>NZ_LSYT01000001.1 GCF_001602525.1 Flavobacterium chilense
ATAACCCTCTGTTGTTGGGAAAAACTTTAAAATACCATTTTCATACTGATATCCGCCCAAATAATCTGTCGTTACTGGTGAAACCCCGCTTCGGTTTACAATTTTCTGTACTTTTTGTCCTGCAGCATTGTAAATATACACAATATTACCAGTAGTTGCAAAGGTAATTTGAGTAGGCAGATTCAGGTGATTGTAAACAATAGAGGTGATGTTTTTATTATTGTCTTTGGTCATATTACCATTGGCATCATAAGCATAATCATCGACAGTGTTTGAAGCACTGTCTACAAAACCTAATGATTTGTTGCTGTTGTCTACCACTTTTAAAAGCTGGTTGGCAGTATTGTTATTGGCATATGTGTATACCAGATCATCAATTACTTTAACTGTTTCACTGGTTCCGTTACGGGTAAGTGCGGTGATATTTCCGTTTTTATCATACCATAAATTTTCATTATAGGCATTTAGTACAGATCCGTTTTTATAAACCCCTTCCTTTAATCGGTTCAGATTGTCGTATTTATAGCCATAAGCCCTTACAACACCATTATCTGAATTGGTTGCCCAATAAGTTTCAGAAATGTTTCCGTTATACAATGGTTTTACATTACTGATTCCCGAAGCAGTAGTGTTGTAGTTAATCTTAAAAGCAAATAAATCTTTAGGGTCGCTGCCCTGATTCAGCGCATTTATATTGTTGATTGCCGTCATCCACCCACGGATGTTATAAGTATAATTGACATTCTGAGTATTGTTTCCTGTTTTTTTAGAGATAAGCTGTCCCAGTTCATCATAAGTATTACTTGTGATGGTTTCAATATTACCGCCATTGATCTGGTGTGTTTGTGTCAATAAACGGTCTTGTGGTGAGTAAGTAAAAGCATCTTTGGTAATCAGTTCAGGATCAGCGTTGCTTCTTTTGTGTCGGGTAATGCTGTATTGCAATTGTCCTGAAAAAGCATCCAGTTTACTGTCTGTATAGGTATAACCTCCTATAAAGTTTTGCATATAAGTACGTACCGGTCTTGCTTTTGCTTCATAAAAAGTAGCCGAAGTTTCCCCCGCTGTACTGCCGCTGGTAGTCAGTATTCTGGTCCAGGAAGCTGTTGGCAGACCTTTCACCTGATCTGTAGTTAAGGTAGCTTGTCCTTCTACACTTGCCGGAATGGTAATAGCCGGTGTACTGGGAAAGGTATAGTTATCATAATAATTAACGGTCAACAGCCTGAAAGATGTTGGGGCTACTACATTACTGTAATATGCTGCAATACCGTCAAGGGTTCCGCTGGTTTGTTTACTTTCGTTAAGTACATTCAGGGCAGTACTGTTCTGAGCAGCCTGCAGAGCAGTTCTTCCGGCAGCAGTTGGTTCTGTAGCATTCATCCATCCGGTATATACTGGACGATTAAAAGCATCATACTTGGTAATGATCCATCCTGCAGAAGTTAAATCCGAAAAAGGAGCATTGGCCGGACCTGTAGCCACAGGACGGTCCAGTTTATCATAAACAATAAATTCCCATTGTTTGCCCGGAAGTTTTTTCTCTACCAGCCTGTTGCGGTAATCGTATTTGTACTGGTAACATAAAATATCTAAAATACCCTGGGTTCCATTGTCAATAACAGCACTAAAAGTGCTTCCGGTCTGAGCGTTAAAACCCGGGAGTAATCGAATAGAATTAGTAGCCGTAAGATTTAAAGCAGTTCCCGGACTTACTACAGCAGTGGAGGTTACATCTGCCTGTATGTTTGTGGTTGCCCCAATAAGATCTACCGCTTTTGGAGGGATAACATAAGTAAGGTTTCCGTAAATATCATAGATGTAATACGTATCGTGTTTTTCGTTAACCGTTCCGGCCCCTACAGTGCCATAAGTTCTTTTTAATACAACCTGTCCTTCTTTGTTTTTGAATTCTACAGTTGATCCGTTATTTTCAGATAGGGGAGCTACAGTATTTTCATCATAAGTAATGGTTTTGTAAAGCTGATTAGGAAGGTAATAACCGCTGTTTAAAAGTGAAATCGCATATAATCCCGCTGTTGCATTCCACGATGTATTAGCCGTGAAGAGTTTTACTTCTTCCAGACCATTGGTCTGATAATCCATTTTTATTTCATGACCAGAACCGGAATACCAGGCGTCTCCCGGAGCAGCCTGTTTCAGGACACGGTTAAGAGGAGAGGACTCTAGCTCTTTTTGACTGTAAGGATAGCTGGTGGCTTCCATAGCAGGATTTCCGTTACTAACAGGATTTGGATTGGCATAGTAAGAAGAAACATGTGCTTCTGCAATTGGATCAAAATCCATGGCAGAGGTTTCGGCTTTAAATGGCAGGTATTCTTGTGTCTGTCTTCCAAAACCATCGTATTTGATATGGGTAACGATATCTTTGCCTGAAGAAGACTGCTGTCCTGCAATTTGCTGAACAGGCCTTCCCAACCCGTCAAAATAAGTTACATTTTGTGCTGCCTGAGTGGCAGTAGGAGAAACAATAACAGTAGGAGTAGCTACTTTATAAGTGGTGGTTTTAATATAATTTTGGGTTGTGGTTTGCCCTATTACCATAACAGGAAACAAAACCAAAAGTAGTTTTAGTATATTTTTCATGGTGCTTTTGGTTTATTGTTTGTAATTGTACTGGTTTTGAGAAAGGATATTGTTGTTTTTGTCTTTCACAAATTCAAGTCTTCCAAAGGAATCATAGGTATAAGTTATTTTATCTCCTTTAGGATCTGTTATGGTGCTTACTCCCACCAGTGGAATATAAGTGTAGGTCGTGATCATAGCATTTGGCAAGGCAGTTCTTAAAGAATTCAGAGCATTGATTAACTCTGTCTCTGTTGCTGTATTTGATTTATCTTGCAGATTGACTACATATGAAGAAACTTCACTATAAGTTGCATTTTCTATTTTGGCTATGGGCTGAGTTTTATTATAGCCCCAAATGATAGAAACAGGTGTACCATTTTCCAGCGAATATTCGATAACATTTCCATTACCTACAGAAACACCACTCACTAAATCAGAATCATATAAAACGAAATTTACTTTTCGATTACTATTATCAAACGGAAAAGTTTCGACAGCTCCTTTTGAGGAATGAATTTCTTTAGGCAAAAGAACATTTCCTGTAGCAGAACTTTCTTCATATTTAGTTATGGACTCCGATGTTTGAACATTATTGACAAAAGTTTCCGTTTTGACCGGCTTATCAATTTTGTTTTGAGTTATCAATTTCTGCATTTCGGCAGTCTGACCAGTTGAAACCAAATCCTGAGGATAGCTAAGCTGTGTTCTTAAAACTTCATTTTTACTATTAAAAGTTTCTGTTTTTGTTAGCTGATAATGTGCGGGATTTTCATAACCATAATTAGTTGTTTTTTGAGTCGTAGGTGCTTCATTAACATCATAATCTGTTTCTATGGTACTTGTAAGAACTTTTTTTCCAAATGTGGTACTGCCAGTAAAATAGAAAAATTGATAACTGTAAAAATCCCCACTTTGATCATAAGGGGTTGTTGGAAAAACATAGTTGTTTCCAGGATCAAAAGGCGGCTCAAAAATACTAAAAACTATATCATAAGGTATTTTCTTTTCAATCAGTTTTTGATAAGTATTATCAATGTTTTTAACTATTTTGAAAGTATTTGAGGTATCATTTTTATAATATTTAGTTTTTATTAGTGAGCCATAATTCCATGTATCATTTTTGTAATAGGCAAAATCAGAAATTTGTGTTGCAAAAGGAACTAAACCATTAGAAAATTGTATTGAAGTATCATTATATTGCGGATGTTTATATATAGTCGGAAAAAAATCGATTTCTCTAAGAGCAGGAATGTTTTCATAAAAGTATTCAATTTTTCCGTTTTTGATTGCCGTGTCTTTATTAATATCTATTTCGGTAACTTTACCATATGTCATGCCAGGTCCGCCACCAATGTTATTGTTATATATTGTAGAAGAAGAACATATTGGCTTTACAATGCTTTGATTTTGAGTTTCAATAATTCCTCTTTTATAGGTTCCCGCACCTTCCGGGGCAATTAAATTCTCCTGTTCATAAACGTATTGTTTTTGAGTTTCTGGTAAAGTGGCTCCAGGGAGATAATTTTTAATCGATTTTATTCTTAAACCTCCAACAAAAATAGTTGTAGGAGTTACAATCGTTCCTGTAGCTTCTTTCCATGAAGCCGTAATATTTAAAAACGGACAACCAGTAGGGCCAGTAACTCCACTTCTGAAATCAGCAGCTTTCAAAACAATTCCTGAAACATCTATATTATTAATTGTTCCGGACGACGTTGGGTATTGTTGTAAACCAGAATCATAGTTAAGCCTGTAAATAGTTGTATTACCATATTTTACATATGAATTTGGACCATTTTCATTTTTAGCAGGAGAAATATAATAAAATATTTTACCGCTACCGAGTATATAATTAGGGCCTACTACAACAGTATCTTCGCCATAATGAACATTACAGTTATTTCCCGTTCCATCAGCCCTTACAGTTAATGATCTGTCAACTGCAGTGGTTGAAGTTATGTTTTTAATATATCTGTTAGCTTCATATTCAAAAACACTATACCCTCCTTCCGGGTATGTTATTTTTTCTAAAATACCTGATTTCATAATATTTTCATCTCCGGCTCTATTACCATTACCAAAAGTTATGTCAGGGTAGGAGGTAATAGCTTTTATAGGTATTGTAGTTGGAGGCATTAACGAACCGGTATTACCGTTCATATATCCCCAATAATCCTGGCTTGTGGTTCCTCTTCTAAATATTGGAGATGAGTTATATTGAAAACTATATTTTGTATTTGTTTTGTTATTAAGAACTTCTTTTAATCGTAAAGCATAAACTTTACTATTTTGTATTCTTGCATTGTTGGCTAAAGGATCTGTATAAGAAGTTGAAAAAGCCTGACCGCCACTTCTGGAATAGTAATCATAGGAAAAACTATATTTTTGAATTGAAGTATTTTGATTATTTTGCACTGAACTTATTTCAATTGCATTTAACTTATAGTCATCAGCTAAGTCTTGTCTGTCCAGGGTAGATATAAAATCAACTTTTCCATTAGGAAAAGTTATAGTCTGTAAAAACTGCTTTTGTATTGGAGCAAGATAACCGTTTCCAGTAGGATAATTTGGTCTGATTAAAAAAGTTGTAGGACTGTCAAAATCTAATCTTTCACTAGTTATTACAGGATAATCAGCACTATTTATTGATTTATACTGAAATGCTATTTTTTCTTTGCCATTAGCAGAAATTATTTCTGTAAGATACCAGGCAGAAATAAAATCCATTCCCAAAGACTGAACTAATTCTGAGGGATTTGATGTTATTTCGAGAACGTCAATACCTTGTAAGTTTTTACCAAATTTATATATAGTACCGTCATCTTTAGTGATTTCAATTTCTGTATTTGAAATTATTTTCACTTTTGTATTTTGAAAATCTCTAAAATATGCTTTATAGGAATCATTTTGATCAAAATAAAATGAACCGGATAATCCAGGGGCATTAACAACGTATTCATCAGGAGCAGAATCTCTTTCTCCTTTTTGCATATCATAAAGAGCTCTGTAATTTTCTTTAGTAAAAGCAAAATTTGAAGATAAAGCAGGAATTGGTTTCCAGTTACTTTGTGAGCCTAATGAGCCATCAGGACGCCCTTTAGTATTACGTACAATTGCACCACCAGCATTTAAATTCCAACCAAGCCCCACCCACGATGCCGTTTCGTTTAACTGTATTCCTGAAGTATTGTAATTTAAAGAAATAGGCACAGTTAATTCTTTAGTTTTGATAGTATAAATAGGAACACTGACATTTAGTTTTCCTGTAGAATAATCAACAGGATATAAGCCTTGTTTTGCAAAGGAAGCGGCATTTGGACTTACCGGAAAATAGTTGGGCAAATCTTTAGTTATTTGAGATTGAATTGAGAAAGGAATTAAAAGAATAATCAGAATTAGCTTTAAACGAGAAGTGTAATACATATTAAAATTTAATTTTTTTTGTAAGAATAGAGCACAATGATAGTAATAAGTTTTTTTAGATTTAGCAAAAGAGAAAGAATGATATTAACAAAAAAAATCTTTATTGTTAACAATGGTTTTTTGTATCTAAATCTATATAATAATAGTTGTGGGAAGAACTTAGTGAAAACCCGAAAATAACTTTAGATGCTTTATTAGTAAGAGTTTTTAAATTTTAAATCCTCTTTTCCACTTAAATTTAAGTATTGTCCACTTCCCCCCAAACTTCGTCCATTTGAACTGTTTTCTGATTTCTTAAGAAACAGTATCGATATACTTTTGACAAAGAAATTAACCAGTAAAAATCATTTTAAAGTCAAAAGTTATGGAAACTAAAAAACAAAAAACATGGGTGATCATTGCTATAATCATTTTGGGGATTATTGCCTTTTTAATACCAAATCAGATTGCAGCCCAAAACGGAATTAATTGTACCGATTTACAAAAACATGATCTGAGTATTCTAGGAAGAGAAACCGTTCAGGCTCGAATTGATTTTGACGGACATACTGCTTTCGGAAAACACTCTCATCCCGGCGAAGAAATTATTTATGTACTCGAAGGTTCGCTGGAGTATGAAATAGAAGGCGAAATTCCCGTAACACTAAAAGCCGGAGAAGTACTTTTTATTCCGGCAGGTAAAATTCACTCGGCGAAAAATAATACCAATTTTAAAGCATCTGAACTGGCGACATATATAGTCGAAAAAGGAAAACCGGTTCTGGTTATGAAAAAGTAATTTCAGATTTCAGGTTGAAATGCGAATAATTGAACCGCAAAGGATACAAAGTTTTTTGCTTGTAGGTTTTTGTAAAAACGTAAAAAGCACAAAGTTATATGTAGATAAAATTTCGTGAATCTTACGGTTAAATACCACACATTTCACCTCTCACCATTCACAACCTACACATTGTCCGTTTCACCTTTTACATTGTCCGCTTCACCTTTTTTTGCCTTTTAAAACGCGGATAGTCAAGATACCTTTGACGAGGAAATTAACTGATAATCAACTAATAAAAACATTAAAAAATATGAAAACGATCTTGAAAATTAAAAACAGTTTTACAAATGCAATACTCTTAATTGCTTTTCTTTTAGTACATGCAGCTTCAATGCATGCACAAAATAGTCCGCTTGGGACTTTAAAACAAATCAATGCCGGTTTATTAAATGTAGGATATACAGAAGCAGGTCCGTCAACAGGAACTCCGGTAATTTTGCTTCACGGATGGCCTTATGATATTCACAGTTACAATGAAGTGGTACCCGTTTTAGTTTCAAAAGGATATCATGTTTTTACGCCGTATTTAAGAGGTTTTGGAACTACAACTTTCCTGTCAAAAGATACTTTCAGAAACGGACAACAGGCAGCTTTGGCAAGTGATCTTATTGCTTTTATGGATGCGCTAAAAATTGATAAAGCTATAATTGGCGGTTTCGATTGGGGTGCCAGAACAGCGGTAGTTACAGCAGCACTTTGGCCGGAACGTGTAAAAGGCCTGGTTTCGGTAAGTGGTTATTTGGTGGTCAATCTTGAAGCCAATTTAAAACCATTGCCTCCAAAAGCTGAATTAGGTTGGTGGTATCAGTATTATTTTGCTACCGAAAGAGGGAAACTCGGCTACAGCCAAAATACTTACGAATTCAATAAACAAATCTGGCAAATCGCTTCGCCGTTATGGAATTTCGACAAAACAACTTACGATCAAACTGCTCAGTCTTTTAACAATCCGGATCATGTCGCAATCGTAATTCACAATTACAGATGGAGACAATCTCTGGAAGCAGGAGAAGCTAAATATGATAATCTTGAGAAACGTCTTGCCGAAAAACCGGAAATAAAAGTACCCACCATTACAATTGGCAGCGATTTTGACGGCGCTTTTGCAGATGGAAAAGCATACGCCAGCAAATTTACCGGAAAATATGCCCACCGAATCCTGAAAGCAATAGGACACAATGTTCCGCAAGAAGACCCGAAAGCATTTGCTCAGGCGATAATTGATGTAGACGGCTTTAAGAATTAAAAATCAGGAATTAAAAATTAAAAATAATCTAATATCTAAAAATTAAAATCATGAAAACAACAGTATTATACACAGGAAAAACACATACAACAGGTGGTA
Organism: Flavobacterium chilense; assembly: GCF_001602525.1. Lineage (GTDB taxonomy): Bacteria > Bacteroidota > Bacteroidia > Flavobacteriales > Flavobacteriaceae > Flavobacterium > Flavobacterium chilense. Next base: position 8,178 of record NZ_LSYT01000001.1, read on the forward strand.
GAGAAGGAGCTTCTCAAAGTTCAGATGAGCAATTGAATATTAAGCTAAGTTCGCCGGGATCATCACGTCCGGGAACAAATCCCGAGCAGTTATTTGCTGCAGGCTGGTCGGCTTGTTTTATAGGGGCGTTAGGAATTGCCGCTTCAAAACTAGGAGTAAGACTTCCGGCAGAAACTGCGGTCGATGCCGAAGTAGATTTATGTGTAACCGAAGGCGAATATTCTTTGCAGGCACGCTTAAACATCAGTCTTCCGGGCATTGATACCCAAACTGCAGAAAATTTGGCTGCACAGGCACATCAGACTTGTCCGTACTCAAAAGCAACAAGAGGAAATATAAACGTTGAGATTACTATTTTATAATAGTTATGAGTTATGAGTTATATGTTAAATGTTAAATGTTGTATGTTAAATGTTATATGTTAAATGTTATATGTTAAATGTTAAATGTTGTATGTTAATAAAGGTTAATGGCTTATGTATCGGGTAGCATACATTATTTGATTTGTTCCTTTTAATACTTGATTCATAACCCATAACTCACAATTCACAGTTCACAACTCACAGTTCACAATTCACAATTCACAAATCTTTCACTTCAAAAACATGAAAAATATAGTAACGACTTTTATAATGCTGTTTTTCTTATCCGGAAACATCATTTTTAGTCAAAACAATCAGGATAAAAAAGGTTTTGCCCTTTTAGAATTATATACTTCCGAAGGTTGTTCGAGTTGTCCGCCAGCAGATGAATTGTTGGGTAAAATTCAAAAAGAACAAAAAGAAAACAATGTATATGTTTTATCGTATCATGTTGATTATTGGGATAAACAAGGCTGGAAAGATATTTTTAGTAATGTTGATTATACCAAAAGACAGTACGATTATGCCAGATATATGGGCAAAGACCCTGTCTACACGCCACAAGTAATCATTAACGGGAAAATAGATTATATAGGATCTCAGGAAACAAGTCTGAGAAACGGAATCAGAACTGCCCTTTCAAAATCAGGATCAGCAAGTTTAAACTTAGAAAGTACTCAAAACGGAGAAAATCTTGCTGTAAATTATGCTGTCGAAACTATCTCAAAAAACAGTCGTTTGTTTATTGCAGTCGTTCAAAAAGAAGCAAAAAGCAATGTAAAAAGAGGAGAGAACGCCAATAGAGTTTTATCACATTATCAAATCGTTCGTCATTTGCAGTCGGTTGATTTGAACAAAATCAAAAAAGGTATAACATCGGTTCATCTTCCTAAAGATTACAACTCAAAAGATTTTGAAATTATTGGATTTATTCAGGACATGAATTCCGGGGCAATTTTAGAAGTAAAAAGAGCGTAATTTTTGTTTCATGCAGATTTAAAGAGAGTACATCGTCATATTTGTCATTTCGGGAAACGAGAAATCTTCGCAAGTAACGTCGTACAGAATGTCATCCATTTTTACAGCGTATTTCTTAGAGATTTCTCGTTGCTCGAAATACGTTAGTATATGTTGGTTTTAATCAGCTGAAACGTCTTTACCCGAAAAGAAAAACCAGGTTCCTATCTTTTTAAATCTGCATGAAAATTTTAAGTTCCTATGAACAACAAATCTCCATTTTTTCAAAATAAACTTATCTTTGACAATCAGGATAAAAAACTGATACAATTATGAAAAAAGTAAAACGTTTTCAGGTTTCGCCCAAAGTAATTTGGGGAAGTTCGATTGCACTGGCAATTCTGGCTTCGATTCCCAAACTATTCGATTCCGGTTCTACACCTGGCGACATCATTATAAACTCTTCGATTACACTGCTGTTTTCGCTTTTTATCTGGTATTACAACATTTACAGTTTACCCAAATTCTCATCGCAACATACTAATAAAAGCCTTTTTAACTGGAAGCTTTTACTGAGTGTTGTTCTGGGAATTTTACTCATGGTGATACTTGTAATCGCACATCAGGAACTTTTTCAGGTTTCGAAAATGGATGCACCAATTATGTTTGAACTTCGCGGAGTTTTGATCAATCTGATCGTCTATATGTTTTTGCATTTACTATTTCAGAATTATCAGACCCAGCAAATGGGAGTAGAGCTCGAACGTACAAAAGCCGTACATCTGGGAGCACAATACGAATTGCTGAAACAACAGGTAAACCCACATTTTTTATTTAACAGTCTCAATACCTTAAAATCAATGGTCGATATGCAGGATCCGCAGAGTTCTGATTTTATCCTGAAATTATCTGATTTTTACCGATTCACGCTCGAAAGCCGAAAAATGGATTTGATTCCGCTAAAAGAAGAATTACAAATTTTAGATTCGTATAGCTATCTGCTAAAAGCCCGTTTTGAAGACGGATTTGAAGTCCTGAAAGAAATAGACGAAAAACAATACGACTGTGTGATTCCGCCTTTTTCTCTGCAATTACTTATCGAAAATTGCATCAAACACAATGTCGTTTCGCTTGATAAACCTTTAAAAATTAAATTATATACCGAAAATAATTTTCTGGTAATCGAAAATCCCATTCAGCTCAAGCGAGGCACTTTATCCACCGGAGTTGGATTAAATAATATCAATCAGCGTTTTATGCATTTGGTTCACAAAGAAATTGAAATTGATAAAACCGAAACCCTTTTTAAAGTAAAAATACCACTCATTTATGACGATCATAATAATTGAAGATGAAGTAAAAACGGCCAAAGCACTTGGTCAGCTTATTTTGAGTATCAGACCAGATGCTCAAATTTTGTCGTATATTCAAAGTATAGACGGCGCGGTGAGTTATCTTTTAGAAAACGATCAGCCGGATTTGATTTTTATGGATATTCAGCTCGCAGACGGATTGTGTTTTGAAATTTTTAAAAACGTTGAGGTGCTGTCGCCTGTAATTTTTTGTACCGCTTTTGATGATTATGCCATTGAAGCTTTCAAATCGAACGGAATCGATTATGTCCTAAAACCTTTTTCGAGAGAAAGCATTTCGCAGGCAATAAAAAAAGCAGGCGAATTGAAAAACTTCTTTCAAAGAAATAAAAAAATGCTCCCTGATTTTGATTATCTCTTAACCAGAACAGGTGAAAACAAAGGTAAAAGTAGCTTTTTGGTTTTTAAAAACAATAAATACCAAACGATTCTAACTGAGAATATTGCTTTCTTCTACATCAAAAACGAAACTCCAACCATTGTTACTTTTGATAAAACAGAATATCAGATTACACAATCGCTTGATGAAGTTCATAAGCTCTTATCGCCAATTCAGTTTTTTAGAATCAACAGACAATATCTCGTCAATTTTTCGGCTATAAGAGAGGCAGAACATTATTTCTCCCGAAAATTAATCCTTAAACTGACTATTCCAACAGAGGAGAAACTATTGATAGGAAAAGAAAAAGCAACAGCATTTTTAAGCTGGCTTGAGAACAGATAAATTTTTAGATTTTAACAGCGCATAGTTAGAATTAAACTGTAGAACAAATACTATAATTAATGTAGAGTAAAAACTACATCTAAAAGCAGCAACGATTTTTGAATAACAGAGTTAAATAGCACGCATAATGTTTAGCCGCAATAAAAAGTAAAAGCACGAAAGCGCAAAGATTAATTTTCTTTGCGCTTTTCGTGGCTTTAGGATTATAAGTAAGTCATTAGTTTTACTCTGAAACTCTTACCGTATAAGTTGCAGTATAAAGCTTTCTAAACATTGCATAAGTAACACTTACCATAACAAAAGCTACAATAGCATCGATTGTGGCAGGAAATCCCAGAACAACCAGTTTTGAAAAGAAAGCAAATAGAATATCAAAAAATACACCCGCAAATACCCATTCTTTTAATCGTAATAGCTTATTGGGAATCAATAAGGTAATTACTCCGGAGATTTTCATTACACCAAGAATGTAAATAAAATGAGCCGGATAACCCAGTTGTTGGGTAATTTGCCAAACCAGTTTGTTGGTTGTAAGTTCAAAAAATCCGCTGGCACCAAACCATAAAGAAGTTAATGTAATTCCTGTCCAATAAATAATTTTTGTTGTTTTTGCATTCATGATTTTAAAATTTTAAGTTGTTAAACAGGACAAAATTGCGGCAATAACGATAGGTTTCATATGCATATTTAGGTGAACCGGACAAATTGAAATCTGAAATAGACAATCTATAAGTTCATTTGATTTTATAACTTTACAAAAAAAGACTTTTCGAAACATAAAAAATCTATTTTATAATGTGGTACAATACAAAAGCTAAAGATATATTAGGCATTCAATATCCAATTTTGCTAGGGCCTTTTGGCGGAAATTTATCTACAGTAGCACTTACAGCAGCCGTTTCTAATGCAGGCGGATTAGGTGGTTATGGTGCTTATACAATGAGTCCGCAGGAAATTTTTGAAGTTGATAAACAAATAAAAGCCGCTACCAATAAACCCTATAATATTAATCTTTGGGTATCTGATCATGATATTCCGGAAACGGGTCTTACAGACGAGCAGTTTAACAAAGCCAAAGCCGTTTTTAAACCATATTTTGATGAAGCCGGGATTCCGTTACCGGAAAAACCGGGACCATTTCAATCCAGATTTGAGAATCAGTTAGAAGTAATTTTAGACGTTAAGCCCAAAGTGTTTAGTTTTATGTTTGGCGTTCCTTCAGATGATGTTCTCGAACAATGCCGCAGATCCGGGATAGTTACAGTGGGTGCTGCAACAACTTTAGACGAAGCTATTTTTCTCGATAGTAAAGGAGTAGATATGATTATCGCTTCGGGATTTGAAGCTGGCGGACACCGTCCTTCGTTTTTAAAAGATTCAGAATCTTCTTTAACCGGAACTTTTGTTTTACTGCAATTGATTAAAGAAAAAGTAAAAACGCCTATTATCGCAGCAGGCGGAATCGCTACCGGAAAAGGTATTGCCGCAGCGCTGACTCTGGGTGCCGATGCTGCTCAGATTGGTACGGCATTTTTAGCCTGTGACGAATCAAATGCTTTACCCGTTCACAGGGAAATGCTGTTTTCTGATGCTGCAAAATACACCACTTTATCCCGGGCTTTTACAGGAAGACTCGGGCGTGGACTGACAAGCAGGGTTGCTAAAGAAATTCTCGGCAAAGAAGATCATATTCTGCCATTTCCGCTTCAGACTACATTTATTGCCCCATTACGGAAAGCAGCGATTGATCAGGAAAAATGGGATATGATTTTATTTTGGGGCGGACAAATTTCACCTATTTTAAAACATACCAAAGCCTTAGAATTAATGGATTCCTTAATCGAAGAAACAGCCCTTTATTACAAATAATACCGTCCTTTTTTAATGGCAATTAGAGCGTGATATACGCTTTTGCCAATATCAAAATGGTCAAAGAAATGAAGTAAATAGCGGTTGCTACAATGGCAAAAATGATATGAGCTATAAATAATTGAAAATAATAGCGTTTAAAATTAATTTTGGGCTGATCGCTGCTGAGTTTAAAAATAAGCATCCAGCCCAAAATACCAATGATACCGCTTAATGCACCCAATAGTAAAGCGCTTAAAAGCGATATGGGTAAAATATCAGTTATCCAGAGCCAGTAATAAACAATGACAAACCAGTAACCTATAAGAAAATGAACGATCCAGCCCCAGGTTGTTTTAGACTGTCCGGGTAATTTTACTTTGAATATCTTAAGCATATAAGAAAGTAAAACAGGTTCTTTGTACAGTTCCTGAAATTTTCCGGAAGCCGCATAACTAAAAGCGGTCATTGCAGATGTTGCTGTAATAGAAACTATTAAAAGCTGTATGAAAGTGTAAAAATCCATAATTTTAATAGATTTAAAATCGCATAAGCAGAAAGAAAAGTTTTAATTCATTTTATATGGCATCGTTTGAGGTAAATTTTCTATAACAGCCAAGTGCTAATAAAGGCAATGCAAATTTGCTTATTAAAGAAGCTGTTTTATGTTTCCCTGCTAATTTTAAAGCGCCTCCAACCAATAATGATCCGCTGGCGGCAATTATTAATTTTTCAGGAGAAACAGGAGTAATTTCCTCTTTTGCCCCATAACCTGTGTTTTCCTTTGTTTTTGGATTGAATATATTTCCCATGATTTCTAAGTTTTAGAGTTTCACAAAATGTAAAATCTTACGGATTCCATTTTGTACTTTTTTAATTAATCTGTAGCATAATTGTCTATTTCACGATCGTTCTCGTCATAATGTTCTATAAGATCATCGTCAAGGTCATTTTCGTCAATATCTTCATCATAATCATCCTGATCTTCGTTTTCGGTTATATCATTTTCATCCTCATATTCCTCTTCATAATTGTCATTTCCTTCAGAGAATCTAATAGCGTTGTAAATCGTTTTGTCGTTTTGATCTAAAGTGTTCATATAAATAATTTTAAATGGTTAGACGGGATTTTTTCGATAAATCTATTTATGAGTATTTTCATTCAAATTTATATTAAAAAAAGAATAATCCGATTATAATATTTTAATTTCTCATTATATAATTATCAGTAAATCAAATTGTTTTGTGATAAATAAGTGTTTTTAAATTTTAAAGATTTAGTGTATAAAATGTCTGAATAGAATTCCAGAGTGAAAATTATATAATCTGAAATTATCATTTTGTAAGTTTTTTAGCGTGTAAAATTCAAATATTTGTGTAGAAGTTTTAACCGCTCAAAACAATAATTATTGGTCTAAAATAAATAGTACAAATTATAAATGAAACGATTATGAATAAAAAAGGACCTATTATCATAATAGAAAACAAGCAGGGAGATCGTAAGTTATTTATAGAAGTTTTTTCAGAATTGAATTATGCCAATCAGATTATTTATTTTAATGATGCTGATACGGCATGTAAATATTTACTCAGACATGAAATCAGTCCGTTTCTTGTATTTTCAGATATTACCTTATTAAATGTAATGAACTACAAAATCGTAGAACCCAATATAGACAAAGTTGAGATGATATTCAATTGTCCGTATCTCTTTTTTACCACCTTGTTTGAACAAAGTTTTGTAATTGATCCTTATTCTGTTCCCACACAAAGTCACTTTATTAAACCGTATGACTATACAAAGTTCAAAGAAGTGATCAGCACGATTATAGAATATTGGTTGAAATACAAACCATTAAAAAAATCAAAAAAAAATATTTAAAAAAAGAAGATACCTCCAAATGGTATCTTTTTTTTGCTCCTGTTTATACAAAATAAAGAAGTGTGCATTTTACAACTTGGTTGCAACTTATAATATGAAACGTAATTCGCACATTATTAATAAGATAAGATGCTAAATCATGCATAATTTAGATACTGTTTTCTACGTACAACAATCTAAATCAAAATCATGAAAAAACTATTTTTTTACTTGTGCATATTTTCTCTTGCTGTCACTGGTGGCTGTAAAAAAGAAGGAGAAAAAGAGGGTAGTATTGATACCACAAAATCCGTTTCGAATGCAGACGGATATGAATTTGTAGGTGGTTATCCAACAGAAGCCACTATTAAAAAAGCTTATGACGATGCTGATCTCAGTCGTGCTGTACAAGCTTATAAATTTTTCTATCCAACGGTTTCAGGAGAAGCAATGGTTAAAGGAAATGACAGTATCAATGTCAAACCCAATACTTCGTTTGGTACATTAGATACTAAACCATCCCAAATTGGATATACGCTGAATTCTGACACACCTTATGGACCAATCTTAATTGATTTGTCTAAAGGTCCTATGGTAATAGATATTCCTAAAGGTCCGCTTATTGTGGTGGCAATGGATGTTAACCAACGCTGGGTAGCCGATATGGGAATTCCGGGTCCGGATGCCGGAAATGGAGGCAAACACCTGCTGCTTCCGCCAAATTACAAAGGCACTGTTCCTGCCTCTGGTTATCATGTCTGGAAATCCTCATCAGATAATCTTACTGTTGGAGTGCGTTCGCTTCCTGTTGGCGGTGATGTAAAAGCTGCAATGGAACGCATTAAAACAGTAAAAGTTTATCCCTTAAACAAATCTGCAGACTGGAAAGAACCAACCTGGCTTGATTTTACAGATAAACACCAAAATAGTACACCTCTGGCATGGGAAACCAATATCAAATACTGGGAAAATTTAAATGATGCCATACAACGTGAACCTGCTTATGATGGTTACAGAAATTATTACGGAGAACTTGCCGTATTGGGAATCATAAAAGGAAAGCCTTTTAAACCAGATACACGAATGAAAGAAATACTCGAAAAAGCAGCTAAAATTGCCAATGCCCAAATGCGGGTACAATCTTTTGCAGACCGTCGTCCGGATCGTGTTGTCTGGAAAGACCGTCAGTGGGAGTGGGTAGCACTTCGATTTGAAGATGGCGATTTTAATTCAACAAGTTATGTAGACCTTGATGGCCGCGAAACCTGGTTTTATCAGGCAATTGGAGCTTCTCCGTCGATGTTTAGAAGAAAAGAAGGAGGCGGATCATTATACTGGCTCGGACTTAAAGATGCTAACGGAAAATATGTTGATGGCGCTAAAACGTACAAACTAACTGTACCAACTCCTGTTCCGGCAAAACTATTCTGGTCTGTTACCGTTTATGATGCCAATACCAGAAGTCAGGTCGCAACAGATCAAAATAAAGCAGCTTTGCGATCTATGTTTGAGCTAAAAGATAAAATAGGAGGTAAAAGTGTTGATTTATACTTTGGACCAAAAGCACCGGCTGGAAAAGAAGGACAATGGATTAAAACAATTCCGGGAAAAGGCTGGTTTGTCTATTTTAGAATTTACGGACCAGAAACTGCGGCATTTAACGGAAGCTGGAAACCGGGTGATTTTGAAGAGGTAAATTAGACATTTTACAAATACTATTTTTTGATATATCGATCCTGATTTTTATTTTTTGTAAAAGTGTATTAACAATGGTACAAAAAAAGAGAAGGAAATTGTTAACGGAATCATACTCTTAAAACGTAGAAATTATGTCACTACCAGATGAATTATATAACGTAAAATTTGCCGAGTATTTTGAATCTATGAAAGCTATGTATCAACAAGATGAACGATTCAGGACAATTTGTGACGATTATTGTTCCAGTATTGCAAATGCTGAGAATTATAAAAAAAAACATGAAAAAAATTTTCGGCATCAGTTAGAATGCGAAAATTTAGCAAAAGAATTAGAAGAAGAAATCTTGTTTTATATGGTTAGAAATACGTAACTGATTTTCTTTTATAAAATGAGATCCATTCAAGGTATAACCAGTAATAAATTGATTATGAAAAAGTTTTTCCTATATTTTTTACCTGTGTTGCTGCTTACAGCCTGCAATCAGTCAAAAACAACAAACCCTGAAAAAACAGCTGAAACAAATGTTGAGGGTACAGCATTTAAACCCGCTAATATTAAAGAACAAATTTTGTATCAGCGTGCTGTTGATGCCGCGATTTGGGGCATTCCGGCAGTTAATTATCAATTAATGTTTGACGAGCTGAAAAAGTTTAACGGCGATTACAATCAGATCGTGATCTGGCCTAAATTATTAGACTGGAAAAATCAGACCCTTACACCAAATCCGGATGTAATTTATCTGATGCCTTTTTTTAATACCGAGAAAACAGGACCGGTAGTACTTGAAATACCACCGGTAGATAGTGGTGTTTTTAATGGCAGTATAATGACCTTTTGGCAAAATGCCCTTGATGATGTAGGCCCAGGCGGAGTAGATAAAGGAAAAGGCGGAAAATACCTTATTTTACCTCCGGGTTATGATAAAAGTAAAATCCCAACAGGTTATATTCCGTTACAGTCAGATACCTATCGCGGTTATGCATTGCTGCGTTCTGTATTAAAAAGCGGTAGCGCAGCAGATGTGGCAACAGCCGTAGCCTACGCTAAAAGAGTTAAGTTATATCCGTTAAGCGAAGCCTCAAAAAATCCTGCTACCGTTTTTGTAGATGCCAGTGATAAGGTCTATGAATCGAACATTGTGTATGACTCTAGCTTTTATGCAACATTAAACGAAATCATCCAGACAGAACCCTGGATCGAAAGAGATCGTGCCATGATCGATCCGCTCAAAACAATTGGTATAGTAAGAGGAAAAGCATTTAATCCCGATGAACGCACCAAAGAAATACTGACATCTGCTGTAAAGGCTGCCAGATCGTGGCTGAATTATATTTATGAAGAAACACCTGTATTTTTTAAGGATACACATTGGATTTTTCCGGCTACCGAAGAATTTGCAGGAAATGTAAAAGCGATGTACAAAGTGCCTGATTCTTATCCAATTGATAACAGGGGAATGATATATATGATCGCCTTTTTTAGTGCAAAACATCTTGGTGAATCACAATTCTATTTGTTACAAATTCTAGATAAAGACGGAAATGCTCTGGACGGAAACAACTCTTATAAAGTAAATGTTCCGGCAAATGTTCCTGTAAAACAGTATTGGTCGATGACAGTTTACAATCGTGAAACCCACACGTTTATACGCAATCAAAAGTGGGCAGGACGCTCCTCCCAAACACCGGGACTTAAGAAAAATACAGATGGTTCGGTCGATCTTTATTTTGGACCAACTCCGCCTGCAAGCGGTGAATCAAATTGGATACCAACAGATCCCAAAGGAAAGTTTGAAATACTGGCCCGCTTTTACGGACCAACACCCAACTTATACGATCATAGCTGGAAGCTCAATGATTTAGAAAAAATAAAGTAGCGCATTTACAGCTGCACTTAAAAAAAGATCTCACCATCAAACGTAATTTTGATGGTGAGATCTTATGTTTTAAAAATAAAACCACTTCCTTTAATTGAGCCACTCGCTTACAAATTTTCGATAGGTTTCGCCAATAGGAAAAGATTCTCCGTTGATCATATGAATCTGATTTCCCTCAATAATTTTTATTTTGTTTTGAGGAATAATGTACGAACGATGAATACGTATAAACTGATTTGGAGGAAGTTTCTCTAATATGTCTTTCATGTTTTCCAGCACCATTATTTTTTCTGTATTGGTATGAATACGGATATAATCTTTTAAACCTTCGATATATAAAATAGTGGCATTGGCAATCTTATACAATTTGCGATCTGCTTTTACGACTATAAACTGATCTGTTTCCTGATTTTGAAACGTTTCCTGCCAGCGTGTAAATTTCTCTATACTTTGATAAAAACGACTGAATGTGATTGGTTTTAGCAAATAATCAATTACATGAAACTGAAACACATCCAGAGCATATTCCGGATAAGCAGAAGTAATAATAAAATTATGTTTTTGATTAAACATCTGCATAAATTCAATTCCTGTAAGCTGTGGCATCTGAATGTCAATAAAAATCAAATCGACCGTTTCCGTATTCAACACTTCAATGGCTTTATAGACATCACAATCTGCATACAGAACATTTAGTTTTGGAATTTTTGATGCATAATCGGCGATAAGTTTGACAGCCAGCGGTTCATCGTCGAGGATAATACAATTTATTTTATTCTTCATTTTAAGTCTATTTGAATTTCGGCATTAAACTGATTGTTTTGGTTGGTAAGGGTTAAATAATGTTTTTGCGGATAATAAATCTCTAATCGTTTTCGTAAATTATCCAGGCCAATTCCGCCCAGTTTATCTTTTTTTTGAACCCCAATATGGTTTGTTACTTTAAAATTGAGCTGGTTGTCTAGTATCTTTAAATCAATAACAATAGGTTTATCATTTGATGTTACGCCATGTTTTAATGCATTTTCGACCAATGGAGATAAAATATAAGGCGGAACTTCTTCGGTAAGATTTACAGTTTCAACATGCAAATCAACAAAAGCATTATCCTGATGTCGCAATTGTTCCAGTTCGATATAAGCTTTGATATAATCTATTTCATCGGCCAGTTTAATTTTTTCCTTTTGAGATTCGTAAGTGGTAAAACGCATAATCTGACTCAGTTTTTCAATTGCAGCCAATGATTTGTCCGATTGAAAATAAACCATCGAATAGATATTATTAAGTGTATTAAAAATAAAATGCGGATTAATCTGGGCTTTTAAAAATTTGATTTCGGTGTTTTTATTCTCTTCCAGAATAATCTGGTTGTACTCTAAAAGACGGATAAAATAAATCACAAACCAAAGCAGCGAACTCAGGATAATTGCCTTACTGCTATACTGCAAATTATCCATCATATAATTCAGAGGATTAAAATTGGTATAGTTTACCCGTTCAAATAAAATCTTTGTAATTACCTGTTCTGTAAACCAGCGAAGTATCGTAAAAACTAAATACGAAACCATCACTCCCACAAAAAAGAATTTCCATTTAAAAACCTTAAAAACCCTTTTCATCACCACAAAGTAATGAAAGTAAAACGTGATTATAAATACAATAACATAGGTGATAAAAAACATATCAGGAACAAAAAACTGTAATTGCATTGGGTTTTTTACAAAAGTAAAATAAGCTAAAAGCAGCCAATAAATAAGATGAATAAGACCTTCTGTTTTTTTGGATAATGTTCCTTTATACATGTTTTGGATTTTTTTCAAAGATACAGATTCATTAAAAAGCAATAAACAGGGTTTGTAGATTAATGGGAGGGGTTTGTCGATAAAAGTAGTGTAAGCTATTTATTTCTTACAGTTTTGCGCTGTAATTAATTTATTAAAACATGAAAAACACTATTTTTTTACTTGCCGTATTCTTATACCAGACACATGCCATGAGTCAGCAATTTTTATTAAAAGGAAAAATTGTCAATCAAAGTAAATCGCCTGTTGAATTTGTTGTAGCCAGTTTATTAAAAGACAATAAAGTAATATCGCAGGCTTCGACAGACAGTTTAGGGAATTTTAAAATTCAGGCAGTAAAAGAAAATTATCGCCTGATCATTGAGCAATTTGGTGTTGAATTTTTAAATAAAGAAATACAGCTGAATCATGATATTGATCTTGGAACCCTTGAAATAAAAGAATCCATACAACTTGAAGGTGTTGCTGTAACGACAAGAAAAAAAATCGTAGAGCAAAAAGTAGACAGATTGGTATTTAATGTAGAAAATTCGACTGCTGCAACAGGAGGAACCGCTTTAGACGCACTAAAAACTACACCAACAGTACGGGTGCAGAACGATAATGTTTCTATTGTGGGAAAAGGTGCTGTTTTGGTTTTAATAGACGATCGCTTACAAAGAATGTCTCCGGATGACCTTGCCGTATTTTTAAAATCAATTCCGGCAGATCATATCAAAAGTATCGAAGTGATTACTACGCCACCGGCTAAATATGAAGCCGAAGGAAATAGCGGTATTATCAATATCAAACTGAAAGTGGCTAAAATGAACTCGTGGAACGCAAACATTGGAACTTCATATACACAAAGAATCTATGCCAGCGGAAATATACAGGGACTTTTTAATTATAACTATGAGAAATTAGCTGTTCAGGCATCTGTAAATAAAGGAAAAGAAAAATTTCAGACCAATTCTGAAAGCAAAATTTACTACCCAAAAGAACTTTGGAAACAGGAAATCAAAAACACATCCGAAAGTGATTTATTAAGTTTAGGATTGGGTATTGATTATAAAATAACAAACAAATGGTCGACAGGCATAAAATATCTGGGCAGTTTTACAGATCGTGATGCGACTAATACTCCGCTTACCACAAGATTTAATACTGAAAACGGAACCATAGATTCTTATATCAGGTCTGATGTAAATACCAATAATAAACCCAGAATGAATTCGCTAAACTGGAATCACACTTTTACATTAGATTCTGTGGGCAAAAACATCTCGGTTGATTTTGATTATTTTAATTATCTTAAAAAAGATTATCGCTTTTTTGCAGGAAATGAACTAGACAGCAACCAAAACAAAATTCCCAATACCTTTTTTTCGTCTACCAACACAAATATAAATGAAGTTAATAGTTACTCGGCAAAAATAGATGTTTCGTTACCAAACAAATGGGCGAACTTAAGTTTTGGCGGTAAAGCTTTTTACAACAATACCCGCAATAATCTGACGGTGTTTGATAATGAAACCGGAGCTCCCGTTTTAAATACAAATCAGTCTAATATTTTTAATTATAAAGAATACAACGAAGCAGTTTATTTTTCAGGAAGTAAAAAAATAAATGCAAAATGGGAAACACAGCTTGGTTTAAGGGCAGAAGCCACACAAACCAAAGGCTATTCAGAAAATCTCAATCAAACCAATACAAATCATTACATACAATTGTTTCCAACAGCTTATATAACCTATGTACCAAATGATAATAATTCACTGTCGTTAAATTACAGTAAAAGAATCAGAAGACCGGATTTTGAATATCTGAATCCTTTTGTTATCAGAACCAGTCCGTTTTATTATTCAGAAGGAAACCCGTATTTAAAACCTTCACTTATTGATAATTTAGAGTTTTCTTATACCCGTAATCAAAAGTGGGTCAACTCAGTTTATTTTTCTAAAGTTTCAGATTTCGGACAGGAATTATCCATTGTAGATCCTGTAACCAATATTACCAGAAGCACACCTTTAAACTATGCAAATACGTACCAGATTGGATTTTCGACCTATTATAACTTTAATAAGTTTTCGCGTTGGAACAGCTTCACAGGATTTAATGTTAACTATCAAAATGTAACATCTAAGACTAATTTCATTGAATCGGTTGATGGGTACAATGGCTATTTTTACAGTAATAATGATTTTACCTTAAACCAGTCCAAAACAATATTTGTTGGCGTAAATTATGGTTTACAATTGGCGGGACGTTATCAGATTTTTAATATTTCGACTTTAAATATTTTAGACCTGTCATTTAAAGTTTTATCATTCCATAAAAATCTTTCGGTTACCCTGATTGCAGAAGATGTATTAAATGCCCAAAAACCTTTAATTACGTATTATTCTAACGGAATAAAAAACAGCATACAAAGTTACAGCGACACCAGAGCTTTCAGAATTTCATTAAGCTATAAATTCGGAAATGCCAATTTGAAATCCAAACAAAGAGATTTTGGTAATGAGGATGAAAGAAACAGAGTAAGGTAATCGTGAGATATTAATAAGCCTGTAATCATTACAGGCTTTTTAATTATAAGGGTTGTAATGCCGATAAAATTTCTCTGATCGAAAAATGGGCACCACAAACAAATTCGTCTGCTGCACCATAATATACAGTAAGTTTATCGCCTTCTACAATATGACCGTTTGTAAAAACAACATAACCAAAAAATCCGCTTAGTTCATAATTTTCCTGAGGCATCATGATGGGTTCTATAGTTCGTGAAATTATAATCGAAGGATCATTAAGATCCATTAAAAAAGCGCCCAGGCAATATTGATGTTCTGCATTTGCCCCATGATAGATTTCCAGCCAGCCCTGATCTGTTTTAATAGGAGCGGCTCCGGCACCAACCCGTGCACTGTCCCATAATCCGGGACGGGATTTAATGATGCATTTATGATTTCCCCAGTAAATTCCGTCAGGAGATTCAGCAAGCCAGATAAAATTTCCACCAATCTGCGGACTTGACGGACGATGTAATGCGTAGAATTTTCCATTAATTTTTTCTTCAAAAAGGGCACAATCCTTATTATGCGGCGGCAAAATCATTCCCTTTGATTCAAAGTTTTTCCAGTCTTTGGTAGTTCGCAATCCAACGCCAACACCATTTTCTGAAACTGCCGTATAAGTCAGATAAAAAGTATCTTCGATTTTAGAAACACGGCAATCTTCGATACCAAATTGTTCCAGAATTCCAGAACCCATGAGTAGAGAAGAAGACTCAGGTTCATAAAAATGAATTCCGTCATCACTGCAAACCAGCCGAAGATGCGATAACGTAGTGAGATAATCCAAGCCTTTATAAGTAACCACTCTTGCATCTGTTGCAATTAGGTCCGGATCGTTTAGCGGCAGTTCTATGATTTCGACTTTGCCTAAAGCATTAATTACCGGAAAAAAAATAACACCTTCCTTTTGAGCAATACTCTCGGCAACACGTACCAAAAGCCATATTTTTTGCTCAAAGAAAAAAGCGCCGGGATTTAAAAGACTAATAATTTGCAAATCGCTTGTACTGGATTGCAAATCTTTTGGCATTAATAATGGGTTTTCCGGAAATCTGCGGGCAATGTCGCTCATAATAAAATTGTTGAGGTTGAGGTAAACGTACTATAAAGAACGTGAATTTTTAGAAATCAGTTTTATATAATAAAAATGGATCATTATAAAATTTTCATTTAAAGCAGGATGCTTTATATCAGTTATTTAAAACCTGTAATCATATAATGATCTCAACGAATCATATAAAGTTTATGACTAAAGTTAAAGTAATTTTAATACCATAAAAAAATGGGAAGTTATGTTAAAGAAAGGGCAGAATGTACAACAGGAATTTGGTAATCAGATCATGAAAGTGATTGGTTTTGAACCGGAATTTATCGAAAACGTCATAACACAATGGGAAGATGAAGAAGGAACTATTGTGACAGGAAAATTTATGGAATCACAACTCTTACCCGTTGCAGAATAATAACCAATATATTTAATACCACACCGAAATCATGAAAACTTTTGTACGTAATAATGGGCTTTCAATTTGTTTTTTCGTATTATTTATGGGAGCTTTTGCAGGACAAATTCTGTTTGGTTTCGAAGAACATAATAAAGAATTAATTGAGAATGGCGCTTCGTCAATTTCGATGTTAGCGTATCTCACAACAGGACATTTTGTAGAATCAACTTTTGAAAACTGGGAAAGTGAGTTTCTGCAAATGGCACTTTTGGTAGTCCTTACCATTTTCCTGCAGCAAAAAGGTTCTTCAGAGTCTAAAGATTTTGATAAAAAGGAAGAGGTTGACAGAGCGCCTTCGGCAAATAAAAAAGATGTTCCCTGGCCGGTAAAAAAAGGAGGATTGATCCTCACGATATACAAGCATTCGCTTACGATCGCTTTATTAGTTTTGTTTGTACTTTCTTTTGTGGCTCATTTTTACGGAAGTTTAAAAGACCAAAATGAAACGCTTTTATTAAAAGGAATGCCTTTAGAAAAAGCTTCTCAATATATTGGTGATTCAAGATTCTGGTTTGAATCATTTCAAAACTGGCAAAGCGAATTTCTATCTGTTTTTGCTATCGTTATTTTTTCCATTTATTTGCGACAAATTGGTTCCTCACAATCTAAACCAGTTGATGCACCACATCATCAAACGGGTCAATAAATAAAAAATAATGAAGTTAATCGGTTGTTTTAAGCTGTTAAAAAGAGGATAAAATATGATTTTATATGTTTTTTCTTAAAATTAATCAGTATCTTTAAAAAATTATTAACCGCTTACACGGATATAATTCGATCATTTATCGATTTTCAAAAGCTTATATTGTATATATAAATTTGCAGATTTTTAAATTCTTGTCTTATGTTTTGCAATTAAAGTATACAGCGATGACTCTACAAAGCCCAAATTCCCTAAGAAATATCTATTTAGCAGACGATGATGACGATGACAGAATCATGTTTGTAGAAGCTTTGCAGGAAGTTGACAGCTCTGTAATTTTGACTCAGGCCGAAGATGGAAAACAATTGATGGATATTCTTAATGAAAATTCAGACCCTCTGCCCGAAGTTGTTTTTCTGGATATTAATATGCCTAAATTAGACGGTTTTGAATGTCTTGAGGAAATAAAACAGCATACCAGACTTAAAAAATTATTTGTGATCATGCTTTCAACCTCCAGTGATCCAATAACGATAGAAAAGGCATTTGACCTTGGAGCTACATTTTATGCCGTAAAACCAAGCACATTCGACGAATTAAAATCTCTTATTCGTAATGTATTGCACATGGATTGGCTTTCACTTGAAAAACAGAACCGAAGAGAATTCAGACTAATTTAAGCCTTCTTAATTTTTGCTGTTAAAAATTCGTCTTTGTTAATGTTGACTTATTTACTTCAATAGTACTTTTTTGATTCGTTCTTGACGATGACGACTTTACTGTAGATTTTTTCTCAGAAGTTCTCGTACTTGAAATGTTATTTTTATGATTTGAAGTTGTCATAATTCCATCTTTTACATATTAACCAGACAAATGTAGGCATAACCTACATGACTCTATTATAAAATTAACTTAAATAATTGCATTATTATCAGATAGTTAAAGGCTATTTCTTAAATAATTGCCATTTTTTTGTGTTTTCTGCTTCCAAAAAAAATATTTCAAATATTTTGAGATAGATTTTTATTTAAAATGATATTATCATTGTCATTCTCTCCACTACTGCATAACATTCTAAATCTCCCCGTAACATCTGCTGCACGAATGTTAATACAATGTTTCATAATCCCACCATTTTATTAATGTAAACGTAACCTTATCGACCTACCCTCATTTCTAATTTTGAAGACATATTATAAAACAAAACAGTGTAGTATATGTCATTTTTAAAATTAAGAATACATCGCAAAAAAAGAATAAGAATTGTTGCTTTAGCAACCGCCACTGATTCCCTAAAAAATACAAAAGTGGTGCATTATGTATAAAGGTTTTACCGATGAACAACTTGTCGAGTTATTAAAACAAGGCAAAGACAAAGCATTTGATGAATTGTATTTTCGGTACCGGGATTTATTAGTTCGCTTTGTATATGTGCGAATGAAATCAGTTCCCATTTCTGAAGAAATCGTTCAGGAAGTTTTTACCACCATTTGGGAACGCCGGAAAACCCTGGTTATTCAAAAGAAATTTTCGGCATATATCTATACATCAGTTCGCTACGTAACTTTAGATTATATAAAATCACATACCGTTACAGACCAGTATATAAAAGAAGTTTCGGACAGGAGCAGTAACGATTACACGAATAACAATAATGCTACCGAAGATTCTATTTATTACGAAGAGCTGCAACAAGCGGTAGACAAAGCCACCTCATTACTTCCCAAAAAATCCAAAGAAGTTTTTATTCTGAGTCGGATCAAACAATATTCAAACAAAGAAATAGCCGAAGAGCTGAATGTCTCACACGAAACGGTAAAATACCATATTGCTTACGCGCTAAAATTTATGCGAAACTTTTTGGGCGAGTTCAATTATTAAGCGCCTTCAATATTAAGATGCAAATTTTATTCTTAACAAAAGCGTAACCTTGACCACCTACCTGAAAACAACATTCGCAAGACATACTATTAAAGAGATAAAAAAATTATAATGCCTGAAAAATCACATCAAGATATACAACTTTTTTTAGAAGGTAAGCCTTCTGTAAAAGGAGAAGAATTATGGAATAACTGGTATGATCATCCTGAAGAAATATTAGAAACTACTATTATAATCCAATCTGATCGTTCGAAACTAAAAAAAGAAATCAGACAAATAAAGAAATCCAATCAGGTTATTTTTCTTCAGAACAGAAATTGGGCTATGGCAGCTTCGTTAGCCCTTTTATTAGGACTATCCGGTTTCTTTTACCTGACATCTGTAAGAACAATTTCTAAAGATTACGAAACAAAATTAGGACAACACGCTAAAATAACATTAAGCGACGGAACCCAAATTTGGCTAAACGCAGGAAGTCATTTAAAATATCCTATTAAGTTTAAAGGAAGAACCAGAGAAGTATATCTGACCGGAGAAGCTTTTTTTGATGTTGCCAAAGACAAAGAACATCCTTTTATTATTCATACCAATAAAATGGATACCAAAGTATTAGGAACCAGTTTTAATGTTCAGGCTTATCCGGATCACGCCACACAGGAAGTTTCGGTTTTAACCGGAAGAGTAAATGTAAAATCGACTGTGACAGAAGAAAATGTCTATGTAACACCGGGACAAAAAGTCGTTTTTAAATCACAAAACAATAAAATGCAGGCCTTTACGGATATTCCGGTGAATTCGATTTCATTATGGAGAAAAAACATAATTGTATTCGAAGATGCTCCTTTGCCAGAAGTCATTGCTACAATAAACCGCAATTATAATGTGGCGATTCAAATCGAAAACAAAAATCTCAACAATCTAAAAATCAGTGCGTATTTCAAAGAATTACCTGTAAATCAGGTAGTGGCTTTAGTGTGTAACATCATTAATGCCAATTACAAACTCGAATCCGGAACTTATATCATACAATAAATAGGGTGATGATGAGCCAAATAATTTTAAACGCACAGCACATAGATTTTAAATTAAAATTAAAGATGCTTTTAGAAAATTATAATCTTTTCACATAGCCCTATAGGGTTTATTTAAAGCGAAACATCTTTTTAACGCCTTGAAAACTATGTTTCTAGGTGTTAAAAAAAGAAACACCATTTATTGCAATAATATTTAATCAAACGAATCAATCATCTACGTAGAAACCTATAAATAATCAAAAACACTTAAACTCCAAAAATCATGAATGAAAAACAAATGCGGTATGTTGTAAACTGTCAGAGCATTAAAAAATCAATATGGAACAAAGCACTACTGTTTGTGGCTTTATTTTGTATCGGATTCACAATGAAAGCGGCCAGTATAAACATGGGCAAGCGAGTAACATTAAAAGTAGAGAATGAAAGTATAAAAAATGTTTTTCAGAAAATCGAAAAACAGGCAGATGTGCATTTCATGTACGAAACCAATCAGGTCAATACCAATCAGAAAATTAGCCTGATACTGAATAACGTAACCTTAGAGCAGGCACTGGATAAGATATGCGGTAATTTTTTCCTGAAATATGAAATTGTGAGCAACAATATTGTCATCAAAAAGAATCAGAAAGTAGCGGATGCCAATCAAGGCAAAATCAGCATTTCAGGAACTGTTTTTGGAGGTGATGACAAAATGCCGTTGCCAGGAGTTGGTATTAAGGACAAAGATTCTGATGCCACTGCTACAACAGATTTTGACGGAACTTTCAAGATAGAAATCAATTCATCTGAAGCGGTACTTGTTTTTTCATATGTGGGATATATTACACAGGAAGTAAAAGTAACCCAATCAGATAAAAATATAAGTGTCAAATTATTAGCCGATATGAAACAACTACAGGAAGTGGTTGTTATGGGATATGGAAGTGTAAAAAAGAACGAAGTTTTGGGAGCTGTAGGAACTGTTTCTATGAAAGAATCCTCAAGCAGAACTTACAATAGTGCTGCCGAATTATTGCAGGGAACTGTAGCCGGTGTTACTGTAATTAATAGTGGTGGAGATCCAACGGCTGAACCAACAATTAATATTCGTGGTATTGGTTCTTTGAATGCCGAAACACCTCTTATTGTTTTAGACGGAATTATCTACAGCGGATCATTAAATACCTTAAACCCAAATGATATTGCTTCGATCAGTGTTTTAAAAGATGCGGCTTCTGCTGCTATTTATGGTGCAAGAGCTTCTGGAGGTGTAATTTTAATTACTTCTAAAAAAGGAGTTTCTGATAAAATTAATGTCAATGTAAACTATCAGGGAGGTTTTCAGAGTGTTGCTAAAAAACTGAATGTTTTAAATGCTGCCGAATATGCTGATGCGATGAACACTGCGAGAGACAATGCCGGAATGCCAAGAATTCCTGCTTTTGACCCTGCATTTGAACCAACAGCAAGAACTACAAAAACCAACTGGATGGATGAAATTTTCCGTACAGGCGAAATACAGGATTTATCTATTTCTGTAAACGGAAAAACAGAAAAATCAAATTTCTTTTTATCAGGAAGTTATAGAAAAAACGAAGGTATTTTATTGAATACTTTTGGAAGCAGATATACAGCGAGAGCAAACTCTTCATTTAAACTGGCACCAAATTTTACAGTTGGAGAAAACCTTTCTTACTCTTTAACAGATGGTCAGGCAGCAAACACAACCAGTGGTTATACAGGAGCAATTTTAGCAGCGATTTTTTATCCGCCAAACGCAACGATTTACAGAGAAGACGGTTCTGGAAATTTTGGAGGAGTTCCTGAAAAATATATTGGTTCTTATGGAGACGTTGTAAATCCCGTAGCGTATTTAAAAAGGTTAGACAACAGAAATCCTATTTCGACTGTTTTGATTAATCCTTATGCCGAATGGGAAATTATTGATGGGTTGAAACTAAAATCAAACTGGGGTTATACCAGAATACAAAACAATTCAAAAGATTTTGCGGTTAAAGTTACAGAACCTGGAAAAATATTCGATTTCAACAGATTAACTCAAACCAATTCAACAACTACTGATTTATTAAGTGAGCAAACAGTTTCTTACGAAAAATCATTAGGGAAACATAACTTCAAAGCTTTAGCAGGATATACGTACCAACAAACCAAAAGAGATTTCTATACGGTTCAGGGTACAGGTTTTGACAACGAAGATCCATCACAACGTTATTTATTAAACGCCAAACTGGTTCAGCAAATAGAGGCTGGAATGGCAGAGGAAATTATCTCTTCGTATGTTGGAAGGCTAAATTACGACTTTAATCAAAAATATATGATTTCAGGAATTGTTCGTCGTGACGGAACTTCAAAACTTACTTCAGAAAACCGCTGGAAAGTATATCCTTCAGTTTCTGCAGGTTGGTTGGTTTCTGAAGAAGAATTTATGAAATCAATTAGCCCGATAGTAAGCAACTTAAAATTACGTGCAAGCTGGGGACAAATAGGAAACTTAGGAAACCTTGGACCATACCAGTTTAGTGTACCGTTAAACCAGACTCAGGCTCTTATTGGTTCAAGTCCGGCAATTAACTACGGATATTCTGAAAGCGAATTATCAAATCCTAATTTAAGATGGGAAAGCTCAGAACAAACCAACGTGGGATTAGATTTTACTATGTTTAATAATGCCCTTACAGGATCTGTAGATGCTTATGTAAAAACAAACAAAGACATGTTGGTTCGTGATCAGCTTCCGGGTGTTTCAGGAACTCCAAAAGGCAGAATTGTAAACTCAGGAAATGTTGAAAACAGAGGAATCGAAGCAAGTTTAACTTATCAGAAAACACGTGGAGATTTTAAATTTGATATCACAGCAAATGCAGCATTCTTAAGCAATAAAATTGTTTCTATCAAAGACGATTTAACATCTCTTGAACCATTGAATTTAAGCAGGGTTCGTAGTTTGCCTTTGGCAAATATCTATCAGGTAGGAAGTCCTGTTGGCGCTTTTTACGGATATGCAACAGATGGATTGTTTCAGAGTAATGCCGAAGCAAAAGCGTATGTAAACTCAAGCGGAGTAGCATATCAGCCAAATGCTGTAGCAGGAGATATGAAATTTAAAGATGTAAACGGTGATGGTGTTATCAATAACAGCGACAGAGTAATACTTGGAAATCCGTTTCCTAAAACCACTTTTAGTTTAAATACCAACTTTAGATACAAAGGGTTTGATATGAATATCTTTTTAAGCGGAACAGCAGGAAACAGTGTATTTAATGCTGTAAAATATACAGGTGTTAATGCTTCGTTCCCTGGATATAATTTATTGGCCGATTCTAAAAATGCATGGTCACCAACGAATACAAATACTAATATTCCGGTACTTTCTTCAACAGACAACAATAACAACTTCGGACGTATCTCTGATTTTTATATCGAAGATGCTTCATTCGTAAGATTGAGAAACCTTTCAATTGGTTATACCGTCAAAGAACAATGGATGAACGGAAAAGCAAAACTAAGATTCTTTATCTCAGGTCAAAATCTTTTCACGATCACCAAATATTCAGGAATGGATCCGGAAGTTGGATTAAACAATTTTGGAATGGACTTAGGAAAATATCCGCTTTCCCGTATTTATATGACAGGTGTAAATGCAACTTTTTAAAAAATATAAAACAAACAAAATGAAAAATTTAAGTCTTTTATTATTGAGTTTTGTGCTTTTATTAGGCACGGCAGCTTGCGAAAGTGAACTTGACCTTGTTCCGCAGGGAGCGCCTTCCAGCGGAAATTTCTGGAAAACACCGGCAGATGCAAAAGCAGGAGTAAACGCAATTTATGCTTTATATTCTGATGACAATATGTACGGTCGTGGTTTTTTCTGGCTAAACAATGCAAGTGATGATATTGGAACCAAACCAAGACAAAATGCTGAACGTATCAAAAACTTTATCGTAGACGGAGCAGAATCTGATACCAAAGATATCTGGAGAATTCACTACGAAATCATGAAACGTTGTAACGATGTGATTCGTAATATTCCGAAAATTGCTTTAGACGATAAAACAAAAAATATGATGCTGGGTGAGGCTTATTTTAACCATGCTGTAATGCATTTAGAACTGGCTTACCATTACGGAGATGACCGTGCCGGAATTCCGATTCAGGATCGTGAGAATCCGTCAAATGTATACGTGCCAAGAGCTAAAAACGTAGCTGAAAACTACGCTTATATTGCAGCAGATTTAGTAAAAGCAGCAGATTTATTACCTTATTTCAGTGAATTAACTCCGGATAATTACGGACGTGCTCACAAAACAGCAGCCTGGGGATATTTAGTCCGTACGTATTTGTATGCCAAAGACTGGGACAATGCTATTAAATATGCCAATATGATTGTAAACAGCGGGAGACACAAATTGCTGGATAATTTTGAAGATGTATTTAAAATCAAAAACAACTGGTCTTCAGAATACATTTGGTCTGTAACGTCAAGTGCCGAAAATACTTCTTTAGGTTCTATTTTTCCTGGGGTTTGTCTGGAAGATAAAGGTTGGGGAGTTTACAACGGTTGGGGAAATTTTTATCCAACAAAAGAATTGTTTGATGCTTATGATCCGTCAGATAAAAGACGTAGTGCTACGATTTTACAAAAAGGAGACAAGTTTATGTATTTTGGAGAATTAGCTACTTTTAACGAAGGAAAATATATTGTAAGTTCCAGTAACAGAACCGGATATCAGTTTAATAAATACATGGAGCCGTTTGGTTATGCCAAAACAAACTCAGGCGGAATCGATATTCGTTATGTAAATGCCAACGGAGATAAACCTTCGACAGCTTTAAATGTACCGCTTTTACGTTATGCCGATGTCATTTTAATGTTGGCAGAAGCCAAATTAATGAAAGGTTTAAATGCTGATACCGAAATTAATATGATTCGTCGTCGCGCCGGACTTGGAGATCTTGCCGGAGCTACTTTAACCGATTTAAAAAGAGAAAGACGTTGTGAGCTTGCCGGAGAATGGACAGATCGTCATTTTGATTTAGTACGCTGGGGAGATGCTCAGGCAACGTATGCAAAACCTTTGCACCATTATAACGGAACAGTAATTTATCCTGCACGTAATTTTAATCCTGCTATTCACCATGTATGGCCAATACCACCGGATGAAATTGCAGTGAGCAAAGGAGCGCTTACACAAAACAAAGGCTGGTAGTTTGTAGTTTTAGTTTCATTGTTTGTTTTTAGTTTTTTTACGCTGCAAGCTTAGTCGGAGCTTGCAGTTGTAAAAAAAGAACAGATGAATTTTATATATAAAATAAGCCAGTTTTTTCTAAGGAAAAGGCTGGTTTATTTAATTTTTTAAGGTACTCGCAATAACTATCGGGATAAAGAAGAAAATGATTTGAACCGGTTTTAAATTAATAATACATCAAGTCCTGGCAACTATACGTTTATAGAAAATTATTCTGAATGACAAGAAAATAAGCCCCATCGGGATGATCTATATATCGCTCCTCTGGAGCTTTAATGCTGGCAAACATGATTGCTATAAATATTACGCTTCTCTGAAGCTATGAAGTCCCAGCGGGACGATACATTTATAGAAAATTATTCTGAATGACAAGAAAATAAGCCCCATCGGGGTGGCATATGTATCGCTTATCTGGAGCTTTAATGCTGGCAAATATGATTGCTATAAATATTACGCT
Organism: Flavobacterium chilense; assembly: GCF_001602525.1. GTDB lineage: Bacteria > Bacteroidota > Bacteroidia > Flavobacteriales > Flavobacteriaceae > Flavobacterium > Flavobacterium chilense. The sequence continues at coordinate 33,997 of NZ_LSYT01000001.1, forward strand.
TCTCTGAAGTTACGAAGTCCCAGCGGGACGATACATTTATAGAAATTTATTTTGGATAACAAGAAAATAAGCCCCATCGGGATGACATATATATCGCTCCTCTGGAGCTTTAATGCTGGTAGATATGATTGCTATAAATATTGCGCTCCTCTGAAGTTACGAAGTCCCAGCGGGACGATACATTTATAGAAAATTATTTTAATAACAAGAAAATAAGCCCCATCGGGGTGGCATATATATCGCTTCTCTGGAGCTTTAATGCTGGCAAAATATAATTGCTATAAATATTACGCTCCTCTGGAGTTTTACTAATAAAATTAAAGAGAAAACAACCTAAAATAATAAATCAGATGTGCTATGTGTATTCAAACAAGTAAAACGTCTTTTTTCACAGACTAAATACTATGTTTCTATATGTTTAAATCAACTTCAGCAATTTAAAAAACCTACAGTTTTAAAAATAAACAAACCCAATTTTTCCAATGAAAAAAATAATCACCCTTTTTTGCCTCCAGTTTTTCCTGTTTGCACAAGCACAGGAATACAGTTCATCCAACATTCATTCTCATAACGACTACGCAAGCAAACTTCCTTTTTACGAAGCTTATTCGAATGAAGCTGGCGTTATAGAAGCCGATGTTTTTTTAGTCAATAATGAACTTTTTGTTGCACATACTTCTAAAGAAATTAACCCGCAAAATACTCTGAAAAGCCAATATTTAGATCCATTGGCTGTAAAGTTTAAAAGTTTAGCAGGAAAAGCATATCCGGGTAATAAACCTTTAATTTTAATGATTGACATCAAAACAGAAGCGGATGCAACTTTAAAATTAATCGCTCAACAACTCAAGACATATCCGGATTTGGTTTCGAATAAAAATATAAAAATCGTCATTTCAGGAAACCGACCTTCTCCGGCAAACTGGAAAGACTATCCTGAATTTATTTATTTTGACGGAAGACTAAACGAAAATTATACACCGGAACAATTGTCCCGTGTAGAAATGATCAGCGAAGACTTAAAAGAAATCACTATTTGGAATGGCAAAGGTGTAATGACACAAGTCGATTCAGAAAAAATTCAGGCAATCATTAAGAAAGTACACGATCAGCATAAAAAAATAAGATTCTGGGCAACACAGGATAATGTAAATACGTGGATGACGCTAATGAATTTAAAGGTTGATTTTATTGGTACTGATAATGTTTCAGAATTGACTCATTTCATCAACAACATCAAATCTACATTTTATCAAAATACAGAGTTTCATCAGGCATATGTTCCAAAGAATGTATCGGCTTTTGCCAAAAAGAAACCTAAAAACGTTATTCTTTTAATTGGTGACGGAATGGGATTAACGCAAATATATGCAGGGTACACTGCAAATAAAGGTCAGTTGAGTTTATTTAATATTCCAACTCAGGGATTTTCTATAACTAAATCTTCAGACAGTTATATCACTGATTCAGCAGCTGGAGCAACAGCAATGGCAACAGGACATAAAACCAACAACCGCTTTATTAGTGTGGATGAAAACGGAAAACCTTTAGAATTAATCACGCAGCAATTAGCAAAGAAAGGGTATAAAACCGGAATTATTTCAGCAGGAAATATTACAGATGCTACCCCGGCGGCTTTTTATGCGCATCAGCCTGAAAGAAGTTACAGCGAACCAATCGCCGAAGATTTTTTATCGAATCCTTCAGATATTTTAATTGGAGGAGGAACAAAAGAATTTACATCCAGAAAAGACGGTAAAGATTTGTCTAAACTATTGACTCAAAAAGGCTATACCTTTTCAGGTAAATTCAGCTCTCTGGATACAATCAAAAATAGCAGGTTTGTAGTTTTAGAAGATGCAGCAGTAGTTTCTATGAAAAACGGAAGAGGAAATTTCTTAGCCAAATCGTTAGCGAAAACAACAGCTACTTTCTCTAAAACAAAAAATCCGTTTTTTATCATGGCAGAAGGTGCACAAATTGATTATGGCGGACATAGTAATAATGTAGAATATGTGGTTCGCGAAATGCTTGATTTTGATCAGTTGGTTGGGCAGGCAATGGAGTTTGTAGATCAAAATCCGGAAACTTTATTAATCGTTACAGCCGATCACGAAACAGGCGGACTTTCTTTAATCGACGGAAGTATCGAAAAAGGATATGTTCACGGAAGTTTTAGTACTAATGATCATACAGCAGTTCCGGTTCCGGTTTTTGCTTATGGACCAGGAGCTCAGAATTTTACAGGAGTTTACCAAAATACAGAGATCTATTCTAAAATACTGGAAGTACTTTTTAAGAAGTAATTTATTTAAACTCATAGAAACATAGATTTAATATACTTAAAAAGACGTTTCACTTATTTTAAACACTCATAGTTATGCTATGTGAGAGAAATATGTTAATTATACAAGATTCAGAATCTGTGTTTCTATGTGTTAGAATTTAACTTTTAGTGTGTTATTATAAAACCCTTGCTAAAGCAGGGGTTTATTGTTTTATAATCTCAATTTCTTCCAAAATAAGATCAATTCGTTGTTGAAGGGTTAAATCACCTGATATTTTTAAAACGGGAAACTTAATAGCATTTAACCAGCTTACGTGAGCATTAAAATTTCTGTTGGCAATTCCCGTATGATCATCGTAATCCGTAGCCCATTCGATAAAGTCTTCATACTGTTTGATTCGGTCAGGTTCTGTGTAAATAACATTTCCATAGCGTTCAAATTCCCTCTTTTTTAGTCTTTCAATTCTAATTTGCTGAGGTATCCATAGAAATACCACCAAATCAAAGTCCGGAAAAATATTTTCTCCCCATTGAAAAACAGAACCTCCAAGAATCCAGTTTTCTATACTTTCAAGATCTGATTTTACTTTGGAATTTCTTTTTTCAGGATTTCTTTTCACAGTAAAAGGAACGGCTGAAGATTCCCAGAAATAAGCATCGCTGTCTAAATATTGATAGTTCAGCTTTTCAGCCAATGCATTGCCTGTTGTGGTTACACCGCTTCCGGATGCGCCAAAAATATGGATCTTCATTTTATCGAAATTTAAGGGAGATCAATATTACAAAATCTTTTTGGAGTTGTGATACTTCCGGTTAAGGAGAGTTTTTCTATCAAAATACCCGATATTTGCAACTCAAAAAACAGACTCTTTTATGTTAGAAATAAACGAAAATCATTCCTATCCGTTTAACGATGTTCTTTTTACTTTTGCCCTTGCTTCAGAAGCTGCCGAAGTTTTTAAAGATCATACAGCGCTTATAACCGGAATTGGTAAAGTTAATGCGGCATACGAATTGACGAAAGCGATACAAACACATAAACCTGCATTAATTGTCAATTTAGGGTCGGCTGGAAGTACTCATTTTAAGAAGGGCGATGTGGTTTGCTGCACCAAATTTGTTCAAAGGGATATGGATGTCAGAGGATTAGGTTTTGCTTTATACGAAACGCCTTTGTCCGGTTTACCGCCAGTTTTAGAATATGGCTTGGAAATGAACGGTCTGCCGATAGGTATTTGTGGTACAGGAGACAGTTTCGAAATGCAGCATGCTGAAACCATTTATGATGTGGTCGATATGGAATCTTATGCATTAGCGATGATCGCCATGAAAGAGAATATTCCGTTTTTATGTTTAAAATACATATCTGATGGTGCTGATGATAATGCCGCCGAAGACTGGACCGTTCAGGTTCATAAAGCTGCTGTGGCTTATGGCAGTATTTTAAAATTAAGCAAAGAAGATTTTACAGAAAATTAATATCACCCTGATAGACCTTGTATAATAAAAAAAGGCTGCCTGAAATACATTTCAGACAGCCTTTAACGCTACAGTTTTTAAGTACGAATTCAAAAGTTTACGACCAATTAAAAACTTTAAGATTAGTTAATTCCTCCTCCTAAAGCCTTGTACAATAAAACCTGTGACTCTGCATTTTTTAATTGAATGTCTACAAAGTCAAGTTCGGCCTGCAGTTTATTTTTTTGTGCATTAATAATTTCCAGATAATTGGCATAACCGCTCAAATACAAATCATTCGAAACATTTACGGCAATTTCGAGATGCTCAATTTCTTTCGATTTATATTTCAAAACGTCTACAAAAGATTCCGTTCTGTGCAGTAAAGCACTCAATTCGTTATACGCTGTTGTAATGGTATTTTGATATTGTAAAAACGAAATCTGCTGTCTTTTATTGGATACAAAAAATTCCTGTTTAATTTGTCCTTTATTGAAAACCGGAGCCGTTAAACCGCCAAGTAATTGCCAGGCAAACGATTCGTTATCAAAAAAGGTAGAAAAAGAAAACGAATTAAAACCAGCATATCCACCCAAATTTAAAGTCGGGAAAAAGGCGGCACGCGCTGCTTTTGCATCAGCATTTGTGGCACGCAGTTCATGATACGCTTCAGCAACATCAGGTCTTTTATGGATAATCGAATCAACGCTAATTTTTTGGTTTAAAACCTCCAGATGACCGGAAAGGAAATCAGCACTTCTTTCGATTTTGCCGCCATATTCACCTAAAAGATTCAATAACGCTTTTTCGGTTTGATCGATGCTTAAGTTAAGTTGTTCGGCTTCAGCCAAAATATTATTATTCTGCGCATTAAACTGCTGTACCGCTAATTCTGTAGCTTTTCCCACAGATCGTTGTGCTGCTACAATATCAAGCGCTTTTTGCTGTGTTTTCATGTTGTTTTTGTAAATCTCGGCTTGTTTATCTAAAGCAATGAGTTTGTAATACAAGTCGGCAACATCACTTAACAATCGGGTTTGCAGTAAACGCATTCCTTGCTGAGAAGCAAAAAAACGTTCGCGTGCTGCTTTTTTACGATTGCTTAGTTTTCCCCAGATATCAGCTTCCCAGGAAACTTTTCCTCCTAAAAAAAGGTTGGGAGAGACATTTTCGTTTATCCTTTGTTTCTCATTAATATTTTGGGAAAAATTAGTATCAAAATTCCCTACGCCATCCATAGTATACTTTCCATAATGCGTTCCGGAAGCATCTGCAACAAGATCTAAAGACGGAAGTAAAGCCAGTTTTGCCACTTTTAAATGAGAATTGGCAATTAAAATTCTTTCCTGCATAATTAAATAGTCAGGATTTTGAGCAATGGCTTTCTTTAAAAGATCTTCGAGTTTGGCGTCTTTAAAATAGGTTGCTGTTTTTAACGGAATAAAAGTTTGCAGACTATCAGTCGCTTTTTTTCTTTTTAAGTCAAAATTTTCAGGCAGTTGTTTTGCTGCCAGATTATCATTGATTTTAGGAGCAGAGCAGGCGCTAAGGAGCAAAATACCGCCCAGGATTATATATTGATTTATTTGTTTCATGTTTTAATTTTTATTCATTGCTTTTTCTAATTTGGCAAACAGGATGTATAGCCCCGGAATGATTACCAGTCCGAAAACAGTTCCTATAAGCATTCCTCCGGCAGCAGCAGTACCAATCGAACGGTTTCCTACTGCTCCGGCTCCGGTTGCAATACACAACGGAATCAATCCTGAAATAAAAGCAAATGAGGTCATCAGAATAGGTCTGAAACGAAGTCTTGCGCCTTCAATCGCTGCTTCGGTAATGTCTCGTCCTAATTTGTTTTGTGCCATGGCAAACTCCACAATCAGAATGGCATTTTTAGCGAGCAGACCAATCAGCATGACGAGTGCCACCTGAGCATAAATATTGTTGTCTAAACCAACCATCAAAAGGGCAAGGTATGAACCAAAAACCCCCACAGGAAGACTTAAAAGAACCGGAAACGGAAGGAGCAAACTCTCGTACTGTGCGGCAAGCAGTAAATAGACAAACAAAATACATAAGGCAAAAATGTAAATGGTCTGATTTCCGGACAGAATTTCTTCGCGCGTCATTCCCGACCATTCGAGTTCAAAACGGCTCGGGAGTTTTTCTGCGGCAATTTTTTCTACGGCAGCAATCGCATCTCCGGAACTGTAACCTTCGGCAGGTTCTCCGTTAATCATCGCCGACATATACATATTGTATCGCGTTAAAACTTCGGGTCCGTAAACGCGTTCCAGTTTTATAAAAGTCGAAAACGGAACCATTTCGCCTGCATCATTTTTGAGATACATATCCAGAATGCTTTCGGGATTTTTTCTAAACTGCGGACTTGCCTGAACCATTACTTTATACATTTGAGAGAAACGAATAAAGTTGGTTGCATAAAACGAACCTAACATCGTCTGTAAAGTTGCCATCGCATTGTCTACAGAAATTCCTTTTTTGGCCGCAAGATCATAATCAATATGGACTAAATACTGCGGGAAAGTAGCATCAAAACTGGTAAAAGAGTTTTGTATTTCGGGCGAAGCGTTAAGTTCCTTTATAAAGTTTTTAGTTACTTCATCGGTATTATTAATAGTTCCGCCTGATTTGTCGAGTAAACGAAGTTCAAAACCACTGGTATTACCAAATCCGGGAACCGTTGGCGGTGCAAAAATTTCGATTTGTGCATCGGTAATGCCTCTTGTTTTTTCGGTTAGTTTGGCAATAAATTCGTTTACCGAAATATCACGTTCTTTCCAGTCTTTCAAGTTAATCATTCCCATTCCGTACGAAGCCCCGGCAATTTCGGTTACAATACTGTATCCGGCAAGTGTTGTTACGTTGTCAACTCCATTAATTTCTTTGGCAAGACGCGTTACTTCGTCTAATGCTTTTTCGGTACGTTCTACAGTTGCTCCTTGTGGTGTGGTTACGTTTACATAAACCATTCCCTGATCTTCAGACGGAATAAATCCGGAAGGAAGAAACTTGCTCGTTCCCCAGGTAAACAGACAGAATAAAACCAATAACCCAACTGTAATCGAAGTACGATCGGCAAATTTTACCAATACCCGAATGTATTTAGAAGTGATGCTGTCAAACCATTTATTGAAGCTGTGGAAGAACCTGTCGAGTAAAGAAGTCTTTTGTTTATTAGGATCGTGCGCTTTAAGCATAATGGCACATAAAGCCGGAGTAAGCGTTAGCGCATTGATTCCGGAAATGACAATACTAATCGCCATGGTTAACGAAAACTGCCTGTAGAAAACTCCAACCGGACCACTCAAAAATGCTACAGGAATAAATACAGCGGCCATAACAATGGTAATCGCAATAACGGCTCCGGTAATTTCTTTCATGGCGCTGATCGTGGCGGGCAGGGGCTCCATGTGTTCCTCGGAAATTTTCACGTGAACGGCTTCGACGACGACAATGGCGTTATCTACTACAATCCCGATGGAAAGTACCAAAGCAAAAAGTGTTAACAGGTTGATGGAGAATCCCATCATCGACATAAAAGTAAACGAACCAATCAGGGCAACAGGAACGGCCAATACCGGAATTAAAGTCGAACGCCAGTCTTGCAGGAAAATAAAAACGACAAAGGCAACCAGAATAAAAGCTTCGATTAATGTTTTTAAAACCTCGTCGATAGAAGCATCAAGAAAACGCGAAACGTCATACGCAATATTAAATTCCATTCCCGGAGGAAAAGAAGTTCCTTTTAGTTCTGCCATTTTTTCTTTTACGCTGGCAATAACTTCAGAAGCATTAGAACCCGGACGCTGTTTTAACATGATTGATGCCGAAGGTTTTCCGTCGGTTTTAGAAACCATTCCGTAGCTCATCGAACCAAATTCAATGTTCGAAATGTCTTTTAATCGTAAAATTGTTCCATCTGAATTGGCTCTCAGTGGAATTTCTTCATATTGTTTTGGTTCAAAGAATTTTCCGCCGTATTTAATTACATATTGCAGCTGATTGTCCAGCTGTCCGGATCCTTCGCCCACTTTTCCGGGAGCGGCAGAAATATTTTGTTTTTGAAGAGAATTGATCACTTCATTTGCCGAAATATTATACGAAAGCATCTTTTGCGGATCCAGCCAGACACGCATCGAATATTCTTTCTGACCCATAATTTCAGCACGTCCTACACCATCAATACGTTTTAATTCCTGAAGAATATTAATATCCGTAAAGTTGAAGATAAACTGTTCGTCCTGAGTTTTATCGGTACTCGTAATATTCAGGTACATCAGCATACTGTTTACCTCTTTTTCTGTGGTAACTCCGGCACGAATTACTTCTTCCGGAAGTTCGTCGAGTATGGTTGTAACACGGTTCTGAACGTTTACGGCTGCCAGATCCGGATCGGTTCCTACTTCAAAGAAAACCTGAATCAGCGTTAAACCATCGTTAGAAGTTACGGTCGACATATACGTCATTCCGGGAACACCGTTTATGGCACGTTCTAACGGAAGTGCCACGGCATTGGCAGAAACCTCCGCATTTGCTCCCGTATATTTTGCCGTAACCGTTACAGACGGCGGTACAATATCCGGAAACTGGGTAATAGGAAGCTGAAACAAAGCCAGTAATCCTAAAAGTACTATCATAACCGAGATGATTAATGATAATATTTTTCTTTTGATAAACATTTCTATCATTGTGAAATCTTTTAAATATGTATACTAATTACAGGCTTACGTTTTGGGTTTCTTTTATATTGATTTTATCGCCGTCACGTAAAGACTGAATGCCTTCCTGAACAATTAAATCGTTGTTTTTTAGTCCTTTGTTTAAAATGTATACATCGTCAAGCGTACTTCCAATGGTTACGTTGGTCATTTTTACAATGCCTTCTTTGCCCACCAGAAATACGAATTGTTTATCCTGAATAGAGAAAACTGCTTTTTGCGGAATTATAATGGCATCGGTTTTAGGTTCTGAAATAATCAGTTTTCCCGAAGTTCCGTGTTTGATAAATCCCTGCGGATTATGAAATTTTGCTTTGTATTGAATAGAGCCTGTTTGTCTGTCGATTTCTCCGTCGGCGGTTCTTAGTTCTCCTTTTTGGTCGTAAACCATTCCGTTTGGCAATACCAGTTTGATATCGCCTTGTGTATGAAGGGTTTTGTCTTCCATCATCTGGAAATACGTATTCTCAGGAATAGAAAAATAGGCGTAAACATCGTCTAATTGTGAAACGGTTGTAAGCAGCGATCCGTTTTCGACCAGACTTCCTTCTTTAAACGGAATTCTATCCACAGTACCATCAAACGGTGCACGGATTGTGGTAAAACTAATCTGCTGGTTGATCGCTTTTCTTTCCGCGGAAGCGTGCGCTACTTTGGCAGAAGCCGCATCATGTTTTGCTTTAGATAATTCTAATTCTTTATCGGCAATTACTTTTTTATTGAAGAGGGTTTGAGCTTGTTCCAGCTCTACGGTTGCGATTCTTAAATCGGCCATACTGCTTTTATAAACAGCTTCGGCTTTTAAAAGTTGTATTTGAAGTTCTACATCGCTTATTTTAAATAATAATTGTCCCTTTTTTACTTTTTGGCCTTCGCTTACATATACTTTGTCCAGTAATCCGGGAATACGAACGTGAATTTCGACATTGTTTTTGGCGTGCACATCGGCAACAAACCGGTTCGAAACGATGGTATCTTTTAAAGTTACTTTATACACAGGAAGTGTTTTTACTTTGTCTGCATTTTTTTTGGCTTTATCTCCGCACGAGACCAGGACGAAAAGCGATAAAATAGCGATGAAAAATGAATTGTTTTTAATGCTCATGATTAATTTGTTATAATATAAATAAATAGATTCTCTCCCTTATAGAAGCTACAGGGAGTTTTTAATTAGGTTTAGAAATAAAACAGGGGGTACCGCGAATACTATTTTTTAAGACAGTTTCGGGTCGGGTAAATATTTTTATAAGCAGATATACGCTCTTTGTGCATGGTTAGGTACACAAAAAGATCCTGCAGTTAAAAAACCGCATTTTTATAAAAATACTAGCGTTAACTCAATGTGTGTAATTAATAAAAAAAATCATTTATCACATAGAAACATAGGTTTTACGTGTATAAAAGAATATAAACAGAAACAAGTTACTAAACACATAGTAGTCTCTGTGTGTTTAAATAACTGAAACACCTTTTTTGTGAGTGCTAAATCTATGTTTCTATCTGTTAAAAATAATTACGCCCAAAGGGATTAACGTTATTCTTAAACTAGAATAACTGATACAAATGAAGGTAAGTATGACGCTGGATTTGGTATATAGAAGCTATACCATAGATTAAGCTTCTTTTATAGCGCTTAAAGTTTATTAAATTGCTGTAGTAAGGTGTTTTGAGCGTACTGCTGTCGAGAGTAGTTGCTCTGTGTTTAATCTTCTTTTTTACAATGTAATGAATCTGCAGTTCTTTTGCAGTAAAGTCTGAAGATGAAAGCTGCGGAATATCCGAAATGGTAAGTTCGCAAAGATTTTTGCAGGCATCCTGTTCAGCATGATATTTATTAGATTCTGTACTCTTTATAAAGAGCAACAGAAATAATAAAAGGATACAAGTGAACTTCGTGTTTTTCATCGATCGAATTCGAAGATTATAAATTTGTTTTCTGTTCTAACAGGCTTATATTTGATGGTGCGCCAAATATACTAATTTGAAAAGTAAGGAATCTTAATTTTTTCCAAAAAATGCGAAGATTTAAAATGAGCTAAACATTGCATACTATAATTTGTAAAAAAATCATTTAACACATAGAAACATAGATTTATATATAAAAAAGTAGACAAAAGGAAACACATTTCTTTCACATAGTCAGTTATGTGTTTTCTAAATAAGTGAAACGCTTTTTTTAGCAGAATCAAAATCTATGTTTCTATGTGTTGTTAATATGCAATATGCCAGGATTAGTTTTGTAATTTGGTTTTTGTAAAATTGTTATTTTCATAATTATGTCCCAAAATCCTTCTCCAGAAGATGTAAAAAAGATTTTTGATTCCTATTATGCTTCAGATACCAATATCTGGGATGCTTTTTCTAAAAAGATAGCAATTCGGGAATTTAAAAAGTCTGAGATTATAAAAGAATATGACCAGATAGAAAGGTTTCTGAATATCATCATAAATGGTTCGGCCGGATTGTTTGTCTGGGACGGGAACAGGGATATCTGCATCAATTTGCTTTACGAAAGATCGTTTATAAGTGATTATCTTTCTTTTCTTAATCAAAAAACTTCTGGTATTAAGGTCGAAGCTTTGGAAGATATTACTTTATGGTCAATTTCTCATACAGATCTTAAAGAGCTTTACAGTAGATCTGAAGCGGGTTTAAGAGTAGGAAAAGCAGTTTCTGAAATGTTGTATGTACAAAAACAACAACAGCAAATTGATCTTTTAACGCTGACACCGCAGGATCGATATTTAAAACTAATTGAATCGAGACCCGAGATATTTCAACGTACTCCGTTAAAAGTTATTGCTTCTTATTTAGGACTAACAGCTGAAAGTTTAAGCCGAATTCGAAAAAGAATTACCGAAAAGTGATTTCTTACCCAAAGTCAATTTTATTCTTGTTACCACTTAGTAAGTTTGTCTCAACCTAATCAAACAAACAAATTTATCTTATGAAACGTAACATTAATTATTTGGCTATTGCAGTTTTTTATATCATTGCTATCACTTGCAGATTTGTAGCAGTAAAAACAGATTTACTAACAGGTACTGTACATGAATATATCTTTATTTTGCTTCGCGGTATTGGTCCGGCTTTGGGTGCATTGGTGGCGATAAAATTATTCTCTCTTCAAAATTCCATGTCTTTAAAAGGAATATACAATAATTATGTTTTGCCTTTTGCTGTTTTTTGGATACTTCCGGCAATTGTGGTTACAACTTTATATTATTTCATGTATGGCAAATTTCCAATTGTATTTGCTTTTACGGTTTTGGTTTATGGCCTTTTGGAAGAAATTGGCTGGAGAGGATTTTTACAGGAGCAATTAAAAGGGCTTCCAACATTTTACAGTACTGTAATTATTGCGGTTCTCTGGTTTTTATGGCATCTTAATATCGAAATGACAGCTACTAATTTAATTTTTCTTGGCGTTATTTTCTTTGGTACCTGGGGAATTGGTAAAATATATACTAAAACAGGCTCTTTACTTGCTGTTGCCGGTGTTCATTCGTTAAACAATTTTTTTGTAAAAGGGGTACACGAACAGGAACTGATGGTAATTTTGGGACTTTTGGTTGTATGGATTGGATTTGTAATTGTTTACGACCGAAAACTGAAAGCTAAACTGGCTTTAGAAAGTTAGATATCAGATTGATTTCTAAAATATATGGTGAAAGAATGCGCAACTGTCTGTCTCTGATGTTGCGCTTTTTTTATTGTTTTATATATGTTTTAAATTTTATAAAAACGCTGAATTTTATAATCAGAAATCTTTTGCTCTTGGGTGTTTCGAATTATTTTTTACTATTTTTACCCATAGCGGCTATCTTGCAGAAACCTTTTTTTGCAGGAGATACTGATTTGTTTATTATTAAAAAATTATTGAAAAATGAGAAAAAACAACGATTTTGGTTTGTTAATACTTCGTATTACAATTGGATTATTAATGCTTTTGCATGGTATCTCTAAATTTGGAGGAGGTTTAGAATTTATAAGCGGAATGCTTGTAGAAAAAGGTCTTCCGGGATTTTTTGCTTATGGTGTTTTAATTGGCGAGATTCTGGCACCAGTATTACTTATCATTGGTTTTAGAACCAGAATCGCTGCAATAATTTATGCAGTTAATTGTTTAGTGGCTGTTTTAATGGTTCATAGTGCAGATATATTCAAATTAAGCGATCATGGCGGTTGGGAACTGGAACTTCTTGGTTTATACTTTTTTGGTTCTCTTGTTTTGTTTTTCACTGGTGGAGGAAAATATGCCCTTTCTAAAAACAACAATTGGGATTAAAACGCTCTGAAAGTTTTAGATATAAAAAATGTGCAAATGCTTCTGGCTTTGCACATTTTTTATTTTTTTAATGATGATTAATTGCTGTACTTTTTTAACCCGATGGCGTCTTGTCGTACTTCAGATAACCAGTCTTTTTTGTATTTTCTTGTCAAATATTCAAATGTAAGCTTATTGTATTTGTTTAAATATTTAGCAGAGTAACTTCCCGGTCCTGAATAGAGTATTTTATATTTTTGTTGAAAGTCGAAATCTTCTTTTTGTAAACCATTAAAACTGGAAATAAAAATAACAAACAAATTATTTTTGGCATTTTTATTAAAGTTGTAATTGGGATTATTACCGTTTTTAAGATCCTCTTCAGATACCCGACTAATTGCATACTTAGGTTTTTTTTGCTGAATAACAGGTGGTAGCAAATCTTCAACTATAGTATCTGCTTGTAGTGTAACATTTATCTCTTCTGGATTGGCACTAATTTTTTTGGATTTCATTCCAACATAACTGAAAATTAAAAAATCAGCAGAATTGGCTTTTATATTATAATTACCGTAAAAATCTGTTGTGGTATAGGTCTGCTTTCCTTCAACCAGAATATTTACTCCTGGTAAAACACTTCCAGTACTGTCTTTAACAACGCCATATATTTTTCTGTCTTGTGCTAGAAAGAATTGAGAACATAAAAGAAAGGATAATATTATTTTAAAATGAATCATCGTAAAAAAGAGTTTTCAGTATTTATTTGACTTCTGTCAAATCATAATTGCTGATATAATATGGAAAATAAAGTTCAGGACTTAATTTTTTAGTGTTTGGTTTTTCATCATAGGACTTGCTTTTTAAAATAAAATTTAATCGGTCTTTTAATTCAAGCTTTTCCAAAGTATAATAATATTCATGTTCACCTTCTTTTCCACGATTCTTTAAATATGTTTTTGATTCGTAATTTCTGAATTGCTTTTTGAATGCTTCAATTTCTTTTATGCGATCCCATTTAGGATCTTTTGGACAACATATTGAACCCCAGTTTTCAGTGTAATAAATTAATAATTTATCCTGAGCAGTTTCTTTTGATTTTCTGTATTGTATTGTAGGGAATGTACCTCTATATGTGATAGTGCTATCAATAGAAATTTTATTTTGAGGACCCTTTGTTATTTTATAAACCCTGAATGAAGGACTGGGTTCTGCACAATCAACGTCTTTTATGCTACTTACCGCTTTATAATATACCCAATCAGGAGAAATTACTGTAACTGAATTGAATCTATTAACAAGTGAAGAATGAAATAATATTTTATTGGGCAGCATAGAAGCATTATTCGCAATGACTAATTCTTTTTGATTTGGAATTTCTAATACGACATTCAGTATATAATCAAATCCATTTGTAGCAACATTTTCATTCTCTATAGCAACAGCATCTTTAAATACAGTATTTAGAGCAGTTTGAGAAAATAAAGTTTGTGTAATACAATAAATAAACAAGGTAACTAGTATTCTTTTCATAGTCTCTTTTTTTTTATAGAGGGAAATAATGATAAAAAGGTTGGGAGTGAAGATAAAATATTTTAAAAAGATTTCTATAAAAATGACCTCTTTTCTAATGACGTTTTAAACAAAGAAAGTTGACTTTTTGAACAAAGCCGGGCAGAAACATTGCGCCTAATTTTGTCCTATAACTTTTTAACAATAAAAAAAATGGAACAGAATAATTATCAGGGAGCGTTACAACAATCAATTGGTTCAGGATTTAACGCAAAATCAACTGCAGGCGAAGTCATCAACGGAATTGATCTAAGCGGAAAAATTGCAATTGTTACGGGAGGAAATACAGGAATTGGTCTTGAAACTACTAAAATACTGGCAGCCGCAGGCGCGACAGTAATTGTAGCAGCAAGAGATGTTGAAAAAGCAAAGAAAAATCTTGAAGGGATTCAAAATGTAGTAATAGAAGAAATGGATGTAATGAATCCGTTGTCTATTGATCAGTTTGCTAAAAAATTCCTTGCCTCAGAAAGATCTTTGCATTTGCTGATTAATAATGCGGGTATTATGTGGGTTCCGCTTCGCCGAGACAGCCGCGGAATCGAATCGCAATTGGCTACCAACTATCTGGGACAATATCATTTGACTGCCAGATTGTTTCCTGCACTTAAAAAAGCAAATGGTGCAAGGGTAGTAAATGTGTCTTCTCTGGGACACCAAATGGGATCTTTTAATTTTGATGACCCTAATTTTCTTCACAGAGAATACGAAACACTTCAGGCTTACGGGCAATCTAAAACGGCAAGTAATTTATTTTCTCTTGAACTGGACAATCGTGCTAAAGTTTATAATGTAAGGGCATATGCTGTACATCCTGGTTCAATAGCAGGCACAGAGCTGGCAAGAGAAGCTTCGTTAGAATTATTTCAAAAAATGGGTTTTCTGGATGCTGATGGTAATATGCTTCCGGAAGTTGCAGCAAATTTAAAAACAATTCCACAAGGTGCAGCTACAACCGTTTGGTGCGCTACAAGTGCACAACTTGACCAAATTGGAGGTGTGTATTGTGAAGATGCAGACATTGCAAAACTGGTTAAAGGTGAGGAAGGTTTTGGTTCATATGGCGTTGAAGCTTATTCTCTGGATGAAGAAAACGCTAAAAGACTATGGGATTTAAGCGAGAAAATGACCGGTGTATCTTTTAGAATTTAAGAGGTAAGTTTTATTTGAATTGGCGGGGTAAAAACTTAAAAAAAATGATTAATTTTCAAATTATAACCATTACAATATGGAACACATTTCAAAATACCTGACGCCAGAAATTAAGCTTTCCAGCTACGACGATAAGCTGTTCAAATCAGATTTGATGTTTGATGACCATATGCTGATTTGGTTTATTTCGGGCGAGACAAAAATAATACAGGCAGATGCTACATTTTATTTTAAGACGGGTGATATATTCCTGATTCCGAGAAATCTTTTGGCAACTATAATCAATTATCCTAAAAACGGAAAACCTCATAAAACTGTGGTCATGCATTTATCAGCCGAAAGGTTAAAAAAGTTTTACGAAAAAATTGATGTTGACAAAAAGCCTGCTAAAGAGCAGACGATACAACGTTTTAGCAATCATCCACTACTAAAAAGCTGCTTGAGCTCAGTAATTCCTTATTTTGATGTTGAAGGGGCATTTCCTGAAAATATTGCATCCCTGAAGATTACTGAAGCGATTAGTATTTTAAGGGAAATTGATAAAGGTGTAGATAGTATTCTGGCTAATTTTGATGAACCCGGAAAAGTGGATCTGATTACATTTATGGAACGTAATTTTATGTTTAATATGCCAATGGAAAAATTGGGGTATTTAACCGGACGCAGTTTATCTACTTTTAACCGGGATTTTAAAAAGCTGTTTCATATTACGCCACAAAAATGGCTGACTGATAAAAGATTACAATTAGCGTATTATCAATTATCTGAAAAAAAGAAAAAACCAACAGAAGTATATCTGGAAGTGGGCTTTGAAGATCTTTCTCATTTTTCGTTTGCTTTCAAGAAAAAGTACGGATTATCGCCCAACCAGTTGCCATCGCTGAATGTTTCTTAAGCTGTTTAGTGATGAGGTTTGATTTTTAAGTATATAAAAAAGGCAATCTTAAAATTAAGATTGCCTTTTAATGTATCGTAAATAATGTTTGCTACATTTTGGTAATAATAAACTCGCTTCGTCTGTTCATTTGATGTTGTGCATCTGTACACGGAACCCCATTAGAACAATTGTTGATGAGTTGTGTTTCGCCATATCCAATCGCGCTTTCAATTCGTTCAGGAGCAATTCCCTGAGAAATGATGTAATCGCGGGTTGCCTTGGCTCTTCGGTCAGATAATTCAAGATTGTACTGATCATTTGCTCTGGAATCAGTATGAGATTCGATTTTAATAACCACACTTGGATACTGGCTCATCAGCAAAACGACTTTGTTTAATTCGATTGCGGCATCATAACGTATATTCGATTTATCGAGATCAAAGAAAATGATTCCGATTTTGATCTTCAATACACCGTCTTTACGCTCAATAAGAGCAGGATCAAGACCAATTGGGACTTGCGTAATTCCTGAATTTTCAGCTGTTACAATTGCTTTTGATGCCGGTGTGAAGTTGTCTTTTGAAACCTCAATCGTATAAGGCGTTTTGCAGGTTATGGTTTCTGAAAATTCAAATTTCCCATCAATTTTTGAAACGGTTTCTTCTATTTTCCGGTTTTCATTATCTTTTAAAGTAACAATAGCTCCGGCAATTTTATTATTCGAAATGGCATCAAAAACATATCCTTCGATAGCTTGTGTACAGCTTCTTTCGAAAGAATAAATATCATCGTCTCCTTTTCCGGTTTTTCTGTTAGAACATACAAAACCCCTGTTGGTATCTTCGTTTACGATATAACCAAAGTCATCCATATTGCTGTTTAACGGTGCGCCAAGATTAACCGGAGCATCGAAGATTTCGTTGTTTAACCTGCTTTCAAAAACGTCAAGTCCGCCCAGTCCCAGAAATCCGTCAGAAGAGAAATACAACGCTTTATCAGTAATGAAAGGAAACATTTCACGTCCGCTGGTATTTATTTTTTCACCTAAATTCTTCGGATTGGAGTATTGATCTTCTCCCAGAATGTCAACAACAAAAATGTCGGTAGAACCAATTGTTCCGGGCATATCAGAAACAAAATATAGTTTTTTTCCGTCTTTGCTGACAGAAGGCTGTCCAACGGAATAATTATCACTGTTAAAAGGAAGTTCTTTTATGTTTTCCCAGCGAACGGTTCCGTTCCCGTTTTCTACAGCTTTTGCCGAATAAATTTTTAAGTTATTGATGCCTTTACTGTCTCTTTTTAGTTTTCCGTTATAATTATTTCGGGTAAAATAAATTGTTTTCTCATCTGGCGAAAAGGCAACACAGGCTTCGTGATATTGGGTTGTAATTTCTTTTCCAAAACGTTCCTTAAAGGTAACATTAGTTTGTGACGGGCTTATTTTTCCGAGTTGCATGTTTAGAAAAGGCTGATCGTTCCAGCCATATTTAGCCGTTTTCAGATAAGAAGAATCTACTGTGGTTGAATACACTAAATTGCCTTTGTAAAACATGGGACCAAAATCAGAATAAGCCGAATTGATTTCGAGATTTTCCAGTGTAAACTGTGGCTTTATTTTTTTGATGTCTTCAAGCGTGACTGTTTTAAGCGAAAAATTCTGTGCTCTTAAATCAGAAGATTTTTGTTTTTCTGAAAATGATTTCATCCATTTTTTTGCCAGTTCATAATTCTGAACTCCCTGTAAAGACTGTGCATAACGGAAATAATATTCTGCAGAAACTTCATTAGAGTAGTCTGAAAGCAGTTTGCTGTACCATTTACTGGCGTGCTCCATTTGTGTATTAAAGTAATAGGCGTCTCCAATTCGCTGTAAAGTCTCTTTAGAAGCATCACCATTTTTCAGGGACAATTCATACGACTTTGCGGCATCTACATAATACATTTTATCAAAAAGAGCATCGGCTGTTTTGTTCTTCGTTTGCGAATACATCATTTGTATGGCTAACAGTACAAGTATAATAATTGTTCTTTTCATAAATCACAGTATTAAAAGAATCGGGGAGATTTTAAACCATTTTTACGGGATACCAATTCAAAACGAAGCATAATCTCGTGCGTACCACTATTATAATTTTGCAATTCTGTTGTGGTATAATCATAAGCATAACCAATTAGTATTTGTGGTGTAATTTGTATGGATGCCAAAGCACTAACAGAGTCTGATGTACGATAAGATGCACCAAGCGTGAGGCAGTTATTGAACATAAAGTTGGCAGAAAAATCAGCAATAAGCGGAGCTCCGGCTACATATTTAACAAAAGCTGCAGGTTTGAATTTGGTATGAGCCGAAAGATCAAAAACAATTCCGCCAATAAGGTATAAGTGCATGCGCTCGTTGACAAGATTTTCGGCAATATCATCATAATTGTATCGTTCTCTGGTGATAAAATTAGGAATAGACAATCCGATATAATCTCTTTCGCCATGCCAGTATAAACCGGCACCTACTACCGGAAGAAATTTATTGGTAATGTTTTCGCGAAACTGTACATCAGGATCTTTATAACTTCCTTTGGTCCAGTCGATGTTTACGACTCTTCCGCCACCTTTTATACCAAAGGACAATTTGTGTGTTTGTCCGGACTGAATGGTATAGGAAAAATTGGCATCGATATACTGTTCTTCCATAGGTCCGATTTCTTCACTAATTACAGATAAACCAAGCCCAACATGTTTTCCAACAGGAGTATCGAGTGTAAAAGACTGTGTCTTGGGAGCTCCGTCAAGACCAACCCATTGTGTTCTGTATAATCCCGTTATGGCTAAATGTCCTAATGAGCCGGCATATGCAGAGTTTACAGTAAGCGTATTATACATATACTGTGTGTATTGCGGATCTTGCTGTGCTACAACATTGTATACAGAAAGCATCGTAATGATGGTGATAATCTTTTTTATATTTTGAATCATAGCCAATTCTTATTTTGGTTATTACCATTTTATTTTAAATAAAGCCATCCGGAGACTTTAGGAGAACCGTTTCCGAGATCAAGAATGTAGAAATAAGTTCCTTCCGGAAGTGTTTTGGCAGAACCGTCTGCTTTTCCGTCCCAGGTGTTATTATATCCTTTTTTATAATACACCAGATTACCCCAACGATTGAATATCTGCAACTGATTTTCCGGATATTGTGTGATACAATCGATATAAAAAGTATCATTTTGCCCATCGTCATTTGGCGAGAATTCGTTGTAAATTTTCAGACAGTTTGGCGAAACGGTTGCACTATCCTGATTGTTGGACGAATTGGTATCAATCTGATCCATTTTTACAAAATGTGCCGTGTTGAGATAATCATTAAAGTCTACCACTTTTGCAGTAATCGTAAGCGTTTGTGAACTTCCTTTATTTACAGCAGGAATAGTCCAGACACCTGTTGAGGCGTTGTAAACTCCGGATGTTACCGTAAAACTGTCAAGTGTATATCCTTTTGGTAAAATATCCTGAACTTCGACATTGGTTGCGGTCAGATTGCCCAGATTTTCTGCCATAATAGTAAAGACTACTGTACTGCCCATTGGAACATCTGTTTTATCAACTTCTTTGTTGATGGCAATATCAGTTGACGGAATATTGACAAATTCTGAATCTTCGTCGTCTTCGCTCTGATCCCCATTATCATTGTTTGGTTTACTGTCAGGATCGTACTGATCGCTGGCTGTAACCTGCGCGATGTTGAGGTAATCGTTGCTGTCCAGTCCATGCGGATTGGCAACTGTAACCTGATAGCTTAAAGTAATACCACCAACCGGAACAGTAAGATCTGTCCATTTTATCACGTTTTTACTAAAGATTCCTCCGTTATTAATATTGGAGATATTGTAATATCCTAAAGGGATCATATCTTCTACAGCAACTCCGGTAGCGACACTTGGTCCTGCATTGTCGAGCTGCAGGGTAAAGGTGATAACCTCGTTTACATTTGCATTTTTATTGCTGACTGTTTTGTTCAGACTCAGGTCAGAGATCGCAACTTTTATCTGAAGACTGTCATAATCGTCTTCGGTTTTTACGCCATTGTTTGGTGTTGAATCCGGATCTGGTAAGTTACTGGCAATAATTTCAGTTTCATTTGTATATTCGTTAGGTACACCTGTTGGCGGATTTACTTTCGTATAAATATCCAGAGATTGTGTAGCGCCATTTGCTACACTTCCTGCATTCCAGACTCCTGTAATATAGTTGTAAAGACCGCTTGTAGGACTACTGGTTATATAAGTAAATCCGGGAGGTAATAAATCTTTTACCATGACACCACTTGCATCTCCCGGGCCATCATTGGTCACTGTAACCGTAAAAATAACGGTTCCGCCAACTTCTTGTAAAGCATCGCCATTTAGGGCCGTTTTGCTGATAGACAAATCGGCCATGACAATTACAGGAGTTACAGAAATACTGTCGTAATCATCTTCGGTTACGACACCATTTCCTGGTGTACTGTCCGGATCAAATTGATCTGATGTCATTATTTCTGCAGAATTCAGATATTCATTTGCAGTTCCCGTTGGAGTTTTAACAAAAACATTAATCAATAAAGTATGGCTATTGCCCGGCAGAATAACTCCTGGTGACCATATTCCGGTAATACGATTGTAACTTCCGGACGTAGCACTGTAAAAAATGTAATCATATCCTGAAGGTAAAATATCTTTGATTGTAACACCTGTTGCAATACTTGGCCCTGAATTGGTTACCGTAACAGAAAATGAAATCTGTGATCCAACATCAGGAGTAAGAATATTATTGATGACTTTTTTCTCTATCGAAAGATCAGCTACCGCAGGAACAGGAGTAAGGGTAACAGAACTTATATCATCTTCGCCAGGTGCATTGTTATTTGGTGTACTGTTTGGATCTGCCTGATTCGAGCTGTAAACTTCTGCCACATTGAGATAGTTTCCTGTATTGTTCACTTTTACAGAAAGCAACAGAGATTGTGAATCTCCGTTAGCAATAGTACCAACATCCCATATTCCGGTAATTTGATTGTATTGTCCGGCAGTAGAGCTGTACACAATATATTCATATCCGTTAGGCAGTAAGTCAATTACTTTTACACCGGTTGCAGTTTGCGGACCGCTGTTTTTTACAGTGATTTCAAAAGTAACCGTTGTACCAAAAATCGGACTCAAATTACCACCTACCAAAGTTTTTGTTAATGATAAATCAGCTAAAGCAGATGTTGGAGTAGTAGTTGCCGTTGCATAATCATCTTCTGTAGTTACACCGTTATTAGGAGTTGAATTTGGATCTGGTAAACTGCTCGCGGTTACTTCGGCAACGTTGAGGTAGTTGCCTGTTGCGTTTACAGTTGCTGTTATTTGCAATGTTTGCGAATCTCCGTTTAGTAAAGAACCAATATTCCATTTTCCGGTATTTTTATTATAAGTTCCTTTTGTAGCCGTAAAGCTGCTGTAGGTATAACCAGAAGGTAATAAATCAGTTACTTCGACACCAGCAGTATTTTGAGGGCCGCTATTGGTTACAATAACTTCAAAAGTAACGAATGAACCTATCAATGGTGTTGGATTGCTTACTGTTTTGGTTAATGATAAATTAGCTGCCTGGGTTATTGGAACCGTAGTTGCAGTCGCATAATCATCCTCGGTGGTAACACCATTATTTGGCGTAGAATCCGGATCGGGAAGATCAGCAGCGGTTACCTCTGCAATATTCAGGTAAGTACCGGTTAAATTTACGGTTCCGGTAATTTGCAATGTTTCTGATTTTCCGTTGATTAAATTACCAACTGTCCACAATCCTGTTGTGGGATTGTAAGTTCCGGTAGAAACTGTAAAACTATTATAGGTGTAACCTGAAGGTAATAAATCAGTCACCTGAACACCAGTATTGTTTTGTGGGCCACTATTGGTTACCACGATTTCAAAAGTAACTTGTGAGCCCACTAATGGCGTTGGATTGTTTACTCTTTTAGTTAATGATAAATCCGAAGCCTGATTGGTTGGTGTTATCGTAGCCGTTGCATAATCATCTTCGGTGGTAACACCATTATTTGGCGTAGAATCCGGATCGGGAAGATCGGCAGCGGTAACTTCTGCAATATTTAAATAATTACCAGTTGCGTTTACGGTTCCGGTAATTTGCAGTGTTTCTGATTTTCCGTTAATTAAATTACCAACAGTCCACAATCCTGTTGTTGAATTATAGGTTCCTGTTGAAACTGTAAAGCTATTATAGGTATAACCATTCGGAAGCAAATCAGTGACCTGAACACCAGTATTGTTTTGTGGACCACTATTGGTTACCACAACTTCAAAAGTAACTTGTGAACCTACAATTGGTGTTGGATTGTTTACTTTTTTAGTTAATGATAAATCCGAAGCCTGATTGGTTGGTGTTATCGTAGCCGTTGCATAATCATCTTCGGTGGTAACACCATTATTCGGCGTTGAATCCGGATCGGGAAGATCAGCAGCGGTAACTTCTGCAATATTTAAATAATTACCAGTTGCGTTTACGGTTCCGGTAATCTGCAGTGTTTCTGATTTTCCGTTAATTAAATTACCAACAGTCCACAATCCTGTTGTTGAATTATAGGTTCCGGTGGAAACTGTAAAGCTATTATAGGTATAACCATTCGGAAGCAAATCAGTGACCTGAACACCGGTATTGTTTTGTGGACCACTATTGGTTACCACAACTTCAAAAGTAACTGGTGAACCTACAATCGGCGTTGGATTGTTTACTTTTTTAGTTAATGATAAATCCGAAGCCTGACTTATTGGAGTTGTGATGGCCGTTGCATAATCATCCTCGGTGGTAACACCATTATTTGGCGTAGAATCCGGATCGGGAAGATCAGCAGCCGTAACCTCTGCAATATTAAGATAATCTCCCGTTGCATTTACAGTTCCTGTGATTTGCAATGTCTCTGATTTTCCGTTAATTAAATTGCCTACAATCCATAATCCTGTTGCGGGATTGTATGTTCCGGTTGAAATCGTAAAAGCATTGTAGGTGTAGCCTGAAGGTAATAAATCAGTTACCTGAACACCAGTATTATCCTGAGGGCCATTATTGGTTACCACGACTTCAAAAGTAACTTGTGAACCTACAATTGGGGTTGCATTATTAACCGTTTTGGTCAAAGATAAATCCGAAGACTGACTTATTGGAGTTGTACTTACAGTTGCATAATCATCCTCGGTGGTAACACCATTATTTGGCGTAGAATCAGGATCGGGAAGATCGGCAGCCGTAACCTCGGCAATATTCTGATAATTGCCTGTTGCATTTACAGTAGCTATGATTTGCAAGGCTTCTGATTTTCCGTTTGGTATGTTACCAATAGTCCATAATCCTGTTGTTGGATTGTAAATTCCTGTTGAAACCGTAAATCCGACATATGTATAACCTGAAGGTAATACATCTTTTATCTGAACACCAGTATTGTCTTGCGGACCACTGTTGTTCATTGTAACTTCAAAGATCACTTGTGAACCCACAATTGGCGTTGGATTATTAACTGATTTGGTTAATGATAAATCCGAAGAAGGCTGAATAGGCGTAACAGCAGCATTGGCTTCGTCATCTTCACTCTGATCACCATCATCATTATTAGGTGTACTGTCAGGATCCGGCAAGTCGCTTGCTGTTACCTGAGTAATATTAAAGTAATCTCCGCTCGGCAATACTTTTGCATCAATAATAAGAGATTCAGAAACTCCGGTATCTACAGTACCCACATTCCATAAACCTGTGATATTGTTGTAAATACCTGCTGAGGAACTGTAGTTTACAAACTGATAACCAGATGGTAAAAGATCTTTAACTTGAACTCCCGTTGCATTATCTGGTCCGCTGTTCGTAATAACAAGTTCAAAGGAAATCTGACTTCCTACGACAGGACTTGTGTTTCCGGCCACTACATTTTTAACCAGAGACAAATCAGCAGACGGACCTATAAAGGTAATTTTTGCATTTGCTTCATCATCTTCGCTCTGATCACCGTCATCATTATTAGGCGTACTGTCAGGATCCGGTAAATCACTGGCTGTTACCTGAGCCGTATTTAAATAATTACCGGACGAATTTACAATAGCACTAAAAGTAAGACTTAAGGTTGTCCCACTTGCTAATACTAAGTTTTTCCAGTCGAGTGATGCATTTGCAGCCTGATACAAACCACCATTAGATACAGATCCCGGAACCAGGGTATATCCCACCGGAATAATATCCTGTACGCTTACACCCGTTGCATTTCCCGGACCTTTATTAACCAGAGTCAGCGTAAAATCTACTTTTTGACCTGCAGATGCCGATGTTGGGAAAACAGCTTTACTAAGTTCTAAATCGGCTGATTTTAAAGTAATAGCAGCATTATCCATATCATCTTCCGGAAGTCCGTTACCGGGAGTACTGTCAGGATCGAGTTGTTTTGAAGTTTGTATTTCGGCAACATTAATATAATTGGCTGCAGTAGCCACTTTAACTTTTGCTGTAATCTGAAGCGAAATAGAGTTACCATTATTGAGGTTTCCAATATTCCAGATTCCTGTAGTATTATTATATTTTCCGGCACCATTATCACTTACATAAGTATATCCTGAAGGTAAATGATCTGAAACAGTAACTCCTGTTGCATTGTTTGGACCGCTATTGGTAACAGAAATCGTAAATATTACATTGTCATTGATACTGACTGTTGCCGGAGAAACTGATTTATGAAGCGATAAGTCAGCAACATCCAAAATGATGCCCACGCTGTCCTGATCGTCTTCAGTAGGAATATGATTGTTTGGTGTACTGTCAGGATCAAATTGATCAGAAGCAATAATTTCGGCAACATTTACATAAGATCCTGTTGGTTTAATAGTAGCCTGAAACGTTAAGTTTAACTTTGTTCCGTTTGGAATCATCAGACCATACCAGGAAATGGTATTATCACCAACATTATATTGTCCGGCTAAATTGACAGAACCCGGTACAATGGTATATCCTGACGGAATATAATCGCGAACTGCAACACCTGTAGCATCTACAGTTCCTCCCAATGAATTATTATTAAAAACCTGTATTGTAAAGGTTACAATGTCTCCGGCACTTCCTGTTGTTGGTGTAACAGATTTAGTTAATTCAAGATCTGCGACTGCCAGAATAGTAAGGGTAACAGTATCTGATGAAACAGCACAATTTCCGTTTGTTACCGTCCATCGTAATACATAAGTTCCCGCGATAGTTCCTGCAATTGCAGATGCTGGCAGCGAAGTATCTTCAAAAACAATATTGGTAGGACCGGATACCTGAGTCCAGACTCCGGTACCAACTGTTGGCGGTACAGCATTTAAACTTACCGGTATAAATTGCGGAATCGTTTGATCTGGTCCCGCATTTGCCGTTGATGGCAGTTGATAGATTGTAACTTTAACCTGGTCTTCTGAAATACATCCATTTAAATTTAAAGTACTAGTTGTCCATTTAAATTCATAGGTTCCCGGAACCAATCCTAACATGGGTGTTTTCTCATTATTTGGCGCTGAAATAAAAGCAGTATTTGGTCCTGAAAGCTGAATCCAGGTACCTAAACCAGAAGTTACCGCAACGGCATCCATAGTGGTTGTACTCACATCACATAATTCCTGATCAGGGCCTGCATTTGCTATAGATGGCGGTATATCATTAAACGTTATTTCGACAGTATCTGAAGTAGGCTGACATAGAGACGGATTGGTAAATGGTCCGTTTGTTACTGTCCAGGTTAATCTATAGGTTCCTAAGGTCGTAATATTGGATAAGGTTGTCGTAGGACTGTTTGGGCTGTCAATAACCACAGCACCTCCTGACGGATCATCAGCGGGGCTGGCAAAAGACCATGTTCCGATACCTACAGTGGGCGGAACCGCAGCAGTTTTATAAGTAGTCTGACAGGCTGCTGTATCATCAGGGCCTGCATTTGCTGTACTTGGAGCTGCATTGACCTGGATTCTCACAATATCTGATAAGGCTCTGCACGCAGGATTTTCAAATACCCATTCTAAAATATAAAGCCCGGGTACAGTTAAGTTTGAAAGTGTAGTTAGTGGTGCTGACGGAGTATTAATTACTGCGGAACTTCCGGCGGGCTGGTACACAAAACGCCATTCAGCATTGGTAACATCCGGTGGAGGTATATTTCCGTTAAGAGTAGTAGTAGCGGCAACATCAGGAATACATAAAATCTGATCAGGGCCTGCATCCGGATCAATACTGGCTCCGCTAAAGATTTCTATAGTAACTGAATCTGATGATCCCGGACAAACAGAATTATCCGGATTGGTTACACTACTTGTAGTATAGGTAAACACATAACTATTTCCCGGTACAACAGTAGCATTTGCTATATAACTGTTAGGCGGAGATTGGGTTATGACAACATCATTAACGTTTCCTGATGTACTGGTAAGTGTCCAGGTTCCTTTAGAGTTTTTATTTCCAATGAGTTGTATGCTGCTAACATCACAATACGTCTGATCCGCTCCGGCATTGGCGGCAGGAGTAACAGTAACAATCATATCATCGAATGTACCTGAACATAAAAAGATATCTTTTGCCGTAATAGTCCATCTAAAAGTATAGGTTCCGGCAACAAGCCCATTAATTACGGTATTTGGATTAGACGGATTTACAATAGTAGGCTGATTAGGAGCTCCGCTAAGTAAAGACCATTGTCCGCTTTCAAAGAAATTATCATAGATATTTCCGGCCATGGTAACACTTGTACTGTTACATATATTTTGATCCGGACCTGCATTGGCAGTATGAGGCGGAATTCCAACAGTAATATTAACGTCATCAAACGCAGAGCCGCAAACATCAGCATTTATTGTCCATCTGAAAATATAATAGCCACTATATGCAAATGTAAAAGTTGCATTTGGATCATGCTCATTACTTATCGTATAACCTCCAACTCCTGAAATTCTTGTCCAGGTACCAACTCCGCCGCTACTTGCAGTTGCAGCCATTGTTATGGTATTACCACATATTTCCTGATCAGGACCTGCACTGGCTGTTGGAGGAGTATTGGCGATAGTAACAGAAACACTACTTTTATTAGGATCACATAATCTTGTTGCTGTTTCAATAGCCCAGGTAAAAACATACGTGCCATTTCCAGGAACATTAACGAGCGTATTAGGATCATTTACATTAGCAAAAATGACTCCTGCCGAAGGAGATACTGACCATGTTCCGGTTTCAAGTGTTCCCGGGCTGTTTCCGCCAAGGTTAAAAGAACTTGTTCCTGAAGGATAACAGGCATTTGGACCTGCGTTAGAATTTGAAGCAGCGTTTGAAGTATTTGTAGTAATCGTTACAGTATCAGAAACAGATACATTACACGAAGGACCGGGATGCAGATAAGAAACAGTCCATTGTAATTGGTAAGCAGATGCACTTGAGGTAAACCCCTTGGCTATTGCATTTGGATCGTTAACATTTGAAAATGTAATTGTACCTGGGCCTGAAACCTGACTCCATGTTCCAATTTCTCCGCTTTGTGCCGGTGTGGCTGCCAACGGAACCTGCGAATTAACACAAACAATCTGATTAGGTCCTGCATCAGTTACTCCTAAAGTACTTGATGAAACATATATGGTTACTGTAGCAACAGAAAAACCGCATGTTGCACCACCACCTTTTGTAATATATTGAAAAACATATGTTCCGGGAATAAGCCCGCTTACTTGTGTATCTACAGCAAAACTATCGGTAATAGTAGCCGTATTAGGACCGTTAAGCTGACTCCAAAAATGCATTCCGTCATCTGTTGCAACTCCGGATAACATGGTAGTCGTATCACCACACGGCAAACTTACATCAGAACCAGCATTCGAAGGCGTTGGTGCTCCGGAAACCAGAATACTCAGAGTGTCAAATCCAAAATCACAATTGACAGGAAGTGAGCCGTTTTCGCTTCTGATAAATTCTACGTTATAATCTCCGGATGCTGTCAAGGTTAAGGTTAAAGTATTTCCAATATCCTGTAGGGCAGTAGGAAAAGGACCTAACGGAGAACTTGCCGGACCGCTTACAATCCTGTATTGATTTGAGCCACTTCCTGTAACCGCCAGCGGAATAGTAAACACAGTCGCATTACAGCTTCCTACCATATCATTGCCATTATTGGCTACAATAGATCTTGTAGAGCCATTATACTGCACATTATAATCTTTAGTAAAAATACAGCCTGTATTGTTATTGGTCAGTGTGTATCTAAATTTATAAGGACCTCCTGTACTGGATATATTTGTAACCAGAGTAGTCGAATTTGTTGGTGAAACAATTACAGCTCCCGGATCTCCTGAAATTTGTGTCCATTGCACTGTTTCTCCTGTGTACAAAGGCGTTTGAGCTACAAGTGTAACCTGATTGATATTGTTGTCACAAAAGAATATGTTTTCATCACCTCCGGGCAATGTCGTTACATTTTGGGTTCCGGCAGGAACTGTAATCGTAACAAGATCATTTCCGGAAGCACAAGGTCCCGTTACCGTCCATCTAAAAGTATATGTTCCCTGAACCAGATTCGAAACCTGAGTATTGTTTGAGTTTGGATTAGCAATAGTTGGCGTATTAGGACCGCTAACAAAAGTCCATTGTCCGTTTTGTCCGTTTAGGTTACAACCTCCATAAGTACCGTTTAGATTGGTAGTTTGTGTGGTAGTATAACAATTACTTAAGGTTTGATCCGGTCCCGCAGAAACTGGTTTAACTCCGCCATAATTGGTAACTGTAATTTGTGATGTTGTTCTGCATCGTTGTCCCGGTGCATATTCAGGACCTTCGATTACCCATTGAAGTGTAGTGACGCCACAACTTGTTTGAGGCAATGTAATTGATGAGGTAGGCAGATTTGGAAAATTAATGACAACTCCCGCATTATTGGCCCCAACAATCTCCCAATAGGCTGTTTCGCCTGTATTTTTTGGTGTATTGGCCATAATGGTGAGCGTTCCCGTACTGTTAGGACAACTCGTGAGATTACTGCCCGCATTGGCAATTGTAATGGGTTTTACATTGACCACTTTATCCTGATACGTTGATACTCCGTCACCGCAAGTCGCACTATATCTAAAAATATAAGTATTACCTCCGGTATAGCCGTCAACAGTTGTGGTTGGACTGTTTGGTGAATTTATAACGACTGCCGGCCCTGATATTTGTGTCCATAACACATTACCAATAATAGGAGAAGGTACATTTCCGACCAGCGTTAACGCGTCTGTTTCGCATATAGTAACATTAAGTACACCTGCATTTACAGAGCAATTTTGCCCGTAGAGATTTATAGTACATGAAGTAACAATAAATAGAACTAAAATCAGTTTTTTGACATAGTTGCTAAAAAGTATAGATTGTTCCATAGGCTTTGAGGTTGCTTTGTGGGTACGAACAATTTATAAAACCACATTAAATTAGTAAATGATGTTTTTCAGAAAAGATGATTGTATTTGATTGGGAAGGGGATACTCAAATTTATGAAAAGTTAGCTTTGAGATGTGGTTCTATATGTTTCAAGTTATAATATGAAACAAGTTTTAAAGTGAGTTCAGTACAAAAAAATACAGATTTTTGAACAGAAAAAAGTAAAATAAACGATCAAAAAACAGCTGTTTTTGAGAGAGAATAATATAAGATTTTGTTAAATATAACAATCTGTATTGTAGTAATTTAACGATGAAAAAGATTGTCAGTTCCCAGTTTTAAAGGAAGAAAGAAAAAACAGAACCAGAACGTTCACTTCTGGTGTTTTGAAAATAGAAACACTTATGAAATGATAAGAGTAAATTTTTGATTTTAAAATGTTGTTTCATTTTATAATTTGCAACCAATTTTTTTTTGAAATGTCATGAAAAATTATTATGTAGATGAAAAGTGTAATATCTCTTAAAAAAGTAAAAAAAGAGACCTTATGATATTCATAAGGTCTCTTTTACAATAAATTTGATAAATTATTATAGAATTAGCTTAGTAATACCATCTTACAAAAGCTTCCATTGCAGCGTAAGTTGCCAACCCTAACTGATGGTATAATTCAGCTGTTTCCCGGTTACGGTCTTCGGCTCTCTGCCAAAACTCTCTGGCATCAGTTCCCTGAAAAACAACTCCGTCTTTTTGAGATTGATGTTTGAAAATTCCGTGACGTTTTGCCAATACCTGATCCGGACTCATTGGCACTGCCATTTCGACTTCATCAATTCCCCATTCCTGCCAGGCACCGCGGTACAACCATAACCAGCAATCATCCATAAATGATTTTGGTTTTAAGGCTTTTACAGCTTCAAAAACAGCATCCAGACATACTTTATGCGTTCCGTGCGGATCTGCTAAATCTCCTGCTGCATAAATTTGATGAGGTTTGATTTTTTCGATCAAATCCATTGTTAGTTGAATATCTTCCTGCCCCAGAGGTTTTTTCTCAATTGCTCCGGTTTCATAAAACGGAAGTTCCATAAAATGAATTTGCGCATCCGGCAAACCTACAAAATGACTGGTAGCACGCGCTTCTCCTTTTCGAATCAAACCTTTTAAATAACGAACTTCCGGAATATCAATTTCACTGGCTTTTTTGTTTTTTAAAAAGGCTGTTGCTTTTTTATAAATGTCTTCGGCTTCCGGACTTTTTATACCAAATTTATCGTTGTAATCGCATACGAAACTGGCAAATCGTAATGCTTCATCATCGGCAACGGCAATATTTCCAGAGGTTTGATACGCTACGTGAACTTCATGACCTTGTTGCTGCAAACGCATAAAAGTTCCTCCCATACTAATAATATCATCATCAGGATGCGGACTAAAAATCAATACACGCTTTTTTGCAGGTTCTGCTCTTTCCGGACGATTGGTGTCATCAGAATTTGGTTTTCCGCCTGGCCAGCCTGTAATCGTATTTTGTAATTTATTGAATATTTTAATATTGATGTCGTAAGCGGGACCTGAATCTGCCAATAAATCACTCATTCCGTTTTCGATATAATCAGCATCGGTAAGCATTAAAATAGGCTTTTTTAGATCTAATGCCAATCCTAAAACTGCTTTTCTGATTAATTTATCTGTCCAGATAATTTTCTCTACTAACCATGGTTTGTTAATTCTGGTAAGTTTTGAAGAAGCTTCTTTATCTAAAACAAAAACTGCATTGTTATGTTCCTGTAAAAACGATGCAGGAATTTGATTGGTGACTTCACCTTCAACTGATTTTTTGATGATATTCGATTTTCCTTCGCCCCAAGCCATTAAAATAACCTGTTTGGCTTCCATAATTTTTTTAACACCAAGGGTAATAGCGGTTCTTGGCGTATTGCTCAATCCCGAAAAATCACCGCTTGCCGCTACTCTTGTAATATGATCTAATGCTACTAAACGTGTTTTAGAGTTTTGTAACGAACCTGATTCATTAAAACCGATGTGTCCGTTTCCTCCAATTCCCAGAATCTGTAAATCGATTCCGCCTAAAGCTTCAATTTTAGCTTCGTAATTATGGCAATAATCTGCAATGGCTTCTTTTGATAAAGTTCCGTCAGGAATATGATAATTTTCCGGTAAAATATCTACCTGATCTAACAACAGTTCTTTCATAAACCGAACATAACTATTGATAGAATCCGGCTCCATTGGATAATATTCATCCAGATTAAAACTGATTACGTTTTTAAAACTCAAACCTTCTTCTTTATGTAAACGAACCAATTCAGCATATAATCCTTTTGGTGAAGAACCGGTTGCCAAACCTAATATACAAGGTTTATTTTCTTTTTGTTTGGATTGAATTAAAGCTGCAATTTCCTGCGCTACGGCTTTTGAAGCATCGCCAGAATTTTCGAAAACAACAGTATTGATGTTTTCGAATCGTTTCTCAAAACCTGTCGCTTTATCTATTTTACTTTTTAACATTTTACTTTTATTTTTTAATATATCAATAGACCTTGAATATGTTTTATTTAAACACATAGATTGTGTGTTGATTTTAGATTCTATATGCTGATTTTTTTTCACGCAGATTTAGCAGATTTAGCAGATTTTTTTTAAATCTTTTTAATTCTTTATTCCGATAACTATCAGGAGTGACTTTATTTTTAAAAACATAGCTTAAAAACAGTAAGCTATGTTTGTTTTAAATAAGTGAAACGCCTTTTGTTAAGCTGGAAAAACTATGTTTCTATGTGTTTAAAAAGTATTATTCGTTAGATGGTTTCCCTATAGTAGCCAGAATTCCACCGTCTACATATACCACATGTCCGTTTACAAAATCACTGGCTTTTGAGCTTAAAAATATAGCTGCACCTTGCAAATCATCGGGATCTCCCCAACGTCCTGCAGGCGTTCTTCCCATAATAAATTCATTAAATGGATGTCCGTTTACACGAATAGGAGCGGTTTGACTTGTTGCGAAATATCCCGGACCAATTCCGTTAGTCTGAATATTAAATTTAGCCCATTCAGTAGCCATATTTTTGGTCAGCATTTTTAGTCCGCCTTTTGCCGATGCGTACGCACTTACTGAATCCCTTCCTAATTCGCTCATCATCGAACACATGTTTATGATTTTTCCGCCTCCGCGTTCAATCATTCCTTTAGC
The DNA here is from genome assembly GCF_001602525.1 of Flavobacterium chilense. Taxonomy (GTDB): domain Bacteria; phylum Bacteroidota; class Bacteroidia; order Flavobacteriales; family Flavobacteriaceae; genus Flavobacterium; species Flavobacterium chilense. The sequence goes on from NZ_LSYT01000001.1 coordinate 66,997, forward strand.
CACATTTTTAGAAACGATAAACGGACCTGTTAAATCTACTTTTATTACGGCTTCGAAATCTGCTACTTCCATTTCAATTATTGGAGTTCTTTTGATAATTCCGGCATTGTTGATTAAAATATCGATCGGACCTACTTCGGTTTCTATTTTGTTAATTGCAGCGATTACAGCAGCTTCATCGGTTACATCAAACAAGTATCCGTGTGCTTCGATTCCTTCAGCTTTGTATTCGGCGATAGCATTGTCTACCGCTTCCTGCGAAGAGTGGTCGTTTACTACAATTTTTGCACCTGCATGTCCCAGTCCTTTTGCCATTGCCATTCCCAGACCATGAACTCCTCCTGTAATGAGCGCTGTTTTTCCCGTTAAATCAAATAAGTTAATTGACATTTTTTAAGTTTTTGGTTATTAGTAATCTTAATTTTTTAGGTATTGAAGTTGTTTATTATAAGTACTATTTGATACTTATACTCAAAGGATTTTGAAGTTCCTGATTAAAATGATCTAAATAATCCTGCCATTGTTTTGAGTTAGTAATCTGACCTGCTTTATCCCAGGCTGCACCACTATAATACACAATGGTTTCATTATTTTTTACGGCTGTTTTGGTTAATAACTGTTCTTTATCAACCCACATTTTATTTGCCGGAGTACTCAATATCGAACCCACGGCGGTAGTACCGTCTTTGTCAGAAGCAGGTTCCCAGTAGCCCATAATACCTTGTTGTTCGTTTAAGTACATTACGCCTGCTTTATCACGTCTGATGATTCCAACTACAACATCCAAAGGTTTTTTATCATCGAAAGTATAGACGTTTTCGATTCGGTTTAACTGAGAACCGGCGTCAAGCGAAATGATTTTTGTATTGGTCACTTTTATACCGCCGGCATTCCAGGAATCATAACGCAATTGAAAAGTAGATCGAAGCGGACCATTGTCTAAAATTTTCCAATTATGATAATTTCCGGAATAACGAATGGTGTCTTTTACAAACGGAGCCATATTTCCGGCACCTAACGTATAACCAACATGATAATAATCTAATCCGTCGCCATGATCGATATGATAATCGTTTCGTTTATAGCGGTCGTTTAGCACTAATTTATTGGTTCGTTTTACCCAAACATCATAACCGTAAGCGTCTCCTTCGGTTTTTTCCAATGCTTTTCCGTAAGCACGAAATGCGATTTTATCATTTTCCCACGCAAAGTCATCCAGTCGTTCCGGCACATAACGTGCATAAGTTTTGGCAGTAAATATTTCAGGTTTCCCTTTTTGGACAGAAAGTACAAGAGACGATTTTGCTTTAACATCTACTTGCACCAAAAGATTCTGAATCGCCGGGTTACCACGATGTTCCAGTTGAAAAGGAACTTGTTTTTTGGTAATGCTGTTTATTACAATAAAATTTGCTGTATCGATTTGTGGAAAGGAGGAAAGGACTGTTTTCCATTTTATGGCTATTACTGATTTTTTTCGGTTTACAATCGAATTATTCTGAATGCTAATGGTTGCTTTTGTTTGTGCCAAGACGGTTAAAGGCAAAACGAATGCGAGTAAAAAGTGAAGTTTCATTAATTTCATGAGTTGCAATAATTGTTGTTTTTTAATATAATTTTTATGGAAATCCATTCCAAAAAGACATAGTTGTGGCTTCTCGATTCCAAATGCATTTTGCACTTGTACGAGTTAAGGCTTTTCAGAATAAGAAATAAGGATCGTTTTTAGTCTCTTACAGACTCGGTTTTAAAAGATTTTTATTGAAATGAGTTGTTATTTTTCATTGTATGTAGTTTGTGTTGTTTTAAATTTTGTTATTCTTTCGGATCATCTGTTTTGGCTAAATACTCACTTGGCATACAACCGTAATGTTGCTTAAAGGCTGTAGAAAAATACGATGGCGAGTTAAAACCACACATATACGTGATTTGTGCAATCGTATAGCGCTTGCTTTGCATGAGTTCAACTGCTTTTTTAAATCGGATTCGTTTTATGAAATCCATTGCAGATTCGCCAGTTATGGCCTTTAATTTCAAGTAAAGGTTTGATCGGCTCATACCGATTTCTTTGCTAAACTGATCTACCGAAAATTCAGAATCAGCCAGATGATCTTCGACAATTTGAATGGCTTGTTTTAGAAATTCTTCGTCCAGTGTATTAAAAGCAATATTCTCCGGAACCATTTCTTTGCCTACAGAATAGTATTCTTTTAATCGATTACGGGAACGTAACAGGTTTGTAATTTTTGCTGCCAGTAACGGAGTCGAAAAGGGTTTGGTAATATAATCATCGGCACCCATTTCGAGCCCTTTTATTTGTTGGCTGGTTTCATTTCTTGCCGTTAAAAGCATCAGCGGAATATGAGAGGTATTGATGTTTTGTTTTACTTTTTTACAGAAATGCAAACCGTCGAGTTCCGGCATCATCACATCGCTGATGATCAGGTCAAACGGCTGAATTTCTAAAAGATCCAAAGCCATTTGACCATTATTAGCGGTTATAACCTCATATATTTTACTGAAATAATCCTGCAGATAATCTAAAATCTCTTTATTATCGTCTACAATAAGCAGTTTAACAGGCTGATCTCTTTCGATGATTTGGTTTTCTTCTTCTGATGCCGCGTCTTCATCCAGTTCATTATCTGATATAATAGACAAGTCATACAATGAAGTTTCGATTTGCTGATCGTTTTTGTAAACTTGATCTGAAGTTGGAATCGTTACTGTAAAAGTACTTCCTTCTTCAGGAGTACTTTCGGCAGAAATTTCGCCATGATGCAATTCGACCAGACGTTTTGTAAAGGCGAGACCAACACCGGAACCCAAATTCATCTCGCGATTGTTTACCTGATAAAAACGGTCAAAAACTTTAGACAGATCTTCTTTGCTGATTCCAACTCCTGTATCAGCGACTTTTATTTGTACCGTTTCATTTTTTCTGATCAGTTCAACATGAATACTTTGACCAGTTTTGGTGTATTTAAAAGCATTAGATAAAAGATTAAAAAGGATTTTCTCCATGGCATCTTTATCAAAATAAAACAAAAGTTGCGGCTCAGCAGTATGATAAGAATACTGGATACCATTTTTCTCTGAAAGCGGCTTGAATGATTCGAAAATTTCCTGTGTAAAATTTACAATATCTCCTTTGCCTACTTTAAGTTGTCGGGTTCCCATTTCGGTTTTTCTAAACTCAAAAAGCTGATCGACCAAATTATAAAGTCTTTTGGCATTGATGAACATTAATTCGTGTTTCTTTTTGGAAACTTTATCGGCAAACGGTATTTTTAATAATTCTTCTAAAGGTGCTAAAATCAGTGTTAAAGGCGTTCTTAATTCATGCGATACATTAGTAAAGAAATCCATTTTTACCTGATTGATATAACTTACCCTTTCTTTGTCTATACGTTCCAGTTTTAATTGCTGAACGGCTTTTATTCGTTCTTTTATAATCCTGAAACCAATGTATCCGGCTGTACCAATAATCGTTACTAATAACAATGAAAACCAGATGGTTTTATACCAGGGCGGAAGAATTACAATCTTTAAATTTCTAATGGCACTCGTTTCACCATTTGGTCCAATTGCCTTGATCTGAAAGCTATATTTTCCGGCGGGTAAATTACTGTAACTTACCTTTAATTCATCTGTACGCTGCCAGTCTTTATCGATTCCTTCCAGTTTATAATAATAGTAAGTCCGGTTTGAAGAAATATAATTGAATGTATTAAAAAAGATACTGAACTGTTTGTATTCCGGTCCAATTTCTAATTCGTTTGCCTGATCAATATGCGCTTCTAAAATACCTGTTTCATCATCAACCGCTACTGTTTTATTTAAAACTTCTAATGCTGTAAAACTTAATTTTAGCGGAAGCGGCTGTTGTTTAATCATGGAAGGATAGAAATACGAAATTCCTTTTATTCCGCCAAAAAGTAGCATACCATCCTGAGCCTTGCAGAAAGCATAATCATTAAATTGTTTGTTCTGTAAACCATCGCTTTCATCAAAAGTCTGAACAGAACCTTTATCCGGATTAAATTTGATTAAACCGCTGTTGGTTGAAATCCAAAGATTGGCATCATCATCGGGAATTATGCCGTAAATGGTTTGTTTTACGAAATCTTTTCCTGCTTTAAAACTAATAAAGGATTCCTGAGTTTCATTATACAATCGTAAACCTTCTCTGGTACCAATCCAAATGCGGTGTTTTTGATCTTCGGTAATGCAATTTACAATATCATCGCTAAGTTTTCCGTGTCCGATGTTTCCAAACAAGAGCGTATCAGGATAAAAAAGCGTTACGCCGTTTGTAGTTCCAATCCAGATTCTGTGTTTGCTGTCTTCAAACAAAAATGTAATATCATCTGAGGTCAGCCTTTTTCCGGCTTTATCCAGATGAATGTGTGTAAACGTTTTGGTTTCCGGATGAAACTGATCTAATCCGGATCTTGTTCCTACCCAAATTCGGCCTTTGGAATCTTTTAATAAACTATAAACCAGATCTCCTGCAATCGTGTTTGGATTATTTTCGTCGTGGCGAAAACGCTGTACAGAACCGCTATTCTGATTTAGTAAATTTAGTCCGCCATTGTGTGTGCCAATCAATACATTACCGTTGTCATCAAATGCAATCGCCTTGATATTGTTAGAACTTAAACTGTTTGGATTGTTTTCGCTGTTGGAATAATAGGTAATCGTATTGGCATTTTTATTCCAGTAATTTAAGCCTTTATCGTTGCTTCCTATCCAGAAATTACCTTTTGAATCTTGTTTGATAACTCCAATCACTTCATCATTTAAGGACGGTTTTCCAGAGTTTTGACTCAACAGATTGAACTTGATATCGTTTTTATGATAGTAGTTTAAACCGCCATAATACGTTCCCAGCCAGATTCCGTTTTGCTTGTCTTTAAAAAAACAACGTACAGAATTTTGACTAATGGTATAAGGCTGTGATATCTGGTGGTAATAATTGGTAAACGAATTGCTTTTTGGATTAAAAATACTAAGCCCTTTAAAAGTTCCCAGCCAGATATTCCCTTCTGTATCTTTTCCTACGCATCGAATGTTATTGTCGGCAACACTATTGCTTCCGGCGCTGTGAAGCAGAGAAGAAGTCTGTCCGTTTTCGGCATTATATCGTATTACACCTTCGCCTTCAGTAGCAACCCACAATTTTTTGCCATCAATATAAACGTCGTTGATATATGTTTTTTTTGTCCCTAAGTTTACTTTAATCAGCTGATGTGTATTTTGTTTCAGTTTAAAAAGTCCTACATCGGTTCCTAAAATAATTTGCTGTTCCCAAAGTCCGATGTAAGCAATTTTTTTGATTTCATGAGAAGAAGCATTAAACTTTACAGCCGTAAAATTCTCTTCTTTTGGATGAAGTACAAAAACATCGCCTACAATCGAGGTTGCCCAGATTCTATGCTGTTTGTCTTCGGTTATAGACGAAATATACCATTCGCCAATATTACGCGGAAGTTGATAATTGGTAAAACTGTCTGTATTGTAATTGTAAACGCTGATTCCCTGATTGCCACCAACCCATAATTGCCCTTTATGATCGGTAAATAAACTTCGGATATAATACGATTGCAAGCTGCTTTTAACGTTTTTGACTGGTCGGTAGACTTTAAAACCTTTGCTGTCATAACGATTAAGTCCGTCCTGAGTTCCAATCCAGATAAAACCGAGTGTATCCTGCTGAATGGCAAAAACCGAACTTTGCGACAAGCCTTTATCAACCGAAATATTACGAAAATATCGATCCTGAACTTGTGCATGGCTTTTGGCTGCGAAAAGAAGAATGCAGAAAAGGGCAATAATAGCAATCTTTTTCTTCATGAATATTAGTATTATAATTGTTTTGTGGTTGTTTATTTTCTCTTTTACAGAAGAGATTGGGCTCTAAATTAAAGAAAAAGCGAACATCTCGTTTGTTTTAATTTTTATCATATTTGGCTACATCCGGTAATTCGTCTATGGCTTCTTGCTTGTTTACTTTGGTACCATCCAATTCCAGCAATAATGAACTTCCTGCAATTTTTGGGGAGTAAGCTTTTCCTTCAAATTTTACCGGCACATTACCATAGCTAAATAATGATTTAATCTCTTTACCGGAAATCTGTAAAGCGGCAGGTTTTTCACCATCTAATTGTGCCTTAATCTCCCAATTCCCAATTTGCAGATGTGATAAACCTGTATTGTCTGAAATGGTTTTGATCACTTCTGTTCTTCCATCTTTAATCTGAATAATGGTTAAGAACCTGAATTTTTGTTTGGGTTCTGAAGTAATTCCGGCATGCCATTGGTTTTTAAAATCTTTGATTTCGCCTTCGTCATTCGTGACTTTGTTCCAGTTTACGGCAGGTTCAAAAAATCGGTTATGAACATCCATTTTTAAAGGAGTATTGGCAAAAACGCTGGCATTGACATTTCCTAAATCGGTTTGTACCCTGAAATTTTGTTGTTTGGCATTCGCCGAATTTTCTCTTTCGATGGTATAATACGGACAATGAAATTGTGTGGTCCATTTTACGGGAGTTTTAGCTTCTAATTCATCGTATAAAACAATATAACCGCCTTCTAATTGCAGCATATGTCTGCGGTATAGGGTTACACCGGATTCTCCGTAACCATTTTCTTTGTTGGGTATAACATTAATTTGTCTGAATCGGTCTAACCAGAAATCGCTTTTTATTGCGCCATACGCATTGCTGGCATCGCCTAAAGCATACTGAATGTGTTGCCCTGAAATCGCTCTGGGAATCCATCCGTAACCTTCTTCACCAATTTTCTGATTTAAACTATCGGCTAGAATTGTATTGTAAGCTTTTGATGTTCTGTGATATAAAAGGTTATGCTTGTCGCTGAAATTGCTGTAATAACCTGTTCCGCCAAAGATTACTTTTCCTTTATAATTAATGGTAAAAGCATTTTGTGACGCATGACCATGACCCGAAGAACCAAACGGACTGCTGAATAAATAACTGCTTAAGGTTTTGTTGGCTTTAGTCAAATCTTCGTGCATGGCGACTACACCAACATCGCCAAATTTGCGGGTTTTAGGCAAGTTCTCCGGCGAGGTTGCAGGAAGATTTTTATTAGGTTTATAGTTTAGTAATCTAAAGAATAAGAAATCATCTGTACCATGATAATAGCTGGGATAATCACGTTTTATTTCATTAACATACCAGTTTAAATAGGGATTATTCATTTTATAAGTCAGTGCATCAGCAAACCAGGCTTCGCCTTTTACAATGTATGGAATATTCTCCCACATATCACCAATTGCGGTACTTGCAGCTCCGTTTGGATGTGTGTACAGCATATAATACGGAAGGTTTTCCATCCATGGTAATTTAAAATAATCGACTCCGCTAAAATCGCCAAACATTTGGGATAAGTAAATGATGGATTTAAAGTTAACTCTGAAATAGCCGTTTCCTTCGTGCCAACCGCCATCTGTTGTGCCTAAAACCGGAAAACGTGCCGACCAGACTTCGTACATATAGGTCAGCCATTCTTTGGCTTCGGGAACATCATTGATTACGGCAACGGTTGCAATGGCAAGATTTCTCAAAGTAATCTGCCAAACGTGATTGTCGCTTACATGCAACTCAAAACGATTAGGCAAATGATTGTACACTCGTTTTGCCCTGATGGTAATGCTGTTTATAAAGATTTCTTTTTCCTGTGGCGTTAAAAACTGATATCCGGCATCATAAAACCAGCCCATTGCTTCAAGTACGGCTCCGCTTGTAAAATCATCGCCTGTAGCTAATCCGTCCGGATTCATCGCAGCAAGATTCAAGGCTCTGCGTTTGGCATCCTGAATAAAACGTTCGTCTTTAGTCAATTGATAAGCAATGCATAAATTACGAACCGGATTGCCCACTGCATCACCAAAACCGTGATACATACGTTCTATAATGATCTTTTTTTCTAATTTATTCTTGCCTGTGGTATCAATTATTCTTTGTGGTTTTTCGGTAGGAAGCGGAGCCAGCATTAGTTTTTCCGCGAAAGCGATAAATTTTTTGGCCTCAGGATTGTTGAGATTGTTTTTGTAAAAATCTTCGCCAATATGATTCATGTTCCATAAAAGCGGGTGCGATCCTTCGTTGCGTTTTAAAACTTCGCTTATTGGCGGAGATACTTTCTGATTGGTATATTGGGCATCGACCACAAAATCGAACACAGCAGACCATATCCATAGATTACTGCCTTTTAAAGCATAACCATATTTCCAGTACCATTTTCCTGGTTTTAAAGCCTGGTGAAGCGGATAAACAGCCCAGCGCTGTTCTGCACTGGCAATTAAATCCCTGCTGAAATCTTTATTGCTGGCAAGGATTACTTTGTAACGAACATTACCAATGTTTGGATCTTCGGGAACTTCGCTGCCGCTTTCCATTGGTTTCACCATTTCTTTTCCATTTGTTGCCGGCCAAAGCAGAGCAGGAGCATTGGTAGGAACCGTTATTCCGTTTACAGGATAAGGCCATTCACGAACTCTTGAATGCAGTTTTTCTGCGGTCAGTTTTAGTATGGCAGATTGCTGGCTGAAAACAGAAACTGTTGTGAATGATAAAAATAAGGCAACTATATTTTTCATAAAATTTACTTTAAAATCAAATTATATTCCTGAAACAAAAGAATCTCCGTTCTTTTTACACCATTGTTTCAGGTAACGACGCATGGCGATTAGTTCTTTTTTACAGGATGGATTTACTGCCAGATTGGTAATTTCTCCCGGATCTTTTGTTAAGTCGAAAAGCTGTTCTTTTAAATCTCCTTTGTTATAAACGATATATTTATAATCTTTCGTAATTACGGCACGTCCACTAATGTTTAAGAGTTCTTCGTTATCGGCAAAATCGGTTTCGATTACCAGCGTATCGCGAAGACTTTGATTTGGGTTTTCTATTTTTTTACTGATGTCGATTCCTTTTAAATAAGATGGTTTGGGTACTCCTGTAAATCCACACATTGTAGGGATAATATCGGTACCATTGCAAACCAGCATATCATCGGTTTGCGGTTTCCATTCGCCTATTTTAGAAATGATAAAGGGTATTTTGGCTGATTCTTCGTATAGAATTTGTTTCTGGTTCCAGCTATGACCTGCATAACCATCCCCATGATCTGCGGTAAAAATAATAATGGTGTTTTTTTCGATGTTGTACTTTTTTAAAGAAGCCAAAACCATTTCGATATAACGGTCTACTTTTTCTACTAAACGGTTATATGCCCAACGGTATTGACGCCATTGATCAGAAGTCCAATGGACTGTTGGGTAGGTTCTGAAACTTACTTTTTGCTGATCGCGTACAATTTTAGGTTCCTGATCGGGGATTTTCCAATTGGCAGGCAACGGCGGACATTGGTCTGCGGGTGGTGCATTTTCTAAAACATCCATTTTTAAATCTTCTCCGCGTGCCCATTCGCAAATGTCATGCGGATTTAAAAAGGAAGCTACGAGTAAAAAAGGTGTGTTTTTATTTTCTTTGATGAAACGGGCACAGAAAGAAGGTGTCGCTGCATCATTATAATCCTGAAAATTGGTGTTTTCGATGTATTCAAATCCATGCTGACTTTTTTTGGTTGTTGGAACTGGTAAATGCCATTTGCCGACATATCCGGTTTTATAACCTCCGTTTTGGAAAATTTTCCCCATCATCAGGAGATTTTCCGGCCATTGTCCGTCTTTTTCGGGTGCATTTCCTATAAATCCGTTTTCATAAGGCATTTTTCCGCTCATTATAGAAGCGCGTGACGGCGTGCATAAAGGCTGGGCGCAATAGGCTTTGGTAAACCTGACTCCGTTTTGAGCCAGTTTATCCATTGCGGGTGTATGCAAATCTTTGTTTCTGGCAATACTCATCGCGTCAGCTGTCTGCTGATCAGTCATAATGATCAGAATATTGGGACGGGAAGTTTGTGCATTGCTTAAAAATGGAATGTTCAAAACCATCAATAGACTTAAAAACAATATGCTTTTTTGAAACATGAGCTCTACCTATTTTAACAGATTATTTTTTGATTTGTAATTTCTTAAATACAAAACGAATTTAATGATCAATGCTTTAGTAAGGTTTTGAATTTGTACAAAATGATATTAAATTTATCTAAAAGCCTTTAATTGGGGTAGATTGATGCGGATTTAACTACTGTAAATTTTGATTTGTGCAGATTTGTGAAATTCGTGGCTAATTTAACCGCAAAGAGCACGAAGTTTTTTTCTCGCAAAGTCGCGAAGGCGCAAAGTTTATTTCACGCAGATTTTGGAGATTTTTTTAAGAGTTGTAAATTTTGATTTGTGCAGATTTGTGAAATTCGTGGCGAATTTAACTGCAAAGTTCGCGAGGTTTTTTGCTCGCAAAGTTGCGAAGGCGCAAAGTTTATTTCACGCAGATTTTTCAGATTTTTTTATAAGAGCTGTAAATTTTGATTTGTGCAGATTCGTGAAATTCGTGGCTAACTTAACCGCAAAGCTCGCGAAGTTTTTTTCTCGCAAAGTCGCGAAGGCGCAAAGTTTATTTCACGCAGATTTTGGAGATTTTTTTAGAGCTGTAAATTTTTGATTTGTGCAGATTAGTGAAATTCGTGGCTAATTTAACCGCAAAGGTCACAAAGATTTTAGTAAATAACAAGAAGCTTTTTTGAATTGCCCCTGGCTTTAGCCAGGGAATTTAGATTTAAATAGAAAAGGCTTTAGCCAAACTATTACTGGTTTGGCTAAAGCCTATTTCGCTTCGTATCATTTTACATCCAGCTAAAGCTGGACGCTATTCAATCATCATCTGAAAACAAACTGTATGTCTTTGCATGATTAATTTTGAAGTAAGGTTTTATTATAACGCGTATTCTGTTTTTTTGAATTTCTGGAAAGCATTAGCGCATGCACCTAATAAGCCAGCTTTGTTGCCAAGAGTTGCGGCTACAATTTCGGTATTGGAAAAAGAAACCGGAATTGCCGTCTTTTTTACTCTGTGGGTTAATTCATCAATATAAAACTGACCTGCTTCGCTGATACCTCCGCCAATAATCACTTTTTGCGGACTAAATATGTTCACACAATTTACGATTCCGGCAGCCAGATAATCAAAATGATGCTGCATGGTTTTTATAGCGTGGTCTTCGTTGGCAAGGTATTTTTCGATAATGGTTTTGCCATCGATATTTTCGTCTGCAATATTGTTTTGCGTTTTGTAATGTTTAATTAATGCGGTGACAGAAGCATAGGTTTCTAAACAGCCTTGTCCGCCACAGGCACATTGTATTCCGTTTTGCTGAATTACGGTGTGACCCAATTCGGCACCACGATTTTTATAGCCCCCAAAAAGTTTTTTGTCAATCATGATAGCACCGCCAATTCCGGTACCAATAGTTAGAAAAATAGCATCATCGCTGTCTTTGGCTGCACCGTACATTACTTCGGCAAGTCCCATTAGGTTGGCATCATTATCAATCACGATATGGTGTCCGGTTCGGTCGTTTAGGATTTTACCTAAAGGCAATTGCTCAAATCCCGGAAGATTAACTCCGCCACCAACGATTACATTATTTTCGATCAGACCGGGAAAACCAATTCCAATACCCACAATAGGTTCATTTAATTGCGCTGTACATTGTGTGATAGCATTAACAATCAATGTGATAATTTCTTCTTCGGTTTTTGCTTCGCTTAGAGAAACCAAAAAAGAAAAGAGGATTTCGCCAAGTTCATTAACAACGCCACATTTAAGTGAAGTACCGCCAATATCTATCCCGATTGCATACGATTGAGATGTTGGCGTATCGTTTAAGGTATTCATAGTGTCAATTTTATTATTTTATAGTATCTGTTTGGTATAATTATCTTTTAGCTCATAGAAATAAAGATCTTGTAAACTCAGAAAAAGGTGTTTTACTTATTTGAATAGACATCGCTATGTAGAAGAAATGTGTTTCTTTTTTGTAATTCTTTTTAAGCATAAAACCCTATGTTTCTATGTGTTTAAATAAAAATTCATTAATTGTACCAACAGCTTTTTATACTCTACTGAAAACAACTAATGCAGAACGGCAAGTTCTGCATTAATGTCCAAAAATCGGGTAATTATCTAAAAAAAATATGCTCTTATTTTGAGCTGATTCCTATTATGACTTAGGTTTATTTAACGATTTGACAAAATCTCTCCATATTTGAAATTGTTCCGGAGTCAGAATTGCTTTTTCTCTGGCTGTTATTTCTTTTTTCCAGGCTTCGAGTTTTTCTTGTCTCTGGTCATAAAATAGTGCCGGATCATCTTTAATTGCTTTTTGTCCTTTGCCATTTTCAGCGATAAGGTCGTGCATTTTTTGTCGGTTTACCTTGCTCAGGTTCATGACTGTAAAAATAGAATCTCTTAGCACTTTCATATCTCTGGGTTTGTCCTGGGCAAACGTAAATGTCGTCATTAGGATCAAACTGAAGACTAATACTATCTTTTTCATAATTTTAGTTTTAAATGTTTAAAATGTAATTTTTGATTCAAAAGGAATTTTAATACTTTGGATTTTGACGCGTAATACTTTTGTTGACATCTGTTTCGTTTTGCGGATAAGGATATAATTCGTGTTTTCCGGCCACAAAATTGGTGACAGAAGGGTAGAAGTAAGTTGATCGGATTGCTTTTACAGCGGCGCTTGTTTCGATTAATTTATCTGCTAATATTCCCCATCTGATCAAATCTGCTCTTCGCATTCCTTCGCCTGAAAGTTCCCAGGCTCTTTCCTGTTGCAGGGCTTTTAAGAAACTATCTTTGTTAAGTCCTGTTGGCAAATTCATTTCTGTAGGTGCCGGTTTGGTTAAAAGTCTTGCGGTTGCTGTTGCTCCGGTACCTTTTCCGTCTGTACTTGTAATGGTTACTGTTGGCACAGAAGTATAGCCATCACCGGAACGTAACATTCCAATTGTACCAATACCACCGCTTGCAAGTGTTATTACAGCTGCTGCTGCATCTGTACCGCCACCGCCTGTAATTTGTATCACAACGTTGGCTGCATTGGTATATCCTGATCCTTTTGTTTTTAAGTCAATGGCGATTCTGCTTCCCTGAATATCTGCTCCAAAAGCTCTTTTTCTAACTTGGTTAATGGCATCGTAAGCGATTGCATTGGGACCTTCGTTTAATTCATTTTCTACTTCGGCACGCATTAAAAGCAAATCAGAGTAACGCATAATCACCCAGTTGATGTGTGTATAAACTCTTTCGGCTGTTGCATTGGTTTGGTATTCTCTGCTCCATTTTCCAACGGTCCATCTTTCGTCCTGATTGGTGGTTAAAAGCGGTAATTTGTTCCCAAGATTGTTTATAGAATAAGTTGCAATAGAAAAATCCCTGCGTTGATCTGCTTCATTAAAACTGTTGTAGAATGGTTTTGGCACTAAACATCTGGAGATATTAGACGGGTAAACTCCGTTTGCTGTTGCAGGACCATTAAAATTACCTACCCATGATGCATTTCCTAATGTTCCGGCAGGATTGTAAAAGGCAACCTGAAAAATATTTTCTGTAGGTTCCAGTACATGCTGACATTGGTTTTTGAATACTTTTGAATAAGACGGATTTAATTTGTACGGATTTTGAGCCATGACATCATTAATCTCTTTTTGTGCCAATTTATAATAGTCTTTGTAATTGGAAGGACGTTTCATTGTTCCGTCAGCAGCAAGAGAATATCCTCCGGCAAATAAGGCTACTCTTGCCAGCATTGCTTTTGCACCCCATTTATTGATACGTTCATCTGTAGGTGTTTGCTCCGGCAATACAAGAGCAGCTTCCTGCATGTCTTTTATAATTTGGGTGTAGATTTCATAACGGTCCACCAAACCTACTTTTAGATTATCTCCAGATTGTGAGCTTTTGGTTTTAAAGGGTACATCACCCCATAAACGAACGAGTTCAGAATAGTAGAATCCGCGTAAAAACTTTGCTTCGCCAAGCATTCTGTTCAATTGATCTTTTTGAGGCTGAGTTCCGTTGGTATATAAATCCATTTGAGGAATTCTTTCGATCACAACATTGGCTCTGTCAACACCTTCATACAATTTGCTCCATGCGGTATAAAAGGTTGTAGTTTGAGAGATTCCCTGATAATGTGCGATTGTTCTCCAGTCATCGGCACCAATTCCGGTCATTTGTTCAATATCAGTATCGGCATCAAAAATTAGAGAAATATTCCAGCCATAACTGTCCAGAGACGACATTGATTCGTAAACACCTAATGTTGCCATGTAGGCTTCGTTTACATTCGAAAAAAAGTTCGCAGTCGTGAAGTAGGAGTAAGGCGTAGTGTCTAGTTCTTTATCACAGGAATTAAGAGGCAGCAACAAACAGGTAATGCCTGCAGCTAGTATTGCTCTACGGGAAAATATATATTTTTTCATCTTTTTAAACTTTAAATTATAGTGTGATATTCAAACCTGTAACAAAGGACTTGCTTCTTGGATAAGCACTAAAATCTACTCCGCGGGTTATGGCATTATTGATCACACTTACTTCAGGATCATATCCGGAATATTTGGTAAATACATATAAATTATAGGCTGTAAAATAGATTCTCAGATTAGAAATCTTAGATTTTTTTAACCAGTCTTTAGGCAATGTATATCCCAGGCTAATGTTGTTGATTCTTAAAAATGAACCGTCTTCGATAATATCACTGTACAAACGTCCTGTTGTGTTTCCGTTGAAAGCCGGATTGGTTTTTCCAACATTTAAAGCCGTTAGTTCAGCAGGATCAGTTACACGTTGTCCGGCAGCATTGATTGTTGTCCATCTGTCTGCATAAATGGCAAGTGTATTCAGGTTGTCTAAATTTAATCTTGAGTTGTTTAATACATTGGCATTGTAGATGTCGTTGCCCACAGTAAAATCAAGAAATATACTCAGGTCAATTCCTTTGTAACTAAAGGTGTTGTTTAAACCTCCTGTGTATTTAGGATTTGCATCTCCAATAACCGTTCTGTCATAATCATTAATTACACCATCAGGAGTTCCGTTTGGTCCGCTGATATCTTTAAATTTAATAAATCCGGGTTGTACTACAATATTGTCGCTTACAACGCCACTTTTTAAGGTATAAGCTTTAGTTGTTGGATTATAATCAAAATCGCTCACCTGATACAAACCGTCTCTCACATAACCGTACATGGTTCCAACTGGTTTTCCAACTTGTAAAATGTAGTCACTTTTGTCTGTATAACTATTGGTGATTAGTGAGTTTTCGCCTTCGCTGAGAGCCAGAACTTTGGTTTTGTTAAAAGCAAGATTTAAAGTCGTGTTCCAGGTAAAGTTGTTGTTTTTGATGTTTACCGTATTCAAAGTAAACTCGATTCCGCGGTTAGAAGTAGCTCCAATATTCTGAAATTGCTTTTTGAAACCTGAACTTGCAGGAACACGGGTGTTATAAAGTAAATCTTTAGATTTGTTATCGTATAACTCTGTAGTTAAAGATATTCTTTGTTTAAAAAATCCTATGTCAATACCTAAATTGGTCGATTTTGTAGCTTCCCATTTCAGAAACGGATTTGGCAGATTGTTTTGAAATGCCGTAATGTTCGTTTGGTTGTTCAACGGATATGAACCGGAGTTAAAAATA
This sequence comes from Flavobacterium chilense, assembly GCF_001602525.1. GTDB lineage: Bacteria > Bacteroidota > Bacteroidia > Flavobacteriales > Flavobacteriaceae > Flavobacterium > Flavobacterium chilense. The sequence continues at coordinate 82,639 of NZ_LSYT01000001.1, forward strand.
CCCAAAGCAGCATAATTTGCAATTCGGTTATTTCCTGCTTCACCATAGCTTAAACGGAATTTTAAATCAGAGAAAACAGGCAGTTTTTTCATGAAATTTTCTTCGATAACTCTCCACGCTGCTGAAACTGACGGGAAGTATCCCCATTGGTTTTCAGTTCCAAATTTAGAAGAACCATCGGCTCTGATGCTGGCAGAAAATAAGTATCTGTTTTTATAAGAATAGTTTGTTTTGGCGAAAAAAGACAACAGTTTATCGTCTTCGGCAAAAGTGGTCGGAATCCCGGCAATGGTTCCCAATTGTAATTTATCCCAGCCTAAATTAACTTCCGGAAAAGCAGATGCAGTAGCCGTAATTCCTTCGTTATAATTGTAGATGTATTCCTGTCCGGCTGTAACATCCAGTTTGTGTTTTTTATTGAATGTATTGGTATAGGTTAATACATTGTTATAGTTTAAACGTGTCGAGGTATTATTGGTTACTCCGCCATTTGCACCACCGCTTCTGATGGCCTGAATACCTCTGGAATCGTTAAAATATTTGCTTTTAACACTATTATCAGTGTAACTCACTAAACCACGATAAATTAAATTTGGCGTAATATTATACTGAAGTTGTAAACTCATATTAATCGCTCTGGTAACGGCTTCTCTTTTCTGACTGTCGATTGTAACCAGCGGACTTTGTAATGTTGGTGAATCCTGATTGTCTAACGGATCGATAAATAAGGTTTTAAGATCTTCATCTGATCCGATTTTGCCAATTGTTGGTCTGTATTGTAATACATTTTGCAGCATGCTTAATCGGGCATTTCCGCCATCGCCTGTAGATAATCCGGTTACTTTTTGATTTGAATAGTTAACAATTGCATTTACAGTAAATTTTTTACTGATGCTATTCACTACATTCAGTTTTGCAATATTCTTTACAGAGGCGCTTCCCAGCATAATTCCCTGATCGTTATTAACAGAATAAAAAGCGTTGTATTTGGTATCATTTTCACCACCGCTAATGCTTATTTTATGGTATTGACTTTCTACAGCATTGCCAAAAACCTCGTCTTGCCAGTTGATTCCTTTTCTGTTTTTATACAAACCTTCAAGTTCATCATAAGTACCAAAAACGTTTACGAATTTTTGCATTCTGGCGTCATCAGTAGCCGCCTCGTACAATAACTGTGTATACTGATAAGGATTCATAACCGGAAGTGTTTTGGCTATTGTTTTTATACCGCCGTAAGTATCGTAACTAATAGATAGTTTTCCGCCTTTTGCTTTTTTGGTGGTAACCAAAACAACTCCGTTTGCACCCTGAGCACCATAAATAGAGGTAGAGGATGCATCTTTTAATACATCTATAGATTCAATATCCATTGGATCCAGAAAGCTTAGTCCGCCTGTTTGTGCTACTCCGTCAACTACATACAAAGGTTCGTTGCTCTGTGTAATCGAAGTTCCGCCTCTAATTCGTAATGATGGTTCTGCTCCCGGTGTTCCGTCAGGCATTGTAACCTGCATACCTGCAATACGTCCCTGTAAAGCCTGTGCAACGTTTTGTACCGGAATCTTAGCCAGTTCCTGACCTTTTACAGAAGAGATAGCTCCCGTTAAGTCTTTTCTGGTTTTTGTACCGTAACCTACCACAACTACTTCATCAAGATTATTGGCATCATCTATTAATTTAGTATTGATGAGTGTTCTGTTTTTTACCTGTTCTTCTTTGGTTTTTGTTCCTATAAAAGAAAATACCAATATAGCATTAGGTTTTACCTTAATTTGATAATCACCGTCCATAGCGGTAACGGTAGAATTTTTAGTTCCTTTTTCAGAAACTGTTGTTCCCGGCATAGGCATGTTTTGTGCATCTGTTACTACACCTTTTACGGTAATAATATCCTGCCCGTACATTACTTTGCAAGTTGCCAGGAGCAAAAATAAAAATAGAGTCCTTTTCATAATTTTTTTTATATCAGAATAAGTTTTGGGCTTATTTCTTATTGATGTTATTTTGGTTGGGTCTTTGTTATTTAATCCGCTACTATTTTGCCCGAAAGCGAAAAGGTATTGATCTCATGATTTTTGCAAATCTAATATGGATCGCGCAGAAATCTATAACAATTTATTAACTTGAAAAACAGGCTGGGGAATTTTACGTCTGTTAAACAATAATAGGTTTGTCTGATGTCGGTTCATTTTTTTTGGTCTAGTCATGTTTTTTTTGGATTTAATGAAAAACAAATATAGAAATCGGGTATACATGACAGTTTTGAATACGTCCAAAATGCTATTGATTTTGATTAATATAACGTTTTCGTTGCCCGTAAATAAAGGGAAAATCAGGATTTTGTAGTGTTTTTTGTGAAATAATTTTATAAAGAAGTACCGCTATTACTGATCAATTTTGAAATATTTTGTATTGGATAATAGTTAAGTAAAATTCAGCGTATTGTTAAGCAAAATGATTCTTTTTTGAGGTGATTTTTAGTTGTTCTTTTATTTGTTTATTTTCTTGATTCAGATAAAACTGATGAATTTAAAACGGACAGAATGCGGCTTGAAGTTTCTTTTGCCATAAATACACCAATAGGTAAGGTTTTTTAAACGGGATAAAGGCGCAATCTATGATTTTATAAACTCGATTATAAATAAAAAAGACGCCTGAAAATACTTTCAGACGTCTTTTAAAATATAACTTTTAAAGAGGATTTAAAGTTGCTTAATCATTTAAAACGGCTTTAATGTTACTCTTTTTACCATCAATCAGAATCGTTAAACTGATGTTTCCTTTTTCAAAATCATTATCTGCATTTGGCTGAACAATGATTTCAGGAGTTTTATTACCATTGTAGGGATAAACAATTGATATAAATTGCTGCGTTACGGCATCAGTTTTAGACTTTTCGAAGACAAAAGCAGGTCTTGCCATTTCTTTGGCATAAACATAGGATACTTTTCCTTCTTCTTCGCTAAGCGTTACTTTGTCTGTATTTAAGGATTGAATGAGGAGATTGTTTCCATCTTCATAAGTGGTATAAACTTTATTACTTGTCTTATCATATACAGGTTTACTGTCTTCTTTCAGCTGAAAATGAACGCCTAAATTTCCGGTTGCTTTGCCAATAGCCTTATCAATGATAAGAAAGTATTTTTGGTCCATAAAAAGAATACTTCTTTGATGGTTCAAATCAGTATAGCTTGGATTGGTATAGGTTAAAATATCAAGGTTTTTACTGGTTTTCCACTTATTTTGTATGGCTTTGGTGATAACCATATTTTCATTATTCAAAGTAAGCGTATTGTGTACTCTTGTTTGGCGAAACCAGTTTCTCATTTTGGTTACTTCGGCATCACCGCTGTATAAATAACATCCTGTGTCCGGCATAAAATCGCGTCCTTTTACCCAAAGTTCAAAAGTTCCGTTATCCGGTTGCGCATGAAACTCTGCTGGTGGCCCGGCTTTTACAATCATTACGGTGGCTTTATCGTTCCATCCGTTTCTAAAGGTATAAAAACCGCCATTTGGCAATGCGTTTGAGAGATAATCTGGCAGGTTTCCTTCTGCGCCATCAGTAGCAAAATATTTAATGAGTCCGTTATCAGGAAATAGTTTCGACCAGCCTGAAAATTGTTTTATTCGGGCATTTTTTTCAATTGGCCAGGAATCTCCAAACATCGGATTGTTGTAATCCGGAAAAGATATATTGGCGGTAGCCACAATCATTTTTTCGATGGTTTTGCTATAGGTTTCCGGAAATTCTTTTTCGACTCCCGCCATTTTTGCCGAATTGTAAGCTTTTAAGAAAATCTCAATACAGGCTACATGATAAGTAGGAGAGAGTTCCCATTGCACACCATCATCAAACACCTGCAATTTTATTTCTCTGTTTAAGATTTCGATACCGCTTTTACGCCAATCTTCGGCTTGTTTTAATTCAGGAAAAGAAGCTCCGGCTCCTAAAACACGTTGTGCTTCAAACAACAAATGATTTCCTTCTTTGCTGTAATGTTTTGGGATATAAGGGGCTTGTTTGTTAAAGCTGTTTAAAAATTCCATTAAAAAAACAGGTGTAAAGTTGGGCGAAATCACAAATAAATTAAATGTTCCCGGAAGGCTCTGTAAACGTTCTGAAACTTCTAACGGACGCCAGGCAATATTGTCATTTTCTGCAGAACGTCCCAAATAATTTTTCTTTTCCCAATCCCGAAATTGAAAAACCCATTCTTTAGCATATTTTTCATCGGCACTGCTGCGATAGGCCATTCCCATAGATTGCCACCAGGTTACACGGTGCAGCTGCCAGCGAACTTCGTTGTCTTTTACAGGCCAGTAATCCCAATTGATATCTTTTCCGTAATCGAAAAATCCGTAGCCTTTTTGCGGTTTAAAGAGATGTAATAAGGCATTATCTGCTTTTTCCTGATTGGCTTTGCCAATATCTTTTCCTCTAAAACGTGCTTCATCTCCCACATTAAAATCAGGATTTTTAATGTTTTTGCGATTACGGTAATAACTTAGTAATTCTCTTGCTGCCTCATCATATTTTCCTGAATTAAAAAGCTGATTTACTTTTTCCAGCCCCGGATATTTAAGGTTTACAACATCAAAACTTTCTTTGCTGAGCGCTGGGGTTTCTTGTGCATTGGTTGTGAAAACCATCACCGATAGAAATAATACGGTTGTAATAGTTTTTAAATTTTTCATTCAGATTTTTAATTAAATGATTTAGATAGTTTGTGGTTATTTATAGTAAAAAGCTGTTTGATTTCATTTTGAATATCAAAGATAGCTTCATAAAGTTTTATTTATTCATGATGGTCATAAAAATCAGGTTATTGCTTTATTAGCTTAACCGTTTTTTTTCTTTCTCCCTGGCGAATTTCAGCAAGGTAAATGCCCGGAGTCCAGTCGCTGCCTAATAATATTGGTTGTCCGTAATTTGATTTGATAGTTTTTATTCGTCTTCCCAAAGTATCAAAAACAAGAACTGAAACAGGTTGGGCAGGATCTTCTGTAACATTTATTCTAAATTCTGTCTGAGTAGGATTTGGCGCCACAATTACGTTTAACTCATTTGATTGTTCTGTCTCCGGATTATTAATTCCTAAAGTTGATTTTGTCAATTCAGTTTGTATGGTGAAACCGTTAATGGTACTAAATGTTACTTCTGTATTAGCACCATTACTAATTGCAGTTACATTGTTTACCGTTGTTGTTAAAGTCCAGTTACCTGCAAGAGTTAGCGTAACCATGTCCGTTTGTGGTAACCGGTTTAAAATCGAATTTTGTGCACTAATCTGACTCCATGTATAGGTTTCATTCGAAGACAATAAACCTAAATTCGGGTTGGTAAGGCTTATTTTTAATTTGTTTCCGCCATCGGTTTTTTGAGTCATTACAATAGCCGGTTTATCTACACTTACTACAACATCGTATGCAAATACTGTAGCCGCAGTAAAAATAACATAGCCAAATATCGCATCAGGAATGTATTGTACAATATGGGCCTGACTGTTTTGATGGTATATTTTAAAATAGGAAGCAAAATTATTCGCTAACTGCTGCGTTTTGGTTTGACCGCCCTGTATCACAACGGCATATTGAAATTTTGCAGCAGCAGGCGCAATACCATGATTGATATATGCCGAAGTAAAATTGCCGGTTGTATTTGCCGTGTTGCTATTGTTGCGTGAGTTTTGTACAGACCTATTGATGGTAACAGCATCAGTATTGGTCGTATTTGATGGGATTACATAACCATTTCCAATAGCATCTGTAGCCCAGAATGAACCTGTTGTTTGTGTCTGGCTATAATTTGTTCCTGTAGCAGCTGTTCCGTTTACGTAAGTAGCAGTATTGCTGTCTGCCAATGCGGTTTGAAATAAAGTGGTATGAACAGGATAGGTTCCGTTTGCATCTTTTATGTTTGAAGCAAGGCAAAGGATGATGTCTTTAAAAAAGAAATTAGATTTTAAAGCGGTCATTCCCGTAGCAGAATTAATGTCTTTATAATCCATACCAAAAACGCCATTAGTATCTAAAGAACCCATTGCCAGAAAAGATTTTCCGCTCATTTCGCGCATGGTTCCGGTTCCCAGGACACTGAGCGGAAGATATGCAACCGTTGTTCCGGGAACATGTGACCAATCCCATCCATTTTCAATATAACCGTTTGTGTTTCGTGTGGTTGGGTTTCCTGCTGTAAAAAGTTCTAAAGCTCCGGCAGAAGTATATCTTCCAAAAACATTTTCGGTAGTTGAGTTTTCAAAATGCCAGATGTTTTTGCTTGTTCCTTTTATGCTGGCCTGAAAGCCATTGTATTTATGGACACTCAAACCTGCGTACGGAAAATTAAATTGTGCTTCGGTTATTTCCGGAAGTGCAGTAAGACTGGAGTTTAACGTTTGCAGAATATCCATTACACCGCCCGGAGTATAAACCATAGTAATCGATAATACATTTTGTCTGAGCAAATTAGTGTTTGCTGTAGCAGAAAGATTCCACAGTCTCAGAAATTCTCTTCCGGCATCTGCATTAGCAACAGGATCTGTTATATATAAATATGCCAAAGCCGGTCTTAAATCGTTCAGTCCGTCTGTGTTGGTAGGAAACCTTCCGGCAAGACCCAAAGGCATTTCAAAACCTTTACTGAATTTACTATAGTTTAAAATGGCATTTTTTAAATTGCCTTGTGCTTCCGGATTCAGTTCGTAAGCCGTATTTTTTAGCATCATATTCATAATCGAAGACTGATGTAAGGCATCTACACCATACGAAATTGAATACGCTCCTCTGTGATGATAAGTAATAAAATCAGGTTTGATACAATCGTTCCAGCCGTTGCTGATTTTTAGTGCATTGTCAATGTATCTTTTCAGGAAATTCATATTGGCTAATTTATCAGGGTCAGTATCGTCCTGAGCCAATATATAACATAGCCGTTGTTGTATCGATGAACGAATAATATCAGTATTAAAACCGGGATTGGTGAAATTAAAATACGGATAATCCGGCGCTATAAAAGCAGTTAAGGTTTTAAGTGCTCCCATATGATGATTAAATTCTCCTGCAGCGATTAATTCGTCTTTCATCAAAAAAACAGAAGTGGCATATCCGGACGAACGTAAGCAAACCCCGTGACCGCTGCTAATAACTTCTTCAGTGGCAGGAATGGCGAGGTAAGCAAAATCAGTTGTACTGCTGATTCCTTTTGCTTTCATATAATTAAAAAGGGACAGAATCATATTGCGGACTGTCACACTATGATAATCCGGATTAGGATTGGTTACTGAACCTTTTAACTGATATAAAAATACAAGACGGATTAGTTTTTGCTCCACCAGAACCTGATAGGCATTTTGGTCTGCACCAACATTAAAATTCCAAACCGGTCCGGGATTGGCAAAATCATAAGCCGAAAGGTTTTTGGCGGCTATTCCGTTAGTCAGATAACGGCTGTATCTTTCGTTAACCTGCGATTTTGAATAATCCAGATTTTCGCCTGTAAGCCAGTTTTGATATTTGGTTTTAATGTTGTTTATATCGTTGATCTGAGCATACGAAAAGTTGAAAATCAAGATGATGAACCAAACGGATAAAAGTAATTTTTTGCACATAAGATTATTTTTTAAGAGACTAATAGTTAGCATTTTATTATTGCTGTATTCTTATCAGGTACTACGTCAGATATTCTTAAAGTCAATTCAGTTTACATCAGAATATTTCCGGTTTTAAATAAGGCTGTCAGGTCAGGAATTTTAGTAGTGAGTTAGATTTCAAATGTTTTTGGCAAACTGGTTATCATTTGAGCAGGACTACTTTTATATCATTCCTAACCTGACAAACCTAATTTCAGGTCTTTATTTCCGTTGGCTGGTCATTCAGTTTATTGGCTTAGATTTCAATTTTTTTGATTGTGGCGTATCTTTTTAGTGCCTCGAGATAATAATAATCAGCATAATCAAGTGGAGTATCAATCTCTGAATTGTATAAAAAAGCTCCAACACTGTGTTTTAATAAAAAGAAATTATTTTCGCCCTCTTTTGCGAGATAAGTATCAGATGATAATGATTTCAGAATGTCTTCGGCATAATCAGCATATTTTTTTCCGTCTTTTACCTGAGTGCTTAAATCCAGTAAAGCAGATGCTATAACGGCAGCAGCAGATGCATCTCTTGGTGCCAGAACTTCAGTATCCATGGCATTATGAACATCAAAATCCCAAACCGGAACCTTGTCTTTTGGCATTCTTGGATGGTTCATAATAAAAGCGGCAATATGTTCTGCCTGTTGCAGAAACTTTGGATTTTTGGTATTGGCATAACACATCGTGTAACCGTATAATCCCCAGGCTTGTCCGCGTGCCCAGGCCGACTCATCAGTAACGCCCTGATGGGTGCCTTTATGGATTACTTTACCTGTTTTTGGATCATAATCTACTAAATGGTAAGAACTGTAATCTTTTCTAAAATGATTTTTTATGGTCGTTAATGCATGCGTACTGGCAGCATTTGCATATTCAGGTTTGTTAAATTGGCTGGCACTCCAATACAAATATTCCAGATTCATCATATTATCGATAATAACCGGATAATGCAGCCAGGCAAAATCCCAGGAACGAATCGTCCCTACAATTGGGCTAAAACGGGCGTAAAGGTTTGCTGCACCATCTGCCAGAGCAGGAAGATAAATTTTATCGCCTGTAATTCTGTATGCATTTCCGTAAGAGCAATACAGCATAAAACCAACATCATGAGTGCTTTTTATGTTTCGGATTGAATCTAAAGCGAGTGTAAACTTTTTAGCTTCACCAGCTAATGTTTTATCTCCTGTAAGTTCATATCCGTACCAAAGACTTCCCGGAAAAAAACCTGTTGTCCAGTCTGTTAATCCCGCCAGTCGTACAGTTCCGTCAGGATTTACAGAACGCGGATTTTTTCCCGGTTTATAAGTTTGGGCGGCTTTGTTTAATTGAAAATGGATAACCTCGGTTGTTTTTTTAAACCAAAGTAAAGACGGATCATCAGTTTGTACAGGTTTTGCAAAAGTGCTTAACGTGAGTGTAGAGAAAGCCAGAAGCAGGTTGAAAGTTTTTTTCATAGTTTAATCGTTTATAGCTGTATTCTGTTTTAGGGAATATTTTATAAAGCGAAGTTAAACGCGAGGTCGAAAACGGTCTTTCAAATTCTATCATAAATGTTTTGAATTTGTGTAAACCTGCTGTTTTTAGCCCTGTAAGAGCTCAGAATAAGATTTTTGATCTATTGGTTTATTCGTATAAATAACAATAGTGAGATGTTCTAAATGGAACTAAACAGCCGATTTTAAATTGTCGCCATCTTTAAAATGCAGTCTCCTGAAAACTAAACCGGACAAAATAGTCAAAGAACCTACGACCAGAAAAGTGTAACGAAAGGCATTGTGAATTTCGTTATGAATAAGCTTTACATCGCCCTGAAAAACTTTAAGTACCAAAAGACCAAAAGCAATCCCAAATCCGATCGCCAATTGCTGATTGACAGAAACCAATGAGTTACCGCTACTGGTGTGATAATTTCTTAAATCGGCAATAGAAATAGAGTTCATAGAAGTAAATTGTATCGAGTTAAAGAAACCCAGAACAGAGATAATAGGAATATACCAGTAAATAGAGTTGTGTATGGATGGAATAGCCAAAGCGCAAATTAAAACACCAATAATAAAAGTGTTGACCATCAGGGTTTTTCTATATCCAAAAGTATTTAAAATTTTAATTACTGCCGATTTTCCAAACATTGCTGTTACAGCCATTGGTGCTACAATCCATCCCGAAGTTACTGCTGATTGTCCATAAGCAATCTGAATCATCATAGGAAGTAATAACGGAATCGCACTAATCCCTAAACGTGTTGCCAGATTTCCTAATATGCCTACGCGAAAAGTTCGTACCTGAAACAGATTTAATGGAAAAATAGGATTATTGTCTTTAACCGCATGGCGATAATACCAATACAGCATTAAGAAACCAGCCATAAAGATCATTAAAACTGATGATACACGAGCTGTATTACCAAATAACTCGAGTGCAATGGAGAGTAGAAGTGAGGCTGCCGCAAAAATAAGAAACCCTTTTAAGTCGAAATCGATTATTGGCGATTTGTAATCAGGCATGTATTTTAAACTTAATAGTATACCAATAAGGCCAAAAGGAATATTGATTAGAAAAATCCAGTGCCAGGACAAATAATCAACCATATAACCTCCTACTAACGGACCTAATACCGGACCAATAAGGGCAGGAATAATGGCAAAGTTCATGGCTTTTAATAATTCATTTTTTGGAAATGTTCTAATGAGTGCCAGTTTTCCAACGGGAGTCATTAAACTTCCTCCAACTCCCTGAACAACACGTGCAAAAACCAAATGTGTAAGGTTTTGAGAAAGGGAACAAAATAAAGATCCTGTGCTAAATAAAAACAAGGCAAAAATGAAAACTTTCTTTGTCCCAAATTTGTCTGATAAAAAACCGCTAACCGGCATAAAAAGTGCCAAAGTCAATACATAACTAATAATCGCATTTTGCATTTCAAGCGGAGACTCGTGCAAGTCTTTGGCGATAGCTGTAATGGAGGTATTTAAAATTGTCGAATCAAGCATCTGCATAAAAATAGAAGTAGCCAGAATAACAGGTAAAACTTTTTTGATGGTTACATTGTTTTTTTCTGCTGTAGTGATATCCATAATCTCTTGTTTAGGCTTATGCTATTTTTTAGTGGTATTACTTATTTACTAAGTTATTGAATTTTGACTAATTATCACAGGAAATAGCTCAGAGTAATTATAATTAACAGATTTTATAATATTCAACATTTTGATTTAGGATTTTGTATGATGTTTAAAATAAAAAAATCCGTTTGAGAAGAAAATTCTCAGACGGACTTTTATGATATGTATTTTCTACTTAAACGCCACTATGAAAAATAGCAGGAAACTTATCACGGTTTGCATAAACGAGTTTGGCTAATTCGTAATTCGTTTCTGAATCCAGCAGTGTATTTTCGACTTCTCTTACTTCAGTATGCATTGGCATTTTTCCAACTTTTCGGTTTCTGTATTTATGAAAAACAGAGCGGGTAAACCCATGAAGAATTTTATTTTCGAACAATACAAACGGATAAGTATCATTCAGTTCCCTTTTATCAAGATCAAAATTTCTTAATTCATGTCGCTGAACGCTATAGGCACAATCAAAATATTCTCCCGGCACTACATATTCCTTGTATATTTTAATAAAATCCAGTATCGTAAATTGAGTGACTAACGGATTAAAACTTTGCAATTCAATAAAATGTTCGCCTGAAATTTTCTCCAGTGTATGAGCCGTAATCTGATCTGATTTTACATCTTCGCCTGTTAGTGATTTTGGACGGTCAATGATTCTTAACCTTCCATTCCATTTGCAATATTCCTTCACTTCATCAGAGTCGGTATTAATTACTATACTTTCAAACTCCGGAATTGCCAGTAATTTTTCAATCATATGCTGGTACATGGGTTTGCCATTAAAAGGAAGGAAATTCCTGTTGGGTAAATAGTAATGATGTTCTTTTTGTATTGGTAACAGCGCTGTAAGATAGAAATTGCTCATGTGTTATTGCAGGAATTTAGAAGTTAACATTTTTACAGGGCTAATATAAAAATATAGTGTGCAGCGTTTTTACGTATAAATACTTGTTTTATTATGAAGGAAAATTATAATAAACACCTTGTTTTCCTGATTATTTTGGAAATCAGGATAATTTTAAGAATATAAAGCCCAATTCTTTTTTATAAATAAATTATTGATTGTCAATTCCTTTTGAATTGTTTGGAGTAATTTCTAAATTTTGATTCTTATAAAAAAGCTTTTTCATTACTATAAACCCTAAAAATAGTGGTAAATTGCAAAAAATTAAAAATATATCATAATGAAAATCTTACAATTAATCACTCTGATTCTTACTTTTCAAATTTCAACAGTTTCTGCACAAAAAACTTTTACTATTGATGGTGTAAATGTGCCAAGAACAATTGAATTTTTAGATGCAAAATTGTCATTAAATGGTGGCGGAACGATCTCAAAATCTTCCTCAAATGGCTTTGTACAGGCTTTATATTTATCACAGTTAAGACAAGATGCAAAGTATATTATTGCAGATAATTCAGAAATGGGAATGCGAATTCAGATTACCTCTTCAGGATTAACTTCTAATAAACTAATTAAAATTTTTGATGATAGCTTTGAAAAAACACTAGGTAAAAAAGAAGATGATTTAAAATCTGAAATTGCAAAATTTTTAGGTTTTTTACATGGTGATATTAATAAAGGAGATGTGTTTAAGTTTATGTATTCTGCAACTGAGTCTTCTGTATATGTTTATAAAAATGATAAACTAAAAGGTAAGGTTAAAGGACTTAATTTTAAAAAAGCACTTTTTGGTATTTGGTTGTCTGATAAACCGATAGATGAAAAACTAAAAAATCATTTATTAGGGAAATAATAATACATTAAAATTTTTATAAAGCCGGAAACATCATTGTTTCCGGCTTTTTTTTACCAGATGCGTACTCTTTTTTCAGGTGCTAAATACAGTTTGTCTTCCGGTTTTATACTAAAAGCTTTGTACCAGGCATCGATATTTCGAACAACACCATTTACGCGATATTCTGCCGGAGAATGATAGTCTTTTGTTACTGCCATTCGATACGCTTCAGGAGTATAAAGACTACGGCTTACCTGAGCCAGAGATATAAAAAAGCGCTGATCAGCAGTATATCCGTCTAAAACTGGCGGATTGTTATCATGATCAGCACGATACAACTGGTACGCTTCGTAGGCAACCGCAAGTCCCGTTAGATCGCCAATATTCTCGCCAAGAGTTTGTTTTCCGTTAATATGAATTCCTTCCGGTGAGGTAAAAGCATTATATTGTTCTACAAGTTGTGTGGTTCGGGCTTCAAAAGATTTTCGGGTTTCCGGAGTCCACCAGTCGCGCATTACACCATTGCCATCAAACTTTGATCCTTCATCATCAAAGCAATGCCCTAATTCATGTCCGATTATCGCACCAATAGCCCCAAAATTTACTGCAGCATCTGCAAAAGGATCAAAAAACGGAGGCTGTAAAATTCCCGCCGGAAATTCAATCGAGTTGTATAATTTACTGCTTGTAGCATCAACAGTTTGCGGAACATCATACCATTCTTTACTCGTAAAAGTTTTAGTAAGAAGGGAACGTTCATAATCCCATTTTGCTTTTGCAATACGGTGCTCATTACCAACAGGATTGTTGGCATTAAATTTTAATACCGAATAATCACGCCAAACATCAGGATAACCAATTCTTACCGTAAGAGCATCCAGTTTTGCCAGAGCTTCTTTTCGGCTGCTGTCGTCCAGCCAGTCCAGTCTTTCAATTCTGGCAACAAAAGCTTTACGCAGATAATCAACCAAATCCTTAATACGCTGTTTGTAATCAACAGGAAAGTAACGTTCTGCATATAATTTTCCAATCAATTGATCCAGACGATTGTTAACATACTGTATGGATTTCTGTTCTCTCGGTGCATCTTTTGTAATTCCGCTTAAAGTAGCAGAATAAAAGTCAAAAAGGTTCTTGCGAAATTCAGCAGGTAAAAGAGTAGAGTGGTTTACAATCCAGTGAAATGCCAGATACGAAGACCAGACGTCAACAGGCGTTTTGGCAAATAAAGCTGCTTTGGCCTTAAGGGCAGAATCTGCCTGTAAAATTAGTTCAGTCACATTTTCAACCTGCCTGTTGGCTAAAAATACTTTCCACGGAAATCCCGGTGCATAATCATTAAGCTGTGAAACCGATAATATAGTCGAATTGATTTTAGTATCACGTATTTGTCCGGGTGTCCATTGTACTGCGGCTAACTGGGTTTCAATATCCAGAATGTCATTTGCCCGTTTTTCAGGATTCGAAATTCCGGCAAGCTGCAAAGTTTTAATGATGTATTCTTTGTAAGCCTTTCGATAACCCGGATAAGGGCCGTCCTGTTTTTCGTAATATTCCGGCGAAGGCAAACCAATACCACTTTCGCTAAGCGTAATAAGAAATCTGCTTCTGTCCTTAAGATCCGGCGAGGCATGGATGGATACAATACTAAAAGATTTAGGATTTGCCATCCATTTTGCCACATCTTGATAATTGTTTAAAGCAAGAATATGTTTTAAATCCTGTTGAATAGGTTTTAATCCCAGTTTTTCGATGTTATCCGTATTAACATAACCGGAATAAAGTGCTGTAATTTGTTGCAGGGCAGCTTTTGAAGTATTTTCAACAGTTACATCTCCATGAATGATACCTGCTATTCTTTGGTTCACTTTATTCTGAACATCGTTATAATTACTAAATCCTGAAGCACCAGCCGGAATTGTTGCAAGCTTAAACCAGCCTTCGTTAACATAACTGTAAAAATCATTACCCGGCGCTATCGTTTTACTGATAAACTGAGTTTCGATACCCCAATCGCCATAAGTCGCTTTTCCTTTATTCGTTTCTCCGGATTGTCCCATGATATAGTTGGGAATAAGAGAAATCAGGGCAGTAATAATAATGATAATAATCTTTAACATATAAAGTTTTTTTTCAGTCGTGGAATGTATCAGTTTTGAAATTTTATTGCAATCTGCCAAAGTTACTTTAAGATACTGATAAATAATTGTAAAAATGCGAATAGAAAATTGTTTTTGAAGCTTTTAGCATTCAACTTTATAGTATCGTTATTTCTTGTGTCCAGTTAAGTCCGCTTATATCTGTGAGTTCCAATGTGTATTTTTTGCTGGTATTTTTAAAAGAAGGTATTTGAAAATGCAATGTAGCTTTTGCACCCAAAGGTAAAATCAGGCTGTGTTTTCCGGGTTTTACTTTAGCAACATAATCATTTTTGATTTGTTTATGAGGGAGTTGTGAAAGCTGTGCCTGATTCTGCTCAAAAATAATGTTGCCGTTTTCATCTTTTAATTGGATTCCGATAAGGAAAGAGCCATAAACATCTGCACCTTCATCCCTGAATACGGTAAAAGTCAGCACCTCATTTTGAACAGAGGCATTACTAATGATAACATGTGGACGAACCGAAAGATTATGCAGTTTGCCATAAACTCCTCCATGAAAATATTGATTGGTATATAACGTTAATCCTAAGATAAAAACAGAACCAATTAATACTATTTTGCCGGCAGTTTTATCTTTTACAGGCAAAATTCCGGAGCCTATAACTGCAAACCATTTTTTATGGGTAAAAGATTTATTTTTCCGAATACAATATTCGTCGAGAGCATATTTTCCTCCACCGGACATAAAAACAGTAAATCCGGCAGCAACACCCAGAACACCTATTTGCCATTCGTCCAGACAAGTAGTGCCTAACCATCCTGAACCTAATAAAATACCGAATGCCAGACTAAAAACACCAAAACTCATCAATCGGGTAAAAAGACCAAGCATAAAAAATAATCCAACAATTCCTTCGATAAGCGTAAAAGATACCATTGCCCACCAGAGACTTTCAGGATTGGAAACAAGATGTTCAATAACAGGTTTTATACCCAGCGCATTAGGTAAGAAATGATTGAATTTTTCGCCAATATATCCTGCTTCATCAGGATTAAGTTTATTTTCTAAAACAAGCCTTCTCCAGAAAGCAGAAAAATAAGTCCAGCCTGCTACCCAGCGCAATGCCGTAGTAAACATTCCGCCATACATATAGTTGTAATTGTTCATAATAATTTGAATTGAAATTTAATGATAAAACAAAGGGAATCGCTTCAATAGTAATAGTATTGAAGTACATCAGAATTAAAATCAAAAATCAAATCAGGTATTGTTCGTGTAAGATATAAATGGGAATAATTTTCGACACTTTCTTTTCGGGAAATGAAGTGCTGAAAAGGGGAGAAGTAAGAATAACGTGTTGGAAAGAAGAAAAGTTATTAGAATGATATTTCTTCACCACTTTAGCCTCAAATGAAACCGAAGCTTTTTTAACTGCCGTTATAAAACAAATACCGGATTGTGTACTGCTAAATTTATTTTCGATCTCGTTAAGAGGAATATCGAGTGTTAGTTTAATTTCTCTTTTGGCAGAACATGGAAGACACAACAAAAAAAGCATCAAAATGATGATTGTTCTTGTGATACTATTTTTTATTCCATCTTGCATTAAACTGTTTTTCTATTTTCAAATATAGCGAAAAACCTGCTGCTGTTGATACTTTATCAGTTAAAAGGTATTTTAAAATCAGTTTTTTTAGAAGAAAATAAACCCTTGAATTTCTCTCCGGACAGTTGTTTTGATAGTATTTTCCTGTAAAGAAACAATAGCAGAACTTATTTTAAAATAATTTTTGTAAAAGAAAGTAAAATTTAATTTAGTGATTTATGTGTTTGTAAAACAAGTGTTTATGTCTTGTTTGAAAGTTCAAAAGAATTCCGTTTTCAAAATGTTTTAAGTTATTTTCAAAAAAATATTTTTAAACTCGACTAAGTTGGTAGAATTTATATTATATTTGCAGAGTAGAAAAAAGTTCTACATGACTTATCCAGAAAGACTGAGGGAGTAGGCCCAATGAAGTCTTAGCAACCTGTTGCCAAATAAGGTGCTAAATCCTTCCGTTATGGCGGACAGATAAGAAAGATTTCTTTTAGAAAATCTGAATAAGACATTATTATTAAAATGATTTAGTTTTAAAATGAAAACACAACTTTTATTACACAGCTGTACGGAACAACTTAATCTGTTTTCGAAAAAAGGAAACCACTCTCAGGCGCTCCGAATGCAATACACTTAGCTTTTCTTCTAAAAAAATCCCTCTTTTATCATATAAATATTCAGGTCATTTTACTATTGACCATGGAACTACTATGTCTAATTTTTAAAACCCAAACTTATAATGAAAAAAATAATAGCTTTTTTGACCTTATGCCTTGCCACAACAGGAGTTCAGGCACAAGAAAATAATTTACAACTAAAAGGAACAGTCGTAGATACAGTAGCGCAATACGTGTATTTGCAGAAGTTTCATAATAAAATGTTTACTACCATTGATTCTGTAAAAGTAACCAACGGAAATTTCAGTTTTAAAACTAAAGTTAAAACACCGGAATTATATGGCTTAAGCGTAAACACAACCAATTCTCCATTATACATTTTCCTTGAAAAAGGACCTGTTTCAGTAAAACTGAGCCCGGTAAAATATTACAGTAATTCAGTTGTCGAAGGTTCAGCATCTCAGGATTTGTTTGAAGAATACAAAAAATCGAAAGATATAGAAATCAGCAAATTTATTACAGAACATCCAGCGTCTATAGTTTCGGCTTATGTCTTGTATAGAAACTGGTCGTATAGATTAACACCGGAACAAATTACACAAAACATTGCTTTGCTGGATAAAAGTCAGCAAAACAGCACTTACGTGAAAGAGCTTCAGGAACTGGTAAAAGTACTGGGCGGATTGCAGATTGGAAAAAAAGCACCGGATTTTGTATCAAAAGATCCCGAAGGAAAAGCGGTTCGTTTTTCAGAAAACCTAAAAGGATATACATTGGTTGATTTTTGGGCTTCATGGTGCGGACCATGCCGAAGAGAAAATCCAAACATTGTAGCAGCTTACAAAGAATTTCATGATAAAGGATTTAATATTATTGGAATTTCTCTGGACAAAAAGAAAGAAAACTGGGTTAAAGGAATTAAAGACGATAATTTAAACTGGATTCAGGTTTCGGACTTACTTTTCTGGAACAGCGAAATTGCTAAATTATATGGTGTAAGAGCAATTCCGGCTAACTATCTTGTAGATTCAAAAGGTATTATTGTAGCCAGAAATCTGCATGGAGAAGAACTTCAGTCAACGCTAAAATCACTTTTAGATAATAAGCTTTAAACATTTAAAGTTTTAGTTTACTATTTCAAGGCACAAGAAAAACACTTCTGTAATCCAATAAAGATTGGCAATATGTTGTGTAGTATTTCTGGTGTGATTGCTTGTGCCCTGAAATTACAAATTCAATCACCCATAATATAAGTTAATTAAAATGATCAGGAAATGAATGCTATTGAGAGAAAACCGAAATCAACTCAGTTAGAACCTTATTTCTCTAAATTTAGAGGAAATACATTAGGAGTACATCACAGTTTTGAGTCTGTTTACGGAGAACAGGATTTAATATACGCCGATTGGGTTGCCAGCGGAAGGTTATATGTACCTATTGAAGATATTATGCTCAATAAAATAGGTCCAATGATCGCCAATACGCATTCATTTTCAAGTCAGACCGGTAAAGCTTCTACATATGCCTATCAGCATGCGAGAGAATTAATCAAAAAACATGTTAACGCAAACGAATCTGATGTTCTGGTTACAACCGGAACCGGAATGACAGCGGGTTTATCTAAATTACAGCGTTTTATAGGTTTGCGTTCTACAGATAACAAATCTGCGGTTCAGACAAATGAGCTTGATAAACCAGTCGTTTTTATCACGCATATGGAGCATCATTCTAATCAGGTTCCATGGTATGAAACCCAGGCAGATGTTGTGATTTTACCCGCAGATGAAAACAATCTGGTCAATCCCGAAATACTGGCTCAGGAAATAAAAAAATATGCCAACAGAACTTTAAAAATTGGTTCATTTACAGCCTGTTCCAATGTTACCGGAATTATTACTCCGTATCATGAACTGGCTAAGATCATGCATCAAAATGGCGGATTTTGCTTTGTTGATTTTGCAGCTTCGGCACCGTATGTTCAAATAGATATGCATCCGGAAGATCCTGAACAACAACTGGATGCTATTTTCTTTTCGCCACATAAATTCTTAGGCGGACCGGGAACTTGCGGAGTTTTGGTTTTTAATGAGAAGTTGTATCAAAGTACGATTCCGGATAATCCTGGCGGAGGAAATGTAAAATGGACTAATCCTTCGGGGAAATATAGCTACAGTGATGTAATAGAAGTGAGGGAAGATGGCGGAACTCCGGGATTTTTACAGGTAATCAGAGCCGCATTAGCCTTAGGACTGAAAGATGAAATGGGCGTAACAAACATTAAAAAACGAGAAAAAGAATTACTGGACCTTTGTTTTTCTAAACTTCAGGAAATAGACGGTTTAAAAATTTTAGGAGATACTCAGGCAGACAGAATTGGGTGTGTATCTTTTATAGTCGAAGATATTCATTATAATTTAATCGTAAGACTTCTAAATGACCGTTTTGGGATTCAGGTTCGTGGCGGCTGGTCTTGTGCGAGTACGTATGCCCATTATTTGTTTGATATTGATGAAGAAAAATCGAAGCAATTTACAGATGAACTGCTTCAGAAAAATCAAAGCAATAAACCGGGATGGGTGCGTTTATCACTGCATCCGATAATGACAAATCAGGAACTTGTATTTATTTGTGATGCGATAAAAGCGGTAGTTCAAAATCATAAAAAATGGCAGAAGGATTATCAGCATAATATTGCTACAAATGAGTTTGAAAGTATTGCAAGAGAAGAAAATATACTAGAAGAGGTAAAGGAATGGTTTAACCTGAAATAAATCCTAAACTATCTTTCGAAAGCCATTACAAAACATATTTGCATCAAAATAATTATAATGAATAACAATATAAAAGGATTTCATCATTTTGCCATTAAAGCGTACGATGTTGAAGAGACAATAGCATTTTATAAAACGCTTAATTTTGAAGTAACACACAGTTGGAGCCTGCCCGAATTTAACTTAGAAAAGTGCGTCATGATGAAAAATAAAGCTTTTGACTGCTACCTGGAGATATGCGACAACAATGCTAATTTTCCCACTCAGGGACGCAAAAGAAAAGCAGGTGATCCTTATATCGAAAATGCACTTTTGCATATTTGTTTTGTGGTTGAAGATGCCAAAAAAGCATACAAAGAGGCCATCGAAAATGGCGCAAAACCATTATCAGAAAAAGAAACACTGGAATTAAAAAGCCTAAGAAAATCCGTAACGGTGAGTAATAGTTTAGTTTACAGTCCAAACGGTGAAGTGATCGAATTTCTGGAATCGGTTGTTTTTTAAGAATCAATTAAACCAAATGTAAGATTAAAAATTTTAAACAATAGAATCTTCTGCTGTCCGCGTATCGTTAACCGACAGATCATAAACATTCGTTTCTATAATGACAATTTCCGGCTGGTCATCCCAGTCACCCCAATCTCCCTGATACGCTTTTGTGTATATAAAATCGGTATTGCCTGCTGTATAAATACTGCTGTGAAAACATTTACAATAGTTTTCTGAAGAGGGATTATTTACATTTTCCATTATCGTAAAAGTTTAATTGATTTATTGGTAAATATACATGCAGAATGGCTTTAGAATTTTATATTTAAAGCTGGAGTTCTTATCAAATTCACATGTGCAGAATGTGTTTTTAACTTATTGACCCTTTTAGGATTACAATGCAAAAAAGAATCCTGTACTACATTTTCAAATTCCAATATTTCAAAGCAAAATAATCATTTAATAATGAGCTTTTCAGAACATAGACTTTGAGCTTTTCAGGACATAAAATCTTTAAAAAATGAAGGAAATTTGTCTTATTAATTTTAATTCAAAAAAAATGAATAAGACCGTATTAATAACAGGAGCCAGCAGTGGCATTGGTAAAGCAACAGCGCTATTTTTTGCAGAACAGGGCTGGAACGTTATTGCCACAATGAGAACACCCGAAAAAGAAACCGAACTAACCGTATTAGATAATGTGTGGGTAGCTTCGCTGGACGTTTTAAATCCCGAAAGTATTGAGAAAACAGTACGTGAAGGTATTGAACGTTTTGGAAAAATAGATGTTTTGGTCAATAACGCCGGATATGGAGCCTATGGCCCGTTAGAAGTGTTTGAAAGAGAAAGCATTATTCGTCAGTTCAATACCAATGTGATTGGTTTATTGGATGTTACTAAAGAAGTATTGCCGCATTTTAGAAAAAATAAAGATGGAATCATTATCAACATTTCTTCTATGGGCGGACGATTGACTTTTCCTTTTGGCGCTTTGTATCACGGAACCAAATTTGCAGTTGAAGGAATTTCGGAGTCGCTTAATTTTGAAGTAGCAGCATTTGGCGGAAAAGTCAAAATTGTCGAACCAGGCGCAACAGCTACTGATTTTGCAGGACGCTCTTTTGATTTTAAAAACGATGAAAACCTAACTGAATATCAGGGCTTGATGGATAACTTAATGAGTTTGATTCAGAGTCTTGGTGCAAACAGTTTTCCGGCGCGCGTAGTAGCCGCAAAAATTTACGAAGCCGCTACAGATGGTACAGATCGTTTAAGATATGCCGCAACGCCTGATGCCGCAGCTTTGCTGGAAAAAAGAGAAAAAGAAAGTGATGCTGTTTTTATTGCTGATATGAAAAAACAATTCGGATTATCATAAAGTGTCACGGGAGAAAATAACAACCTGTTTCTTGTAACGAGATCATAAACTAAAGAGAAAAAAGCAAATGCCTTTTTCTCTTTATTGTTTTTAGGGATTTAGTTTTCAGGAACAAAAGTGCTTCTGAGTACGTTCATATAGTTTTCATCTGTTCCGCCGTTTCGAATATCGATTAAAGGCTGTAAATCGGCACCTACAACATAACGCAATACATTTGTATCATCTGTAGCGGCCTTGAAGATAGTAGCTGCCACATCATTTGCTGTTGATCCGCCACCACTATAAATACCTTTAAAAACAGCCTCCATTTTTTGCAGGTAATCCGCATAATCTGTCAGCGCTTCATCTGTTGCAAAGTTGGCCTTTGTAGTTTGTTCGAAATTCGTACTGATATTGCCCGGTTCGATAATTTTTACTTTGATGTTTTGTGATGCCAGTTCAAACGAAAGCGATTCGCAGAAGCCTTCCAAAGCAAATTTAGATGCGGCATAAATAGATACCAACGGAACGGTTACACGACCAACACCAGATGTAATGGTAATAATTGTGCCCTTTTGCTGTTGGCGAAAATGAGGCAGTAATGCTCTGGTGATTTCCATTGCACCAAAAAGATTTACAGAAAACTGACGTTGAATCTGCTCATAAGTAGTGGCTTCAAACAAACCATGCTGTCCGTAACCTGCATTGTTTAGCAAAGCATCAATACTTCCGAATTTAGAAAGAACAGCTTTAATGACGTTGTTAAAGGTTTTAGGCTGTTCGACATCCAGTTTTAACACCAGCATATTTTCGCTGTTTTTCAATACATCTTGTTTTTCAGGATGACGCATCGTAGCGACTACATTCCAGCCTTGTCCTGCAAAATATAAAGCCGTAGCTTGTCCGATACCGGAAGATGCTCCGGTGATAAAAATGGTTTTGCTCATTGTTTTATTTTTAGAGTTAAAAAAATAGGAGTTAAATAAGTGATTTCTTTTTATGACAGCCAATCCTGCATTGTTTCAGTTTAGGAAGTATTCCGGTTTTTTATGACAAAAGAATGCCTGGCTCTTCCGGTTGGTACAGAAGTGCCTGTTTTTAAAACAGTCTTATTGATCTTTAAATTTTAATGGTAAATACCGGATGGACTTATGCCAAATTTGTTTTTGAAAGCAAATGAAAAATGAGATAAGGTTTCAAATCCCACTTCCAGATACACATCTTTGGGTTTCATTTTTTTATTGAAAAGTAAGTAATATGCTTCTTCCAGTCTTTTTTGCTGCAACCATTTGTTAGGCGATGTCTGAAAAAGTTTTTCGAAATCTCTTTTAAAACTGGCCAGACTTCTGCCGGTAAGAAAAGCAAACTGTGTTAAAGGCACATTAAACCTGAAATTGGTATTCATAAAAGCTTCGAGATTGATTTTTCCCGGCATTGCAAAATGAAACAGGACATTTTTCAAAGCCTTATCATTTCGCAACAAAAGATAAATCATTTCTTTCTTTTTAATCTCAGCCAGTTCGGCACTGATTTTATTTCCAAACCAGGATTCAAGTCCTTTAAAACAGGACGTAATCAGTTCGTCAGGTTCCAGTTTAAACAAACTTTCTTTTGGATTTTTCTCGGATGAAATTTCCTGTTGTTGGGCAAATTCCTTGAGGAGGTCTTCATCCAGTATAATCGAAATGGCTTCAAAAGCTTCATCTTTTGGCGGATATTTCACAAAACGGACTAAAGCATTTTTCCGGAAAAGTACCACATCACCTTTATGATAATAATGTTTGGTGTTACCATCATAAGCTTCAATTTCGCCCGAAACAATAAACGAAATACCGTGCTCTTTTATGAATTGCTCACCCGATTTACTGCTCTTAGAATAGCAGGCTCTTTGAATGCCGTGTATATCTTCTATTTGTTTCATCGCTTTTATTTTTTCCACCAATAAACCGGCTTTGTGTCCAGATTGTTGAGGTTGACAATTTCGCCAATTAAGGGAGTGATTAAAGACTGATTTTGTTTTAAAGCTTCGTTTGAAACCCGTTCCAAAGGTTCGTACCAGGAATGATTTGCCAGTACAAATTTTGATGAATGAACCGGAAATAAAACGGCTGCTTTTAGATCTTTTGCTGCCTGAACCACTTCTTCGGGCATCATATGAATGTATTTCCAGCTCAGATCGTATTGTCCGTTTTCCAGAATTGCCAGATCAAAAGGTCCAAGTTTTTCTCCAATTTCTTTAAAATGAGTATCGTAACCACTATCACCGCCAAAATACAATTTTTTCGAAGGCGTTTGTAATACATAAGATGTCCAAAGTGTATTGGCAGACCAGATACTGCGTCCTGAAAAATGTCGGGCAGGCGTTACGGTAACTTTAAAACCAGCACCTAAATCAATTTCTTCCCACCAGTCTTTTTCTATGATCTGATCGGGTGTATAACCCCAATATTCCAGATGCGAACCAACACCCAAACCTACAATTACCTTACTTACTTTGGTCTGTAAAGTTTTCAGGGTTTTATAATCCATATGATCGTAATGATCATGCGAAATGAAGAGGTAATCAATATTTGGAAGCGCTTCGGCAGTTGTAATATCTGAACCTTTAAAGGCTTTTCCGCCGCCGGGAATCGGAGATGCGCTTCCGCTTAACACAGGATCGACCAGAATATTTTTACCATCAATACGAATAAAATAGGAGGAATGCCCGAGCCAGATTAAACTGTTTTCCTGTTCTGAAATGGTATTCCAATTGATTTTTACCGAAGGAATAGCCTGATTTGGCGCGCTTTCTTTCGATTTATTAAACAAATAATCGTAGAGTGCTACACGCAGACTTTGAGTGAGCTGCGGTGTATTATTGGTATTTCGAAACTTACCGTTCTTAAATTGTGCCGATTGTTTTATGCGTTCCAGTTTTTCACCGGATGGTCTTTTGCCAAATTGTGGATGCATCATATAAAGTGTTATAATACCAATGAGGATCACAAATGCCAGGGTTACCCGTTTTAAAAACTGAAGTAAGCGTTGCCATTTTTTAGTTTGTGTCATCTTTGATTCTTTTACACCACAAAATTAGGATAGAAAACAAATGCTCACTTGTCTGAAAAGCTCAAATTTGGTTGCGTGTAAAGCTCAGGAGAAACAATATCTTTTTGAAGAAGTTATTGCTGTATGTTCTTTTATCTCAGTTCTTTCAGGATTTTAGCGACCTCAATAATTTCACTTTGCAAAATATTTATTTTGGCTACGGTTTCGGTATTAAATTGTCCAAGTTTAGCTTCTTTCTCAATAATAGATAAATAATTGCTTAGATCTTTTAGCATAAAGATATCCAGACTGGATTTCATATTATGCGAAAGTCTCATTACTTTATCATGGTCATTGGTATGAATGGCTTCGTTTAATTGCGTAACCTCATTCGGGATTTTTTCTAAAAACAAGTCAATCATATCTTGTATAAAATCAGGATCATCGCACGATACTTCATTTAAAAAAGAAAGATCTATTTTTCTTTCATGAACAGGATTCTTTTTTTTGGTCATTACTGTTTTTATAGTGTCCAGTAATACAGTCTGTTTAAAAGGTTTTGGCACATAACCATTCATGCCTTCCTGATAACAGCGTTCCTGTTCGCCCACTAGAGAATGTGCAGTCATGGCTATAATCGGAATACTTAATTTTAACTGATTTCTAATATAACGGGTGGTTTGATATCCGTCTTTAACAGGCATCTGAAGATCCATTAGTACCAGATCGTAGTTGTTTTTTGATAAAAGTTCTATTCCGGCTTCACCATTTTCTGCAATATCCAGTTCAAAACCAAAATTAGAGATAACATTCTTTACCAGTTTCTGGTTTAAAACATTGTCTTCACAAAGTAATATTTTAAGTTTTCCTAAATTATATCCTGCCAGAGGTTTGGTTTCTACCTCAATATGATTTGTTTTTTTATAAGTAAGCACAAAGAAAAACTCAGAACCGCGTCCTGTTTTGCTTTTTACATGAATTTCTCCATTTTGCAATTCAACGAGCTGTTTTACAATATTAAGCCCAAGTCCTGTACCGCCAAATTTTCTTGTCGTACTTTCTTCTGCTTGTGTAAATCGTTCAAAAATGGTTTCAAGTTTATCTTCAGGAATTCCTATTCCTGTATCTTTTACTGAAAATTTAAGCGAATAGTCATCAGCAGTTTCGGCTACTTTTTTAACGGAAACAGTTACTTCTCCTTCTTCGGTAAATTTTAAAGCATTTCCCGTAAGGTTAACCAGTATTTGATTTAATCTTCCCTGATCGCCAATTACGATTTCAGGCATTTCGGCATCCAGAAACAAATTGAATTCAACATCTTTAGGAACTTTGACTTTTAGTAAGTCATAAACATGTTTAAGGGTATTTTTTAAATGAAACGGATGTGCATCGATAATCAAATTGCCCGATTCGATTTTCGAAAGGTCAAGAATATCATTAATGATCAAAAGCAGGTTTTCTTCGGCAATTTGTACACTGTCGATATAATCACGCTGTACATCATCCAGTCTTGTCTGTGCAAGAAGATCTGTAAAACCAATTATCGCATTCAAAGGTGTTCTGATTTCATGACTCATATTGGCCAGAAAACTGTCTTTGGCAAATACGGCACGCTCGGCAATTTTTTTCTGAGCAGACAGTTCGATATTTTTTGTTCTTAATTCTAATTGATTTATAACGTGTCTTGCTACAATAGAAAGGGCATTTCGCTGATTTTCATCGAGTTTTTTAGAAACATGATCAATTGCACAAATGGTTCCTATATTATAACCATCTGGTGTAGTAAGCGGAATTCCGGCATAGAATCTCACTTTAAATCCGTCTACAACATTAGGATCATCTTTAAACCGTTCGTTTAAGTACGTATCGACTATTTCGACCATTTCCGATTCCATAATTGTATATCGGCAAAAACTAATTTCGCGTGGTACTTCAGATACTCCAATTCCAATTTCAGATTTAAACCATTGCCTGTTTTCATCTATAAACGAAATATGGGCGATAGGCACAGAGCAGATATACGAAACAAGTTTTGTAGCATCATCAAACGCATGTTCAGGAAGGGTATCAAGAATATTATAACGTTTTAATGCTGCCAGGCGATCGAGTTCGCTGTGTGGTATAGGCTGTTCCGGATTATTCATTGTAATTTGGGGTAAAATGCAAAAGTATGAATAATAACATATAAACGTTTGTTAAATGTATGACAAGCCTGATTCTGTTGATCTGAGAGCAGGAATTTACTTTTTATGTCATTATTTTACGATATTTTTGTTATACATTTTATCACATGGAAATGAACTGCGATAAAAAGCCCCAAATATTTCATAAACAAAAGATTAATAAAGAAAGTAAAACGATGCAGACGATATTAGGTGCCAACGGACAAATTGGCGAAGAACTGGCGAGAGAATTAAAACGAAATTACACCTCGGATATTCGCATTGTAAGCAGGAAAGCAAAGAAAGTAAACGATACCGATACGATTTTTTCTGCTGATTTATCTATTAAAGAACAAGCGATCGAGGCTGTAAAAGGAAGTGAAATAGCTTATTTTACATTAGGTCTTCCGATGGATTCTGATTTATGGGAAAAACAATTTTTACTTATTACCCAAAATGTTATTGATGCCTGTAAAATCAATAAAACAAAGCTGGTGTTTTTTGATAATACTTATATGTATCCGCAGACTGACGAAATATTGACAGAGAAAACTCATTTTGCTCCCGTAGGAAGAAAAGGAAAGGTAAGGGCAGAAATGGCAGAAATGCTTTTAAAAGAAATGAAAACCGGAGCAATTGAAGCCGTTATTTGCCGTGCACCTGAATTTTATGGTCCTGGTAAAACGCAGAGTATCACCAATACTTTGATTTTTAATAATATAAAAGAAAATAAAAAATTAAAAGTGCCTTTGAGTGATGCTAAATTAAGAAGTTTAATCTGGACACCGGATGCGAGTCGTGCAACTGCTTTAATTGGGAATACGCCGGATGCTTTTGGTCAAACATGGCATTTGCCTATTGACGATCATAAACTGACTTATAAAGGGTTTATCGCTATGGCATCTGAAGTGTATGGGAAACCGTTAGCCTATTCTATTATTTCCGGATTTATGTTTAAAATTGGCGCAATATTCAATAAAAGAGTAAAGGAACTGCAGGAATTATTGCCAAGATATCAGCATGATAATTTATTTGATGATGCTAAATTTAAAAAACGTTTTTCTGGTTTTAAGATTACAACCTATAAACAAGGAATGGAACTGATAAAAAGCGAGTCATAAGAATGAGTTAAGACAAACAGATTGACAGATAAAATTGCTGTCAATCTGTTCTGAAACAACTTATTATATTGCTGTATCTCTTGAATTCTATTTTAAAGCAGTATATAATATTTCGACCGGATGCTGTGCTTTTCGGGCTGTTCCGTCTGAAATTTGATGCCTGCAACTTGTTCCCGATGCTGAGATTAATGTAGCTTGTTCTTCTGCCCGAATAGTTGGAAACAAAACAAGTTCTCCTATTTTCATAGAAATATCGTAATGCTCTTTTTCATAACCAAAAGAACCTGCCATACCACAACAGCCACTAGGGATATTTAATACAGTATAATTTTTAGGCAACATTAAAATTTTCTTTAACGGAACCAATGACGATAAGGCTTTCTGAAAACAATGGCCGTGCATACGAACACGTTCTGCTTTCTCTGTAAAACTGTTTGATGAAACTCGTCCCTCGTCTAATTCTTTGGCTAAAAACTCCTCAATTAAAAAAGTTTTAGCAGCAAATGTTTTAGCTTTTGCTTTTAAATCCCCACGGCATAAATCCGGGTATTCATCACGAAAGGTGAGTATTGCCGAAGGTTCTATTCCGATTAAAATACCATCGTTTGGTATTGCTTTCTCAAAACTCAGGATATTTTGTTCGGCTATTTCGCGGGCTTCTTTTACCATTCCTTTCGAAAGGTACGTTCTTCCGCTAATGCCAATTTTAGGAATTTTGATTTCATAACCTAAAGAGTTCAGCAGTTTTACGGCCGTTTGCCCTATTTCGACATCATAATAATTCAAAAATTCATCATTATATAAGTATACAATACCGTTTATAAAATCTCCTTTTTGAGTGTAGTTTTTCATCCATTTAGCAAAAGTAGTTTTATGCATTGCCGGCAGTTTTCTCTCAGTTGCAAAACCGGATGTTTTTTGGATGATTTTGCCTAAAATACCCTGAGTTGATAAGTTATAAGCCCACGGAATTGAAGCAAACATTTGATTGATCTTTGGTGTGTTTCCAATGAGTCGGGAGCGTAGTTTGACACCGTTTTTATCGTGATATTGCTGTAGCGTTTCGGCTTTTAGCTTTGCCATATCTACATTTGACGGACATTCAGATTTACAGCCTTTGCAGCTCAAACACAGGTCGAGTACATCAAGAAGATTTTCATCATCAAACCTGTTCTTTTTTGTTGAGGTTGTAATGGTTTCTCTTAGCATATTTGCTCTGGCACGTGTGGTATGTTTTTCATCGCGTGTAGCCATATAACTCGGACACATGGTACCACCGCTTTTTTCTGTTTTTCTGCAATCTCCCGATCCGTTGCACATTTCGGCTGCACGAAGAATTCCGTTATGCTCCGTAAAATCAAAATAAGTTTCAGGTATTGGGGTATCCTGACCTGCAGAATATCTTAAACTGGTATCCATAGGCGGAGTATTCACAATTTTACCGGGATTAAAAACACCCCAGGGATCCCAAATTTGTTTGATCTGAAGAAATATTTGATAGATTTCTTCTCCTAACATTAGAGGAATAAATTCTCCTCTAAGTCTTCCGTCGCCATGTTCTCCACTTAAGGAGCCTTTGTATTTTTTTACCAGATGCGCAATATCTGTTGCAATGGTTCTAAAAAGTTCTGTTCCTTCTTTAGTTTTTAAATTTATAATAGGGCGCAGGTGCAATTCTCCGGTTGCGGCATGTGCATAATGTACACAGTTTAAATTTCGTTCTTTAAGAATGGCATTAAAATCGTCAATAAATTGTGGCAGATCGTTTACATCTACAGCTGTATCTTCTATTACCGCAACGGCTTTGGCATCGCCGGGAATGTTAGACAATAATCCTAATCCTGCTTTTCTTAATGCCCATACTTTATTGGTATCGTCTCCATATACAACAGGAAAATGATATCCCAGATTTTTAGAACGCATTAAAGCTTCCATTTCCTGGGCAATTGTATCGATTTCTTCTGGTGAATCGCGTAAAAATTCAATGGCTAATATGGCTTGTGGATCTCCTTTTACAAAAAAACGATTTTTGCTTTGTTCCCTGTTTTCTTTGGTACATTCCAGAATATAGTGATCGATTAACTCTACACTGTCCGGATTGAATTTTAAAGCTTCGATATTGGCTTTTAAGGATTCGTTGATACTGTCAAAATGAATGCAAACTAAAGCGGCATAAGGTTTTAAGGCATCAACGAGATTGAGTTTTATTGCGGTAGAAAAAAATAATGTTCCTTCTGATCCTGCAATTAATTTACAAAAATTGAATTTTTCAGCTGAATCTCCAAAAGGCATCGAATCAGCTAATAAATCTAAAGCATAACCGGTATTTCTTCTTGGAATTGTTTTCTTTGGAAAGTTATTTTCAAATAAATTCCTGTTGGATTCTGATGATAATAAATCTCTGGCCTGTACATAAATGGCTTGTTCCAAAGGACTAACTACATTTATTCCGTTGCATTTTTCTTCGAACTCAGCATTGGTTAAAGAACCAAAAGTAACTTCATTGCCATCAGCCAGAAAACCTTTAATTTCAAGTAAATGTTCACGTGTTGACCCGTAAATTACAGATCTTGCTCCACAGGCATTGTTTCCTACCATTCCGCCAATCATACAACGATTACTCGTAGAAGTTTCGGGACCAAAAAAAAGATGGTACGGTTTTAAATAAAGATTAAGTTCATCACGAATAACGCCAGGTTCTACCCAAACCGATTTATTTGCCTGATCAAGAGAAATAATTTTGGTAAATTCCTGCGAAATATCAACTATAATTCCGTTTCCTACGACCTGACCTGCAAGTGAAGTTCCGGCTGCACGCGGAATAACACTGCTGTTATGCTGTCTGGCAAAATCAATAATTTTTTGAATATCTTTTTTAGTTTTCGGAATTGCTACTGCCAGAGGCATTTCTTTGTAAGCGCTGGCATCTGTAGCATAAAGCAAACGCATGGTATGATCGTAAAATAATTTACCTTCTAATTGTTTTTCTAAACCTTCAAGAGGAACAGAATTCCCCGAAAGGATATTATTATCATTCATTTTAATACTTTAATTATAGGCAGGTTTGCTCTTATCCATAAAAAGGATAAGTCAGAAATAGTTTTAGGATTATGGGTTAAATTTTTTACAATTCGCTTAATGCGATATCTAATAATTTTACCATTTCATCGGCATTTTGTTTATTAAATGGCATTGGCGGTTTTATTTTTAAGACATTATGCAAAGGTCCGTCTGTACTCAATAAATATCCGTTTGCCTTCATTTTTTCTACGACGATATCTATTTCAGGAATAGCGGGTTCCATCGTTGTTCTATCTTTTACCATTTCGGCACCAATAAACAATCCATGTCCGCGAACATCGCTGATAACAGGATATTTTGCCATTAATTCTTTAAGGCCGTTCATTAAATGATTTCCTGTTTCCAGAGCATGTTTTTGCATTTCTTCTTCCTGAATAACATCCAGAACAGCTAATCCTGTGGTCATCGAAACAGGATTTCCTCCAAAGGTGTTAAAGTATTCCAGTCCGTTATTAAAAGCATCTGCAATTTCTTCTGTAACGACAACTGCTGCAAGTGGGTGACCGTTACCAATTGGTTTTCCAAGAACCACAATATCCGGAACCACATTCTGTAATTCGAATCCCCAGAAATGATCGCCAATTCTTCCAAATCCTACCTGAACTTCATCTGCAATGCAAACACCTCCGGCAGCTCTTACATGATCGTAAACGGTTTTTAGATAATTTTCCGGTAACGGAATCTGACCTCCAACTCCTAATAAGGTTTCACAGATAAATACGGCTGGAGCTTTGTCTTCTTTTTTCAGCTCATCAATAATTCTTTGTACATCTGCAGCATATTTTTCACCTGCTTGTGCATCGCCATATTTGTAAGGACCGCGATATAAATCCGGATTAATTGCTTTGTGTATCCAGGGCATTTGACCTGAACCGCCTTTGCTGTCAAATTTATACGGACTCATTTCCATTGCTACAGTAGAGGTACCGTGATAAGCATGATCGAGTACGATAATATCTTTTTGTTTTGTAAAATGACGGCTCATTCTGATTGCTAAATCATTGGCTTCACTGCCTGAATTTACAAAATAGCAAACACTTAATTTTGCTGGTAATGTTGCTGTTAGTTTTTCTGCATACTCAGTTATAGCGTCGTTTAAATATCGGGTATTGGTATTTAAAGTAGCTATTTGTTTTTGCATTTTTCTAACCACAACAGGATGACAATGTCCTACATGCGATGGATTATTGACACAATCTACAAATGTTCTTCCTTTATCATCGTACAAATACTGTAAAGCACCTTTAACGATTTTTAGTTTGTCTTTGTAACCGATACTTAGGTTTCTGCCTATTTTCTTTTTTCGAACTTCGAGTAAATCACTGTAATCGTTATTATCTATTACTCCTGTAAATCCACAGGCTCTTCTAAAAGCATCCTGAGCTTTAACTGGATTAATCTGAATGAGTTTATACAGTAAATCCCAGGCTGGTTTTTCGGTAATAAAATGATGTTCGTTATTACTGTCGAGCGAGGCGTTGTAAGCAGATTGTGTTACGCTGATACAAAGTCTTCCTGCAATTAAATAGTAGAGTAGGTCTAATTCCTGTTCTGTTAATGCATAAGATTGGTGATATCCCTGAACAATGGCTACTGCAACTGCTAACGGATCTTTTTCGTCGAGCATGGCATATGTACAAGCGATTGCCAGATTATTGACAAGTGCTGTATACACCATATCGCCAAAATCAATTAGTCCGCTAATACGGTTGTTTTGTACTAATACATTATAATCATTGGCATCGTTATGAATATAAGCATGTCTTAAACGATGTATCTGCGGTAATACTTCGGTATCGAACTGTAACAGAAAATAGCCTGCAATACGTCGTTTTTCGTGATTTAGAATGTGTTTTAAATTATCACCTGCTTCACTGGCACGACTAATATCCCAGGTGTAACTGCGATGCATTGCAGGATGCGAAAAATCCTGTAATGCATGATCCATCTTACCTAAAAAAGAACCTAAATGATGGTGTAATTCGCTTGTCTTGTTTTTTTCATCAACCCAAAATGTACCTTCTAAGAAATTTAGGATCCTGATGTAATAAATTTTGGAATCCCGAACTATTTTGGTTAATTCTTCGCCTTGTTTGTTGATACTAAAGTGCTGAAAACAGTCTGAAATACTACTGTTTTTAAGATGCTGAATAATGTTAATCTGTGCTTCTAAAAAAGGAAACGGATGACTCTCATTTGAGACTTTTAGAATATATTTCTGGTTTTTCTCATCTGATAAAAGAAAATTCAATTCATCATATCCATTTAATGCTTTCACGGTTACCGTTTGTCCGTAATATTCTTTTACTAAATCCTGAATAGTTGCTTCTGAAAATGTCATTGCTCTATTGTATTAAATTATTTTATTTTTTGCCACGAATTATTATGTATGCTATTTTAAAAATTCGTGGCAAACTTTTATTTCCAGATTACAGCTTGTGCAGGCTGTAAAGGGTTTTGACCCACCAGTATTTTACTTCCTTGGGGAATGGGTAAAGTGACTGCTTCATTGGTATAATTAACGCCTACATAAAAACCGTCACGCCATTCTACAAAAACTCCTTTTGGTAAATCTTCGATAGCTACTTTGGCACGGGAATAAACATTGCGTACAATTTGTCTTTCTAAAGTTCCGTCGTTGCTTTCTGCACCAATATAAGTAATTGTCCCTTTTCCTAATTTTCGGGTTACAGCTGCTGCTTTGCCTTTGTAAAACTGATCTTCAAAAGTTGCCAGAACTTCTGTTCCGGGTTTAGGAGATAAAACATCAGCCCATGAATTCCATTGGTAATTGTTGTCTCCGGCTTTAATGGTTCCGTTTACATCGGCAACCAGCATATCAAAAAAGTCTACATCAGCACCAATTAAAGGCACAATTGGTGCACTCCAGTTGGCTTCAAAAAAATGACCGTTTTTATCTTTTTGTCCTGTACGGCAAGATAGAATTAAATTCCCTCCGTTTTCTACATATTTTTGCCATTTTGCCACTAGTTTCTGATCGATCAGCTGATATGCCGGTGCAACAATAAATGGGTAATCATCAAAATTATCCTCTTCGGTAATAAAATCCATTGGTGCTCCGGTCGATTTGATGGCGGCTGTGTAAGTATTTCTGTGTTTCCAGGTATTCCAGAATCTGGTTTGTTTTTGGTTTTCTAAATCCCAAAGATTTTCATGGCTCCATAAAAAGCCTGTTTTTCTTTTGGCAATTTCCTGAGGTATTACTGCTTTTGGATTGTACTCTTTACGAAGCAATTTCATGTCTTCGATTGATTGTACAAATTCTTTTCCGCCCTGAGTCAGGGTTACGCCATCTGTACCTACAATTCCGTCGTGATACATTTCACTGCTTCCCAGCGGATGTCTGTATCGGTATGTACAGGTAAAAGAACAGCCTCCGCCAAAAGCCTGCGAAATCCACATGTGTACGGTTCCCGGAAGTAATTGCGGATTAATACCTGCCCAGTTTACTTGTCCCGGCTGTAATTCCATCACACCCGTAACACCGGTTATTGATCTGTAATAATCGTTTGCTTCTGAGATTTTGCCTGGAGATCCCATTCTAAAACTGTTACCGCCTAAAGGGTTTTGTCCGCTTACCGGATACATTGTATAGGTTACGAAATCCATTTTGTCCGCACTTCTTGGGTCTGCATCATAAATTACATTGGTAAAGTTGGTGGTGATCCATTGTTTTGGGTCAATGTATTTTCGCAGTATTTCGGCTTGTCTGTTTAAGTAAGCAGCCTGCGCATCAGAAGTAAATCTTTTAAAATCTAAAACAGCATGCGGACTTAATTTATCTTCTGAATAAATCTCGGCATTTGGCAGCACGATTTGTTCAAAGTTGTTATATCGGGTACTCCAAAAACTTCCCACCCATTCTGTGTTTAGTTTTTCGATTGTTCCGTATCTGGCTTTAAGCCAAATTTGAAATGCCTCGCGGGCAGAAGGACTGAAATCTGGAGTTGCCAAAGGTTCATTGTCGATTTGCCAGCCCATGATATTTTTATTCTTACCGTATCTTTTACCTAATTCAGCTACGATCTGATCTGTAAACTGCTGGTATTTTTTGTTTGTTATCGATACGTTTGCCCTGTTGCCGTGTTCTCTGCGGCGTCCGTTAGAATCAACTAAATAGATCTCAGGATATTTTTCTCCCATCCAGGCAGGAGGCGTTGGGGTTGGTGTGCAAAGAATAACTTTTAATCCTTGTTTTTCGGCTATAGCCAAAGCATCATCGAGCCATTTAAAATCATAAACGCCTTCCTGAGGTTCCATATATGTCCAGGCAAATTCAGCAAAATGCGTAAATTCAAACCCAAACTTTTTAATGTTTTTCAGGTCACGTTCCCATTGTTCTTTAGGCCATTGTTCAGGATAATAGTAGACTCCAATTTGCATTAAATCCGGTTTTGGAAAAAAACGCTGAGGATCTTTTTTTTCTATAGTTGTCGTTTTTTTATTTTGGGCAAAAACAGGTGTTAAATTGCAATTTGCAATCAATAATGTCATTAATACAGTTTTTGCGAATGATATATTTTGGTTGAACATACTTTGTATTGTTGTGTGTTAATCAAATTTAGATAGTTACTTTAAGCTGTTGGATGGAATGCTGTCATTTTATTAAACTCATAAAAACATAGATGCTATGCCTGGTAAAGAATACAAAAAGAAATATCTTTCTCTTTCATCGTTCAGCAATGTTTATTTAAAATAAGTGAAACGTCTTATTTTCGGGTAAAATGATCTATGCTTCTATGTGCTAAAAATTATTGCATCCAGCGATTTCATTATTTATCTTCTAACAGCAGCATTAAATAATGCGATGCTGACCAGCTAAAATTATAGGCTTCTAATCCTTTTCCTGTAACGGGCTGATAGTTTTCTCTAATCGTAGTGCCTTTGTCTAAAACACCTTCGGCATTATGTATTAGTTTGTGTGCAAGTTCATCGGCTTCTTTGGTGTATCCGTATTTTTCTAACCCGTTGATGCCAAAATAACTTTGATCAAGCCAAACCGGTCCTCTCCAATATCCGTTATCGGGTTTAAATTTAGGATGATTTGCTGCGAGTGTTGGTAAAGGAACAAGCGTGTTTAAACTAGTCGGATTGAGCATGTTTTGTTTTGCAGCCAAAACTTGTTCTTTTGTTGCGACTTCAGCCCAAAGAGGCGAGTAGCCTTCACATCCCATTGCTTTTATCAGTGTTTTTCCGTCGATTGTAGTGTCGTAAAACCAACCTGTTGCGGCATCCCAAAACTGATTTTGAATTTTAGTCTTTAATGCCATGCTTTCTTCCTGCCATTTTTTGGCTTCTGCTGTAAGTTTTAAAACTTCTGTCATTTTATGCAGATAGTTTTTTTCGGCGTATAAAAATGAGTTTAGATCAACGCTTTCCTGATCTAATGAATAGGCTTTTTCTCCGTTTTTCAGGATTTTGCTATCATCAAAACGAACGGCATTGTCCATTCCGCTTTCCCATTTTGCGGCAATTACAGTTCCGTCTGTTGAGCCAAATTCGCATAAACCATCCTGATCGTGGTCACGTTCTTTATACCACCAATTGTGATATAATTTTAATTTTGGATAAAACTCTTTTATAAAACTGGCATCATTTGTTTTTTCATAAATTTTCCAGATTGCCCAGGCTGCAAGCGGTGCTTTAGTATTTCTATAATTATTTTCTTCAAGAAGATTATTTCTGTAAATACAATCCGGAATAAATCCGTTGGGTTCCTGATAATCGAATAAAGCATGCATTTGGTTTTTAGCCAGTTCCGAATCATAATTTGCAACTGCTACAGCATGTTTCCAGCTGTCCCAGGCCCAAAAACCATGAAACCATTCGTAGTTGTAACTCGGAAAAAGTCCGCCGTGTTTTAATCCTTCAGCCGCGATTCGGGTATTGTTTTGTAATGTTAATACAAGTTTGGCAATCAGATTAGAATAAACAACGCCTTTGTATATGGCTTTCTTTTTAGCAATTAATTGTGCGAGTTGCGTTTCTTTTTCTTTTTGTGTATTGTTGAGCAGGGTAGTAAATACCGTTTTTGCGATTTGTTCTTTTTCATTTTTCCAGGAATACTGAGCAAAAATAAAAGTTTGGGAAACGACAATTTCTTTGGTTTCATTTGGTTTTAATACCAGTTTTTCGGTTTGTGTTTTATATCCCTGTTTGGTAATTTCAATTTCAGGATTAGCATTCAGAAACTGAATATAACCTACAGCGGTGCTTTTTGAAGAAACAATTTTAAGGGTTTTATCTTCTTTGGATAATTGTAAATCATCTAAAAAAACAGTCGAATTATAAGAAGGAAAAAGGGTTATGGTTTTTCCTGATGTATTGGTAATACTTGTTTTTTGTAATGCAGAATGTCCTGATAAAAAAACTAATTGCTGTTTGATATTTAGTTTTTCATTTTTGAATTGCTGTTCCAGATGACTGTTGTAACTGTTTTGGGTTACTAATGTGTTTTTCCAGTTGATTGCCTGCTGTTTGTTTTCGTCCAGAAGCTGTAGCGAAACAAATGAAGGACTTAACCAGACACCGTTTTGTTCTGTCATTAAAAACGGACCAGAAAATCCTGCCTGAATTTCTGATGCTTCTAAAAAACCAAATCCAAACCATGCGCCTTTATCTGAAAAAGCTAATGGTTTTCTGTCAGTAGCATTTGCCGGGTTTCCTTTGTAATTGATACTGTTTTGGGCAGATTCTAAGTTTGGAAAATTCTTTTGAGCCCAGCCTGATTGTACTATAATAAAGGATGCAAGAATAAAAAGTATTTTCTTTTTGTCCATGTTATTTTGTTTTTAGGGTGTTTTTTTATTTAGAAATATAGACTAAATAATTGTAATAATTAACGAATATTAAATCGTCAGTTGTAATTATAAGTAAACCTACAAGGTCAGAAAAGAGACCTTGCAGGTTTAAAACCTTATATTGAATTCGTTGTTAAATATTAATTCGCTTGTACTTCTGTCAAAGGAATTGGGTAAAAATTATTTTTTGATGCATCAAAACCGGTGCGTCCTACGGCATCAAGTGCAGCCTTGGTTTTTCCCCAACGACGCAGATCATAGAAACGATAGTTTTCCAGAGGAAACTCTATGATTCTCTCATGTTCAATCTGAGCTTTTACGTCAGCGCTTGTTGTACCTGTCATTGCCGGCATATCAGCTCTGCTGCGTACTTTGTTGATGTATGGAATGGCTTCTGTTGGACGACCTAGTTCGTTTAATGCTTCTGCCTGCATCAACAATACATTTGCATATCTCATAAGCGGAATATTGATGGCTGTAAACTCCTGATCCATTTTATCCTGAGTACTTGGTATATACCTGCGGTAAACCGGTTTATCTGTATCTCCAAATTTGTCATCATAGGTTGTTCCTAAAACCATTGGATTAGCAGGATCATTGAAATAAGGATCTTTAAAGAAAATAGTGCTGTAAAAACGGGTATCATAATTTCCTGTAGTGGCAATTTTTCCTTCTTTTTTAAATTCGCTTATTAACATCGGACTCGGAAGTATTTCGTCCCATCCGCCAAGTTCGGCTGCAGCCATCCAATAATGCAGTGCATTGCGGTAGAAAGCTCCGTTTGCTGTTGTTTCTGAAAATTGCAATTCGAAAATTGATTCTTTGGTATTTTTGGCAGTACCATCAAACATCGAAACATAATCTTTAACTAACTCATATCCCTGTACTTTATTAAGTGCCGTAAGGGCTTCATTCAGGAAAGTTTGCTTTTGAGCTGTTTCTTCGTATGCTCTTGTTAAATAAGCAAATCCAAGGTAACTGTTTGCAGCACCGCTGGTTGCACGGCCTGTTTTATCCTGTGGCTGTTTTGCAGGAAGTACCTGTGCTGCAGCTTTTAATTCGCTGGTAATAAAATCCCATGCTTCTGCACGTGTAGAAAGCGGAATGCTTAATTCACTTTCTTTGGTAATATATTTATTTCTAATATAGATTTTATCCCAGTTCAAAAGCAGTTTCATGTGGTAATAAGCACGTAAAAATCGGGCTTCGGCTTCAATTTGCTTGCGGTCTTCTTCGTTTAGTTTATCTGTTGGAACTTGCGGTAATTTATCAATAACCTGATTGGCATTACTGATTCCTCTGTAGTTTAGTTTCCAGTAAGTTGTAAACTGACTGTTTCCGTTGGTATACGTAAATGTAGAAAGTTCTACCCAGTTTTGATAGTTCAAAGCATCGCTCCCTAATTCGTTTATATCTTCGCGATAAGCTTCTACAGGCCATTTAACTTCGGCGAAAGCCCACTGATCAACAGCGGCCTCAAGTTGGGAATAGGTTGCTGCCAAAGCAGATTCGGCATCGGCTTTGTTTCTCCAGAAATTACCTGAGGTAAGTTCATCAGGAGATTGTTGGTCCAGATAATCACTACAACTTGTAATGGTGAACAGACCTATAGTGGATAGTAATAAAAATATCTTTTTCATGATAATGTCTTTTTTAAATGGAATTAAAATATATACTGAATACCAGATACAAACGATCTTGTAAATGGATAAACAAAGCGGTCAACACCTGTATCAATTACAGAAGCACGTGAGAATTCAGGATCAATACCTGAATAATTGGTGATTGTAAACAGGTTTTCGGCGCTTACGTAAATTCTAAGCTTGTCTGTTTTTGATTTGCCTAACATTTTACTTGGTATAGTATATCCCAATTGCAATTGACGCATTCTGAT
Organism: Flavobacterium chilense; assembly: GCF_001602525.1. Taxonomy (GTDB): domain Bacteria; phylum Bacteroidota; class Bacteroidia; order Flavobacteriales; family Flavobacteriaceae; genus Flavobacterium; species Flavobacterium chilense. The sequence goes on from NZ_LSYT01000001.1 coordinate 122,179, forward strand.
AAAATCTCCACTTTCCAGAAAACGATCCGATTCGCGGCTGTTTCCGTTAGGATCCTGTAATACTGCACGAGGAATGTTACTGTGGTTTTCAGGTGTCCATGAATTTAGTGTCGAAGCCAGCATGTTGGTTCCTGAATTCATAGATTCATAAAAATATCTGTTTCCGTTGTATAATTTATTGCCCCAGCCGCTTCCTATTAAAGCAGAGAAATCGAAACCTTTATAGCTGGCTCCTAAACTAAGGTTTACTTCAAGTTTAGGTAATCCTGTACCACAATAGGCTTTGTCGCTTTCGTCGATTACACCGTCTCCGTTTAAGTCTTTGAAACGGATATCTCCCGGTTTAGCATTTGGCTGTAATAAAACGCCATTTTTATTGTATGCATTTACTTCATCCATAGTCTGGAAAATACCATCTGTTTTGTACAGATAGAATCCACTAATCGGACTTCCTACACGAGCTTGAGTTGGAAAGTGTTCGTTTCCGTATTTTAATCCTTCTCCGTAAATGGTTTGTCCTTCGTTTGCAAGTTCCTGTACTTTATTTTTAAGTGTAGTAAGGTTTAAACCGGCATTGTATTTAAACTCATTCACCTGATCGCGATAGTTTACTTCAAATTCAAATCCGCTGTTGCTAATTTTACCTACGTTAAGAATTGGATTATCGATTCCGGCAGACGGAGCCAGTTTTTTGGTAATCAGTAAATTGTCTGTTACATTGTGATAGTAGTTCATCGAACCGCTAATTTTGCCTTTTAAAAGGGTATAATCGATACCAATATTTTTAGAATCTGTAGTTTCCCATTGCAGGTTTCTGTTTTCTAATGCAGTTGCAATACTTCCCGGCCAAGGATTACTTCCAATTCCTTGTACATAACCTGAGCCCAAAGTATTACCAGTTTTAATCAATGTATTGGCAGAGTAATAACCTAAAGCAGCTTCGTTACCCAATTGTCCCCAGCTTGCACGTAATTTTAAAGTAGAAAGGATCATATCTTTTGGGAAGAAATCTTCCTGTTCGATTTTCCATCCTAATGCAATAGATGGGAATGTTCCCCAACGGCTGTCTTGTCCAAATTTAGAAGAACCATCTTTTCTAACGGTTACCTGAAGTAAATAACGGTCGTTATAGGAATAGTTTAACCTGCCAAAGAAAGAGACACGATTGTATTGAAATTTTGAACCATCAGCAGTGTATGTTCCGCCTCTTCCGGCACCAATTGTTTCAAAACCGGGATCAAGAAATCCGGATGGACGGTCGATAGAAACCAATTGTCCGTTGTCTACAGAATAATCTGTTGTTTTACCCTCAACACTCACATCATTCCAGTTTGATGCCTGACTGTTGAACGTATTACCAAGCATTAAACCAAAAACATGTTTTCCGAAGGTTTTATCAATAGTAATAATATTGTCTACGATTTGCTCGGTCCATGTTGTTCTAAGCTCGCTTTGCATTGGATACAGATGCACCTCTTTAGGGTTTGAGATATAAGGAGGGAAGTGAGCGGTTTGCTGACTGTTTTTTACACGATATGAATAGGCTAATTTGTATTTTATCCAGGAAGCAATATTGGCAGTTGCGGCAATGTTTGCAGTTAAATCCTGTCCTACGTCGTTGCTTTTTCTAAAGTGTTCTTCGGCAACGGGATTTGATCCTGCCGGTAAACCATTTTTATTGGCTAATCCGTAACCATATTGTTCGTTTGCATCATAAACCGGAACTAATGGTGACATGGTGTAGACTTCTTTCAGTTGAAAATTAGGTAATGCATTTTGCGTTCCGATATACGCCATTTTACCGTCGATATCAAAAATCGATTTTTTGAAACTTACTCTGGCGCTTGCCGTTTGCTGAGCAAATTCGTTGTCGATTACAATTCCTTTTTGCTTTACGAAATTCCCGTACAAAGCAAATTTAAAATCACCTTGTCTTCCCTGAATTCCTAAGCCATAGTTTTGAGTAAGTCCGGAACGGAAAACCTCATCCTGCCAGTTTGTATTTGCATCAGATGGTGCTGTAATATAAGCCGGAAGTGGTTTTGGTGAAGTTGCATATTTGTTGTATTCATCATACATTCTTTTATGCACGGTACGATATCCGTCAGCATCTAATAAATCTAATGTTTTTGATGGGTTTGTAATGCTTAAAAAAGAGCTGAAATCTACTTTTACGCCTTCTTTCTGACCATTTTTGGTGGTTACGATAATGACTCCGTTAGCAGCAACAGATCCGTAAATTGCAGCTGCGGCACCATCTTTAAGAACCTCCATAGATTCTATATTGGTTGGGTTTATGGTGTTAATTGATCCCTGAAATCCGTCAATGATGTAAAGTGGTTCTGTTGCTCCAAAAGTATTTACCCCGCGAATTTTTACGCTTACGCCAGCACCTGCAATACCACCGCTTTTTTGCACGTTTACTCCGGCAACTAATCCCTGAAGTGCTTCGGCAGGATTTGTAGTGGCTCTGGTTTCGAGACTTTCTTTTTTAACTGTAGAAATAGCTCCTGTAACATTGCTCTTTTTTTGTGAGCCATATCCAATAATAACGACCTCGTTTAGTTTATTGGTTTCTTCCTGCATGACTACATTAAATTCTGTACGATTATTTACAGCTTCGCTTTTTCCTATGAATCCCATATACGAAAAAACGATAACAGGGTCTGTAATATTTGACGAATATACGAGCGTATAATTTCCGTCAATATCAGTTGCGGCATTGTACTTAGTGTCTTTGATAGAAATACTTACACCCGGCAGTGTATTGTTCTTATCATCAGTAACTTTTCCTGAAATTGTTTTTTGGGTTTGATTGCTTTGTGCAAAGTTGATGATTGGAAAGCACAAGCATAATAACAAAGGAATAAAATTTAGTTTCCTAATTAGTTGTTTTTTCATTGTGGTAACGGTTTTGGTTAATTAAAATTTAGCTTTTTTAGTTTTTTTTCATTCGTATGCAGGCAATTTATTGAGGTCAGTGGTGGAAAACACTGACCTGTAAATAGGTATTCTCTTTGTTTAGACTTGTAGTAAGCTTTAGTTCTAATTCGGCTTATAAGTCAAATTTTATTCCTTGTGCGAGGGGCAGACTTGTAGTGTAGTTAATGGTATTAGTCTGTCTTCGCATATAAACTTTCCAGGCATCAGAGCCGGATTCTCTTCCTCCGCCGGTTTCTTTTTCGCCACCAAAGGCACCGCCAATTTCGGCTCCGGATGTTCCGATATTTACATTTGCAATACCACAATCTGAACCTGTAGCGGATAAGAATAATTCGGCTTCTCTTAAATTATTTGTCATAATTGCAGAGGATAATCCCTGTGCTACGCCATTTTGTATTGCAATGGCTTCTTCAACAGTTCCTGAATATTTTAGCAGGTATAATACAGGGGCAAAAGTTTCGTGCTGTACAATCTCGAAAGTGTTGTCAGCCTCAGCAATGGCAGGTTTTACATAACATCCGCTTTCGTATCCTTCGCCGGAAAGTACACCGCCTTCTACAAGAATATTTCCGCCCTGAAGCACTACTTTTTCTAAAGCCTGCTGGTATAATTCTACAGCCTGTTTATCGATAAGCGGACCTACATGATTTTTTTCGTCTAAAGGGTTTCCGATACGTAATTGCTGATATGCCGAAACCAGTGCATCTCTGACTTTGTCATAAATACTTTCGTGAATGATTAAACGGCGGGTAGAGGTGCATCTTTGTCCTGCTGTTCCCACAGCGCCAAAAACGGCTCCAATAACTGTCATTTTAATATCAGCATCCGGTGTTACAATAATGGCATTGTTTCCGCCTAATTCCAATAAGGATTTACCTAAACGTTCTGCAACTATCTGTGCAACAATTTTTCCCATGCGGGTCGAACCTGTAGCTGAAATTAGAGGTACACGTTTATCTCTTGTTAGTAATTCTCCTATGGTGTAATCGCCATTGATTAAGCAGGAAATGCCTTCCGGAAGATTGTTTTCCTGAATAACTTCGGCGATAATGTTTTGGCAGGCAATGGCACAAAGTGGTGTTTTTTCGGATGGTTTCCAAACACAAACATCACCACAAATCCATGCCAAAGCGGTATTCCACGCCCAAACGGCTACCGGAAAATTGAATGCTGAAATGATTCCAACAATTCCTAACGAATGATATTGTTCATACATACGGTGTCCCGGACGTTCTGAGTGCATGGTTAACCCGTGTAGCTGACGTGAAAGACCTACTGCAAAATCACAGATGTCTATCATTTCCTGTACTTCGCCATAGCCTTCCTGTAATGATTTACCCATTTCGTAAGAAACCAGTTTTCCTAAGGCTTCTTTATTTTGGCGTAATTTTTCTCCAAACTGACGTACGATTTCTCCACGCTGAGGCGCTGGCATTAGTCTGAATGTCTTGAAAGCGGCGGTTGCTGATTCCATTACTTTTTCATAATCCCGAGCAGTCGATGTTTTAACTTTTGCAATTAATTGTCCGTCAACCGGAGAATAGCTTTCGAGAAGGTCTCCGCTCGAAAAATGGTTTAATCCGGTTGAAGTTCCTTCGTTAATTTCTTTTATGCCTAATTGGTCTAAAGCTTCTTTTATGGCGAATCGTAATTCTGTTGTTGTCATTGCAACTTTTTTTAATGTGTTATTCAGCTTTTATCAAAAGTTGATTTTATTATTTTGCTTCTTGTAGTTTTACATCTGTACTTTCAAATATTTTATCGGCAGAGGAAGCTACAAATCCCTGATATAACGCTCCGTTTGCCATTGGGTATCGAAGGGCAAATTCATAATAACAGGATGGGATTTCCAGAGATCCTTCTTCAAAATCTATAGTATATAAATCAGCCAGTGTACTTGATTGTTCCAGTAATTGTTCCGGTGTTCCTTTAATTTTTCCTCCGGATGCGTTTAATTTCCATCCGCTTTCTTCTAAAAAGTTATTTAACTCTTCAAGTGTTTTAAACTCTTTTAATGCATTGGTATTTATGGTAAAGTGATTGGCTCTGAAACCGTAAACATACATCCAGGCAGCATATTCAGATTCGTTTAATAATGATTTGTAAATGGCTTGTGAGTTTCCTTTCCAGACAGAACCGTTTAAAACCAGCTCAGGATCATTAAATACATTTTGATCACAACTGTTCAAGATGTTCTGAACCGTTTCCTGCAATTCAGCGGAGCATTTTTCTAATTCTAATTCAGAGATAAAGATTCTTGGGGCATCTTTATCAGTTGAGTGCTCATAATGCTTTGCGTATAGTTTTTTGGTGTCAAAATGATATTCGCCTTTTTCTACATAACCTACATTTAAAAATGGTTTTTCTAAAACAGTAATGTTAACGCGCTTATCATTGAAAGTACGAATTGCAATATGGTCATTCTTAATTTCTTCACCTCTGTTTTCAAGCAATTCATGTATTTTTTGGGCAGATGGGGTAATCGCTGCATATTGCTCCCATAACTTCGTAAGTAGTTGATCTTTATTCATTTTGTTGTTTTGTTAAAATAGTGTGATTATGACACAAATCTATCTATAAAAGTGTTATAATAACACAGTATAGGTACGATTATTTATAATTAGACATAACTTGTATTTTTTTTTGTAATTTTGACACTTTAAAACCAAATTTTAAGATTAGAATTGTCAAAATAGTAGAATCTTTAAACCAACATGAGTTATGGCAACCATCAGAAAGAATGAAAATATTGATTATTTAGATAAAGAAATTATACAAAAACTAAGCGAGAACGGGAGAATACCTTTTTCTGATCTTGCCAAAGAGTTAAACATATCTAACTCATTGGTACATTTGCGTGTACGAAAACTAACGGAAGCCGGAATAATCACAGGTTTTTCGGTAGAACTCAATGCTAAAGAAATGGGTTTTGAAACCATTACTTATACCGGTATTGTGACTAAAGAGGCACATTATTCTTATTCAATAGCCGAAAAACTTAAAGAAATTCCTGAAGTGATCGAATGCCATTGGGTTTCCGGAAAATATGCCTTATTTATTAAAATTGTTTCTTCTAATAATGAGGAGCTTCGTAAAGTGCTCTATGAACAAATTCATCAGATTGAGGGAGTTGGCAGCACCGATTCATTCTTTTCATTTGGTGCTGCATTTGAAAAAAATCTCCCGGTTTACAAATAAAAATATTTATAATATTCTCGGTTTTTTTAGTTCAATATCCTCAAATTAGTTTGTACCCAGCCACCTGTTAAGCAGTTTTATTGCTTTTTCCTGATCCTGCTCCGGAAAGTTTTTTATTCTGGTCGCATGGCTGCCTCCGGGTAAAACCATTTTTAAGGCATCAAGATTTGACTTTGGTGTTGGCGAACAAGATACCCATGTGTCATAACCTCCGTAAACATATAGTATTTTTGAACCGTTATTCTCGACATAATCCCTGACTTTTTTGATGTATTTAGGGTTGTATGGTATTTGTACATCTTTTGGCGCAAATCGATTGTTTGAAGTGCTTTTTACTGTTGTCAACAAATCTTTTACGGGTGTAAAATCAAAACCATAATAACCTAATTCACTCATGTGCTGATAATAAGATGGCAGCAGGTCGTAATAGTTTTTATCATCATAATAACCAATGCCTACAATTTTGTTCATATAATCAAATAGTACTTTTGGAGATGCTGTAGTAGTCGGAATATCTTCGCATTTGCCTCCCCATTGCCAGAAAGAAAAAGGAAATTCGAGTGTACCATATTCTAATGCTTCATCAAAAGATACTTCTGTAAAAGTCATTTTTTCCTTTTCGGCGTAAGCCTTAATTTCATTGATTAAACTTGCTCTGTTTTGCAGTAAAGTACGTTGAAATTCAATTATCTTTTTTCGGCATTCTGAAGTTCCTACAGTTGCCAGGTGCTGTTCTATTCTTGGATCCTCCTGTGTGTTTATTAAGGGTGCCACATAAGGAACTGCAACATCAATATCATTTGGATATTTAGATTTATAAATTAAGGTTGTTTCTCCGCCTTTGCTAATTCCTGTCGAAATCCATTTTCCGGTATACAATTGTTTCAGTTTTGTAACAATGTCATGATAATCGGCAATTGCCTGGTCATTGGTTAAATACTGCCATTGAATGGGATTAGGTCTGGATTTTCCGTAAAAACGGTATTCTACAATAACCTGATTGGCATGCAACAAGCTGCTCAATTCTGTTTTTTTGTATCGGGCAGCATAGCCTTCTGTTTCGATAATCATGGGCTTTTTAAAATCCAGATGCGATAAATAGATATAATGCTTAAAAGTCCCCTTTTTAGGATTATTATGATCCAGAGGTTCATTTAGAACTAATTGATAAGATTCTGTAAAATCTTCAAGGTCTTTCATTTTGGTAATTTCTGCGCCGGGAAATAATTGCGCTAATTTACTTTCCAGACTGGTTTTAATTGCTGTTTCAGTTTGGGCAAAACCCGTCAGAAATGTAAATGTCGCAGTCAGGACTAATGCAATGTGTTGTAATTTTTTCATTATTTTGATATTGTTTTTTTATAAAAATATGTTCTTAATGCTTAATCAATTTGTACTATATTAACCTTAACTTGTCTTATGTTATCTGGTTCTTGCTGAAATAGTGTTATGATAAAATAATCTTCTATTTTTAATAAAATTTCAATCAAATACATGGAACCTATTCAGCTTATTTCAGATAATTTCATTGAAGAAAAATGCAATTTCAATGAACTTATAGAAAGACTTCGCGAAGGATTTTCGACTTCGTCAATTCAAGTCCCTTTACGCCATCATCATGATTATCCTAATCCGGCAGAAAACAAAGATTCTACTTTGCTGTTAATGCCGGCTTTTCAATCCGGTAAAGATCTGGGGGTAAAAATCGTCACTGTTAGTCCTAACAATGGCAAATATGATCTGCCTTCTATACAAGGAACTTATATTTATCTTGATGGTCATAAAGGAAACATCAAGGCGATTCTTGATGCAAAATCGCTAACCGGAAAAAGAACCGCAGCAACATCTGCATTAGCCAGCAGTTACCTTTCACGAACTGACGCTTCTTCAATGCTAATGATAGGAACAGGAGCACTTGCCGTAAATCTGATTCAGGCGCATGCAAGTGTAAGACCTGTTAAAAGAGTATATGTTTGGGGAAGAACCTTAGAAAAGGCACAATTGGTGTGCAATGAACTTCGTAATTCGGTATTTAGCTGTACAGCAGTTTCAACTATAGAAGAAGTAATATCTGAAGTTGATATTATTTCATCGGCTACTTTATCACCTGTCCCGATTGTGTTTGGTAAATGGCTTAAACCCGGACAGCATTTAGATCTGGTTGGTGCTTATAAAAAAGATATGCGTGAGGCTGATGATGAAGCCATCTTAAAATCGGCAGTTTTTCTGGATACGTATCAGGGCGGATTAAAAGAAAGCGGTGATATTTTGATTCCGCTAACCAATGGAGTAATTACAAGAGAAGATATCAGGGCAGATTTATTTGAACTATGCAGCAATAAGAAAACCGGAAGAACATCTGATGAAGAAATCACCTTTTTTAAATCAGTAGGGCATGCCATAGAAGATCTTATAGCGGCAGGATATTTTTATGAGGAGTATAATTTAAAAAACAAAAATAATGTCTAAAACGTATCACAATATCTGCACTCATACTGACTATACAATTGGTGCCGATAGGGTCGCCATAAAAACAATTGATATGCACACCGGAGGAGAACCTCTGCGTGTGATCGTTTCAGGATTTCCGGAGCTTAAAGGAAATTCTATTTTAGAATACCGCAGGGATATTAAAGAAAACTACGATTATCTTAGAACTTCGCTGATCTTTGAACCCCGTGGTCATGCAGATATGTATGGTTGTATATTGCTTCCGCCAAACGATGATACTGCTGATTTTGGTATTCTTTTTATGCATAACGAAGGATACAGCAGTATGTGTGGTCATGCGATTATTGCCATAAGTACTTTGGCAGCAAAGATGAACTGGATAGCTGTAAAAGAAGGAGAGAATGAATTAAAGATTGATGCTCCGTGCGGCAGAATTTTATCTTATGTTACTGTTCAAAATGGCGAAGTGACAGGAGTAAGGTTCCATTGTGTACCGAGTTTTGTAGTGGGTTTAGATCGTGTGGTACAGGTTTCAGGTATAGGCGATATTGTTTATGATCTGGCTTATGGCGGAGCTTTTTATGCTTATGTTGATTTAAGAAAAAATAAACATTTGAATTTTGGATTAACCGAAGAAAATTATCGTACGATTATTCAGCATGGTGTTGCTATAAAACATGCTGTAATGGATCAGGATCAGGAAATTCTGCATCCGTTTGAAGAAGATCTGAGCTTTTTGTACGGAACTATTTTTATTGATGAGCCACAGGATATTGCTAATCACAGCAGAAATGTTTGTGTTTTTGCTGATGGAGAAGTAGATCGTTCTCCCACAGGTTCAGGAGTTTCGGGCAGAATTGCTATTGAAAAAGCCCGAAATGCCATAAATTTTAACGACTTTATTACAATAGAAAGTATAATAGGAAGTACTTTTACAGGTTCACTTGCAAAAGAAGAAGATTTTGGTTCTTTTAAAGCGGTAATTCCTCAGGTTGAAGGAACAGCTTATGTAACTGGAATAAATACGTTCATAATAGATCCAAATGATCCGCTAAAAGAAGGTTTTATCCTTAGATAATAAATCACATCAATAAAAAAAATATAAAAATGACAATTGGAATAGGAGGCTCAACTGCTGCCGTTGAGCTAGAAAAAATTAAAGATATGACGCTGGATGTAAAACCAATTCAGCCGGAAGAATATTCAGAACGATTAAAAAAGGCAACTGCTTTTATAAAAGAAAGTAAGTTTAAAGCATTGTATATTAATGCGGGCACAAATCTTTATTATTTTACGGGTACCAAATGGAATCCGTCTGAAAGAATGGTAGGTGCTTTGTTATATGATGACGGAACACTGGATTATATTGTACCAAAATTTGAAGAAGGTACTTTTAAAAAATACATGCAGTTAAACGGAAAAATCAATTGCTGGGAAGAGCATGAATCTCCTTATGTTTTAATGGGGGAATTATTAAAGAATAAGAATATTGTAAACGGTGAGATTGCTATAGACGAATCTGCGCCTTATTTTCTGGTTGATGGTGTGGTCAAAGCAAATCCATCATATACGATTGTAAATGCACTACCAGTTACGTCAGCCTGTCGTATGAAAAAATCAGTCAATGAAATTGCTATTATCCAGAGAGCAAAAGATATTACAATGGTGGTACAGCGTGTTGCCGCTAAAATATTAAGACCAGGAATTACCGCAGCCGAAGTGACAAAGTTTATACAGGAAGCTCATATAAAAGCAGGTATTGCCTCAGGTTCTTATTTTTGTATTGTTTTGTTTGCTGATGATACACAATATCCGCATGGTGTTTCTGTTCCTCAGGATTTAAAAGAAAACGGAGCTGTTATTATCGATACCGGCTGCAGACTTGAAGGATATCTTTCTGATATTACAAGATCTTATGCTTACGGGACTCCATCAGAAGACTATAAAAAGATTTGGAATCTGGAACAGGCAACTCAGTTTGCCGCTTTTGAAGCGGCTAAAATAGGAGCAACCTGTGGTTCTGTTGATGATGCTGCGAGAAAAACACTGGCAGAAGCAGGTTTGGGTTCAGATTATGAATTGCCTGGATTACCACACAGAGTAGGGCACGGAACAGGTCTGGATATTCATGAGTATCCATATTTGGTTAGAGGAAGCGAAATTGAACTTCGCGAAGGAATGGTTGTGAGTAATGAACCTATGATTTGTATTCCGGGGAAATTTGGTATTCGTCATGAAGATCATTTCTATATGACTGCTGATGGTCCAAAATGGTTTACAACGCCAATGGCAAGTGTGGAGAATCCTTTTGGATATTGATTTAAAAAGGTAAATTCATAAAATAAGAAAACCCGCTGTAAGAATATCTTTCAGCGGGTTTTTGCATTTGTAATAACTATTATAATCTTATTTCACTAACAATTTTTTACTTTGTTTAAAAGTACCATCTGTAAGGATTACATGGTAAATTCCTGTTGGTAAATTTCTAAATGTATATGTAGAGGTATTACGAACAGTATCGATTACGTCGCCGCTATTATTGTAAATAGTAAGTACGGCAGTGGCTATATTAACATTTTCGAAAGTAAAATTCACCACTTCTGTCGCAGGATTCGGGAACATAGAGAATGATTTTTTACCGGTTAGTATCTCATGAGCTTCCGGTCCGGAAAGTGAAGAGGTAAGGTTGATGTCCAGATAATTACTCCAGTCACTGGTTCCGGCAGTATTTACCGCTCTCACTCTAAATCTGTAAGCGGTTTCAGTGCCTTGTTTTGGAATCCATAAATAATATGTATTTGATGTTCCGGTTGTTGCCCATCCTGTTGCAGCTTTATACAATTGCACTTCGTAGCTTGTTGCATTGGTAACCTCTGTCCAGGAAGCATAGAACCCTGAAGAATAAACTCCTGAATTCCCAATGTTTGCAGGTGTTGCCAGAGTTACCGGATTTGGATTTGAATTTCCAAAAGTTACCGTGTAATCCTCAACTTCTCCATCGCCAATACTTCCGCAGGCAGATGCAGGGTTTGCATTGTATTTCATCACAATACGCATTCTGGTTGTTCCGGTTGCACTTGCTACTGTAAAATTGCCTGTAGCAGTTCCGTTTGCCGAAATTCCGTTGATTACTTTTTCAGAAGCTTCAAAAGTATTGTTTTTGTTGTAATCAATCCAGATACCCCATGTTTCAGTATAATTAGAACTGGCGAAACCAGGAGTCAGGCTAACAGATACACTTGTATTAGGAGTTAGGGTTATGTTTTTAGCTGTATAGTTTCCATAACCAGAAGCATCAGCTCCGGATGTACTTGTAAAAGATCCAATTACTACATCTTTAATATATTCGTAAGTATTTGTTCCCTGAGCAGTGCAATAAACAGATGTTGCTGTAATAACTGCTGTTGCTACATTCGAATAGTCAGAAGAAACAGCGTTGGCATTGGCTTTTACTCTGTAAGTATAAGTATTTCCGGCTGTTAGTCCTGTATTGGTATAGGTAACTACATTGGCTCCTAATGTTGCAATGCTGCTGTATATACCATCTGCAGAAGCTCTTTCTACTGTATATCCTGTTTCATTGGTTGCATTGTCTGTCCAGGTTAAAACAGCCTGTAGTGTAGCCGAATTGGCAGTAGCTACCAGATTTGTTGGAGCGGCAACTGTTGTTCCGCCTGTTGCTCCGGCAATGATTGGCTGATTAGGCTGTGTGTTGTAAGCATATTCTAAAACAGAATAACCATCTCCGCTAGCTGTTACTTTTACCTTAAACCATCCGTAGCAGGTTCTTCCACGGCTTGCATATTCAAAACCTACGTAAGCTGTCTGATTGTCCCAGGCAGTGTAAGTTGCTGTACGTAAATCTAACTGGTTTGGATATGCTCCGGGTGCTGTAAAATTACTTGTCGCCCCAATAGAAGTTCCGGCTGCGATTTTGGTAATATTTCTTGTACCGCTTTCTGTTACCAGTCTTTTGTCATAAGTTTCTATTTTTAAAGCATTTGCTGCATATTGCCATGCTCCGTATTCAGTGTTGTCTCCAATTCCCAAATTAAAATACTGCCATACAGCTGCTGCCGATACCGTATAATCAGGATTGTTTACATAAAAGATGCCGTATGGCGCATCGAATTTTATATTTATTGTTTTTGCAGGATTGTCTAATGTTGCGATTCCGCCTGTTATGGCAGCATCTTTAAAAGTTACAATTACGGCAGCATTGTTAGCAGGCAAATGCGAACTTGCTTTTCCGGTAAAAGTAAGTGCTGCTTTCGAATTGCTCTGAAGGGTAAGAACTGCTGTTAAACCTGCAGGAACACCTGTAATGGTATAATCTGTATTTGGAGTAAAAGTACCACTGCTTTTAGTAAAAGTGCCATTATTGGTTGATAATGAAATTACTGCATTTGAAGTGATTGCTCCATCATTAGTATCAGATTCATACAAAAGATCGGTAGAAACTACTACAGCAGTTTTTGGAGACATTCCGGTATAAATAGTTGCTCCGGGTTGTGTGTTGTAAGCATACTCGGTAATGCTGAAACCATCTCCGTTTGCATTCACCGTTACTTTAAACCAGCCATAACAAGTAAGTCCGTCAATAAGAAAATCAAAACCTACATATCCTGTTTTTCCATCCCAGTTTGTATAAGATGAGGTTCGTAAATCGAGTTGATTTGGATATGCTCCCGGAGCTGTAAAATTGCTTGTGGCACCTACAGGTGAATTTGCAGCAAGCAATGAGATGTTTCTCGTTCCTGTTTCACAAACTAATTTTTTGGCATAGGTTTCTATTTTTAATGCATTGGCAGCATAGCGCCATGCACCAAAAGCAGGATCATCTCCTTTGTCTATTTTAAAGGCTTTCCAGTTCACAGATGCCGAAGCGGTTGCGTCTGGCATATCAACAAAGTAAATTCCGTATGGATCTACAAATTTAAAGTCATAGTTTAAACTTGTACAAGTCAGGTTTGCAGTTCCACCGGTAAAAGCAGCAGGTAAAAATGTAATGGCTCCTTTTGTATTGTTGGTTGTAAGGTGGTTTGTTGCTTTTCCTGTCAGGGTGATTGTTAATTGCGAATTAGAATTAACGGTTAGTACAGGTGTAATCCCTGCGGGAAAAGTGTGGGTGAACTGTGTACCTGAAACCATTGTTCCGGAGGAGAGCGCAAATGTTTTGTCTGTTAAGGTAACTATCGATGCCGTGTCAAAAGCACCATCGTTAGAAACAGCTTCTTTAAATGAACTTGAATTTACAGTAAGTAAACCTCCTGTCGTATTTACTCCGGTAGCAATTAAATTACTTGCCTGCCAGAGTGATTTTCTTGCAGGATGTTCCAGTGCCGCAAGCATTCGGTCAATTTGCCCCTGAGTATACATTTTATAGCAACCCTGAGCGCCATTGTACCCCATATAATTTTCGTTGTTTACTCTGTCTCCGTTACAGTTGGTTCCCTGAGTACAGGCCAAAGTATGTTTACCGTCTTCGAGAGGCGTATCATCTACTTCATCAGTACCTGTACAGCCTCCTTCAAAAGTATGAATCAAATTCAGGAAATGTCCGAACTCATGAGTTAGTGTAGCCGAAAATTCTTTGCTGTAGGAGTTGTCATAAAGATAGGCTCCATTAAAAACAACTCTGGCCGTATTACTGGCAGTCATTCCCGAATCAGGATACCAGGCTACGCCAGAGTTGTTTAAAGTGCCGTCAGCATATAAGTCGTTTTGAATGTAAACATTCATGTATTTGGTGTTGTCCCAGGCATCGGCTGCAATCTGATCATCGTAACCGCCGCCATTTCCGTAACCATTTTTGGCAGGATGAAATACCACTCCTGAAGTACAGCCGCCATTTGGGTCGATTTTAGCCAGCTTAAATTCAATTTTTAAAGTACCTCTCCGGGCCTGAAAAAACGGATCAACGGTTTGAAAATCGGCATTCCGGCCGTTAAAATCGTCATTAAGTTGTTGAAGATGGTTTACAATTTTTTGATAGGTAATGGTTTTTCCACTTTGAATGTCACCATAAATGTGAAATACGACAGGAATAATGTAGGAGGTTTCGAGAGCCTTTCCTGTTTTTGATTTTCTTGATGCGCTGAAGTTTTTGCTAAATACATCAAAATCTTTTTTTTCTTTTAAAGCATGGGGATTTGCTTTATACATTTTTTCGTTCTCTTCGGTCGTCCGGCAGGGAAGTCCCTGGGCACTCACTTTTAGTACAAAGATGAATGCCAAAAATAGTAATAATTTTGTTTTCATAATTTTAGGTATTTGTTTAGTTGGAGCCAAAGGTATTTTTATCTCAAATTAAATAGTTATACTATTTTATTCTGTATTGATAGGAAATTATCTATAAATTAACTTTAAAATTATATTATGTGTTTTTATTTTGGTAATATTTTGATATTATAATAAGTCTGTTTTTTATGCGCAAGCCCACAGAATACGCCACTTCTAATTTTTTTGACGGCAAAAAAAAGACAGACACTTTATGAGTGTCTGTCTAAATTCAATGAGATATTAAAATGTTTACTAATTCAAATTAAAATTTATCCCAGAATAATTTTGTTGTCATTTTATCACCACCAATTGCTGTTGCAGCTGCATTGTAATTCTCTTTGTTTAAAGTAGCATCAAATAAAGAGTAAATGTTTCTAACCGGAACTTTACCTTCGGCTTCAGAAACAGCAGTTACAGGTGCTACCAGAACCGGATAATCTAATCTTCTGTATTCTGTCCAGCCTTCAAAACCACGGTTGTAATAAGCAATCCATAGCTGGTAGGCAATTTTTTGCTTGTCTGTTCCAGCAGCAGTTGCAAAAGCAACATCTGTTCTGGCTAAGTAAGTTTCTGTATCTGCACTTGAAACTCCCCAATAACTCATGCTGGAACGAATACCTTCTTCATAATACTGTGCCGCTGTACCGCCTACATTAAAACCTCTGTTGGCTGCATCTGCGAGTAAGAAGCTGGTTTCTGTATGATCAAAGATTACCCCCGGATTTGTTCTTTCTCTTAATTTTAATCCTACATTCGAAAAGTTTTTATAGGTAACCTGCTGTGCATAAGGTGCTCCTTTGTATTCGCCTGCAATTTTTGAAGCAGGATTAAAAAAGATATCACGTCTTGGATCTGATTTCCCGTTTAATTCATTTACAAAAAACGCTGTTGGCATAATTTGACTTTCATTAACGAGAGTGTTATACAAAGGGTTTTCGTCTACTGCTGTTTTGTAATATTGAAACAAAGCATTATCTCCATTACTGGCAATAATTCCTGAACTGTAAGCAGATTCTACCATGGCTTTTGCTTTAGCAGGATCAACATCGGCAAGGTGCATTCCTAATTTTAGCTTCACACTGTTTGCTAATTTTTTCCATTGTGCCACATTTCCTTTGTAGATTAGATCAGCTGATCCGAAACTGTCGTAATTACCATCCATATTTGCAATGGCAGCATCAAGACGATTGGCAAGATCTAAATAAACTGTTTTAGCATCATCATATTTTGGAGTTGGGTAATTTGTGATATCCAAAGCCTGTGAGTAAACGATATCTCCAAAAAGATCTACTAATGTTTGGTAAGCCATAACAATCTGAACTTCTAATACGGCTATTCTGTTTTTCTTTACAGCCGTTTCAACTGACCCGAGTGCCTGCTCATCAGTGATTTTCTTTTTTGCAATTACAAGATCTTCCAAAACATCTCTGTAAAGTATCACAGAGTGGGAGTTGCCTAAATTTCGTCTAACCTGATTGTAATTTACTTCATCTGTATAAGTAGAGGTTGTCCAGTATTGAGCATATCCTCTGAAATTATTATCATTAACTGATGCATTGGTCAGGAAATAAGCATAGTTTACCTGAGAACTTGTCATTAAACTTCCCGGAAGAGCAGTAGTATATGCTTTTGTGTTTTCGTTTAATTTGTCGATGTCTTCACAGGAAACTACAGAAATTAATAGTGTTCCGGCAAGGAGTATAGTTTTGAATTTTTTCATTTTGTTTGTTTTTAGAATTGAACTTTGATATTAAAGTTGTACTCTTTTGTTGTAGGTAATACTCCTGTCTGGAAACCCTGAAGGTTACCTGATGATGATCCTGCTTCCGGATCTGCATATGGAAGATTCTTGCTAATAATCCATAAGTTGCTTCCGTTTAATGTGAAGATCATGCTATTGATAAATGTATTAGCTAAAAGTTTTGATGGAAATTTATAGCTCAAACCTACTTCGCGCAGTTTTACGTATGATGCGTCATATACATAAGTTTCCTGAGGCATAGAATTGTATGTATTATAATCTGCAGGAATCACTGTAGTATTGCGTGTTCCGTCAGCTTTTACACCATCCAGAATGATTCCTCCACCATCTGCGATTGAATTTCTTACCGGATTTCCTAAATGGTTTGTTCCTACTGTACTTTGATAAATACCTGTTGTATTACCATATTGCTGGTCTAAAGAGTAAACGTCACCACCTTTTTTGATGTCAATTAAAAAGTTAAACGATAAATCTTTGTAACGAAAAACGTTATTAATACCGCCTGTCCAGTCCGGATTGATGTCTCCAATTGTTGCTCCGGCAACCACTTCATATCTTCCGTTGCTTTTTACAACTCTTTCACCATTTAGATACTGATAACCTCTTCCAATAAGCTGACCAATTGGTTTTCCTACTTCTGCAATATACCCTACACCCTGAAATGATCCAATAGAAAGTCTGTCGGCACCATTAAGATCAATTACTTTGTTTTTATTGGTTGCCCAGTTAATTTTTGTTTCCCATGAAAAATCCTGTGTTTTAATTGGAACAATGTTTAATACCACCTCAAATCCTTTGTTTTCAACGTTTCCGCCATTGATCCATGATCTGCTGTAACCAGTTTGTACAGGTGTTTCGATAGACAAAATCTGGTTAGTGGTATTGCTTTTATAGTAGGAGAAATCTAATCCTACTCTGTTTTTAAGGAATTTAAGCTCAATACCCGCTTCAAAACCTTTTGTAAGCTCACTTTTTAAATTAGAATTACTTTTGTTGTTTTCGTTAGAAAAACGAATTCCGTCAGGACCAAAATTGCTGTTTTTATTAAATGTAGATTCGATTACAGCAAACTCTGCATCATTACCTGTATCAGCATAATTTACACGCAGTTTTCCAAATGAGAGCCAATCGGCTTTTAGGTCACTACTAAAGATGTAAGTTCCGGTAATAGACGGATATGTATAGGTGTTGTTCTTTTTAGGAAGGGTAGAAGACTGGTCTACTCTGTAAGATCCTTCAAGGAAAAACTTTTCTTTGTAATTTAAAGTTGCATTAGCATAAACACTGTTAGTTCCAATAGTTTCTACATATTCTGAAGGATAGTTTATAGGCGCTATAGTGTTGCTCAGCATATATTTACCTGGCACAATTAAACCGCCATTTGTGGCAGAATATGTTATGTTTTTACCAGAACGTCTTGAGTTTGCTCCCAATAATCCGTTGAATTTCAGGTCTTCTGTAATATCTGTTTTAAAGTTTAACATTAAATCAAGGTTGATTTCTCTAAATGTTTTATCATATCTTGAATACTGTCCTAACATATTGGATGTTCTTTTTGAACCTACTGCAATACGCTCTTCCTGTAATTGTGTATAGTAGTCTACAGATCCTTTTCCTACGATATTTAACCAGCTTGCTACATCTGTACTTAAAGCAAAATTTCCAAAGAAACGATCTCTGTTTAAAGAGTTGTAATTGTTGTAACGCTGAAAGTATGGGTTGTCATGAAACTGAACTGTTAAGTCTGTTGGTCCTGCAACGCTCCAGGTTGTATTTTTCCCTGTTAAGTTATACGCATCTTCCAAATCCTGAAAATCGGCACTCATATTATACCATTGTCTTACACTGCTGAGGTAGTTGTTTCCACCATCACCATATCCGGTTTCGTTCATTCCTTTAGCGTATGCTTTCAGGTAGTTTGCAGAAGCAGAAACTTTTGTTTTCGGGCTCAGTTTGTAACTGGCAGAAAAGTTAAAGTTGTCTTTTTTATTACTGCTGTTAGGAAGGATTCCCTGTTCCTGATTGTAATTGGTATAACCAAATCTAAAATCACCATTTTCATTTGATGCAGAAGCCGTAATATTGTTGGTATATGTAAGGCTTTTTTGGTAGAAACTATTTGGATTCTTTTTTACCGGAGTCCAAGGTTTTGCAATACCGTATGAAGGTAATTCCGGATAGAATGAGCTCCAGTTGTAAACCAATAAATTAGGATCGTATCTTGGTCCCCATGAGGCATCATCTGTTGCTGCATAAGGATGTACACCACTGCCTAAATCTACAGTGCCATAAAAATCGCCATAACCACTTCCGTATTCATTTTGGTATTGCGGTAATGTTTTTTTGTCAGCCACTCCAACGCTTATTCCACTGGTAAAAGTAATGCCTAATCCGCTTTTAGATTTGGTTCCTTTTTTAAGCGTAACCAGAATTACACCGTTTGCAGCTCTTGATCCATAAAGGGCAGATGCAGCAGCACCTTTTAAAACGTTGATCGATTCGATATCGTCCGGGTTTATGTCTGATGCAGCATTTCCGTAATCGTATCCTCCTGTGTTTCCACCACTTTTCTGATCTGCAGTATTGGTATTGTCATTGTTTAACGGTACTCCGTCTACAACCCATAATGCCTGGTTGTTTCCTGTTAAAGATGATGATCCGCGTATGATTACGTTTGTAGATCCGCCAATGTTATTATTTCTTCTAATATTAACACCTGCTACTTTACCTGAAATTGAGTTTGCGACATTTCCGGTATTCACCTTGGTTAAATCTTCACCTTTTACTTCCTGAGTAGCATAACCAAGAGATTTTTTCTCTCTTTTTACACCTAATGCAGTTACTACAATTTCCTGAAGTGCTGTTGATCCTGCCGACATTTTAATCTGAAGCTTAGTAGAAGAAGCAGCCACTTCCTGAGGTTTCATCCCGATATAGCTAAGTACCAAAAATTGATTGGGAGCTGCATTGATAGAGAAAGCCCCGTCAAAATCTGTTTGTGTTCCTGTTTTGGATCCTTTAATTAATACACTCACGCCCGGTAACGGGATTCCTGCGTCATCGGTAACAATTCCTGTAACTATTCTTTCCTGAGCAAAGATTAGTTGTGCTGCAAATACAAAAAAGAGTATTGCAAATTTTCTAAAATAAACGTTAATTCTCATATTTTGGTTTTATGATTAATAACTGCAAATATTTTGCATTTATGGTTTTTTTTATGCCAATATATTATCATAAAATCAGATTATATTATCTTGTTTTGTGTATTGTTTATTGTATAAGTTTGAGTTTATAAGTTTTTATTTATCTTAATGATTTGTAGGATTTTAGAGTGTATTACTTCATGTGAATTAATAAATGTAAATCAAGGTCTTAAAATGAATTTAAACTAACTTATTTGCAATCAGTTTTTTGTATAAAAAAGCATGTTGGAATTTTTATGATTTTACATTTTTATGTGTGATTTTATGTCTTTGTTTTTTAGATTTTGAGATAAAAAAAACAGCTACAAAATTGCTCTTGTAGCTGTTCATTTTTGTTATGAAATAAGTTGAATTCCGGATTATTTATGCTGCATTAATTTTTCTATATCTTCAATTTCTATAGGTAATGCCTCAGAAAGATTTCTGTTTCCGTCTTCGGTAATCAGATAATCGTTTTCGAGTCGGCAGCCAATTCCTTCTTCCGGTATATAAATTCCCGGTTCGCAGGTAAGCACCATTCCTTTTTCGAGAGGACGTGAATACAATCCTACATCGTGAACATCAAGCCCTAAATGATGTGCTGTACCGTGCATAAAATATTTTTTATACGCAGGATAATCAGGATCCTGACTGGCAATTGCTTCGGGAGTCAGTAATTTTAGTTTGATTAATTCCTGTTCGATCAAACCAGCCATTTGCTTTTCATAATCACTATGATGTACTCCGGGTTTTAATAATTTAGAACCTTCTTTTAAACAATGTAAAACAGATGCATATACTTCCCGCTGACGGGCTGAAAAAGTTCCGTTTACAGGAACACATCTTGTTGTATCAGAGTTGTAATTGGCATAACAAACTCCAAAATCAACCAAAATCATATCGTTTTCGTTACAAATCGCATCATTAGTATTGTAGTGTAAGGCACAGGCATTTTTACCGGATGCTATAATAGGCCTGAATGCATGACGCGAAGCTCCGTTTTTTACAACTTCATAAATTAATTCAGCTTCCAATTCAAACTCTTTGATGTTTGGTTTTACTGCTTTCAGAAGTCTTTCGAAACCTTTTATGCTAATGGCTGTCGCTTTTTCTATCAAAGCGATCTCTTCTTCAGATTTTACAGGTCTTAGTTCCCGTGTTATTTTGGCTGCTCTCTCGTATTTATGCAATGGATATTTTTCTTTACACCATTGAATCATACGATCCTGACGTGTTATCATTTCATTTGTTACCCTTTTAATATGCTCGTTGTGACCTAAATAAAGTGTATCGGCTTCAAAGGCAAAAAGCTGTAATGTCTTTTCGAATTCATGAGTCCATTTGATGTTTTTTATCCCCGAAATTGCTCTGGCTTCTTCTTTAGTTAAAAAATCTCCATCCCAAAGTTTAGTGTGCTCATTTACTTCTTTTATAAATAATATAATCTGATTTTCCTCTTTGTAAGCATTTGGAAAAAGCACTAAAATAGTCTCATCCTGATTAATTCCTGACAAATAGAATAAATCATTGTTCTGGGCAAATCCCATTACATCATCTGCATTGTTAGGCATTACATCATTAGAAACTAAAATGGCAATGCTGTTTGAATCCATTTTTTCAGAAAAACGTTTTCTGTTTTCGATGAATAAAGACGAGGGTATCGATTCGTATCTCATAAATTTAAAATTGAAACATTTCGGTATTAACAGAAGTAGTTTTCTCAGCAATAATTTCTGAAACCAGCTTACCTGTTGCCGGCGCTAAACTTAATCCCATCATGGCGTGTCCGGTTGCCAAAGTTAAGTTTTTTATTTTTTTGTCTCTGGCAATTATTGGCATTCCGGATGGAGTGCAGGGTCTGAAACCAAACCAGGTTTCTTTTTCTTTTGGCATTTCGATTTTTAGGTCCGGATAAAAACTGTTAATACTGTTTACGATTCCCTGTACTCTGTTAGCATTAATCTGAGTGTCGTTTGTATGGGTTATTTCCATAGTACCGCCAAAACGAATATCAGTATTCATAGGGGTAACTGCTACTTTTCCTTCACATAAAATAGCCGGAACAGAGGGTTTTTGTTTTACATCCTGTAAAGTAAAACTATATCCTTTTCCCGGTAAAATTGAAATAGAACAATTTAGTTTTTTTGCAATAGCAGGACTCCATGATCCGGTTGCCAAAACTACTTCGTCAGTTTCAAAACACCCAACATCTGTAATTACATCCGTAATTACCTGACCTTGTTGGGCGAAATCCTGTACCAGGGTACGATTATGAATTTTTACATTCAACCTGTTTAATTCTGCTTTGATAAATTGCATGAATTTTTGAGGATAAAGATGCGCATCGCTTTTATAATGCACACCGCCAATAACATCTGTACGGGTTCCGGTTTCCAGTTTTGTAACTTCATCTTTTGACAAAAAATCGACTTCTAATCCAAAAGACTCTGCCAGTTTTCCTTCATGGTAGATTTCCTCGGCTGTTTTGTCGGTTTTATAAAGCATTAAAAGTCCTTTCTTCTCATAAAAGAAGGCATTGTTTTCTTTAATAAAATCCTGATATAATTCTTTACTAAAAAGGGATAAGTTACAAAGTGCCGGCATGGCTTTTTCGACATGCTGTTTGTTGGCGTGTTTGTAAAATTGCAATCCCCATTTTGCTAAATCGGCGCTCAGTCTTGGTTTAACATAAAACGGACTCTGGCTGTCAAACATCCATTTTATTCCTTGCGCAATCATGCCGGGCTGCGCTAAAGGAATAATATGCGACGGAACTATCATTCCGGCATTGCCGTAAGAACAACCATCTGTCATATCCGATTTATCGAAAACAGCTACTTCATAACCTTCTTTTGCCAGATAATATGCTGAACATAGTCCTATTATTCCTCCTCCAATAATACTTACTTTTTTCATTATAATTATAAATTTAAAAATCACCGGCTAGAATAAAATTCCTGTAATGCCAGTGATTTATTTTGAGATTATGTTTTTATTATATTACCTGAAAACCAAATGCGTACGGATCATCATCTTCATCAATAATGATATTATTGTAGCCATATACTTTTGCCCATCCCTGAATGCTTGGTACGATGGCTTTGATGTTTCCAATTGTGGTTTCTTCTTCAACTTTTCCTATAAACTTGCTGCCAATAAAACTTTCGTGAACAAAATTTTCTCCTTTTTTTAGTTTGCCTTTTGCATGCAGTTGTGCTAATCGGGCAGAAGTACCTGTTCCGCAAGGGGAACGGTCAATGGCTTTGTCTCCGTAAAAAACGGCATTTCGTCCTGATGATGCAGGATCGAGTGAATCTCCTGTCCAAAGCATATGACTTACATCTCTGATCGTGCTGTTTTCAGGATGGATAAACATATCAGGATATTTTGCATTAATGCGTTTGCGAACTTCCTGACTGTACTGAACAATTTTGGCAGCTGTAAAATCCTGTATTCCCGAAAAGTTAGGCTGCGGATCTACTATAGCATAATAATTTCCGCCATAAGCGACATCAAAAGTTATTTCTCCCAGTTCCGGACATTCAATAGTAAGTCCTTCTGCAGCAAGATATGATTTGACATTCGTTAAACGAACCCAATCTACTTTTTTCCCTGTTTGCTGGTATTCTATCTGAACCAGACCAGCGGGCGCCTCCATTCTTATTTTACCGGGTACTTTTGGCATAACCAGCCCTTCCTCAACAGCTATGGTTATGGTTCCAATAGTTCCGTGACCGCACATAGGCAAACAACCTGATGTTTCGATAAATAAAATACCAAAATCATTATCAGGATTACTAGGCGGATAAAGAATACTGCCGCTCATCATATCGTGACCTCTTGGTTCGAACATTAATCCTTTGCGAATCCAGTCATATTCTTTTAAAAAATGCTGACGTTTTTCGCTCATATTGTTACCAACCAAATTTGGTCCGCCACCGGCAACCACCCTCACAGGGTTACCACAAGTGTGTGCATCGACACAAAAAAAAGTTTTTCTTGGCATAAATTATATAGGTTTGTTTGTTATTATATCATTAACGGTTCTGTTTATGTTTAAAGGATTTTTATTCTGAAGTGCTTCCGGCAACAACTCGTCAGGCCAGTTTTGATAGCTAAAAGGTCTTACCCAGCGCTTTACGGCATGGATACCAACGGCTGTAAATCTGGAATCGGATGAAGAAGGATAAGGGCCGCCATGCAGCATTGAAGCACAAACTTCGACGCCTGTAGGAACCCCATTAAAAATGAGTCTTCCCACTCTGTTTTGTAAAGCATTAATAACCGAATTATATTTTGAAATTTCGTCTGGCTCTGCTAGGATAGTTCCAGTAAGTTGTCCGTCTAATTTATTAATAATTGTGGTAAGTTCATCTATATTTTCGCATTGAACGATGATAGAAAACGGACCAAAAACTTCGTGACTAAGGATTTTATTTTCTAAAAATGTTTTGCCTTCAACACTTAATAGGATCTGTGGTGCAAAGTTAGGAGCGGTTTCTTCCTTGTATTCAGCAATTGTTGTGACTCCGTTTTGAGACCTGA
This sequence comes from Flavobacterium chilense, assembly GCF_001602525.1. Classification (GTDB taxonomy): domain Bacteria; phylum Bacteroidota; class Bacteroidia; order Flavobacteriales; family Flavobacteriaceae; genus Flavobacterium; species Flavobacterium chilense. The sequence continues at coordinate 146,542 of NZ_LSYT01000001.1, forward strand.
TTTTTTCTCTTCCGTTATTAAAATCTGCTTTAATAGATGGGTGCAGCATACAGGATGGTGTTATTTTTTCAATTTGCTCAGCCAATTCTTTTAAAAACTGATCCAGATTTTTTCCTTTCATGCCCAAAAGTAATCCCGGATTAGTACAAAATTGCCCCGTTCCTAAGGTGATTGAACCTGCATAAGCTGCAGCCCATTTTTTGCTGTTTTTTTCGATTGCTTCCGGTAGAATCACTACGGGATTAATGCTTCCCATTTCGGCAAATACCGGAATAGGTTCAGGACGTTGCGCCGCAAGATCAAATAAAGCACGGCCTCCGTTAATACTTCCTGTAAATCCAACTGCTTTTACAAGCGGATGTTTGACTAAAGCTGCTCCAAGTGTTACACCTCCGCCAATTAAATTAGAAAAAACACCTTCGGGCATATTGTGTTTTTTGGCAGCACTAATTATAGCTGATGCTACCATTTCGCCTGTTCCAATATGCATAGAATGGCTTTTTACAATAACAGGACATCCGGCAGCCAAAGCTGAAGCAGTATCTCCTCCTGCTGTAGAAAAAGCAAACGGAAAGTTACTGGATCCAAAAACGACTACAGGTCCCAGCGGAACCAGCATTTTTCTTAAATCTTCTTTTGGAAGCGGTGCTCTGTCAGGAATTGCAGTGTCGATTGTGGCTTCGACCCAGCTTCCTTCTAAAAGCATGTTTGCGAATGAGCGTAATTGAAAAATAGTTCGGCCTCTTTCTGATTCTGCACGGCCTCTTAAGAAACCGGATTCAGTACAGTATATTTCTAATAAAGCATCACCTAAAGCTAAGATCTCATCAGCAATAGCATTCAAAAAAGCTGCTTTTCTTTCTGCCGGAAAGTCTTTATAAATTTTGAATGCATCATGCGCCAGATGTACTGCTTGTTCAATCTCTTCTGCAGATGCTTCAGTAAATGTCCAGGGATTTTCAATATTCAACTGTGGGTCTATTGTTTTATAGGTTTTAGTCCCACTTGCCAAAAGCTGGCTTCCGACATAATTTTTTCCTGTAATCATTTTTTATATTTTAAAATTAAAGTCATCCGGATTCCTAAAAGTTTGTTTTTGTGTGCTGGTTATTATCTGAATAACCAGCCCAAAAACAAAAAACTAAAATAACCAGATAAAGCTTTCTAAAAAAAAAGTAAATCTCTTGTTGATGTATAGTTTAAAGCACTATAGACTTATAGTCAGGAAGCACAGGTCTTGTACGCAATCCTTCGGCAATAATTGCCAGAACCCTTTCTCTTTCTGCTCCCTGAAGCGGAAGTCTTGGTGCTCTCACATGCTCGGTTCCTAATTTTGTTGCTGTTTCAGCCAGTTTTATATTTTGTACTAATAATGAATTAATATCTAATTCAAGAAGTGGAAGGAACCATCTGTAAATATCTAAAGCTTCCTGAGCTCTTCCGGCTTTTGCCAGTTTATAAATAGCAACAGTTTCTGCCGGGAAAGCATCTACTAAACCTGATACCCATCCGTCAGATCCCATAAAAAGACTTTCTAATGCCAGTGTATCAACACCTGATAATATTTTTAGTCTGTCTTTGAAACGATTGATCATTCGGGTTACATTAGAAATATCTCTTGTAGATTCTTTTACTGCCTGAATATTGTCGAATTTCAAAATCTCTTCGAACATATCTAAAGTTACTTCTATTTTATAATCTATCGGATTGTTGTAGATCATAATAGGAAGTGATGTATTTTTTGCAACTTCAGAAAAGTAAGTAACAGTTTCATGGCTTGCAGCATTGTAACGCATAGGAGGTAAAAGCATCAATCCTTTTGCTCCGTTTTGCTCTGCTTCGTTAGCAGCAAGAATTGCCGCTCTTGTAGTTTGCTCGGCTATATTCATAATTACCGGAACTTGTCCGTTAACCATTTTGATGGTTTCCTGAATTAATTCTTTTTTTTCGTCCTGTAATAATGTGCTTGCTTCACCAAGCGTTCCTCCTAAAATTATTCCGGATACACCTGCTTCTAACTGTGCTTTTATGTTTACTTCAAACATGTTGAAGTCTAATTTGTCATCGGCAGTAAATTTTGTCGTTACTGCTGGCATAACGCCTTTCCATTGAATACTCATAATTACTATTTTAATTTTTTCAAAAGTATTTATAACCCACAGATATGTAATTAGGGATGTTATCACAAAAAGATACTATATTATCCTTTTTAGTCTTAATTTTTAAAATAATCACTTAATATCTGTGTATTTTTTTATATTTATAGCATGTAATTGTATTAATTATGAAAGTATTTCCATTTAAAATTCCGAAAACAAAAGAAGATTCATTAATTTATCAGGAAGATATTGAGTTTGTTTTTTATGATAAATTACACCAACACGAAGAGATACAAATAAGCTATATCGAGAATGGAGAAGGGACCATTTTTGTTGGTGATACTATTTCTCCTTATCAAAAAGGAGATGTTGTCGTTATAGGAGGTAATTTGCCTCATGTGTTTAGGAGCGATCATAATACAGGCGAATTGTCTGTTATGCTCACGCTTTTCTTTACACCAAATTCGTTTGGTAAAGATTTCTTTTCATTGCCTGCCTTAAAAGAGATTCAGCCTTTTTGGGAAAGCAGTAAAAATGGGTTTGTAGTGAACAATCCATCTAAAAGAGTCATTAAATCATTTAAGAAAATTAAATCGGCAAATGAATTTAATCGTTTCCTTCTTTTTCTTGAAATCACTAAAAAACTGTCGCAGGGAAAAAAGAAACCGCTTTCAAGTTATATCTATGATAAAAAGATTACTGATAATGAAGGTAAAAGAATGCAAACGGTTTTTGAATATGTGATGACCAATTTTCAAAAGAATATTACGCTTGATGAAATTGCAGAACTGTCTAATATGACTAAGAATGCTTTTTGCAAATATTTTAAAATCAGGACTAATAAGACTTTTTTTCAGTTTTTGATTGAGATCAGAATCGAAAGAGCAGCAAAGTTATTATCGAAGTCGCAGGAGCTTTCGGTTTTGGAAGTTTCAGAATTATGCGGGTTTAATAATATTTCCAATTTCAACAGAAAGTTTAAGGAAATTAAAGGTATGTCTCCTTTGGTTTATAGAAAGTCGCAAAAGCTGAAATGGAAACAGAAAGCATAATCAGCGAAAATAATTTCTAATAAAAAAGGCTCTTCGAATAGGAAGAGCCTTTTTATTTAGGGTTTATACCTGCGATAAAACAATTTAGATTTCGGTAATTTCAAGTACAATGCTTGTTTCTACTTTAGACGAAGAAACTCTTAGTCCTACATTCATTAAGTAATCTCCTGTAAATGAATCCCCGGATTGTTCAAAAGATTTTTTTGCTTCCGGCATTACATTTATTTCTTCTACTTTGTACATTTTATCAGGATCTAAACCCTGTAAACGTACTGCAGTATATTGCGGATCATACAACGGATGTAGTGTATATGAAAACAATATGGCTTTGCTTTTTATTTCATTTACATACATTAAAACTGCCCGGCTCTCGTCGTAAGGAGAAATAAGGCGATACATATCGCCATGCCAGATTACGGTATTTAATCGTTTATAATTGGCTACTGCCTCCTGACAATATTTTAATTCATCTGCTTTGAGGTCTTTGATGTTAATATCAAAACCTAATTTTCCCATCATGGCAACATCTGTTTTAAACTTTATCGACTGATTTCCCCATGAAGTCACGTGATTACAAATTGAAAACGCCGGAAAAAACTGTGAGTAGCCCCATTGTATAAATATCCTGTTGAACGGATCTGTATTGTCACTTGCCCAGAATTCTGTAAAATATTTAAGAAGCCCATAATCTGTTCTGCCACCGCCACCGGCACAAAGCATCATTGGTAAGTTTGGGTATTTTGTTTTTATACGGTCTAAAACTTTATACAAACCATTAGTATATTCAATAAACAAATGCGACTGCTGATTTTTAAGATAAGTAGAGTAGGCACTGGTCATCATTCGGTTACAATCCCATTTAAAAAAGGCTACTCCGGTATTGGTCTGCATAATATCATCTACAGTTTTAAAAACAAAATCCTGTACCTGCGGATTGCATAAATCCAGAACCAATTGGGTACGATAGTAACTTTCGGGTCTGTTAGGAAGTTTTAAAACCCAATCCGGATGTTTCTCATACAATTCGCTTTTGGGATTAACCATTTCCGGCTCAATCCAAATTCCGAATTTTACTCCTGTTTTTCCGGCTTCCTGCATTAAAAATCCCAGTCCGTTTGGCAATTTTGTTCTCGTAGCCTGCCAGTCGCCCAAGCCGTATTTATCACCGCTTCGGGGATATTTATTTCCAAACCAGCCATCGTCTAACAAGAACATATCAACGCCCAATGTTTTTGAATCCGAAAACATATCGGTTAGTTTTTTTTCATCAAAATTAAAAAAAGTAGTTTCCCAATTGTTTAATAAGGTCAAACGAGGTTTTTCACCATCTTTGATTCCGTATTTTCTCGCCCAGGCATGGAGGTTTCGGCTTGCCAGACCTTTTCCTTTATTCGAAAAAGTATATATAAAAGAGGGTGTAGTAAATGTTTTTCCGGGCTGGAGAGTATATTCTGAAGCATACGGATTGATTCCGGAACTTATGCGAAGTGAGTTTTTGTTGTCTAATTCAAAAGAAAATTTAAAATTTCCAGACCAGGCAAGTGTTCCCGCTATAATTTCTCCCGAATTTTCATCTGCTTTTGAATTAAGTGATAAGAGGAAAACCGGAGTTTGATACATATCAGTACGAACGCCCAATTTTGAGTCAATTACTTTTGTACCACTTGTTAATTTGCTTTCCTGCATACGGGCTTCTTTTGCCCAGTCTCCATGATATTGGGTAAGCCAGTATTGATCTGCATCAAAGTGCAGCATCGATGAAGCATAGTCATACAACATAACAGGTTTCTTTTCATGGTGAAGGATTTCTGTCCATTGTTCAATTACATTTTCATTGTAAAAAGCTTTGTAATGAAGCTTAACTTCTACGGGATAAACAGGATCTTTTAAGTTCACAATGGTTTCCGTGACATTGCTGTCTATTTTTTCTGTTTGATGGCTTATATAAAAAAGTTCCAGAGAAGGGTTGCCGTCATTATGGGTAACTCTGATAGCCGATTCAAACAAATTATCTGTTCCAAACGTAGGGTAGGCCTGATGTCTTAAATTAACCAATGGATTCCCGTCATTGATGACAAATGATTTTGTATTTTCTTTTGAGAGCAGGTTATATCCGGAATTATCTTTAAGTTTTGTTCCCAGATAAGATTGGTACAATAAGCCATTTTTTCCTGCTTTCAGGATCAAAGCGGTATTTTGGGTTTCAATCTGGATTTGTCCCTCCTGGGCACTGACTTTGCAAAACAGTATTGCAAATAATAGAAGAAGCATGTTTTTTTTCATAGGATTGTATAGATAGTGTTGTTAAGTGGTTTTATTTTAAGGACTCAGTTTTAATCGTAAAAACACATGAGTTTTGAAGGGGCGTTTTTACACAGAGAACAAAGAGTGAAAGTGATTGGGCAGGTATTTATAAATGAAAATTCAATGGCAAAATGAAAATCATTTTAAAGAATACACGATAAAAGGTTTTGTGTATTTTTTGTGAAAACAGAAATTCAAAAATAGAATAATGATGTTTGTTGGTATACTGGTACCTACCAGTTTTTTAATTCATGGAATTTTATCATTATAAAAAAAGTCAGTTTCAGCGTTATGAAAAAAAGCCCGGATAATAGAAATACAACTGATTTCGTACGGAAAAATGGAGCTGAAAAAATGCTATTTCAGGAAGAAAAATCTCAAAAACTGGTATGGTCATAAAAAAAGAATGCAGTTGAATCTAAAGCGAAATAGTCCAAAAATATTTTTGATACTATATTATCCACTTTTAAATGTCTAAAAGCAACTGTCTCAGGTAATATTTACAAAAGATAGATTTGAGAGAATAGCATTTGTATTTGGGAGTATTAAAGAAGTGCTTTTTCGTTTGGTGAGTTATTGTAAAATATTATCCACTTTTATTTTGTATGGTCTTTTAACTGGATAATTTTTTGAATGTTTTCCGCATAAACTGGTCGATACCGGTATCGATGATTGATTAACATTTATAATTTTGGACTGAAGATTTATCCCTTTCCAAAAATAATTAACAGCAAAATAACAGGTGTAAAAGGGAGAGATAACTATAAAAGGCAGAATACAAAAACAACACATTTATAAAACATAAAAAATTACCGCCAAATAAGATAAAGATGGTAAAATAGGGCAGATACACATTTTTGTTGATGACTCCATAAATTCAGGATAGCAAACAAAAACATCTTTTAAGTCTTAATAAGACAAGTGAAATATTTATCTAAAGCAACACATACAAATACTACTAACACGATAAATAGACATTTTTTGGCGGTAATTAAATAACAAGCAGAACTTATTATTTAAATAGTTAAAAAGCTTTTTGCACTATTACAATAATTTAAAATAAAATGTAATGAAGAGATCATTTCGAAAAAAACAAAACCAATTTTTATTTGCCGCTATTATTTTTTGTATCCTAACAAGTAAAATGTTTTCACAGGATGACCGCCGCTGGCAAATGGATCAGGATGGTTCTGTTTCATGGCAGATTAATAACAATATTCCGCATAACGATCATATAGAAATGAGCGGAAAAAGAATCTCTTGTGTTTTAAGATACGGCGTTACTGCAGATGGTTCGTTTAAGGCTACCCGCAGTTTGGTCTGGCCTATGTTGCGAACTATTCCCAATAATACTCATGCGAGTTTTACACGTCAGTTTGCGCAAGATGGTTTTGATCTGGTAATGGTCAATTACAAACCCATACGGGATGAAAAAGTTACTTCGATAGCTATTAACGGCACATTATATGTTAAAAGTAAAGCAGGAAATACTCTTGAATTAACCAGACAATTTTTTCCTTCAACCACCTTATCCGGATACGGAGAAATCTATACTCTTAAAAATATATCTGATAAGAATTGTATAGTAGAAATTCCTAAATCAAATACTGTTTACATTTCAGATCCCACAAAAGGAACTGAAGGCAGTTATGCCGTACATGTGGATCTCTTTAATTCCGGAAGTTTTAACCTTCAGACAAACGAAACGATTCGTTTTTCTGTTTTTTATTCAGGTCTTAAAGCAAACGAACCCACTTTTACTGTAAATGTAGAAGAAGAAAAAGACAAACGCCTGAAACTGATTCATGAACTATGGGATAAACTTATATTAGAAACCCCTGATCAGGTTTTGAATACAGAATTTGATTTTGCAAAAATAAGAGCTGCCGAAAGTATTTTTGAAACCAAAGGCGGCCCTATGCATGGTCCGGGAGGAGAATCGTACTATGCTGCAATATGGGCTAATGATCAAGCAGAATATATAGGACCTTTTTTTCCTTATTTAGGATATGAATATGGCAATCAGGCATCGTTGAATGCGTATCTTCAGTTTGCAAGATTCATGAATAAAGATTACAAACCTATTCCGAGTTCTATTGTTGCTGAAGGAACGGATATCTGGAATGGAGCCGGAGATCGGGGAGATGCTGCAATGATTGCTTATGGAGCCTCACGTTATGCTCTTTCACGAGGAAATATAAACGAAGCCAAACAATTATGGCCACTGATTGAATGGTGTCTGGAATATTGCCATATAAAATTAAATACAGAAGGCGTCGTAACATCAGATTCTGATGAGTTAGAAGGACGTTTGCCTGCTGGAAAAGCCAATCTAAATACATCCTCTTTATATTATGATGCACTTCATTCGGCTGTTTATTTAGGGGAAACGCTGGGAAAAGATAAAGTACAATTGAAATCTTATAAAGATCAGGCTGTAAAATTAAGAGCTGCTATCGAAAAATATTTTGGTGTAACTGTAGAAGGATTTGAAACCTATAAATATTATAAAGAAAATGATATTTTAAGAGCGTGGATTTGTACGCCGCTTACAATGGGAATCTACGATCGGAAAAAAGGAACTATCGATGCTTTATTTTCACCAAGATTATGGACTAAAGATGGCCTTGCCAGTGTCGCTGGTGATAAAATATTCTGGGACAGATCTACTTTATACGCTTTAAGAGGAGTATTAGCTGCAGGAGAAACAGATCAAGCAATAGATTTTTTACACTATTACTCCAATCGTCGTTTATTAGGAGATCATGTTCCGTATCCGGTTGAAGCTTTTCCCGAAGGTGACCAACGCCATTTATCTGCAGAAAGCGGTTTGTATTGCAGAATTTTCACCGAAGGTTTATTTGGTATTCGCCCTGTAAGCCTGAATAGTTTTGATTTTACACCACATCTTCCTGTATCGTGGCCTGTTATGAGCTTACGAAAAATTAATGCTTTCGGTCAGGATTTCGATATTAAAGTAAAAAGGGTAAACAAGAAATTAAAGGTTATTGTTTCTGATCAGAAAAAGATCTGGTTTGAAAAGCTTATTAATGAAGGAGATACTGTTAAAGTGTCATTTTCTAAATAATCCTGAATTATAATAGTTTGATTAATAGTATTATATTCTAATAATTGGATGAAATCAACGGTTTAAAAGCTCCCGAACAATTTTGTTTGAGGAGCTTTTTATTTTATTTATTTTTGCACTCTTAAATACTCCTCATGAATTCCCCTGTAAAAGCCGTCGACTCAATTTATAATCTTCAATTTGGATTAGTTTGTTTAAGTTCCTTACTTTTTTCTGCCAGTTTTAATATGCTGATTCCGGAACTTCCGGAATACCTGAGTAATATGGGAGGAGCAGAGTATAAAGGATTAATTGTGGCTCTTTTTACATTAACAGCAGGAATTTCCAGACCCTTTAGCGGAAGATTAACAGATACTTTAGGAAGAGTTCCGGTAATGGCGGTGGGTTCTATTGTTTGTTTTGTATGTGGAATTTTATACCCCGTATTAGGAACAGTTTCCGGATTTTTATTTCTTAGACTGATTCACGGATTTTCTACCGGATTTAAACCAACTGCAACTGCAGCTTATGTTGCAGATATTGTTCCAAGAGAACGCTGGGGCGAAGCTTTGGGAATACACGGACTTTGTTTTTCTATAGGAATGGCATTGGGGCCAGCAATTGGAAGCTCTATTAAATTGTATTTTTCGATGAATATACTCTTTTATGCTTCTTCGGTTTTTGCATTGATGTCTATTGCGATTTTGATGAATATGAAAGAAACTTTAAAACATAAACAACGTTTTAGTCTGCGTATTTTAAAGATTTCCAGAAATGATATTATTGCTCTCGAAGTATTACCGGCTGCTATTGTAACTTTTCTGTCTTATATGGCTTATGGTGTAATTTTGACTTTGATTCCTGACTGGAGCCAGCATTTAGGAATTGCGAATAAAGGTTTGTTTTTTGTGGTTTTTACCATTACTTCGGTAATGATTCGTTTTGGTGCCGGAAAAGCATCTGATAAATATGGAAGGCTTTATTTAATTGCGATTGGACTTTTCTTTTTAATTATATCGCTTCTGATTGTTGGATTTTCAACTTCAATTACCGGACTTCTGGTTGGAGCTGCAATTTATGGAATATCCACCGGAATCGTTTCGCCAGCTTTAAATGCCTGGACTGTAGATATGAGTTTTCCGGATCATCGCGGTAAAGCAATGGCCACTATGTATATTGCGCTGGAAGCAGGAATCGGGCTTGGGGCTCTTTTTGCCGGATGGGTTTATCAGGATGTGATCGCAAAAATCCCAATGCTGATGTATGGGAGTGCCGGAATGGTATTTTTGGCGTTAACGTATGTATGGATTCAGTTTCGGAAAAACAAAAAGAACATTTTATCGTAATAATTATTTCCCGGCTAATAAAATTACAGCTAAATAATTGATTTTGTTTTAAAAGGGTATTTCTACTTATATTAGATTGATTGACTTTTTATAGTTTTGATTATCAGAATTGTACTACTTTGATAAAGTAAAAAGTAACTATAAAATCAAAATAACTATGAGTAAGATTTTAATTTTAACAATTGACGGAGGTGGAATAAAAGGAATTTTGCCATCCTATTTTCTGGAACAATTAGAAAGCGCCATGGGAATGTCTTGTTATCAAATATTTGATATCGTTGGTGGTACATCTACAGGAGGTATTATCGCAACAGGTTTGACTTCACCAATGGATAATATATATCCTATGTCGGCAGCATCAATACTTGATATTTATAAAAAAAATGGTGATAAGATTTTTGTTTCTCAGGAATTCTCAGATCTAAAGTATGTATCGCTTTATTATGGTGATGATGGTAATGGAAACGGTATAGAACCTTACCTGCAAGAAATATATGGTTCATCTTCTTTGAGCAATGCAAAACAAAACATGGCAGAAAACCTGAATGGAAAAACGAAACATGTCTTTACAACCAGTTATACGATAAATAGCAGTGGAGGTGTAATTGCAAACCCACAAAAAGGAAGTGACTATGGTCCTTATTTATTTAATTGGCGGGATGCATCGGTTTCAGCATCGGATGATTATTTTGTTTGGGAGGCAGCAAGAGCGACAAGTGCCGCTCCAACTTATTTTCCTGTTGCCAATGTTGGAGGAGCTCAGGGAGCAAATTCAGAAGCGAATCAAAGATGGGTTGTAGATGGCGGTGTTATGTCTAATAATCCTGCAATATGGGCTATTAGTGAGGCTTTTAGAACTCAATTAGTAAGTTCATTAAGCGATATTGTTTTGGTATCCTTAGGTACAGGTTCTTATCCGGGTGGAGCAGGTTTAGTTACAACACGTCAGGGAGATCTGGATCCTGATAATGGAAATTGGGGAGACGCACCTTGGCTAGCCAGTGATTTGTATGATTTAGAAGGTGTAGAAAATGGTGACGGTGCTATTATAAAAATAATTACTGAGGCGGTACAATTAGTCTCAAACCAACAAATAATAGGCTTACAAAATTCAGGTTTATCTTATTACCGACTTGAGCCAACAATTTCGCAGGCACAATCGCAAATGGATAATATTCAGCAATCGAATATTGAATCTTTAATTAATACTGCCAAAGACTATCTTGATAGTGTAGAAGGCAGTACCATTTTTAATCAGATTGTTGAGGAGCTTAAGGCTAATTTATAACCACTTTTTATTCCATAAATAATAATGCGAATGTTCCTTAAGTTTTAAGGAAAACATTCGCATTTTACTTGTTTGAAAAAGTACTGTAAAAGCAAATCGATAAAATATTTTATTTCTCAATATTTATTTTTGCAACAAAAGAAGAAACAGCTTTTGTATCAGAACTATTTTCCGTTACATAAACTCCAAGGATATTATTTCTATAAGCAGTGTTGGCACTTGTAGCGCTTGAATTAGGGAAATCAAGATCTATCCAGTTTGCTTCTCCAAATGATCCGTCAGAATTTCTGCTTACTGAAACAAACGAAGCACCAGTATGTTTTCCATCAATGGCAATCCAGTCAGATGGCATATTATATCCGTTATCTTTTGAAACTGTAATGCCTTCAAAATGCGTGATGACAGACAAAACGGTTTCATTTTTATAGCTAAAGGATTTTAAATTGCTGGTTTTTTTAGTTTTTGAATTATAATCAACCAGAAAAGCCTGGCTTATTTTTCCTAATTCAGGACTGGAATATCCTCCTGCAAGTGTATAGCTGTCACCACCATTATGCCAAATTCCATATAGGGTATTGGTTAATGAATTGGGTAATTTAAGTTCAGTATATTCTTTTGTAGTGGTATCATATAAAAAGGCATATCCATTTTTATCATTTTCTACATCATAATTTCCAACCGCAATTCCGCCCATTATACTGTGAACAAAGACATTGTTTGTGTTTCCTCCATTTGGTGATACCTGAACCCATGTTCCGGAACCATCAAGAGGTCCTTCGTAATAAAATCCCAGATTTCCGCTTGGAGCTTTTCCGGTAGAAGCAGTTATTTTATACGATCCCACAATTTGTATAGTTCCATGAGGCCCATTATTAGGTCCATAACAAGAAGTATTGATAACTGCAGCTGTTGGAGTGCTTGGAAAATTGACTACATGCCATTTTCCTTCAGTACCATTTCCTTTTAGCGGGCCTTCGTAAATAACGCCCTGAACAATATTGTTCTGACCTAATAAACTTCCTGTGATATAGACATTGTCAGAACCTGAAACTCCTCTGATTCCTTGTATGGTTGTTTGTCCGGCAGGATCATTAAAATTTGCATAATGAACTGCATTTACTTCTAAATTTATATTTTGTGACATGATGTTTGGGGTTTAATTAGTATTACTTTTTTGAATCGTTTTAATTGAATGTTGTGGTGCTGAAAATATCTTTAGGTGTATTTACCCAAAGTTTTTCTACTTCCAGCTGATGCAATTGCTCTTCCAGATCTCTTCTGATTTCACTGTATGCCGGATCATAAGCAAGATTGGTGATTTCTAACGGGTCATTTATCAGATCATAAAGTTCATATTGTTTGAAATATGCTGTTGCAGCATCAAAATAATAATCGAATTTCCATTTTTCTGTTCTGATGCAGCGAATACGATTAGCTGCTTTTACGATTGTCCAATTGCTGTTCGAGCCTGCTTTTATATCATCATAAGTAAACAATATACTATGCTGAACAGGAGTATTGTTCTCCATTACTGGCAATAAACTTGTACCTGCAAGTCCTGTAGGCGGATTAGACACATTGGCTATATCGATAAAAGTAGGCATGATGTCTGCCAGTGTTGCCAATGCCATGGATTGCTTTAAACCATGATTTTTAAATAAAACCGGATTTGAAATAACCAGCGGAACTCTTAATGCTTCTTCATAAGCAACAAAAGTTTTCTGACGTAAACCGCCATGAGCCAAACCCATTTCTCCGTGATCAGATGTTAATGTAACAATTGCAGAGTCTGCCAGTTTGTTTCCGTTTTCATCTTCTTTATACAATTCTTTAATGAAATAGCCAATTTCGTTGTCGACATGACTTAACAAATGACCATAGAAATTAATGTAATTGAGTTTTTCCTCCGGACTGGCAATTTCACCCAGGCTTAAAGCCATATTAATTAAAATTTGTTCCTGTGCCATTGGTTTTTTATTCTCAAGTAAATTTTCATTTACGGTAGCCGGAAGTCCAATTTCTCTACCCGACCAACTATCAGGATGATATCCCGATGTCGCTGCTGATTTTGGATAAGCCAGAACATCATGAGGATTTACGAGCGAAAGAATAAGACAATAAGGTTTGTGGTTTCCGGCAGCTCTGTTGGCTTTTACTTCTTTCAAGTATTGTATTGCTTCTGCGGTATATCTGGCATCGTGATTAGCAAATCCTCCACCAAAATTAAGCGGATTTACATCTTCGCCGGCATCCGGAGCGATCCAGCCCATTGCACCAAACAATGAAATGTCAGCAGCGGTTAAGTTTTCATAATTTGTTTTGGTACCATTGGGTGCTACACCTTTGCTCATGTGCCATTTGCCTCTGTATTGCACGTCGTATCCGTCTGCCCAAAGTACATTCATGATGTTGGGCAAAGTATTGTCAAGAGTGGGTTCCTGAGGTGATAAAAGCCCTCCTTCGGTTAATGTTTGGCTTACACCGTGTTTGGCCGGATAAGTTCCCGTAAATAAGGTTGCCCGACTTGGCGAACACATACAGGTATTGCAAAAAGCCCTGTCGAAACTAAAGCCGTTTTGCTTTAAAAATGTGAGTGTTGGAAGATTTTTTTCTTCCCATCCAGGCGGAAAATGTTGTGTCGCACGTTGTTCATCCGTAATGATCAGAATAATGTCGGGCTGCGACCCAATCTGGTTAAGTTTTTCTTTTAAGTCCATTGTTTGTTGTTTAAAATATTAGTAAAAATTATACTTGTATATGACTAATAAACAGCATGTAACAATTTGTAGATTTGGGATATCCAAAAATCATTAAGTATCTGAATTTTAATTGGTAAGAATAAAATTACAATAATAAAACAAAGTCAAACAACGTATAAATACCTGTTTTTCAATAGTCTAAGAATAATGAAGTTTTTAAATAGTTAGAGATGTAAGAAAGAAGTGGGAGATAGGGTCTGAGGAATAACTATAAACACAAAAAAGCTTCAAAATCAAATGACTTTGAAGCTTTTTTGTGTTTTAAAAAACAGTTTATCTTTTAATTTCCATTTGCCCTTTCAAGTATTAAAGACGAAAAACTTTTTACTCCTGTTTTGATACATGCTTCATCAACTGAAAAATTCGGAGCATGATTCATAGCAACAATTCCTTTTTCAATATTAGAACCGCCAAGGAAAAAGTATACGCCCGGAATTTTCTGTTGAAAATAGGCAAAATCATCATTAAAGAAAGGAGCCTGACCATAATCAGGAGCAACGAATGCTTTACCATAAATGGCGTTAAGTTTTTTTATTACAGTCTCAGTTAATTTTTGATCATTAAGAACCGTTGGATTTCCCTGCACAAAAGAAACTGAAATCAGCTGATTCTTAAAATTATTCGCTTCAATTACATCTTTGATTTTAGGTATGATACTGTTTAAATTAGAAGAATTTGTTTCATACAAATAAGCCTCCAAAAACAGTTCATTGTTTTTAGAATTAATAGAAAATTTATCATCCATGATTAAATAATCTTTAAAATCTGTTTCAGGATTTACAAGTCCTACTTTTGGATCTGCAATATTTTGTACTTCCCAGGGTTTAGTGTTTGCCGTAATACGAAATAAAGCATTGTGAATCTTGTTTGCCAGTTCTTTAGCCTGATCCTTGGTCAATTCATCTTTAAGCTTTATTTGTACTCTTTTTTGATAAGCAAACAATTCATTTGGTTTAACCATTATTTGCCCCACAGGTAATGGAGTTACATGAAGTCCGTATATTTCATCAGGTTGTATTTTAGAAAGTAAGCCATTGTCCAGCATTGCCTTTGCACCAACAAAAGTCTCCTCTTCAGGCTGAAAGATAAAATATACCGTTCCTTTCAAATATTTTTTATTTTTTGCCAGTACCTCAGCAATACCTAATGCAATCGTCATATGTATGTCGTGTCCGCAACCATGCTGAATTCCTTTTATCTTAGATTTAAAATCAACAGGATCTGGTAAATCATTTGGAAGCGCATCCATGTCAGCTCGCCAGGCTATTTTTTTTCCTTTTTGACCGCCTTTTAATATCCCTACAACAGCGTGACCATAAATATTGGTTTGAACCTCAAGTCCTAAATCAAGTAAATATTTTTTTATTTTCTCTTGTGTTTGTATTTCATTACCTGCTAATTCAGGGTTTTCATGAAAGTCTCTTCTAATGCTAATTAGTTTATCGAAAATAGCATCAGTATCCGTTTTTATAGCTTCATGAGGTAAAATTGCCTTCTTTTCTTGTTGGCTAAAAGCCTTTTGATAAGCAGGTGATAGTAATACGAGTAAATACAACAGAAATTTTCTTTTCATAATTTGAGTTTGTTTAGTGCCTGAATAATATTCTTTAATTAGAATACAACAGTATAGACTACATAAAAGCTATAAATGTTACACCAATCGAACTATTTTATTATGAATTTTTTTATTATCAATAAGTAGTTGATTACCTGATATAATATAAGAATTGAGAAACAGCTAGTTTAATTGTTCAGTACTCTTAATTCTCAAACAATATTCAGTTCCTAAATAAAGCGGATTTCCATGTTTTTCAGACCAGAAACCATCTAAAACATCTTTGGTGATACAACGATAAACAGCAACTCCTTTATAAGTTTCGTGATCATCTCCTTTGTAACTAAAAATAATTACCAAAATATTGTCTTTAAAGAAACCGTGACCTTTTTGTTTTTGTGTATCATTAATAAGCCAGTGCGCAATAATTCTGTTGTTTTTGTCTAAAGACAAACTCAAAACACCTTTGTAAGTCATAGTCTGGTTTTCGTCCTGATTGCTTCCGGAGATGGCATAATCGCCAATTAAATCTTGTATTATCATTTATTTTCAGATGTAGAAATTAAGAGGTCAGTGTTTACTGAGGTTTACAGATGTCGATGTACAGTAGGAATACAAATTTTTAAAGAATACATCCGCACAATGACCAAACCAAAAGTAAAAAATATATTTAATATACTACGATACTTCAAAAGCTTCACTGTTTAGAGTAAGTGCAATTCGGGCACTTTTTATAAATTCAATCAATTCAAAACCCTTTAATTCAACAGCCAGATTATTGATTTCGTTTTCCTGTCCCGTTGCTTCAAGTATGGTGTAATCTTTTTCGATTGTTAAATATCTGACGTTATATTTTTTAAACACATGATCTGAGTTTTCATGGCTGATTACACCGGAAGTTTTTACTTTAAATAAGGCTATTTGCTTCCATATAATTTCTTCGTTTGTGCTGCAGTAACAGCTAAAGACCTCGATAATTTTTTCAATTTGAAGAACTATGTTCCGAACGGTTTCATAAGTTTCTTTTATAACAAGCGTACAACGGTACATCTTATCCGTTTCGCAGATAGAGATATTGAGGCTTTCCAGGCTAATTTTTCTTCGGGAAAGCATAATGGTTATTTTATTAAGTAATCCCATTTGATCTTCGGTGTAAACGGTTAAGGTGTATTCTTTTTTCATTTGTAAGCTGTAGTGAATTATTTGAATGAATTAGTATTAATGTGTGTGCCCTGGAAATAAAAAAACCTTTCTCATTTTGAGTGAGAAAGGTTTTTTTTTATAGTACAAAAGAATCCTGCCTCGTCAAAATAGACGAATAATGATAATTGCGCTAATGATAATTTGTACTGAATTTTTCATGTATAGTTTAAATAAAAAAACCTCCCTAAAAGGGAGGTTTTAAATGGTATCTGTGTACTTTATTTATATAACATCCCTGATCATTATCAAATGATAATAATGCTGCTAATAATAGTGATGTTAATTACGTTTTTCATTTTTTTTCCTGATGAGCGACAAATGTATTCATTTTTATAAAACTAAAAAAAGTTTTTTTCAATGAAACGATTTGTTTTCTGGTAACATCAGATATCTCTATTTAACTCTGGCCTGTAAAAACTTCGGCGTGGTTATTTGTAAATAACGACACCGAAGTTGTAATTTTTTTATTCAGATCAAATTATATTGATACTATAGAGCATCCCAGGATGCACTTGGATAATAAATAGAGCTGGTTACAGGAGCTGTCCAGTAATCCTGACTGCCGCCACGGAAAGTATGAAGACTTACTGCATTTACATTTCGTTTAGAGTCATTAGTCACCCAACGAATGGTTTGATTCAGTATCTCAGTACCATTTACATAATATTTAACGTATCCATCAGTATTTGAACCGGTATTTAATTTCACAGATATTTGACAGTTATAGGTTACGCCTTCCTGTATGTAATACTTTTTTCCAAAATCATTACCAAATTGTCCAGGCTGATCTCTGTAATATACATATGGTTGTAGATAAGCACCACTTCCTTTTGCAGTGTTTGATCCACTTGGGCAATACCACATAAATCGGGCACTACCGCCATTACCATCCCATCCCGGATCGCCACCGGTATTCTGATCTCCAATTAAAATACCATATCCGCATTTACCGCCTCTGCTCCAATAAAATCCGGAATTAAATTTCATCTGGAACCAAACGGTATAAACTCCGGTTGACCAAACCCCATAGGATGTACATAATCCACCGGGACATGATAGTGTGTTGGTTTGCAATGTGATCGTTCTGGCTGTAGCAGTTCCTTTTGCGGTAGAATTTCCTCCTTGTGCTACATTAGGAGAAACATCTTCTTTGTTAGCGGTTTGAGACACTTCTTTGTTAACGCTTTGTCGCTCATTTAAATCTTGTTCTTTTTCACAGGAATTAAACATTACTGCTGTAATAAATAGCAAACTTGTTAATTTTAAGGTTTTTTTCATTTTTAAAATTTTAAAGGTTAGTAAATAATTAATAGTTGGTAAATAATAGATAGTAAATTGCAATTATATTTTGTTGTTGATTACAAAGTCAAATCGACATTTGTAAGGCAATACATAATTGACGATGTAAAGTTGATTAATTAAAGTTCAGAGGAGGGGTAATAATGTACGTTTTTGGGTACAAAAAAATCTTGATTGTGTATTTTGTGTACTTTTTTTAGATTTTAAAAATAATATTGATGTAAAAAATGCTAAAAAAATGTTTAATAGGTAGTTAATTAAGAATTTAATGAATTGCTTCTCAAATAAGAGTATATTTTATACAGAGTAGTGATTTAAGAATAGAACTTAAGTTTTTTAAATTGGCTATCTTTACATAAATAAATTTTTATGTACGAAGATTTAAAATATTGGTATTTACGTGATCATAAATTGTTTAGAACCCTGAGTTACTCACAAATCAAGCAATTGTGTATTATTACAGGTTTTAAAAAAGCTTCAAAAGGAGAAATTATTTATTTCTCTACATCAGATTTGCCCCGTATTTTTTTACTTAAAAAAGGAAACATAAAAATTGTTGCCATTGATGAAGATGGGAATGAAGTTATAAAAGATATCATTCAAAAAGGAGATTTGTTTGGCGAACTGACTTTAGAAACCGATACTAAAAATGAAGAATATGCAAAAGTCCTTTCTGACGATGTTGCCATTTGTAGTTTTTTAATGTCTGATTTTGAAGATTTATTGCTTAGAAATCCAACTTTGGCACTTTCGTACACCAAATTTGTTGGCTTGAAAATGAAACGTATCAAAAATAGTTACGCCAATTTAATTTCTAAAGATGCCAAAACCAGATTGTATCAATTTCTAAACGATTGGGCAGAAAGAGAAGGTGTTAGAGATGGTAATTCGGTTGTAATCGAAAATTATTTAATTCAAAGTGATATTGCTCAAATCATCTGTACCTCAAGACAAACGGCAACACAATTATTAAATGAAATGGAAGCCAATAATCTTTTAGCCTATAACAGAAAAGAAATTATCATTCCGGATATTACCAAAATACAATTATTTTAGGCGAAGTGTAAATTAGCCGACATTTTGCTTTTTCATAGTAAAGTAATTTTACATCATCAAAAAGATGTAACACCAAAAAACTATGAAAAAAGTATTTTTAATTTTTTTAGTGGCCTTAAGTACGGTTGCTAATGCACAAACTGCGATCCCTAAATCTGCAAATGATATTGCTCCTTTATTAATAGGAGAAAAAGTTCCTGGGATTACTTTAAAAACAGCTGAAAACACTGCTGTAAAAATTTCTGATTTACTTCAAAAGAAAAAAACAGTTCTGGTTTTTTATCGAGGCGGTTGGTGTCCGTATTGTAATTTGCATTTACAGGCATTGGCTGAAGCCGAAAAACAAATCCTGGATCTGGGGTACCAAATTATCGCCATTAGTCCTGATTCACCAGAGAACTTAAAAATTACAGAAGAAAAAGATAAGGTAAAATATACTTTGCTTTCTGACTCAAAAGGAGAACTTATTAAAGCAATGGGCATTGCTTATGAAGTACCTGAAAACTATAAATCAGTAATAAACGTACATTCTAAAGGCATCAATACGAGTTTGTTACCAGTTCCTTCTGTTTTTATCTTAAATACAGAAGCGGATATCTTATTCGAATATATTGCTCCTGATTTTAAGCACCGTATTACAACAGATTTACTTGTTTCAGTATTAAAAGCACTTTAAATAAAATAAGATGAAAAAGCTACTATTATTTGTACTGATTTTAATTTCCGGTGTTTCATTTGCTCAAAACGAAGTGAAACGAATTGCGCAGTATAATTTAGAAAATAAAGTTGCCATTCAGGGTTATGATCCTGTAGGATATTTTAATCAGGGAAAAGCAATCAAAGGAAAAAAAGAAATTTCAGCCTCTTATCAAGGTGTAACTTATAAATTTTCGTCAGGCGAAAACAAAGAAACTTTCCTGAAAAATCCATCAAAATATGAGCCTCAATATGGCGGATGGTGTGCTTATGCAATGGGAAGTGCAGGGGAGAAAGTCGAAATAAATCCGGAAACCTTTAAGATTATCGATGGTAAACTCTATTTGTTTTACAATGCTTATTTTAATAATACGCTGAAAAGCTGGAATAAAGAAGAGACTAAACTCAAGTCACAAGCAGATACGAACTGGAAAAACAGGTATAATTAAAAGCAATCATGAAAACAGAAAAATTAATCTGGATTTTAAGAGTAGCAACAGCAGGAATCTTGTTGCAAACCTTATTTTTCAAATTTAGCGGAGCAGCAGAAAGCGTTTATATTTTTTCTGCTTTAGGAATAGAACCTTACGGAAGAATCGGGACGGGGATTGCTGAATTGATTTGTTCCGTTTTAATCCTTATGCCACGTACTACATGGATTGGAGCTTTGGGCGGATCCGGAATAATGACCGGAGCAATTTTGTCGCATTTATTTGTTTTAGGAATAGTTGTTGAAAATGACGGAGGTCTTCTGTTTTTATTAGCCATTATTACTTTAATATGTTGTTTAGCATTGCTTTATTTCAATAAAAATAAATTGTTTAATCTTCTAAATTTAAAATAGCTATGTTACTAAAATCAATACGCCATAGTTTAGATGAATTAATTTCTCTATTAGATCAGTTATCAGATTATGATTATGCAAAATCATGTGAAGCTTTAAGTAAAGCAACAATTGGAGAACATGTAAGGCATATTTTGGAGATGTATCAATGTCTTGAAAATGGTTATGAGTCCGAAATTTTAAATTACGATAAACGCGAAAGAAATATTCGTATTCAAACCGAAACTGAATTTGCAAAACAGGTTATAGCAGAGATAAAAACAGGATTGAAAAGCGAAAACAAAATCATCTATTTAGAGCAATTAATTGATGGATTTTCTATCAGGATTCAAAGTAATTATTATAGAGAATTGCTTTATAACCTGGAACACTGTATTCATCATCAGGCATTGATAAAAGTAGCGGTTTTGCAGCTTAAAGACATTTCTGTTAGTGAAAATTTTGGTGTGGCGCGTTCAACCATAGAATATAGAAAACAATGTGTACAGTAAGTTTTGTAAATAATAATGGGGTTGCAATAATAACTTCAAATCGGGACGAAAAAGTAATTCGCCCTGAAGCCCTTGCCCCAAGAAATTATTGCCTGAATGGCAAAAATATAACCTATCCAAAAGATTCAAAAGCAGGGGGAACCTGGTTTGCAGTAGATGAAAATGGAGTTGCACTGGTTCTTTTGAATGGCGGAATAAAAAAACACAATCCTGCCTCTCTTTATAGAAAAAGCCGCGGATTGATTGCTCTGGATATTATTTCTGGTTTGTCTCCAAAGGATTTTTGGAATGAAATTAATCTCGATCACATTGAGCCATTTACATTAGTCTTGTACCAGAAAGAAGAATTGTATGAACTGATTTGGGATGGTTTTTCTAAATGGAAGAAGTTGCTGGATCAAACCAAAAATTATATTTGGTCGTCAGTTACTTTATATCCTGAGGAAATTAGAAAAAGACGTTCAGATTGGTTTTTTAATTTTTTGAAAGATAAGAATGAAATTACAGCTCTGGATATGCTGGATTTTCATAGAAACACACAACGTAATGATTCTGAAAACGGCTTAATTATTAACAGAGAAAATACTTTAAAAACACTAAGTGTAACACAGGTTGTAATCAGGCAGAATAAATGTACTATGACGTACCATGATTTGATTAAAACAAAAGATTTTTCAACATCATTTCTAAGTATTTAAAAACAAGTAATATGAAACTATTTTTCCATAAAGTAAGCAATTGGGAGTATTGGCCATTTCAGGTTTTGTATGTTCCTATTTATTTTCTTTGGGCATATTATGCAATTAAAGCAAGATCTGTATTCTTTTTTAATGCCTCTAACCCCAAAATTAAAAATGGCGGTTTTATCATGGAAAGTAAAAAAAAGATTTACGATTTGCTTCCCAAAGAACATTACCCAAAAACCATTTTAATCAGGGAAAATACAGATCTTAAAAAGATCGCAAGTATGATAGTTGAGAACAGAGTTTATTTTCCTCTGATTGCTAAACCGGATATTGGTTTGCGGGGTTCTGGTGTAAAAAAAATCAAAAATGTATATGAATTGAATGAATATGCAAACAAAGCAAACTTTGATTTTTTGATACAGGATTTAATTCCGTTTAAAAATGAAGTAGGTATTTTTTATGTACGTCATCCACATCAAAAAGAAGGCAAAATTACAGGAATTGTTTCTAAAGAATTTTTAATTGTAACCGGTGACGGAATTTCTACGATTGAAGATTTGATTTGTAAAACACCAAGATTTCAATTGCAGCTCGAAGTATTACAGCAGGAATATGGAACACAATTGCATCAGGTTTTGCAAAATGGTGAAATGATAAATTTAGTTCCGTTTGGAAACCATGCACGCGGAGCAAAATTTCTTGATGGCAGTAATTTGATTACCCCAAAATTAACAGCCATGATTAATAAAATAGCCTTTCAAATCCCTGAATTTTATTTCGGACGTTTTGATATTATGTACAACACTTTTGAAGAATTAGAAAGAGGAGAAAATTTTCAAATCGTAGAACTTAACGGAGCAGCAAGTGAACCAACTCATATTTATGATCCTAAACATTCTGTTTGGTTTGCCTGGAAAGAATTGGCACGTCACATTCGATATATGTATGAAATTAGTGCAGAAAACCACAAAATGGGAGTTCCTTATTTAAATTATAAAGTTGGAATTCGCGAATACAGGTTGCATCTGGCACAAAATAATAAGATTATAAATTTTTGAAAATGAAAAGAATAAATTAAAATGGATTGCAATTGATCAGGGCTGTAACCAAATTTGTCGTTTTTTCGGGAAAATCCAGGGGAATAACACCTAGTTTCTGCTTGTAATAATTATTTTTCAAATATTCCAGCATTCTGCTGTTTACCCCCTTAATAGTCACACCGTCACCTTGATATGCGACAGTATAGGGATATGCTCCTGTGGACGAACCACTGGCAAAATTTAGAAAGAGTGATTTATGATCAGGATGACTTGTAGATCTTTGAAAATGTTTCTCAACTTTTTCCCATTTAGTATGAATGTTAAAAAGAGTAGCGACTTTATAGGCATCCTGAACCTCTATTTTTTCATCAATATTGTTTATTTTACGTTCAAAGTAGTCTGAATTATCCGGCCAGCTTGAAGCATTTATCCCATAATCTTCATCAGATGAATATCGTCTTATTAGTAAAAGTTTTCCACGAACCTGACCAAGAGAAGGTATGGTTGTTCTTGGAATTGTTTCAGTGCCTTTTTCCTGTGTAGCCCAATACTTAATATTTTTCTTTATTTCTGCTTCAACAAGATCCTTGATAGGATTTTTGCCGCTTCCTTCATTTTGCACAGACAGGAGTATGGTTTCTTTTTTATTAAGATCTAAAAAACGGTAACATTCAGTTAAGATTTCTGAGAAGTTCATATGCAGGCGTATACCGCCATGATAAGCTTCAAGTTTATTACCACTTTTTTGTATTCGGATATCAAGAAAACGTATACCAAGGTCAAGTTGTTGTCTTATAGTCAAGTCCTGGCACTTGGTTAGTCCTAGAATGATAGGTACAGCAAGAGCCGTGACAGTATGAAACATTGCTAATACTTCATTCGGAAGTCCTTTTATCAAACCTTCGTTTATTCCAAATGTACAGGAGTCGTGTGTGCCGGGAACCGTAAGCGAAGCAATACTACAGGAATCAGGAAGAAATTCCATCCAATTTGGATGAGACTGATTTGAGGCAATGAAACTAAATTTTGGATTTTGCCCAATCAGAGTGAAATATATTGCCCCGTTATGATTCCACCCAAGTGAAACCTCACCACCAAGTCCGGGAATATGTAGAAATGCGGCTTTAATTTCAAATCCATTTTTGGCACGAGCCTGAATTTGAAACTTGTTATTGGTTCCTTGTAAAGTATAATCAATTTCGCCTGAATCATCTTTTTTATTTTTAGTGCCTTCAGTCCATTCAATATAGATAGAGGCTGAAGTGCCTGGCTCTATTATACCTGGAAATTTACTGTCCCATGATTTCATTTGGTAAGAATGATGATCAGTTTTCACCCATCGATAAGATGTACTGTTTTTAAGCATTAAGTAGCCGCCTTGTCCCATAAAATTATAGATTTGGATTGATACTTTTGTTTAATTGAATTATAATGAAAAGGTTTGATCCAGACAAATTTATTTAAATTGATTTTTATAATTATACGTATAATTACCTGATTGTCATATTTTAACCTTGGATAGTTTTTAAAATCCCGATTGACATATTTTGGAATGCATGAGCATTTAATCATGTAAATGTTTTAAAGTTTCAAGTGATTAATTTCTTCAAATAACCTCATACTTTTTGTCTTATACATTTAAAAAAGCAAAAGTAAATTATGAAAAGCGGAGAAAACTAATATAAAACGTTGTGGTGGTCAATAATTTGAATTAAATTTAAAGAACAAATCACGAGAAATTGACCTTAAATCATTATTACGTGATTTTTTGCTTATATATTAAAACAAAAGATTTATGGAAAAGACCACAAAAATACTATTCCCTTACGATCAAAGTCTGGTAAAAGAATTGCCTTTGATCGGTAAAAAAGATATTGATACGATATTGGATACCGCTCAAAATTTATTTGCAGCTCAGTCAAATTGGATTCCTGCTTTTAAAAGAATTGAAATATTAGAAAAAACAGCTTCTATAATGAATGACAGAAGCGAAGAATTGATTCATTTAGCGATAAGCGAAGGAGGTAAGCCTTATAAAGATACTAAAGCAGAAATACTTAGGGCGATTAAAGGGGTAAAATTAGCAGCTGAAAATATAGCCCAGATAAAAGGAGAACAAATTCCAATGGGGCTTACAGAAGCTTCTCTAAACAGAATTGCATTTACTTTAAAAGAACCTATTGGCGTTGTTGTTGCAGTTAGCGCTTTTAATCATCCGTTAAATTTAGCCGTGCATCAAATAGCTACCGCTGTTGCTGCAGGTTGTCCCGTTATATTCAAACCATCAAGTAATACACCTTTATCTGGTCTTGCGCTGGCAGATATTCTAAAAGAAGCAGGTTTACCCGAAGGATGGCTGCGAGTCGTTTTGTGTGATAATGAAACGGCAGAATTGCTGGTTACTGATTCCAGGGTTAATTTTTTAACCTTTATAGGTTCAGCAAAAGTAGGCTGGTCTTTAAAAAGTAAATTGCCTCCGGGAACCAGATGTGCATTAGAACATGGTGGAGCAGCATCGGTAATTGTTGAGCGTGATGCCGATTTTGGCGAAATGATTCCGGATTTGGTAAAAGGAAGTTTTTATCACGCAGGTCAGGTTTGCGTTTCAGTTCAGAAAATTTATGTAAATCAGGAAATTTGTGACCGTTTTATAAAAGAGTTTTCTGAGGCGACTAATAAATTGATTGTTGGAAATCCGTTTGACAAAACAACAGATGTTGGTTCACTAATTACCCCAAAAGAAGTTAATCGTGTAGAAGAATGGGTTAACGAAGCAATAGGAGAGGGCGCTAAATTAATTGCCGGAGGAAAACGTATTTCGGATACTACTTTTCAGCCTACAATTTTGTTTAATCCTTCAGAAAAATCAAAAGTTTCCACTAATGAAATTTTCGGCCCCGTTGTATGTGTGTATCCGTTTACAAACAGAGAAGAAGCAATAAAAAAAGCTAATGCTTTAGACGTACATTTTCAGGCAGCTGTTTTTACAAAAAACATAGATATTGCTTTGGATGTTGCTCAAAAACTAAATGCTACTGCTGTTATGGTGAATGATAATACAGCTTTTAGGGTAGATTGGATGCCGTTTGGTGGCAGAGATGCTTCTGGTCTTGGAATGGGTGGAATTTCTTATACCATAAATGATATGACAAGAGAAAAACTAACCGTTTTTAAAAGTAAATATTTATAATTTAAGAAAATCATCAACAAAAAATCAACCGAAAAGTTCATCAGAATTTTTATAGTTAGATATAGTTTAAAAAAGAATACAAAGTCTAGTGAGCTTTGTATTCTTTGCGTTTGTCAATACAACTATTATGAAAATCCTGATGAGCCTGAAGGTTAAATTCCATCTCTTTTATTTTAACTAGTTGGTTAATGCTACATACTGATAAAGCAGTTTTTGATTTTCGGCTTCATTAATTAAGAAGTGCGCGACATTCGTTCTTGAAATCTTTCCAACTTTTATTCCCTTTTGAAGTTTTGAAATTACGCTGTATGCTGCACCATTATTTTCATTTGTAAGCATTCCTGGTCTTATAATTTCCCACTTAATGGCACTTTTTGAAATTAATTCTTCCATTACTGTTTTATTGTTATACTGATCTTTAAGGAATAAAGAGATAACCGCTCGCATAAAAAAGCTCAAATATTTTTTGCTTTCTCCGGCTCCAAAACCTGTAATTACCAGAACTGGCGAAGAATAATTTAATTCGTCAGTAACCTTTATAAGCGTTTTGGCAATGTCAGAAAACAGAGTAGTTGCCTTTTTATTTTTTGTTCCAACAGTTATAAGTACAACATCAGAACCTTTTATAGCCTGTCTCAAATCGATAGGCGATGTAGCACTTCCGTTTATTTTAATAAGGTTAGGATGATTTGGAATTTGATCTGTATTCGTAGACAGTGCTGTTACCACATGTCCTTTTTGAAGTGCTTGTTTCACAGATTCTAATCCAATTCCCGCACCGGCTCCTATAATGGCTATGTTCATCTTCATGATTTAATTTGTAGATATTTTTCAGTAATACTTTTTTGAGCAACCAATAAACTTTCGCTTCCCCATTTCCATGGAGTTCCTTCTGTTGTCAGGATTTCTGCGCCCGCTTCTTTCGCTATAAGTAATCCCGCCATCCAATTATAAGTATCGATATCTTCCTGTACAAACAAATCGATTCTTCCTGCACCAACATAAGCTAATTGTAAGCCGTGTGGTCCGTAATTTCGAACAATCCCAAAATTATCGAGCAGTTTTGTTATTGTAGAACCAATTTTTTCATTCAATGAATTATCAGATTTATCCTGATGTCCGTACTCAAAAACAGCCAGCATAATTGCCAAATCTGTTTTACGGCTAAGCTCCAGTACTTTATCATTCATATAAGCCCCTTCACCATCTTTTGCCCAAAACATTTCATCGGCCAAAGGATCATAAATTACAGAAAAGAAAGGTTTTCCATGACGTACAAGTACCAGATTTATTGTCCATCCCGGAATATGCTGAAGATATTGTATAGCACCATCCATGGCATCACAAAGCCAGTATTCTTCATGATCAGCAGGATTTCTTTGTGAATCAGTGTCAAATTCGTCTCCGATGTGCCAGGGTGTATTCGGAAATTCCGCAGCTAAATCTGTTTTCAATGAACCAAGACACAGAATATCAATATCTTCTAATTGTTTTAGGAGATCGTTCATATTTTGCGGCAGGACATTTTGTTTGTATTCTTTTAAAAAGGTACTGCCTACTTTTCGTACCGCATCAAGTATGATGGGAATGTTGATTTCGTTTTGCATATCATTTAGTTATTAATTACTATGCAAAATTAAGAGCAAGACAGCGCTCTAATGTAGTTTCAATAAAGGGAAGGATAGTTCTAATCACGGAATTTTTTCCGAAATTCAAGAGGAGTAAGTGTCGTTATTTTTTTAAAGAGTTTTCCAAAATAAACAGGTTCGTCATAACCCACTTCATAACCTATTTCCCTGACGTTTTTATCTGTAAAATAAAGCAGTCTTTTGGCTTCCATAATAGAAGCTTCCTGAATATGAACAGATACAGGACTTCCTGTTAATGATTTTACCGTATCATTTAAATGAGAAACAGAAATAGAAAGTGCCGAAGCATATTGTGCAGGCTGTTTCCATGTTTTGAAATGTTCTTTAGTCAGGTTTATAAAAGCTTCCTTGATTATAATACTTCGGTTTTCGGGCTCTTTACCAATCAGTAAATTTGAAACAAGCTTTCCGGCAATTAGACTTAAAAGCCCATTTAATAAAGAATGAATACTTTTTTGAGTGTAGTTATTGGTGTTCTCTAATTGTATGTTTTCAATTAAATCCATTAGAATACTAAGCTGTTGTAAAAAAACAGACTCTTGCTGAAGTAAAAAAGGATTCCCGATTTTATTTTCTAAAAGCTGAAATACTTCCTTGTTAACAAGTGATGTGTCAAAACTAATCATCCATCCTTTCGGGGATTTTACATCTATAATGTGATGTACTTGTTCTGGAAATACACATAATAGTGCTGGTCCGGAAAATTCAACATTTACAAAATCAATATTTAATTTGTATGTCCCGCTTAGCGCTAACATCAATTGACAATGATTATCCCGATGCGGTTTAGAAATATCATGTTCTTCAACGTTCTGATCTTCCATTTTTACTATAATAATTCCTGCCTTCGCATGTGGCGAAAGCTCAAACTGTTGAATAGTATGGTTTTGATTTTTCAATATCAGAAAATTATAAGTTGTTTCTCATTGTAAAAATAAGGATTAAAAGCTCAATTGCTTGTTTACTCAATTGATTTCTAGCATCAAATGAATCACAAAAAATAAACGAGCTAAAATACTTTTTGAAAATATGTTAACTCGTTTGTTGTATTTATTCTGTAGTGTTTTTATTGCTCTATTTCCCGATGCAGAAATTAGCAAAAATATTCCCTAGTAATTCATCATTAGAAACTTGTCCCGTGATAAGCCCAAATTGATATAAAGCTTCACGAATATCAAGTGCAATTAAGTCACTTGAAAGATTAGTCTCAAGACCAAATTTAACTTTTTGTATTTCATCCAAAGCTTTTAATAAAGAGTCGTAATGTCTTGTATTGGTTACAATTGTTTCATTGTTACGAAGAGCTCCCGTATTAACAAAAGAAAGTAGTTCATTCTTTAAATCGTCAACACCAATTTTTTCTTTAGCCGAAATTAATAGCAGTTTTGCATTTAAATTTTCAAGCTTAGTTGTAATATTAGAAACTTCATTAACAGATAAAATATCTTTTTTATTCACTACAATTACTAAAGGCTTTAGGGGATATTTATTCTTGATTTGTTCAATCTCAGAAACAAATTCAGAACTTGAAACCTGAAACTTTAAACCATCAAACAAATAAATTACAACTTGTGCCTGATCGATTTTTTCGAAGGTTTTTTTGATTCCAATGCTTTCTACCACATCTTTAGTTTCACGAATTCCGGCAGTGTCAATAAAACGGAAACCAATTCCGCCAATCACCAATTCATCTTCAATCGTATCACGGGTTGTTCCTGCAATGTCCGATACAATGGCACGTTCTTCGTTTAATAAAGCATTTAACAAAGTCGATTTACCAACATTTGGTTCACCAACAATCGCAACCGGAATTCCGTTTTTAATCACATTTCCAACAGCAAACGAGTCAATTAAACGTTTTAAAACAAATTCAATTCGGTTTAACAATTCATGAAACTGTGTTCTGTCAGCAAACTCTACATCTTCTTCGGCGAAGTCTAATTCCAGTTCAATCAAAGAAGCAAAATTTAAAAGTTCTTCACGTAATTTGGCAATTTCATTACTAAAACCACCGCGCATTTGCTGCATGGCAATTTGATGAGAAGCTTCATTATCAGACGAAATCAAATCGGCTACAGCTTCAGCCTGAGATAAATCAAGTTTTCCGTTCAGGAAAGCTCTAAGCGTAAATTCTCCGGCATCAGCCATTCTGCAGCCTTTTCTTAATAACAACTGTATAATCTGCTGTTGAATATAAGTAGAGCCATGGCAGGAAATTTCAATCGTATCTTCGCCGGTATAAGAGTTAGGACCTTTAAAAACAGAAACCAGAACTTCATCCAGTGTTTTTTGGCTATCCACAATATGACCCAGATGCAAAGTATGTGTTTTTTGCTTCGTTAAATCTTTGTTTTTGACAGACTTAAAAACGGAGTTTCCTATTAAAATGGCATCAGCTCCTGAAATACGAATGACAGCAATGGCTCCAGCTCCAGATGGAGTTGCCAGTGCAACTATAGAATCTTGATTTATCATGGTGCAAAGGTATAAAAAAAGCCATAAAGTTGTGTAGGTCAAGTTGTGCTCAGGATATTTTAGCAGCGCTTAAAATAATCATTTATTAAGAAAATATTAAATGTTAAAATACTGATAATTATCAGTTTGTTTTGTTTTTAGAATGATTAAATTTGAGAGAATAACTTCTAAATCCGAATCAAAATGAAAAAAATATTATTTCCAACCGATTTTTCTGAAGCTGCCACAAATGCATTTGTACACGCTTTGGAATTTGCTAAAATTGTCAACGCCGAACTTGTTTTGTTACATACTTTTGAGATTCCGGTTTACGACAGCCAGTTTTTTCCGGAAAATTATGCTGCAATTTACAGTTCTATAGAATTGGCAAAATTTGAAATGTTCAAAGATGAAATTCCAAAATTAAGAGCTATTGCTGAAGAGCGAAAACTAGATGATATTGTAATAAAACACCGTTTAATGGATGGTGATTTAATCTATAATTTAAAAAATGCAGTAGAAGAAGATCATATTGATTTTGTTATAATGGGAACATCAGGAGTTACAGACTGGACAAAGTTCTTCTTCGGATCGAATACAAGTTCAGTAATTTCAGAAGTAAAAGTTCCGGTTTTATGTATTCCTGCTGATGCAAAATTCAAAAAAATAAAAGTGGTCGGATTTACAACCCGTTACCGTGAGAAAGACAAAGCCGAACTTAGAAAAGTTTTAGCAATTGCTAAAAAGACAAATGCAAAGGTAAAAAGCCTGTATGTTAAAACTTCAAATTCAGATGTTTCAGAAGCAACAATTAAAGAATGGGAAAAAGAGTTTGCCAATGAAAATGTAGAGTTTTTGGTATTGCCAAGTGATGAAGTCAAAGAAACCATTCTTGATTTTATATTGTACAAAGATGTAGATGTGCTAACTACTATTACGCATAAAAGATCTTTCTTTGAAAGTTTATTCGAATCAAGTTTTACAAAAAAAATAGCAAAAGAAGTTTCAATTCCGGTTTTGGTTATGCATGAAACCGAATAAAATCTATCGTATTACAATAGCAATTATGAAAGTGTAAAACCTATATTTGTATTTCATTCAAATTAAAAAAATGGAAGCATATCAAAATAAG
This sequence comes from Flavobacterium chilense, assembly GCF_001602525.1. Classification (GTDB taxonomy): domain Bacteria; phylum Bacteroidota; class Bacteroidia; order Flavobacteriales; family Flavobacteriaceae; genus Flavobacterium; species Flavobacterium chilense. The sequence goes on from NZ_LSYT01000001.1 coordinate 177,752, forward strand.
GTTAAACACTATACTGCAATTTTTAGTAAAATCAATAAAAGATACAATAGCATAAGTATACTGCGGCTTTTAAGTGTTTTTCTTTGTTTGTTTTTGATGTTTAACTACATAAAAACCAATGAAATCCTTTATGTAGTTTTTGCTTTTCTGTCTTTTGTTGGTTTTCTTTTTTTAATGAGAGTTCATTCCCGATTGTCCTTTCAAAAAGAACTTACAACAGCCATCTTAAAAATTAACCAGAATGAAATTGCGTATTTGAAAAGAGAAAAAATCCCTTTTGAAAACGGAATTGAATTCAATGATTTCCATCATCCATACGCTTACGATCTGGATATTTTTGGAGATCATTCCTTATTTCAAAATATAAACAGAACAGCCACTTTTGTCGGAAAAAAAACATTAGCCAGTCAATTATTAAACCTGTCGTCTAATGAAACTATTCTGCAAAATCAGGAAGCCATCAACGAGCTTAAAACTAAAATCGACTGGCGTCAGGATTTCCTGGCTTTGGCAGTAATTAGTAATGACAGTAAAAACTCTTATGACTCGTTATTACATTGGAATTCATTTAAAAATAATATTCTACCTAAAGTTTTAGTTTTACTTTCTGTCGTTCTTCCAACTTTGTTTTTTGGCTTTTTGGCAGGCTATTTTATTACTTCAAAAACGATTTTATTATCTTATCTAACTTATATTTTTATTGCAAACCTGATAGTTTTAGGGCAGTCATTTAAGCGAATTCAATCTGAAATTGCCAAAGCAGATAATGTCGATAAAATCATCAAACAATACAGTTTATTAGTTCAGAAAATTGAAAACGAAACATTTCAATCCAGGAAATTAACCGATTTACAGCAGCAGCTTGTTTTTAAAAATGCTACAGCAAGCAAGCATTTAAAAGATTTATCAGAGTTGTTTTCGAGAATGGATACCATAAATAATTTTGTAACTGCAATTGTTTTCAATGGAACGTTTTTGTTTAATCTTCACGTTCTCAGAGCACTTTTAAAATGGAAAGAGAATTATTCGACTGAACTTGAAAAATGGATTGCTATTATTGGAGAATTTGAAGCCTTAAACAGTTTTGCTAATCTGGCTTATAATAATTCTGATTTTGTTTTTCCGGAAATCAATTCAGAATATAAAATTGGCTTTTCAGATTTAAGTCATCCTTTGCTTAATCCTGTAACCAGAGTGGGGAATGACACCCATTTTTATCCCCAATCATTTATGATTTTGACCGGTTCTAATATGTCCGGAAAAAGTACTTTTTTAAGAAGCTTAGGGATTAATATGGTTTTAGGCGGAGCAGGCTCAGTTGTTTGTGCTTCAAAAGCTAATATACATCCACTTCCAGTTTTAGTTTCAATGCGTTTGTCCGATTCCTTAGCGGATAGTGAATCGTATTTCTTTGCCGAAATTAAGCGTTTAAAACAAATAATGGATGCATTGGAGGATCAGCCGGCTTTTGTTTTATTAGATGAGATTTTAAGAGGAACAAACTCTGATGACAAACGTAACGGAACAATTGAAGTTGTTAAAAAGATAATCGCTAAGAAAGCCATTGGTGCCATCGCCACACACGATATCGAAGTTTGTTTAACGACAAACGAATTTCCTGATATTTTAACCAATCAATGTTTTGAGGTAGAAATTCAAAACAACGAACTTCATTTCGATTACAAACTTCGTAACGGAATCTGTAAAAATAAAAGTGCTACTTTCTTAATGCAAAAAATGGGAGTTATTTAGGATTTTAGATTTTAGATTTTCTGGAATTTGGAATTTGGAATTTAATTTTTTTGAATCAGGAGCTATTTCCTGCTATCCGTTCCAATCTTTTGTGGCGAACCCCGCCACAAAAGGATTTCCACTTCTATCAGGGCTAGGGCATACGTTTTCATTTAGAAGAAACTATTCTACAATTATGAATACGATTTATTAGCTTGTCACTCTGAACGAAGTCGAAGAGCGTTCAGGTTTTTCCTTCAATTTGTCATCCTTCCTTCGTCAGGATGATAAAATTATGTTATTATTTCAGCCCTTCCTTAATAGTATTCACAAAAGCCTCAACTGGCTGCGCACCTGAAACCGCATATTTTCTGTCGAAAACAAAAAACGGAACTCCTTGTACACCAATCTGATTTGCTTCATGAATATCAGAATGAACATCGTTTAAGTAAAGATTTTCATTATTTACTACTTCTTCTACTTCTTTTGAATCTAAACCTGCCTGAACACCAAGTTCAATCAAAATTTTAGAGTCATTTAAGTCTTTTCCTTCGGTAAAATAAGCTTTAAAGAAAATTTCTTCCATTTCATCTCCTAAATTATTCTTTTTAGCCAAATGAATAATTCTGTGTGCAGTCAGAGAATTTGAAATAACAGCTTTGTCAAAATGATAGTCCAAACCAACGCTTTTTGCGCGTTCTGCGACACCTTTATGCATTTCTATGGATTGTTCAAGAGACATGCCTTTTCGTTCCGCTAAAAACGTATAAACATCTTTTCCTGATTGTGGAGTGATCGTAGGATCTAATTGGAAGCTTTTCCATTCGATTTCGAATTCACTATTTGGAAATTCAGCTAAAGCTGTTTCCAGTTGTCTTTTTCCGATATAACAAAACGGACACATGATGTCCGACCAAATTTCTATTTTCATAGTGCAAAAATAAGAAAAATTTGTTTCAGGTTTTCTTTGTTTTAGGTTTCAGGTTTTCTGCATTGTGTTGTTTAACCGCAAAGTGCACAAAGGTAAGCAAAGCACACAAAGTTTTTACACAAAACTTTGTGTGCTTTGCGGTTTTTATAAAGCCCTGGGAACTAAAAAAAACTTTGTGTTCTTTGCAAATTAACACAATTCTAATCGCATTTCAATCTGAAACCTGTAAAAGAAAAAACATACTGATTCTTATGTATTTAATTGTGGAGGAAGGCAAATATTTCAAAAGGTGAAATAGAACAAATCACAGTAGAATTATTGTTTGAGATGAAAAGGAAAACTTTTCTCGTGTATAATTTTTTCAATAAACAGCTCTGCTTCTTTGTTTTCTTGGAATATAAAATCATATAAAGAAAAGTCTAAAACAGGTTCTCTGTCTATTGTAGAAAATCGAATTTCTTCATCCAGAATAGATATAGCGAGTATATAAGGTTTATTTGGAAAACAATCGATATCTACAAACCATAATTCGGGTCTGAACTTCTCTATATATAATTGATCATGACTGAAATTATTACTTATAAATTGCAAAAAAATATCTTTATCGATCATCTTAATGTATTCTGAATTAGATTATTGTTTTGATTGATTTAAAAATAAAAAACACCTCAAATAAAAAACCGCAAATCTTAAAAAAAGAATTGCGGTTTCTAGGTATAAAAAATGGTTGGTTAATAGCGATATTTTTTTTTACAATGATATGTCTTTAATTCGAAATTAAAAAAAATCCCTGTAACAAAAAGAAGTTTTGATGTTAACTATTTAACATTACAGGCATTACCAGCATGGTAACAGTTTCTCCTTCTTCTAAACCATCAACTGGAGTAAGAATTCCAGCTCTGTTTGGTAATGACATTTCTAACATAATCATGTCTGATTGCAGATTGGTCAGCATTTCGGTTAAAAAACGAGAGTTAAAACCAATTTGAAGGTCATCTCCTTGGTAATCACAAGTTAATCTTTCTTCTGCTTTGTTAGAGTAATCGATATCTTCTGCAGAAACATTCAATTCAGCTCCGGCAATTTTTAAACGAATTTGGTGAGTCGTTTTGTTAGAGAAAATCGCAACACGCTTAACTGAACTTAAAAACAAAGAACGGTCAATCATTAATTTGTTTGGATTTTCTTTTGGAATTACCGCTTCGTAGTTTGGGTATTTTCCATCAATCAAACGACACATTAAAATATAGTTATCAAATGAGAAAGTCGCATTCGAATCGTTGTATTCAATTTTTACTTCAGCATCAGAAGTTCCTAAAATACTTTTTAAAATATTTAAAGGTTTTTTTGGCATAATAAAATCAGCAACCTGAGATGCTTTTACATCTGTACGGGCATATTTTACCAATTTATGAGCATCTGTAGCAACAAAAGTTAATCCTTCTGGTGAAAACTGGAAGAAAACCCCTGACATTACCGGACGTAAATCATCATTTCCGGCAGCAAAGATAGTTTTGCTTACTGCAGTTGCCAAAACATCAGCAGGAACCAAAGTTACCGAAGGATCTTCAAGACTTACTGATTTAGGAAATTCTTCTCCTGCAGCATAGGCTAAAGCATATTTTCCAGAATTTGAACTAATCTCAACCGTATTGTTTTCTTCAACTGTAAAAGTTAAAGGTTGTTCCGGAAACGTTTTTAAAATTTCAAGCAAAAGTTTAGCAGGTACAGCAACACTTCCTTTACTTGTAGAATCAATTGATAATGTAGCAGACATGGTAGTTTCAAGATCCGAAGCCGAAACTGTCAACTCATTATTGTCTAGTTCAAATAAAAAGTTATCTAAAATAGGCAACGTATTGTTACTGTTGATTACACTACCTAAAACTTGTAATTGTTTTAATAAGTACGAACTCGATACTATAAATTTCATCTCTTTTGTTTTATTTTTTGTTGTATTCCTGAGTATTTAGAAGCTAAACATACGGATTACAAATATATCGTAAACAATCTTAGTTTCGCAATTTTTTTATTAACATCTATTTACTGTATTTCCTTTTTCGTAGGTAAGTAAATACGAATCCGAAAATCAATAAAATTAGAATTGGAAGTCCGATAGTTATGAATTGCGTCAGACTATAATTTTCGTAAACTTTCTCTTTGTCTAATAATGGCAGATTAACATCTTTACTTCTAATGTTAATAAGTCCTGTATCGTCCAACAAATAATTGATACAATTCATCATAAAATCTTTGTTGTCGTATAAGTTTCCGGTGCGCTGATCGTAGCCCAGTTCGACAGGCATCATGTTTTTGTCTAATTGATTTCTCGCCAGGTCACCATCAGCAATCACAATCATTTTGTTAGCTTTTCCTTTTGCCAAAAATGAATTTTCTTTAAAAGGCAATACACGATTTTCGAAAGCCGAATGAAACGAGCCTTCTAATAAAACAGAAAGTGGAATATTTCCTTTATTTAAATAATCCTGAGGAGAAGTTTTCTCGGTTACAATATTTAAATTGATTTCGGCAGGAGTTCCAATTACTTTCGAATATTGAGACGATTGCAGTAAAACTGTTTTTTTGATTCCGTTTTTAAGAGTGTCAATCGGACTTGCAAAATCAAATCTGATTCCGCCTAGATTTTTTACAATTGGATGCTGACTTGTTGGCTGAACCAGCGGAGCATATTTCCAGATAAAATCCTGGTATTGTGTTGCGCTGCCTTGTTCGCCTGTAGCTAATTTTATTGGACTTCCGTTTTCGTCTTTTACCAGGTCAGGATTGATTCTGAATCCGTATTTAAAGAACATATCATTCAGATTCAGATCTCTCGGATACGCTAAAGTTGCGCCCGCCTGATTGTATAAGCTGTCCATATCAGCCGCAACCTGATCGATTAACCATAACGTTTTACCACCATTCATGATGTACTGATCCAGAACTTGTTTTTCTTCGTCAGAAAAAGTTTCAGTAGGTTTTGAAATAATTGCTAAATCGTATTTTTTTAGCGCCTCTAAAGTTCCGTTTGGATTTTTAGCTACTGAGTCTAATGTAAAAGGTCCAATGTAATAGCTTTCGCGAATTTGTCTCAATAATTTGGCAATGTGAATTTCACTTAATTCTCCATTTCCTTTTATAATAGCAACCTTCTTTTGTTTGTCTTTGCTGATTTTATTGATCGCATCGGCAATCGAATATTCTAAATGCTGAATAGATCCAATTACTTTTTGGGTAGTCGAAGCGCCCATTATATTTTTCAATAAAGGAATATTGACTTCTTTGTTGTTGTAAACTGCAATTGCCCACGGAAAAACCATAGCCTGAGATTGCTTTCCTTTATCGTCAACTGTAATGTTTATTGGAGTAAGACCTTTTTGATACAAAGATTTTATCATATCCATGCTTTCGTCTTCGTTTTCAAGAGGATTAACAAATTCGAAAACAATATTGCTATTATAAGCCTGAAATTCTTCGAGTAATTGTTTGGTTTCCTGCTGTAAACGTCTAAAATCTGGCGGAAGATCACCCTGCATGTAGATTTTGATGGATAAAGGGTTTTTAACCTGTTTTACAATTTGCAAAGAGGTTTCGGATAAAGTATATCGTTTGTCTTTTGTTAAATCAAATCGGTGGAAAAATAAACTTCCCAATACATTTAAAACGATTAAAACAAAAACAGTAATACCTAATGTTTTGATATTTTTTTGAGTAGATGCTTTCATTACGCTTTAAAAGATTTTAATTGATAAACAGTAAAAGACAAAAATAATACTGTGATGCTTAAAAAATAAATAACATCGCGAGTATCAATAACGCCCCGACTCATACTTTTAAAATGATCCTGCATACCAAATGCCGATATAATACTGGACTGTCCCGGAATTAATGAAGCCAGACCTTCAAATCCAAAATAAAAAATAAAACACAGGAAAACTGCAATGATAAAAGCTACGATTTGATTTTCGGACAGGGTAGAAGTAAAAATTCCAATTGCAGAATAAGAAGCGATCAGAAATAATAATCCAAAATAAGAACCAATAGTACTTCCCATATCAATATTTCCTTCAGGAGAGCCTAAATTTGAAATTACTTTTACATATATAAATGTTGGAATTATGGCTAAAACAATTAAAAGGAGCGAACCTAAAAATTTACCGTTTACAATTTCCCAAATTGACAATGGTTTGGTTAAAAGCAACTCCAGCGTGCCTTGTTTTTTTTCGTCAGAGAAACTTCTCATGGTAACAGCCGGAATCAGGAAAATTAAAATCCATGGGGCTAAAGTGAAAAACGGAGTCAAATCAGCATAACCTGTATTTAATATATTGTAATCTCCTTCAAATACCCATAAAAATAGCCCGTTGCTAATTAAGAAAACAGCAATGACCAGATAGCCAATAGGAGAACCAAAAAAGGATTTTATCTCTCTTAAAATGATTGATTTCATTTGTGTTTTTGTTTTTTATTGTTTCAAGTTTCATGTTTCAAGTTACTCGCTAAACGTGAAACTTGAAACATGAAACTAATTTAAACTAACCAATTTGTCAACGCTCCACGCTTCAGGTTTTGCATTGAATAATTTCTTTGTAAAACTCCATACCGTATCAAAAAGCTCAGATTGTCTGTAATTTTCCAAATCTTGCTCGGTTTCCCAATAACTGTATGTAAAAAATATGCATTTATTATTTTTATCCTGATACAATTCTAAAAAACGATTTCCTTCTGCATTTCGTATTTTATCTTTCACTGATTCAAAATTCTCCAGAAAATCCGGGATTTTGTCTTCATGAAAACTCATTTTTACAATTCTAACGAACATATTTGTAATTTTAGATTTCTGATTGTAGCGTTTAGATTTTTTGAATATCTAAAGTCTTACAGGTGCGCAAAAGTACCAAAATTGATTGTTGTTTTTATAAAAATTTTTAATAGTTTTTTAGACAATATTGTCATTTCGACGAAGGAGAAATCTTCGCAAGAAACTCCGCAAAAAATGGCGCCAATCTTTGTAGAGCTACTCGTGGAGATTTCTCCTTCGTCGAAATGATAAAAAAGACGAATTAAAATCAGTTTAATCAGTTAAATCTGTGGGCTATTTCTATAAAAACTGAATCGTAATCACATCTCGATAATTCAGTCCTAATAAACTATTTGCAGAACCTACTTTTGATGGATTACTTCTAAAAATGGCAATTTCAAGAAAACCCGCTTCGTTAAAAATAGCCAGTTTTTCGCCCTCATACGTTTTAATTGGATATTTTTCAGAAGTAGCAATAGCCGAATAATTAGGCAAAATGGTTTTAATGCTTTTTGGTTTCATCACAATTTCATACGGACGTCCACGCGAAATTTCCAGAAATTGTTTTTTAGAAATATTCGTGATCACGTTTCCAAAATGATCGATATAAATCACATATCCTTTTAGGGAGTTTCCATCTGCGGCGACAACCGGCTGTAATTCGGTTACTTCTTTAACCGATGGAATTTCTTTACCAATTACATTCAGTAATCCGCCCTTTGCAATATGGCAGGCAACTTGTATAAAAATGTCCAAATCGCTGGATTCAGCAGGAAAACGATCGTGTATATTGATAGCGACAATTTTTTGCGGAACGATTTTCTGCGTAAGCATACTTAAGATACCATTATCAGCACATATAAAGTAATGATCGTTCCATTGCATGGCTATATGCTGGTTTTCTTTGTTGCGTTCAATATCGACACCAATAAGATGAACAGTTCCTTTTGGGAAGCTTAAATAAGAAGCACCAATAACGTAACTTGCTTCGGCAGTGTTAAATGGATCAATGTCATGCGAAATATCAATGATTCTTGCATCTGAAAGTTCAGAAAGAATTTTACCCTTCAGCGAACCAACAAAGTGGTCTTTTAAGCCGTAATCAGTAGTAAGGGTAATTATTGACATCATTTTGTTTATAACTATTGGTAGTATTTAAATCTAATTTTCATTAAATTTGAGAAATGCAAATCTAAGAATACTAAATGCAAATTGAAAGAAACAAAAGACAAATTGCGATAAAATATATAGTAGTCTAAGTTTTCAGTTTCAGTTTTCAGTCTTTTAACAAAAAGAGATTTTAATCGATACTTAAAAGTGTGACTGCGACTAAAAACTGTGACTTATAAAAAATACCCGACAGCAATAGATTTACAAAACAAATTTATTTTTAATTTAAATTTATCTCATTTGAACGAAAGAATTATCGAGCTAATAGACATCGCTCCAAAAGACTTTTGGGGCGCGCAGGATTCTCATCTTGAAATAATTAAAAAGTACTACCCGAAGCTTAAAATCGTAGCGCGAGGGACAACTTTAAAAGCCTTTGGCGAAAAAGAAGTTTTAGATGAATTCGAAAAGAGATTTCAGAGGCTCATGCTTCATTTTACCAGATACAACAACATTGATGATAATGTAATAGAACGCGTAATTATGAGTGATGGTCAGGATGAAAAAAAAGCATACGATCATGACAAAATATTAGTTCACGGAGTTGGCGGTAAAATTATTAAAGCCATGACGCCAAACCAGCAACTATTGGTTGATACCATTAAAAAAAATGATATGGTATTTGCAATAGGACCCGCTGGAACAGGAAAAACCTATACGGGTGTTGCAATGGCAGTAAAAGCTCTTAAAGACAAAGAAGTAAAAAGGATCATACTAACCCGTCCGGCGGTAGAAGCAGGTGAAAACCTTGGTTTTTTACCCGGTGATATGAAAGAAAAACTGGATCCATATATGCAGCCTCTTTATGATGCCTTGCGCGACATGTTACCCAACGAAAAACTCGAAGATTACATTTTAAAAGGAATTATTCAGATTGCGCCTTTGGCATTTATGCGTGGGCGAACACTTGACAATGCCTTTGTAATTCTCGATGAAGCCCAGAATACCACACATTCACAAATGAAAATGTTTTTAACCCGTATGGGAAAAAACGCGAAGTTTATGATTACAGGAGATCCCGGGCAGGTCGATTTACCACGACGTACTATTTCTGGTCTTAAAGAAGCTATTTTGGTTCTTAAAGACATTGAAGGTATCGGAATTATTTATCTGGATGATAAAGATATTGTTCGTCACAGATTAGTCAAAAAGGTAATCGATGCTTACAAGCAAATTGAAAATCACGATTAAGTTTTATTTTAGTGAAATGTTAAATGTAAATCGTGAAATGTGTTTTAACATTTATTAATATTCGTTTTATATCTGTTCTTTTTTAGAAAGGTATAAAACGAATATTTTTTTAATCAATTTTTTAATAATTTAAATATTTACACTGTGATTAATTTTGACTTATCCAATACAAAAGATGTAATTTCTATTCTAGCTAATTTGGCAACATTTTTCACTGCCATTATAGCAATAATAGCAATATTCCAAGTAAAAAAACAAAGATTAAGTTCTTATAAACCTGAAATCATTTTAGATAGTTTTGTAGCATTTTTCTTTGCTGATAAATTTCTGAGTAAAAAAAATAATTTTGCATTCAAAACATGCAAATATTCAAGAAATGATCAGAAAGAAAAAAAAGAAGTTCAGAAGCATATTTCTGTGTATTACTTGTTGCAGAATATAGGTTTTGGCACAGCGAAATATGTTGAGGGACATTGGGAATTTGATTATAAAAAAGCATCTAAAATATTAAAGCAAATGTTTCCAGATAATTTCAAGTTTGAAGAAGATCATAAAGGGTTTTATTTTAGAGATGAAGCAAAAGATGTTTGGATATTTTTTGATTCTGAATCTTTAGCTAGACAACAAAGTATTGACTATTTATTGCCAGAGAGTAATGGGGAAAATGGAAAAGGTCAAACAGTACCAAGAATAATCATGGATTGTCATATTTATTACACTGTTCTAAAGCATAAAATAAATGTGGGAGTAAACAAAGAATTAGTTTATGAAGAATTCTTAGAAATGCCAAAACCTATTTTTAAAATTAACTATAGAGATTTTAATGATAAAAAGCATACAAAAACATTTGAATTAAGCTTTAAATATGCTGGAAATGATTTCGAAGTACCTGACCAAGATCCTAATGACTGTGGAATTTTTTATATTGATGTAAGAGAAAAATAAATTATGACAATTTATGAAACAATTACATGATTTCTACTATAATCAAGAAAATCCCATAAAAGAGACATTTCTTGCTTTGCGTGATCTTATCTTAAAACAAGATGATAATATTACAAATGAACTAAAATACGGAATGCCTTTTTTTTCTTATAAAGGAAAAATGTTCTGCTATCTCTGGATTCATAAAAAAATCAAACAGCCTTATATTGGAATTGTAGAGGGGAAACATTTTGATGAACCTTTTTTAATTCAGGAAAGCCGTTCCAGAATGAAAATTATGATGCTCAATGCTGATGAAGATTTACCATTAGAAAAAATAGAGCTAATTATTAAGAAAGCATTGAATTTGTATAAATCCGGAATTATTAAAATTTAAAACACAATACTTAATGAAATAGTTAAATATATAATAAACTTGCGTCATTTTAGGTTTTCAGGATGTGTAATCTTTGCTCAACTGGTCTTAAACCCGTAAATTTGCAACTTACAAATATTTGACGATTAAGATGACAAAACTTAAAAATATAAAAGTTGTAGTAAGTGATTTAGACGAAACCTTACTCAACCCTCAACACAGAATTTCAGAATACACCAAATCCATTTTTCAGGAACTTCACAATCAAAATCACCTTATCGTTGTTGCTACAGGCCGCCATCATCTTGATGCTATGGCTATTATTGACACGCTGGAAGTTCCCGTTTATCTGGTAAGTTCAAACGGAGCCAGAATTCATTCACCAGAAAAAGAAGAATTATTTTCTTTTAATTTAGACAGCGATGTGGTTAAAGCAGCATTAAATGTAGAGATTGACCCTGAAATTACAGTGGTTTTATTTAAGGAAAACGTTTGGCAGACCAACAGAGTAAACGAAAGATTAAACGCATTTCAGGCTGAATTAAAATACCGTCCGGAATTGGTTGATTACAAAAAACTGGAAGATTTTGGAGCAATTAAAATTTTCTTCTCCTGCGACAATCATGAAAAATTAGTGAAACTAAAAGATGCCATTTTAGCCAATTCATCAGAACATTTGCATCATGCTTTTAGCTTGCCAACCTGTTTAGAATTCATGGATAAAACGATCGATAAAGCAGTTGCAATCGAGATGGTATTAGAAAAAGCCGGTTTTACTTTAGATCAGGCGATTTCTTTTGGTGATGGCTTTAATGATGTTCAAATGTTGTCAGCCTCCGGAAAAGGATTAATCATGGGGAACGCACCGGCTTCATTAAAAGAAACGCTGCCTCATTTAGAAGTTATTAAAACAAATGCCGAGGATGGTGTAGCCCATTATCTTGCCACAAAAATTTTAAACAAAGAATTTGTTGCCAGCGAATAAAACTGTACCAATAAATTGTAAATGTTTACACGAGCTTAAAATTAAAATTTTAGACTTTTGATAAAAATAAGATCCTTGAAGATAATACTTCAAGGATTTTTTTTGTTAGATGAATAATTGGCAAAGAATTTCGCAAGCAAATAGCAAAAACATTTTTTTAATAATTTTCAAAGTGTATTTTTGTTTTCTCAAAAAAACTAATGCTATGACAAAAAACATTTTTATCCTTGCCTTTTTGATTTTTTCGATTACAGGCAAAAGCCAGACATTGAAATTAGAAGAAATAATGAAAGGCGAATCTTTTATTGGAAATCAACCAACAAACGGGCGCTGGTCTTTAGACGGTAAAAAAGTTTATTTTGAGTGGAACCCAACAGACGATTTAGGAGCAAGTACTTATTCCTGGCAAAAAGGAGCTGCGAAACCAGTTTTGGTTGAGCCAAAAGAAGCGGCTTTTTCTAAACTTGATTTTAAAAGAAAACCAAATTCAGATATCGTTTACTATACAGAGAAAGGAGCTTTGTATTCATACTCCATTAGTATTAAAACAACTAAGAAAATTATTCAGCAAAGTACTCCGGTTTCAAATCTGGAATTAGGTGCAACTGCCGGAGTTCTGTTCTTTGAGCAAAATGATAATATCTTTAAATACAATACTAAAGAAGGAACGGTTTTGCAAATCACCAACTTTAACAAAGGAACTAAAAAAGAAAAAACACCGGAAAAAGATTCATTTCTAAAAACACAGCAAAAAGAATTATTCCAGTTTATCAGAGATAAAGAAGCTAAAAAACAATGGAATCTGGCAAAAAGCAAAGCTGTTAAATCTGATTTTGCAAAAGAATATTTCTACGGAAAAGACAACTTTTTTAACCTAAAAGCAAATCCAAACGGAAATTATGCGACTTTTAGTCTGGTAGAAGAATCAGATAATAAAAAAGAAAAAATGGAAGTTTTTATAACTGATGATGGTTATAATCAAACTCCGGAGACAAAAAATAAAGTATCTGTAGCCAATCTGGTAAAAACTAAATTCGGAATTTATTCTGTTGCAAAAGATACTGTTTATTATGTGAATTTTTCGACTTTAAGTCACATTCAGGATACACCAAAGTATTATGAATCTTATGAGAACTTAAAAAACAAATCTAAAGAAGACCGATTAATTATGGCGCAGCCACCGGTTTATAACGAAGACGGATCTTTTGGAATTGTTGAAATCAGAAGTCAGGACAACAAAGACAGATGGCTGGTAAGTTTAAATCCTGAAAACGGAACTTTTAAAGAAATCGAATACCAGCATGATGATGCCTGGATTGCAGGTCCCGGAATTCCGTCATATTCTTTTGATTCCGGAACACTTGGTTTTCTGGGAGATAATGAAACCATTTATTTTCAGTCTGAGGCTACAGGATATTCACATTTATATACCTATAACTTAAAATCGAATAAGAAAACACAACTTACTAGCGGAAACTGGGAAGTTCGTGATGTAACGTTATCTAATGATAAAAAAGCATTTTATTTAACAACAAATATGACACATCCGGGTAACAGAAATTTTTATAAACTTGCTGTAACCGGAGGCGCTTTAGAACCAATTTTAACTAAAGATGGAGCACATGAAGTAGTACTTTCTCTGGACGAAAAGTCGCTTTTAGTTCGTTATTCGTATAAAAACATTCCTTGGGATTTTTATATTGCAGACAATAAAAAGAATACTACTTTACAACAAATATCTTCTTCGGTTTCTGAAAATTTCAAAAGCTATAAATGGAGAGAACCGGAAGTAATTACATTCAAAGCTCAGGACGGAACTCCTGTAAATGCAAGATTGTATACTCCAAAAGCAGAAAACGCGAACAAAGCAGCTGTAATTTTTGTTCATGGAGCAGGTTATTTGCAAAATGCCCACAATTACTGGAGTAATTATTACAGAGAATATATGTTCCATAATATGCTGACTGATTTAGGTTATACTGTTTTAGACATCGATTATAGAGGAAGTGATGGTTATGGACGTGATTTTAGAACCGGAATTTACCGTTTTATGGGCGGAAAAGATTTATCAGATCATTTAGACGGTAAAAAATATTTAGTAGAGAAATACGGAATTGATGCAAACAGAGTAGGTATTTACGGAGGTTCTTACGGAGGATTTATTACTTTAATGGGAATGTTAACTACTCCGGGCGAATTTGCTTCAGGTGCTGCGTTACGTTCTGTCACTGACTGGGCACATTACAATCATGGATATACAGGAAATATTTTAAATTTTCCTGAAACTGATCCCGAAGCTTACAAGAAAAGTTCGCCAATTTATTTCGCAGATAATTTAAAAGGAAATCTGGTAATGTTACACGGAATGGTTGATGATAATGTGGAGTATAAAGATATTGTACGTTTGTCTCAGCGTTTTATAGAATTACAGAAAAAGAACTGGAGTCTGGCTTCTTTCCCGGTTGAATCTCATGGATTTAAAGAAACGTATTCGTGGATTGATGAATACAGCAGAATTTTGAATTTGTTTAATTCGACTTTGCTGAAAAAGTAAAAGATAAGTCGTCTAAATATAAAGTCCCGTTTATGATTTATAAACGGGACTTTATATTTTGATCAGGATTGTAAATAAAAAACTTTTCTAACTTAGCAGATTCGTTTAAACACAGTATAATTAAAGCTTTTATTAGCTAATATGAGCAAAAGTGTTTAAAAATTAAAAGAAAGAAATAACCAGAAATAAATAATAAAAGTTTTGGATAAAGTAATTTACAAAGTAGAAAATACCGAGTATAAAGCGTTAATGAGCGTTTGGGAATCTTCTGTGAAAGCTACACATGATTTTTTGAAAAATGAAGATTTTGAATTTTATAAGGCATTAATTCCCAGTTTTTTTGACCATGTAACATTACATTGTATGAAAAATGAAGCAGCCGGGATTATTGGATTTATGGGCACAAATGACGAAAATTTAGAAATGTTATTTGTTTCAGCTAATGAAATTGGAAAAGGGATTGGAAAGGCACTTTTATTATACGGAATCGAAAATTTAAAGGTGACAAAAGTTGACGTTAATAAAGAGAACCTACAAGCTTTAGAGTTCTATAAACGTTTTGGTTTTGAAGTAAAATCTGTTTCTGATGTAGACGGCTGCGGAAAACCATATCCTATTTTACATATGGAATTAACATATGCAGCAATTAAAAACAGTAAAGTCTAGCCACATATAATCAGGACTGTAATTGAAAACTGCAATTGAGACACAAAAAAGAATCTGAATAGATTCTTTTTTCTTTTAATTAGTTTTAAATTTGCCATCATAAAAAACAACACAACTAAGTATAATGAGTAATACAATCACGACTACAAATTTTAATTTTCCAGATCAAAAATCAGTTTATCGCGGAAAAGTTAGAGAAGTTTACAATATAAACGACGAACTTTTGGTAATGGTAGCAACAGACAGACTTTCGGCTTTTGATGTGGTTTTACCAAAAGGTATTCCGTACAAAGGACAAATCTTAAATCAAATTGCGACAAAATTCATGGAGCTAACACAAGATATTGTACCAAACTGGTTGATTGCAACTCCGGATCCTAATGTAGCTGTTGGTCATTTATGCGAGCCTTTTAAAGTAGAAATGGTAATTCGTGGATACCTTTCAGGACATGCTGCACGTGAATATGCTGCCGGAAGAAGACAAATTTGCGGTGTAACAATGCCGGAAGGTTTAAAAGAAAATGATAAATTTCCTGAACCTATTATTACGCCAACTACAAAAGCTGATAATGGTTCTCACGATGAAGATATTTCCCGCGAAGACATCTTAGCAAAAGGAATTGTTTCTGAAGAAGATTATCTTGTTTTAGAAAAATATACCCGGGCTTTGTTTCAAAGAGGAACTGAAATTGCTGCCGGACGCGGATTAATTTTGGTAGATACTAAATACGAATTTGGAAAAACCAAAGAAGGAGTTATTGTTTTAATCGATGAAATTCATACACCGGATTCTTCTCGTTATTTCTACGCTGACGGATATCAGGAAAGACAGGAAAAAGGAGAGGAGCAAAAACAATTGTCTAAAGAGTTTGTTCGTCGCTGGTTAATCGAAAATGGCTTTCAGGGACAAGACGGACAACAAATTCCGGATATGACAGATGCTTATATTGAATCTGTTTCTGAAAGATATATCGAATTATATGAGAACATTTTAGGAGAAAAATTCGTTAAGGCTGATATTGACAATATTGATCAACGTATTGATAAAAACGTATTAGATTACCTTAAATCGAAATAGTAATTTTCAGGTTTAAACGAACTATTTAAACCATGAACTTTATTTTTAATAAAAAAAATGCCCTGCTATTTGTATGTACAATAGCCGGGCATTTTCTTTTTGCCCAAATTGATAAAAAGGCAACAAAAGAAACAAAAGCTTTATATGAAAACTTAAAAAAGGTTTCTAAAAAACATATTCTTTTTGGACATCAGCATGCACTCGAATACGGACATGGATGGACAAACGAAGAAAACAGATCAGATGTAAAATCTGTTACAGGGTCGCATCCTGCCGTTATTGGAATAGATTTTAGCGGTTTATCAGGACATTCAAAAAACGAAATTGAAAAGACAGCAGCAATTTTAAAAAAGAATGTTGTAGCAACTTATGAACGAGGCGGAATCACAACTGTTTCCTGGCATTTTATGAATCCTGTTTCTTCGGAAAATTTTTACTGGAAAGATACTACTTCTGTTGCAGCAATGTCGTTGATCAAAAAAGGAGGATCACATCATGAACAATACAAAGAAATTTTAAAAACAATTGCAGATTTTGCACATTCGGTAAAAGCCAAAGACGGAACGTTGGCACCCATGATTTTCAGGCCTTTTCATGAATTTGATGGCGATTGGTTCTGGTGGGGAAAATCACATACTTCATGTGAAGATTTTATTGCTGTATGGCAGTTTACAATTACCTATCTGAGAGATACTTTAGGAGTACATAACTTTATCTATGCCTTTTCGCCCGATGTCAGATTTAATTCAGAAAGTGAATATTTAGAGCGTTATCCGGGCGATGATTATGTAGATATGCTTGGTATGGATGATTATGGTGATTTTGGACGTGACGGGAAGTATGATTTAAATGCAGCGAGTAAACGTTTAAAAATAATATCTGATTTAGCCATCAAAAAGAAAAAATTAGCCGCTTTAACAGAAACCGGTTTAGAATCAATCCCAAATAAAACCTGGTGGACCGAAACTTTGCTAAAGGTTTTAAAATCTGAAAATCTCGAACTGGCTTATGTTTTAGTCTGGAGAAATGATGCTACAAGTCCAACTCATTATTACGCTCCTTTTCCGGGGCAGGTGAGTGTACCGGATTTTATAAAATTTTATGATGATCCATATACGCTGTTTGAAAATGATTTAAAGGGAATTTATACTAAAAGATTTAGTTTAAAATAATGGTAAAAGAAGTGCAATGAAGGTTTTACAGAATTGCACTTTTTTTTATTTATAATTTTTAGCTTTTATATGCAACCTTTTGGATAGTTTACTCGTCTATTAAAGTAATCAACGATTTCAAAAGTCATATTAATTTAATTTTTATTTAAATCATCAATCATCTAATCATCAATCAAAATGAAAAAATCAGTAATTATTTTAGGTATGGCTTTGGCTATATCTACTAATGCTTTAGAAGCTTCAAATTTTAAGTTCTCTGTAAAAGACCAAATTAATTCTTCTGTTTATGCAGCGTCACCATTGCATTACGCTGTATGTGCCGGAGATATTGAAACAGTGAAAAACTTGATCAAATACGGCAGCGATCCTAATAAATTGTCCAGAGATATGTCGCCTTTAATGTTAGCAGCACGTTTTAACAAATTTGAAATCATTAAAATTTTGCTTGCAAATGGAGCTAATCCTTCGCTTGAGAATGAAAAAGGGTTTAAAGCACTCAATTACGCAGAATATGCAAAAGCAAATGAAGCTATTGCTATTTTGAAAAACCTGAAATAAGTGTAATAAAAAAAGCATCATTATAATTAATGATGCTTTTTTTGTTTTTTGAGATATTAATTATTCTCTAATTTGGTTTTTAAATTTTCCAGACCTTTTTGTAAATCGTTTCCAATCATTTGGTCCATTTTCATCATAGGTAGCATAATGTTCATCGGGTAGGGAATAACACCATTAATTCCCCATTTTACTTTAGTCTGATTTCCTGCAACGGATTCTGTAGACATAAATCCTACTGCAGTATCATCCATTGGCTTTTTAAAACGAAGTGCAAAATCAATTCGTTTCCCTTCGGTTATATTAGTAATTTCCTGTTCGCCAACTCCAACTTCCTTAACATTGCTTTCCCAGGCAGATTTGGAGCCAACTGCACCGTCAGTTCCGGTATATGTTGATTTCATTTTTGGATCGATATTCGCCCAGACACTAAATTCGTTTTGGTTTTTTAAAGATCTCACATATTTAAAAACAGTGTCAACTGGTTTATTAATGGTAATTTCTCTTTCAACAGCATAATTTTTCGGCATAAAATAAGCCGCTATTAATACAATTGCAAGAATAAAAATCAGGATAATCAGAATTCTTTTAATGATTTTCATAATAATTGGTTTTAAGGTTATCAATTGGTTTTTTGTGGGTAAGTTAAAGCATAATTTACTTGTTTTAATGAACTTAGGTCTTTGTAAAGTTAAAAAACTATAGATTGAAATTTATCAAATTCAATTTTTTTTGAAGATTTTTTCTATTAATTTCAATTTTACTGTAACATTTTCGATTTAATCGCGTCTATTGTATGGAAGCTGTGAATGAGGTAACATAAATTTTAAGTTCAACCGGCATTTATTAATCGAATGTTAAGAATTAGTTAAAACATGGTACTTTGTTATACATAATACATCAAATAGAATTACATTTACAAAGAATTTAAATAACATCATTAATCAATCAACAAATAACAATCAATCATTATGAAAAATTCAATCATTTACCTAGGAGTTGCTTTAGTAGCATTTGCAAATGTTTCAACAGCATCAAATCAAAAATCATTTGTAAAACCACAAATGGAAGTAGCATACGATTTTACAAGCCCGTTAACTGTAGCGGTTAGTAAAGGAGATCTTGACTTTGTAAAAAAGTTAATTGAATACGGAGCAGATGTAAACGAGATTTCTGAGGATCTTTCACCATTAATGATCGCAGCTCGTTACAACAAAGTTGATATCTTAAAAGTTTTATTGGCAAGCGGAGCAAATCCAAGTTCTAAAAACGAAAAAGGTTTTACAGCTTTAAAATATGCACAGTTATCAAATGCAACTGAAGCTATTGCGATATTAAAAGATTTAAAATAAGAGTTTAAATCGAGTTTTTGAGTTAGTATATGTAAACGACCTTCCTTGAGCAGAAGGTCGTTTTTCATTTCTATACTTTTTGTTTTAAGCATATATTCTTTTTATGCTTCTAAAAATATCTGTAAGGAATACCATTAAAAAAAGCACCATTAAATAATGATGCTTTTTTCGTTAAAACCTAATCAAATTAATTTAACCAATTAATCTATCTTCAATTTCTTTATTCTATTGGTATATGTTTTCTGCGGTTGAATACCCAAAAGATAATTGGGAAAACCAAAAGAGTTAATATCGTTGCTGTGATTAATCCTCCAATGATTACAATTGCCAATGGTTTTTGCGATTCTGATCCAATTCCTGTAGAAATTGCAGCCGGCATTAAACCTATCGACGCCATAAGCGCCGTCATGACTACTGCTCTTGTTCTGGCTTTTACACCCATAAAAATAGATTCTTCAAGGGTGAATTTTGCTTTTAAGTTGTGATGGAATTCAGAGATCAGGATTACTCCGTTTTGTATACAGATTCCCAGTAAGGCAATAAAACCAACACCTGCAGAAATTCCAAAATTCATTCTGGTAAGATGTAAGGCGATAATTCCTCCAATAACTGCAAACGGAACATTTGCCAGAACTAACAGAGAGTCTTTGATATTTCCGAATAAAATAAACAGTAAAACAAATATTCCTATTAAACTTATTGGTACTACCTGAGCTAAACGGGCACTGGCACGAACCTGATTTTCAAATTCACCTGTCCAGCCCACTGTATATCCGGTTGGCATTTTCATTTTGGCTACTTTTGCCTGTGCTTCTGCAATTGTACTTCCTAAATCCCTGTCACGAACTGAGAATTTAACTCCAATAAAACGTTTTGTATTATCCCTGTAAATAAATGCCGGTCCAGTAATTGTTTTTAAGTCGCAAATTTCTTTTAACGGAATTTTGATTCCGCTAATAGTGGGTACTTTTAGTTCGGCAATGTCATTTTCATCTTTACGATATTCTTTAGAAAAACGAACACGCACATCAAATTTTTTGTCATCTTCATATTTTTGAGTGGCAGTTTTTCCTCCAAAAGCCAATTCTAAAACTGCCTGAGCATCACTTAATGTAACTCCGTAAGCGGCCATTTTGTCTCTGTCTAAAACTACACTAATTTCAGGTTGCCCTACGTTTCTTAAGATTCCGACATCTTTAATACCCGGAATGTTCCTTATTTGTGCTAAAACTTCATTTGATAATTCGTCCAGTTTATCCAGATCATCACCATAAATTTTAACGGCATTAGAGGCTTTAAAACCAGCCACAGATTCAGCAACGTTATCAATTACAGGTTGTGAGTAATTATAGGTAATTCCCTGATGAACTTTTAGTTTTTCATCCATTTGATTAATTAAATCATCCATAGAAATCTTTCGTTTCCATTCAGATTTTGGTTTCAAATCCACCTGAAGCTGTATAAAACCAAAACCATTTGGGTCTGTTCCGTCATTACTTCGTCCTGTTTGCGACAGCACTTTTTTTACTTCAGGAAAACTTTCGAGATCTTTCCTTATTATTGCTGCAGTTTTAACACTCTCGGGCAATGATGTACTCATTGGCAGCTCGGCGGTTACCCATAAAGCCCCTTCGTTTAATTGGGGTAAAAACTCAGTTCCTAAAAATGTAGCCGAAAAGAAAACAACTGCCAGAAGTGAAATAGAACCAATAAGGGTTTGTACTTTATGTTTAAAGGTCCAGGCAAAACTTTTGCTTACAATTCTGTCCCAGAAATTAACAAACGGATTGTTTTTTTCTTTTACATTTTTATTTAAAAGAATGTGTGATAATACAGGAACCAATGTCAGAGTAAAAAGTAATGCTCCCATTAACGCAAACCCTAAAGTATAGGCAAGAGGAGAGAACATTTTTCCTTCTACTTTCTGAAAAGAGAATATAGGTAATAAGGCTGTAATAATGATTAATTTAGAGAAGAAAATAGCTTTACCCATTTCGGCTCCGGTCTTTTTGATCAGGCTGCCTTTTGCAATTTTATTATAAGCCTCCATTCCTAATTGATGTGCCCTGTGATCTAAGACGACAAACAATCCTTCGACCATAACCACAGCACCATCGATAATAATCCCGAAATCGACTGCACCTAAACTCAGTAAGTTGGCACTCATTCCCATCATTTTCAAACATAAAAACGCAAAAAGTAAGGATAACGGAATAACGATTGAAACGGTAAAAGTAGTTCTCCAGTCGGCCATGAAAAGAAACACGACACAGGTAACCAGAATAATTCCTTCGAATAAATTGTGCATTACGGTTTCGGTCGTGAAATTCATTAGATTATCACGATCGTAAAAAGTCTCCAGTTTGATATCTTTGGGAAGAATGTTATCGTTTAAGTCTTTTATTTTTGCTTTTATTAATGCCAGTGTTTCCTGAGGATTTTCACCTTTTCGCATTACAATAATCCCCTCAACAACGTCATCATTATTGGCTAAACCGGTTTGTCCAACTCTTGGCATGGCACTTTCGTAAACGGTTGCTAAATTTTTGACTAAAATTGGGTTTCCCTTGGCATCGTCTACAATAATATTTTCAATATCCTGAATAGATTTAAGCAGACCAACTCCACGAACGACAAAAGCCTGTCCGTTTTTTTCAATAATATCTCCACCAACATTTAGGTTTCCTCCATTTACGGCATTATAAACCTGAAGCGGCGTGATGTTATATTTGGCTAATTTTATAGGGTCAACTCCAACTTCATAAGTTTTGGTTTGCCCACCAAAAACATTTAAATCTGCAACACCCGGAACAGAGCGAAGCTGTTTGTCGATTACCCAGTTTTGATAAGTTAATAATTCTCGACTATCTCTGCTGTTACTTTTTACAATATACCTGAAAATTTCTCCTGTAGGTCCATATGGTGGCTGAACATCCGGTTCTACATCATCAGGAAGCGAAACATTCTTCAAAAGATTGTTTACCTGTAATCGTGCAAAAGTGTCATCGACTCCATCATCAAAAATAATTTTGATCACAGATAAACCAAACATCGTAATACTACGAACACTAGTCTTTTTTTGCACCGAGTTCATAGAAATCTCAATAGGAGAGGTTACAAAACGTTCTACTTCTTCGGCACTTTTTCCGTTCCATTGTGTAATGATGATAATTTGTGTATTCGTTACATCCGGAAAAGCATCAATTGGCATGTTTTTGAAAGAAATGAATCCTGCAACAGCCAATATTCCCACCCAGAAAAAGGTAAACGCTTTGTTCTTAAGGGAAAAAGCAATAATGTTTCTTATGAATTTGTTCATTTTAAAAAGTATTTTTAATGATGAATTTTTATTTTATAATTATGATGCTTTTATTTTAAGCATAAATATTTTTATTGATGTGGTGCCTTAGAACTCTGTATGAAAACGGAGAGCCAAAAACTGAACCGGACCACGGTCTTTATTATACGCCGGATTCATAGCAAACTGATAATCCGGAGAAAGCGTGATTTTGGTATTAGGAACTAAAAAGGAATAAAAAACTTCTACAATTTGTTCTGTTCCGTAATTTAAAGTCCCGTCGCCAATCATAAATCCATCTCCTCCCAGCTTTTGATATTCTTTATGTGGGTTTGACAGTCCATTGGCAACTAAAGCAATACCAGCAAAATCATCTTTTCGGTTCCACATTTTTCCTTTGAGATTAATCCCCAATTGTGCCGATTTATCAATTTCTGTAAATGCCCAGGTTTCATTCTTTCCGTCATTGTAACTCATTCTGGCAAAAAGTCCCCAGTTATCACCATGTGTATAATCCATGTTTAAACCGATTCCGTATTTTGTACGACCACTTTTTCGGGTGCTCTTAATATCCGGAATTGTTGTAAAACTTGTGTTTGCTTCATCGTAATTCCCCATTCCTGCTATATTTCGAAATCCTAATAATTTAATAGTACTCGTATCATTGTTATTAAAAACGATTTGTTTTTCAATTTCTACGTTTACAGCATTAGAGTCTTTAAAATTAAACTCGACGTTTGGTCCATTAGCATAAGTTGGCAAAGCACTTAAGGAAGCTCTAACCTGCCAGCTGTCAAATTGATAATTGGCATATAATCCGTCTGTATATCCTCGGGTATTTGCTGCATAATCCCAGGCACCATGTGTCATTAATGACCAGTTCATAAATTGAGTTCTGGGATCATGAGAATAGTTGTTATTATCGAAATAATCTGCTAATCCGAATTTTCCAAAAACCAATTGTAACGATTTATTGTTTTTAAACTGAAACTTTTGTTCTAACAGCATTCTTGCGACATAAACAACAGGTTTGGGATCTCCAATTCTAAACGTTTCTCCATTAGGAAAACCTCCTAATCCTCTGG
The DNA here is from genome assembly GCF_001602525.1 of Flavobacterium chilense. Classification (GTDB taxonomy): domain Bacteria; phylum Bacteroidota; class Bacteroidia; order Flavobacteriales; family Flavobacteriaceae; genus Flavobacterium; species Flavobacterium chilense. The sequence goes on from NZ_LSYT01000001.1 coordinate 201,621, forward strand.
CTTGCGATAAACCTTCTCCTCCTGACATTTCAGGATTAAAAGTAACAGTTGCTCCTTTCCAGAGCGGAACATCTAAATACAATGTTGATGTTAAAGATAAAGCTCCTTCTTCTTTTGGATCCATACTGTTTGTTCCTGAATATTTAGCATGAAAGTTAGGATGATACTGGTATATAGACGTCATTTGAAATCTCAGGCTATATTTTCGTATCGAATCTGTTTCTTGTGAAAATGCAAATGCCGAGATAAATAACGCTGCAAAACTCAATATGTTTACAGGTTTTTCCATTTCATTTATTCGTTTAAAGCGCGATAAATAAATAACTGATTATTGGTAATGACTTTTTCGTTTTCTTTTAATCCTTTAGAAATATATGTGATATCTCCCACAACTCTGTATACATCTACTTGTCTTGTTTCGATATTGTTACGATCTTTAAATATCATGACAAAGTTTTTACTTTTATCAAACACAATTGCTTTACTTGGTACAGCTATCATAGATTCGCCTTCGCTGTATGATAGTTTTATATTAGCGTTCATATCCGGTTTTAGCATATAACCTGGATTTTCCAGTTTTATACGTGCCTGCATTGCTTTGGTTTCAGGATCAATAACATTGAAGATTTTGTCAACTTTTCCTTTAAAAACTTTATCAGGATAGCTTAATGTGGTTACATCTGCATCGATTCCTAATTTTACTTTATTAATGTCGATTTCATTAATATTGGCTAATGCCCAAACTTCGCTGATTTCTGCAATATCAAAAATGTTTTCAGAACGGTCGCTTCTTAAAAGCATATCCTGATTGATGCTTTTTTGAATGATAAAACCACTAATAGGAGCAGTAACTTCGTAGATTGATCCTGCTTTGATATTGTATATTTTATAAGTTTCCTGAACTTTACTTAATTGTGATTGTGCTTTATTTACTTCTGATTTTGCCTGTAGGACATCGCTTTCAGAATTTAACTTCCCATCAAATAATTCCTGAGCTACTTTTAAATGATTTTTTGCTACCAATAGATCATTTTTAGCATCAATAGACTGCTTTTCGAAATCAGCAATATCAGTACTTTTTATGGTAGCTAAAACTTGACCTTTACGAACGTAATCTCCTAATTCAACATTTACTTTGATTACATTTCCTCCTACAAGCGGGTAAACATCAATCATTTTATTGTTGTCAGCAGTAATTTTTCCGTAAAAACTCAGTACATTTTTTACAGGTTCTGTTTTTGCTTCTGCTGTGGAAGTTGTTTTTAGCATCGCATCGCTTAAAACAAAAGAAGTATTTGTCTGAGGGTTTTCAACTTCTTTTTTGCAGCTTGTGATTGATAAACTCACGAGAGCAATTCCTATAATTAGTGTATATTTCATTTTATTTAGTTTTAGAATAAGTCTTTGTTGATGGTACTATTTAATTCTTCGCCTGAAAGGACTACTTTTTTCTTTAATTCATTTACCTGAATAGAAGCCTGATTGTAACTTTCCATAAAATCAGTAAATTCTAATAAACTGATATTTCTTTTTTGAAAGTTGGTTAAGATTCCGTTATAAACGGCTTCAAAGTCTGAGTTAACAGTAGGTTTTATGACTACATAGTTTTTACGGGATTCTTCCCATTTGTTCCATGCCGAAGTAATCTCGGTTTGCAGTTGCAAATCAAAATTTTGTTTTTCAATTTTTGATTGTTCTAAAATCGTTTGTGCATATTTAATGTTCCCTTTGTTTTTGTTCCAGAGTGGTAAAGGGATTCCAAGAGTTAAATTGGCTTCTTTATTAAATGCTCCGCCTCGCTGATCGTATGTTGCACCAACGGTGATATCAGGAATAGAAAGCGATTTTTGCCATTTTACATTGATTTCGTTTGCTTCAATATCTTTTTGTTTCGACAAGTAATCCGGACGATTTGCAATGGCTTCATCCTGAAAAGTTTTAAGATCAAACGGAATAACTTTGATATAACGGTTAAACTCTTCTTTAGAAACTTCCGGGACTATATTCTCAGCAGAATTTAATAATAGTTTTAAATTGGCCTGCTCTTCGATATTATCATTGACTACTTCCATACGCTCATTTTTGAAGTTGAGATACAATGATTGTAAACGTACCACATCCCTCAAAGGAATATTTCCTTTTTGAGCCTGAACAGTATAGGAATTAATTAAATCCTCAATATGTACAAGTTGTCTGTCTGTTGTTTCAAGACTTTTGGTGTTGTAATAAACCGTAAAAAAACTTTTTCGGAGTTGTAGTTTTAATGTCCTTAATAAGTCATTAAATTGTAATTCTGCCAGTTTCTCATTAGCCTGAGCTAATTTTACTTCATTGCGTTTTTTTCCGCCCAGATAAATTAATTGCTCAATACCAAATGTTTTTTGTCCTTCTTTTCCAATATCAAAATATTGATTTCGATCAGGATTGTAAGCATTTAATTCTGCAGTAATAGATGGATTGTCCCAAATTTTAGCCTGAATGGTAAGCGCTTTTGATGCATCGATATTGTATTGCGATGCAAGTAAAAAAAGGTTATTTTTTAGAAATTGGCTTTCACAGTCTTGAAGAGTAACTGTCTTTTGAGCCAAAACTACCGGACCTAAAAGTACAAGTAGGAATGTACATAGTTTTCTCATGGTATTTTTTTATTTTACACAAATATGCTATCAGCAGACTTTAATACTCCTTAAAATCTACCTTAAAAATACCTTAAAATAATTTATAAACGAAAAAATAATTGAAATAAATTCGTGTTAATGTTTGGTACACTGTAAGTTATTGTGGCGTTGTGTAGTGTTAAAATACGCTGAACTATACGTAATCCAAGGCCGAAACCAGATGTTCCTTTTGAATTTTCGCCACGCATAAAGGGTTGAAAAAGATTTTTTTGCTCGTTTTCGTTTAGTGTATTTCCAGTATTTGATACAGAAATAATCAGGTCATTATTTTTTGTACTTATTTTTACTCTTGCCTGTTTGTTATTTGAATATACACAGGCATTTTTAAGCACGTTACTGAGAGCCACTTCTAATAATTTTTTATTACCTCTAACTTCGAGTGCAGTATCTAAGTCTTCATTTTCTTCCATTTCAAATAAAATGGTAAAGTCAGGAAAACTTCTTTTTAATTTCTCTATTGCTGAGAAAAGAATTTCATCCATTCTGTGAAACTCATTGTTCTCATATTTTTTATTATCCAGTTTGGATAGAATCAATAGTGAATTAATCAACTCTGTTAATTGATTGATATCGTTTAGAATTATTTTTAAAAAAGTCTGACCCTTAATCGATGTATTAGGATCTAAAACCATATTCTCTATTTGAGACGTAATTCTGGATAATGGTGTCCGAAGTTCATGAGAGGCATTTGCGGTGAATTCTTTTTGTTTTTGATAGGAAACTTCAATACGGTCCATCATAAAATTAAATTCGTTGGCAATCAAATCGATTTCATTATTTCGGCTTTTTGATTCTAAACGTGTATCGAGGTTGTTTTCGTTAATATCTCTGATCCTTTGATGAAAAGTACTTAAAGGGCTCATTACTTTTTTGATGGTAAAAGAAGTTAATATCCAGCAAAGACAGGTAAAAAAGAGATAAGAGGCAACAAGTGTGTAGCGTAAAAAAAGGAGTTTTCGTTTACCGTAATTATCAGAAGCAGAAATTAAGGCATAAAAATCCTGATTGTTATTATGGTAGTAAACGCCATAAACTTCATGGTCTTCTTCTTGTTTAAAAAAACTGTTGTTTTCTTTTAGAAATTTTAAATCCTCTACAGACCAGTTTATTTTGGTGTCATCAATACTGCTATAAATGAGTTTATAATTCGAATCGAATATTAATGTTTTTTCGTCATAGAGTTCATTAATAGAGTTTTGATCAATTAACTTTAAAAGCTGATTGTCTACTTCTTTAACATCTACCAAAAGTTTGATATTCGAATATGCTTTTATTTCCAGACGATCCCTAAATTCTTCTTTTCTAAAATTAGAATATAAAAAGAAAATAACGGTAGATGCCAACCCAAAAAGGATTGTAAACAGCAAACTGACTAAAAGTGATATTCGGTTTTTTAATGTCATTCGCGATCGCTCAAATAATATCCATAACCAATTTTGGTTCGAATGAGTTTTGTGTCGTGGTTTTTATCTATCTTTTTTCTAAGGAAATTGATGTAGACTTCAATCGTGTTCTGATTGGTTTCGATATGATAATCCCACAGTTTTTCGGCTATAAATTGTTTCGATAGTATTTTTCCTTTGGCATGAGCCAAAATCAAAATTAATTTAAATTCTTTTGGAGTAAGCTTAATTTCTTTACCTGAACGATATACTTTCATTTCTGTTTCGAAAATTTCAAGATCCTGAACAATAATCTTTTTTTCAACTTGTTGCGGGATTTCTTTTCGTCTCAGTAATGAAGAAATTCTGGCGTATAATTCCTGAAAATGAAATGGCTTAACGAGATAATCATCTGCACCATTATCAAACGAAGCCAGTTTATCATCAATCTCACTAAAAGCGGTAAGCATGATAATAGGCGTTTTTTTATCAATTTCACGAATCCCTTTACAAACATCTATTCCGTTTATTCCGGGAACATTTATATCCAGAATGATTAAATCATATTCATACGGAAAATATTTTTTTAATAATAAAGCGCCATCATAGTAGGGGAAACACTCGAATTCTTTTGAAGCAAAGAATACTGAGATCTCTTTTGATAAAGTAAAATCGTCTTCGAGTAATAGTATTTTCATTTAATTGTTTATTGGCAAATTCGGTCATTTTTATAAATAACCGAATTGGCATTTTTTAAAACTTCTTTTTATTTAAAATAAGAAAAAGTTTCGTTATTTTCAATTTTCAGTAGAGATTCATAAATCAATTGTATCACATTTTCTACATCTTCTCTCTGAACCATTTCTACTGTGGTATGCATATATCGCAACGGTAAAGAAATCAATGCTGATGCTACACCGCCATTACTGTATGCAAAAGCATCAGTATCAGTTCCTGTAGCTCTTGACGTAGCGTGACGCTGAAACGGAATTTTCTTTTCCTCTGCAGTATCAACAATCAGATCACGTAATTTATTTTGTACGGCCGGAGCATAAGCAATTACTGGACCTTTTCCCATTTTAAGATCACCTTCAACTTTTTTGTCAATCATTGGGGTAGTGGTATCATGGCAAACATCTGTTACAATAGCAACGTTTGGTTTTATGGTTTGTGCAATCATTTCGGCACCACGTAAACCAATTTCTTCCTGAACTGAATTTACAATATAAAGACCAAACGGAAGTGTTTTTTTATTTTCATGTAATAAACGTGCAACTTCTGCAATCATAAAACCACCCATTCTGTTATCGATAGCACGGCAAACAAATTTATTTTCGTTTAAAATCATAAATTCATCCGGATAGGTAATAACGCAACCCACATGAACACCCATTGCTTCAACTTGTTCTTTGGTTTCGCAGCCTAAATCAATAAATATATTGCTAATTTTTGGTGTTTCTTCTTTATCACGCAAACGGGTATGAATTGCCGGCCATCCAAAAACGCCATTTACAATACCTTTTTTGGTGTGAATGTGAACTCTTTTCGAAGGTGCAATCTGATGATCAGAACCCCCGTTTCTTATTACATACAGCAAACCATCATCAGTAATATAATTTACATACCATGAAATTTCATCAGCATGCCCCTCAATAACAACTTTAAAAGGCGCATCAGGATTGATTACTCCAACAGCCGTTCCGTAAGTATCCGTGATAAAAGTATTTACATATGGTTTTAAATAATTCATCCAAAGTTTTTGCCCTTCACTTTCATAACCTGTAGGTGAGGCGTTATTAAGATAGCTTTCCAGGAAAGCAATAGAGGTATCTTTTAAGATAGATTCTGTACTCATAAAAATATTTTTTTGCTAATTTATAAATTTGGTATTAGAGTTGTGTATAAATATATAATTTTACACTTAAATTATGATTCGATGAGATTTACTTACTGTATTTTATTCTTTGCATTGATTTCGTTTTCTGCTCAGGCTCAGGTAAAGCCAAAAGAAAACCAGCAAATGGGTTATATATTGACGGAACAGGATTCTATTTTAAACGATACAATCGAGTTACCTGAAATAATTATTTCAAAAGAAAAATTAGATCCCGAAAGTCAGAAACAATTTCTGATCCTTCAAAATCGGGTCTATAAAGTATATCCTTATGCAAAATTAGCCGCAGATCGTCTGACGGCTTTGAATCAGGGAATGGCCCGATTGAAAACCAATCGTGAAAAGAAAAAATACTTTAAGATTGTTGAAGATTATCTTAATAATGAATTTGAAGACAGGCTTAAAAAATTATCCCGAAAACAGGGACAGATTTTAGTGAAACTGGTCCACAGACAAACCGGAATTACAACTTATGAATTAATAAAAACTTTAAAAAGTGGTTTTAAAGCATTTGTTTCGAATACCACAGCTAACTTATTTGATATTACTTTAAAAGCAGAATATAAACCTTTTGAATCTAATGAAGATTATTTGATAGAGACTATTCTTCTTCGGGCATTTGAGTCTGGTCGACTGGTAAATCAAAAGCCGGCTAACCCAATTAATTATGACGAATTAATGACTCATTGGGAAGAAAAAGCAAAGCAGCAAAAATCTGCAAATTAAAACTCTTCGTTGTTACAAAAAAAAGACCCACAAATTATTTGTGGGTCTTTTTTTTTATGGGAATATTCTTGGTTTGATCATTAAATTGTAAATATAAGAATTAACTTATTATTTTATTTAATTCATGCATTTGATCGACAAATAAAAAACCTGTGTTTTTGTTAGATATTTAGCGTATTTCATGGTTTTATGTTCTGTTTTTAACAAATAATTGGTAAATAATATTTGTTATTTATAGTTTAATTTGTAGGTTTACTTTCTCTCAACCATTTATTAACCAAAATATTACCTTTATGAAGAAAAAATTACTTAGTGTATTTATGCTATTACTGGCCATTCATCTATGGTCGCAAAAGGGATCTGATTCAGATTATACAGTCTCGGTAAATGGACATAAGATTACTACTACAGCAAACTTTAAACAGCAGTTTAAAGCAAAGAAAAGTACGAGCAAGCAAAATCCTACAACGGAGTATACGCTGTTACAGTTCTCAAAAATTCCTTCAGTAGAAGAACAGGAGAAATTGAAATCACAAGGAATAACTTTATTGAGTTATTTGTCTAATAATGCTTATTATGCTGCGATAGATTCTGACTTTTACAATAAGAGCAGTGCATCTGATAATATAAGAGCAGCAATAACAATCGATCCTACGTACAAATTAGATCCAATGATTGTTGATAATGCGATACCGGATTATGCTGCTGAAGGTATAAACGGAATTAAAGTCGTGATTAGTTATTTTAAAGGCGTAGATACTAAAGTTATTTCACAGGATTTAGCGAGTCTGTTTTTAAGAGACAGTAAAAATGACACTACTTTTAACGAGGTTTATGTTCAGGCCAGCAAAGAAAAACTGGAAGAAATAGCAAAATTTAGCTGGGTGCAAAATATTGAGTTAGTTCCTGCACCGGTTGAAAGCGATAATAAACCTGGCGTAAGTTCGCACAAAGCAAATGTTTTAGGTTCTTTAATCCCTGGACTTGGTTACGGATTAACAGGTAAAGGTGTGAAAATAGGTGTTTGGGATGGAAATCTTGAACAACATAAAGATCATACAGGCAGAGTAATCAATAGAGAGTATGAATATAATTCTTCGCATGGTGATCACGTTTCAGGAACAATTGGCGGTGCCGGTTTGTTAGATCCAAAAGCCAAAGGTATGGCACCGGAAGTACAAATGTTCGGATGGAATTTTAATACCCAGTCTAATGGTTTATCAGTTCAACAAGAGAGAGTTATAGCTGCTAATCAGGATGGTATTGAAATTACATCAAATTCATTCGGAGTAAATCTAACTTCCGGATACAACACAGGAAGATATAATACCGGAGATCGTGGAGATGATAATCTTACAACTTTGTTCCCTTATCTTTTAACGATTTATTCTAACGGAAATGCGCAAACAGCTTATCCGGGCGGGTTTAATACATCAACAAAAAATTCAAAAAATGCTTTGCACGTTGCGGCAAACAATCCAGATGATTTAATTAGTAGTTACAGTAGTTTTGGACCTACTATTGATGGTCGTTTGGTACCTCAGATTGCTGCAGTTGGTACAGATGTATATTCTTTGGATTATAGCAATTCTTATCAGGTAATGAGCGGAACCTCAATGGCTACACCTGGAACTACAGGTACTGTAGCTTTACTTTACGAAAGATATAAAAATATTTACGGGACAAAACCTCTGGCTTCATTAATGAAAGCTTTGGTTGCAAATACAGCAAAAGATGCAGGTAATCCAGGTCCTGATTATAAATACGGTTTTGGTAATCTGAATGGTTTAAGAGCAGTTAAAGTTTTAGATAACAAAATGTTTTATACCGGAACAGTCGCAAATGGAGCTAGTTTTGAAAAGGATATTGTAGTTCCTGCAGGATTAGTTGGTTTAAAAGTTATGCTTGCTTATTCTGATGTACAAGGTACTCCTGGAGCAACTTCAATTCAGGTAAATGACTTAGATATCAAGATTGTAAAAGACGGAGTAACTACTTTACCATGGATTTTAAATCCAACTACGCCAAATGCAAATGCTGTGCGCGGAGTAGATAATATGAATAATATTGAGCAGGTAACTTTAGATAATCCTGCACCGGGAACTTATAAAATTATCATTACAGGTACAAAAGTTCCTCTGGCAACTCAGGAATTCTCTGTTGTATATGATTATGTAGCTCCTGAATTAATTTTGACTTATCCTGTAGGCGGAGAAAAATTTAATACAGAGACTACAGAATATATTCGTTGGGATTATGAAGGTGAACCAAAAAACTTTACAGTTGAATATTCAGTAGATGGCGGAGTAACTTACCAGTTAATAGCAAAAGATATTCCTTCAGCGGCAAGAAATTTTGCATGGAAAGTACCTGCAGGAATTGTTGCCAATGCAAAAATAAGAGTTAGTGCTGGTACAAAGGTAGATGTTTCAACAGCAGTTTTTAATATTATTACTGAGCCTAAAAATTTAGTTATTGCACCTTCTGCATGTGGTGTTTCTTCTTATAAAATGGATTGGGATCCAATTGCAGGGGCAAAGTATGAAGTTCTTAAAATGAATGGCTATAAGTTTGATGTTGTTGCAACAGTAACAGATCCTACATATACTTTTACTAATGTAACTTCAGGAAATGATAACTGGTTTTCAGTGCGAACTGTAGATATTGCAACCGGAATTGTTTCTGAAAGAGTTAGAGCTGTAAATGTAGAACCGGTTTCTGCACCAGTGCTAAGCGCAGTAACTTTACCATATTCAGAAAATTTCAATGCAAGAAAAGCAACCAATTATGTGTTTTCTAAAGGAACAACAGGTGTTGTGAAGTATGAATATATAGACCCAACATTTTTAGACGGAGCAAAAATGGCAGGATCTGGCGATGTGTCTTCATCTCCATGGGTAGCAAGTACTACTGTTAATGCTTTTGCAAACAACCCAAATTTTATTAAAAAAGTATCTTTTTGTAATATCGATGCAACAAGTCTTACAGGAAAATCAATTCGTGTTAAATTTAATATGATTTGGAATAGTGTTGGGCCAGCAAATAAAAACTTTTTTAGACTTACAGTAAACGGAATTCCACTAAACAGTCATGAAAATGTGGGAGTTTATGGAGGAACTGTTTTGTCAGGAAGTAAAGAGTTGATATATGATTTATCTGCTTATGCAGGAACAACATTTAATATAGCTTTTGAATCAGTTATAGATAATGATGTAATAGTAGTAAGCAATGATAATGTTTATAGTTCAGTATTTATTGACAATGTTTCAATTTTTGAAGCAACTGCTACAGATCTTGAATTATCTTCATTTACTACCAATACAGGGCTTACAGCTGCAGAAACTGTGAAAGTGAAAGTATACAATCATTCTCCTGTTGCAGTAAGTAATATTCCGGTTTCTTATAAAATTAATGGAGGGGCAGAAGTAGTTGAAACGATTCCTGGTCCGGTAAATCCGCTTAGTGAAGTTTCTTACGATTTCGTGCAAAAAGCAGATTTTTCAGCTCCGGGTGTATATAACGTAATTGGAAAAGTAAACTATCCAAATGATGCTCTTATTACAAATAATACAATTAATAAAGTAGTTTATAATGTTGGATCTGATATTGTAATGGGGTCTAAAGCTTCTGAAACTACATGTTCAGCTGTATTTACAGATAGCGGAACCCGTTATACAAACTATGGAGACCAGCTTACACAAACTATTACTTTTAAACCGGGAACAGTTGGAAGCAGTATTAAAGTGGATTTTACTGATTTTGATTTGGAACAGGATTATGACTTCTTATATGTTTATAATGGTCCAACAACGGCTTCTCCTTTAATAGGTACATTTACAGGAAGTAGTTTGCCTGCGTCATTAACTTCTACAGCTCTTGGAGGGGAATTGACTTTTAGATTTACTTCTGATCAGATTGAAAACGGAAGAGGATGGATTGCAGATATTACTTGTGTTGCAAAACCAATTGTTAATGATGCAACTATAGCTTCTATTGTAACCCCTGAGGTTTTAGGGAAAAAGACAAATGCTAATGATATTACAATCAGAGTTACTAATTTAGGGCCTAATGATTTAATAAACCATCCAGTATTTTATCAGGTTAACGGAGGAACAAAAGTTACTGATATTGTTCCTTTAATAGCTGCTTATTCTACGGTTAGTTTTACTTTTGCTACTAAAGCGGATTTATCTACCATTGGTGCAACTTACACGATTAAAAGTGGAGTTGATATAGCAGATGATAATCCTGCAAATGATACACGTGAAAAAATTGTATACAATCAAAATGAATTACCAGTTCATACAAACACAGATGGATATGCAATTTCAAGATTAAAATGGAACGATGTTGTAAACAATTCAGGAACGACAGCTTATTCTGATTTTAAAAATGTAAAAATTCCGGTTTATGCTGGTTTTACATATCAGCCAGAAGTAACAATTACTAAACCTGAAACTCCAATTAATAAAGATCAAACTAGTACAGCTGGAATATTTACAATGATCGTGATCGATTTAAATGGAGATGGTAATTTAACAGACGAATTCTATGCAGGAACATTTTGGGTAAATACAGTCCCAACTTCTGGATCACCAGCGATAGCATCAACAACAAGCACACATTATTTTAGAAATAATTCTACTTTGGTAGGAGGATTAACTATTCCGGCAGGTACAACTTCAGGTGAAAAGTTAATGCGTGTAATACATATGTTCCGTTCTCCATCTGAATACTATAATGTTAATTTGGGACCTACTATTGATGGATTAACAAGCTCAAGAGGAGATTTTGAAGTAGAAGAATATACTATTAATGTATTGCCTTTTACAGCAGCTGATGCAAGTGTAGAAAGAATAGTTGCACCAATTAAACCTGGTAATGCACCAGTATCTGTAACTGCTTTGATTCGCAATTATTCAAATTCGGCAATTTCAAATTTCCCGGTAGCTTACAAAATTAATAATGGTACTGAGGTTGTGCAAAATTTCACTGCTTCAATTGCAGCAGCTGCAACAGCTAACTTTACATTTACAACAAAAGCAGATTTAGGAGCTCCAGGAGATTATACAATTGATGTATATACAAAGCTATCAGGAGATACTGATCCTACAAATGATTTAAAATCAGTTACACTTTCGCATGCTGCAAATTATTCTGTAAATGTAGCAGGGACTTTTGATGGCGTAAATGATTTTATTAAAACAGATATTACGCCTGCTTTAAATCTTACTAATAATTACACCTATGAATTATGGGTAAATCAAAACAAACCATCAGTTTTTGGAAGATTATTAGATAAGAGTACAGCACTGGTTTTTATACATAATAATAATAGTTTGTCACTGTATAAAGAAAACAGTTTAGTAATTTCTATTACAACTGCTACAGGCTCATATGTTATAAACACAGGATTAAATTCTATTAAGCAAAATACATGGCATCATATTGCTTATACAGTAAGTGCTGCTAATGTTTATACTGTTTATATTGACGGAGTTTCGGTTCCTTATACAAGTACTGGTACAGCCGGAGCAGCTTCTAGTAATGCTTCAGCACCAGCTTACATTGGTAATAACGCAGGTTTAGCTCGTGGTTTAATTGGTAACATAGATGAAGTTCGTATATGGGCAGGAGTTAGAAATCAAGCTACAATTGCTGCAAATTCTACGACAAGATACATTGGGAACGAACCAGGTTTATTAGCTTACTATTCTTTTTCAGAAGGAGACAAACCGTTTGTTTTTGATAGTACTATAAGTGATAATACAGCTGTAGTTACAAATGCAGATACTGATGGCAGAGGAGCAGGTAAATTCTGGAATATCCCAGTATTATTGCAAAAATTAGAATTTGTAAATCAGTTATCGTCATCTTATGATGCTGCAACAAAAACGTTCTCAGTTCTGTTAAATGACGGGGCAGATATAACTACTGCAATTGCCAATTATTCTTTAGGAATGAAAAGTATTGCAAAAATAAATGGTATCACGCAAGTTAACGGAGTAACACCAAACAACTACACAAACCCTGTTACTTTAACAGTTGAAGGTGTTGGGTTCAATACGGGAATTTCTGAAACCTATACAATTAAAGTTATTACAGGTTTGAGTAACGAAAGTAAATTACTGGCGTATGATTTTAAAACAGTTTCAAACCCTGGATTGGTACAGGAAATCAATACAGATATTGTTGGAAACAACGCAAGTAAGACAGTACCATTTGGTTATAATGTTTCAAATCTAATAGCAGATTTTAGTGTTTCTCCTGGAGCAGAACTTTATGTAGACGGGGTAAAACAATTAAACTCGAAAGTAACCGCTTCAGATTATAGAAATAGTCTTTTTGTAACAGTAGTTTCAGAAAATAAACTTTCTCAAACCAATTATGTTGTTACAATTAATGCGAAAAATTCTGAAGCAGCTATTCTTAATTACACAGTCGCAAATCAGATAGGAGCTGCAGTAATTGATCCTGTAGCAAAAACAGTAAAAGTTCTGGTAAATAATAATGCAAATTTAAGCACATTGATTCCTAATGTACAGCTTTCAGATTTTGCAACATTACGTATAGGTACTTATCTTCAAAATAGTGGGGTAACTGCATTAAGCTATACCGCTCCGGTTGTTTATAATGTAACAGCTCAAAACGGAACTGTAGAATATTGGACAGTAACAATCGAGGCAGCTAAGCCAACGATTACTTTATTAGGCAATGCAACAGTTTCCATAGATAAAGGTTGTGTATTTACTGAGCCAGGTTATACGGCTACAGATAATTTAAATACAGATATTACTGCTTCAGTTATTGTTTCAGGTAATGTTGATGTAAACACAACAGGACAATATATAATAACCTATACAGTAAAAGATGCGTTGCAAAACGAATCCGTTGTTACACGTACCGTAAATGTATCTGCTACAAACTGTACTTTAGGATTACCGGAGAATACTATTAAAGGTTTTGTATTGCATCCGAACCCGGTTACAGAAGGAAAAGTATACATAGAAACATCTTCTGGTAGTCCAAAAAACATTTTAATATCTGATATGTCTGGTAAAAAACTGATTTCAGTTCAATCAGATAAAAAAGAAGTAAATGTTTCCGGTCTTTCAAGCGGAGTATATTTAATAAAGGTTGAACAGGATGGTAACACAGCTATTCAAAAACTAATTATTAAATAAAAGAGTTTTTTCTAATAACCAAAAGCGGCTACTATATAAGTAGCCGTTTTTTTATACATATATATAAGAGAAGCTTTTTTGAATTTCCGAGAGTTTTTCAAATAAAGATCAGGAGCTTAATCCCGCTATTCGTTTCAATCTTTTGTGCCGAACCCCGTCACAAAAGGATTTCCACTACTATCGGGGCTAGGAGAGCAGTTTTCAAAAGAAACATTCGAGACAAAAGAAAAGAAAAACCGCCAAAAAAATCAAAACTTAGTGACTTCGCGTCTCTGCGAGATTAAAAAAAAAGAATAAAACCCAGCTTTGTGTCCTTATTGAGATCCGTGCCAATCCAGAAAAAGCAAACAAAACCAACCCTTCGTGCCTTAGCGCTTTCGTGGCAAAACCACCCAAAACTGCCAAAAATGAGCAAAACCACCTAAAATCCGACAAACATCAAAAAAACTTCGTATTGTAAGAAGCATCAAACCAGTGACTTATAAAAAAGAATAAAAATAGTTTGTAAAAGGTATTGTAGAACTGAATAAAGGTGCTACTTTTGCACCCGCAACAACGAATAAGTTCACTGATATACTGGCAAGATAGTTTAATCAAACGGAAATAAAATTTCGAAAAAAAAAGATTAAAAAAGCTTGTGGGAATGGAAAGGAATTTTTAGATTTGCACCCCGCAAATACTGGGAAAGTTCATTGATAGATTGGCAGGGTTTGAGAAGGAAAAAGAAAGTAAATTTTCTAAAAAAAAACTTCAAAAAACATTTGCCAGTTAGAAATAAGTTTTCTACTTTTGCACCCGCTTTGAGAAACAAGCGAGATTAAAAAAGAAACACGTTCGTAGACATATTGAATTGACAGCCGTTTTAACAGAGATGTTAAAACAAAAGAATAAGAGTAATAGAATCGGTAAGATTCGAAAAAGAACCACTAGATAAATCGTCGCAATATAATATAAAAAATATACGATGAAGAGTTTGATCCTGGCTCAGGATGAACGCTAGCGGCAGGCTTAACACATGCAAGTCGAGGGGTATAGTTCTTCGGAGCTAGAGACCGGCGCACGGGTGCGTAACGCGTATGCAATCTACCTTTCACAGAGGGATAGCCCAGAGAAATTTGGATTAATACCTCATAGTATTATTGGGTGGCATCACTTAATAATTAAAGTCACAACGGTGAAAGATGAGCATGCGTCCCATTAGCTAGTTGGTAAGGTAACGGCTTACCAAGGCTACGATGGGTAGGGGTCCTGAGAGGGAGATCCCCCACACTGGTACTGAGACACGGACCAGACTCCTACGGGAGGCAGCAGTGAGGAATATTGGACAATGGGCGCAAGCCTGATCCAGCCATGCCGCGTGCAGGATGACGGTCCTATGGATTGTAAACTGCTTTTGTACGAGAAGAAACACTCCAACGTGTTGGAGCTTGACGGTATCGTAAGAATAAGGATCGGCTAACTCCGTGCCAGCAGCCGCGGTAATACGGAGGATCCAAGCGTTATCCGGAATCATTGGGTTTAAAGGGTCCGTAGGCGGTTTAGTAAGTCAGTGGTGAAAGCCCATCGCTCAACGGTGGAACGGCCATTGATACTGCTGAACTTGAATTATTAGGAAGTAACTAGAATATGTAGTGTAGCGGTGAAATGCTTAGAGATTACATGGAATACCAATTGCGAAGGCAGGTTACTACTAATGGATTGACGCTGATGGACGAAAGCGTGGGTAGCGAACAGGATTAGATACCCTGGTAGTCCACGCCGTAAACGATGGATACTAGCTGTTGGAAGCAATTTCAGTGGCTAAGCGAAAGTGATAAGTATCCCACCTGGGGAGTACGTTCGCAAGAATGAAACTCAAAGGAATTGACGGGGGCCCGCACAAGCGGTGGAGCATGTGGTTTAATTCGATGATACGCGAGGAACCTTACCAAGGCTTAAATGTAGATTGACCGGTTTGGAAACAGATCTTTCGCAAGACAATTTACAAGGTGCTGCATGGTTGTCGTCAGCTCGTGCCGTGAGGTGTCAGGTTAAGTCCTATAACGAGCGCAACCCCTGTTGTTAGTTGCCAGCGAGTCATGTCGGGAACTCTAACAAGACTGCCAGTGCAAACTGTGAGGAAGGTGGGGATGACGTCAAATCATCACGGCCCTTACGCCTTGGGCTACACACGTGCTACAATGGCCGGTACAGAGAGCAGCCACTGGGCGACCAGGAGCGAATCTATAAAACCGGTCACAGTTCGGATCGGAGTCTGCAACTCGACTCCGTGAAGCTGGAATCGCTAGTAATCGGATATCAGCCATGATCCGGTGAATACGTTCCCGGGCCTTGTACACACCGCCCGTCAAGCCATGGAAGCTGGGGGTGCCTGAAGTCGGTGACCGCAAGGAGCTGCCTAGGGTAAAACTGGTAACTAGGGCTAAGTCGTAACAAGGTAGCCGTACCGGAAGGTGCGGCTGGAACACCTCCTTTCTAGAGCCTTAGTGTTAGTTGTAAGACACGCTGAGGAAAAAAGACGATTATATAGGAAATTCTGAATAAGAAGATTGTATTACTCTTGCTGTTAGTTCAAATAATAAATTTTTAAGTAAAACAGAGTCTCGTAGCTCAGCTGGTTAGAGTACTACACTGATAATGTAGGGGTCGGCAGTTCGAGTCTGCCCGGGACTACTTTTTAAAAATCAACTGACAATTAATAATTGAGAATTGATAATTAAAAAGACTGAAAAGCTTAAAAAACAAGGAAATTTTAGAAGTTGAAAGATTTAGGATCAAAAGTTCATAATTTTTAATTCACGATTTTTAATTTTTAATTAAAATGGGGGATTAGCTCAGCTGGCTAGAGCGCCTGCCTTGCACGCAGGAGGTCAACGGTTCGACTCCGTTATTCTCCACGATTTTAGTCATAAAGATTAAAGTCATAAAGTCCAAAGTAAAATACTTTAAGACTTTTGACCTTCGGCTAAATAAAGTTCATTGACATATTGAGATAAGAAAATAATAAAAAGTAGAAAGCGTTTTTTACAATTTATTGTAAAAAACAAAAAAAAAACGGTCATAATTAATTTTATGATTGGTACAATAAGCAAAATAAGGGCGTATGGGGGATGCCTAGGCTCTCAGAGGCGAAGAAGGACGTGATAAGCTGCGAAAAGCTACGGGGATTGGCACACACGAATTGATCCGTAGATATCCGAATGGGGCAACCCACTATGTTGAAGACATAGTACACCGATAGGTGGGCAAACCCGCTGAACTGAAACATCTAAGTAGGCGGAGGAGAAGAAAACAAAAGTGATTCCGTAAGTAGTGGCGAGCGAACGCGGATTAGCCCAAACCAATGTTGTTACGGCATCGTTGGGGTTGTAGGACCACGAGATTTTATGTACAAGGAACCGGAACTGACTGGAAAGTCGGACCATAGAGGGTGATAGTCCCGTATGGGTAACAAGTATAATAGATAGTGGTATCCTGAGTAGGGCGGGGCACGTGAAACCCTGTCTGAATTTGGCGGGACCATCCGCTAAGGCTAAATACTCCTGAGAGACCGATAGTGAACCAGTACCGTGAGGGAAAGGTGAAAAGAACCGTGAATAACGGAGTGAAATAGATCCTGAAACCATACGCTTACAAGCGGTCGGAGCCCTTTCGTGGGGTGACGGCGTGCCTTTTGCATAATGAGCCTACGAGTTAACGTTGCTGGCAAGGTTAAGTGATTAAGTCACGGATCCGTAGCGAAAGCGAGTCTGAATAGGGCGCTTTAGTCAGTAGTGTTAGACGCGAAACCGTGTGATCTACCCATGGGCAGGTTGAAGCTGTGGTAACACACAGTGGAGGACCGAACCGGTTGACGTTGAAAAGTCTTCGGATGACCTGTGGGTAGGGGTGAAAGGCCAATCAAACTCGGAAATAGCTCGTACTCCCCGAAATGCATTTAGGTGCAGCGCTGAGCATAAAGTTATATAGAGGTAGAGCTACTGATTGGATGCGGGGGCTTCACCGCCTACCAATTCCTGACAAACTCCGAATGCTATATAATGTTTCTCAGCAGTGAGGGCTTGGGTGCTAAGGTCCAAGTCCGAGAGGGAAAGAACCCAGACCATCAGCTAAGGTCCCCAAATATATGTTAAGTTGAAAGAACGAGGTTTGTCTGCCCAGACAGCTAGGATGTTGGCTTGGAAGCAGCCATTCATTTAAAGAGTGCGTAACAGCTCACTAGTCGAGCGGACGAGCATGGATAATAATCGGGCATAAACATATTACCGAAGCTATGGATTTACAAGCAATTGTAAGTGGTAGGGGAGCATTCTAACAGGGTTGAAGGTGTATCGTCAGGTATGCTGGACTGGTTAGAAAAGAAAATGTAGGCATAAGTAACGATAATGCGGGCGAGAAACCCGCACACCGAAAAACTAAGGTTTCCACAGCTATGCTAATCAGCTGTGGGTTAGTCTGGTCCTAAGGCGAACCCGAAAGGGACAGTCGATGGCTAACGGGTTAATATTCCCGTACTACTAATTACTGTGATGGGGTGACGGAGTGATGAAAGCGCCGCGAACTGACGGAATAGTTCGTTAAAGTACCTAGCTATAAGATCTATAGGCAAATCCGTAGATTTTGGTGAAATACGATAGTACTCGGAGTCTTCGGACAAAGAGATAGTGCGCCTAAGGGCTTCCAAGAAAAACCTCTAAACTTCAGGTAATTAGTACCAGTACCGTAAACCGACACAGGTAGTTGAGGAGAGAATCCTAAGGTGCTCGAGAGATTCATGGCTAAGGAATTAGGCAAAATAGACCTGTAACTTCGGGAGAAAGGTCGCCCTGAGCAATCAGGGCCGCAGTGAAGAGGTCCAGGCGACTGTTTATCAAAAACACAGGGCTCTGCAAAATCGTAAGATGAAGTATAGGGCCTGACACCTGCCCGGTGCTGGAAGGTTAAGAGGAGATGTTATCTTCGGAGAAGCATTGAATTGAAGCCCCAGTAAACGGCGGCCGTAACTATAACGGTCCTAAGGTAGCGAAATTCCTTGTCGGGTAAGTTCCGACCTGCACGAATGGTGTAACGATCTGGACACTGTCTCAGCCATGAGCTCGGTGAAATTGTAGTAACGGTGAAGATGCCGTTTACCCGCAGTGGGACGAAAAGACCCTGTGCACCTTTACTATAGCTTAGTATTGACCTTGGATAAATGATGTGTAGGATAGGTTGGAGACTGTGAAGTGGCGTCGCCAGGCGTTGTGGAGTCATTGTTGAAATACAACCCTTTGTTTATCTGAGGCCTAACCCCATATTGTGGGGGACATTGCTTGGTGGGTAGTTTGACTGGGGTGGTCGCCTCCAAAAGAGTAACGGAGGCTTCTAAAGGTTCCCTCAGTACGCTTGGTAACCGTGCGTAGAGTGCAATGGCATAAGGGAGCTTGACTGAGAGACATACAGGTCGATCAGGTACGAAAGTAGAGCATAGTGATCCGGTGGTTCCGCATGGAAGGGCCATCGCTCAAAGGATAAAAGGTACGCCGGGGATAACAGGCTGATCTCCCCCAAGAGCTCATATCGACGGGGGGGTTTGGCACCTCGATGTCGGCTCGTCACATCCTGGGGCTGGAGAAGGTCCCAAGGGTTGGGCTGTTCGCCCATTAAAGTGGCACGCGAGCTGGGTTCAGAACGTCGTGAGACAGTTCGGTCTCTATCTACTGTGGGCGTTAGAAATTTGAGTGGATCTGATTCTAGTACGAGAGGACCGAATTGGACTAACCTCTAGTGTATCTGTTGTCCCGCCAGGGGCACCGCAGAGTAGCTACGTTGGGAAGGGATAAGCGCTGAAAGCATATAAGCGCGAAACCCACCACAAGATGAGATTTCTTTTAAGGATCGTGGAAGATGACCACGTTGATAGGCTATAGATGTAAAGGCAGTAATGTCATAGTCGAGTAGTACTAATAATCCGTAAGCTTATGTACACCCTTTTCCCCCGATGCAAGTCGGGGGAGGAAACTTTCTAAATAAATACTTCTTTTCTTTATCTCAGTATGTTAAAATATTTGCTCGACGCGAGCAGTCTTTAAGTCGAAAGATTAAAGTGGTAAAGTCAAAAGACTTTTAAACTTTAAGACTTGTGACTTTAGACTAAAAACCTTAAGGTGGTTATTGCGGCGGGGCTCACCTCTTCCCATCCCGAACAGAGTAGTTAAGCCCGCCTGCGCAGATGGTACTGCAGTTATGTGGGAGAGTATGTCGTCGCCTTTCTTTTTAAAACCCTGTTTCTAACGAAACGGGGTTTTTTGTTTTATAACATTTTTTTTATTCTTCTTGCTTCTTCCAGAAACCGGGTGCGCCAGTGATGCTAGCGGTATCCTTTTGTGGAAAACCGATAATTGATTGTCTTGCCTGTAACCTCTTCCCTAAAAGATACGGCAGATCCCAAAGCCTAGGGATGGCCTGAAGGGAAACGCCCTAAGTATTTTTATTCTGTATTCATTTAATTTTATATTTTTGTTTTCTAATCGAATCGCGTTATCATGCAAAATATTTTTCAAAAAGAAGATTGTAATCAATTAATAAACAGAATAAACGAGCTTACACCAGATTCAAAAGGACTTTGGGGTAAGATGAGTGTCGGTCAAATGCTTGCACATTGTAATGTCACTTACGAAATGGTTTATGATAATATTCATCCGAAGCCTAATGGGTTCATGAAATTTATTTTAAAATTGCTAGCAAAAAAAACGGTAGTAGGTGACAAACCTTATCCTAGAAATGTTGGTACAGCACCACAGTTTATCATTAAAAATGATCGTGATTTCGAAATTGAGAAAGGCCGGTTAATAGCATATATTAATAAAACTCTGGAGCTAGGAAGAGAAGAATTTGAAGGAAAAGAATCTCATTCTTTTGGAAGGCTAACTTCTACTGAATGGAATAATATGTTTTCAAAACATTTGGATCATCATCTTACACAATTTGGAGTTTAATTAAAACTGAATTTTTATGAGAATTTATTTTACCTTCTTTTTTATTTGCTTAGGATTGGTCTCTCACGCACAAAAGCAGGACGTTCAAAAAAGTATTGAATTATTCTTTGAAGGATTTCATCAAAAAGATACTATAAAAATGAAATCGGTTTGTTCTTCAGGGATTATTCTACAATCTATCAGCGAAAGCCCAACTAAAGGAAATAAATTATCAGACGAAATGGCACAAGAATTTTATAAATCTATTGCTTCAATTCCGTCAAGTATGAAATTTCAGGAAAAGATATTAAATTATAATATCCAGATTGATGGTTCAATGGCTCATGTTTGGGCTCCATATGAGTTTTATCTGAATGATAAATTGAGCCATTCGGGTGTAAATACTTTTACTTTATTTAAAGAAGGTAATATTTGGAAAATTATCTATCTAATTGATACAAGAAGAAAATAATCTTTTCAAATTACTTCTGTGAGATAATAATAACAGATATCAGCCAATATACACTCGTCACATTTAGGTTTTGGTCTACAGGTTTCTCTTCCTAAAAAAGAAATTGCCATTCCAATTTCTGACCAGATATTTTTAGGTAATACCTGCATTAGATCTTTTTCAACTTTATTGCCGTCTTTGTTCTCTTTTATGATTCCAATTCTTGGAGCAACTCGAATGACATGTAAATCAGCAATAATTCCTTCAGCAGGTTTATGGGTCTCCCGTAAGATAACATTAGCAGATTTTCTGCCAATTCCTTTTAATGCTGTTAATCCCTGCATGGTTAAAGGAATAGCTTCATCATTTTTAATAGTTTTAGCGATTTCCAATAACCACTCTGCTTTTGTGGGATAATTTCGAACTTTACTTATATAGGCTTTAAAAGTTTCAGAATCAGTTTTAGACAAACTATTAAGCGTTGGAAATTTTTCAAACAAAGCAGGAGCAATAGAATTGATATTGGCATCAGAATCTTGTGCAGATAATACTACCATGACCAATAATTGGTAAGTATTTTGATATTCCAAAGGATGTTTTTTACCCTTATATTTTTTTAAAATGGGATCTAATTTAGACTCCCAATCAGATGTTTCTCCAAATAAGTCCATTTTAATTTTTCTTTAAGTTTTATAATAAAAACATAACTCATACAAAATTAGGTAGTTTTGATGAATTGCATGATTTTTTTTATCACATTTTGATTTCCTAAAATTTTTCTGTGCCCTAATCCATGAGTTAAATACAAAGTCCCGTTCTCTAAATGTTCATTAATGTGAACTCCGGCTTTTACAGCTACTTCAGGATCATTTTCATCATGAATAACCAAAACGGGAGTTTTAACTTTTTGTGCTGCAATATAGGCAGAATAGTCATTCATCTTAGTTTGATATTTAGCCTCAAACTGATCACGCAGGCGAATACTTATTTCTTGTTTTAAACCTAATTTTGAAACAAATTCATCTAAAATATCCTGAACAATATCTCCACTACCAATAATTACTGCTTTTTTTACTTTTAAGCCATCTTTTATAGCATTCAAAACAGACATTCCGCCTAATGAGTGCCCAATGGCAATTTCGAAAGGGCCATATTGTTTTTCGATTTCTAGAATCGAATAAATAAAATCAGACATTATTGTTGTTTTTCCTTGAGATTTTCCATGTGCGGGTGCATCAAAGCTAATGGCTGCATATCCTTCTTTTAATAGTTCATCAGCGATTTTAAAAAGTTGTGTTCCACGTCCAGACCAGCCGTGTACTAATAAGATTTTACGGCTACTTTTTCCATATTCATAAACAACTACATTTTTTTGGATAGCAGGAACAAAAAATGTTTTTTGAATGCTGTTACGCTCCATTTCTAATTCTCTTTTAGGAACCTTGTGTTTTATTGGTGTTGTAAATAATCTGGCAGCATAAGAAGTGACCAATTTAGTCGAGATTAAAGCGCATATTTTACAGGAAAGTATTATAAACTGTGGAATTTTTAAAGATTCTGTAGGATTGTTAGCCTTTTTTGCCATTTCAATAATTTTTATTTGGAGCCTTACTTTTACTTATTTTTTCCTAAATTTAGAAAACATAAAAGTAGCATAATAAGAGATGTTTACCAGAAAAAACAGATCGAAAATTTAGTTTAATAATGTGTTTATAAAATCTTCAATGGAAATATTTCATATCAGTGCAGAATGTTATCCTATGGCAAAAGTGGGCGGTTTGGCCGATGTTGTTGGTGCATTGCCTAAATATCAGACAAATGCAGGACATAAGGTTAGAGTTGTTGTTCCTTGTTATGATACTAAATTTAGAAAGGAAAATGATTTTGAATGTGTTCATTGGGGAACTGTCATATTAGGAAATTTTAATTTTCCCTTTAGTGTTTTAAAAGAGAGTACAGATAAATTGGGATATGAATTATATCTGATCGAAATTAATGAATTATTTGATCGTCCGAATGTTTACGATTATGAAGATGATATTGAACGATTTTTATCTTTTCAAATTGCAACACTAGACTGGATATTGGCTAGAAATACAGTTCCTGATATTATAAACTGTCATGATCATCATACGGGAGTAATTCCGTTTATGATAAAATTTGCCTATAAATATGAGAGTTTACAATCTATAAGGACAGTTATTACAATTCATAATGGTTTATATCAGGGTTGGTTTGGATTTGATAAATTGCATTATTTGCCAGAATTTAATTTGATCCATGCAGGCTTTTTAGAATGGGATCATGCTATCAACTCCTTAGCTGTCGGAATAAAATGTGCCCATGCAGTAACGACGGTTTCGCCAAGTTATCTGGATGAAATCAATCATGCGGCAAATGGACTTGAATCTTTATTTAATTCGGTAAGAAGTAAATCAAAAGGAATTTTAAACGGAATTGATTTTGAAGTTTGGGATCCTGCAAAAGATCAAATGATTGCAGAAAACTATTCTATAGATAGTTTTGAATCTGGAAAACAAAAGAATAAAGAAAAGCTTTGCGAGCAATTTGAACTGGATGCTACAAAGCCTCTGTTTAGTTTTATTGGACGCTTATTTGAAGAAAAAGGAGGTGATTTATTGCCTCAGGCTTCAGCTCTTGCACTTTCTGAAAATTTTGAAAACATCAATATCCTGATTTTGGGATCTGGGAATTCAGCAATAGAAGAACAGTTGGTTCAGTTGCGCAATGATTATAATGGAAATTACAATGTTTTTATAGGTTATAACGAAGAATTAGCACATTTAATTTATGCTGGCTCGGATTATATTTTAATGCCTTCGAGAGTGGAGCCTTGCGGTTTAAATCAAATGTATGCATTGCGATATGGAACAGTCCCAATTGTGAGAAGAACCGGAGGTTTGAGAGATACTGTAATTGATTTTGGTGATGACGGAAACGGGATTTGTCATGATCAGGCTTCGGTTGGGGATATTTGTTATTCTATAAATCGTGCTGTTAAGTTGTATAGTGATAAAATACATTTTAATAAAATAGTAAAAAAGGGAATGGCAACAGATCATTCCTGGGAAAGTGTTTGCCAAGAATATATCGAGATATACAACCTAATAATTGAGAAAAATGAAATTTAAAAAGAAAAATGTAGTTGCTATTATTTTAGGAGGAGGACAAGGGTCACGTTTGTTCCCGTTAACAGAAACAAGATCAAAACCTGCAGTACCAATTGGTGGAAAGTACCGACTGGTAGATATTCCTATTTCAAATTGTATTAACTCAGATATTTTTAAAATATTTGTTCTAACTCAGTTTAATTCAGCTTCATTGAATGCTCATATTAAAAACACGTTTAATTTTAGCATTTTCAGTCAGTCGTTTGTTGATATTTTAGCGGCTGAACAAACTCCTGATAATCCAACCTGGTTCCAGGGTACAGCAGATGCCGTCAGACAATGTATGTCACATTTCTTAAAACACGATTTCGATCATGCCTTAATCCTTTCTGGTGATCAATTATATCAAATGGATTTTAACGAAATGTTGGAAGCTCATATTGCTGCCGATGCTGAAATTTCTATTGCAACTTTACCCGTCAATGCTAAAGATGCACCGGAATTTGGAATTTTAAAAACAGATCATGAAAATAATATTCATGCTTTTATTGAAAAACCAGACGCTTCGTTATTGCCACAATGGGAATCTGAAGTAAGCGAACATATGCAGGAGAAAGGTAAAAAATACCTCGCTTCTATGGGAATTTATATTTTTAATAAGTCATTATTAGAAAAATTAATGGCGAATCCGGATACGAAAGATTTTGGAAAAGAAATTATTCCCCACGCTGTTGGAAAACACAAGATTTTGAGTTATCAGTATGAAGGATATTGGACAGACATCGGAAATATCGAATCATTCTTCGAAGCAAACATTGGTTTAACTGCTGATATTCCGGAGTTTAATTTGTTCGATAATGAAAATAAAATTTTTACAAGACCACGATTACTGCCTCCGTCAAAATTCAGAAATTCAATTATCAATCAATCCTTAATTTCAGAAGGATGTATTATTAACGCAAAAGAAATTAAAAGTTCTGTGATAGGAATTCGTTCCAGAATTGGTGAAGGAACTGTTCTCGAAAACTGCTACGTTATGGGAAATGATTTCTATCAGGATCTAGATGAATTAAATTACGAGAGCAGTATTAGTAAAATTCATGTAGGTATTGGCGAAAATTGTTTTATTAAAAATGCTTTAGTTGATAAAAATGTGCGAATTGGAAACAACGTTCACATTAGTGGCGGAAAGCATCTGGATAATTTTACCAATGAATTATACAGTATTAAAGATGGAATTGTTGTGATTAAAAAAGGAGTTACATTATCAGATAACTTTAGAATTGAATAAAATCAAAATTAATTATTGCCTTAAAAACCAAATATGACTAAAGTAATCACGCATTCTCTATTCACTGATTTTGATATAGATTTGTTCAAAGCAGGAAAGCATTTCAGATTATATGAAAAATTAGGGGCACATTTAATAGAGGTTGATGGAGTAAAAGGTGTTTATTTTGCAGTTTGGGCTCCCACTGCGCAATCAGTTTCTGTTGTAGGTGATTTTAACTATTGGACACAAGGCGAACATTTATTGCAAGTACGTTGGGATTCATCAGGAATCTGGGAAGGTTTTATTCCTAATATTGAAAAAGGGGCATTATACAAATATAAAATCCAGTCTAATATTGATGGAATTGTAACTGAAAAAGCAGATCCATTTGCATTATACTGCGAAAAACCACCTCACACAGCTTCTGTTGTATGGGATGTGGATTATAAGTGGAAAGATGAAAACTGGATGCAATCCCGAAAGGAAAAAAATGCATTGGATAAACCTTATTCTGTATACGAAGTTCATTTGGGTTCCTGGAAACGTGGTGATCATAATCGGTTTTTAACTTATTTAGAACTGGCAGAAGATCTGGTTTCTTATCTTAAAGAAACTGGTTTTACACATGTAGAATTTATGCCTGTTATGGAATATCCTTATGATCCTTCATGGGGATATCAACTAACCGGATATTTTGCACCAACTTCCCGTTTTGGAAAACCACAGGATTTTATGGTTTTAGTAGACAAGCTGCATCAGGCTGGAATTGGAGTAATCTTAGATTGGGTTCCGTCGCATTTTCCTGATGATGCACATGGCTTGGGATTTTTCGATGGCTCACATTTATATGAACATCCGGATCGCAGAAAAGGCTATCATCCGGATTGGAAAAGTTTAGTTTTTAATTACGGACGTAATGAAGTTCGTGCTTTTTTGATTAGCAATGCCGTTTTTTGGTTGCAACATTATCATGTAGACGGATTGAGGGTTGATGCTGTAGCTTCAATGCTTTATTTGGATTATTCCCGAAAAGAAGGAGAGTGGGAACCTAATATTTATGGCGGAAGAGAAAATCTCAATACAATTAGTTTTCTTAAAGAATTTAATGAAGTAATCTATGCTAATTTTGAAGGAGTTCAAACCATTGCAGAAGAAAGTACTTCTTATCCTATGGTTTCCAGACCAACATTTTCAGGTGGTTTAGGTTTTGGAATGAAATGGATGATGGGCTGGATGCATGACACTTTAAAATACTTTCAAAAAGAAACGGTTTATAGAAAATACCATCAAAATGACTTGACTTTTTCGATGACGTATGCATTTACAGAAAATTTTATGTTGCCTTTTTCACATGATGAAGTAGTATATGGTAAAAAATCTATTGCCAATAAAATGCCCGGAGATGAATGGCAAAAATTTGGAAACTTAAGGTTGTTATATGGTTATATGTTTACACATCCCGGAACTAAATTATTATTTATGGGATCTGAATTTGGACAAAGTAATGAATGGAACTTTGAAAGTAGTTTAGATTGGCATTTGCTTCAATACGATTATCATTCAGGAGTTAAAAAGTTAATTACAGATTTAAACCAGTTATATAAATTCCATCCTGCATTGTATGAAAAACAATTTAGCGGAGAGGGTTTCGAATGGATTAATTACTCAGACCATCAAAACGCTGTTTTATCTTATATCCGAAAAGGAAATAATTCAGATGAAGATTTAATTGTTGTCTGCAACTTCACACAGGTAGTAAGAGAAAATTACAGAATTGGAATTCCTAAAAAAGCTAAACTAAAAGAAATTTTTAATAGTGATGCCGTAATTTATGGCGGTAGTGGCGTAGCAAGTGCTCAAATCTTAAATACAGAATCAAAATCTTATGATGGCAGAGACTTTTCAGTCGAATTACTTTTACCCCCTTTAAGTGTAACGGTTTATTCTTTTGTTTAACAAAAGAGGAATTATTTTCAGCAATATCATTTTATTAGTTTAGCGTTCTTAAATTATCGAATTCCTGATTTTTTGAGATGTAATTCAGAACTCATTCAGAAAAAACGTTTTCGTGAATAAACCTTTTATTCATAGAGGTTTATCCAGTTTTTTTGTATGTTTGAAAATAGAGATCAGGCTTATAAAAATTAAATCATTAGTGATATGATTACAAATACATCATTAGAATACAAAGGCGATTTATATCCATCAAAAATTGTTTCGCATGAACAAGAAGGAGATACGATATTGTTTAATACAGACAATAAAGTAATATTAAAAGTAACCATTCTTAGAGACAGTCTAATCCGGTTTCGTTTTACTACAAAAGGTTATTTTAGCAATGATTTTTCGTATGCCATAGACAAAACCCAGCTTCATGGTTATAATTTTCTTGAACTTACAGAGGAAGAAACATATTTTCAGATAAGAACCAGCAAGGTAAAATGTAAAATCCAGAAAGCTGATCTTCGTTTGTCTATTTATGACTTAAATGATCTTTTGATTCTTGAAGATGAACTTGGTTTTCACTGGGAAGAAAGTTATGAATATGGAGGTAATATCGTAAAAATGAGTAAATCCTCTAAAGATGGTGAATGTTTTTACGGTTTAGGAGACAAAGCAACGCAAATGAACTTAAAAGGCAAAAGAGTAGAAAATTTTGCCACAGATCAATATGCTTATCAAAAAGAACAAGATCCGTTATACAAAGTAGTCCCTTTTTACATTGGTTTACAAAACAAGCAATCCTACGGAATTTTCTTTGATAATACATTTAGAACTTTCTTTGATTTCTGTCAGGAAAGAAGAAATGTAACCAGTTTTTGGGCAGAAGGCGGAGAAATGAATTATTATTTTATTTATGGTCCTCAAATGCAGGATGTAGTCGCTACATATACTGATTTGACAGGAAAACCGGAACTTCCGCCACTTTGGGTTTTAGGATACCATCAATGTAAATGGAGTTATTATCCGGAAAGTAAAGTAAAAGAAATCACGTCAAAATTCAGAGAATTAAAAATTCCTTGTGATGCTATTTATCTTGACATTGACTATATGGATGGTTTTCGATGTTTTACCTGGAATAAAAACTATTTTCCTGATCCAAAAAGAATGGTGGCAGAATTAGCCGAAGATGGTTTTAAAACTGTTGTTATTATTGATCCGGGAATAAAAATTGATAAAGATTACTGGGTTTATCAGGAAGCTCTGGAAAAAGATTATTTCTGTAAAAGAGCCGATGGACCTTATATGAAAGGAAAAGTTTGGCCGGGTGAATGCAATTTTCCTGATTATACAAATCCCGTAGTGAGAGAATGGTGGGCAGGATTATTTAAAGAATTGATTTCAGAGATTGGCGTAAAAGGAGTCTGGAATGATATGAATGAACCGGCAGTGATGGAAGTTCCTAACAAAACATTTCCCATGGATGTTCGTCATATTTATGATGGAAACCCCTGCAGTCACAGAAAAGCCCATAATATTTATGGGACCCAAATGGCAAGAGCAACTTATCATGGTGTAAAACGTTTCGTTTACCCTAAAAGACCATTTGTAATTACAAGATCAGCATATTCAGGAGCACAGCGCTATACTTCATCCTGGACTGGTGACAATGTAGCAACCTGGGAACATTTATGGATTGCTAATATTCAGGTACAAAGAATGTCTATTTCAGGAATGGGCTTTACCGGTTCTGATATTGGAGGTTTTGCAGAACAGCCAACGGGAGAATTATATGCACGCTGGATTCAGCTTGGTGTTTTTCATCCTTTTTGCAGAACACATTCTTCAGGTGACCATGGTAATCAGGAGCCTTGGGCTTTTGATGAAGAAGTGATTAATATTACCAGAAAATTTGTGAGTTTACGATATCAGTTATTGCCTTATTTGTATACGATGTTTTGGCAATATATTGAAGAAGGAATTCCAATGTTAAAACCGTTGGTTTATTACGATCAGGATGATACACAAACACATTATCGTAATGATGAGTTTATCTTTGGGAATCAAATATTAGTTTGTCCAATCCTTGAACCTAATGCTGTAGGTAGACGTATGTATATCCCAAGAGGTGAGTGGTATAACTACTGGACAAATGAGTTTTCTGTTGGAGGAAGGGAAGTGTGGATTGATACTAAATTTGATGAAATTCCTGTTTTTGTAAAAGCGGGATCTATTATTCCAAAATATCCCGTTCAGCAATATGTTGGAGAATTAGAATTTGATGAATTAACGCTTGATTTATATTTTAAACTGGGTAAAGAAAAATCAGTAGTCTATGAAGATGCGCAAGATGGATACGATTATAAAAAAGGACGTTACAGCTTTTTATCTTTAAAAACAATTGGAAAAGAAAAGGAGCTTATCGTACAATTACATAAAGAAGGAAAGTATGAAACCCCATACAGTAAATATAAAATCAATTTAATCGGATTACCTTTTAAAGTGACTGAAATCGAAATCGACAACGAAAAAGTAACATTTGATCAAATTGCTTTTGAGACAAATAAATTCTTAATTGTTGATAAAGAGTTCAATGAGTTACATATTATTGGTGAATAAATAAATTCTGATAAATTTTAAGAGAATTATATAAAAAATAGAAATAATAATAATTGTATTTTTGTGTGTTGTAAATATCAAGTATCATGAAAAAACATTTAATAATTGGGCTTTTGGGAGCTGCCTTAGTATATAGTTGTGCAACAAATCCTGTTACCGGAAAAAAGACGCTTAACTTTGTTTCAAACAGCGAATTATTTCCATCTTCTTTTCAGCAATACAGTCAGTTTATAGCTGAAAATAAAGTCATAACCGGAACAGCAGATGCTAAACTGGTAGAAAACGTTGGTTTTAAAATCAGAAAAGCAGCAGAAAAATATTTAACTTATTTAGGGCAATCTCAATATTTAAACGATTATCGTTGGGAATATAAATTAGTTGATAATAAAGAAGTAAATGCCTGGTGTATGCCAGGAGGAAAAATAGTAGTTTATTCCGGTATTTTACCAGTAACACAAAATGAATCTGGTTTGGCAACTGTTATGGGACATGAAGTTTCGCATGCATTAGCTAATCATGGTGCACAAAGAATGAGTGCTGCACAATTACAGCAAATAGGTGGTGCAGCTCTGGATGCAGCTACAAGTGCTAAATCTGAAGCAACGAGACAAATATTTGCACAAGCTTACGGAGTTGGCTCAGAAGTAGGAGTAATGCTTCCTTTTAGCAGAAGTAACGAGAGCGAAGCAGATAAAATAGGTCTAACACTTATGGCAATTGCAGGATATAATCCGGATGATGCTATTGCATTCTGGAGCAGAATGTCTGCAAAATCAGGCGCTTCAGGAACACCTGAATTTATGAGTACACACCCTTCTGATGCGACGAGAATTGCAAATTTGAAAGCTTTAATTCCAGAAGCAAAAGCTACAGCGCTTAAAGTTGGTGTTATCAGATAAAAACAAACTTCTAAACAATATTATATATTTTAAAAGCTATTTGCCACGGTGAATGGCTTTTTTTATGTAAAATAAGAGCCTGAAATATTCATAATTTATTAATGTACGATTTATTAAAATTCTATTTGATTATCATAAAAATTAGATAAATTCGTAGCCTGTTAACTAAAACATTTTTATGAAAGATTTACAAAAAGGAGATAAAAAGCTATTAAATGCGTGGGCATTCTATGATTGGGCCAATTCTGTTTATTCTCTTACTATTGCATCAGCAGTTTTTCCTATATTTTACGAAGCTTTATTTGCAGAGCGTGACCATTATATAGATGTTTTTGGATTGCATTTAAAAAATTCAGCCTTAATTAGTTTTACAACTGCATTAGCATTTTTAGTTGTTTCATTTACATCTCCGTTTCTATCAGGAATTGCTGACTATGTAGGAAACAAAAAATCATTCATGAAATTTTTCTGTTATGTTGGAGCCTTGTCTTGTGTAGGACTATATTGGTTCGATCTTGAAAATATCTATATCGGATTGGTATTTTATTTTTTTGGACTAATTGGCTACTGGGGAAGTTTAGTGTTTTACAATTCTTATTTACCGGATATTGCTTTTGAAGAACAGCAGGATAAAATTAGTGCCAAAGGATATTCGTTAGGATATATAGGAAGTGTTATCTTACTGATTATTAATTTGGCGATGATCATGAAACCGGAAATTTTTAGTATTGTTGGAAATGAGAAAGAAGGAGCCGCAAAAATAGCCATGAGATATTCTTTTGTAATGGTAGGAATCTGGTGGATCGTATTTAGTCAATATACGTATTATTATTTACCTAAAGGGCGTAAAGAAACCAAACAAAAAGTATCTAAAGATATTATATTCAATGGTTTTAAAGAACTAAAGAAGGTTTGGGCGCTACTGAAAGAAAACATTCCATTAAAGCGTTATTTAGGAGGATTTTTTGTTTCGAGTATGGCAGTACAAACCGTAATGCTGGTTGCGACTTATTTTGGGGCACAGGAAATTCAGTGGTCATCAAAAGAAGAAAGTACTATTGGGTTAATTATTTGTATTTTATTGATACAATTGGTGGCTATAATTGGAGCTGTTTTGACTTCAAGAGCGTCGGCAAAATTTGGTAATATCCCAACGTTAATCGTTATCAATGGTGTTTGGGTGGTTTTTTGCGTGATTGTTTATTTCATTTCATTACCAATACATTTTTATGCAATGGCTACAGTAGCCGGATTAGTAATGGGAGGGATTCAGGCACTGTCACGTTCTACTTATTCTAAATTATTACCGGAAACAGAAGATACTGCTTCGTTTTTTAGTTTTTATGATGTGGCAGAAAAAATAGGAATTGTAATCGGAATGTGTGTTTATGGTATCATCGACCAAATTACAGGAAGCCCGCGTTCAGCAATTGTAGTATTAGGTATTTTCTTTATAACGGCTATTATTCTATTAAGAAGAATACCTAAAAAAGGCACTTTAAATTAATAAAGTGCCTTTTTTTGATTTTAAGCTTTACATAAAACAATAAAGCTTATGATTTGATTGATGATGATTTATTTTTCTTTAATTAAGCTTTTGAAATTTTTCCTGATCCGGAAACTTTTACATCTCTTTTTTCAGGGTTTCCTGTGTATTTGATATCTCCGGATCCAGAAACTCTCGCAGTTAAACTTTCGTTACAGTTTACACGGCTATTACCTGAACCTGAAACATTCACATCAACATTTTTAGATTTTAAATTTGCAGCATTAATGTCTCCTGAGCCCGAAAGTTTGGTTGTAAAATTATTTGTATTTCCTTTTAACTGTACATTTCCTGAACCACTTAAATTAAGTTCCAGATTATTAGAATCAACAGCTAAATCAAAGTTTCCGGATCCTGATAATTTAGCCAGAAATTTATCATTCTTGATGGTGTCTTTTGACTGAATATCTCCTGAACCGGCTAAACTTACTTCTGATATTTTTTCAAACGGAATGGTAATCTGGATTTTTTTACCCGCACTAGGTCTAATATTAGTGTTTTTTTCCACATATACTTTTAGTGTATTGTCTTCAACAACAACTTTTATTGAAGGCAATAGGTTTTCTTCACCTTTTACAATAATTTTTCCTTCTTTTCCTGATACTAAATCCACATCAAAAGACCCTGAAACCTTTATAGCATCGTAGTCAGAAGTTGTTCTTGTTTCGGTAACCACATTACCATTTCCGCTTATTTTATTATTTGATGACCATTGGGCATTTGCGATACAACTCATTAAAAATGCTCCGCAAACTAATAATTGAACTGATTTTTTCATCTTTTGATTGTTTTAAGGTTGTTATTTTTTAACTAAAGTTACATTGCCATAACTTGAATTGACAACAATTTTACTTTGTCCTTTTTTCTTATTGAAGCCACTTACTTTTTTAGATGAACTTTTAGTTTCAGTAACTAAAACGTCTAAAGAACTATCATTTTTAATACTTCCATATTTTGTATTGATATCAAAATCAAAAGCATAATTAGTATTATAATTTAACGTCATATTAGTATATGCTGTATTGAGCGTAACATTTTTTGGCTTTTCGTTCAAAGACTCAACATTTATTTTAGAGTAAGTAGTGTTAATGTTCAGGTCTTTGGAAATATCTCCAATAGAAACCGTCAAATAATTTCCGGACCCCTCAAGTGAGTTTACTTTTTGAAATTTAAAGGTACCATAGTTGGAATCGTATTTAATGTTTTCTCCATCTTGCAAGCTAATGTCAGTATAATTTGCATCAATGTTTAAATTCCCGGATTCATTGATTTTCAAACTAGAATAACGTGCTTCAATAGTACCATTTTTAATATAATCAATCGTAGAGTTTTGGCAATAACCAAGTGTGATTTTATTAGTACCACCATTCAGTTTTCCGCTTATTAGTTTACCATATTTACAGGAAATGTCAGTAGTTGACTCTAAATTTAGAGTTGTAATGTTGCCGTATTTATTATTAAGTTTTACGGTTCCGTTTTTTGGAAGTTTTATCACATAATTGATCTCAAAAAAATTACTGCTTCCTTTGCTTTTAAAAGACGAATTAGAAATGTTGGTAACAGCAGTAACTAATGATTTTAAAGCTGTAATATCTACATCAATACTGTTCAATTTGTCATTTACCCAGCTTTCATTTGTGCCGGTAACCTTAATTGTAATATCAAGATCTACTTTGTCTTCATCCCAGGTACTTACAGTGATATTACCATATTTATTGTCAATATCAATTCCCGCGTTTGAATTAACGATATAGGTTTTCTTGATGTTTTTTTGTTTTGAGATGTAATTATCATCATTTGAGAATCCTAAAAAAGGAATCAAAAGAAATAAAATAAGAATGTTATAATGTTTTTTCATGAGTTGAGTTTTTAAATTTTTCATTTTCTTCGATACGTTGCAAAACAGTTTGTAAAAAAGAGATACGCGTTTGTAAGTTGCTGATCATGGCATAAATAATTTGTTTGTTTTCGCCATTTTTCTGAACCTCTTTTAAGATTTTTGCATAATCGGCATCGAAGACTTTCATTTGTTTTAATGCGTCATTTATAATTTGTTCGTTTTCAGGCGAACTTTTTTCTTTTAATTTTACTAGCTCATTATCAATTAAGATACTAAAGATCGAATCGGTTCGTTTAGTTTCCTTAGATGCAAATTTGAATTGTTTAGGTTTTTGGGCATTATTATAAAATAGAGAAACACCCAGTAATACTACAATTGAAGCAGCAATTGCCCAGACAGCATAATTTTTTTTCTTAGGCTGTTTTTTATTTAATTTGTTTAAGAAATCAATTTGGTGATCAGGATTTAATTCCTGCACATCCCATTGATTTTCAAATTTTTCAAATAATTGATCTAAATCGTCATTTTCCTTTTTCATATATCTAATATTTATTATTCAGAATTGATACTAAACAGGCTTTTTTGTTTGTTCTTTGTGCGCACAAAATTCTTCGCAATTGCCTTTTCATATTTCTTCTAATTTTTTTCTTAAGCCTTCCTTTGCTCTGCTTAACGTAGTTCGGCAATTTGCATAACTAATATTCAGGATTTCGCTAATTTCTTCCTGATCATAACCTTCAATGTAAAAGAGCGTCAAGACCATACGGTAATTATCCTTAAGGTTTGAGATGCAATCTAAAACCTGTTTTACTTTTAGCGAATTCAAATCTAAATTTTCAGTAAATAAACTGTCATTCTCTTCTATCTTATAAAGAGTCTTACTCAGATCTTCTACCTGAAAAGCGTTATTCTTTTTATAAAAATCAATACTGTAATTGATAATTATTTTTTTTAACCATGCCCCAAAAGCCACTTCTTGTTTGTAGTCATTTATTTTTGTAAAAGCCTTTAAAAAACCTTCCTGCATGACGTCTTGTGCAAAATGTTCATCTTTTACAATGCGATAAGCCACATTGTACATTGCTTTACAGTAACGATTGTAAACTTCGAATTGAGCCTTTTGATTGTTTTCTTTACAAAGCGTGATTAATTCTTCGATATTTTGGTTAGTTATACTCAAGTAATAGTTGCTAGTTTTTTATAATGACTTTACTTTTTTTGGTTTGTTACAGTTTTGATGAAAAAAATATAATTTTTTCTAAAAATAATGTTTTTCCGGAGTTTGTTGGTTTTGTTTGCTCAATTTCAAAACTGTCTTTGTTGCTTTTGGCATAATGATTGCCTATTTTTACCGCCTATCATGAAATGAAACACCTGAGCTGGTTTTATTGAAAATTAAGCAATGAGGAGTTACATTTGAAGTTAGGATTTAAAATTTAATGACAAAACGACTTATATATTATTATGTCAAACCATAAAATACTTACAATTGACAATCTGTCACTTCAGGAATTCGATTCAGAGGCAGAATTAATTCCATTATTAACTCCGGAAGACGAAGAAGAAATGAATAACGAAGAACTTCCAGTTTCGTTACCCATTTTACCTTTAAGAAATACCGTTTTATTTCCGGGAGTTGTTATTCCAATTTCAGCCGGAAGAGATAAGTCTATAAAACTAATCAATGATGCCAATGCAGGCGGAAAAATCATTGGTGTAGTTTCACAGATTAATGAAGAAGATGAAGATCCGTCAAAAGATGATATTCATAAAATAGGGACAGTAGCGAGAATTCTACGTGTTTTAAAAATGCCTGACGGAAATGTTACGGTTATTTTACAAGGAAAAAAACGTTTTGAAATCGACGAAGTAGTTACAGAAGAACCTTATATCAATGCAACCATTAAAGAAGTTTCAGAAGAACGTCCGGATGAGAACGATACAGAGTTTACAGCTATTTTAGATTCAGTAAAAGAACTGGCTATTCAGATTATCAAAGAAAGTCCAAATATTCCGTCAGAAGCTACTTTTGCTATTAAAAACATTGAAAGCCAATCGTTTCTAATCAATTTTGTTTCTTCTAATATGAATTTATCCGTAAAAGAAAAACAAGGTTTGCTATCTATAAACGGATTAAAAGAAAGAGCTCTTGAAACTTTACGTTATATGAATGTAGAGTTGCAGAAATTAGAATTAAAGAATGACATTCAGTCAAAAGTTCGTTTTGATTTAGATCAACAGCAACGTGAATATTTTCTTCATCAGCAAATGAAAACCATTCAGGAAGAATTGGGTGGCGTTTCGCAGGAAGAAGAAATGGATGAAATGGGACTGAAGGCGAAAACCAAAAAATGGGACGAAAAAACGCAGAAACATTTCGAAAAAGAATTATCAAAAATGCGCAGAATGAATCCGCAATCACCTGATTTTGGTATTCAGCGTAATTATTTGGAGTTGTTTTTAGAATTGCCTTGGGGTGAATATTCTAAAGATAAATTCGACTTAAAACATGCTCAGAAAATATTAGATAAAGATCATTTCGGACTTGAAGAAGTTAAGAAAAGAATGATCGAACATTTGGCAGTATTGAAACTTCGTAACGATATGAAATCGCCAATTATTTGCTTAACAGGACCTCCGGGTGTTGGTAAAACCTCTATTGGACGTTCTGTAGCCGAAGCTTTAGGACGTGAATATGTTCGTATTTCTTTAGGTGGTTTACGTGATGAAGCAGAAATTCGCGGACATAGAAAAACCTATATTGGTGCTATGCCGGGAAGAATTATTCAAAGTTTAAAAAAGGCAGGAACTTCAAATCCGGTTTTTATTTTAGATGAGATTGATAAATTGTCAAGCGGTAATAGTGGCGATCCGTCTTCTGCTTTATTAGAAGTTTTAGATCCGGAACAAAACAATGCTTTTTATGATAATTTCCTTGAAATGGGGTATGATTTATCTAAAGTAATGTTTATTGCTACCTCGAATAACATGGCAGCAATTCAGCCGGCTTTGCGTGACAGAATGGAAGTAATAAAGATGTCAGGTTATACTATTGAAGAAAAAGTAGAAATTGCAAAAAGACACCTTTTTCCAAAACAACTAGAAGCTCACGGTTTAACAGCTAAAGATTTGACCATTGGCAAAAAACAACTGGAGAAAATTGTAGAGGGTTATACACGCGAATCAGGAGTTCGTAATTTAGAAACTAAAATTGCTCAGGTTATTCGTAACGCCGCAAAATCTGTAGCGATGGATGAGGAGTATAATAAAAAAGTTACAGACGAAGATATTGTTAAAGTTTTAGGGGTACCAAGATTAGAACGTGACAAATACGAAAATAATGATGTTGCCGGAGTTGTTACAGGTTTAGCCTGGACAAGCGTAGGCGGAGATATTTTGTTTATTGAATCTTTAATTTCTGAAGGAAAAGGTTCTTTGACGATTACCGGAAATTTAGGTAATGTTATGAAAGAATCAGCAACAATTGCTTTAGAGTATATTAAAGCAAATGCTAAGAAACTAGGATTAGATACTGCATTGTTTCAAAAATACAACATTCACCTGCATGTTCCGGAAGGAGCAACGCCAAAAGACGGACCAAGTGCGGGTATCGCAATGTTAACTTCTTTGGTTTCATTACTTACTCAGAAAAAGGTAAAGAAAAGCCTTGCTATGACCGGAGAAATTACGCTTCGCGGAAAAGTATTACCTGTAGGCGGAATTAAAGAGAAAATTTTAGCAGCAAAAAGAGCTGGTATCAAAGAAATCATTTTATGTCATGAAAACAAAAGTGATATTGATGAAATCAAAGCAGAATATTTGGAAGGTCTTACTTTTCATTATGTAAAAGAAATGAGTGAAGTTCTGGCTTTAGCTTTAACAGATCAAAGTGTTAAAAATGCCAAAACACTGAAATAAGCTATTATTAAGAGCTTTTAAATCTAAAATCCAAATTCCAATTTTTAACTAAGATTGGGACTTGGATTTTTTTTTTATTGGAATTTAACTTTAATTTTATTTTATCCGTTATATAATTTTATCTTCGCATTTGCGTTATCCCCATATAGGAATCGCCCCAAAAGCATGTTAAAACGATTGGTTTTACTTTTTTTTATACTAGTTTGTTCGGTTTCTTTCGGACAAATTGGTGGACGCTACACCTATCAGTTTCTTAATTTAACGTCTTCACCAAGGCAGGCAGCGTTAGGTGGAAATATAATAACGATTTACGACGAAGATGTCAACCAGGCAATGTCTAATCCGGCAGTTTTAAATGAAGATATGGACAATCATCTTGCAATGAATTATGGGAGTTATTACGGAGAAGCTTCTTACGGAACTGCTTCTTATGCTTATACTTACGACAGACACGTGCAAACATTCTATGCCGGAGTGAATTATGTGAACTACGGTTCTTTTGACGGATATGATGAAAATGGTCAGGCAACATCGAATTTTACAGGAAGCGAAGGCGCATTATTATTGGGATACGCTTATAATGTTCCTTTTACAGATTTACATATTGGAGCTAATGTTAAGTTAATATCTTCGACCTTAGAGAGTTATAATTCTATTGGAGGTGCAATTGATTTAGGTTTTTTGTATGTAATTGAAAAAAATGATGTAAATTTGGCGCTGGTAATTCGTAATATTGGAACTCAGTTTACAACTTATTCAGGTATATATGAAAAATTACCATTTGAAATCACTGCTGGTGTCTCACAAGAATTAGAGCACGTACCCATTCGCTGGCATCTTTCGTTAGAAAATTTGCAACAATGGAATCTCTCTTTTTCCAATCCCGTTCGTGGGGGAACCAACATTGATGGATCAACAAGTAACGAGAAAGTTTCGTTTGTTAATAATGCATTGCGACATGTTGTTTTTGGAGTGGAGCTTTTCCCCAAAAAAGCATTTAATTTGCGTTTAGGATATAATTTTAGAAGAGGAGAAGAATTAAGAGTGGAAGATCAGCGTAATTTTTCAGGAGTTTCATTAGGATTCGGTTTGAAGATGAATAGATTAAAATTTAACTATTCGTATTCTAGATATACATTGGCGGCAAATACAAGTCTTTTTGGTTTAACTTTAAATTTTCAATAGTTGTATGAAGATATTTACTCTATTTTTGTTCATGACTATGGGTGTTTTTACGGGAGCAAAACACTATTATAAAGAAGAGTCTACTATTACAGATGCTGAAATTGAAAGAATTAACAGCAGAATAGAAGATATAAAAAATACGATTAGCGTTGATCACAGATACAACACTAAAATCGCTTTTTTGGTAGATATGAAAATACCATCGGGTAAAAATCGCTTTTTTGTTTACGACCTGGAGAATAACAAAATTATCGATCAGGGCTTAGTAGCACACGGCTCAGGCTCAGAAACCGGAGTTAAAGGAATGCTTAAGTTTAGCAACTTGCCAAATTCTAACTGCACAGCTTTAGGAAAATATGCAATTGGTAAAACTTATAAAGGTATTTTTGGAAAAGCTTATAAATTAGCCGGGCTTGAAGAAACTAATAACAATGCTTTGCAAAGAGCGATAGTACTACATTATTATTCTGCAGTACCTTGTGATGAGCAGGATTATTATATCAGCAACAGTCACGGTTGTCCAATGGTTAATGAGCAGTTCTTTAAACGAATTGAAAAAATAATTGATAGTTCTAAGTCGAATATTATTTTAGATATTTATTACTAAGAAAACTTCCAGATAAAATAAACCTATTTTAACTGCTACAAACATTCTCCAGACACAGGAGATTACTTTGATATGTGGCAGTTATTCTTTTTATATTCAATTTTAATTCACAATAATTTAATTACAAGTATAATATGAAGAAGATCTTTTTTGTTTTTCTTTTGATAATACTTGTTTTTATTGGATATAAAATTGCTTTCAATAGCTGTAATTTTTCCTTTTCAGAAACTAAAAATATCGATGCTTCTCAGATTGAAGCAGTAAAAAAACTAGTTCGCAGCAATCAAAAATACAATAACAGAATTGCTTTTTTTATTGATATGAAAATACCATCCGGTAAAAATCGCTTTTTTGTTTACGATTTAAAATTAAATAAAATTATTGATAAAGGATTAGTTGCTCATGGCTCCGGTTCTGAGACTAAAATCAAAGGAAAATTAAAATTTAGCAATGTTCCAAATTCGCTAAGTACTTCATTAGGCAAATATTCCATAGGAAATTATTATTACGGAAAGTTCGGAAAAGCTTATAAACTTTACGGCTTAGACGACACCAATAGTAATGCCTTTAATCGAGATATTGTGTTTCATTATTATTTTGATGTTCCGTATAAAGAACAGGATAACTATATTTGCAATAGTTATGGCTGTCCAATGGTAAGCAAAAAATATTTTGAAAGAATAGCAAGAATAATAGACCAGTCTAAATTGCCTATTGTGATGAATATTTACTACTAAGGTAATACCGTAACAATTAATAAGGACTAAACTTAAAATATAAAAAATTGAAAAAAATTACCATTGCAATTGATGGGTTCTCATCAACAGGAAAAAGCACTTTAGCAAAACAATTAGCAAAAGAGCTTGAATATGTTTATGTGGATACCGGAGCGATGTACCGTGCTGTGGCTTATTTTGCCATGCAGAATCAGTTTATTGGAACTGATTTTTTTGATAAAAAAGCCTTAATTGTGTCCTTACCAAAAATTCAGTTAGAATTTAAATTTAATACAGATTTAGGTTTTGCTGAGATGTATTTGAATGGAGAAAATGTTGAAAAACAAATCCGTACCATCGAAGTTTCAAATTTCGTAAGCAAAGTAGCGGA
This sequence comes from Flavobacterium chilense, assembly GCF_001602525.1. Classification (GTDB taxonomy): domain Bacteria; phylum Bacteroidota; class Bacteroidia; order Flavobacteriales; family Flavobacteriaceae; genus Flavobacterium; species Flavobacterium chilense. The sequence goes on from NZ_LSYT01000001.1 coordinate 242,958, forward strand.
AGTTTCTGAAGTACGCTCAAAATTAGTTGAGCAACAACAGGAAATGGGAAAAAATAAAGCTATTGTTATGGATGGCAGGGATATAGGAACAGTTGTTTTTCCGAATGCCGAACTTAAAATATTCATGACTGCAAGTGCCGAAACCCGTGCGCAAAGACGTTTTGATGAATTACAACAAAAAGGCGATAATGTTTCGTATGAAGAAGTTTTAAAAAATGTTGTCGAGAGAGATTATATAGACACACACCGTGAAGATTCTCCTTTGGTGATTGCTGATGACGCTATTGAAATAGATAATTCTTACTTAAATAAAGAAGAGCAATTCGCAGCAGTATTAGAATTAGTAAATGATGTTGTTAAAACAGTTTAATTTTTTGTAGATATCATTTTTAATGGTAGTTTTACCGCTTCATTTTTACTTTAAAGACAATTTCATCATATGGGAATTAAAAATAGGTTGATTATAATGAGCTTTCTTCAATTTTTTGTTTGGGGAGCCTGGCTTATAACAATTGGAAATTATTGGTTTGGTACTAAAAATTGGGAGGGAACCCAATTTGGTCTTGTTTTCGGTACCATGGGAATTGCTTCTTTATTCATGCCTACATTAACGGGGATTATTGCTGACAGATGGATAAATGCTGAAAAATTATATGGTTTTTTGCATATCGTTTATGCAGTAGTTTTGTTTAGTATTGCTCATGTAACAACACCGGACAATTTTATTTATGTAATGTTTGCTGCAATGTGTTGTTATATGCCAACAATTGCATTGAGTAATTCGATTTCATATACATCACTTAAACTAAACAATAAAAATATAGTAAAAGATTTTCCGCCTATTCGTGTTTGGGGAACTATCGGTTTTATTGCTGCGATGTGGATCACAAACTTAAGTGGAAGTAAAGCCACTGAATACCAGTTTTATATTGCCGGGGTAGGAGCTTTAATCCTTGGAATTTATGCTTTTACATTGCCAAAATGTAAACCACAACGTTTAACTAAAGAAGATGCTTCTTTGGTAGAAACTCTTGGATTAGAGGCTTTTAAATTGTTTGGAAATTATAAAATGGCATTGTTTTTTGTGTTCTCTATGTTTTTAGGAGGAGCGCTTCAGTTAACAAATGCTTATGGAGATGTTTTCCTGGATGAGTTTAAACATTTTCCAAAATATGCAGATTCGTTTGTAATTCAGTATTCGACTATTATTATGTCAATTTCTCAAGTATCTGAAACTTTATTTATTCTGGCAATTCCGTTTTTCTTAAGACGTTTTGGAATTAAACAAGTTATGTTGATTAGTATGCTGGCTTGGGTTTTACGTTTCGGATTGTTTGCTTTTGGAGATCCAGTAGGAGGATTGTGGATGATTATTCTTTCTTGTATTGTATACGGAATGGCATTTGATTTCTTTAATATTTCAGGTTCTTTATTCGTAGAAAGCAATACCGATTCTAAAATTCGTTCATCAGCACAAGGTTTGTTTATGATGATGACCAATGGAGTAGGAGCTGTTTTAGGAAGTTTAACTTCTGGTTGGGCAATTGATCGTTTCTTTACAAAATCGTTTACTAATACAACAGAATTAGCGGGATTTTTACAAACAGATGCTTCAAATTCTAAAATGTTGGAATTTGTAAAAGGACAAGGAAATTCAATTTCTGCAGAAGGGATTTTTACAAATCCAATCTTAATGAAAGACTGGCATACTATCTGGTTGTCATTTGCAGCTTATGCATTAGTTATAGCAATTGCTTTTGCAGTTTTATTTAAGCATAAACATGACCCGAAGGAAATTGAGAATTTGAGTCATTAAGACAAAAGTTTTGCTTTTATATACTAAACCCGACACGTTTTTAAAACCTGTCGGGTTTATTGTGTTGTCTTTTATTATAATAATCCAGTTTTGGTAAGTTGATTAAATTTAATTCGAAATACTATCTAATATAGGAATGCTTATAGAAGGGTCTTTACGGTAATATTTTATAAATATTCTTTTATTGATACACCAGTGATCGTCTTCACATTTTTTGTAGAGTCTACTAGGTATCACTTCGTTGTTATAAATATCACCATCAACGCTATAATGGTATTTTAAATAATAATTAGCTAATCCTATTTCGTAATAATCAGTAATATATCCGGATGTAATCATTGTGGACGAATCTATTTTCTTACGATCGTCGTACTGCTTATAAGTTTTTTTTAAACTAAAGAATATTGATATAATAATAAGAAGCAATACAGGAATACTGATTTTTTTTTGTTTTTTCTTTCATTTTTTAATGAGCTTGTCTTTCTGGTTTTTGTGAAAGCATTCTGTTTTCTGTTCTATTTCGTCGAGTCATAAAGTCATTAAGTAAAAATAAAGAAAAACATTTCTATTTGGATGTCAAAGTTTTAAACTTTGACAAAGATAGTCACGAATGGCAAACCCTATAGTCCCAAAGCTTCGGGATAAACCTGTTGGATTTTTTACAATAAGTGCTTGAAAAACTAAAAAGATCAAATCTAGCCCCGATTATTTCACTTGATTTTTATTTTAATTGGAGTTCAGTGGATTTCATTTGAGCCAGTATTCTTTTTCTAGTTTTTTGGACGGAAAAAGAATACTGGCAAAAGCGAGACTGAAGTTCTTGAAAAGTCTTACAAGATCTGCTTTTGAACAATTGACTGATAATCATTTAGAATTGTTTTGTTATTATAAATATTTGTAGTAATTTTGCAAACCTTTTGGCAAAGAAGAGTTTCCTTTAGGTATCAACTATTTATGTAAAACAACTTCTGTATTTTCTACTGCTTTATGAAACTCGAGGAAAACAGAATACAAATTTTTTATCAGCATGTCTGAACAATTAAAATCACAAGAAGAGTTTTTAGCAAATTTTAACTGGCACAACTTCCAAGAAGGAATTGATGCAGTTGATGAGAAAAACTTACAAGAGTTTGAAGAACTAGTATCAAAAACTTTCATCGCTACAGATCAGGAAGAAGTAGTTGAAGGAGTTGTTGTTAGAATTACAGATAGAGACGTTATCGTTGATATCAATGCTAAATCTGAAGGTGTTATTTCTTTAAACGAATTCCGTTACAACCCAAACTTAAAAGTAGGTGACAAAGTAGAAGTATTAATCGACATCCGTGAGGACAAAACAGGTCAATTAGTATTATCTCACAGAAAAGCACGTACTATCAAATCTTGGGATAGAGTTATTGCAGCTAATGAAACTGGAGAAATCGTTAACGGTTTTGTTAAATGTAGAACTAAAGGAGGTATGATCGTTGACGTATTCGGTATCGAGGCGTTCTTACCAGGATCTCAAATTGACGTTAAGCCAATTAGAGACTACGATGTATATGTAAACAAAATGATGGAATTCAAAGTGGTAAAAATTAACCACGAATTCAAAAACGTTGTTGTATCTCACAAAGCGCTTATCGAGGCTGATATTGAAGTACAGAAAAAAGAGATCATCGGTCAATTACAAAAAGGACAAGTATTAGAAGGTGTTGTTAAAAACATTACTTCTTATGGTGTGTTCATTGACTTAGGTGGTGTTGACGGATTAATTCACATTACTGACCTTTCTTGGAGCAGAATCAATCACCCAAGTGAAGTTCTTGAATTAGACCAAAAATTAAACGTTGTAATCCTTGATTTCGATGATGAGAAAACAAGAATTCAATTAGGATTGAAACAATTAAACGCTCACCCATGGGATGCTTTAGATGCTAATTTAACTATTGGTGATAAAGTAAAAGGTAAAGTAGTTGTAATCGCTGATTACGGTGCTTTCATCGAAGTTGCAGAAGGTGTTGAAGGTTTAATCCACGTTTCTGAAATGTCATGGTCAACTCACTTACGTTCTGCTCAGGACTTCGTGAAAGTTGGAGATGTTGTTGAAGCTGTTATCTTAACTTTAGATAGAGATGACCGTAAAATGTCATTAGGTATCAAACAATTGACTCAAGATCCATGGACTGATATTACTTCTAAATACCCAGTAGGTTCTAAACATACAGGTATCGTTAGAAACTTTACAAACTTTGGTATTTTCGTAGAATTAGAAGAAGGAATTGATGGATTAATCTACATTTCTGACCTTTCTTGGACTAAGAAAATCAAACACCCATCTGAATTTGTAAATGTTGGTGAAAAACTTGATGTAGTTGTATTAGAATTAGATGTTGAAGGACGTAAATTATCTTTAGGTCACAAACAAACTACTGCTAATCCTTGGGATCAATACGAAGATTCTTTCGCTGTAGGAACTATCCACAATGGTGAGATTTCTGAAATCGTTGACAAAGGAGCTACTGTAGAATTCGGAGATGATATCGTTGCTTTCATTCCAACTCGTCACCTTGAAAAAGAAGACGGAAAGAAATTGAAAAAAGGTGATACTGCTGATTTCAAAGTAATCGAATTCAACAAAGAATTCAAAAGAGTAGTTGCTTCTCACACTGCTATCTTCCGTGAAGAAGAAGAGAAAAACGTGAAAGCTGCAACTGAAAATACTTCATCTAACTCTACTACTAATGCACCAGCTGCAACTTTAGGAGATAACAATGATGTATTAGCTGCATTAAAAGCTAAAATGGAAAAAACTGAGAAAAAATAATTCTTAGTTTCCTCTAAATAGAAAGTCCCACAGCAATGTGGGACTTTTTTTTATCCCTTTTTTTGATTTTAAGATATTTTAACAAATAAAGTTGTGTTATTGTCTTAAAAAGTTATTTTTGTATGAAAATACCACATATGAAAAAACTTTACTTTTTACTTTTATTATTTTGCTTCTTTAATTTAGGCAATGCCCAAATTATCAATATTCCAGATATTAATTTTAAAATGAAATTAATAGCACTTAATGTGGATACAAATTCTAATTTTCAAATAGAGGTTAGTGAAGCCTTAAGTCTAAATTTTTTAGATTTAAGCAATTCAAACATTAGTTCTTTTGAAGGATTAGAAAATTTTGTCAATCTCGAATATTTAAATTGCAGTAATAACCCAATAAATAGGGATATTGATTTTAATAATTTAAAAAAACTAGTTTATTTAAATTATTCTTCTATTCAATCAAAAAGATATTTAAAAATTACAGGTCTACCAAATTTAGCTACCTTACGAATTGAAGGTCTTACAAACTTAGAATTTTTGGAATGCACAGGTAATCCTAAACTTACAACATTAAGTGTAAATGGAGCTGTAAATCTAACCGAAATGTTGGCTTCAAATAATGCTTTGACATCGTTAGAGATTGAAGGATTAACAAGTTTAAAAAAACTATATTGTCAAGTTAATAAATTAGCAACATTAAATATTGACGCTTTAACTAATCTTGAAGATTTAGAATGCGGTGGTAATTTATTAACATCACTAAATTTAACCCAATTAACGAATCTTAAAGGACTGGGATGCAGTAATAATAAACTATTTAAATTAGATGCCAGCAATTTATCAAACCTTACAACATTAGATTGCAGTTTCAATGAAATTTTTGAGTTAAAATTGAATGGAATAAATAATCTTAAAAATCTAAATTGTCAGTCTAATCAATTGTCAGCTTTAAGTTTGAATAATTTAACAAATTTAGAATCTCTTTGGTGCGGTGTAAATCAATTGCAACAATTAGATCTAAATGCTTTAAAAAAACTTGTTGATTTAAGATGCGCTGCCAATCAATTTTCATCTTTAGATTTAAAAGGATTAACTAATATTACAATTTTTGAATGCTATCTTAATCAACTTAAAACTTTAGAATTAAGTGATTTAAAAAAAATAAAGCGCTTAAGATGCGATCAGAACCAGCTTAATACATTATTCATTAAAAATGGCAGTAATGAAACAGAGCTAAATTTTTCAAAAAATCCTGACCTAAAGTATATTTGTGTAGATGAAGGGCAACTTTCTCAAGTTCAGGATCTTATAGATAGCTATGGTTATACTAATTGCAATGTTAATGCATATTGCTCTTTTAATCCGGTCGGAGAATATTACACTATTCAAGGGGATAGTAGAGTAGATGAAGATAACAACGGTTGTGATAGTCAAGATTTAAGTTTACCAAATTTAAAGTTTAATTTATCTGATGGAACTAGCAGTTCTGGTTTTATTGCCAATGAAAATAATTATTCTATTTCTTTACCAGCTGGGTCACACGTTATAACTCCTGTTTTAGAAAATCCTGCATACTTTTCTATTTCACCATCTGTTGTAAATATTAATTTTCCATCGCAGGTGAGTCCATTGAATCAAAATTTTTGTATTACACCAAATGGACGACATTCCGATTTAGAAGTAGTCATTTTGCAAATCAATGCTGCAAGACCAGGATTTAATGCTACATATAAAGTTATATATAAAAACAAAGGAAATACAATTCAATCTGGAACAGTAAATTTAACTTTTGATGATTCTGTTTTAAATGTGATTTCAGTAAAACCGTCGGCATCTTCTCAAACCATGAATGTTCTATTGTGGGAATTTTTGAATCTAAAACCATTTGAATCTAAGGAAATTACTTTAACAATTAGAATAAATTCACCAACAGAATCTCCTGCTGTAAATAATGGAGATATTTTAAAATTTACAGCTGCTGTTTTATTGCAGGAAAATGATGAAACGCCAACAGATAATGCATTTACATTAAATCAAACAGTTGTTGGTTCTTATGATCCAAATGATAAAACTTGTTTGGAAGGTTCTGTAATTACCTCAAAACTAATAGGGGAATATGTGCATTACATGATTCGTTTTGAAAATACAGGAACATATGCGGCTCAAAATATTGTGGTGAAAGATATGATTGATCCAAATAAATTTGATATTTCAACCTTGATTCCAACCAGTTCAAGCCATTCTTTTGTTACTAAAATTTCAGAAGGAAACAAAGTGGAATTTATTTTCGAAAACATAAAACTTCCTTTTGATGATGCTAATAATGACGGTTATATAGCTTTTAAAATCAAAACAAAACCTACTTTGCGAGTTGGAGATACATTTACTAATGAAGCCAATATTTACTTCGACTACAATTTTCCAATCTTAACCAATAAGGCGACTTCTAAATTTGAAACAACATTAGGAACGTCAGATTTTGAGTTTTTAAATTATTTCACGTTGTATCCAAATCCTGCAAGTGATATTTTGAATATTAATGCTAAACAAGATATCGAAATACAATCATTAGCAATTTATGATGTTTTAGGACAATTAGTCATTGCGGTTCCAAATGCAAAATTGGTTTCTAATATTGATGTTTCAAAGCTTAGAACTGGTAACTATTTTGTAAAAGTAAAATCAGATAAAGGAAGTTCGAATATAAAATTCATTAAAAAATAGCAATTTAAATAAAAAAGTCCCGCTGCAATGTGGGACTTTTTTATATTTTTTTGTTTCAGGATTTAAGTTCTAGTTTTGGCCCGACTTTAAATTTTCAAAACCTTTTATCTATTACATTTTTCCCAACTGTGCTTAATCAAAGAAAATAGATATCAGAGCTAAGACAATCGTTATTATAAAAAGGTTAATTATTTGCAGCCAACAATTCTGTTTCTTCAGGAGTATAATAATCTACAATAGAATAAGAGTTTATGCCTGCTATTTTCATTTCATCCAAAATTTCAACTAAATTACCATAATTTGAGTTTTTACTTGGTTTAATGATAACTGTAACTCCTCGACCAGGCTTGCCACGTTGATATGAATATTCCAGCACTTTTTTATTTCTTTCTACTAATTCTTTTCTAATGCCATTTTTTCCATATTCTACTTTTCTTGGTGCTTGAATAGGAACAAATAATAATCCGGAATATGTAATTATTTTATTATTATCATCTAAAAGGACTGTCATGAATCTGTTTTCATCTGGCATATAACACCCATAGAATAGACGTTCATTACTACAGCCAGGTAAATCATAACTCATTACTTTTGGCTTTGCTAACTCTATAGTTACCATAAAAAATATAATCAATAAAAAAGAAACACTGACCATTGCAGTTAAATCAACTTTTGAGTTTAATTTTTTGCTTCGAACTTTTTGAGATAAATTATTCATGAATTTAAGTTTAGGTTAATCTGAATTATTTTGAAGCTAAAAGTTTTGTTTCTTCTGGTAAAAAATCATTTACAATTACATAAGTCTCAATATTTACAATTGCCATTTCGTCCAGAATATCGATTAGATTTTTAAAATTACTTTTTTTGCTAGGTTTTATTATCACAATTGGACCATTTTTAGGCCTTCCCAGCGCTGAAGAGTATTCCAAAATTGTTTTCTTTTGACTAAAAAGCTCCTTTCGAATTCCATTTTTTCCATAGTTTACTTCTTTAGGATCTTTTATAGGGTTAAACAAAAAACCTGTATATGTAATAATTTTATTATTTTCATCCAATAGAACTGTTATGGTACGTTCATAACCACCGCCACCACAAACGATAACATGATTCCATTCTTCATCAATATACTTTTCTGGTAAACTTAAATCCATGGATTTAGGTTTAGCTAATTCATTTACAAGCATAAAAAATATAATCAGCAAAAAAGAAACGCTGACCATAGCTGTTAAATCAACTTTAGAAGTCAACTTTTTGCTTCTAACTTTTTGTGATAAATTTTTCATGTGGATTGATTTGTTAGTTTGAAGCTAATAATTTTGATTCTTCAGGAGTGAATTCATCTACAATTGTATAAGACTGTATATTCGCTAGCCTCATTTCTTCTAAAATATCTACTAAATTTCCGTAATTACTTTTACTAGATGGTTTTATAAAAACAATTACACCTCGATTTGGTTTACCTATAGCAGCAGAATACTCAAGGATTCTTTTATTAATATGTTGAAGATCGGTTCGAAAACCATTTTTACTGTAATTAGTTTTCTTTGGATTTTCTTTTGGACTGCTTAATAAACCTGCATATGTTATTAATTTATTATTATCTGCTAAAAGTACAGTATAAAAACGATCTCCTGTATAACATCCGATAGACCGTTCGCCACCGCATCCTCGATATCTATCAGGTAAGTTTAAGGAAATAGTTTTTGGCTTCGATAATTCACCTACAAGCATAAAAAATATAATCAGCAAAAAAGAAACGCTGACCATAGCTGTTAAATCAACTCTTGAATTTAGCTTTTTGCTTCTTACTTTTTTAGGCAGATTTTCCATAATGAAGTATTTTTTTTTACTAAATGTAATAATAAATTTAACACAGTTGAACTGCTAATTTTAAAAATAATCAAAAATAATTTTAGGGACTAAAGGCTTGTTTTACAGGAGTATTTGAAGATATTATAACTTTTTTAAATATTTTTTGAAGATTTAATAAAACCAAAACAATTATTACCGCGTAAATGAGCTTATAACTTAAAATAATTAATTATGAAAACTAGAAAATTTTTAGCCGTAGCAATCTTAGCATTAGGATTTGGATTTACATCATTTGCACAAAAAACTGTAATGGTTGGTGGAGCTGCAATGTACCCAAATAAAAATATTATTGAAAATGCTGTAAACTCAAAAGATCATACTACACTAGTAGCTGCTGTAAAAGCTGCCGGATTAGTTGAGACACTAGAAGGAAAAGGACCATTTACCGTTTTTGCCCCAACAAATGCAGCATTTGACAAATTACCAAAAGGAACTGTTGAAACATTGTTGAAACCAGAAAACAAAAAAATGCTTCAAACAATCTTGACTTATCATGTTGTTGCAGGAAAAATGAATGCTTCTGATATTGCTAAAGCTATTAAAGCAGGAAAAGGAAAAGCAACTCTTAAAACTGTAAGCGGCGGAACTTTAACTGCCTGGATGAAAGGAAAAGATTTATACATCAGCGACGAAAGCGGAAACAATGCTAAAGTTACAATTGCAGATGTTAATCAATCTAATGGTGTAATTCATGTAGTTGATACTGTATTATTACCAAAAAAATAATAAGTATCGCAAGATCAAAAAAAAGTCCTGTATTGCAGGACTTTTTTTATTTAGTTGAGATCTTAAAATTTATCGTTTAGCTGTCAATGTTGATCCTGCAGATGCTATAACAACGCAAATAACAGCCAAAATTTCATAGATGTTTAAACGTTCCTGTAGAAAAATAAAAGCACAAATAGAGGCCGCAGCAGGCTCTAAACTCATTAAAATACTAAAGGTTCGAGGCGGAAGTTGTCCAAGAGCTTTCATTTCTAGTGTAAACGGAATTGCACTTGACAAAAGAGCCAATGCGATTCCCATTCCAAATAATTTGGGAGTAAGATTAGCCAATCCGTTTTCGTAAAAACCAAAAGGCAAAATTAAAATTGCCGCAAATAACATTCCGGTTGAAACAGCCTGACCGCCGTTCATAATCTGAGAAATTTTTCCACCCAAAACAATATAAGCTGCCCAAAGAGCACCAGCCAAAAGTGCAAAAATAACTCCTAGTGTATCTACACGATCATTTGTCCACGGAGCAATTAAAACAATTCCGGTTGCTGCGAGCAAAACCCAGCAATAATCGATTAAACGTTTTGAACCAATTATAGCGACCAATAAAGGACCAATAAATTCCAGCGTTACAGATAATCCAATAGGAATTCGTTCTATCGCCATATAAAAAATTAAATTCATGGCCCCCAGACATAAGCCATAAGGAGCAACTATTTTCCATTGTTTAGGAGTAATCGCTTTTAAGTTTGGCCGATACGCTATTAATAAAATAATTGCCGAAAGCCCAATTCTTATAGATGCTGTTCCTGCTGCTCCAATAGCAGGAAATAAACTTTTCGCGATTGCAGCCCCGCATTGCACGCTGATAATTGACAGAAGCACAGCATAAACAGGAGGTAAATTGAAATTTTTGTTTTTCATGAGAAATAGAAATGAGATAAGAAATTCATTTCTAATAAAAAATCCCTTATCTCTTAAAGTGTTTGTTGAAATTAGTTTCAACGATTTATCAATAAGATATTTTTTATTATCCTAAAGCGCGTTTCGTTACATAAGCACGATAACCAATAATAGCCATTTGCCATTTTTTTGCTTTTGAAATATCTAAACCTTGCTTCGTAAAACTAGGTAAAAGTGCTTTGTTTATCCGGGCTAAAATCTTATACATAGTAGGTTAATTTTCCTCAAAGATATAAAAAAAAGACTTTGCGGTCCGGCAAAGTCTTTTCTGTTGTTTTTCAATGTAATAAGTATGAAGTTGTTTCACTTTTTAAATTAAGTTTTTATAAGCATCATTTTCTGTATTTATGATATATTTTTAAACTTTAATTCAATTGGTTTCATTCTTTATTTAAACTGTTTTTTGGATATAAAAAAAGCAGGAAGAAGAGTGCTTTCTCTTTTCCTGCTTTTTCTTTTTTTGTTTATTAACGGAGATTGATTTACAATTTTCTAATTAAGATTTTTTACTTTCTTTCTCCATTTTTTTTAATTCCTTTTCATAAAGTTTCATATCCTTTTCATGTTGTTTCATGTCTTTGTTATGCTGCTTCATGTTTAGTTCGTGTTGTCTCATATCAATTTCATACTGCTTCATATTCACTTCTAACTCTTTTGAATCTTTGCCATATTTTTGTTGCATGTCTACATTAAATTTTTCCATTTCTGAATTAAATTTTTCCATTGCAACTTCATATTTAGCCATTTCTTTTTCAAAAACAACTTCTTTTTGAGACATTATTTCTTCCATTTGTTTTTGGTAAGCAGCCATTTTAGGTTCAATCGTTTCCATTTTCTCTTGAAAACTAGCCATTTCTTTTTCAAATTTAGCCATTGCTGCTTTATCTCTGTGATTTGTAGGAGGTACAGGAGGTTTTGGCATTTTAGACATTTCTACAGGCGGAGCTGGAGGAACTAATCCATTAGAAAATGTTGGCGGCATTGGCGGAGCAGGAGGTACGGGTGGAGCAACATTAGGATTAGAAATACCAGGCTCATGCATATCGGCAATGCGATTATCAATAATCATCGGTTTTTCGGGAGCTCCGTCAGCAATAAGCTCAATCTTTTTTGAACCGTTATCACCAGATCTGATAACAATTCCGCAGCTTTTTATAGGTTTGCTGCCTTCGATATGAATCGTTTGCGACTCTTCGTTTCCTCTTTGAATATCTACTTTAATAGCGGTTAGTTCTTTTTGAGTGTTTCTTTTTACATTAGAAATAACAACATCTATATTGTGGTTTTTCTTTACTTTTTCAGCAATTTCTTTTAATTCCTGATCTGTTGTGTTCTTTTGAATTTTGTAAACATCAACTGGATCTTTCTTTTCAGTAACTTCCTGATTTTCTTTTCTTTCTTTTTCCTGCGCGATTGTTTTTATTTGAAATAAAAGCACAAAAGCTATAAGTGCCGGAATTATGGCATAATATTTCCAGTAATTTCGTTTTTTTGATTGATTTTTGTTCAACATGACGATTCGTTTTTTGATTAATGATTGATAAAAATGATTGGTTATAGCAACACAATTTTCATGTGTTGTAATTTTCAAAAGCGTGTATTGGTACGCTTTTTTATCTGATATTTTCTTGGCAGCTTCACTATCTGCAATAAATTCAAGATTTTGCAAAATGGCTTTTTTGTATAACCAGATAATAGGGTTGAACCAAAACAAGACACAGAATACTCTTGAAATCAATACATCGACTGTATGATTTTGATCGCTGTGTACTTTTTCATGTTCAATAATGTTTTCTAATTCTGAGCTTGTATACATTGATGAGTTGTATACGATATAATCAAAATAAGAAAATGGAGCAATATTTTCGTTAATATCGATAAATTTAAAATCAGCTTGTTGTTGTACCTTTTTACCTTTTAAGACAGAGTTTAAGCTATAAAAGTCAAGAGCAAATTTTACAACCAAAGCCAGAAAACCTAAAGCATAAACTGCCAGAACAACATAATTCCAGTTTATCTCAAAAGTTTCATTTGGAATATGCTGTGGAACATAAACCGGAGAGTAGTTTAAGGGTGAAGCGGAATTTACTGCAATTTCCGAAGAAATAGGAGCAGGCTCGATCCAAACAACTTTCGTATAAACCAAAAAAGGTAAAATGACTGAAGTAATTAATCCGGCTAATAAAAACCATCTGCTGCTGCTAAAAAAGGTTTCCTTGCGAAGTAAGAAATAATAGGCACAATAAAAAAGTACTAATAATCCGCTTGATTTTGCGATAAAAATGAAAAGTGTTTCCATGATGATTATTTTTCTTCAGTTGGAGATTCTATCATAGCTAAGATTTCGCGTAATTCTGCTGCTGAAATTTTTTCTTCTTTGGCAAAAAATGAGACCATATTTTTATATGAACTATTAAAATAATTATCTATCGCAATATTCATATATTTTTTGCTATACACTTCTAAAGTAATTATTGGGTAGTACTGATGTGTGTTTCCAAAAGCATTATGTCCTACAAAGCCTTTTTCTTCCAGATTACGCACAATAGTAGACAGTGTATTGTAATGTGGCTGATCTTCGGTAATCTCTGCCTGGATTTCTTTTACGAATGCTTTATTGAGCTTCCATAAAATATGCATGATTTCCTCTTCTTTATTCGTTAGCTTTTGCATTGTATCTTTTATTAAAATTGAAAACCTTCTATTTGTAAGTCTCGATTTCAATTACACCATTTGCGCCTTTATCTCCATATTTTGTAATTGCATCAGTTCCTTTATATACATGCATAGTTTTAATATGACGTGGTTTAAGATCTTCTAGATTATAGCCGCTAGACATTGTTTTTCCATCAATAATGATAAGTTTATCCCCGTTGATTTCAGCTTTACCTGAATTTGAGATAATAATTTTTGGACTTGTGCCTGAAGATGTACTTATAGTAGTAACATCGTTATTATTGTTTGTGGTTATAACAGTGCTAACACTTGTATTAGTATCACTATTAGTTTTTGTACTAGTAAAAGAATCAATGTTAACATTGGTATCGGTTTTAGAGTTTGGATTGTTAGTAATAATAATATTTGAATTAGAAGATTGATCAGGTTCAGTGTCTGAATCTACAGTTGTGATTTTTTTGCTAATGGCAACTTTAGAACCTTTAGAAGTTTTTTCATTTTCAAAAGTTTGAATGCCAATTTTTTTCTTTCCTTCTTTGTCGGTAATAACAATTACACCAAAATCCTGAATAACATTTTTCCCGGCGTTTTGAATAGATTGCGCTTGTTGTATACCATTCTTTACATCAACTCTGATAGAAGTTAAATTATTATTAGCATCTCTTTTAATTTCCGAAACTTCAAAATCAACATTATGAATCGATTTTAATTTTTCTTTGATTTCTTTTAGTTCAGCATTTGTCGAGTTTTTCTTGATTTTGTAAACGTCTACAGATTTATTTTCTCCTGAAACTTTTACTGTTTGTTGTTTTTCTTTGGCAATTACTTCAACCTGGAATAGAATAACAAAAGCAACAAGAGCTGGTATTACAACGCCAAATTTCCATGAATTTCTCTTTTTTGATTGATTTGTGTTTAGCATAACGATTCGTTTTTTGATTAATGATTGATAAAAATGATTGGTGATGGCAACACAGTTTTCATGTGTTGTTATTTTTAAAAGTGCGTACTGATACGCTTTTTTGTCTGATATTTTTTGTGCAGCTTCATTATCAGCAATAAATTCAAGGTTTTGCAGAATAGATTTTTTGTAAAGCCAGATGATAGGATTAAACCAAAACAATACACAAAATATTCTGGAAAGTAATACATCAATAGTATGGTTTTGCTCGCTATGCACTTTTTCATGTTCAATAATACTTTCTAATTCTGATACGCTGTACAGTGATGAGTTGTAAACGATGTAATCAAAATAAGAAAAAGGAGCAATGTTTTCTTTTACATCAATAAATTTAAAATCGGCTTGTTGTTGGATTTTTTTACCTTTTAAAACCGAATTAAGACTGTAGAAATCAATAGCAAATTTTATTAGTAAAGCCAACAAAACAATGCTATAAACGGCAACTAAAACAATGTTCCAGTTGATAGTAAAAGCTTCCTGTGTATGATTTTGAGGTGTGTATATTTGATAATTTTCCAAAGCTGGAGCAGGATCTATCCAGACAGTTTTAGTATAAACAATAAAAGGTAAAATTACTGATGTAAACAAACCAGCCAGTAAAAACCATCTGTTACTATTAAAAAATGTCTCTTTGCGCAGTAAAAAATAATAAGCACAATAAAACAATAATAGTAATGCGCCAGATTTAATGATGTAAATAAAAAGTGCTTCCATAACGATTATTTTTCTTCTTTTGGAGATTCAATCATAGCTAAGATTTCGCGTAATTCTGCTGCAGAAATTTTTTCTTCTTTGGCAAAAAATGAAACCATATTTTTATAAGAACTATTAAAGTAGTTGTCAATAGCGGTTTTCATGTATTTTTTGCTGTACGCTTCTAAAGTAATGATTGGGTAATATTGATGCGTATTTCCAAATGCATGATGCCCCACAAAACCCTTTTCTTCAAGATTGCGCACAATAGTAGATAAAGTATTGTAATGCGGCTGGTCTTCTGTAATTTCTGCCTGAACTTCTTTTACAAATGCTTTTTTTAATTTCCATAAAATGTGCATTATTTCCTCTTCCTTGTTCGTTAACTTTTGCATGTTTTCTAATTTTAATTCAAACCTACAACTATTTTTCTAGTTACGCAACTATAAAAATAGTTATTTAACTAAAAAACAAGTTTGAATTGAATTAATAGCATAGAAAATCGATTCGATTATAAATATAAGTAATTGAAATACAGTGTTTTTGTATGTATGAAAGAATTTAAGAAACTTTTTCGTCTAACAGAGCTTTTTTGATCCAGAAGCAGCAAAGTGTAGCAACAACTCCTATAGATGCCATAAAAAACCAATTGATTTGGTAGCCAAAACGAGAGATGATTTCGAATCCTATTTTTGAACTAATAATATGAGCGAGACTAAAACTCATGGTATAAAGTGCCATATATCGTCCTTCCTGACCACGAGGAGCACGGCTTAAAGCAAATGCATTCGAAAAAGGAAAAGTTAGGATTTCGCCAATTGAAATACAGATCATACTAATAACCAACATTCCTGCCCAAATATTAATTAATAGCAAAAAGAAACTGGAAGCCATTACAAATGACCCCAAAATAATGATTCTGATTTTGGGAAAAGCCTTTCGTTCTAAAAATCCCACAGTAGGCATTTCAAGAGCAAAGATCAAAAGTCCGTTTAGAGTCATTAGTAAACCCGTTTGAAATTCAGTCAGACCAAACTTTTCATTATGATATAAAGGTAAAGTTGTAAAAAGCTGAAAGAAAATCATAGCGGTTACAAAGCTCACAAATAAGAAAACCCAAAAGATCCGATCATGAAAAACTGATTTTGTATCTGTTGCGCTTTCAGTTTTATCTTCATGAATTAATTTTTTCTTTTCCTTAACTAATAGAGCAAAAATAGAGATAGAAACAATACAGGAAGCACCATCGATCCAGAATAAACCAGAATATCCAATTCCCATAATGATCAAACCGCCCAGAGCAGGTCCTGCAGCAAAACCTAAATTTACTGCTAAACGTACCAGAGTCAAAGCGCGGGTTCTGTTTTCTGGTTTGGCGTAAGCTCCCAGAGAAACAAACATTGCAGGTCTGAACATATCAGCAATAACCATCAAAATAAACATGGCAATGCACAATGCCCAAAAAGTTGTGATATACTGGATAAAGAAAAGAGAAACTCCACTGGTAAATAAACTAAAAATCATGATTTTGTAAAATCCAATTTTGTCTGATAGTTTTCCGCCCAGCCATGAACCCAGCATCGATCCTAAACCAAAAGCAACCATAATCCAGCCAACCTGATTATAAGTAAATTGAAGGTCTTCTTTTAAGTATTTAGATAAAAAAGGAA
Organism: Flavobacterium chilense; assembly: GCF_001602525.1. Taxonomy (GTDB): domain Bacteria; phylum Bacteroidota; class Bacteroidia; order Flavobacteriales; family Flavobacteriaceae; genus Flavobacterium; species Flavobacterium chilense. Next base: position 259,855 of record NZ_LSYT01000001.1, read on the forward strand.
GTACCATTGTACCCGCCCGATTAATGAATGTTACGATTGTAAGTATCCAAATTTCTCTCGAAAATCCTTTAAAATTATTGATGTAGTGGCTAAAAGCAGCTTTGAGCATTATAAATAAGTTATTTGCAACAAAGTTAAGGAACTTTGTACGGATCAGCGGTTGCTGCTTTGTTTCTTTTAAACTATTTTTGCTCAAAATTTCCAAGATGAAAAATGTTATTACTTTTCTAATATTGTTATTAGTTAATTTCGGGTTTAGTCAAAATAAGTTTGACCAGGCAGCAACTGAAAAATTTCAAAAGACAATTAATAGTGAATATGCTGATCCTAAGACAAGTCCGCTAATGGAAGAAGATCTGAAAACTTTCAAAAGTTTAGATTTTTATCCTGTTAACGGGAAGTATTTTGTAAATGCAAAATTCGAAAAAGCGCAAAACGAAAAAGTTTTCGAAATGAAAACTACCGGAACAAGAACGCCAAAATATATTAAATACGGAACCTTATATTTTACAATTGATGGCGTTGCACTAAAACTGAATGTATACCGTAATATTGAACTTTCAAAAACCAAGGAATACAAAGATCATTTATTCCTGCCTTTCTCAGATTTAACTTCAGGTAAAGAAAGTTATATTGGCGGAAGATATATCGATTTAAAAATCCCAAAAGGAAATACTATTGCAGTCGATTTTAATCAGGCATATAATCCGTATTGTGCTTACAATCATAAGTATTCTTGTCCTTTGGTTCCATTAGAAAATGATTTGAATGTAGAAATCAAAGCTGGGGTTAAAACATTTCATTAATGGAATTCTTTAATTTTCATACCCATCAATTTACAAATCAATCCGGTATTCTGGAATTGGTGAATCAATATCCACAAGAATTTGATGCTTTAATCCCGTTCTATTCAATTGGTATTCATCCCTGGTATATAAAGGAAGATCAAATTGATAGTGATTTGAAAATTATCGAAGAAAAATTGCAAACCAATAATTGCCTGGCAATTGGAGAATGTGGTTTAGATAAACGCATTGAAATTCCTCTGGAACAACAAATTATTGTTTTTGAAAAACAATTGGCTTTGGCCGAAAAATATAAAAAACCAGTGGTTATACATTGTGTTGCTGCTTTTCAGGAAGTCATTGCAATAAAAAAGAAACTGAAGATTTCTGTTCCCATGATTATTCATGGTTTTTCAAAAAACAGTCAAATTGCGAATCAGTTAATTAAATCAGGATTGTATGTTTCGTTTGGAAAATACCTGCTCAAAAATCCCGAATTAAAAACTGTTTTTCAGAGCATCCCAAACGATCGTTTTTTCTTAGAAACAGATACAATTGAAGAGAATATTCAACAGGTTTATGATGTAGCAACCCAATATAAAAGAATAACACTTAAAGAATTACAGGAAATTATATCAAGTAATTATAAAGATGTTTTTAAGCAGAGAGAAATATAAATAGGTTTTTCAATATGTGAATCTGAAAAACATTAAAAATTAAAATAAACAAAAAATATAATATGGCAGAGTGGACAGAAAGAGCCGAGCTTTTATTTACAAAAGAAGGATTACAAAATTTACAAAACTCAAATGTTTTAGTAGTAGGTTTAGGTGGAGTTGGATCTTTTGCAGCTGAGTTTTTGGCAAGAGCAGGAGTAGGGAACATGACTATTGTAGATGGAGATGTTGTAGATATTACTAATATTAACAGGCAATTGCCAGCCTTGCATTCAACTGTTGGACAACCAAAGATTAAAATTGTTGGCGATCGTTTGATGGATATTAATCCGGAATTGAAACTAACACGTGTACAGGAATTTTTATCTCCTGAAAGAGCTTTTGAAATTGTTTCTCCGGAGTTTGATTATGTACTGGATTGTATTGATAGTATTACTCCAAAACTAAATTTAATTATTGCAGCCAAGCGTAAAAGAGTTAAAATTATAAGCTCTATGGGTGCAGGCGGAAAAATGCTGGCTTCAAAAGTAAAAGTGACTGATATTTCTAAAACAATCAACTGTTACTTTTCTAAAACCATTAGAAAACGTCTGAAAGCTGAAAAAATCAATAAACTGAAAGTAGTTTTCTCATCTGAAATTCAGGACGAAAAAAGCTTAAAATTAACCGATGGGAAAAACTTTAAAAAATCATTCTACGGAACAAATAGTTATATGCCAGGTTTATTTGGTCTTCATGTAGCCGAAACTGTGATAAGACATTTACTTACAAAATAAGGATCTAAGACACTAAGTCTCTAAGGTTCTAAGTTTTTTAAAACTAAACCTTAGAACATTTGTCCCTCAGAACCTTAGTACCTTAAAAGAAAAAAAATGATAAAAACAGTAATTTTTGATATGGATGGTGTAATTGTAGACACTGAACCAGTTCACCGTAATGCTTATTACAAACAATTTTCAGAATTAAATATCGAAGTAAGCGAGGAAATGTACACTTCGTTTACAGGGTTTTCTACCCGAAATACGTTTCAAAGCCTGAAAGGATTTTTTCCAAAAATAGAGTATGGAGTAGAAGATTTGATCCAACGAAAAAGAAATATTTTTAACGATGCCTTCGATACCAAAGAAGATTTGTATCTATTAGAAGGTGTTGAAGATTTGATTAAGGATTTGTACGCTAACGGAATACAATTGATTTTGGCTTCGTCGGCTTCAAAAGTAACAATTGAACGTGTCTTCACCAGATTTAATCTGCATCAATATTTTACGGATATTGTAAGTGGTGAAGATTTTCCGCAATCAAAACCAAATCCTGCTATTTTTCTTCATGCAGCTTCTTTGTCGATTGCTCCAAAGGAAAATTGCATTATCATTGAGGACAGTACAAATGGTGTAAAAGCTGCAAAAGCGGCCGGAATATATTGTGTTGGTTACAATAGCCTGCATTCTAAATTACAGGATTTATCAGATGCTGATATGATTATCAATCATTTTAAGGAATTAAACGCTCAAAAAATATCACAGCTAAAGGGCTGAATTATATAAAATTTAACATTTGTTCGGTAATTGAATTTGTAAATTTGAACAAAACAAATAAACTCTAATAATGAAAAAACTACTTATTGCATTCGCTATTATTTTGGCGCCGTTTGCTACAGAAGCACAAATAAAAACACCACAAGCGAGTCCTAAAGCTTATATCAAACAAACAGTTGGACTAACAGATGTCGAAGTAACTTATTCAAGACCTGGTGCTAGAGGCAGAGCGGTATTTGGAAATTTAGTTCCGTTTGGAAAATTATGGAGAACCGGAGCTAACGAAAACACTATCATTAATTTTAGTGATGATGTAGTAATCGATGGTAAAACATTGAAAAAAGGAAAATATGCAATTTATACCATTCCAAAAATCGAAAGCTGGGAAGTGATTTTTTACCTTTCTACTGACAACTGGGGATTGCCTGAAAACTGGAGCGATGCATATGTAGCTTTAAGAACTACGGTAAAAGAAGATGCTTTACCAACTCCGGTAGAAACATTTACAATTGGAATTAGTGGTATAGATCCTAATTTTGCTTACTTAGATATGGCTTGGGAAAACTCTCATATTGCTTTAAAATTTGAAGTTCCAACAGCTAAAATTGCTACAGCAAGTATCGAAAAAGTTTTAGGCGGACCATCTTCAAATGATTATTTTGCCGCTGCAACGTATTTATTTCAATCAAACGGAAATATCGAAACAGCGAGAGTTTATGTAGATAAATCTCTAGACATGAGTACTGATAAGCCTTATTTTATTTTAAGATTAAAATCACAAATTCAAGCAAAACAAGGAGATAAAAAAGGAGCTATAGAAACTGCAAAAGCTTCACTTGCTGCTGCCGAAGCTGCCAAAAATCAGGATTACGTAAAATTAAATAAAGATAGTATCGCTGAGTGGAGCAGATAATAATTCACTGAAGTATTAAATTACAAATAAAAAAAATCCAAATTTCAAAGCTTTATTAAAGTTTGAGAATTTGGATTTTTTTTAGAATATAATATAGACAGACTTGTCTGTTTTTTATATCTTTGGCATATCAATACAATTTACCAATGCAACCCAAAGAAAGAATTTTAGATATAGTCTCTGTTTTGTTTCATAATCAAGGATATAATTCTACAGGAATTAACCAGATTATTGAAGAGGCAAAAGTGGCAAAAGCAAGCTTTTACCAACACTTTAAGTCCAAAGAAGATTTATGTATTGCTTTTTTAACCCAGCGACATTCATTCTGGTTTGATGCATTAGAAAAATTCACATCAAATGAAAAAGATCCAAAATCAAAAGTTTTGGCGTCATTTAATTTTTTGGTTTTTATGAATCAAAAGGAAAACTTTAGAGGCTGTAGTTTCTTAAATATTCTTTCTGAAATTTCTTCGGATAATATTAAAATACTTCAGGTTATTCAAAGTCATAAAGCAGATTTACGCAATTATTTTAAAAATATACTTGCTGATGATCTTTTAGCTGATCATGTTTATTTACTATTTGAAAGCAGTATCATAGAAAGTCAGTTATTTAAATCCAATCAGCTTATCGAACAATCAAAAAAAATCATTCAAACTTTAATTTTTTAAAATGGAGCAGAAACTACCTTTGCCACCTTTCACGTATGAAACGGCATTAGAAAAAATTCAGTTAGCAGACGATGCCTAGAACAGTCAGGATCCTGAACGTATCTCAAAAGCGTATACGATTGACAGTGAATGGAGAAACCGAAATGAATTTGTAAACGGAAGAGAGGAAATCGTTCGTTTTTTAACTCAAAAATGGAAGAAAGAACACAACTATAAATTAAAAAAAGAATATTGGGCACATACCGAAAACAGAATTGCGGTTCGATTTGAATACGAATATCAAAATTCTAATGGAGATTGGTTTAGAGCTTACGGAAACGAAAACTGGGAATTTGATTCTAATGGCTTAATGCAAAAAAGGTTTGCCAGTATTAACGACCTTTCAATTAGTGAAGCAGAAAGAAAACTGAGCTAAATAGAGGAATAGAAAGTTAATTCATACTTGGCGGTTCCGGAATTTTGATATTCCTTTTTATTTTTTTGACAATCAGCAAATAAAAAGTAATACCGCCCAAAATAATCAGTAATGCAATTTGCAATTGCCCTAAACTATTGTTTTTGCTGTACATAGCATTAGCATTTGCCAGTTTTGATTTTCCTTCTTCAATCTGAATTTGAGACAATGATTCTAAAGTTTTAAGCGCATTGGCACTCGAAGCAGCAATTTTGTTCCAGTTTTTATTTTCAACCTGTCTGTTGATCTCTTTACAGGAACTCAAAAAAAGATCGAAATATTGCTTTTCTTTATTGGTTAAAACCGTTTTTGCATACAAATCATCAATGTTATGAATAATGTCCAGTGTATGAATGATTTCATCTTTTTTGATGTTGTCGCTTAAATCCAGTTTTTCAGCTTCTGCTTTTATAAAATGAAGTTCTTTAGAGTATTGAAAAATATAATGAGCCACAACCAATCTGTCATTGTATATGGCATTGATATTTTCGTTTACATTTTTAGAATTAAGCAAAGTATTAAAATTACCCAATAAAATTACCAGCATTACAATAAGTAAAATAAAAGCAGCTTTAGTTTTATTGCTGTATTTTTTAAGGTCTTTCATGGTGCTTATTTAAGAGGTAACTTTTTCAAAGATAGAGAATTTGAAAAGAATTCCCAGTCTTTTAAAAACTCAAATTTTAAGACCATAGATTAGAATTTCATGGTTTCGTTTTTTGTAGCTATTCCTGCTGTCCGCTATATCTTTTATGCCGAACCCCGGCACAAAAGGATGCCGCTTCCATCAAGGCTAAAACATTTCGACTTAGAAGAAAAATATTATTTAGAATAAGCTTGATTAATTAGTAACTTAGTTTGCTTATTGACAATTTCTGCAGCTTTGTTTAAATAATAAGGATTTGTACATTCTCCGTAACTGATATAAACGATATGATTATCGTCTTCCAGATTTTTATTTTCTTTTTCAACCCACAAATAATTTTCCATTCCTGCAGTTAAATAGACTGGATTTCCTTCTTTAAACAATTGAGTTGCAATTCCGATTAATCTATTCTCTCCGGCAAATTGTATATCTTTTTCATTGTATGTCAGCAAAATGCTACATCTAATGATAGAGCAAAAAAGGTTTTCTTTTAGTGTGGGATATTTTTCAAAAATCTCAGCTCCCTGATTTAAATTTTCAAAACATTTGGTATATAGCTGTTCTGAAATTGAATTGTCTATGATTTCATTATTTTCAGTAGTATTTTGACTTTCAACCTGAAACCAAAGAAAAAAAGATAAGACTAAAATTAAATTTTTAAACATAATTTTTTATGAGAATCAGTTACATAGTTTTAATAAAAAAGCTTTTCTAACCTTTATTTCTTTTGCTTCAACTGAAACATATTCCCTTCAGGATCTTCTCCGTCGCAAAGCCAGTAATCATAATGATCAAAAGTTTTCACCTCTCTCATCAATACCTTTTGATCGAGAAGTAATTGTCTCGTTTCGTAAATATCTTCATTAATTTCAAAAACGACTTTGGTATTATTGTCAAATTTATGACCGGATTTAATTTGAGCTAAATATTGCCCGCCAATTTTATGAAGTCCTATTTTACCATTACCGGCATTCAAAAGCACCCATTCTGCTTCGTATTCTTCAAGTATTTCAAAACCAAAAGTTGTAGTATAAAAAGATTTTAATCTGTTTACATCCTGAACATATAGGATAATTGTATCTAAAATCAGCTTCATTTCTTTTGGTTTAAATTACTCTAAAATTACATTATCAGTATCCGGTTCTTTTCTAAAAAATAAAATCTGTATAAAAAATGCCAGCAGGATAGTCAATATCGCACCAATGAAATTCAGCCATAAATAACCTAATTTTTCCTGTCTGTAAATCATGAAATAGTAAATAACAAAAATTGTAGTCTGACTGATTATAGCACTAAAAAACATTGCTTTTGCTTTTACACGACGAAGATAAAAACCAACCAAAAAGATACCTAAAACAGTTCCGTAAAAAATAGAACCAATAATATTAACCAACTGAATTAAATTTTCAAATAAAGTTCCCACACAGGCAAAAAGTATTGCTACAACTCCCCAAAACAAGGTAAAAAATTTCGTTGCATTCAGGTAATGTTTCTCTGATTTTTCAGTCTTTAAATTTCGTTTATAAATATCTATCGCTGTTGTAGAAGCTAATGCATTTAGCCCGGAAGCTGTTGATGACATTGCAGCCGAAAGAATTACGGCTAATAATAAACCAATAAGACCTTTTGGTAAATAATGCAGGATAAAGTGAAAAAACACATAATCTTTATCGTTTGTTTCGCTGGTACTATCTGCCCTTGAAATAATTTCTTTAGCACGGTCACGCAAGTCTTTTTCTTTATTGGATAATGTGACCAATTCTTTTCGTAAAATAGGATTGTCGAAATCCTGATTTAACTGATCGATATATAATAAATTAATTACTTTTTTGTCCTCAGAAAGAGTACTTAATTTTTTCTCTAATGCATGATATTCTTCTTTATAAGCCGACTTTTCGATAATAATCTTGTTATTCGGATTAAAATTTAAAGGAACCGGATTGAATTGAAAAAACACAAAAACCATAACTCCGGTTAACAGAATGAAAAACTGCATAGGTACTTTTAAAAGACCGTTCATGATTAATCCCATCTGACTTTCACGGATTGATTTTCCGGATAAATAACGTCCAACCTGAGACTGATCTGTACCAAAATAGGCGAGGGCAAGGAAAAAACCACCGGTGATTCCGCTCCAGAAAGTATATTTTTCTTCGGGATCAAAAGAGAAGTTTACAATATTCATTTTATCATTGGCACCTGCAATATGAAGCGCACTTGTAAAAGTCATATCATTTGGCAAATAATGTAAAATCAGGAAAAATGTAATAAACATTCCGGACATGATTACAAACATTTGCTGTTTCTGTGTTACGTTTACCGCTTTTGTACCTCCTGAGAAAGTGTATATAATTACAAGAACACCAATAATAATGTTCATTAGGGTTAAATTCCATCCCAAAAGCGCTGATAAAATGATTGCCGGAGCATAAATCGTAAGTCCGGTTCCTAAACCTCTTTGCACTAAGAAAAGGATTGCTGCAAGAGAACGTGTTTTAAGATCAAATCGTTTTTCTAAAAATTCATAGGCCGTAAACACCTTGTTTTTATGATATAACGGAATAAAAGTCAAACAAATCACAATCATCGCGATAGGCAATCCAAAATAGAATTGCACAAAGCCCATTCCGTCATGATAAGCTTGTCCCGGAGTAGATAAAAAAGTAATGGCACTGGCTTGTGTGGCCATTACCGAAAGTCCAACAGTATACCAGGGTGTTTCGTTATTTCCTAAAATAAAATCTTCGACGTTTTTACTTCCTTTAGTTTTCCAGGATCCATACCCAACAATAAATAAAAGTGTAACAATCAGTACGATCCAATCAAATAGTTGCATAGGTTATGAGTATAATTGCATGATTAAGAAAAAAATCAAAATATAAATAGCATTAGCTATCAAAACGTAGGTATAGCTTTTTTTCCATTTTTTTACTTTTTTAGCTTCCATATTCTGAATGTTTTTATTTCTTTATTTCTTGTTTTGGAGCTTCTACAGGCTGTTTTAAGGAAATCATATTCGATAATAATCGATAAGCTCCTGCAACACCTTCAGGTAATTCCCTAAAGAAGCTTAAACCTGTGTAAATATAATATCCTTTTCCGTATGGAGCTACTAACAATGCGCCATTTTTAGGAGACTCACCTTTGTCATGCGATGATATAATAGGGGTAAAAGCAGGATCATACTGATCAGGATAATACAATCCTTGTTCTTGTGTCCAGCCTTCAAAATCTTTAGTACTAATTTTGTTTGGTGTGTTTAAAATAGGGTGATTTGGAGCCAAAAAAGTAACTTTTGCGTTTTCTTCAGTCACACGATCGTTTGATATTTTTAACGAATACGGAGCAATCTGATCCGTTACCGTTTTACCGTAAGTGTTGTATTGTACAATCATGTTTTTTCCGCTTTTAACAAAGTTGAAAAGAATATTTTGCTTGTGCGCCAAAGCGTTTACGGTGTTGTAAGCACGAACTCCCGTAATTACAACATTAAAAGAATCCAGTTTTTCCGGAGTGATTTCTTCAGGTTTTATAATGGTTACTTTATATCCCATTTGAGCCAGACTCTCCGGAACTTCGTCGCCGGCACCCATAATGTAAGCTATAGAATCTCCGTTTGTTTTTAAATCTATTCGAATGCATTTTGATTCAGCCGGTTTTAAAACCATTTGTTTAGTAATATGACTGTAATCAATAATAGTCTGGTCTTTATCAAAACGTTTGTTGTCTACAATTGCAATGCTTTTTACAACAGCTTCTTCCGGATTTACAGGTGGTGTTACTTCAAAATAAAAGATTTGTTCGTTTCCTTTTTTATCTAAAGCAAAAGGGATTTCTTTTGGAGAAACATTCCAGCTATTTGGTAATTCCAATTGTAGATTCCCTTTAATACCGTCTTTTCCTGCACGAACTTTTACCGGAATCATTTTACTTTTTGTACTTCCAAAAATTAAAACTTTTTCAAGGATTGAAGTGGTAACTTCCGGAACAATATCCAGAAAATTATACATTTCGCCTTTTACACCATCGTTGTATTTGTAAACCACAATTCGCTCAAACGGAATTTCAACACCATTTATTTTGATATTAAATACCACTTTTACTTCTCTGATAATATCAGGAATTCCAATGTTTTCCTGATTCGAAACGGTATACATTCCTACGCTTGCTTTTTCTTTTAACCAATAAGGCTGTGTATATTCAATCGAGTTTGGAAGCTGGACATTTAGAACCAGTTTCTGATCATTGTTATTCTTTAAAGGAATATTCTGAACCGAGTTTTTATTATCAGGTAAAGAAGTAATACTGGTCAATTGCATATCAACAGGAGACCTGTTAATGGCTTCGATACTTAATTTGATTGTGCTTCCGGGAGTTGCTTCCTGTTCGCTTGCAGCTGCTTCAAGATACAATCCGGTACAAGACGCTATTATATTTTTTATAGCGGCTGATTTTAAGGTTTTCCAGTGATCATCTTCTAAAGCTTCAATCATAGTGTATGCTTTTATCAAATCCGCAATACTGGCTGAAGGGTTGCTAAAATCATATTTTGCAATGATTGTAGAAATTAAATCTCCAATTGGTTTTCCGTTTTTAACGCGGTTCCATGAAGTATCAATTCCATCAAACAAATTGTCACGTTCAATAGGACTGTCTCCATTAATAAGCTCTAAATATTCTGTTTCTTCACCACGGGCTCCGGTACTTCCAAAACCTTGTGACTGGTGTCGGCTTCGGCTCAATGCCGCAATTTCCTGATTCGATTTGCCTATTCCGGTATAATAAACTCCTGTTTCCAGTTTGGTAAATTTTGATTTATTGGCAGCATCAAATTTTTCCTGACTTCCGTAAAACCACCATGAAGGATTGAAAAACAAACGTTTTACCTGCCATGGTTTTACATATTTTAATTGTTCAGGATATATTTTAGGATCATTTGTTAATTTAAAACTTTCAACACTCAACATTGCCGATGATGTATGATGTCCATGAGTTGTACCCGGAGAACGGTGATCAAATCGGTTTATAATAACGTCCGGTTGAAATTTTCTAATAGTCCATACGACATCAGCAAGCACTTTGTCTTTGTTCCAGATGTCTAAAGTTTCATTTGGATTTTTTGAATAACCAAAATCATTTGCTCTTGAAAAAAACTGTTCGCCGCCATCGATTTTTCTGGCTTCGATTAATTCCTGAGTTCTTATTACACCCAATAATTCACGTAATTGCGGACCAATTAAGTTTTGACCTCCGTCGCCACGAGTTAAGGATAAATATCCTGTTCTGGCATTCAGTTCATTGGCCATATAAGATATTAAACGGGTATTTTCGTCGTCAGGATGTGCTGCAACATACAAAACAGAACCTAAAAAATTTAATTTTTTGATTTGATTGTAAATTTCAACGGAACTTAGTTTTTGTGGTTGTTGTGCAAAAGAAATGGAAATCCCTGTTAAAAAAATAAGAAGAATCTGGATCTGAATTTTTCGCATGGTCTGGTTAAATGTTTTTTGAAAGAGCTTCAAAAATACTAATTATATCTTTGAACAATGTTTAAATGAAATGTTAATGTTTGGTTATTGATTTCCTTTTTTAAGAAAATTGATTCAAAAAAAAGAGAGTATCATTATTTCTGATACTCTCTCGTGTTGAAAATTGCGATTTTATAAATTTATCTTCTTCCACCACGATGATCATCATGGTCGTGCTTGTCGTGTTTGTCGTGTTTATCATGACCTCTGTTGTCATAATGTTTGTAATCTCTACGATCATAACGACGCTCATTGTAACCGTAAACTTCTCTAGGTCTGTATGGTCTTTGAGGAGCTCCGTGATATCCTTTATAATATCTTACTCTGTCACGTTCAAAATAGGTATAAGGAGTTCTTCCGTGATAATCAGTTAAAACTACTTTGTAACCTCCGTATAAATCATAGTTTCTATATTGTCTTGGTAAATAAGTCGTTCTAATCCATCTTCCTCCTCCAAAATAAATAAACTGAGAAGCTCTCACATCATAATAAGCTTCAATGTCTGGTAAATAATAATATTCCATTTGAGAATATCCTGCAGGTCCCCAAGCCGGAGGTGTTCCTATATTTACATTTACAGATATTTGGGCTTGTGTGGCGTTTGCAACGATCAGAAATAATCCTACGATTGCTATTTTTATTGTTTTCATTTTTTTTAGTTTTAATATTAATGTTATTCCTGATTAGGGATATTCATATACTGTGCCAAAAATAAAAAGCAAATGCATTTCATCGGATAAATAAGTATTTTAACGATTAAAATAAAAATATATTTTAGCGTAAATATTTGATTTTTAAAACGTTTTAAAAATATTACGATTAAAAAAAAAATGAGAAGTTATTTTCAATTATTTATAATCTACGATTCTTGGTTTGGCCAGTTCAAAACTTTGAAGACCAAAATCTGTAGTTTCAAAAGTATTTGTTTTAAATACATTATCTCCCTGATACGGAATTGTTGGATAATAAGAAACAGAAAGCTGAAATGAACTGAATACTAAGTAGTCATTGCTAATTAATAGGCCTAATGTTATTTTTTGATAGGCTTTGTTTTTTTCCATTGTATTATGCGGACTTCCTAATCCGGCAATGGCATAATTAAAAAATGGATTTATACGAAAACCTAAAAGTGCATAAGGAGAGTACGTTTGGGTTTGAAGTGATAATACCATTTTATTGGTACCGTAAACCGCACTATTAAAACCGGCTAAACCATTTTGTTGATTTATATTAAGCTGATCGCCAATGATATTTTCACGATTGACACCAATGATTAATTGCGGATTAACGAATTGTCTTAATTTCCATCTTCCTATACTATATAATTTTGTAAAGTAGTTGGTTTCCATCGAAAACGCTGTTTGATAGGTTTTAGACTGATGAAAGAAGGTTCCTGCTTCAAAATTCATACTTAAAAATCCTAATCTATAGTAATTTCCAAAAGAAAACTGTGCTCCAACATACGGCCGCCAAAAGGTATTTTTGTATTGATAGCCTAGTGTTATTCCGTATATTCTTCCAATGGGTACATCTTCAGTTTGTCCGTTTCTGAAAATGTAGTTATCCTTGATAAATTTACGTCTGTTAAGTCCGATTCCGGTTAAAATAAGTTTTTCATCAGAATAAAAATGGGTTGGATCGTAGAGATCCGTTGGCGCTTCAGTATAATCAAGATTCAAAAAACGTCCGGTAGCTACTAAATTTGTAATACCGTTTTCGTCTTCAAATACTTTACTGGCATGTCCGGCCCAGAAATCCTGGAAGTTATTTTTAAAGGGCTGAAAAGCATACGTCATATCAGGTGCCTGGAGGGTATCTTTTCTAAAATTCTGACCAACTAAAACACCTCCGGCCCATTTGGTTAAAGGAGAGTAGAAGAGTCGTTCAATATTAATACTTTTCGTGTAATTATTGTCCAGATCCATTTTGTAATATAAAGTGGTTCCGATATAAGTGTTTTTAATGTTCGGAATGGTGTAAGTTACCTCATTTGCGTTTCGCCCATCATCAAACCTACTCGTATATCGGTATTCAAGCTGCTGTCCGGAACCAAAGAAGTCTTTTTCTTTTACTCCTAAAGAAAACTGATTGCTGGAAATAGAAAATTTTGGAATAGTGCTCCATGAGTCTAAAACCCGAATAGTAACATCAACAGAATCTGAAGCTACTCCGGCAAGTTTGTTGGTTATTCGTACCGCTGTTACATATTTTTGAGATCGTATCAAACGTTCCGATTCCTGTACTTTATAAGTATCGTAAGGCGCATTCTTTTTAAAAAGCAATAAATTCAGAATGGCTATTCTTTTTGTTTTTAAATGCAACCTGTTTCCTGTTCTTTCACCCCAGTTTCTTGGCATTTGGGTCGTGTCTGTAACCGAATGCCCAAAAGGATCCAAAGTTATGATATTGATGTTTCGGATGATTTTTCCACTAAAATCAGTGGTATCATTTTGTACCAGAATTTCTTCTTTTTTTCTGGGTTTATTGGTTCTAAAGAGTAGTTTGTGGAGTGTTTGTGTAAACTTATTCTTTTTTGAATAATTTTTAATTTTGGTGTAAACCTCTGTACTGTCTTTTTTTTCTTTTGGAGCCGTTTTTGACTTATTGATCTGAGCATAGGTGCTTTGTAAGCAAAAGCAGCATAAGATTAAAACGACTATTTTTTTGTTTATAAACATTAGAATTTAAATGACAGGCTTAAAAATTGATTATGTACTATGAATATAAGGAATTAATAGGACTATTTTCTTAAAATAATATAGTATTTAGTTTTCGACCTTTAGTTTTCTAATTCTCCAGGTAAACTTTTTAGGCATATGATTTCCCATTAAATATCCCCAGGGTTCTAATGATTCTATTCTTTCAAAGATGATTTTGAGAATTGCCAGAAGCGGAATAGCTAAAAACATTCCTGAAATTCCGGCGGCCGCACCTCCAATAATGATTCCTATAATAGAAACAAAAGCATTGATTTCGACTTTTGAATTAATAATTAAAGGCACAAGGATGTTATTATCAATAAACTGAACCACAATATTTACAATTAGAATTCCTAAAATAATTGAGGCTTCCGGTGTTCCTGTTAAAGAAGCTAAAACGGTAATGATTCCGGCAATTAAAATACCAATATAAGGAACCATGTTTAATATTCCTGTGATGAGTCCTAATAAAATAAAATACTTAATTCCTATAATCAAAAGCCCTAAACTGGTTAGAATTGAAACGACAATCATCTCAAATATTAAACCCAGGATGTAATTATTGATTGAAACTTTTATTTGGGATAAAATATCTTTTAAAGCTGGATGATCTTCTTTGTTGATTAATTTAGCCAGAAATAAAATAAAGTGATCTTTATATAAAAGAAATAAAAAGGTATAAATAGGAATAAGGGTACAATCTAATAAAAGATCTGTGATAGATATGATTGCAGAGCCTATCGTAGCTTTTCCGTTTTGAACGGAATCTTTTGTGATATTATCAAGATATTTTTTCTGCTCGCCAATACTTACATGAAAATATTCTTTTATAAATTTTTGAATATCATTTATAAAAGAGTTTGCATTTTTTTTTATCGTATCAAAATCGTTGGCGATATCACTAACCTGATAGGAGATAAATACCAGAATGCCTACAATACACAAAGCAAAAACCAAAATACAACAAGCTGCGGCAAGGTGTCTGGGAAATTTTAATCTGGAATGCAAAAAGGTAAATATAGGTACTAATAATACCGCAAATAAAAATGCCATTAATACGGGAGTAATAACATCTTTTCCAATACAGAAAATAAAAGCAAAACTAATAAAGCTAACTAATATAAAGGCAAGTTTAGCATAAAACGGTAATTTTATGGAATTGATCATTTTGTTTAGTGATTTAGTAAAAACTAGAATTTGGTTAAACAAATATGATATTATATTCGAAAAATAGCGTTTTAGCTTTTTCTTAATAGTTTATAAAATTCCCATTATGATTTTTAATCGAAAAATTCCTTGTCCTCGTATTGCGGCGGCATAATTGAGATTCCTTTTTGTAGTAAAAGATTATTTGGAAAGATAATGCGTTCTCCTTCTTTAGTTCTTAAATTAACATGAAAAGCACTTATATCTTCAATTTCTCCTTCAATTGGAAAATCTTTATCATGAATTTTGATCGTATCGCCAATTCTAAAAGGAAATGAAAAAAATAATATCATCCCAGCAGTAATATTACTCAAAATAGACCATTGTGCAAACATTGCAACACCAATAACAGTTGCAATTGAAGAAATTGTAATAAAAATATCTTTGGTTTGAACTCCCCAGATTACAATTAAAGTAATTGCGACCAATATATTCATTAATACATGAATATATTTAATTGCTAAATTAGTACGATGCTCTAACAAATGACTTGTACTGGCAAAACGACGAATTAATTTTGCTACGATCACTCTTAAGGCCAGTAATACAATAAGAATGACTAAAGTGCTTAAGATTTCCTGAGTATATTCTTTAAAAGAAAACATAAATAAATTTTTACACTAAAGTACTCAAATATTCGTAAACTTTAGCTGTTGGCAATCCCATAACGTTTGTATAAGAGCCTTCGACTTTTGCAACTGCCATAAAACCAAACCATTCCTGTATGCCATATGCCCCGGCTTTGTCATAAGGTTTATAGTTTTCGATATAATATAAAATTGCTTCGTCTGATAAATCCTTGAAAGTTACTTTTGTAACATCATTGATAAGGGTAGAAGTATTGTTTGTTCTAAAGCAAACCGATGTGAATACTTCATGAGTAGTATTCGACATTGATTTGATCATATCAAAGGCTTCTTGGGCATTTTTTGGCTTTCCTAAGGCTTTATTCTGGTGCCAGACAATTGTATCGCTGGTAATTAAAATTTCATTTTCTTTTAATTCTCCCTCAAACGCATTTCCTTTTAATTCTGCCAAATAATCGGTAATTTCAACTGCTTTTAATTCCGGAGGATAGATTTCTTCAATCTCTTTTAGTCTGATCTCAAAATCAAGATCTAAATCCTTAAAAAACTGCTGTCTGCGTGGTGATCCCGATGCCAGAATTAAAGTATATTTTTTTAGTTTTTCTTTAAGCATTGTATTTGATATTTAAGGTAATAACCAGAATAGATAAAATTCCGAAAAACAAAATCAGTTTTAAAACAGTACTCAAATGATGATAATCTTTTTTAGATTTTGCTGTAAATATTTTTACAATAAAATACAAAAGAGGAGCCAAAACAAAAGCAAAAGCATAAAATGTTACGATAAAAAGACTATTCTGAACAAAATAAGTATTAATATACAGCAAACATAAAATAAACGGAATTATAGCAAATCCTAAAGCTATTTTAGATGCTCTGCTAATTCCAATTGCAATTGGTAAAGTACTCATTCCTTGATTGTAATCTCCATTTACATCTTCGATGTCTTTAACTATTTCACGAACGAAGTTAATCATAAAGGCAAACAAAGCATAATCTGTTAAAATAGAAAAAAGACTTGCCATTTGAGCCTGATTCTCTGAATTAGTTACTGGAAAAAGATCAAAAACCCCAATTATGATGACACTTACAGAAAGCAATAAAGCCACTACAAAATTTCCTAAAATCATGATTTGTTTCAGGGTTGTGGCGTAAAAGTAAAGTAGCGACGCAATCAAAATAAAAAGTGAAGCAAAACCAGGCTTTGATATAATATTAGATAAAATAAACCCAATTGCAACCCCTGTTATATTAAGTCCGATATAGATATTGTATCCTGCAGTTTCAGAAATTCCTTTTCCTATTACCACATCTTCCGGTTTATTAATTGAATCTGTGGCAACATCATAGATATTATTAATTACATAACCCGCTGCTGCTATTAAAACAGTACTTAAAACTAATAATCCATATTGCCAGTCTGTTAAGGCTAATGGAATATCTTTTTGTTTTAAAAAAGCATAACGAAATAATAGCTGCATAAAAGCAAGCATAAGCAGGTTCTTGTATCGAATGAGTTTGAGGAATTTCATTTTTTTAAAGGTTCTGAGTGGCTAAGTTACTAAGGTTCTAAGTCTATTTGAGTTTCTGAAATTTAATTAAAATTAAGGACCAAATTCATAACTCATGATTCACAATTAATTTAATCGTGTTTTCCACTAAAATGTTCCATCCATTTCCCCTGAACCTTCATTACTTGCTCGATAACATCACGTGCAGCGCCTTTTCCGCCTTTTACGTGCGAAATGTAACGGCAAATATTTTTAATTTCCGGACTTGCATCTTGCGGACAAGTTGGCAATCCAACCAGTTTCATTACATGGAAATCAGGAATATCATCACCCATATACAATACCTGCTCCGGATTAATGTTATATAAATCAGTATATTCCTTAAAGGTTACAACTTTGTCAGGAGTTCCTAAATGAATATCTTTAATTCCAAGATTACGTAAACGTACACGAACGCCTTCATTACTTCCGCCAGAAATAATACATACATTATAGCCGCTTTCAACTGCTGCTTTCATTGCATAACCGTCACGAATATTCATGGTACGAAGAATTTCTCCTTCATTGGTTACAAAAACCGAACTGTCTGTAAGTACGCCATCAACATCAAAAACAAAAGTTGTGATGTCGTTCATTATTTCTTTAAAATGTTTAGCCATTATTTTGTATAGATTGGGTTAGAATTTTATATATGTTTTTTTGATTTTCATTGGTTAAATACTCTAAATGCGCCTCAATTGTTGTTGCATCATGACGTTTCGCAGGTCCGGTTTGTGCATCAACCGGATTGAGAGTTTTTATTTTTTCTGAAGTTTCCTGAATTAAAGGCTTTAAAACATCAAAAGGAACCTGATGTTCTTCGCAAATTTCCTGTCCGATTTGGTATAAATGATTTGTAAAATTATTTACAAAAACAGCAGCAACATGCAAAGCCTTTCTTTGATTTGAATTGATTGGATAAACTGCATTTGAGATACTTTTGGCCAGACTTTCTAAAACACGAAAATCAAACGTATTTTCAGCCTCCAGACACATTGGGATGGTAGAGAAATCTATTTCTTTATTTTTTGAAAATGTCTGAAGCGGGTAAAAAACTCCTTTTCTGTTTTTAGAATCCAAAACATCAAGGGAAGCTGCTCCTGAAGTATGAACAACGACCCGATTTTGAAAAGGTAATTTTTTCGCTACTTCTGAGATCGCTTTGTCCGACACTGCAATAATATAGATATCAGCTTCTTTTAAGTCTTCAAAATCATTTACAATTTTATCAAAATCAACTAGAGAAGCTAAAGTTTCCTTTTTTCTGGCATATACCTGTACAATTTCGACAAGTTCACTTTTCGCGAAAGCTTTTATCAAATGCTGGGCAACATTTCCGGAACCAATTAGGGTTATTCGAATCATAGCGCAAAATTAGCATTATTTTTTTTAAAGTATTGTCTTTTAATTTAAGAGAAATAAAATGAATCTGGTTCTAATTTATAAATGATGAATAATATTTTTTGTAAATAAAGAATTGTTAATATTGTTATGTTTTTTCCTATATATTTGCAATTAAAATGAAATTCTATATTTAAAAACAAGAAATTTAAAATGAAAAAAAGTATTATCAGCATTGCTTTATTTTTAATTACAGCAATTGGCTTTGCCCAACAAATTGGAGATGGATTTGCACCTTTTTATATCACAGACTTTTCAGGAGTATTAAAATCAGGAACATATGGCGGATATGGGCAAATTGCAGGAAAAGTTCCGGATGTTTCCAATGATTGGAACCATTTATTTGTTATTAGGCATGGCAACGAAAATAATAATTATCAATTGCAAATAGCTTCTTCTTTTTCAGAAAATGATAGATTATTTTTCAGAAAAATTGCTGCGACAGGATTATTATCAAGAAATTCTACATGGATAGAATTGGCAACAAGAGGGGCTAATGAATTTACTGGAAAACAACAAATAAATGGATTTGTTAAAATTCAATCTGCTAATTCAAATTATGATGAAAATCTACGTTTACTACCTTCAACTACAGGAGATTATTCAAGCATTGCATTAGGAGCAGTTGCAGGTGATTCAGGAACCGGAATAGGGCAATGGACAATAGTTAGATATCCTGCTATCAGTAATTATATGTTTAGCTTAAGATATAATTCTACGGATTATTTTAATATTCTTAACAATGGAAATATTGGTATTGGCATAACAAACCCTAAAAATAAATTAGATGTAAATGGATCAATTCATTCTCAGGAAGTAAAAGTAGATATGCTTGGCTGGTCAGATTTTGTTTTTAAAAAAGAATATAATTTACCATCTCTTACAGAAGTTGAAAAGCATATTGCTGAAAAAGGACATTTAGCAAATATACCAAGTGAAGAAGAAGTGTTGAAGAATGGCATTAACTTGGGAGAAATGAACGCTAAATTATTGCAAAAAATAGAAGAGTTAACACTTTATATGATAGAAATAAAAAAAGAGAATACTGAAATGAAGAATAAACAAGTAGAGCTTGAAAATACAGTTAGAGAACTTAATAGTAAATTAAAATAATGAAAAAAATAATTACACTTGTTGCTGTATTTTTTACTGCTTCATATTCTTTTTCTCAGCAAATTGGAGATTATGGATACGCACCATTTATAAATGAGTTCAATATTCCTCTTAAGTCAGGACTTTATACAGGTCTAAATGCTTTAGGAGCAGGACCGGATACTAGTAGCCCTAGACAATATCTATTTTTAATAAGACATATAGATTCAAATAATAATCATCAATTACAACTTTCATCGTCCTATACAGAAAACGATAGATTTTTTTTTAGAAAAATTGCTAATGATTTAACACCTTCTAATTCTAAATGGTTTGAAGTTGCAACAAGAGGGACTAATACTTTTATAGGAGACCAGGTTATTAATGGAAATGTTGGTCTTGGAACAATAACACCATCTTCTTATGAACATGGTGGGAATAATAAATTTTTAGAGATATATAATTCAAACACGACTGTACATTCTCAATCACATATTATTTTGTCGTCAGGAGCAAATCTTCCTAATAGTTCTATAGGAACTATGACATGGGCATTACCAAATACAACTTCTAACTTTAAAGGAGCAGGTTATTTAGTTATGAGAACAGAGAATTCATCAACAAGTTCAAAACCAGCAACAGCAATGGTTTTTGCAACTAGAAGTGCAACTAATGATTTTTGGAGTGAACAAATGATAATTAATAGCTTAGGTAATGTGGGCATAGGTCTTATAAACCCAAATAATAAATTAGACGTGAATGGAACAATTCATTCTAAAGAAGTAAAAGTAGATATGCTTGGCTGGTCTGATTTTGTGTTTAAGAAAGAATATAATTTACCATCTCTCGCAGAAGTTGAAAAACATATTGCCGAAAAAGGACATTTAGAAAACATACCAAGTGAAGAAGAAGTGTTGAAAAACGGCATTAACTTAGGAGAAATGAACGCTAAATTGTTGCAAAAAATAGAAGAACTAACGCTTTATATGATAGAGATGAAAAAGGAAAATATAGAAATGAAAAAGGAAAATACTGAAATAAAAAATAAACAAATACAATTAGAAAACAAAGTTAAAGAACTTACAAATAAGTTAAAGTAATGAAAAAGATTGTTATAATAATTTTAAACCTACTCGCAATATCAAACTCATTTTCACAACAAATCAGTGATGGTTATGCACCTGGTATAGGCGATTATACAATTCCTCTTACATCAGGAGTTTATAGTGGTACAAATGCTATAGGTGGGATTCCTGACGCTAGCCATGGTTGGAATCATATATTTGTAATTAGACATGGAAATCCAAATAATAATCACCAATTACAGATAGCAAGTTCATTTTCTGAAAATGATAGAATCTTTTTTCGAAAAATCGCAAGTGATTTAACTCCATCAAATCCTACTTGGACTGAATTAGCAACAAGAGGCGCAAATAATTTTATAGGTAGTCAGAATATGATAGGTACTCTTAAAATTCAATCAGCAAATGCTAATTATAACGAAAATTTGCGATTATTGCCTTCAACTACAGGAGATTTTTCATCGATTGTATTAGGTGCTGTTGCAGGTGATTCAGGAACGGGAGTAGGACAATGGTCAATAATAAGATATCCAGTAGCTTTTGATTATATGTTTAGTCTAAGATACAATTCTACAGATTATTTTAATATTTTAAGTAATGGAAATATTGGTATTGGTATAACCAATCCCAAAAATAAACTAGAGGTAAAAGGAGTGATTCATTCCCAAGAGGTTAAAGTCGACATGCTTGGATGGTCAGATTTTGTTTTTAAAAAAGAATATAATTTGCCATCTCTTACGGAAGTTGAAAAGCATATTGCTGAAAAAGGACATTTGGAAAATATACCAAGTGAAGAAGAGGTATTAAAAAATGGCATTAACCTAGGAGAAATGAACGCTAAATTATTACAAAAAATAGAAGAGCTAACATTATACTCTATACAACAAGCTAAAGAAATAGAATCATTAAAAGAAGAGAATAAATCCTTTAAAAAACTATCTGAAAGGCTTGCTAAAATTGAGGAAAAGCTTAATTAGTTTTACTGCATAAAATTTGACAACAGATTACAAGTATTTGCATTTTTACTCATAATATTAATTTATAGTGTTCGGGTGCACAAAAAAATGTTTTAAACACTACAATCTATTGTCATCAAAAATAAATTTCATAAAATTATATAATTATGTTTTTGTAAAATTAAGTCTACATTTTTGATAAATTGATCAGTTTTAGTATTCCTTATTTGGTTTTTATTAACAAATAACACCTATCTCGAATCAACATTTTTAAGTATTTTTGTGCCACTTTTATACAATGTAATTCCTCAAAAATGGATAAAAAAATATTCTCTTTTTTGTTTTCTACACGATTAATGTCTGTTCTTTTTTTAACATTTGCAATCACCATGGGTGTTGGTACTTTTATCGAAAGTAAATACAATACAGACACAGCCCGAATTTTAATTTATAACACCTGGTGGTTTGAAGCGATTATGGTCTTTTTTATGATCAATTTCTTCGGAAATATTAAACGTTATCAATTACATAAAAAAGAAAAATGGGCAACACTTATACTTCATATTGCCTTTATTTTTATTCTTTTAGGAGCATTTATTACACGTTACATTAGTTACGAAGGGATGATGCCAATTCGTGAAGGTGCTGCCGAAAACCAAGTCTATTCAGATAAGACATTCTTAACTGTTTTTGCAGATGGTGAATATAAGGGCGAAATGAAACGCAGAGTTTTTGAAAAAAACGTATTGTTTTCACCTGTTACTAATAATGATTTTACACTTTCTGGTAAATTTGACGAAACTCCTTTTGAAGTTACCTATGTAAACTACATCATGGGAGCAAAAGAAACTATCAAACCGGCTGCAAACGGAGCTTTATATCTTAAATTAGTCGAAGCAGGAGCAGGCGGACGTGAAGAGCATTTCCTAAAAGAAGGAGAAGTTCAGAACATTCATAATGTACTGTTTGCTTTGAATAAACAAACTGAAGGTGCTATTAACATCAATACAACTGGCGAAAAATATACGATTCAGACCCCTTTTGAAGGAGAGTTTATGCGAATGGCAGATAAACTCAAAGGAACTGTAACCAAAGATAATGTTCAGCCTCTTATGATGCGTTCCTTATATAGCATTGGTGATATCAGAATTGTATTTCCGGATCCTGCTGTAAAAGGGGTGGTAGATTACGAGTCTAATAATGATTACAAAGCCAAATCGCATCATGATGCCCTGGTTGTAAAAGTTAAAGCTGATGGACAGGAAAAAGAAGTAAGACTTTTAGGTTCCAAAGGTAGTGTAGGGGAGGCTCAAACGGTGAAAATTGGTAAAATTGAATATAGTTTATTCTATGGAAGTAAAGCCTACATATTACCGTTTAAAATAAAACTAAACGATTTTATTGCTACAAAATATCCGGGAACCGATAAAAGTTATTCTGCTTTTGAAAGTAAAGTAACCGTTTTGGATTCAACAGAAACTTTTAATGCTGATATTTATATGAATCACGTTTTAGATCATAAAGGATACCGATTTTTTCAATCTTCATTTGATCCGGACGAAAAAGGAACTGTATTATCAGTGAACCATGATTTCTGGGGAACTAACATTACTTATTTTGGATATTTTATGCTTTATTTAGGTTTAATGGCAATTATGTTTACAAAACATTCTCGTTTTGGTGATTTGAAACGTAAATTGGAAAACGTTAAAAAGAAAAAAGAAAAACTGATTACCATTCTGGTATTAATGATTGGTTTAAGTGGTTTTGCACAACAAAACCCACATGTTCATTCACACGATCATGATCACGCACATTCAGCAGATCCAAACGATCATGCGAATCATGTTACAGCTCCGCCAAGCCAAAAACAACTGGATTCTTTATTGACTATTTATAAAGCTCCGGAAGCTCATGCTGCTAAATTTGGACGTTTGATTATTCAGGATGCCGGAGGCAGAATGAAACCTATTAATACTTTCTCATCAGAGTTATTAAGAAAAGTTAGCCAAAGTGATACTTATAACGGAATGAATTCTGATCAGGTATTTCTGTCTATGACTCAATACGCTCAGGTTTGGATACAGATTCCGCTTATTCATTTAAGAGCAGGAAATGATAGTATTCGTAAAATTATTGGTGTAGATAAAGAAGCAAAACGTGCTCCGTTTATTCAGTTTTTCGATGCAAATGGAAACTACAAACTTTCTCCTTATTTAGATGCAGCATATAAAGCCGGAAATCCAAATCAGTTTGAAAAAGATTTTATCGAAACAGATAAAAGAGTAAACTTAATGGAATCTGCTTTAAGCGGAAGTATATTAAAAATATTCCCTATTCCGAATGACCCGGGCAACAAATGGGTTTCTTTCTTAGAAAGACAAAACGGAGGTTTTAAAGGAATGGATTCTACTTATGTGGCACAAATTCTACCAATGTATTTTAGTGCATTAAATAACGGTTCAATTTCTAAAAACTTTGATACTGCAGACCACCTGGTTGAAAGCATTAATGGATTTCAAAAGAAATTTGGAAGCAAAGTGCACCCAAGTGAACAAAAAATTGATGCTGAAATCGCCTACAACAAATACGATGTTTTCATGAAACTTCCGTATTGGTACTTAACA
Source organism: Flavobacterium chilense (assembly GCF_001602525.1). GTDB lineage: Bacteria > Bacteroidota > Bacteroidia > Flavobacteriales > Flavobacteriaceae > Flavobacterium > Flavobacterium chilense. Next base: position 284,267 of record NZ_LSYT01000001.1, read on the forward strand.
GTTTCTTTATTAATGTTGTTATTTACGATTTTAAATATCTTCTTTGAGAAAAAATGGCTTCGTATTACAGTAAATGGCTTTCATATTCTTGTAGGTTTGCTATTCGCACTTCATACTTTAGGATTAATAGCACGCTGGTACATTTCAGGTCACGCACCATGGAGTAATGCTTATGAATCGATTATATATGTAGCCTGGGCAACCATGTTCTTTGGATTAGCATTTGATAGAAAATCAAAACTTACTGTTGCTTCATCTGCCTTTGTTACGGCTATGATTTTGATGGCAGCTTATATGAACTGGATCGATCCTGAAATTGCAAATTTACAACCGGTTCTTAATTCTTATTGGTTAATGATTCACGTAGCTGTAATTGTTGGAAGTTACGGTCCTTTTGCACTGGGTATGATTTTAGGCTTTGTGGGATTGGTATTAACTTTCTTTACTACCGAAAAGAACAAAGTCAAAATGGATCTGAACATAAAAGAAATTACATATATCAATGAAATGGCCCTTACAATTGGTTTGATCATGTTAACTATTGGTAACTTCTTAGGAGGGCAATGGGCAAATGAGAGCTGGGGACGTTACTGGGGATGGGATCCAAAAGAAACCTGGGCTTTAATCTCTATTATGGTCTATGCCTTTGTAATTCACGCTCGTTTTGTACCTTCATTAAGAGGACAATGGTTCTTTAATTTAATGAGTATGTACGCTTTTGTTTCGATTTTATTTACGTATTACGGAGTAAACTTCCATTTAGTAGGTTTACATTCTTATGCAACCGGAGAAGCACATTCATTAAGTTGGATCTGGTATACATTAGGAACAATTACCGCAATTGGTGCTATAACATATCCAAAGTATCGTAAGTACTATAAAAAGAAAAAATAATAAGATATATAGTTTTATTAATTCATACAAAAGGTTCAACTTTACGGTTGAACCTTTTGTATTTAAATTCTCGAATAAAATAAGTCAATAAGCTTTCTTTAATTATTTACTTTTTTTTAATCCATTTGGGAACATAATTGCCAGAAGCACGATAATGAGTAAGAAATTATATTCTACGCCATTTCTTCCGCCGCCTACAACAAACCAACCTTCTTTAAAATGAACTAATACAATTCCCATAATCAAAACAAAAATGGTTACAAATCCTGCAAGCTTGATGTATTTGTTAAGAATTAAAAGTATAGCAGCAATAATATGAGATAGTTTAATGAGCCAGGCCAGAAGAACACCAAAAGGCGCAAATCCAATTTGATTTAAATATAAATTTCCAAAATCATTAATTCCGTTATCAAACATTCCAAAAACAGAATGGGTGAGGAGGATAAGGGCAACAGCGAGTCGCAAGAGTAAAGTTCCGTTCATGGTTTAGTGTTTTGATTTATAGCTGGGTTATTCAAATTAAAAATAATAAAAAACGCACATTAAATAGATTAATATGCGTTTTTGGGTTCTATAACAAGTTTACTTTTAAACTTTTCCTAAAGTATATAATTGTGTCATTGTAGGCGTTAAACTTCCTCCGGCTGGTTCCAGTGTGATTCCAAAAGCTTCTGCCGAATCTGTCTGACTTACAGCAAAGATTTTTTGACTGTTTGCTTCAAAATTATCCAGTAAACCTATACTTGTTGGAGTAAGTACCGGACTTAATTTTAAAGACCACACTTGATAAACCATTCCTTTTGGAGGTGTTGGTAAACCAGCAGCATCAATATAAGTTGTTTTTGTGTCTTTGTTCCAGTACACTTTTGCAAATGAACTTGGAGAAACTGCCTGTCCGCCAAGCGTAACACCAGTGTTTTTAATATCCCTAACGATACTTAGATTTTTCTGGGTTTCTTTATTTTGTTGATCTAAGAAAGCATAATCTCTTTGGATTTTGTTTTTCTCGTTACCAACAGTTGCAATAGTTTCTTTTGTTTTTGTAAGTTCTAAAGTTTGATACCCAAGACCTAAAAGTAAAAGTACTGCAGCAGCCCAGCCCACATATTGAGTCCAGCTTGAAGCCGGTTTCATTTCGACTACTTTGCCATGTTTAAGTTCTAAACGGGCTTTTATCTTTTCGAAATTGGCTACCGAGTGAAAAGGTGAAAAACTTGATGATAAAGCAACAATAGCTTTTTCTATCGAAATAATTTCCTGATCAACATCCGGATTCTTCTTGGCCAATTCTGCTATTTCCAGATTTTCAGTTTCGGTTAATAAACCATAAACGTATAATTCCAGAATTCCTGATTCTATATATTCTTGTGCTTCCATTATATTTTTAGATAATTTCTTAAATCGTTAATACAGTTTCTGTTTTGCGTTTTGATAGTTCCCAATGGCATTGCCAGTTCTTCTGAAGCTTCTTGTTGGGTATATCCTTTAAAAAATAATAAATCAATAATTTCGATACATTTTGGTTTCAGTTTTTTGACGAATTCCTGAATACCAATGGTATCAATTCTATTAGTTAATTTATTACTGTCGTCTAACAGATTTACGAAATTATCTGAAGAAAGGTTTTTTTGGCTGTTATTAAAATTTTTGGATCTTAATTTGTCTATTGAGGTATTCCTAGCAATATTAAGGATCCATGTATAAAATCGACCTTTACTTTCGTTATAAGAATCGATGTTTTTCCAGATTTTGACAAAAACTTCCTGCAAAACATCTTCAGCCTCTTCTCGATTTTTTATAAGAACATTAATAACTGAAAATAAACTTTTTGAGTACATATCGTACAAATGGGTAAAAGCTCTTTCGTCTTTCTTGTAAATTAATACTAATAATTCTTCTTGACTCATAGATTGGGATTTTTAAGCTTAAACTAATTTTTTGGAAACATTTTCATGCCTGAAGATAAAGGTAATTTATTTTTTTGTGAAAATTGCATTTTTTTTAACAGGCTAAAACCTAGTAAAATAAGGGGTTTTAAAAAAAATATGATTTTTTTTCAATTTTTTAAAACCAAAAGTAATCCAGTTTCGTATATGCTATTATAACATCAGATGATAAGGCCGTAAAATAGCAGTAAGCCTTAAAACGAAATGAAAATTCTGATATTTAAAATTTAAAGAAAATTAAATTTTAACAATTGATTTCTAAAATACTGTAAAATAAATCTCAATAAATTAAAAGTTGATATTATGAATAACACATATAATTTGAAAATATTGATTGTGGGTTTAACAACAGTTTTAGCATTGGCAAGCTTTAGCAAAAGTGATTTTACCAAAGAACTTGCCCGAAATCAGGAATTGAGATTTTAGATAGTATTGAAATATTTGATTAGCGTATAAATATAATTCCATTTAAATAAAGAATAGTTGATGTCCTTGGACTTCCAATCAGAAAGTTTAAATAAGAAATTAAAATACCAGATTCATCTTATTATTAGAATTAGTAAATTTTAAGATATAAACGCCAGAAATAAAATATAGAACTTAGAAGGTATTATAATTCCAAGTAAGATTTTCAATATAACCGGGGCATCAGCTATATTTTAAAATAAAAATATAAAATAATATAACAATTAATTCATGGTTTGATTTGTTTGTATGGGGGGAAGCCTAGCGTCTGATTAACGCTAGGCTTCAATTTTTTATTTAACTTATGTTTAATAAAAATAAAGACCTTCAAATCATGCTGTAAAACAGATTTTAACTAATTTTATAAAAAATTATCCAATGAAAAAAATAGCATTTATAGCATGTAGCCTTGTACTATTAGCCGGTACACAAATTCAGGCTCAAACCAGTAAAAATAAATTATCTAAAACAGATAAAGTCATGGCAAAAGAAACCATTTATCAATTTAAAGTTGAAGATTTATCAGGAGACACTTTTGATTTTGCTTCTCTAAAAGGAAAGAAAGTAATGATTGTAAATACCGCTTCAAAATGCGGACTAACACCTCAATACAAAGATCTTGAAGCAATTTACAAACAATATAAAGATAAAGGTTTTGTAATTGTAGGTTTTCCTGCTAACAATTTTGCTTCACAGGAACCAGGAACAAACAAAGAAATTGAAACATTTTGCCAGCAAAACTATGGTGTAACTTTTCCTATGATGGATAAAGTTTCTGTAAAAGGTGATGATATGTGCGAAGTGTACAAATTCCTGACACAAAAGTCTAAAAATGGCTTACAGGATTCTGAAGTTGAATGGAATTTTCAAAAATACCTAATCAACGAGAAAGGAGAACTGGTAAAAGTTATCAAACCAAAAACATTACCAACAGATCCTGAAATTATCAACTGGATAAAAAGTTAAAAACTATCGTAATTAAAAAATCCACAAACCAGAAAATCATTCGGGTTTGTGGATTTTTTATTTATAATCTAATGCATTTTAAACTAAAATTAACTGCATGAAAACCAAATCAAGCCAGTGATCAAATTTGTATCCTACCTCGCGAATAGTTCCTGTTGCCACAAAGCCAAATCGTTCATGAAACGCAATACTTCCGGCATTATCAGCATCGATAGCGCCAATCATAACATGATACCCCTGTTCTTTTGCAAGACGAATTAATTCCGATAATAATTTAGATCCAATGCCTTTTCCTATCACATGATCAACCACATACACAGAATGCTCAACCGTATATTGATAACCAATTTTTTCACGAAACTGACCATAACTACCAAAACCTACAACTTCACCATCTAAATCGGCTACAACAATGGGCAGATTTTTAGCTGTTTTATCTTCAAACCATTTCGTTTGCACTTCAAGAGTCTGAATATCGTAACTATAATTTGCAGTAGTATGTAAAATGGAGTGGTTTACAATTTCAAGAATTTTTTCTAAATCCTTGGTTGTGGCTGGTCTGAGTTTTAGGTTCATTATTTATATACTTGTTTTTTATTATTTGCTATTGAGTTCAGCTAATAAAGCATCTACATCTTTAGTACTCCATGTCATTTCAGTACAAATGACCTTGGCGTCCTTCGCATATTTGAGTGCTGATTTTTTATCTTTTATTTTATTATAGAGCCTGGCTAATAGCAGGTTTCCATCATAAGAATCATTTAATTCTATAGAATGTTTTACCCAAAAAATAGATTTTTTTAAACTCTCGGCATCAGCAATATGTTTTAAATATGTTTGTCCGATATCTTTTAGAAAACTGGCATCATTCCATACTAATTTCTCAGTATTTTCAAGTGTTACTTTTTTGTAAAATTGCCATTTTTCTGTTCTTTCCGCTAAAGTCAAATCAAATTTAAAAACTAAAGAATCCGTTTTCTGTAAGCGAATAGACTTTGCAACTTCTCTTTGTTTATAATAGTTTACCGTATCTAAATTATCAACATACGGACGAAGTAATTCTGAAACAATATTTTCAATTTTACGATCAATACGATTTTGAGAAGCCACAACCGCAAATTCTTTCTGATGATTTAGAACGTATTGAAACTCTCTTGATTTTATATCCGTAACACCATTAGCAATAACACGCCAGTTGGTCTCGCTTACCAATTGTGCATCAGATTGCGTATTAAGATAAGTATGGGTTGGAATTGATAAATCGGTTCTGTCTTTTCCTTTTTTTAGTGTATTCAGGTAAGTAAAAAATTTGTTCACATCACTCGGATCAGCAAGAAACTGTTTCTCTAAATATGGTAATTGCATTTTAGGGTTTAAAGCATAGTTGGCTTCTGTTAAAAAATCTTCCTTTTTAGATTCTCCTTTCAAAGCATACAAAAGTGTTTCATTATTGGGATCTATAAACAAAAAAGTAGGCAATGATTTAGTATTGTATTTGTCCCTAAGCGCAATTCCTTCCTCTTTTTCAATATTTTTCCAGGAACACACATAATGTTTTTTTAAAAAATCCATTACAGCAGGATCGCTAAAAACTTCTTTTTTCATTTGGTTACAATGCGGACACCAGTCTGCATACAGCATTACAAAAAGAGGTTTTCCCTGAGTTTTTGCATTCTCCAAGGCAGTTTTATAAGGAACATCATCCGGAATAAACTGATTTTGAGCATTTGTGGCTTGTAAAGAAATAAAAAACAGGAGTGTATATATGAAACGCATAACAGGTTTATTTGTATTAAAAAATCATTTATACAAATATATCCCCTTTTTCTAAAAACAAGCCTTAATATCTTCCTATTTATAAGTTAAATCCAACACGAAGTTTGTAACTTTGTGATATCAAAAAAAATCTGAGCCTTTAGATTTTTTTTCAAAAAGTAATACACCATAAGAATGATTTACCCCAAAATAGCGCTTGCACAAAGCATTATCGAAATTTGTATAGCAAAAGGAATCACCAATATTATAATTTCTCCCGGATCAAGAAATGCACCCCTGACAATTGGATTTGCACAAAATCCAAACTTTAAATGTTACAGCATTGCAGACGAACGTTGTGCAGCTTTTTTTGCCTTGGGAATTGCCCAGCAAACACAATTGCCAACTGCTGTTGTTTGCACTTCAGGATCTGCTTTATTAAATTATTATCCGGCTGTAGCCGAAGCTTTTTACAGTCAGATTCCGTTAATTGTAATTTCGGCAGATCGTCCGCAAAGTAAGATTGACATTGGGGACGGACAAACCATTCGTCAGGAAAATGTTTTTCAGAATCATTCTGTTTTTAATGCCAATTTAAACGAAGAAGCCTCTGTTGAAAACGATTTAAAAATCAATAAAGCGATCGAAACTGCTATACTTCAAAAAGGCCCCGTTCATATCAATGCACCTTTTGAAGAACCATTATACGAAACCGTTGAAACACTTTCTGTAGAGCCAAAAATCACACATTCAGAAGAAATCATCGGAACCAAAATTATTGAAAATGAAGCTGATATTATTTCGATCTGGAATGCTGCCAGCCGTAAACTTGTTTTAGTAGGGGTAAACGAAGCAAATGCTATAGACGATAAAATTGTTGAAAATCTTGCCAATGATCCTTCGGTTGTAGTGTTAACAGAAACAACTTCAAACTTACATCATCCTGATTTTATTAATAGTATTGATACTTTAATTACACCTTTTGATGATGATGATTTTGAAGCTTTTAATCCCGAAATCCTAATCACTTTTGGCGGAATGATTGTCTCAAAAAGAATTAAAGGCTTTTTAAGAAAATACAAACCAAAACACCATTGGCATATTGATGCTTTACGTGCTTATGATACGTTTGGTGCCTTAACACAGCATTTTGTCATGAAACCAAACGATTTTTTTAATGAATTACTGTCTAAAACCAGTTTAACAGAAAGTAATTATTTTAAAGAAATTAAGGAAGTTTATGATTTGAGAAAATTAAAAAGAAATGCCTATTTGAAAAAAATAGCTTTTTCTGATTTTAAAGTTTTTGAAAAAGTAATTGAATCCCTTCCTGAAAATAGTCAGCTGCAAATTAGTAACAGTTCTGCAATTCGATACGCACAGTTAATTCATATAGATCCTTCAATCGAAGTTTTCTGTAATCGCGGAACCAGCGGAATCGACGGAAGCACATCAACCGCTATTGGAGCAGCTGTTGGCAATAACAAACAAACTGTTTTCATTACCGGAGATATCAGTTTTTTATACGATAGTAATGCATTATGGAATTCATATATTCCTAAAAACTTCAAAATTATTTTAATTAATAATGGTGGAGGGGGAATCTTCAGGATTTTACCAGGACATCAGGAAAAACCGGTATTTAATACGTATTTCGAAACTTCACATCACTTAACGGCAGAACATTTGGCCAAAATGTACAAACTGAATTATTTTGTCGCTTCTGATGCAGAGTCATTAGAAAAAAGTATTGAGTTACTTTATGCAACAAATGATGAACCAGCAATTTTAGAAGTTTTTACTCCAACTTTTGAAAACGATATTATTTTAAAACAATATTTTAAAGAACTTATCTAAATTCAGTTTATTCTTTAAACAAAAAAAGCGCCTAAATTGGCGCTTTTTTTGTTTTCATGATTATCTAATCGGAATTGGAAATACAGGCAAGCTGGCATGCCCTAAAGCATCAACCGTTTGGACTGCAAAAAAGTAATTGTCTTTAGAATAAGGTATTTCAGCCTTTGTATTCTTTACAAAAAAAGTTTTCTCCCATTGAGAAGACGAAGTCTCTCTCATTAAAATCTGATAACCGTATGGCGCTTTTCCTTCCGGAGCAGTCCAGGCCAAAGCCGAAGAATTTGAAAGCTCTTTGACTTCGATGCCTACATTAACCGGAGCTTTTGGTGACCAGGCTAAATTAGCCAGAGTAGCTAAATTTGAACAGGTGTTTTTTCTCAGGTATTCAAAATCCATGAATTCTACTAAATCACCATATTTGATACCATTTTCAGTTCTTAAATCCTGATGCTGGTGATCAAAATTTTCATTCATTTCACAAAAACGAACCGCTGCAAATCCGTTTTGACTAAACGGAGTATGGTCGCCGCCACGTAAAAAACGATCGTTTCGGTAAACCAGCTTAACTTTTAGCTGATCTACATATTGCTCAGTGACTGTTTTAATATAACGGGCCAATAATCTCGAAGGACTATCGTTATCACGACTGGTCGCTTTACGCATTTTGGCTTCATCTTCAGTTTCTAAAAACGGAATAGTTTCACTAAAGATTCTCACTTGTGTATTATCTCTCAAATTTGTTCCGCTTGATAAACTATTTCCAATCATGTCATTATTAAGCATTGCGATAATATTCCAGTTAGATTCTCTGGCATATTCTGCAAGATGACGTGCACCAATAAGCCCTTGTTCTTCGCCAACTACAGCAACAAAAACAATAGTTGCAGGAAAAGACCTTTTACTCATTACCTTCGCTAATTCGATTACGGCAGCTACCCCGGAGCCATCATCATTTGCACCAGGCGCATCAGATTTTATATTCATAACATCAGAAACCCTCGAATCAAGATGTCCGCTTATAACAAGGACACGATTGTCATTTGGGTCAGTTCCTTTTAAAGTTGCCATAACATTTCCAAGCTGGCTATCTTTATCTACACGTTTTCCATCTGCTTTAACAGTAAAATAATCTATTGTCGAAGTAAGTCTTCCGTTAGATTCCAAAGCAAATTTATCAAACTCAGATTTTACCCATTGTTGTGCTGCTCCAATACCTTTTGTTTTACTTTTTGTATCGCTTAAAGTATGTCTTGTACCAAAAGAAACTAATTTTCGAACAGTAGCTTCCAGGTTCTCAGCTTTAATTTCGGTAATCATTTTTTTTATTTCAGGATCTTCAACTGCCTGAGCAATTGAAATTTGTGTAAAAAACACAAGGGTAAAAACGGAATAAAATAAGGTCTTTTTCATTGATTTGAGATTAATTTCAGATTCTCAAATTTAATTAAAAAAATATCAAACCGGTAAAAGTGATGCAGTAGTTTTTTATTTAAAACATTTTCGTCGTACCATTTTCAAACTTCGTACATTTGCACCATAAAAACTTAGCTACTTTACGGCTTAGAACTTGAAGAATATGATTGAAATAGGAAAATACAACACCCTAACTATATTACGTGATACCAAAGTTGGTTTATTTTTAGGAAATCCTGAAAAAGACCCGGAAGGGATTCACGATATTTTATTACCAAACAAATACGTTCCAAATGAATTTGAAATAGGCGAAGAGCTTGTTGTTTTTGTGTATCTGGATCACGAACAACGCCCTGTTGCTACAACATTAGAACCTTATATTTTATTAAATGAATTTGCACTTTTAAGAGTTAATTACATTAATAATGTGGGAGCTTTTATGGATTGGGGAATGGAAAAAGATATTCTGGTTCCGTTTAAAGAGCAGGCACGTCCGATGGAAAAAGGAAAACGTTATTTAGTTTACCTTTATATGGATAAAAAAACCAATCGTTTGGTAGCTTCAAGTAAATTGAATCAATTTTTAAATAACGATCAGCTTACAGTTGAAAAAGGCGAAGAAGTTGATTTAATAGTTTCGCATATTACTGAATTAGGAATCAATGTTATCATCAATGAACAGCATAAAGGTTTGTTATACAAAGATGAAGTTTATGATGACGCCATAAGAACCGGAGACAGAATGCGTGGTTATATTAAAAATATACGTCCTGATAATAAAATTGATGTTGCACTGCAAGCTCAGGGATATCAGAGTATTGAACCAAATGCAGAGAAAATACTGGACGAATTAAGAGCCAATCGCGGTTTTTTACGTTTAAACGATAATTCGCATCCTGAGGATATTAAAACCGTTTTAAAAATGAGTAAAAAGACCTTCAAAAAAGCAATTGGGGCTTTATATAAAGACAAACTCATTGAAATTAAAGAAGATGGAATTTATCTTGTAAAAGAATAATTCAGGTCACTTATAAACGATATTAACAGAAAAGGCTACTCATTACAAGTAGCCTTTCCCTTTTTATTCTAGTTTTAAAAAAAATTGTAATTAAAAAAAAACAGAAATAAAATAATTCGAATCCATTCAGGAAATAATAGCTTTATGAATTTTAGAAACTATCCCCTAAAATGGTATGTCTTTAAACAATCTATACATTCATATTAAAATCAAAGATTCAATTTCACGGCTAGTCCATTTGGTTTAATAAAATAACTTATAGAAAGTTTTAGTTAGCATTTTTCCTCTTTTCGTAATCAATCTGATACTAATTACATAAACAATTCCAGCGTTTAACCTTAGGTGCTACTATCTCCTTTTTGAAGTTTCTACAAATGAATAAATCATTTGCTCATTAATCAAAGGCTTATGAATAAAAACCATAAAAAAATGAGCGACAAATTTTTTAAATTTTCTCAAAAAAATCATTTTTTAGGTTAATAAATCAGTGAAAGAAAATCAATCTAAAACCAATGAAATAAAATGTATCTCATTGATTTATAGGGTGTAAAATTACTTATTATTTTTTGAAACTAATGTTAAAAAATGTTATTTTTTGTAAGACAATACTAATTGTTAACATTAGAACTTATTTTCTCACAGACTTAAAGCAAATACAGTAGGTAAAAATATAAAAATGATTTATTTTTACACTATAATTTTTAAAATAAACAAATAGCAATGGATTGGATTACAGCCAGAGAATTCGAAGATATAACGTATAAAAAATGTAACGGAGTTGCCAGAATTGCCTTTAACAGACCAAATGTTAGAAATGCTTTTCGTCCTAAAACAACTTCAGAATTGTACCAGGCTTTTTACGATGCACAGGAAGACACTTCGATTGGAGTAGTTTTACTTTCTGCCGAAGGGCCATCAACAAAAGATGGCGTTTATTCTTTTTGCAGCGGAGGTGATCAAAACGCACGCGGACATCAGGGTTATGTTGGAGAAGACGGTCAGCATCGTTTAAATATTCTTGAAGTACAACGTTTAATTCGCTTTATGCCAAAAGTCGTTATTGCAGTTGTTCCGGGTTGGGCAGTTGGAGGCGGACACAGTTTACATGTAGTTTGCGATATGACACTGGCAAGTAAAGAACACGCTATTTTTAAACAAACAGATGCTGATGTTACCAGTTTTGACGGAGGTTACGGATCTGCTTATCTGGCAAAAATGGTAGGTCAGAAAAAAGCACGTGAAATATTTTTCTTAGGAAGAAACTATTCAGCTCAGGAAGCTTTTGAAATGGGAATGGTTAATGCTGTAATTCCACACGATGAGTTAGAAGCTACCGCATACGAATGGGCTCAGGAAATACTTCAAAAATCACCAACTTCTATAAAAATGCTAAAATTCGCCATGAACTTAACAGACGACGGAATGGTTGGTCAGCAAGTTTTTGCCGGAGAAGCAACTCGTCTTGCTTATATGACCGAAGAAGCAAAAGAAGGAAGAAATGCTTTCTTAGAAAAAAGAAAACCAAACTTCGGAGAAAACAAATGGCTTCCATAAAGAAGTTATAAAATAGTTTCGGGTTTCAGGTTTGTAAGTTGCGAACCTGATACCTGAAACCTCAAACTAAAAAAACTAAACTTAAAATGAAACATTGGATTGAAGCCGCCAGATTGCGCACCTTGCCATTATCAGTTTCCGGAATTATAGTAGGAAGTATTTATGCACTTTCTAATCCAACAGAAACAATCAACACGCCTACAGAAGTATTTAGCTGGAAAATATTTGGTTTTGCTTTATTAACAACATTAGGATTGCAAATTTTATCCAATTTTGCCAATGATTACGGAGACGGAGTAAAAGGTACAGATAATGCAGACAGAGTAGGGCCACAGCGTGCTATTCAGAGCGGTGTTATTACACCTCAGGCCATGAAAAAGGCTATAATCATTACCTCGTTGCTAACATTATTATCCGCTATAACCTTAATTTATTTTGCATTTGGAGCCACAAATTTCGTTTACTCCATATTCTTTCTTTTATTAGGAATAGCAGCAATTGCATCAGCTATTCGTTATACTGTTGGAAACTCTGCTTATGGATACAAAGGATTTGGAGACGTATTTGTTTTCATTTTCTTCGGACTTGTGAGCACTTTAGGAGTTAACTTTTTATATTCAAAAGAAGTAGATCCCTTATTGATTTTACCGGCAGTTGCAATAGGATTACTAAGCGTTGGGGTTTTAAACCTGAACAATATGCGAGATGAAGAATCAGACAGAAAATCAGGCAAAAATACTATCGTAGTTCAAATTGGCGGAGCAAAAGCAAAGGTTTATCATATGTCGATCATTATTACAGCTATGATTGCTGTAATTGTTTTTGCCATTTTAAGCGATTACAATTTCGACCAATACCTGTTTTTATTAGCATATATTCCTTTAACTAAACATTTAATTACCGTTTATAAAAATCAGGATCCTAAACTTTTAGATCCCGAATTAAAAAAACTGGCATTAAGTACATTTTTACTTTCCATATTGTTAACAGTATGTATGATCTCTTTGATTTCAGATATTATCGTTAATCTTTTTTTGGGAGGAAGATAAAACAAAGTTCAACTTTAAAAACGTATCAAAATGAAAATTACATTTTACGGACACGCGTCATTAGGCATTGAAGTAGGAGGAAAACACATTATTGTAGATCCTTTTATTACAGGAAACCCACTAGCTTCAGCAATCGATATAAACACATTAAAGGCCGATTATATTTTAGTAACTCATGCGCATGGCGACCATGTTCTGGATGTAGAAGCTATTGCTGGCCGTACCAATGCCGTGATTGTTTCTAATGCAGAAATTACAAGTTATTATGCCAAAAAAGGACTTAACGCGCACCCAATGAATCACGGTGGAAGCTGGAATTTTGATTTTGGAAAAGTAAAATATGTAAACGCAATTCACTCCAGCTCATTTTCTGATGGAAGTTACGGCGGAAATCCGGGTGGTTTTGTAATCGAAGGAGAACACAAAAATATTTACATTGCAGGCGATACAGCACTTACAATGGATATGAAACTAATTCCTTTAAGAACAGAACTGGACTTAGTTGTTCTTCCAATAGGAAATAATTTTACTATGGATGTTGAAGACGCCATCATCGCATCAGATTTTGTAGAATGTGATAAAATTTTGGGCTACCATTTTGACACATTTGGTTATATCAAAATCGATCACGAAGACGCAATTCGTAAGTTTTTTGATAAAGGAAAAGATTTAATGCTGCTTGAAATAGGAGAATCAATCGAGTTATAATAGTTCTTATTCTGAGTAAAATCAAAGTAAGAAGCTATTTCCCGCTATACGCTGTATCTTTTGTGGCTTTATTATAGTTATCGCAAAGCCACAAAAGGATGCCGCTTCTATCGGGGCTAGGGCACTGGTTTTTATAAGAGAGCTTCGGCTTATTTGCAAAAAACAATCCGTCCTTAAATATAGATTCAGAAATGATAATTTGAAAAAATTTGTGCAATTCGTAGCAAAAAGATAAACTACATATGAATTTCAAAAGAATATTTTTAATCCTTTTAATTTCTTTTACCCATAATTCTTTTGCACAAAAAGATGGTTATTGGGACAAAGAACGTGCTACTACAAAAGAAATCATTGTTTCGGCACGTGATCGTATTACTTTAAAAACAGAAGATCTGCCTGTTGGAACCACTGAAATTGTCTACAGAATTACACTTTTAGATGAAAATCAGGAAATGACAAACAGTTTGGTTTCTGTTTTAAAATCAATTCCGGACCCAACCGGAATCAGTCAGGGATCTGCAGGAGCCGTTTTTTTAATGTCTAAAATTTCAGGCGACGATACTTGTACTTATGCACTTTTTACTTCAACAGAAAATGCTAAAAAATACATTTCTGACGGGAAAACTGATAAAGCATGTTATGCTCAGCAAGATCCGGTAAGCAAGGATGCAAAACGACTCTCACTGGATAAATCGTCCTGTTTAGGAGAAAATATCAACACCATTTGGTTTGGTTTTCACAGTAAAAACTGGGTTTTAAATCAAAAAATAGTTTTAGAAGTCGTGCCGTGGGTTGATACAAAATTAAATCGTGGCTGGAATCAGGACAACAAAAATGAAATTATTAGTTTGTGTAAAACATCGACAATGGCACAAAAGATGGCCAATTCGGATGATTTCTGTGTTTGTATCCTAAATAAAATCATGAAGCAATACCGCTATACCGAGTTTCAGAAATTATTAGCAATTGAAAAAACCAAAGTCTACAAAGATTTTGGAAATACTTGTTATAAAGATGCTGATATTTCTAAAAACGTTTACAACGACTTAAGAACTCAGGTTGCAGCTTTAATCAAACAGCAAAAATACAACGAAGCAATTCCTAAAGTAAATACGATCATTAACGACGGAAAAGCTACAGCGCTCGATTACAGTTCAATTGGGTATTGTTATATTCTAACCAAACAATATGCAAAAGCAATTAAATCTTTGAAAGAAGGTGAAAAGCTTGACGATACCGAGTTATTAGTAAAACTCAATTTAGCACATGTTTATTTGGTGAGTGATAACTATAGCGAAGCAAAAGCAATTTATAAAAAGTACCAGAACCAAAACGTAACCGACAGCCTGAGCTGGAAAGAAAAAACACAACAAGATTTTGTAGTTTTCCAAAAAGCAGGATTACCATCAAAAGACTTCGAAAGAATTTTGAAACTATATAATTAATCTCACCACCATATAAGTGATATAAGCTCACTTAATAAGGTATGAGTAACTCAATAATACGACTAAAAATAAGTGATATTAAAAATTTAAGTTAATGCTTTTTAAGTGCTAACTTAAATAAACTGATATCACTTATTTGATTTAAAAAAAACATGAAAGCAACCTGCCATAAATACATGTTAGAGTTCAAACGTCCATCCGGAACTTCGAGAGGCGTTATGACAGAGAAAGAAACCTGGTTTATTATTCTCGAAGAGAATGGTAAAAAAGGAATTGGTGAATGTGGAATTCTTCGTGGTCTTAGCGCTGATGATCGTGAAGATTATGAAGAAAAACTCAAATGGACCTGCGAGAATATTGATTTAGGAGAAAAAGTACTTTGGGAATCATTATTAGAATTTCCTTCCATACAATTTGGGATCGAAATGGCTTTTTTATCTTTAAAAAGCGAAAATCCTTATGTATTGTTTCCGTCAGACTTTACCAATAATACCAAATCAATTGCAATAAATGGTTTAGTCTGGATGGGAGAAGCTTCTTTCATGAAACAACAAATCGAAGAAAAATTAGCCGATGGTTTTAATTGTATCAAACTTAAAATTGGCGCTATTGATTTTGAAAAAGAATTAGAATTACTGCATTTTATCCGTACCCATTTTTCGGCAGAACAAATCGAAATCAGGGTAGATGCAAACGGAGCTTTTGCTTTAGATCAGGCTTTAGATAAGCTAAACCAACTAAATCAATTTCAGCTTCATAGCATTGAGCAGCCTATTAAAAAAGGAAACCCTAAAGCGATGGCTTCTTTATGCGAAACAACACCTTTTTCAATAGCATTAGACGAGGAATTAATTGGAGTCTTTTCTTTAGATGAAAAAGAAAAATTACTTCAACAAATCAAGCCACAATATATTATTTTAAAACCAAGTTTTATAGGAGGCTTCAGAGGAACTCAGGAATGGATTACTCTGGCAGAAAAATACAATATTGGCTGGTGGATTACATCAGCATTAGAAAGCAATATTGGTCTTAATGCGATTGCACAATGGACATTTCTGCAAAACTCAAAAATGCCTCAAGGTTTAGGAACCGGAGCACTTTATACCAACAATATCGATTGTCCGCTTGAAGTTTCAAAAGGTCAGTTATGGTACAATACTTCTAAGCACTGGGATTCTGAATTTCCGGATAAAGTTTAAGAGGAGTTTCAAAGCAGCAAAGATCCAACGAAGCAGAGGTTAAGATTTATTACACTATTTATTTTTTAAAGTAAAAGGTTCAGAGTTAAAATACAGCAAAAAACTTTACCGCTCCGTAACTCTGAACCTTTAAACCTGTTTTTTATTCTTTCCCGCCAATTAAGCTATCCTGCCAGTCTTTTAATTCCTGCCATTTACCTTCGTAAGCCAGTAATGCCTGTCTTGCCCATGTACTTGGATTGTGGATCGCATAATTTTCTCCTCCGGCATCCAGAATTGATTGTAATTTTTCTGTTGAAGTTTCAGAAAGCTGATGCCAGGTCGTAATTCCGGCTTCATTAAATAATGCTTCAATTTTAGGTCCAATACCTTCAACAATTTTTAAATCATTTTCTTTTATTTTTTTACCTAATACTGTTGCTGCCAATGCACTATCAAATAATAAAGCAGGCGCTGCAGTTGATGTAAAAGATTGTGGAGCAGTAGCCTGAATTTTAGCTTTTGCAGCCAGTTCAGCTTCAAGAGATGCGATTTTAGTATTCAAATTTCGGGTATTCGCTTTGCAGGCATCTAAATCAGCTTGTAAGGACAATGCAAGCGAATCATCACCTTTAGAATTCATTTTTCCCAGTAAATAACCCAAAATTCCACAGATTAACCCCACTAATGCAGGTATTAAGATACAAGGTATATTCATAATAGTATATTTTTGATTAATTATTTTATTGTTATAACAGTTCGTCTGTTGCTAGCTTTACCTTCTGCGGTAGAGTTTTCTCCAATTGGTTCATCAGGACCTTTTGATTCAGTTGTAATACGACTTCCTTCAATACCATTTTTAGACAAATATTTTTTAGAAAATTCGGCACGTTTCTGACCAAGAACCACATTAGAATCACGATTTCCAACATTATCACTATGTCCAACAGCCAAAATAACGGCATCTTTAACATGATTCATATATTTAACCAAATCAGCTACTTTTTGCTTTTCTGATTCACTTAATTTATCAGTCGATTTATTAGTGCTAAAATGTAAAATCAACGGATCTCCGTTAATTTTATTTTTCAGAATAACCCATTCATCCGTACTGGTAGTAGCTGCAGCAGGAGTTGCTGCTAAAGCTCCTATTTCGTAGTCTGCAGGACCTAAAAGAGTATCAGCACTAGCTTTCCATTTGTCGATTACTTCTCCTTTTGTGTCAAGCTGAGAACCGGATAAACCTTTAGATACAAAGTATTTTTTGATATCGTTTGCCCTTGCCAGTCCCAGATTTTCAAAAGTGGTTGTATTTTGTTCATCAGAAGTAGCATAACCCGTTATAGTAATTTTTTGTTTTGGATTTGCAATCAAAAATGTTTTAAGATTTTCAATTCCAATCGATACAGAATCACTAACAGGCAAAATTACTGCGAAGCTGTTTTTAAGAAACTTGATATTATCATTCGTATGATAATCAATTCCTGAACCATTTAGAATAAAAGGGACAAATAAATCGTCCTCCTCTTCAGCCACAACTATTGGTACTTTTTTAGTATCAGTTTCAGGCGTTTTGATAGTACAATTGCAACAAAATTTCATATACAGGAAAGTACCTAAAATGATGGTTATTGCAATGCCTAATAGATAAAGTGCTTTTTTAGACATAAGTGATGAAGTTAAGATTCTATCAAATTTAACAAAAAAATAAATACAGAATGCATTAATGTCTCGTTATTTTAAAGTTATCAATCTAATTATGAGTTAATTACAAAATAACAAGTAAAGGATCAGGATTACCTAATTTCGATTCTGTGAGCAAATTAAATTAAGTAACTTGCGTAATAATTAAATTCAGAAATTAAAATGCTCGAAATAGAAAGAAAGTTTCTCGTAAAATCAGATGATTTTAAAAAACAGGCTTTTACTCAAAATAATATAGCTCAGGGATACTTAAGTTCTCTTCCCGAAAGAACGGTTCGGGTCAGAATTAAAGGAAACAAAGGTTTTATCACAATAAAAGGAATAGGGCAGCAAGGCGGTATGACCCGTTTTGAATGGGAAAATGAAATTCCAATAGATGAAGCACAGGAATTACTTAAACTATGTGAAAAAGGTAAAATTGAGAAAACGCGTTTTGAAATAAAATCAGGAAAACACATTTTTGAGGTGGATGAATTCTATGGAGAAAATGAAGGTCTGGTTATGGCAGAAATAGAATTGGAATCTGAAACAGAATCTTTTGAAAAACCGGAATGGCTGGGAGAAGAGGTAACAAATGATCCCAGATATTACAACGCCTATCTGAGTAAAAATCCTTTTAAAGAATGGGAGAAATAAAAACATGAAAGATTATGATTTAATAATTGTTGGAGGCGGACCAATTGGCCTTGCCTGTGCAATCGAAGCTCAAAAAAAGAACTTAAAATATCTTATTATTGAAAAAGGGGCGATTGTAAATAGTATTTTTAACTATCCTTTGTACATGACTTTTTTCTCTACTGCCGAAAGACTTGAAATTGGAAATATTCCGTTTAATTGCCTGGCACCAAAACCGGGACGTCAGGAAGCATTAGAATACTATCGAAATATTCATCGTTATTTTAATTTTGCTATCCATCTCTTTGAAAAAGTAACTCAGGTTCAGAAATTAGAAAGCAACTCTTTTAGAATTACGACAGATAAAGCCAGTTATCAGGCAACAAATGTCATTATCGCAACAGGTTTTTATGATATTCCAATTGAAATGCATGTAAAAGGAGAGGAATTATCCAAAGTACGTCATTATTATAAAGAGGCACATGAATATGCTTTTAGGAATGTTTTAGTAGTGGGAGCTAACAATTCGTCTGTAGATGCTGCTTTAGAATGTTGGAGAAAAGCTGCAAATGTGACCATGGTTATTCGTAAAAACGAAATTAATAACCGGGTAAAATATTGGGTAAAACCAGACATCGAAAACCGAATTGCAGAAGGAAGTATCAAAGCTTATTTTGAATCGAATATTACCGAAATTAGCGAAAATGAGGTTGAAATTGAAACACCAAGCGGTAATGTAACTATAGAAAATGATTTTGTTCTGGCTTTAACCGGTTACAAACCAGATTTGACTTTTCTGGAGAAAATGGGAATTGAATTGTCTGATGATGAATTAAAAATACCTACTTATAATCCCGAAACTATGGAAACCAATGTAAAAGGTTTGTTTCTGGCAGGCGTTGTTTGTGGCGGGATGCAAACACATAAATGGTTTATCGAAAACTCCCGCATTCATGCTAAAATGATTGTAGATTATATTACTTGAAGATAAAAAGGGAAAAATTCAAATTGATTTTTCTGAAAAATAAATGTCAAATTGAGTGGAATCGAAAGAAAAGCAAAGTGTTTCCGATTCCATTCAATGTGACGAAATAATAAAAATTGAATTAATTTGTGGCTAAAAACTAAGAACTACAGGAAAGCATGGAGCAGCCAACTTTAGATCTTGCCCAATCCGGGCGTTTGGCGAACCATTTTTCGTATTCCGGTTGTTCATCATATGGTTTTTGCAAGAGAGTATAAAGCTCATTTATTAGTGAATAATCCTCTTTATCGGCTGCATCAATCGCTAATTGTGCCATATAATTTCTAAGCACATATTTAGGATTAATTAAGTTCATTTTTTGAGAACGATCTTCATCTGATAATTCCTCTGTTTCTAATCTCTCTAAATATTGAGCAAACCATTTTTTCCATGTTTCTAAAATTTCTCCGGAAAGTTCTTCGATAGCATAAAATGAGAATTGAATCTTTTCAATAGCTTTTTCAACAGTATCAGATTTTTTAACATAACTTAAATTTCTAAAAAAGATCGTCATATCGGTTTCTGTTAATTGTAAAACAGCTTCCAGATCATCAATTAAACTATTATCAGTTTCGGTTGAAGTAAATATGCCTAATTTACTTAAAAACATTGTTTTGTAGTCAGATTCAAAATCAGTCATAAACGACTCCAGAATATTTTCCAGTGGTTTTGCTTCATCAATTAAAGGATAAAGTGCATTGGCCAATTGATACAAATTCCATTGTGCAATTTGCGGCTGATTGCCAAAACGATATCTTCTGTATTGGCTGTCTGTAGTATTTGGAGTCCAGTTTGGATCGTAATTTTCCAACCATCCGTAAGGACCATAATCAATCGTGATTCCGTGAACAGACATATTATCTGTATTCATAACGCCATGAACAAAACCAACACGCTGCCAATGTAAAATCATTTCACGGGTTTTATCTGCTACTGTTTTAAAAAATTGCAAATATTGTCCTTTTGGTTCTCCTGTAATTTCAGGAAAATAATGTTTGATCGTATATTCTACAAATTGTTTTAAGTTTTTAAGCTCATTTCGGGCTGTCAGCATTTCAAAACTTCCAAAACGAATAAAAGATGGCGCAACTCGACAAACGATTGCTCCTTTTTCATAAGCTGGATTTCCGTTGTACAAAATATCACGCAAAACCTGATCACCAGAAAGCATCAGCGAAAGCGATCGGGTAGTGGGTACTCCTAAAGAATGCATGGCTTCGGCACATAAATATTCTCTGATGGAAGAACGCAAAACCGCTAAACCATCAGCAGTTCTTGAATAAGGAGTTTTTCCGGCACCTTTTAATTGGAGTGTAAAAAACGTATTATCATGTTCAACTTCTGTTAGATTGATAGCACGGCCATCACCCAGTTGTCCTGCCCAATTTCCAAATTGATGTCCGGCATAACACATTGCATACGGACGTGTATCCGGAAGAATTTCTTTTCCTGAAAAAGCATTTAAAAAAGCTTCTGATTGAATTTCTTCTGCAGAAATTCCAACCAGTTCAGCAACTTCTTCAGAAGCATGAATAAGTTTAGGATTAGAAGGTTTTGTTGGATTTACATAAGAAAAGAGTGCATTCGAAACGGCACGAACTTCGTTTTGTTCGTTTGGATCTGCAGGCAATTCAGCAGTAAATCTGTTATTTATTTTTAGATTTTTCATTTGAGTTTTGTTTTTTTACCAGAGATTAAAAATTAATTTAATCTCTGGCAAAACTTTTATTTAATCAATCAGTTTATCCGCATACATTTTTTTAAGTTTCTGTACTTTCGGATCAATTACTATTTGGCAATAACGCGCTTCCTGATTGTTGTTGTAATAATTTTGATGATCTTCTTCGGCTTCGTAAAAAACATCAAATTTGGTTAATTCAGTCACAATTGGATCATTATAAAAATCTTTTACTTCTTCAAAAACCTGAGTTGCTATCTTTTTTTGCTCCTCATCATGATATAAAACTATAGAACGATATTGTGTTCCGGCATCAGCTCCCTGACGGTTTAGAGTTGTGGGATCATGACTGGTCATAAATATAAAGATTAAATCATGGTATGAAATTATGTCAGGATTAAAAGCAACTTGTATTACTTCGGCATGACCGGTTCTGCCGGTACAAACTTCACGATAAGGCGGATTTTTAATAAAACCTCCTGAATATCCTGATTTTACTGATTCTACACCTTTTAAACGCTGAATTACAGCTTCTACACACCAAAAACATCCACCACCAAAAGTGGCTACTGATAAATTTCCCATAAATGTCATAGTTAAAGTTTACATGCCCTATTAATCCGATAGAATATTATGATAATTTAATAAAAAAAAGTCTTTTTAGTTAAATATTATAATCGGTTGTTTAAAGTTTGAAGTTTACAATTGATAAATTCGCAATTTTATAAAAAAGGAATATATTTGCAATCAAACACAGGCACACTAATGAACAGCAAAAATAGTACCATCACTTTAGAAACCTATTTTCAGGATTTTAGACAACACATTGTAGGAATTGATCAGGAATTTTCTTCTCCTTTTGGCAAAAAAAAGATAATTTATACCGATTGGACTGCCAGCGGAAGGCTCTATCGACCAATTGAAGAGAAACTTCTTAATGAATTTGGGCCTTTTGTAGCCAATACGCATACCGAAACTACTGTGTCAGGTACTGCCATGACAAAAGCGTACCATCATGCCAGAAATATTATCAAGCGTCATACTAATGCAAGCAATGATGATGTTTTGATTACAGATGGAACGGGAATGACTGGTGTTGTCAATAAATTTCAGCGTATTTTGGGTTTAAAAATTCCTGAAAACCTAAAAGATTGCACTGTGGTTCCTGCAGAAAAAAGACCTGTTGTTTTTATTTCGCATATGGAGCATCATTCGAACCAAACTTCATGGTTAGAAACTATTGCAGATGTTGAAATTATTCCTTCCTGCGAAAAAGGACTTTTTTGTCTGGACAATCTGGCTTTGTTATTAGAAAAATATGCTGATCGTACAATCAAAATTGCTTCAATAACTTCCTGTTCGAATGTTACCGGTTTAAAAACACCTTTTCATGAAGCCGCAAAACTGATGCACCAACACAATGGAGTTTGCTTTGTGGATTTTGCCTGTTCAGGTCCTTATGTTGAAATTGATATGCATCCCGAAGATCCTGAATCGTATCTGGACGCTATTTTCTTTTCTCCTCATAAATTTCTTGGAGGCCCTGGAACTTCGGGTGTTTTGATTTTTAATAAAAAATTATATAATAATATGATCCCCGATTGTCCGGGTGGCGGAACTGTAAGCTGGACCAATCCCTGGGGCGAACATAAATATATTGATAATATAGAGGATCGCGAAGATGGTGGAACTCCCGGATTTTTACAGGTTATCAAAACTGCTTTGGCAATTGAGCTGAAAGAAGAAATGGGAATAGAAAACATTTTACAGCGTGAACATGAAATTGTTGATTATGTTTTTGACGAATTAGAACCTGTTGAAAATATCAAAATTTTGGCTGGTCAGCACAAAAACCGCTTGGGTGTGGTTTCATTTTTTATTGAAAACCTTCATTTTAATTTAGGGGTTAAATTGTTAAATGACAAGTTTGGTATTCAAACCAGAGGAGGATGCAGTTGTGCCGGAACTTATGGCCATTTTTTATTGCATGTTGATCAGGAAACTTCGAATAAACTGGTTAACGAAATTACAATTGGTGATTTGATTAAAAAACCGGGATGGATTAGAATGTCTATTCACCCAACAACGACTGATAAAGAAATTGCTTTTGTTTGTGAGAGTATTAAAGATTTGGCTAAAAACCACGAATCATGGGCTTTAGACTATACATACAATAAGAACACAAACGAGTTTATACATAAAAACGCAACTTCATTTGAGGATGAATTAGTTGCAGGCTGGTTTAAATCGTAATTGGTTTAGATACAGATTTTAGCTTTATAACAAACACTTTCTATACAACAAACCCGACAGATTTCAAAAAAACTGTCGGGTTTGTTATTTTCTGAAAAACCTTGAATTTCCGGTTTAGCCCCGATTGTAGCGACATCCTTTTATGGCAGGGTTTGCCATAAAAGATATAACGGAAAGCGGGAGTAATGGTCATGAAAAAGAAATTTTTCTGCTTCTAAAAAAAACTACATAATCAAACGTACTCCTCCAAGATCTGAAACGCGATAGGAGAACTTGTTTCCAGGTGAGCCAATAAACATGAAGTTTTTAGGGATTTTCCATTTTTGAGATAATTCATCGATAATTTCAGGGCCAAAAACACCTTGTATTTCAAGGTATTCAATATCAATGTCATCATAAGCACGATCTAAAACTTCAAGATCTTTGATTAATGCTTCGTTATTTGTTGAATCGTTTTTTACGTGTACAATTTTTAGTTTTTTGGTTGTTTCATTTCCCTGAACATACTGCAAAACTTTATTGAGAATGGCAATATCATCGCCTTTGGTAAAAAAGACAAATTCCTGTGAATTTATTTCAACACTCATTTTTTGCAAATAACGATTGCTTAAAATTACCATTCGGCGTAACGGCTGATAAAAATATTCGAGCGCTTCGATTAAAAGTCGTATCAGAATAACACGATTTAACATGATCCCGATAAAAATTAAGGAAGGAACCATATATTTTAGAAACGTATAAAAAGCATTGATGTTAAGCTCCATGTTTCCGATAAAAGCGGCTATCACAAATAAAACAGCAATAACGACTGAAATACCTCTCGCACGTTCCGGTCTTGGCAACTTACGGCGTTTGAATTTGAGCAATAAATTTCCAAGTCCAAAGAGCGCCATTACAGCCAGAAAAGAAAATGTATAAACACCTGCGAGGGATTCTAAATGTCCCTTTGTGGCAAAAAGTACTGAAATACACAGAACGAGAAAGCTAATTACGATACGATAATGAGAACCTCTTTTATTTTGTTTTAAAAAGTAATTGGGAAGAATACGGTCCAGTGTCATTCGGTTTAACAATCCTGAAACTCCAACAAACGAAGTCAATACAGCTCCGCATAATACTAAAACAGCATCTATTGAAATTAGCCAGGCAAGCCAGGATCCTCCAGTGGTTTGTCCTAAATGAGCCAAAAGAGATTCTTTGTTTTCGCCTACTTCAGTCAGCGGAATGACACTTATTAAAAGTATCGCAATTACAGGATTAAAAAAGCTAACGATTCCCCACATATTCCGAAGTGTTTTAGGAAAAACACCCTGTTCTTGTTCTTCGACAAAATTGGCAGAACTCTCAAAACCTGAGATTCCAAGCATTGCGGCTGAAAAGCCCAAAAATAAAGCTGTTTTGATATTTCCTGAAGCGATAGGAGTTTGCCAGTTGATATGAAATGTATCTAATCCATGGGTGAGAACAAACCACAAAGAAGCGAGGACAAGTAAACTTAAAGTACCAATATGAGTAACAAAAATAATAACGGCTACAAAGGCAGATTCTCCAATTCCTAATATGGCAAGCCCGGTAAACAAAGCCAAAACTACAACGGTTGCAATTGTTACATTTAAGCCATCGAAGATTCCGTGTAAATAATGCATTCCTTCTGATGCCGAAATTACGGCTGTTGCCATATAAGACAAAACCGTTAATGTAGCGGCAAGTGAGGCTAAACGTTTGGTGGATGTATTTAATAAAACATTGTAAGCGCCTCCGTTTAAAGGAATTGCTCCTACAACTTCTCCATAAATTTTTCTGAACAGGAATAAAACAACAGCTACAATTAATAACGAAATCCAGGCATATTGACCTGCATATAAAATGGTAAGTGCCGAAACGTACAAACAAGAGGAACTAATATCGTTGCCACAAATTGCTGTTGCCTGTAATTGATTTAATTTTTTGTGTACAAGTTCTTTCATAGTTATTCAAAAATTTAAACACGATTAACTTAGCAAAAAGAGCAACAAACAAGCAAATACTTTGATGAAGGCAAATATAAATAGAAACTAAAAAAAGAATCTTTTAGTTAATCTGAGGTTTTTGAATTTCTAATTTAGCCAAATTATTTGGATTCCTGAAACTTTTTAAGAGACAATAATGCCTGTTCCTGAATTTTACTTTGAAAAAAACCTGTCCAACCTAGTAAGTAACCCGTTACACCAAAAGCCTGTTTAGACCATTTCCAGACATCAAAACTATCTGTATGTTTGATAATTAGTCCGTCCTGAAAAGCAAACTGAGCCGAAATCCTATTGATTACTTTTCTGTTGGTTTTACTAAAATTATAGGTAGCCACCCATTTTGCAGAACCTGTAAAATCGTCTGCTTTTATGTCTGAGAACTCAATTTTAATATTGCCTTTGCTTTTTAAGATTAGCATTTCCCACATTTGAGAAACCTGTTCTTCCTTTAGCAAACCAAATGCCGGATCTACAAAATGAATTTTAGGATGGTAACATTCGCTCATGGTTTTGGCATCAGCATTGGCAAAAGCGGTATAGAACTTTGTTATTAAAGCTTCGTTAGGATTCATATAATTGGAAAATTAGACTATAAATATAAGATTTATTATACTAAACTATATATTTATAAAGCAGTTATTGCAGCAGCTGTATCGAATGTTTTTTTTGATTTATCGAATGCCGTAGAAAAGTAAGTCATTTTGTTCGAAGCGGTAAAATATCCGGTTTGATCTCCAAATGCATTTGAGTTTCCTGTAATGATAAATCGGATTCCTTTAATATCTGTTTTTTTAAGCTTTGCAAATTCTGCAGGAGTAAAGTAATAATATGAAGAGGTTTTGCCGTCTGCTGTTTCTTTTACATTTTTATCCAGACAGGCAATGACATCGGCATTTGCCAAATCAACATAAAGTCCGCCGGAGATTCTGGTTTTATCGTTTGCAGTAGCAATGGTTATCTTTAAAATGCCGCCTTTATCTGTTTTGGCAATCTGAATATTTACTTCGCCGGTATAAACATATTTTTCACAGATAAAAGTATAATTCTGTGTTGCCGGAAATGGTTGTGAACCTTTTACAGTCATGGTTTCCTGAGCATTTGCAAATATTGAAATAAACAGTAATAAAAGCAGTGGCATTTTTATTTTCATAAGTTTTACTTTATTGTTCAGTTAGTTTAGCATCAAATTTTTCATCCCAATCCATTGATTTTATGGCAGAAATTAAATTGTTTTCATTCACAAAAATACGCAGTTCTTTATTGGCTACTTTTTTTGTGTACAAGGCATGATAACGGTAAATTACTTCTTGTTTGGTTTTGTAGACCCCGTCTAATTTTAAATCTATAAAACTTCCGTAATACTGTCTAAATCTCTGACACGTCTTTGTTAATCTTTCTTCAGTTGTGTTTTCCATAACTGATGAAGTAACTTCTGTTTCATTAAAAGGTTTAAACTTTGATGTATTACAGGTTTCCAATACGCGTTTCCCCAATTCGTATGCTTTTCTCTGTTGATTGGCATTTACTTCGGCAGCGGAAACTTTTTTAATTTTTAAATCTTCAGTATCACGACTTATATTTTTCGATTTACATCCAATTAACAACAACAAACATATAATCAATCCTGCTTTCTTCATAACTATTTAAGTAATTTTTAATAATAAGTTGGGGTCAGGACAATTTTCGATATAAAAGTTCAGGTCGTTTGTATTGCAAACTCCGGGATAATCGCCAGAATAGGCTTGAATATTTTTTATGATTTGAAAATGCACA
This sequence comes from Flavobacterium chilense, assembly GCF_001602525.1. GTDB lineage: Bacteria > Bacteroidota > Bacteroidia > Flavobacteriales > Flavobacteriaceae > Flavobacterium > Flavobacterium chilense. Next base: position 311,571 of record NZ_LSYT01000001.1, read on the forward strand.
TGTGGCGCATAATCTCCGTTGATTGCTGAATCTCCTAAAGAACCAATCTTTTCACCTTTGTTAAAAAATGTCCCAACACTAAGGTTTTCTATACTTTCTAACGACAAATGTCCGTATAAAGTATAAAATTTTTCATTTTCGACTTCATGCTCTAAAATTATAGTTGGACCATAATCTCCTAATCCAATGTTATTTTTAAAGCTGTGTACTTTTCCGTCAAGCGGAGCTAATACGGCTGTATTGGCTTTTGTCCACAAATCGAGACCTATATGAATATTGCGTTCCGGAATGGAATCGCTTTTAAAAATTGTGCTTCTCTGGTATAGCGTTCTGCCTTCGATATAACCGCCAAAAGCGACTTCGGCATCATTTTTTTTCAGATAGTCTGAAATAAATTGCTCGAACTGAGCAGCGTTTTCCGGTTTAAACGCAACTAATTCCTGATTGGTTACAGAAAGATCTAACGGAATGTATTTTGAGAAATCAATATTGGAATCTATTACTGTAGTAGGTGGTAAGGCTTTTAAAATAGAGGCAAGAGGTTTCATAAAATTAGGCTACTTTTTCAATAATTATTAATTCATTGTGGTCTTCAACACGCGGAAGCATTTTTGAAGTATATAAGTTTGGATTTATTTCAGTTATATAATTTCTGTTTCGAACATTATGGGCTTCATCTAAAATCATGGTATTAAAAAGAACAAATCCCTTATTCTTTAAAAGTGAACAAATACGTTCGCTAAAAAAACGCTCAAATAAAAAGTTGGGCATTTTAATGTCTTCAAAAATATCTATTATGATTAAATTGTATTTGTCTTTGGTTTTTAAAACAAATTCAAAAGCGTCATCAATTACAACTTCTAATTGTTTTATTTCATTGAGGTTAAAATATTCATTTGCGATTTTAATCATATCAGGATCAATTTCGACACCGGTTATTTTACCTTTATATTCGATTTCATCTACGAGTGTTTTGATAACGCTTCCACCGGCAACTCCCAGTAATAAAATATGATCCATTTTAAGAATAGCTTCATAACCAATATTTCGGAGTCCGTACCTTAAAATGCGTTGTAAACTTCCGTATGAATAATTTGTATTTTCAGAATCCAGAACCAACTCGCCATTAGCCCAGGTAACTTCGATCATTTTGCTTCTTTGTGATTTTTTTTTGAATATTTTTATTGGAATAATATAACTCAATAATTTTTGGATCATTTTAAATGCTTTTACTCAAAAATACCACTTTAAATCTTTTATTTTGCAATTAAAAAATAATTTTAATGAAAAAACAATTATACAAATTCATCTTTTTTAAGTTAATGGGCTGGAAAATAGTGGGGATAGAGAACGCTGAAGTGAAAAAATGTATATTGATGGTAATGCCACATACTAGTAACCATGATTTTTACATTGGATTGTTTACTCGTGGAATTTCAGGTTTACAGATGAATTGGGTGGGTAAGAAAGAATTGTTTAAGTTTCCTTTTGGATATTACTTTAAAAATGTTGGCGGTGAACCAATCGATCGTTCAGGCGGATTAAATAAGGTAGATTCTATTGCTGCCATTTTTGATCGAAAAGAAGTCTTTCGTTTGGCTGTTGCTCCTGAAGGAACCAGAAAAGGTGTTACAGAAATAAAAAGCGGTTTTTATTATATTGCACTTAAAGCAAATGTTCCTATTGTTCCTGTAGCTTTTGATTGGGGCAAAAAGGAAGTTAATTTAGGAAAGCCATTTTTTCCGACAGGAAATTACGAAGCTGATCTTGAAATTTTAAAACAACATTATAAAGGAGTCTTAGGGAAAATTCCTGAAAATGGACTTCAGTTCTAAATTTTCGATATTTTTTCAATTGCGTGAGAATCCCTTAAACGGAAATTATTTTTAAAAATTTTCAAATACGCGAAATTTTCAAATCAGGGATTATATACTTTAAATGTTCCGTTTTTATAAAAAAAGACAATTTTTTCAATTTGACTTTCATTAGAACTTAAATTTAAGTTTTTTACTTCAACAGTATTTTGAACAGTAGGTTTTATTTCTTCCTTATAATGCACCTCAGAAAATAAATCCCCAATTCTGTTTGTTTCAGTTTGCGAAACAGGAGGAGATGATTTTGTGAATTCTGTAATTGGTTCATTCGTTTTCCAAAGATCATCTTCCTCAATTTTTGGAAAATTTCCTTTTCCGTTTAAAAGCCAATACAAATCTACATCCGGAAAAACCTCCAGGATTTTCATGACAAAATCTAAACTGGGTTTATTTCTTCCGGACAAAAGGTGAGACATACTTGATCTTTGTACACCAATTTTATCAGCAAAAGCTGAGGCATTTAAGGTGTAATAATCCAATATAATCTCAAGTCGTTTTACAAAATCATCGATGTTTACCATTGTAAATTCTTATTTCAAATTGCAGTGTTTACAAATGTAACTAAAAGTATTCAATAAAGCAATTTTACAGTTGTAAATCATGATCTAAACACTTTTAAGTATATACTATGACTTTATGTAACTTAATTTAACTAATTGAAATATTGCTATTTGTGATTAAATATTTAAAGTAATAACAAATGTTAACTCTTACTATCTTAAATAAGCAATATAGATTCAAAAACCTGTTTACAATTCTAAATTTTGTTATTTTTTAATTGTTTACAATTGTAAAAATAAAGATGTTTACTTTTGTAAACTAAACAAAACACAATGAATTTAGAAGAATTATTTGAGCAATACAAAGAGCAAACCATAGCAGGCCGTTATCTGACTTTAGACCACATTAAGCCTTTATTAGATAAATTAAATACGAATAATCAGGTACAGGTTATTGGGAAATCTGTTTTGAGTGAACCTATATATAGTTACCAAATTGGAACAGGAGAAACCCGAATTTATCTTTGGTCTCAAATGCACGGAAACGAAAGCACTACAACAAAAGCATTATTTGATTTTATAAATGTGTTAAACGGTACATCTGAGTATGCTGAAAAAATGCTTAAAACCTTTACTTTTTATTGTATTCCAATACTTAATCCTGACGGAGCAAGACTTTATACCCGTGAAAATGCCAATAAAGTAGATTTGAATCGTGATTCTCAAAATTTAACCCAGCCTGAAAGTAATGTATTAAGGAATGTATTTGAAACATTTAAACCTCATTATTGCTTTAATCTTCATGATCAGCGTACTATTTTTGGTGCCAGTGATACCGGAAAACCTGCAACCGTTTCTTTTTTAGCACCTTCATATAATGATGAGCGTGAAATAAATGATAATCGTTTAAAAGCCATTAACCTTATTGCCGGAATCAATGATGAATTGCAAAAATACATTCCGGGACAAGTGGGCAGATTTGATGATTCGTTCAATATAAACTGTATAGGAGATACTTTTCAGTTTTTAGGAGTTCCTACGATACTTTTTGAAGCAGGTCATTATCCTGACGATTACAAGCGTGAAATTACAAGAAAATACATATTTTTCTCACTATTTCAGAGCTTTAAACTCATCAGCGAAAACGATTTAGTTGATAATAGAATTAGTGATTATTTGAATATTTCACAAAATAAAGTCGTTTTTTATGATTTTATGTATAAAAATATCAAAATAAATTATGATGGTATCGAAATTATTACGAATTTTGTCGCACAATACAAAGAAGAATTGATTGAAAATGAGATTCATTTTAACGCTTACATAGTTGAAGTAGGCGAATTGGAAAATTATTTTGGACATTACGAATATGATGCAAAAGGAGCATTTTATTCAGATGATTCTTCTAATTTTCCGAAATTGAATCAAAAAGCAGATTTTTATTTAAATAAAAATGTTAAATTTGTTAACGGATTGATAAAAAGTTAATTTTTATGTGAATTTGTTGTTTTTTATATATATTTTTATACTTTGTAATAGCAATTAGTAATATTAATTAAAGAATTATGAGTAAATTTCGTTTAGATGAAGTAGATCACCAGATTTTAGATATGTTAATAGACAATACGAGAGTTCCGTTTACTGACATTGCAAAAAAACTATTGATATCTGCAGGTACAGTGCATGTTAGAGTAAAGAAAATGGAAGACGCAGGAATAATAATGGGTTCTTCATTGGCTTTAGATTATGATAAATTAGGGTACTCATTTATTGCATATGTGGGTGTTTTCCTTAATAATACGTCTCAAACTAAATTTGTATTAGAGCGAATCAATCAAATTCCATTCGTAACAGTAGCTTCTGTAACGACAGGAAAATTCAACATTTTTTGCAAAATTAGAGCAAAAGATACTAAACACGCAAAAGAAGTTATTTTCATGATCGATGATATCGATGGTGTTTACAGAACAGAAACTATGATTTCATTAGAAGAAAGTATAAACGATAAGAAGCGTTTGATGCATACTATTTTTAAAAATATGTAATATCTTCTTGAATGCTATATTTAAAATATAACCTCAAGTTTATTCTTGGGGTTTTTTTATGACCTATTAACCAACCAACTATAACACAATTATGTACACGTTGCCAAAAATTGAACGTTTTAATCAGGACGTTCTCTCGAAATACCACATCTACAATAGTGTCTTTATAACATTGCCCTTTGATTCTATTGATAATACAGGAGTTTTATTGCCATTATTTACAGAAACTTGCGAAACAGGGTTTAAAAAACAGGAAACTCCAAAAGAAATTCTTGAGTTTTTCTCTAACAGATACCTTAATGATGCATCAGAAACAGAAAAAATCGATCTTATGTTTCGATTTATTCAATACATCGAACGTCAGATTGTATTATTTGACGCTATCGAAGATGCTGCTTTCCCTGAAGTAAACAACATGGAAGGACGAGGATCCTTACGCGATATCAAAGAAAAATCAGATGCCAAGGAAAAAGACGATGAATTGATTGAATTTCTGGAAAATTTTAATGTGAGAACTGTTTTAACAGCGCATCCAACACAGTTTTATCCGGGACCGGTTTTAGGAATTATCAATGATTTGACTGACGCGATCCGCTCAAATGATTTATTAAAAATAAAACAGTTACTGGCACAGCTTGGAAAAACACCTTTTATCCAAAATGAAAAGCCAAATCCTTATGATGAAGCGGTTTCTTTAATCTGGTACTTAGAAAATGTTTTCTATGCTACTTCAGGAGAGATTGTTCATTATTTACAAAAAAATATCCTTCAGGGAAATGCTATTCAGAACCAGTTGATAAAACTTGGATTCTGGCCAGGAGGAGATCGTGACGGAAATCCATTCGTGACAACAGAGATTACTTTAAAAGTTGCAGATCGTTTAAGAACTTCTATTTTAAAGTGTTATTATGTTGAAATGAGAAACTTAAAAAGAAAGTTAACTTTCTCAGGAGTAGACACTTTAGTAGCTGAACTTGAACATAAACTTTATCGTTCTGTATTTTATTCTAAAGGTGAAATTTACATTACTTTAGAGGAATTACTCACTCAATTGAACCTGATAAGAGATATTATTATCGAAAAACATCAGTCTTTATATCTGGATGAACTTGAAGCATTTTTAGTAAAAATTAATCTATTCGGATTCCATTTTGCGACTTTAGATATTCGTCAAAATAGTAAAATCCATAATGCTGTATTTAAAGATGTTGTCAATCATTACCTAAATTCAGGCTCAAATATATTCCCTAAGAATTATTTTGATTTATCTGAAGATGAAAAACTGAATGTTTTATCTACAGTCAAAGGTGATTTGAATCCTGCAGACTTTGAAGATGAAATTACAAGATCTACTTTAGAATCTGTTCAGGTTATTAAAACAATTCAGGAAGCTAATGGAGAGTCTGGAGCAAATCGTTATATCATTAGTAATAATGAAAGCGCTCTGAATGTAATGGAAACTTTTGCGATGATCCGATTAAACAATTGGGAAAATCCAACAGTGGATATTATTCCGCTTTTTGAATCTGTTGATGATTTACAAAATGCACATCAGATTATGGAGCAATTGTATACCAATCCGGAATATTCAAAACATTTACAGGCAAGAGGAAATAAGCAAACCATCATGTTAGGTTTTTCTGATGGTACAAAAGATGGCGGTTATTTAATGGCGAACTGGAGTATTTATCAGGCTAAAATTGCTTTAACTGAAATTTCAAGAAAATATGGTATTAAAGCTATTTTCTTTGATGGACGTGGAGGACCTCCGGCACGTGGTGGTGGAAAAACACATAAATTTTACGCTTCTTTGGGACCGAAAATTGAGAACAACGAAATTCAGATTACGGTTCAGGGACAAACGATCAGCTCTAATTTCGGGACTTTAGATTCATGTCGTTATAATATCGAAAACTTATTAAGTGCCGGTGTAACAAATCAGGTTTTCAGTAAAGGAAAAAATGAACTGAGCAAAGACGAAACCGAAATTTTGACACAATTGGCTAATCTTGGATATGATAAATATTTAAGTTTTAAGAATCATCCAAAATTTATTCCGTACTTAGAAAAAATGAGTACGCTGAAATACTACTCTAAAACCAACATTGGTAGCCGTCCGTCAAAAAGAAGCAAATCTGAATCGTTAGATTTCGCTGATTTAAGAGCGATTCCTTTTGTAGGTTCATGGAGCCAGCTGAAACAAAACGTACCTGGATTTTTTGGAGTTGGATCTGCTTTGAAGCATTTTGAAGAAAGTGGTCAATGGGATAAAGTTCAGGATTTATATCACAACTCCCTTTTCTTTAAAACACTTTTAGAAAATAGTATGATGTCATTGGCAAAATCATTTTTACCATTAACAGCTTACATGAGAAATGATCCTGAGTTTGGTGAATTCTGGCAAATTATCTTTGATGAATTCTCAGAAACGAAACGCCTTTTATTAAAAATAGCAGGTCATAAAACCCTGATGGAAAATTATCCCGATGGTATAGCATCGATTCAGGTAAGAGAACGTATTGTATTGCCATTGTTGACAATACAACAATATGCTTTATTAAAAATTAATGAATTAAATAAAGATGCCAGCGGTAATGAAGAACTTATAAAAGTTTACGAAAAAATCGTTACGAGATCTCTTTTTGGAAATACAAATGCAAGTAGAAACTCTGCTTAAAAGTAATTTTTCATTATAATAAAATTAAAAATGAGTACAACTATATTACCTGAAACAGAATATTCCGGCCCTTTTGCAAATTATATTCGCGAAGCCGGTGAGATTAATCTGACTGAAGAATTAGAAATTTCACTGCATGATTTTATCAGATTTGTCCAAAATATTCCATTGGATAAATTTGATTATCGTTATGCAGAAGGAAAATGGACAATTAAAGATATTATTCAGCATTTAATCGACTGCGAGAGAGTTTTTGCTTATAGAGCGTTACGATTTTCCAGAAATGACAAAACAGCTTTGCCTGGTTTTGATGAAAATAATTATGTCGATAATACGAATGCAGGAGGAAGAAGTATTCAGGAATTACTAACGGAACTTTCTGCTGTAAGACATTCAACTTTATTGTTTTATAAGAGCCTTTCTGAAGAACAGCTTAAGAGAACTGGAACTGCATCTACACATCAGCTTTCAGTTCGTGCTTTGGGTTTTGTGATTATTGGACATCAAAAACACCATCAAAAAGTTTTTGAAGAAAGATATTTGTAATCTTTCTCTTTTATAAAAAAAATCCTGTGAATATACTTCACAGGATTTTTTATAAATATTTATTTGTTTTTCTCTACAATAGCGAGACCTAACCTGATTTTATTATAGGATAGTTTTTCTTCAAAATGATCGTAATACGGTTTTAATGCACTCGGATATTCTAATTCTACTTGTGCTTTATGAAGTTGCATTACTTCCTCTTCAGAAACAAACTGACTTAAATTGATGTCATTACCATCAATATACAATTTGGCCAAATGTGAAATAATAGTGGTAAGGCCAAGATTTCTGCGTTCTGCAATTTCCTCAACAGAGACTCCATTTTGAAATAATTCAAGAGTAGCCTTGTAAGTATTGCTTTCTTTCTTGACTTTTTTATTTTCTTTTTTTACTTTTTCATAATAAACAATGGCGTCTATAAACTCCTGACCGTATTTTTCCAGTTTTGCTTTACCAACACCATCAATAGCCAGAAATTCTTCATCACTCATTGGTCGTAAAGTTTCCATTTGCCTAAGTGCTGCATCACTAAAAATGACATAGGCAGGAACTTCTTCATCTTTTGCAATTTCATATCGCAATTTTCGAAGTATTTCAAAAAGAGAATTTTTAGCAGCTTTAGTTTTTGTTTCTTTGATTTCGTTTTTATCAATTACTTTTTTAACGACTGTAGTGAGTTTTACTTTTTCACCTTCAAATAATACTTTCCTGGCAAAAGGAGTAAGCAGAATTTTATTGTGTTGATGAAAAGCAATCTCGCAATATCCTAAATTTATTAATTGAATTAGATATTGATTCCAATCGTACCATGAAATGTCAGCGCCAATTCCGTACGTTTTTAAGCTTTGATAATTTTTTTCGTAGATATACGCGTTTCTCGAGCCTCGCAAGAAATCGACAATTACGGCCAAAGGTTCAGATTCCTGCAATCGGCTAATGGCTGACAATGCTTTTTGCGCGAGAATCGTACCATCGAAAAAAGTTGGAGGATTTTTACAAATATCGCAATTACCGCAATTCTCTTTTACAAGTTCACCAAAGTAAGAAAGCAAAATTTTTCGTCGGCAACTCAAAGCATCCGCATATTGTTTCATCCTTTCCAGTTTCGCCAGCTGCACATCAGAGTTTAGTCCTTCAGAAGCAAATTTTTGTAATTGAATCACATCTGCATAACTTTCGAATAAAACCGTTTCTGCCGGTAATCCGTCCCGGCCTGCACGACCAATTTCCTGATAATAACCCTCAATGTTTTTAGGCAGGTTATAATGAATTACCCAGCGTACATTAGATTTGTCGATTCCCATTCCAAAGGCAATTGTAGCACAAACGACCTGACAATCATCATTAATAAAATCGTCTTGTGTTTTAGCCCGAAGTTTATTTTCTAAACCGGCATGATATGCTTTTGCCTTAACGCCATTTTTTTGAAGTTTGAGAGCCAGTTCTTCGGTTGTCTTTCTGCTTAAGCAATATATAATACCGGATTCATTGGATCTGTCTTCAACAAAATCAATAATCTGCTTGACTCTGTCTAATGCCGGACGAACTTCTAAACTCAGATTTTTACGGTCAAATGAAGCAACAAAAGTTTTTGGATTTCTTAAGTTTAATTGTTTTGTAATATCTGTACGGGTTGCTTTATCAGCAGTTGCTGTTAAAGCAAGAACCGGAGTAGAAGGGAAGCGGTTTTTTAAATAGCCTAAATTGGTATAAGCCGGGCGAAAGTCGTGTCCCCAGGAAGAAATACAATGTGCTTCATCTATTGCAATCAAGCTGATTGTTAATTCATTAAAAGCAACATCTAAATAGGATAAACTTTCGGGAGCAATATAAACCAGCTTAAAATGATTTGATTTTAAGTTATCAATATAAAATTGTTGTTCTTCGCTCGATTGGCTGCTATTAATATAACAAGCATTAATTCCGTTGGTTTTTAAACTGTCAACCTGATCTTTCATCAAAGCGATAAGCGGCGAAATAACAATTGTAATTCCTGGCAATACTAAAGCAGGTAATTGAAAACAAATGGATTTACCACCACCGGTTGGCATTATCGCCAGGGTATCCTGACCGGAAAGTATGGTGTTAATAATGGTTTCCTGATTGGGTCTGAACTTTTCAAACCCAAAATTCTCTTTTAATTTGGCGTGTAAGATCTCTGAATTCATAAGGCTTATATTTTTATAACCATAAATATAATAAAAAGATTTAAATATAGTAATTTTCCTATATTTAAATCACGCTTTTAGTTCATAAAAAAAGGAACTCTATTAGAGTTCCTTTGATTTATTTTAAAGATATAAATTAATCTTCGTCTTCATCATCTTCGTCGTCAGCGATATCATCTTTGTCTTCGTCATCATCGTCATCGTCTCCACCATCAGTATCAGGTTTATCTTGTGTATCGTCATCATCATCGTCATCGCTGTCATCTTCAAGATCAAGACCTTTTACTGGTTCGATTGTGTCAACATCAAGATCCATATCATCATCTTCATCATAATTCTCAATTCTGTCAGCAAGTTTCGTACTGATTTTTACTAAATAAATAGTGTCCTCAGTGCGTACTTCAACAGCTTCTACTAATTCGTTTTTAGCATTTCTAAAACGGATAACATCCGAATCATCATAACCATCAGGAAATTTCTCCACTAAAAGGTTCAAAATTTCGTTGGTAAGTTTAGCGTAGTCTACTATAACTCTTTTCATAAATATCTTATAAATCTAATAAATAAGCAAAAATTAACGGTGCAACGATCGTAGCATCCGACTCGATAATAAATTTAGGGGTTTTAATATCTAATTTTCCCCAAGTGATTTTCTCATTTGGAACAGCTCCTGAATAAGATCCGTAGCTTGTTGTAGAATCTGAAATCTGGCAGAAATAACTCCAGAACGGTACATCATGCATTTCCATATCCTGGTATAACATTGGTACCACGCAAATTGGAAAATCTCCTGCAATACCACCACCAATTTGGAAAAATCCAATACCGTTAGCGCTATTTTTTGGATACCAGTCAGCAAGGAATGTCATGTATTCAATTCCTGATTTCATGGTAGAAGCTTTTAAGTCTCCTTTGATTACGTATGATGCGAAGATATTTCCCATTGTACTGTCTTCCCAACCCGGAACAATAATAGGTAGATTTTTCTCAGCTGCTGCATACATCCAGCTATCTTTTAAATCAATTTCGTAATATTCTTCTAAAACGCCGGATAACAACATTTTATACATGAATTCATGCGGAAAATAACGTTCTCCTTTATCATCTGCGTCTTTCCAGATTTTATAAATGTGTTTTTGTAAACGACGGAATGCCTCGTGCTCAGGAATACAAGTGTCTGTAACACGGTTTAATCCTCTTTCAAGCAAAGCCCATTCGTCTTCCGGTGTCAAATCACGATAGTTAGGCACTCTTTCGTAGTGTGAATGTGCCACTAAATTCATGATGTCTTCTTCTAGATTGGCTCCAGTACATGAAATAATTTGTACTTTATCTTGTCTAATTATTTCGGCAAAAATTTTACCAATTTCTGCTGTACTCATAGCGCCAGCCATACTTACCATCATTTTAGCACCATTTGCTAATTGTTGTTCATATGCTTTTGCAGCGTCAACTAAAGAAGCAGAGTTAAAGTGTAAATAATGTTTTTCAATAAACTGACTGATTGGTCCTTTCATTTGTTTTTGTTTTTTTATTTTTTTTTGAATTAAAAGTTTAACCTTTTAGATGGTACTGCAAATTAATAATTTTATAGATATTAACTTTTATTTTGCAGGTTTTTTTTTATACTTTTTTTTTGTATCCTAAAATTTTCAGCACATCATCAGATGTCTGTTGTTCTGAGAAAACCTCAGTGGCTAAGATTCCGTTTTCGTCACGATCGATCAGGATATGCTTAGGCTGCGGAATAAGGCAGTGGTGTAATCCACCATAACCTCCAATAGTCTCCTGATACGCACCAGTATTAAAGAAACCAATATATAAAGGCTTTTCTTTGTTGTATTTAGGCAAATAAATGGCGTTCATATTTTGCTCTGAGTTATAATAGTCATCACTATCACAGGTCAAACCTCCTAATAAAACCCGCTCATATGTATCATTCCAACGGTTTACTGCCAGCATGATAAAACGCTTATTGATAGCCCATGTATCCGGTAAAGTGGTAATGAATGAAGAATCAATCATATTCCATTTTTCTCTGTCATTTTGTTGTTTTTGATACAAAATCTGATAGATTGCCCCACCGCTTTCACCTACTGTAAAAGAACCAAATTCTGTAAAGATGTTTGGAACATCAACTTCGGCTTCATCACATGCTATTTTAATCTGATTGATAATTTCATCAATCATATATTGATAATCATATTCGAATGCAAGAGAGTTTTTAATTGGAAATCCTCCACCAATATTTAAACCGTCAAGGGTAGGACATTCTTTTTTTAGCGCAATATATACTTTGATACATTTTACCAACTCATTCCAGTAATATGACGTATCATTGATTCCGGTGTTAATGAAAAAGTGAAGCATTTTAAGCTCTAACTTATCATTTTCCTGAATTTGTTTTTTGTAAAACGATACGATGTTTTTATATCCAATACCTAATCTTGAAGTATAAAACTCAAATTTAGGTTCTTCTTCAGCTGCAATACGAATTCCGATTTTGAATTTCCCTTTAATTTCAGCCTGAAGCAGATCAAGTTCCTCGTAATTATCAATAATCGGAATAGTATTTTTATGTCCGTTATTGATTAATCTTGCAATATTTGTGATGTATTCGTCTCTCTTAAAACCATTACAAATAACATAAGTACTTTTATTGATTTTACCATTTTCAAGCAAATTCTCTACAATATTAACATCAAAAGCTGATGATGTTTCTATATGAATGTTATTCTTGAAAGCTTCATTCATAATATATTCAAAATGAGAGCTTTTTGTGCAATAACAATAGTAATATTTTGCTTCGTATTTGTTTTTTTCCATCGATTTTCTGAACCAGGCTTTAGCCTTATTGATGTTTTCAGAAATCTGAGGTAAATAGGTGAATTTTAAAGGCGTACCGTATTGTTCAACCAATTTCATCAAATCGATATTGTGAAATTGAAGATTGTCTTTGTTTAATTTAAATTCCTCTTGTGGAAAATAGTAAGTTTGATTAATTAGATCAGAATATTTTGTATTCATTTATTTGTCAATAGTTAAGATGTAATTTTTAATTTAGTGAATGTTGCTAAATCTAAAATTCAAACCCTAATATTTGCAAATACAATTTGCAGTTTTTCATGTTCTGCTTTTGAGCACAAAAAAACATCAAAACAAAACGGACTTTTACTATTATAAAAACGATCCAATATTCTTAGTAAAGAACTATTGAGGCGGTTTCTGTAAGAGTTAAAATGTCTTTGTTTATTGTTTGTTTTCATCGTGGCAAATGTAAAAAATAATATATACCTAAAGCAAAGCTTTTTATTAAAAAAAGTTTAAGATTTATAATCTTGAAATGCGTCTAGAATTAATTTATTTTCAACGGATTGGTTAATTTTTATTTTTCCGATTCCTTCAATCAAAGCAAATTGAATTAATCCGTATTCATTTTTTTTGTCATGAATAAGCAATTCGAGGATCGGATCAATGTCTGCTTCTTCAATTTTCACATCCTCATAAATGCTTTTAATTGCCGTTTTGATTTCGGCATATTCTTCTGCTGAAATTAGATTTTTATGCAATGAGATATAACTTTCCAAAATCATCCCTATCGCAATCGCTTCGCCATGTAACAACGTTTTTTTAGCTTCACTTTCCAAAAAGTAACCTTCGATAGCATGACCTAAAGTATGTCCGAAATTCAATGCTTTTCGGATGTTTTTTTCTGTTGGATCCTGTATAACGATATCGTTCTTAATTTCAACTGAGCGATAGATTAATTCATCAAGGGCATTATAGTCAATAGCTGCTAAATCTAAAAATTGTTTCCAGTAGGCTGCATCATATATTAGACCATGTTTTAGCATTTCAGCCAAACCGGAACGCATTTCGCTTTGAGGCAATGTTTCGAGATATTGTGTGTCTATTAATACCATTTGAGGTACATTAATTACACCAATCTGGTTTTTAAGATTTCCTAAGTCAACTCCTGTTTTTCCTCCAACAGAAGCATCTACCATAGATAATAAAGTAGTAGGAATATTGATAAAATCAACTCCGCGCTTGAAAGTTGAGGCAACAAATCCGCCAAGATCCGTTACAACACCACCGCCAAGATTAATAACAAGTGATTTTCTGTCAGCACCAAGTTCAGTCAGTACTTTCCAGATTTCAATACAAGTATCTATATTTTTATTGATTTCGCCGGCTTCAAATTCAATTATCTCTATGGCTAAATCTGTTTCAAGTAACGGTAAAAATTTTGGAAGACAATACTCATTCGTTTCATTATCAACTATAATAAACAAATTAGAGTATTTGTTTTCTTTTAAATGATTATTTAGGGCTTCGTATGCCTTTTGGTTAAAATGCACCAGATAATTATTAGCTTGAATAGATTGCATATTTCTGTAGTTAATTGAAAGCGCAAAATAAGGCATTTTTAGCTAAATAATATTCAAAATTTAACTCAAATTTGTTTTAAAACGAATGATTCTAATTAAGGTTTACGCTATTTTTTTTATTTTTTGAGAATCTGAAATTTAAAAAACAGGAAAGTCTTACTTATTATCATAATTGTTCTAACAATGTTATTAACGATATTGAAAAATTTGATATGTTTTAGTAAATAATATTCAAAACACTCTCTATCTTTGCACAAAAACTAAACTTAATGGAAAAAATATTCGATAACACTCAGGTTGCATTTTCGTTAAAAAGCGACACGGAACTTGACAGAGCCTATTTTCTTTTTAAAATGATTGACAGCGAGCCTTTGGTACGTATTGGAACTGCTGTTACTAATTTTGCTATTAAAGCACATCTTCCGGTTGAAGGATTGATTCGTGCAACAGTTTTTGACCATTTTTGTGGCGGTGTAAACGAAAATGACTGTCTTAGTGTTGTAGATAAAATGTTTACAAAAGGTGTTTCATCTGTATTGGATTATTCTGTTGAAGGAAAAGAAGAGGAAGAGCAGTTTGATGCGGCATTAGAAATGACTTTAAGAACAGTTGATTTTGCCAAAGAACGCCTTGCAATTCCTTTTGCTGTATTTAAACCAACTGGTTTAGGACGTTTTGAATTGTATGAAAAATTAGGTGAGAAACAAACTTTAAATCCAACTGAACAAGCAGAATGGGATAGAGTAGTAGCGCGTTTTGACAAAATATGCAGTGAAGCACACAAAAAAGATGTTGCATTACTGATTGATGGTGAAGAAAGCTGGATGCAGGATGCTGCTGATGATCTGGTTACAGATATGATGCGTAAATACAATAAAGAAAAAGCGATTGTTTTTAATACGTTACAAATGTATAGATGGGATCGTCTGGATTATTTGAAAAAATTACATGAAGTGGCCAAAAATGAAGGTTTCTATATTGGAATGAAACTGGTTCGTGGTGCTTATATGGAAAAAGAAAATAAAAGAGCAGAAGAAAAAGGATATCCTTCTCCAATTTGCGCCTCAAAAGAAGCGACAGATATAAACTATGATAATGCTGTACATTATATGTTAGATCATATCGAAAAGATGGCCATTTTTGCAGGAACTCATAATGAATTGAGCTCTTATAAATTAATGGAAATGATGGCAGAGCGAGGAATGGCTAAAAATGACAACAGAATCTGGTTTGGACAACTATACGGAATGAGCGATAATATTAGTTACAATCTGGCTGAAAACGGTTATAATGTTGCTAAATATTTACCTTTTGGTCCCGTAAAAGATGTTATGCCATACTTAATTCGTCGTGCGGAAGAAAATACTTCTGTAGCCGGGCAAACAAGCCGCGAATTGTCTATGATTAAAGCAGAACGTAAACGCAGAAAAGGAAAATAATTTTCAGTTTATCACATATAAAAAAACTCCAATGAAATTCATTGGAGTTTTTTTTATGCTTTTATATTTGTTTAGAAAGATACCTGACACTGTAAAACAATCATTCCTAAACGATCTGACTGAGTGTATTTAGGATTTAGTGCGGTTTTGTCGAAAATAGCCCTGTTTTGATAATTTAAGCTAAATTTTGGTCCAAAAGTTCCTGTAGTGTAATAATTCGCTCCAATTTCGTACATCGTCATTGGTGTATTTAGTGCTTCTAAATCTGCAATTTGTGTGGCTAAATAAGGCTGAAAACGTCCTTTCTTGGATGGATTTTCTGAATTTTTAAACAGATAACCAACCTGGGCATAATAGATATTTCCTGTTCCAACACCAATAAATCCGCTTCCTGAGCCATTTAATAGTGCAGGATCTGCAATTGCAGGATTAGGAATAGAGATGAACTGTGTGTAGTTTTTACCATATTGCGCATTATTGTAAGCCGCATACGCCGTAATAGCTGAACCGTTATTTCCTATAGGACTATCATAAAAAACATCCAGTCCTAAAACTTTCATATCATCATGATGCACTAAACCTGAACCATCAGTATCTAAACGCCACATTGCATTTGCCTGTGTCATATAACCAAGACCAAGATTAAAAACTTTTTTTGTACCTAAATAAGTCCCTCTGTTGTATGCTTCAAGATTTTGTTCTTTTTCTAAAAAATGATAGGTTAAGATTCCTGAAAATTGTGCTCTTGGCGTTTCAGGACTTACAGTAGAATTAAACCCAATATTGTTGTTTGTATTTCTGTAAGGATTGGTAACTGCAACTCTATAGCTTAAATCTCCCAGATATCCCTTGGCATAAATACTTAAATTACGATTGCCAAAAGTAGAAGATATATTGGCAATTTGCTGGTACATAGGAGTGTCTAAACTCAATTGTGTTGCTGAACTGTTTGATGAATAACGAGTAGTTCCGGATCCCCAGCTTGTTAAACCGCCTCCAATATGAAGCTTATCACTAAAATGATATTCTCCTAATGCATCCATAACGGAAAGTGGTGCATTTGAAGGTCCGTTATTTTGTGTAAAATTGATATTATTCTGACCAAGCTGAAGGTGGAAAAAGATATTGTCTGTCAGCATTCCCATTGCCTGCAGACGCAAACGCCTAATTACAACATCATAAGCATCATTTACTTCTGTTGTACCTATTTTACTTCCCGGATTCAGTTCTGTATATCTGCCCCAAATCTGAAGATTCATACCAAATTTGATATATTTTGAACCATCAGGAGAGATGTTGACTACATTAAAAGGTTTTTCCTGTGAAAGAACACTAATCGTGTTCATTATAATAAACAATAAAATTAAAACGATTCTAAGATGTGGCATTTTTGTTTTTAAATTAGTTAGTTATTTTCGCTTTATTTAAGAATTACTAAATTGAAGGTTACTCAGGTTTTTGTACATACCATTCTCAAGATTTATCAATTCCTGGTGTGTTCCTTCTTCAGTTATTTTTCCGTTATCTAAAACTAAAATTTTGTCAGCATTTCTAATGGTCGAAAGTCGGTGTGCAATAATAATACTTGTTCTTCCTTCCATTAAAACTTCTAACGCTTCCTGAACTAATTTTTCGCTTTCACTATCTAATGATGAAGTGGCTTCATCTAAAATTAAAATACTTGGGTTTTTAAGCAATGCTCTCGCAATGGCAATACGCTGACGTTGACCTCCTGATAATTTTACTCCTCGTTCTCCCACCAATGTTTCGAATTTCTCCGGGAAACCTTCAATAAAATTAAGTGCATTTGCCTGTTTAGCAGCCAGCATAATTTCTTCGTTGGTTGCATCTGGTTTTCCGTATGCAATGTTTTCTTTTATTGTTCCTCCAAATAGAATTACGTCTTGCGGAACGATACTCATGTTTCCACGAAGGTTTTCAAGATCGTAATCGTAAATGTTTTTTCCATCCACAGTAATTTCTCCTGAAGTAATATCGTAGAAACGTAATAATAAAGATGAAATGGTAGATTTTCCGGCTCCACTTGGCCCTACAATGGCTATTTTTTGACCAAATTCTGCAGTGAAGTTAACATCTTTTAGTACCTGAATTTCTTTTCTTGAAGGATAACTAAAAGCAACATTCTGAAAAGAAACATTACCTTTTATTTTTTCTAATGGTGTAGTCGTTTGTGCAGCGCTAATTTTTTCCGGAGTTTCTTCCAGTAATTCAAAAACTCTCTCAGTAGCTCCAATTGCTTTTTGAATTTGTGCATATAATTCGGCAATTCCTCCAAATGAAGCTCCAACAAAAGTAGAGTACAATACAAATGAAATTAACTGTCCCACGCTCATTTCGCCGGCAATACTTAAACGTACACCATACCAAACTACAGCAACGATAGCTCCAAACAAACAGAAAATAATAAATGATGCAAAATAACCTCTGTATTTACCGCCTTTAATAGCCAGTTTTACAACTTCGCTTATTTTTCCTTTATAGCGTGCAATTTCATACCATTCGTTTGCAAAAGCTTTCACAATACTAATTCCCTGCATGGTTTCTTCGACAATAACCTGACTTTCGGCTACCTGATCCTGAACTTGTTTAGAATATTTTCTAATAAAACGTCCAAAAATCACAGCAGCAACAGCAACTAACGGTACAACTGCCAGCATCAATAAGGTTAATTTCAGGCTTTCTGTTGCTAATAAGATCACTCCACCAATAATAAGTATAAATTGACGCAAAAACTCTGCTATTGTCGAAGTTAAAGTATCCTGAATCTGGGTAATATCAGCACTAATACGGCTGTTTAATTCTCCAACTCTTTTTTGGGAGAAAAATGTCATAGGCAATTTCACCAAATTGGTGTACAATGATAAACGAAGGTTTGCCAGTGTATTTTCAGTAAAATTCACAAAAAGTGATAATCTGAAAAAGGAACAAAAAGATTGTAAAAATAAAATCACAATCAGACCCAATGCAATTTGATTGGCCTGATCACTGTTTTTGTTCTTTACACAGTCAATCAGCATTCCCATTAATTTAGGAAAGGCGAGGGCAGTGGCTCCAGTAAGTAAGAGAAAAACTAAACCAACATAAAATTTCCATTGGTGTTTTCCAGCGTATTTAAATATTATAGTTGCTTTATTAAGGGAAGTAGCGGTAATTTTTGATTTTGGTAAATCATTTTCTTTAAATCTTGCCATTTGAGTATACAATTAAGGTATGCAAATGTATGATTATAGCCAGTGAATACAAAGCGATATTAAGAATTAGACATTCCGTTTTCGTTTTTTAACGAAATAATAAGAAAACAGTAAAAAATATTTCATTTTTAAGAAGCTGAAAAATAGCTTAGTACTAAAAAAGCTAAAAAAAAGTTTCATTTTTTTTTAAATTTATAGTTGTAAATACAAAATCTAGCTGTAGATTTGCACTCGCAATCAGAAACGATAGCAACCTAGTAAAATAGGGCGATTAGCTCAGCTGGTTCAGAGCACCTCGTTTACACCGAGGGGGTCGGGGGTTCGAACCCCTCATCGCCCACCACTTATTTTAGGAATGATATTATAAAGTTCCACAATCTTACTAAAAACCTGCAAATTTCGGATTTGCAGGTTTTTTTATTTATATCTGTTTCCTCCAAAATTTTCAAAAACGCTCAAAATTACATGGCATTTTTATGGCACTTTTAAATTTTAAAAAAATGTGCCACAAAACAATAATTAAAATATTGATAATCAACATGTAAACTACGTTAACGACTTGATTTTAAGACGCTATAGCTCGACATTTACTCATTTAAATTGTTGAATTATGATAGAAAGTAGTTTTGGATTAACCTTCTTTTTGAAGGTCCCACGAAAAAAAAGCAATCTTAGGTATATTTACTTAAGAATTATCGTTGATGGAATTCCCAAGGAAACTTCTACAAAACGTAGATGGGATATGAACAGATGGGATCAAAAAGCTGAAAGAGCTATAGGTTCAAAAGAAGACGCCAGGATCATTAATTTTTTTCTTGATGCAATTGAAACTAAGATCAACAAGTACAGAAATGATTTGCTTTATGCAGAACACCCTATTACCTCTCAAAAAATAATAGACTTTGTTATGGGACGACTAGCACCAAAAGTAAAAGTGCTTGAAGAATTCCTTAACCATAACAACGAATTACGTGCCCTCGTGGATGTGGGAGAATATGCTATTGGAACACATGAACGTTTTGAGATATCCAAAAAGCATATAAAAGAATTTCTCTTGTTCAAATTCAACTTGGAAGACATGGAATTCCGAGACTTGAATTATGAATTTATAAAAGATTATGAGTTTTATCTTAAGACAGTAAAAAGTTGTAATAACAATACTGCATTAAAGTACATTACAAATTTCAGGAAAATTGTGAGACGGGCAATTGATAAAGAAATCATTAAGGAGGACCCTTTCAAAAAATTCAAAGGGAAAAAGACAAAAACCAAGAAAAAACCACTCACAGGAATAGAATTGAATAAGATTGAGAATCATACTTTTTCTACTCCAAGATTGACTGTTATACGTGATGTATTTATATTCCAATGTTACACTGGCCTAGCTTACATTGATGCGTTTCAACTTAAGAAGGAAGATATCAAGATAGGCATTGATGGCGAATACTGGATTATGTCTGACCGTCAAAAAACAGAATCAGCAACAAATATTCCATTACTACCCAAAGCTCTTGAAATTATAGAAAAATACAAAAATCATCCTCTTTGTCTTAGCAGAGGAACTGTCCTTCCAGTAAAATCAAACCAAAAAATGAATGCTTACCTAAAAGAAATTGCTGATTTATGTGGATTGAATGTTATTTTAAATACACACAAAGCCAGAAGGACTTTTGGCAGTACAGTTACACTTGCTAATGACGTACCGATTCACATTGTAAAAGAAATGCTAGGGCATCAATCGGTACAACAAACGGAAGAATATGCAATAACTGAGCAGCAGACAGTTGGTCGACAGATGATTGAATTGAGAAATAAACTAAATAAAAAAGCAGCATTCGACTCTGAGGATAGTCTATTATTTACTTTAAAGAAACTTGAAAATGACATTTTAGATTTAAAGAAAAAAATAGCCATAAAAACAGAAAAAATGGTTGATAAAATTTCTTTTAAATAATTTGAAGTTACCAGCTTTCGAAAATAAACCTGAAAACACCAACCTGACATTTGTTGTTGAACGATTAAATCATACTTATTCCTATACTTTGTTAATAACAATTTCTTGTTTTACGGTTTTCCTCATATTACTTGCGTTTGCTTTTTTGTATTATTGTAAGAATATAATTATTTCAAAAATAAACAGAGTTGTCTACAAATAAGCACGCCATAATAAGATACCAAACTTTGGATAAAGGTTTCCATAATTTAGAAAAGAATTATAAACATCCTATTTTGAACACGATTAGTATTAAGAATTGTTAATATACATAGAAACTTTAATATGTTAGATAGAAACATCCGTATAAATAAGGTTTTAAGGGAACTAAATATTTCTCTTGAAAGAGGTGTCGCTTTTTTAAAAGAGAATGGAATTTTTATTGAAAGTAATCCAAATTCTAAGATTAATCAAATTGAGCATGAGATTTTAGTGCAGCAATTCTCTTTGAAAAAGAGAATTGCTGATCCTATAATATCTGAATGTAATTATCTGAATATCAATAATGAAAAAGCATCATTTACTTCTAAAGTTATCATAACTAATCAAAAATTAAAAGAAATTAAAAGTAATGTAAACCTTTTTACACAAGGTAGCATTGTAAAGTGTACAATATCAAAAATTATAGTACCGTCTCAAATCATAATTGAATATATAGATGGCTATATAGGAAGACTTTCGTTAATTGATATTTCTTGGTCCCTTCCTCAAAGTGAACAGGCATTTAAAAAGTATAAAGTTGGAGACACTATCGAATGTGTTGTTTTTGAGGTTAATGAAGCCAATAAGCAAGTCATTTTAACTCAAAAGCATCTCGTTGAACCGATTAATCAAACGGTCAAGTGGGAAAGGTTAGAACGAGGACAAGAGTATGATGTAGAAATAATTCAAAATTTAAATAATACCTATATAGTTCAAACCAAAAATAAATTATTTGGAATTGTTAGAAAGTCGCTACTTAATAACCAAACTGAAAATTTAAGATTAAAAATTAATAGTAAATTTGAAGATTCAAGTTTAATCGATTTTATTCCATCACATCAAGAAAATGATGATGAAGATTTAGTAGAAGATTTAGTAGAAGACCGTTTAAATTTTATTGAAGAAGATTTACAATCATTTTCTAAATTCAAAAGATCTGTTCTTGGCAAAAATGCTTCGGATAAACAAATTCAAAAATTAAAAAAAGGATTTGAATTAGACACTAACCTTTTTAGTAAAGACATTGATACTGGTGTGGTATTGTACTTGCAGTTTATACTTAATAGTTCCCCTTTTGAAACTGATTTAAAGCAAAAAGCAATACCTTTTTATTTAAATCAAATAGAACATAATATTGAAAATGAAAAAGCTGTCCTTGAAATAGTCTCAAATAAAAAATATTGGATAAACATTAATAAACGTAAAGAAGAAAATAAAAAAAATAATAAAGAAATTATTGAAATACTTGATTTTTCAATTTATAATGAAGAAATCAATTTTTATGGATTTATCGAAATACTTAAGGATAAAAAAAATGTAAAATTTGGGATAACAAATTTTAGTGTAGGCCAAAATTTAGGTTTTGCTTCAAGAACAAAAAAAAACAGTACTAAAAATGGTTCATTTCTTTTTAATAATAAATTAAAAGTTATTAGTCCATTAACTCCTTTACCATTTGATAATTCTCAAAAAGAATTTCTTGATTATTGTTTATTAAAACTAGAATGTTTTGAAATAGTTAATGAATTAAAAAAGGAAACTGGTGAAATATTAAAACAAGAAGGTAGAACTTTAGAAATAATTGATAAGTTTTTAGAGTATCAAATTAGTTTATTAGCTAATGATGCAGAAAATAATGTTTTTGTTGAAAATTTTGATAAGATAAACAGTAATTTCATAGGTATTTCTGTTAAACTTCCAAGGGAAATTGGAGATAAATTAGAATTAGAAGAAGGTAGTGTAATAAATGTTAAACAGTATGATAAAGAAAAACTATCCAAATTGTCTGATGGTTTTATTTCGATACAAGAAGATAATTACATATTAAACTTCTACAAAGATATAAACCTCGAATTGTTACAAAATGGATTTTACCTTGATAAGAGAGTTTCTACAAAACAATTTGATATCCAAAGGGAAATAATAAAAGATTTTTTAGAAAAAAAAATCAAAATAGATCATATTGAAAATTTATTGGTCAATCCATCAACAGTTAAATTTCCTATTTTAAAAAATATAAAATTTAATAATGAAGATTTAATAAGGACAGAAATTGAACAACCTGATAATACTCAGGTTAGAGCAGTTAAAAAAGCTGTTGGAAATAAAAATGTTTTTTTAGTTCAAGGACCTCCAGGAACAGGTAAAACGACTGTGATTGCTGAAATTATAGAGCAGTTAACTGCTATTGGAGAAAAGATATTAGTTTCAGGTCAAAACCATGTTGCAGTAGATAATGTACTTGAAAAAATTGCTAAAAACCCAAACCTAAATCTTTTACGTGTTGGAAACCCTGAACGTATTAATAAAGATTTATTGAGATATTGCTACGAGAATCTTGTTAAAGAGTACAGGGAAGATTATAAATTGTTCATTAGAAATCAAAAAAAGCTAGCTGAACTATTTTTAGATTTTGTAAAAAAAAATGTAGATACTAAAATTAGATTGAAGGTTTATAATGAGAAAGTAAACGAAGTAATAAAAGAGTATCGTTTCTTACAACAAACTTTTAAAGATAAACACCATATTCTTAGAGATAATTTAATTGGTTTGTCCATTAAGGAGCTTTTCGAAACAATTCAAGCTTTAGTTAAATGGGATGAATCGTTTAGTAATGAAAGTGAAATTTTATTACAACCAATTATTTATAATTCCGTTGATGTCGTTTTTGCGACATGCATTGGTATCAAAGGGGATAAAGTTTTTAAAGAAAGTAATTTTAAATTTGATACCGTAATAATCGATGAAGCTGGAAAAGCTAATATAGCAGAAACTTTAGTCGCAATTGAATTAGGTAAAAAAGTAATTTTAGTGGGTGACCAAATGCAGCTACCACCTTATATGGATAGTTCATTAATTGATAAAGAGGACCCTAAAAGTTTTCCTAATTCTGTTTATGGTCATGGATTTACTGAAAATGAAATTATACATGCTTTAAAAACATCTTTTTTTGAGTTTTTAATTAAAAGAATAGATGATAGTAAATTCCCTTCAGAAAATAAGGAAATGCTTAATTATCAACATAGAATGCATCCAAATATTGGTAATTTCGTTTCAGAATCTTTTTATGGTTCTAAAGTGTTAATGGGTAGTAGAACTCATTTAAATAAAATTGAATTACCTGCCCCTTTTGATAAAGAGGTCATCTTTTTTGATACTTCTAATTCAAAAAATCCTTATGAACAAAAAGAAGATAATTCAATAAAGAATGATACTGAAGCAGAATTTATAGCCGAATTCATTTTACCTAAGCTTTTAGACAGCAATATTAATACTGAAAATATTGCAGTAATTGCTCCATATAAGTTTCAGGTGGCAAATATTAAAAAATATTTAAATAAATCAACTTCATGTCAAAATAAAAATATTGACGTTTCAACCTTAGATTCATTTCAAGGTAAAGAATATGATATTATTATTTTTAGTTTCACAAGGTCAACAAATCATTCTATAGTAAGAGCTATTAATGGTAAGAAAAAATACAGCAAAGTAGGTTTTTTGGATGATGCAAGAAGGTTAAATGTAGCTTTTAGTAGAGCGAAAAAAAAATTGATTTTAGTCGGAAATGAAAAAACTTTAACTGATCCCCGTTCTCATTTTGACTTAATTTTTAAGTACACAAATTTATTTGCAAAATTAGTACAGCTTAGCAAAAATGACAAAATAGGAAATTTTATAAATATAGCGGATTATCATAGTGTAACAACTCCATTTGAAAAATTATTAGATAAGTATAAAAAAGATGATGAAGTAAATGCCAATTTTAAAACTATTGGAGTATCAAATGGTAAAAAATTTGGAGCTTTTTTTTATGTTGATGGCTATGAGTGTTTATTGCCAATTTCTTTTATGTCAGAACAATTTAAGAATGGATTAGAAAAATTAAATATTGGGGATGAATTAAAGTTAGTAATCTCAAGTTTTGATAAAAAAAGCGAACGGGTTACTTTAGGTTTTCCTAAAAGGAATTTAAGAAAAAATACTATTATAAAGGAATCCTTTGCAGATAAAAAGAAAAGACTGTGGAATGTTAATAATAAAAATCTATTTATTGGAAATAAAATGCCTGCAAAAATTATTTCTCAAAAACATTTCGGTTTTTTTGTTCAATTTGAGAATGGATTTGAAGGGTTATTGCATAATAGTCAAATTCCTGAAAATATAATTATTCAATTAAACCAAACCATTGAAGTTGAAATATCTGAAATTAATGAAGATAAAATGCAAATTAAATTAAAAATATAGCATGGGATTATTCAGTATAGATTTTGAAAAATTATATGAAGATTTATCTTCAAGAGATGAACAAATATTGGGTATGTTTTGCATCCAATATCCCATTTATTGTATTCATTCAAGTATATTAGACAGTACAAAGGATCCTTTGGATAGTCTAGATAAAGTAATTATAGATTTTTTTATAGCGAAACCTGATTATTCGATTCAACAGGTAGGTGCTTTATTAGGATCTTCAAAATCTCTTGTAGAATTCAGAATTAATAAATTAATTTATGACGGTCATTTAATGGCAAAAAATAATGGTTATTTTTTAAGTGAAGAAGGTATTGATGTTTTTATAAATAAAATCTTAATTCGACAACATAAAAAGTCGTATGATTTTTATGTAGATGGAATTACTTTAAAACCACTTCCAAAAGTGTTTTATACGTTTTATAATTCAAAGTATGTTAATGAAAGTGATTCTTATTCATATACAAATTCTTTTGGAAGTACAAAAACTATTAAGACATTTGGTCCAGATATAGTTCATACTCCACTATCAAAATCTTTGATTATTGAAGAAATAAAAAATATTGATTTTCATAATAGAGAGGATATGAAAATTCCATTAGGATTAATTGATATTGAAGATTTATCATTCTCAAAGTTATCATTCAATTGTATAGTTAATATAACCAAAAAAGATGGTTTACTAAAGAAAGAACTATTAGATGGATATCCTTTTTATTTGTTATCCGATAATAATTCATATTATGAGGCTGCTCGAAAAAATATAATTTCTTTTGAAAATAACATTAAAGATAAAGTAAGAGACCTTCAATTTAAGATTATAATTCCAAGACAAAGGGAAGGTAATAATGTAAATTCTAAACCTATACTAATATCTAATTGGCAAGAAATAGATAGATATAAAAACAGTGAAAATAAATGTTTTTCTTTTAGTACTGAAGATTTATTAAAAGTAATAGAAGGTGTGTTTAACATTAAAAATGCAAGCCTAGAGAATATTGTAAATGATGATTCTGAAATTAGTATTGATATAAATAGTGAGATGCTTTTAAACTCACCTAATAGAAGAAAATTAATTTCTAATATTATAAGAAAGAGGGATTATGAGTTTGGAAAAAGCGACAACAATGTATTTATTTTGTATATATATTATAAAACTACAGATGTATTTGTTAATAAAGTAGTGAAGTTAAAGAATGTTTTGGATAATTACAAAACTCATCAAATGGATATGGTTGCTTTTAAAAATAAACATCCTGAGTATAAATATGATTTAAAGAAATGTTTAGTTGCAGCAGGAGAATATGATTTATTAGAAAAACTGGATATTAAACAATTTATGATAGAGATTTAGTTATGATAATAGAAATTAAACATACGGACAACCTTGAGACAGGTGCATTTATAATTAATAAAAATGCAAAAGCATATAGTGTTTATCAAGAAAATGAATTAATTTATCTAACTCAAAATAGTAATTTAAGACTAAAAGAGGAAATAATAAATATTATTCAATCAAGCAAAGTTGTACTTAAGATTTGCAGTTTTATAGTAACCGATAAAGAAATTTTTGATTTAATTCTTGATAAAGCACAAAATTCAAACATCTCTATCTTTATCTTAACTCAACTCGATAGCTCTAAACTTGAAAATTTTGAATCACTAAGTGAGTATCTAACTGAAGAGGAGTTAAACACCAAAACTTCCAATCAGCATTTGTCGAATATAAAAATGTTATATGATAATGGTGTTCATGTTAGAGCTTCTGAATCAGCTCATGCTAAGTTTATTATTACAGATAGAGTTAAAGGGTTTATTACAAGTGCTAATTTAACCACGCCTTCCTTAAATGAAAACACAGAATCGGGTGTGTATATAGATGAGAAAAGTAGTCAAGAATTAGATAAACTATTTGATTTGATTTACTTAAAAGGAACGAATTATACTAAATTTATAAGTACTTCTAAAAAGAATAAAATGATGGTAGTTAATACCGATATTGACTACACATTTGATAATTTACCAAGATCTATTGATTCAAATTTAAGATTTACGTATTTAAATATAACTACTAATCTTTTAGATGAAATCATTAATATTATTAACAAGGCAAATGAGTACATATACTTATCGACATATAGCATAGTTGGATTAGAGAATATTCAAAAACTCATAAATACAATTGATAATGCTATTATTAGAGGTGTTAAGGTTTCTATATTTTGTAGAGGTATGAATTATAGAAATGACCATTTGCTTGCAACAGAAAAATTAGTTAAAATTGGTTGTAATGTTTTTGGTAATTATGACAATCATTCAAAGGGACTTATTTCAGAAAATGAAGGGTTAATTTTTACAGCAAACATTGATGGTAATCACGGTTTAATTAATGGCTTTGAAGTTGGATATAAGTTGAATGAAAAACAAAGAGTAGAATTTTTAGAATTTCATAAGCACTTAATCCAAAACAGTAATTATATATATAAAATCAGACCACAAAGAATAGAATTAATAAAGGCATATATTGTTTACGAAAAGTATAAAAAAATGGAACCCCCTCAAATTCCTTCTGACCTTTGTATAAAAGCAAAATTAGATCTAAATATTGAAAAAGATGATTTCCTAAAGCTACCAATATTTTATAGTATATCAGGAAAAAATACCCACTTAACAGTTGGTAAGTTTACCTATGATTCTGTTTTTGAGGGTAATACTTTTTCAATAAAGAAAAAACTAAAATACCAATTTAATAGAGAAAAATACCTTCTTAAATTCTTTAATTTAATATTAGAAATAGAATAATGAAAAAGCAAATACCTTATTTAGACGAGTGGCTTGAACTTGCCAATTCAGGTAATTTTAATAAAGCTCAAGAAATTTATTATGAAAACCTTTTTGAATCAGTTATAGATAATTTTATAAGCAATTATAAAGATATTATTCCGTCAGGTGGAGTATTGTTCTCCATTTTAGGATTTTCTCCAGAACCAATTATATTAACTGCAAAAGCATTGGAACCTGAAAGACATATCATTTTCACAACCAATAATAAAAGTGATGGTAATGATTACTTAGAAAAATTTCTAGAATCAAAATATGAAATGATTTATATAGAAGATGAAAATTTTAATACAATCTATAAAGCTTTAAAAGAAAGTTTGATTTTGAATCCAAATTCAAATATGACACTAGATATAACCGGAGGGAAAAAATCAATGGTAGCAGCAGTCAGTATATTTGGAAAAGATTATGGTTGTAAAATTGTTTATGTAGATTTTAAAGAATATCTAAAAGAATTAAGAAAACCAATGCCAGGTTCTGAAATTTTAAATATTGTATATGATCCTTTAGCTAATCAACCAGAAATATTTCTTTTATGAAACATCAAATCGTATTGGTTGGAGGTCAGTTGTTGCCTATATATATTGGGATTAAAGAATTTAGTCCTGAAAAAATTCATTTCTTAGTTTCAAAAGAATCAGTTGAAAGCCTTCATAATCTGAAACCTATGATTAAGAGAATCTCTCAAAGTGAATATAGATGTAATGCCTTTGATTTCTATGAAATAAAAGCAATATTTGAGAAAATAATTCTAAAAATCAGTCCAGAAGACACTGTAACATTTAACTTAACCGGAGGTACTAAAATAATGGTACTCGCTTGTCAAGCTATTATACACGAAAAAGGATTAAGTGGATTTTATATAAATCAAGATGATTCGTATCTAGTACTTCCTTCGTATGAAAGAAGAAACATAATTTCTGAATTAACAGTAAAAGAGTTCTTTGATATTAATGGGCATAGTACTTATAATTTCAAAAAAATGAGTGATTTTACAAAAGAGGATATTAAAACATCCGAAAAAATTAAAATTTTCGCAAATAATACTTCTAGATATAAATTGATAATTGGTTTTTTTAGAAAAAAATTTTTTGATAAAAATTTGGCGTTACCTCTAAATGGTTTTGAATCAATTAATAATAACCTTAAGGTTACTTGGAATCAAACTTCAATAAGCATAGAATCAAATAATAAAAACATCTTAACAATAAACTCAAAATTAGCTCACGAGTTGCTATTTAAAGCTGTCTGGTGGGAACTTTTAGTAGCAAATGAAATTAGTATTTCAAACAAATACAAAGAGGTATTATTGAGCTTTGAACTTACTTTTAAATCAAATAAACAAGTTGCTAAAAATGAAATTGATATTTTAATTAATACTGGAAAAAAATTAATTTTCATTGAATGTAAATCTGGACTTGTTAAACAAGAAGATATAAATAAAATGAAAATCGTTAAACAAACGTATGGTGGTGTAATATCTAAATCTATTCTAGTTTCTCGCGAATTACCAAATCCATCAATAAGAGAAAAGTGCAAAGAGTTAGATATTGAATTGTTCTTCTCATTTGCATTAAAGCAAGAAGTAAATCCATTAAATAAATTATCGAAAGTAATTAATGATTTTGAACGTAAAGCATCAATTTAATTTGTTACTTTCATAAATAACAACAAATTTTTATAGTAGATCTATTAACTTAAAATATATACAATTATAATTGTATATCATAGCATTTGGTACCTTGGCGATACAGAAGATTAAGGAAGCCTTATTTTTTGTTTAAACACTTTTTTTAAAATTTGCAATCAACTGCCAATTAAGCTTAAACCCGCCATAGTATAGCAAATCTCGCTTATTTTAATAAATAAAGTTTCAAGTAAAAATACCTGATTTTTTAGAAAAGATTATCAATATATGATCCTGATATCAATTTTCATGATACTTTTATATTTCAATAAAATCTGTAGTGATGTGCTTGATGCACTTAAATTCAGCCATATTACCAAACTACAATTATAACTTATTTTTTATAGGCAAACTGTTCTGTTCCTTTTGATCTCTTTCGTTCCTTCTATTGGAAAGTCCATAAAATATCTGTCACTCAAATCAGCAGTTGTGGTCATATGAATAAGGTTTGAAATAAAATACGAATGAGATAATCCGTCTAACTTATAAACATTATAGAAATTGGAGTCGCAATTTGCTTGAATTGGTGGATATAACCCTTCACTTCTCAACCAATGACGTATAAATATGTTACCACCTAATGAAAAATGATTAATTATTCCTCCTGAAAGCCTTAATGATTCATCAATAATATTTGAATTGATTCCTCCTTGATAATCAAAAGAAATAAGACCTCTAAATATTCGATTGTTATCTGTTCTTGACAAAGTTGGGAATCTAACAATTGAGCTGAAATTTTCCACAACTTTATACAATCCATTTTTATGTGTTCGATTTGACGATACTTTTGATTTAACTTCGATTAATGCTTTAACGCTATTTTGTGTAACAATTACAAAGTCTCCTTCAGTAAATATTGTAGGTTGCGTATTGTCATAAATTAATATATCAATCTGTTTCGAAACAGTATTTTCAGTATGAGAAATTTGATTCAGAACAAATCCTGTTCCAACAGATAAATTATTTGGTAATCTACTTCTTAAAATAGCTTTAAGTTTTTCTTCTTTATATCTTCCGTCTTCTCCCCAATTAGCTTCTCCAATTAAATTTCTTACTCGATTTTTTATTGTGTCAAGTTCACGATTAATCGAGAGTTGATATTCTAATGTGTTAATCATATATTTTTTATTTAAAGAGTAAGTCTTTTTTGTTTCAAAATGAGGCATAACTTATTGGCGATACAAGATGTTTGCAAGTTATGAAACTGAGTGTTTTCGGCTAAACGTAAACGTGATAAAAAACGTTAATTCTACTAACTTCCCCAAATATCTTGTAAAGACCGTTAGACGCTGTACATTGGTATGCAAATTTTATTTTGTATTAAATACTCAAAAGTTAATAAATCGTATTTGTATGGTTTTTCAATTCTTTCTATTACGATTGCATATGTTTTTTCTATGTTGTGTGGATTAAATTCATCGGAATTTAATGATTTAAATACTTCTTTTAATTCATCAGCTTCAATTAAATTACGGACGATAATGTAAATATTTTTATCTTGATTAAAACGCATATCACCGCAATTTTTGTTACTAACTCTTATAATTTCATCATTTTTCCAAATTGGGAAATAATCCCCTTTTGAAAATTCAAAACAATTTCTCCATCTCCATTCCCTTTCATGTGTCCAATCATTTTTATACGAAAAATCAGTCAACATATACCTCTATTGTTCTTCATCGGGTAGATGTGGTGTGAACCATTCTCCGTTTTCAGAATTTGTTTCGTCATTATTTCCGCGGGTTAGTCCGTAAATTACATTTCGGGCTCCATTTTTAAACATAAAATCTTTAGAAATAGCAATTCCATATAAATCAATTTTTTCAATATCGTTTCTATTTTGAACATATGTTAAGAAACTAAACAAAGGCATTTCTGTAAAACAAACAGCTGGATATTTTCCGAAAATTGTTCTTTTGGTGTTTCTAACAGACCAGCCTGCATTTAATTTTCCACTTTTGATGATTTTTTTTAAGTTTTGAAATGCGGTACTATCATCGTTTTTTCTTGTGAAATGAATTAGATAATACGACATGTCGAATCTATTTTCATATATTTTTTGTAATAACTCTAGGCTCATTTTTTGTTTTATATCAGCTAACGTTTCGCGCTACACGCAGACTGGGATTAAAAACGCGTAATCTTTCTGTTAAATATTAATTTTTCAAATACAAACCATTTTCCAAATTGAGCTAAATGCCCAGCTTTTTTGTGGAGTTTGTATCAGAAGTCTCTTTTAATTAAATACCAATTAAATCATATATTTCCTGAGCTTTATGTCGAGTCAATTCTGGATAATTATCACTTATTTTTTCAATTTCATCCATATATTTAATTATGTTTTCTTCATTTTCCTTTAGTAATAATAAATAATCAAACTCCGTATCTTTATGCTTACGCATCTCGTTTAATAGTAATAGATAACGATTCTCAATCATATTAAAATATTCTTCGTTAATTGTTATATTTTCCTGTACAATATTTAAAATCTGCTCAATGCAGAAACGTGTTCTTATAATTGGGTGAGGATAGGCGCTTTCTTTGAAATATATTCTCTCAAACTTATTTGCAAACTCAATAAATATATTTGAAATTATCAAAGCGTAAAGCGTTACCAAATTAAAGAGAATTGATAAATTTAGTTTAATCTTATTTTCTTCCAGATATTGAAGAATTAAAATACTCCCTACAGATACTCCAAATAAATCTGCATCAATTTCGTATACATGATTTTTTTCTAAATAAGGTGATTCATAATGACTTGATTCGTTAAATTCTGAACAATTTTCTCCTTTAGAAGTCGAATTAAATTGTATTATGTGACCTAATTCATGAAAAAAAAGATAACTCATAGTCAAATAGATAAATAATTCAAGAAGTATATCCTCTTCAATTGGAAAGCCTGAAGCTTTTGTGAAGTTTTCTTTTAAAAAAATTGATATTGAATCTTTAATTATTGGTTCTAAATCATTGATGATTGAGTGATTTAGCATTATTATGTTAACATCTTTAAATGTCCAAGCTTTAGCGTTAAAATTTATGTTAAATCTAAAACTAAAATGAGTTTTAAATTCAAACTTTGAATTTATATTATCTATTGCTTCGCTGATATAATCAAAAGTTTTTAAAGCAAAATCTTCATTATCGAATAATGAAAATTCATCTACTGAGATTAAATCAGTTTCTGGAAAATACTTTTGAATTAAAGTTAAATGTTCTGTGTTGTTCATTGAAATTTATGATAACGTTTTGGTACGACAGCGGGTTTCGTACTAAATTAAGTACTATTTTTCGGATTTACCAAATCATCCTAAATACAAAACCAACTTTCCATTAAGTCAAATGCCCAAATCCGTTGTAGTCGCTCAGCGGTTCGGCATTTTATTACTATCATTTTTTAAGAACTCTTTTCTTGTTTGAAAATCTAATGACAACATAATAAAATTTAATTTATTGGTAGAACAATTCTGTCTTTGGGCTCAGCTGACCATTGAACTTGCCATACACGTCCATCAATTTGGTCAAGCAAAATGAAATTATATATGTTTGTTGTCGGATAAAGAAAAAATCTTCCATTCTTCTCATCTTCTTTTGTAACTCGGGTTATCAAGGATATCGGAGTTTCAAACTCATTACCTTTTGCAGACCATTGAACTTGCCACATTTGTCCATTTTTTGTATTCACTTTAATAAATGTATACATATTTTTTGTTGCGAATAGCCTATACCCAACATCACTATCTGTAGAAATATTTTGAGTTGGTGTGTCAGATGTACTTTGTGCAAAAGCAAAAATTGTCGTTAAAGTAATAATTGTTACAAAGAATAATTTTCTCATTTGTTTCAGTGTTTTAATTGTCTTTATATCTGTCGAATTTTTTATGCTGACCGCTAACGTTTGGTCGCTTGATGTGACGATTAAGGAAGCCAAATCTTTCGGTTAATGACTAATTTCCCAAGTACAAAACCATCTTCAAATTAAGCCAAATCTCGCCATATTGCCAAACGACGGTTAGCAGTAGTCATTTTCGTCTGTCATTAATGTTGCATCAATTCCAACTTTAAAATCCGCTAAAGCAATACCATAAATTTTAGTTGCTCCTTCATATCCGTGTGTTATAAGCGAAACAAGGTTTCCATCTGTATCCATAATAGGTGCACCGCTCGTTCCTTTAAAATCAGCGTTGTCTTGTATTGGATTTAAAAGTTCGAATTCATAATAATTCTTAATTTGTTGTATAAATTTTAGTCCACTATAAAAAGTTTGTTGAGTTTCAAGTATGTCGCCTTTCGGTGTATCTTTGAAAAATAGTGGCTTTATACGTCCAAAAAAACCATATTCCTTTTCAACTGAAGGTTTTTCTGTTAAATCTGTTTTGATTAAAAGTTTTTTGCTCTTTTTAAGATTAAATTTTTCGAATTCAATTTCAATTTGAATGAAGTTTGCTTTGTGCATAAGTGTTGCATAACTAATGTCAATTTGACCAAAATCAATTTCTTCTATTCTATCAGGTTCGCTTTTAAGTTTCTCAATTTGCTCTTCATATTTTGTTATATCAAACTGTTCAAGATAATTCATTGCTCCGACAGAATAAAGTGGTGTTTGTCCATTAATTGTAGGTTGTTCTGTTACAATACAAGTAGCAGCTTCAATATCTGTTACGTGGGCAGCTGTTAATAAAATTTCTTTGTCTTTATAGTCAATGATACAACCTGAACCAATTCCTTGTGGTAACAGAGAATCGGGGTCAGTCATTACAATATGAATTGTCGAACGAATAATTGTTTCAATATGTTTTTTTTCCATAACGTCTTTTTTTTATAATAACCGCTAACATTCTCGCGATACAGCGGGTTTGGGACTAAATTATGCCCATTATTCGTATTTGCCAAATCATCACAAATACAAAACCATTTTTAAATTAAGCCAATTGCCCAAAACGCTTGTAGAGTGTGTTGTGCGACGTTTTTTACGTTAAACTATTTTCAAGTTCGGCTACTCTTTCGGGAGTTAAGTCTAATCTTGTAGCAAATCTATTTAAAGTCCTTCTTTCTTTTTCAGTTATTTCTCCATCATTTAAAAATTCTTTATATTCTTCAATATATTCTTTTTCGTTTTCTGAATATGTAGTTGATGCTAAAAATTGATTTTCTAAA
This sequence comes from Flavobacterium chilense, assembly GCF_001602525.1. Lineage (GTDB taxonomy): Bacteria > Bacteroidota > Bacteroidia > Flavobacteriales > Flavobacteriaceae > Flavobacterium > Flavobacterium chilense. Next base: position 346,553 of record NZ_LSYT01000001.1, read on the forward strand.
TAATCAGCTTTTTCATCAGAAATTTTTAATTTGTCTTTCAATCTATTTAAAACTCTTCTTTCTTTTTCATCAATTATTCCATCATCTTCAAACATGAATTTCACTTCTTCTAAATATTCTTTTTCGTAATTACTTAAAGATGTAGAATCGTTATCAATTGCTTTGAAATGTAATTGCTCAATGTTATTTTCTAATAAATTCTCTATTGATTCAAACTCAATCTCTATTTGCCATTCTATTGTTTCGCTTTGACTAAAATTATGCTCAACTAACCTATTAATCTCTACTTCCGCACCAATATAGAAATTTTCAAATGCTACTTTTACTCTCGACTTTTCATTATCACTAATTGAATAAGAATTTTTTGAACTCATAAAATCATGATGATGTAATATATTTCCATTTATTCGTTGTTGGTATAGCCTATGCCAAGAAGTTTCGTGTGGATACCATAATAAATTTTTTGGAATATATGGTTTTTTAATAGGATTGAATTTTTGAGTTCTGGTTCTTCTAGAACCTGAAACTTCATTTGAATCTGTATTATTACTCAAATCCATAGATCCATCAGCTTTAATTTTCATTGCGGATATTTTAGCGTCTATGTTTTTTGAGGAATTATATGAACTTGTCAATTCGTTTTCCTTTACAACTCTAATAGTCATTGATTTAGCACCTAAACACTGAATAAAATAAGAGAATTCTTCAAATCTATCATTAAATAAAGATTCTTCGAAAGTAGAAAAAGGCAAATAAGATTCCTTAATATATGGATGAGCTATATAAACTTCTTGTATTTTAGGATGACTAATTGGGAATTTTATGTTCTCTGGTAAATTAGATTTTTTCAATGTCATTAAGTCGGATGATAAACTCGGCTTTATTTCTTGATTTATCAACAAAATTTTTCTTTCATCATACTTCAAATTCAAAAAAGAATCTTTATATAAAGAATAAGTCTTTTCTAATTCATCAAATATAATATGTTGTAGTTCATCGTCGTCTGAATAATTTAAAGCTATTTGGTAATCTTGTAAAGCTCCATATAAATCGTTTAAACCATTTCTTAAATCCGCTCTCGCTCCATATATCAACGTATATTGATATCGAAGTTCATCAGAATATTCAAAATCAACCATTTTTTGATTTAAGATTTTCAATGCTTCTTTTTGATTTCCTAATTCTTGAAGTGAATAACTATTCCAATATAAAATAGTGTAAAAATGAGCTAAAGAATGCATCTTTAATTCATCATAGTTGTAAATATTAATAAAACTTTTTATTAGTTCTAAACAATGTTTATGATTCACATCTGTTTGTTCATACGCATCACAGATTTCTTTCCACAATTCATCAAAAAGATTATCGTTTTCATCAATAAGAATATTAATTTTTTCTTTGATAGTTAATATCATTTCGATTATAAGATTTCCGTTTTGGTCTCCATCTTCCATGAAGTAACCAAAAAGTTCAGTAGGAACTTCTAAAAAATCATTGTTGTTTTTATTGTAAATTTTAATAAAATATTCTTTTTCTTGAGTGTCTTTATCGACATTATACCACAAGTCTATGTCATCAATATTATCCCAAGAAATATATTCTAAAAAATCTGGTTTTTTGTCCCAACCTGTAGTTTCTATTATTTTTCTAAAATGAATTCCATCTTCTAATATTAGTACACTATAAATATAATTTCTTGCTGAAGTAAAGAAATCTCCTTCTGTGGAAAATTCAACTTTGTAGCAATAAAGAATTTCAGTGTCTTTTGTTATGTCGTAAAGGCGTCTAATTTTATTTAAATGATTAGTTGTAAATGAATCTGATCCACTTCCATCATTCACAAAATAACATTCTCCATCATGGTTGACACGATTATTTATCTCTGCTATTATTATTTCTCTATTTGTCTTCATGAATTTTAATCATTTTTTTCTACAATGTTGGCGCATGTTTTCCCTTATTAGTCCCATTTGGATGTCGATGACAAGAATTTCCTGTTAGACTTGAGATAGTTGAAGATGAAGTACCGCAATATTTACAGCTATATTGAGATTTTTCGCTTCCTTCATAAAGTTTATGTTTTCCGTTTCCAAGTGGATGGCGATGACATGAATTTGCAGTTAAACTCGAAATACTTGAACTTTTAGTTCCGCAATATTCACAATAACAGTTTGGCATTTTTTATTTTTTTAGTTGAATTTTATTTTTTTTGGAGATTTCGTTTTTCACAAAATGTCGCATAACTTACTTATATGTGTGACAAATAGAAGAAAAATTGGAGTACGAATGTATAAATAAATTTTTACAAATATTCAAACACCCTTTTAATTTATTGTAAGTTTTGTATACTCAAATTGGTGCGTATTTCGTTGTTTTGCTGCTGTCATCACTTGATAGTTTCTGTATATGCCGTAAATAAATGGCACTTTCAAACAGGTGCGTCGCATAACTGTGAATCCTTTGACAAGTTTCGGATAAAATAAAGTCATTTGCCTATTTCGGGTTTGTATTGACATTTATTGTTGTTTTTTAGCTCATTCTGCAATTGGGGGATCCTATCCCTTTATCCAGAAGACAAATTATCTTTTAGTGATTTTCGACATATTACAAACGCAATTTTATAGTTTTATTAGTAAATCAATTTTACTTCTATAACAAGGATGATAAGATGGCACATATCTTATATATCCCATTTCTTACAATTGCTTAAAATACTTGTGGTATGCGGGTAAAGTATGGATATGTGATAACGCCATAATTCTGCTTCTGCTAACATTTATAGTTTTTCTGTCCTTGACGATATCCTAAATACAGAATAGTGCCATATAGTCAAACGGCGGTTGGGTGCCGTTATTTTTTTCCAATTATATATATTCCTTTCCAATTTTTCGGAAACTCCATTTCTTTCCATACCGTTTCAAATTTGTCGATACCCCAAAAGTCATCTATTACGTAAAAAACGGCATAAAATATTTCATAATTCGTGTCGCCTGTATAACCTTTTGTATCTGCTACAACTTGGTCTATTTGAGCTTTTAATTTTGTTTTGGTGTCTGCATATTTATATTCAACAGCTGTGTGGATTTCAGGTATAAGTATGTCTGGGTTGTAGTTTTTAAATGATTTAAAAAAACCTGATGTTGGTTCAAGTGCAGAAGGAAAAACAGATTTAACAACGAACTTAGCCGCATTATAAACCTGTGGCTCACTTGTCGGTTTTACATTTGTTTCATTGATAATTACTTGTGTGTTACGTAATATACGTTCAAGATAAGTAACTCCTGTTTGTTTAAGTAATTTGTCGATGTAACTTTGTTGGCTGAATTCAAATGGACTTAAAAAATGCCAAAGTTTGCTTACTGTTTTACTATACATTTCACCAGAACCATTATCTAAACCTTTATCAAACAAATCTTCCCTTTTATCTGTAAATAATGTTGCAAATTCGGTTTTAAAGTCAGCTAAATATTCTTTAAGATTTGATGTTTCTAAATATGCGATGATTAGTTTATAAACAGTTTTTGCTTTGTGTTCAAAGTTGCCTTCAAGTTCCATCTCTTTATAAATATAGTTTTCTTCCTGCTTAGCTTCGTCTGAGGAATATTCTTCCATAAAGGATAATTCAGAAAAGTCGCTACTCATACTCCATAAGGTTTCGACAATTTTGCTTTCTCTATATTTTTGTTCGTTCATCATTAGTCTTTTGATAATTGTTTTTGTCTACTCCGATGTAACTCAATAATAGCACCTAACGTCAGGCTGTGAAAAAAACTAAAATTGACCTCTTGAGAATTTCATATTTGATATTTTTCTCAGGTAGCCCTCCAGATACTCTCTAAATTTAAAGAGTTTTTTTTATTTAGTTCTACTTTAATCGATTCATTTTTTTAAGTTTCTACTATTCAAACATCACTTATACAACTTCAATTTTCTGTTGTCTTTTCACATTTGATAATCGTATTTTCTGTGAATTAATAGTTCCTATTTCTATAAGCAACTCTTTTGAAGAATTTATTTTTAAATCTCTTTTATATATGTCCCACTCATCGAAGAAATGATTATAAGAAGGATGATTAAAAACTAAAATATTTTCCTTTTTATCAGTAAATTCATTTATCGCTTTCCAAAAACTATCAAAAAGTAAATTTGTTCCAATTTTACTTTTGCCAAAAATCAAAATCGGAATATCATAGTCATTTGCAATTCTTGAAATTTCTTTTGCGCAATGAATTTGAATATTATCAAAAAAATCTATTCCAATTTCTCTTCTAATAGTTTGTAATTCTTCAGTTTTAATAGTGTGAATAAACGTTTTGTTAAAAACAGCACATTCAATGTCAAAATCATTTATTAATTCATTTATCCTGAAGTGCTTTCTTAATTTCTGTCCTGATGTACCGATGAAAAATTTGTTTTCCTTATATTCAGTTTTCCCTGGATTATCGCCTACAATAATATATTTCAATTTTGGCAATTCGTAATCTTGCTCATTAAAACAATATTTCACGTTAAATTCGTCAAGTTTATCAGTAAATTTTGTTGTCATTTTTCGGTTTTTTGGTAAAATGTCACTCAACATCAGTCTGTGAAGAAACTAAAATTGATCTCTTGAGAATTTCATATTTGAGATTTTTCTCATGTAGCCCTCCGAATACTCTCTAAATTTAAAGAGGTTTTTCACAGCATTACGTCTTGGTACAACAGAGGGTTTGGAACTATATTAAGTCCTATTTTCGGGTTAGCCAAATCATCCCAAATACAAAACAAACTTTCCATTAAGCCAATTAACCAAATCTGTTGTAGCTGTTGGCTGTAGTGTTTCTTTAATAATTTTTAGTTGTATATGTAAACTTACTTTCAGATTTTCCAATTTTTTGGTTTAATTCAAAAGTTTTAATAACTATTTCTTTTGGCAATCTTAAGCTTTCTAATAATTCAATAAGTTCTTGTTTTTCATTTCCAAGATTCCCCAATGATTCCCCATTTATATTTTCACCCAATAACCAACAATTTACACCATGATTATCAATTTTAGCAGAAAATTCAAGTGGAATATTGCAAGTTAATAAACAATTTAATTCTATTTTTTCGTGGTCATCTAAATCAAATCCTCTACTTAAACAACTTAAAAGTAAACTTGGTCTATTCAGCAAGTCATCAATAAACTTCTCTGTATTAGTTACTTTTATTGATTTTATTGCTTTTCTAAAACTATAAATATTAAACATTATTAATTCGTCTATATCTTTTTTTATATTTAGTTTCATTTTATTCGTTTTTTAAGTTTCGGCGGCAACATTACTGCCAATGTTCTGCTACTAAAGCGGGTTTGTGAATAAATTAAGCTTATTATTCGGATTTGCCAAATCTCCCAATGCAAAACCAACTTCCCATTAAGCCAATTGCCCAAATCCGCTACAGCATTTACTTTCAGTGTCTTGTCAATTTAGGTCAATAACATCATCTATTTTGAAGTGACCGTTTTCTTTTATAATTTTAATTTCTCTGATGTATTTCACTTTATAACCGTCATCTGAAATAGTAGTTTTAAATACTAAACAATTTTCAGTCTTGTTTTTAAAATCACATTTTGTAACAGTCGGATTTATCCAGTCTTGACCCGAAATGAGGAAACCTGAATGAAAACCGGCAAGTTTTGTATCATAATGATTTTTCCATTTTTTTTCAAAATACTTTTCAATTAGATTTCCATCTACGTCAAACTCGATATTCATAGCGTCTGATTTATATTCTGCATAACGTTTTGTAGTTATTGATGCCATTTCTGAATTATCATTTTTAAAATATGTTTCAATCGATTCAATAAGCCATTTTTTAGCGGACTTAACTTCTGTTATTCTTTTTTCTTTATTTTCCGTATTTTTTTGTTCATGAGAATTGCAGGAAAAAAAAACGACCAGAACTAGATATTTTAGGATTTGTTTCATTTTAGAGGTTTCGTGATTCGACATTACAGGTTACTTACTTATATGTGTGATAGAATCACACAAAGTCATCTCATAGGGTTAGATATGTGTGAAAAATGCACGAAAAATGGGGATACGAATGTATAAATAAATTTTTACAAATATTCAAACGCACTTTTAATTTATTGTAAGTTTTTTTATATTTAAATTGGTGGGTATTTCGTTGTTTTGCTGCTGTTATCACTTAATAGTTCTTGTATATACCGTAAATCAGTTCCGCTTTCAAGCAGGTGCGTCGCATAACTGTGAATCCTTTTACAAGTTTCGGATAAAATAAAGTCATTTGCCTATTTCGGGTTTTCATGGACATTTACTGTTGCTTTTTTAGCTCCTTTTGCAACTGGGGATCCTGTCCCTTTATCCGGAACACAAATTATCTTTTAGTAATTTTGGACATATTACAAACGCAATTTTATAGTTTTATCAGTAAATCAATTTTACTTCTATAACCAGGATGATAAGATGGTACATATCTGATATATCCCATTTCTTGCAATTGCTTAAAATACTTGTGATATGTGGGTAAAGTATGGATATGTGATAACGCCATAATTTTGCTTCTGCTAACACTTATAGATTTTTTTTGTCCTTGACGATATCCTAAATACAGAATAGCACTCAATAGGGCAAAATGCCAGACATTCAGTCTGCTGTCATTCTCAATGACAGTCAAATAATCCAATAATTCTCCTAAGTCCATGATTTTCATTCTTCGCCAAACAGCTTTCTTAGGTCGGTCTTATTATAATAATAGGAACCCAATACTTTCTTAAACCTTACTTTTCCTGTCACTCTCAAATTTTGCAGTGAGCCCGCAGACATATCCATCAATTTTCTTACCACCCGGCTTTTGAGCCATTCAGGATCCAAAGATTCTTTCTCACTCGTTTGACTTTCGTCTATTATCTTACGAATATCATTTAACAGAAGCAATCCAAATTGCCTCAAGTCATCCTTTGTTACACTATCATTCATCATCTGCCTCTTTTTTAATCTGATTATTAGAATTTAAAAGTACATCAGAACTTACCACAACTTCCAGCAGTGTCTTTTCATGGAACTATTTGTCCGGCTGAGTCACCTGCACCAGTGTTTTGTTATTGATGTATTGATGCGCAGAATAAAAATAGAAACCACATACCAGAACACTTTCCAATACGAAAAAGGATAAAAAGGCAGCTAAGGTATTATGGACACCAGCCGCATCCCCCGCCAAAAGACTACGGCATAAACGGTTTCCTCCCCTAAAGGGTACCCCTCCAATTATTCCGTTTCCTTTTGGCCTTCCGCAATGTCCATACCTTTTTGTTGCTTTCTTTTTTTCCGTTTTTTCTTTTGGATAAATATTTTTTGAGGCAGGCGGATGAAGAAAAAAAAGACTGTAGAACACTAAAAAAAACGATTATGAACATTATTGGAAGAGTGACATCAGATGCGCAGGTACGCAACGTGTCAAACAGTAAACAGGTAGTGAATTTCTCAGTAGCCATCAACGACAGCTACCGAAACAAAGCGGGCGAACAAGTAGAGCTGACAACGTATTTTGACTGCGCTTACTGGATTAGCTCCAAGGTTGCCAAGATACTCACTAAGGGTTCCCTTGTGGAACTCACAGGCAGGGTAAGTGCACGGGCGTGGACAGGCAGTAACGGAGAAGCACGGGCAGGACTTAATTTCAACACCTCACAGATCAAACTGCACGGGGGCGGTAAAAAATCGGAAACGGCACAGGCTACCACGTCAACAAGTAATGACAAGCCGGAGAACGACCTCCCTTTTTAATCAAGAAGTATTCAATCAATTATCAATTTTAAATCATTTTATCATGGCACATAATATCAATTTCAACAGCACAACAGGACGTTATTCATTTTTTAGCGTAAAAGAAAAAGCGTGGCACGGTTTGGGGCAAATTGTTTCAGAGTACCCAACAAGCGAGCAGGCAATCAAACACGCAGGATTGGATTATGAAGTTACTAAAAGCCCGCTATACACTAAAGGTTCGGGCATTATACAAACTTCTGACAGTATTGAGATAGGCAACAACGAATTGGAAGTACCCAACTATTTTGCCAATATCCGTACCGATAACAATGCAGTATTAGGCGTGGTAGGCAAAGACTATCATATCGTGCAGAACCGTGAAGCCTTCAATTTTTTCGATGCCATTGTAGGCGGTGACGAGGGAATTCTCTATGAAACCGCAGGAGCATTAGGCAATGGAGAACGCATATTTATAACAGCCAAACTGCCCGATTATATCCGTGTAGGCAATGGAGATGATGTAACAGAGCGTTACATTTTCCTTACCACTTCGCATGATGGCAGTGGAAGCATCACAGCTGCATTTACACCTATCCGAATTGTCTGTCAAAACACCCTTAATGCTTCACTACGTTCGATGACCAATGTAGTTCGCATCAAACATACTTCGGGGGCAAAACAGCGTATCGAGAATGCCCACAAGATTATGGGCTTGGCAAACACACTCAGCAGTCAATTAGAGGGCATTTTTAATGAGTGGGCAAAGGTAAAGGTAACAGACCGAGAGATAAGAAAGCTTATTGAATTGGCACTCTGCCCGAACAAGGAAACCCTTGACCTAATCCGAAAAGGTGCGGAAGATGAAATTTCTACCGTGTTCAAAAATACCGTTGATGATGCTTTTTCCTATGCGATGATAAGCGAAACACAGCAGATGGAGACCACAAAAGGTACTTTATTTGGTGCATACAACGCTGTGACTGGCTACTATCAGAATGTACGCAGTTACAAAAATAATGAAGCCAAACTACAGAGTATTGTATTGGGGGGTACGGCACAGTTAAAGTCCCAAAAGGCTTTTGAACTATGTACCTCATTTGCAACGGATGGAGCTGAAATCCTGCATCTAAATTAAAATAACCACAAGGCTACTGCCTTAAATGGTGGTAGCCTATAAAAACAACAGCTATGAATATAGGAATTATAACATACAAAAATTACGAGGAACGCCTACTGTTAAATTGGAATTTTAACTTATTAGAACTGTTCAGTATTATATTGAATGACAAAGATTTTGTACGCTTTGAAATTTTTGACAGAAACAATAATCTATTACTGTCTACACACTATCCCCATGTAGAGCACAAGGGAGTATATATCAAGGTGGTCAAAGTAGAAAAAGAAAAAGAAATTACGGGAATTACCTATGATGCATTCAGAACACCATCAACTATCCGCAGGATAAAGGTGCGTTGGAACGTAAACGGTGCAAAGTTCAGAATCAAGAAAAGAGCCCTTGAATATGTTTATTGGGAAAACAGAAAGGCAGGATTAAAAATTGAGTCATTCGTTGACCGCAGATAGTCTTAAAAAATGATTAAACAACACTTTAAAATCTTACAAGGATGAACACAAATTTTTTCAATCAGATAGCACAGTTGAATTTTACAGGTAATCTACAACTGACAATAGCAAAGGGGACAGAAAATAAAATTATAGTATCGATAATGCTCCAAAATGATGGGTGCGCAGATACTGCAAAGAATATCATACCGCCCCTTAATCTTCGGGGAACAGCCGAAGAACTTGACAACGGTTTTTTTGAGAAGATAACCACGCCTATACAGACTGCTTCAGGCTTGATGGTAGACATGGAAGGCTTTATGAAGCAAGTGGAAGAAGCCAAAAAGCAATCCGCAATGGAGAAAGAAAAACAAGACAGGCCTAAGAAAGAACAGGAAGCCAAAGACAAGAAGTTTAAGGACGCAATGGCAAAGGCGGACGAACTTGAAAAAGAAGGCAGATTCCGTGAAGCATGGATGAAAGTTCCCGAGATGGCAGAGTTTCCCGACAAGGCTGATGAGATACGCAGACGTAAAACAGCATTGTCTGACAAGTTTTCTGCACCGAGCCTTTTCGGGGGAATGGAAGAAGCAAAACCCGAACCGTCTATAGAGGGACTGTATCCCGATTACTCAGCAAAGGAAACAGAACAGGAAATGGAATTGGAAAACGAGAACCAGCAGGAGTATTAACACCAAAATCAGAAACTATGTTATTAGCAACGCAATTAGAACGAGTGTTTATAATCAGAGACAAAGGACAGGACATCAGACTGACAGACCCCGAACCACGTTGGAACTTGGAAGCCGTAATGAATTTTTACGCCAGTACGTACCCGATTTTGACAACGGCAAAAGTATCTGCACCGCAGATAAAAGACGAAGCCATAGAGTACAAATTTGAAAGTGTAATGGGTACGAAAGGTTAAACAAAAAATAGTAAAACGATGAATTATGCAACACAACATCATATCGGGAGTTATCAGACTACCCAAGCAGAAACGACAACAGCAGTTGCACCGACAGCTCAGCGGGTTCGCCAATTGGATGCAGAGACCCAAAGATGCAAACGAGGTGCGCAAAGACAAACAGAAATCCGTACCGACAGCCATGTTGCCAATGGTTTTCTAAAGTGTAGTTTTCTGCCCAAACTGAAAATGGAGCAATCTGTACGAGCTTGTAAGAAAACGGCAAAAATGCAGAGGGATTTTTACAAGTCCCTTTGCAAACTTGCAAAGCATTACGATATTGAACCAATGCAGACACAGGTTTACAGTTATCCCTATAATTTGGCTTTGGCGATGTGGGATATGGAAACCAAATTAAAACGTACCCATACCAATTGGGATGGTTTTAAATTGGTACAGGACAGCAAAAAAACCTTCTTTATAAGTGAGGAGCGATACAATACAAGAACCACCCTGTATTTTATTCCCATAGTTCCGCTCTTTAAAATGCTCCACGACCCAAAGCGGAAAAAGACAGCACAGTTATTTATTTCGGTTTGCAGTTATCTGTACCATATAGCCGATATTCCGTATTACAGGCAGGAAAATACCTATTTGTACAGTATTTATGAAATGATGGAAGACTGGTTAGAACAAGACGATGAAACGGACGAAACCGAAAGCTGTAAAAGTGAGTTAAGGCAAGCCGAACAGGTTGGCGATATGATAGAACAGAAACTATTCAACCGTATCAATTTACTGCTTTTTGAACAACGTTTAAAAAACTTCAAAAGCCCTGATGCCTTTGACCAGGAATGCAGGGAGATGGCGTGCAATGTCTTTGCGCTTTTTACGGAATATCCCACAGCAGGCATTTTTCGAAACGCTCCCATTTCCGAAGAAGATCCCGATAATGATGACTTTGATAATGAAACCATCGCAATGGAAAAGTACATCTCCTTTATAGCCGATACCAAAGGCTGGCTCTATGAAAGCCTTTGCGAGAGTATCAACAATGAATTTAATGAGTACGGAACAATGGAAGAACCCATCATTAGCAAATCCTTTGATGGAAGTCAAGTAACATTGGGAAGCCTTGATTTTGAGAACCGCCTGTTTGCGCTATTGAATGATTTATGCGGTTTACTATATGAATATAAAACTGAATCAAAATGAACTATTTAAACGATATAACCGAGAATTTCGGAACATTATACCACCCGAAATCCGCATTGGTCTTTTATGAAACCAAAGCAATGCAAAGTGATATGTATGTAGAACATTTTGACATGGACAAATACGGAAATCCGATAAATGCACACCCATTAACGGTAAAGGAAGCCAGTGTATTAGCGAAGGCTTTGCATACAGATGAAGAAAAAAGCATCGCTTTTTTAAAGCCAAAGGGAATCTTGCCGACAAGCATTCTGCATATCAACCCGAGCGAAAAAGGCACGGTGATTTGGTACACCAAAGCACAACAAAGGCAGATGTATTTTGTTAATGGTTTGGGCATTGCTAACGGCAAGGCTCAAGTACCTCCAATGGTCTGGTCTGCCAATAAAAATAGCCTTTCTGTTTTTGCTTTGCTTAGCCAGAGAAGACCCACAGAAAAAACGCCATTGCATTATGCACCTTTTTTCAACATCTATGAAAACGGCAGTGTGTGTATGGGAACGGTAAATATTGATATTCAAAATTCGGCTTCAGTAGAGGAATTTATCTGCGCTTGGGAAAGTTATTTTTTCAACAGCTATTTCAGTCATTTATTGGGAAACTACAATCCGATAAATGGAAATTGTGTAAACCTGTGGCAAGACCTAATTGATACAGATAGATCCTTTCCGAAAGAAGTATTAAAACCCAATAACAGCACACTTAAAAATCTACTGAGATGAACACCGAAAAAACAAAAGTCCATTTTATGGACAACTATTTGATTAATCCTACCAATCCGATAAGCGTAAACCTTATCGGAGCAGGCGGTACAGGCTCAAAAGTATTAACCGCCCTAATGGAAATGAACCACAGCTTAATTGAACTCGGACACGCAGGTCTGCAAGTCCGCCTTTGGGATGATGATAGTATCACGAGTGCCAATTTAGGCAGACAGCGTTTTGCGCAGAGCGAAACAGGATTGTACAAATCCGTTTCTTTAATCAATCGTGCAAACCGCTGGTCAGGGACAAATTGGAAAGCCGAAACGGTAAAATTTGAAAAAGACAAATTTGGCAGACTGCCTGAAAATGCAAAGGCAATTATTACTATTACTTGTGTGGACAACGTGCAGGCAAGGTTTGGGGTGGCTGAAATTCTGAAAGATATGACTGCCTGCAGAAATTACAGCGATACGCCAAAGTATTGGCTTGACTTCGGCAACAGCCAGCACACAGGGCAGGTACTGCTTTCTACTGTAACAGAGATAAAGCAGCCCAGTTCAGAGAAGTACCAAACGGTGGCAAGCCTGCCAATGGTTACCGATGAATTTGCAGAACTGCTACAACAGTCCGAAGAACAGGACGATACGCCAAGCTGTAGTTTGTCCGAAGCATTGGAAAAACAGGATTTGTTCATTAACTCCTCTTTGGCGCAGATGGGATGCTCATTGCTTTGGGGTTTGTTTCGCAACGGAGTGACCCAGTACAGGGGCTTTTTTCTTAACCTCAAGGATTTTCGCTCACAGCCCATAAAAATAGCCTGAAAACCAATTTTCGGCGGCAAAAAGACAGACCCTTCCGATGGTCGGGACAGTCTTTTTGCATAAAATAGGGACATCCACATTGGTAAAATGTACCTTTCCGTAGTCCTTCTATTGACATTTTACCAAAGCGGTTGTGTGTGTTTTGTTAGGGACACACATCCCTAAAAATACATTTTTGACTTCTTTTCTTTCCACATTAGCGGTCAAAGAAAAGAAGCAAAAGAAGACCGCAATTTAGGACAGCTTTTATAAATTGTTGCCACTATTTAATTGGTACTGTTTTCCAAACAGAAAAGCCTTTAAAAAGATGTTCAATGTTTTCAAACTCAATAAATGCGATCAGTTCATTTTTACACTTTCCTTTAAATCCCCTTAAACACTGAAAATCCCTGAGTGGGATAACAGCAAGTTCTCCTATGGTACTGATCCCTAAAGACTCGATTATATTATACATTCTCTTACTAAAAGGAAAGTGGCTGTCATACAGCAATTTATTCAGGTCAGTGTCAGGTGTAATTCTTCTTTTTTTAATCCGCCCTGTCTCATATTCAAAATCATGTTTTAGCTGCTCTAATTTTTCCTTATAGAAATCTATATCAGCAAGTACCTCAGTAACACTTTTCACTTTTTCAAATGTTCTTTCGTACATCCTGCGGACGCTCTCGCCATTGATCCCGTAATTATCTCCTACTTCGGTAAGAGTCTTTTTTTCTATCAAAAGCTTTTGGAGTATATCGTGTTCCTTTTCAGAAAGTACTTTTTTGGATATTTCGATATAAAATCTATTAGTGCGGTCTATCAGCGGGTTAGTTAACATTATTGGTAAGATTATAATTAAGTGCCGTCACAATTACATATAGTGCCGAACATTATATTTACAAAGAGTAATTCTGTATTAGTGCAAATTACTGTTTTCTGCTAAATAGCTTACGGCAGTTTGACTTATTGTCTCACTAAAATAATATTCCCCTTGATGAAGTTTGATTACAGCTGTTTTAAGTTTTTCAGCAGCGGATCCTTTAAGTACATATCCCTTGACTCCCAAACTAAGCATTTCCCTTATACTTCTCTTATTGTCAAGACTGCTGAAGACCAATATCTTGATTCCGGGGTATCTCTCTGCCAATTCCTTAGCAGTCTGGTAGCCATCCATAACAGGCATGTTAATATCCAAAATACAAATGTCCGGCAGTACCTCCAGCATCTGCAGACTCTCTATAGCCAGCTGACCATTGGCAGCTTCAAGCACCACTTTAAAATTACTGTACTGTAAAAAATTTTGAAGGGATACCCTAAGCCCTGAATGGTCCTCAATTATACTAATAGTAATCTGTTTTTCTTTTTCCATTATTCCTTTTTAATGTTGAACAAATTATAGAAAATAATGACTGATAATTTGTCATTATAAGACGTTGATCCTGTAGTAGTGATTAAAAACTTTATTAATACCTCATAGCAAAAAATAAAAGAGCACTACAAATTACCTGCCGATAACGCAAATATGTCCCTTAAGTTTAGGCGGCATGAGTACCATTATAAAAAACATGGCGCAGACCACTACACTTTCCGGAACTGAGGTACTGGTATACCCGACCACGAATAAGCGAGCGCCCACGCCAATGGCATGAGCGTCCTTACTTATTTGTCTCGCAGTCTTTAAAAATTACCAGTTTTCAGTTACCGAGTCCTAAGCAAAAACACTATAAGAGTTTTTCTATATTTTGGGCAAATATAGTAACGTTTGTCCAGTAATCCAATGTTTATATTTCCGAACACCAGAACAGACTGCAAATAAAACAACCCGGAGATCGGATCCGGACTGTTCTTAAAATATGAAATTTTACTGCTGGCATAAACCAGCACGTTACTGCTAATCGCTGCTGTTAAATTCAAAACTCAACTGTTTTTCATTTCCAAAATTATCCGAAATCCATACTTCAAAGGATTGGGAAACCGTAGAGTTTGAAGTATAATACAACCTGAATTGCCCTGCTGGTATCCCATATAAATCATTGGGCTGGTAAGGTGGTTCATTGTAATACTGCAACGTACCCTGACCGTCAAATTGAAAGTAGCGAATGAAATACTCAGTATTAATAAAATTACCTGTCCGCTCAATTGTTAACCTTATTTCTACGGTATTTCCATTTACAATTTCTTTAGGTACTGGCATCACCTTTACCTCAAAAGGGAAGTCATTCTGTATTTCCAGTTCGTCCTTATTACAGGACAAGAATATAACAGTGCTTATCAGGACTGTAAGCCATAGCGGCAGTAATCCTATTCTGAACTTATTAAAAAATGCTGTCATCGTTTTTGTTTTAAAAATTAAACCTTAATCCCACACCTGCCGATGGTCGGAACTGTTCCAGATCCGTACCCCATAGGACTTTTGTTCTGCCTTGAAGGATTATCACTAATTGGTCAGACAGGTAGGTTTCTATAGTCAAACGCCCACCAGCTCCGTATATGAAATTATCCTCGCTTAGTATTTTAGCCCCATCATATAATAAATCACCGCCTCGGCTGATACTTTCGTAGCCTGCTATACCTGTTATAGCTGCATTAAGGGTAACGTTCTTGAGGGCATCACCAAGGAGGAACAAACTATAACCACCCTCAGCGGCGTAGGTTTCCTGAGGTATGCGGAGGTCTTTATAGTCGTAGTGTTGGCGTGAATATTCCAATGCCAAAATCTGATAATTGCCGTTTTTTCCGTTAACGGTCATTCCAATATTGATGAAGTAATCATTGCCGATTTTATCATCGGACAAAATTCCGACATTTACCTCCAGTCCTTTTTGTTTAGACAGCATTCTTTGTGCCTTTGCCATTGTGATGCTTATCAAAACGAGTATCACGGTATAGATATATTTTTTCATTTTATATTTTTGTTTATATGGATTACTAAAACTTCAGATGCATATCATTAATCAGTCGTGCTCTTATCAAATCCGAATTTTCCACCTGAAGTACCTGATGCCTGCCGCCGTTTTTCTCAAAAATTTCGATCTGCAGTACCTTGTCATCGGCAATGGTAAACTGGTCTAAAAGGAATACATTTTGCTCAGTTGATTTTCCGCTAATTGCGTCTAATGGCTTGTAAATGCGTAACGGTATCATTGGGCGTTCCTGCACTACGGTACGCTTGGCTACCTTTTTATCGACAACTTTGAAATTGACAAAGTCGATCTGAAACGGCACATTAGTGCGGTTTCCGAGTTCCGTATGAAAGTAGTATTTACCGTTGTGGATGTAAATTCCTTTCAGTATAAATTGGATCCCAAAGCTTTTAGCCCCAATATGCTTTACGATACGCTTGTCGTTTTTGTAAATGGTTTCCAAAAGCAAACCCGCCAATGACGGAGAATTGCTGCCCAATTCTTCAAAAAGCACATCGTTTCCGTTGGCTTTATCCAACGTTTTCTGCATGGTTAGCAGGTCATAACTTATTGCTTCCGGGAAGGAACTGTAATGCACATTGAAGCTGTAAAACCGTCCGTCATTGGTAATGACCGAAAAGTTCGTTTCGGGTTCAAATTCCCTTACCGATGCTTTTACACGCAATACGTTTTCTGCATCATCCGCTTTTCCGGCAATCAGGTACTCACTACCCAAGTCTACATAGCGGATGGCAGTCGGGAAAATCAAATGTGAAGTTTTATCATAGGTAACTTCCATTTTATAAGGTTCTATCTTGCCCAATGCAAGCGGAGTTTTAGATTTTGCACTATCCTGCGCAAAAGAGTTTACGGTCAGGCCAATGGTCAGGGCTAATGTCCCTAAGTTTTTAAAAAGATTTTTCATTGTTTTATTTATTTGAATTCAACATTATTGCTTGGAAACAAGGTAGACCTGATGTCCTGCCTTTAGCGTAACTTTTGGTGTGCGAACCTTTTTGGCGAAATAACCTGAAATACCCTGTACCACACCACGGCTTAGGTCAGCGGCAACCTGCTGTCCGGCAGATTGGGTAAGCATCAGGCTTGTTCCTGACTGCTGGCTCATATTGCCGGCCATTTCTGTAAGGGCATTCATTTCAGGAGAGTACGGAACATGCAAGCCCTGCTGTCCGTCCAGATCGTAAATGGTAATCTCAACGGGAATGATATTGCCATCCAATTCAACAGAGGTTACTTTTAGCTGTAAACGACCATTTTGGTATTTAGCATTTGCTGTCACAATAGTCCCTTTTGGAATAGTATGGCTGGGCGTTTGGGCAGTTTCAAGCAGACGTAATCGAACTCCTGTCTCGCCAATAACTGTTTGCGTTTCGTCTACGCAGGCTTTTATACTGTTTTTGGGCTGTACCAATTGCTGGGTAGAACCTGCTGTATAAAATCCTCTGTTTCTTGTTTCGCTCCAATTGGCTAAAAAAGTACTGTCTGAAGGCTCACGGTATAAGGCCGATACAATATTTTTTTTGGCTGAAGTGAACGTTACAAAATCTTCTTTTTGCGTGGAGATCTTTGGAGATGCAGCTGCATCCTTGGCAGGCACAACTTCCGGTGAATTGGCACCTGTCGGAAGATACTTCGCCGCCATCTGATAGGACTTTTCCATCAATTCCAATTGGTCGTCTACGGTTGCTGTTTTAGGCATATCCTTTTCTGCCAGCTGTTCTTTCAAATCGTCCAATTGCCTGCGGAGCTCCATCGTTTCACGATTGTCATCCTGATAAAAAGAACCTAATGCAGCTTGTGCGCTCCGGTAGCTGTTAACTGTCGGATTGCTGTCTTCACCAGATTTTTTGCTATCATAGTTCTCCTTCTCATCAATCGACTGATCTGTTGTATCTTCTGTGCTATCGGTATTCCAATAATCAGAAAGTGTTGTCATTACACTGCGTTTTTCAGCTTCCTTCTGTTCTAGCATTTCCTGTTCATAAGCCTTTTGCTTATCTGCCTGCATTCCAGCGTCGGTAGCCTCGGGAACCGCATCGTTAATACCGATGTTCTCAATTTCCTTCTTGTCTTCTGACGGTTTAAAGATGAGGTACATACAACCAACAAAAACAATACCCATCAAGCAAAATATTAATGGCTTTTTCAATTTATCGGCTTTATTCTGCGCACTGTCTTGCAGTACCTCAGCGGTTGCCGCCGGGTTTCCTTCCGTAACCCGAACAACCGTCTTTTTGTTCTCATTTTCTTTCATAAATCCTATTTTTTAAAATTGTTGATAATGTGTCCTGCAAGACTGCAGGAATTTCTTTCTTTTTCAGGACAGGGTTTTCAATATGCCCAATGACCATATTGTTATCTGGCTTTGCGGCATCATACCATACTTTAAATAGTACTCCTATTGTGAGAATTAGGTAAGCGGCGAAAAAGTACATCATGTATTTATGCTGTATCCTAATGGGCAATGCCCGCCATCGTTCATCCAGCCTATAAAACCATTTGTCCATATTTGCTCTTAATTTTTTCATGCTTCTCAATTTTTAAGCTGTTACATTCTAAATCCTCTTTTTGGGGAAGAAAGCTGTATATTAAGTTTTTCGGACACTTGGTCAATAGCTTCTTCCAGTGTAGGAACTAACCTCATTGTAAGATTTGTCAGTTCAGATTTTTTCAGTGAATGTCCATACTGGTCTGTTCTTTCAATATTCATTTTTTCTACATCGAAAAGACCGTCTTCATGCTTTACCCAGATATAACACTCAACCTTTGGCTTATCCTCACCATTCCATTGCAGGTAAGTTTTCAGCATAAGGATGTTGTGTAGTCTTGGTTTATCCATTCCTTTATCACAAGCTTCCAAAAACCTGTTGATGCTGTCTTTTATTTTGTCTCCATAGGCGGCTTGTGTTTGGAAGTAGCCATCGTAACCCTTATCGATTAGGGCTTTTGTGAATGTGTCTAAATCGAGTAATTGTTTCATAATCTTGATTTTTAGCGTTCAATGATCTCTATATCCTTGTTTTCTAGTACTGCAAACTTTTCAATATTAAAACCTTGCGGATTGTTATCTGAACGAACGGAGTTTACGAGATAACAGGAACTAATAAGGCTGCGTTTTGTCACATTGCTCGAACGGATGATAAACTGTTTGGCATAGGTACGGGCGGTGTAGGGATAGGTCTCGAAGTTGCAGGACACACTATCTATTTCGATGCGCTGCTGCACATTACCCGATATAATACGGTTGTAATACCCTTTTTCCGAAAGGTCCTTATAATAATCAAAGGCACTTTTATCAGCAAGATTGAAAGCCCTTTTCATATTGCTTTCAATGGCATTTTTGTCGGGGGCGAGCGTAAAAAACAGTTCGTGAAAACGTCTGACGTGTTCCCGTGCTTCTACCGGACGGTTGATCGATGCATCCTGCGCGAGTGCCAGCATGAGTGATTTACCATTGTCCAGTACATAGATTTTCTGCCGTTGCTGTTCTGCAAAACGGTAGGAATGCCATACGGCATATCCTGCGACACCTGCACAGAGCACGGCAAACACAATGGCATACAAGCGTATCTGGCTGAAACTATTTTCGATATTTCTTAGCGTTTTAAATTCCATTTTCTTCTGTGATTAATTATTTTTATTTGTTTATCAGCCTGCCACCGATATTACCTACTGCGGAACCCGTTCCGGCTCCGGCAATATTTCCGGTTTTCATCGCCGTTTGGTTAACATTACGTGCAAAGTTGTTTGCTCCTCCTGCCTGAATAATCCAGCCTGTTACCGTCGGAATGGTGAAGTAGCCCACAATACCTATAATCATAAAGATTATATAAACGGTGTTTGAAGTATCAGGGATGAATGTCGGATCGGCAAGCATTTCAATGTCCCTCTCAATAATCAGGGATTGTATTTTAGCTAGCATCGAGCTGAACAAATCTGCTACCGGAAGCCATAAATACACACTAACGTATCGGGAAAGCCACTGTGTGAGTGTGGACTGAAATCCGTCCCAGACTGATATGGCAAAGGCTATTGGTCCGAGTATGGAAAGGACAATCAGAAAAAAGGTCCGAATAGTGTCAATGACAAGTGCCGCGGCCTGAAAGAGTATTTCCAGCAGATTGCGAAACCATTCCTTTATGGCTTTCTCTATCTTATAAGCTTCTCTGTCCATATACATTCCTGCCATTGTGCCTACATCGGCGGGCGACCAACCCAATTCATCGAGTTTTTTGTCAAACTCTTCATTCGACACCATATAAGCAGTTTCCGGATTACGGATCATTGCTTCGTGGTCGAGCTGGTCTTTTTTTGACTGTAACTCGTTCAGGTCAAGTACCTGATCTTCGAGGATGGAGTGGGTTCCTGTAACCACAGGGCTTAAGACCGAATTGATACTTCCCAATACCATTGTCGGGAAAAACATAATACACAGTCCTAGGGCAAATGGACGCAGGAGCGGAAACACATCGATTGGTTCGGCCCGGCTGAGAGCCTGCCAAACCTTTAGTGCCACATAGAATAAAGCACCCAGCCCGGCAAGGCCTTTGGCCACTGCCGCCATATCGGCGGACAGCGGGAGCATCTCATCATACAAGGAGCGAAGGACATGGTGAAGGTTATTAAATTCCATGGCTTACCAATATTTTTGATTTGAAGTTCCATAGAGTTCAAGCACTCTTTTGGTATTGTTCTGCTTCTTTGCCCTTAGAATGCTTACCGAAATATTCTTATTGGTATAGTAGCGCACAAGGCTGTGGTATTCTTTGACTTCTTTGTACACACGATCAATAATATCCATACGCTCTTTGTCATTCAGGGACAGACTGGAGGAATTTACAATCTGTTTGAGTTCTTTCAGCAGCTCGGTACTCTCACCCAGAAGAGCCGAATAGCCATTAGCAATAGCTGCCAATTCCTGGGCAGAAAAATTGGGGTCATTCATCATTTTGCCAAAATTCTTTACATACATTTCCGATACATCACCTACCAGCAGTACAGTCTGCTGTACTTTGCGTGCATCTTTAACCAGATTGTTTACCGACTGGAGTTTGTCGTAGTATTCCTTGCCCTGTTTGTACACTTTTTCTACTTCCTTGAAATTTTTTACGACATTGGACACCGTGTTAGAGGTCTGCACTATCTCATTAGCGCTGTTGAGAATACCCGAGGCCAGATTGGCCGGATCGGTTACTACAAATTGTGCTTTTACGGACGGTGCAACGGCAAGGATAAGCGCCGTATACACCATAAACAGTATTTTTTTCATTGTTCTTCGATTTTTAAATTAGTAATCATTGTTGATTTTCTTTCGCGCGTCGCCTCATTGCGATGTGCTTGATGGCCAGTTCTACATTGCCGTCCAGTTCTGCTGCAAGCTGCGTCACTTCCAGTTTTTCGGTTTCTTCGGTGGTGTAGGCGAGATATTCCTCACCGGAAACTTCTGTAGCATAAACCGCAGAGTGTGTTCCGCCAAGTCCAATCCATACTTCCTTGTAGAACCGTGAGGGATCGTTGTTCATATTGATGGAAAGTACCTGCGCTTTTTCCTTATCGGTCAGACCAAGCATTGCTTGTATATCATCAAACTTGTTCATATACTTGCGCTGGTCAAGCAGGATTTTACAGTCACTATTATTGATGATACTTTCTTTTACAATGGGCGATTGGATGATGTCATCCACTTCCTGCGTGACTACGATAGCTTCCCCAAAAAATTTACGGACAGTCTTGAAAAGATACTTTATGTAATTTGCCATTCCTTCCTTGGCGATGGCTTTCCAAGCCTCTTCAATCAGTATCAACTTACGGATACCTTTGAGCCTTCTCATCTTATTGATAAAGACTTCCATAATAATGATGGTCACGATTGGAAAGAGGATTTTATGATCTTTAATGGCATCGATCTCAAAAACGATGAATCGCTTGGAAAGCAGGTCTAACTGCTTATCGGAATTGAGTAGGTAGTCGTATTCACCTCCTTTGTAGTAGGGCTCCAAAACATTAAGGAAATTGGCAATATCAAAGTCTTTTTCCCTTACCTGTTTTCCTTCCAGCACCTTGCGGTAATCACCCTGAACATATTCGTAAAATCCATTGAATGAAGGATATGCCTCATTGTGCTTGATGCGTTCGATATAGCCGCTTACCGCATTAGACAATGCCACTTCTTCAGATCTTGTAGGCGGCTCATCATCACGTTTCCAGAGTGTCAGTATCAAAGTCTTGACACTTTCACGCTTCTCAATGTCGAACACACCATCATCGGTATAGAAAGGATTAAAAGCAATAGGATTGTCTTCCGTATAAGTAAAATACACGCCGTCTTCGCCTTTGGTTTTTCCTTTGATGAGTTCACACAATCCCTGATAGGAATTGCCGGTATCAACCAGCAGTACGTGTGCGCCCTGCTCGTAATATTGTCTTACCATATGGTTAGTGAAAAAAGATTTACCGCTTCCCGATGGACCTAGTATAAATTTGTTCCGGTTTGTAATAATCCCACGCTTCATCGGCAAATCAGAAATATCCAGATGGATGGGTTTGCCTGTGAGCCTGTCAGCCATCTTGATACCGAACGGTGATGGTGAATTGTGGTAATTCGTTTCTTCCGTAAAGAAGCACAAAGCAGGTTCTATGAAGGTGTAAAAACTTTCCTCGCTTGGAAAATCTCCGGCATTGCCCGGCATTCCTGCCCAATACAGCGTAGCGGTATCGGTCGTATTGTGTCGTGGCTTGCATTCCATTAGCGCCAGTGCACTCCCTGTATCATTTTTTAGCTGTTTGAGTTCCCCCGGATCATCCGACCATGCCATAATGTTGAAGTGTGCCCTGATGGAAGAAAGACCAAATGAATGTGCTTCGTTCAGGTATTTTTCTATCCACTCTTTGTTGATCTGGTTGGCACGGCTGTAACGAGCCAAAGAGTGCATATTTCTAGCGGATTTTTCAAACTTCTGAAGGCTCTCTTCGCTGTTATCCAAAAACAGGTATTGATTGTAAATGTGATTGCAATTCAGCAAGAGTCCAACAGGTGCAGCAAATGACAAACGGCAATCGCTTCGGTCGGTAGAAAGTTTTTCATAACGGGTATCTGCCGAAACGGTTCCGGGCAGGTCATCTGTATCGGACAAGGTATGCAGGCACAGCCTTTTGTTTCCGATACGAACCTCTTCAGCGCCCAGTACAATATCCTGCATCGGTGTCGCGGCTTCCCTCGAAAGCGTTAGGTATTGTTCCAGTAATCCCTGTTTTCCTTCTTCGCCTACAATGTCTTCTTCACTAAGGCGGTTCAGTCTGATAAGTCCGCTGTCGTTAATGATACGCTCAAACTGTGAGACGGCTTCCATAAAACGATGAATCGCTTCCCTGTCCCTGATTTCCTTTGGTATGAGCGAACCTTTGCATAGCGAAGAGAAATTGCTCTGCATACGCATCCTTTCCTTGGTGGTCTTAGTCAGGAACAGGTAGCAGTAATGATTCAGGAACGGACGCTCATTAAAATGACGCTGATAGGATTTCGCCAAAAAACTTTGGTCATCCTGTGTCATATCAGGTGCGTAGTTTTCCTTGATATACCAATCCTGTTTGTGGATTACCGTAAAGTCTGGCAAAGTCTTGATAGCCTTATGCCAGGCGGAATGAATGGCTTCATATTCCGCAGATGCAACTGTAAAGAGCTCCGGCAAACGCACTTCAAAACAGGCCGTGATATCCGCATCCTTTGACAGGATGCAATTGTTCTCTACTGCCAAGAGTGGAAATTTACTTTCCAGCGTTGTTGTCTTTGCTGTGTTTCTCATAAGGCATCAGGTTTAGAAGTGATTCTTAGATAGCGATGTACAGGCTTGCGGCAAATGATGTAGCGGGGATGTCTTTTTTTCGCGCCCACTTTCATGAGTCCGTGTTCTCCATACTTTTTGTTCAGGGAAAAGGTCTGCCATACGATTAGTGAAGAACCGCCAGCTCCCAGAAACAAACAGATATAAGAATTGACCCCAGCCATGTAAAGTATCATGACCAGGATAAGTGTCCCTAGAAGTCCGCCTGCGAAGATGAACAGGTATTGTGCTTTCAAACCTTTAAACTCGACCGTTCTTCCGATGCCTTTGTTGATATTGTAATTGTTCATATATCAGTTTTAAAGGAAGAAGGAACGCAAGATGGTAGCCGCTACGATCAGGAAGATACAGGCCCCAAACCAGCTTGCAGCGGTTTTGCTCGTATCGGGATCTCCGCTGCTGAATTTGTTGTACACTTTTACACCGCCGATAAGACCGACTACAGCCCCGATGGCATAGATAAGCTGTGTGGCGGGGTCGAAATAAGAAGTTACCATTTGGGTTGCTTCGTTGATGCCCGCCGTACCATTTCCCTGGGCAAGTGCTCCGAAACCTGCCAGCATTACCACTGCTGTCGGCAGGATTTTTTTTCTTTGTTTTTTCATGATTAAACCGAGTTAAATTTCTCATTTATACCTGCGCCTTGCAGGTTATCGGGACAAATATCTTATGGAAATCAAGTCGTTGTAACAAATTGGCAGTCAGTGGAATTACTTGGCTATCAGTGGCATTATTTTGAGTGTTTGAGCATAAAAAAAACGTCAAACATTTTATGTTTGACGTTTGAAAGTTTGGAATTACAGAATTATATTCTTCGGCCTTTATTTGTTTTGGCTGGATTAGATGTTTTTTTCTCAGTAGCTTTTTCCTGCTTCTTTTCTGCTTTTAGATTGCTTTTAATCAGATCAACAAGAAAAGTGTTTTTCCAAGGAATATTCTTTGCCGCAAACTGCAATTTTAAACCGTGCCGTACCAGACCGTGCCTAATCTCAAATCCATATTTTCTGTTCCAGCCAATTCTGTCGAGTAATCTTTCAGAGGGAAATCTGACTGCGATTAAATCTTTAGGAAGTTCTTTTATATTTAGGTAATCAGGTTCCTGAAATTCGTGTGTCTTGGGATTATAAGGAATGGTGTAGGTCCTTTTTTCTAAATCGTAGTATGTTTCTATATCCGAGAATACAATACCATTGGAAAGGAAATCGTCTTTTGGACGAAGCTTATCCATTCTAATATCAACATAAAAGGTATGTCCGGCGATATCCACAGTAGGTAGCATTCCTTTGTTTACCCGCAGATCAAAAGCCTGCTGATCTACCATAAGGCCAAAATCTGATTTATCCATTATCTCGTTCACAGGATAGTTGTATTTATTCGCCATGCCGATTGGATCTAGAATAATAAATTCAGGAATCCTGACCATTGTGCTTTCATTGTGAAACATCCCTGGAAGGTTTTTATTCTTAAGGTTGTATTCAAAAGTATAGCCATCGCCGACATCACGCATATCTTCAAACGGTATAACATTTTTATGATTGGCCTTTTCAATAAGCTCAAGTTTGTTTACATCTACTATAAAGTCGGTACCTTCAATAGTAATAACCGGCAGTTCTCTTTCCATCATATACTTTATTTTTCGTTATAAAATAAAGGGGACTTATCTTTTCAGACAAAGTCCCCGATATCAAATTCACTTAAATCATTTTTCCGCAAAGTAGAAGAACCAAAATCAGTTTCAGAAAAAAGGCTGCTGTCCAATAGCTCGGCTATTTTTCGGGAAGCGTCCTCCATAGAATTCTCCAGCAGGATAAATAATTCGGTTCCCTGTATTTTCTGGACTATGAGCGCCGCTGTTTCCTTTTGGGACGGCTCCAATTTTTCCTTTTGCAGCAGCATCCCCACGGAGCTTAGTTCTTCAAAGGTAACCCCTTGAGCAAAACCGTTATTTCCACTGGATATTCTATACCTGTTCCATTCTTCTTCTTCTTCCTCCAAATCAGGCATATTTCCAAAAACGTCATCTAGTTCTTCTTGCGGAATTTGAATACCAACGTTTTCATTTTCGTTACATTCAATCTCAAAATTATAGCGATTTATCTCTTGTTCCTGTATTTGGCTTTCATTGGTAGTATTTGGCACTGAAAGGCTTCTTAAGGGCTTGGGTTGCCCCATAATATCGGGCAGGTTCGGATTGACTTTTGCCTGAGACGACTTTTGCTTTGTCTTTTTCTTGATAAGAACTTTATCCTTTACCAGCAGGACAATAATTATCAACAGGCATATTACAATAATTGTTTCCATAATTAAAGAATTGGTTTGTTGCGTTCATTGAAATAAGCTGTGATTTCTTCCCCAAATTCCCTGAAGTGATGTTCCATAATGTTGTCAATATAGGAATAGAGCGTAATTTTTTCTTCCCGTGACAATTGAACAATGCGCAGCAGACGCTCATGGTACTCAGGACGCAGATATACAACTTTTCCGCTTCGTCCTGAGGGAAAGCGATTGATCATAAACAATTTTTGAAATTGTTCTTTACCTGTCTCTTGGATTTTAATTTTTATCTTCATGGCTAGTTTATAAAATAGGTTTGTATTTCTCATTAAAACTTTTTGTAATCTGTTCTCCAAATTCCTGAAAATGATATTCCAGTACATTATTCAGATAGGCATAAATCGCGAGCTTGTCCTCACCGATAACCTGAACGATCCGCGATAATTTTTCATGAAAATCAGGTTGTATATAGACCGTTTTGCCATCTCGCGCATTGGTATGAGTCTTCTTAAAAAAAATGGCTTCATAATCGGCATCGGTTCCTCGTTTCATTCTTGTGCGCTCCTTTATCAAAGACTTTTCCTGCAGCAGCTCTGGTGAAGTTTTGTGTTCTTCCAGCGGAGGGGTTAATCCTTCCTTTTTAACGCCATCTGCCATTATATCCATCATAAGCGCCTCGTCGATCTCTGGCGTGATTTTTTTCTTGTTATCTTTTTCCATAGCATTATAATTGAACAATGTTTAAAAATTCTTCCATAAACTGATCTAACCGGCAGGCCTTCATCAAGTGTTTGTCAGGAGGCATTAAAGTGGAGCGGAAAACAGACTTTGCATCGAGTTCGCTTTCTTTTCGAAAACGGGTGCTGTTCATGATGCTGCACTGCATAAGGCTAAATCCCAAATCATCGATAAGTTTGTTATAGATATCATATAAAGGGGAGCGTTCCCTGCCATCTACCTGATTCCAGAAAAGATTAACACTTTTAATGGACGTTTCACCTTTTTTCATAATGATATCCCGCATCAACTGTGTAAAAACAAGGGTGCTTTCCATCACAAAACGATCAGCAGTAATTGGGGTAAAAATGTGATGCATCCCTGCCAGGGCATTCAAAATGCCAGGTGTATTTACCGTACCGGGAAGATCAAAAAAAATCACGTCTATTGGAACTTTTGAGGATTCTAAAAAATCATTTGCTGCCTCCAAAACGCCTTCGGCTTTATGCTGGATAATTGGATAGGCTCTTTTGTTAATCGTGGTAAACTGCGTATAGGCTATTCTTTTTAAAACCTCATTTTCCATGACCATTGCCAAGTCCCGGGCTTTCATTTTCATTAAGCTGAGTTGTGGAAAATCGGCATCGAATACTGCAACATTGTAACCTAAACGATAATGAAGCGTGCTGGCAGCAAGTGTTGTAAAAGTACTTTTCCCTACGCCTCCCTTTTGAGAAGAAAAGGCGATAAATACGGGTTTGTTTTTTGTTTCCATTTTTATTGTTTTTAATTATTAATACTTATGTAACTATGTAAGTAATCAGGCAGGTAAATCTTTGTCTATTCCTATACACGGGTAGTTTTGTATCGAACTGCGTAACTCATTACATTTGTATTATCCTAATCAACTGCCTCGCTATAGTAATACCCTTTGAGATAGCACTACGCATATTGAGATATTTATTCAATTACATCTGCGTACATATAGACCAATCTGTAGGTGGGTAATCAGCAAGCTGCTTTTCTTTATACTTATAAACACAATTAGCAGCTTATCTACATTCCAATTTCAATATCTACACTGCTCTGTAGATAAATACAGAGGTAGTTCTAAAACTACCTTGCAATCCTGCTGCCTACCTGCATCTGCTTTCTTGTACAAAGGAATGTAGTTATCTATGTGCTTTTATTAATGCGACAGTCCTTGGCATTCAAAGGCTGTTTATGGCACTGCAACACATTGCATTACTCTTATAAAGAGCACTTTACTTTGTAAAATGATTTTCACTAACATGCTTATGAAAAAGCATTATGCCATATCGGGTGAGAAAATGAACGGCCAAAAGCCGTTTTCCCTGCTTACTTTAATCCGCCTGAAAGAGCGGATTTTCCTTTCACCAGAAAGGAGCAAGTTGTGTTTTGAGCTGCTAGAAATGAATTCCGCTGCTCAAAACAACTTGCCCCGCCGGGGGCTGGAAAACATTTCTCCAAAGTCGATGTTTTATAAAATTATAATTGGATTTATTATGGATCAAAATAATAACAGACAACCCCGCAAATCAGGGCGTAATCCTAAAAAGGATCCTGCCATATTTCGCTATTCCATATCATTGAATGCGGAAGAAAACGCCCGTTTTCTTTCTCTTTTTGAACAGTCCCAAATGAATGTAATGGCACATTTTATCACTGCCTGCATCTTTCAGAAGACCATTAAAACAGTCAAAATCGATAAAGCTGCAATGGATTATTATATGCGGTTAACCACTTTGTATGGACAATTCCGGAGCGTTGGAGTTAATTATAACCAAATCGTAAAACTGCTTTATCGCAATTTCTCCGAGAAAAAAGCGGCCGCTTATCTCTATAAACTCGAAAAGCATACAGCTGAAATGGCAGTATTATGTCAAAAAATCATTCAGATTACCGGAGAATTTGAAGCAAAATATATTAAAAACAACAAGTAAAATGGTAGCTAAAATTGGCAGAGGACAAAACTTGACAGGCGTACTTAACTATAATCAGCTAAAAGTCGAGAAGGAAAATGGGGAAATTCTCTTTACCCATAAGATGCAGGAAACTCCTGACGGACATTATTCTGTAGCCCAGCTGCTGGGCTCTTTTGAACCTTATTTGCTGGCGAATCGTAAAACAGAAAAAATGGTTCTGCATATTTCTCTTAATCCAGACCCAAAAGATAATGTCAGTGATGAAAAATTTAATGCTATTGCACAGGAGTATATGCAAAAAATGGGATACGGCGAGCAGCCCTACGTAGTGTTCAAGCATACTGATATTGAACGTACCCATATCCATATCGTTTCGGTTTGCATAGACGAAGAAGGCAGGAAAATTTCGGACAGTTATGAGCGTAAACGTTCAATGGATATATGTCGTGATCTGGAACGAAAATATGGATTAGCCTGTGCAACAGACGCAACATACAAACAAAACGAAAAAGCATTTCGCCCGGTAGATTACAAGACCAATGACATTAAAAGCCAGATCGCTTCAGTAGTAAGGTATCTGCCCAAATCCTATCAGTTCCAAAGTTTGGGCGAATACAATGCTTTGCTGTCTCTGTTTAATATTACTGCAGAAGAGGTTAAGGGTGAACTGCACGGAAAGCTCAAACAAGGGCTAGTCTACGTTGCCTTGAACGAAAATGGAGAAAAATCAAGTAACCCGTTTAAAGCGTCTCTTTTTGGAAAAGGCGCAGGATACATTGAACTTCAAAATCATTTTGCAGCGTCCAAAGTGGCACTTAAAGAAAGTGATGCGAGACTTACAATTAGAAAAACAATTGAAACAACCCTGCGGGCGGCCATTGACGAACAGGACCTTAAAAAACAGCTGACTGAAAAAGGCATTAATGTGATTACTCGCAAAAATGATATGGGACGTATTTATGGAATTACATTCATAGATCATAATTCCAAATCGGTATGGAACGGTTCGCGTTTGGGAAAAGAATTTTCAGCGAATATATTTAACGACTGGTGGAATAATGGGCTACAACCGGAAATTAAAAATAGTGAGGATACCAAAACAATTTTAATCAAAACAGTATCGGAAAGTCTACCAGCTGAGAAGCCTCACGATTTATTTGATTTTCTAAGTAATCAAAGTACTATTCAATCTAACGATATCCATAATAGTATAGAAGGTTTTGGCGGGTTATTGCCGGAAGCTCAGGGAGAAGATTACCAGGAACAGGATTTTGCCAATAAGATGAAAAAGAAAAAGAAACGTAAGAGAGGCCAATAGGTTCGTTATTCGTTATAACTTTCGGTTATAAAGACAATTTCAATCCCCAAGCATAGCTCCAATGCAAAACCTTCGGAACAGTTGGTGTTTTGAACTTATAGATATCATAGACGTATAATGAAAACAGTATAAATGCTGCCCAACTAAGCCCTACGCACAGCATACCTTGTCTATCCCTCACATGAAACATACCAGCAACTACTGATTTTACTATAAATGCAGGGACAATACAGCATAATAACACGCAGATTACCCATGGTAATATCCATAACTTACGGTTGTTTGCGCGCAATCCGATGATAGTTCCTTTAAAGAAATAAATGATGCAGAAAATAAGATAGGTAAATAATAGAGAGAAAACCCAAAATTTGACTTTGTTAGTTTCTTCTCCCCACAACTTTTGCGACAGCAAGAATCCGGCATAAAAGAACATGCCGAAAATTGCAGCCATTTTTAAGACGAAAATAAAAACCCCGGCAATGCCAAACATTAATCCTGTTGCAGATTTACTTTCTTCAGTTTTCCGCGCCTCATATTCTTGTTCACTTTCACCTGGATCCATATGAGGATTATAGTAATTCATATTATTTTTCTTTAATGTTGATCTGAGATACCAAAAATAATTTTCAGGACTATAAATTTAATAAAAAAAGCGATTTAAAATCTAAGCATGATTGGAACCACTTGAGCGCCAAACACTGCCACGCACTTCCAATGCCTGCCACATTTTTATAGCCATGCCGCAAAGCCTTTAAATTCACGCCCAAACATTTAATAATTAGAAAATGCAGGGAGAAGATGACTTAAGAGGATTAGCCAAAATTATGGAGTTTATGAGAGCAGTCAGTATTTTATTAGTACTGATGCACTGCTATTGGTTTTGTTACGAGTTCTTCAAAGAAGAACAATGGACATTATCTGTAATTGATAAAATATTGGGAAACTTTCAGCGCACAGCAGGACTGTTTTCCCACACGCTGTATACGAAACTATTTGCTTTGGTTCTTCTGGCATTAAGTTGTTTGGGCAGTAAGGGGGTTAAAAATGAAAAGATTACCTGGAGCAAAATCTATACAGCACTCGTAATAGGCTTTATTTTTTTCTTCCTCAATACGCCATTACTCAGACTACCCATTGAAATGGCCGTATTTTTATATGTTTTTACCCTGAGTTTGGGGTATATTTCACTGCTAATGGCAGGTGTATGGATGAGCAGGTTACTCAAAAATAACCTGATGGAGGATGTATTTAATACGGAAAACGAAAGTTTCATGCAGGAAACCCGGTTGCTGCAAAATGAGTATTCCATAAATCTGCCTACTAAATTCTGGTATCGCAAAAAACAGCACAATGGATGGATAAATATTGTAAATCCTTTCCGCGCAACTATCGTATTAGGCACCCCTGGTTCTGGTAAATCCTATGCCATTGTAAACAACTACATTAAACAGCAAATCGAGAAAGGTTTTTCGATGTATATCTATGATTTCAAATTTGATGACCTTTCTACCATTGCCTACAACCATCTATTACAACATACCGACAAATACAAAGTCAAACCAAAGTTTTACGTCATCAATTTTGATGATCCCAGAAGAAGCCATCGATGCAATCCGATCAATCCTGATTTTATGACTGACATATCTGATGCTTACGAATCAGCCTATACTATTATGCTGAACCTGAATCGTTCGTGGATTCAAAAACAGGGTGATTTCTTTGTCGAAAGCCCGATTATTCTTTTGGCGGCTATCATCTGGTTTTTGAAAATTTATGATAATGGAAAGTATTGTACATTTCCTCATGCTATTGAACTGCTTAATAAAAAATACGCAGATGTTTTTACCATTTTAACCACCTATTCCGAACTGGAAAATTATCTATCGCCGTTTATGGATGCCTGGCAGGGAGGTGCTCAGGACCAATTACAAGGCCAGATAGCATCAGCAAAAATACCATTGTCACGTATGATATCTCCAAGTCTTTATTGGGTAATGACCGGTGATGATTTTTCATTGGACATCAACAATCCTGCAGCTCCAAAAATCCTTTGCGTTGGCAATAATCCCGACAGGCAGAATATTTATTCCGCTGCATTGGGTTTGTACAATTCACGAATCGTAAAACTCATCAATAAAAAGGGACAGCTCAAAAGTTCGGTAATCATTGACGAGCTTCCCACAATTTACTTCAGGGGCCTGGACAATCTGATTGCTACGGCAAGGAGCAATAAGGTAGCGGTATGTCTGGGATTTCAGGATTACTCCCAATTGACCCGAGATTATGGGGATAAAGAAAGTAAGGTAATTCAGAATACCGTAGGGAATATATTCAGCGGTCAGGTTGTCGGGGAAACAGCTAAAAGCCTTTCGGAACGCTTCGGAAAAATACTGCAGCAGCGTCAGAGTATGACCATCAATCGGAATGATAAATCAACTTCTATTTCCACGCAGCTGGAAAGCCTAATTCCCGCTTCCAAAATATCAACCCTTACACAAGGAATGTTTGTTGGGGCAGTTTCCGATAACTTTGAGGAGCGTATCGAACAAAAGATCTTTCATGCGGAGATTGTGGTCGATAATGAGAAAGTGGCTGCTGAAACTAAAACATACCAGAAAATCCCAGAAATACTTTCATTTGTAAATGAAGAAGGAGAAGATAGGATGAAGGCTGAAATTGAGGCCAATTACAAACAAATCAAACTGGATATTGTCTCAATAGTGGCAGATGAACTGGAACGGATTAAGAACGATCCGAAACTGCAGCATTTAATACCAAAAACAACTGATAAAAAAAGTAAAGATGAATAGAATCAAAACCTTTGACATAAAAATTCTATATTCAATAACCAACTAAATATTTTAGAATTAAATTGATAAATAATTGCTATTATAAGTTCATCTATGATTCAAAAACTTAAGATTTGTTGATGAATTATTATATATTTAAGCTCTTTTAATATATAATAATTGTACTATGCCAGTAAGCCGTAAGAGAAAGATTGTAAAAAAAAATAAATCTTCTAAGAAAAAATATAAACCTTACGAAGCAGTTACACAAAATCTTTACAGAATTGACAATCCTTTTCAAGAAGAAATAAGTTTTGAGCAAAGAATAAAACCATTTTTAGAACTAGCTGAAAGATCGACTATCGAATTTGAAATTGAGTTTCAAAAATTGCAAGAGTATTTTAAAGACTATGATCCTCTATACTTATGTTCTTTTTGCGTTTTTTATTTTATTGCTGAAAAAGAAGGAATAGATAAAGAAGCAATTGATGGTAGACTAGATTTTCATATGTTTTATTTAGAGATTCTACAGTGTTATTCCTTATATCAAGAGAGGACTCTTAGTGCAATGCCATTAAATGAAAAAGAAGAGGATTTTAAAAAATTATTACAAGATTTAAATCAACATCAATCGTTTGCCTATTTTAAACTTTCCAATAAAGCAACAACTGAGGAAGAATTTGGTCCTGTGATGTTAAGATTGGAAATGATGCATAATACTCTTGCAGTTCGTAATTGGGCATATGAGGGACAAATGCAAAAAATTGCTTATGAGTTATCAGCTAGTATAAGTGCTAAGTTCGAAGATAAATTAGGATTTAAGCCTGAAGTATTTCTTGATGTTTTATTTGGTCTGGCTGATCTAAGTACCAAAAAACTTAATGCACATAAGAATAATATCCGCCCGGCAATTATAGCTAAGAACTTTAATGCAGTATTTGATGCATATGAAAATAATATGCCAGGTGTTAGCCCAACTAATGCTCTATCAAGATTGAATTTATGGGAAGAATTCGGAAAGAATCTGCAAATGTTAAAAAGCTTCTTTATAGAGCATTCGGATTTAAAACTTAAAGATATTTTCACTATTGATTTTGAAGAAATTAAAGCCTTAACAAATGTTTCGCTGAGCAACGAAGATATAAGCCGAATTTTTGATCCGCTGGCATATCGTTTTGGGGACTTATCTAACGAAGACAAAAACCATGTTTTTTTAAATAATCCAATTCATTCAAAACCTTTTATAAGGCTTGATGAGAATAAGTATTTTTCTGCAGTGCCTTTTTTATTCTCGCATCTGGGAATTGATTTACTTGAAAGTTTTATTGTGAAAGAGAAAACCCTTAAAGATGTTTATATTAAGGAAAAAGGAAAATACCTGGAAGAAAAGATAGAGAAACTTTTTAAAGATGCATTTCCTGATGCAAAAATTTTTAGTGGAAGTTTATGGACTTGCCCAACAACTAACAAAATATTTGAGAATGATCTGATTGTGTTAATTGAAGATTTCGCTATAATTGTTGAAGCTAAATCCGGAACGGTAAGTAATCCGGCAAAACGTGGTGCGCCTGAACGATTATTTCAAACACTGAAGGATTTAGTGGTGGCACCATCTGAGCAAGCTATAAGGTTTAAGAATTACCTGCAGAATAATAAAAAATTACATATTTTTAAGACCAAATCGGGCGCGAAAAATGAGCTTGATTCCAATCTGATAAATTACTATGTTCCACTTGGAGTGACCCTGTCTAATTTAGGATCAATTGGATGTAATTTAAAGAAACTTATTGAAGCAAAAGTGGTCACACATAAATTAGAAGAATTAGCACCATCAATAAGTTTCACAGATCTTGAAGTTATCTTTGATATCCTTCCTTTACAAAGTGAGAAAGTACATTATCTTTCAAGAAGAAGGGAGTTTGAAGCCCATGTTAACTTTCAAGGTGATGAGCTTGATTTATTTGGTTTTTATTTAAAAAATGGTTTTAATATAGGAGAAGATGAGTACAATAACTCCACCTATTTGAATCTTACTTTATTATCAAAAGAGCTCGACCCCTATATGATCGGAAAAGGAAGAGGAATACAGGTAAAAAAACCTTTTTTGCAAAAAACACAGTATTGGTCAGACACTCTTAATTATATCAACAGCAATGGTAATAATTGGCTGGTGGCATCCTTTATTTTATTAAACTTACCAAAACAAGATCAAGCACTATTTGAAAAGAAATTAAATGAATTGAAAAGTAGCATAGTAAGAGGCAAAATGAGTAAACCTCATAATTGGGTAAGCCTTACCTGCGGGCCCGAAAGAAGACAGTACGTAATAGTTGGGTATCCTTATAAAGATATTGATACTGCCACCAGGAATAATGTGTTAGACCAGATATTAGAACTGGAAAGTAAAGAGAATTTACGCGGAGTCGTTGTCTTAGGTTATAATCTTAATAATCCAAATTATCCCTATTCCTTTATTGCAGGAAATTTAGAAACGAATTTGTTTGATAAATTGGATCTGACAGATAATTAGTCCTGCAATCAGGAAATTTTCAGTTTCTGAATAGGCTGTGATATCTGATCTTCTTGTAGTTTTTGTTCAGGATCTTCTATTTGTTGTTCCGCAGTAATTGATAATTGTATTGCCCGTTCCAGTGCTGCCAATTCGTTTTTTAGTTCCACAAGTGCATTCTCTTTAGTCCAAATGCTATTTACTACTTCGTGAAGTACAGGAATATCTTTTTCAATGGCATTAATCTTTTTCTTTTCCTGTTCTATCAGTGCTGGTATTTTTTCCAGCGCATTTAAAAAGTTCATGGCTGCCAGTTTAGGATCGGTCGCCATCTGCCCGTTGTTGTAGGTGTATTTTATATTTCCTTCTCCCTGAATAAAAAAACGGTTGTCGCGGATGTCCATCCCTTCTTTTTGTGTCATTTCCGTTTTTATCAAAAGTGTAAAACCATATAAGGTGCCGATTTCTTCATACTGTCCTTCGGTACGAGCTTTATCAGCGAGCAAATGTAGTTTTTCACCGATTTGTTTTATATCTGCATTTGGAGACAATCCAATCAGTTCAATTGGATTTAGTACTGTATCTTCTTTATCCCTTCGAATGCGTTTTTGAAGGTTCTGCCAGTCCGCAGAAAATCTCTCCACCATCGATTTTGCAGTTTCAACGGTTGCCATGCAGTCTTCGAGCTTATATCTTGACATAGACTTGGAACGGGTGAAAGCCTGTTTTTCGCTTTCCAAAGAAGTAATCTTTTTTTCCAGTTTGGCTTTTTCAAGCAAATCGTTATTACCGGAAAGAATGGCGACATATTCCGAGAAATTCATTCCGGATTTCTCATCCATACCGCCTTCGTCAATGGTACGCTTACCGAGACTATTATTTTTGAGCTGATCAATAAATAATTGTTTATTGTGCAACAAGTTAAACTTATAACTGTCCAAAGATTTCTCAACCGCATAAATGATTACATCAACCTTGTTATCTGCAAAATATTTGGCAATCTCATTGCCTTTACGAATGGCTCTGCCATCCCTTTGAGACAGATCACTCGGTCTCCACGGTGTGTCCAAATGATGTACGGCAACTGCACGTTTCTGGGCATTGACTCCTGTTCCCAGCATATCGGTTGACCCAAATAATATTCTGATTTTCCCTTCGTTCATAGCGCTGATAAACTCTTTGCGCATCTTGTCTGTTTTTGCCTCCTGAATAAAACGTATTTCATGTGCGGAAATCCTATGATCCTCAACCAGCTTGCGTTTGATTTCCGAATACACATTCCACTCAATTGGTTTGTAAGTACCTAAATCGGAGAATACAAATTGGGTTCCTTTCTGAGCGTTAAATCGAGAATAATATTCCGCCAGCTTTACTGCACAATGGGAGGCTTTACTGTCTAGGTGATCATCGTACTTTTGACTGATCATACGCATATCTAACGACATCTTACGGGCATAGTCGGTAGCGATTAACATTTTTGCTTTTTCTTCGGAGGCAGTAAGCTTTGCTCTTCCCAGAAGCGCAGCATCTCCCGTTTTGGCAAACTCCATCAATTTTTGGATGAATATCTCCTGCTCGGGGGTTGGTGGAATATTATGCAGTATTTCATTCTTTTCTGGACGGTCTATACCAATATCCTTTGCTGTGCGGTAATCCGTAATCTCCGAGTAGAACTGAGCCAGTTCCGGTACTTTGATAAAATATCGGAAACGTTCTTTCTGAACAATATTGTTGGCTACTGAGAACTCATAGTCGGTAGTCTTTCGCGCATAAATAGCTGCCCACGCATCAAAGCAATTGATACCTTGTTTTTCCAAAGCCTGCGGGCGAAGGTATTTAAACAATAAATATAGTTCGGTCAGCGAGTTGCTGATGGTGGTTCCAGAAAGAAAAGTAGCCCCTAAATCTTTTCCGCTTCGTTCCTGTATAGTGCGAATGGCAAATAGCAGGTTCAATGCCTTCTGGCTTCCCTGCATATTACCGAGTCCTGCAACACGGTCATGGCGGGTATTGAACATCAAGTTCTTGAAGCGGTGGCTTTCATCCACCAACAAATGGTCAATACCCATCATCTTAAAATCGACTACATCATCCTTGCGATTTTCAATATCATGTTGCAGTGTTTTGAGTTTGACTTCCAGATTTTGTTTTCGTATGATAACCCCCTTGAGCATTGCCCGTGATATTTCTTTTCCCTGTGACTGTAATGCCTCAAGGTTTTCTTCAACACTATCGAGTTCTGCCTGTAATATCTCTTTTTGCATTTCCGGTGATTGTGGAATCATCCCAAATTGGTCATGGGTCAGGACAATACAATCCCAATTGTTATTTTTAATCTCCCCGAGAATACGCAGACGTTTTTGCGGTGTAAAATCTTCTTTCCCCGGATATAATATTTTAGCATGTGGATACGCTTTGCGGTAGGTTTCCGCTATTTCATGAACATTGGCTTTCAGTCCGATAATCATAGGCTTGTGTGTCAACCCCAAACGTTTCATTTCCTGGGCAGCTGTGCACATAATGAGTGTTTTTCCTGCGCCCACTTCGTGGTCACAGATGGCTCCTCCGTTTAGCTTGATCATCCATACCGCATCCTTCTGGCTGGAATACAGGTCTTCAATCCCCAGCGCTTTTCTGTCTAGTCCGGGAAAGTCTTGATGGCTGCCGTCATATTGTGGACGGACAAAACAGTTAAAGGTATCGTTGTATTTATCGGTAAGACGTTTCTTAAATTCATCATTTTGAGCATAGAGCCAATCAGAAAATGCTCTACGGATTTCATCAATCTTAGTATTGGCCATCTGGATAGCTTCCATATCACGCACCTTTATTTCCTGATCGCCATGCATTACTTTCTTGGTAATGTCAGGTGTGGTATTGACTAGACCATGTTTAAGCAATGCAATTCCGTCATAAGTACGGCTTTGAGATTTTATAGCATACTTCTCCGTTATACGGATATTTTTGCTATCGCATTTAATGGAGAAATCATCCGTATTTTCCGTGTAATAAATCCGTACATCTGTATCAAACAAATGAGAGGCAAAATGGTTGTAAATACCCGTTGGTATCCAGCGTTCGCCTAAATTAAAATCCAGCTCTTCAAATTCAATAAGTCTTGGAACCGCTTGCTGAAGAGCGGAAAGACTATCCCGGGCTTGCAGATCTTCAGCATTTTGTTCTAAATAGTTATTTACTGCCTGGGCTTTTTCCACCACATTTCCTGAAATCCATCTCTCTGCTATTTCAAATTCATTTTCCAAGGGGTTATAGAAAATGCGTGCTTCCAGACTCTCTTTGAGATTGTCAACTGATAACCCGCTGATTCGTGACATATAATCCAAATCGACAGTCCCATACTTGTTGAGTGATGCGGCTAATGCCTCATTAGGATTATTGACTGTCAGCGTACTGACTGAAAAACTCACTGGATGGTAGAAGATATCGGATTTATGAACCACACCGCCAACCACACGTTCCAGATAAGGAATCTCGTTTCCGCCACTATCGGTTTTGATAAGTTGGATATTTTCTGCGCTGTTCAGGTTCCCAAATCTTTTGAGAAAGGCATCATACAGACGGTTTAATGTTTCCCTTTCAGATTTGTGTTCGGTTTGTTGTTCGGCTTCTTTCAGATACAATTCCAGATAGGCATCACGTATTTGAATATAGGACTCCGCACGCATTTTTTGCATTGGAGGAAGTGGCAACGGCTCAAATTCCGCTTTTTGTTCTTCGGGATCTACAGCGGTAAGATAGCCGACATAGCCTTTGTAGGTCACCAGACAATCCTTTCGGTAAAAAGACTGTATTTTGTCCGTATAAATACGTAATTCCGCAGTGGTTACATTTTGTGGCTCGGCATTATCTGAGAATAAATCTCCCAATACGGGCTTAATTTCTTTATCGAGCTTTTTTGTAAGCGATGGCATTACATCATTTTGCCTAATGGGTATATCGAACAAATTTCCCTGCTGAATGGGTGACATTGTTTTTCGCTTCGATTGATGAACCGTTTTCTTTTTTGGAGGTTTGTATTTTATCTCAGACGTATTCTCATATAAACCAAACAGACTTAATTGTGAAGCTGCTGAAAGATTCACTTCAACTATTGATTTATCGGTAGCAGACTCCTCTTTTTTAATGGCAATTACAGGTGTAATGGACTTAGCTATAGAATCTTCAGAAATAATTTCTGTGGTATTATGTCCATTATATAAGTCGGAATCCAAATGATTGGAGATATCGTCGGACAATATTCTTTTTAAATCTTTTGCTATTCCTTCAATGCCTCCTTCATGTTCATAAATCAAGGCGGGCTTGCCATACATATCGGTTGCTTGGTATGATGTGGTCTGCACTATATGCTGAACGTTTTCAAATAACATACTGTTTGAAGTATTGTCAGAAGTGCTATAGGTGCTGCAGAACTGCTGCTCCCTTTGGGAAAGTCCTGATTTGGCATTGTTTTTTTGCAGTACAATCAAATCGCTCCCCACTTCGGTTCCGGCATAATCGGTAAACAAATTATTGGGTAAGCGTATGGCAGAAACCAGATTGCAGTTTTGTATCAAAGCCTGACGTATGGGTTCATTTTTGGCCCTGTTCAAAACTCCCTGTGAGGTGATAAATGCCAATAGACCGCCGTTCCGAAGCATGTCTATGGATTTTAGAAAGAAGTAATTATGAATACTTCGGGCAGCTTGTACGCGAACCGGATCTTTGCTGCGTATATAAGAAAGGTCAAATATTGATGCATCTCCAAATGGAATATTGCTGGCAATTACATCATAGCTTTCTTTGTCCTTATTCGGGATTTCTTCAAATCCGGCAATCCGGATGTTGTTATCAGGATAAAGCTGTTTTAATAGTTGTCCTGTGAGGAATTCCTTTTCGTATGCCGTTATATGTGATAGACTTTCATTCCTGAATGCTTCTATAAATGATCCTGTTCCGGCGGATGGTTCCAGAAAGCGTTCGATATTTATTTGATTTTCCTGAAAGGAATCTGCAATGGCTCCAATGACTGAAGGCGGGGTGTAAAAGGCTGTCAGGACAGAAGCTTTTATACTGTCTACATAACGATAGTATTGTTTTTCGTCCTGTGCGTTTTCCCGTAATAGGTGGTGAAGTTCCTGAGTCATTCCAAATAAATCCTGTTCGGATTTTACCCATCGGTCAATATCATTGGCTTTATCAGCTGGATTGAGTACAAATTTAAGACCACCAAAACCACTATATTTCATGAGCAATTGCCTCTCGGTTTCAGTAGCTTGGCGTTTTTCTTTTTCCAGCAGGAAAACTAGCTGCAACGCCTCGATATTCTTTTTTAAATGTTCTCTTTTATTGTAGCCCATTATCTTCTATCCAGATTTGAATAGTGCCGGTAAGTTCGGTGTAGAGCAATTCAAATTCCTGGCTGTCGGCAAAGTCATCCGTAATTCGGTATTGCTCAAATACAGGGATGCTGACAGCCATCATTTTTAAGGCAAATGGGCGCAATTCCTCGTCAGCCATGATCG
Source organism: Flavobacterium chilense (assembly GCF_001602525.1). Classification (GTDB taxonomy): domain Bacteria; phylum Bacteroidota; class Bacteroidia; order Flavobacteriales; family Flavobacteriaceae; genus Flavobacterium; species Flavobacterium chilense. The sequence goes on from NZ_LSYT01000001.1 coordinate 387,333, forward strand.
TGTCAAACTCGTTGCAGACGATTTTAAATATAGTATCGAATTTTGAAAAGTGTAATCCTTCAAATAATACATATTGCGCAATCTCATTGCATTGCTCAATTGTATTGCCGGCCATAAAGGCATCATTGTACACTTTAGCAGCTGACTGCCCGCGTTGTTCAATGAATTTTTTGTCCCCTGATAACTCAGGAAAGCTGCTGTTGAGCAATTCCTTTAATAGTAATGAATAATAGGATATTTTATTCTCTGAAGCCATAAGTATATCATTAGAGGATTATATTTTACTTTACTAAGCAGAGTAAAAATATAAAGAAGTATGTTACTGAATAGTTTTCAGGCATTATTTGGCTTCAAACGGCTTTGATTGGCTTTTGCTAGTAGTATTAACACCAGTAACATATTCAAAACATACAGTAAACTCTACAAAACGATTTTAATCCCACTAAATTATATCGGTGTTAAAAGAATTCAGCTCATAAAGGTGCTTTATTTTCAATTTGCATCGTACTTAGCAATTCCATTGAAAAATTATCTTTAGCCTGCAGGTAAGCAAATTTTGAAATTAGCTGTGCACCCAGTTTTCTTTTTTCAAATGTGGCTGTAATTCCAAGTTCTACTCTTTTATAATGCAGTTCCTGTGCACGTTTAATTCCCTGGAATAAGAGTTGGCGGTATAAATTGTATTTCCTGGATACTGTATAATCCATTCCTATTAGTGATGGTACATAAGTGTGTGCACAATTCTTATAACAAAAAAGCACTCCAACAGGCTCCTGATCTGTATCTTCCTTAATATAAAGCAGGATAAATTCCCAAAATGGATGGGCTGCCATTTTTTGAAAGACAGCAATGGGATAGGTGAAGGTATTTACGGCATAATTGTTATTTTTTACATTTTTATACAAGCTGTATGCGTGCGCAACTTCATTATCAGTTAACCGATCTTTGATAATAACCCGGAACATTTTTTCATATGGCAATACTTCTCTGGTAAAGTGCTTTTTAGAGCGTGGGGAAAGAATTGCAGCAAATTCCTGATTGTTATTCCAGTTTATATCCGTGATAACACAGGTTTGTGGCATTGCTATTTTTATAAAACCCAGATTATGAAACAGATCACTAAGCCATTGGTTTTCTTCGAAATCCCGTAACACCAGCATATCAGCATTTAAGTCTTGATACAGCATTTCTGCCTTTTCCAAAAGAAGCAGTAAAGCCTCTTTGGATAAGGAATGCTTTTTATTTATATAGCAATGATTCCCTTCAGTAAAAAGTGATCCCATCCCCAGCACTTTGGAGGTCATGCAAAATGGGTTCTTCATTCTTTTTTCTTCAAGCTGTAGAGAAACGGACACTGGTGCAAGCATATCGTCTTTCCAGAGTCCAAAAGTAAAAAAAGTGGCCACTATTGGATTACCAAAATTATCACTGATGATAAAATAGTGAAATTCCCAATTATTTTCAATTTCACTGCAGTTTGTAAATGCATCCTCCAAAAAACACAGTCCATCCCAGTCAAATATATTCTGTTTATCAATGAGCTTATTCCATAACGCTGCATCAATTTGTTTGATACTCGTTTTATACTGGTAATTCAATGCCGGCTTTATCGTATTTTCTTTTTCCTGAGAGTCAGGCTGTGGAATTCCAAATGCCATTGAAACCTTATTAAGGGTATTGGAAGTTTCTTCGAGTGCTAAAGGATAATGATATTCCAAAGCTTCTGTGAGCCCTTTAATTTCTTCATTGCGATTATTTCGTGATATCGTAATACGAATACCGGTGTTTTTTACAGGAACTGCCGGATACAATCCAGGATTGACAAAATAACCTTCATTAAAAAGACGTTGTACTAATTTATAGGCAGTCAGGGGCATTGCAGTACCCAAAAAGAAAACTGGTGAATTATTTGGGGTTATTACAGGCAGGGTGCTTTTGGTGATCAGATCATTGAAAAGGGATATTTTTTGTTCCAATTCCTGTTGTAATATTGTAATTTCATCTGAAAGATGGATGTCTGCAGAAGCGCAGGCAGCAGCGACTGAGGCCGGTTCCAGCTGGGCAGAGAACGTCAATGGTCCTCCAAAATTTCTAATCCTGTCGTATAGTTTTTTATCAGGACAAAAAAATGCAGCACCGCTCGCTCCAAATGATTTACTGAGCGTACTCATTAAAAAAACATTTTCAGGCAGCTGTTTTAAAATATCCAGTACGAATCCTGTACCATTTTTTCCTCTCCAGCTCATTCCATGAACATCATCAAAATAAAGCTGCAGCTGCGGATATTTTTTGCTCAATGCAAGCAGTTCGTTTACCGGTGCGTAATCACCAAACATGGAATACACACCGTCTGCCATATACCATATTTTATTGCATTTTGCAGACAAGTCTTTTATCTTGTCTTCCAGCATTTGGAGGTTATTGTGACGAATCATCTCCACTGGAATATTTCTTAGTTTCAAAGGGAGACTGGCATTCTGAACGCTCCAATGTACCTGATGATCCAAAATTATTCCTTCCTCATCCTTTATCAGATTTGGTATTACGCCCAGATGTCCAAGTGTACTGTTTTTAGTTACAATTGCAGGCATACCATACATGGTTTCAATCTTGCGTTCCAGCTGCTGATATACCGGATGGGAAATATATGTTTTGGAAAGTGGAAATTGCGTTCCATATTTTGTAATGGCAGCAATAGCTGCATTTTTCAGCCGATGGTCATATTCCAGCCCCAGATAGCTGGTAGTGGCAAAGTGGAACAGGTTCCTGCCATTAATTTTTATGGTTCGTCCATCGAGTACCGTATCTTCAGCATAAAGATGGATTGTGCCTTGCTGCTTAGCAACAGAAAGGATTTCATCTATAGTCTGAATAAAATCATTGTGCTTAATTTTTGCCATTACTATTGGATTAAAGTTGATGAATTTGTCTTGTTTTTTGAAAAAAGGATTATAAAGTTCCGAATTTAAAATAGTGGTATTACTGGATTTTAGTTAAAAATTCCGAATTGACAAACAATACTCCTGAATTGATAAGCCACAGTAAAAATGATTGCTTACTATTGCTTTTTGCCTTGTTTTTGCAACAATCCTTTGCTGGGTATTTGCTAATTTGCCAGGTCCTAAAAGCATAAGTATGGAACGCTATTTTGAAAACGAATTTGCCGTATTCTGGATCAGTGAAAAGATTCTTTTTTTTAACTACAAGCCTAATGTGGTCATTGATCTTTTGTCAGCCCAGCAGATTGTAGCGGACCGTATAGAAATTCAAGATGGAACAGCATATCCTATTCTTTGTGACATCCGTGGAATTATCGATTCGGACAAAGCTGCCAGAAACTATCTGGCACAACACGGTTCAATTTTAGCTAAAGCGGTTGGAATTATTGCCTCGGATCAGAAAAGTGTGTCTTTTTATATGATTTCATTTTACATGAAAATCAGCAGGCCTCAGATTCCCACCAAAGTATTTACCGACAGATCATCTGCACTAGAATTTCTAAAACCTTTTGTTTAATATTTAAATGCACAAATAATAAAGTATATGCATCAGGAGATCAATCAGCAACGCGTAAAAAACATTAATGAAATGCTTCTGGAAATGGCGGCAGGAAATTTTTTCTATCGGATACCCCGAACAGGAAATGATGATGAGCTTGAGGTCCTGACTGTTTTAATCAATTGGCTGGCTCAGGAGATAAAGGAAGGGGTATTCCATCTGGGCTACATCAATCCTCATGCTGCCTATCATTATGTGGTGCAAACTACCTTATTATTAGACTTAGATTTTACTATAATGGATTTTAGTAATGATATTCCAAATCTTTTGGGCTTAGAGCCAAACAAAATACTTGGACATGATTTTGATAAAATTCTGGCACCGGAATCGGTACAGGTGTGGAGGATCATAGCAGATAAAATGCAACAGGGAGCGTTGCATTACACCACGTTGCCGCTTATATTTCTAACATCTGATAAATTAATTATTGACACTTTTTGCAGCGTATCTAAACTTTTAACATCAGGACAATTAATAGTAAGCTCATTTAAGGCAGCCCCGGTAGAACACAATAGCATTATAGGGCAGCAAAATGAAATACAAAATGAGCTCGATGTCCAATTAATACAGGCCGTGTACGATTATGTTCTGGAATATAATGGTGCGTCCTTTCCAACAGTACAAAAACTTGCCAGGATTTTTGGCACCAATGAAAATAAATTGAAAGTTGGTTTCAGATACCTGTTTAAAACCTCGATTTATCAATTTTATAATAATCAAAGACTCATACGCTCTTTGCACTTGATTCAGCATACCAAGATACCTTTAAAAAATATCGCATTCATGATCGGGTTTTCTACCTATCCAAATTTTTCAAGGGCTTTCAAAATTAAATTCGGATATCCGCCAACTCATTTTGAAAGGAGATCTTCCTCTACAAGTGACAATCCAATGCTATAACAATTTTATAGAGGTTTTATAGAAGCTAACTTTAAAAAGAATTCCGAATTGATAAGTCAATCTCCTGATTGGATAACAGTTATGTAAAACTGTTTTGAGAATTTTACATCACCAATTCTCAATCACCCCCGCCATGAAATTTAGCCAGCGTCATAAGTATATTTTTATAGAAGTAGTTTGTTTTCTGTATATACTGTTATTTGTTTATGCAGCAGGAAGCAAATTCTTGGATTTTCAAAATTTTCAAACACAATTAGGACAGTCACCTCTTTTAAGCGCATTTGCAGTTTATGTATCTTTTGGTGTACTGCTGTTGGAAATCGTGATCTCGATTTTATTAGGTATACCAAAACTCCGCCTGCCGGCCTTATCTCTGGCTGTTGGATTGATGACAATGTTCACTGCTTATATTATCATTATTTTAAATTATAGCTCTTTTATTCCCTGTTCATGCGGCGGTATTCTGGAAAAGTTAGGTTGGCACGAACACCTTGTATTTAATTGTGTCTTTATTTTGCTGGGCATAACTGCCATACTATTATTGAATCATGGGAAGAAGGCCTTAAGAGTACTGTTCATTACGAACATAGCCTCAATTGGAATCATGATTTTATTATTCTTTACATCCGAAGATATTATGACCAGGGAAAATCCATTTATCAGACGTTTTGACCAATATGCCATAACAAAAATTGACCAAACCAGTTTACAAAACCCTTCATTTTATCTCGCGGGTTCTGATAACGGAAAAATATATTTAGGAAATTTTGCTGCTCCTTTACAAATGCAAGTTTTTGATACTGTTTTCAAAGACAAAAAACAGTATACAATACGATTAGATCGCGATGATTTTCCTTTTCGTTCAGCGGAAGTAAGAATACAAGCACCTTATTTTTATCTGTATGATGGTATGGTTCCAGTAATTTATAAAGGTAAAATAACAGACTGGAATGCAGGCGTAATTTACAATGGTAATCATTTTTTTACCAAAGCAGCGGTAATCGATTCAAATAGCATCGCCATTCGCGGCCAGCAAAAAAATACAGGTGAGAATTTGATGGGAGCCCTATACTTTAATAACAATGTCAGCATTAAATATAATCCTGATATTCTGGAAAAACAAATTGACGGCATATTTGATACTGACGGAACATTTGAATATAGTAACGGACTTAAACGTTTTGTTTATACCTACTACTACAGAAACCAATATATTGTTACTGATGATAAATTGAATGTAAGCTACAGGGGTAATACAATAGATACCACCACAAAAGCTAAATTAAAAGTAATCAAAATAAAACTGTCAGGTGATACCAAATTAGGAGCACCTCCTTATATGGTAAACAAAAACACGGCTGTTTTTAACAATTTACTTTTTGTGAATTCCTCACTTAAAGGAAGGTTTGAAAGTGAAGAAGTTTGGGATCAGGCCTCCATAATTGATGTTTATGACATCTCCAAAAATGAATATGTTTCCAGTTTTTATATTTACAATATTGGAAAATCAAAGATGAAATATTTCTTAGTTACTGATTCCAATCTGTATGCCATTTCAGGTATAGTCCTGCAACGGTTTTCGTTAGGAAACACCATTAAAAAAGCTATGAAAAAATAAATAAAAACAAATCAATTAATTGATTCATTGCTACCGGGCCCGGTAACAGGGGTAAGATCGAAAACCTGTAAAAAAGAGTAGATCATTAATTTAAATTTTAATATTATGAGAACTATTGTAAAAGCTTTAGTATTGCCAATTGCAGCATTTGCTCTGGCAAGCGCAGGTGCTGTAAGCACAAATGTGTCAAAGGAAAGCAAAACGGACACAGTATTAATTTCGGGTTACATTCATACTCCACAACCAAACAGCTGTAAGGAAGTGCAGGTGGATTGTAATCCAAGCGGTTCAGCTACTTGTATGTACAACAACGGTAGCAGTAGCTTCCAGGTATATAGAAAAGCATCTGATACTGCTCCATGTAACCTTCAATTATTTAGAAATCAATAATTTTCAATTGGATTGAAATGTAATGCAGTTCCGGTTGTTGGAACTGCATTATATTTATTGTTCTATTGCGCTTTTGTACCAACACTTATCCATGAAGCTGATGGTCGTTTTTTTAAATAGTGATTGAACCATTGCTGTATTCGTATTGTTAAGTCTTTCTGATTGTCTTTTTTGTAGATAGCATGGGATTCATCAGGGTATACCAACATCATATGTTCTTTTCCCAGCCTTCGTAATGCTATATAAAAAGCCTCACTTTGTTCCCAGCAAATATTTGTATCCTCTTTTCCTGTCCATTGCAGTAATGGTGTTTTTATATTTTCCGCATTCATTAAAGGAGAATTACGAAAATAGCTTTGCTGATCTTCGTAAAAAGATTTACCCATTCTCAATTGCTGGTTTTCTAATCTCCAGGCTTGAGGGATTTCCAAATCTTTTCCCATACTAAAATACCATAAAACAGTATCACTTATTCCTGCACCTGATATTGCTGCAGCAAAAATATCCGTTTGTGTAATAATAAAATTTGCTTCATACGCTCCGAAAGAGTGTCCAATAAGACCTATTTTTTCAGGATCTACAAATCCAAAATCAATTACTTTTTTAACTGCGGCTACAACGCAGTCCGTAGCTGAAGGGCCAGGATCTCCCAATTCATAAACAATATCCGGCAGCAAAACAAAATAACCGTTCAGGGTATAATTGGTGGGATTGAAACCTTCCTCACTGTATTGGGAAGGATTCGTATACTCATGCAGTGTGACTGACTTAGTTTGATAAATATACACGACCATTGGATATTTCTTTTCCTTATCATAATCGCTAGGATACAACAATACCCCCTTCAATTCTTGACCTTTTTTATTTGTATAATGGATTAGTTCTGATTTGCCCCAATTGTATTGCTCTTGCTGTGGATTACTTGCAAATACTTCTGTACTTTTTGCACTTTTATTGGGTTTAAATAACAAAACAGGCGACTTATCAAATTTCTGCTCAATAAAGAAGTAATAGCCATTTTTTGATCTGCGTACCTGATTAATCGCACTATCGTTAAAAGCCAATGGTTTTTCTCCTTTTCTTGCATTCCAAATAAAGTATCCTGTAGAACAGTCATCTTTATCAGTAGCTTCCAGAATTAAATCTTTTGACAAATCAAATACCGCAGTACTTTTTCCATCATACTTTGCTGAAAATATATTAGAAAATTCAAACTGACTTATCCTGAAAACAATATTTTTTTCCCTGCCATGGGTAATTCTTCTGCAGGTATTTTGCGTAAGGTCAGCTATCCAAAGGTCATAGGTGTCGTAAAGCAATAGATACTTACCATCTGAACTCCAGCCGGGACAATTATAAGGTGAAATAGGAGGCATTAGTGCATCATTCCTTGAATCCCATACTGTTTCAATGCCGCTCGTAAGATTAACCCTTTTATTTTTATCAGGATTATACAGCCACCAGTTATCATCACGATAATAGGCAATTTGATTTGTCAAAGGAGAAAAAATAAGGTCATTATGGTCTGTGGGCTGTTGCTTTAAAAAAAATGAAAGGGTGTTATCTCTAAGATTTGTAATATAATAATCAACATCACCATCCTGTTTGTAATGTGGAGCATACGATTTGGGATTTGAAAGGAGCGCGTAATCCTGTTTTCCAGTTAACTTCACGTATGGCAGCTCATTCGAGGAGATTGGAAGGCAACTGTTGCTCTCTAAAAACCACACTGCGAGTTTAGAACTGTCTTGAAAGTTTCCAATCTTTTTTTCCAAAGGATAAACAAAGGGCGCATTGCCATTCCATATTTCTACCTCGTTCTCCTTTACAGAAGAGCTAAGTTCCCTTTTTTTAATGCCAAAGAATACCTTTGAGCCATCATCGGAGATCTTTAAACCTAGATCTTTTACAAGATTCAGTTCTGCTATTTCTTTAAAATCATGCTGTATAAGTTGGAGTATTTTTCGCTTCGATAACTGGTATAAATACAACTTATTGTTTTTTGTAATACTGTCTGTTTCATTGAAGAAAGCTATTGCATCTCCATTGTTTTGCCATGTGAGCATGTGGAAACGATGCTGCTTTGCAGAAATGACAGTATGTCTGGCGTATTTTTTTAAATCTATAAGGCCCACATTTTGATTACCAGACACTTCACTACTATAGACCAAAGCATCTGCTTTACTATTAAGGATGTATTCTGAAACACCATTAATATGATCTAGAATTTCTCCATTTTCATCCCTGATTTGCATGTTGCTTTTAAGACCATAAGTCTGGTTTAGGGTAATAATATACTTTCCATTATAAGCAACCTCGAATCGGCTTACATCATTTACTTTTACTTTTGTCCCGGAATTAAGATCAACAATATATAATTTCTGGTCAGGCATCATGCAGGTGAAAATATCTGCATTTAAAAATATACCGTTGTTGCCATTTGGGAAAGAATATATTTTATTTCCAACCGTACTTTTAACAAAGAGGGTATCTGTATTATTTTCATAGCTCATTTTATAGCTGACCCAACTTCCTGTTCCAGATACAGTTGTAACTCTTAAATCACCCCATTTATAATATTCATTTTCACTAAGGTGTTTTTTCTGTCTCACCTGCGCTATTGCTATTGAAGTACTACAAATCAAAAAAAAGATGCAGACTATCATTTCCCAAATGCTCAAATGAGCATTCTTCCGATTTATCATGTTCGTTTCTTTCATGGCAGATGAATTAATAGCCTGGATTTTGCGGATTTAAATTTGGATTTGCCTGTAACTCTTGTGCAGGCAGAGGCCAAAGGGCATCGTTATGTGACCATCCGGGTTTTGAAGCTAATGCAGTGTCCAGACTGCCTGTTCTTTTTAAATCAAAAAAACGGTGTCCAAATTCGGTAAAAAATTCGAAACGACGCTCATTAAGTACTGCTGTTGTAATTTCCGCTGAAGAAAGAGCATCTGTATCAGGTAGTCCTGCAGTATTGCGTATTTTATTCAGGTCTTCTTTTGCCCCAATGAGATCACCTTGTCTAGCTCGTGCCTCTGCACGTATGAGATACTGCTCTGCAAGACGAAAAACAACAGAGTATTCACTTGAGGTTCCAGCACCTGAATTCAGCTTGTATTTATAAGCATGATACCATGTTGTATTTCCGTCAGTAATTGCTCTGGTCCAATGCGTCTTTCTCTGATCGTTACTCGCAAATGAGCTCATCAGATTATTATTTAATGCAACAGTAGGAGGTGGCCCTGAGTTAAAAACAAATAGGTTACCCTCAGCAGAATTAGCCGTATCACTATCGGGCATAAATTGCCAAATAGTTGTTTTCGATCCTTTAAGGAAAATTTTGTCTAAATCAGGTTCCCAAGTATAAAGTGGGTTATTTAAAACAGCAGAAGCACTATTGGCAGATTCCGGCCACAATCCCATAAACAGATACACCCGGGCTAACAAGGCATGAGCAGCTGCTTTGTTGGCGCGAACCCGTTCTGAGGTTATATAATCTTCAGGCAGTAATAAAACCGCTTCCGATAAATCATTTACTATTTGGTTATACACTTCAGAGACTGGGATTTTATACACTTTACTGTTTTGAGTATAGTTTGTTGTTTTTATGTAAGGGATCTCACCGTATAGATTAAGCAGGTAAAAATGAATAAGTGCTCGGACAAAAAGAGCCTCGCCTTTAAGTTGATCCTTATCATTTTGAGACAGTAATTGTGAGGCTGATACACCTTCAATTATAGCATTAGCCGCATAAATCGCATTATAGCTTTGGTTCCATAAATCCTGTATTCCTGATTCGGCAGAAAAGAGGGAATTCGTATAGAAGTAATTGGGGTCATTAGCCTGATAATAATCCAATTCATCACTATACAATCCTAATCTGCAAGATAAACCCGTAGAGCGACCAGTCAATAATCCTGTATCACGAAGTTTCGTATACACACCGGCCATCGCAGCATTCGCAGTAGTTACATCCTCAAATACAGTTTCACCGGTAAGCTGTGAACCCGGAAGATCTACTTCTACAAAATTATCGCAGGCGTTTGTCAGGATAGATACAACTAGCAAAGCCAAAATTGAAATGATATTAATTCTTATCCGCTTTTCATTTAAAAAAGACCGAAATGTTTTATATGTAGTTTTCATCTTTAGAAGTATTATGTTAAAAAGTCAATTGAACACCAACGGTATACATTTTTAATGGTGGTAAATACCCTGCATATTTAAACTCGGGATCCCCGCCTTTATAAGGAGTAAATGTCATAAGGTTCTGTCCTTGAAAAAAAAGTTTACACTTTAGACTTTTATCCATCATTAGTGGTAAATCATAGCTGAGGGAAATGTTTTTCAAGCGTATATAAGATCCGTCAACAATAACAGCATCACTTAACCTGTAATTGTAAAATGCTGTTACGGCTTCACCATTTGTACCGGTTGTGTTCTGTTGATAGGGAGTGTTGTCACCTGACTGTTGCCATGAATTTGTCATAGCCGCCATTTGGTTGTAAAAAGCTCCCGGAGGTACATTAGCGAGATAATCGTAGTTTTTTTGTTTCACAAATTGGAAAAGAAAATCCAGCTGTAAATTCTTAAACTGAAATTGATTTTGTATCCCGCCAAAATATTTTGGCGTTAAATCTGCTACTGTCTTTCTATCCTTGTCAGCTGTAATAAAACCATCGCCATTTACGTCTTCAAATTCGTAGATACCTGTCTGTATGTTGAGTCCGGTATAGTGAAATACTTTTGTTATGTTCAAGGAACTTCCGATAACATAATTATTAGCATAGGTAGAAGCTTCCAATCCGGGAAATGAAATCAATTTATTTTTTGACGCTGATATGTTGAAGTTTGTTGTCCAATTAAAATTTTTACGATCAATATTCAGCGTTCGTAGCGTTAATTCTATTCCTGTATTTTCTACAGTAGCATCCAGATTTGCATTTACGGATGAAAAGCCTGTGGTTCCCGGCAATGGTATACCTACAAGCTGATTAGAGGATCTATTGAGGTACCATGCCGTAGTTAGAAAAATACGATCCTGAAAAAAACCGATTTCAAGGGCTGCTTCAAACTTTTTATTGATCTCCCAGCCAAAATCGGGATTAAACAGCCTTACAGGATTTAATCCAATGGTCCCCTGATAGGGTGTTCCTGCCGATGTATAGGTATTTAAAAATTGATAGTCACCAATTTGATCATTCCCTGTCGTTCCATAGCTGGCACGCAGTTTTCCAAAGCTTAGGATGTTGGTATTCTCTTTTAAGAATTTTTCGTTAGAAAATAACCATGCTGCTCCAACGGCACCAAAAACAGCGAACTGTTTACCAGGACCAAAACGGCTTGATCCATCGCGTCGTCCCGTTAAGTTTAAAATAAACCGTTTTTGCCAATTGTAATTTATCCTTCCGAAAAAAGCCTGGTATTTATAAACAGTCTCATCACTAGTAAATGTAAAAACAGAATTTGCTGAAGATAGGTCATTTATAAGGCTGTTACTTGCAAATCCATATCCCATTTGATACAGGCGGTTGCTCTTTTGCTGTTGTGCAGTAGCGCCAAGCAGGATATCCATTTTGCCATTGGTAAATGTTTTGTTCCAATGTAGTTGTGGCTCAATTATCCATGATTGTCTTAACGTTGTATTAGTGAGTAGTATTGATTCACTGCTGCCTATCCCATAAGCAGGATTGTACATTGTAGAAGGCATCGCACGCACTTCATTATTCTTAAGATCGGTAAAACCCAAATTTGTCTTGAATTCCAAACCGGGAATAATCTCATAGCTAAGTACTGCATTAGCCAGAAGATCGTTAGTTTTAATTACTCCTTTACTCTGCAGCGAAGCGAGAGGATTTTCGAATGTATTGTTTTCCCAGTTTAAATTTCCATCAATATCGTACAAAGCTGGGGCATTGGGTACCAATGTTCGTGATATACCTGTAAGGTCTGTGGAGGGTTGGTTATTTTTTTGAGAGGTGTAACCTCCTGAAAGTGTTAATTTAAATTTTTTATCATCAGATACATGGTTCATACTGAAATGAACTGCTCCCTTGTTATATCCAAAATTTCCCGGAAATACGGTTGTTTCTGTACGGTAATTTCCGCTTAAGAGATATTGTGTTGAATTGGAACCTCCTGCAATTGCCAGTTGGGTGTTGTTGACCTGCGCTGTGCCGCCGATGAGTTCCTTCTGCCAATCAGTATAACGATTTTGATCCCATGTTCCGTTGATGTCATATGCTGAATTTGGATAAACTGTGATACCATCGTTCACGAACGCTTGTCGACGCATTTCCAAATATTGTGCTGTGTTCATCAAATCTAGCATCTTTGTTACTTTACCAATACCTGACGAAGCTGTAATAGTTACTGTTGTTTTGCCAGCTTTCCCTTTTTTGGTACTAATAAGTACTACACCATTTGCACCTCGGGAACCGTAAATTGCGGTGGCATCAGCATCTTTAAGAACTTCAATACTTTCAATATCTGCTGGGTTAATACTGTTAAGTGGGCTTGTTTGGCTAGCGGTTGTAGTAGACGTTTCGGTGGAGCCTATTGTCTCGGAGGAATAAGGAACCCCATCAATAATGTAGAGTGGACTATTACCATCTGTACGCAGACTGTTTTGCCCTCTTATTTTTATTTGGAAAGCGCCGCCTGCAGTACCACCATCCTGGATTATTTCAACTCCAGCCATTCGGCCCTGCATGGTGGCTAGTACATTTGTTACAGGTTGTTTTTCAATATCCTTCGAAGTGATTTTGGCAATACTTCCAGTGCGTTCACTATTTTTAACAGAGTAGTAACCAGCATTAACGGTGACTTCCTGTAATGAGGTAGTGTTATCAAGCATTTTTACATCGATAATTTTTCGGTTACCTACGGTAATTTCGAGGGTTTTATAACCGAGGTAGGAAAAGATAAGCACATCAGTAGTGTTAGCAGTAATGGAATACTTTCCATCGTAATCACTAACAGTACCTTTAGTGTTCCCTTTTACTTTTACAGTAACACCAGTAAGAGGTATCGTCCCGTTTGTAATGATTCCTGTAATTTGTTTCTGCTGGTTAGGCAGTTTTAGCAAGTTTGGGTTGGCTCTTAAAGTATTATTAAACAGATAAATTGTTAAAATAAGCGTATAGCAAAGAAGCATCCAACCCTTGTAAAATGAAAAATTTTTCATAATATTGAATAAGGTTAAATTAAAACGAAAGTTTGTTTAATCAGGCTCTCTATTCTTGCGTCAACAGTGGATAGAGGGCCTTTTTTTGTTTAGTTTCAGCAGTAAACCTTGTTGAAACCGAGAAAGTAGTGTAAGATTTAAAAGCCCATACTGTCTTACTAATTCAAATAAAATTTAAACAGTACAGGCAGTAAATATCACAAAGGTTTATTTCATAGGCAGGCAAGTAATTAATTGTTAGACAAAAAATGTTGATGCGATACTATGAAATGAAGAATTGCTAAGAATAAAGCAGAGAAAAATTAAAACCTAAAAAAAGGCGCGGAACTCAGCTTATCGAACAGAGGTACTGGTATACCCACACAACAATAAGAGAGCCCACGCCAATAAAGCGTGAGCATCATACTTATCATCTCGCGTGTTAAAAATTACCAGTTTTCTGTTCGAGATTCAAAGCGAATGCTTCAAATATTTTTATATGAAGAATCGCAAAATTAAACAATCATATTCATATTTTCTCATTGAATGATTATTTAATTTTCAAATATAATAAAAAAATACACACATCCACCTGTGGATGTGTGTATTTTTAAAAAAAGGTATTTCTTTCATCTTTTATAACTATGGAAGAAGAAGTAATAGAAATAGTAATTTCCCAATTGGATTTTTATTTAATTGAAAAAGTCAGAGATATGAGAATTAATTCAATTCCTTATATTTCTCAAGTAGCTTTGTCGCAAAAATTAGATTTGTCAGAAGGATTTGTAAGTAAAGTAGAAAATTTAAAACAAAGGGCAAGGTATAATATTCGTATTGTTAACAGAATTGTCGACATATTTAACTTACAAACTTATGGAGATTTGTTCCCAGCAGAAATTATTAAGAATGATATCGTTAGAATTAGAATAAAATTGTTTAAAAATACAAAGTCTAATTCCAAAAAAGTTGATGAAGAAATTTCAAAAAAGAAATATCAAGTAATTTCTACAATCCCATTAAGTGAGCAAGAATTTTTACTATGGAAATCAGATAAATTAGAATACCTGACCATTATAGAGTAAGACAATTATCTGTACTTGAATATATCTCAAAAAATAAGGTTTTCTAAAAATTACTTTCAGAAAACCTTATTTTTTTTAAAACGATTTCAAATATTATTTTAATACTTCTAAATCCATTATCCTATAAATAATGTCGATATTAATTGCTCTTTTCCCCATATTTTTAAATCCTATCATATAAGATCTATGTTACTAATTTCTAATCCATTAAATTAAAAATTTGATAACACTATTTATTTATTAAACTCAAAAATAGTTTTCCCATCATTAGTAAGTACAATATACGCATCGAATTTCTTTCCAGACTTACTCATCATACCTTTTATAAGAGAGGTAATTCCTTTATTGACTAAATTTTCTATGTTTTGTATACTTAGCTGAATTCCGCAAACATTACGAAACTGAATCCATTTGCAACTATCATCAGGGCATTTAACAAGCATATCTTTGATAAGCAATTCCTTGTTTCTGCATCTGGGACAAATCAGGGTTGGCAAACCTTGAATTACTATGGAAGTATTTAGAAGTTCTTGAGTAATAGAAACTGCATAGGCTTCAATTTCTTTTTGAAATACACCGGAATCAATTTGATTATGTTCTATTTTTTCTAAAACTAATTCCCATTCGCCAGTCATTGCTACATTTGCAATTTTCTTATGTTTCACAATATTATATACTTGCAACCCTTTTTCAGTTGGCATCAGGGATTTATTTTGCCGTTGAATGTACTTTCTGCTAAAAAGTATTTCTATGATAGCAGCTCTTGTCGCTGGCGTGCCTATTCCAATATTTTGTAATGCTTTTCGAGTGTCTTCCCTTTCAATTTCCTTTCCGGCTGTTTCCATAGCCGATAAAAGCCCTGCTTCTGTGTATAATACAGGAGGCTTCGTTTTCTTTTCCACTACAACTGCTTCTTGGATTTTAATTTCATCACCAACTTTTAGTTCTGGCAGCTCCTGAATGTGTTCGCTTTCTTCGTCAAAAAAACTTCCTCTAATTGCACGCCATCCTGCCTGCATAATCTTGTTACAGCCTTTCAAAGAAAAATCATGATGTAAAACATGTAAAGTTATATCAGTAATTTCTTTTATACTAGCCTCCGAAACCGCTTCTAATAACCGTAGCGCAATCATATCATAAATCGCATTTTCCTTAGCCGGTAATGCCGATGGGATTTTCTCTGTAATAAGCAGACCATGATGATCGGTTACTTTCAGGTCATTAACTATACGTTTATTTAATCGTCCCCATTTTATTCTGGTAAAAGCTTCTTTACAAGTATCTCTGTTTTCCAATGCTCTGACCAAATTAGAAATTTCATCCCAAAGATCTTCCGGGATATATTTACTACCTGTTCTTGGATAGCTAATGAATCGCTTTTCGTACAGGCTTTGGGCAATAAAAAGGGTTTCTTCTGCTGAAAAGTTCAGCTTCTTATTGGCTTCTTTTTGCAGCCCGGTTAAATCAAAAAGAAGAGGTGGCTGTTCTGTAATCGTTTTGTTTTCTATGCAAGAAACATTGGCAGTTTTGCTTCGCTGAATGGATTTAAAAATAGCATCAGCTTGTTTTTTATCATCCCATTTCTTTTTGGAGAGGCTTATAAAGTTAACAAACTCTTTTTGATGACTAAGCTCTAACTGCCAGTACTTCTTGATTTCAAAACTTTTGTTTTCCAAATATCGTTTACAGATTAACGCCAGCGTAGGTGTTTGTACTCTTCCTAATGTATAAATACTGCTGCCTGCGGAAATACTAAGTGCTTGTGAGGCATTGATACCTACAAGCCAATCGGCACGGCTTCTGGCTTGTGCAGCCAGATATAAACCATCAAAATCACTGCCTGGTTTTAGATTCTCAAATCCATGTTTTATGGCTTTATCAGTGAGAGAGCTAATCCACAATCGTTCAAAAGTTTTTTTACATTGCAGATATTCATAGATGTAACGGAAAATCAATTCTCCTTCACGTCCAGCATCGGTAGCTACAATGATACTGTCACAATTTTTTATTACCTGTCCGATGATTTTAAGCTGTTTTGCCGCACCAACATCAGTAACATAGTTTTTCTCTTTTTTTATTTTTCTTACTTTCAACAAAAAAGGATTAGGTAATATGGGCAGGGCCTCCTTCTGAAAACCCGAAATTCCATAATCTTCCGGCATAGCCAACCCTACCAAATGACCCAAAGCCCAAGTTACCATATAACCATTTCCTGTAAAGAAACCATTTTCCTTATTTGTTGCACCTAATAATAGGGCTATTTCACGGGCCACACTCGGTTTCTCGGCGATTACTGCTTTCATATCTCAATGTTTTTATGTTTACATTTTTCTGCCTTTGCTCTTGGCTTGTGTGTTGTCTTGCTCTTGTTCTTCCTGTTGTTTCTTGCTGTCAGGCTCTTTTTGTCCTGATTTTAGCGGTTCAGTAATACTTTTGGTAGCCTCATTAGTTTTACCTTCTGAATTGACAGCTGTTTGGGTTTTATGTTCTTCAGCTGGCTGAATTTTCACACTGTTAGGATTGCTAAATGAAAAACCTGCTTTGCCTGTATCTTTATTGAAAGTCAGATATCCTTTGTATTCTTTACCTTGTTTATCTACCAATCCGTCTACATAAATGGTTTTCCCTGCTGCAAATTGTTCGTACTGTTGCTCACTGAGTTCTTTCCCTCTTATGGTTTTTGGAACTTCCTGATTTTGCTGTTGCTGATTGTTTTGGGTTTGACCAGTGATATTTGTTCTGTCAAATTGGAATTCGACATATCGTTTATCGGCATTAAACTGGACAGTAGCATTAAATGGTTCTCCTTTTTTAGAGATCATACCTTCTATATAAAGCGGTTTTCCCTCCAGTAATATTTGTTTTTGTCCTTCATTAAGTTTGATTCCTTTAATTTCATCCGGAATTTTTATCTTCTCCACATGAAGAGCTACTAATTCATTGGTAAGTCTGTCTACGCTAATGATTGAGGGAACTGGTTCTCCTGTTTTGAGATTAGTAAGGTCTACAACGCGCCCCATATTTCCGGTTTTAAGCAGGTTGTCCTTATCTTCTTTGCTAAATTCATGACCGAAAAACGGAAAATTTAATGTTGGCTCTTTCCTTATACCGTGAATGGCAACCACAACCTGTCCTTCTTCATTTGATTGTAATGACAGCCTGGCATCCATTCGTGTGATAGCAGTTCCTAAATTAAGACTGATTGGAACCAGCTCATTTGACTTGTACCCTTTAAGTAACGGTTCAAGCAGGTTCATTTTTTCGAGTTTTTCTTTGCTGAGTCCCAGATTGTTCATGGTATCCCAATCGATTTGTTCCGGTTTGAAACGATATTCGTTTGTTTCTGGTGTTGTTTGTGTTGTTTCCATGTTTTTTTGATTTTCTAATTTGTTATCTTTTTGCAATTCCATTTTAACTTCATGTTCGTTCATTAGCTTTTTGCCTTCTGGTGTTGGATTATCAATCTGTTTTTGCATTTCTGCCGCAATATCAACAGCCAGAAGTTGTGGCACTTTGAAAAAATTGAAACGGGTCGGATTTTTTAGTTGGCTAATGAAATTGGAAAAGAAGTTGGAGAGGATATCTCCTTGTTTATCAACCCGCATAAATTGATTTTGATTTTTTTTATCAGCGGGAACCGTTTCCAATTCTCCATTTTTATCAATTCCTTTTACAGCCACAATTTTCATTTTTTCCTTGTCCAGAACCAGGAGAATATCACTTATCTGTTCCGGTCCTTCTTGTTTGGATTTTTCTTGTTCGCTCATAATATATTTAGTATTGTTAAAGTGTAGTCGAAAGTAAATTAAGATTGAACAGGTCGGCGCATCAGTTCTCCGACAGGCTTTATTTGTCCGAGATTGTCCTAATTTGTTTTCTCAGTGGAGCCGAAAAACTATCGCGGATGAATTGGTTTACATCTGATAATTTATAATAAAGTTTACCACTAATAGTGTAATATGGAAGCTTACCTGAGGATCGGTACCGCTGTAAAGAGCGAGAACTGACCTTGAGCATCATAAACAGATCCTGACTGTCCAGTAATTCTTCCCCATCAATAGCACTCTTTTGTTTCTGGGCATTTTCAAAGTGTTCACCCAGTATATCGAAGCGCTCCATTATACGCTCCATCCATGTCATAAATTCCATTCTGTCGATATTCATAATAGCTATATTTTGTCAATTACTAATTTTCGATTAATGATCTATGTAAAATTGGAACGCATTTACGGCATTTCCTGCCAAGCTTCGCCAATTGAAAAGTATCTTTTTGTAAATTTTTAGAAAATAAATAATTATCTGTTTATCAATGATTTGTTGATTTTACAGCTCGGATTCTGAGACTGTAGAAGTAATTATGCCAATGGGTAGAGATGGGCAAGTCCAATAAAAAAAGGCAGTGTTTTGTTAACACTGCCTTAGCTTAAAATAACGTATGACCATTATAAATCTTTATCCATATACTGATCTAAAGAAGATTTGAGCTGGTCTAAAAATAAGGTGCGATCACCTGCACGTTCTTTCATACGGTGAAAGGCATGGTGAATATCCCCTAGTTGGATACGAAACACCATTTGAAAGATTAAGCTAATTTTGCGAATTCCAGTTTTTCCATTAGAAATTGCCCCGGATGTATAAAGTGCATAAATCAATTCTATCAGTGCATTTTTCGATTCTGTCCAGAAAATATCTTTTGTAGATTCAGCATTCTGCAAAACTATATCCGGCTTATCTACAGGATTAATTTTGATAATCAGGTAATTGTAGAGCAGTTCATCAGCTATGATACGGGAAACTTTGTAATCATAGTAAGTGGAAAATTGTGTATCAACTTCAAAAATAAAACTGTTTAGTCCAGTGTTTAGATTTATTCTTCCTAATTTAAAAAAATCATGGTCTCTATCGGTTCTCCCAGACCGATAGTACCGATAAAAATCAGAATTGCAAATATGTTCTTTGTATTCATTTTTCAAATGCTGCAACTCACCGGAAAAATATTTATAATACATTTTTCCTCCATTTACCGGGCAGGATGTTTCTATCCGGTAAACTTTATTATAGTAAATCAATTTTCCAAGTATTTGTGGCTTAATAATTCTGAAGAATTCGATTTCTTCATTTGATTCTTTAAAATGATGTTCCAAAACTTGCTTTTTCATACCTGATAATAAATCCTGCAGGAAAATAATCATACGATAGGACTCGTCTATTACATGCACGGATTCCAAACTGATTTCCTGTTCTTTCTTTACGATACTGTAAAGGACGTCTTTGTAAGGGGATTGTATCATATTAATAGTATTAAGCAAACAATAATTCCACCCTTAGGCTCACTCAGTTCTTAGCCTTAAACGATACTCTGAGGGCGACATGAAAGTTGATTTTCTAAAAAAATTGCTAAAAGATGAGGAATTACAAAAATGTAATTCCTCAATAATCTGCAAAATGGTCAAGTCATCATTTTGAAGTAAAATTTTAGCTTCCAAAATAAGTGCCTCTTCGATAAACTGCTTAACGGTCTTATTGGTGACCTGCTGTACGGTTTTACTAAGGTGTCCTTTTGTTATTAATAATGCATCAGCATAAAACTTAACACTATGTTCCTGGGCACAGTGAAGCTCCACGAGTTCTAAAAATTGGAATACCAGCTTTTCCTTTCTGGTATGTTTTTCTTTTACATTACACGAATCTTTGCTGTATATTGAAGCAAGTACGTACAACAAAAGATTGAAACTAAGGGACAGTACTTCGTTATAAAATGGATATTCACTTGTTTTGTATCTTTTGTTTCCTGTCAAAGCGAACAAATCATTCAGTAAAAGAGAATCCTCATCCTTAAGATTTATTTTCGATGGACATTTTGCAATAAAAAATTCAAAGAAACCTATGTTTGGTTTTCGAATCGTATTCTTAAAGATAAAGCCTGGTGTAAAAGAAAGTAGGGAAATCTCCATTGTTTCACTCATCAATACAATCACGCAAGAAGTTCTAACCGGTATTACAAGCAGCTCACTTGGACACAAACAATACTCCACATGATTTGCCTGCAAGGTTATACATCCTGAATTTATCAAAATTATAATGAAGTAACTGCTATTAAAATATTGTTCCAGTGCAGCTTTCGAGGAAAACCTTTCAAACGTAAAGACCTTTAAGTCTGAATTCCGGTATAATAAACTTTTTTTTATCAAAACATTAATTTTAAACATTTGCTATGATAAACCCTGAAGAAAATTTTGGATCATTTTGTATCATGAGTCTTGACCGAACTATTGGACATTAATATCCACATCAAGGAAACGGACACAAATAATAAATTGGCAAGATTATCTGTAAAAAACAGAAAAGACAGTGGTCGTATATTGCGGGTTTTAATCTCATTTATGGATGGGTAACCGATCATTTCATCAAACTTCGACATCTCATAAATGAAATAAAGCTCGATAAGATTAAAAATGATTAGAAACACACAAAAAATAGTTACGATCCTTTTTTCATTTTTTGGTGATATATACATGATTTTTCTTTTTATAAATTATTTTGAATAATTCCGGACAGCAAAGCCATTCTCACCGTTTTAAAAGTAACTTGATCAGTAGGAATAAAATCATCAACCTTGTTACCAACTGCTGTGTCCCAATCTTTATCCCCGCGCTTTTTTTCGTAAAAAAGGGAAGAACCTGCAATCGAAGATATAGCGAGTATGACACACTTATCTTCCGATGTATAGGAATTATCATTGTTAATGTTAGATTGATAAAGTGCTATTGACTGGAGCATACTTTCATAATCACCATTATTGAATTGCATAATGTTTTCAATAAAGTTTGACAGACTGGATTTCCCTGCTACTGTCATAGAAGGATTATCGACGTTTAATTCAAATAGTCCCTGTGATTGGTTTACTACATTTCTAATTACATCGATTGATGAATTGGTCAGGTTTAAATTACCCGTAGCCAATGATACTGTTGTATTGCCAGTGGGATGAATCGCCTGATTAATCGAAAGAATTGATTCAGCATCGAAATTACTTTGATCATAAAATTGTGATAGCAGCTGATCGATTTGCAGAGTAAGTGAATTTTTAGCGAAACTGGATACATTGGATTTACTCAGCTTAGAACTTGAACTCTCAAGGGAATTAATTTCTTCTAATTCGCTGTCAGCTGTAAAATCATTTGTACAGGAAATCGATAGAATTGTAATGGTAAGTACCCATAATGATAAATTTTTCATGATTAAATTTGTTAAATGTGAACGGCTACTTTTTTTTTCGCCAGTTCATTTCCCCGGGAAGCAGAACTTTTATTTAGCACGATGCCAAACATTTTTGCTTTGAATTCGGGACAAAGCTAGAAGCTGGATTTCAATCTCACAAAACATGTATTGTTGATTTTCCGAAAATAGCATATTGATTTTCCGAAAATCAACACCCTATTTTTTAAAAACATTCATCTCATTATCAATTGTTTATACTATATTTGATGTTCTTTTTTTAGAAAAATTGCTCAAGAACATTTCTGAAAGACAAAACCCATTTCTTTAGAAATTATCTTACAAGAAAATAGTATACACTTTTACCTTAACCTATGATTAAAAAATATCTACTCGTTTTTTTCCTATGCCTGGGAGATCAAATTACAGCACAAGAAAGTGCCTTTAAAATTCCAGACTCACTTCTAAATAGAGATTATGACTATCTTTATGAAAGGATTGAGCAATTACAAGGTGATACTATCAAACAGTCCTTGTATTTAAAATCGTTTTTATTAAAATCGAAGTCTGAAAAAAATTTCGAGGAAATAGTCAATGGATACAAAAATTACCTCCATCATTCACCCGATAAATTAAAACTAATTTATGCCGACAGCATGATATACAGTGCTAAGCAGTCTAAAGAGAATAATCTTATCGGTTCTGCTTATTTGTCTAAAGGAATCGTTTACTACGGATTGAAACAACATGATCTGGCATTGGACAATTACCTCATTGCAAATGATTTTATTTCAAAAACCAACGACAATTATTTAATTCATAAAGTAAAGTATACGATAGGCCATATAAAATATTATTTAGGTTTTTATGACGAAGCCATATCGTTATTTCGGGAATGTGTTGCTTTTTTTGAAAAAGAAGATCCCAGAGGTTATCTAAACTCACTTCATTCACTTGGATTGTGCTACAACAGAATTGGGAATTATGGCTTATGTTCGGAAACAAATAAAAAGGGTTTGTTAGAAGGAAAAAGGTTGGGCCTCACTACAATGGATTCTTATTTTATTCATTCTGAAGGAATTAATCAATATGCGCTCAAAAATTATAGGGATGCTATCAAGCAAATCAACTATTCTTTAGCTGTTATAAAAGAAAACAAGGACTTTGCAAACCAGGCTGTTGGTTATTTTTATATTGGTAAAAGTTATTGGCAGTTGAATGAACATGAAACAGCGTTTTCTTACTTTAAAAAAGTTATTCAGATTATTGAAGCTAAAAATTATATTCGGCCTGATCTACGTGAGAATTATGAGCTGATAATAAGTTACTATAAGTCTAAAGACGATCTAAATAACCAGCTTTATTACATACAAAAGTTACTAAAAGTAGACAGGATATTAGAAAGCAGGTATCGATATCTATCCAACAAGATTCATAAAGAGTATGACACCAAAAAGCTGTTGGCAGATAAACAAAGTATAGAAAGTCTTCTTGCCAGAAGAAAGCACAATGATTTGATTCTGGGTTTGGTTATTGCCTTCTTATTTTTTTTACTAGTTTTTTTGTTATACAGGAATATTAACAATAAGCGTATTTATCGACAAAAATACGAAGAACTAATGACCAAAGGTAAATCCGCCAGAGTTGAAGAGAGACAAATAACCAGCGTAATTGCTGATATAAATCAGGATAAAATAAAATCACTGTTGAAGCAGTTGGAAAAATTTGAAAAGGATGATAAATTCCTTGAGAAAGACTTGACTTCTAACAAATTAGCTGTAGTCTTTGGAACAAATGCAAAGTATCTGTCAAAAATAATTTACCACTATAGAGGAAAAAAGTTCGTCGATTACATTAATGACCTCAAAGTAGATTATTTAATTTCTCTACTGCAAAATGATAAAGCGGTTAGAAAGTATTCCAATAAAGCTTTGGCTGAGGAAGTGGGATTCAGCAGTACACAAAGGTTCACCAACGCTTTCTTTGCGAGAACCGGAATGCCAGCTTCCTTTTTCATTCAGGAAATTAAAAAAGATGAAATGACTGATATAGATGAAAATATAGGATTTTAATTTGAAATCCTATAAAGCAATTTAATTAGGAGTTATTAAAAACTTTTTAAACCATTAAAATTGAAACTTCTTAAACATAATTAAACTTATTGTTGAATTTTCTTTATTATATTTTCACAGAACAATTAGAGCATCTTACTTGTAGAGTAATTACCTACATTATTATAGTTGTTAAACTTAAAAAATAGATGAATTCATAATTTTATAGCACATTTTATTATTTAACTCAAAAAATAGCCTTCAACAGATTAATCTGCTGTTTTATCGATTATTGAAATCATTTTTTTGAATATTAATACATATATTCGCAAAAAAAATTGTGAATGAAAGTACTATTACACTTATTAATATTTTGTTCTTTTTTTAACGCTGCTCATGCACAAAATGAGACTAATATCACCTACGGATTAAAACTTGGAGGAATATATTCTAAAATCAGTAATTTACCCGAAAGTATTAAAGGCAGGGATAACACTTTTGATAATAGTGTTATGGAAAGCAAAGGTGGCTACGGAATCGAAGGTGGCTTCTTTTTAAACTGCAAACTTTACGATACACGGGTTGCCATTCAGCCGGAACTTTTATTCAGACAGTCTTCTCAAACTGTCAATTATCACGATACTACAGGCAAGGAATTTGAATTAGGATTAAATTATTCCTATTTGCAGATTGGAGCTTTATATAAAGTATATCCCTACGAAGGTTTAAATTTAGGATTTGGTGCTTTCTACGGCATCAGTTTATCTCCTAACAATATTACTTATAAATCTAACGAAGCTGGCGGAATGTACGATGTTGCCACTAGGCAGTTCTATCAGGATGGTCTTGACGGCGCAGACGATTTTTCATTGTGCTTTGCATTAGGTTATGAATTGCACCAAAGTATTCACTTCGATTTACGCTATTATTTAGGGGTAAAAGATGTGGTAAAAAGTAATGCATCTTCTTTTCAGTTTATCGAAAATCAAAACAAAAGTGGGGTATTTAGTTTTTCTTTAGGCTACAGTTTTCATCAATGGTAATTTCAATAAAAAACATGAAAAAAATTATTTTGCTACTACTATTAGTAAGCACAAAATCGCTGTTTGCACAAGGTGACAGAGAGATAACATATGGTCTTTTTGGTGGCGGTATTTATTCTAAAATGTCAAATCTTCCCGATGTGATAGTACCGAAAGGTATCTATGAGGGCTATACTTTAGAAGAAAAGGGTAAATTTGGAGGAACTGGAGGGGTTTTCATTAATTGGAAATATCCTTACGCCAAAGTGAGTATCCAGACCGAAATATCCTATTCGGGACAAAGTACAGATTTGAATTATGAAGATATCAAAGGATTAAAATACAAAATGACTTTTGGATACAGTTATATCAATGTCGGTGCACAATTTAAATACTATCCTGTTGAAGGGCTGTATGTAGGTTTTGGACCATACGTTAGTTTTAATATTGCGAGCGATAATATAAAATATACTTCTAATGCCCAGGAGATATTTGCTGATTCAGGGACTTATTTTGAACCTGATGCCAATGTGCAAAAAGTACTAAAAGAATCTCTTACCGGTAAAAATTATTTCTCTGGAATATTCTCTTTGGGTTACGAATTTAATTCGAATCTTTCCGTTGGAGCCCGCTACACTTTAGGTCTTACAGATGCTTTAACAACTGAAGAAAACGGGCATCGTTACAGCGAAAATAAAAACAAAATCAATAGTATTTCATTAATTATTGGTTACTCATTTGACTTTGATGATCTGGCCAATTTCTAAGAGTCGATTTCATTTTAAAACATAGAGAATTATGTATAGAAAGCTTTTTTCAGCATTGGTTTTTATAAGTTTATCGGCAAGTAACCTGGTTTTTTCTCAGCAAAAGGTATTGCCCGGAGCAGTCGAAGACCCATCTTTTTGGATTAAAACCCGAAACAACGCAGATGCCTATTACTGGGAAAGCCTCACTAAAAAGGAAGGGAAAATATCCCGAAAAAAACAGACCGGAACGGCTTTTAATTTTAACCCAAGTATTGTTTTTGATACTGCTCAGGATTCCCTGATCCTGCCATTGGGCATAGAAAGTAAAAGACGTCAGACCTTATTTATAGTTTACAAAGTAAAAGACAGTTTGAAAGAGCAATTTTTATGGACGATAAACGATCCTCAAAAAACACTTTCTGTAGCGACCAATAAACGTTTGGTTGATCTAAAAAAATACTCCTATCAATCGTACCCTGAAAAAATAAAACCGCATAAAGCCAACATTCATTTTTTTCAGCAGAATGTAACGGATAGTGTTGCTAAGTTATCGACACTCACGATTGGGCAAAAGTCTAAATTTGAGAAATTACCTCCAGAAGAGTTTAAGGGAAATATCAGTGAAATTCTAGTTTATAATAGGGTTTTATCGGGCAAAGAAACCCAGAAAGTAGCCAGTTACCTCGGAATTAAATATGGAATTTCGCTCTCGCAATTTGAAAGTAAAAACTACCTCAACAGTCAGGGAGAAACTATTTGGGATATTGACCATCATAAGAATTTTGATTCCTCAATTACCGGAGTTGGAAGAGACGATGCCAGCGGATTACTGCAGCTAAAGAGCAACAACATGATCGAAGAAGGATTGTTGACGCTGGAGCTGAAAAGTAAATCGGGTACAATACCCAATAACTACTTTGCTTTTTGGAGTGATAACGGAAAAAATCTCTTGGTCAAAAAACAGGAACAAGGAGAGCCAATTGGTATTACAAGACAATGGCAATTGGATTTTACAAATCCAACAGACCTTAGTATTGACTGGTCTTTTAACCCTGCTTTTGTAAAAGGCACTTTACCCAAAGATACCTATTACTGGTTGTTGGTTGATTATTCCGGTAAAGGAACCTATGACGAAAAAGATTCAGAATATGTTCGTTTGGCAAGCACGTCAAGTACAGAAAAATTGGTTCTAAAAGATTTTAACTGGGACAAACAAAAATCAGGCAAAGCCAAATTTACCCTAAAAGTCGCGCCGGAAATGTTTAGCAGGGTCTGGATAACGGAAGCTACTTGTGGCGTATCAGGATCCGGTCAGTTAAATTATAGCATTGAAGGTGGAGAAGCTCCCTTTACCGTTACCGTTAAAAAAGACGGAAGCGATGTGGTGGTAAAACAATGGAATCAGGCAGCAAAAAGTACTACAGGATTACAACTTTCATCAGGAACTTATGATTATATCGTTCGGGACGCAAAAGGAAATTTATACTCCGAAACCGTTTTTGTGGCTGATAAACAAGGAACATTTCCGAATTTGAAACGGGATTATTTATTGACAGAAGGAAACGCTTTGACGCTTGACGCAAGCGCCGGATTGCCAGCAGGAAATTACGAATACCAATGGTTTTACGAAGGTGATTTTATAGATAATAATCCTAAAATTTTGGTAGATCAACCAGGTACTTACGAACTAAGATTACTGAATGATCAGGAATGTAAAACAGCCACGAAAATTGCCATTACAACAGACGGAAAAGAAATTAAAGATTCAAGCGTTTTGATTTTATATCCAAACCCAACGACAGACGGACATTTTTCTGTGGCAATGCAATTTCCACACAAGACAAATGCAAATATTAGTATTTACTCCCCAACAGGAGCGCTTATAAAACAAAAACAGTTCATACAAATAGAAACTTATTTGTATGATGATAATATTAATAGTTCAACGGGAATGTATCTGGTATCTGTTAGTTCAGAATTTGGCACTAAAACTTTTAAAGTTATTGTGAAATAATTTAAACATAAACGATTTCCCCATAATCGATTAACCTGCTTTATGAAAAATAAAATTATAATACTGGTATTTTTAATAGGTTCTTTTTTGTTTGCCGCCAATTTTGGAGGATATAACTTCCACTCTTTGTTTTCTCAAAATACTTCGGAAAAAGAAACCGTCCTTTCTAAAACAGATTCAATAGGCATTATTAAAAATGAAATCAAAAATACGAAATCATTTTCGGCAGATATTGCAGAAGGGATCATTGGTGTCGCCGATGCTTCTGATGTGGATGATGCTTATGATAACGTTTTTCATCTTAAAGTAGACGAATTGCCTTTGAGTACTGAAAGTGCTTATTTAGAATACGACTTATACGGATACGATCAGGCGGCTTCAATTTCAAGAAGTTTAAATAATCAGCCCAGTATTGGAGGTCAATTTTTATCTCAAAATAAAAACTGGAACAAACAATCGGAACTGCTTTCAGAAAAATCATTACGACAAGGAGATAACGTTTTATTGTTTACTGCTCCTGAAGGTGTCGCAAATTCATACCGAATTAAAAATGTTCATATTGTCTATAAATCGGTACTTCCAAAAACTGATTTTACCTTATTGAAATCAGCAGATAAACTCTATGTAAAAGGAACTAATTTTCCTTCGCAGATAAAAAAAATGAGCATTGGCGGAATTGCTATAGATTTAAACCAGCCCGAGTTTGAATTGGTTTTTGATGCTGCAGCAATAGAAAAATCAATTACCGTTACCAAAGAAATGGCTAACGGAATTATTGCAACTGAAAAATTAGAAGTAAGACAGTTTGTAAAGGTTGATTTCTACAGACCATTAGAAAATGCAAAAGAAAGTATTTTTAAAACCATCAATTTTGAAACTGTAAATACATTAGATTATAAAGATTTCTCTGCCGATTTTCCAATAGGAGCCTTAAAAACAAATGTAAAAGTTTCAGTAAGCGGATTACGTAAAATAGACATTGCTCCGTTAAATTCTGCAATGGTCAATGTTACTGCGACAAATGCGGGTTTTAGGTTATTGCCACACGGAACTATTTTTGATAAAACTGTGACATTATCATTACCGTTTGATAAAAAAGCAATCCCCGAAGGATATACCGAGAAAGACATCAATGTATTTTATTTTGATGAAAATAAAAGATTGTGGCAGGAAGTAACCAAAGATTCATTAGATATAAAACAAGGAATAATTAAGGCAAAAACAACTCACTTTACCGACTTTATTGCCGGAATCATCAAAATGCCGGAATCTCCTGAAACTTCAGGCTATACGCCAACAAGCATAAAAGATCTAAAAGCAGCGAGTCCATTGGTTGGAATTCAGTCTATTGCACCGCCTTCTGCAAACGGAAGAGGAACGGCGAGCACCGGATTTTCTATAGTAATTCCTGGCGGAAGAGGCGGCATGCAGCCTTCACTTAATTTGCAATATGATAGTGATGGCGGGCACAGCTGGGCTGGTATGGGTTGGGATATTTCGACACCGGCAGTAAGTATCGACACCCGCTGGGGAGCACCAAGATATGACACTACCAATGAAACCGAAACATATACCATTACCGGTGAACAATTAATTCCGAATTCACACAGAGCGGCTTGGACTGCCCGAACTGCAGACAAACAGTTTTATCCCCGACGAGAAGGTGCTTTTCAGCAGATTATCCGTAAAGGATCCTCTCCTAAAAACTATTATTGGGTCATAAAAGACAAAAGCGGTGTCGCCAGTTACTACGGAGGAACCGCTTCAGGTCTTACAACTGCGGGAATTTTGCAGGATGCATCCGGAAATATCGGACATTGGGCGCTTTGTCTTCAGGTCGATTTAAAAGGAAATACCGTTGAATACGAATACGATAAAAAAGACGGAGAACTGTATCTTAAAAAAGTATATTACACCGGCTTTGGTTCCCAAAAAGGAAACTACAGTGTCACTTTTGTAAAAAACTCAGATTTAGGTGAAGCTAATCGTCTGGATGTGCAGGTTTCGGCACGATTAGGTTTCAAACAACTCAATAATCAGTTGTTACGTAAAATAGAACTCCGCTACAAGAGCGATATGGTTCGGAGTTACGAATTAAACTATAAAGAAGGCGCATTTAAGAAAACCTTATTAAAATCGATTTCAGAATACGACTCTGAATCAAAGTTATTTTACACTAATACCTTAGATTATTTTGATGATGTTCGTGATGCTTCAGGGAAATACAACCCGTTTGGACCGGAATTAAAATGGGATGTCTCTTCTGATAATCTTGTAAACACTGCAATTCCTTCGATTAATGACATCTTATTTTCAGGACATCATTCCTTAGTGAGCAGTTCTGAGGGATCTAATATTGGGATCAATTATCGTATTGGAGTTGGATTTGTGGGTCAGACCGGTAATCTGAAACCTTTTACAGTGGGAGGTCACGGTGGAAATGGATGGGGAACATCAGACACAGCCGTGCTCATGGAAGATCTTGATGGAGATGGACTGCCTGATAAAGTATTCAAAAATAAAAATGGTGTTTTTTACCGAAAAAATTTATCTGCCAGCGGTCAGAATTCTTTTGGAGAAATGCAGGAAATCAACATTAGTGATGTTGGATATTCTAAATCTACCTCGTTTAATTGGGGTGTAGATTTGAATTTAAAATTCGGAAATATCGGATACGATGAAGAACGTTCCACCAGTAAAACAAAAATCTATTTTATGGATTTTAACAGGGACGGACTAGTTGATTATGTTCGTAACGGACAGGTTTATTACAATAGATTGGTAAATGGAGTTCCAACTTTTAAACCTAGCAGTTTAGGAACGCCATCACCTGTTGCAGGTGGCGGAAACGTAACAATAACTGGAACAACAACACTTTCAATCGAAGAAATAGAAAAACAAAATCCCCTGCATGATGTAGTTCGAATGTGGGAAGCTCCTGTAAAAGGAATAATTTCAGTTTCGCACGAATACCAGTTAATCAAAGAAACTACTCCCGAACAAATTAAAGCACGTGCAGAATATGTAAACAATGCAGGAGATGACAAAGCAGATGGAGTACGTTTATATTTTCAAAAAGGAACACAATTACTATGGGATGAGGCTATAATTGCAAAAGATCATGATAGTAAAACGAAACAAAATAACGGTATTTCTGTAGAAAAGGGAGAACGCCTATATTTTAGGGTAAGCGCTGTTAAAGACGGAAATTTTGATGCGGTTATCTGGGATCCGATTATTACTTATTCTCAAGTAAAACAGTTCGACAGAGATAGCAATAATAATTTAGTTACAACCGATTTTAATGTTCCTGTAATTTTAAAAGATGCCAATTTATATTCGTTGTCAACCTATAAAGCAAGTACAGATTTTTTTAGCAGTAATAACACATCAAAAGTAATTCCTGTTGCGGGAACTGTTTCCTTTAAAGGAATATTGAATAAACCGGTTACATCCGATCATATCCGACTGATGATTACCAAAACCTATTTGGGGCAAACGAATCCTCCCGTAATCGTGTATCAAAAAAACTTTTGGGCGAATGATGTTGCGACTTTTGATTTAGCGTCTGTCAACCTCCCTGCTTTTGAGGCAGATACGCAGGTGACATTGTCTTTAGAAACAAATACAAATATCAACTGGCAAAGCATTTCATTTGCTCCAACTATTACCATTCCTTCTTACCCGGGTACAGCAGTCGAAGAAGTACCAATGGAAGTGTATCATTTATTATATAATAAAAGAGAAGGAAATTACAATATACCAGGTGTTACTTCAACAGTTAGCGGAAAAGTGAAACTGAATATACTGCCTCAGGATTTGATTTTGGCATCTGCTTTTCCTCCGGGGCCAGTTGATAGTTATAATGGAGAAGTAATACTTTCAGCTAAGCAGAATAATATCCTTCTGGCACGTAAACGTTACAAGCTTATATCGGGAACATTGGTTGAAGTTATCAATGCTTTTGATAATGCAGTAGTTTATCCCGATGCAGCATCAGGAATTCCAATTCAGGTAGAAACTACAGTTTCAAATCCGCTGTCTGTAAATATTCTGAGAAATTATCCAAAAGCAAATGCACTTAATATTCAGGTTCAGGTGACAGACTTAAAAGATGTTACAGATCTTACAGATGATGTTGTATGGAATGCTGTTACAGATGATTTTGGTGTTTACAGCCTTTTAAATCCTGATGAAAGAACCTTAGGATTGTACCATAGAAACTGGGGAGGGTTTGTAATTAACGGAACCCTCGCTTCGAATATTATAGATCAGACCAAACTAAAACAATCTGACGCTTATGCTACAGAGCCCGATGTTAATAACACCGATCCGGAAAATTATGATGGCAAAGGGTATGAAGTTTCAGAGAATTATTTTGTGTCTTTAAATCCATCTTATACAAAAGCAAAATGGGAAGGTTTAGAAGAATCAATTTATATAAAAGGTGCAATAATAGGAACATCAAGACTTGGAGAAGATGATATTGCAGATTATACAGACTTCTCTTTGCCTAAATTAGAAGGAGGAAGTACATCGGCACTGGACATGATCAGCGAAAGTAAAAGTAAAAGTATCGGAGCTGGAATTGGTGCAGGGCCTAACAATATGGGCTTTAGTAAATCTATAGACGGAGATTCGTATGTAACGCAAACCATGGGCGATTTTAATGGAGATGGTTTCCCGGATTATATCAGAGGAAGTAATGTACAATTGACAAAACCAGTTGGAAGTATTTCTGATGAAGTATTCAGCTTGGGAGATAATTTCAGCCATGCCGAAACAACTGCCGAAGGACCAAATTATGGAGGGGGTTACAGTCATGGTAAAGCAAAAAGTGCAGGAGTATTGGTAATAGGAAAAGAAGCTGCAAATAGAATAGCAGCACAATCTGCTGCTGATAAAGAAGCTGATAAAGCAAAAAACACGATGTCTGTAAGTGCTTCTCAGGGTTATGGAACCGATAAATCAAAAATGATCCACGCAGATATTAACGGGGACGGATTACCAGATAAAATAACTGATGCCGGAACGGTGTTATTGAATACTGGATACGGTTTTTTAGCTGCTGAAAACTGGAATAACAACGGACTCAACGCAGGAACTTCTACTGATTGGAGTCTTGGTTTAGGATATAATTTTAATGCTGGATCTATTACAGCGGGAGCCAATTATGCACGATCCACATCTGACGGAAATAAATCTTTTATGGATATTAATGGTGATGGGCTTCCTGATAAAATTGAGTATGTACTGGATAAAATGATTGTGTCTTTAAACTTAGGAGCATCTTTTGATACACCTATCATCTATCCAACATATTCTGAAATGAACCGTAATAAAAGTGTGAGTTATGGTTTTAATGCAGGTTATTCCTATGACATTCCTATTTGGTTGCTGCGCCTTACGCCATCATTAGGAGCCAGTAAAGGATGGAGTACTTCACGTTCCGAAGCTACTTTTATGGATATTGACGGAGATGGAAATACCGATTATGTTATATCTACAGACGAAAATAATTTGAAAGTGCGTCTCTCGAACATCAAAAGAACCAATAAATTAAAAAGCGTCACTAATGGTGCTGGAAATAGCTATGTCGTTGATTATGCATTAGTAAAACCGAGTTATGAGAATCCATCTGCAAAATGGGTTTTACAATCGGTTGATTTATTTGACGGGCATGCTGGTGATGGTATCGATCGTACAATTGCAAAATTCACATACGAAGACGGTTTCTACGACCGCCGTGAGAGAGAATTTTACGGTTTCGGAAAAGTAATTCAACAGCAGATTGACGCAGCTGATAATTCAGTTTTCACAACAACGGTTCAGGAATTTTATAATCAGGATTATTTCAGAAAAAATCTTTTAAAGCACGGTTATACATTAGATAAAAATGACAAAATACGCCAAGCGTCAGAAAACGAATATAGCTTTATAGATGTAGCGACTCAGGCAAGTGTTTCGGTAGCAGAGTTAAATTTACCTTCGTGCGATGCCAAACGTATTTTTGTAGGATTGATTCATACCAATCAAAAAACATATGAAGGCGGCAGCGATTATCTGGAAACCAATACGTTTAATACCTACGATGCCAACGGAAATATCATTCAATATGAAGATTTAGGAAATGGTACTGCGAATGATAAAGTAACCGCTAAAATTAGTTATTATGAAAGCACCACACCATATTACGGTGGCATAGCAAAACAACTCGAAGTGTTTACCACGGAAGGTTTAAAACGTAAAAGATCCACAACTATCAATACTACAACGGCAGAAGTTACGCAGATCAAAAATTACGCTACAGCAGATAAAATTGCCGTTACCGATATTATCTATGACACTTACGGTAACCTGCAGAAAATTACAGGACCATTAAACCAAAAAGGACAGCGTATGACATTGGATTATGTATTTGATGGAGAAAATCATCAGTATATAGCCGAGATCAAAGATGCTTTTGGATACCAAAATAAAGTAGAGTTTGATTATCGTTTTGGAGTACCACTAAAAACAACTGATCGTAATGATCAAAGTACGATTTATACATTGGATGCTAAAGGTCGTCCATTAACTATAAAAGCACCTTATGAGATTGCTTCAGGCAAACCCTATACTATTGCTTACGAATATTTCCCAGATGCAAAAGTTCCGTATGCTAAAACCAGAAACTACGATCCGGAATTAGATAAAGATATTGAGACTTATACCTATACAGATGGACTCGACAGGACATTGCAGATTAAGAAAACAGCCAGTTTGTTTACACAGGCAGGAAGTGCTGATAAGGAAGCGCAGATTGTATCTGGAAAAATAATTTATGATGGATTAGGAAGACCCATTATAAGTTATTATCCTACAACAACTACTTCTATTGATAATAATTTCAGCACTGCATTATCAAGCGTAACACCTACTGAAACAGAATATGACGAAACAGGACGTACAATAAAAGTGACATTATCTGATGGAAGTACTAACACAACCACTTTTGCATTAGAAAACTATGATGGTCTGCCAGTATTGCGCACTACACAAACGGATGCTTTAAATAAAACCAGTCAGACGTACACAGATGCAACTGGTCAGAATATAGCCAGTATGCATAATGATCTAGTTACAAAGTTTGAAACTAGTGCATTAGGAGAAATAGTCAAGGTTACTGATGCAATGGATCATGTTATCAAAAGCAGTTACGACTGGCTGGGCCGACGTATTGAACTTACACATCCTGATGCAGGAACAAGTACTATGCAGTATGATCTGGCAGGGAACTTAACCACCCGTATCACTCAGGATATTAAAAATACAGTTCCAAATGGAGGATCTATTCAATATGAATACAATTTTAATAGACTAGAATCTATAAAATATCCTAAAAACCCACAAAATAATGTACAATACAATTATGGCAAAGCCGATGGAACAGCAGCGCGTCGAGGCAGATTGTGGTTTGTACAGGATGCCAGTGGCGGACAGGAATTCTTTTACGGAAAATTAGGCGAGATCGAAAAAGAAATTCGAACGCTTCGTATTACGCCAACAGATATTCAAACCTATATTTCGCAGTACGAGTATGATACCTGGAACAGAATCCAGAAAATGACGTATCCTGACGGCGAAGTAGTAGAATATACTTATAACCGCGCGGGAAATCTGCAGAGCATGCAGGGTAAAAAAGAAAACCATACTTACGATTACATCAAGCAGTTGAGTTATGATGAATTCGAGCAGCGCAAATATTTAAAATACGGAAACGATACCGAAACCAATTATACTTATGATCCTGTGATGAGAAGGTTACAGCAGTTACAAATTAAAAGCGGTGCCAGACAAGTCATGAATAACTCGTACAGTTATGATTTGGTCGGAAATGTTTTAGGTATTAAAAATATAGCTCCAGTAGTAAACAATACTTTAGGCGGAACATCAAACCATGAATATCAGTATGATGATTTTTACCGATTAAAATATGCAAAAGCTACCTATCAGGGTGAGTTTACCAAAGCAAGTTATGAGCTGAATATGAGCTATAACAAGATGCACAATATTATCAAGAAAGATTTGGTTCATACAATAAACAATGAGCAGAAAGGTTATGTTTTAGATTATAATTATGATAACGCATTACATCCTAATGCGCCAAACAAAATTGCTGAGTCCGGTAAAGCTGAGCCGAGAGAATATATTTACGACGGCAACGGAAACCCTACAAGTTATACTGAAGATAAAAGTTTCAGAAAAATGAACTGGGACGAGGAAAATCATTTAATGGGAATCAATGATAACGGAAGAATTTATCAATTTACCTATGATGCTGACGGAGAAAGGGTTATTAAAAGTTCAGGAGATTCTCAAAATGTAGCCATTAACGGCGAAACTGCCGCTACTATTGTACATACCGATGATTATACGGGTTATGTTTCTCCTTATTTTGTTATCAGTAAAGGAAAATTCACTAAACATTATTTTGAAGGAGCAGGACGTGTAGTAAGTAAACTAGGGAATGGAACTTTTGCCCAGCCTTTGGGTATTACCGCAGGTGGCGTAAACTATTCTAAAAGAACTGCTGAACAGCAAAAAGCCTTGGACAATTATGTGAAAAGTTTAGGCGTACCTCCAGGACCACCAACGCAACAAGGTATCTATGCAACACCAGAATTTACAGGAGATCCATATCCAAGTGAAGTAATAAAACCCGTTGAAGAAAATCAGGAACCACCGGAAGGCTGGCCTAGAAATCCTATTTTTAATGCTCCCGGAGATGTTCCGGGACCACCCGTACAATTTGGACCACCCGTAGAACCAACAACGGTTAAAGCAGGAGAAGGATTTACAGGAATTGGTTTGCCGGAGAATGATATTTTTTATTTTCATCCGGATCATTTGGGAAGTACTTCGTATATTACAACCCGAAACGGAAGTATAAGCCAGCATGTGGAGTATATTGCTTTTGGAGAAGTTCTGTTTGAAGAGCATAGTTCTTCTTTTTCTAGTCCTTATTTGTTTAATGGAAAGGAGTTGGATAGGGAAACGAATCTTTCTTATTATGGGGCGAGGTACTATGATGCTAAAACTAGTTTATGGCTGAATGTTGATCCGTTGGCAGTTTATAATCCTGTAATGGAAAGTCAATTTTATGTAGATGGGCAGCATAATGGTGGTGTGTTTAATGATATGAATCTAAATAGTTATGGCTATTGTTATCAAAATCCTATAAGATATATTGATCCAAATGGGAAGCAGGTTGACCGTGTAAAGCATAAAATAGTAAATGCATATATTCCTGAAGCAACATGGCCAAATGTTTATAAAACCCATAAAATGGGAGTTGAAAAAGGAAATCCGTTATTAATAACTTATGATTCAGATAGAACCAATGCACGAAAACGAAGAAATGATGCAAGAGTGGCAAATAATGGATTAAGAATTCCTGAACACCATTTAGATGAATATCCTTATGCTTCTACAAAAGAGGGAGGTAAAAATGCAGCGATTAATACTGTGCCTGCATCAGAAAATATGTCTCATGGTGGATATCTCGGGAGTTTAGTTCGTTTAAATGATATGAAAACAGGAGATAAATTTAATATTATCTTAGTGCCTAAGCCTCCTAAAGAACCTGAAAAAGTTCCAGATTCAGTTCCAGAACCCAAAGTGTCCAAACCAGTTCTAGTAACATTAATAATTATTGGGATTTTATCAACAATTTTTTCGGGCGGTTCTCAATACTCTTATTAATTTTTTTCATTAAATAATAAATAATAAATAATAAATAATTTCTACGTTATGAATAATAAATTAACGATTTTAAATCAAATTTTAAAAGAAATAAATCATCCAATTCTTCAAATTTTCGAGGAGTCAGAAAGTGAAAAAGATATAGAAAATAAGTTAGGTAAAATGAAGTTAGAGATTAACAAAAACCTTATAGACCTTTACTTATGGAGGGGAGGGGTTAATGGAGCTTCAGTGTATGATGGTACTTTTGAATATTTTTTTTCTTTTGGTAGTTTTATTGATATAGGTTCAGCTTTTAGCTTATTATTATTAGATAGAAAAACACTAAAAATCTATGATAAAAAATTACCATTTATTCAGTCATTAACTGGGGATACTGTTTCAATTGATTTATCAAGTAAAAGCTCAACTAGAGGAATGTTATTGTTGTTTTCCCCATCTCTTACTTTATCTTCTGAATTGATGACAGTATATGACTCTATTGAGAAATGGATTGAAACTATCATAGAGTGTTATAAAAGGAATGCATATAAAATGAATTCAGACGGAACTTTGGAGATAGATTATCAATTGGAAAAGGAAATCTCACTGGATTTAAATCCTCTTTCTGACTTTTGGAAATCATGACCCTTCTTGCTGGCGTGAGTTTCTCGTCCAGAAAATAGCAGTTTTGATATAGAAGAATATCTTATGAAGTAAAAACGAATAATCCAAACACTTCCAAAGAAAATACTCTAAGCTTTTAGAGAAGAAGTTAAGTAAACTTTGAACCGATCTATAGTAGTGATAACTGCTGGATAGCGCAGGCATCTTACTCGTAAACACAAAAATATAGAGAAAAATTTACAAACAAAAAACTCGTCACTAATGATGAGTTTTTTTATAGTCAAATCTATATTATGTTTATACTAACTAAACCACTCTGCACTGAAAGTGCAGAGGTTTGTTTGACAAGGGACTGAAAGTCCCTCTATTTTAAAACTTAAATAGTAATTTTTAAAAATGATATTCATCAATTTTAAACTAATATTTTATATTTTTTCGCATTACTAAAGTGCTGCAATAAATTGCAGGGTTTAAACCCAAATCTGAGACCAAATAAATAAAGGTGATTTTGATGAATATTTTTATGATGTTACTTTATGGACAGAAGGTTATAAATAATTTTGAATAAATCTTATTGTTTATAGAATCCTACAAACTCACTTAAAAACAGGAATATATTGCTTTTGGAAAGGAATTGAATTTAAGTTATTATGGAGCTAGGTATTTGGATATGAAGACTAGTTTGTGGCTGAATATTGATCCATTGAAAGAAAAAAAGCCTAACTATTTCTTTGAAGTGGGTGATCCAAAAGGAGCTTCCGCTGCCCAAGTAGAAGCAATACAAGCTGCTGTAAAATATGGAGAACAAGTTGGAGTTAAAGTTAATGTTAGAATTGTAAAATAAAAATATGAAAAGTTGTACCATTTATAAAACAAATAAAAATTATATAATAGTTACACAATCAATATGTGATATAGGTGCTAGAATAATTGATAATCCTATTTATGTTATTCCTGTGGAAACAAATATTGAAGAATTAAGAGAGAAAGTATTTGATTCTTTAAATAATAGCAGAACTGATGTGTATACACCAAAAAGAGATGAATGGTCACTGTTTGAAAAAAGGGATTTAGAAAAGATGGGACAGAAATCTTTTATAACGCTGTACAAAAATTCTAATAGTTGCAATTTAGCTTTAGAAAATGATATTTTAACTATTCAGCCTGATCAATATTGTGAGCCTAATAAACCAAAAAGTGGTTTATGTTCAGTAAAAGAAGCGGCAATACAGATAAATTTAATTAATACAGATAAAACTGAAGTAATGAAAATATTAATCGAGATGTTAAGTGTTTCTTATAAATAAAAATTTAATAACCTGATGGCTTAGATATGGGCAACAATCGCGCGAAAATTCTTTTCGTGCCGACAAACAATAGGTTAATTAGTCCAGCAAAATTTGATTTTAAATGCAATAAATATTGCTTTACAAGCTTTGATACAGGTAAAAAAAGATATTCCAAGAAGGATGATTTACAGTATAAATATCTCTTTAAAAAATAAGGTTTGTGAGGATAAAAAAATCTGAACGAATCGGTTAAAGTTAATGTTAGAATTGTAAAATAAATATGAAAAGTTGTACCATTTATAAAACAAATAAAAATTATATCGTAGTCACGGAATCGACTTCCGATATCGGGTTAGGAATTATTGATGATCCTATATACACACTTCCTTTGGATGTATCTATAGATGAGTTCCAGAAAAAGTTGTTTGAGTGTTTAAGTAAAAGTAAAACTGGGGTTTCTACACCTAAAAACAATGAATGGGCGTCTTGGGAGAAAGATCAGTTACTTAAGATGGGGCAAAGGTCTTTTACTACCTTATATAAAAATTCTAATAGCTGTCAGGTATCCTTGGATGGTAATGTCTTAATAATTTCTCCTTATAAATATTATGATCCTAATAGACCGAAGGATGGTCTGTGCTTGGTACAGGATGCAGAAATTAAAATAGATTTTAGTAGTGTTGCAAAAACTGAACTAATTATTAAGTTAATAGAAATGTTAAATGTTTCGTATAAATAACCTATGACTCCAACGGAAATATTACTCAGTATGAAGATTTAGGAATGGCTCTGCTGTTGATAAAGTAACCGCTAAAATTAGTTACTACGAAAGTACAATGCCTTGTTGCGGTGGTATACAAGACAATTAGTATTCTTTTGACAAAGTAAAAAATAAAAGAAGATATTTTTGGGATATCCAAGATCCAGATATTAATAAGTGGAGCGTATCAAAAGATTCCGTTTTAACTATTATGGGGGATAAGAAGAAAATAACCAGATATACTGAGGATACCCTCTATACTATTAGTTTAGAAGACAAAACAAAAAGCTATTATGTTAGAGTAAGAGGAAATCTAAATATTGATAAAAATTCGATAACCAAAATTGATTTGTGACGGTAAATTATAAGGTTTACAGACAATAAATAATAAAAAATGAATTTTAATATATACAAATGCTGGTTTAAGGGAGATACTTATACAAAAGTGACGTCTGATCAATTTATTGAGCATAAATTAGAACAAAATAATAGAAAAAAAAGTGATTTAGAAATACTCTTACAGAAGGATGATCCAAAAGGTTATAACGATTATTTGGCAGAATTATATGATCCTAATAAGCATTTAGAAATGTTTTACGAGACAATATCCTATGACGGAACATTAATAGAAGATATATCTGTTTTTAATCATAAAATAGGACATTTAAATTTTTATAATGTTTCTTTTATGGATGCAAAACTTGATGCGGTCTATTTTTCTAGTTTGTATTTAGTTAAAGAAATGTATATAAATGGTACGTCGAAAGGGAATGTAGATTTTTTAAAATTTACTAATTTAGAAACTGTTTCTATTCTAAAATGGAATGAAAAAATAAAGCTAGTAAATAGTAGTTCTAATTTAAAATCATTAATTGTTTGGTATTACAATCCAAAAAGCAAATCTTTAAATGATTTATTAGGAGAACTAAAGAGTATAGAATATTTAGAACTTAACTTAACGAATATTGAAAGTTTGGATGGAATAGAAAAGCTGCAAAACCTCAAAACTATTAAAATTAATTATGGCAGGAATCTGAAATCCGTAAAGGCTTTAAATTCCAACAAGAAATTAGAATTAATTTACTTAAACAATTGTAAAAAGATGGAAGACTTTGATTCTTTAGATAAAAGAGAAGGACTAAAAATTCAAAATTTAAAATTACCAGGATAAAAAATTGATTAGATATTATATTCATGATATATACTTACTATTTGTCCAAAAAACTGTTAATATGCTTAGAGTAAAGCGAAATCTAAATAATGAAAAATAAACTATTCCGCAGAAGCAAGATTCTCTATATATTATTGAATGTTATTTTTTGGGGATGTTCAAAGGATAATAATTCGTTTTATGATAAAGTAGTATACTATCATAGTAATTTTTATATGTTGCCTGGACCACCCGATAATAGTGAAAGATTTGAGGTTTACTATTCTGATTTTGTAAAAGAAAAAGATAAAACTAATTATAAAAAACTCTCTCAATTCGGATTTATAAAAAGAAAAATTGATAGTGATTTTTCTGATAAGATAGATGTTTTTTTTACAGATCAAAATCCTGGAAGATATTATCCTGATTATAAATGTTTAAATTGTTACCAAGATGTTTTACTTTTTTATAAAAATAATGAATTAGTTGGTATTGCTAAGTTTGACTTTAAATGTGATAAATATTGTTATACCAACTTTGGGTCAAATAAAGATATATATTTAAGGAAAGATTGTCTACAGTATAATTATCTCTTTAAAAAATAAGGTCTTTCAGGATGTAATACTAACATTTAGAAACAACAATTATATCCCTGATTATTAATCAACAAAATAAAGGAGTATCTAATTAAATACGAGTTTGTATCGGATTAACTAATATTTTAAAAAGTCTTAAATGATATTGCACACAAAAGAAACATTCCGGAAAGTTTTTTTTCAAAGAATTCATGTGGTTGTTATTTCATTTCTTTTTTTATTCCTATCATGTAAAAATAAAGATGAAGAAATTGGAAAACCTGACCCTTATATATTAACAGAAAATCATATTTCAGAAGATTGTGGTGCTTATCAAATGCGTTTTAAGGATGGAAAATACATTTTTAATTTTGCACTATCAGGAACTTGTAAAAAAATAAAATCCGAAGACTATATAAAAGAATATTCTAGATATTTAAATTTTTATAATGATAGTTTAGTAAATAGAAGAGGATATATCTTACTTCAATATTATGGGATTAATACTAATATAAAATATTTTCAGGAATCTATAATGAACATCACAAAAAGAAATTTCAAGACTCATGTTTCTTTAGTAGAATCTGATGATAAGCATTTTACAATTAAAGTTGGGGATATACCTCTATAAAACTAAATCATTCTTTAAATAATTAATTATGAAAAAAACAATATTACTCATAACTATACTTTTATTCGCAACATCTGGACATGCTAAATTCATTAAAGCTGTTTTATACATGGAAGACGGATCAACAAAAAAAGGATTTGCTGAAATGGTAGAAAGTGATGATTCGAAAGTCTATTTCAAAACAGATGAAGAAGCTAAAAAAGAAAAAATTGAAAGCATTAACATCAAAAAAATTGAATATGCAGATGCCGAAAGTAATAAATATATCGCGGAACGACTATACGCCACAACAGCTAATATACTAACAGGCAAATTTTCGAGATCCAAGAAAAAACTTTGGTTTTACATCGTTTATGATAGAAATGTAAAAATAGGTGGTATTGCATCAGAAGGTGGCAGTCGTCCAAATGCAGGTGGAACAAGTACTGTAGTTACGTTTGCGAACTCAGCTTATTTTTTTGGTAAAAAAAATAGTGAAGAATTAGTATTTGGTTATGCTACGACATCATCAAATGGTTTCGCGATAGGAACAGATTCACTCATCAGAAAAATGTCAAGAGAAGCTTTTGCAGATTGTCCAAAACTTATTGATGCAATTTCGAAAGAAGATTTTAAATCCGGATCTGTCATGGATCAATTAAAAACTATTTTTGAGAAAACAAAATGCAAATAAATTTATAATTTACGATGAAAAAGGTTGCTGATTTATACTTAAAAATAGTTAAATCGGAATAGAAATACCGAAGTTCCCCCAAAGAATGAATGATATAAAAAAATGAATTACAATATAGATATTTTAAAAGAAGACACTTTAAAGCTAATCGAAAAATACAAAAGTACTTATTTGGAGAGAGCGTTATATTCATTTCTTCTAAGTCCGGTTAATATGAATAATATTAATGACGATATATTAAAGCGATTAGATTATTTAGATATTTTTTATGATGATAACAATCTCTCTTATAATTACACTCCAACCGACGGTACAAATGGAGAGCCTGAAATACTGGAAAAATTAACGGAGGCCGAAATTGAAATTGAGAATTCATCAAAAGAAAGATTCTGGTCGTTTGAAGAGAACAATTTGTATAAAGAAATTTATAATTTTAATTGTTTTGTGGATAAAATCGTAAAAGAAGAAGATGTTTATAAAGTATGCTTAAATGATCCATTCTACAATATAGAAGGTTGGATAAATTATTATAATCATTTGTTGGAAACAAAATTCGAAAGTTTCGAGAAGATATTACAGAATGGAAAAACTCAAATAAGATACAAGCATTTTCAAAAAGACTATTTCATAGGTTTTGAGGTTAATTATAGCAAAACGATTAAAGAAATGAAGCATGGTGATTGGGAGACACCCTCTTTTAATTTGATTGTATTTAAACTTAACGAAAAATTTAAATTAAAAGAAAAAAGTAATTTGGGCATAT
Organism: Flavobacterium chilense; assembly: GCF_001602525.1. GTDB lineage: Bacteria > Bacteroidota > Bacteroidia > Flavobacteriales > Flavobacteriaceae > Flavobacterium > Flavobacterium chilense. Next base: position 431,294 of record NZ_LSYT01000001.1, read on the forward strand.
TTGGACATCCTTACTTTCATCAACCAGCGTATAATTTTGGAGGTTACTTTGCTATAAAAACAGTTAATCGAGTTTCGCCTATGGAATGGGTCATTGATCGAGGAACAGATAAAGAATTTATAGGAAATGGGATGATTAGATTATATAATTCAGAAAAATTTGGGGAGGACTTAAAAAGACACGCATTTTATTATTTTGATATGTTAAGTAAGACAAGCAATGATTATATAGATAGTTTACTTAAAATGAATTTATTTGAATAGTAAAAACGTGATATAGTGTATCCACGTTATGCTATCACTAGGAATATCGGATGGGTATTGTCCCATTTCTGGCGCCAACATAAAGACCATAAATTTATTTTTGTAAGTAAAAACTAGGTAAGGTTCTTAATGTATTAGTGAAAATATTAGAACAGTAATGAAAATAGAAAACGTAGAAAAGGCACTATCAATTTTTGAAGAAGTTTCCATTAAACAATCGGAAGCAATAGAGACAGGAGATTATAAAACAGGAAATAAATTTTATGCTAAAATTGTATTAGCTGCAAATTTTTTAAAAGATGAAAATGCAATCAACAAATTAGAAAATTTTTTGTTGCATGAATCAATTGGTGTTCGCTTATGGTCCGCTAGTTACTTATTGTCGTATAATGAAAAAGACGCCATAAAAGTATTGGAAAGTATTGAAAAAACATCAGGAATACATTCACTTACTGCCACCCCGACAAAAGCCACTGATAATCAGTGGCTTTTTCTTTTTTCGGACACATTTCGGACAAATTATATCTGAATATTGATTATTCAATAACCTAAGCAAAGTTAAGTTAAGCTAGAAGAATAACCCTTCTTAAAGAATGATTGGAACATAATGCTTGTTTCTATAGAGCGTGAAAAGTTCATCTTATTCTTATAAAAAATCAAGAGGGCTAGGAGTCTTTTGCTTGTCTATGTCAGTGATATGAGTGTAGATCATAGTCGTTTTTATATTTTCATGACCCAATAACTCTTTTACAATTCGGATATCGATACCTGATTGGATTAAATGTGTGGCATAAGAATGTCGCAATGTATGTACAGAGCCTTCCGACTGAACATTTGCTTTGATCAATGCTTTTTTCAGAATCAACTGTACACTTCGTTCGCTATACTTGCCACCCTTCTCACCTTCAAAGAGGTACTCCTTTGGCTTGAATGCTTGATAATAATGTCTCAAAGTCGCCAGCAATTTGTCTGGTAATGATACAATCCGATCTTTATTACCTTTGCTTTGATGGATTCTGATAATTCCATCGGAAGATTTTATGTCTTTGATTTTGAGATTCAACAGTTCGCTAAGACGTAGTCCACAACTATAGATTGTCATCAGAATAGCCTTGTGTTTTAGATTTTGAGTGTTATCGAGAATATTTCTTACTTCTTCTTTTGAAAAGAATTTAGGTAATTTAGAAAATGAGCGTTTCGGGTATAAGTAATCCAGTTGGATTTTTTTGTCCAATATCAGTTCGTACATCTTCTTGATTGCGCCCACTAATCCTTTTTGATAGGAAACACTAATTTTCCCATTTTGAACTTTTTCGTTTATAAACGCCTCAATATCTGACAGTGGAATTTCTTCAAGGGAGGGATATTTGCTAACATGTTTAAGAAATATACTAGCGTAATCCTTGTACGATCTAATGGTATTGCCAGCATATCTCTGCATCAGCAATCTCTTTTCGAAGGTTTCAAGTATGATTTCGCTATTCATATCAGGGAAATAGTATTTTATAATATTTTGTTTCGCTATTTGTGCGGTTTTATTTTTTAAATACAAATATATCAGTATCTTATGTAGAAAGAAAAGTCAAATAACGAAACACGTATATAGGGTTGGTTAAGCGAAATTTTCCGTATATTCGTTTCGTTAAAACAGATGTTATAGCCAATGCTTAAAAACAAACTTGATCTAATGCTGTAGACAACTTTGATACAACTGCATAAAAAATTAATTGGCACTAAATTTAATTGTCATGGAGAAAATAACAGATTATAAATATGCTCTTGATGAATCATCAATTGTTGCTATTACTGACCAGAAGGGAGTCATCAAATATGTAAATGATAATTTCTGCAATATATCGAAGTATAGTGCTGAAGAACTAATCGGACAAAACCATCGGATTATAAATTCAGGGTATCATTCAAAAGAGTTTATCAAAGAGCTTTGGACAACTATTGCCAATGGAAAAGTATGGAAAGGTGAACTAAAAAACAAAGCGAAAGATGGTACTGCTTATTGGGTTGACACCACTATTGTACCTTTCTTAAATACGGATAAAAAACCTTATCAATATGTTGCCATTCGATCAGACATAACAGATAGAAAAAAGGGAGAAGAAGACCTTAAAAATACCTTAAAAGAAATTTCGGACTATAAGTATGCTCTTGACGAATCGGCGATTGTGGCAATTACCGACCAAAAAGGAATCATTACCCACGTAAATAATAACTTTTGTAAAATATCAAAATATTCCACCAAAGAATTAATTGGACAGGATCATCGTATTATAAATTCGGGACATAACTCGAAAGAGTTTATTAAAGAACTTTGGACCACTATTGCCAATGGGAAAGTATGGAGAGGCGAACTAAAAAACAAAGCAAAAGATGGGACTGATTATTGGGTGGATACCACTATTGTTCCTTTTTTAAATACGGATAAAAAACCTTACCAGTACGTTGCCATAAGGTCTGACATTACGGAACGAAAAAAAGGTGAAGATCTCATCAAAAAAAGCAACCAAAAAGCGATTGAACATGCCCATATATTGGAACTCAAAAATGCACAACTTGTTGACTTCTGTAATATTGTTTCCCATAATTTAAGAGCACCATTGATAAACATATCCATGCTAGTTGATTATATAGAACAATGCCAAGATGAGATTGAACGTAAAGAAGTACTGGTAAAAATAAAACCAGTTATAAATCATTTAATGGAAGTTTTTAATGAATTAGTGGAATCGATACAAATAAAGCAAGACACCGAAATAAAAGCCGATCGGATAATTTTAAAAGATTGTTTAGATAAAGTTTTGAGAGGGTTTGAAACCCAAATTAAAGAATATGAGGCGGATATTCAACTAGATTTAAATAACGCTCCTATAATCTATTTTCCTCAAAAATACATCGAAAGCATTCTTACAAATTTAATAAGTAATTCTCTTAAATATAAATCCCCAAAAAGGAAGCCTATAATTACAATAAAAACTAAAAAAGAAGTAAATAATGTAGTAGTATTATCGGTAACTGATAATGGATTGGGGATTGACTTAGTATTACATAAGGATCAAATTTTCAAAATTCGTAAAACATTTCACAAACATCCTGATGCAAAAGGATTTGGTTTGTTTATGACAAAAACCCAAGTTGAAGCTATGAATGGAAAAATTTGGGCTGATAGCCAGCCAGAAAAGGGCAGTACTTTTTTTATAGAATTTAAAAACCAAAATGTATGACCACATAAAAAACCCTTACAATCGTTGATGACGATGACATTTTCGTTTTCCTAACAACAAAAATAATTGAACAAACTAATCTTGTTGACCTAATAAAGGTTTTCGGAAATGGTTTAGACGCTATAAATTTTTTGAAAGAAAATAAAAACAATGTTGACGCATTACCTGATATTATACTGTTAGACCTTAGTATGCCAATAATGAACGGTTGGCAGTTTCTTGAGGAATACAATAAACTTAATCCAACAATAGGAAAAAAAATTACAATTTATATATGTTCCTCATCTATTTCGCCTGACGATATTACACGCGCCAAGACTATTAGCGAGGTTTCTGATTATATTATTAAACCTATTACAAAGGACAAATTGATAGATTTGATAAAAGACGAATGACAAAAAAGCACTGGCTATAACACGGGTTTTGCGTCAGGCGGGGTGACGTGCAAACTTGGAGCTTTGTGCTTCGTATCAAGTGTAGTGCTGGCAGACAGTTTTGTGCTCCGAAACCCGCCCGAACGCAAAGCCCTAAAACGTTAGGCGTAATTAAAAAACAATGACAACAGAAACAGAGATAAAAAGATTAGAAACACTAAAGAAGTTTGACATCCTGGATACTCCACCAGATGGAACATACGACCATATAGTAAAATTAGTAGCAAAGTTGTTAAACGTACCAATTGCTATTGTTTCTTTGGTAGATACTGACAGAATTTGGTTTAAGTCAGCATTTGGTTTGAATGTCCAGCAAATACCAAAAGAAGAAGGGCTTTGTGCATCAGCTATTCTTTCTACGGATTTTTATATGGTAGAAAATGCTCTAAAAGACCCCAGAACACATAGAAACTCCTTAGTAACAAGTGAATTTGGATTAAAATTTTATGCAGCAGTTCCATTAACAACTTCTGACTGTTTCAACTTGGGTACGCTTTGCGTTCTTGACAAAAAGCCAAGAACCCTAAATGAAACGGAACAACAGATATTAGAAGATTTAGCCTATGTTGTGATTGAGCAGTTAGAATTGCGTCTGATGGCTCGTATGGCAATAAATTCACAAAATAAAATGGCCTATATGATTACTCATGACATCCGTGGTGCAGTTTGCAACATACCAGCCTTAGTAGATATGATAAAAGAGGAAAATGGAAATCCTGATGAGATAGAACAGTTAGGGGAAATGATAAAATATGCGGCAAATAGAAGCATACAGGCAGTAAATAGTTTTTTAACGTATGCTAAAAATTTGTCAGTAAATATAATTTATAGATTTGAGCCTTTTAATTTTTCCGAACTTACTAACAGAGTAATATCAACTAATAAGGTATTGGCATCAAATAAACAACAGAAAATAGAAAGTTCAGTACAACCGAACATACTTGTCAATGGAGATAAAATAAGGTTGTCAGAATTGATAGATAATTTTCTAAGTAATGCTATCAAATATTCACCAAGGGGCAAAAACATTACTGTAGTTTTAGAGAAAAAGGGTGAAAAGTTGATTTTAGAAGTAAAAGATGAAGGGCAAGGAATGACGATTGAGGATATGAATAATGCTTTTAAGCGGTTTAGTAAGTTAAGTGCCACACCGACAGGTAATGAAGAGTCTACGGGTCTTGGTTTATGGATAGCCAAAGAAATTGCAGAAAGTCACGGAGGAAACGTAAAAGTAAAAAGTGAAGGTAAAGACAAAGGAACAGTGTTTACGATTGAATTGCCAATATTTGAAAATCGAAAGTAGAAATAATAAATAACTACGCCTAACAGCGTATTTAATCAATTGGCGGTTAGTTACTTACGGACAGAGAAGTGCTTTACAGACAGCTCGTCACTTGTTGACAGATTTGTGTATTAAAATCGCCAACTAATTAAATACACGAAACGTTATTCAGGACTGTTTAAGTTTTTGATCTCCTGACGTTTTTGGTCTATACTGTTTAATAGTTTATTTTCTTCCTCTCTTTTAATCACCAAATTATGGAATTTCTTAGGGTTAAGAGAATAAGTAGAATCGATATGCGATGTTACATGCGGTAGCTCCAATTCTATCATTCGGTAACGCATTTCATACGATTTTCTATCGTCTAATTGTTTGTTCTTCTCGTATAGAACACCGAGACCTAGCGAAATAATGGTAGATAATGCTATCATAACAATGATCAGAGGTGTTGATTTGAGATCAATGCCGTAATGATGTTTTACAATGACCTGATCAGGAATTTCAGCTATCTTTGAAACAATGTCTTTTTCTTTGATTGTTAATACAGCTAATTCCTGTCTAGTTATTGTGGAGATTTCATTAGCTACATCCTGAAGTGTCCCATAATCGTTAATGATCTTAGATAGTACATCGTTTTCTCTTTTAATAAATTGCTTGATCTGTTGTAGTAGTTCCTGATCCTTTGCTCGCATTTCATGAAATTCCTGCATTTTCTTTTCATTTTCAGAAAGTAGGGAGACAATTGTAGGCATTATTCGTACAATATCCTGCGTGATCAAGTCTGTGTTTTCCTGCAATGCGCTTACCTGTTGCTGTATATTTTCTAATTCTGTGTTCATGGTATTAACGTTTTAGTCCGTAATTCTCTTTCTTTTTTCTTTTCTTGATCAACGGATCATCTTGCTCTGGTGTAATTTCAGGGTTCGAAAATAAAGCTGATGTTATGTGACCAAGTGTTTCTCCGATATTTCTGTCTATAGAATGATCCTTCGAAACATAGCTTCCAGTAATTTGATTTAGTTCAATAGAATTATCTATGCTATTTAAAGCCTTGTCGATCTGTCCGAAGCTCAATGAGCGGTCTATGGCAGAACCCCGAAATGTCTGTTCATCTTTGATGAACGAAATACCTTGAACCTCATCCGTCCCCGATCTGTATTTAAACTGCATTTCCACACCTCTGTAACGGATATAATTTTGTAGTTCCTTCCAGTTTTTACTGTGTCGTATGCCTGCCTTGACGGTGTCGTAAATTTGGTATTTCGTTAGATCATTACCTTTCAGTCTACCTCTGTTGACATTTCGTTTTCCTTCGGACTGCTTAAAGCCATATAATGCATTTAATTCTTTACAAGCTTTAAAGCTCTTATACCGCTGATTGCTATTGGAGATAGTTTTGCCATGATCGTTTACCCGATTAAAAATAATATGGATATGATCATGTTGGCGGTCGTGGTGGCGCACCATTAAGCATTGGGTATCCCTAATATCTAATTTTGATAAATAACGCTTAGCTGCGGATAGCATGATGTCATTATTCAGCTTGTTTTTATCTTCTGTATTCCACGAAAGAATAATGTGTCCGACTGCCTTGCCCAATCTTGGATTCAGCATCCGCTGAAAATTAAAGTCCTGTGTGATGATCTTTGCCGAATCCGTCCGTAATCCATTTACATGGATAATCTCACTATCTTTTTTCAGGGCGTATCCAACGCATCCGCCGAAAGATCGGCCCTCAATTATCTTCGCTATCATGGTGCAGTAGTTTATTGATACAATGGTTAATGTGATGGATCGTATTTTTGCATTCCTGTGCCACCTCAATCAGTCCAGACTGGTGTGCTTTTTTAGTTAGCTGATTTAGATTGTTCGAAGCCCCAGTAATCGCCCTAAAAGCTTTCAATTGTTCTTCGGTAAACCTAGGTGTAATTTTTCGTAGGATCGCAGATTTGCGTACCCATTCCGATTTGCTCATACCTGCAATTTTTGCATTATGCAAAACTCTGTTATGTTCGCTTTCATCGAAACGGACATTGATCCTGAACTGTTTTTTATTTTCGAGTGCGGGTCTTCCGCCTTTTTTCTTGTTATTTTTCATCTTGTTTCTTTTTAGCTGTGACCATCGGGAGCCAATTGGTTTTGGGGTCACCAAAACACAACCTTGCTTCCTACCTATTCGATAGTTTTCTTCCCGATTGGATATTGTAGGTTTGTTCTTTGGATGATTTGAAAATCAGGTAATCATTTACGTCTTTTATTTCATTATACCGTTTCTGCAATTCTTCCATTCCATTTTTTACGTTTTGCGTCTTCTTAAAATGGCTTCGTAAGGTATGGTACGATTTTAAGCCACTGTTATCTGTGTCCAGATAGCATGTAATTCCGTTATGTCGTTCTAAGAATGGATATGATTTTTGGAGGTTCGCTGTCGTATTCAGGATACAGTAATTAGTGTCTAAATACGGCTTACTAGCGTTCTTTTTTAAAGTCATATAGGAAAGCCAGTCGGTAAAGCCTTCAAGCAATACAACGTCCTTATTACCATTGTTGATTGTGGTAATATCCTTAGTTAGTAGCGAACGTTTGTCGTAACTGTTGCGCAGTTCGAATCCCCCTGAATCATTTTTAAAGCATACGGCAAAAAATGTCTGTCCTTTTGCAGTACGGTAATAGATTTCCTGACAATAGATTGTGGCAATTTCTAAATCTATTTTGCGAACATTAGTCAGGTAATCCGTTAGTGCTTTGTTTTTGAGAGGTTTTATAGCGAGTATGGTGTAACTCCGATCATTTTCATCTTGGATGATCGGAGTTTTGTCTAATACAGTTTGCTGGTGAAATGAAAGGATATTTTTTCTTTCATCAGCCCAATCCAATACAATAGATAGGTTGTCTGTTTCCAGAAACTTCAACAAAAAATCGATGTTGTTACCACCGTAACCTTCCGAATGAGAATACCAGATATTTCTACGAATATCAATTTTTGTTGAAGGTGTTTTTTCTTTACCTCCATTGAATGGATTTTTAAGCCATGCTTCACGACTGTTTAATTTAGAGCATGGAATTTGTAGGTACTGTAAAATAGATATTAGCGGTATACGCTTTAATTCATCACATGTCATAATCATAATTTTTATATAGGTTTAGTTTAGTCTATTACTATATAGGGGCAGACTAAACTAAACCTGTTTTTAATAGTAAAATTCAGGGTTGAATCTGTAGGTCTTGTCATTCTTGACGACCATCCTTTTGTTTTCCAAAAAAGTTTTTAATTGTTTGGCTTTGTTGATTCCGAAATTGAATCCTTTTGATAAATAAGCATCCCTTAATTTGGTTATATACTCTTCGTAGGTACAGTTTATCTCGCTATCCTTGAACATTTCCTGCAGTACTTCGCGGTGATTTTCTTCGGAAAGCTCCTGATAACTGAATCCTTTTCTAGATTTGAGATTTGTTGTGTCAAAATTCTCGTCCAGTACGGGTATTCCATCATCTATAAAAAAGGTGAAAGGTTCAAATTCTATATCCCTGATAAATTTTGGTGCTACTGTACTATAATTTGCATCTAGATCACTTTTAGTTATCTGGAGAATTGATTCGGCTTTGTTATTCAATTCTGTTCCTAGGTGCCCCCTAGTATTATCATCTCCCTTGTTTAAGTGTAATACGGTGTGAATATGGATATTGAGTTCCTGTGACCACTTCATAAGTTTATTAGTGATTTCAGTCGCTTCGGTAGCGTTATTGATATCGTAAACCAAATCCCTAATTCCATCTATGATGACCAGTCCGATCCTATCTGCATATTTGAAAAGTGCATATTCGATGATATTTATACGTTCCTTCGTCGGGTATTCCCTTAAGGAGATGAACTTTAAATTATCGTGGACTTCTGTGGTAGGGTAGTCGATGAGCTTGTATATTCTTGAAAGTAGCCTGTGGCAATGGAATTTACTCTGCTCTGTATCACAATACAGTATAACTGGACGGGTTGGAGGAACTTTAACTTTATATTGTAATATCTGCTTTCCACTCAATGCGGCTGCGACCAATGAAATTACATTGAATGTTTTTCTGCTTTTTGCCTTCCCAGTGGACGCACTGAAATTGCCCAGTGTACCAATGACAGAGTCGGATTTGTTGATGGTTATCATGATAGGTGGTTCTAAGAAATTATCTGTTATCTCTACTATGGCTTTTCCGAGTGCGTTTACCGTTTCTTGATTGAATGGGATCATTATTTACCTCCTTTTTTATGATTGAAGTTTGCCATAGAATTAACAACTTCATTTTTTTTGAAATAAATACGTTTCCCCATACGCATGTAAGGGATTTTACCCTGTTTCATCCAATCAGTTAAGCTAACGAGGGAAATGTCGAGTTCGTCCGCCATTTCTTTTTTGGTCAGTAGTTTTTCTGACGATGTACCCTCTGTATTATCTACAGTATTTCGGATGCCTGAAATAAAAATGTGAAGTTCTTCCTTAATTGCATCTCGTATACAATCTCTAAGGGCATTTTGATCTAATTGAATCATACTTTATTCATGTTTACACGTTTAATGATCCGAAGTCGTGGCCACTTTCTTCGAGTGAATTAACATGAGCAAAGTTGGATAAGAAATACAATAAAAAATGCCGTTCAGAATTCTGAACGGCATTTTGAAATAGGTCTTAGATGTTTATAAGGACTATTCTATAGGAGTTATTTTAAATTTATGGTCTGATTCCTCAATGTTTGTACTTTTCCCATCATTGTAATAATTTTCTACGGTACCAAACGGGATTGGTTTTCCATTTTCAGTAAAATGATTTGAAATAATTTTCGCCCATGTAAGAGAAGCACGATTGGCTAAAAAATATCTTGGTTTTCCATTGATAATAATATCTGTATTAACAAGAGTTTGAAATACTGCAATTAGATTTTTTTTTGTTCCATGAACAATATCAATTTTGTGTTGATCTAAAGTACTGAGTTTGGATTTCTCTTTTTTAAGCGTTTTTATCTGTTCTTTAAATTCATCTAATTCTTTTAGTGTAGAATTATACTGTATTAATAAACGATCGAGATTTTGTTTCTCGATAAAATTCTTTTTCAATTCTTCCTTTTCTTTTTTATTGGAATTTAGATAGTTGTTCAAAATAGTTTTTATATTCTCTATATTGCTTTCCGTACTCGCATTGGATGAATTAACAAGTTTCGTAAATGCTGCATCGATCAGCTCCTGTGTTCGCTGGAATTCTATTTGAGTTTTACTTCTTACCTCCTGCAATATCTTTTCACTGACTAAATCATACTTTTTTGACAAGTTTATTGTAAGATTCCATCGATCGTATTTGGGTAATACATTTTCGATAAAGTATTGGAATTTCTGTACTCTAATATCATTTCTTTTTTTTTGTTTGGGTGAAAGTTTTTCCAACAACTTGTTGCGTTCTTTTTTTAGTTCATAGTTTATTGTTTCCCATAATTCTTTAAAAAATACTTTACCATCAGTATCATTAAATTCCTTTTTATAGTAATTGAAATGTCTTAAAAAAAGATCTTCTAACTCACTTTCAGGAAGTTCTTGAATCTTTATTAGGAAATGGACATCTGCATGTGTATTATTGTTGGAAAAAAGAACTCCAACATCCAGAGGGTGTGGATTAAAATCGAAGAATTTCCTCCTGCTGAAATATTTACTATTCATAATATTAAAATTTATTAAGTGCATCGATTAACGAATCTGTGCTTGCTGATTCGTATTTCATTAAAGTGCGTATATCGGAGTGGGCAGTAAGTTTCTGTACAAGTGTGATAGGTACGTTTCTACTTAATAGATTTGTAACCATTGATCGCCTGCCGACATGACTTGACAGGAAATCATACTTCTTTTTTTCTATCACCAGTTTTTGTTTGCCAGAATACCTCGTAATCTTTATAATTTCGTTCATACCTACCAATTTGCCTACTGTTTTTATGTATTCATTAAATTTTTGATTCGATATTTTAGGTACACAGTATCCAATACGTTCTAAAATATCTTTTGCAGGTGCTATATATCCCTCAAAGGGAACGATTACTCTTTTCTTTACCTTTACCGAAATAAAATCCCATGAATTGTTCTTTATGTCCTTTGGATCAAAATTTATCAGGTCTTCAAAACGTTGCCCAGTGTAGCATAATAGACAGAATAGGTCTCTGACCCTTTCAAGACTAGGTTTGTCTGAAAGATCATGATTTAGTATTTTTTCGATTTCCTTTTCGGACAGCGCAATGATCTCATTGTATGCTTTCTTTTTAAAGTTTGTTTTTTGTGTTTTGAAGACATCAGGGTGTACTAGATAGTCATTGTCGTTACACCATTTTAGAAAGACCTTTAAGGTGGATATATATTTATGAATAGTGTCGTTTAGTAATCCAACTTTATCCTCATTATTTGTGTTTTTCTTTTTGCTGAGGAAGACCTCAAATTGGTCTAAAAATTTACTGTCCAATTCTCTAAGAATAAGTTTTGTGTTTTTGTATTTCTCAAAGTCTTCTAAGCCTTTAAATACAGTTCTATATTCTTTAAGTGTACCTTCTTTTACAAAATTTGATTTATAGGATAGAAATAGCGTTTTCAGATGCGATATGGATATTTCGTTGTTTACGGCATTATCTTTATCGATACAGTTCTGAATGATTTGCCGATAATCATCTTTGGAAAGAAATTCATTTTTATCCTTTTTACTCATTGCTTCTCGAGTGCAAAGGTTTGCTAGGTCATTAAGTTCAATATTTAATTCCAATGCTCCATTGGTGCTTGGTTTAAGTCTCTCTTTTTCGAAATCCCAATTTTTGGGTAATATTCTGTAGTTCGTTCTGTATTTTATTCGGCAGGATTTGTCTGGTGTAAAAAATAAATACAGTGCTGTAGGGGAGGGGTTCCAGAATCGTGTTGCGAGATTTTTCTTTTTTCCTTCCACTTTGTTAAGTTCTAGCTTGATCTTCTCAGGCTTTATTTCTGGGTTATAGGGTTTGTCTAAATAAAAATTTACTTTCATAATTCTCGGACATATTTCGGACAAAAAAGCTTAATAATACTATATATTACCTTTGTAAGGTTAAGTAAAGTTATGAAATTATTTTTGTAATTACTTAATAATCAGTGTTAAGTATAATAATTTGTATTAGTCTGTAAATATAGTTCGAATCCTGCAGAAACTACATTGAGTGAATGGCGAAAAGGAAATTTAAATTTATAACTTTTAAGGGGAATATCCTGTGAATTATTAAAAATCTGTAGATAGAAAACCAAGAAACTGGAAGAACGGAGTGTTCAATGCAACCGGATGATGTGCTGGACCGCCATTACAATTTGGTTCACCTGTCGAACTTACAACACTAAAAGCATGAGAAGATTTTACTGGAAGTGGGTCGCACGAGAATAATCTTTTTATTTCCATCCAAAGAATTCAGACTTAACTTCTTAAATGACTGGGAAAATGGAGGAATTACAATACAATCAATTTATTATAAATAAAACGTGTGTTACGGAAATCCGTAATAATATTTTTGGAAAGTTTAATATATTTGAAATATGAATGATAGATATCAAGAAATAATCGACCAGGAACAAGCCAAATTAAATTTAAAATTAGCTGAAATTAATCGTAGCTATAAACGTACTATGTTTACTATCTACGCAACTTTTTTAATTGTTTTAATTTGTTTAATTAGTTTTTTTACCCCAGTTTTATATTAATATCGTAGAAAACATTAACACTCCATTTTTTTGATTTAAAGTTTTGCCATCAGAAGTTATTGTTTATAGTGCTAATCAAAGTAATAGTCTCACTTAAATTATTTACCGATATGTAATCTAAAATAAAATCGTCTGCTTCTTTTTTGTTTTCAGGAGAAGTGGAAAAAGAGTTAAGATAAAAATTTTCATTTTCATCCTCAATGTGAATAATTTCGGTAAATCCTCTAGTAATTAAACTGCCTTTTAATTTTAATACTTTAAACTCACTATTTCTGTCTATTTCCTTTTTCACTCGGAGTTTTATAGTTTTAGTCATTTTATTAGTTTTTTTGTAAAGTTATAAAGTAAAAAATTAATATTTAAATAGCTATATTTCATTTTTATAACTAATAAGTGCGAATCAGAATTGAGAAGATGTTTTAAATTTCATTAAATTATATTTTTATGGTTTCATCATTTTTTGTAATACTTCCCAAATTTTTAGTATTTTGAAATAGTGTGTGGTTCGCAACCTTTCAATTTTCGGCTTTAGCAAAAAGATGAAAGAAACTATTTTAATAACTTTTTCATTTTTCTAAATTATCCTTCAGAATGAAAAAAATTAAAAGACTAAATTGTGAAAAGATAATATACATTTTCACTTTAATCTCTTTTATATTATTTCTAGTTTTCTTTATTAATAATTATAAGAAGACTGTCATACTAGAAAAAGAGCGTATTAGAATAAATAGAGAAATCTATCTAAAACAAGTGATTTCAAAAAAGAAAGAAAAAGAATTTATCGAAGAAGAGGAAGAAAGAAATTTTATAGAAAAAAGCAAAAATGTACGAAATTAAGATAATTAAAAAGTGGCTATGAATATGAACCTTAATGAAGCCATTAACATCGTTAAAATTTTTAAAAACGAAAGTCTCAAAGAAACCCTTAATGGTTTAGAAGATTTGGAAAAAACAATTTCTATTGCCAATTTCGAAACAATTTTTTTGGCTGCTAAAATAATTAAACAAGCTTCATCACAAATCGATGAAATCGTCCATGCATCGGGTATAATGATAGCAAAAGAAGTTTGGCTAAATGAAGATGAGAAAGTAGAATATTTGTCACTTGGTGCTGGAAATCTCAAAGAACGTTTTGATATGGAAACCAATTTGAGAATCGCTGAATTCAAATTTGGTAAATGGAATGAAAAAAGTGCAAATGGTATAAGACGCCGAGGTTATTTCAGTAATTATGTTAGTCTTCTTGCAGCAAATAATCCTCGTAGTAAATATTTTGTTGTTGAAGATAAAAAGGCATTCATAAAATTTATGAGTGGAAAAGCAACTTGGAGAAATGTATTGAGCAAAAATCCATCTGGTTTTAAAAAACTGGAAAATTTTATAATTGAGAATAAAAAAGAATATTTAATTACAGTTGGTGAAATTTATAAAGAATTTGAAGGACGGGTAACCATAATCGAGTTTAATCAAATAATTGAAAACGCAAATTAATGTCAAATTTTAAAAACTTAAAAGAATACTTCAGCGATTCTATAAAACTTATAATTCCTTAACTATCATAAGGTTTACGATTAGAATTTACAAAAAAACAAGTAAAAAGTATCAAAATGAATAACGAAATATGCTTAAAATCAATAAGCGAATTATTGGAGGAAAACTTTTATATATCAGCGTATCAGAGAGGATATAGATGGACTGAACAACAAATTTTTGATCTATTAGATGATATCTACTCATTTGCTAAAAAGAAAAACAAATCTGAAAAAGAGTTTTATTGCTTACAACCTATTATAGTAAAAAAACATTCCTGGGTTAGAACCAGCAACGACAAGGAAGAAACAATCGTTGGATGGGATGTTGTAGATGGTCAACAAAGACTAACAACAATTAGAATACTTTTTAAATATCTTTTAAATGAGTTTTTAACTGGCCGTAGTTTGAAACAACGGTATAATAAAGACTTATTTACAATAGAATATCAAACTAGACCAGAATTCTATGAATTTCTGGATAATCCTGAAAAGGAGGATCATTCTAATATAGATTTTTATCACATTAGTGAGGCATACAACTTTATAGCAAAATGGTTTAATCAAAAAGTTGAAAATGATGGTTTGATGTTTGATGATTTATGTTATTCAATTACAAAATTATTGGTTTATAACAAAACTAACCAGAAAGAAGAAGGTGTGATTCAAGTAATTTGGTATCAATTGGTAGATGAAAAGGCAAATCAAATAGAAACTTTTATCAGAATTAATTTAGGAAAAATTTCACTTACTAATTCAGAACTTATTAAGGCATTATTTCTGCAAGAGAGAAATTTTGGAGTTGGAGATGGTGCAAAATTAAAACAATTACAAATAGCTCATGAATGGGATCAAATTGAGAATTTTCTACAAGATGAAGATTTTTGGTGGTTTCTCAATAAATCGAATAATGAAGCCTCTTCTCATATTGAATTCATTTTTGACATGATGTGCAAAATTGCCGTAAAAAATGATGAGAATATTGCAAAATTACTGGGTAATGATAAGTTTGTTACTTTTAGATATTTCAATTTACTGTTTGGTGAAGAAATAGATTATGAGACTATAAAGTACAATTGGGATACTATAAAAAAATATTTTGAAACTTTTGTTGAATGGTATGAAAATCCAATTTGGTATCATTATATAGGCTTTTTGGTTTATTGTGGAGAAAGTGTTTTAGACATATTCAATCTTCTTACAGTTCCTGAAATTGAAACTAAAAAAGATGTAACTGATGCTTTAGTTCAGCGAATAAAAAATAAACATCTCAAAGGAATTAGCTGGATAGAGAAAATTGATGATAATAATGAAAAAACATTTGCACTAAATCTAGGGTATGTTAGTGATAAGCATTTACTGCGTAAAGCGCTATTATTATTTAATTTAGAATACATTGTTAAAAAAACTAATCAACAAAATCTAATTTATAAATTCCCTTTCAAGGCATTTAAAGCAAATAAAAAAAATAATGATATAAATACTGCTTGGGATATTGAACATATTGATTCTGCAACAGAAAATAGTTTAACTAAAAATGATGATCAAAATATCTGGCTTAAAAATGCACTGATAGATGTTCCAGAGATTAATAAGGATAAAGTCTTATTTGCAGAGATAAATAATTTCATAACTAGTCAAAAGGGAGATTTTGATCAGCTGTTTAAAAAAGTACAATCACTTTCAAATGAGGAACAATTGACTGATGAACTTAAAAATAGTTTAGGAAATCTAACACTTTTAGATGCTGGAACAAATAGGGGTTATGGCAATGCTTTATTTGTTACCAAAAGAAGGATAATTATAGAAAAAGATAAAAATGGTGTGTTTATTCCAATCTGTACCAAAAATGTTTTTCTAAAATATTTTGACGGAAATACGACAGGTAAATGGACAGCAGAAGATATTATAGCTTATAGAACAGAAATAGAAAATACTTTACAAAATTTTCTTCCAACAAAAAATTTGACAAAATGAACAAGTATAATTTAATAAACTTACTTTCAGATGTAATTGAAATAAGTGAGGGAGAAAAAATAAAAAAAGTAAAACTTGACGGAATAAAAATCCCTATTATTCAACGTGATTATGCTCAAGGAAGAAAAAATGAAAATATCATTAGAAACCGTTTTTTAGAAGCTCTCTTCGATGCTTTACAAAATAACAAAGAACTTGAGTTAGACTTCGTTTACGGCTCTATAATAATGACTAATAATAATGAAAATGTATTTCTTCCTTTAGACGGTCAACAAAGATTAACAACACTTTACCTCTTATATTGGTTTGTTGGAAATAAGGAATTGAAAGATCAGGAATTAACCAATCTTAGAAAAAAATTATTAGGATTTACTTATGCAACAAGAATAACTGCAACCGCTTTTTGTGAAAAGCTAGCTGAAATTACTTTTAACGAAGATCCATCAAAAGAAATAAAAAAATCTTATTGGTTCCATAAGAGGTTTGAAAAAGATCCAACCGTTATTGCCATGCTTAATATGCTAGATGCTATTAAAATAAAGTATGAAGAAATTAACACCCCCCTTTTTAATAATCTTAATAAACTTTGCTTCTATATACTTCCTTTAGATGGCTTTGAACTAACAGATGAGCTATATATAAAAATGAATGCTCGTGGAAAGCAATTAACCGATTTTGAAAATCTAAAAGCAGATTTAAATAATTGGATGATTAGTGATTCAAATAAAATGAAAGAGAACTTTCAAAAAGAAATTACTTATAATAATCTGTCAATTCCTTATTACCTTGTTTTACTATCTAAAATTGATAATGCCTGGACGAATATATTCTGGAATCAACTTTTAAAAGTAAAAGAAACAATTAAGGAAAAAGAGAACAGCAATAAGTTCAAGATGGTTATTGATCCATTCTTTATGAATTTCATATCTCGTTATATTATTAATACACATATTTTAGGAAGCGCAAAGACAAATTTAGAAATTGAACTTTCGATAATATTTAGATTCTTCTATAATGAGGCGGGTAATCTAAAATATAATTCCTTTGAGTTATATGAAGAGGTCTTTAAGCAAGATAACGTTATTGAAAATTTAGAAAAAACATTAGATACATTAGCTCAGAATTATGAAGAAATAACAGAAATCATTAAGCCTATTTGGAATAAAGGACCAAATTGGTCACTTACAGACGAAAGAATTAATCAACAACAAAGAATATTGTTTTGCGGAATATGTTTATACCTTGAAAAAAACACCTTTGAACCAACCTACTTTGCCAATTGGATAAGGGTTGTTTGGAATTTAGCTATTGATCCTGATATCAGAAGTATTAGCCCGATGATCAATACAATGAAATTAATTAAAGAGTTGTCAATCGGAAGTGAAAATATTTATGCCTATTTTGCTACTCAAGAATTTCAAGATATTATAAATGATAGAAAAGATTTTTTCAAAACGCAACTTGAAGAAGAAAAGATTAAAGCCTCATTAATAATAAACCCTAACTGGGAAGAATATATTCTTAAAGGTGAATCGCATCCTTTATTTCTTGGAAACATTGGTTTTTTAATTAATGATAATCCCGACATAGATTTATTTAAAAAAAGAATTGAAAATGCATTTCTATTATTTGACTATTCCGGGTCAAACAAAACTTTTAGTAAGCAACACGATTTGTTTAGATACTTGATAAGTAAATTTTCGACTTGGAATCAAATTGAAAATTTTATCTATAGTGATTCTGAAAATAATTGGAGATTAATTTTACGTCGTGATACTGATTATCAAAACAAACAGTTCATTAAAGAAATCTGTTCTTTTAAATCAATTGATAAAATAAAAGAACATATTACAGCAGCTTTATTAATTGAATCTTCTGCTACTGGGTGGAATGCTAATTCCATTTTTAAGGTAAGAAAAGCACATACCAATCTTTATTTTTATGCTGATTTTTGCTCTTGGATGCAAAAAACTGGTGCAAATAAAGTAAAATGGCTTCAAGAACATATATATATAGTGCGTCCAGGTGCTTGGTATGACAAAGTAATGATAGATTGTTCTAGAAATGAATTAATAACTCTTGCCTTGGTTGAATTTAAATTAAACTCTGAAGGTAAACAGTGCGGCAATAGTATGTTTTTCAAAGAAGAAAATATAAAATTTACAAAACATATTGGTGAGCGTCTATTTGTAATAATTTTTGGAGCAACTGGATATTTTACAATTAAAGAAAAAATTGAAGAAGTTTGGACAGAAATAATTTCTGAAGACTATACGCAAATCAATACTATTGATGAATTGAGAATTTTCATGAATAATTATAAAAGTAAATTAGAAACTAATGTTGATAAAGAACTACTTAGATTATTTGAATAAATGATAGATATAGATTACTTTAACCTAAAGCTTTTGTTGTTGAATGTAGTTTATTAAAAATAAGTTGTATTTTTGCTTAATAAAAAAGGATTATAACGTTCTTTAAAACTCAAGAAGTTTCTTGCAGAAGCTTTTTTTAAGATATTGTAAAAAAATGATAATTGTGGCAGATTCATGGCACAGCTATTTTCTAAAAATAAAAAGACGGTATTATTGCGGGTTTCGTCCAATAGGTTCGAACCCCTCATCGCCCACCAAGAAACTCCTTAAGAAATTAAGGAGTTTTTTATTTTTAATTATTCAAGGTTTTTAAAGTAAGTATTAAATTTTAAATCTTAGAATATCAAAAAGTGTTTTATACCACACAGAAGCCTGATAAACAAAACAATACAAAAATATTTTACTTTTTTTTCTAAAAAGGCTTGCAAATACAAAATCTAGCTGTATATTTGCACTCGCAATCACAAAACGATAGCAACCTAGTAAAATAGGGCGATTAGCTCAGCTGGTTCAGAGCACCTCGTTTACACCGAGGGGGTCGGGGGTTCGAACCCCTCATCGCCCACAGAATTAAAACTCCAAAGTCATTTGATTTTGGAGTTTTTTTATGCTTAAAAAATACATTTAAATTTAGACCAGAATAAATGATTCATTCTTTTTAAGATCACATTACTCTAAACAAAACTCATTTAGTAAATTAAAATTCATTTTGATATTTTGCTCCGGAATTGTTTTTACATTAGCATAAAATAACTTCTTACTTTAGATTAATTAATGAGAATATTAATAGCATTGACAATTGCCATAGTGACTTTTAGTTGTTCCAATAAGGATAAATCTAATATCCCGAATAGCGAAAGATTACAAAATTTACCTGAAAAGACAGAGAAAAAAATAACTGAATTGAATGAGAATATCCATTATCTTGGATTCGTAAACAAATTCTATTTTTCAAATAAAAATGAAGCTTACATTGAACTTTACTTCACTAAAGACGATATTACGACAGAAGAATACAATAAATTAGAAAAACTGACAGATTCATTGATTTATCAAGACGATGAAAACAGCAGGAATAGATTTCCAGCTAGTTTATCAGCAAAACATTTCGATTTAAGAGGGCTTTCTAAACTTGCCATTTATGACGAGAATAATAAATTTGTATGCAATGCAGATTTTGCCCGGGTAGAGTATTTAAATCACAGTATATCACCATGTTTTATTGCTGTTTACAAGACAGATAAAAAAATCAAATCAGATAATTATTATGGCATTAGTAATTTTGAAAAAAATCTTGAAACTGCAAATTATATAATAACAAAAGATACTCTAATCACTCAAAAAGTACTCAACAAACTTAATGTGCCCAAATCATATGGCGGACTCGAGAACAATGGTACTCATATTGTATTTAAGCAAAACAATAATGTAATATCAATAGTCAATTCTGAGAATTTTGCCTACATCGTGTTACTTAATGGCGAAGAATTTAAAGTTATTTACAAAAGCCCCGAACCCGAAAATATTAATGATTTAAGGGTTATACCAATAATGAAAAATAATTTTCCTTATCTTTTGACAAGAAATTCAAAACCAGATACTGATATATCCTGGGATAACTTATTGTATTATGACGGTAATAAATATACTAACGCAACCCGACAAAGAATAGAATAAAAAGTAAACTAACAGTCGTTTCTGACTACTATATAAATCAAGCACTATTTTTTCAAATTCCACAAATTAAAAGCTTCTAAAGTCAGTTGATCTGGGAGATTTTGCAGTAATAATAATCTCTTTTTCTTGTAAATTTGTGATGCTTGTTTACATCAAAACAGAAAAATAGTCTTCAAAAGGTTAAAAAAAAATATATAAATAAATGGAAATATTAGTCATAACCGGTCCTCCGTATTCTGGAAAAGGGACTCAATGTGAGATTTTAAAAGAGGAACTTAAGTTTGAACATATTTCAACCGGAGACAGATGTCGGTTAGAAAAACAAAATGAAACAGAAATTGGAAAAATAATGTCCGAATATGAAGAAAAAGGGGACTTGGTACCGGACTCAATAATGAAAGATCTTTTCAGTAAGATATTGGATGAAAACAGATCGACCAATGGAATAATTTTAGATGGTTATCCCAGAACAGAACCACAAGTAAACGATCTGATGGAGCTGATTGAATCTAAAAATATGGAAATTGGAAAAGTAATTAATATTGATGTTCCAAAATCTGAACTTTTAGAAAGAGCCAAAAAAAGAGCAGAAACCTCTAACCGAAAAGATGATAAAGATGCCGAAATTCATCTTAAGAGAATTGAAGTCTTTGAAAATTCAACCAGACCTGCAATCGAATATATGAAGTCTAAAATTAAAGTCCTTACTTTTGACGGATTGGGAACAATTAACGAAATCACAACACGAAGTAAAGATAACTTATAATACTGCTCTGATTTCTACAAATCGGATAAAAATAACTCATAAAGAGGTTGTTGATGATAATAACCTAGAAACTCCTTAAGAAATTAGGGTGTTTTTTTTAGATTACATTTTCCTTATAAAATAGCCATCCGTTTTGTTTTTCTAATTACCTATCTCTGAATTATAGAATCCTGCAATTTTTTCAACGATTTCTTCAGGATAACTGCCAGTAAGATTTGTAAAAAGTATAATTACAAGATTATCTTTTGGGTAAATAATAAATGCCGCACGACCACCGCCAAGAGAGGCTACTGCAGGATGATTATTTCGCTTTATTACTGGCCAGCCTAAAGCATATGCATTTAAAAGTCCGCCAAAACCATCATAAGATCCATTGTTTAAGTTTACAGGTTCCCAAATAGTATTTATATTTTCATTTTCTTTAAGAAATTTACCCGATTGAAGTCCAATGATCCATTTTGCTATTTCTTCAGCTGTTGTAAATGCACCTGCATCAGCTATCATTTTTGATGGGAATTCTTCATATGTTTCCTTTAATTCGTTGTCTTTTATATATTCATTTGTTACTTTATCCTGATGATAATAAGAGTAGGTAGGGCATTTATTCTTGATTACATCAAAGGAATTTCCATAAAATATCTGTTTCATTTCGACTACATCAAACTGATTTTTACGGATAAATTTTTCAAAAGATGATCCACTGCATTTTTCAATAATACGCTGTAAAATAAAATAGTTAGTGGCGTTATAATTAAATTTTTCTCCAATTTCAGACTGCATTGGTAATTTCTTAACCATTAACCAGGCCAAGTCTTGTCCTTGATCTCCAATCAGCCCTTTTTCATCTTCAATATCAGGAAGTCCGGAGGTGTGACTCATTAATTGTTTAATGGTAATCTTTTTCCAATTTTCAGGAATAGAATCTATATGATGAGAAATAGGATCATTAAGAGTAAGTTTATTTTGTTCTTGTAATTGCATTATGCCAACTGAAGTAAAAACTTTAGCAATAGAATTTATCGAAAAAACAGTATTCTTTTTTACAGGTACTGAAAAAGGTACTTCTGCAATTCCAAGTGCTTCAGACAATACTATTTTATCCTTTTTAAGTACAACTAGCTGGCAGCCTGGAATTTTTTTTTCTTCCATTTCTTTTTGGAGATAGCTGATAATTTCTCTCTTTTTATTTTGAGCTAAAACACAGCTACTAAAAAAAAATATCAGTGATAAAATAAAAAATTTAATTCTCATTGTTAAGATTATCAAAGTTAAATAAATCAGTTTTTCTTTTTGAGGATATCTTGTTTTACCTTTTCTTGTTTTTGAACTCTAATTTACAATTTACAGAACTTATAACGCCTAAAATGCTATAATAATTTTTAACTATATTTGACCTGTATATTGTTTTGTCTGACAGTTTTTTTACTGAAAATGTAATTAAATCATAAAACCCAAATTTTAAAAATGAAAAATAAACTAACAGCTCTTTTATTTGTATTCACAGTGATAAATATGTTTGGGCAAGCGCCAGCTGACAAGACTAATTATTCAAATAAAAATCTGCCTCTTAGTGATATGGTTACAAATAAAGCCATAAATACGCTTAAAAAAGTTCCATTAGACGAAGCTTCAATTCTAATTTATGATTACGACGGTTCAATTTTTTCGTATGATTTAGAGTCTGAAACCATTGTCTGGACTTTAAAAGCTACAGATGCCAGTGCTGAAACCTGCACCAACAAAGCAACATTACAGGATGGAGTTGTATATGTTCCGTTTACAAACGGTGAAATTTTTGCAGTAGATAATCAAACCGGTAAACTTTTCTGGAAATCAAGATTAGGTAATATTATCGATCAGATTGTTCTAAAAGATCAAACTCCGGTCATAAATAATGGAAAATTATACATCACTGCTCAAAATCAAAATCAAGGCAGTAATATTTATGCTCTTGATATAAAAGATGGTAGTTTAGTATGGAACTACAAGCTGGATGCTCCACAAAACGATATTCCGGTACTCTTTTTAAATAACAAGATTTTTACCTCCAGCGCATCTAATTTATACAGTTTTGAAGCAAATACAGGAAAAGTCCTGAACCAAAAAAGCTTTACCGAAACCATGTCCGGAAAACCTGTAACAGATGGTGAAAATGTATTTGTAGCCAATGAAAAAGACCTGCTTTTTGCCCTGACTCCTGATAAACTGGATATTTTATGGCAATTTAAATTAGATGAAAATCAGCATAATATTAAGGAACGTATACTCTGCAAAGACAAAAAAATATATTTTGCAGCACAAGGTTCAAATGTTTCTTCTGTATATGCTGTTGATTCAAAAACGGGAACTCAGATATGGAAAACTGATTTTAAAGATGATAATATCGAATACATTACCAGAGAAAATGAGAATCTTTGGGGATATACCAAAAAAGGAAGACTTTTTGAATTAGACTTAACAAATGGTGAAATAGCATACGAACTAAAATTAACAACTTTACCGGTTTCAAATCTTGAATTTCCTAATGATGATAACTTGTTGTATTATTATTGTGATGCCGGTTTAATTCAATTTGACTTAAAAGAAAAAGACGAAAACGTATATTATATGCGAACCTCTCTTAAGGAAAATATCTATAGTGCATATCTAAAAATAATTCGATAAAAAAAGAAGCCGTTTCAATACTGAAACGGCTTCTTTTTTACTTTTAAATGGTGTTTTTCATAAGCTGTTTTAATCTTTTTTGCCCAACTTTGATAGATTGGAGCCCAAACCCGATCTCCATTAGATCCATTGCAGAGCATTATTATACCACTTTTGGTTGGCAAATGCATAAACATTGCAGCACTCCAGCCTATATTTTCTCCTGTGTGTCCAATGGTTCTTAACTCTCTATAATTCATGAAACGATATCCAAGACCGCTTTCGCCGTCTTTAGAAAAAGGAAGAACAGGTTGTTCCATTAATTTAATCGTTTCCGGTTTTAAAACCTTATTTAATTGTAAAGAATTGCTTCCAATAGACAACTCAGCAAAATGAGCTAAGTCTGATATTGTAGTTTGTAATCCTGCGGCAGCTTGTTCTGTAAATATTCTGTTCTTTATCGGGTTTCCTAAAGTATCATAAGCCGTTGCAGAACTTAATTTCATTTTTTCTGTCCATTCATAATTAGTGTGAGTTAACCCTAATGGTTCTAAAATATTTTTCTTCATATAGTCTGCAAAATTTTCTTTTGTCCTTTCTTCAAGAAGTAACTGAGCGAGAGTATAGCCACCTCCTGAATATTCCCATTTTGTTCCTGGCTCGTATATCAGACGCACCATTTCTCCATTTCTTTTGGTTTTTCCGTTAAGGGATTCTTCTAGGGTTAGCAATTTAGCTCCTTGCTCAAAACCACCATATCCATGTACAGAAAGTCCTGCTGTATGGCTTAGTATGCGTCGAAGTGTAACTCCTGAAGCATCGTAAGACGATTGAGGCAATTTCCAACGGGTTAGGTATTGATTAACAGGGTCATCTAAGTTCACCAAACCTTTTTCAGTTAATTGCATAAATCCCCACGCAGATACCACTTTCGAAATAGAACCAATATTAAAAATTGTTTCTGCCGTTACTGGTTTCTTGCTTGCCACATCGGCATAGCCAATACATTGTATCCATGCTATTTTCCCATTCTGGATACAAGCCACAGCTAATCCGGGAACGTTATTATTTTTTGTTAATTCAGCTCCAAGCTTTTGAATCTCCAGATAAAGTGAATCTGATTTTTGTATTGTAATATTTTCTTTTGAGGCTACAATCTTTTTTGGAGTTGAACACGAAAAAAGAGCCATTACACACGAAACTAATAAGAAATTGATTTTATATGGATTCATTTTTTTTATTTAAGCTGAAAGTACTTTTGTTTTCAAATAGTGAAAATAGCATTAAAAACATTAACTGTTTAATACAAAATTATAACTCCGCTCTCATAAGCTGAATTTAGAGATTAAAAAACAGGTATCATTTGTGAAGCTAATATAGAAAAACTTTAGGCAGGAGAAATCTAAAACTCAACGTACAATATTTCAAATAATTAAAAATAGCTTTAAGTGAACAAAAAAAGCCCCTTTATAAGTTTAAGGAGCTTTTTTATCATTTTTTTAAATCAGTACAATCTGGTTTATTTTGTTTTATTGAACATATATCGCGCAATTTTCCATTTTCCGTCTTCTTTGACCAATACAAACAATTCTCTGTTTTCTTCCGGAATGGTTTGTCCGCTGGCATGAATTAATGTTGTGCCTTTAGAATTTGTTATCGCATAAGCAGTTTCTCCCTGTACATCAATTTCATCAATAAAAAAATCGATATTTAACTGTATTGCTTTAAATACAAAGTCATACGAACTTTTTAATTGTTCCAAACCTTTGGCAGTAGGAGCGTTGGTTGGCATAAACACACCATTTTGTGCGTATAATGATAAGACTTTTGATACATCTGATGTATTTAAGGCATCACGATAAGAGAAAAGCAATTTCTCTATATCTTTTTTTTCTGTTGTATTCATTTCTACTTGTTTAAAATTATTTGTTACAGATTCTTTTTTTATTTCCTTTTTACAACTTGCTGTTAGCAATAGTAAAAAAACCGGAATTAGCATTTTCTTCATTTTTATAATGATTTAATTACATTACAAAGTTGAAGAAAACAGAAACGTAACGCCTATAAACAAATTTAAGAAATACCCTTAAACTAGATTAAGGGTAAATTATTTTTTAATACTATTATTTCGAATTTTACTCAAAAATTCAGGAGTTATTCCAAGATAGGAGGCAATTTGAGTATTAGGAAGCCGATTGGAAAGATTTGGATATTGACCTAAAAAAGTTTGGTATCTTTCTTCTGCAGTTGAACTAATATTTTGTAAAACCCGATTTTCAAGTTCAATGAATTTATTTTCAATAATAACCCTGAAATTTCGATCAAATTTTGGAAAATGAGTATAGAGAAATAAAAGGTTCTTTTTTTCTATTTGAAGAATAACTGATGGTTCTATTGCCTCAATGTAAAGATGACTTGGTTTATCTGAATGAAAACTGCCAATATCTGTAATCCATTCATTTTCGGAAGCAAATTGTATATTATGCTCTGTTCCGTTTTTATCAACTGCATACATTTTAAAAAGCCCTGAAGCAACAAAATTATAGTGTCTGCAAACATCACTTTCCTGAAGTATAAATTGTCTTCGTTTTACTCTTTTCTCAATTATACGCTTATTAAGTTCTTCCTTTTCTGTATCGTTAAGAGGAAGATAATTCTCAAAATGCAATATGAGTTGTTGTATGTTCATTCGTTTTAAGCTGCTTCTATAATGCAGATAAAGCTAATATAAGAAATATTTTTACCCGAAATCCAAATTTGTTAAGACAACTACAGTCATTATAAATGATAAAAAATTTAGTTGATCCTGATTAATCTTTTTCTCTCTTTAAGCATCTTCCTCTGGGTTCATCACCTTCACGAAGTACTACTTCAGAATGTAGAAATTGTGCTGCTTCGGCGGAGTCTTTTACTTTTATAGCACTGCGTTCTAACATTTCTGATTCGAACTCGTTTAATACCTTTTCTCTAATTCCGGTTTTTTTCCACTGTGATAAAGGTTTGCATCCTTTTGAAATGGCTCGCGCCAAGGAGAGTGCATCCAATAATGCCTGATTTGCTCCTTGTCCTTTAAATGGACTCATTGGGTGAGCTGCATCGCCAATTAGTGTTGCTTGTCCGGATTTCTCTAATAATGCAGGTTTCAGTAATTCACGATCGTAAACAGGATATCCGGAAATTTGATTTTCAGGGGTTGCTGCCAGAATCTGAGGAATAGGAGAGTGCCATTGTGTTCTTCGGCACGCTTCTTCTTTAAGTGCTTTAGGTCCCAGGTTACTTAAAGTTTTAGCATCGGTTTCAGACATTGGAAAACTAAGCTGCCACATTACAGAATCTGATGTAAAAGGCATCATATAGATTCGTTCATTGCCATTGGCTGTTTGAAACACTGTAGCCGAATCCAGCAAAGTACTATCAGGATTTTCTAAAGCATTTAAAGAACAAATACCCAATATTACAATACAATCCAGATAACGTAAAGGTGTAATAGCATCACCAATTAATAATTTTCTAACCGAACTGCGAATACCATCAGCTCCAACCACAAGATCTGCCCTGAAGCTCTTTAACTCTCCATTTACCTGAAAGTTAAGGTTAAGATCGCCATCACTTGTTTTGTTAAAGCCTGATAATTGATGTCCCCATTGAATCATATCGTTTCCGCCAAGCTGATTAAGCAGGGCCAAACGCAAAGATTGTCTCGCAATATGTATATTGGAACGTTTTGAAGAGGTATTGACATCAGAAGTGATCCATTTTCTGACTCCCCATTCTCCAATCACTTTTCCGTCTGTAGTATGAACCAGGTGTCTTGTTGAAACCACTCCTTTTTCTAAGGAGAAGATTCCCAGTCCTTCAATAGCTTTACTAGCTTGCTGCAATGTAAGTCCGTAGCCCTGAGATCGGGCATCGAAGTGGTTGTCGCGTTCAAAAAGAGTAAAAGGAATTCCGCGATGCAAACAGGCAACGGCCAAAGCTACTCCGCCAATACCGCCGCCAATAATAGCCACGTGCGGATAATTTTCTTTATCTGCAACAGGAATATCAACTGATGGAACTAATCCTGAGCCGGAACAATTTGGACATGAATATAACGGCGCTTTAGGACGAATTGGCACTGTTCCTTCGCCATTTGTTTTTTCGTATTTTTCGAATGCAATCTGGTACTGAAGCCGCACTTTTTTGCTAAGCCTTCTGCTTTTTTTGCCACGTCCGTGACATTCCTGGCAAATGGTCCAGTTAGCAACTTCATTATCTGTTTTTTTCACTTAATCTTAATTGCTTTAAAAAAATAGCCCACGCCATAATGTTGAGCTTAAATCATAAAGTAATGACTTTTGAATTTCATTACTTCTGTAGAAAGTTTATACTTTTAAACGTTATATAGCTTGCTACAGCCGTGCAAATTTAAGATAAAAGATAACGAGTACAAAAATACGCTCTAATTTTGACAGAACACTCTAAATAGAGGCTCAACTCTTTTTTGTATTTATTTTGAGCCCACTTTTAATAGTTCAGAATAAATTTCATTTAAAAAAGTCTGTTGTCTGGTATCATCCTTAAAATAACGTTGATAAATAACACTACAACTCTCAACATCAGAAATGTTTTTAGTATTAAAAGACCAATCATCAGTGTTTTTGATCGTAATACCTAAATCATTACTGCAGCTTTGCCAAAGTTCAGAGAATTTAGTTTTTTTATCATCGCTCAATTTACTAAAGTCTGCATATACCGTAAATCCGCGCATTTCTGAATTGAAAAATTTATTAATAGAAGTTACCGGAACACCGCCCCAATTGATGGTTTGCCCAACCGGAAGATCAATTGTTGTCAGTTTTGCTTCGCCCATCATTTCCTTTTGTTTTCCTTCCTTGAAAAAGTTCTCCTCATAAGTTAGTTTTGTCCCTGGCGGAACTGCTATGTTTTTTACAATTAATGACTTAGTAGTAATAAAATAGGGATAATTTGGTGCAGAATTTCCACCTGTAGGATTCATATTCCCAACGCAGCCTGTTAAGGATAATAATCCTAATAAAAGATGATAAGGTTTGAAAATTTTCATAAACGTTGTATTTAAATTTGAAAAACAGCTTATACTATTTACATTTTATATAACTAGGAAAACCAAAGTTTAAAACCATTAAATCCTGAGAAAACCGAACGCTAAAATTTTGCTCATGTCCATCAAATTTAGCTTTAAAGTAAAAATAAAGATACCTATTGTCAAGGAGTCTTGCTCCAGTTGAAATGATATTACAAAATTCTGTAAACTCTATTTCTCCTTTTCTTTTATTGATAAGGTTTTCGATATAGATTTTTTTCTCCGAATTATTTAAAGACTCCAATGTTTTAAACTTAATTTTTTTGAAGAATAAATCTTTTGTAAATATTTTTTTTCTTTAATAAAAATATAAGAACTATCTATATTCCAAGCAATCGTATCACTCACAAATTGTTCAGGTAAGGTAACATACATTACTTTTTTTTTCTTTTTTATAATACTATACAAATCTCTTGAACAATAATACACACCTTCAATATTTACTGTGTCCTGTATGTCCTGTCCCTGCATTAAAAAAGGTAATAATAAAAGCAGCAAACTTTTTATGTTTTTTAGCTTATATAGGTTTTTAAGCATTTCTTATTGTATTGATTTGAATAAATCCTGAATTGTCGATTTTTTCTGATTCAATATAATCAACTGACTTTTATCTTTTAAAAGAATTTTATATGCAAACTCTTTGTCAGTGTCATATTTCCAATTTTTTAATTCCAGAAATTTACTTTTTACGAGTTTCAGCTTTTCCTTATTGCTTTTTGAGATGATAATAATCTTTGTTAAGGTGGTTTTCTGCATTCTTTCGATACTGTTTTCTGTAATGAGATCTTCATATTCTGATCTTGAACGATAACGAAACATCTGGCTTATAGCACTAAAATCTTTTTTATTTTCAGTAAGTACATATCTGTATGTCATAATATTATCGAGCTCATTGATCCAATTTGGGAAATTTTCTTCGTATAGCCTGATATAATTATCAATAAAGTTTTTATCCATTGGTTTCTTTTGGCTGATATATTCTTCTACTAATGGATAAATTTGCTTTGCCATAAGATTTATATACTTTTTATTATACCAGTCTTCGGTGTCAATTTTTCCATTTAATTTACTAAATACATAACCATTGCCCAAAGCCGTAGCCAGAACTTCATTCATAAGCTGATAGGCATAATTGCTGCATTTTGATTTGTTTTCTTTAAAATAGGAATCAATTTGCGTTTTTACTTCAAGAGATTGTTCATCATAAATTATATGATAGGTTTCATGCATCATAACGCTAAACAAATCTTTATAGGATTTTAAATCGGTTTGTACAGCGCTAATAAAATTATTGCAAAATGCTTGTGCGGTAAAGCCTTTAGAATTTGGCAACGGATAAAAGGCTATATTAAACGGAATGGAATTATCCCAACTTGAATTATAAAATAATAATCCTGTTTCAAAGTAGTTTTCGATATGATTGTCGTTAGAATATTTAGCAATGTCCTGAAGTTGCTTTTCAAATTTATCTTTGTTCGGATTGTAAATCAGTTCGTTGTAAATAGGGGTAAACTCAGAAATACAGGTTGCCAGATCGTTTAAGGTTTTAGTGGGTATAAAACCAATTGTTCGAATCTTAAAATCTTTTAGATTCTCTGTTTCAATTAAATTTTTCTGTAGGATATCCTGAGCCTGCATGGACTTTTTTGATCCATAAGGGTATTCGTCGAAATGGTAACTGTAATCATAAAATAACTGATCAAATTTTGAAATCAGATCTTTGTATTTCTCAACGTTATATTTAGATTTTTGAAATTCTGTTTTAAAATTATTTTCCGGATAATTCTCTGAAAGATTTTCTAAAAAAACAAAAACAGCCAATTGTTCAGAATATTTAATATTAAATGTTGGCTTTTGGGCAGATAGAACGGTTGTTAAAAATAAAATTACAAGTAAAAGTCTGTTTTTCATATATCTTAAAGAATAATTATAGGTTGTAAAATTAAAATCAAGGATAAATCATAAGAAATACAAACGCAAATAGATTAAC
This sequence comes from Flavobacterium chilense, assembly GCF_001602525.1. Taxonomy (GTDB): domain Bacteria; phylum Bacteroidota; class Bacteroidia; order Flavobacteriales; family Flavobacteriaceae; genus Flavobacterium; species Flavobacterium chilense. Next base: position 462,299 of record NZ_LSYT01000001.1, read on the forward strand.
TAAAAGTACAACGCCATATACAATATTTGATTTTCCTTTGCTTAATGACAACATTACTGTAAAGACAGATAAGGCTAACAAAACTATAGATTTAATGTCGAGCCCAAGAATAATAGGCATATTCATGATAATACAAACCACGGCTACACTTGGAATGGTTAAGCCAATACTTGCCAAAGCAGATCCCAAAGCTAAATTTATACTGGTCTGAAGCCTGTTTTTTCTTGCCGCTATAATAGCTGCAATAGCTTCAGGAAGCAAAATTATTGCTGCAATAACAACACCTACCAACGTTTTGGGCAAATGATAACTCACAATAATGCTCTCGATTGTAGGCGAAAGCGTTTTTGCCAATAGTACCACAATTCCTAAACTTATAATTAGAAAAACAAGGCTTGTGTAAAAGGTTTTATTATTGATTGCTATTGGTTCAACTGCTTCTTCATTTTCATCGTCGCCAACAGTAAGGAAGTATTGTCGATATTTGCTGGTTTGAGCAAATAAAAAAGACGAATAAATAACAATACAGGCAATGGAGGCAAAAACAAGTTGTGGCATTGAATAATAAGAACCTTTAACGCTTTCTGTAAAAGTAGGGAAGACCAGTGTAAAGACTATAATCGAAATCAATGAAACTAAAGCAATAGTGACAGAAGAAACTGAAAAGTTTTGTTCGTAATGTTTTAGACTGCCAATTAAAAGACAAAGTCCAATAATGCCATTTAAGATAAGCATCGTAGCAGCATAAACAGTATCTCTGGCAAGCGAAGCAGCTTCAGGACCTTCTGATAACATGAGAGAAACAATAATAGAAACTTCTATAACAGTTATGGATATTGCCAAAATAATGGTTCCATAAGGTTCTCCAACTCTTTCCGCTATTATTTCTGAGTGATGTACGGCCGACATTACACTTAAAATAAGCAGTATGCTTGCCGCAACCTGAAAGAAACTGCTATTGTCGATTAATCCGCTAAAAAAAAGAATCCAGGATAGTGCCGGAATGATAATTGTCCACTGAAGTAATTGTTTCATATATCAATATTTTTTACCAATAGTTTATTAAAAATCGGCTTATTTAATTTTTGTAATATAAAACTTTTTTTACTATAAAAGAGCAACAAACTGTATTATCTCTACGATTGAGCTGGCAAAAATCTGTTTTTAAGCTATAATTATACAACTGAATCAATTCTGTTTATTCAGAGCTCCAAAACCACGAAGGATAGTTGTTATTTTTATAAAATAGTTTAATAATGAAACTTTTTTACACCATTAACTTGGTTCCCAAAGTTCAATTTTATTGCCATCAGCATCCATAATATGCACAAACTTTCCGTAATCATAGCTTGTAATATCGTCCAGTATAGTTACCCCATTTTCTTTGAGTTTGTTTACAAGTCCTTCAATATTCTGAACCCGATAATTAATCATAAATTCTTTCTTTGATGGCAAAAAATATTTATCTCCTGTTTTAAAAGTGCTCCATTGCAGCACATTTACTTCATCCGGATTATCGTTGTTTCTGGATTGAAATGTAGAACCCCAGTCATTGATTTCTAAGCCCAGATTTTTAGCATACCATTCGTTGGTTTCTTTTGGATTATCTGAGAAAAAGAATATACCGCCAATTCCTGTAACTTTTGGTGTAGTATCTGAAGCTGAATTGTCTGCTTGTTTTTTAGAATCTTCCATGTTGGTTGTTTTTTGATTGGTTTATAACAAATTTAAAGAAATTTATAATGGCTTTATCTGTTTTTAAGGAAAAGAACAAGTACAAAAAAACTCCATTATTTCTAATGGAGTTTATACTCTTAGTTTTATTCTCAAAAAAAAAACTTAATCATTTAATCCTTTTCCGTCCAGAATCTGATCCATCACTTTTTCTACTCTGGCTTCTCTGGTTTTGGACTGTTTTGGAGACGAAAAATGAAGCAAATAAGCTCTTTGTCTTCCCGGAGTTAAGGCTTCGAAAGCTGTTTTCAAGGCAGGGTTTTGGTCTAATTTCTTTTGAAATTCCTCAGCAATTTCAAACTCCCGGGTTTTCTTTAGTATGACTTTCAAACCCGCTTTTTCAACCTCAATGGCTTCATAAATATAAGACTTAATGCTGGCTTTTTGATCTGTAATTTCTTTAAGACTGGTAAAACGCATTTGTCTTGCTGCCTGAACATTTTTGCTTTGTTGTACTAAAATTTTATCGGTATCCTGCAGTAGGGCGCCTTTAAAAAACAAAAGAGCACAATATTCTTTAAATTCATGAATTAAAACAATATTACTATTTTGACAGGTATAGCAGGGAGTTCCCCATTTAAGCTCTTCTGTCAATTGGCAATCCAGAACAATCTCACGCAATTGTTCTTGTTCTTTATGCCATTTTTTAGTTTTATCAAAGTAAAAATCAACTTTCGGATTCATAATTTATATTTTAAAATTAAACCCTTAATGAGCCCCGAAAACCTCTTGCGGCATAATAAGACTCGGCACCATTATGATATACAAACACAGTGTTGTAGCGGAAATCAGAAAATAAAGCACCGCCAAGTTCTCTAATATTAGATGGCGTTAGAATCCAGCTGGAAGTTTTAGTGTCAAAATTTCCTAGTTTTTGAAGTTCCTTATATTGTTCTTCAGTCAAAATTTCAATCCCAATTTCAGCCGCCATATCCAGAGCACTATTTTTAGGTTTATGTTCTTTTCTGGAGTCTAAAGCTTTTCGGTCATAACAAACGCTTCGTCGGCCTTTTGGACTTTCAGCTGCACAATCAAAAAAAATGTATTCACCTGTTTTTTCATCAAAACCTACAACATCAGGTTCTCCTTCTGTTTTATCCATTTCATTAATTGACCATAGTTTACCAGAATTAGCTTCTAGTTTTACTTTAACATCTTCCCAATTAATATTTTCATGTCGGTTTTTGTTTTTTTCAAAACGTAATTTCAAAATAGTAAGTATTTCTTGCTGTTCGTCAGCAGTCAATATGTTTTTATTGTTACTCATTTCGTTTCTGTTTTTTATTCTGAAATTCTATTTTACACCTGTTTTGTTTAATAGATATTTTTCAAGTTTTTCTACATTTTCTCTTTGTCCCTGATCTGCTTTATGCACTTTTACTACAATATCATACATTTCAGGAGTATCAAATAACATGGACCAGTCTAGTATTGTTTGTTTATCTTTTGAATCAAACTTTACTGTTGTGATAAAATGCGGATTAAAATGTTCAAATACTATCTTTTCAAACAGAATAACTTCTTTAAAAACACTTTTGTTTGGATAATTGGTTCCATCAGGGCCGTGCATCGTTAAATTCCATTCTCCGTTTTCCTGTACATCCATTTTATGAATTGTATTGGTAAAACCATTTGGTCCCCACCAATTGGCAATATGCTCAGGATTTGTCCATACTTCCCAAACCAAATCAACGGGAGCATTAAGTGTTTTTATGTTACGCAATTCCCTGTTTGCAGTGGTATTATCTGATTTTTCCATTTGTAAATTTGAATTAAATTTCTAATACGCTTTATTATTTGCTTTACTAAATTAAAAAATAAAATCAGGCAGTGCTTAATTTACTGTTGCGATTTTTCTGTCAGCAGGTCTGTAATACCAGGATACAATAGTTAATACAATTAATAAAATTGGACCAAAAAGTTCTTTAGGGCTATCACCACAAGCTAAATGCGAAAAGACTGCACCGGACATAGCAAAAAAGAATCCTGCATAAGCCCATTCTTTCAATAAAGGAAATTTCGGAATGAGAACAGCAATAACTCCCAATATCTTCCAAATTCCCAAGAGCGTTAAAAAATAAAGCGGATAACCCAGATGACGCATCATATCTGCTTCTTCTTTCATTTTAATTAACTGAACCACTCCGGTTGAAACCATTCCTAACGCAAGCCAAAGTGTAGCAACCCAATAGATAATTTTGTTTTTCTTTTTCATGATTTCTTATTTTAGTTTATTTACAATGTCCTGTAATCTGTTGTGAGCCATATTAAGCCCTTGTGCAAATGGTAATTTGAGCATTTGATTTCTGAGTTCGACAGATTTATAAACGATCTGCATTTTTAATCTGCTGGTTTCATCAGTAAGAGATTCAAATTCTAAAAATTCAAGCTGCACGGCAAAAGGGGCGTTCTCCATTTCAAAAGTCCTGATGATTTTTTGATCCGGAATAAATTCATGAATTACACCATTTGCCTTAAATACAACATTTCCTTTTGGATCTGAGGTTTCAAATTGCCAGCCTCCATATTTTTTATTTTCCAGTTTAAGCACTTTTGTTCCCATCCATTGCTCAACAATTTCAGGTTCTGCATAAGCTTTAAAAAGTAATGCCAGCGGAAGATCAAAATCTCTGGTAATCAAAAGATCATGTTTATCGTCTTGGGCGGTAATTTTTGTTTTTAAATCCATGATTGGTCTATTTTTTTGGTTTATAATTTTTCATGATAGCTTCTAGTTTATTAAATCGGTCGTCCCACATTTTTCTGAAAGGCTCTATAAAATCAGCGACTTCTTTCATTTTTCTTGCATTGGTTACATAATAAATTTCTCTTCCGTTTTGGGTTTGTTCCAAAAGTTCACATTCGGTTAGTATTTGAATGTGTTTTGAAATCGTTTGCCTTGAAGAGTCAAAATTTTCTGCTATAACTCCGGGAGTCATAGACTGAAAAGCAACTAAACTTAATATTGCCCTGCGGGTAGGGTCGGCAATAGCCTGAAAAACATCTCTACGAATTTCCATTGTGCAGTTATTTGACTGCAAATATAATGCAGTTATTTGACTGCACAAAATTTTAAAGCATTTTTATTTAGTTTTCAGTCATTTATAATATTATTTTTCCAAATAGAAATAAAAAATCCCCGTATTTGTTGAAATTCGGGGATTCGTTTTACATCATTTTTATTTTTAATCTAGCCCTGCAAATTTAAAAGGCTGTGCTGTTTTAAAATTCATGGATGATTCTCCGGAATAATTTTCATTATTGGCGAGGGTTAACTTTCTTATTTTTCCTTTTTCACTAAAATCAAGCTTACTGAATTCTACCCAAACAACATTAGGATTTAGCACATTATCAAAATAGTATACCAGATTTTTTTGATCGGCAACTGTTCGCCATCGTGTAGACGAAATATTAGGTTCTGTTGGCGAAGAAATACCTAACGGAACTGAACAGTTTCTAATAACGCTAAACACACTTGCAATGGCTGTTCTAATATCATCTGTTTTAGGAATTGCATCAATATAATAAGAGGCTCTTGTAAAACGATCTGCTGCTCTGTTTGTTCCGGGCAGCATGATGGTTCCCGGAATTCCTTTCCAATAAGTATTGATTGCCAGTTGCTCATCAAAAATAGGGGAGTTGGTCATGGCAACATACTTTCTGTCATGATGAATAACCAGTTTTCCGTTAATAAATTCAAAAATAGCATTATCACCAGTTGCATCTGATACTGACAGGTGAACTGTTGCAAAAATATCGGTTCCGGGAATATGAGACGATACAACAACAAATTCATTTTTTTCTAAAGCTTTGACAACTTCATTGACTGTGGCATAATTATCCAGAACATATTGTAGCCAAAGGGAAACAGCCAATCCTTTCTGACTTCCGTTTTTCTCAAATTTAGGATAAGTAGATTCTACCAGCCATAACAGATTTCCAACCAGACCTTTTTCATTCATCCCGTCAGAAGAAGCAATATCCCATGAACTGGTTATGACACTGCCAAATTTAGATTTCCATTTTACTGAATTGTTTCCGGCTTCGCCATTTCGCTCAATTCCTCTTGGGAAAACCCATAAATTAGCGGGAATCGTTCCTTTCCAGTCCATAGAACGGGCTGTAATAATAGTTCCGTTTAAACCTTCGTAAACCACACGTGTACAGGCAATGGCTTTTGAACTGAAAATAATAATGCTCAGAAATACTAAAGATGTCAAAATTTTGAATTTTCTTTTCATGGAATTTTCTTTTAAATTTTACCTACTCTGATCGGTTTTCGGTTTGCCCGTCATATGCAATTCATAGCTAATTTAAAAAATTACAGACAGATAACATAGCAATTAATCTATTGAATATCAAAACAATGAAATATCTCTTTCAATATTAATTTGTTCCAGAAACAATTCATCATGCGAAACCACAATCAATGTTCCCTGATATTCATTGATTGCAGCTGTTAGTATTTCAATATTTTGAATGTCTAAATTATTAGTTGGTTCATCCAGAATAATCAGATCTGGCGATTCAGAATTAATAGTGAGACAACAAAGCATCAAACGCATTTTTTCGCCTCCGCTTAAGGCAGAACAGGGTTTATCCCAATAATCTCTGGAAAATAAAAACCTGTTTAATCTCATCTTTATTTCATGTTCTTCTAAACCTGAGGCATTAAATTCCTGTGCCTGTTCGTAAACCTTGAGCTGATTGTTTATGAGAGAATAGTCCTGATCTATATAAACCGATTTGTTTTCTGCGATATAAACATTTCCAGATACAGGAGATAATTTACCTAATATTATCTTGATTAAAGTTGTTTTTCCAGAGCCGTTCAAACCTTTTAAAGCGATTCTTTCTCCGCTTACGATTTCGATATTGAGATCTTTTTTCCATAGCAACTGATCCTGATAAGTATAATTTATTTCTGTTGCCTTAAAAAGTATTTTCCCTTTATGTAAACCAGAATGATAAAAACCAAATTTCATCTGATCAATATCCGGTAAATTAGATCGTAACTCACGTAATTCTTTCGAAATACCATCAATTTTTTCTACATGAACACCTTTTAATTTCGAAGTACTATTTTCAGCATTATTGCGTAAAGTGTTCATCATGATTCTTGCAACACCTGATTTTTCCTGTTTCTTTTTACCACGGGCATCCAGTTTTTGTTGCCTTTCTAAAGTTTCACGTTCTTTTTCTTTTGCCTTGCGCAAAGCTTTTTCTTTGCTTTGTAAATCCTGATTCAGGGCATTATTTTCAATTTGTTTCTGCTCAGCATAAAAATCATAATTTCCGCCATAAACTGTAATACCTCGTTTACTAAGTTCATAAACGGTATTTAGAATGTTTAGTAATGTTCGGTCATGACTTACAATAAGTAAACTGCTGTTTGTAGATATCATAAAGTTATACAACAATTGTCTTGCTGATGCATCCAGATGATTGCTCGGCTCATCCAGCAAAACAAACTCAGGTTCATGAATCGAAATTCCGGCCAAAAAGACTTTCGTTTTTTGTCCCCCGCTTAATGTTTCCATTTTTTGAGACAAATCTAAATCAGTAAGCTGCCAATATTTTAAAGCATTGTTACAACGCTCTTCTATAGTCCAGTCGTCGTTTAATACATTTAGATTTTCTTCTGATACATTGCCGTCTAATATCTCTTTTAAGGCTTTAAATTTTTCGTTTACACGTAAAGCTTCGGCAATCGTGAGGTGATTGTACTGACCAAATACCTGCGGAATATAATAAGGTTGTGAACTAACTCTAAGTTCACCATTTGAAGATTGAAGTTCGCCTGCAATAATTTTAAGCAAAGTCGATTTTCCAACGCCGTTGTTGCCAATTAAGGCAATTTTTTCGTGATTATTTATTGTAAAACTGATAGCGTCGAACAATACATCACCATTAGTGTGTTTATATGAAATGTTTTGTAGAATAAGCATAATTTCTTTCTGTGAAGATGAATAAATTGAGCCACCACAAATTGCGGTTACTCCCTAAATTGCCTGAAAGAAATTATTTTTCACATAAATTGGTTTGTGTATGTTTTACAAGTGCAAAGATATAATTTTATGTTTTATCTGACCAGCAAAAAATAACAAACCACAATGCTTTTGGATACATTGTGGTTAGTTCTGCATATTTTGAGTTCAGTAAAACTGAATTTTTTGGTTATATTTTCTTAAGCGTAACTTTCATTTCTTTACTATCCAGAATCAGCTGATCGCTTGTAATAGTACTTACGCATGGATATGGTGTACCAACTTCATCTTTTATTACTAAACTTTTTCCACCTTTTGTCAAAGCATAAGTACCATTTGTTATCTCTCTCGTTAAAAATCCGGTAACATGGCCATCTTCTGTAAAAGTTAGGGTTCCATCGCTCAAAATGACACTTTTTAGAGAATCTGAAAGGGGCATTTTGGGCTCAACGGCAGTAATTTTCCAGGCGTTTACTAAGGTATTCCTTTTAGAGCATGAAATCGTTAATACTGCAACCATTGCAATTCCGAGGATAAATAATTTAGAGTTTTTCATGATTTTGTGATTAAAAGTTAAACTATAGAAAATTACAAAAAAATTACATTCAATAAACATAAATTTCACACAATTCGCAATTAATTCATCTGACTATAAAGCTTTTATACTTTATCAGGCTTTATTTAGAGTATAAAAGCTAATGTTTTTCATATTCTAAATCATAAGAATTACATTGCTTTTTTAACACCTGTAAGTACGCTTCCAGATTGGGTTTCTTTCCAAAAAGGCTTGGATTTAATCTGATTAATATGCCACTTTTTTTTGTTTTTAAAATGGTTGTACAAAGCAATAACTGTTTTGGGTTCTCCTAATAAATAAGCAATTCCTGTACCTCTAAAATCAGGTTCCAAAATAGCTATTTTTTCTAAAACATCTTCCGCAATAAGAGGATCAATTACATAATAATCAAATGGAAAACTGCCATCAATATCCGGAAAAATATCTCTTTGAGTATGAGCATAAATAAAGCTGAATACTTTTTTATCAACAGAAATATTTCGGTTAATTTCATATAAATGAGAAAGAGAGGTAATATCTCCAATCATATAATAGTAGTCTGCATTTTCATCTATAAGCAATTTTCCTCTTGGAGGCTTAAAATAAATAAGATCTCCGTTTTCCAGCGTTTTTACCCAATTTGCGCCTTTTCCTTTAGAAAATGTACAAATTGCAAGATCAATAACCTGATGTACCGGTTCATAATTCCAAATAGAATATTTACGGCTTTCTAAATCAGGAAAACTCACGCTATCGCCAAGAAAAATATCAATGGTAAAACCTGAAACATAATTCATCTTTGCAAAATCACTGCTTTTTATTTTAAGATGAAATACATGCCTGTTAATTTGCCTGATAGCAATTAATTCCCCCTTTTGAATTTCATAATTTGTTTCCATAATTTTAATTTTTATTTGACAAAGATGAAAATTGAAAAAAAGGTGACTCTTGACTTAAGTCAAAATCAGATTTTTGATTTTAAACGACTTAAAGTTTCCTGAGAAATATTAAGATAAGATGCTACCATTTTGTTTGGTAAACGTTGTACATAATCAGGATTTTGACTTAGCAATAACTTGTATCGCTCTTTTGCATCCATAGTTACAAACGACATCAATCGTTTTGTATTATTCACATACGCCATTTCGAGATAATGCCTGTAAAATTTTTCCCAGGCAGGAATTGTGTCAGTTAAATGATAAAAATCCTGTTGAGTGATATACAATAATTCTGTTTCTTCTAAAGCCTGTATAAACTCAAAAGAAGGCTCATTTGTAATAAAACTTACTAAAGCGGTTGCAAAATTATCTTCGAAGGCAAGATATCGGGTTGAATCTATTCCTTCTTCATTAATAAAAAAGATACGCAGACAACCTTTACCAACGAAAAACATTCGTTGGCTGGTTTGTCCATGTGTAACTAAAATTTCATTTCTATTAGGAGTTAATGGCTTAAAAAAAGACAATATTAAACTTATTTCAGCATTTGAAACAATTATCTCTTTTCTAATATAATTCTCAATTTGTTGGTACATAGTAAAATTGTTTTTTGCTGATTTAAGATAATATTCGATTCAGATGCTGAAACAAATAATTAAGAATTCATTTATTTGGCTGCTAATTTTTCTGAAAGCTTTCTTGCATTTGGAATTATCAAAAAAGCGGCTACATAAGCTACCGGAAGCATAACACTCCAGGCTTTTAGAAATTTTAAAAACCAGTCTTCTCCAAATCCGTAATTTCGGATAAGGCCAACAAATGCCATTATTAATGTCATCGGAATTACAACAAACAAAGTGTTGATATACTTAAAATGTTTCTTTTTCATATTTAGAAAATTTTGAATTAATACTGCTGCAAAGATGTTATAACAGTATTAATTCAAAATTGACTTAGATCAAAAAGATATTTTTAGTGTTTTAATAAAATTTAGTTCAGGGTAAGGGCTCCCAGAATCTCTTCGTACATAAAAGGACCGCCGGGATATTTGGCAGTATAATCTAAATTCATCCAGACCTGACCACGCTCATCAATATGATAATGTATTTTTTTACCATAACTTTCTTTGACAAAAAGTACATTTTTGATTAAGTAATTGACTTTTTCCAGATCAATTAAAGAACCAATTAAAATTTCAGGATAAATATGTCCTTTGGTATGAATTAATCTTGGGGTACCACCAATAGAGCGTATCGCGGCAGCCATCAGGATTGAATGATCATCGCAGTCTCCTGAAAAATATTCTAAAGATTCGCTTGCAGTAGCAATATAATCTCCTTCTTTTGGATCATTTACATAATTCCAACGACTATTAATCTCTTTAAAGACTGCAAAACACTGAATAATGGTTCTGTAATCAGAATATCCTTTGATACCTTTAAAATGCTTGGTTGTTGCCATAATGGCAAAGTTTCGAACTTTTGGGTTCTGATATTCTATTGCATTAATGATTTTTGATTTGTTTGGAAACGGAAGCAGCTTTGCCACGATAATATCCTGCGGAAACGGATTGTCTGACATAGTGTAAATCATCGAATTATAATCCTCTGAAATTTCACTAAAACCATAATTTCCAATCACACTTCCGTAAAACAAAACCAATAAATATACTGCGATACAAAGAATGATAATAGTTCGCAATAACATTAAAAGAAAGAATATGGCAGCAAAAACAAATATAAAAATAAAAACCCTGTCGAGATTAAAAGGCCATTCTAAGTCGATCAGGTTCTGATGCAGTATGATAAAAATAGGTATCGTAATTAAAAGACTCAACAGCATAATAATAATCCTGTCCCAGGGTGATTTCACCTGTAATTTGGATTTTAATTGCGGAAAGTCAATTTTAGGAAATTTTATCATAAGAATCAAAAGCAGGTTTTTACAGCGCTTTTACCGTTTCAACAAAAGTACTTTTTTTATCAATAATTCCCAGATCAAATAACTGATTTTGAATTTTAATAAATGCTTTTTCGTTCAAATTCTTCTGAGACCATTGTGTAAGTTTTAACCATTCCTGAATGTCTTCAATTTTTTGATTAAAAAGTGCCGATAACGTTTTATCAATATTTGGGATCTGAGTAAAATCCTGAGTTGTTTTATTGATAACTTCCAGTATTTTTTCAACTACTTTCGGATTCTTTTTCAGGAATTCGTCGCGAACAGTTATTACAAAAGAAGGCCATGGAGTAGGGCAGTCACCAACTCGTCTGAAGATACCTTTGTCAACAAGCGGCTTTGTCATAAAACGTTCCCACATAAAATAATCGGCAGTACCATTTGTTAAAGCTTCTACAGCGCCATCAATCGTATTTATGATTTCGAATTGCAAATCATCAGTATCCCAGCCATTTTCATGAGCGTTTACGTAAGCCATTAATTGCGATCCGGAACCAATTCTGGAAATGGCTACTTTTTTGTCTTTAAGATCTTTTACGTTTTGATAATTTGATTTTGCAGCAACATGAATTCCCCAGATCAAAGGTGATTGTACATAGATCTGAACAATTTTACTAGGGTTTCCGGCAACAATATCTTTTACAATACCTTCGGTCAGGATAACCGCAATATCAGCCTCTCCGTCACGAAGCATCTGACACATTTTGCCTGTACCTTCAGGAATGTCCTTCCATTGTAAATCAATGTTTTCAGCTTCAAATTCACCATTTTCAATACATAAATGCCATGGCAAATTGAAGTGTTCAGGAACACCTACAATTTTTACAGTTTTCATTTTAGTTAAGTTTAAGTTTGGTAAGCGTATTCTAAGTTTGTTTGTCTAATTTTTTAATAAATCGGTTCTGTGTTTATCAGAGAGACAAGGCTCAGCAAATTCAATTGCAGCCTGCGATTCGTATTCATTTAATAAGTTCTTTACCAGAGCATAATCTACATTTCGTGTAATTTCTACAGCAAAAAAAGTATCATTTAATCCTTCTGATATACAATCAATTGCTTTTAATTTCTCTCGTATTATTTCCTTATCAAAACCTTCTTCTAAAATTAAAACCTGAACAATTGAATTTCCTGAATTTTCTATTGTTTCTCTGTGAATAAAGTATTTTTCGTTTTCATCATATTCGGCACGAAAAATATCATCAGTCGCAATCAAAGGTCCAAAAAACGGAATATTGTCTAATTTGAAATATCCTTTCTCTAAATCGATAATTTCTGCCCACATGGTTTCTGTAACCACTTCTTCGAGATAAGTACTGTAATATTTAAATACTATTTTTTTATGCGTTTCTGCCATTTCTAATTTTGTAATTATTCTATTTCACTTATTACAGCTTTCAGAGGCGAAATAACAATGCGATAACCATCCGGATCCTGAAACATTTTTCCGTTTTCATTCCAAAAAGGATTCATTGCTTTAATACTTGAAATATTATGCTGTACAAGCTTTTTTATCAGATCATTATAATCTGAAATTGTTTTGGGATAAAGCACAATTACATCATCTTCATCAAAGGTGTGTATGGCTTTTGTTCCCGATTGTGTAAATTCAAAGTGCCAGTCTAAACCTGATTTCCCCAGAAAAATTCCATCATAATCATGATGGTTCTGAAAATCTCCTAATCGTTCAAAACCTAAAATATCAACGTAAAATTTTTCGATTTTTTCAAGATCATTCGTATGTCGTGCCACTCTTAAAAACATAATTCTATCTTTTTAATTAAAAATATAAAAGTTATAAAAAGAATTAATCCTGCCAAAAAGTTTTTCTGGGAAGTTGTAAATCCATTTTTGTCAACGCTTTTATTCTTATTATCCCAATAATATGCTAAATCTTTAGAGTATTTATCTTCTAAAGATGCATTCAACAATTGAAAGAAACACCATCTAGATAAACCTCCGATCCCTAAAAAAAAGGATTGTAAAACATGTTGAATTAAATGCATCATAAATTATTTATTCAACTCTAAAAAGAATTTTCAAATTATTTCTCTGCCAGTTTATTCAAAGTATATGCAATCAACTCATCAACAGCTTTATACGGATCTTCACTAAAAGTTCCTGAAGCACGATTGGCGATAATAGCGTTTAAAGATAAGGCATTATGGCCTAATAGAGCCGAAAGTCCGTAAATCGCTGCCGTTTCCATCTCTAAATTAGTAATTCTTTCTTCATTAAAAGTAAAATTATCCATTTTACTGTTTAATTCTGAATCCTGAATATCCAAACGTAAAACACGTCCTTGTGGACCGTAAAAACCTCCGGCTGTAGCGGTAATTCCTTTGAAAATTTTATCAGATTCGATTAATTTCTCCAATTCTTCAGAACAGGCAATTGCATACGGCCTTCCTTTTCTGATATCCCAGTTAGTGTGATTGATAAAAGCATCCTCGATGGCAGCATTCGATACTTCGTCAATCAAATAGGAGCGAAGCATGTTATCCAAACCAAGTCCATATTTCGACATTACAAAACTATCTACAGGAATATCAGCCTGCAAAGAACCCGAAGTTCCAATTCTGATGATATTTAATGAAGTTAGTTTTTCTTTTGGCTGACGCGTTTCTAAATCAATATTTACCAAAGCATCCAGTTCATTTACAACAATATCAATATTGTCAGGTCCAATTCCGGTTGACATTACAGAGATTCTTTTTCCTTTGTAAATTCCGGTTTGGGTTTTAAATTCTCTTTTTTGTGCAGAATATTCAATCGTATCAAAAAATTGGGTAATTTTTTCGACTCTGTTCTGGTCTCCAACAAAAATTATATCGTGTGCTATATGTTCTGGACGAAGGTTTAAGTGGTAAACGCTTCCGTCAGGATTAAGTATTAGTTCTGAGTTTTGTATCATTTTTTTTTAAGGTTCTAAGTGGCAAAGGTTCTGAGGTCCTAAGGTATTCTGTCGAGACGTATAATTTTGTATCTTATTATGCCCGCAGATTTAACGGATTGAACGGATTGTCACTGATTTTTATTTTATTTTCTTTTTGAAATTTCAATAACTGGAAATCTAATTTTTTAAGACAAAGCTTTACGAACTTATACATTTTTATTAAAACTTATATTTATCACTCTTAGCGTTCTTTGCGGTTAAATTCGTCCAAATTGAAATTTGGAATTGATTAATTTACCCACCAACACGTTTTGTTTTAAACCCTTTGGCTTTCAGGATTTCCATGATTTTATCCCGGTAATCACCTTGAATAATAATCGAAGCATCTTTAAAAGTCCCGCCAACGCTCAGTTTTGTTTTGATTTCTTTGGCCAGAATTTTAAAGTCTTCATCAGATCCTTCGTACCCTTCGATAATAGTAGTGGCTTTTCCTTTTCGCTTTTCGAATTTACAAATCATAGGCTCTTTTTGAATATAAAGCACATGATTTTGCTCCTGAACCTCTTCAGGCTCATTTGATTCTACGTGATCCGGGAATAAATTTTTTAATTGATCTTGTAAGTCCATTTTTTTAATAATATTTGAACGCCGATGACGCGGATTTTTATTTTCTAAAGTTTTGATAAACTTTTCTAATAAATTCCGGTTTTTTACCAAAATTTAAAAGAAGTCCTACCTCACATTCAGTTGCCTTTAAATAATTGATTAGTTGAAATTCATTTGCTTCAATTAAACATTCTTGTGCTTTTAATTCTAAAATCACAATATCATTTACAATAATATCAGCAATATAATCACCAACTTCCATCTTTTTATAATATACTTTTATTTTTTTCTGAGTTTCAACTTTAAAACCTCTTGCTTTAAGCTCATAAAATAATGAATTTTGATAAACTCTTTCAAGAAACCCATAGCCTAACTCATTGTAAACATCGTAAAATACCTTTAAAATTGATTTTGTTAATTCTTCGTGTAAAAGCGTACTCATGTTTTATATTGAAAAATCCGCGTTATCTGCGTTCTATTTTATAAAAATTCCAAATTTATAGTTTGTAAAAATTAAATTCCAAATCCCAATTGATAGTTTGGAATTTGGAATTTAAAAATATTGAGATTTAAAAAAGTTTATTTCTTTATTAATCCCAAGTCTACTAAACGTTCGTATAAATAATCTCCCGCTGTAATATCTTCAAATTTCTTAGGATTTTCAGCATCAATACAATTTTCTAAACAATCCAGACGCATATCGCTTACAGGATGCATGAAAAATGGAATTGAATAACGTGAAGTTCCCCATAATTCTCTTGGTGGGTTTACTACCTGGTGAATTGTTGATTTTAATTTGTTATTGGTATGTCTTGACAACATATCACCAACATTAATTACTAATTCATCATCTGCAGCAATTGCATCAATCCATTCACCATCGTGATTCTGAACCTGCAATCCTTTACCCTGAGCTCCCATTAACAGCGTAATAAGGTTAATGTCTCCGTGAGCAGCAGCACGAATTGCGTTTTCAGGCTCTGAAGTAATTGGTGGATAGTGAATTGGTCTTAAAATAGAGTTTCCTTCTTTTGCATACTGATCAAAATAAAACTCATCTAAACCTAAATGCAAAGCCAAAGCTCTTAACACATAAACACCTGTTTTTTCAAGCATTTGGTACGCTTCTTTACCTACAACATTAAATTGAGGTAATTCTTTTACATCAACATTGTCCGGATATTCTGAAGCATATTTTGAATCTTTGTCAACATACTGACCAAAATGCCAAAACTCTTTCAAATCTCCTTCTTTGCGTCCTTTAGCATGTTCTTTTCCAAAAGAAACATACCCTCGTTGCCCGCCAATGCCGGGAATTTCATAATTATGCTTAGTTTCTATTGGCAAAGCGAAAAATTTTCTAATTTCGCCATAAAGCTCGTCTACTAACTGGTCGTCTAAAAAGTGACCTTTTAGGGCTACGAAGCCAATGTTTTCAAATGCACTGCCGATTTCATTTACAAATTTTTGTTTACGTTCCGGGTCGCCCGAAAGGAAATCACGTAAGTCTACACTAGGAATGTTTTGCATACTTTACATTTTTATTTAAGATAAAAGGCGCTTTAAAACCTTTCAATAACAAAGGTAGAGAATATTTTAGAATTCAATTTTAAAAGTTATAATAAAATTAAAAAATTATAACAAAAACAAATAAAAATGTTATAATTTTCTATATTTGAGTCATTAAAAATTAGAACCACTATGATTTTTTACAGACAAAACCTTACTGATAGCCAATTATTAGACTTGTACAAAAAGATCTTAAAGCCTCGTTTAATCGAGGAAAAGATGCTTATTCTAATTCGTCAGGGAAAAGTTTCTAAATGGTTTTCCGGAATAGGACAGGAAGCAATTGCAGTAGGAGTGACAGCTGTCCTGGATGAATCAGAATATATATTGCCAATGCATCGGAATTTAGGTGTTTTTACCACCAGAAACATTCCGCTACACCGCTTATTTTCGCAATGGCAGGGAAAAGCAAATGGCTTTACCAAAGGAAGAGATCGTAGTTTCCATTTTGGAACTCAGGAATATAAAATTATAGGAATGATTTCGCATTTGGGTCCGCAATTAGGGATCGCAGACGGAATTGCATTAGCCGATAAACTTCAGAATAATAAAAAAGTTACTGCAGTCTTTACCGGTGAAGGTGCTACAAGTGAAGGCGATTTTCATGAAGCCTTAAATATTGCAGCTGTCTGGAAATTGCCGGTAATGTTTATTATTGAAAATAATGGTTATGGACTTTCGACTCCGACAAATGAACAATATTCCTGTGAAAATTTAGCAGACAAAGGCGTCGGATACGGAATTGACAGTTATATTATTGATGGAAACAATATACTGGAAATTTATAATAAACTAGCTCAGCTTAAAGAGCATATGCAAAATGATCCGCATCCGGTTTTATTAGAGTTTAAAACTTTTAGAATGCGTGGACATGAAGAGGCGAGTGGTACCAAATATGTCCCGCAGGAATTAATGGATGAATGGACTACGAAAGATCCTGTTGCAAATTACCAAAAATACCTAACCGAAACAGGAGTTCTTACCGCTGAACTTGATGAGCAATTACATAACGAAATCAAACAGGAAATAGACGAAAATCTGGCTATTGCAAATGCTGAACCGGAGATAATTCCAACTTACAGCGGAGAATTAGATGATGTCTATAAACCATATCAATTTGAAGAAGTTAATCCGTCAGAAGAAGTTAAAAATGTTCGCTTTATAGACGCAATCAGAAACAGTTTAGAGCAATCGATGCAACGTCATAATAATCTTGTAATTATGGGGCAGGATATTGCTGAATATGGCGGTGCTTTTAAAATTACAGATGGCTTTGTAGATGTATTTGGAAAAGACCGTGTTCGTAATACTCCAATTTGCGAAAGTGCCGTAGTTTCTACCGGAATGGGATTATCGATAAACGGTTACAAAGCAATTGTCGAAATGCAATTTGCTGATTTTGTTTCGACAGGTTTTAATCCAATTGTGAATTTATTAGCCAAATCGCATTATCGCTGGGGCGAAAAAGCTGATGTCGTGGTTCGCATGCCTTGTGGCGGCGGAACTCAGGCAGGACCTTTTCACTCTCAAACCAATGAGGCCTGGTTTACCAAAACACCGGGGTTAAAAGTAGTATATCCGGCTTTTCCTTATGATGCAAAAGGACTTTTAAATACGGCTATAAACGACCCAAATCCGGTTTTATTTTTCGAACATAAACAATTGTATCGCAGCGTTTATCAGGATGTTCCAACAGATTATTATACTATTCCGCTTGGTAAAGCTGTTGTATTAAAAGAAGGAAAATCGGTTACCATTATTGCTTTTGGCGCTCCTGTGCATTGGGCATTAGAAACTTTAGCCCAAAATCCTGAAATCGAAGCAGACTTAATCGATTTAAGAACTCTACAGCCTTTAGACACTGAGACTATTTTTGCCTCAGTTAAAAAGACAGGTAAAGTAATTATTTATCAGGAAGATACTTTGTTTGGCGGAATTGCAAGCGATATTTCGGCACTAATCATGGAAGAATGTTTTGAATATCTGGATGCTCCGGTAAAAAGAGTAGCCAGTTTAGATTCGCCAATTCCGTTTACCAAAGCATTGGAAGATCAGTTTTTAGCCAAAAACCGTTTTGAAGAGGTTTTATTAGATTTATTGAAATATTGATTAGAGATACCAAATAGTTTTGCATAATGAACATTTTTTTTATCTTTAAAGCATTAAAAAATTAACTTATGAAAAAACTGTTTGTTTCATTTTTTGCAATTACCTTACTTTTTTCCTGCAATAAAAGTACTAAGTCTAACGGTGATAAAGCTTTAGACGAGAAATTTGATAAATACAAAGACGGCTTTGTTACAGATTTATGGAAAATCAATCCAGGCTGGGCTTCGGGAGTTGGTTATCATAAATTAGACAGTCTTTTGGTTGTTCCGGATGCAACTGAAGAAAAAAGACAAATTGATTTTGCAAACGCACAATTAGATTCTTTAAAACAATTCAAACTTGAAGATTTGTCTGATAACAATAAGACTGATTTTCAGATGATCAAAAATCAGCTTGAAAGCACAATTTTTAATATCAAAGAAGTAAAATCTTCTGAGTGGAATCCTTCTGAATATAATGTTTGTGGTGCTTTTGCAGAGATTTTAAACGGTAAATACGATTCATTAGATGTTCGCTTACACGCATTCAATATTAAAATGAATAATATTCCTGCTTATTATGAAGCGGCTAAAAAAAACATCAAAAATCCAACTGTTGAACATACAGATCTTGCTATAGCGCAAAACCTTGGCGGATCTACTGTTTTTACAGCAGATTTGAATGAGGCATTACAAAAAAGTAAATTAAGTGATGCTGAGAAAAAAGAAATTCAGGACAAAGCAAAAGTAGCTGTAAAAGCCATTACAGATTATGCAAACTGGCTAAAAAGCTTACCAAATAAAACACCGCGTTCTTTTAGATTGGGTTCTGCATTATATGCTAAAAAATTCAATTTTGACATTCAATCGAGCTATACAGCTGATGAGATTTATAAAATTGCCGTTGATCATAAAAAAGACTTACACGACAAAATGTTTGTTCTGGCTGATAAACTTTGGACAAAATACAAAGGAAACGAGCCAAAACCAGCTAATAAACTGGATTTGATCAAACAAGTAATCGATAAAATCTCTTTGCAACATACAACTCCTGAAAAATTTCAATCTGAAATCGAAAAACAAATCCCGGAATTAACAGCTTATGTAAAAGCCAAAGATTTATTGTATATTGATCCTTCAAAACCACTTGTTGTTCGTAAAGAACCGGCTTATATGGCGGGAGTAGCAGGAGCATCAATCTCGGCA
This sequence comes from Flavobacterium chilense, assembly GCF_001602525.1. GTDB lineage: Bacteria > Bacteroidota > Bacteroidia > Flavobacteriales > Flavobacteriaceae > Flavobacterium > Flavobacterium chilense. The sequence goes on from NZ_LSYT01000001.1 coordinate 481,834, forward strand.
CCGGGACCTTATGATAAAAACGGTAATACATATTATAATGTAGGAAGTATGTCTGGCTGGACAGCTGAAAATGCAGAAAGTTACTTACGTGAATACAACGATTATATTCTTCAGATTTTAAATATTCACGAGGCAATTCCCGGACATTACACACAATTGGTTTACAGTAACCAATCTCCAAGTATTATTAAATCTATTTTAGGAAATGGCGCTATGGTTGAAGGCTGGGCGGTTTATGCTGAAAAAATGATGTTGGAAAGTGGCTATAAAAACTCTGACGAAATGTGGTTGATGTATTACAAATGGAATTTAAGAACAACTTGTAATACTATTTTAGATATTAGTGTTCATACTAAAAACATGTCTAAAGAAGCGGCTATCGATTTATTGACCAAAGAAGCTTTTCAGCAACAGGCAGAAGCAGATGGAAAATGGAAACGTGTTACTTTATCACAAGTTCAATTGTGTTCTTATTTTACAGGTTATACAGAAATTTACAACTTAAGAGAAGAACTTAAAAAACAAGAAGGAGATAAATTCAACCTAAAAAAATTCCATGAAAAGTTCTTAAGTTTTGGAAGTGCTCCGGTAAAATACATCAAAGAATTAATGCTGTCTAAAGAATAAGTTTTTAGAGAAAAACAGCAAAAGAAAAGGATTGACAAAAATAGCTTGTCAATCCTTTTTTTATTTTGAGTCAGGATTTCTTTTAAATCAGAACAACCAGACGTTTACCATCTGAAACTTCTCTTGCCCACATTTCTTCAATATCAGCCAGTTTTCCTGTTTCAATAGTAACTTTTAGTTTGTCCTGAGCGGCCAAAAGAAACATTTCAGGTAGTATTTCTGAAAATAACAATCTCACTTCGGCTTTTGTCCAGCTTCCTAAACCGGAACCCGACAATTGTAAATCGACACTCCTTAAAATTCCGGATGACAATTGTATCAAATCGCCAGACATCGCACCAATGGAAACATATCGTACTTTATTGGTAAAAGATCCATTCCCTTTTAAAGAAGCAAAAATTAACTCTGCCGAATGTCCCCACAAATAATCCAGAACAATATCAATAGGTGTATTTTCCTTAATTGCCTTAAGCTGATTCAGAATCTCCTGATCATTCTGTTTTAGAGAAATAATTTCATCAGCTCCTAATTTCAAAAGGCTTTCAAATGTTTTTTCATTTCTTGCCGTAGCAATAATCTTTTTTGCTCCGTAATGTCTTGCAATCTGAATGGCCATTTGACCTGTAAAACCGGCTGCTCCGTTTATCAAAACAGTATCTCCGGGTTTTATTCCGGCTCTAAACCGAAGCGCCATTGCAGAACCTGCAACTGCATTAGGCAGCGAAGCCGCCACCGCATCACTGATTCCGTCAGGCAAAGGAACAAATATGTTTTTGTCAATAATAGCTTTTTCGGCAATTGTACCGCTGTTTCCGCGGGCATACACTCGTGTTCCGTCTTCAAGTATGCCAACGCCATCACTTCCAATTACAAAACCATTTTGATTATCACCTTCAGAAGAATAATGTTTACCACTTGCTTTTCCTTTATCCAGATTGGTAATGGCTACCGCTTTTACCGAAAATAAAATTTCGTTTTCGGTACTTACAATTGGTTCTGCAAATTCTGCATATTTTGGCAATTCGCCTTTTTTATAAACTACTGCTGCTTTCATAATATTTAATTTTATGATGCAAAGTTCGGTTCATGATAATAAGTAAACGATAACATTTGTTATCAAATACAAACGGGTTATTTCTCTTGAACTAATTTACTTTTAATACGACTTAAATGAACAGTACTAACACCCAAATACGATGCAATATAATGTTGCGGAACACGCTGAACAATTTGAGGCCTTTCTTGAATTAAGTTAAGATAACGCTGAGTAGGAGAGTCCTTTATAAAAGAAACAAAATATTTCATATAATCAAAAGTGCGCTGAAATAACATATTGATTAAACGGTCTCTCAATTCCGGAATTTCTTTAATTTCTTCCAGAATTTTATCTAATTCATGTTTGTGAATCCACCAGATAACAGAAGCTTCGATGGTCTCTACAACAACCTGACTTGGATTTCTTTTCATAAAACTTTCGATCGAAGCAACACTTTGGTTTTCAAAAAAGAACTGAGTCGTAAGATCTTTTCCGTTATTATTAAACCAAACCCGAATACAGCCTTTTTCGATAATAAAAAGTTTCTTTGAGATTTCTCCTTCCTCTAAAAGTATTGTTTTTGCAGGAACCTCAATGCGATTGAAACAACTTATGTATTCGTTCCATTTTTCATCGCTTAGGGGAAATTTATTTCGGAATTGGTTAAACATATTGTTTTGATTATAAAGTACCTGCAAAATAACACTTTAATATTTTGAGAGCAATTATTTTAACATTGCTTACTGTATAAACTTGTCTCCTGTAGCTTTATCAAAAAATACAAACAAATCAAAACCCATGATATATGATTTTAATTTGGGATCACTTATTACTATTTTGTTGTTTGATAGCAAACGCCTAATAGGTCTTACATCAAAAACGATCCATTCATCTTTACTAACTTTTTCAAAAAAAGGTATAAATTCCTTAAATTCTTCAAGTCCATTATAAGCTATAATTGCTTTGTTATTATCTACAGGAGCCATTGCATTAATAGTTCCTTGTTTTCCGATAGCCAAAATATGTAATGATTTTTTACCTGCAGCATCAACCAGATTGTCTGCAAGTTCACTTATTTCAAATTCCCAGCGACTTGCATGATTTGCTCCAAGTTTGAAGAGTAATTTAGGAATTTTAATCTCATCTGCCGTAATATAAGGATATAGGTAATTGAGCAGATTTTTTTTCATCAGACTTACCCGTGACTGATAACTTGTATTTGAGAATATAGGCAAAGAAAGCTTGAGATCTCTCAACATTTTTTGACTTATGGCATTTTCGTTTCTAAAGTCATATAATAAAGAGTCAACTTCTGAATTCTTAATACGATATGCTATAAAATCGTTGTATTTATTAGTGTCTCCATAGAGCGGAAAATCATTCTTGGTATATGCCGCTGCTTTTTTCAAGACTATTTTTTTATTAGAATCTTCTTTGGCTGTTGAAGCCAGTGTTTCAAAAAAAGTAGGGATTGAAAGAAAATTAATTTCATTGATTCCCCAAATTTCTACATTGGAAAGCGTTATCTTATGAATTAAATTCATTTCTGACTGCCAGCTGTAAAAAGCAAAATCATAAGGCTTACGCTTAAAATAATCTGAATATTCTGCCGGTTTTTTTGCTATTTCACTTAGTTTAGTTGCTGTATAAGGATCAATCTCAACAACTAAAGCTTTAGGCTGAATTATTTCTGCAATTTTCCCTGTAAAAACAGGAACTTCGGCTACACCATGTTGTTCGCCAATACACACAAGATGCGACTTCGTTAATTCTTTTTTTAATAAATCCCAGCCTTTCCCTTCAAAGTTTCCGTTTTTATAAAAAAATACGTTTTTAACAATGAGGCTGTCGGGTAATTTATTTACACTTTGCGAAAAGCCCGAAGCTGTAAATATTGTAATAGCAAGAACAGGTAAAATAGTTTTTAGGTTCATTTGGAAGTTTTAAAGTAAGACTCCCGTAATCACTATTTGTTACAGCCTCTTATGAGATAAACTATGAAAGCAAATTTTAATTTGTTTCCAACTCAAACAATTGTACCTGACTTTTCAATCGGTCTATTAATAAATTCATCATTCTTTTATTCAAACTGGATGAATTCTGGATATAAGTATCATACTCTTCAATTGTAAAAAGTGCCATAACGATTCCTTTTAGTGAATTTCGGAACTTAATATCTTTTTGAATGGAATTTTCAATAGTCTGAAGTTTCTTTTCTATGGTATACGAATAAAAATCAGCTTTGTTTTTATTGATGTAATTGATAAAAACCGCAATAAACAAATCATTTTGAAGTTTTAAAATGGGTCTAATCGTCTGATTTTGAAATAACTCATCCGGTGAAGATTGAGCACTTACAGTTCCTAAAGTTTCGCCTCTGAATTCTCTTAAAAAAGCATCTCTATCTTCCATCTTTTTTCTTTAAATTTAGAAAAAATTCCAATGCAAAAATTAATTTTACCCTATAAGTTATATAAAAAAATATAAAATGTAAGTATCATTAATACAGTATAAAAATGTTTAAATTAAAGAAATCCAACAATTTAAACTTTATGTATTTATTAAAAAGTTATTCTAAATTAACAATACTAAAAATAAACTTTTAGTTTTAAATGAACTTATATTACTTATATGGTTCGAAAAATTCTTCAATCAATGAATATAAAATCTATCCTTTTTCTTCCTTTAATTTTAATCGCAATAGGTTCTTGCAATTCTAAAGATGAAAAAAGCAAGTACAATCACATTATTTATCGTGCTGTAAATAATAAAGACACAGCAATTTTGGCTATAAACATTAACGACAAACGATTTTACGGACGTTACGAGATATTTTACAATAAAATTGGTAAAGATTCGGGAGATGTCAGGGGAGATATAAAAGGAGACACTCTAAGAGGTGATTTTCATTTTATTTCTAATGGAGGAAGCTGGAAAAGGATTCCGTTGGCTTTATTAAAAAAAGAAAACAAGTTATATTTAGGAAGCGGCATAATAACTACATACTTTAATCTTCCGTGTTTTATGCCTGGTACTCCAATAGAATATGATAATTCGAAGTTTGTTTTTGAAGAAAAAAATTAGTTTCAAGTTTGTTTTTTTTCAGGTTTCAGGCTTAAACGATTTCATTGATTTTAAAACTATGTTTAAAGTAAAAACCTGAAACCTGAAACCTAACTTAACGGACCAATCTGGGAAGGTAATTCGAATATTTCAAGGTCGAAATAAATAACCGAAGCCATTATGTGATCAAAAATATCAGACATAATATATTCGTAATTTGCCCAGCGTTTATCACTCGAAAAAACATAAATCTCTAACGGAACTCCGTGTGCAGTAGATTGCAATTGTCTGCACATAATATGCATATTTTTATTGAGTCCCGGATGATCTAATAAATACTGCATAATGTACTTTCTAAACAAACCTAAATTGGTCATATTGCGACCATTAAGCAAAAGTGATTTATCAATACCTCTAAGATCGTTATACTTTTCGATTTCGGCCTGTCTGGTATCTATATAAGAAGTAATCAACTGAACCTTTTTCATGTGATTTAAGTCATCATTATTCAGAAAACGAATGCTGCTGCTTTTTATTAAAACATGTCTTTTGATACGTCTTCCGTCAGATTTTTGCATCCCACGCCAGTTCTGAAACGAATCTGAACTCAGGGCATAAGTTGGAATCGTGGTTATGGTGTTATCAAAATTTCGAACCTTTACAGTCGTTAAATTGATTTCGATAACATCTCCATCAGCACCAAATTTATCCATTGTAATCCAGTCGCCAATGCGAACCATATCGTTTATCGCAACCTGAACACTCGAAACAAATCCTAAAATAGTATCTCTGAAAATCAAGATAATAATAGCCGAAAGTGTTCCTAAAATAGTTAATAATTCACCTTTTTTAATACCGAACAAAGTCGAAATGATCATGGCAACCCCAAAAATCCAAAGCACAATCATAATAACCTGAACAAAACTGTCAATAGGTTTATCACTGTATTCCGGTTTTTGTTTTAAATAATCCCTTAAGGCATTAAAAATGGTTCTGATGATCCATAAACTGATTAAAACGATATAAATCCCAACAATTTTTCCAAAAAGAGATTCCCAATACTCATATTTGTCCAAAATAATAGGAACCGCTTTATAAATGAAGAAAAACGGAATTAAATAAGCGGTATATTTTGTGGTTTTGTTATGAATTAAATAATCATCAAATTTTGTTTTGGTACGCTGCGCAAATACGGCTGTCAGGGTTACCAAAACAAATTTGGCGATATAATAAATGGCAAAAGCCAAAGCCACCATAATGGCAATGTTGAAAATAAGACTAATATAAGACGCAAAATTGCGGCTCATTCCCCAGTCCCTGAAAAGCGGATATAAAAAGTTAAATATTTTATCCAAAAGCTTATGCATTATTTTCCAGATATTTTTTCTCTATATAAAAAGTTCCAAAAGGAATAAGTGAAGCAATCTGTATGATTCCAAAAGTTTTTAAATCCCAGTTTTGTGGTTTTCTGAGTAAAAAAGCCAATAAAACATATCCTATAAATAAAATACCATGAGCCATTCCAAGCGGACGTAATAAGGTATGGTAAAGTTCAGGATTGTTAGTTTTAATAAAAAGCATATTGGTAAATAACACTAAATAAGAGATTCCCTCTAAAATTGCAGTAACTTTGAAAATCTTGAGCATGTATATATTTTTTGAGTTTATACAAGCAAAATTAAGTATTATGGTTGGTTTTTGCGGTATGAATCAGGAAAGTAATTTACTTTTGTAATCTTAAACTTTGATAATGAGTAAACGCGATTTAAAAAAATATTTAGCCGAATTAAGCAAAGAACAACTTGAAGAGCAGATTATCGAACTGTACGAAAAATTTAGTCCGGTAAAAGTTTATTACGATTTTGTTTTTAATCCTAAGGAAGACAAACTTTTACAGGAATCTAAGGTAAAAATTTCGCACGAATATTTTCCTGTAAAGAAACCCAGCGCAAAATGGCGTCCAAAAGCAAAATTACGCCGTTCTGTAGCCCAAAAAATTATCAAACATTTTATAATGATCGGAGTTGATTCATTTGTTATTGCAGATATCATGCTTTACAATATCGAAATTGCTCAAACCTATTCTGCAAACAATTTCATTAAGCAGGAATTATTCTACAAAAGCATGTTTAATTCATTCGAACAAGCGGTGAATTTTTTAATTTCTAACGGAATTTTAAATGATTTCAAGGATAGAATTATTGCGATTGAACAAGAAACTATGCAACAAAAATGGAAAAATAAGTACGATTTTGAGGCAATTTTAGAAAAAATCGACTTTTAAAAGCACTTCTTATAAAAAATCTTATTTAAAAAAAACATTTATTTTAGGTTAAAATAAGATGAATAACTGTTTTTTAGATGTATTTTTGCAAAAATCCAAAAATCAACAATGTCTCAAAACACTTTAGAAATCGAAAGAGAAGAGAAAAAAGAACTTTATGCATACCAAAAGGGCGATATCGATGCCATTTTTGATCGTTTAGACAATGCTCCTTCGAAACATCATTTATTGTACCAATTACCCACAGGAGGTGGAAAAACAGTAATTTTTTCTGAAATCGTTCGTCGTTATTTAGCCAATAACGATAAAAAAGTCGTGGTTTTAACACACCGTATCGAACTTTGTAAACAAACCTCAAAAATGCTGAAAGGGTTTGGTGTTTCTAATAAAATCATTAATAGTAAAGTAAAAGAATTACCTGACCAAAACGATTTTTCTTGTTTTGTGGCAATGGTTGAGACTTTAAAAAACCGTATTAATGACGAAAAATTACATTTAGACAATATTGGTTTAGTCATTATTGATGAGGCACATTACAATTCCTTTAGAAAATTATTAAACTCATTCAAAAATGCTTTTATTCTTGGAGTAACAGCAACACCCTTGAGTTCAAATATAAAATTACCAATGCACCAGAGTTATGATGAACTTATTGTGGGAGATACAATTAGTTCATTAATTGACAAAGGTTTCCTTGCGAGAGCCACAACTTATAGCTACGATGTTGGATTAACGTCTCTAAAAGTAGGTATCAACGGGGATTATACAGTAAAATCATCAGATGATCTATATACCAATACCATCATGCAGGAAAAATTGCTGCATGCGTATACAGAGCGTTCTTTAGGTAAAAAAACCCTGATTTTCAATAACGGTATTCATACTTCATTATATGTATATGAAACATTTAGAGAAGCAGGTTATGATATCAGACACCTTGACAACACCAGTAGTTCTGAAGAGCGTAAAGACATTTTGCAATGGTTCAAAAAGACTCCGGATGCTATTTTAACTTCTGTAGGAATCTTAACAACTGGTTTTGATGAGCCAACAGTTGAAACAATTATCTTAAACAGAGCAACCAAATCTTTAACCTTATACTACCAAATGATTGGTCGTGGATCTCGTAAATTACCTGGTAAAGACGAATTTACAGTTATTGATTTAGGTAATAATGCAGCACGTTTTGGTTTATGGAGCGAGCCTGTAAACTGGCAACACATCTTTAAATCACCGGAATTTTATTTGGAAAATCTTCGTGATGATACAGAGATCGAAATGTTCTTCAAATACAGTATGCCACCAGAATTAAGAGCAAAATTCAGCAAAACGGCTGATGTTACTTTTGATGTTGATGAAGAACACAAACTGATTATCAAACAAAATTTACGTTCTAAAGTCGTATTAGACAAATCATTAGAGCAACACGCTTCAATGTGTGTAGACAATACTGAAACTTTGCAAGAAGCAAAATCTTTAGGAAAAGAGCTTGATGACGATATTGATTGCCGTATTAAACGTTACGCAAAATGTTTGAGTCAATGCAGTAAAAACTACCGCGAATGGCTTGTAGATGATTACAAACAAAAATTAGTCCTTTTAATCGGGAAAAAGTATCGTGAAAAAATCATGAACGAACCGGATTGATTTTAAAAAAAGTTTCAGGTTTCAGGTTTCAAGTTGTATGCGTTACAACAAACCTGAAACCTGAAACAAAACAAATAAAATAAAATAAACAAAAACACATGTCTAAACAATTCTCATCATTAGGAATTTCAGCACCAATTTTAAAAGCTTTAAGCGAATTGAATATTGTTGAACCAACAGAAATTCAGCAAAAAACAATTCCTTTACTTTTATCTGAAACCCATGATGTAGTAGGTTTAGCCAAAACCGGAACTGGTAAAACAGCCGCTTTCGGATTACCGTTATTACAATTAATTGATACTGAATCACCAATTGTTCAGGCAGTAATTTTGGTTCCAACCAGAGAGCTTGGTCAGCAAATATTCAGAAATCTGGAAGATTTTGGAAAATACATTCCCAATATCTCTATAGCTGCAACTTGTGGCGGAATACCAATAAAACCTCAAATAGAGCGATTATCACAACCTACTCATATTGTTGTAGCAACACCGGGGCGTTTAATCGATTTAATTCAGCGTAAAGCAATTGATTTAAAACAAACACAATATTTAGTTTTAGACGAAGCCGATGAAATGGTTTCTATCCTAAAGGAAAGTTTAGACGAAATTGTTGCAGAATTACCCCAAAAACACCGTACGTTATTGTTCTCTGCTACTTTACCGGGAACGATTAAACAATTGATTCAAAACTACTTAAACAAAAACATTGTTCAGGTTAGTGCTAATATGGAAACTACAGGCAATCAAGGCATTGATCACCAATATATTGTAGTTGATCCTATTGAAAAACTGGAAGTTTTGATGCATTTTCTAAATTCAAAAGAAGGAGAACGCGGTATTATTTTCTGCAAAACCAAAGCTGCTGTAAACAAATTAGCTAAAAATCTGGCTATTAACAGATTTTCTTCGGGAGCATTACATGGAAGTTTATCTCAGGGAATTCGTGACCGAATTATGGAACAGTTTCGCGAAGGACATATCAATATCCTGGTTGCTACAGATTTGGCTGCCAGAGGAATCGATGTCAAAGAAATCTCTTATGTGGTAAATTATCATTTGCCGGATACTTACGAAACTTATGTTCACAGAAGCGGAAGAACCGCCAGGGCAGGAGCAAAAGGACTTTCTTTAACTGTTTTACAGGAAGAAGAAGCTATTGAAATTCCTGAATTTGAAAATGAATTAGGGATTACATTTACTCCGTTTCAAAAACCTTCTGCAATAAGTTTAGAAGAAAACAATACACTTTTATGGGCCAAACAAATCTTTAAAACAAAACCCAATCACGATATTTCAGCTGATTTGAAAACAAAAGTAAAAACCGTTTTTCATCATCTTACCAAAGACGAACTAATTGAAAAATTGTTAGCAAATTATGTTCTTCAAAACAAGATTGAGATAACTGAAAAGCCTGTTAAAAAATTCAAAAAGTAAGCTTTCAAGCCCATGCTTTACTGATTTATGTTGTATTTTTATAAGGTAATCCCAACTTAAAAACAACATAAATTTATAATGGCTGATATTCAGATAAAAAAAATAACTTTAAGCGAAATCGACCAATTGCAAAAGATTGGCCGACAGACTTTTCATGAAACTTTTTCAGAATCAAATTCTGATGAAAACATGAAAAACTATCTTGAAAACTCATTCTCAAACGAAAAATTGACCAAAGAACTTACAGATCAAAACTCTGAATTTTATTTTGCAACACTAGACAATGAAGCTATTGGTTATTTAAAAATAAACTTCGGTGAATCGCAAACCGAATTGAAAGACGAAAAATCCCTTGAAATTGAACGTATCTATGTTTTAAAAGCATTTCATGGAAAAAAAGTCGGGCAATTGTTATATGACAAAGCGATTCAAATAGCAAAAGACAAAAAATCAGATTATATATGGTTGGGTGTTTGGGAAAAAAACCACAGGGCTATCAGTTTCTACAGAAAAAATGATTTTACTGAATTTGACAAACACATTTTTAAATTAGGAAACGATGAGCAGACAGATCTTATGATGAAGCTCAAATTAGTGAATTAATTTCATTAGAATTTAATTAAAGAAAACTCCATTTTGAGTTTCTTATATGGATTTATAATGTTAAATTTATACGACTGCTAAAAGCAAACATTTTTACTCATAATCCTACTTAATAAAAAACATATATGAACATAGTCATTATAGGAGGTGGTTTTGCAGGAATAAATCTGGCAAAAGAACTTGTAAACCATCCTCAGATTCAGGTAACACTTGTAGACAAAAACAATTATAATTTTTTTCCACCACTTATATATCAGGTTGCAACCGCTTTCCTGGAACCATCCAGCATCAGCTATCCTTTTAGAAAATTCTTTGCCGGCAAAAAAAATCTTCAATTTCGTTTAGGCGAATTACTTTCTGTGGTTCCTGCCGAGAATAAAATTATTTTGAACAACGGCGAATTATCATACGATTATCTGGTTTTTGCTACAGGAGCAGAAACAAGCTACTTTGGTATGGAAAACGTAATGAAAAACGCCATTCCGATGAAAACCTTAAATGATGCCATCGAAATGCGTAATACCCTGCTTAAAAACCTTGAAAAAGCCGCGATTACTAAAGACATTCGAAAACGCCGTAAATTATTAACGATTGTGGTTGCCGGAGGAGGGCCAACAGGAGTAGAGGTTTCTGGAATGTTTGCTGAAATGCGTAAAAACATTCTGTTAAAAGAATATCCGGAACTCGAAACATCAGCGAGTAATGTGTATTTGGTCGATGGGGGAGACGCATTACTGGCTCCAATGAGTAAAGCATCTCAGAAAGATACTCTGGACGCCATAACAAAACTGGGAGTTGTCGTAAAACTAAACAGCCGTGTTACGGATTATGTTGACGATACAGTACATTTTGCAAATGGTGAAACCATCAAAACCAAAAATTTAATTTGGGCAGCAGGAGTTTCTGCTAAAATATTTGAAGGAATTCCAACAGAAAGCTACGGTCGCGGAAGACGAATGGCAACAGATCAATACAATAAAGTAAATGGGCTTACAAATGTTTATGCTATTGGTGATACTGCCATATTATCAGGAGATAAAAATTTCCCTGACGGACATCCGCAAGTAGCTCAGGTTGCAATTCAACAAGGATTAAATCTGGCTAAAAACTTCAAGGCATTAGTCAACAACAAACCATTAAAACCTTTCGCTTACAATGACAAAGGTTCAATGGCAATTATAGGAAAAAATAAAGCTGTGGTTGATTTACCAAGCCCAAAATGGCATTTTAAAGGTTTTTTTGCCTGGATTATATGGTTGTTTATACACTTAATTTCTTTAATCACGTATCGTAACAGATTAAATACGTTTTGGAACTGGATGGTCGCTTATTTCGCGAGAGATCAATCTCTTAGAATGATTATCAGACCTGATAAAAAACAACAATTGGAATAGATTAATTCTAATTACATTGTTAAATGAAAAAGCCAGAACTTAAAAATTCTGGCTTTTTATATTTACAAGTTTGACATTTCTGCTGAAGGGAAAAATCGTATTAGAAAGTCGACAAAGACTGAAATTTGAAAATTTAATGTCCGGCCATTATTTCATCATCACCCGTAATTTCGACTTTATTTTTAATGAAACGCTTTCCAATATTCAAAACAATAAAGGCGATAATAGTAGTAGTTGTCATGATAAGAACCATTGGCGCAACAGAATCTTTTACAAAAACACCAACAGCAAAAGAAGCTACAGAACCTAAACCAAGCTGAATTGCGCCCATTAACGCCGATGCACTTCCGGCATTTTTAGCAAAAGGAGCCATCGTAAGTCCTGCAGTATTTGGATTTGAAATTCCTAAACATCCCAAAAACAAAAACAACATTCCGATAGTTTCATATAAACCCAGAAGATTATTCAAAGAAAGAACGAGAAAAACAATACTGATTACTGATTGCGAAATTAATGCTGCAAATATCATTTGTTCACTCGAAAATTTCTTTAATAAAACGGAGTTTAATTGACTGGAACCTATAAAACTAACAGACATAAAGGCAAAAATCCATCCGTATGTTTTAGCGTCAACATGATAAATATCCATAAAAATGATAGGTGAGGCCGCTACATATGTAAATAAGCCAGAAAAAGCTATTGATCCCGTAAATGCATATGTAAAAAACTGAGGCTCTTTAAGAACCTTTAAAAAGTTCTCAATAATAGGTTTTGGTTTTAATGAAATAGAAGTATCCGGTTTATAACTATTAGGTAAGCCAATTTGAGAAGCAATCAAAATAGCAATTCCCATAAACATTAAAATAAGAAACACGGTATGCCAGCCATAATCCTCAGTTACATAACCACCAATTGTAGGAGCCAGCATTGGCGAAAGTCCCAAAACAAGCATTAAAAGTGAGAAAACTTTTGGAATATCTTTTACAGGAAATAAATCACGCACCATCGCTACTGAAGCTACCGTTGCAGCACAACTACCAATAGCCTGAATAAAACGCAATAATATAAAAGAATCAATATCAGCAACATAAACACAGCCTAATGAAGCTAAAATGTAAACCAATAAACCCAAAAATAAAGGTTTTTTACGCCCAAAACGGTCTAATAACGGTCCGTAAAGTAATTGTCCAGCAGAAATTCCGATAAAATAACTCGACAAACTCATCGAAACTTTTGCGACTGTAGTATTTAAATCTTTTGCAATTCCTGAGAAACCAGGCAGATACATATCGATTGAAAAAGGACCAAGTGCGGTTAAAGAACCTAAGATAAGAATGAGTTTAATGTAATTTTTTGTTGTCATTTTCTTAAAAAACTGCTTTTAATTTTCTGCAAAGGTAAATATTTACTACCTTGTTATATAATTAAAGGGCTCTAATCTAAAAAAAAGCGACTTTATTAAATAGTTAATTGAATTCCAAAAATCATTTATTATTAATCCTAAATTAAAAATTATGAAAAAGTACATTTTACTATTTGCCTTTATTTTTACAACAGTTTCATTTGCCCAAACCATTACGTCTAAAAAAGAAGATGCAAATGTTGAGCAGTATGCATTATTACAAAAAGTTAATCAATATTACCCTGACATTACCTTAAACAAAAGTGTTACGAATTTCTATGCTGATGGAAAAATTATCGATTCACAGCAGGAATTTGATTTGGCAACTTCGAAATTTTCAAGTTACAAAATTGGAATTGAGCCAGACAACAAAAAATTATTATTTGAATACGATTCACCAGAAACCGGAAAAGTTTACGGAGAAGTTTCAATTTTTAAAGGAAACGCGTTAAGAACAACTTTTTCAGAAAAAAACAATGAAATAAACGTTTCATTAAACGGAAAATCAGTTTATCTGAAAAAATTAAAATAATATAATTTTCTATTCAAAAATAAAAGCATTCGCTATGGCGGATGCTTTTTTGCATTATATTTGAAACAGATTCAGTTAAATCATAATTTTTGAAATTAAAATGAAAAAAATCATTCTATTGTTGTTGCTAATTTCTTTTTCAGGATATTCACAAATAAATAAATTTACAGGAACCTGGAGCACAGAAAATTGTAAAAAATGCAGCAAAGAATATATTCTGACAATAACAATTGCACAGTCTAACGGAAAGATTTTTGGTACAGCAGAAATTATAAGCGACAATCCTGAATTTAAAACGGATGTTATGGAAGTTACCGGATATTCAGCAACTTTAGGCGAAAAAGCATATATCAGTTTAAAAACAAAAAATAATCTTTCTGCAAATGTTGTTTTATATGCAAACGATTCAACAATGCAATTTAATAAGCGAGGCGGATCTGATATTGTACCAAAAGAAACTTTTCTAACAAAGCTCTACGAGTAGCACAAACACAACAAAAATCATAAAATATAGCCAAAAAGCCCACTTTTAAAACATACATAATTTGAACTATAATTTATAGTATGAAAAATTAGATTTTTCGGAAGTGTTTTGTATCTTTGTCATGATTTTATCAATGAGAGCCGAGGTATTGCAAGTACCGTTCGAGGCTCTTTTTTTTATGGGTTAAAGTTTGTTTCTGAAGTACCCAACGCTTGGCGCTACCGCTTGGCTTTATTGGGGGTTTTTAAAATAAAGGGCAGTTTATTTTAAAAAATGGTTTTGCCCCCGAAAAAGGGGCAAGCTTTTATTTTTTTATTTGCCTGTCACGAAGACTGCGTCTTTGGATTGGATAAAAAAATAGCCTGCACAAATCAATGCGCAGACTTTTATAAATAGAGAGGTTTTCTTTCATGTATCTATGATTTTATCACGAGAGACCATTGCAAGTAGTCATTTTATTTCTCGTAGAAGTTTAGGCAAATATACATATTATTCTTATTTATAATGTTAAATTTTTAATTTGTAAATCCTCCCCTACCCGAGTGGGAGAGGGGAAGAAGTTTTTTTACTCTGGATAAGTGTAAACATTAGACTTTGCAAAGTGTTCATTGTTATCCGTAAACCAAATTTGCTTAATGTGATAAGGCTCTACGTAATCAATTCGATACATGCCCATGTCATACACTAAAGTCATATAACTAAAATAAGAATAAGTACGCTCAATTCCATCACTTGAAATAACGTGCATCGTTAAGCCGATATCACCCGAACAGCTATAAATTCTATCTAAAACCTCCTGTTGAACATCCGTTAAATAAATTTTCCCCTCTGCTGAAACAGAATCAACGCTTAAAAGTACGGGTATAATATCAACGACACACAAAGCAGTTAAATACGAATTTTGAGTTCTAAAATCATTATCCTTTAACATGGCCATATCTGTAAACTCAGAAGAAATAATTAAGCGTTCCAAATGTGTAAAATCAATACACGCATTAGGTTCTTTTATAAAATTTATTCCTTTTCTTAAATTACAAAAAATTAAATCCTCAGGAATAAGCAAAGGAATATCTAAAGAATCAACTTCAAGAGTTTGTAACTGTAGATTTCTGTTTAAATAATATAATACATACATAATTTATATTGTTTGAATTAAAGCCAATTATAGCCTTTTGATTTGTAAAATTTAGCTAGTTCAGAGTACTGAGATTTTGACAAATATTTTATAATATCGTTTCTCAGGTTCTTAGATTTAGTTGCAGTTTTATAATAAACATCCTCTAAAATTGGGAATGTGCCTGTATGCTTTTTTAAGAAAGTAATAGCGGTTTTTTCGTCCTCAGACCAAGAAGAAATATTATATAAATCAATTGTACCGCCTAATAAAACATGATTATCATCTACATTAGTACCGAACGCTTCCGCAATCTTAAAAGCAGAAGCAACTATAGTATCCATTGTCTTTTGTGAAATACTTGGATAAGACTTTTTAATGTCAGCTACTTTCTTTTTTACGATATCAGGACTTGCCTTTGCGTTTTCGTTCGAATTTTGTTCTTTGATAGCTTCTAGATTAGTGTTTTTTACACTTTCAATTGCTCTTTTTAAATACTTGTATGCGTAAGGAAATACAAGAAAAAGAACGACTAAAAAAATCCCGTACTTCTTTAAGAACGGGATTATTTTCGTATCTAAGAAGCTAGGTTTATTGTTCCTAGTATTTCTCATATCTTTTTACTTTTGGTTTTGCTTGATTTTAGTGTAAATAAAATACGCTGCTAAAGCACCTAACACGATTAAAATTACTTTCGTGTTTTCATTCCAGAATTGTTTTAATTTCTCCATTTGGATTTTTGTTTTAAATTGTTATGGTCACGTACGAATAAAAAAAAAGACCGATTGTTATAATTACAGGCAAAATGTACTGTTTTGCCAAAGCGAACTTATCTATATTCACTTTCAGATTTGACGTTGAAACATCACCAAGCATTGTAATTGCTTTAATGATATCCGCGTCAGTTACTTGTTGATGAGCACTTTTACCGAGTTCCACTTGCAGGATAGCACGAACAAGCCTAAGTAAAAATTTAGAATTAATTTCTGTAAGCTTTTGCATAGGTGCGACACCAAGTGTTGCAGCAACAGACTTAATATAAGCATCTGTATCGTTATTATCGCTTTTAGGCGCATACTCTGAAATTAAAGATTTAACGGTATTTTTACCTTTATTAATATCGTTTATTAAGTCTTTAAGCATCGCTCTTAGACCGTAATAGATATTTTCAAACTGCTCAAATTTTGAATCCGTATTCTTGGAATGTGGTATTTTTCCTTGCCAAGCTATAAAGGTTCTAATCAAATTACCCGGATTATTATTTCTTAATCCTCTAACTACTTTGGGATTATTCAGAAACGTTTTCGACATCTTTTTGGCTTTTTTTGGTTTCTTTATCTTCAGATAGCTTTGCAAATTCGTCATGCGCAAATTGCACAACTTTCACAGCGACCGCGATAATAGCACCATATTTGACAATAATTTTAAGAACGTTTGTAATTGTACTAAGACTTTTCATTTGAATCTGTTTTTTGTTGTTCGACTTTGCGCTCTCTGCGCTCTTTAATTTTCTCGATAATTACCTCTGCGATCTCATGGATAATCAGAGGTAATAATTTTAAAAGTCCTTTTAGCATTACTTAGATTTGTAATTTTTCCCAAAATAACCAGTAACACGCTTACCGCTTTTTGTAACTCCGCTACCATTGGGAGTAATACACAAACCAAGATCCTTGATAACAATAACCTGAGTTTTCAAATTCATAAGAACGTGATAAGTTGTGTTTGTTCCCGCAGAATCATTTGTAATTGTACAAATCATTTTTTGATACTCCTTATCTTGATTTCCTGACTTACCTTGTGAGTTAACAATTTCAAGACCTTTTCCACCTTGACCAGAATAAGGCGCTACAGTTGCTTTCATAAGACCAAATCGTGTTTTGCGCCAAGCATTAACGATTGTATCGCCTTCAAAATTTCCGTTTCGAATTTTACTGTAAACAGCACCACTTTTCTTAAAAATTGGCTGTTGTTGTTGCTGTGGTTGGTTATACGACTGCTTAAATGGTGCTTGGAAACCTTGATTTTTAACAGGATAAAAATTTCCGTCTGTTCCTTTGTAATATTGCTGTGACATATATTTAATGTATTAGCTGTTTGATAATTGCGATTAAATCGCCTAACTTTTTTAGTAGAAGTATTACCGTATCTATCAGGAAAATCAAACCGTACACACGGTAATACTTGCTTTTAAACTTATCTTCTTGAGACACGTTTTTTTGGTTTATTATGCTTGTTAATCAAATAGATTACACCTACAACACTCAAACCAATTAAAATGTGTTTCCAATGCTTCTTAAACCATGCAACAATGGTACTATCTGCGATTTCTGCGCCTGCAATTCCTAAACCATTTTTTGCACCTGTAGAAATTCCCGCATATGCACCCTCTGTAACAGCCTGAGTAAAAATTTGACCGCCTGCACCTGCAATTGCACCAACCATCTTACCCGTAGTTTGATACGCTTGTTGCTGTAAGGCTTGTGCCTGCTGTTCTAAAACTTGTCTATCATACTCGTTTTGTGCGTTCTCAGCCTGTTTTTTTGCTTCGTGCGAAGCCTGCGCACTTTCCGAAATACTTTGCAACGCTCCACCCGCAAAAGGGACCATACCCAATACAGGAGTAGCAACTTTTACGAGATTTTTAAACGAAACATTTTTCTTTATGGCTTTGCCAATACTTTTGAAAAAACCCATAGTTACAACTTATTTCTAAGAATTAAACTTACAACTTCTTTACCTTGAACTTTTCTAATATTGACGTTGTTTACAGCAATAAGAGGTAATTGGATTTTTTTGCCAAAAGTTGAAGCAACATTACCAGTAGATTGAACGTAAGCAACTGGATCAATAGAAGAACTTAAAGCTTCCAACTCAAACATTGTATACTTAACTGTTCTACCGTTTTCAAAAGTGTAATTGATTTCCTCAATATCACTTGATTTATCCAAAACAAGAATATCAAAACCAGCTACCGTAAAATCTTTGTTAGTATCATCAGGAGCCATACTTTTACGTTCAAATGAATAAATATCAGTTCCCGTTTCAGGTTCTTCGATACCGTTTAAAACATAAGTTTGATCACTTTTTAATCCTG
Organism: Flavobacterium chilense; assembly: GCF_001602525.1. Taxonomy (GTDB): domain Bacteria; phylum Bacteroidota; class Bacteroidia; order Flavobacteriales; family Flavobacteriaceae; genus Flavobacterium; species Flavobacterium chilense. Next base: position 500,550 of record NZ_LSYT01000001.1, read on the forward strand.
CAAGCGTAACTTTAATTACATCTTTTTCAAATAAGTGAACAGCACCGTGCGCACTAATTTCACAAACTGCAATAGTTTCAAGACCTCTTGAAGTACTAGACGTTACAGCATCCTCACCGTAAGTAGTTGCCAAAATAAAATCAGCTAAAGACATTGTTCCTTTAGTGATTTCGAAGTTTGAGCCGTTTGCTCTCTCAATTTCTACTCTAATTGTTTCAGTTGTTAAATCTTCGAAAGCTCTAGAAATACCTATAACAAATGCAGAAATACCCTTAGTAAGCAAAATTGTTCCTGTAGTTGTTTTGCCTGTACCTTTATAAATTTCCATGTTAAATTGAATTAGGTCGGTTTTTATCCGACAATTATTAATTTTTATAAAAACAAATTTGAGCATAAAAAAACCCCGTAAATCGAGGTTTATTCTTTTTTAGGCGCAATTGTGTTTTATTGTGCTATTTTGGCATTAACTTTGAAATAAGTTAAAACATGACACTTTAAAACGACTTTAATATCGTATTCCTGTTTTATATCTTTAATATAAACTTTTGCGGTGTTAAGGTGAACACCCATTTTTAAGGCTAATTCTTTAGCCTTAATTACTTGTAATTGTTCCATGTTATGAGATTTGGGAGTGAATAGAGGAGGGGTGCAACCCTCCTTTGTTATTGAAATAAATCGTATTGTTTTGGTTTAAGTGTTTGTTTGTCTACGCCAGAAATAAAAATTTCTTTTTCTTCAAATTCCTGAGTTGGTAAATGAAATTTACAAGTATCATTTTTAAACATTACTTCTGTAAACTTTGTGCAAATACCAGCGTCCTTAGTTTGGGGTTTATGTAAGAATCTGGAGTTATCGAAAAACATACAATTTTGGCAATTTTCAGTCATATTTTTGAATTTAGAGAATTAACATATTTGTTAAGTGAATCCCGACTATCATTAGTCGGGATTTTGGGATTTTCCGAGCATCATAAAAAGTTCAATAATTATTAAAATTGCATCGAAAGGATTTATAAACATTTTTGTAAGAATTTAGATAGTTTTTTATTTGTCATAATGTTACTTATGGTTTGTGTAGAATTATGGTTCTGGGATGAATACATTTAAAGAAAACCTCTTTTCATAAAATCAACTTCGCAATAAACTTTTCTATAATAATTAATAGTTGTTTTTTTTATAGAAGCTTCAAAAAGAATAAAATTCTCAACATTTTGCTGATCTAAAATAACAGAACCTTTAAAAAGCGATTTCTTAGGAATTAGGACGAAAACACAGGATTTATTCATTGTGAAAGAATTTAATTTCAAGCCACAACGCCAAGCATGATTATTGAATCTGTTACGATCTTTTTTTTCTAGCTGATAAATAATAATTTCATCGATTTTAATGTGGAAATCTATTTCACTGGAGAGAATGGATGTATTCATAAATTATAATTTTTTAAAGATTTACGCCAATATTGGCTAAGAATTTATTACTGCGTTCGTTATTTTGAATTTGAATAGTTAAATTTTTATCACGGTTGGTTAAATCGTCAATAAGTTTTTTTGCTTTACTTTTCATTCTTGAACGTCCAACGGGGCAATCTATTAAATATGTAAATCCTAACAATTGTTCTTTATCAAAACCCGATTTTACAAGGTTTTCTATCCAGAATTGCATTGCTATATCTGAGGGATTTAGCTCAGCATTTACCTTAGATTTTACTTTTTTCTCTAAATAATGAGAAATGCCACTTTTAGCGATTCTTGCCAACTCTTTTGGGTGAGCCTTTAACAAATCAGCAAACGTTTTAAAATCAGCTTTAAAACCTTGTTTACATAAATATTCTTTATGCTTATGAGCCTTTATTGTAAATTCATAACGAACAAGATTATCAATTACGCTTGTTTTCATTGGCTCTAAAAAAGCTTTGTAAAAGACGTTTGACTTTGATAATAATTCGAATCCTTTATGATAAATTTTACAGTAAGGTGTTGTATTTGTTGCTTTTTCACGCTTATTAAAGTCCAAACCTAAATTGTTAGTATTTTTTAAACTATTAGATTGTGAAATATGATGTAACAAAGGTTTTTTTCCTGCATTTGGGTGCTGTAAAATCAAACTAAATGCAGTTTTTAAACTTTTTAAGTCTATAAGTTGATTTATACAGATGTCAATATCAGAAACAAGACCCTCTAAAAAATCTTTACGACTGATAGACAAAACACCAAAACTATTGATGTCATCTACAATATTTCTATAATTATATGCGGTTATTCCTTCAAAATATTTTTCTTTTAACATTTTTGCCGAAATCTGAAAAACAACATACTCATGTGCAATTTTCTTAGAATCTATAAAAGCTTTTATATAAAATCTGTAAGTAATTCCGTCAATTATTTTAGTAAACGGTTCAGCTTTACGGTAGTTATCGCCAAGTTTTTCTTGCTCGTTTCCGTCATTATCTAAGTGTGAAATATCAGGATAATAAGCGATAAAATCCGTTATTAGTCTCTTATCCAATATCTTAACTTTGTCAAGTTTTACACGAATCTTTAACGAATCTATTAAACCAGTGTTAAACATGCTAATAAAATTAGAGTTAACAAATTGATTATCAAATATATGGTCACGCTTTTGAACCATAATTTATATTATGTAAAATAGAAAATATTAAAAACCTCCCTGCTATACAATTCCCGTTTACAGATAATTTATGATAATCCTGGTGTATTTCCTGCAAACAAATTCTAAATCAAATATTTATAAATGCAAAACTTTATAATCTATCAAATCAAACATTAAAAAATAGTTTGTAATTTAGATTTAAAGCATCAATAAATCATTTTAAAGCCTTTAAATCATTAATTCTTAACATTTCTTTAAAATAATTAGATTCTCATAAAGATGCTTTCATTGTAAGACTTAATTTTCTTATTTTTACATTCGATACTTTAAAAAAATATCACACATATGAATACAATTGCTGAGCATATTGCAGATTTTTTAAAAGAATACCCACCATTTGATAATTTAACTTTTCAGGAATTATCTGACATTGCTACAAATATCCGTGTAATCAATTTAGAGAAACACGCTGTATTATTTCAAAATAACGACGTACTTCATGATAGCTTTTATGTCGTAGCTTCTGGTGTGATTAATTTAACAACAATCGCCGATGCCGAAGAAACAATTATAAATAAATGCCACGAAGGCGATATTTTTGGTTTACGCCCGTTTTTTGCCAAGAATAATTACATGATGACAGCGAAAGCACGCGAAGAAAGTATAATTTACGCCATTCCAATTGCTGTATTCAGACCTTTTGTAGCCAATAATTCAGATGTTTTGAACTTTTTGCTGGAAAATTTTGCCATTAATTCACGACATACAAAAGACAATGTAAATTCTAATGGAAAATTAATTTCTGATACTGCATTTTATGTAGACCAACAATCAGAAATGCAATATATTCAATCTCTGGTGTATAACAATTCACCGTTAACTACAGAGCCCAATCATATTGTTAAAGATGTTGCTATTTTAATGACAGAATCTATGGTTGACAATATTGTAATTTGCGAAAAAAACAACCCGATTGGTATTGTTACCAATGCTGATTTATCTTCAAAAATTGCAACCGGACGTTACCCTATCACTGAAACCATTGATAAAATCATGTCTTCGCCCGTAGTTACTGTAATTGAAAACGTATCTCTTGCAGAAGCGCAATTATTAATGCTTAAGCACAATGTTACACATTTATGTGTTACTAAAGATGGCACTAGTAAATCTGCCGTTAAAGGAATTATTTCTGAGCACGATTTGATTGTAGCTCAAGCCAGTAATCCAGGTGTTTTAATCAAAGAGATTAAACGTTCACAATTGCCAAAAGATTTAAAACAAATACGTGATCGTTTAGCTGATTTGATTCAAAATTCTATTCAGAAAAATATACCAATTTCTCATATCAGTAATATTGCAAGCGAAATTAATCTTGCCATCATTAAACGTGCTGTCGAATTGTCTATTTTAGATCTGGGGTCACCTCCTGCCCGATTTGCATGGTTAAGCATTGGTAGTCAAGGACGTAAAGAACAGCTTTTATTAACAGATCAGGATAGTATCCTAATTTTTGAAGATGTTGCTCCTGAGAAATACAGAGAAGTAAAAGATTACTTTTTAAGACTGGCAAAAAGAACTACTTCTATACTTGAAAAAGTAGGATATGAATATTGTCCAAACGGGCATATGGGAAGTAATATGTTATGGTGCAAATCACTGACTGACTGGACAAAACAATACAACAGCTGGATGAATACTCCAGGTGAAAACAGTAATGATCTGAGCAGTATTTTCTTTGATTATGAAATCGTTTTTGGGGAACCAAAAATAGAAGAAGTGATCGAAAATGTTATTTTTAAAAATGCTGTAAACAATACTTTGTTCTTTGACTTTTTAGGAAACGACGCTTTAAAAAGAAATTCTCCTTTAAGTTTCTTCAAGAAATTCATTGTAGAAGAAGAAGGACCTCAAAAAGGTAAATTTGATATTAAAACCCGTGCCTTGATGCCATTAATTGACAGCGCGCGTTTATTAATTTTGAATGCCAATATAAAAGGAATTAAAAATACTTATTTAAGGTTCAAACAATTAGCGATCACAGATTCTAAAAACGCTGAGATATATTTAAGTTGCGCAGATGCTTTTTTAACACTATCGAAATTTAGAACTATTGAGGGATTAAAAAATGACGATTCCGGACAATATATAAATTTAAGAGAAATGTCTAAAACAGACAAAGAGAAGTTAAAAAATGCTTTGACGCCTATGAAGGATCTTGAAGAATTAATTAAAAGCAAATTTCAACTGACACAATTCTCGTAATATGCTAGATTGGATTAAAAATATCAACAAAGAATATCCGGATTTCTGGAAAGAATACCTGGCTAAATTCGAGACTAAACCTAACAGATATGTAGTTTTATCTACTGAAACTTCGGGCTTAAACCCGAATAAAGATGTTATTTTATCTCTTGGTGCATTTTCAGTGATTGATGACGGTATTATAATTAAAGACAGTTTCGAAACGGTTCTGCTTCAATATAAATTTTTGCAGGATAACGGACTTTCAAATGAATTTATCATTGACAGTAAAATGCTTAAAATGCCGGAACCTGATGCATTAGAAGCTTTTATTAATTTTATTGGAAATTCTGTTTTAGTAGGACATCATATTAATTTTGATGTCGAAATGCTAAATGCAGCCTTAGAGCGGCTTGATTGCGGAAGATTAAAAAATGAGGCTTTAGATGTTGACATGATGTATCGTAAATTAATGGACATCAACGAGAAACAATTTTCATTGGACGATTTAACCGAAATATTTAAAATCCCGAAAAGCGATAGAAACTCATCTTCAGAAGATGCTTATAAAATTGCACTTTTGTTTTTGAAATTAAAATCAAGATTGGGAATAAAATAAATATAAAGAATTCTTGCCAAGTTTTAAGTTTGCGAGAATTTCAATAAACCAGAATAAAAAATGCCTCTTAAAATTAAGAGGCATTTTTGTTTTTATACTCTGAAAGAATTAAGCAATTCTAATTCTTCCTTCCTTAATTTCATCTACAATTTCAGGATTCAATAACGTTGAAGTATCTCCAAAATTAGAATAATCTCCTTCGGCTATTTTACGTAAAATTCTACGCATAATTTTTCCTGAACGTGTTTTTGGTAATCCGGATACAAACTGAATTTTATCCAGCTTTGCAATTGGTCCAATATGATCAGAAATATATTGATTGATCTCTTTAGATAAATTTTCTTTGTTTCTAACCTCTCCGGTTTCTTTTAAAATAACATAACCGTATAAAGCATTTCCTTTAATATCATGTGGGAATCCAACAATAGCAGATTCTGCAACTGCAGGATGTTCGTTAATTGCATCTTCGATTGGTGCCGTTCCTAAATTATGCCCTGAAACAATTACAACATCATCTACTCTACCGGTGATTCTGTAATATCCAACTTCGTCTCTTAAAGCTCCATCTCCTGTAAAATATTTTCCAGGGAATGAAGAGAAATAGGTATCTTTATAACGTTGGTGATCTCCCCAAATAGTTCTCGCGATTCCTGGCCACGGAAATTTAATACATAAACTACCCACAACCTGATTGCCTTCAATTTCATTACGTTTTTCATCCATTAATACTGGCTGAATTCCCGGTAATGGCAAAGTAGCATAAGTTGGTTTTGTTGGTGTTACAAAAGCAATTGGAGAAATCATGATTCCGCCAGTTTCTGTTTGCCACCATGTATCAACCACCGGACATCTTTTATCTCCAACGTGGTCATTAAACCAGTGCCAGGCTTCCTCATTGATTGGTTCTCCAACAGATCCAATAACTTTTAATGATTTAAGTGGATATTTTTGAATATAATCTAAACTCTCTTTTGCCAGCGAACGAATTGCTGTTGGAGCAGTATAGAATTGTGTGATTTTATGTTTTTCGATAATATCCCAAAAACGGCTAAAATCAGGATAAGAAGGAACTCCTTCAAAAATCACGGTCGTTCCACCATTTAATAATGGTCCATATAAGATATAAGAGTGACCTGTAATCCAGCCAATATCAGCAGTACACCAGAAAATATCATTTTCTTCGTAACTGAAAACATTTTTAAAAGTATATGCTGTATAAACCATGTATCCGGCTGTAGTATGCACCATTCCTTTAGGTTTACCAGTTGATCCTGAAGTATATAAAATAAACAACGGATCTTCGGCATCCATAATTTCAGCAACACTATTATCTAAAGCTACATCTAATAAAGGTTGCAACCATTCGTCACGACCTTCTTTCATTTTGATTTCTGTTTTAGTTCTTTTTACAACTAAAACTTTAGTAACTGAAGGACAAGTATCTAATGCTTCATCAACAATTCCTTTTAAATCAATTGTTTTATTCCCTCTATAACCTCCGTCAGAAGTAATTACCATTTTACACTCACAGTCATTAATTCTTGCAGATACTGCCGAAGCCGAAAATCCTGCAAAAATAACAGAGTGAATCGCGCCTATTCTGGCACAAGCCAAAACAGCAACTGCCAATTCCGGAATCATAGGCAGGTAAATACAAACTCTGTCACCTTTACGAACACCTTGCTCACGCAAAACATTCGCCATTTTTGAAACTCTTTCGTATAATTCGTTATACGTTATATGTAAAGCACTTTCTGAAGGATCATTCGGTTCGAATATAATAGCCGTTTTTTCGCCTCTTTTACTTAAGTGTCTGTCGATGCAATTTTTGGTAATGTTAACTTTTGCGTCAGTAAACCATTTTACTTCGGCATCAGCCATATTGAAATCTACAACTTTTTCCCATTGTTGGTACCAGGTAAAATTTTCCTCTGCGATTTTCCCCCAAAACTTCCTTGGTTCCCTTATTGACTTATTGTAATGTTTAAAATATTGTTCTAAATTTTCAATTTTATAATAACTCATAGTTTGTTGATTTTTTTTATAAATGTATTAAATATCAACGTATTCTTAAAATTATTTAATTCATAAATTTTAACTAATAAAAACACATATTAAAAAAAATATTGACTTTTTATACACATAATACAAAATTTTAGTTTTTAGATAAAAATTGCATAACGCAAAAAAGGCGCAATAAATGAATATTACGCCTTTTTAATTTTAACAATTTCAATAACAATTAATTTTTTGATCTGTGTTATAGATTTGATCGCCTATTTTGAAAATAGCAGCATCTTTATTAATTAAAACAGAAATTTTACTTTGTACATTTATTGCTAAACATACCCCTGCATCAGGGATTAGCTTCACTTAACTTGCTGGCTCACCGAAGTTAAGTGAATGCAATATGCATCTATATCCTTTTTCTTAATAAGTGCTTACTAATTCAAAATATTACATAAAAACAGAGATACAGTGCAAATTCCACAATAGAGTGTGTGGTAATTCCCAATTTATTATCCAATTTTTTTCATTGCGGTCATAGATTCTCTCAACCACGCTCCTACTTCTTCGATAGGGTGTTGACGAATTTCTTTGTTTACTGCAATTAAAACAGCATTATCTACTCCGTTTGAAGTTGAGAATGGTTTTCCAATGATATTTGTTTCAACAGTTTTCATGAATTCTGTTAACAATGGCTTACAAGCATGATCGAATAAATAACAACCATATTCTGCTGTATCAGAGATTACACGGTTCATTTCGAACAATTTCTTTCTTGCAATTGTATTTGCAATTAATGGCAATTCATGTAATGACTCATAATAAGCTGACTCTTCGATAATTCCGGCTTCAGTCATGGTTTCAAAAGCTAATTCTACACCAGCTTTTACCATAGCAATCATTAAAACCCCATTATCAAAATATTCCTGCTCAGAGATTGGTGCATCTGTAGGAGGTGTTTTCTCGAAATTTGTTTCTCCTGTAGCTGCTCTCCATGTCAATAAATTTGCATCATCATTAGCCCAGTCAATCATCATTGTTCTTGAGAATTCTCCAGAGATAATATCGTCCTGGTGTTTTTGGAATAACGGACGCATAATATCTTTTAATTCTTCTGCCAATTCATAAGCTTCAATTTTAGAAGGATTATTCAAACGATCCATCATATTTGTGATTCCACCATGTTTTAAAGCTTCTGTGATAGTTTCCCATCCGTATTGAATTAATTTTGAAGCATATCCAGGCTCGATTCCTTTCTCAACCATTTTATCAAAACATAAAATAGAACCTGTTTGCAATAATCCACAAAGAATAGTTTGCTCACCCATTAAATCTGATTTTACTTCAGCTACAAATGACGATTTCAAAACTCCTGCTTTATGTCCTCCTGTTGCAACAGCATACGCTTTTGCCTGATCTAAACCAAAACCGTTTGGATCATTCTCAGGGTGAACTGCAATAAGTGTTGGTACACCAAATCCTCTTTTATATTCTTCACGAACTTCAGATCCTGGACATTTAGGAGCACACATAATTACTGTAATGTCTTTACGAATTTGCATTCCTTCTTCAACAATATTAAAACCGTGAGAATAAGATAATGTTGATCCTTCTTTCATTAATGGCATAATGGCAGTAACTACAGCAGTATGTTGTTTATCCGGCGTTAAGTTACAAACCAAATCAGCAGTTGGAATTAATTCTTCATAAGTACCTACAGTAAAACCATTTTCAGTTGCATTTTTATAAGAAGCTCTTTTTTCTGCAATTGCATCTGCACGTAATGCGTAAGAAATATCTAAACCAGAATCTCTCATGTTTAAACCCTGATTTAAACCTTGCGCACCACAACCTACGATGACAACTTTTTTCCCTGCTAATGCCGAAATACCGTCTGCAAATTCTGATTGCTCCATAAATTCGCAAACTCCTAATTGTTCTAATTGTAATCTAAGTGGTAATGTGTTGAAATAATTTGCCATTTTGTTTTAAAATATTTAATGAAATGAAATTTAAAAATTGATTTAATGTATAAGAATTGCGATCTCTTAACCGCTTATTTAATAATTATTTGAATGTTTCTAATAATGTTGAAATTTCCATTTTTTGTTTAGAAACTGATATTCTTCCTGAACGTACAAACTGCATGATACCGTATGGTTTGAATTTTTCATACAACTCTTCAATTTCAGAACGCCTTCCTGATTTTGAAATCACGAAGAAATCACGAGAAACTGTTACGATCGTAGACTGACTGTCTTTGATGATATTCTGAATTTGTTTTTCATCAAATAACAAACTTGAAGCGATTTTAAATAAAGCATTTTCTAGATAAATGGTTTCTTCATCTGTATGATAAAATGCTTTGATAACTTCGATTTGTTTTTCGATTTGTCCTACAATATTCTGAACCCATTTTTCTGTTGTATTTACTACAATAATAAATCTTGAAACATTCTCTATTTCTGATTCTGAAACATTTAGGCTTAATATATTAATGTGACGCTTTAAGAATATTCCGGATATTCTATTTAATAAACCCACGTTATTTTCTGAGTATACCGATATGGTAAATGTTTTATCTTCCATTTTGTTTTTTAGTTTATTTTGTTTCAGGTTTCAAGTTTCAAGTTCTGCTGAGAACGTGAAACCTGAAACCTGAAACCTGAAACTTTTTTCTTAGCTTAATCTAATTTCTGACACACATGCTCCTGTTGGAATCATCGGGAAAACATTGTTTTCTTTTTCGACCATGACCTCCAGGAAGTAAGAATCTTTTGAAGCAAGCATTTCGGCAACTGCAGCATCTAAATCTTCACGTTGTGTAACTTTCTTAGATTTAATATGATACCCTTCGGCAATTGCAGTAAAATTTGGATTAATCATTTTTGTTGATGCATATCTGTTGTCAAAAAACAATTCCTGCCATTGACGTACCATTCCTAAAAATTCATTGTTTAGAATTACAATTTTTACCGGAACCTGAGTCTGGAAAATTGTTCCTAATTCCTGAATGGTCATCTGAAAACCTCCATCACCAATAATAGCCACAACTTCACGATCTGGTCTTCCCATTTTGGCCCCAATTGCAGCCGGAAGCGCAAATCCCATTGTGCCTAATCCGCCGGAAGTAATATTACTTTTGGTTGAATTAAATTTAGCATAACGACACGCAAACATTTGATGCTGACCAACATCTGAAACGATAATTGCATCACCTTTTGAGTGTTTGTTGATCATTTCAATAGTTTCTCCCATTGAAATTCCTTTACCATTCGTTGGATTTAATTCTTCTTTAATTACAGAATTATATTCAACTTCTCTTAATGCTTTAAATTCATTATGCCATAAATCATGAGATTTTGCATCCAATAATGGTAATAAAGCAGCTAAAGATTCTTTTACATCCCCTAAAACAGCAACTTCTGTTTTAACGTTTTTATCAACCTCTGCAGGATCGATTTCGAAGTGAATTACTTTAGCCTGTTTTGCGTAAGTAGCTAATTTACCTGTAACACGGTCATCAAAACGCATTCCGAAGGCAATTAAAACATCACATTCATTTGTTAGTAAATTTGGAGCATAGTTTCCATGCATTCCTAACATACCTACATTTAAAGGATGATCTGTTGGCAGCGCCGAAAGTCCCAAAATAGTCCATGCAGCCGGAATTCCTGATTTTTCAAGAACCGCTTTAAATTCGGCTTCAGCCTGACCTAAAATAATGCCCTGTCCGAAAACAATAAATGGTTTTTTAGCGCTATTGATTAACGCTGCAGCTTCGGCAACTTTATCTAATTTTAATTTTGGAACCGGAATATAACTTCTGATTCCTGTGCATTTTTCATAACTAAAATCAAACTCATCAAACTGAGCATTTTTAGTAATATCAATTAATACAGGTCCCGGACGTCCGGAACGAGCAATATAAAATGCTTTTGCGATAATTTCAGGAATTTGAGCAGCCTCAGTTACCTGAAAATTCCATTTTGTAACCGGAGTTGAAATTCCGATAATATCTGTTTCCTGAAATGCATCAGATCCTAATAAATGTCTTCCAACTTGTCCCGTAATACAAACCATCGGAGTTGAATCGATTTGAGCATCAGCAATTCCGGTAACTAAATTTGTTGCTCCCGGTCCGGAAGTAGCAATTGCTACCCCCACTTTTCCTGTCGCTCTCGCATAACCCTGAGCAGCATGTGTTGCACCTTGTTCGTGACGTACTAAAACATGGTGTAACTGATCCTGGAATTTATATAATTCGTCGTAAACCGGCATGATTGCTCCTCCCGGATAACCATAAATTAAGTCTACTCCTTCTTCTAATAAACATCTAATAACGGCTTCGGCGCCTGATATCCTAATTGTTCCCATTTGGTATATTTTTTTTCAATCGCAAAAATCAATTTCAATATCAAAATTCAATGGCAATGCAAAAATAATTTCAATTATAAATTTTAAATTGATCTTTTGTTTTTTTTCACCTTTTCTTGCAATTGATTTTTGATATTGACATTGTTATTGAAATTGTTTTTTAAAATTGTAATTGAATACTAATTATCGGTAACACAACCTGTTGAGGCACTTGAAACCGATCTTGCGTATTTAAGCAAAACTCCTTTTGTAACTTTAAGCGGAGGCTGAACCCAAGCCGCTTTACGAGCTGCAAATTCTTCGTCAGATATCTTCAGGTCGATTGTATTTTTTACAGCATCGATGGCAATTATATCTCCATCTTTTACTAAAGCAATACCACCACCATCATATGCTTCTGGTGTAATGTGTCCTACGACAAAGCCATGTGAACCTCCAGAGAATCTGCCGTCTGTAATAAGTGCACAACTGCTTCCTAATCCGGCTCCAATAATTGCCGATGTTGGTTTTAGCATTTCAGGCATCCCCGGACCACCTTTTGGTCCACAATACCTGATGACGACTATATTACCTGGCTTTATTTTTCCGGCCTGAAGACCCGGAATTACTTCAAATTCACCTTCAAATACTACAGCAGGACCTTCAAAATATTCTCCTTCTTTTCCGCTGATTTTTGCAACAGCTCCTTCAGAAGCAAGATTTCCGTATAAAACCTGAATATTTCCTGTTGGTTTTAATGCTTTTTGAATTTCATGGATTACTTCTTGTCCGTCTTGTAAATCCGGAGTCGAAGCTAAGTTTTCAGCTACTGTTTTTCCTGTAACGGTTAAACAATCTCCATGAATAAGTCCAACTTTTAATAAATATTTCATTACTGATGGAATACCTCCAACTTCATGAATATCTTCCATCATATATTTACCACTTGGTTTCATATCAGCAAGAACAGGAGTTCTGTCATTTATTGCCTGAAAATCATCTAAAGTGATTGTGATACCAACAGAGTGAGCCATAGCGATTAAGTGCATAACTGCATTAGTCGAACCTCCCAAAACAGCTACAATGGTAATAGCATTTTCGAAAGCCTTACGAGTCATAATGTCTTTTGGCTTAATATCTTTTTCTAATAAAATCTTAATAGCAGCTCCGGCAGCAAGACATTCGTCTCTTTTTTCCTGACTAAGTGCAGGATTTGAAGAGCTGTATGGCAAACTCATTCCTAATGCTTCGATTGCTGAAGACATTGTATTTGCGGTATACATACCACCACAAGCACCAGCTCCGGGACATGCATTTTGGATAACACCTTTAAAATCTTCTGCCGTAATTTCGTTTTTTACTTTTTTTCCTAAAGCCTCAAAAGCCGAAACAATATTCAAAGATTCGCCTTTCCATTTTCCAGAATGAATCGAACCTCCGTAAACCATAATAGATGGGCGATTTAACCTTCCCATAGCAATTAAAGCTCCGGGCATATTTTTATCACAACCAGGAATAGCAATAATACCATCGTACCATTGTGCTCCTGCAACTGTCTCAATAGAATCAGCAATTACGTCACGGGAAACTAACGAATAACGCATTCCTTCGGTTCCGTTTGAAATTCCGTCACTTACACCAATGGTATTAAAAATAAGTCCGACCAGATCTGCATCCCAAACACCTTTTTTAACATCTTTTGCTAAATCATTTAAGTGCATGTTACACGTGTTACCATCGTAACCCATACTAACAATACCTACTTGTGCTTTTTTTAAATCTTCTTCAGTTAAACCAATCCCGTACAACATAGCTTGCGCCGCAGGTTGTGTTTGATCTTGAGTGATGGTTTTGCTGTACTTATTTAATTCCATTATGTATTATTTTATTTAAATTTTATTCAAAAAAAAACCTTCCAGTACTTGGAAGGTTTGTAATATAGTTTTTCAATTATATTTATACCATTCCCGATGCAGATGTGTGAATCACATTGACAACAACGACAGAAGTAATAATAATTGAGATTTGCATCATTTATTTTTTTAGTGTGACAAAAGTATAAAAACTCTAAGAACTAAAAAAATAAAATCTCAACATTTTCAATACTTCTTGTTATTTATTTCATTATTTTAATAAAAAACTTAAACAATTGTCGACTGTCCGATATGAACATTATCATTATTAAAATACAACATATCATCTTTGCTAAAAATAAAGTTAGAAACGAACTCCCCTACTTCATTTGTACCAAATTTTGAATCCGGTTTTAAATCTACAGTAACGACTTTAAATTCAATTGCTTTTTCTACTGCTTTGTAAATTACATTAGCTTCTTTAGTTAACCCAAAATGTTCTAACAAAAGTGCTGCTGCTAAAATCGAAGCAATCGGATTGGCAATATTTTTTCCTTTTGCCTGCGGATAAGAACCGTGAATTGGCTCAAACAAAGCATTTTTGTTTCCTAAAGATACTGATGGCAATAAACCAATTGAACCTGTAATTACGCTTGCTTCGTCTGATAAAATATCTCCAAACAAATTCTCTGTCAAAATCACATCAAATTGTTTTGGATTTAAGATTAACTGCATCGCAGCGTTATCTACAAACAAAAAGTCTAAAGCTACATCCGGATAATCTTCGCTCACTTTCTGAACTACTTTTCTCCACAACCTTGAAGTTTCCAAAACATTTGCCTTGTCTACCATAGTTAGCTTTTTACGTCGTTTTTGTGCCGATTTAAAAGCTAAATGTGCAATTCTGGTTATTTCTTCTTCTGAATATTCACATAAATCTGAAGCATGTGTTCCTTCTTCATTAAGTGTTTTTGCTCCAAAATAAGCACCACCTGTTAATTCTCTGAAAATAGTAAAATCAGCTCCTTCAATAATTTCTCTTTTTAAAGGAGAAGCGTCAATTAAGGCTTTATAAGGTTTAATAGGACGAATATTGGCAAACAAACCAAGCTCTTTACGAAGTTTCAATAGACCTTGCTCAGGACGTACTTTTGCATTTGGATTGTTATCATATTTTGGATCTCCAATAGCACCAAGCAAAACTGCATCTGTATTAAGACAAAGGTTTAAAGTTTGTTCCGGTAACGGATTTCCTGTTTTGTCAATAGCAATCGCTCCCATGAGAGCTTCTTCAAAAACAAATTCATGATTGTACACTTCGCCAATGGCGTATAAAGCTTTTTTGGCTTGTAAAATTACTTCCGGTCCAATTCCGTCTCCTGGTAAAACTGCTATTTTCAAATTCATAATGCCTCGTTCTTTATGTATTTAAATCTTATTTTTTCTCTTTCTTCTTTATTGTATTTTCTATTCTCTTTTCAAACTAGCTTCTGATTAAATCACCTTCAATTTTAGCTGCTTCGATGATTTGATGAATATCAGCATCTACTACTTCTTTTTTGATATCGGCAAATTTCAAAAACTCAACATATACAATGTCCAGTTGCACTTTAGTAAGTTCGTAACCTACTTTTTTAGCACGGTAAGCCAAAGCAGCTCTTCCGCTTCTTGCTGTAAGGATGATTGATGATTCGTTTACACCAACATCAAGCGGATCCATAATTTCGTATGTTGCTCTGTTTTTAATCACACCATCCTGATGAATTCCTGAACTGTGTGCAAAAGCATTTGCCCCAACAATCGCTTTGTTTGGCTGCACGATCATTCCCATGCTTTCAGAAACTAAACGGCTCATTTCGTTTAATTCTCTTGTATTAATATTGGTATCTAAATTTAAGTATGGATGTTGTTTGAAAATCATCACCACTTCTTCAAGTGCTGTATTTCCTGCTCTTTCTCCAATACCATTAATAGTACATTCTATTTGTCTAGCTCCGTTAATAGCTCCTGCAATTGAATTTGCGGTAGCCATTCCTAAATCATTATGACAGTGACATGAAAGGATTACGTTTTCGATTCCTTTTACGTTTTCTTTTAAATATTTAATTTTTGCTCCATATTCTTCTGGTAAGCAATATCCTGTAGTATCAGGAATATTTAATACTGTTGCACCGGATTTAATTACTTCTTCACAAACTTTAGCCAAGAATGCATTATCTGTTCTACCTGCATCTTCAGCATAGAATTCAACATCTTCTACGTATGATTTTGCATGAGCTACTGCATATTTTGCTCTTGCAATAATATCTTCCGGAGTAGTTTGTAATTTGTGGAGTATATGAGATTGTGAAGTTCCGATTCCTGTGTGGATTCTAGGTTTCTTAGCATGCTTTAAGGCAGCTGCAGCAACATCAATGTCGTTTTTTACGGCTCTTGTTAGTCCGCAGACTGTTGCGTTTTCTACAATTTTACAAATCTCAGAGACCGATAAAAAATCGCCCGGACTTGACACAGGAAAACCCGCCTCGATAATGTCAACTCCCATTTTATCAAGTCGTTCTGCGATAACTAATTTTTGTTTCGTATCTAACTTACATCCTGGAACTTGTTCACCATCACGCAAAGTGGTGTCAAAAATTTGAACTTTCTCTCTATTCATATTCATTTATTTAATGTAATTTCACATCTTGATAACAAATATATATTGTACTTCTTCAGTACGAAATTCATTTTAATGAAATTATACTGTTCATAAAACAATTTATAACGCATTAAACAACTAAAAACCAATAAGTTACATTATTATATTTTACAATGGCTAACCATCAAAAAGATTTCTTATTTGTATTAATAAAATCACTTTCTAAATCCGAAAAAAGACAGTTTAAGATTTTTGCAAGCCGTTTAGAGACGAGTTCAAATACGAAATTCATCGAATTATTTAATATTCTGGATAAATCTGAAACTTATGATGAAAAGCTTATTTTAAAGAGCGGCATCATCAAAAAAGTTCAGCTATCGAACTTAAAATCATACTTATACAAACAAATTCTGGTAAGTATTCGTTTGAATATTCCAAGTCAGAATATCCGATATCAATTGCGAGAACAAATTGATTTTGCTGTTATACTATATAATAAAGGTTTATATAAACAGAGTTTAAAAATTCTGGACAAAACAAAACAACAGGCTTTAGAAAATGATGAAAAATATATGGCCTATGAAATTGTTGAATTTGAAAAACTAATTGAATCTCAATATATCACACGAAGTATTCAGGGCCGGGCTGATGAATTAGTGATTCAGGCTAAAGAATTGAATTACCGAAATACGATTTCGAGTAAATTATCAAACTTATCACTTCAGTTATACGGAATCATGTTAAAAACCGGCTATGTAAAAAGCGATGCTGAATATAAATATATTGATGATTACTTTAATAAACATATTGCCAAACTGGATGAAAGCAAATTTGGTTTCCGCGAAAAATATTGGTTTTATAATGCTAATCTTTGGCGAAGCTTTCTGGTTCAGGACTTTTTGGCGAGTTATAAATATGCCTATAAATGGGTGACGCTGTTTTATGATAATCCGAGCATGATTTACCTGAATCCGGTATTTTTCTTAAAAGGGAATCATTACTTTTTAGAGTCATTGTATATGTTGAAGTACAAATCAAACTTCAAGAAGTATTTAACTCTTTTAGAAGAAACAATTCAGGATCCTAAATTTCCGGTTAACGATAACATTGCTTCCTTATCATTCTTATATGTTTACAACAACAAATTAAATCTGCACATTCTGGAAGGAACTTTTGCTGAAAGCGAATATTTAATTCCGGAGATTTTAGATAAAATAAAACTGCATAGTGAACATCTTGATGAACATCACGAAATGTTGTTTTTCTATAAAATTGCGTCTATTTATTTTGGAAATGAAAAATACAATGAATGTATCAATTACTTAGATAAGATCATCAACAATAAAAATCTAAGCATGCGCGAAGATTTAATGTGTTTTGCAAGACTTTTGTCTTTAATTGCTCATTACGAGTTAGGAAAAGATTATTATTTAGAAAATCATCTTAAAAACACCTATAAGTTCCTGATAAAAATGAATGATTTGCATGAAGTTCAAAAGGAGATTATCAAGTTTTTAAGAAACCTGAACAATTTTTATCCTGCCGACATCAAGAAGGAATTTAAAAAAATGCATGCACGTTTTGTAGAGCTTGAAAAGAATACCTACGAAAAAAGAGCTTTCTTATATTTAGATATTATTTCGTGGCTTGAAAGCAAAATCGAGAATCGTAAGATTGCTGATATTATAAAGGAAAAAGCGAAATTGAATAGTCGCTAAAACAAAGGCTTCCAGATACCGGAAGCCTTTTTTAGTATTTAAAACTGCTTATCTGCAATAACAGCATGTAGAAGTTCCTGTAAGACAAATATCTCCTCTGCCCGGCGTGTTTGATAAAACTCCGCCAGCTTCTCCGCACAATCTATCACACAAACCTATTGTTGGATTTACATACGGAAGTACGCCACCAATCATAAGTTTCTGTGCATTTTTACTTAAAATTTCAATGTTCTTTAGGTTTTTTAATTTTTCCATAATTGTTTGATTTGTTTGTTTTTCCTACTCTTTAAGCTTTTCAGATTACGCTTTTAACTTGATTGAATTAACTGATCTTAATTCAAACGATTGTCGTCTAAGTTAAAAATAAAAAGGTAATATTCGTACAAAAAAGTAAAAAAAAATATTCCTTAAAAAACTCATTTTAAAAAAGTTATATATATCAAAGAAGCTTTCTTTTAGTTTATAAAGATGTCATTTGGATAATTATTTAAAAACAAGAAACCCGACAAGTTGTGATAACCTGTCGGGTTTACTGAACTTCTTATCGAAGTTTTTATTTCGAAATTTATTCGATAATATTAGAAGTCGTTACATAAAAATCTTTATCTACTTCAAGTGTACGCTTTTCATCTGTTGTTTTTTCAGATTGCCATTCGGTTGTTGGTTTTAACCAGGTTTCAACTCCGTTTAATTTTACTCTTACCGGCATGTCGAATTTAGTTACACAGTTTGTCCAGTGATATCCGAAAGTTCCGTTTTTAAACATATATTCAAAAACAGGAACTTTAGTTGTCGTCAAATATTGAGCAAATACTCTGTTGAAATTGATTCCGGATTGTGTATTAATATAATCCTGAATTTCTTTACCCGTAACAGTTTGATGATAAAAAGTTTTATTTAAGCCTCTTAAAATTGATTTCCATTTTGCATCGTCGTTGATAATCTGACGAATCATGTGCAACATATTGGCTCCTTTTGGATACATATCGCCAGAACCTTCATTATTTACATCATAATACCCAATGATAGGTTTATCGTTATGAATGTTACGTCTGCTTCCTATTACATATTCTGCTCCGGCATCTTTTCCATAATAAAACTCAACAAACAAACTTTCAGAATAATTGGTAAAACTTTCGTGAACCCACATATCTGCAATGTCTTTATAAGTAATGTTATTGGCAAACCATTCGTGTCCTGATTCATGAATAATAATAAAATCAAATTTTAATCCCCAACCAGTTCCACTCAAATCTTTTCCACGGTACCCCATTTTGTAATCATTACCATAAGTTACACTACTTTGGTGCTCCATACCCAAATAAGGTGCTTCGACCAATTTATAGCTGTCTTCATAAAAAGGATATGGTCCAAACCAGTTTTCAAACGCTTTTAGCATTCTTGGTGCGTCTTTAAAATGTTCTTTTGCAATGGCTAAATTGTCTCTTAAAACATAATAGCTGCAATCTAAATCTCCTTTTTCTCCTTTATATTTCTCTGAAAAGTTAACGTAATCTCCAATGTTAATATTTACACCATAATTATTAATTGGATTGGCAACATACCAATTGAAGGTTTTTGTTCCGTCTTTTTCTTTTTTAACACTTTGTAGTCTTCCGTTTGAAACATCAGTCAAATCTCCCGGAACATTTACACTAATTAGCATATTCTCTACTTCGTCATACATATGATCTTTGTTTGGCCACCAAACGCTGGCGCCCAATCCCTGACAAGATGAAGCAATAAAGTCTTTTCCGTTTTTATCTTTTTTCCAGGTAATTCCACCATCCCATGGCGGATTAACTGCTTCTTTAGGTTTTCCTCCAAATGAGATTACGATTTCTTTCGTTTCCCCTACTTTTTGACTGGCAATTAAATCGATAAAAAAAGCATTTCCGTCTCTTTCAAATTTCAATTCTTTTCCGTCTTGTGTTACTTTGTAAATCTGCATTGGTTGCTGCAAATCGATCTGCATCTTGTTATAAGCAGTTAAAACAGTATAACGAACCGTATTTGAGCCCGTAATGGTTTTATCTTTCGGATTTACTTTAACATCTAAATGATAGTATTTTAAATCCCACCAGGCTCTTTCTTTTGTAATGCTTCCGCGTAAAGTGTCCTGATGAGTAAAAACCGTTTCTGACTTATTAAGAAGTCCTTGTGCATTGGCCGTAAAACCAAACAAAAAGGCGATAAAAACGCCACCAAAGTATTTTTTCATACGAAGTAAATATTTCTTTCGATCAAAATAAATAAGCTATTTTAATCCGCTTAAACTTCAACAAATGTAAACATTCAAATCAAGTTTTAATGAGTTTTAAAATAGCTAATGGAAAAATATAATGTTAAAATTTGCCTATTCTTTTCTATTTTAGCAAATCCAAAATCATTTAGACTTTCATGAAAATCAGAAAAATAACCACCGTTTTATGTTTCCTGTGTTCGATAATGCATTATGCTCAAACTATTCCTGTACACAAAATAAATGAGAATTTAACCATTGACGGAGATTTATCAGACTGGAAAACTTCTTTTTTGGGCCCGTTTGTGGTTCATGATTCCGGCAAAAAAGCAACTCAGGATACTTTTGTCTCACTTACGTGGAATGATGAAAATCTTTATATCGCTTATCGTGTTCTGGATTCTAAAATAACAGGAAAACCTCAGAAAAAAGATTCTCAGATTTTTAATACAGATGATTTGGTTGAAGTTTTTATTGATCCTGACGGTGATGGTCAAAATTATGTAGAAATTGGAGTTAATGCTTTTTCGTCTTATTACGATATGTTGCTTAAATGTATTTCGCCAAATTGTGGCGGCTGGAATACTTCTATCGATTTTGATATTCCGGGAATTGAAGCTCAAAGTAAAATAACTCCCGAAGGTTTTACTACAGAAATCAAAATACCTTTTTCTGGTCTGGAAACTATTAAAAACGGCAATTTTACAAAGCCAAAAATTGGCTCAAAATGGAAAGGAAATACTTTTAGAATTGATTACGGTAACACAACAGAATATCTTGCTTTACAACCGTATAAGAGTTTACAATTTGGTTTTCATCAGCCACAGGAATTTGCAGTTTTTGAGTTTGTGGAGTGATTTTGATATATAATGCAGATGACGCAGATTTTTACTGTATATTGTTTATAATATAAATTACCAAGTTTTGTCAGACTGAGCGAAGTCGAAGTCCTGCAAAGTGATTCAGCAAACGGACTTCGACTTCGCTCAGTCTGACAAGATTGTCTTACTTTTGGCGCTCCTTTAAAACTTCAACAACATCATTCAACTGAAAGCCTTTTGCCTGAAGCAGAATCAAGTAATGAAAAAGTAAATCGGCACTTTCGCTTAAAAACAAATCATCATTGTCATCTTTGGCTTCAATAACCACTTCTACAGCTTCTTCGCCTACTTTTTGAGCAATTTTATTGATTCCTTTTTCGAATAATGAAGCAACATAACTTTTCTCTGAATCTGCATTTTCTCTTCTCGTTTTTATTGTATTTTCCAAACTCGAAATAAAACCATAATTAGGCACATTTGCTTCCTGCCAACAAGTATCTGCTCCTGTATGACACGTTGGTCCAACTGGTTTTGCCTGAATTAAAAGTGTGTCGCCGTCACAATCATTTTTGATATCTACCAGATTCAGAAAATTTCCACTCTCCTCGCCTTTTGTCCAGAGCCTTTGTTTTGAACGGCTAAAAAAAGTTACTTTTTGTGTTTCTATTGTTTTTTGGAGCGATTCTTCGTTCATATACCCCAGCATCAAAACATTTTTTGTTTCTGAATCCTGAATAATTGCCGGAATTAATCCGTGTGCGCTTTTAATATCTATTTCCATAATTTTAGTCTAAAGTTGTAAAGCCGAAAGTCTTAAAGTCAAAACTATGATCGAACTTTTATATTGTTTTTTTTTATTTTCCAGATTTAAACCTTGTGTCTTTCTTCTTGACTCGATTCCTAAAGCCTAACTTCAATATCATTTTTTCTAAGTTCTTCTTTCAAAGCCTTAATCTCGATTTCTTTAAAGTGAAAAACACTCGCAGCCAAAGCCGCATCAGCTTTTCCTTCTTTAAATGAGTCTACAAAATGTTGCATATTTCCTGCACCTCCAGAAGCAATAACCGGAATATTGATCAATTCTGATAATCGGGCCAAAGCTTCGTTTGCAAAGCCATTTTTAGTTCCGTCGTTATCCATTGATGTAAATAGAATTTCTCCCGCACCACGTTCAGCGACTTCAACAGCCCAATCGAACAAGTTAAGTTCTGTTGGTACTTTTCCTCCAACCAAATGTACGATCCATTGTCCGTCGATTTGTTTGGCATCAATTGCCACTACAACACACTGACTTCCAAATTTCTGAGCCAAATCATTGATTAACTGCGGATTTTTAACAGCTGATGAATTTATCGAAACTTTATCTGCACCGTTATTCAACAGAATTTCTACATCTTCTACAGATGAAATTCCACCTCCAACCGTAAATGGAATGTTGATTTTCTCCGCAACACTTCTCACCATATTGACCAGTGTTTTTCGTCGTTCTTCTGTAGCTGAAATATCCAGAAAAACCAATTCATCTGCACCTTCTGCAGAGTAAATTTCCGCCAGTTCTACCGGATCTCCGGCATCACGCAGGTCAACGAAATTAACCCCTTTTACGGTTCTTCCGTTTTTTATATCTAAACAGGGTATGATTCTTTTTGCAAGCATTTTTCTTTTTTGTTAAATGTTAGATGTAAGATGTGAAATGGTATTTTGCAAAAGCTTCATCTTTCATTTCACAATTCGCTTTTTACATTTTACCAATAAAATAGTTTTCAAGTTGCTTTAATGTAATTCTGCCTTCGTAAATTGCTTTTCCGATTATCGTTCCTTCACAACCTAATTCGGCTAGTTTTGGCAATTCGTCAAAAGTAGAAATTCCTCCTGAAGCGATTAGTTTTACACCTTTTGCTTCTGCTAAAATTTTACTGTATAAATCAAAGCTTGGACCTTCCAGCATTCCGTCTTTTGCAATATCGGTACAAATAACGTACTGAATTCCTTTGGTTTGATAATCCTGAATAAACGGAATCAAATCTTCATTTGATTCTTCCAACCAGCCAGAAACCGCTATTTTTTCGTCTTTAGCATCAGCTCCAAGAATTATTTTATCTGAACCGTATTCTGAAATCCATTTTTCGAAAATTACTCGATTTTTCACGGCAATACTTCCTCCGGTAATTTGATTTGCACCGCTTTCAAAAGCAATTCTTAAATCATCATCTGATTTTAATCCGCCTCCAAAATCGATTTTTAATCCGGTTTGTGTCGCAATTTGCTCCAATATTTTATAATTGACAATTTTACTTGATTTTGCGCCGTCCAAATCTACTAAATGTAAATATTCGATTCCGTGTGCTTCGAATGATTTCGCTACTTCCAACGGATTTTCGTTGTAAATTATCTTAGTATCATAATCTCCTTTGGATAAACGAACGCATTTTCCGTCAATAATATCTATGGCTGGTATTATTCTCATATTTTATTAGTCTTAAAGTTTGAAAGTCGAAAGTCTTAAAGTCTTTTTCTGATTTTCAAAAAATTGATATTTTGATTGGTATTGATTTTCGAAATTGAAATTTTACATTTTTAAAAAATTCCCAAGAATCTTTTCTCCAATTTCACCACTTTTTTCCGGGTGAAACTGAGTTCCGTAAAAATTATCTTTCTGTAAAGCCGATGCATATTCTACTTCGTAATTTGTTGTAGCGATTGTTTCTTTACAATTTGGCGCATAAAAACTATGTACCAAATACATAAATTCATTCTCTGAAATGCCTTTAAACAAATCCGATTTTAGATCATAAATCTGATTCCATCCCATTTGCGGCACTTTTACTTTGTTAGAGAATCTGATCACATCAACATCAAAAATCCCTAATCCTTTCGTATTACCTTCTTCAGATGAATTACACATTAATTGCATTCCAAGGCAAATTCCCAAAACAGGTTGTTTCAAATTCGGAATCAGGCTGTCTAAACCGCTTTCCCGAAGTTTAAACATTGCTGAGCTCGCCTCGCCTACACCGGGAAATATCACTTTATCTGCTGACTGGATTTCGTCCGGATTATTACTCAAAACAGCTTTAAAACCTAATCTTTCAATAGCAAACATAATGCTTTGAATATTTCCTGCTCCGTAATTTATAATTACTATTTTCATTTAATTTTAGTCTTAAAGTCTAAAGTCTAAAGTCTTAAAGTCACTCTTTGATATCCATAATTTGGAATCTTTAGACTTTATGACTTTCAACTTTCGACTCAATTAAAGCATTCCTTTCGTCGAAGGCAAAATCATTTTTTCAGTGTCTCTTTTTACAGCTACTTTTATGGCTTTTGCGAAAGCTTTAAAAATAGCTTCAATTTTATGATGTTCATTGGTTCCTTCGGCTTTTATGTTGATGTTTGCTTTGGCTCCGTCAGAGAACGATTTAAAGAAATGGTAAAACATTTCAGTTGGCATCTTACCTACCATTTCGCGTTTAAACTCGGTTTCCCAAACTAACCAGTTTCTTCCACCAAAATCAATCGCAACCTGCGCTAAACAATCATCCATTGGCAAGCAGAATCCGTAACGTTCGATTCCTAATTTGTTTCCTAATGCTTTCGCGAAAACTTCTCCAAGAGCAATTGCGGTATCTTCGATTGTGTGGTGTTCATCTACTTCTAAATCACCTTTTACCAAAATCTCCAAATCCATTTGACCGTGACGCGAAATCTGATCTAACATATGATCGAAAAAAGCAATTCCGGTTTCGATTTTACTTTTTCCTGTTCCGTCCAGATTTAGATTGATAAAAATATCTGTTTCATTGGTTTTACGTGTAATCGAAGCTGAACGTGCTTCTAATTTCAAAAACTCATATATTTCTTTCCAACTCATCGTTTGAAGAATAATCGTTTCGTCTAATTCTTCTCTTTTTGAGGATATTTCGTTACTCCCAATTCCGTCATTATCATTAATAAAGATCGCTTTTGCACCAAGGTTTTTCGCCAATTCAACATCCGTTAAGCGATCTCCTAAAACAAAAGAATTTGCCAGATCATAATTCGGATTATTAATATACTTGGTCAACATTCCGGTTCTTGGCTTGCGTGTTGGTGCATTATCTTCCGGAAATGATCTGTCGATAAAAATATCATCAAACAAAACACCTTCGTTTTCAAAAGCTTTTAGAATGAAATTTTGTGTTGGCCAAAACGTATCTTCAGGAAAACTATCTGTTCCTAATCCGTCCTGATTCGTGACCATTGCTAATTCGTAATCTAATTCGTTGGCTATTTTTGCCAGGTATTGAAAAGCTTTTGGATAAAACTCTATTTTCTCCAAAGCATCTAATTGATAATTTTCTGGTTCTAACACAATCGTTCCGTCACGATCGATAAAAAGTACTTTTTTCATAGTTTATTTATATTTTGGGCGTGTCCCTCCGGGTCGGGCTTTCAGCTGTATCTTTTGTTCGTTTCTCTTCACAAAAGGATGCCGCCTCTATCCCTCACGCAAAACGTTTTTCGACATATTTTTTGGTCTGCTACGAATTACACTAATTATTTTTAGATTTAAAAATCAAAACGAAATCTGCTTTAATCTGCCAAATCTGCGTGAAAAAATCATTTTAATCATTGTAATAATCTGTAGCTTATATCATTTCAATAGCTTCAATTCTTTAATTAAAACTGCATTTTCTTCCGGAATACCAATTGTAAAACGAAGACAATTTTCGCATAATGGCTGCGTGGTTCTGTTACGAATTACAATTCCTTTTGCAATTAATTCATCATATCTTTTATTGGCATCATCAACTTTTACAAGAACAAAATTAGCTTCTGTAGGATATACTTTTTCAACAAAATCAATATCAAGTAACACTTTAAGTAACTCCTCTCTTTGCTCAATAATAGAAATAATTTCTTGTTTTATTCTATCTGAATCATTCAACCTGCTTATCGCTCTTTGCTGAGTTAATTCATTTACATTGTAAGGAGGTTTTATTTTATTTAAAATCGAAATCACTGCTTCAGAAGCATAACAAATTCCTAAACGAATTCCCGCCAAACCATACGCTTTTGACAAAGTTTGTGTAATGACCAAATTTGGATATTCGTCGATTTCTGTTAACCAGCTTTCCTTATCCGAAAAATCAATATAAGCTTCATCAATTACAACCAAACCTTTAAAGTTTTGAAGTAATTTCACCACACTTTCATCCGAAAAAGAATTTCCTGTTGGATTATTAGGCGAGCATAAAAAGATGATTTTTGTATTGTCATCAACAGCATCTAAAATTTTCTCTACATCTGGCTGAAAATCACTAGAAAGCAATACTTCCCTATTTTCAACTGCATTGATATTCGCCAGAACACTGTACATTCCATAAGTTGGCGGCAGTGAAATAATGTTATCTGTTTTAGGTTCACAGAAAGCTCTGAAAAGCAAATCCAAAACTTCATCACTTCCGTTTCCTAATAAAATCTGATTTGATTTTACGTTATTATTTTTAGCCAAAATTGCTTTAACCGAATTTTGTTGCGGATCCGGATAACGATTTACGCCATTTTGAAACGGATTTTCATTGGCATCCAAAAAAATCATTTCGGCAGTATCAAAATCTTCAAATTCATCTCTTGCTGACGAATATGGTTTTAAAGATTTTACGTTTTCACGTGTTATTGTATTTATATCGAATTTCATTTTTTTTATTTTATGAGGAGAGCAAAGAGTCAAGATGCAAGAAAATAGACTAAAATCTAATCCACTAACTCTTTCATCTTACTTCTTGCTTCTATATTCTATTTTCTTTATTCTAAACTCTTCAATCTCAAAGTAACTGCGTTTTTATGCGCTTGTAAACCTTCGGCTTCAGCCATAACTTCAATTGCTTTACCAATGTTTTGAATTCCTTTTTCAGATATTTTCTGAAACGTCATGGATTTCATAAAACTATCCAGGTTTACACCACTGTAATTCTTGGCATATCCGTTAGTTGGCAATGTATGATTGGTTCCCGAAGCATAATCTCCAGCACTTTCAGGAGTATAATTTCCAATAAAAACCGAACCTGCATTTACAATTCCGTTACAATAGAAATCATCATATTCAGAGCAAATAATAAAGTGCTCCGGACCATATTCATTAATTAATTCTAATGCTACCTGATCGTTTTCTACATAGATTAATTTTGAATTTTCGATTGCTTTTTGAGCGATCGCTTTTCTGGGAAGAACTTCTAGTTGAGACTGAATTTCTATTTCTACTTCATTAATCAGTTTTTTTGAAGTCGAAACCAAAATTACCTGACTATCTGTTCCGTGTTCTGCCTGAGACAATAAATCAGATGCTACAAAAGCCGGAACTGCTGTATCATCAGCGACTACCAACAATTCTGAAGGTCCTGCAGGCATATCAATCGCAACGCCATATTGTGTTGCCAATTGTTTTGCTACGGTTACGAACTGATTTCCGGGCCCAAAGATTTTGTAAACTTTTGGGATTGATTTCGTTCCAAATGTCATCCCTGCAATTGCCTGGATTCCGCCAACTTTCAAAATTTTAGTCACTCCGCATAAATTAGCAGCATATAAAATTGCAGCATTAATTTTTCCGGTTTTATCCGGTGGAGAGCATAACACAATTTCTTTACAACCAGCAATTTCAGCAGGAACTGCAAGCATTAAAACGGTTGAAAACAAAGGAGCTGTTCCGCCCGGAATATACAACCCAATTTTTTGAATGGGTCTTTTTTCCTGCCAGCAATTTACACCTTCAATCGTTTCGACTGAAATTCTATCTGTTTTTTGGGCATTATGAAATTTATAGATATTTTCTTTTGCTAACTGAATGGCTTCTTTTAATTCTGCTGAAATAGAATTAATAGCTTCCTGAATTTCTTTATCCGAAACTTCGTAATTCTCTAAAGAGATTCCGTCAAATATCGAAGTGTATTTGGCAACTGCTTCATCTCCTTTTTTCTGTACTTCTTTGAATATTTCTTTTACCGTAACTTCGATATCATCGATTGTTTTGGTTGGTCTTTTTAATATTTCTGACCAGGTATCTGGTTTTGGATTGTCTATTTTATTCATTTCTTTTAATGCTTTATGCTATAAGCTATAGGCTTTAAGCTTTTTTAACTTTTTCATTTTTAGGCTTAAAGCGTAATGCTTGAAGCCTAAAGCGGGCGAAGCCCTAAAGAACCATTTTCTCGATTGGACAAACTAAAATTCCTTCTGCCCCTGCTTCTTTTAATTTATCGATTACATCCCAGAAGGTATCTTTATCAATTACAGAGTGAACACTACTCCAGCCTTCCTGAGCTAATGGTAAAACGGTTAAGCTGCGTAAAACGGGTAAGATTTTTCCAATTTCCTCTATTTTATCGTTTGGCACATTCATCAAAATATATTTTGAATTTCGTGCTCTCAAAACTGACTGAATCCTGAACTTTAAAGTATCAATATGTTTTTGTATTTCCGGTGAAACCTTAGGAGAAACAGCCAAAACAGCTTCACTTTTAAGGATTACTTCTACTTCTCGAAGGTTGTTTTTGAATAAAGTACTTCCACTTGAAACGATGTCTACAATGGCATCTGCAAGACCAATATTTGGGGCAATTTCTACAGAACCTGAAATTTGGTGAATATCAACTGTTAATCCAAATGATTTAAAATATTCGTTAACGGTATTAGGATAAGAGGTTGCTACTCGCAATCCTGATAAATCCTGAATAGAGTTGTATTCGAATGTTTTAGGAACTGCTACTGAAACTTTGCATTTTGAGAATCCTAATTTTTGAATCACTTCAATGTTTCTTCCTTTTTCTACCAGTAAATTATCGCCCACAATGGCAAGATCTACTACTCCGTCAATTAAATACTGTGGAATATCCGAGTTTCGAAGGTATAAAACTTCTAAAGGAAAATTAGAGGCTTCGGCTTTTAACTGATCGTTTCCATTGTTGATCGAAATGCCACAATCTTTTAGAATTTGAATGCTGTCTTCGTTTAAACGACCTGATTTTTGAATTGCAATTTTTAACGTACTCATTTTTTAGTTTTTTTTGGATTAATAGTTTGAGTACAAAGAATTGGTATAAAAAAACCCGTTTGATGTACTCAAACGGGTTTTAAAATATGATGATTTACACGCATACCATTAACACATCGCCTGAGAGCAATAATGAAAATGATGATGATGTAATTGAGTTGAAATCATTGTTTGGTTTGTTTTATAATTCTTTGATTCGGTTGCAAATATACTAGTTAATTTGATAAAAAAGCAATTTTTAATTTAACTTAACTATAGTTTATTGTTAAAAAAAATAATCAGGCTCATTTTTATTAGCCTTTTCGGGTTTATTCTAACGATTTCATATTTTCATCAAAAGTCAGTGTAACTGTTGTTCCCACTCCTATTTCACTGTCAATTTTAAATTCAATATTGAGCAGTTCCGTAATACGTTTTACAATAGATAATCCTAATCCTGTACCTTTAATTTCGGGATGTTCGGTTGAATTTGATCTAAAGAAAGGAATGACTATTGCTTCGAGATCTTGTTTTGCAATTCCGATTCCGTTATCTGAGATTTTACAAATTGTTTTTTCGTTTTGTTTTGAAAGTGAAATTATAACTTGTCCGCCTTCGTTAGTATATTTAATTGCATTCGAGACAATATTTCTTATAATTGTAATGACTAAAAAGTTATCTGATTTGATATAATAATCCGCCTGGGTATTAAATTTTACTTTGATTTTTTGATTGTTTATTTTCTCCGAATTCAATCTTAAAACATCCAGAATTAAAGAGTTTAAGTAAACCGATTCTGAATTGATGTTCTTTTTCTGATTTTCAAATCTCGCCATTAATAGGAGCTGATCTACCAAAGTATTTAAATGATCTACTTCATTAATACAATAATGTATTTTATCTTCATATTCCTTATTATCACGGGGTTTACGAATCAAAACTTCTAGCGTTCCTTTAATAACCGTTAATGGCGTTCTTAATTCGTGTGAAGCATCAGATGTAAACTGTTTTTCTCGTTCGATGGCATCTTCTATCCGATTTAAAAGATTGTTTATGGTTTTAGAAAGTGTATACAATTCGTCCCGCGTTCTGGGCAGCGGAATACGTGTTTTTAAATTGTCTTTTGTAATTATTTTCGATGTATTTATTATGGCATTGATGGGTTTTATGCTACGTCCGGCAAAAAAGCGGGCTACAAAAAACAGCAATAATAAAATTCCTAAAAAAGACAAACTCATTATATCAAACAAATTGTTGAGTACCATTTTTGAGTCTGCCAATGACATCGCGACTATAACATATCCTATTTTTTTGCCTTTAAGATGTAACGGAACCTGAATTTGCCTGATGGCATGATCTCCCATTTTGGTATCAAATAATTCAAAGTCTTCAACTGAATCATTAAAACGGAGCGATTCTGTTTTTAGGTTTGGTGCTTTTTCGATGATTTTTTTATTGACATCTAAAAACTCTACAAAAACAGGATTTACATCTACCGTATTGTGTTCGCGCTCATTCCATTCTTCTTCATCAATCAGGATGATTTTATCTCCAACCTGTTTTACTTCGTCGAGATGATTTTGTATTTCTACATGAATATTTTCATCAATATGACTGTAAACTGTGTGTTTTACAATAGAATAAATTACAAAAAAAACCACCAGAATCAGCAATCCTGTGGTGATAATATAATTTAAGGCAATTCTGTTTTTAAAGGATAATTGCAACATTTATAAATCGTTAGCGATATATCCAATACCGCGAATTGTTTTAATATAATCTTCTTCAATTTTTAAATTGAGTTTTTTTCGAATGGCATTTATAAAAACATCAATTACTCCGGTATCGTATTCAAAATTGATTTCCCAAACGTCTTTTAAAATCTGATTTCGGGTACAAACTTTTCCTTTGTTCTGAATTAGATAGGTTAATAATTCAAATTCTCGTTGTGTAAGCGATACTTCTTCTTCATTTTTGAGTACAATATGTTTCGATAAATCGATTTTAATTGTTCCTAAAGTTAAGATTTCAGATTTTTTTTGATTTCTAAAATGAATTTTAACACGTTCTACCAATTCTTCAAAACTAAAAGGCTTTTTGATATAATCGTTGGCTCCGGCTTTTAAGCCTTCTATGGTTTCCTGAACAGTATCTTTTGCTGTTAAAAAGATAATTGGAGTTGTCTGATCTTTGATTCTAATGGCTTTACATAAATCCAGACCATTAATTTTTGGGATCATCCAGTCGAGTAGAATCAAATCAAAGTGCTGCTCCTGAATCAATTCAAAACCTTTAGAACCGTCATTTGCAGTGGTAATCTGGTAACCTTCTTCCTGCAGACCCTGCTGCAAAAACTGGACGATACCTATTTCATCTTCGACTATTAAAATGTGCATTATTGTTTAATTAAGATTAAAATTTGATTTTTTCTATCCTCAAAGATAAAAATTTTGCTTCAGAAACTCTTAAAACACTATCAATAGAATAAAAATTACTATCTTAAGCAAATATTAATATAAAGTTAAGAAACCTTAAAGTGTTACTTAATCAAGAACTAATTTTTAGAGATTAATTTTGTATGAAAAACAACCCCATGAATTTTTACAAAAAACTGTCCCCATTTTACAATCTTGCACTCTTTTATTTTATTGTAAGTTTTGTACTACGAATTGTTTTATTCTTTCATCCTATAACTCAAAGTTCCTTTACTTTTTTTGAAAGCCTGAAAATCTTCACTTTAGGACTTGTTTCTGATTTTTTTGTTTTTGTGGTTGCCAGTATTTTTTTATGGCTCTATTTAATTTTTATTTCTAATTCTAAATACAACAAACCTTCCGGCTATATTATTCTGGGTATTTTCACTGCCTTATTCATTTATGTTGCTTCCGGAAAAAGCATTGTTCATGAATATGGAGGTGCGTTGCCTGAAATTGTTTTAATTTTTCTGGGCATCAAAACAGCTCTTTTTGCTCTTTTGCTTTTTCTTCCAAAACTAAGGGATAAAATCAGATATTGGTTATTTGCTTTTGTAATTTTCTTATATGTTTTACTTATTCTTCAAAACGGATTGAGTGAGTATTTCTTTTGGAATGAGTTTGGTGTAAAATATAATTTCATTGCTGTAAATTATCTTATTTACACGAATGAGGTAATTGGAAATATTATGCAGTCTTATCCGGTAATTCCAATATTTTCCGCCTTATTTCTGATAACCGGAA
This sequence comes from Flavobacterium chilense, assembly GCF_001602525.1. GTDB lineage: Bacteria > Bacteroidota > Bacteroidia > Flavobacteriales > Flavobacteriaceae > Flavobacterium > Flavobacterium chilense. The sequence goes on from NZ_LSYT01000001.1 coordinate 532,886, forward strand.
TTTTCACTTATTTTATTCTAAAAAGATCCAGAAATTATATTGACAATATTCCGTCTTTGACTGAAAAATTAAAAATTTCCGGGGTTTATATTGTTTTGTTTTTGATCTCATTGTTTGCAATTCCAACTTTAGCCAAAACGGAAAACTCTAAAAATGTTTTTGTTAATGAATTACAGGCTAACGGCATCTATAAGTTTTATCTGGCTTTTCAGAACAACAAACTGGATTATTTTAAATTCTACAAAACGCTTCCGGATCAGGAAGCTTTTGCTCTTTTAAAACAGCAGATTTCTGGTATTTCAGGACAAACTACAATGCGAACGATAACTAGTGATTCTGTTGAAAATCATAAAAATGTGGTTTTGATTACAATCGAAAGTTATAGTGCTGAGTTTATGAAAATGTATGGAAATAAGGATAATATTACTCCTTTTTTAGACAGCCTTGCGCAAAAAAGTATGCAGTTTACTAATTTGTATGCTGCAGGTAATCGTACAGTACGCGGACTTGAGGCGGTAACTTTATGTTTGCCTCCAACTGCAGGCGAAAGTGTTGTAAAAAGAGAGGACAATAAAAATAAGTTTTCTACCGGTTCTATCTTTAAACAAAAAGGATACAGCGTTAAATATATGTATGGTGGTGACGCTTTTTTTGATAATATGCAGGATTTTTATTCCGGAAACGGTTATGAGATTGTAGACAAATCAAGCTTTACTCCTGAAGAAATAACTTTTTCAAATGTTTGGGGTGTTTGCGATGAAGACATGTACAATAAGGCAATCAAGGTGATGAACGCTGAAGCGAAAGAGAATAAGCCGTTTTTTAATCATATTATGACGGTGAGTAACCACAGACCATTTACGTATCCGAATAATAAAATTGATATTCCGGGTGATATTAAATCTCGTGATGGTGGTGTAAAATACACGGATTATTCATTGAAAAAATTCTTTGAAATGGCAAGCAAACAAGAATGGTTCAAAAATACTGTTTTTGTTATTGTTGCAGATCATTGTGCATCAAGTGCCGGAAAAACTGAACTTCCGTTGGACAAATACAGAATTCCTGCCTTTATCTATATTCCTGATGCAAAACCAGAAAAACACAATCAGTTAATGTCGCAAATTGACCTTATGCCGACTCTTTTTGGATTATTGAATTTTAGCTACGAAAGTAAGTTTTATGGTCAGGATGTTTTAAAACCGGATTATAAACCCAGAGCATTTATTGCTACATATCAGGATTTAGGCTTGATTAAGGATAATGTTTTGACGGTTTTATCACCAAAACAACAGGTAAAACAATTTGATTTACAAATAAATACAAAACTCGGAATTGCTCCTGAATATCAAATTGATTTTAATGAGATTCCGATGAAAGCAGATAGAACTGATTTAATTAAGGAAACTATTTCTTTTTATCAAACAGCCTCGGATATGCTGAAACATAAAAAGTATCAGAGGTAGTTTATTGCTCCCTTTTGATTTGTGAGTGTATATAAAACGTATGTTTCTTTTGAAAACAAATGTCTTAGCCCTGATGGAAGCGATATCCTTTTATTTTTTTCTTTAAAAAATAAAAGATACTAGCGGACAGCAGGAAATAGCTACTAACGCTTCTGATTAATTTAATAATAAATTAAAAGCCCCAAACTCATTCGAATTTGGGGCTTTTAATTTATGAAATAAGACTATTTTTTTAGTCGTTTTGGTTTTTCATTCCAAATAGATTTCCTTGTTGAAACAATTTTAAATCATCTTTTAAGGCCTGATTGTTTCTTTGTGTAACTGCTGGTGCATCTAAGTCACTTAAATCTGGTTTCCCTGCATTTACCCATGCTGTATACCAAAAACTTGCGGTTGCTGTAATAGCTTTTCTCATTTGAGTTTCAACCATTCCGTTTAATTGTTCGTGTAGTTTTTTAGCATATTCATCAGAGAAAACCGGTGTGTTGTATTTGCTTTTCAATACTTTTCCGTCAGCATCCATTTTAAAAACCTGATTTTCCGGAGTTGCCGTTCTTAGCTTTTTATCAATATCTAATAATGGTTTAGCTAAACTATGGGTATCATTGATCATATCCCAGACTGCTTTATGAACATCATCATAATACTGTGCCTGTGGAACATTTAATTTGTAATTTTTAGCAAACAATTCAGGAAGTCTGCTTTCCCAAAGTGAATGAATTCCTTTTTGGTCGCTCAATTGTCCGTCATGATTTGCAGAAGTATGTAATGGCATGTGAGCATCACCTATATAATGACCTAAATCTGCAGCAAGGAATAAAATTTCTGCTCTGTTTTTATCTTTAAAAGCTTTAGTTAACTTTACCATCATGTCTTCGATATACCAAGGTAAAATTCCGTTATCATTAAGGAACTTAGCGTTGTATTTTTTCTTTGCTTCTTCCATGGTTTTTGGCAAAGTATCAACAGACCCAAAATTTTCCATATCAAAATAATGTCTTGGATTTTCATCTTTGTAATTCAAGGCATATTTACGAATATCCGGTACAGAAGCTTCTTGTGTAATAAAATCGATATGGTTGTAAAAGAAAATCTGAAGTGGATGTGGCAGAGCCATAACTGCAGCTTTGTTAATACGTTCGTGACCCACAATTCCCCAGGATAATGTCAAAAAACCAATTGCTAATGCGAATAATGCAATTAGTCTTGGTTTCATTTTAAAGTTTTTCATTTTTGTTTTTTTATTAGAGGGGTCAAATTTACCTTATTTAAATATAATTCGAAAGAATACTAATTAATATTCTGCTAATTTAATTTTATTTGGTTTTCAAACCTTTTTTTTGACATTAGTTCATATTAAAAGTTTCTTTGTAAATTCGTCTTACTTTTTACTTTTAAAATTTAAATTATGCGCCTGATTCGCCTGACTATTCTTTTCTTAATATACTCTTCTATCGCTACAGCACAAGATATTGTGCAATTAAAAAATGTTAATGATACTATTTTAAATACCAAAAGAACATTGCAAATGCCTGATCCGCTGGATCCGGTAAAAACAATGCAAAAATTATTTCCGGGCAAATTATACCATCTTTCGGATCGTAATACTTTTATTAGCTGGAATTGTAAAAATTGCAAAACTACTTCTTATGTTGATGTTAATGGTGTTGAAGGTGATCAGCTATTTCCTTACAGCAGAGGTGTTGCGACAAGATTGCTTTCTAATCTTGATTATACGGACTCTAAAGGAAATCAGTTTAAATTATTGCTTTTTAATCACTCTGAATATGATGAAGACGGGCTACAAACCAGCAGATTTTCTGGTGGTCTTGTAGGTGTTGCCAAGTTTGCCAAAAATGATAAAGTGTGGCAAATGAGATCTTTTCAGCCTGGTGTTGCTGCATTTGGTGCATTTGCCCAGGCTCCAAATGCTAAACTTGTTGAAATTGGTGAAGATCAATATGCTTTTACTTTTTTACATGTAAATGGCGGTGCTGGTGGTCCTTTTGAAGGCATTCTTTATCTTGTTGCCGGATTTGATGGTAAATACCAACCTATTATGGAAGTCTACGATTATCAGCTTACAAATGTTGAAAGTGTAAAATGGTCCAGTTCTTATACGGTGGTGAATGACAATACTAAAAAGCATTTTAGGGATATTGTTATTAAAACAAATGGTTCGTTTAATAAGGCTGCGCAAGCTAAAGATGAATTTGAAGTAAATTTACCAGAAGAAATTGCTGCAATGGCTAAATCTAAAAAACAGTTTAATTTTGAAATTGAAAAACGTTTCTCATTTAAAGGCAAACTATATAAAATGATTGAAAAGCCAATTGTTAAGTTCTCTAATGTAAAATAAATCTGTTTTCTTTTAGTGAAAATATAATATCGATACCAAAGCTAAACCTGCAATAAACATCCACAGAAAAACTCCCTGAAGCAAAGGCTTTACTCCTACTGATTTTAAGGTATTTATATTTAAAGTGGCTCCAATCAAAAACAAGGTTATGGTTAAACCAATTTTGGCAATAGTAACAACATAAGGCGCAATAACAGTTGTTGCTGGAACATAAGTATTTAAAAGCATGGCCAGAATAAACAAGCCAATGAAATAAGGAACCTTAATTTTTGAGTTTTTATTTTTGAATATTACAGCGGTTAAAAGAGAAATTGGAATTATCCATAAGGCTCTGGCTAGTTTTACAGTTGTAGCGATTTGCAAAGCCTCGGCTCCATATTTGTTGGCCGCTCCTACAACTGAGCTTGTATCATGAATGGCTATGGCACACCATAAACCAAAATCTTTTTGAGATAAATCAAGCTGATGACCGATAAATGGAAAAACAAATAAGGCTATTGAATTTAGAATAAAAATTACACCTAACGCAATTGAGGTTTGATTTTCGTTTGATTTAATTACCGGAGAGATTGCTGCAATAGCACTTCCGCCACAAATTGCGGTTCCGCATGAAATTAAGTGAGATGTTTTTTTATCAGTTTTAAGCCATTTGCCTAAAAATGTTCCTAATAGCAAGGTACTGAAGATAGATAGTATTGTTAACACAAAACCTTCTTTTCCAGCTGAAAGTGCGCTTGTGGCATTCATTCCGAAACCTAAACCTACAACTGAAAATTGCAGCAAATATGTAATGGCTTTGTTATTGAATTCTACAAATGGATTTCCAAATACATTGACCATAATCACTCCTAACAATAAAGCAATTGGAGGAGAAATGATCGAAAATAAACATAATGCAATTATTAAAGCAAAAATTGCTTGTTGAATATAGAGATTAACTTCTAATAAATGTGTCGTTGGGTGTTGTTTTGTTTTCAAAATAATGAATTTGATATTTCGTTACAAAGGTCTGTCGTTTATACCATAATCACTAATCGTAAAAAACAATCGACTATAACTCTAAGTTATAATAAGACGAAAGATTTTGAATAAACAGCTCTGATAATGAATCTGATTTACCTAATAAAGTGATGACATAAAAATATCTGTCTATAGCTAAATTGGCAACATCCAAAACCATTAATTCATTATTTTTAAGCTCTTTACTTACTGCATGTATTGACATAAAAGCTAAACAATCTGAGTTTAACAAATAAGATTTTATACTTTCTGTGGATCCTAACTGCATTTCGATTTGTAAATCGGTTATTTTAAGATCGAGTTGTTTTAAAGCATATTCTATAACTTCAAGTGTTCCTGAGCCACGTTCGCGGGTAATAAATTTCATTGATTTTAAATCTTCTAATGAAATTTCATTTTGTTTTGCAAAAGGATTTTTAGTATTACAAACCAAAACTAATTCGTCTTTTAGAAACGGAATGTATTTTATTGATTGGTTTCTGGATTGTCCTTCGACTATTCCAATTTCTATTTCTTTATTAATTAAAGCATTCTCAATTTGTTCTGTATTTCCATTGAGCAAATTAACTTTTATATCTTTTTGTTTTTGGTGAAAACGTGCCAAAACCGGAGAAATAAGATACTGAGCAATTGTAGTGCTTGCTCCTAGTCTCAACAAACCCTTACGTTCGTTAATAAACGAACTCATATCAAAGTCGATTTCGCGATAGATTTCGAAGATACTTTTAGTGTGTTTAAGTAAAATCTCACCCGCTGGTGTTAAGGCTATTTTAGAACCGTTTCGCTCAAAAAGTTTAGTTTTATAAGTTTCTTCAAGTTCCTGAATGTGTTTTGAAACTGCTGGCTGGGAAATATATAATTCTGTTGCTGCTTTTGTAAAATTAAGACGAAGTGCAACGGTGTGAAATACTTTTAGCCTAAAATCCATAATTATAGTTTTTTTTGTTTCAAGTTTCAAGTTTAAAGTTTCAGGTTTCAGATTAATCAAAAACTCTGAACCTTTGCCCCTATGAATCTCTGCAACTTTTTAAAGTAAACCATTATATTTTCTAACAAACCACTCAGTCGTTAAGAAAGTTGCAATAAAAATTAGCAGCCAAACCCAATCAATTAAAGGAGTTTTTGTTGAAACATTCTTTTCGATTGATTTATATTCTTTATTTTCTAAGAGTTGTTGAATTAGATCATCAGCCTGATTTTCAAAAAAAGCTTTTCCATTGGTTTGCAAAGCAAGTTGTTTCAATTTTGCAACGTCAGGATTTACAAATTGTTTTTCAATATCAAAATCTAAAATCTCAAAATGACTGGAATAAGAAGTATTTGTATTTAACTCTTTTACGGTAAAATTATATTTGCCTGTAGCTAATCCGTCGAGATTTACAGAGAAAGAATTATTACCTTTTAACAGATCATAATTTTTGGATTGTTTTGTTTCGGCGTTTGTAACTGTAATAGTAAGCCTGGCTTTTTCGTCAAATTCATAATTTTTATTGAAATACTGCGCGTTGATTACTATGGCTTCTCCTGAATTATAAAAACTTTCATGCGTTACTACCAAAGATTTCCTTGAAGTTGTTGAAGCCAGATATTGAATAATCTTATCTACAAATACATCATATTTTTCAAATGACTGATTGTCTATATGACTTTGTAAACGCCATTTCCAGCTATTTTCTCCTAAAAGAAAAGCGGTTCGTTTTTCCTGATTTTCGGCGAAAGCCAGCAAAGGAGCATTTGTTGCAACATTTCTGATTTTAGATGAAAGCAAAACAGATACATTTCCGTTTGTTGTAATGGTTCCAAATAGATTTTGTAATGGAGGGAAGTTTTCAAAACCAATATTATCTATCGCAAATAAATTAAACTGAGACTGAAACTCGGATAAATAATCTTCTCTTTGTCCGCTCATTTTAAAAACCAAATTATTTTGTTGTTGGTTTAAAAAATTAAAATCGGTGTTGGTTCCTGTTATTATAAAGGTGTTGATTCCTGCTAATTTGTTGTTATCAAAAATAGGTTTAAAAGCGGTAGTTGGCTGATATAAAACCAAAACAGACACTTCCTGCAACTGACTAATATCATTTGGTTTAACCAAAATTACTTTACGCTGTGTATTAACTTCAATTGAACGTTTTAAAGCTGCAATGTCGGGATGATTTATAGAAGAAACTATTGCAATTGTTGACTTTTGATCAATAACTTCAACTGCAAAATTTTTGATATTGTTGTAGCCGTTTTTTTCTTTTGAACCAGATGAAATACTGGCTTTATAAATTTGTAATCCTACCTTATCAGCAGGTAAAAGTAAATTTAAAGTGGCTGTTTTTTTAGAAGCTGAAAAAGAAACTTTCTCCTTTGCTACTACAGTATTTCCTTGTGTAATGGTAAAATCAGCATTTGTACTTTTATCTCCGGCATATTGTAAAAATACTTCTACCGGAAATTTATTTTTATGAAAAGCGTACTTATTTACGTTAAGCTGATTGATTTTTAGATCAAGAAAAGTAGTTGTATCTCCTACAACCAAAGGATAAACTTTATTAACAGGATCAAAACGATATACATAATCGTTTCCTGTAGTCTGATTTCCGTCTGTAATAATAACTGTTGGAAAAATCAGATTTTTATTGATGCTTTTTAAGTTTTTGGCAACTTCGTCAAGATTGGTTTGCTTTCCTTTAAAATCAAATTTATCTGAAGGCTTAAAATCAGCATCAAATTCATAAGACTGAATTTCAAATTTTTCTTTAAGCGCCGGATTCGAAATTAATTTTTGATATAATTCTGTCGCTTTTTTATCTGATTTTAAAGCTGTAATAGAGCTTGAGTTGTCAACTGCAATTGCCAAAGGTATTTTGGTAATTTCCAGCGAATTTTTAGTCATTATGGGGTTTATCAATAAAACCAATAGTCCAAAAATAGCCAGGAAACGTAAAAAAGCCAAAAACCAAATCACATTGGATTTGTTTTTGGCTTTAAAAAAATATTGAAAATACGATAACCCACCCGCTATTACTAAAGAAAGTAATAATAATAGAATCGTGTTTGTAGTCATATATATTCTGTTTATAGTTTTGAGTTTATAGTTTTTGGTTGTAGAACAATAAACAACAAACCATCAACAATTAACTTATTAGGTAAGCATTCCTCCGCATACATTTAGTACTTGTCCGGTAATATAAGCACTCATGTCTGAAGCCAGGAAAAGACAAGCATTTGCAACGTCTTCTGTAGTTCCGCCACGTTTTAACGGAATTCCGTCTCTCCATCCTTTTACTACATCTTCCGGTAATTTTGCGGTCATTTCAGTTTCGATAAATCCCGGAGCAATTGCATTACAACGAATATTACGAGAACCTAATTCTAATGCTACTGATTTTGTAAAACCAATTGCACCTGCTTTAGAAGCTGCATAATTTGTTTGTCCTGCATTTCCGGAAACCCCTACTACAGAACTGATATTGATAATAGAACCTGCACGTTGTTTTAAAAATGTCTTCTGAATGGCTTTTGTCATGTTAAAAACTGACTTTAAGTTTACATCAATAACCTGATCAAAATCAGCTTCAGACATACGCATTAACAAATTATCTTTTGTAATTCCTGCGTTATTAATTAAAATATCAACTGTTCCAAAATCAGCCAAAACAGCATCTACAAAAGTTTGTGCTTCATTAAAATCGGCTGCATTCGATTGGTATCCTTTTGCTTTTACTCCTAAACCGTTTAATTCGGCTTCAAGAGCCTGAGCCGATTCTACAGATGAGCTATAAGTAAAAGCTACATTTGCTCCATGTTTAGCAAAAACTTCAGCAATTCCTCTTCCAATTCCGCGGCTTGCGCCAGTAATGATAGCTACTTTTCCTTCTAGTAATTTCATATTAAGGTATTCGTTTTTATTTTTTGAAATACAAATATAGAGTATTTGACCGTTTAATAAAATTTGTAATCTAAAATTTGACTTATAATCTTCGTTATACTTAAAACAAAAAAACAGCTCAAAAAATTGAGCTGTTTAATTCAAAATAAAAATAAAATAAAATAAAAATTAATTTATCACATATGATGTCATCCTAAAGCTACTAGATGCACTTGTAAAAGTGTAAATAACATTACTATATGTAATTTTAAAATTTTCTTTTTTAACATACAGTCCTTTTGCATTTGTAAATTGATCATCAATTTCTTTTAAGTAACTAGGAGTGCTTGTGATTCCTCCAGCCCAAAAATCATGTGTAAGAATTATAGTTTTATTTACAGCATCTTCTGTTGATTTTACAACATGATTTATAGATGCTTTTCCTCCATTGAAATTATAACTAATATAAGTCTGATTTGCAGTTGTATTAAAATACAGATAAATGCTGGCAATTGACTGGTTTGCTGGTAATGCTGCATTTGCTCTGGCTACTAAATATCTAAAATAATCCGTTGTGGTAGGAGCTGTAGCTAAATTAGCCGGGATATAACCAAAATATTTATAAGGATTACCTTTTCCACTTAATAAAAGTTTGTAATCATCCGTTATTGTAGGTGGCGCATTTGTATACTTAATTGTTGCACTAACTCCATTTGTTCCTGTAGCAATAAAATTATTAGTTGCACTGTCATAAACAAAATTAGTAAGTTTCTGACCTTTTACTATAACTGGAAGTTTTGAAACAGCACCTGTTGGTGTAAATGCAAAGTCTAAATCATAGGCTTCTAAACTACCTGGTTCTAAAGATGTTGCCGTACCAAAACGAGCGTTAGCATTGTAGTCAAAATCAAATTTATGGATTGCGGTTCCATCATTTGTTTCTAACAATCGATATAATGGACTAAACATGTCGCCAGTTATGTTCTTAATAATTGGCGTATTTTTAGGTAAATCAGTCCAGTCTTTTGCTGTTGCTTTTACAAAACGCAACTCATAACCATTCCTGTTAGTTTTAAAAATGATATCACCATTTTTTTGTCCATAATAAAAAAACTGAAAATCTCCTAAATAACCTTTTGCCTTAAGTGCCGCTGTTGGATAATTATTCGCATCAGATAAAAGATGTATTCTGTTTTGTGTTGTAAAAACCAAACTTACAGTGCTTCCTACCTGAATATCATATTGACTTGTATAGGTATTTGTATCACTATTAAAATCTGATGCCATATCAACTTTTTTTCCAGGTAAAAATTTAAACAAATGTGTCCATCCTCCTAACTGTGTACTATCTGTATAATAAACCGCTTTCCATCCTTCTGATGATGAAAGTAGCACATCATTTAGCTCTTTTTGACGACTACTTAGTCGATCAGTAGCATTTTGATCAAATTTAGCCTCTACTTCAGGGCTTGTACATGACGCCAATAGCAAAACTGCCAAAGAAATCATTAAGTACGTGTATATATTTTTTGCTTTCATAATATTGATTTTTATAAAAAAATTATTGTCCTTAATTATTAATTACAGCATCTGTATTTTTTTGAGCTTCATCTCTTAAAGCATAAAAGTCCATATTAAAAGCATCTTTATAGTATTTTACTACAAGTGCTTCTTTTGCTTTAATATTCGCTTTTGCAGTAGCATCTGTAACACCAGCTAACAGAGCGTCCCATTCTGCTTTTGAACTCGTTAATATTGTAGAAGCCGTTTCAGCAAAATCTTCATAAATGTTTAGTCGTGCATAACTTGTTACAAAACCTAATGATCTTGAAGTAGCAGTTGCTTCTGTATACCAGCTTGAAGTATATCCTGATGGAGTTAACTTTGACCAGGCCTGCTCATCAAAAGGTTTAGTCTGGTTTAAAATATGCACATATTCATGCTGAATAGTATGAATAAATTCTGTTACCCATGCTCGGTCTTTTTTGTTCAGATAATCTACCTGAAAAAGAGTAATTTTCTGACCACCTTCTGCAAGACCTAATGTTACTGTATTGTTTGTATTTAAATTAACACCTCCAACAAGTACAAATTCTCTGGGTGCAATTTTCTTAACAAAATTTACTCCTCCAATAGTGGTATAACTATCAATCCAGATTTTTTTAACCACTTCCATTGCCGGCTGAACTTTTGCTCCTTGAGGAGGGTATAAATACTTACTGTTGTCAACCAGATTTTGATTCCACTCATAATATACATTAATATTATATGGGTCTAAGAAAGTAGTACCAATCCATTTATCTAAATCTGTTTTAGCCGGTGCAGAAAAATCAAATTGACTTTCTTTTGGCTGAGTCTCCTGAGCGCAAGAAGCAAGAAGCAAAACTCCTGCTATCATTACTGTTTTGTATATTTTTACTATTTTCATACTATTTACTATTAAAAATTTATCTAGGATTTTTTTCAATACCATTATCAGATGCTCTAAGCGGAATTTGTAATGCTCTTCGTTTATCATCTTTTTCTAAAACATTATTTCGTACCACTTTACCAAATTGAAGTGTGTTGTGTACCACTACAAGATTAAAACGTTTAATATCAAACCATCTAAGACCTTCACGGATAAAATCTTTTCTTCTAGCTTCAGCAATAGCCTTAATGTAAGTAGCCTGAGTTGGAGTTAAATCGTAGAAAGGTGTAAATTCATTAGCTATTACAGGATATTTAGCAGCTACAATAGTTTCATTCAATTTGTCTGTTGTAGCGTTGTAACCTGATGTTCTGGTTCCTAAAAAGTAACCTAATTCAGTATTAGCTTCTGCCATTCTATTTTTCATTACTAACGCCTCAATACGATTCAGGTACAATTCGTCATTACTAAATAATACTGTTGCCGTGTATGGATTACCAGTACGTGATGTTAAATTAGTATACTTAAAATATTCATAAAGTTTTGGTACTCCTACTATCATACCACTATACCATTGGATTCGGGCACTGATTAGATTTTGTTTTCCCCACATATTGGCAGAAGTTCCTAATATCTCATCTGATCTGTTTCCTGCAAGAGCGAATCTGTATGCACCTGCTCTGTTTGCAATCGAATACGGGTAGTCTATCAATAAATTAGTTTCTTGTTCTGCTTTTGAGTATTCAATAGGCATTTGAGCAAAAGCAACAGCATTAAAAGCTGTATAATTTCTAATGTTTATTGGCTTGGAACCAAGGCTTTCTGAAAATTCAAGTACTTTGTCCCAGTCTCCTTTTATTAAGTAAAAACGACAAGCAAAAGCTTTTGCTGCATTAATATTAAAATGGTATTTAGGCTCTTTATACTCATTGGTTAAATATTTCATACCTTCTTTAATATCCTGCTCTACAAAGTCAAAAACTTCTTTAACTGTATTACGCTTGTATTGTGCCAACAAAACTGTTTCAGGTTTTGTAATATAAGGAACCCCTAAATCTGTTGAAGCAGTTGACGGGTTGTAGCGGTTTGCCCATAACGAAACAAGCATAAAATGATTGTAAGCTCTTGCGAGTAACGCTTCTCCTTTTTGTGGATTCAGGCTAGCCGGATTTCCTAATTTTTCAATAGCATCCAAGGCTTGATTTGCAGCAGCAATTGCTGCATACGACCCTGTCCAGAATGAGTTTTCACTGTCGGTATCAATTTGGGTTTGCATTTCCCAGTTGAAACTGTCTTGATTTTTCTTATCTGTAGTTGTAATCTCAGTATCGAATACATTATCTGACATTGCTTCAGCTATTGCAAAATAAGTAGCAGTAGGATAAGCTGTAACTAATAATTCTGATATTTTTTCAGGAGTATCAATTTGTGTTCTGTTATCTGGTACTTCTGAAAGAAAATTATCACAACTGCTAAAACCAAGCAGTACTACTAATGATAGTGTTATTTTTATATTTTTCATAATCAATTTTATTATTAGAATGAAAGGTTTATTGCAAAAGTATATTGTGCCGTAATTGGGAAAGCTACCCCTCCTGTATTACGGAATTCAGGATCCTGACCGTGTAAGTTTTTGTCTGAATAAATTAACCATGGATTAACTGCAGACCCTTTTAAATTAAAAGTACTTACCCCTAACTTTTTCTTAAAATCATTTGGAAACTCCCAGCCTAGTGATATGTTTTTCAATCTTACAAAATCACCATTGGCAATTCTAACATCAGAATAATTATAAGTATTGTAAGCAATTCTTAAATCATTCGGTCCATAGTTTCTATTTAACAATTGATCTGCAATAACAGGTACATTAGTATAATTCTCGTCACCTGGATTGATCCATCTGTTAGCGAATTCTTTAGTAAAAACAGTCTGATCAGTGTATGCATTACTATACACAGGGTTCAATCTTATTTTATTACCTCCTGATCCTACAAAAAATACATATAAAGACCAGTTTTTGTAAGTTACTGTATTAGCTAGACCTACAGATTTATTAGGCTCAACAGATCCTTCGTATTTCAAATACTTCGTAACATCCTTAGTGTCCTGAAAGTTAGCATCTGTAATATTGTTTTCAGCACCATCCTGTAATTTAAAAGTTGGTAATCCCTGATTGTTCAATCCTGTAAACTGATAAGAATATAATGAGTTTCTAGGGTGTCCTACTGTATTACCTCCGTTTGTTGCAATTAAATCAAATACAGACGGTTTATTCGCCAATTTTGTTACTTTTTGATCATAAATAGAGAAGTTTAATGTAGTAGACCATTTAAAGTCTTTTGAAACAATGTTTTGAGTTGTAAAACCAAGTTCAATACCTTTAGTTTCCATATCTGCATTATTTCCCATTTTAACATCTTCACCACCAACACCAGATGTAATAACATAATCAATCAAATCAAACGCTTTACGGCTATAGACATCTGCTGTAAGTTGTACTCTGTTTCTGAACATACCAAGGTCTAAACCAAGATTCGTTTCGAATTGTTTTTCCCAGGTCAAATCTTTGTTTTGTAAATCTTCAATACGAATTGCGTTTTCTCTATCACCAGTAGCGAAACGGTTTGAGATAAAACTTTTATAAATGGCCAATGAATTTGTTGCTGGTCCTGCTGTTGCTGTTAAACCATAAGAAGCTCTAAGTGCCAAAGTATTAACAGATTCTACATTCTTCATGAATTTTTCTTCTTTAATATTCCATTTTCCACTTATAGTATAAGTAGGCAACCATCTTGAAGAACCAGTATCACCTTGTCTGTTAGATCCATCATAACGACCTGTAATAGATCCTGTATAACGACGATCGTATGTATATCCAAGTTTACCAAAGAAACCTACAGTACGCTCTCTTTCTGCACCAAAATTATAATAAGAGTTTCCTTCATTTACCATTTTCTCAATCATTTTAGGATCAACAAAAGCATTAAGTCCTTCCCCATATTGTATTCCTGCAGCAGTAAAGTTGTCATTGTTTCTGTCTACTGATCTAAACTCTGTACCAAAGAACCCTTCTAATTCATGTTTATCATTAAATGTATTTCTGTAAGTAACACTATTTCTAACATTGTATGAAGTCATATCATCACTAAATTTTCGCAAAAATCCACCGTTTTGTAATACAGAAATTTTAGGTGCTGTTAAATCATTTGGATTTTGATACAAGAACACGTTATCTTTTTGAATTTGTGTATTTAATGAAGTTCCTACTCCGGCATTATATGCTCCTACTACATTTGATCCCTCGTAAACTCTGTGCTCTCTTGATGTATTAGCATAACGTGCAGAACCTGTAAAGTTATAAGTTAAGTGTTTGTTGATTTTATATTCTAAATCAGCCTGAAAACGAATGTCTTTTACTTTTATTCCAAGTGTATTATTTTTCAATTCGTTAAGAATATTCATTGGCGCCCAGTTATTTTGGTAATACTCATAATTACCACTTTCATTGTAAGGCCTTAAGGTTCTACTAGTGTTTAAAGCATAGCTAAATGGGTTAATGTCAAAATCTCTGCTTACTTGTCCGTATACAGTATCATCTTTACTTTCATAAGTTCCCGGAGCTTGCTGATCACGTGCAGATGCAAGAGTCGATAATGTAATATTTAACCTGTCATTGATATAAAATGTACCTTTAATATTAGAAGATAACTGTTTAACATTATCTGCTAAAGTCCAACCCGGATCTGTGTAAAATCCTAAAGAGGCATAGAAAGTATTATTTTTTCCTCCACCAGAAAAACTTAATGAGTGACTTTGTGTAATAGAAGGTCTGAATAAAACTTTGAACCAATCTGTATTTGCTAATTCATATTTCTTCAAGAATTCATTAATGTAAGGTTGATCATTTTTAACACCAAATTGGCCGCTTGTTTCATCATAGCGATTAATTTCTTTCGCCAAAATACCATAAACACCACTAAATCTAGCTAATAATGAGCCACTTTGACTAAGGTAACCTTTTGTTCTCATTTCCTGAAAAATACTCATGGATTCCTGAGAATTCAAAATATCATATTGTGTATAACTTGGTACTGCTCTAACTGTATTTTCAACAGAATAACTAATTTTTAAAGGTGAATCTCTACGCCCTTGTTTGGTTGTTACAACTACAACTCCATTTAATGATCTTGAACCGTAAATAGATGTAGCCGATGCATCTTTAAGAATTTCAATACTCAAAATATCATTAGCATTTAATCCTGCTACTGCAGAACTTAATAATGTTGCTGAATTTCCTGAAGCCAAATCTGCAAATGAAACATTGATAATATCTTCCTGAACTACTCCGTCAATAACCCATAAAGGTTTTGTATCTCCAAAAATAGAAGATGATCCACGAACTGTAATTTTAGGAGTCGAACCAAAAGATCCGGTAACGTTTTGTACCGTAACCCCTGCAGCTTTCCCTTCGATCATTCTACTTACATCTACAACACCATCAACTTTTAATTCAGCACCTGAAATTTTACTGATAGCTCCTGTAAAAGTTCTTTTAGATGTTTTTTCGTAACCTGTAGTTACTACAACCTCTTTTAGGTTTTGTCCTTCTTCGCTTAAAACAATTGTTGGATTAACATTTGCGATTCCAATTTCTTTAGACTCCATTCCAACATAAGAAATTACAAGTCTGTCATTATTAGCAGGGACTTCTATAGTAAATCTACCGTCAAAATCAGTAAGTACAGCAATTTTAGTTCCTTTAACCATTACTGTAGCTCCAGGAAGCGGGCTTCCGTTTGAATCTGTAACTATACCTTTGATAACAGGACCTGCTGTTAATATTTCGAATAACGAATTATTAGCTTCTGTATTTGCAAACGGATCAGTAGCTGCGCTTTTTTGAAGTACAATTTGATTACTAACCTCTGTATATGTAATATTAAAAGGAATTAAAATTCTGTTTAGAACACTTGATAGTACTTCCTCATTTGCTTCTATACTTACTTTTTGAGCAAGCTGAGGCAGTCTTGAGTTGTACGAAAATTTTACATGAGCAGATTTCTCCAATTTAGACAATGCATTGTCTAAAGTTAAATTAGCGACATTTATGGTAACCTTGGTATCTAATTTTTTTTGCCCATTTACATTATTTGCCATGGCAACACTTGAAAACACAAGCGCCAGAACAAACTGAAATAGTGTTATTTTCATGATTCGATGGAGTAATCGTTGTTTAACAACTGGTTTTTTCATAATTTTGGATTGTTTTGATTAATACTGTTTGAGTGTATTTTAAGAAACGTTACGAATTGCTCTTTACAGAGAGTAATTCAAATCATTTAAGTGTCGAAAATGTTACAGCATTTCGGCACTTTTTTTCTGCATTTTTCATTTACATAGGCTTTTACTTTTTGGTTTAGTTTGGATTATTCTGGTTGTTTTTTTGCATTTCTAAATTTTAATTCTAATGTATAATTACAGTTACACAAAAGAATTAGTTACATCCGTCAGATGTTATAATAATCTGATTTCCATTCATTTCAAAACTGGTATTATTACCAATACTATTACATACTATTTTAAGCTTTTCCATTAAAGGCTGATCGCTAAGTGAAGTGGTAAGGTGACAATCTTTAAGTTTATTTTTAGGATAATCAATATCTACCAGATAGGCTTGCTGAATCGTCTCAAAGATTTGTGATACCGGAATATCTGTAAATTCAAAACTCAACTGTTCAATATTACCTGTATTACGCACTAATGTCTGATCCTGAGTAATATTTGTAATTTTATTAAAGCTTAAGTCACTCCGCTGAAACCGTAATGCCTGGTTAGGTAACAAAACCACTTCGTCCTGATCTGATTGAGCCACAAGACTATTCGATTTTACCCTAACTTTACCGGTGCGAACAAGAACTTCAACATCAGGCTGATCAGAATAAGCTTTAACTCTAAAACTAGTTCCAACTACCTTGGTAACGATTTCGTTTGCGTAAACAAAAAAAGGCTTTTTAGGATTTTTACTAATTTCAAAGAAACCTTCGCCGGATAAATACACCTTTCTTTCGTTTCCGGTAAAGATTTTAGGATAACTTAATTTGCTATTAGGTTGTAACAAAACCGAACTACCATCAGATAATGTAATGATTTGCGGTTTATCTGAATTATTGGTTTGCTCAACCAATCCTTCATTGTTATCGTCAATAAGTTGTTTGTAGGTAACTACTATATTGTCTGTTTTATATTGATTTTTATAAACCCAAACTGAAGTCAAGCCAACAATTAAGGCAGCAGCAACTCCTCTAAGAAGGTATTTTTTTAAATATAATATTCTTGAATTTCGATCAGAATAATTCTGGATTTCTTTTTCTTCAATTTTAATCCAGGTAGCTTGCAAAGCATTATGAAGATCTGGTGCAGAAAGCACTGGTTTAGGCACTTTCATCGCTAGCAATAATAGCCTTGCATCCTCTACCAACTTGGCACGCTGGCGGCTTTCTAAAGTCCATTCTTCCCAACCATCTTCATCGATTTTAAACAAAATCCATGACTGGAATGATTCGTCAGATAAAAAATCTTCTATTTCGGTATATTTATTACGTTTTTGCATCTAAAAATAAGGTTACAAAAACATAGAGGACAGCTTTCTATTTATATACTCACCAAAATGGAATTTTTTTTCACTTTTTTTTAATTTTTTTTTAAACTAAATTTAACAAGCAGTTGAAAAGAGTAAAATAATCAATGAAAGACTTCCTTTCCAATCTTTACGAAGTGTAAGTAAACCGCGGTGTAACAGATTATTAGCTGATTGATAATTAACGTCTAATAATTCAGCAATCTGCTCCACAGATAATCCCTGATGATATCTTAAATATAAAGCTTCTTTTTGACGGGCGGGCAAATTATTTAGCAGATTATTCAAATGAATTACTTTTTCTTTGGTCACAGCATCATCATCAATGAGATCATATTCAACCGAAAACTCCAGAAGAAATTCCACAGCATCTGTAGTTGTAGCTTTTCGAAAAATACGATCACGTTCGTGTAAACGTGCAATTCGCTTACGTACACTGGACAAGAGATATGCTTTTACCACAACTGAACTTTGTAATCCGCTTCGATAAACCCAAATATCAGTAAAAACATCCTGCACGCAATCCTGGACTTTTTCACCATAAGAAGATAGTGAGTTTCCATAATTAACTAAATCTGCATAATACTTCTCAAACAGTGTTGAGAAAGATTTTTCATCCCCATCTTTTAAGTTATTCCAAAGCGTAATATCATCAAAAGTTTTTAATTGTAAAATTTTGGTCTTCATATTGGTCTGCGGTTGTATTCTTGAAAATAAGCACTTCATTTTAACATAAAGAATACGTTATTTTAACATTATTCTTTAGTTGTGTGCGATAAATATATAAAAGCAAATATATAAAACCAATTTTTTTACACACAACAAGCAATCATATAACATAGAAAATGCCCCGTTTTTATTGATCTACGGCGGGTTGCGCCTAAATAAAAAATATATTAATATTTAAAAAATATTAAATTATGTAAGATTTTATTACTGTCTTTTTTTGGCTTTTTTTTAACATTATTTTATATTTTTAGATTCTTCGGTTATTTTCATTCTTAAATCCTGAAAAAAATACAAACAAAAAAGCCTTACTAAATACATAGCAAGGCTTTTGATAATTTTATTGAAATAGCTTTTAGAAAGCTACATTCCATCTTGGCAATTTTCCATTTTCATCTAAGAAATTTTGTAAAACTTGTCCTTCAACAGCAGTTGGAATTGCTTTTACATCTGCATTAAAAGTTTCATACCAAACCACTTCTAAAGCAGTAATGTTTTCTAATTTCATTTGTGCTGGCCAGGAGTATTTTCTTCCTGTTTTAGCAAATTGGTGTCCGTTTACAATTTTGTCATACAAACCGCCATTTTTACTTTTTAAAGTTCCGTCGTTTTGAACAGTTCCTGTAGAACCTACCATGATTAATTCTTTTGCGACACCTTCAACAGCATAAACAACAAAAATACCTGCACTCCCCTCTGGCGCATTACAGGTTTGCTCTAAACTATCTTCAACAGTAAAAGTAAAACTATTGCTTACTTTAAATTTTTCTAATTCTTTGTACATATTTCTTTTTTAAGCTTCTGAGATACTGAGGTTCTAAGATGCTGAGTTATTTTCTGTTTACGCCTCAGTATTTTAAAAATGTAAAAAAGTCTCAACAAATATTGAGACTTTTTTGAAATTTGTTATTTCGAATATCCGGAAATTATTCTAATACTTCTTTTACTTTTTTACCAATTTCTGCTGGTGAATCAACAACGTGAATTCCGTTGTCTCTCATGATTTGTTTTTTAGCAGCAGCAGTATCATCAGAACCACCAACAATAGCACCTGCGTGACCCATTGTTCTACCAGCAGGAGCAGTTTCTCCAGCGATAAAACCAATAACTGGCTTACGGTTACCATCAGCTTTGATCCATTTAGCAGCATCAGCTTCTAACTGACCTCCAATTTCACCAATCATAATGATTGCTTCAGTTTCAGGATCATTCATTAATAATTCAACAGCTTCTTTAGTAGTAGTTCCAATAATTGGATCTCCACCAATACCAATAGCTGTAGTAATTCCTAAACCTTGTTTTACAACCTGATCAGCAGCTTCGTAAGTTAAAGTTCCAGATTTAGAAACGATACCAACAGTTCCTTTTTTGAAAACGAAACCTGGCATAATTCCAACTTTAGCCTCACCCGGAGTAATAACCCCTGGACAGTTTGGCCCGATTAATCTAGAATTTCTTTCTTTAACATAATTATTTGCTTTAATCATATCTGCTACAGGAATTCCTTCTGTAATAGCAATAATTACTTTAATTCCAGCATCAGCAGCTTCCATAATTGCATCAGCAGCAAAAGCTGGCGGAACAAAAATGATAGATGTATCTGCTCCAGCCTGATCTACAGCATCTTTTACTGTATTAAAAACCGGACGATCTAAATGGCTGCTTCCTCCTTTTCCAGGAGTAACACCACCAACAACATTAGTACCGTACTCAATCATTTGAGAAGCGTGGAAAGTTCCTTCGCTTCCTGTAAATCCTTGAACAATTATTTTGGAATCTTTATTAACTAAAACACTCATGATATATATTTTATGTAGTTTTTAAAATTGTGATGCAAAAGTAAGGTTTTGTAACGTATTTTAACCTTTTTGTCGTCAAAAAAATTAAGAAAATTGACTCATCTGAAAACCGCGATATAATTTATCGTCTTTTATTTGCCAAATTGTAGCAAAATGAGCTAATAACATCTCTTCTCTTGGGTTCTCAATCGTTTTCACAAAATGAGAATATCGTATTGAAACCAAGTCATCTTCGGCAATAATATGGCTAATTCTGACTTTAGAACGCACATAAGCACGACTTAATTCATTTGCCATATCCAACATCGAATTATAATCCATTTCGATTAATCCTTTAGTGCTGTTCCAATCCAACTTTACATCAGTATGCAAATAAGTTTTCATGATTTCGCTATCAATTAAGGCATCCGACTTATAAAATTTTTGAACAAATTCTTTTATAGACATATTACTTCAATTTATTTAGAATTTCAGGAATCTTCTTGATATTAGCTAATTGTTTTAACTTTTCTCTGGACTCTTCGATTGGGGTTCCAAAATACGATTTTCCACCTTCAACCGATTTTGTAACACCTGTTTGCCCCATAATTACAGCTTTTGTTCCTATGGTGATACCACTTGTTGTACCAACTTGTCCCCAGATTGTTACTTCATCTTCTATAATAACACAACCAGCAATACCGGTTTGAGAAGCAATTAGACATTTCTTGCCTATTACTGTATCATGACCAACATGTACCTGATTGTCTAGTTTTGTCCCTTCACCAATTGTTGTGTCACCAGTAACTCCTTTATCAATAGTACAAAGGGCTCCAATACCAACATTATTTTCAATAACAACTCTTCCACCCGAAATTAACTGATCAAAACCATCAGGACGCTTTTTGTAATAAAATGCATCTGCTCCTAAAATAGTTCCGGCATGAATAATTACATTGTCTCCAATTACGGTGTGATCGTAAATCGTAACATTTGGATAAATCAAACAGTTTTTCCCAATTGTAACATTGTTTCCAATAAAACAGTTAGGCTGCACAACTGTTCCTTCTCCAATAGTTGCAGAAAGAGCAATTGCTACGTTTGTAGCCTGAAAAGGCCTGAAATGTTTGGTCAGGGTATTAAAATCTCTGAAAGGATCATCAGATATCAACAATGCTTTGCCTTCCGGGCAATCTACTTTTTTATTAATTAAAACAATAGTAGCAGCTGATTGTAAAGCTTTATCATAATATTTAGGATGGTCAACAAAAACAATATCTCCCGGCTCAACTACATGTATCTCGTTCAT
Source organism: Flavobacterium chilense (assembly GCF_001602525.1). Classification (GTDB taxonomy): domain Bacteria; phylum Bacteroidota; class Bacteroidia; order Flavobacteriales; family Flavobacteriaceae; genus Flavobacterium; species Flavobacterium chilense. The sequence goes on from NZ_LSYT01000001.1 coordinate 554,450, forward strand.
GCCTGAAACCGGAAAGTTCGCGTCACCAATAAATTCGCACTGAAGCAAATTTGCAATTTCTTGTAAAGAATGAATCTTTGGAAATTTCATATTTTTTAATTAGAAAATTTGTCAATTAGAAAATGTGTCAATTAGAAAATGAGTCAGTTAGAAAAATGAATATTCAAAATATGCCTATTCAAAATCTATCTAATTGACTCATTGACAAATTATCTTAATTAATAATCTACTCTTTTACACGCTCCATGTAAGAACCTGAAGCTGTATCGATTTTAATTTTATCGCCTTCGTTGATAAACAAAGGAACGTTTACAGATGCACCAGTTTCTACTGTAGCAGATTTAGTAGCATTTGTAGCTGTATTTCCTTTAACTCCTGGCTCAGCGTAAGTAACTTCTAAAATTACAGATGTTGGCATATCTACTGATAAAGGTAAATCAGTTTCAGTATTAATCTGTACCATTACGTTTGTTCCTTCTTTTAATAAATCCGGAGCATCTAAGATATTTTTGTTTAAAGAAATCTGCTCAAAAGTTTCAGCATTCATAAAATGAAATTCGTCTCCTTCTGGATATAAAAACTGGAATGTATGTGTTTCAACTCGAATAACGTCAATTTTATGACCTGCTGAAAAAGTATTATCTAATACTTTACCTGAAGTTAAACTCTTTAATTTTGTTCTTACGAAAGCTGGACCTTTTCCAGGCTTAACGTGAAGAAATTCAATAATTTTATAGATATCGTGATTAAATTTAATACACAATCCGTTTCTAATATCTGATGTAGATGCCATTTGTTTTTATTTTATTTGTTTTTTGTTGAATCGCAAAATCGTTTAACTGTTTTTTTCGATTAAACGATTAAACAAATAAACAATTAAACTTTATATTTTAATAATTTCCTGAATATCCTTTCATAATTCCTCGTGATGAATTTCTGATAAAATCTAAAATTTCATCTCTCTCAGGAGTAGCTTCCATTTCAGCTTCAATAATACTTAAAGCCTGCGTTGTATTATAATTCTTTTGGTATAAAATTCTGTAAATTTCCTGAATTTCTCTAATTTTTTCAGTACTAAAACCTCTTCTTCTTAAACCAACTGAATTAATTCCAACATATGATAATGGCTCTTTTGCTGCTTTTGTATAAGGAGGTACATCTTTTCTAACCAAAGATCCACCAGAAATCATAGCGTGATCTCCAATGTGAATAAATTGGTGAATCGCAGCCAAACCACCAATAACAGCATGATTACCAACTACTACGTGACCTGCTAAAGCAACACCGTTTACAATAATAGCATTATTTCCAATCTCACAATCGTGTGCAATATGAGCATAAGCCATAACTAAACAGTTGTTACCCAGAATTGTTTGTCCTGAAGCAACTGTGCCTCTATTGATCGTTACACACTCTCTGATAGTACAATTATCCCCGATAATAGCAAGAGAATCTTCTCCGCCAAATTTTAAATCTTGTGGCACCGCAGAAATTACAGCTCCGGGAAAAATGTTACAATTTTTACCAATTCGGGCTCCTTCCATGATGGTCACATTTGAACCAATCCAAGTACCATCACCAATAACAACATTATTGTGAATTGTTGTAAAAGGCTCTATTACAACGTTTTTAGCGATTTTGGCGCCAGGATGAACATATGCTAATGGTTGATTCATCTGTATATTTTATATTTTAAATTAAAATAATCTAATTTTAGGGCAACAAACGTAAACAATAAATTTGATTAATTATTGTTTTCTTGCAATTTGTGCCATTAATTCTGCCTCGGTCACTAATTTTCCATTTGCATAGGCATTGGCCTGCATATGACAAATTCCTCTTCTGATTGGAGAAATCAATTCGCATTTGAAAATTAAGGTATCACCCGGCAATACTTTGTGTTTGAATTTAACATTATCAATTTTCATGAAATATGTTAAGTAATTTTCAGGATCAGGAACAGTACTTAAAACTAAAATCCCTCCTGTTTGTGCCATTGCTTCAACTATTAAAACTCCTGGCATTACCGGAGCTTCCGGGAAATGACCTACGAAGAAGTTTTCATTCATAGTCACATTTTTCAAACCAACCACGTGACGATCAGACATTTCAATAATTCTGTCAATCAACAAAAATGGAGGCCTGTGAGGAAGCATTGACATAATTTTGTGAATATCCATCAAAGGCTCCTGGTTCAAATCATAAACAGGAACATGATTTCTCTGTTCTATTTTAATAATTTTTGCCAGTTTTTTAGCAAACTGAGTATTTACAAAATGCCCAGGTTTGTTTGCTATAATTTTTCCCTGAATACGAACTCCAATAAGAGATAAATCTCCTATAACATCAAGTAATTTGTGTCTTGCAGCTTCGTTTGGATAATGTAATGTAAGGTTATCCAGAACACCGTTTGGTTTTACAGAAATTTCATCTTTACCAAAAGCTTTCTTTAGATTTTCCATTGTAGACTCAGAGATTTCTTTATCTACATAAACAATTGCATTATTTAAATCCCCGCCTTTAATAAGTCCGTGTTCTAATAAAGATTCTAATTCATGTAAAAAACTAAAAGTTCTTGAACTTGCAATTTCATTTTTAAAATCTGCTATACTTTTTAATGTAGCATTTTGTGTACCTAAAACTTTAGTACCAAAATCTACCATTGTAGTAACTTGATAATCGTCGCTTGGCATAACAAGAATCTCGCTTCCGGTTGCTTCATCAGTAAAAGAAATAACCTCTTTAACTACATAAACATTACGGCTTGCGTCTTGTTCTTCGATACCTGCTTTTTCGATTGCTTCAACAAAATATTTTGAAGAACCATCCATAATAGGAAGTTCTGAAGCATTTAATTCTATGATAACATTATCCAGATCACATCCCACCAATGCAGCTAAAACGTGTTCTGGTGTCTGAATTTTTACACCTAATTTTTCTAAATTTGTACCTCTTTGTGTATTAACAACATAATTAGCATCAGCCTCAATGACTGGTTGACCTTGCAAATCTACTCTTACAAAAGTGAAACCATTATTAATTGGAGCAGGTTTAAAAGTCATTGTAACTTCTTTCCCAGTGTGTAATCCAACTCCTGTTAGTGAAATTTCATTTTTGATGGTCTTCTGTTTAACCATTATTTCCATTTTTTGGGTTTATTATTTGTTTTTTTATTTCTTCAACTTCGGCAACAATTTTAGGAAGGTTTTTAAAATGAACATATGATTTATTAAAATCAGTATATCCAAGTGATGGTGTTCCTTGCAGAACTTCATCGTCTTTAATGTTTCTTGCTACTCCGGATTGTGCCTGAAGTCTCACATTATTTCCTATAATTAAGTGGCCTGCGATACCAACCTGCCCGCCAATCATACAGTTTTCTCCAATTTTGGTAGAACCGGCAACACCACTTTGAGCAGCAATTACGGTATTCTTACCAATTTCAACATTATGAGCGATCTGAATCTGATTGTCTAATTTAACTCCTTGCCTAATTATTGTAGAACCAAGAGTTGCTCTGTCTATAGTAGTATTGGCACCAATATCTACATTATCTTCAATTATAACATTACCAATTTGTGGCACTTTACTATATACACCTTCTTCATTTGGCACAAAACCAAAACCATCTGCACCGATAATAGTACCAGAATGAATAGTGCAATTATTTCCAATTACAGTTTCTGAATAAATTTTTGCGCCGGCAAAAATAAACACATTATCTCCAATAATAACATTATCGCCAATAAAACTGTTTGGATAAATTTTTACATTGTTTCCTAAAACCACATTTTGTCCTATATAACTAAAGCTTCCTAAGTACAGATTCTCTCCGTATTTAGTCCCTTCAGACATAAAAGATTGTGGTTCTATTCCATTTTTATTCAATTTTACCTGATTGTAAAAATGTAATAGTTTTGAAAAAGAGGCATAAGCATCTTCAACTTTTATTAATGTAGTCGTGATTTCCTGTTCTGGTATAAAGCTGTCATTAACAATTGTAACGGTCGCTTTTGTAGTGTATATATAATTGATATACTTAGGGTTAGCTAAAAAAGTAAGAGATCCCTCCTCACCTTCCTCGATTTTAGATAGCCGAGAAACTTCTGCATTGGGATTTCCAACAACTTCTCCTTCTAAAATTCCTGCTATTTGTTCTGCTGTAAATTTCATCGCGACAAAAATATAAAAAATAGATTTTAAATGTTAATTTTAGATAAGTTGTTTTGGAAAACAGATGTAATATTTTGTCACCAATTTAGATAACGATTTCAAATTCAACTGATCAGATGCTTCAACAACATCCTCAATTGTTCTATCTTTTTTCAAAATTCGTATCGGTTCAGCTTCTTTACTATAAGCCTGGTTTTTTATTTTACCTCTAAAGATAAAATATCCGGCTTCTAATTGCGTAATATGGTGTTCGTTAGCAAATTTCTCTTTTAAAGCCTGAGATTCTTCCATCGAAATTTTATCAGCACTTAATTTAATTTTTAGTAAATCTCTGTTAATGATCATTTTACTTAAAGTAGAAAGTATAAAATCATTTTGTTTTTGCCAGGCTTTTAAAGCGCTAATAATATCAAAGTCATCCAGTTGAGAAAATAAATCTAGTTTTTGAGCATCAAAATCTTCGAGAGTGATTCTGTTTTTCATAAAATATAAAAGAGGCTCACTGCAAGGCAATACTACACCTTTTAAAGTTAATTCTCTTGCTCTTTTTAAAACTTTCATCAAAATCAATTCGGCCACAAGACTTGTTTTGTGCAAATAAGCCTGCCAATACATCAACCTTCTGGAAAGCAAGAACTTCTCTACAGAATAAATTCCTTTTTCTTCGATAACCAACACATCATCAACTACATTCATCATCTGAATCAAGCGTTCAGAATTTACATTTCCCTCTGCAACCCCTGTATAAAAGCTATCACGCTTTAAATAATCCATTCGATCCATATCCAATTGACTTGAAATCAATTGCAACATAAATTTTCTGTGATATTCTCCTTTAAATACCTGAATAGCCAAACTCAATCGTCCGTTAAATTCATCATTAAGCTGATTCATAAACAATAACGAAATCGCTTCGTGATTAACATCTTCAACAATACTTTTTTCCATAGCATGCGAAAAAGGCCCATGTCCAATATCATGCAGTAAAATAGCAATATATAAAGCATTCTCCTCTTCAGGCGAAATTATAACACCTTTAAAACGAAGTGTATCCACCACTTTTTGCATTAAATGCATACATCCTAAAGCATGATGAAAACGCGTGTGATTGGCTCCGGGATAAACCAAATACGACAATCCCATTTGCGAAATGCGGCGTAAACGCTGAAAATAAGGATGCTGAATTAAGTCGTAGATAAGTTCGTTCGGGATGGAAATAAACCCGTAGATTGGGTCGTTGAATATTTTTAACTTATTGATATGAGTCACTATTTGGTTCTTTTTAAGTCAACAAATATAAGTAAATAACTATAAACGATTTGGAGTTTTTTTATTTAAAAATCAACATTAAATCTTCTTGATTTCTAAAGTAATAATGCTACAAAAAAATTACTCAATCCAAAAAACACAAATCATTATTCTGAAATTTATACTATTTTTAATACTTTTTAAGTTCTATACTTCTAAATTGCATTAAAATTAAATTCGTTTATGGATAAGATAAAAATACTTTGGGTCGATGATGAAATCGATCTTTTGAAACCACATATATTATTTCTGGAGAAAAAAAACTATGATGTAACCACTTGCAACAATGGTTTGGATGCTATTGCACTATTTGAAGAAAACAATTTTGACATTGTTTTTCTGGATGAAAATATGCCCGGAATGAGTGGTCTGGAAACACTTTCTGAAATGAAAGAAAAAAAATCGGCGATACCAATGATTATGATCACAAAAAGTGAAGAAGAATATATCATGGAAGAAGCGATTGGCTCTAAAATCGCTGATTATTTAATCAAACCGGTAAATCCAAATCAGATTTTATTGAGTTTAAAGAAAAACTTAGACGATTCAAGATTGATTTCAGAAAAAACAACTTTAGATTATCAGAAGGAATTCAGGAAGATTTCGATGGAATTAGCAATGGTTAATTCTTATGAAGACTGGGTTGAACTTTACAAAAAATTACTTTTCTGGGAATTAAAACTCGAAAACATCAATGATCAGGCGATGATCGAAATTCTTGAATCTCAAAAAGTTGAAGCCAATTCTCAATTCGGAAAATATATTGAAAGAAATTACGAAGACTGGTTTGCTCCAAAAGCAGACAAGCCTATTCAGTCTCATAATTTATTTAAGGAATTAGTAGTTCCGGAACTTAAAAAGAAAGACAAACCAATCTTATTTGTTGTTATTGATAATTTGCGTTATGATCAATGGAAATCCTTTGAAACTGTAGTTTCTAATTATTATAAATTAGAAAAAGAAGTTCCTTATTTCTCTATTCTTCCAACTGCAACACAATACGCCAGAAATGCCATATTCTCAGGTTTAATGCCTTTAGATATGGAAAAACAATTTCCGCAATACTGGAAAAATGATGTTGAAGATGGTGGTAAAAACCTTTACGAAGCCGAGTTTCTTTCGGCACAGTTAAAACGTCTGGGATTAAATATCAAAGAAGACTACTTTAAAATCACCAATTATTCAGGTGGTAAAAAACTGGCAGAAAACTTCAAAGCCTTAAAAGGAAATGATTTAGTAACAGTTGTGTACAATTTTGTTGATATGCTTTCGCATGCCAAAACAGAGATGGAAGTAGTAAAAGAACTGGCTTCAGATGACAAAGCGTATCGCTCCTTAACTTTAAGCTGGTTTAAGAATTCTCCATTATTAGAGATTATTCAGCAGGCACAGCTTTTAGGTTTCAAATTAATCTTAACCACAGATCACGGAACGATAAACGTGAAGAACCCGTCAAAAGTCGTGGGAGACAAAAACACAAGTCTTAATTTGCGTTATAAAACAGGCCGTAGCTTAACCTACGAACAAAAAGATGTTTATGTTGTAAAAGAACCTAAAACTATTGGTTTACCAGCTATTAATATGAGTAGTTCGTTTATTTTTGCTAAAAATGATTACTTTTTAGCCTATGTAAACAATTACAACCATTATGTCAGTTATTACAAAAACACCTATCAACATGGCGGGATTTCACTGGAAGAAATGATTATTCCGTTCTTAGTTTTTAATCCAAAATAAAAAAAGTCGCCTCGTAATTACACAAATTTTCATTGATTTATATTTAAAGTTAAAAGAAAATAAATTTTAATTCGTGAAAATTTGTGAAATTCGTGGCAAAAATAAACATAACAATGAATATCGTTTTTTCATTAGATCAAATTCAGGAAGTTGCCCAACAGATTTTAGACTCAAACCCTAAAAAAATAATACTTTTTAATGGAGAAATGGGTGTTGGCAAAACTACTTTAATCAAACAATTATGCAAAAGTCTAGGTGTTACAGATGCGACAAGCAGTCCGACCTTTTCTTTAGTTAATGAGTATTATACTTCTAACAATCAAACTGTTTACCATTTTGATTTTTACCGACTAAACAAAGAAACTGAAGCTCTTGATATGGGTGTCGATGATTATTTATATTCCGGAAATTGGTGTTTTATAGAGTGGTCAGAAAAAATTGCAAATCTACTTCCGGAAGAAACTTCTACAATTACCATTGAGTTATTGGCAGACGGAAAAAGAGAATTAAAATTACAATAAAGACTCACGAAAGTTGTATAGAGAAACACAAAAAAACAGAACAATTTGTAAATCTTTGAAAAATTCTTTGTGAGCTTTCCTGAAAAAAGTAATGCATTTATGACAAGTCTTCATAATAATAACGTAGAAATAATCCCTTTTTCATCAGACTTAAAAGAGTACATCAAAATCTTGAATATTGCATGGCTTGAAAAATATTTCAAAGTAGAAGAAAAAGACAAACTAACACTTTCAAACCCGCAAGAAGAAATAATTGATAAAGGCGGAATGATTTTTTATGCCAGATACAATAATGAAATCCTTGGGACAGCATCTTTAATGAAAGTCAATGATTTAACATTTGAATTAAGCAAAATGGCTGTTTCAGATCATGCTCAGGGATTAGGAGTTGGTCACAAACTTCTTGAACACTGCATTAATGCAGCGAAAGAAAACAATGCAAAAACACTCTTTTTATATTCTAATACAATTTTGCTTCCGGCTATTCATTTATACAAAAAATATGGCTTTACAGAAATCCCTTTAGAAACAGGGGTTTACGAAAGAGCCGATATAAAAATGGAGAAAATAATATCTTAACATGATATGATAGTATTAGGAGAATTTTTGCACTAATTTTAAAACTTTTTACGTAATTTGTACCCTTAATTTTTTGCATAATCCATGTCAATTACTTTAACTCCATTTACGAAACAACAATTGTTGCCACAAGAAGAAAAACTTGAAATTGGCCGATTTAAGCGAGAGCTTTTTATAGGAATTCCTAAGGAAACAAGTTATCAGGAGCGTCGTATTTGCCTGACTCCGGACGCTGTAAACTCTCTTACTTATGAGGGGCATCGCGTTATGATAGAATCGGGAGCAGGAGAAAGTTCGAGTTATACAGATAAGGAATATTCCGATGCTGGCGCAGAAGTAACAAAAGACACTAAAAAAGTTTTTGGCTGTCCGCTTCTATTAAAAGTTGAACCGCCAACATTAGCAGAAATTGAGATGATAAATCCGGAAACGATTATCATTTCAGCAATTCAGTTAAAAACAAAAAAAAGATCTTACTTTGAGGCCTTGGCACAAAAAAAGATTACCGCATTAGCTTTCGAATATATCAAAGATGAAGACGGTTCTTATCCGGCTGTAAAATCATTAAGCGAAATTGCCGGAACAGCTTCTATACTTATTGCTGCCGAATTAATGATTACTGATGAATTTGGAAAAGGGCTATTGTTTGGAAATATTACCGGAGTTCCTCCTACTGATGTTGTAATTTTAGGCGCTGGAACGGTTGGAGAATTTGCAGCAAAAACCGCCATTGGACTTGGGGCAAACGTAAAAGTATTTGACAATTCTATTACAAAATTACGTCGTTTACAAAACAATCTAAGTCAGAGAATCTTTACTTCAACAGTACAACAAAAAGCATTATTAAAAGCTTTAAGACGCTGCGATGTGGCTATTGGCGCCATGCGAGGAAAAGAACGTTGCCCGATTATAGTAACCGAAACAATGGTGGAACACATGAAGAAAGGCGCTGTAATTGTTGATGTAAGCATTGATACCGGTGGATGTTTTGAAACTTCAGAAGTTACTACTCACGAAAAACCTACTTTTATAAAAAGTAATGTTTTACACTATTGTGTTCCTAATATTCCTTCAAGATACTCCAAAACAGCCTCATTATCAATAAGTAACATACTTACACCTTACCTTCATCAGATAGCCGAAGATGGTGGTTTAGAAAGTGCCATCCGATGCAACAAAGGGCTTAAAAACGGAATTTATTTATATCATGGAATCCTAACAAATAAAGCTATTGGCGAATGGTTTGATTTACCGGACAACGATATCAATTTACTTGTATTTTAAAGGAACTTTAATGTACCTTTGCAAAAATTTTATTTCATGAAGTTCGTACACCGTTTTGCATATTATCTTATTGGTCTTGTTATGGGATGCTTTTTTGTAGCCCTTGTATTTAGTGGTAAAGACACACGATGCAACTATTTTCCAAATGCCAGAGTTTTAAACAATCTAAGAACAAAGCCTTTTCAATATTCAGATAAAGCTATACAGACTTTAAATGAAAAGTGGGTAGACACTGCAGATATCAAAAAAACCTTAACTTATGGTGATGTTGATTTTGATCAAAGTAATGTGCCTTTCAAAAAAGGAAAACTTTATATTATCGAAGGAAAAACAGCTAAAAACCAGGAAATTATTCTCAAAGTAGTCAACTATGAAAAGAAAGCTGTTTTAGAAGAAATTATCAAAAAATAAACAAAAACTCCAATAACTTTAATTTTAGCTATTGGAGTTTATTATTTTAAACATTGATTTTTTTTAAGATTTTACCACTCAATTTCCTTAAGCCCTTTTGACTTTAGAAAAGTGTTAGTCTGACTGAAATGTTTGTTTCCAAACCAAAAACCTCTGTTTGCACTTAAAGGAGAAGGATGTCCGGATTTTAGGACATGATGTTTAGAAGCATCAATCAATGCCGCTTTCTTTTGAGCAAAACCGCCCCAAAGTAAAAAAACAACATTTTCACTTTCAGCAGAAATCTGTTTAATAACAGCATCAGTAAATTTTTCCCAGCCTTTTCCCTGATGGCTCCCTGCTTCAGATTGTCTAACTGTAAGAGTAGCATTTAAAAGAAACACACCCTGATCTGCCCAGCGCTCCAGATTACCTGTTGGAGGTATTGGCTTATTTAAATCAGTTTCGATTTCTTTAAAAATATTATATAATGAAGGAGGAAATGGAATTCCGTCATTTACAGAAAAACACAAACCATTTGCCTGATTAGGTCCGTGATATGGATCTTGTCCAATAATAACAACTTTTACCTGATCAAAATGACAATGATCAAAAGCTGAAAATATCTGACTGCCTTTTGGATAACAAACTTTAGTGGCATATTCTGATTTTACAAAATCAATTAATTCGTTGAAATATGGTTTTCCAAATTCTTCATTCAGAACTGGTTTCCAGGAAGAATGCATTTTAACGTCCATAAATTATTTTTTTATGCGAATTTCAACAATTTTTAAGTAAAATCATACTTTTTAAAACAATAAAATTAGACTCAAACTTTACAGGATTCCATAATACAATTTTCGTATTTTTGCCTGTACTTTCTTAAAGAAATTAAATGATCAGTATTACCGAAAAAACATTACAAGACTTACAATTTCCAACAGTGCTCGAAACAATTTCAGCTGGTTGCAATACCGACATTGGAAAAGAAAAAGCTTTACAAATAACCCCATTTAGAGACAAAGAAACTTTGATGCAGGCTTTAATGCAAACATCAGAGTATGTTTCTTCTTTTCAGAATAATAATGCGATTCCAAATCATGGATTTGATGCCATAACACATGAAATTAAGTTTTTAGCCATCGAAGACAGTTTTCTGGAAGTAGGAAGTTTTAGAAAAATTGCAACGCTTTCCTCTACGACAAATGTACTACTTACATTCTTAAAAAAATTTGATGATTATTATCCCAACTTAAATGCCAGAGCATCAAGAGTAGAATTAACAAAAGAGATTATTACTTTAATCGATGCAATTGTAGACAAATACGGAGAAATAAAAGACAACGCCTCTCCTGCTCTTTTAAGCATTCGCCAGAATATGAATTTGGTTCGAGGTAAAGTAAACCAAAGTTTTGGTGTGGCTCTAACTCAATATAATGGATTAGGATATTTAGATGATATTAAAGAAAGTTTTGTTCAAAACCGACGTGTTTTGGCTGTTCTTGCTATGTATCGTCGTAAAGTAAAAGGTTCTATTTTAGGAAGTTCCAAAACCGGAAGCATCGCTTATATCGAACCTGAAGCTACTTTAAAATATTCAAGAGAATTAGCAAATCTTGAGTACGAAGAAAAAGAGGAAATCACGAGAATTCTAAAACAATTGTCAAATGCAATCCGACCATTTTTGCCTTTGTTAATTGAATATCAAGACTTTTTAAGCGATATTGATGTTGTTGCCGGGAAAGCAAAATATGCTAACCGCATCAACGGAATACTCCCAACCATTACTGAAGAAAGAAGATTATTTTTCAGAGAAGCGTATCACCCTATTTTATACCTGAACAACAAACAAAAAAATGAAGTTACGCATCCACAGACCATTGAACTAAAACAGGAAAATAGAATTATTGTAATTTCCGGACCAAATGCCGGAGGTAAAACAATTTCCTTAAAAACAGTTGGGTTGTTACAATTGATGCTGCAATCCGGCATCCTGATTCCGGTTCACGAACGCAGTGAAACATTTTTATTCGATAGAATCCTGACTGATATCGGAGACAATCAATCCATTGAAAATCATCTAAGTACATACAGTTACCGATTAAAAAACATGAATTATTTCCTAAAGAAATGTAACAAGAAAACCATGTTTTTGATTGATGAATTTGGTACAGGTTCTGATCCTGAATTAGGTGGAGCTCTGGCAGAAATTTTCCTTGAAGAGTTTTATCACCGCGAAGCATTCGGAATTATTACAACACATTATTCTAATTTAAAAATTCTTGCCAACGAACTTCCATATGCTACAAATGCGAATATGATGTTTGATGAAAAGTCCTTAGAGCCAATGTACAAACTAGCATTAGGACAAGCCGGAAGTTCTTTTACATTTGAAGTTGCTCAAAAAAATGGTATTCCGTTTGGATTGATAAATCGCGCTAAAAAGAAAATCGAAGTAGGCAAAGTTCGTTTTGATAAAACTATTGCAACGCTTCAAAAAGAAAGATCAAAACTGGAAAAAACTTCTTTAAATTTAAAAGAAGAAGAAACCCGCGCGCGAGAGGAAAGTAAAAAGATGGAAAACATCAATACGAGAATCCAGCAAAAATTAGAAAGCTATCAGGAATTATACGACAGCAACCAGAAGATTATATATATAGGACAAAAAATTGATGATATTGCAGAGAAATATTTCAACAACAAAAATAAAAAAGAGCTTATTGGGGAATTTTTGAAAATTGTTGAAATCGAAAATTCAAAACGTAAAAAAGCAACTCCAAAGGAAACTAAAGCCATAACCGAAAAGAAAAAAGAAGTTATTGCCGAAGTACAAGTAAAAGTTGAAGAAATCCGAAAAGAGAAAAAAGAAAAGAAACTCAAACCTGTTATCGAAAAACCAAAACCAATTTTAAAAGTTGGTGACAGAGTCAGAATGCTTGATGGAAGATCCGTTGGAAGTATCGACTCGATCGAAAAAAATAAGGCAACAGTAAATTATGGGATTTTTACTTCGAAAGTAAGCTTAGATGAATTAGAGTTAGTTGAAGCTGTTAAGAAGTAAGTTTTCAATCTCAGTGTAATCTTCAATTATAAAAAAGCTTAAATTTCATCGAAAATTAAAATAAAGCGATTTGAACGAATATTTTCAAAAAGACAATTAAGAAGATAGAAAATTTTCAAAAATCAATTTTAAACGATTTATGAAAGCCGATTTTGATTTATAAAAATTATAGAATTTTCTATTTTAATAAATTATACTTATTAAGATAGCTATTTCATTTTTGCCATTCGGACAAATTAGAAATGACAAAATAAAATGAGCTTTGTCAAAAGTTTCAAACTTTGACAAAGCTCTCATAAAAAACTACTGAAATGCAAGACTTACCAAAGAATAAAAAAATCATCCTCTTTGATGGAGTTTGCAATTTATGCAGCAACGCGGTTCAGTTTATTATAAAACACGATAAAAAAGATACTTTTAGATTTGTCGCATTGCAGTCAGAATTAGGAATTTCAATATGTAAACATTTAGGAATTAGTTTTTCTAAAATGGATAGTATTATTTTGTATAATCCTGGAACGGCTTATTTTTACAAATCATCGGCAATAATCGAAATCGCTAAAAACTTTGGCGGTTTATGGAAACTAACATCCATTTTTAGAATCGTCCCAATTTTCATCAGTGACAGAATTTATGATTATGTTGCAAAAAACAGATACAATTGGTATGGCAAAAAAGAAAGCTGTATGATCCCGACTCCGGAATTGAAAGAGAAGTTTCTTTAGAGATTACCTACTGACTTTACTGATCAAACAGATTTACACAAATATTTTATTCTCATTTTTGTCATTTCGACGAAGGAGAAATGACAAACAAAGCAGAAAAACCTAATAAAAGTAAAAATCCCAAATTCGCAATAATAGGAATTTGGGATTTTTTATTTGAAATTCATCAAAAAATTATCTGATCAATTTTCTGTATTTCAATCGTTTTGGAGTTAAGTCACCACCAAGACGTTTCTTTTTGTTTTCTTCATAATCTGAGAAACTTCCTTCGAAGAAATATACTTCAGAATCTCCTTCAAAAGCTAAGATGTGAGTACAAATTCTATCTAAGAACCATCTGTCGTGCGAAATAATTACAGCACAACCAGCAAAATTCTCTAAACCTTCCTCTAATGCACGAAGTGTATTTACATCCAGGTCATTCGTAGGCTCATCCAGTAAAAGTACGTTTCCTTCTTCTTTCAAAGTCATCGCTAAGTGCAAACGGTTACGCTCTCCACCAGATAACATGGATACTTTTTTGTTTTGCTCACCACCTCCAAAATTGAAACGAGATAAATAAGCTCTTGAGTTAACCTGCTTTCCACCCATCATAACTAATTCCTGACCATCGGCAAAGTTTTCCCAAATAGATTTATTTGGATCAATATTAGAGTGTGACTGATCTACATAAGCGATTTTTACCGTTTCTCCAACTGAAAATTCTCCGCTATCAGTAGCTTGCTCTCCCATAATCATTTTGAAAATAGTAGATTTACCAGCACCGTTTGGTCCGATAATTCCAACAATACCAGCTTGTGGCAAAGTAAAGTTCAAATTATCATATAATAATTTATCTCCAAAAGCTTTGGCAACATTTTTTGCTTCGATAACATTAGTCCCTAAACGTGGACCATTTGGAATGTAGATTTCCAGGTTTTCATCCAGTTGTTTTTGGTCTTCGTTTAATAATTTATCGTAATTCTGTAAACGCGCTTTTTGTTTGGTTTGACGTCCTTTTGCTCCCTGACGAACCCATTCTAACTCACGCTCTAAAGTTTTTCTACGTTTTGAAGCTACTTTTTCTTCCTGAGCCATACGGTTTGATTTTTGATCTAACCAAGAAGAATAGTTTCCTTTCCATGGAATACCTTCTCCTCTATCCAACTCTAAAATCCAACCTGCAACGTTATCAAGGAAGTATCTATCGTGTGTTACAGCAATTACAGTTCCTGAATATTGTGCTAAATGCTGTTCTAACCAAAGTACAGATTCAGCATCAAGGTGGTTGGTAGGCTCATCCAAAAGTAACACATCTGGCTGTTGCAACAACAAACGGCATAAAGCTACACGACGACGCTCACCTCCAGAAAGGTTTTTAATAGGTGTATCTCCTTCTGGTGTACGCAATGCATCCATTGCAATTTCTAATTTGGTATCGATTTCCCAAGCACCAAGAGCATCAATTTTGTCTTGCAAAGCTGCCTGACGGTCCATCAATTTATCCATTTTATCTGGATCTGAGTAATTTTCTTCAAGACCAAATAAATCATTTATCTGATTGTATTCTTCTAAAACTGCCATAGTTTCTGCAGCTCCTTCACGAACAATTTCGATTACCGTTTTAGAATCATCAAGAATTGGTTCCTGCTCTAAGTAACCTACAGTATAACCAGGTTGAAAAACAACATCTCCCTGATAGTTTTTATCAACTCCTGCAATAATTTTTAAAAGTGAAGATTTTCCAGAACCATTAAGACCTAAAATACCAATTTTAGCTCCGTAAAAGAAACTTAAATAAATATTCTTAAGTACCGGTTTGTCTGCTCCCTGATAGGTTTTACTCAATTTTTGCATTGAGAAAATTACTTTCTTATCGTCTGACATTCTATTTATTTTTAAATTTTAATTAATTCTTTTTTATTGAATTTGTAGCAATTTATCCTTGCTATCGATATTGAAAAGATTAAACTCTACCTTTCAAAGCATTAAAAACCCAGGCATTAGCAATAAAACCAACACCAGTCGCCGCAAATCCCCAGCCTGAAACATCTCTGTATCTAAAAGCACCAAGACCTATAAGCAACAATCCCATAAGTACCATTATAAAAGTAGCCCATCCTAGAATGGTATTTTTATTCATTCCCATAACTGTGTAATTATTATTTTTAAGTAGTAAATTTTTCAGAAAGGCAAATATCGTGAATTTTCGTGGCTTAATTAAATATTTTATACAGCATTTCTTTTAACAAATCTGACTGTGGTAAAGCATTGGCTCCAACACCCTTACTTTTAACATCAATATCACGCAAAGCACCCACAATCTGACTAACTTTCCGCATTGGATAATTTTTTACAGCCAGATCGTATTCTTTTAAAAAATAAGGATTTACCCCAATTGCAGCTGCTACATTCTTTGGATTTTTATCTTTAAGTCCGTGGTATTTTAAAAGCTGAACAAAAAAGCCAAACACCAATCCAGTTGTCATTACCAAAGGGTATTCTTTAGGATTATGAGCAAAATTTTCAGCAATTTTATAAGCTTTAAGCTGATTGCGTTCTCCAATAGCTTTTCGGAGTTCAAAAACATTATAATCTTTACTAAAGCCAATATTTTCCTCAATATGTTGTGGCGTTATCATGGTTCCCTGAGGCAAAATAATTTGTAGTTTCTCCAGTTCATTATTGATCTTACTCAAATCTGTACCCAAAAATTCTACCAGCATCGCATTTGCTTTAGGATCAATTGTGTATTTTTTCCCCGCTAGAACGCGTTTTATCCAATCTCCAACCTGATTTTCGTAAAGTTTTTTGCTTTCATATACAACACCTTTTTGAGCCAAAAGCTTAGTAACTTTTTTACGTTTATCCAGTGTTTTGTATTTATAACAAAACACCAGAACTGTAGTTTCCATAGGACTATTAACGTAGGATTCAATTTTATCAATTGTTCGGGACAAATCCTGCGCTTCTTTCACGATAACAACCTGACGGTCAGCCATCATAGGATAGCGCTTGGCCGTTGAAACGATATCTTCTACAGAAACATCTCTTCCATATAAAACCGTCTGGTTAAATCCTTTTTCTTCTTCTGCCAGTACATTTTGCTCAATATACTCTGACAATTTATCTATATAATAAGGTTCTTCCCCCATTAAAAAGTAAATTGGCTTTATATCTCCCGCTTTTATATCGTTAACAATTTTTACAACTTCGTCCATTAAATATTCTTATTTCAAATCTAAGATTTCAGGCTCTACTTTCAATTAACTTGAAATTTTAAACTTTGAAACCTGAAACTATTTTATATTTTTGCGCTATGCAGCAATTAAACTTCCCCTCATATACTTTCCGATTCAAAAATAGCGAAAATAAAGTGTCTATTTTTGATGAAATCAGGAAAAAATTTATAATTCTTACTCCTGAAGAATGGGTTCGTCAGCATGTTGTTCAGTATTTAATGATTGAAAAAAAATACCCAAAATCGTTAATCAATGTTGAGAAAGTTTTAAAAGTCAACGGATTGCGAAAAAGATACGATGTTGTAGTCTTTAATTCTGATGGTTCTATACATATATTGGTAGAGTGTAAAGCACCCGAAGTTAAAATCTCTCAGGCAACTTTTGATCAAATTGCCCGTTATAATATGACAATGCAGGCACGGTTTTTGAATGTGACAAACGGACTGAATCATTTTTATTGTCAAATGGATTTTGAAAATGAAAAATATCAGTTTTTAAGAGGCTTGCCTAATTATAACGAATAAAAGAATATTAAAATAAATAAAAATTACTTTTGGATAAAATTGCTGTTGTTATTTTAAATTGGAACGGAGTAAAATTGTTAGAGCAATTTTTACCCTCTGTTGTTCAATTTTCTGATGAAGCTACTATATATGTTGCTGACAATGCATCGACAGATGATTCTATAAATTTCGTCAGGCAAAATTTCCCTACTATCAAAATAGTACAAAATAGCGGTAATCATGGCTTTGCTAAAGGTTATAACGATGCTTTGAAACACATTGATGCTGAAATTTATGCATTAGTAAATTCAGATATTGAAGTAACTGAGAATTGGCTTAAACCAATTATTGAAACTTTGGAGACCGAAAAGCAAACTGCTATTATCCAGCCTAAAATTCTTGATTTTAAAAACAAAGAATACTTTGAATATGCAGGTGCTGCAGGTGGGTTTATTGATAAATATGGTTTTCCTTATTGTCGTGGACGAATTTTTGATACTATTGAAAAAGACAATGGTCAATACAATGATAACTGTGAATTATTCTGGGCATCAGGAGCATGTTTTTTTATTAGAAGCGGCGTATACCATGAATTAAAAGGTTTTGATGAAAGCTTTTTTGCTCATCAGGAGGAAATTGATTTATGCTGGCGTGCAGCAAATGAAGGTCATATTATTAAATATGTATCTCAATCTGTTGTTTATCATGTTGGAGGAGCGACTTTACAACAAGGAAATCCCAAAAAGACCTATTTAAATTTTAGAAATTCATTATTAATGCTTGTCAAAAATTTACCTAAAAAGGGCTTGTTTTTTGTGATATTCTTTCGAATGATTTTAGATGGTATTGCCGGTATCCGTTTTCTTACACAGGGAAAATTTCAACATACTTTTGCCATTTTGAAAGCACATTTTTCATTTTATTGTATATCTTTAAAGTATCTTCGGGAGCGAAAAGATTTTCAACTACAGCAATACTATACGGTTAAAAGCATCGTTTTCCTATATTACATAAAGAAACAGACCGTATTTAAAGAAATCTTTAACAGTAATCAAAATATTAAGAACTAAATTTGTAATCAACGTTTAATTAAATATAATACCTATGAGAAAAATAGTAATCGCACTATCAGTATTAATGGCCTTAACTTCGTGTGTATCGAAAAAACAATACGCAGCATTAGAAGCTAAGAACAAAGAAACCCAAGATTTATTAAATTCTTGCACAGTAAAACTAAATACATGTTTAGAGGAAAAAGCAGGATTAGCTGCTACAGCTGAGAGCTATAAACAACATAATCAAGATTTAATAAGTACTTCAAAAGATTTAACAGTTTTAACTACTAAAGGTGCTGAAAACCTTGAAAAATCTTTAGAAAGTTTAAAAGAAAAAGATTTAAAAATCTCAAGACTTCAAGATGCACTTACTAAAAAAGACAGTGTAACATTAGCATTAGTTACAAGCTTGAAAGGTGCAGTTGGAATCAATGATCCGGATATCGAAATCAATGTAGAAAAAGGAGTTGTATTCATTTCTATCGCAGATAAATTATTATTTAAAAGCGGTAGCTACGATGTAAGTGATAAAGCAAAAGGTGTTTTGGCTAAAGTTGCAAAAGTAGTAAACGACAAACCTGATTTCGAATGTATGGTTGAAGGACACACTGATGATGTTCCTTACAAAAGCAACGGAGTTTTGTTAGACAACTGGGATTTAAGTGTTAAACGTTCTACTTCTATCGTACGTGTATTAACAAACGATCTTGGTGTTAACCCTGCTAAATTAATTGCAGCTGGTAGAAGTTCATATGTACCTTTAGTTGCAAATGATACTCCGGACAATAAAGCTCGTAACAGAAGAACTCGTATTGTTGTTATGCCAAAAATCGATCAATTCTATGATATGATTGAAAAAGAAATGAAAAAACAAGCAAAATAATTTAAAGTAACATACTTTGAACATACAGAAAAAGCAGGTCAATTGACCTGCTTTTATGTATCCTTAATTTTTTTAATAACCAATTAAATATAAATCAAGAATAGCATTATCTTTAAATTAACTAACTAAATTTTAACTATACTAAAGTTAGTTATTTATTTTAAACTTTTATACCCTTTCAGTTTTTTTTTACAAATACACCATGTCAAGGGTTTTACATAGAAAAGATAATTAAATTTTAAGCCTAAAATTTATTTTATCCCATAATTTAAAGGCAACATATCTCCTACTTTCTTTTCTGAAATTTTTCCTGAAAAAAGTATGCTTTCAATATTTGAATTATTTCCATACTTATAAATATAAAAACTGTCTGTTTGAAAAGTGATCTTTGATCCTTCACTTTTATTAAATGTAATGTTATAAGCTGCAACAATATCTTTTAAGTTTTCGTTTGTAATTTCTCTTTTGTCCTGAGGAATGACTTCTACTTTTACAAAATCTTCTTCTTTTATTATTTTGAAGCATTTAGCAGGATCCAGATTATCTTCATCGTTAAATAATAAAAATTTCTTTGCTCCCCAATCCTTATTGGCGAAATTTCTAAAAAACTGGATTTGAGATCCCTGATAAGTTTTTTCTCTTTTTTCTAAAATTTCAGCAGTATTATCAATTTCTTCAAATCGGCTTACACCACCGTAAAAATTCTTAATAACATCTTTTGAGTTAATACTCAGTTTATTAAAAGTAATTTCAAAAATTACCAATTCAAAATCTATCTTATATCCTAAAGCAGGATTCATAATTATTAGAGGCTTATCTGAAGAAGCTGTAAAAACCAATTTCTCTTTATCATATTTAAAACGAATATCATCTTCATTTTTAATAACTGCTGATTTTGCATTATTCGTTTTTCCTAAAAAATATTCTCTAAACAATTTTAGCTTCTGAGTTCTTGTAAACAGTTCATTAGTATTAACAACAACTTCTTTAAGCTCATTTTTCGAAATTGCCATAGCGATATTTAGTGGCTTCGAAGCATCTAAACCCGTAAGATACTCTGTCTGATATCCCATAAAACTAATTACCAAAATACTATTGGCATTAGGCTCATACTTTATAGTAAAATTTCCGTTTGCATCTGAAATAGTAGAAATTGTTGTGCCGTCAAAGTATACATTTACTCCTTCTAACGGAATATTGTCTTTGCCTGTGATTTTACCTTTAAGGTTATGTTGCGAAAATATTGTGACAGCAGAAAACAAAAACAAAAGAGTAAGTAGTTTTTTCATTAAATACAAAAGGTTTAGTTAATTATTAGCTAATTAACCAAACCTTTTCGTATTATCCTAGATAATCTGTTTTTTATTCTTACAAGATATCAATATCTCCTTTTCCTTCTCTTATCACAACTGGCTCATGTTCTGATAAGTCTATAATAGTAGATCCTACATTATCACCATAACCACCATCAATAACCAGATCTACAAGATTTTGCCATTTTTCAAAAATCAGTTCAGGATCTGTTGTATATTCAATTACATCATCTTCATCACGGATTGAAGTAGAAACTATCGGATTTCCCAATTGCTTAACAATTTCCAGAACAATGTTATTATCAGGAACACGAATACCTACAGTGGTTTTCTTTTTGAACTCTTTAGGTAAATTATTGTTTCCTGGTAAAATAAAAGTGTAAGGACCAGGTAAGGCTCTTTTTAAAATTTTAAAAGTAGATGTATCAATCTGACGCACATAATCTGATAAATTACTCAAATCATGACAGATAAAAGAAAAATTAGCTTTTTCTAATTTAACTCCTTTTATCTTTGCTATTTTCTCTAAAGCTCTTGAATTGGTAATATCACAACCTAAACCATATACAGTATCAGTTGGATAAATTACTAAACCTCCGTTCTGAAGTACTTTTACCACTTTGGCAATTGCGGCTTCACTAGGTTTATCCGGATATATTTTTATAAATTCTGCCATTTTGTTTTTAGAATAAAGATGTTAGACAATAGAATAAAGACTACTCTTTAATTCTTTTAAAATTTTAGATACAAATAGTAACATTCCGAAAGCAAATAAATTTAATTTAAAACGAAAAACATCATTTTCCCGAAATGCTAATAAATATTGCGAAGGTTGAAAATCAAATCCTACGAGAGTATCATTTGTTAAGTCTAAAGTGAAATTTATAGCAATTCCATTTACAGCTGTGTAAAATATGCCATAAAATTCGAAAGCAATTAATTGTAAAATTAGTGAAATGATTACTGAATTTAATCCTCTCAAATATTTTTTCTTATTTAATAACCATGCGGAATAAATACAAAATCCAAAAAATAAAAAAGGTATAATAAGCAAAATATGAAAAGACTCACCATACTTATCAACATTAGTGGTAAAAATTAAATATATCATTAATAAAATTCCGAGAATACCTCCGAAAAATTGATAAATCTCAATAAAATCAAGCTTCTTTAAAAGTGCTTTATTTATCATTTTACTTTTTACTTTTTACTTTTTACTTTTTACTTTTTTTATCCTACAACGTCTAATTTTGCAAAACGAAGCAGGAGTTTTTTTATTCCGCCTACTTCAAATTTTATCTCAGCTTTTTTATCCGGACCAACTCCTTCTAAATTAATCACTTCACCTTTTCCAAAACGCTCATGCATTACAACATTACCAATCGTTAATTTGTTATCAAACAAATTAGGCGCAGCACTATTTGGATTAGTTCCTGCAACTGGTTTTAACTTACGAATGTTTAAATCCGGTTTTGGACTATTGTCAGTAATATGTTTTGGAGGAGTTCCTCCTACTGGTTTTGCCAATCTTAATTTCGATTTATCAACATCACCAAAGATATCTCCGTCAATTGGCGATTTATAACGATAATTCGTTTCAGCCGGAGTTAGATATTCCAAAAACTGTCCGTCAATTTCTTCAATAAAACGAGATGGTTCACTATCAGTCAATTTTCCCCAGCGGTAACGAGACTGCGCATAAGTTAAATAAGCCTGATGTTCTGCACGGGTTAAAGCTACATAAAATAAACGACGTTCTTCTTCTAATTCACTTCTGGTACTCATACTCATCGCACTCGGAAACAAATCTTCCTCCATACCCACAACAAAAACATGCGGGAATTCAAGTCCTTTCGCAAGGTGAATAGTCATCAGTGCTACACGATCTTCATCAGATGTGTCTTTATCCAAATCTGTTGCAAGTGCTACATCTTCCATAAATTCAGACAAAGCCCCTCTTGCACCGTCAATTTCTTTCTGTCCTTCCGTAAAATCTTTAATACCGTTTAAAAGTTCTTCGATATTTTGAATTTTTGCCATTCCCTCAGGAGTTGCATCTTTCTTTAGTTCCTGAACCAAACCGGTTTTCTTGGCAACGTGATCTGTTATATAAAAAGCGTCCTGATTTTGATCTATAACCTGAAAACTCTGAATCATCGTTACAAAATCATTGATTTTATTTTTTGTTCCTGAGTTTAATTTTAAGTCGATTTTATCGATATTAACCATTACTTCCCAAATGGAACGTTTGTAATGATTAGCGGCAATTGTCAACTTCTCAACAGTTGTATCTCCAATTCCACGTGCCGGATAATTAATAACACGAACCAGTGCTTCTTCGTCCTTTGGATTAATCACCAAACGCAAATAACACAAGACATCTTTAATTTCCTTACGTTGATAAAATGATAATCCTCCATAAATTCTATACGGAATATCTCTTTTTCTCAAGGCATCTTCCATCGCACGCGACTGAGCATTTGTACGATACAAAATTGCAAAAGATCCGTTATGAAGCTGATTTTGCATTTTTTGCTCAAAAATTGTACTCGCAACAAAACGCCCTTCTTCAGCATCAGTTAAACTTCGGTGCACCTTAATTCTTGGTCCAAAATCATTGGCTGTCCAAACTACTTTATCAAGTTTGGTTTTATTATGCTCCATTACCGTATTGGCAGCTTCTACAATATTTCGGGTTGAGCGGTAGTTTTGCTCCAAACGGAACATAATTACACCTTCATAATCTTTTTGGAAGTTCAAAATATTGTTGATATTCGCACCACGAAATGCATAAATACTCTGTGCATCATCACCAACTACACAAATATTCTGAAATCTGTCTGATAAAGCCCTAACAATCAAATACTGAGAGTGATTCGTATCCTGGTACTCATCAACCAAAATATAACGAAAACGATCCTGATACTTAGCTAAAACTTCCGGAAAACGAGTCAATAATTCATTGGTTTTCAACAATAAATCATCAAAATCCATTGCACCGGCTTTAAAACAGCGATCTACATACTGCTGATAAATCTCACCCATTCTTGGTCGTTTTGCCATAGCATCGGCTTCAACCAATTCCGGATTATTGAAATACGCTTTTACCGTAATCAAACTGTTTTTATAATTAGATATACGTCCTAAAATCTGTTTTGGCTTATAGACATCACGATCCAGCTGCATTTCTTTAATAATTGAAGAAATCAATCTGGCCGAATCCTGAGAATCATAAATAGTAAAATTTGAAGGATAGCCCAAATGATCGGATTCTGAACGCAGAATACGCGCAAAAATCGAGTGAAAAGTTCCCATCCAAAGATTCTTTGCTTCAGATGCTCCCACAATATCAGAGATCCTGTGCTTCATTTCTCGCGCTGCTTTATTGGTAAAAGTCAGCGATAAAATATTAAAGGCATCAATTCCCTGAGCCATTAAATAAGCAATTCTAATAGTCAAAACACGGGTTTTTCCCGAACCTGCACCAGCAATAATAATCATTGGCCCGTCTTTTTTCAGAACGGGTTGTCGTTGCGCTTCATTGAGTTGATCAATGTACTTTTGCATGAAATTTTTCTCCATAATTAATGCAAAAATAAGAATTAATGATTGAAAAAGCTACTAAGATTCTGAGGTTCTAAGAGGCTAATTTTTTTTATTTTTTGAAGCAGAAAAATAGCCATTTTAAAAAATATAGTTCCCGCTTTCGGCTATATCTCTCCGTTTCACTACGAGGATACCGCCTCTATCGGGGCTAAATTAGCACAATTGGCTTTTTTAGAAACATTTTGAACCACATCAAGGAATATAAATTCATTTAATTCTTCTTAACGAACACCAATAATTTTATATGATTTAAAAAAAAATCTTATTGAAGGTATAACTTATAATTTCTTAAATAACTTATATGGTTCAAAAAACTACTTGTAGAAAACGTCGTAAGCAAACCGAATCAAGGTTCCCACCACCACAATCAAAAAGAAAACTCTAATAAAACCATTTCCTTTATTAATTGCCAGCTTTGCACCCAGCCATCCGCCAAGTCCGTTGCTTATTGCCATAGGAATGGCAATTGTCCAGATGATTTTTCCTTTTATCATAAACAAACAAATCGAACCAAAATTAGTTGCCAGATTGACCATTTTAGCATTTGCAGATGCATGTAAAAAGTCAAAACCCAAAAGAGCAATAAAAGCAACTACAAAAAAACTTCCGGTTCCGGGACCAATAAAACCATCGTAAAAACCAACGATTGTGCTAATGACTACAGCATAAAATATTTGTGTTGCAGGAGAATGATCTTTGGCTTCATGCTGCCCAAAATTTTTCTTCGCATAAGTATATACAAACAATAAAGACAAAACCACAAGTAAAAGCGGTTTCATGAAATCATTACTTACCATCGTTAATAAAGTAGACCCCAAGAATGCCGAAGGAACTGCTAAACACATCATAATCAATAACAATTTCCATTGAATAACAACTTTTTTGAGGTATTGAAATGCCGCAAAAGCGGTTCCGGTAAAAGCAGGTAATTTTAAAGTTCCTATAACTGTCGAAACAGGCAGGTTAGGTAATAAAACTAATCCCATTGGGGTTTGAATCAATCCGCCACCACCCACAATCGCATCAATAAATCCGGCAGCAAAAGCCGCTAAACAAAGTAAAATAATAATGTATGAATCCATTAAAAAGTAGTATTGTATAAATTTTGAAACAGTTGCAAAAGTAAGTTTTCCGTTTTGTTTATTACCAAAAATTTAAAATGGATTTCTCCTCAAAAAGTATATTTTTGCTAAAAAATTTAACCCAAATGGATTTTACAAGAATTATAGAATTAGCCAGTTATACTTTACCGGCAATTGTTACCGGATTTGTTGCCTACAGTTTTTTTGAACTGCATATCAAAAACAATGATAAAAAACGTGCTTTTTTATTAAATAGAGAATATCAAAAACAGTCTTTACCAATACGTTTACAGGCTTACGAACGTATGACGTTATTTTTAGAGCGTATTAACCTGACTAAATTACTGATTAGAATTGCGCCAATTTCTAACGAAAAACACGATTACGAAAACTTTGTTATCGATCAGATCGAGCAAGAATTCGAGCATAACTTAACACAGCAAATTTACATGTCTGACGAATGTTGGACTATTATTACAACGGCTAAAAACTCAACTATACAAATTATTCGTAAAGCAGCTATGAGCGATCGTGTTGATAGTGCTGATAAATTACGTGAAGTGATTCTAAATGATTTACTAGAAAAACAGTCACCAAGTAATGCAGCTTTAGGATATATTAAAAATGAAGTAGCTGAGTTGTGGTAAATTGCCATTTTAGAGTACCAATTTTAGATTTTAGATTTTTATACTGAATCAATAATTAAGTTTCAGCAATAATCTAAAATCTAAAATAATATTACTGAAATTTACTCTCCAAAAAACTTAGGTTATTATCAATAAAAGCTTTTAGCAGCTCAATTGTTTTTTCTTTACTCTGATCAAGCAAGTCGGATGTAAAATTGTTGTTTAATTTTTCACTTAAACCAAACCACGTTTTTTGTATTTTGGGTCTTTTATAAAAAACATAAAATTCATATTTGTCAGGTGTTCCAACGGCAGAAATTGACAAACCATTTGCATTACTTAAATTTTCAAATTCAACCGAAGGAGAATAATAAACATCTTTTACTTTCTCTATTTCTTCTAAATGTAACTTCCACGGAAAATTTTCAACTATTTCCAATATTTGTGAAGAATCAATCTTTCCCTTTTCAATAATTTTTGGGTTTGTTGGTTCACAAATGCTATATCTAAATTGGCTCATATTTTATCCTTTATAATTTTCTGCTTCAAACATCTGTTTATAATCTTAGCTTTCTAATAAAACTATCTGTTATCACTCATTACTTCAGATTTATTCTGAGCATATTCATACCCTTGTTCCCACCATTCTTTCATGACTTCTTTATTAAAAATAAGTGCATTATCAGTAAGTTTTGTTGGTGTGTAATATAAGTTAAGTTTAACATTTTTGTTGTTTGCCATAAGTTTTCCTATTGCAATGTCGTGTTTTTCAACCTGATCCAAAGCAATTCGGAATAAGTCAATCATGAGTGAAAACGGGTTTTTACCAATAACAGTTTTGGTCATATTAACTTCGGTTTCCAAAATAATAACATCAATTTCTGTGGCACCACGATTAATCGCTTCACGAATAGGAACCAGACTCGAAAACCCGCCATCGCCATATTCGTAATTATTTTTCTCTACTAAACTCATAAACGGAACATAATTACTGGAAATCCAGGACCAATCGCAAAATTCTTCATAAGTACAATCTTTAACGGACTTATATTCTGATTCATTTTTAGTAAAATTAGTCACTGTTATAACAACATCGTTATTCAGTTTTTTTAGCTTATTAAAATCTGAGAGGGAGAAATTATTTCTGATATATCTCTTTAATCCTTTGCTTTCGCCAAAGGTTCTTTTTCCTTTAAAAAACTGACGCAATACATTGAAGTGGTTGATGGTTACAATATCTACTCCGTTCTTATTTTTGACTACAAAAGGGCAAATATTAAAAATGCTGTTCATCGTAACATTGGTATAAACAGAGTGGATTTTTTTGATGTGACCCAGCGCTAAATGCGGAATTAGTAAACTTCCTGTCGAAGTTCCTATAAATAAATCGTATTCGTGATTTTTTTCTTCTATTAAATATTGCGCCACACCACCGGCAAATGCGCCTTTACTTCCACCACCAGAAATAACCAATGCTCTCATGTTTTTAAAGTTATGTGTTTTTGAGTTATAAGCTATTAGTTTCGACTTTCTTTGTCTCGACTATCCTCACCACTTTATATGATTTTATATTTGATATTATGCTTTATGCTGTTTAATCTAAAGTTTGAAACTCATAACTTCTAATTTTTTACTTTTTCCTCCAGCAAACGATTCAGTTGAAATTGTTCATCGGGGGTCAAATTAGGCAAAATTCTTTCAAACGAAGCACGCAATTCAGAATTTTTTAATAAAGCCCGAATAGAATCTCTTCCAAACTTTGAAAACTGCCACATATGATGTGTTGTCGCATTTACCAAATTAGCTAAAACCTGATCGTTTATAATTTTAAACGAAAGCAACTTTTCAAGTGCATTTTGTCTCGTTGTAGCTTCATATTTAGTCGAAGAAAAAGCAATCAGCTCTGAAGCCAGATCCTCCGGATTATCACTATAATTTGGTGTTGACAATGCTAGTGACAACCATAAAGTTCGAAGGTTATAATCGTTAAAGCCAATCCAGTTTTTAGATCTGTTTAAATAATCCGTACGATGATCAGGAAAGTTTTTCCATAAATAATATAAAGCTATTTCTTGTGTCTGATACGAATTGTCATTTAATAAACTTTCGTATTCTATTCTAAAATCTTCCGGTATTTTATTCAATGAAGCTGCAACAGCTTGTCTAACCTGTACGTTATTTGTTTTTAGAGCCAGCTGCAAAAGAGTTTTTTTAGCATCATATTTTTCAGTTTCTAACTGATTTACAATTGCTTCTTTTACTGTTTCATAAACATTCGATTCTAATGTTTTCTTTAGAAATTCCTCTTTCTCTGCCAAAGGGGTTTTCTTTAATTTATCGACTTCTAAACGAACCTGAATCGCTTTGTTCTTACTCAATAATGCGTTGGCTGCAGGAGTATCAAAAGCAGTCGATTCTAACCAGGTTTTTTGAAACTGAACCAAATCAAAATCAGATACTTTTTTTATTTCATCAAAGAAGTTTTGTGTATTTACGGTTTGATATGCGTATTTCTTCAGATAATTTTTTATCGCTTTTTTAAAAGCTTTATCACCTATTGATTCATGCAGGACAAATAAAGCCCAGGCTCCTTTTTCGTAAAATGTTAAGGAACTTGCTTTGGCATTTAAAACCGGAATAGAATCGGTTCTGGATGCGAATTTTATCTGTTGTGCCGTTTCATAAAGTTTAGAATAAAAATAATCATCTCCGTAAATCTCTCTTTCAGCCAGTGCGGCATAATAAGTAGCAAATCCTTCCTGAAGCCAGTGATGTGTACTGCTTTCGGCTGTAATTAAATCACCAAACCAGTGATGTGCCAGTTCATGAGCATCAACATTCGTATAATTTCGATCTTCAAAACCTATAGAATCAACCACATAACGGGTTGCAAAAAGGGTTGTCGTAGTGTTTTCCATTCCCGCATACAGGAAATCACGAACAGGAATTTCTCTATAAATTTCCCAAGGGTACTTTACTCCTATTTCTTTCTCCAAAAAATCAAAAATACGTTTTGAATAACGATAGGTTGGTTCAAAACGATTCGCATCTTTATTTTCTAAATAATACTCTAATGGAATTCTGGATTTGGCTTTAAACTCTTTTTTATCATACTTTCCAATGGCAAGCATTAACAAATAAGAACTCATTGGTTTTTCCATTTGATATTGCCAATAAAACTGATTCTCCTTTTCGGTTTTATTTTCTAAAACTCCGTTAGAAACCACCTGATAATCTTTATCATACGTTATTCCCAGGCTAAAAACTACTTTTTCATTTACATCATCAAAACTAGGAAACCAGTTACTGGTATATCGTCCCTGACCTTGTGTCCAGATCTGAACTTCAGCATTTTTAATATTTACAAAATACAAGGCTTGTTTCGGTTTGGCTGAATATTCAAATGTGAGATGGTTTTCTCCTTTTTGAAAATTGCCAATAATTTTTAATTCTTTACCTGTATTAATAAAAACAACCTCTTTATTATCGATCTGAACTTTAGAAAATTCCATGTTTCTGGCATCGATTTTAATAGTATCAACAGGCTTTAAGACCTCAAATTGATAGTCTACGTTTCCTGAAACCGATTTTTCGATAGCATTTAACTTCAATTGCCCATTAACCGATTTAAAATCTACAAATTGGGTTTGTTGCGCAAAAGCGAAACCGGTAATAAATAGAAAGAGGTATTTCATTAAAATAAATTTGAAGGCGAAAATCCAAAGTTACAAAGGTTTCATCAACAAATCGAATGAAATTTGTAAGTTTACAATATAAAATTACAACAAATTGACAATACCTCAAAAAGCGCTATTTAACTGGAGCAGCGGAAAAGATTCGGCTCTGGCATTATATAAAATGTTACAAAATTCTGATTTTAAAATCGAATATTTAGTAACCAGTGTGAATCAGCAATTTCAACGTATTTCGATGCATGGTGTTCGTGTTGAGTTGTTGACAGCACAGGCAAAGAGTATTGGTTTACCATTAAAGATCATGCAGATTCCTGAAATGCCAACTATGGAAGTTTACGAAAATGTAATGTTTGAAACCTTGTCCGAAATAAAAAAAGAAGGGATCACACATGCTGTTTTTGGTGATATTTTTCTTGAAGATTTACGTAAATACCGGGAAGATCAATTGGCAAGACTTAACTTTCAGGCTATTTTTCCGCTTTGGAAGATTCCTACTCAGGATTTGATTCAGGAATTTATATCACTTGGTTTTAAAACAATTGTAGTTTGTGTTAACGAGCGTTATTTGGATAAAAGTTTTGTTGGCCGAATTATCGATCAGGATTTTATAAACGATTTACCTGAAAACGTTGATGTTTGTGGCGAAAACGGCGAATTTCATACTTTTACTTTTGACGGGCCTATTTTTTCAGAACCAGTGAAATTTGAAATTGGAGAAATTGTTTATCGAAAATACGAAAAGCCTAAAACAGAAACTACTTCTAACACCGCTTGCGATACAAATTCAAATGAAGTCTTTGATTATGGATTTTGGTATTGTGATTTAATTTCATAAAATGAAAACATCATATTTAAAAAAAACAGCAATACTTATTTTGCTCATTATTATGTCTTTTACTTTTCAAAGCTGTTTGGTAAGCCGATGCAAAAGACCTCAAATTGTTGGTTACGTTTATGATTCTATCACCAGAAAACCAATTGAAAATTGTAAAGTTGGAGAAAGTCTGACGGATATAAAAGGTTATTTTCGATTAAAAGAATTACGCTATTCTGAATTTGCTTTTGTTGGTTCTGAAGCTCCGCCATTAATGGTTGATGAGCCTGTTTATAAAGAAAATTACGAAAAGAAATCCATTAAATTGTTTAATAAATTTGGTAGCGGAATTAGAAAAGGCAGTCTGCATGATGCCGATACGATCTTTTTAAAAAGAAACGTCATAACAACTGATTACAAATAGTTTATAATTTAATTAAAAATATTATTTTTATTTAAAACTAAGTTTGTATGACTGTAAAAGAAAATCCTGAAGTACAAAAGGTTCTGTCTTTTCTTGATGAAATAGGAATAGATGTAATCGAAAAAGAATTAGACTCAACCTTTTTACCTGGTCTAAGTTTAGGCCCAAATTGTCTATATATCGATTATGATAAATTATTGTATCCCGGAGATATTCTGCATGAAGCAGGGCATTTGGCCGTTACCACTTCTGAGGAAAGAAAGATAGTAGGTACAACCGAAATTTCACCAGAATGGCCAACTCAGGGCGAAGAAATAGCCGCAATTTTATGGTCTTTTGCGGCATTAAATCATTTAAAACTACCACTTGATTTTGTGTTTCATGCGGACGGTTATAGAAATGCATCTAATTGGTACATTTCAAGTTTTAGCAATCAATCTTATATTGGTTTACCACTTCTCGAATGGATGGGGCTTTGTGTAGGCGAAGATCGCGCTGACAAAGAAGGAAAACCTGCATTTCCCACAATGCTCAAATGGATAAGGGATTAATCAGTAAATGAGATAATGATTTAAAAAAGTATTCATTATCTCATTTTCTGATTTAATTCTAAGCATACATACTCAGCAAATTGGTTACGGTGTTCCAGTTTCTAATAGTCGCTGTTACACTTAGTTTTTTCTCGATGTATTTTTGATCGAATCTTGTTTTTCCGGCTCCAACAGCATATTTAATAAAAATTCTGTTTCCGTCTATACTGGCTTCGTCGGGTTTAAACTGACTAATTTTAAGATCGTTTATATTTTCTTTTTTCAGGGACGTTGAAACAAATGCAACATACAGTTTTTTTGTATCAATATCTTTTTCTTTCAAATACGGATTGTTGGCAAAACATAACTCCAGGTCTTCTTTTGCAATTACAACAACAGGAACTTCATGTCCAAAAACCTTAAAGATTTCCTGTTTAATCATAAAACCCACTTTTGAAGCATCTTCTTCACTATCAACAAAAACATTTCCGGATTGCAAATACGTACGAACGTTTTGAAAACCAATATTTTCCAGCATTGTTTTCAATGCCTCCATTTTCATCATATTGTGACCAGAAACGTTGATACCGCGCAAAAGTGCTAAATGTGTTGTCATTTTTTATTTTTTGTGTAAAGATAAAAATTCAGATTCTTTCCTGTCTTTTTCTGATACTTTTATCGCTATAAAAGCTATTCTTCCTCTTCTCCTATTTCAATATCAAACTTTATTAAAAAATCGTTTAGTCTATTTTTGTATTTTACTTTGGCTTCGTTTACGATTTCTTCGGTTTCTTCGTTGGATGTTATAGAATCCAGATTAAATTCTTTTTTAGCCCATTCCTGAAACTCTTGTTTGTTTTCATTTTCTTCATAATATTCTTCATCCTGATAGAAGTACGCATTATCAAAATCAACTGAAATTTCTGTATCAAAAGTCAAAAGATGAATTAGTTTTCGGGCATTTTCTGCCACGACATGAATACCGCCTTCATCACCAAAAACAACAATTGGGCAATTATTTATATCACTGTCAATAAGCCAGTACGCATAAGTACTTCCTGAACCGTTTGCACCGGCAAATTCAATAAAACTAGTATAGAATTCTTCTTTTTCTGACCATGTTTTTATACCCGTTTTATCCTCTATTATTCTTAAACCAAAACATTCAGAATAGGTTTCTGATCCGTATTCCTGTTCAAATTCATAGAGTTTTAATAAATCTTCCGGCACTTTATAACTGCCAAACTGAGCCGAAAATTCTTCTAGTGAGAAACCGTTGTCATATGATGTGTATTCTGTTTCATCATTTTCTTCTTCATCAGAACGTTCTGCGGTAAGCACTTCAAAAGCTTTTATTACTGCATGTTTGATACAGTAAAATTCTATTCCCGGAGCCGTTTCATTATTGATCCATTGGTATTTCGGATTTCCGTCTTCATAAAGATACTCCAGAACCAATGTGATTTCCTGAGTTTCATGACACCATAAAGCACGCATTTTAATATCAAAGCCATTTGTGATTTCTTCTGAAATCTGACTGTATTTCATGTCTTCATAATCAAAAGAAACAAACACATATTTGGCACTTGTATTTTCTTCGTAAAGACTGCCATCATTTTTAAACTCTTGCTTTTCAGACAAAACTTCAATCATATTTATAAACTGACTGCGAAAATTGGTATAGGCATACTTTTCTGTTTTATCGTAATCAATAATCGACAATCCTTTTCTAAATACATCTTCATAGTAATTATTGCCTAATATTTCGGTACCGTAATCCGTGTATTCAATAAAAGTATCAGCAACAATATCAGATAATTTATGAGTTGACGGAAAGTAGTTTTCGACTGTTATAATAGATCCGTCAGCATCAGAAAGGTTACTGCAAATCAATACATCTGGTCTGTTTATATTCACAATAGTCTGAACATTTGTAAAACGTTCAAAATGCATGAGCATATCATCACTATAAATTAACCAGGCTGTAACGTCGCCTTTTGCAAAAAGTTCTCCATGATTGTATTCTCCTAAAAGTGCATCACATTTTAAGCCGCCGCCTAAATAATGTACACTTCCAAATAAAGTGATATTTACCGTTGTGGTTTCTCCCAATACAATCAAAGCCGGAGAATTGTCTGTATCAAAAGAACTTATCAGCTTCTTTACATTCAGATTTCCTTTAAAAATAAATCCCAGTATAAAAATATCCTGATGTTCTTCTGTGCTAAAATCCATTTCAAAAGATTCCATTTCGACATCATCTTCTGCCAGTAAGAAAATTGGATTTTCTTCATAATCAGGAAAACGCCAGGTATCTTCAAAAACGTTGTATATTTTTTCGTTGTTAAAATTGGTAAGATTTCCAATAATAGTATGCGCTTCATGTCGGTTAATAACTTTGAATGTAACACCGGCAAATACTATGGTTTCAAAAGGAACTTTTTCTTCTTTCATTACAATTGGGGCTTATAACTTTTTAAACAAATGTAATAATTATCTCTATTTATTAAAATAATAGAAATAGCTAAATATTAACAAAAAACTCTACCAGAAAGCTGATAGAGTTTTTTTTATTGTTATTTGAATTTATGTGTTGTAAGATATGATGTATCTATCTTGCTTTTTGATATACTAATCCGGGGCCGTCGCATGCCTGCCAGAAACTCACTAACAAACCTTCCTGGTTTATAGAAAGACTTTCTGTCAGATTGCCAAAACAAGTTCCTATAATTGGACTGTTTTCTTTGTAAGTTAACTCAAATGAGGTTCCTTTATCTGACTTTGTAGTTTTAAACGTTCCGCTGGCAGTTGTGGTTTTATTATCTGCAATTCTTGTTTTTACAAATGTTCCATTTGTATTAAAAACATACGATTCCTGCCATTCCAGCTTATCAAAAATTGTATTTGCAGTTCTAAAGGTTGTCATCTTAACTAAAGTCCATTTTCCGTAATAATCAGTTGCAGCAGGTGTTTTGGTATCATCCTTTGAACAGGAAATAAGACTAAGCATCAGAATAAAGATAATTCCAAGTTTTTTCATTTTATTTTAGTTTTATGAATTGGTTATACCTAATAGATTGAAATTCTGTTAAATGGTTGCTTCGATTTATAAAAAAATAACAGAAAAACTAATATTTTACTTCTGTTAGCCCATGAAATCAGCCTTCCGAAAAATAATAAAATTCCTCAAAAATGAAACATATCGTTAGATCGAATTGATTTTGAATACAGATAACACTTTCAAATTTCCTAATTAAAATCTATATTCGCTTTTTTAAAGAGTATAGAAAAACAGAATAAAGACTTAAATCTTTTCTCTGCATTCTACACTTTATATTGAGAATCTGAAAAGTCTAAAGATCTAACTATCTAAAAAAAGATGTCTAATAATCTCCTTGAAACTCCAATTGAATACTTAAAAGGTGTTGGCCCTAGTCGTGGTCAGTTGCTTCGTAAGGAATTGGGGATTCATAAATATGGAGATTTGGTTAATTTTTTTCCCAACAGATATATTGACAGAACACGATATTACAGAATCAATGAACTTCAGAATACAGGTACAGAAGTTCAGATTATTGGAAAAATCATCAATATCAAAACGGTTGAATTTGCTAAAAACAAGAAACGTCTGGTCGCTACATTTGTGGATGATACAGGGCAAATTGACTTAAACTGGTTTCAGGGCCATAAATGGATTCGTGAAACCTTAAAACTGAATGAGCCACTTGTTATTTTTGGAAAATGTTCTCTTTACGGAAGTCAGTTTAGTATGGCGCATCCGGAAATTGAACTTTTAAAAGAACATGAAAAAAGTCTTCGTTCTGCCATGCAGCCTGTTTATCCTTCGACAGAAACCCTGACCAACAGAGGAATCTCAAACCGGACGATCAATAAGCTAATGGAACAATTGTTTCTTGAAACCCAAGCTTTATTTACTGAAACTTTTCCGCCTTATTTGATTGAAGAATTAAGATTAATTTCAAAAAGAGCTGCTTTATTCAACATTCATTTTCCTAAAAGTACTGATGCTTTGGCAAAAGCCCAATTTAGATTAAAATTTGAAGAATTGTTCTTTATTCAGCTTCAGTTAATCACCAAAAATCTTATTCGGAAACATAAAATAAAAGGACATCCGTTTACAAAAGTAGGCGAGTTTTTTAATGAATTTTATAAAAACCATCTTCCTTTTCAGTTAACCAATGCTCAAAAAAGAGTGGTTAAAGAAATTCGTTCAGATATGGGAAGCAATGCTCAAATGAACCGCTTATTACAGGGAGATGTTGGATCCGGAAAAACAATTGTAGCCTTTTTAAGTATGCTTCTGGCTATTGATAATGGTTTTCAGGCATGTTTGATGGCACCAACAGAAATTCTTGCCAATCAGCATTTTATTGGTTTATCTGAACTGGCTGTAACGCTTAATATCAATATAAAAATACTAACAGGTTCTACAAAAACTTCAGAAAGAAGAATTATTCATGAAGAACTTGAAAACGGAAGTTTACAAATCCTGATTGGTACACACGCTTTATTAGAAGATAAGGTAAAGTTTCAAAATCTTGGTTTAGCCGTAATTGATGAACAACATCGTTTTGGTGTAGAGCAAAGATCAAAATTATGGAAGAAAAACGAAATTCCGCCACATGTTTTGGTTATGACTGCAACGCCAATTCCGAGAACTTTAGCAATGAGTTTGTATGGTGATTTGGATATTTCTGTAATTGATGAATTACCGCCGGGAAGAAAGCCTATTGAAACTGCTCATCGTTTTGACTCCAATCGCTTAAAAGTCTGGAAGTTTCTGCGTGATGAAATTGCTAAAGGCAGGCAAATTTATATCGTTTATCCTTTAATACAGGAATCCGAAAAAATGGATTACAAGGATTTAATGGATGGTTACGAAAGTATTTCGCGTGATTTTCCATTGCCCCAATATTCCATTTCTATTTTGCATGGAAAAATGAAACCGGCAGATAAAGATGCCGAAATGAAACGATTCTCTGAAGGAAAAACTAATATTATGGTTGCTACAACCGTAATTGAAGTAGGTGTAAATGTTCCTAATGCCAGTGTAATGATTATTGAAAGTGCTGAACGTTTTGGTTTATCACAACTACACCAGTTACGTGGTCGTGTTGGCCGTGGAGCTGAACAAAGTTATTGCATCCTGATGACAAGCCATAAATTAAGTTCTGACAGTAAAATACGTATGGAAACTATGGTTCAGACCAATGATGGCTTCGAAATTGCCGAAGTCGATCTGAAACTTCGAGGTCCCGGAGACTTAATGGGAACACAGCAAAGTGGTGTTTTAAATCTTCAAATTGCCGATATTGTCCGTGACCGTGATATTCTAGGTTTAGCCCGAAACTATGCCATGAAAATCTTAAAAGAAGACGGACCTTTACAAAAACCGGAACATGCTGTCCTGAAAGCGGTTTTTATCGAATTGACAAAAAAGAAGAATATCTGGAATTATATTAGTTGATTTCAAGATGCTATGGGACTAAGATTTTTTTTAGAGGTTCAAAGTGGCAGAGTTGCAGAGTGGCAAAGGTTTAACTTAATACATTATTGTCATTCTGAGCGAAGTCGAAGACTTATAAAAACTAAACCTGAAACACTATTGTCATCCTGAGCGAAGTCGAAAGCTTATAAAAACGAAACTCGAAACACTATTGTCATCCTGAGCGAAGTCGAAAGCTTATAAAAACGAAACTCGAAACACTATTGTCATCCTGAGCGAAGTCGAAGGCTTATAAAAACGAAACCTGAAACACTATTGTCATCCTGAGCGAAGTCGAAGGCTTATGAATAAAAAAACTTAGAACCTTAGCCCCTTAGAACCTCAGAAACTTAAAAAAAATATACTTCACTGCAATAAACCAAACATTCAATTACTGTTTTACAGGTGATTTAGATTTGTTGGGGGACAATCTTTAAGTTTGAAGTTTAAGCTTATACAATGAAGCATATATTTTACTCTGTACTATTATTTTTTAGGTGGTGTTTTCTTTTCGAATAAACCACTGAATAATCCTTTACTTATTTTATTTTTATCATCTTTTCCTGTAGCGATCAGATGATCAATATATTCCATATACGTTTTTTTACGTTCTTCCAGAAAACCAATTAAATAATCTTCAGAAGCGCCAAGACCACTCACCTCTTCAATATGAAGCAGTTTTTTGTATAAAGGCTCAATAAACTTGACGATAATATCTTCCGGAACGGATTTTCTGGTACCAAAAAAGCCGGCTATTTCACCTTCTTCATCGGCTATGATTTTAAAATCAGTAACTACCCAATAATACCTTCCGGTTTTAGACATATTCTTTATAACGACATGAATGTTCTGACTGGACTTAATACTGTCCCATAAAAATTTGAAAATCACTTTTGGCATATCAGGATGTCGCACCACATTATGGGGCTGACCAATTAGTTCATGCTCATCATATCCTGACACATCTATAAAAGCTTCATTAGCATATAATATGGTTCCTTTTGTGTCTGTTTTACTTAATAATACTTTAGTTTTATTCCAATCAACTTCTCTATCTGACGGAGTCGGGCGGTTAGTTCTAATGTCCATAAATTTTGTATTTTAAATTACTATACAATTGCTTTTTTGCGTATAAATCGAAGTCTTTAAAGTATTTGTTTGAATTAAGCTTTTTATCTAAATTAACTTTGACCTCTGTTGTTGGTTGATTTAACGTGAATATCGTTTACCAAATCATCAATTTTTTTAGCACTTTCTCTCATCATTTCCAGATAACTCAATAACTGATCATTATCTGTATGTCCTTTTGAAACATCAATAAGCTTAAGTACTGAGGTTACAGGTAACTTTAAATCAATTGTAGTTTTGTGAATAAAATCATTATAATCTTTTGTTGCGGTCATCGAACTGTATTTTGCCGATGCTAACTTGATATTTTCCAGTTCATATTCATCAGAAATTTTAGAAATATGCTTTTGGCTGTGTTCTTTAAAGTAATAAGCCCAATATCCGTTCATAAAGAAAACTACAGCTGCCAGAACAACGTGAATAATAAGTGTTTCAAAATCAAAATTCACCTGCGAGAAATACAATTGCAATCCTTTTGGATCAGTGTAAATAAAATTTTGCATATACGCTAAAGCAGCGTGATGTAAAACTACCAGAAAAGTTAACGGAATCTGAAGCTTCCAGTTTTGGTAAATAATTAAAATCGTACTGGCAATAAATACCGTGAAATGCATTTCAAATAATCCATGCATCTGATAAATGTATTGTGCCATAAATATAGCCAGTACAACCGACAATACATATTGATAGAAATTAGAATTCTTAAAGAAAAATTTTGCAGAATAGTACAATAATAAATTCAGGGTCCCTACTCCCACGCCAATTTCAAAGGTGTCATACTTAAAAGCTAAGGCAATTCCCAAGAGGAAATAAGCGGCAAGGACATAATTAATAATAGTATCTGATTTTTGTGTCATTGTCGACATAAAACTGTGCAGATAATCTTGTTCATTCAAACTGGCTTTTGTTTTCATAAATTAAATAGATTAGGTTAAGAAAATAGATTTATTTAGTGCAATTTGGTAGCGAACATCCATAAGCTCTCAATGCTAAGGCATCAAATGAAGGAGAGCTGTTTTCTTTTAATAATGAATCAATGGCCATTTGGGCATAGTTACTGTCTGCATTGGTACAATATCTGGTTTTATTGTAATTTCCGCGATAATATAAATTTTGAGAATCGTCTAACAGAACCGCCTGGGGCGTTGAGAATACACCGCAGCTTTTTGCAATACCGGAATCAAAATAAACCGGAATTTTGGCGTCAAATTTTTGCTGAATTTCTTCTATTGTAAAGTTTCTTTTTTTGTTAAGTACAACAATTTTAAAGTTGATTCGGTCACCATATTTTTTAATCAAACCGGTAACATGTGGAATGTTAAATCGGGAACAAGGACAATCCGGATTAAAAAAATGAATAAAAATAGGTCTGCTGTCAGCAATACAGCATTTTAAATCTACTTTGCTTCCCAGCGCTATTTTATGATAGTTTTGAGGAACCGGAGTTGGCAAACTGTATTTATATTCATTTTGCCAGAACAATACTGAAATTGCAGCCAGTAATAACGTAAACCATAATGCAGCAAGTAATTTTTTTAGCATAAATCAGTAGTTTTGGGGTTACTAAAAACGAATAATGTATAAACAATTGTTAATTACTTTATTATATTACAATACAATTTTAACTTAAAAACAAATAAAAAACCTACACATTTTTACGCTTAACCTCCAAAAACATTACTATTCTCACAAAAAAATATCATTTTGTTTAAGCTTATCAATGTTACGAATAAAATCGATAAAGTGCAAAAAAAATCAGACAAAAAACTTTAAAATAATATTTCATCATCTTTTTCTCATTTTAAAAACACGTATTTTTACTGTATTTATAAATCAAAACCTACAAATAAACTAGTTTTTATGAGTATAAATGTTATTTTTTGCCTTAAAAAAATAATCTAAAACTTTTTACGACTACGTTAAACCATTGTAAACTTTATTGGTCTAAACACTGCCCTTATTTAAAATTTGTACGTACAAGTGTTAAATAAAAGCTAAGCTCTTTAGTTTTCGCAACAAAAAGTTAAATTTGTGAGCTTACTAAAACATATACCAAAAAAATACATTTACCTCAATTTTATGAAAGTAAAAAACCTAGTTTATGCCCTACTAATCATCGGATTAGGAGGATTTATTGCCTACAGAGTCGTTTCCAACAAAAGTAAAAACGATGATTCAAAAAAATCAGGAGACAAGAACTCTCCAACAACAGTTACAGGAATTGTAGTTAAAACAACCACTTTTGATAATAATTTATCACTATCCGGATCCATTGAAGCAAATGAACAAATTGAAATTCACAGTGAAGTTTCGGGAATTGTTGAAGGAATTTATTTTACTGAAGGCACTTATGTAAACAAAGGTCAGGTACTTTTTAAAGTAAATGATATTGAATTAAAAGCACAGTTAAGACAAGCTCTTACTAAAGAAGGTTTAGCTGCCGAAAATGAAAGAAGAGCAAAATTACTGCTTCAAAAAGAAGCTATCAGCCAGGAAGAATTTGATGTTGCAAATGCTGATTATGCTTCGATGAAAGCTCAAACTCAATTAATCAAAGCACAAATAGCAAAAACAGCTGTAAAGGCTCCTTTTTCAGGAAAAATTGGTTTGCGTACCATTTCTCCGGGAACTTATATTACTCCAACTGTTTTAGTAGCTAAATTGGTTAACACAACAAAATTAAAAATCACATTTTCGATTCCAGAAAAATATGCTTCGCAGGTAAAATCAGGTTCAGTAATAGAATTTACTGTTTCCGGTTCAGACAAAGTTTACACTGCAAAAATATACGCCATCGAACCTGAAGTAGAAGTTGCTACACGTACTTTACAAGTTCGCGCCATTGCTGATAATACCGATGGAAAACTTTTCCCTGGAACCTTTGCAGACGTAAAACTACCTTTAAACATCATAAAAGATGCTATCGTTGTTCCTACAGAAGCTATTATTCCGGTACAAAACGGTAAAAAAGTATACATCTCAGATATGGGTAAAGCCAAAGAAGTGATGGTTGATGCTACAACGAGAACAGATTCTTCTATTTTGATTTTATCAGGATTAAAAGCCGGAGACACTTTAATTACAAGCGGTGTTATGTCGCTAAAAAATGAAGCTCCAATAAAAGTTATAGTAAAAAAATAATCTTTGAATCCTGAGTTCTGAGTTATGCATTTTATAATGCCTGTCTCTACCCTCTTTATTCTAAAATCAAAAATCTGAAATCTAAAATCTCATTATGAGTTTATCTACAACAAGTATAAAAAGACCTGTTTTAACGATTGTACTGAATCTTTTAATTATTCTATTCGGTTTCATTGGTTATACTTTTTTGGGTGTAAGGGAATTTCCTTCTATTGACCCTGCGCAGGTTTCTATCAGAACCAATTATACCGGAGCCAATTCGGATATTATCGAATCTCAAATTACAGAACCTCTTGAAAAAGCAGTAAATGCTATTGACGGAATTCGAAATATAACATCATCAAGTAATCAGGGTAGCAGCAATATTACCATTGAGTTTAATCTGGATAAAGATCTGGAAGAAGCTGCCAATGATGTTCGTGACAAAGTTTCGCAAGCTATTAGAAGTTTGCCTCAGGATATTGATGCACCGCCTGTAGTATCAAAAGCAGATGCAGATAGTGATGCTATCATTTCGATGACGGTACAAAGCGATACAAGAAGTTCTCTTGAATTGAGTGATTATGCTGAGAATGTAATTTCACAGCGTTTAGAAACTATTCCGGGAGTAAGTGGTGTCCAGATTTGGGGACAAAAACGTTACGCGATGCGTTTGTGGATTGATCCTGTAAAATTAACCGCTTACAAATGTACGGTTGCCGATGTTCGTACCGCATTAAATGCTCAAAATGTCGAATTACCATCTGGAAAGTTAACAGGAAACAATACTGAATTAACTGTAAAAACAGTTGGTAACCTTTCTAAACCGGAGGAGTTTAATAATATTATCATTCGTACAGACGGAAATAAAATTGTTCGTTTAAGTGATATTGGAGGAGCTGAACT
The DNA here is from genome assembly GCF_001602525.1 of Flavobacterium chilense. Lineage (GTDB taxonomy): Bacteria > Bacteroidota > Bacteroidia > Flavobacteriales > Flavobacteriaceae > Flavobacterium > Flavobacterium chilense. The sequence goes on from NZ_LSYT01000001.1 coordinate 596,640, forward strand.
GGGTCCTGAAAATATCGAAACAAAACTGAGCCAATCCGGACTTCCAATGATTGGTCTTGCGATTGTACCAATGCCAGGGGCTAATTATCTGGATATTTCGGCTGAATTTTATAAAAAATACGAAGCTTTAAAAAAGGATCTTCCAAAGGATATTAAACTAAATATCGCCCTTGACAATACTATTTTCGTAAAGAAATCAGTGCATGAAGTTGCTGAGACTTTAGGAATTTCAATTATACTGGTAATTATCATTATTTACTTGTTCTTTAGAGACTGGGCAATTGCGTTCAGGCCTTTAATTGATATTCCGGTTTCATTAATTGCTACGTTTTTTATCATGTGGCTTTTTGGATTTTCGATCAATGTATTGACTTTACTTGCAATCGTTCTGGCAACAGGACTTGTGGTGGATGACGGAATTGTGGTTACCGAAAATATCTTTAAAAAGGTAGAAGAAGGAATGTCACCAATTGAAGCTGCGATTAAAGGTTCTAATGAAATTTTTTATGCGGTAATTTCGATTTCCGTAACACTTGCAGCAGTATTTTTACCTGTAATTTTCTTAGAAGGTTTCGTAGGCCGACTCTTTAGGGAATTTGGTGTCGTAATTGGTGCGGCAGTATTAATATCAGCCTTTGTATCATTGACTTTAACTCCAATGTTAAATGCTTATTTGATGAAAGGTGGCGAACAAAAAAAATCAAAATTCTACGTTAGAACGGAACCGTTTTTCGAAAAATTAAATAGCGGATATGCAGAGGCTTTAGCGCGTTTTATGGAAAAAAAATGGATTAGTTTTCCTATTCTGATTGCTTGTTTTGGATTGATCTATTTATTCTTTACCATTCTTCCTAAAGAAACTGCTCCTTATGATGATCGTAGCTCTGTAACTATGCGTATGACTACACCTGAAGGTTCTTCATACGAATATACAGATCGTTTTATGCAGGAAATTTCAAAACTGGTAGACGATTCTATTCCGGAGAAAAAAGTAAGTTTAGTAATTACGGCACCTGGTTTTGGAGCTTCGGCAACCAATACCGGTTTTATCAGACTTTCATTGAAAGAACCTGATGAAAGAAAGAGATCTCAAAAAGATATTGCCGATCAGCTGACTAAAATGACCAAGAGATATCCGGATGCCAAAACATCAGTAATTCAGCAGCCTACAATTGCCGTTAACAGACGTGGTGGCTTGCCAATTCAATATGTAATTCAGGCTCCTAATTTTGAGAAATTAAGAGAAAAAATTCCTGTATTTATGGATGAAGTGGGTAAAAGCGACGTTTTCTCTACAACAGATGTAAATTTAAAATTTAATAAGCCTGAAATAAACGTAAGTATTAATCGTGAAAAGGCAGAAAGTTTAGGGATTTCGATTATTGATATTGCCCAGACTTTACAACTTTCTTTAAGCGGACAACGTTTTGGTTATTTTATCAGAAATGGAAAACAATATCAGGTTATTGGCCAGTTTGATCAGAAAGACAGAGCAAAACCACTGGATTTGACTTCGATGTTTGTCAAAAACAACAAAGGCGAATTGATTCAGATGGATAACGTGGTAAATGTAGAAGAACAAAGTAATCCGCCACAATTGTACCACAACAACCGATACATGTCTGCAACTGTTTCTGCCGGTTTAGCTCCGGGTAAAAGTATCAGTGACGGTATCAAAGAAATGGACCGCATTAAAGCTAAAGTTCTTGACGAAAGTTTTACAACTGATTTAAGTGGTGAATCGAGAGATTTTGTTGAAAGTAGCTCGAATACATCTTTCGCTTTTGGATTGGCATTATTATTAATTTTCTTAATTCTTGCGGCACAGTTCGAAAGTTTTATAGATCCGTTTATTATTATTCTGACGGTTCCAATGGCGGTTGCAGGAGCTTTATTTTCGCTTTGGTTGTTCAATCAGACCTGGAACATCTTTAGCCAGATTGGTACTGTAATGCTTATTGGTTTGGTAACTAAAAATGGTATTTTGATCGTAGAATTCGCGAATCAGTTACGAGAACAGGGAAAACCAAAACTAGAAGCAATCTTAGAAGCTTCAGAAGCACGTTTACGCCCAATTTTAATGACCAGTTTAGCTATTGCTTTAGGAGCATTACCAATTGCAATGTCTTTAGGTGCAGCTTCTACCAGTAGAATTGGTATGGGAGTTGTAATCGTTGGAGGAACAATATTCTCTCTGGCATTAACTCTTTTTGTAATTCCGGCAATTTATGTAATGTGGTCCAAAGCCAGAAAACATTATCCTGAATTTGACCATATCGACGAATACGAAAGAGAAAGTAAGTAAAATAATTTATTAGCCGCATATTCATAAATTCATTTAAAGTTTGTGAACATGCGGTAAAAAAAAACAATATGAACATTAAAATTTTATTTAGCAGTTTATTATTATTCTTATGCATTACGGAGGTAAATGCGCAGGAACTTCTGACTATTGAAGATGCTATGAAAATTGCATTGGAAAATAATTTTGAAATTAAAATTGCCAAGAATAATTCAAAAATCAGCGAAACCAATGTAACCGTTGGAAACGCCGGAATGCTGCCTTCTGCTACAGCTTCGATTACAGACAATAACAGCGTTACAAACTCATCGCAAACACGTCAGGACGGGACTTCTACATCTTTAAACAATGCCAAAAACAACAGTTTGAATTATGGTGTAAGTTTAGGATGGACTGTTTTTGATGGTATGAAAATGTTTGCCAAATTAGATCAGTTGAAAGAATTACAAAAACTGGGCGATTCTGAATTAAAAAGAACCATTCTGGTAAAAATTGGTCAGGTAAACTCTGCTTATTATGATCTGGTTCAGCAACAGCAACAGCTTTCTGCTCTGGACACTACTATTGTTATTTCGAAACAACGATTAACATTGGCTCAAAATCGTTTCAGTATTGGAAAAGCTTCAAAATTAGAGGTTTTAAATGCACAAGTTGACTTAAACTCTGATCAGGTAGCCTTATTGAGACAAAAAGAATCTTATGCTAATGCTAAGATTTTATTAAACCAGTATTTAGCCCGTGATCCAAAAATTGATTTTACTGTAACCAATTCCGTTTCAGTAGACAATAAGCTTGTTTTGGTTGACTTAATGGATTTAGCACAAAAACAAAACCCGGCTTTAGAGTCTCAAATTATCAACAAACGTATTGCCGAGTTACAGCTTAAGCAGGTAAAAGCAGATCGTTATCCTGTTGTAAATTTAACTTCGGGTTATAATTTTGCAGAAAGTCAGTCGAGTTTAGGTTTTACAAGTTCTGCATCGTCAAGAGGTTTAAACTACGGATTTAATGCTACATTGAACATCTTTGACGGTTTTAATCAGCATCGAAATGAAAAAGTAGCGAAACTGCAAATCGAGAATTCTCAAATCGCTATCGAGCAGCAAAATATGATTTTGAATACCCAATTAAGCACTGCTTTTCAAACGTATTTGACCAATTTAGAATTAATTGGTTTAGAAGAAGATAACGTGACGATCGCCAAACAGAATTTAGATATTACTTTGGATAAATTCAGAATTGGAACAATCACAACTTTGGATTTCAGAACAGCTCAGCTTAATTATGTCAATGCAAAAGTGCGTTACAGCAATGCTCAATATGAGGCTAAATTATCTGAAATTGCATTAAAAGAATTAGCTGGAAATATTAATTTTTAAACTAAATTTGTTTCAAAACAAGCTTAAATGATCTCATACAATACCAAAGACTGGTTTGCTTTTATCTTTCATTTTCATAAATCTGATACGGTTCGTAAACTGTTTCCGATTATGATTGCCATCGGAATATACTCGGCAACAGTAGGATATCTTGAAGTTCATTATTTTAAAGTAACAAAAAACGATTACATCCACAGCATTCCAATCATGCATGGAATGCTTGGTTTTGTAATTTCACTTTTACTTGTTTTTAGAACAAATACGGCTTATGACCGCTGGTGGGAAGGTCGTAAACTTTGGGGCGGACTTGTAAATAACAGTCGCAATCTGGCTATAAAACTTTCGGCCATTTTAAAAGATGAAAACGACAGAAAGTTTTTTAGAAAATACATTCCAATGTATGCTGATATTTTGCATAAACATTTAAAAGATGAAGATACCAGCAAACAGCTTTTTGAAGATGTAGATTTAGAAATTGATCAGCATAAACACAAACCAAATCAGTTAAAAAGAATCATGTATCATAAAATCAATGATTTGTATGATGCGCAAAAAATTACTGGTGACCAGCTTATTACTTTAAATGACGAATTGGTTGCTTTTACAGATATCTGCGGTGCCTGTGAACGAATTAAAAACACTCCTATTCCCTACTCTTACAGTGCATTCATAAAAAAATTCATTTTCTTTTATATTATGACCCTGCCTTTTGGATATTCAGTTAGTTTAGGCTATCTGGTCGCTCCTGTAGTGGTTTTTATCTTTTATGTCCTGGCGAGTTTAGAATTAATTGCCGAAGAAATCGAAGATCCGTTTGGTGATGATGAAAATGATTTGCCAACCAAAAAAATAGCAGAAAACATCAAAAAACATATCGAAGAACTGATTTAATAAAACGTTAAATCTGCTTTTTATATCCTTATTTTCCTTAAATTTAAAGTCTTCACCAAAAACTTAAGTTTAATGAATAACCAACGTTTTTTAGTCAATCCGCTTCAGCTATCACAAGAAAAATCGTTAAAGACTCTTGTCGAGAACAGAACCATTTACAATCTTAGTCATTGTGAATTGAATTTGTTTGAAACCTACGAATCGACTAAAATGGTTCCGTTAAAATTTAATGATTTGGTTGTGACCAGTATGCTTCGTGGCAAAAAAGTCATGCATCTTTTCGATGATCCGGAATTTGAATATCTGCCGGGTGAAACCGTGATTGTGCCTTCTAATGTAGAAATGAAAATTGATTTTCCGGAAGCCTCCAAAAACAATCCTACTCAATGTCTGGCTCTGGCTATTGACCAGACTAAAATCGCCGAAATTTTAAACTTCTTAAACGAGCAATATCCCAAAGAAGGAAACAATATGTTCTGGCAATTGAACTATCAGAATTATTTCTTTTACAATAATGTCGAAATGGCAACGACGATCAATAAACTGATTAAAGAATGCATGAGCACATCTATTACCAAAGATATTCTGGCTGATTTAACTTTAAAAGAATTATTGATTCGGATTATTCAAACCCAAACGGTAAAGTCTTTGGATGAAGGTAAGTTTATAGAAGACAGCAATCCGATAAAAGAGGTTACGGAATATATCAAAGAAAATTTGAAGGAAAACATGAATTTAAAAATTCTAAGCGAAAAAGCCTGTATGAGCACAGCTTCTTTCTATCGTTTCTTTAAGCGCGAACTCGGAATGAGTCCGATTGAATATATTTTGAATGAAAAAATAAAATGTGCCAAAAATTTATTGAAGAACCCAACATTACAAATCAATGAGGTTTGCTATCTCGCCGGATTTGAAGATGCTAATTACTTTATCAGATTATTTAAAAAATACGAAGGAATCACACCGAAACAGTATCAGTTACTTTATATTAATTAGGTTCAAAGTCACAAAGGTACATAGAGGCAAAGTTTAATTTGAGGAGTCTCTTTCTTTGTCAACATATCAAAATATGTAAATACAGTAATAATTTTCCACATCAAGATAAAACCTTTGCAACTTTGCAACTTTGAATCTTTGCTACTTAAAAATTATTCTATCCTCGTAACCGGTTCTAAATCCTTCTCCTCTTCTTCTGTAAAAATTCGATATTCGATTTGAAAAGTTTTCTTTAGAGGTGTTTCCAGAGAGAAACCGCCAACTCCAAAAGCATCAATTACGGTTAACGTAAAATGGGCATGTTTCCAGTATTCAAATAAATCTTTATCGACCCAAAACTCAGTATCTTCAACAGTTCCAATACACACATCTCCCATTCGTTGATAATATCCGCCTTTTTCAAAACATTGTGGCTGCGTTCCTTCACAGCATCCTCCGGCCTGATAAAACATTAAATCTCCATGTTTTTCTTTTAGAATTTTAATTAATTCTATCGCTTTTTCTGTGGCATCAATTCTTTTAATCATGATTTCTGTATTTTAAAAAAGCAGCAAACCTATTAATATAAATTTACTGCTTTTTTTAATTGTTATTATGAATTTGCAATATCAAGAACGACTCGTCCTTCGATTTGCCCTTTTTTCATTTTATCAAAAACTTCATTTACATCTTCTAATTTTGCCGGATTCACTGTGGCTTTCACTTTTCCTTCGGCAGCAAATTCTATTGCTTCTTTCATGTCTTTACGTGTTCCAACAATAGAACCACGAATTGTAATTCTGTTCAAAACAGTATCAAAAATCGATAAATCAAAATTACCTGGAGGAAGTCCGTTTAATGCCATAGTACCTTTTCTTCTCAATGTTTCAAGACCTTGCTTGAATGCAACAGGAGAAACTGCGGTAACTAATGCCCCATGCATTCCGCCAACTTCTTTTTTTAAGTATTCTCCAGGATTTTGATTTTTTGCATTTACTACTAAATCAGCCCCAAGTTTTTTAGCCAAATTCAATTTATCATCTGCAACATCAATGGCAGCAACATGCATTCCCATTGCTTTTGCATATTGAACAGCAACGTGTCCTAAACCTCCAATTCCAGAAATTGCAACCCATTCTCCCGGTTTTACTTCGGTTTCTTTTAAGCCTTTGTAAACTGTAACTCCGGCACAAAGTATGGGAGCCATCTCCATAAAATTGACATTTGAAGGTAAAATTCCAACATAACGTGCATCAGCAATTACAAATTCAGCAAATCCGCCATCAACGCTGTAACCACCATTTTGCTGGCTTTCGCATAAGGTTTCCCAGCCTGTAATACATTGGTCACATCCGCCACAGGCACTATAAAGCCATGGTACTCCAACAGCATCACCTTCTTTTACATTTTTTACATCCTGACCTACTGCCGCAACATAACCTACGGCTTCATGTCCCGGAATTAAAGGCATTTTGGGCTTTACTGGCCAATCGCCTTCAACAGCATGCAAATCTGTATGACAAACACCACTTGCAATCACTTTTACAAGAATTTCATTTCTTCCCGGTCGTTTTACTTCAACTTCTTCAATTTTTAAAAGAGATCCAAATTCTCTAATAACAGCTGCTTTCATCGTTTTTGGTAACATAACAAAGATTGATTTAGTGAGTATAGTAAACAAAATCGTTTATTATTACTCAGGTTTATATTAAATAGGGATAATACTTGCTGGGTTTGATTTTACAGAAATAATATTCAACACATAGAAGCATAGATTTTTTGTGTATTACAAAGAATGCTAAAGAGGAATATATTTTCCTCACATAGCAAAAACTATGTATTTTAAAAACAAGTGAAACGTCTTTTTCAGACTATAAATTCTATGTTTCTATGTGTTTACCCAAACAATTAAAGGTTCTTTTAGAAGAAACCTAATTTCTTTTTATCGTAAGATATCAGCATATTTTTTGTCTGGCGGTATTGTCCTAACATCATTTTGTGATTCTCACGACCAATTCCGGATTGTTTGTAACCTCCAAATGGAGCTCCGGCCGGATAAGAGTGATATTGATTGATCCAGACACGACCGGACTGAATTGCTCTGGGAACCTGATAAATTTCGTGTGCATCTCGTGTCCAGACTCCTGCACCTAAACCGTACATGGTATCATTGGCGATTTCAATCGCTTCTTCGGTAGTTTTAAAAGTAGTTACAGCTAAAACAGGTCCGAAAATCTCTTCCTGAAAAATTCTCATTTTGTTATGCCCTTTAAACAACGTTGGTTTAATGTAATAACCACCTTCGAGATCTCCGCCTAAATGATTCTCATCACCACCTGTCAGTAATTCTGCACCTTCTTCTTTTCCTAATTTAATATAAGACATAATCTTTTCTTTCTGAACCAATGAAGTTTGCGCTCCAATCATAGTAGATTTATCCAGCGGATTTCCTTTAACAATCGCTTCTGTTCTTTCGATTACTTTTGCAATAAACTTATCGTAAATATCTTCGTGAATTAACAATCTCGACGGACAGGTACAAATCTCACCCTGATTCAGCGCAAATAAAACAGCACCTTCTATCGCTTTGTCAAAAAAGTCATCATCGTGATCTGCTACAGACGGGAAGAAAATATTAGGCGATTTCCCTCCTAGTTCCAATGTTACCGGAATAATATTTTCAGTAGCATATTGCATAACCAAACGCCCTGTAGTGGTTGAACCTGTAAAAGCTGCTTTTGAAACTTTTTTGTTGGTTACCAGTGGTCGGCCTAATTCGGCACCAAACCCGCTTACAATATTTAAAACTCCGGCAGGAAGAATATCTCCAATTAATTCCATTAAAACCAAAATAGAAATCGGGGTACTTTCAGCTGGTTTTAAAACAATTGTATTTCCTGCTGCCAGTGCCGGAGCAATTTTCCATACTGCCATTAAAATTGGAAAATTCCACGGAATAATCTGCGCCACAACTCCCAGCGGTTCACTTAAAGCGATTGTAACGGTTTGAGAATCCAGTTCTGCAATCGAACTTTCTTCGGCACGAATTACTCCTGCAAAATATCTAAAGTGATCAATTGCCAGCGGAATATCAGCTGCGAGGGTTTCGCGAATTGGTTTTCCGTTATCAATAGTTTCTACAGTTGCAATATATTCAAGGTTATCCTCTATTTTTTGTGCAATCTTATTCAATAAAATGCTTCGTTCTGTAGCTGATGTTTTTCCCCATGTTTTAAATGCTTCATAAGCTGCATCAACAGCAAGTTCTAAGTCTTCTTTTCCGGAATGCGCTGCTTTTGTAAATACTTTTCCGTCTATAGGAGAAAGTACATCAAAATATTCCCCTTTAATCGGTGCTGTAAATTTTCCGTTTATGTAATTGTCATATTTTGCCTTAAATTCAGGTCTTTGTGCGGTTGTGCTCATAATATGTTTTTTTGATTCATTTCAAATTTACTTTCATAAATTGATTCAGAATAGCACTTTTCATTCATCTAATAGCACAAAAATTACACATTCGTTTTTATAACTAACTTTTAATATTTATTTATTAAAAAATTGGCTTTAAAAATATAAAATACTCAGGTTCAGGGATTTTTATAAGAATAAAAATCAGTCCGAAAAAACCAAATAAATTGTTTCTTACTACAACGCGCAATCCTTATATTTGTATCCTCATACAAGAATAAAAAAGTTAACATGAAAATATCTTACAACTGGTTAAAACAATTTATTAAAACTGACTGGACATCTGAACAAACTTCAGAATTATTAACCGATTTGGGTCTTGAAGTAGAAGTTGTCGAAAAATACCAGTCTGTTAAAGGCGGTTTGGAAGGTGTTGTTGTAGGACACGTACTTACTTGTGAAAAGCATCCTGATGCAGACAGATTAAAGGTTACAACTGTAAATATTGGTTTAGAAGCCCCTATTCAGATTGTTTGTGGTGCTGCTAATGTGGCTGCCGGACAAAAAGTGCCTGTTGCAACCATAGGAACCGTTCTATATGATAAAGAGGGTGCTGAATTTTCTATTAAAAAAGGTAAGATACGCGGACAGGAAAGTCATGGAATGATTTGTGCCGAGGATGAATTAGGTTTGGGAACAAGTCACGACGGAATCATGATTCTGGACGAAAAACTGGTACCGGGAACCAAAGCATCTGAAGTATTTAAGATTGCTAATGATGAAGTATTCGAAATTGGATTAACTCCAAACCGTGCTGATGCCATGAGCCACTTAGGTACGGCACGTGATCTAAGAGCCGGAATGCTGCAACGTGGTGTCAATGTTGAATTGATTACACCATCTGTAAGTAATTTCAGAGTAGACATGCGTACTTTAAAAATCGACGTGAATGTTGAGGAGCCTCTTTTGGCACCCAGATATTGTGGTGTTACTATTTCTGGTATTTCTGTTCAGGAATCTCCGGCATGGTTACAAGATCGTTTGAAAGCTATTGGATTAACTCCAAAAAATAATATTGTCGATGTTACTAATTATGTTTTACACGAATTAGGTCAGCCTCTTCATGCATTTGATGCAGCAAAAATCAACGGAAAAGTGATTGTAAAAACACTTCCTGAAGGTACAAAATTTGTTACGCTGGATGATGTTGAAAGAACTTTACACAAAGAAGACTTAATGATTTGCGACGAAAAAGGTCCGCTTTGTATTGCGGGAGTTTTTGGAGGAAAAAAATCAGGTGTTACTGAAGGTACTACAACTATATTCTTAGAAAGTGCTTATTTTGATGCGGTAAGCGTTCGTAAAACAGCTAAAAGACATCAATTGAATACAGATGCTTCTTTTAGATTTGAAAGAGGAATTGATCCAACAATTACAGAATATGCCTTGAAACGTGCAGCCCTTTTAATTCAGGAGGTTGCAGGCGGAAAAATAACATCTGATGTTGTAGAAGTATATCCTAAAAAAGTAGAAGATTTTTCAGTTTTATTGAATTTCAGTCATGTTTCGAAAATTATCGGACAGGAAATTCCAAAAGATACCATCAAAAAAATCCTGGTTTCTTTAGACATTAAAGTAAACAGCGTTTCTGATTCGGGATTAGGTTTAACTATTCCGGCTTATCGCGTAGATGTGCAACGCGAAATTGATGTTATCGAAGAGATCTTGAGGGTTTATGGATACAACAACATTAACTTCTCTAAAAAGTTTAACGCAACCGTTTCTAATTCGCCAAGAACAGAAGATTACAAAGTGCAGAATGTGATCGCTTCTCAGTTAAACTCACAGGGTTTTCATGAAATGATGGCAAATTCTCTGACAACAGCAGCTTATGCTAAATTATCTACTGTTTTAAAAGAAGAACATAATGTTACGATGTTAAACCCGTTAAGCAGTGATTTGGCTACTATGCGTCAGTCTTTATTGTTTTCTGGTTTAGAAGCTATTTCGTATAATATCAACAGAAAAAATGCTGATTTAAAATTATTCGAATTTGGAAAATCGTACCACAAATATCTTAACGGATATGAAGAGCACAAACATTTAACTTTATTAATTTCAGGAAACAGAAACAAAGAAAGCTGGACAAACCCGCAAAAAGCTACTGATTTCTTTTTACTAAAAGGATATGTTAAAGGTGTTTTAACCCGTTTAGGAATTGATAAAATTACGAATGCACCAGTTCAGTCTGATGTGTTTTCTGAAGGAACTGCAATTTGCTACAACAATGATACGCTGGTTGAAATGGGTGTAGTGAAAAAGTCAATACTGAAACATTTCGGAATCAAACAAGATGTTTATTTTGCTGATTTTAACTGGGATTTAGTTCTGAAAATCATCACTGGAAAAATTAAGTATAGTGAAATTCCTAAATATCCTGAAGTACGCAGAGATTTAGCTTTGCTAATTGATAAGAGTACTACTTACGAAAGTATATTTAATCTGGCTAAACAAACAGAAAAATCACTTTTGAAAGATGTTAATTTATTTGACGTTTACGAAGGCGAAAAACTTCCGGAAGGTAAAAAATCATATGCTTTGAGTTTTACCATTCAGGACAATACCAAAACGCTTACAGATGCTCAAATTGATAAGATCATGTCGAAACTGCAACAAACTTTTGAGACTGAACTTGGAGCAAGTTTAAGATAAAAATTATTCCTTTTTAAATACAAAACCCGGCTTTGTTAAGTCGGGTTTTCTGTTTTAAAAATTAACGCGCGTTGACAATCGTCTTGCTCCAACTGAATTGGGATGAATCTCGTCACGCCAGTAATCGGACGAATTTAAAAGTCCTCGGTAATCTATTATCCTGCTTTGAAAACGATATCCGTAGTAGCCAAAATGATTTTTGATCTGCCATAAAAGGGCATAAAATTTATCCAGTAAACGTATAATGATATAGCATCGTAAAATTTCATCTGCAATACCCAATCGATCGAAAACAGGTTTTATCCAGGGCCCAAGCGGTAAATTAATCCCTACTATCGAAGGTCTGACACCAAGTTTAAATAACGGATAATCATAAGTATGCATATAAAAAATGGTATTGGGCGTAGAATGAGAATTTATGATGCTTGCAAAACCCAGATAATTGCGCATAATTGTGTTGAAAATGCTATTAAGGTTTGCTGAATTAAAAAGAGCAGCATCAAAAGTTGTTGTATTAAGATATCTTTTATACTGAATGCATTTTTGATATAAAGCATCTCCTGCAGACATATTTTTTAATTCATTTAATTTGGCTGAATCTGTAAAAAAAGCAGCATCAAACAATGTAACTCCTGAGTTTAATATTCTGCCCAATTGAGGAAATACATCATTTCCTCCTCCGCTAAAATAAATTCGGTCAATACGATAACCACTTATATACTGTACAAAATTAGCCCTGTCAGTATACATATCTGAAGTAGTTTCTCCAAATTTGGCCAAATGCAGACAGTTTAGATTAAGCCTTTGATTTTGATCTGTAATTGTATCATACAAATCCAGAACTCTTGGCACCGGATAATCTAACCAGGAATCACCTTCGAAAATAACATTTAGTGTATTGGCATTTCCGGCATTTCGTCTAAAAATAAACGAATTGGTAATAAAAGGCTGGTGCACCGACTCATCTTCTCCTTCTGTCAAAGAAACACTAACACTGTTTAGCTGTTTTAAAGCATTATAAGTCTGATCATTTGGATAAATTATTCCCGTAACCAGAATCCTGTTATTAGCCTGAAAATTTAGAACAGAAATAATTGTATTATCTGTTTGATTGTTTACAATAACTCCATTTGTTTGTACTGGATATCCTAATGCTTTTAAATAATTTTGAATCTGCAGAACATCAGCAGGATTATTAACAGCATTCAGGCCAACACTATTGCTTACTATTCCTGACAGATTCTGACTGGAAGGATTTTGATTTATGAGCGAGGTATTCGAAACTATATTTTCCATTGTATTCCGGTGTTATGTTATTTTGTTAGGGTTGATATAACCATGTCCTGCTCTGAAAACTTCAAAATTATTGTCTTTAAAAAAAGCAGTATCACAGGCATCAAAGAGTTTTTTTCTGATTGCTTTAATGTCAAGGTCAGGTTCTTTTTCGAGAATTTTCATGACTAAAGAAGCTACATAAGGCGCTGCCATACTACTGCCGCTTTTAGCCGTGAGTTTATTTGAAGCTCTGTTTTCTCTGCTTGAAGACGAACAGGATGATTTTATCTTAAAACCGGGTGCCACAAGCTCGGGTTTCATTCTCCCGTCAACGGTAGGTCCTGAACTGCTAAAAGATAAAATAGGTTTGGTTTCATCATCCTGATTATAAGCTCCTACCACAATACTGTATTTTGAATTACAGATAGAATTGGTTGTATGTGTTTTATTGGCAACGGCAGGCAAAAAAATGGACTGACCGCCGTCATCACGCTCAATATAACAATGATAACGGCCGTTTTTAACAGTTCTTCCCACTAATTCAATAGTCCAGAATTTTGAGTTTAACTTTCCGTTGATCAAAATATTAATTTGATTTTTACCGGTATTAGGTTCGTTACATCTGTGCAGACAAATACCTACTTCATCATCATCTTTTACAATCATTTCGTCTTTAAAAGGCGTTGACGAAAGCAGGAGCTTCTGATTATCATCATAAATATTGACACTTAAAACATCGTCTCCATGATACCAGATTTCCATTTCGTTGGGTGTGCGGTCATTTTTCTTGAACATCCACGGAATCTTGATTTTCTGATTTGGTTTAATATCGCCATAGCAATGCACGTTTGCCTGATGGTAATTTCCTGTGCTTTGTACAATGGCTGTTCCTTTTCTGGAAGTCAGAATATAATCAATTACTTGTTCTAACAATGTTTGTCCTGTATGTGCGTCACCATGACCTCCCAGACTCATATTGGTTACAAGTGGTCGCTCATATGCCTTCGAAATACAAAAATGAAGTCCCTCACAGGTTTTTACAGAATCTCCCAACGACAAATTTGATCCGTTAATATTATTTAAACCCAGATCAACTGCAACAATTGGAACATTGGGCGCAAAACTTCTTGCTGCAACAGCTCCGTTACCGCAGGCAATTCCCAAAACATGCGTTCCATGAGTTCCGCTTCCAAATAAATCTGATTTACCGGGATGATAACCCAGTTTCTTAAAAGGAAATTCATCCAATAGAGCTTCATTAATCTGTGCCTTGGTAATAATTCTTCCGTAACCATATTGATTTCCATCATATCGGTCTGATTGTACCCAAATATTCTCGAAACGTGTTTTGCCATCAACGATAAAATCAGGATGAGTAAAGTCGAAACCAAAATCGATAATTCCAAATACTACATTTGAAACTCCGTTGTCTGTAACGTCGTTTTTCTTTTCTAAAACCTGATTTTCAAAATCTTGTTCTATTGCCTGATTTGCAGGAACTACGCTGGGTGCTTTTAGACTTTTTACTTTTTTACTATTGTAAATCGTCAATAAAAAACGCCTCTTGGTGCGTATGCTTACAATTTTGCCAAATTCTGAAATGATTTTGCAATGATCCGGATAATCCTTTTCTTTTTCTAAACGCATCAGTAAGGATAATTCTTCATCCGGATTACCATATAATATAACTTTAAGTCTAGGATCCATGATTTTGCATTTAGTTTTTTAAAAAGATTTTAAGGCTGATAATTTCTCTAAACTTATTTCCGTTCTAATCCCTAACGTTTTCATTTGGGATTAGTTTTAGATTGTGTTTTTACATCAGGCTCAACAGGTTTTGTATTTCCTGCCTGATTTGCTTTTGCTACTTCGTCCAGCCTTTTCTCGATTTTTGCAATAGATTCGTTTATGGCGATTTTATCTTTGTCAAACGATTCTATTTTTGCCTTTAGTCCGGACAATTCTTTTAGAATAGTCTCTTCCAGGTTTTTATTGCTAGCTGTTATTTCATTCCTTACAGCTTCTAAGGTTATCACGTTTACAGGCTGTTCTTTAGGAGGATTTGGCAAAGTTCCCGTTCCTGTTGGTGGTAATGACGGAGTACTGTGCGTAACAGGAATTATTACGGCTTCTGTTGTTGCAGCATGAGAGTTCTCTCCTTCTATTTTTGCCTTATTATCAATAATTAAATAGCTCAACAATGGATTTTCTGAAATCATTCCCGCTAAAATTCCCGTATTGGTCACTTCCTTATTTCCCGGAATATTATAATAGCTCGCTCTGCTGTTTGCTATAAAATAATTGATTAGTAAATTAAATGGATTCATCTTTTATAATTTTAAGGTTAATAAAAACAAAAGGGCAATTGGGTTCAACTGCCCTGTTTTAATATTACTTGTTCATCATCATCATCACCATTGCAAGCGGTAATATGTTGTTATTGTTTGTATTGTCTTTATTTTGTTGAGACATAATTAAGACTAACGGCAACATCATATTGTTGTCTGATTTTCCTGAACCTGAATCTCCCATTGTTGTCATCATAGGTAATAACAATGACATGGTTTGATCTACATAAATAGCACTTGTGTTTGCTTTTTCGACGATTTTTGTAGACAATACATTTCCGTCTTTATCTTTTGTATCAGCTACAATCTCCAGATTTTCAGGTTTCAGTTTTGGCTGATTCAGAAGAGATCCCATCATGCTCATCATTTGCATATTCTTTAAAACCTTGGTTTGGTTATCCCCTTTTCTGGCATCAATTTTTGCAAATTCTGTATGTTTTTGATCTAACGCTACCAAAGCTTTATTGGTTGCCAATGAAGTCTTTTTAAGCTCATTTACCTGATTAGAAATGGCATCAAGCGATTTTTTCAGTTCGCTTTTGGTGGCATAATCATTAGCTCTTCCGCTTAATGCTTTACCAAAGTTTGATCTTTGTTTTACCGCAGAACTCACATTGGGTCTGATGCCTCTTGTTGATGGTCGTCTGCGCTTTGCAGCTTCATCATAACTTTCGTCGTAACTTTCTAATAAATCTTCGCTTAGCAAATCTTCACCATAGTAGTCTTCATTCAATAAATCTTCATCTAAATAACTTTCGAAATAATTCATAATTTTTAAATTTAATGGTTAATTTTTGTTGAAATAATGTTTGTTATATTTCTGGATTGCAGGTTGTATATATTTATTAAAAAGAATGAAATCCGGAATACTGTTTCCTGGTTTTCCTGTTCCAAAACATTCCGGACAATCTATATTATCCCCAAAACATTCAGTACAGGCACCAATTGCTTTTGCCAGATCATCGTTTTGATTTAATTCAAATTCCAATTGAAATTTTAATCCTTCGATAATCGTAAAAAGCTTATGGTTAATTTTCTTTAGCTTCTTGATTCTTTCTTCAAGTTCTAAATCAATTTTGGGAGTTTCTTTTTCCTCTTCCGGTTCTTTTTTATCCATCATAGGCTGCATTAGCTCAAAGTATTTGGCCATTTCAGGATTATGTTCTTTCAAATATTCTATATAAGCATCCATTGGTATAACTTTTTAGGTTTTATAAACTGGCAATAGAATTTTCAAGTCTATTTATTCTGTTTGGGGTGTTGGTGCCAACAAACTGGCCGTATTGATCGATGTAGTAATCTTCGGTTGGAATTAATCCTCCATTGTAATATTCATATAGAATATTTTCTGTGAGATAATTGACACTTTCGATTAATTCTGCAAAAGAATGGCTTTCGATTGGTGCATTTGGACTTGCTGTTCCTAAACTCTGCTGAGCTTGTCCGGCCTGAAATTGCGGATTGTTGATTACACCTCCCAATTGATTGTACAACCCCTGTACTCTGCCAATATCCTGTGCTGCCTGAGGACGTAACTGAACCGGATTGTTTTGCACGTATTGCTGAATTGCCGGAATTGCGGCTCTACCCGCATCTGCCAGATATCGGGTTGTATTACCCCACGCCTGTCCAATTGGAGAAGGATTTTGTCTTGGTCTGTTGTTATAAACCGGACGTCGTTGCGGTTGTACTGGTCTTTGCTGTTGCTGCTGGCGATTGTTGTCTAATGCTGCACTGGCAGATCCGGCAAGATTACTTACTAAGCCCCCTACGGCTCCTCCTATTTGTGGTGCTCCAAAATAAGTACCAATGGCTGTTCCTGCAATGGGAGCAACTGCCGAAACTCCTCTTAAAACTCCGGAACCTATACTACTGGCAACATTTCCTAAACTGGACCAAAATCCTTCGGCCTCACTTTCAGACATTTGGTCTACTCTTGACAATAGTACATCCTCTAATTCATTTTCATTAAGATTTGAATATTCAGGACCTAAAACATATCGTACAGCTTCAAAATAATTGTCTTCGCTGAATGATTCTCCTTGAAAAACTTCATGATATAAACTCATAATTTTTAGTATTACAATTGACTCTTACTCTTTTAACAGGCTTTTCAGATTTCGCCTATCCATTTTGTGCACAAAAATGAACGATGTAAAATTGATTTTTTATAATTTATTACAAAACAGCACTTTAACCCTATTTTTTCAATAAATTTACCCTACAAAAAAAGGGGTATTTCCCCTTGTCAGCTTTGTAGGTTTAAAATAATTTTGCTCTGAAGATTTCATTAAAAATCTAGTTAACAAACCATTACTAATTAATTATAAAATGATTTAATTCTTAAGATTATGAAAAAAGAACCAGGTAGACCGACTCAATTGATTACAAAAAAGTTCGCTAAGGATTTGCATCTGAACTTTATGAAATACAGAGCCGGCATTATTGCGAAGTACATTAAAAAAGAAGATGCAAACGCTGTTTGGTTTTCTGTAGAAGAACTCGAAAACTATATCCATTATATCAAAACCAAAGGCGATAAAACAGGATACGACGTTACCGGAATCCGTTTTTACTTTGGCGTATATCCTGAAGAGAGAAAATATGCTGAAAAAGCCGGTTTAATGACGTTATTTTTGACAGCAACAGGTAAAAAAATAAAAACCAATACCACAAATACAGTTGGGATACAAACCTTTGCATTGGTTCGTGAAGATGATAATGCAGATATTTCGACTATCGAACCTATGAATTATGGCAGCATTGGAAGACCGCCTGCATTATTATACTAAAAAATTATGTTTGAATTTTTAAGATTTTATATTGTTTATTTAGCTCTGTTCTCAGGAATTATAGGATTGATTTCACTACATAAGCTCCCGAGTAAAAGAGCTAAATTTTTAGTTGCTTTAATTTGGTTTTCTGCTTTGACAGAAGTAGTTGGCTATCATTTTACAGAGTGGACAGGCGTATTAAATTATTATATATTCAATTTTTATATGTTCGTTAGCTTTTGTTCTTATATCCTCCTTTTGCGGAGTTTACTGGTAAAAATCAATTACAGGGCAACAGCAGTATTATGTTTGGTATTGTTTATTTCGTCATTTGTCCTGAATATTTTTTATTACAGGCAAGATGTAAATCATTCGTTCATTTATAGTTTTGCCATTGGCGTTCTGACGGTTATGGTATTATCTTGTTTATATTTGATAGAAATTTTTAATTCAGACCAAATTTTAAATTTTAAAAAATCAGTGTTTTTTTGGTACATCTTAGGTATTTTAATATTTCATGTACCGTTTTTACCTTTTATGCTTGCCATAAAATGGTTTTTAATCAAACAAGACGAATCAGTATTTAGTCTGGTATTGTTTTTATTGAATTTTCTAACGCATAGCTGTTTTATTATTGGGTTTTTATGGAGCGAAAAGAAATACAATTATTAGTCATTTCATTAGGTATTGTTTTTTTTACTTTACTGATCATCTTACTTGTGATCTTCTTTTATTTTTTAAAGAAAAAAAACACGTATCTGGTTGAAAAGATGGAATCTGAATTGTATTTCCAATCGGAATTAATAAAAACAAGAATCGAAATTAAAGATCAGACTTTAAGCGAAATTAGTAAAGAGCTTCATGATAATATTGGCCAGATTGTGTCTGTAGGTATTATGCAGCTCAATATGTATATCAATAGCGGAAATCCTGTTTATAAAACCGAACTCACAGATCTTAAACAAATACTCGCCAAATCACTGGACGAAATCAGGATTTTATCCCGAATCATTAACAAAGATAACTTACTTCAAACCAATTTCATAGAAGCGATAAAACAAGATCTTGAACGTATAAAAAAACTAAAAAATATACAATATAATTATACCTTTACAGGAGAAATACCCAACATTAGCGAAGAGCATGATTTGTTTATTTACCGCATTTTTCAGGAAGCATTACACAACAGTTTAAAGTATTCTCACAGCGATTTGTTCGAAGTAAATATTACCACCACAAATGCTGTTTTTTATTTAGAAATGAAAGATTTTGGAATTGGCTATGATGTCTCCAAAACAAATTCAGGATCCGGATTAAATAATATGAAGTTAAGAGCCAAGTTAATTGGCGCTTTATTGATTATGAAATCAGATTCATCAGGAACAACTGTAACTTTAGAATACCCCTTAACCCCATACGATGAAACCTAAAGAAAAAAATCGAATTATTATTGTAGATGATCACCAGCTTTTTTCTCAGTCATTAGAGCTCCTTATTAACAGTTTTAAGGATTTTGAGGTGATCCATCATTTTGAAAACGGTAAAACTTTTATCTCTTATTTACAGGAAAATATTGATACAGACGCAGATTTAATTTTATTAGATGTGAATATGCCTGTTTTAGATGGTGTTAGTACCATGAAATGGATTAAAGAAAACCGACCTTCTTTAAAAGTCATTGCATTATCTGTAAATGACGATGAAGAAATTATTATAAAAATGCTGGCTAACGGAGCAAAAGGCTATCTGCTGAAAGATACTTCTCCCGAAATTTTTAAAGATGCTATTGTATCTGTTATCGAAAAAGGTTTCTATTTTACTGAACTGGTTTCCGGAATGCTGGTCAAAAAAGCCAATAATGATTCTAAAAAAATAAGTTTAAAGGAAAAAGAAATCGTTTTTATAAAACATGCCTGCACAGAGAAAACATATAAAGAAATTGCCTCAGAAATGTGTTTGAGCCCCAAAACAATTGACGGTTACCGGGAATGTTTGTTTGATAAACTCGAAATAAAAACCCGTATTGGTTTAGTACTTTATGCTATTAAAAATAAAATTGTCCTGGTTTAATAAAAGCCAGGACAATTTTATTTCTGTAATATTGATTTGAAATCTAATATGTGATGGCGGCAAAAATGGGATACTCCTTAATTTTTTCTCTTCCGTTTAGAAAAGTCAGTTCCATCAAAAAATTGCATTGCACAATCTCACCACCTAATTTTTCTACCAGCTCGCAAACTGCTTTTGCTGTTCCGCCTGTTGCCAGAACATCATCATGAATCAAAACGCGATCTCCTTTTTTAATCGCATCTGTATGCATTTCCAGTCTATCTGTTCCGTATTCAAGCGCGTATGATGCTGAGATGATGTCATAAGGCAGCTTTTTAGGCTTTCTCACCGGAATAAAGCCTGCGTTTAATTCCTGAGCCAACAACATTCCGAAGAAAAAACCACGACTTTCTGCTCCTACTACTTTGTCAATTTTTTGTCCTTTTAAAGATTCTGCTAAAATTTTAAGGCATTCTGTTCTCGCAAGTGGGTCATTTAAGAGCGGCGTGATATCTTTAAACAAAATTCCTTCTTTAGGAAAGTCCTGAATATCACGTATATAATTTTCAATCTTCATTTTTTTTTAATTTTATGTTATTTTATGCTTGTATATCTCACATTTATGCCTATCTTTGCACCCGCAATAAGCAATCAACAAAGCTACAAAAAATAGCTGAATTGATAACAAAAAGGCCTCGTGGCGCAACTGAATAGCGCATCTGATTACGGCTCAGAAGGTTACTGGTTTGAATCCAGTCGAGGTCACCACACAGCCAAAAGGCGCCAATTGAAGACAATTGACGCCTTATTTTGCATAAAAAAATTTTAATCAATAGATTGGTGATTTTTTTGTTTTCGTTTCCTTTTTTTATAAGACATAACAACCGGAAATACTTTATTTTTTGCATCGCCTGTAAATTAGAAATACAACAATTGAATTCAATTTTACATTTCTCCAACGCAAAATAGGGCCTGCAGCCCTAGCCCCGATAGCAGTGAAAATCCTTTTGTGCCGGGGTTCGGCACAAAAGATTGGAACGTATAGCGGGAAAAAGCTCCAAAAAAATAATATCAAACCTAAAAACCCAGTGATCAGCATCAGATACAACAAAAAATTACCACAAGCACCACCGTAATTCTCAAAACCCGATCAAAGCCCCAAAAACCACAGCCAAAAACAGCAGGCCCCTATGACCCGCAGCACCCTTAAAAGGAACCCCAAAGCGGACCCAAAGACATAAGGGGGAAGGACATAGAAAAGGACCTTATAGAGAATGACCCTTTAAAGGGGTATTTTAAAAAAGAGCCAATGACTTAAAATAAGTCAATTGGCTCTTGAATGAAACAGTTACTAAATTACAAAAATAAAAAGGTATTGCAGGGGTTCAAAAGTGTTTAGTTTAAGAAAAACAATATCCTTACGGATTTAAGGTTTTAAATCAACTCTGGCTTTTATTTAATCAAAGCGATACGCTTTTATGCTGTGGATTACAGCAAAACAATAGTGATGGTCAAGCCTTATTAGCCCCGATTGCTTCGCCAGTCCGCTTCGCTCGTGTGCAGTGAAATCCTTTTGTGCCGGGGTTCGGCACATAGATTGGAACATATAGCGTGAAGGCCTCCTAAGAAGACAGCAATATTTTTGCGGCATCAAAAGAAAGATACCCAAATGTTCGATTATTTAAATTAATTTAATTTCTATACTTTTTAGACAGGTCTTTCCTTTTATTTTATGTGCTAGATAACATTTATAGCTTTTATCAATCTTTATCTCTTCCAAAAAATATATCTCTTTTTCTACACTGGCAGATTTTTCCAGAATTTCGAATGACTGTAGATTAATATTTAACCCTTTCTCAGCGGCTTTTATGACAGCTTCTTTTTGGGTCCAATAATCAAAAAAAGCCTCTTGTGCATTATTTGAAAAAACAATATCATTCCATTGGCAATCACTCATGTTACCTTTGAAATTGCCCAACTCAATTTGGTATATCTTTTCTATATCAATTCCCAGTTGCGTTTTATCTGTAATGGCACAAACAGCAATTTCAGCGGAATGGGAAATATTAAAGTAGACTGGATTTCCTTTAAAATAAGGTTTATTATATTGATTGTATAATATATCATGAGCATCCAAATTTAAGTGATACTGCTTTTTAACAGCAGTAAACAGCAAAGACATTCCTAAGACTGATAACTGTACATCCTGCCATTTTGCACGTTTTTTTAATCTTTCCCTAAAAGCAAAAGGCAGTTTGGGCAGTTCCTTTTTTAATAACTTTTCGTGATTTTCTCCAGACAAATAGCAGTAATATATATAAATCAAAATTGAATTTTAAAGAATTAATCGATCATTTGAACGTGGGACAAAAAAAGAAAAAAGGAACAACAAAAATGTATTGTTCCTTTCCGATCACTTTTATCATTTAAAATACACCCATAAATTCCAAATACGGAGTCATTAATTTTTTATCAAAAACCGGTGGTGTCAAATCTGCATCTGCCAGGAACTGCCTGGTGTTGCTTCTGTCGTAATAATAGGTGTTTTCATACGCCTCTACCAATGATTTGCCTTCATGAACATCTTGGGTAAACAAACTCAGCAGGGGATAAATTGGCAGATTCTTGTCGTGTTTCCATTGGTTCAGCCATTGGTGATACTCCATTCCTTGTAAATCAGTATTATAATACTCATTCATTTTAGAACAAAAATCAGTCAATGAAACATCATTTTCAGCCAACGGTGAAAGATGAAAATTGAGTCCTACAGCATCTTTGTTTTTACTGATATGCGTAATTGCTTTACACATATAATCTACCGTAGTAAGCTCATCTTTTAATCCCATTACCAGGGGAAATGATTTTAACTGGACACAGCTCCGTATCAAAGCTCCCCACCACTGGTTCATAACCGTAGCTCCTGAGGTGCTGTGACAAACTGCAAATCCTAACCTGAAATTGATAATAGGCAGTCCTTTTGCCCGGGCTTTTTCAGCAATGCTTTCCATTACCCATTTACTTTTGATATATCCCAAATCGCGCGACACAGCCTCCATGTTTTGATCAATGCCATCATCTTCATACATCCATGTTTTTTTTGTAAAAGGCCTTCCCCAGCTAAAAACTCCCATGGAGGATAATAAAATCAAATATTTGATTTTATTTGTAACTGCAAGATCAATCACATTATGCAGACCATCAATATTTGATTTTTTAATTAACTCATATGGCTGTACATAACTCACAGAACTTCCTGAATGATATATAACCTGAATCTGCTCGGTAAGAAACTGATAATCAACAGCATTCATTCCAAAATTCGGCAGGGATAAATCACCGGTAAGAGCTATGACTTTACTATCATAATCTGACAGCCATGATAATTTAAATTTCTCAAAAGTTTGCTTAATGCGCTCCAATCCCCTTTCGGGTGAAACCGCACGTACCAGACAGTATATCCTCGCTCTTGTATGCTGCAACAGCTCTTCCAGTAGATGTGAACCCACAAAACCCGTAACTCCGGTTAAAAAAATACGCTCCGGATTTGTTAAAGCCTCCGCATCTGGAAGTTCTTTTATATCAAAATCAATATGCAGTTCTGAATCCCGAACCAATTCATCGATCATCAATTGTGCTTTGTTTTTCTGAGAAATTTCAGTGTCCTGCATCCTTTTTTCGACTTCTTTTACCAATGATGAAATGGTCGTGAAAATATAAAGTTCAGGAAGACTGATTAGGTTTCTCACAGGTTCAGGAAGCAGGACGTGAAGCTGTGCCAGCAGTAACGAATGTCCGCCAAGATCAAAAAAATCATCTTGATCTTTAATTTCTTCTACAGATAGCAATTCTTTCCATATATGTTTTACAATCTCTGAAAGATTGTCATCTTTCCATTTGGGAACTGCATTATTCTTATTTTTACTTTCTGGAATTTCCAGCAGTAATTTATCAATTTTTCCGGCATGCGTCAACGGCATTTTATCGACCACAACAATTTTATCCGGCAGCATATATGCCGGCATTACCTGCTGCAGTTTTGCCCTGATATTTTGCAGCGATTGCCCATCTTCTTCATTGGCAGATAGTAATTGAACAAAGGCCACCAAGACCGGAAGCCCGTTTTCTTTTTTCTGAACCTTAATTGCTGCTTTAGAAATCTGAGGCAGCTTTGCCATATTGTGTTCAATTTCTGCAAGTTCAATTCTGTAACCTCTTATTTTTACCTGATCGTCTTTTCGGCCGTAAAATTCCAGATTTCCATCGGGTCTTTTTAAAACCAAATCTCCTGTTTTATAGAGAATTTCATATCCATTTAAATCTTCCAGCAGCCACTGAGGAGCTTTTATAAAAGCCTTCTGAGTATCTTCGGGCCTGTTAAGATATCCCAAAGCCAGCTGAGAACCGCCGATATAAAGTTCTCCTATGATTCCGTTTTCAACAGGTTTTAAATTTTCATCCAAAACAAATAAATGTGCAAGCGGCATTGCAGTGCCGATAATTCTTGGATTGGTTTCTGCTTTAAATTTGTAATTTGTTACAGCGACAGTGGCTTCTGTTGGCCCGTAACTATTGATCAGATTAATTCTTTTGTACCATTTTTTAACTGTGTTTTCACTACAGGCTTCACCTCCAATGGCTATGGTTTTTAAATCTCCAAATGGTTTATTTAAAGGAAGGGAAGACAAAACCATAGGAGGCAATAACGGAATTGTATCGATTTCATTTTTAACAATATAATCTAAAAGAGGCTCACCCACAATTTTATTGTTAGGGTATAAATAGACGCTCGCGCCTTTAATTAAAGGGGTCCAGATATCGATTATCGCAGCATCAAAACTCGGAGAAGAAAATTGTAATGTTTTATTTTCTGACGACAGACCCAAAACTTTTGATTGTGCTTTTATAAAATTATAAAATGACTGATGCCCAACAGCGACCCCTTTTGGCAATCCTGTACTGCCCGAAGTATAAATAATGTAGGCTGGGTTTTCAGGTAAAATATCGACATCGGTACCTTGTATGCTTATCTTTTTATAATCTTCATTTTTAAATAAAAAATCTAATGCAATACTCTGGCTACTGTCGTTGTACACTTTGGCTAAATACAGCTCGACAGTTAACATTAAATCAATATTGGCATCTTGGATCATCATCTGTATACGTGCCTGCGGTAGTTCGCCATCAATTGGCAAATATGCTGCGCCGGTTTTTAAAACAGCTAAAAAAGCAATAATTCTGATGGTAGACTGCCCAATGCAGACTCCAACAATTCCGCCTGGCTCAACCCCCTGGCTTTTTAAATAATGAGCCAGCTGATTAGACTGTTCATGGAGTTCTTTGTAAGTAATACTTTCTTGTTCATAAATCAAAGCCAGCTTTTCGGGGCATTTTTTAGCTGTCTGTTCAAGCTTCCTTACTACATTTTTTGAAAGTTTTTCAAAATTACTACTAAAAAAAAAGCCTTGATTCTCATTCTTTTCTTCATGCATTCCCTTGTTCATAGTGATTTGATTTTACGTTAAACACTTATTTTATTAAAAACTTAACAATCAATTATTTATAAAATTTTAACATTAAAAAACATACGATAAAAATAGCTAAAAAATCTTACATTATATAAAATAAATACTAAATTAACAGTGGATACCTTTTTTTTCCACTAAAAGTTAAGACGGTATTTTAGAAATATTTAACAAGTCAAAGTTTTGTAGCAGAATCGTGTCACTAAGTATTTTGAACAACTAAAAATTCAGAAAATAAGACCTGCAGGATTTAGGTTCGAATATTTATAACTCATAGCAAAAAAAATAGATAAATTTTACAGCAATCCCCAACAGGACATCCAAACCAATTTATTTATGCCGTTGAAAGACAGCCATTACCAATAGAACGCCAATCTCTTCAGATCTTCGATGAAATTTATAGAAATCTGCCCGTTAAGGTCACAAAAAAGCCAGCAGGTGCCAATTGAAGACAATTGGAACCTTATTTTACTTAGAAAACTATTAATCAATACATTAATTATTTTTTTTGTTTTCGTTTCCGTTTTATTAGACCTAAAAAAAAAATTCCAGACATAAAAAACGGATTAAGCATTTAACATGATCAAATAAATATAAAACATAAAAAAAAGAGCCGGGTACTTAAAATAATAAGTACAATCGGCTCTTCCATGAAACAGTCCCTAAGTTACAAATAAATTTGATTGATTCAGCTAGAAGCAGTAGATAATAAATGTAATATTTCTTCTTTTAAGTCAGCTTTACCTATAAAAAATCACGAGTCAACTAACGCTATTTTTTGCTTTTCGCTTTATTCTTATTTTCCTCAATTTTCCTCGCTACATCTCTTTCAACCTGATCAAGGCTAAAACTTGCAGGCGGCTGGCTTGGCGGGTACTCAACGAAAGTTTCCAGGAATTTTGCAGCATGAATTGTCATATCGGCCATTATATAGGAATTTTTAACCCTAAAATCATCGTACTGGTCAGAGGAAATATCGGCCCTCTCGTAGGGATCCATTCTCAGATTAAAAATCTTGGGTACGCGATAGGTCGTAAATGGCTCGTACCAGACCTGAAATCCTCCGGGCTGCTTCTGTTCGCGATAAACGGCCTTCCAGTTCCCTACCCTGTAGGCCACAATCTCGGCATCATCGTTAAAATACGCAAATTCAGTCCTGTTCCCCTTTGGCTGTTTTCCAGTCAGATAATCCAATTGGTTATATCCATCAAGATGAACCTTAAATTGTTTGCCTCCAACAGCAGTCCCTTTGAGTAAGCGGTCTTTTATAGTGGTGTCACCAGCTGCTGCCAGCAGGGTTGGAAACCAGTCCAGAGCTGAGAATATTTCGTTTGATACGGATCTCTCCTGAATATTTCCCGGCCAGCGGATAAATGCCGGCACACGGAAGGCACCTTCCCAATTGGTATCTTTCTCACTCCTGAAAGGAGTTGTCGCGGCATCGGGCCAAGAAAATTGATTGGGCCCGTTATCTGTTGTAAAAATTACGATTGTATTCTCTGCTATGCCCAGATCATCCAGCGCCTGCATTAATTTGCCAACATTCATATCCATTTCAATCATACCATCGGCATATTCATTGCCTGCCATTCCGCTCTGTCCTTTCATCGATTCGCGAACATGGGTAAAAACATGCATTCTTGTAAAATTCATCCAGGTGAAAAAGGGTTTTCCATCCTGTTTTTGTTTTTTGATAAACTCTATACACGCAGAAGTTGTCTCATCATCAATGGTTTCCATTCTTTTTCTGGTAAGCGGCCCCGTATCTTCTATTTTCCCATTAGCAAAAGTGTGCAATACCCCGCGCGGACTATTGGCTTTCACAAACCCAGGGTCTTTCTCCGTTGGCCAGTACGGTCTTTCGGGCTCTTCCTCTGCATTTAAATGGTAGAGGTTTCCAAAGAATTCATCAAAACCATGGTTGGTCGGCAGGTATTCGTCGCGGTCACCCAAATGGTTCTTGCCAAATTGCCCCGTTGCATAACCCAGCGGCTTCAAGGCCTGTGCTATGGTTACATCGCGGTCCTGCAGACCTACGGCAACACCCGGGATACCTACTTTGGACAATCCTGTACGCTTCGGGGTCTGGCCTGTGATAAGGGAAGACCTACCGGCAGTACAGCTGTTCTCGGCATAATAGTCGGTAAACATCATTCCCTGGCTGGCGAGTTTATCCAAATTAGGCGTTTTATAGCCTACCAGACCAAAAGAATAAGCGCTGATGTTGGTCTGGCCTACGTCATCTCCGAAAATAATTAAAATATTTGGTTTTGATTTACTGCCTTGCGCAAGGCAATTTGACAAAACTGTTGAAGAAAGTAAAACTGTGAAGAAAAATTTTAAAAATATTTCATCCTTGATAAATTGTCTTCTAAATTCCATAATAGATGATTTTGGGTTTGTATTGAGATGATATAAACTATAAGAAATTTTCTATATAAAATTATTGTATATAATAATTACTATAATGGCTACAGGCAAAAAATGCGTTTCATATTATAATATGAAACGCATTTCTCTATAATGAAACGATCAAACTCACTTAAATGATTCAAATTCTATGGAAAATGATCTGCTTGATATATTTATTTTCTTAGTACATTGAATTTTAGTGGCTAATCTTCTCTCATGTAAAAAGTTGAAAATTTAGCATTTGATCAAAAAAAAATGGATAACTGGTTTCACAAATCAGTTATCCATACAAAACAGGCTGTATGGACAGCCCTAGCCCCGATAGCAGTGGAAATCCTTTTGTGCCGGGGTTCGGCACAAAAGATTGGAACGGATAGCGGGAAAAAGCTCCAAAAAAATAACATTAAAACTAAAAAAATATTAAATACAATCGTCGATGCTAATCATCCCAATTAGATTCACCAACAATTCACAATACCCTATCTAAATACCTGATTACCTGATAAAAAAATAAAATAAAAAATTTCCATACAACCAAAAATTACGATCATGAAGACCGTAATTCCCAAAACCAAATCAAAGACCTAAAAGCCGCAGCCAAAAACACCCAGCCCCTATGACCCGCCGAACCCTTATAAGAAACCCCAAAACGGCCCCAAAGACATAACCTGCAAGGACATAGAAAAGGACCTTATGGATAATGACCCTTCAAAGGGGGATATGGATATTCAAAAGAGCGATGAGGCTGAAAATGATTCCTTTGAGACCATAGACCCCGAAAACGATAATCCGGTCAGGAGGGAATTTGAAATTGGGCAGCTTGGCCGCGAGGAGCTAAAAGAAGATGAACGCGCCAGGGATGAATCAACTCATGGTGCACCGCGCAATACTAAACCTTCTGGGCGAAAATTCTAATGTACTGAGATCAAGGTAATGTAATAGGATTAAATAAGCCAGCGAGAGTAGATAATGCCAATGAAATTACATAATAGCTAAAGGCATCAAAAAAAATCCCCGCCTGTAAATTATATAACACCATAAAGGCAATAATCCCCTACTTTTACCCGTTACAATCCAGCAGCAAAAACAGCGCATAAACGCAAGAGCATATCAGTACCTGCCGCTGTAAAGGAGATTACACGAAATGAAGAAGTTTGAAATAAAAAATGCAGAAGCTAACCAATGGCTGGTATCCCACAACGAGGTGCCGAAATTCACCTGCTGCTTTGAGGATAAAAGGTTTAACTATGAAAGGACCATCACGGGGCTTTGCAATCCCACAGGCGATCCTAAAGAAGTGCAGCTATTGCAGAGAATGGAAAAATGGCTAAAACAGTATCATAAGGAAAAAATAAACGGATGATACCGGAAAATCAAACAGCGGTATTAAATTCTGTAAATACTTTTTTATAATTACTCCATACTGGATTTATAGTATTGCATACCCATTCCAATTACACAATCAATTATAGCTATTGCAAGGATAAAGTCCGAATTAAAATATGCAGGGAGAAAAGCGGATTATTTAATCCTTGTGAGATATATTCTTTTCCGAAACAAAAAATAAACTTATAACCGGTCTTAGTAAAGCTTTTGCCCAGTGCAGAAGGAACACTTTTTTGAGCACCAGCACAAAGCCGGCAAAAGAACTGGGCTTCTGCACATAGAGGTCCGCCCCCTTATCAAAGGTATCTTCAATATCTGCGGGATGATCCCAGGTGGAGAGCATAACGGTGGGAATATCACGAAGGTCTTTATCGTTCTTTATTTCTTCCAGCGCCTTTTTGCCCCCTTTAACGGGCATATTGACATCGATAAAAATAATATCCGGATCGCTCTGGGACTCATCCCTGAGGTTATCGAGGAGCTCCTGCCCGTTCTCTACGGTAGTTACCTCAGAGGCAATCTGCGCTTCATCCAGGGCATCGATAAATAATTCCTGGTCTTCTTTATCATCCTCGGCCAGCAGAATTTTTACCGGCTCTTTTTCTTCTGAGTCATTAGTGGTTAGGGCTGGATTTTCAGAACTTATCATCTTGAAGGGCGGTTAGAATTGTCAAAAATACTATATATTTTATAATAAAATCTGCTGCAAATCAATAATCTTAAAATCAGTAACAAATTTAGATATAAAGCGCAGTGGCAAATAATAAATGGGCGGCAATTTTGCCAACAAACAAAAGGACTGGGGATTTTTTTTATTCCTGTGGGAAAGATCATTGACTCGACAGGAGATACCACAACGGCTGGGAATAGTAATGACAGCCTTTTGATAATGACAAGCCCGTTATTGGGGTTCCATAAGAGGCTTGGCACATTAATAGTTATTTATTGCCTTGAGTGATGATGGTCTTAATCTGTTATTCAAGCGCCTGCTCCCTTCTGCATTCCAATTCAAAAAAAAGAAAAAACATTTTTGAAAAATAGTTCGATTTAATAAATTCGCAGACTAAATTTTGGAAATATGAATATGAGAATTATAGGTTCCGGCAGTTGTATTCCCGAAATCAAAGTCTCTAATAAATATTTTGAGAACCACCTTTTTTTAGATGAAAATGGCAGGTCTTTGAATTATTCCAGAGAACGCATTATCGAGAAATTTACTGCCATTACAGGAATTGAGGAGCGCCGTTATGCGCCCGGGCATTATGCTGCATCAGACCTGGCTTTTATAGCCGCCCAAAAGGCTATTGATAGCGCCGGAATTGACCCCGAGAGTATCAACTACATTATAGTGGCACATAATTTTGGGGATGTGCGTTATAATACCATACAGTCCGATATGCTGCCCAGCTTGGCCTCCCGGGTCAAAAACAAGTTAAATATTCAAAATTCCTCATGTATTGCTCTGGATATCATTTTTGGATGCCCGGGCTGGATTCAGGGCATGATTCATGCCAACGCCTATATGCAGGCGGGGATAGCCAAAAGATGCCTGGTTATCGGCGCCGAATGCCTTTCGCGTGTTGTAGACAAACACGACAGGGATTCCATGATATACGCAGATGGCGCCGGGGCGGCAATTGTTGAATTATCAGACACCCATAAAGGTTTACTCTCTCATCACAGTGCGAGTTTTACCCTTGAACAGGCAGGTTATCTCTACTTTGGCAGCTCGTTTGATCCCGCCCAAGATCAGGATGTAAGATACATCAAGATGCATGGAAGAAAAATATATGAATTCGCACTAAACCAAGTGCCCCAGGCAATGAAAAGATGCATTGACAAGGCAGGAATTCAGATCGATCAGATCAAAAAGATATTAATACATCAGGCCAATGAAAAGATGGATGAGGCCATCGTCAGCAGGTTTTATAAGCTGTATGGAAAAACACCTCCGAAAGATGTTATGCCCATGATTATTAAATTTCTGGGAAACAGCAGCGTGGCAACAATCCCTACGCTGTATGATTTAATTTCAAAAGGGGAACTGCCCGGACATGAAATAAAAACCGGAGATATCATTTTATTTGCGTCTGTTGGTGCAGGGATGAATATTAATGCCTTTGTTTACAAAGTTTAAGCAGTTTTATAGCGGGAAACTGATCCCCGGTACAAACAAAAAAGGCACCTCGTTAGAGGTGCCTTTAAAAGCTCACTGTGATAGTATATTATGCTACAACTACGTTTACTGCGTTTGGACCTTTACGGCCTTCTTCTACGTCGTATCTTACTGCATCGTTTTGAGCGATGTTTTCTGATAGACCTGAAGCATGAACAAAAACTTCGGCCCCTCCGTTACTTGGAGTTATAAATCCGAACCCTTTTTCTTCATTGAAAAATTTTACTGTACCTTCTTGCATTTTAATGTATTTAAGGGCGTAAAGGTAGCTTTATTAAACCAGAACTGACTGGATTTGAGTTTTTTATTTTATTTAATATAAATTCAGGTATTCCAAAACAAAAAAGCTACAGATTTTCCCTGATACTTCTGCTGTCTGAGCAGCAGCCCTAGCCCCGATAGAAGTGAAAATCCTTTTGTGCCGGTGTTCGGCACAAAAGATTGCAACGGATAGCGGGATAAAGCTCCTGAAAAATAATATTAAACCTAAAAAATAACACGAAATACAATTGACCCAGACTGGCCACAAAAGATTGCTTCGCTAGTTCGCTAGGCTCGGGTGCAACATATAGCAGGAAAAAGCTCCTGAAAACAATATTAAACCTAAAAAATAAAACGAAATACAATTGACCCAGACTTGGCACAAAAGAGCTCCAAAAAAAACAGTATTATTTTCCAGGCAGTACTAATTATTTAAATAAATCATTGCTGCTAAACTGTGCTTATCCCCAAAGAGCATTTAAAAAATTCTATTGGAATTATGAAACATTCTTTTATATTTACATAACACACTAAAATTAATTACATCTACTTTCGTTAGAATCTAAACCACCCAACGATGTATGACAATCTATTGCTTTTGAAGGACATTGTGGATAATACCCCCTTGCCCACCGCTGTTTATACAGGGGAAGAATTAAAAATACAACTCGCCAACCCCGCTATGATGCAGGCCTGGGGTAAAGGAGATGATGTAATTGGAAAAAAATATCTTGAAGTACTTCCCGAAATTCAAAACCAGGCTTTTGCGGGCCAAGCCTTGGCCGTGCTCAAAACCGGAACGCCCTTCCACGCCAAGGACAAACAGGTTGATTTAATGGTGGACGGCGCTATGAGAACCTATTATTTCAATTACAGCTTTATCCCTCTTTTTGATAAGCAAGGCGCGGTCTATGCGGTGATGAATACAGGCTCGGATGTGACCGAGCTGCACCTTTCAAAACTGCAGACCCAGAGCGCCGAGCAGAGGCTCAGAATGGCTATTGAATCCTCAGGGATGGGAACCTATGAGATAGACCTTGCCACCAAAAAAATAAAAACCTCTGGAAATTTCAATTCCATCTGGTCTATCGAAGGGGAAATAGCCAACGAAGAGCTCATAGCCAAACTGCACCCGGAGGATCAGGCCCTACGCGAGAAAGCACACCAAAAGGCGCAAAGCACAGGTAAAATGTGCTACGAGGCCCGAATCATAAACGATGACGGATCACTCAAATGGGTGAAGATCAACGGCAGAATTATCACCGACGAAAATGGAACCCCCGGCACCCTTATCGGGATCATACAGGATATCCACGAGCAGAAAGAATTTGAGCAGGAGCTTAAAAAACAAGTGGCCCAAAACACGCAGGAACTCCAGCGCTCCAATGATGACCTTATGCATTTCGCGGGTGTGGTGAGCCATGACCTTAAAGAGCCTGTGCGAAAAATAAAAACCTTCAACAGTCTTCTGAGAAATGAACCGCAGACCCTTTTTAATGAAAATGCACAAAAGTACCTGAGCAAAATAGACCAGTCCGCTCAGAGAATGCAGACGATCATTGAAGGCATCCTTGCCTACTCGACACTGGATAAAAGGTCGCAGCCTGTTGAGAAAATAAACCTTGACCTGGTCATTGAAAATATCAAAACCGATCTGGAACTGATCATAAATGAAAAAGGAGCAATCCTTGTGATAAGTGAGCTTCCCCATATTGAAGGGGCGCCTATCCTTATCCACCAGCTTTTTTACAACCTGATACATAACGCGCTGAAGTTCTCAAAGGCCGATGAGCCGCCGCGGGTGATCATCACTTCTACTATTATAAAGAATCAAGAAGGCATTGAGGTGCTGGAAATAAAAATAAAGGACAACGGCATTGGACTGGACCCTGTTTTTGCCGAGAAGATATTTGATGCCTTTGAAAGGCTGAACTCCAAAGACCAGTTCGAAGGAAACGGGCTCGGCCTTGCGCTGTGCAGAAAAATAGCCAAAAGGCATAATGGTGCTATTACAGCGGCGGGTGAGAAAGATAACGGCGCTGAATTTACAGTGACCCTTCCTTTAAAACAGTCCGATCCTTATCTTTAGCACTTTGCAAACAAATAAATAAACTCAAAAGATTCTTATCGCAAATGTGTTACTGCAAATTGTGAAGTTCAATTTGGCAAACATTTCAGTATACAATCAAAAGTTTTAAGTAGGCATAAAATGGAAGATTATGTTTATGGACAGCCCGCCCCTTGCTTAATTGTATGGGGCGGGTTTATCATTTTAATTTTCAAGAAAATTAAGTGATTTATAAAAAATTCAATGATAAGAAGTGCACCTTTACTATAAATTTTAAAATGCATTTGATACAGTAATTGTACTGGAATATGCATCTCTGCAAGACAAAAAAAGGGCTCCTAAGCAGCCCTAGCCCCGATTGCTTCGCCAGTTCGCTTTGCTCGTGAGAAGTTTAAATCCTTTGTGGCGGGCTTCGCCGCAAAGATTGAATCTTATAGAGGGAAGAGCTCCCAAAAAATAAATACTATAATATTGATAAAAAACAATCGGAACTGACAAAAGAAATATTTATATAAAAGACAGTCTACAGCTCGAGCAGCTCCTGCAGTTAAAAATAAACTGATTTTTAACTGCATAAAAATAGACCGGCCGCCTGTTTTAAAAAATGACGAAGATCACCTGAGAAGGTAATCTTCGTCATTTTTGTTTTTTTTACTTCCCCTTAACTTGCTATGTGATACCTAACACCTTATACATGGAGATGCAAGAACAGAAAAAAAAAGTAGCTCTTATCGTGGCCCATCCTGATGATGAAACCCTATGGGCTGCAGGAATGCTGCTCAGTAATCCCTATTGGGAATGTTTTATTGTCTGCCTTTGCAGAAAATACGACCCTGACAGGGCCCCTAAATTTTATAAAGCGCTCCAAGCGCTGCAATGCACTGGTATCATGGGAAACCTGGACGACGGACCTGACCAGTTACCAAGTGATAAATCAGAAATCGACCGTCTAATACTGCAATTATTACCTGCAGATCACTATGATCTCATCCTTACCCACAATCCGATGGGCGAATATACAAGGCATATCAGGCATGAAGAAACAGGCTGCTCTGTAATAGGCCTGTGGGATGAAGGAAAAATTTCATGTGGTGAGCTTTTGGTATTTGCCTACCAGGACCACAATAAGCAGCATTATCCCCAGGCTATGATGATGGCTGATATCCAGTTACCACTTCCATCTGATATCTGGCAGAGGAAATATGAAATTATGACACGTATATATGGCTTTGCCCCCGATAGCTGGGAAGTCGAAACAACTCCAAAAACAGAAGCATTCTGGAGAGTTTCCAACAAAAAAGACAACCGTAACTGGCTTAAAGAAACAAAATTATGAAAGTACTTGTATTATACGATTATCCGCCCACTCCCGGCGGTCTTGCCACTCAGGGGGACCTGCTCTATAAAGGCCTTCTGGCCAATGGTGTGGAAGCCCATGCGGTCCATGTAGAATCAGCACTTGAAAAACAATGGTACTACGACTGGTTCAAACCTGATGTTGTGGTCGGCACCGGCTACTGGGGGCATACGCCTCAGCTGGTGCTACACCCCAAGAAATTCGGTATCACTGCGGTGCCCTGGCTGGTGGCCGACGGCTATATTGCCAATTACCAAAATGTCCTGAACGGGTTGCCGCTGATACTGGTCACCTCTAACTGGGTAAAGGAAATGTATGTAAGGGATGGCATCAGCGGGGATAATATTGAAGTTCTTCCCGTGGGCTGTGATACCGATGCCTTCAGGCCTTATGCCCAAAATGATCCAAAAGTACTTGCAGCGCGCAAAGCCCTTTCAATAGCACCCGGGGAACAGCTCCTGCTGACCATTGGCGGGGATGCAGCCTCCAAAGGTGCGCGCGAGGTCATGGAAGCCCTGGCTATTGCCGGGAAAGAACTGCCGCCTTGGAAATATGTATGTAAGGTCTGGCCCCAGCCCAGAACTGCCCTTCAGAGCAACCTGGACCAAAAGCTCGCCGAACAGCTCGGGATCAGCAATAACGTGATATTCCAAACCAGTATTATATCCAGAAATTTCATCCCCTACATGTTAAATGCCTGTGATATCTATGCCGCCCCATCAAGGCTCGAAGGATTTGGTATGCCCCAGGTGGAAGCAGGCGCCTGCGGTAAGCCCGTAATCGGTATTAAGGCAATGGGAATGCTCGATACCCTTATAGACAACAAGACTGCCTGCCTGGCGGGTATAGGACAAAAAATAGTAGTCAATGAAGTAACCCTGGGCTGCGAATCAGGCTTTGAGCAAAACAGGCGTTTTGTATTTGAGGAGCCAAGAACGGTGGACTACCGTGCCAATGTAGCGGATATCAAAGATGCCCTTGTCAAATTAATGAATAATAGGGATCTCCGTGAGCAAATGGGAACTGCAGGCCGCGAACGCGCGGTTGAAAACTTCGACTACAGGATTGTGGCAGCGAAATTTATAAAAATCATCAATGAAAGACTCCAAATATATTAAATCCCTCAGCTCATGGACCAAAGAAACTGGATAGAAATAGAACAAGCAAAGAGTGCTGCCTTAGAAGTATTGCTCCATAATGCAAAAGGCCCTTTTGACGGGCTTCCCAGAACTGCCGCATGGGGATATCCCGAGCCTTACACCCGTGATCTGATGATTTGTATCCTTGGGGTTGCCGTATCCAAAAACGAAACCTTAATAAGTGTGATGCGCAAAACCCTGGAGACACTTTCCAAAAATCAGTCCCTAAGAGGCCATATCCCCTCTTTGGTCCATGACCCTGATAATCGCGGAGCAAGTGATACCACCCCATTATTTTTAATGGCAGTGGGTATTTTCAGGCAATTAACAGCTGAAAAGGATTTTCTGAAAGAGGCAGTCCAAAAGGCATTAACCTGGATGGAATACCAGAGCCCTTCCGACGATTACCTTGTGGCACAGCAGCCCACCAGTGACTGGCGGGATGAGCAGTGGGTATTGGGCTTTGGCCTGTATGTTAATACCTTAACCTACAGCTACCTCAAGATACTTGGACACACCCAAAGAGCAATCGGGCTGCAAAACGCAATGGAGCATTTTACCATTACCACCCCTACAAATCCCACGCATCTGCACGAAGGGATGCTGATAAAACAAAAGCCCTATTACGCCCTGTGGTCTTATAAAATATACAACAGCGAACGATTTGACCTGCTGGGCAACAGTCTGGCTGTTCTCTCAGGACTTGCTTCTGAGCAGAGGGCAGATCATATTGTGAAATGGATCGAAAACCAATGTGAGATTATGATACAGAGTAATGATCTGGCCTTAAAACTGGCCCCAAATTTCTTTCCTTATATTCTGCCGGAAGACCCCGACTGGATCCCCAGATATGAGCAGTACAACCTTCCCGGGGATTACCACAATGGAGGTATATGGCCTTTCATTTCAGCCCTTCACATAGCGGCTCTGGTTCGGGCAGGAAAACCTGAACTGGCAAGAGAAAAATTATTCCTGCTAACGGACCTAATTAAAAAATCAAGAAACAAAGACCTCGATTATGGTTTTAATGAATGGTACAAAGCCCAGGATGGCGAGCCTATGGGTCAGGACTGGCAGAGCTGGTCGGCTTCCCTCTACATCTATGCAGTGGCCTGCGTAGAGACCAATACGACCCCTTATTTTGTGGTGTGATTTTTAGCCTTAAAAAATATCATTTTTAAGACAGAGCAGGTGGATGGTCAATAAAGTGTTTCAGATCACTTTCAAATGTGCTGCGCATCATTTGCTGAGTGCCTACCTAAACACATCTTTGCCATAAGAAAATTTCTTAAAAAAATTAATCCCGATACTCATGAAAACAACCATTACAATCCTTGTAATAAACATCTCCCTGATGTTTTGCAGCTGTAATACGGCATCAAAAAAAGACCTGAGCGATGCAAAAGACAATATCAATAAAGCCAATCGAGAGCTGCAGCAGGCTGCAAAAGATTCTACGGACGCAGCGAAGGAAAAAACGATAAGCGAGTGGAAAAATTTTAATGATAAATCCGAAAAAGATGTTAAGGCCTTAAATGAGAAGATCAGGCAGTTTCAAAAAAAAATAACCAAGGCGGATCAAAAAGAAAATTTGAGGTTAAAAAATGAACTGAACCAGATCCACGAAAAGCTTAAAGAAATAAGGGAAAAGCTGCGCGCGCGTAACGCGGAATTCGAAAACGGCATGCTCAAATTTAATGATTCCATTGTATCCAAAAATGAATCTTTCCAAAGGGAATTCAACTACGATATGGATGAACTTGACAAAGCGACCAAAAACCTTTTTAAAAATAATGTGCAATAATCTAAAAAACAACAAATATCATGTCCATACAAACCATTGATCCCAATACCAATACCCTTATCAAAAGTTTTGAAGAAATGACCGATGCAGCCCTTGAAACATCCGTTGCCCAAGCAGCTGAAACTTTCCAGCAATGGAGAAAAACATCCTTTATCCAGCGAATTGACTTAATGCATAAAGTGGCCTCTCTCATGCGTAAAAAAAAGCAGCAGCTCGCCAGTATCATTACCCTTGAAATGGGAAAATTGATCTCTCAGGCAGAAGCCGAGATAGACCTTAGCGCCAATATCATCGATTATTATGCCGATAATGGAGAACAATTCCTCTCTGACAAACACCTTGATCCTGAATATGGCAAAGCCTTTATACGTTATATGCCACTGGGTGTTGTGTTTGCCGTTGAGCCATGGAACTTCCCGTTTTATCAGGTAGCCCGTTTTGCTGGCCCCAATATCATCGCGGGCAATACCGTACTTATCAAACATGCCTCGATTGTTCCCCAGTGTGCCATCGCCATAGAAGAACTATTCAGTGAGGCCGGAGCTCCAAAAGGATTGTACACCAACCTTCTGATCTCCGGAAAAAGGGCTTCACTGCTTGTTTCTGATCAGAGGATCAAAGGAGTTTCCTTAACGGGAAGCGAGGCTGCCGGGGCAAGTCTGGCTGCAGAGGCAGGCCGAAACCTTAAAAAATCGGTTCTCGAACTTGGAGGAAACGATGCCTTTATTGTACTGGAGGATGCCGATATTGAAAAAACAGTAGATTGGGCCATGGTAGGGAGAATCAATAATAACGGACAATGCTGTGTTGCCTCAAAAAGATTTATAGTCCTTGAGGCCGTAGCCGATGAATTCCTTGCCAAATTCACCCAAAGGATGGCCAGCCTGAAAGTAGGAGACCCTATGGACAGAACAACAGACTTAGGCCCATTGTGCAATGAAGAAGCAGCTGTACTACTAGCCGATCAGGTGATGAGATCTGTAGATGCAGGGGCCAAAGTTGTACTGGGAGGCAGTCGCCTGAAACGCGAGGGAGCTTTTATGCAGCCCACTATACTAACAGACCTGAAACCCGGAATGGCCGCTTATGATGAAGAACTCTTTGGACCTGTGGCCTCTTTTTACAGGGTAAAAGATGAGCAGGCCGCCATTGACCTTGCCAATGACAGCCCTTTCGGACTTGGAGGATCTATTTTCACAAGTGACATAGAACGCGGCAAACGCGTGGCAGACCAGATTGATACCGGAATGGTATTTATCAACCACCCTACCTGGACACAGGCAGATCTGCCTTTTGGAGGAACCAAGAGATCAGGCTACGGAAGGGAATTATCTGAACTTGGAATTAATGAATTTGTGAATAAGAAACTCATCCGGGTGAGCGCGCTCTCTGATCCTTTTTGAATTTAACACTCCTTATAAGAAAAATAAATTGCGAATTTTAAAATATACCCTATGAAAACGAATGAAGAATTACAAAAAGACGTACAGGATGCCATTAAATGGGAACCGCTTTTGCATGCCGCGGAAATTGGCGTAATTGTTAAAGACGGCATTGTGACCCTTACGGGAATTGTAGACAATTATTATAAAAAGACAGAAGCCGAAAATGCCGCCAAAAAAGTAGGCGGTGTCAAGGCAGTAGTGGAAAAAATTGAGATACAGGACGCGCGCCACTTTATAAAAAATGATACTGATATTGCTTCAGACCTGGTAAAATCCTTTTCAGAAAACCTACTGCTTCCTCATAATAACCTGACAGTTAAAGTTGAGGACGGCTGGGTTACGCTGGAGGGCCAGCTGGGATGGAATTATCAAAAAGAGCTGGCCAGAAAATCGGCCACTGAACTCAGGGGCGTTAAAGGTGTTATAAACAATATCAGCGTTCAGTCTGAATCCAACAGTGCCATTGAGAAAAAACACGTGGAGAATGCCTTAGCGCGCCATTGGGCCATAAATGCCAAGGATATTACCGTCTCGGTATCCGGAACAACAGTAACCCTTACAGGCGATGTTACCTCGTTATACCAAAAAGAAGAAGCAGCCAGAATTACCTGGAATACCCCCGGAGTTGCTTTTGTGAAAAATGAATTGGCAGTCGATTACGACTATGCCTTTACAGAGTAAAAAATAAAAACTATTTATCTAAACATAAGTACTGAATTACAAAATATCTTCCCTGAATATGCTATGGCATTCAGGGATTTTTTTTACAACAACTTCAATAAATGTAATGAGGGTCACTTCGCGCAATGATATCCATCATTTCTAAAGGCCTAATGATACTGCACCTTTGTATTAGAAATAATGTAAATATTTAAAACTAAAACAAATGAAAAATTATAAAATTTTATTCGCCATTGCCCTATTAGCATCTGCGTTAAGTTCCAATGCACAGATTCAAAAAGGAAACATTCTAATTGGCGGGGATCTGGCAAATGTAAATCTTGGGCTTAACGGACCAAAGATATTCAGCGCAGAAATCACCCCAAAAGTTGCCTTGTTCATAAAAGATAATCTGGCCCTTGGAGGTTATGTTGACTTAGGGCTTGAAACAGCCAAACATTCTGCTACCACAACCAACTACGGTATTGGTGCATTGGGTCGTTACTACCTTGGTAAAGAAAAGGAAATTATAAAACACAGCCGCTTTTTTGGGGAAGCCACTGTAGGTCTTGGAGGAGTTAATGTAAGTGATGGTGACAATACCAACGGACTTAACATCAGTGCAGGTCCTTGATTTGCCTATTTCGTAACCCCAAACATCGGACTTGAATTCCTTTTAAAATACAACTCATTGGTGGGGTTTGGAAGTACACCCTATCAGGGAAATATAAATGCATCGTTTGGTTTTCAAATCTATCTGCCAGGTAAAAGTACTGCCAGAAAAGTGCAGAATGATATGCAGTAAAAGCATCATAAATTCAATTTTATAGCGGTCAAGAGAAGAAAATTCACCTGTACGGAAATCAGGTCCTAACCCAATAAAATTGTTTTTTAAACTATAATCTAAATCAAATCTCAGTATAATGATAGCCATCGTAAAAGAGCAGCTTACACAGGCAGGAAATTTTTCATTGTTCATCGGACGTTTTTTTAGAGAAATTTTCGTCCCTCCTTTTCAAATCAATGAGTTCCTGCGCCAATGTTACACCATCGGATGTAAATCACTTCCTCTTGTAAGCATAACGGGCTTTATCATGGGTCTGGTACTGACCATTCAGTCCCGGCCGACCATGACAAAATTTGGCGCAGAATCCTGGTTGCCAAGCATGGTTTCACTTTCCCTGATCAGGGAAATAGCACCTGTAGTTACAGCACTTATCTGCGCCGGAAAAATTGCCTCGGGCATTGGCGCTGAACTGGGCTCAATGAAAGTATCCTCACAAATTGATGCCATGGAAGTCTCTGCCGTAAATCCTTATAAATATCTGGTAGTTACCCGAATATTAGCCACAACGCTAATGGTGCCGCTGCTGGTTATTTTTGCTGATCTGGTGGGTATTTTTGGAGGTTATATTGGCTATAACATACACAATAGCATTACAATGAGCAGGTATTTCTCAGAAGTCATTGAACATCTGGATTATCTGGATCTTATGCCCGCTACGATAAAAACATTCTTCTTTGGATTTTTTATCGGAGTGATCGGTTGCTACAAAGGTTTTAATGCTTCAAGTGGTACGGCAAGCGTTGGACTTGCGGCAAATTCAGCAGTCGTAACAGCGTCACTTTCTATTTTTATTGTCGATATGCTTGCAGTTCAAATCACCGATTTATTTTTTTAAACCATGAAAGAAGAACCCATCATAAAAATCAAAAACCTCTACAAAGCCTTTGGGAAAAACAAAGTCCTCAAAGGGATTAGTTTTGAGGTAAACAAAGGCGAGGATCTTGTGATCCTGGGACGTTCCGGCTCAGGGAAATCAGTTGCGATAAAATGCCTTGTAGGCCTTCTGGATCCAGATAAAGGCAAAATGGAAATCCTGGGTACAGAAATGACAAAACTTACTTATAAGCAGCTTAACGAAATCAGGCTCAAAATAGGTTTTATGTTTCAGGATGGAGCCTTGTACGATTCCATGTCGGTTCGTGAAAACCTGACTTTTACCCTCAAACACCATACCCGCCATTTGACAGAAGAAGACATCCAGCAGCAAATCCTTGAAGCCCTTGATAGCGTTGGACTAAAAGAGGCTATTGACAAAATGCCTTCTGAATTATCTGGCGGTATGGTCAAACGCATCAGTCTGGCACGAACGATAATCATCAAGCCCGAAATTATATTTTATGATGAACCTACTGCCGGACTCGATACCATTACAGCACAGGAAATAAGCGAACTTATCTTATCGGTACAGAAAAAATACAAAACAACATCGATTATCATTACCCATGATATGATCTGTGCAAAAATGACCGGAAACCGCATCATTATTATCAAAGATGGTCTGATCCATGCAAAGGGCAGCTATGAGGAACTCGAAAACAGTACAGATAAGTGGGTAAGATCATTCTTTTTTGCAGCCAATTAATACCCCCGACAGGCACTGGCTTGTCTATTTAAATAATACCATCATGAAGAAAAAATCAGACTATATCTGGAAATTGGGATTGTTTGTCATTGCCGCGCTCACGATTTTTCTCGTTGCGGTTTATTTCATTGGCAAAAGCCAAAACCTTTTTGGTGACACATTTCACTTAAAAGCAAAATTCAAAAATGTCAGCGGACTAAAAAACGGCAATAATGTACTATTGTCCGGAATAACTATTGGTACCATAAAAGACATTTCCTTTATTTCGGATTCT
This sequence comes from Flavobacterium chilense, assembly GCF_001602525.1. GTDB lineage: Bacteria > Bacteroidota > Bacteroidia > Flavobacteriales > Flavobacteriaceae > Flavobacterium > Flavobacterium chilense. The sequence continues at coordinate 639,686 of NZ_LSYT01000001.1, forward strand.
ACCGTAGTGGTCGACATAATCATCAGAGAAGAAGTGCATCAATATATTAAAACCGATGCCTGGGCCAGTATTGGCTCTGATGGGTTAATGGGCGATAAAGTACTGACGATCTCCCCTAAAAACAGTCTGGCACAAGTGGTAAAAGACGGCGATATGATTGCGTCTAATGAAGCAGTCGGGATGGAAGACCTGATTGCCGGACTCAAAAAAAGTGTCGACAATGCCCAGATTATTACCAAACAACTTTCTGAATTCAGCTATAAAATCAATAACGGAAAAGGCGCACTCTCTAAAGTACTAACCGATGAGAATTTTGCAAACAGTATCGATCTTACCATGAAAAACCTAAAGGAGAGTTCCAATGAATTTGCTGTTTTTACAAAAAAAATAAACGACAAGGACGGCACATTGTCAAAACTGATGACCGATCCTTATTATGCCAACAGTGTAAAAAAAACACTCTCCGGTTTTGAGAAAAGTGTCACTGATTTAAATGTTTTTACCTCAAAACTAAATACAGGAAAAGGCATCCTGCCAAAACTGATCAGTGATGAGAAATTGTCCAATTCCTTAGATTCAACCTTAACAAATTTACAAACAGCTTCTAAAAATCTAATTGAAATCGAACAGGCAGCCAAGCAGAATTTCCTGCTTAGGGGTTATTTCAAAAAAAAGAAAAAACAAGAGGTAAAAAAAGAAATAGAACTACAAAAAGCAGTCAGTACTAACTAACAATCAATCCAAAAGAAAAATGAAAAGACTTCAAAACAAAGTAGTATTTATTACAGGAGGCAATTCAGGAATAGGAAAAGCCTCCGCTCTGGAAGCAGCGCGAGAAGGCGCAACAGTTGTTGTTGCCGATCTTCCCGGGAAAGACCATCAGCAGACTATTCTGGATATTGAAGCGCTGGGCGCTCCGTGCATGTTCGTCCCAATTGACGTCAGTGATGTCCAAAGCGTTAAAAAGGCCATTACAGCCACTGTTGAGAAATACGGCAGGCTTGATGTGGCGTTCAATAATGCAGGAATCGGCGGGGTATATTCGGGAATTCATGATATGTCTGAAGTTTTATGGGATACCCTGATCGCCGTGAATCTTACCGGTCAGTTCTATTGCGTCAAATACGAACTGCAGCAATTTCTTAAACAAGGCGGTGGTGTTATTGTCAACATGTCTTCTCTGGGCGGATTAAAAGCCGAACATGGTTTAGTCCCTTATACGGTTGCCAAACATGGCTTATTGGGATTAACAAAAAATATTGCCGTTCAATATGGCGCCCAAAACATACGTGGCAACGCTATATGTCCCTATTATGTAGAAACACCTTTACTGGACGCAGCGCCAGAAACAGTCCATCAGGCCTGGATCGATGGCACTCCGGCCAAAAGATTATGTACACCTGAGGAAGTAGCCAAAACATTTATTTTTCTGGCCTGTGATGATTCCAGTTATTGCAATGGTACCCAGATTATTTTAGATGGCGGCGTACTGGCTTAAAAATTCGGGTTATTATGACTTTAACAAGAGTTATGATATTACCCTTCCCAATAAGTAACAACCATCACTTATTGCTGCGCTTTATGTCATTTTGGTTTGGCTCTAATAATTTCAACTTTGCTCTGAAAATAAACAACTACAAAAAAAACGAAAATGAAAACCACTACTTCAAAAAGAGCCCATATAAGAAACCTTTCGAGTAAACTCTCGAGTATTCTTTGTGATGAGTATATCCTTTTAACTAAAACTAAAAGAATAGATGACAGCTTACAGTTGATTAATTTTCAGGATAAATATCTTTTTTTTACTGCCCAGTCCAGCGAAATTGATAGTATAATTGAGCGCGTTGAAAAACGTGTTCATACCACTGGCCATTATGCTGATGCTATGCTCAAAGCTTTTTTAAAGGTAACGCGGTTCAATAAAAAAAGGAAAAAAATAAATGACCGCTCAGGTTATATAAGTGAATTACTAGGCGACCATGAAAACCTTATTACCATACTTAAAAAAAAATACATCCCTGCTTGAAACGTCTTCTAAAGATAGTCAAACAGATGATTTTGTTACCACACTAACCGAAAGCCATGAGAAAATGGCCTGGTTCCTTCGCTCCTACTTACAATAATGATTTAACAAATTAAGAACAATCATGAAAATTAAAATAAAATTCGCACTACTTATCCTGACTATAATCTTCTCAGGGCTAAACCAGAAGGTTATGGCACAATCCCATTTCGCAATAGGGAAATCCACAGTTAATGAAATGAAGATATCGGGAACCTCCACCTTCCATGACTGGACGATGAAAACGGCTGTTTTTTCAGGAAAAGCAGCATTTAATATCGATCCTGAAAATCAAATTACAAAACTCAGCGCCATTGAGTTTAACCTTCCGGTACTCACCCTTAAAAGCGGTCAAAAAAAATTAGACAAAAATGCGTACAAAGCCCTGAAAACAGATCAGTTTAAAGAAATCACATACAAACAGGTTTCTGCTGAAGTAATGAGCTCAAACAACTCCAAATTCCATATCAAAACAGCCGGAAAACTGACCATTGCCGGGGCTACCAAAGATGTTGTTATTGATTTGTACTGCTTTGCAAATAAAGACGGAAGCATTAGCTGTGAGGGCAATTACCCAATAAACATGAGCAACTACAAGGTTACTGCGCCTATTTTTATGGGCGGAGTCATGAAAACCGGTGATGCCATTAAACTTGAATTCTCTTTTCTTTTTGAAAAATCTTAATTCACATGAAAAATATAATATTGCTATTACTGTGCCTTTGGATAACATTGGCACAGGCACAAAAGAAACCTATACAGTATTTTAGGTACAACGATCAAAGAGGCCTGAATGTTTTTGAAACCACCAAGAAGGACAGCTCCTCTTTTGAAGGATTCACAGTAAAGATGGGTGGTAACTTAACATTGGATTTTCAAGGACTAAACCATCAAAATACAGCAAACCCTGTGGTTGTTGACGGCATAAACAGCAATGAACTTATTGATATTACCAATGGGTTCAATCTGGCTATGGCCAACCTGAATCTCGATACGCAACTCGATGATGGAATCCGAATGAACCTTACTATTTATTTATCATCTAGACATCATGAGGAAACCTGGGTCAAGGGTGGTTATATACAGTTTGATAAACTTTCTTTTCTAAAAAGCAGTTTTATAGATCAGGCAATGAAATATGTAACCCTGAAAGTAGGCGCCTACGACGTGGACTATGGGGATCAGCACTTTAGGAGGACCGACGGAGGCAATGCAATCTACAACCCTTTTATTGAAAATTACATTATGGATGAATTTGCCACTGAGATTGGAGGGGAAGTCTATTTCCATGACCCTTCAGGTATGATGGTCATGCTCGGACTCACAAATGGCGCCCTGAACCCAACTGTGGTGGTTTCCACTAAAATTGATGCGGCAACAGGAGAATTAAACAAACCCACACCGGCATTACATGGTAAAATAGGTTATGACAAACAATTCGACAAAGATTTACGATTAAGGATTACCGGTTCCTTTTACCACGTAAAACGAGCTTTGAATAATACCCTTTTTGCGGGTGACCGAACCGGTTCGCATTATTTTTATGTCATGGAAAATACACAGGCAACAGCCGTTGATAATTTCCGCTCAGGGCGTTACAATCCTGAATTCAGCCAGCAGGTAACAGCTTTTATGATCAATCCTTTTGTGAAGTTTAAAGGTTTTGAACTCTTTGGAACCTATGAAGTGGCCAAAGGAAGAAAAATTACCCAGGCAGATACCCATCAGGTTGTGCAGTCTGCTATTGATCTGATTTATAGGTTTCCAGCCGGAAAAGAAAATTTCTGGATTGCAGGAAGATACAATACCCTAACTGATTCTCCGCTAAACCAAAATGACCAGACCATTAATCGTGTGGCAGGTTCTGCAGGATGGTTCCTGACAAAAAATATCCTGATGAAAGCCGAATACGTAAATCAGAAATATAAAAATTTTCAGCCTATCGATATCAGACATGGCGGACAATTCGACGGCTTTATGTTAGAGGCAGCGGTGGTTTTTTAAATAATAGCCCAAAACATACTTCGCAGAAAGTGTCCAACATCAATAATAAAAATGAGCAGTGTCATTTTGTGCGGCAAAAGTTCTGCTCAATTTTGTATCCACATAACGCGTCTGGTTTATTTCAATAAATCAGATATCAAAGATAAAATCTATAAAAATTAAAATCATGAAAGCAAATTCAAAAAAAATGGCAGCTGAAATAACAACTGCAATTACCACTGCACTAACAGCAAAATCAAACACAAAAAAGATTCTCAAAACAATTGACAATACAGCCAAAAAGATAGCTAAAAAAATCAATAAGAGAATCCTGAAAACTACTGCAGGTGTTAAAGGAAAGAAAATAAAAAAAGCTTCAAAAATAAAAAAAGGCGATAATGGAATGCTGCCTGAAGTAAAAAAAAACAAATTGCTCACAGAGATGGCGGCTGACGAAATTAAAGCCAATTAAAATATCCTGCAATTCAAGTAAACCTGAACATAACAGTACTTATTGTTATGTTCATTTCAACTAAAGACTTATCCTTACAAATTATAGTATCAAAGAATTCCAGGCTAATACCTCATACTTCCCCAATGAAATATAAATATATATTGATTTTCTTAATGTGCGGTACCTGGATAGTGTCTGGGGCAGATTCTATGAACTATATCCAAAAACAGTTTCAGGAAAATTCTGCAAGGCAAATCGACACCGCAAAAATTACCGCTTTTTTTGAGTCCTATCCTAAATTCAGACCGTATCAGGCCCAGGTCAAACTGCTTTACAAAAAACATGGTGATTATATCTGGTACGACGCCAAAGGACTTATTGAATTTGCCTATGTACTGCACAAACAGGTAGGGCAAATGAAAGAAGAAGGGCTTCCTGTAGCGGTACCCTACCAAACCCAATGGGAAAAAATATTTGAACAAAATGCCAGTACAATTCCAAATTTAGAATCTGAACTACTGATCAGCTGCATGTATTTTTTCTATACTACCAAAGTTTTCAGCGGATTTACCATAGGAAAAAGCGAAGGAACAGGCTGGTACCTTCCCAGAGAAAATGCTTCCAATGCAGGATACCTTGACACCCTTGCACAGGGAATTGCATCTAGAAAAGAATTAAAACACGACTATTTCAATCAATACTATCCCCTTAAAGAGGCTTTAAAAAAATATCTTGAAATTGAAAAAAAGGGCGGCTGGAAAGTAGTTAAACTTGAAAAAGAAATTAAGCTCTTCCATCAGGGCGATTCTTCCACTACGGTACAAGAGGTCAGAAACAGGCTTTTTGTGGAGGGTTTTATCAGTCAGGATAACGCATCTTTGCATTTTGATCAAACCATAACTGACGGCATTGCGGCTTATGGAACCAGTCAAAATCATGATTTTCAAAGCAAGATCACACCAAGACTTATTGAAATGCTTAACGTTCCTGTAGAGAGCCGCATTAAAACCATTTCGGTTAATATGGAAAGATGCCGTTGGATCAGTCCTAAAATAAATACTGCACAGGAATATATCGCCGTGAATATACCTTCTTTCAAATTGCTGTATTATCGTGATGGAAAACCATTTCTAGTTTCCAAAGTGGTAGTGGGAAAGGAATTCCATAAAACCATAGTGTTTAGCGGTCATATGAGTTATCTGGCCTTTAGCCCCTATTGGAATGTACCCACAAGTATCCTTAAAAAAGAAATACTGCCCAGTATACAAAAGAACCCTAATTACCTTGAAAATCAGAATATGGAATGGCATGACGGGCAGTTAAGACAGAAACCCGGAGGCAGTAACGCACTGGGATATGTGAAATTTATGTTTCCGAATTCCCATAACATTTACCTTCATGATTCACCATCAAAATCCTTTTTCAATAAAGACAAAAGAGCTTTTAGCCATGGATGCGTAAGGGTTGAAAAAGCCCGTGAACTTGCAATCGCTATTATGGAAAAAGAGGCCAATTGGAGCAGTAAAAAAGTAGATGAAGCCATGCATTTGGGAAAAGAAAACACCTATGTGCTTAAGGATAAAATCCCGGTCTACATTGCCTACTTTACCGCCTGGGCAGACGGCACTGGAAATGTTGCCTTTTACGATGACCTTTATAATCGGGACGATGCCCTGGCCAAAGTACTTTTTGAGAATTAAGTTTTATGACCTGGCAATTTAACAAATCCCAATGGAGAGCCTAATGGAATTTTTGTTCTACATTAATTTTTCATCTTGCTTATTTTCATGTAATCCAAGATTTTCAGCTGGCTGCCTTTTTTCTCTATTAGTCCTTCATTTCTAAACTCGGTTAAGGTCCTGCTTACTGTTTCGGAAGCAGTTCCTGACATTGCCGCCAGATCATCCCTTGTTACATTGATACTATCTCCTTTTGCAGCTTCTTCCTGACGAAAGAGTCTCAGCAGGGACTCTGCAATGCGCTTTCTGACCGACTGATAGGCCAGTTGAAGCAAATGCGTATCCTTGCTCCTGATCTCATTCGACAAAATTTTAATGAATTTCTCCGCTACATCAGGATATAATTTTAGTAATTCTTCAAGCTGTTCTTTTGGAAAAAAACACAATTGACTATCTTCGAGCGCCGTTGCAGTATCGGTATAGGTTTCATCAGAAAGAATTGTATTGACCCCTAAAAAATCATTGGCATGGTACATACCGGTCATCAGCTCACGCCCGTCTTCAGACATCTTGACCGTTTTGATCTTACCTGAGATGACCAAATAAAGACCAATAGCGCGATCCCCTTCATAGTGAATAATCTGGTTTTTTTTAAAGGGCCTGTAAATATGCTCGTCTATAATCTTTTTCAACTCAGAAAGACCTTCCCTGTCCCCAACTAAACTCCCCAACTGTCCCAAAGACTGACTGTAAAAATCCCTTTCTGAATTCTTTTTGTTGAGCCTGCTTTCAATGGCGTGTAAAAGTTCCATATCATCAAAAGGTTTGGTCAGGTAATCATCCGCTCCCATTTCCATGGCTTTTCGCAAATCAATTCTTTCTGATTTTGCAGTTATAAAAATAAAAGGAATAGTACTTGTTTTCGGGTTTTTATTCAACATATACAATACACCGTAACCGTCAAGTTCAGGCATCATAATATCACACAAAATGATATCAGGCAGGTTCACAACAGCGGATTCAATCCCCACTTTGCCATTATTTGCCTGATAAACAGTATAACCGGCCAAAGTAAGGATTTCAGCAATGTTTTCCCTAATGTCATTATGGTCTTCAATAATTAGTACTTTGCTCATGATATGGGAAATGTTAGGGTGAATAATGTTCCTTCTTGTTCATTACTTTTAAAATCTGCTGTTCCCTTCATAAGTGAAACGTAACGGCTCACTATATTCAGGCCAAGCCCGGTTCCTGGGATACTGCCAGTGTTATGTGCCCTGAAAAAAGCCTGAAACAAATGTTTTTGTTCTTCCAAAGGAATACCGATTCCATCATCGTGAACTGAAATAATATAATCCGCATCATTAATTTCTGTTATGAAATCAATACAGCAGCTGTCACCTGAATACTTTATGGCATTACCGATTAAATTAATGGCACAATTCTTTAACAAATTCGCATCGAGGTATATCATCGTCGGGACGCCAATATGTTTGAAGACAATATTTTGGCTGGGTTTGGCCAGAAGCTGCATTTCTTCTGTTATTTCTTCACCAAATTTAACCAGGTCAAAACAAGTGAACTCAGGAGTCATCTTGCCTATTTCCAATTTTTCAACATAGAGAAAATCATTGAGTATCGCTGTTAAACTCTTTACCGAATTTTTAATCTTGGCAATATGTTTACCGATAGGTTCACTTTCAAAAGGTATAGCGTATTTTTCAATTAGTGAGGCCGATAGCTGCACCGTACTTAGCGGTGTGCGAAATTCATGGGAAGCCATTGATAAAAAACGGTTTTTTAATTTGCTGAGCTCTTTTTCCTTTTCCAGGGAAATACTCACTTTTTCTTTTGCTTTTTCTAAAGCAAAAATTGTATCGTTGAGTGATTTTGTTCTCTCCTCGACAAGTTCTTCCAGATGAGATGCATAATCCTTATACTTTTCCTCATCTATTTTCTGTTGGGACAGATCATGAATAAAACCGGCATAAATAGTCCTGCCTGAATATTTGACCTCACTAACCCCAAGTTTCATTGGAAACAGACCACCGCCTTTACGCATTCCTGTCAAGTCACGGCCTATACCAATTATACTGGCTTTTCTTGTTGTTTTATACTTGCTCAAATAGTTATTGTGCCTTTCCCTGTCAGGTGAAGGCATGAGCATTGAAATATTTTTACCTATAACTTCCTCTTGCTGATAACCAAAAAGTACACAGCCGGCAGGATTGATAGTTTCAATAGTACCAATGTCGTCTATGGTAATAATTCCATCCAAAGCATTTTGTACAAGAGCGTATAAGAGTGCAGCATTATCCATCATCAAATCGATCAAATTATGATGATCCTTATAAAGGTCGGCTATTTAAAAATGGGAAGTTACATTCTGCCTGAATTTCACACTATAATTAACACATTATCATTCACTTAACAGTAATTAGCGATATTTAAGAAGATTTTGACTGCTTTATATACTATTAAGGAATTTAAATTCCCCCCAGCAGCAAAATGATATACATCATACTTTGTACTGCTTTAACTCATTTCGGCTTAAGTCATTATAATGCTTCTTTACCATGAAAACCTAAAAACAAATTTGATGCAATACAACCCAAGACCGCTATGCATGCTACTTATTAAAGAGGAATCTAAAACAACAGATGCATTTCAGACCGCTTTGATCAATTTAGAATCCAAACATTCTCTTACAGTATTTAAAGATAGTAAGTTATGTATGGGACATTTAAAAGAAGGATCGAGCCTGGCCACTCCAATGGTATTTTTTAATTTAAATGATGACGGGTATAAATGCCTAAACGGAATAATGTCTATCAGAAATGATAAACAAAATAAGAATCTTTCCATTGTGGTATATGATCCTAAGGCAGTACTATGTGATGAAGATACATTCATAGCGGGTGCCAATATCTATATTAGAAAATCAGGCGATGCTGCAACGCTCAAAAAAGTACTCAAAAAGATAATCAATATGAACTGGCAGTGCGAGTCAGGTAAATTTAATAAGGAAACCTTTTTCGTATCAGTTTAATTGCGGTTTATTTTTTATTGTAAAAGTGCCGTACATCATTTTTATTGCTGATGCCTGTCATTTCCAGTTCCCTGCTTCTAACCCAACTTTGTACCACTAAAAAAGAATACAATTTAAGCTTTCAGGTGAATTTTAATTTAAAGGAACAAAAATGAAAAAGAATGAAATTTTACAAAGAGATGTTCTGGATGCCATAAAATGGGAAACCCAATTAAATACATCCCAAATAGAAGTCACTGCAAATAATGGCATAGTTACTTTAAAAGGCATTGTTGATTTACCTGCAAAAAAAATAAAGGCCAAAGATACCGCAAAACAGGTTCCAGGTGTTTTGGAAGTTTTTGAAAATATTCAGGTAAAAATCAATAGCCGGGAACAAAAAAATGATTGTGATATCGCTCAGGCAGTCCTAAATGCATTTAGATGGAACTGGAACACATTAAACGACAGCATAGAGGTTAAGGTAGAAAATGGTCATGTAACCCTTAGCGGAGAGTTAGAATGGCATTATCAAAAAGAGGCTGCCGCAAGGGCTGTAACAAATTTAATTGGAGTAAAAACAGTGAACAACAATATTATTATCGATTCAAGACTTAGTCATCCAATTAATAAAGAAATTATCAAACGGGCTTTGAAAAACCATGTAGCAATTCATACAGCAAGCATTAGAGTAGAAGTTTCTGGAAATGAGGTAACCCTTGAAGGCGCAGTGGATTCCCGATATCAAAAAGAGCTGGCTGAAAAAATCACATGGAAAACTCCCGGGGTGCGAAATATAAAAAACAATCTCAAGGTCATTGCTGAACACATAGATAAAACACTCGATGTTTTTTATAAAATGACTCACTAAAAACTATCAATATGAAAAACACAAATACAATAGCTGCCTTTTATGACAGCCATCTTAAAGCTGAAAAGGCTATTAAAAAACTCGAAAAAAGCGGTTACGACATGACCCGGTTATCCATCATTGGAACCGACTACCATAGTTCGGAAACTGTAACAGGCTATTACAATGTTGGAGACCGCATGAAAAAATGGGGAAGTTTCGGCGCCTTCTGGGGCGGGTTCTGGGGATTACTGTTTGGATCCGCTTTCTTTTTTATTCCGGGACTCGGCCCCCTTCTGGTTGCGGGACCTCTTGTTTCCGCCATTATTGGGGCGCTCGAAGGTGCTGCTTTACTGGGAGGCAGCAGTGTTATCGCAGCAGCATTAGTCAGTCTGGGCATTTCAAATCATGACGTTTTAAAATATGAAACTGAGATCAGAGCAGGCAAATTTATGCTCTTGGTACATGGAAGTAAAATCCAAACTGAAAAAGCCCAAAAAGTACTTGGAATCCATATCCCTAAAGAAAATGGTGTGAAAGACGAAGAAGCTATTTCTGCTGAGGAAATTGAAGCTGCGACAATGCAGTAAGTAAAGAAAAACAGTAAAACTAAAACCTTTAAGAAAATGAAAACTATAAATAAATTAGGCATCTATTTGGACCATGCCGTAGCGGATTTGATTGATTTTACCGGAAATGATAAAGAGCCTCTGACTATTGCCTCTGACTTTGACATTCAGGACAAACATGAAACCCTGCAGAGAAGCGAAAGTGAGATGCACCATAAAGAGCAGGATAAGCAAAGAGCATATTTTAAGAAAATTGCGATTCTCGCTATTGGCTATGATGAACTCGTTTTATTCGGCCCCACTACGGCAAAAACTGAATTATTGCACTTTTTGCAAAAAGACAACAGTTTTGGAAAAATAAAAGTAGAAACAGAAAATTCCGTTAAAATGTCCCTTAAGGAGCAAGAGTTTTTTGTTCGCAACCATTTTAAAAAGTTTGACTTTAAAAACAGTTGAGATGGAAAAAATATTTTTTAAAATAAGCTGCTACGCCGCAGAAAATGGAATTGGCATCAAAGCCATTGCGCTTTATCAGAGCATTCAGTATTATCTGGGTATTGTATTTCCAGTATGATAAGCAGGTTTTGGGATTTTCTCAATGAAATTGTCCCACTAAGGATTAACTACAAATGAATTATAAATTTTTAAATACATACATTATGAAAACCAACGAAGAATTACAAAAAGACGTTCAAAATGCCATCAAATGGGAACCGCTTTTACATGCTGCAGAAATTGGAGTAACCGTAAAAGATGGCGTAGTGACCCTGACAGGTATTGTAGACGGATATTTTAAGAAAAAGGAAGCTGAAAATGCAGCCAAAAATGTATCCGGGGTAAAAGCCGTTGTTGAGGAAATAGAAATTAAATACTCTAATACGTTTACCAAAACAGACAATGATATTGCCCATGAAGTGTTAAAAGCCTTAAAAGACAATTGGTCCGTATCAGAAGATCATGTTAAGGTAAAAGTAGAAGATGGATGGGTCACCCTTGAAGGCGAACTGACCTGGAACTTTCAGAGACAGGATGCCAAAACTGCAATTAGCTTCCTGCCCGGAGTAAAAGGGGTGACCAATGAGATCAAAATCAAATCCGATATCAAGAATGCAATCGAGAAAAAGGATGTCGAAAAAGCACTTGCAAGAAGCTGGTCACTGAACGCTAAAGATATCACGGTAACTGTAAATGGAACCAATGTAAAATTAACAGGTTTTGTTGATTCTATCTATCAAAAAGATCAGGCCGAGAAAATCGTCTGGAAAACTCCGGGCATATGGTCTATTGACAATGATCTTGTGGTCGAATATGATTATGCAATGTTGTAATACAGAAGAAGCAGAGGATCATATCTTCTGCTTTTTTATTTAAAACCCTTTGTTATCGCTGATAAAATAACGATAGCTAAAATGAGATTAAAAACTATAAATCGTGTACACTGGAAAGATGCAGATCTGTCTCAAAGGTGTAAACCCTTGGTATTCCAGTTGCGATATTTACTTTGACAATGTCAAGAGGATTGATGTTTTCAAGGTACATCATCAGCGATCTTAAACTGTTACCATGGGCTACAAGCAACACATTCTGTCCCATTTTTAATTTAGGTTCTATTTCGGTCTTATAATAAGGAACAACGCGGTTGTAGGTATCAAGCAGGCTTTCTCCTCCGGGAGGACATATGTCGTAACTTCTTCTCCAGATATCAACCTGGGCCAAGCCGTACTTTTGCGCTGTTTCATCTTTGTTGATTCCTTGTAAAGTGCCGTACATTCGCTCATTTAACGCTTTATTTTTCACAATAGGAATCGTTACCTTCATTTCGTCCAGGATAATCCTAAGGCTTTCCTGTGCCCTTATAAGCATGGAAGTATAGGCGATATCAAAAACATAACCGATAAGTTTTTGACCTGCCAGCTTTGCCTGTTCTTTCCCCAGGTCAGTGAGCGCAATATCGAGTATTCCTGTAAAACGATTCTCTAAATTATAAAGAGATTGTCCATGCCTGACAAAAATTAATAGTGCCATTTTTTTTCTTTAAAGCCAGTATCAAAGCTAAGGAAAAAATAGCCTAAAAAAGTGTTGCAAATCACTTATTGCAATGTTGATAATCATTTCGCTACTGGTTGTTTTAGGTCAAATTTGCTGGATAGTTTTAAAAACTAAATCATCAAAAATTCAATATTTCTAAAAATTATAGTCATGAAAACAATATTCGCACTTATCGCACTGGCCGCTATAACAGCTACAATTCTTTTGGATACTGTAGGGAGAAGAGTCAAACCAACTAAAACCAAGTCATAAACCCTAACCTACTTTCTTTATGTGTTTTTCTGCTACAGCAAGTTTTAGTGCCGGGATTGTTCTTTCAGCTATTGGGGTTGCCTCTATAAAAAAAGTACAGCATCCCTCACAGACTATGTTTGCCGTAATTCCCTTTATATTTGCCATACAGCAGTTCTCTGAAGGATTTTTATGGTTGTCCATTCCCTATGAACAATGCTCCGATCTCCAGATTAGTATCACTTATTTTTACCTAATAATAGCGCAGGTAATTTGGCCAATCTGGGTTCCAGTGGCTATACTGCTTTTGGAGAAAGAAAAAACCAGAAAACATATTCAAAGAGTTTTAGTGGCTATTGGTATACTTGTTTCGGCATACCTCACTTACTGTTTGTTCAATTTTAATATCAGATCCGAGATTGATTGTTATCATATAGCCTATATTCAGACATATCCAGAACCCTTTCGGATAATGGGTGGACTGCTTTATATCATTGCTACAATTCTCCCGCCTTTCTTCTCGCACATCAGACGAATGTGGTGGTTAGGAGTTATGGTTTTGATATCCTATGTCATTACAACTGTTTTTTACGAAAGTTATCTGGTATCAGTATGGTGTTTTTTTGCTTCTGTCATCAGTTTATCGGTATACCTGATCATGTCAGAAATAAGAATCAGTCATCGTGAGAAAATATACATGAAAAGAACCATCCAGCAGAGCTAAGAAAAAATACATTTCATCCCGATATGTAACTAGAATCAGTTTTTAGAATGTCGACGATCATTTCTAAATACTACCATATGGCGGAACTTTGCTTCAATAAATTTTAAACAAATGAAAACGAACGAAGAATTACAGAGAAAAGTAATTGAAGCAATCAATTGGGAGCCCCTTTTATCAGCAGCAGAAATTGGAGTTGCGGCTTTCGATGGAATTGTAACCCTAACGGGCTGCGTAAATAGTTATGCCAAAAAAGAAGAGGCCGAAACAGCTGCTAAAAATGTATTGGGCGTAAAAGTAGTGGTAGAAAAAATTGAAGTTGTACTAAATGACAAAACTCAAAAATCAGATAACGAAATTGCCTCGGAAATTATAAACACTTTCAAGTGGCATTGGGACATTCCAAATGACAGGGTGCAGGTAAAAGTAGAAAATGGCTGGGTAACCCTCACCGGATCTTTGGAATGGAACTACCAGAAAGAAGAGGTTAAAAAAGCAGTAAGCGTGCTCATTGGTATCAAGGGGATCATCAATAACATTATGATTATCTCTTTATCCAAAGACAGGATAAATAAAAAAGACATTGAAGATGCTATAGAGCGAAACAAAATTATTGGAAATACAGCTATTACAGTAGAGGTTCTTGATAATGCCGTTACTTTAAAAGGAACTGTCGAATCCTGGTTCCAGAAAAATGAAGCAAGCCGTCTGGCCTGGAAAGCCCCTGGTGTACTGGAGGTCAAAAACAACTTACAAGTGGAACTTGCGCAATAGCCCTCTAACATTACCTGGCAAAAAAAATATGAATTATGGAAAAAGTAAACATGGATAGTCTGGTTACTGTACTGGCTGAAATTGAAAACCTGGGATTTACATCCCAATTTGAAGTGAACGGAAAAAATCTTGTTTCACTCAAGACAGATCATCACTTTATGCCCAATCAGATAAAAATCGCCCATTTCTATCGTTTTGAAGGCGAATCAAACCCTGAGGACTCTTCGATTATGTATGCAATCCAAACCAATACTGATGAAAAAGGAACTCTTGTGGATGGTTATGGCACTGCAGCTGATCCTGCAACTGCAGATTTTATGCGCAAAGTAAATGATATTCATAAATAATAAATTCTACACTAAAGATGAAAAAACTGAACCCATCTATTACGATCATTTTTGTAATCTCGGCAAGTATCATTCTACTGAACCGATATACCCAGTTTCATATTAATGATTACAGGGTGCATTTTTTCTTTCTCTTCTTTGCGGTATCCTCAATGGTAATTCTTATTGGACAGTTTTTAAAAAAATTAAAAAGTAATTGGTCTATTATTTCTGTTTTTCTAATCATTGGAATCCTATGCGGGCTCAAAGCATTTTTTACCTGGGGAGGAGACTGGAAAACACAAACCGTGCTTTACAGAAATATTCAAAATAAAGGCAAAACAATCAATTATCAATTGCGTGGGGACCGCTTTGCATTTGGGTACAAAAAACGAATTGTAGGTATCTATCACCTGGCGCCTTTTATGGAGTGGACAATAGATGTAGACACACTTTATCTGGATAAAACAAAATGGGAGAAGTTAAATCTGCAGGTCAATGAAATGAAACTGAAAGAACTATAAAATAATTTAAAACTGCCGAATCAATGTAGATAAGATATAAAATATCTAATGCAGTTTAAAACGCAAATATCATGAAAAAATTACTCGTTACCACAGACTTCTCAAGTATCTCAAGGGCAGGAATAAGATTTGCCATCCAATTTGCTTCCCAGACTCCCTGTGACCTCATATTTTACAGCGTAAATACAAAAAAATTTGAGGATAATATCGACAATTATTATAAAAAAACCACGCAGGACTATAGACTTAAAAAATTCATATTATCCATTTACAAAACAACCAAAAAAGAGGCTGGCAAGGTAGAATTTGTAACCGAGAACCATACTCAAGTGGATAAGGCCATTATAGAATATGCACAAAAATGCCATGTCGATTTTATTTGTATCAATACCTCCGGACCAGGGATATTTAATCAAATGATAGGCACTACCGCTTCAAAATTAATTACTACTTCCCCTATTCCCCTTTTGGTTATTCCCTTCAACTATCGCAGGAAGCCAATACAGCTTTTATTGTATGCCTCAGATCTTGCTAAACTAGGTGTGGAACTGCCTTTTGTTAAAAAATTTGCAACTCTGTTTGCTGCGGATGTTGCAGTGTATCATTACGACGAATTATTGGATCAGGGTAATTTCAAGGAAGATTTTAATCAGATCGCCCAAAACTACCAATCGAATAAAGTCTCTTTTAATTTTAAAAAATTAAATATCGAATATTCCCTGCTCAATCATTTAGAAGTAGATATCCGACAGATAAGACCCTCAATTGTTGTCATGTTTACCAAACAAAACCGCGACTGGTTTGAACGCCATTTTCTTTCCAGTAAAACCAAGGAATTTGGTTTTGACACCCATACTCCTATACTTGTTTTTAGAAAGTAAAAAATACAATTGAATTATGACTACAAACAAATTCAATACAGCTGGCTTAACCAATGCACAAGTACTTGAGGCCAGGAAAAAATACGGCCAAAACATATCATCGTATAAAAAAACAAACCGTTATACCGCTGCGATGATTAGAATGATCAAGGAACCCATGATGATTCTGCTCTTTGTTGCCTCAAGTATTTATTTTATCAGCGGAAAAACGGCCGATGGTTTCTTTTTAGCCTCAGCTATTGTTTTGATTGCGGCTATTTCGTCTTATCAGAATGCACGAAGCCGTAATGCCCTGGAGCAGTTAAAAGATTTTACCAAACCCAAATGCAAGGTCATAAGAAATGGCGATTCTGTAGAAATTAAAACAGAAGAGATAGTTATTGGAGACAGCCTTCTGATAGAAGAAGGTGTTTTAATTGCTGCCGATGGAATCATTTTACATTCCAATGACTTTTCTGTTAATGAATCGATTCTCACCGGAGAATCCATGGCTGTGAGCAAAGACAAATCAGCCAAAGACAATCTAATTTATCAAGGTACAACAGTTGTTGGCGGACTCGCCATTGCAACGGTTAGCGCTATTGGAAGCGAAACCAAATTGGGCAAAATAGGGAAAAGCCTTGAGACTGTAAAAGAGGAAAAAACACCTTTAGAGATGCAAATTGGCAATTTTGTAAAAAAAATGGCCATAGCCGGTGCATTGGTTTTTTTAATCGTATGGGGAATAAACTTTTTTCAATCTTTTAAGATATTCGACAGTCTGCTCAAAGCCCTAACCCTGGCGATGAGTATTCTGCCCGAAGAAATCCCGATCGCTTTTATCACTTTTATGGCTATCGGCGCATGGCGCATGATGAAAGAGGGCATTATTGTCAAACAAATGAAAACGGTCGAAACATTAGGAAGTGCAACGGTAATCTGTATCGATAAAACAGGTACCATTACTGAAAACAAAATGAGCCTTGCCAAAATTTTTTCTTTAAAATCAGCAAAAATTACAGCGACTGACCGCCCCTTATCTGAAGATGAGAAAAGGCTCATTACCCTATCGATGTGGGCAAGCGAACCTATTGCATTTGACCCTATGGAAATTGCCCTGCATGAAACCTATACAAAAGTAATTGAAAAAGATCAGAGACCTGATTTTAAATTGGTACACGAGTATCCCTTGTCAGGAAAGCCGCCTATGATGACGCATGTTTTTGAAAACAAATCAGGTACTAGGATCATAGCCGCCAAAGGAGGCGCAGAAGCCTTAATGGAAGTAGCTGCACTTACTGCAGACCAGAAAAAAATAATTCTAAAAGCAATTCAGAAATTATCTCTGGAAGGTTACCGCATCCTGGCAGTGGGCGAAAGCCATTTCAAATCTGAGAATTACCCTGAAACGCAGCAGGAATTTAAATTCGAATTTATTGGTCTTTTGGCCTTCTACGACCCGCCTAAAAAAAATATTAAATTAGTTTTAGAACATTTTTATAAAGCCGGAATAAATGTAAAGATCATCACCGGGGATAATGCGCTGACTACTTCATCCATCGCAAAACAGATCGGTTTTAAGGGATACGAAAAAAGCATCTCAGGAGATGAACTCATGCAGCTTAAACCAAAAGAACTCAAAAAATGCGTCCGGGAAACCAATTTATTTACCAGAATGTTTCCAGAGGCCAAACTCAAAATTATCAATGCCCTGAAATCAAATAAGGAAATTGTAGCCATGACCGGCGACGGGGTAAATGATGGTCCTGCATTAAAAGCGGCTCATATAGGAATTGCTATGGGCAATAAAGGAACAGAAATTGCCAAACAGGCCGCCTCTTTAATTCTGGTCAATGATGATCTCTCGAAAATGGTGCATGCAATCGCTATGGGAAGAAAAATCTATGCTAATATCAAAAAATCAATTCAGTTTATCATTTCAATCCATATACCGATCATATTGACCGTTTTCATTCCTCTGGCACTGGGCTGGCGATATCCAAATATATTCTCCCCTATTCATATCATCTTTTTAGAATTGGTGATGGGGCCTACCTGCTCTATTGTATATGAAAATGAACCAATGGAAAAAAATACAATGGCGCAACAGCCAAGACCTTTCACTTCGACATTTTTCAACTGGAAGGAACTCTCCACAAGTATTATTCAGGGATTGGTAATCACTATCGGTACATTATTTACTTATCAATACGCTATCTATAACAGTTATGACGAGCAGCATACCCGAACTATGGTTTTTATTGTACTGGTAACTGCTAATATCTTTTTGACATTAATGAACCGCTCTTTTTATTATTCCATTTTTACCACTTTGCGTTATAAAAATAATTTGGTTCCATTAATTATAAGTATCACTATTTTCATTAGCGGAATGCTGCTTTACATCAAACCCTTTGCAGTATTCTTTGCGTTCGAACGTCTTGATCTCCTTTCGCTGTGTATGGCAATTGGAGTAGGTTTTCTGTCCGTTATCTGGTATGAATTGGTAAAATTATGGAAACGAAATTTTAAGGAATTCAAAGCCTGAGTTATTTGACTTTGAATTGTATCAGATGCCTGTACTTTCTTTCCAGTAAAACAGCATTAAAGCGAATCCTGTCATATAAAAGTCCTAATAGCAAAGCGACCACTCCAATGAATAAAACATGCAATCCAATATTTGAATAAAAAATACCGCCAATAACGCCACCAAAAAAGAAAAAGCTAATAATGGTCATTCGTAACTTGATCGATACAAACAGTTTTTTTCGAAAGAGTTCCTCCTGATAAAAAAACAGTTGGGATAATTCGATTCCAAGATCTGTAAAAAGCCCGGTTAGGTGTGTTGTTCTCACCGTTGCATTGGAAATTTTTGTTACTAAAGAATTCTGCAGTCCCATTGCAAAGAGTAATGTATAGGCTATAAAATCAGGATTATCTACAATTAAATTCTCCCCAAAAACTGCAATACCAAATAAAATAGCACTTTCAATTGCTGTTGGAATTATATAACTGTATTTTTCATTTCTTCGCAAAAGAAACTCGACAAGCAGACTGGAGAAAAAAGAACCCAGGAAAAAGAAAAAAATATATAAAAAGTATATAAATCCCTGTCTGAAATTGAGTTTAAAAATCTCATCTACAAAAAAGGCAAAATGTCCTGTTAAATTGGTAGTGAGTTTTTGAACTGCCAGAAAACCAGCGACATTGACCAGTCCCGCCACAAACGATAATAAAGAGGCGATTTTAAGATTATGTCTTTGATTTCTCCTGGTTCCCTGATGTTTGAACATTGCTTTGTGGTATTTTATAATTCTTGAATTATAATATCCTTTTAGAAATATTTTGATTGTATTTAATTGCTATGACTTTAAACTTTGCATAACTGAAATCTCCCGTTTTTAATTTCCAAATTACTTCAGCTGAAACAGGAATTTTCACTCCATTAATTTCTTTATAATTTTCCATTTTGCAAAGCCATGGTTCCCTTTTATTGGTCATGAAGCGTTGGGTTTCCAGGGTAACAATTTCACCCACAGTATTAAATGTAACGATAAAATCAAATGAGATTTCTTTGTATAGAAATGATAATTTTGCCGAATTTTCATCCATAGCGATCCATGTTATATTCTCTGAAGGCAGCAAATTTGTTGGAAACCAAACGCTTTCGGCCAACCAACGCTGCATTTCGCCTTCGTTAATTTCTCTGCCTTTGGCGTCAACAACTGTAAAAATATTGAATAATGAAACTTTTAAATTTCCCTTGTCGGCAATGAAGCTGTCTCTTGCTGTAAAGAACAGCGTTGTGCCTTTCCATGTAAATTGTGGTTTTTGGACAGAAAAGTATTGCTCACCTTTAATATTGATAAATCCACTTTTTAAATTGGTTTTGAATAGACCCTTATGTTTTAATCTAACTGAACTTATATACGGCATCCCGTCTTTCAAGACATATTTAAAATAGCGCTGTACCGGTTTGGGCAATCCATTTAATTGGCTAATGCTGTAGGTGTTATTAGATACATTCAATGTATTTGCATATAATAGGCTAACCTGTTTTTTGAATTTTAAAGACATCGTTATTTTTCCCAGAAGTATCCCAAGTAGTAGTGATACTCCAATAATAATTAATAAGAGTATCATTTTTTGCTGTTTTTGTTAAGTTGCAAGGACAAGTTTTTTGCATAGCTATTTCTTATTTCTGGCAATAGTGCAACAATAATCATAGGAATGGCATACAGCATATAAAACATTTGCAACCAACCAACACGCTGTATGAAAAAGGTTTCTGCCTGTATCCAAATAATGAGAGCTAATGCTAAATAAATACTATAAGTCCAAGCCCAATACATGTCTTTAAAAAGGTTGAAATATTCTGCAAACGGGACAAGAGGTCTCTTCACTAAAGCCACTACAATCAGAAGTGGTAAAAAGCCCAAAACGAAAAATAGAATAATGCCGGGAATCAGAAAATCAGGAAATGGTGAATTTTCTAAAATAGATAACGGCAATCCTCCAAGAAGTTTACCTGATGGCGAAATAATTAATGCGCCACCACCAATCATAGCGGTAAGTCCCAAAAATAAGAGAAGTCCACGATGTGTTTTTTGAGCTGCTTTTTTCATCATCCTATTTGGTTCAACGGTCTATTATACTTACTTCCTCTTATCAGCCACAATCTCTACATTGGCAATATGATATGAAATTCCGCACCAATATTTTCTTCGGCTTTAGAGAAAATAATCCCCCTGTGGTTCTCTACAATTTTTTTTCCAATCGATAGTCCAATACCTGTGCCTATGTATATTTCATTGTTATGAAGCCTTTGAAAAATAGTGAAAATTTTATTTTCATATTCCTGGTTAAAACCTATTCCATTGTCTTTAACTATGATCTCACAATAAGCTAAACCCGCATCCAGATCCGGATGTGTTTTAACTTGTTTTAAAGTCAGTTTTTTGTACCTTATGTCTATTTTAGAAATTGAATTGTCTTTTTTATAAAATTTAATGGCGTTACTGATTAAGTTATAAAAAAGCTGATTCATTTGCAGCGGAATTGCATTGATAACGGGTAAATGCCCCACTTTTATTTTAAAATTGCGTTCCTGAATCAGCAGCTCAAAATCAATTAAAATATTGTCGATAACGGTATTCAAATCGGTGGCTATAAACTGCCTGTCAGGATTATCAAGGTAGGAATAGGCCAGTAAATCTTGAATAAGCGTATTCATTCTTATAGACGATTGGCTGATTTTTTCAAGCAGTAAAAGAGCCGGATCGGAAATTTTTTCCTCCATTTGCAAAAGCCTGCTGATAAACATCAGGATTTTACGCAGTGGTTCCTGCAAGTCATGGCTGGCCACATAAGCGTATTCCTGTAATTGATCATTGGCAGTGTGCAGATTTTTGACAGAGTTTTCTAATTCTTTGTTGGAAGTGAGCAAATCTATTGTACGCTGTTGAACTTCAAGTTCTAAACCATCAGACATTGCCTGTAATTTCTTTTCAATATTCCTGCGCTCGGTAATATCTTCAATAGCCAGTAAAATTAATTGTTTTTTACTGCTCTCGTAAGTAACTTGTCTGGCATTTAAAAGCAGGATACTTTCGCCATAAGGCAAAAGTTTTACTATTATTTCATAATCGTCAAGCTGCGTTTTTTGCTGAAGTATTTTTTCAAGCATTGCGCGCATTTGAATATCACCAAAAAGACAATTTTGGATTTCATATATGAGCTTATCTGCCGCTTCTTCTTTGGTAATATTATATTTTTTAGAAAATGCCCTGTTAATGTTTTTTATTCTAAGCTTGTTATCCAAAACTACTATCGGTTCACGAAGCGTGGCTACTATTGCATCTGTATAGTTTTTTGCAATATTAATTTCCAGCTGTTTGTTTAAAAGTTCCTGATTAATCTGCGATAGTTCTTCATTGCTGGATTGTAATTCTTCCTTAGATGTTTCCAATTCTTCATTCAGGCTTTGCAATTCCTCGCTTCCGCTTAATAATTCCTCATTGGCACTCTGCAGCTCTTCGTTAGAAGCTTCCTGTTCTTCACTAATAGCATTTACGTCATTGTGTATCTTTTCCAACTCTTTTTCAAGTTGTGCAATCCTTTTTAAATTCGCATCATTGCGGATTTCTTCCGCCGTCATATTGTTTGAGGATACTTCTGGCTGGATAGTGTTGGTTTTATAAAACAAGATTAAAAAGTAGGGCTCCGAAGTATCAGGCAGTGGCTGTACTTCAATGGTAACTTCACTTATAACTTCTTTTTTTTTAACCTGTATTCCTTCTTTTATCACAAGGGATCCCGTTTCTTTAGATTTATGCAAGGCATTACGAAGTTCAAAAGCCAATCCTTCGCGAACCATTTTAAGCAAACTAAAAGTGGGCTTGCCCTGTGAAAATTTGATAAAATCAGTAATATCTCCCATGATATGTAAAATATCCACCTGTTCATTTACTATGATACTCGCCGGTCTGTAATTCGAAAGCAAAATTGATTCCGCACTTTTTATAAAATCCTCTTTGATAATTTCTTTTTTGGGAAGTTCTGATTTAAAACTTTTAAGTTTATCAGTGGTTCCTGCTCCCCAGCGAGAATGTGCTGATCTTCCTGAAACCTCTTTTCTGGTATATATTTTTCCGGCTTTATCAAAAGGCTGAAAAAGTTCACCGGCGGGAATGGCAGTTTCTGATTTTCCCAAAAGCAAAAAACCGTTTTCTTTTAAGGCATAATGAAAAGTACTCAGAGATTTTTTCTGTAAAAATGCATCCATATAAATGAAAACATTGCGGCACGTAATCAAATCCATTCTGGCAAATGGAGGATCTGTCAGGAAATTATGAACGGCAAAAACGCATAAATCCCTAATTTGCCGTTTAATAGTATAACCATTGGTATTGGATGTAAAATATTTGGAAATCGTAGCCCCAGAAACATTATGCATCTGAGATTTTCTGTAAAATCCCGCCCTTGCCTTTGCAATAGCCACTTCTGAAATATCCGATGCAAAAATCTGGATTTCTTTTCCCTGAAGATTTTCTCCCAAAAATTCATGAAGGGCAATAGCCAGAGTGTAAGCTTCTTCACCTGTAGAGCATCCTGCAATCCAGATCCGTATTGCATTGCCTTCCGGCACCCTGCCTACTAATAAAGGGAAAACTTTTTCTTTTATAACCTGAAAAATTTTAACATCCCTGAAAAACTCCGTTACTGATATCAGCAGATCGTTAAATAAATCTTCAGAAGCCACTTTATCACCTCTCAAAACTTTAAGGTAGTCCCGAAGATTGATGATTTTATTTAATGCCATTCTTCTGGCAATACGCCGGCGTATGGTAGTTTGTTTATAATAGGCAAAATCAACCCCGCTGTGATGGTGCAGAATTTTAATAATTTCATGAAATGCGGCCTCATCGTTAAGTTCATAATCTTCCCCACTAATCGCTTTTGCTTTACAAATCTCAATTAATTTGGCTACTATCTTTACTGGTGATAATACGTAATCGACCACTCCGGCATTAATCGCATTCTGCGGCATTTCATTATAAGAAGCATCCATATCCTGGGCAAAAGTTATGCCTCCGTGTGCTTTGATCGATCCCAGGCCAATTGTCCCGTCAGATCCGTTTCCCGAGAGCAATACACCGCAGGCCAGATTCAGGTGGACCTCGGCCAATGAATTAAAAAATATATCGATCGCCTGATTTTTAGTGTCCTTAATGCGTGGACTCAGTTTGAGTACTCCATCAAAAGAAGTCAGTATTTTGTTTTCCGGAATAACATAAATGATATTAGGCGCCAAATGAACATCATCAGTAATTTCTATAATAGGTATTCTGGACACACGGGAAAGCAGTTCTGTAAGTATACTGTCATGCAGAGGATGTAAATGCTGTACAATTACATAAGCCATCTGAGAGTCATCAGGAATAGCTTCAATAAACTGTGTAAAAGCTTCAAGCCCTCCTGCCGAAGCTCCAATACCGACAATAGGAAAATCCTGGCGTGTAGCCTTAGGCAGAATGTTTTTTTTATGATACATGACTTGTAATTTAATTGTGTTGTAAAGAGTTTGCCATCAAGGAATAGGAATCTGAGTAAAAAATTCTTTTCAAACCTAAAGCGCAATGATAAAGGATTCGAATTTCGAATGTTTCAACCTTTCTTTCCAATCCATTTGGATGACCTTTTTTACCAATTTCTTCAAATCATTAAAATCAGTAGGCTTGACTACGTAGGCATTGGCACCCAATCTAAAAGTGTTTTTTACCCCCTCTTCGGATGCCGAAGTAGAATAAATGGCTATTACCGGAATATGCTTAAATAAAATATCTTCCCTAATTTGCTTCAATGTTTCAAAACCTGACATTACCGGCATATTAAGATCTAAAAAAATGATATCAGGAATAAAAAGACTGCTGTCATAAAGACGTTTTAAAAGTTCTAATCCATTTTGACAAAATTCAACAGGAAAATTAAGGTGAATATCCTGAACTGCGTCAGCAAAAAAATCCCTGTCATCCTGATCATCATCAGTGAGCAAAATACGTATATTCTCCTTATTATTCATTAGTTATCTCTCATTTACTTCAAATGTACGCTTTAATAAACGTTAATTATTTTATTACTGTTAAACAATAAATTAAAACGAAGCCACAATAAGAAGCAAGAGCCAAATATTATTTTGCCTTATCCCTCTCTTATCGTAAATATTATTAATCAAACTCTACAAAAATTTCATTCTCGACTTGCCAAACTCCAGCTGTATTCCAGGCTATCCTTTCAGCTTCTTCCTTATGAAACAAAGAACTTACAATACCACTAAGGAATATCGTTTTGCCGTCAACTCTAACTTTAATATTATCAATATCCATAATCCAGCTGCGTTTTAGCGCTTTCTCCACAATCTCCTTCTCCATCTGATTTTTTATTTCAGCTTCAATCACTATTTTATCAATAACACCTTTTACACCTTTCATGTAACGAATAGCATTATCTGCAGTCTTCCTTTGGAAATTCCAATGTAAAATTCCCTCAAGGGTTACCCATCCGTCTTGGACTGTAACTTTTAATTTGTGATTAGGTATAACCCATTTTTCTTCCAGTGCTTTAATAACTGAACTGGCAATATCTTTATCATTTCTTATAGCTGAGAAAGAAAGGTCTACTTTTATATCGTCTATAATCGCCTTGACCCCTGAGAGATCCTTAGTAATGTGTTCGGCTTCCTTTTTTTGATTATAATTATCGACAGTTCCTGCCAGAGTAACAATCCCTTGCTGAACACTAACCTCTATTTTATTAGATTCTAAAACAGGTTCCCATTTTATAGCTTCCATAACTTCTTTACGTAAAACATCGTTACTTTTTTTCATTAGATTTTTCATTATTATTTTCAACAGTAAGCATTGATATACTTATTTTTATAAGTATAATAATCCCTATATCGATAAGCAAAATTGACACATATTGATCCTAAAAAAAATGATTTCTATCAATCAAAAAAGTGATAAGAAACATTTAATATAGTAAAGCGACAGCCAGATTAGCGTATTGTAATCATTCAATTTAAATTAGAAAATATAATCTAAGCCCCAGGAAAATTCAAGAGAAATACCCTTATTGGGTTGTATTTACAACCTGAACTTTTGTGGGTACTTTTTCTATTGAGAGAAAAGAATTTAATAAAAGAAGAACTATAGCTACAAGAATGGCAAAAGTGGTCAACCCCACGCCTTGCATGTACCTTTTGCTTGCTTTTAATGTTGCTCTATTATTTTTATTGTAAGAAACCTTGTTTGCTTCGATTTCATAAAGCAATATATCTTCATATGATTTCTTTAGTAAGGCTTCATACTTTGTAACAGATAAAGCCTGATCTAATGGTTTACTTCTAAAAATACTAAGCATTAAAAGAATAGAACTGATAAAACATGCGATAGGTATGATCGTAATTAATTGGATACTTTGATTAGCCCCCTCTAAACTATTTAAGAAAAAAGGTATAAACAGTACAGTAAAACCAATAATGGTACCTGCATAAGAATGTTGCTGGCGATAGGAGTCTACTTGTTTTTCTATAACTTCTTTAGAATTCAGGGCTAGAAATTCTAAATATTGAAGGTTTTTTTCCATGTAAAATAATCTTAAGGTATTAAAGGCTGTAAAAAATCCTGTTGAAAATAACTTTCCAACAGGATTTAATGTATTGCTTTAAGATTGATCCAGTATCTGTTTCTTTTCGTTAAATTCTTTTATATCGATCTTTCCGCTGGCATAACGTTTTTTCAAAATATCAAGTGGCGTCTCTTTTAAGTTTCTTTGTCCCGGTATGTTATAAGGAACAGCAAATATCCAAAACAGAAGCAGTAGCCAGATAATCCACCATATAAAATTCATTCCCCAATAATAGTTTTCGTAGTGTATCATAGTGTTTATTTTACAAATAATAGATTAGATACAAAAGCCTCCGTATAGAAATCTCTTTTGTCAGGACAACTCAAACTGTTCTATTTTTTAATTTTATATCCCCAAATTTCAACATGGGCTTTGTCATCCTGGCGATTAGGCAGCGTTTTATAAACAAAAATAATTTTTTGAAGTTTGCGTTCACCTCCTGTTAAAGAGATCTTGTGGCTTTCACCATTGGCTTTAATTGGGCTGTTCACATTTACAGTTTGGTCATTTCCCTCACTAAAATGTAGTTTCAGGCTTATGATATCAATAGGCGTTTCCTTTACCACGAATTTAAGTTCTGTAAATTTGTTCTCCCCTATTACTAAAATTTCATCAGTGTCCTTTTTGAAATTAACTGTAGTCTCCCCAATCTTGTGCCAGCCTTCTTTAGTACTTGTCATCACTTCAACTTTTTGTGCCTGCAGCGTGTTGCTTGCCACTGTAATTATCAGTAACATGGCCATAGCTATCTTTTTCATATGTAATTGTTTTAAATTATCATACAAATCTCGGGGATAAATATTCATTTAGAAATGACTGCTGTCACTGCTTAAAATGATCCTTATCACTATCCATCCATGTGATTTAGGAGAATGCAAAATATTATCCTTTAAAGTTGTGGCTTTTATTATTAAATAAATACAGCATATTGTAACAGTAATCATCAACTGTTGCTTGTAACTTCATTACATGATTATTTATATATTATCAGAAATCTTTTAATGCATCTTCTAACTTATTTTTCTCCTGAAGATAGTCTTCTTTTAATGAGTCAATTGTATGCTGTAGAGCTGGATCATATTTTTCAATATGAATTGCAAACCCTCTAATATATTTTACTTTTTTTTTCAATTGATCAAGATGCTGTTGAGCTTCCCCAATACATGAATTAATGTACTCGCGCTCATCTGGCGGATGAGATTCCACTTCCTTTCGCTGCTGCTCTATAGTGAGCTTTGCCGAAGCCATTATACTATCTGATTCCCTATTCAATAAGAACCACTTTCTAACCATCCTATTACTGATTTCTGAAGTTTCAGATACACCACTCTCATTAGAACCTGTCCAATCCTTTTGTTGGCAGCAATATAACAGTGTGAGCATGACAATCAGCAAACTTAACTTTGTTTTCATCTGTTTATTCATTAAATTTTTCCTTTTATTAAATATTTAGAAGTGCTCTCTCTGAAGAATTTCAGTTCCCTCCAAAAATTAACTAGAACGCTGGAATTATAAATCGCAAAAAAGGCATTTGCAATTGATGTACAAGAAATTACTACAGGAATAAAAGTAGAATAAAAGGAAGTTCAGGAAAATGATATTTATCCATTTAATATGTGATACATAACATATAATTTATCTAGCTCTGACGTGTCGAATAATACATACAGATCGTCTGCATTAAAATATTCTGACCACCTAAATTGATTTAAAATGAAAAGTAAATTTTTAAATATTGTATTTCATTAATTCAATTATACAAGTAAAATAAAACCTGCAGTTGATACTATTTTTGGCACAAAAGTTAAGGCTGTATCTTTTTACTTTAAGTAAATAAAGTAAAACTATAAGATTACATTTTATGACAAAATCATATATAAAACTAAATACATTTTTGCTTCAATCCCCAACAGGACATCCAAACCAAATTCATAAAGCCAATAAAAGACAGCACCTACTTGTAGTAGTAATACAATCTCTTCAAATCTTCCATAAATTTTATAGAAATTTGTCCTGTTCCTGCCACAAACAAGCCAAAAGGCGCCAATTGAAGACAATTGGTGCCTTTTTTATACAACCTTTCTAATTTTTATTAGTTTAAAGAGCTGAAATATACTTTGTTTTATTATATCAGTATAAAAGCTCAGTGTACAGCAAAGCTGAAAGACAAGTCCCTGTGTTGAATAGAAAGACATCAATTGGGTTTGAACGTACATCTCTCCAACACAAAAAACAGGGCTCTTTGGCAGCCCTTAGCCCCGATAGCAGTGAAATCCTTTTATGCCGGGGTTCGGCATAAAAGATTCGAACGGATAGCGGGAAAAAGCTCCTAAAAAATAATACTATATACAATTGACCCGAGGCTGGGCACAAAAGATTGCTTCGCCAGTTCGCTTCGCTCGGGTGAAGCGGAAATCCTTTGTGGCGGGGTTCGCCGCAAAGATTCAAGCGTATAGCGGGAAAAGCTCCTAAAAAAAACAATTAATATAATATTGTCTATTTACAAAATTATCGATTCGTTCTGATTTCCATCTTTTTAATCCCTGTAGGATCTTATGTGCTCTAAGTAAGCTGATGCTTTAAAAAATATTCTATAATTTAAACCGTAAATTGTTTTTTTTTTTTGATTTAATATATTTTCTATTCTTTCACCTGTTTATAAACTTCAATTTTTCCTATTACGTCAAAATCCAAAGTATAATTAATAGGGAATTCATAATTTTCATCAATCAAGATTATCATTTCAGCCTGATAAATCGAATTACCCAAATTCAACTTTGGATTTTTGGATAAAATAAGATAATAGGGCAATGCACTTTGAGATAATTCATTATTGATCAGCATAGCAAAACCTTCTTTTGTGGTTTGCTCAACAAAATAAGAACCAGGAAAGTTAGGTTGATTCTTAGCTATAAAACGCTTAAAAAGTTCAAGGTCTGATTTGTTAAAAGAAAGCGCTTGTAAATTTAAATTGCTAAACTTATCAAGTTTAAACCATTTAATATTTACAATTAGCTTTTTAGAATCTAAGTTGTATTTAAAATAGGCCAGCTGCGTATTTATAGTATACATGGATAATATTTCTAATTAAATTACTACAGGATAAGTTTATTGGTAATGCTATACAATTGGACATGTAGTCCTATTAACAGCTGATAAATAAAAAATAAGGCGTTTTTTTAACAGTTGTTTTTATGCAATGGCTAATTTAGTGTGAATTGAAGTAAAAAAACAATCAAATTTAACATTTAGAACCATTCTAGTGAGTAGCAATAAACTTCCAGTAATAGCTTCATCGCTCTTTGTTTTTAAACAGCCTTTTATCTTTGTGCAGGTAAAACTTAAAAGTATTTTGGCAAGACTTAACTATTTACAACATTTCTAAACAACTAGTTACCTCAAATATTACAAGATTATTAGCTATATTTGAATTGTGAAAAAATACCTTTCCATATTATTTTTATCGGTCTACCTGCTTTCTATAACGCAGTTGGTAGAACTTATAAAGCTGCCTGTAATGGTAGAACATTATGTGGAACATAAAGAACAAAATCCTGCCTTAACAATTCTTGAGTTTTTATGCATTCATTATCAGGGACCAGATGTATTTGATGCCGATTATGCTAAGGATATGAAACTGCCTTTTAAATCGCACACCAATATCAGTGCTGTTGTATTTTATCCGTTGATACAAGAATACAAAACAATACAAAAAGTGAATTTTACGTATAAAAAACAAAATTTATATACGTATTCTTTTGCCTATTCATCTATTTCCCTTTCCTCTATCTGGCAGCCACCCAGAGACTGTTAATCGTTTTTTATCGGCTTAAAACTTTCACGTCGAATGGGGCGTGTTTTTGCTATTCCTTATTTTTTTATAACGACGATTAACAAAACAAACTTATGCTTACTAAAATAATTGAGTTTTGTCTAAGCAATAAACTCATCGCAGGGCTTTTTATAATTGCCCCCGATTGGTCTATGAACAGCAATGCCAACAGGAACAAAATCGGGCTTAGCTAATGCGTTTTCTTGATGAAAATGGAGAACAAAGAAGAATCGAAAATTAATACTTTAAAACAAAAAATTATGAACGGAGCACATTATCATTTAGTATTAAACCACTTGCCTATTATTATACCCATTGTAGGTTTATTGGTACTCATAGGCGGATTTATAGTGAAATCTGAAATTGTAAAAAGAACAGCTTACTGTATTTTTATACTGGGAGCAATTACGGCATTTGCAGCAATAGCAACAGGCGAAGGCGCCGAACATGTGGTAAAACAAATTGAGGGAACCTCTAAAAGTTTAATCCATGAACATGAAGAAAAAGCAGAGGTGTTTGCTTTATTATCCTATGCATTGGGCATAGGTTCTATAGCCGCTTTATGGAGCAATTGGAAAAAGAAATTGTATGCTAATTATATTGCATTGGCTATACTGGTGTACTGCCTGACAGTTTTATACTTTGGTCAGCAAACGGGCACTACAGGCGGGGAAATCAGACATTCTGAAATTAGATAATTTCTAACTGATTATTTCATAAAATATTTACGAATCTAAAATAGTATTATAAAATTCCGAATCACTCTACGGGTTTTAACCCATTGTTTTACAGTAAGGTTGATTTGATTTTATAATAAAAAAACAAATATTTTTAATATGGGTGTAATTCTCAATGAGGCAAAACTTCATACTATACTGGAAGAAATAGATTTAGGTATTAACAAACTTAACGACCAAAAAATAATAGCCTTTTTCAATTTTTTAGGATTAAAAGACCGTGAGGATATCCCTAAGAATTTTCTTGATTGGCAAACAATACTTGTTGTATTGCCTGATCGTAATACTTTACAGGAAATCAGAGCCTATAAAACTTTAATATCCAGAATAACATTCCTTACAAATACCAATGCAGAACAAATTCATATTTATGATATCAATGAGTGGAAAAGCGCTACACAAAACAAAACAGCATTACAAATAAGACAGTTTCTAAAAACTAATTTTGGAGGTGCTGAAAAAATCTCTAAAAGTCCGGACTGGGTTAAACTAAAATAAATTAGAATTATGGAGACTGAAGTTCATTATATTAACAGAAGCGGATGGCTCAGGGCAGCTGTCCTGGGTGCAAACGACGGAATTTTATCGACCACCAGTTTAGCGATTGGTGTTGCGGCGGCGAGTGTAACCAGAGAACCTATTTTGCTTGCGGCAGTAGCCGGTTTAGTGGCCGGTGCTCTTTCCATGGCGGCAGGCGAATATGTATCGGTAAGTTCTCAATCTGACATAGAAACAGCTGATTTAAAAAGAGAAAAAAATGCACTCGATACCTTGCCCGAAGAAGAACTGGAAGAACTCACCGATATTTACATTCAAAGAGGTTTAAATAAAGAACTGGCCAGGCAGGTTGCTGTCGAATTAACGGCTCATGATGCCCTTGAAGCCCATGCGCGG
Source organism: Flavobacterium chilense (assembly GCF_001602525.1). Taxonomy (GTDB): domain Bacteria; phylum Bacteroidota; class Bacteroidia; order Flavobacteriales; family Flavobacteriaceae; genus Flavobacterium; species Flavobacterium chilense. The sequence continues at coordinate 671,447 of NZ_LSYT01000001.1, forward strand.
GATGAACTCGGAATTAATGAAATCACACAGGCCAATCCTTTAACTGCAGCTTTTGCATCGGCCATATCCTTTATCATTGGAGGTTTATTGCCGCTTTTGGTGGCTATTTTTGCTCCTATCAAAGAAATGGTTTTTTATCAATATGGCTTCTCCATACTCTTTTTGGCATTATCGGGAATACTTGCCGCTAAAGCAGGAGGTTCACATACTTTTAAAGCAGTATTGCGTATCTGTATCTGGGGCACGTTTGCCATGGCAGCCTCGGCATTGGTGGGCTATATTTTTGGTGTCCAGACTGCTTAGAAAATAGTTTTTTTGATTTAAAATTTAATCGAATCTTAAGCAAGCAAAAAAAATAAGATACCCAACAATTCGTTATTTCGTATATACCTAAAAACAAATCCGTAAAATGAAACTAATTACATTATTCCTTTTAATGACAGTGCTTCCCATCAACTGGGAACCTGACTTTACTAATGCCAAAAAAGTGGCAAAGGAAAAGCACGAATTAATTCTACTCAACTTCTCCGGTTCAGACTGGTGCGGGCCTTGTATCGTGACGCGCAGAGACTATCTGGAAAATCAGGCTTTCACAGATATGGCAAATGCAAATCTGGTACTCGTTAATGCTGATTTTCCACGAAAGAAGAAAAACATTGGAACTCCCCAGCAAGTAAAGCGAAACGAGGATTTAGCCGAAATTTACAATAAAGAAGGAAGTTTCCCCCTAACCCTGCTTCTTGATGCTGATGGTAAAGTACTTAAAGCCTGGCACGGAAAACCAGAAACTACTCCTGAGCAGTGGACTGCCGAAATAAAAGCAATCTGTGATAGCAAAAAGTAACATACTGAAAAAACAGAAGTATTCCGAGTCCCTAAAACTCATGGGAAACAACTTTACTATAACTGTTGTGGCCGAAAATGAGAAAACAGGAAAGGAGAATATTAATCTTGCTATTGAAGAAATCAGACGCATCGAAAGACTTTTGACTACGTATAAAGACGACAGTCAAACCAATCTGATTAATGAAAATGCAGGAATTAAACCTGTAAAAGTAGATCTGGAAGTTTTTAATCTTATCGAAAGATGTATCGGGATTTCAAGAATTACACAAGGGGCTTTTGATATTTCTTATGGAAGTATCGACAAAAGTCTATGGAATTTTGATAAGGCAATGACCCAATTACCAGATGCTGAAACGGCGCTCAAAATGGTACATCTTATTGATTACAGAAATATCATTTTAGACCCGGAACATACAACCGTATTTTTAAAAGAAAAAGGAATGAGGATTGGTTTTGGCGGCATTGGAAAAGGATATGCCGCTGAAATGGCAAAACAAATACTTTTAAATCATAATGTGCAGAGCGGCATTATTAATGCAAGCGGCGATCTTTCGGCCTGGGGATTACAGCCAGACGGTAGAAAATGGACAATTGGCGTAGCCGATCCTAATTCGCCAAATGCAGCATTCTCTTATATGGAAATTTCCAATAAAGCAGTGGCAACATCTGGAAATTATGAAAAGTTCGTAACTATTAACGGCAAAAAATATTCGCATACCATTGACCCAAAAACAGGACTTCCGATAACCGGAATTAAAAGTGTCACCATTATCGCTTCAAACGCAGAATTTGCAGATGCAATGGCAACACCAATAGCGGTTATGGGTATTAAAGCAGGCTTGTTTTTAATAGATCAGATAGCAGATCTATATTGTATTATCATCGACGACAGCAATAAAATTTACACTTCTAAAAACATTAACCTGAAATGAAAAAGCCAAAACAAAAAGCGCTCGTACTGTTATGCAGCATTGCTTTTACGGGCATTCTACTCACCTCCTGCACATCGGTAAAAGAATACCAGAAAGGAAAAATCAACGATTCTGAAATGGTACTTTCTAATAGGAAAATAGAAAAAACAGAACTTAGTTTTCAATCCTACCGTGAAGGAGCTTCCGGAGCAAATTCAGGAAAAAGCGGCGGCGGCTGTGGTTGTAACTAATTTTCATACCATTAAAAAATGAAAAGAATATTCATAACAGGATTTGCCTTACTGGCATTATTTCAGGTAAGAGCACAAAATGTTCCTACCGATTCCACAGCTTACAAAAGCAGAAAATTAAAATTGGAAGAGGTAAATCTGGTTTCCAGTTATTATAAACAAGACGGAAACAATTCTGCTGTTACAGGAGGAATTGGTTCTGAACATCTTACCGATATAGCCAATACCATAGATGTTAAACTGGTAAAATATGGCGAAACCGGAATTAAACATACTTTTGATATTGAAGCCGGTATTGACCACTATACCTCTGCCTCATCAGATATGATTGATTTGAGTGCCAATTCATCTGCATCTTCTTCAGACAATCGCTTCTACCCTTCTTTGACGTATCTGAGAGAAAATGAAGCGAAAGGAAGAACACTCGGAATTGGCGTTTCGTCATCTACCGAATTTGATTACCAGTCTTTTGGAGGAAACATTAGTTTTTCACAAAAAACAAAAGACAGAAATGGAGAATTTACGGCCAAATTCCAAACCTTTCTCGATCAATTGAAATTAATTGAACCCGTTGAACTTCGTCCTCCGGGTCAGGAAGGTTACGGAAGTGCGAACCGAAATACTTTTGCAGGAACCTTAAGCTATTCTCAGGTTGTAAACAAAAATCTTCAGGTAATGCTTGTAGGTGATGTTATCAGTCAAAACGGTTATTTAAGCCTTCCGTTTCACAGGGTTTATTTTGCAGACGGATCAGTGCATCAGGAAAAAATGCCCGATACAAGACTCAAAATTCCACTGGGAATCAGAGCCAGTTATTTTTTCGGAGATAATGTAATTATTCGCGCCTATTACCGATATTATACTGATGATTGGAGTTTAAAAGCACATACCGCTGATCTTGAAATTCCTGTAAAATTAACGCAGGCATTTTCAGTGAGCCCGTTTTACAGGTATTATACACAAACTGGCACGAAGTATTTTAAACCGTATGGAGAACATACGGCAGCCGATGAATACTACACCAGCAACTATGATTTGTCTAAGTTCGACAGCAGTTTCTTTGGAATGGGAATGAAATTTACTCCCCTTAATGGAATTTTTGGTCTTAAACACTGGAATACCTTAGAGATACGTTATGGACATTATACAAGGACTACTAATATGACATCTGATATTATAAGTATCAACATTAAATACAAATAGTTAAAAACTTAATTCAAAATTACATTGATTAAAAAACCACCAAAGTCGTTTTGACGATGGTGGTTTATAATTTTAGATAATCAGTGCTTTTTTGTTTAGAAATCATTTTATTCAGGAATTGAACAAACTTTCAAAAAGAACTGTGGTAATTTTGATCTATTAGGAAATTGGAAGGGATACTCTCATAAAAAAAAATAAAGTTAGAAATAAATTTACATCAATCCCCAACAGGACGTCTAAACCAAATTCATAAAGCCACTCAAAGTCATGCCCTACCAGTAGTAAGCCAATCTCTTCAAATCTTCCATAAATTTTGTTGAAATTTGTCCCGTAGAGATCACTACAGCCAAAAGGCGCCAATTGAAGACAATTGGCGCCTTTTTTTTATATCCTATAAAATAAGTTTGTTTGACTCGTTTGCTTTTATTTTCTTTTTTCAGTTCAAAATAAAATAACGAAGCAAACTGCACGAGAATACGTAATTATATAAAAAAATAAAACAAATTTAAAATTTACAGGTGCGATAACTTAATAGGATTTGAACCAAGAATACAGCAGAAATTAAGTTTATATTATCCTACTTGTTTTAAAAATAGATAATGAAATTTTTTTGATGGATTGATAAGCTAGCTTTAAAATAGTTTTTTTTTAACAAATATAGATCCAAGTATATATTAACAAACTAAACTTTACTATTGCAAATCACCTAACTATCATTACTTTTACATACTAAATCTATAGGATATAAGAAGTATGATGATAACAACAGTAGTAAAAAAAAATCACTTATTCTTTTTTTTGCTTGTATTTATAATCAAAATAAATGCCCAACAAACAGATAGTCTGTCTCAGCAGTTCTCAATGAATATAGAAATTAGGCCAAGAGCAGAATACACTTCTAATTATATTCTTCCGCCCAACGATTCAATCGATCCTTATTTTTACATTACACAGAGAAATAGAATTTCTATGCTATATGCAAGAGAAAAATGGCTTGTTAAATCTGATTTGCAGGAAATTCATCTTTGGGATCAAAACAATAAAGCTTCTAAAGTGGGAAGTATCAACTTTTATCAACTTTTTCTGGAAACTAAATTTAAATCAATAAATGTCCGTTTAGGGAGACAAAGTATTTTATTAGATAATGGCAGATTGTTTTCTGATGCTCCGTGGGCACAGCAGGGAAGGGCTCACGAAGGGGTTCGAATAATGAAATCATCAAAATATTTTTCTAATGACTTCTTCTTTTTATTTACCCGAAAGTATGCTAATGAATTTGATCCTGCCTATTCTCCGGTGGCATCAAATAAATACAAATACATGTTAGCAAATAATTTTAGCTATAATTCTTTTAAAGAATTTTCTTTTAATTCAATTAATGTTATTGATTTTTTAAAAAATACAACCTCAGACGAAATGTATACACGCGTCACTGCAGGTGGAAGGATTGAATTTAGAAAAAAGAATTGGTATTACACACTTAACTCTTATTTGCAATTTGGAAATAATCTTAAAGGTCAAAAAGTACTAGCCTATTATCTTCAGCCCGAAATTCGATTAACTCTTCGAAAATTAATCTGGCGATTGGGCGCTGAAATAATTAGTGGAAGCAGTTCTTCATTATCTAAAAACGAGTCGGGTGATTTTGATGTCTTATACGGCGTAACCTGGAAGTTTAATGGAAACATGAATGTTTTTACACGTTTCCCTACTGATGTTGGCGGAAAAGGTTTAATAAATCCTTATTTATTTACTACGATACCAATAAATACTAAACTATCACTGCGATCTGATTTTCATCTTTTTTATACCCAATACCCCTTGCTGAATAATTTAGGTAATGAAAAATCAAAATTCCTTGGATTTGAAAATGATGTTTCGCTAAAATATATACCTGTCAAAGAGTTAGAAATAAATTACGCCTTTTCATTTTACAAATCAACAGGCTCAATGAAATATCTTCCAAAGATACAAGATGAAAATAAGTTGGCGCTGTGGAGTTATCTAATGATATCTTATTCTTTTAATTCAGTAAATATGAAACGCTATAAAAATAGCAGCAGGTAATTCAAACTTTTTCAACATTTTACTCTAAAGTTTTGTGGTAAAAACGTGGCAGAAGATGTTTGAATTTGCCTTTAAATATGCTACAAAAGTTAATGCAGTTTGTATTACTTCAAATAAATTATTCAATAACTTTTTCAATCAATCCCCAACAGGACATCCAAACCAAAATACTAAAGACATCAAAAGACAGCCACTACCAGTAGTAAGCCAATCTCTTTAAATCCTCCAAAAATTTTATAGTAATTTGTCCTCTTGGGGTCACAAAATTAAAATCCCATTTCCTAACGAAATGGGATTTTTTTTATTTTAAAACACAGGTTTTAATTCAAAAAATGGCTTTATCTTTAAGCCTTTAGAAAATTGATATTCGTTATGGAACAGAAAATACATCAGGGAAGAAACGTAAAACGTTTTAGAGAAATGCTTAACATAAAGCAGGAAGCATTAGCTTATGATCTGGGCGAAGACTGGAACCAGAAGAAAATTTCTATGCTGGAGCAGAAAGATGTAATTGAAGAAAATCTGCTGAAACAAATTTCGGCTGTATTAAAAATTCCTGTTGAAGCTTTTCAGAATTTTGATGAAGAGCAAGCGATAAATATTATTTCTAATACTTTTGATAATGGAGCTTTTTTAAACACTGGTCATAATGCAACATTTAATGTTAATCCGATCGAAAAATTGATCCAACTTCACGAAGAAAAAATTGCGTTATATGAGCATATGTTGAAAGAGAAAGATGAGATGATGGTGAGACTTGAGAAATTGATTAATAAATAGTTATTTATAAAGATATAATAATTTAAAAAGAGACTTTATAGTCTCTTTTTTGTTGAGAGTTTTTCTATATTATTTTAGCTGTAAAATAAAAGTAATCAGATGCGCCAAACTTATTTTATTTCTTTCCTATTCTTTTTAATTGTAAACACTTTTTATTCACAAAGTAATGATTTATCCGTTTCAGACTTCAAAGGAAAGGTAAAAACCGTAATCACTTACTTAAATAATGAAAGAGAAAAAAGCATTTCTTATAATGAAGATGGAAATGTAATAGATTATGTTGGCAGTCTTTAATATTCAAAATCACATACTTTTTATAAAAAAATCTTACTAACTTATTTCGTGGGCGGTATTACCCGATGATCCTAATTTTAAATCACCTCTATACTTTACTTCGCTTTCCTTAATAAACGCAATAGTTTCTTCTCTAAAATTCGTTGAAATCTCATTTGAACCCCATTCAATAAGAGCTTCTATACTTTTTTTTGTAGAACTCTTTTTCACTTCTGACAATTTATCTTGCCAATGTCCTAATGATTCGAGCATCTCTAGAGTAACGCTTTTTTTACTTTCATTTATAGAACTTGCAGGTTGTAAAGTACTAAAAGGCAATCCCCATACAATATAAATATTTTCATCTCTTTTCCCTAGAGTAGTTAACAGTGCACTTTGTAACGCCACTGATATATTTTCACCCAATAAATTGTTATAAAATAGTTCTGCTGTTTGTTTAGCAACATTATTATCAATGTCCCACAGTGTTCCAATATAACATCGGACGCCAACTGATAAAAAGGAATCAGCAAAATCAGACCATGACCAACAGGTATTATTAAAAATAATAGGACAATGTGATATCGACATTACATTAAACATAGCCTGATAAATAGAATCCGAACATTTTATAGCACATGAATCGTGTATTACTTCCTTATAAGTTCTATTTTTAGTAGTGCGTTCAGCCAACTCATTTATCATATCTGATATGATATAATGTGGGATCTTTTTTTTCTCAAACTCTTTACTTTTCCAAATAACACCATCAAATTTTCTCCAAATATTTTTTGAATGAACATCTACAGTTTTTAAACCTTTCTTAAAAGCAAAACCAATAACTTCTTCATATTCAATTACATGCTTCTCACCATTTCGATCTACAAATTCTTCAATAATTGAGTGACCATGGATTTCTCCTCCATGACTGCATATATGAAGCAAGTCAAATGGATATTGTTTTACATGGTAATCTATATTGTAAAGACTCGCATCATTACCAATTAATTCTTTGACATAAAAATTTCCATTTTGCAGCATTTTGATAACATGGCCAGTTTCTTCATCCTTAAACTCTTGTGGGGAAAAAACTATAGCAGAATTTGCATTAGAGTTTGTTTCAAAATAAATGTTATTGAAAATAAAAAAATCTGGATTAAAATTTAAATGGACATGTGTAATGGGAATAACATTATTTAATATAAGGGAATACGGTCCGCCTTGTGTAAAAAAAGTAGCATATTGATAATTTTTAAAATCTATGTCTTGAATGTTATTATACAGTTCTGCACTTAAATCATTGAATGAATTATTATCCCCATCTTTCCAATTTTTAATTAAATTCTTAATATCTATATGATTAACTTTCAAGGGAGGGATTAATTCTACCTGCGAATTGACTGATAAAGCGTAATTTACAGCAATAACTGTAGAAACTCTTTCTATAGTTTCAACAATAACAAGCCCATCTTTTTTAGGATTGATCTCTACAAATCTTGGTGAAGTATTATCAATTTTAAGAATTAAGTTATTTGATACAGCATAAGGGAGCGCTTTCAATAAATCATCTTCTCTGCAACTCAAAAAATTGTTTTTATCAACTATTGAACTTAAAAATATCTCAGCTTCATAAACATTATTGATTTCGATCACATTATAGTCATCCAAAAATGTTAAATAAGACTTTTGATCACTATTTATATTTCCTAAAATTAAATATTTACAGCCGCCTGCTCTTTTTATTGCATTATGAACCTTGATATTAAACACATACGACCTCCTTCTGGTAATTGAATGTTCATCAACTTTCTCTTCATTATATTCTTCATTTTCAATTGTAGTAAATGGGAATTCAAACATTGGAAGATATGTATTTTTTCTGGTAATATAGCTTAATATTACTACAGCTAAATGACCACTCTCACCATCTACTATAAAAGAAAAATCAGTATTGAAATCAGGAACTTTAATATTTAGCATAAAAAAAATATAGTTTAGCAATAACAAAAATAATTTACTTTTCTTTAAGAACCTGATACTAAAAGCAAAGAAAATTATTATTTTGTGAATCTACTATTATAAAGACAAAATCTTAAAAAAACAAACTTAGCTATTTACTTAAATTAGTTATCAACCCCGACCGCTCGGATTTATAATCCGTGCACGCAAAGTATATCTTAACCATTAAAAAAAAATATAATTTTTATTAATACAGGAACGGGCACGGAAAGAATTTTCGCACTATCGTTGCGCATATCTGAGCAATCGAGGTCTCATCCAATCTCCACCTCCACTTTGACCTTTCTCTTCTTCATCTCTGATTCAATGAAAGTGTAAATTTATGAACCCATAATTGTTACTATAAATAATTAATCATGACAATAAAAGTAAAGTATTTTTAATATTGTAGTATTTTTATTTACTTTTGAATCGTATCAACATTTAACTATTACAGCAATAATTACCAATTAAAACTATTAAAATTCACACTACTAACTACCAAAACCTCACAAAAAAATCATGAATTTCATAAAATCAATTCGCTATACTTCAGCAAATCGGTATCAAAAGGTACTATTTCAATTTCTATTTTAGAATCCACAATCTTGCTTACTTAAAAAACAAATTACAAAACCAGTGCATTTTATTTCTATTTTTCAAAAAATAGAATAGAATAATAATGCCTTTTTTTCAAAAAAAAACACAACCAATTAATGAGACAAACAATTCTATTATTATGTTGCTTTCTTTTTTTATCAAATATTTTACAGGCACAAAAATCAGGTACAGTTAAAGGATATGTAACAGATACCATAAACAAATCTACTTTAACCAAAGCATCAGTCTCTTTGTTAAGAGCAAAAGATTCTGTTTTAGTAAAATTTACACGAGCTAAAGAAAATGGTTCTTTTGAGTTGAATAATATTAAAGCCGGTAAATTTATTTTACTGGTTTCTTATCCTAAATATGCAGATTTTGTAGATCAATTTGCTATTGATTCCACAAAATTGATCAAAGATTATGGCAAAATTAATTTGGAAGATAAAGGGAAAATACTATCCGAAATAATTATAAAAGGCAATAGAGCCGCCATGAAAATCAAAGGAGATACGTTAGAATTTGATCCAAAAGCATTTAAAATAGAACCTAATGCAAAGGTGGAAGATCTGATAAAACAATTCCCTGGAATACAAATTGACAAGGATGGAAAAATAACCGCTCAAGGCGAAACTGTAACCAAAGTTTTGGTTGATGGTGAAGAATTTTTTGGTGATGATCCTACTTTAGTTACAAAAAATCTACGTGCGGACATGGTTGATAAAGTACAATTGTACGACAAAAAAAGTGATCAGGCTGCTTTTACAGGGATTGATGATGGTCAGAAAACCAAAACGCTGAATGTTAAACTTAAAGAAGACAAAAAAAATGGTCATTTCGGGAAAGTAGAACTCGGAGGAGGAACTGATAATTTTTACAAAGGTCAGGCTATGTTTAATAAGTTTTGGGATAAGAAAAAATTAGCAGCTTATGGCATTTTAGGCAACACAGGACAAGTAGGATTAGGATGGGGAGATAAAGATAGATACGGCCCAAGCAGCTATCAGGTAAATGATGACGGCGGTATTAATATTTCAAACAATGGAAATGATGAATTTGACAGTTGGGATGGACAATTTAATGGTGAAGGAATTCCGGTAGTTCAAACTGGAGGAATACATTTTGACAATAAATGGAACAACGATAAAGAATCTATCAATGCAAATTACAAAATTGGCGATATCAAACTTTCAGGAAATCGCAATGATATTAACCAGCAAAATTTAAGTTCCAGCAGCATTTATAATACTTCAGACAAGAGTTTTGAAAAAAACATGACTAAAAATAAACTTGATCTGGCTTATGAAATTAAAATTGATACTACTTTAACGTTAAAATTAAATATAGACGGATTGTTTAAAAAGAGTAATTCAAGTGAATCAGAAATGCGAAAAGGTACTGACGAACAAGGTAACCAATTGAATAATTTGAAACAGACAAATACAAACGATGTTGATGATAAAACGTTTAATATAAATACTTTATTAACCAAAAGATTTAAAAAAAAGGGGCGAACATTATCTCTTAATTTAAACCAATCAAGTTCAAATAGCAAAAGTGATGGTTATTTAAATTCTCGAGCTGAATTTTTTACACCATCCGTAATTAGTCCGGATAGTACTAAAGTAGTCGATCAAAATAAAGTTAATAATATTACCAATACAGCTTTTAAATCAAATTTAATCTATACAGAACCGTTGTCTAAAAGTTTATCTTTAATTCTTAATTACGGATTCAATATAAGTAACGGAAAATCTGATCGTAAATCTTTTAATCAATCTCCGGATGGGAATTATAATGTTCTCGATTCAGTCTTTAGTAATAATTATGAACTAGACCAAACAATAAACCAACTTGGAGCTATTTTTAATTATAAAAAAAACAAAACTGTTTTTTCTTTTGGTTCTAAATTTAGCGGCGTCAACTTTAAACAGTACAATGTTTATACAGATGAAAATTTTACGCGAAAATTTGTCAACTACATGCCTCAGATAAACTATCAATACAATTTTAAACAAAGAGAAGCGCTGCGTTTGTCATATAACGGAAACACCGATCAGCCAACTTTAGAACAAATACAACCGATACGAAACAATCAAAACCAATTGAATACGATTTTGGGTAATCCGGATTTAGATCCTTCTTTTAGAAATAATTTCAGAGGAAGTTATTATTCGTATAAAGTACTTAGCAATCAATATTTTTCGGTTAATGCAACGTACAATTTTACGGTAAATCCAATAATAAGTAATGTGGTTACAAATGACAGAGGAGAAAGTATTTCTCAATTTGTAAACCTAAAAGACAAAGCTGCAACAGGTTATTTTTTGAATACTAATTTTGGGAAAACAATGAAAGCTATAGACATGAACGCAGGAATTGGTTTAAGTGCTAACAAAAATGTAAACTATAATTACATCAATACAAAACTGAATCAAACTAAAAATTCAAGTTATTCCTTTAATCTAAACTTATCAAAGTATAAAGAAAAAAAATACAATTTTAATGCTAGCTTCGGACCTACTTACAACGTTGCTAATGCAAGCATCAACGAAAATAGTGATAGCGATGGCTGGGGTTTTAATGGAAATTTCTGGAGCAGTGTAGAATTACCTTTCAAACTAGAAATTAGTACCGATGGTAATTATCAATATAATGGAAAAACGCAGGTGATTCAGGAATCTTTTGAACGTTTTATCTGGAATGCATCTGTCACCAAGAAATTTTTAAAAGGAGATAATTTAAGAGTTTCTATAACGGGAAGAGATCTTTTGAACCAAAATGTAGGATTTAATCGTTCTGCATTCAATGGAAATATTAACCAAAGTACCTATACAACTATCAAAAGATATTTTATGTTCTCTGTAAGCTGGGATTTTAGCAAAATGGGCGGAGGAGAAATTAAACGAAACTAAAACCATGAAAACAATACTAAATCGCATCTTAATTTTAATAATTGTACAGACAAGCTGCAATACTTTTGCACAAAATGATCACTTTGTACAAAATGGCGTAATCGAATTTGAGAAAAAATCGAATATGTATGCTTTGATTGCAAAAAAAATAAAAGGAGAAACTGATAGTTATTATCAGGCTGCTTTTGAAAGTTATAAAAAAAACAATTCACAATTTAAAACTACAAAAAGCATTCTCAGTTTTTCAAAAAACAAGAGTTTATACAAATGGGAAGAAACAAATCAATCAGCAAGCAACAGTTGGATTGCTGACGATGCAATGGCTAATTTAAAAAATGTTATCGCCACAGATCTGGATACCCAAACCAGTATTACCCAAAAAAATGTTTATGACGATTTATACTTAGTTAAAGACAGCTTGCGTAAAATTGACTGGAAAATTACCGATGAAACAAGAGATATTGCAGGTTATGAATGTCGCAGAGCAAATGCTATAGTTCTCGATTCTGTTTATGTTGTTGCCTATTATACTATTCAAATTCCATTTTCAGGTGGCCCAGAATCTTTTACAGGATTACCAGGAACAATTTTAGGATTGGCCCTGCCACATGAAAACATGACATGGTTTGCCACAAAAGTTACTGAAATTCCAGTATCCGAAAAAGATCTAGCTCCTCCTGCAAAAGGTAAGCCTACTGACAATAAAGAGCTAAACAAAACACTTTTGGAAGCTTTAAAAAATTGGGGAAAATGGGCAAGAAAGACATTACAAGCCTACTCTTTGTAACAAGCGTATGTTGAAAGAGAAAAATGAAATGATGACGAGGCTTGAAAAACTGAATTAATAAATAATTATTATAAAAGATATATTATTCAATAAAAAAGAGACTTACAAAGTCTCTTTTTTATTTCTAAGCATTACGTAAAATATAAATATAAAAAACTTGACAATCTGAGATTAGAAAAGATGCTATTGGATTAAATAAATTTTTAAAGAAAAATTAGCTTAATTACCAAACAGACGAAGCAATACATCGAAATTTGGTACAATAAAGAAAGAAGGCATTCGGCTTTGAACTATAAAACAATTGAAGAATTTAATAAACTAATTATAAAAATGTAGCTTAAGTTTTTCTCCAGTTTTTGTTTGCATATCCAGTCAAATTAAATATAAGTTTTCGAAAGATATTTTTCATTTTTTATAATTTTGTATTGCCCATATCAGTAAAGCATTTTTTTCTTTTGGAATACCCAGTTTTTCTATAATTTTCGTACGGTGTCCTTCTACTGTTTTCTCGGATAAAAAAAGAAGTTCAGCAATCTGCTTACTAGTTTTTTGAGCAGCTATTAATTCTGTTATTTTTCTTTCAGAAAGCGTTAATAGGTTTAGTTTGTTAGGGATATCTGTGTATTCTATCGTGTAATTTTGAAGTAAAGCTCCAGAATAACTTTTTTTTCCTAAAGCAATTTCTTTCAGGCATTTTTCTAAATCAGGATCAGCTTTTTCTTTTAAGATATAACCATCTACTCCAAATTCCTTTGCTTTGTTCAGAACTCCAATTTCATTATGCATGGTAAGGATTACAACTTTAGTACGCCATTTATTTTCCATTACTTTTTTTGCCACTTCCAATCCGTCCAGGCCCGGCATATTTAAATCTAAAACAGCTATATCTGGCAAATAAATCTGAATATAGTTAAGTGCTGCGGTTCCATTAGAGCAAGCGCTCACTACATTATATCCCAAATTTGTAAGATAAGAAACAGTTCCATTCAGGGTTAAAGGATGATCGTCTGCAACTAGAATTTTCATGTTATTATTTTTTTATTTGTACCACTATTTTTGTGCCTTTATCAGTTGATGTGATGTGAGCTTGCCCACCAATTGCTTTACTTCTTTCTATAATATTATGTAAACCAAAAGCATCTTTTTTTTCCAGGGTTTCTTTTACATTAAAACCTCTCCCATTATCAATAATTTCTAAAGTAACGGTGTCTTTATTTTCAGTTAAAATTATTTTTGCTGCGACGGCATCTGCGTATTTTATAATATTTGAAACCGTTTCCTGCACAATTCTGTAGATTTGTAATTCTTTTTCAGTCGAGAGATAATCTTGATAGTTGATTTCGGATGAGATCATAAAACGATGTGTATTTTGGATACGCTCTATGAATTGTTCTAATGTAGCTTCCAGTCCTATTTTTTCAAAAAGAACGGGATGTAAATTTCTGCTGATTGCTCTGATATCATCAATAATCGTATCGACTTTTTCATTTAATTGAAGCTGACTTTTATTAAACGAGTGCTTAAGCGACAATAGTTCATGACTCACACTATCATGGAGATCAGATGCAATTCTTTTGCGTTCTTCCTCGGTTTTATCCAGAAGGTTTTTAGTAAATTGCAATGATCGTTCTTTTTCTAAGGACAATTTCTTTTGCTTTTGTTTTAAATAATAAATAACAATTGCTAATAACAGTGCAATAAAAATAAGTACTAAAGCCACAATAACAGTATTTTTATTGATAATAGTTTCTTGCTGGATTTTAATTTCCTGCTCTTTTTCTTTAGTTTCATATTTTGCTGCGAGTTCTAAATTGATCAGCTTGCTTTTTGCGCTAGATAAGCTGTCTTTTGTACGGTAAACTTCATTGTTATAAAAAACAACCTTGTCCAGGTCTCTGCTTTGCATTGCTTTTTCTAATAAAACATTGAAAAATAGGTTGGCTCTTTCGTAGTTTTCATGTTCAAGCAAATTGGGTAGTGAATTTTCTATATATTTTGTGTTACACGATTTTACATCTCTCTTGATCTGATATAAAGCTAATGTCGCCTGATAATCCTTTTGCCAGTTTTGTGAGGTGTTTTTTTCTGCGACGGGCTTTATTCTGTCTAAAACTATTTTAGCATTATTTAATTTATTTTCTTCAATTAAAGCTTCTATTTCGTAATCAGAAATGCAAAGAAGAAGTACATCATTATCATATTTGCTGGTTATATATTCTTTGTAAGTTTCGTGGATGTATTTATTTTTCAACTGATGCTTATTAAAAAAACCATAAACAGAACATTTGTTGTATTTACCCATAAAATAATCATAGGTGTTCCCGGTTTCTTTAAATACTTTTATCACCTCATCTGCGCTTGCGACTGCCTTCTGAAAGGAGCCATTTGCTTTGTAAATATTGATGTAATTCGACTCTACAGAAGCTATACTTTCCCGATCTCTAATTCTTATGGAGTAATTTCTTGATTTTTCATTCGCTTCTATGCTGTTTTTTAAATCCCCTAAAACAAAATAAGTATATGATAAATCATAATAAGCACGGGCTATTTTGTAACAACTTTTGTAATCATCAGGCTCTAAAACTATAATTTTTAAAAAGTAATCCTTAGCCTTGTTTAGATTGTCTCTGTCGAATTCTAAATTGCCATAATAACTGTCAATATAAATTGTTTTTAGTGGAGGTAATTCACCTCTATATTTTTCATTAAATTCTTTTACAGCATTGGTAAGGCGAGGGTCAAAATCATAAAAATAAACAAATTTTGTGGTAACTAAATCCAGAATTTTAGAAGCATTCGAGTAATCACTTTTAGCAATTTTACTTTGATAATAGTTCAAAAAAACTTTCAGGTAACGTTCTTTATCTGCACTATAATTTTTATTTTTTCTTAACCAAACTTTTGTAGACTCTTCTTTTGACGGAGTTACTTTTTCAAAATAAAAATTGTCCTTTTTTTCTCTACATGAAAATAAAAAAAAAGCAATGAATAAGAATATGATTTTCTTAATCGTAGGCATATAATGTATTTTTCTACAAATGTATCATTTTTTTAACATTGAAAATTATATAATCATTAATTCAGGGGTTTGCCCTTGTATGAATCTCCGGAAGAATGATCCAATTTTGTGATGTAATTAATAAAATTATTATTATGAAAAGAAAAATACTTTTAATGCCTTTCAAACTAAATTTAAAAAAAATCTGGTTTGCATTTTTTTTAATGATTTTCCAACCTGGATTTTCTCAGCAAGGATCAGCGCTAGATTTTGATGGTGTAGACGATTATGTAAGCTGTGGAAACATTTTGCCTGTATCTTACACCAAAGAAGCGTGGATCTATGTGAAAAGTTTAAACAGTCTCAACAACATTATCTCCGGTGGTGATTCAGATGGGCTGCATGCTTTCTGGGTACCAGTAAGTAATTCCGGTAAGCTTTCTGCGGGGCATAATGGTGATTGGTTTGCTGTAGAAGACAGTGTTCCATTCTCTATTAACATCTGGCATCATGTTGCG
The DNA here is from genome assembly GCF_001602525.1 of Flavobacterium chilense. Lineage (GTDB taxonomy): Bacteria > Bacteroidota > Bacteroidia > Flavobacteriales > Flavobacteriaceae > Flavobacterium > Flavobacterium chilense. Next base: position 687,594 of record NZ_LSYT01000001.1, read on the forward strand.
GTAACTTATGACGCTGCGACTACCACGCTGAAATTATACAAAGATGGAGTATTAGTAGATACCAATAATGATGTTGATCCAGTTGATGGGGGAAACATGGTCAGATTAGGTGCCTTTAACGATGCTGATAATCTTTTCAAAGGAACTATAGATGAAGTAAGAGTCTGGAATAGAGCTTTGTCTGTCACTGAAATAGTAAGCCATATGAACTGTGAGTTACCCGGTCCGGCAACAGGACTAATTGCGTATTATAAATTTAATCAGGGCACTGCTAACGCAAATAATGCTTCCATAACAACTTTGCAGGACAGCAGCGGAAATAATTACAATGGAACTCTTAATGACTTTACTTTAAACGGAAACTCCTCTAACTGGGTTGATAATAGCATTGTAAATACCGGAACTATTTGCTCTAATTTAAATGTATCCTCAGTAGAAAAAACGAATTTTAAGTTCTATCCTAATCCTGCAACAAACAACTTGTTCTTGAGATCCGAACAACCAATTTTAAATGTTGAAGTGATTAATTTTCTAGGGCAGACTGTTATGAAGCAAGAAATAAGAAACGTTGAAGCAGAAATTAATTTGTCATCTCTTGCTCCAGCCTCATATTTGATTAGAATAAAAACAGATCATGGTCTTGAGACAATAAAAGTCATTAAAAAATAAAAAAAATAGCCTTCAGGCTGTTTTAATTTTTATGGGATATTAGTATTAATGTCTGATTTTCTGTAAATGTTAGATAAAAATAAGTAACAGAAGTCAAAGAATTGCATAAAATAATTTGCAAATTGTTCAATAAATGCCACAAAATTAAAATCCCATTTCTAACGAAATGGGATTTTTTTATGATTTTTAGATCTGTAAAAAGAAGATATTTTAGATTTTTACAGATTACTTTTATAACCATGACAACCAATCCAGAAGTTTTAAAATATTAAAAGTCTATCTGAGAGAGAAAACAGACCATTGGGAATTGTCTAAAATTGTTAGTAATTACTATCAAAAAAGCTCGAAAATATAGATTTTCGAGCTTTTTATTTTTGAGTATATTAACTTAATTATTTTTTAATAAACTTACTGTTCAAAACACCTTTATCTGTTTTTAGACGGAGGAAATAAATACCTTCAGAATAATTATTAACATCTATAAAATTTGTATACAGAACATTAGAATCTATCTTTTTTCCAGTTAAATCAAAGATCTCAAAACCTGAGACATTTATACCATCCGGAATATTCAATTTAAGATAATCAGCTACCGGGTTCGGATATACATTAATTTCAATGTCACGATTAAAGGTATCTTTACTTAAAGTATTAGAAGTATACAAACGCGCAATATATTTTATATCATCATTGTTATTATAGGAAATAAAATTTCCTCCTACCAGTATCTTGTTGTCCTTTTGTAAAGTCAATGCCGAAATGTAAGCAAATCCTGTTCCTGTTACAAAAGTAGGATCTAAAGTTCCATCCGTATTTAATCTCATTATACTATTACCAACAGCAGCAGTAAATGAATCGAAAGATCCGCCCACAATAATTTTTCCATCATTTTGAATTACAATACTGTTAAGAGTCACATTTCCATATAATACAGGAACTTTAAACGAAGTATCTAAACTTCCGTTAGCATTTAAACGAACCACTCCTTTTGAAGCAATATTATTAAATTTATTAAACCCACCGCCTAAAATAATTTTACCATCAGGTTGTACTGCACTCGAATAAACAAAATAATCTGTACCCGAACCACCAAGATTAAAGGTATTATCTAAACTTCCATTGGTATTTAATCTAAGGATTTCTCCATTATCTGCATAATTGTATTGCAGCAAAATTCCCGCTATAATTATTTTACCGTCTGCTTGTATTAAAGTCGTCCAGACAGTTCCCTGAGTTAATAAAGGAGTAAAAGAAGTATCTACTGTACCATTAGCATTTAATCTGGCCAATAGCTTTCTTTGAGTTCCGTTAAACGTACTAAAACTTCCTCCAATAATGATTTTACCATCTGCTTGCAGTGAAAGGGCATTTACCATATTGTTGGCACCGGAACCGCCTGTATTAAAAGCAGTATCTAAAGTTCCGTCAGCATTTAACTGAGCTACACAATTAACCGTTGTACCATTGTAGGATTTAAAATTTCCTGCAATAATAATTTTATTATTAGCCGTCACTGCAATCTTACTTACCAAACCATCTGCTCCTGTACCCACATTAAAAGTTGCATCGAGTGTTCCGTCAGAGTTTAACCTTGCAATGCCTTTAGAGGATATACCACGATAGGTAGAAAACGTTCCTCCAATAAGTATTTTTCCGTCTGGTTGCACAGCAATCGTCCTGATGTCCCCATTAGTAGAAAGACCATTCTCGAAGAACGGATAAAAACCAGTATCAATACTCCCATTACTATTTAAACTTACTATTCGGTTTCTTGAGAAATTATTAAAACTTGAAAAAGAACCTCCAAGTAGTATTTTTCCATTAGATTGAATTGCAATAGTATTAACCATGGCGTCAAGTGCTGAATTAGTACCTGAGCCAAAAAGAGAATCTATTGTCCCGTCAACATTTAATCTTATTATTCGAGAAGAATAGGTACCATTAAACATATTAAAATTTCCCCCTATCAATAACTTCCCGTCAGGTTGAATAAAAACACAATTAACAATAGAGTCAAAACCATCACCAATATTAAATGTTGTATCTAATGTGCTGTCTGAATTTAATCTTGCTATAAAATTAACCGCTGTCCCGTTGTAAGAAGTAAAATTACCACCAATGATTATTTTTCCGTCTGACTGTAAACAAATTGTTTTTACTTCATTAGTTGTGTAAGTTGTAATACCAGAAATAAATGCAGTATCCAATGATCCATCTGTATTTAACCTTGCGAGTCTGTTTCTTGCAACTCCATTAAATGCCCCGAAATTTCCTCCAATCAAAATTTTACCATCAGATTGTATAGCACATGAATTAACAGTATTATTTGCTCCTGTTGTCAAATTAAATGTTGAATCAATAGTTCCATCTGCATTTAATCTGATTATTCTGTTTTTTGAATTACCATTATACGTTGTAAAACTACCAAAGACTAATATTTTTCCGTCAGATTGAATATTTATTCCATTAACGGCATTATTAAATCCAGAACCCATATTAAATGTAGCATCAATAGTTCCGTCAATATTTAATCTGACAATTCTATTTTTTAAAGTTCCATTATAAGAAGTAAAATTACCAACAACCAATATTTTCCCGTCAGATTGGGTAGTGATTCCATTAACGGTATTATTAAACCCAGAACCTAAATTAAATGTTGTATCAGTGGTTCCGTTTATATTTAACCGTGCTAATTTATTAGAAGGCACATTATTTAAATTTGTAAAATCTCCACCAACGATTATTTTTCCGTCTGATTGTATTGATGTTGTCTTAACAGCTCCATTGATGGCTCCTGTTGGATAGTTAAAAGTAGGATCTACAGATCCATCCTGGGCAAAACCAGATATTGTAAAAGTAAGTAGTAATAAATGTAGAATTTTTTTCATAGGCTTAATATTGTTGTTTGTTTTTGGAATGAAATTTAACATTTCAAATGTACAATCTTTATTGTTAAAAAAACGATTAAACAAATTGCTTTTTCATCAATACACATACAACTACGAATCTGTTTTCCTCACTTTCTCAACGCCTCTTTCCCGTATTAGCGCTGCTGCATCGAGCATTTTAATTAAATGAATATAAGGCGTTGTCAGGTCAGAGTAAGGATCTCCGTCATGAGGAGACAATGAAAGCTCCAGGATCAGACATAGAAATGATTCAAACTCTTCCAGCGTTTTTTCATTAAATGCTTTTCGAAATACAATAAAAGGATTCTCAAATTCATCTCTCGTTAGAGAAGAAAAATGAAATATTGTTTCAGAACACAAAGACACTTTCACTCTCCATTTTTTGCTTTTCGCTTTCAGGCAGTAACACACTTTGAGAAAAGAATTTATAGCAGTATAAAAAATAAAAGCATTAGAGGGATTCTTGGCTTCGTAAACCTCTTTTTTATAGCTGTACATTACTGCTTCACTTAAATTTTGTTTATAATAGTCCAGATCTGCAAAATCAAAAAAGGCATTAATTACCTTAAATGGATTTCCTGTTACACATCCTACCCAAAAACTGGTTTCGAAAGATATTTTATTCTTTTTCATACTGCGGAGATTTAAAATCGTCAAGCGAAGTTCTGTTCTTGCAAAAGGATAAACTATTCGAAAAGCAGATATAATATCTGACAAAAAAGAATGTTTAACAGGATATTTTTTTATCTTTGAAATTCAGGATTTTTATCCAAATGGCTTTATCTTTGAGCCTTTAGAAAAATTGATATTCGTTATGGAACAGAAAATACATCAGGGAAGAAACGTAAAACGTTTTAGAGAAATGCTCAACATCAAGCAGGAAGCATTGGCTTATGATCTGGGCGAAGACTGGAACCAAAAGAAAATTTCTATGCTGGAGCAGAAAGATGTAATTGAAGAAAACCTCTTGAAACAAATTTCAGCCGTATTAAAAATTCCTGTTGAAGCTTTTCAGAATTTTGATGAAGAACAAGCGATAAATATTATTTCTAATACTTTTCATGATGAAGCATTCATTGGTAATTCTGGTGGTACTTATAATGTTAATCCATTGCAAGAAATTTTAAAGCTTCACGAAGAAAAAATTGCTTTGTATGAAAGAATGTTGAAGGAGAAAGATGAAATGATGGTGAGGCTTGAGAAATTGATTGGGAAGTAAGTATTTATAAAGATATATTGATTTTAGAAAGAGACTTTTGAGTCTCTTTTTTGTTTTAATTAAATAAAAATCAAGAGTTTGAATAAACATAAAAAAAATATACTTCTAAACTCTTTAAATTACGTATCTAAAAAATATTCGAATTTATTCAAAAAATAAAATCTAACCTTTTAGTGATATTTTTAAACCCTATTCTAGATATGATAGTCATTTATATGTTTCAAATTTGGTAGAAAACCAATGACTTTAACTGGTTGAAAAAACAAAGGGAAATTATTGCTGCGGAAAATTTATATGAAAAGCGAATGGCAACAAAGTTTTAATAAAACCTTTCAATCAGGTTTTTTAGGCGGTTTAAGTATTAATTTAAAATAAATGAAAAAAAAGATCTACGTAACATTCGCCATTCTAATAGTTTTATTTTCTATTTATTATTATTGGCAAAACAGGTATGTAGAACTTCGTCCTGTGATCTTAAATAATGATGCACAACGAGTTAAAATATTTAATCGTAAAATAGTATTTTTTCAAAATGACTTCTATAGAATCGCTGAAAAAAATGAAACTCCTTCAAATTTTTATAAAAATATAAAGTGGGTTTTAGAAAGAGAGCATCAAGAATATATTGTAAAAAATGGGGTGATTTATATCAAATATAAATACATGAATGATTATGAAATGATTTGGAACCATACCAATAAAACTAATAACCTGGAATGGTTTAAATCTCAAAGAAGCATGGATAGTTTTAATGGTGAAAACAAAAATACAGAAGAACTAGATAGAATTATTAAAGGGTTTCGTAATTAACAATATTTATCTTTTGGAGAACATGCTTTCAGTAATTAATTTAATTACGGAACAACTAATATTCATCCAATTGAAAAATTGATTCAACTTTATGAAGAAAAAATTGCGTTGTACGAGCCTATGTTGAAAGAGAAAGATGAAATGATAGTTAGGCTTGAAATATTGATTGGGAAGTAAGTATTTATAAAGATATATTAATTGTAAAAAAGAGACTCAAAAAGTCTCTTTTGTTTATTTATGATTCTTTAAAATTCAAGAACATTCTTTATTTACTTTGGTTTAGAATCATAACTTTTCTTTTCTTCCGAATCGAGTTTGTCATCAAGTAATTCCAACACTTTTTGAACAAATTCTTGTGAACTTAGATTATGTAGATCGATTTTATCCATGATTAATGTATCTAAATAACCCGCATTTAAAATATTATAATTTTTCTCTATTCTTGAACTCAACTCTTTATTTTTCTGATCTTCAAAATCATACAATCCATTTGAATTCTTCAACATTACTCTTTTGAAAGTTTCGGGATTCAAATCCATAATTAAAATTTCATCATACTCATTTTCTTGGACTTCAGTAAAGTGATACTCAACTCTATTTTTGATGTTTTGCAAATTTTCATCAATAATTTCTAATAATGCAGAGAGTCTATGAAAATCTCGTCTAATTATATTCGGAATATTCTCCTCTTTTTTATAAAATAAAACATGTGATGTTTCCGCCCAAATATGCTCAGCTACAGTCCTAATTTGAATTTCAATTTTTTTTGATGAGTGATTTTCAAAATTCAATGATTGAGACCATTCCTCCTTAATTCCTAAAATTAAATGAACTGAATTATAACCAAATTTATCAACTGGAATTTTCTTTTGAATGACATCCATTACTTGAAATTTTTCAGAAAGTAAATTTACGACATCATCTTTAAGTCCTGGAAAAAGCAATACAATGCGAATCCCAACTAAATCATTAAGTTCCGTAATGCTTTCTTTTATTGTATATCTTTTTGCTAATAACTTTTCTTCTATAGAGTCTAAAGTTTTAGTTCTTCCAAGGATGTCGAATGCAATGGGAATATTATTGACCTTAAGTATCTTTTCAATTATTCTTTTGATTTCGATTAAGAAATCATCGTATTCTTCTTTTAAACTTAGATATTCATTCCTAACATCCATAAGATACTATTTTGAATTTTATAACTTAAAATAAATGAGGTATTTACAAAAAATATTAACTATGCTAATATATTCTTTTTTTCTTAGTTTCAAAATGGTTATCTACCCCCCTGTCTCGCTCGTGAACGTAAGTTTTGAATTCAGAAGTACGTTTACGGTAACTATCTCTAAATAATAATTTTAATTGATTTCGTGCATTCAGTGCACGAGCGAGACGCTCGCGCTATCAGGGAGATCTCTAAAACATGGATATTATAAGTTTTGTGAAGAGAAGAAATCGAAACACGTCAGATCAATTTATTGCAAATAATTCTTAGAATTGCAAACATTCAATTACTTCATTCCCACATCAATTTTAACAAACCCATGTTGATAACAGTACTTATAAAGTGAACCTTTTAATTACATTGTTTAAATATACAACTCTTTCATTTTTTGTCGGATAAAAAAACTTTGCAGTAGTAACTTCAGATGCTTCTATCACTTCAAGAATATGTGTGCTTTCCAAATAGCATAAAGATGCTGTATCGGCTAAAAATTCTGACTCTTTTCTTTTAGTAACAAATTTAAAAAAAGTTAAAAAAATTATTCCACCAAATGAACTAAACAATTCAAGACTAGTTCCTGAAACAAGTAAAAGAAAACCGCCAATAAAAACTAATAATGTTGGAATAATCATTAGGTTTAATCCAACTAACATAAAGCGGGAATCATTTTGCAAAATGTGTCCAAGTTCATGGGCAATAATTGATTTAAACTTTTCTTTATCTTGGCTATAAAACGAAACTATATTTCGTGTTAAATAAAGTAATATTTTATTATCTTTTTTCAAAACATGGGCTTCAAATGAATTTGTATGCAAATAATAAATATTTATGCTTTTAGACTGAATATTCATAGAAGATGCTAGTTCATCAATAGTAAGCCAAATTCCATTAAATGAATCTCTTGTCAGTTTTGTATAGTTTATATCATTTAGTCGATTTTTAATCCCAGTGAATAAAAAAATATTTATTTGAATTATTGTTAAAATAGAAATCACCACCATATATGGTAAAGACGTTCCCTCGTCTCTTTCATCTTCCATAAATCTTTTATAGTTATCTTCTACAAATTGTTTATCATCATTTGTTTGGTAACTATATTGATTCCATTGCCTGTCTTCAACTCCCTTTATCAATCTTTGATTATCTATGCCTTTTTGCGTAATTAAAGGAACAGCAAATAAGAATAAAAAAAATAAAACTGTTTGAAAAATCAAACCACTTCCTTGTTTTTTTGCCCGTTTTTCATACCATATTTTCATGTTAATCCAATCAATTTTTCTTTGATTTTCTAATTTAATTTCTGTGTTAGTTTTAGCATTAGATGATTCAACGAATTCATTCATAATTTCATTTCATATTAAATATTGCGATATATTTCCTATTTTTATTAACTCTTGATTTTGAGCAAATTCTGTTCGATGATTTGATTCAATTTCTTTGGCAAACATTTACTTAATAAATACCAAACAAAAAATATGGTTAGTGATATTGCGAAAGATTCAGAGAAAGTCATTTGATTAACTTTTTTAATGAGGGAGAATATTTTTTCACAATCAATTCAGCTTCCTTTTCATCAATATGTTGATCTATAATTAGTATTGCTTTCCAATTGTCTTCCAATTCTTTAAGTCTCTCATTTTTTTCAGTTTTCTTGTAAGTTTTGTAAGCTAAATACAATGAAAAGACTGAAACAATCAATGAACCTAAGTCTAATACATTTTTTACTATTTCGTTTGCTTCTTCGATACCAAACCCAAAATCTAAACCGCTTGTTTTTCTTATTTCAGTAAACTCCTCAATACTTTCTGTTTCAAAAAGCCGATTTATTCTCTCTTTTTCTACTAAGAAAATGCTTTGCTGGTTTTCATCCATTTCATTATGAACAATTTGGGATATAAACTGGTGAAATTCTATTTGTTTATCCATACAATTAAATTTAGTGAGTGAAATCGAAATGGCATTGCCATTATTGCATCAACAAGTCTGACAAGTGAAGTTAATCCATTGTTTTACTTGATTTTAAATCTAATTTATGATAAACAAATTAAACCACAATAGGTATTTATACTGTTTTTTTAATCTCTTATACAATCCTTATTACGAGTTATAATGAGTCAACGACTAAGACTAAACGAAAGTATCAAAAACTACATTAGCATTAAGAAGAAAACATTGTATAAAGGCATTAAAAATCTCCCCCCGCTGCTGGCGCGAGCGTCCCGCTCGTGCACGTGAAGCATATCAATTAATATCAATTTCTAAGACAGTCTGATCATTATCACCATAATTCCTTGCAGAACTGTATTTCCAATCTACAGGATTAGTAACAAAACCAGTTTCTAGCGGATTGTTATGAATATAATTTAATTTTTGCTCAAAAACTTTAAAAGACCAGATTTCAATAGGTTTGTTGTTTTGCTGCCAAAACTGCCTGAATTTCACATTGCTGTTTTTCTTTCCAGCTCTTTCAAACATCCAAAGCATCCATTCTTTTCTACTTTCTTGTGGATTTTCTTCAATTACTTTGAGCATTTTTCGAGAAGTAAAACCTTTAAAATCTCTAATAAGACCGGAAGGGTCTCCATTTTCAGACCTGAAAATTAAATGAATATGACTCGGCATTATGCAGTGCCATAAATCTCCATTCCTTTCTTCTTTCTGCAGTAATCTAATGACTCTACAATGTTTCCAAAATATTCTTCCCTTGTAAAAACATCTATCTAGTAAACCGTAGCAAAACTTATAAAGTAGGCTCCAGTTTTTTCTCCAAATTTGTATTTTCTGCTCATTTATCATTTTTGAGCTAATGTAAGAAATACTTTGTGTTCACGAGCAAGACGCTCGCGCCAGCGGGGGGATAAATCTGCGCGATCGGGCCTTTACCTGTTAGATAGCCAATGTGGATTAGGTATGTTTTGCAGAAAATCTTTCCACTCTTGCAAAATTTGTAAAAAATCGGCAATTGGAATTTCTACTGGCTTTCCTGTTTTATTAAAAACAGCTCTAAATGGGGCAGATTTTATTTCAACGCTTTCATCTTGATTCCCTCCCCAAATAACATAGTTATTAAATGGTAAATTTGGATCTAAATTTAAAGAGTTAATGTCATCTATTATTTCTTGTGTTAAACGAATACCATTAGGTTCTAAAAAGCTCGCTATTTCGTGGTTTTTAGTGGAACCATTCACTAATGAAACCCCAATACTGGCTTTTTTTGTAATACCATCAGAAAACGTCCAAATATGAAAATTTAAGTTGTATTGATTTGCTAGACTCATAACATGTTAGTTTAAAGTTTGTTGAAATTCAAAATATTGATAATGATCATTAAAGGGTTGTTGTAGATTATATCTATGATAATTTACATGCTTTATCATAACGGGAGTGCCATCTAATAAATTGCTTTCCCCTGCTGGTGCGAGCGTTTCGCTCGTGCCCAGACAAAGAAGACTAATTACTAATCTCTAAAACTTTTATAAATTAGATAGATAATTTTTTAGAACAAAACAACTTTGCGCTCACGAGCGAGACGCTCGCACCAGCGGGGAAATTTATTCAGAAATTAATTTTTCTAAATACTCATCCTTTTTATTTTCCCATTCTAAATCTTGGTTGTCTTGTGGAATTTCAAACATTTTTAGAATTCTGTCAATTTCATTTTTTTTCCTTTCGAAATATTCAGTAGCGATTTCTATTTCACTAAAAAATTCTGTGTGAAACATTAATCCATAAATTCCAAGTGTAATAGCAAAAGGGATACTCCCAGCATTGGCTTCAATTGTTATTCTCGCACCATTTATATTTTCTTGATCATTTAAAATCTTACCACCTTCAGAACCTTTCTTTCCAATTGAATTTCCATTATTAAATTTGATCCAATTTTCGGTTAATTCGGTTTCGACATTCAGAAATTCTTTCGAAGTTGATTTCTTGAATATTCTTTTGATAAATTCTTTCATTTTAGTTTATAATTCAAAGACATGAACTAACAAATAAAGATAAAAACTTAAGATTTCAGCGCACCAGATCGGGAATGCGAAAGACTTGAAATCAATTCTAAAGGTTCAACATAATGTGGATTTTTGCTGATCTTTCCGTCTTTGATCACATAAGGATGTGTAAGCAATATATCTCTAAGTGTGTTTTGGCTGAAACTACTAATATCGTACATACAAATTAGTGAAACCGCATGTTGTGGAGTTAAAAGATTCAGTCTGGCTTCATACTCTAAAAGTTCATCTGTTCCCGGCAGGTTTTTGAGCGCCCATACCATATCGCCGCACGCTCTTACGCTATCATAACCAGCCCTTGAAGCTGATAATAAAGTTTGTTCGAGCATTTTGTACATTTTTTCGGCAGCAAACTCACCATCCTTAATATAACTATTTTCAGATGCCAGCACTTCTAATTGACCGCTTGACAGTTTTTGAGCAATAGAGATTCCATTATCAGCCAGACAACGGCAATGTTCGCTGTGTCGGTTTCCTTCAAGGATATTAACTACTTTATCATTGGCTTCGAGTCCTTCCAGAATATAAGGAATGATGACCTCATATTGCTTTTCTCTGGAATCGAAAAAACCGCAAATGTGCATTGGAGCCGACAATGATTCTCCACATACCGAAAAAGGTGTCTGTTTGTTCATAGATCAAATATACACAATTAGTTTTCATCAACAAATCAACAACAACCTATATTCGCCTTCATTTTCTATTGGAGCCCTGTGAATACAAGGCTTTACTTCTTGTTTTGGATGATCTACAGCCAGTCGCCAAAGATGCCCTAACCCCAAATTAATAGGTTCTGCATCGGGATGCAGCTGATAATGCAAATCAAAATAATTTTCTTTCAAAAAGTCTTCGAATTCTTTCTCAGCTCCATCATGAAGTTCTTTTAGCTTTGCACGTATCTCCGGAATCAGGATTTTTTGTTCTGCCTGCGAATTAGAAACGATATCGCTTGCTGCTCCGTGATAGGTACATAAAAAAGTATCGGTTGCAATGGGCGAACGATCGACATGAAACGAATACACATCGGTCGAGATAAAATCAAATTCATCATCACGTTCGTAACATTTCAGTAAATTCAAAGAAGGCGAAGCGCCAAAATCAGCCAGTAATTGTAAATCATTTAAGATTATTTGTCTTGCTGTATTTCCTTTTTCTGAGAGTTGGAGCGCGATGAGGTCTTCGGGAAAAACTTCGGTTATATTTTCTTTTAAAGATAATTTGGTTACAATCTCGTTAAAATCGCCATCCAGGTTTCTGTACCAGCATAAAGCATTCATTTCTCCTTTGAAATTGGTTTGTACAAGTTCAGAAAAAGTAGAAACTACTTCTATTTGGCTGCTATCAGAAAATGTATTAATCATGTGTAATAAATCGTTGAGTTTAATTGTTTTTTAAACACATAGAAACATAAATTTTCTTTACAGTAAAAGTCGTTTCACTATTAATAAAACACATAACTATGTGTTAGAAACTAGTTTCTTTTTGTATTGTTTTTTAGATAAAGAACTAACTATGTTTCTATGTGTTTAAAAATTTTCGCCAGATACAGTAAAAACTGCTTATTTATTTGTTTTAAAAACTTTATAAAAGACAAACAAAATACCCAGCCAAATAGGAATTAATTCTACAGATATTTTCATATCGGTAATCCACATGATGGATAAAATACCCAATAAAAATACGAAACAGATATAATTGCTTACCGGATAAAATATCGATGCAAACTTGGTTTTTATGTTTTCCTTGTCTTTTGCACGTCTAAATTGCAGGTGTGTATACGAAATCATAACCCAGTTAATCACTAAACAAGATACTACTAAAGACATTAAAATACTAAAAGCTTCTTCCGGGATTACTTTATTGATTAAAATACAGATGGCCGCAAAGCATGAAGAAATTAAAATGGCATTAACCGGTACTGATTGTTTGTTTAACTTCTTTAAAAATTGAGGCGCACTACCCTGATCTGCTAAACCATACAACATACGTGAGTTGCTGTATACGCTGCTATTGTATACTGATAAAGCGGCAGTTAACACAATTAAATTAAGCACATTGGCAATAAGTTTTGTAAAAAATATTTTGTTGCCAAAAAGTTCAAATTCCATTCCGTTTAAGTTTTGAAAAACCATTACAAACGGACTACTGTCTGTCGTAATTTGTCTCCAGGGCGATAAAGCAAATAAAATGACCAATGCACCCACATAAAATATAAGGATTCTATAAATAACCTGATTGGTTGCTTTTGGAATGTTTTTTTCCGGATTTTCGGCCTCAGCAGCGGTAATTCCAATAAGTTCTAAACCACCAAAAGAGAACATAATCAGTGCCATTGCAGCTAATAATCCCTGAAAACTGCCCGTTGTAGTTTTTTCGAAGAAACCTTTTGGAAAAAATCCTCCATCGTTATATAAATTATGAATCGTAGCGTGTTCACCTCCTGTACCACTTACAAGCAAGTAAGTACCAAAAAGAATCATGGCAATAATGGCGGCAACTTTTATAATTGAAAACCAGAACTCAGTTTCTCCGTACACTTTTACAGAAGCAAAATTTAAAGCATTAATAACCAGAAAGAAAAATAAACTGGATGCCCACAGCGGAATTTCTGGCCACCAAAACTGTACGTAAACACCAATGGCTGTAAGTTCAGCCATACTTACTAAAATATATAGAATCCAATAATTCCAACCAGATGCAAAACCCGCAAAAGAACCGCAATATTTATAAGCAAAATGGCTAAAGCTTCCTGCTACAGGCTCTTCGACAACCATTTCGCCAAGTTGTCTCATAATAAAAAAAGCGATAATTCCGGCAACGGCATATCCTAAAATAACAGATGGTCCTGCTAGTACCGCAGCCGGGCCAATACCAAGGAAAAGACCTGTTCCTATCGATCCGCCTAAGGCAATTAACTGAATATGGCGGTTAGTCAATCCGCGTTTAAGCTGATTGTCTTGTAGATCTTCATGTTTTTGTTTCACAAATTAGATTTTAAAAGGAGTTAAATGTTTTTGGAATGTATAAACAGCGAAGATAAGTTAAAAAAGGAGTCGTACAAAACATGCATTATGCTAAAACTTCGATTAGATTACAAAATTTTGTAATAGTAGTTTGAGAAAGAAACTTTTCATAAGAGAATATCTCAAAAAAAAAGACGCCGATATACAGCGTCTTTTTTAAAATGATAACAATCAGAAATAACTAAACCAGGTCAAATCTGTCTAAATTCATGACTTTAGTCCATACTGCGATAAAATCATTTACAAATTTTTCATGTGCATCAGTGCTGGCATATACTTCTGCTACAGCTCTTAATTCTGAATTAGATCCAAAAACAAGATCTGCACGTGTTGCCATCCATTTAGGTTGTCCGGTGCTTCTGTCATTTCCTGCATACAATTCTTTATCATTAGAAACTGCCTGCCATTGTGTATTCATATCCAATAAATTGATAAAAAAGTCATTGGTTAGCTGACCCGGACGATGGGTGAAAACACCATTTTTTGAACCGTCAGTATTGATATCAAGCACACGCAAACCTCCTAAAAGTACTGTAAGTTCAGGCGCTGTAAGTGTCAATAAATTAGCTTTATCTATAAGCAGTTCTTCTGTTGTAACTGTAGATTTTGTTTTTCTGTAGTTTCTAAAACCATCAGCATTAGGTTCCAGATATCCAAATGATTCAACATCTGTTTCTTCTGCAGATGCATCCATACGACCCGGAGTAAAAGGTACTGCAACAGTATATCCAGCTTCTCTGGCAGCTTTTTCAACTCCTGCAGCGCCTGCGAGAACGATAAGATCGGCTAGTGAAACTTTTTTTCCATCATTTTGTGAGTCATTGAATTCTTTTTGAATGACTTCCAGATTGTTTAAAATCTGTCCAAGTTTTGCAGGATTATTTACCTCCCAGTTCTTTTGTGGTGCCAGTCTGATGCGTGCGCCGTTTGCACCTCCGCGTTTGTCTGAACCTCTAAATGTAGAAGCAGAAGCCCATGCTGTAGAAACTAACTGAGCTGTACTTAAACCAGAATTTACCAGTTTTTCTTTAAGCTGTTTTATATCACTTTCATCAATTAATTTATGGTTTAGTTCCGGAATAGGATCTTGCCATAATAATACTTCCTGAGGAACATCTGATCCAAGATAACGGGCACGTGGTCCCATATCACGATGTGTTAATTTAAACCATGCTCGGGAAAACGCATCAGCAAATTGATCAGGATTTTCTAAAAAGCGACGTGATATTTTTTCATACTCCGGATCTAGTCTTAATGACAAATCGGTAGTAAGCATCGTTGGAAGGTGTTTTTTTGAGCTATCAAAAGCATCCGGAATAATAGCTTCTGCATTTTTTGCAACCCATTGGTGTGCACCGGCTGGACTTTTAGATAGTTCCCAATCAAATGCAAATAAGTTTTCGAAGAAATTATTACTCCATTGTGTAGGTGTTTTAGTCCAGGTAACTTCTAGTCCGCTTGTTATGGCATCGGCACCTTTTCCTGAACCAAAACTATTTTTCCAGCCAAAACCCTGTAGTTCTAGATCTCCTGCTTCAGGTTCTTTGCCTACATGATCAGAAGAAGAAGCTCCATGAGTTTTACCAAAGGTATGTCCGCCTGCGATTAAGGCAACTGTTTCTTCATCATTCATTGCCATTCGGCCAAATGTATCGCGTATATCTTTTGCTGCCAAAATAGGGTCAGGATTTCCATCAGGACCTTCTGGATTTACATATATAAGTCCCATTTGAACAGCGGCAAGCGGTTTTTCTAAATTTCTGCTGTGAACATTTCCGTCGGCATCATCATCAGATGAAACCACTCCGTGATCTTTTGGTACACCATCAGAACCATTGTTATAACGTTCGTCTCCTCCTAGCCAGGTCGTTTCAGAACCCCAGTAAACTGATTCATCCGGTTCCCAGACATCTGCTCTTCCTCCTGCAAATCCAAATGTTTTAAATCCCATTGATTCCAGCGCAATATTTCCTGTCAGTATCATCAAATCTGCCCACGAAATTTTTTGCCCGTATTTTTGTTTTATAGGCCAGAGAAGTCTTCTCGCTTTATCAAGGCTCACATTATCAGGCCAGCTGTTTAATGGTGCGAAACGCTGCTGCCCTGCTCCTGCACCACCTCGTCCGTCATGTACACGATAAGTTCCGGCACTATGCCACGCCATACGAATAAAAAGACCACCGTAATGACCAAAATCAGCAGGCCACCAATCCTGCGAATCTGTCATGAGTTCGTGAAGATCTTTTTTTACCGCTTCAAGATCAAGGCTTTTAAAAGCTTCGGCATAATCAAAGTCCTTATTTAGAGGATTTGATAAAGATGAATTCTGTCTAAGAATACTTACCTTTAACTGTTTTGGCCACCAGTCATTGTTTTTTGTACCTGATGCAGCCTGTTTGTCAATACTGCCATTGTGAAAAGGACACTTACTAATGTCGTTTGATTGATTCTCCATAGTTCAAGTTTTATTTTTTACTAAATTACTAAGTCTGTAAAGAGAAAATTCCGAGTGTTTATCATTTCTAATTCTCCTCTGATAGATAAAATTTATTGAATGAGGTTTTTGAATTAATTTTATCACTATAAAATCAAATCAATAAACTATTGTAGGTTTGATTAAAGCTACAATCAATATTAAAGTTAATGTTTTTTACAAAAACTTTAAACAAAATTTTGTGCTTCCTTGTTTTAATCAGGTTTGATCGATGCTTGTTTTTAAGGTCAAAATACCTGAAATCCCTTTTTTATGGAGTATTCGAGAAGCCTTTAGCACATCCTAAAACCTTATTTTTTTCAGATGCAAGTCTTGAACTTCCTTAAGATTTCATTAAAATATATTTTTTTCAGAAACTGGAGACAATCACATTAACATAAAATGAATCTGTATATCAGATCATTAAAAATTCTTTAGAGTTAAGCTATACTGATCTGTAACAAAAAAGCCAGTTTTTCAGATTGTATAAACAGCTCTATTTACTTATTTTTGATTATTTTAATTAAGTCTAAATAAGTAAAAATGAAATTTTATGTACCCGCTATGCTGCTTCTTTTAGCAGTAAATTCTCTATCCGCACAGCAGAAAAAATCAAATAACAATAATTCAGAACAGGAAACAGCTCAGGATACCATTAAAGGAAAATCAAAATCTGATAATGAACTGCAGGAAGTAGTAATCTCTGCAACCAGACAGCCGGAAAGTCTTGATCAGGTTCCCTCCTCAGTAACTCTTATTTCTAAAAAACAGCTTCAGCAGCAATTGAGCATAAGTACCAATCTTAGTGATATTTTGGGAGCTTCTGTGCCAGGACTGGGCTTTAGTACTAACAGAACCTCAAATCTGGGACAAACCCTCAGAGGACGTCGGGTTCTGGTTATGATCGATGGTATTCCGCAGTCTACTCCCTTAAGAGATGGTGCTAAAGATATTCGTTCGCTCGACCCTGCGGCACTGGACCGCGTGGAAGTCATCAAAGGAGCGACTGCTATTTATGGTAACGGTGCTGACGGCGGTTTAATTAACTACATCACAAAAAAGGCAGATCAGAACAAAGCCTTTAGCGGAACTACCGAAGCAGGAAGCGCTTTTTCATTAATAAAACCAAAGGAAACAGCCGGATTCTTTATATCACAGCTCTTTAGCGGTAAAACAGGTAAATTCGATTATGTCGCCAGCGGCCGTTATGAAGAAACAGGACTTTACCGTGATGCAAAAGGACGCGTACTTTCGCCGGAATATGGTATGAATGATTTGAGAAACTGGAATGCATTTGCAAAACTTGGTTATGACTTTAATTCCGATAATCGTCTGGAGGTCATGTACAATTATTACAAAAGTACTCAGGTAACTGATTACATTGCACAGGCTGGTGTTTATGGAAACTTTGACAGGCCAACCATCGGTATCAAAGGTCAGAGACCAGGAGAACCTGAAGGAACGCCCTACAATCACAATGCAAGTTTGACCTATACCGGAAAAAATATTATAGGACATACCGATCTGAGTGCTATTTTATATTTTCAGGATTATTTGACAGTAATTAATTATAGTGACTTTTTCGAAAACAATGGTCAGCCGGCAACACAAAGTAAAAAGCTTGGATTTCGTCTTAATATGAACAGCCCTTATGAAGTGAGCAGTCTTATTAATGGAAATGTGACTTATGGTCTTGACATACTTTCTGACATAACAGATACACATCTAACAGACGGCAGACTGGTTATTCCGGAAATGAAAATGTCTAACCTTGCCCCTTATTTTCAGATCAAGAATATGTTTGGACCTGATTTGGTATTAAAGACCGGTTTAAGATTAGAGAATGTTCATATCTCTGTACCTGATTACACTACAATTGCAATCCGTAATTATGTGACCAGCACCTATGTTGGAGGCGGTATCGCAGTTAATGGCGGAGATTTAAATTTTAATACGCTGATGTTTAATGCAGGGCTTCGTTATACAAAATGGAATGCTTTTAAGCCTTTTGCCAGTTTTTCACAAAGTTTCAGTGTTGCTGATTTAGGCCTTGTTTTGCGAGCAGCTAAAGAAAACACAGTTAGCAATACCTCAATTAAAGCAGTAGTAGCAAATAATTACGAAGTGGGATTCTCCGGGGCCGTTTCTGATTTATCCTATGAAGGTGCCGTTTTTTACAGTACCTCTAAACTGGGTGCTTCTTATGTATATGTAGACGGTAATCCGCAGATTTCGCGCTCGCCTGAGAAAATATATGGTTTTGAATTTGGAGCCAAATACAGATTACACCCTAAATTTGATCTTGGAGCAAACTACTCCTATACCGAAGGTAAAAGAGAAACAGCCACAGGTAAAGTATATCTTGGAGGAGACCGCATTAATCCGCCTAAATTAACAGCTTTTGCAGTCTACAGACCAATCGAAAACTGGTCGATCTTTACCCAGATGGTTAGTACCTCGGGCAGGGACAGGTTTGAACCGGTAAAGGGTGCATACACTTATGGCACAGGCCCTATTAAATCATTTACTGCTTTTAACCTCTCAACAAGTTATATTTTCAGGGAAAAAACGACCCTTCGCCTGGGAGTAGAAAATCTATTTAACAAAGACTACTACTCTGTAATTTCACAATGGCAGGTTAACAACATGAGTTATGTAAAAGAAAACGGAACTCGTATGACAGTGAGTCTTGCGCATTCATTCTAAAAATTATTACCTTGTTTTTTTATTTTTTTGAAAAAAGGCTGCCCGAAAGGACAGCCTTTTTTCATACTTAAATATCAAAAGATATTATGTGAAGAATCGACTACCTTCATTACTTCTATCTGTGGCTCATTTTCCAAATCGCTTTCGTCCCGTTGTTTTTGGAAAGACAGAAAAGAAGGGGTTTGAAGCAATTGCTTTTGTATTTCCTCGTTTTGATAATGTGAAAGATGAACAAATGTTTTTCCATCGCCACACAAATAGGAAACATAGTTAAATTCTTCTGTATTCATTTTTTTAAAATCGGCCATAAACAAGTGTATGTTTTCCTGATTTTTCTGAACGAAATCGGGTTGTACTGTGTAAGTAACTTTTACGATAATCATGATTTATTATTTTTGTACTGAATAAACAACTCGTTAATCAAATTATTACAATTCACTCACTTCCATTACGAAGTGCTGTCCGCGGGCTGAAAATTCCTGTTTCCACAATTTCCTGTCGGTTTTGCCAATATAATAGGTCACTGTATTTGTTGCGCTTCCTCCTATCTCGTCAGCCACAGTAACTGCCCATACTTCCAGCTTGCCTTTTTTAGTTTTGCAGGTATCTGATTTTACACTTTTAACTGATGCTGTAAATAATCCTGTTTTTTGAGGATTATAATCAAAAATAGCAATCTCTTTTGTATAGCCTTCTTTAAGTGGCAGTAACCTTAGTAAATAAGGATAAAAACTGCTGTCAAAACAAGGATCAGTTAGTGTTTCGCTAATGTTCTCTTTTTCTTTTCCTTTAGCAGTGTGGTAACCGGTTACCGTCTTGCCATATTTTAAAACAATATCCCTTTGCATATTAAAAGATGAATGATACACCGGAGCAAGTGATGGCATGGCAACAATGGTTGAATCTACCCATTTTACTTTTGCATTCTTAATTTCCACATCAGTAATGATAGTGAGATCCTTTTTTGTTGGATTGACTGTCGTAATAATTTTGGCAATTTCGAATTTTGCAGTGTCTTTCATCGCATACCAGTTCATAGCATACTTTTCACTTTTAATCCATTTTGTTTCGATAGTCTTATCTCCCGGCAGGAGTTTAGTTTGTGCAGTCATACTGCATGCTATAAAGGCAAGTGTAAGGGTAAATATTCTTTTCATAATTTTTTTCCTTATCTGACGCAAAAATATAATTTTGTTACAAAGGCTTTAATCCTAACATCCTGCATTCTATAAAGTTGAATAGTTCAAAATATAATTAAAAGGCTCAATACACGAAATTCTATTTCAAAAAATTATAATAAATGACTGTGAGAAACCTAAATTTTCTTCTTTTTCTATTCAAAAAATACCAAAAAAAAATTATTCTCCATTTTTAATCCTTTTTTGCGGTATTAATAAACTGACAATCAATTTGTTTTTTTTTATTACCCTTAAAAAGAATACGCTACAATTGCATTTTTTGTATAAAATTTAACAAAAACACCGAAACATTTACAATTCAGCATTTTACACATATATTAATAGGTTTTTTTTGAACAAAATTTAAATTTATTTATAATTTTGCGCCTCGATTATTTTGATAATTAAACAATTACAAAAATGACTAAATTTAGTACAACAGGTCTGATTGAAGGCCTATTGCTTACCTCAATTTATACCTACCCGGGCGAAAATAAAGAAGACTATGTTCTTAATATTATAACCGGAAATGGAGAAATGAAAAGCTTTCCTCTTGATAGTGCTGAAAATTCATTTTTCTCCATTTATGATCAAAACCTCAATTTAATTTACAAAGGAGAATCTGAAATTAATAAGTTAGAAATTTCAAAAACAATTAGTTTAGAAAATCATCCTGCCGGAATTTATTCCTTAGAAATAACTGAAAGCGGAAAAACTGCTGCTTACCAAATTAGAGTTGTTTCTAAAAAAATCAAAGCACCAGAATTAAATGAGTCTCTCTATTAAAATCCTTCGCATATAATACCTTTTTTGCCCCAAGCAAATAGATAAACAGCCTAACAAGCTGTTTTTTTTATTAGTCTAAAATATTCAATAAAAGTGAGGCTGTTTCACAAATTGTGAAACAGCCTCTTATATTTTGCAAAGAACACTCCTAATTCAACTTCTAATATAAATAATTCAGAGCTGTAACATCGTTAGCATTGAAAGCTCCGGTTTCATTTGAACCGAAACATGCTCTCATGTAAGAAGTTGCATCATATCCTGAAGGTGTTCCCGGTATTTGGATTGCTCCAACACCAGCTGTTCCTTCGTTTGAATTTTGCCCACAACTTTGACGGCTAAACCAGTCTGTATGGCGTAAACCAATACAGTGGCCTATTTCGTGTGCAGATACATGCGCATTTACACCTGTAGAATAAGTATCTAATCCAGAATATAAAGTAACTGAATTATAAGGTGCTCCTCCTGAAGGGAAACCTGCTACTCCGCCAGCAGATCCCGTTTGTCTCCGGACAACGATATCTGCACCTGCAGTACTGGAACTAAAAGTTAGCGTAAAGTTAATAGACAATCCTAAATTATTGTATCTATTTATTGCCGCTTGTAATCCAGCACGCATGTTTGTACTTAGAGCTGTTGTACCAGTTCCTGATAGTCCAACAACTTTAATAGTTTTTGGAGCAGCTACTAAATTAGTTGTACGGTATTGTTCTGTAGTAATACCTCCATGAAGATCCATTTTGTTTAATTGATCTGCCGTAATAACGATACATCCTTCAATCAGGTATGCATCTTCAGTAGTACCATCTAATTTAGTATTCTTAATTACCTGAACATCGGTGTTATTTAGTGAAAGTGCACTAATTTTTTTTAACACATCTTCTGTCACTTTAAGTGATCCATTATTGGATTGAGATTGAGATTGGGTTGCTTCCTCTTCTTTGTTACAGGAAAACAACGTTAGCGCCATAATTGATAAGGCTAAAATTGACTTAATTTTTTTCATAATAGGTTTTTTTGGTAGTGAAAAATAAGTTGATAAAATAGGGGCTCTTCACAAAATATTAACAATATTTGTCTCCAAATTTATACAAATTTTAATATTAAAATACTTATAAGATGAAATTTTAACATTTTTAACAGTCTTTTTTTATGCTTTTTTTAATACTGATTATCTGATTATTACGGGAAGCCCAGTAAAATCAATAACTAAATATAAATCAACTCATTAGACATAATTATCCTCCTATATTATTTTATTTTTAACAAGTGTTTAAAAATAATTTTGCCATTTTAGATGACATTTAAAACACCAAAAAGGATAATAAAAAGAGAATAATACCTCTACAGAATTAGAAGAACCTGAATGAAATAAAAGATCATAAAATTTTTACAAATATTTTGATAACTTTGACTTGCCCAAAACAGATAAATATTTCAAATAGAAATCATTAAACAAAAATTTCATCTTTGTATTATTTAAATTAAAAAATCATAAGCAACTGCAATAGTCAATTTTGCGTCATCGATAAGAATGCTTATAATTGTACTAAAACCTACAATAAATGAAGAAACAAATTACTTTTTTCCTTCTTATGATAACGACAATCAGTTTCTCTCAAGGGTCTGAAAAATGGAATCAATACTTAAAAAAAGAAAACGAAAGAAAATTTGATAAATACTACCTAACCACTTTAGAAAATGCACATCACAATAAATACAAGGTTGTAAAGAAACTCGACAGTACTTTTTGTATTGTAGAAAATAAAAGTCTAAGGTCTAATCTGACTTTAAAAAAGACTGTTCCGGTTAATAATTTATGGAAATTACCGCCAAACTTTTCAAATCATAGCCAAGACAAGCAATATATAATAGCAACCGATACTCTCAAAGCATTACTTGCGGACTTGAAATCAATTAATATTTCTGATATTAAAATACTGAACAACCATCTTATAGCTATAAAAAGTGACTCCAAAAAAATTATTGATGAGGTTATAACTTTGAGCAGTGTATCTTCTGTTTCCCAGGAATCACTCCAACCAAAAAGTGAATCTAAAATAATAGATCAGAATTTCAGTATCAACTCCATAAATAAAGTATATGCTAATTTTCCGCTTTTAGCAGGCGAAAATCAAGTTGTATCGATCAAAGATGATTTTTTTGATGTAAATGATATTGATTTGTTAAACAAACACATTCCTTCTGTAACAGAATCAGCCATTGTATCGAGTCATGCAACGGCTATGGCCACTATAGTTTCCGGATTAGGAAATAGTTCTGCATTAGGAAAAGGTGTCGCACAAAAAGCGAAGATACAATCGTCAGACTTTTCGAATATTTATCCTGATGAAATTGTAACATTACAGGGCGTTACCACTCAAAATCATTCTTATGGTACAGTGATTGAGAATTTTTATGGTTCGCTTGCCAATGCTTATGACTCGCAATTGTACTCAAACACTGATCTCACTCATTGTTTTTCTTCTGGTAACAGTGGACTTCAGGGCTATAAATCGATCACTGGTAATTTCAAACAATCCAAAAATAGTATCGTGGTGGGTTGTATCGACCAAAACGAAATAATTATGCCGTTTTCTTCAAAAGGTCCGGCGTATGACGGCCGGATAAAACCAGAGTTAGTAGCCTTTAGTACACAAGGAACTTCAAATTCTACGGCATTAACTACAGGAATTATTACGCTTATGAAACAGCATTATAAAGCCATATACAATAGCTCATTGACGAATATCCAGACAAAAGCAATTTTAATTAATAGCGCAAAAGATTTAGGTAATCCGGGTCCGGATTTTACCTATGGTTATGGCAATATAGATGCAGATAAAAGTTTAAAAACGATTACCGAAAATAGAATTATATCCGGTAATTTGACATCTGGTCAGATAAATTCACATATTATTACGCTTCCGGCAAATGCAAAAAACTTAAAAATTACATTGGTATGGAACGACTTACCCGCTGCAATCAACAGCAATATAAGTTTGATAAACGATTTAGACATGCAGGTTATTTCGGCTGACAATACCTCTTTTTTACCATGGATTCTTAATCCTGATACTCCTCAGCAGTCAGCAGTCAGGGGAAAAGATAAAATTAATACTGTAGAACAAATAACGGTTGAAAATCCAGTATCGGGATCTTATACCATAAATGTTACAGGTTCTTACATCTCAAATGCAACTCAGCAATACAGCATTGCTTACGAATATGAATTGGAAAATCGATTTGAATGGAATTATCCCATGAATAATGATAATTTTCCTTATGATGGTAAAACCATTTCTCCTTTCAAATGGAGTTCGTCGTTTTCAGGCAGCTCCGGGCAATTGTCTATTAGTTACAATAATGGGCTGACCTGGGAAATTATTGCAAACAGCATTAACCTCAATAATGAACAATTTACTTATACACCAACAGAAAAAAAATTCTCAAAAGCAAAATTAAAAATGACCATTGGCAATACTGATTATATCTCTGACCCTTTTACGATTTCTTACGATCTAAATATCAGTACCAGCTTAGTTTGCGATGGCACAACAGAAATTAATTGGTACCAGCCTGCTGATGTTGCTTTATTTAATATTTATGAACTAACAGGAGATTCTTTAAAATTTAAAGAACAAATCTCAAAAGCTAATTATACTTATACAGATGGAAAAATTTACACTGTTATTCCTGTATTTGACAATAACGAAGGCATCAAAAGTGAATCGACATTACAGTATCCTCAAAACTCAAATTGCTATTTTGAGCTGACTTTGGCAGAAGTTTATGACGACAACAAAGTAAAAGTTGATGCCAGCCTTTTTAGCCTGTACAATATCAAAAGAATTGAGTTAGTAAAAATAATTAATAACACTGAAGATGTTATTAGTACCATAAATGACATCAATTCAAAAACAGTCTCTTTTTTAGATGTTGCTCCCATAAAAGGCAGCAATAAGTATAAAATAAACATCATTTTAGAAAACAATAACATAATAAGTTCTCTGATTCTGGATACCAATTATTTAGGCAATGATTTATTTTATGTCTACCCTACACTATTAAGCAAAAATGAAGAATTAAATATTCAAACCCAAAAAGAGGAAAATGCTATTTTCTATTTGTACAATATTAGTGGACAAAACACAATGACTTCGCCGTTAGTTTCAAAAATCAATAATATCAATCTCAAAAATACGGCCTCAGGAATTTATATCTATAAAATAATTACAACCTCAGGCGAGACGCAAACAGGAAAAATTGCAGTTTTTTAAGTCATTCTCCTCATAAATTTATTTTTTTTCAAAATAAAGATATTTAGTACTATTGCTCACATCACGAAGTCTTATTTGCGAATTATTAAATTCAAACAACTTCCAGTTACCGTTCAATTTACCCAGTAATTCTGTATTGAAATTTATTTTTAATTGTTTAACTCCGTATTGTACGGTCGTTTCCCATTGACCTGTTTCAGAAACTGCTCCTTTGGTTGCGACAACTGATTGGTCACTTTTAAAAACAAATGAATAGCCGCTGTATGTTGCTGTTTTTTCTGAATTATCAAAAAAATAAGGTATTCCCCAGGCGCCTTTTGTTAGTGTTTCTACAAAATCAAGAGTTACAATGTTGTTTTCCGGACAGTAATCAATAGCATATTTTATAGCATTCTCGAACTCTAAATTACTTGCAATAGATTTAGTCTGATTATTGTAGTCTCTAATGGCAATTGGATATTTTAAAGAAATATATTGATTGCTGTTCAGGTTTTTTATGAAATTAAAAAATGCAAGATCGCTTACTATAGAGGCAGAACCTGCAATTTGACTAGCACTGTCGTAAATATTAATTGTAATAGGATAATTGATATTCAGTCCGTTAATTTTTGATAACAAATCAGGGTGAAGATTCCAATAATCGATTAAAACGTTAAAATCAGTTTCATTCTGAATATTTTTTTCGATATAATTATAATAGACCATCGTTACAGGAAAGTCTATTTTTACTATATCATCATCGTATGTATTTGCATTAATATTATCTGTTACTTTTTGGTAATCGGCAGCAGTATTAACAGCAATTTTTTCATTATTAACAGTAACAGTATAAGGAAATTTTATAGTACAGTAACTAGACCTGTCGATTACATTGTCCTGCACTGTTGAAACCATGGCAACCCTTTGTAAATAAGTAGTAAGAGGAGAAACATTTGTTACTGTTGTTTGTGGATTATCATCTTGTTCCTGTAATTCACTTTGACAAGACATTAAGAACAGTAAAGCTACTAGTGATAAATATTTTTTAAAAGATGGCATATTTATATTTTTACAAATGTAATAATTTTTAAGAAACTGTCTTTTAATAAATTCGGTGTCAGGGGTTTCGTTTTTGTTATATAAATCCCTAATTATCACACGAAAATAACATTTCCTGCATCTGTAAAACAATCAGCTTTGCTTTTACCCTACTTAAACTAAAAACAAATACTTTTGCACCATACCAATTGAAAATTGAAATGCCAACTAAAAACCAATCAAACACTTGCGACGAGATGATCTTTTCGTCTTTCTTTAAAAGTCATATAAAAGCACTTCGGAATTTTCTTTTTTACAAATTTGGCAATGTAGACCAGGCAGAAGATGTAGCTCAGGAAGCATTTGTAAAACTATGGCAAAACTGCGCTTCGGTACCATTGGAAAAAGCAAAGTCTTATGTTTATACAATTGCAAACAATAAAAGTCTCAACGAAGTTGCGCATCAGAAAGTTGTTTTGAGATATGAAAAAAACTTCACAGGTTTAGATAAAACAAATGAAAGTCCCGAATATATTCTGGAAGAAAAACAATTTCAGTCCAAACTATTAAAAGCCATTGAAAACTTAAACGAAAAACAGCGTATTGCTTTTTTAATGCATAGGGTTGACGGGAAGAAATACAGCGAGATCGCCACAGAACTGAATATCAGTGTAAAAGCGGTAGAAAAACGCATTCATTTAGCTTTATTAAGCTTACGTAAAGAAATTGATTTATAAAAGTAGGGTAATTATAGTTCTAATTGTTTTAATAATATAGTACAGTACAATGAAAAAAAATCGCTTATTAGCAAAATGGCTTAACAATGATTTATCTCAGGATGAATTAGCTGAATTTGAAGCAAGTCCCGATTTTGAAAAATACCAAAAGATAAAAGATTATACCAATCATCTGGAAGTAGGTGATTTGGATGAAAATGCTATACTGTCTAACATTTTGAATCAGAAAAAAGTCGCTCCAAAAGTAGTTCCGTTATACAAAAAATGGATGTTTAGAGCAGCTGCAATCTTAGTGTTAGCTTTTGGAATTACGTTTGCCATGAAGTTTTTTGTACCTCAAACACAAACAGCAGATTTTGGAGAACGAACTACTTTTTCATTGCCTGATAATTCTGAAGTGGTTCTAAATTCCGGTTCTCAAATAAGTTATAAAAAATGGAATTGGGACAACAACAGAAACCTTGAATTAAAAGGTGAAGCATATTTCAGGGTAGCCAAAGGCAGACGATTTGTAGTACAGACCAAACTGGGAAAAGTATCCGTTTTAGGAACTCAATTTAATGTTAAGGCCCGAAAAAACAGATTTGATGTAGTATGTTATGAAGGTCGTGTAAAAGTAAATTATGCCAACACCCAGATTTTATTAACGCACGGACAGAGCGTTACTTTTGAAAACGGAAAACAATTCAGCGCCATTGTAGATTCGCCAAAACCGGAATGGATCGACAATCAAATATCTTTTTACAAAGAAAATATTAAAAGCCTGTTAGATGAAGTTCAAAGACAATACAATATTACCATAGAGCTGAATGCGAAAGATACAACCTCATTGTTTACAGGGAAATTACCAACTAAAGATCTAGATGTGGCATTACAAATTATTAGTACAACTTACCATTTAGAGGCTAAAAAAGTCTCAAAAAATAAAATAATTTTTGACGAAAAATAAATGCTGCTCCCCAAATCATTTCATTTTTTGTTTATCTCATTTTTCCTTGTCCTGAACCTTTCTGCTCAGGACAAAGGAAAACTTATGCCATTAAAGAAAATCATAAATGATATTGAACAGCAGCATCTGATTAGTTTCAATTACACCGAAGACAACATCTCTAACCTGCAATTAAATCCTCCAAAAAAATCACTTTCCCTGGACCAAAAGCTACAATATCTGGCTAAAAAAACCAATTTGTCTTTTGAAAACATAGAAAACAAATTCATCAATATTTATAAAAAAGAGAATGAAATTCAGAAAATTTGCGGTTACATTTCCTCCGGTATAGATAGAAAACCTGTTGAAAATGCCAATATTAATTTACTCAACAAAACTCATGTTACATCTGATTCAAACGGTTATTTTGAGTTTAAAAAAGAAGATGCCACTACTTTTTCGATCAGTCATGTTGGTTTTCTCACCAAAAGAATTGTATTGGGAAATCAGGATTCTAAAAACTGTCTCCAAATTGTATTAGAACCTGAAATTACAGAGCTGCATGAAATTAAAGCGAGTGCGATTTTGGCATCAGGAATTTCAAAAAACACAGATGGATCATTTGAAATTAAACCTAAAAAATTCAGTATTCTGCCCGGACTTATCGAACCTGACGCTTTACAGACTATGCAGCAAATTCCGGGTGTAAACAGTCTTGACGAAAGTGTCGCAAGCATTAATGTGCGCGGTGGTACACACGATCAAAATTTATTTTTATGGAATGGGATACGAATGTTTCAAACCGGACATTTTTTCGGTTTGATATCTGTTTTTAATCCCAATTTGGCACACACTATTTCTATTTATAAAAACGGAAGCTCGGCATTTTACGGAGAAAGTGTTTCCAGTGTAGTCGCTATTTCTTCTACTGCCGAAACAACAGAAAAAAATACTGTCAGTGCGGGAATAAACATGATCAATGCCGATATTTATGCAAAATATAATCTTTCTAAAAAAAGTTATATTGAAATTTCAGCACGTAAATCAATTACTGATTTTCTGGAAACACCTACATACAAGGAATATTTCAATAAAGTATTTCAAAACACTACAATCACTGATTTTTCAGACAAACAAAATGTCAATTATCGCAGTGATAAAAAATTTGGCTTCCATGACGCTACACTAAAATATGCACAGAAAATAGGCGAAAAAGACCAGATTATTTTGGATTTAATTACGATTAAAGACAATCTGGAGGTTTTTAAAAGTGCCGCTTCATACAATATAAACAAATCTCAAAACAACATTTTACGACAACAAAACTATGGTGGAAATTTGTCCTGGAAGAGAAACTGGAACAACTTCAATACCACTAAAATTAATGTTTATAACTCTTCGTACGAACTTTTTGCCAACCAGAAAACTACAGATGAAGATCAAATTGTAATTCAGGAAAATAAGGTAAGTAATAACGGAATTAACTTAGAAAACAACCATATCATTAATTCCAGGTTTAGTTTTAATGATGGCTATCAATTCAATGAAATTGGCATTACCAATTTAGAGCAGGTTGCTAATCCTGATTTTTATCGTAAAGAAAAAGACGTACTGAGAACCCATGCTCTAATTTTTGAAGGGAAATACAACGATACACTATCGCGAATCTATTTTAAGATAGGAACACGCATTAATTATATCGAAAAATTCAGAAAGAGCATTGTAGAGCCCCGAATTCAATTTGGTTATGGTATCAATAAAAATCTAAACTTAGAATTGCTGGGCGAACTAAAAAGCCAAAATTCGCAACAGATTATTGATTTGCAAAAAGATTATTTTGGTATTGAAAAAAGACGTTGGATTGTTTCAAATAATACCACAATACCCATTCAGAAAAGCAAACAAATCTCTCTTAATTTATTCTATCAAAAAAATGACTGGTTGCTGGATATAGAAAACTTTTATAAAAAAGTGTCCGGAATTACAACATCCAGTCAGGGATTTCAGAACCAGTTAGAGTTTGTTAAAATGACCGGTGATTATGAAGTTTTTGGAACAGAAATGCTGATTCAGAAAAAGATGAATCACTTTCTGACCTGGCTCAGTTATACCTATAACCATAATGATTATCATTTTTCTAATTATCAATACCCAAGCTTTCCTAACAACTTTGA
Source organism: Flavobacterium chilense (assembly GCF_001602525.1). Taxonomy (GTDB): domain Bacteria; phylum Bacteroidota; class Bacteroidia; order Flavobacteriales; family Flavobacteriaceae; genus Flavobacterium; species Flavobacterium chilense. The sequence goes on from NZ_LSYT01000001.1 coordinate 717,732, forward strand.
GTTAATGCATACCGTATCATGGGCAGGAATTTATGAGAGAAACAATTTCAAGATTGCGCTGGGTACAAAATGGTCTTCGGGCAGGCCAAAAACGTCTCCTGATTTCTCTCAAATCAATCTTTCAGATCCTGTATTGGTTTACAATAAACCAAACAATACCAATTTACATGTTTTTTCGCAGGTTAACATTTCTTCTACTTATAAATGGGAAACTACAAAAGGAATTCAATACAAAATAGGTCTGTCGATATTAAATATTCTGAACAGAAAAAATGAAATCAGCGAATATTACAGAGTTAGTTCACTAACAAACTCTATAGAAGAAATTGAGACTTTCGCACTGCAAAGAACTCCAAACATGAGTTTTAGAGTTTCATTCTAATACTATTTCTAAAAAATCTCCGTCCTTCTTACATTTTTTTTATAAAAAGATCAATTCTTTGGTAGGGTAATCCTTTTCAAGGCTGTTTTACTATTGAACCTTATCAAAAAAATAGAAAAATGGCCCCATTAAAACGCTTGATAATTTACCATCAAGGCTATTTTTTTAATGACAGTTCGTAACGATAAACCATAAAATTATTGAAACGAAACATTCATTAAAATCAAGCATAACTTCTTGATATAAATTACAACAAAATACTTTACTAATCGGTAAAGCTTATTTCCCTTTTCGATATAAACTAAATTAAAGAACAATGAAATTAAAACAAATTAAATTTGCCGTAGTTGCTGTTATAGTGGCAACATTTTTCGTAAGCTGTAGTAATGACAAAGATACTACACCTACCCCACCACAAGCACAAAAAGAAGTTAGCCTTTCTGTAAGTACCACTTTAGGGTCTTACCTTTCTGATAAAGACGGGAAATCTTTATACTTTTTTGGATCAGATGCAAAAGGGCAAGCCTCATGTACAGGCGGATGCGAAGCTGTATGGCCTCCATTTTATGTAGATAATTTAACAGCTGACAAATTAGGGACAGGATTAACATTCTCTGATTTTGGCACTATTACAACTCCATCAAATAAAAAACAACTTACCTACAAAGGATGGCCATTATACTATTATGCACCAAGCGTAAACGGGATAAACACTCCGGAAATTAAAGGTCAGACAACCGGAGACGGAGTTGGTGGTATTTGGTTTATTGCAAAACCGGATTATTCTATCATGCTCGTAAAAAGTCAGCTTGTAGGACATGACACAAAAAATTACAAATCAGATTATACGGTTGGTGATGGTTTAACGACCTATTTTACAGATGCTTTAGGAAACACTTTGTACACTTTTAAAAATGACAATTTCAAGAAAAACAATTTTACCAAATCTGATTTTTCAAATAATGCTGTTTGGCCAATATATGAAACAGATAAAATTGTAATTCCTTCTATTCTTGACAAGTCTAAGTTTTCTGTCATTAGTGTATTTGGTAAATCACAATTGGTTTACAACGGCTGGCCTTTATATTATTTTGGGCAAGATGCCGGAGTAAGAGGAGCAAATAAAGGAATAAGTTTTCCAAGCCCGGGTGTTTGGCCGGTTCCTGTAAAAGACGCACCACTGGCAATCTAACAAAACATAACATATTTCAAATTAGTCCAATGGAAATTGGGCTAATTTGAAATAATAAAAAGCAGGATTCCGGTAGATTACTTCAAAAATTTAAATCATAAAATTCAATATGAGTAAAACAAAAATCAAAATTTTGATCGTACTGTTAGTCATCAGTTTTGGCCCCTATTATATCTATCAGAATATTTTGTATCAAGATGCCCGGGACATCAATGCTGAAAAATCAATACTGACTATTACTGCTAAAAATTTAGAAAAAGAATATACACTCGATCCCAAAGAAAGAGATTCAAAATATCTAAACAAAACCATTGAAATTAAAGGAATAGTCTCAGAAGCTACTGATTCTACTATGACAGTAGATGGTACTGTATTTTGTAAAATGAATGAAAAAGTAAACAAGGCTTTCCTAAACAAACCTATTAATATAAAAGGAAGATGTATTGGTTTTGATGATTTATTCGGAGTAGTAAAATTTGATCAATGCAGTATACAACAACATTAAATATGAAAAAAAAAATATTTCTAATAGCCAGTTTTTTAATTTGTCTTTATGGCAATGCACAGGAAGATTTACTCTCCACTCTGGATTCAACACAAGTAGTCGATAAAAATGCTACCGCAACTTTTAAAGGTTTGCAAATTATAACATTACAATCGACAAAATTAGCAGCCAAAAAAGAACTGTATATTGTCATATCACATCGGTTTGGTACTGTAAAAGGCGGAATTTCTGAATTCTTTGGTTTTGATAATGCCACAACAAAAATTGGAGGAATTTACGGAATTACCGATTGGCTTTCTGTAAGTGCATCACATCATACTTTACTAAAAATGAACGAAGCTTCATTAAAATACAGGCTTATAAGACAAAATGAAGCCTTTCCTTTTGACATTGTGGGTTATAGTACGATAGATTTTAATAGCGGATTAAAAAAAGACGATTACCCTAAAATTGAATTTTCTGACAGATTAACCTATGTAAATCAGCTTCTTATTTCAAGAAAATTCTCTGATAGACTATCTCTGGAATTGGTTCCGTCATATATCCATAAAAACCTTTACAATCCGGATATAGAAAATGACAATCAATTTACTTTGGGTGCTGGCGGAAGAGTAAAACTAACCAAAAGACTCTCACTTAATTTAGAATATGGTGCAAATTTTAATAAGCCTAATTTTTATAACAATCCATTATCAGTGGGACTGGACATAGAAACCGGCGGTCATATTTTTCAATTGATGTTTACAAATTCTCAATCTATGACCGAAAGCGGCTACCTCACAAGTGCATCCGGAGATTGGGGCAAAGGCGATTTCTTCTTTGGGTTTAATTTATATAGAGTTTTTTAAAAGTATAAAATATGAAAAAATACATTTACCTATCCGGTATCATACTGTCGTTATGCGCATGTGAATCTAATACTTATGAGAGTTTGCAGGAACCAACAGTTATCGTAGAAAAGGTTACCTACAACGCAAATGTCAAGGCTATTGTTGATGCCAATTGTATCGCCTGTCATAATTCTGGTTCCAAACTTTTACCGTTAGAAACATATGCCCAGGTTAAAGACGCTTTGGTAAACACCAACTTTTTAGTTCGAATTCAGCAGCAAAACGGAACCCCGGGACAAATGCCAAGGGCCGGAAGAATGCCTCAGGACAAAATAAACACAATCCTTCAATGGAATACGGATGGATTATTAGAAAAATAAATCAACACTAAAAAAATGAAAAAACAAATTGTACTCTTATTTTTGTTTCTTGGAATATTTCATATTTCTGCTCAAAAATATACCACAAAAACAGGAAGTTTAAAATTTGAAGCTACTGTTGATTCTTTTGAAGAAGTAGCAGCAGAAAATAAAAACACTTCGGCTATTTTAGAATCTTCTACAGGAGAAATTGCAGTTTTAACACTCATGAAAGGATTTCGATTTAAAGTAGCTTTAATGGAAGAACACTTTAATGAAAATTATGTAGAATCAGACAAGTACCCAAAAGCTACCTTTAAAGGAAAAGTCGAAGATTTTGATAGTACAAAACTCTCCTCTAAAGCCAATGTATTTAAAATTTCAGGCGATCTTACCTTACATGGTAAAACAAAAAAAATAACTGCAACTGCCAAAATTTTAAAAGCAGATGAAAAAATTACGGTAACCGGAAATTTTGATGTAAAACCGGAAGACTTTGATATTGAAATTCCGAAACTGGTCAGTAAAAAAGTGTCTGATAAAATCAAAGTAAATTTCAATCTGGTACTTGCAAAATTGTAATTACAATAAATCAAAACAAAAACAACTATATACTTTGATGTACCAGATAAAAATCAAATTCATTAAATTTAACTAATCTATTACAAGTTTTAAATCAACTCTTTACCCATCTGATTATAAACTAAAGATTTAACAAACCTGGTACATCAAAGTATATATTTTTCAGCAGAATAACTTTTTAATTTTAATTTTCAACCCCAGAATATTACCCTTTCATAAGTAGGATTAGAATATCTAAAATCCTTAAAAATTACTTCAATTTCATTTCTGTCAGCTCCCCATTCTTATACATTTATTAATTAATTTTCATCTATTTTGCATTCAATACTATAACTTTGTAAAGATGAAAATTTTAATAATAGAAGACGACCAAAGAGTAGCAGAACTTATCCAGAGAGGACTTCATGAACATGGATTTTCTCCAACAATCGCTTATGATGGTCTTTCAGGAAAAAAACTAGCGCTTAGTAATCAGTACGATCTGGTTATTACCGATATTATTTTACCTAAACTTGACGGACTTGATTTATGCAAAGAACTTCGTCAGATAAAACCTGATCTTCCTATTATCATGCTCACAGCATTAGGTTCTACAGATGATAAAGTAGAAGGATTTGATGCTGGTGCCGATGATTACCTGACAAAACCTTTTGAAATGCGTGAGCTGTTAGTGCGTATAAGGGCTTTATTAAAACGCAGTAATGGCAGCACTACAAACAATGTTGGATTTATCTTGAAGTACAATGATCTTGAAATGAATCTGCAGACTAAAAGTGTCAAAAGAAATGAAATCGAAATAAACCTTACTCCAAAAGAATTTAAGCTTTTAGAGTATATGCTGCAAAATCCGGAACGGGTTTTATCGCGTGTAGAAATTGCAGAAAAAGTATGGGATACCCATTTTGATACCGGAACAAATTTTATCGATGTTTACATCAATTATCTGAGAAAGAAAATCGATAAAGATTATGATACAAAACTCATACATACCCGATCTGGAATGGGCTTTATTTTGAAAGTAGAATGAAAATCAGAACACGGCTAACCATATTATTTACGCTTATCACAGCCACTATTTTATTAGTGTTTGCTGCCATTATCTTATTTTCGGCTAAAGAAAACAGAGAAAAGGAATTTTATGCCTTACTAAAAAAAGAAGCAATCACCAAAGCCAATATCTTTCTGAATGCTAAAGTAGACAGCAAAACATTACAAAACATCTACAGAAACAACAGAACAACCTTAAATGAAGTCGAGGTTGCTATTTACAAGCCTTCTTTTGAATTATTATATCATGATGCCGTAGATATTGATGTTGTAAAAGAAACAAAGCCTATGATTGATGAAATTGCCCAAAAAGGCGAAATAAAATTTTATCAAAAAGATTGGCAGGTTATAGGAATGACTTACCAATTTCAGGGGAAAGAATACATTATTACAGCCGCAGCATATGATGAATTTGGATATATCAAGTTTTATAACCTGCTAGAAACCTGCATTATTGTTTTTATTATATCTATTGTCGTTCTTTTTATGGCGGGTCGTTTTTTCTCCAAAAAAGCCTTTGAACCCATTGTTAAAATGACCGATAAAGCAAAAATGATTTCTGCCACAAATCTCGATTTACGTCTGGATACTACCGAAAGTAAAGATGAAATTTCTGAACTGGCATCTACTTTCAATAAAATGCTAAACCGTCTCGAGAATTCCTTTGATTCCCAAAAACATTTTGTTTCGAATATCTCTCACGAATTACGAACGCCACTTTCGGCCATCATTGCAGAATTAGAACTTTCTACTCATAAAGAACGTAATATCAGTGAATATAAAATAGTGATTTTAAACACTTTGCAGGACGCTAAAAAACTGGCAAAACTCTCGAATAGTTTACTTGATCTTGCTAAAGCAAATTATGATCCATCAGAAATTGCATTCAGAGCCGTTCGTATTGATGAAGTTTTACTTGATGCCCGTCAGCAAGTCCAAAATTCAAATCCTGATTGTAATATTGCCATTCATTTTGAAAATGATTTCGAAGATGATAATCAGATTTCAGTCAATGCAAACGAATATTTGCTTAAAGTTGCCTTTGTAAATTTATTCGAAAACGGCTGCAAATTTTCTGAAGATCATCAAAGTCATGTTTCAATTTCATTTGCAGACAATAAAATAAAACTTGATTTTTCTGATAACGGAATCGGAATTTCAACAGAAGAACTAGAACATATTTTTACACCATTTTACAGAGGCTCTAATAAAATTCACGCCGACGGAAATGGTATTGGACTTTCATTGACAAAAAAAATTATTCAGCTTCATAACGGGACAATCACTGTCTTTTCAAAGAAAAACGAAGGAACTACCTTTACAATACAGTTTCCTTCACTCTAAAATTTCCAGCTTACTCACCTATTCATAAAATCAAAACCTGAAGTGTTATCTTAAATAATACTTCAGGCTTTTTTATTGCTTTTTTGATACAAACCAGGCTTCTATTTCTTTCTAATAAAATTCTAATTTTTTTCTAAAACATCTCTAATAGCCTTTTCTGTAAAGCCAGCCTAATTTTGCGCCGTGGTTTAGAAACAGCTGCTTTCCAGCGTTTCAATCCGCCGGAATTAAAGTCGGAAAACAATATTGTTGGATTGGTAAAATGAACAAATCATAAAGTTCATTTATACAGCATCAACCATAAAAAAGAAAAGGAGGTATACGATGATTACAACTTATGAATTTACAACCCGCATTTTGCTTGCCACAGGTCTTGGGGCAGCAATAGGAATCGAAAGACAATGGCGTCAGAAAAATGCAGGGCTTCGTACCAATACTCTTGTTTCTCTTGGTTCTACAGCTTTTATCCTGCTCTCAGTTTCTTTAGGTAATGGCGCTGATCCAAGCAGAGTTGCCGCTCAAATTGTATCCGGAATTGGTTTTCTGGGTGCTGGAGTTATCATGAAAGATGGTTTAAGCGTTCAGGGACTCAATACAGCAGCAACCATTTGGTGTTCAGCAGCAGTAGGTTCGCTTACCGGTATTGGTTTGTATACCGAGGCTATGATTGTAAGCGCTGCCGTGATGATTACTCATCTCATACTCCGCCCTCTGGGTTTAAAACTAAACCGCTTGCAGTCTATAAAATCCTTGAATATACCAACCGATTATCTTTTTACCATAAAATGCAAAACAGAAGTCGAAAACCACTTGCGTGTCATGCTGATGCAAAATTTAGGAAATGAAGATTCATTACTGTTAAAATCACTCACAAGCGACGACAATCACGACCCATCTATAGCCATTATAACAGCCGAAATAAAAGCAATTACTTCTCAAGATAGTCTGATGGAAAAAATGGCCAGCCGATTGACTATCGAGGAAAAAGTAATAAAAGTGAGCTGGGAAATTATGGGAACACAAACTGATTTATAACCTATGGCACTCTCCATTTCAATAGCGGTTCTTTTAATCACATCAGGCATTGCAGCAGATAATCTGATAATGTCCAAAATGAACATGAATAACATTACACTTATCAAATCAGGAAAAGCAATATGGGTACAAATCGTTTTGTTTACCATTCAGCTGCAGGTCTTAAAATACGGATATTGGTTTGCTTCGTTTCAACTTATGAACTTAAAGAATCACAGTAAATGGATTGCCTTATTTATGCTGTTTTCTATAGTATTAAAAATGATTCAGGAATTTAAACTTAAACCAATTCATAACAAAACTTATCCCAATCTCGACGATTTTTTAAACATAGCCTTTGCTACATCATTATATGTTTTTGTACTGGGTTTTGCTTTGCGTTTTTTAGAGATCGATCAGCCTGCAATTTACAAAACCGTAATTCCATGCTTACTGTTTTTTCTATTGATTGGCTCGCTTTTTAAAAACTTCAATTCCGGCAAAGCGATTCAGTTGACCCAAATTATAGCCATAGCTATGATTTTTACAGGAGTCCTAATTTTTTTAATCAATATCTAATAATCACAAGAAATGAGTGTAAAAGATAAAATTAAGCACCCCTTCTATTCCTTAACCAACAGCAACGGAATGAACGAAGGAACAACTACAAAATTGCGGAATGCTTCCAGAAGCGATTCTAATTTTGTTTATGCCATGCTCGAAAGCTCAGAAGCCGGAATTACGAAACTAACTTCTGATGATCGTCTTAAAAAATACGGTCCCAATGAAGTACAGCATGACAAGGCACCCTCATGGTTAAACCAATTATTTAAAGCCTTTATCAATCCGTTTATTTTTATCCTGCTCATTATAGCCGCAATATCCTTTATTGTCGATATCTGGATGGCAGCTCCTGGAGAAGCCGATTTTAAAACCGTTATCATGGTGGCAGTTATGGTGCTATTTAGTGCTTTACTTCGATTTTTTCAGGAATTCAGGAGCAATCGGGCAGCCGATAAGCTAAAAAGTATGGTAAAAACTACCGCTACTGTACTGCGAAAATTTATAGGCAAAAGAGAAATCGCCATGACTGAACTTGTTCCGGGAGATATACTGTATTTGTCTGCCGGAGATATGGTTCCTGCTGATTGCCGCATTATGCAAAGCAAAGATTTGTTTGTTAGCGAATCAATGCTTACCGGAGAAGCGCTGCCTGTAGAAAAAACGTTTTTACCCATTCGTGATGCTGATACGAAACAGCCTATAGAACTTCATAATCTTTGTTTTATGGGAACCAATGTAGTAAGCGGTACAGCAAAAGCAATAGTAGTTGAAACCGGAAACCGTACTTATTTTGGAAGCATTAGTAAAACTATTCTGGGAAACCGACCTGAAACCGCTTTTGATATTGGAATAAACAAAGTAAGTTATTTACTAATTCGTTTCATGCTGGTCATGGTTCCTGTTATTTTTCTCATAAACGGTTTCCTTAAAGGCGACTGGATGCAGGCCTTATTGTTTGCTATTGCCGTTGCTGTGGGCCTTACTCCTGAAATGTTACCTATGATTGTTACGGCCAATCTTGCCAAAGGCGCTATGAATATGAGTAAACACAAGGTAATTGTGAAACGATTAAATGCAATCCAGAACATTGGTGCTATGGATATTCTCTGTACCGATAAAACAGGAACGCTGACATTGGATAAAATTGTACTCGAAAAACATTTGAATGTTTTGGGAACAGAAGATGATGAAGTTTTAAAATGGGCCTATCTGAATAGTTATCATCAAACCGGATTAAAAAACATACTCGACAAAGCGGTTTTAGAGCATATTGAACTTCATGATTATCTAAAAGTAGAAGAATACTTTATGAAAGTAGATGAAATTCCGTTTGATTTTCAACGCAGACGCATGTCGGTAATTCTTAAAATGCGAAACGGAAACCATCTTTTAATTTGTAAAGGCGCCGTCGAAGAAATTCTGGATTTGTGCTCGCATAGCTTCGATCCGGGTGAAGACAAAGAACTGCATCTGGAGAATGACAAAGTAATCCCAATGGATAAAAAGATGCACGATACTGTTTTGCAGACTTCAAAAAAAATGAATGAAGAAGGTTTAAGAGTATTGCTGGTTGCCATTCGCGAATTTGACGGAAAACATCCGCTAACCTATTCTTTAGAAGATGAAAACAATCTTACCCTGACTGGTTTTATTGGTTTTCTTGATCCTGCAAAACCATCGGCTAAACCAAGTATTGCAGCGCTTCAGGGATTAGGTATAGGTGTTAAAGTACTTACAGGTGATAATGAAATTGTAACTAAAAAAATATGTAATGATGTTGGTATTCCAGTAAAAAATATCCTTTTAGGCAGCGAATTAGAATCAATGTCAAACTTAGAGTTGGAGAAACGTATTGATGATGTTTCCATTTTTGCCAAACTCAGTCCGTTACAAAAAGTAAGAGTCGTAAAAGCATTACGCGCAAAAGGACACACTGTTGGGTTTATGGGAGACGGTATTAATGATGCTGCCGCACTAAAAGAAGCAGATGTCGGCATTAGTGTAGATACTGCCGTAGATGTTGCGAAAGAAAGTGCCGACATCATCTTGTTAGAAAAAGATCTCATGGTATTGCGTAAAGGAGTTATTTATGGCCGAAGAACTTTTGGCAACATCATCAAATACATTAAAATGACTGCCAGCAGCAATTTTGGTAATATGTTCAGCATGCTTGGAGCAAGCGCTTTCCTGCCTTTTTTACCAATGCTTCCGGTGCAATTATTAACGCAAAATCTATTATACGATATATCACAAACTGCTATTCCGTGGGATCGAATGGATGAAGATTTTTTGAAAAAACCTAAAAAATGGGATGCTTCAAGTATTCAGAGATTCATGTTTTTTATAGGCCCTATCAGCTCCATTTTTGACTTTGCCACATTTGCCGTGATGTTCTGTTATTTCAAAGCCAATAGTCCGGAACTCCAATCGTTTTTTCAAAGTGGCTGGTTTATAGAAGGATTGCTTTCTCAAACCCTGATTATACACATGATCCGAACCAGAAAAATTCCATTTATACAAAGCTGGGCAGCAACACCAGTCGTAGCACTAACAACATTAATAATGCTGATAGGTATCGCGATTCCGTTTTCGCCTTTGGCATCCATGCTAAAAATGCAGCCGCTTCCTCTAAGTTATTTTCCATGGTTGTTTGGAATACTTACCTGCTATTGCCTGCTAACACAATTTGTAAAAACATGGTTTATCAAAAAATTTAATCAATGGTTATAAAACTAAAAAAGTATGATACTAAACACTAAAATCAACTGCAAACTTCAAAAGTTTAACATCAACAGTAAAAAAACCGAATATAAGAATCTTCTGTTAGCATTATGGGTCGCAACAATTCTGTTAGCCTGCAATCATAAAACAGAAACAAAAGAAAACGAGCCTTTTTCTTTGCAGGGCGATACGATTATAATTCCGTCAAAATCAACTATTGCCGGTAAGTTAAAACTTGAAAAAGTAAAAAGTGAGCCCTTTCAGTTAGAATTACAAACAGCTGGCACAGTCAAAGCCATTCCTAATGCATATGCCGAAATTGCTCCTCCGTTTTCCGGAAGGGTAACCAAAGTACATTTAAGACTGGGAATGAAAACTCAGGCTGGAACTCCTTTGTTTGAAATGGTTTCACCTGATTTTACAGCTGCTCAAAAAAGCTTTTTTCAGGCAAAATCAGGTTATCAGGTGGCCAAACTTTCTTTAAAACGTCAGCAGGATTTAAAAAACAATGGCGTGGGTTCTCAAAAAGATCTGGAAGAAGCAGAAAGCAGCTTCGAAGTAAGCGAAAAAGAATATCAGAATGCTGTTGCCAGTCTAAAAATATTTGGTGTTAATACCAATAAACTGGTATTCGGTCAGCCTTTAATCATTACTTCTCCTATCGCTGGAGAAGTCATTGCAAATGAGCTGGTAATGGGACAATATATAAAAGAAGATGATGCGCCAAAAGCCAAAATAGCCGATCTGAAAAAAGTTTGGGTAGCCGGACAAATTAAAGAAAAAGACATTCAGTTTATTCATGAACTTGATGGGGCCGAAATTCAGGCTGGAGCTTATCTCGACAAAAAAATCATCGGAAAAATATACCATGTCGATGAAATAATCGACGAAACCACCCGAAGTGTACAGGTTTTAATTGAATGTCTTAATCCAAACCATATCCTTAAACCGGGAATGTATGTATCTGTAAAATTTACCGATACCCCTGTAAATACATTATTTATTACTGCAAAAGCAGTGTTACAATTCAACGACAGAAGTTTTGTATTTGTACAATTAGCTGATGGAAAATATACACGCCGTTATGTAGAAACCGGAGTATCCCAAAATGGAAAAATAGCCATTTTATCCGGATTAAAACCAAATGAAACCATCATAAGCGAAGGAGCCTTTTATCTTTTAGAAGCAAAATAATCTGGAAAATTAACCACTAAAGATATAAAGTTGAAATCTTTTAAACAACCGCAAAGCACCCAAGCATCGATCCTCAAAACCTTAGACTCTTAGCTTCTCAGTACCTCAGAACCTTAGTATCTCAGCACCTTAAAAAATGAAAAAAAACATATTCGAAACAACAATAGCAAAACGCTGGCTAATTCTGGCGTTATTTCTCCTTCTTTCTTTATTTGGCTATTATTCATGGACACAGCTTTCGGTTGAAGCTTATCCTGATATTGGCGATGTGACTTCGCAGGTTGTAACGCAGGTTCCCGGACTTGCTGCAGAAGAAGTTGAACAGCAAATCACGATTCCAATCGAACGTGCTATTAACGGCTTACCGGGCATGCACGTCATGCGAAGCAAAAGCACCTTTGGTTTATCTATGGTCACCATTGTTTTTGATGATGGCGTCGAAGATTACTTTGCCCGAACCCGAATTCAGGAACGACTAAACGATGTCGAATTACCATACGGAGCTGCACCGGGATTAGACCCGCTAACCTCTCCCACGGGTGAAATTTATCGTTATATCATTGAAAGCAAAAACTATGATCTGCGAAAATTAAGTGAACTGCAGGAATATACCATTGTGCCACGTATCAAACAGGTTTCTGGTGTGGCAGATGTGACCAACTTTGGAGGAATCACTACACAATATCAAGTTGAACTGGACCCGCGCAAAATAGAACAATACGGATTATCCTTAAGTGAGATAACCGAAACTATTGGAAAAAACAATGCCAATGTAGGCGGAAGTGTTATCAATCGAGGTGATCAGTCTTATGTCGTACGCGGTATTGGTTTGGTAAAAAATCTCGATGACATGAGCCGTATTGTAGTCAAATCTGTAAACGGAGTGCCTATTTACCTCAACGATATTGGAAAACTAAAATACGGAAATCTCGAACGTAAAGGCGCATTAGGATATACAGACAAACGAGGAGCAGATTACTCTGATAATATTGAAGGAATTGTGCTTTTACTTAAAAACCAAAATCCATCAGTGGTATTAAAAGGGGTAAATGAAGCTGTAGCTGATTTAAATCAAAATTATCTTCCCGAGGGAGTTAAAATTCATGCTTTTCTGGACAGGACCAATTTGGTCGACACCACGCTTACAACCGTTTCGCATACGCTGTTGGAAGGAATGGCTTTAGTAATCATCGTTTTAATTGTTTTTCTGGGCAGCTGGAGAGGCGCATTATTAGTCGCTATTACAATTCCTATTTCGCTTTTAATTGCCTTTATCTTAATGAAGTTCACAAATATTCCTGCCAATTTGCTTTCGCTTGGCGCAATTGATTTTGGAATTATTGTAGATGGCGCCATTGTAATGATGGAAACTATTCTGAAAAAACGGGAAGATGACCAAACCAAAGAACTCACCGAAAATAGCATTGCCGGCAGTGTAAAAAGTATTGCCCGCCCTATCTTTTTTGCTACTCTTATCATCATTACAGCATACCTGCCATTGTTTGCTTTTGAACGAGTAGAAAAAAAGTTATTTACGCCAATGGCATTTACTGTTGGTTATGCGCTTTTCGGTGCTTTATTAGTCGCCTTATTGCTAATTCCGGGACTGGCTTATTTTATCTATCGCAAGCCTCAAAAAATGTATCATAACAAATGGCTGGATAAACTGACGGAGGCATATCACAAAAGAATTCAAAAAATAATGCAGGCTCCAAAAAGAGTATTTGCCCCTTTAATTGGTGTGCTGGCTCTTGCTTTAATTCTTACAATAACAGTTGGAAAGGATTTTTTACCTCCCTTAGACGAAGGTTCCATCTGGTTACAGGTTTCGTTACCGCCGGGAATCACTTTAGAGAAATCTAAAGAAATGAGTGATACATTACGACACAGAACTTTAAAACATGAAGAGGTAACTTATATGATGGTACAGGCAGGACGCAATGATGACGGAACTGATGCCTGGACTCCTTCACATTACGAATGCAGTATTGGCCTAAAACCATACAGTCAATGGAAATCAGGAAAAACAAAAGATGACCTCATCAAAGAACTTGCTGCTGAATATGCTAATATGCCCGGATATAATATTGGTTTTTCGCAACCTATGATCGATGGTGTAATGGATAAAATATCCGGAGCACACAGCGAATTAGTTGTAAAAGTATATGGAGAAGATTATAAAGAAACCCGAAGAATTGCCGAAGATATTATTAAAACGCTAAAAAACGTAAAAGGCGCTGTCGATCTTGCCATAGATCAGGAACCACCATTGCCACAAGTACAAGTCATTGCCGATCGTCAAAAAATAGCACAATACGGCTTAAATATAGATGATGTATCTGAACTTATAGAAGTCGCTATGGGAGGAAAAGCAGTTTCGCAAATTTTTGTGGGCAATAAAGTCTATGATATTACAGCACGATACAACGAAGAAAGCCGAAACAATCCGGAAAAAATCGGGAATTTAATGCTGACCAATTCTGAAGGAATCAAGATTCCATTATCACAAGTATGCGACATCAAACTCAATACTGGGGAAAGTACTATTGCCCGTGAAATGAACAAACGTCATCTTACCGTTCGTTTAAACCTGCGTGGAAATGATTTAAGTTCTTTTCTAGAAGAAGCACAAGCCAAAATTGAAAAAAAAGTAAAATACAACCATGAAGAATTTAAGCTAAAATGGGGAGGTCAATTTGAAAATCAGGAGCGTGCATACAGTCATCTTGCCATTATTGTTCCTTTGGCACTGGCGATCATGTTTGTATTATTATACGGCGCATTTGGTCAATTTCGTCAGGCCGGATTGTTAATGAGTATTGTTCCTCTCGCATTGTTTGGCGGTATGCTGGCATTAAATGTTCGTGGTATGACCTTAAATGTTTCCTCTGCAGTTGGTTTTATAGCTTTATTTGGAGTTGCGATACAAAATGGGGTCATCATGATCTCTCACATTAACCAGCTACGCAAAAACGGAATGACCCTGATTGAAGCTGTAACCAATGGTGCAAAGCAACGTTTTCGACCTGTTCTAATGACCGCAACAGTTGCTGTACTGGGATTATTGCCTGCATCACTGGCAACAGGTATAGGCAGCGACGTACAAAGACCTTTGGCAACTGTTATCGTTTACGGATTGTTATTCTCTACCATTCTGACTCTTTTTGCTTTGCCATCACTTTATTATCTGATTGAGAAAAAATTTGATTTAGGAGACCAGACAATTCAATCTAAAATTGATAATCAATAAACACTACTTTATGATTCAAAATAGAAAACAAAAATGGGTAATCTTTTTGATATTGCTGAGTTTTCCGGCAGTATCAAATGCTCAAATTGATACCACATTTACCTCCGTAAAAATAAACTATCCGGATTTTCTGGCCCTCGTTAGCAAAAATAATCTGGGATATGCCACTGAGAAATTTAATATCGCTATTGCACAAGCAAATACAGAAGCTTCAAAAGTTTTTCCGGATCCGGAACTCGCTATAGGAGCCAGTGATACCGGTCAACGCAGAATGCAAATGGGTTATGGTTTTTCTACCCAGATAAGCTGGACATTAGAAATGGGCGGAAAACGAAAAGCCAGAATAAATGTAGCTAAAAGTACAGCTGAATTAACCAAAACCTTATTAGAAAATTATTTTAGAAACCTACGGGCAGATGCTACTTTAAATTACCTCATCAGCTTAAAGCAAAAGGAAATTTTTAAAGTACAACTGAACTCCTATTCGATTCTTAAGAACATTGCTGCTACAGACAGTATTCGGTTCAAATTAGGAAGTATTACTGAAATTGATGCCCGTCAGAGTCAGCTTGAAGCCAATTCAATGCGCAATGATGTTTACCAAAGTGAATCTGATTGGAAAACGGCCTTATTAGAATTAAATACAACTTTAGGAATTCAGAAAGCTGATACTTTGTATTCCCCGTCAGGAGATCTTACCAAATTTGACCGGGTATTTGATCTAAATGAACTTATCGTTACGGCTCAAAACAACAGAACAGATTTGCTGGCGGCACTTAAGAATAAAAATGTTGCTCAGGATGTTTTAAAATTAACTAAAGCCAACAGGGTTTTAGATCTCGGGTTGAGCCTTGGTGTTACAAATGCAGCTGTGGTCACTAACATTGTAGCTCCTACTCCGTCTTCAAATGCTGTTTCTGCCGGAATTACCATTCCGCTTAAATTTTCAAATCAAAACAAAGGAGAACTAAAAGCTGCCGAATATAGCTTACAACAAGCCGATGTATTGTATAAACAAACAGAATTACAAATTCAGACCGAAGTTCGAAAAGCCTGGTTTACATATCTCACGGCACAAAAACAACTTCGACAATTTAATACAGGCCTATTGGCTAATGCAAAAAAAATACTCGATGGAAAAGTCTACAGCTATAAACGTGGAGAAACAACTTTATTAGAAGTACTAAATGCTCAGCGAACGTATAACGAGACACAACTTAGCTATCAGGAAACCCTTTTTAATTATGCAGCTGCATTGGTAGAAGTAGAAAAAACAGCGGGTATCTGGGATATCAATTTTTAAAATAATTCTGAAATAATGAAACATACATTTATATTTTTCTTTCTCTTCTTTTTTGCATTAAAGATCAGTGCACAGCAAGGAGAACTAACTTTTGGTATTAGTGGTGGTATAAACAGATCGTACTTAAACGGTAACGATACAGATCGCTTTTCTACAGGCGGATCATCTAAAAGTTTAAATGGCGCAGCAATAGGAATAACTCTTGATAACAGAATATCAAAACACTTCGCTTTAAGACATGAGTTGTATTATAGTCAAAGGTTTATATCACTTCAGTTAAATGATAGCATTAATGATGTTTTTAAAAGTAAATTCAAACGTCAGTACATCGAATTGTTTCCTGCAAGTCCCACTTTTTACTATAAAGGAATACAGCTTTATGCAGGTCCGTATATTGGTATTTTATTAAATGCTTCGATACAACGAAAAGATGCCGACGGAAATTTATATACCGATAAATCATTTTACGGCACCGGACAAGCGCCAAGTCAATACAGCCAGAAAATGGATGCAGGATTTGTTACGGGTATAAACTATGAATTTTCTAATGGCTTTAATATGGGTGCAAAATACATTCGGGGTTTTGTTCCTTTAATAGAAAATGCCAACACCCAACAGCAATGGAAGATCTACAACGAGAGTTTTTTTGTTACTATTGGTTATAGTTTCAAAAATCTATAATTCCGGTCGTGATTGTTTTTATCTGATTATTTGAACAAAAACAGTTATATCTGTAAAATTTCAGGGATTGTTTATGAGTTAATTCTCTGGTCGAAATCACTTTACTAAAAGGCAAAACTATCAACGTTTTGCCTTTTTTTGTCTGTAGACACGATAATTTCAAAAAAAATAAAAAAAGGACATAGGGGTAAAATGTGATTCGATTGTATTACTACTATAACAAGAGTACAATTAATTAACTTTTAATCTCAGATTGCCTTATGATACTCACAATTATCACTGCTGCATTACTATTTTGGTTACTTAAAAAATACGCTTTCCTGCTTGAAAAATTCAACCTTCAGGCAAAAATTGCCATACTCTTTTTTCTTTTTACAATAACTTTTCAGGCGCAGGAAAAAACAGTAAACTACAATGTACTCCGCAATGGCACTGTCATTGGGCAAATGCAATTTTATCAAAAAACCAATAATGATGAAGTCTTTTTAAAAATTTCTTCGGAAGTAAAAACCCGGTTAATTTTTGGTATTGATGTAAAAACCGAAGAAGGTTCTCATTTTAAAAACGGTAAATTAATGTCGTCCTACGTAAAACGTCATGTTAACGGAAAAGAGAAAGCCAATAAAACGACCCAACTTATAGATTCAGGTTATAAAACCTTAGCAGAAAATAAGAAAGGACAAATTAATCAATCTTATATCGATTATAATTTGATGTTACTTTACAGTAAAGAACCTCTCCATGAAGATCAGGTTTATTCTGATAGTTTTCAGCAATTCTTAGCCATCAAAAAAACAGACCATCACTCCTATCGCATTGTCTTACCTGATGGAAATTACAATGATTATCATTTTGCAAATGGTATATGCCAACAAGTCGAATTACATCATTCTCTGTTTACAATCAACATTCAAATCACATAATTCAATCTCAAAACAATCATCATGATCAAAATCATCAATTACTTATTTATCAAGCTGAGCATCTTTGGCGCACAGCCCATTGCAATAGAAAGAATTCACGAAGTCGAAAAAAGTGCTCCTAATCTAATTGTTTATGCATTGCCCATTGTATTGGTTTTTACTGTACTGGAATTTGTTGTTTTTTACTTTTTAGAACGAAAAGAATATGATAAAAAAGAAACCTTAGGATCTGTCTTGATCGGACTGGGCAATTTAAGCGTTAATTTATTGATGAAAACCGGATTGCTTTACGCCGTAGTAGCGGTTTACAATATACTGCCTTATCGAATGGAATTTAGCTGGTGGAGTTTAATTCCGTGTTTTGTATTGTATGATTTTTGTTCTTACTGGACACATCGAATCTCTCATTATTGCCGTTTTTTCTGGGCAACTCATGTTGTGCATCATTCTGCTGAACATTATAATCTTACCGTAAGTTTTAGACAAAGCTGGTTTCAGTATGCTAAAATTGTATTTTTTGTTCCGTTAATTTTTGCCGGGTTTCATCCTGCCATATTTTTCATTGCCAATCAGCTGAGCGTTTTGTATCAATTTTGGGTTCATACCGAAGCCATTGGAAAACTCCATCCCTTTATTGAAAAATACTTCGGAACACCTTCAAATCATCGCGTACATCACGGAAGTCAGGAAAAATATCTGGATAAAAACTTTGGCGCAACATTTATGATTTGGGACCATATATTTGACTCCTTTCAGTATGAAGAAGAGCAACCACGTTATGGCATTACCAGTTTACTTAAAAGCAAACTCAATCCGTTATATCTCAATATTCATGAGTTTCAGGATATTATTGCCGATGTAAAAAAGGCAAAAGGGTTTCAAAGAAAAATGTATTACATTTTTGCCAGCCCTGATGCTATTGCCAAACAAAAATTGAAAAAAGAAACGACTCAACCTATTAAATTAACTGCATCATGCGAACAAATCAAAAACAAAAACAGTTTCAACAACAGCTTTTCGAATACTTTAACCGAAAAGATAATTGTGTAGAAACCTTAGGCAGTGAAATCGTCATTACAAAAGGAACAGACAAAGGATTATCCTTTACATATCTCTCAGATCACAGCTGTATTATTCATTGTTATGAGTTTAGTTTAAACACAGACCTCAATGCAGATACTACGATTGATGCCTTTATTCAGTTATTGGTCAATCATAACATTATATACGATCAGCCTAACTCCTCTTTCAATTAATCAAAAAAATAATATTAAATATAAAAAGATATATCTTTGATTGAATGTCAAAACGTATTAGTGGAACATAGCAATATCGAGTATATTAGTTCTATAAAGAACGGAAACGAAGCTGCTTTTGAAAAGGTTTTTAAAATGTATTTTAGAAACCTTCATGCTTTTGCCTATACTTTTATGAAAGATGATATCATTGCCGAAGAGATCGTACAAAATGTATTTTTTAGGATTTGGGAGAAAAAAGATCAACTTCAAATCGATGATTCATTAAAGGCTTATCTCTACAGATCGGTTCATAATGAAAGTCTAAACCATCTCAAACATTTAAAAATAAAGACCTCTTTTCAGCTACAATATTCAGGCAGTATGGAATCTGCAAATCAGGATGCATCCAACCAGATGATTGCTACTGAACTCGAAAAAGATATTCAAAAAGCAATTAACGAGTTACCACAGCAATGCCGCACCATTTTTCAAATGAGTCGTTTTGAACAACTCAAATACCAGCAAATTGCCGATCAATTGAATATTTCGGTAAAAACAGTTGAAAATCAAATGGGTAAAGCCCTTAAAGTATTGCGATCTAAACTGGTTGAATATCTTCCATTCCTGCTGCACTTATTATATTTAATCCGAAGATCATGAGCCAGAACAATATGAATATGAACGATGATTTACTAGTGAAATATCTAGTTGGCGAAACTGATGCAACCGAAAATGCAGCAGTAGAAAATTGGCTTGACGCCGATGAAAAAAACCTGAATTACTACAATGGTTTAAAAAAGATATGGGAAGACAGTCTTGTGCTTGCTGCCGAAAATAAAACTGTAGATGAAGATGCTGCCTGGAAACGGCTGCAAAACCGCATTCATGAAAAAGAGGTTCCGGTACTAACTCCTAAAAAATCTTCAACACATTGGCTTCGCATTGTTGCCTCTATTGTTCTAATTAGCACATTAGGATGGTTAGGGTATTCTTATTTCGAAAACAAATCAGCTAATACATTAATCCGCATATATGCATCAAACACTACTCTAAACGATACTTTACCAGATGGTACAACGGTCACTTTAAACAAAAATTCATCAATATCTTATACCAGCAGGTTTACAGGTAAAACCCGTCCTGTTACATTAAAAGGAGAAGCTTTTTTTAATGTTTCTCCAGATAAAACAAAACCGTTTATCATTCAAATTAACGATGTTACAGTACAAGTTGTAGGAACCTCTTTTAATGTGAAAAACAAAAACGGAAAAACAACCGTAGATGTTGAAACCGGAATTGTAAAAGTGAGCAAAAACAAAGATCAGGTAGAATTAATACACGGTGAAAAAGTAATTATTTCTGATCAAAAACCGGAGTTATTAAAAAGCATCAGCAAAGGCAGATTGTACAACTATTATCGCAATAAGGAGCTCGTTTGTGATGAAACTCCTTTAGGGGAATTAGTTGAGGCACTTAATGAAATATACAATGTCAATATCATTATTAAAAATCCTTCATTAAAAGAAAAACCATTAACCACTGTATTTAAAGATCAATCATTAGATCAGGTTTTAGAAGTAATTCAGGAAACCTTCAGGATTGAAATTGAACACAAAAACAACCAAATTATATTAGAGTAATTCTTTCGTATATGCCTGCCAACTCCAAATTTAATTTTTTACTACTTTTATTTTTACTGCTTTCAGGTGCTTTTTTCAGCACTCATGCCCAATCTATGTTAGATACCGAAATGTCTGTCGATGCAGATCAAAAACCACTGGGTCATATTTTAGATTTAATGGAGCAAAAAGCAAATTTTAGATTTGCTTACTACAGTAAACTCGTTGTAAAAGACAGTACTGTTAGCATTCATGCCAAACAATCTACAATAAAAGATGTTTTGGACCAGTTACTGGGTAGTAAATATGAATACAAAGAATCAAAAGGTTTTATTATTCTGCGTTATGCACCTTTAGAACTTGCACTTGTATTAGAAAAAAACAGTGTAGTGGGCGAACATCAGGTTGTAAACGGCTACATAATGGATATTAAAACCAACAAACGGATTGAAAATGCCAGTGTCTATGAAAAGAATGCTTTGCAGTCTACCTTAACAGATAAAGAAGGCTTTTTTGAACTTCGGCTTAAAAATGTACCCGAAACCATCGAGCTGACGGTTGTAAAAGAAAACTACAAAACTATTACCACCATTTTTCTCTCGGAAATTAAAATACAAATGGGTTCCAGAAAATCATCATCAGATTATGTCGATGGCGATTTCTCGGCAGTTGAACGAACGGGAATTGGTCGTTTCTTTATTTCTTCCAAACAAAAAATACAATCACTTAACTTGGGCGGATTTATTTCTAACGCTCCTGTACAAGCTTCTTTAATTCCAAGTTTAAGTACACGAGGCATGATGAATTCACAGATTAACAGTAGTTTTTCTCTTAACTTATTAGGAGGATATACAGGCGGTGTCAGAGGTTTAGAAATAGCTGGTCTTTATAATATTGACCGAATGAATGTCAATGCATTGCAAATGGCCGGTATCTTTAATACCGTTGGAGGTTCTGTAAATGGAGTTCAGTTAGCCGGAATCTATAATAATGTATTTGGTGATCTGAAAGGCTTGCAAATGAGCGGCATTCATAACAGCGTAAAAGGTTCGCAGGTTGGTCTGCAAATAAGCGGGATTTATAACAATGTACATAAAGATTCTAAAGGCATTCAAATGTCGGCTATTCATAATACCGTAAAAGGTTCTCAAAATGGATTGCAGATTTCCGGTATTTATAATACCG
The DNA here is from genome assembly GCF_001602525.1 of Flavobacterium chilense. Taxonomy (GTDB): domain Bacteria; phylum Bacteroidota; class Bacteroidia; order Flavobacteriales; family Flavobacteriaceae; genus Flavobacterium; species Flavobacterium chilense. The sequence goes on from NZ_LSYT01000001.1 coordinate 739,665, forward strand.
GAAATGAAAAAGTTCGCGGTGTTCAGATCGCCGGACTTTTTAATTATGCCAAAGAACTCGATGGTGTTCAGTTAGCGTTAGTTAATTTCACCAATTCGCCATCAGGTTATAGTTTTGGATTATTAAATTTTAAGAAGGATGGCTACCAAAAAATCAGTGTTACCAGTAATGAAATATCAGATATAAATGTTGCAGTAAAAACAGGAGATAATAAACTTTATACCATTTTGATGGCAGGAAGAAGCGATCGAAATAATGAAGAAAAACTAAGCTCTTTTGGAATAGGATTAGGAAAAAACATTCTTTTAGGAAACCGTTTTACTTATAATCCTGAAATCAGTATGCAATATCTTTATCTAGGCAATTGGGATTACTATAACTTTTTATACAAATTCGATGCTCCTTTTACCTTTCGGATATTCAAAGGTGTTGCCCTGTCTGCAGGACCTTCTTTTAATATTTATTCATCCGACAAAAGAGATAAAAACACTCCTGACAATAATCCGTCAACTTTTGTACAGGATCGAACCGAGCGTTATAGTATCATAAAAGATAATGGCAAAGGTATGCTCGGATGGGTGGGCTGGAGTTTTGGCTTAACTTTCTTTTAATATCAGGAACAGGCTTAGTATATTTACTTTTAAAACTTTTTATTGGCAACTAGAAAATGGAAGAACTTTCAACAGACAACCTTAAACATCTTATAGAACTTGTTTTAGAGTTTTGGGATGATTGTGAATTTGAAGAAGAATTTGAGAATTATAAAGCGATAATAGGTTCCACAAATGAAATTTGTTATTTGTATAAGGCTCAGGAACATTATGTAGGATTTTTGCATATCAGCATCCGAAATGATTATGTCGAAGGTGCAACAGATTTACCCATTGCCTACCTCGAGGCAATTTATGTGAAACCGGATTATCAAAAACAGGGAATTGCAAAAAAAATGATTGATTTTGCAGAAAACTGGTGCAGGGAAAAAGGTTATAAACAACTGGCTTCTGATACAAGCACAACGAATAATGCCAGTATAGATTTTCACAAAAAAATTGGTTTTACAGAAGTAGAACGCATTGTTTGTTTTATAAAAGATCTATAAGTTGATTATTACTCTAATTAACTGACTGAGTTAACAATCTTCTTACTGTTGCTTTAAAACTTTTAATTCTATTATGCTATATTTACCATTTAAAGTGAATTTTAGATTATGGAAGATTTTTTAATTGGCATCGGGAAAAGATTAAAAGAAATCAGAAAGAAAAATGCCTTAACGATACACGAAGTAGCCAATAGAGCCGGAGTCAGCAACGGACTAATTTCAAGAATTGAAAATGGCAGAACCATTCCTTCCCTACCCGTTTTAATTGAACTCATACATTCTTTAGATACTGATGTTACTTATTTTTTTGAAGGCGTAAAAAATATAAAAAATGCCAAATTCATTCATATCAAAAAAGAGGATTATCAAAAAATAGAAAAAGAAGACAGATCAGAAACCAAAGGTTTTAATTACTATCATATTTTTAGTAAAAGCATTAATTCTATTGGTTTTGAAGCTGTAATTCTTGAAGTAGAGCCCGGAAGTAAACGTGATAAAGTTATTACTGATGCCTGGGAATTTAAATATATTATCAAAGGCAGTGTAACCTACATTATAGATGATGTTGAGGTTCTTGTCAATGAAGGTGATTCAATATGCTTTAACGGAAGACTTCCGCACGTTCCCGAAAACAGAACACAGGAAAATTGTGTGATGCTTGTGCTTTATTTTTATTCTGAAAGTAATAGTTAGAGGTTTGAATCGCAAAGAACGCAAAGATTTTTTAGCCACGAATTCAAGAATTATTTTTAATTTCAAAGATTATCAAAAATAATTCGTGAATTCGTGGCTATTATTCTATCCATATAATTTTGTGAACTTTGCGTTTTTAAAAGTCTTTACTGTAAAAAAACTTTCGTGCTTTACGGTTAAATAAGAAATCAAAAAGGTTACCTCCAAAACGGAGATAACCTTAAAAAAACAAAAAACACAATTCTAAATATAATTTAATTTCCTGCAGGAAGCCAGGAACGTCCGTCTAATGACCATCCTGAGTTGATTGGTACTCCAAACCATTGCAAAGATGAATAAGCAATATCTACCATTTTTGGAACAACTCCTGTAGCAGTTCCGCATTTTAAAGATGCTGTACTGGTTGTCCAGGTTGGCGTAGCAGGAAAAATAAGGTTTACTTGTTTTGAACTTGAATCTGTAAAACTGTTTCCGGATCCGTTATCTCCTTTCCAATATCCTATAAGATTTAAATAATCAGGATGCGAAGACGTAACAGATGAACAGGTATAATTAAAAATTGAAGCTTCATAAAGGGCTTTATTCCAAACACGAACTTCAGCAATATTACCGTTTACATTTGCACCATAAGTTAACGTTCCGTCTTGTCCAACAGCAAAAGGCAATCCTGAAGTCAGGCTTCCAAAACTGTCTACAATAGTTGCCTGACCTACAAATGCGCCGTCTTGATACGTTTTTACTAATTTAGCTGAGCGATCTACCACTAAGGTCAAATGATGCCATTTGCCGTCATTGATTGTTCCTCCTGATATATCAACACGATTCTGAGTATCGCCAATATTTACTTTCCAGGTTCCTCCGGTATTGGCACATATTACAAATCCGCGATTTTTACCGCTTACCCAGTTTTTATTAGAAACTATTGATGGATCACTTGAATAACCTGAGGTTTTTATTCTGCACTCGACAGTAAAACTTGAAGTTCCGAAATTGTAAAGCGCATTATTTGTTGAAACATAAATGCTATTGGTATTAAAATTGGCAAATTTACCAGTAACAGATGTTGCAGGATCAACCGGTTTTTCAATTTTAGTCGAAGTGAAATTCTTATTATTGAAGATCGTAAAAATATTGCGTTCTTCATAAGATGTTCCGCCGTGAGATCCAGTTGAGCCGGTAACAATTCCGCCATGATCCGGTGCAACGATAACCAGCCAGTCTTCATTGGCATAATTAGGTCTGTTTTTTAAAGCTGTCAGGATTTCTCCGATATAACCATCTGTAGTTTCAATAGACGACTTATATTGCGGAACATTGATCGAAAATCCGTAGCTGTGGCCTGCATGATCGACATCATCAAAATGCAGGAATAAAGCATCCGGATTGTCATTTGTAAGTGCAGAAACCACCTCATTTTTAACCGCTAAATCGGTCGTTAGTGTTTTTTCAACATCAATTCCGTCAACGATGTACGTATTGATTGGCGCCCAATGTACAATTGACATTGTCTTTAATCCCGAGTTATAAGTCTCCAGACGTTTTAGAAAGTTTGGATAAGTTCCAAAATTCGGACTTGAAAATGAATTGTCTGTTACTCCGTGTTTTAAATGCGTAACACCGCTTAACATAGTAGACCAGCCGTTTCCGCTCCAGGTTGGAGCTTCTGTTAAAGCATCAAGACTGTAAACTGAATTAGAAAGTAAACCGTGTACATTTGGTGTATTTGCAGCCATTAAAGCATCACCACGGCAGCCATCGATACCAATAATCAGTAATTTTTTAGTACCGCTGCTTAACGCAGATTTACCTGTTTTTGAAATCGTTTTTGCATTTACTGCATTCTCATCGCTCGCAAGCGTTGTATCATTGGTACATGAAGTGACTAAAAGCACACTTGCAAGAATTGTAACGTAACTTAATCTAAAAATCTTTTTCATTGAATTGAATTATTTTATGGGTTACTATTAATTTACTTGTAAAACTTTTTCCTGCAGGGATTTAATTCTAACTAATTAGTTTAATTGTTTAACACATAGAAATACGTTTGTATTAAAACAGAACTTTTATTAAAAGCTTCAGCGGAGCGACATTGCGCAATATATGTCGCCTCGATGAGGCTTGCCAAAGGTCATCATCAAAAGCTATAAATATAAAATCCCGCTGGGATTTGTTTTATATTCTTGATTAGCATTAGCGGCTAAAAAACAGAACCTTTATTAAAAGCTCCTGCGAAGCGAAATACGTATAACAATATATGATTCCCAATTTTAAAGCTCCAGCGGAGCGACATTGCGCAATATATATCGCCCCGATGAGGCTTGACAAAGGTCATCATCAAAAGCTATAAATATAAAATCCGCCGGGATTTGTCTTGTACTTTTGATTAGCATTAGCGACTAAATTCTATATTTCTATGTGTTTAAAAATATTTTAATTCATAATGCTGTATAGCGAAGCAAGAGAATCTAATATATAATCGGGTTTGGCTTCTTCGAGCTGTAATCTGGTTTGTGCTCCTGATAAAACCCCAATGGTAATGCCACATTTAGCATTTTTGCCTTCTTCAATATCTATGGCAGAATCGCCTGCTTTGATTACCTTAGAAGCATCTGCAATATCAAAAAGCTGCATGGCTTTGAATATCATATCAGGAAAAGGCCTTCCCTGCTCAACATCATCGGCTGTAATTAAAGCATCGTATTGAATGCCTTTTTCCCAATTTAATTTTTCTAATAATGCATGTGCAACCTGGCTGTTGTAACCTGTGTTTAAAACAACTTTTACACCATCATTTTTTAGGTTTTTCATGACGTTTTCAACTCCATCAATAGGCAAAACCTTTGCGGTTAAATATTCCTGATCCAGTATTTCGATAAAATATTCAAATATTTGGTCTGTTTTTTCTGTGTCGGTTATGTTGATGTATTTTAAGATGTCTTTTATAGCCTGGTATTTTTCTTTTCCTGCTCCTAATGACAAAACCAGCTCCAGCGATACATCGATCCCGAATTTATTAATGGATTTATGTAACGATTTGTATACTATATTTTGCTCATTTACTGTTGTTCCTGCCATATCAAAAACAACCATTTCAATTTCATTCATTTTCATTTTGTGTGTATTTATTTTTTTGAGAACATGCAATTTTACATGTTTTGAGAATATAGGTTAGTGTAATTATTTTTAACACATAGAAACATAGACTGCAATTCGTAAAAAAGACGTTTCACTCACAATAAATCGCATAGTTATCTCTGTGAAAGAAATATATTTCTTTTTAACGTTCCTTTTTATACCTAAAATCTATGTTTCTATGTGTTTAATTTTTCACGCAGTAATCTTTTCAATCCTTAATCTGTGACTATATTTCTTTAGCTTAAGCGTTAAAAATTTTATCGATATTGTATTTGGCGAATCCGGCGCTTCCAGTCATTCCTTTGCCACCTATTCCGGTGATGATGTGAATATTTTCATCGATTGTATGCTCAAAAATATCTTTGGTTTTGCATTGTGAGTACATCCCAAACCATCTGCTTTGAATTTCGTATGTAGGCAGATCGATTATTTTTTTGGCTTCTTCAATCATAAAATGGTCTATATCCATATTCAAATCAAATCCTAAGGAATCTATTTCTTTTGCACTAGCATATTCGTGCGAATCTCCTAAAATTACAGATCCGTCTAAAGCTTGTTTGAATAAGATGTGAACGCCGTACTTTTTCTCAAAACTTTCCGGGTTTTCTTTTGCTTTTATAGCAGCGTACGATTTACATTCTTCAAAAGATTCGTATCTTCTAATTGTTAATCCGGTTAAAATAGAACCGTCCAGCTTGTAATTTTGCTGTGGTTTGGTTTGCAGCATCTGAAGTTTAGAAACAATCAGATCGCTGTTATTATAAATTTCCGGGTATAAAATCTTGAAATCACTTCCGTTACAAATAATGATTTTCGAAGCTTTGTATTCCAAACCTGCCGAAGTTGTTGCGATTACTTCACTAAATCTGTCTTCGGTATGAACAACGGTTGTATTCATGAATAAATCAAGACCTAAATTGGCGGTCATGTATTGATGTAACTTATGAATCATGGTCGAAGGTTCTACTGTAACTTCCTGTGGAAAAAATAATCCTCCTGTACAATAATCAGATCGCAAACCATTGTATTTTGCCAGGCATTGTTCTTTGGTCAGCAAATTAGATTCGTAATCGTTTGCTATATTAATCTCGTGAAGTTCTTCTATCAATTGCATTTCTTCTTCGTTTGATGCCAGATAAACGGTTCCGTTTTGGCGAATGCTGATATCAAACTGCGATTGAATATCTTTATAAATCTTTAAGCTTTCTTTACCGAAATTCTGCCATTTTCTGTCCATTCCTGATGGTACAACCTGACCGAAATTTCGAACAGTTGCGCCTTCGGGTTTACTGTTTTTTTCTAAAATAGCTACTGACATTCCTTTTAATAAGGCATGATAGGCATGAAATGTGCCCAAAACCCCTGATCCAACTATGATTAAATCATATTTATCTTTCATGTGTAATTTGTTTTTATGTATTATAATTTTTCCTTTATTCAGGTGTATAAAGGAGTTGTGTTAATTTTTATGTGTTTTTTGAATTTGCGTTTAAAATAATTAAACGACATTACAGTGGTTATAATCCCTACAAAGGATAACAAATAAATACAAGTGGTAAAAAAGCTGAGGAGGGAAATATCCTTGTCTCCAAAATTTTTAAAGAATAAGACCAAAACGCTTCCTAAATATCCAAAAGCATCAGCGATGTAGATTAAAAATCCGGTGTTTCCGTCTATTTTATAAGTGGCAATCATTCGGTCAAAAAACAAACCGTTGAACGGAATGTAACAAATATACATACCAAATCCTGAGATGATCATCCACGGAAGTGGCGACAATAAATGCTTTTGAAATAAGAAAGTAGTTACGCCAATAAGTACTGAACCTATAAATAATACCAAATGATAATTTTTGAAGGCTTTATAGTTATTTTTCATGCTTCCTAAAAAACCTAAAATAACCAGAACCGAGATTGCAATAGGAATTTCTGAATACATATAAATCGAAATACTCTCTTTATACCCTAATGAATCCCACAATTCTCTGGCAAAATTATCCCTGAATTCTCTCATGGCTGTAAGCATAGCATAGAATACAATAATTGCTGTTAACGGAAATGCAAACTGCCTGAACAATGACGCGCGTTCTTTTTTGCCAAGTGGTTTTCGTTTTGATCGTAAGGCTAAATCTTCGCTGTCAGGGTTTGGAATTTTCTCCAGAAATAAGGAAAATATCACCAAAGGAACAATGAAAATCAGTCCGGAAACAAAAGGCATCCAATACTCTGTACAGCCCAAAACTTTCAATACAAATACACCAACAGATTTTGCTGCTCCTGAAGAAACAATAAAACTGGAACATAAAATAACGCCTAGTAATTCGGTTGTTTTTCTTCCTTCGATATACGAAAAAACAATTCCCCAGATCATTCCTAACGGTAATCCGTTTATGAATAGAAACAGAATATTATAAGGCGCGGGAACTAACGCAAAACCTAATAATGCGAGTTCTGAAATGGCTATAAAACTGATTAAGTACAGGGTTCGCTTAGATGATTTTAATTCGGATATAATTTTGATTCCTAAAAACTTAGAAAGTGTATAACCTAAAACCTGTGCGAGAATCAATAAAATTTTATAGTCGATTCCCCAAAAAGACATATTATCGAATGTTGCGACAGTAAAAGGTTTTCTGAAAGCATACATACAGAAATAAGTTCCAAATGCGGCTATGGAGGTTTTTAATATAAAACTGAAATTAGATGCTTTTGCAGTCATTTGTTTCTTAGGGTTTGAGTGATAGTTGTGGTATTTAGAGCGGTATAAAACCTATTGGATGCGGTCGTTTAAAAAAAATAAACTGTAAAAATAAAACGGACCAACACCCAACAGGTTAACTTATAGTTGTCTATAGATTATATTTAAGACCAAGATTGAACTTTACTCCATAATACTCCACTTGTTTTGGTCGATTAGGTGTTTCTCCAAAATGATACATCAAAGGCTCGTTCAAGATATTATTCAGGTCACTAAAAATGGTAAAATGATTGCCTATTTTATAAGAAGCTGAGAAATCCAGTGAATTGTATTTACCATAATAAATATCATTCATATCTGTATTTTTAGCATTGGCATCAAAACTTATGGCATAAGCTCCTTTGTGATTGAATGCTGCTCTTACGTTCAATTTTCCATTTTCATAAAACAATTGTGCATTGTATAATTCTTTTGCCTGATAGGGCGTTGACACTTTTCTTCCATCCGGATTATTGGTGTTTTCTCCCAGTCTCATTTCAGAATTCATAAGTGTGGCATTGATCTGAGTTCCAAAATATTTCAGGAATCCCGGTAAAAAGCTGAATCTTTTTGTAATTCCAAATTCAACACCGCCAATCCATGCATTTCCTCCATTTGCAGGTGAACTGATTTCTATATTTGGGATCCCGTTAATAGTTCCCTGATACGTATCATCAAAAATTGGATCTGTAATCGATTTATAAAATACTCCGGCGTTGATTACTCCTACTTCATCAAGGAAATATTCTCCCAGTAAATCAAAATTCCAGGAATAAGTTGGGTTCAGATTTGGATTTCCTCCTGCATACTCTCCATCAATTGTATTTAAGGAACCTGCCGGCGAAATATCTCCAAAGTTTGGTCGTGCAAATGTTCTTGTTGTAGCAAAACGTAAGTTTAAATTCTCGATTGGAGAATACTTAATATGAAGCATTGGTAATACTGATGTGTATGTTTTGGTGTTTTCTGCATCAACGACTACATCATTTTCTACTGTTTTACCTGTAACTTGTGTGATTGTATTGGTTACTCTGACCCCTCCTAAAATGGTCCATTTATCGTTTAATAAATAAGTTGCCATTGCATAAGCAGATGAAGTGGTTTCGCCTACATTAAAGTTTCTTCCAAGACCTTTTCCTAGTTCCGGAATTTGAGAATCAACAGGGTTTAAAACCAAGTTTCCTTTTGAGGTATTAAATAACTTCGTCATTCCGTCAGTAGACAAAACCGGACCAAATGTGTTCCCAATATTGGTTCCTGTTTCTCTTCGCATATAATTTGTTCCTCCAGGCTGATTGATTAAATCAGATCCATAATTGGATAAAAATGGTGTTGGAGATCCTGTCCAGCTGTAATATTCATCTCTAAAAGTGGCAATACGATCTTTATCTGTTAGTTTCGCGCCAAACTTCAATTTCAGGCTTTCATTAAAATTATGCTCGTAGTTTACTGCTGCAATAATATTGTCACGCTCTACAATACTGATTTTGTACAATTCAAGTGTAGAAAATTTCATTTTTGCCGGATCTGTTTTGAAATTTGGATCTGAGTAAAAATCAAATATTGATCTTGGATTTTTAGGATCCAGCATTCCGCCATCTGCAACCCAATACGCTCTTGGACCTCCTGCTCCGCCATTGGCTACCGGAATCGTATTCAAATATTCTGGTTTTACGCCTACTCCGGTTTGATTGAACTGAATTAAGAAATAACTGTTGTCTTCTGCATTTGGAATATTTCCGTATTTAAACTGATTTCTGTAAGAAGCCAGGCTCCAGTCTAAATTTCCGTTAGCCAATTGATGTTTTCCACCTAAATCGATACCAATAAACTGCGTTTTTAATTCATTGTGAATGTCCTGCTGTTCTACCGTTAAAGCGTTTGTTGCACTGCTGAATTTATCAAATCTGATACGGTGTTTATAATGCGTTTCTTCGTCAGAAAGTCCGCCATAAGTCGCTTTTAGAAAGATTTTATCCCTGGATGACGGATTAAATTCCATTGCTGCATTTAAGCCCGTTGTTTTTCTAACTCCGGTATAATCTCTTAATTCTAAACGGTAAACTCCCTGATCACCATTTCTTCTGGCTTCATAGTTGTCTGTAGCCCAGTTTCTGTCCCAATACGTTCCATTAATAATATAACCGAACTTTCCGTTTCTGCTTTTATCACCAATAGTAAGTGATCCGCTGTAAATTCCTTTATCTGATTTTTGATTGTAGCCACTAAAAACACTCGCTTTAATTGTTTTTTTGGTTGGAGCTGTCTGTGTGGTAAAATTTACGCTTCCGCCAATGGCATCTCCGTCCATGTCTGGCGTAATAGCTTTTGTAGCCTCTACATAAGCGATTAAATCTGATGGAAAAAAGTCAAATGCGGTAGCTCTGGAAGTTGTTTCTTCTTCGGCTGTTGGAATTCTGTTTCCGTTAATTGTTGTTGATGACCAAAAAGGCGGTAATCCACGTACCGAAACAAAACGTCCCTCGCCCTGATCGCGTTCGATAGAAACTCCCGGCATACGCTGAACGGTTTCGGCAGCATTACGATCCGGTAATTTACCAATACCATCAGCCGCAATTACGTTTACAATGCTCATTGATTTTTTTTGCATGTTCAATGCTCTTGCTTCGCTGTTTCTTTGGCTCATGCCGCTTACTACTACTTCATTTAATTCTTTTGAATTGGTTTCTAGTTTAATGATTCCTAAATTCAACTGTTGATTTTCTTTTACTTCAACTTTAATCGTTTTTACTTCGTATCCTATATAAGAGATTTGCAATTCAAAGCTTCCTGATCTTACATCCTGAATGGTAAAATATCCACTGAAATCAGTTGTTGCTTTTTGATTGTTTGATAATATAATAGAAGCTCCCGGCAATGGAGATTGTGAATCGGTAACTGTTCCTCTAATTGTTGCTTTTTGGGCCGTCATGTTTTCCGCAAAAAGCAAAAGAGATAAAATAAAAATTGCCTTGTAAATTGTTTTCATGGTTAGTTTGTTTACAAATATTAAATTTATTACAGCAAATTAACTATGATTTTTACAAATAGTGAAAAAATTAAAATTATGGAATTGTTAAAGAAATGAAAACTACAGCATACTGTTTGTTAAGGATTTGTAAAAAACAAAACCTGTAATAATGCAAGAAAGCCCCATAAAGCCAGCAAATAAGAGGTAATTACTAAAACAGATGTATTTAGTATTGTATTTTTCGGGTAATTTTAGTTTTGGACAGATTATCGAAACGATCGCGACTTAACTTAATTTGTTTACAAATAGTAAAATTTTATATTGATAGGATTGTTTAATAAACAGCTCATATGATTATTAAATAAATCAATTTTTGTCTATTTTAATGGATAATAAAAAACGCTAGACTAAATAGTCTAGCGTTTTTTATACTTCGGTCTAAAGAAAAAAAAATTAGTTTTTACTTTCGTCATCAACGGCATCCTGCCATTTGTCCCAGACTTTTACACCAGCATTATAGCCATCATAACCAAAGTTCTGACTTAACTGACCTTTAATATTAGGCTCTATAGCAAGTCTATACGGAATTGGCCAGTAGTTATTACGTTTATCCATTGTATAAAACTTAACACCCGGTTTAAGAGAAATACCTGCCGGATATTTGTTGTAAAGGGTATAATGTACAATACGCTGGTACCAATAACTTCCTCCCGCCGCATCTGTTCCTGATTGTTTGTCCCAATTGGCTTTACTATAAGTATGTCCCCATTCGTCCGGTTTTCCGCTAAGAGCCAGACAGTGCGAAATACGTTTTAACTCTACATTTCTCCATTCTTCCAGATAAAGCTCTCTTCCTCTTTCTGCACAAATATCACCAATAGTTACTGTGCTATACATTTGTGAAGCTTTTGCTCTAGCTCTTACAACATTCACATCCTGGGCTGCTCCACTGTTATTACCCTGATAAAAACGTGCTTCGGCACGTAATAGATAAGTTTCGGCTAAACGATATATATACAAATGTGCACTGGCTCCCGCAGTAGCACCCTGAAAATCATTTGCTGCCGGATTCCCTTCGGCTACAACATCGTGCAAAAAGATTTTATAATGTGGAAAATCATACCAATCACGAATAGAATCTTGTGCTAACAGTTTGCCAGATGCATCCTTCATTCTAAAGCTCTGTCCAGCCCATGTAGCACTACCACCTGCTCCGGGAGCATATTTAAGATCTTCCATATTCACCCAGTTACCCACGGTGCTGTTATGTCTAAGATCCTGTTTGTCTTCAACACCGTTCACAACCCACATAGGATGCTGCGAATAATAAGAACCACTAATAGTACCAATACCACGCCCTATTGCTCTTTGATAATCATATTTTGCATTATAATTCGTTTTATCAGTCAATGGAAAACGAGGTGCGGCTGTTTTACCATCAGGCGTAATTAAATTTGCATCGTTCCAGTTAGGTCCAAAAATTCTCATCGAATTAAATACTAAAAAGGACTGTGCTCCTCCATTTGGCGCAACCAGGATTGCTTCAGTATTAGCCGTGATAACTTTGTTTTCAGGTCTGTGTAAATCCCAGATCACGTTTCTGGTAATAGGCCATGCTGTAGGGTTTCCTCCCGGATCAAAAATCCCTAAAGTGTTTTGCACCAAAGAGTAACCGGATTGATTAATCAAAATATTAGCTTGTGCTTCGGCATCAGCAAATCTACCGGATGCTAAATAACACTTAATAAGTAACTGACGGCATGCTCCTTTACTCACCATACCTATATAACCAATCTTTGACTGCTCTGGCACAAATTGTACTGCTTTCTCCATATCTGCAGTAATCATTTCTATGATGGCTTCCTTTTTAGTAGAATAATAACTCTGCTTTGGAACTTCCAAAATTTTAGTAATCAATGGTATGTCTCCAAATTGATATACGAGATTTAGATAACGGTATGCTCTATGAAAATAAGCTTGTCCGATATATTTATTTTTAACTTCCTCAGATAAGGTTTTTATATTACCAATATACGTTAGTACGGTATTAGCATTTTTAATACCTGTATAGGCTTCAGTCCAGAAAAAACCAAGATAAGTCGACTCGCCTACGTCTCTTTGAAAGGTTCCTGTAGGAACAACAGTAGCAGCATAATCAGCTATATTACTGCCTGTATCTGTTTTTCCGTATTGCGCCATGTCAGAGAAAAGATATTCTGTACCAATAGGCACACTAACACTCGCAGCATTAAAGTGAATATAATTATTACGCAATTGTTTGTCGCACAGTGCTAAAGTTGCCTGCAATCCGGCTTCGGTAGAAAATGTAGCATCAGGCTCATAAAAGGAAAGCGGGTCTGAATCGAGAAAATCTTTTGAACAGGAACCAGACAACACAGCCAATGCCACAAAAGGTACCAGTCTTGTAATTTTATTTTTTATATATCTTTTCATTGTTGAGTAATTATTAAAGTTGGAAATTAAAACCTAAATTAAACTGTCGAGTAGCCAATCCTCCTGTTTCCGGATCTCCATAGTATTTCCATTCTTTAGAAGCAGACCATGTCGCTACGTTTTGAACTGAAGCGTAAATTTTTATACTTTTAATATGTGCGCGATCTAAAAGATCTTTGGGAAGCGTATAAGCCACCGAAATGTTGTCCAGACGAATAAAACTGCGATCATACAATTTTCCCGGTGCAACCGGAGTTCCAGCAGGTCCTTTAGCATCAAGACGTGCCCAGTCATTGGTTGGATTATCAAGTGTCCAATATGGATTTACATAAGGATTGAAGTTGAATTTATACAAACTGGAATCGTTGAAAGTATTCATATAATTGGAATCAAGTGATTTGTGTCCCATATAAGAATACATACTGATGCCTAAATCCCAATTTCTATAAATCTTAAAATCATTACGCAGCGACCACTGTACAGGAGGACTCGAAGTTCCTAAAAACTGCTTGTCTTTTTCATTATAAACTGCTTTTTTATAAGGAACACCATCTGCTCCTACCGCATCTACATCATCTGCTGTATAGCTATTTTCTACTTTTGGATCTCCGGGACGCTGTCCATATTTTTGAGCTTCTTTCCATTCGTCTTTTTGCCAGATTCCAGTTATTTTATAATCCCAGATTTGAGAAATTGGTTTTCCTATAAACCATCCATTCGCTGAATCATCACCTTCTTTTTTTCCAATAACATTGCCATTAGCATCTTTAACATCTACCATGTTGCCGTATAATGAAACAATTTTATTTTGGTTATACGATATTCCAAATGTAGTACGCCATTCAAAATTTGGTTTTCTCATATTAACTGTATTAACACTCAACTCAAAACCTTGATTTTGTACCTCTCCCAGATTGGTTGCAATGGATGAAAACCCAGTAAAACCAGGTAATGCCTGACTCATAATCATATCATGGGTATTTTTTCTGTAAACATCTACACTGGCAGTAATACGATCTTTTAAGAAACCTAAGTCAAGACCAATATTGGTTGAGGCTGTTTTTTCCCATACCAGATTTGGATTTGCCATACGATCAAGTGATAAATACTTAATCTCAAGAGCTTTTCCTGAAGGATCTAAATATCCCATTGTTCCGGTATTAACTAAGTTTGCCAAAGAAATGTACGGATCATCAAGCGATCTGTTTCCATTTTCACCCCACGACAAACGTAATTTACCTGTAGACATCGCATCCCAATTGAACCAGCTTTCATTTTTAAAGTTCCATGCTACTCCAAAAGAAGGGAAAGTTGCGTAAGGGTTTGAAGCTCCAAATGCCGAATATCCATCACGACGAACAGTAGCTGTCAGCATATAACGATTGTCATATGAGTAGAAAAGTCTTGCCATCAATCCATCTGCTGTTTCATGTGTGTCTTTTGATCTAAGCTCGCTATTGGCCATTGTTGCCGTAGCAACATTGTGAAACCCTAAAGCATCTGAAGGCTGAATATTATAGGCATTCATTCCATCTGACCAATAACGACGTTCTTCAGCTTCCTGAACAAAAGTTGCTACGATGTGGTGTTTTTCAGCAATGGTATAATCCCAGGTTAATGTATTATTCAGGTTGTAATCAAAATTCGTGGAGTTATTTCTATTTGCCCCGGTAGTAGCTGCCGGCCAATTGGGGTTTTGTGTTGATCTGAAATAGCGATCATGATAAAACTGATAACGAGGAGAGATGTTAAACGAATAAGTAATACCCAAAGGCAGCGTTACTTTTGCATTGAAAATACTATTCAATATGGTGTATCCAGTCTCTTTCTCCATATATTGGCGTTCGTAGTAATAGTTGTAGTTTTGTCCGGAAACATTTTTCCCCATCGGTTGTCTCTCATAGTTGCCATTTGCATCTATAAAGGTTCCAAAAGGACTGGTTCTCATCATGTTGTTAAACCCCGAACGTGTATCTAAAGAGGGAGTAATATCTCCATCTGAACGATCCTGAAAATTAACGTTTGCACCAAAGTCAAGCCAATCTGTAATTTTAGCATCAAGTTTCATATTTGAACGAACTGATTTATAATCGTTCCCCACAATAGCTCCTTGTGAATTCAAATAACCAAAAGACACATAATAATTTACTTTGTCGCTTGCTCCGGAAACACTTAAATTATAATCATGATTAATTCCCGTTCTAAAAGAGCTATTACTCCAATCGTGTGTTTTATCTGCAAGGAAATTAGCCATCAGTGAAGGATCAAAATTCAATCCTAAACGCGTTCCCCATACTTCTTTCGAGCTTTTTCCTGTTGTTTGTGAAACTGGCTGATACGCTAACCATTGCGCTTCGGTAATACCCCATTTGGATAAATCATTAGGATTTGAGAAATATCCTGGTTTTCCATTGGCAACGGTTCCTGATATCCATGCTTCGTATTGTCCCGTTGTTGTATTAACACCATATGTTTGAGCAGTTTCCCAGTCTTCACGATATTTTAAATATCCTTCCGGAGAATATACACCACGGTAGGCACTTTTATTGCTAATGGTTGTATTGGTAGTAAAACTAACCATAGGTTTTCCGGTTTTACCCTTTTTGGTCGAAATAATAATAACCCCTGCTGCTGCTTTCGCACCATATACAGATGCTGCCGATGCATCTTTTAAAATATCGATCTGTCCAATATCATCAGGATTAATTTCTGAAAGCTCACCATAGAATTGCATTCCGTCTAAAATAATAAGTGGTGAACTGTGTACGCCTTCTTTTCTGGGATCATAAACAGAACCTTGTCCACGAATTTGCATTCTTCCTCCTCCTTTTGCAGAAGGGTCATAACCGACACTTAATCCAGGAGTACCTCTCAATATATCCTGAACGGTCTGCGGATTCTGGTTTGCTAATCTGTCGGGTGTTACCTGAACGATGGCTCCTGTTAAATCCTTTTTCTTCATTTTACCATACCCTACTACAACTACCTCGTCTAATGAAGCTGTTGCTCTTTGCATTTTCACGTTTACAACTGACTTTCCTTTTATGGAAACTTCAGTATTGGTATACCCCAAAAAAGAAAATACTAATACTGCATTTTCGTTTTCTACTTTTAAAGTAAACTTTCCGTCAAAATCTGTTAAGGCGGCATTTTTACTTCCTTTTTCTAAAACAGTTACGCCTGGCAGCGGTAAACCATTTTCATCATTGACCTGTCCCTGAATGTTTTTGTGCTGTTGTACATTTTGTGGTTTTGTGGTACTCTTAGAACTAATAGCATATCCATGGACCTGAGATAAAGAAAATAATACACAAAATATGATCATTTTCTTTTTCAAATTAAATCCAGATACACCATTAGGACTTTTTTTAATCCTAATAAAATTTGTCATTTTTGGTTTCTGATTTTTGGTTAATCAATAGTTAGTTTTTGAAAATCACTGTTCCGTTTTGGTTCAACTGATTCTTAATTTGTGCTGCAAAATTGATTAATAATGGTTCTCAGAAGGGATAAAAAAATACGTTTTTAGGGATAAAAAAATCTCACTAATATATTTTATTTCTTTTTTATCATAAAAAAATGACATTATTGAAAAAATGTAAAAATAAAAATACAGAATACATAATATTTTAAAACTCACCGATCAGCAAGCTTTTCAAATTTATTTTAAGGTACAGGTGGGATTAGTTGAAGCGTTTTACTCCGTATAAACAAAAAAAAGCCCTGCATCAAATTATTGATGCAGGGCCTGGTCTAAAAAATTCTATTCTCAGTAAATCAGTTTAGCTGGATAGCAAATGCAGATTAAAATCTGTCTTATTTTGCATCAAACCATAGTTTTGTAGTTAGCAAATCTTTTCCCTGAGCAGATACTGCAGCCTGATAACTGGTACCGTTTAATGACTGCTCTGTACCCGGATAAAAGAAACGTGAAGGTATTTGTCCGTTCAAAACTGTAGCCGGACCTGCTTTTAATACCGGATAGTCTAACCTTCTCCACTCTGTGAAAGCGTCAAGACCTTGTCCGAAAAAGGCAATCCATTTTTGTGTCCCTATCGATTTGGCATAATTGGTTGCATCATATTTCACAGTTGCCTGATTCAGATAATTAGAAATAGCTGTTGCATCTGTAATACCAAATTGATTGAACGATGCTGTAATAGCACTTTTATAAAGTTGTTCTGCATCTCCTGCAATATAACCACGAGCTACCGCTTCAGCAAGATTGAAAAGTGTTTCAGAATAAGAAACAATAACCGCCGGAGATGTCGAAGTCAGGAAGTAAGTCCCCGGTTTTGATGTTTTTGCAAACCCCTGGCTATTGGCGTCACTGTTTGATAATCCATTAGCTCCACCAACATATTTCCCTACAGTTGCATCTGTTGGTAACTGCGCATAAACAGGTAAACGCGGATCAGACAACTCATTTAATTTATCCACCATTGTTTTTGAAATACGAAAATCATCTCGGGTTTCAAACCATGCCGATGCAGGATTTTGCTGAGGTGAACTGATATAAGTAAACTTAAAAATTTCAGCATTATTACTAATTAATCCTCCGGCATCGCTTGTGGCATCAATAGCAGCCTGCTTAGCTAAAGCAGGTTCTCTGTCTGAAATTCTCAATGCTATACGTAAACGAAGTGAATTTACCAGTTTTTTCCATTTTGCAATGTCTCCTTTATAAACCAGGTCACCTGTTACGGCACCATTTGCTGTCCCCAGTAAAGACTGAGCTTGTTTTAAATCTTCCAGTAATCCTGTGTAGACTTCTTTTTGAGTGTTGTATGCCGGTGTTACTTTTTGACCTGCTTCTTTATAAGGAATGCTTCCATAAGCATCTGTCAGCAATAAAAATGTCCATGAACGCAGCGTTAGTGCAATTCCTTTATAATTTGAATTTGCCTGTTGATCCGGAAATTTTATAATAGTATTCAAATCTGTAATCAGAGTGGCATAACCAGTATTCCACAAAGAAGCAAATGAAGTATTCGATACATCGTATCTGTCCGGTTCCGTATATTGGATTTTAGCCCAATGCTGAACAAATAACAAAGATGAATTAAAGTTATTATCTGAACCCCAATATAAATCAGCACCCTGTTTTAAAGATCCTGTTAACAAATAAGGGGCTAATGGTGTTTCGGTTGCATTTGGATTTTTATTAACATCATCCAGACTGTCGCTGCAAGAGACCAATGATACTGCAAACAGCGTTATATAGGCTAGTTTTTTTAGCATGATTTCGTGTTTTTAAAATTTAAGATTAACATTAAGGCTAAAGCTTCTGGTAGTTGGCAATGCCAAACTTTCCAATCCTTGTCCGTTTCCGGTATTGAAAGCCGATTCAGGATCAATATTAGGTACGTCTTTGTAGATAAAGAACAAGTTACGACCTACCGCAGTGATACTTGCGCCTTGAAAACCTAGCTTTTTAGCAAATGCTTTATTGAAATTGTAAGCTAATTTTACTTCTCTTAGTTTTACAAAAGTTGAACTGTAGATATAAGCTTCACTAATATTGTATGATGCTTTGTAATATTCCTGAGCACTAAGTACTGAAGTATTTGGAGTTCCATCAGCATATACTCCTTTAAAGATCATTCCGTCATCATATACCACAGCTCCGCTTGGGGCAGTTCCGCCATTTAATAATGTTTTTGTTGTTCCTGCCAAATAATAACTTAATCCTCCATTTGCAGCATCACGACCCGGAAGTGTTTGCGCTAATACACCTGTATAATTACCTGTTCTGTTGGTTCCTGAAAAAAGTTCTCCACCTACACGGGCATCAACAAGAAATGAAAGTTCAAGATTTTTATAGGTTAATGTGTTGGTAATACCGCCTAAAAAATCCGGAGTATAATGTCCTAATACTTTCTTTTGCGGATCTGCCTGTGGTAAACCATTTGCTCCTACTACAATATTTCCATTGGCGTCACGCAAATAAGCTGTACCATAAAGTGCACCATAAGCCTGTCCTACAGATGCCAGTACATCAACACCTCCTGAAGTAGCAATTGTATAGTTTTGAATTTGTTTTTCATAATCTAAAACATCAACTTTACTAGTGTTCTTTGAGTAATTTACACCCACGTTCCAT
The DNA here is from genome assembly GCF_001602525.1 of Flavobacterium chilense. Taxonomy (GTDB): domain Bacteria; phylum Bacteroidota; class Bacteroidia; order Flavobacteriales; family Flavobacteriaceae; genus Flavobacterium; species Flavobacterium chilense. The sequence continues at coordinate 758,856 of NZ_LSYT01000001.1, forward strand.
CTAAAGTTCTGAGTCTGAACTGGAGTTCCGTCCAATTGAACTTCTATACCATGGTTGTTTATTTTACCTGCATTGATTAATTGCGAATTATAACCGCTCGCAGTAGTTGTTTTGATTTCCAGAATCTGGTCAAAACTATTGGTGTTATAATAAGCAAGATCAAGATGCAATCTGTTTTTCCAGAAAGAAGATTCCAGACCCAACTCTGTAGAGCGGGTTGTTTCCGGTTTCAGGTTCTCATTCAGTTTCTTTTTAGAAGAAGTTTGAATTGGATTTCCGTCGAATGCAGTTTGAAAATCGTAAACTGTTGCCAATTGATACGGATCTGCATCGTTACCTACTTCAGACCAACCACCACGTAACTTTAAAAAGTCAAGTGTATTGCTTTTCAAATTTAAAGCATCAGACAATACTAAACTACCACTAATAGAAGGGTAAAAATAAGAACGGTTACTGCTTGGCAATGTCGATGACCAGTCATTACGTCCGGTAACGTTTAAAAACGCATAATTTTTATATCCTAATTGTGCTGAAGCATATGCACTGTATACTTTTAATTCTGAGAATAAATTCGATGATGTTAACGGATCTCTCGAATTGGTCAATGTATATAAATCAGGTACCGCTAGACGTGGTGCTTTTTGATAATTGTTTGCATCGCTATGGTTACGAACGTTGAATCCGGCAAGAGCATCTACACTAAAATCATCGTTCACTTTTTTAGTATATTGCAGGATACCTTCTGTATTTCTTTCGTCTACTGTATAAGCATCTTCAGCATATGATCCAAAAGGAGTTCCGTTTGTACCATATTTAATCTGGTATTTTCTGCGATCATTATAATAATCAACTCCGGTGCGGAATTTGAAAAGAAGCCCATCGATAATTTTTGCTTCTAAATGAATATCTCCTATAAAACGGTTACGTTGCTGACTTGTCGTATTGTAATAAGCATTCCAATATGGATTACTATAATAACTATTGTTCCAGTTAACATCTCTGTTATTTCTAAGCTGATCCGTATCTACCTGACGTCCGAACCAAAGAAACTGAAGCATTACACCAGCAGCACGGTTACCTGATGGTCCACCTGGCAAAGTTGGAGCAGTTGTAACAATATAGTTTCCTGTTACACCCACTTTTATGCTTTTCGATATTTGGTAGTTTGTATTAATACTAAAGTTTGTTTTGTTAATTTCACTGTTAGGTACTGTTCCTAATTGTTTTTGATTGTTTACTCCTAAACGAAAATCTGATTTCTCATCTGATTTAGCTATCGAAACACTGTTGTCATAAGTAAGACCCGTATTAAAGAAGTTTTTTACATTATCAGGATGTGCTACAAAAGGTACTGCTACTCCATTTGAATAAAATTGAGGAATAAGACGTCCATCAAGTTTAGGTCCCCAGCTTTCATCAACTCCATCATTAATTCCGCCTCCTTTACCATCTACATAACTAAACTTTCCGTTTGATCCTTGTCCAAATGAATTCTGGAAGCTTGGCAATGTAGCAACCTGAGAAAGTGTAATACCGGAATTAACTGTTATTCCCAGTCCTTGTTGACCTTTTCCTGATTTTGTAGTGATCAGAACAACTCCATGTGCAGCACGCGATCCGTAAAGAGCAGCAGCATTAGGGCCTTTAAGCACCGTTAATGTTTCAATATCCTGCGGATTTAAATCGGCAACTGCATTTCTGAAATCACGGGTAGCTCCACCAACACTCCCTAATTGTGAGTTATCTACCGGAACTCCGTCTACCACAAATAAAGGCTGGTTATTTCCGGATATAGACGTTTCACCACGAATGATAATACGGGAAGAACCCATATCTCCCTGCGAATTGGTGATACGTACTCCTGCCACTTTACCGCTAAGACTATTTAAAAAGTTGGTTTCTTTGGTATCCGAAAGCTCTTTGCCTTTTAATGCCTGAGTAGTATATCCCAAAGATTTCTTTTCTTTGGTAATACCCAGTGCAGTAACTACAACTTCTGATAACGCATTTTGTTCTTCAGAAAGACTAATCGTAACCGGGTTTGAATTTACTACGATTTCTGCTTTTTTATAGCCCAGAAAACTTACGATTAATGTATAAGGAAACTTTTGTCCTGTTTGGAAATAAAACTTTCCGTCAAAATCAGTTACAGCACCGTGTGTAGTACCTTTAATGTTTATCGAAGCCCCTATAACCGGTTCTTTTGTAACAGCATCGATTACTGTTCCTTCTAGTTTGGACTGTATTAACGGTTTAGTCTCCTGAGCCTTAATACCTATGGAAATCAACAAAATACATACCGATATATATCTATTTAATTTTTTTTTCATTACTTTGTTTTAGTTTAATAAGTAAGGCAAACGAAGACGGATTTACTCCTCTTTCACTTTCCTTACAGAGATGTACAATTTCTTTAAGCTTCGCCATTTCTGCTGCAACAGAAATGGTTTTTTATTATCATCTGCAACACATTCGTTTTTTCATTTTTTTTTATTTTGGATTACTATTATTTAAATTGATCTTAACACAAGATTATACCTCCCTGTAATTCAAGGATGTGCTTATTTTATTAAAAATTTATATGAATTAAAGACTGAAGGATTTTTAACAATGTAACCTGGAGTTATAAATAACCTAATGGTTCGTACTTGTTTAAAATGAAATATATTGGATAGTCTTTAGTGTTTTTGTATTAACTAATTTTAAATTCTACTAATTTGATAGAACAAAAGTATATTAAAAAAACGAACTCCAAAATTTTAAATGTTTTTTTTGAAAAAAAAATGTTAATTAAAATTTTAGTAAAACTTTAAAACATTACAAATAAGAAAGTTAACCGTTATTTCTATTTTCCCTCTTGTGTAAGATTTTTATTAAACAGAAGATCTTAAATTGCAAATTTTAACAATTTATAAATTTGAGTAATGGCAAAAGAAACGGGACTATCACTCGATAATTAGTATATCCAAATTAGATTTTAGAAATTGTATTTGAAGATTAGAGCAGTAAGATTTTATTTCTTAAAGTAAAAAAAAAAGGAATGAACAATGTTCATTCCTTTTCTGTGTAAGTATTCAAAAAAAAAATCAATTAATTAATCATACGAAAGATTAAAAGTATATGCTATAAACATATATTATTATTCTTCTAGTGGACTAAGGGTTTCAAGTGTTTACAAAAATCCTGATTATTTATAAATGTTTAATTGTTCATTATAAACCGGACTTTGAATGTTTAAGAAATTTAAAACGCTATGAAATACATGGTTTTGAGACAATTCTTTATTTGGCTTAAGTTGTTTCGAATTATCAGATACCCATACGATAAAAGGTATTTCATATTGTTCTTTAGGCGCAAAACTCATTGGTACTCCATGCATGTATAGATTTTTTTCTCCTAAAGATTCTCCATGATCCGAAACAAAAATCATAGTACTTTTATACTCTTTTAGCTGTTTTAAATCTTCAATTACATTGTGCAGAATATAATCTGTGTAAACAATAGTATTATCATATGCATTAAGAAGTTCTGTCTGAGAACATTTTCCTAATTCGACACTATTACAAACAGGTTTAAAAGTTTCAAATCTTGGCGGGTATTTTTTGCTGTATGTTGGACCATGACTGGTACTGGTATGTAATACAATCAATATTTTATTTTTCTTGCTGGCTAATATCTGTTCTTTTAGTCCGGTCAATAAAACTTCGTCATAATCACAATCTTCTTTACAATCTTTCTTTAAAACATCTCTGTTCTGATACTTTTCGATATGTACCGGAGGTTCTCCCCAATTGCTTGTTCTCCAGATAACCTCTACATTATTTCGATACAAATAATTAGGTAATATTTCATATAAATCATCACTATTGGTATGTTCTAAAATACATTTTACACCTGCAGTAGTATAGGTAGCACAGGAAGTGGCATTAAAATGAAACAAATTCTCTGTTTTAGAAAGCAATGGATTTGTGTTTTTCTTATAGCCATATAAAGAGAAATTTTGTCTTCTTGCTGATTCTCCAATCACTAAAACAACAACTGATTTTTGATTGTCTTTTATTACAGCATTTGGCAATAAAATTTCTTTTTCGTTCTTTTTGAATTTATGAATATAAAAAAGCGAAACATTTACAGAATATGACCACGGCATTGCAAGACCTCCTAATTGTTTTGAGTTTTTATCAATCCACAGCCAATTCGTTGCATTGGCAAATACTAAAACAGCAATAAATACCAAAGTGATCGAAGAAATGGTGAAAAATTTCTTCAGCGTTTCATTTATTATTTTCACTTTAATAATATAGATACTCGGAAGAATCCCAAGGAAAATAATGTATAGAATTAACTTAATCGAGAAAAAATTGCTGGACTCTTCATAATTGGTATTAAGAATATTACCAATCATACTTTCATCTATGATAACACTATAGGTATTAATAAAGTAAACCGCAATGGCATTGATCATGAAGAATAACACCAGTAAAAATTTACCAACATAACGCGAGAGAGTAAATATGAGGTAAAAAACAAAAGCATTTAAAACCAGCATTAAAACTACTAAACTTATAATCAATACGATACCACTCAGACTTTTATAATCGACATTATTAAAGACGTAAGTATAAAACGGTAAGTGAAAGAACAGAAAGTTTAAAATACTCATTAATAAAACAAAATGAGTTATTTTTAAATTATTTTTTAACATAAAGACTAGTAATTTTATATAATGAAAAGGCTAAACTAATAAATGCTAAATAAAAGATGATCAAATTATCATTAATTATTCTGCAGATTAACAAAATACATGAAACCGCAAATAATAAAATCAAAACGGGATAGTATTTTTTATTATTAATCCAGCTCCAGATTCTATATTTTCGGCTGATAAAAATACCCAAAATTCCGGAGATATATCCAATAATACTGCCTGTTATTACATCAAGCGGATAGTGCGCACCTACACCTACTCTTGTAAAAGCCAGAATGTATCCTATAATGATGGTTCCAAAAATCCATAATATTTTAAATTTTAAATCTTTAGGCATAAAAGCAAACATTAAAATCGTAAGTGTTGCAAAAATCGTTATGGAATGACCGGAAGGTAAACTATTGTGACCACATACTGCTTTTCCTACAATGAAAAAACTATTATTATCAAATACTGCAGCTGGTCTTGGAACTGCAAATATATTTTTTAGCGGACATGAAAAAAGAAGAGAAACTAATAATGCTGATAGTAAAGATTCCCATACTTTAGGGGCATATACAACCAAAATGCTTAAAAAAGAAGAAAAAACCAGAGCATCTCCAAATTGGGTCAGATTGTATTCCAGATTTGGATATTGTCCTAAATGATGATTAATGTAAAAGAAACTGTCTTTTTGAATTTGTACATATTTATCAGCACACAAAGCACCTTTACTATATAAAAATAAAACAATGGCAATTAAGAAAAACAGGGGTAAAAAAAGTAAAAAAGGTTTAATTCTCGAACAATTATTAATAACACTTGTATTCATTCTGATTTTTTATAGATATTTTTATACATTAATTTGGTCCTCAAACCATTGACAGCTTAAAATGGTGCTCTTTCATTAACCTAAAAAACAATGACGAAGGACGATCTAAATGCAGCAATAAGTTTTTTTTATTGGCTTAGGAACCTATCCATCTTTTGGGCAAAACTGTTAATAATGCATAAAATTTGTCGGCTGCAAGTTTAGCTAATCTCTTTTTACTGTTCATGTCTGGCTCTTTAATAAAAGGTAAAGTAATTGGTCAATTTAGAAGAAATTTAGAATTTATATTTATTTGTGTATTTTTTTCTCAGAAATACTTCTTTATATCTTATCAAACTCCATATCAGCGAATTACAAATATTGTATAAAGGCATCATTAAAAAGTATATTTTATATTTATCATTATGATTTATTTTTATTTAATAAAACAAAAAAATTACTGTCAGGACTATCGTTAAAAAATCAATCTCTTATCAATCTCTATGCCATAAATGTTAAAAAAGGAGATTGTTTACAAAAGCTTAAACCTGACTATAGGAAATAAAATATTTCTATCTTTATGCTTAAATCATAACTTTAGACTTTACTAGAAAATAAATACAAATCATTGCGGATTCAACTTTTCTTCAAAATTTAGGTATAAACTTGCAGCATGAAAATTTTAATAATAGAAGATGAGCTGGAAATTGCTCAAAGCATCAAAAACTATTTTAGAACCAACGGAGTTCAATGCGAAATGGCCGAAAACTATAATTTGGCACTGAGTAAAATTGATTCTTACGATTACGATTGCATACTTCTGGATTTAATGCTGCCTGATGGCGATGGATTTGATATACTAAGAGAACTCAAAAGAAAAAATAAAACTGATGGTGTAATTGTAATTTCTGCTAAAGAAACACTCGAAACACGCCTTGAAGGATTTAATCTTGGAGCAGATGATTTCCTGACTAAACCTTTTCATTTATCTGAACTTCTGGTTCGAATGCAGGCATTGATACGCCGTAAAAATTTTAAAGGAAATAACAATATTACTTTTAATGAAATTGTTATTGATATACTCTCTAAATCTGTAGTAGTAAATAACACTAAATTAGATCTGACTAAAAAAGAACTGGATTTGCTTCTTTTTTTAATTGGGAATGAAAATAAGGTATTATCCAAATCAGCGATTGCAGAACATCTTTCCGGAGATATGGCAGATATGCTTGATAATCATGATTTTATTTATGCACATATCAAAAACCTAAAAAAGAAACTCTCTCAGGCAGGAAGCGGTGATTATATTAAAACAGTTTACGGTTTGGGATATAAATGGGAAAATGAATAATAAAAAACTGCTTCATAAAACTACCAACAGCTTTCTGGCTTACTCTATCATTATTTTATTGATAGCAGCACCCCTATTCTATTTTATCTGTCAACATCTCTATATTTATGAAACTGATGAAGTGCTTCATTTTCATAAAGGTGCTTTTATCAAAGAAAGTCATAAAAATTTTTCGCAAACCGATATTGACTTATGGAACAAATACAACCATGAAGTAACAATCGTATCGGATATGGGCGTTGACAATGATTCTATAGTGGGGAAAATGCTGTATGATTCGATTGCAAAAGAAAGAGAACCTTTTCGTGTACTCTATGCGCCTGTAACCATAAATGGGAAAAAATATACGTATACCGAAAAAATCAACCTGCTGGAAATGGAGGGAATGGTTTTTAGCATTGCCGGCATGTTTTTGTTTATCATTATTATGCTTTTGATTGGAATTATCTGGATCTCAAAAGCAACTGCTGCTAAGATTTGGAGTCCGTTTTATAATACACTCAATCAGATTGAAGATTTTGAAATTGACAAAAACAAACCGCCACATTTTATTCCAACAGATATTGATGAATTTGATCGTCTTAATAAAAGCTTAGAAAGGCTTATCGAAAAAAACACAGCCATCTATAAAAGTCAGAGAGAATTTGTTGAAAACGCTGCGCATGAGCTTCAGACTCCTTTAGCTTTGTTTCAGACAAAAATTGATACACTCACTCAGTTAAACCTGAACAAAGAACAGTCTGAACTGGTTTCATCTTTAAATACCGATGTTTCAAGACTTAACAGACTTAATAAAAACCTGTTGCTACTCTCTAAAATTGACAATGAGAGTTTTCTCGAAAAAAATACCATTGTTCTTAATGATTATATTAACAAGCATCTGGACTTTTTTACAGAACAGGCTAATGCCAAGAACCTGACTATTATAACAGACTTTACTGCTACTTTAACGATTAACGGAAATTCGGCACTCACAGAGGTATTGATTAATAATTTGTTTTTAAATGCGATTCGCCATAATGAAAAAGACGGGCAGATTATCATTAAAACTTTAGAGAATGAATTAATATTTTCAAACAATGGTCAGACTACACCTCTAAAGATTGAAAAGCTCTTTAACCGTTTTTCCAAAACCAATCCTTCTTCTCAGGGAAATGGGCTTGGTCTGGCAATCATTAAAAAAATCACAGAACTTAATCACTGGGAAATAAGCTATTCTTTCGATAATAATTTCCACATTTTTAGCGTCAAATTTTAAGAAATTCAAACTTCCTACAGATTCGCATTTGATCTTTGTACTACGTTTTTTATCAATTAAAAAAATAGTACTTATGAAAAATTCAATCCTAACATGCTTAGCCCTGCTTTTTTCTTTATTTGCCACAGCGCAAAAAATAAAGGAAAAAGAGGTACCTAACATCGTCAAATCGACCTTTTTGATATCCTATCCTGATCAGACCAATGTGAAGTGGGAAAAGGAAAAAGAAAATTATGAAGCCAGTTTTATTATTGGTAAAACTGCACACGCCATGCTTTTGGATTCTAATGGTAACATCCTGGAAACGGAAGAAGAAATCAGCGTAAAGAAACTGCCTGCCAAAGCTTTGGCTTATATTCAAAAAACATATAAAAACAAACAGATTAAAGAAGCAGCCATGATTACAGATGCCCACGGTACTGTAACTTTTGAGGCTCAGGTAACTTCTATTGACCTTATTTTTGACAAACAAGGAACTTATATTAAAAGCACAGCAGATTAAAACTATAAAAATGAAATTAAAGATATTTTTTGTATTGTCGCTTCTTGTAATGAAAATTTACAATGTCACGGCACAAAACAACTCAGCCACAATCTCAGGATTAATTAAAGATAAGAACTCAAAAACGACACTTCCTTATGTGAATGTAGTTTTAAAAACTGCAAAAGACCAAAAAATGCTCTCCGGTACCGTTACAAACGAAGAAGGCCGTTTTAATATCCCGGCAGTACCATCAGGAAATTATACGCTGGAAATTACAGCTGTAGGTTATAAAACCAAATCTCAACACCTTTTTGTAGGCACTCTCTCTGATTTTCTGGATCTCAATATCATCGAGATCGAAGAAGATATCAATACTTTATCTGAAGTAGTCGTAACTTCAAAAACTGCTGAAATAAGCAGCAAAATGGATAAGAAAGTATTTTCTGTAGCCGATAATATTACCCAAAGCGGAGGCTCTGTCCTTCAATCTATGCAAAGTCTTCCGGGTGTAACACTACACGACGGAAAAGTACAATTGCGCGGCAATGATAAAGTAATGGTACTTATCGACGGAAAACAAACTGCCCTGACTGGTTTTGGAAACCAATCCGGTCTTGATAATATTCCGGCATCTGCCATTGAAAAAATCGAAATCATAAACAACCCTTCTGCAAAATTTGATGCCAACGGAAATGCGGGCATCATCAACATCATTTATAAAAAAAACAAACAGGAAGGCTTTAATGGCAAAGTAGGAATCAGCTCAGGATATGGAAGTCTTTGGGAACGAAAAGCCAATCTGCCGGATATTCGTCCGCAGTACCAGATGACGCCTAAAATAAATCCGTCACTTTCACTAAATTATCGCAAGGAAAAGATTAACGCTTATGTTCAGGCGGATTATCTCTATACAGAAACATTAAATAAAAACGAATTCGTAACCCGAACTTATGATGATGGTGCTGTAATCAATCAGCAAACTGTGAGAAATCGTAATACTCATTTTACAACTCTTAAATCAGGAATAGACTGGAATTATAACGATCGTAATAGTTTTTCTTTTTCCGGACTTTTCGGAAGTGAAAAAATCATAGACAACGGCGACGAGCCTTTCTTTAATCAGGATTATTCTCAAAGGCTGCGACTTTGGTCATTTCTGGAAGATGAGCTTAAAACAACGGTAATGACGAGTACTTCTTATGAACATAAATTCAGCCAGCCGGGACATAAGTTAAATGCCGGAGTGAACTATACTTATCATCGCGAAGACGAAAAATACTTTTTTACCAATACAATGCCTGATTTTACCGGACAAGATTCTTTTAAGCTCTTATCTGATGAAAAAGTAATTGATATTAATCTTGATTATATCAAGCCTTTGAAATATGGCCGATTTGAAACTGGTTTTAAATTCAGAAACCGCGAAATTCCAACCAATATGCAATTCTTTCCGGGGCAAAATTCCCCTATTGATGCAAATGCGGGCGGATGGGCAAATTACAAAGAAATTATTCCTGCTCTTTATTCTAATTATATTTTTGAAACGGATAAAATTGAAGCTGAACTTGGATTGCGCCTGGAATATGTAAAACTGCAATATGATGTTAATCCGGATCATCCAACTTATAAAAGTAACGGTTACAATTATACAGAGCCTTTTCCTAATGTGCGTTTTGGGTATAAAATCGATGATAAAAACAAAATTACGGCTTTCTATAACCGCAGAGTAGACAGACCTGCCGAAGTGGATATTCGTATTTTTCCAAAATATGATGATGCCGAAATTATAAAAGTTGGAAATCCTGCGCTACGTCCGCAATTTACAAGCGCTTTTGAAGTGGGATATAAAAACACCATGCCAAAAGGATATTTTACTTCAGCAGTTTATTACAGAATCATAAACGGGACAATTGCCCGTATTGCTACTACTGTTCCCGGAAGTACTTTGATTTATAATGTATTTCAAAACGCAGACAAAAGCAGTTCAGTAGGAATTGAAGCAGTTTATTCTAAAGAAATTACTTCCTGGTACTCGTTTAATATCAACGGAAACCTGTATCAAAATACCATAGATGCCTTTACGGTTACGAACTTATATCCTGTCCCGAGTATTTATAACGGAGAACGCCAGCAAATGGTTTCCGGGAATTTAAAATGGAATAATACCCTGCAGTTCAACAAAACCTTAAAAGGTCAGGTTTCTGCTATTTATCTCGCACCGGATGTTATTCCACAAGGAAAAATTGGTTCCCGATTTTCTGTTGATCTGGGAATTAAAAAGACAGTACAAAAAGGCAAAGGCGAAGTGTTTCTGAATGCTACAGATATCTTCAATACATTAAGCATTCAAAGAGAAATAAAAGGTGAAGGTTTTAGCTATAACAGTAAGGATTATTACGAAACACAAGTAATACGTTTCGGATACAGCTACAAATTCTAGTTTTTCAATTCTGAATATTGACTTGTTTTTTAAACACATAGAAACATAGACCTTAGGATCAAAAAAGAGTAAAAAAAGAAATTACCTTTCTTTCACATAGATAAACTATGTGCTAAGCATTCGAAATCTATGTTTCTGTGTGTTAAAATAATTTACACAATGGAAAAGTAAAAAACTATTCTTTCTCCAGTAAAATTTCGTCAATAGTTACGATGTATTGATTCTTGCTCACCATAGCATTGGTATCAACACCTTTAGAACCATATCCGTAAGGTTCATATTTTTGAAGATTAGTCACACAAAATAATCCTACTGTAGGTATATGTGAAGCACTGGCCAGATGCATTATACCACTATCAGCTCCGATAAATAAAGCTGTATTGGCTAAAACTGCCCCTATTTCGCGTATATCTTTACTGTAAAAACTAGTTGCCTTAAATCGTATCTGAGAGACATTTTCGACCGGTAAAATTTCAAGAATATTATAGTCGCGTTCGTATTTTGTTTTTAAAAGCTCATAAAAATCCGTCCACCAGAATTCAGAAAAACATTTTTCGCCTGTCGCATAGGTAAAAATGGCAATCGTTTTCTTTTCGTTATTAAACTTATCCAAAAGAATTTTTCTGCCTTGAGCTAATTCCGTATCACTTAATCTCAGATCTGTTTTTGAGATAGGTTCATTGGTATCCTTTAAAGAAAGACTTTTCAAAAATTCCCTGAAATTGTAAACCGGATATTTGGCAATATGCAGATAGTCATCCGCTTTAAGGCTGTTTTCGTTGAGATCATCTCCGTAAAATTTAAACGCAGCCTTAGAAAGTTCAACAGCCAGTCTGCCTGAAGAAGAATCTTTGTCAACGTTTATCGCCAGATCATATTTTTTGTGCTTTATTTTTAGCCAGACTTTCAAATAAGTCAAAAGGCTGCTGAAAGGCTTTTTAGGAAGTATAATAATCTCACCAATCTGGTTATAATTTTTTAAAATAACCGGCATGAGTCCGCCTTTAACAAAAAGATCAATTTTGGCTTCAGGAAAAGCTGCGCTGACTTCTTTAATTAAAGGAGTAATAAGCAACAAATTTCCCAGTCTTGCATTTGGCCTGCAAATCAAAATTTGTTTTATCCTTGCCGGATCCGTTATACTTTTAGTTCCTTTCTTTTGAGAAGATCCAATGTTTTTGGTTAAAAAACGCATCGTAGTTCTCCGAACATCGTTTACTTTGCTTGAGGCTTTCATTTACAGTAAATTTTAAGACTGAAATCAGCCCTGTGGTGTTTAAAAATTATTACTATTGAATTCTATTGCTGATTCCGAAAAACTAAAACTGCACAACCATTCCTGCTCCCATTTGTTTTCCATTATAGAACGGGGCAATCATAGAGGTCACTTTATTTTCTTTTGATGGGAAAATGGTGTTTTTTACATAAGGAAACAGCCAATATGCCGCTTTTGTACTCAGAATTCCAATTCCGGCTCCTGCAGCAACATCCGTAAGCCAGTGTCTGTTATTGTACATCCTGAACAATCCGGTTCCGGTTGCCACGATATATCCGCTGATTCCGTACCAGATAGATTTATCCTTGTATTCCTGCCAAAGAAATTCTGCTCCCGCAAAAGCGTTGGCTGTATGTCCTGACGGAAAGGAATTGTTAGAGGTTCCGTCCGGCCTTTCTACCTTAGTAATCTTTTTTAATGCAAATACTGTAGTACTCATCATAAGATATGAAGTTGCTAAAATTATAGATCGGTCTTTAAGATTGTTTTTACCTTCAATTCCCATAGCATTCAGGGCATAAACAGAAGCTGCGGGAGCATATTGCGAAAAGTCGTCAATAGTAATTTTATTGTCGATATCTTCTTTAACTTCATCCCTGATCTGAGTATTAAAACTCTTAAGCTGATCACTTTCAAGACCAATAAAACCATAACCAATTAATACTGTCGGGATGATTAATTGTTTATAGTTGAACTTCAAATTTTGTACGGTATCTTTCACTACTATAGAATCGGACACACTACTTTGCGCATTAACAGCTGTAATGCTGACGAGGAATAATAAAAAATTTTTAAGCATTTTAGAAAAATTTAGAAATGAATATTACGTTGACAATCAGACTAACGTAGTTTTGCTTCATAATAAATAAGTAAGGTGTTTAGGATTTTTATAGATGAAAGCCAATAAGCTTGGCAGTGCGATAAGCAATAAAGGCATAGCGACAATGAAACCACCAATAACGGCAATCGCCAAAGGCTGATGAAGTTCTGATCCCGTTCCTACTCCAATTGCCAAAGGCATAAGGGCAATAATTGCTCCTAAAGCCGTCATTAATTTAGGTCTGAGCCTTGTAGAAATGGAATAAATCAGGGATTGATTAATATCTAAAGTCTGCTTATAGGTTTCTTTAAATTGAAGAAAAGTAAAAATAGCGTTTTCACTGATAATCCCCACAATCATAATGATTCCGGTATAACTGCCCACATTCAGCGGCACATTGGTCAGGAAAAGCAATAAATAACTTCCGGAAATTCCTAATACTGAAATAAGAAGAATAACCAATGCTGCCCTAAAATCCCTGAATAAAAACAAGATTACTCCAAAGACTAAAAGTGACGATGTAACCAAAATTAGCAACAACTCGCTAAAGGCTTGTTGTTGATCTTTGTAAGCCCCTCCGTATTCGATATAATAGCCTTGTGGCAAAACAATATGTTGTTTTATGTTTTTTTGAATTTCGGCCATAACAGTTCCCAGTCCTTTGTTGTCGAGTCTTCCTGTAACGACACTCATCATCTGAAGATTTTCTCGCTGGATTTCAGCACTTCCTTTCTCTGGTGTTATTTTTACCAGATTCGAAAGCGGAATAGACTGCCCTCCGGGAAGAAAAACCTGTAGTTGTTTCATCTGATCCAGACTTCGTTTCTCCGAGTTTTTATAAATAAGACGAATTGGGGTTGATTGTTCCTGTTCGAGCAAAGTACCTATGATGTTTCCTTCCAGCTGACTCTGCATCTGAAATTGTAAATCGGCTGGTGTTATTCCATATTGTGACAATAAAGAATAATTAGGTTCAATATTTACACTTGGTCCGGCTAATACTGTACCATCAAAAACATCGGCAGTTCCTTTAGTATTTTCAATAAGAGTGGCAACATCGTGTGCTATTTGATGTAATTTAGTTTGGTCATTTCCATAAATCTTGACTTCAATAGGCGAAACCGAACTCATAAGATCGCCAAGCATATCTCCAATTACCTGACCAAAATCAATACGAAGTGCAGGCTGACTATTTTCAACTTTCAGTCTTATATCATCAATAACATCATTAGTCGTTTTTGATCTGTCTTTTTTTAATTGTATCAGGTAATCTCCTGTGTTAGGTTCTGTAATAAAAAAGCCCATTTGTGTTCCTGTTCTACGGCTATACGCTTCTACATCGGGATTTTTTATGATGATCTTTTCGACTTCCTGAAGCATTCGGTCTGTTTCCTCAAGAGAAGTTCCAGGTGGCGATTCGTAATCCAGTACAATACTCCCTTCATCCATTTCAGGTAAAAATCCTGTTTCAAGATTAGGAAGGATTAAAAATATCGAAAGCAATAATACTAAACAGAAAACCATGCTTAAAACAGGTTTCTCGATAAAATACGAAACCCATTTTTGTTTTTTAACTTCATGATTGACATCTTCTTTTTTGCTTAAAAAGGCTTTTTTGGGAGACAGCCATAAATAAATTACGGGCAGCAGCAGCCAGGTTATGAGAAAAGAACATATCAAAGTAATAATCATCGTATCGGTCAGAACTTTAAAATACGATCCTGCTACTCCGCTCATTAAAACAAAAGGAATAAAAATCACAATGGTACTGATCGAAGAACCTGTCATAGCAGGCAATAAATATTTCATCGCTTTTTGAAGCAATGTTACCGCTGGTTCATCCGGATGTTCTTCGTGTGTGCGATGAATCTGTTCTACAACAACAATGGCGTCATCAATAATTAGTCCCAAGGCAGCCGCAATCGCGCCGAGTGTCATGATATTGAAAGTCTGACCTGTAAAATACAACACAATAAGTGTCAAAGAAAGCGTAACCGGAATCGTAATTAAAATTGTAGCACTGGCTCTTGCCGATTTTAAAAACAATACTGCAATAATAATCGCCAAAAACAATCCGATAAGCAAACTGTCTGTAACACTTTTTACAGCATCATTTACAAAATTTGCCTGCTCATAAAAAGGTTTGATGGTAATATCTTTTGGCAGAATTGCTTTAAGATCGGTCATCTTTTTATTCATGGCATCCGACATTTCTATCAGATTGGCATCAGGTTGTTTTATAACCGCAATCAGAATACTTTCTTTACCATTAGCATTGACTTTAATATATTCTTTTGCTTCTCTGATTTCTACCAAACAGATATCGCTTAATCTAACAATGCCTTTACTATTATTTCGAATAACCAGATTTTCAAGTTCATCTTTTTTATCCAGCTGAGCATCAGTAATCGTTAAATACAAATGGTGATAATCTGCCAGATAACCATTCGATTTTATAAAATTGGTTTCAGTAAAAACCTGCGTAACCATAGCTGGCGTAATGCCATAAGCACTCATTTTTTGAAAATCGAGTGACAACCAGTATTCTTTTTCTTTTCCGCCAACAATTCGAATTTCACTTGTTCCCTGAATCTGCGACAGAAAGGGTTTTATCGTATAATTGGCAATCTTTTTTAAATCTACTGCAGAACGTTCTTTACTGTTAATAGCATATCCGATCACGGGCAGAATAGATGGATTCATTTTTTCGACAGTAACCTGTAAATCCGGCGGAAGATCATTTTTTATCTGATTAATCTGAGCCTCAATTCTGGTTTTACTCAGATCAATATCAGCATTCCAGTCCATAAAAGCAGAAATCTCACAGCTTCCTCTGCTTGTTGTACTTCGAACTGCTTGAAGTCCCTGCACTTTTTTTATAGCCGTTTCAAGAGGTTTCGTCACCGTAATCATCATCTTATCTACGGGCTGTTGTCCTGCATCTGCAATGATTTTTATTTTCGGAAATGTAATCTCAGGAAATAATCCTGTCTGCATTTTAGAATACGAAAATATTCCGCCCAATAAAATCAGGAAGATGATAGTGCTGAGTCCATTTTTATGTCTGGCAAAAAAAGGTATCATGAGCTTATTTATTGATGATTTTTATTTTGATGCTATCTCCTACTCCATAATTTCCGGTGAGCAAAATTTGATCACTGGTTTTTAATTTTGGAGAAAGTATCTCTATTTTATCGGCAGATTCGATTCCTTTTTTTACCGGAACTTTTACCGCCAGATTTTTGCTCGTCACTTTCATAATCCAAAAATCAGTTTGGGTCTCATCACTCAGAACAGCCTGTTTAGGAAGGCTTATTGTTTTATTATCAGTCGTTTTATCAATCCTTACTTTTACAATCAAATTTTCCGGGATATTGACTGCTTTAATACTTTTTAAAATCACATTTTGAGTTTGCGATGCCGGATCAACAGTGGGCATATACTTGTCTACTTGTGTTTGAACTGTAGTGCCATCAGGCAAAGAGACATTTAATATTTTATTGAGAGGTACAAATTTTCTGAGTTCATACGGAAGACTTAAAACAATCGAGAAACTTTTGGCATCATTAATAATTGCCAATACATCACCATCCTGAACATAATCTCCTTTTTGAACATTTACGGCATTTACAAATCCATCGCAGGTCGCTCTGACTTGTATAGCGCTACCAAAATTCAGGCTTGGATCAATTTTATTGATTGTATTACCCAAAACCTTTGCCTCACGGGTTTTTAATGAAAACAATAATTGATGATTCGAAACAAAATCATTTGATGTTACTTTTACAAGTTCCAGATAACCTGTTGTATTGGCTTTAACCGTGTTTTTGATTAAATAAGCCGTTGTTGCATTCAAATCAATATAACTTTCAATTCCTGTGGTGTCGATATGCGTTACCGTTACCGGAACGCTTACCTCTACAGGTGCTTCTGTTGGCGCCGTTTTATTGCAGGAAGCTAAAAACAGTACCATTAGAAATAAAAATCCCATTGTTTTATGTTTGTTCTTATTCATTGGATTTCCAGTAATTGATTTCATTAATAGTTTGAAGATTGTTTACGCTATTTTGTGTGATAGCATCCTGAATCGAAATAAGATTACTCAGCGCAATAATGTACTCGGTAATCTGAGCATCTCCACTCAGCAATAATTTTTTATTCGCCTCAATAAGTGCTTCTGCTACCGAAAGCTGTGACTGCAACATCTTATTGGTTTCTATACTCTGATTGAATTTTTGATTAAGCAAAAGCAATTGCTGTTCGTACTGTCTTTTAAAATTTCGGGTATAACTCTCGTTTGTTGCCAGCGCCATGCTATTTTTTTGATGCTGAAGATTGCGCTGGTTTCCATCATAAATAGGAATACTGAGCCCAACTCCCACACTAAAACCGAAATTCTTGTATCCCTGAGAGATAAAACTTGAATTGTATCCCGCGTCTCCCAATAGAGAAAGCGCTGGTTTGTAATTGTTATCGATGAGTTTGTCTGCGTTTTTGATTTTTAAACTGTCCGTTTCGAACTGTTTTAAAAATATACTCCCCTGTTCTTTATCAGCTTTTATTACTAAATCCGGGCTTTTTAGTTTTACAAGTGTCGTATCTCTTTCTCCTGTTAGATAATTTAAAAGCGCGAGATCATTTTGATATTGTTGCTTTAAGCGCAGAGCCGTAAGTTCCTGTTGTTTTATGGTGGCATTAAAAATCAGATAATCTGTTTGTCTATAGATGGAATTTTTAGTCAGCTTTTTTAAAATAACCTCTTCTTCTTTTAAAAGTGTGGTAACCTTATTATTAAAAGCCATTTGCTTTTCTGTCCCAAAAGCGGTGATGTATTGCGAGATAATGCTTTTATCCAGATCTTTTACTGCTACTTTTTTATTAATGATAAGAGCATCCTTGATTAGCTTAAACGATTCTGCTTGTGAACTAATTTGACCTTTGCCTAATATTCTTTGATTAAACCCTACTAAAGCCGAAACCATCTGGCCGTTGCTCAAAGCTGTATCATAACCATAACCGTTAATAACAGGAGCATAATTGGCATTTAAATTTCCTGCAACCTGAGTTTTATAAGAAGCCCTGTTTAGGAGACTATCCAGAGTCGAGATCTTAATCTGGTTTTGATAATCTGCCAGTAAAGGGGAATTTGTTCTTGCTTTGTCAATGAAGTAAGACAAATCTTTTTCCTGAGAAAAAGATTTGGAACCTATTAAAACAAGCATCAAAAAAAGATACCATTTCATTTTTTGCATTTCAAAAATTATATGAAATTACTTTACTACCAGAATCTTAAAAGAATCCGGAATAATTGGAGCACGTGGATTTGGGTTATCATTTGTTGGAGCCGGAGCTTTACCAAAACTAGCTGTTGGAAGATATAATGTACCAGTAGTTTTACTCATCGTAATAGTTCTTGCTCCTTTGACAGTTTTAACTGTTTGTACAACAGCATAATGATCTTTATCCTTTTGTTTAATAACCGTTAAGGTTCCTGATCCGTTTGAACTGAAAATCAACTTTCTTTTTTCATCAAAAAACACACCGTCAGATCCTTCTCCTATTGGTAATGTGGTGATTACTTTTCCGGTATCGGCATTCGTTACCACCAATATTGAATTTCCACAAACACTAAAAAGTCTGTTATTAACCAAATCAAAAGCTAATCCTGAAGGTTCATCACCCGGAGAAATATCCCAGGAATGTATTACTTCCAGTTTTTCGGTGTCGATAACTTTAATTTGATTTTTATCTTCAATATTTACATACACTAATCCTTTAGCATTTGTTGCTGAAAATTCAGGTTTTCCATCAAGTGGAATTGTTTTAATAACTTTATTGCTAAGCGCATCCAAAACGGTAGCATCATTACTCTTGGCATTAAATGCAAATACCTTTTTTGAAAACTTATCGTAAAGCACCGCATCAGGTTTTACTCCCTGAATTACAACTTTTTCAATAAGTTCAAAAGTGTTTAAGTTAATTATCGAAATAGCATTGTCAGCCCCGTCAGTTATAAAAGCTTTATTTAAATCATTTGCTATGGCAATTCCATGAACTCCTTTGGTATCAGGTATTGTAGCTATAACTTTCTCCGTTTTTAGATCGATAACATTCACCACATTTCCATGAGAAACAAATAGTCTTTGCGCCACTTCATCAACAGATAAATAATCCCATCCCAGATTTCCTTCGACCTTAATTTCATGGGATAATTTTATATTTTGAGCCTTCAAAAAAGGAACGAAGAACAAAAACAAAAGCACTGATAAATATTTCATAATAAGCGGTTTAAATTCTATACAAAGTTGAATCTCAATCCTGAATTAATTCTGAATTAAACCCTTACAATTCTTAATATTGTATTAAGCAATGCTCTGTTTTGAATTAAATTGTAGGCTGTTGCGGTTCATTATTATTATCCGAATCTCCTTTTTTAAATTCCAGTTTTCCAAATTTGTAGCTGAAAGAAATCCCAAAAGACTGAACAGGAATATCCTTAATATTAATTTGATTAAAACTATCGCCATATCGGGTAGATTTTTGGCTCATATATTTATTAAAAGGGTTAGCCATTGTAATACCCAAACTTGCCGCTTTATGCAAGAACTGCTTTCTTATTGCCATATTGTAGAAAAATGAAGCAGGTCGGTTTCCTTGCAGGTTTTTCTGGGAAGATCGGTAATTTCCAAAAATCTCTCCCATTAGAGAAGGCGCAAACTGGTAACTTAAATTTAAATTTGCTCTGTAATTAAAACCGCTCACTGTAGGTAAAGCAGGATTAGTGGTCGTTCTGTCTCCAAACTCGAGAGTGGTTCTGATATTGAGTTTATCATCGAGTTTAACCGAACCAAATATACTGGCACCAATATCAGTTTGAGTTCCCACATTGTAACGTTGTGTCAGGGTAACATCTGTATACTCTGTTCCGTTGACATCCAGTACCGGATGAAACGTGGTAAAACTCTGGATATCATCTGTATTTCGGCGGTAATAGCCTGAGAAGTAAATATTCGCATTATTTGCAAATGTTTTACTGTATCCCAATTCAAAACGATTTCCGATTTCAGGTTTTAAAAAAGGATTTCCAGTACTGATATTATGAGGGTCACTAATGTTAAAGAATGGATTCAGCTCCTCATAATCCGGTCTTTCGATACGGTAACTATAAGAAAATTTTACCGACTGATTATCGCTAAATTTATGCTGAACCGTAAAAGATGGTGCAAAAGTATCATAACCCGGAATAGCAATACCAACAAAATCAGCAGTGGTATTGGTACGCTCGTATCGAAGTCCTGCTCTTCCTTCTAAAAAGTTTTTAAATAAAGTGAAAGAAGTAGATAAATAAGCCGAATATATGTTTCGTTTGTACTGAAAACCATATGTTTGTCCCTGATTATTGACATACGAACCATTTAGTGCCAGAGTATCCGTCACCACCTGATTGTCAATTTTTTCCAATGAAACTTTAGAACCCATTTCGAGCGTAAATCCTTTGGCTATTGGGCGCACAAAATCGAGAGAGAAGTCTATTTGATGATCTTGTCCCGGATTATAGCTTCTTAACCCCGAAACAGGTGAAACATCATTTTGAAAAACGGTTTGCTGAGAAGCATCATTTGTACTTTTACCAGAACTTGAAGTCACCAGAAAATTCAATTCCTGATCTTCTCTTTCAAAGGTCTTTTTATAACCTAAACTCCAGTCTGTAGCATTATTTTTAAAATTACTCACTGAATTTCTTTCACTGATCACTTCTGATAAAATTGTTCCATTAGACAAAGATGAAAGTTGATCCTGCAATGTCATTCCTGATGAATTGTTCTCAAAATGATTGTAGCCTAAAGTAGCGGTTAATTCATCTTTTGGGCTAATACTCCAGTTTGCATTTATACCGGTCTGATAACCACTTCTGGTAAAAGGACTCACCCCGTTTTGATACAATCTGTTGATAGTATCTCTTGCCGCATTGTATGAAATACGGTCACTTGAGCTTTTTGTTTTTGTATTTAGCTGTTTGTTGCCGCTAAAATAAACTCCAACACCAAAATTTCCTTTACGGGCATTTAAGTTAAAAGAACCATTCTCTAATCGGGTTCCTGCAGATAAGTTGATACTGCTGTTGATTCCCTGAACTTTGCTTTCTTTCAGCACAATATTGATAATTCCGCCTGTTCCTGCGGCATCATATTTGGCTCCCGGACTGGTAATAACCTCTATACTTTTAATCTGGCTTGCCGGTATAGATTGTAAGGCATCCAAAACACTGGCACCAAATATACTCGAAGGTTTTCCGTTGATTAAAAAACGAATATTAGGATTTCCCTGTAATTCTACATTTCCGTCAATATCGACGCTTACCATAGGAACATTTTTCAAAACATCAGTAGCAACACCACCCTGGCTGGTAAGATCATTGGCGGTATTATATACCATTTTATCAATTTTATTTTGAACGGTTTGGGTCTTTGAAACGATCTTTACTTCATCTAATTGATTGGAGGAAGGAACAAGCAGAATGTTTCCCAAATTTGTTAAACCTGCTGCATTATTAACTTTTACAGCATTGTATACAATCTCTTTATAGCTAATAAAATCAATAGTAATGCGATACTCTCCCATCTGAAGATTATCAATTGTGAACACTCCATTCTGATCAGTAGCCTGACCATTTAATACTTTGTTTTCTCCCACACGGTAAACGCTTACGATTGCCATTTCTATGGGAAGTTTGCTTTCGGAATCGATCACTTTACCAGTGATTTTACCTTTTGTATTTGATGATTGTGCAGAAACTGCAATAGAGAACGAGAAAATAAAAACCAGAATAAAATAGCGCATATCAAAAATTTATGACCCCAAAATAATACCTGAATTTTGAATTTATCCTGAATAAAAATAAATTCTGTAAATTCTAATTAAAAACTAAATCATACATTTAATTTGCTTTTTTAACTAGTTAATAATTTAAAAATTAGAAATTATGTGGTGGATATTTGCCTTACTTTCTGCATTCTTTGCTGCGTTGACAGCCATTTTTGCTAAAATGGGAATTAAAGGAGTCGATACTGATTTAGCAACTGCTATAAGAACTGTTATTATCCTGATTCTCGCCTGGGGAATTGCTTTTTTTAGAGGTGGTACAAATACAATTCATTTGCTCACGAAGCAAAATATAATTTTTTTATGCTTATCAGGAATTGCTACCGGATTGTCCTGGATTTTTTACTTTAAGGCTTTACAAATTGGAAAAGTCTCACAGGTCGCCCCAGTTGATAAAATAAGTGTTGCCATTGCCATCATTCTCTCTGTTCTGTTTTTAAATGAAAAGATAAGTCCTCTTGGTATTATTGGAGTTGTCATGATTATTGGATGTACTATAATAATTATATACAGTTAACAATAAATACTTATATATTTTTCTCTTTTAAAGTTACATTTCTGATTAAAATAATGTTCGCTAAAAAAGCTATGGCTATTTTCCCGCATATACTACTCAAAACTGACTTTATAAGAGCAAAATCTGTAGAAAATCGGAATTTTCAGAGTTTCTCACAGATATAAAATTATCGTGAATAAAATTACTTAATTAAGACTAAATCTAAATAATTGTTTATTTTTGCGGCTCTTATAAACACCCTCAATTTAAATTTTATGCATAGATTTTTATACTGTTTTCTGGTAACGCTACTGGTAAGCACAACTTCTGTTTTTGCCCAATCAACGGGTACTATTTCAGGACAAATAAAACTGGTTGATGGTCAGCCATTTGCCTCAACATCTGTTTCTATTGTCGAATTAAACCGTTCTACTCTTACGGATATAAACGGTAATTATAGTTTTAAAAATGTTGCTCCTGCTACATATCATATTAAAATACAAGCTCTAGGTGCTGCCGAAAAAGAAATTGAAACGACTGTAACTGCAGGAGAAATTTCAACTGTTGATTATCAATTACCACAAGAAAACGTTATGGCTTTACAAGAAGTGACTGTTTCCGGAAATGTCAACAGATTTTCTAAAAAAGAAAGTAAATATGTTGCCCGTTTACCTCTAAAAAACCTTGAAAATCCACAAGTTTACAATACAGTATCTAAAGAATTGATTATAGAGCAATCCGCAGTTGACTTGGGAAGTATCTCTAAAAATGTACCTGGTGCAGGTGTGCCAATGATTGCCAATCAGGGACGTGTAACTTTTCGTTCCCGTGGTTTTGAAACTGAACCAAATGCACGTAATGGTGTAGCCGGACAAGCTTTTTCTTCAATTGATCCGGTAAATCTTGAAC
This sequence comes from Flavobacterium chilense, assembly GCF_001602525.1. Classification (GTDB taxonomy): domain Bacteria; phylum Bacteroidota; class Bacteroidia; order Flavobacteriales; family Flavobacteriaceae; genus Flavobacterium; species Flavobacterium chilense. The sequence continues at coordinate 782,271 of NZ_LSYT01000001.1, forward strand.
GTATAGAAGCCATCAAAGGCCCTTCGGCAACATTATTTGGTGCAAGTGTAGCCAGCAGTTATGGTGGTGTATACAATCGTGTAACTAAAAAACCGTATAATGATTTTGGCGGAGAAATTGCCTATTCTGGCGGAAGCTATAATTTAAACCGTCTTACTGTAGATGTAAACACTCCTGTAAATGAAGATAAAACAGCTTTATTCAGGCTTAACGGAGCCACAACACAACAAAAGAGCTTTCAGGATCTTGGTTTTACCAAAAACATAAGTATCGCGCCAAGTTTCTCATATCAAATTACAGACAAACTTTCGTTATTGCTTGATGTAGAGTTTGGTCAGGAACAAGGAACTTCTGTAGTACGTTTTAATCCTTACAATAAAAGTAATACAACCCGCTCTATTGTTGACATTGCCTTTCCTTACAAAAGAACTTTCATGAGTAATGATTTGGTTTACAATACACAGATGTTAAATATCTTTGGACAAATTAATTATAAAATATCTGAAGAGTGGACTTCTCAGACTATTTTCTCCAGAGCACGTTCTACCATCGATGGTAACATAACTGCAATAAATGCAATGAGTGATACCACAGCCCGTGTACAGGTAATTTCAGGAAATACGAATTTTATTGCAACAGATATCCAGCAAAACTTTATTGGTGATTTTAAAATCGGAAAGTTTAGAAATCGTATGGTTGTAGGTTTGGATTATTATAACAATTACAATGATTTTGACCGATTAACGATCAATACTGATACTTTCGATTTTATTAATCCTCCAGCCAATTCGGGTACAAACCTGCAAATTGTAAATGCAATGGCTCAGGCAGGAAAAGGTACTTTACGTAAAGAAAAAAACAGAGACAATACGTATGCTGTTTATGTATCTGATGTGTTTAATGTAACAGACAGATTGTTAGCAATGGCAAGTTTACGTGTAGACCGTTATGAATATCTTGGTGTTTACAATATCGCTACAGGTGTTACTGCTGGCGGACTTGGTGCTAATGGTACTTCCGCCGGACCGTACAACCAAACTTCACTTTCTCAAAAAATGGGGTTAGTATATGAATTAAGTAAAGATCATTTATCATTGTTTTCGAATTATATGAATGGTTTCTTAAATAAAAGCGGACAGGCTCTTGATGGTACAGCTTTTAAACCTGAACATGCCAACCAACTTGAATTTGGTGTAAAAGGAGATGTTTTTAATCACCGCCTTGTGGGTACTTTGAGTTATTATGACATTCAGGTTGCAAATTCATTACGACAAGATCCTACAGATCCTACTTATTCTATTCAGGATGGTACGCAACGAAGCAAAGGTTTTGAAGCTGAGTTTACAGCAAATCCATTTTCAGGATTCAATGTAATTGCCGGATATGCTTATAATGACAGTAAATATACTAAGGCTGATGCAACGGTAAATGGCTTACGCCCTGCTCTTTCTGGTCCTGCAAATACTGTAAACGTGTGGTTAAGCTACCGTATTCCGGAAGGTAAATTTCAAGGATTAGGTGCTGGTTTTGGAGGTAATTACGGAAGCATGTCTTATGTGATCAATACTCAAACAACTAAAGTTACAATTCCTGAATATAAGATGTTTGACGCTGCTTTATATTATGACCAGCCTAAATACAGAATAAGTTTTAAAGTAAATAACCTTACCAGCGAAAAAGCCTGGAATGTAAGGCTTACACCACAAATGCCTGCTCAGTTTATTGGTAGCTTTGCATTGAAATTTTAAAAGATCTTTCTTTACATGAAAAATAAACTATTCATCAGGATTGCTATTGTTTTTTGTTTGTACCTGTTTTCTCCCAAAGTACTCGCAAGTGCTTATTGGATTGATGTAAAAGGCAGCAACAAAATCAATGAGCCTGTAAATATCGAATTGTGTTATGGCAGTATGGATGAATATGGCATACGTCATCGTGATACCGGAAAAGAATTGCAATTAGCAGGAGATTTTCGAATGCGTATTATAGATTCTAAAGGCAATGAACAGGAATTAAAGCTTACACTTCAAAAAGATTCGTGGCTGGCTGTTTTTACTCCAAAAGCAGATGGAGAATATCGCATTATTGGAATTAATGATAAACATCCTGTTGTAGATCGCTCTGCTTCCGGAGGTGAAAACATTTTGCCAATAGACTACATAGCTGCGATATATAATGTGGGGAATTTTAGTGTACCAGAAAGTCATCCCATCCAGAAGCTTGACTTAATAACGATTTCTGAAAATGGAAAGTTAACAGTAAAAGCTTATTTTGATGGCAAGCCTACAAAAGCAGGAACAAAACTTCGTGTTTTTAATCCTGAAAACTGGGAGAAAGAATTAATCCTGAATAAAGATGGTGAAGCAGTATTTTATCCAACAATGAAAGGTTTATACATCATTCGTCAAGATTGGACTGAACCCGTTTCAGGATCATATAAAAATGTCAATTACACCAGCAAACGCCATCGTTGTAATTATTATTTTTTACAGCAATAAGATCCTGTAATCGGTTATTTTATAACAATGTAAAAGATTCGGTTCCTATTATTTAAACAAAACGCTTAAAACACAATCTATAATAGAATGTTTTAAGCGTTTTTTATATTTTACAATTTCAGTTTTTTTAATTCAGGAGTCGGTATTCTGTTGGTGAAACTCCCACCCTTTGCTTGAATAAACGGGTAAAATGCTGTGGATATTTAAAACCTAATGCATAAGCAATTTCGCTTAAAGACTTATTTTGATCAAATATTTTTTCTTTCGCCACTTCAATAACTTTAGATTGTATGTATTCCTGAGCTGTTTTTCCGGTTTCCTTTTTTATCAAATCACCAAAATAATTAGCAGACAAATTCAATTCGTCAGCAAAATACGCAACAGCAGGCAATCCCATTTTTAAAGGTTTATCAGAAGAAAAATAATTATTCAGTAAATCTTCAAATTTTTCTAAAATTCCTTTGTGTACCGTATCTCTGGTAATAAACTGACGATCATAAAAACGCGTACAATAATCCAAGAACAATTCAATATTTGCTACGATTAAGTGCTTGCTGTGTTTATCGATGGCATGCTGAAGTTCGTAATTAATCTTATTGAAACAATCTACAATTATTTGTTTTTCCTGTTCTGATAAATGCAATGCTTCATTTGAAGCATAAGAAAAAAAACTATATTGTTGTATCGTTTTGCCCAAAGATGTCCCATGCAGTAAATCAGGATGAAATACTAAAGCAATGCCTTGTGGCTGATAATATTCATCGCTATTTTGACCAATAACCTGACCGGGAGCCAAAAAAATCAGTGTTCCTTCTTCATAATCATAATTACTCAAACCATATCGAAGATCACCACAATAGATTTGCTTTAAAAAAACAGTATAAAAACTATAATTCAGCTTTCGATGTTGTCTTGGTTCAGCTTTATCTAAATAAACAAGACTTACTAAAGGATGTAATGTTTCCTGTCTGTTAAAAGCATTGTATTGGCTTATCGTATCGAATTTTATAATATCATCCATCTTAAATATGGTTTAATTTAATACAAAGCTATAAAATAAAGAGTGCCTTTTTCTTAAACATTTGTCAATCTGTAATATTGGTAAGCAATTCCGTAATTGGTATAAGCTTCAGTCTTTTTAATTTAAAGAAATTTGTACTATTAATTTAAACTACTGAATATGAAACAGATAAAATCACTCCTTTTTTTACTATTACTAACAATTCAACCAGGATTTATAAATGTATTAAGCGCTCAGTCAAATATGAAAACAGATAAACCATTGACCAGAAAAGAACAAAGTATAGTTCCAATAGCTGCATTTACGACCAAAGGAGACATGACTCAATTACGTATTTCCCTAAATAGTGGTTTGGATGCCGGACTGAGTATCAATGAAATAAAAGAAATCATCATACAGATATATGCTTATGCCGGTTTTCCGCGCACTTTAAATGCCTTAAGCACTTTTATTACAGTCCTGGAAGAGCGCAAAAAAAACGGAATTCATGATGAAGTTGGAAAAAGCTCTTCTCCTGTAACATCCAATGAAAATAAACTGAAAAGAGGAACCGCATTACAGACTAAACTGTTGGGCAAAGAAATGAAAACAAGTACAGCTGATTTTGCCCCTATTATTGATGTTTTCCTGAAAGAACACCTTTTTGCAGATATCTTTAGCCGTGATATTTTAGATTTTAAAACCAGAGAAATAGTCACAATAGCCACATTGGCAAGTTTAGGCAATGCCGAAACACAATTACGTTCCCATATCAATGTTGGTATTTATAACGGAATTACCGAAACGCAATTAAACAATATAGCAGAAATTCTTCAGATCAAAACAGGTCCAATAGAAAGCAATTCAATAAAAGAAATTTTAAAAAATATCTACATGAAAAATAATGAAAACAAAAAAAGTGAGCAAAATCCTTATACCTTGGTATACGATGGAGCTATTACTGAAAATATAAAAGGAAAGGTTAACATTCATCCTGTTAGTTATAAAATTAAAGATATTACTATAGTAGCGAATGTTTATACACCAGCTAATTATGATGCTTCAAATAAATATCCGGCTATCGTTATTGCACATCCAAATGGCGGTGTAAAAGAACAGGTATCTGGTTTATATGCACAACATTTAGCAGAACAGGGTTACATTACAATTACGGCAGATGCCGCTTATCAGGGCGGAAGTGGTGGTTTTCCCAGAAATGTTGATAAACCGGCAAACCGAATCGAAGATATATATGCTATGGCAGATTTCATCTCTCAATATGCTGGCGTTGACACCTCAAAACTTGGTTTATTAGGGATTTGTGGCGGTGGTGGTTATTCTTTAAAAGCAGCACAATCAGATAAACGTTTTAAAGCTGTTGCAACTTTGAGTATGTTTAACTCAGGACTTGTAAGACGTAATGGATATATGAATTCGCAACTTTCTACAATTCAGGAACGACTTAAACAGGCTTCAGATGCCAGGGCACAAGAAGCTGCAGGAGGTGAAATTTTATATGCAAACAATAGCAGCACTCCGATGACAAAAGAACAGATTGCCAGTATTCCGGTAGATTTATACCGACAAGGAATTGAATATTATACAATAACATATTCACATCCAAACTCAAGTGCAAAATATACCTTAAGCAGTTTACTGGATTTAATGACTTTTGATGCTGCAACCAATATGGATTTAATTGAACAACATTTACTTATGATTGCAGGCAGCAAAGCTGACTCCTATTACATGACCGAAGATGCATTTGGTAAAGCGGTTAATGCAAAAAATAAAGAATTATTTCTTATTGATGGCGCAACTCATATCGAAACATATTGGAAACCTGAATACGTAAATCAGGCAGTGACTAAGCTAACTCAATTTTATACCAAATTTTTATAAGCGCTATTTAAACTTGAAACTACTTCGGAATAAACATAAAACCTCCATTATATCTAATGGAGGTTTTTTATTGATATGGTTAATCAACAGCTACTATTTATCTAAAAAGCGATATTGTATCTGCCAGATTTTCTTTAATGATAAAAGCATTGATAAATTCCTGAACTTCGGTTTTACTTTCAACCGGAGTTTCAAAAGAGTTAATATGGAATTCATCATCCTGATCCAGAATATGTATAATTTCTGTGTATCCCTTAGAAATTAAACTTCCCTTTAATTTAATTATATTGAACTGTTGTTGACTATCCAACTCCTTACGAACTTTTAGTTTTATAGCTTTTTCCATTACAAGTATTTTTAAATTAATAAAGATCTTATTCCTATCAAATGTAGAAAATATTTATTTTTTGATCTGTTAAAAAATCGAAGACAAATCATTATTTACTAACAAATTAATAACAATTTATTTAAACACATTTTTTTAAGGTTAAGATTGAAATATATCTGAAACTTAAATGTTAAATTAAGTCATTACACATAGCAAATTCAGGAGGCTGAGTAAAAAAGAAACAATTACTTAACGCAATAAAGTTGCATTAAATATAAAAATGTTTTTAATTTGTCTGTACATTAAAAAAATTAAAATGAACAGGCGTAAATTCTTAAAAGGCTCAACACTATTAACCGGACTGTTTACCATTAGTCCGTCGGTTATTTTTTCGAATGATTTAGAAGCAATATCCAGAAAAAGTAAAAAAGCAAAAAATATCATTTTCATGGTCAGTGATGGGATGAGTTCAGGGACACTTCAGATGGCAAATTTGTATTCTCAGAACATCTTAGGAAAAAACGGAAACTGGATAAATCTATATACTGAAAATAAAGTCTCAAGAGCTTTAATGGACACCGCTTCTGCAAGCTCTGCTGTTACTGATTCTGCAGCCGCAAGCTCCTCTTTTGGCGGAGGACACCGCGTTAAAAATGGTGTTCTAAACATAGGACCTAATGGAGAAAAATACCTTCCGATATGGCAAAAATTCAAAAATGCAGGTAAAAAAGCCGGATGTGTAACTACTGTCACGATTACCCATGCTACTCCGGCTGGTTTCTGTGTGAATTCAGACAGCAGAAATGCCGAAAACGAAATTGCAGAAATGTATGCGAATCTTGGTCTTGATGTTATGATGGGAGGCGGTGATGAATTTTTCAACCCTTCAAAAAGATCCGACAAAAAAGATATCTATAAAATTTACGAACAAAAAGGGTATCAGATTTTAAAAGAAAAATCAGATTTAGAAAAAGTAAAAAAAGGAACAAAAACATTGGGTGTTTTTGCATCTGGAGCACTTCCCTATTCGATAGACAGAACCAACATTCCTGAATTACAGCAGACTCCGACTCTGGCAGAAATGAGTCTTGCAGCAATCAATCAGATGAAAGATCATAAAGATGGTTTTGTGCTTTTAATTGAAGGCGGAAAAGTTGACTGGGCAGCACATGCCAATGATATTGCAGCGTTGATACACGATCAGCTGGCTTTTGATGAAGCCGTAAAAACGGCGATTGATTTTGCCGAAAAAGATAGTGAGACTCTGGTTATCATAACAACAGACCACGGAAATGCAAATCCGGGGCTTATATATGGAGCCGATGCAGTAAAAAATTTCAACAGCATCGCAGATTATAAATACACTAATGAGTATATCCTGAATGCTATTCATGCCGATTTTAATTTGCAGCAGATTAAAGACTGGATATACCAAACCAATAAAATTAGCCTTACAGACGATGAAGCTAAATATTTATTGAACTTTTATTCCGGACTTGAAAAGCAGGAAACCGGACTTTACAATTACAAAAAACTGCCTTTTAAAGCGTATTCAGAAATTCAGAAAAAACATAATAATGTAGGATGGATCAGTATGGACCACTCCGGTGATTATGTTGAGCTTGCGGCTTTTGGTCCGGGTGCTGAGCTGCTAAAGCCTTTTGTGCAAAATATAGAACTACACTATTTAATGCTAAAAGCTGCAAATGTAAAAGAGGTATAAACCTGAATAAGTATTTACAGTACTATTTTTTCATTTCATAATTCAGCATCAAAAAAAACCTCCAAAATCAAATGACTTTGGAGGTTGTTTAAAATTAGTATGATTATTTATTTTACAATGAGTTTTTTAGAAACATTATAAGTGCCAGCATTTACAGTAACAACATATATTCCTGAAGCCAAATCATGATTGATTTTTGAAGAAACATTTAGTTTCTTTACCAAAACTTTTCTTCCATTCATATCCGTAACAGTAATTGTAGCTGCATCTCCCGACTTTAATTCCGGCAGAACAATATTAAATTCATTGTGGGTTGCCGGGTTCGGATAGATACTAATTGCAATATTATCCCCGGCTGTTACTTCTTCCACATTAAGATCTGCTTTTTTTGATGTAGAAACAGATTGAAACTGCCATTGCGCACTTTCCCAGTTGTTTTGAGCTCCGGCATACTGTGCAGAACCATTTAGATTTTCGATATGAATCATGCTTCCTGTCTGCCATCTGTTTTTAATTCTCACCCAGGTACCATCTACATTTTCATTTGACCATTGCGCACTCCACCAGTCAGATGATCCTGCTGTACATTGTACAGCTCCGTTTAAGTTTTCGATATGCATTATATCTCCGGTACCTACATTTTTTAATATAAAATAAGTGGCATCAACGGCAACTTTTTCCCATTTGTAATTATTGTTTGCAACAGTAGTTCCGTAACCTACATTAGCTCCTGCATCGTATAAATAATTATTAGTCCATTTATTTTTAATGGTAAAATAGTTTCCGGTTGCTGTGCTAACCGTAATTGCAGCCGTGCTTGTTTTATTTCCATCTGCGGTTGTTACTGTAATCGTTGCAGTTCCGTTTGAAATAGCTGTTACCAAACCTGTTGCATTAACTGTTGCCACACCTGTATTATTTGAAGCGTAACTTACTGATTTATTAGTAGCATTAGATGGCAGAACCGTTGCTGTTAATTGTTGTGTTGCCCCAACCGCTAATGATACCGATGAAGGACTAAGACTTACACTTGTTACCGCAACATTTGATGAATTTACCGTGATTGCAGCAGTCGCAGTTTTAGCACCATCCTGAGTTGTTACAGTAATCGTTGCAGATCCCGAAGCAATGGCTGTTACTAAACCTGATGCATTTACGGTTGCTACACCAGAATTATTAGAACTATAACTTACTGTTTTGTTTGTTGCATTGGCCGGAGCAACAGTTGGAGTTAATTGCTGTGTTGCACCAACACCTAAAGTCGCTGTTGTTGGTGAAACTGTTACTCCTGTAACCGCAACAATTGGTGTTCCTGAACAATTAGAAGCCGCTGTCCATGAAAATGTACCAATTGCACTGGTTTCTTCATTAGATGCTGCATTACCTCCTCTATTAGAGTAATTCATGTTGCAATAAGTTCCGTTTCCAGCCGGAGAACCTGCAATAAGTACAAAATAACCTCTGCCCCAGTTTCTGTTAAGTGCATTGTTATTTGGAAATTCTTTACCGGTTCCGTTAACTGTTATATCTTTAAAACTAAGGTTATAAATACCATCTCCTGATCTTTTACTTATAGAAATAGCATCATTTCTTGAATCTAAAATGTCAATATTATAAAGCTGAACATTTTTAACCTGAGATCCTGCATTAGTAGCACTAAAAATATCTACTGCTGCTACCGGATTGTTGTACGTATCATTAAAAGTTCCACAAGTCGATACTGTGATATCGTGTATTTCGTGCATGCCATCATTATTAAATGGTGCTCCCGGAAAATTATTGCTTACTCTGATACCTGCTTCTAAATTATCTTTTATAATTAAATTGTAAGCTTTATTATTTTTTCCGCCATAAATAGCTAAACCACAAGCACGCCAGCAGTTTTCTGAAGTATTGTATCTAAAAGTATTATTAACACATTCCAGACCATCAGCAGACCAGATCGCCTGATCATCATCACCGTTATTTCTAAAATTACAATGTTCAACAATGGCATTTGCAGTTCCTTTACAAAGATTAATTCCATCCGCGTAATTGTTTCTGAAACGACAATTAGATAAAGTAAATCCATCGGCAATTGCCGGTCCGCCAACATTATATTGTGCAATCCAGGCGCCACATTCAAAATGTTCTGCCCAAATATTTTTTATTGTTGAACCAGAAGTAAAAACACCATTTATGGCTTTATAAGAATTACTTCTCGAAGCAGAATTGGTTGTCAAATAAAGATCACTAAACGAAATATTGCTTGCGTTTGCTCTTAATCCTCCGTTACCGCTGCTGGTATTGGTAAAATTAATCTGGGTATACCATATTCCGGCACCAATTAATGAAGTGTTGGCAGAGCCAAAATACAATTCACGATTAACATTAAAAACTCCGGCAGGAACAAATATTTTTTTACCTCCGTTTGCATCAATAAAAGTCTGAAGATCGCTTCCGTTTCCTGTATAAGTCACTGAACCAGCCGGAGCTGTAACGATCGCTGAAACAGGTTCCATTTCTGCAAAATCCAAATGGATATTACCTGTTTCTCTTACCAGTCTTAACGTTCCTGATGCAGCTATTTTACTTGGAAGTTTATAGCGTACTTCATCAAATCGCATTCTTGGATTTTGATTTGTAATTCCTGTATTATTTGGGTTTCCGTTACTCCACAAATATTCCCAGGACCAGGTCGAAGTCAGTGTAAGTGTTGTAATTTTTGTGCTTCCGTTGTACACGCCCAAAGTTCCCGTTTGTCCATCAGGTACACTGTAGCGAATTACAAGTCCGTCTGCTGCTTCTGAAAGTGTCCATTGCACCGTAGCATTGGTTGCCGACATGTTTACACATTGCTGATCTGAGGCTTCAGATTGAAGATAAGCCTGTATGTATGATTTTGAAGTAACCGTGGCTCCATTAGACAATTGACCTAAGTTGGCTTCATACCTTTTATATGGTGCGTCATAATAACCACGCTGTGCATATAAATTTGAGGTTAAGAGGACAAAAAAAATCCATATTATATGAAAATATTTCGCTCTTTTAAAAAAAATAACATGTAATTGTTCATTCATAATTTCGGTTTTTTAGTTAGTAAGTTCCTATAAATAAGGCTATAACGAAACTAGATCTAAAAAAGAAATTAAAAAAAAGATGCATTAAAAATCAAGACTTTAAACAAATTATTTAAAACACAAACAACTAACAATCAACACATTGGTAATTTATTTAAAAATAAAAAATCAAGAAGTGATATAGATTTAAAAGTTCATAATGCAAGCCAAAGATTGAGAATATGGAAAAAATTAATATTATTTTTAATGACATTCTCTTTTTTAAAACTCAATAATAGAAATACTTTATTATAGTACCTTAAAAAATAATAGAGCTGATATAATCTTAATTAATCAATTATACGAATTTAAAAAATGACTGCACTTAAGGTTGATTTATCAATCTCATAAAATTTAAACATTATCTCTTTGCAGTATACAATAAAAAAATAGCCTTAATTTTATAATCTATACTATCGATATCTAATTATAAAACTTATGATTAATTTCCTTAAATCTCTACAATAATGAACTATAATATTTTTGCTGAAAGAATTATTGAATTAAAAAATGCTGATTTAAAACTCAGAGAAAGTCTTATAGAAAAAAAAGAGCTTTCAGATGGTTATAACAAGGAGATAGAAAAACTACACAACAAAAATGCTCAGTTGTTAAATGATATAATCGATACAATAGGTTATCCAACAATTGATAAAGTAGGCACTGAAGCCAGCGAAGCAGCATGGCTCATTATACAACACTCTATTGGACAGCCGGAATTCATGAAAAAATGCGCAGAAGAATTAAAAAAAGCCATTACTAAGAATAAAGCAAATCCAATAAACTTAGCTTACCTGACTGATCGAATTGCTGTTTTTGAAGATAAACCACAACTTTACGGAACTCAGTTTGATTGGGATGAAAATGGAGAATTAAGCCCTAACTATTTTGATGATTTAACCAAAGTAAATCAAAGAAGAAAACAAATAGGCCTTCCTACTTTAGAAGATCAAATAGAAATCATGCGTAAACGTATTGCAGAAGAAAATCAATCCCCATCAAAAGATCAGGAAAAACGAAAACAGGAAATCATCGAATGGAGAAAAAAAACGGGCTGGATAAAGTAAAACATCCTCATTGCAGACAAATTATTTCAAATAAAAAAACCTCCAAAATCAAATGACTTTGGAGGTTTTTAAATTTTATGATCTTATGTTATTACATTTCGTTCAATTCGTTGAATTCGTGTAAAGACTTTAATGTGTTTTCGTAGAATAAGATTGCCGCGATAAGGTTTCCTTTATCAGAGTAAGGCATCATTTTTCTTTGAAACTCTACTGTAGTATCTAAGAAAGTTGTAGTTCCTACTGCCTGAGCATCTAATATTTTTTTGTGGTCACCATCGTCCGGAATACCAAGGTCTGCCATTGTAACACCTGGTTTAGTTACCAAAGCAATGTAAGGGAGCGTTTTTACTAAAACTTTAATACGCTCAATGTACAATTCCAGAAGTTCTCCTTTTTGCATACCACTCAATTCTTTTTGATCATGGTATTTACGGATTAACGCGGTTGTACTGATAATACTTCTTGGGGCGTTTTTTGCCTGTGCAGAAATTGCACCTGTTGTCAAGAAGAAAAGGATACTTAGTATTATAATCTTGCTGTTCATTTTGTTGGGGTCATTTGTTTTTGATAAAAACAAAAATATATAAATTAACTTAATTTGCAACTGTATTGATTTCTTTTTTTTATAAAAATTTTAACAAATTAATTTTAGAAGAAAAATAATACAATTTATACTAAAAAAAAGAATCTTTCTTTTATGACTTGATGATTCTGAAACGTCCCGGATACTTTATCCATATACTTTTTCTGGTGCCATAGTAATCCATAAATTCTTCACAAACAAAAACAGCATGTGCTGTTGACCACGCAACAACTCCACAAAATTCACTTCCGGATTGTCGTTTTAGTTTTTGTATCTGTTTGCCTATTGAAAAACCTAAATATTTATAAATGGTTGGTGTATATACTGCACCATCTTCTAAATCCTCTAATGCTCTGTCAAAAGTCGATTCCTTATCAATAATTTGCTTGTATTTTGCCATTACAGCATAAGTTAATACCGCATAGTCTGTTATTCTTTCGCTTTCATTATTGTCTTTGATGTATACAAAACCGGCAGAAATTTTAGCTTTATGTATTTCTTCTTTCTTCAACTCAAAGGATGCGTTGTTTTTTAATGTTATTTTATGCAAACTATCGTTTACATTTTCAATAACAAAAAGGCTGTCTAATCCATAAACATTTAAAGAAGCTTTGATAAAAGCAATAGATGAGCAGTTTGTCCGTTCTCCTTGTTTAAAGCTTTCGAATATTTTATCTGAACTCAATTGTGAGTAAGAGTTCGAACAGACAAGCATTAAAAATAAAAATATAGAGGTAACAGATTTCATTGTCTTCGGATTTTATAATAGTTTCTCAACTAATTTTTGGAAATGCTTAGATTTTACAAATCTATAAAAATCAACGAATAGTTTTTTTTACTTCTTAACTTTTTTCAAAAAATGTAAAGGGCACTTCTAAATTTAGCTTTTTGAATCCTGAATTTTAATTAAATAGCGATAATCTGTATTGTCAAACTACAGAGCAAATCATACGCTACGAAGTATTTTTACGTATTTTTGTATAAATTCAAACTCATCAGATGAAACGTTCCGGTACAGCAGATCTTCCTTTACATTATGGACAGGTTCCATTATGGCTTTCTGAGCGAATGTCTAAACTTGGTTTTGCTATTGTAGAAACTATTGCCCTGGAATTTTCTACTGCCGAAGTGATCAGTAAACTAAGTAACCCGTTTTGGTTTCAAAGTTTTGGTGCCGTGATGGGAATGGACTGGCATTCATCCGGAATTACAACTTCTGTACTTGGCGCATTAAAAAAATCAGTAAACCCGCATTCAAAAGAATTAGGTATATATATCTGCGAAGGCAAAGGAAAACATTCCCTTTTAACACCACAGGAACTTTTATTTGTAGGGGATAAAACAGGGCTTGATGGCAATACTCTTGCAAATTGCAGCAGGCTTGCCGCCAAAGTTGATAACACAGCTATTCAGGATGGATTTCAGTTATACCAACATAATTTTATTGTTGATAATAAAGGGCAATGGGCTGTTATTCAGCAAGGAATGAACCCTGACTCTAAAACAGCCAGAAGATATCACTGGCATTCGCCTGATGTAAAATCTTTTATAAATGAACCTCATACCTTTATTTATGGTGAAAATCAAGGTAGTATTTTAAACCTTACTGCCGGAGAAGCCGCAAAATCGAGAGAAGGCATCTTAGAATTATCGAAAGAATCACCGGCAAAAATCATAAAGGAAATGCAATATCTTGCTATGCCTGCGCATCATGATGTGAGAATGGAAGATGTCAATATGAAAAGACTGGGCGCAATGCTCTGGACTACTCATGAAAATAAACCGGAAGATTTTGAAGAACTATTACTTTTAAAAGGAATGGGACCAAGAGCTTTACAATCGTTGGCACTGGTTAGCGAAATCATTTACGGCACTCCTACCCGATTTGAAGATCCTGCACGTTTTTCATTTGCTCACGGAGGAAAAGACGGACATCCGTTTCCTGTTCCGGTAAAAATATATGATGAGACTATAAATACTTTACAAAAGGCAATTAATCGTGCTAAAATTGGTAATAGTGATAAAATAGAAGCCATTCGTAAATTATCTGAAATCTCAAAAAAAGCCGAAGAAAGCTTTACTCCCAATGCAAACTTTGACGCCTTGATTCAGAGAGAACGTGATGAATCATACAAATATGGCGGGAAAACTGTTTTTGGTGATGCAAAACCTCCCAAAGCAAAACCTCCCAAAGCAAAACCTGCTAATCCAAATAACCAACTGGAATTATTTTAAGCCGGTTGTCAATACAGCCAAAATTTTTTAGAGAATACAAAATATTAAATGTGGTCAGGAAATTTGGTATAAACATTTATTTCTTAATGTAGATTAATCGACAGGACTTTACTGTGTATCTAAATTTGTATCAGAAATTCGACAACAGCCAGTACATTAAACAGCTATTTAATTACATACGCAGTTAGAAAATTTTCTTTTAAAATTTATTAATCTAAAACCAAAACAAAATGAGCACAATTACAGTAAAAGACGGAACAGAGATTTATTATAAAGATTGGGGAACAGGACAGCCAATTGTTTTTCATCATGGATGGCCATTATCCAGCGATGACTGGGATGCCCAAATGATGTTTTTCCTTAAACAAGGATATCGTGTTATTGCACATGACCGACGCGGACATGGGCGTTCAGGACAAAGTGCTGAGGGAAACAACATGGAAACCTACGCAGCAGATGTAGCAGAATTGACAGCTGCTCTTAATTTAAAAAACGCTATACATGTTGGACATTCCACAGGTGGTGGCGAAGTAATACGTTATGCTGCAAAATACGGAAAAGAACGTGTTGCCAAAGCAGTAATAATTAGCGCAGTAACACCAATAATGATCCAATCTGAAACAAATCCTGAAGGTGTGCCATTGTCTGTTTTTGATGAAATAAGAAAAGGTACAGGATTTAACAGAGCACAGTATTTTTATGATTTTCCGATTCCTTTCTATGGATGGAACCGTGAAGGAAAAACAGTTCAGGAAGGTATTAAACATAATTGGTGGCGTCAGGGAATGATGGGTTCTGTTTTAGCTCACTACGAAGGTATAAAAGCATTCTCTGAATCAGATTTTACAGAAGATTTAAAGAGTTTAGAAATTCCGGTTCTGGTATTGCATGGAGAAGATGATCAGATTGTTCCTTATGATCAGGCGCACAGAGCTGCTAAACTGTTGAAAAACGGAAAACTAATTTCGTATCCCGGATTTCCTCATGGTATGCCAACAACAGAGGCTGATACGATCAATAACGATATTCTGAAGTTTATTAAATAATTGCTTCTGCACTAATTACTAAAAAAACTCTAATTATAAATTAGAGTTTTTTTGTACCCATTTCGTAACGTACCCACTTTCTTTATAAATAAAAAATAATCCTGTAAAGTTTGATTTTTATTGGCTTGAGCTTTGATTTTCTGATAAAAATTTTAAAATGTTGATTTTTGTTACATACCGATCGGTATTTATCATTATATTTGTTCTGAATCTTATTTCATTAAGCCATGAATACTTCTGAATTTATATTAGATAAAGTCGCTCCTATTTTTAATAAACAAGGATACATTGGAACCAGCCTTACTGATATTACAAATGCAACTGGTCTGACCAAAGGTGCTATTTACTGCAATTTTACAAATAAAGAAGATCTGGCATTAAAGTCATTTCAACTCAATATAAACCTTGCTATAACTCCTCTGTTTAAACTTGTTGCCAATACACAAGGCAGTATAAATAAGTTGTATGCAATTACAAATTATCATCGTAGCTATTATGATTTAGTGAAAGACAGAGGTGGATGCCCTATGTTGAGGGCTGGAATTGATACTAAATTTATCAATCCGTTGTTATTTAAAACAGCACAAAATTTATCTCAAAAATTTACTTCAGGCCTTACTAATATCATTGAAGAAGGTATTGCAAATGATGAAATTCAGCATAATACTGATCCTGTCAAGTATGCTAAAATATTTTTATCTCTCATTGAAGGAAGTTCACTTTTGGCATTTACACATAATGATCAAAGTTATATTGACAATGCTATGGACTTTATAGACAGCTCAATAATTAATGCTATCAGGAAATAAAAAAAATTTAACCCGTCAGATACCGATTGGTATGTGATATAATATCTCTGTAAAATGGAAAAAATATTAAAAACCAAAAGAAAAATTAGATTTCAGGATTGCGATCCTTTTAATCATCTAAACAACTCAAAGTATTTAGAATACTTTATTAATACCCGTGAAGATCAAATTGCAGAGCATTACGATCTTGATGTATTTAAATACATGAAAACAACAGGATTAAGCTGGGTAGTTGCTTCTAATCAAATTAGTTACCTGAAACCGGCTTCAACTATGGAAACAGTAGTTATTGAATCACAACTCATTAAGTATGCCGATAATCTTTTGTTGGTTGAAATGAAAATGTGGAATGAAGCCGAAACCGAGTTAAAGGCAATTCTATGGATAAAGTTTATTCCGTTTAACATTCAGACAAAAAAAGTATCAAATCATTCTGAGGATTTAATGAAACTATTTGAATCTGTTGTTGTACCTGTAGATCAGTCTGTTTTTGAACACAGATCTCTGGAAATCATTCAAAAAATAAAAGAAAA
Organism: Flavobacterium chilense; assembly: GCF_001602525.1. Taxonomy (GTDB): domain Bacteria; phylum Bacteroidota; class Bacteroidia; order Flavobacteriales; family Flavobacteriaceae; genus Flavobacterium; species Flavobacterium chilense. Next base: position 799,093 of record NZ_LSYT01000001.1, read on the forward strand.
AGTACATGCATAAATTAGCATACTAAACTAAAAGCCCAACTCTCCTGAGTGGGCTTTTACTTTTTTCTATTCTATTTCACAATCTAATAAAGTTAGAATTTGCGTTTTTGATAAGGCGTTCCTTCCCCATCTTCACAATAACTTTTAAGACTCAATAAAAACATTGCCCAATTGTAATTACACCATTGGTAAAATTCAGTCAGTTCGCGCCAGTCAAAATGTTTGAGTACAATTGCCGTTACTTTTTCTTTTTGTATCAGGTCAAATGAAATTTTTGTTCCAATCCATTCCGGGTCAGATGCTATACATTCCCATACTATTCTATTCTGAGATAATTCGATTATCTTCATTTTTGTATTATCATTATCCCCGAAATTAAATTCGTTGACAAAACCTAATTCTGCTTTTACAATTAACTCTTCTGTCCAGACAGCTCCAAGTCCTTCCTGAGTTGTCAATGCGCTATAAACATCTTCAAGAGGTGCTTTGATGTAATTGATATGTTCGATTTTTTCCATTTTCAGTATTAGTTAAGTTTCATAAACAAATATAAATATTTAATTACCAAGCCTACAGTACATTTAAGACAAGCAAAGGGGGAATATCGGACAAATCATATTGTATTCTGAAAAAATTAGCTAATGAGTTTATTTCTCAACAAACCTAAAAAAATAGTACTATTGTATTTCTAAAAGAGGATATATCATCTTTCAATCGAATTTTAATGATTTACGAGATTGAAATAAAATTTTAAAGTCAAAGACATTTATGATACAGAAATTTTTACTATTCGCCGTTTTATCCGGACTTTTCATTTCGTGCAAAGACACTTTAAAAACCGAAAAAGATGCTGTAAATTCAGACACTACAGAACAAAAAGCAAAAAGTACTAATGAAATTGCAACAGCAGATTCATCAAAAACATTTCAAGACGTTTACTTTATAAAGTCAAAAAAGATACCTGTAACAGATCAACTTGCAAAGTTTATTGAGGAAAAAATTGAAAATGTAGAAGCAATCGATTTTACAGGTGATAATATTCCTGATTATATATGTCAGGCCAAAGTTGACTCACTTGGTATTGGTAATGAATACTGGGTTTCATCAGACTATAAAACTATTAGAAAAGCAAAACATTATACAGATGGTTTTTATTATCGCTGGTTTATCAATTTAGACAGCGATCCTGAGCCTGAAATGTTTGAAGCAGTTGGCGACGAAGAGGGAGCAAACTATACAATTACAGATTTAAATTTATTAACCGGAAAAATATCTACACTACTTTATATAAATCCGGTTATAATTGAAAATCAAAAAAAATATTGGGGTTATCCGTGGGATATTAAGAATATAAAAGCAAGAACAAATGGAACTGTTACTGAATTATTTTGCTCTTTAAACCATCAAATCATCAGAGATGGTAACGAGGAAAACGACCCAAAATCGCAAAAACAAATGCCTGTGTTATTTTTTACAGGTCATCATACTCAGGAAAGCGGACACGAAACTATCAAAAAGGAACAATGGCTGACTTTAAAAGAAATTATTAAACAGACCAAAAGATAAAACACAATAATTTGTCTAAAATTTTTACTTCAAAACAGACTTATTAAAAACTAAGACAGCCTAAAAGATTTATGTATATTTAATTTCATTATAACTCTATCTAACCATCAACCATGTTTAAAAACACTTTATTTTTTTTCTTAGCTATTTTATTTTTTTATGCCTGCAATCGATCTGAAAAGCATGAAATCAAGAAGACTGCAATTGCACATGACAGCTTAAAAGATATTCAAACCAAAAAGGATACTCTAAACACCGTAAAAACAATTGAAACGGTATATTTTGATGATAGTAATACCGTAATTAGAGAACAATTCAAAGACTCTGTATTTGCGAAATTTTCAGATTTATCAACTGATGATAAATTCATTTTTACTATTCCTAAAGGAAATATAAATCAGACTACATCCGTATTTCAAATTTTTAATAATGCAGGGCAATTGATATACGAAAGATCTTTTACCACAAGATACATTGTAAATGGTTATGATTTAGAATTTATTAAAAGCGATGAAGAATTGGAAAAAAATATCCTGAACCGAGCCAAAGAAATATTAGACATCAATTCGCTAACGGATATATCTGATAAAAATGAAATAAAAAAGGATCCTGTTTTGGGAGAATCAAGAGAAAACTTTGAAAATTATGATGTATTTATAGAATGCCAAAATGATAAAAGACCTTTGTTCAGCATTTCACTTGCAGAAGAAGATACTTCTTATATTGGCTATTCAAAAAAACTTAAAAAAGCAGTATCTGTTATAAGTTGCTGTTAATCAAATTTATAAAACATTTCAAAACCATTTGATAATTTAAAAACTTCCAATGCGAAAAACAATTATTCTAGTTTTCATAATTTCATTTTCTCTTTTTATCTCTTGCCAGAATAAAAATAAAGAAGAAAAGAATATTTCATTAAAGAAAGAAACAGATGATACTAAAAAATTAGAATCAGAAATAACAAATAACACAATTTATCCTGTTTATGATCTGGCAAACAATACAACAGCAATTGTTATTACAATGTTTGAATCTGATAGCATATCTCAATATCAAAAAATTTATACCAGGATAAATGAAACAGATTCATTAGAATCTGCCTTTTATAATCCCTCATCTGTAAAAATTAGAAAAATTGAATATTATGACACTTTAGGAATCGTTAAGCTTATTAAAAGTACAAGATTGGAGAATGAGATAAGAAAAATTATCGATCCAAAATATTATGTTTATGGAACTAAAGGCTTTTCAGTAATGACTGCAGACGAAGTAATTTGTAGAATTGATGATTGCAGAGAAAGTTTTATTGGACTAACTATTAAAAATTTTGATACCGCAAAAAATGGCAAACCTCTTTTCTGTACAAACAAACCATTAAAACTTAATTATGGAAAAAATTATTTTGAAATTCAAAGAAAAATTCAAAAATTTGACGACAGTGTAGTTTATAGATATGACGATAGCATTAAAACAAAAGTTTATGCTAATATAGGTCCTGCATATTTTACTTATAATGATGATTTTTTATGGGGAAAAATTTCAGGTAAATCGAAATGTCAATTTCCTGAAAGAAGAATACTCATTCTCCAAAAAGACAATACATTTAAAACAATACTTCTTGGAGGATTAGACTTATACGGTGCAAGTTGTGATTAGATTATAGATCTATGATAGCATATCTAAAGATTTATTTTCATCATTTTGATGTTTTCTATCATAATCTTTAGGGTCAAAAATTTGAAAATTATCTCCTTCTTTGAGAGTAATATCAATCAATTTCTTTTTTGGTCATCTTGTCTTTTTAAATATTTTTTCATCCAAGGCTGAATCAGATTTTAATATTAGCTCTTTTGAATTTTTCATTTCAAAAATAAGTTCTTTGGCGATATTCATCTCTGTTATCTCCCATTTTTTATTTCCTTTTCCTAAAGCTTCTTTTGCAGATGTCATGGGCGGCTCAACAGGATTTGACAAAATATCCGAAGTATCTAATTTTACATTTACTTTTAATAAATTTTCCTCTAATGGTTCAGCCTGAACATTCACAACAAAAAAACCTGGAGCATAACCTTCTCTTTCTTCGTCGAATAAATCTGTATTTCCGTAAAAAAATCCTGTTAGCGTCATTTCGGCAACTTCTCCCTTTTCATTTTTCTCTTCCCAGGAATATCCTTCAAAATCAGGAACGCTTTTAATATCTGTTTTTTTCAAAATCAATAAAAGACTTTCCTTAGGATTGTTGGTGTTTTTATATTCGTAATCTCCAATAAAATTATTTAGTTGATCATTGTTAGCATGTTGAATTTCAACTTTCTCAACTTTTTCATTTTTTATATCAGTTTTATTAAAATCATTTTTAGTTTCCTTTTTACAATTATTAAACAAAAATAAAAGGGCAACTAGTTTTATACTATTCTTCATTTTTGAAATAAATTTATTAGATTAATCGGCTATTGAAGCAAACGTTGCAATTTCTTTTAAGTCAATATAATATTCTCCCGCTATATTAGAACTTTCATTTTCTACTACATTGATTTTTACAAAATATCTTTTCTTACCATCTTTTTTAACAATTCTAAACTCTCTCAAATAATTAAAAAATATTGTATAATCATTGTAGGCAACAGGTTCTAAATTATTTAAACTATACAATTTTATATTAATATTTTTTTCTAAACTCAAATCACCCTGTTCAATATAAATATCTTCTTTTTTGTAGTCAAAATTATCTAAAGATTTTACAAAATTTTCATTGTCAATTTTTGCAAATAAAAGATCTGCATTAAATAAACTCATAGCATAATTAAAATCTTCAGTTTTGTAGTATTCAGACAGTTTACTGGAGTTTTTAGCAACTTCGTAAGTCGATTTTTTATTATAACATTCTAAATAAGATTTATTTTGATCTGTAAAAAAAGTACCCATCAAAAAATTATTTCTGTCAATTGTAACATATGAATAAAAATTTGGTCCGGCAGAATTATAATCTTCTTTGCTCATTTCTATATCATGCATTATATAAGTTTCATAGTCAGGTTTATAACAGGATACTTCTTTTATAAATCGTATTTTATTGTCTTTTATAAAATAATATACTGTATCATACTTCGTAGGATAGTTAATTGTCTTTATTTCTTTCAAGCCCATTAAACAATAACAGTCTTTTGTAAAATAACTTTTATCGTTTTCTTCTTTAGAAAGCAACTCCATATCCGCACTATTTGCATAAAATTCCTGACGGTTGTATAAAATCTTTGAAATTTTCTTTACAGTATCAAAAGAAATGATTTCGACTTTAGCTGCATAATTTAAATGATCTTTTTTTTGAGATAAATCATTATTAGAAAATAAATCTGTTCCCTTAAGATTTGTTACTACTCCAAAAGAAGTTTTAATATGTTTTACCTCGTTTTCTTTTTTACATGAAATTACAGCAATTGAAACCAGAAATAGATATAATATTCTTTTTATCATGATTTGTTTTTTAGTAAAACTAGCAAATTTTATTTATCAATCAGACACTACATTCACACTATTAACTTGAAAAAATTAAATTTGAAAATGACTAACCTAAATCAGCTATTTTATAGAAAATAAAAAAAGCACCTGACATAAATTTCTTTATATGCCAGATGCCATTACAAATCAATATTAAAAACCTAATCTTTATTTTACCAAATAAGAAACTTTATCTGCTTCACAAAGCCTGAAATAACCAAAAGCAAAATTATTGGAATCGTTTGTGTTTATGATATTTCCCCTGATATTACCCGGCGGAATCGAAAACGGACTTCCTCCGTATACTTCCAAAATCAAGTTCATGTAGTTATAGAATTTCTTCGAAATACCACGATGTGTAATCTCTACTGTATTTCCGGCTTTCATATCTTCGTTTGAGAAACGTGTGCTTACCTGATTTCCATTAAAAAAATCATCTTTTGTTAATTCATATTCAGGAAAAAGCAAGAAAGAACTCTTATAATCTGTTAGATAAAAATTGACCTGATCTGCCGGATCTTTATAATAAAATGTTAGCTCTATTACATCTTTTCCCGAAAAATCCGGAACGATATTTTGCTCTATTTTATCGATTGGTGTAACAGAAGTCAGCTTTTCTGCAGCTGTAAATTTTTGTCCTTCAGCTTCGACATACAATACATAATCCATATCTATAACAGGAACAAAATTCGTACATACATAAGAGCCCGGAGTGGTTTCATTAAAAGTAAAAACATCTCCTTTACTGTTCTCAACTCTAACCCTTGCACCGGAAACTTTTGGTGTTGTATTATTATAATAAGGAGCTGTTTTACTGATTTTTATGGTCTGCTCGTTACCGCTTGTTCCCTTTTTCCAGATAATCTCAGCATCTATAACTAATTTTGGATCAGCAGTTTCTAAATCAAGGTTTACGACATCTTCACACGATGAAAAAAACAGCACAAAAAGAAGACTGAATAAAACCAGTGCTTTATTTTTAAAAGTATACATTTTAATACTTTGCATATTCATTAAAATTTAAAATTATAAGTAATCCCAGGTACCATTCCGAAAATAGAAAGTCGTCTGGTTTCATTTACTCCCGTATCAGCATTTGTTGCAAATGTCATCGAAGCAGCATTTTTTCTGTTGTAAATGTTATAAATGCTAAATACCCAATAGCTTTGCCATCCTTTCTTTTTATCCGGTTTAGGTGTATAAGTTGCTGCAAGGTCTAAGTGATGAAAAAGTGGTAATCTGTTTTCATTTCTAAGCGAATAATTTGGTATGTTGATTCCGCCAAATTCATAATAACCATTAGCATACGTTACAGGCTGACCTGATTGTAAGGTAAAATTAGCATTAAAAGACCACTTAGGACTGTACTCATAACTGCCTACAATACTCAGGTTATGCAATTTATCGTATCCGGATAAATACCAGTCACCATTCGCAATTCCAGGCTCCTGAGGAGTTCTTCCCGGCGTTTTTTGTTCTGCTCTTGACAATGTATAAGAAATCCATCCGGTAAAATTTCCGGTGTTTTTTCTCAACAACAATTCCATACCATAAGCTCTGGCTTTTCCGTTTAAGATAACCTGCTCGATTTCGTTATTTGCCAATATATCTGCACCATCAATGTAGTCGATGCGATTTTGAATCTTTTTATAAAACAACTCTCCTTCAAAAGAATAATCACGATCCTTAAAATTCATAAAATATCCTACTGCATACTGATCCAGCAATTGTGGTTTTGTAAAAGGTCCGCTAGGTGTCCAGATACTGGTTGGCAATGGAGACTGCGTATTAGACAAAATATGAATGTATTGCGCCATTCTGTTATAACTTGCCTTTACAGAAGCATCGTCATTAAAGGCATATGATAAGGCTAAACGTGGCTCGAAGTTGTCAAATTTGCTTATCGTTTTTCCTTTTCCGTAAGCTATACTTCCTGTTGGAGTACCTTTTTCATAAATATGATATAACGGATTGTATACTACTGCTTTTCCGTCTTCATACGTATTAATATTTTCATTACCTAAACGATAAAACATACTGTAACGAAGTCCGTAACGAAAGTTTAGTTTTTTGGTCAGCTGATTTTCAAAATCAAGATAAACTGATGATTCAAAAGCATATTTCCTGTCCAGTTGTTTGTAATTAAACTGAGAATCAGGACTTGTAGGTTCTACAGTTCCGGGGTTAAAGTTATAATACTGACCGTCGATTCCGTAATTCAGTTTAAACTTATCTGATATTGTATGGTTCCATCCATATTTAAGACCTGAAGTCTGAATATTGTTATTCCATTTAAAGTTTTCCATCTGTAAACCCAGATTGAATTTATAGTCACTGTAGAAAACAGAAAGGTTTGTATTTAAATTTTCTGAAAATTTATGTTTCCAGCTTAGGATTCCCATAGTATTTCCAAACGTACTTGAAAAACGATCGTTTATATCAAAAACATCGTTTCCAAAATATCCTGAAAATGCAATAGAATTGTTAGCTCCCAAACGATAATTGAATTTAGCATTCAGATCATAAAACATTGCCGAGTTCTTATTATCTGCCAATTTTAGGAATAAATGAGCATAAGAAGCACGTCCTGCAATGATAAACGAACCTTTATCTTTTTGTATGGGTCCCTGTACTAAAAGTCTGCTTGAGATTAAACCAATTCCTCCGTTTACTTTATAGTTTTCAAAATCTCCGGTTTGCTGACTTACATCAAGAACAGAAGAAACGCGTCCTCCAAATTTAGACGGAATTCCACCTTTGTATAAATCCAGTCCGCTTACAATATCAGCGTTAAAAACAGAGAAAAATCCAAACATGTGCGAATCACTATATACCGGCGCACCATCTAAAAGAATTAAATTCTGATCTGCAGCACCACCACGAACATTAAAACCAGACGAGGCTTCTCCGGCATTGGTAACTCCCGGCAAAGTCAATATTGATTTTAAAGGATCCGGTTCTCCCATAGCAACAGGTATTTTTTTAATTTCTGTCATAGAGAGTTTATTAACACTCATTTGTGTATTTCTCACATCGACAGCTTTGTTGCTGGTTATAACCACCTGATCCAGTTGCTGGCTGTCAGAATCCATGTTGATTTTTATCTTTGTATCATCAGAAACCGTGATTTGTTTTTCTTTGTTTCTTAGTCCCAAATAACTCACTAAAACAGTATAAGTTCCGCTATCCACTTCCATAGAAAACATTCCGTTTGCATCTGTTGTTGCACTCGAAGAAAGTTCTTTGATGAAAACATTTGCGCCAATAACCGGCGCCATGTTTTCATCAAGAACCTGACCACTCAGCTTATTTTTTTTTTTAGCTGTTTTTGTGGATGATTTCTGCTTTACAAAAATATTATTACCTACAATTGAAAATTGAATAGTGCTACTTTTATTCAAATCATTGATAAGTTCTTTTATTCCGATATTGCTGTAGGTATTTTTTTTGGTAAAATAATGCTGATTGGTATTAATTTGATCTGTAAAAGCAAATTTAAAATCAGACTGGTTTTCAATTTGCTTAAAGAATTCTTTTAGAGTTACCGTTTTATCTACAGTTACAGTTATGTTTTGGGCGAACATACACCAACTGAATAAAAAAAAGCATGCTGAAATTATATGCTTCATGAAATTTTGTATTTTTGAATATTATTAAATGGGACAGTTTTATACTATCCTGCTCATAGGAAGGATGTTTAGTTTCGCGGCTAGGACATCCTTTTCTTTTCTATTGAAAAGTAATCTGTTTTAATTTTTCATTTACTTCATAGTTTAGGTTATACATTTCTGATATTAACTGAAGAATTATTATCAAATCTTCTTTTTTATTTATTCGTACTGTAATTCGCTGGTTATTATATTCTTGCGGAATAATTACTTTGTAACCGTAATTCGATTCAATATAAGTACTCACATCACTTAGCTTTTGATTATCGAAATCCATAAACCTGTCAAATTCTGTTACCACCGCAGTTTGATTTCCGTAGGTAAACTTTTCTCCGGGTTTCAGTATCCATTTTTGATCCTGATTTTTTACATTCATCTGAACGCTGCCTTCATAAAGTTCTACAGTTACTTCTTTTTGATCTAATCCTTTCACTGTAAAAGAAGTTCCTAATACCGTAGTTGTAGTTTCATTACAAAATACTTCAAACGGATGTTTTTTGTCTTTTTTGACTTTAAAATAAGCTTCTCCCGTAATTTGAAGTTTTCGATTAGCAGCAAAATTACCCGCGTATACAATTTTAGAATTCGGACTTACCTCTACTCTTGAACTGTCTGGCAAAACCAGCGTTTTTGTGACTGTACTTGTATTTTCGAAAATGATACTTTCTGCCAGTGTAACATGGTTGCTTACAGGACTGCTTTTAAAATATATTCCGGTACCTACAAGAGCAAAAATTAAAATAGCTGCCGCAGCGGCATAATAACGCCAAGGTTTACCTTTTTGCTTTTTTGAAGAAAATGCCTTTGACTGGAATTCCTGCCAGGAAGCTTCTTTTTCATTATTCGAATGTGCAACAGGAGTTTCATCCCATATTTTTCTCAATTCTTCCTCTAATTTCTTATCATCCATATCTTTTGAGCGTTAAATTTTTTGACAATAAAATCCCTGTTTATTAAAAACACCATAAACCATTTCTTTAATTTCTCTGTTTGTTTCGATTCTTAGAATACGATTGTGGTCTTCCAGGTCAAAATTCATTATACAATCAGAAATAACAAACTGTAGAAGAACTACAATAAAGCTTGCTTCTTCTTTGGTTTTAATATCTGTTTTATAAGACTCAATATGCATTTTATGTTTCCGTTTATATCTATAACAAACGAGAATATAAAAGTTCCTAATGGTCTTCGATTTTTTTTCGAATAAATTTACTGGCAAGGTAAATATGATTGGCAATTGTCTTTTCAGAAAGATCTGTAATTGCTGCAATCTCCTTATAACTAAGGTTTTCCAGTTTGTGTAACGTAAATATTTTTTGTTGCTGCTCCGGAAGAAGATTTATAAAACTATGTAATTTTTCTCTTCTTTCTTCAAAAATTCCTGTTTCAGTATCCTCTTGTACTGTTTCAAACTGAAAAGAATCAAGCTGAATTACTTTATTTTCTCTGTTAACATGATTGATGATGATGTTTTTGCAAATAGTAAACAATTGTTTATCAAACAAAACATCTTCATTGAGCAACTCTCTTTTATTATAAAGCCTTAAGAAAGTTTCCTGAACAAAGTCCTGTGGAGTCAGAACAGTAAAGTTAAAACGTCTGGCAATGTTTATTAGTTTATCGTAGTAATTTAGATAAGCTTCTTTGAAAGAAGCCTCATTACCTTTTTTTAAACTTAAAATAAACTTTTTGTTGTCCATAACATAAACCTGATGATTAATCTTAACTCAATGTCCAAAATAATATTGTACTACAGTATTTCCGGTCAAGATTATCTTATTTATTTTCTTCAATAAATATGAGATACAAAGAACAGCAATTTTATTCTAAAATTTATCAGAAAAAGTGTAGTCTTAAAAAAAATGTAACAATTTCATTATAATTACATTTTCTGGTTATTTCTATCAGAAAAAAAGCCCATTCCTTTCGGTTTGGGCTTTTTTTATCTTACAACTCTGATGTTTTATTAGATTACAGAATTAGTCTTTTAATTCTGAACGGCAACTTTTAGCTGAATGTACTTTCCTAAATCTTTAAAGTTATGTCCTTTTCCTTTCATTGATTTGATGAAAGATGGTGTCGCTCCAATTGCTTTTGCTCCAATAACATCTTCGAGATTTACATCGCTAAAACCAAGATCTTTATACTGTTGTATTAAATCCGGTGTTATATTTTGTGATTTTAAAGCCATTAAATCACTTTCACTTATGTTCTTGTATCCGGCTTTTTGAAAGCTGTTTATATATTCAGGTGTTATATTTAGAGACTTCATCGCCATTAAATCACTTACACTAATGTTTTTGAATCCCACTTTTTGAAAACTGTTTATATATTCCGGTGTTACATTTAGCGACTTCATCGCCATTAGGTCGCTATTAGAAAGGTCATTATATCCTATTTTTTTTAAAGAGTTTATAAATTCCTGATCAATATCTAATGATTTAAATGCGATGATATCAGCATCATTTCCTTTATCATCATTATTCCCATTAGCTTTATCTGTTTTGGTAGAATTGCGGAAATCAGCAATATATTTTCCATTAATTCCCTGAGATTTTAATGCTATAATGTTGTCCGGAGATAAATCTTTATAACCTGCATTACGTATTTCTTCAATATAAGCTTTGTCTACACCCAATGATTTAAAAGGAATCATGTTTTCCAGATCCATATCAGGAATTGCCTGTTTGATAGAAGTAATGTAAGCTTCGTTGATGTTTAAAGCGGCAAGCGGAATCAATTGATCTTTGTCCAGTTTCGTATAACCGTTTTTCTTTAACATCTGAACATACGATTGTTTGATGTTTACCATAAAGAAAACCATAAGATCAGTATCTTTTACAACATCTATACCTTCTTTAACCATTGCAGTACTATACTCTTTATTGGCAGTAAATTTGTAAGTTCCCATTCCTCTGTCTCCTTCAAATTTTCCTGTAAAAGTCATGGTTCCTGCTTCACGTTTTAGCGAAAATACGCCTTGCTTATCTCTTGGAAGATTATCAAAATCACTCAATTCAAAAGTACTTGAAGATATATCTTTTTCATCGCTTTTAAATTGAATATTAATGGTACTGCCTTTGATCGTAGCAAACCAGTTTCCGTCTGTTTTCATTCCGTTTTGAATGTTCACGTCTTCTTTAGATTCTTTCGACTCTTTTTGAGAGGTCAGGTTTTGACTTTGCGCTGCCGGTTGATTAAAAAGGCAGGCAAATAAAACCATTAGTGGCAACAGGAAAAAATATTTCCATGTCGTGTGCACATTTGATTTTTTTGAGTTCATCATGATGATTCGTTTTTTTAAAAGTGATTGATTATAATTGGTTGTAAGACTCAATGGAAATTGTGGTGCCGCTACTTTAAGCAGGCTAAACTGATAACTTTCTTTTTCAACTGTATCTTGCTGCAGCATTTGGTCGTCTGTCAAAAATTCGAGATTAATTTCTAATGCTTTTCGCCATTGCCATGCAAAAGGATTAAACCACTGAAAAATAATTACTATCTCAGCCAGCAGAAGATCAAAAGTGTGTTTTTGCTCAATATGAATTTTTTCATGAAGCAAAATCTGATTGTAAGTGTCCCAATCGTACTTTTCAGGATTGATAAAAATATTATTGGCAAAAGAACAGGGAGCTTTATCACCTGTTATTTCAACAATACGAAACTTACCATCCTGAATTACCGATCCGGAATATGCTCTGTACAATAACAGAATAGCCTGCATTAAAAAATTCAGTCCAAAAACTACTACTCCAAACCAGTACAAATAAACAAGGCATTTTAATACAACCTCAACATTGATGATTTGTTGGGTTTCCTGTACAGCCTCCTGTTTTACAGTTAGTTCTTTTAACTCGGCAGTGTTTATCGTATTAGGAGAAGTTTTAGCAATTGTATAATGCTTTATATCAGGGCTATTTCTAAGCGATAATTGTTGCGGAACCGGAATCAAAGGCAAAACAAAAGCCAGGATCATACAGGTTAACAACACATATCTGTTCAAATAAAAAAAGGTTTCTTTCTGTAACAATATCTTATAAAAGACCAGACAGGCAGAAAGAATAAGCGCGCTATACAAAATGTAAGGTATCATATTTTATCTTTTTTAATGATGTTCACTATTTCATCTAATTCCTTCTCTGAAAGTTTTTGTTCTTTGGCAAAAAAGGCTAACATTCTGGGATAAGAGTTATCAAAATAATGACTTACGATATCCTTTAGTGCAAATTGCTGGTATTCTTCTCTACTGATAACCGGAAAAAAACAATGCATGTTTCCTGCAGTTTCATGATTTAGAAACCCTTTTTCTTCCAATATCTTAACAATGGTTGCTACACTGTTGTAATGTGGTTTTGGATCTGGTAATAATGGAATAATATCTCGTATGAAGGCTTTGTTTAAATCCCAAAACACCTGCATAATCTGTTCTTCTCTTTTGGCTAGTTTTATCATTGTAAAATATTTTAGTGCAAGATACTACTAATTAATTAGTAGACCAACTAATTTGTTAGTAATTTAACTAATCGATTAGTAATTTAACACAAAACACTGAAAACAAAACAATTACAAAAACCCTTAAAGTTAACTATACTATTTAACTTTAAGGGTTTTAGATACAAAAATTTAAAAAAATCAATTTTGTTAGTTTATAGACTGCTCTGAAATTAGATGATTTTTTGGCGTATAGAGCATTGCAGTGCACAAACAATTCTTTCTTTCTTTACTCATTAAAACAGGACAATTGATGCAGGATTTACAATTTTCCCAAAAAACATCATCTTTTGTCAACTCTGAATAAGTGACCGGTTCAAAGCCAAGTTCATGATTCATTTTCATTACCGCTAAGCCTGTAGTTAAACTAAATATTTTGGCATGTGGATATTTTTGTCGGCTTAATTCAAAAATTTTTCTTTTAATTTTTTTTGCCAGACCAGTATGTCTAAACTGAGGTGCTACTATTAATCCGGAATTTGAAACATATTCTCCGTTATCCCAGGAAGAGATAAAAGAGAAACCCGCCCATGTTCCATCTGAACTAAAAGCAATGACAGCCTCCCCTTTTCTCATTTTTTCTGCAAGCAATTCCGGAGAACGGCCTGAGATCCCTGTTCCTCTCGCTAAAGCAGATGATAATGTAACATCACAAATTTCATTTATCCAAAAGGCATCGCTGGCATTAGTGATTGCTACTTTGAAATCTTCCGGCGGTTCAGAATCTTCGTTTTGAAGCAATAGGGTACTTGTGTCAGACAATCTGTCTTTGACTGAAGGTTTTATGGTAAGTTGCTGATTTTTCATATTTGATACCGTTTTTTCTATTTTATTTTAGAATAGAAAAATACTTTATCGAAACGCATACCAATATCGATAGCACTAAGAAAATTACATTATAATAAGCTGTTAATGATTCGTTTATAAAAATCACTGATTATTATTGATTGCTGATCTTTTTATCAAAATGATAGGATCTTATCATTTTGATACCACATTACACACATTTCTTTTTATATTGTCAACTCATCCGATCCGCAATCATTTAACAGATCTTGTTTTAAAATCAATCTTAAAACTTTCACAATTTGTCATTTAGTATGCGTCTTTAAAAAATTTAAAATCCCTATATTTACTTTTTAGTTGGCAAAATTACATGATGTAAACAGATAATTGGTGCAGCGTTGCCAACGTTTTTAAGCAGTCAAGAATGGAAAAAGATATACTGGGATTATTGCCTTTGAGCGATAATACAATACCAAACAATACACTAAAGAAAGCCGATTTATTACCTGATCCGAAATCCCGGTTAGATTCTATGGAAATGAAGGAAACACCTATTATGGATTCTACTATTCCTTATAGAGATCTGACTAATCCTGATACTAAAAAAGAAAGCCTTCATCAACTCATTGACAAGCTTAATGTCGAAAAAAGTATTAGATATCAAAGAACCGTAGAAGACACCTATTGCAATGTCTATTCTTATGATTATTGCTATTTCTCTAAAGTATATCTTCCTACGGTCTGGTGGACAGACGAATCTCTTGAAAAAATATTATCGGGACAGGAAATAGAAGCTGTTTTTGAGCAAACTGTTGATCGTATCTACTCCAGTGCCATACATGACTGGTTTTTGCAATGGGGAACTTCTTTTGGATGGAAAAGAATGTTTAGTGTTGATGAAATTCAAAATGAAGTAAATAAAAACGGTGGAATTGGAATAATTTGCGCCAAAAGAAAAGAAAAAGGTCTTTCCGGACATATCGTTCCGGTTGTTCCCGAAACAGATCTGCATAAAGCTTACAGAGAAAATAACGTAGTGGTTTACCCATTGCAGTCGCAAGCAGGTAAATTAAATTATAATTATTTTTCGGAAGTACGAAAAGACTGGTGGAATGATGCGTTATATTCCTCGTACGTGCTTTATTATCATGAATAAATAAAACCAATTCATCACATTGTCAAACATCTAAAATTTTTATTGATTTTCAAGAGGTTAACTACTTGTAAATGACATAATAAAAAACTACTTTTGCAACTTAGAAAAAATAAGAATAGCAAAAGTTGTGATTTGGCTATTTTTCTGCTTAAATTATTGATATAAAAGTGATTAATTACAACGTTAATTTTATAACCCTACTATAAAATTTTACTTTTTAATTCGCTATTTATGCTATTATAAGTGCAAAATTTCTGAAATATAAATTCCTATATTTTTAAAAGTAAACGAAAACTTTTTTAATGGAGGCAAATCTATGCTTAATCCGTTATAAGGTTTCTTGTCCCTGATTTTAACAGGCTTGATTTTATATTTCCGAATAAAAATAAACGATTTAAATATTTTAATTAACCCTAAAAAAAGAAATTAGTATAAATGAAAGACAATCAGACAAAAAAATATTATTGGGGAATAGGATTGGAAAACGAAACCTACATGCAATTTGAAGAATCCCTAATAGTTTCTGGTCAATTTATACAAGAAAAAATTGGATTTGAGAAATACAGCATTGACTATCGAAAATGCTATAAACCGGAGAGCTTAACTCCAATATTAAAGAAAGCTTTTAGTTTGAATGAGAATTATACCGTGAGCCGAATGATGAACAGCCATTCGCTGGAAAAACTCGACATTAACTATCAGCATAAAACATTATCACCGGTAAAGCCACTGGTTGATACCGAAACTGGGGAGGTAAGCGCACAGCCTACCGAGAATCCTGAATATCTTGGAAAATCGATCATGGAACTTTTCCTTGAAGATCAGCCATACAATATTCAAAGTATGATTACCCAAAGAAATAAAACAATGGGTTCTGTTCATTTTGATGGTGATTCTATCGAATTTGTAACCAAATATTTTGAAAACAGAACAATAGCTGATTCCTGCAAAGAATTAAAGGCAACTAAAAAGTTATTTTTAAATAAAATCAACGAATCGTCTGTATTAAAAGGAAAATTAAATTTTCCTGATTACAACAATGGCTTAAATATGTTTATGACCAATCAGGAGAATCTTGTTTTATTTAATAACGGAACCTATCATTTTCACATTACTTTGCCGTCTTTAACAGAAGATAGCAGGATTGTAGACTACAATGAATTTGAAAGAACACACGCCAATGCTATTTATTTACTGCAATGGTTTGAACCTTTCTTTATTGCTACTCTTGGAAGTCCTGATATAATGGGTGTAATAAGTAACACTTACAATTTAGACAAAAAATTTACTTTGGGTTCAATGAGAAATGCTATGTCCCGCTACATTGGTGTAGGAACTTACAACAAAGCAATGCCAAAAGGAAAAATACTAACTTACAATGTCGAGAATTTTAGAAAACTGCTCAAATTTGAAAAAGAAGAAAACATTTGGTGGCGTGACCAAATTGAAGCAGATATGGAATATGAAATGCTTTCGGAAGTAGGTCTTGATTTTAATCAGGAAAAAATGTATCAAAGTGGTTTTGAGTTTAGAAGCTTTGACGAATTTCCGGCAGAATACTTAAATGACGTCCTTTTTTCTATTATCCTGATTTGTGAGCATTCTTTGAATTTGCCTGACGTTCAATGGGGACATGATAGTAAAGTCTGGAATAATCTGGTTTTTAAAACTTTAAAAATGGGCTATGCAACAGAAATCAATGAAGAAGAAAAAACGGAAGTTTTAGATTTACTGCAATTAATTCATCCGTCAGATCAAAATTATGATACATTAAAATCTGAATTTAATGCTATTGTAATGTTAGATGAATTTTTCTTTAAAATCTTGTCTGTTTTGCATGATAAATACAAAGACAATAATATTTGTTTGGATGCTATGTACGGGCAAAAAACAAGTTATCCGCCAAAATGGGACAATTTTAATAAATACCAGACAGAAAGACATTTAAAGCAAATTGGTATGTTTTGCGATAATTAAAAGTTTATATAACAGATTTTAAAAACTAAAAATATTAAGATCCACATCAAGTTTATGATGTGGATCTTTTTTTTATAACTAATGATAATCAAACGGTTATATAACGAAAATATTTTTGCTCAGGTTTCCTGATGTCAATTAAAAAAAGTCTTAAATACCTGATATCAGGTATAAATACGTATGGCACATTGAAAAATGATTCTTATATTTATTTCACCTTTTCAGATGTTAACTTAATTGAAGAAATCAACATGGAAACACCTTCTAAAAACGAACCAATAAAGTCCCTTAAAAAACAAGCCGCTTTAAATAAAAATGGCATTCTGGTTGAAAACGCAGGGATTGTGCTTTTAAATAATTTTATTGATATATTATTTCACCGACTTAAGCTAACTGAAGAAAAAAAGTTCACCAGTACAGAAAACCAGATTAAGGCTGTACATTGTTTGCAATATCTTGTTACCGGACTAACTTACACAGATCAGGATTTTTTATCTCTAAATAAAGTATTGTGCGGACTTTCGGTAAATGATACTATTTCAAATGAATTTGAAATGTCTGAAGAAAAACGATCCCTTATAGATGGATTACTATACGCAGCAATAGGATATTGGCCAGAAGCTAAGGATTCCTCCCTTACTGGTTTTAGAGGCAATTGGCTTATTCGAGAAGGGAATCTTATAGAATTAGAAGACAAATGGGAACTTACTGTGCAAAAAAGAGCTTATGATATATTATTACGCAAATCTCCTTTTTATTTTTCTATTGTAAAGTATCCCTGGATGAACAAACCACTACATGTTATCTGGCAGTTATAAAATCTTATTTTCATCACTTAAAAATCTCATAAAAACCGAAAAGTAAAATTATGCCCTGGACGATTCTTGAAAAATTGTGGACACGTACCTTGCATCCTTCAAATGTTGCTGTTACCAATGATACTCAAACCTGGAATGCAGAAATAAAAGCCTTATATCAATTGGGTATTGGTATGGAAGAAACACTACAATTTTTATATTTTGAAAAACCTGATTTTGAAAATTTTAAAATCTGGATCAATAACAGACAAAGAAACCAAACTACAGAAACCGAAATTCTTACTGAGGATGTATTATCTGAAGAGGATCTTCAATTCTGGAACAAAAATGGGTATATCGTAATAAAGGATGCCATCTCAAAAGAAGATTGTAAAGCTACTGAACAGGCAATTTGGGATTATTTAAAGATGGATCCGGACAAAAAAGAAACCTGGTATCAAAGACATGAAGATCAAAAAGGCTTAATGCTTAACTTTTCGGATCATGAAACGTTAAACCGAAACAGGCTTTCTCCAAAAATAAAAAAAGCCTACGAGCAATTGTATAAAACAACCAACCTTTACAAAACAATTGATAAAGTAAGTTTTAATCCTCCTGAAACTGAAGAATTTAGTTTTTTAGGAAGTCTGCTTCATTGGGACATCAGTATAAAACCTCCTTTTGCATTTGGACTTCAGGGACTGCTCTATCTTACAGACTGCGATGCTAATGATGGCGCTTTTCATTGTGTTCCGGGATTTCATAACAAAATAGAAGAATGGATTGAAAGCATTCCCGCTGATCAAAATCCGAGAGATCTGGCAGTCGAAACACTGCAATCTGAACCTATAATTGGCAATGCAGGCGATTTTATAATCTGGAACAATACTTTACCACATTGTGCAACGCCCAATAAAGGCAAAACACCAAGAATGGTACAATATCTTACTTATTTACCCAATGAAAATAACACTTTTGGGGAATGGGCTTAAATAATAAGGAAGAATAACTTTTGCTTACTCTTCCTTACAATTTATTATGATTTCCAGTGCTTTTATTTTCTGTTTCTCATCCATCTTTCGACAGGTTCAATAACGGTATTTACGGTAGTAACCAGAAAAGTACAAATCAAAGTTTCTGCAAAATACCCTGACGCGGCAATACATCCAATCGCTGCACTGCACCATATTGTGGCAGCAGAATTTAATCCGTGTACATTTGGCCCTTCTCTAAAGATGACTCCTGCTCCCAAAAAACCAACTCCCATAACCACCTGAGCTGTAATACGGGTTACATCGATATTAGGTTCTGTAGCGGCTACTTTTATCGATAACAATACAAAGGCAGCTGCTCCTGTTGCTACCAGCATATTGGTTTTTAAGCCGGTTTCTTTATGATGCCATTGTCGCTCAAAACCTATAATTAATCCGGCAAATAAAGCGATTATAAGTCGGGTGAAAAATTCTGTTGTACTCAAAGTTAATATGATTTTATAAGATTAAAAGTGCTGTGTTCTTCATCAAAACCATCACTTTATAGAAATAAATTTAAAACTTAAATATAAAAATATTATTCGTAATGCAGAGCTTCTATCGGATCCAATTTAGATGCTTTTAGTGCAGGATAATAACCAAAGAAAATACCGGTGATCGCACAAACTAAAAATGAAAGTATCACAGAAGATTCAGAAATCAAAGTAGGCCAGTGTAAAAAGAACTGTATCAGCTCAGATGCTATAATTCCCAATACAATTCCAATTAATCCTCCGGTTAAACTGATCAATATAGCTTCGACCAAAAACTGCAATAAAATATCCCTTCCGTTTGCTCCTATAGACATACGCAAACCAATTTCCTTAGTTCGTTCTGTAACCGAAACATACATAATATTCATAATTCCGATTCCGCCAATCAATAACGAGATTCCTGATATTGCCGTTAATAACACGGTCAGCAACTGACTTGTCGAGCTAAAAGTATTAATTAACTCAGCCTGTGTTCGTACGGAGAAATCATCTTCGTCTTTGGCTTTCAACCGATGTGCTGTACGCATAATCTGTTCGATTTCATCTGTTGCCATTTGTGTCTGACTTTCGTCTATTGTCGAAGCATAGATATTTTGAAGATAAATAGAGTTTGTTATTCTTTTTTGCACTGTCCTAAAAGGCGCAATAATAATATCATCCTGATCCTGTCCGAATGCGTTCTCTCCTTTGGATTGTAAAACCCCAATAATCCTGAACGGAATTTTATTAAATCGAATAATTTGCCCAATAGGATTTACTCCATACGGAAATATATTGTCTACAACTGTTTGTCCGATCAAACACACTTTATTTGCCGTATGTACATCTGATTCTCTAAAAGCAATTCCTTCTTTGAGCGGCCAGTCTCTAATTTTAAGATAATCGACACTTACGCCCTGCATACTCGTTGGCCAGTTTAAAGCTCCATTAATAGCCTGACCTTTACTGGATACTGCAGGGGAAATCGCATTGAGATGTTTTGATTCTTTTTTAAGTGCATCAACATCACTGAGCGTTAAAGTTTGAACACTCGAAATATCCAGACGTGCTCCGGCGGTCACATTACTGTTTGGACGAATTGTAATCATATTCGATCCCATACTGGACAATTGATCCTGAATGCTTTTTTTAGAGCCCTGTCCTATTGCAACCATTGCAATTACAGAAGCCACACCAATAATAATCCCGAGCATAGTCAACAATGCACGAAGTTTATTACGGCGAAGTGCTTTTAAGGCGATTAGAAAAAGATTAGCTATTTTCATATTTATAATCTTCATCTACACGAAAATCGGCCAGCATTTGTTTAGCAGATTTTATGTTTTGGTTATTAAAGTCTTTTGTTACTCTTCCGTCACGAAGTGTGACTGTTCTGCTGCTAAATGCCGCTATATCCGGTTCATGCGTTACAAAAATGATTGTTTTTCCCTGTGAATTTAATTCCTGAATCAAAGCCATGATTTCGTAGGAAGTTCTGGTATCCAGGTTTCCTGTGGCTTCATCAGCCAGAATCATTACAGGATCGTTTACTAAAGCTCTCGCAATAGCCACACGCTGTTGTTGTCCTCCCGAAAGCTGGTTCGGAAAGTGATCCAGCCTGTCAGCGAGTTTTACAGCTTCTAAAGCATTTATAGCTCTTTCCCGTCGTTCTTTGGTAGAAATTTTAGAATTATACAACAATGGAAGTTCTACATTTTCTATTGCCGAAGTACGTGCCAGAAGATTATACGACTGAAAAATAAAACCAATCTTCGTGTTTCGTAAAGCTGCCAGTTCATTTTTAGATAATGATTTGACATTTACTCCGTCCAGTATATAATTCCCCTCTGATGGTTTATCCAGACATCCCAAAATATTAAGCATTGTTGTTTTTCCGGAACCACTACTTCCCATAATGGTAATAAATTCGCCTTCCATCACATCAAAAGAAACACCTTTTAAAGCTCTTACAGTTTCTGATCCCATGGTAAATTCTCTTTTGAGGTCTTGTATTTCAAGAATCTTTTTTCCCATCACAATTTCTTTTGTATTCTCAACTGTTATCATCTTTTTCCGCCGCCTCCGCCGCCTCGTTTTGGCATAAACGGACTTGAATCTGTCGCTTTAGCTCCTTTAGCCTGCTTTAATGCATTTACTCCGGTAATGATTTCGTCCTGTGCTGTTATTCCCCTAACAATCTGCACATTGATATCATCATCCAATCCTATTCGGATGTGTTTCGGGATAATCGAATCGCCAACTTTTTTCCATACAATTGCTTTCTTATGGTCAATCGTATCCGGCTTTTTGTTATTTGATGCTAAATTGCCTCCATATTTATTTCCGTTTTTGCCTTTGTGTTCTCCTTTATGATTTCCTAAAGACAGTTTCCTGATTTTATATTGTTTTCCTAATGTAGAATCAGGCTGAAAAGCAATGGCTTTCGCCGAAATAAGCAGGGTGTTTTTTACTTCATTGGTATAAATAATAATGTTGGCCGTCATGCCGGGTTTTAATTTTAAATCATTATTTGGAGCGTTGATAATGGTTGTATACGTAACAACATTTGCCGAAATTGTGGGCTGTAAACGTACTTCCATTACGGTACCTTTAAACACATCATCCGGAAAAGCATCAACGGTAAAAGTCGCACTTTCTCCCACTTTTATATTCCCAACATCAGCTTCATCAACAGAGGCCTGAACCTGCATTTTGGTTAAATCCTTGGCAATACTAAATAAGGTTGGTGTATTTAAACTCGCTGCTACGGTTTGTCCTTGGCTCACTTTTCTGGATAGAACTGTTCCGTCTATGGGTGAAAAAATATTGGTAAACGAAAGGCTTTTTTGTACAGATCGCAGTTGAGCCGCCACGCTGTTTACATTATCTCTGGCTACTTCGTAAAGGTTTTTTGCCGTTTCAAAATCAGCTCTGCTAATTCCTCCTGCTTTGTATAATTCACTTTGTCTGTTAAAATTAGATTGCTGATAGCTCAGGTTGTTTTTCGACAATTGCAAATTTGCTGTAATTTGCTGCACTTGGGCAATTAATAAGGATTGATCGATTTGAGCCAGTAATTCTCCTTTTTTTACCACCGAATTAAAATCGACAAATACTTTTTGTATCGTTCCTGAAACCTGTGTACCAACTGCTACAGTATCTACCGGCTGTATTTTTCCGGTTGCCGTTACACTCGTTGCAATATCTCCATAATGTGGTTTTTCTGTAATCAATTCTACTTTATTATCCTCTTTATGAAAAATAAAATATCCTATACATCCTATAAGTAAAACTCCAATGATGATGATAATTATTAATTTACTTTTTTTCATTTTGCTCTTTTTATAGTTTGATTGAATCTCCTTTATAGAAATCGTATATTTTTAAACTTACAACAGCATTGTATTTTGCTTGTATAAAATTTTGGAATGCCTGAACATATAAATTCTTTTCGAGTAAATAATCTACTGTACTTATGCCTCCTAATCGTAATTGTTCGTTGGCAATTCGATAATTTTCTGTGTTGGCATCAAGCTGTTCCTGAGCAGCAGTAAACTGAGATTGCGCATTAAGGACATTAATGTACGCCTGCTCTACTTTTTGAGAAAGTACTGTTTCTGTGTTTGTAACATTTAGTTTGGACTGATCAATAGCAATTTTTGACTTTTCGACTCCTGTTTTCGCAATTCGATTATTAAAGATCGGAACCGTTAACGAAAGCCCCAGACGCTGATAAAAGTTATTGTCTAATTGTGCAGGATAAGGTGTACTTTGATTGTCTGAATAGCCAGAAGCCAAAGTTCCGCTTGCACTAAGTGTAGGTAAAAAACTGGCTTTGGATTTTTGTAATTCTAAATCGGCAGCTTCTTTCTCTAACAAAATGCTTTTTACCTCCGGTCTTTGTTCTAAGGCTATTTTTTGCGCTTCTTCCAGATTGATTACCGGTAAAGTAGCTTCGAGAGTTTCCGGCTTTTGAATATTTAATTCATATCCTGACGGAAGCTGCAATAATTGTTTTAAGGTCAGCACATTTTGGCGCTCGGTGTTTTGAGAATTAACTAAATTAAAGTTATCGGTTGCCAATTGTGCTTTCAGTAAAACAAAATCTTTTTTGGCAATACTTCCGGCATTGTATTTTAATTCTCCTAATTTGAGTTGTGCTTTCGAAGTTTCTACAATCTCGTTTAAATACACACTATTTTCCTTTGCCAGTAAAATGGTCAGATATGCTTGTGTGATTTGAATGGTAATATCGTTTTCAGCAGCTTCGGCATTAAACTGAGCTGACTTGATAAAGAGTTCTTTTTGTTTAATATCATTATTCAGGTATCCTCCATTATATAAAACCATCGATGAACCTAATGAATAATTGCCCGCAAAACTCGATTGGGTCTGAAAACCTCCTACGACTAAATCAGCATTTTTTGCATTGGTAAAAGTTTGCGACGCATTTCCTAAAAGGTTAGGAAGCTTTGCTGCTTTAGACAATAGTAAATCCTGTTCTGTAGATTTAGTAGTGAGCCGTAAGGTATTAATTTGGATATTCTGCTGTTTTGCATAAGCAATACATTGTTCAAGATTCCATACTTTAGGTAATTGATTTTGTTCAGTCGTTTGTGCAATTGTATGTGCCGAATGAGTAATCAAAATCACCATTAAAGTATTTATCATAAATGACCTCATACCTGAATTTAATTTAAATTAAAAAAATAAATTATAACCTGAGACTTAGATAATAAAAATGCTTTAAGCGTATTATGGATTTGATTAAAAAGGGGAATTTGGTACATTATTCATAGTAATGGTAGATAAAACGAATAACTATATCAAATATAGTGATTATTTTAACACTTTTACCGAAGTACCTCTCCTTTTAATCATAAATAAAAGATAAATTAATTAGAAAGAAAACTTAACGTTTTTGACAAACGGTTAACGATATTTCCGATGTTTTTTAATCATTATTTTATAAAACTTGTGCTTTACAATTTCGGCAGATATGATATAGGTTGCAATCAGTAAAAACATCCATACATAAAGCATAAATGGTAATTTTACAAAATCGAACCATTCTGAAAATGGCGTAAAAGGCAATGCCAGCACAAATAAGACAATTACAGCAGTTGCAATGGTTAAATATTTACCAGGCAGGCTTTTAAAAAATGGTAATCTGGTTCTAACAACCAATACAATTAAGGTTGCCGAAATTACAGATTCTATGAACCAGGCTGTTTGAAATTCTTTTTCCTTGGCATGAAAAATAAACAACAGAATACCAAACATCAGAAAATCAAAAACGGAACTTAAAAGGCCAAAAACAATCATAAACTTTCTGATAAAGGCTATATCCCAACGTTGTGGTGCCTGAATATTTAATTCGTCGACACGGTCTGTGGCAATAGCCATTTCCGGAAAATCCGTTAAAAGATTAGTCAGTAAAATTTGTTTGGGTAATAAAGGTAAAAACGGCAAAAATAAAGAGGCACCTGCCATACTAAACATATTCCCGAAATTGGCACTGGTTGCCATAAAGATATATTTCATGGTATTGGTAAATGTTTTTCTGCCTTCGACAATACCATTTGTCAAAACTCCCAGATCCTGACTCAATAATACAATATCTGCGGCTTCTTTGGCTACATCTACTGCCGTATCTACAGATATTCCCACATCTGCAGTATGCAGCGCCGGAGCATCATTTATACCATCGCCCATAAAACCTACTACATTTCCTCCGCTTTTTAATATAGATATAATACGTTCTTTTTGGTTGGGTTCAACTTCTGCAAAAATATCGGTACGGGTTGCCTGATGCATGAGTGCGGCTTTGGTCATTTTTTGCAATTCGGCACCAGTCAATATTTTGGGATCTTTTATGCCTACCTGCAAAGCCAGACTTTTTGCTACAAGGGCGTTATCTCCGGTAATAATTTTTAGTTTTACTCCCAGTGTATTCAGTTTTGCAATTATAGCTTCTACATTTGGTTTTGGCGGATCAAATAAGGTTATAAATCCTAAAAAGATCATATCTTTTTCATCGTCACGGGTAAATCCTTTTGCATCAGAAACGGGTTTGTAAGCTACGCCTAAAGTTCTGAAACCAGCTTCGCTTAATTTTTCGTATTGTTCCTGAATCGAGGCTTTAGAATCGGATAGATCAGTTAGTTTACCTTCGGCAAGTTCAGCCTTACTGCAAATTGCCAATATGGAATTTAAAGCACCTTTGGTTATGGCCAGATTTTCTTTTTCTCCTTTTACTACTATCGTTAAACGTTTTCGGATAAAGTCGTACGGAATCTCTGATTGTACTGTAAATGCATTGGATGTTTCTTTATAGGCCAGACAAATTGCTTCGTCGATTGGGTTTCTAAATCCTTGTTGCATAGAGGCATTTAACCACGCATATTGCAATACTTTATCATTATGGTTTCCGCTGATGTCCAGTGTATCTTTTAAATTTACTTTTCCTGCGGTTATGGTTCCTGTTTTATCTGAACAAAGAATATTCATACTTCCGATATTTTCAATCGAAGAAAGGCGTTTTACAATTACTTGTAATTTAGCCATTCGTTTTGCTCCTGTCGAAAGATTAACGCTAATAATCGCAGGAAGTAACTGTGGTGTCAATCCTACCGCAAGTGCCAGCGAAAATAAAAAGGAATCCAGTATGGGTTTATGAAGAAAAACGTTTACACCAAAAATAATAATAACAAGAACCAGTGTAACTTCCATAAGCAAATATCCAAATTTGCGTATTCCGAGTTCGAAATCTGTTTCTGGTGCTTTTAACTGAAGATTGGTGGATATTTTCCCGAATTCTGTTTGTTTTCCGGTTGCCATTACCAGTGCTGTTGCTTTTCCGCTAATAACACTTGCTCCCATAAACAAAGTATTGCTTCTTTTAGAAAGTACAGTATCTGCCGGAAGTGGTTTACCACTACTCTTTTCTACCGGAAAGGTTTCTCCGGTAAAAGCGGCTTCATCGACAAATAATTCTTTTGAATCTATAATCAGACAATCGCCAGGAATAATATCGCCGGCTGATAATGTGACTATATCGCCCGGAACGACTTCTTCTACGGCTATCTCTTTTGAAGTTCCGCTGCGGATAACCCTGCATTTTAAGCGAACCATTTTCAATAGTTCTTTTACGGCATTTGCTGCTCCTTTTTCCTGCCAAAAACCAAGAAGACTGCTTAATATTATAATGCAGAGAATTATTAAGGTATCTGAAATGTCTCCTAAACCTGCAGATAGTATCGCAGCGATAATAAGTAAAATGGTGATGGGACTTTTAAACTGCGAAATAAACAGAATAAACATCGAAGTGTTGGCATTACTTTTTAAGGTATTGGGACCATATTGTTTCAATCTTCTCGGGACTTCTGAATCTTCGAGTCCTTTTGCCCCTGCATTTACTTTTTTATAAGCGTCTTCAATACTTAAATCCCAAAAACTGTTTTCGACATCAGAATTACTTTCCATAAATTGCCCATTAAATGATTCTTATAAAGGTAATCAAAAACTTACTAATCTTTTTATCATTTAACTTATACAATTTTAAAAGGATGGAGCTTTCGAAATTGAAACTGTTACGACTCTGTTTCCTGCATTTGATTCTCGATAATCATTTTTAGCTGAGGCGCAAATTCAAGTCCCCATTTGTCAAGCGCAGAAATTAAAGGCATTAGAGATTCTCCGGATGCTGTTAGATAATATTCTACTTTTAGGGGAATTTCATTGTAAACTGTTTTTCCTAAAAGTCCGTGACATTCCAACTCTTTTAATTGATTTTGCAACACACGTTTGGTAATACCATTAATGGCACTAACAAGGTCTTTAGGTCGTTTTATACCTTTTGAGATTTCATCCAGCAAACAAAATTTCCATTTAGAACCCACTACTTCCATGGCAACATTAAGTCCGCAATTATAATCAATGGGTATTTTTCGCTGATACATATTCATTTCTTTTTAGAGTACAAAAGTAAAGACAAATGCTGTTTTTATGCTAAAAATCGATAGTGATTAATTTATCACTATATGATTAATTCGTCCCTTATTGTTCTATATGTTTGAAGTTTACATATTTGTTGCTTTAAATTTTAATACCTATCAAATGAAAACACTTGTAATTATAGTTCATCCAAAAATTGAAAATTCTGTAATAAACAAAAGATGGATCGAAGAATTAAATAAATATCCTGATCAATATACACTTCATGATTTGTATGCTGTATATCCTGATGAAAAAATTGATTTTGAAAAAGAACAACAGTTAATCGAACATCATGATACCATTGTATTTCAGTTTCCGTTATATTGGTTCAATTGCCCGCCACTCTTAAAAAAATGGCTTGATGAAGTATTGTTGTACGGATGGGCTTATGGCAGTAAAAGTGGTTATAAAGTAGCTGGAAAGAAAATTGCTTTGTCTGTTTCTGCGGGTATTAATGAGGAAGATTACAGTGAAAACGGAAAATATAAATATACGTTAGAACAACTTACTGCTCCTTTTGAAGTTACTTTTAATTACATAAAAGCTGACTACAAATCTTTATTTGCTTTTTATGGTGCTGAACATAATGCGATTGAAGAAAGAATCGAAAAGAACGCACTGGATTATATTTCATTTTTAGAATCGCTTCAATAATGTGTAATTACAATACTGAAAACTAAAAGCCCCTTTACCAATTTGGTAAAGGGGCTTTTTTTCTATCATTCAGTAATCAATACCTGATTAATTCTTGATAAATTTCTGTACATAATTGGCTTTATCAGTCACCACATTAATAATGTACAATCCTTTTACAAAAGCGCTTACATTGACTTGGTTGTTGTTAAACTGTGTATGGATTGTTTTTCCTGACACATCATAAACTGTAACCTGCAACACCTGATCTTCGGTCTGAATATTCAGAATTTCAGAAACCGGATTAGGATAAATGGCTAATTTGACTTTTGTAAAATCACCTGTTCCTAAATTAGTTGATGCATTGACTGTAATTGATTTTTCGACTACTTTTCCGTTAGAGTTAAAACTTATTACTACTGTCGCATCACCTGACGTTTTAGGCGTTAAAACCAGCTCGTCATTTGTATTTATGACTGCAGAAACAACAGCTGTATCACTATTTGATTTTACTGTTTTTACAATGGCTACTGCTAAATTATCATCATCTGAAACCACTGTTTTTAAATCAATTACAGTTGGATTATTTACTGAAACCTGCGAAGGCAAAGTACTGCTAATTACCGGTGCTGCATTATCAGGGAAAACTGTTATAGCTGGAAACCAGTAATAATCGTTTAAAATTTTGGTATCAATTAAACTTCCTGTATTACTGTATGTATGAATCCAGTTTTTCTGAAAATGTGCCAGATAACCACTTTCTGTTGTATTAACAATTAAATTATCAGTTATCGGATCAAGACGTAATGCCGCACCGTAAGGAATTTGTTTGTATGTTCCTGTTTGCCCCGGAAGTGTGGCAAAATTTTCATTAAATGTTTTTGTATTGATATCAAATTTTACAATTTGTATTCCTGATGTAAAAGAATTTACAGAGTTCATCCAAAACAAAGCGTTTTGTTTGGTACTGTAGGTAAAACTTCCTGCATTCCAGGCACCCCATGATCCTAAATATTTAGTGGTTGGAATTGCATATTCGGTTGCAACAAAAGTTATCGGATCGATATTAATTATTTTTTGATTCTGGATTCCCCAAACGCTTCCGTCTTTCGCTTGTGTAACTGAATGAAATGCTCCTGTAATGGTTTTAATAACGGTATTCGTTTTTGGATCAATTACCAGAATTCCAGCATTTTGTTTTACAGCAAACACATATTGAGAGGTACGAATCATATTTCCGATCTGTCCTGCATATGTGCTTCCGCCTCCTGTTCCTGTTACCATATCTCCTACCTTCATGTTGGCAATATCAAAAGCAAAAACACCGTTTGATGCACCTATGTAACCTGTATTTTTATCTACTCCAATAAAAGAGCGCCCGTCTCCTCCACCAATATTATCAAATCCGGCAATTTTTTTCATTGTTAATGCATCGGCTACCACCAATCTTCCTCCCGGAGTATATTGGGTATCTCCGCCATCTGCAGCTTGCTTAGAAATAAAATAAAATTTGTCTCCGTAAATGGTTCCGTATTGTGTAGTAGCTCCAAAAGCCTTATTCTCATTCTTGGTACTGTAAACGCGATAGTTGATATTTCCTGTATTATCAACAAAATTTACTGATCCGTTTGTATGTCCAAACCATTCTTCGTTTACTACAAAATACCCTTTTGTAAAATCTATAGCATTCACATAAGGCGTAACCGGGGTAAATGTTGTTACGGTTGGTTCCTGAGCAAATAAAACATTAAAATTCCATACATCCCAAGAACCATTTTGTAAAACCCTGCTTGATGCTCCCAATCCGGAGTAATCAAAATCATCCTCAACAGCATCTCTCACCCAATAAGACCAATATCCTTTGGATGTCCATCCTGATTGCCAGTGATCATTGGCATCAATTACAGTATATTCATCGAAGTCGTAAGACGTTGAATTTACAATACCATCTACAGGATAATAAGGATAAGTAACATTTCCGCTTTTATAAAGTCCGTTTGTATTTGCACCGTTCAAATCAAAACCTAATCCTCCAATTGCAGAACCAAACTGTGTTCCCTGATAAAGCAAAGTAAAGAAACGATGATCTGCTTTTGCAATAGCTTTCATCATATCTTCTCCAGTTGCAGTTCCATCCCATCTAAAACCCCAGATTAAGGCATCAGAATTTTTGCCATCATTCCATTGAACCGCAAACGCAGCCTGATTAGAACCTGTACCTACCCAATATTGAATATCAGCAAAAGTTGTTGTTGCAGCGCTTTTACTTTGCTGTTTTTTAGTCGTTGTTGTTGGTTTTAAATCATTTCTGGGTACCCCCTGTACGGTAATTTGTGCATTGCTCAGAAATGAAAAGAACAATAATAGTATTAAAAGGTAATTTTTCTTCATATTATATTTAATTTAAAATTTATTATTTAAGGTATAAGTCATAAGCTCCTGAAACTTCTGTCGAAACTTCTCCCAGCCATCCGGCTTCCTGATTAATTCCGGTGTATACTTTAACGAAATCTATTCCCGGTAGTTTTACATATTTTCCGTCTTTATCTACAGCCCACGAAATATCGATATTAGAACCTTCATCGTTATTTGGGGCATTATCGGCATAACCAAAATCGAACGATTTGCCTACCCAATAATTTCCAGCACCACTCTGATCGTAAAAATTGTCTGCAATTCTTGTCCCTTTCAGGCTGTATGATGCTTCAGAAATCCATAAGGGATAATAGCTCTGATCGTGAAATGTGTTTCTGGTTTTATAACCTAATTTTCCCTGATTATCCTGCCATTTAATATATTCTGTATCAGTTTGCCAGAATTCTTCTCCTGCAACCGGCTGTTTATTAGGGTCCGGTTTAAAGTAAGTAATGCTGTAATTCTTGATAGTAGTATTTTTAAAATACTCGCTTCCTGCTATTTCATACCACTCGTCTTCATCAGGCTTTCCGTTTTTGTTTTTGTCATAAGCCACCAGAATAATACCCGGTTCGCATGATCCTGAACGTGCTTCATTAGCTTCATTACCCCAAAATGCATTTCCTAAAATCTTAAAATCACGACCATTCATATTTGGAATTGTATGATCGAAACCAAATACCACATAACCTCCAAAACCACCCAACGATATCATGCTGGTGTTTGAACCAACAATGGCTTTTTTTGCTCCACTGATCAGATTGGCATCCGTATTTCCGGGCAGATACTTTGGAATTTCATTAGTAAACTGGCCCACTGCAGGACGATAATCAAATACATTTGATATATATTTACTATAAGTTCCCGTTTCTTTTGTGACATTGATTGATGATGTGTAGGTTTTCACCATTCCGTTTACTTCTAATTTTAAAGTCAGTGTATAGTTTTTTAAATACGGACTAATAAAATCCAATTGGGCACTTTGGGAAATCACTGAATCATTTGCCATCCAGGTTACTTGTGAATTCGCAGGCAAGTTTGGAGCAATATTGAGTACTTTAAAGCGGTCTATTGAGTAGGAATCTTTTAGTAATTCTGCCGGAATTCCCAAATCTTCTTCCTTGTCGGTTCCGCATCCGATAAATCCCAGTAAGAAAACTGACAGTAACGTCATTTTTAAAATTTT
The DNA here is from genome assembly GCF_001602525.1 of Flavobacterium chilense. Lineage (GTDB taxonomy): Bacteria > Bacteroidota > Bacteroidia > Flavobacteriales > Flavobacteriaceae > Flavobacterium > Flavobacterium chilense. The sequence goes on from NZ_LSYT01000001.1 coordinate 830,768, forward strand.
AAAAGGATTTTTTTTCATATTCAATAAAATTTAGAATTAATATTTTGTTTCTGTACAGCTTTAGTTTTTTGTTATAAAAGCCATGTGTGCCGGAATATTTCCTGCTGTTGTTTTCCACTTCAATTTTCCTTCGGGAGTAAAACAATAGATATAGCCTGTTACGACATAATTCTGAGCATCGGTAATATAAATTTCTTTTGTTTCAGGATTTACCTGAAGTCCGTACGGAATCATAATTTGTTTATCTGTACCGTCCGTGATGATTTTATTCGTAATTACCTTTTTAGTTCTTGTGTCTAATATTCCATAGGTTACTTTATTGCTATTGGTAAGGTAACTCCATGATACACTGTAGAAATACAATAAATCATCTACCAGGCACATTCCTGAAACCGGAATATCAAGCTGTAATTTCTTTTCATCTGTCTGGCTGTCAATTACAAATAAATTAGAAGGTGTATTGTAGTAATCTCCTCTTGAACTCACATAAATATCTCCTCTGCTGTCTATTTCCATGCTATTGAGATTTATTCCCACATCTATTTTTTTGGTTTCGGTAAAGGATTCCAGATCAACTACAGATACTGTTCTGTCATAATTAGGCACCCGGTAACCGCCGGAGTTTGCTACATATAATTTTCCGTTGTGCACCACCATTTGTTCGGGTTGATAACCTACTGTGACTTTTCTTTTTATTTCTAATGATGTGGTATCAATTTCGGCAACAAAACCAATTTCGGCATTCGGATTGATTGCTACGGGACCTGAATACGAACTCACATAGGCTTTGTTTTTGTAGAAAGCCAGGTAACGGCAATTGGGAATGTCTATTTTTTTGATGCGTTTTGCCGTCCATTTCTCGATTACTTCTACTTTGTTGGAACAATTTATAACGGCATATACTTTATTTCCGTAGATCTTTATATCATTACCAACATCTCCAAGCTCTTTTATAACAGTTGGGTTTCGTTCTGAATAAATATCGGTAGTATAGTTTCCTGTTCGGTAATTGAAAATATCAATACTCGCACGGTTCATTCCCATATTACCTTCATTAAGAAGATAAAAACCTTCTATTTTCCCGTCACTTCTGGGAGCTGCAACACTTTTATCACTGGATGGGAAAATGGTTTCTTCTTCTCTGCAGGAATTAAAAGCAAGAATTATAAATAAACCGAAAATTATTTTTGTCGTGATCTTTTTCATAGTTCTATACTAATTATAAATTTTAACGTACGCCCCGGCATCGGATAGTTGTAAATCACTTCATATTGCTGATTAAGAGCATTGTTTAATTCTACTGCTCCTTTCATTTGATAGTGACGTATGGTAAAAGATTTCTGTACTGCCAAATCATGTGTGTACCAGGGTTGTACTTCGTTTACCTTTATGTTATTTACATTGCCATTATAGCGTTTGCCTACATAGATAAAACTGTAGTTAAAATTCCAGGTTTTATAATCGGCATTTAATATTGCTGAGCCGCTATGCCATGGTGTGTACGGGATCTGATCGCCGTAAGAGGATAATTCTAAACCTGCAAACCTGGTATAATCCCGGCTTTGAGAATAGGTATATGTTAGATTTGCTGCCAGGTTTACTTTGTCAATATGCATTCCCATATTAACAACAGATTCAATTCCCTGTCCTTTTACCTGTCCGATGTTGGTTATCATCCAGCGAAATAAATTTCCTGTTGGAGCTGCTACAATTTTATCTTTGGTATTGGTATAATAACCATCAACCTGAATAGAAAATTTATAAAAAAACTCTTTCCCTACAGGTAAATTATAAGTAAACCCAACATCGTACTGATTCATATATTCTGGTCTTAGGGTACTGGAACCAACCATTGTATAATACAAATCGTTAAAAGTGGGCATTCTGAAAATGCGTTTTGCAAAGGCTCTCAGGTTAAAATCGTAATCTTTAAATGGTGTGTAACCTAAAAATAATGCCGGAGTAAATTCTGTTTTATCAGGAGCTTTTGCATTGTACCGTACTTCTTCCTTAACATGAGTTCCAATAACACTGCCCAAAACCTTAAAACCTCCAAGTCTGTAAGTGCTGGCAAGTGAAACTAATGCAGTATAGCGTTGCGGAAAAGAAAATTGAGTCTGTATCCCTTTTCTTGTGGCATTTAGTTTGTTGTACTGAAGATCTGTAGAAAGCGAAACATCCCAGTTTGGTAATATACTGTACATGTTAACAGCTGAAACATAATATTCCTGCTGATAATAACTATCGTCTGATTGTGCTCCTTCGGTTACGGTTTCACCGAGTATATTGGTTGTATCTCTGGCAACATAATGGGTATAATCGTATGCAAATTTTCCTTTTGCCTGAAATTTATATCTTTTTGTAAAATCTTTGATGAAAGTTCCTTGTGTAAAAAAGTTCTTATCGTATTGCCTGAAACCGTCTGAAAATTTATTTTCTACAATAGCTCCGGGCGCTCCTCTGTCTGAATCGTAATAATAAACTTTAGCGTCCCATGATCCATTATTTATTTTTCCATAAAGTCCGGATTCTACCCTTAGTGCTTCGATGTCACTATTGTGTCTGGTGGCAGTTGTATCATAGGCGACTGTTCCGTCAAGATTATTTCTTTTGTACCTGAATTTATATTGACCATTAGATTTTATGTATTCAGAACTTACGCTCATGCTTACTTTGTCACTTAATTTTTGTTCCCATCTAAAGGATGGATCAAAATAATTGATAGACATTGTTTTGAACCGTACCAACAGATTTGTGTTTTTATTTTTTTCAAAAACAGGTCGTTTGGTTCTTAAGTAAATGGTAGAAGCGGCTGCAAAATCTTTTGCTGACTGAAAAATTTCACTTTTCTGACCGTTGTACATTGTCAGGGATTCCATATCATCCAGAGAATATTTTCCTAAATCCGTAACTCCGTTTTGTGCGTTACCCAACTGAATGCCATCGTAAAAAACACCCACATGATGTGTTCCCATATTACGCACATCAACTGTTTTAAGTCCGCCAAGTCCACCATAATCCTTAATTTGGGTTCCTGCAAAATATCGAAGGGCATCGGCAACATTATGGCTGGCTAAATTTTCCAGTAATTTTCCTGAAAGTGTCTGAACGGGAATTACTTCCTGATATGGTTTTCCTTTTAGAATGACTTCTTTTAAAACCCGTAAACTATCATTAGATACTTGCGAATGAAGTAAAAATGGAGCAAAAAATAGAAAAATAAATAAGAGTACTTTTTTTGTATAATACATCACTGTTTTAATTAAATAAACTTCGCGGATGTAATAATCAAAAAGCAATAAGAAGGATCCCGTTATAAAAAATAACAGGTTGGTTTCTTGTTGTTCAACTTTATTCCACGAAAGTCTTAAACTATGTGATTGTGGCAGGTCTCCTGACTTGTTCCATCTTTAAAACAACCTTCTCATCCACGCAGCGGGACAATGGCATTAGTAACGTTTAAAGACTTATACAGAACTTACAGTAGCGGGTCTGTTCAGGATTTACACCTGATTCCCTTTTAACTGTTTTCTTCAAAAAATTCTAAAGAAAACAGACCAAAATCTGGCGTAAAGATATAATTATCTTTACAAAAAGAAGTATTCTGCAGAAAAATTACATTTTAAACAGTAAATTAATGTTTTTGTTATGTAAATATCAAAATTCAATAGTTTCAATTAAAATCTTTTACTTGCTAATTTTTCTATAACTTTGACCTAAGATGCAAGCCAACCTCAGAGAACATATCGAGAAAATAATACCGCTGACAGATGATGAGTTTGCCTTTGTAAACTCACATTTTAGCAGTAGGAAATTCAAAAAACATCAATTTTTGATTCAGGAAGGTGATCCTGTAAAGTATTCTTATTTTGTGATTTCAGGACTTTTGAAATTGGTTTATACGGATGGAAATGCAAAAGAACACATTGTCTCGTTTGCGATGGAAGATTGGTGGGAAAGTGATTATTATGCCTTTTTTACCCAATCTGAAGCGACAATGTCTTTACAATGCCTTGAGGACACAGAAGTACTTTGCTGCTCATTTGAAGATTATCAAAAACTATGTAACGGGCTACAGAAAATGGAGCGTTTTTTTCTGGAAAAAGCAACTTTTGGCTTTCTTGGATCACAACGCCGTATTATATCCTGGCAAACTTCTAACTCAAAGGAACGCTACGAGCAGCTTTTAAAACAATATCCTTCACTGTTTCAACGTGTTTCTAAAAGTCTTATTGCTTCTTATCTGGGCGTTTCCCGCGAAACTTTAAGTAGATTATCTTCTTAATGTGATATAACTCACTTTAAATTCGTGAGAAATATCAACACTCCATTTCGGCTGTTATTTTCAATTTTGCAGTATCAATTTTAAACTGTAATCGTGAAAAAAACAGCAAATCTTTTAGTATTACTATTATTCACTACGATGCCTGTACTGGCACAAACTAAAAAAACGAATCAAATGGAAAAAAGAGCAATTAATCCCTGGGAATGGCAGGATAAACGCAGTTATGTACAAGCTGTTGAAGTAAAGAATCCAACAGGAACATTATATGTTTCCGGGCAAACCGCCATTAATGCCGACGGAATTTCAAGCAATGCCGATATGAAATCACAAATAATTCTGGCATTAAAAAATCTGGAACAGGTAATTACCGAGGCTGGTTACGATTGCAAAGGTATTGTCAGGTTAAATATCTATACAACTAATACTGCTGAACTTTGGCCAAACTTTGACATTATTCAGGATTGGGTAGCCAAACACGGTATGAAACAGGCTACTACTCTATTAGAAGTTAAAAGTCTGTTTGAGACTTTAAAAGTAGAACTGGAAGCTACAGTTGTAAAATAAGTATATTTAAAATAACACTAATCCAAGCTGTATTTTCCTGAAAAAGAAGATACAGCCTGGATGTTTATGGTGCTTTTTTTTTAGATATTTTCTATTTTAACTTTTATAACAGTAGAAAATGTAATCTAAAATTGAGTTGCAAAGAAAAAAAAGAAATATTTTTCTTATTCAAATAAAAACATAAACAAAAGGATTACAACACATTAACTCAATATTTTTTAAAATTTAAATATTTTTTTAATTTTTTGAGCTATATTTCAAAACTAAAAAGTCAATTAAAACGTATTTGTCAGAAACGATAGTCTTGTAATAAGATAAATTCAATTCACTGTTACGTTTTTGGAAAAATATTGAATTTTATCTTATTCCTGATTATCGTTGTTTTTACTAAATTTAAGATTATTTAAGTGTGGAGAAAATAAATGTACTAAGATTAAAAAAGACTTTAGCTTATCTGGAAAGCAAACAGCGTGAATTAAAAAGAAATCACGAAAATGACACCCGAAGTATTGAATCTATGATCAAATATCTTAAAAAAGATATGCTGGAACAATTTAAACTAAGCCATTACGATATATACATTAAAGGCGAAATCAACAATACAGAAGTTTTTATACAAAGTGTGCAAAGTATTATAGACAGTAATTCTCAGTAGTTTAATTATACAAATAGGAATACTGTTTTAAAAAATCCGTGAAATAAGGCTTGGCTTTTATATAAATTCAATACATCATTTTTAAATCCTGAAGCATTATTTTTGAGATGCGATTTTAGATCTTTAACAATCGTTCTTTTTGTTTTGTAGCTATCCAGCATGATTAAGTCATTAATTTCTTCCATAAAAGAACTATTGCCTCGTAAACGTTTATTAAACAGGCAGACTAAGAATACGCAACCTTTTTTTTCCTGTTTCAAAAAATCTGCTAATTCTAATGTATTGTAAACTACAAATATAAAACGATTCAAATCTTTTAACTCAGTTTGATTTTCTGTCAATAAAGGATTCTCAATAAGATTAAACTCATTGATAAGTTCTTTTTTAAACATTTTAAAAAAGAGTCCTTTATTATCCCGTACTAAAACTTTTGCTTTTTCTCTTATCATTCTATTGCAACTTTAAACCTATTCATTCAAAAAAACATTTGAATGAAAAACAAGTACAAAAATACCTTAAGAAAAAAATATCAAGCATCTACAAAAAGACATAAAACAATTAAAATAAGACATTTATAGTTATTTTTTTTGTTTAAAAAAAGATCACTTTACTCCATGCAAATAAGACCGCTTTTGCGATCTTATTTGCTGGATAAAAAAATAAGTTTTTGAAATTATTAGTTCCTAAAAAATTAATAATTGAACCTCTTTCTGAAAGCACAATTTATTAAACTGCCTGTATTGCTATATTACGTGTCTTTCTGCCACTTTTATTATTACCTGACCTGTCTTCGATTGGGGCATCAAGGGCTTTTGTTTTAAAGGATTCAATTTCGTTATCGCACGAAAGCTTATCTTTAAACATCGTGCTCATGGCTATAATTCTTCCGTTAAAGGCTTTCAGATTAAAATATCTCCTGTTATCCGGAGTTTTTTTGCGAAAAAACTTCAGGTCTTCCTGCGAATTGGCTTTTACTGATTCAATTCCTTTTATGCACATAAATTTTCTGGTATATGCTCCACTTCTCAAAATAACTTCTTCTTCGTTATTTATGAAATCAAATAGATATTCTCCGTTTTTGTTTTTATTAATTACAAATTTTTCCATTTCTAAATTAATTTTGATGTAATCCTAAATATTAAATTATTCTTGTTCTAATCATTAAAAGTGATCTTAAATGTGGTTCCTTTTCCTACCTGGCTTTCTACTGATACTCTTCCGTTCATAGACTCAATCTGATTTTTTGTAATGTATAGTCCAATTCCGTTTGCTTCTTCATGTTTATGAAATGTCTTATACATTCCAAAAATTAAATGCCCGTATTTTTTAAGATCAATACCCAAACCATTGTCTTTTATGGTTAATACTTTCTTTTCATTTTCTGTAAAAAAATCAAATTCAATAGTCAAATGCTTATCCGGATTAGCGTACTTGATTGCATTTGTACATAAATTTTGCAGGACACTTTCAAGATAAGCCGGATTAAAATTAATGGTTGCTTCCTGAGGAATGTTGTTTATAACTGTTGCATTATTTTTATGACTGTAAGCATTAACGATATTTAACACTCTGCCCAGATAATCATTTAAATTCAAAGGTTTTACAACAATTTCAGTATTATTTTCCATATTGATTATTTGAGACAAATCTTCAATTGTCTTACTAAGATCATTAGAAACGGTACGCAGGTATTTCATAGTTTCGCGCTTCTCAGCAAAATTTTCTTCTAAATCGATCATGTCCAGAAGCAATTTAAAATTACCGGCATGAGAGTTTAAATTATGCGATACGATATGCGAAAAATTCAGTAATCTGTTGTTTTTTTCACTGTATAATTCCATTTTTTTCATCAGTTCCAGCTCTTTTTCTTTTTGAGATGAAACATCAGTATGTGTACCAACAACTTTTAATGGTTTTCCATTAACATCGCGTTCTACCACTTTACCTCTGCTAAGGATCCATTTGTATTTATTATTCGGGGTCAGGATACGATGAAAATATTCATAGCATGATGTCTTGTTTTCAAAATGATCGTCAAGAGCCATATTATATTTTTTAAGATCATCCGGATGAACAATATCGTCCCATGATGCCGGAACAGGAATACCAGCTGAAGTATCTGACTCTAATATTTTTAAAGATTGTTCAGAATAATTAACTCTATTTTCAGTCAAATCCCAATTCCAGATACCTGAATTTGAAGTTTCTAAAGCAAAATTAAAGCACTCTTCAGAAATTTTAAGCTTTGAATCCTGCTCTTTTAAATCCGTAATATCAGTTACACGTCCATATAATTCTATACTTCCGTCATTGTTTATTTCTCTTTTTGATGTGACTTTAAACCAGCATAAACCTTTTATGGGTAAGTGAACCCTGAAAGTACTGTTCCATTTTTGCCCTTTTTTGATAGAATCAATCAGGGATTGTTTTACAGAAATTTTATCTTGTAAGTGTATTCGATCGTAAACAGAAAGGATTGTTGTTGTAAACATATCATTTGGAAGGATTTCAAACATTTCGTATGCTGAATCGCTAATAAATGGCATATCATAATCATTATGCTCTGAAATCGTAAATACAAAAAAAGCATCCTGAATTTGATCAAATAGTTTAGATTTCAAAACATTAGTACTTTTATTTTTTTTTGTTTTATAAAAATCGAACTCCATACTCTTATTTTTTAAAATAACATTACTTAATTTTTAAAACACTTATGATTTAATAAAATCTGGTTAATATATTTCTATAACATATATTCCTAAAACTTGTTTGCGACAACATATAATGACAAGGAGAGATTTCTGTAGCCTTTTTTAATTGCATATCCCTATATATTAATACTATCATACATTCTCTCTCCGTTGCCATTTTTCTATTTCTTAAAATTTATTTTTTTTAAGTAATAAAACATCTATTTGCTGATCAGACGGTCATCTTCTAAAAAATTGACCTGCATTGTATAAATTCCAAAAAACACAAACAAAAACCGCCTGCAGCAACAAAAAGATTATTTTTAAGTCAGGAAGTTATGCCTCGTTGATTTATCATTTTATAATAACCTGAGTACTTCTTTCTACCTGACATTACAAAAATACACTCAATAAAATCAATACTTTATAGAATAATGTACGGCTTGCTGTAGAATTATTTCTACAGAAAATACCTCTAAATAAGAACCGCTAATTCTAAAAAAAAACAGGAATCAAAAGATTCCTGTTTTTCTGTAATGTATTCGGTAAAGAAGTATTTTATTTGAATTCGCTTTGACTATTCATCATAATAAAGCTGGAAAAACTTGATTAAATCAGCCAGATTGTCAATTTCCAGTTTTTCGAAAATCCTGTTTTTATAGGTACTTACAGTAGTTTTTTTAAGATTCAGAAGTTCTAGTATTTCCAGATTACCATAGCCTTTAATCAAAAGCTGAGCCACTTCTATCTCTCTGTTTGACAAGAGATCTAAAGGGTTTGTTGGCTTTTTTGAGATATACGAATCTAAAATTCTGTCTTTGATATTTTGCGTAATATATTTTCCTGACGCAATCATGGTATTAATTGCATTTTTCATTTCGTCTTCTGTCGTTTCCTTATTCAGGTATCCTGACGCACCCGCATTTAAATAACGCATAGCATATATATTTTCATCATAAGCCGAGAATATTAGTATTTTAATATCCGGCTGAAGTATCTTGATTTCTGATATTACATTTATACTATTACCATCTGGAAAATTTACATCTAATATTAATAAATCTACTTTTACTTCTTTTAAAATATTAAACGTCTCTTTAAAATTTCCTGCTTTATAAATTGTCGCATTCAGAAAAACCTCTTTGATAATAAGGGAAACGCCTTGTCTTACTACGCTATGGTCATCAGCGACTAAAAAAATATAGCTGTTATTTGTTGAATTCATTTTCCTTTACATAAATTAAAATTATTGCAGCTCTATTCTCAAACTTAATTGCTTTTTAAACTATTCTATTGGTAATTTACAAAATATATCTATGCCATTTATGCTTTAAACTAAACTTAACATCAAATTAAATAGAATCGTTGTGCCTTTACCTTCCTTACTTAACACGCTTATTTCGCCTCCAAATAATTCAACAATTTCTTTACATAAATTAAGCCCTAAGCCTACTCCAAGATCATTTACCTTTCCTGAAACGGTTCCCTGATAGTAAAGCTCAAATATGTTTTTTAAATCATTTTCTGAAATACCAACTCCATTGTCTTTGATTTCGACTTTTAAATTGATCTTTTTATTAGCAGCTTTTTCTGAATCAATTTTAATCAATATCAGTCCGTTGTTTGTAAACTTATTGGCATTACCAATAATGTTATAAAAAAGCTGATGTATTTTTGCCGCATCAGAATAAACTTCAAAATCAGAAATCAAATTAGAATTAACTTCTATTTTATTTCCTTTGCTTTCTACCAATGAAGTCATCGAGTAAATGATCTGATTGATTTCTTCTTTTAAATGAAATTGTTTGCTATTTAATCTTGGTGCATAATTCTCCTCTTTAGAATATTCTAAAATTTGATTGGCCAAAAGAAGCAGTGAATTTGTTGTAAACTGAATCGATTTAAATGTTTCTTTTATTTCAGGATCTTTTATAGAAGAACTTATCATTTTGCTGTAAATAGTAATGATGCTGAGAGGTGATCTGATTTCATGACTGATCATTCCCATAATTCTGTTTTTAAAATTGAGGCTTTCTCTAATTTTGATCTGAGCGATTGTTAACCTGTTTTCATACTGAAAAGCCATTCTGGTAAAGCTAAAAAGTATGATCGATATCACGAACATCAACAGTATCAAAATAGCAATAGTATAACTTCTGACTATTTTATTGGAGTTGTATTGATTTTGTAACTGCTTTTGGGTATTGTCCTGAAGCGTATTTAAGGATTTGTTGTAATTAGGCATTATCTCTGCTTCTAAATCCAGTAACTTGTTGTTAAGCTCTGTTAATTTAGAATCCTGATCTCTTAAACTTGCAAACGACTTTTTTAAATGCTGAAATTGATTTTCGTAGTATTTATTGGTTGTGTTAAACAAATTATTAAACTGTTCTTCGATACTTCCGGTTACTACTTTGTTATTGTATTTCATTGTAACCGTTATGTTCAGTTGCTCTTTCTGTACATTCATTTTTCCTGCCAAAGCATCACCAAGCCTGGAGAACAATCCTTTTCTTGATACACTGTCAACTTTTATATACGAGTCTGTTTTGATGCTGTCTAAAATTTTCTTGTATTCAAATTTATTCAGCTTAAATGGTTTTGATGCGTTGTTTTTATCCGGATTGGTCTGCATTTCGATAATAGAATCGATATCTGATTTTAAAGTCTCAATGGTATGTTCTGACTGATTCTTTTCTTTTAGAATCTTCATAAACTCCTTGTTACTTTTAGTAATCACACCCAGACTATCAATTAAACGACTGATCTCGTTTAATGAAGTGGTATAATCATTAAAAGATGCTTCATCTTTATTTTTGATATAGGTGCTAAAACTCTTTTGAGAATCAACAAATGAATTATTTATCCTTCCGGTAAAATGGGAAACCTGATTTATAGAATTCATAGAATCTAAAGCTTTGGACATCTCAGATTCATTAGAAGATTCATTGTACCAGATGATTACAACTACTAATTGCAAAAAAATAACACATGCTATTAAAGTGTAGTGAATTATTTTTCTGTGTTTGAATTTTAGTTTCAGGAAACTAAACGTATTATTCAATAAATGTTTTCTAATCAAAATTTATATTTTTAAATGATAAAAAATAATGAGTATAGAACAAAATCAATAACTCAAATAATTATTTTTAATTAGGTATCAGAAGTACCATCATGAATGATGTACTACATTTTGGGTAAATATTTTTTTTAGATTTTAATTAGGGTATTACTAATCAAAATCAATCGACGCTAATCTTTTTTTATTGTGCAAGAAAACATAGTCTGTTTTGCATAATAATCAAGTAAAGTTCCTGCAAATTAGCATGAACTATAACGACAACAAATATTTAAAAGAGATTTGGGGTGATCCTTTTAATTGATTAAATATGCTTAAACAATGTACATATTTTAATTTGTTTTTGGAATATAAATATGCTTTTATTTTTTTTAATGAGTTGCAAAAGTAGCAGGCTCTAAGTTAATATCATGTAGAACATTCTAAAACTATATGTAGAACTTATTCTACAAATTAAATACTTTTTTTTGAATTAAAATCTCCAGAATACAACATTAACCAAATCGTCAAAATAAACAATCTGATTTATAAAACCGTCGGATCCTTAAGTTACTCTAAAGATCCAACGTTTCCGGTTCTCGTTAATACTCCCCAACTCTGACTTTCTCCTTTAATCGCTCTTTTAATCGCTCTGAATAAAATAACATACATTAATTGTCGGTACACAAATCGTTGCGGAATAAGCCAGATTAATTTGCTTAACCTTTCTTTTTCAAAAATAAAAGCAATCACACTCACCAGCATATCAACCAACATAAAAACGAGGTAATAAATACCAATTTTATGTAAACTATCGGTATCATTATGATTCCAGATTAAACTTAGAATCAAAATTAAATCTGCCAATGGGGCAAAAATAGGAAGCACAATCTGAAAGATTAATACATTAGGCAGCGAAACCATTCCGAGACCTTTGTACTTTGGATTAAAACAAGCATCACGATTTTTCCAGAATGCCTGCATGATACCATAACTCCAACGGAAACGCTGTTTCATAAACTCATTCAAAGTTTCCGGTGCTTCGGTTACTGCAACAGCTTCTACACAATTTACAATTCGATAATTGTTTCGTAAAATCCTGATTGTTAAATCACAATCTTCTGCAAGTGTATCTGTGGTAAAACCTCCGGCTTTTTCAATTGCTTCTTTTCTAAACGCGCCAATGGCTCCCGGTACAACCGTGATTCCGTTAATTAAGTCAAAAGCTCTTCTGTCAAAATTTTGTGCAGTTGTATATTCAATACTTTGCCATTTGGCGAGCATGGTATTTTCGTTTCCTACTTTAACATTTCCGGCAACAGCTCCTACTTGTTCGTTGTTTTTAAATTGTAATGTAAAACACTTCATTAATTGCGAAAGTGCATCGGTTTTAAGCTGAGTATCTGCATCAATACAAACAACATAATCACTTTGGGTAATTGCAATTCCGTGATTAAGCGCCGATGCTTTACCTCCATTTATTTTGGTATGTACTTTTACTACATCATGATTTTTAAATGCGGTATCGACCTGACTGAATGTAGTGTCTTTCGAGCCATCATCAACAAAAATAATATCAAAATTAGGATAATCCTGTCTCAACAAATTATGAATCGTTTTAACGGCATTCACTTCTTCATTGTAAGCCGGCACGATAATGCTCACTTTGGGGTGATTTTCGTTTATTTCGTTATAATTTAATGGATATTTATAGTCTTTCCATTTCTTCAAAAATGCCATAATTGCCATTAATAAAATCCTGAAGAACCCAAGTAAAATGGCAATCCAGAATACGGCTGTGATAAAATGGCCGAACCAGTATCCCAGATCAAAAATAATATTGTCAATCGTCATCATATTACCTTTTGCCTTGGGCATAATCTCGTTTTTAGTTTTACCTAATAACTTCGAAACGGTGGTAAACTGAATTCCTTTGTCTTTAAAATATTTTATAATTCGTGGCAAGGCTTCCACAGTCGATTCTCTGTTTCCTCCGGCATCATGAAGCAATATAATTCCTTTGGTTGGATCAGCTTCATATTCTCTGACTACTCTTGCATAAACACTATCTGCCGAAACGCCTTTTTCCCAATCATTAGGGTCAATACTTTCTCCAACAGTATAATAATTTTGGGCTTTACTTAAGGCAACAGGTCTAAGCTCTGCCTCTGTTGTGGGTTCAGCATCTGCATTATAAGGTGCTCTGAAAAGAACTGTGCTTCGTCCTGTAACAGCTTCTATAAGTAGACGCGTTGTTTCCATTTCTGCCGAAGCTCTTTCTTTACTTACCAAAGCAATGTTTGGATGTGTGAATGTATGGTTACCAATTTCGTGTCCTTCTTCATAAATTCGCTGTAAAAGCGGAATATTATTTTCTCCCTGAAGTCCTACCACAAAAAATGTTGCGGGTACTTTTTCCTGTTTCAGAATATCTAAAATTTGTGGTGTATAAGTTGGATCCGGACCATCATCAAACGTTAGGATTACTTGCTTGTGCACGTTTCCAAACTTACTGATGACATATTTTGTAGGCAATTCTAAATATTTTTCTTCAGTGATAATAGATTCATTTGGATCTGTCTGAAGTTTAATTTTTCCGGGCTGCGGATCTGTAAGCACGTTCAGGATTTCTCCTTCACCAATATAATCCGGTGTAGAAAAAATCATGTGTACTTTTTCTAAAGTGCTAAAATCAAAAGCTGTTTTGGCAACGCTTTTGTTTGTTAAACTTCTATTGTAAAAATGCCATAACCTGCCATCTTCGCTGCCTAATCTCCACAATGCTGTTCCGGCAGTTCCGTACTCATCTGCAAAACGAATGGTGTTGAAATTGGTAGCGGCATCTGCAAAATAAACCTGATGTTTCTTGCCTGCTCCGTCAGTATAATTAAAGGAATTGTTATAGCTGTTATCATTAAAAATAATGTTTGCCCCATATTGTTTTGCCAGCGATAAAGCTTCATCATAAGTTACGGTAACGGCTTCTTTGTTTTCTTCCCAATCATAACCATAACCGGCAAAACAGAGAATAATTTTATTTGACGGAATTTCTTTTGCAACCTGATCCAGAATTCGCTCTATCCATTTCTGACTACTAATAGCACCGGGAACACTTCCGCTGTAATGCTCATCATACGCCATCAAAAACATATAATCATTGTATTTTGACAATGCTTTTATATTAAAATCTTCGTCATTTGCCATGATATCCTGCGTAACGAGAAATCCCATTGCATGCAGTTTTTCATAAAGTTCTTTTTGAAAAGCAATAATAGGTTCGTCACCGGTTTCTTTAAATTCTTCAAAATCAATATTAATTCCCTGAAGTTTATATTTTTTCAGGTTCTTTATAATATCATTAATTAGTCTTTCTTTTTTTACATCATCATGTAATATGCGATGAATCATATCGCCATCAAACTCACCTTCTCCTTTAGATTCGTTAATATTATTGATAAGCGGAACAATTTTAATTCCTGCTTTTTTCATGATCTTCAACGCTGCAGTATCAATTTCTGTGCGCAGCAAATCTGTTTTTGGGTCAATAAAAAACCATTCCGGAATGACCATATTGAGTTTGCCAATATTTTTTTGGAGTGAAAATAAACTTTGCGGATCCCAATCTACATAAAAAGCAGCACGAATTTCAGGAAAATCAATTCCCTGATTCTGCTTTTTAAGGTTTTCCATCTTTGACTTTGATCGCAAAAAACTGGTAAAACCTTTGTATTTTTTAAGCTCTTTGGTAGTAAGTTCAGCCGGAGTGCTTGGATTAACCAATTTTTGAGCAAAAGTATCATTTCCTAATATAGGCAATGGAGGTTTTAACCCGCGATGCAGTGTAATAATAAAAACAGGAATCAACATCAGAATGAGAAAAATAATCAATCTGGTTGACCATTGAAAGGTTCTCCAACGTAGTTTGGTTTCAGTCTGAAAGACTTGTTTTTTATGATCCATATTTTTTATTACAATTGATGCATAAATGTACATTATTTTTTGATTCTATTTATATCTTAACAAATCGAATTTAAGTTTTTATCTTACAAAAAATAAGCTTATTTTTAACTGGTGTTTCTCTTTACAGATTTGTTTTCTGCCTGAACAATTATCTGATTTTAAAAGAGAAAACTTGTCTTAAAAATGAAATAACAACCGGTTTTTATCACAAAGTAAATAATGGCTATTCTTATGAAAGAGATAAAAAACACTACTGCTTATTTTAGCGCACTCCTAAAAAAAATCGCTGCTTTTTTCTCTAAAAACAGCAAATTAATGGGGCAAATCGTTCTGACTTTAATTTTCTTTCTGATTGGCTTTTGGTTTATTAAAGAGGAACAAAGCGAACTGTATCAGATTAAAAACAGCATTACTGAGGCAAAACCTCTATGGATATTGATTGCTTTACTCGTAACAGTTCTATATATTTTTTTACAGGGATTAATGTACGTTGTTTCATTTTCTGCTATTGGTGCCAAAATAACCTGGAAAGATGCCAATACATTATTTTTAAAACGAAATTTCATCAGTGTTTTTATTCCCGCCGGCGGCATTACTTCTCTTTTCTTTTTTACAGATGTTTTATTAAAAAAAGGAATCACTAAAACAGAAGTTCATCTTGCCTCAGCCATTTACGGATTCGTTGGCATTGTATCTGTTATACTTTTTGCGATACCGTTATTTTTGTTTTCTTTATTAAAAGGAAGCATTGGTTATCATGAATGGCTTGTTCTTGCATTGGTAATTGTTATTTTACCACTATTGGTGGTTTTGTTTAATTCTATAATTCAAAAAGGAAATTTCTACAAGCTGTTGCTAAAAAGCTTTCCTAAAATAGAACCTTTTCTGATTGATTTGCATGAGCATAAAATAAACCGGATTAAGTTTTTTAAAATAATCCTGTGCTCCTTATTGATCGATGCCGTTGGTATTGCACATGTTTATATTGCCATGAAAGCGCTGCAATTTGAACCTTCACTTTTTTCGGCAGCAATGGCTTATGTAGTTGCTGTAATCTTTTTGATTATTTCTCCATTTTTACGAGGTTTAGGCGCTGTTGAAGTATCGATGAGTTATGTTTTAATACAATACGGTTTTAATAATATGGAAGCCGTTGCCATTACTCTTTTTTATCGGGTTTTCGAATTCTGGCTTCCTCTGTTTGCGGGGATTGTTTTGTTTTTGTCCAAAATTCATAAATTTCTTTTACGGGTTGTTCCGGCTTTGTTACTGCTCACGCTTGGAATTATCAATATTATATCTGTGCTGACTCCCGCTATTAACAGCCGACTTATAGCGCTTAAAAATTTTCTGCCAATAGAAGCTATTCATACCTCAAATTATCTGGTATTGGCAAGTGGTTTGTTTTCATTAGTTACTGCTGCTTTTATGCTTAAAGGGCTTCGTGCAGCCTGGTGGTTTGCACTATCTTTATCTGTACTTTCCCTGATTGGAAATCTTACTAAAGCCATTGACTTTGAAGAATCTACTATCGCATTTCTGGTTATTGTTGTTTTAATCGCTACAAGAAAGGAATATTATGTAAAAACAAACCCCAGACTTGGTCTTATAGGTTTGCAAACTTCACTGCTAAGTATTCTGGCTGTTTTAATCTATGGTATTTTAGGTTTTTACTTTTTTGATAAAAAACACTTTAATATTGATTTCAGTTTAATTGAATCTGTTCGGTATACGCTTCAGAATTATTTTCTTTTTGGAAGTGATAATCTGCATCCAACAGGAACTTTTGCGATGCATTTTTTATTTTCACTTAAAATTAGCGGCTTTGTTTCGTTTGCTTTTTTAATTTATACTCTGGTAAAACCTTCTATATTAAAAAATACGGTTACGACAGAAGAAAAAGAAATTGCTGACGGGCTTTTAAAACAATACGGAAACTCCAGCCTGGATTATTTTAAAACGTATTTTGACAAATCGATCTTTATTTCTAAAAGTAAAAATGCTTTTATTTCGTATCGTTTATCCGGAAATTTTGCAGTTGTATTAGAAAATCCTGTTGCAGGAAGTTATGAAGAAAGCAGGCTTTGTATTATTGAATTTGATCAATTTTGCTATGATTTTGGATTAAGAAGTATTTATTACCGAATACCTGAAAAAAACTTAAAAACCTATACTGAACTCGGTAAGAAATACTTTTTTCTGGGACAGGCAGCAATTGTTGATTTACAGGAATTTAGTCTTGAAGGACAAAGCAGAAAATCACTTCGAAATTCATTAAAAAAAATTACAGATCTTGGCTTACAGGCTACGATAAATGAACCTCCCGTAAAAGATGGTTTGCTGCAGCAAATTAAAGCTGTGAGCGATCAGTGGCTTCTGGAAACGTCAAGAAAAGAAATGCTGTTTTCTCAGGGGATTTTTTTGTGGGAAGAACTTAAAAACCAAACCATTATTACAGTCGAAAATAACGAAGGTAAAATTCTCGCGTTTCTAAACATTATTCCGGATTACAGAAAAAATGAAGGTACTTATGATTTAATCCGAAAAACAGATGATGCCCCAAATGGGATTATCGATTTTATGATGGTAGCACTTTTTAATTATCTGAAGTCAAAAAATACTACTCATGTCGATCTTGGACTTGCTCCGATGAGCGGTATTGAAAACCCTCAAACTATTCAGGAAAAATCGATGAAATATGCTTACGAAAAAGTACGATCGTTTTCACATTACAAAGGTCTTCGGGATTTCAAGAACAAATTTTCTCCTTCGTGGCACAATCAATACATTGTTTTCAATGATGATTATGATTTGATTCAGATTCCGCGAATTTTATCCAAAGTGATAAAACCTTAAATACAAGGAATGTCACAGATTAAAGGATTATATTAATTTCTCATGCAAATCCGGCAAATTTAAAATTCGTGAATTCGTGGCTTATTTACGATAGATTGCTAATTCCTCTCAAATCGTAAAATCCTGATAAAAATTATTGCTCAGGAAGCAAATCATCCAAATCAGATAATTTATAGAATTTAAGATCGTTAATTTTCATGTATTTACAAATAAACTCCAGGGTTTCAATTTTTACCTGATAGTTTTCTGTAACATCTTTTACCGGTTTATGACCGCATAAAAGCAGGATTTTATTGTGTTTTTTGGCATAATCCATTAGCTCCAAAACATAAGGAATACTAAAATGAATGTGACTGTTATCAATATCAAAAGCAAAAACAATTTTTGAGTTATTAAAATAGCTGTCTTGTTTTTCAGGAACTTCACCGCCAAAAGCCCTGCCTCTTATAATTTTAAATTTAGGCGATAATGCTTTATCCAATGCATCAGACCTTTCTCCATAAGGATATGCAAAGGTGGTCACTTTAAAAGATTTCTTTTTCATAGAAACAATCATAGGATCTATTTCCTGTTTCATGTATGCGTCAATTCCATGTTTTTTGACAAATTTAACCGCATTGTAATGATGGTAGCCATGTCCTGCAATTTCATGACCTTCTTTTTGCATTTCAAGCAGTTTCTTGATTTGTGGCGCTCCTATCGAATCTATTCGACAAACATTAAAAGTAGCTTTCCATCCGTATTTTTTCAAAGCCTGATCTGCTTCAAACCATTCATCGACATACGCATCATCAAAAGATAAAATAACTCCGGCTTTATAAGGTTTTGGCTCTGGCTTCTGTTTTTTAGTATCGCAGGAAAAAAGGGTTAAGAACATTAAAAACAACATTGTTTTGACTAAAAGTATCTTCATAAAGTGCAATAGTTATTTAAAAATGAAATTTCAGGATGTATTTGATTCAGCTAATTTAACGTATAATCGTATTTCAAATATAAACTTTTTTCGAAATCTTTTACTTACGCTCCATATAATTAATATCCCCTAACATTCATTCTCTTTTTTTTGTGATCGGAAATACTTTTAATTACTTTTATACCAATAATTCCATCATCATTCCTAATGATTATAAAGAAAAAAGACACCTGGTTTAAAATGCTCTTTGAGTGGAAAGGTTCTGTTTTGCCGCAACTGCTTCCGAGGCTTTTATTGCTGCTGTTATTTTCGTTTACAGTGGTTTATTTTAAACCTTATCTCATACAATATAATTTACACATTAATCCTGCTATTTTTACTTTATTCGGGATTGCACTTGCCATATTTCTTGGATTTAGAAATAGTGTGAGTTATGACCGCTTCTGGGAAGGCAGAAAACTTTGGGGCGCTTTGCTTAATGACACACGATCTCTTGCCAGACAAAGTATTACATTGATAAACGATGCGGCATATCAAACCAAACGCGACCACTTTACTAATTTGCTTATTGCTTTTGTATATAGCCTGAAACATCAGCTTAGAGAAACTGATCCGACTCAGGACATGAACCGTTTATTACCGGCAGAATTTGCAGAACAGCTTAAAGAAGTACGTTTTAAACCCATTATTATTTTACGTGAATTAGGCGTTTGGGTAAAAAATGCCAAATCAGATAATAAAATTGACAGCATTACGCAATTGGCTTTTGAAGAAAATCTGAACAAACTCTCTGATATTGTTGGCGGATGTGAAAGAATAGCCGGCACACCAATTCCATATACCTATAGTGTATTGCTGCACAGAACAGTTTACATTTATTGCTTTCTGTTGTCTTTTGGTTTTGTAGAAACAATGGGCTGGATCACGCCATTTATTATTGTTTTTATAGCTTATACTTTTGTCGCACTTGAAGCTATTGCCGATGAACTCGAAAATCCGTTTGGTTTACAGCCCAATGATCTGGCATTAGACGCTATGTCGCAAATGATCGAGAATACACTTTTAGAATTAAACGATAAAAAAATAATGCCGGTAAACAATGCTAATAATTATTGCCTTACCTAAATTATGATAATAAACACTCCAATTATATTTGGTTATGAATAAAGTATTATTAGTTGAAGACGATCCAAGAGTGGCTTCATTTATTACAAGAGGACTTGAGGAACAACTTTATGAGGTTAAAACCATCACCAAAGGTTTTGACGCCATAAAAGAAGTCATGGAAAATGAATATAATATTATTATTCTCGATATTATGCTTCCTGATATTACAGGATTTGAAGTTTGCGAAGTTTTAAGAAGCCGAAAAATTATAGTGCCTATTCTTATTTTAAGTGCACTCGATACACCACAGGAAAAAGTAAAAGGATTACAAGCCGGAGCCGACGATTATCTCGCAAAACCTTTTTTGTTTGAAGAATTGCTTGCCAGAATAAATGCTCAGCTTCGTCGTGCCGAATTTAGCTCAGGAATTTTGGATTTTCAGTCCTATGCCGGAGTCGAGATTAATATGAAAGAACAAAGTGCCACAAGAGACGGAAAAGAACTCAACTTATCCTCAAGAGAACTGAAGCTTTTGATCTTTTTTATGAAAAACCGCGAGAAAGCTTTATCCCGAATTGCAATTGCACAGGCAGTCTGGAATATCGATTTTGATACCACATCAAATACAGTCGATGTTTACATTAACTATTTACGTAATAAAATAGATAAAAATTTCCCTACTCCATTAATTCATACCATAAAAGGAACAGGATATATGCTCAAACAAAAAGAGTTATGAATCTTAAAAATAAATTAGCAGTCAATTCTACACTGCTTTTTGCTTTTATAGTCGGGCTGCTTATGGCCGGATCATTTCTCTTGTTTACCAGTCACATGAAAGATCTTTATTTTGATACTCTGGAAGATCATGCCATGACTACTGCCCTTTTTTATTTTGAAAAAGACGAAATAAAAGAAATCAACAGTGCGCGTTACCGTCAGATAGAAATTCAGTACAAACGAATCAACAATGAATCGATACGGGTTTATGACGCCAAAACAAAAAAAATATTTGTACAGGATCATATTGATGTTAATTTAAGCGATCAGTACTTAGATGCTATAGTCAAAAATACAATCCTGTCTTTTACTATTAACGACAGACAATTTGTTGGATTATACTACAAAGACAATCAGGGAGATTTTATTATTGTGGTTTCCGGAATTGACCGTGCCGGAAATCGTCAGCTCGAGATTCTTGGCTTTATGTTCATCCTGTTTTATCTTGCCGGAATTCCGCTTAATTATCTTTTGGGAACATTTTTAGCCAGACAAACTTTTCGTCCTTTTGAAGAAGTCATTGCCAAAGTAAATACCATAACAACTGAAAATCTTCATTCGAGATTAGAAGTATCACCAACCAGCGGCAGAGATGAAATTAAAGAATTGGCTACGACCTTTAATTATCTTTTAGAAAGACTCGAAAGCGGTATCATGATTCAGAAGAATTTTCTGAAAAATGTTTCGCACGAACTCAAAACACCACTTACTATTATTATAGGAGATATTGATGTTTCGCTACAGCAACCCAGAACCAACGAACAATATGAGGAAATATTAAAATCACTTCGAAAAGACACTTTACATCTTAAAGCAACTCTTGAAGGACTTTTGGTATTATCGGGTCTTGAACTTTCGGAACCGCAACAAATGGAAATGGTTCGTATAGATGAAATACTCTGGAATGTTCTGGAAAAGAAAGCTATTGAATATCCTGAATCTAAAGTTTCTGTGCATCTTAATGCTATTGCAGATCACGAAGATTTACTATCTGTTTATGCCAATAAGCATATGTTGTTTATTGCCTTATATAATATTCTGGACAATGCCATAAAATTTTCATCACCTGCACCAGTAGATGTTTTTGCCTATTCGAACAAGGGAAAACTGGAAATAAAAATCACAGATCAGGGTCCCGGAATTTCAGATACTGATAAAGATGCTATTTTCGAACTCTTTTTTAGAAGTGATAATACACGCCATATTCAGGGACAGGGATTGGGGCTTTTTATTACCATGCAAATTCTGAGACTTCACGAAATTAATGTAACTCTAACATCTGAATTAGAAAAAGGAACTTCCTTTTCTTTGTTATTCCCTTAAGTAATTTCATTTTTTTTGCATTAAAAAATCAATAACCTATTGCGGTCGTTTTTATCTTCGGTAACGTTAAATTAACACTCTAATCTTTTTTTAATCTACTTTAAATACAAATCTAATCTGTTATTTTTTAGTTTTTTCATTCAAACTGCTGATCTTAAAGACCTAAAACGGTTTTACAAAAATATCACGTTCGTAATTTTAAGTTAACAATAAATGGTTTTATCATTTTATGTTAACAAAAGCGTTAAATCTGATCGAAACAAAGGCAGTTTCTTTGTCAAATAAAAACTAAACAACAATGACAAAACTAAAACTCTTTTTTTCGGCTGTGATGCTTCTCGTAATGGGAAACATTTTTGCCCAAATTACAACCTCATCCTTAACGGCAAAAGTAAATGATGGAACAAGTCCCCTTACTGGCGCTGAGGTTACATTAACACATTTACCTACCAATTCAGTTTACAGAGCTGTAACTGATAAACAAGGTAGATTTAGTTTCGAAAATTTAAATGCCGGTGGACCTTACGAATTAGAAATTAAAAGCAAGGACACCAAAGATTACTCGAATGCACAAATACATTTAGCTCTTGGTGATAATGATTTACCAACTATTGTGCTTAATAAAGCAGACAATAATGTATTAGAAGAAGTAGTGATTACAAGCTCAAAACCTTCTTCGAAAAACAACGGTACAAACATTAACGGAAAACAAATAAATGGTCTGCCGTTAATCAACAGAGGAATTCAGGATGTTACCAAACTGGTTCCACAAAGTTCTAACAACTCTTTTGCAGGAACTAACTTCAGATACAATAACGTAACAATTGATGGTTCTATAAACAATGATGCAATTGGTTTTAGCCCGTCTTTAGGAGGACAATCAGGAACTTCGGGTATGCCTGGAAGCAGTACACGTTCTAACTCTATCAGTTTAGATGCGATTCAGGATATTCAGGTTTATATTGCTCCTTATGATATTAAATTAGGAAACTTTTTAGGAGGAAGTGTAAATGCAGTTACCCGCAGCGGTACAAATGAAGTAAGCGGATCTATTTATAGTTATGGCAGAAGCGCCGCTATCACAGGTCCTAATAATGCAGGTGACGGTTCTAAAATGCCAAGTGCTTTTGGTGATTACCAGGTTGGTTTCAGATTAGGATTACCAATCATCAAAGACAAATTGTTCTTCTTTACCAATATGGAATATGCTGAAAGAACAGATCCTTTGTTTTACAATGCAGGACAAACAAACTCTGCCGGAAAACTAACTTCATTAGTTGATAATGCTACAGCAGAACAAATTGCTAATTTCGTTAAAACCAACTACGGATTTGATCCGGGAAGCTACGGTTCATACAATAACTTTGCAAAAAGCCAGAAATTCTTCAATAAATTAGACTGGAAAATTAATGACAAGCACTCTCTTTCATTAAGAAACAATACAGTTATCTCTCAGGCTTCAAACTTAGAGCGTGATGCAGCAAACTTCAGGTTCTCAAGCATGGACTTTACTCAAAAAAACCAATCTATTAGTACGGTTTTAGAATTAAAAAGCCACTTTAACAGCCAATGGTCTAACTCTTTTATTGCAAGTTACTCAGCTATTAAAGATTACCGTGATCCAAAATCAAGCAATGCTATGTTTCCACAAGCAGAGATTGGGTATAACGGAGGAACTATTTTCTTAGGAAATGACCGTGAAGCAACTGTTTTTAACATGAAACAAAACACTGCTGAAATCACAGACAACCTTACTTATAAAACAGGAAACCATACTTTATTATTTGGTACTCACAACGAATTTTACGACATCAACTACGGATTCGTAAATGCTCTTAACGGAAGAGTTTCATACAAATCTCTTGCAGATTTCTACAATAAACTTCCTACTCGTGTTCGTGGAACTTATCCTTTTGATGGTTCAACAAGAGATCAGATTTTTAATGATCCTTATGCTAAATTCAAAGTAAACCTTTATAGTTTTTATGTACAGGATGAAATTAGAATTGGTAACAAATTAAAAGTTACACCAGGTGTAAGAATTGATTATACAGATGTACCAAATAAACCAAAATTAAGCCCGCAAGTACAAAACTCTCCGGCTGATCCAAATTACGGAACAACTTATGAGTACACACCTTTAAGCCAAATTAAAAACAACTTTTTCAGTACAGCTTTAGTTTCTCCAAGAATTGGATTTACTTATAATGTAGACGAAGACAAAACCTTAGTTTTAAGAGGTGGATCAGGAGTATTTACAGGTAGAATTCCGTTTGCATGGTTAGGATATGCTTATTACAATGATGGTGTAGGTTACGGAAGTTATGACAAAAATAACCTTACTCCTGCTCAGGTTGCAGCAGCTGGTGATCCTTTGGCAACTAACGGTTTAAATGGATACCATGATGCAACACCAAAAGTACAGGCAGATTTAGTTGACAATAAATTTAAAATGCCGGCTGTTTTAAGAAACTCTCTTGCCATCGACAAAACTTTCGACGGATATAAATTTACAGTTGAAGGTATTTATACAAAAGTAATTCGTGATTTAGAATTTCAACAAGTAAACAAAACAGATAATCCTACGTATTTCTCTTATGATACTAATCATCAGATGCCAATTTACGCAGCAAATATCAACCCTGCTTTCTCAAATGCTTACCTGCTTTCAAATACAAATAAAGGATACAGATACAGCATCACTGAAATGATCACAAAAACATATGATTTTGGTATGAACTTTATGGTTGCTTATACTTACGGAGATTCAAGAGACGTTACAAACGGAATCCGTAACTCTATGGAAAGTAACTTCCAGATGAACCAGTCATTAACACCTAATGATCCTCAATTGGCAACTTCTAACTTCAATATCAAACACAGAATCGTTTCTAGCGTAGGATATGCAGTAAAATTAGCTGATAACAATACTTTCTCTGCTAATGTGTACTTTAATGCACAATCAGGAAATCCGTTCTCATGGGGATTTGTAAACTCTACAATTGCAGGAACAGGACAAGCAGCAGGATTAGCGTATATCTTTAAAGATGCAACAGAAGCAGCAAAATATATTGGAGTAAATGCAGCAGGAGTTCCATCAGCTACAGCAGCTCAACAAGTTGCAGATTACGAAGCTTTTATCAATGGTAACGACTATTTAAAAAGCAGAAGAGGAACATTTACACAAAGAAATGGTGATACTACACCATGGAACATTCAGGCAGATTTGAAATTAATGGATGAAATCAAAGTTGCAAAAGTTGGTACATTCCAGGTTTCATTTAGCATGGCAAACATCGGAAACCTTATCAATAAAGATTGGGGAAGAAGTTATTTCGTTCCAAACACTTACAATTCAACAGCAAATTTGGGGTTAACAAAATCAGGAAACTTAGGCGGAGTTGCTACTGGCGATCCAACTTATACTTTCCAAAAGCCAACCTCAACACCTTATACTGTAGATCAATTAGCTTCAAGATTCCAAGGACAACTTGGTGTTAGGTATTCGTTCTAAAGATTGTGTTTTATTTTTTTTTATTTGTCCCCCAGTTTCAAACCTTATGAAACTGGGGGACTCTTTTTATAGATATCTCTCATAACTTCGTATTTATTGAGCACTTAATTTATTTTTTTGAGACAAACTTAATCGCATCATCTTCATCATTATCTAAGATATAATTTCTAAATTAGTGATATGGAAAAGAATCCCGATGTATTGATTATTGGCGGCGGACTTGCGGGTTTGACTGCAGCTATACATCTGTCTCAAAAAGATTTAAAAGTAGTATTGATTGAAAAATCGGCTTATCCCCGACATAAAGTTTGCGGAGAATATATTTCTAATGAGATCCTTCCCTATTTGCAATGGCTTGGCGCCGATGTTTCAGAACTAAATCCCACAAATATTTCGAAGTTTGCCTTTACCGCCAATAACGGAAAAGAAGCAACAGCAAAACTTCCGTTAGGAGGATTTGGCATTAGCCGATATGAACTGGATCAGTTTTTATATCAAAAAGCACTGGCAAACAATTGTAGTATTATAAAAGAAACCGTTACAGCTGTTTCTTTCAGTGATGATGTATTTACTGTTACAACTTCCGGTCAAATTTTAACTTCTAAAATAGTTCTTGGAGCTTTTGGCAAACGTTCCAATGTTGATCAGGTTCTGGATCGGAATTTCATTCATAAAAAATCACCGTGGCTCGCAGTAAAAGCCCATTATTCAGGCAATCTCGATAATGATATTGTGGCTTTGCACAACTTCAAAGGCGGCTATTGTGGTGTTTCTAAAGTCGAAAACAACATTATAAACATTTGTTATCTGGCAGATTATGCCACTTTTAAGCAATACAAAAACATTGAAGAGTATCAGCAAAATGTGCTTTATAAAAACAAACATCTTAAAGCCATTTTTGAGAACAGTCAACTTCTTTTTGATAAACCATTGACCATAAGTCAGATCTCTTTTGATAAAAAACAAGCTGTCGAAAACCATATTTTAATGATTGGCGATACAGCCGGACTTATTCACCCGCTTTGTGGTAACGGAATGGCAATGGCGATTCATAGCGCTAAAATAGCATCAGAATTAATTCTGGATTATTATTCGGATAAAAAAATATCCCGGGAAACATTAGAAAAAACCTATATCAAAGAATGGAAGAAACATTTTGGGAAAAGGCTTTTTATGGGTCGGGTTCTGGCACAAATCTTAACCCAAAAAAATATCACCAATACACTTGTTGCCATAGTAGCCTCATTTCCAGGAATACTGCCTACAATAATCAAACAAACGCATGGTAAACCTATAGCAATCAACTAAATGAGTGTAAATACACAATACAGAACACAGGAAACCGAAATAATGGATGATTTTTCTCTTCAGGGAGAAGAATTACAAGCTGCTCTGGATCAGATTGCCCAAATCAACCAATTATTAGGTGGTAACCAACTTACATTACACGGAATCAAAAAAATACTAAAAAAATATCCTAAAGATCAAACCATTACAATTGCCGATATTGGTTGTGGCAATGGCGACATGTTGCGCATGCTGGCGAAGTTTGGTCAAAAAAACAATTTAGATTTTAAACTTATAGGTATTGATGCCAATGATTTTACGATTAATTATGCCAAAACATTATCAACCCAATATTCAAATATCGAATACAAATGCATTGACATTTTTAGCGAAACATTTAAAAACATATCCTATGATATTGTTTTATGTACCCTCACCCTGCACCATTTTTCCAATGACGAAATATTAAATATAATTACTATCTTTAATAAGAATGCCAAAGCCGGTATTATTGTTAACGATTTACATCGCAGCAAATTAGCATACCGCCTTTTTGAATTGATTTGCGTTATTTTTAATTTGAAAAAAATGTCACGTGAAGATGGACTGGTCTCTATTTTAAGAGGATTTAAAAAAGACGAACTGGAAGACTTCTCCAAAAAACTAAATCTAAAAAACTATACCATACACTGGAAATGGGCTTTTCGCTACCAGTGGATAATTACTAAAAAATGAGCGTAAAAATTATAACTGTTGCCAGGCAACTGCCACAATATTCCCGTGAAACGGCTGATATACTTCCTATGCTGGAAGGCTGGCTTCACGGACAAGACGAACGTTTCATCAAAAAAGTCAAAAAAATATTTGAAGGCGCCGCTGTAGACAAACGTTACTCGATAATGGATCCTGAGGAAGTCTTTACAGCAACTTCTTTTGAAGATAAAAACGACATTTATAGTCGGGAAGTTATTATTCTGGGCGAACAGGTTTTACAAAAAGCACTCGAAAAAGCCCAATGGGATCCGCAAACACTGGATTATATTATTACTGTAAGCTGCACTGGAATTATGATTCCGTCATTAGATGCTTATCTTATCAATAAAATGAAATTAAGACAGGATATTGTGCGGCTTCCCGTTACTGAAATGGGTTGTGCTGCAGGAATATCAGGTATTATATATGCTAAAAATTTCCTGAAAGCCAATCCCGGAAAACGTGCTGCTGTTATAGCAGTAGAATCTCCAACAGCAACTTTTCAGCTTGATGATTTTTCGATGCCCAATATTGTAAGTGCTGCTATTTTTGGTGATGGAGCAGCTTGTTGTTTATTATCTTCTTATGAAGACGATTATGGCCCTGAAATACTCAACGAAGAAATGTATCATTTTTATGATGCCGAACACATGATGGGCTTCAAATTAACCAACACCGGACTTCAAATGGTTTTGGATATTGAAGTTCCGGAAACCATTTCATCACATTTTGGCGATATTATTCATCCTTTTCTTCAAAAAAACAATTTAGAAATCAAAGATATTGATCATATGATATTTCATCCTGGCGGAAAAAAAATCGTTACCACTGTAGAAACACTTTTCTCCGGATTAGGAAAAAATATCGAAGCCACTAAAGAAGTACTTAAACAATATGGCAATATGTCGAGTGCAACTGTATTGTATGTTTTAGAGGAAATCATGGATAAAAAACCAAAAGCAGGAGAAAAAGGATTAATGTTAAGTTTTGGTCCCGGATTTTCGGCACAACGTGTTTTATTGCAATGGTAATTTATTATACAAAACTAAACGCGGATATAGGATCACAATCTGTACCCTAAGGTTGAAACCTTGTGCAATAAAAAAATTCATTTTGATCCGCGTCTTTACGAAATAAATCTGTTAAAATCCGCATTCAATCAGACATCAAACTATTAAACAAAATAAACCATGACCTCGAAAAATATTTTAGATCTGTTGCCATACAGCAAACCCTTTCTGTTTGTAGACGAATTACTGCATGTAGATGAAAATAGTGCTATAGGAACTTATACTTTTAAGGAAGATCTTGACTTTTATAAAGGGCATTTTAAAGACAATCCTGTAACTCCGGGCGTAATTCTCACCGAAACGATGGCGCAAATTGGTATGGTTTGTCTGGGTATTTATTTATTAGGCGATACTTTTACCAAAGATACCGTAATCGCTTTTACATCAGCCGATATGCAATTTTTAAAACCTGTATATCCTAACGAAAAAGTAACAGTGACTTCTCAAAAATCATTTTTCAGATTTGGAAAACTAAAATGTGATGTAGTGATGACAAACGAAGCCGGACAAGAAGTCTGCAAAGGCATTTTGGCCGGTATGATTACAAATAAATTATGAGTAAACGAGTTGTAATAACAGGATTAGGCGTTGCGGCTCCAAACGGAGTCGGAATTACCAAATTTAGCCACGCCATAAAAAACGGAATATCTGGAATCCGTCACGACCCTCAGTTACAGGAATTGCAATTCTCTTGTCAGATAGCCGGAAAACCTGAAATATCTGAAGAATTAAAAGCACAGTATTTTACAGAATTAGAATTACGTGGTTTTAACAGCACCGGTATTTTGTATGGTGTAATTGCAGGTATCGAAGCCTGGAAAAATGCAGGATTAGCTATAGAAACTAACGAAGAACCAGATTGGGACAGTGGAATAATTTTTGGTTCCGGCACATCAGGAATTGATAAATTTCGTGAAAGTATTTATAAAATAGATGAACTTCAGGTTCGAAGATTAGGCAGCACGGTTGTCGCACAAACCATGAATAGCGGTATTAGCGCTTATCTAGGAGGAAAATTAGGACTTGGCAATCAGATTACTACCAATTCATCAGCCTGCGCAACAGGAACCGAAGCTATTTTGATGGCATACGACCGTATACAATCCGGACAGGCAAAACGTATACTGGCAGGAAGTACCGGCGATAGCGGACCATATATCTGGGGCGGCTTTGATACGCTTCGGGTATGCAGTTCAAAATACAACGATAGTCCCGAACAAGGTTCCCGACCAATGAGCGCTTCGGCTGCAGGATTTGTCCCTGCAAGTGGCGCTGGTGCATTGGTAATCGAAGATTTAGAAAGTGCCTTAGAACGTGGTGCAACTATTTATGCCGAAATATTAGGTGGTAATGTAAACTCGGGCGGTCAACGCGGTAACGGAAGCATGACAGCTCCCAACAGTACAGCTGTACAACGTTGCATTACTAATGCAATTCATCATTCAGGAATTTCTGCAACTGATATTGATGCTATCAACGGACATCTTACCGCAACCACAAAAGACAGCCTTGAAATTGAAAACTGGACTATAGCACTAAACAGAAAAGGAAAAGATTTTCCGTATATCAATTCCTTAAAAAGTATGACCGGGCATTGTTTAAGCGCTGCAGGAAGCATCGAAAGTATTGCTGCAATATTACAAATTCATGAAGGTTTTGTATTTGGAAATACCAATTGCGACGATCTTCATCCGGAAATTACTGAACTAATTGATTCATCAAAAGTACCCTTAAAAACAATCGAAATTAATCCTGTTATAATTGCCAAAGCCAGTTTTGGTTTTGGTGATGTAAATGCTTGTATTATTTTTAAGAAATTTTTATTATAAATTGTAATATCAATTCCTGTCTTTTGTAAAAAATATAAACTATAACCATAACCAATAAGCCACATGGACAAAGAAGAACTTATCGCTAAATTAAAATTGATTATAAAACCATACACAACCAATACCGAGGCGTATGATAACCTTACAGAAAACACTGATTTCATTAACGATTTGAATATCAATTCGGCTAACTTGGTAGATATTGTACTAGATATCGAAGAATCTTTTGACATCATAATTGATAATGCCGATATGCAGCGTATGCTCAATGTAAAAACTGCCGTAGAAATCATCGGAGCCAAACTCGCCGAAAAATGATTGGCAATGATGTCATAGATATTCTGCAATCACGACAGGAAAGCAATTGGCAACGCAAGGGGTTTATACAAAAAATATTTACCCCTGAAGAACAATTGCTTATTTCGAAGGCAACAAATCCTGAAATTATGGTTTGGCAGCTTTGGAGCATGAAAGAAGCAGCTTATAAAATTTATAACCGGCAAACCAGAATAAGGGAATACATACCACAAAAACTCGTCTGTTCTATCACATCGCAAAACCAGAATACTGCTACAGGCATTGTTACCTGTTTTGAAAATGTTTATTATACCAAAACAACTCTTTCTACAGACCATATTCATAGTATTGCAGCTAATCTTTTAGACCATTTGAATAATGTAACAGAAATCGAAAGAAAGTCTATTCTAAAAGATAAAAATGGTATTCCCTACTTACTCACTTCTCAAAATACAATTCAGGATGTTTCGGTAAGCCATCACGGGCGATTTGAAAAAGTGGTGACTATTCTTTAAAGTACCCCAGCGGGGTAAAATATTTATAGAATTTCAATAAGAAAAATAAAAAAAGCTCCGGAGGAGCGGAATATATTTTGATTCAGAAAAAATATCAATCCTATGGAGCTTTATATTGCAAAGATCTATTCTTTGCTATAAATATTTCGCTTCTCTGAAGCTGGAATATTCATAAAAAATTATTCTATCTGCAAGACCCCAGCGGGGTAAAATATTTATAGAATTGCAATAAGAAAAATAAAAAAGCTCCATAGGAGCGAAATATATTTAGATTCTGAAAAAAAATATCACTCCTCCGGAGCTTTATATTGTAAAGATCCATTCTTTGCTATAAACATTTCGCTTCTCTGAAGCTGGAATATTTATAAAAAATTATTCTATCCGCAAGACCCCAGCGGGGTAAAATATTTATAGAATTGCAATAAGAAAAATAAAAAAGCTCCATAGAAGCGAAATATATTTAGATTCTGAAAAAATATCGCTCCTATGGAGCTTTATATTGCAAAGATCTATTCTTTGCTATAAACATTTCGCTTCTCTGAAACTGGAATATTTATAAAAAATTATTCTATCCACAAGACCCCAGCGGGGTAAAATTTTTATAGAATTGCAATCAGAAAAATAAAAAAGCTCCATAGAAGCGAAATATATTTAGATTCTGAAAAAATAGCTGGAATATTTATAAAAAATTATTCTATCCGCAAGACCCCAAGCGGGGTAAAATATTTATAGAATTGCAATAAGAAAAATAAAAAAGCTCCGGAGGAGCGAAATATATTTTGATTCAGAAAAAATATCAATCCTCACCTCAGTAGCTCAATATTGCAAAGATCTATCTATTCCTCTGAAAATTTAGAATCATTCTATTAGCCTTTCTCTGGTAACCAAACGCTTTTTTGGAGTAACTTCATAATGAAATTACAAAAAGCGTACTAATGGAAGCTGAAAATCATTATATCAATAGAAGCGGCTGGTTAAGAGCAGCTGTTTTGGGTGCAAACGACGGAATTTTATCTACAACCAGTTTAGTTATTGGTGTTGCTGCAGCCACTACTACACGAGAGCCTATTTTACTAGCCGCAGTAGCAGGTTTGGTAGCCGGAGCTCTTTCTATGGCAGCAGGAGAATACGTATCTGTAAGTTCACAATCTGATGTTGAAGCAGCTGATTTAAAAAGGGAAAGTCATGCCCTGAAAACCATGCCCGAAATCGAACTCGAAGAACTCACTGATATTTATGTACAAAGAGGTCTAAGTAAACCTTTAGCCCGACAGGTTGCTATGGAACTAACGGCTTATGATGCGCTCGAAGCACACGCAAGAGATGAGCTGGGAATAAACGAAATCACACAGGCAAATCCACTAATAGCTGCTTTTGCATCGGCTGTATCCTTTATTATTGGAGGATTGCTTCCAGTTTTGGTGGCAATTTTTGCTCCCATACACGATATGGTATTCTATCAATATGCCTTTTCGATACTCTTTTTGGCTTTTTCAGGAATTTTAGCGGCTAAAGTAGGAGGCTCAAACATATTAAAAGCAGTGCTTCGTATTTGTATTTGGGGAACTTTTGCAATGGTAATGTCAGCACTTGTAGGATATATTTTTGGGGTTCAGACTACTTAAAAAGAAAAGAGCAGTCCAAATCCGGACTGCCCTCTTACCAACAATTAACTAAATTTTCTTTTTTAAGCAAAAATCACATATAGTATCCTAAGTTTAAAAATCAGAGAGAACGCTACAAATTGATTCTAACAACATTAATTAAAATAAGTTCTTTTGACTTTATGACTTTTAAACTTTCGACTTACCTATTCATCTCCGCCATTCATAAAAGTCATCAAAAGCGTATAAGCATTCTTAATTACAATTTTTGACGATTTATCAATTACCGAAGATTTAATTTGACGGAAACCATCAGTCGTAGTTCCCGGTTCTACCACAACCATTTTGTATTGATTATTTCCGCTTAAAGCGAAAACAAAAAACTTACCTTGCCATCTTACTACTGCATCTTCCGGAACTGTAATGGCTTTTTCGTTTTCAAATTCTGCTTCAGCATTAATAAAAAGTCCCGGAATTAATGCGTTATCGTATTGATTAACTTTACAAATAACTTCAGCAGCACGATCGTCGTTAAGACTGCGGTTGATATACGCAATCTTTGCAGAGAATCTCTTCGAAGGATTAGCATTCGTAAAAGCACTTACTGTTTGTCCTGTCGAAAGCAAATGAACATCTTTTTCAAAAGCATTCATAACCAATACAATATCACTCATTTCCATTAGTTCAAAAAGCATATCTGTTGGGGCAATATATTTCCCGACATTTACATTAATCTTAGACACAACACCAATTATAGGCGAAACAATCGAAACCGTTTTACTGATATTTGAAGCCGAAAGCGTTTTTACATTAATCCCTAATAACGATAATTTTTGTGCCAGCGAAGCCATATAAATACGCTGTGTCTGCATTTCTGTAGCTGTTTGTTCATACAATTTATCACTGCTTGCTTTCTTCGCATTTAGCTCTTTTTGGCGGTCGTATTCACTTTTAGCCAACTGAAATTTTTCTTTCGCCGTAAGATAATCCTGTTGCAGTTGTATGTATTGCATATCCTCGACAACGGCTAATAATTGCCCTTTTCGAACATGCATTCCTGCCATTAAATTTGTTTTTTTTATATAGCCGCCAAGCGGAATACTAACCGAAACGACACTTTTTGGCGGAACGGTTACAGTTCCCTGAAGCTGTAATATTCCTTTTACTGTTCTTTCTTCCGGATTTCCCACAACAAGTCCTGCATTTTTAATTTGTTCGTTGCTTAACTGAATGGTGTTTTCCTGTTTTTGCACTGTTTCTTTCTCCTGATTCTTTTTATCACTATGGCACGAAACCAGAAACAAAAGACCAAAAATCGTGATGATATATGTTTTCATTATCTTATAAATTAGTGAGAGTTTGAAGATTTATGATCGCTTTATTGTAATCGTTAATCCTGTCGAGATATTCATTTTTGATGGTAATCGCCTGATTTACAACTAAAACCCATTGCAAGTAATCAATATCACCGTTTTCCAGCTGACTATTTGCCGCATCAATAATAACAGTCGCATTTTTAAGTCCTTCGTTTTCATAATAATAAAGGCTTTCTTTATACTTTTCGGCTTCACTTACAGCGTTGGCGATTTCTGTTGTCATTTCGATTTTTACCGATTCGGCCATCATTTTGTAATTTTCGTATTCGATTTTTGCCGCTTTATTGCGTGAAGATTGACTCGAAAAGAATAGCGGAATAGATAATCCCAAATTCACATAACTAAATCTGTGGCTGCTGTCGTAATATACTTCCTGCCCTGCAGCACTGGTTTGTGCACCAATGATGCTTAAATTATTATATCCTACTGTAATATCCGGCATTAATTTAGCCTGTTCGGCTTTCCATTTCCATTTTGCAGCTTCTGCTTCATGATTTGAAAGTTGAATTTGAGGAAGTTCTGCTGTATTAATTTTTTCGTTTAACAAAATAGCAAAATCATTTTTAATGTTTGCCGAAGCCGGAACATGCACCACACTATCCTGCAATATGGTATTAAAAGATTTCAACGTAATTGCAATATCTTTATTGACCATCGTAAGCTGATTGGTATAAAACTGTCTTGCCGATTGAGAAGCGCTTTTTTCTAATACATTAGTTTCTCCCGTTTTATAACGCAAATCAGATTTCTGTTCCATTAACCTGTAGATAGAATCGGCGTAAGCCAATAATTCTTTTTTACTATTCAGCCAGATATAATAATAAAACAAGCTTCTCACATTCGATTTAATCTGTTGCGAAGTCAGTTGTGAAGCAGCTTTGGCAACATTATAATTTTCCTGCAAAGCTTTTTTCTGATTACTGTACAAAGTAGGGAAAGCAAAAGTCTGACTCACGCCAAAACGGGAATCATTAACGCCGCTGTTGAACTGACCATAATCGGCATCTAAAGCCAATTTTGGAATATCATAAGCCGATTTTTGCAATTGTTCTTTAGACTTTTCATTAAGATGAGCCGATTTAATTCTTCTGTTATTCTGAAGTGCAATCGACAAAGATTCATCCAGAGAAACAGGTTTTTGCTGCGATTGTACTGAAACTGTAATCAATAAAGCTATAAGCAATAAACTCAGTTTATCCATTTTATGTTTTTTGATTTTTTTCGAAAATACTTTAGTATGATACGTCATTAAATAAATTGCCGGAAGTACAAAAAGAGTCAGCAAAGTTGCTGTTATCAATCCGCCAATAACAACTGTTGCTAACGGGCGTTGAACCTCTGCTCCTGCTCCGTTACTCAAAGCCATTGGCAGAAACCCTAAAGAGGCCACCGCAGCGGTCATTAATACAGGACGTAACCTGTTTTTGGTTCCTGTAATGATAATTTGAAACGCATCTGTAATTTCACCCTGCTTTTGTATTCGGTTAAATTCAGATATTAAAACAATTCCGTTTAATACGGCTACACCAAAAAGAGCAATAAAACCAACACCAGCTGAAATACTAAAAGGCATATCTCGCAAGGCAAGTCCAAAAACACCACCAATTGCAGATAACGGAATAGCGGTAAAAATGATAATTCCTTCTTTAAAAGATCTAAAAGCAAAATACAATAAAGCCAAAATCATAAACAAAGCTGCCGGAACAGCAATGCCCAAACGTGATTTTGCCTGTTGCAGATTCTCGAAAGTACCGCCATAGGTAATGTAATATCCCGGATCAAATTTGATTTGACTGTCGACTTTTTTCTGTAATTCCTCCACAATCGATTCTACATCACGGCCTCTTACGTTAAATCCAACAATAATTCTTCTTTTAGCATCCTCACGCTGAATTTGATTAGGTCCTTCCACTTCTTTTACCGAAGCCACCTGATACAACGGAATCTGCATTCCCGAACGCGTAGAAATTAATAGATTTCTAACATCCGAAATGTCTTTTCTTCCGCTGGCTTCAACTCTTACAACCATATCAAAACGCTTTTCGCCTTCGTAAATACTTCCGGCTACAGCTCCTGCAAACGCAGCATTTACGGTTTGATTGATATCTGAAACATAAATCCCGTATTTCGCCATTTCTGCCCAGTCATAATCAATCACGATTTGAGGCATTCCGGTTACTTTTTCAACATACAAATCTGTTGCGCCTTCGACCGTTTTACTAATTGAACCAAGTTTTTCAGCATATTCAGCTAGTTTATTTAAATCTTCTCCGTAAATTTTACAAACCAAATCCTGTTTGGCTCCGGTCATTAATTCATTAAAACGCATTTGTACCGGAAACTGAAAACCTGTTGTAACTCCCGGAGCTGTTTGTTTTACGGTTTCGGTCATTTTATCTGCCAGTTCGGGAAACGAAGAAGCACTTGTCCATTCTGATTTATCTTTTAGCACAATAATCATATCACCGCCTTCAATAGGCATTGGATCGGTTGGAATTTCAGCACTTCCTATTCTCGAAACGACTTTTTCGACTTCTGGATATTCAGTTTTAAGTTTATTTGAAATTTTTTGAATGGTTTCTGTTGTTGTCGAAAGATTAGTTCCTAACAACAATCGGGTTTCTACAGCAAAATCTCCTTCCTCTAACTGCGGAATAAACTCTCCTCCCATTCGGCTGAAAATCAGCAAAGCAATCCCGAATAAAACAAAGGCCGAAATGACAATTCCTTTTTTCATCATTAAAGCTTTGGACAGCCAGTTTTCATAAAGCCCTTCCAATTTTATCATAATTCGGTCAGAAAGATTCAGTTTATGACTAACCTTTTTGCTGATGAACAAAGCGCTTACCATTGGAACATAAGTAAGTGACAGAATAAATGCACCCAAAATGGCAAATGCAACGGTTTGTGCCATTGGTTTGAACATTTTCCCTTCAATACCTTCAAGTGATAATATTGGCAGGTAAACAATCAAAATAATGATTTGTCCAAATACTGCAGCATTCATCATTCGTCCTGCAGAACCTGTCACTTCTTTATCCATTTCTTCCTGCGAAATGGTATCGATTCCTTTGTATTTTTTGGCACTATGAATGTGATGTAAAATTGCTTCGACAATGATCACGGCGCCATCGACAATTAAACCAAAATCGAGAGCACCAAGACTCATCAAATTTCCGCTTACGCCGAAAGTATTCATCATAATAATGGCAAACAGCATCGCTAGCGGAATAACAGAAGCCACGATAAATCCTGCTCTTAAATTCCCCAGAAAAAGCACCAGAACCAGAACAACAATCAAAGCACCTTCGATCAGGTTTTTCTCAACTGTACCAATCGCATTGTCAACCATTTTGGTACGATCTAAAAAAGGTTCTATTTTTAAGCCTTTTGGCAGAATTTTTTCGATTTCGGCAACACGTTTTTTTACATCGACGATAACATTATTGGCATTTTCGCCTTTTAACATCATCACGATTCCACCAACAGATTCACCAATATCATCTGTCGTTAAAGCGCCGTAACGTATCGCCGAGGACATTTTTACTTCGGCAATATCCTTGATTAAAATTGGCGTTCCTGCCTGTGTATTTTTGACAATGATATTTTGAATGTCTTTAATATTTCGCTTTAATCCAACACTTCGGATATATAATACAGTTGGGCCTTTTTCAATATAAGCACCTCCCGTATTTTCGTTATTACTGCTTAAGGCTGTAAAAACTTCTTTTATAGTCAGGTTTTGTGCTTTTAATCTCGACGGATTTACAGCAATTTCGTATTGTTTTAGCTTTCCTCCAAAAGTTGCCACATCTGCAATTCCGGGAGTTCCCAGAAGTTGTCTTCGAATCGTCCAATCCTGAATGGTACGTAAATCTTCGAGAGAATATTTGGTTTCATAACCGGGTTGTGGTTTTAAAACATATTGGTAGATTTCGCCCAAACCTGTTGTTGCCGGAGCCATTTCTGGAATACTGGCATTCTCTGCAATTTCTACTTTTTGCAAACGTTCTGCCACTTGTTGACGTGCCCAATATACATCGGTATCATCGGCAAATACAATCGTAACTAACGAAAGTCCGAAACGGGAAATACTTCGGCTTTCTTTAAGCTGCGGAATATTGCTAATCGCCTGCTCGATAGGGAAAGTGATTAAACGTTCTACATCTTCTGCTCCCAAAGACGGAGCAGTTGTAATAATCTGAACCTGATTGTTGGTAATGTCAGGAACGGCATCAATTGGTAAACGGGTAACTTCAAAAACACCGTAGATAATCCACAGCAAAGTGAAAACCCCAATTACCAGTTTATTTTTAACTGAAAATTGAATGATCTTATTGAGCATAATTTTATTTAATTTTTTTGAAATAATACTGTTATAGCCAAAACATAAAAATGTCATGACCACAATAAAAATCTTAGAAAATTAAATTATGCCAAAGGAGGTCTGAATACCGAAAATAAAGCGGGATTAGAATATAAGTTTGAAGTAAACGGAATTATGTCTGATTCTGAAAAATCAGCATTAAAAGGAATATCAAAAGAGTGTTTTTCTGTGGGAATAAATACCAACTGAAACGAAGCGCTGGAAATATGCTTGAACGGAAGCTGCATGTCGCGATCAGAATCATTATCGTTGATGTCTTCTCCCCAATAATGCATTTCCAGAAAATTAATAAAACTTACATTATGTCTTTGCTGATGTTCATTGTAATGTTCGATCAATACCGGCAATTTATAAAACTGCTGAAAGAATCCAATATTGGAAACAATTAGAAAGATGAATATGTAACTAATAATTTTTCGCACCTCACAAATTTAAGGCAAGTGGCAAAATAATTCCTAACCTTAAGTAAGATCTAAGCAAGTTTTACCATTTTATAAGAATTCAATAATAGAAATTTAATTTATACCAGCATAATTTATAAAATGCTGAAATATTATTAATTTCAGATTATTTTTTTGTAGTCGTTATAATACATTCTCTTAAATTAACTTTTTTTTCATTGATTGTGCTTCTTCTGTCCTAAATCAAAATAAGAAAAAATCCTGTTCATGAGAATCTTAAATACAACTCAAAAATAATTTATTTCTGATCCTGAAATTAGTTTTATATTAGCATTTGTAAAATCAGCAGACATTGCGCTACAACGCAATGTTTATCTTCATATCTAAAATAAAATAGTACCACAATCTCAAATATCGTTGATACTATGAAACCCAAAAAACTATGACCCATAATGCTAAAATACTGGCTTTTGATACGTATTATTTTGACGGAAAAGCCAAAACTGTTTGTCTTGAATTTTTAAACTGGAATGAAAGTGAAAACTACAAAGTTCACACTGAAATAATCGAAAATGTAGAAGACTATGTTCCGGGAGAATTTTATCGCAGAGAATTGCCCTGTATTTTGAGTTTATTAAATCAAATCGATTTAAAAACGGTTCAGGTTATTATTATAGATGGTTTTGTTTATCTGGATGATGATAAAAAATATGGTTTAGGCGGACATTTGTATGAAAAACTAAACAGGGAAATTCCAATAATTGGTGTTGCCAAAACCAATTTTGCCTCAATCGAAAAAGATAAAAAAGCTTTGGTAAGAGGCGATAGTAAAAAGCCTTTATATGTTACAGCCATTGGTATTGATCTGGAAGATGCTTTCGAAAAAGTCGAAAGTATGGCGGGTGAATTTAGGATTCCAACGCTACTGAAAGAAATGGATCGATTAACAAAAGAGATTTAAAAACACCAGCTTTTTTTAAAACTAAAAATAATTTCTGATAATGGAAATACCACAAATACTAAATCGGATATATTCTTTACCGGAAAAATCAAGACTTTTGCTTGAAAACTGTGTCGACGAAATCAGTTATCCAAAAGGATATATCCTGATAAGAGCCGAAAAAATAGAAACCAGTATTTATTTCATCAAAAAAGGGATTGCCAGGGCTTATGCCAACAGAGACAGCAACGAAGTGACATTTTGGTTTGGCAAAGAAGGAGACACACTTTTGTCTATGAAAAGTTATGTCGCCAATGAGAAAGGTTACGAAGATATCGAATTATTGGAAGATTGTGAATTGTATCATTTGAAAACCGAGAAACTACAAACACTTTTTGCCAATGATATTCACATTGCGAACTGGGGAAGAAAGTTTGCCGAAAAAGAATTGCTTAAAACAGAAGAACGTTTGATATCCAGACAATTTCGTACCGCTACAGAACGTTACGCAGAATTACTGCAAAACAATCCTGATTTGCTTTTACGCATACAATTAGGACATATTGCTTCGTTTTTAGGCATAACTCAGGTAAGTTTAAGCCGCATAAGGTCTGAAATAAAATAATTTCATTTTTTAACATTTGTAAAATTTTCCCAGTACTCCATTTCGGAATTTTGTACCAAAATATAAAAAGATGAATTGGATATTATTAGTGATTGCGGGATTATTTGAAGTAATCTTCGCCTTTTGTTTAGGAAAAGCAAAAGAAACTACAGGAAACGAAATGTATTTATGGTATGTGGCTTTTGCTATTTCGATCGTAATGAGTATGGGACTTTTAATCAAAGTTATTCAGGCTTTGCCCATAGGAACTGTTTATGTGGTCTGGACAGGAATTGGTGCTGTTGGAACTGTTTTACTCGGAATTATTGTGTTTAAAGAACCTGTAACTTTCTTAAGAATACTTTTTCTCAGTACTTTGATTGGTTCTATCATTGGACTAAAATTCGTTTCGCATTAAAAGCGGAATTTCAAATCATATTAAAATCAAAGAGGAGAACTTTAGTGGCATTACTTCCACCTAAGTTCTCCTCTTTTTAATTATTCTTTTTCAGGAAACCGTTTTAAAATTTAAACGTTATATTTCCTGTAATACGTGTTGGGTTTTGAGCAGCAAGGCGGTATGACCAATACTTTTCGTTTGTCAGATTGTCTACTTTAATACCCAGTCTGTATTTTGGCTGATCATAAAAAAGAGAACAATCTAATACGGTATACGACGGAATTGTAAACTTAAAAGTAGTGGTATTGGTTTGATAATATTCGCTTCCGTAAATTCCTCCAAAACCAATTCCCAGACCTTTAGCCGAACCATTTACTACACGGTAACTCGCCCATAAATTAGCCGTTCGCGGCGATCCGGAAGTAGACGGGCGCAAACCTTCGACACTGGCGTTACTCTTGGTATATTTACTGTCATTATAAGTGTAACCCGCCACAATATTTAATCCCGAAATAGGATTTGCAATCAACTCAGCCTCGAAACCTCTGCTGACCTGGGTACCATCCTGGATTGAAAAATTGACATGATCCGGATCATCACGGGTAATATCTGTTACTTTAATATCATAATAACTAAGAGTTGCTGATATTTTGTTTAAATCAAACTTAAACCCTCCTTCTAACTGATTCGCCTGATTAGGTTTGAAGGTGTTTCCGTTAAAATCAGAACCGGAAACATTGCTAAATCCATTCATGTAATTTCCAAAAACAGCAATTTTATCTTTCATAAGCTGATAAACCAAACCAAATTTTGGAGATAATGCTGTCTGATTATAATTTCCTGCAATAGAATCACGACTTGGATAATAGGTTCCTTTATTTTCATAACGATCGACACGTAATCCTGCCATCGCGATTAATCGGTCAGTTACATTCAAAACATCTGATGCATAAGCACTATAGGTATTTTCATTGTTAGACACAAAGTTGTTGAACTTTGCCGTTGCAAATAGCGGCGCAACTCTTTCGATATTGAAATTGTTATAAGCATCTCCCGGCTTTTTATAATCCATTGCCGGCATGTTTACAATAGCATCATTACGCGTGGCACGAAGGCTGTAAAAATCGAACCCTGCTACTACCCTGTTTTTAAGTGGTCCGATATTAAACTTTCCGATAAAATTTTGCTGAATATCAGTTCCGTAAAATGGAGATTCCTGATATGTTACCTGTTGTCTTATGGTCGTGTTAGACATCATTTGCAAAGCTACCACATAACCATCAGATGATGATCTTGTTCGTGATATAACGGTTTGCGAAGTCCATTCGTCAGACATTTTGTATTTTAACTGAGCGAATATATTGTATTGCTGACTCGTATAATTAATTGTATTGTTGGCAAAAGATAGTTTATACGGAATCTGAAGATCTTCGATACTCGTTGCTGTTCCTTTTGCATACGGAGCCAATCTGGTTGGCGAAGTAGCTTTGTAAGCACTAAATTCAATATCAATCAAAAGGCTTAATCTATCGTTTATTTCATAGGAAAAGCTTGGCGCAAACGAAAAGTTTTTATTAAATCCGGCATCCTGAAAACTTCTTTCGCTATGCATTGCCGTATTAATCCTCAATAAAGCAGTTTTATCCTGATTTAGTGGCGTATTTACATCAAATGTTAAACGGTTAAGATCCCAACTCGCTGCCGAATATGAAACTTCTCCTTTAAAAGTGTCAAAAGGCTTTTTTGTAACGCGGTTAAACAAACCACCAAAAGAAGACAATGTACTTCCAAAAAGCGTTGCCGATGGCCCTTTAATAACCTCGATACGCTCTAAATTTGAAGGATCAATCGTGGTATAAGTAAAACTTCCTACTCCGTTTCTAACCACTTGCGGAGTCGGAAAACCTCTTGACATTGAAGTCGTACGGCCTTGGTTTCGAACTTCGGCAATACCGGCACCGGGAACATTTTTAAACGCACTGTTGTAATCTGTTACTACTTGTTCCTTCATTAATTCCTTGCTTACAATGATATAAACCTGCGAATTTTCGATGTTTTTTAATGGCATTTTAGCCACATCGATACTTTCTTTTTTCGCAAAACGATTTCCTCCCGAACGAACTACGACATCTTCAAGATTCTGAGAAGAAGAGTTTAACTTAAGATCTGCCACTGCTGATGGAGACTGTTCTGAAATCTCTACAGTTTCAACGGTTGGCGCATATCCGTTCATGATCACTTCTACCGTATATTTACCTAATGGAAGTTTTTTAAACTCATAATTTCCGGCAGAATTGGTTACGGCGCTTTTATTGGTTTCGCTTAATTTTACCACTACTCCTTGTCCTGCTGTTCCGTCGTTTGTGATCACAACACCTGTAATTTGCCCTGTATACGATGTCTGAGCCTGAAGCAAACCAATATTCATCAACAGAAAAAACGAAATTAAAAGAGTAAAATTAAGTTTTAAACTTTCTATTTTCTGAAATAGAAATTTAAAAGAAGAGTGAAAAACTGGTATTATTTTTTTCATATTATTCTTATTTATACTTATTCTAAATTAAAGCGCAAATGAACAATATTTTTTGTTATCTGTCAACTGAAAATCAGTCTTTTTTTGTAGAAAATCCCAGTAAAATAAGCGTGTAAAAAACACTACATTAAGAAGTGTTTAGGTTGTTCCAATATCGCTGAAAACCTTTAAAATAAGTATATATTGACAAATAAATTAAACATGTGCCTAAAAATGGTTAAGCCATTCATAACTCCATTTTTATATTTAGATTATACAAATGCACAAAAAGTTCAACATTCATTTTAATACCTTTCAGCAACTGTAAAAAATTAAAATGTAAACTCCATTTATAGTTTAACTTTTTTCTGAATGTAAAACAGATTATTTAGTCTTGTCTTAAAAAGAGCATTTAGCAAACATAAAAAACTGTAAACCAAAACCATACTATAAAAAATAACCATTAAAAAACCAATTTTAATGCGTAACTTAGTAAGTATTCAAATTAATATAAGAACCTTATAAGGGCAATAAATGCCTTGTTTACCTGTTTATATAAAAGGATATTATTTATTAATTGCATTTAATTTACATATGAAAAGATTACACTTTTTACTTATTATAATTGGTATTACGTTAAACGGATATGCACAAAAGGAAGTGAATGGAAAATACAAACCTATTCCTTCAAAAAATTCTGAGTTTAAAGAACCTATACCTCCAACAGAAACTCCTCCACCTCCGGAAAATCCGCTTCCAAAGGAGCCAACTGTTTTAAAAATTAATCCTGAGGATCTTTATAAAAACAATAATCTCTACAAACCGGAAGCCAATGTTGAGGGAATTTTTTACAGACGAAATGAATATTTAGGAGGTTTTGTAACCAACTCATCCGTTTCGACCATTCGTTATCGTGATGCTGCTTTTGTAGATGGCGATAAAATCAAAGTGTACCTGAATGATAAAGTCATTGTGCCTGAAGTTTTATTAAATGGAGATTTTCAGGGATTCAAAATAGATTTGGTAAAAGGAATCAACAAAATAGATTTTGAAGCCTTAAACGAAGGTTCTGCTTCGCCTAATACTGCCGAATTTC
The DNA here is from genome assembly GCF_001602525.1 of Flavobacterium chilense. GTDB lineage: Bacteria > Bacteroidota > Bacteroidia > Flavobacteriales > Flavobacteriaceae > Flavobacterium > Flavobacterium chilense. The sequence goes on from NZ_LSYT01000001.1 coordinate 875,544, forward strand.
AGGTTTTTGATGATAAAGGCACTGTTATTCAGGCTAGTCAATGGAATGTGGGTACCGGATATAAAGCCACTATTATCCTGTATAAAGAATAATATATTTTTCTTTTAATATTTTAAAACAAAACTCCCGTTTACAAGATAAGCGGGAGTTTTTTTATGGTGTTTTTATTTCTTTTTTAATGGCTGAAAAACAATCTAATATTACTTTTTTCTTCCATAAAGCAAAAGTCTTTTAAAAGAATATATTGCAGGAAGCTTAGGAAAATGTTCCGCAATTCTTTCTTTATAGGTTTTAATAAAAAGTGCCTGCTGCTCGCCTTCGAGACGTTCTATATACGGAATCAAAGCTGAACCTGAAATAAAACTATAAAGTGTATCGTGGTCGTTTGCAATTATTGGATATACTTTTTGCAGGATCGTTATATTTTCCAGTCCGCCATCAAAAAGGATTTGTGCATATTCATCGATACTTAAAACCGGAGAATCTCTTTTGTATTCTTTTAAGTAAGATTGAAAAGGTTCTTCGTTTACCAGTTCGAGAAGAATTTTATTGAGTTTGTTTTCTGGCTGAACCGGCATTTGTACCGCAAACTGACCTTTTGGATTTACCAAATCGATCAATTCTGAAAATAAGGTTTCATGATCATTTGACCATTGCAAAGCGGCATTACTAAAAATCAAATCCCATTTTTCGCCGGATTGTATCATTTCTTCGGTGGTCGCTTTCAGAAAATGCAAATTATCAGTTTCTAAAGCCTTTGATTGTTCCAGCATTTCTGCCGAAGAATCAACACCCAGAAAATCTGCCTGCGAAAATTTATGAGCTAAAATTGCTGTTTGTTCTCCTGTACCACAACCTAAATCTATGGCTTTCATTCCGTTTACGGGCTGAATTAAATCAATCAAATCATAAAAAGGCTGATAACGAATATTTTTAAACTTATTATAAATTTCGGGATTCCAGGGCATTGTTTATCGTTTTGTAATTTTAATTCTGATCAGGGAAGTAGTTGATGATCAGGGTAAAATTTAGTTCATACGCCTAAGATACAAAATTCTTATGGGATTTATTTAGTAACTCTCACAGCTTCTGGTTTAATTACCAAACTTTAGCACAAATTAGTAAACCTTATTTTACAAGGTCTCTTTCCTGATATAAAAGACTAACAAAATAAACATAATCAGAGTGAGCATTTTAAGTTGATAAATAGCATCCGGAGAGGAAGATATACTAATAAAAAAAGAGAAGACAATGCGTATTTATACGGGTTTTGGTAAAAGTATGGTGTTCTGTAGTAAACAGATTCAAATGAGGAACATGAGAATATCTGAACTGTTTTGATTTGTCCGGCTTCAAAAAATAAACCGTCAAATTCAAAGCCCATTTTATTGACCTAGATCAAACTTTTACATCTGAAACAACTTTAGATTTGCTGCTCATTAATTATTAAACATCAGAATATAATGATCAGTACAATAGCATATCCGTTAGAAAAATTTGGTTTAACCAGTGTAGAACGTGTCGAAAATACAATCAGACAGCTACAAAACGGAAAAGGTTTTTTATTAATTGATGATGAAGACAGAGAAAACGAAGGTGATCTGATTTTTTCGGCACAAAATATCAGCGTTCAGGATATGGCCATGATGATACGTGAATGCAGCGGAATTGTATGTCTTTGCCTGACTAATGAAAAAGCAGATGAACTCGAATTGCCTTATATGGTAAAAGAAAACACCAGTAGTTTCCAGACTCCTTTTACGATAACAATCGAAGCAAAAGAAGGTGTTACAACGGGAGTTTCGGCAGCAGATAGAATTACTACCATTAGAACGGCTAGTGCATTAAATGCAAAACCATCTGATCTGGCAAGACCCGGACATATTTTTCCGTTACGTGCAAAAAACAACGGCGTTTTGGAACGCAACGGACATACTGAAGGCAGCGTAGATTTAATGAAATTAGCAGGTTTAAAACCCGAAGCCGTTTTATGTGAGTTAATGAACGAAGATGGAAGTATGGCTAAACTTGACAAAATCATTAGCTTTGCGGTACAACACGATTTGGTAGTTTTATCTATAGAAGATGTTATTTACTATCGCAAATTTGTGAGAGATTACTAGTAAAATATGATATACGAGCAACTTGGTGATTATATAAAAAATCGTATTGAGGTTTCTGATGAAAATCTCCATACGATTTTATCTTATTTTAAACCTTTAAAAAAGGGCAAAAACGAGCTGTTACTTACGGCAGGACAAACAAGTCAGAATACTTATTTTGTTGGAAAAGGATGTCTGAGAATCTATTATATCAACGAAGAAGGAAAGGATGTAACACGTTATATTGCTTTCGAAAACCAAATTGCCACCGCATTAGTGAGTTTTATTACCAAAATCCCTTCAACAGAATACATTCAGGTAATCGAAAAATCTGAACTTTTGTATATCAGCCATGAAGATTTTAATCATTTGCTCAAAACAATACCGGAATGGATGCCGTTTTATTGCGCTTATTTAGAAAGGGCTTATGTGAATAATACAAACAGACTAATGTCGTTTACTACGATGGATGCACTCGAAAGATACCAGCTTCTGCTTAAAATAAACCCCGCAATTGTAAAACGTTTACCCAATAAAATTGTCGCTTCGTACATTAATATTTCGCAGGAAACTTTGAGCAGGTTAAAATCTAAGGTCTGATTCAGGCATTTTTTCACACCCCATTTAGCCACGTAGTCATTGAATATAAAGGCTTTATACTTTACAACTAATAAAATTTAACTTTGATTTATTTTTTAATGAAACAATGTTGCGTTTGTAAATAAGAGTTTTATATTTGCATAAACTTTACTGTTAAGTACTGATTCATCAGAATGAAAAAGAAATTTAAAATTATTAATCTCTTAATGCCGCTAATAGTAGTATTTGCAATACTATTTCCGGCAATACATTCTTATGAACATATTCAAAGTCATGATGCTTCGCATAAAAGCATAAAACAACTTTACCATTCTGATAAAAGTGAATTTAAAGTACACGATCATTCTAACGAAGAATGTGCTATTTGCCACTTTAAGTTTAGTCCTGTTGGAACTTTCTCTTTTGTAACTTTTCAGTTTTATAAAAATAGTACTGTAATTCATTCTGTACCTTTTTATGCTGACTCATTTTCTGAGTTTTTTAAGGGTTCTTTATTTTCTCTCAGAGCACCTCCCGTTGTCTAAAATCATAGAAAGTAAATCATTTCAATTCAAGCTGATTTGTATTTATTAGGTTTTAGATTTAAATAATGCCGAAAAAGAGTTTACTTTTTCCGGATTCTTACTATTCCCTTTTTTCTGATAATCTTTTATGGTCCGGAAAAACGATTTCCTATTCTGATTTTGTCAAAGTTTCTCCTGTTGGAGTAAAATTGCTTTGTCTAAAATCAAATCGGGATTAATAGTCTTATCCTTTATTTTCTATTGCTATTAAATTCAATATCCTGAAATTGAATAGCGCTTAAGCACTGCTATAGTTCGTTTTGCGTTTACTTTTTTCATTTTACAACTTCCTTTTACTTTTCAAAAATCAGATAGCAGAAATCCTGTTTTATAGCCTGTTCAATGGTTATAGAATTGATTTTCTTTTACTGTCTGCTATAAAAATTTCCTTTCGTAGTAATTCAAATTTCACACATATGAACCCTTTAAACACGAACCAAAATGAAGAAAACTAAAACTCTTACTGTCTTTGTAATAAGTCTTTTTGCTCTTGTATCCTGCAGCAGTGACAACAACGAAATTGATACAGAATACCCTGTAATTGATATTTCGGCTTCAAATGCATTCCCAATACAGTGCAGCGAAATCTCTCGCGGGCAAAAAATTACTTTCAGGGCAAAATTTACAGATAATGCTGCTTTGGGATCTTACAGTCTGGACATTCACCACAATTTTGACCATCATACACACAGCACCGAAGTCAACAATTGTGCTCCAGAACCTGTCAAAAAACCCGTGAATCCAATGTTGTACATCAATTCGGTTACGATTCCAAACGGACAAAAAAGCTACGAAGCTGTTCAGGAAATTACGATCCCGACAGATATTGATCCGGGCGATTATCATTTCATGATTCGCTTAACCGATAAAGAAGGCTGGCAAAGTATTAAAGGTTTAAGTATTAAAATTTTATAACAGTTTTTAATGAACGATACTAATTCAGATCGATTACGAACTTTTTTCCTGCTGCTTTGTTGTTTTGCTATAGTTACAAAAGCATTGGCGCAATCTGTTCGTATATCCGGTAGCGTTTTTTCCAACGGACATAAACCGCTGGAGGGCGCTATTGTTACCCTTTTTCCGTCTTCAATTAGCACCATTACCGATAAAAAAGGTCATTTTTTCTTTGCTCAATTGCCTGAAAATCCTACGAGGTTAACAATACATTATGCCGGTTATGCTGCTTATGAAGTCAAGCTTTCTTTGGATAAAAGTTCAATAATACTATCTGACATTTTTCTGCATCCGGAAGTAAAAGAATTACAGGAAGTTGTGATTACAGATTATTATGAATCGCGTCGAAAAAAAGAAGAATCACTTAATATCGAAACGGTTAACAGTAGTTTTATCCAGCGAAATCTCGGCGGAAGCCTTATGCAGTCTTTGCAAAGACTTCCGGGTGTTAAAACCATTTCTATTGGATCCGGAGGTTCAAAACCGTTAATTCGCGGACTGAGTTTTAATCAGGTTATTGTTGTAGAAAACGGAATTAAACACGAGGGACAACAATGGGGCGCAGATCATGGTTTAGAAATCGATCAATATGCTGTAAATCGGGTTGAAATCATCAAAGGTCCGGCTTCTTTTATGTATGGGTCTGATGCTATTGGTGGTGCAGTAAACATAAAACCTGTCCCTTATCCTGCTAAAAATGTTTTAGGCGGAAGTATTGATTTTACCGGAAAAAGCAATAACGAGCAATTTGGAGGATCTTTCAATTTATTTGGACGAAACGAAAAATGGTTCTTTGATACGCGAATAACTGCTATGGATTACGGCGATTACCGTGTTCCTACAGATATTGTACAAGTTTACAACTATGCAGTTCCGCTTTACAAAAATCACTTACGTAATACAGCTGGACGGGAACTCGATTTGCACGGAGGTATTGGCTATGTTACTGCTCAATTTAAATCTGTTTTTTATGTCAGTAACATTTACACCAAAAGTGGCTTTTTTGCCAATGCTCACGGCCTTGAACCCCGAAACGTTGATACCGCACTTCATGACAAATCGAGTCGGGATATACAGCTGCCTTTTCAGGAAGTGACACATACTAAAATCAGTAATACCACTTCTTTTTCAGCAGGAATTCATAAGCTGGAAACGCAATTGGGTTTTCAGCAAAATTTCCGTCGGGAATGGAGCCATTACGTCAATCATGGCTATATGCCTCCACTTTATCCTGAGGATATGTATGCACCAAAAGATTTAGAGAGACAATATGATAAAAACGTTTTTTCTGTAGCTGTCAAAGATGAGTTTTCGGCAGGTCAGCATCAATTTACTTTAGGGATCAATGGCGAGCAACAACAAAATGCAATTAACGGCTGGAGTTTTCTAATCCCTGCTTTTAAGCAATCGAATGCCGGATTGTTTGTTTATGACAAGTTTCAGCTTAATGATTCATGGCTGTTTCATGGTGCAATTCGTCTGGATTATGGCAAAATCGAAATGAAACCCTATATCGATTGGTTTCAGAGCGAAGTCACCGAAAATGGTCAGACTAGTCTGCAATACTTAAAACGATCTGAAGAACTTACCAGAACATTCAGCAGTTTCAACTGGTCTGCGGGTATAAATTATACTCCGGGGCAATGGGCTCTTAAAGCCAATTTAGGAACGAGTTTTAGAATGCCTATTGCCAAGGAACTGGCTTCAAACGGAGTGAATTATCATTATTTCAGATTCGAAAAAGGAAATCCTAATCTGTCGGCAGAACGTTCTTATCAATTAGATCTTGGTGCAGAATGGCAGGAAAACAACTGGTCTGTACAGTTGAGTCCGTTTTTTAATTATTTCCCCAATTATATTTACCTCAATCCTACTTCGCAACATGATATTTATTACGGCGCAGGCAATCAGGTTTTCGAATATGAGCAAAGCAAAGTCATGCGTTATGGAGGCGAATTGCAAATGCGCTATCAGTTTCTCAGGAATTTAAGTGGTGAAATTCTGGCTGAATATCTGTATTCTGAACAATTATCAGGAAGCAAAAAAGGATATACACTGCCCTTTTCTCCGCCTGCTTCGGTTTTGTTTGGACTGAGTTATAATCCGGAAATCAAAAATTTAAAAGACACTTATTTTTCTTTGGATTATCGATACACCGCACAGCAAAATCAAATTGTTCCTCCGGAAAAGAAAACCGCCAGCAGTAATGTTTTCAGCCTTGCTTTGGGAACTAAAGCAAAAGCAGGAAAACAGGATTTTATAATCAGTCTGCAAATTCAAAACTTGTTTAACACAAAATACCTCAATCATACCAGCTTTTACAGGCTGATCGAACTTCCCGAAGCAGGCAGGAACATTATTCTGTCTGTAAAAATTCCTTTTTTAATCCATCAAAACAATTCATATGAATCCAATTAACAAACCTCATTTCCTTATGAAAAAAGCAAAATTATTTTTTCTGTTCCTGGTTGTCAGCACTGCATTTACAGCTTGTGATAACGACGATACTAACGAAGTTCCAAAACCAACAGCTACAAATGTTGAAATTGGAACTGCCAATAATAAACGAGCCTTAATTGGCCGTGATTTCCATTTTAATGCCGATGTGATTGCCGGGAATAAAATAGCCGATGTACAACTCAAAATACTTCCAAAAAAAGGAGAAAAATACACCAAAGACTGGAAGTTCGAATTATCTTTTGCAGAATACAAAGGAGCCAAAAACACCAACGTACACAAGCATTTTAATATTCCTGCCGATGCTCCCGAAGGCAAATATGATTTCTCGTTTATTGTACTGGATGAAAACGGATCCCAACTCGAAATCAAAGAAGAACTTACTATTACAGATCCTGCAAATATGCCTGCAGATCCGCTAATTGGCCGTGATATGCTTTCGCGAAACGATGATCTGATTTATTACATGAATACCTGGGTAGAACCGGAATTGATCTTTAAAAAGAACGATAAAATTACTGCTCATGCACAAGTAAGTCAGATTATGGGTGATGGAATTTTATATTCTGTTTTAATAAAAAAGAGCCTTAACTATTATCCTGAAAGCATCGATAATCTTGATTTAAAAAAAGTCATCATCATCACAAAGGCAGAACATAAAGGTCTTCCGGCAGCTTCAAAAATTGCTACGCTGCAAAAGATCAATGATGTTTGGGGCGGCGAAAGTATTGTGGTTGGTGCTGACAAAGATGCCGAGGCGAACCCAACAACGGCAGACAAATCGTGGCAATCCGGACAATACAACTGGGTTATACTTTATAAAAACACGACTTACAATCTGAGTGTCTACAAATCTATGCCTGTTACTATCAAATTATAATCTGTAAATTCTATTAAAACCTAAATTAATTTAAACACGTTTATCATGAAAAACAATTATTTCAAAGTCGTTTTCCTATTTGTTTTATCCACTTTTGCGCTCTCTTGCAGCAATGACGATGAGAACACTACTCCAACTCCTGATGAAGCATCTACAGAATATAAATATTTACGGGTATTACTTTCTGATGAAAAAACAACGGCAATTACACTCGTAAATCCGTTTGATGCCACAACATCTTCCTTTAATGCTAAATTTGCTAAATCGTCACTTTACACAACAGAATCGGGCCGATATGCCGGAATTATTCACAGAGCAGACAATACGGTTGAGACTTTTGACAGCGGATTCGAAAGTCACGGTGATCATGTCGATGTAGACGGAGTTCCAAAATTTGGTGCTTTAATCGGGCAATCACTTATGCCTACTCATTTTAAAAGCAAAATCGGAGAATTATTAACTTTTAATGACGGAGACGGTACTTTATCTGTAGCCAAAGAATCTGAAATCAATTCCGCCGGATCTAAATTCAGGGTAGTCAATGCAGGTTTATTGGCACATCACGGCGCTATGGCTACTTTTTTGAACGGAACTTATGCGATTACCCAAAAAGACAATTCGGTTGCAGGAACATTGCCTGAAAAAGTAAAAATTATTGATAATACCGGTAAAACGCTGTTCGAATCTACTGTTGCCACAAAAGGAATTCACGGAAATGCTTCTGATGGAACTTATGCTGTTTTTGGTTCAGCAAGTGGTGTACTTGTGGTAGAAAGCTCTGGGAAACAAAAACTTATTACTTATCCTGAAGATTTTGGAACTGCCTGGTTTGGAACAATTTTAGAAACTAAGGCCAAAGGAAAATTTATAGGTTTCACAGCCGCAAAAGGAGCCTATTTAATCGATATTGTTAATGCAACCATCAAACCTATTTTGCAAAGCACTACAATTATGCAATGCAAAGTAAGTTACAATACCAGCAAATTAGGCGTTTTACTGTTTTCAGGTGAATTTAAATTATTCAACTTAACAACTTTACAGGTTGAAAAAGAAGGAAAAATAATTCCGGAAACTGCAAGTGATGCTACTTTGAAGCCGCAAATGCAGTTAACAGAAAAGTTTGCCTACATTACCTCTCCATCTACAGGAGAATTATTGCAGCTAAACTTATCCACTATGAACATTGCAAGGAAAATAAAAGTATCAAATACGCCTTATATGATTACTTTACTTGGTTTTGAAAATAGTAAAAGCCACTAATATTTTGTTTTTTTATTATCCAAAAAGACTGTCTCAGAAAGGCAGTCTTTTGTTATTTTTTTATTTGAAGAATTAATTGATAGCATCCATAATTCGACAAAGTAACCACTATCATTGTCATCCCGAGGAACGAGGGATCTTCGCAAGAAACTAACGCAAAGTATTTTTCTTAAATTGTCGAGCTGCTTGCGAAGATCCCTCGTTCCTCGGGATGACAAAAATGTGGATAGCAACTTTGATAAAGATTCCCCAGATTAAAACATAAAATCAGCGAAAACCCGTTCTCCCTGTATAATCCGTGGACAAAAATTATTACAATAAAAAAGCCGGACAATAAATCCGGCTTAAATTTTTATGATTCGCAACTACTGCAAGTTACCAAACTTGTAACCAATTCTTTAGAGACACTTTGGCTTCTTTGGTAATACAAACTTTTAACTCCCAATTGCCATGCTTCGATCATTAAGCGGTTTACATCCTTAATTGGCAATTCTGCCGGAATATTAAGATTTAAACTTTGTCCCTGATCTACAAACTTCTGACGAATTGCTGCTTGTTGTACAATTTCTAACTGACTGATTTCTTTAAAGGTTTTAAAGACATCTTTTTCGTTTTGTGTCAATTGCGTCATGTGCTGAACACTTCCGCCATTAAGCATAATCTCTCTCCACACCTCTTCATTGTCAAGACCTTTTTCTTCCAGTAAAATTTTAAGGTATTTGTTTTTACGCATAAAATTACCTTTGCTCAATCCTGCTTTATAGTAATTGCTGCTAAAAGGCTCAATTCCTGGCGATGTTTGTCCTAAAATTGCCGATGATGAAGTCGTTGGCGCAATAGCCATTGTAGTTGTATTACGTCTTCCGTAACCTTTAAGCAATTCCGGTTCACCATAAATTCTGGCCAGATCCTGAGTCGCTTTATCGGCTTTATCACTAATATGTTTGAATATTTCTGTGGTTTTCATTTTGGCTTCCATTCCTTCAAACGGGATCATATTTTTTTGCAAATACGAATGCCAGCCCAAAACACCAAGTCCAAGGGCGCGGTGTCTTTTGGCAAAACGATTCGCTGCTGCCAAATAATAATTTCCCTCGGTTTTTTCGATGAATTCCTGTAAAACGGCATCAAGGAAAAAGATCGCTAACTTAACAGCTTCGGTATCTTTCCATTCTTCGTAAAGCTCCAGATTCATTGATGAAAGACAGCAAATAAACGATTCATCAAAGCTTGATGGCAACATGATTTCGCTACAAAGGTTACTGGCATTAATACGCAGGTTTTTATCTTTATAAACTTGTGGCTTATTCTTGTTTACGTTGTCACTAAAAAAGATATAAGGTAATCCTTTTTGCTGACGACTTTCCAGCACTTTAGCCCAAACCTGTCTTTTATCTGCATCACCATCAATCATTTCCTGCATCCAGTAATCAGGCACACAAATTCCGGTAAACAAGTTCTGAATTGGATTTCCGATGCTTTTAATCTTCAGGAACTCCTCGATATCCGGATGATCAACATCTAAATAGGCTGCAAAAGCACCACGGCGAACGCCACCTTGAGAAATCGTATCCATAGTTGTATCAAAAAGTTTCATGAAACTAACAGCTCCACTACTCTTTCCGTTATCGGTTACGGCACTTCCTCTTTCGCGCAATTCCCCAAAATAACCAGATGTTCCGCCACCAATTTTAGTTTGCATGATAACTTCGCCTAATTTATGTGTAATTCCCTCGATTTCATCAGGAACATGTACATTAAAACATGAGATTGGCAATCCGCGTTCTGTTCCCATATTCGCCCAAACCGGCGAACTGATACTCATCCAGCCACGTTCGATCATTTCTACAAAAGAATCTTTTAACTCCGGTTTATAAAGTCTTCTTGCTGCAGCTGTACAAATTCTGTCAATTGCACCTTCTACAGTTTCGCCTTTTAAAAGGTAACCACGATTTAAAATTTGTTCACTTTCAGAGTTTTTCCACCACATTTTATTATCTGCTTCACTTAACGGAAGGCTGTTTCCTGAAGTTGTATCTATTGTATTCATAATTGTAATTTGCTATTTTAGAAGAGGTCGTTTGCGGTTATACTTTTGTCGTGCTTGGTATATTCTACAGGTCTTTTGGCAAAAAAATCATCAAGACTGTTGGCAAAAACTTCTTCTTCAAACCATGCCATCGCTTTGTAATCTTCAGATGGAACATTAAATATGGTTGGAATATTAATTTGAGTCAGACTTTCGTCGATTCTAAATTTCATGAAGTTCACCAAATCTTCTTTTTTGATACTTTCGATTTCACCTTCTTCAAATATCCAGTCTAATATATCAGCTTCTACGGCTATTGAGTTTTTAACGCTTTCACGAACAAGGTTTAAAGTTTCCTCATCAAAGAAATCCGGAAATTCTTCGCGTATTTTATTAATGATAAAAATACCACCATTGGCATGAATTTGCTCGTCTATAGAAGTCCACGCAATAATATTGCTTACGTTTTTCATATATCCTTTAAATCTTGTAAACGATAACAGAATGGCAAACTGACTAAATAAAGAAACATTTTCGATCAGAATACTAAACAAGATCAGTGATACGACGTATTTTTTATTGTCCTGAGACTTGGTATCTTTAAGTACATCTGACAGATAATCGATTCTCTTGCGGATTACCGGAATCTCCATCAGTTTTTCGAATTCATCATTGTATCCTAAAACCTCCAAAAGACGCGAATAGGCTTCTGAATGTCTGAATTCACATTCGGCAAAAGTAGTTCCCAAACCATTGAATTCCGGCTTTGGAAAATGTTCATATATATTTCCCCAAAAACTTTTTACAGCTACCTCAATTTGTGCAATCGCCAGTAAACTGTTTTTTATAGCCGTTTTTTCAGCATCATTCAGATGCGAATGAAAGTCCTGTGTATCAGCCGTAAAGTCAACTTCGGTGTGAACCCAGTAGGCTTTGTTAATGGCTTCTGTAAACTGCAATACCTCCGGATACTCAAAAGGTTTATAATTGATTCTTTTATCGAATATAGACATATATATAGTATTTAAATGGTGACTTACCTGGAATAAAAATGAATTGTTTTATTGGGGATTTAAACATCATTTTTATCATTACAAAATTAACCCACAGTTCTTCTTTTGGCCTACTTTTGATGTTAAAAATCCGTTCAATTATCAACAGTTTTCAACCTCCTGAAAAGGGGCAAAAAAGCACTTTTTATTAACAGTAACATAATATTGGCTAATACCCGACACATCAGCTATTTATAACTTTTCTAAATAGACTTATCAACACAAAAAAACGGTTTAAGGTTTACTATTACAAGCAACAGTTATCAACAACAAAGCTTTAAAAATTAGCTTTTTTATTACAAAAAATGATTTCAGCAAAAGATAATCTGGTCTTAAACATCAACTTTAAAATGGATTTGTGTTTGATGTAATTTTGGATTTTAGCGTTTCAAAAAATATACATAAACACCTGATTTTAAACAATTTAAATTAAATTAAAAAAATTTTTCATCCCATTTCATTTTGTCAAAAATTCAAAAAATACGATCTGTTTTAGCATTAAATGGCTAAAAAAAGCTAATATTTAAAAGTTACCGTAATTTTGTAGCATCTAAAAGAAAAAACATGATGATTAGAAAAGCAACTTTTGAAGATTCAGAATCTGTAGCAACACATTTATTGCTGGCCATGGAGGAAATAATCTATAAATTTATTGGTAAAAAAGACTATGATAAGGCTTATGCTTTTATGCTCCGTTTTGTAGCATCAGAAGACAATCAATACTCTTATAAAAATTGTTTTGTGGCTGTAGATGAAAACGAAATTATAGGTGCTGTTGCGGTTTATGACGGAGGAAAATTACATGAACTCAGAAAACCAATTGTTGAATATGTGAGAAGTCATTTTAATCCTGGTTTTGATCCTGAAGATGAAACTCAAAGTGGTGAATTTTACATTGATTCTCTAGGCGTAAATCCTAAATGTCAGGGAAAAGGAATTGGTTCTAAAATATTACAGTTTTTAATTGAAGAATTTGTAACCAAAAATAAACAGACTTTGGGTTTATTGGTTGAAGAAGAAAATCCGGGAGCCAAAAAACTGTATCTGAAATTAGGTTTTAAAATTGTTGGAGAAAAAACTCTGGTAGGTAAAAAACTGGAACATCTTCAGATTTCTTAGTTTTTGTTTCAGGTTTCAGGTTTGAAATGAGAATAGGATAACTTTGTAATTTAAGTGCAAAGTTTTACGCAAAGTTCGCAAAGTTTAAATACAAAGCTTTGCGAACTTTGTGCTTTCTAAACTTACAGAAAAATAAAAAAACTTTGCGCTCTTTGCGGTTAAATCTACTCAAGCCAAACCTGAAACCTGAAACAATTTCATCCCCTTTTCTCTCTTAACAAGATTTTTACTAAACGACTACCCGAAATATGTGTTAAGATTTCATAACTAAAAGTGTATCAGTCAAAAAGTTTTATATTTGCACACGAAAAAATTAATACCACATTGCAATAAGAGCTTAAATATTCTCTTATTTTTTTAATAGTTACTTTTGAAATTTACATTGCAAAATACCTTTTCCGGCAGGAACTTCTTTATTTTAGGAATCATTTTCACTGTTCTTACGCTGCTTTCTATTTATATATTGAGTGGTTTAATGACTCAAATCACCGAAAAATCGAATACTGAAACTGCGCAACGCAGTTTTGTAAAGAAACAGGAAGTTATTGCTCAGGAATTAACCCGTTTTTTAGATACTCAAAACGAACTAAAACGCGTGGTCGATATTAGCAATGCTGCCAACTTAGCTGATAACTTAAAAGTATTAAGTACCATTCATGCCAATGATAGTCTGGTTAAGAACAACTGGTTCCAGATCAACGATCAAAAAATAGAATTTACGAGTGCTAAAAACAATCCTGATCTCGAAAATTCGATTACTGACTTTGTCGCAAAATATGGAAAACTGCATGAGTTTAATAGTATTGTCGAAGATCAGCAAAACTTTTTCTGGCGCATTTATTACAGGTATATTGCTAAAAATGGTACCATAGTTCGATACGGTTACGATATTGACCTGCAATCGCTGCAATTGTATTTCTCTACAATTGATCAAAAAGCTCCCAATTATGCTTTTGTATTTGATAAAAAAGGAACGATTATTTATCATCCCGAAGTAAAACTACTCAAAAAGAATATTTTTAAGATTACAAATTTTCCGGTGCAGGATACTACTTTTAAGAAAAAAGATAGTTTTAGCAGAAGGATTGCTTTATCAGAATATCTGAAACTGGATATTGTGCGTTACACCAAACGACTCAATGTAAAAGGTACAAACTGGTATATTTCTGTCAACTTTGCTAAAGAAATTACAAACGAGGATGTGAATGCGGTTAAAAAATACGCCTCTTTAATTTATATCATTACTACAGCAATCTTAATTGTATTCTTTTATTTGTTTACTCTTTTTACCCGCAAAACATTTAGGGAAAAACAATTGCTTTCGGAAGAAAAAAACAATTTGCTTTTAGAAAATGAAAAGATCAATAAAGAGAAAGCCTTAATTCAGCTACATCAGTTAAAGGAGCAAATTAATCCGCACTTTTTATTTAATTCCCTGAATTCGCTTTATATGTTAATTGAAGGCAATACCAGTGTGGCGCGAAAATTTACTCTGAACCTTTCTAAAATCTATCGCTATCTGATCAATCCTCCTGTTAATAATATAGTAACAGTTCAGGAAGAATTACTTTTTATAGAAAAGTATATCTTTTTGCAGCAAACCCGTTTTACCGAAGAGTTTGTTTTTACTATTCATATTGAAAACGAAAATATACTGGCTAAAAAAGTGCCTTATCTTGCTTTTCAGATCGCGGTTGAAAATGCGATTAAACACAATATCGCTTCTGAAGAAAATCCTTTAAATATCACTATTGATATTAAAGAAAACGCTGTAATTATTACCAATAATTTAAACGAAAAGCAAAACATCGAGAAAGAATCTAAGTTTGGTCACAAATACTTAGAAAGTATCTATAATTATTATGGTAAAAATGATTTTAAAGCTTTCAAAAAAGATGGCGATTTTACTTGCATTTTACCTTTAATTGGATAAAAAAAAACATTCACTCCCGAAAAAAAGCCACTCACTCCTTTTTGTTTTTTTAAACGTTATCCGTGCAATATTTTTAGCCAAAAATTAACCTAAACTTAACTTTCTATGAGAGAAAAGGCATTGTTGAGGAATCTAAAAAATATCGCATTAGCGTTGTTAGTATTGAATACAGGTACTATGATTGCTCAAAAAAAGAATAAAAAGAGTAAAGAAGACAAGACAGAACAAGTTAAAGATTCATTAAAAAATTCGAAAGGACAAAAATATGATGATCTTATAAAAAAAGGAACTTTCAAGAAAGGATTGTTCAATACGATTCAGGTAAAAACAGATTTATATTTAGAGATCAACGATTCGCTTTTTCAAAGAGAATTTTTAATAGTAAACAAAATCTCAAATGTTCCTTTACCGGTTAATGATGCAGGATTAAATAAAGGTATGAATTATGAAAATAAGATCATCACTTTTCATAAAGACTTAGTAGCTAAGAAAGTTTGGGTAAAATCATCTGTACCTAAAGTTTCATCTCCGGTTGGAGACGCTATCACGGCTTCGGTAAACAGTAACTTCTCTGAATCTATTATAGAAGTTTTTGATATTGAAACCAAAAACAACGATTCGACATCGGTAGTTATTAAAGCAAATAAGGTTTTTGACGGAAAGCAAAAAAGTTTCAATGATGTTTTAAGCAACATTGGTTTTGGAGGATCTGTAAAATCTGACCTTTCGTATATAGAAGGTGTGAAAACTTTCCCTAAAAATATTGTGGTTAAATCCCAGCTTACGACTTCTGTAAGCGAAGGTGGTCCTGCCCTTTCGGTTACGCTTGGTGTAACTTCTAATATTATATTATTGGATAAAGTACCCATGCAGCCTCGTTTTGCAGAAAAGCGTATTGGATATTTCTCTGAAAAACACTGGTATTTTAGCGACAGTCAGCATGCGATGCTGGAGAAAGAACTCATCACACGCTGGAGATTAGAACCTAAAAAAGAGGATATCGAAAAATACCGCAAAGGCGAATTAGTAGAACCTAAGAAACCTATTGTATACTATATCGATCCATCAACACCAAAACAATGGCGTTCTTATATCATTGCTGGTGTTCGTGACTGGCAGGCAGCTTTTGAAAGAGCAGGTTTTAAAAATGCTGTAATTGCTAAGGAACCAACTGAAGAAGATACTGATTTTGATATTGATGATGTACGTTATTCTGTAATTACATATGTAGCTTCTCAAAAATCTAATGCTATGGGACCTGCAGTTGTAGACCCAAGAAGTGGTGAAATTATCGAGTCTGATATTATCTGGTGGCATAATGTAATGACATCATTACAAAGCTGGATGCGTATTCAGACCGGGGCAATCGACCCAAAAGCAAGAGGAAACAAATTTAGTGATGAACACATGGGAGAAGCTATTCGCTTTGTATCGTCTCATGAAGTAGGTCATACATTTGGTTTAAAACATAATATGGGAGCTTCATTTGCTTATCCTGTAGAATCTTTGAGATCTCCGGCTTTTACGGCAAAAATGGGCGGAACTGCACCATCGATCATGGATTATGCACGTTACAATTATATTGCACAGCCTGAAGATCATGTAGAAGCAATTACTCCAAAAATTGGTGAATACGATAAATATGCTATCGAATGGGGTTACAGATGGTATGCTGACCAAACAGAAGAACACAATGCTTTGAACGCATTGATTTCGAAACACCAAAATGATCCAGTTTATTTCTATGGAGAACAACAAGATGGTGACAGCACTATTGATCCGCGTTCACAATCAGAAGATTTAGGTGATGATGCTATGAAAGCTAGCGAATACGGACTTAAAAATCTTAAAAGAGTTGTGGGTAAAATCCTGGAATGGACGTATGACAAAGATGCGTCTTACTATGAAACCGGTAAACTTTATATTGGTGCCATCGGACAATGGAATCTTTACAACTATCACGTATTATCTAATGTTGGAGGAATTTACCTGAACACAACAGTTCATGGAGACAACAAACCAAGTTATGTTGCAGTTCCGGCAGCGATCCAGAAAAGAGCGGTTTCGTACTTATTAAACAATAGTATTAAACTTCCGGAATGGTTGTTCTTTAACCCGATTTTAGACAAAACAAATCCGTTAAAAGATTCTCCGCTTGGACCTTATGAGTACACGCCATATACATTGGCAAGAGAGTTACAATACGGAATTATGTACAATTTATTAAGTGATGATCGTTTATTGAGAATTACAGAAAATGAGTTGTTTCAGCGTAATGAAGCTAAAGAAAATGTATACACGGTAACTCAATTATTCAAAACACTTCACCAAAGCATTTTTGCTCCTACAATCCAGAATAAATCACTTACGATCATGGAGCGTATGACTCAGAAAAACTATGTGGATGTATTGATTGTTTCAACCAATAAACTTTTTGAAAAAACAGATACCAAGAAAATTATTCAGTTAGAAGAGACTTTAAGCATGCCTCATTTATGTGATTATTTAGATGAAGCTAAAATGGCACGTAACATTAATCAGTCTTCACTAAAAAGGGTTTCTGAAGTTACCTCTGATAAAAAAGGAGAATTAAATCAGATTCTTCAATTACTGAAAACGAAAAGAAACATTGGAAATCAGGAAACCAAAAACCATTATTTTGACCTGATTCAACGTATAGAAAGAGCATTAAACAACACACTATAATTTAACACAATCCAAAAATAACCTAATGAAGAATCTATTTTACATGCTGAGTTTCCTTCTTGCCCTGTCGGGGTATGCGCAGGAAAGGACTATTAAGGGAAAAGTACTTGATGCCGCAGATGGACTACCGATACCGGGAGTTACTGTTTTTGTCGAAAACACTTCCGTATCAAACAATACACAACAAAAAGGTGTTATACAAAGTGCGAGTCTTGGAACCGTAACTGATTTTGACGGTACATTTGAATTTAAAATCAACAATAATATGAAAAGTTTAAGAGTAACTTATATTGGTTACCAACCTTATACAATTGATATTACTTCACAAAATAACTATACTATTTCTTTAAAATCTGATGTAGCCGAATTAAAAGAAATCGTGGTAACAGGTTACCAAAAGATCGAAAAAAGAAAACTGACATCAGCTGTTGCAAAAGTTGAAATGGCAGATATCAAACAAGCGGGTGTGGCGAGTTTAGATCAAATGTTAATTGGTCAGGTTGCAGGTGTTGCTGTAACACAACAAACGGGAGCTCCGGGAACGATCTCTAAAATCAGAATCCGTGGTACTGCATCTCTTAATGGTGCACAGGATCCGTTATGGGTTTTAGATGGTTTACCACTTGAAGGAAATGATGTTCCTCAAAATTATGACAAAGACAATATCGATGTTTTAAGCAATTTTTCTATCGCAGGTTTAAATCCTGAAGATATTAAAGATATTACCATATTAAAAGATGCTGCTGCAACTGCCATTTACGGGGCAAGAGCTGCAAACGGTGTTATCGTGGTAACGACTAAAAAAGGAAAAAAAGGAAGTATGAAAGTAGATTTGAATGTCAATACTTTCGTGACTCAAAAACCTGATTTTTCTAAATTAAACCTTTTAAATTCTTCTCAAAAAGTAGATTTTGAACTTTCGCTGGCTTCAAGAGAAGATTTGACTTACAGAGACGGTAACGGAGAAATTTCCCGCATTCTTAAACAGGCTAATGAATTAGGAGCCTACAGATCGGGAGGTTTTTCGTCTCTAAGTCCAACAACACAAAACTCAATCAACGCTTTAAGAAACATCAATACCAATTGGGGCGATTTATTGTATAGAAGTGCCATCAACAAACAATATACATTAAGTTTATCTGGTGGTGGAGAAAGATCTGATTACTATTTCTCTTTAGGAGCTTACAACGAAGAAGGTGCTACTATCGGAACTAGTTTTGACAGATACAACCTTACCTTAAAAAACAACTTTGATGTAACTGATAAATTACATGTTGGTGTTGGAATTTTTGGTACACAAAGCAAAAAATCATCTTATATTTCAGATACAGACACTTTTACCAATCCTGCTAATTATTCCAGAAATGCAAATCCATATTTAGCTCCAATAAACGCTGATGGAAGTTATAATTATGATAAAGACATGACCGGATATGGAAATGGAAGTGTATATATTCCTTTTAATTACTTAGAAGAAAGAGAAAATACCAATTACGAATTGACAACAAGATCAATAAAAGCATTACTTGACGTTGATTATAATATTGTAAAAGGATTAAAAGCAAGTACACAAATTGGTTTACAGTTTGACAACAATGCTTCTGAAAAATATGCTGGTAAAGACACTTACTTTACAAGAAAAGAAAGAGAAAAAACAAGTGTATTTGCAAATGGAGCTTATAGCTATTTCCTTCCTGTTGGGGGAATTATTCAAAATTCAAACACTGACTTTTTTCAATATAACTGGAAAACGATGTTAAACTATAGTACTACTCTTGGAGGAAAACATGAGTTAGAATTTATGGTGGGTAATGAATTAAGAAAAAACAAAAACACAGCTATTAATACAAAAGGTTTTGGTTTCGACCCGAAAACATTGAGTACAACTCAAATTGTTTTTCCAACTCAGGCTTATGCATCTAATCTAAACTATAGAACGTATTTAAAGAGTGAAAACGAAAATGCATTTGCATCAATGTTCGCAACAGCATCTTATACTTATGACAGAAAATATACTTTCTTTGGAAGTGTTCGTTACGACGGTTCAGATTTATTTGGTGTAGATCCTAAATACAAATACTTACCATTATGGGCAGTTTCTGGTTCATGGGCAGTATCTGAAGAAAATTTCTTAAAAGATAGCGAAATAGTTTCTAATTTAAGATTACGTGCATCTTACGGTTTACAAGGAAATATCGATAAAAATACTTCTCCGTATGTTGTTGGAACAAATCAGACAACTATTATTTTACCTGGACAATCAGAACCTGTTATTACTGTAATTTCTCCTCCAAATGATAAATTAAGATGGGAAAAAACGGAGAATACCAACTTTGGGATGGATCTTGGTTTATTCAACAATCGTATCAACATTGTAGCTGATGTTTACGGAAGAAAAAGTACTGATTTAATTGGTTTACAATCACTTCCTGTTGAAAACGGTTTTGAGTTTACAAACGCTAACTGGGCTCAGGTAACGAATAAAGGGTATGAAATTTCTTTGTCTACAAGAAACATTGACCGTCCGAACTTTAAATGGAACACGACTATTAATTTTGCTCATAATAAGAGTACTGTTGATCGTATCCAGATAAGATCTAACAGCTATTTACCTTCAAGACAAGGATTACCTGTTAATGCTGTATTTGCATTAAAAACTAACGGAATTGACGAAAGTGGTTTCCCTTTATTTGTAAATAAAAAAGGAGAAACTGTAAACACGCAAACTCTTTTTGGTCTTTTTGATCCTTATGCAGATTTTTTCCCTGGAGTTTTCTCGCAATCAAAACTTACAGATGAACAAACAAGAGATTTGTTTACTTATGTTGGAGATGCAGATCCTAAATTTACTGGTGGTATTATCAACACATTTAAAGTTCATAATTTTGATCTTACTATTGCTACCACTTTCAATCTTAAACAAACTGTTGTTGAAAGACCAAATTTTAATGGTACACAAGTAGATCGTGGTCAAAATTACACTACAGATATACTTAATGCATGGTCGCCTACTAACACAGGTTCGAACATACCTGGAATTACTAGTGCAACTTCAGGAACAGGAGATTCATGGATGGCTTACCAATGGTTTTCTCCAGCAGGAGCACCACTTAATGTTTACAACTATTTAGATACCTGGGTTCATGAAATGAGCTATATGCGTTTAAGCAGCGTTCGTTTAGGATATTCATTGCCTAAAACAGCGACAAAAACATTGTTTATGGATAATGTTAGATTTAGTATCGAAGGAAGAAACTTATTTGTAATCAGCTCTAATTATAAAGGTTACTTTGACCCTGAAACGTACGGAAATATCTATGCACAACCAATCCCAAGATCAATATCTTTAGGATGTAACCTAACTTTTTAATCTGATTTAAAATGAAAAATATATTAAAATACGTATTCTTTGCCGGTGTAGCCATTACTACTGTAAGCTGTGATCATTATCTTGATGTTGAGCCGGTAGGTAAAGTAATTCCGGAAACTTTAACTGATTACAGAGCAGTAATGACAAGCGGCTATTCTACAACTGCTATTCATAAAGCATTATCTGCTATCAGAGCAGACGAATTGGTTTTAGATGAATTTAATGATAATGCTACTTTCTACAGAGATCATTATATCTGGAACGATGCCAATCCTGATAAAACTACAAACAGTTTTCCTTATGCTGCTTTGTACAACAGAATTTTCTATACCAATGTTATCATCAATGAAGCAAGCGCAAAATTAGCGCCTTCTGCAGAGAAAGATCAACTAATAGGAGAAGCTTATGCATTAAGAGCATTAACTTATTTTGATTTATTGAATATCTTCAGTAAACCTTTTAATGCTGCAACAGCTGCAACAGACAGAGGTGTTCCGTTGGCTTTAAAAATAGATTTAGAGCAGGCTTACGTTCCTCAAAGTGTTGCTGTTATTTACGACCAGATTTTATCTGATGATGAAGCGGCTAGCAAATTATTGAATTTAGACACTCAGACAGCAGGTATAAACTACCGTTTTTCTAAAGCTGCTTTGTATGCAATGGAATCTCGTATTTTCTTATACAGAAAAGAATGGGCAAAAGCTATTGCTGCTGCAGATAAAGCAATGACATACAAAAGTGCTTTAATCAACTTAAACACTACTGCTGCTTTACCAAATCTTTACAACGGACCAGAATCTATATTAGCACTTGAGGATCCTTTTATTAATCTTTTAAAAGGAACATCATATGCTGCGCCAACTTTAACAGGCGTTTATGACAAAACAAACGATTTGCGTTTTGCTTTGTATTATCAGGCAAGCGGAAGCAGATACAGATTTAGAAAAGGTGGTGATATCGCTCAAAAATGTACTTTTAGAACATCTGAATTGTATTTGACTAAAGCCGAAGCATCAGCACAATTAAACGATCTTGCAACAGCAAGAACAACTGTAATAGCTTTTATCAAAAACAGATATACTGCAACAGCTTTTAATACATTAAGTACATCGATTGCTGCCATGACACAAACTCAGCTTCTTGATTTTATTGCTCAGGAAAGACAACGTGAGTTTGCTGTAGAAGGCCACCGTTGGTTTGATTTAAGAAGAACAACTCAAAAACAAATCATTCATACTTTCAATGGTGATAATTATACGTTAATAGAAAATGATCCGCGTTATACGCTTCCATTCCCTCTGGATGCACGTTTAAATAATCCTGATTTGTAAAAAAAATTAGCTCCGTTTTTAACGGAGCTTTTTTTTTAACTTTACAGAAAATTAAACGAAATGAAAATAGTTATTATTGAAGACGAACATCTGGCTTCAAGCTATCTGAAATCAATATTAGAACAACAAAATATAATTTCGATAAACGAAATAACCATACTAAAATCAGTAAAAGATGCTGTCGCCTTTTTTACAGAAAACATCGTTGATCTTGCTTTTATGGATATTCATTTGGGCGATGGCAAAAGCCTGGATATTTTCGAGCAAACTCTTATTTCGTGTCCCGTTATTTTTATTACTGCTTACGATTCTTATGCCGTAAAAGTTTTTAAACACTTTACCATAGATTATCTTTTAAAACCTTATGAAGAAGAAGAATTATTAGATGCACTCTTAAAGTATAAAAACATAAAAAATACTTTTAATACCAACCAAATTGTAGAATCTTTGGTTGAAATTGAAAATCAGAGTAGTATTCAGCATCATTTTTTGGTCAATCACAGAGACAAACTTCTTTCTATAAATGATACTTCGATCACTTATTTTTATGCCACAGGAAAACATATGTTTATTTATACTAATACAGGAAGTAGTTATTTATATAACAGCAATCTAAAAGATTTGGTAAACAAACTTAATCCTGTACTTTTCTTTAAAATAAATCGAAAATACATTATCAACCGCCATCATATCCAGGAAATAATAAAACATTCGAGCCAGAAAATCGAAATCTTATTAAATGTAATTGTTCCGGATACAGAACCTATTATTTTAAGCAAAAAAGAAATTAATAATTTTAAAAACTGGCTGGATTCTTAATGATATGCTTTCATAAATTATAACAAACTTAAATAGTATAAAAAAGAGCTGATTTTACGATCAGCTCTTTTTTTCTTTTAAGAACATTCTTTATTCTTTCTATAAAGTTTTTCTTGTTTCCTTTTTTTTATAATTAGACTTAAACGTTTTTTGATATTGACATAGGAAATCACTTCAATTAATCGTCTACATTTTAAAATAAATAGGATTTTTTTCAATATATTTAATCAAATATCTTACTTATACTACAAAGTGTATTTGTTAAAAAAATACGAAAAATACAATTCCTACATCAAAAGTAAGCTATTTTTTACAAGATATTTTTATGATTTAACACATTGTGCCATTATTATTTCGTAGCCAAAAAATTACATATTATACAGATTTTCTGAAAAATATAATTTTACTATAAGCCGTTCTTACTTTTTATAAAATAATTCTTACTGTTATTTTTCTCAGTAAAATAATTTCCGTTTTTATGAATTTTATCCACCCAAATCTAAAATTATCATATGAATATCAAAAAGTTAAAGTCACCATTAGTACCGTTTATTAGTTTTGCAACTAAAATGTATGTTGCTCCCTTCCCTTTACCATTACAATCAATATCTCTTCTGACAGGTACTCCTGTACCTATAAATATCAAATCTGGATATTACTAATATGTAGATATGAGGCATTTTTTTTCTAAAAAGTCAAACTATAATCTTCCTCTAATTTCTATCAGAAAGAAGAATAAAATCAAGATGATAAATTGAAATTCCGAATTATTAGTCCACTAAAAGTAACAGGTTATGAAGAAAACAACATTACTTATTTTGATACTGATTTCTACAAAAAGTATCTCACAGATTTATTTTAGTCCTAACGCAAACATGTATGTTAAAAATGAGGTTTTATACGTACAACAGGACATAAATTTAGCCTCAACCTCAAATTTATACTTGCGAAATAATTCTCAATTATTACAAGGAACTACCGGGGTTTCATCCAATAGCGGAGCTGGTGTATTATCAGTTTATCAGGAAGGCACTTCGAATAATTTTAATTACAATTATTGGTGTTCACCGGTTGGAAATGCTTCTGTTACTTCCGGAAATGAAAATTTTGGCATTACGATGTTAGCAAGACCAACTACCTCAACTACTTCAATCGCTCCCGTTATTCTGCCTAATACTAATTCTGACGGAACTTCTAATCCACTTGCAATTGCTTCAGGGTGGATTTTTAAACTAATTAATGCAAATAATTATTCGCAGTGGATCTTTGTAGGAGGAGCGACAACTTTAGCTCCCGGAGAAGGTTTTACCATGAAAGGTACCAGCGGAACGGATGCGACAGATCCTGAAGGAACCGGAATAACAAATAACCCTGGTAGTGCACAGCGATATGACTTTAGAGGAAAACCAAATGATGGTAGTATTACTATCACTTTGGGTGCAAATAACTCCACCTTAACAGGAAATCCATATCCATCTGCATTACATTTGAATGCTTTTCTATTAGATGCATCCAATACAGCCACTGCCGGAATTGCTTATTTTTGGGAACAGGATAAAACAGTCAATTCTCATCTTTTAGTAAATTACAGAGGAGGTTATGGCACATATTCTCCTGTAAATTTAACTTCTTCAGGGGTTTATGTTCCCGCAACTTTTAATTCTTATAATGGAGATGGTTCTCTCAATACCACCGGTTTATCATCAGGACTTGTAATAGACAGAAGATATTCTCCTATTGGTCAGGGATTTATAATTTATGCGAATGCTAACGGAACTGCAACGTTCAAAAATACTCAGCGTATTTTTGTTAAAGAAAGTGCAGGATCATCACAATTCGAAAAAAACATTCCAAAGGAAAAAAGTACAGAAAACACAAAAAAATCTGAAGAAACTATTGATGACATCGTTCCTCATTTTAAATTAAACACAATTATCAATAACCAGTTTACAAGACAATTAGCATTGGTTCTTGTACCAGAGGCTACAGACGGAATCGACATTGGTATTGATGCTTTAAATGTAGACGAAAACCTTCCCAATGATGTAACTTTTTGGTTAGAAGATAACAGCTACGTAATTCAGGGAGTAAACTTTGATGAAACAAAGAAAATTGATCTTAATGTAAAAGTAACCACTAGTAGTACTTTTAAATTTTATATACCAGAAGTACTCAACTTCAACCCTTCACAAATTATTTATATCTATGATGCACTGGATACATCTTATCATGATGTAAAAAACGGATCCTATGAAGTTACAGTTGCTCCGGGAACATATTCTGACCGATTTAAGATTGTTTTTAAAAAGGAAACAACACTTGGTATTGATGACAATATAACAAAACAGTTTATTATTACGCAGGATAATATTAACAGTAATCTTAAAGCCTCCAATCCAAACAATTTAACTATAAGTTCATTTAAACTTTATGATGTATCGGGCAAAATGGTTTTATCTAAAAAAAATCTGGGAACTGAGCAATATTACAATTTTTCGACTAACGGATTAAGTAATGGAGTTTATTTCGTAGAGTTTTTAACCAACAATAATCAGCGATTTAAAGAAAAAATTATCATTTCAAATTCCACTAAATAATCATATCCAAAAAATCCAATAATTAATTTAATATTAGAAATTATGATCACTAAACCTACTCTTCAAAATCATAAAGTATTATTATTATTCTTTTTTATTCTTTTTACCTTAACAGGAAATGCACAAATAGGAATTGGAACAGTAACACCAAATGCAAGTTCTGTTCTGGATATTACCTCTACCACAAAAGGGATGTTAACCCCAAGAATGACCACCGTACAGCGTAATGCCATCACAACCCCGGCAGATGGACTAATGGTATACGATACTGATTTAAAATTATTCTATTATTATTCATCCAGTACTTCAACCTGGCTGCCAATTGTAAGTGGTTCACCTGGTAGAATCAATTTCAAACGTATCAAATCTACAGATGTTTTAGCTACTGTTCTCGCTACTGAACTTGCTGCCGGCGGAGGAAGTAAATATGTATTAAGCTCTAATACCTTATATGAAATTAATGGAACCGTGACATTTAACTTTCCTATAGACTTAAACAATGCTTACATTCAGGGATTAGATGTAAATGACGATGTCATTATAAGATCTTCAGGGAATATCTTTGAAGGCGCAAATGGAGGAAGCATTAAAGGCTTAACACTAACGGCTACTGCCGGTAATGTTTTTAATCTTAGCGGAGCCGCAACTCAAAATCTAATCTTTAGAGATTGTATTGTTTCAAATTCTAATACCGTAGGCACCATATCCGGTTTTGGATTAGTGTTTCTTAGTATTATCCAGTTTACCGGAAATACAAACGGAATTACCTACAATAACATTACACAATTATTACTAAGCAATTTAGGATGGTTTGGCAATAATACCGGAACTTATGAAAAACTAACCGGAACTTTTGTGCTGGTAGAAAAACAAGGCGGTTTTAGTCAGGTTGATGGTTCAGCAATAGGATTTGATGTATCCGGAAACCCGGTTATAAGCGGTGACGCTGTATTAGAATCAGTAGTATTTACGGGTGCTAATAGCGCTGGGTATGTAAAACCATATACGGTAGGGACTTATTCAGGATATAATTTTAACAACAACTGGACTGTAAGATCTGCCGGATTACCTACAGAAGCAGATGCAAATGCAGTAGGTGACTTTGCAATGGACTATACTGTTGGATCTGGAGCCGCTACAACATTCAACCTTTCAAATCCAAGTAATACAGTAAAAGTTCTTGGAAATTCAACCTCTTATAATTTATTCCGATTTGCATTGGATGCATCACCAAATAACAACAACAGACTGCGTTATATGGGTAAAAAGAAAAGAATTTTTCAAATTGCGGGGTCAATATCTTTTCAGGTTCCGGGAGTAGCAGTTTATATCATTTACATTTCAAAAAATGGTACTCCTCTAACACAATATAAAATTTATGGAAGAGGTGCCGTTTTAAATGATATTGTCGTTCTTCCAATAAACGGATCTGTTGAATTATCTAATAACGATTACATAGAAATATATGCACAAAGATATTCCGGAGTTTCTGGTGATATCATAACACCCAATATGGCAATCACTATAAAATAATTTCAACTGGAAATAATGATTTCTATTTTGAAGAAATCATTTATTAAAATCAAAAAGGGAATAGACTTTCATCTATTCCCTTTTTGATATCATTTTACAAATAGTAATCAGATATTTAGAATTTTTCAGCAAACTCCTTTGCAAAATCTTCCAGTTTAATCTTTCCGTCAACAGCAGTTTTATGACTCAGAAAATCTTCCTGAATTTTCCCGTTTCTTAAGCCTGCTCCCATTTCAGTATACAATTCAGCTATTTCCTCCGGTAAACCTGCTTGTTTCATTCCGCCAAGCGCTTGTTCATCAGTAAACTCAACCCAGGGTAATTCCAGTTTATCAATTGCCAGACCTAAAACAGTTGCAACATCATTTGGGGTACGAACATCACTCACAATATAACGTACGCTTGCTCCTGATGTTTTTTGTAATTCCTCGGCTGCAGCAGTTGCAATATCTTCAGGATGTACAAACGGAATCATAATAGTTAATGGATAATTAGATCCAATAATTCCGGCACCTTTAATCATTGGAATATCATGGTATAAATTAGTAAAGAAAAATCCGGCACGAAGAAACGTAAATGAAGTATTTGCAACTCCTTCGTAAATTTTTTCAATATGATGTAATCCGGTAATTGGACCAGTTTCTCCCGGCAAATCAGCACCAATACTACTTAACATGACAACACGTTTCACTCTTGCATCTTGAATAGCCTCTGCCAGAGCTTTACCCGCGTTTGTAGTGTTAGTAATAATATTAACTCCTCCCATATTGGGTGGTGTCAACGCAAAGACAGCATCGGCTTCAGCAAAAGCGCTTTTCAAAAAAGCAATATCATCTACAGAGCCAATTGCTGCTTTGGCACCCAAAGTTTCAATAGCTGCTGTTCTCTCTGTATTGCTGCTCACAACAGTTACTTCATGTCCTGAAGCTATAAGTTTTGTGGTCAAAGGTTTTCCTATATTTCCTAATGAACCTGTAATTGTAATTTTCATCTCTAAATTATTTTTTTATTAGCAGTAACAAAGGTATATTTGTACTTACTTTTATACAAGTACTTACCCTAAAGTATGCACTATGACAGCCATCAAAGAATCGTCAACAATTCAGGAAAATAAGCAATATGCCTTAGAAAAATGTCCTGTAACTTATGTAATGGAAAAAATTGGAGGTTATTGGAAACCTATTATTATATATCATCTTTCCAGTGGTCCGTTGCGCTATAGCGAACTAAAAAGAGCCATTCCTGCCGTGACCGAAAAAATGTTAATTCAACATCTCAAACAACTCGAAGCCGATAATCTCGTGATTCGCGAAGCAAAACCAGTTGTACCACCTTTTGTAACGTATAGCTTAAGTGCTTCCGGAAACGGACTGTTGCCGGTTATCGAAGCTATGGCAACCTGGGCGTTTAAAGACAAAGAAGATGGTTTTAATGTTTCTTAAATGAGTTAAAAGAAATTGAATTTTTCTCCTCTATTTCCTTAAACATCTCTATTTTTATATAAAAATCATCCAAATGAAAAACATATCAATACCACAGGCAGGTTTAATTTTAAGAGTTGTTTTAGGAATCACCATGCTTTCGGCAGTTGCAGATCGCTTCGGACTTTGGGGCGCTCCCGGAACACCCGGAGTAGCATGGGGAAATTGGGATAATTTTATCAACTACACCCAAACCTTAAACTCTTTTACCAGTAAATCTGTAGCAGGAATATTGGGAGCTCTCGCAACATTCTTCGAAATCGTATTTGGAATATCCTTAATCATTGGTTTCAAAACCCGAATTTCAGCTTTAGGTACATCAGCCCTGCTCCTGCTTTTTGCAATCGCAATGGCAACTTCATCAACTATTAAAGCTCCATTCGATTATTCGGTTTTAACCAGCGCTGCGGCAGCTTTATTGCTTTCCGTTATTGGCAAAACTTCTTTTGCAGTCGATCATAAATAGTTTATTCGTTTTATTGATTAGAAGCTAATCCGGCCATCCACTATATCTTTGCCTCCCTAAAGAAGGGAGACAAAGGATGCCGTTCCTGTCCGGGCTAGGGCAATTGTTTTTATAAAATATTTATTCCCTGAAAGAGAAATTCTGTAAATACGCTCAAAACTATTTTTTGCAAAATCCTTACTGAATAAATTTTAGAATAAAATTGATATTGTTTCTCTTTACAGGTTTCAAAAACCTGTTCCGTATTTAATTTTACCAATGTGTATACAGCTGTAAATCATCCTTTTTTCAGCCTTTGTGTTTTTTTTAAGTTTTTATTAAGTCCCTAAATTTTTCAGGAACTAATATCAATTCGTAAATTAGCGGCAACAAAATTTATTCGAATGACAGTACTTACATTTACCCTGATTATGATTCTTGGTGCTTTTTTAGCAGGTTTTATTGGTTCATTATCAGGTTTAGGTGGCGGAATTATCATAATTCCCCTTTTAACAGTCATTCTTGGCGTTGACATACATTATGCAATTGGTGCAGCTTTGGTTTCGGTAATTGCAACTTCTTCAGGTTCTGCCGCAGCTTATGTCAGAGAAGGAATTACCAATATGCGACTCGGAATTTTTCTCGAAATTGCCACAACCATCGGAGCCGTTTGTGGAGCCTTGCTTTCTACCATAGCTCCTACCTCATTCATCGCAGTCTTATTTGGACTTACCCTGATTTTCTCAGCTATAAATTCACTTCGTAAAAAAGAAGAGCACATTGTTTTAGAATCCAGTCCTTTGGCCAAAAAATTACGATTAGAAGGAACTTATCCTTCACACGATGGAGAAGTAATTCATTACGGAACCAAAAATGTAGTAGGCGGTTTTGGTATGATGGGAATCGCCGGAATGATGTCCGGATTATTAGGTATTGGTTCCGGAGCTTTTAAAGTAATTGCCATGGACAATATCATGAGAATCCCGTTTAAAGTTTCGACTACAACCAGTAATTTTATGATGGGAGTTACTGCAATGGCAAGTTCTGTAATTTACATCCAAAAAGGATATATCGAACCGGGAATTTGTATGCCGGTTGTCATAGGTGTTTTGTTTGGCGCTATGGCAGGAGCCAAAGTATTGGTACGAACAAACCCAAAAAAACTAAGAATCTTTTTTGCCTGCCTGATTTTTGTACTTGCAGTGAACATGATATACAACGGACTTAATGGAAAAATCTAAGACTATGCAACACGAAAAATTTGGAGAAAAAGATTTTCAATCCATTATTGGGAATTTATTACGCTACGGTGTCTGGATTTCTTTATCAGTAGCTTTTATTGGCGGAATTGTATATTTAATGGGACACAGTACAGATATCGAAAACTATTCTGTATTTCATGAAAATGACCAAAACATCTTTGAGGTAATCTCATCGATCTATCACGGTGCCATTCAGGGCAATGGAGAATCTTTAATATTTGTTGGGATTATTTTACTTTTTCTAACGCCGGTATTGCGTGTTTTACTATCCTTGTTTTCTTTCCTTTTAGAAAAAGATTATCTGTATGTAACCATTACGCTAATTGTTATTTTAATCATTCTGATTAGTGTTTCATTTGGATTTTCTCATTAAATTAAAAAGTAAATTAGAGATAAAAATTTCACTTTTCACAAACGATTTGCAAAATAATTAAATGTGGTGTGTAAATTATTAAACACATAGAAACATAGTTTTTTATTACTAACCCTATGTTTCTATGTGTTAAAATAAACTTTAGAAACTCAATTTAATATAATACCTCAAAGGCTGTTTTTTATCAATTGTCCTAAACGTTTCAGGTCAAGTTCTACCTTTTCTTTCCATTCCAGACCAAAATTAAGGCGCATACAATTATGGTATTGGTCATGTTGTGTAAAAATTCTGCCCGGAGCAAAACCTATTTTTTGATGGATTGCTTTATCATACAAAACAGCTGTATCAATACTTTTATCTAATTCAAGCCAAAAAAAAGAACCACCTTGAGGTTGTGAAATTTTGGTATTTTCCGGAAAATGATCTTCAATAGTACGCTGAAAATGAAGCGAATTAGTATACAATGTATTCCTAAAAGTCCTTAAATGATGATCGTATCTGCCATGCTCCAGAAAATCAGCAATTACTTCCTGATATAACGAAGGCATACAAACCGTCTGGGCCATTTTTTGCTTAATAATTTTATCTTTAAATTTTCCGGGTGCCACCCAGCCTACCCGATATCCGGGTGCCAACGTTTTTGAAACAGATCCGCACCACATCACAATTCCTGCTTCATCGTAATATTTACAAGGCTTTGGGCGAGTAGTTCCAAAAAACAAATTGCCATACAAATCATCTTCAATCAAAGGAATATTATGATGGGTAAGCATGTTTACCAGTTCCTGTTTATGTTCATCCGGCATCAGACTCCCCAGAGGATTACTAAAATTGCTCATAAAACAACATACATCAACTTTATGAATGACCTTTTTTAAAGCCTCCAAATCTACTCCCGTAGTAGGATGTGTTGGCAATTCGATAATATTAAGTCCTAAATTTTGTGCAACCTGAATTATTCCAAAATAAACCGGACTTTCAATCGCAATCGTGTCTCCGCGTTTCGTAACGGCCATTAAACAATTAAAAATAGCATTCATGGCTCCTGATGTCGTAACAAAATCATCTTCTGTCAGTTTTCCTTCCAGTACAATCGCCCATTTTGCCACATTTCGTCTTAAATTGGCACTTCCCTGAACAGGTTCATAACTCGTACCGCTTTCTTCTAAATTACGCATTACTTTAACAAGACCTTTGTTAAGCTTGGCAATAGGCAACAAACTCTGATCCGGAACTCCAATAGAAAACCGGGTAATATTCTTATCGCTCAAACTGTCAAAAACCTTTGCGATCAAATCTTCCGAAGTCATTTTTTGCTCTGTTAATTTGAGCTTATTCATTGACGGAATAGACAACTTTCTGTTAGACGTTTTACTCACATAGAAACCTGATTTTGGTCTGGATTCAATCAGTGATTTACTTTCTAATTCTAAAAATGACTGCTTAATAGTATTCAGACTTACATCGTGCAATTTTTGCAAGGCACGAATAGACGGGAGCTTATCTCCGATTTTTAAAGTTTCGGAGAAAATTTGTTCCTCAATGATATTTGCAATTTTTAAGTATAAAATCTCTTTTGCCATTTCTAAATCTGTATCTGGTAAATTTACAAAAATTACATCTGTAACCCTTTAATATTAATTGCAACTATTTAACCAATTTGATAATCTTTGGGTAGCGTTTTGAAATTTAATCATGCGTGTTTCAGTATCCTTAAACATCGAGTCAAACGTTTTTTCGGCGTGAAGTTTCAAATCATGCTCTGCTTCAATGCTGTAAAATTCTTTTTCCCAGTACGAATTAATTTCAGTTTTTCCCGCTTTATTAAATATCACAAAAGCGTAACCTACTACTCTATTTTCGAAAGAAGCAATACTTAACGGAAGTCCGAAATGGTTTGTAAATGGCAAAAGTTTTGTTTCAAAATGATCGTTATGATTCATTTTGTTTTGGTAAATATTCACTACAGATTTTAAGGATGATAAATTGATCTGATCAAATTGAATGTTAGTGGTAGTCGTGGTATCCATTGCTATAGTTATTAAATTACTATTCAAAATTACCACTCAAAAGCAACCGGATACAGATACAAAAACTATTTAATTTAAGGGTACAGATCATTATTTTTAAGTCGTTTTAAAAACAAATTTATGTTCCTGAAAAAATAAAAATTTAATACCTTTACTATTATGATAGAAATAGGAATAGACAGCTTTGCTTCGGCAATGTACGGAGACAACAACACTTTAAGTAGTGTCGATGCAATGGAACAATTACTACAGAGAATCGAGCTGGCAGATCAGGCCGGACTTGACGTTTTTGGAATTGGCGAGCATCATAAAAAGGAATTTTTAGATTCGGCTACAGCCGTAATATTAAGTGCCGCTGCTGCCCGAACAAAGCGTATTCGCCTAACAAGTGCTGTTTCGGTTTTAAGTGCTGCTGATCCTGTGCGATTGTATCAGAGTTTTGCAACTCTGGACCTAATTTCAAAAGGAAGAGCCGAAATTGTAGTAGGCCGCGGATCTGCCATTGAAGCCTATCCCCTTTTCGGATTTAGCTTAAACGATTATGATGCCCTTTTTAAAGAAAAATTAGATTTATTACTTCAAATTAGAGATAATGAATTTGTAACCTGGTCGGGCAAATTTCGCCCTGCCTTAAACAATCTTCCTGTTTATCCGAGAGCTTTACAAAAAGAGTTGCCTATTTGGTTAGGTGTTGGAGGAACTCCTGAATCTTTTGTAAGGGCAGGTTCTTTAGGCTTACCCTTGATGGTTGCCGTTATTGGAGGACAGACACATCGTTTTCGCCCTTTAATCGATTTGTATCGTGAAGCCGGAAAAGCGGCAGGCTACAAACCCGAAGAGCTAAAAGTAGGATTGCATTCGCCTGGTTTTGTGGCAAACACTACTTCAAAAGCCGTCGAAGAATATTATCCGGGTTATGCCGAGCTTTGGACAAAACTAGGAAGAGAACGCGGCTGGCCGCCGGTAACAAAAGATAAATTTGATATGCTTATTGATGATCTGGGCGTTTTAATCGTTGGAGATCCTGAACGTATTGCTGAGAAAATTTTACGTCACAGCGAATCACTTGGCGGAATTTCAAGGTTTACATTCCAAATGGATAATGCCGGACTAACCCATACACAATTAATGAGTGCTATAGAACTTATAGGATCTAAGGTTATTCCGTTAATTCAAAAAGGATAACTTTTTTATCCCAGATTTAAAGATTAAAAGAGTTTGTATTATATTAAAACTTTTAACCTCAAAAAACAAAAGCATCCGCCATTACAACGGATGCTTTTATATAAAGTAAAAAAACTATACTTTAGAATTTATATGTTAAACCAACTCTAAAGTTAATTGGCTGTTCTGTTTGCCAGTAATAGGCTTTAAGATATTCATTGTAAGAACCACTATAAAGGTATTCGTTTAAGATATTGAATACATTTGCCGTAATTTTAAACTTCTTAGTATCATAAGACAAACCTCCATCCAGTTTAAAATAATTAGGAAGTTTCTCAAGACCTACACCCCAGTTATCGGTTTGGCGTCCTGCAAGATAAGTTCCTCCAATAGAAGCCCCAAAACCTTTAAATGTACCGTTTTGAATACTGTAATTTAACCATGCATTTGCAGTATGTTTTGCATATCCCGGAACAATACTTCCCTGAGCAATACTTGGCGTATTGGATAAAAGCACTATCGATTCAGTAAAAGCATAATTAGCAATCACATTAAAACCATCCAAAATTTTTCCTCTCAAATCAAATTCAGCTCCCCTTGCTCTTTTTTCACCCAAAACCACACTATACATTTCTCCCGGTTTATTTGAGGGATCAGATGTAAGTTCGTTTTGTTTTAAAATGCTGTAAGCAGATAATGTTGTGCTCCAGGTTCCGTCAAACCAGTCTTTTTTAATACCAAATTCCGTATTATTCCCTGTAAGAGGTTTTACTTTATCTCCGCTTTTTATAATTCCGGCTTGCGGAATAAAAGCCTGATCATACAATCCATAAACAGCTAAACTTTCTGTTACAGAAAAACTTAAACCGGCACGAGGTGTAATATGAGTGTCAGAAATTGGGTCGCCACCCCAGCTTGCCTGTTTAATCCAGGTGTATCTTGCAGCTAGAGTAAGTCTTAATTTATTTTCCAGAAAGCCAAGTTCATCCTGAACATATCCCGAAGCATAATCTGTATTTATTAAACCACCGGCAGCTTTCGCTCTTACTGAAAGCGGTGTAGTATGATCAAAATTAGGGAATCCATTAGACGGAGTACCATAATTTGGGTTTAGTAAATTAAACGGATTGACTTTGGTATCAAGATCATGTGATTGTCCCCAATCAGCCATATAATCTTTACTTCCTAAATCTACTCCGGTTAGTATTTTATGAGTAACGCCACCTGTATTGAATTTCCCGTTCAAAAATATCTGACCTAAATACATATTACTTTCTGCATCCCAAATACCAACATTTCTAATCAGTTCATTTTTTGCAAGATCTGCAGTTGGCCCAACAGAACTTGGCCATGAACTATAACCTTGTTGTATGTATTTAAAATAAGAAGTCTGCGCAGTCAGCTTCCATTTATCGTCAAACTTATGCTCAAACATTAAATAACCACTGTGATCCTGAATATTAGTATCAGGTAATCCTGGTTGCGTCATCGTAAATCCAACAGGTAAAGTTGCATATCCGTCAGATCCCGGACCAAACACATAGTACGAACCAATCTCTGTCATATTTGCATACTGAAAATTATATTCAGCTGTAAATTTTGTTTTATCATCTACCTGATACGTAATCACCGGATCAATTACATAACGATCATTGTGTTCAAACGGACGATGAGAACCTTTTTTTTGCGCTGCTGCATTAAAACGATACAATAATTTTCCTTTTTTATCCAATTTTCCGTCAAGATCAACACTCGCTCGGTAAAAATCATAACTTCCTGCCATTACGGTAGCCTCACCTTTAGTAATTCCGGTTGGCTTTTTAGTTACCACATTATAAAGTCCGCTTGGATCGCCACTCGAAAGCATAAATCCTGCAGGACCTTTTACGAATTCGATATGGTCAACAAAACTCATATCTTCTGTAAGTGGTCCCCAAAAAGAAGAAACAACATTAAATCCGTTACGGAAAGCCTGAATTTGAGATCCACGCATTGTAATGTTTGTGTACAAATCTCCCCAGTGCTCTAAACGTACGGCACCGCTCACATTACGAATAACTCCGTCACTCATACTGATAATTTGCTGGTCTTTTAAAGTTTGTCCGCTTACAATTTGAATGTTTTGAGGAATTTCAAGTACAGGAGTCTGAAGACGTAATGACAATGAAGGTTTATCCTGCTTGTACTTATTCTTCGTAATTACAACTTCATCAAGATCTTCCTGACTTTCAGAAAGCATAAAATTTTTAATCGTTGTTTGTTTAGCATTTACTGTAATCTGATCTTCGATTGCATGTATGCCTACAGCACGAATGCTAATCGTATAAGCAGCAGGTCTGACGTTTTTAATTTCGTATTGTCCGTGCTCATTCGTAACGGCTGTATATTTTGTTCCTTTAAGAACAACAGAAACATTTTCTGCCGGTACATTTCCGTTTAAAGAAACTTTTCCGGTTACTTTTCCCAGCTCCTGACCTATCATGGATAACGAGGTCAAAAACATCAGGCAAAATAGAACTTTTCTAATAATTGTGATATTCATTTTAATTGGTTTTGATTTCGCACGCAAAAGTAAAAGCTAAATATCTGTTATCCAAATTATTTTTAATCAATCTAAATAAATATAATTGTAAAAAACAAATCCTAATCCTAATCGCACAAAAACTAAAACAATATGTCACACAAAACATTAAATAATAAATAACTCTGCTTATCTTTAATCTGCAAAACAAAAAATCCTGCTATGAACAATACCTCCACCACTAGAAAAGTTGCCATTGTTGGCTATAATAGAATTCCGTTTGCACGCGCCAATACAGCTTACGCCGAAGTTGGAAACCAGGAAATGATGACTGCTGCACTCAATGGTCTTATTGATAAATACCATTTACAGGGAAAATTATTAGGCGAAGTTGCCGGAGGTGCAGTAATCAAACATACTTACGACAATAATCTAATCAGAGAATGTGTAATGAAAACGTCACTTGATCCTGCAACTCCTGCTTGTGATTTGCAACAAGCCTGCGATACCGGAATCGAAAGTGCCATTTATATTGCTAATAAAATTGCGTTGGGTCAAATAGATTCAGGAATTGCCGGAGGTGTAGATTCTATTAGTGATATGCCAATTGCGGTAAGCGAAAAACTGAGAAAGATTTTACTCAATGCCAGAAAAGCAAAATCATTAGGAGAAAAAATCAGGTTGTTTTTACAACTTCGTCCAAAAGATTTATCGCCTTTGGTCCCTAAAAATGAAGAACCGCAAACCGGACTTTCGATGGGTGGTCATACCGAAATTACCGCCAAACACTATAAAATTTCAAGAGAAGATCAGGATAATTTAGCCCTTAATAGTCATTTAAAGATGGCTAAAGCCTATGATGAAGGCTTTTTTGACGATATGATTACGCCTTTTAACGGATTAGAAAAAGACAATAATCTAAGAAAAGACAGTACCATTGAAAAATTATCTCAATTAAAACCCGCTTTTGATAAAGTAAACGGAACATTGACCGCCGGAAATTCTACACCGCTAACAGATGGTGCCTCTTGTATTCTTTTAGCCAGTGAAGAATGGGCTGCAGCACAAGGGTTGCCTGTTTTGGCTTACATTACTTTTGCTGAAATTGCTGCCATTGAATATGTCAAAAATCAGCAAAATCTTTTATTAGCTCCTTTATTTGCTGCCAGCAGAATGCTCGACAAAGCCGGATTGACTTTACAGGATTTTGATTATTATGAAATTCACGAAGCTTTTGCCGCACAAGTTTTGGCTACTTTAAAAATTTGGGAAAGTCCTGAATTAAGCGCTCAATTAGGCTTAAAAAAATCTCTTGGAGCTATTGACAGAACAAAGCTTAATGTAAAAGGAAGCAGCCTTGCTGCCGCACATCCTTTTGCCGCAACCGGAGGCCGAATCATTGGTGTTATGGCAAAACTATTAAACGAAAAAGGTTCCGGAAGAGGTTTTATCTCTATTTGTGCTGCAGGAGGACAAGGTGTTACTATGATTATTGAGAAGTAATAAAGTAGATTTCTTTTTTTTAGCCACGAATTTTCACCAATCATTTTTAAACTTTTGTGACTAAAAATTAGTGTAATTCGTGTTGAACAATCTTTTTTTAAAACAATTTAAAACCCAACAATCTTCAATCCTAAGGATAAAGTATGTTGGGTTTATGCATACGAAAATGTTCAACTATCGTATTATTTTTCAATTTAGAAAGCAAATTCTTCGACCGCAGCCAAAGCATTTGGTAAAGCACTATCAGCAAAATCAGGGATAGCAGTTCCTTCTACCCGAAAAGTAGTCACATCGGTAATTCCTAAAAACCCAAGAACAACACGCAAGTACGGCTCTGCAAAATCATAACTTTTGTACGGCCCCTCAGAGAATACAGCTCCTGAAGCAACCGATAAATAAACTTTTTTACCGCTTATTAAACCTTTTGGCCCATTCTCATCGTAACTAAAAGTTTTACCCGCTCTGGCAACCTGATCAATCCATCCTTTTAATAATGCAGGAATTCCAAAATTATAGATTGGAACACCAATAACAATAATATCGGCTTCTAATAAATCCTGTATGGCATCATCAGAAAGCTTAATAGATTCCAGCTGGTTTTCAGAATGTGTTTCTGCAGGTGTATAAAATGCATTAAGCTGTAATTCATCAAGATAAGGTAATGGTGTTTTAGAAAGATCAAAAGTTTGTACCTCGCTTTGTGGATATTCTTTTGCAAGTTTTTCCAGAACGGCATTCGATAATTTATTGCTAAATGAAGCATCTCCTTTGACGCTTGTTACTATATTCAGAATCTTTTTACTCATACTTAGTATAATTTTGTTTTGTGATACAAACTTATCTACATTTGCTATCTCTTTTATAGTACTATCCTCAAGGATAGCGCTATCCTTGAGGATAGTAACATCATAAACATGAAAACAAAGAGCGAAATAACAAAAGAAATGGACTGTCAGCCAGAGGAGTGTCTTGCAGCATTATTACCGGTAAGAGATGCCCTGGAAGTTTTAAGTGGCAGATGGAAATTGCCTATTTTGATTGCATTATCAAACAGACCTAAACGATTTAAGGAAATTTCTAAAGATATAAACGGAATTACGGACAAAATGCTTTCGAAAGAGCTTAAAGATCTGGAAATAAATAAACTCGTTACCAGAACAGTATATGATACATTTCCTCCAACTGTAGAATATGCAAGAACAGAACACAGCCACACTTTATACAATGTTATTGGAGCATTGAATGAATGGGGAACTTTGCACAGAAAAGAAATTATTGGACATTAGATCCTCTAACAAAATCTAAACCCGACAAGTTTTAAAAACCTGTCGGGTTTATTTTTTTATAAAGTGAGAAACAAAACTGTAACAAAATCAAAAAAATAGTCTCTATAGATAAAAAACCATTATTCAATCAAACCTGATGTAACTTAATCTTTTTATTATGAGAACCTTAAAACTCGTTACTTTACTAATTTTTACTTTCATTTCATTTTCGAAATTAAAAGCTCAAACCAATCAAAATGACAGTATAAAACTCGATTATACGAAAATTTATTCTCTTGCCTTAGATGGAAATCCCAGACTGGCTTTGCCATTACTGGAAGTTGATCCAACTAAAAAAATAGCTAAAAAGGACTTAAAATTCAAAACTGATTTCGAAAACCGATTTAAATTTGAAGAAGATAAAAGTGATTTTTTAGAAACCCGAAAATCTAAAATAGATGAATTATTAAAGATTTACAGAGATTACTGGAGATTTTCTTTCTTGAATAAAGAAAAGAAAACCGATACACTCATCATGAAAAATGTTTCTAATTTTCTTAAAACAAACTTTCCTCCGGCAAAAAACTTAACATTAAATGCAGACAGTATCAATATCTATCAAAAAAAATACATTTCTGATTTAGGATATCATACTACAGGATTTGGAAAAACAGGAGGTTTATATGATTTATTAGTCTGGAAAACAGAAAAAGATACTATTTATAACCTCAATTATGATGGTAAGGAAACTCCGGTAAAAGTATTTTTTATGGATGATTTTGTAACGCTGGGCTGGAGCGAATATGCTACTTTAGGACGTTATTATCCTGCCGGATGGGCAACAAAAGAAGCGTTATTTTGTGTAAAAAAATCATATGATTTAAAGTCAGAAGCTTTTAGAGTTAGTTATATTGGACATGAAGGCAGACATTTTGCTGACTACAAATTATTTCCAAATTTAAAAGGTGTTGGCTCTGCCGATTTAGAATACAGAGGAAAATTGACTGAGTTATCTCTATACTCTCAGGACGGCTTATACAAAAGATTACAGTTTTTTATTAATAATGGCAATTACGATAGCGAAAATGGGCATTCAATCGCCGCTTTTTGTGTCATAAGAGATTTATCACGCTACTTATTTCATAATGATTACGAAAAAGATTTAGAAAAGTGGAAATCAATTCCGTCGAAAAAAATAAACAAAGCTGCTGCTAAACTTCTCGAAGAAAACACAAAATCTTTGCAGAAAATTCCCAATGTAGAAAAGTTTATCAAGCAGTAATCAGATTTTTTTCTCTTCAATTCAGACAAAACATACAGTTACAGAACACATCAAATC
Organism: Flavobacterium chilense; assembly: GCF_001602525.1. Lineage (GTDB taxonomy): Bacteria > Bacteroidota > Bacteroidia > Flavobacteriales > Flavobacteriaceae > Flavobacterium > Flavobacterium chilense. The sequence goes on from NZ_LSYT01000001.1 coordinate 916,232, forward strand.
CTTATCAGATGTAATCACTGTACTATACAGATTGGGGAATTTACATCTTAATGAAATTATTGGTTATGAGATAATTATAAAGAAAACTTATATTTGATTACCCAAATTATAAATTCATTCTTAATAATTATGAAAAAAAATCTACTTTCCAATTTTCGAAAAAGGCGACAGTTTGTGTATTTATGCTCTGCTTTCTTTTTACTGGTTTCCTGGCAGGCCAATTGTCAATATATTACACAAAATGTAGCTCCCACAGCAGTAATCAAAGAAGGATTAGCCCTGGAACAATCTTCTGACGGACGTATATTTATTGCTGAAAGAGCCGGTATTGTAAAAGTATTTCAGAATAATACTGTCTCAACTGTTTTTACAGTAAACACTATTACAGATAAGGAACAAGGATTACTGGGACTAACTTTACATCCTGATTTTGCCACAAATGGTTACATTTATGTGTTTTATGCAATTAATGAAAACGTAATCAGACATCGCATTGAAAGAATTAAAATAGACAATGCTAATCAGGTGATAAGCAGACAGGAAATTTTATTACTGGAACCTATTGGAGATGGCTTTCATAATGGCGGTGATCTTAAATTCTTTAACGGATTTCTGTATGTTACCGTTGGTGATAGTCAATTAAATACAAATGCTCAGAATCTTGATACTTACAAAGGAAAAATCCTTCGTCTTACCGAGGATGGGCAACCCGCTCCCGGAAATCCTTTTTACGGAAGCGGGTCTCTACAAAGACAAAGTATCTGGGTATATGGTTTTAGAAATCCCTGGAGATTAGTAGCCAATCCAAAAGCCAATAAATTATTTGTGCTGGATGTTGGAACTTCCTGGGAAGAAATTAATGAAATCAGCAATCCGGTAATTCGTAATTATGCCTGGGGGCATCCGCAGGGAGGTGACGGTAAACAAACCGAAATCAATTTATTTACCAATCCTATCTTTACTTATGCCACAGGAAGTATTGGAAACGCTTTAACAAATGGTGTTTTGTACAACCCTACTACACCGCGTTATCCAAATCTTGAAAATAAATTTATCATTAAAGATTATGTGAGAAACGAAATCCGTTATTTCGACCCGAATGTTACAGATCCGGTTTCTACCGAATTTTATTCCGCTCCCCAACAACAAGCACTCGGAATGATGTTAGGCAACGATGGTTATATTTATTATTGTGCTTACGGAAACAATGGCGCTTTAATCAAACTTGATTATATTACAACTGCTGCACCTACTATCGTAAATCATCCTTTATCACAATCCATTATGCAAACTACTCCTGCAACTTTTACAGTTTCAGCAAGTGGTGTGGGACTCACCTATCAATGGCAATTTAATAATACAGATATTCCCGGAGCGAATGCAGCCACTTACACGATTTCGAATGTAACAAATGTAAATGCAGGAGCTTACAGAGTTATTGTAACCAATACTGCCGGAAATGCGACAAGTAATGCGGCAACTCTTACCGTAACTCCTTTTAATAATACACCAACAGTAAGTATCGTATCTCCGTTACCAACACTAAAATGGAATGCGGATGATCTCGTTCACTTTGAAGCAACAGCAACAGACATTGAAGATGGTGTAATGCCTGCCAGTGCTTATTCCTGGAATATTGATCTTTTTCATGAAGATGTTCCCGGAGCCGGACATTCACATCCGGGAGCAAGTCCTCAAGGCGTAAAATTTGGAGATTTTACTGCATCAAATCAGGGTGAAAAAACACCAAATGTGTGGTATCGATTTACTGTAAAAGTAACGGATAGTAATGGTTTAACAGGTTCTGCTTTTGTTGACATTAAACCTAATTTAGTTGATGTGACTGTAACAAGTACTCCTGCTCTATTAGCTTTAGAATTTAATCAAAAACCAGTTACAGCGCCTTCAACAAAACAAGTTGTTGCAAATGCTGCTGTACAAACCTTAAATGCACCTACTCCACAATATGTTGGCAATATCAGGTATGATTTTGATCATTGGAATCATGGCGGAGCAGTCAATCAGACTTTTAAAGCCCCTGCAACAGGAACTGTAACTTATACGGCAGTTTATACCGCAACAACACTTCCTAATGCACCTTACTTAGGCCTTGTGGCACAAATTCCGGGAGTAATAGAAGCCGAAAATTATGATGTTGGTCCCGGAGCTTATTTCGACAGCAATGGCGGTGGTGATACAGCCTACAGACCTGGCGATGGCGTAGGAACTGAAGTTTGTAGTGAAGGCGGATTCAATATTGCCTATGTAGCCAAAAATGAATGGCTTAAATATACTTCAAGAGTAAATACAACTGGTAATTATAATATCAATTTACGAATTTCATCACCTTACAATACCAGAAAATTACATCTTGAAGTTGATGGTGTCAATGTAACCGGAACCGTTAATATTCCTAATACCGGAGGGTTTCAGGCATGGCAAACCGCCACGATTCCTAATGTACCTTTAACTCAGGGAACACATGTTATTACTTTATTTTTTGAAGAAGGAGACATCAACATCAATAAAATGGAATTTGTTCTAACGGGAAGCACCACTGCTCCTATTGCAGATTATGAAGTAAGCCCACAAATGGGATGTTTAAATACCGCTGTTACTTTTACCTCCGTTTCTGTAGGAACAGTTGATAATTATACCTGGAATTTTGGTGAAGGCGCACAACCTCAAACAGCAACAGGAGTTGGTCCTCATACTGTAATTTATGGTACAGAAGGAACAAAAACTGTTTCATTAACCGTAAGCAATTCAATTGGAAATAATACCAAAAACAATTCACCTTTTATGGTACATAACTGTAATCTGGGTATTGAAAATCCAAATGGAGAATCAAATAAAATTACCGTTTTCCCTAATCCTTCAACCGGAATATTTCATTTATCCAAAGAGTCAGAATGGAGTGTTTATTCGCCTTTAGGAATTAAAATTAAACAAGGAAAAGGAAGTCTAATTTCTATTTCGGAACATCCAACAGGAATTTATTTTGTAAAAACCAATCTTACCACTAAAGCAATATCAATTAGTAAACAATAAAATTGAACTCATTATTCTAAACATATAGCAACATAGTTTTATAAACTGCAAAAAGTTTCACTTATGATAAAACACATTACGATGTGATAAATTCATTATTTTTTAGAAATCTTTTTCTGTTTTTAATTTTAAAGCTTTGTTGCTATGTGTTAATTCCCTTTTTTATCATTATGGAAGATTTATAACCAATTAGCCTTTTAAAAATCAATATTTTGTAGTAAATTACAGCTTCTTAAAGATTAGTTTCATTTTAAATCCAAAAAGAAATGATAAACTCCAAAATACCAGAAGGTCCTCTTGCAGAAAAATGGAATAACTACAAGGCAAAAGCTAAACTCGTAAACCCTGCCAATAGAAAAAAACTGAATATTATTGTCGTTGGAACCGGTCTTGCCGGTGCTTCTTGTGCTGCATCGCTGGCAGAACAAGGCTATAACATTCAGTCATTTTGTTTTCAGGATTCCGCCCGAAGAGCACATTCCGTAGCAGCACAAGGCGGTGTTAATGCTGCCAAAAACTACAAAAACGACGGAGACAGCACGTACAGAATGTTTTATGACACCATAAAAGGTGGTGATTTCAGATCTCGCGAAGCCAATGTTTACCGTCTGGCAGAATGTTCTGCACATTTAATTGATCATGCTGTAGCTCAAGGCGTTCCGTTTGCCAGAGAATATGCAGGATATCTTAATAACAGATCTTTTGGAGGCGTTCAGGTCTCCAGAACGTTTTATGCACGCGGACAAACCGGACAGCAGCTTTTACTGGGAGCTTATCAGGGATTATTGCGACAGGTATCTTTAGGGAAAGTAGACTTACATACCCGACATGAAATGCTGGAACTAATCGTTATTGACGGAAAAGCAAAAGGAATAATTGCACGAAACCTTGAAACCGGTGAGCTTGAACGTCATGTTGCAGATGCCGTTGTACTGGCTTCAGGCGGTTACGGAAAAGTCTATTATCTTTCTACACTGGCAATGGGATGCAACAGTTCTGCTATTTGGAGAGCACATAAAAAAGGTGCTTATATGGCAGGCGTTAGCTGGATTCAGTTTCATCCTACTTCACTTCCGCAACACGGAGCCAATCAGTCAAAACTTACTTTAATGTCGGAGTCGCTTCGTAATGACGGACGAATCTGGGTTCCTAAAACTGCTCAGGACGACAGAAATCCAAATACAATTCCCGAGGAAGAACGGGATTATTACTTAGAACGTAAATATCCTTCTTTCGGAAATCTGGCTCCACGTGATATTTCATCAAGGGCAGCAAAAGAACGAATTGATGCCGGACATGGTGTTGGTCCAATGAAAAACGCTATTTACCTTGACTTTTCGGATGCTATTAAAGCTCAGGGAAAGGATAAAATCGAAGCCAAATACAGCAATCTTTTTGCGATGTACGAGAAAATTACCGGAATCAATGCTTATAAGGAACCTATGCTTATTTCTCCCGCAGCACATTTTACAATGGGCGGACTTTGGGTTGATTATGAATTAATGACTTCTATTCCGGGTTTATTTGCTTTAGGCGAAGCCAATTTTGCCGATCATGGAGCAAACCGACTGGGAGCAAATTCATTACTTCAGGCTTGTGTTGATGGGTATTTTATTGCACCCTACACGATTCCGAATTATTTGGCAGGAGAATTAAACGCGCCTAAACCAGATATTCATCATCCTGCTTTTGAAGAAGCCGAAAAATCAGTCAGAGCACAATTAGATAAATTCTTAAATAGTAAAGGAACGCTTTCGACAGATTATTTTCATAAAAAAATTGGAAGGCTGCTCTATGAAAAATGCGGACTTTCGAGAAGCAAAGAAAAACTTGAAGAAGCTATTGAAGATATAAAAGCCTTAAAAGCTTCTTTTGAAAAAGACTTACTGATTACCGGAGATGATACTCTAAATAGTGAACTCGAAAAAGCCGGACGAATTGCCGATTATATCGAATTGGCCGAATTAATGTGTTATGATGCCTTACAAAGAGAAGAATCTTGTGGCGCACACTTTCGGGAAGAATACCAAACTGCTGATGGCGAAGCGGTTCGCAATGACGCAGATTTCTGCTATGTTTCTGCCTGGGAATGGAAAGGAAAAGGACAAAAACCGGAATTACACAAAGAACCTCTGGTATTTGAATCAGTTGAACTGGCAGTTAGAAGTTACAAATAATCAAAAGCTTTAGAATATGAAACTATATCTTAAAATATGGCGACAACTTAACGCTTCCGACAAAGGAAAAATGATAGATTATGAAATCGACGAAGTTTCGGAACACATGTCTTTTCTGGAAATGCTGGATCTTTTGAACGAATCGCTAATTCAGAAAAAAGAACGCGTTATAGAATTTGACCACGATTGCCGTGAAGGAATCTGCGGACAATGTGGTGTTATGATTAACGGAAGAGCACACGGTCCTTTAAAAAATACGACAACCTGCCAACTGCACATGCGAAGTTTTAAAGATGGCGATACTATTTATATAGAACCCTTTCGCGCAAAAGCCTTTCCGGTTTTAAGGGATTTAAAAATTGATCGGTCTGCCTTTGATGCGATTATCGAATCCGGTGGTTTTATTGGCGCTTCTACAGGTCAGGCGCCTGAGGCGAATAGTATTCCGATTTCTTACGAAACTGCCGAAGCTTCTTTTGATGCTGCCGCCTGTATTGGTTGTGGCGCTTGTGTCGCAACTTGTAAAAATGCCAGTGCTGCTTTGTTTGTGGGTGCCAAAATAACCCATTTGGCGTTGCTTCCGCAAGGAAAAATCGAAGCTTCAAAAAGAGCTGTAACAATGGTACAGCAAATGGATGCTCAAGGGTTTGGAAATTGTTCAGATACCAGAGCCTGCGAAATCGAATGTCCGCAAGGCATTTCTATTCTTTCGATTGCCAAAATGAATGCTGAATATACAAAAGCTATTATTTTTAGAAAGTAATAAAACTTTGCATCTCGGCGGTTTTGCAAACATTTTCAGACTTAAAAGGCCTAAAATTTAATCTTGCAAAGCCGCCGAGAAACAAAGTATCTCTTTTAAGTTGTAAGTCCAACGCTTTAACTCTTTGGGGTAAAATTAATCTGCAGTATAACTAAACCGCAAAATAAGGCGACAAAATATCTTCAAAATTGTATAATCCTTTTTGCTTGTCTTCCAGATTCTCAGCAACAAAAACAACGCCGTTTCCAAACGCTTCCCTTGAGATCGATTCATGGATTAAGCGCACGGTTTGATAAGGAAAACCAAAGATCACTTCATGCTTCCCAACGATACCTCCTGCCCTCACTGAATTTATATTGTCTGTATCAACATCCAAAGCTTCTGCTATTTTTACTGCTGTTCCGGATGTTCCCTGTTTCTTTTTAAAATGTTCTTCGTTCACCTCAATGTCCACCCAGGGAGCAATTTTTTTCAAAAACTTAGCTGCAAAAAGTAAATAATTCACACCAAGTGTAATATTGGGAGACCAGAAAACAGTGGTTTTATGAGCCAGTTTCTTTAACAATTTAAGCTCTTTATCTTTATAATGAGAAATCGCCGAGATAATTTTAATCTTTCTGTTGGCTGCAAGTTCTCCATAAGTATAAATACCTTCATTTGACGAAAAATCAATAATAACATCAACAGGATGTTTGTCTAATAACTCTTCAATGGTGGTTTTAGAACTGGAATAGATCAATCCGGGCTCGTCTGACTGAATACCCAGAAATTCCGGAACAGATCGATGTTCTAAAACAGTGCTTTGTCTTAAAACCCATTCCAGGCAAAATTTCTTGTTTTCCAGTAGTATTGAGGCTACTGATTTTCCAGTCTTTCCGAATCCGATTAGTCCTATTTTCATAATTTATTTTTTTATTGAGCAGTACGCTCGTTAATAAAATTTGGCGATTTTTGAGGTTTATGCCAAATCAAAAATTTAATTATTATCTAAGTCGATAATGATACTCTATTAGTAAAAATAGAAATAATATAACCGGATCACTAACAAATATTGAGTTTTATAACAAAAAAGAGCCTTCTTAACAGGAATAATATTGTCAAAACATTTTGAATTTGCTTTGGGAATTAATTCTAACTATAAAAATCTGCCAGCTTTTCTCAACTATGAATTATCAAATCTAAAAATTCACTAAACATCATTTTACACAAAATCAATTTCTTCTTAAAAATTATAAAGACATACAAAGTTCAAAATTGAAATTGACTTTCCCATTGACATTGACATTCCCATTGGCATTGATATTGTCATTGATATTGTCATTGCTATTGTCAATGTCATTGTCATTGCTATTGACATTGAATTTTTCCGATAAATACTACATCCCTTTTGTGCATAATATATAGAAAAAAATACATCTAAAAAAAACTTTTGAAATGCTCAACTATATTTATTTTCAGTAGTTTTACGAACTGATTGTCCCAAATAAAATCAGTAAATAATGGCTTACAATAACAAAGAATTAGTTCGTTTTTTAGATGCGCAAAATAAGTTGTACCTGTCTGCGCTTTCCGAAATTAAAAAAGGCAAGAAAGAATCGCCATGGATGTGGTTTATTTTTCCTCAGATAAAAGGACTTGGCTCCTGCGATACCTCAAAATTCTACGAAATTAAAAATGCCGACGAAGCCATCGCCTTTTTAGAACATCCAATTCTGGGCAAACATCTTATCGAAATTACAGGCGAATTAATCAAAACAGATGAAAAAACAGCCACAGAAATATTCGGAAATCCTGATGATGAAAAACTGCAATCCTGTATGACTTTATTTGCCAGTATTCAAAATACTGAACCTGTATTTAATGAAGTACTGGATAAGTATTTCGACGGATCATCTGATTTTCACACATTACAATTGTTGTACAGCAATTTTTAGGTTGCTTAAAAAGAGTTTAAATACACAAGTTCGCAAAGTTTTTTTATACAAAGCTTTGCGAACTTTTTATTTACTATAAAGCCTGGCTAACAAAAATCTTTACTTGCTTTGCGGTTTAAAATCAAAACATTTAGAGATTTTTTCTCTTTTTTCTTCTTATTCTGACTAATATTTTTTCAAACCATCTTTATTTGAATTTTATTTAGAATTAATATAAATAAACTTTTATATTTGCCGCTTTCATGGCAAATCTTGGTAGTTTTTATATTTACCAATATTGCTTTTCTAAGTAAATTTCGTTTAATGAACCACAATAACAGTTTCGAATTGAATCTTTTTCTATCTTTCAAAGAAGGAGACGAAACTGCCTTTACTTACTTCTACGACAAATACTTTTCCAGAATCACAGCTTTTAGCATTCAGTTTATTTATGATAAAGATGAAGCTGAGAATCTCGCTCAGGAAGCTTTTCTGCATCTTTGGCAAAACAGGGAAACTGTTGAGTCTCTTAATGGTATAACTTCTTTTTTATATACGTATGCCAAGTCAAAATGCCTTAATTTGATCCGACATAATAAAGTAAAGGATAAATTTAAAAGCGATATATTAAACCAAAAAGAAAGAGAACTGGATATCGAAATCTTAAGTTCGGTGCAGTTTGATACTTTAGAATTAACAGAATTAGAACGTTTAATTCAGGAATCTATAAGCGATCTGCCTCCAAAAACCAGAGAAGTTTTTATAAAAAAACGTTTTGAGAATAAAAAAAATGCCGAAATCGCAGAAGAAATGCAGGTAACCTTAAAAGCTGTCGAAGCCCACATGACAAAGGCTTTAAAGATTTTAAAAACCAAATTATCCGATTATTTGTTCTTAATTTTTATCCTTATTTGTAATAATTAAAAATAAAAGGTAGGGTATTTTATTTCTGAAGTGTACTTACTAAAACCAGAAGATTAAAATCAAAGTATGATTACCGAAATTATTCCTAAATATCTTTCTAACGAAGCTTCAGAGCAAGAAGTTCAGGCACTTTTTGACTGGATTGAAGCTTCAGAAGAGAATAAGAAACAATTTATAGCCTTAAAGAAAGCATGGGCCTTAACAGCACTTTCTGAAGATATTTCAGGCAATTCAACTCCGGTAATCTCTATTCAGCCTAAAAAGAAACGAATCCAGCTTTTAAAATATGCTGCAATCTTTTTGGTTTTGATCGGATTAGGAAAACTGGCTTTCGATTTGAGCCATTCAACCCAATCAAATGCTAAAGAAATTGTTTTAGAATGGGCAGACGGACGTTCAGAAATCATTACAAAAAACAATCAGGCTACAATAGTACTCGACAATAACAAAAAACTGATCGCGAAAAAATTTCCAAATCATATTGTTTATTTCGGAAAAGTTCAGAATCAAAAAGTAGTTTACAATACACTTAAAGTTCCTTACGGAAAAAGATTTAAACTAACTCTTTCTGACGGAACGGTAGTGAGTTTAAATTCAGGAACTACATTACGATATCCGGAACAATTTGGTATCAGCGGAAAAAGAAATGTTTACTTAACCGGTGAAGCTTTTTTTGAAGTTGCCAAAGACAAAGAACATCCGTTTATTGTCAATGCCAATCAGGTTGATATTGAAGTTCTCGGAACCCACTTTAATGTAAGCGCATATCCTGAAAACCCCAGCGTTAACAGTACTCTAGTTGAAGGAAGCATTCAGATGTATGAAGTTGAGAACAAACAAAATCTGGTTTTACTCCAGCCAAATCAAATGGCAACCTGGCAAAATACTTCCAGAAAAATAACAACAAAAGCAGTTGATACTAATTTTTATACAGCCTGGACAAAAGGTGAACTTGCTTTTAAAGATACCCCATTTTCTACAATCGCTAAAATAATTCAGCGCACCTACGACGTCGAAATTATCAATGAAAATGCTGTTTTGGCCAAACAGAATTTCACAGGTACTATTAAAATTAGCGAATCAAGTGTCGAAAACATTTTAGAACTTCTAAAACGTGACACGCCGTTTCATTATTCTATTAAACAAAACACAATTACCATTACCAATCTTCCATAACTAAATAAACATGACTATTACGATACCCAATTTAAGGAAAATTCTATTTTTCCTAGCCCTTCTTATATCCTGTTTTAAAGGTTTTTCTCAGCATAAAGGCATCACATTACAGCTAAGAAACAAACCTATCAGCCTGATTATTAAATCGATTGAAGAACAAAGTGATTTCAGGATTATTTACAATGCCCGAAAAATCGATGCTGATCAGTTAGCTGATATTAATGTTCAGAATGCGACTTTAGAAACAACTTTAACACAGCTATTCACTGGAAAAAACATTTCGTTTTACATCCAGAACAAACAGGTTTTATTGACAAGCTCTGCTCCTCTTTTAGCTCCTAACTCAAGTGTTTCCGAAAAGGAAAGATTTATTAGCGGAGTTGTATACAGTGCTAAAGAAAAACTGCCTCTTGCCGGAGCAACAATTCGCATAAAAGGTAGCGGAATGGGTGCTATAACTGATTTTAACGGAAAATTTGTTTATGAACTAAAAGGAAACAATATCAGTAATATGGTACTTGAGGCTGGCTTTTTAGGCATGCAAACCCAAACAGTAAAAGCAGACAGCAAAAAAGAGTTTGTATTTTATCTTGAAGAATATACAGATGAACTAAATCAGGTTGTTATTACGTCATCTTACGGAACTAAAAAACTAAAAGAAGAAATCGTAGGAAGTATTTCGACTTTAAACGCTAAAGATATCGCTGTAGAACAGGCATCAGAAAGTATCGATAAAATGGTCGAAGGGCAAATTGCCGGAGTTTTAGTCGAAAATACTACAGGAGTTGGTGGTCCGGTTAAAATCAACATCCGCGGACAAGGAACTTTATCTTCATTATCCGGAGCCAAAGTTGGAACTTCGACTCAGCCTCTTATTATTATTGACGGACTGGTGATGAGCGAAGAATTTGGAATCGACAGTTCTTTTTTTAATGGAAATGGCGATGCTGCTGAAAGTTTTTCTAATCCGTTAACGAAAATTGCACCTGAAAATATAGAATCGTTCACTGTATTAAAAGATGCCGCAGCTGTTGGTATTTATGGTGCCGACGGTGCTAATGGTGTTATTTTGATCACCACTAAAAAAGGTAAAAAAGGCAAAACACAATTTGGTTTTTCAAATCAATCCGGAATCTCATCGGCTATGAACCAAATTAAATACATGAATGGTGAGCAATATAATGAAGTTAGAAATGAATTTCTAAAAAATACAACTCCCGGATATGTTGCTGTTCCTTATAATGGTGTAAATACAAACTGGTTTGACTTATTGAACAATTCAGGCTATTTTAATAAATACAATTTAAGTGTTTCCGGCTCGACTTCTAAATTTTCTTACCGCAGTAATGTGAGTTATTTAAAAATCGATGAGCCACAAATGGGCAATTCAACGAAACAATTAAATCTTGGTGTTAATCTGGGGTACCGTACCAATAAATGGGACATTAACCTGATGCTGAATCCAAGTTTTGTTCAAAAAGATGCTCCTAATATCTTTTACAATTTTGCTTATTTGCCTACTATTTCTCCTTATAATGCTGATGGAACTTATTCGAAAATTGGCTTAACAGGAATTAGCGGCGGAAACCCGCTGGCTGCCATTGCACAAAATAAAAATCAATCCCAGACTTACGGAATGATGGGGAGCTTAAATATTGGCTACCAAATTGCTAAAGGCTTAAAATTCTCAACTCTTTTTGGAATTGATTATACTGATAAAGAACAGGATCGTTACTTTTCAGGAGAAAATGAAAGCGGTCAGTTTAACGGAAGTTTCGTTTTAGACCAAATTACTTATCCATCATGGGGACGCCGACTAATCAATCAAAGAAATGCAACAAAATGGAACTGGCAGGGACAACTTTTGTTTGAAAAACAACTCAATAAAAACCATGCTATCGATGGAGTTGCAGGAATGGAACTTTCTGAAGATAGAACAAATTTTGATTATGCGTCAGGTGTTGGCTTTGTAAATCCAAATCAGATTCATAAGGTTTCAGAAGCATTGCGTGATGATAATCCCGACACTGAAATCGATGAAACGAGATCAGGTCAGACCTATTCGCATGATATTAGTTATAATTCCAGGGTTTCAGCATTTTCGCAAATCAATTACAATTATAAAAAACGCTATTATTTCTTAGCCAATTTCAGACGTGATCAAAGTTCTGTTTTTGGCAATGATTCTGATATTGCCAACAATGGCGGTGCAGGTTTTAGCTGGATTACCAGCAACGAAAGTTTCCTGAAATCAGCTTCATGGATCGATTTACTGAAATTTAAAGTAAGTTACGGAACTACCGGAAACTCCAGAATTGGATCATACCGTTCCAAAGGTTTATACAACATCAGACAAAATGGTTACAATGGCGGAACTGAAGCTACTCCGGGCTCTGCTCCAAACGAGAATTTAGGCTGGGAAAAAAACACCAAATTTAATGTGGGTCTTGACTTTAATATTTTCGATCGTGTCGAAATGCTACTGGAATACTATTATGATAATCTAAGTGATTTAATCACGACAAGAGATATTCCTACTGAAACAGGTTACAGTTCTGTACAACTCAATGCTTCAAGTATGTACAACAAAGGTTTTGAGTTTACAACAAGAATAAAATGGATTAAAAGCGATCGTTTTAAATGGACAACTTCATTTAATATTTCGACTGTAAAAAACAAAGTAACAGAACTTAAAGGTTTAGGAAGCGACTACTCTGTAGCCACAATTGCACTGGCACAAAAAGTGGGTTATAGTACTACTACACTTTGGGGAATAAACTGGGTTGGCGTTGATCCTGCAACAGGTCGTGATTTACTCGAAAAAGATGGCAAGGTATACGATGCTGCTACTTATAAATCTTTGTATACAAATGCTGACTGGGTGCCTATTGGCGATAAACAAGCCGATGCGTATGGAGGTTTTAATAACAACTTTACCATCAATAAAAATATTGTTTTATCGATTAGAGGCGCGTTTCAGATTGGTGGGGATTACTTAGTTCAGGATGTGCTTATTGATAAATATTCGAACACTTTAAACAGAAATCTTTCTGTAAATGCTTACGATCACTGGAGGCAGCCCGGAGATATTGTAACGCAGTCTTCGGTGAGTATTTCACCAGTTAACGCCAATTTAAGTAAGTATGTTTATGATGCTACTTTTTTAAAAATCAACAATATCAATTTAAGCTACAATGTTCCTTTAAAGAATACTTTTCTGGATACGCTGGCTATTTTTGCTGATGCTTCTAATGTTTGGTACTGGTACAAAGAAAAAAGCCCAAAGGGAATGAATGGAATAAGAGAGTTGAATTACAGTTATCCGCAAGCGAGAACTATTTCGATCGGAATGAACGCTAAATTTTAAGAATATGAAATATTTAAAATATATCACAATTGCCATCCTGATACTGTCTGCACAAAGCTGCAGCGATTTTTTAGAGCAGGAACCCGGAACACAAACTTCTATCGACGAGCTTTTACAAAATAAACAAGGCGTTCTAATGGCTCTAAAAGGACTTTATACCAATATTGAATCAAATGTGAGAGGGGAGCGTTTTGGAGTTTACGCTGATTTGCAAGGCGGAAATCTAAAAGTTACACCTTACGAAACCACAGCAAATAAGGGAGAAATTACGATACCAACTGCTTTAAAAAATACCTACTCATTTGAAGACCAAGCTGATGTTAGTGATTTTAAAACTTTTTATGATGGTAGCTACAGTATTATTAATCAGGCAAATTTAATTCTGGAATATACTCCAAAATTAACCGACGCAACAGAAACCGAAAAAAATCAAATCATAGCCGAAGCCTTAACAATACGGGCTTATGCCCACTTTTTGTTGTCCTTAATTTACAGTCAAAACTATGGATATACCTTAAATGCAACTCATTTAGGAATCGTTTACAACACTCAATCGATAAAATCAGGTATTAAATATCCTGAAAGAGAAACAGTTGCTAATACTTATTCTTTCATTATCAACGATTTAAAAACGGCAATTAATAATTATACCACTACTTCAGGTTTAGAAGGCCCTGCCTATTCTTATTTTAGCAGTAACAGCGCAAAAGCCTTGCTTGCAAGAGTTTATTTGTATAAAAGAGACTGGCAAAACGCCTACGACACAGCAAATGATGTTATTATAAATTCAGGAATGTCCCTTATGAGTTCTGCTAATTTAGTATCAGAATGGGAAAAACCGGATTTGCCTGTTTCTGAAATTTTGCTGGAATTTTCGACTCCAAAAGACAATTCAGGAACCACATCGAGTTCTATGGCCTCAATATTTGGCTATTCTACCTCGCCTGCTCCTTCTTTTACCATATCAGATACAGGTCGAAAATATGTGGCTTCAAACGATTTATTCAATCTTTATGAAACAAACGACTTACGTAAAAAGCTATTTTTAAACTTACAGCTTTCTACTTTAATTGCCGGAAATCAAGTATTGCAACCTTATAATTTTACCAAAAAATACCATGACAATCCGGGTTATGTAGCTTTTAGATTAAGCGAAATGTATTTAATACGTGCCGAAGCCGCTGCTCAAAACAACAAACCAGATTTAGCAATGGCAGATATTAATATCATCAGGTCCCGTGCCAATGCCACACTTTTAACCAGTTCTGCCAATATTCTTGAAAACGTGCTTTTAGAAAGAAGAAAAGAACTTTGTTTTGAAGGGCATTTATTATTTGATCTTCTTAGAAATCAAAGAGGAATCACCAGAAACGACGGCTGTATATCAAACATTTGCAGTCTAAACTACCCTTCTCCAAAATTTATATTGCCAATACCAACTTACAATATCAATCTTAACTCAAACTTAAAGCAAAATGAATCGTATTAAATTTATATCGACCTTAAGTATTGCTGTAATACTATTATTTGCATCCTGTTCTAAAGATGATTACAAATTAGGCAGCGAAAATGTAAATCCGTATTTAAGATTTAATTTCCAGCTTAAAAGTGACAATACACCTCTTGAATATCCAACGGTAAATGCCGCTTTGATTCCTGTAGACCATTATGAAAACAAGTCTGTAAAAACACTAAAAGTTCCTGTAGCGCTAACATCCTTTTCATTAAAAAATCCTGTAACAGCTACTTTTAGTGCTACTACAACCGGAATCAGTGATAGTTATAGCTTAAATCCGAAAACAGAACTTACTTTTCAGACTAATAAATTAACCGATACTATTTTTGTTTCTTTTGATAAAAGATGGACAGCTAACCAAAGTATTACCTTAAAACTGGAAAATACTTCAGATCCTGAAATTCATATCGGGAATCTGAATACCGAAGCTGTAAACGATACTTTCAGAATAGATTTGGGCACAATTTCTACCAACTATACTTTTCCAGTAAGCAAAATCGATATTAAAGGAGTTAAAGGAGAAGTGATTGATTTTAAAGTAAATTTCCCTAACGGATTTTTCCCTTCAGAAATCGATAAGCTTGAAATGTTTCAGTTTTTAAACGGGTTTGATTACCAGCTTACCCATGATGATTATGGTACAAACAGAAACGCTGTTACGTATCATTTAACACTTTTAGAAGACATTCAGAATGATGATGTTTATTACGAAAGTTCGCTTACCTTAAACAATACAGCCAATTATCCTGCAACAGGAAATAAAATCCTGCAAATTGTAAAACCTATAAAATCCCCAAGAGATGTTCTGGCTAATCCGGCTTCTAAATTCTACGATTTATCGAATCAGTTTTATCTGACTTATGGCGAAAACTGGTTTGATAAAAGCGGAACTTGTGCCTGGCAGGCATTTAATGCTTTTACGTTTCCGGTTGTGGTAACAAAAGACAATCCAAATGCTATTTTATACAGCGATAAAGGCACCACAAATCCAAACGACGATATTTACCACGATGCTTTCAAAATTGGGTTTAATGTTGTTTCGGGAACTTCGACAACCAATTCTTTCAACTTAAAACGATGGTTTACCAACGAAAGTACTGCAGCTGCCAATTCTCCCGGATTTAACATCACTTCAGCATTAGAATTTTTCCCAGAAAACGGAAACAGTAAAACACAGGGCAAAGTATTGGTTATTCCGCAATATATTACCGTTGCAAGCACCACAAAAAACAGTCATATTATTGCAATTGCAGGCGAAGGAACTTATAAAGAAATCAGCACCGGATTATTTGAAATTTCGTTTGAATTAAAGTTAACCAATCAGGAGTTATTTGGAGGAACAGCTACTTCTCAATACAAAATATACAACAACAAAACCTATCCAAAAATAAGCCCGATAAACGAGCCTTGTGCCAAAGAAGTTGATCTTTAGATATAGACGTTTTAAATCGCAGCATTTAGTTTTAGTGTAACGTATTAACTACATACAAAAACACCAATACATTCCGCTTTGTCAAAGTGTAAAACTCTGACAAAGCTTTTGCCTCCAAACTAAAAGCTAAGATCGAAAACTAAGCATACATCAAAAAAAACAAAAAAATAAAAGAATTGAAAAAACTAATCTTTCCAATCTTACTCCTAATTAGTCTGACGGCTTACAAAAGCATCGAACAGCCTGATTATATCGATATACAGGAATTAAGAAAATTGTATTCGAGCGGAGATCCGTCTTCCTGGCCTGCGCCTGAATTAGATAAAAGTATAGACAAAAAAGCATTCCAGGATATTGGAGTGCTTTCTGCTGTTCCATACCCGGAGTACAATCCGTATTCGAAAGAAAAAGAAAATCTGGGTAAAATATTGTTTTTTGATCCGAGATTATCCAACAGCGGACAAATTGCCTGTGCTTCCTGTCATAATCCTGAACTGGGCTGGACTGACAATCTAACGCGCTCTTTTGGTCACGATCGTCAGACAGGAAAACGCAACTCAATGACAATTTTAAACTCGGCGTATGCCAAAACTTTATTCTGGGACGGCCGTGCTTCAAGTCTTGAAGATCAGGCGCAATTTCCTATTGGAGATCCTCTCGAAATGAATGAGAAACTCACTATTGCGGTCGATAAAATTGCCAAAATCAAAGGTTATAATGAGCTTTTTACAGCTGCTTTTGGCGATAAAAAAGTAAGTCTGCAAAGAATACAATATGCAATTGCTACTTTCGAAAGATCGATTAATAGCCCGAAAAGTAAATTTGATCAGTTCATAAGCGGAAAATCTGATGCTTATACCGATTCTCAGGTAAAAGGCCTGCATTTGTTCAGGACCAAAGCACAATGCATTAATTGTCATAATACACCTTATTTTAGCGACAATCAGTTTCATAACGACGGACAAACTTTATTTGGTACAAAAAATGAAGATTTCGGACGTTATAATGTGACGAAAAACAAAGATGATATTGGCAAATTCAGAACACCAACCTTACGTGAAGTTGTCAATACCAAACCCTGGATGCATCACGGGCATTTTCCGTCTTTACTGGATGTTGTCGAATTGTATAATTTAGGAAATCCAGCTCCGGTACAGAAAAAATATCTGGGAACAGCACGTGATTCATTAATTCCAAAACCGGATCCGTTGCTCAAAAAGTTAGATTTAAGTAAAGAAGAAATCAGTGATCTTCTCGCTTTTATCGAAACTTTGAGTACACCAACACGAAGAATTATTATTCCAGCCATGCCTAAGTAAAGACAAATACAAAAACGGTTTCTTAAATTGTCCCCAAAATTTTTGAACCTGCAAAGCCTGTTTCCTTCTGAAACGGGCTTTTTTATGTTTTTTAAAGTTACTTAAAGTCTCTCTTATTATATATCATTAAAAAAATTTGTTTTAGAAATATCTATATCGTAATATTGCAATATTAAATTAAAAATCATGGGCGCAACTAAAACAGAACATTTTACAGCTAAGCAAAATCAAATTGCGACGATTGCAAAAGCTTTAGGGCATCCTGCCAGAATTGCCATTATTGAATATCTTTTAAAAGTAAATGAATGCATTTGCGGAGATATCGTTAATGAGCTTCCGTTAGCACAGCCAACCGTTTCGCAGCATCTTAAAGAATTGAAAAATGCCGGACTGATCAAAGGAAACATCGAAGGAAATGCCATTTGTTACTGCATAGACGAAACTACTTTTGATCTGTTAAAAACGTATTTCTCTACTATTATTGCCGTTACCAAAGAGCAGAAATGCTGTTGACCTTTTTTTAAAAATTTATATCGCAATATTGCATTATAACAATAAAAATAAATAATGATGAAATTATCAGAAATCAAAAAAATCCTTCCGAATTTAGAAAATACAGTGTTTCAGTTAGAAAACGGAACTTTTGTTCCCGAACATTTTCATGTTACCGAAGTAGGAACCATTACTAAAAAATTTATCGATTGCGGAGGCGTTATTCGCAATGAAAATGTAGTCAATTTTCAATTATGGAATGCCGATGATTACGAACACAGACTAAAGCCGGGAAAACTGCTACAGATCATCAAATTATCTGAAGAAAAACTGAATATCGAAGATTTTGATATTGAAGTAGAATATCAAAATGAAACGATTGGCAGATATGATTTAGAGTTTAATGGCAGTCATTTTATATTGAAAAACAAAGTTACAGCCTGCCTGGCACAAGATGCCTGCGGAATTCCATCTCAATCTGGTTTTATCGAGTTAAACAAGGACAAAACAAATTCCTGTTCTCCGGATTCCGGCTGTTGTTAAGCAATGAGTGCCTTGTTCCTTAAATATAAAAAACCAATTATAATCACTACAGCTGTTATTGTTTTGCAACTCATTTTTGGTTTTGAGCCAAAGTTTTGCCTTATCAATATCATTTGGTTACTTGTTTAAATTATGACAAAAAAAATTCTGGTACTCTGCACAGGTAATAGTTGCAGAAGCCAAATCGCCGAAGGGTATTTACGCCATTTTTCAGGAGATCAGGCAGAAATTTACAGTGCCGGTGTCGAAACACACGGTGTAAATCCAAGGGCGATCGAAACGATGAAAGAAGACGGAATCGATATTTCAAAACATACTTCAAATCATATTGATGAATATCAGAACATTGATTTTGATATTGTCCTTACGGTTTGTGATAATGCCAAAGAGAGATGCCCGTTTTTTCCGTCAAAAGCTCAAAAATTTCATCAAAACTTTCAGGACCCTGCCAAAGCAACCGGAACCGAAGAAGAAATTTTACAGGAGTTTAGATCTGTCCAACAAACTATAAAAGAATATTGTCATGATTTTATAAAAAACAATATATTTATAAAAGTAAATTAGGTCATATGTCAGAGCAGAAATTAAATTTGAATTTTAATCCAATGAATAAGCAATTGTTCAAAGAAAATCTCTTAAAAACAATTGAAGAAATAATTTCAACTCAAAAAAAATCCCAAACGAACTATAAATTTACAATAACAATAGATGAAGAATCTGTTAAAAATCATAATTCAGCAGATGACTTGATGAGATTAGTCGTTTTTAACAACTATAATATACCAAATAAAATTAGAGAATTAGATGAAGTTATTGATTTCCTAACTCATCCTAAACTATACTTTCCATTATGGATAAATGTTTCTGTAAAAGAATATTTAAAAGATAGTATTATTTTTAAAATAGAATCAAGTTCCAGATTTAGAAAATCTTCTGAATTACAAAATAAGGAAACAAATCATCCGCCATTTAAGGCAATCTATTAAAAATATCTTCAAAGAGTCTTTTTAGACATTCTAATTTATATAGTTTTATTTATTTTCATTATTTGATTTCAGAATATATTCTTTCATCTGTTTTTCGACATAAATATCCAGTAATAGCCAAATATCAAAATCAGTATAGAGATACATTTTTGCATAAAGTTTATCAATCATTTCGTCATCTGGATTTTGTTGGAATCGCTTATATATTTCTTGCAATATTTTTGATTCATTATTGGCTTCAATATTTCCTAATGCTGTAATTATATTTGGAACATGTTCTTTGATACTATTTTGAAGAACATCGCCTTGCATATTCATTTCTGTATCAAAATCTATTAAAAAAATGATGTCTCTAATAAACTGAGGGTATTCAAGTAACTTATTTCTATCAATTGGCTCATTATAAATTTTAGCCATTGATTGGACAACATCATCGGCCGTCATGTCACATAAATTGTTTAATGTTTTTTCAATGAAATTCATAAGTTAAATAATAAAAGACAAATTTATGAATATTTAAGTTTTCAAAGAATCTGTAAAAATTATAAGTATATTAAAATAAGACAAACAATTATAAAACTTGACATACCAAATACTTATAATACTAATTTGCTATTCCTTCATTGAGGTATAAAATAACGCATCCGTCAAAATACAAATGTCGTTTTTTAAATTTGTGTGAAACCAAAAGAAGTTATTGCTTCTTCTAAAAAGTATTATCATGAAATTAGAACACATTCAAATTCAGACCCGCAATATTCAAAAAACTGCTGCATTTTATACTACTGTATTAGAACTTCCCATCATCGAAAAAACAGCAACATCAATTAGCATTCAGGCGGGTGATTCTGTTTTAAAGTTTGTTAATGATCCAGAGTTTAAGTCGATTTATCATTTTGCCTTTAATATTCCGAAAAACAAACTTGATGAGGCAATTCAATGGTGCAAAAACAAAGTTGATTTGATTTTTATTAAAGATCAAAATGTCATCACAAACTTTGAAAACTGGAATGCCAACGCGGTTTATTTCTATGATAATAATGGAAATTTACTGGAATTTATCGCCAGACATGATTTGAATAATGCACAAACAGAAACATTCACTTCAAAATCAATTTTGAACATCAGTGAAATTGGTATCGTCAATGAAAATCCGTTAGCATTGGGAAAAGAATTAATAGCAGAATATGATTTGGAATTCTTTTCTAAAAATGACAATAGCGAACTTTTTGCCGCTGTTGGTGATGACGAAGGTTTACTAATTATGGTTAAACCAAATCGAAACTGGTATCCTACCCAAACACCATCTGAAAGCAATAAAACTGAAGTTAAAATAGTAAATAACGGAACTCAAATTGAATTAAAGTTTTAAAAGACTTTATTGTTTTCGTTATTTAATATTCTCTATTTTTATAGAAAACTAAAATTTCAAAAAAATGCCATTTGTACGAATCAGTTTGCCTAAGAAACTTTCATTAGCAACCAAAAACAATATTTCAGCAGCGGTTCATCAGTCTTTAATAGCTGAATTTAATATTCCGAAAGATGATTATTTTCATGTTATTGAAGAACTGGAGCAGCATCAGATTAAATATCCTGAAAGTTATCTTGGTATTTCACATTCTGAAGATATTGTATATGTTCAAATTACCGCAGGACAAGGCCGAACAGCCGAACAAAAGAAAAAATTATACCATCAAATTGCGACAAAAATTGCTGCAACAACAGAAATTCAGATCAATAATGTCATCATTATTTTATTAGAAAATAACGGTTTAGAAAATTGGTCTTTTGGTAATGGTGAAATTCAGGAACCTGCACATTTAAAGAAATAAAATCTTTTAAAAAGCTTCCCCGATACGGAAATAAAGTCCCCAATCGCCTTTTCCTACAGCGGCATCCAGACCTACATTAAATTTTTCGGTTTTAAATGCCCTGTAGCGAAAACCGGCTCCTGCTCCGGGATATAATTTCCAGTTGAAACTTTCTGTATCAGATCCGTAAATTGTAGCGATTCCGGCAAATCCAACCAATCCCATTCTTTTATTGAAATTGTATCGATATTCAGCCTGTAAATCCATTAATCCGTCACCACGGTATTTGCCTTCAGAATATCCTCTTATATCTTCGTTTCCAATAGTTACCTGCTGTTCGAAAGCAATATTTCCTAATCCGAATTTACCCGAAAAACGGGCAGCCAGAACATCAGTTCCGTTTCGCATTGGAAAATATTTATTGAATTCTGAAAGTATTTTATTGGCATTGACATCGTTTCCAAACCATTCCGGATAACTCAGCCATCGCAATTTTATCTTATCGCCCTTGGTCGGATAATAAACAGCGTCGCGTGTATCATACATCGTAATCAGCTGCAAACCATTAGTATGAGTTACAGA
Organism: Flavobacterium chilense; assembly: GCF_001602525.1. Taxonomy (GTDB): domain Bacteria; phylum Bacteroidota; class Bacteroidia; order Flavobacteriales; family Flavobacteriaceae; genus Flavobacterium; species Flavobacterium chilense. The sequence continues at coordinate 938,287 of NZ_LSYT01000001.1, forward strand.
CGATGGCTGAACATCATCTTCATATTTTGTATTATAATGAGCATAAGCATAACCAAGTCCTGCATACAAGCTTTTTATTACTTTACGCTGAAGGCTAAAATTAACCATTGTGGTTTTGGTTCCGTAATTGTAAAAATCCGGTGTATCAATATCGTCTACAAAATACTGGGCGTTCTGATTGCCAGTTGCTACAAAAAATTGTGCACGCCAGTGGTCTTCTTTAAAATACCATTTATTGAATGAAGCTATAAAATAAGATTTATTGGTTGTATAAACTCCTGAAATACCAGATAAGGATTTAGGTGAAATCGTATCGGCTTTGTTTAATTTGTACATCATCATGGGAATGGCACCAAACATAAAGTCGAGTGTTCTGTTGTAATTGATATACGGCATCACATTAAAATCAATACTTTTTGTATGCCCTTTTGATGTTGCAATACTATCTGTTGGCTTTTTTTGTGACCATGTTTGGCAATACCATAAACATAATAGTATCGAAAGTAAAAGTATTTTCTTCATCGTTATGTTTTTAATATATAACAAAACTAATACTTCACTCAAAAACAGCCTTTTAATTTACCTTGTCATACGTTGCATATTATAAAATGAAACCATCTTTATTCTTTTTATGTGGTTTAGAAAATAAAAATCGCCGCAAATTGCGGCGATTAGTTAAAATTTCATTTTCTGAATCCTTACGGCATTTAGTATAGCCAATAATGCAACTCCAACATCGGCAAAAACAGCTTCCCACATGGTGGCAAGTCCGCCGGCGCCCAGGATTAATACAAAAGCTTTTACCACAAAGGCTAAGGTGATATTTTGCCAGACAATTTTTTTGGTTTGTTTTCCTATATTGATTGCCATTGCAATTTTACTTGGCTTATCATCCTGAATCACAACATCGGCGGTTTCAATGGTGGCATCGCTTCCTAAACCTCCCATTGCAATACCAACGGTACTTAAGGCAATTACCGGAGCATCATTTACACCATCTCCAACAAAAGCTACGGTTTCGTTTTTAGCTTTAATTTCGTTTAGTTTATTGACTTTGTCTTCCGGCAATAAATCGCCGTAAGAGTTTGGTATTCCTAATTTATCAGCAACAAATTGTACTACATTGGCTTTATCACCGCTCAACATGGTTACTTTTACGCCTAATGCTTTTAGTTTGCTTACAGCTTCCTGCGCATCGGCTTTGATTTCATCAGCAATGGTTAAATACCCTGCGAATTTGTTATCGTAAGCAATCGCAATTGTGGTATATACAACCGCATTTGGATCAACATTGTAATTGATATTGAATTTATCCAGTAATTTGAAATTCCCTACATGCAGCTCTTTTCCGTTGATTTCGGCTTTTAAACCATGCCCTGAAATTTCTTCTACATTTTTTAGTTCAACTGATGCATCAATTTGCCCCACATGATTGTGAATTGCTGTAGCTACAGGATGTGTACTCTGACTTTCTAAAACATTTACCAGTTTCAGAATCTCTTCTTTATCAAAACCTTCCTGAATAATGACTTCCTGTACTTTAAAAACACCTTCGGTCATAGTTCCGGTTTTATCCATAACCACATTCTGAATGGTAGAAATACTGTCCAAAAAGTTACTTCCTTTAAACAAAATTCCGTTTTTACTCGCCGCTCCAATTCCGCCAAAATATCCTAACGGAATACTAATAACTAAAGCGCACGGACATGAAATTACCAGAAAAACCAAAGCTCTGTACAGCCAATCACTAAAAACGTAGTTAGAGACAAAAAGCATTGGCAACAAACAAATGGCAATTGCAAGATACACTACAATTGGGGTGTAAATCTTGGCAAATTTGCGAATAAACAGTTCGGCTGGAGCTTTTTTTGTTGTCGCATTTTGTACCATTTCCAAGATCTTAGAAAGCTTACTGTCTTTATATGCCGTTGTTACTTTTACTAATGCAATAGTGTTGCCATTGATCATTCCGGCTAAAACAGTTTCTCCTTTTACTTTGGTATCTGGCTTGCTTTCTCCGGTAAGAGCCGCAGTATTAAACGAAGCCGTATCTGATAGTAATTCGCCATCCAAACCTAGTTTTTCTCCTGCTTTTAGCTGAATTGTCGATCCTATCGCAACATCAGCCGCTTTGACTTTTGTGGCAACATTATTTTCTACCACATTTACCTCATCAGGTCGCTGATCGAGTAAACTTTTGATATTTGATTTTGCACGGCTTACCGCCAATCCCTGAAAGTTTTCTCCAATGGTATAAAACAACATTACGGCAACACCTTCGGGATATTCTCCTATGGCAAATGCACCAATTGTGGCAATACACATCAGGAAAAATTCGGAGAAAACATCCCCTTTTATAATGCTTTCATAAGCTTCTTTTAAAACCGGAAGTCCAACTGGCAAATAAGCTATAACATACCAGGCAATTCTAACATAGCCTGAAAACCAGTTTTGCGGAAAATAGTGGTCCAAACCAATCCCAATAAGTAACAAAACAAAGGAAATTATGGCTGGTAAAAACATTTTAAACAAACCTCCATCAGCATTATGTTCGTGGTCGTGACCGTGATCATGTCCATCATTATCATTATGCACCGGCTCATCGTGTGAACAGCAGCAGCTGGCTTGTTTGGGTTTATTTTTTATAATTTTTTCTTCTTTATGTAAATGTTCCATAGATGGATAATTTCAAGTTTTTAATGGCTTGTTTCAGGCTTGTTTTGTTTCAAATTTTAAATCCCTAAAAACAGTTCCTAAAGTTACATCTTTTGAGACAATTGTTTTCAAAGTATGTATATTTTAATCTTGCAAAGTTTTAGTATTCTTTGTTTCAGGTTTGTTTTGTTTCAGGCTTCAGGTTATTGAACTGGCGAACTTTGCGTAAATCTTAGCACTTCTTACGGTTAAACCAACCCGAAACCCGAAACCTGAAACTTGAAACTTGAAACAAACCTTAAAACAAAATCTTAATGTCCGTGTTCTCCTCCGCCTTTCATTGCTGAAAGCAGATAGAAAGCTCCTTTTGTTACTATTTTTGCTTTTTCAGGAACACGGTCTACAAATTTCACCTCTGTAAAGCCTAAATCTGTGGTTCCGGGAACTACTTCAATCGCTTTAAAATGAGTTTCTTTTTCATGAGGAGTTCCGGATTCCGGTTTCTTTTCTTCATGTGCTTCTTCTTCCATAAAAACAAAATACTTGTCTGCATTTCGAACCACAGCATCTTTTGGTAGTGCCGGAACAGTGGCATTGGTAATATTGATGTTTGCCGAAACATACATACCCGGAATCAATCCTTTGGCATCAGCCGATTCAATTTTAGCATGAACAGCAACCGTTTTACTTTCGTTCGAAAATGATTTATTAATTCCGAAGATCTTTCCTTTTATCGATTTATTGGACTGATTTGTTAAAACAAAATCGATTACCTGCCCTACCGAAATAGAACCCAAATCTTTCTCATATACATTTAAATCCAGATGCATCTGGCTGTTATCAACTACTTCAAACAATACTACCCCGGTTTGTGCATAGGCTCCTTTTGCAATGCTTATTTTACCTACATAACCGCTGATTGGTGCCACAATGGGAACTAACGAAGTACTGCCTTTTGTATTGATATGCAAAGCATCTAATTTGTTTTTTGCTGCCTGTGCCCTTGCTCTTTCTGCTGCTAATTTTGATTTTACTTCCTGAAAAACTTTCCTCGGATTTACATTTTCGTCACTCAAGGTCTTCTGACGATTGTATTCTAATTGCAAATATTCGATATTGGCAGTAGCCGAATGATAATCTTCCTGCATTTCGATCACTTCCAGATTCTGAATCGTTGCCAGCACTTTTCCTTTGTTGACAAAAATACCTTCCAGAACAAAAATATCCTTTACCGTTCCTCCTATCAAAGTCGAAACTTCGGCAGAGTTTTGTGGCGGCACTGTGGTATATCCGTTTGCTTTTATGACTTTGTTCAAGTTTCTGTTTTCTACAAATCCTGTTTCGATCCCAACTGTTTTATATTGTGATTCGTTTAAAGCCACTTCTGTTTGTGATTTTTCTTCTTCCTGTGGTTCTTCTGTTTTCTTTTCATTGCAGGAAATTAATATTCCGCTGTAGGCTAGAAGCAATAAGCAATAACCTAATCTTCTTTGCGATAAAATCTTTGCGAACTTTGCGGTTAAATTTATTTTCATTTTTAATTGTTTTTGATGGTTGGAAATTGAAGCTCGATGGCACTCTGGTTAAAATTATGGGTCGCCTCTGTATATTGTTTTTTAATATCGATTGCCTGATTTAAAAAACTGATGTACGCCCAATAACTCATATCGCCATTGGCATACCCTTTTTGTGCCGTTGTAATGATCTGATCGGCGTACTGAAGCCCTTCTTTCTGATAATAATCCAATGCCTTTTTTTGCTTTTCGAAGTTATTCTGCAATTCCTGCTTTTGCAGATTCAGTGTTAATTTATTTTTGTCTAAAGCCAATTGCGATTGCGAAATACTAATAGAAGCTGCCTGTGCTTTTGCGGTATTCACGCCTCCAAATAACGGAATCTGTAATCCGGCGGTAAAGCCCTGAAACAATGATTCAGTATTGATGGTTTGGGCAAAATATCCCAGTCCCAGTTTAGGAGTTCGCATTGCTTTGTAAGTCCTGGCTTCTTTTTGATATACTGATATTTGCTGCTGATAAAAATCGGTCATCAAGCCTTCTGCTTTCGAACTTCCTTCTTCTTTCAGCATTGTATATTGTAAAGAGGTTTGATCATCAGGCACAATATTTTCATCTGTCTGAACAAAAAACTGGAGTTGCTTTTGGTAAATCGCCAAATCGTATTCTAATTGGGCTTTTTGGGTTTCAATCTCTTTTACTTTCGCTTTAGCGCTGATTACTTCAATGTTTCCGCTTTCTCCAGTCTGAAAACGTAATTCTGCATTCTTCAGGAATTTGGTATAGATGTCATTGAGTTCTGAATTTAATTTCTGAATCGAAACACCATACAAATACTGATAATACGCCAGTGTTACCGCTTTTTCGATTTCATAAGACGATAATGCTTTTCGTTTTTCGGCTAGTTTTACGAGTTCTTCCTGCAGCTGACGATTGGCTTTTGTGATATTTCCTATTGGAAAAAACTGCTGTATCGAAACGTTATGATCAAAATCAACACTATTAAATTGTCCGCCCTGATATTGTACCTGAAGCGGTTCCGGCTGAAAAGCAGTCTTTTTCAAAACTGTTTGTCGTTCTATTTCTTTATCCGCAATTTTTAAATCAATGTTGCTTGATTTGGCAAGCTCGATTGCCTTTTCTAATGTAATTTTTTGCTGTGCAAATGTTGTTTTGCATGCCAGTAGAAACGCTATTAGCCACAAAGTTCGCGAAAGACTTTTCGCAAAACTTTTTTGGATTATATGATATGATATGTTTTTCATTTTTTAATTTTTAATCTTATTGTCTTATTTTTTATTTCACGCAGATTTTAAAAAGATTTAAACAGATAGGTGCAGATGATTATTGGTACATTTTTTAAATAAAATCTGTTTTAATCAGCAATATCTGCGTGAAAAAAATTATTTTAATCTCTCCAAAACTTTATGATCTTACTTCTTTGCGGTTAAATTTACTTTCCAGCAATAAATACAAAATCGGTAAAACGATTAGCGTTAATAATGTTGCAGAAAATAAACCTCCAATAACTACAGTTGCTAAAGGTTTTTGTACCTCTGCTCCTCCGCTGGTTGATAATGCCATTGGCATAAATCCTAAGGAGGCTACGGCAGCGGTCATTAAAACAGGACGTAATCTGGTTTTGGTTCCGATTAAAACTCGTTGCAGCGGATCTAAAATTCCTTCAGCTTTAAGCTGATTGAAATACGAAATCAGAACAATTCCGTTTAAGACCGCGATTCCGAATAAGGCAATAAAACCAATTCCTGCCGAAATACTAAACGGCATTCCGCGTAACCAAAGTGCAAAAACACCTCCAATAGCTGATAACGGAATGGCAGTAAAAATTAATCCTGCCTGTTTGAAACTTTTGAAAGTAAAATACAACAGTACTAATATTAATCCCAGAGCAATTGGCAATGCAACCGAAAGTCGCTTGGTGGCTTCGATTAAATTCTCAAACTGACCGCCATAGGTGACATAATATCCCGCAGGAAGTTTAAAATTTTTATCCAGCTTTTGCTGAATCTCCTCTACTACACTTTTAATATCACGGCCGCGAACGTTTAATCCAACCGTGATTCGGCGTTTTCCGTCTTCGCGGATTACCTGTACCGGACCTTGCTCATAATCAACAGTTGCCACTTGCGAAAGCGGTACCTGCTGACCGTTTGGCAACGGAATAAACAGATTGCTCACATCCGTAATATCAGCACGATTGTCTTCGTTCATCCTAACCACAACATCAAACCTTTTACTTTCGTCATAAATTTTTCCGGCACTTTCTCCGGCAAATGATGAGCGGATAATCTGGTTGATGTCTGAAATGTTCAATCCGTATAAGGCAATTTTATTATAATCGTATTTAATGGTAATTTGCGGTAATCCTGTTACTTTATCGGCTTTTAAATCCCCAATCCCGTCAATGCTTTTAATCTTTGAGATTAACTCAGTGGCTTTAGCATCCAGAATTTCCAAATCATCTCCAAAAATTTTGATCGCGATGTCGCTTCGGCTTCCGGTCATTAACTCGTTAAAACGCATTTGTATAGGCTGCGAAATCTCGATATTGGCTCCCGGAATTATTTCCATCTCTTCTTTCATGGCATTTGCCAGTTCTTCCCAGTTACGGTATTTTTTAGACCATTCTTTTTTGTCTTTCAATACAATAATCAAATCACCGCTTTCAATAGGCATTGGATCTGTTGGGATTTCCCCGCTTCCAATTTTGGTGACTATGGTTTTGATTTCCGGAAACTTTGCTTTTAAAATCTGCTCGTATTTTGTCGTTGTTTCTACCATCTGCGTAAGCGAGCTTCCAGTCATAATAGTCGCATTTATAGCCAAATCGCCTTCTTCGATGGTTGGAATAAATTCACCTCCCATATTCTGAAAAACAATTAATCCCAAGGCAAACAACCCAAGTGATATTCCCAGAACGATCTTTTTAAATTGTAATGCTTTATTCAAAAGCGGTGTATATAAATTCTCGAACCAAAGCATCATTCTGTCACTGAAATTTGCTTTATGTTCTGTTTTCTTTGAAAGAAACAAAGCACTCATCATCGGAACATACGTCAGCGAAAGTATAAAAGCACCAATTACAGCAAATCCAACGGTCATTGCCATTGGTTTGAACATTTTTCCTTCGGTTCCGATTAAGGCTAAAATTGGGAGATAAACGATCAGGATAATGATTTCTCCAAAAGCGGCACTATTTCTGATTTTTGATGCCGAGTTATAGACTTCAACATCCATTTCGCCTTGCGACAATTCTTTTTTGTTTTTGAGTTTCTGCAAATGATGCATCGTAGCTTCTACGATAATAACGGCTCCATCTACAATGATTCCAAAATCGATTGCTCCTAGGCTCATTAAATTTCCGCTTACGCCAAAGGCATTCATCAAAATAATAGCAAACAGCATCGCTAACGGAATTACCGAAGCAACGATCAATCCTGCGCGAAGATTGCCCAGAAATAAGATCAGTACAAAAATGACGATTAAAGCGCCTTCGAGTAAGTTTTTTGTAACGGTTCCGATAGCGTTATCAACCAGTTTTCCTCTGTCGATAAAGGCTTCGGCAACTACACCTTCCGGCAGGCTTTTGTTAATCTGAACCATTCTTTCTTTAACACGATCAACGACTGCGCTGGAATTTTCGCCTTTGAGCATCAATACCATTCCGGAAACGATTTCTCCTTTTCCGTCTTTGGTTGAAGCTCCGTAACGTAAAGCAACGCCTTCGCGGACTTCGGCAACATCACGGACTAAAACGGGAGAACCGTTTCGGTTTTTAACCACGACATTTCCGAGATCTTTTGTACCTTTTGCCATTCCGACACCACGAATAAAATAAGCATACTGATCTTTTTCAATATAAGCACCTCCGGTATTTTGGTTGTTTTTTTCGAGGGCATCAAAAATTTCGGTAATCGTTACGCCCAGACTGTTCAAGGTATTAGGATTAACGGCAATTTCGTATTGTTTTAACTTTCCGCCCCAGGTACTGACATCTGCAACGCCTTTAACGCCCTGCAATTGCGGAATAATGATCCAATCCTGAATGGTTCTTAGTTTAACTGCGTCGTATTTGTTTTCGTAGCCTTTTTTGGCATACACATCATATTGGTAAATTTCTCCCAATCCGGTTGAAATAGGCGCTAATTCGGGCGAACCAGCGTAGGCAGGAATATTTTCTTCGGCTTGTTTTAAGCGTTGAAAGATCTGTTCTCTGGCCCAGTAAATATCGACATCGTCTTCAAAAACAACGGTGACTACAGATAATCCAAAACGGGAAATACTGCGAAGTTCGATCACATCCGGAACTGTTTTTACAGCTTGTTCCAGCGGATAGGTTATTAATTGTTCGACTTCCTGACTGGCCAAAGTAGGCGCTGTTGTGATAATCTGCACCTGATTATTGGTGATATCCGGCAAAGCGTCTAATGGTAATTTTTTAAGCGAATAGCTTCCCCAGGCTATTAAAACAAGGGTAAGTAATAGTATAACGAACTTATTCTTTATACTAAACTGTATAATTTTATCTAACATTTTTAAGGTATAATGACGTGAGAAACTTAGACAAGATTTTGTCTGTTACTTCTGTGGAGAGTCCACAACGTTTCCAGTGATTGCTGATGGAAAATTTTAGATATACAGCATTTTTAAAATCAAAAGCCGTTAATTTTCAATCTAAGATCTAAAATCAATAATCTCCCGGACAGGTGTCATTATGCTATTTGAGGGGGCTGCCAGATACTTCCGTAGAAATTGGAAGCTAAAACAGAATTATAATTGGGTAATGGAACTGAAATAATAGAACAGGTTACAGGAAAATCAAAAACTACAGAGGTCTGATAACTTAAAACCTGTGCACCACAACAATTACAGGTGCAAAATGGTGAACATAAATCGTTTTGTTTATCATGAGTATGATTCGCTTCTGAAGAGAACTGAGCCGTTTTATGTGCAACACTATTTACTTCCATATCTGCACAGGGCATATTTGAAAGTGCCATCAAATAAATTGATAATAGTATTGTTATCCATTTCATAAGCACAAAAATAATATTTATTCTTTTACAAAAAGTAAATATTTTATGATGTTTATTTTTAAAAATCAAGAACATTTTAACAGAACACACTGATTATCTTCATCTTATAAGTATAGTTTCTTAAAAAATATTATAACTGTTAATTTTTTTTAATTAACTTTAACAATAATTAACACATATTTCAAAACTTTTACCCTTAAAACCATATAAACTATACTCCTGTAAAACAAAAAGATAAGCCGACATAGTCCCCCTATTCATTAGTACACATTATTATTTACGCAGTTTTATTAATTAATTTTAAAAACACTCATCAATGAAATGTAACAAACTAATATCAGCCGCTTTCTTATTCTTTAGTATTCAATTTTTCGGTCAGGTTTATACTGACAAAATCGTAGGAGAAAAAAACAAACAATTAAAAGATAGTCTTAAAACAATCGATTATCCTTATGCTCTGCCCATCTGGGGAGAAAAGGTAGCTCAAAAAGGGTATAATTTACCTTATTCTGCAGGGCTTTCAGTGAACTATTTCTGGCAGGATTCAGAAATTACGATAAAAAACCTTCAGGTAGGTTTTAATAATGGCCCCATGTATAATTTAGACGAAATTGTTCGTTTTGATAAATCGTCTGTAGAAGCCGGAGCGATCACAATCAGACCGGATATCTGGCTGCTTCCTTTTTTAAATGTCTACGGAATTTTTGGAAAAGCAAAACCTACTACCAAAATAAATGCGGGAATCTGGATTCCCGATGCCGATAATAACTGGTCGCAAATTGCCAGTTTTAATACCAAAGCCAATTTTGATGCGACGACGTTTGGATTAGGCTTAACGCCTACTATTGGTATTGGCGGCGGCTGGCTGGCTCTTGACATGAATATGTCCTGGAGCGATGTGAGTGCGCTGGATAAACCTGCTTTTTCTTATATTTTTGGACCAAGGCTTGGAAAAACCTTTAAACTTCGTAAGCCTGAAAGAACTATTGCTTTGTGGGTTGGCGGTTTCAGGGTTCACATTGAAGGAAATACGCAGGGAAATATTGCTTTATCTGATGTATTAAATCTGGATAACGCTCAGCAAAAAGTAGATGAAGGCTTGAACAAAGTATCTGAAAACCAGACAAAAGTTGATACCTGGTGGGATGGATTAACGGCTTCTCAGCAAAAAAATCCTGCCAATATTGCGAAACACAATACTGCTAACAGAGCGCTGGAATCTGCCGGAAACTTTTTAGCTACTCTGGATGGGGCTTTGAGTACTGCCGGATCATCAACGGTTCAGTATTCTTTACAAAAGGCACCTAAAGATATGTGGAATTTTATTGTTGGGTCTCAGTTTCAATACAATAAACATATTATGTTTAGAGCAGAAGCCGGATTTTTAGGAACCCGTACACAATTTTTAACGGGTCTTCAGTACCGTTTTGGACTTTAATCTTTTCTTTATGAAAAAAGGTTTATGGTTACTTATCGCGTTATTTTGTATCGCTCCTATACATTCTCAGGTTTTAATTTCTTTAATTTTTGGAGACAAACTTAATTCGCCATTTCTGGAATTTGGTTTAGAAGGCGGTGCCAATTTCTCTACTATTTCAGGCCTTGAAAGTACGGGAACAAATGTGGGTTTTAATCTTGGTTTTTACTTTGATTTCAGATCTAAACAAAATCCTGCCTGGATGATTAATACAGGTGTTATTGTGAAATCACCAATGGGTGCGCATGACATTCCGGTCTATTCTTTAAACGACGTCAATCTGGACAATACTTTTGCCGGAGGAAGCGTAAACCGCGAAATACGTTACTTTAATGTGCCTATTTTGATTAAATATCAGTTTAAAAATAATATTTACCTTAAAACAGGTCCGCAATTTGGTTTATTGGCTAAAGCATTTGATGAATTTAAGAAAGAAGTTGACAAGGACGATGTGGTCTATAAAAAGAATATCAGGGATCAGATTCGGGTTATTGATGCCGGTATTGCTTTTGGCGCAGGTTATCATATGAATGTTGGCAATGGCTTGAATATAACGGTGCAATATTATTACGGACTGGTTCCGGTCATGAAAGGCGATGGTCCAAATGTGTACAACAGATCATTCTATCTCACTGCCGGAATTCCTATAGGAAAAGGAAAAGCAGCGCAAAAACGAGCTGAAAAAGAAGCTGAACTAAATAAAGTTATTCTTCCTGAAGATGAAATGGTGAAACCTAAACAATAATATTAGGTATTGATAATGCTAATAAATTCCAGGATTTCCTGATTGTCCAATACAAAATCAGGAGCTGCATTTAAAACGGCATTGTGTGGCATAAAAGGCATTTCGGCTGCTGTTGGGTTTTGTACTACAATGGTTCCTCCGGCGGCTTTTATGGCTTTTAGACCATAAGTACCATCGGTATTGGATCCTGATAATAAAATGCCCACTAAAGTTTCTTTGTAAACTTCGGCAGCAGACTCAAAAGAAACATCTATGCTTGGACGACTGTAGTTTATTTTCTCGGAAATATCTAAAGAAAGTGTATCGTTTTTTTCGAATAGTAAATGATAATTTGAAGGCGCTACATAAACAAATCCGGGTAAAAGCGGCACTTTATCTTCAACCGGTTTTACTGAAACTTTTGATTTTAGCGTAATTAATTCTTCTAATGTCTGATCATCTGTACTTTTCCTGTGTACTACAATTACAATAGCAAAACCATTTAGTTGAGGCAAATCAGGTAAAATTTGCATCAAAGCATTTAAACTTCCTGCCGATCCGCCAATGATGACTACTTTGCAATTTGATATTATTTTACTTTCCTCCATATTTTTTCTTTGCCTAACTGTTTGTATTTGTTTGGCGCTATAGAATATTTTATTGTTTCTTTTGTTCCTAATGCCAGAAAACCTAAAACAGCTAAACTTTCGTCAAATAAATTAATGACTCTTTTTTGGAGATCATTATCAAAATAAATTAAAACATTACGGCACAATATCATATCAAATTCATTAAATGAAGTATCTGAAACGAGGTTGTGCTGTGAGAAAACCATTTTTTCTGCCAGTTCTTCATTAAACTTGGCAATGCCATAATTAGCAATATAGTAACTTGAAAAATCTTCCTGTCCGCCGGCATCACGATAGTTTTCTGAATATTCTTTCATCATCCGTAAAGGGAAAATTCCTTTTTTGGCTGTTTCCAGAACTGTAGCATTTATATCTGTGGCATAAATAAGGGATTTGTGGAGCAAACCTGCTTCTTTTAGCATAATGGCCATCGAATATACTTCTTCGCCTGTAGAACATCCGGCATGCCATAATCTAATAAAGGGTTTTGTCCCTAATAAGGGTAATATTTCTTTTCTGAGAACAGTATAAAAAGCCGGGTCACGAAACATCTCTGTAACATTTACCGTAATTTCGTCGACCATTCTTTTATAATACTCGGTATCATATCGAACTCTTGAGAGAAATTCATGAAAATGAGTAAATCCATCCAAATGCATTACCCGGTTTACGCGTCGTTTTAACGAAGCTCTCGAATAACTGCTAAAGTCAAAACCATAATATTCATAAACATCATTAATAAGTGTTTCTAACTCGATATCTTCAATCATAATCCATTAAATTTTGCTTAAAAGAAGCAGTAATTTATCCACATCAACCGGTTTAGAGATGTACGCATCTGCTCCGGCCTCCAAACATTTCTCTTTATCTCCTACCATTGCCTGTGCCGTTACTACCACAATAAAAACTGATCTTCTGCCAGGAAGTGCCTTTATTAACGGAATAGCATCGTAACCATCCATCTCAGGCATCATCATATCAATCAAAACCGCATCGATATGTTCATCAGTACTTAATAGTTTCAAAGCTTCTTCGGCACTTAAACAAGACAAGCAATCATATGATTTGGCACGTAAAGTGTGTTCTAAAGCAAAAATGTTTCTAGAATCATCATCAATAATTAAGAGTCTTTTTTTATTCATTTCGTCTACTTTTTATTTTTTTGTCACGAATGTGCGTTCTGTTTTTTTGCCACGAATTGCACGAATCTGCCCTAATTTTTAAATTCCTGCTTTACTTTTAATTTGTGGAAATTCGGGCAATTCGTAGCGTCTTTTTTATTTTATATTTTATCGTACAACCATACTCTCAATAACGAAAGTAACTGATCAATATCTACCGGTTTGGTGATATAATCTGAAGCTCCCGCCTTAATACATTTTTCTCTGTCGCCTGTCATAGCCTTGGCTGTTACAGCTATTAAAGGTAAGTTTAAAAATTTAGGCATGCTACGGATTTTTTCGGCAGTTTCGTAACCATCCATATTCGGCATCATCATATCCAGTAAAACAATATCTGTATCCGGATTTTCATTTAATGTTTTAATGGCTTCTTTACCATCAAAAGCAGTAATGACATTCATTTTAAAAACTTCCAGGGCTTTTGTAAGCGAATAAATATTACGAACATCATCGTCTACAATCAATACTTTTTTCTCGTGTAGAATGTTGTTGAGTAAATTTAGCTTTTTATAGCTTTCTTTTTTGTCTTTTGCATCTTTTTTATCTTCGACTAAATGAAGGAAAAGCGAAACTTCATCCAGCATTCTTTGGTACGAATGTGCAGTTTTTACAATAATAGAATCAGCATATTTTTTAATTTTAACTTCTTCTTTCATCGATAAACTTTTTCCTGTAAATACAATTACAGGCAGGTTTTCTAATCCCGGAGATTTCTTCACGCCATCTAAAATCTGATAAGCATGTTTGTCCGGAATTCCCATATCAAGAATCACACAATCTACTTCGGTTTTGGTAAGTGCTTCTAATCCTTGTGAAACTTCACTTTTTATTTCGGAGTTGATATTGTATGTTTCTAAAAAGTAGGCTAATGCTTTTGCATGTTTTGGATTATCTTCTATAATCAGAACTTTTTGGGCTTCTTTATTAATGATATGTTCAATTCGTAAAAACACATCCGGAATTTTATCAAAAGCAACCGGTTTGTCTAAGAAATCTACGGCTCCTTTTAGCAAACTTTCCTGTTTCAATTTGTGCGATGACATAATATGAACCGGAATATGTTTGGTTTCTGCATGGTTTTTTAATTCTTCCAGTACTTCCCAGCCACTTTTTATTGGTAATTCGATATCCAGTAAAACTCCAACCGGTTTATAATGCAAAGTAAAATTAAGCGCATAATCGCCTCGGACAGAAACAATACCTTTGTATCCTTTTTTTCTGGTAAAGGTTAAAAGTGATTTGGCAAAATTGATGTCATCCTCGACAATTAAAATGACTTTATCTCCCGGTAAAACAGAATCTCTGTCATCTTCGATTTCATCAGGAATTGTTGCGCTGATGTATTTGTTTTTTGCAGTTGTTTTTTCATCCGGTTCAACCTCAGTAAATTCAGTTGGCGGTATTTTTTCTACATTGATTTTATGAATGGCAGATCCAAAAACAGGCAAACATAATGTAAATGTACTTCCTTGATTAACTTTACTATGCAGGATAATCTCGCCTCGAAGCAGTTTTGCCAGTTCTCTGCTAATAGACAACCCTAAACCGGTTCCGCCATATTTACGTTTTGTAGAACCATCTGCTTGTTGGAAAGCTTCAAAAACTAAAGGCTGTTTTTCTAACGGAATTCCGATTCCGGTATCTTTTACAATAAAACAAATAATTTTATCGTCGTCTGTACTTATTTTAATTTCCAGACTAACTGTACCTTTTTCAGTGAATTTTATCGCATTCGAAATCAGGTTTTTCAGAATTTGCTCTAAACGCATTTTGTCTGTTTTAATGACAATTGGCGCATCTTTCGAAATGATTTCAAAAGCAACTCCTTTCTCTTTTGCTACCTGATTGAATAAATTCCATAACGTATCCGTGATTTCTTTTGTTGAAACATCTAAGAACTCCAACTCCATTTTTCCGGCTTCGATTTTCGAAAGATCCAGAATCTCATCGATCAATCCTAATAAACTGTTTCCTGAACTCTGGATTACTTTGGCAAACTCAATTTCTTCGGCTACCATGCTTTTGTTATTATTTTCGGATAACAAACGGCTTAACAGCAAAATCGAATTTAAAGGAGTTCTTAATTCGTGCGACATATTTGCCAAAAACTCTGATTTGTAACGTGTAGTCAGTTCCAGAGCTTCTGATTTCTTCTGGATTTCGTTGTTTTTTTCTTCCAGTAAAACACTTCTTTCAGACAATTCTTCATTGGTTTGTTCCAGTTCTTCCTGTTGTACACGAAGTTCTTCTTCAGAAGCCTGAAGTTTTTCTGTTTGTGCTTCTAATTCTGCATTGATCGCTTCCAGTTCGCTGTGCTGAACCTGAAGTTCTTCAGACTGCGCTTTGGTTTCTTCCAGTAATTCGAGTACTCTTTTTCTGTTTTGAGTTGATTTAATAGCAATTCCAATATTATTTGCAACTGTTCTTAAAAATTCCAGATGCAGGTCCGAAAATCCATAAATACTTGCTAATTCCATGGCACCTTCGATCCTGTTATCCAACAAAGGAAGGGCAACAATATGAGTAGGTTTTATTTGTCCTAAAGCATAATTAATCTGAATATCATCCGGAGATAATGTTTTTAATTCCAGTAATTTTCCTGAAACTATTGCCTGACCAATTAAGCCTTCTCCTTTTTGGATTCGTTCTCTATTTTTACTTGGTATATAGCTATATCCTCCGGCTGCATAAAGTTCATTATCTTCTAAAACATATAAAACTCCTGCACTGCTATTGGTATACTGACATACAAATTCGATTACATCTTTAGATAATTTTTGCATCAGTTTGTCGCCAAGCATCACATTATTCAAATTCGCAATACCGGTTTGAAGCCATTCTTTTTGTGACAATAAATCGAAAGAACTTTTAAGCGAAACACCCATATTATTCAATGATTCTCCCACACTTCCCAATGCATCAGCTTTGGTATCGTCTACACGAATGTCATAATTTCCGTTCGAAATATTGCTGGCAATCGTACTGATAACATCAATTCTGTCTGCAGTTTCCCTGTCTTTTTTCTCGAGTTCGTTTTGAAGTAAAGCACGTTCGTTAAAATCTTTTAATATTCTGATTAAAAACACAATCGAAATAATAAAGGCGATAATAAAAGCAACAATGATCAGGATAACGCTGTAATTACCATAGCGTTCTGAATTCTCGTTTCGTTCTTTTAAAAGATTTTGTTCTGTGTTTTCAATTGATTTAATTTTTGCACGCAAATCGCTCATCATATTACGGCCTTCGGTAAGGTCGAATGTGGCTGAGTTTTTTCCGAAACGTTTTTTTACAATTTGATTGTTCAGGTATTTAAAAAAATTGTCGCGCAGCGTTTTTAATTCTTTTAACTGTGTTTGTTGTGAAGAATTATCGATTGTAAGTTCAGTTACTTTTTCAAAATAAGCATTTGATTTTGCTTCAGCATCATTGTATCTTTCTACAAACTGTTCGTCGCCCGTAATTAGATAACCTCGCATGCTGGTTTGCGCTTCTGTAATGATAGCCGAACCTTCGTTGAGATTATAAATAACATCCTGAGTATGATTGACCCAGGAATTGCTGTCTAACAAGCTTTTTATACTAAGATACGAGGCTGTCGAACTAATCATTAAGACCAGCAACGAAACCGTTGAACTTATTAATAAATTTCTTTTAAAATTACTCTTCATGTTTTTTGGTTATAGTTATTCGTATTTTAATGGAAGTATGATAATAAAGCTTGCTCCCTTGCCCAGCTGACTTTTTGCTGTAATTAATCCGTTGTGTTTTTCTATGATTTTTTTGGCAATTGCCAGTCCAATTCCGGTTCCTTCGTAAGACTGACGATCGTTTAAGCTTTGGAAAATAATGAAAATACGATCGAGATAAATTTCATCAAAACCAATTCCGTTATCTTTTACAGTAATTCTGCAAAATTTCCCTTGCGGGGAAACAGGACTGTCAAACGATTTGTTTGAAATGATTTCTGAGGTAATTTCGATTAACGGATGTTCTGAGTTTCCGGAAAACTTCAGGGCATTTCCGATCAGATTCTGAAAAACCTGTCTCAGCTGACTCGGAATACTGTCTATAGTAGGAAGTTCGCTGGTTCTTATGGTAGCATTTTTTCTCTCGATCAGATAATCAAAATCCGAAAGGACTTCCTGCAAAACCACATTTAAGTCTGTTACTTCCGGTTTTACCTGCGACGATAATCTGGAATAAGCCAGTAAGTCTGTAATTAAAGTCTGCATTCTTTCGGCTGATTTAATCGTACGATCTACATAATCAACCGCTTTTGCATCATTAGCAAGATAAAGTTCTTTGATAATTTTTATAAAGATCTGGATCTTTCGGATCGGTTCATTTAAATCGTGCGAAACGACCCAGGAAAATTGTTGGAGTTCGTGGTTTTTCATCTCTAATTCTTCGTTTTTCAAAACCAGTTCTTTGGTCCTTTCCGCGATTTTAATTTCGAGATTGTCCTGTGCTTCTTTCCTGATTTTTATTTCTTTAGAAAGCAATTCTTTAATTCCTTTCAGCTCATTTTGCTGTTCATAGATCTTAAGGAATGTTTTTACTTTTAAAATCAATAAATCAGAATCGACAGGCTTTGTAATGTATTCTACCGCACCGGTTTCGTACCCTTTAAAAATGTATTTTTTTTCAATATTAAGTGCTGATAGAAAAATAACCGGAATGTCTTTAGTGCGTTTGTTGCCCGAAAGGATTTTAACCACTTCAAATCCGTCAAGTCCCGGCATCTGAACGTCCATTATAATCAGGCAATAATTTGTTTTAAGGATTTTTTTCAGGGCTTCTTCCCCCGACTCCGCAGTATCTACGTCGATATTATGCAGCTCTAATGTTTTTTTTAAGGCAATGATATTGGCCTTTATATCGTCTACAATTAATACCATACTGTTTTTAGGGGAGTAAAATGTTAGGAATAAAATTCGTTTTTGGTTTGAAAAATATTGAAAATGCCCTTTAAAAATAGCTGATCCTATTATTAAACAACATTGGCAAAGCCTTCAAATGTATAAAAAAAAAGAGGAAAGGAATTTTATCGAAATTGAAAATCGTTACATAATTCCCATGTTTGACCTTAAAATTGCACAACCATTTTTATTGGGATAATTTTAAAATTCTTTCGGTTAATCTGGTTTTCTTTCATTAACTACTTTAGAGTCAGATTAATTGCTCTAAACTTACGAATTATGAAAAAGACACAAACATTTCCGGAACAAAAACAGGAGCTTCCGGGACACGAATATAAAATGAATCCGGAACCTGAAATTATAAGAGAAAATTATGTGGGGAGCGGGAAACTACTGGGAAAAGTCGCTTTTATAACCGGCGGTGACAGCGGTATTGGCCGAAGTGTTGCGGTACATTTTGCCAGAGAAGGCGCTAATATTGCCATTGTTTATCTCAAAGAAGATAAAGATGCACTGGCAACCAAAGAATTAATTGAAAAAGAAGGCCAGCAATGTTTGATTATCAGCGGTGATTTAAAAGACGAAAAATTCTGCAAAAGTGCTGTGAAAAAGTGCCAGATCTTATTCAAAAAAATAAATATTGTGGTTAATAATGCTGCTGTACAATTCCCTCAAAACGAGTTAGAAAAAATAACAGCTTCTCAGCTTCATAAAACATTCGAAACCAATATCTATCCGTATTTTTATATTACAAAAGCAGCTTTACCTTTCTTAGAAAAAGGCGATACTATTATCAACACCAGTTCGGTCACAGCCTATCGCGGCAGTGAGCATCTGGCAGATTATGCGAGTACAAAAGGGGCTATTGTAAGTTTTACGCGATCTTTATCGACAATGCTTGCCAAAAAACAAATCCGTGTAAATGGTGTTGCTCCCGGTCCTATCTGGACACCGCTAATCGTGGCCAGTTTTGATAATCTAGCAGATTTTGGAAAAGACAATCCAATGGAACGAGCCGGACAGCCATCTGAAGTCGCTCCTGCTTATGTTTTTCTGGCTTGCGAAGACAGTAGTTATATCACCGGACAATTTATCCATATTAATGGTGGTGAATTGGTTGGTGGGTAATTTATAAGTACTAAGATTCTGAGTTTTTATCCTGACTTTAATAGTATAATTTAATCTCGTAAAAACGCAAAGTTTTTAGTTTATCAAATCTTAAATAAAAACATGACGTCTCGCCTTTACGAGATTTCAAAACCTTAGCATCTTAGTATCTCAGAACCTTAGCACCTTAAAAAAATGAACTTCATAGATATTATTGGACTTTTTGCAGGAACTTGCGTTACGATTTCGGTGATTCCGCAAATTTTAAAAGTCTGGAAAACCAAGAAAGTCAAAGAGATTTCGCTTAAAACTTTTGGGATTCTGACTTTTGGTATTTTGGTATGGATTGTTTACGGAATCTTAAAAGAAGATCTCCCTATTATCATTACCAACAGCGTTTCTTTATGCCTGAACCTCATTATGGTTTATTTTATCATTTACTATGAAAAAGAATGAGTTTTTTTTAGAGATGCTGAGATGCTAAGGTTCTGAGATTTTAAGTTTGTTATGGAAATAAAAAAAACAGCCCGTAAAAGCTGTTTTTCGTAATAGTCGAAGTGTATGTAATGCTTATTAGCTAGCTAATTTTTGATTGAATGGCTTATAGGATAAATGATATTTTTCTTTGAAAATGCGTGGCAAATAGTGTCGGCTGGCTAATCCTGCGGCATTTATTACTTCAGAAATATGCATACCTGAAATTCTTTTTATTTCATTGATTGGTCTGGTTGCCAGATTAAAAATAGATTCGATTGTTTTGAGGTAGTTATAACTATGCTGGGCTATCTCCATCTCTACAATTTCGTTTAAGATTACTTTTTTAAGCAAATTTCTAACAATTCCCTGTTGTGGAAGTGTTTTTAATTCCTGCCATTTCTGAGCAATCTTTAAGTTTCCGTAACCTGTATAAATATAATTTCCAGGTTCGTTTATAAATCTTTTCTTTAGCTGCGAAATCATTTCAAAATCCTGATCTTCAGCAGCAATCATAGTTGGTATTCCTATTAATGAAAACTGTATCTGTTTATGGCTCTCAAAATGCAACACACTATTGATTGATGATGTATTGCTTAAAACTCCGGTTTGATTCTTTTTAAGACTTGTTTTCTCTCCATTTATACCAAAACTGTGTGTAAATCGTCCGTTTTCGCAATAGGCAAAAAATACAGGCGCTGTCTGAAAAGATTCTATACTTAAACTTACATCCTGATTTAATGTAAGGTCAAAAGTCAAATGAGACATTTTATTGTCCAGACAAACGCCACTAATAGTTCCTTTTGCCCATTTTGATTTAATCGCTAAACGATATTCATTATTATTAAAGGTTAATTCGCCATTAAAACTATCTTTAAGATCATTAAAAATAGTATCAAATCTTCCTGTATTTAAGTATAGTTTTTTCATAATGCTCTGGTTTTAATAAAATGGTTCGTACTTATTTACGTACAAAACATCAGCTTGGTTTTTACAACTTTTTGATATTTCAAATTTCGTACATGTTGCTAATCAATTTATTATACAATTTCAGAGAGATATTTCATAATTAAAAGTTAGACGTTGTGAATCATAAGTTTTGAATTGTATACTCTCAAATCCTGGCAACTCAGCATCTTAGTACCTTAGCGCCTAACATAAAAAAAACAGCTGCTCCGGATAATACCCGAAACAACTGTTCATCAGCAAAATAAAAAACTCTTATATTTAATTATGTAAGCTCATTTATATCGGCATTTTTAGCATAATTTACCTTTGGGATTTCTTTAAAAAATTCGGCTTCTTCTAAGTCGGCTGTTGGTCCGTATCCCAATAAATGTGTTCCTTTCTTTTTATCCTTTGTTTCGATTACATACAAAATCGACATATCATCAGGATCGCTCATGCCTTCATATCTGTGATGAGCCACAATAAAAATGTCTTCAGGATCATAAACATCTTTAGTTTCTGAATCTACGAGATATTTACCATCAAACAAATAATTAGTGGTATAGCCTTCGTTTTGGTATTTTTTTATATAGTCGGTTTCGTGTTTTTGCTCTTTTTTCATGATTCAGTCGATTTAAGATTTTTTTCAAATCTGTTATTTATTCAAATTTCATCATTGAAATCAAATAAAATTAACTCAATTGATTTTTATATTATCTCATTCAAAAAAATCGAAATAGAATCAATATTTATTTTACTAATTTTAACAATTATCCGGAGCTTATTCCTAAAATCCTAAATACGTAATACTGATGCTTTATTGTTTTAATCCAAAACAAAACCACTTTTAATGAGTACTGTAAATCACAATTTTCTGGCGAATGGAGGCGAAATGGGTGCATTAACACGCGCCAAAGACTGGAGTTCAACTCCTGTTGGCTCTGTTGATTCATGGCCACAAAGTTTACGCACTACTCTGGGTATTCTTTTAAATTCAAAATTTCCCATGTTTTTATTCTGGGGACCGGATCATATTTGTTTTTATAATGATGCTTATCGCCCAAGTCTTGGAAATGATGGTAAACATCCTGCTATTTTAGGACAAAAAGGTGCTGAATTCTGGCCGGAAATCTGGGATTTTATAAAACCATTAATCGATCAGGTATTAACTGAAGGAGAAGCAACCTGGCACGAAGACCAATTATTACCAATTTACAGAAACGGAAAAATGGAAGATGTTTACTGGACTTTTAGCTATAGTCCTGTAAACAATGATGAAGGCGAAGTAACCGGCGTATTGGTTATTTGTAATGAAACTACCGAAAAGGTAAAAATTCATAAAAAGCTGGAAAACAGCAACGAACGTTATCGAAATAATATTTTACAAACTCCTAATGCCATGTGCATTTTTAGGGGAAAAGACCATGTAATTGAAATTGCAAATGACTTGATGCTCGAAATCTGGGAACGAAAAATAGAAGATGTTATCAATCAGCCTGTTTTTGATGCGCTGCCAGAAGTAAGAGATCAGGGTTTAGAAGCAATTCTGGAAGATGTTTATACTACGGGAGAAAAGTTTATGGCGTATGAACTTCCGGTTAAGTTAACCCGAAAAGGCAAGATCGAAAATACTTTTATCAATGTTGTTTACGAAGCTTTGAAAGAACCTGACGGAACAATTTCCGGTATTGTTGCAATTGCAAACGATGTGACGGTTCAGGTAATTTCGCGTTTTGCTGTTGAGGAAAGTGAGAAACGCTTTAGAAACACGGTAAAACAGCTTCCGCTTGGAATTGCGATTCTTAAAGGTGCTGATTTGGTGGTAGAAATGGCTAATGCAACTTACTTGCAAATTGTAGATAAAACAGAAGATCAGATTGTGGGAAAGCCTGTTTTTGCATTGGTTCCTGAGGCAAAAGACAAAGTATATCCGTTACTTTCTAAAGTCTATGAAGACGGAATCCCGTATTATACCGACGAATTAGAGGTTACACTGAATCGTTATGAAAAACAGGAGGTTTGCTACTTTAATTTGGTTTTTCATCCTTTAAAAGACGAAAACAATGCTATTGAAGGTGTTATTATTGTGACCTATGAAGTTACAGAAGCTGTAAAAGCAAGGCATTTACTGACTGAAAGTGAAAAGGCATTTAGAGAACTGGTGATGGACTCTCCTATTGCAATGGCCATTTTTAGGGGAAAAGATCATATTATTGAAATGGCGAACAATGCTATGATGAAAACAATCTGGCAAAAGAAGAAAAAGGAAACGATTGGAAAACCTATTCTTGAAGTTTTCCCTGAATTGCTGGAACAAAAATATCCTGAGTTGCTGGATCAGGTTGTTCTGAATAAGAAAATTGTACGCGAAAACGAATCAATTGCTTATGTGAACATAAAAGGAGAACCTAAAAAGTTCTATCTGGATTATCAATATACTCCGTTACTGGAGAAAGAAGGAAATCCCTCTGGAGTTATGGTAACGGTTAATGATGTAACCTCAAAAGTAGAAGCGCGTAAAAAGGTCGAAGATGCCGAAGAAAGAGCCCGATTAGCTGCTGAAATTGCCGAAATCGCAACCTGGGATTTAAATGTACCAACTCAGGAATTGATTTACTCTGAAAATTTAGTTACTATTTTCGGACATGATAAAGCCTTAAAATTGACACGTCCGGAGATCAAAGAGCAAATGCATCCGGATGATAAGCAAATTGTAGAAGAAGCTTATAAAATGGCGCTTAAAACCAGTATTTACAAATACGAATCGCGAATTATTAAACCTGATAATTCAATTTCGTGGATCAGGGCACACGGCAAGATCTTTTTTGACGAAAATAAAAAGCCTGTAAAAATGCTGGGAACTGTGATGGATATTACAGATGAGAAAAACAATCAGGAGACTTTGATTAAAAGCGAACAAAAATTCAGGCTTCTTGCTGATTCGATGCCGCAGCATATCTGGACAAGTGATCCTTTGGGAAATCTCAATTATTTTAACCAGTCTGTTTATACCTATTCCGGAATACCGGTTGAAGAAATTACTAAAAAAGGATGGCTTCAGATTGTGCATCCTGAAGATCGCGAAGCCAATGTTAACGCCTGGATGGAAGCTGTAAAAACAGGAAAAGATTTTTTACTGGAACATCGATTTCGACGTTATGATGGCGAATACAGATGGCAGCTAAGCCGCGCTATTGCTCAAAAAGATGCTCAGGGAAAAATTCAGATGTGGGTAGGTACAAGTACTGATATTCACGATCAAAAGAATTTTACCAATCAGCTGGAAAAAGAAGTTTTTGAACGTACGGAACAGCTGGAAATCAAAAACAGGGATTTGATTAATATGAATATTGAACTCCAGTCTTTTGCTTATATATCAAGTCATGACTTGCAGGAACCACTTCGCAAAATTCAGACTTTTGCCAGCCGATTGTCTGATCTGGATGAACAGAATATTTCGGCGAAAGCCAAAACATACCTCAACCGAATTGAATTTTCGGCAAAGAGAATGCAGACTTTAATCCAGGATCTTTTAGAATATTCCAGAACCAACTCTGCCGAAAGAGTTTTTGTAAAAACCAATATGGACGATATTGCCGAAGAAATCAAAAGTGATTTTTCTGAACGTATCGAAGAAAAAAATGCGCAAATTAACTTTTATCCTTTAGGACAAGCGACTATTATTCCGTTTCAGTTTAGACAATTACTTCATAATCTAGTCGGGAATGCGTTAAAATTCTCCAGAAAAGAAGTTGATCCGGTTGTCGAAATCAAAGCAAAAAGAATAAGAGGAACCCGAATAAAACAGGAAATAAATTATCCGGATAAAATGTATTACCATCTTCAGGTTTCTGATAACGGAATTGGTTTTGACCCGGAATATAAGGATCGCATTTTTGAGGTTTTTCAGCGCTTAAATACAGAAAATGAGTTTGCCGGAACGGGAATTGGACTTGCCATTGTAAAAAAGATTGTAGAAAACCACAAAGGCATTATTACCGCAAGGGGCGAAAAAGATAAAGGTGCTACTTTTGATATTTACATTCCGGTAATCCAGTAATTGAGTTAGGATTTGTATACGAAATCTTTATCTGTTGGATGAAACTTTGTCCAGTCAATTTCGATGGCGTGTTCGATCGATTTTACGATATCTTTCATCAAAACAGGTTTTGTGATAAATAAACTCGCTCCCAAATTACGGCATCTTTCAATAATGCTCGGCTCATTTGAAGTCGAGAAAATAACAACAGGAATGTCATTTTTCTTTTCTGAATTTTTAAGCTCAGACAAAACATCAAATCCGTTTTTACCCGGCATGTTCAAATCTAAAAACACTACATGTGGCGTTGGGGGCGGATTATAAATAGCCGTTAGCAACTTTTCTCCTCCTGAATATGTCTGAAGCTGTATTTTTTTGGATAATGATTCTACGGCATCTGTAAAAATGCTTAAATCATCTTCATCGTCATCTGTATAAAATATAGTAAAATCAGTCATGTGGTATTTGCAAATTTGAGAATTGTTCTTCTCCAAAGATAACCAAATTTATAGATTAATCAATGCCTTTTCGATTATCACTCCAAAACACTATAATTGAAATCTCATAATTTAAAAACTGAATTATGTAAGCTCAAAAAGCATAAAAATGGCAACTTTACAAGTATTAAGTTTTTGATGAAATTCGTGATTTTAGTAACCACTAAATGAGAATTTTATAAAATAATATATCACAATTTAAAAAGTATAAAGCCATGGGAGATCACAAAGACCTTACGAACGAATTTGCTGTAGATAAAATAAAAGATCTTGCAGAAAATATAAAAACGTGCATGTTTTGCACTTACGACGAATACAGACTACAATCACGCCCAATGTCTGTTCAGAAAATTGATGATTCAGGCCAGCTTTGGTTTCTATCAGACCGAAACAGCAGCCATAATGCCGAAATTAGCCTTAATCCTCAGGTTGAGCTCTTTTTTTCTGAGCCACACGACAAATTCCTTACCATTCATGGTAACGCTTCTATTTCGTACGACAGGGAAACAATTAAAGAATTATACGATCCAATTGTGAAGGTTTGGATGCCAGGCGGCGAAGATGACCGGAATTTAAGCGTAATCAAGGTAATTCCGGAAGATGGTTATTACTGGAACAACAAAAACGGGAAAATGGTCGCTATTGCTAAAATGGCCGTTGCAATGGTAAGCGGTAAAACAATGGATGACGGAATTGAAGGTAATTTGAAGTTATAAAGATTTAACGTCAAAAAGCACAAAGTTTTTTAGCCACAGATTTAAAAGATTACAGTGATTTTAAAATCCTTTGAATCCTTAAATCTGTGGCTAATTTTTTTATAACTTTTGTGTTTAAGCTTTTAGATCATTCCAACATATGTTTTAACTCTAAAGCATTTAAAATTCCGGCTTCACTTGCCGTATTATTAAAATACAAAAATCCTGATTTAGAATTAATTACACGTTTTATATCAAGTAATTCTTTAGCACTATAACTTGAATAAAACATCTTAGGAGTTCCATGCAATCTGATATAAATAAGCGGAAAATCTTTAAAAATAGTTTGTGGCAATTGCGGGTGACTTACACTGCAAAAGGTAATATTGTTTACTAAAAAGGCGTCCCAGACTTCCTGATTCCACCAACTTTCATGACGAAATTCAATTACATTTTGAAACGTTAAGTCTACATTATCGATTATCTGACGGAGTTTTGCTGCGGTAAACGAATAACTGGGCGGAAACTGGAATAATATACAGCCTAATTTCTCTTTTAAACCGGTTTTACAAACATTATAAAACTCTGATAACAGGTTTTCGCAGTCTGTAAATTTGCGAATATGTGTAATTTCTTTAGGCGCTTTTACTGAAAAAATAAAATTTTCCGGTGCTTTTTTATACCAGTTTTCAAAAATTTTAACCGTTGGAAACCTATAAAAGCTTCCGTTGAACTCATACGTGTTAAAGTGCTGGAAATAAAACTCAAAGAACCCTGAACCAGACATATTGTCAGGGTAGAAAATTCCCTTCCAGAACCTGTTATTGTAACTTGAACAGCCTATTAAAAACTTATTTTTCATATGTGTAATTTTTGACAGTTGGTACAGAAAAAACTTCTGCGGTTTTTCTTTCCTGTGTGTTTTCTGATTAGCGGAAGATTGCATCGCAAACACATTTTTTTGTTGTGTGCCAGCCAGTGTTTTTTCAATTCAAATTTTTTCTTCCAGTATAAAAATTCAAAACTATAAATCGAAGCCTCGCTAATAATCCAGCTGAGATCTTCCGGCGGAATTTTCCCTGTCAATGATTCCGGATGAATCCGGCATCGATACAAAACTTCGTTTTTGATAATATTCCCTACTCCGGCAAAAATATTTTGTTCTAAAAGAGCGTCGCAAATCATTTCGTTTGGTATGGCTTCTAAACTCTGTTTTGCCTTTTCAGGATCCCAGGAATCATTCATTACATCTTCGCTCCAATTGTAATAATTGTTTATATCGCCTTCCAGAATTTTAATTGAACAGGTATAAAAGTTAAGTTCGCCGTTTTTAAAGACTAAACTTAGTCTGGGCACCGTTTCTTTTCGTTCATTAATGCGATAAGTACCAAACATGAGCAGGTGAATTTTTACCGTAAAGTCCTCAAAACAAATCAAAAAATGCTTTCCCCAGGTTTTAAAGGATTTTATGACCTGATGATGCATTCGTTGAATATCAATAGAACTATTCCCGGAAACCGAAATGATCTTTTGTCCCGAAAACTGCTGTACTTCTTCTTTTAAAATCAATATTGATGGACCTTCTGGCATAATACTTTATTTTTTAAAGCAAAAAAGTGCAACTTTAAGTCACACTTTTTAGTCTGTTATTTACTTCTTAATCAGCTTCTGCAGCTTCAAGGTTTACTGCATTAACAGCTACTTCTGTCAATTTTTTGTCAGCGCCTTTTTCTTCGTCTAATGTTAGTTCCAAGATCGAAGCGGCTTCGGTCAGACCAAGCGTTTCTGCAAATTGTCTTAAAGTCCCGTAAGTTGCTATTTCATAATGCTCTATTTTCTGACTTGCTGCAATAATTCCGGCGTCACGTACTACTCCTATTTCGGTTTCTTCCAGAATTCCTTTTCCTTCTTCAATTAGGCCTTCCATAGCATCGCATTTTTTTGCGGTTGCCTTTTGGTGAATAAGTGCAAAAACTTTCTCTAAACGTGTTATATGTTCTTCAGTTTCGACTAAATGATGGTTTATTGCATCGATTAATTCTGGTGATGTTGCATTTTTAGCCATCGTTGGAAGCGCTTTTGTCAAGGCTTTTTCTGCCCAGTAAATGTCTTTTAGTCCGTCTTCAAACAATTCTGTCAATCCGGATGCTGCATTTGACTTAGGCTTGGTTACTCCTTTTTTGACTCCCGGTTTTGCAGTAGTTTCTTTTTTACTCACTATAGTTTTCATGGTAATAATTTTATGGATTAATAATACTCAAAATTACCACCTTGATTATCAGTCAGGTTACATCATTAACCATTAAAGTTGCAAGCTAATCACCTGCAGATTATACAACTTGATTTTAGAATTCTGTAAGACAATTCGTTTGAACGGGAGATAAATTTGTATGACTTAAATTTTAAACATAATTGCCATGAAAGCACATACAGATACTATTTATCAGGAAGCCATACTTTTCTTTCATCAAAAATACCAGCAGGGACATTTGGATGTAGATACTGCTATTTTGATTGATAATGCTATCGACAAGCTCCTGCAAAAAGACCATATTATCAGAAATGAAAATATTCCGAATGAAGAGCAAGTAGTCAATGAAGACGATTACATCACTAATAATCAGGAAAATGAAGATGATTTTAATCAACCAGAAGATTTTGATGATGAAGAACATATCGAAGATGAAGATCATTTTGATGACGATGATTTAGAAAGAAATGATAATTAGAATTCTTTTACTGCTACACTCATTTTTCAGGAAAATAAAAAAATCCGCTATTGTTTATAGCGGATTTTTTTATGGAATCATCAAAACATAATCATCTGTTAATTATACAATTACAATTGATAATCTTATAATAGAAACGACATATTTCATACCTAGATTTGTGATATACAAATATTTAAAATTCAAATATCATGGATACTTCAAATAAAAAAAACAGCGTTTTTAAAAATCATAATTCATACGACAGAAACAATGCAGTCAATGACGAATTCTTTGATTTAGACAGAACAAAAGAAACAAAAGACAGTAACGAAGAGATCGCTAATCGCGGTTATACGGTAAGAGACGGACACAATCCTAATAAACCAAATCCAGATGAGGATGATCTTGATCTCGATGATGACTTAAATGATGATTTTCATACAGACCGTGATCTGGAGGACAACAATGATGTGTATGAAGTTGAACTGGAAGATGAAGATGCCGAACTGGATATTGACGGAAATGAACTCAATGAAGTAAACGATGAACTTGATAACCCATCAGACGATTTTAATGAAACCGAAGACGACCTTGAAGATCTTGATGACGACGATGAAGATGACGAAGGCGAAGAATATATCGAAGATGATGTTCAGAGATAGAGAAAGCTACAAAGCTACAAAGGTTCAAAGAGGCAAAGGTTAAAAGTTTATATACTTTATCTTTCTTCTTTGAACCTTTGTCTTTTCATTTTCATTTTCATTTTCAACCTTAGCCCCTCAGAACCTTTGCCCCTTTGAACCTTTGTCTTTTCACTTCTATTTTCAACCTTAGTCCCTCAGAACCTTTGCCCCTTTGAACCTTAAAAAAACCTAATCCCCAATTTTTTCCAGAACCGGAATATCGTCCATTTTTTCCAGGCGCTCTGCCAGTCCTGCCCTTGCCTCTTTTAGTTCTTCTTCGGCAGCTATGAGTTCTTTGTATAATTCGTCTTTTCCAGAAGAAACCTGTTCAATTTTACGCATGATTTCGTAAATCTCACCTTCGGCTTCCATTACTTTCAGTCTTTTGTAATAAGTCAGGCTTTCGGTCATGTGTGCCAATGCAATCATTGCTGTTAGAAACGGATGATTGTTGGTTACATTGACATCTTTAATTTTTCCGTGTTCGAGTTCAACTTTCAAAGCAAAAGCAAATTCTTCCATGTTAAAAGCTTCATATTTGCTTTTTGGATTTAAATAGGCCTTAATTGACTCAACGTTGTTCATTGTAGACAAATCTACGTCTGTCTGCTTTTTATCGTTTAAATCCTTAAAAACGACGTTTCCTATCGCTCTTGCCTCGTCAACTGTAGGATCGTTTTTAGGATTTTCGAAATCCCGTGTTGACCAGTCCCAATTTTGAGGATGTACAGGTTTGATATATTTTTCGCAAAAATCTGTTACATCGTTTTTTAAACTTACCATTTCATCGTCTCTTTTGATGTAAACGTCCTGGTAAGCACCGCTTTTCGTTCCCATAATTCTTGTTTTTTATTTTTTGAAAATATAAACGACACATTTACCTGAATATATGTGTCGTTTTTTGATTGTTATTTTATTTACTATGCTGACTAAATTCTTTTTCTTCCGGTAATTAGAGATATAACGAATAAAACTAAAAATATGAAGAATAAAACTTTAGCGATACTGGCGGCTCCGGCTGCAATTCCGGTAAAACCAAATATTCCGGCGATGATCGCAAGAATAATAAAAATGACTGTATAACGTAACATAAGTGTGATTTTTTAATTAATAATGATTTTGTTTGTTACTCAAATTTCATACTTTTTAAAGAGATGTATTAACTCCAAAAATTCTTTTATTATCGTAATCAAAGCCGTTTTACAATAAATCGACCTGATAGTTTTGTATGAGTTCCGAAAAGGCAATTTCGCTATGCGAAAAATACTCTTTGTTGCTTCGGCATTTTTTAGCACGTTCAAAATATTGCTCAATCGAACCGTCTTCGTAAGTAGAAACCAATAACGGATGAACGTAATAATTTTTACATACATTTCTCGTATTGCCCAAAGCTTCGGCTGTAGTATCAAAAGCAGTCAAAATGTTCTTTTTGATTTCTTTTTCATCTGTAGTGATTCCAATTTCCATCAAAGTTTCAAAAAACACGATAGAAGCTGCCCAGGTTCTAAAATCTTTGGCACTAAAATACTCTCCCGAAATTTCATGCAAGTATTCGTTTACCATATGGCTGTCGAGTACTTTACGTTCGCCGTTTTTATCATAATATTTAAAAACTTCCCAACCCGGAATTTCCTCACAGCGGCTTACCAGTTTTATCAATTTCTTATTTCGGGTTGTAATCGTGTGCTTCACTCCTTTTTTACCTGTAAATTCAAACTTGAGCGAATTTTTATTAATGTTGATATGTCGTTTTCTTAAAGTCGAAAGTCCGTACGATTTATTGTCTTTGGCATATTTCTCGTTTCCAATCCTAATGTGGGTTTCTTCCATTAACCGAATCACCAGAGCAATCACTTTTTCTTTAGACCATTCTTTTTGTTCCAAATCCAGATCGACTTTTTCCCTTATAGCGGGTAATTTGCTTCCAAACTCGGCTATTTTGTAGAATTTAGTTTGATTTCTGATCAAATTCCACTTAGGGTGATATCGGTATTGTTTTCTGTTTTTATCATCCAGACCAACCGCTTGCAAATGTCCGTTTGGCAAATCCGAAATCTGAACATTCTCCCACGCCGGCGGAAGCACCAGACTCTTTATGCGTTTAAGCTCGCTTTTTTGTTTAATACAGCGTCCGTTTTTTTTATAAACAAAACCCTCTTCGCATTTACAGCGTTCAATAGGCAATTTTTGATTATTATTGATATAAACCAAATCTAATTTTTCAAGCACCAAATGCGGTGTTTTAATCAATTGATTCATTAATTTTTCGGTTTTTGCTGCTGCATTCATGGTAGTTGGTTGCTTTATTTTGCCACAGATTTCAGATTTTTAAAATGTTTTCCGATATATTTAATTCATCCGTTTCTCTGTGGCATAATTAGTTTAATTGGTACGTAAGGATTTAATCAGATTTTTTTTGTTCATGTACGAACGTCCCTGAATACCAACTCTTTTAGCCTGTTGGTACAATTCTTCTTTTGTCCATTCTTCATAAGGCTTTGCTCTTCCTCCTTTTTCGCCTGCATCTGGAGTATTAGCAATTCGGGCCGATTTTTCTTTACTGTAACCCTTTTTTACAAGAGCTTCGTATTGTTCCTCATTTTTAATTCGTGGATTTGCCATGACTAAAAGTTTTTAGATTAATAATCAATGTATGGTTTACCAAAATTCCTCAAAAAGAAAGAATTAACCGTTATATAATTCTGTTATAACTTTTCATAATTAACTACAGCTGAGATCGTTTGTCGAAATAAACATTCAATTTTTACTTTTAATCAGGAATGCAATTTTGTTATTAGAATTTTCAGGAGCTATTTCCTGCTGTCCTTCCAATCTTTTGTGCCGAACCCCGGCACAAAAGGATTTTCCCTCCCATCAGGGCTAGGATATTCGGTTTCATAAGAAAGTTATTATAAAAAGAATAATGGATTTTGCTATATTTGCGGCTCTTAAACTACGACCTTAAGAACGAAATAAGATTTGCCCTTGTATTATGTGTGCGGTATCGGAAACGACCGTAGGCGCTGTCGTAGGCGTTAGAAACGCTAAGATACAGGGGTTTTTATATTCTCAAACTACGACATTATGAGTACAAACACCCTTTCGAAAGAAGCCGAAACCAGGCTGATGAATTTTTTTAATCATACCATCGATCCACAAGGTATGGCAAAAGCAATAAGACAAGCAAATTACATACTTGCCCTTGGACTTATGAGAGAACACGAAACGTTTCAAAACGAAAGAGCCAGCCTCGAAAACAGTTTTTACTGGCTCAACGAATTAGCCGAAATTTTAAATCCTTATTTGGGTGTAGAGTAAAGTTTTTTTACCAGTTCATTTAAAAATTTATCTATTATAAACAAAAGACGATATACTAAAAAGTGTATCGTCTTTTTTGTTCTTTGAAAAAAATCCTCACCTATTATTCCTGTTTTTTTTATGTAGTTAAAAGTCTTATTCTGTTATTCATATAACTTATAAGGGCCTATAAAAGAATTCTGTTTTTTCAACTTTACTAAAATCCTGTTTGCAAAATACGGATCTGAAAAAATAAACACTTTTTATAATGTTAACCTTCTTTTATAATGGCAAAACCGGATAATACTTTAAAACGAAAAATGCGTGAAGAAAAAGAAAACGCCGAAGATGGTTTAAAATTTGTTATCGATGGGGCCAAAATCAGGTGCGATTTATGTACCGTTCCAGATGGAGACCTAAAAGCAAATTTTGATACCCCAAGCATACAAGACAAACGTGTTGTTACAGTCGTAGAAAAAGATATGACAAGTCTGATCTTTAAAGGCAATTGCAAAAAAAGCCCTTACAGTTCCAGCCCATGTGCCTCGGTAATGAAACTTACCGATTGGAAAGATCCCGGAACTGTATATTTTCAGGATCAGTTACCTGTACTTTTAAGAAGCACCATAAAATGCGAATACGGAAGTATTGATATCAAAATTACAGATTGCGGACAACGAAATTTAATTACAGATATTGATACTATTGGTGCGCCTGTGCCTAGTGTAATAGAAAAAACGGATGCGGATTTTATAGTTCAATTTAGGCATTTGGATTCTTATAATGGAGAGTTTGGCTTCGATTGGATGAGAGATGAATATTTAGAAGGAATTTGTATTGATGGTCTTGAGGATTTAAAAAAATTATATTCAAATATTGACGGTTCTCCTTTTAAAATAAACAGTGAAGATTATTATATTCCTTGGTTAAGTTTATTTAAAGAACATAGAAGTAAAACTGGTGTAGATGTAAGGTTAAAACTATCTGTAACACTAAAAAAAGGAGATCTGGATGACACTGATATAATTCGGCTAGAACCACCAATTGGGATTAAAATTATTCCAAATACTCTAAATGCAAAAGAAGCAAATGATACAGAAATTTTAATCACATGTAATCAAGATTTAAATAGTGATGTTGCTATTGAAGCATTTAACAAAAATAATCAAACAATAGGAAAATTAAACATCATAAAAAATTCAGTTAAATATAATTTACCAATAAAATTCATAATTGTGGATGAAGCTGACACATCAAAAAGTTATTATTCTAAAGTATTTGATGCGTTTGATGATCCTTTTTTTTCTGATTTAAAAAAGACTCTTAGTAGTAACTCTCTTAATCAAGCTTTAATAAATCCAGTTTTTGTCGATAAATCTGTAGCCGAAATAGAATTTTTAAAAATCGATTTTGAAGATTTTAAAAACAGAAAATTAATTGACATACCTGAAGGAATGAAACAACCTAGATTTCCAGAAGATAATAATTTATTAAAAGATGAATTAATTAAATTAGCAAAGGAAAAGAATAAAAATTTTAAAGGAATTTTCGTTTTCATGACTGTTTTCCATCAAAAAGGAAAAGAATCAGGTTTTTCCTGGACCTATCCTCGAAATAATCAGGCAGTTATTATAGGAACTAGAGGAGTAAATTCAAAAATTACCTATTTGCATGAGATTGGTCACTGTTTAGGTCTTGAGCATGTATTTACGGAGAAAAACAAAAATAATGCAAATATATTGAATCTTGAAAGCAATATTAAAATTAACGAAAATAACATAAAGGTTTTTGAAAAAAACATAAAAGATAAAGAAGATTTTTTAAAGCAGTTTAAGAATAAATCAGCATCCGAAATAATAAAATTTAAGGATGGTACAAAGAAAAGTGTAGGTGAAATACAAAAAGAACAGCAAGAAGCAATCAATGACCAGAAACAAAAAATCGAAAATGAAAATATAGAATTAAATACCAATATATGTGATTTAGAAGATTTTCAAAGATTAATAAATTTGTGTGTGTTCGAACGTGGTACTACCGATAAT
Organism: Flavobacterium chilense; assembly: GCF_001602525.1. Lineage (GTDB taxonomy): Bacteria > Bacteroidota > Bacteroidia > Flavobacteriales > Flavobacteriaceae > Flavobacterium > Flavobacterium chilense. Next base: position 972,939 of record NZ_LSYT01000001.1, read on the forward strand.
ATCATGGATTATGATTCTAAAAAAGATGAAGAAAGTCCTAATAAAAATAATTTAATATCATTTTTTAAATGGCATTGGGACTTGATGCAAGAAGAGACTATCAAATATTATAACTAAGAAATCATGAAATATAACTTTACTTTATATTTTTTACTGTGTGCTAGTAGCATACATATATTTGCTCAAATGAAAAATTATTCTGTTTTTGATAAAGATGATTTTGATAAAATGGGCATTCCCAAAAACCTTAATGGACAAGTAATATATCAAGGATATGTTAAAGGAATTGGTTATGTTGCTAATCAGATAGCAGAATATAAAAATGGGAAAAAACACGGGCATTTTATTTATTTTAATAAGGGAGAATTTGTAGGTGAAGAATATTATGTCAATGGTATTCGTAATGGATATTTTTCACTTGGAGAATGGTCAGGATTTTATAAAAACGGAAGAAAAGATGGAATATGGAAACATTCGAGTGATACTGGAGATTCCGAAATTATTACATACAAAAAAGGAGAAAAACATGGCTATTATGAATATAAATATGCCATAATTAAAATTATAGGAAGATATAAAGATGATAAAAAAGATGGTCAGTGGATTACTTATAATGAAAAAGGAGAGATATTAAATAAATCATTTTTTAAGAAAGGAGTTGAAATCAATATAGAAAAGAAATAAAATGAAAAAACTTTTTTTTATAGCAATTCTGTTCATTTTTTATAATTGCAATGCTCAAATAAAGAAAGAAAATAAGCCAATTGTAAAAGTAGTAATACCTATACGAAATAAACAAGCTTGTGGTAATGACAATAATATTTCCCTCAAAAAAAGAGATTATTGGCGAGCCAATAATTATTATGATGAAAAACAAAGCTATTATAATTTGAGCACTGCTAAAAATATCTTAACCGTAAAAAAAGAATATTCTATTAAAAATGGATTTCTTTTTTTTAATAATAAGTTAGTTGATAGCCTTGAAATATATTTTGGAGCATGTAATGGCGTTTTTTATAATGTTGGTATTTTAAAAGGCCTACCAGTAAGTCAAAATATTATTATTGCCAATAATCCCTATCCAAGTATGTATGGTATTCAATATACCCCAAATGAAACTATTTTTACATTTTTAGATTACAATAGTACACTTATAAACGGAACAGGTAATTTAAAGAAATATTATTACAGTAAATGGGATGGCAAAACTCAGAATTATTCAAAAGAAATTTTAAAAGAAGAAGGCGAGGTTAAAAATAATTTTAAGCTTGGTGAATGGAAGTATTACAATAAAAATGGCGTAATCGACAGTACAAAAACATACACATTAAAAGATTCGGTAGATGTTCGCTTTCCACATTGTATTTTCAATAAAAAAGAACCTTGTTATTCTGAAAATAAAAGTAGTAATGCCTATACGAAATAAACAAACTTTTGATAATGACAATAATATTTTCTTCAAAAAAAGAGATTATTAACGAGCATCAGAGTATTTACTTTTTTACGCTACCTTATTTTTGATAGCAAACATAATCTCATCGTAGTTTTCGAAATTATCAGGAGAAACAACCAAAGTCCTGTTATTTTCTAATTTTATGATACTTATACTATAACCATCAGTTAAATATCCTGATTTAGTTTGCATTCTGATTTTTCTTCTCTCAATACCAATTATACTTGTAAAAGGAATATACTGTTTTTGACCAGAAATTAATAAGATTTTTTCAATTCCCTGATCTGTAATTATTAATTTGAAAGTTCGCAACAAATCCAATGCTGCAAAAAAGAAAAATAATATAAATATAAATGATACAATAAATACAGGATTTTTGATAAGTCGGGAATATTGCGAAATACTGTTTAAACACAGATATACTGTAATCATGAAAAGCAGAAAACCAGCTCCTATTCTCGCCCAAAATAATTTTCTGAATTTTGATTCAATTTGCATAGTTGTAAATCGTTATTTGTAATGATCATAAAATTGGTTTCTAAACAATTCTGTTGGATCATACTTCTTTTTTAATCTAAAGAACTCATCAGATTCGGGATAAACTTTTCTCATTTTCTCTCTATCAATATGCAAACGATACGGAAGATAAAATGTGCCATTATTTTTAATTGCAACATCTACCAGTTGATTCGTTAAAACTTTCATTTCCTTTTCTTCTTTTTCATTTTTTTTCTGGTTGAAAAGAAAAACAAATCCAAAAACATCTTCTTTAGCATAACTCATATAAGTATCTTCGTCTTTATTAACAGCGCGAATAGTTATATTAAGTAAATCAAGTTTCGATTGCAGTAAAACTGGCTTTATGTCTTTTATAAATTGATTAAAATTTCGTTCCGGAATAAAATATTCCTGCAATAAATCAGTAGAATTTGGGTCTTTGTTTTCGATTAATGATACATGGTCGTTCAGTAATTCATTTCGCGAAAAGACATTGTGTTTTGTTATTTTATTCATTCCGATTTCTAAGTCCCAGCGCAAACGCTTTCCGTATTCACTACGTACAGAGCTTCTAAAAACCAATCGTTTTGTTTCTTCATTCTTATTATTTTGCTCATGAATTGGTAATGGTTTCTGATCAACCTCTTCAAAGAAATTAAGAGTTGCTTCTTCTAAAAACTCTTTGTTAGAAATCTTCAACCTTCCAAAAACTAAATTTACCTTCGGGTTATCCAGAATTAGTTTTTTATAATAAGAAATATAATTTTCAGGACTTAAACGAAAATATTTAAATTGTAAAGCTTTATTATCAACCACTTTAAGTTTGACTTCTAAAATAATACCAAAAAGTCCGTAACCACCTAATACAAGTTTAAACAATTCAGGATTTTTATCTCTGCTGCAAGTGATAACTTCACCTTTATAATTCATTAAAGTAAAAGAAAGTACTGAGGATGAAATTGGCGCTGAATCTTTTTGCCAGCCATGCCCATTTACGCTTATAGAGCCTCCAACCGAAAACGAGCTAAAAGCCTGCATAACTGCAATCGATTTTCCGTATTGATCTAAATATTCAATTGCGTCCTGCCACAAGGCGCCAGACCCAATAATTAATACATTATTTACTTCATCTAATGACATATGTTTGTAGGGCAACATATTTAAAACAATCCCATCTGGATAAATAGTATGTCCGCCCATACTGTGTTGAGCGCCTGCGATAGAAATTTTGAGATGATGTTTCTGGGCATACTTTAAAACTTCTTTCAGCTGATTTATCATTTCCTTCTTATCATTAGGAACTTTAATAATTGTATCTACTTTAGTTAAATTAAGCTGGCTGGCATCGTTGGCATAACCATTCGGAATATCTGTTTTCTTGTCCGTTTCATTCAATTTTGTTTTTAAAACATGGCAAACCGGAATAGTAATAAAAACTACTATAACTAAAATTATCAGAATCCAAATGTATTTTTTCTTCATATTTTTTTATTAACCCTTGTTTATAAAAGATTTTATTTTTTTTTAATGGCAATACTCTTTAAACTTAATCGTTTTCAATGCTTTTATAAATTCTTTCTCTGTTTTCTCTTTCAAATTTTGTCCATAAAAAGACATTCTTGTTTTATTGAAGTTTTTTTTACTTCCTTCTAAACTATCAATATAAATACCAGTTGTACCAAACTCTTTATTTACTGGTGTAATTAACTTTGCCATAAAACAATCAATTTTTTGTGATACAAATTTTTGCTTCAGATACTTTTTAAAATCAATATTCCCGGAAATCGAATCTACAACTAAATGCTTCGTTTTCTTTAAAAGCTCTTTTTGTATTTTACTTAATTCTGCATAACTTTTTTTATCATATACTAAAGAGATATTATTTTTAGTCACATCACCCGAATACCAACCAATATCAAAAATTAAAGTATCTTTTTTCTCCGTAATAACTCCTCCTACATAACTATCTGTTCCCTTGATTTCAATTTGACTCCAATCTTGAGGAACGGTTATCTCAAAACTTTCAAAGTCAATTGTTTTATATTCTGACTTAGAATTACAGCAACTAATTAAAATAGAGGCTAATATTAAAAATAATGTTTGTTTCATTTTTATCTTTTAAATTTTAACTGATTTCTATATTTCGATCAAAATATTTTCGGAAAAAAATTGTAGCATTATTAATATCAGTTTGATGTAATTCAAGATGCTGAAAAAAACAATTTTTACCATCTTTTAGCTTTAAGATCAAATCATCTTTAGTAAATACAATACTTTCAATTTGTTCTATTTCTATAAAATGTTTTTGCTTTCCATTTTCAAAATACAAGATTTTATTTTCCTGTTTTATTAGTGCACTTGGAATAATAATTACACCTTTTAGAATCAATAACAAACCTGAAATAAAAAAAAGAAGTGATATCATTTTTTCGTTTTCATAAACAGAAAAGAATATAATGGAACCTACAAAAGCCATAAGCCCAAAAATAAAAGGCAGTATATTTAAATAAGTATCATTACTACTTTTTAATCTAATTTCATTATCATAATTATTGTTTAAATATTTTATTGATTGGTATATATCAAATAATAGTAAAGGCAAACAAATAAATGGAATATAATTACTTAAGCCTGGAATATATTCGTCAATATCTATAAAAAAGGCTAATAAAAGGACTCCACATATAATATTTAAAATAATTGTACTGATTTTCATATTATACTTTTAATTGCAGTTATAGTAAACTGCTGCGCTAATATAAAACAAAACCTATTACAAATAAACTTACAATAAAACCTGCTGTTTGGGATGTTAGCCCAACGCATACCAAACAGCAGATAATTTTTTATATTTCTTTGTAAAAAGATTTTCCTTCACGTAACCTGTCATACCATTCATTATCGTTAATGGTGTCATAGTAATCATCCATTTCGTCCATTTCATCTTCTTCTATTTGTTCATCGGTTACAGGCTCGTTAAGTATAGCATGATCAACCAGGTCGTAAAAAGCCCTGTCGCTCATAAAGTCAATATTATTTTTCTTTTCATTTACGCGCCAGGTGTTGCCGTAAGCTTTTTCAAAATTGATTATACCGTTTATTTCAAAAAAATGTTCTTCGGGATAAAAGAATTCGGCCTTTGCATTGCCTTGTATAATGGCTGAACAATCGTTGTAGTGGCCTATAAGAGCGCCTTCTATTTCTACATTACCCAGTACTTCTAACGTGCCACCAGTTATAAGATTTTTAGCTTTGAAGTTGCCGCCTACAAAAAGAAATGTGATTGGCTCATCATCATAGTGCTCTAACAAACCATTTACAGTAAGGTTACCGGTTACAATGAGGTTGTTTACTTTATCACCCAACTCAAAGTTCCCATCGATGGTAAGATCGCCTATACATATCAATGTATCACAACCCCATTCATTTTCTTCATCATAATCTATATGATATTCCAATAGTTCTTTATCTATGTTTGATTTTTCAATCAGCTTATAGATTTCTTCTTTGCTTATTTCGCATTTGCGTAAACTTTTTGTGTTTTGTAATAGCATATGTTTTTTGTTTTGATAGAATTAATAAGATCTTTTTTTTATTTTTTGTACTAAGCAGCATTGCTACTGTTGGGCTTTTGTTGCCTCGCACACTTGTACCATAGTAATACTATTGGGCAATGTACTGGTTGTTGTATTTATACTTATTTTTTTTGACAGAATTTACAGGATTTACATGATTGTTTATTAAAGGTTGTTTCGAAAAATTTGCATCCTGCACTGAAGACGCATAAGCAATAGCATAGGGCAACTCCCTATGAATAGTAGCGAACCTAAACCTAAGCCCTGAAAGGGCGAAAGCCATTGCGTTATTATATTCGTTTGTTTTGTTCATAATTGCTTACGCCCTTTCAGGGCTTTTTTTATTTGCTTGTTCATAGGGCGTTGCCCTATGCTATTGCTTTCGGGCTTTCAGCCCTTGCTTCTTTTCGCTGTTCGGGATGTTAGCACAGAACATCCTGAACGGTTGTTAATAGGGATTTGTAATCCCATGATGTAATGGATTTGGAAATCCATTTTTATCTGTAGTTCCACATGCGCTGCGCTAACATGTGGAACAGCAAATCCTTAAAATCCTGTCTGTTATTTTAATAGTTGCACTGTAGTTGTGTTCAAAAAAAATTATCCCATATCACAATCTTCCAAGCGTGGATCGTTTTCCAGTATGTAATAGCTTATTACTCGGAGAATGAATCCTGGTATGCCGAAGGCTGTATTCAGTTGCTTGTCGCCGCCAAATATGCGGGCATCACTAAAATCTCCGCCGTGGTCAAAGGTGATGATGAGCGGTTCGCCTAATTTGTTTTTACGTCCTTTGTCGAGCAGGAACCAGTTTTGTGCAGCCTGTGCAAAATCTTTGTAACGTTCTTCGTTGCTGCTGAATTTTCCGTCTTCGTCTTCTTCAAAATCATAATCATCATAACCTTCAAAAGAACCTGAGTCGCCGGATGCATCCCAATAGAAGCCGCCTACATCGCCATTGTCGAACGTTACTGAGCCATGCAATGCTGCTGCTTTGCGGTGAGATGCGGGCATGTCTTTTGGTGCGCGGGCTGCATTGGGTGCGCCAAATTGTGCGGTGTACACTGTGCCATCGGTGGCTTTCAGGTCCAGTTCAAGCCAGCCGGCATTGTCCCTGCATGCTACAAGGCGTGCAAGCAGATCTTGCAGAATTTCTTTACATGCAGGCGTTGCGGCCCAGGACTCAAAATGTTTTTGCAGTGCTGCTATTTGCTCTGCAAGCGTTCCTTTTGCTAAGGATACTCTTTCTGCCGTTGCTGCGCCTTCTTCTATATAACCTTTTTTTGTTTTTTCGGCTATTAGTTTGTCTGCTTCTTTCTGGCACTGCATTTCGGTGTCGAATGTTTTCGTTTGTGTTTGTCCGGTAGTACCTGTTTTGCCGTAGTTAACGGTAAAGCTGTTGCTGATTACTTCTATGCTCCAGAATTTTGAGCTTTTGTCGTCTGTGTAGGTGAATGTTTTTTTCATTTTTTTGTTATTTGTTTATTTTAGCTAATACCTTGATTTTTTGAACCAAATACTATTTAATATCACTTAGTTTGATAAAACAATTCCATACGGAAATGTTTTATCAAACACTCAACAATATACTTATGCTTGTTTTTTTTGGGGCTGATGCTAAAGTGGTATTTCCCATTCTTCTTTAATAAAATGGGGTGCATCTGCTTCAATTAGCGCTTTTACAATTTCCAGATAGCCGTGCTCTGAAGCAGTCTCTGTAGTTGTACTATTTTTTGTAGTTGCCTTTTTTATAGGATTGGTTTGGCAAAATCAACCAGATAGCACTGTAATATGTTATGACACGAATTAAATTATTATTCTTATCTGTGGTATTTTTATAAATTCTGATGTTATATACAGTGTATTTCTTATACAAAAATGTGTTGTTTTTCTTAAAAAAACAAAATATAATGCATTATTAACATAGCAATCTATATTATTACTGTATCCAAATCATATAACATTATTCAAAAATGCTGTAAGACATTCTTCACACAATCTGGATAATTTTACATCATAACATTTAAACTATGAAATCATGAAAAAAATAGTATTAGCCGGAAAAGCAATTTTAGGAGCAGGATTATTGATTATATTTTTGAATTCCTGTAAAAACGAAACCAAACAAGAAGATCCAAAAGAAGTAGCAGAAGATAGCAACGAAGCCAAATTTGACTCTGTTGCAGATAAAAAAGATGATTCGGAATTTTTAGTAGATATCGCAGAAGTAAATCTTGCTGAAATCGAAATTGGAAAACTGGCTCAAACCAAAAGTACCAATGCTGAAGTGAAGAAATTTGGAAAAATGCTTGTTGATGAGCATACCAAATCAGCTTCTGAAGTTAGCGCTTTAGCTAAAGCAAAAAACTTCACTTTACCAACTTCGTTAACTGAAGAAGGTCAGGATGAATATAAAAAACTAAATGAAAAATCAGGTCTTGACTTTGATAAAAAATTCGCCGATATGATGATCGACGGACACGAAAAAGCAATTGACAAATTGAAAAAAGCAACTGAAGACGCAAAAGATCAAGATGTTAAACTTTGGGCATCAAATAATATAGCACCGCTTACCGCTCATTTGGAGCATGCGAAATTGCTTAAACAAGACTTAGACAAAAAGAAATAAATTTAATTGGTTATTATTTATTTTCAAAAAACCCCTTAAGAGTTGAATTGCTTAAGGGGTTTCTTTGTTTTTAGGCACAAAGGTATTGATTTACAAAGGTTAAAAGGTTTTATAAAGACACACCACATGTACATTTAATTCGTTTAAGATATACTATAACAAATTAAGCCTTTGTTGCTTTGAAAATATACCTTTTTGAACCTAGGCTCCTAGCGAGCCGGCAATCATTTTACCTTTATAAAAAACGCCTTCTCTTTTAGGTAAACGTGCTACGGCTTCGGCGGAGCAGGTTGCTTTTACCAAAATAAAATTGGCTTCGTCATTTGCTGCAGGCCAAACACGTTTTCCTGAATCGTTAAGTGGTAAAATTTCATCTTTTGTTGCAATATGCAAAGCGCGGCTTAAACTATACTCATCCGTCCAGCCATACAACTGTGCGCAGAGTTTTGCTTTTTCGAGCATATCACAAGTCCCGAAAGGCTGCCAGTGATCTACAATACTATCGGTTCCGGTCATTAATTTTACACCGTATTTTTTCAAAGTCGGAATTGGCATTATGGTTTTCCCAATCGGAATCGTAGACACTACTCCTATTCCTAGATTTCCCATTTGCTCAGCTATTTTTTCCATGTCTTTTGGATCCATTCTTGCTAAAGCAAATCCGTGACTGATATAGGTTTTTCCTTGTAGTTGTTTATTTTCCTCTGTTCTTTTAATAATATATTCAATCGCAGATTTGCCGGCTGGAGGCGATTCATGCAAATGTATGTCAATACCTTTATTCGTATCAATTGCAATCTGAAACATGGTATCTAATGATTTTTCCATATTTCCATCAACGTTTGTAGGATCTAGTCCGCCTATGAAATCAATTCCCATACTGGCCGATTCTCTTAACAAAGATTCCGATTGCGAATATAAGATTCCGTGTTGTGGGAAAGCAACAATTTCCCAACCAAAACTATCTTTATTTTTCTCTAATGCTGCCTGCAAATGTTCTAAACTTTTTAATCCGCTTACAGGATCGATATTACATTGACAACGCGCAAAATAACTTCCCTGACTTTGCATTAGTTTGATCGCCTCTTCCGCTTTATGCTGAGAATCCGGTAACAATTGCGGAATTAACTTTTGCTCCAGCGTAATCATATCTTTTACCGTATAACCTTTTCTTGGTGCAGCATTCCAGGTTCCGCTGCCATAATAGGTTTTATCAATATGGATGTGCATATCTCGCAATCCCGGAAGCATTAAAAGTCCTTTGCCATCAACGGTTTTTAATTTCAAAGCAGGTTTTCCTGTAATGATGCTTTTAATTTTACCATCGGCAATGTGCAAATTATATAAAGCTGTTTTGGTGGCAATTACTTCATTCTTTTCATTGTATTCAAAACCATCTTCTAATCGTACATTCATTAAAAGATATTCGTTCAAAGCTGTTTTATTTTCTTCTGGCAATACTTGTGCTACTGCATTGCCTCCAATTCCTGAAAACAAGGCTGCACCGGTGGCTGCGGCTCCTAATCCTAAGAATTTTTTTCTGCTCATTTTATGCTCTTCCATAAATTATATTTTATCTTCTTTGAGTTTGTTATACGATTTTGCAATAACACTCTGACGACAAATAGAATGTATTGCTTTGCAAAAATCGTGATAAACTAAAAACGAGAACGGTAATATTACGGATAAGGATGGTAAAAATTATAACTTTGCTTAAAATCGCCCGGAGTTTTGCCTGTATATTTTTTAAATACTTTGCTGAAATAGGTATTATCATTAGACCCCAACTGATATGCTATTTCTTTGATAGACAAATCAGTACTGGTAAGCAAACGTTTTGCTTCGAGAATTGTCCTTTCTTTTATTACATCGCCTGCGGGAATTTTTAGATATTTCTGAGATAGAATATTAAGGTAATTGGGAGTAATATTTAATCTATTAGCATAAAAATTCACCGAAGATTCCTGATTAAAATGCTCATCAATCAAGGCGTTAAACCTCCTGATCATTTTTTCGGGTTTGGTCGAAGAATCATGCTCCGGAAATTGATTCAAATAATCCTTTTGCAATAACTTAAGCATTAAATGCAAACGAAGCAGTACTATTTCTTTGGTAAGCATTTCATTGTCAGACAATACCAGTTCGATTTCATGTAACTGATTTTTAAATTCCTCAAATTTTATCTGAGTTAAAGAAAGACAAGACGGTACACTTTGCTCAAAAAAAGGAAACACTCCTAAATTCGAGAAAATAGTTATTACATCTGCCGAAAGCATGAGTTGAAATCCTGTAGTATCTACATCAAGCGACCAGTTATGGACTTGTCCGGGCCTGATAAAATACACCTGATAATCCTTTACTGTATATTGTGTAAAATCGACATAGTGAACTCCCGATCCTTTCTCAACGAAAAACACGAGATAAAAATCATGTTTATGTGGTTGTTCAAATTCGTTTCTTCCCTTAACACTATGGCGAAATAAGGTAATACCCAAAGTTTCTTCTCCAAGTATATTACCAACAGATAAAACGGGAATCGGATATTTTTGCAAGGGAAAACTGGATTAATGGTTCACTTTCAAAATTAATAATTAAATGGTATAAGTTTTCCAAAAGAATAAAAAAAGGCCTGACTCAAATAGAGTCAGACCTTTTTTTATTCTGTGTAACTTTTTAGTTCGCGCAAAAGCTTACAGTTTATAAACCTCTGAACCTTTGTTACTTTGAACCTTTGTTACTTAAGAGAAGCCATATCAATTACAAAACGATATTTAATATCACCTTTTAATAATCTTTCGTAAGCATCATTTACTTCATTTACACCAATCACTTCAATATCAGCAGTGATATTATGCTCAGCGCAGAAATCAAGCATTTCCTGAGTTTCGGCAATTCCGCCAATAGCAGAACCAGCAAAACTTCTTCTTCCTAAAATAAGGCTAAATGAAGTTACAGGAAGCGGATCCATTGGAGCTCCAACCAAAGCTAATGTTCCGTCTACTTTTAGTAAATTCAGGTAAGAATCGATATTGTGTTCTGCCGAAACGCAATCCAGAATAAAATTCAGGCTTTTGGCATGTTTTGCCATTTGTTCCGGATCTGTAGACAAAACTACTTCGTCTGCACCCAAACGTTTTGCATCTTCTGTTTTTGATAATGAAGTAGTAAAAACCACCACATGAGCCCCCATAGCTTTTGCCAATTTGATTCCCATATGCCCTAAACCACCAATACCTACGATTCCTACTTTTTGTCCGGGACCAACTTTCCAGTGTTTTAAAGGAGAATATGTTGTAATTCCGGCACAAAGTAAAGGTGCAACTCCCGCAAGATCTAATTTGTCTGAAATGTGTAATACATAATTTTCATCAACAACAATACTTTGAGAATATCCTCCAAAAGTCTGTCCGCCTAAATGTTTGTCCGGTGAATTGAAAGTTAATGTACTTCCTTCATCACAAAATTGCTCCAAATCATTTTTACAATGCTCACATTCTCTGCAGGAATCGACCATACATCCTACTCCTGCCAGTTGACCAACTTTAAAGTTCTTAACATGATCTCCCACTTTTACTACTCTTCCCACAATTTCGTGCCCCGGAACGATTGGATAAATAGTTCCGTGCCATTCGTTTCTTGCAGAGTGTAAATCAGAATGACAAATTCCGCAGTATAAAATCTCAATTTCTACATCATGAGACAATACCGCCCTACGCTGAATGTCTAATGTTTGTAAAGGCGCTTCGGCAGCTTCTGTACCAAAAGCTTTTATGTTTTTTGTTTCCATGTAAAATATTTGTTTTTATTGTTTGTTTTTTGTTTCAGATTTCAATATCACAAAGCTTTTTTGTTTTTATTAAGGTACTGATACACTAAGGTTATAAGTTTTTTTTCTTAGAACCTTAGCGACTCAGCAACTTAGACTATTTTCCAAAACTAAAATACTCTTCGTCTGTAACGCTTTCCAGCCAGATTCCTTTTCCTTTATCTATTTCTGTAATAATACTAATGTGTGAAAAACGGCTAAAAGGTGTTGCGCCATACCAGTGTTCTATGCCTGGTAAAATTGTAATTACCTCATCTTTATGAAGCAAACGAATGGCTGAACCTTTTTCCTGAAAATAGCCAATTCCGTCTGTTGCGATAAATAATTGTAAACTTGCGTTGATATGCCAATTACATCTGGAACCCGGTTCAAAAGACACTTCTTTTATAACCGTATTATCCGGATGAATGTTGCTGGTTTGTTTTTTATATGAAACATCACCAGTCATAAAAGTATTCGGGATTTTTCCCTCTTCAATAGCAGAAGTATAAAGTGTTGACATAAAATTGATTTTTTGAGATTGATTTTTTATTTAAATAAGACCTAACAAAACCGTTAATTAACGTTAGATCACCAAAAACAACACTTTTTACTTTTATTATTTAAAGCTATTGTATTGTTCATCGGTTACTGGTTCCAGCCAGTCTACTATACCTTTTTCGGTATTAGTGCTAATAGCAATGTGGGTAAATTCGTTATCTGGTGAAGCTCCGTGCCAATGTTTAATTTCGGGCTGAATATTGACTACATCACCTTCCTGAAGCAACTGAATTGGTTTTCCTTCTTCCTGATAATATCCTGTTCCTTTTGTAACTATTAAGATTTGTCCGCCGGGATGTGTATGCCAATTGTTTCTCGCACCTGCTTCGAAAACTACATTACCCACAGCAGTATTTAAAACCGGATCATTTGGAACCAACATCTTCACCCATGCTTTTCCTGTAAAATAATCCGCAGAAGCTAAATCTCCTTTTGGGAAAATAGTTTCATTTAATTGATTTTCTGGTTCTTTCATAATTATTTTGTTTTTGTATATCAGTGCTGGAAACTAAATTAGAAAGCTAGAATGCGCTTTATAGAAGTTATATTTAGTCAGCGAAAAACCGATAGAGGTTAATACTAATTATTTCAGGGCAAAATTAGCTTAGTAATGCCAACCCGAAATAACAATAATCAAACAAAAAATTAAGAATTTGAAACAATTTAGGATCGTAACGATTTTGGAATCGTTCCGGTGAGTCTTTTAAAGTAATTATTAAAATAACTCGGATATTCAAATCCAAGCGAATATCCAATATCCGAAATACTCCAATCTGTGTGTTGCAGTAATGCTTTGGCTTCGCCAATGATTCTCTCCGTAATATGCGCCGTAGTGGGTTTTCCGGTTACTTCTTTTACAGAACGGTTTAAATGATTCACGTGAACCGCCAGGCTCTGTGCATAATCCTGAGGTGTTTTTAATGCCAAAGGTTCATTTTTTGTTTCAATAGGAAATTGTCTTTCTAATAATTCCAGAAATAAGGAAGTAATTCTCGAAGACGCATTTTTATGTTTAAAGAAATTTTCTGTAGGCTGCATTTTCATCGATTCATGCAAAATCAGATTGATATAATTACGGATTAAGTCATCTTTAAAAACATAATCCGTTTCCTGTTCTTCGATCATTTTTCGAAACAGTGAATCTATAAACACTTTTTGTTCAGGAGATAAGGTAAAAATAGGAGTTCCGCCAATTTTAAACAAAGGCGATTCATGGAGACTTTCAGAACGATCATTTGCCCTTAAAAACTCTTCAGTAAAAACGCAGGCATATCCTTCATAAACAGGCGAAATAATTTCCCACGAATACGGAATAATCGGATTTCCGAAAAACAATATCGTTCCGTCCGTTTCAATTCCGCGATCAGCATAATGAATAAGACTCTTACTGGTATTGATACAAATTTTGTAAAAATCCCTGCGGTTATAAGTCGGAATTTTACTCACATCACCGTTTACCTCATAGACTTTAAAGCCTTTTAGCTTTAAATCGTTTATACCAAGTTCAGAAGCTTGAAATTCTAATTGATCTTTCATGCGGCAAAGTTATGAAAATCAAACATAAAAAAACGATTTCGGGTTTAAAATGAATTGTTTAGAATTTAACCGCAATGTGCGCAAAGCTTTTTTATAGTAGATTGTCTTGACAAACGCCAAGAGCGCAAAGCTTTGTCAATTAGCTTTACGCACTTAGTATTTTGAAATTGCCACAATGAAACAAAAACTTTTAGGCTTTGAGGCTTTGCGAGATTAAAAAGAAACCTGCGCACTTTGTGGTTAATTTTTATTCTCATTTCAAACCTGAAACTTCAAACCTGAAACCTGAAACAAAATAAACCATCAAAAAATTGGATAATTATACCAATCGGTATATATTTGTGCTCTTATTTTTTACCATTATGAGTAAAGCCGAGAAAACGAAACAATTTATTATAGAAAAAACTGCTCCCCTTTTTAACATGAAAGGGTACAGCGGAACTTCTATGAGTGATATTACCACTGCTACCGGACTTACAAAAGGGAGCATTTATGGTAATTTCGAAAATAAAGACGAAGTTGCGATTGCTGCTTTTAAATTTAATGTAAAAAAACTTCAGGATACTTTTACCAATGAAATCGAAAAGCAAACCAGCTTTAAAGACAAATTGCTGGTATATCCAAGATTGTATTCTGACTATTATGATTTAAGGCTTACACAAGGTGGCTGCCCTATCATTAATACTGCCACAGAAGCCGACGACACACATCCTATTTTAAAAAAGAAAGTAGAAAATGTAATTCTTTCCTGGAAAGACAAATTAGTTTCTATTATCGAACAGGGAATTGCTGCCGGTGAATTTAAATCCCAGTCTATCGATCCTGAAAAAACAGCCTTAACCATTATTGCTATTATTGAAGGCGCTGTTATGATTACTAAAATTACAGGAAATCTATCTCACTTATCTACTATCATGCTTTCGCTGAATAAAATCATCGAAGACTTAGAATAATTATATATTTTTTTGACTAAAAATATACCAATTGGTATTATAATTAAATTACACAACTTAATGAAAAAACAAACAAGATTACAAGTATTACAAAATCATATTGACGGAGAATTTACAGCATCGCCATCACCTTTCATGCTTTGGATGAAACCTATAGTAGTCGCTGCCGAAGCAGGTACCGTTACATTCAAATATACAGTTCGTGAGGAAATGTCGAATCCGGTTAAGAGTTTGCACGGAGGTGTAACCGCTGCAATTGCTGATGATTGTATTGGCGCCACGATGTTCTCTCTTGATGAAGAAACTTTTTATACAACCATAAATCTTGTTGTAGACTACTTTGCTCCTGCTTTTGTTGGAGATACTATTATTGCCAAGACTGCCATTATCAGAAAAGGGAAACAAATTGTAAACGCACAATGCGAAATCTGGAACAGCAACCAAACAAGATTAATAGCCAGAGCCACTTCTAATCTTCTTAAAACTAATATTGTAAAAAAGGAATTGTAAATATTTTAAATCCATAGAAACACAGATTTTCAGCCTTTTTTAAGCATAAGAACTGTGTTTCTATGTATTAGTTATTTATTACAACTTACATTTTACATTTTACATTTTACAAAACAACACTTTTTTTTAACCAAAAATATACCGATTGGTATAAAATAATTTTATGACACCATTAAACCGAAAACTGCTCATTTTTACCGTTATTCTGGCTGCGATTATGGAATTAATTGATATTTCGATTGTAAACGTTGCACTTTCTCATATGAGCGGAAACCTGGGCGCTACACTCGAAGATACTTCCTGGGTTATTACTGCTTATGCTATTGCCAATGTAATTATTATACCTATAACGAGTTTTTTAAGTGCTAATCTTGGCAGACGAAACTATTATATTGGTTCGGTTATTTTGTTTACGTTTTGTTCTTTTATGTGCGGACATTCTTCTAATATCTGGATGCTGGTATTTTTTAGGTTTTTTCAGGGAATTGGCGGTGGTGCTTTATTATCTATCTCGCAGGTAGTGGTTTTTGAACTTTTCCCAAAAGACAAACAATCCACAGCAGGTGCTTTGTTTGGAGCAGGAATCTTCATTGGTCCAACGATTGGACCAACATTGGGCGGTTATATTACCGAAAACTACGATTGGCCGTGGATCTTTTTAATCAACATTCCCATTGGGATTTTAGTAACGATTTCCTGTTATTTCCTATTGCGTGAACCAAGCGTAAAACCGGAAATTACCAAAGTCGACTGGACAGGAATTGCTTTATTAGCAATTGGCGTTGGTGCCTTGCAAACGGTTTTGGAAAGAGGTGAAGTCGAAGACTGGTTTGAAACCCGCTATATTGTGGTGCTAACCGTAATTGCTCTTAGTACGTTACTTACTTTTATTTATTGGGAGTTAACGATCGAAAATCCAGTGGTAAACCTCAGGGTTTTAAAAAGTAAATCGCTGAGTATAGCAGCGATTCTAACTTTTGTAACAGGATTTGGTATGTTTATTTCGATCTATATAACTCCCGTTGTGGCACAACGTCTTTTAAGTTTTTCTCCTTATCAAACCGGATTGCTTTTACTTCCGGGAGCTTTGTTTGCTTTGCTTGCCTTAAAAACATGCGGAACACTTTTACAAAAAGGAGTTTCTCCCGTTATCATTATTGCAGCAGGATTTCTTTTGTTTATTTATTTCAATTGGCGAATGTCCGGAATGACTTTAAACACAAGTGCTGCCGAAGTTGCCACATCGCTTATTTTTCGAGCCCTGGGAATGGCTTTACTTACCGTTCCGCTTACAATGCTGGCCGTTTCTTCTTTGGATGATAAAGATGTCGGACAAGGCGCAGCACTCAACAATATGATGCGTCAACTGGGCGGATCTTTCGGTGTATCAATCATTAATACTTATATCGCACACCGATTTGCTGCTCATCGAAACGAATTGGTATCGAATGTAACGCAATATAATGTAATCGCTATGGATCGAATAAATGCCTATATCAAATATTTTCAAAGTAGAGGTTTTGCTTATAATGAAGCCAAATTTAAAGCATTAAAACTCACAGAAAATGTCATTATGAGACAATCGTCACTATTAAGTTACAGAGATGCTTTTTTTCTTGTTGGATTGTTTTTTGTCCTGACTTTGCCGCTTCTTTTATTTGTGATGAATAAATCAAAGAAAACAAAAACGAACATGATTATTTCAGATCATTAAAATTTAAATTCATCCATTAAATTATATGTCACCCGCCGGGGTTTAAGGAAAGCTCCAGCGGAACGATATATTTATAAAAATCTGCAAACATTTCTATTCTAAGCTCAACAGAACGACATCTGTTTTAAATGCTATTTATTCTTTAAATTAATGTTTAAAACATCTGCCTTTAGTCCTTTGGCGGAAGCCGATAAAATAACATCACTATCACTTTCATCTTTTTGAATAATAATCTGAGCATAACCGTTAAACAATTTACGTTTCCACGGATCTGATGGCGTAATCACCTGAATAATTCCCGGATCTGTATTCATAACATCCCAGTCTTTTATTTTTTGAAGCGGTTTTACAATGATATAAATTATGTTTTTCCCTTCTTTTAATATATCAGTCTTTAAAATGTATTTTTGAGCATCTTCTGCACTTGCTGTGACTTTATTTCCGTTAACAAAAATTACAGCCTCTACTCCTATTTTCTTATAAAAAAAATTGACACTATTGTTTTTAGAATTGTTTTTCAAATCAAATTCACCCTGATAAGCATAAGACAAAGCCTGATTTTTATAATCCCGGTCTTTAAAAGCTGTTACCCAATTATTTTGTGAATAAGAAGGCTGTTCCTGCGGCAAATTGGTTTCTGATAATCGCTGTTCTTTTAAATTAGTTATAGAAACCAAAGTGATATCATCAATAAAAGTATCTTTTTCTAAGGATGTTGGATCACCATTTCCAACTCCCAGAATCTTTCCTCCTTTTATCGAAAATGTAATTTCGTTATTTGCTGTTGGTACCTGCAACCCTTTTTTATCCAAAACTTCAACTGTTACTACAGCAACATTAGCTTTTAAAGGATTTTGTGCATCAACTAAAAGTTTAATCGATTCCGGATCTTCAGTTGTCTTCTGAATTTCAGTTAGGATTTTCCTGTCGTTTTTATATCCAATAGCCTGCAATGTTCCGGGTGCATATTTTACCTTCCATTCTAAATGTCCGTATTGCTCCATTTTCTTTTTTCCTAAACTCTTTTGGTTCAGGAAAAGTTCCACTTCATCACAATTAGAATATACCCAAACATCAATTTCTTTTCCTTCCATTCCTTTCCAGTTCCAATGTGGCATGAGGTGTAAAACGGGTTCATTTTGCCACCAGGATTTCAAATAAAACACATTGTCTTTTGGGAAACCACAAAGATCCATCATTCCGAAATACGACGTAACCGAAGGCCAGCCATAAGGTGTTGGTTCACCACGATAATCAAAACCGGTCCAGATAAACATTCCAGCCAGATAAGGTCTTGCCGCATAAAACTTCCAGCCTTCTTCAATACTGTAAAAAGTTGGTCGTGGCTTTTTATCATAAGCACTTTGATAATGGTTGGCATCATCAGTAAAATAAATCCCCCGCGTCGCAAAAGTCGAACCTTCTTCCGTTCCCATTCCGGATTGATTTTTAAACTCATTTCGATGCGCATCGATATCACCATTTCCCATATAATTGTAGCCCATAATTTCGACTACAGATGAGATTCCGCTTTTAAAACCACTGCTTATTCCTATTGTTACTGGTCTTGTTGGGTCAATACTTTTGCTAAATCCCTGCATTATATTAGTAATACGTTCCCCAACAATTCCGCCTTCAATATTCCATTCCTCATTTCCAACAGACCAGCAAAAAACACTTGGATGATTGCGATCCCGTTCAATCATTCGCTTTAAATCGTTCAAATGATAATCGTTAATTCCCATCAAACGTGTTTCATCAATCACCAGCATTCCTAATTTATCACAGGCATCGAGCAATTCCGGAGTTGGCGGATTATGCGAACAACGATACCCATTACAGCCCATTTCTTTAAGCTTTTTTATTCGGTAATATTGTAATTCATCGGGCAAAGCAGTACCAATTCCTGCATGGTCCTGATGATTGTTGGTTCCTTTTAGTTTTAAAGGTTTCCCGTTTAAGAAAAAACCTTTTTCAGCATCAAAACGGATCGTTCGTATTCCGAAATTAGTCTCATAACTATCAATAATTTTACCTTCTTGTTTGATCTGAGTCTGTAAAAGATACAAATTGGGCGTATCAATATCCCATAATAACGGATTTAAAACTTGTAATTTTGAAGTGATTTTTGCTGTTTTATAAAAATCCGGCGCCAATGTGTTTTCAGAAATACTGGAAACTTGCTTACCGGAAGGATCTAAAATTGTTTGTACTATTTCAATTGAACCTTTATAATTTCCTTTATTCTCTATGGTAACTTCGGCTGTAACCCCGGCATTTGAATTTTTGATTTCAGCAATTACATAAGTTCCGTTTGAGATTATATGCAAAGGATTTGTTTTTTGAAGATAAACATGTCTGTAAATTCCAGCGCCTTCATAAAACCAGCCTTCTTCCATAGAAGCATCGGCACGAACAACAATTGTATTTTCTCCGCCATAATTTACATAAGCTGTTACATCGTATTCAAAACCATTGTAACCACTTTCTTCTGTTCCAAGAAAATGACCATTGAAAAATACTTTTGAATTTCTAAAAACACCATCAAATTTTAGCGAGATAATCTTCCCAAGATCACTTTCAGGAATGGTTATTTTTTTTCGGTACCAGCCTATACTTTTTTCAGGAAAGCCTTTTCCGGCAGCTTTAAAACCATGGCTAAAACTTCCTTTTTCGCTAAAATCCTGTTCAACAGCCCAATCGTGCGGAAGATCTAGTTTTCTCCAAGCCCTGTCATCAAATCCCGGTGCTGCCGGGCCATCGCCAAAACCTGTTTTCGATAAGTAGGAAAAATAACCTTCGGCATGACCAAAATCTTTTTGTGTTTCATAAGAATGACCTAATGAAAAGCGCCAGTCTTTATCTATCAGGATTAATTGCCTTTCCTGTTTATCCTGAGCAAACGAATGGATCGAAATTAAACAGACAAAATACAGGAGTAATGCTTTCAGGGAAATAGTTTTCATAGATAATGTGGTTAGCCAGTGCGATAAAAATATAGATTTTAAACGAACAGAATTAATAGTATTTTATCAAAATATGATCGCTGACAACAATATTAGTTCGTTTTTGTAAACATAAAAGTTGATATTTACGATTTCAGAAAGCTGCCAAAAACCAATATTACTATTTGATATACAACTCAATAACACCGAATGTTAAAATTTAGAATCATTCTATTGCCTCTCTTTTATCAAATTATTTTGTTTTGATGTAATTTTATAATTGAATTAAAATAAAATTAGAAAAACGAGCTATTATTATGAGTGTTATTAATGATGAAAGTAAACTTATTAGCACCATTAAACGCGTTGATCAGAAGATTAATAAACTTAATGATCAAAAAATCATCGCCTTTTTTGAAGCTCTTGGTTTAACAGAAAGAGAAGATGTTCCTAAGAATTTCCTGGAATGGGAAACAATTCTTATTGTAGTTCCGGATCGCCATGTATCTCACCAGTTAAAATATTATAAGTATTCGATTGACAGACTTTCTTTTGTTACCAACCCGAATGCGCAGGAAATCCATATTTTTGATTTTAACGAATGGAAAAACATCACCCGAAATAAAACACAATTTCAAATTAGAGAATTATTAAAGAATAGTTTTGGCGGTGTACGAAACCATGCCGACAGATTGAATTGAGTTTGTTTCAGCTTATCCTCTAAACAAAAATACCTTTGTCTATAACTTTGACAAAGGTATTTTTATTTAATTTCAAAAATCCTGATGAACTTTTTCTCTAATTTTTTCCGTCTTCTTTCTTCTTTCCATTTTGAATAGAAAATAACAAAAAGTAAAAACAAATTCACAATGGTAGAAGCTCTCCTAAGTCCTTTTGCAAATAGAATAAAAAACAGATTAATTACTATAAGAAGGATTATAGGTGAAAATTTTGCCCAGATCGATTGTAATTTACTGTTTGGCTCAACAATATAATTTACCTGAAGCCTGTTATCAATATTTTTATAACTGCCTCTTACAATAAAAAATGTGGGTGATGTTGCTGAGTTTATAGTTAAACGAAAACTTTTGTCATCAAAAAGCCCATAAAAAGGTTTTAATCCGCCAAATCTGGGAAAAATTCTAAACAGACTTAAGTTTATTTTTAAAGAACCAATTTCAGTATTGTTTTTTAATCTTGCTCTGAATTCAGCTATACTTAATTTTGATTCCATTCAATCAATTTTATATTCTTCTAATAAGTTCTTTTACTCTGGCAAAAACATAATTTGCTTTTTCATCAAAAACAACCATATCAAAATCGCTGCTTCCTTCAGTAAAATGACCTTCTTTTTTGGTGTCCGAATATACTTTTTCGAAATACAGATCCCGTTTCTTAATCCAGTCCTGCTGTTCTTTTTTCAATTTCGATTGTTCTTTAGAACTTAGCTTAAGCTTTAAATTTTTATACGAAATATTGAGCAGACTATCGGATTGATTGTAATATTCAATTGAGCAATTTTTCATGCCATTTCCACTGTTTAAGCAATGCTGATAAGAGGATTTCAATTGATTCACTGTTTCCATTGTTTGTGCATTACAATGAAATGAAAACAGTACAACAAACACCAGTATCGACTTTTGTATCATAATTGACATTCAGATTTTATTGTTATTACATGTATTTTCGAAATGGCAATATACTCAAAGTTTCTATTCGTTTTTATTTTTTATTGAGCCGTTAACAAACTTTTAAGCTTTTCATTCAAAGCATTTCCATGAATGTTTTTGGCAAGGATAATTCCGTTTTTATCAATCAAAAAGTTCAGCGGTACAGATTGTAATTTGTAATCGCCAACAACGGGAGAACTCCAGTATTTTAAATCACTTACTTGTGTCCATGTCAGTTTTTGTTTGGCAATTGCAGCCAGCCAAAGTGGCTTTTTGGTATCCATCGAAACGCTGTAAATAGAAAACTTACCTGCATAAGTATTGCTTAGTTTTATCAATTCCGGTTGTTCTTTGATGCATGGTCCACACCACGATGCCCAAAAGTCGACCAAAACAATGTCTCCTCTTAAAGAAGAAAGTGCTACTGAATTTCCTTTTGTATCCGGAAGGTCTATTTCTGGTGCAATATCTCCAATATCTGTACCTACAACCTGTGCTTTTAAACTGGTTATAACACAACATAAGAATCCTAAAATAAGTAATGTTTTTTTCATAATTGATTAAGTTTATTTGTTTGGGGTTAACGTTTTAATCTCGTAAAGGCAAATATAAATTTTCTTTATTAAATCTTCCGGTATTTAATTCAACTTCACTCTTCTCCATCATAAAATTATGCTAAAAACATTTCTTTAAATTGGTATATCGGGAAAAGTCGATATATTTGCAGCATGGAACCAATAGAAATTTTTAAAGCACTCTCTAACAAGTCCAGACTGCAAATGCTGGAATGGCTAAAGGAACCCGAAATCAACTTTCCTGGTCAGCTGGAACATGGCGGATTTGAACATGGGGTTTGTGTGGGACAAATTCAGGCCAAGGCTGGTCTGACACAATCAACAGTTTCTGAATACCTGTCTATTTTACAACGTGCCGGATTCATCGAATCTAAACGTGTTGGACAATGGACTTACTATAAACGCAACGAAGGTGCCTTTGAAGCACTCAGTAACTTAATTCAATCTAATTTGTAAATTACTATGAGTACAAACAACCTGTTTTCGCCATTTAACTTAAAAACGTTAAATCTTAAAAACCGAATCGTAATGGCGCCAATGACGCGCTCATTTTCTCCAAACGGAGTTCCAACTGACGAAGTAGCTTCTTACTACCAAAAAAGAGCTGAAGGTGAAGTTGGTTTAATATTATCTGAAGGAACTGTTATCGACAGACCTTCGTCATCAAATGATGCAAATGTTCCTCACTTTTATGGAGATGAATCTCTTAAAGGCTGGAAGAAAGTGATTGATGAAGTTCATGCTGCCGGAGGTCAAATGGGACCACAAATCTGGCATATGGGAATTATGGACAATCACCACTCAGGATGGGTTCCGTCAGTACCTTTTGAAGGTCCGTCAGGATTAAACCGACCTGATTTCAGCAATGGAAATACAATGTCTGAAAAAGATATTGAAGATACTATTATTGCTTTTGGTAAAGCTGCCGCTGATGCTAAAAGATTAGGTTTTGATACGATCGAAATTCACGGTGCGCACGGTTATTTAATCGATCAGTTCTTTAGAGCCGAAACAAATTTACGTACTGATATTTACGGCGGAAAAACATTACCGGAACGTAATCGTTTTGCTATTGAAGTGATAAAAGAAATCAGAAAGCAAGTGGGTAATGATTTTGCTGTAATTATGCGATTTTCTCAGTTTAAGCCTTCTGATTACAATTATAAACTGGCTAAAAATCCACAGGAGTTAGAAACCTGGCTTACACCTCTTGTTGATGCCGGAGTTGATATTCTACACTGTTCACAACGTCGTTTCTGGGAACCTGAATTTGAAGAATCTGATTTGAATTTTGCAGGATGGGCTAAAAAAGTAACCGGAGCTCCAACTATTACAGTAGGTTCTGTTGGCCTTTCGGGAGATTTCTTTGGCGCATTTGCAGGAGAAAGTTCTCAACCAACTTCTTTAGAGGAATTAAACAGACGTTTCGACAGAGGCGATTTTGATTTAGTTGCTGTAGGAAGACCTCTTTTATCTGATCCAAACTGGGTGGCTAAAATCAAAGCCGGAAAAACAGATCAATTGAAAGGTTTTAGTAAAGAGGCTTTAGGAGCATTGGTTTTAGAATAAATTTTATAAAGGTTCAAAGAGGCTAAGGTTCTGAGGGGCAAAGTTTTTTTGAATAGCATAATTAAAAATTTTATCTTTGCGGTCATGAAATTCCTTAACAGCATATTACGCCTTCCTTTTTTCAGCACTTATTATCATGCAATAATACTTGCTCGGAAAGGCTATGCATATAATTCAACGTATTCACGATTGTAAATTAAAAGAATAAATTATATATCAACCTTAAAGCCCGGGCATTTTGTCCGGGCTTTTTTATTTTCAAAAAAATGGAAACAATTCAAAAACTTAAAGAAAATGTAGCAATTTTTCTGCCTGAAAATGGTCTGAAGGAAAAAATAAATCTAGCTGAAAAAGAAAACAGAAAATTAATTATCAAACTTGGTTTTGATCCAACTGCTCCCGATTTGCATTTGGGACATGCCGTTGTTTTGAAAAAACTAAAACAATTTCAGGACCTAGGTCATCAAATTGTAATCGTAGTAGGAAGTTTTACTGCCAGAATTGGTGATCCTACTGGAAAAAACAAAAGTCGAAAACCATTGAGTATTGAAGAAGTAAAACACAATGCCGAAACTTATATTTCGCAATTGTCGAAAATTATTGATGTTGAGAAAGCAAAAATCGTTTTTAATTCAGAATGGCTGGATGAACTGTCTTTTTCTGAAATAATTCAGATCATGTCAAATGTTACAGTTGCTCAACTGATGCATAGAAATGATTTTAACAAACGATTTACAGAGAATACACCAATTGCAATGCACGAGTTGGTTTACCCAATTTTACAGGGTTTTGATTCTGTTAAAATCAATACTGATATAGAAATGGGTGGCACAGACCAGTTATTCAATTGTACGATGGGAAGACAATTACAGGAAAATTTCAACATGCCAGGGCAAATTGTAATGTGCATGCCATTGTTAAAAGGTCTTGATGGAAAAGAAAAAATGAGCAAATCATTGCACAATACAATTGGATTAATCGATGAGCCAAACGAAATGTTTGGGAAAACAATGTCGATTCCTGATGATCTTATTTTAGAGTTCCTGGAATTAACAACCGATTTTTCATTAGAAGAAAAACAAGAAATCAAAAAAAGACTGGAAAATGATAATCCAATGAAAATTAAAAAGTTGATTGCGAAGAATATTATCACTCAGTACCATGATAAAAATAGCGCCGAACAAGCTGAGGAATTCTTTACTAATCAATTTCAAAGTAAAAATTTGGAGTCAAAATCATTTACCTCGATTATGATATCTTCTTTAAAAAATGAAAAGAACGAGATGACCTTAATTAATCTTTGTTCTTTAATTAAAAATGACATTACGAAATCGGCCAACAGAAGATTGATTGAAAGTGGCGCAGTTCAGATTAATAATGAAAAAATCATAAATCCATTCGAAATAATTGCATTAGAAAAGAAAACAAAAATCAAAATTGGAAAGAGAAATTTCTATGAACTATTATAAAATATAAAAGGGATAAACAATTAAGTTTATCCCTTTTTTGAATGTCTATAACTAACAAAATTTAGAAATTCAATATTTTTCGAAAAATTCAGCGTTACAAAGATTCAAAGTAATAATTTTCAACTCTGAACCTTTGCCTCTCTGCACCTTTTGAACCTTCTTTTACAAAGAAACTTTTCTTTTTTGAAATTTATTCTGAAGCCATTTGCGTACAGGTTCATCGTACAATTTCAAACACAGATAAGCGATGGTAATACTTGCAAGTAATACCCCGATTCCCGGAAGATAACCGTCTTTTAATGGAACTTTATTTTCTATTACCCAGCCCATATACCAATAGATTAATGGATAATGAATAATATAAATTGGGTATGAAATATCTCCCAGAGCTTTACATATTTTAACAGACACCGGATTCTTAATCTCTCCTCCTGCTCCAATTGCCACAATTAAAGGGAATAATAGAATAATAGCAATTGATTCGTATAAACCGTTCATCC
The DNA here is from genome assembly GCF_001602525.1 of Flavobacterium chilense. Lineage (GTDB taxonomy): Bacteria > Bacteroidota > Bacteroidia > Flavobacteriales > Flavobacteriaceae > Flavobacterium > Flavobacterium chilense. Next base: position 998,901 of record NZ_LSYT01000001.1, read on the forward strand.
ATAAGCTGTTTTCGTCACCAATTCTTGGTATCGAAAAGATCACAATTATCATAATACTGCAAATCCAGAAAGCGCCTTTTACGTGGATCAGTTTTCCTAAACGCGAAAGTAAAACTCCTGCAAAAAACGGATATAGTAAACGGGTAAAACCAACATTCATTTGTTCCAGATTTAAAGACCAGCCGCCAATAACATCTCCTTTTGGTCCAAAAACAGTATAATTAATCAACATTGCTGCAAATATTAAAACAAAGAATCCTAAAACTTTATTCGAGAATTTACGAAAGATTAAAGCATATAAAATATTAGCAATGTATTCAAAGAAAAGTGACCATGCAGGTCCGTTAAGCGGATGCATTTCGCCCCATCCCCTAATTTCCATTGATGGCGGAATTGGAAGCAATGTAAATCCGATTACCATGGTTAAAAGTAATTTCCAAACCGGCATAGTAGCGATTTGAGGAAAAACACTTGATTCCTGAAAGTAATAAAAAATGGCTCCCAAAACCATTCCCATAATAACCATGGGCTGCAAACGAATTAAACGTCGTTTGTAAAATTCCCATTGGGTTAGTTTTCCCCAACGGTCATCATAAGCATAGGCTACAACAAATCCTGATAAAAGAAAAAAGAAATCAACAGCAAGATAACCGTGATTCATAATTTGTTTAAATCGGCTTCCTTCATTAAAAGCTTCAAAAATGTGAAAAATAACAACCAGAACTGCGGCTACTCCTCGTAGTCCGTCCAGAATTTCATAATGTTTTTTAGGTTGAATGTCAATAGAAGTTGAACTCATAAAGTTTTTTGGTGGTTTAAAGGTTAGTTTTTGGTGAAATGTGAAATATAATATTTGTCTCTTTTCAATTAGCAATATACATCTTTCAATTTACTTTTTGCGTCTTACATTATTGATGATTTTTAAGCCATTCTAATCTGCGTTGATCCGGCAAATGTGTTACTTTGAAGTTCTCAAATTTAGCTTCAAAACCTTTCCCATCTGGTGATGCTGCCATTAAACCTACCATAACCGGTGTATTATCCTGTAAAGGTGCATTTCTCGTCAGGATGTAATTTTTATCATCATACGAAAAGAAAACCTCAACAGCATCTAAACGTCTTACGACTTTAATCCATACAAATGGTGGTGCTTTGTCTAAAGTTGTTACGCTCCAATCGCTTTTATCATGCGTTACAACTGTACTAATATTAAATTTTCCGTCTACAAATTCAACTCCGGTTTTAATATAGTTTTTCTCGTCGATGCGAAGCATTAATCCCATCTGATCAAAACGGGCGATATAATTTCCGGTAATTTTTACTTTGGCTTCAAATTCTCCGCCATAAGTAGCGTAATAAAACGGAGCATCATCAACAGTGAATCCGTAATGCGAAATTCGCCAGTAATCACTGTTTGCCGTTACATTCATAATTAAGGCATTGTTTTTAATTTCCCATTTTTCAGGTTCATTAAACCATTGCATTTTATTGAGGCTTTGCGCCGAAAGGTTTTGCGCTAAAAACAAAGTGATAGCACCAAGTATAACTTTTTTCATAGTAATTAAACAATTAAGGTGTTTTTATATGAACCATTAAGATATTAAGCTCAAAATCTTAATTAACTTAATATCTTAATGGTAAAAAAATTTAAACGGTTAAACTCATAAAAGCAAAGCTGCAACTTTTTACACTTGCAGCTTTACAAACCAACCAATTTAGAAATAATAAAATTATTGTAGTGAGAAGCCCACTTTAGATTTTATATCTGTAGAAGATGCTCCAACGATAGCTTCAAAAGCTCCCGGTTCTGCAACCCAGTCGTGTTTTTTATCATCAAAAAAGCTTAAAGCAGTTTTATCGATTGTAAAAGTTACTGTTTTTTCTTCTCCCGCTTTAAGCGAAATTTTCTCAAATCCTTTTAATTCTTTAACCGGACGTGGTAATGAAGATTTTAAATCGCTGATATAAAGCTGAACGACTTCTGAACCTTCTCTTGATCCTGTATTTTTCACCGTAACAGAAAATGTAATCTTGTCGCTTGCTGCCATTTGTTTTTTGTCAGCAGTTACTTTTCCGTATGCAAAAGTCGTGTAGCTTAATCCGTGTCCAAAAGAAAATAATGGTTTTACCTTTTGTTTGTCAGCCCAACGGTAACCTACAAAAATCCCTTCGTTATATTTTACTTCATCTCCACCAGGAAATTCTCCTAAAGCGTGAGCTCCGTTATCTGATAATTTAACCGGGAAAGTGAATGATAATTTTCCTGAAGGATTTACATCTCCAACTAAAACATTAGCCAAAGCATTTCCTGCTTCTGTACCTAAAAACCATCCTTGTACAATTCCCGGAACTTCTTTTACCCACGGCATTGCCACAGCATTTCCTGAAATATTTACAAAAACAATGTTTTTATTTACTTTAACTAAGTCAGCAATTAATTTATCCTGACCATATGGTAAACCTAATTCTTTACGGTCATGTCCTTCTGCATCCTGATTATCGCTTTTATTTAAACCTCCAATAAAAAGAACGATATCAGCATCTTTAGCTACTTTTAGAGCTTCAGCAGTTAACTCTGCTGGAGAACGTTTGTCTTCTAAACTTACTTTTGCTACTACTCCGTTATAATTACTGGTTGGATCTCCAACATAACCACGGGCATAAACGATTTCAGCCTGGTTTCCAATTCTTTTCTTTAATCCTTCAAGAGGTGTAATTTCGTATCTTGCTTTTAGTGAAGAACTTCCTCCTCCAACAGTCATCATTTTGATTGCATTTTCACCAATAACAGCGATTTTCTTTGTTTTAGAAAGATCAATTGGTAAAATGTTATTGTTGTTCTGAAGTAATACAATTCCTTCTTCGGCAATCTTACGACCAGCATCTGCATGTTCTTGTGTACCAAAAGATCCAAACGGACGGTTTCTGTCCATTGTTGTCAAGAAAGATAAACGTAAAATACGACGTACTTTTTCATCTAATTCTTTTGTTCCCACTTCGCCTTTACGAATCATTTCTGAGTATGGTTTTGCCAGGTAATAGTTGTCATAGGCATTACTTGTTCCCCATGAAAGTCCGTTTGTCCATGAGCCAAATTCCATATCCAAACCATTGTAGATAGATTGTTTAGTATCACTAACACCGCCCCAGTCTGAAACCACAACTCCTTTAAAGCCCCATTCTCCGCGAAGAATATCATTAAGCAAAAATTCGTTATGACAACATTGCTGTCCTTTATATCTGTTGTATGAACCCATAATTGCCCAAACATCACCTTCCTGAACGGCAGCTTTAAAAGCAGGCAAATAGATTTCGTATAAAGCACGATCATCAACAATTACATTTACTGAGTTACGTTTTGTTTCCTGATTATTTAAAGCAAAGTGTTTTACACAGGCAGCAACTCCGTTTGCCTGTACTCCTTTAATATAAGGAACTACCATTTTTGCAGCAAGAAAAGGATCTTCTCCCATATATTCGAAGTTACGCCCGTTTAATGGTGTTCTGTAGATGTTTACTCCAGGTCCTAACAATACATTTTTATTACGGTAACGTGCTTCTTCTCCAATTGATTTGCCATATAAAGAAGATAACTCTTTGTTCCAGGTTGAAGAAAGTGCGGTAAGAGCCGGAAATGCAATACAAGAATCATTTGTCCAGCCTGCCTGATCCCATTCGTCCCATTTTACTTCAGTACGAATTCCGTGTGGTCCGTCGGTCATCCAGTTTTCCGGAATCCCCAGACGTTTTACTCCCGGCGAACTAAATTTTGACTGCGCATGAATCATGGCAATTTTTTCTTCGGTTGTCATTCTTTTAAGAGCATCTTCAACACGCTCATTAATTGGCTTTTTATCATCCAGATAAACCGGAACTTTATTCTGTGCATTTACACCAATAGAGCTCAACAAAAGTAAAACAACAATTGTTTTAACGTTTTTAAACATAACTAATAATTTATTAAAGCATTTAATTTACAATCAAAGGTTGTATAGGGTTATATGACCTTTTTAATAATAGTGTAAAGCTAAAACGTTATAGTTCGTTTTGAATTTTTAAACGAAAAAAAGTAGTGAAATAAAAAATTAAACAACTGAATAACAAATACTTAATAAAAAATATAAGCCAAAAAAAGTAGTGATTTTAAAATATTTTTTCAGACTTTCAATGAAATTAAGCCAATTTTCATGACCATTTCTTCAAAATCATTTCGGGAAACTGCGGCTTTATTTCGGCCTCTGGTTCTATAGTTATAAATTGTGCTTAAGGAGTATCTCAGAAACGCTGCAATTTTTACACTGTCGTTAATTCCTAAACGAATCAAAGCAAAAATACGAAGCTCGGTATTGAGCAGTTCACCTTGCTTTAAAACAATCTGTTCTTCTTTGATCAAAAGTGCGTTGAAATCTTTCACGAAAGTGGGATATAAATTCAGAAAGATAATATCAAAGTTCTTGTACAATTCTTCGAGTTCGTTATCAACCAAAGTAGTTGATTTTAGCATTTTATAAATTTCGTCGAACTGTTTTGCCGTTGCTTTTTTGTTTAAAATGATGCGATAGTTTTCAAGTTTGTTGATATAGGTAGAACAAAGGCTGAAAAAGTGCGCGATATATTCTTCTTTAACATGATTTGATTCTGATAACTGTGCATTACGTTCCTGCAACTGATTGTTAGTTTCTGTAATGTCTTTGTTTAATTCGGCTAATTTTTGACTCGTAATGAAAAGTTCTCCCCTAATTCTGGATACTTTTTTCATTTGTTTGTAAACATAAATAATGGCTACGAGTAAAAATGCCGAAAGTAAACTGATACATAAAAGATACAATTGCAATTCGGTTTTTCTCTTGGCTTCTCTTTCTAAATAAACGGTATTGATAATCGAATATACCTCAGACATTAATAAGGTACGAAACTGAACATTACAGTAAAGTGCATCTTCGATAGCTGACTGGGTTAATTTATAAGCCATATCAACATCTCCTATTTCATAAAAAACAAGTGCCAGTTCCTGAAGTGAAGCATTATCTTTGTTGGCATTTTTTATATCTGAAGTTGCCGAAAGTGCATAATATTTCTTTCTTAGTTCTAATTGCTTTGTGGCTTCGTAAATTTTACCCAAAAGATAAGTAACCATTGCATACTGCGGATTATCATCTTTAATATCTCCAAATATCTCTAACAATTGCTTCTCTGCAACTTTAAACTTTTTGTTGGACATGATTTGCTGAATCCGCGTAATTCTATAGTTGAGTGTATTAGGCTCTAAAATGGTCACTAAAGAATCACGATATTTTTGTATTTGCTGAATGTATTTGATGTCATAACTATTGGCAGCATAATGTTCAAAAAACTCGCGATAGGCAACGTAGTAATTTTGCAATAATGCTGTTGATAATGTTTTTTTATCGATGCTTTTTAAGATAGCCTCAGATTCACGGTATTTTCCTGAAGAAGAATAAAGTGTAACTAATTCCAGATTGGCAAGGTTTAATAACTCTTTGTTCTGAAGTTCACTGGCAATTTTGAGATTCTTTTTTACATATAAAATAGCCGAATCTGAATTGAATTTTTGGTATTCAGTATATAAGGTTTTGTTGTAATTGTATTCCTGTTCTTTAGTTAAATCTGCTGATTTTATCTTTTTAAAATTCAGGATACGTTCTTCTTTTAACCGAACGTAATGGCCTTTGTTTCTAAGGGCGTCATTTAGCTTGGCTATAATAGTATCAGTGCTGTCAGATGAATAAACAGGACTTCCTAAGAAAACTAAAAAACAAAGCAACAAGTAATTTTTCAAAACGAATTTAAAGATATAATGAGACTTACAAATATAACAAAGTGATCACATAAAAGATGAATTATTTATAAGTCTTAAATTTTGCATTTTGTAACAAAAAATCAACTAAAAAAAACTTTGCTTTTGTAAATTTGATGGTCTTCAATTTTTTAATCTAAACGAAACAGATATGCCCCACTTTGTTATTGACTGCTCCGAGAATGTAATACGTTTAAAATCTGCCGATGATATTATGCAGGAAGTTTTTAACGCTGCAATGTCAACCGGACTTTTTGTTGAATCTGAAATTAAAGTGAGAATCAATCCGTTTAGTTATTACAATAACGGAAATTCCTTAAATGATTTTATCCATGTTTTTGGATATATTATGGAAGGTCGTGATACCGATCAAAAAAGTCGATTATCCAAAGCCATTGTTACATCGTTGAATACTATTTTACCTGAAGTCCCGGTAATTTCAATCAATATAAAAGATTTTGAAAGGGCGACTTATTTCAATAAAACAATGATCTGAAAAGGGTTTTAAATACTTTGTGATATAACAGAAATAACAACAACGATCTCTTGTCCTAACAAAAACAAATATCTAACTGCCAACAAATTAAGATTCAAAAACGCCTTTTATAAGTAAATTACTTTTTTGTAATAAAAAATAGCCACGAATTCACGAATTTTCAGGAAAACTAATTAGAAAAAATTCGTGAATTCGTGGCTATTTTTACTGAATGCTTCTTCGTAAAAGAAAGACTTTGACAAAGCTTTACATAAAGATTATATCTATTCTCTTTACTCTTTAATCTTTACTCTTTAATCTTTACTCTTTAATCTTTACTCCCTCATTCAAAAATATTATTTAACCGCAATAGGTGCCGCCAGACAACTCTCCGGAATATCGAAAGCATTGACTAGCGAAACAACATCTGGTCTAATATCCCAACAAAGCTGATTGACCATTTTACGGATTGCTTTGGTTTTAACTGCTTCCATATAACCATCTTCAAGATACCACGCTTTGTTTTTTTCTATCTGAGAAAGCGCATATAACTGATTTAGTTTTTTTAATATTTGTCTTGATTTTTCGTCTTCGACCGTTTTTATTGCCAGCTGAAACTGCTCCAGAACAACTCTTTCTAAATACGCCTGAGCTACATCGATCATTTGGTGTTGCACTACATTAAAAGCATCATAAGGTTCTAAACCTCCGTCTACTAGTTTTTTGATACGTCTTGCGGCAGATGCTAATATTGTTTTTTCTCTGTGAATAAAAGCCTGCAAATGAAATTCTTCGTCCAGTAAATGTTCATCATCGGTTTTGCGGGTTGCAATTGGATTTTTTTCTGTAATAGCGGTTTTGGCGTTTTCATATACATAATTAATAATTCCCAAAGACCCCATTTCTCCGAATGCTTTTCTAAATTCAGACAAACGATTTTTGGCTACCAATTGCATCAAAACGGTATTATCGCCTTCAAAAGTCGTGTATATTTCAGTATCATTTTTTAAAGCATCGATTCGGTTTTCAGACAAATAGCCTTTTCCGCCACAGGCTTCACGGCATTCTTGCAGAATATCTCTCGTACTCCAGGTCGAATAAGATTTCATTCCGGCTGCCAAAGCTTCGATTTCCTGCATTTCGGCTTCGGTTCTGTTTAGAAAACGATTCGTAAGATATTGCAATGCAAAATGAACGGCATAGGTTTTAGCCAATGGCGGAATTAATCGGCGCTGGTGCATTCTGTAATTCAAAATTGGAACTTCAGATCCGCCTTCTGGTCCAAATTGTCGTCGCTGATCGCTGTAGCGAATCGCAATTGTCAATCCGGATTTGGCTGCAGCCAAAGCAGAACGCGGAATCCCGATTCGTCCGCCAACTAAGGTTCCCAGCATGGTAAAAAATCGTCTGTTATCGCTCGGAATCGGGCTTTCGAATTCTCCTTTATCATTCACAGAAGCGAAACGATCCAGCATATTTTCTTTCGGAATTACAACCTGATCAAAGCTGATTGTTCCGTTATCTACACCATTTAATCCCATTTTGTGTCCACAATCGCCAATTGTAACGCCATTTAAGGTATTTCCGTTCGTATCCCGTAGCGGCACCACAAATGCATTTACACCATAATCATGATCGTCGATAACAAGTTTAGCAAAAACAGTTGCCATTTGCCCGTGAACTGCTACATTACCAATATACTCTTTCTGAGCATTTTTGTTTGGGGTATGAATGGTAAACGTTTGATCGTTATGATTGTAGGTTGCTGTGGTTTCTAAACCTTTTACATTTGAACCGTGATGTGTTTCGGTCATCGCAAAACAACCCGGAATTTTTAATGTCCCAATATCTTTTAGGTATTTGGCATAATGTTTCTCTGTTCCTAACGATTGCACGCTCATGCCCCAAAGCCCAAACTGAACACCAAATTTAATTACTAAACTCAAATCGTGATAACTCAGCGTTTCCATTATGGCAAAATAATCGGCTATGTTTTCTCCTCCTCCATATTGTTTTGGATAAGCCATGTTTCCGAGATTTTCTTCTGCTAAAATTTTACACCATTTGTACACGGTCTGACGATATACATTGATATCTGTCGAAGTTTCGTAAGCAAATTCAGGTCTTGAAATAACTGATTTTACTTTGTTGATTATCGCAGTTTCTTTACCATTTAAAAGTGTTGTTATTTTTTGAATATCAAAATCTGAGTTGTTTTGAAAGTTTGCCGTAAAAGAACCGGCTTTTGTTTTAAAATTCTGAAGTGCTTCTTCGCCTAAAATACCAAGATCATTTTCCAGCTTTATAAAACTTGATTTTAAAGTCGAAATATCAGTGTCTTTTTCTGAAAGGGCTTCGGCAATATCAAAGATTGATTTGATATCTTCTTTATTCTGAATACTGTTTTCTATATCTGATTTCCATTGTGAGAGTTCATTTCGCGAAGGCGGATTTGAGATGTCTACTCTTGAAAGCAGTTGTTGTTTTTCTTCGGGCGAAAGCCAGGTCAGATCATTGATAAATTTTTGAATCGTGACAAACTCTTTCTGAGTCAGCAAATCATCGGACCACACTAAATAGAATAAAGGAATAAAGGCTTGAAGTTTGATATTTTTCATAGAGAATCTTAATTTTTACTTCTGTTAAATTAAAGAAATTTCACTTAAAGTACGTTAAGATTCTCTTAATATATGCATTATGTTAGGCAGGTAATCTAAAAACGATAATCGTTTTTTATCCGTTTACTTTACTGCTCATCATGGCGCTTACGACATTAATCATTGCTTTTCTGGCTAAGAATCTCGGCAAAAATGACTGAACATAATTCATTGCTCCAACAATTTTAAAGCTTTTGTTTTTTAGAAGTGCTTTGATTCCTTGTTTAGCAACTTCTTCGGGTGTATCTGCTGTCATACCTTTTGTGTTTGCTCTTGCAACAGATTGAAAACCAGTTGTGGTATTCCCCGGACAAAGCGCCGTTATCGTCAATCCTTTTTTATGATATTCGCCATAAAGTGCTTCCGAAAAATTTAGCACAAACGATTTGCTTGCACAATAAGCAGCTACATACGGACATGGCTGTAATGCTCCGGTTGAAGCAACATTAATGATCCCGCCATCACCTTTTTTCAGCATATCCGGCAGTACCAAATGACAAAGTTTTACGAGTGCATTGATGTTTACTTCGATCATATCTTCATATTCCTGAATACTTTCATCCAAAAAATTGGTCCATTTGCCAAATCCTGCATTGTTTATCAGAATGTCTACAGATAAACCTGCCTGTTTTATTTGATTGTACAATTTGTATGGCGTATCTTTTTGCAAAAGATCACCAGCAAAAACATTTACTTTTACGTGATATTCTTTTGAAATTTTAGTAGCCAGAAGATCTAATTTATCTTCTGATCGGGCTGTTAAAATAAGATTTGTTCCTTGTTTTGCCAATTCATAAGCAAAAGCTTCTCCAATGCCGGATGATGCTCCGGTAATTAATGCCGTTTTGTTTTTTATTGTTTTCATTTTCTAGTTATTTTCTGAAGCAAAATTCAGTCATAACTAAACCATTCTACTTGACCTATGTTAGGAAATCAGTTTTTTTCTGATTCGGCTTAAACTTTCAGGTTTGATTCCAATAAAAGAGGCAATGTATTGAAGCGGTACATTTTTAATGATATCCGGATTGTATTTTAATAGGTTTAAATAGCGATCTTCTGCTGATAGATTCATGATATCTCTGGTTCGCTGCTCATTATAGATAACCGATTTTTCATAAATAATTCTGGCAAAATCTGCCCATTTTGGGCTTTTTTGGCAAAGGGTGTCAAAATTGCTTTTCGTAATGCGCAGCACCTGACACGGAGTTATACATTCGACGTTATCATGGGAAGCAGTACCGTTTATAAAGCTGTTAAAAGAAGTGATAAACCCTGACGGACAATTGATATGAGTGGTAATCTGAACGCCATTTTCATTATAAAAGATGCGTATAAAACCGGAATTTATAAAATACAGATACTTAACGGGTTTGTTTTCGATTTCTAAAATCTGACCTTTATCAAAAAACACAGGTTCGAAAAAACTTTCAGCCATGATCCTGTCTGTTTCATCTATTTTTATAATTTCCTGAATTAAATTTAAAAGTCTGTCGTGCATTTTAAAGTATGGTTTGAATTAATTTGAATAACTCTGCTACAAATTAAAGGATTTTTTATTTGACACGAATTGCACTAATTTTCACGAATTATATTTTGTAACAAAATGTAATTCGTGGCTAAAAACTTTATCTTTTCCATAAAAAAAACAGGAATGAAAATACTCATTCCTGTTCGAATATCCTGTTAAGATTCTGGTAATTTATATTTTAAACCAATAAAAAATATAAGCTACCTCACGTTATTTAGAGTCTTTGGATATTGTAGCAAACTTTTGCCTGATGGCAAAAATATGATGTGAATTAAATACTAAAACTGCCAGAAAAACAATTCCGTATGCGATAATCTGAATGAAGTTAAATGGCTCTTTGTAAAAGAACATTGCCAGAAGAAACGCAATCATGGGATTTATGTTTAAAAGCATTCCAACTGTTGAAGAATTAATTCCTGAAAGTGCATATAAATTAAGGAATAACGGAAAAATGGTAAATAAAATGGCAATGGTTTCGATACAGAAATAAAATTTAAATTCTGTTGGAACCGGCCCGCTGTAAGCCGGAAAAAAAGGCAATAAAAAGAAAGCCGCAAGGGTGATGTGGAATGTAAGGATTATAAATTTATCAAAACCTTTATTAATACGCTGACTTACTAAATAAGATGCATAAGTTGAGCCTATAATGATGCTAAAAAACATATCCATAATGTTGGTGTAAGATAAAAGCAAACACCCCGAAATACTTAATCCAACGGCTAACCATTGTGTTTTACTTAATTTTTCGTGCAGGATAAAATAAGCCAGCAAAGTGGTTAAAATTGGACAAACCAAATATGCTAAAGATGTTGCTTTTACACTAACATGGTTCATTACATAAATAAATGTAAACCAGTTGGCCATTAGAAAAACGCTTCCGCCAATATTTAGTAAAGTTGTTTTTCTTTTCTCGGCTTTTGGCAATGCTTTAAAGGTTTGAATCGCTTCTTTTACTTTTTTTCGTCTGAATGTAAAAGAGATTAGTAACATCAAAATACTACAGCTAAAAACGCGATAGAACAAAATATCTAAAGAAGGGTAATCGTGTATGGGTTTTAACACTAAGCTAAAAAATCCCCAGATTACAAAACAGGTAATGGCAGCTATATAATATTTTGTTGTTTTCACGGGGTTTTAGTTTTTTGGTTTTCTATGAAACAAATTTCTAAAAAATAAAATAGCAATACAGATACAGTTTTTGTAAATTGCACCGTAACAGTTTATTTTATGAAATCGCTGTAATTTCTTGATTAAAAACTGATATTGAAAGAGTGGTAATGCCTTATTCCATAAAAAAAACAAATATCATGCTGATATGAAAAACTCAAATTACTTATATCTTCAGTTTGCTGACCGGATTGAAAAGCAAATAAAATCGGGCGTTTTAAGCGTTGGTGACAAGTTACCTTCGATACGTGAAGTCTGCGCCGAAACAGGTTATAGCATGAGCACGGTTAGTAAAGCGTATTATGAAGTTGAGAGCAGATCACTGATTGAATCCCGACCTCAATCGGGATATTATGTCAGTAATACATCTGCAAGAATAATTACAGAACCTTCGCCAAGCAGTCCGATTTTAAAATGTGTCAATATTGACCGTGAGGATCTGATTGATCAGGTTTACGGCAATATGACGGATAAGAATATTACAATGCTTTCGTTGGGTTTTCCGTCGAATGAATTGCTTCCTATTGCCAAATTAAACAAAGGAATGGTTCAGGCGATGCGACAACTGCCCAACAGCGGAACGAGTTATGAGGAGGTAAAAGGAAATCCTAATTTAAGAAGAGAAATTGCCCGTTGGTCTTTTACCTGGGGAGGATCACTTACCGAAGAGGATATTATTACGATGCCGGGATGCACCAGTGCTATTTCGCATTGTTTAATGACGCTGACTAAACCGGGAGATACTATTATTACTGAAAGTCCTGCTTATTTTGGCATCCTGCAATTGGCTAAATCTCTGGGATTGTACATCATGGAATTGCCGACAAATATGACTACAGGAATAGAATTGGAAGCACTAAAAAAAGCACTTTCCTCTAAAAAGGTAAAACTTTGCCTGCTGATGAGCAACTTTAGTAATCCGTCCGGAAGCATGATGCCGGCTGAACATAAAATAGAAGTGGTTAAATTGATGGAGTTTTATAATATTCCGTTAATTGAAGACGATATTCATGGTGATTTGTACTTTGGCTCAAGCCGGCCAACCAATTGTAAAACGTATGACGAAAGTGGCATTGTACTTTGCTGCAGTTCGGTTTCTAAAACACTGGCACCAGGTTATCGTGTGGGCTGGGTTTCACCAGGGAAATTCAAAAAACAAATACTGCGAAACAAAATTTACCATTCACTCTCCTCTCCTACTATTACTCATGAAGTTGTGGGAGATTTTCTAAAAAACGGACGTTACGAAAATCATCTTAGAAAAATACGCCAGATATTAAATCGCAATTGTAATAATTATATCAATACTGTTCTGGAATCTTTCCCGAAAGGCACCAAAGTGAGTCAGCCACAGGGCGGATTTTTTCTTTGGATTGAATTAGACAAAAGCATTGATACAGCAGTATTCTATCATCAGGCGATGCAGCACAAGATTAGTATTGCACCGGGAAGAATTTTCTCTTTTCAGGATCAGTTTTCGAATTGTATGCGACTGAGTTTTGGACTGCCATGGACGAATGAACTTAGGCAATCGATACAAACTTTAGGAAGACTGCTTCATCAGTAATTTTAAAGGTTTACTTTATAAAAAAAAGCCAGACAGCGCTTACTTACTCGCGCTGTCCGGCAACAAATTGAGAAACCAAAATCAATTTAATTATAAAACAAAATAAGCGTTGTTTTCCGCTATTTTAGGGCTCGGTTTAAGATCAAATTCTTTGATAATATCAAATTCACTCTGATACTCGTTTAGCATTTGCATTAAATTCTTTTCGATTGTGTTCGAAATAGTAGTTACAGGTGTATCTGTTGGTCTGTTTTCGAATGGATCCTGTAAATGAATTGCCATTTTTTCGATTAGAAAGAACATTCCGCCAATAATGGTAATTAATGGTACTGCAAACCAGCTTAATAAACTAATTAATCCAAAAGGCAATAGTAGAATAAACAAACACAATGTCATTCTGATATACATACTATAAGTTGTTGGAAAAATAGTGTTTTTAATACGCTCACATTTACCCATTGCATCACACAATCTGGATAATGTATTGTCTATTTCTACTTGTTGATACGTATTTAATCGTTTGTCTTTTCTCGCAATTCTAAGATCCCTGGCATGCAATAACAATATTGCATTTGGAATATTCTGATGATTTTTTACAAAATTCAGTTCTTCTTCGCTAATCAGATCTCTAATTGGTTTTATGGCATCTTTATTACGTAAAGACTGCCCCAGACTATAACACCATGCAATTTGTCTCTTGGTGAAGTTTTCCTTGAACTCATTTGCTTCTACAGAAAAACCGGGATCTTTATAAAAAGTCAGCATTTGTCTGACTAAGGTTCTGGATTCATTTACAATTGATCCCCAAATAATTCGTGCTTCCCACCATCTGTCATAAGCCTGATTTGATTTAAAAGCTAATAATAAGGAGATAATCGTACCCACCATTGTTGGTATCGCAATTGGAATATCTACCCCAACATTAATGAAATAATGATGAAATATTTCAAACAATATGGTATAAGTCAGTACAAGACCTAATTCCACTTTAATTTTTCCGAGAACGTACCTCATTGGAATTCTTTTCTTTAATAACATATTTTTTCGTTTATAATGAAACTTGTGTTTTTATTGGAATTATTGGTCTTTATACCAATTCTTCGTAAATCGATAGTACCGGAAGTCCAAGTTTATCGTTTATATTTTCTTTTTTCGTTTTCTTAAATTTGATTTTTTCTCCTTTACGGGTTTCTACCAGTAAATCGATGTCATATTTTGAAATAGCTTCAGATAAATAAGGAGCAAATTTTTCGTAATTGTCATCAAAGTTTGATGTCTGGCTTACAATCTCAAATGAAAAATTATCCTGCAAAAATTGCTGAACATCTTTTACATGCATATTCGCCTGAGCATTTTCGATGTAAAGTGCTTTGTTGAAATCGTCTTTGTAGTTTTCTAAGCCCAAATGTAAAATAGGGCATTTTTGATTTCCTGCTAATTGAACCAGATATTGATGGATTCGTTTTGTTTCTTGTTTATACGAATGTGTCAAAATGACTAATTTTACAGAGAAAACATCAATAATACGTCTAAAAATAGGAGACGAAAGTCCGTATTGATTGTGTACTTTTATTTTGCAATTTGGGGTGTGATCAATAATGTATCTGCAAGTTTCCAGAACTTCTTCCTGACTGGCTGTAAGTCCTGTACGCATTTCGCGTAAAAAATTTGAAGATGAAAAAGTATCCGGAGCATCGGAAACCATCATTAAAATGATCTCACAGTGTGACGATTTTGCCTGACTAACAGCCGATTTTACAGCCCAAATCGTATCATCTTTTAAAGTCGTAGGTATTAGGAAATTTTTCATATGTATAATCGTTTAGTTTATACATACAAAATAACTGCCGTGGTATTAGAAGGGGCTTAATATAAGATTAGATCTTTCTAAGATTCAACATTAGAATTTTTAATGTTGTTTTTCTTGATTTTGGCTTTCTTAAAAATAATGGTTACGATAGTCCCTTTGTTCTGCTCTGACTGCACTTGTATTTCGCCATCGTGCATTCGGATGATTTTGGATGCCAACGGGAGCCCTAAACCATATCCAATATATTTGGTTGCTATTTTTCCTCTAAAGAATGGTTCATATAAATGCGGAATATCTTCTGGCGGAATTCCGATACCAATATCATTGATGGCAATTTTAATCATATCCTGATTTGCCGAAAGCGTCACAAATACTTCATTATTATCAGAATATTTCACTCCGTTTGTAATGATATTATTGATTGCGAGTTCTAAAAGCGGTTTATTACACGGGATTAAAAGCAGATTTGAATCTTTTGGAGCAAAATTAAATTTCATACTCACACGATTATCAGGATAAATTTTATCCAGATCTGATTTTACATCCATTAACAATTCATCGATTCTGGCAATATCGAGTACTTGTTTTTTACCGTCGTAACCTGTTTGTGTTAGTTTTAATAAGCTTTCGGTTAAGTTTCCTAATTTGGATGCCTGACCGTAAATGTTCTCTAAGGACTGAATGTATTCTGAAACTTCTCTTTCTTTAAGAAGCATAATTTCAGACTCGGCAATAATTGTGGTTATTGGTGTTTTTAATTCGTGTGATGCATTATTTATAAAGTTTGCCTGAATCTCAAATGAGGTTTCGAGGCGATCCAGCATGTCATTAAAAGTTTCGGTCAGATCTGAAATTTCATCTGAATTTTTTACGGCAGGTAATCTGTTGTGCAGATTAGAGGCGCTAATTCTGTTTACCTCTTTGGTAATTCTTGCTACAGGATTAATGACTCTTTTTGCCAGAAATCTTCCTAAAAAGAAAGCCAAAAGTATAAATCCGATACCGCCAAAAATTAAAATTTTGGCAATAAATATAGTAGTTGTTTTACCTCTTCGGTCTCTTGCCCCTACAATTACAATATATTTTTGGTTGTTTTCTTTAAAAACCTGCCCTAAATAATATTTGCTGTTTACTTCAAAATAGTCCTCTCCATTTTTGAGCACATTGGTATAAAACTCGTTAGGCAAGTTTAAATTAGTATTGTAATCAAAGCTATTGGCACTGTTTATTTTAAGAACAAATTCTTCTTCTTCTATAAGTTCTTCAAGGCCGTTTTTCTTTAATTCACTATAATATTTACTTTTTTCAGGATCATTTTGAAAATGTATGGAAGCCACAATTTTAGCCCTGTCTTCTAATCGTTTCAGGAAATGGTACCTGTTGTTTTCACGAAACAGGACAAAAACGATAATACACAATAAAAGTGTACTAAAGGTAGAAAGTGCTACATAAGTAAAAGTAATTTTTTTTCTTATATCCATTTTATGGCTTTATGACATATCCCAAACCTTTCATAGTATGAATAAGTTTGGTTGCAAAAGGTTTATCTATTTTTTTTCTTAAATAAGTGATATAAACATCTACAACATTAGTGTTCATATCAAAATTAATATCCCAGACATTATCCAAGATCTGATCTCTGGAAACGATTCGGCCGCTGTTTTTAGCCAAATAATACAGTAATTTAAACTCTTTGGCAGTTAAGATGATAGATTCTCCATTTCGCTTTACCGTTTTGGCACGTCCGTTAATCTCCAAATCGCCAATTGTTATGCTGTCAACTCTTTCTGTTTCCTGGTGCGCTCTTCTATGGAGGGCATTTACTCTGGCATCAAGTTCTCCAAATTTAAAAGGTTTTACCAGATAATCATCGGCTCCGGCATTCAGTCCGGTTACAATATTTTCAGAAGTTCCAAGAGCTGTTAAAAGTAAAACAGGAACAAAATTCTTGCTGGCTCGCAAGCGTCTGCAAATTTCAATTCCGTTAATATCAGGCAGCATTACGTCTAAAACAACAACATCAAAATTATAATTATGAAGCATTTCCAGTGCTGTTCTGCCGTCCATGGCTACACTCACTTCATTATTGTTTTCTGCAAACCCTTTTCGTAAAATAGATAAAAGATTTGGTTCGTCTTCGACTATAAGTAATTTCATATTTAATCTGTCTGGATAACAAAAATAAGGATTGCCATTAAAAATATAAATCACAATAGTTATAAATTATGATTTAATTATGAACAATAGCTTTATCCAGGCATGAAAAAAAGCATCCGAAAACCACGAATGCTTTTATATTTTTGGGGATGATTTGATGGGGATAAAACTATTTTTTAAAGTTAAAACTTAATACAGCTCCCAGTCCAAATTGGTAAGTACTCACATAATCTTCTACTCCAATTGGACCATAGTACGTCCAATAATAACTATTACCAACTGCCGCAGACATTGATTGCAAATAAGCATTAAGATTTACAGATACTGTAGAAGCGGTTTTAATTTTTACTCCGGCTTTTATATTCCATGCAAAGTAAGTTCCGCCACCACTTTGCGGAGGTTCTGTAATACCAACTCCTAATCCCCCGCCCAGATAAGGCAAGAGATTTGAGCCTGTATCAAAATAATGGGTTGCGTCTAGAAGAATAAAATTAAAAGCTCCTTTATCATCTCCGCTATTGAGTTGCTTTCCAGTCTGATCATAAAAAGGAATTTTAGTATCTGTTCGTAAATACTTTAGCTCTACAGAATTGTTTGTAGAGAAAAAATATTCTAAACCTGCTCCATATTGAAAGCCGTCTTCAATAGTAGCAGAATATCCGTCGTAATCAATTTTATCCGAAAAATTGTAACCTCCATACAAATTAAGAGAAAAAGATCTTGCATCCTGCGCTTTCATTCCTATCGCCGACAGGAAGAGAACCAATAATAAACCGTACTGTTTCATAATTTTTAATGTTTAAGGGTTAATATTCAATTTAAATAATACAGGCTTTCGCTAAAAAAAATCAGCCTGTATATTTGGTCTTCTATTTTTTAAAATGTCTCTCCGGCATTTAAATAAAATCCTTTTGAATTATTCCCCCAGGCATAGTCTACAATTAGGTTGGTACGCGTTTTTTTATCAATCAAAATACGCAATCCTACGCCCACAGCAGGCTGAACTGAATTAAAAAGAGACGTTTTAGTATCGACATTACTTGCAGTTACAAAATTGGTAAAAACGGTTCCGCTGAACATCTGGTCACAGGTAATAGGGAATCTGAATTCTGTTGAGAGATATATTAAACCATCTCCTCTAAATAATCCCTGTGTATATCCTTCTCCGCTCCTGCTTCGCTGATCCCAGCCAATTGCTGGCAAATTTAAATACGGAACTTTTCCTCGTGTCACAAATTGCCCATATGTCCAGATGGCTAAAATATACCTTTCGTTTTTAGCCGAAACAGGTATAAAATGGCGATATTCGACATACAAAACATTGCTGTAATCCTGATTATTAAATAAAACAGGATTAAAACGATAATTGATATTAGCAAACCATCCATGTGTTGCATTGATTTGATTATCACGCGAATCGTAAACCAAATTAAGACTCATACCGTTTAAAAAATATTCTAATTCATTAAAACCGTGTTCCTGACTGTAATTATAATGGTATGTATATTTTTCGTTTTCGACATCCAGATCCTTATCTTTTATACTTGAATACCAATCCAGATTGATTCCTGCACCTACATAAAAGTTTTTAACGACTTCAAAAGATACAGTTTGGTGAAATTTAAAGTAATCGTAATCCATAGGCTGCGCAATCGAATCAACATCAAAATGATTTTGCTTGCTATGATGCGGAATAATATTGGTCCCTAATCCATAATTAGGCTGTGAAAAAATGTATAACCGATAATCTCCACTTAGAAAAATCCTGTTGTTTTTAAGTAATATATTATTCTTGACATTGACCAGCCATTGATTTTTGACGGTATACGTTATCCCCAGATTGGCAATAGAATATTTATCTGATGCTTCTTTTCCTTTGAAAGTATATTGCGCTACTCCTCCAAAAAAAAATCCAGTTGCCGGCTGTGAACCGATAGCTGGAATAACTAAGAAAAAATTATTTTTTGAGGGTTTACTGACTGAAACGGAATCTTTCTTTTTAAAAATTTCTAAGATTGTTTTGGGCTCACATATTTCCCGACTTATATTTTCGGTTTGTGCTATTGCATTAAATGAAATAAAGAAGACTAACCCGAAGATTTTATATTGATGATGAAAATAATTATTTTTAAAAAAATTTACCATTTGAATGTCTAATTTTTAGAAATAACTCTTAACCGTTATGTAAATATATACCTTATTTTCAATACTTTACATAATTTCATAATACAATTTTACTACAACAAAAAAAACCGACAATAAAAAATTGACGGTTTTTTGAAATCTATTTTATGGAATTAGTTTATTTCGTGATGAATTTTGGATGGATTAAGTTGTCTAATGAATAAATCTCATCCCATTTTTCCTGAGTAATTAATTTTCTTTCGACCACTACAATTTCATGTACACTTTTATTCATTTTCAAAGCTTCACCAGCAATACTCGCACTTTCTTCGTAACCTAAAATTGGGTTAAGCTGTGTTACAATTCCAATGCTGTTCATGACTAAATTATAGCAATGATCAACATTTGCTGTAATTCCGGTTACACATTTATCAATTAAAGTCTGAATAGCGTTTGATAGATAATCCAGCGACGTAAACATAGCAAAAGCAATCACAGGTTCCATTACATTCAATTGCAGTTGTCCGGCTTCGGCAGCCATTGTAACGGTTAAATCCTGACCAATCACATAAAAACAAGTTTGGTTTACTACTTCAGGAATTACCGGATTGACTTTTCCGGGCATAATAGAAGATCCCGGCTGACGTGCCGGTAAATTGATTTCGTTAAAACCTGTTCTTGGTCCGGAACTTAATAATCTTAAGTCATTACAAATTTTAGAAATTTTAACCGCAGTTCTTTTTAAAGTCCCCATAATCTGAACATAAGCTCCGGTATCAACAGTTGCTTCGATCAAATCAGGAGAAAGTGTTAACGGAATTCCGACTTCTTTTGCTAGATAGTTCACACAGATTTCAGGATATCCTTCAGGAGCATTTACTCTTGTACCAATTGCTGTGGCTCCCATATTGATTTCCAGAACAAGGCTTTGTGCTTCTTTTAATCTTCGGACATCTTCGCCTATTGTGGTTGCATACGATTTAAATTCCTGTCCTAAAGTCATCGGAACGGCGTCCTGCAATTGGGTTCTTCCCATTTTTAAAACGCTTTTAAATTCTTCTCCTTTTGCAGCAAAAGCAACTTCTAAGCCTTCTAATGTTTTAATAAAACTTTCCATTTTCAGGTAAAGTGCAATTCTAAAAGCAGATGGATAAGCATCATTTGTAGACTGAGAACAGTTAACATGGTTGTTAGGATGTAAAAAGTTGTATTCGCCTTTTTTATGTCCTAAAAATTCCAGACCAATATTAGCAATTACCTCATTAGCATTCATATTTACAGATGTTCCTGCTCCACCCTGAATTAAATCGCTTACAAATTCCTGATCAAATTTACCTGCAATAACCTGATCGCTTCCGTAGCAAATTGCTTCGGCAATTTTTGGGTCAAGCGCTCCGCAATCTTTATTAGCTAATGCAGCTGCTTTTTTTACATAACCTAATGCTTTGATAAAAAGCGGTTCTTTTGATATTGGAATTCCTGTAATATTAAAATTTTCTACAGCTCTGAAAGTTTGGATACCATAATACAGATGATTCGGAATGTCTAATTCTCCTAAAAAATCATGTTCTTTTCTTGTTGATTCCATATATAATAAATTATTATGTTTTAATTTTAAAAATCACTGTAAAGCTACATCAAAGAACTATTATAATAAAGCATTTCAAATCAAAATATCACAAAGTTTTTCTAAAAATCAACCCTAAAAATTAAACACTTATCATTTTAAGATTCAAAAAATATCAAATTAATAAAATTATAACATATAAAACAATCTCAAAATGTTTGAATATTAGGTAATAATTCTCTTTTTAGTTTGCTGGATTTTACATTTATGTATCAAAAATATGCCTCTTTACTATCTATTAATAAGCTCTTAATTATTATCTTTCGGCTTTGAAATAATTAGTAAAAACAAGATTGAAAAAAGAGTCTGAATATTTCCTTGATAAAGAATACACTACTATAACTTATGGTAAAGATGATCTTAATTTTAAGGATTTTGAATGTTGTATTTTTAACAGCTGTAATTTTTCTGCCTGTACATTTTTAGCGGTTACCTTTATTGATTGTGTTTTTAATGATTGCATCTTTAATGAAGCAAAAATCAATTATGTCGCTTTTAGAACTGTTACTTTTAATCGTTGTGAAATTAAAGAAGTGAATTTTGCGATGTGTGATAAACTTATTTTTGAAGTTCGTTTTAACGATTGCATTTTAGATTTCTCTAAATTTTATACCTTAAAAATAAAAGCAACTCCATTTATCAATTGCAGTTTGATTGCAGTAGATTTTATGGCAGCAGATTTAACCAATGTGCTTTTTGACAATTGTGACTTATACCGCTCAGAATTTGACAAAGCTATTGCCAACAAAGCCGATTTTAAAACAAGCTACAATTACACCATTGATCCATCAAAAACGAAACTGAAGAAAGCTGTTTTTGCCTTAACGGAATTAAAAGGATTATTGTTTAAACATGATGTGATTGTGAGTTAGTTATCATTTACTTATTTTTTGATTTTTAGGAAGTATTGATTTTGGTAAAAGAATCAAAATAGACAATACTCCTGCTAAGCAAAAGAAATGAATAAATGCCGCGTACAAATAAGCATGATAAAAGTGTTCAAAATCTCTATTTTCTTTTAAAAAATAGTAGAATACACTTCCGGTCATTGTAATACCTAAAGCTCCAAACAATTGCTGCAGTGTAGAATAAACTCCGGATGCACTTCCAATTCTGTTTTTAGGCAAATCTTTCAGCGCAATATTGGCAAATGAGGGTAAAACCAGTGCTACGCCAAAACCATGCAACAGCATTACCAGATGTCCTGCTAAATCAATTATCTGGAAGTAAAAAAATACAAGCTGCAAAATCAAGACAACTATTAAAAGCAGTACACCAAAAATTAATACCGATTTACCAAAACGCAATACCAGCCTTGCAGAGAAAAATGAAGCAATAATAAAACCACTACCCTGAAATACGATAAAATATCCTGCCTGCATAGGTGACAATTGAATCCCGTCCTGTAAAAAAACAGCAAGCACAAAAAAATAAGCATCCAGCATAAGCATAAACAATGCTGAAACACAAATCGCCATATTGAAATTCTTGTTATTAAAAAGTTCTAAATCTAATAATGGTTCTTTCATTTTTAATTTTCTCTTTTTTTGCCTGAAAACAAATACTAAAAGAAATAATACAGCTATTGGTAAGGAAAATTTCATTAGATCGCTTTGTTCAACTCCAACAGTCATTGAAAATACCAACATAATAAGTCCAATACACAACATACAAGCACTTTTATAATCCATTTGCAAAGCGGAGTGATCTCTGGACTGATCCAGATAACGCATAGCCATTACAACAGCTATTAGACAAACAGGAATATTAATAAGAAAGATATATCGCCAGGATTGATCAATAATAAAAGGTTTAAGCTCTACAAAAAATCCTCCTAAAAACTGTCCCAGCATGGTACCAATACCAATAGCAATTCCGTACCAGCCCATCGCATAAGTTCGCTCCTTATGATCTGTAAAAAGAACCTGTATGTAAGATAATACTTGTGGAGACATTAAACCTGCACTTATTCCCTGAAAAAACCTCAAAACAATAAGCTGGTCAATAGTAATAGCTACACCACATCCTACAGAGCTAAACATAAAAAACAACATTCCTAAGATAAAAATGTTCTTTCTGCCATAATAATCCCCCATTTTTCCTCCAATTATTAAAAAAGAAGCAAACCCAACCATGTACATAGCAACTACCAACTGGATTTTTCCATTAGTCGAGCCAAGTCCCTGCTGAATTGATGGAATAGCAATATTTACAACGAAAATATCTAAAATTGTCAGCAGATGTGCTAACAATAATATAAGCAATGAAATGTGTTTTTTATTTTTCATAATATATAGAATGATCTATCTATTTTTAATTAAAAAAAAATTAGAATAATTGATTAATAGCTTTTTTTACCTCGTTCAGATCATTAGTATTTCCTTGAATACTTGCTGATACTACGGCACCTTCTATCATCAAAAAGATAATATTTACCAAATTATCTTTTTCTATTGAAAGATTTTGTTGTGTGCTAATTTCAGAAACAATTGCATTAATATAATCACGATGACGTTGTTTATGAGCAATAACGAATTGCTCTATTTTTAAATCCGTACGTCCTATTTCTGCATTTATCTTAATAAAATGACATCCTGAATGATTTGCCTCATTCTGTAGTCTGATACGATAATCAATCAATTTAAGAAGCTTTTTTACAGGCTGTTGCTCTTCTTTTAAATAATCATCAAGATTTTCAAAATATTCTATTTCCTGCTGCTCAAGATAACTGTACAATAAATCATTTTTGGATTCAAAATGTTTATACAGAGAACCTATAGCAATATCAGCCTCAGCAATAATCTGATTAATTCCTGTACTGTTAAATCCCTGATGGTAAAACAAACGAGCGGCTGTATCCAGTATTCGTTCTTTTACGCTTTTTTTCTGGTCCATTTTCTTTTTTTTGAGCAAAGATAATTAAAAATAGATAGATCTATCTATTTTTTATTTATAAAAATTTGACACGTTTCAGGAGGCTGGTTTTGTATTCAGTAAATTTCTGTAAAATCAATTCAATAAAAGAAAACTACAAAGCTTTACCCATTACATAATCTTCCATCAAATATCCGTTTCCAATTTCTATATCAACTGTCTCCTTAATATCGAAACCTAATTTTTTATAGAAATTTAATGCCGGATTAAAACGATTTACATTTAATAAAAGATGATTCGAATTGTTTTCTGCAGCTAATTTTTCGATAAATTCAAAAACTTTTTTGCCATACCCTTTTCCTTGTGTTTCCGGAAGAAGATAAATTTTATGAATTTTTGTTGCGGATTTATCTTTATAATTGTGCTCAATTCCAATAAATCCAATACTCGATTCTGAATCTAAAATTAAATAAAACAACTGTTCCTTATTTTCAATCTGCTTTGTCAGTGCTTCATCAGAATAAAACAAACCTAACATATAATCTAATTGTTCCTGAGATAATATTTCTCCGTAAGTAATAGGCCAGGTGATATTTGTAATTTCCTGAATTGTTTTGATATCATTTAAACCTGCTGCTGAAATCGTAATCATATTGTATTTTAAAATATATTTTAATTTGTAAAAACTTGATTTTCCTGTTCACTCACTCTGATAAAAGTAGTTCGTTTGGTGAGCTCTTTTAATCTCGAAGCGCCAACATACGTACATGTACTTCGCAAACCACCCAAAATATCCAAAACTGTATTGATAACCTGACCTTTAAAGGGAACCTGAACTGTTTTTCCTTCGCTTGCCCTGTATTCTGCCACTCTGCCTACATATTTATCCATGGCGGTCGTAGAACTCATTCCGTAAAATTGTTTGAATCTCTGACCATCAATTTCAATTAGTTCTCCCCCGCTTTCAGTATGTCCTGCCAGCATTCCGCCCAACATTACAAAATCAGAACCTGCACCAAAAGCTTTTGCAATATCTCCGGGAGTACTACAGCCGCCATCACTTATAATATGTCCGCCTAAACCATGAGCAGCATCGGCACATTCTATAATAGCTGAAAGTTGCGGATATCCAACACCCGTTTTTACGCGGGTTGTACAAACTGAACCTGGTCCAATTCCTACTTTTACAATATCAGCTCCAACCAATAGTAGTTCTTCTACCATTTCGCCTGTTACTACATTTCCTGCAATAATGACTTTATCGGGATATTGTCGGCGCATTTGCTTTAAGAACTGAACAAAATGCTCTGAATATCCGTTAGCAACATCAATACAAATAAATTTCAGACCGGGATTTGCTTTAATAATCTGACTGATTTTTATAAAGTCTTCTGCTCCTGTTCCTGTACTTATAGCAATGTAATCATAGAAATCCGGTGCTACATTTTTCAGAAAAGCATTCCACTGCTGAAGTGTGTAATGTTTATGAATGGCTGTAAAAAGTTTTTCTTTGGCCAGAACTTTTGCCATCTCAAAAGTACCAACAGTGTCCATATTGGCCGCCATAATTGGAATCCCTGTCCAGCTTGCGGTACTGTGTAAAAATTTGAAATTACGTTCTAATGAGACTTCTGACCTACTTTTTAATGTAGATCGTTTTGGTCTAATCATCACATCTTTAAACCCTAATTTAAGATCAGTTTCTATTCTCATGGCTTTAAGTTTTCGTTACTCTCAAATATACCAATTTTGAAAGTGAAGTCTTATAATTCATTCAAAAACTAATCACCCAGTTATTAACAATTTTTCGATTGAAGCGCGTTTTAGCTTCGTTCAACTTGGAAAACCTGAAACTAAAATTTAAGAAAACTTAAAACAAAAAACTACCCGTGAATCGTTTCACCTTTACCGTAATTGGTAATAATTGATTCTTCAAAAGCCAGCCATTCTCTCCAGCGTTTTTCAACATCAATTCCAACTCCGTATTTTCTTGCGTAAGTAATAAAAGTGGTATAATGTCCTGCTTCACTTTCCATCAAATCTCTGTAAAAAGCAGCTAATTCTTCATCTTTAATATTTTCTGAAAGCACTTTAAAACGCTCGCAGCTTCTGGCTTCGATCATGGCAGAGAATAATAATCTTTCTACTAAACCTGATACACGGCTTCCGTCGCCACTTTTCTTCATGTATAAGTAAAGCTCGTTTACGTAGTCGTCTTTGCGTTCACGTCCTAATTTTAATCCTCTTTTGATGATAATATTATGAACCTGCTCGAAATGATCGATTTCTTCTTTGGCTAAAGCCAATAAATCCTGTACTAAATCCTGATGTTCAGAATTATTAGTAATGATAGTAATCGCATTGGTTGCTGCTTTTTGCTCGCACCACGCATGATCTGTCAGGATTTCTTCAATGTTTTTCTCTACAATATTTACCCATCTTGGGTCTGTTGGTAATTGTAATCTTAATACGCCCATTTCTTAAATTATGAGTTATGAGTTAAAAGTTATGAGTTATAAAAGCAAAAATCGAAAGTCAAAATTAAGACTTTTGACTTTCGACTTTAAAAACTTTAAGACTTATCTTTTTTAGTAAACGAAAATTGGTCTTTCGCTCATCATTTCATTTACTTCGTTTGCTACTTCTTCGATAACTGCTTCGTTGGTATGATCCGTTAAAACTTTATCAATAAGTGCTACTATAGTTTCCATATCTTCTTCTACTAAACCACGAGTTGTGATTGCAGCTGTTCCAACACGAATTCCTGAAGTTACAAATGGTGATTTATCATCAAATGGAACCATATTTTTATTTACTGTAATTTCTGCTTTTACTAATGCATTTTCAGCTTCTTTACCAGAAATATTTTTATTTCTTAAGTCAATAAGCATCATGTGGTTATCTGTTCCGCCAGAAATAATATTGTATCCTCTTTTTACAAAAGCATCTGCCATTGCATTTGCATTTTTTTGTAATTGCATTGCATAAGTAAAGAACTCATCTTTTAGCGCTTCACCAAAAGCTACAGCTTTTGCAGCGATAATATGCATTAAAGGTCCACCTTGATTTCCAGGAAAAACAGCTAAGTCTAATAATGAAGACATCATTCTGATTTCTCCTTTTGGAGTTTTTATACCTTGTGGGTTTTCGAAATCTTTCCCCATTAAGATCAAACCTCCGCGTGGTCCGCGTAATGTTTTGTGAGTTGTTGTAGAAACGATATGACAATGTGGAATTGGATCGTTTAATAATCCTTTTGCAATAAGACCTGCAGGGTGTGAAATATCAGCAAATAAAATAGCTCCAACGCTGTCAGCGATTTGTCTAAAACGTGCAAAATCCATATCACGAGAATAAGCTGATGCTCCTGCGATGATTAATTTTGGCTGCTCTTTTGTTGCAATTTCCTGAATTTTATCATAGTCTAAACGACCAGTTTCTGCATCTACACCGTAAAATACTGGACGGTATAAACGACCTGAGAAGTTTACCGGAGAACCGTGAGTTAAGTGACCTCCATGAGATAAATCAAAACCTAAAATAGTATCACCAGGGTTTAAACAAGCGTGGTAAACTGCTGTATTTGCCTGAGATCCTGAGTGTGGCTGAACGTTTGCATATTCAGCACCAAATAATTCTTTAGCTCTGTCAATTGCAATTTGCTCAATAACGTCAACTACCTCGCAACCGCCGTAGTATCTTTTGCCAGGATATCCCTCGGCATATTTGTTAGTTAAAACAGAACCAGCTGCTTCCATTACTTCGTCACTTACAAAATTCTCTGAAGCAATAAGCTCTAATCCGTGAATTTGTCTGTCTTGTTCCTCTAGTATAAGGTCAAAAATTTGTTCGTCGCGTTGCATTTTTTCGTTTTTCGTTAATTTCCTGCAAAAATACAAAAAAACGTTTGTCAAACTGTTAGATTATGATATATTTGACATAGAATTTTTCAACAAATAATTAACATCCAACATGCCAATAACCGCCAACGATACCAAAAGAAAATCATGGTTAGAAGTACCAGAACATAGCGACTTCCCTATTCAAAATATTCCTTTCGGTGTATTTCTTACTAAAGAAAATGTCGTTACTGTAGGAACAAGAATTGGCGATTACGCTATAGATTTAGGGGCTTTACAACAATTAAACTATTTTGAGGGAATAGATTTAACAGATGATATGTTTATGCAGGACACGCTAAATGATTTTATTTCTGACGGAAAAAAAACATGGCGTTTGGTTCGAAATCGTATCGCTGATATTTTCGACGAGACTAATCCACAGCTTAGAGATTCAACAAAAGATCGAGATATTGTTATTTTTAAAATTGACGATGTCGAGATGCAATTACCGGTTTTAATTGGTGATTATACAGACTTTTATTCGAGTAAAGAACATGCCACAAACGTTGGTAAAATGTTTCGTGATCCGGAGAA
The DNA here is from genome assembly GCF_001602525.1 of Flavobacterium chilense. Taxonomy (GTDB): domain Bacteria; phylum Bacteroidota; class Bacteroidia; order Flavobacteriales; family Flavobacteriaceae; genus Flavobacterium; species Flavobacterium chilense. The sequence goes on from NZ_LSYT01000001.1 coordinate 1,027,141, forward strand.
TGCCTTGTTACCAAACTGGTTACACATTCCTGTAGGATATCATGGAAGAAGTTCTACTATTGTTCCGTCCGGAATTCCGGTTCACAGACCAATGGGACAAACTTTACCTGCCGGCGAGAAATACCCTGTTTTTGGTCCGTCCCGTTTGGTCGATTTTGAATTAGAAACCGCTTTTATTACTACTGATGTAAACATAATGGGAGAAAATATCCCAACTTATGAGGCTGAAGATTATATTTTCGGAATGGTTTTACTAAATGACTGGAGTGCACGTGATATTCAAAAATGGGAATATGTACCACTTGGACCATTCTTAGCCAAAAACTTTGCTACATCAATTTCACCGTGGATTGTAACTATGGATGCTTTGGAGCCTTTTAGAACTAAAGGTCCAAAACAAGATCCGTCACCGCTTCCTTATTTACAGACTAAAGGAAAAAAAGCTTTTGACATTCATTTAGAAGTTTCACTGAAACCGGAAGACAAGGAAGAAACTGTAATTTCAAAATCGAATTTCAAATATTTATACTGGTCAATGGCTCAGCAATTAACACACCATACATCAAACGGATGTCGTATTAATTCTGGCGATATGATGGGATCCGGAACTATTTCAGGACCAACTCCTGACAGTTTTGGTTCTATGCTCGAATTAACCTGGGGCGGAAAAAATCCGCTTAAGCTAAACGATGGCAGTGAGCGTAAATTTATTGAAGATAATGATACAGTAATCATCAGAGGTTTCTGCGAAAGCAATGAAGTTCGAATTGGATTTGGAGAAGTTGCAAGTCAATTGCTACCTCCTTTTGTGAGACAATGAAGAGCAGATGCAGCATCTGAAGAGATCTAGAAATAAAAAAACCTTGGTTACCACCAAGGTTTTTTTATACCGCTACGTTTTTTATTCTTACTTATGCTGAATGCTATATCTCGGCTTAAGGTGTAAAGTTTTTATATTTACAGACTTCGACTTGGTTCAGTTTGACAAAATATAAAAAAGAACTATTTTACTCTAAGATTACTTTCACCCAAACTAAACGATGATCTGAACTTGATTCACGTTTTTCAACCAATTCTGACATTGGTTCTCCTTTGGCAGGCCAGAACACACCACTATTTACAACCTTAAACCCAAGTTTGGAAGGCAATACATAATCAGCACGCATTCTCCAAAAGGCAGTATGATTAATTCCGAAAGGGTTTTGGGGACTATATTCAGCACCGCCATTACTGGCAGGTGTAAAGTCGCTATTAATTTTAGGATCAGCAAGCAATGATTGTATACCTTCTCTGATAGCGTTCCCTTCTACTGGCGAAGCGTTTTGATCACCCAATATGACAAACGGAGAATTCGTAGGCAAGCCGCCTTTTACTCCTTTGTCATCATAAATATATGAAGCGGAATTATCCGAAATGTAGTCTCTCCAGAATCGGATTTCATCATGGTTTCTTTTTCCATTACGATCTTCGGCGCCATCAAAAGAAGGAGGCGTAGGATGACTGGCTAAAATATGCACCGTTTTCCTGCCAATCTTAACAGGAACGTCCCAGTGAGATTTGGAAGATAATGGAAATTGAGCCCATGCCTCTTTACTATACCAATCCGATCCGTCCGGTTTTTTGATGAGCAATGCTCCCGGCATATCTTTCCATTTGAAATTTTGAAAAGTGCGAACCGCCTTAACATCAATAGGATATTTTGACAAAAGCACCATCGCATATTGACCAGGATACATACCAAATCCCCAGGCATCATTTCCAAAATTCTCCAGCTTTCCGTCATTGTTCAAATCATAAGGACTTGGCTGACCGGTATTCACGGTTGAGTAATAATAGTAAGGATAATCAATTGCCTTTGCTCCGCCTTGGTTCACTTTTAAATAGTTTTTGACAAATTTCTTTACACCAAGTTTAGGATTTTTAATGTAGTCAAACTCGTTTAACAAAATAACATCCGGTCTTACAGTCTGAATAATTTTAGCGATATTTTTGATTTGAAGATTATTTCCTGAATTAAGCTCATTGATCAATACCTGCTCCGAATTTCCTTTTGTACCTCTTGGAAAATAATTTTCAGATTCCATACTTACGTTGTAGGTCGCAAATGTAAGTTCGTGTGTTTTTTCCGGATGAGACTGTGAGAAAAGAACTCCTGCAGCAAGCATGGAGAGGATAAAAAATATTTTATTCATATTAAAATTGAATCTGCATTTCTGCATTGTTGACTGCACGAATATAAGAATGTTGTCAGGACGCCCGGCAATTTGTTATGTTAAGTATACATCAACAAAAAAAGCAGTATGTTTTTAATCTCATAAAGATGTATTTTTTTTGGCTACCTCCAGTTTTAATTGGAAGAATTATTTATTACATTAAAAAAGGCTTTAGTCAAAAACGAGTTTTGGCTAAAGCCCTTAATAATGACTTTATTTTTCTCTAATTAGAATGAACTAAGCAGGAATCTGCTGACTTAAACAATGTAATGTTCCGAATCCCCAGATAAAGTCAATACAACTTATTCCGATTACTTCTCTGTCCGGGAAACATTCTGCTAATATATTCAGTGCTACACGATCATTACTATCATTAAATGTTGGAACCAGCACGCAATTATTCAAAATTAAGAAATTAGCATAACTTGCAGGTAATCTTAATTCTTCAAAATCTACACGCTTTGGCATTGGTAAAGCAACAATAGTTGGAGATTTTCCATCTTCCAGTTTTGCGTTTTGCAAACGTTTTAGATTATCCTGTAAAGGTTTGTAGTTAGCATCGTTTTTATCTGTTTCAACAATAGTTACAATTGTATCTTCATTTACAAATCGGCATAAATCATCGATATGACCGTGTGTATCGTCACCTTCAATTCCGTCTCCGAGCCAGATTACGTTTGTAACTCCTAAATATTCTTTAAAAACAGCCTCGTAGTCTTCTTTGGTAAAACCGGCATTTCGAACCTGAATTGTTGGGTGCATCAAACATTCTTCTGATGTTAACAAAGTTCCTTTTCCGTTTACATCAATTGCCCCGCCTTCTACAATAACCGGTTTCCCTTTGTACATAACCTGTGTTAAGGGAACATCAATAAAATCAGCAATTTTGCCCGGAACAAATTTATCTAACTGATAGTTTTTATATTTTGCCCAACCATTAAAGTTAAAATTCAGCGCTTCTCTTTTTGAACCATTTTTTACAATAATTGGTCCTGAATCGCGCATCCAGCTTCTGTTGGTTTTATGGATAATGAAAGAAACATTTGAAATATTTACACGTGCTCTTTCCAGCATTTCGGCTACTTTTTCTTTTAGTTTTTCATCGGCTACAACCAAAAAAACGGTTTCAAAAGTGGCTACTTTTTTAATAAATTCTACAAAAGCCCATTGAATGGCTTCGTATTTTCCCGGCCAGTCGTTACCATTATGCGGAAAACACAATACAATTCCTTGTTGTTTTTCCCATTCTGCTGGAAATCTTCTATTATTTGTTGACATAAGAGGTTCTAAATTTGAAAGTGTACAAAGATAAGCATTCGTTAGGATTATAAAATAGCAGAAGTGAAATCATAACCGTTTTAGATAAAATATCTTATAAAAATTAAGTTAAAGATTATATAATACAACCTTAATATATGCTCCCATTCGGCTAATTACATTTGGCAAAACTAAAACACACACAAAATGAAAAAATTAAGTATCTCACTATTAGCAGCTTTATCGATAATGGTAAGTTGTAATAATGATGAAAATTCAAAAAATGAATCTGAAGTTCTGGTAAACGAAAATCCGGGAACTTTTAAAGAAATTGGCTCTGTTACTATTGGTGGTGAAGGTGCCGCAGAAATTACAGCTTACGATGAAAAAACAAAAAAACTTTTTGCTGTAAACAATAGCGGAACCAATCAAATCGATGTAATTGATTTATCTGATCCGACAAAACCAACTAAAATTGGTAAAATTGATTTAACTGTATACGAAGGTGCTTCAAATAGTGTTGCTGTTTTTGATGGTAAACTGGCTGTTGCCTTAGAATCAACAATAAATAAACAAGCTAACGGAAAAGTAGTTGTTTTTAACACTACTGATTATAGCTTAATCAAACAAATTACGGTAGGTGCATTACCGGATATGGTTACTTTTTCACCAGATGGAAAATATATCATGACTGCTAATGAAGGTGAACCTAACACTGATTATTCTCAAGATCCAAACGGAACTATTTCTATTATTGAAGTAACTAATAATTATGCTGTTACAACTTTAGACTTCAGTTCTTTTAGCAGTCAGGCTGAAACTTTAAAGAAAGATGGTTTTAGAGTTTCAAAATTCGCAAAAAGTTTTGCTCAGGATATTGAACCGGAATATGTAACTATTTCTGATGATTCTAAAACTGCCTGGGTTACTTTGCAGGAAAACAATGGTGTTGCAAAAGTAGATTTGGTTTCTAAAACAATCACAGCAATTTATCCATTAGGTTTTAAAGATTTTAATACAGCTGAAAATGCTATTGATGTAAGCGATAGTGATGATAAAATAGCTTTTAATCCATGGAAGGTAAAAGGTATGTTTATGCCGGATGCTATTAGTCATTTCTCTTCTAATAATGTTCCTTACTTTGTTACCGCTAATGAAGGTGATGCCAGAGAATACACTGCTTACTCAGATATTAAGCGTATGAAAAGTATGAAACTTGATGCAACCGTTTTTCCTGATGCTGCTACTTTAAAGTTAGATGCTAATTTAGGAAGACTGAATCTTGTTGCTGATATGGGAGATACTGACGGTGATGGAGATCTTGATGAAATAGTCGCTTTTGGAGCCCGTTCTTTTTCGATTTGGAATGGAAACACCGGAAAAATTGTTTTTGACAGCAAAAATGATGTGGATAAAAAAACAAATGAATTAGGAACTTATGATGATAAACGCAGCGACGATAAAGGTTCTGAACCTGAAGCTGTAGTTGCAGTTAAGATGGGAAGTCAGAATATTCTGTTTGTTGGACTTGAAAGATCTGATGCTTTTATGACTTATGATGTTACAAATCCTACTTCGCCTCAATATTTACAAACAGTAAAAACCGGAGACGCTCCAGAGGGAATTCTTTTTATCCCTGCTTCTAAAAGTCCAACAAAAAGAAGTTTGTTAGTCGTTAGTAGTGAGGGAGATGGATCTATAAAAATATACCAGCCAGATTTAAAATAACTTTCACATTTACAAAACCAAAAAGAGCTAAATATTAAATTTAGCTCTTTTTTTTGCTCAAATCTTTTGATTCTTTTAACGTATTTACATAATTAAAACCCAAAAGATGGGAATTATGTAAGACCAAATAGAACACTTTCTAAAGTTCGTGGTATAATTTTGTCCTGAGTCTACAAAAAATAAGACTCATAATAACAATTAAATTAAAACTTGGATATCATGAAAAAGAAATTAGCTTCAGTATCACTTTTACTACTAACATTTGCTGCGGGTGCACAAAATATGGCAACAACTTCAGCTCAACCTTCAATTGACGCACCTTCATACAATAAATGGTCTATCGAATTAAATGGCGGGGTTAACAAACCTCTTAGAGCAATAACTCCTGGTTATGCTACAGAATCGCTTAGTCCGTTTCATGCAGATTTAGGTGTAAGATACATGTTTAATCCTAAATTTGGTTTAAAACTGGATGTTGGATATGATCAGTTTCAGGAACGTAAAGACACTCCTGAATTCGATAGTAAGTATTACAGAGCAAGTTTACAAGGGGTTATTAACCTTGGCAGGGCTTTAAACTTTGAAACCTGGACAAATACTTTTGGTTTATTGGCACATGGTGGATTTGGTGTTTCTCAATTAAGTTCTGATAAAGGATTTGACGGAAAAGATTACATGGCTCATGGAATTGCCGGTTTAACAGGACAAATTAGACTGAGTAACAGAATAGCTTTAACGGGAGACCTTACAGGTATTGTTAACGGAAGACAAAATCATAATTTTGACGGACAAGGAACAACAACGACTGGTTCTTTAGATGGTGTATTACTTAATGCATCTGTTGGTTTGACTTTCTACTTAGGTAAAAATACAAAACATGCTGACTGGTATTCTGAAGAAAATGAAAGATTAAATAAATTAGAAGACAGAGTAACTACTATTGAAACTAATCTTATTGATACAGACAAAGATGGCGTTGCTGATTTGTATGATTTAGAACCAAATACCATCCCTGGTGTTGCTGTAAATACTAAAGGACAATCTATTGATAACAATCAAAATGGTGTTCCGGATGAATTAGAAAGTTACTTAGACAAAACCTATGTTAAAAAAGGTGCCGAAACAACTGCTACAAATAATACTGTTGAAGAATTAATCAACGGAGGTTATGTAAATGTATATTTTGACTTTAACTCTTCTAAACCAACAAATGCTTCTTTATCTGGTGTTGATTTCTTAGTGAAATACTTAAAAAATAATCCGGGTAAATCTGCTGACATTATTGGATATGCTGACGAAATTGGAAGTTCAAGCTACAATACTGAATTATCAAGAAAAAGAGCTGAGGCTGTGAAAAAAGTAGCTGAAAATGCCGGAATTGATTCTTCAAGACTGAATGTAATCGCTAACGGTGAAGACACTTCTGTAAACAAAAAATCTAAAGAAGCCCGTCAAATTGTAAGAAGAGTTACTTTCCAGGTAAAATAATCTTAATTTATATATTTTAAAAAACCGCTTCAGGATATCCTGAAGCGGTTTTTTGTTTATTGTTGCTAAATTTTCTTATGTTGATAAGCAAGATGTTCATCAAACTAAGGGAAGTTTTTATATTGGATATTTATCCTCTAAAAATAATTTAACTAAAAAAGCATGTGAAATTGGCTTGGAAGAAAAAATATCTTCACTTGTTTCATAATCCAGTAATAATAAAGGTTTATGGACTAATATTTCTTTTAATTCTGTTATTTCATTCTTTAACTTATTATCTAATATCCATTTATAAGATGGTAAATAAATATATTTTTTTGAATCAGAATAACTTAAAATGTCTTTTCCGTTAATCCCTTTTCTATGCCCTTTTACTTTTCCATACTTTCTAACTGTTCGTTTGATATTTTTCATGTTTTCTATATCAAATTTAGTAGGGTCAATATCAAAATTTTCAAATACTTTTAATCCTTGCCAGATTCCTTCAACACTTTTCGAAAATTTATTTTCGGTAAAAGGAATAGGTATATTTCCCAATGGATAAAATGGGCTGAATTTCACCCATGAATTTTGAGCTTTTGAAGTTATATCAATAATCTCAAAATTTGGATATTTTATGATTAGTTTTTCTATCTTTTTCCTTTTACTTTCAATAATAACCTGATTGTTCATCTTTAAATAATTTATTTGCTAATTCTGATAATTTCATTCCGGCATCTTCAATATTTTATGCATCTTTTCCTATTTTTGTCCAACCCCAAGAAAATTGAAAAACAACATGTTCTCGTGAAATATTTACCATCTCACAATTATTTGATTTTAATTGAGTATTTAAAACTAAAGAACCTTGAATTTGTTCACAAGAAACTATAATAGGTTTAGAAAATATTGAAAACATAAATAATCAGTTTATTAAGATACGTTTCATTGTTAACAGCACTAATGACATAAAGATTTAATTTTTTTCGCTAAAGAAGCAGGAGTAATACACTTATACCAAGTCATTTTCATTTTTTTATGCCTGCTGATTATGAAGCCCAATATGCAAAACTTACACATTGTCTATTATCTCCAGCATAGAAGTGTGGCCCTTTTGATATAACATAAGGCTGTGCTGCTCCATGAGGCATCCAAGGCGTTCCTGCTAATCCAAATATATCTATTTCAAAGTATGTATCCATAAAAATTCAGATTATTTTCCACTAGCATGTAATTGAGGTCTCTGAAATATGCCCGCCACTTTCCGGTAAATAGTGCCTGAAGCGGTTATAATATGCTTTTAATTATACAAGCTAAAAGTTTGTTTCAGCGTTGTTCTAATCAATAAACTCAAAAGACTCCTCTTTTAATGAATTGTCAATTCTATATTGTGATTCCCATGTAATATAATCTGAAGGTTCATCTGAACTAATTCCTCTTTGCCAATACCCTTCTCCATAAGTAATTAACATAGCCCAATGAAATTCACTTTCATGGCTATAAAAAATAACTTGTTCATAAGTTTCAGGAATCAGAAAATTTCTTGCTTCAACTAGACTCCTTGCTTCTTGCTCAGTTTTTTTAGCATACTTTATTATAATCCCTTGTATAACAGAAATCCAAGTCTTAAAATTAAAAATTAATTCTTCTTTAGTTTCCGTATCAACAAATTTGATGTTATCTTTATATTCCATTTTTTTTTTAATTACATACTTTAAACTTATCAAATAACTTAGCTGCCTTATCTGCAAAAATTGCAAATTGACTGCCAATTGCCTTTGGTTTTTTACCTTTAGGATTAAGTATAAATATGTTTTTTTTTCAGGATGAGACAATCTTTACCTACACAAGCTAGAAGCTTGAACCAGGAGGGGATTTGTGCGGGAGCAGAAATATAAATATTAAATATTTTTAAAATTTATATTAATCCTCAATTTAGCTGGTAAATCAATTCTTCCAGTTTCTATTAAATCAATTTTATTACTAGATTCAAAAATTGCAGATTCAAGTTTATCAAGTTCTTTTAAGATTGAATAAACATCAACTAAATTAGAGCATTTTTGTAAAAACAAGTTTTTAAGTTTTTTACATTCTTCTAAACCTTTTAATGAATTAAATTTTCCATTTATAACTCTTAGTTCTTCTAAATTTTCCAAATCTGAAAGAAATTTACAATCATTTGATTCAACAACTTGTAAAAAAAGATTTTTTAAATGTTTCAATTTATTAAAATTTTTTATTCGTGAATTATAACCAATATTAAGTTTTTCAATATTAGGATTTTTTTCAAAATCAATATCAAAATCCTTATAACTACTAAATGCAAAATCCTTAAGATCTGTAAGATAATACAATCCTGATATGTTTGAGGTTTTAGCTAATGGTACAATACAGTGAAATTTTTCTATAAAAGGAACATCTTTTAAAAATTCAAAATTTATTTTTTGCTTTTTTGAACTATTTAAAGATTTAACCAAAACTTCAGTTATCATATTTTTCCGAATATACTCAACTCCTTCATTCAAATACTCAGAATATATCGTAATTCCTTTAAAATGTGCATTAGCACTATAATCAAGTTTAAATTTAACTTCTTCAGACATATTTTTAAAATAATTATTTACACTTAATTGCTTTTTTTGCATCGAAATCTTTTTTAATTTCGTCTGCAAGTTTACAATCCAGATTCAGTATTATAATATAAAGAAGTTTCTACATCTTCATATTGTCCTAATTGTCTAAAAGGAATAAATGATTTCTCTCCCTTTAATTCTCTTAACCCTCCATAAATATCATAATCTGTTTCCCAAACGAGATTAACTTTATCAATGTAAGTCTATGTCTCTTTTACTTATCTAATTATATATAATTAAAAAATTTCAAAGAGCTATTTCTAAACAAAACCCACTAAGATTTAGTGGGCTTTACTATTTTTATACATCACTTTTTCTTTGTAACATAACTTACAAAATTACATTATACGTGTTTTCATACGTCATCTTCCTCTTCTTCTTCCTCTTCTAAGTTTTTAATGAATTTATCAAAGTTAGAACATATCTTCCTAATTGCATTAGGGTTTTCCATTGGGTTGCCTAAATCCATATAAATAAGAAATATTTTTTTACTTTCAATATTTATACAAAATTTATTACCTCCATAATCTGAAGCGAATGCAAGAAAATTTTTAGGAAGAATACCTTTTGTTATATTAAAGTTTAAATACACTTCTTCCATTGTCCAATCATCTATATTATCAAAATGATATTTTATAGGCATAAACCCGTTTATTGAAGTATAAGTATCATAATCTTTCATATAAAACCTTTCTTTGACAGGAAAACCACCATTATATTTTAAATAATGTTTTTTAATTTCATCAGGTAAAATAATATCTAGTTGTTTTTCAAATTCTTTTATATCATTCTCATCAATTGACTTTGCGGTATTTATAAATAAATCAGCCATAATATTAATATTTTTTTATTTACATTTTATTTTTTTAGGTTCTTTTCTCCAACCTTGCTCATATGCTTTCATTTTGGCTTCAAAAGTATCGTACTCTACTTTTAAATGTTCTGCAAACTGACTAGCTGATCCTTTAGCTTCGTGTGGGGAAGTTGTTACTAATTGCATTGTAGTTTTACCTGTTGTTGAATCAAAATCATGAACGTGATGCCATGTATAACCTTTACCTTTCATTTCCGATTTACTAATTCCAGCTTCTTTATATGCTCTGGTAAAATCAGCATCCCTATCACCAGTCATAACAATTTCTACAATATTTTTTTGATTTCCAGTAACAGGAAATAAATCAGGGCTTCCTGTAAAGTCAACATTAGTTGGGAAATCTGCCATTAAACCAAATATGTCAACTAAGCTATTTGAATTAAAAACATATCCGTAAATCCTCATACCGCCTTTTAATCCGAGTGGATCCTGGCTCAAGTACTGTCCTAAATCTGAATTATAATACCTAAATCTATTATAATATAAAGAGGTTTCTACATCTTCATATTGTCCTAACTGCCTAATAAGGAATAAATGATTTATCTCCCTTTATTCTCGTAAACCTCCATAAATATCATAATCTGTTTCCCTTATAAGGTTTACTTTATCAATGTAATTTTATATCGCTTTAACCTATGAAGTTATATATATGGAGAATTTTTCAAAGCGCTACTTCTACTATACAAAACCCGCTAAACTAGCGGGTTTTGTCGTTTTATTACGTTGGGTACACAAGCTAGAAGCTTCCAACATCGGGGAATAGCTTTTAAATTATTTAAAAGCTTTAAAAAATATATCAATGAATATGAAACATTCCTACTTTACTGAATATTTTTTATTATTCTATTTTCTAAATCAATAGGAAACCATACTGTCGAATATTCATATTGTGTAAGTTCTTCCCTTGAAATTGATATTTCTTTTGCTGTACTTAAATCTCTTAATCTAAAATCACCATCCAATCCAAATGCCAATTTAAGATTATTATAATTTGAATCTTTGTATTTATCATAATTTTCCGTTTGAGCAATTATCCTCCATCTCTTTTTAATGATGCCGTCCCAAAACACTTGCACAGGAGAAAACATTATACCAGAGTTTACTATTTCATTTATATCTATTTTAGATGAGCTTATCTTATTGAATATTTCAACTAATACAGAAGAACTAGTTTCTATAACCCTACCAAATGCAAAATCTTTGTCTAAATCTTCGTCAGACAATTTTATTTTTAATTTCCAATCATCTTTTGGCATAAATAAGGGTATGCAAAATATTTCTCCAGGTGTAATTTTAAATTTGTTCATAAATTAGTGACATTTTATTTTATCGTATTCAGCTTTAAATGCTTTTCCTCTTGTATCTGTTCTTGTTTTATCGAAGGAATTAATTTTATTTCCCTTATTAGTAGTAGAAATTTCTTCTCCTATGATTCCTGTTTTAGTTTCATGTATTTCTATGTAATGTTGCTCATAAGCTCTCGCTTTTGCATAATCAATATCTTTATGCAAGTCAACTCTTACATCAGTTGCTGGATTAAATCTTCCATCATAAGTATGTTGAGCTAAACGCACTTCTGAATTTTGACTTATACCTACATAATAGGGTTTTGCTCCTTCTATAGGAACGCCATTAACAACATCTGTTTTATTAAAGAGAGCATATACATCTTGATTAGGACCATAAATATCTAACCCAAACAGATCAACCCAATTATTAATATCATGCACATAGGCATAGAAATTCGGATTATTTCCTTTCAAACCTATAGGATCTTGGCTTAAGTATAATCCTGTCTTAGGCGAGTAATATCTATATCTATTATAATACAAACCTGTCTCTACATCTTCATATTGTCCTAATTGTCTAAAAGGAATAAATGATTTATCTCCTTTTAATTCTCGTAAACCTCCATAAATATCATAATCTGTTTCCCAAACGAGATTTCCTTTATCATCATAACTTTGTACAGGACGACCAATATAGTCATTAATAATACTGTATTTGTTATCCCCTACAATCTTAGCAGAAGGAACAAAAGAACCTGCTTCATATACCCAAATAACCAAATTCTCGATTGGTTCTGGTTTATCATAAACTAAATCATCACCATTAACAATGAGTTTTGGTCTATCTTTTAGATCGTATTTCCATTCATGAATAAGAACATTGCCATCCCAAACATAACGATTTATTTTTTGGTTTGCAATTTTTGCGGTACGTCTTCCTAAGGCATCATATTCAAAACTTATTATTTTTCCGTCAGGGTTGGTTACGCTTTCGAGCATCCCGTTTGCCAGCCAGGTATAAGTCGTATCACCGCTTTGCCATTGTTCATGTTCCTGCTGTAATCTTGTTTCTTCGGTTTTGTTACCTGCAAGTTTATCAATCCAGTTGGTTGCTGCTTCGAACTTTAAAGGTTCTGTTATGTTTCTTGGGCTTTTGTGTATTACATTACCCAGTTCATCGTATTTGTAATAATATTTTTCGTCTTGCAGTAGTTTACCTCCTTTACCATATTTTCGGTCGCTGCGATCCGAAGTTTTATATAAATTACCTACTGCATCCGGAGTTTTATATAATTCTTCTTTTCCATCATAACTGGCTTTGGCTAGATTTCCAAAGTAATCATAATCAAAATAGGTCATGCTTGAGGTCATCTGGTTCACGGCACTTCGCAGTTGTTGGTTGGTATCCCAGTTGTAATAACGGGATCCTGTGCGTTTGCCGTTTGCAAATACTTCCTGTTCTTTTTGCTTACCGCTGTTGTTATAGCTGGTTTTTATATGTAATCCTCCTGTAGCAAAACGCTCTATTTCTCTGCCTAATTCATCTCGCTTTAGAGTGGTTTCCCAAGCCTGATGCTGTTCTTTGAGTTCGTTACTTTGTGCTTCTATACGCTCTAGTTGCCCTTTTTGGTTGTAATGTGTATTTATATTGGCGCCAAGACTGCTGCTTAAATTAATACGCTGTCCCAAAGCGTTGTAAGTTGATATAAGGGTTATACCATTTTCATTGGTATCGAGCTGTTGTTTTTGTGTTTCTTTTATAACTCGTCCTACAGCATCACGCTCCAGATAAATACTTACGTTTTGATTGGTGGCTTCTACCAGTTGTCCGTTTTTATTGTAGGTATAGATTTCCCAGGTGCCATCATGATAATCTGCTCTGGTAATGCGTCCTAATGCATCCTGCTCATATTCTGTAAACTTTCCGTTTCCGTGATCAATCCTTGTAACTTCTCCTGCCAGATTTCGGCTGTATTTTTTTACGATACCATCAAAAGCTGTTTCTTTTACAATATGTCCGGCTTTGTTGCGAACAAAATAATAGGCTTCGTTGTCTTCGTTTTTAATCCCTGTAAGCTGCTCCATCTTATCATAGTCAAAACGAACTTTTACTCCGTTTTGTTCTCGTGTAGCAAGACTTCCCATTGGAGTATAACTAAACCTGATGTTGTTTTTATTGTCTTTTAAAACGGTTACCTCATCATAATTATCATAAGTAAATTCGATAACATTACTGTCTTTCTCTACAATTTGCTGTACTCTGTCGAGTGCATCATAGGTAAAGTAATCTGCCATTTGCATTGGCGTATAAATCGCTTTTACACGACTACGGTAATCGTACTCCCACGATTTTAGTTTTTGGTTGTTTTCACGCCATTCGATCAGGTTATAACTCTGGTCATATACTAATTCAAGTTCATTATTATTTTTGGCAACGGTTGCTAATAATCCGTTGTGATAATAGCTAAAATGGGTGCTGGTTTTATCCGGTGCAATAATGGTTTTAAGCTGGTGGGGCTTTTGTTCTTTGTACAAATAGATTGTTTTGTTTCCTTCGGGATCTATGGCTATCGATGGGCGGTTTTCGTCATCATAAAGCATCATCTCTTCTGTACCGTCCGGATAAATTGTATTTGTTTTGTTCCCCATATCATCATAACTGAATCCCATGATACGACCTTCCTGATCTATCTCACGATACAGTTCCATAAACTCGGTATAGTCATAAAAAACGCTATTTCCCATTGGATCTTTTACCTGCGTTACCAGCTGACTTGGTTCGTAATAATAAGTTGTTACGGCTCCATTGGCATCTGTAACCAGATTATACCCTTCCTGAGGATGGTATTCCAGCCAGCCTTCCTGCCAGCCTCCATCGCCCCAGGTATGTACACAACGGTTTTGAGCATCATATTCCCAATAGAAAGTTTGTCCGTTACGATCTGTTTTATTGATCATCAGGTGATTTTGGTACTCTATCATAGTTGCTTTTTGCAGCGCATCTATAATAGCCACCATATTATAGTTTTCATCATATTCATAGGCTACCAAAAGCTCGTCCTGTTCGGGCGTAACGAGTTCTAATTTCTGGATAAATCCGTTTTTGGTGCTTACTTTAATGGTTCTGCCTACTGCATCTATGATCTTATTTAAGCGGTGTCCTGTAAATTCAAAAATGATACAAAGTCCGTCGGGATTAGTAATTTGTGTAAGCTGGTATTTTTTACCGTCAAACAAAGTAAAATCATAAGATAATTTACTTTTATGATCATAAGCCTGATAACCTTCCTGGGTTCTTTTCAGGGTTGTTTTTTCCTGACGTAGATAGAATTCTTCTTCGGGCATGAGGGCAGGAAAAGCCACGATTCTGCCATCGTCCATACGAAGTCCCAAAGCATCGTCTTCCGGGTATAACTCTACTGCTCTGTCGTATATACAATGTACACCATGACCAAGCCATCCCACATATTGAGAATCTGAATACCAGTTACGTTCCCAATTGAGAGTAACAGGGCTGGCAATATCAAAGTCGCTACCTTCGTAAATAACGGCTCCATTGATCAGGTTTACAGGCTCAAATCCGGCTTTACAGAGCAATTTACTGAGCTTGTTAGGCCCAATGGCACCTTTGAGAAATTTATTGAATGCTTTTTTTCCGAGTTTCATCAATGTACTAAAACCAATACTAGCTAATAAACCTGTAAGCATTCCTCCCCAATCCGGAGGGTAAGGCCCACCAACCATTACTGGTTTTCCGGTAGGAATAGGCAAGGAAAATGAAGTTGGGGCAAAAAGGGTTGGGGCAAACGGTAACATTTTCTTGCCTATTTTTGTTTTTCCTATGGACATCGATAACGGGATGCCAATGTCATTACAGGTCATCAGCATATGTCCTTTGGGGCTCATTCTGGTACTATCTGAGAAAACGGTTTGTGATGCAAAAAAATTCATGCTTTCGTGACCAATAATAGGTGTCATAAGCCAGGGTGGTGTAAACAGCGGAATATGCACTAACGGAATTATAATTCCACTGGTATCAGAGTTTCCACGTTTAAATCCATTTACATGTACGCTTGTACCTAAAAAGGGTACATAATCAAAAGGATCCATCACAATACCTATATACGGATGAAAGGGATTAAATGGCGGTAAGGTTGTAAAATGAATGTCTATACCTACTACAATGGTCAAATGATTATCGGTTAATAACATAATTTAATAGGTGTTGCTTAATTGATATTCTTCTTGTATCTGTTTTGCAATTTGTTTGGGATTGTCTCTCCAGTTTTCTCCAAAAATTGATACCATTCTACTCGAAACTGCTTCTTTTTCTGAATAATCAATTTTAGGTTCATTCTCTAAATAACTATTGGCTATAAAGGTAAAATTGACAATTTTAAGTGCTTCATCTGTAAGGGCATATCCATACTCAAAAGCATCGTTTAGAATTTCTGTATATTGTCCATCTTTCTTTTTAGCAGCCAGTAATAATGCATAATTATAGCCATTGATTACCTGCATTTCCTGTTGTATTTCTTTGGCGATTACAACTTGTTGTAAAAAGTAATTTATGGCCAAATCAGTATTTCCTATAATACTATAATGTGAGCCTTTGTAGACTAATAGTTGTATTAGAATTCCGGCAATATCCTGTTTCTCTTTATAAAATGGTGTTGTTATTTTTATCCCTTTATCCAATAATTGATGAATAAGTTCTTTCTCGTCTTTAAACTGAAATAAGAAACTAGCGTAAATAAGATAAGATGAAGCCCAAAAACTGGTCTCTCCTGTGCTCTTACTAATGTCGATGAGTTCATTACCTAATCTCTTTACTTTTTCCTGTTTTTTTTCTTTTGCAGCTTCTCCTATTTCAAACAGGCATTTTCTGTAGCGCACCTGTGGATCGTTTGGATTTCCCTGTGTAGCAATTTCTTTGTAGGCTTTATTAATTTCCTGATTTGGAATTTCTATAATGATTCCTTTTTCTTTTGCTCCGTTAATTAGCTCTTTATACTGCTGTCGTTGCTGATAATCAAGAAATAAGAAACCTATGTTTTCCGGTAATAATGCTATAAGTTCTTTTATACTTTCATTTAGCAAATTTACATTGCTGACTTTTTTTATTAAAAAACTAACGATGAGCAGGTTGCCGTTTTTTGCTTCAAATTTTTTAAAACTTATAAGCATCCTGATGTAAAAATCTTTAAGATTTTCGATGCTTAACTTCTCTATTTCGGGTAATATTTCTTTGAAAGTGGTAAAGTCTTCCCAGTTCCAATCTGGATTTTTTTTCAGGTCTTCTTCAAAGGTCAATATCCATTGTTCGATGATTGTGATGTAAAAATCTTTTTTATCCTCAAAATCAATAACAAAGGCTACAAACGAATCATCTGATTTTCCATAAGCAGATGATTCTAATCGAATAAAAGCATGCAGTAAAGGAAAATCATCCGTAGAACAAACCATACTGAATATTTTTGCTTTTGGTTGGTCTTTTCTGGTTTTATTCCAGATTTTTTGAATATTTTCGACTCTTATGGCTATAGGGTTGTGAGCATTATTCATTTTTGGTTTTAATTTAAATTTACAACTCCGCCTTTCACATTAGTCATTGTTTTACCATCTATGTCTACAACTTTTCCTTCTGCCAAAATTGTATTTTTACCTTTTATATTAATACTTGGTGCTTCATCAGTAATTTGCGTATCACTTTTTATAGTAACCTCATCTGTACCTTCAGCTACTATTTTCTTGCTATCGACATTTACTTCATTTGTTCCGCTTATATTTACCTTTTCATCTGCAATGAGGTTTATTTCTTTAGACTGTATGTCTATTTTGTTTGGTGCAAACAACGTCATTGTTCCATCTCCGTTAAGCATTACCATATTACCACTTGGATCTGTTGCAGTAAACGTATTTTTTTCTTCGTCGAGAACAAGTGAGGTCCCGCCACGGGTTGCAAAGCTTCTTTTATTGTTATCTTTTCCACCTCCGCCGCCGCTTTTACCGTGAAAAACACTACCTAAAATAAAAGGTCTGTTAGGATCACCATAACGAAAGTGTACCATGACGTGGTCTCCAACATCGGGTATAAAAACCATTCCTCTATTTGTTCCTACTTTATCACTGCTCCCTGCATCCGGAGTCATAACACGAAGCCAGGCAGTTTTCATTGATGTGCCTTGCTGCCAAAGCATTTGCACTCTGATTCTTCCTTTATTTTTTGGATCGGTATTGCTTTCTACAACGGCTTGTTGTGTTTGTGCAATTGGATACGCTACATCAGGTTCCGGCAAGCTTAATACTTTTGAAGGTATGGCTCTGAAGTTATTTTCGTATTCGCCCAAATGTGTCGCATAATGCGTAATTTCGGTGATGATGTAAGACCCAACTTCCTGGGTAATCGTATTGGTGTTTTCTAAAACACTTGATTGTATATTGACTATACTTCCTATTTTTAGTTTTGAGTTTTTTGTGGTCGCTGAAACATAATTGGTATCAGCAGCAGCACTTTCCTGTTTCTTTTTTAAGAAGGACTCTAAAACTAAATCATCTCCTGTACTTACTATTCCGTGTGTAAAGGCAGGTGTTGCAAACACTTCCTTTGAACTCGAAAATGCTTCGTTACCTAATTTTGGTAAACCTGCTACTGTGTCTTTAGACTTTGCCGTATAGCGTTTATCAGCACTTTCGTTGTAGGTAAAAGCACTAAATTTATTAGGCACTGCCTGTACGGAGATTTTTAATTTTGAGATGTCACTATTATAGATTAACGGTATAGGACTATCAAAGCTTTTAGGTTTGCCGAAAATTAATTTTTCTCCATCATAATACAACCATTCATTGTATTGTTTTGCTAATCGCTGAATAAATTGAAAATCGGTTTCAAGATATTGATTCTGATATTCCATCTTGCTGGTATATTCAGGATTTATATCATTTTGTAATTGTTCTCCTGCCCCATTTTTCACGACCTCTTTTACATATCTTTTAAAGATAATTCTTCCCAGGAATGTAACTTTTCACCAGATTCCAGTAATATTGTTTTAGAATAGCCAGACACTATAATGTGATTTCCGGAATGTCCCATTTCCTGATCAAAATCGATATTGGTCACTACTCCTAAAAAATTATTTTTTTCTTCGAGTATAATATGAACTACTTTTCCTAGCCATGCCTGTGCATTTTCAAGAGTATATGCCAATGGACTCTCTACAACTGCATGTGGGACACGGATTTCGAATTGATGGTGAGAGTTGATTATTTGCTTTAATCTAATGTCTGTAAAATGAGATATTTTTTTACTGTCTATTCCGAATATTATTGTTGGTGGTTTCATAATTTATTTACGATTTATTTTATAGTAAATGATGTTTTTTTGAGTTCAAGAATTTTATCCAAATGATTAAATTTCAATTTCTTTTAAAATGATTAATTTTTAGAATCAAAAGTCCTTATCTAGAAATAGAGAAGTAAAAAATATAAATACACAGAAAATGTATATATGAAAGGTTATAGTTATCTTACCCACTCTTACCTAAAAGAAACTATTTATTACAAAACAGTTTATAATTTTATCACAGCATAAAAAACACAAAGCCCAATGCCCCAAGGTCCTAAAAAAAGTAAATTGGAAAATATTAATTCTTTTTTGGTTGGTATGTAGTTACGGTCAATATTTTCATGTGACCATTTTCGCCATTTTTCAGCAAAAAAGATTGTAGGCTTTAAATATGATCGCGCAAAGTCTTTAAAAAATAAATACGTCAATAAACGAAAGTAAATAATATAAAAAAAAGAAAAACTGACCGTTAAACAATTATAAAGACTATTATTGGTTATCAACATCAATATGAGATGTAGAAAAACAATCAAAAAACCTATGATTGCATATAAAACAAAGGCATTTAGGTTTAATATTTTTTGCGAATTGGTATAAAACCAAGACCATGAAAACAGACCAACTAAAAATGAAAAAAAATTAAAATTACAAGGACGTATATAATAACTAAGTAATGCCACAAGATATATCGCAATAATACTTGTAATAGTTAGTAAATATGGTAGAAATGGAGTTATATCTATTTTTTTATTCAAAATAGTCTGTCTACAAGTTTCATGTTGTTTAACACTGTATTTTTTATATTCCATATTGTTAGAATTTAAAGAAGTTTGTTTCTTGTAATTACCATAAGCTGCAATTCTAAGTTTTTAAAAGATAAATGAACGAGTCATTATATTATCTCCATACAAATCTATATTACCACATAAATTTTCCATTTCTTAAAATATTGAGACAAACAAAGTTTACTGCCAAATCGATTATTATCACTGAAGCAATTAAAAATTTAGTTTTTATTGGCATACTATAATTTTTAACATACTCATACTTAATATTTGCATAAGAAAAAGAAAACATAATCACACAAAAAGCAAATACCCCCACATAATAATAGGCACTAACATCTATAAAATAAAAAGATATTATTTCTAAATTGGTTATAAAAATGAATGATAAAACCAATATTGGAAACATACGCCAATAATCCTTTCTATCTTCATGAAAATAAATATACATTTTAGAAAAAAAGATAAACATCGGTTCCAGTATTTTTTTCATAAACAAATCAATTAATTATTATTTTATGTGTTATATTGACTCGCGTTTTATCTATTTTAATATGTCTTTTTTAAAGATAAATTTTAATAAAGAACCATTTCCTTCATAAATTATATTTTTTTTAAAATATTAGTAACAAGTAAATTAGCAATTAAATTTATAACAATTGATAAACAAATAATGACCTTTGTTTTTTTTGACATCTCATAATTCTTCACATAGTCATATTTTATATTTCTAAATAATATAAAAAAAAAAATGATAAAAAAAGCAGGGACTAAAATACCAAAATCCGTTTTAAAGCCGTACACTTTTTTTAAATAAAAGGATATTGTTGCTTCATTTAGACTAAATATAGTTGCTAAAATTAATGATGGAAACATACGCCAATACTCCTTTTTATCTTCATAAAAATGTATATATATTTTAGAAAAACAAACAAATACAGGTTCTGTTATTTTTGTCATGATTATTTAACTTTTATTTTGTACTCTTTTGAATCTATTCGCGTATTATCAATTTTTACTTTTGCTTCTTCATAAATATTTTTCTTTTTATTATTTACAAGCTTACTTCTTTAAACGATCTTTCCTACCCATATCTCTACCACATAAATTTTCCATTTCGTGAAATATTGGCAAAAACAAAAACCATAACAAGATCAATTAAAATAAGTATACTAATTACCCACTTTGTTTTAATAGACATTTTATAATTTTTCACATACTCATATTTTATGTTTCTATATAAAAGAAGAAAAAAAACAGCTATAGAAATAGGGAACCAAAGACCGAAATCTATATTAACTCCTTCAATTTTATTCAAATAAAAAAATATTGTCTGTAAATTAAGAGTAAATAGAGTAGCTAAAATCACAGATGGAAATATTGCCCAATAATCTTTTTTATCCTCATAAAAATGGATATACATTTTAGAAAAATAAATAAATACTGGTTCTGTTATTTTTCTCATAATCACTTACTTACAAATTTAACCCCTTGTTTATACACTTGGGTTTTATCAATTTTTACTTTTGCCGACTCATAAATATTTTCCGGTTTAGGACTAAAATATTTATCTTTAGTGTCAGTCCTAATTAATATAAAATAAACTCCAGCAACAAATGCGCCTGGACCAGTAAATGATAGTATTGTCATAGCAATATCTAAAGCAAGTATTTCTCCAGAAATTTTTTTAGCTTCGTATTCTTTATAAGATAAATAAATACCAATTAAACCAGCACTTACACCAAGTCCTTTTGCAACTCTTGCAACGCTTTTTAATGCACTGACACTTTCTGCTGTCCCTTTTACATATATTTTACCATCGCTAATAGCTCCAACAGTACCATTCCCTATTTTATCAAACTTAAAGTCTTTTTCCATAGTGAACGTAGACTTAACTTTATCTATGATAGATTCATGCGTAATTGCATCTGCAATTTTATTAAACTCATAACTCCCCTGCGGATGAAAACTTGTTATCTCAAAACCTTTTAATCTTGCGCTGCCTTTTACACCCCCTATATATTCATCTAAGCCCACGCCAATTCCAGTAAATATTACACTAGTAACAAATGCCGATTGCGCATTGCTTTTTGCTTCCTCTCTGTTTAAAACTATTACTTCGTCGAGAACAGAACTTTGGGTCCAGGTGCCATCTTTGTTTCCTCGATAAATTTTATTATCGGCACTACTAAAATAAATTTCACCTTCTAAAGCTACCCTATGTGGCACAGTAGAGAAAAAATTATCATGATGATCTTTTGTTTCTCTTTTTTTCAACTTTACAGATAATGTATCCTTTCTTTCCCAAATATTTTCTTTTAAAAAATCACTTTTATCAAAAGGATCTCTTTTTTTTTCTTTTCCACATTCTACCTTTCTAAACATAACAACAACTTAGTTTTACTTTAGTTTAAAATCAACAGTTTGGACACTTATGATAAATTACATGTATAAAAACAAGAAGCGGTGCATGACCGCTCCTTGCAAATTGAGGTAATTAGATTTTAGCCCAATTGTTATCTAAAGTTGCATTTCCTAATGTAATTTTCTCTGCTGAGAAAGTAATCTCAGTAGTCATTGGAGTTTCAGCCAAAGCGTCAAGTTGTTCGCTGAAGAATACAATAAAAGCATTTTCAAAAGAAAGTTCTTTCATTACTTGTTCAGAATCTGCTTTGAAAAATTTTACTTTTCCGTTTACTGGTTTGTGCTGACTGTTTACTGCCTGTTCAATAACAGTAGTGTTGTCTGTAGATTTTAACCTTAGGTTTAATCTGCCTCCTTTAATTTCTGATGAAACAGCTCCTTTACCATCAGTATGTCTTAACATATCAACTTTTGAAAATAATACCTGATACTCGTTTCCTTCGAATTCTAAAATTGCTTTAAATGCCATAATAAAAATAATTAAGTTGTTAAAAAAATGTTTTTTAGAACCCTCTTTATTTTGTATGACTAGTATTAACAAAAAAAAAGAGGTATTCTACATGATTTTAGAATACCTCTTTTTTGTACTGATGTACTTTTTTTTAATTGCTTCTTGTAGGAAGATGAGGGTGATTCGCAATCAATAATTTGTACGAATATACAAATACAAATTAAAAAAACAAGTCAATTAGTAATATTTTTCACAAAAAAAAGCAAAATAATTTACTCGAGAACAGTTTAAATATGTAAGAATACTGTATTTACTGGGGGTGCCGGAAATTTAAGTAATTTCTTAAACATTAAATATTAGTTTAAAAAATATCCGATCTGCCTGGTTTTTATTTTTTTAATATTTTTTTTATGAATTTATCCAATTCTTTGGATTCATAAAAGTCAAGACACATACTAGTAATTGTATTACTACTGCCACTTTCAGAATAATAAGGACTTTCAATCAGATAAAAACCTCCAGCCATTTTTTCTGTAAAACTTCGAATCTTTTCTCTATCATGTTCTGTAATTTTACCTAATTCAATAAATTCTTTGATTGATTTATCACTTATCTGAAATTTATCATTTAAGTATTTTTCATCAAATCTGACATTGTTAACATAAATACAATTACAATAGGCATATCTCTTTATA
Organism: Flavobacterium chilense; assembly: GCF_001602525.1. GTDB lineage: Bacteria > Bacteroidota > Bacteroidia > Flavobacteriales > Flavobacteriaceae > Flavobacterium > Flavobacterium chilense. The sequence continues at coordinate 1,050,302 of NZ_LSYT01000001.1, forward strand.
AATTTTACTTTAATATCAACTGTTTGAGCAGAACTCATAGTAGTAAGTAAAATAATATTTATGTAAAAAAATGATTTTATTATTTTAGTTCCCATACTTTTACTCACCTGTTTATATAACATAATTTTTTCTTAACAGGATGATATGTTTAGTAACACGGTTCATTCTTATTAAATATACAGTATGGAAAACGGACATCTACCAAGTCTTTTAAATTATATGTTTTTGTACTGTCTATTGAGCCATTTTTATTATAATATTTCCATTCTCCAAATTTGAAATTGTTTTTTATTTCACCTTCAGATTTTAAAATGGGTGTTGTTCTAACCCCCATGCTCTTTTCATTTTTTGGATAATTGTACTCTATATAATGTCCATTCCCTTTTAGAAGCTCATTTTTTACTTCAGATATTGCTTTTATATTTCCTTCTTTGTCATAATAATAACTTTTCCCTGATGGAATAGGATCATTAATAATTTGAATTTCATGTCCTTCAATAAGCCCGTTATTTATACGTATAAAATGAATCGTTGTTTCATCGCGGAATACTAATCTCATATTTTTAATGACACCGTTTTTACAAGCAAGTTTTCCTGATTTTAAGAAAAAATCTTTTTTAAACTGCTCTATCGAATGATACTCTGCCAGGTTTATATTAGAAAATTTATAATCTTCTAAATTATCACAGGTATTAAAATTATATTCTTTTCTATAAATAAGTTTACCTCTGCTCCATTTTTCTTTTTTTATAATTTTCCCATTCTTATCATAGTAGATCCAGATTCCCTGATATTTACCTTCTAAAAACTCTCCTTCCGCACATGTATATTGAATTAAACTTTGATTATCTCCTATTTGTGAATAATGCGTAAAAAGCTTTATTTTTCCATCGATTATATTACATCTATCATCGATTACCCAGCAATACAAGCTGTCAGAGTTTTGTTTTAACTCTCCTAAACTTATTATGAGATATCCTTTTTGTGTATTGTGAATTGGTTTTACATCCTTCAATTCCTCCTTAGGTTTTGACGGTTTTTCAAACTTCTGCTGAGCATTACAAAAATTTAAAAAAAATATTATTAAAAAAAACATCAATCTCATAAAACTATTTATTTTCTGTTGTACTTCCATAATAACTTTTTACATCATTTTGTATTATCTCCCATTGCCAGTGCGTCAAGATGTTTATCTTGGATGAATAATCCATAATGTTTAGAGTCGATTTTTTGATGAATTTGTATTTATTATTTTTATATACATTCAAATTATCTTTTTGTCTTTTTAATGATTTATCAATCTTTTCATTATATAATTTTATATCATCATTGTTTTTATTATTTCTTTTTGTAATTTCATCTATTTCATCGTTGATAGCTTTCGTTTTTTTATTTTGATCTTTTAAATCATCAATTCTTACTTGTGCTTCTTTTTTATATGGATAGGTTGGCTTTTTCATTTCCATAGTCCATTTATCTATTTCCAACTTTCTTATTCTTATAGCTTCTTCATTGGATTTTTTTGCTGCGGCATTCTTTTTAATATTTTCGTCATTGGATTTTTTAGCATTTATATTTGTTTCTTTAGTATTTTCATTAGACTTAATACCATTTTTTAAATCATTCAAATATGTTTCATTTTTTGTCAATTCAGTAACATCATTAACATCGCTCCAAAAAGTATGTTCCAATCCTAAAGCATGAGCAATCTCATGAGCATAAGTAGATTTATTTGTAAGGTTGGAAGCAAAAACAATTGCTTCTCTAAAATTTACAGGCTGTGTTCTGCTTACTCCTCCTTCCTTATCATTGGAGTCTTTATTAATATTGGTAATAAATAATAAAATACCTCTAAATTTTTTTCCATCTGTCTCAAAAGTATTTTTATACTCTCTTAGAAATTTATCCAGGATATGTTCATACTCAACATTTTTTTGCTCCTCTCCATCATCATCAATATAAGATACTTTTCCACCAGCCGGATCTTTTCTATTGGTAAAATAATTTCCAGTTTTATTATAGAATATTCCATCCCAGGATGTTTCGTCGAAGGCAATACGGTATTTATTATCAACTTCTATTGTGGTTTTTATTAAAGCTTGATTAAGCGAATTTTTATTTAGATAATCTTCTATTTTATCAGTTTTGAAGTCAGAAATTAATTTTGAAATTTCAGCTTCTTTATTAGGAGTATCTTTTACTACACAAACTAACCTAACAGACAAATCAAAAATATTCGTGTTATCTACTGCTATAATTTTCCCAACTTCCTTTTTATTTTTGTTAATTGGTGTGATATCAACCTGTTTAGATGTTTTTATACATTTTATAGTAATTTCTTTTGGCATTCCATCTGGCGTATATTTAATGTTTTCATTTTTTTGACCATCTATTACAACTTCATAAAAATCGTTTTTCATAAAAGAAATTTCACCTTTCGTTATATCTTCGCCTGTTTTTACAGGTTTGCAAATCATATTCAGCTTGATCTCTTGATTTATTTGCATTAAACTTAACCAATATGCATAGTAAGGTATATTTAATGCCGTTTTTTTATAATCCTTTTTTATTTTATTCTTAATATCCGGAACAGTAACTACGGATATATATTCTAATTTTGTATCATCAAAAACATATTCTAAATTACTAATATCATCTGTTTGAATCTTTAAAATATTATCAGAATCGTCACATTTTAACCAATCGAAACCAAATTCACCATCATAGGTAGACAATAGCTCAAATTCTACAATTAAATCAACGTCAACTTCTTCCTGTGGCGGTACTGGCGCACCAGTAGTATCAATTTTTTCAATCTCGTTGCGTTGTGCAGAATCTGTAATTTTAATATCAACACCTCCATAATTACATTTTATGGTACTTTTAAGAAGCAACGGAAACTCATCCTGAAAATATACGGTTCCCACGTCTTTCCAATCGGCAAGTTTCATTACTGAAGCACAAGGGCTGGAACTCTGAGGGCTTTTTTTACAGTTACCTTTGAAAACCAGACTTGTTTTATCTTTCTCTACTACGGTAGCTGTTCGTTTATCCTGTGTACTTGGCGTATCATAATTTACCTTTAGATCACCTGCCGGAACTGTACATAAATCGCATTTAAGCTTGGCTCCATCAATTACAAATTTTAAACCATCTTCTGCCTCTTCTTTTTCCTCGCGTTCTTTTCGTTTTAAAGTATTATCTGGTTTTGCCATTAAAGTGATGTTTTATTAATGTTATACAAAATGGTCGATTTTTCTTTTTCTATTTCTAATGTTGCCAATTCTATTTGATTTTCTCTATATTCGATAGTGCCATTATATTTTATAAAATTGGTTTCTTTAGTATTCTCAACAGCTTTACCTGTTATTAAATAAGTATCTGATTTTTCATCTCTTGGATAAAAGTGTTCTGTCATTACAATACTCCCGCAGTCTATTATTTTTCTTTGTCGTTCGACAGCAAACGAGTTTCTGTATAAACTTGTAAAATATAAACCAAACATTTTATAATCAGAAAAAAAGGATATCAGCTTTTTTTCTTCTTTTAATAAATTACTAATGTCCTGCATATAGGATTCTGCAACAAGTCCTACATTATCTATGGCAAGTTTTACACGAATAATTTCCCAACGTTTTGACAGTTCTTCAAAATTTAATATTTTGATTATTTTGCCATACTCATTTATTTCTAATTCAATTTCGTCAAATGCGGCTCCTATTCTTTTCAGAAAAATAATATTTTCTATAGAGATATTACTTGTGATTTCGATCTCAGAAAGAAATAACTGAAACAACATATCATTTTCGTCGTGTTTGTATCTCGTAATAGCAACTTTTCTTATATAAGTTACTTTCTTTATCTTTTTAGGATTAGAAAAATCTGTTGTGACAGTTTCAAATACAAAATCATTTATTTTATCAAGCTCAGGTAATATAATCTCGTAATCTAAATAATTCATGCTTTAATGTATTTTCCTTTTTCTGCCTTCATCAGGCTGCATACCAAACCAGTCTCTTGTTGAGGACCAATGCAGGTACTCGTTTCTTAATTTTCTTAACATTGTTTGAGAATTGTATCCAATAACTGTAACTTCAGGTAAATTGGTAGTTCTTATTTTTTCAGGTTCTTCTGCAACAACTTCCAGCGGTATTTTTGGTGTATTAAAATCTATAATAGGTTTAATTTTTACTACCCTTACATTATCTATACCTCTTTTCATACTTTCATATTCATAAGTATGATCTTTTAGTTTTTGTTTTATGCTTTCTATTTCAGCTTCTATTTTCTCTTTTTGGATTCTTTCAAGTCTTTTTTGTTCAATTTCTTCATCACTTATAAAATCCCATTCTTTAACTTCATTGGTTTCGTCAAGGGCATAAGGTGTTAAATAACTTTCTACATGTGTTAAGAAATCATCCAACGGAAATTTCACTCCTGTCTCTTCTACAAAATACTCTTTCATTTCAGTACTTTTAGCATAGATTTCCATAAAATGCAACGGAATATAGCTGTACTCTTTTTTTACTCCCTCATACTGATCATCTGTTCCTTCTATTTTTTTACCACGGATTCCTGTGAGTTTACTATAAGGGGGCAAACTTAGCCATTGTGTTTTTATTTTGATTTGTTCTTTATGATACCAATATTGTCTTATCAAATCGTCTCGAAGAGCACCTAATCCTATTCTGTCATAAGCCCTATTTTCCGGAAAAACCGAAACATAATTGCGATCTTTCATCTGGGTACCTATTTCATCTACCTCTTCTTTTTCGGTCATATAAGCTCCTCCTATATCGCAATGCACTCCGGGAAAATTTTTCTCAATATATCTGCCCGGAATTTGATTGATTCTCGTGAGTGCAAAATTCTGACGGTGCTCGTCTTTGGCTGTAAAATGAACTACTTTTTGACAATATAAATTATTAAGATGCAGTTCGCCCACATCATCATTAAAATGTGTTGACCAGGCTTCTTTTATCAGTTTCCCTCCTTCGTCTTTTAGATTTCCATAATCGTCATAATGATCGCGAACACCATTTTGTTCGAAATAAGACGAAACAGTATCATAAATACCTACAAATCGCACAATTATCTCTACATTTTTTAAATCATCAAATTCAAGATGAGTTTTTTGAAGTAAGCTATAGCCTAAATGTCCCATTTTAGGTAATTGGTTCTGTATCAAATAACTATTATCTATCTCATAATTATCAACATCTACAAAAGCCTTTCGCTTTTTCTGGATGCGTATGCTGCCAGGAGTACCAGCAGTTACAGAACCTTGCGTCTGTATATATTCTACCCCACATGGAATTTCTTTTTGTACTGCATTAGCATAACCGGAATCCAGGTTTACCTCATATACCAGATTTCTTGCTGTAGCAGCACCACGACTAAAACCAAAAACATCGAGTGTGATTTGGGTTAGCTTAATTTCTTTTTTAGGGTTTGAATTTATTTCTTCCAATACTTTATCCGCCATTTGCTGACAAGCGTTACGTACTCTGGCACGTATACCCGTTTGTCCCGAACCAAAGGCAAAACCGTCCTGACTATCGCGCATTAAGTTATCAGTACCCATACCCGGTACATAAATGGCGTACTTTTTTTGCTCACAGCATTGCCACATACGTGCCACATTGGTATAATCGTTACTATAGCTGTTATCTGTACCCATACGGTCCAGACCAAACTCATTTAACGGTACTCTGTAAGAGGCTACAAGATATTTGTCTTTTTCAGGAATAACCCTAAACTCTTCTTGTTCAGCAGGCGTTTTATCTTTCTTTGAGAGCAGGTCTTCTATTCGCCCTTTATTTTTTATTTTTTTATATTGCTTATAGTCTTCTGTTTCCAGTTCTGAATTTCCTTTAGAATAATCGATTTTACCCTGTGCATCCATACCACGACTATGTTTATTACGCATATCCGTATTGTTCTTATTGTTTAACGTACCATCAATAAATATCCCGAAAGTAAGACGAAGTTCATCCTGTTTTTCTTCATCTTTGCCTGTTCCTGTATTGTATACAAATGTTTTTCCCATTGTTTTTCTGCTTTACAATTTTTACTATAAGACATTACTTCCAATCGTACGTTTTAAATTTTACGGGGACTTCTTTTCCATTACCCTTGAGAGTAATGCTGAAAGAATGAGGAGCTATGCCTATTTTAACTTCCATTTCGAGGGGAGCACCCTGCTTTAGTTTATCAAGGCTTTTAAAGGTTTGGGAAATATCATCTTCCTCAAATATTAGATTTGTAGCACCTATGAAACTGTCCCGTTCATAATAATTAAAAACTATCATATAGGGAGGTGAATTTTGTTGAAATGGTAAATTGATAAACGTTTTGTCTTTAAGAATCTCTTGTAATGTATTACGCCTGATATCAATATTATCTGGTATTTTTGCCCCTTCAGTAAACACAAAAACAGGACGCCAATTGTATTTGTATTCTTCTGTTAATGAACGTGATTCATAAACTTTCGTATTACTTTTCTTTAATGGTATTATATTAATTCCATTTTTTATTGCTACGGCCAAATATGTACTTCCTGGATTTATTTTAACCTCTAAATCAATATTTGCCTCAGGGTTCATTGCATGCAGTTCTTTGTATGCTGCAAAAATTTCTTTTTCATCAAAACGAATATACCCACCATAACCTTGTCCGTTTTTATCCCACCAGGCAAAACTTAGTATTCTTGGAATTGCTCTGTCTTTATAATCATTCTTAGTAAATTCTTCATCCAACAGCGTTTCTCGCTCTCCATTAAACAGACTAAATGATACATCATCTGACATCTTTCCTTCTCTTACAAATACAAAAGTAGGTTTCCAATTGTATTTTATGCGGTAACTGTCCCAAAGTCCGAAAGGGATTGGTTTATTTTTATTTGCTTCCTGAACCTCCGGAGCTATAATTTTTGGATTTTTTAAGGTTCTTGCTCTGTCTGCAGGATCAAACAATAATCGTTCGTGACTGTCCAGCGAAGCTATTTCTTTATCCGATATTACTACTTTATTACCCTGATAACGTCCAATTTCTACAATTTTTTGACCTCCTCCCTGTAACCAGACAACTACTACTCCACCCGGCGCAAAACCTACAGTAACTTTGTCATAAGTTGTCATTACTTTTCCTCTTTTTCTAAGGCTACTCTGAAATCCTTCATTGAATAGTTTGACCATTTTGGGATAGTCAAGTTCAGTATTTATATGGTACATAACATCTTCCACATAAGAATACCAAGTACAGTTAAGTCTTTGTGGAATAGGCTTTTCTCCCTGGCTCATTCCAGAGGAATTATCTCCCCAATTTCCTATACCAGTAGTCGTACCAAAACCATATATACTGGTAGTACTGTTAGGTTCTTCTGTTGCTCCATTTGATACTAGAGGGCCTTCAAGCCAGCCTCTGTATACTTGTATTGGGTATCCTTCCGGGCAGCTTAAACCTTCCTGCCATTTAAAGTTTGTTTGCATATTGGTGAGGTTATCTTGTACGCTAAGTTTATTGGCGTATTTGTTAGTTTCTTTTTTTTCCTGGCAAGAACTTGTCAGCGTGCTTGTTATCAGAAAAAGTAGTAAATAAAGGGCTATTTTTTTCATGCTTTTTTAGTTTTTGTGCTTATAACTAATATATAACACTTTATAAAAACTGAATTTAATTGTTTATTTCAATTTTCTTTTAAATGTCGTAATTTACAGAAATACAACAAAAGATAAATTGTAATGCAAACCAATGAAATGGCTTATCTTTTTATTGATTTAAAAAATAAAACAATAAAATAAAAAATAATGATGCCAATAAAGAGACCAATCGTAACGAAAAAATTAAAAAGCTCTGCGTACATTCCTGTTATTAAATTAAATGCGACCATAGCATAAAGCAGACTAATGCATAAAGCAATTAAAATAGCTTTTAGTATATGTTCTAAAGCAGATTTTTTGTTTTCCATTTTTTATTTATTGTTTGGAGTATTTGTTACTCCTTTTATATTATCCTTGTTATTTTGTGAGCATTTTAATAACTACTTCATTTAAATATTACATTCATATTATTGTTCACTAACATCACATTATACCCAAAATATCTTATCCTTTATTTACTTTAGCATCGATAGCACCTAATACTTTTGAAATCCCTGAACTCTTTATCAAAATATCTCCTCCTATGGCTTTGTAAGTAGTGGTAGATGTGGTTTTATTCAAATCACCATTTATTTTTACGGTTTTATCTCCAGATACTTTTTGCTCATACATGTGAGTAATAAGTTTATAAAGTTCTGTTATGTCTACGGTGCTGCTTTTTCCAACTTTTAAACTGTTATTACCATCTATAGTCGTTTTCTTGTTACCTCCTACTCCTACAGTCATATTTTTACCAACCGTAATATCAAGGTTATCACCAACATTTATGGTCATATTTTTAGGTGCGTTTACGGTAATATTTCCTTCACCATCCAAATAAATACTATTTCCTGATGGGTCTTTTATCAGGATACTTTTCTGTTTATCATCAAAAGTGATGGTACTGCCACAACGTGTAAAAAAGCTTTTGATATGATTGTCTAACTTACCGCCTTCTCCTGTTTTCCCGTTAAAGATACTTCCTATTACATATGGTCTGTTTGGGTCATTGTAACGAAAACTTACCATAACATGATCTCCTACTTCTGGTATAGTAACCCAGCCACGATTTTTGTTTACAATATCACTTGTTCCTGCATTTGGTGTTAACACATACAACCATGGAGTACGGGATTGTTGTTTTTTTTGCCATAGTAATTCTACACGAACCCTGCCATTACCACTAGGATCATCATTTGCCACTACCACAGCTCTTTGCTCCTGTGCCACAGGCATGTTCACTTTAGGTTCCGGAAGTTTTTTTATTTTAGCCGGAAGTGCTTTAAAACTATTTTCATACTCTCCAATTTCAGTGGCTTTATGTGTGATTTCGGTTATAATATAAGTACCAATTTCATTAGAATCGTAATGTGTTTTACTACTGTCCAGTCCTTTTTGAAGAACATCCGGTCTGTCTAATATTTGCTGAGATTCAATATTAATAATTGAACCTATTCTTAATTTTGGATTTGCGCTTGTTGCCAGGATATAATTGCCATCTGCCGCTATGCTTTCTTGTTTCTTTTTTAAGATACTTTCAAAATATACGTCATCTCCAGTACTAAACTGGCCATATTCATAAGAAGCAGTGCTATATAATTTTCTGGAAGCTTCAAACGCATCTTTACCTAATTTTGGTAATCCTTCTACAATGCTGTCGTCTGTTTGCGCCTGATACAGCTGATCGCTATTTTCGTTGTAGGTATAACCACTGTATTGATTAGGCTTTGCTTCTACAGATATACTTAAATTATAGAGGTCTTTGTTGTAGATTAATTTTATAGGAGAACTTTCTTGTTTTGGTTTACCCAAAAATAATTTTTCTCCATCATAAAATAACCACTCATTATATTGTTTCGCTAATCGCTGAATGTATTTAAAATCCGATTCCAGATATTGCGTTTGATATTCTATTTTGGAAGTAAATTCGGGATCAATTTCGCACTGCAATTGTTCACCAGCTGCGTTTTGTATGACATCCCGCACCATATCTTTTAAATTAAAATTTTCCCAGGAATACAGCTTTTGGCCTGAATCTAATAAAATGGTTTTAGAATATCCGGAAATAATAATTTGGCTGCCTACATGGCCTAATTCCTGCTGATAGCGTACGTTTGTTATAATGCCTAAAAAATTATTATTAGCACTTAGCCTGATGTGCAACACTTTTCCAAGAGATTCTTGTGCACTTTCCATCGTATAAGCTCTGGAACGTTCTATGACAGAATGCGGAATACTTATAGAAAACTCGTGATGAGTATTGATACTTTGTTTTAAATCGATTTTAGTAAAATGGGAAATTTCCTTGCCGTCTATACCGAAGATTATTTTAGGAATGACCATAATGTATCTGGTTTTAAGTTTTATTCTTTTTTAAAATTTTAACTTAAATAGATTATGGTCTAAAGTTTTTTCTTTAAAAAGATTCTTTATGACGAATTCGATTTTAAGCTAAAAGATATCATGTTCGAAAAATAAAAAAACAAGAAGCGGTAAATTACCGCTTCTTGTTAATAAGGAAAAAAATTAAATTTTAGCCCAATTGTTGTCTAATGTTGCATTACCCAATGTAATTTTTTCTGCAGAAAAAGTAATTTCTGTTGTCATTGGAGTTTCTGCCAAAGCGTCTAATTGCTCACTGAAGAATACAATAAAAGCGTTTTCAAAAGAAAGCTCTTTCATTACTTGTTCAGAATCTGCTTTGAAAAATTTTACTTTTCCGCTTACCGGTTTGTGCTGGCTGTTTACTGCCTGCTCAATAACAGTTGTATTATCTGTAGATTTTACTCTCAGGTTTAATCTCCCTCCTTTAATTTCAGATGAAACTGCTCCTTTACCGTCAGTATGTCTTAACATTTCGACTTTTGAGAATAATACCTGGTACTCGTTTCCTTCGAATTCTAAAATTGACTTAAATGCCATAATAAAAATAATTAAGTTGTTAAAAATTGTTTTTTTAGAATCCTCTCCATTTTTGTCTGACTAGTATTAACAAAAAAAAGAGGTATTCTACATGATTTTAGAATACCTCTTTTTGTACTAGTGTACTTTTTTAATTGCTTCTTGTAGGAAGATGAGGGTGATTCGCAATCATTTATTGTACGAATATACAAATAAAAAATAAACATTAAACATTAATTAATAATATTTTTCATAAAAAATAACAAAATAAATCCTAAAAGCACAATTGTAATATGTAAAATGATAGTATTAACCTGGGGTTGCAAGGAATTTATCTGTGTTTTTAAATCTAAAGTAGCAGCTGTATGAATTTCGTTTATTTTATTTACTTGTTTCTGTAACGAATCAATTGTTTTATTTAGATATAAAATATTTTGATGCTGATTAGAAAACAAACGCTTTACCTCTTTATCAGACAGGGCTGTTTTTTTTCTGATTACTCCCGTTTTAGGCTCTTTAAGAGTTAACTCATTTACATCTTCAATTTTATTGTTGTTTATAGCAAAACTATCGTTTAATTTATTTACCAAAAAAAAGATAAATACAATGTAAGAGAGTAAAAATGTAGGCAGAATATATTGAACAAATATATCAAGTGCCTTTGGTTTTACTGCATTGTGTATATTATTTATAGTACTATAATTAGTAAAAAAAATAGGCTCCTGTTTTTTCTCTTTATTCAGTCTTTCGGTTTTAAATTTTTCTTCTAAATCAATAAGTTCAAAGCGGTCCAAGCTATAAAGTCCAAGAGTTTCATTTAATTTTTTATGATGCACCATCCAATTCAGTACCTCTTCCATTTGGTATTCAGTTATACTGGGATCTTTAAGTCTCCACAAAATTTCTTTTTTTGTAAGTTCACAAGGTTTTCCTTTGCTTTCAAAATAAAATAACTCTAAAATTATTTCATGCAAAGGTTTTGCCATTTCTATCGTCTTGATAATTTCCATAATTGTTATTTTATAATAGCAGTTTTTTTGATATATAGTAATATTTCACCTGAGACTCATCATCAAAAACCTCAAAAGTATTATTTCGCTGCATTTTTTCTAAAACCTCAACTTTAGCATTTAAGGCTATAAAAAGTGCTCTGAATTCATCTCGTTTTTTCTTAAACTTTCTAACATCTTTAATTCTTATTTCATGTAATTCCGGGCTATTTACAAATACTCTTGTCTTGTAATAAAGTAAATCTGCCAGAGAACTTCTATTTTTAATTGACTCTGTTTTTTTAATATTTCTGGCAAACGTTTTACATCTATCTTTAAAGTTTAAAATCTCGACTTTGTCAATATTTTCGTTGGTGTAATCTTTACTAATTAACTCTCTATAGTTTTCGAGAAGCTGCCTGATTTCGTTTTCAGTAAGTAAAATGCAAACTTTATTTTCTAAATTACTCTTAAGCGTATCTTTTGCATTTATTATAAATGTTTCACTTTTATAATTCTTTGGTATATCTGTACTGATACTATCTTTTCGTGAGAAATTCTGAGTAAGACTATTTATTGTTGCGCTAGGCTGACTTCGCAAGAAGCTAAATTCATTTTTATATTGTATCAATGATTTTAACAATGCATTATTTGTTTTGATAGTTTTACTAATAACACTATCAATAGCTTTATTTATAGTTTCAGGAGTAAGTTCACTATTTAATTTAGGAAATATAATTCCTCCATTAAAATTACTTTTTAAGGGAGCATTATAGATATAATCATTATCCGTTTCGCCGTTATAAGTAAACTCGTCATTTTTTGTAATGAGTTTTGGGTCTACATAATAGTTTTGGATATTTTTTTTGTTTGCACTGCTTGCTTCGCTTAAATACATTTTGCTTTGCAGAATAAAATCCTGATTATCGGCATTGTTTTCATTTCCAAAAAGAATAAATAACAGCTTAGCATTGTTTTTGGCTAATATGCTGAAACTATCCGGTAAAACGGTATTTATAGATCCGTCTAAACCTGTGAGGATAAAAAAATTATTTTCGAAATTGGCTTCCGGACTCAGGAACTGACTAATACTTGTATTGTTGTTGGCTAAAATATTTTCTTTCGAAATTTCTTCAGGTGTCTTTATGCTTTTTTCGATCAAATCAAACCATTTCGAAAAAGATTGTGATTTTATCAGGTAATAACTTTTAGATTTTCCTTTTGCAATAAAGGAATAAGTAAAAGTATAATTCTCATATAACTCACTACTAGTTGTTAGTTTAAGATTTTGTAGTGCCGAAAGTGTTTTCTTTAAATACTGCTTTGTAGCATTATTGTTCTCAAAAACATAATAAAAATTAATTGTCTTACTTTGCAAAGCAATTTGTTCGATCGTTTTTATCGAAATATCATCACCTTTTAAGTTTGTAATTTTATTTTTGTCGTGATTCCATACATTTATTGGTAACGAAATCTTACTTGCATTGTCGAACCTGATTGGAAAACTTGATTGGTTTTCATTTACAAAAAAAGTATTCTTGTATAGTTCATTAGCATGAAAATTAATTTTATCCGACGAAAATTTTAACGTATCAGCCGGATTCAGTTTTACAACCATATTATCTTCTATGGGATTCAAATATTGCAAAGGAACCCATCCATATTTAAAATTAGTTGTATCCTTTGGCATCACATCATCAAAATTGGATACAAAGGCTGAATTAGTGGTTTTGTTTATCTTATAGACATATACAAAATCATTTAGTTTAATATTTTTCTTTGCTACTGATTCTAAATTTGGGTCGTTTTTTAATAAAAGGGCATTTTTTTTGACATTTTTATTACTCGAAAACAGGTTTTCTAAATTATTACAGGCCACAAAATATTTTACATACTTTAAATTAACCTGATTTTGCATTGCCCTACTGTATTCTAATACATTTTCTTTTTTAATCCAGCCCAGATATTGTACTTCTTTTGCATTCGAAAAGTGATTTTTTTTACTTCGCAACATAGCAAATGTTCCTTTTGGCTTTCCAATTAGTTTTTTATCGGCAACCACAACTTCGTAATAGTTTTTATCCTCATCGATTACATACATTGGTGCCAAAATATTTGCTTTGTTTTTTACTTTTGCTCCATATGGTTCTTCATAAATATTATTCTCATTTCGATCTGAAAAAACTAATTTAAGCTCTGATTTTTCATTTTCTTTTTGTGGTTCGTTATCATAAGTATTCACTATTTTTTCTGTTTTTCTGATAACACTTGTGCTGTTTTTTACCTGCGAGAAAACAGTACTTGTAATCAAAAAGCAAATCAAAGAGGCATACCGAAATAAAATGCTAATTTTCATTTATTACTTTGTTTTTTTAGTTTTTTGGGTAATATTCATTTGCTTAAAGCACTTAATGGTATCTAATTTTACTTCCTGAATTATAGTAGCATTGCCATCTAAATAGTGAAGTCCCTGGCAGTAACTTAAAAAATCATTGTATTTTTCTTCATTAACCACTACTACAACATCTGACAAATCATTACAGATGTATTTATTTTTCAAATAATTAACCTGTTCTTTATACGATTTGGTGTCTCTTGCTCCCAGATTAGCAATAATTTGCAGTCGTTTTTTAATATCGTTCAATACAATACCGGCAGAATCTACAACCTCAGGTTCTTTGAATGGTTCATATAATTGAAGCACTTCTATTTCTTTTGTTATTGGATATCTGGTTTTATCTGTCTCAAGTTTTACAGTATAAATTCCTGGTTTGGTAAAAATATAGATCGCTTGTTTTTCATAAGAATCGATCGTTCCCGTTTCTCCAAATTCCCAATACCAATTATTTGAACTTGGTGAATATCCTGTAAAAACAATTTCTTCTCCTACATAGCCAAACTCCGGACAAAATATTTTTGGAATAGAATCTTTTGCTGTCAAAGTTCTGCCGTTGACAATATTGATTTGTTTTGAAAAATCGAATTTGTTATCAATTTTTAGCGTTACTAAATATTTACCGGCTCTCTCATAAGTATAACTCACATTTCCTTTACTCACAATTGAATCGCCATTACCAAAATACCAAACGGCTTTTTTATCTGCTATCAGAGTACTGTCATTTACTTTAAAAGATAATTTCTCATTTAGTTCATATTGATGATTATCGTTATCATCTAATATCGAAAAATCAAGATTACTTAATCTCTTATTATAAGGAAATAGTAATGCTACTATCACTAAAATTACCGCAATGCAGAACAAAAGGATAACTACTGTTTTATTTTTAATGTTCATTTTTAAAATTTGCTTTACATTCGTTAAGACTTGTTTGTACAAGAGTATCGTTCTTTTTAACGGTACTTTCTTCAAGATTTATCTCTAAAAAAACATTTAATAAGTTTCCGCCAATTAAGCAAAAGTTATATGACGAATGAAATTCATTATCCTTATACAATTGTTTATACTCTGATATATTTCTTTTTACTTCATCTATACGCTGTACCTGATTAATGTCATACTTTATAGTATCAATGTTCTTAAAAATGAGTCTGGATTTATTCGCATAATCGACTTTAATTTTCTGCATTTTTTCATAATCATTGATTCTGTTAAGCATATCAGTATTATTGAAATTGGGAGTTTTTAGTAAAAACTTGGTAACACCAATAAATATAACACAAGCACTTATGATAAATATTAAATTGAATTTTACTTTTTTCCAATACGTTTCATCAAATTCTATCGCCTTCTTCATGATTATGGGATTATTTTTTTTTATTTTCCTGATTGTGTTTATCAATACACTTTTTAAGTTGCGTTTTATTAATATCGTAACTTGTCTCTGCTTCTTTTAGAACATCAATTTTGGTTTGTATTCGCTGCAGTTCGACTAGAAACTCTTCATATAAACCAAAAGAATTTGTCATATTAGTTTTTGATTTTCTAATCTCATTATTGATTGTAAATCTTTTTTCATTAATTAGAGACTGTAGATTCTTTCGTTCATTTAAGGTTCTGTCTTTAAATCTTAAATCATTGATTTCTATCAGGATTTCATCAAAGAGCAAGTTCATCTCGCCTTGTTTTACTGCAATATCATTGTAGTATTTGTGTTTTTGCTCTAACTCGGCAACACCTCTGTTTGCAGTTACCAGCGTAATATAAAGACAACCAAAAATAAAAGCGAACGTTATAAAAAACATGATGAAAAACTTACGCTTTTTAGCGGATATTTTAGGAGAATTAAGTGGTTTCATAGTTGTAAGTTTAATCTAGTATTGACCACGTACTGCTTTTTGGTGCTGCCACTTTGGTTTCTTCGCTAATTACAATGTTTTCTTTTCTGATTCCGATGTATTCTAATTCACTTAACTTTTGCCATAAGCGTTTTAAAATTCCCAGGAACTGATTTAGTTTTTCAAGTGTTTGTGCAATATCATTATGATCGTAAACAGCACTTTTTACTTCGAACAATACGCTTAATAATTCTGATGGTTTTACATCAATCCATTCATAATAATATTGCAATAGGACTTCTTTCTCTTTATCATCCATCAATGTTAATGTAGAGATAAGATGATTGGCTAAAACAATTATTTTATCAAACATATATACCGGAGATTCTTCAGGAGCAATGTTTTTAAGATAAAAACACTGTTCTGCATAATAATCAATTATTTTAGTGCACAAACTAAACGTGTTAGATACCAATCTGTTATTTGCTGAACTTTGTACATTTTTTTTATGAATTTTTATCGAAAAATCATTTAACTGGTATAATTCGGTATTTACCTTTGCTATAAATTGATTTAAAATTTCATTGTTTTTTGTTTTTACTACCGGTGCTATATACCTGCTGTCTTCAATGAAAGTTCCGTTTTGGAATGTTATTTTTTTTACAATTAAAAAATAGCCTGATAAAAAATTATCATTCACTTCTTTTTTATTTACAATATGTAATTTTATTTCCGGAAGCACATGTGGGTGATGTAATGGAATTATCTCCGGATCAGGAATCCCTACAGGAATTAAGTCGTAAGGGTTTATAGAAACAATGACATAATAATGCTCAAATGAATTTCGGTCTAAGTCATTTGCATTAATACTTACTTCGGGAAGTTTTGTACCATAAATATCCTGGTTAAAAGAAATTACATGTCCGTTTTTAGCAATTACTTCGCATTTTTTTAAATAGGCAACTAATTGTCCTCCTTCAATTTTTATTTCAATATCTATAGATTTATTGCCTGCTGGCTGGATGCATCCATAATTAAAATTGTTTAACTGAACTTTATTGTAATCGCTGACAATTGTAATAAAATTGAAATAATTATTGATAAAATGGTCTTTGGTTAATTTTACACCATCTGTCCAGTTAATTGGTAAATGTATGTTTGATTTCATAATTGCTAAGTTGTTTTATTCTAGTATTAGTTAGTTTTATATTTTAAATAAGGATTAAAAGGAAAAGATTAATCCTTAATTATTCCTCTATTTCATTTTGCTGTCTGTTTAAAGCAACTCTTTTAGCAAAAATGGTTTGCTTATTTTTTAATTTGCTTTCAGAGATTGTCTGATGTGGACTCAGATTCCTGATAAACAAAGGAAAACTGAAATATTTTGCGGTATAAAAAGTCCAACCTGTGTCTTCATTCTGAGCGCTGGATTCGATAGCATCATTTGGAAATCTATAGTTTTGGTCTTCAATAAACTTATCAAACCAATTACCCAAATTAACATCCTGAGCAATTTTTACATCAAATTTTGAAAAGAATTCAGAATTTGATTTTTTTCTTATATGTATCGATACCTGCATTAAACGAAACTTATCGATATTATCCCAATATTCTATATCCTTTCGTTCTTTACCTACTCTCCAGTATTCATAAAATGGTTCTGGAATTTGTAAATATTTTTTCTTTGATTCCTGAAAGAAGATTGGTGCAAATAACCAGAGAATATTAAGCATGCTAATGTGTGCATAACTCGAGATAGCGATATAATTAAATACGAGATAGTAGATCCAGGAAGAGAGAATTGCTACAATTAAAAAAACAAAAATTTTCGCAGGAGCGCTATTGTGTATTCCTATTTTTTGAAATAAGGCAGTGTTCATGAAATACACTAATGCAACACCAAGTATCAAATAGTAAAAGACTGAAAATAACAATCCAAACCAAACAAACTCATTGTTAAAAAAAGCAAAAAGACAAGGCAAAGAGGCTATAAGCGAAAAACATAAAACAAATATTATAGCCCCTTTTGTTTTGAGTTTTATGCTCGAAAACTGACTCATGATAAGCGTTATAATGAGTATCAAAAAAGGCGCTAGCAGATATTTTAGAAAAAAGGGCAGTATTGTATTCATAGCCAAATGTTATCTCTTTATTATGATTAAAAATTATAAAATGGTATTTATTCCTAAATAGTTTTCGTTTAGTTTTATGCCTAATTGATAGTTATTGAAAAAAACAATATCAATTTTTCGATTACTAATAATAAAATACTCCAATACTTTACGGGTAAGGTTCATCTTGCGTTCTAAAATTGAATAGTCAATATTTCCTTCAAAGTATAATGCTACTTCTACATCATCTATTTCACTTTCTACAGATCCGCAAAGTCCTAAATCAAATCCCAGTATTCCTTCATTTAGTTTTAAAAATGGAGATGCTGTAAAAACATGTTTCTTGTATTTTAATTTTACTACATTACCCAATAACATTTCTAAAACTTTTTCCAGTTCCGGAAGGTTTTCTTTTAGTTTATCAGCTTCACATAAATAAATGAACAGATTCTTTTTTTGTATTTTAGACAAATCGAATTCTATAGCTACTAATTCATCAACTATGCTTAGGAACAATTCAATCTTATCATTAAACAAGTGAAGACTTCTTATGGCAAAATTTGAATTTGCAGAAAAAAGCTCATTATCAAAAGGCATAAAAAAATCTAAAGCATCATTTTCTGCTTCTTTATTCTCTTTTACAGCCTCTACAATTTCTTTGTTAGACATTGTAGAATTACTAACTGATAAGGGATGAAAAAGTAATTCAGGTAAATTATGATAGATACTGTTTTTGGCCAAATGCAAGACAAGTGCTTCTTTGGTATATCTTGAATCTTCCTGATACAACATCGAAGAAAGATCTATAGCATCTCTGGAGTTATTTCTTTTTGAAAGCCCTTTATGTCTCACAAAAACCTCAGTTTCATTTTTAAGAACACTTTGCAATTCATAAAAAAGAATTTCAGCCCTTAAATTAAAATTAAGTTGTTGTTTTAAAACTGTAATATCTTGCTCCATATCTTATTTCTTTTCCCAGATAAATTCATCATCTTTTATATCCAGGACTATACTTTCATTTTCAAGAATAGCCTCGGATATAATTAATTTTGAAATTGTTTTTTTTAGATATGTTCTTACTATTCCGGCAATAGGTCTGGCTCCATATTTTTTAGAAAATCCTTTATTTGTCAGATATTCTAAAGCACTTTCTGATAAATCAAATGAAATATTTTTGATCGTTCTTAATTGTTCCTGCAAACGGTTAAGGTGCAATCTGAAAATAGCTTTGGCAATTTCTATGTTTATAGGAGCAAAAGGAACAACCTCAGTAAGACGTCCTAAAAATTCAGGTCTGAAGTGCTGGCTCATAATCTCAATTAACTGATTAGAAGTAGGCAAATGACCGCTTTCGATTTGTTCCTGAATCCATTGGCTGCCTATATTGGATGTAAAAATGATAATCGCATTCGAAAAATCACCTTCACGTCCTAATTTATCATGAACTTTTCCTTCATCCATAATTTGCAAAAATACATCATAAACAGAGCTGTGTGCTTTTTCGATCTCGTCAAAAAGCACAACTGAATACGGCTTTTGTCTAATTTTATTTACCAGCATGCCTCCTTCTTCGTAACCCACATATCCCGGAGGGGCACCATATAATAAAGCTGCGGAATGTTCTTCCTTAAATTCTGACATGTCAAATCGAATCATCGCATTTTCGTCATCAAACAATAATTCAGCAAGTGTTTTGGTTAATTCCGTCTTTCCTGTTCCTGTTGGTCCTAAAAAGAAAAATGACCCTATAGGCTGCTTTGGATTACTCAAACCACTTCGGGATTCAATAATAGCTTCTGATAATGTTTTTATAGCATGCGCCTGACCTTTTACTCTTTCCTGCAGTTTATCTTCAATGGTTAAAAGCTTCTCTTTTTCTCCGGCACTTATTTTTCCTAATGGTATTCCGGTTGCATTAGAAACAACTGCTAAAAGCTCAGATTTTGTAACCACAGTAAGTTTTTCTTTTGCTATTGTTTCAATGTCAGCAGCTAATTTTTCTATATCTTCAAAAGATACCGCTTCGTTTTTTGCTTTTTTTGAATTTTCAGACAGATCAATTTTACTGGTTACAATACAGCTTATCCTATTGTAAATTTCTTTTTCCAGCAAACTCATTCTTGACTCATCATTAGGGTCCGATTCTTTTATTTGCTCTTTTATTTTTACAATTTCAACTAGTGAATTTGCATTAGAAACAATTACAGAAGAAGCTGTTCTGTCTAATAAATCTATGGCTCCGTAAGGCAGTTTTTTTTCTTTATAAAATCGTTTCGACAAATGAATAGCTTCTTGTACAACCTCTTCATTGATCGCTATTTTATAATGTTTTTCCAGTTTATTTTTATAAATGTTCAGGCATTCAATTAGTAAAGTATAATCTAATTCTTCGATGAAAATATTTTCAAATTTTCCATTTATTGTCGTTCCTTCAATAGACTTTCTATAAGAGTCAGCATCAATTGAAGCGATAATATTAATACTGCCCTGAGTTAACTGTGTATTAATTATATTAATTACAGCATTTGATTTTGAGTTAGATGAATTTAATAATACCTGTATATCATCAATAAAGAGTATACTTTTTACATTTTTGGCTAATTTTTCAAAAATTTCAATCAGCTTTTTCGAAATTTCATTTTCACTACTGCAGTTTGCAACGAGTTTCGATACATTTAAAGACAAGACAAGTGTTTCTTCAAAAAAGTTAGGATCTGTTTCATGCAAAGAATAAATAAGATTTTTTATAATACTTGTTTTTCCAACACCAGATTCTCCAATTAATAAAATACCATGATTTTCATATCGCTCAATATTTTCAAGTATTAGTCGAACTTCTTTGTTTCTGCCAATAATTCCGCTTCCTTCTTCAACAATATCTTTTTTGTATAAAGTATCACAATAGTTAATATCGATCGTTTCCTGTTCATCATCAGGGTCTGCGAGGCTAAAACTTTTTTGATTATTTCGGAGTCCGAAATGTTTTAAAAGCTCTTTATCACTTAAGTTTAAACCATCTATTTGCTTATCACTATAAACTAATCCCGGTTTGATAATCGCTATAAAAACACAAAAAGCGTCGATAGAATCTGATCCTAACCTAATTTTGTTGAAATTCGATTCTGTAAAAACATGCTCAACTTCAGTATCACTCGTAACAATATTATCATTGTTTTGAGACGAAGTATAGACTTCCTTTCTTACATCAAACCATTCTTTTATATATTCAATATCTTTTGACAGACTTTTTAATACTTCTACTAATCCTGTTGGTTCAAATAATAATGCGTAAGCTAAATGAGCAACACCATACGTACTATGCCCATCCTGAATGGCTAATGATTTAGCAGATTTAATTGCAGATAATAAGCTTGGACTATAATCTAGTTCGTTCATAAATTTAGTTTATTGTAATTTGAAATGGTATGTTCATAACAGATTGTTTTTCTAAGGTTTCTTTTAAAAACAATCCTATTTTTTGCTTATTTTCTATCTGTAAAGCATATTTATCCTGCAAAACAACTTCAACATCAATGGTTCTAAACACTCCTTGTTTTCTTTGGTTACTAATCCCTACTCCATCTGTAATTAATACTTCTTTTGTAATATCTCTTAAATGATATTGTACCGCTGATTTTATATCTTGTTTGGTTACTAATCGTTCTTTTGATAAAAAACCATATCGAAGGTTGATTAGTTTTTCTACTTTGTTATTTCTATAAATACCACCAATTGAACTTGTCTCAAAAATGGTCGAATCCTGAGCTAATTCAGATAAAATGGTTTGTTTTAAAATGGTACCTTTTTTTAAGTTGTTAGCAGCATGTCCGTTTGAAGTCCAATATGAGCAATAAAGAATTTTAGATTTATCCGTTTCATGAATCAAAGCATATACCTCTTCTTCGCTCACATGACTGTAACTGCTATTAATTTTGCTTTCTATGGAATTAATCTCTTCATTGATTTTAGTCATCGTAGCATCAATATAATCCGCATTGATATTAGAAAATGAACTAATATCTTCTCTTAATGCACGTGCTAATTTTTTAAGAAAGAATTTTGCAGTTCTTGAATCATAATTTTCTAATCCTCCGTAAAAGATGGTAAATGTGTTTGCAGTTATAGAATTAGCCTGTTTAATACCATTCGTAAATTCAGTATTCTTTTCGTTAAAAATTTTCATTACATCAAGAAAATGGGTATTTCTCTCTGCTTTCATAGGAAATAAACGTCCTTCTATCTGTGCATTATGAACTCTGTTATTTAACTTTCTGTTGACTATTGGGAATGTGTTTATTTTTATCTGAATTTTATCAAGCTCTTTTTTAGAAAAGATTTCAGGAAATATAAACTCTAACCAAATCAATCCTGTATTTTTTTTGCCTGATTTCAGTTCTTCTTTTTCAATTTGAAATTTGTCTAATATCGATTCGTAAATCAGATTATCAGGGTTTAGTTTCAATTTATAAATAAAATTTTTATAAAATGATTTTACAGCCTCTGTATAATGTTTGTTGTCCTGAACCTCATCAAAAGTTTCATTTTCTATTTCAATAAAATTTCCTAAAGTATCTTTTACAGTAACAAATTGCAGAAAAGCATCCAGCGATGA
The DNA here is from genome assembly GCF_001602525.1 of Flavobacterium chilense. Classification (GTDB taxonomy): domain Bacteria; phylum Bacteroidota; class Bacteroidia; order Flavobacteriales; family Flavobacteriaceae; genus Flavobacterium; species Flavobacterium chilense. The sequence continues at coordinate 1,072,788 of NZ_LSYT01000001.1, forward strand.
ATTTTCAGTTAGAAATGTAAATTTTAAGGAATTTAGTTTTTCCAGATTTTCTTTTGAAATATCTAATCCAACCCATATACGATGGTCTGAAATTTTATATTGCAGTGGTAAATGTTTCACATTTTTTAAAGAATCAATCAAAAACGAGTCATACATTTGAAAACTAACCTCACCTTCTATAATATTCTCGTTGGCAAATGGAGTAAAATGAATATCGTAATCAACATTATTGGCTGCACTTGATTTTACCACAAATTCATTATCATCATTCAATATAACAACACCATTTGTTGCAGTTGTACTTGCCAGAGCATGAGCAGGCATGGGTAAATTCCATTGACTTGGCACAATCTCCTGAGCAATACGTTCAATAATTTTATTATCAGATTCAATTCCTTCATGATATAAATAATAAAGTTCATGAACAAAAACATCTAATAACAACATCACCAAAGGATCTGCCATATTGATATCTTCAATTCCCCAAATTTCTAAGCACTTCTTTTGTATTCTGTTTTTTATTTCAATAAACTTGACGTCTTTCATAACTTATTCTATTGTGAAATTGGGCTTATATTCAATTTTGTGTGAAAACTAAATGGGATTAGACTTTCAATAATGGAACCTTTTACGACTATGTTTGCTTTTCTTCTAATACTTGAACTTAGTTCCTTATCATCAATTTCGTCGAGGGAAATACTAACCTCACTTAGCGATAATCTTTTCTCAAATTCAGCAATTGACTTTAACAAGGATTTTCTAACTAAATCTTCCCAGTCTCTTTTCTTGATATGCTGATTAAATTCCAAATCCCAGATAATAGATCCATAGCTTGGTGTCTCTGGGATCTCTCCAAAAGATGTTGTAATTATCATCATAATATTATAAGCAATCGATTCTTCGATCTTACAAAAATTATCCTGCGAACCTCTCAATAAAGACTTAAAATTTACTGGGTATTTTAGGTATTTCATCTTTAGACAGCAATTATTGTTTTTTTAACAGATTATCAACTTTAATTTTTTTTTAACACACCGTCACAAAAATCTAAATAAAATACTTACAAATCAACATTATTTTAAAGTTTTTTTTTATTAGTTTTACAAAATTAACTAAAAATCTTATAAAATTATGAGCATGTTCAATTATGGTATTGGTGGCAATGAAGTAAAGGTTGATGCCAATGAATCAATTTTAGAAATTCCTTCAAACAGAACATTACTGATTCAAAAACTTACAAATGAGCAACCGGTCGGCCCCGAAGCTGTGTATGATTTGCAAACTGTAGAAGCTGTTTTTGAGAAGTACAAACCTAGCGTAGATTTTGATTTTATTACTGAAGAAGGATCTGATTTAAGCGAGTCAATGGTGTTTCAAAACCTGGGTGATTTTGGAGCAAAATCAATAAAAGAAAACAGTCCTTTTCTGAATAAATTAAACACAGAAAAAGAACAAGCTTATAAAATTGTACGCCAATTATCCAGTAACAGAGGTTTAATAAAAGCCATTCAGGATCCTGCTGTCAAAGAAGCAATAATAGAATTACTTGAAAACGCTAAGAATGAAATTAACAACAAACAATAAATATGGCAACTCAAACTAAAGAACAAAAAAGTCACGGTTCTTCAACCGAACAATTGCTACAAGAAGCTCCAAGCAGCAAAATAAACTTATTAAATGAATACGGAGGTTTTGCCTTTTTAGAAAACGTAATCGACGGATTATCAAACTTAAACCCTACAAGAAAAGCCAGAAAAAATATTTTCCTGAATGATGCTCAGTGGGAAAGTGAGAGAACAACTCTTAACAACAGACTTGATTTATGGTTAGATTTACTAAAAGGCAACAATTCTGTTGAATCTATGATCGAAGTAGCAAATGCAAAAGCTACATCTGCAGATGCAACTTTAAATAAGAATTTAAAATATGCTTTAAATACTTCAAGAGAGCTTGAAACATCCTATAGAAGTGTCGCTTTATTCTATAAAAATGCGGAAAGTGACAAAATTAAAAACGTAACAATTGTAAATGCTGATATCTCTCAATTGAAAGATTTAGATAATACTTTGTTTATTGATTATGTTTCAAATGAACTAAAACAAAATTTTGACAGATTAGATTTAAGAAAAAACTATTCTATTCTTTCTGTACCTGGTTATTTAGGTTCTAATGCAGTCTTAGACAAATGGTCTAAAATAGCACACGAAAACAAAACCGTATTATTAACTGATTTTCAAGATCTTGAAACTCCAGATGATGTTATAGATATTTTCTTTAATGCCAATCATACAGGTGGTGACGTCTATAAATCAAACACAATTATGACTTGTAACTATTTGCTGGGAAGAAGCAAATATGATGAAGTTGGAGAAGAAGATAATTTATATGTACCACCATCAACTTCATTAGCTGGTAAAATATATAAAACTCTAATGTCTCAGGTAGTTGCCGGTAAAAAATTTGGAGGCCTTAATGAAGTCGAAAGTGTTCGTTTTGATTTGAAAAAAAGCGAAATTTCCGAAATCGAAAAAATGGGATTAGTACCGATGGTTAACGAATATAGCAAAATAATGGCTTTCTCTGCTAAAACATTATTTAACGGAGACAATTTAGGCTTGCAAACCTATTCAGTAGTTAGAGTATTTGACCATATTACAAAAGTACTTTTCGATTTCTTAAACAGAAGAGCTTTTGAGAATTGGACTACCAGAACAGAAGCTGATTTAAGAAGCCAGATTATTAAGTTTTTAGATGGTATTAAAGGCCCAACTAACTTAATCGAAAAATTTACAGTAATGAAAATTGAGCAGGATAAAACTCAAAAGGACAGAATTTTACTGGACATTCATATCACTCCTTATTTCCCTGCAAAAAGCTTTGTAATCCAGTTGGACGGACACAAAGGAGATGGTCCGGAAGAAGCAGTTTGGCATAGTGATTATAAACAGGTATAATTAATTTCTCTTTACCAAAAAGATATTTTTAATTAAGCCGTAAACGATGTATAATTTACGTCTTAAACAACCTATACTACAGAACTAAACTATTTAGTACTACTATAAAAAAACGCTAAGAAATACTCTTAGCGTTTTTTATATTTTTAATCTAAAACCAGACCTATCTGACCATCATCATCTAACTCTGTTTCAACCGAATCATCTTCTGATAATTCTGGTTTTTCCGGAACTTCTTCCACAGGTTCTTCGTATGGCAACGGATCTAATAAATTAACCTGTTTTAATTTATCTGTTGTTAATTGATTACCTAAGGCTTTAAAACCTTTTACGGCTATAAAATCTTCTACATCAATATGCAAATCTTCTTTTTGCACTCCTTTTACTTTAGCAAAAACCAATTGCGCCACCGGACGATAATCTGTTGATACAATTTCTAATTGCGAATTTGGATGATCTGTAATGAAGCTTTCTTCTTTACCTTCATTTTCGACAAGGAAACGTTTCAGGAAATAACGCTCTTTTTCACCATCATAATAAATAGCAGAAATTGGTTTCTTAGGTTTCCATTTTTCCAAAACAATCATATCTTCCTCAAAGTGAGTAGATAATTCAGGAATAATCACTTTCAATTTACCTGCCTGACTAATTATCAGGATTTTATCACTTGGTTTAAATTCTCCTAACAATTCTCCTCTGGCATCAACATTTAAACGTTTTACAGTATCATCAAACCAGACTTTTCTTGGTAATAAAGTCGAAATTCCTTTCTCTTTTAATTCGATTTTCTTAATTGGGTATTTAGTAACCAGATTCCCTTTAGAACCACGTCCTTTAATCGCTAACTTAGCAAAATCAATATCGAATTTCAATTTCTTGATAGTTCCAACCTGACGAAGTAAAATAGTCACTACCTCAGCTTCTCCATTTGGATTGTGTGAAAAATAAACCACCTGAGAGCCGTTTGTACCATTCGTTAAATCATAGGCTTTATCCCTTGTTACACCGGTAACATTAAAACGTTTTATATAAGATGGGCCTGATTTACCATCACGGTACATCATATTATAAATGGTACGTTTATCGTTTTTATCAAAAACTGCAGCGTGTATAATGTCTTTTCCAATAAAAGTTTTGGCGTCTACTTTTGTTATCATTAATGTTCCGTCTCTTAAGAACACAATAACATCATCAATATCAGAACAATCACCTACGTATTCGTCTTTCTTTAAACTCGTTCCAACAAAACCTTCCTCGCGGTTTACATAAAGTTTTGTGTTACGTAAAACTACTTTTGTAGCTTCAACATTATCAAAGACACGAAGTTCAGTCTGACGCTCACGGCCTTTTCCGTATTTCTCTTTTAATTTAGTAAAATACAAAATGGCAAAATCAGTAAGATGCTCCAAATTATGCTCCACCTCTTTCATTTCTTCTTCTAACCTTGAAATCAAGTCATCAGCTTTATCAGAATCGAAGCGCGTAATACGAATCATCGGAATCTGAGTCAATCTCTGTAAATCGTCATCATTGATTTCTCTAACGAATGATTTTTTGAAAGGCTCAAAACGATCGTATAAATATTTGTAAAGTGATTCTCTGTCTCCGTATAATTTGAAGTCAATATACATTTCTTCACGAATGAATATTTTTTCTAAAGTAGAGAAATGCCATTTGTTTTTTAACTCTTCTAACTGAATTTCTAATTCCTGACGTAATAAATCAACTGTTCTGTGTGTTGAAATTTTCAACATTTCAGAAACACCAATAAATAATGGTTTGTTGTCTTCAATAACACAACCTAAAGGCGCTACAGAAGTTTCGCAGGCTGTAAATGCAAATAAAGCATCAATTGTTTTATCTGGAGAAACGCCCGGGAAAAGGTGAATTAAAATCTCAACATCTGCTGCTGTATTGTCTTCAATTTTTTTGATTTTGATTTTACCTTTTTCATTGGCTTTCAAAATACTGTCAATCAAGGTCGTAGTATTGGTCGAAAACGGTATTTGCGTTATCACCAATGTATTTTTGTCTAATTGAGCAATTTTAGCACGTACACGCACACGTCCACCACGAAGACCATCATTATAATTTGACACATCGGCAATACCTTGTGTCATGAAATCAGGATATAATGTAAAAGCTTTTCCTTTTAAGATTTTGATTGACGCATCAATTAACTCATTGAAGTTATGAGGTAATACTTTTGTCGAAAGTCCAACCGCAATACCTTCTGCACCCTGTGCCAAAAGCAACGGAAACTTTACCGGAAGATTGTTTGGCTCTGCACGACGACCATCATACGAAACTCCCCAATCGGTAATTTTTGGAGAATATAAAACCTCCAAAGCAAATTTAGATAAACGTGCCTCAATATAACGCGAAGCTGCTGCTCCGTCTCCGGTCAAAATGTTACCCCAGTTTCCCTGGCAGTCAATCAATAAATCTTTTTGACCAATTTGTACCATAGCATCACCAATACTCGCATCTCCGTGTGGGTGATACTGCATGGTGTGCCCTACTACATTGGCAACTTTATTATAACGACCATCATCCAACTCTTTTAGAGAGTGCATAATACGACGCTGAACTGGTTTAAATCCGTCCTCGATAGCAGGAACTGCACGTTCCAGAATTACGTACGAAGCATAATCCAGAAACCAGTCTTTGTACATTCCCGTTACTTTTGTAATAACGTCTTCTCCTTCTTCTTCCTGATTTTCGTAAAAATGCTGTCCTTCGAAATTCTTCGCATCTACATTGATAATATCCTCATCATCGCCATCCAGATTGTCATCCATCAGGTTTTCATCTGAATTATTCTCGTCGTCGTTTGGAATTATGTTATCGTCTTCTTCGTCTTTCATTTAATTATATTCGAAATTATAATTTTAATCTTATTTGTTTTCAAGAAGTTTTTTCAAAACTTCTACACTTGGTAAAACGGTTTTATATTTACTGGCAAAAATTTGCTCATTGTTTTCTGGCAAAGTATATTTTACTACAGATTCGCTTTTATTTTGGCAAAGTACAATCCCAATAGTTTTGTTTTCATCTTCCAGTCGCATTTCTCTGTCATAATAATTGACATACATTTGCATCTGCCCTAAATCCTGATGTTTTAATTCTCCAATTTTCAAATCAATAAGAACAAAACATCTCAGGATTCTATTGTAAAAAACTAAATCAATTCTAAAATGTTTATCATCAAAAGTAATTCTTTCCTGTCTGGCAACAAAGGTAAAACCGTGACCTAATTCTAATAAAAATTGCTCCAGTTTATTAATGATTTCTTCTTCTAATTGAGATTCTGAATATTGATTTAATTCAGGTAATCCTAAAAACTCAAGAATATAAGGATCTTTGATAATATCTTTCGGTTTCTCGATGATCTGACCTTGCTCTGAGAGCTTTAAGATTCCTTCTTTATCTCTGCTTAAAGCTAATCGTGTATAAAGCGCTGTGTCATATTGGCGTTTTAATTCCCGAACACTCCAATTGTTTTTTTCAGATTCTATTTTGTAAAAACGTCTTTCTTTTTCATCATCAATTTTCATTAAAAAAACATAATGGGTAAAAGTCAATTTAAAAAATGACGATAATGTATGATAATCTACTTTATTAAATTCCGCAGTCAGTGACTGCGCTTTTTGAATTTGTAAAATCCTAGTCAATGACTCGGATCTTGAATAAGTCATATAGAATTGTCTTATTTGTTCCAAATTCCGAATCGAAAACCCCTTCCCAAATTCTTCTGTTAACTGCTTAGAAAGCCCTTTTAAAAGTTGTTTTCCATATTCAGCTCTATTTTTTCCGTTTTGTTCTTCTTCAACGATTATTCTTCCAATTTCAAAATAAGTAATTGTCATTGTTGAATTTACGGTACGTAAAACCTGTTGTCGGGCATTTTGTAATAACTCGGCAACTTGTTGAAAAATAACTTTATTTTGAAGACCGTCTGACAATATATTCTACTTTTAAATTCTAAACCTCCTCAAGCTCATCAATCTCAACTTTCAGGTTCTTGATAATAAACTCTTGTCTGTCCGGAGTATTTTTACCCATATAGAAAGATAATAACTGCTCTATCGAAGTATTTTTGTCCATCATAATCGGGTCCAGACGAATGGTCTCTCCAATAAAGTTTTTAAACTCATCTGGCGAAATCTCTCCTAAACCTTTAAATCGGGTGATTTCCGGTTTTGGTTTTAGTTTTTCGATAGCATCTTTTCTTTCTTCTTCAGAATAACAATAAATGGTTTCTTTTTTGTTTCGAACCCTGAAAAGTGGTGTCTGCAAAATGTACAAATGTCCTTCTTTGATTAATTCCGGGAAAAACTGAAGGAAAAATGTAATTAACAACAAACGAATGTGCATTCCGTCGACATCGGCATCGGTTGCAATTACAATGTTATTGTAACGCAATTTTTCCAATCCGTCTTCGATATCCAAAGCCGCTTGTAATAAATTGAATTCTTCATTTTCATACACAATTTTCTTTGTCATTCCGTATGAATTCAAAGGCTTACCACGTAAACTAAAAACCGCTTGTGTATTTACATCACGCGATTTGGTAATCGACCCGGAAGCCGAATCTCCCTCGGTAATAAAAAGGGTACTTTCTAAGTTTCTGGGATTTTTAGTATCTGGAAGGTGCGCACGGCAATCCCTTAATTTCTTATTGTGCAGATTGGCCTTTTTAGCACGATCTGTTGCTAATTTTCTAATTCCTGATAACTCTTTACGCTCACGTTCAGCCTGCAAAATTTTACGCAATAACGCTTCTGCTGTTGTAGGATTCTTGTGTAAATAATTATCTAGTTTGGTTTTGATAAAGTCGTTTACAAAGGTACGTACTGAAACTGGTGGTGTTCCGTCATCAGACCCCATATCTGTCGATCCTAATTTGGTTTTGGTTTGCGATTCAAAAACCGGTTCCATTACCTTAATGCTAATCGCACTTACAATGGATTTACGAACATCAGAGGCTTCAAAGTTTTTATTGTAAAACTCACGGATCGTTTTTACAATTGCTTCTCTGTAAGCAGCTAAGTGCGTTCCTCCCTGTGTAGTATTCTGACCGTTTACAAAAGAGTGATATTCTTCGCTGTATTGCGTTTTACTGTGTGTTAACGCTACTTCGATATCATGCTCTTTTAAATGGATAATTGGATATTCTAAATCATCTTCGTTAATGGTTTCTTCTAATAAATCACGAAGTCCATTTTCTGAATAGTATTTTTCACCGTTAAAAATAATCGTCAAACCATTGTTTAGGTAACAATAGTTTTTAACCATTTTGATTACATATTCTAAACGGAATTTGTAATTTTTAAAGATCGATTCATCCGGCGTAAAAGTTACTTTTGTTCCTTTACGTTTTGTGGTTTCGATTATATCTTCTTCTAAAACTAAATTTCCCGCAGAAAATTCAGCTGCTTTCTGTTTCTCATCACGAACAGATTCTACTCTGAAATAATTTGAAAGTGCATTTACTGCTTTTGTTCCGACACCGTTCAGACCTACTGATTTCTGGAAAGCTTTAGAATCATACTTTCCTCCGGTATTCATTTTCGAAACTACATCAACTACTTTTCCTAACGGAATTCCACGTCCGTAATCACGAACAGAAACCGTTTTATCTTTTATCGTTACTTCAATAGTTTTTCCTGAGCCCATTACAAACTCATCGATACAGTTGTCTAAAACCTCTTTTAAAAGGATATAGATACCGTCATCCGGCGAAGATCCGTCTCCCAATTTCCCGATATACATTCCGGGACGCATACGGATATGTTCTTTCCAATCGAGTGATCGAATATTATCTTCGGTATATTGATTTTGCTCTAGCATAAAGTAAATTGGATTTTTGGCTAATGTACCATTTATCGGTAAAAAATGAAAGCGTATTATTTCTTTTGTTATGAATAATAACAGGTTTAAATTCTATTTAAATTGATTTTAAAATAATACGGGTGCTAAAAATATAAAAAATCAGTCTTGAAACAAAAAAATACTATTGAATTCCCAATACCTCTTTTGCTAAAGCAATCATTTCAGGTGTTCCTGTATTTTTATTTTTTTCGTCTGAAAGCTTCACAACTCCCTGCCAATGTGTGTTATCAAGTTTGACTTCTGTTAGTTTTATAACCATATTCATTGAAGGCAACCCTACATCATTGGTAAAATTAGTACCAATACCAAATGACATTTTGATCTTGTCTTTACAAAAATCTGTTATCGCTTTTACCTTATCGTAATTTAATGAATCAGAAAAAACAATAACTTTCGATTTTGGGTCGATTCCCATTTTGGTGTAATGCGAAATTACTTTTTGTGCAAACTCAATTGGATCACCGCTGTCATGACGAACACCATCAAAAAGTTTGGAGTATTTTTTATCGAATTGTTCGAAAAAAACATCTGTTGTATAAGTATCTGTCAAGGCAATTCCGAGATCGCCGCCATAAACCTGTGTCCAGTGTTCCAGGCTAATTAGGTTTGCCATTTTAAACCCGTATTGCGCAGCATGAAACATAAACCATTCATGCGCATGTGTACCTAACGGACGAATATTATTGACCATTGCAAAATGCACATTACTGGTTCCTATAAAACTTTCTGAACCAAAAGTGTGCAATGTTTCGTTTATCAGAACATGCACATCGTAAGAATGACGACGTCTTGTGCCAAATTCCAGAATCGAAACTCCTAATGTATTATAATTGTCGATTTTATTTTTGGTCAACGTTTTTATCGCCTCATCGTTTAAACGAATTAAATGATTTGACTTATAAAAAAGCTCCGAGATTAAAGCCATTAACGGCACTTCCCACAAAATTGTTCTATACCAGAAACCTTCGATGGTAACTTTTATTTCTGAACCTTGCTGTGTAATTTCAACTTCAGACGGATCAAAATTATATCCTTGTAAAAAATCTAAATAGGTAGGATCAAGATAAGGACAATATTTCGCCAAATATTGTTTTTCGTTTTTGGTGAGTCGTAAATCAGCCATAGCGTCTACTGCTTGTCGAAGCAAATCAGCAAAACCGGGAGGGAAAATATGTTTTCCTCTATTTATAAAACCGTAATGCACTTTTGCTTTTGGAAAAAGCTTTATTACGGCATGTTGCATCGTAAATTTATAGAAATCATTATCTAAAATTGATTTCAGAAAAGTTGTTTCCATATTCAGGTTTCCTATAATATTCTTAATGGTTAAAGATACGGCAAATCAGTAAAAGAAGAAAAAGCTTTTAAATAAAGATCCTGATTAATTTATTTTGAAACAATTTTAAAAGAAACAATACTAGCCGTATCCAGATAAATAGTGACATAATCGCCTATACTCTTATCATAAGTAATCTGAAACTCAAGACCTCCGCGTTTTTCTTTTGCATTTTGAATTTTGACAGCCTGATTTTTTCTATTGAGATAGAAAATCACATCTGACTTTGAAACATTTTTAATTTCAACGTTTATTTTATCTCCGTATTTTGCTTCAACAATTCCGCTATCAGGAGATTTTATCTTGTAATCGCCTTCAATTGTTTTATTATAAATTAAAGGTCCGTTGAGAAAATCTTCTTTGCTTAATCTGTTACCTAAATAAGAACCGGAATCAGGAAAATGTTTGGCAAAAAAATAATCCGGATCAGTATCAAAATAAACCGGTGTAAAGTCATTTACCATTCTGCCTTTACTGCTATCATAATATCCTTGTCCCCAGGTAACATCTATTAATATCCACTTTTTATCAATCAAAACTATATTCCAGGCATGATTAGAATAGGTGTTTTTTCTGCCAATATCAGCTAATCTTATTTTAGAGTCTCCACGAATTATTTCTGATTTCAAGCCTGTTAATTCTGCTAAATACTGATATAAAGCTGTAAAACCTTCACAAACTGCTTTTTGAGAATTGAATGTTTTTTGAATAAGTTTATTATTAAGCTGCTGAATCTTTCTTTGTTTTTCTGCCTCTGTCGAATAACTAAAACCTTGTGTTCTTGGCGGATTTAAAAAAGTAGCATAATCATATTTTATATTAAAAGCAATCCAGTCATAAATCGCTCTTGCTCTGTCATAATCAGAAGAAAAGTCACTTTTGATTTTGTCTGCTAATTTTTCCGGACTGCTAAAACTTTTTGGATATTTGGCAACAGTCCTGTCAACTTCATTGTATTTTTGAGCATAAGATGAAGACAGGAAAACGGTATTTAGGAAAAGAAATAGGATTACGAAATTTTGTCTTTTCATTGAATTAGAAAGAAGCTTTAATAATGTCTTGCAATTCTTTATCTAACTCTTTATTTGAAATTTTATTTTCTTCTAAATTAAAATTTGCATTAAAAACCGGTAGTGAGAAAGTAGCTTTGATTTGAGCACCATATCTTGGTAAAGCATTATTGGCAATTTCTAAAACTGATGCCCCGCCTCTTGCTCCTGGTGAAGTAGCTAATAATAAGGTCGGTTTTTGCTGAAATACTTCTTTCATGATCCTTGAACTCCAATCAAAAAGATTCTTGAAGGCAGCTGAATAGTTTCCGTTATTTTCAGCCAGAGAAATGACCAAAATATCTGCACTTGCAATTTTAGCCAGAAATGCTTTTGCAAGTTCATGCTGACCGATTTCTTTTTCTAAGTCAACACTAAACAAAGGCATCGCAAAATCATTTAGATCCAAAACCTCAACTTCTGCATTTTCGAATAAACTGGCGGCATAAGTTGCTAAATGTTTGTTGATAGATTGTGTACTATTACTTCCTCCAAAGGCTATAATTTTCATAAAGGTGCTTTTTAATATTTCAAACTATGTAAGCTATATAAGTTCATTTAAAAATACTTTTTTAAACTTCCTTATTTCATTACAAAGATACAATTCTGTTCCTTTATTCAGGTAAAACTTTTATTACCTTAAATTACTTATAGGGTTAAAATTTTATTTCGTTTCGATTTCAAAAATTTCTTTTTGTATTTCTACCGAGTATTCATTCGGATAAATTTTACCTCCATAAGATTTAGCATATACTTTGGTAAATTCTGCTCCAAAATACAGAATTATAGCTGAATAATATACCCAAACCAGAATAATAATTACAGAACCCGCTGCACCGTATACTGAGGCAACTGTTGAACTTCCTAAATAAAAACCTATGGCAAACTTACCAATCATAAATAATATCGCCGTTACTGTTGATCCGATAAAAGCATCTTTCCATCTTATTTTTCCATCGGGTAATGTTCTGAAAATGATAGCAAAAAGAAGTGTAATACTAGCCAGTACAATAACAATATTGACTACGTAAAATAAATAAACGGTACTTTCAGGAAAATAAACTTTTAAACGGGCACTTAGTAAATCTAATGTAGTACTTATAAAAAGACTGACGAGCATTAAAAAACCAACTGAAGCAATCATAGAAAACGACATTAACCGGTTTTGAATGAATTTCTTAATTCCTTTATCCGGCTTTGCTCTCAAACCCCAAATAAAGTTAATTGAACTTTGAATTTCAGCAAAAACTCCCGATGCTCCAATTAACAACATCGCGATTCCAAATACAGTAGCAAAGACATTATCTCCTGATAATTGTACATTTTTTATCGCTTCCTGAATCTGACTTGCAGCTCCGTTACCCACTAATCCGTTAATTTGTCCGTACAATTGTCCTGTTACAGCATCTTCCCCAAAAAAGACCCCACAAATGGTTATAATAATAATCAATAAAGGCGGCAAGGCAAATATGGTATAATAGGATAATGCAGCACTGAGTTTAATGGCATTGTCATCATTAAATTCTAAAAAGGTATTCTTGAGCAGAAACCATGTTTTGGAGAGTATATTTTTTATTTTCACGATAGTTCTGATTTTTAGATATTCTCTCAAATTTAAGAATTTATGAAAAATTTAGAATTCTCGTTTTTTTGTCAAATTTTACATTTTTACCATGTTTGCCCTAAATACCCCAGATTGAAACGGAAAGCATTTTTTATGAATTTATATTTTTTGTGGCGATAAAAAAGCGACTGAAAGAAGCTCTTTTTATGCCCTGCAAAAAAATAAATTCAGGAAAAATCCTGGAGTGTAAAGCTGGATTAGGTACTAAAAAATAATATTCAGAAGGCTTCGACTCTGCTCAGCCTGACAATGTTTCTACTTAGCCTAACAATCCATAACTTAAGATTTAGATAAAAAAAACTGCTGGATTCCTCCAGCAGTTCTCTCTATTTTCTTTGTTCTTAATTCTATTTTCTAAAAAAGATTAAACGTTGAAACGGAAGTGCATTACATCACCATCCTTTACAACATATTCTTTTCCTTCGACTTTAAATTTTCCTGCTTCTTTAGCTTTTGCTTCAGAACCGTACTGAACGTAATCTTCGTATGAAATTACCTCTGCACGAATAAATCCTTTTTCAAAATCAGTATGGATAACTCCTGCTGCTTGTGGTGCTGTTGCCCCAATATTGATGGTCCAGGCACGCACTTCTTTTACACCAGCAGTAAAGTAAGTTTGTTGTTTTAATAATTTGTAAGCTGCACGAATTAAAACTGATGCTCCCGGCTCAGTTAATCCCATATCTTCAAGGAAAACCTGACGCTCTTCGTAGCTTTCTAATTCAGTAATATCTGCCTCTGCCCCTACTGAAAGAATAATTACCTCAGCATCTTCATCTTTTACTAATTCACGAACCTGATCAACATATTTATTTCCGTTTACCGCTGAATTTTCGTCAACATTACAAACGTATAACACTGGTTTTGCCGTAATTAACTGAAAAGATTCCATTAAAACTTCTTCATCATTACCTTGAGGAAAAATAGTACGAGCTGATTTAGCCTGTAATAATGATTCTCTGATTCTGTCTAAAAGTGCTTTTTCAGTTTGCGCTTCTTTGTTTCCGGTTTTAGCGGCACGGTTTACTTTTTCTAAACGTTTTTCAACAGTTTCTAAGTCTTTCAATTGTAACTCGATATCAATCGTTTCTTTATCACGAATTGGGTTTACGTTTCCGTCAACGTGAACAATGTTATCGTTATCAAAACAACGTAAAACGTGAATAATAGCATTACACTCTCTAATGTTTCCTAAAAACTGGTTTCCAAGACCTTCACCCTTGCTTGCACCTTTTACTAAACCTGCGATATCAACAATATCAACGGTTGCCATTTGTACACGCTCTGGTTTTACCAATTCTTCTAACTTATTGATTCTTGGGTCCGGAACGTTTACAACTCCAATATTAGGCTCAATTGTACAAAATGGAAAGTTGGCACTTTGCGCTTTTGCATTAGATAAACAATTAAATAATGTTGATTTTCCAACATTTGGTAATCCTACAATTCCTGCTTTCATCTGTTGTTTCTGTTTGTTTTTATTTGATCCTGATTCTTTTCAGGTCTTCATTAATACTACTGCTTTAACTATTAAAAGCCTGGCTTAATGATATGTAATATTATGTCTTGCAATTTTATTTCTGCCAAAATGATATTTTTTGGCTTTAAAATTTTGCAAATATAAGATTTAATAGCTCTTAACCGAAGTAAAAATGACGATTAATGCATTTTAAAACACCTTCTTTAAAAAATTTAAACTTTTTGTTATGATTTTGTTAAAAAACAGTACTTTTATCAAACATCAAAACAAAATAACAAACCAAAACTTAATTAACCATGAAGAAAATTGCATTATTTTTATTTCTATTAAATACGATGTTTCTTTTTGCTCAAAAAGAAACTTCAGGGGTTGTAAAAGACAAATCGGGTGCGCCTTTACCGGGAGTCAACGTTCTGGAAAAAGGAACTAATAATGGCGTATCAACTGATTTTGAAGGAAGTTATCGCATAAAAGTTAAAGAAGGTGCTACATTAATTTTTAGTTATGTTGGTTTTTCCAACATCGAAAGAAAGGTTACAGGCGATAAAATCGAAGTAATTTTAGACGAAAGTGGCGGTCAGGTTTTAAATGATGTTGTCGTAGTAGGTTCAAGAAATGCAAAAAGAACCGTTGTAAATTCGGCAGTTCCTATTGATGTCATCAATGTAAAAGATGTTACGACTCAAAGCGGAAAAATAGAAATCAATCAGTTACTGCAATATGTTGCGCCATCTTTTAATGCCAACAAACAGTCCGGATCTGATGGTGCTGACCACGTCGATCCTGCTTCTTTAAGAGGTATGGGACCTGACCAGACGTTGGTTTTAATTAACGGAAAAAGAAGACATCAGTCGTCACTTATTAATTTATTTGGAACTCGCGGACGCGGAAATACCGGAACTGACCTAAACGCAATTCCTGCTGCATCTATCAAAAGAATCGAAATTTTGCGTGATGGTGCTGCGGCTCAATACGGTTCTGATGCAATTGCTGGAGTTATTAATATTGTAACAAACGACAATGTTAATGAACTTACCGGAGCTGTAACTTATGGCGCTTACAATACGGATGCAAAAGGGGATTTTTTACCGGGGACTCCTAACACAAAGGGCTTCAGACTGGATCAAAAGGGCAATGGAAATTCTTATGGTAAAGATAAATCTCTTGATGGACAATCTGTAAAAGTGGCTGCCAATTACGGAGTTGCATTGGGTTCAAAAGGTGGTTTTGCCAATTTTACGGGTGAATTTATTAATAAAGATAAAACATTGAGACCTGCTTATGATTTTAGAAAAGGTTTTGGCGATGCTCAAATTAAAGGCTTAAATTTCTTTGGAAACCTTGCCATTCCAATCGCTGATAAAACAGAATTTTATGCTTTTGGAGGAAGCAGCTACAGAAATACTGATGCTTATGCTTTTACCAGAAATGACGGCGAAAGAGTTGTTGAATCTATTTATCCCGGCGGATACACACCAAGAATTACTTCTAAAATTAATGACAACTCGATTGTTGCCGGAATTAGAACTGAAACTTCTGGCGGCTGGAAAATGGATTTAAGCAATACTTTTGGAAAAAATAAATTCCATTACAATATTAAAGGAACACTAAACGCCTCTTTGGTAGATAAATCGCCAAGAGAATTTGATGCGGGCGGACATAGTTTATTGCAAAACACAACTAATTTTGATGTTTCTAAAAACTATGGCGAAGTTTTAAAAGGCTTAAATATTGCTTTTGGAACTGAATTTAGAGTCGAAAAATTTCAAATTTTCGCTGGTGAAGAAGGCTCTTACACTACTTATGACACTAACGGAAAACCAATCACAGATCCAACAACTCAAAGTGCACCTACGATTCCTAATCCTGATTATGATCCGTCAGATCCTAATTCTTCTCCAACTATTGCAAGACCTGGAAGTTCTCAGGGTTTTCCCGGATATAGCCCGGCAAACGAAGTAAATAAGAGCCGTACCAATTTCTCTCTGTATACAGATGCAGAACTTGATGTTACAGAAGCTTTAATGATTAGTGGAGCGGTTCGTTTTGAAAATTACAGTGATTTTGGCAGTACAGTAAACGGTAAATTAGCTTCAAGATTAAAACTTACAGACCATATCAACTTAAGAGGATCGATAAGCACAGGGTTCCGTGCGCCATCATTGGCTCAAATTTACTATAACTTACGTTTCACCAATTTCAATGCAAGTGGTGCAACTGAGGTTTTACTGGCTCCAAACGATAGTCCGGTTACAAAGGCTTTTGGAATTGATAAATTAAACGAAGAGAAAGCAGTAAATGCTTCATTGGGATTCACGGCAACGTTTGGAGATTTTACTGCAACCGTTGATGGTTATTATATTAAGGTAAAAGATCGTATTGTTTTAACAGGATATTTTGATGCCAGTGCTTTAAATCTTGGCGTTTCTGAAGCTCAGTTTTTTGCTAATGGTGTTGATACCAGCACTCATGGTTTAGATCTGGTTTTTTCATGGAAAAAAACATTTGACTTCGGACAACTTGGCGCTACTTTAGTAGGTAATATTAATGATATGAAAATAGATCAGGTAAAAAACGGATCTTTGGATGCTGATACTTTTTTCGGAAAACGTGAAAAAGCCTTTTTACTGGCATCTGCACCAAAGAACAAATTTGGTTTAAATTTAAATTATTCCAAAAATAAATTCGACGCTGGTTTGGCTTTTACCCGTTTCAGCAAAGTAGTTCTGGTAGATTATGCAGATGAAGATGATGTTTACAATGCCCGATTAATTACAGATTTAACATTAGGTTATAAACTAAGCAAGAATTTTAAATTAAGTATTGGAAGCAACAACTTATTTAATGTTTACCCAACCAAACAAGACGAACAAGGTAACACAGAAGCCGGTGGATATTGGGATGCTGTACAAATGGGTTTCAGCGGAGCTTATTATTATGCCAGACTTGGATTTAACTTTTAATTCTTGTTTAGGAAAAATAGAAAATATAGAGTTTAAACTTCGACTTCGTTCAGTTTGACAAATAAAAAAAATCCTGAATCTGAATTCAGGATTTTTTTATGTTTTATAAACGCCGATTACATTTTAAATTCTAAGGAACTTACAATTGCTTTTTCTTCATCTGTTGCGGTAAATCCCGAAATATCCCAGTAATGAGTCAGGATTTTGTTCTTTTTATTAAAAAGAGATTTCTCTTTAAAAACATCTGCTTCTTTATACGTAAAGTTTTGTCGGTTAAAATTTGTTGTGATAAAACTGTTGCGAACATGAATATTTTTCACCTGTTCTTTTAAGATAAGATTATACGCTATTTCTTCGTTTGAACTCAGCAAATAATAATCTTGTCCGTCTTTCCTGTAATTTACATCTACAAATGACTTTGTAATGTTTTTAGAATTAACCTTTGTTTTTTCGACAATCTTGTCCAGATTTGCTGGTGTTATATCGATTTTGAATTCAATTATAAGTTTATTTTCCGGATCATATACAATTTCAAAATTATCAAATGCTTCTTTGGCTTTATCCAAAGGTGTAATATACATTACATAATAATTCTTGTTATTAGGATGTCCTCGTATAATAAAGTCATATTCTTTTTTGGCTTTTGGATTTAAAACGGGATCAAAATACTTCAAATCATAATAATTTTGCATGATATTATTCAAATTATATCCTCTTAAATCTGTACTTACATCTGTTTCTAATAATCCATAGGATCTGTTTTGTTCAACCAGAAGTGTTGTAGACGTTTTTCTGTCATTGCCGGTAAACTGAAAATTTACAAGACCGTCATTATAATAAGAATACTTATTGTCGAGCATAAAAAATTCTCTCACATATACCTTTAACCTGTGTGACGATGCTAATTTATGTACTGAATTGGAAACCACTTTTTGAAGTACTTTTTGCGGAGATTGTTTTGACAACACAATTTCGTCGAGTTTGGTATTTTTATTACTCAGGTAAACAACAAAATTATTCTCTTTTAAAGAAGCCCATCTTATGGTTAAACTTTCATAATTTGCCTCAGAAACCTGAACATTCGAAGCTCCGGTTAACAAAAAGGTAACTTTGCCATCTTTATTACTGGATAGAATTTGTTTTGTTTTTAAAATAACAACCATAGCATCTTCTACTGGCAGTTGAGTTTCTATATCTTTTACAACTATAGAGTATTCCTCTTTTTGTGCAAAAACATTTATAGTGAATAAAACGACAAATAAAAGTAGTAATTTCTTCATAGGCGTTGTTAAATTTTCAACTAAAGTATTAAATTTTTGTTAATAAATAAAACTCCTACAAAACAAAACATTAAAAATCAACAAACTAAGCTTTATCTAAAAAGCCTTTCAAAAAAAAATCCTGAGCACTAACTCAGGATTTTTTATATCATTTAAATAAATTTTATTATTCACCGTGCAAAAATGCTTGTCTGTTCAACAAGGTTTCTTCATCTTCTACGTGATTGTCGTCTGGCACACAACAATCAACAGGACAAACTGCAGCACATTGAGGCTCATCGTGGAAACCTTTACATTCTGTACATTTTCCAGGAACAATATAATATACTTCATCAGAAATTGGAGTTTGAGCATCATCTGCATCAACTTCTGTTCCGTCAGGTAAAATTATTTTTCCGGAAAGACTAGTTCCGTCTTTATATCTCCAGTCATCAGCTCCTTCATAAATTGCTGTATTTGGGCACTCTGGTTCACAAGCCCCACAGTTTATGCATTCGTCAGTTATAATTATTGCCATTTTGTTCTTAGTTACGTGTTAAAAGTTACAGGATCTGAGTTTAAAATATCAAAGATTTTAATCTGCTTTGCCTTATAACTTAATATAGCTTATTTTTGTGCAAAATTACAATCAAAACAATTCATAAGCAAACATTATGACATTAGAAACAAAAAAAAGTGTTTTTGTTGAATTAGGAAAATTTTTAAGTCAGTTTTCTCAAGAGGAATCTGTAAAAAAATCTAACGTTTTACACAATGAAATCTTTTTTGAAGATTTTGAAAAACTAATCCATTTATCACAATCTCATAATGGCTGGTATACACCAGATCAGGTTCGTTTTGCCATACAATCCTGGGCAGAAGCCTTAACAGAAGAAAACATTGCTCAATGGATTTCTCAATATAATTTTGATGACGCCCAAAATGAAAAAACAGTTGCCTTAATTTTGGCCGGAAATATTCCGTTAGTTGGTTTTCATGATTTTTTATCAGTTTTAATTACCGGAAACAAAGCTTTGATTAAAACGTCATCTAATGATCAGCATTTACTTCCGTTTTTAGCTAAATATTTAGTAGCTGTTGAGGAAAGCCTGCAGGAAAAAATCACTTTTGCAGAAGGTAAACTGGAGAATTTTGATACTGTAATTGCTACCGGAAGTAATAACACTTCCCGCTATTTTGAATATTACTTTAAAGACAAACCTTCAATAATCCGCAAAAACAGAAATTCGGTAGCCGTTTTAAACGGAAAAGAAACCCATGAAGAATTAGAGGCTTTGGGTGAAGATATTTTTAGATATTTTGGTTTGGGATGCCGTAATGTTTCGAAGCTTTTTGTTCCGAAAGGTTATTCGTTTGATGCTTTTTTTCAGGCCATTTTTAAATATCAGGATGTTATTCATTATGAAAAATACGCAAACAATTACGATTACAACAAAGCGGTATTTTTAATGAGTAATTTCAAATTACTGGATAATGGATTTTTGACTTTAAAAGAAGATCCAAGCTACGCCTCTCCTATTTCGAGTGTTTTTTATGAATTTTACGAAAATATTGAAGATTTACAAAGCCGTCTTGAAGCTGATGCTGAACAAATTCAATGTATTGTTAGCAATGATTTGATCCCAAATAGCATCCCGTTCGGGCAAACCCAAAATCCGCAATTGTGGGATTACGCAGATAACGTTGATACTATAACGTTTTTGTTAACAACAAAGTAAAAATATGTTTAATTATTTCGAATTATTTATCGCTTTTTCAGCTCCTATTGCCGAAATTTGCGTCTTTAAAATTTTCGACTATTAACAACAACCATGAAAAAACACAACTACAGCGCAGGACCAAGTATTTTACCTCAGGAAGTTTTTGAGAAGGCATCAAAAGCAATTTTAAATTTTAATGATTCAGGACTTTCGATTCTTGAAATTTCGCACCGAAGCAAAGATTTCGTTGCTGTTATGGAAGAAGCACGATCCCTTGCTTTAGAATTATTAGGACTTCAGGGAAAAGGATATCAAGCCTTATTTTTACAAGGTGGTGCAAGTACAGCTTTCTTAATGGCTCCGTACAACCTGATGAAAGAAAACGGAAAAGCAGCTTATTTAGACTCAGGAACCTGGGCTACTGCCGCAATAAAAGAAGCAAAATATTTTGGAGAAACTGTTGTGGTAGCTTCTTCAAAAGAAGAAAATTACAACCATATTCCAAAAGGATACACTATACCAAGTGATGCTGATTATTTTCACTGTACCAGCAACAATACCATTTTTGGAACTCAAATGAAAGATTTTCCATCAACTAACATACCAGTTGTTTGTGATATGAGTTCTGATATTTTTTCACGCGAATTGGATTTCTCTAAATTTGATTTGATCTATGCCGGAGCTCAAAAAAACATGGGACCTGCCGGAACTACTTTGGTAGTGGTTAAAGAAGAAATCTTAGAGAAAAGCGGAAGAACTATACCAAGTATGTTAGACTATGCTAAACATATTAAAGCAGAAAGTATGTATAATACTCCTCCTGTTTTTGCTGTTTACGTTTCGTTGTTAACTTTACAATGGATTAAAGAAAAAGGCGGAATTGCTGCTGTTGAAAAACTAAACAACGCAAAAGCTGAATTACTTTATGCTGAAATCGACAGAAACCCATTATTCAAAGGTGCTGCAGCAGTTGAAGATCGTTCTAAAATGAATGTTACTTTCTTATTAAACAACGCTGATCATACAGAAACTTTTGATGCTTTATGGAAAGCTGCAGGAATTTCTGGATTGCCGGGACACCGTTCTGTAGGTGGTTACAGAGCTTCTATTTACAACGCTATGCCTATCGAAAGTGTTCAGGTTTTAGTTGATGTAATGAAAGCGCTTGAGTCGAAAGTTTAATCGTTAATGCGTTTAATCGTTAATTTGTTTAACTGTTTAATCGCAAAAATGTTTCCTTTAAAATATCAAAAAAGAAAAATCAAATAGTTGGTTGATCGATTAAACAATTAAACGAATACACAGTTAAACGTTTACACGATTAACCAAATAAACAATAAACACACAATGAAAGTATTAGCCAATGACGGAATTTCTAAAAGTGGAATTCTAGCCTTAGAAAAAGGCGGATTTGAAGTTATAACTACAAAAGTAGCTCAGGAACAAGTTGCTAATTTTGTAAACGAAAATAATGTAGATGTAGTTTTAGTTCGTTCTGCAACTAAAGTACGTAAAGATATTATTGATGCTTGCCCTGGACTTAAAATTATTGGTCGTGGTGGTGTTGGTATGGATAATATCGATGTTGATTATGCAAAAAGTAAAGGGATTCACGTAATTAACACTCCTGCTTCATCATCAGAATCTGTTGCTGAATTGGTATTTGGACACTTATTTTCTGGTGTTCGTTTTTTACATGATTCAAACAGAAATATGCCTCTTGAAGGAGATTCAAACTTTGATGGTTTGAAAAAAGCTTATGCAAACGGAGTTGAATTGAGAGGAAAAACTCTTGGAATTGTAGGTATTGGACGTATTGGACAAGCTACTGCAAAAATGGCGCTTGGTTTAGGTATGAAAGTTATCGCTGCTGATAGTTTTATTCCGCAGGTAGATGTAAAAGTTGAATTTTTCGACGGACAATCTATTACAACTACAATTGTTTCTCAATCATTAGAATCATTGTTTAAAGAAGCTGATTTCATTACGCTGCACGTTCCCGCTCAGGATGGTTACATCATTGGAGAAAAAGAACTTGCAATTATGAAAGATGGTGTTGGAATCGTAAACTGTGCCCGTGGTGGTGTTATTGATGAAGTAGCTTTAGTAAAAGCTTTAGATTCAGGTAAAGTTGCTTTTGCCGGTTTAGATGTTTTTGAAAGCGAACCAAAACCGGAAATGGCTATTTTAATGCACTCTAAAATCTCGTTAACTCCGCATATTGGAGCTGCAACCGGAGAAGCACAAGACAGAATTGGTACTGAATTAGCCTCACAAATTATTACTTTGCTGAGCTAATTAATTATAACTAAATCATTTAAAAGGGATTTATTAACATTGTTTAATAAATCCCTTTCTTTTTTTGACTAAATTTGAGTTCTAATCTAAATTCTTTAAATTATGTTTGAACAATTAACACAATTAGTAAAGCAATACGGAGGAGACGCTGTTGTAAATAATAGTGCCGTACCGAATGAGCATAATGAGGGCGTGATTAACGAAGCTAGCAGCACTATCTTTTCAGGGTTGCAAAAATTAGTTTCAGAGGGCAAAGGAGAACAATTGGCGGGTTTATTTAACGGAAATACTCCTATTGACAGCTCTAATCCTGTTGTGCAACAGCTAACGCAGCAATTATCAGGAAATCTTGGTGAAAAATTTGGTCTGAGCAGCTCGGATTCTTCTGGTGTGGCTGCCGGTATGATTCCGCAAGTTTTAAATTCTTTGGTTAATAAAGCTAAAGATCCTAATGACAGTAGTTTTCAAATTTCAGATATTATCTCTTCTATTGCCGGAAACAGCGGACAGGCTTCGGGAATAATGGATACAATTAACAAATACGGAATGCAATTTGGTCTAGATCAAAACAATGACGGAAAAGTAGATGTAGCCGATGTTCTGGTAGTTACCAAAAGCAAAGGCGGAATAGCCGGATTTATAGGGAAATTATTTGGAAGTAAATAAGAGTTTTTTTTTAGTTCCAAAGATTCAAAGCTGCAAAGGAACATAGGTTTAAAATATAAATTGTAAAAGCTGTTTTGCCAAAAGCAAAACAGCTTTTTTTATTAAAATACCTCTGAGCCTTTGCGACTTTGAACCTCTGAACCTCTTATACAAAAGTTAAATAACAAAATTCTTCCCTTACTTATTTGTAAATTTAAGCCTGAAACAAATGCCATGAAAAAATACCTCTACATATTAATCCTTTTGTTCACTATAATAGCCTGCTCTACTGCTTCTAAAAATAGTATTGCGCCAAATACTGTACCTACTCCAAAAGTTGCTGTAAATGATACTGTACGAATCGCCAATGACTCTTTAGAATATGAAGTGATTATTATTGACAATGGTTTTAGTACCTGGCTGGCTTCAACTGCGCTTCCGCGAAATTATTACTCACTCTCTTATCTTGAAAACAAAAATTACTTATACGTTACAGAATGGAATAACCGCGTTTTGC
Organism: Flavobacterium chilense; assembly: GCF_001602525.1. Taxonomy (GTDB): domain Bacteria; phylum Bacteroidota; class Bacteroidia; order Flavobacteriales; family Flavobacteriaceae; genus Flavobacterium; species Flavobacterium chilense. The sequence continues at coordinate 1,096,529 of NZ_LSYT01000001.1, forward strand.
AACCGCAACGTTATAACCCAAATTTGTATGAAATGACTATCGATTATCGTCCGGAGATACATTACGGATATGAAGTAAATTATTTAATTTATAATTATATGATTTATTTTCAAAATACATACAAACAAAAGCTCGCCGGCTATGTTCCTATAAGATAATGTTCTTATATTTGTAATCGTTATAAATAAAGAATGAACAGATTAAAGAAACGTTGGGGCATTACCTCAAATGTACAAGCCATTATCATCCTTACTGTTTTTGCCATCACAGGATCGGCATCTGCATGGTTGTCTAAACCGTTTTGTGTATGGCTGGGCATTACCAAAGAAGATTTTGGCGGCTGGTTTACTTTAATTCGATTGTTGATTATTTTCCCTATCTATCAGGTTTTATTAGTTGCTATTGGTACCGTTTTTGGTCAATTCCGTTTCTTTTGGAATTTCGAAAAGAAAATGCTTAAAAACATGGGACTTGGATTTTTATTCAAAAAAGAAAATACGCCTCAATAACTCGCTTTTTTCTAAAAAATACATTTTTCTTCGCAAACGTTTTATCTGTTTTTGATTTAAATCAAAAGCAATAATTCTGTTTTAAAAAATTCTTCTCTCACACGCTACTGATCAGTTCAACAAATCCTTACTACAGAAAAATCTTAAAAATTTAAGATATAAATTATATTTACCAAAAAAATATATACATTTTTTTACTGAATAATCATTTCTACAGGATGGTGCAGGATAGTTTTATTTTGAGTATTCTCAATCTTTACATTACTCATAACCACAAAGTTGAATTTAATAATATTACAAATAGTTGACTAAAACGTTTGCTACATCTTAAATAAAACTTTACAAGTAATTACAGATTTTACTTTAACTAACTAACCAAAAAAAGTATCAAAATGTCGAAAATTACCTTAAAATTACGATGTGTAATGGCACTCGCCTGCCTTACAATGTCAATCACAACACTTTTTGCCCAAAATCCTGTAGTCAAAATCGATTTTGACCAATCCGGAAGACCCAAAGCCGAAGTAAATGATCCCGATTATACCTCTTGGGTAATCGCATCAGGCAATACCAGCACTTATACTGAAAACGGAGTCACTTTTACCGTAACCCGTGCTGGTGACAAAGGAGATGCATTAGGAACCAACTGGTACAAAGCCGGAATACAGGCTCCATATTATGCCCGATTGGTTTGCGACGGACTTACTGTAAAAGGTACAACTGCAAACCTTGGTGCTCAAATCGAACTTAAGATAACCGGATTAGCTGCAGGAGAACATACTTTACTCGCTTTTTTTAATGCTGTGGATAGTCCTGTTGGAAATAATTTTAGTCCAATTGATATTTTTATCAATGGCAATTTAGTGGTCGACAATTTAATTCCGAGTGTAAGAGCCACCACAACAGCCGATGCCAAATCTACTTATTTAAAATTTCAGGCCGTAGCCAATACTGATGTAGTCTTGCTATTTGCTGCCGAAACTTCCGGTACCGAAAATGTAAAAAACTTTATCCTCAACGGTTTTGAATTAAATACGCCCAATATATTTCATCAGGCGACCAATCCTGCTCCAAAACACAATGATGAGCACGTAGAATTGACTTCAGGAGGAAAACTACTATCATGGACTGCTGCTACAAACGCATTATCACACAACATTTATTTTGGAACAAATGCCGCTGCTGTAGAAGCTGCGACAACTGCATCACCGGAATACAAAGGAAACCAGATCAAAACTAATGCATCATACCAAATAAACGGACTATATACCGGAGCAACCTATTACTGGCGTGTTGATGAAGTATTAGCCGGCAATGTTGTAGAAAAAGGAAATATTTGGCGTTTTCGTCCTGCACAGCTCGCGTTTCCTGAAGCCGAAGGTTATGGTCGTTTTGCCCGTGGCGGACGAGGCGGAAAAGTAGTTCCTGTAACCAACTTAAATGACAGCGGCCCGGGAAGTCTACGCGAAGCAGTAACAAATGATATTGGCCCAAGAACCATTGTTTTTAATACTTCGGGCATTATTCAGCTTAACTCTCGTCTGGTATTAAGTCAGCCTTATGTAACTGTGGCGGGACAAACTGCTCCGGGAAAAGGAATTTGTATTCGCTCGGCTCCGTTTGGCGTTACCGGAAATGATGCCGTTGTTCAAAATGTTCGTGTTCGCGTTGGCGGTGGCCCAACGTATGACGGAATGGGTTTAACCGGAGCAGATTACAGCATTATAGATCATTGCTCGATTAGCTGGACCATCGACGAATCGTTTAGTTCACGTTCCGGGAAAAATATTACACTTCAAAAAACTTTAATTTCAGAAGCTTTAAATGCTGCCGGACATCAAAATTATCCTGCAGGAACAGAACATGGATATGCTGCTACTATTGGCGGCGATATCGGGAGTTTTCATCATAATCTTTTAGCTCATAATTATGGACGTAATTGGAGCTTAGGTGGTGGATTAGACGGAAGCGGTGCATATGCAGGACGAATGGATATTACCAACAATGTCGTATACAACTGGGGCTCCAGAACTACTGATGGCGGAACGAAAGAAGTAAATTTTGTAAACAATTATTATAAACCCGGAGCAGGTTCTAAAATATTTGTCGCTTTCAATCAGCAAAATGAAGGCGCAGGAACAGGAATGCAGCAATGCTATTTTAGCGGGAATGTAATGCCGGGTTATTTTGACGAAACCAGTCAAACAGCAGGAAGAAAAGCTTCCGGTGTTACCGTTTCTTATGAGAACTTTGTCAATACTCCGTTTTTCCCATCTTATGTAACAACACAATCTGCTAAAAATGCCTATAAAATTGTACTTTCGGATGTGGGCTGTACACAGCCGGAATTTGACGAACACGATCAAAGAATCATTACCGAAACCTTAAACGGAACTTACTCTATCACAGGAAGCGTAACCAATAAACCCGGATTTCCAGACAATGAATCTGATGTAGGCGGTTTTGAAAATTATCCTGTAATAAACAGAGATGCAAATTGGGATACGGATCAGGATGGGCTACCTAATTGGTGGGAGACCATTATTGGAACAAACATTAACTCTGGAACAGGTAATTTTTCAGATGCTAATGCAGATACCAATCAGGATGGCTACACCAATCTTGATGAATATCTACAATGGATGTCACAACCTCATTATGAATCTCCAACAGGAAGTAAAATAAACATCGATATTCAGAAACTTTCACGAGGTTTTACCAGCGGAGTTTCCTATAGTTTATCGAATGTGGTAAACGGAAGCACAGTTCTTTCTTCAAATATTGTTGAGTTTACGCCAGCAGCAGCCGGTTTATGTTCTTTCAACTTTACGGTTACAGATTCTGAAGGCGGAACAATGACACGAAAAGTAAATATTGTAAGCGGTTATACAACATTAGGAATAGATGAAATAACTAAAGAAACCCAAGACAATTTAAAAGTCTGGCCAGTTCCTAACAATGGATATTTCTCTGTTTTATTAGAAAATGATATCGAAAAAGCAGATCTTAAAATATATCACATTTTGGGCAAAGAAGTCTTAAAACGAACTATTAACGGACAAACTCCTGAAAACATTCACCTGCAGGCAAAAGGTGTTTTTATTGTTAAGGTTTCAAATCCGAATACTAAAAAAGTAATGCATGTCAAAAAAATCATAGTACACTAAAATCAAAAAAAAGAAATGGCAACTCAACGAGTTGCCATTTTCTATTTATAAACATTGCTAATTTTTTAATTATTCCCTTCTTTGAAAATAATAGGTGTAAATCCATGTAAGTGTAAACGACGGAACAAAATCCGTAAAAGGCAATGCCTCTTCGATAAAAGTCAAAACACTCGCTACTCTTCCTACTCTGCCTTTGTACATTCTGGTCATAATAAAAGCTGCGACCGGAGCCCAGATCACATCTGAGAATTCACCCAAAAGCGGAATCGTAAATGAAATCATTCCAACTCCATCTAAAAGAATACCTAACAAAAGTTTTCCAACTCTATCCTCACTTGTTACATTTATTTCCTGCATTTTTCTTTGGTTTAGATGTTACTTAAAATTAAAAAAAATCATAAGAACTGACTTATGTATTGACCGGAATTTATTCTGTAATTCCCATACAATCAATTTTTTATTTTCTTGTCACTGCAAATAACGCACCAAAATTTCCGTCAGTCTGAATCCAGTTTCCGGAAGGGAGATAAGCACGAGACACAAAACCATCCAGATACAATGCATTTTTACATCCTAAACCCTTGAAATAACTGGCAAAATCATAAAAATTAATTTCTTTTTTCGACAATACAAAAACCACTTTTCCATCAGGCAAAATTCCCACTCCGTTCCTGACATTCAGGTTTACAGATCCTTCTTTAAAGTCAGGATGAATTTGTTCGTTAATCACCAGCATGGGTCCGGATTGCGTCGCATAAGCTATTTTTTCATTCGGACGAAACATTTCAGTCGTACAAATTTTCGCAATATTTGATGTTGTAATATAAAACACTCCATTGGGTTTTAAATAAAAATTCCCGGCAGCTTTTATCGTATCTAAAGGCGATAGCGTTTTTTGTTTTTCAATATAAAGTCCCTGCGGAGAATTATCAGTCTTATACATTCCGGCATTCATTGCAAAGTCTAATTTCAGGTTCTTTTTCTCAATCCAGAGTTTAAGATTTTCGATACTCCCAAAACGTTTCCCTTTTTCATCTTTCCAGAACAGTTTTAAATCCTGTTTTTTAAGATCTACAGTATAAGTCAAAAAAGGACTTTCGTAATAACTTTTTGCACCAACAAAAAAAACAACAAATACTAGTAAGAAAGCTAAAAGCGTTATTTTCAATTTCATTTTTCACCTATTTTTTTCTACATAAATATAAAATAAAAAAGCGATTAGAGATTACTTCTTAAAATTCTGTTAGATGGCATTTTTATATCGGCAGAATCTTTGTTTCTTTGTAAAAACAGTTTCAAAATGATACACGCAAAAAATATACATAAGTTTTACGATAAATTAGAAGTTCTAAAAGGAGTTGACTTACATATTAAAAAAGGAGAAATTGTTTCGATCGTTGGAGCCTCAGGAGCCGGAAAAACAACACTTTTACAAATTCTCGGAACATTAGACAAACCAGAAATAAATACGCAGTCGTCTTTGACCATTAATGGTGAAAATGTTTTAAAATTACAAGACACTGAAACAGACAATTCAAAACAGGAAAAAACATTCAAGTGGGTTTCCTGGATTGGTTTTGTGTATATAGTTGCCCTGATCGTTTTTGTGTTTTTCTTCAAACACATCATAATGGACGATCTTACGAGAAATAGTATTGTTGGAGCTTTATTTTTACCCATTTTAGCACTCGCTATTTATCTAAACCGCTATTTTAAAAAGAAAAGCAAACAAGATAAAACATTATCTAATTTCCGAAATTTAAATCTGGGCTTTATCTTTCAGTTTCACCAATTACTTCCTGAATTTACGGCTTTAGAAAACGTTTGTATTCCTGCCTTTATGGCAAATAAACCAAAAGCCGAAACCGAAAAAGAAGCAAAACGAATTTTAGAATATTTAGGTTTATCACACCGTATCCATCATAAACCAAGCGAACTTTCGGGAGGTGAACAACAAAGAGTTGCCGTGGCGCGTGCCTTAATCAATAAACCGGATGTAATTTTTGCCGATGAGCCTTCTGGAAATCTCGACACACATTCTGCCGAAAATCTACATCAGTTATTCTTTCAGCTTCGCGACGAATTTGGACAAACTTTTGTGATTGTAACCCATAACGAAGAACTGGCAAATATGGCCGACAGAAAATTAGTTATGGTTGATGGTCAGATCAGTAATTAGCATCAGGAGCTATTTCCAGCTGTTCACTATATCTTTTGTGGTGAACCCCACCACAAAAGGATGCCGTTTCCATCTGGGCTAGGGCATTCGAATAATAAGAACTTTCATTTTAAACATGAACCAAAAAGAACTCAAAGAATTTCTTGACGAAAAAGTCATTCAATATAACAATCAGGACTTTATTGAAAGTGACCCTGTGCAGATTCCGCATTTATTTACGCAAAAAGAAGATATTGAAATCGCTGGTTTTCTAAGCGCTACTATTGCCTGGGGAAATCGTAAAATGATCATCAAAAATTCGCATCAAATGATGGAATTAATGGGCAATACACCTTACGATTTTGTCATGTCACATTCTGATGAAGACCTCACCCGTTTAGAGAATTTCGTTCATAGAACTTTTAACGGAAAAGACTTTTCAGGATTTATAAAAGGCTTACAGCACATCTATAAAAATCATAACGGCTTAGAAAATGTTTTTGCAAAATATCAGGAAAAAGACAGCTTACAGAAAAGTATTCACGAGTTTAAAAAAATATTTTTCGAAATCGATCATTTGCCCCGAACTCAAAAACACATTTCAGATCCGTTAAACAATTCAGCAGCCAAAAGAATCAACATGTATTTGCGCTGGATGGTTCGTCAGGATACCAAAGGCGTTGATTTAGGAATCTGGAAAACTATTTCGCCTTCGTTATTATCCTGTCCGCTGGATGTACATTCAGGAAATGTTGCCAGAAAACTCGGGATTTTAGAACGAAAACAAAACGATGGTAAAGCGCTTGCCGAATTAGACAAAAAACTTCGTGAAATGGATGCTGCAGATCCTGTAAAATACGATTTCGCTTTATTTGGTTTGGGTGTTTTTGAAGGATTTTAAATTTTAAAACCCGAAATCATTTTAATTGCTCTACATGCAAATATAAAAATTCATCCTCAAAAAAATTCTTTCCCAAATCAGGCAGCCATCCTTCTGATTCATAAAATTTATTTATGAAAGCGTGGTCAATTAATAGAGATTCTTCTCCCAACTTTGAATTTTTAAGTAATTCAAGTTTAGAATTTGCAACTCCAAAATTATCTGCTATATAGTTGCTTTTTTCAGTTCGAAAATTATTTTCAATAATAACCTCATAAAAATATTTTTCAAAGTAAGACAACTCCAATAGTCCATTTTTAAATTTCGCCAGTCTTCCTTCACAACTAGTAGACTGATAATAAGCTAAGAAAATCTCAGTCTCAAGATTCTTTGAAATTTGTTTCAGGATTTCATCATAAAAATATAACCCAACCTGAAAATCAAACTCAACTTCGACCCAATCTTTGCTTATGTTTTTTGAAATTACTATCGTTAAATTTTGACCATCGAAAGAATTTTCATCATGTGGTACATTATAAAACCATTCTTTACTAGTGTCAAACCATATCTGCCTGCCCAGTGGCAAATATTTTTTTAACTCTGCCAGTACAATTTCTATGTCTTTACATTTAATATTGGTTTGCGAAAATGTTCCCATCTTATTTATCTGCAAAAAGTTTTTTTTTACAGTTTCAAAAATATTCAAAAGAAATTACAAAACCTTAAAGCCACTTTTATTTATTCAAAACTTCATTTCATTTAGCTCTTAAATTCTCAAATACGCATCAATAAATGTTGTTTTTGAAGCGTTTGACACCTAAAAATCAGACTTTTAAATCACTTAATTATGAGATGATTCGAAAATTTTAGCAATCTAACCGTCATTTTAACGTACCTTTGCACAAAATTTAATGCAAATGAGCACTTTCGAAAAATTCAATCTTCCAAAATCACTACAAAAAGCAATCGACGAACTGGGATTTGTTACACCAACTCCTATTCAGGAAAAATCATTTTCTGTGATTATGTCTGGCCGAGATATGATGGGAATTGCACAAACCGGTACCGGTAAAACATTTGCCTATTTATTACCACTTTTAAAGTTATACAAATTTACACCAACCAATACACCAAAAATTGTAGTACTGGTTCCAACACGTGAATTAGTTGTACAGGTTGTAGAAGAAGTCGAGAAACTGACGAAATACATGTCTGTTAAAACATTGGGTATTTTTGGTGGAGTAAATATCAATACACAAAAAAAAGCAGTTTACGAAGGAGTTGATATTTTAGTTGGGACTCCCGGACGTACAATGGATTTAGCGCTTGATGCTGTTGTTCGCTTTGATGAAACTCAAAAATTAGTAATTGACGAGTTTGACGAAATGCTAAATTTAGGTTTCCGTACACAATTAACAGCACTTTTGGCGATGATGAAAAACAAACGCCAGAACATTCTATTCTCTGCAACTATGACAGATGAAGTTGATGCTGTTTTGAATGACTTTTTTGATTTTCCTGAAGAAGTTACCCTGGCTGCATCCGGAACACCACTTGAAAATATTACTCAAATTACTTATAATGTTCCTAACTTTAATACTAAAGTAAATCTTTTAAAACATTTATTGGCTACAGACGAAAGCATGGAACGTGTTTTGGTTTTTGTGAACAATAAAAAGATTTCAGACATGCTTCATACCCGAATCGAAGAAGATTTTGAAGGTCAGTTTGGGGTAATTCACTCCAATAAATCTCAAAATTACCGTTTGAGTACTATGGCAGAATTTCAGGAAGGAAACCTTCGCGGATTAATCACAACGGATATTATGGCAAGAGGTTTGGACATTTCGAACATTTCTCACGTTATAAACTTTGAACTTCCCGAATTTCCGGAATTGTATATGCACAGAATTGGTCGTACAGGTCGTGCTGACGCTACAGGAACCGCAATTAGTTTTATCACGCCTCGTGAAGAAGAATTTAAAATTGAAGTTGAAGTTTTAATGAATCAAGAGCTTGAAATTGCTGAATTTCCAGAAGAAGTCGAAATATCCGCAAAATTAATTGAGCCTGAAAAAGACCGTCAGCCTATTAAATTTTTAATGAAAAAACCTAAACTTGAAGGTGATGGTGCATTTCATGAAAAATCTAAAAAGAACAAAAAAGTCAATCTGGGCGGACCATCCAAAACAAAAAAGAAAACTCACGGATCTGTTAATAGAAACATGTTGAAAACCAGAGACAAAAAGAGAAAAGATAAGAATAAATAGTTTTTTTTCTGAGGAGCAAAGGTTCAAAGGGACAAAGCATACAAAAGGCTAAAAAACGAAAATTAAACTTTTCGTTTTTTAGCCTTTTTCTTTAGCATAAACCTTTGCACCTTTGAGCCTTTGTGGCTTTGAACCTTTAAAAATTATATCTTCGTAAACACCAAACCAACCGGCGAACACAATTCGATTCTTTTTCCGGTATCAGTGAGTTTTCCTGTGGTTTTGTCTCTTTTAAAGATTACAATATTATTGGTGTATTGATGTCCAACCAAAAGATAATTTCCTGTTGGGTCAATTGCAAAATCTCTTGGGCCTTTTCCTAAAGTACTTAATTGTTCAACCTGTTCGATTTTACCATCTTTAAGTATTTTATATACCGCAATTGAGTTAGCATCTACACGATCTGTTACATATAAAAAGCTACCGTCTGGCGAAATTTTAATCGCTGCAGCACCTGTTCCTCCTGTAAATCCTTTTGGTAAAATACTGATTTGGGCAATTATTTTTAAACTTCCTGATTTGTCATAACTAAAAGTAGTTAAAGTAGCATCTAATTCCTGAATCAGATATACAAATTTACCATCCTTACTAAAAGTCAAATGCCTTGGGCCGCTTCCTGCTTTTACATCAACCGTTTCTTTTAAAGTAAGAATTTCATGTTTCGAACCTGGATTGTATTTATAAATAAAAACTTTATCCTCTCCCAGATCATTCGATAAAACAAACTTTTTATCCGGAGAAAAAACAACCTGATGCACATGCGCTTTTTCCTGACGCGCTGCATTTGGACCTTTTCCTTCATGCTGAATTAACTGCTGTCCTTCGGTTATGCTTCCGTCAGCATTTTTCTTAAATACAGCAATGCTTCCACCAGAGTAATTAGCAATAATTACGTTTTTATCATCGTTGATCAAATGACACGGATCAGCTCCCAAAGAAGCGTTTGTATTTAATAATTTAAGTTTACCGTTAGCAGAATCATAAGAAAAGGCACTTACAGCACTTTGAGTTCCGTTTTCGTTTACAGCATAAACAAATTTATTATTTGCTGAAACTGACAAATAACTCGGACTCACCACATTTTCAGAAGAATTTTTCAGTTTAAATTCGCCTGTATTAGCATCGAATTCATATACATATATTCCTTTACTGTCACAAGTATTGGTATAGGTACCAACCAATAAATTAAACTTATTCTGTGCCTGCAAAGTATGTAATGCTAAAGCTGAAAAAAGCAGTATATATAATCTTTTCATAGTTTTTTATTTGTTTTTTGAATATGCTAAAATAAACAATAATATCTTTTCTAAACCTCTTTTTTGTTACAAAAGAAATTACAAAAGTTACATTTTTCAAACTTCTCACTCTCTAATTTAAACCATATAAGTATTGTAAGAGATTATAAGCAAGGCTTGATTCAGGCAAAAATTAAATGAACTTATATTACTTATATGGTTTGGCTAAAAATTTGTATTTTTGACCAGCATCTACAAAATGTAGTGAAATAAATCTAAACCAGAATGCATTTTAAACATCCCGAAATTCTATACTTTCTGTTTTTGTTGATTGTTCCAATTTTGGTTCATTTATTTCAATTACGACGTTTTAAAACCTCTTTTTTTACTAATGTTCGTTTCTTAAAAGAACTTTCAATTCAAACCAGAAAAAGTTCAAAAATCAAAAAGCGTTTATTATTAGCTACGCGTTTACTTTTATTAACGTGTATTATTCTCGCTTTTGCCCAGCCTTTTTTTGAAGCCAAAGACAGCAAAAATGCTACTAACGAAATGTATATCATTCTCGACAATTCCTTCAGCATGCAGGCAAAAGGTAAAAAAGGCGAATTGCTAAAACGTGCTGTTCAGGAATTACTGGAAAACACTCCGGAAAACACACAATTTTCATTGTTAACCAACACCGAAAATTATTGGAACACAGATATAAAATCTTCAAAAAGTGCCTTGCAAAATCTACAATACAGCGCAACACCTTTTGAACTTCCGTCGATTATGGCAAAAATAAAAGCCCATAAGTCGGCTTATAAAAAAGATATTGTTATCATTACGGATGCTGTTGGTTTAAGCGAAAAAGACATTAAAAATATTGATACTGAAGAGAAACCTTATTTTATCATTCCGGAAGCTGAACAGAAGAACAACATTGCTATTGACAGCGTTTTTATAAATCAGACTTTAGAAAACTTCTATGAACTAAGTGTGAATTTATCGGCTTATGGAGAAGATTTCAAACCTGTCTCAATGGCTTTGTACAATCAAAACAAACTGATTGCCAAAACCATTATAAAATTTGATACCAGAAAAAAGAAAATCAACTTTACCATTCCTAAAGAAGCTTTTCACGGTTATGTTACTATTGAAGATAATGGTCTGACGTATGACAATAAACTTTATTTCAGTATTTCGAAAGCCAAAAAAACAAATGTTATTAGTATTGGAGAACCGGAAAAAAGTAATTTCCTGTCCCGAATTTACACTTCTGCTGAATTCAATTACAGCAACTACTCTATTAGTACTTTAGATTATAATAGCTTAGACAGACAAAATACCATTATTCTAAATGAATTAACCGAGGTTCCGCAAGCTTTGCAAACTACATTAAAAGCTTTTGTAGCTAAAGGCGGAAATCTGGTTGTGATTCCTTCTGAAAAAAGTTCTGTTTCAAATCTGAATGCTTTCCTGGGTAATTTTGGAAAAATTCAGTTTAAAAACCTGGAAAACAACAGCAAATTAATTACCAAAATAAATTTTGATCATCCTTTATTCTCAGGGGTTTTTGAGAACAAAATCACGAATTTCCAATACCCAAAAACAAACAGCTCATTTGCTATTTCCAGCCCATATCCGGCTGTTTTATCCTATGAAGATCAAAGTGTATTTGTAACTGCAATCCAGAATCCGGTTTCGGGAATTACTGTTTTTTCAGCCCCAATAAATACAACAAATTCAAACTTTCAGCAATCTCCTATAATTGTTCCGTTATTTTACAAAATGGGTCAAAACAACCAAAAAACAGGAGTAAATGCTTTGACTATTGGCAATAATCAGCCTTATTTTGTAGATGTATTATTAACCAAAGATGCAATTCTGGAAGTAAAAGGAAATGATGATTCATTTATTCCGATTCAGCAAATACTGAACAATAAAGTAAAACTAACTTTTAATGATTTTCCTGAAACAGCGGGAAATTATAGTATTTACGACAAAAAAGAATGGGTTGAAAACCTAAGTTTCAATTACAAAAGAAGCGAAAGTGATCTGAGTCAGGTTAACACCAATATTGTTTCAGATTTTAAAACTGCAGACACAATTTCAACCATATTTAACACGCTACAAACTGAGCGAACAGACAGTCAAATTTGGAAATGGTTTGTTATCTTTGCACTGTTATTTTTAGCATTAGAAATGGCAATTATAAAATTTGTAAAGTAATTATCCTGTTTACTTTTAAACATTTTACTTTTTACAAAAATCATTTTACGATTTAAGTACAAAATAAATTTCTCTACATATGAAAATAATCATCAGAAGCGCCAAAATTATCGATTCAAAAAGTCCGTTTCACAATCAGACCGTTGATCTTTTAATTGCAGATGGTTTAATAGAAAAAATAGGAACTTCAATTCTGGATATCGATGATTCAATTGAAGTAAAATTTGACAACTTACACCTTTCCAAGGGTTGGTTTGACAGTAGTGTTTCTCTGGGAGAGCCAGGTTATGAAGACAGAGAAACCATTGCAAACGGACTCAATGTTGCTGCAAAAAGCGGTTTTACTGCAATTGCTTTACAACCAAACTCCTTCCCTGTTATCGATAATCAGTCGCAGGTAAATTTTGTAAAAAATAAAGCAAATGGTTTTGCAACAGAACTTTTTCCTATTGGTGCTTTAACCAAAAACAGCGAAGGAAAAGATATGGCAGAATTATTTGACATGAAAAAATCCGGAGCAATAGCTTTTGGAGATTACAATAAAAGTATCGACAACGCTAATCTGTTAAAGATCGCTTTACAATATGTGCAGGATTTCGAAGGCTTAGTAATTACCTATGCACAAGATCCAAACATAAAAGGAAATGGTGTTGCTAATGAAGGTATCGTTTCAACAAAATTAGGTCTGAAAGGAATTCCGAATTTAGCCGAAGAATTACAAATATCCAGAAACTTATTTCTATTAGAATATACAGGAGGAAAACTTCATATTCCAACAATTTCCACAGCAAAATCGGTTGAATTAATAAAAGAAGCAAAAGCAAAAGGTTTACAGGTTACTTGCAGTGTTGCTGTACATCATCTGGTTTTAACAGATGAAAAACTGGAAGGTTTTGATACCCGTTTTAAAGTTACACCACCATTAAGAACTGAATCTGACAGAACTGCACTTATAAATGCAGTTTTAGACGGAACAATCGATACAATCACTTCAGATCATAATCCAATTGATATTGAATTCAAGAAAATGGAATTTGATACTGCTAAAAACGGAACGATTGGTTTAGAAAGTGCTTTTGGTGCCTTACTAACTGTTTTACCTCTTGAAACTGTAATCGATAAATTAACTTCTGGAAAAACGATTTTCGGAATTGAAAATGATACCATTTCAGAAGGTTCAAAAGCTAATCTGACTTTCTTTTCTCCAGAAGGAACTTCAACTTTTACAAAAGAAAACATTCTTTCAAAATCTAAAAATTCTGCCTTTTTAGGAACTGAAATTAAAGGTTCTGTTTACGGAATCTTAAATCAAAATCAACTTGTCACAAAATAATACAATGAAGAATACAATCGAAGAGGGAAAAGCAATTGCTATTACCAGTTATATTTTAATTATTGGAGTTTTAATCGCAATGTCTATGAACTCTGAAAATAAAAATAGTTTTGCTTCTTTTCACATCCGTCAGGCTTTAGGATTATCGCTTACTTTTATTTCTTTTGGCGCCATTATTAGCAATTTCGACAGCTTTTTTATCACTTTCCCCATGTGGATTTGTATTTCGATATTGTGGGCGTATGGAATTTTTAGTGCTATTCAGGGACAAACAAGACCAATTCCGTTGGTTGGAAATTTATTTCAAAAATGGTTTAAAAGCATTGGATAAATTAAATTTCAAACTTAAAAACTTTGACAAAGTAGAAAACTCATAATTCATAATTTACCATTAAAATGAATCTATCTTTAGAATATAAAATACAAGAACCAAAAGTTATCTTAGACAAAAATCCTGTTTTATTATTATTACACGGATATGGAAGTAACGAAGCTGATTTGTTTTCGTTTGCTACAGAACTTCCTGATCATTATTATATTATTTCGGCCAGAGCTCCTTATGATTTACAATATGGTGCTTATGCATGGTATGCCATAAATTTTGATGCAGATCAGAATAAATTTTCAGATAATGAACAGGCTAAAACCTCACGCGATTTAATTGCTGTTTTTGTAGATGAACTGGCAGCTAACTACCCAATTGACGCAAACAATGTAACTCTTATTGGTTTTAGCCAGGGCTCTATTTTGAGTTATGCGGTTGCCCTTTCTTACCCTGAAAAAATTCAGCGAGTAGTAGCAATGAGCGGCTATTTTAACGAAGAAATCATTAAAGAAGGTTACGAGAAGAACGACTTTAAAAACTTGAAAATATTCGCTTCCCACGGAACTGTCGATCAGGTTATTCCGATTGAATGGGCTAGAAAAACTCCTGCTATTTTAGAGAAATTAAATATTCCAGTAACTTATAAGGAATATCCTGTTGGCCATGGCGTTGCTCCGCAAAATTTCTTTGATTTTAAGAATTGGCTTTCGATGTAAAAAGTAAAATGTGAAAAGTAAGATGTATCTTTTTTATCATTTTACATCTTACTTTTCACATCTAACATTTACTCTCCTGTATAAATTATCTTCCCTGCTTTCTTTAGAACATAACCTTTCCAGGGAATTAATTGATAATCATCTTTAGTCCAGGAATCACCTTCGGATTTTCTTTCTAAAAGGATTGGCTCTTTTTGAGTATCCAGAAAAAGTTCAGCTTTATTTCCTTCGAAAATAACGTAAGCAACTGTCGAATATGTTTTTCCATCTTCGGCATGCGATAATTTCGTACCGATTTCAAAAAGACGTACACATTCTTTTTTAAGCGCAGACCAGGTATAACCGGCAGAAGCCTTGCATCCATGAACATCAGAATCGCCGCCAACAATTTCTTTTTTTGTTTCCTCTTTAGTGCCAACAGAATCCTGTGAAACTTTTTTGGCACATGAAAACGACAAACCAACAATAATCGAAAATAAAAATATCTTTTTCATAAATCCTATTTTTAAAAATTAGATAAAAAAAATAGAATTATAAAATTCTATTTTTGATACAACCAGGTTTGATTTACTTCAAAAGTAATCTTATCATCCTGATCTACAAAATATTTTAACAAAACTTCTCCCCATAATTCGCCATTACTGTAATCAGCAATGATCCATCTGTGGTTCAGAATTTTTATTTTATTGATGATAAATTTATTCGGGCCAATTTTATCTTGTCCTGTATAAGGATTTCCGTTTGGATTTGCATTAAAGTCCATTAACTTTTCGGTTACAACCGGAATCAGCTTTTCATATAAAATAACTTTTCCTCCAGAAGCACTATTATCGAAGTAGTTTTGTGCATTTTCATTATGTTCAAGAGAAAAATAATTAGCATCAGCCAATTGAGTTTTTACTAATTCAATACTGTCTCTTAGCTTTTTTGTGGTTTTATCATATCTTTCCTGCCCGAATTTTACTTCGCTACTATAAAACATATAAGTAAAAACATTCATTAATATCGCAAGGATAAAAAGATAAAGCATTAAGGATTTTTTCATTTTTATGGAATAATTAAATTGTAATTTCTAAGTTATCGTAAGCCAGGAATACATTTTGAGGCAGTTGTTTTTGTACCTCTTCATGAAAACCTAAAACATGGCTAATATGGGTTAAATAAGCAACTTCAGGTTTCACCAGATCAATAAAATCAAGTGCTTCCTGCAAATTAAAGTGTGTATCATGTGGTTCTAACCGTAGTGCATTTACCACCAAAACTTTAAGATTTTTTAGTTTTTCGACTTCTGCTTCATCAATCGTTTTAACATCTGTCAAATAAGCAAAATCATCAATTCGATAGCCAAAAACCTGTAAATCGCCATGCATAACGTTTATAGGAATAGCCATTTTGTCTCCAACAGCAAAAGATTCATTGTTGATGACTTCAATAGTCTTAACGCTTGGAGCGCCCGGATATTTGTTTACGGTTTCGAAAACATAATCAAAACGACGTTTCAAATTATCGATTACACGCTGATGTGCATAAACAGGAATTTCGCCCTGCCTGAAATTAAACGGACGAATATCATCCAAACCAGCCGTATGATCAGCATGTTCATGTGTAAACAAAATAGCATCAAGCTTTGTGCAGCCACAAGATAACATTTGCTGCCTGAAATCAGGGCCACAATCTATCACATAAGAGTGCTCACCCCAAGTGATCCAGATGGATACCCGAAGTCTTTTATCCTTAGCATCAGTGCTTTTACAAACTGGATGATCCACCCCGATTATCGGAATGCCCTGAGAAGTACCAGTACCTAAAAAATATACCTTCAATTGAACTTATTTTTTTTACAAAAATAGGATTATTTCTCTTTCATTAGAAGGCTAATTTACTAACTTTGTAACAAATCTATTTAAAATAAAATGGGTACAGAAATAAAACTCAAAGGTGACAAGGTCATCGAACAGATTCCTTCCATAAAAGACAAAGCGTTACGCATTAATTTAAACGAGAATATTTACGGAACATTTGCAGAAATTGGTGCCGGGCAAGAAACGGTTAGGCATTTTTTCAGATCCGGAGGTTCTTCAGGAACAATTGCAAAAGCAATGTCTGCCTATGACAAAGATTTTAGTGATGCTGTCTATGGTGTTGAAAGCGATGGTCGTTATGTAACCGAAGAGCGTTTAAAAAAAATGCTGACCCACGAAGGCCAGATCATTGAAGAGCGTTTAAGCAGAGAAAAACATCCTACCAAACTTTTCTTTAGTTATGCCAATACGGTTGCTACTATAGATTTTGCCAAACAATTTAAAGGTCACGGCTGGGTTGGAATTCGATACCAAATTGAACCTGACGAAGCTTACAACGAAATTATTCTGCACATTCGTTTTAAAGAAACGGATGCAAGACTACAACAAGAAACACTGGGAATTTTAGGAGTAAACTTAATTTACGGTGCTTTTTACAAATACAACGATCCAAAACGATTGCTTCGTTATTTATACGATCACTTAGACAAAGACCAACTCGAAATCGATACCATCAACTTCTCAGGACCACGTTTTGCTGATGTTGACAATCGTTTAATGAGTTTGCAACTGGTTAAAAACGGAATGACTGATGCTGTAATGTTTAACCCTGAAGGGAAAAACATTTTGCCTGCTGCTATTTTATACAAAAAGAACCTTCTTGCTTTAAGAGGAAGTTTTCGTCCGGTTACGAAAGTAAATATGGACATGTATGAGAAATCACTTAAAATGTTCCTTGAAGAAAATAAGGTCGAAAAAGACAATACTTTGGTGATTTTTGAAATTACACTTTCGAATTTACGTTCGGATGGTGAAATTGATGAACGTGATTTTATGGACAGAGCTGAATTACTTTGTTCTTTAGGTCAGACTGTAATGATCTCGAATTTTCAGGAATATTATAAAGTGGTTGAATATTTTGCTAATTATACCAAAGCCAGAATGGGATTGGCAATGGGTGTAAACAATTTAGTAGATATTTTTGATGAGAAATATTACCGTCATTTAAGTGGTGGAATTCTGGAAGCATTTGGAAAGTTATTCTACAGGGATATGAAAGTTTTCTTATATCCAATGCTGGACGATAATGGTGTTTTAATGAATTCAAACAACTTAAAAGTGCATCCGAGAATGAAAGAATTGTATAAATTCTTCAAATTCAACGGAAAAGTGGTTGACATTGCAGATTACGACCCGCATAACTTAGAGGTTTTCTCACGTGAAGTATTAAAAATGATCAATCAGGGAAAAACCGGCTGGGAACCAATGCTTCCTCCGGGTATTGCCGAAATTATAAAAGAGCACCATCTTTTTGGATATCATCCGCAAAAAGAACTGGAACAAAATGCTTAATAAAAAAGTCCCTTAATTGGGACTTTTTTTGTTTCAGGTTTGAACCGAATAAAATTTTACCGCAAAGTGCGCTAAGTTTTTAAAAGATTGCATTTACAATGCACAAAGTTCGCAAAGCTTTTATTGACATAGCTTTGCGAACTTTGTGTTTTTATAAAGTTTTCTCAGATCAAAAAAACTTAGCGCACTTTGCAGTAAAAATTACACACCTCAAAAGACAACATGAAACACAAAACTATTTCAAAATCTGCGCTGCGTGTTCTTTTGTTTTTACTTTTTCGATAACCTCATCGATGATTCCTTTTTCGTCTATTACAAAAGTGGTTCTGTGGATTCCGTCGTATTCTTTTCCCATGATTTTTTTTGGCCCCCAAACTCCAAATGCATTGATTACTGATTTGTCTTCGTCAGCCAATAACGGAAAAGGAAATTCATATTTATCTTTAAATTTTAACTGTGCTTTCTGACTATCGGCACTCACACCTAAAAGTTCATAATTATTGGCTTTAAAACGCTCAAAATTATCTCTCAAATCACATGCCTCTGCTGTACACCCTGGTGTGCTTGCTTTTGGATAAAAGAAAACTACTAATTTTTTTCCGGCATAATCTGCCAGTTTATGTGTTTTTCCATCCTGATCTATTCCTGAAAATTGAGGTGCTTTATCACCCGCCTTTAATGTTGTCATATTTTTATTTTAGATTGTTGATTATTGCTTTTAGATTCAATAGCAAAGATAACTTATAACTTATAATTCATTATTTTTACAGGATTAAAAATACGGAAATGAATAAAGAAGCTCGCGTACAATTTGTTATAAATACGTTAAAAGAACTCTACCCTACTATACCTGTCCCCTTAGACCATAAAGATCCTTATACTTTGTTGATTGCAGTTTTACTTTCGGCTCAATGTACGGATGTACGTGTAAACCAGATTACACCATTGCTTTTTGCAAAAGCGGATAATCCATATGATATGATTAAAATGTCTGTAGAAGAAATCAAAGAAATTATTCGTCCTTGTGGTTTATCACCAATGAAATCAAAAGGAATTTACGGTTTATCACACATTTTGATTGATAAACATAATGGTAAAGTTCCGGAAAGTTTTGAAGCTCTTGAAGAATTGCCTGCTGTTGGACACAAAACTGCCAGTGTGGTGATGTCTCAGGCATTTGGCGTTCCTGCTTTTCCGGTGGATACTCATATTCACAGATTGATGTACAGATGGAATCTTTCTAACGGAAAAAATGTAGCACAGACTGAAAAAGATGCTAAAAGATTATTTCCGAGAGAATTATGGAATGATCTTCACTTACAGATTATCTGGTACGGCCGTGAATATTCGCCTGCCAGAGGATGGAGCCTCGATAAAGATATCATTACAAAAACGATTGGTAAGAAATCAGTAATAGAAGAAGCTACTAAAAAGAAAGTTTAGTAGCTTCTTTATTGTTTTTACATGCTATTTTTTAGCGTATTATATTCACTTGTCATATTAAGTGATCTGTAGATTCCTAAAAGTGATTTTGTAGCGTTTTCGTTTTTAGGCTCTATATTTAATGCTTTTTTCAGATACGGTATGGCACTTTTTACGATTTCGTCTTTTTGACTATCCAGTTTATCATATTGCTCCATTTCTTTTGGACCGGTTCCTAAAGTGGCCATTAAATCCAGTAATTCTTTCTTAAACTGCATTTTAACATAAGCAAGGTTAATATAACAGGTAATGCAATTTTGATTGACCTGCAAAGCATCTTCATAATATTTTTCTGCGCTGCAATAATCGTTAGTCTCCATATAAGCAAAAGCCAGAGAAGTCAAAATTTCTTCTTTCTTTGATGGTGGATTTACATTTCTTGGCTTTTCATAAAGACCTTCCTGAATACTCGCTTCCCTTGCACTCATTGAGCTAAAGGCTTCCTCTACTTTTGTTTTTTTATTGGTAGCATAAAATATAACTACTTCACCTGTATAGTTCAGTCTTTTAAGTTCCTCAAAATATTTAATTGCAGATTTATACTCTTTGGCTGATAAAGCTGTTGATGCTGCATTGAAAAGGTTTGCAACATCTTTTTTATCAAACAGGTATACTTCGTAGCTCTTATCGGCACTTTCTTTAAACTTTCCGGCTTTATAATCATTATAAGCTCCGTCTACCAACTTGGATTTCATTTCTTTTAAAGCTAAACTGGCCTTAAAGGCATACTTATAAATCTGAGAATCATTTTCGTATAGCAATACATCCTGATAAGCACCTACTGCTAAAGCAAAATTAGCTGCTGCATCTATATTTTTGGTCGCTAAATCTTTGTAAACATTTCCTTTTGTAAAATAGAAGTCTGACTTAACATCAACCGGTGCATTTACGATGAGATATTCTATTTTTTTCAAAATCGCCAATGACTCCTGGACTTTCCCTTTACTATAATAAGACTGTGCTTCTTTTATTTCTTCTTTTTGAGCAAATGCTCCTACATTTAT
This sequence comes from Flavobacterium chilense, assembly GCF_001602525.1. GTDB lineage: Bacteria > Bacteroidota > Bacteroidia > Flavobacteriales > Flavobacteriaceae > Flavobacterium > Flavobacterium chilense. The sequence goes on from NZ_LSYT01000001.1 coordinate 1,117,196, forward strand.
CAATAGCAGCAATGATAACATCTTAAGGTTCTTTTTCATTTTTTCAGTTAAGTTTGGTTGTTAAATAGATTATTGGGTACTATCGAGATATTTACTGCAGATACTGTTTTTAAAGAGTAAAAAAGATTAACTCTTATCTGGCATTAAGAATTAGTAAATTCTCATTATCTCTTAATATTCACTATAAGACATTAAGATGAACAACAAACAAAACAGATTTAAAGTAGTTTTTCTTCATAGATTATTTGGTTTTGGTTACACTATATTAATATTACTAATAATTAAATTTTTCCTATTATTGAAAGTTTTTTAATACATAAATCGCTTTTATATTTCAATTTCATTGAATAAAAAACTAGTTTTTAACTAAAAGAAAGCTAAATATAAAATAAAATTTTGATAATAAGTGAAAATATAGAATTTTAACAATACAATTATTTTTATCCTGTAAACTAATAAATTGTAAAGTTGATGTAAATGTATAGTAAGGCTTTAATATGAAAGAAAAAGTAAGATGCAAAAAAAACTCACTACTTGTATTTGCATACAAATAGTGAGCTTTTAACCAAAACGACCATTTGGTTTTTCTTTCAAATAAACATCCTACCGGATAGCGGGCTGTTTAATTAGCTATAATTTCAAAATCTTTATTTTCTATTTTCACAACAGTAAGTGCTTGTGAATAACTTAATAAAAAGGAAATAACTTCTTTTTTAGGTTTTAAGTTTTTTGAAGCTAATGCTTTTTTAGAGTAAATTTTCCCCATACTATCAAAATGTTTTATTATAGTATAACGGACTATTACTAAAAATAGTATTAGTTGGTTAAAATAATTTGATGTTTGTCTATTATTTTTCTCAAATTCATCAATGCATAACGCATTCTCCCTAAAGCAGTGTTAATGCTAACGCCTGTAATTTCTGAAATTTCCTTAAAACTCATATCCTGATACATGCGCATCACTAATACTTCTTTTTGATCTTCAGGAAGTTCTTCAATAATCTTTTTTAAATCGACTTCGACCTGATCAAAAATCATTTTATTTTCGATGGTTAAAGCATCATCAGACATGATAGAAAAAATCGAAAACTCTTCGGTTTCTCTATACATGGGCATTTTTTTGGTTTTACGAAAATGGTCTACAATTAAGTTGTGCGAAATACGCATAACCCAAGGCAGAAATTTACCTTCTTCATTGTATGAATTACTTTTAAGGGTTCTGATTACCTTTATGAAAGTGTCCTGAAAAATATCGTTTGAAATATCTCTATCAGCAATCTTTGAATATATAAATCCATATATCTTAGATTCGTGCCTCTTTATTAATGTCGAAAGAGCAAGTTCATTGCCATCGACATATTTTTTTACTAATAGAGCGTCTGGTGTATGCAGATCAGCCATAATACTACTTTTTTAGTTTCTATAATTTGGAGTTAATTTTCTAAAAAGTAGTTTTATTCTATAGGCTTATCCTGGGTTTGAGAGTTATGTTAATATTCTGATCAAATTTAACAAATTATTATTTTAAAAAGCAAACAAAATGAAGAATAATTAACAATAAATTGTTAATTATTGCAGGACAAACTTAAATTTGGTCGCAAAATAAGTAAATCACTCTTCATTTTTAACACATAAAATCAGATATAAACAACTAAAAACCAATAAATTGACCTGTTTATATCTGATTTCTGTATTCTTTTTTTAATTATTACTGATATACACGAACATAGTCAACATAATATTTTTGAGGCAATATAGTGTCATCTACATCAGGTCCTCCAAAATTTCCTCCTATTGCTAAATTCAGGATAATGTAAAATGGCTTGTCAAATGGCCAGGTATCTTCATTTTTATCTTCCGGATTAAAAGTATAAACTAACGTTTTATCTACAAAAAAATCGATTTTATCTTTTGTCCATTCAATCGCATAAACATGATATCCTTCTTCAATATTAGGAAATGCTGTTCGTTTTGTATTAATGGTATTACCATGGCTTGCCTGTGTATGTAATGTGGTATATACCATATGCGGATCTCTGCCAATATATTCTAAAATATCAATTTCTCCTGTTTTAGGCCATTTTACCTCATCAATATTGGCACCCAGCATCCAGAATGCCGGCCATAAACCATGACCTACAGGCAGTTTTGCTCTCGCTTCGATTCGGCCATATTTAAACTCTTTTTTACCTTTTGTTGTAATTTTAGTCGACGTATATTTAGTTCCCTCTTTTCTGGCTTCGATGATTAAGTTTCCATCTTTGATTACGTGATTTGTTTTGGTATAAATTTGTCTTTCATTATTACCATAACCACATAAATTGGGGCATCCGTCTCCCAATTCGAAATTCCAGAAGGTTTCGTTTATATCTTTTTTATTAAAATTTTCTTCCCACACTAATTTTCTTTTTTCCTGTTGTGCGAAACCAAACGTTGTAATCAATAATAGTATAATTACTTTTTGCATAATATGTGTTTAAAATTGCTAAAATTAAGAAGGTCAGCCGTAACACTGACCTTCTCATTGCATTACTAATTAATTTGTAATCTATTGATACACTCTAACATAATCGACCTCCATCGAAGATTGCGTAAAGGCTGGATCAATATTTCCGCCTAGATTACCTCCCATTGCGACATTTAAAATCAGGAAAAAGTCGCTATTAAAAGGCAAAGAACCATCGTTTGGAACGGAATGAATCTGAACATCGTCTACAAATGTGGTAACAGATGCCGGACTCCAGATCGCTTTATACACATGAAATTCTGTTGACACATTTGGTATTGTTTTAGAACCTGTATTTCCATTTCCGCCAGAATGTCCGGGATAATGAAGTGTGCTCAAAATAACATTCTGATTGTTTCCAACATGTTCCATTATATCAATTTCTCCACAAGCTGGCCATGGTTTTGTTGCATAATTTTGCCCTAGCATCCAGATTGCCGGCCATGTTCCTGCTCCGATTGGCAATTTAGCGCGTACTTCGATTTTTCCGTAAGTAAAACTAAATTTAGCATCTGTTTTAAGTCGTGCCGAAGAATAGTCTGCTCCGCCTGAAGCTTCTTTTTTGGCTGTAATTTTAAGATTACCTCCTTGTACAATTACGTTTGTTGCTGAGTTGGTATAATTTTGTTTTTCATTATTTCCCCAACCGTTGTCTCCTCTTCCTAAATCATAATTCCATTTTGTTGCATCTGGAGCTCCATCCGTATTAAACTCATCAGACCAAACCAGTTTTGTATAATCTGTTGTTGGAGTCTGAGTTGGAGGTGTAGTAGTAAAGATATGGTACCATGCTAATGCCGGGTTTCCTCCCATTACAGCTCTTACGACCATTCTGTTCGCTGTAATCGATAGAATTTCATATGAACTCTGTCCTATATAATACCCCATAAAACCTCCATCAGTAAAGTTCATCATTGTTCCTCTGGTTTGGGTTGCATGATTTGGATTTTTTGTTACCACAGATTCAGACGGACTTAATAATACTGTTTTCTTTCCTTTAGTATTATAGGTCAAACAAGAATCATCTGGCCCGCTTCCTCCACCTACACTTGCAAAAGCAGCATTGAAGAATGTAGCTCCACCATTATCCAATTCAAATTTAAGCTGATCTCCTTCTACAGAGAATGTCAGCACGTTTTGATATAAACAGCTGCTTGCAGGTGATCCGGCTTTTTCAAAAGCTCCGGCTGAGTAATAGTTAGGAAAGTAATTTTTGGTAGCATCACTATCATTTTGACCTACTCCCAAATGTCCAGGCTCAGAAGCTGACCAATACCATTTTTTAGAAGTTCCGCCTGTTAAAAATGCAACTGCTTCGTCGTCTCTAAAGTTACTTAGCACCTGAACTTCGATTGTGGTTGTACTGGCAACACCAGCTTTTCCTGTAGCGATTACAGTTACTACATACTTATTTACGCTTGTTTTGGTAAACCGTTTGGTATAAATTCCGCTTGGAGAATTTACACTTGAACCATCAGAAAACACATATTGATAAGATATTGCATTATCTGCAGTTGCTGTAAGTTTTACCATTCCTGATCCGTCACCATCTGGTGCAGTGGCTGTTTTACCGATAATTTCAGCCGTTACTTTAAAGTTTGTTGGCGCATTTATGTCTCCAAAACTATAATCGTCTTTTTGACAACTAATCGCCAGGAGAAATGCAAAAAGGAATACGAAGTATTTATTATATTTTTTCATTTTGATGTTTTTTATAAAATGTAAATTCACTTTAAATCATAAGATGTTACTTTCTATTTATGAAAATAAACATTATCGATATATATAGTATGTGCCCCACTTGGATTTCCGGAATAGATAAGCTGTGCTATATGCCCTCTGGTAGTTAATCCTGTAAAATCGCTTAAAGGAATATCCAGACTTACCCAGGTTCCTTTTGCCGGTGCGGTAAATTTAAGTTCATGTTCTTTGTCATCTCCGCCTCCATTATAAACGCCATTGGCACCAAAATCGACTAATTTTATTCTGAATTCTGTAAAATCTGCCGACCATACATCTACATGAAAATGTGTCATTCCTGTAGCATCAATTGTCGAAACCGGTTCGATACCCACAAAGTTCAAATCAGAATATTTTTTTACTGCATTTCCTGCTACCGAAGTTTCTTCTAATGTTGCTGCTGACCACTCTGTACGCCATGTTGCAATTGGTATGTTTGTATAAGCATCGCTAAACAAGGATATAACATCACTTGCTGGTTTTGTAGGCGTTGGAGCTGCTGTTGTTAAGGATTGTACATTTTTATAAAAATAAATATTATCTATAAAAACGTTTTTACCTGCAGGAGTTCCAACTAGTTTCAATTGAAAAATATCAGCTACTTTAAAATTTGTCTGACTGGTAAATGCCGAAATTGGAATATCAATACTGGTCCATTGATTTGCAGTCAGATCTTTAACTACTGGTCTTTCACCATTAGATTTACTGATTAATGAAGTTTCTAATTTGTCTAAATCTGCGGTCCAGACATCCATATGGATAAATTCCATGCCAGAAACATCAATTGTTACATTATCTGCTAATGCAATTCCCTGATAATTTAAGTTGGTATAATTCAGTATTTTATCTCCATTCAGATCAAACTCTGTATAACCTCCTGATTGTCCCCAATTTGGGTAGAAGTTTGTTCCGGCTATATTGGTATATTTTGAACTATAGATTGAAATAACATTTCCTGCTGCTCTGTTTGGTGGTGTTGGAGCTGAAGCACTTGGGCTCACTACAAGTATTGCGGTAAAATCCTGCTTACTTTCGGTAGTTTTTATTGCGGCACTTTTTGCTACTACTCTAATCGAATAAACACCGGCATCTTTATAAACATAAGAAACTGATTCGCCAATATTAGCCGAAACTGGTTCCGGTTTTCCGGTTTCTCCAAAATAAACATCATAAAACAAGGCAAAATCTGCAGTTGCTTTTACTGTTACTTTTTTAGAAACTGCCAGATCATTGGTAATCAATACTTTCAGGTTTTCTGGCGCTCTAAACGAGACTACTACTTCCTGATCAACTTCGGTTGTTTTTCCGTTTATTCCCATTGCTTTAATTTTGGCATGATAAACGCCTTCTTTGTAAACATGCGGAATGGTCACTCCGGGTGATACATTATTTGACTCCGCTGTTCCGTCTCCAAAATTGATTTTGAATTGGGTTACTCCTTCTCCTTTAGGTACAAAGGTTACATTACCTGTATTGTCTTGCGTCACAGTTACCAAAGCAGTTATATTGGTTGGCGCACTAATGCCATCTAAGTCAATATTACTGCTGTCATCGCCTGAACAACCTATAAGTATTGTTAAAACGAAAAGACTTATAATAAAATGTATTTTTTTCATATTAGATCATATTTGCTTTTATTGGAATATAAAATCGTCATGCTTCATTATGATTTAGAATCCTGACGATTTCATTATAGTTATTTTTAGTATCCAGGGTTTTGTTTCCAGTTTCCGTTTGCAAATTGAATTTCTTCAATTGGCAGCGGAAATAACTCGTTTTTGTTTGCTTTAAAACCTGGTATTTTTCCAACTGCTTTTCCGGTTCTTACTAAATCAAAGAAACGATGTCCTTCTCCAAAAAGCTCTACTCTTCTTTCTGCCAAAATAAAATCAGTAAGTGCAGCTCCTGAAGCAGCTATATCATGATTGGTATCTCCAAAAGCACGCCTTCTTACCTGATTTAAATAGGTTCTTGCTTTTGTATCATCAATTCCGCCTCTGTTATAAGCTTCTGCAGCCATTAATAAAACATCGGCATAACGAATAGCTCTGTAATTATTTGGATTGGTTAAGTTCAAATCTCCCTGTGCATTGGTACTTCTTTTTCTCGGAAGATATTTTCTGTTAAAATATCCGGTATCTTCATTTCCTTTCCCATAAGTCACTCCTTTTCCATCATTATAAGAAGTATTTGCTGCTGCCCAGGCTACAATATCGAGTATAGCCACATCTTTGCGTTTATCCCCAACTTCAAAAGCATCAGCACTTTCTTTTGTTGGAATATTAAAACTAAAACCTGATGTGAAAAGCGGTCCTGAATAATTTCTGATTCCGCTAAAACCTACTGCAACGTTTCCTTCACTACATTGCAGACATGTAAAACTTGCACCTTCAACATCAGTATACTGAACTTCAAAAACTGATTCTGATCCGTTTTCTCCATCCAATTCAAACATTGCATTATAATCTGTCTGTAATGAATATTTTCCGGAACTTATAACGGCATCAAGTGCTGTAGCAGCCTGAGCGTATTTATTTTGGTATAAATAAGCTTTTCCTAATAATGCCTGAGCAGCACCTTTTGTAACTCTTCCTTTTTGAGATGCTATTGGAGATAAATTAGCAGCAGCGTAAATTAAATCAGCTTCGATTGAAGCATAAACTTCTTCAACTGATGAACGCGGTATTGTTCTTTCATCTCCAATTTTAAATCTTGCATCTCCTTTCATCGGGATTCCACCAAACCATTTCACTAACTCAAACTGGTAATATGCTCTCAGAAAACGGGTTTCTGCAAGTAGCTGGTTTTTGCCCTCAAAATTGGTTTTATCTTTAAACTCAAGAATATAATTAGCTCTTTGAACTCCTGCAAACATCCAGTTCCAGATGTCTCTTAAATTACTGTTTACAGGTGTATGAATCATGTCGTCTACTTGTTGCCAGCCAATTACATCTGTTGGACTTTCTCCTCCTGCCAATGTATTGTCTGAAGCAATTTCTCCCAATATAACATTTGCATAAGATGACTGAAGTAAATCGTAAGCAGCAATTAATGCATTGTCGTAATCTGCTTTTGAATTAAAATAATTTTCAGAATCTATAGAATATTTTGGGGTTGGATCTACAAACTCATCTGAACAAGAAATACTTATTGTCGAGAATAGAGCTAGCGTTATAATGGTTGTAAATAAATATTTTTTCATTTTAACTGAAATTAAAAATTAATGTTTAAGCCCAATAAATAGGTTCTCGGAATTGGATAAAATCCATAGTCAATTCCGCCTCCAATCGGAGCTCCGCTTGAAGCTCCCGGATCAAAGCCTTTGTATTTGGTAAATGTGTATAAATTATTTACTCCTGTATAAAGTCTTAATTTTGTTATTCCGGCTTTCTGAGATATGTTTGGATTAAGGGTATATCCTAACTGAATATTTTGAATTCTTACATAAGAAGCATCTTCTACAAAATAATCTGAAAAATTATTGTTTGAAGTAGCGCTTGTTGTTACTCTTGGAACAGTAGTACTTGTTCCTTCGCCAGTCCATCGGTCCAAAACATAATCTAAATGATTTACATTAGGGTTTGTTCTTTCATAATTACGAACCATATCGTTTCCTATTGAAGCAAATGTATACATTGCAAAATCCAGGTTCTTGTAGTTCAATTGTAAGTTAAAGCCCATTGTAGCATCAGGAATTGGATCTCCAATATTGGTTTTATCTTTTGCATCGATTACACCGTCTCCATTAACATCTACAAAACGAATATCTCCCGGTGAAGCCGCAGCACCTAATGCTACCTGAGAAGGATGTGCATCAACTTCTGCCTGATTTTGAAAGATACCATCTGTTTTATATCCATAAAAATATCCTATTGGCAACTTTTTTTGCCCCGGTAAAGCTTCTTCCATTCTTGCCGGAAATGGCTGTCCTACTCCAAAAGCACCACCTTCGATTACTCTTGTACCATTGTTTACCTGTAACACTTCATTTTTTATAAATGTTACATTATAACCTAAACTCATGCTAAAACTGTCTGAGAATTTTTCTTTATAATCAATAGCAAACTCAACTCCTGAGTTTCTTACTGTTCCGGCATTAATTGTTGGGGAACTTGCTCCGGGAGCACCAGTACCAATAATACCTGAAACAGGAATATTTGGTATTAATAAATCTTTTCTGGTATCAATAAAATAATCTGCTACTACAGAAACTTTATCATTAAACAGTCTTAAATCGAAACCAACATCAAACTTTTTAGCTTCTTCCCATTTTAAATCAGGATTTGGAACTTGTCCTGTTGCAGTTCCGTTTGCCAATGCACCATCAAACACATAAGTTGCTTCTCCTGTTAAAGTACCTAAGTATCCGTAATTTGGAATTTGGTCATTTCCTAAAGTACCATAACTGGCTCTTAATTTTAAAAAGTTAACTGTTTTTGACTGCCCAAAGAAACCTTCATCAGAAATTACCCAACCTCCTGTAAAAGAAGGAAAGTAAGCTACTTTGTTTCCTGGTCCAAATTTGGTCGAAGAATCACGACGCAACATAGCCGACAATAAATATCTGCCTTTGTAATCGTATTGTACGCGTCCAAAATAAGAAAGTCTTCTTTGATCATATACATAAGCACTATTGTTTAAAGCAGATGACAGGCCTTTTGTCAAAGAAATATCGGCAAAATCCCATGAGTTATTTGGTACATCAAAACCTGTTGCATAAAGTCCGTTACCCCATTCTTTAAAAATGGTAGTACCAACAGTTCCAACAAGATTATGATTTTCGGCAATTTTAGTGGTATAGGTTCCAAAAAGGTCAAACGAATAGTTATTATCGTTTACTGCACCCTGAGTTACAGAACTCCTTACTACGTCAAATACTTTATCACTTGGATTAACCCAGTATAAAATTTGTTTACCAAATACTTTCGATTCACTGTTTGAGGTATTAAAACCTATTGAACTTGATAATACGAATCCTTTGAAAATTTTATAATCCAAACCAAAATTTCCGTTCAGTTTTTTATAATTATAGTCGTTATAAGTATTCTCTATTTGTGCTAACGGATTGATAATCTCGTTTCCTAATGAAGTTGGAATCTTGGTAAAATCACCATTTGCATCACGCACACTATAAATTGCCGGTACATTTAAGGCATTAAATAAAACAGAACCTAAACCATTTTCGTTTAATGTTTTTCTGGTAAAATAAGTGTAGATTACATTTGTTTTTACTTTGATTTTATCACTTAAATCAGCGTTTAAACCTAATCTGGCAGTATTTCTCAAAAAACCTGATTTATCTCCGCCTACAATTCCTTCCTGATCCAAATGTGAACCACTTAAGGCATACGAAATTTTTTCTGAACCTCCGGAAATAGTTAAATCATTGCTGATAATAGGGGCTTTTTTAAATACTTCATCCTGCCAGTTCGTTCCATTTCCTAAACCGCTTACATTTGGATAAGGAACTGCATTGCCACCATTTGCATAACTTTCGTTTAGTAAAAGAGCATATTCAGTAGCATTTAGAGTTGGTAGTTTTCTGGATGTTTCCTGAAATCCGGTATAACTGTTAAACGAAACTTTTGTTTTTGAGTTCTTTTTACCCATTTTAGTCGTAACCAAAATAATTCCGTTAGCACCAATCGTTCCGTAAATTGCTGCTTGTGCATCTTTTAAAACAGTAATGGTTTCTATATCATTTGGATTCAACAAACTTAAATCGCCTACATAACCATCAATAATAGCTTGCGGACCATTTTCTCCATTGGTAGCAATACCACGAATACGAATATCCAGTTTAGCTCCCGGTGATCCGGATTGCGTAGTAACATTTACACCAGAAACTGTACCTTGTAATGCTTGTTCTACTTTTATAGGTTTTAAAATCTCGAGTGTTTTGCTGTCTACTACAGAAACGGCTCCGGTTACTTCTCTTTTCTTTTGGGTTCCGTAACCAATAACAACGACCTCATCAAGTGATTTGGCATCGTCGCTCATTTTAACAGTTATTTTGGTTCCTGAAACAACAACTTCCTGCGTTCGGTAACCTATATAACTAAAAACAATTATAGTTCCTTTTGGAACTCCTGTTAATTTAAAAGATCCGTCGAAGTCTGTGGTTGTACTTTGTGACGAACTTTTAACTTTTACATTTACGCCCGGCAGTGACAAGCCCGAGCCATCAAGTACTGTTCCGCTTACATCAAAAGATTGCGAAAACGCAAAAGATGTAAACAGCATTAGTACGGTTAGTAATAATTTGGATTTCATAATTAGTTAGTTTTTATTGAAAGATAAATTTATTCGATCCGCTTAGGAAAACGATAAAATTAACCTCAACAAAAAACATACATCATAAAAAAAATACCGCTAATTTCAGGATATATCAAAAAACAGCCTTATTTAACTCTTAATCATGAATGTTAATTTCTTTAACATAAACGCTGCAAAATCACAACAAATCGTTAATGTTGTGGTAATGTATAGTTTTTTCAGCCTGTTTTTTGATGTACTATACAGCCAGAATGTATTCTACTAAACCGATTTCGTGTTGTAAATCCATTTTTTTACGCAAACGATATCTTTTTATTTCTACGCTTCGGACAGAAATATTAAATAACGGAGCAATTTCTTTTGAAGAAAGATTCAGTCTCAGGTACGCACAAAGTCGTAAATCGTTTGGAGTTAATAACGGATGCAACTGTTTAATTCGTTTTAAGAAATCTTTATCGGCATTATCAAAAGCTTCTTTAAAGACATTCCAGGAATCCTCCTCAGTAATATTTTTATTAATCGTACTAATAACTGATTTTATATTATTACTGTCATTTTGAGTTGTCTTTTTTAAATCTTCTTTTATAAAAGCCAGCAATTCATTCTTACTGTTCAGGCTCATTGTCGAAACGGCTAATTCTCTGTTTTTGTTATCAACATCCTGAGATAATTGCTCATTTCTGAGTTTCATTAATTGCTGTTCGTTTTCTAATTCTTTAATTTCTAATAAAAGGTTATTCTCTTCAATCAATTTTTCTTTTTGCTTCTGATAAAAATTGCGATACGCTTTATTTATAAAATAAGCCAGAACCAGAATTAAAAGAAAATAGACAAAACAAGCCAGATTGGTGAGATACCACGGTTTTAAAATAACAAAAGTATAAGTTGCTGTATTTTGTAAAATCGTATTGGCATATTTTGCCCTTACTCTAAATGTATATTTTCCGGGTGATAAATTTTTAAAGTTTACGGTTGCTTTTGTGCTCCACTCGCTCCATTCGTTCTGAAAACCTTCTAATAAATACTGGTATTCTGAATTGATGTATTTGTTATATTCGGGAACAGTATAATTTAAAGTAATATTATTTTCGTTTGAATGAAAGCTGCCTTCGCTCTGAATAGCTACATTTTTTAGAATCTCATTTTGCCTGTTGACCGTAATATCGGTTATAAGAACTGAATAGTTTTTAAAACTCAAATCATCAATATTCAAAGTATAATAACCATCTGTAGTCCCTATTAAATATGTTGACTTTGAAATCTGGGTAATATTTTCATATCCCAGCATCGAATTGGTTAACGATGACGGAATCGGGATTACATTTTGCTTTAACTGATTGCTGAGTTTACTGGCAGAGAAATAATGAATATAATTTTTAGAAAACAACCAGATTTTGTTCGAATTATCTACAATTAATTTACCTGATGTATATTCGTCTTTTTCAAAAATAGAGCTTAATAAATTATCTTTTTCGAACAGTTTCGTATTTTGATTCAATTTAAAAATTCCGCCTTTGTAAGCATAATAAATGGCATTGTTAAACTTCACCAAACTGGCATTTTTTCCTTTCTGAGGCGATTTATAGGTATAAAAACCATTTGTTCCCGAGAGTGTTTTATCGATCTTTAGTCTAAATATTCCTTTGTATTCATGACTTACATATACATCAAGGTCTTTTGTGATTTCAAAATAACGGGAAGAATAATCAAAACCCTTTATTTTATTTTTGAAAACCCACTGATTGTTGACTTTTTCAAGAACCGAAATTCCGTAATAATTTCCCTGAAGCAATTGATATTTTGAATTCGGAACTGCTTCAAACTTCCAGGTTCCGGAAGATGAAAAGATACTTTTAGCCGAATCATTGTTAACGATAAAAGTTCCGGAATCATGTCCGCAAAACAGCGTATTGTCATAAACAAAAAGCGACCAGACCTGCCCTTTTGTTCCGTTGATGAATTTAAACTCTGTATTGCTCTGAACCGGTTTGCAAAATAAGCCCTGATTTGTTCCTATATACAACAAACCATTAAAAGTAGCTGATGCATATACTGTTCCTAAAACTCCTGTATCATCTGTAAAACTGTGTACCGGTGACTGAATATTGATACAATTAATCCCGTTATCCAATCCTGCCCATAAATTCTGATCCTTATCTTCAAAAAGCGACAATACTGTATTATTACTTAAACCTTTACTTTGCGAAATATGGTATTTTAATTTTCCTGTACTTGATAGAATATAAATTCCGCTTGAAACCGTTCCCAAAGCAAAACTGCCGTCCTGAAGCAACTGACTGCTGTAAACAAAATTTGATTTTAGTGCCGCATCAACATCTGTTGAAAAACGGGTTAAAGTATTTCCTTCTAATTTGTAAATACCATCCAGTTGTGTCTGGATCATCAAACCATTTTCTGATGTGAATACATTCACGATAATATACTTTTTAAGAATCGGGTCGTCTGAAACCAGTTTCTCCTTTCCGCTTTCAATCTCAAAAAGTCCTTCTTTTAAAGTCTGGAAATAAATGGCATTTTTATGTGCAAAAGATTTAACCACTCCGTTTTTAGGTGCAATGATTTTAAATTTGCCCGTTTTGGTATCGTAAATATAAATCCGGTTTAACGACTGAAACAAAATCCAGTGATCGTATTGCAGAATATTCCAGAATTGCTCGTCGTCTAAAATCTTATTTTTGATTGTATCACTCAGCGACGTATATTTTAATTTCCCGTTGGTTTGTCTTGTCCAATACCCAAAATTCATATAACACCCCGTAAAAACCTTATTACCAATTACTTTTACAGAACGAATAATGGTTTCATCCGGTGTAGGATATAACTGCCAATTTGTGCCGTTGTATTCTAAAAGTCCGTCATTGTTGGCAAAATATAAAAAGTTTTGATTGTCCTGAGCAATCATCCAGCTCTGGTTTCCCGCGCCATAAACTGCAGATGAATACTTGATAATTGGCGGAAACTCCTGTGAAAACAAGAGAAAACCCATCAAAAATAACAGTAGAGAAAATTTAGTTTTCAAATTTGGTTAAGGTATTAATTTGGTGGAAAAACAGTTCTAAAATAGCTTATTTTGTGTTGAAAGCACAAGTTTTTAATAAAAAAAATATTGATGCCAAAAAGAAATCCATAGCATGTAATTCTGTTAGAATTTGGAACAATCTCATTAACAAAACTCCAGTCAAAATTGATTACTTTTGTACAAATTGACTTTTTTTATGCAAATTGATCTTTCGACACTCGACCCAAAACATAATATTATAATTAAAGGAGCGCAGGTACATAATTTAAAAAATGTAGATGTTGCTATTCCAAGAAATAAACTGGTAGTAATTACAGGTCTTTCAGGATCAGGTAAATCCAGTTTGGCGTTTGATACTTTATATGCCGAAGGACAACGTCGCTATGTAGAAAGTTTATCATCCTACGCACGTCAGTTTTTGGGACGTTTGGACAAACCAAAAGTAGAATACATTAAAGGTATTGCGCCGGCAATTGCGATTGAGCAAAAGGTGAATACTACCAATGCACGTTCGACTGTTGGAACTTCTACAGAAATCTACGATTATATCAAACTTTTATTTGCCCGAATTGGAAGAACTTATTCTCCAATTTCAGGACAAGAGGTTAAAAAAAATACAGTTACCGATGTCGTTTCTGATGTAAAATCATTAGAAATCGACAGCAAATGGCTCCTTCTTGCTCCTATTCATCTGGAAGAAGGCAGACAACTCGAAGACAAGCTTAAAGTGCTTTTGCAACAAGGTTTTGCCCGTATTCTGGTAAATAACGAAATGGTTCGTCTGGATGATTTTACATCATCTGATCTTCATCAATTAGACAATAAAGATATTTTACTGATAATTGACCGTATCGTGGTTAAAGATGAAGAAGAATTCTACAATCGTCTTGCTGATGCTGTGCAAACTGCTTTTTTTGAAGGAAAAGGAATTTGTTATTTACAGGAATTAAACGGCGAAAAGAGGTTTTCATATTCAAATAATTTTGAGCTGGATGGCATTACTTTTTTAGAACCCAATGTTCATTTATTCAGCTTTAATAATCCTTACGGAGCTTGTCCGGTTTGCGAAGGTTACGGAAACATTATTGGTATTGATGCTGATTTGGTTGTTCCTAATACTTCTTTATCTGTCTTTGAAAGTGCAATTTATCCGTGGAGAGGCGAAAGTATGAGCTGGTACAAGGACGAACTGGTTAAACATGCTTATAAATTTGATTTTCCTATTCATAAGCCATTTTTTGAACTTTCGGATGAGCAAAAAGATTTAATCTGGAAAGGAAATCAGTATTTTCAAGGACTAAATGACTTCTTTAAAGAGTTAGAAGAAAAAAATTATAAGATTCAAAATCGTGTGATGTTATCACGTTATCGCGGAAAAACGAAATGTCACGCCTGCCGTGGGAAACGTTTACGCGAAGAGGCTTCATATGTAAAAATAAATGGCAAAACAGTTTCTGATTTAGTCGATTTACCAATTAAACATTTAGTTACATTTTTCAAAAACATTGATTTGAATGTTTATGAACAGCAAATTGCCAAACGTTTGATGATCGAAATCAACAATCGTTTATCCTTTTTGACAGAAGTTGGTTTGGATTACCTGACTTTAAACAGAAATTCGGCAACACTTTCCGGAGGAGAATCGCAACGTATAAACCTTGCCACTTCATTAGGAAGCAGTTTGGTGGGTTCTATGTATATTCTGGATGAACCAAGTATTGGTTTACACCCAAAAGATTCTGAGCGATTGATTAAGGTTTTACTTTCGTTGCGTGATTTAGGAAATACGGTTATTGTAGTAGAACACGACGAAGATATTATGAAAGCCGCCGATATGATTATTGATATTGGTCCTGAAGCCGGAACTTTTGGAGGAAAATTAGTGGCTCAGGGAACGTATGATGAGATCTTAAAATCAGACTCTTTAACAGCGCAATATCTGAATGGCGATTTAGAAATTTCAGTTCCTAAAAAAAGACGAAAATTCAAAAATCATATCGATATTATCGGAGCCAGAGAAAATAACCTGAAGAATATTAATGTTACCTTTCCTCTTGATGTTTTAACCGTTATTACAGGAGTTTCAGGAAGTGGAAAAAGTACTTTGATTAAAAAGATATTATTTCCGGCTATGCAGAAAAAACTGGATAATGCTGCCGAAAAAGCAGGTCAGTTTAGCGATATTAAAGGTTCTTTTTCACAAATTAAACATATTGAATATGTTGATCAAAACCCAATTGGGAGAAGTTCAAGATCGAATCCTGTTACCTACATAAAAGCATACGATGATATTCGTGATTTGTATGCCAAAGAAAAACTATCTAAAATAAGAGGTTATCAGGCTAAACATTTTTCTTTTAACGTAGATGGCGGACGATGCGAAACCTGTAAAGGAGAAGGTTCTATTAATGTCGAGATGGTCTTTATGGCCGATGTTTCGCTGCCATGTGAAACCTGTGGTGGAAAACGATTTAAAAAAGAAATATTAGAGATTAATTTTGACGATAAAAACATCAACGATATTCTAACCATGACTATTGATGATGCAATTGCCTTTTTTGATAAAAACAAACAGACTAAAATCACTCAGAAACTACAGCCACTTCAGGACGTAGGTTTAGGATATGTTCAGTTAGGACAATCTTCTTCTACTCTTTCCGGTGGTGAAGCGCAACGTATCAAGCTGGCTTCGTTTTTAGTAAAAGGAGCGACAAAAGACAAAGCTTTGTTTGTTTTTGATGAGCCTACAACAGGTTTACATTTTCATGATATCAAAAAATTGATGGCTTCGTTTGATGCTTTAATCGAAAAAGGACATTCGATAATTGTTATTGAGCATAATCTTGATTTGATAAAATGTGCCGACTGGATTATCGATCTGGGACCTGAAGGCGGTGAAAACGGAGGACATTTACTAGCCGCAGGAACTCCTGAAGATATTGTAAAAGTAAAAGAATCCGTAACCGGAATCTATTTAAAAGATAAACTATAGAGAAGAAACTAAGTTTCTAAGTTTCATAAAAAAAGCCATAAATTAAATTGTTTTTAATTTATGGCTTTTGTGTTTTAAAATTAAACTGTTTAAGCAACTAAACATCTTTCTTCAAAAGGATAACCATCTTCATCGATGGCTACTATTACTTTTTTTTGCTTTGAAGCCTCGATCGTCAAATAAAGCCATGCAAATGACCATAATCCTAAAGTCAGGCAAAAAATGATAAAGTTTAAACCATGATTGACTACTTTTCCACCTTTTGAAAGAACAGCAAAAAGTAATTCATCATTTCGTTCTTCTAATGTAAATCCATTATTAACTTTATTCGATATCATATTAGAAAATACCTGCACACTTTGTTCCTGACTGAGTTGATTGTTTTTCATAATTAATGATCTAAAATTAATCCAAATAGTACTACACTTCCATTTCATCTTACATTTTTTTGCAAAATTATTTAAAGTAAAAAAATACCGCAATACCCACTTTTGGTGATTTTTGTATTGTCAATATTTTATCAATCCCGAAGCTTGGAGCTTATTTCTGACATAAATTTAATTTTTATAAATCAGATTACAAAATAAGCAGCTGTTAAAATTTTAAGAGGAAGTAAAGATTATCAAGACTTTACTTTTTATTTTTAATATTAAAAGAAGGTGTTTCATAATCATTTTTCAAATAGTTTTCCGGAATAGTCGTTGTATTTCCGTCACGTATTGCATTGTAATGTGGTGACATAATTTCGATTCCGGCAGCATTAAATGAATCCTGAATGTTTTGATGGAGGGAGGAATAAATCAAAGGTTGTTTGGTTGGATATTTGGTATATACATTGATCTGATAAGAAACATAAAAGTCATCTAAACTGGTTTGCAAAACAAAAGGAGTTGGAGATTTCTCAATCATTTCTGTTTTTAATGCCGCTTCAATTAAAGCTTTATGAATGTCTTTCCAAGGTACATCGTAACCAATTGAAACCGTACTATGAATCAATAAACCATTATTAACCTGATTTGTATTTGAAGAATAATTGGTTGATGTACTCGATAAAACTGTCGAGTTAGGAATAGTGATGTCTTCAAATTTTGGTGTTCTGATTCGGGTTACCAGCGCTGTTTTTTCGATTACTTCTCCGCTTTCGTCCCCAATTTTTATAAAATCGCCTATCTTAAACGGACGCATATAAGTAATCACTAATCCTGCTACCATATTTGCAATGGCATTGGATGAACCTAATGAAAACAAAACACCTACAAACACAGAAACACCTTTAAAAATTGAAGAATCTGAGCCCGGTAAATACGGAAATATAACCACTACCATAAAAGCTAAAAGTAAAAACCGGATGATGTTAAACGTTGGCATTGCCCAATCGCTGTAAAAACCATCAATTTTAATATTCTCTTTTTTAATCTCATCAAAAAAGAACCGAATCACTTTTATGGCATATTTAAAAATGATAATAATAACGATTATGGTAACAAAACTTGGCAGGAAACGAACAAATCCCATCACGGCCAGTTTTGCCGGAGAAAGAATCCAATGTAGTAACGTTTTGGTATAAGCTTCTGTTGCCGGAAAAATACTGAACAACAAGGGTAACGAAAGATAAACGATTAAAACTAATGTCAGCCACTTTATAAAACTATACACTTTCATAAACAGAAACTGCTGTTTTTGAGGCATAAGAATATTAATGTTGTTATATCTGATGCCTTTAAAATATTTGTCGCTGTTCTTTAAAATATGATATTTTACTCTGTTAAATATTTTACCTACAAAATATAAAACAACTCCAATAATCAAAACAAGCAATGCTGTATAACCAAGCCTTTTGGGCAGCATGGAGTAGTTTTCATTCTGATAAATAATAGCTCTTTTTATCAGGTTTAAATTTCGTTTGGCAATATAAGCGGCTGTCTGATTTTCTGATTTTCCATCAACATCTAAAACAGACATTATAACAAAATCATTCTTGTATATGATATCCTGAGAGATGTCTGAAGGAACAACTGAAATAGAATCTTTTTCAAAAAAAGAATCTTCATACAGTTTTCTGATTTTTTCTGTGATAGCATTTGCCCTGTTTTCGGCAGAAAAAGAACCTACTTTATTATAAACATAAAAAAGTGTGTCTTTAAAAGGAGTAACCGGATATCTCTTTTGCTTTATTTCCGGGACAATGGTTCTTGAGGTAAGCAAACTGTCCTTTTGGGCAATCACATCTGAAGAATACAAAGCAATGAAAAACGCGAAAAAACAAATTAAATTCTTTTTCATATTTTGCTGGCAATAAGTTAGATCTCCTTTCTAACAAATATAAAGACAAAATAGATTAGATTTTAAATTACTTTCTAATTTCTCAATAAAATCGTACTAAATCTTAATTCCTAACTTTTTCAGAATTGTATCTATAACTTTATTAATATCCGGAGAAATATTAAACCTGTAGTTTATGTATACATATAAAATGG
This sequence comes from Flavobacterium chilense, assembly GCF_001602525.1. Lineage (GTDB taxonomy): Bacteria > Bacteroidota > Bacteroidia > Flavobacteriales > Flavobacteriaceae > Flavobacterium > Flavobacterium chilense. Next base: position 1,136,227 of record NZ_LSYT01000001.1, read on the forward strand.
TAACCAAAACTGATTTTAAAGCAATGCTGATCAATTGATAAAAAGGAAATTCCCAAAAATAAAACAATAAAAACAATGCAAATGTAATTAACATCGAATATATCGTTTGTATGGTAAAAGGATACAAATGAAGCTTTTTTACCACGAAGAGCAATTTTGCCAGACTGTATAAAGTAATCGATAATAAAGTAGCAAATGCAGACCCGAAAATTCCGAAAATTGGAATAAAGATCATATTTAAAACTACAGTTAACACCACCAGCATTAATCCTAAATACAATACCATACGGTAATATTTTGTATTAAAAATGATAGCGTTATTGTTTCCTAAAATTAAATCAAAGTATTTAGACAAACCAATCATAAAAACAACAGCAATTCCACCGCTGTATTCTTTTGGAACCAACTCATACAACTGACTGATATTTACAAAAATGCAAAGCATTACAAAGCCACCTACAATTTGCAGGTTTATTGAGGTTTTTTTGTAAAGCTGGTTCAACTCATCGTGTTTGTTCTCGTGCATTAATTTTGCCGTAATTGGATATACAATTTGGTGCATAGCACGACTTGGAACAGAAATTACCAAAGCAATATAGGTAGCAACAGAATAGAAAGCAATATTCTCAATCTGCATATACTGGTTTAATATCATTTTATCTCCATCCAAAAGCAAATTGGCAACACTCCCGGATAAAATAATGTAAAAAGTATATACCAGGATATCTTTTGTATTTGCAGGTATTGTAAACTGAAAAGTTGGTTTCTGAATACTAAATGCATATAACATGGTTATCAGAAATGCTACAAAATATAAAACTGCTGTTGCGTAAACGAATCCTTCTACGCTAAGCCAATTGTAGTAAACACCTATTAATAGAAATAATGAAAATAAACGTAAGCCGACTTCTTTAACAAAGTTTCCAAAAACAGAATGCATATTTACGCGCAACCAGGCATAAAAAATTTCAAAATATGCCATACATAATCCTATAAATGGTATTAACCAGATATAACTTTTTACAATCGCATTCTTTTTGGACAAAAAGAACAGAATCTCATCGTAAAAAACAAGACCAATTAGTAAAAGTGGAATAATTAGCAGTAACGGAAATAAAACAGTAAAGGATAAAAAACGGGATTTTTCTTCGTCGGTTTGATATTGCGAATAAAATTTGACCAGAGTATTTTGCATTCCAATCGCAAATAAAGGCATAATCACATTGGCACAGGATGTTACATAATTAGTTAAACCATAGAAAGTAGCGCCAAGAAAAACAGGATACAAATAAAGTGTATTAATGGCTCCAATTGCAAAACCTATGTAAGTAATAATTGTATTTTTGAAAGACTGATTTAAAACAATACCCATGTTTGGATTTCTGAATTTAGATTTTATTCCTGAAAATGATCAGGATTGATTTTAAGTTTTTATTCCTTAATCAATTGCGCTAATTGTTTGGTTAGGTTTTTTCTTGAATATTGTTGTAAACCAACGCCATTAGCTTGTAATCTTCCTTCCAAAAATTGATTATAAAAGTCCAAAATTACACTTTTTAATTTCTCTTTTTCAGAATAATCAAAAAATACTCCGGTATTGGTTTCTTTTATAATATCGGCAAAATCAGAACCTTGAGGTCCAATCGCTATAATAGGGCGATTTGACACCATATATTCGAATAATTTTCCCGGAATAATGCTTTTAGTATCTTCAGAATTAATCTCGATTAGAAGTAAAACCTGAGATTTTTTTTGATGTGCGATTGCTTCGTGATGCGAAACATATCCCAAAAGATTTAAATAATCATTCAAATGAAACTCAGAAATGGAATCAAGTACTTCCTGACTTACTGCTCCTATCAGTTTGATTTCGAGATGTGATTTAAAATCCGGAACCTCCTGAAGCAATTCAACCAGAGATTCCCATAAAAACCTAGGATTACGATCAGACAAAAACGATCCGATATGTGCCAGGGTAAACTTCGTATCTAAAGTCTGTTTCTCGACATTTTCGATATCATAACCATTGGTAATTACCGAAATTGGTTTATTGGTAATGGCCTGAAATTCTGTTTTTGTAGTTTTACTCGTTACAATAATAGTATCCGCTGAGTTTAATACTTTATGCTCCAGATTTTTGTGCTTACTAGCTGCATAATCAGATAAACGCAATGCTTTATGATATCCAATTGTAGTCCATGGATCACGAAAATCTGCAAACCACTTTACATTTAGTTTTTCTTTTAATTCTAAACCTATTAAATGTAAACTATGTGGCGGTCCAGAGGTTACAATAGTATCTATATTATTTTCCTTAATATAGTTTTCCAGATAAGATACTGAAGGTTTTACCCAAAAAACACGGGCATCAGGAATAAATAAATTTCCGCGAACCCAAAGAAATGTTTTATCTAAAAAAGTTTGCTTTTTCTTATGCGGAAAAATTCCTGAACTAATCTTCTTGGTTTTATTTTTTGAAAAAATGGAAGCCAACTGATAAGGTTCCCAAATTCTATTTTTTAATACAATTGCTTTTTCCGAAATCTGACCAACTAAACCTTCATCTATTATGGGATAGGTTGGATTCTCAGGAACATAAACAATTGGCTGAATATCAAATTCCGGTAAGTATTTTACAAATTTCAACCAACGCTGTACACCAGGCCCTCCTGCTGGCGGAAAATAATAGGTAATGATTAAGAGTTTTTTTTGTTCCAAAGTTTATTTATTGCTGTCATAATCCAGCATATGCTAGTTATATATTTTCTTAATTCTCATTATTCAATTTTTCCAGCTCATCAATTATTTGCTGATTCATTGTTTTTTAGATCGAATTACTTTTGCAGTCTAAAGTATAAGAGACTTCAATAATAGCCATTAATCTCTCTAAACATGAAAGAGATTCTATATCAGCTATTCTCTTAGCCTCCAACTCTTGTGGACTACCAAAATTTAGCACAGTTTTTTTTCATTGTTTAGTCTTTCAGATATTTAGAACAAAGAGAATAAATGATCTTTCAAAACAATTATTCTTTATATTGGCTCTTATTATCGCTATAGTTTTTTCTTTCAAAATAAATTCCGCCAATCAAAAGCAATAACATTCCAATTGAACTTGCCAAAGTAATCATACTTCCGGTTTTTACTACCTGAGGTTCAAATTTAAACTCTATAGTATGTTTTCCGCCTGGAATTTCCATTGCTCTTAAAACATAATCAACAGGAAAGTGATCTGTTAATTTACCATCGACATAAGCATTCCAGCCATTTTTATAATACATTTCAGAAAAAACAGCTAAACCATCTTTTTCGTTATCTGATTTATATTTGATATAATTTGGCTTGTATTGTACTACTTTAATAGTTCCGGTTGTATCCCATTGTTTTTTCATACGGGCATTTTGGAATTTTGCTTCATTTTCATGAACATTAAATACCGCAACTCTCTTTGTATCAATATGATCTAATGCTTTCATTACATCATCTGGTTTATTAACCAGTTTCACAGTGCTTACAAACCACGCATTTCCATTTGTATTTGGATTTATCGTTGGAAATTCTTTTCCTTCTTTATCTGTTTGGATAATGTATTTTACATTTAGCATATCCAGCACTTCCATATTGTTTTTTGCAATCTGGTAATCAAACAATTGTTGAATTCTTCTAGGTTTTGCAGCATGATATCCTCCCAAAGAATGGTGAAAATAAGAAGCACGTGCACTGGACATATTACCACTTACCTCAAAAACCCTGTAATGTGTTGTATCTTGTAAAATCTTCGCATCTGAAGCTGTTTCCTGAAACGGAGCTGCAATTTGAACAGGGCTCACGAAATCTTTAGCTGAAACATATTTTTTATCTACAAAGAACAAATCAAAAATCATTAAAATCCCTACAATGATTAAAGTAGTATTCTGAGCCAGTTTATTTTTGATAAACAACCATAAAATTCCAAAAGTCACTACAATAAAAAAGCCTGAACGCAATAAATCAGCAGAATACAAACTCATTCTGTCTTCTTTTAAAGCATCGACAAAAGCCGGACCGTAGCTTTGAAGGAAATAATTATCGTTGCTTCCTGTAAAATGAAACATGCTTTTTGCAAATACCAAAATCAAAATAACTCCTAAACCAAAAACACCTGTTTTTACAAGTGCACTTTGCTGTAATTTTGGCTCTTCTTTAGCTTTAAAAAAGGATTGTAATCCCATGATGGCCAAAACAGGAAAACACAATTCAAGAACAACCTGAATTGATGAAACCGCTCTAAACTTATCATACATTGGAACATAATCAATAAAAAAGTCAGTCAGTAATGAGAAGTTTTTTCCCCATGAAAGTACCAATGAAACCAGTGCTCCGGAAAGGAATACGTATTTTATTTTTCGATCATCGATAAATAAGGCTAAAACTGCCAAAAAGAAAACAACTACCCCAATATATGCCGGAGCAGCAACAATAGGCTGATCTCCCCAATAAGTTGGCATTCCGGATACAAAATCCTGTGCTTGCTCTGACGGAACTCCCTGCTCAATCATAAACGAATACATACGACTGTCTGTACCTACATTTTCATGATTTGAACCTCCAAAAAGTCTTGGAGCAATCAGGTTAAAACTTTCTGCAATTCCATAACTGTATTCTGTAATGTATTCACGGCTTAAAGCATTTTCGTTTGTCTTTTTAGTTCCATCAGGATTAAAAGTCAATTCGCTGTTACTACGTGTACTAAATTTAGCATATTCGCTGGTTGCCATTAAATTAGTAGCATTAGCACCAATGGCAAAAATTCCGGCTACAGCCAAAACTCCAATAGCAGTCAAAAGTGGTTTGTATTGTTTTTCTTTGATGAAATTAAAAGCAAAATAACCGGATAAAATCAATAAGAATATCAATAAATAATAGGTCATTTGAAAGTGATTGGCATTAATCTCTAAGGCAACCGCAAACATGGTGAGCAAACCTCCCCAAATATATTTTTTCTGAAAGACGAGTATAAATCCTGCAATAACAAGTGGCATATAAGCAATAGCATGTGCTTTTGCATTATGTCCAACTCCAAGAATGATAATTAAATAGGTAGAAAAACCAAAGGCAATGGCTCCAATAAATGCTTTTAAAGGATCTGTTTTCAAGACCAGTAATAAACCGTAGAAACCTAAGAAATATAAAAATAAATAATCAGCAGGACGCGGTAAAAAACGCAACGCATCATCTATTTTCCCCACATAATCGTTAGGATAATTTGCTCCTAACTGATATGTTGGCATACCACCAAAAGCTGAATTTGTCCAATAGGGTTCAGAATGCTCTGTAGCTCTAAAATCATTTTGCTCTTTTGCCATTCCGGTGTATTGAGCAATATCCGACTGGAAGATTTGTTTTCCTTGTAAAACCGGATAAAAATAAATTAATGAAACGATAATAAAGCCCAGTATAACAAGGGCATGCGGATAGAACTTATTTACTATTTTCAATTTAGGTTGGTTTGGGTTAAATGATGAATCCTATAACTCTAGGTCACAAATTTAATCTATTTCTTCGTAATCAACATAATCGCCAACCTTTTTGGTTTCACGCGGTTTTTTTGCATTAGCAGTATCAATGATAATTTCATCATTGTTTTTATACGTTTTCTGCCATGTATTATCCTGATTGTATTGTTGTTGTCTCTGAAAATTCTCCCCTGCTTTTTCAACAGCTTTTTTTACTAATACCGGTAAAAAGATTCGGGCCAAAAATTTAAAAATATAATAAAACGCAATAATCCACATTATCGTTTTAAACAAATTTGTAAAAGATGCTTCTTGCATGATCATATAATTTTTTTCCAAAATTAATAAATCCATTGTTTAAAATTAAAATATCAATCTTAAATAAATAATAAAATATAGTACATTTGAAATGCGTTATTACTTTTTAATCAAAAAAAACATATATGTTAAAAAATAAAAACTTATTCCTTACAGCTCTTTGTTTTATTCCACAATTTTTCTTCGCTCAGTATACTGATGTCATTAATTCGAATCGTCCTGGTGAAACCATGTCGGCGTATGCAGTTGGTAAATCTGTTATTCAGGCAGAACTTGGTGTATATGGTATCAAAGAAAAACACGATTTATTAAATTATGATGCTAGCGGATTTGGTACAGATTTAACTTTGCGTTATGGTGCGTTTTTAGAAAAACTGGAATTTATACTGGATCTTCAGTACCAAATGGAAAATTTTGATACTCCTTACACCAGTTATAAAAAGAACAATTTCAGACAAACAGTTTTAGGAGCTAAGTATTTAATTTATGACCCGTATAAAAACTATAAGAAAGAAGCAAACATCTACAGCTATAAAGCCAATCATAGTTTCAACTGGCACGAACTAATCCCAGCTGTTTCCCTATTTGCAGGAGCAAATTTTGTTGGAGCAGATAACCCTTATTACTTTTCTCCGCAATCAGCCATTTCACCTAAAGTGGCTTTGATTACACAAAATTTATTCGGAGGCGGAAAATGGGTTTTTGTAACCAATATCATTGCAGATTATATTGGCACAGATTATCCAAGTTATGGCTATGTATTAACCTTAACACATGGTTTTAATGATAAATGGTCTGGTTTTATCGAAAATCAAGGATACAAAAGTGATTTCTACAGCGATGCCATTGTTCGTGGCGGTGCAGCTTACTTAATCAACTCCAACCTTCAGGTGGATGCATCAGTGAGTACTAATTTTAAAAATACGCCTTCAATTTTATACGGCGGAGTTGGTGTTTCATGGCGTTATGACGGAAGTTATAAAGAAAAACAAATGGAATTTAAGAACAAGGAAAAAGCCAAAAAGAATAAAGATAATGAGATGGAACAAAGAGAAATAGATTATCAGGCTAAAGAAAGAAAACGTAAAGCAAAATACGAATAGTCATTAAGATATATCATTACTCAAAAAACTTAAATACCAATTAAACAAGACATACTTTATTAAATGTTTTCAATGAAAAAAAATATATCATTATTATTTATCTTTTATTTTCTATTAACTTCCTGCTCTTTTCCAACATATGTTTTTCAGGATCAAAAAATGCAAAGTGGTTTAGACTTTACCTCTGGAAAATGGTTATTGAATACTATTGATGCCCCATATTTTGTAAATAAGAAATTAACTAAAAATGTTATTGATGATTTTAACAAACATTTAAAAACAAGCTTAAGTTATGTCCCCACAACAAAAGGTTTATTATTACCACAAAACATAACATTTAATCCAAATCGAAAAGAACTCTCTAACTTAAAAACCGGAACCAATTTTGATTATTTTATAAATATAAAAGCTAAAGTAGTTAAAGACGAAATAGGAGCTATTGATTATTCTTCACATAACAAACTATCCAAAGAGCATAAAAATGAAATTGTATTTGTGATGGAAATATATGATTTGAACAATTTAGAAATTATTTATTCTAAAACAGTTAACGGCTCCGTTCATGCAGATAAAGATTCCAGTTCTTTTAATTTCGCCAAAACTTCTGATGGTCTGATTTTAGGAGCTTATAAAAAAATACGAAAAGACATTGACAAAAAGTCAAGACAGAACAAAATTTCACTATCTAACCAAGTTATTTTGGTACACTTTAAACGATTATTCAAGCCCATTAATTTGGGCTTTTTTATTTAATTCTTTTTTTGTTAATTCAAAGATACCTATATTCGTTTCTAAAATCTCAAGATTTAGTTTAAAGCAACATTCTTAACAAAGAAAACCTTAATGATTACAATTAAAGAAGCCAAAACCAAGAAAGAACTAACTGATTATATCAAATTTCCGTTTTCATTATATAAAGACAACCCATATTGGGTTCCGCCCATTATTGCTGATGAATTAGAATCATTTGATAAAACAAAAAATCCTGCTTTTGACAATGCAGAAGCTTATTTTTATATCGCTTATAAAGACAACGAAATTGTTGGCAGAATTACAGCCATTATCAATTGGTCTGAAGTAAATAATCAGCATAAAAGAAAAGTTCGTTTTGGCTGGTTTGATGTTATTGATGACATTGAAGTCACAAAAGCTTTATTAGAAAAAGTATACGAATTAGGGAAACAGCATAATCTGGAACATGTCGAAGGTCCGATGGGGTTTTCAAATCTGGATAAAGTTGGTGTTTTAACTGAAGGTTACGATCAAATGGGAACTATGATTACATGGTACAACAATCCGTATTATGTAACTCATTTTGAAAAACTTGGTTTTCAGGTAGAAAAAGAATATATCGAAAGTATTTTTCCTTTCTCAAATGTTAAACCTGAATTTTTTCTAAAAGCCCAGGAATTAATTAAAAAAAGATATGGTTTACGTGCATTGACTTTTACCAAAACAAAAGACATTATGCCTCATGTTGACAAAATGTTTGATTTGTTCAACGAATCGTATGCCAAATTAGCCTCGTTTGTTGCTATTTCTGATATTCAAAAAGAATATTTCAAGAAGAAATACATCAGTTTTATCAATCCTGAATATATTAAATTTGTAGTTGATAAAGACGATAATTTAGTTGCTTTTAGTATCGTAATGCCTAGTTTTTCCGAAGCCTTACAAAAAGCTAAAGGAAAATTATTCCCGTTTGGCTTTATTCATCTTTTAAGAGCCAGAAAAAAGAGTAAAGACGTTGTTTTTTATTTAATTGGTGTTCATCCTGAATATCAAAACAAAGGTGTGACTGCCATTATTTTCGATGAGTATTTTAAAACTTTCTCTGAAAAAGGAATTAAGAATTGTATCAGAACTCCTGAATTAGCAGAGAATACAGCAATTCATTTACTCTGGAAAAACTTTGATCCAAAAATTCATTGTCAGAGAAAAACGTATTTGAAATATCTTTAAAAATATGATTTTCAATTACAATTCTATATAAACTAAAAAAGGACGAAATTAATATTTCGTCCTTTTTTATATTTACACATTAACTTTATAGTTATTTAGTCAATCGCTCTTTTTGTGATATCGCCAAAAGCATCAATTCTTCTGTCTCTGAAAAACGGCCAGTTCTGACGCACATTTTCCTGTAAATCCAAATCAACTTCGGCAATTAGAATTTCTTCCTGATCGTGAGAAGCCTGAGCTAAAATTTCGCCTTGTGGTCCGGCAATAAATGAAGCTCCCCAAAACTGAATTCCCTCTGTTCCTTCAATATATTTTTCTAAACCAATTCTGTTTGCAGCGGCAACAAAAACACCATTTGCAACAGCATGACCTTTCATAACGTTCATCCATGCACCGTATTGATTTTCTCCGTATTGTTCTTTTTCTTTTGGATGCCATCCAATTGCTGTTGGATAGAATAAAACCTCAGCACCTTTTAAAGCTGTAATACGTGCTGCTTCCGGATACCATTGATCCCAACAAATAAGGGTTCCAATTTTTCCTTTTTTGGTTTCGATTGCCTGAAATCCTAAATCACCAGGAGTAAAATAGAATTTTTCGTAGAAATGCGGATCGTCCGGAATGTGCATTTTACGGTATAAACCAGCTTCTGTTCCGTCAGTGTCAATAATATAAGCACTGTTGTGGTAAATTCCTGCCATTCTTTTTTCGAAGAAAGGAACAATGATTACTACTCCTAATTCTTTTGCCAGTTCACTAAAAGCAATAAATGAAGTACTGTAAAGTGGTTCTGCTAATGCAAAATTATCTACATCTTCACTTTGGCAAAAATAATGACTACTATATAATTCTGGTAATAAAATTACTTCGGCGCCTTTATTGGCAGCATCTTTTACCCAGCTAATACACTTTTTAAGATTATTTTCGGCAACGTCATTCAGATTTAACTGAATAACGGCTATTTTATATTTTCTTTTCGGCATGACATAAAATTTAGAGTGCAAAAATAGTAATTTTTAAAGGAATGACAAAGTTTCGTTATTCACCTCAAAGAGCCCAAAAACAATGTAAAGTTTATCTTCTTGCTATTAGCAGAAAACCATTTTGCATTAATTAAAAAATTAATCTCTGCAAAATGGTTTCATAACCAAAACTTACCAACCAGAAACTGAATTATTCAATAACGACTTTTGTTGTAATAAATTCAGTTTCAGATTTTTTAAATTTAATCTCAAAACTTCCTTTTGTAGCTGATTTAAATTTGTAAACTGTTTTTTTAGGATCCGGAACTTGCTGTGTACAAACTTCTGATGGATATTTTGCTACAACTTGCAAACCTTTTATTTCTCCAATTTTAGTATCTTCAATTTTATCGAATTCTCCGCAGGCATTGTCTACAATAAAAGTAACATCATAACTCAATTCTTCATTTACTTTTCCGGTTGCCGGACCTTTAACTTCGGTTACTAATGCTACTTTTGTTTTTGCAGGAGCAACTGCATGATCATCGTCATTACTACACGAAACAAATACTGTTGATAAAAATAATACTACTAAAGCTGATTTTAATTTAAAACTTTTCATATAAAATAATAATTAATTGTTAATTACTATGAAGATGTAAATGCGTTGCTTTGGTTGCTTAGATAAATTGTTAAATAATTTCAAATAAAGACTAAACAATTACAAATCAAAAACTTACCTCAATAAAAAAAATCACACAATAACAGTATTTTCTTGTAAAAATTAAATTGCACTAACCTAGCCCCGATGGAAACGGCATCCTTTTTCCTGCTGACTGAAGCAGGAAAAAGATATAGTGAACAGCGGGACAAATGGTCTATTGAAAATGATTGTTTTGCTCCAAAAAAAAACACCAGCCTCCTGACTGGTGTTTTGAAATTTTATAATAAACTATATTTATTTTTTCTTTGAAAATACTTTTTTAAATACGTTTACAATTGCCAGAACTATAAATCCTAGTACTAATCCAACAACAAATTCTTTTATGATTGAAGGTAATTGTGGTACTAAATGATGAAAGAAATCAATGTTGTGCACAAAGATTCCGCCAGCCACTAAAATTAATGCGATTGTACCAATAACTGTCAACGCTTTGATAACTTTAGGAAGTGCCTGAACTAAAATATTACCAATGAATTTTAAAATGCTATTTTCTTTTTTGCTAATCTGAATGAGTTTAAACCCTGCTTCGTCCATTCTGACAATTAGAGCTACAATGCCATAAACACCAATTGTTGCTATTACAGCAATTATAGATACTACAATGATTTGCTGAAAAATAGGTTTTCCAATTACAGTACCTAATGCAATAATGACGATTTCGACTGATAAAATAAAATCGGTCAGGATTGCTGATTTTACTTTTCCTTTTTCAGCTTCCAGAATCTCTGCTTCTGTTAAAGTTTCTGCTGTTATTCCTTCAGATTCTTCGTGTGCGTGAGGAAAGATAAATTCGTATATTTTTTCGGCTCCTTCATAAGCAAGGAAAAGTCCGCCAAGTACTAAAATTATAATAATTGCAATTGGCAAAAATGCACTTAGCAAAAATGCAATTGGTAAAATGATTACTTTGTTAAGTAATGAACCTTTACTGATTGCCCACAATACCGGAAGTTCTCTGGATGAAGCAAAACCTGAAGCTTTCTCTGCATTTACTGCTAAATCATCGCCTAAAATTCCTGCTGTTTTTTTTGCTGCAACTTTACTCATTACTGCAACATCGTCCATAATTGCCGCAATATCATCTAATAGTACAAAAAAACCTGATGCCATTTTAATTTATTTGTTTTAAAAATTGTGTAATTCACTGACTTTTAGCAATCAATTTAATTCACAAATTGGGTTATTTATCTGTGCTAATCTAAGACTTTTTTGTTAATTTTTTCATTTAAAGATTAACTGCATTGTCCTAAAAGCACCCAGATAATTACAAAAACTAAAACAGTCCCCAAACAACCGCCTCCTAATTTTTTCGCACCGTAACCTGCAATTAATCCTCTAAAAATATTGTTCATGATGTTGATTTTATAGTGTTATTCAATTAATTATAAATAAAAGTATACTATTGTAAATTTGATAAACTAATCTCTAATTCTATTTATATTACTTTAACTAAAAGTTTCATGATTTACGGTTTTGAAACTTTTGTAAATAAAAAAACACCAACGTTTCTGCTGGTGTTTTCTGAATAATAATTAGTTATATAATTATTATAATAAATTAATCCGTTGTAACGCTATTGCCAGCATTGATTAGATTTGTCTTGTAAACGATTCCTTGTCCCGTAGGAGGAGCTGGTGGAGTTTGTCCTTGCAATTGAATATATTTACCTGAAGCCGGAGAAATATTTAATATTCGGCTTAAAATCAAGTTAACTTGAGAACTAGAAAGTGCATTATAATCAAAATTTAGACTTGCCTCTTCACCATAAACTGTAGTTAAAACCGGTATTTCAATAGAACTTAAAAAAGGATTTTTTCTAAAAAAAATACTCTGAGCTTTGATTAATGAAGGCATCAAAATAGATTGCAAAGAAGAATTTCTACTAATACTAGAATCAAATCCATAAATAGTTTTCAAAACAGGAAATGAAATTGAACTCAATTTTGCATTATTTCCTATATTCAAATCACTATAAACTTCAGTAAGGTTATTTAAACTTACATTCGTTAATTTTAGATTGTCTATTATTCTTAGATTTATTAGTTTTTTTACTACTGCTAAATCTAAAGTTGTCAAATTTGTTGTACCATTAACATAAATGTTTTCTGTGTTGGGTCCAAACTCTGCTGTTACTTGTGCTACTGCTTGTGCATCTGTAATATCACCTGTTATTACAATACTTGTTTTTCCTTGATTAGATTTGCTATTGCCAGCATATAAAGCATAAGGCACACTTAAAAGCTGACTTGTACCGCTAATGGTGTAGTTGCTTCCTCCTGTTGGATCAATTTCTGTTTTGATAAAATGAGAACCTGCCCCCCAATTTATAGCTGCAAAAGTTCCAGTAACTGCAGTTCCTCCACCTATTTCAATAGTTGCTAATCCGTTGTTGTTTGTTGTTGTTGTTTGTGTTTCGATATAACTAGGGTTACCATTTGCAATATCGAATATAATACTGGTTTTTATACTTACTAACGTATTCGTAACAAGTGTTCCGTCAGCTTTACGAATGACTGACTGGTAACTCATTCTCTGCGGAACCTGCGCAAATAAAATTGTAAAAGAACTTAATAATAGTACTATCAGAGTAATTTTTTTCATATATCTTTCTTCGGTTAAATGGTTATTTTTTTATGATTTTAAATGTTTTTATTGTTTTATTGTTATCGCTTACCGATAGAAAATAAATTCCCTGATTTAATTCCTGCATTGAAATACTGGTCTCAGAAGTGGTTATTTTAGATTTTTTAGATACTATTTTGCCATTAATATCATATAAATTATAGGATAAATCATTTTGTTTATCATTAACCACAATTAAATTAAGTATATCTGTAGTAGGATTTGGATAGGCAGTCATCATAAGCTTAATTCCTGAAAATTCATCATTACCCAAAGTAATTATCTCATAAGTTTGTTGAACACCTTGCAAAACAGAACCATTTGATCCGGATAAGCCTGTATAGGCGATCTGACCAATTGAATAATTCGATGAGCCTCCTGTTCCCATACCAGTTCCGCCTGCAGCTACTACACTCTGCTGAGAATAACTACTGGTAATAAACGAAATACTGCTAATAAATAAAGTAAAAAAAGTTTGTTGGTTTCTTCTCATATAATAGTTTTAGTTGTTAATTCTTTTATTTGAATAAAATCAAAGCTTATTTCATTATTCAAATATATATTAATTCTTACATAAACACATTAATAAAAAGAAGGGATTCATAAAAAACATATAAAAAAAACACCAACGTTTCCGCTGGTGTTTTCTGAATATTAAAACTAAAAAATTATTTTTCAATGTGGGTTTGATTTCTAAAGACCAATTGCCCATCAAAAGCATCTAATAAAATAATGCTGTCTGTAGTGATGTTTCCTGCCAAAATTTCTTTAGACAATTGATTGAGTACTTCTCTTTGTACCACACGTTTTACTGGTCTTGCACCAAACTGTGGGTCATAGCCTTTGTCTGATAAATATTTGATCGCTTCTGGAGTTGCATCCATGGTGATACCTTGTAAAGCCAGCATTTTTGTAACACTCTTAAGTTGTAAACTAACAATTTTAGAAATGTTATCTACTGTTAAAGGCGTAAACATTACGATTTCGTCGATACGGTTTATAAACTCCGGACGAACGGTTTGTTTCAGCAATCCTAAAACTTCCACTTTTGCAGCTTCTGTAGCAGATTCAATGCTTCCTTTTAAGTTTTCAAATTTATCTTGTATGATCTGACTTCCCATATTGGATGTCATGATGATAATAGTATTTTTAAAATCTGCCAGACGCCCCTTGTTATCTGTTAAACGACCTTCATCCAAAACTTGCAATAAGATATTGAACGTATCCGGATGCGCTTTTTCGATCTCGTCTAACAAAATTACAGAATATGGTTTTCTACGAACTGCTTCGGTCAATTGACCACCTTCATCATAACCTACATATCCCGGAGGTGCACCAACTAAACGACTCACACTATGACGTTCCTGATACTCACTCATATCGATACGGGTCATCGCATTTTCGTCATCAAAAAGATATTCAGCCAAAGCTTTTGCCAACTCAGTTTTACCCACTCCGGTTGTTCCTAAAAATAAGAACGTTCCAACTGGTTTTTTCATATCCTGCAAACCGGCACGGCTTCTACGAACAGCATCACTTACGGCTTCAATTGCTTCTTCCTGCCCTACTACACGCTTGTGTAATTCGTCTTCAAGATGCAAGAGTTTTTCTCTTTCTGTCTGAAGCATTTTCATAACAGGAATTCCAGTCCATTTAGCTACTACTTCTGCAATATCTTCTCGGGTTACTTCTTCTTTAATCAAAGATGTACCTGATTGGTATTCTTGTAATTGTTTTTGTAAAACGTCAAGACGTTCTTGTGCTTCTTTAATTTTTCCGTAGCGAATTTCGGCTACTTTTCCGTAATCACCATCACGTTCTGCACGTTCTGCTTCGTATTTAAAATCTTCGATTTCCTGTTTTACGGTTTGAATTCCGTCAACAATATCTTTTTCTGATTTCCATTTTGCAAAAATTTCATTGCGTTCCTCTTTGAGATTCGCCAGCTCCATGCCTAAAATTTTCAGCTTACTTTCTTCTTTTTCACGTTTGATGGCTTCAATTTCAATTTCTAACTGCATGATTTTACGATCCAAAACGTCTAATTCTTCTGGTTTTGAATTGATTTCCATACGCAGTTTAGAAGCTGCTTCATCCATTAAGTCAATCGCTTTATCCGGTAAGAAACGATTTGTAATATAACGTTGAGAAAGTTCAACTGCCGCAATAATTGCCTCGTCTTTAATCTGAACTTTATGATGTGTTTCGTACTTTTCTTTGATTCCACGTAAAATTGAAATCGCACTTTCGGTATCCGGTTCATCAATTAGTACTTTCTGGAAACGTCTTTCTAAAGCTTTATCTTTTTCAAAATATTTTTGATATTCATCCAGAGTTGTAGCTCCAATTGCTCTTAACTCACCACGAGCCAAAGCTGGTTTCAGGATATTAGCTGCATCCATTGCACCTTCTCCTCCACCTGCACCTACAAGTGTATGAATCTCATCGATAAACAATACGATATCACCTTCGGCAGCTGTAACTTCTTTTACTACCGATTTTAAACGTTCTTCGAATTCTCCTTTGAATTTTGCACCTGCAATCAGCGCTCCCATATCCAGAGAGAAAACAATTTTATCTTTTAAGTTTTCCGGTACGTCACCATCAACAATTCTGTGTGCTAAACCTTCTGCAATAGCGGTTTTACCAACTCCTGGTTCACCTACTAACATTGGGTTGTTTTTTGTTCTACGGGTTAGGATCTGCAATACACGACGGATTTCTTCGTCACGTCCAATAACAGGATCTAGTTTCCCTGTACGTGCTAATTCGTTTAGATTTTTAGCATATTTATTTAATGAGTTATACGTTTCTTCAGCTGAAGCCGATGTCACTCTTTCTCCTTTACGTAGTTCTTCAATTGCAGCTTTAAGTCCTTTTCCGGTAACACCCTGATCTTTTAAGATTTGGGAAACTTTGCTTTTTGAGTCGAAAATTGCCAAAATCAAATGCTCAATAGAAACATATTCATCGTTCATTTTTTGTGCAATAATCTCCGCTTCATTCAATGCTTTATTAGCATCTCTGGAAAGTAAAATATCTCCTCCGGAAACTTTTGGAAAGCTCTGAATGGTACTGTCTAATATTTGTAAAAACAACGGAACATTTACATTGAGTTTTTTCAAGATAAAAGGAGCAACATTTTCATCTACTTCAAAAATAGCTTTAAAAATGTGTTCATTTTCTATTTGTTGCTGTCCGTTGCGTTGAGCCAATTGTTGCGATAACTGAATGGCTTCCTGCGACTTAATTGTAAATTTATTTATGTTCATATGTATACGATTTAGGTTTGATTTTTAGTTATAAAGTTCAATACCATTAAAATTACAATTTATTGGATTAAATGTTTAACTTAAATGATATAACTTTGCCTGAGAACATTCAAATTATATTCCACATTAAAAATACAGACAAAATGACATTAAAAACCTGATTTTTATCATTTTTAAACGTCAAAAAGTCATAAAACAAGTCAAATATGAGTTTTTTAAATTCAATCTTCGGAAATTCAGACAACACAGAATCTCCAAAAAGCAATGTAAACTGGACAGAATTAACTGACATCGCTCAATTAATGGAAATTGAAGCGATCTCTAATGAAAAACCAGTGGTTATTTTTAAACACAGTACAAGATGCAGTATTAGCCGTATGGCACTGAAACAATTTGAACGTGAATACGATTTAAATGATACAGTTGCTGCTTATTTTTTAGATTTGATTGCACATCGCGATATATCAAATGAAATTGCCAGCAGATTTAATGTATATCATGAATCGCCACAATTGATATTAATAAGAAACGGAAAAGCTGTTTATGATGTTTCTCATAGTGATATTGATGCTGAAGCGTTGAAAAGTAAAGTGTAAAATGTGAAATGATATTAATAAAAGTGAGATGCAGGCTTTACAAAGTTGACATCTCACTTTTTTATTTCACAATTAACAATTAATTAAAAACTTCCTTCTGAACCTCCTCCGCTGAAACCTCCGCCTCCAAAATCCATTGGAGAATTTTCTGCTTTTACTTCCGGTTTTAAACCAAATGCTGAAGCCACAATTAAATTTTCAGCATTCAGAATAGCATTCGAATTATTGATTCGGTCCGGTTTAAATGTCAAACCAATTTCATTATCTTTTATTTTTTTGATTGAGAAATAAGTTATAGCAAACAAAACTAATCCGCCCAAGGTAAGTGCTATTTCTATTGGTAAAACTGAGTAATAGAACCGAATGGTAAATATTGAAAATGCAATAGCTAAAAAACTTATCCAAAGCATGATTCTATCTTTTGTTTTTAAAGCCTGAACCAAATACACAACAGGAACAATAAAAGTAAAAGCATAAAAGAAAAAAGCAAACGGGATATCACTGCCTGCCCTCACTTCATTTCCTAATAATTCTAATGATAGTTCTCTTACTACCAAATAATTACAAGAAAGATAAAAGAGTATCAAACAGAAACTATTGGCTAGTAAAAGTCCGCTATAGAAATAACTTTTTTTGAGATTATTAATTATTCTTTTGGTTACAAAATAAAACAACGCCGAAACGAGCATTACAACAAATGGTAAAATCGTTTGTCCTATAAGCCCAAATTCAAACATTCCGTAAAACAGGACTGCCGAAGCTGCAAAACAAAAAACCAGTAAAGATGGCAAATGAAGGTACCTTCTATACATTAAAAAAGAAGTTACGGCAACAAAAAAAGCAATGTTTAATTCATAACCTTCTGTTGTAATTGCAATAGCAAATCCTATATTTAAAATTGCTCCTAAAACAAAAGCATCATCCAAACCATGTCCGTAATATTTTTGATTGGCCAAAATTTCGGCGCCGGCAAAACCAACAGCTGCAAAAATATAACAGCAAATATTAAAAAAAGTACGTTCAGAATTAGAACCCGTCAATCCGAGTAATGCAATTACACCGCAAATTGATAAATAAAAAAAGGCACCGAGCAAAAAGAATCCTAATCGTACCAATAGGTTACTCTGCCTTCTAAAAGCAGGCAATTCTTTTTTAATCAGATCTTTTTGTTCTTTACTAATAAAACCTGCCAATTGTAAAGAATTGGCTTCTTCAACTAAGCTTAAATTTTCTAATGAGCTTTTATCATGTACTATCATACCGCAATTGCTTTATTAAAGTTTTTAATCAATTTTATAAACATCACAATCGAGCCTATAAAATAAAATGGAAGAATTAAGATAAATAACTCCCAAACATCTGAGAAATCAACATTTTCAAAAATTCGTATTAAAAATATATTCAGACCAATATAGGCGTAAACAATCATAAAAACGTACAATGAAATTGCTTTAAGTTTATGACTAATTTTATAGAAATAATAAGAGGAAGCTGCTAAAACAATTACAAAAAGAAACCAAATAGCATCTTCGTAATAATTTACTAAACTATTAATTGCCGCAATACTTATAATGTGTAAAGCAAAAGTTAAATAGATAAGATTGAAATGCGTTTTTAACTCGATTCTAGAACTGTAAATCGTCCATAAAATAAGCAAAATACCTAACATTATTGCTGAATAACTTAAGCTTTGATCAGCATAGAAATTAATATTATTTAATAAGTCCTGAGGTGTGACCGAAAGTCCGACATAAGCTGCCAAACCTGTAATCGCGATTGCCAGAACACTTTTATTATCAAAATAGTAAGCACAAAAGAAACTTACTACTGTTGGGATTAAAGTAGCTAGTCCGTAATGTGTGCCAAACGGTTTATATTGAAATTGCAGATATCCTATAAAAATACAGGTGAGAATACTGGCTGCTAAAACCAAATATTCTAAGACCGGATTTTCGAAAGCTGTTTCTTGTTTCTGAAAACCTTTTGAGTTTTTAAAACAGAAATAAAAGCAGATTCCAATAACAATTAATAATAAGGAAAGAATGGCAATATGACCAATACTATCAATATTTTTATAAATTAAAACTCCAATACCTGATGTAAATAGCAAAACCGATAAATAGAGAAATAATTTCAATTCTGCATTTAACGAAAAAATATTCAAATTTCGGTATGAAGTAATTTCCTGATATTGATTTTCTGTAATTAAATTCCGTTCTAATAGTTCTTTAGTGGCCTGATCATCAAATTTATTCATCTTTTGAATTTTATAGCATACTCAAAAATACTCTTTTTTGTTTTAATAAAATCTTCCATAGTAAAAAAATACTTACTAAGTAAAAAACGAATAATTAAAAATTTTTATGTTCAATTATAATATTTCATTAAAATTATAGTTTGTAAACATTATTAAATTAGATTTGTGTAATCGATTACATTTAACTATCTGAACAAAACCAAAAAACTGACTTAAAAATGAAAAAAAATCTTTTCTTACTCTTTTTTGTATTGAGTTTATTCAATCTCTCTGCACAAAATTATTATATGGTTTCACCAGAGGGATTTGGTGCTGCCACAACTGGAGGCGGAACTTCGACTCCTGTAATTGTAAAAACTTATGAGGATTTGCTCGCAAAAATAAAACTGCCAACTCCTGAAGTAATTTTAGTATCTGGAATAATAACTATACCCAGCGGGCAGCCTATACAACAAATAGTTTCAAATAAGTCTATTATTGGACTCCCTGGCGCTAAACTTGTGAACGAAAACCAATCTAATCCCGGAGCCGGAATTTTATATTTAAAATCTGGTTCTAATAATGTAATTATCAGAAATCTTATTTTTGTTGGACCTGGTGCTTATGACATTGATGGTCAGGATAATTTGACTGCAGATTGTACTAATCTTTGGGTAGATCATTGCGAATTTCAGGATGGTCAGGATGGTAATTATGATAATAAAGGAAAAACAGATAATGTTACCGTTTCATGGTGTAAATTCACATATTTAAAAGCTCCAAAATCCGGAGGTTCCGGAGGAGCTGAAGATCATAGATTTAGTGATCTTATTGGCTCAGGAAAAAATGATTTTCCTGCTGATGGACATTATAGTATAACTTTTAAAAATTGTTACTGGGCAGAAGGCTGCAAACAAAGAATGCCCCGTGCCAGAAATGCAGAAATTCATATTCTGAATTGCTATTACAACACATCAGAGCCGGGTTCTCTTGCAATTGGTCTGGGTGGAGGAGCTAAAAACGCTACTTGCTATGTTGAAGGAACTGATTTCGCCAAAGTTGATAAAGTATTTAAAGAATATATAAGCACAGATGGTGGTACTGTTGGAATTGTATTCGATCATTGCCGAAAAGGTCCAATGGATTTTGGCACAACAGTAAATAAACCTTCTTATACTTACACCACAATTCCGATAGGAAAAGTTGAAGAATATGTAACCAACAAATCCTGTGGTGCCGGAGCAACCCTCCAAGTTAGTACTACTGGTACAATATCTGCCAGTTGCAATAATAAAAGTTAGTAATACACTAAAATTTTGCATAAAAAAACCGATTTGTCTGATAAACAAATCGGTTTTTTTATGGGGAAAACAATTTAAAAAGCTGCTTTCATTTTATCTTTAATCGCATCTAAGCATAAATTGTTGATACTGCCCTCGTGCGTGTGTTTGGTTTCCTTTGGGGATTTGTATGTTCCTGCTTCTAATTGTTCTGCAACGGCTTTATAAGCATCTCTAAACGGCATTCCTTCTACAACCATTTCGTTTAAAGTATCAACCGTAAACAAGTAATCGTATTTTTTATCTTCTAAAATATGATCTTTAACCGTAATATCTTTAATTGAAAATATAGCAATATCTAAACAAGCTTTCAGGTTTTGAATTGCCGGAAACAAACCTTCTTTTAAAAGCTGCAAATCTCTATGATAACCGCTTGGAAGATTATTTGTGATTAATGTGATTTCGTATGGAAGTGCCTGAATCTTGTTACATTTTCCTCTGATTAATTCGAAAACATCCGGATTTTTCTTGTGAGGCATAATACTGGAACCTGTTGTAAGATGCGCAGGAAGACCAATAAAGTCGAAATTCTGGCTCATATACAAACATACGTCCATCGCAAATTTTGATAATGTTCCTGCAACGCTTGTCATCGCAAAAGCAACCGTTTTCTCCGCTTTTCCACGGCTCATTTGAGCTGCAACAGCATTGTATTTTAAAGTTTCAAAACCTAATTCTTTTGTTGTAAATGTTCTGTTGATTGGAAATGAACTTCCGTAACCTGCAGCAGAACCTAATGGATTCTGATCTACAATTTTTGAAGCTGCATTTAACATTGTAATATCATCAATTAAACTTTCAGCATAAGCTGAAAACCACATTCCGAAGGATGATGGCATTGCGATTTGCAAATGCGTATAACCTGGCAATAAAACATTTTGATGTTTTTCTGCCGATTCCATCAACAAATCAAACAAGGTTTTTACTTGTTCTTTAATTGCTTTTAATTCGTCTTTTAAATACAAATGAACATCCACTAAAACTTGATCGTTACGAGAACGTGCCGTGTGGATTTTCTTTCCTGCATCGCCTAGTTTTACTGTTAAAAGATATTCGATTTTAGAATGTACATCTTCGAAACTATCTTCGATTTCGAAATTTCCAACTACGATATCAGCGATGATTTCGTTTAATGCATCAACTAAAGATGTTGTTTCTTCTTGAGTCAATAAACCGATCTGTCCCAACATTTTGGCATGTGCAATTGAACCTAAAGCATCATATTTTGCTAAAACCAAATCCAATTCTCTGTCGTTTCCGACTGTAAATTGTTCGATCTGTTTATCTGTTGGTATTCCTTTTTCCCAAAGTTTCATAACTTAGATTTTTAGACTTCTTAGATTTTAGACTTCTTAGATTGTTTTCTAATTTAGATCTAATGTCATTGTTTATACTGATGGTGTTTCTAGCCCCGATAGTAGTGGAAATCCTTTTGTGCCGGGGTTCGGCACAAAAGATTGGAACGGATAGCGGGATTAGCTCCTAAAAAATATTATAATTTAAAGAAATCAGTTAGTATTTTGATATACAGGTCGACTCCTTCTTCAATTTCATTTACAAAAATAAATTCGTCTGCAGAATGTGAACGCAACGTTTCTCCTGGTCCTAATTTTAATGACTGACAGCTTAAAACAGACTGATCTGAAAGCGTCGGCGAACCATACGTTGTTCTTCCTAATGCAATTCCAGCCTGAACTAAACCATGCCCAATTGGAATTGATGATGCATTTAAATGCATTGATCTTGGTGTTACTTCGGCATTTACATTTGCTTTAACCACTTCCAGAATTTCAGCATTTGTGTAACGGTCTGTTACACGAATATCCACAACTAAATCACATTCTGACGGCACAACGTTGTGTTGTTTTCCTGCATTAATTTGTGTCACGGTCATTTTTACAGGGCCAAGAACGTCTGAGATTTTGTCGAATTTATAGTTTTTAAACCATTCCATTACCGGAATTGATTTGTATAAGGCATTATCGTCGTTTTGATGCGCGGCGTGACTTGCAGTTCCTTTTACTTTTACGTCTAAAACCAATAAACCTTTTTCGGCAACGGCTAATTGCATTAAAGTTGGTTCTCCAACAATCGCACAATCTAATTCCGGAAGACTCTTTAAAACGCTGTTTAATCCATTTTTTCCGCTGCTTTCTTCTTCGGCGGAAGCCACAATTACAATGTTATGGGAAAGGTTTTGATTTTCGTAAAAGTGAACAAATGTTGCTAATAAGGAAACCAGACATCCACCGGCATCGTTACTTCCTAATCCAAATAATTTTCCGTCTTTTTCGATTGCTTTAAACGGATCGTTTGTATAAGCTTGGTTTGGTCTTACGGTATCGTGATGCGAGTTTAGTAAAAGTGTTGGTTTCTTTTCGTCGAAATACTTGTTGAAGGCCCACACATTATTGTTTTCTCTTTTGAAAGGAATCTCATTTTGATTGAACCAATTTTCGATTAAAAGCGCCGTATGATCTTCTTCACTCGAAAATGAAGGGGTTTCGATTAGGCTTTTTAATAAACTAATTGCTTCCTGGGTAAGCGTATCTATATTTTTCATTTTGTTGTGCTCTTGCCACAAAGGCGCTAAGTCGCTAAGTTTTTTTTAAGCTTTTACTTTCTTAACTAAATAATATGCGACATTTTTAATTTGCGCAAATTTCTTAAATTAATATTTAAAAGCACTGCGCAGTTCCGTTTTTTTGCCACTAATTACACGTATTTTCACAAATTATTTTTTTATTACAGATTTAAAATCAAAATAAACTTTTTAATGTACGTCTAAAATTATTTTCTCTTTTAACAGAGAAAATTGGTGTCAATTCGTGGTAACATTTTTTATAATGTAATCGTTGTGTGCGGAATATCTGAATTTTGAAGCATCCTGTGATGCCCAATTTTGATTTTCTTTACACCTCTTGATAAACTGTTGAAGCAATTATCCAGTTTCGGAATCATTCCGGAATGGATTACTTTTTCTTCTTTTAGTTGATTGTACAAGGCTTCGTTGATTTCTGTTATTACAGATGAATCGTCTTCTGAATCTTGCAAAACACCTTGTTTTTCAAAACAATATGTCAGCGTGACGTCAAAAACTTCTGACAATGCAATTGATAATTCGCTTGCAATGGTATCAGCATTTGTGTTTAGTAATTGTCCGTTTTTATCGTGTGTAATCGCACAGAAAACAGGAACAACTCCTGCTTCTAATAAAGTTGCCAGTAATTTGGTATTGACTTGTTTTACATCGCCTACAAATCCGTAATCAATTGTGGGGTGATTTCTTTTTGTTGACTGAATTAAATTTCCGTCAGCTCCAGAAAAACCAATTGCGTTATTGTCTTTTGCCTGCAATTGCGCTACAATATGTTTATTGATTTGCCCGGCGTAAATCATTACTACAACGTCTAACATTGGAGCATCTGTAATTCGGCGCCCGTCAATCATTTGCGGAACCAAACCAATACTCTGAGCCATTTTTGTAGCCGATTTTCCTCCGCCATGAACTAAAACTTTATAGCCTTCAATTTTAGAGAAATCGGTTAAGAATTGCTCTAATTCTGCTGGATTGTCGATGATGTTTCCACCTATTTTTATTACTGATACGTTCATTTCTTTCAAGGGTCAGAGGTTCAGAGGTTCAGAGGTTCAAAGGTTTCTCAAGGCTGTAAAACCTCTGAACCTTTGGAGCTTTGAGCCTTTGCCCCTAAATTTACAATTTTTTAAGAATCTTTTGTAAAACTAATTGTGCCGAATACGTTCTGTTATTCGCTTGTTCGATTACGATTGAATTTTCTCCGTCTAAAACTTCGTCGCTTACAATAACGTTACGACGAACTGGAAGACAGTGCATGAATTTTCCGTTGTTGGTTAACGCCATTTTTTCGGCTCTAACGGTCCAATTTGGGTCACTGTTGGTTACTTTTCCGTAATCGTTGAAATTACTCCAGTTCTTTACGTAAACGAAATCGGCATTCTCGAACGCTTTGTTTTGATCGTATTCGATTGTACAGTCTTTTGTAATTTCCGGGCTTAGTTCATAACCTTCTGGGTGTGTAATTACAAAATCCATATCTTCTTGCATCTGCATCATTTCTACAAATGAATTGGCAACTGCCTGAGGTAAAGCTTTTGGATGTGGTGCCCACGAAAGTACCACTTTTGGTTTGTGTTTTGTTTTGTATTCTTCCATTGTAATGGCATCTGCCAAAGACTGCATTGGATGACGAACAGCGCTTTCCATGTTTACGATTGGCACTGTTGCATACTTCAAAAATCCTGAAATTACAGTTTCCTGATAATCTTTTTCTTTATCTACCAAACCTGCAAAAGCACGGATTGCGATAATATCACAATATTGAGAAACTACTTCTGCAGCTTCTTTAATATGTTCTGAAGCGCCAGAATTCATTACAGCTCCGTCTTCGAATTCTAACGTCCATCCTTCGTTGGTAAAATTCATTACCATAACGTTCATTCCTAAGTTTAAAGCTGCTTTTTGAGTACTCAAACGCGTTCTTAAACTCGGGTTGAAGAATAACATTCCTAAGGTTTTGTTCTTACCTAATTTTTTATTTTTAAGCGGATCTTTTTTGATCTTGATCGCGCTTTTAACCCATTTTGATAATGAGTCGATATCTTGTATTGAAATATAATTCATGTCTTTTTGTTTTGAGTTTGTTTTTTTTCGCCACGAATTCACGAATTAGTTTTGATAATCTTTGAATATTAATTCGTGAATTCGTGGCTATATAAACTATTAAATAATCTTGGTAAAAGGAATTTCGTCCTTTAATGCCTTTAAAATAAAATTATCGTTTAATCCGTTGACGATCCAGGTTTCTATGTTGGCTGCTTTTGCTATTGCGGCTGCTTCTATTTTAGACTGCATTCCGCCTGTTCCGTGTGATGATTTTGATTCGCCGATTTCTTTTTCCAATGTTTTTAAATCATTTACTAATTTAATCGTTTCCGGAATTTCATCATGAATAGAATTTTTCGTGTAAATTCCGTTTGTATTGGTAGCAATTATCAGAATATCAACATTTAAAAGAACCGCCGTTAAAGCCGCTAATTTATCATTATCTCCAAACCGAATCTCATCTGTCGCAACGGTATCATTTTCATTGATAATCGGAATGTAATTATTTTTAACCAGTACATTAATAGTATTTACAATGTTCTTTTTAGTTTGCTCTTTTTCGAAATCAGAATAAGAAAGTAAACACTGCGAAGTATTTAGTCCCAAATCCTTGAAATTTTCATTATAAATCCGCATTAAATGAGGCTGTCCGATTGAAGCTAAAGCCTGTTTTACAAAAACATCTTTATCCTGATTATCCAGCTTTACAAACTGCTTTGCCGCCGCAATTGCTCCTGAACTCACTATGATAAATTCATATTCGTCGTTTAAAGCTGCAATCTGTATTCCGAGGTCTTCAATCTTTCCCCGCGAAATATGATTGGTTTCTTTGGTTAAAGTATTACTTCCTATTTTTAATAAAATCCGTTTTTTTGCCATGTCTTTTGTTTTTGCCACGAAGGCGCTAAGGCACTAAGTTATTTTTAACGCAAAGGGCGCAAGGTTTTTTTATATTGTTTCTGTTTGCAAACGCTAAGTTCGCAAAGCTTTATCTATAATTAAATTCTAATAATCTGAAATCAAAAATCGTTAATCATCAATTTAAAATCTAAAATTCTAAGAAGTCTAACAATCTGAGAAAGTCTAATTACCTAATTTGTCCTTCTCCATACACGTACCATTTGTTTGTTACAAGATGCTGAAGTCCAATTGGACCGCGTTGATGCAATTTATCAGTGCTTATCGCTAATTCTCCTCCCAAGCCAAATTGCCCGCCGTCTGTAAAACGGGTTGATGCATTTTGGTACACTGCAGCGGCATCTATTGCTTCCATAAACTCCTGTGCAACTTCGTTATCTCTGGTAATAATTGCTGCAGAATGTCCTCCACAGTATTTATTAATCATATCAATGGCATGTTCCTGAGAATCGATTGTTCCAATTACGATTTTATAATCCAAAAACTCTTCGTACCAAATATCTTCGTTTTGAAGCGTTTTCGTATTTTCGAAATTTTCTAAAGACTTATCTACAATAACTTCCACTTTTGCTTCTATTAAAGCCTCAATCAGCATTGCTGTAAAACCTTCAAAATTTGGAAGTTTAGAATCTATTAAAACTTTATCTAATGCATTACAGGCTGAAATTTTAGAAGTTTTGGCATTTAAAATTACTTTTAAAGCTAAATCTCTATCAGCATCTTTATGAACGTAAACAAAATTATTTCCTCGTCCGCTTACGATTACAGGACAGGTTGCGTGTGCTTTTACAAACTCAATTAATTTTTCTCCTCCTCTTGGAACAATTAAATCAACTTTTTGAGTTGGTTTTTCTAAAAATGCCTGAGTTTCTGCTCTGTTGTAATTCAGATATTCTACCCAGTCTTTCGAAACTCCGTTTTCTTCTAGAGCTTTATGCCAAAGGCTTGCGATTTTCAAATTTGATTTTAAAGACTCTTTTCCGCCTTTTAATAAAATCTTATTTCCGGATTTAAAAGCGATTCCGCCCGCTTCTATTGTAACATCTGGGCGCGATTCGTAAATAATTAAAATCGTTCCGAAAGCAGCGGTTTTATTTATAACTTTTATTCCATTATCGTGTGTAAAATGGAAACGCTCAACGCCAACGGGATCTTCCTGAGAAGCTAGTTGGTTTAATGATAAAATCATCTCATCGACTTTTTTATCATCTACTTTCAAGCGTTCTTCCATCGCTAAATCTGAGCCGTCGTAATCGGCAAGATCTTCCTGATTAGTCAAGATTATCTCATTCCGCTCCTGCTCGACCAGCTTTGCCATAGTCCGCAAAACCGCATTGCGTGTTTCAATTGATAATGGTTTCATTTTTTGGGTTTAATTGGTTAGTTGGTTTAATCGTTAATTCGTTTAACCGGTTAATCGATTAAACGAATTAACGATTAAACGATTAAAGTTCTTCTAAACTTTCTTTTAAAGCTTTTACAAACGTATCGATATCCGCTTTTTTCACAGTTAATGGCGGTAAAATTCTTAATAGATTTTTGTTGTTGGCGCTTCCTGTAAAAATGTGTTTTTCGATGATTAATTTCTTTCTTAAAGCCGCTACATCAAAATCAAACTCAACTCCAAGCATTAAGCCTTTTCCTTTTACTTGTTTGATTCCTTCAACTTCTTTGATTTTTTCTAAAAAATATTCATAAACTTCATTTACATTTTTCTGTAAATTCAGTTTTTCAATTACATCCAAAACTGCAATTCCTGCTGCACAAGACAAATGGCTTCCTCCGAAAGTTGTGCCTAATAATCCGAAACTTGCTTCGAATTTTGGAGAAATTAAAATGGCTCCAACTGGAAATCCGTTCCCCATTCCTTTTGCAACTGAAATGATATCAGCATTGATTCCATGGTGTTGGAAAGCGAAGAATTTCCCGCTTCTTCCATATCCTGATTGCACTTCATCTAAAATCAAAACAACATCATGTTTTTTACATGCTTTTTCTAAAGCCTGAAAAAATTCAGTTGTCCCTTGGTCTAAACCTCCAACTCCTTGAATTCCTTCGATAATTACTGCTGTAACATCGCCTTTAGCTAATTCAGCTTCAACTAATTCGATTTGATTTAAAGGTAAAAAAGTAACAACTTGCTGTGCATTAATTGGCGCAACGATCTTTTTATTATCTGTAACAGCAACAGCTGCAGAAGTTCTTCCGTGGAAAGAGTTATGAAAAGCCACTACTCTTGATTTTCCGTTATGGAAAGAAGCTAATTTTAAAGCATTTTCATTGGCTTCGGCGCCAGAACTGCATAAAAACAATTCGTAATCTTCAAGACCAGAAAGTTTTCCTAATTTCTGAGCCAATTCCACCTGTAAAGGATTTTGAATCGCATTCGAATAAAAACCTAAGTTATCTATCTGATTCTTCAATTTTGCAACATAATCTGGCTGTGTGTGTCCGATAGAAATCACACCATGTCCGCTGTATAAATCTAAATATTCTACTCCTTTGTCGTCAATGATTGTACAATCTACTGCTTTTACTGGAGTGATGTCGTATAATGGGTAAACGTTGAATAAGTTCATTTTTTGAAAAGTTAAATGTTATTTGTAAAATGTGAGAAGTTTAAGTAAAGACGTTTAACATCTAACTTCTAACATTTTACTTTTATTAAAATCCGCTTGGTTTCAAATGTAAACCTGTGGTTTCTTCTAAACCGAACATTAAATTCATGTTTTGAATCGCTTGTCCTGAAGCACCTTTGGTTAAGTTATCGATAATTGATGTTATGAGAACCCGGTTTCCTTTTTTCAATAAACTAATGATACATTTGTTCGTTTGCACCACTTGCTTCATGTTGATGTTTGTTGTGGTTACGGTTACGAAAGGTTCGTTTTTATAGAAATCCTCGTATTTAGCAACCAATTGCTCCAAACTGTCATCACATAATGTATAAAGCGTTGCGAAAATCCCTCTTGGAAAATCTCCTCTGTTTGGAATAAAAAGTAATTCGCTGTCAAAATCGTCTTGCAACTGAACTAAACTTTCTCCGATTTCTCCCAAATGTTGGTGCTCAAAAGCTTTATAATGTGACATATTGTTGTTTCTCCAACTGAAATGAGAAGTTTCTGAAAGACTTACTCCTGCTCCTGTGCTTCCGGTTGTTGCATTAATATGAACATCATTATTCAATAAATTATGTTCTGCTAAAGGCAATAAAGCCAATTGAATAGCTGTAGCAAAACAACCTGGATTTGCGATATAATTTGCTTTTTTGATTTCGGCTTTATTGATTTCAGGCAATCCGTAAACAAAATCTTTTCCTTCGAAATGAGCGTCTTTATTCAATCTGAAATCATTTCCTAAATCGATAATCTTAGTATGACTTGCAAACTGATTTTCTTTCAAAAATGAAATCGATTTTCCGTGACCTAAACACAAGAAAACAACATTCACATCTGGATTTATGACATCAGTAAAATTCATTTCGATATCTCCCATCAAATCTTGGTGCGCTATAGAAAGCGGTTTTCCAGCATTTGTAGTACTGTAAACAAAATCAATGTTTACTTTGGGATGATACATTAAAATTCTGATGAGTTCTCCAGCCGTGTAGCCTGAACCACCAATAATTCCGACATTAATCATGATCTAATTGATTTACAGATGAAAATATGTTTTGTGCATTTCCAAGAATTTTGATAAATCCTTTTGCATCGTCAGATGTCCATGCATTGTTCATTTCTCCGTATTGACCAAAACCTGTGTTCATCAAATCGTTTTTAGATTCGATTCCGTCAAGTGAGAAATGATATGGTTTTAATGAAACTGTAACCGTTCCGTTTACTGTTTTTTGTGTGTCTTGCAAGAAAGTTTCAATGTTTCTCATCACTGGATCTAAAAACTGACCTTCGTGAAATAACATTCCGTACCAGTTTCCTAGTTGCTCTTTCCAATATTGCTGCCATTTTCCTAAAGTATGTTTCTCCAATAAATGATGCGCTTTGATGATGATTAAAGGCGCAGCAGCTTCAAAACCAACTCTTCCTTTAATTCCGATAATTGTATCTCCAACGTGAATATCTCTACCAATTGCATATGCACTTGCCAATTTTTCAAGAGCCACAATATTATTTGAAGGTTTATCAGTTTTTCCGTTTAGACCTACTAATTCCCCTTGTTCAAAATGAAGTGTTACTTTCTCTTCACCTTCTTTTTGCAATTGAGAAGGATATGCTTCACTTGGTAATGGCTGACTTGAAGTTAAAGTTTCTTTTCCTCCAACACTAGTTCCCCAAAGTCCTTTATTGATAGAGTATTGCGCTTTTTCCCAAGAATAGTGAACTCCGTTTTGAGCCAGATAATCCACTTCTTCTTGTCTTGACAATTTTAAATCTCTAATTGGCGTAATAATTTCGATTTCCGGAGCAATTGTCTGGAAAATCAAATCAAAACGAATTTGATCGTTTCCTGCACCAGTACTTCCGTGAGCGATTGCAGTTGCTCCTACTTTTTTCGCATATTTTATAGCTTCAATAGCCTGGAAAACACGCTCTGCACTTACTGATAATGGGTATGTATTGTTCTTTAATACATTTCCGAAAATCAGGTATTTTATAGCTTTATCGTAATATTTGTCTAAAATCGTTAAGTTGGCATGCTGTGCGCTTCCTAACTCGTAAGCTCTTTTTTCAATAGCTGTTAATTCTTCTGAAGAAAATCCTCCTGTATCTACAAGAACAGTGTGAACTTCGTATCCTTTTTCATTTTTTAAATATTTCAAACAATACGAGGTATCTAATCCTCCGCTATAAGCTAATACTACTTTTTTCATTTTTTATAATTTTGGCTAATACTTTCGTATGTAGCAGTTTGAGATTTTTTCTAATTTAATTTTAAGTTAAAAAAACAGACAATATTTTATTCAGGAATAAAGCTTGCTTAATTTTTTTAAGTCTGCTTAAAACAGCCTCATTAAAAGGATGTCTTGGTGGTGTTTTTTGTTTTTCTTTTGGGTCGTATAACATTCCAGTGCAAAGACACATTTTGTTTTCTTTGCTTTGCAGAATTTGATAATTTGTACAGGTTTTGCATCCAGCCCAAAAACTTGGATCTGTTGTTAATTCTGAGAAAGGAACAGGCTTATAACCTAAATCTGAATTGATTTTCATCACAGCCAAACCGGTTGTAATTCCAAATATCTTAGCATCCGGATATCTCTGTAAAGAATAATCAAAAACTTTTGATTTTATTTTTTTTGCCAATCCTAAACTTCTGTAGTCCGGATGTACAATTAACCCAGAATGTGCTACGAATTTTCCGTGTTGCCAGCTTTCGATGTAACAAAATCCAGCAAATTTCCCGTCTGCCAGAGCAATCATTGCATCACCATTCGACATTTTTTTCTGAATATACTCAGGAGTTCTTTTAGCAATCCCCGTACCTCTCAACAAGGCAGATGATTCTATCGTATCGCAAATTTCCTGTGCGAATTTGAAGTGTTCTTCCTGGGTAACAACAATAGAGATCTTCATTTCAATAATTGAAGTTAGAGTTAAAAATTAAAGCATATTGTTTAGTTTGAAATCCAGAATTGAATCCAATAAAATTAAGCAAAATAGAAGTAACATTCTCAAAATCAAAATATTGATTAAGAAAATTTACAAAATAATAAATACTTTTAGGATATGTTTGTCCAATGGACAAATTATGTGATTTCAAAATGAAAAATGGATATGAATAAATATACGGCTATAAAACTCAGTGAATACTATAGAGATAGTATCCGTACTTCGGGAGAAGTAATCGGTGAGTTTGTCCGTGACAAAGAAGTTATATGTAAACTTATTTTATTCATCGGTGCAAAAGTACACTATTTTTTTATTTACAAAACAAAAAAAATAAATTCTAACATTTTTTTAATGTTTTGTTGTTTTTAAACAAAAGAAAACCCGATAGAAAAATATAACTATCGGGTTTACAAAGTTTTAATTTTAAGTATTTTTAATTCTTAGTAAACGGAATTGTTTGTCCATTACCCAGAATAATCATATCAAATCCTGTTTTAGCCTCATTAAATTTAAATTTTAACCCAGCTCCTGTAGATTGAAACGTATCTTTTTCATTCTCAACAGGCACTACTGAGAACTTAGGATAGTTTGTAATTTCAACATTCAAAGTGCTGTTTTTTTCTGTAAACTCAATTTTTAATGGTGCTCTAGCAGTTGAATATAATCCTAAATAACCATCTAAAATTATATCTTTCTCTATTTTTCCATTTCCTGATGTCCATATATTATTTGCATCATTATGATCAGGGAAAATATGATCCGGATCAAGTGTTATACTTTCAATTTCTTCAGTAGAATTATGTTTAAAAGTCCAGACATTGTTACGTTGCCAAACATCTACCGGTACTTTTACTCTTGAAACTTTTCCGCTTTTTGTTTTCACATCCAGAATAATTGGCAATGCCATTTTATCAAAGTTTTCAACTGTTATAGCAACACCTTTTGACGGGTCATTTTTTATATACTTAATTGAGTTAATTCCCTGATCAAAGCGCCAGTTGTTTACAAACCAGCTTCTCCAGAACCAGCTTAAATCTTCACCGGCAACATTTTCCATAGATCTGAAAAAGTCATCAGGTTGCGGGTGTTTATAAGCCCAACGTTGGATATAAGTACGGAAAGCAGTATCAAAACGCTCTTTTCCTAATATTTGTTCTCTCAAAATTATTAAAGCTGTACTTGGTTTAAAATAACACAACATCCCAATATTAGCTTCTTTCATATTATCAGGAGAACTCATTACTGTTTCTAATTCAGGTCTTGTAAATGACTCTGCTCCTTTGTGTAAATCTGTTGGTTTTTCAACATATTCTCCTTTATTGAATTCGGCAGTACTTAATGAATTGATAAAAGTATTAAAGCCTTCATCCATCCAACCAAACAATCTTTCGTTTGAACCTACAATCATAGGAAACCAGATATGTCCAAATTCGTGATCTGTTACTCCCCATAAATCTTGTCCTTTTGATTCCCATCCACAAAAAACAATTCCAGGATATTCCATTCCTCCTTCGTTTCCTGCAACGTTTGTCGCTACCGGATAAGGATATTCAAACCATTGCTTAGAATAATGCTCGATTGCACCTTTTACATACTCAGTCGAACGTCCGTAAGCATCTTTTCCTGCACTTTCTACAGGATAAGCTGATAAAGCCAAAGCTTTTTTACCGCTTGGTAAATTAATTTTAGCTCCATCAAGAATAAAAGCCGGAGATGATGCCCAAGAAAAATCGCGGGCATTTTTTATTTGATAATGCCATGTTTTTTGCCCTGAAGCATTTGTATTTGCAGTTGCAGCTACTTCTTCAGCAGAACGTATCGAAACTGTTTTATCGCTTAAAGAAGCTTCTTTATAGCGCTTAAACTGATCTGCAGGTAATACTTCTGCTCCGTTTATTAATTCTCCTGAACCTACTACAAAGTGATTTGCAGGCACTGTAAGTTTTACATCAAAATTACCATATTCTAAATAAAACTCTGATGCTCCTAAATAAGGTGCCGTGTTCCAGCCTTTTATATCATCATACACACACATACGCGGATACCATTGTGCGATTGTAAAAATTTTACCATTTTTAGTTTCTAAAACTCCCATTCTGTCTGATCCTTCAAAAGGAGCAATAAATGAGAATTCAATTTTAATTTTTACAGAGCCTCCTTTTGATGCTAGTACTTCCGGAAGAAAGATTTGCATTCTGGTATCTGTAACTACGTATTTTGCTTCAATTTCTGTCGTTTTCTTTCCAACAGAAATCACTTTTACCGATTTGATTTTATTTCCTCCGTCAAAAACCTGTCCCTGTGCCCCATTACGGCTTCCTGTTAAAGGCACAACAGCATTTCCTCTGGAATCATCTTTGAATAAATTCTGATCTAAATTCAACCAGACAAATGACATTTTATCCGGACTGTTATTCGTATAGGTGATTTCGTCTGTACCAACAATCTCATTTGTTGTTCCGTTTAACTTTGCTGTTATCTGATAATCAGCTCTGTTTTGCCAATATTCAACTCCTGGCTGACCGCTGGCAGATCGCGTTGGTGTTCCGTTCTTGGTATAAAAATTTGGCCCAAACGCATCGTGGTAATTGTAATTATTAACTGGATTCACTGCTGCTGGTGCAGGCGTTTGTTGCGCCCATACAGAGGAAATTCCAACAAACAAAGCCATGGTTAATAAGGCTTTTGAAGATTGTATTTTCATATTTTTTAGCTGTTTATGTAGCAAATTAATGAAAAAAAAAGCTATTTACAGAGAAAATGAGAATCATAAATTCAATTTTAGCAAAATTTTATCAAAAAAATATTTTGAAGGATTTTCCTGAAAAAATAAAATTTATCAAATATATTTACATCAATATAAAATTAACCCCTTACAATCTTAAAAATTTTGAATACAACTATTTCAAATTCAACCCTAACTGCAACTATAAACCACTCCGGAGCTGAATTATTTTCATTAAAAAACAATCAGAATAAAGAATATATCTGGGAAGGCAATCCTAAATTCTGGGCAAAGCATTCACCAGTACTTTTTCCTATTGTGGGAACTTTAAAAAATAACAGTTATACAATTGACGGAAAAGAATATCAATTATCAAGACATGGTTTTGCACGTGATATGGAATTTCAATTGATCGACAGAACTGAAAATAGTGCCATTTTTTCATTGAATTCAACTCCTGAAACTTTGAAAAAATATCCTTTTGATTTTGAATTACAACTGATATATACTCTTGAAGAAGCCTCATTAAACATTGAATATAAAGTAATCAATAAAGATAATTCTAAAATGCCGTTTTCAATTGGAGCTCATCCTGCAATAGCATTGCCTGACAATTTTGAAAATTATGCTTTTCAATTTGAAAAAGAGGAGATTTTAAAATATTATCTTTTGGAGAATGATTTAATTTCGAATCAAACCAAAATTTTGGAGACCAAAAACAATCTTGTTCCTTTACATTATCAACTGTTTGAAAATGATGCATTAATTTTTAAAACATTAAAATCAAATTCATTAACTATTCTCGAAAATTCAATACCTTATGTAAAAGTTGATTTTGAAGATTTTCCGAGTTTAGGAATATGGACTAAAGATCAGGCACCATTTGTTTGTATCGAGCCTTGGCTGGGCTATTCTGACACTTCCGAAAATTCAGGAAATTTATTTAAAAAAGAAGGAATACTAGTTTTAGATCCAAAACAAATTTTTCATTCAAAATTTAGTATCACAATATTATAATCCACGAAAATGTTACAATTTAACTTTACTCCATTTCCTGTATTAGATACAGAACGTTTACTTTTAAGAAGAATAACAGACGAAGATGTTAACGAAGTTTTTGAATTACGTTCAAATCCTGAAACCATGAAATATATTCCACGTCCATTGGTAAAAAATTCTGAAGACGCTTTGGAACATATTGCTATGATTGAAGATAAAATCATAACTAATATGGGAATTAATTGGGGAATAACATTAAAAGACAATTCTAAATTATTAGGCATTATTGGTTATTACAGATTACAGCCTGAAAATTATCGTGCTGAAATTGGTTATATTTTATTACCTGAGTTTCATGGTAAAGGAATTATTCCCGAAGCTGTAAACCGATTAATTACTTATGGCTTTGAAGATTTAAATTTACACTCTATTGAAGCCATAATTGATCCGGAAAATTATGCCTCCGAAAAAGTATTACAAAAATGTGGCTTTGTAAAAGAAGCACATTTAAAAGAATCTGATTTTTATGAAGGCCGCTTTTTAGACAAGGTAATTTATTCTTTATTAGAACCTAAGTAATTTCATTTCATACTGCAAAAAAATATTCTTGTTAAATTAAAGTTATCATATAATAGTAATCTGTGGTTTGCGTTATATTTGCACGCGAAATAAGCACTGAAGCTTTATTTAAATACCACGAAAGCCTTACTTTTATGAAAAAAATACTTATTGCCCTTGTTCTTTTTTTTTCGATTCAATCTCAAAGTCAAACCTTTGTTAAATTTAATGCCGCAACCGCTTTATTAGCAATACCTAATGTAGGTATTGAAACTAGCATTGGCGATAAAATGACTTTTAGTGTTGATGTAATGGCTTCTTTCTGGCAGTCTTTTAATGGTCACAGCCCTATGGAGTTTTATACATTAACTCCCGAAGTACGTTACCACTTTAAAGAAAAATACAATGGATTTTATATAGGTGGACATGCCGGACCAGACATGTACAAAATTCAAAAATGGAATTACTGGGATACTAACAAATATGAACACGGTTTTGGTTATCGCTTAGGTGTTACAGTTGGATATAACATCAAACTAAGTGATAAGTTTTTAATCGATATTTTTGCAGGAGGTGGCTGGCATCAAGGTTTCTATCATGGATATTATAATGACGGAACTCCTGGCAGATATGAAAAAACGGTAAACTGGAACAAAAGTGGAGAATGGCTTCCGTATCGTGGAGGTGTTATGATTTCTTATAAATTGTAATTATTCAACAAATTTAGGTAACGATTTCACATATAAATCTTCTACCTTTTTACGAGCCCAATCGGTTTTTCTTAAAAAAGTCAAACTGGATTTTACACTTGGATTCGAAATAAAACACTTTACAGGAATTAATTCTGCCAAGGTATCAAAACCATAATGATTTACTAATGCTTCTACTATTTTTTGAAGTGTAACTCCGTGAAGAGGGTCTTTTGACTGATTTTCCATGTTATATATTTTAAATAATACTAAAAGACCGTCCTTGAAAAAGTACGGTCTTTTTTGCAAAATTAACGAATTGACCTAAAACAATTCATTAAAATTTAGAATATGAATTTAAATCCAAAAGAAAGCGGAGATGTTAGATTTGGTGCACTTCCTTTCAAAGCTGTGTTATAATACGAATCAACATTTGCTACATGTGCTAATCCAAAATTAGTTACAGTTGTTTTTTCGCCATTTTTAGGATCCAGAGTTGTAGAAGTAAAGTTTGCCAAATCATATGAAAACTCAACTGAGAAGTTTTTTGTAATAAAGTAATCAAATCCTCCTGATACTGCAACACCAACCTGAGTAACTTTTAACTCACTTTCTTTTTCTTTTCCCGTAATTACAGGCAATGCTAATTGCCCAAAGAAATACAAAGAACCGGCAATATTCCAATATTTTCTGGCTAAAGGTTCAATAACAATTAAATCTGTTTTTGCTGCAGTTCCCGCATCTGAATCTGCTTTAATGTTAATATATCCTATACCCGCACCTACAGCAACCGAAGGCGTGACAAATGTACCTACAATTGGCAATACAGATAAACTCGTATTCTTTACATCGGCAGTTTTAGTTTGCTGATAACCAAATTGGGATGTTGCAAACCAGGCCCCTTTTAAACCCTGATTTGAATCTTGCGCTTTTGCAGTTAATCCAATTAATGCAATACTTACGAATGTTAAAAGTTTTTTCATTTTAAGTTTATTTTTTAAATTATTTAACAAACTTAGTCGTAAGCTTTATGGGCAAAAATGATTTAAATCATAGATTAAAAAAAATCTTTAATTATCTTTGATTGTCAAAGTTTTTCAATTTTGTTTACATTTGCACCATGTTAAAAACAGTCAACATACTTAATAAAAGGGCACGATTTGATTATGAGATAATCGATACGTACACTGCAGGAATTGTATTATCCGGAACCGAAATTAAATCTATTCGTCTGGGAAAAGCTAACATTACAGAAAGCTTTTGTGAGTTTACTAACCTTGAACTTTTTGCTATCAATACCTATATTGAAGAATATTCATTTGGCAATCAGTTTAATCATAAATCAAGAAGCGAACGTAAATTGCTTTTGAACAAAAAAGAATTAAAAAGCCTTCACAAAAGTGTTCAGGCAAAAGGATTAACAATTGTTCCGCTGAAACTCTTTACCAATGAAAAAGGACTTGCCAAATTACAAATAGGTCTTTGTAAAGGAAAGAAAAACTACGATAAACGTGAATCTCTGAAAGAGCAGGACACAAAACGAGATTTAGACCGAATCAAGAAAGCTTACAATTAACAATACTTTTTAATTTTATTGTAAAGAATTGTTTATTAATATTTTATCGTTAATTTTATAGAAACAATTAACTTTAAAATATGAAAAAGTACTTCATTTTGTTTATTGCCGTTATGGCAATTTCAGGTTGTAGCAGTAACACTTCTATTGTTAATAGCTGGCGAGATCCTAAAATAACAGTTGCTCAGGAACATTTCAAAAAAGTTCTGGTTGTTGCATTAGTAAAAGATGAAGCATCAAGAAGAGTTGCTGAAAACAGAATTGCCGCCAGTAATCCAATATTTAAAACTTCGTATCAATACCTGAACGAAACCGTAAAACACCTTACTCAGGAACAAAAATTAAAAATCCTGCAAGACGAAAACTTTGACGGTGTTATTACTATGCGCTTAGTGAGTGCCGAAAAAGAGACCACTTATGTACCCGGAAGTTATACCGGTATCTATTATGGGGGTTTTGATGGTATTTATTCCGGAATGTACGGTTATGGTTTTGGGAACTGGTACGGAATGTACTCCCCTGCATTCTACGATCCGGGATATTATCAGGAAACGACATCGTATATGGTTGAAACCAATATTTTTTCATTAAAAGAAAATAAATTAATCTGGACGGGAACTACAAAATCAGATTATGTAACAGATCTAGGATCTACTGTTGATGCAATTATGCAGGCTGTAGTTAAAGAAATGAGAAAAGACGGTTCGTTACCTCCAAAATAAAAACCACAAAGCAACACCTAAAATGTTGCTTTTTTTTGTACAATTAAAAATGACTAAATTTGTCAAGACATTAAAAATCATTTATAAATGAAATCGCTTCTAAAAAATGCCAGGGAACAAAAAGGATATAAAACCCGCGAAGTAGCTCAGCTTTTAAGTATCGATCAGGCATTGATTAGTAAATTTGAATCAGGCACACGAAAACCAACTAAAGATCAAATTTCAAGACTAGCACAGCTTTTAGAAATTGACTATGAAACTTTAATGATTGCATGGCTTAAAGAAAAGATTCTTTATGAAATTGGTGATGAAGAATTTGCATTAAAAGCCCTTCTTTTGGCAGAGCAAGAAATTCAAAACAACAAAAAGGAAATAAATTCTATCATCATATCCTCTGTTCAAACTATACTGGATGAAATTGAAATCTTAAAAAACAAAATCCAATCCTTTAATCATTTTGAATTGCGCCAAATTTCAAAAAACTTAGAACTGGAATTTATTTTTAAAAGCATTTATTTAAACGGAAATTTTCTAACACTTGAAGAAACTAAATCTGTTATAAATGACGGGCTTACTATTACAGGGAAAAGCATGCAGAACCATCTTGAAGCAATTAATTTTCAGGAAGTGACATTATACATTAAAGATTTAAGTCAGAAGAAAACAGCTTTAAACGAAAAAGATTTTCTTTTAATACATCATCTGATCTTTAAAGGGATCGAATCTGAAAATTCAGGAAAATATAAAAATGATTCATTAATTATACGCGAAATGAATTTATTTTTCAATTGGTATGAAACACATAAAAACAATCTTCATCCTATCATTTTGGGCTCAGAAGCATATTTAAAAATACTTGAGATCAATCCTTTTGAAAATGGAAATCTTCAAATGGCGAATTTAATATTAAATTGGATTTTACTTCAAAACAATTATTTGTATGCCATAACTGAAGGTGATCAAAATAGTAAAAGTGAGTAT
Source organism: Flavobacterium chilense (assembly GCF_001602525.1). Classification (GTDB taxonomy): domain Bacteria; phylum Bacteroidota; class Bacteroidia; order Flavobacteriales; family Flavobacteriaceae; genus Flavobacterium; species Flavobacterium chilense. The sequence continues at coordinate 1,176,234 of NZ_LSYT01000001.1, forward strand.
TTTTCTATTTTGGAGGAAACTCAAATAAAGAATGATAAATCTATATTTATTAACTACATTCTTAAAATTGAAAAAGAAAATCTAAACCGGGCCCTGGAATTAGCATCAAAATAAAAAAAGCCCAGATTTAACCGGGCTTTCTTTTTTAATTTTTATCTTCTAACAAAGGAACAAATCGAAACTCTCCAAACTCATGTTTTTCAAACTGAGTTTCATTTTTCCTGATTAATAACGTCATAATCTGAACATCTTCTCCTAACGGAATAACCAGCCTGCCTCCTATTTTTAGCTGTGCCATTAAAGGCTGTGGAATAAATGGTGCTCCAGCCGTTACAATGATACTATCAAAAGGTGCATAACCAGGCAACCCTTTGTAACCATCACCAAACGATAAGTGTTTAGGGCGAATATTTAATTTTGGAAACAAATTTGAAGTGGTTTTAAACAACTCATTTTGTCTTTCAACACTAAAAACTTTAGCACCAAGCATGCATAAAACTGCTGTTTGGTATCCTGAACCAGTACCAATTTCAAGAATTTTATGTTCTTTTTTTACTTCTAACAACTGCGATTGAAAAGCAACGGTATACGGCTGTGAAATAGTTTGACCAGCTCCTATAGGAAATGCCTTATCCTGATAAGCATAATCTTCAAAACTTGAATTTAAAAAAAGGTGTCTTGGGATTTTTTTTATCGCATCCAAAACTGCTTTATCAGTAATCCCTTTTTGTTCTAAAGTGCTTACTAATTGATTACGAAGTCCTTGATGTTTGGCAGTATCTTTCAAAATGGGTAGGTTTTATTTTGGCAAAAATAAGAAACTAAATAGGAAATCAAATATTGATTTTTAATTATTAAATTAATAAAGTCGAAAGCCAAAAGTCGCAAGTCAAAAGCCGTTACCTATAATTTATAATTCCCAATTCACAATTCATAATTAGCTAAATTCATTTTTACTTTCGACAAATAAATTATATTTTTGTTTAAAATACATTCTCATGTTAAAAGTAGGAGTTTTAGGTGCTGGTCATCTTGGTAAAATACATTTACGCTTATTACAACAATCTGACCAATACGAATTAGTTGGATTTTACGACGAAAATCAAGAAAATGCCGAAAGAATTTCAAAAGAGTTTGGCTATAAAAACTTCAGCACAATTGCAAAATTAATCCACGCTGTCGATGTAATCGATATTGTAACTCCAACACTTTCGCACTATAAATGTGCCAAAGTAGCTATCAAATCAGGAAAACATATCTTTATAGAAAAACCAATTGCTAATACTGTTGATGAAGCCGAAGAAATTATTGCTTTGGCAAAAGAATACAATGTAAAAGGTCAGGTGGGTCATGTAGAGCGCTTTAATCCGGCGTTTATTGCTACAAAAAACATGATCGAAAATCCTATGTTTATCGAAACACATCGTTTAGCTGAGTTTAATCCTCGCGGTACAGATGTTCCTGTAGTCTTGGATTTGATGATTCATGATATTGATGCAATATTAAGTGTTGTTCATTCAAAAGTAAAAGACATTCACGCAAGTGGTGTTTCTGTTATTAGTGACACACCGGATATTGCCAATGCCCGAATTGAATTCGAAAATGGTTGTGTTGCCAATTTAACCGCCAGTAGAATTTCGATGAAAAATATGCGTAAAACTCGTTTCTTTCAAAAAGACGCATACATTTCGGTTGACTTTTTAGAAAAAAAATGCGAGGTAGTACGTATGAAAGATGCTCCTGAAATTCCGGGAGACTTTGATATGATACTACAAAATGCCGAAGGAGTAAAAAAGCAAATCTACTTTACCAATCCTGATGTGGAGCAAAACAATGCCATTCTGGACGAATTAGAATCATTTGCAAATGCTATTAATACAGATACAACTCCTGTTGTTACACTTGAACAGGCAACTGATGCCTTAAGAGTCGCATATCAGATTATTGATTGTTTCGATAAATAATTGAACGTTTAAAAAATAAATTAGCCACGAATTCACGAATCAATTGGTGAGTTCGTGGCTAAATCATAAATATAATACCTAACATAAAATGAAAACTATAGCTGTAATTGGTGCAGGAACAATGGGTAACGGAATTGCCCATACATTTGCACAAAGTGGTTTTGTTGTAAAACTTATTGATGTTTCTGAGAAATCATTAGACAAAGGAATGGCAACTATTGCAGCCAATTTAGACCGAATGCTGACCAAAGGAACTATTACTCAGGAAGAAGTTACCAAAACTATCACCAATATTATTACGTATACTGATATTAAGGATGGGGTTGTTGGCGTTGATCTGGTTGTTGAAGCCGCTACAGAAAATGTAGAGTTAAAACTTAATATTTTCAAACAACTTAATGAAGCTTGTTCTCATAATACTATTTTAGCTACCAACACTTCTTCTATTTCAATTACACAAATCGGATCTGTAGTAGCACATCCTGAACGTGTTATAGGAATGCACTTTATGAATCCGGTGCCAATCATGAAATTAGTCGAAATTATTCGTGGTTACAATACCAGCGATGAAGTCACTAAAATTATCATGGATTTATCTGTAAAACTTGGAAAAACTCCGGTTGAAGTAAACGATTATCCTGGTTTCGTTGCTAACAGAATTTTAATGCCAATGCTAAACGAGGCAATTGAAACGTTATACAATAAAGTTGCTGGTGTTTATGAAATCGACACGGTAATGAAATTAGGAATGGGACACCCAATGGGACCTCTTCAATTAGCTGATTTCATTGGTCTTGACGTTTGCCTGGCTATTTTAAATGTAATGTACGAAGGTTTCAAAAACCCAAAATATGCTCCTTGCCCATTATTGGTAAATATGGTAAGAGCCGGAAAACTAGGTGTAAAATCTGGTGAAGGTTTTTATGATTATAGTGAAAGTAAAAAAGCAGAGAAAATCTCGAAGCAGTTTTTATAAAAAACAAATATCATCATGTCGATTCAATCGAATTTAAATACAATCAAAGCTAGTTTACCAGAACATGTAACTCTCGTTGCTGTTTCAAAAACAAAACCTGTATCCGATTTGATGCAGGCTTATGAAGCAGGTCAGCGCATTTTTGGAGAAAACAAAATCCAGGAAATGACAGAGAAATGGGAACAAATGCCAAAAGACATCCAGTGGCATATGATTGGTCATGTTCAGTCAAATAAAGTCAAATACATGGCTTCTTATGTAAGTTTGATTCATGGAGTTGACAGCTTGAAATTATTACAGGAAATCAACAAGCAAGCTTTAAAAAACAACAAAATAATAGATTGTCTTCTTCAAATATATATTGCCGAAGAAGAATCTAAATTTGGTTTAGACGAAAACGAATTAAATGCACTTATTTCTTCATCTGATTTTAAAGCGATGAAAAATATTCGTATTTTAGGACTAATGGGAATGGCAACATTTACTGAAGATCAAAACCAGATAAAAAAAGAATTTATACATTTAAAATCGATTTTTGATTCGATACAAAAGCAAAAAGAAGTATCACAAAATACCTCTACATTGGATAATTTTTCGACAATTTCAATGGGAATGTCCGGAGATTATCAACTTGCGATAGAATGTGGCAGTACAATGGTTCGCATTGGCAGCAGTATTTTTGGGGGCCGTTGATTTCAATATCAATATCAATTGCAAAAATCAATATCAATGATAAAAGTTAAAAATTAATACCTTGAATGGAAAAAATATTCAATTTTGAAAATAGATTAGTTCGATTTGCAGGAGAATGTATTTTCTTCTCAAGGCAATTAGAAAGAATATTTGAAAATGAATACTATAAAAATCAATTAATTAGATCATCCGGAAGTGCATCATTAAATTTTGGAGAAACACAAGGAACCATAACAGACAAAGACTTTGTTTTCAAAGTTTCATTAGTTGTGAAAGAGTTAAAAGAATCCAGAAACTCATTAAAAAATTCTGGATTACATTAAAGAAGGTGATGGAGACAAAAGAAACAAACTTCTCATTGAAGTAGAGCAACTAATCGCAATTTCATCAAAAATGATAATAAACAAAAAATAATTTTTTCAATAACAATATCAATTTCAAAAATCAATATCAATGGCAAAAATCAATATTTCAAAATTGAAATTTATGATTGCCTTTAATATTGTGATTGTCATTGATTTTTGATATTGACATTGAATATGTACGCAATACTAGACATAGAAACCACTGGAGGACAGTTTAATGAAGAAGGAATTACTGAAATTGCCATCTATAAATTTGATGGATATGAAGTAGTTGACCAATTCATTAGTCTTGTTAATCCCGAAATTCCGATTCAGCCCTTTGTGGTTAAATTAACCGGAATCAATAATGCTATGCTGCGTTCTGCTCCTAAGTTTTTTGAAGTTGCTAAACGAATTATAGAAATCACTACCGATTGTATTATTGTCGCACACAATGCTTCTTTTGATTACCGAATTCTACGTACCGAATTCAGACGCTTAGGTTACAACTTCGAAGCCAAAACCCTTTGCACAGTTGAACTGGCAAAAAAATTAATTCCTGAACAACCTTCTTATAGCTTAGGCAAACTGGTTCGTGCCCTTGGTATCCCAATGGCAGACAGGCATCGCGCCAGCGGAGATGCAATGGCTACCACAAAGTTGTTTAAAATGCTCTTAGAAAAAGACTTAGAAAAAACAATCGTAAAAGATTTTATAAAATTAGAAGTCGAAAAAGGAATTGCTCCAAAATTCTTAGATATTCTGGCACAAATGCCAACTAAAACAGGCGTTTATTATATTTATAACGAAAGTGGTACTTTGATATATATTGGTAAAAGCCAAAATATCAAAAAAAGAATCAATCAGCACTTTACCGGAATTACAACAAAAAGCAAAAAAATTCAGGCAGAAGTCTTCACTATAACCTATGATGAAACCGGAAGTGAACTCATTGCTCTTTTAAAAGAAAGCGAAGAAATAAAAGTAAACAAACCCAGATACAACCGCGCACAACGCAAGACTATTTTTCAATATGCCTTATATGCTGAAAAAGACGCTAAAGGATATATGAACTTAAAGCTGGAAAAAGCTGATGGCCGTAAAAAAGAAATTACTTCATTTGCCTCTTTACAGGAAGGAAAAAATGCACTTTTTAAATTCACTGCAAAATACCATTTATGCCAAAAGCTAACAGGTTTGTATCACACCAAAAAAGAATGTTTTCAATATAAAATCAAAGAATGTGATGGCGCATGCATTGGCGAAATTACACCAGAGGTTTATAACCTGCGAGTACAGCAATTTATTACCGAAAACAGTTTTGAAAACAAAAGTATGATTTTACTGGACAGAGGTCGAAATGTAAACGAAAGAAGCGCAATTTTAATCGAAAACGGAATTTACAAAGGTTACGCTTATTACGACCTTAATTACCAGATTACCAATATCGATATCCTGAAAAATATTTTAATCCCAATGCAGCACAACCGTGATGTTAAAAATATAATTCAAAATTATATCCGTAAAAGCAAGTCACTTAAAACCCTTCATTTCTAACAATTTAAAACTTTCATTATTTTGGTTGATATGAAAAACAGAAAATCAAAATACGAGATTTTCAGAGAAAAAACTAAAATCATTCTCTACGGCACCAATACCATTTTGGGCAGAATGTTCGATTTGGTTCTTCTTGGCTTAATTCTCCTCAGTGTACTCTTAGTAATGCTGGATACGGTTGAAGGAATCAATCAAAAATATCACAATCAGCTATTGATCTGCGAATGGATTATCACGATATTTTTCACGATAGAATACATCTTAAGAGTTATTTCTATTCAAAAACCTCTTAAATATGTTTTCAGCTTTTATGGAATTATTGATTTACTGGCTATTTTACCCATGTACCTCTCCATATTTTTCCCGGCAACAAATGTACTTACTATAGTTAGGGTTTTGCGTTTCTTACGATTATTCAAAATTCTGCACATTCCACAAATCTCACATCAGTCGGCTCAATTGAAAGAAGCATTACAAGCAAGCAAGGAAAAAATACTGGTTTTCATTTATTTTGTTGTAATCAGTGCTGTAATAATCGGATCGTTAATGTATGTTGTTGAAGGAAAAGAAAGTGGTTTTACCAGCATTCCGGTTGGTATTTACTGGTCGATCGTAACACTAACAACAGTAGGTTACGGAGATATCTCGCCAATTACTCCTTTAGGGCAATTTTTAGCATCTCTTGTAATGATTATGGGTTACGGAATCATAGCTGTTCCTACTGGAATTGTAACTGCTGAATTTGCCAAAACCAGTTTAAGAAACAGCTCTGTGAGTACCAAAAAACCTGTTCAAAATGCAATGCTCAAGTTCATTTTGACAGTGCCAAATATTGCTATCAATGCGGTAAAACATTACCTAATAATTAAATTTAGAAGCTAATCCGGCTGTACATTACAACTCCTCCTTATCTTTGTTGTTTTTTAAAGGCATAAAAAGAGCTTCTAAAGTCGCTTTTTTATCCCAAAAAAAACGAACAAATATAAGTCCGGGGTTTTCATTTCCATCCGGGCTAAAAACAATATGAAATACCTAATTACCATTGTCGGACCAACAGCAATAGGCAAAACAGCCTTAAGTATTGCTTTGGCACAACATTTTAAATGCGAAATCGTTTCTTGCGACAGTCGCCAGTTTTTCAAAGAAATGACCATTGGAACCGCTGTTCCTAATCCCGAAGAACTAAGTTCTGCCAAACATCATTTTATTCAGAATAAATCAATTTTCGAAAATTATACTGTTGGAGATTACGAAAAAGAAGCTTTGATTAAAATTGAAGAGCTATTTCAAACCAATGACTTTGTCATTCTTATTGGTGGTTCAGGTTTATATGTTGATGCTATTTTAAAAGGTTTCGACGAATTTCCGGAAATTGATCCCGAAGTTCGTGCTAAAGTAAATTCGAATTACGAAAAACTCGGAATTGAATATCTTCAGGAACAACTAAAAAATCTGGATCCGGAATATTATCAAAAAATAACCTTAGAAAATCCGCAGACTTTACAAAATCCACAGCGAATGATGCGTTTTGTAGAAGTTTGTATTGGAACCCAAAAACCGTATTCTTCCTTCTTAAACCAGAAGAAAAACAATAGAAACTTCACTCCTGTTTTAATTGGTTTAGATGCAGACAGAGAAATAATTTACAACCGAATCAACCAGCGTGTTGATATTATGATGAACGAAGGTTTGCTCGAAGAAGCAAAAGCTTTGTATCCTAATAAAGCGTTAAATGCACTTCAAACCGTCGGTTATAGAGAATTATTTAGTTATTTTGACGAAGAATTCTCTTTGCCTTTTGCCATAGATGAAATCAAAAAAAATACACGAAGATTTTCCAAAAGACAATTAACTTGGTTCAAAAGAAACGAAAAAACCAAATGGTTTGATTACGCAACAGATAGAAAAGAAATTATAAATTACATAGAAAATCTTCTAAAGTAAAATCAAATCTTTTTTCTATAATCTTTACTCTTTTCTCTAAAAAAATAAAAAAAATGCCAATATCTCCAAATTTCACATCAGTTTTAAGCAAAGACTGGGAAATCAATTTCACCCAATGTACACCGGCCGGATTTTTAAAATATACAGATCTCTGTAATATTTTACAATTAACTGCTGCTGCACATTCTGAAGTTGGCGGAATTAGTTTTTACGATATGCAGGAATTTCATCAGGCATGGGTTTTAAGCCGAATGCGCGTAGAAGTTCATGCCTTACCAAAATGGCAAGATGTTGTAACTGTAAAAACATGGATTAACAGCTTAGAAAATTCACGTTCTGTTCGTGCATTGGAAATGTATGTTAACGGAAAGAAAATTGTAGGCTGCGAAACCTATTGGGCTGTTTTTAACACACAAATTCGTCGTCCGGAAGCTTTGGCGCTTCCATACGAACATTTCGAATTATTCCCTGAAAACAGAGCAACTGAAGAAGGTTTCTCCAAAATAAACATCAATCATGAAAAAGAAGCTGTTTTTGAAAAAACAGTTTACCTATCTGATTTAGACATTGTAAACCATGTAAATAACGTAAAATATCTGGAATGGTGCCTGGATCATGTTGATCCAAAAAGAATCCTGAAACAAGAAGTTAAAAGCTTCGAAATGAATTTCATGAAAGAGCTTTCACTTCAGGACAATGTAGTGATTCACGAAAGTGAAGACGATGATCATACCACAGCAACATTCAGCATTACCAAAGGTGAAAAAACTTGTTTTGCTTTAGAATTGCATTGGAAATAAACCGTATTTTTTAGCGCTAATTTCCGCAATATTGTCATTTCGACGAAGCAGAAATCTTCGCTAGTAACTCCATAACGCATGTCCAATCTTTGTAGAGCTTCTTGTGGAGATTTCTCCTTCGTCGAAATTGACAAACTTGATGTATATCAACACTTGATAAAAACAAAAAAAAAAAACGATGCAAATTGCATCGTTTTTTGATCAAAATCATTTCGATTTCTTTTTAGAATCTTTCTTAGATTTTTTCTTTTTCTTCTTCTTTAACAAATCAATTTTGCCTTCAATTCTTTTCTCTACATCAGAAATATCCGATTCGTAATTGAATTGCAACGAATGAAGTTTGGCATTTTTAATTTCTTTTAATGCTTTTTTAAACTCATTTTGAGCTTCTAAAAGAATGGCTTTTTTGATGTAAATTTCAGATTTATTAATTCCTTTCACCGTTAAAGCAAAATCAATTAATTTTTGTGCTTCTTTGTAATCTTCATTTAAAATCAATGTTTTTAAATAATACGGATATACTTCAAGCGCATGAATATTAATAGACAAAGCTTGTTGAAAATAAGATTTCGCTTCCTCATAGTTCATTAATTGTTCTGCCTGAATTCTTCCGTACAAACACAAAACCATCGTGTTTTTATCATCATAAGAAAAAGCATAATCTAAAGATTCTATAGTTCCTTCAAGCCAAAACGGATAATTATCCAATGCCTGAAAAAGGTATTTATCAGTTGTTTTCATTTTATGTGTCGATATTTATTATTTTTTTGGTCACATATAATTCGCATATCATCATTGTTTTTTGTGACCAAGTTTTTAATTATGCTCATTTCGTAAATCGCTTTTTAGTTTTTGACGGGTTCCTTTATAACTTTTCTCAACTTTATTCTTTTTAAAATCACTTCCAGTAAACACTCTGACTGGATTTCCTCGCTCAACATTCAGCTGATTTTCCCATTGTTTGCCCACGTGATTTTTAAGCTGAATTAGTTTTTCGTCATCTAATTTTTTTAATAACCTTTCTGTTGCCAGTTTTTTGTTTTGGTGTTGTGAACGGCTGTCCATTGCCACAACTGCAATTCCCGTTGGAATATGTGTCGCACGAATTGCTGAACTTACTTTATTTACATGCTGACCGCCGGCGCCGGAACTTCGCATAGCCTGATATTGAATATCATTTTCAGAAACCGATGTATTTTTCTGCGCCTCAATCTCAAAAATCCCTATAAACCAGTTCTTGCGTTTGTGCATTTTCCTAAACTGACTCTGACCAATCCATTGAATGGTTCCAATCCAGGAATTTACAAAATTGTCAGCATTTTTACCTTTTACAGCAATAGATGCTGTTTCAACAGTTCCATTTTCTTGTCCAGCCTCTCTTTGCAGTAACACAGTATCTAAATTCTGATCTTGTGCTTCTTCTAAAACTTTTTTAAGTACCTGGGCAACAACCCAGGTACATTCTGCAGGTCCGCGACCCGCTGTTATTTGAATGATTCTTTCCATTTTTCTAATATTTTAAGAAGCTTTGTTCTGTTTTTTGCTTCTTTAATAAATTTTGGAAGCCTTGAAATCATAGTTCCATTGCCGCTTCCATTATTATTTCTTTCTCTTAAACTGGCTTTAATGTATCTTTCTAAATACGTTATATGTTCTTGATTGTAAGCCCAAAAAATATTTTCTTTGACTTCTTTTTGAAACCAAAGCGGTAAATTATACCAGCAATCACGTATTAAACCATCCTTTTCAGGTTCTACTTTAAATGCATAAGTCTTGGGGCGTATTTCTTCCTGAAAATTGCAATGCGGGCATTTAACTTTATACCTTTCAGGGACTTTTTTAAAGATCTGAGATTCTAAATCAAATTTTTCAAAACAATTGCCACAATAGTGCTTCCCAAAAGTCTTATATTGATAAACAGGTTCATCAATCTTGTGAAAACATTTCTTACACTCAAAAGTCATTACAGTACAATTTCCACATTCACAATTTTTAGGCACTTCTTTCAAAGTTGCCTTGTTATCACATTTTGGGCATCTTACTAAAACTTCATTGTAAAAATTCCTTAGCCATTTATTCTCATCCTGAAATCTTTCCATAATTTTACTTCTTTAGCGATCCATTCTAACAATCTTTGGCGTAAAAGTTCCCAAAACTTCAACCAAATCACTTTGATTCGCCATCACTTTTGTAATGTCTTTGTAAGCCATTGGAGCTTCGTCAATATTGCCTCCAATCAAGGTTACATCATTAGCTTTCAAAACCTTTTTAATTTCACTTTGCGTAAAAGTACTTTTGCATTTGGCTCTTGAAAACAAACGTCCGGCACCATGCGAAGCCGAGTTTAAACTTTCTGTATTTCCTTTACCTTTTACGATATATCCCGTAGCCGTCATCGAGCCTGGAATAATTCCTAATTGACCTTCTGCCGCAGGCGTTGCTCCTTTTCTGTGTACAATACATTCCTGACCGTTTACCATTTCTTTCCAGGCAAAATTGTGGTGGTTTTCAATCGTTACCACTACTCTTTTTCCAATGGCTTTGGCAATTCGTCTGTGAATATCATCATGACAGGCTTTAGCATATTCTCCAGCTAAATTCATCGCCAGCCAGTATTCCTGACCATCGTGCGTATTCAAATCTAACCAGGCCAAATGCTGTACGTTTTTAGGCAACGGGCATTGTTTTGTCGCTAAATAGGTATAATGTTTCGCTATGTTTGCACCTAAACCACGAGAACCACTATGCGAAAGAACAGCAAAATATTCGCCTTTTTCAAGCTTCCATTCGTTCTCCGGATTTTCAATTTTAGCAATTCCAAATTCTACAAAATGGTTTCCTCCTCCAGAACTTCCTAATTGTTTATAGGCTTTTGGCAAAAGATTTTTCAGTAATGGAATATCCTGAAATTCACTTTTATAAAATACTTCATGATCCACTCTTGAAGCATGAGTTTCATACATTCCAAATTTAGTATTGTCCTTCAAAATTGCTTCCAGCTGATGTTCTCTTCCTTTAAAATGAGAAGCCGGCAAATCAAAAATAGAAAGACTCATTCGGCATCCAATATCAACTCCTACTCCGTATGGAATTACAGCGTTATCTGTTGCCAAAACGCCTCCAATTGGGAGTCCATAACCTGAATGTGCATCCGGCATTAAAGCTCCGGCAACTGAAACCGGCAATTTCAACGAATCGTATAATTGAAATTTTGCCTGCTGATCTATTTCATTTTCACCAAAAATGGTAAAAGGTGCTCTGGTCGTTTTAAGCTGATGCATTCTTACCTGAACCGGATTTATCAACCCCTCAGCTACTTTACCCCAGGTACCGTTTCCTTCATATTTTTCAGGATTTAGCAGTACATCTTTTGCTTCTGTTAGAATAGATTCTTTTTTCTCTCTTTTTCTATATCTGTTTATCTGCCCTAAAGCGATATTTATTGAATTGTTTTTTGGAAAGCCCAATTTAATCAGGTCTTTTCCGGATAATTTATTTCCCATGATTTATATCATTTCGTCTGTATATTGTTGGTACAATAGGTGCAGACTTTTATTTTTAATTGGATTTTGCTCTCTTGGATTTTCATTTTGATAATACTTCCAACGATGAGAAAAACCATCTACTAATTTGTTTATCTTATATCTTAAATTAAGATTAGTAATGTAATTATCGAGAAGCTGGATTTCACTTTCCAAATCTGAATCGACCATCTTTGTATGTGTGATCATATACGGACTTACGCGAAGTACATAACGCCAGGGTTCGTTGAACACATAATGAGTTTTATAGCGCTTAAAATTGCTGCACCAACGTTCCCTTTTATAAAAATGTACTTTTTCTTTCTCTGTCAATCCCAACTTTGGACTTTTCCATTCCCATTCTAAAAATTCTTTTACAGTTTGAAACTTTTCAACATATACATTTCTCCTTTTTCTCTTTTTCTTTCTTTTAAAAGATTTTTCAGAAGAAAACTGCCATGTATTTATTTTGTCTAATAATGTTCTGTAAAATTCAGCTTCATTAGATCTTGATACATCTTCTCTCAGTATAAAATTTCGTTGCCATCCTTTTTGATAAGGATTCGCTAATGGAACTAATGGTAAATCTCTTCGTTTCTTCCAGAGTTCGACTTCGAGCTTTCTTAACTGGATAAGTTGTTTTTCAAAATCTTGTTTTACTAATCTTTTTTTCCTTTTCTTACTTTTAAAACGAGTACATAAAGCATACTCATCTACCGTATAATTTTGCATTAAAAAAATTATAGTGCATTAAATTAACAGCCAAACAGGCTTAAACATTTTATCCCTGACAGGATAAATAATAAAATCGGTTTTTCGGGAAAATTTGAAGTGTCTAGAATAAAAAAAAGCCCGAAACTAAATGTCTTCGGGCTTTTATATATCTAAAAATGTATTTCTAGGATTGAAATAAGCCACGAAGAAGCGCTGCACCAAATTCGTTTGGTGTGAAGCTTTGTGATGTCAATGTAAGTACAAACATTTTTCTTCGTTTTTAAAGGGTTATTATTTTTTTCGTGTGCAAATATTCAGAATACTTTTTTGATTTTCCAAATTTATTTTAAAGAAAATTCATCAAAAAATAAATTCATGTACTTTTCAAACTATAAAAAAACACAATATCTTTCTGAAAACTAAACCTATAGCCCAGATTTCTGCTTGTCGAAATGACAACATTAAGCAATAGTAATTTATAGCTATTTTGCAGGCATAAAAAAAGCCCTGATTTCTCAGAGCTTATATTTTGCAGGTGAATTTATTATTCAGAAACTTTGCTTTTTACAACCAATCTAAAACCTTCTCCGTGGATGTTTAAAATTTCAACATCTTCGTCAGCTTTTAGGTATTTTCTAAGTTTAGCGATGTAAACGTCCATACTTCTTGAAGTAAAATAGTTATCGTCTCTCCAGATTTTAGTCAATGCTAATTCTCTTGGCATTAAGTCATTTTCATGAATGATAAGCATTTTAAGCAATTCATTCTCTTTTGGAGATAATTTAATTGGCTCTTCATCCTGGAAAGTTAAGAATCTAAGTTTTGAATTTAAATGGAATTTACCAATATTAAATTCAAATTGTACTTGTTCTGCTTTTGTATCAGCTGATTTTCTTTGAATAATAGCTTTGATTTTCATTAATAAAACTTCTGAATCAAAAGGTTTATTTAAATAATCATCAGCACCGGCTTTATATCCTTTTAATACATCTTCTTTCATTGACTTTGCAGTTAAGAAGATAATTGGCACTTCGCTATTCTTTTCTCTAATTTCTTTGGCTAAAGTATAACCATCTTTATAAGGCATCATTACATCAAGAATGCATAAGTCATAGACATCTTTCTTGAATTTCTCGAAACCTTCCATACCGTTTTTAGCTAAAGTAACTTCAAAGTCATTTAACATTAGATAATCTTTAAGAACTGCCCCAAAATTAAGGTCATCTTCTACTAAAAGTATTCTTTTGTTATTATTTTCCATATTTTAATTTATTAATGGTATTTTTATTATAAAGGTGCTACCTTTTCCTTTTTCGCTTTCAACATATACTTGACCATTGTGATCCTCTACTATTCTTTTTACATAAGCAAGACCTAATCCGTGTCCTTTTACATTATGTAAGTCTCCGGTATGCTCTCTATAGAATTTCTCAAAAACTCTTTTTTGAGCTATTTTACTCATACCTAAACCATTATCTTTTACTTTTATCAGAATAACGTCTTTTACATTTTCTGTAAAAATTTCAATTTCAGGAACATCAGGCGAATATTTTATAGCATTTTCTAAAATATTTACCAGCACGTTTGTAAAATGCACTTCATTGATCAAACATGTTGTTCTTACGGCATTATAGTGTTTTACGACTGTTCCTTGTCTGTCTTCCAGAATTAAGTTTACGTGCTCAATTGCATCGTCAATTATTTCATGAACTGCTGTTGGTTCTTTTGTGATATCGAGTTCTCTTTTTTCTAATTTAGAAATACGCAACACATTTTCAACCTGGGCATGCATTCTTTTATTCTCGTCCCGAATCATTTGAAGATAGCGATAAACTTTTTCTTTATCTTCAATAATTTTAGGGTTTCTAATGGCATCTAGTGCTAAATTTATCGTTGCAATTGGTGTTTTAAACTCATGCGTCATATTATTAATAAAATCTGTTTTGATTTCAGAAATATGTTTTTGACGTAATAATTGATTTAATGCACTTGTATAAGCAACTATAATAATTAATGTGAAAATTATTGACAATATTGTAATACTCAACAATTCTGATAGTAAGAACTTCTTTTTATGAGGAAAAGTGATGTATAATTCATACTTGCTATTCCCTTCATTATCAGTGTAAATTGGCACATGATAACTGGCATCTTTATCATAATGAAAGCTTTCTGACTTAATTTTAGTTGGTAAACCATTATTAAGAACTCCAAATTCAAATTTGGTATTTACACCATATTCTGCAAGTTCTTTTTTAAGTAAATTTTGCAACTTTTCTTTAGAAACTCTTTCATCTATTGGCAACGCATCTGCAAAGTCTTTAACAGAAATCTCTCTCTGAACTTTACTTAAAATATCTAAATTTCCGGATTTTTCAATTTTTAAATCAGGAATAACACTTTGACTTAAAGAATTTTGATCAATTACATTGTTGTTATTGTAGACTTCAGTTACTCTTTTTGAATTAAAGCTTTTAAATCTGTCGCTGGAGAACTTTTTATTAAATAACGAATTATTTACACCGTAATCTTCTGAAGAAAGGGTATTGGAGTATACAATAGTTTTATTTGTTTTTGTATTTCTTTGAACATAATAAACCTCAAGTAAATCTTCTTTTTTAGGCGCTTTTCCTGTACTTTCTTTTAGATGATTATAGTCTGCATAATAGCTATATTCTTCTTGTTTTTCAAGTTTATCGGCAACATTTCCTATTACTTGGGTAACGTGGTATTTAAACTGCTCGTCATTGTTTTTAAACGACGAATTGAACCAATATACTTGAACCAGAATGATCCCTATCAAGGATAAACTCATCAGTAAAACAAGTATTCTAAAAAATAATTTATTCATCGAAACAAAATTAATATTTTAACAATATACTAAATAATACATTAACCAAATATTAACATTTAAGACTGATTTTGTTTTATATTTAAAATTTTAAGAATTTTAACAACTTCTTCTCTAGCAATTTTAAGATTACTGTTATTAATTACAAAATTGCTTAATGAAATTCGTTTTTCATCATTCCATTGCATTTTCATTCTGCTTAAAACTTGTTCACGTGTGGTATTGTCTCTTTTTAGAACTCTTTCAATTCTAATTTCTTCTGGAGCAGTAACGGTTATAATAAAATCACAATCTTTATAACGACCACTTTCGAACAAAATTGCCGCTTCGTAAACCACATATTGAAAATTCTTATTTTCCAGTAGCCAAAATTCAAAATCCTGCTTTACGGCCGGATGCACTATAGCATTTAATTGTGCCAGTTTATCTGCATTATTAAACACAATTTCAGCCAGTTTAGATCTGTTTAGAACTTTGTTTTCAAAAAGAGAATTTCCAAAAGTTAATTTTATTTGCTGTATAATATTTTCTGACTGCATTACTCTTTTAGCTCCATCATCAGCGATGTAAACAGGAACTCCCATTTCTTTGAAATAGTTTGCTATTGTGGTCTTCCCACTTCCTATTCCGCCGGTTAAGCCAATAACTTTAGTCATATTATACTTTAAAAAACATACGAGGAAACGCTTCTTGTGGTTTTTGTTTTAAAATAATTATTTTAAAAAACGATTTTAAAAATCCTGTTCCGTAACCATAAAATTGTTTCCATACTGCAATTACAGATAAGTATCCAATTTTAATACTTTTATTCTGAACACTTGATGTAAGAAAAATTACAACGAAATATACAAAATATAATTGTAATAATATATCTATATTGAAAATTAATAGTAAAAAAGCTAATAACAATCCTAGCAGAAACACTGATGGAAAGAAGAAAGTTAACTTATTATGCTCTGGATACCAACTGTTTAAAATAGGTCTTGCTATCCCGAATTTATTTACCTGAACAGCAAATTTTTCCCAATCAATTCTGCGTTTGTGATACACATAAGCTTCCGGAAACAATCTGGTTTCAAATCCTAAATTCCATAAACGTATCGAAAGATCCGGATCTTCACCCGGATGAATATTTCCAAAGCCTTTAGATGCTTCAAAAGCTTTTTTCGATATTCCCATATTAAAACTTCTGGGCTGGAATTTATTAATTTTCTCAGAACCTCCACGAATTCCTCCGGTAGTAAGAAAAGAAGTCATAGCAAAATTAATAGCTTTCTGAATGTTAGAAAAACTGTCTAATGCCTTATCCGGTCCTCCAAAACAATCTACATATTCTGCATTTAATGCTTTTCGAACTTCTGTTAAGTAATTTGGCGGAATAATACAGTCTGAGTCAAAAATGATAAAATAATCACCTCTTGCTCTTTGCATTCCAAAATTTCTTGAATCTCCTGGTCCTGAATTTTCTTTGGAATAATAAGAGATGTTCAATTTTCCCTGATAAGTCATCACTACATCCTTACATGGTATGGATGACCCGTCTTCGACAAGAACAATCTCAAAGGCTTCATTATAATCAGATTTCGACAGACTTTCTAAAAGTTCATCTACTTCATCCGGGCGATTATACACGGGTATAATTAAAGAAAAAATCATAACGGAATATGCGTATTAAAGTGGCAATATTTAAATTCAAAAATTTTAACAAAGATATGTTATATTCACAAAAAAACCATCAACTTTTGATTGATGGTTTTTTGTTTTATATTGTTTTATGCTTACTTGATACTTTCAATTTCAACAACTTCGTTTGCATCAGCTTTATAATCTACTCCTGCAAATTCAAATCCGAAAAGATTAAGGAAATCGTTTCTGTATCCTGCTAAATCTCCAATTCCCGGTAAAGTTTCAGTAGTTGCCTCTAACCAAAGTTTAGCCACCTGAGCCTGAACGTCTTCACGCATTTCCCAGTCATCGATTCTGATTCTGCCTTTTTCATCTACAGGAACTTCAGATCCATTGTATAATCTGTCCTGAAACAAACGCTGAATTTGCTCGATACATCCTTCATGTATACCTTGTTCTTTCATAATTTTATATAAAAGAGAAATATACAACGGAATCACAGGAATTGCAGAACTTGCTTGTGTTACTAAAGCTTTGTTTACAGAAACATAGGCTTTTCCTCCAATAGATTTCAAGTTGTCTGTAATAGAAAATGCTGTAGCTTCTAAATCGTCTTTTGCACGACCAATTGTCCCTTTACGATAAACAGCCTCTGTTAATGATGGTCCGATATAAGAATAAGCAACTGTTGTAGCACCGTCTGCTAATAAATTCTCTGCTTTTAAAGCATCGATCCACATTGTCCAGTCTTCACCACCCATTACAGCAACTGTGTTTGCAATATCTTCATCATTTGCCGGAGCAATAGAAACTTCTGAAACATTTCCAGTATGAAAATCAACTGTTTTGTTTGTAAAAGTTTGTCCGATTGGTTTTAAAACTGAACGGTGTAAAACTCCTGTTGCCGGATGTTGACGAACCGGCGAAGCCAAACTGTAAATGACAAGATCAACCTGACCTAAGTCTGCTTTGATTAAATCTAAAGTCTGTCTTTTTATTTCGTTTGAAAAAGCATCTCCATTGATACTTTTTGCATATAAACCTGCTTTGTGAGCTTCTGTTTCAAATGCAGCAGAATTGTACCATCCCGGAGAAGCCGTTTTACCTTCAACTGGTGGTTTTTCAAAAAATACTCCAATAGTTGCAGCATCAGATCCAAAAGCACTTGTAATTCTTGAAGCTAATCCAAAACCTGTTGAAGCTCCAATAACTAATACTTTTTTTGCACCTGCAATTGGTCCTTTTGATTTTATATATTCTATTTGATTTTTAACATTTTGTTCGCATCCTTTTGGGTGGGCTGTCAAACAAATAAATCCTCTCATTCTAGGTTCTATAATCATATTTTTATTGTTTACTCGTTTTTTCAATTAATCATTTAAATAGAATAAATGATCAATTTATTTACGTTTGTTTAATTAGCTTTAAGTTGACAAATATAAATCATTTCTTTAGTTCAACAAGGCTTTAGCATGATTTAAAGCCGAATCAGAAACGACTGCTCCAGATAACATTTGAGCAATTTCTGTAACTCTTTCGTTATGAGACAATAGCTTTAATTCTGATTGTGTATCTTCATCAACTGTAGATTTTGAAACTTTAAAATGAGAATCTCCTTTGGCTGCAATCTGAGGTAAATGCGTAATAGCAAAAATTTGCATGGTAGTACTCATTTCTTTCATAATCTCCCCCATCCTGATAGCAATCTCTCCGGAAACCCCGGTATCAATCTCATCAAAAATTAAAGTTGGTAATTTTGAATATTGTGCAAGGATCGCTTTGACAGCCAGCATAATCCTTGACATTTCTCCTCCTGAAGCTACTTTTTTAAGTAACCCGAAATCTGTCCCTTTATTAGCAGAAAATAAAAATTGTAATTCGTCTTTTCCGTTTTGGAAATAGGTTTCTGACGGTAAAAGCTCCATATTAAAACGAACATTCGGCATACCCAGTGTTTCTAAAATTGAAACTAATTTTTGAGATAAAACCGGAATTGCATTGGTTCTGTTTTCATGTATTGTATCCGAGATAGCATCTAACTGAACTACTTTTTCTTCTATTGATTTTGATAAAGCCGCTATTTCTTCTTCTATATTATCAAGTTCAAACAATTTGCTTTCGAGATTAGCCTGAATTTCAATTAATTCATCTACAGTAGTTACCTGATGTTTCTTTTGCAGATTATAAATCAACTGTATTTTTTGACTTACTAATTCTAATTTTTCAGGATCATTAAGTAATTTTTCAGAAGAATTTTGCAGCTCTTTTGAAACATCATCAAATTCAATAGCCAAACTGGTAATTCTTTCAAATATAGCCTGATACTCTGGTGAAAAAAGAGCTATTTTTTGTAATGCCGTTTTGATTTCATTTAAATTATGAAAAACACCAAATTGTTCTTCGTTTGCAATTGCAAGCGACTTATCAATTGATTCTTTTATAATTTCAACATTATTTAGTTTTTCAAAATCAGCTTCCAATTCTTCCTGTTCGCCTGATTTTAATTTGGCAGTAACCAGCTCATTCAATAAAAAAGTATTATACTCCTGTTCTTTTCCTGAATCGCTTTGCTTTTTTAACAATGCGTTTAATTTGCTTTTCTCTGACTTGTATATTTTTAAAACATCCTGATACGACTGAATGGTTTCAGCATTATTAGCAATAGCATCAATAATTTTAAATTGAACGCTCTCATCAGATAATTCCTGAGTTTGCTGTTGCGAATGAATATCAATCAAAAACAAACTTAAGTCCTGTAATTCCTGAAGATTTACGGGACTATCATTAATAAAAGCACGGGATTTTCCTGAAGGTAATATTTCTCTTCTAATGATGGTTTCATCTTCATAGTCGAGATCATTTGCTTCAAAAAATTCCTTTAGGTTGTATTTTGAAATTTCAAAATGTGCTTCGATTACACATTTTTCTTCTTTATTTTTTAACGAAGTTAAGTCGGCTCTTTTTCCTAAAACTAATCCAATTGCGCCAAGAATAATAGATTTACCTGCACCTGTTTCACCTGTAATTATAGAAAAACCTCTTGAAAAATCTATAGTTAATTTTTCAATCAGAGCATAGTTTTTAATCGACAAGGACGTTATCATAAGGAAATTTTGTGAGTATAAAAGTTATTTAAAGAAAGTGAATTGAAAAATCAATTAAAATTTAATCTGAGACCATTTAGTAGAATTCAACGGCGAAACTTTGTTCAATACATCAGTCAAATCTGTAACCGGAATACTTGGTCCACCTGAAAATATAGAAACAATTTCATCTGATTTTGCATCAAAAAATACTCTGGTCAAAAATGCATTGGGTTTCACTGAATTTAGCTTTCCAATTAACAATATTCCTGATTTAATTTTTTCTTTAGATGCTTTCAGATCGTCGCTCATACCATCTAAGCCATTATGATATACGTACATAGCCTGACGTAAATCGCTATAAGTTGGCGAAACAAAATCATTGATCAAATAGTAACGATTCTGAACTCCATCAGCCTGACTCCAGCCTTTAAATCCTCCTTGTTGCGCAACATTTGCAATGTTCTGTGCTGTTTCGAAATACTGACTTCCTCCGGCTGGCTGAAACGTATCTGCATCAATAGCCAGGATTAAATAACTGTAAAAAGAAACAACTGAAACTAAATTTGACTCGAATGTAGTTGGGTTAAATAATAAAGGTTCATATTCTGTATATCTAAAACTAAAATCTTTATCGTTATAATTTAGTATTGGAGATGAATAGGTTGAATTGTAAATCAATCGGGAAGCCTGAATCTGAATTGTCCCCGTAAACTGATCTGAACTATTAGAAGACAATGTAATGTACATCGAACAATTGATTCTTTCGTTTTGTTTTAAAACTGCACCTGTCCAGTCTGTTTTATTTACAAATTCGGATAATGATGTTTGAAGTGTTTTAAAAACTTGCTGATTGGGATTGGGTAATCTTTCAGTGTTAATAGTCACGGTACAATTTAACTGTTGAGCTTGTACAAAGCCAAAAGATAAAAATACTAAAAGAGTAACTAGTTTATTCATACAAAGATAATATTTGATTTAGCACAAATAGAATTACTATTCATACTTGCAGGTTTCTATTCCAAACTGTTACAATTCCGAAAAATGTGAAATTACTTTGTTTAAAATATCAACTGCAACAGATTCTTTTGATTTTAATTCCATCGGTTCCACTTTAAACTTTTGATCAATAAAGGTCACTTTATTGGTTTCTTTCTTAAAACCGGCTCCTTCATCCTGTAAGGAATTTAAAACAATCAAATCTAAGTTTTTTTTCTGAATTTTCAACTTAGCATTCTCAATTTCATTTTCTGTTTCTAAAGCAAACCCAATTAAAAACTGTTTTTTCTTGATTGCTCCTAACGACGCCAAAATATCTTTTGTTTTTTCAAGCTCTATCGAAAATTCATCTGATGCTTTTTTAATCTTTTGTAAAGCTACAACTTTAGGTCTGTAATCAGCCACTGCAGCGGCAGCAATTGCTACATCTGCATGATCAAAATACAAGTGACATGCTTCATACATTTCTTGTGCCGAAACTACATTTACAACTTGTATCTGACTATATTTTACTTTGTAATGTGTTGGTCCGGCTACTAAAACAACTTCTGCGCCTAAATTAGCCGCTTCATTTGCCAGGTCAAAGCCCATTTTACCGGAGGAATGATTTCCTATAAAACGTACAGGATCTATTGCTTCGTATGTTGGACCAGCAGTAATTAGTATTTTTTTTCCTTTTAATGGCAATTTACTTTCTAAATCGGCTTCCAGAAAAGCTATGATATTTTCCGGTTCAGCCATTCTGCCTTCTCCGGACAAACCACTTGCCAATTCACCATTTTCAGCAGGAATCATGATATTCCCAAACTGTTTTAAAGCGGTAAAACCAGACAAAGTTGACGGATGCTTATACATATCCAGATCCATTGCAGGAGCAAAATAAACAGGACATTTAGCAGATAAATAAGTAGCAATTAAAAGATTGTCGCAGTTTCCTGTTACCATTTTTGACAACGTATTAGCAGTTGCCGGAGCAATTAACATGAGATCTGCCCAAAGTGCCAATTCAACATGATTGTTCCAGACCGCATCTTGGTCTTCCTGATTAAAGAAACTGGAGTGTACAGGATTTTTTGACAGCGTCGATAACGTAAGTGGTGTTACAAAATCCTTAGAAGCAGGTGTCATGATCACTTGGACATGCGCACCTGCTTTTATAAAAAGTCGTACTAATGAGGCTGTTTTATAGGCTGCAATTCCACCAGAAACACCTAGTAAAATTTTCTTCCCGTTTAAAACTGACATTATACTATATTATTTGTTTGAACTTCTGTGGTATGTTTTACCGTCTAACCATTCCTGAACTGCTAAAGCATGTGGTTTTGGTAATTTTTCGTAAAATTTAGAAACTTCAATTTGCTCTTTATTTTCAAAAACTTCTTCAAGACTGTCATTATAAGTAGCAAACTCTTCTAATTTCTCAGTTAATTCTTTTTTAATTTCAGAATTAATTTGATTTGCTCTTTTAGCCATAATGGTAATTGCCTCATACACATTTCCTGTTGGCTCTTCAATAACTGTTTTATTGTATGTTATTGTATTTACAGGAGCATTCGTCTTTTTTAAATCCATGACTTTATTTTATTTTAGTAAATTTTTGTAAATCTGTCTCAACTCTGGCGTTCATTTCGTCTGCCTCTTTTTTATATTTTGTTGCGCTGTTAAACTTAATCAAGTTATTATAAGCTGCTTTTGCAACATTTAAACGATCTTCCATTTTTGAAGGAATACTGTTTATCGCTAATTTATATGCTGAATCGTATTTGTAAAACAATGCATCTTCTTTAAAAGGTGTTCCCGGAAAATCAGCAATAAAATTATCAAAAGCAATCAATGCTGATTTATAATCTGAAATAGTATTGTATCCTTTTGCATTTTCGAATGCTTTTTTCTCCAGTTTACCATTCAGCATTTTTACAGCTTCATTGGCTTGCACTATATATTCAGAGTTTGGATAATTATCGATAAAAGCTTGTAATTTTTCTAATGCTTTTACTGTATCTGTCTGATCTAAACTATAAACCGGAGCTAATTTTGAATAACTGAAAGCACCAAGAAAAGCTGCTTCCTGAACTTTCTCGCTACGAGGATATCCTGAAACAAAACTTTCGAACTGGTAACCTGCCAGATAATATTGTTTTGTTTTATAATAGGATTGTGAAAACATGTAAAAAAGTTTCTCTGCCTGAGGTTTTCCTCTGTAAGATGGGGCTAATTGTTCAAAAAGACGAATCGCTTTTGAATATTTACCAGCATCATACATTTTTGTTGCTACTTCAAACTTCGCCGCAACATCTTCATTTTTCAATGCTTTTTGGTATTCACTACAAGAACAAAAAAGGACAACAACAATTAATAGAGATACTATTTTTTTCATTTTCTTACTTTTATTATGATTTCTTAGACAATTATGCCAAAGCAAAATCACACCGAAGTTCCGGTGGCAAATTTAGTTATTAATTTAGCTACTACAAAATATTTTTTGGTATATTAAAATACCGGCAATCACACTCTTATTTTATGCTGTTTTTTACAAATTCATTCAATCTGTTTGCCAGAGAATCATCTACACTTACTAAAGGCAAACGCACTGTGTTCTCAGCAATACCAAGGGCTTGAAAGACTTGTTTGATTCCGGCAGGATTTCCCTGCTCAAAAATCATATCAATACAATCTGATAAAACGTATTGAGTTTTAAACGCTTCGCTTACCTTTTTATTTAAACCTAAACGAATCATTTCTGAAAATTCTTTCGGAAAACCTTGTCCAATAACAGAAATTACTCCTGCTCCACCAGCTAAAACAATTGGCAAAGCAATCATATCGTCTCCTGAAATTACAAGAAAATCTTTTGGCGCATTTTTAATTAGTTGCATAGCTTGTACTACATCTCCTGCCGCTTCTTTTATTGCTACAACATTATCAAAATCATTAGCCAGACGAATTACTGTTGATGGCAGCATATTACTGGATGTTCTTCCCGGAACGTTGTATAAAATTACCGGTACCGGAGAAGCTTCTGCAATTGCTTTAAAATGCTGATAAATACCTTCCTGAGTTGGTTTATTATAATATGGTGAAACTGAAAGGATAGCTTCAAAAGGAGAAAAATCTCTTGTTTTAAGTTCTTCAACAACCTGTAAGGTATTATTACCTCCAACTCCAAGAACTATAGGCAATCTTCCTTTATTAGTATCGATTACGGTGTTAATTACCAATTCTTTTTCGGCTTGTGTCAGAGTAGCATTTTCTGCTGTTGTACCCATAACTACAAGATATTCAACTCCACCATCTATCGAAAAATTAACAATGCGCTGTAAAGCTTCGATATCTACTGAAAAGTCTTTTTTAAATGGGGTTACAAGCGCAACACCAGTTCCTATTAATGATTGCATATTCTAATTTTTATTTTATACTCTTTAAATATTTAAACAATTCGAAAACGAAAAGTTTGTAATTTTCTATAGTGGTATCAATCATCCATCGATTTAGATTTTTGTCTACAGATGCAAATCCCACTTTAAATCTTGCTTTTGATTTGTTGGTTATCATCATCAAAATAGCTGTTTCGATGTCATAATAACTAATCAAAAGATCAAATTCTGTTTCTATAAATTCATTTAGAAAAACGGCTGTAATCTCACCATTCCAATTGATGTGTTTTTTACCAAAAGTAGGTCGCGAATACGTTTCTTTCTCTTTAAATTTACTTTTATACGCAACAATTTTAATGTTCTGAGGAGCTATTCCCTGCATAAGCAGTTCCTTTTCTAATTCTTTCGAATGCTGAAAATTACTTTCATCAATCAGTAAACCAATTGTTTGTATATTACTTGTAAACACTTCGTTTTTTACATTATGTAAGTTATTTTTTAATGATTTTTTTACAAAAAATTCCTTTATATAATTCAAAAACATAGTACTTTTACCAAATTACAAAATTAATTATTTAAGTCGCATTTAAGATGGTAAAACTAAAAAAGTATAACGGATTTTTGAAACTTTTTGTTATATTCTTAACACTTTTTTTTATATTTTCCTGCAGTCAGAAAAATTATAATTTAACTAAAATTGAAGGAAAACAACTTCCAATCACTGAAAAAGGTACTGAAACTCCCGCTATTGAAAGCTTTATAAAACCTTATCGTGATCATATTAATAAGGACTTAGACAGTGTTCTGGCTTATTGCCCTGAAACTCTAGACAAAAGCACCGGAAAATGGCAAACCAGCATTGGAAACTTATTAGCTGATGTTTGTTTACAAAGAGGAAATCTTGTTTTTACTCCCCGCGAGAAAAAAAGCATTGATTTATGTCTATTAAACCATGGCGGAATTCGCGCTATTTTACCAAAAGGAAATGTAACTACCAGAACTGCTTTTGAAATAATGCCTTTTGAAAACAATCTGGTTGTTGTTGCTTTAAAAGGAGATCAGATTCTTGAAATTGCTGCTTATATAATTAAGGAGAAAAAACCTCAGCCTCTGTCCGGAATGACTTTTACAATTGGTAAAGACAATAAAGCAAAAAACATTTTAATTCAGGGAAAACCTCTTGATCTTAATAAGGTATATTATGTTGCTACCAATGATTACCTGGCAAATGGCGGAGACAGCATGACTTTTTTCGCAAAAGGAATTCAGAAATATGATTTGAATTATAAACTTCGAAATGTATTGATTGATTATTTTAAACAAGTTGATACGATTCCGGTAGCAAAAAATATCAGAATCACAGAAGAATAACAGCATTTCAAATACATTATAAAAACATACAGGCGTTTCTGCAAAAAACATACAAAATGAAAAGAAGAGAATTTATCGAAAAAACCGCTGCAAGTACTGCCTTACTAAGTTTAGGTTTATCATTAAGCAGTTTTGAAACTAACGATATTAAGCACTTAACGATTCTACATACTAATGATGTTCACAGCCATATCGATCCTTTTCCGGCTGATGATCCACGTAATCCAAATAAAGGCGGTGTATCGCGAAGAGCAGCACTTATAGAAACTATTCGTAAGGAAAATCCAAATGTTCTTTTACTGGATGCCGGAGATATTTTTCAGGGAACTCCATATTTCAATTATTATGGTGGTGAATTGGAATTCAAACTGATGAGTATGATGAAATATGATGCTTCAACAATTGGAAATCATGATTTTGATAATGGTCTTGATGGTTTACATGCACAAATGCCGCATGCTACTTTTGAGTTTATAAATTCTAATTACGACTTTAAGAATACCGTAATGAACGGACTTGTTAAGCCTTATAAAATCTTTAACAAAAACGGAATTAAAGTTGGTGTTTTTGGTTTAGGAATTGAGCTTGCGGGTTTAGTTGACAAACAAATGTACAAGGAAACGGTTTACAATGATCCTGTAGAAATTGCACAGGATATGACGCAATTATTGAAAAAAAAGGAAAAATGTGATTTGGTAGTTTGTCTTTCGCACTTAGGTTATAAATATAAAGATGATGAATCTAAAATTTCTGATTTAAAACTGGCAGAGCAAACTCAGGATATTGATCTAATTATTGGCGGACATACGCATACTTTTTTAGACAAACCAACTATTGTAAAAAATAAGGCTGGTGAAAATGTACTGGTAAATCAGGTGGGATGCTACGGGATAAATTTAGGCCGAATTGACTTTTATTTTGATAAGAATAAAGCTCACACCAACCAGGGAAGATCAATTATTGTATAGTTTCTTTTTTTGAATTCTGGCTTTTTCGAGGAAATATTCCACCATAAAAAAATAAGCCAGAATTTGAGTTATGTCCCGAATTAAAACGAGGACTATTGAATAGGCAAAATATTGATTAAAGATGTAGAAGATGTCTGAAAAAATGTAACTAATTGCCATTAGCGACATTAATAAGGCGATATGAGTTCCTTTTGTAATATAACTTACAAATGCAAAATAACTCAGAACACTTAGTACGATTCCGTAAAAAGTATAAATAAAACTGAATCTTTTCATGTTGTCGAACTGCATCGTAAGTACAGAAACGAGCAAGTAAACAATAAATATAATGACTATCGATACAGGCAGAATATCTTTTTTGGTTAGTTTTATTTTTTCATGTTCCCGTAGAAAAAGAACAACTATTAGAAGATAAACGACGAGAAAACTAATTACACCTCCAATTTCTGAAACTTCAATATTCATTAAGTCAAAAACCTGACCGATAAAACAAAATAAAAAAATTACACCTTCTATTTTTCCTATTTTAAATTCATTACTGATTAAAAAATAGATAAAAATTGCCGGAAGTATGATGGCTTTAGAATAAATGGCTAAAAAATCCTGCTCTGTCCAATCAAATATAATTGTACAGAGTAGGGCTAAAAAGAATAAAATCAACGACGGTTTATTCGCTTTCATTTAATTTAGTTATAAAATCTTCTTCAGATAATATCGGAATATTTAGCTTGTTGGCTTTTTCTAATTTTGCCGGCCCCATATTATCTCCTGCAACAACAAAATCTGTTTTTGCCGAAATTGAGCTTCCCACTTTTCCTCCATTATCTTCGATGGTTTTCTTTAGCTCATCTCTTGAAAACTGGGCAAAAACACCTGAAACGACAAATGTTTTTCCTATAAATTTCTCAGTAGCATTTGGGTTAATTTTTTCTACAACTTCAAACTGAACTCCATAACTTTTTAAACGCTCAATAATTTTCTTGTTTTCTTCATTTTCGAAAAACTCAATCACACTTTTAGCAATTCGTTCTCCAATTTCATCTACGAGAATTAAGTCCATTAAGGAAGCCTGACTTAATGCATCTATATTTTTATAATGTTTGGCTAATTTTTTAGCTACAGTTTCTCCCACAAAACGAATTCCGAGTGCGAAAAGCACACTCTCGAACGGAATTTCTTTAGATTTTGCTACACCATTAACCAGGTTTTCAGCAGATTTTTTTGCCATTCTTTCTAAGTGCAAAATATCCTCTACTTTTAACTCATATAAATCGGCATAGTTATGCACTAAATTATTCTTAAAAAGCAAAGCAACGGTTTCACCGCCAAGACCTTCAATATCCATTGCTTTTCTTGAAATATAATGCTGGATTCTGCCTATAATTTGCGGAGGACATCCGTAAAAATTAGGGCAGTAATGATTGGCCTCTCCTTCATTTCGAACTAATTCGGTTTGACATTCCGGACAATGAGTTATATATTGTGTTGGTGCTGAATCTTCCGGACGCTGTGCTAAATCAACAGCGATGATTTTAGGAATGATCTCTCCTCCTTTTTCGACAAAAACGGTATCATTTATTCTAATATCCAGTTTTTCTATTTGATCAGCATTGTGCAAAGAAGCTCTTTTTACAATGGTTCCTGCCAATTGTACGGGTACCAGATTTGCAACAGGTGTAATTGCTCCTGTACGACCTACCTGATAGGTAATTGAATTTAAACGGGTTGAAACTTGTTCTGATTTAAATTTGTAAGCAATTGCCCAACGTGGTGATTTTGAAGTATATCCTAACTCTTCCTGATGCTGAATGCTGTTTACTTTTATAACAACTCCATCTGTTTCATAAGGTAAATTATGCCTGTGTACATCCCAATAATCAATAAAATCAAAAACTTCCTGCATGTTATGCACCAATTTTGCTTCGTTAGGCACTTTGAATCCCCATTTTCTGGCTGATTCTAATCCTTCAAATTGGGTTTTAAATGGCAGGTTATTTCCGGTAACAAAATACAATAAACATTCGAGTGGACGTTTTGCTACCTCAGCACTATCTTGTAATTTTAAACTTCCTGATGCTGTATTTCTTGGATTTGAATAAGGTGTTTCGCCTATTTCGATTAATTCCTGGTTCATTTTTTCGAAACCGGCAAACGGCAGAATAATTTCACCACGAATATCAAATCGTTCCGGATAATTTCCTTTTAATTGTAACGGAACTGATTTTATAGTTTTGATGTTATTGGTAACTTCATCACCCTGAAAACCATCTCCACGCGTTAAAGCCTGAACTAATTTTCCGTTTTCGTATGTAATGCTTATAGATGCTCCGTCATATTTTAATTCGCAGGTATATTGCAAATCGACGTTTCCTAATACTTTCTGAATTCTGTTTTCCCAATCCAGCAAGTCTTCTTTAGAATATGAATTATCCAAGGAATACATGCGGTATTGGTGCGGTATTGTTTTGAAGTTTTTTGTTATCGTACCTCCTACTCGCTGTGTTGGTGAATTTTCGTCAAAAAATTCCGGATGTTTATTTTCTAAGTCCTGAAGTTCCTTCAGCTTAATATCAAACTCATAATCAGAAATTGTGGCATTATCTAACACATAATAGTTATAATTGTGCTGATTAAGTTCTTCTCGTAAAGTCTGAATGGATTCTTGAATACTCATATAATATTAAAATACTGTGGGTTGTGATTTAGAATAACTGAATATCAAAATTAGGATTATTTTTTTATCAAATAGTGTAAAATATAAAAGTTTTGTAAAATCAAAAATCAAGCTGCAAAACGATGCAACTTGATTTTCTTCTTGCCCATTATTCTTAAAAAGAATTAAACAAAACCAACTTCCAAATGGTTTCTTCGTTTTATATTTTTATTCTAACAATTGAGTTATTAGGATATAAACATAAAACTATTTCTGAATAATGATAAAGTCTGATCTTCTGTTTAATAAATGCTCTTCTTCTGTACATTTTACTCCATTTTTACATCTATTAATCAATCGGGTTTCGCCATAACCTATTGCACTTTCTATTCTTGAAGGATCAATACCTTGCGAAAGAATATAGTCTCGTGTTGATTTTGCCCTGTTATCAGAAAGTTTCAGGTTATAGGAATCTTTTCCCCGTGAATCTGTATGTGATTCAATTTTGATTCGGATGTTAGGAAATTTTCTCATGATAAATACAACTTTAGCTAACTCATCAATCGCTTTTGGTGTAATATCGTATTTGTCATAATCGAAATAAATTGGATTAACATCAACTTTTTCAACTCCTTTTTTCTTCACTACCAGATCATCATAATTGCTCATTACAAAATCAACATCTGTAATTTCGGCTTCGTTTTCTTTTGTGGTTTCAACCGTTTTTTCATCGTTACTATAATTTGTT
Source organism: Flavobacterium chilense (assembly GCF_001602525.1). Lineage (GTDB taxonomy): Bacteria > Bacteroidota > Bacteroidia > Flavobacteriales > Flavobacteriaceae > Flavobacterium > Flavobacterium chilense. The sequence continues at coordinate 1,206,420 of NZ_LSYT01000001.1, forward strand.
TTTGTAGCAACTAACCGAACTGTTTTATTGCAAGGAACTGTAACGGCATATTTACCATCAAAATTGGTTTTGGTTTCTGCCAGAACCTCATTATAAGAGTTATAAGCAACTATGGTAACATCTGTAATTGGTAATTTTGATTTTGCATCTGTTACTTTACCCGAAATATTCTGGTTGCAAACCGGTTTTCCTTTGGTAAAAGAATAAATATCATCATCGCCTTTACCTCCGGCTCTGTTTGAAGAAACATAACCATAAGATCCGGTTTTGTCAATTATAAAGGTAAAATCGTCTTTATTACTGTTTATTGGAGTTCCTAAGTTTCGTGGTGTTGAAAAACTTCCGTCTGCCAGAAACTTGCTTTCGTATACATCGAGATCCCCTAATCCGTAATGTCCGTCTGAAGAAAAATAGAGCATTCCGTTACGGAAAAATGGAAAAAGGTCATTACCGATTGTATTGATTTTTGGCCCTAAATTTTGAGGAGAACTCATTGTTCCGTCTGCTGCAATTTTTACGACATATAAATCGGTTTCTCCATAACCTCCCGGCATATCTGATGCGAAGAAAAGCCATTGTCCGTCATCGCTTAAACAAGGATGTCCAACGGAATAATCATCATTATCAAAGAAAACTTTTTGTGGATTTTCTACTTTTCCATTTACAATTGAACCTTTAAGAATCTGAAAATTATTAACCTTGTTTTGATCAATTACGAGTTTTTTATTCTTGATGATGTTTGAAGAATAATAAATTGTTTTTCCACTGGCATCAAAACTTGCTGTTGCTTCGTGGTATTTGGTCATAACATTAGGCATAAACAGGCTTTCGTTAAACAAACCTCCATCTGCAGGATTTCTTTCGGCTATATATAAATTTAAAAATGGCTGATTGTTCCAGTTATACAGTTTATCACTAAATCTTGTTGTATCTCTTGCTGACGTAAATACAACCCGATCCTGATAAAAAGTCGCACCAAAATCTGATTTACTGGTATTGATCTCTAAATTTCTGATGTCATAAAGAGATTTTGATTTTGCTAAACTGTCTAATTGTTTTTTTTGTGCAACATATCGGTTAATCTCTTTTTGATCTCCTTTTTTATTGAGGTACTCTTTGGTAATTTTATCAGCATCATCATAGTCCATAACAGCTTTCATGGACTGAATGTAACGCAAATAGTAGATATCTGTTAAATTATTGCCTTGTGCTTCGTATAGCTTTTTGTACCATCTGAGTGCGTTTCTTGCATCTGAAATAAAGTAATACGAATCGGCGGCATTCTTTAACGTTTGTGTCGATGGATTCTCTATGTTTTGCAAACACTCTTCATAGGCTTTTGATGCATCCAGATAAGAGTAATTTTTAAACAATGCATCGGCCTTTTTTAAATTAGTCTTTTGAGCAAAACCAAAGGTAATACTCAAGACTAAACTAAGGATATATAGTTTTTTCATAGGATTTATGTTTTAGAAGAATCGAGGTGATTTGATTTTACTTTGATTTTTAGTAAATTGATAACGCAAGATGAATTCATGTGTTCCATCATTGTATTTGTTCAAATCGCTTACAGTGTAATCAAACGCATATCCAATATAAAAGCTTCTGGATATTTGAAAACCTGCCAATACGCTCACAGAATCATCTGTTCGATAAGATCCTCCAATTACAAACTTTTCTGCAATCATAAAGTTCGCCGAAATATCAGCTGTAACTGGTGCCCCACTTACTGCTTTTACTAAAAATGCCGGCTTGAACTTTAAATTCGGATTCAGATCAAAAACATAACCTCCCATTAAATAATAATGCAAACGATCGAAATCTATTGATTCCTGAACATCATTATAATAATCATTTTGGATGAAACTTGGAACTGAAGCTCCTATGTACCACTTATCTGTGTAATAGTAAATACCTGCTCCTACTGCCAGTTTCATTTGATTATCAATATTTTGATTCAGCAAAACATCATTATTATTATAGTATCTCCCTTTAGACCAATCTATATTCAACATTCTCATCCCTGCTTTAAGACCAAATGCTAATCTTTTCTCATATCCTAAAGGAATTGAGTAAGCAAAGTTTCCGTCAAGATACAATTCGTTTGATGGACCAATTTTGTCATTAACGACACTTAATCCTAAACCAATATTCTCATTTCGAAGTGGTGAGTGAATTGAAAACGATTGTGTTTCCGGTGCTCCGGAAATTCCAACCCATTGCGAACGGTGTAAAAGTGTTGCCTCCAATGATCCGGTAGATCCAGCATAAGCTGGATTTACCGACATTGTATTGTACATATATTGTGTGTACTGCGGTTCTTGTTGTGCACTGGCACAAAATGTAATAAAAGAACATATTAAAATGAAATACGTTTCTAATGATTTTATATATAGTTTCATAACGATACTTATTAAGTTTAATTAATTAGATGACTCATACAGCTGATTATCTCATAATAGATAACCATCCTTTTTTAGCCGTTCCATCTCCAATGGTTATCACATAAAAATAAGTACCTGTAGGCAACATATCTCCTCTATTAACAACTCCGGATACATTGGCAGTTCCGTCCCAATCATTTTCATAATGTTGTTTACTATATACTAGTGAACCGTATCTATTATAAACTTTCAACTCATTATTAGGATATGATTCGATACAATCAATTCTGAAAAGATCATTAGCTCCGTCATTGTTTGGAGTGAACTCATTGTAAACTGTCAAACAAATTGGCTCAACAGTAACTGAAGCCGAGTTATTTGAAGTATCAGTATCTAAAGGAGTCGAAATTTCTATAGTTGCAACGTTTGTATAATTACCACTTGGCAATACTTCTGCAACAATGGTAAGTGTAACGCTTTGCCCTGCATTTAATGTTGGAATCGTCCAGATTTGTGTTTTAGGGTCGTATGTACCTAAAGTGGTATTAGAACTTACCAGATCATATCCGCTAGGCAATAAATCACTTACTAATGTATTGATGAAATTACCCTGACCAACATTATTTACAGTTACAGTAAAGGTTATCTGTTCACCAAAATTAGGTGTTGGATTACTAACCGTATTGGTAATTGTAAGGTCTGAACAACTTGCTACTGTTACATTTAATGATTTTACTGATCTTTCATTACATGTATTCGTATAAGCTACATTTACTTTACCAGGTCCGATATCTGACCATGAAACAGTTACACTTCCATCTGAATTTCCTCCTCCGGAAAGAATTGTTCCATTTGTAATAGACCAAACATAATCTGATTTACCATTAGCGATTGAATACGTTATTCCCTGGAAAACACATGGTGTATCATCTGTTGTTGTAATTGGCACCAAAGCATCGTTTTCAAAAGAAATAGTTATTGCTAATCTTGTAGCACTTTCACAACCATTTGTTGTATTGCTAAGTGCTCCTGCATAATACGTTCCTGCTATAAGAGCTGTATTTGCTGCTAGTGGCGAACCTCCTGTTGCGCTGGTATACCAAACAACATTTGATTCATTTACCAGTATACTTTCTATTGTTGGCAATGCTGATAAACAAAATGTTTGTGCTGTTTTTGGTGTAGTTATGGTTTCTGGTGTATTTACATTTACCACAACTGCCAGTCTTACCGGATTTTCGCAACCTGAACCACTAGAAATAACTCCATAATAAGTACCTGTAGTTAAAGCTGTTGTTGCCGGAATTGCAGTTCCTCCCGTTGGAGTACCATACCAGATTACATTTGATTCGTTTACCTGAATATTTGAAACTCTCGGTGTATTTACAGAACAGAAGTTTTGAGTTGCTGAACTCGTTGTAGGTGTTGCCATTGGATTTACAATAGTAATTGTAACCTGCAAACGACTAGCACTTTTACATCCAGTTACCGGGTTCGTAATCTCTCCATAATAGGTACCCGAAGTTAAAACTGTTGCTGTTGGAATTGCTGTTCCTCCTGAAGCGCTGCTAAACCAACTTACATTGCTTTCATTTACCTGAATACTGGCAAATGTTGGAGCACTGTTTGAGCAGAAGTTTTGAGCCGTATTGTTTGTTGTAGGAACATTTGAACCTCCAACAGTAACTGTTATTTTTAATCTCGTATTACTTTCACAACCTGTTGTTGCATCTTTTAATGCTGCATAATAATCTCCGTTTGCCAAAGCTGTTGTTGGTGCAATTGCTGCTCCTCCAGTTGGACTATTATACCAAACGATATTGGTTTGATTTACCTGAATATTTGCAACAGTTGGATTATTCTCTGAACAGAAAGCCTGAGCAGTAGAAGTCGCTGTTGGTGTACCAGGATCAGTAACATTTATCGTTACAGCCAATCTTGAAGTACTTTCACATCCAGATACAGGGTCTTTGATCGCGGCATAATACGTTCCGCTGGTTAATGCAGTTGTAGAAGCGATTGCTGTTCCGCCCGTTAAAGCAGTGTACCAAACGATATTCGCCTGATTAAACTGAACACTTGCAAATGTTGGCGCATTTACCAGACAGAAGTTTTGTGT
>NZ_LSYT01000002.1 GCF_001602525.1 Flavobacterium chilense
TCTTATTACGTGAGAGAGTAGATTTTTCAGAATTTTGCATTTTTTTTTATAGTTTAAAAAACTCACATTTTTTAAACTATAAATAATTTGACACAAATTTGACACAGCATTTTCTTAAAAACCTTGTTAACCCTTTATTGAAAAGGGTTAACGTTGTTTTTGCAGAGAGGAAGGGATTCGAACCCTCGATACAGTTACCCATATACTAGCTTTCCAGGCTAGCTCCTTCAACCACTCGGACACCTCTCTAAATTGGTCTGCAAAGAACACAAAAAAAATTGAGTTACAAAAGTAAAATCTAATAATACTTAAATGCTTTTTCTAAATTCTTCCATAAACAGCTTTACTGCTTTCTTTTGATACCCGCCCATCGTCAGCATAAATGAATCTCTTCGGGTTGCCACTCCTGTAATCTGGATTGCTCTGAGATCATCCCAGCCTTTTAAGGCTTTTTCGGCTACGATTGTTGCCCAATCGCTGTCCTGTACCATTTGCAATAAAGCATGAATCGAGTTTAATTCAATCGAAATTTTAGGTTTCATCTTGTTTTTAGCAAATAACTCTTCTACAAATTCTCTCGAATTGGAGCCTTTTCCCGGAAGAACCAGCGGTATTTCTTCTATTTTCTTGAAAGCAATTTTATCTAAAGCAGCCAAAGAATGGGATTTTGAAACTGCCATAACCATATGTGAAGTAAACAAAGGTACTTTTTGAATTGGAAGTCCTATCTCATGTGATGAAATAACCAAAACCAAATCCAGTTCGTTGTGAATTAATTTCTGTTCTAATGCTTCTGTTGTTCCATATTCTACCACTATTTTCAGTTTTTGATATGTTTTTGCAAATGCATTTATCACAGGCAGAATCAGTAAACCGAAAATATAAGTCACACCTATTCGCAATTCACCCCCAATCATTTCATTCAAGTCATCAATTGCCTGTTTTCCGTTTTGCACATTTTCGATCACTTTTTTGGCGTGTATTAAAAAAACAGCGCCTGCTTCTGTAAGCTGTACTTTTTTCCCAATCCTGATAAACAAAGGCATTCCGAGTTCTTCTTCCAGTTTCTTGATTTGCTGCGAAAGTCCGGATTGCGTTACAAAACACAATTCGGCAGCTTTTGTAAAGTGCAATACCTCAGCTGTTTTAATAAAATATTCTAATTGATAAATTTCCATATCGATAACTTTAAATACTTATTATCAGTAAAATTATTAATTTTTCTAATGAAATCATAATTCCGAACTTTGTAAAAAAATATCAGGCATCATGTTTAAGGCATTAAAATCAAAAAACTTCAAGCTATTCTTTTATGGACAATCTGTTTCTGTAATTGGAACATGGCTTCAAAAAACAGCTGTAAGCTGGATGGTCTACAGCGTGACAGGTTCTGTTTTTTTATTAGGACTGGCTACATTTTTAAGCATGATTCCTTCTTTATTTCTGGCACCTTTGGCCGGTAGTATCATTGGCCGATACGACAGACATAAAGCCATGATTTTATTACAGTCTCTGGCTATGTTTCAGGCAGGAGCTTTGGCTTTATTGATATATTTAAAAATTTACAATATCAACTTTATTCTGGCATTAAGTCTTTTTCAGGGAATCATAAATTCTTTTGATATGACTTGCCGACAAACCATGATGATTGATATTGTCGACAATAAAGAAGATTTGCCAAATGCAGTCGCACTAAACTCGACTTTAAACAATTTCGCCCGAATTGCCGGTCCGGCTCTGGCAGGAATTATTCTGCATCAATATGGTGAAGACATTTGTTTTATTGGAAACTTCTTAAGCTATATCCCGGTTTTAATTTCGTTATTGATGATGAAAATCACTCCGCATATTAAAGCTACAGATAAGCTTAAAATGTATGATGACTTTATTGAAGGACTGGATTATGTGAGAAAAGAAACTGAAATGGCAAAAATGCTTCTGATGCTCATGTGCAGTAGTTTATTTGTTATTTCTTTCAATACTTTAATGCCTGTTTTTGCCAAAGATATTTTTAGCGGAAATGCCCAGACTTTCAGTTGGTTCGAAAGCGCGGCCGGAATTGGTTCTATTTTATCTGCCATTTATCTGGCTAATCTTAAAAAAGCAGATAATATGAGTAAAATAATGATCGCTGCCAGCTTATTATTAGGTTTTAGTATTATTATACTTGCTTACTCAAATAGCTTAACTGTAGCGCTAATTTGTATGGCTTTGAGCGGTGTAGGCATGATGGCCCAAACCTCATCTATAAATATTTACATTCAGACACAAAGTACTGTGAATATGAGATCCAGAAGTATTAGTTATTATTTAATGGCCTATCAGGGAATGATTCCTGTGGGAAGTTTAATTATTGGTTATGTTTCTCATATTATCGGAACAAGAAATACAGTAGCCATTCAGGGAATTATTTGTATTGTTTCTGTTATTGTATATGTGTATTACAAAAAATATAAATCTTCAGAAGAGCTGGAAACTTGTCCTGTTCCTTACGAAAATTCTAAATTTTAATAAATTCCAATTGTACACATACTTGTCATTTTTCGTTCCCCGAAATGACAAATCAACTTATTTAAATAAATTTATAACCATTTATAGGGTAAAATTTAAAGAGAAATCTCTCCGCGTAAAGCCGTTTCAAAAACATCTTTAAATTCATTTTGAGGTATATCATGTCCAAGCAAATACATCAGTTTTGTAATTGCTGCCTCTGTAGTAATATCTTTTCCTGAAATAACACCAAGCGATTTTAAAGCTGTACTGGTTTCATATTGTCCCATATTAACGCTTCCGCCTGAACATTGCGTTACATTTACAATGTGCATTCCGGATTTGATTGCTTTTTCAATTAAGTTTAAAAACCAATCTTCGGTTGGAGCATTTCCTGAACCGTAAGTTTCTAAAACGATCCCCCGTAAACCTGGAGTTGCCAAAATCGAAGCCAAAACAACTTCACTCATTCCCGGAAACATTTTTATAATCGCTACATGATTGTCTAAGTTTTTGTGAACGATTAAATCTGCATTTTTGTTTATTGGAAGAAATAAATGAGTATTTAACTTTAAATGCACGCCAGACTCTACCAATTCTGGATAATTTGGTGCTGTAAAAGCTCTAAAGTGTTCGGCATTTACTTTTGAAGTTCTGTTTCCGCGGTATAATTTATATTCAAAATACAAGCAAACTTCGGTAATTACAGGTTTTCCGTTTTCCTGCAATGAAGCGATTTGAATTGCTGTAATCAGGTTTTCTTTAGCATCGGTACGCAGATCTCCAATTGGCAATTGCGAACCCGTAAACACAACCGGTTTAGCTAAATTCTCGAGCATAAAACTCAATGCTGAAGCCGAATATGACATGGTATCTGAACCATGAAGTACTACAAATCCGTCATAAGAAGCATAATTTTCTTCGATGATTTCTGCAATTTTCGTCCACTCTGCCGGATTCATGTTCGATGAATCTATTGGATTTTCAAAAGAAACCGTTTCAATCTCACAATCTAATTGTTTGATTTCGGGGATTTTTTGCAACAATTTTCCAAAGTTGAACGCTTTGAGCGCTCCGGTTTCAAAGTCTTTGCTCATACCGATGGTTCCTCCGGTATAAATCAAAAGTATTTTTGCTTTAGATGACATCTTGGTATTTTAATTTATTGACAACCGGATTGGCATACATTGCCAAAAATCCTTGTCTTGTAACAGGATTATCACTTCCGATACGCATTTCTAAACGACGCTCAAAAAGTGATTTTTCATTTTCTTTATACAAATCAGAGAATCTGTTTGTTTCGTTTAAAATATCGTAAGCGATAAAATTTGTTGGCCATAATTGATAATTCGTCAAGATAGAATCGTCAATAACTTGTGCCAAAGCCTGAACCTGTTTGTTTACATTATCATTCTCTGCTACAATCTGATCAATTTCTTTATCCAAAACATCGCCAACAGAAATATGTATTCTTTTTTTGGTTCCCATGATACCACTTATAATGGTCATGAAATCTTCATTTTTATCTTTAACGTAAACTTCATTATTGGCTTCTGCCATTAATTGGGGCATTTTTAAAACATCTGTAGGATCATATTCATAAGAAATCGAAACCGGAACGATTTTTAATTTCTTAAAATAATCCATTAGATTTTCTTCATCAGAACCCATTCCTATCATTTTCAAAACTCCCGGATTGGTTTCGTCATTTCCGTCTTTGGTTCTGCCTTCTCTTTGTGCAATCCAAACCGAACGATTTTCGCGAAGCAGTAATTGCCCTATGTATTCTGAAAGCAATTTGGAACTTTGCAGCATTTCACGAGGCGTTAACCCTCTTAAAACCAAAAAGTTTCTATTTAGTTTTGCCAAAGTTGCCAAAAAAGCTTTTTTAACCAGATTATCTCCAATTGCTGATGCTGTCATAACCAAACCATGTTCGAATAAACAAACATTCAGCAAAGTAGTATCTAATAAAATATCTCTGTGATTAGAGATAAATAAATAAGAAGTATTTTTTTCGAGTTTCTCAAAACCTGAAGTAGTAAGTCCTTCAGAACTTTTCTCCAGAACCTTTTGTATGGTGTTATAAATAAAATTGCATTGAAAATCACGAATTGAGTGTGTTTTCTTAAGTTGCTCTTTCCAAACCTCATCTTCTACTTCCGGAAAAGTAAAGTTCATCATCGTTTTCATCATCGGATGGTTGGCCACATCATGAAGTGCTTCATTTATTTCAGTATCATAAAATGGTCGAATGGCATCAAATTTCTGCATTATTTATATCGGATTTAAGAAGGCAAATGAACAAAAAAAAAATTACATTAAAGTAATGATTGGGTTAAATCCCAAAAACGTCTTTTGAATTTTGAGTTGTAATTGTGGCAATTTCTTCTTCAGAAACATTATATATATCTGCCAATTTGCTGATAACATTTACCAAATAACTGCTTTCGTTTCTTTTTCCTCTGTACGGAATTGGCGCTAAATAAGGCGAATCTGTCTCCAATACTATATGTTTTAAATCGATTTGATTTAGAAACTGATCAATTTTTCCGTTCTTGAAAGTTACAACACCACCAATTCCTAATTTCATTTTATATGAGATTGCCTGCTGAGCTTGTTCTAAAGTTCCGGAAAAGCAATGAAAAATCCCAAATAAATCTTCAGATTTTTCTTCTTCCAGAATTTCAAAGATTTCATCAAACGCTTCACGACAATGAATTACAATGGGCAACTTGTATTGTTTTGCCAGTTGAATTTGTCTCTTAAAAGCGATTTGCTGCTCTTTTAAATGTGTTTTGTCCCAATACAAATCAATCCCTATTTCACCAACAGCATAGAATTTTCGTTTTGACAATTCAGTTTCAACATGCGCTAATTCATCTAAGTAATTATCTTTCACATAAGTGGGATGCAAACCCATCATCAGGAATACATTATCCGGATAATTTTGTTCTAAATCGTACATAGACTGTGTTGCAGCAGCATCAATTGCAGGAATAAAAAAGCGTGTAATTCCGGCATCGATAGCTCTCTGAATCATTTCGTCGCGATCCTGATCAAACTCTTCAGAATACAAATGCGTGTGGGTATCGGTAATAATTGGTGTTGAATTCAATGGTATACTTTTAAAGTTGTCAAAATTACGACAATATTAAAAGAATAGCAATTGCTTGTTTGCTTATGGATTTTAAGGATTCAATTTCATAAAAGTACAGATTGATACAGATTTTCGCATTGTTACCCTTTTGAGGAAAGAAGACTCAAGCAATAACGAATAAACAAAGTAAATCACACTCGTAACCCGACAAAGGTTGGCGATTCTCTTTGTGGAATTTCTAGTGTGATTCCTCTTTCCTCAGAATGACATACAAAACGTTAAAACCTTACTTTCCAGTTTCAATAAAGACTAAAGCACGGTCTAAAACCTCATCTTTTCCTTCCTGAATTCCTTTTATGGTTGGTTTTACTTCTATATCTGGTACGATTCCAATTCTTTGTGTTTCTCTTCCGTCAGGATAATACACTCCTATTGCTGAATATATCGTATGAAATCCTTTAAAATCAAATTCAAATGCATTTCCATCTGCTCCTGCAGTTTGACTTCCTATTATTGTGGTATTATTAGCCGTTTGAAAACTCATGGCAGTCCATTCAGACTGACTTATCGAGTCTTCATTAAGCAATACAATTACTTTTCCTTTATAATTATCTTTATTTTCAAAACCACATTTTCTTTCTTCAGTCCAAACATATCTGCCAGGATAATTTGGGTATGGCATTGTATAAATGCAAAAACTCTTTTCCTGAGAATTTAAAAAATCTGAAATCTCTTTCCATGTGTTTTGTGGATAATTTCGCATATCAAAAACAATTGCTTTTGTCGATTTTAAGGCTTGAATCATATCCGGAATATGTTTCTCTTTTATTATCCCCATATCTACATAGCCTATATTATTATCCAGAAGTTTAAATCTCTCCTTCTTTTTTGTGGCTCCTTTTTTAAATTCATTTCTATGAGAATCATGGTAACTAAACCAAATCATTGACTTTGTTTCGTACTTCCCATTTTTTAGAAATTCTACTTCAACATTTTGAGAGTCATTTCTTAAAATTGGTGTAACTAATTTATCGAAATACGCAACTTCATTTGAAGCACAAATTAAATCCCGATTCTCTAAAGCTAACTCTTTTATCGTTTTGCCATTTATTTTAGTAATTACAGTTCCTATTTTTATATTATCAGCTTCAGCAAGACTATCACCCAAAATATTGGTAACAACCAATTTTTCATCAATTATTTTACCTGTTGCCGGAAAATAGTATTTTAGACTTTTCAAAGATTTGTATAAAAAAAACTCAACATGACTGTCATTGAGATTAGTAACCATTTTTCTCATTGCAATATAAAAATCACTTTCATTTTTAGCATCACTAACAAGTGGTAACGTTTGTTCTAAACTCAGATCCCATTTTTGATCCATTATATATTTATATGGAAAATAATATTCAATCACATTCCAATAGACAAACAGCATTAAAATTCTGGAACCTTTACTATTATAATCAAGATCAAAATAGTTTTTAAGACTTTTAAAACTATCAAAATCAGGCCCAAATTCTACATTACTTTGAAATCTATTTTCTTCAATAAATTTGAGCTTCTTCGAAAGTCTCCTGGAAAACACCTTATTGTTAAACCAGCTTAAATCGAAGTTTTTATCAAAGAACTTAACATCTTTGGGTGTAGGAATTGGTGCAATTTCTTTTATCGGACCAAGTTCGTCAATCCAGTTTTCGAGAATCAATGAAAATTCTTCTTTGGTTTGTGCCTTTTCTATTTTAGGAAGTTTTTCTAAAAGCTGGTTGTCCCAATTTACTTCTCCATTGGCTACTTTTGGGTGATAGTATTTTAAGAATCCCCATACTTTGCAGGTTGCAGCAAGTTTTTCGGTTTCAGTAATTTTGGAAGCGCTAAAAATAATCTGTGAAAATACAAGAAGAAAAAATAAAGCAATTTTTTTCATTCGCCTGAAGTGGTTAGGTTTTAGATAGTTTTTGGATAGGTTCTTTTCAAAAGAAAATCGAATTTAGAATTAAAAATCCAAAAACAGTTACGTTTTTACGTAAAAAAATTCGCAAAGTATCTTATCTCTTTGCGAATCTCTATATAAAATCTTGATGTGTTTATGAAATCACTAATCTAACTGATCTAAAAGGTCCTGAACCTGATCATATCCTTCATAATCTTCAGAAATCGTCTGCAGGATTTCTTTACATCCATCATAATCTTTTTGTTTCAACTTAGATAATGCTAAATACCAGACTGCTTTTTCTTTGTAGGCTGAAGTTCCTGATTTCAGTTCGTTAAAAACAGTTTCCGCTTTTTTATAATGACTTTCTTCTAATAAGGAAACACCATAAAAAAATTGAATTTCTGCTGTCTTTTGCTTTTGCAGTACTGTTTCAAAAAACGGAATTGCCTCATTATATCTTTTGTTGTTATATGCAGTTTCAGCTCCTTTTAATGCCTCATCAACAGTACCTCTTTCGGTAAAAGAAGCATGTTCCGGATCATTATAATCTGCAAAAACCGGATTTAGATTATAATTAAAAAAGAACAATCCAAAAAGAACCACAACCGAAGCCGCAGCAGCAAAATACCATGGTTTTAATCCAATTACTTTTGGTTTCTTATTAAAATGCTGGTTAGATATGTTGGTTAGATTTTCTTTGAATGCAGCTCTTTCCTGTTCCAGTCCAAACTTATGTTCTACCTGAGATTGTACATTTTTGAACGTCTCAAATTCCGAGGCAAATTCCGGATTTTCAGACAGCTGTTTTTCAAAATCATTTTTGGCATCAATCGTTAATTCGTCCTGAAGATATTGATCAAATAATATGTAGCGTTCTTCACTCATGACTAATTATTTTTTAGAGATTTAAAGTTTTTTGCTTCCTGAATCCACTGTGTTAACTGACCTACACATAACGATTTCTTTTTACGCACATATCCGTAAGTAACGTTTAGTTTTTCGGCAACCTCTTCCATCGATTTAATTTCAAAACTCAGCTTCAGGAGTTCTTTGCATTTGTCTCCTAATTTCTGAAACATCGTATCAAATAGTTGTTGCTTTTCATCAAATTCTTCGGTTTGTCCAATTAACTGTAGAGCAGATTCATTCATAGATACTGCATCTTCTATAATTGTTACCCCTTTGTTGGATGTTTTTTTCAGCTCGTTAAGCCATTTTCTTTTACACAATAAGAAAAAGTAGGCATCAAACGGACAAGTTAACTGCAACGTATTGGCTCTCGCCTGATTAAAAAGCAAAATCAAAACTTCCTGAACCACATCCTGCGCCTGATCCCTGTCGCCGGAATTGTTCATAATAAACAGTACGACTTTTGGAACAAACTTTTTATATATAGACTGAATAATTGCCGAGTCGTTTGAGGCAAGTCCGTCAATATATATTTGGTCAGGATGTAATTTGGTTTTATCCATAAATAAACTTTTGATTAGCTAAAGTTAAAAAAGAATCTCAAATAAATTTCAAATAAAGGGGTAACAATTCATTCTACAGGTTGATATAAAGGAAACAAAAGTCTTTTAAACATTTAAAATTAAGAGAAAATGGATACTTATCAATTTACAAACGAAAAGACATTAAATCAATTTCACGAAATGATTTCTGCCAAAAAAAGAAATGGTTTTGTAATTGTAGAGCAAAATGAAAAATTGCCATATGTTGTTTTATCCAAAGAGAAAAAAGCAATCAAACACACTTTACACCTCTTTCTTACCTGCCTCACATTAGGTCTTTGGTCTGTTGTCTGGATCTATTTAATTATTACGCTTTCGCAGAAAAAAAGCATCCTTGTCGCTGTTGACGAAGATGGAAATCTGTTTGAAGACAAGTGTCTTTCGGCATAAAATAAAAAAACGAAAAAACAGAGGTAACAATTTTATGCTCCTGTTGATATACCATTATAAACACAGATTGAAATAAATTTTAAAAACAAGGGTAACAATATCAAACCCAAATTGATATTAAAATATAATTAAAAACCAAAATCTGAAAACCGCCTGAAAAAAATCAGGACAGATTTATAAAACCTGGAAATTATGAACACAAATTTTAAAAAAATCGGACTTCTATTTTTATTAGTTATCAGTTTTGTAAGTTGCGACAACAGCGACGGCGATAACAACAATCTTGTACTTCCTCCAACCGGAGCAGCTTTTAAAAGCATTAGCGAAAAAGGAGTATCGGCAAATACACAAAAATTCACCATCACTGCCGGAAATGGTACTAAAACCATAACATCTGCCAAAGGAGTAAAATTAACCATCAATGGCGATTGTTTGACCAAAAACGGAGTTCCTGTAACCGGACAAGTTGATATTGAATACATTGAACTTTTCGACAAAGGAACCATGTTAATTACCAACAAACCAACAATGGGAATCACAGCTGACGGAAAGAAAAACTTACTCATTTCAGGAGGAGAATTTTTTATCAAAGCCACACAGGGCGGTGTTGAACTTCAAACTTCCTGCTATATGAATCTAGTTGTTCCAACTGCTTTAACTAATGGTTTAGACAATGCTATGACTTTATGGAATGGGGTTATCGATGATAAAGGAGAATTAGCCTGGAAAGAGAATAAACCTGATGCTACAGGAAATGGCGGAAAAGGAGGCGTACAAGGAGAAGGAGCTAATTATTATGTAACTTTTGGAAACTTTGGATGGACAAATGTTGACCGTTTTTACAGCGATCCAAGACCTAAAACAACAATTTTGGCAAAAGCTCCAGACGGTTATGACAATAATAATAGTGCTATTTACTTATCTTATGATGGTGAAGGAACAAATGCTCTTGCGAAATTAGATACTTATACTCCTGCCGGATTGTTTAGTGAGCACTACGGACAAATTCCAATTGGACTAAAATGTCACGTTATTTTTGCTACAGAATCTAATGGTCAATGGCGTTATGCAATCAAAGCGGTAACTGTTGCTGCCAACGATGTTTATACCTTTACTCTTGCTGAAACAATAATAGGTACCGAAGCTCAGCTTGTAGCCGCAATCAATGCTATTCAGTAACTTATGAATACTTTTTTAAGAAAAAGTGGTGATTTGCTCATCACTTTTTTTTACATTTAATCCTGTTTTAAAATTGATCCTTAAGATTTTAGAACCCAAAACTATCTAGTTATGAAACCACAACTGTCTATTTTCTTTATTCTATTCTCTATTTTCTCAATGGGACAAACCAAAGTAAAAGACACCATAACCCGAAGAGCCAATATTGTTTTTATTCAAAACGGAAATACTGTTACTTACAAACCTGAAACACCTCTTTTAATACCAATTGCAGGAGCACCAAAACCCAGTTATTCGTATTTGTGGGAATTGGGCGATGGACATTACAGTAAAGAAGCTGAACCTAAACATGTCTATAAAAACAAAGGCACTTATACCACAAGACTTGCCGTAACCAACAATTACGACAACGGGAAACCTCCGGCAACACGACCTAAAAAAGTAGCTGTAAATGACATTATTGATACCAATTATAAAGATATTGCTTCGATTGCAGATCAAAACGGATTTGCCATTTTAAAAAACTGTGATCCTGTTCCGGATCAGGAAATGGTAGTTGTAGTAGGTTATCAAAATCTGGAAAATTATGTAACAAGCGGAAAGCTGTATTTATTCTATAATGAAAAACAATTTAAAAACAATAATTTCGAATTAGTCGATTACAGAACGTATGCTAACGAACGCGAAGTAAAAGAAAATACTATTGCTTCTGTTAACGATCTTGACGATTCTAATCGTTATCTGGCCAGTGCCGAAAACACTTTCAAACTTAAAAAATATAGAAATACCACTACCGAAGAAGATCTGGATGCTTCGTTATCAGATGCTCACAAAACTTATCACAATGTTTCGGTTCTGGAATTTGACGATGCCAATCCCGGCGAAACCCACAATGTTTTTTATACGTTTAAAACCACTCCGGAAATGATTAAAGATACCAGTGCAACAGTTACCATGCGCGGCATTTTTGTTCCTAACCGAAGTTATAAAAACCATAAAATAAAAAACCTCGAGATGGAAATTGTAACCTCTCATGATCCCAATAAAATGGGTTCTAACGGAAGTTTTATGAATTACAGACTAGTGCGTTTTAAAAGAGTCAATTTCAAAACCCGTTTCCAAAACAACGGCGAAGGTCCGGCCAGAATGATCAGACTTGAAACAGATATTCCGGATATGTTTGACAAAAAAACATTTCAGGTCGAAGATATGTATCCAAAATGTCCTATTTGTCCAAAAGGCGAAGAACCAACCGTAAGTTGCCTGGATACTATTATTAAAAAAAATCAAATTTTCTTTACCTTCAAAAACATCTATTTACCCGGAAGTGAGCAAAAAAATGTAAAGGAAAAAGACAGTACAAAAGGATTTGTAAAATACTCCATGAAATTTGCAGAAGACTTTCATAAAGTAAAAACCAAAAGCCGAACCGCCATTATCTTCGACAAAAATGAACCTATAATTACGAATTATGCCACTACCCGATTTTTACCCGGAATCTCGATTGGGGCAAAAGCAGGTTATAATGTATATCCTGATCTCGAAAAGTCAACAAGTTATTTTGTGGGAGCGACCATTTCACCTTTTAAATCTTATCGTTTTTACTGGCAGGCAGAATGGTTAAATGCCATAAATAAATATGAAAGTGGTGCAACGGTAATCGATCAGACTGTTTTAGGCGCAAATGGTGTAAAACAATTTCAGCGAACCACAACCACCACAGAAAACAAAAATGTAAACTGGGAAGTTCCGGTTCTTATTCGGTATAATATTAACAATTATATTGGAGTTGGTGCTGGTGTACAAGCGAATTTTGATGTTTCATCAGAACAAAACCAAACCAGAAAAATTGAAACTTTTGAAGGTGGAACGGATCAGTTTTTAATCGACACCAAAACAGAATCAAGTTCAGTCAAAAACTCATTTGCCAATTTAAAAACAGGACTTTTATTTGATCTTACATTAGGTTTCGCAAGAATAGGTCCGAGTTTGGGCGCACGATATGTCATGAACTTTGAGCAAAATTTCAATTACTTTCAGTTTTATGGAATCTGGAAGTTTTAATGTTATTGCACAGAGATGCACGAAGATTCGCAGAGAATTTGCCACGAATTATTATAAAAATTTAAAAATCAAATTCGTGAATTCTTGGCGAAAAAACTTTAAAGCTATGCGCAGCAAATTAATATGAACTTATATAACTTATATGGTTTGATTTTTCTTTTTTTTAGTCTGAATCTGTCAGCACAGCATCAGGAAGATAAAATATACCATACAATTGATGTTTTTGTTGCACATCCTTCGGTGAAAGCCATAGAAAACTTAAAGAATACAGAAGCTGATTTCTGGAAAAATCCAGGACCAAAAACCAAAGACGAATTACTGGCGATTGTAGTTTTAAATTGCAATAAAGCGTATTATGAAAACCAATTCGGGCAAACCGAAAAAGCAATTTCAAGTTATGAAAAAGCATGGCAAATTTATCAGAAATACAAACTGAACAGCTATGACATCATCGAATATTGTCTGAAACCTTTAGGAAATTTATATACGATTTTAGGCGATTATGACAGTGCAGAAAATACGATAAAACAATATTTTTTTATTGTAAATACTTCTAAAAATTATCCTGATGCACAAAGACAAAAATTTGCTGCGATTTTAAATTTATCGAATGTTTATCAAAGTTCCGGAAAAACGGCTCTCGCTATTGAATTATTAGAAAGTACCTTAAAAACAGAACCATTATCAAACTCTCAGAAAGGAATTTTATGGAATAATCTGGGAAATAGTTATTGGCTAGGCTCAAAACAACTTGTGTTCATTAAAAACTCGCCAAACAATGCCGAAAAGGCTTTTGAATCCTCACTAAAATACCTCAAAAACGAAAAAGGACAATCAGAAACTTTATCCAATTCTTATCGTAATCTGGCTTCGATGAACAGACAATGGCAACGATTTGAGATTGCTGATTCTTATATGCAAAAGGCTGAAGAATTATTTTCAGAAACAACAAATCATCAACCCAGAAAACGGGCAAAATTATATTATGAAAAAGCTTTGTTACTTTTTGATGAACAAAAATATGATGAAAGCGCAAAACAGATTCAGCTTATTTTTAAAATCCTGATTCCGAATTACAGTTCAAAAAATATTCTTCCGAATCAAAATCAATTGTACGCCGAAACAATTTTGATGGATGTTCTGGATTTACAGGCAGAAATCTTCTCTATACAAAATCAATCTAAAAAAGCAATTGAAACTTTTGTACTTTCTTTTCATATCGAAGACTTACTGATGAATGTTCTGGTTTATGAAAACTCAAAAATCATTACACAAATCAGAGCCCGAAATCGTACTGAGAAATGTATTTCGATTTATGATGATTTATTTAAAAAGGAAAACAAAACTCAATATCTTGAAGAAGCTTTTCAATTATCTGAAAGAACGAAATCAGGAATTTTAAAAGGGTACCGATCGAATATTAAAAATGCTTCCGCAGAAGAAAAACAGCTTTTGCAGGAACTTCAAAATTTAAATAATGCCATTTTAAAAGAACAGCAAAAAGGAGATCGGGCTGATATTTCTAACATTAATTCGGCAATAAAAAAACAAAATGAACTGATGCTTTCCCTCAAGAAAATTCAAACCAAAAGTTCCAATTATATTCCTGAAAATTGTGATATAAAAGCACTTTTATCAAAACTGGAAAAAGATAAAGCAGGAATGGTTTACTATTTTATGGGTTCTGAGAATCTGTATTATTTCATTGTAGAAAATAAAAAAATTAATCTAAATCACATTAATATTACGGACACTGCAATTCCAAAAATTGTACAATTTATAGATTATTTCAATAATGTAAACAACATAACAAATGATATTTCCGGATATAATCATTGCGGAAAAAGAGCTTATAATATTCTGAAATTACCTCAAAAAACAATCTACAATAACCTTATCATTGTTCCGGATGGTATTTTGAATTTTCTTCCTTTTGAAGCTTTGATCACACAGGAATCATCAACAACTAATTTTGCTAAAATGCATTATTTACTAAATGATTTCAAGATTGCTTATAATAATTCGGCTAGTAATTATCTGAATTCAAAACCAATTTCAGAATCAGAAAAAACGGTTTTAGGTGTTTTTCCGGTTTTCGAAGGCACCTTTTTTGAATTGAGTTATTCGAAGAAAGAATTACAATCTATCAAAAGTAATTTTAAAGGGAAATATTTAGAAAATTCTGAAGCGAGTTTTTCTAACTTTAAAAATAACGCAAACCAATATTCCATTTTACATTTAAGTACACATGCTTCTTCGGGCGATATTGAGACACCGGCAAGTATTAAATTTTACGACCAGGAGGTTTTGTATTCTGAATTATACAACCTCAACATTAATCCTGATTTGGTTGTTTTAAGTGCCTGCGAAACCGGAATTGGAAAACTCTACAAAGCCGAAGGCGCGATGAGTATTGCAAGAGGTTTTCAGTTTGCCGGAGCACAGAATTTATTGTTTTCTTTATGGAAGGTAAATGATTTTACAACATCTGTTTTTATGGCTGATTTTTATAAAAACATTAAAAATGATGTTCCGTATTTTGAAGCTAATACGAATGCCAAGATTGCTTTTTTGAATGATAAATCAATTTCTAATGCGAAGAAATCTCCTTATTACTGGAGTTCTTTTGTGTATTACGGATCGATTTCATCTGAACAAGAATCAGGAAATTATATCTATTATGTGATTAGTTTATTGACTCTAATTGGCTTATTTTTGATATTCAATCACTATCGAAAATGGAAAATCTTCACGAGGTTCTCAAAAAAGAGAATTATAAAAAAATAAAATTCAAGGTTACCAAAACCCAGCATCTTTTAATAAAAGCGAAAATTAACGGTGTTTCCGGTAATTTCATTTTAGACACGGGCGCTTCAAACACCTGTATAGGTTTTGAAAGTATTGAGCGTTTTGAAATGGCAGCAAAAAAATCGAAGACAAAAGCATCAGGAGCTGGCGGAACGGGAATGAAAACCCAGATTTCATCTCAAAATAAACTACAATTAGGAAGCTGGAAAAACAAGGACTTCAGCATCGTTATTTTTGATCTCTCGCATGTTAACGAGGCTTTAGAATCGCACAAAGCAAAACCGGTTCACGGTATTATTGGCGCTGATGTTTTGTTAGAAGGAAAAGCAATTATTGATTATTTTAATCATTATGTATATCTGAAATAATTTTTCAGGTTTCAGGTTTCAGGTTTCAGGTTTCAAATAAAAAAATCCCAAACTCCAATTAAGGAATTTGGGATTTTTCAGTCTAAAATTAAATCAATTAATGGGTATGTTTAGGATTAAAACCGTCTTCACTAACTTCAGTTGGCGTATAATCGGCAACCATTTCAGCTTCGTAATCGATTTTTTCTCCTTTAGAGAATTTATGGATAATTTTCTCCATGATATTATAAATTACCGGAACTACAATCAGGGTTAAGAATAACGAAGAAATTAATCCTCCGATGATTACCCATGCCAATCCGTTTTTCCATTCTGCTCCTGCTCCTGATGCTAATGCAATTGGGAACATACCAAATACCATCGCAATTGTTGTCATTAAGATCGGACGTAAACGAGCGTGGTTTGCCTGAATTAATGCCGTTCTGATTGATTCTCCGGCAGCTCTTCTTTGGTTGGTATAATCGACAAGCATGATCGCATTCTTACACACCAGACCAATCAACATGATGATACCTAAAATGGTAAAGATATTTAATGAGTTGTTTGTTAATGCCAGTGCTAACATCGCTCCGATGAACGAAAGCGGAATTGCAAACAATACTACGAATGGATGCACGAAACTGTCATACAAACTCACCATTACAAGGTATACCAAAATAATAGCGGCAAGTAAAGCGATTCCTAAAGTACCAAATCCTTCTGATTGGTTCTCCTGGTCACCTCCCCAGATATAGTTAACTCCTGCTGGTTTTTTAAGTTTATCTAACTTAACCTGCCATTGTTGAACGATTGTTCCTGATGGCACCCCAACGTTTTGTCCTTTTACTGTTACCGAAGCTGATTTATCTCTACGCTCTAACTGGCTAGGTCCTGAACCTTCTGTAATATCTGCAAATTGAGACAATTTAATTTGTTGTCCTGCTGCATTGATGAAAATTAAATTACTAACATCCGTAATACTTTTTCTGTCAAAAGCATTGTATCTGATGTTGATATCGTATTCGTATTCACCTGCTCTGTATTTACCGTCAGTGTTACCACTAAAAGCAGTTTGCATTGTTAAACCAACTGTTTGAAGTGTTAAGCCTAAAGCAGCCATTTTATCACGATCTACTTTTACGTTGATCTCAGGGTTTCCGTCTTCAACAGTTAATTTAATCTCTGTTGTTCCCGGAATTGTACGTAATTCTGCTTCGGCTTGTTTAGCAAAAGCCATAGCTGCTTCTGTTGAAGGACCTGTTACAATTAATCCTAAAGTAGCATCTTCTGCAGTTCCTAAAATACCAACCGGAACTGTTTTTACTTTTGCTCCAACTAATACTTTTTCTAATTTACGTTTGATTTTTGCTGCATAAACATTCGCATCATCTGTACGATCTTTTTGCTCAATCATTTTTACGTCAATCTCTGCTTTGTAAGCTGTAGCCTGAGATGCTCCAAAACCTTCACTGGTTTGTCCTACTGTTGTAATTTGACTGTGAACATATTCTTGTGCTTTCAAATAAGCTTCTGCTTTTTGAGTCATGAAATTCGTTTGTTCTAACGAAGCATCTTTTGGCATTTCAATCTGAACAAGGAACTCTCCACTATCAGATGATGCGAAAAACTCTCCTCCAATAAAACCACCACCCATTAATCCAACAGTTGATGCAAAGAATAATATAATTACAACTATAAAGGTTTTAATATAGTGATCTAAACACCATGTCAATAAATGAGAAACCCAATCCGTGAAACGTGTTAAATAATTTTCGAAGCCAAGAATGATTCTTCCAAATAAATTTTTTCCTTCGATATGCTCTAATTTACCAAAACGAGATGATAACCATGGAATAATAGTAAATGAAGCTAATAATGATAACATCGTTGAGATAATTACCGTAACACAGAATTGTGTAATAATATTAGAAACCAATCCGGAACTCATTGCAATAGGCAAGAATACCACGACAATTACTAATGTAATCGAAGTTACTGTTCCACCAATTTCGGCAGTTCCGTCATAAGAAGCACGAATTCTGCTTTTACCCATCTCCATGTGCCTGTAGATATTTTCCAATACCACAATCGCATCATCCACAAGGATACCTACAACCAGAGACAATCCAAGTAAACTCATTAAGTTTAAGGTATATCCCATTAAATAAATACCAATAAAGGTCGCAATCAAAGATGCAGGAATCGAAACCATTACGATCAACGAGTTTCTAATACTGTGCAGGAAGAACAACATTACAAATGCTACCAGAACTACTGCTATTAATAAATCGTGAACTACAGAATCTGCAGCTTCAAGAGTAAAAACAGTACTGTCTTTTGCAACTTCTAATTTTAACTGGTTTACTTTATAGTCTTTTTCAAGAATTGCAATTGTTTTTAATAACTGCTCACTTACTGCAACGGCATTCGCATCAGATTGTTTTACGATTTGTAAAACAATAGCGCTTTTTTGATCTACACGTGAGATTTTTTCGGCAATTTTTTGTGTATCCTGAACATCAGCAATATCACTTAAACGAACCTGAATTCCGTTTTGAGAAGAAACTACTAAGTTTCTTAATTCATTTACACTTTTATATTTACCCGCTAAACGAATTAATATTTTTTGATTACGAGTCTGGATGTTTCCTGTTGGGAAATCTAAGTTCGAAGTCAAAATAGTCTGTTGTACCTGCGGAACAGATAATCCGTAACCCTGCATTTTTACAGCATCAAGGTTTACCTGAATTTCACGCTCAGAACCACCAATGATGTTTACCTGAGCAACACCTTGTACACGGGATAAAATAGGAGCAATTTTTTTGTCAATTAAGTCATAAAATGCTGCTTCGTCCATTTTTCCGTTGGCACCAAGCGTCATAATTGGTAAATCACTCAACGAGAATTTGGTTAATGCCGGCGTTTTAACATCATCTGGTAAATCACTAATGATGGCATTAATTTTTCGCTGTGCATCATTTAATGAGAAATCGACTTTTGCATTTGATGTTAGTGTAATCGAAACGATAGATAAACTTTCGTACGATTTTGAGTCAATTTTCTTGACATTTTCCAGGGATGCAATCGCATCCTCAATTTTCTTGGTTACAGTATTTTCTACCTCACTTGGAGAAGCTCCCGGATAAACTGTAGAAATGGTAATAACGTTTTGTTCAAATTTTGGGATCAGCTCATAGCCTAATTGGCTGTAACTGAACAATCCACCAAGTGTCAGAATTGTAAACAATACAATTACCAACGACGGACGTTTTATGGATATTTCGGCTAATTTCATATTTTTTTAATGCTATAGGCTTTAGGCTGTAGGCTTTAAGCTTTAAGGTTTAATTTCATATTTTTTTTCAGGCTGTAGGCTTTAAACTATATGCATTAGGCTTTTTAAAAAGCTTATTGCTTATTGCCTATAGCTTAAAGCTTACTTAATAATTTCTACTGTATTACCGTCTTGCAGGTTAATTTGACCTGTAACAATTACAGTTTCTCCGTCAGATAATCCGTTGATAATTTCTACCTGGTCTCCTAAAATTCTTCCTGCAGTTACTTTTTTCAATTTTGCAATACCTTTTTCAACTACAAAAATTTCATTACTGCTCACACTTCCAACAAATGCATTTCTAGGTACAACCATTAAGTGTTGTTTTTGTTGTTTTGATGCAAAGTTTGCAGTTCCGTACATACCTGCTTTCAGGTCATTGTTAACGTTATTTGTAATTTCAATTTCAACCGGGAAGTTCAAAGATTCGTCTGCTTTTGCAGCGATAAAAGTAATTTTTCCTGAAAAAGTTTTGTCAGGATAAACACTTGCAGTTACATTAATATGATCTCCAACTTTTAAGCTCGCTACCTGATTTTCGTTTACTGTAACTACTAATTTTAGTTTAGAAACATTTACAATATCAAACAATGCAGTTGCCGGCATTCCGGTTAAAATAGATCCTGGCTCAATGTATTTTTTATTGATAAATCCGTTAATTGGTGCTTTTACTTTTGTATCACCAACATTAATGTTTGCTTGTTTTAAGCTTGACTCAGCATTTGTTAATGCTAATCTTGCCTGATCTAATTGTTGTTTTGTAACACCACCCGTTTTAAAGGCATTTTCGTATCTGCTGTAATCTGATTTTGCATTTTGGTAAACTGCCTGTGCTTGTTGTGCACTTACATTAATAACATCACCTCTCATTGTTAATAATGTCTGACCAACTTTTACGTAATCTCCTTCTTTCGCCAAAACGCTAATTACTTTTCCTGATTTTTCAGCAGAGAAAGTTAATTGTTGAGTAGGCTGAAAGTTTCCGTTAGCTACAAAGTCCAATGAAACTTCTTCTGTTTTTACCGGAGCCACTTTTACAGAAACAGCTGCATTTTTTTCTGCTACGATGTCTGTTTTTTCTTTGTTCTTTTTCTTATTATTATTTAAGACATATCCAATCACACCCAACGCTGCAATTATGATTACGATTGTTATAATAGTTTTCTTCATTTTATTTAGTTATTTAATAAGAGATTTAAGTTCGCCTTTTGATTTGATTAGTGCTACTTCGGCAATTTTGTAATTTAAGATTGCTCTGGTATAGTTATTTTGAGCTTCAAGTGATGCATTTTCTGCATCTAACAAGTCTGTTAATGATGCTAATCCCTGAAGATAATTGTTTTTTGTATTGCTTAATATTTCAGTTGCCAAACGCATGTTTTCTTTTTGGTTCTCGATTGTTACAAGGTTGTTCTCGATCTCAGCCATTGCATTTCGGTAATCCAAATCAAGCGAAAGTTTGGTGTCTTTAATATCTTCCTGAAGCGATCTGATTTCTACATCGGCCTGTCTTACTTTAGCACGGGTTCCAAAACCTGTAAAAATTGGTACATGTAAGTTTAATCCAATTGCGGAGTAATCTGACCAGTACACTCCATCTGAAGGTTTTGCAAACCAAGGCATTTGCGGCCCCTGACCAATATAATTGTAACCAGCCGTTAAAGAAAGTGTTGGGTAATATCCTGCTTCAACTGCTTTCTTGTTGTATACTAAAAGCTGTTCTTGTTTTTTCAAAAGCAGGTATTCTGTTCTGTTTTCTACATTTGGTGCTTCTGTCAAAGCTGCAGGCACCACTTCAAATTCTTCTTTTGGAATCTCGATTTGAGTTTCAATAGGCATTCCCATATAAAACTTCAAAGCATTTTCCTGTAAAGTAATTTGGTTTTTAATTTGTTGACGCTCTGTATCGATGTTTGACATTTTAACGATAATACGGTCTAAATCAATTTTTTTAGCCAGTCCGTTATCAAATTGTCCTTTTACAATGTCACGAACTTTAGTTGTATTAACATAGTTACTGTCTAATAAAACTAATCTTTCGCGTTGTACATATACTGAATAATAGTTATTTGCAACTCTTTCGATTACCTGCTCTTCTGTTAACTGATCGTTGATCTGATAAAATTCGCGGGTAGTTTTTGCAGCTCTTAATCCTGTAAAAACAGATTGATCAAATATGGTCTGAGTTAATGAAATCCCTGCGTTTGAAGTCCATTTTTGACCAAATGCTGCCTGAATAGTAGTTCCTGGCTGACCAAATCCGGCACCATCAATAACTGTTGTCTGAATTATTGGATTGTGCGTTAAGTTTCCGTTTGCAGAAATCTGAGGTAATGCTCTTGAACGTACTTCCTGAATTTTATACTCACTGTTTTCAACCTGTAACTTTGCTTTTTTCGCATCGGCTTTGTTTTCAAGCGCGTACGTAATAGCCTCTTTTAAGGTTAGAGATTTGACTTGTGCGTTGGCACTCAAGCCAATTGTACACAAAAATATAAGAATTATTCTTTTCATAGATTGATGATTAAATGGTAATTTTTTTAAGTTGTTTTTCTAATTCCAGTATTCCTTTTTCTGTTGCCATAGCTCTGGTGTGATATTCCAGCGCTTCTAATTCTATTTTTTGTGCTTCTCTTTCTGAAACTGTAGTTTCATTAATATGAAAAATCAAAGTGTAATAAAACTTCACATACAAATCGATATTTAAATCTGCTCTGTATAAATCTTCACGGATTCCTTTCAGGATGTTATCTCTGAAATAATGATTACACTGATCTATTTCATGAGTCATTATATTTTGATAGATTTCAGGATAATGTTTTTTTAACTGATAAAGAGGCGAAGTATCGGTTGCGTTTTTAAACATATCCCGAAAACTTTCTCTTATCTCAAAATTCTCATGAATCGCATTATAATCTTTAGCTACAATAGTATCAATAACCTGATGTACTTGTTTATGAACTGTCGCTGTACTCTCTTCAATTAAAACCTCTTTATTGCAGAAATATTTGTAAATCGTTTTTTTCGAAATACACATTTCTCCTGCGATATCATCCATGGTAACACTTTTAAAACCCAGTTTTAAAAATAACTCACTCGCTTTTGATATTATTTTCTCTTTCATCTTAATTTTCAAAATTGTACTACAAATATACTTAGGAAACTAAAATTAGAAAAATAGTTTCCTTGAATTTTGTAATAATTTTACATTAATTTATTGCGTTCTGTAAGATTTATATACTAAATTCAAGATTTGCAATAAGTTTAATATCTTTTCCCATAGCCAAACCTCCATTATGATTAAAAGAATTATAGTCTAAGCCAAAATCCTGGCGTTTAATATCTCCTTTAATTTCGAATGCTACTTTTTTCTCCCCGTTATAAGAATTGATACCAATAAACTCAGCATCAAGTTCTACTACTTTGGTAACATCTTTTATGGTTAAGTCTCCTTTAAAAAAATTGATGTTATTGTTTACTTTTTGAAAAGAAGTCGATTTAAAACTGATAATTGGATGTTCATCTACATCGAAAAAATCCTGAAGTTGCAAATACGTATCGATTTGTTGAAAACTATCTTTTTTGTTATTGATGTCTAAGGAAAACTCAACAGAAGCATCTTCAATTTCATTGTCTTCAATATCCACGTATCCATCAAATTTATTGGTAGTTCCTCCCATATAAGCAATTATCGAATGTCTCATTTTGATTAAAACATCTGATTGGCTAGAATCTAAGGTCCATGTTGTTTTCATAAATATTTGATTTTACTGAGTTTATAAATTGTTCAAACTCTTGCGGAAACTTTTTCAGTGTTCTTAGTTTCCAAATTAACGGTGCAAATATAGACAGGAAACTCTAAACACCAAAAAAGTTTCCAAGTTTTTTTAGAAATAATTTTAACATCTTAAGAATTAAGCGTTTTAGGGGCTATTTTTGATGGAAACCAGCATTTAAAATTTAAAAAAGGAATAATTCATAATGAATCGTATCTTTGAGCCTCGCAATTCAGATTAAATTTTATGCACGATATTAGTCAATACCAAGATTTTTTTATTAGTTATTTAAAAAACCAAAGCATACAGAAAAATCCAAAAAACCTATACGAACCTATTGAATACATTTTAGGACTTGGCGGAAAACGCATGCGTCCTGTTCTTACTTTAATGGCTGCAGAGGTTTTTGATACTGATTATAAAGTAGCGCTTCCGGCCGCAATGGCTGTCGAAGTTTTTCATAATTTCTCATTGGTTCACGATGATATTATGGATGACGCTCCTTTGCGAAGAGGACAGGAAACGGTACACGAGAAATGGGATTTAAACACCGGGATTCTTTCCGGAGATGCAATGCTTATTTTAGCTTATCAATATTTTGAACAATACGAACCGGTTGTTTTCAGGGATTTGGCAAAATTATTCAGCAAAACTGCTCTTGAGGTTTGCGAAGGACAACAATGGGATGTTGATTTTGAAAAAAGAAACGATGTCACGATTCCGGAATATCTAAAAATGATCGAATATAAAACAGCGGTTTTGGTTGCCGCAGCTATGAAAATGGGTGCCATTGTAGCCAAAACTTCTGAAAAAGAAGGAGATTTAATTTATAATTTCGGATTAAATTTAGGATTGGCTTTCCAGCTTCAGGACGATTATTTAGATGCTTTTGGTGATCCTGAAACTTTTGGAAAACAAGTTGGAGGAGATATTATGGTGAATAAAAAAACCTATTTATATCTAAAAGCACGTGAGTTTTCATCTCCGGAAAAAGCTTCTGAATTAGAAAAATTATTCAGTTTACAACTGAAAGACAATATTGAAAAAATAGAAACTGCCAAAAACATTTTTAATGAATCAGGCGCTTCAAAAGCGACTCAGGATGCTATTGAAACGTATACTTTTAAAGCTTTTGAAACTTTAGAAAAAATGGATATTAACGCTGAAAAGAAAGATATTCTCAGAACTTTTGGTGAGAATTTAATGGGAAGAAAGGTTTAGTTTTCAAAAGGGCTTCGACTTCGCTCAGCCTGACATTACAAGTTCCTGTCTAAACGATTAAGAGAACACTAAAATTTTAAGCTACAGACTAAAATGATTATCACAGGTTAAATCCTTGAAATCTTTTTAGTCTGTGTTTTTTTATACATAAGAAATTTAACAGATTTGTCACTTTCAGAACCTAAAAAGACCTCAACTTCGCTTGGCCCGATAAATATTATAATAAAACCGAGTGTTATCCTGAGCGAAGTCGAAGGCTTGTTTGACTAAAAAAGTTCATCCGGATCTACTAAATCTGATAATTTTTGCTTTAAATCGTCTTCTAAAATCGTTAATCCGTATTGATACGAAGCATTCATCCATCCAAAACCTTCTTCGGTAATAAAATCAAATTCGGTTCCTACGTTTCCATATTCGGCAAAGATTTTATGTGAGCTTATCGATAAATCAAATTTCTCCGGAATGGTTCCGTTGTAATCAACTGCGTTTCTGGTAATGAGCCAAAGCCAGCGATAGACCATTTCCTGTGCTTCTTCGCTAAAATTATAATTGAGTAAACCTTCCCACAAAAGCATTTGATGCGGTGCCCATCCAAATGGATAATCCCATTGTCGAATTGGCGCATTTTCATCAACACCGGCAATTGATTCTTTTGTACTTCCGGCAATTCCGCCTTTCATTTTAAATCTCGGAAGCGTCTTTTTAACCAAAATTTCTGCTTGTTCCTGTGTGCTTATTTTCGCCCAAAGCGGATAAAAAGTTGGTGCAGCTTCAAAGAAATGCTGTTTTTCATTCACAAAATCATAATCCAGATAACATCCATATTCTGGATTCCAGCATAATTCATTGATTTTGTCTTTTCTGGAAGCAGCTTTCGAAAGCCAATATTCACTTGAAAATGATTTATCCTCAAAATACTGAAATTCGTTTTTAAAATATTTCTTAATCAAAAAAGCAATATCAGTTTCATATTTAAAAAGCAAACTATTGATAGCAACTGTATTTAAATTGGCACAAATTCCAACCAGTCTATTGGTCGTATCATGTCCGCTTTCGCGCATGCTTCGGTCATGAATAAAATATTTGTCCAGCTCAGGATCAACAACTTCTCTTTCCAGGTATTTCTTTTCAAACTCGCGTGTTGACAGATTGTATTTTGGTGCATATTGTTCCAGAATATCATCAAAATGCCCTTCTTCTACTTCAAACGGAAGTCCAATTCCTTCTGCTTTATAGCGATTTAATCCATTTGCCGTTAGTCGTTTACCTTCTTCCATCCAAACTGTCTGATATTCTTTTATGGCAGTTTTTAAATGTCTTTCAATCCAGAAAATATCCGGATCAGACTTTTCAATAACATCCATAATCAGCGATGTGTAAAGCGGTGGTTGTGTTCGGGTTAAATAATAACTCCGGTTGGCATTTAGAATTTTTCCGTAATGATCAATTTGATATTTAAAGTTTTCGGCAATACCCAAGGCAAGTTCAATTTTATCATCGATCAAAAGTCCTTTGGCAATAAAATAACTGTCCCAACCGTACATTTCGTTGAATCTTCCGCCAGGAACGACAAACGGAACTCCTGAAATTTCATTGTTTTTGATCTGAAGTGCCAAGGCCAGGATTCCGGGTTTTTTATTCAACGACAAAACATATTCCGGTGTAATGTTTTTAGGCATTTGCACTACTTTCAATTTTGGTGTGACAGCTTCTAATTTCTTGAAATAATCAAAAACAATTTCATCACCAAAAGGCACATACAAATAAGCCAGTTCATTTTCGATCTTATTGTCTTCCAGAATCTTTTTTACGCCAACAGCGTCAATAGTACGTGTGAGTCCTTTCCAATACAGTTCTTTTATTTTTCCTGAGATTCTTTTTACCGGATCTTCGGTAATTTCATTCAGGTCAATTTCGGCAAATTCGGTATTGCTTTTTTTGGCTAAAGCCAATTCCTGTAACAAATTCGAAAGCTGATACGTTCCCTCTATCAAAGCAGAATTTCCGTTTTCATCATTCAACAAAAACTTTTTTGGACCATGATCATCGATCGTTATTTTTTTATCACCGTCAGTATCTTCCTGAGCCAATAATTTTTCGATGGTTTGGGTTATATGTAATTTAAATTTCATCTTTTGCAGTTATTTTTTTAAGAATAAAAAAGGATATTAATAATAAAGACATTGGAATTAAAGTAAAGTAAAAGGCTTTTTCCGGTCCTTCATTTTTAAACAGCCAACCTGTTATCCTGGAACCTAAGGTTCCGCCAAGAGCCGAAAAAATTACAATTAATCCGGTCATGGAACTTTGTAAATTCTTGGGTAAAGCACTCAATACAATTGAATTTAGTAACGGATAAATAGGCGCAATAAATAATCCTATTAATGGAAACGCAAAACCTATTAATGGAATATCTGAAAGTGTATTGATGTTTTTGACTTCTAACCCTACTGTTTTTGGAAGTACAAAAGTGACAAGCAGCATAGCCGAAATAATACAAAAACTTAAAACCCAGATCCAATTGACTTTTTTGGTCACAATACCCGCAATCATTCTGCCAATTGCCAGTGAAACTGCTAAGATACTCGCCATCATAATGCTAATATTCTCGGGTAAATGAAGCACTTTGGTATTGAATGTGGGCAACCAGGAAAGGATTCCCTGTTCGATCATGACAAACAAAAAGACACTAATTACAAAAATTACGGTAAGCAATTTTGCCATTAACCGAAACATTTGCATGAAGTCATCTTTGAGATTCGCTCCTGCAGAAACTTCGGGTTCTTTGAATTTTACAAAAAATAAAAACAAAAATGACAGGAACGATAATGCAGCCAAAAACCAATATACATTTAACCATGAATTAGCATCGTTTTCGTTATTAAAAGCGGGAAATAAAAAATAAGCCAGGGCAATTCCTACCATAAAAAAACCTTCAATACTGCTCATTAAAGCATTGTGTTCTTTTTTGGTTTCGGTCACGGTTCCAATCAAAGAGTAAACAGAAACTTTGATCAGTGCAAACGAAACTCCTACGGTTGCAAAAAGAATCTTAGCATTGTCGAATGAGTTTCCAAAATACATAGAAATACAGGCTAAAGTAACCAGACCTAAACCAATGAGCATCGATTTTTTATAGCCTATTCTGGGTAAAAAAGAGGCTATAAAAAAAGATACAATAGCAATAGGCATGTCTTTAAAGGCTTCTAAAATACTAGCCTGAACTTCATCTACTCCGTAATTTTTCTGCGATTTTAAAATCACAATGCCCACGCTGTTTAATAGAATAGCGAAGACAAAATAATTAAGATAGAGTGAGATTTTAATTCCTATGTTTTTCATTTTTGAATGTGATTTGGTTGCCGATATTTTATTTTTGCGGCACAAAAATGCTTTTTTATACATCTCTGAATTCCCGTATATTTTGTAAAGACGCACATTTGTACGTCTTTACAATATAAATTTAGAAATTAATTGCAACCGAAAATCTAAACGCGCGTCCTAAAATAGGTCTTGCCATAAACACATCACTTGCCGCAGATGTTGTTTGTCTAGGATCTCCTTCTGTTAAACCAATTTCATTGAATAAATTCGAAGCATCGACTGCAAAACGGAGATTGTTGTATTTATAATTTAAACCTGCTCCTACTTCTTTGTAAGCCGGCAAAACTTGTTTGTTATCCTGATTGGTGAATTTTTTATCGTAATAAGAGAATTGAACATAAGCTGTCAAATCTTTAGTAATATCTACTTCAGGTCTTAGGTTACAGAAAAATTTAGGGATTCTTCTGGCTGTATTTCCGTTAAAATTAAACGTAGAACCATCTGCATTTGTACCTGTAAAATTATCATATTCTGGTTTTTGAACGGTAAATGTAAAGTTCAGTTTTACAAACTCATATCTGGCATTGGTTTCTACCTCAAGACCAATATTGTTTACATCTGCAAATTTATTTTCTGAAGATCCATCAGACAAAATATCCGTAAAAGCAACGTTTTTTAAGTTCATATGAAACAAATTGGCATTTACAGAGAAAAACGAACTTGCATATTTATACCCTAATTCAAACTGGTTTACTTCGGTATTCTGAAGTTTGCTTAAATCAGCAGCATTGTCATAAAAAGATTCTTCGATTGGAGATCTGAATCCGTGACTGTAACGAACATACGAAGCCATATTGTCATTAAACTTGTAATTCCCTGCAGCCGTATACGACCATTCGCTTACATCATATCTCCAGTATGTATACGGATTTCCTTTTACTGTTGTTACCGCATCATCGGCCGTATTATTGTCTAAAACTCCTAAATTTTCTGCAAAAAATCTCGCGTTATCTCTGTAACCTGAGTATTTGTCTTTGTTGTATCTTAAACCTGCATTGAAGGTCAGATTATCTGTAGCTTTAATTTCGGCATCAGCATAAATATCATTCAAAAGCCCTTTAGTTTGTGCGTCTCTTTCTAACCAGGTGATTCGTTCGATACCATTCCAGGTATGATTAACTCCGGTGGTATTGTCTTTTACATTTAATAATCTCGGGTTGTCTGAAACTCCAACTAAATATGAATTCCAGTTCCAGTATTGATTCGATTTCCAGTTAGAATAATAGTAACCCGCAGTTAATTTTACAGGATCTAAATCAAAAGCAAAAGAGAAATTATTCGCAAAATTGTTCATCTTTTTTTCGATATGCCAAAGATCAGCTCTCATAATTAAAGCATTTGGATCTAATTTTTGTCCGTTATCTACATACGAATAAGTCAGATTACTAGCTGTTGTATTTTGAACGCTTGTAGCATAAGCATCTTGTGTCCACGGACCTCCATTTGGAAAAATCGCATTATAATTCAAATCGATATTCGTGTTTTTGAAAGCATTTTTGAAGGTTACTTTCTCCGATATTTTCTTTTTAAACTCTGCTCCAATAGAATTGATAATTGGATGAGAACCATCTTCTAAATCAGCGCTAAAAGTTCCGCCGCCATATTGAGGCACATTTAAATGACTTAAATTTACTGAAGTCAATGTTCCGTAATTCGGATTAAATCCGGGAATACCTTCTACTTTTCCATTATTACTTTTTAACGGAATTGGTAAATAGAATGTATTTCTGTCGTCAAGATGTTTGAAGTTAACTCTTAAATAATCGTCATCATCAAATTTATAGGTGATGTTTCCTTTTATTTGTCCGCCTTTATTGGCTGTAAAACCTGTATTTCTAACACCGTTATCGGCTCTGTAAAAACCTCCGATATTGAAAAATAATTTATCCTGAATTAAAGCACCTGATAAGTTCAGATCTGTTCTTAACATTCCATAATCTGAAGTGGTAAATTTTGCTCGTCCCTGAAAATCATTTTGTCCTGTTTTCGAAATAAAGTTGATAATTCCACCCGGAGCATTATTTGCAAATATAGATGCAGAACCTCCACGAACGGCTTCCATTTTACTTACGGTTTCATCTAGTCTGTAAAAAGTATCGGCATTGGCAAATTGTAATGCACCATCTTCAAAAACCGGTAATCCGTCTTCCTGAATCTGTACATATTCATAAGCTCCTGCAGACGGGATTCCTCTTGCAAAAAGGTTATTTCCAATTTCTCCTCCTGATGCTTCAACCACAAATCCTGGAATGGTTTGCAATAAAGCAGCTGTACTTGATGGCGCTCTGTCTTCGATTGCTTTTGCTCCCATTGTTGTTATGGCAACACTCGATTCTAATTTTGATCTCGGGCTTGACGATCCGGTCACGACAACTTCTTTTAAACTTTGCGATTCTCCTTCGAGAAGCAGGTTTACCTCTAAAGATTCTCCTTCTTTTATTGCAATTCGCTTTTCGAATGTTTTATATCCCACATTTGATGCAATAATAGTATAGGTTCCGGCAGTAACATTTGAGAATGAATATCCTCCATTGATATCTGTTACGGTATTCATGCCCGTTTCTTTAATCGATACATTGGCTCCCGGAACTGTTACTCCGCTATCGTCAAGTACTTTTCCTGAAACTGTATTTTTATTTTGGGCAAACAGATTATCGGGTAAAAAAAATAGGCAAAACATTAAAAGAAATGTACCTAAATAATGGTGTAGCTTTTTCATTTTTTTTGTTTGGTTAGTTAGTAATTATGGTTATCACTGTCAAACTTAACAACAAATTATAAGGAATATGGGAATTAAAAATCGAAAACGTTTTCGAAATGACCTAAAACGTTTTCGGAAGTTAATTTTTTATTGATGCAGTTTATTTTTAGTACATTTATTTCATGAATGACACAAAATTAATAGATATAGCCTCTGCACTGGGAATTTCAGTTACTACGGTTTCAAAAGCGTTAAAAGGATATACAGATATTAGCAAGTCTACCCGCGCCAGAGTGATCGAAATGGCCGAAACTATGAACTACATGCCTAATTCTGTTGCGGTTAACCTGAGAACCAATGAAACCAAAACCATTGGTGTTATTATTCCTGCAACAGTGCATCATTTCTTTTCAAGTGTGCTCAATGGTATTCTCGAAGAGGCTGAAAAAAGAGGTTATCTGGTTATTATTTTACAATCGAATGAAAAATACGAACTGGAGAAAAAACAACTTGCCTTGTTGATTCAAAAGCGGGTTGATGGTGTTTTGATGTCGCTCTCAAATGAAACGGACGACTTCTCTCATATTAATGAGGCCATCCGAAAAAATACACCTGTTGTTTTATTTGATAAAATTGCGAAAAGAGTAGACTGCTCCAAAGTAGTTATCAATGATGCTAAAGCGGCTTTTGATGCGGTTTCGTACCTTATTAATAAAGGCTATAAAAAAATAGCTCATTTTAGAGGTTCCTATGTTCCGCAAAATTCTATTGATCGTTTTTTAGGGTATAAAAGAGCACTGGAAGCTCATGGAATTGAGTACGATTCGAAATTGGTGTATGTATGCGATAACAACACTGACTTTGAAGACGGTTACGAAAATGCCCAGAAAATAATGACGGAACATCCGGATATCGATGCCATTTTTGCCATTACAGATTTAGTCGCCATTGGGATTATAAAATATTTTAATGAAGCCGGAATAAAAACACCGGAACAGGTTGCGGTTTTTGGCTTCAGTAATTGGTTTATGAGCACGGTTATTTCTCCTAAATTAACTACAATTGATCAGCCCGGATTTGAAATGGGACATCAGGCTGTTTCGCTTTTAATTGATGAAATTGTCGATATAAAAGAACACCGGCCGGTAACACATCAAATTATCGAACTTCCAACAAGAATCATTGAAAGAGAATCTACTGTTAAATGATTTTTTAGTTTTAACTTTGCGCCAATTCTTAAAAAGCCTCAATGTTTCCAATTCCTGAAAATACCGATTTTTTATTGGCCGATGCCGAAAAAGAAAATTTATATTTAAGCTTAATTGAGCAAATTAATAAAGATTTTAATCTGGCTAATGAAGGAATTGATTTTCCGTTAAGTGTTACTCCTGAAGAACTAAAAATTCAGCTTCACGAAAAAATTTACCGAATGATTCAGTACAAATTTGCTGAGTACCTGAACCTTCTTTATATTATCGATGTTCCTGAAATCGAGGTAAAAAAACTCGACGGATCTGACTTAGTAATCCTTGCCGAACAGGTTTCTTTTTTGATTTTAAAACGAGAATGGCAAAAGGTCTGGTATCGAAATTATTATAAGTAGAGGTACTCAGTTGTTAAGTTTATTTTACTGCTATTTTCACTGATTTTTCTCCTTCATCAGATTTTACTTTTACAATATACAATCCCGCATTCAATCCAAAAGAAGTATCTGTATTTGTTTGTACTGATTTCGTTAATGCACCTGTCATATTGTAAACATCTATTTTTGTATTTGATTTTACTCTGGTTACAAAAACTTCTTTTCCGTTAGAATATACATTTGCTGACCAATCTTCTTTAAAATCATTTACACCAAGTGTTGCTATTAATGCTGTAGTACCCGTTGCTCCGGTTATTTCAATTTTATAAATATTAACACCTGTACCCACACTGGTATAAATAAAAATATTACCACTGGTTTGAGTATATTCAGCTTCGAGGATTGCAGGCGTTGTAGAATTGGCAGAACTAACTGTAGCAATCTCATTTGTCCCATCTGTAACCTTGATAGAACGGCTCCCGCCACCGCCACTTGTAAACCATATTTTTATGGTTCCTGCTCCGGCTGTAGCAAAATACAAATAACGTTCTGATGGTTTATTACCTGAAAACACAGAGGATTGTCCCATTCTAAAATATCGTGAGGCAACAAACCCGTCTGAAAAAGTTATTGTCGACGGAATAATTCCTCCTATTGATGGTGTAGTGATCGTAACGCCCGGATAAATTCCCAAATTATCTTTGATTGTATTGGTAGTGTAACCTACTGTAGAAGTCGTCCAGTTTGAAGTATCGTTAGAAAAATTCCAAACTTTTTGAGCATTAACATAGCTTACTGAAGATACTACAGTAAACAGTAAAAGAAGTAGTTTTTTAGTCATAATAGAAAGTATTGTGTTAGAAAATATTTTTGTCTGATTGATTGTTTTCTCTACAATCATTACGCACAAACATAAATTTTAATCCTAACTCACACTTTCAGTTTTATTTATAAAACTTTTGATTTTGTCTACAACAACATAAAATCATTTGTTTTTTATTATAATATGGTAAAGTTTACTAAATATCTTAATCTGCTTTATATTGCCTATATCCTTGAAATAAAGGTAAAAAAACCGATGAAGAGATTCCTTTTTTGATTTAAAAAAGAGAATGACAAAAGGTTTGGTTTCGAAATTATTATAAGTAAGTTTCTAAGGTACTGAGACGCTGAGTTTATAGCTTTTTTTTAAAGCTATCTAGCAATTTCTATTTTTAGAATTTCATGATTTTCTTTTGCATAAGTTATTCTAATTGGTAAATCATTTTTAAAAACTCGATTTCTTGTTTCACCAAAATGATTAAATCTTCCTAATAATACATCATTATATCTAAACTGAATAGAATCGACCATAAAGCTTTCCCAAGTAATAGTTGCCATTTTTTTAACTTGTTCTTCCCTTTTAAAATCAGTAATTTTACCTTCTATCACAAACACATTTGGAGAATTAAAAAGGTTCTGAATTCTTTTTTCCGTAGTATCTGTTGTATATAATTTCAAATAAAAAAACATAACTGCTGATAAACTAAAAACGACACCAGTAGTCCATAATAGTATCAACTTTTCATAATCATTATTTTTTCTTTTGAACTTTTTAATCAAAATCCAAAAAACCAGAGAGCCAATTGCAACCCAAAAAAAGACATCAAAGGATCTTGTGTTAGATGGCAATTCCGAAATAGACCAGTAAGTATAATAATTCATAAAAAAACTTAGAATCTTAGCACCTCAGTACCTTAGCATCTTTAAATTAAAAATAAACCCTCACAAAAGGCATAAAATCTGATCCGTAAAGACTTTTGTCCGGATTATACAAAACATCGTATCGTGCACCAATAGTAACACTTCCGGTTCTGTAACCTGCTCCCAGATATAAAGCGGTATTCCAGTAATTATCAGAATAACTTGGTCTGTAATTAGTAGCATTGTAATCTGTATTGACCCTCACCTGCTCTAATTCTGCAGACAACTGAATTTCAGGAATTGGATTGACAAGTCCAACCAGACTTCCTCCATAAACAAAGGAATTATAATAACTTTTTGAAGACAAATAACCAAATTGCAGTCCAACACCTACAGCTACAATTTCGTTTACATTATAAATGGCACTTGGCATTACCGAAATATCAGTGTAGCCCGAACCAATTCCCACACCAAGACCACCTCCAAACTGAACTTTATCCCAGAAATGATTACTGTTATCTATAATGTATTTTTGCTGTGCATTTAGAGAACCTGAAAACACCAACACCAAAATCACAAAAAAAGATTTGAAAACGATTGAAATTTGATTATTATTCATAGTTAAGTCTATTTTTAACAAATTTTTACGTAAAAGTACGTAAAAAAAGGATTTAAATAAATGCGATTGTTGTACTTTTGCCATTCTATTTAACAAAAAGTATATTCACTAATATTATGGATAGGTTTTCATTTTTAAATGCAGCGCATACCGAGTTTTTTGCACAATTATACGATCAATATTTAGTTAACCCAGACAGCGTTGAGCCTAGCTGGAGAAGTTTCTTTCAAGGTTTTGACTTTGGACAAACGACTTATAATGACGAAAATCCAGTGCAAACGATTGTTGAGTATGTGACTAGCCCAAACACAGATTACAGTCAGGTTTCAGACAAACTGCAAAAAGAATTTAACGTTCTAAAATTAATCGATGGATACCGTACCCGCGGACATTTGTTTACCAAAACAAATCCGGTTCGTGACCGCAGAACTTCATCTCCAACTTTAGACATCGAAAACTTCGGATTATCATCAGCTGACCTTTCAACTGTTTTTGATGCTGCACAAACAATCGGAATTCCACCTTCTTCACTAGAAGCTATCGTAAATCGTCTTAAAGCTATTTACTGCCAGCATATTGGTATCGAATATATGTACATCAGGAATCCTGGTGTTGTAAAATGGATTCAGGAAAAATTAGCTGTAAATGTTAACCAGCCTAATTTCTCTACAGAAGAAAAGAAAACGATCTTAAATAAATTAAATGAAGCTGTTTCTTTCGAGAACTTCCTTCACACTAAATATGTTGGGCAAAAACGTTTTTCACTAGAAGGTGGAGAATCAATTATCCCGGCTCTTGACGCTTTAATCGAGCAAGCTGCTG
The DNA here is from genome assembly GCF_001602525.1 of Flavobacterium chilense. Lineage (GTDB taxonomy): Bacteria > Bacteroidota > Bacteroidia > Flavobacteriales > Flavobacteriaceae > Flavobacterium > Flavobacterium chilense. Next base: position 34,948 of record NZ_LSYT01000002.1, read on the forward strand.
AAAAAGGTGTTGAACAATTCGTAATGGGAATGGCTCACCGTGGTCGTTTGAACGTTTTGGCAAACATCTTCGGAAAATCAACTCAGGATATTTTTGGCGAGTTTGACGGTAAAGATTACGATCAGGAATATTTTGATGGTGACGTAAAATACCACTTAGGTCTTACAGCTGACAAAAAAACAAGATCTGGAAAAAGCATCAATATCAATTTAGCACCAAACCCTTCTCACTTAGAAACTGTTGGAGCTGTTATTGAAGGAATCACAAGAGCAAAACAAGATAAATATTATGCTGACGATTTCTCTAAAGTATTACCTATCGCCGTACACGGAGATGCTGCAATTGCAGGTCAGGGTATCTTGTATGAAATCATTCAGATGGCACAGCTTGACGGTTACAAAACCGGAGGAACAATTCATATTGTAATCAACAATCAGGTTGGATTTACCACTAACTACTTAGACGCTCGTTCATCTACTTATTGTACAGATGTTGCCAAAGTAACTCTTTCACCAGTTTTACACGTAAATGCTGATGATGCTGAAGCTGTTGTACATGCAGTTTCTTTTGCATTAGATTACAGAATGCAATTTGGACGTGACGTATTTATTGACTTGTTAGGATATAGAAAATACGGTCATAACGAAGGTGACGAACCTCGTTTTACACAACCGGTATTATATAAAATCATCGCAAAACATAAAAATCCAAGAGATATTTATGCAGAGAAATTATTGTCTGATGGCGTAATCGATGCATCTTATGTAAATGCTTTAGAAAAAGAATACAAATCTGCTTTAGAAGAAAACTTAGAAGCTTCACGTAAAAAAGATTTGACTATTATAACTCCATTCATGAAAAACGAATGGGACGGATTTGTTCAGGTAACAGATACGCAAATGCTTCAAAAAGTAGACACTACTTTTGATAAAAAAGGACTGGATTCTATCATCAATACAATTTCAACGTTACCATCTGATAAGAAATTCATCAGTAAAATAACGAAAATTGTTACTGATAGAAAAACAGGATACGACAATAACACACTTGATTGGGGAACTGCAGAAGCATTAGCTTACGGATCTCTTTTAACAGAAGGATTTGATGTTCGTATTTCAGGTCAGGACGTAGAGCGTGGTACATTCTCTCACCGTCATGCTGTAGTTAAAGTTGAAGATTCTGAAGAAGAAGTAATCTTATTGAATGGAATCGAAAACAAAAAAGGAAAATTTGGTGTATTCAATTCGCTTTTATCTGAATATGGTGTTCTAGGTTTTGATTACGGATACGCATTAGCAAATCCGAAAGCCTTAACAATATGGGAAGCACAATTTGGAGATTTCTCAAATGGAGCTCAAATTATGATTGACCAGTATATTTCTTGTGGAGAAGATAAATGGAACAACCAAAATGGTATCGTTTTATTATTGCCACACGGATATGAAGGACAAGGTGCAGAACACTCTTCTGCAAGAATGGAACGTTACTTACAACTTTGTGCAAGACAAAATATGTATGTTGCTGACTGTACAACACCGGCAAACTTCTTTCACTTGTTAAGAAGACAAATGAAAACTAATTTCCGTAAACCTTTGGTGGTTTTCTCTCCAAAAAGTTTATTGCGTGATCCAAGATGTGTATCAACAGTTGACGAATTAGCAAACGGAAGTTTCCAGGAAACTATCGATGACAATACAGTAGATAAAAAAGGAGTAAAAACTTTAGTTTTTGTTACCGGTAAATTCTACTATGACATCGTTGCTGAAAGAGAAAACAATGGAAGAAATGATGTAGCAGTTGTTCGTATCGAACAATTGTTCCCATTACCTGTAGAACAATTAAAAGCAATCATCGCACAATATCCAAACGCTGATGATTATGTTTGGGCTCAGGAAGAACCTAAAAACATGGGAGCTTACAGCTTTATGTTAATGAACTTTGATCTTGTAAAATGGAGATTAGCTTCATTAAAAGCATATGCTGCTCCAGCATCTGGAAGTTATACACGTGCAAAACGTCGTCATGCAGATGCAATTAGAATGGTATTCGATAAAAATTTATTCAGATAAAAAGAATGTTTCAAGTTTCAGGTTTCAGTTTTAACAACATGAAACCTGAAACCATAAAAACCTTAAACAAAAACAAAGATGATTTTAGAAATGAAAGTCCCATCACCAGGGGAATCAATAAAAGAAGTTGAAATTGCAACTTGGTTAGTAAAAGACGGAGATTATGTAGAAAAAGATCAGGCTATTGCTGAAGTTGATTCAGACAAAGCTACTCTTGAATTACCTGCTGAAATGAGCGGAGTTATTACGCTAAAAGCTGAAGAAGGTGATACAGTAGCTGTAGGCGCTGTAGTTTGTTTAATTGATACAGATGCTGCTAAACCAGCAGGAAATGCTACAGCTGCACCAGCAACTGAAGCTCCAAAAGCTGAGGCTCCTAAGGCAGAAGTAAAAGCTGAAGCTCCAAAAGCAGCTCCGGTTCAGGCTCCAGCAGCTACAAGTTATGCAGCAGGAACTCCATCTCCAGCAGCAAGAAAAATATTAGACGAAAAAAATATTGCTCCGGCAACAGTTTCAGGAACTGGTAAAGGTGGAAGAATTACTAAAGATGATGCTGTAAATGCAGTACCTTCTATGGGAACTCCAACTGGTGGAAGCCGTGGAACTGAGCGTACAAAATTATCAATGTTACGTCGTAAAGTAGCAGAAAGATTAGTTTCGGCTAAAAACGAAACAGCTATGCTTACTACTTTCAACGAAGTGAACATGACACCAATCAACCAAATTCGTAATGAATACAAAGATGCTTTCAAAGCGAAACATGGTGGTTTAGGATTAGGTTTCATGTCATTCTTTACAAAAGCAGTTACAAGAGCTTTACAATTATATCCGGATGTAAACTCAATGATGGACGGTGATTACAAAATCGCTTACGATTTTGCTGATATCTCTATCGCAGTTTCTGGACCAAAAGGATTAATGGTTCCTGTTGTTCGTAATGCTGAATTATTAACGTTCCGTGGAATTGAAGCCGAAATCAAAAGATTAGCTTTAAGAGCTCGTGATGGCCAGATTACAGTTGACGATATGACTGGAGGAACTTTTACAATCACTAATGGTGGAGTTTTTGGAAGTATGTTATCTACCCCAATTATCAACCCTCCTCAATCAGGAATTTTAGGAATGCACAATATTATTGAGCGTCCGATTGCTGTAAACGGAAAAGTTGAAATTCACCCAATGATGTATGTGGCACTTTCTTATGATCACAGAATCATTGACGGACGTGAGTCTGTTGGTTTCTTAGTAGCTGTAAAAGAAGCTTTAGAAAACCCATTAGAATTATTAATGAATGGCGATGCTAAACGTGCTTTAGAATTGTAATTGTAATAATTTTCAACAATACTTTAAAACCTGTTCATTGCTTTGAACAGGTTTTTTTTCTTAATATTGGCTTAATTTTAGCTTAAGATGTTAATTTTTTAAACAAATTAAAATTTTACCCTTTAAAAAATATTTTATTTAGAATAAATAAGAATAGCTTGTATAGTTGGCATTCAACAACTAAATTTGCGCTATTAAAATCAATTCTAAATAAAAATGAAATATAAATTGACAATTTCCTTTTTGAGTTTTTGTTTTTTTCTATTAGCAGCTACAACAATCTCAGCGCAGGAAAAAGCAACCATTAAAGGTAAAATATCTTTAAGCGACAAAGAATCTCCTGAAGGAATTTCGCTGGCACTAAAAGGAACAAGATTTGGAACAACTACAGATGAACAGGGAAATTACAAGTTAAAAAATGTAAAACCCGGAACCTACACTTTAAAAGTTTCTTATGTAGGCTATACTTCAACCGAAAAGAAGATTATAATAAAAGAAGGTGAAGAATTGACTGAAAATTTTAAACTTACTTCAAATTCAGAAGAATTAACAGAAGTAGTTGTAAACGGAAGAAAAAATCATTTTGCCCGAAAAGAAAACCAACAAGTATCAAGATTACCACTTAAAAATCTTGAAAATCCACAAGTTTATACTACTATTACCGGAGAAGTTTTAAAAGAACAAGTTGTAACTACTTTTGATGATGCATTGAAAAATGCACCTGGTATTACACAACTTTGGGCTTCAACAGGTCGTGGCGGAGATGGTGCCGGATATTACTCTCTTAGAGGATTTGCCGTTCAGCCAACAATGGTAAACGGATTACCGGGATTAACAAACGGAAGTTTAGATCCTGCTAATGTTGACCGAATCGAAATCATCAAAGGACCATCAGGAACTTTATTTGGCAGCAGCTTAATCTCATACGGAGGATTAATCAATACCACTACAAAAAGACCTTACAAAGGTTTTGGTGCAGAGCTAAACTATACTGTTGGAAGCTATGGCTTAAACCGTGTTACTGCAGATATTAATACATCATTAAACGAGAAAAAAAGTTTAAATTTCAGAATTAACTCAGCATACAACAAACAAAATAGTTTTCAGGATGCCGGTTTTAGAGAATCTTTCTTTGTTGCACCTTCATTATCTTACGAAGTAAACGACAGATTATCATTCTTGGTAAACACAGAGTTTATGAGCAATGAATCGACTAATCCAACAATGTTGTTTTTAGACAGATCGAATCCTTTAAGAGTTCATAATATTGCTGAATTAAAGTACGACAACAAACGTTCTTATACCAGTAATGAATTGACAATAAAAACACCATCTTATAATATTCAGGGTCAAATGAATTATAAGATTTCTGATCAATGGAACTCGCAAACTGTTTTCTCTACAAGCTCTTCTAAATCAACAGGAAATTATGCTTATTTATACGAAGGAACAGCATACCAGCCAAAAATTACAGAAGGAATTGTACTGAACAGATTTTTTAACTACCAGGACAATACAAACTTAACTACAGATATTCAACAAAATTTTATTGGTGACTTTAAAATTGGAAGTTTAAGAAACAGACTTGTTGTAGGTTTTGATTATTTTAAAAGAACAGCAACAGATCAAAGTTCAGGATATTTTGGTAATGGATCTGTTTATATTGGAGATAACTTAGCTTCTTTTAATGCTGTTTTTGGCCCATCAAATGGTGATACCGGAGTTTTAACAAAAGCTGCATCTGACGCTATCGTAGGAAACAGTCCAAGAAACGACAACAAAACAAAACAAGAAGTTTACAGTGCTTATTTCTCAGATGTAATCAACTTTACACCGGCTTTATCAGCAATGGTAAGTTTACGTGCAGACCGTTTCATTAACACAGGAGATGTTTCTACAGATGCAGACAACTATAATCAAACTGCTTTTTCTCCAAAATTTGGTTTAGTATACCAGCCTATTATTGACAAAGTATCTCTATTTGCTAATTACATGAATGGTTTTACTAACGTAGCTCCTGGTGCAAATCGTGTAAATGGAATTTCAACTCCAAAAACATTCAATCCTGAGCACGCTAATCAATTTGAAGCAGGTACAAAACTGAATCTTTTTAAAGATAAACTTTATGCTACATTCAGCTATTACGACATTCAGGTAAAAGATCAGGTGTATGTTATAGAAACACCAAGTTCTGATCCTGCTAATATACCAAACGATCAGACTTCATATCAAAATGGAGCACAACACAATAAAGGTTTTGAAGCTGAAATCGTGGCTAACCCAATTAATGGTTTAAATATTATTTTTGGATACAGCTACAACAATGCTATTTTAACTGCAGGTGATCCGGATTTCGTAAATCACAGACCAGAAAGTGCAGGACCACAAAACCTGGCAAACTTATGGGCTAGTTACAAATTCACACAAGGTTTATTAAGAGGATTTGGTGTAGGATTTGGAGGAAACTATGTGGGTGATAATAAAATCATGAACAGAACTACTTCCGGAACATTTACAATTCCTGCATATACAGCATTAAACTCATCTTTATTCTACAGTGCTGAGAAGTTTACCATTACGCTTAAAGCCAACAATCTTACAAACGAGCAAATTTATGATGGATGGTCAACTATTCATCCAAAAGATCCTAGAACTTTTGCAGCAAGTTTCACGTACAGATTCTAATAAAAAACAAAAACACCTTTCTGTTCAGTCAGAAAGGTGTTTTTTAAATTCATAAAATCATGATAACAATTGCAAGTCTTATCGTTTTTTTAGCTTTTTATACTCTTTATTATACCTCAAAAAGAGCCGTTTTATCTTATGATTTAGGTTTTGAAAAATGGATGAAAAGCAATCTTAAGCCAACTAAAATTATAGGTTTAGGACTTCTTTTATTAGCTTACTCCTTTTGGCTGTTTAGTCAGTCTTTAGGCTGCGGAACCTTCATGTTTCTTATACAGCTCATGACAATTGGCAGCTTAATTATCATTTTAACCCCTCTGAAAAAAATAAGCAAATATGCTATTATTGCTCTTTTTGTACTTGTTGCTTTATTAGAGTTCTATTACAACTAACCTGTTTCTAACCAAAATATGCCAGCAAATCCTAAATACCTAACCCCATCATTTTGGCCGCGTTTTGCCAAAATTACAGCAGCCATACTAGGCGGCTATTTTGTTTCGGTCAGTTTTCATCTGGCACTGGCTGCGTGGTTCAATCGCGCTGCAATCCTGATGACAATGGCTTTTAGCGGATTTATTCTTTGGGTTGCACTAATGGTAATTGCTTTTTTAGCAAAAAGCGGATGGAAAATCTGGGGTCTTTATATACTCCTTACTTTATTTTTTTCTCTTTTTATTTACTTAGGTCAAACCTACAATCCGATAGCCAAATAACTTATGAATAACCGTCATTATAATATCTATTTTCACACACATACTGTTAGCGGAATTGTGATTAGCGTGGTGCTTTTTGTGATTTTTTTCGCAGGATCCTTTTCTTTTTTTAGAGATGAAATCATCAATTGGGAAAGAAGTGAATCTACTGCTATTACCAGAGAAATCCAGTTAGACTACAACAAAGCGCTGAACAAACTTGACAAAGAGTATGTTTTGCATGGAAGAAATATCACTATTTCTAAACCATCCGTAGAAAACAGAGTTGCGGTTTATATGGAAGGTACCAAAGACACTTTGGCTCCAGCCAAACAAAAAGAAGGCACATTCTTTTACCTTGACACAAAAAGCTTCAAAACTTTCACTTACGAAGAATCATATTCGTTAGGTGAGTTTTTATACCGTTTACATTTCTTCGCACAGATTCCGTATCCTGTGGGTTATTATCTGTCTGGTTTTACTGCCCTGTTCTTTTTATTTGCTATTGTAACGGGACTTTTGTTGCATTGGAAAAAAATCGTTTCTAATTTTTATATTTTCCGTCCAAAAGAAAAATTAAAAACACTCTGGACAGATGCGCATACAGCTTTAGGAATGATTGGATTGCCTTTTCAGTTTGTATATGCTGTTACAGGTACATTTTTTATGATCAAACTTCTCATTGTAGCTCCGGCAGTAATGGCTTTGTATCAGGGTGACGACAAAAAATTATATCAGGAATTAGAATACAATGATCCAGAATATAAATTTGACAATAAAGAACTCGCGACACCTTTTAATATAGAACAGCTGGTTGCAAAAGCAAAAAGCAACTGGAAGGACTTTGAAATTACAAAAGTTTTTATTCAGAATTATGGTGATGCAAACATGCATGTGATCGTTGAAGGTGAAATGCCAAACCAAAAAAAATTTACAGGAATAGGAAAAGTAATTTATCGAATTGTTGACGGAAAAGAAATCGCAAGAAAAAATCCTGTTACCCAAACCAACTATTTAGATATAGTAAAAAATGTTTTGTACCGAATTCATTTTGGCGATTATGGCGGATATGCCTTAAAAATTATAAGTTTTGTTCTGGGAATTATTACCTGTTTTGTAATCATTTCGGGGGTTATGATTTGGCTTGTTGCCAGACAAAAAAATAATTTACCGGAGAAAAAACGTCGTTTTAATGCAGCAGTTGTTCGCATTTATCTTGCCATTTGTTTAAGCATGTATCCAATTACAGCACTTGCTTTTATTGTTACCAAAATATTTTATCCATTAACTCAAAATGATCTCTATTGGGTTTATTTTAGTGGATGGCTAATTCTTACGATCTTTTTTATTCTTAAAAAGAATGATACTTTTACCAATAAGTTCTGTTTAATTTCGGGAAGTATTTTAGGTTTCCTAATCCCGATAACAAACGGGATTGTTTCAGGAAACTGGTTTTGGACATCATTTATAGAGAATAAAATCCAGGTTTTCTTTATAGATGCTTTCTGGATTGTGTTGGCTTCTATAACGCTTTATGTTGCTTTTTCATTAAAACCTAAAGTTCCTGCTTCTCAAAAATAATTGAAATAATTTGTGCCTAACTGATTTAGCGTATACTTTTACGGTTTGATTCAGAAAATGGGCTTTAAAACACAAATACGATTTTTACATAAATGGCTCGGATTAATTTCCGGGCTTATTGTTTTTATCGTAAGCGTTACCGGATGTATCTTTTGTTTTCATGATGAAATAAAAGACATTACCCGCAAAGAATGGCGATTTGTTGAACCACAAAACAAACCTTTTTTAACTCCATCAGTTTTACAGGAAAAAGCCAGGAAAATTGCTCCAAAAAATAAATTGTCGATGGTTTCGTATTACGGAAAAAACCGATCTGCAATAGTTTATACCTTTTCTGATGCTGGAAATCTTTATCTCTACTTTAATCCATACACTGGAAAATATTTAAAGACTGAAAATCCCGAAACTGATTTTTTTATTATTGTCGAATACATTCATTTGTATTTACTGCTTCCGGATTATATTGGTAAACATATTGTGGGCGGAGCTACTATCATTTTTATTTTATTATTGATTTCGGGAATTATTCAGTGGTGGCCCAAACGCAAAAGCGATATCAAACGAAGTTTTACTGTTAAATGGTCTGCAAAATGGCGCCGTGTAAATTACGACTGGCACAATACATCCGGATTTTACATTACAATTATTGCTGTCATTATTGCAATTACAGGTTTAACCTTTACCTACGAATGGGTTGGAGACGGGATTTATAAAATTTTCAATTTTGGAGGTAATAAGACCTTAGAAACAAAAGCACCGGTAATTGATACGACTACATTTGACAAGAATAAAACTAATGCTGTAGACCGCGCTTTTATTCAAACCATAAAACTACAGCCAAAAGCCGAAATGTTTTTTGTAACATTTCCACAACAAAAAGGCGACATCATCAATACCGGAGCTTATCCGCATACTTTAAGATACGATCATCAGAGTAATTATTACTTTCATCCCGAGAATGGAAATTTGATTCAGAGTCAGCCTTTTGATAAAAAGAGTTTAGGTTTACAGGTTGTCGAAATGAATTATGGAATTCACACAGGGCAAATTCTAGATTTACCGGGCAAAATTATTGCATTTGTAATTAGTTTAATTGCGGCTGCTTTACCCGTAACTGGTTTTACAATCTGGTATGGCAGAAGAAAGAAAACTAAAAAAATCAAGGCATAAAAAAACCGCCAGTTAAAGGCGGTTTATAAATTATTCGAAATCTTATTAATTTCTATTAGCTAAAGCATTTCTTTGTAAATTCTTAACTGAACTGATTTTACTGTTATCATAAGCAACTTCACAAAGGCTTTTTTCGTTAAAAAACATCCATTTTCCAGTTTTCAATCCGTTTGTGTATTCGCCTACTGCTACTTTATTTCCTTTTTCGTCATACGATACCCAAACACCATCTAATTTACCATCCTTAAAAAAGCCTTCTTGTTGTACTCTGCCATTTTCATAATAATAGGTAGCTTTTACTTTGTTTCCAACAGCTTCTAATTGAGGATTTACTTCTTGTGCAACTAAAATTCCAGAGAACAATATTGCAACTAAAATTACACACTTTTTCATATCTTAGGTATTTAATGTTATCAAATCTTTATCAAATATACCTAATTGTTTACATTAAAAAAACTTTTACTTAACAATTTGGTAACATTGAATAAAAACTTAACATTGAAAATTCCTTTAAAACAAAAAAACCAAAGCTCATGCCTTGGTTTTACTGACTTTTTATAAAAAAGCTATTTTTACGATAACGTTGTAAATTTGATCAATAAATTACTTCAATAATGAATCTAACTTCGTTTGAAGCTCTGGAGACGAAGGTCGCTCTGCATCAGCACTTAAAACATTTCCTTTTGGATCTACGATAATAAATCTCGGAATTCCTGTTACACCATAACTGGTTACAAACTCAGATTCCCAATCTTTATCAGCAAACAATTGTACTCCGCCCAGGTTTTTATCCGTTACGAACTTTTTCCATTTTTCGTTATCCTTCAATTTATCAATTGAAATACTAACGAACTCAATGTTTTTTCCGTGATACTTCTCTTCTATCTTTTGCAAATACGGAATTTCGGCTCTGCATGGCGCACACCATGTTGCCCAAAGATCGATATAAACATATTTACCTTTTAAATCAGAAAGTTTTGTTTTTCCGCCTTTGTGATTATCATATTCAAAATCCGGAGAAGGTTTTCCGTTTAATTTATTTGCTTTTGCAGCTCTTTCATATTCCTGAACAGCATATTGATTAAAACTTTCGAAATTACGTTTTAAAGCCGTTTTAAATTCAGGATCAAAATTGCCTTTTTCAACATTTTCAATATCCGATTTTTTCTTAGCTTCTAAAACCGTAGCAAACTCAGTTGCTTCTTTGGCAAAAGCTTCTTTTTGAAATTGTTCATCTTTTAAAGCTTGTTGTGCCAGAAAATTGCTTTCGTCTACACCTTTACCTTTGTACACAATGGTTTCATCAAATTCTTTAGCGTTCATTGTCAGATTCACTTCAGAATTTGGTTTTAAATATAAATTAGAAGATTCTGTACCATCAGAAAACACATAAAATCCTTTTGGAGCATCAAAAGAAGCAACAAAAATTTCTTTTTTATTAATTGGAATAACCTGTTTAAAATTATCCTTACCTCTAATAACCAAAGTATCACTGTTTCTATTGGCGATTTTGGCTGTAAATTTTATTTGATTCTTAGTTTGACCAATGATAGTTAGTGTGCTGAAAACCAATAAACCTGTAACAAAAAGTTTTTTCATAAGTATTAAAGTTTATTTTACTGACTCAAATCTAAAAAATTACGGCCATGAAATTTCAGAATTAACAAAATATTTCATTTTTATAGGTCATTGCTTATCACTTTACTGGTTTATTCCTGTTTAAAGTTAGATTTAAAATGCTGTAATTTGAATTTTGTGTTTATTTTTGCAGTCTAAAATTGAGATCATGTATAGAAGTCATAATTGCGGCGAATTAAACGCTTCAAATATTAATACCGAAGTAACACTTGCGGGCTGGGTTCAAAAATCACGCGATAAAGGATTTATGAATTGGGTCGATTTACGCGACCGTTATGGAATCACACAACTTATTTTCGACGAAAGTCGTACTAATAAAACCGTTTTTGAATTAGCCAAAACCCTTGGTCGTGAATTCGTAATTCAGGTAAAAGGAACTGTTATTGAGCGTGAAGCCAAAAACAAAAACATCCCGACTGGTGATATCGAAATTTTAGTTTCTGAATTAACTATTCTTAATTCGGCATTAACACCTCCATTTACAATTGAAGATGAAACTGATGGTGGTGAAGATATTCGAATGAAATATCGTTATTTGGATATTCGTAGAAATCCGGTAAAAAACAGCTTATTGTTCCGTCATAAAGTAGCGATGGAAGTTCGTAAATATCTATCTGATTTAGATTTCTGCGAAGTTGAAACGCCTTACTTAATCAAATCGACTCCCGAAGGAGCGAGAGATTTCGTTGTACCAAGCCGTATGAACGAAGGACAGTTTTATGCATTGCCACAATCTCCACAAACTTTCAAACAACTTTTGATGGTAGGTGGAATGGATAAATATTTCCAAATCGTGAAATGCTTCCGTGACGAAGATTTACGTGCAGACCGTCAGCCTGAGTTTACACAAATTGACTGCGAAATGGCATTTGTAGAACAAGAAGACATTTTGAATGTTTTTGAAGGATTGACAAGACATTTATTAAAAGAAATTAAAGGTATAGAAGTAGAGAAATTCCCAAGAATCACCTACGACTACGCCATGAAGACATACGGAAATGACAAACCGGACATCCGTTTCGGGATGAAATTTGGCGAATTGAACGAATTTGCGCAACACAAAGAATTCCCTGTTTTTAATGCAGCAGAATTAGTTGTTGGAATTGCAGTTCCGGGAGCAGGAAATTATACCCGTAAAGAAATCGACGGATTAATTGACTGGGTTAAGCGTCCGCAAGTTGGAGCGTCTGGAATGGTTTATGTAAAATGTAATGAAGACGGAACCTACAAATCATCTGTAGATAAATTCTACGATCAGGATGATTTAACAAACTGGGCAAAAGCTACTGAAGCAAACCCGGGAGATATGATTTTTGTACTTTCTGGTCCGGCTAATAAAACACGCGCTCAGCTCTCGGCACTTCGTATGGAATTGGCTACTCGTTTAGGATTACGTAATCCTGAAGAATTTGCCCCATTATGGGTTGTAGATTTTCCATTATTAGAATTAGATGAAGAAAGTGGTCGTTATCACGCAATGCACCATCCGTTTACATCTCCAAAACCAGAAGATATGGCTTTGTTAGAAACAGAACCGGGAAAAGTTCGTGCAAACGCATACGATATGGTTTTAAACGGAAATGAAATTGGTGGAGGATCGATTCGTATTCACGACAAGGCAACACAGCAGTTAATGTTTAAATACCTGGGCTTTACTGAAGAAGAAGCAAAAGCACAATTTGGATTCTTAATGGATGCTTTCCAATTTGGAGCACCGCCTCATGGTGGATTAGCTTTTGGATTAGACAGATTAGTTGCCATTTTAGGTGGTCAGGAAACTATTAGAGACTTTATTGCTTTCCCAAAAAACAATTCAGGACGTGATGTCATGATCGATGCACCTGCTGCAATAGACGAGGCTCAGTTAAAAGAATTGCATATTAAAATTGATGCTATTTAATTCTCAGGAATAACAATTAGAATAAAGATAAGGCAGCTGAAATTTCAGCTGCTTTTTTTATTTCAGAAGATGATATGAACAAATCCAAATTTTATATTTTTCAAATTATCAAATTCCTACATTTTTATCGTTTTTATATTCTTACAATTAATGATTCTCAAATTATGGTATTTCATATAAAATTTGATGCAATAAACGACGTAAAAACACTGTAAATCAATAATTTTTACAAAAAATTAACAGGTTCATGTCTTTTGTATGAATTTATATATTACATTTGCTTTATTATAAATTATTATTACAATTACAATGCGTACAGGTACAGTAAAATTTTTCAATGAATCTAAAGGTTATGGATTCATTACAGACGAAGAAACAGGAAAGGACATCTTCGTTCACGCTTCAGGAATTAACGCGGAAGAATTACGCGAAGGTGACCGTGTAAGCTATGAAGAAGAAGAAGGAAGAAAAGGGAAAGTTGCTGCTAAAGTAGCAGTAATCTAAGAAAAATATAGCAATTTATTTTTTTTGCCTCTGAATGGTTTAAAACGTTTCGATTAATTTCGAAACGTTTTTTTTTGCCCATTTCTTAAAAAAATATTAAAATTTTCAAATCTTATTTATAATCAATAAAAATTACACATAAACGCGGTTTCATACCCTACTTATATCCTCCTTTAGTTTGTGATTTACATAGTTGAAAGTTATCTTTGTGGCTTATTCTTTAAGTAAAAATCCTAAGTTTATGCAATCTGATCAATACAGTTACATTCCTATTTTAATGCAGTTCATTCTGGCTGTTGGTTTTGTGGTAGGAACAATCATTATTTCCGGAAAATTAGGCCCAAAAAGAACCTCTGAAGTAAAAGATAAAAACTTCGAGTGTGGTATCGAATCTGTTGGTAATGCCCGTATTCCTTTTTCTGTAAAATATTTTCTTGTTGCGATCTTATTTGTATTGTTTGATGTAGAGGTTATTTTCCTTTATCCTTGGGCAGTAAACTTTAAAGATCTTGGTGTTGAAGGAATGCTAAAAATGATTGTTTTTATGTCATTGCTTTTAGTTGGTTTTTTCTACATCATCAAAAAGAGAGCTTTAGACTGGGAATAAAGAAATTTTAGATTTCAGATTTTAGATTGTTTGATTTAGAATTTAAGATTTGAAAAATAATTTCTCAAAACACAATATTGATTTTTAAAATATTGATTTCGATTTCAGAATTAAATCTAAAATCAGAGATCTACAATCTAAAATAAAAATGAGCGATTCAAATGTAAATATGGTTGCGCCACCGGAAGGAGTTGTAGGAGAAGGTTTCTTCGCTACAAAACTAAATGATGTTGTTGGTTTGGCACGCGCGAATTCTCTTTGGCCTTTACCTTTTGCAACATCTTGTTGCGGAATTGAGTTTATGGCAACAATGGCTTCACATTATGATTTGGCACGATTTGGATCTGAGCGTGTGAGTTTCTCTCCTCGTCAGGCAGATATGTTGTTAGTAATGGGAACGATTTCAAAAAAAATGGCTCCAATTTTAAGACAAGTTTACGAACAAATGTCTGAACCTCGCTGGGTAATTGCTGTAGGAGCATGTGCTTCTTCAGGAGGTGTTTTCGACACTTACTCAGTTTTACAAGGAATTGACAAAGTAATCCCGGTTGATGTTTATGTTCCCGGATGCCCTCCAAGACCTGAACAAATTGTTGACGGAGTAATGAGATTACAAGAATTGGTAAAAAGCGAATCTGTGAGACGCAGAAGCTCTCCGGAATACCAAGAATTATTAGCTTCCTATAACATTTCATAAGATGGCTTTAGAAAACACCCTGATCCAAGATAAACTTACAGAAACATTCAACAACGATGTTTTTAACTTTCAGCAGGAAAGAGATATTTTCTCTCTTGAAGCATCAGCTGATAAAATTACAGCGTTGATTCTATTCCTTAAAAACGATTCTGATTTACGTTTTCACTTTTTAACAGATTTATGCGGAATTCATTATCCGGATAACGATTCAGAACGTCAGTTTGCTGTTGTATATCATTTACATAACTGGTACGAAAACAAACGTTTGAGAATAAAAGTTTACCTTAATGGTGAAAAACCGGAAATTAAATCTATTTCAAATATTTTCTTAAGTTCAAACTGGATGGAAAGAGAAACATACGATTTCTTCGGAATCAATTTTATTGGTCACCCGCAATTGAAACGTATTTTGAATATGGACGAAATGGTCTCTTTTCCAATGAGAAAAGAATTCCCAATGGAAGACAGCGGAAGAACTGATAAAGACGACAGATTCTTCGGAAGAACAGTATCAAATAGCTAAATAATTCAACATTATAAAATGTCAGAACTATTATTACCACCAGAGCATCGTTATGCTAAAATAATTAAGGAGAAACTAAACGAAGACGGAAGCGAACTTTCGGTATTGAATTTAGGTCCTACTCACCCTGCGACTCACGGTATTTTTCAAAATATCCTGTTAATGGATGGTGAAAGAATTTTAGAAGCTGAACCAACCATTGGTTACATTCACAGAGCTTTTGAAAAAATCGCCGAAAATCGTCCGTTTTACCAAATCACTCCTCTTACAGACCGTATGAACTATTGCTCCTCTCCTATTAATAATATGGGATGGTGGATGACATTAGAAAAACTATTAGGCGTTGAAGTTCCAAAAAGAGCACAATATTTAAGAGTTATTGTAATGGAGCTTGCTCGTATTACAGATCACTTAATCTGTAACTCAATTCTTGGTGTTGATACTGGTGCGTATACTGGTTTCTTATACGTTTTTCAATTTAGAGAAAAAATCTACGAAATCTACGAAGAAATTTGTGGAGCTCGTTTGACTACAAATATGGGAAGGATTGGTGGTTTTGAGAGAGACTGGTCTCCGGAAGCTTTCAAAAAACTAGACACTTTCCTTGAAGAATTTCCAGTTGCCTGGAAAGAATTCGAAAACTTATTCGAAAGAAACAGAATTTTCCTTGACAGAACTGTAAACGTAGGTGCAATCTCTGCAGAAAAAGCAATGGCTTACGGATTTACAGGTCCAAACTTACGTGCTGCCGGAGTTGACTACGATGTTCGTGTGGCTCAGCCTTATTCCTCTTACGAAGATTTCGATTTTATTGTTCCTGTTGGAAAATCAGGTGATACTTACGATCGTTTCTGTGTACGTAATGCTGAAGTTTGGGAAAGTTTAAGCATTATTCGTCAGGCATTAGAAAAAATGCCGGCTGGAAACGAATATCATGCAGAGGTTCCTGATTATTACCTTCCTCCAAAAGAAGATGTATACAATTCGATGGAATCATTAATCTATCACTTTAAAATCGTAATGGGAGAAGTTCCTGTTCCCGTTGCCGAAATTTACCATCCTGTTGAAGGTGGAAACGGTGAGATCGGTTTTTATTTAGTTACCGACGGAAGCAGAACTCCATATAGATTACATTTCAGAAGACCTTGCTTTATCTATTACCAAGCATATCCGGAAATGATTAAAGGATCGTTGCTTTCTGATGCAATTGTTATTTTATCAAGTTTAAATGTAATTGCAGGAGAATTAGACGCCTAAAAAAATTGTGCCTTTGCGCCTTTGTGGCAAAACAAGAATAAAATGGAAAGAAAACATTACAAACAAGAAATAAATATGACTGACGCATTGATCGCCCGTATCAATGAATTAATCAGTCATTATCCTGAAGGCAAACAAAAATCGGCTTTACTGCCTGTTTTGCACGAAGTTCAGGATGCACACAACAACTGGCTTAGTACTGAACTACAAGATAAAGTTGCTGAAATTCTTCAGATCAAACCAATTGAGGTTTATGAAGTAGTTACTTTTTACACCATGTTCAACCAAAAACCAATTGGAAAATACATGTTTGAGTTTTGCCAGACTTCTTGTTGTTGTTTACGTGGTGCAGAAGATTTAATGGATTATACTTCTGAAAAATTAGGCATTAAAATGGGCGAAACCACTCCAGACGGAATGTTCACCATTGCCGGAGTTGAATGTTTAGGTGCTTGCGGATACGCTCCGATGATGCAGTTAGGCGATTTCTACAAAGAGAAACTGACAGAAGAAAAAATCGATCAGATCATTGCTGATTGTAGAGATGATAAAATAATATTACACGATAAATAAGATGTCACAAAAAATATTATTAGATAAAATCAATATTCCTGGAATTAAAACCTACGAAGTTTATCGTCAAAATGGCGGTTATGCTTCTGTAGAAAAAGCTTTAAAAACACTAACACCGGATGAAGTTACTGAAGAAGTAAAAAAATCAGGTCTTCGTGGTCGTGGTGGTGCAGGTTTCCCTGCCGGAATGAAATGGAGCTTTATTGACAAAAAATCAGGAAAACCAAGACATTTAGTTTGTAACGCTGACGAATCAGAACCAGGAACTTTCAAAGATCGTTATTTGATGGAATTTATTCCTCATTTATTGATCGAGGGAATGATCACTTCTAGTTACGCTTTAGGTGCTAACCTTTCGTATATCTACATTCGTGGAGAATATATGTGGGTTTTCAAAATTTTAGAAAGAGCAATCGCCGAAGCTAAAGCTGCAGGCTGGTTAGGAAAAAATATATTAGGTTCAGGTTACGATCTTGAACTTCATGTTCACTGTGGAGCCGGAGCTTATATCTGTGGAGAAGAAACTGCACTTATTGAGTCTTTGGAAGGTAAAAGAGGAAATCCTCGTATTAAGCCACCATTCCCAGCGGTTTCAGGGCTTTGGGCAAATCCAACAGTAGTAAACAATGTTGAAACTATTGCAACGGTGCCATGGATTGTAAACAATTCTGGTGACGATTATGCTAAAATTGGAATTGGACGTTCAACTGGAACTAAATTAATTTCTGCTTCTGGACATATCAAAAACCCTGGGGTTTACGAAATTGAATTAGGTTTAAGTGTAGACGAATTCATGAATTCTGATGAATATTTAGGAGGAATGTCTTCAAGCAGACCTTTGAAAGCATTTGTACCTGGAGGTTCTTCTGTGCCAATTTTACCAGCTGAATTGATTTTCAAAACAGCAAACGGTGAAGACAGATTAATGACTTACGAATCTTTAAGTGACGGTGGTTTTGCTACCGGATCTATGTTAGGTTCCGGAGGATTTATTGTTTACAATGATACCGCTTGTGTTGTAAGAAACACCTGGAACTTTGCACGTTTTTACCACCACGAATCTTGCGGTCAATGTACGCCTTGCCGTGAAGGAACAGGATGGTTAGAAAAAATCTTATGGAGAATTGAAAACGGTCAAGGCCGTGAAGAAGATATCGAATTACTTTGGAGTATTCAGAGTAAAATTGAAGGAAACACAATTTGTCCGCTTGGTGACGCCGCTTCCTGGCCAGTAGCAGCAGCGATTCGTCACTTTAGAGATGAATTTGAATATCACGTTCGTTTCCCTGAAAAAATCAAAAATAGAGATCACTTTGTTGCTGAACCTTTTTCGCAAGTAAAGCATTTAGTAGGCGGTAAAGTAATAATATAGTCAAAAGTTAAAAAGTCGAAAGTTGAAAAGTTTAAAAGTTATGTAGATTGACTTTAGACTTTAGACTTTAGACATTAAGACATAAAGAAATGAAAGTAACCATAGACGGTCAAAGTATAGACGTAGAGCCAGGAACAACAATCCTGCAGGCTGCACGTATGATTGGTGGAGATTTGGTTCCGCCAGCCATGTGCTATTACTCAAAATTAAAAGGCAGCGGTGGAAAATGCCGTTGTTGTTTAGTTGAAGTTTCTAAAGGTAGTGAGGCTGACCCAAGACCAATGCCAAAATTAATGGCATCTTGCGTAACAGGATGTATGGACGGAATGGAAGTAAACAGTAAATCTTCTGCCAGAGTTACCGAAGCGCGTAAATCTGTAACAGAATTTTTATTAATTAACCACCCATTAGACTGTCCTATTTGTGATCAGGCTGGTGAATGTGATCTTCAGAATTTAAGTTTTGAGCACGGAAATCCAAAATCACGTTATATTGAAGAGAAAAGAACATTTGAACCAGAAAATATTGGTCCAAATATTCAACTGCATATGAACCGTTGTATTTTATGCCAAAGATGTGTACAAGTTGCAGATCAATTGACAGACAACAGAGTTCACGGTGTATTAGACCGTGGTGACCACGCTAATATTTCGACAGGAATTTCTAAAGCGATCGACAATGAGTTCTCCGGAAACATGATTGATGTTTGTCCGGTTGGAGCTTTAACCGATAAAACTTTCCGTTTTAAATCAAGAGTTTGGTTTAACAAACCTTTTAACGCACACAGAGAATGTACAACTCCTGGATGTTGTGGTAAAACTACGGTTTGGATGTTTGGTGGAGAAATTCAACGTGTGACTGGTCGTAAAGATGAGTACCATGAAGTAGAAGATTTTATTTGCAACAGCTGTCGTTTTGATCACAAAGATGTTAAGGACTGGGTTATCGAAGGACCAAGAGAATTTGAAAAAGATTCTGTGATCAACCAAAACAATTACACTCAAAAATTAGAGAAAGTTGAAATCGATACTGAAAAGAATATTCTTTTAGGTAGAGATATTGACCGTAAAAAAATTAGTATGGCGGCAATTCCATTAACTGCTAATGATAAAAATTCTTAAGAAATGGAAAGTGCATTTATTATAGAAAAAAGTGTTGTTATTGTTGTCGTTTTTGCGGTAACCATGATTATGGCGATGTATTCTACGTGGGCAGAACGTAAAGTTGCTGCTTTTCTTCAGGATCGTGTTGGACCAAACCGTGCAGGTTGGGGAGGTTTATTACAACCGCTTGCCGATGGTATGAAATTATTCTCTAAAGAAGAGTTTTTTCCAAACACGCCAAATAGATTTTTATTTATTGTAGGTCCTGCGATTGCAATGAGTACAGCCCTAATGACAAGCGCTGTAATTCCATGGGGAGACAGACTTCATGTTTTTGGAAGAGATGTAATCCTTCAGGCAACTGATGTAAATATTGCTTTATTATACATTTTTGGAGTTCTTTCTGTTGGAGTTTACGGTATCATGATTGGTGGATGGGCTTCTAACAATAAATTCTCCTTAATGGGAGCTGTTCGTGCAGCATCTCAAATGGTTTCTTATGAGATTGCAATGGGATTATCAATGATCGCATTATTGATGATGACCGGAACAATGAGTTTAAAAGAAATCTCTTTACAGCAACAAGGAATGAACTGGAATGTTTTCTATCAGCCAGTATCATTTTTAATCTTCTTAATTTGTTCGTTTGCAGAAACAAACAGAACTCCTTTTGACTTAGCAGAATGTGAAAACGAATTAATTGGAGGTTACCATACAGAATATTCATCCATGAAAATGGGATTCTATTTATTTGCTGAATATGCAAGTATGTTTATCTCTGCTACTATTATTTCTGTATTATTCTTTGGAGGTTATAACTATCCTGGAATGCAATGGATGGTAGAAAATGTTGGAGTAAACACAGCTAATCTTTTAGGAATTGCAGTATTATTTGTAAAAATATGTTTCTTCATATTCTTTTACATGTGGGTACGTTGGACAATTCCAAGATTTAGATATGACCAATTAATGAACTTAGGCTGGAGAATTTTGATTCCGCTTTCGATTATTAATATTATGATTACGGGCGCTGTTATTTTAAGACACGATATCGCAGCAGCTTTAGGATTCTAAGAACCGTAATGTCCTAGCCCTGATAGAAGCGGCATCCTTTTATGGTGGGGTTCACCATAAAAGATAAAGCGGATAGCAGGATTAGCTTTAAATAAAAACAAAATAGATTTTGAATTTGATTGATCTCAAATTGTAAATCATAAATCATAGATTAAAAAATGTCAATAGAAACTATATCATTATCGGGTAGAAAAAAAGTGGTCTCTAACAAAGAGATGACTTTTTTGGAACGATTGTATCTTGTGGCGATTGTAAAAGGTCTTGCTATTACACTTAAGCACCTTTTTAGAAAAAAAATTACGATTCATTATCCGGAACAGGTTCGTGAGATGAGTCCGGTTTATCGTGGTCAGCATATGTTGAAACGTGATGAGCAGGGTCGTGAAAATTGTACAGCATGCGGATTATGTGCTTTATCATGTCCTGCAGAAGCAATCACAATGAAAGCTGCTGAACGTAAGCCAGATGAGAAACATTTATACAGAGAAGAAAAATATGCTTCGATTTATGAAATAAACATGCTTCGTTGTATTTTCTGTGGTTTATGTGAAGAGGCTTGTCCAAAAGATGCTATTTATTTAACAACTTCTAAGGTTTTGGTTCCTGCAAGTTACGAAAGAGAAGATTTCATCTTTGGGAAAGACAAATTAGTGATGCCTTTAGAAATGGCTATTAAAAACTCACAATTAAATAACGCTAACTAATGATACATATTCCTGATTTTGCACACGCAACAACTGTACAAATTATATTTTGTTTCTTAGCGTTTATCACGGTAATAACTGCTTTTTTAACTATTTTTAGCAGAAACCCTATTCATTCTGCTATTTACCTGGTGATTTGTTTCTTCTCAATTGCCGGACATTATTTATTATTAAACTCACAATTTTTAGCCATTGTACATATAATAGTCTACTCCGGAGCGATTATGATTTTGTTCCTGTTTACGATTATGTTAATGAACTTAAACGAGCAGCGAGAAGTT
Organism: Flavobacterium chilense; assembly: GCF_001602525.1. GTDB lineage: Bacteria > Bacteroidota > Bacteroidia > Flavobacteriales > Flavobacteriaceae > Flavobacterium > Flavobacterium chilense. The sequence goes on from NZ_LSYT01000002.1 coordinate 56,701, forward strand.
CACAGACCAAGAATTACACGTTTAGGGGCGATCGTTTCTTTTTGTCTTATTGTTATTGTTTTGATTGCAATATTCATCAATTCGAAACCAATTATGGGCGAATACGATTCGACTGGAGAAGATTTCCAATCTATTAAAGTATTGGGTAAAATATTGTTGAACGAATATATGGTACCATTTGAATTTGCTTCGATTTTACTTTTGGTTGCGATGATTGGAACTGTATTATTGTCTAAAAAAGAAAAATTAAATAAATAATGGGTAATATATTAAATCAAATAGGTATTGAAAATTACATCTTTTTAAGTGTTGTACTTTTTTGTATTGGTGTTTTTGGTGTATTGTACAGACGAAATTCAATTATCGTTTTTATGTCTATCGAGATCATGCTAAATGCAGTTAACCTTTTATTTGTGGCTTTTTCAACTTATCATCAGGACGCACAAGGACAAGTTTTTGTATTCTTTTCGATGGCGGTTGCTGCTGCTGAAGTTGCGGTAGGATTAGCTATTCTGGTTTCTATTTTCAGAAACATTGGCTCAATTAGTATCGATAATTTAAAAAATTTAAAAGGATAAAATAGAAATGGATACCAATTTAGCTTTAGTTTTAGTTTTAGCTCCTTTTTTAGGATTTTTAATAAATGTTTTCTTTGGGAAAAGCTTAGGAAAAACAGTTTCCGGAATTATCGGAACTGCTGCCGTGGCTGTTTCTTTTATAGTTACTCTTGTTCTTTTTAATCAAATAACTTCAACCGGAAAAGGAATTGAAGTTACTTTATTTGACTGGATTCAAATTAGTAATCTAAAAATCAATCTTGGATTTTTATTAGATCAGCTATCTGTTCTTTGGTTGCTTTTCGTGACCGGAATTGGATCTTTGATTCACTTATACTCTATCAGTTACATGCATGACGATGAAAATATGCACAAGTTTTTTGCGTATTTAAATCTGTTCGTATTCTTTATGATTACGCTTGTAATTGGAAGCAACTTATTAGTATTATTTATCGGTTGGGAAGGTGTTGGACTTTGCTCTTATTTACTAATCGGATTCTGGCATAAAAACCAGGATTATAACGATGCTGCAAAAAAGGCTTTCATCATGAACAGAATTGGAGATTTAGGTCTTTTAATTGGTATGTTCATCATTGGTTCAATGTTCTCAACTTTAGATTATACAACTTTAAAAACGGCAATTGCCGGAGCTGCTAACTTAAATATTCCGTTGCTTTCATTAGCAGCATTATGTTTGTTTATTGGAGCTTGTGGTAAATCTGCACAAATTCCGTTATATACCTGGTTACCTGATGCGATGGCTGGACCAACTCCGGTTTCGGCATTGATTCACGCTGCAACAATGGTTACAGCCGGTATTTTTATGGTAACAAGATTAAATTTTGTATTTGATTTAGCACCAGACGTTCAAACCGTAATTGCTGTTATTGGAGCTATAACTTCTTTGGTTGCTGCTACAATTGGTTTAGTACAAACAGACATTAAAAAAGTATTAGCTTACTCTACCGTTTCTCAATTGGGTTTAATGTTTTTAGCATTAGGTTTTGGAGCTTACGAAGTAGCTGTATTTCATGTAATTACTCACGCTTTCTTTAAAGCTTGTTTATTCTTAGGATCTGGTTCTGTAATTCACGGATTACACGGTGAACAGGATATGCGTAAAATGGGCGGATTGCGTAAAGCAATGCCAATTACTTTCTGGACCATGTTGATTTCTTCATTGGCTATTTCAGGAGTTCCGTTTTTCTCAGGTTTCTTCTCAAAAGATGAAATTTTACTGACTGCTTTCCACCACAGCATTCCATTATATGTTGTTGGATCTGTTGCTTCAATTATGACTGCTTTCTATATGTTTAGATTAATGTTCTTAACTTTCTTTAAAGATTTTAGAGGAACTGAAGAGCAAAAGCATCATTTACATGAAAGTGACGGTTTAATTACTTTCCCTTTAATGATTTTAGCTGTTTTAGCAACTTTTGGAGGATTGATTAGTTTACCCGGAAACAGCTGGTTAAATGGATATTTAGCTCCTCTTTTCACAAAAGTAGCTGGCGAAGAACACCATTTGGGCGCAACAGAATATACTTTAATGGGTGTTGCTGTTTTAGGTGGATTATTAGGAATTTTAATTGCTTACATCAAATATTTCAAACAGGATAATGTTCCTGAAACAGACGAAAATATTACAGGTTTAACAAAAGTATTATACAACAAATATTATGTTGACGAAGCTTATGATGCCATTTTTGTTCGTTCTGTAAACGGATTATCAAGATTCTTTAGAGACTATATTGAAACTGGCTTATCAGCACTTGTTTTTGGATTAGGAAAAATTGCAAATGAATTAGCTTTTCAGGGTAAAAAACTTCAAACCGGAAGTATCGGATTATATCTTTTCGTTTTCGTTTTAGGTCTTTGTGCCATTGTTTCTTATATATTTTTAGCTCAATAATTTTATAACTATGAACGTTTCTCTTATATTAATTATTCTTTTAGTTGGTGCCTTTATCACCTATTTTGCTGGTGACAAACTCGCTTCAAAAGTAGCTTTGTTCTTTAGTTTGGCAGCCTTAGGTTGTTCGGTTGTATTGTTAAACCATTTTAATGCTGGTGAGAATATCAGCCTTATCAATGCGTGGATCACACAACCTAAAATTTCATTTGCTCTAAATGCTGATGGATTGGCACTTGCAATGCTTTTATTGACTACAGCTTTGACTCCAATTATTATATTCTCTTCTTTTGGAAATGAATATAAAAACTCAAAAGCTTTTTATGCTCTGATTTTATTTATGGCGTTTGCAATGACAGGGACTTTCCTTGCTGCAGATGGTCTTTTATATTATATTTTCTGGGAATTAGCTCTTATCCCTATTTATTTTATTGCTCTTATCTGGGGTAATGGAGATGCTGAAGAAAGAAGAAAAGCAGTAGTTAAATTCTTTATTTACACACTTGCCGGATCTTTATTCATGTTGACTGCTTTTATTTATTTATACCAAAAAGCAGGTAGTTTCTTAATTGAAGATTTGTACAAAGTAAACTTATCTGCTTGTGAGCAACTTTGGATTTTCTTAGCATTCTTCTTAGCTTACGCGATTAAAATTCCAATTATTCCTTTCCACACATGGCAGGCAAATGTATACCAAAAAGCACCAACTGTTGGAACAATGCTTTTGTCCGGTATCATGCTTAAAATGGGATTATACAGTGTTATTCGTTGGCAATTGCCAATTGCACCTCTTGCTGCAAAAGAATACATGAATATTTTTATTGCTTTAGGAATTGCCGGAGTTATCTATGGTTCTATCGTTGCATTAAGACAAAAAGATCTGAAAAAATTACTGGCGTATTCATCTCTTGCTCACGTTGGATTAATTGCTGCCGGAACTTATACTTTAACTATTGATGGTTTCCGAGGAGCAGTTTTACAAATGATCGCGCATGGTTTTGTGGTTGTTGGATTATTTTATGCTGCAGAAATTATCTACAGAAGATTTGAAACCAGAGAAATTGCAGAATTAGGCGGAATCCGTACACAATCTCCAAAATTTACTTCTATGTTTTTAATTTTGGTTTTAGCTTCTGTTGCTTTGCCAACTACTTTTAATTTTGTTGGAGAATTTACTGTATTGTATAGCCTTTCTCAAATTAATATTTGGTTTGCTGTTTTAGGCGGAACAACTATTATTTTAGGAGCTTACTATATGCTGAAAATGTTTCAAAACGTAATGTTGGGCGAAACCAATTCAAAAATATTTGCAGACGTTACTATGAATGAAGGAATTTCTATGGTAGCAATTATTGGAGTTTTGATATTCTTTGGTTTTTATCCAAAACCAATTACAGATTTGATTACTCCAAGTTTAGAAACGATTTTAAACGTTATCAATAAAAATTAAGATTTTAGAATAATGATTAACGATTTTTGATTTCAGATTTTTCCGAAACTTAAAAAGTTAAGTATTAAAAAATAAAAATATATTTTAAATAAAATAAATTAGGGCGTTTTAGATTTCCTAAATCAAAAAAACAAAAATGAATACATTAATAGCTATAACAGGATTGGGTATTTTTTGCCTATTGTTTGAAATTCTAAATTTTAGAAAGGGCATCGTTCCGTTTACCATTGTTGGTTTATTGGGCGTTTTAGCACTTAACTTTTACGAATTTGGATTAACAGCAAGTTATTACAATAATATGATTGCAGTAGATAAATTCTCAACTGCTTTTTCATCATTATTTATCATACTGACGATCTTCCTGGTAGCTTTAAGTCATAATTTTTACGAGAATCATCCAACTAAAATCTCTGATTTTATTGCCATAAAAGTATTTTTATTAGCAGGAGGAGTTGCTATGGTTTCTTTTGGAAACTTAGCTATGTTTTTCCTTGGAATTGAGATTTTATCAATTGCATTATACGTGCTTGCAGCAAGCGACCGCTTGAATATAAAAAGCAATGAAGCGGGTATGAAATATTTCCTAATGGGATCTTTTGCCTCAGGAATTATCTTATTCGGAATTTGTTTGATCTACGGAGCTATGGGAACTTTTGATATTACAGAAATTCACGAAAGCTCTTTGTCTGCCGAATTGCCAATCTGGTTTCCAATCGGAATGATCTTAATGACTATCGGAATGCTGTTTAAAGTTGCAGCTGTACCATTTCACTTCTGGGCACCTGATGTTTACGAGGGTTCGCCAGCTTTAACTACTGCCTTGATGAGTACTTTGGCAAAAGTGATAGCAATTGCAACACTTTATAAATTAGTTGCCGGATTAAATTTAATCCCGTCTTTAGAAAATCAGGATCTTTTAGGAACATTCGAAAATATTATTGTTATCATTTCAATTGCTTCTATGACAGTTGGAAACATAATGGCATTACGCCAGGTAAATGTAAAACGTATGTTAGCATTTTCCGGAATCTCACATGCAGGTTTTATGTTAATGACCTTCTTATCTATCGCAACATCTGCAGGTACTTTATTGTATTATACATCTGCTTATGCTTTAGCGGGAATTGCGGCTTTTAGTGTTATTTTATATGTATGCAAAAATCAGGACAACGAAGACATTACTAATTTTCACGGTTTAGGAAAAACAAATCCGTTGTTGGCTGCAATTTTGACTGGTTCATTATTGTCTATGGCCGGTATTCCTATTTTCTCAGGATTCTTTGCAAAATTATTCTTGTTCAATCAAACCATTCAGGCAGGATATATTGCTTTAGTTATCGTAGCAGTAATTAACTCCATTATAAGTGTTGGATACTATTTCAAACTTATTTTAGCAATGTACTCTAAAGAACCTAATGAAAAACGTACAGGAAAACCATTCCTTATTTATGCAGTTGCTGTTATTTCGATTGCTTTAAATATTGCTTTAGGTTTATTTCCTTCATTAGTTTTAGATTTATTGAAGTAAAAATTTACTCAAATTATATACTAGTCCATCAAGATTTTTTTTGATGGACTTTTTATTTATACCCGCTTTTATAGCCCAAAAAATCATGTTAAAAATTTAACTCAAATCATTAGACTTCAAAAAAACTCCATATATTTGGGTTCAATTAAATGTATTAAAACTATGGCCTTCAATTCAAACAACCCATTTTTAAGCAACAAGCGTTTTTCATCAAATGCTGTTTCAAAAACTGAACAAGTACATCAGGCACAAATTATTGATTACAATCAGGAAATGACTGTGTCAGGCACTATTAATAAAACAGCTATTTTGTTTTTAATTTTATGCGGATCTGCAATGATAACATGGTGGATGGCATTTAACCAGATGAATGTGATGTTACCAGCAATGGGTGGTGCTATTGTTGGATTAATTTTAGTTATAATTTCGGCTTTCAAACCACAATACTCCCCTTATCTTGCACCAGGTTATGCATTATTTGAAGGATTGTTTATTGGTGGAATATCAGCAATTTTTGAAGCAATGTATCCTGGTATTGTAATTAATGCCGTTGGAGCAACTCTGGTAACTTTTTTAGTTTGCCTAGGATTATATAAATTTAAAATCGTTAAAGTTACAGAGCAATTTAAATCAGTTGTTGTAGCTGCGACTTTAGCAATTGCAACCTATTATTTAATTTCGTGGTTATTCTCGATGTTTACCAGCTTTACTCCTGTTCATTACGGAAATTCAATGATGAGTATCGGAATTAGTGTTTTTGTAATTATCGTTGCTGCTTTGAACTTATTTTTAGACTTTGATCTTATCGAAAAAGGGGCTCAGCAAAAAATGCCAAAATTCATGGAATGGTACGGTGCTATGGGATTAATGATAACGTTAGTATGGTTGTATATTGAATTCCTTCGACTTTTACTTAAATTATCCAAAAAATAGTTTTTATCACCTTATATAAGTTAAGCCTTTTTGAAATTCAAAAAGGCTTTTTTTATATCGTTTATATAATTATATCTTCTTCTATTCTTATTAAAAAGACGATTTTACAGCTCATAAATATTTCTTATAATTCTAGCCCTTTCTTCTTTTATTTAAAGAAATTTTCTTTTCTAAATCCTTTTAAAATTCCTGAATAAAAGAACTATTCAGGGATAAAAAACACATTGCCTGATAGCACAAAACGAGCAACTTAGAATACTTTTCTTTCAAATAAATGAAATAAAGTGTTTTCTAAAGTAAAATTATCTGTTTACTCAGCTTGTTAAAATAGTTATTAAAAATACAAGAAAAACATTTCAAAAAACCTGCCAACCCCTTATTTTTATCAATATGTAATAAATTACATTTTGTGCAATTTATTACATATTCAATAATTAAAATAACTTTTTTTTATATTATGTGTTTTTTATTTCTAAAATAATCATAATTCAAAAATTATATATATTTTTGTGTAATCGATTACAATTTCAACACTTTTCAGTTTAGGAATTTAGATCACAAAAAACCACAAACTAAACAACCTTAAAAAACCACTAACCATGAAAAAAAAACTACTTTATCTCATTTTGCTATTTGCTTCTATACAGATAGCAGCACAGCAGATAACTTTTACCGAATCTTCAGGCTGGCTAGAGTCAGCTTTTGTAAAATGGACACCACTTTCCGGTGCTGACAGTTATAATGTATATTATACAGGAGGAGGTCAGACAAACAAGAAAATTGACAATGAACTCATACGCAGTTATGGCTCTTATTTCCGTGCTGATGTACCGGGAATTGCAGCCGGAAATTATACGATTACAGTTAAACCAGTAACTGCTGGTGTAGAAGGAACAGGATCAACAACTTCAAGCTTAACAGTACTCTCACAAGATCGAAATGGTTTTGCTTTTGATGGCGGACGTGTACCGGGAGGTTACAAGGCAGACGGAACCCCAAAAGACAATGCTGTTATACTTTACATTACTCAAAACACAAAAAATACGATCTCAATGAATATCACAGGAGCCAGTGCAAATCCATGTATTGGCTTACAAAATATCCTTTATGGAATAAAAAAAGGAAAAGATACACGCCCGTTCATTATTCGATTAATCGGAAATATTACAGATATGACTGTAATGGAAGGCGGCGATATTACAATTGAAAATGCAAATAACGCTAATAGTTATCTTACCATAGAAGGTGTTGGTAATGATGCTGTTGTAAACGGAATGGGTATAAGACTTAAATCAGCATCAAACATCGAAGTAAGCAATCTGGGTTTTATGAATTGCGACAGTACTGCTGGTGACAATGTGGGCTTACAAGACAAAAACGACCACGTTTGGGTTCACAATTGCGATTTATTTTATGGCAATGCCGGCTCTGATGCTGATCAGATAAAAGGCGACGGAGCAATGGACAATAAAGGCTCTACTTATGTTACTTTTTCATACAATCACTTTTGGGATAGCGGAAAATCAAGCTTATTAGGCTTAAGTGAAAACACGACAACTGGCTTGTATCTAACCTATCATCACAACTGGTTTGATCATTCAGACTCACGTCATCCACGTGTTCGTTTTTACTCTGCTCATATTTACAATAATTACTTTGATGGTAATTCAAAATATGGCTCAGGAGCCACTATGGGTTCATCCTTATTTATAGAAAGCAATTATTACCGCAACAGTAAACGCCCTATGATGGTTTCTTTGCAGGGAACTGATGTTTGGGATGAAACAACTCAAAAAAATATTCCCGGCAACGGAACTTTCTCAAGCGAAACAGGCGGATCTATAAAAGCATTCAACAATATTTTTGATGCAGATATTGCCACTAATACTATGCGTTTTGTAGCTTATGGCGACACTAATCCTCTATACAATATTTCCGGAAAAATTAATTCTACTACTGATTTTGATGCCTATGTGGTTGCAAATCGCGGAGATTTGGTTCCGGCTACTGTAAAATCATTTTCAGGAGCAAATGTGTATAACAACTTTGATACAAATGCTTCTTTGTATGTCAAAAATCTTGTAGTAGAATCACCTGCTGATGCAAAGATTAAAGTGACACAATATGCTGGTCGCGTTTCAGGAGGTGACTTAAAATGGACTTTTAATAATGCTGTTGATGACACCTCTTCTGCTGTAAATTTACCCTTAAAAGCAGCACTTACAAACTACACTTCAACCTTAGTAGCTGTTCAAGGAGAAACACCAGCAGTAGTAAGCAGTCAAACTCTAACCACGGACACTGACAATAACCAAACCGTAAGCGCAAGCACCGCAATTGAACCTATGATTTTTACCTGGGGAGGCAGCGCTACCGATGTTACAGTGACCGGATTACCAGCATTTGGAATAAGTTTTGTAAAAAACGCCACAGATAAAACAATTACAATTTCCGGAACTCCAACTGCCAGTGTATCGTATTCGATAGCCACAAGCGGTTCAAGCGGATCTCCAGTTACCTCAACGGGAACAATTACATTAGAAGGTACAGCAACTCCTCCTCCAGGAGATCAGATCCATAATTTTACACTTTCTGGGTCAAGCAGTACTTTCTATACCATTACCGGTAATCTGGCTACTAACAAAGGAACTGTTACATACAATAGTCTAACATTAACACAATGTTTAAAACTAGAAACAGCAACTATGATAACTTACACCACCACTCTGCCAAGTACACTCACTCTTGTACTGGTTGAAGCTGCCGGAACTGCAAAAATAGACGGAACCAATTATACCGCTACAGCAGGAATAATTACTGTAAATCTTCCTGCAGGAAATCATACCATTGCTAAAAAAGATACAGCAAATTTATTCTACATAAAAACAGCTTATAGCGGTACGCTAGGACTAGACCAAAACTTTGAACCGAATAAAATGATTATTTACCCAAATCCTGTTTCGAATCAAATGTATATTTCCGCTGATAATATTCAAAAAATTGAAATTTACAATCTTCTTGGAACATTAGTAAAAACAGCCGAAAAAGATGCTGAATCAATTGACCTGAGTCATCTGGCTTCTGGCAGTTATATAGTAAAAGCAACAACAGACCAAGGCATCATAACCAAAAAGATTATCAAAAAATAATTCAACTCCGATAATACATTTTACAAAGGCTTCCAAATTGGAAGCCTTTTTTTCATTTATAACTATACTATCTTCTTACATGTCGCAACAAAAGCAGAATCAATATTCAACATCATAAAATTTACACCTAATCCATTCTCAAATTGACCGCAAATATTTGTCTAAAAATAATTATTTAATAAAAACTTATTGTCATATAGTTTTAAAAAATAACTTTTTTCCTACTTTAAAAAGAATGCTGTTAAAAAAAATTTTAATGGTCCAAAATCAAGATTATCTACCTTCGTTTTTAAATTTCTTCATCATCAAAACATAACAAAAACAAGACCTGATGCGTTTTTCTTACATTATGTAATAAATTACATTTGATGCAATTTATTACATAATACATAATTTTATATATAATTTTTTATAGTTAATTTAATTTATTTCACAAAAAATCAATAAATTTCAAAATATTATATATTTTTGTGCAATCGATTACAATTAACCAGGTAATTTCGATACCCTAAATAACCACAAAAATTTTATTAACTAAAAAACCACAATTATGAAAAAAAACCTACTTCTTCTGAGCTTCCTGCTTGTCAGCATTCAGATTTGGTCACAACAAATTCAAATTACAGAATCTTCAGGCTGGTTAGAGTCGGCTTTTGTAAAATGGCAGCCTTTAAGCAATGCTCAAACCTACAATGTTTATTATACGGGTAATGGTTTAGTCGATAAAAAAATAGACGATCAGCTTATCCGTAGTTATGGCTCTTATTTTCGCGCTGATATTCCGGGATTAAAAGCAGGAACTTATACCGTTAAAGTAAAACCTGTTATTTCAGGAGCTGAAGGAACGGGATCTACTACAAGTAACTTAACTGTTACGGCCCAGGATCGCAATGGATTTGCTTTTGACGGAGGTCGCGTTCCAGGAGGCTATAATGCAGATGGAACTCCAAAAACCGGCGCTGTTATTCTTTACATTACCCAAAATACTAAAAATACAATCTCAATGGACATTACAGGTGCCAGTGCTAATCCGTGTGTTGGTTTACAAAATATCTTATATGCCATCAAAAAAGGAAAAGATACACGTCCGTTTATTATCCGTCTAATCGGAAATATTACAGATATGACAGTAATGGAAGGCGGAGATGTTGTAATTGAAAATGCCAATAATGCATCAAGTTACGTGACCATAGAAGGTATAGGAAATGATGCAGTTGCTAATGGCTGGGGTGTACGACTTAAATCGGCTTCGAATATTGAAGTTAGTAATCTCGGTTTTATGAATTGCGACAGTACTGCCGGTGACAATGTTGGAATGCAACAGGATAACGATCATATCTGGGTACATAACTGTGATTTATTTTATGGAAATGCTGGCAGTGATGCTGATCAGATCAAAGGTGACGGAGCTTTGGATAACAAATCTTCTACCTACATCACTATGTCTTATAATCACTTTTGGGATAACGGAAAAGCAAGTTTATTAGGATTAAGCGAAGGCACTACAACCGGTTTGTATGTCACCTATCATCACAACTGGTTTGATCATTCGGATTCGCGTCATCCCCGGGTTCGTTATTACTCAGCACACATTTACAACAATTATTATGATGGTGTAGCAAAATATGGTGCAGGATCAACAATGGGGTCATCGCTTTTTGTTGAAGGAAATTATTTCCGTAATAGTAAGCACCCAATGATGACTTCTTTACAGGGAACTGATATTTGGGATGAAGCCAATCAGGTAAACAATGCCGGAACTATGGGAACTTTCTCCGGTGAAGCAGGCGGATCAATTAAAGCTTTTAATAATACTTTTGATGCTTCAAATGCAACAAACAATATGCGTTTTGTAGCCTATAATGACCCAAATCCTCTGTATAACATTTCAGGTAAAATCAGCTCCACTACTGATTTTGATGCTTATGTAGCGACAACACGAGGAGAAACCGTGAGCAGTAGTGTTAAGTCTAAATCAGGCGCAAACATCTATAACAACTTTGACACAAACGCAGCATTGTATGTAAAAAACTTAGTTGTAGATCAGCCGGCAACTGCAAAAACAAAAGTAATGCAATATGCAGGACGTGTTTCCGGTGGAGATTTAAAATGGACTTTTAATAATAGTGTAGACGATGCATCGTCTATTGTTATTACAGCATTAAAATCTGCACTTACCAATTATACGGGCTCACTGGTTGCTGTACAAGGCGAAGGAAATCCGCCGGCAAGTACACAAACACTTACATCTACAAGCAACAATAATCAGACGGTAGCAAGCGGAACAGCAATAAGTTCAATAGTTTTTACCTGGGGCGGCAGTGCAACAGATGCTACAGTAACAGGATTACCAGCTTCCGGAATTAGTTTTGTAAAAAATACAACTGCAAAAACCATTACCATTACAGGAACTCCAACTGCTACACTATCTTATTCTATTACTACAATTGGAACAGGAACAACAGCCACAGGTTCAGGAACGATTACAGTTACAACTGCCGGCAATCAAACATTAAGTTCTACGTCCAATAACAATCAAACGGTAACCAGTGGAACCGCTATTAGTTCTATCGTTTTTACATGGGGCGGCAGTGCAACAGATGCTACAGTAACAGGATTACCGGCTTCCGGAATTAGTTTTGTAAAAAACACAACTGCAAAAACTATCACTATTACAGGAACTCCAACTGCCACAGTCTCTTACTCTATCGCTACAACCGGAACAGGAACAGTTGCTACAGGATCAGGAACGATAACTGTAACGCCAAGCAATCCAGGTACAGATCAGATACATAATTTTACTACTTCCGGAAAAACAAGTACTTTTTATAGCATTTCAGGAAACATGAATTCTACACCCGGATCTGTAACGTATGCTGGATTAACATTAACAGAGCGTTTGAAAATCGAATCAAGTACTTCGATTACTTACACAACAGCAAGTGCTTCAACATTGACTTTAGTTTTCGATTCTAATTTTACCGGAACGATTAAAGTAGACAATGTTTCGTACACCGCTTCTGCCGGAATCGTTACAGCTTCAATAGCTTCAGGTTCTCACACTATAACTAAAGGATCAGTTGGTAATTTATTTTATATAAGTACAAAATACAGTGGCGGTACTTCAAAAATGGCTCAAACCGCACAAATAAGTGAGGCACCGGAAGTAACTGAAACAGCTAAAATAATTCTATACCCAAATCCTGTTAGCAATACCTTATACTTATCAAATTCAAGTCAAAATATTAAACAGGTTTTGGTTTACAATTTGTCTGGCATATTGGTTAAAAGTGCCGGAAAGGACACAGAAAGTATTGATTTTAATCAACTGGCTCCCGGAACTTACTTAGTAAAAGTATATACTACCGAAGGTTCGTTTAATCAAACTATTCTAAAAAAATAAATCTAATCTTAAAACTAAAGGCTTCCAAAATCCGGAAGCCTTTTTTTATACATTATGATCTAAATTTATCTTTTTCTATTACGAAATTCTTCCTGTTCGCTCATTTTTGCACGTTCATGAAATAATTTTTTAATCGTTTCAAGATTGAATAAAACAAACAGAAACATTGCGATAAAAATCGTGATCCAACTGTAGAGAATCTTTACACCTGAAACATCTAAAGCCACTACATAAAAAATAATGGTAGGCAAAATCGCTACCAGCAATGTTAACCCTAAGGATAACATAAGCGGGTTAATAAAAAAACTATTCACGCTATTAAAGCCAAGTTTTCTAATGAACATTGCAACAAATACCAAAGCCACAAGGCTAAAAATAATTCCTGCAAAACCATAGATCAAAATCTGATCTCCAAGGTTATTAATTTTAGTCTCGTAACCAAAAAAAGTATTAAAACTGAATCCCGTCATACTTTTTATCTTCAGGTGTAACATCAAACAATGATTGTGCTTTATACCCCATTATCTTAGCTAAAATAAAATTAGGAAACTCCTGAATCCCCACATTGTAAAGGTTCACACTGTCATTAAAAAACTCACGTCTGTCTGCAATTTTATCTTCCATCTGGGAAACTCTTTTTTGCAGCTCTACAAAATTATTATTGGATAACAATGTTGGATAATTCTCTGAAACTGAAAAAAGGTTTTTCATTGTTTTAGAAAACTCATTAGCATTATCAATTTTTTCTTCTACCGTTTTAGCATTCAGAAAATCTGTTCTTAATTTGGTCAGATTTGTAAGCATATCTGTTTCATGTTCCATAAACTTAGAAGCTACCTTAACCAATTCAGGAACTTCATCAGCCCGCTGCATCAAAATAACATCGATATTTCTAAATGCTTTTTCGTTATTATTTTTGAGCATTACGAGTTTATTATAAATTCTGATAAAAAAATTGAAAAATATAATCAACAGAAGTAATCCGGCAATTAATGCAATGTTTTGAACAGTCATATTTCTTTAATTTAAAATGATATAAATGAGTATAAGCGATATAAAAAACAAAGTCGCTAAAAAAGAATCAAGCAATGGTTTATATTTATTTCTAAATGAAATCTCTCTGGGCATTGCAATACCAAAAACATCATCCGTATTTCCTTTTCTGATTATTACATTACCATTGTCTGAAGCAGCGTAGCCTATCAAAAGCATATAATCATCTTTTTTCAGGTAAGTTTCGCTATATCTTGTTTTTCCGCCTTTTTGATTGTCGATCCTGTCAAAATAATACTCCAGTCCTTCCCCATCTACTGTTACAGAACCGGTTTCGTCTTTAATCTTAAACTTTCCTGTTTTAAGTTCTGTAAAAATGGTACTATAAGTCGTTCTTCCGTCATCATCAGGTGCGCTTTCTTTCTCTATTTTATAATAATATCCAATACAGGGCTTATTAAAATAAGGCGATATGATGGGTTCAATTTCTTCTAAATCTCCTACAATCTCAACTTGTCCCATTGCTATAGCATCAATTTTTGAAGTTGGCAAAATAGATTGCAACCTCATAAACTTGCTCTTTTTACCTGGGAAAAATATATTACTAACTACAATAAAACCCGGAATAATGAGAAAAAGAAGTTTCAGATTTTCATTTTTTGCCAGATAGATAAAAGCTCCAACAATACAAATCAAAACAAATATTCCAAGAATCCTCTTGCTCCATGGTGTTTTTTGGATATTATGCTTTTGATTGAATTTTTCCCTTTCTATTCTTTCTTCTCTACTACTTCGAATTCCCGAGAAGATTATTCCAATAATTGCAAATAAAAAAACCGACGCAAATAGAAACAAAATAACTGCAAACGGATAGGCAGGATTTACCATAAAACTTAGACCTACAAGCAATGGGCATAACACAAAAAACAGCCAGTTGGGAAATTTCAAATTAAACAAACCTGAAAAAATTACCGTTTGAAACAAGGCAATTCCCAAACTGAAAAGCATCAGGAAAACAACTTCGGCTCCATCTGTTTTATTCTGAGTAAGAAAAGCAAGAAAATCATTCATAGTTTAAAAGGTTACAATCTGTTTTACTGAAGAAATCTTTAAAATACAATTTCGACTTCGTGCGATAACAATTTACGAATCTTATTTCTTTCTATATCAGAAATTGGATTATGACTTAAATCAAGACCAATAAGTTTCTGCAATTTATTGATTTCGAGCGGAATTTCATGAATCTCATTCTGACTTAAGACAAGAAATTTCAGGTTCCTGAATTGTAAAATTTCTTCCGGAAACTGACTTAATTTTTTATTGGACAAATCTAATTCGACCACTAAATCTGGTTTTACTTTTGCCGCTTCTAAGTCGTAAAAAGTTGATTTTTCTTTTTTATCTTCTTCTTTATTTCTACTCAAAAGACCAAAGCCTGCCAAAATAAGTACTGCTACAAAAAAGATGCATAAAAAAGCTACCCAAATTGGATCTTCGTTTTTTTCTGTTGTAAAAAGCCGCTGATAAACATAATAAGCCATTCCGAAAAACAGCGTTAAAAACAACCCCAGAAATATAATATAAAGTAAATACTTAAAAATAGTAAAAATGAGTTTTTTGACATTGGTTGTATTTTTTGCAAAAACAAAATAAAGAATTAATGCCAGCACCAAAACCCAAAAAATGAGCAGTCCAATTTTAGCTGTTGTGTTTCCGTTTTCGATAATTGAAAAAGTAAAAGAAGCCGGAAACAGTAATATAAACCAAATAATAAGCGTTGTAAAACCAACAGAAATACAGCCTGATTTACTCTCTTTACCAGAAGATTTAAGCCAAAAATAAGCCAGTAAAAACGATAACAGAAGCAATCCTGTAAATCCATATCCGGCAGGTGTAAGCCCGCCTAAAAAAATTAAACTCATTTTCATTTTTTTATTTACCAATCTGCCTGCGGAAGATTTCTCAGCACGCTATCCGGATCATCATCCACAAAAAGCTGCTGTCTTTTTAATTTAAAGTTTTTAATTTTATGTGTACTTGGCATGCTATCCTTTATCATATCAGTCAATTCCATATCTGCAACTCCCGAAATCAAATTATAATTGACTGATATTTGAGAACCTGCCCCAGCATTAAAAGTATGGACCCCTACCAGAACCAATTTATTGTCTATGTATTTATAAACTGTTTCCCGGGTACCTACAGCTCCAATTCCCTGAAGCCTCACGTGAAGCATTTTGTTTTTATCAATATCAACACTTTCGTAATCATATATTTTATTATCATCATACGAAATCTCAGGACTTAATGCATTCCATGATGTTTCTTTCAGGATATAATCTCCTGTTTTTTGCTTAACAAGAAATAGCGCCGGACGCAGATCTTTTGGATCATTTTTATTTTTTAAAACAATTACGATATCTTTCAGTTGGTCATCATTTAAAAAACCTTCAGCCTGAAATTGTATTTCATAAGGCTTGATCACGAAGTCTTCAGCTTTTTTTCCTGTTTGGGGGAAAGTGGGTAGTACGCCACTATCTGTGATTTCATTTTCTTCTTCAGTCGCAGCTGTGTCTGACGGTTTTTCTGTTTCTGCATTTTTAATTTCTGAAACTTTTACAGACTCTTTTTTACAGCTTAAAATAAAAACTACAAGAATTATGGAGAGTATTTTATATTTCATTTATAAAAAGTTAAAAAGCAAATCTAAATAATTTACTACAAATTTTGCATAAAAAAAGCCACTTCTTCCAAAGGCATGGAAAAAGCGGCTTTTTATTAAATTGTTATGCTTATAAATCAAATTTAATTCCCTGGGCCAAAGGCAAACTTGTAGTATAATTGATCGTATTTGTTTGACGGCGCATATAAATTTTCCAGGCATCAGATCCTGATTCACGTCCGCCTCCTGTTTCTTTTTCTCCACCAAAAGCACCACCAATTTCAGCTCCCGAAGTTCCGATATTAACATTCGCAATTCCGCAATCAGAACCTACTACTGACAGGAATCTTTCGGCTTCACGCAAATTATTCGTCATTATTGCAGATGATAATCCCTGAGCAACTCCGTTTTGAAGTTCAATAGCATTATCTACTTCTCCGGAATATTTAATTAAATATAAAACCGGAGCAAAGGTTTCGTGCTGTACAATTTCAAATGAATTTTGAGCTTCGGCAATTGCCGGTTTTACATAACAGCCACTTTCGTAACCTTCGCCTGAAAGTACTCCGCCTTCAACCAAAATCTTACCCCCTTCAGCAACTACTTTGTTCAGGGCAACAGCGTACATTTCAACCGCATGAGTATCGATTAGTGGTCCAACATGATTGTTTTCGTCAAGCGGATTTCCTATTCGTAATTGTTTGTAAGCAGCTACAAGAGCGTCTTTAACTTTATCGTAAATACTTTCGTGAATAATTAAACGACGTGTTGATGTACAACGTTGTCCGGCTGTTCCAACAGCACCAAAAACAGCACCAATCACAGTCATCTTAATATCTGCATCCGGAGTCACAATAATAGCATTATTTCCTCCTAATTCTAATAATGATTTCCCTAAACGTCCTGCAACTGCCTGCGCTACAATTTTTCCCATTCGGGTTGAACCTGTAGCAGAAACCAGTGGAATTCTGGTATCAGTTGTCATCAGCTCTCCTATTTTGTAATCTCCATTAATCAAACATGAAATTCCTTCCGGAAGATTGTTTTCTTTGATAACCTGAGCAATGATATTTTGACAGGCAATCCCGCAAAGAGGTGTTTTTTCTGAAGGTTTCCAGACACAAACATCTCCCGAAATCCATGCTAAAGCAGTGTTCCATGACCAAACGGCAACCGGAAAGTTAAATGCCGAAATAATTCCTACGACTCCTAATGAATGATATTGCTCATACATGCGGTGTCCGGGTCTTTCTGAATGCATCGTTAATCCGTGTAATTGACGGGACAATCCAACTGCAAAATCACAGATGTCGATCATTTCCTGAACTTCTCCGTAACCTTCCTGCAATGATTTTCCCATTTCGTAAGAAACCAATTTTCCCAAAGCTTCTTTATTTTC
Source organism: Flavobacterium chilense (assembly GCF_001602525.1). Classification (GTDB taxonomy): domain Bacteria; phylum Bacteroidota; class Bacteroidia; order Flavobacteriales; family Flavobacteriaceae; genus Flavobacterium; species Flavobacterium chilense. The sequence goes on from NZ_LSYT01000002.1 coordinate 74,687, forward strand.
ACGTAACTTTTGTCCAAACTGGCGCACGATTTCGCCTCGTTGCGGTGCAGGAATTAAACGGAATGTTTTGAAAGCTTCTGTTGCTGCCTGCATCACTTTTTCGTAATCCTGAGGTGTTGACATTTTTACCGAAGCAATTAATTTTCCGTCAACCGGTGAAAAACTATCCAAAACTTCTCCCGAAGAAAAATGCTGTGTTCCTGTAGATGTTCCTTCATTTATCAATTTAATGCCCAATTTTTCCAGAGCCTCATTCATTCCAAATTGCGATGCTATTGTTGTCATTGTAACTTTTTTAGTTAAAATTGTTATATTTTTATGTAAAGATATTATTTCGAGTTGAATTTCAATCGAAGCGAGTTGTTAAAATCAGGTAAATTTAGGATTAAATAAAATGAATTGAAGCAATGAACCGCAATTTATTCGCCTTAATTCATGAAATTTGCAGCAACAAAATTATTTAAATATGTCTGTTTTTAATCGTTTTTTTATCTGCTTCGTTTTAATTTCATTTCATGCATTTTCCCAGAAAGAGCAAAAATCATCTTTTCAGGTTGTTCCTTTGGGAATAAAGGGCGGAATTGACGAAAAAAATCTTTCGGCTTATTTGGTAGCGCCGGTTCAGACCAATGATTTTATCTGTCTGGATGCCGGAACTGTGAATGCAGGAATCGAAAAGGCGATTGAAAACAAAGTTTTTAAAGTTTCGACAAGCGAGGTTTTACGAAAATATATTAAAGGTTATTTTATTTCGCATGCGCATTTAGATCATGTTTCGGGTTTGATTATCAATTCTCCGGCGGATTCTTCTAAAACTGTTTATGCCACTGAGAAATGTATGGAAATGATGGAAAATCATTATTTCAATGATGAAACCTGGGCAAATTTTGGAGATAAAGGTCCGGGGAAACCATTGAAAAAATATCATTTTCAGACTCTGAATATTGGCGAGGAAACTCCAATTACCAATACTCAAATGTCGGTAAAGGCTTTTCCTTTAAGTCATGTAAATCCGTTTGAGAGTACTGCTTTTTTAGTTAAAAACGGAGATTCTTATATTTTATATTTAGGAGATACAGGTCCGGATGCTGTTGAAAAGAGCAATAAACTAAAAGAATTATGGACTGCTGTTGCACCACTTGTTCAAAACAAACAACTGAAAGGGATTTTTATTGAAGTTTCATTCCCAAATGAACAGCCTGATCAGTTTTTATTTGGGCATCTGACTCCAAATTATCTGATGAAAGAACTTCATACTTTAGCAGATTTATCCGGAAAAGATACTTTGAAAGGTTTTAACATTATTGTTACGCATTTAAAACCGCCAACTAAGAACATTTTAAAACTTAAAGAACAATTACAAAAGCAAAATGATCTTGGATTGAAGATTATTTATCCTGAACAGGGAAAGCGATTTGAGTTGTAGTTTTTTATACCACAGATTAAAATGATCGTTTTTCCATTTTTTGTCAATTCTCCTTCGCCGAAATGACAAGATAACTTAAATTAAGACAGAAATCTTCTTATAAAACTGAATTTCCTAGCCCCGATAGAAGTGGAAATCTTTTTGTGTCCGCGGCGGCGGACACAAAAGATTGAAACGAATAGCGGGAAACAGCTCCTAAAAAAATTTCAAAATTCTAAAATTGTTTTTTGACGTAGCTAAACGACAACTATTATTTCTTCGCTACAAATCTGGGATCAGATTCCATTACAGTTCCGCAATTATCGCAGGTTCTTAGTTCCAGTGAATTATAGAAATGTTCGAAATGTGGCAGGAAATCTTTTTCGATATTATGGAGTTCAAAAAACACTTCATAAAGTTTGTGATTGCAATTGTCGCAGTGCCAGAGCAATCCGTCTGTATATCCTTTTCCGGCACGTTTACGCTCGATTACTAAACCAATTGAACCTTCGGAACGAACCGGAGAATGTGGGATTTTAGCAGGATGAAGATACATATCGCCTGCATTTAATTCCATTTCTTTACGTTCGCCATCTTCCTGAATAATTACTTTTATGCTGCCTTCAAGTTGGTAAAAAAGCTCTTCGGTTTCGTTGTAATGATAGTCTTTTCGGGCATTTGGGCCTGCTACAATCATTACAATATAATCACCAGAATCGACATAAAGATTTTTATTTCCAACAGGTGGTTTAAGTAAATGACGATTTTCGTCGATCCATTTGGTAAGATTGAAGGGTTTTGCTATTGACATGTTTTAAGCTGCTAAAATTGTGAGAAGCTAAGGTAATAAAAAGTTTTCAGTGGCGGATTGAATACTGTAACTGAAAAGTGCTTCTATTTCGTTTCTTTTATCAGGTAAATATAAACGGGAAAATGATCACTAAAACCAACTTCGGTCAAACTGTGGCGCAATGGATACCCTTTATACTGACCGGATTGCTGGACAAGATAAGATTTATTAAATATATTGGCTTTCCAGAACATAAAAGTCGAAAAATCGGGTTTTATAAAAGTTTCAGTAATCATGATCTGATCAAAAATATCCCATGAATCCCGAAAAGCGATTGTTCCCATTCCTTTATTTGCCATTTCTTCAAACGGGTTATAAATTCCAAATTCAGGCACTTCTGTTTTTTGGGCTTTTGCTCCAAGTGCTGTTTTTATACTTTTATTAAAAGGTCCGTCGTTTAAATCGCCCATTGTAATCACTTTTGCAGCCGGATTAATTCGCTGTAAAGAATCGATAATTTTTCTGTTCAGTCTTCCTGCAGCTTCACGAAACTGACTGCTTGCTTTTTCACCGCCTGATCGTGATGGCCAGTGATTGACAATAATACTAATTTCCTCTCCTTCAAGAAAACCGGTAACCAAAAGCTGATCTCTGGTAAAAACACGATTTTTGCCTGTGCTTTTTTCTGGTTTTATTTCTAATTCATCATCAAAATTTTCTTTAGTTTCTTCTTTAAGTACTGACTGATTTTTATAAATTAGTAAAGGAATATTCGAGAATGAGGTGGGTCTGAAATATTTTTTTTGATACAATAATGCCACATCAATTCCGCGTTTATCCGGCGAATCAAAGTGAATGATTCCATAATCAAAAGGAAGCAATTTGGGTTCTTTAATGAGATCTTCTAAAACAGCACGGTTTTCAATTTCAGAACCACCAATAATAGTGGGTGCATTTGAATTTTCAGGTGTACCAATTTCTGAAATGACTCTGGAAAGATTTTTTAATTTTTGTTCGTACTTTTCTTTTGTCCAATGCTGAGTGCCGTTTGGTGTCCATTCGTCATCATCTGTATTGTTGTCATTATGAATGTCAAAAAGATTTTCGAAATTATAAAATGCTATCGTATGAATGCTATATTTTTTGGACTGTGCCTTTAGAGAAATAACAAAACAGCAAAAAAACAAATACAAAGTAAATAGAGATAGACGCATAAAATTTTATTAATTTTCGAATGTCTAATCTACAAATAAATTGTAAGAATTTTCTAAATATTTAATTTCGTTTTGTTTTTTTATTTACAAATTGTCATGTAACTTGCCCACTGAATTCGCTGATACATTAAAAATCAAAAAATGTTTATCCTTATAAAGTGTTCAAATCCTCAGGATAAGCATCAAATTAAAAATACAGTTAAGTACAAAAATCATGAAACCAACCTTAATACAATTCATAAAGAAACACTTTGCATTTTGTAAATTGGCATTTCTTATTTTTGCCTTACAATCGTTCACTTGTCAATCTCAACAAAACATGATAACACCAGCTTACTTAAAAAAGGGAGATACTATTGCAATTGTTGCAACAGCCCGAAAAAATATCGATGATAATTTAAAACCTATATTAGATCTTATACACAGTTGGGGTCTTGAAGCTGTAGTGGGAACTACAATTGGACTTGACTTTAACCAGCTTGCCGGAACTGATGAACAGCGTGCTGCCGATTTTCAGCACCAGTTAGACAATCCAAATATTAAAGCCATCTGGTGTGTTCGCGGCGGTTATGGAACAGTTAGGATGATCGATTTACTTGATTTTACAAAGTTCAGACAAAACCCAAAATGGATTATTGGTTTTAGCGATGTTACGGTTTTGCACAATCATTTAAATACGATGGGTTACAAATCTATTCATGGTATTATGCCTGTTACTGTTGCACGTGCAACTCCGGCAGCGATTAGTTCGATGAAATCAGCATTATTTGGTGAGCCGCTTGCTTATTCTATCGGACCGGATAAAATGAATCGTTTTGGTAAAGCCACAGGAGAATTAGTGGGTGGGAATTTATCTATTTTGTATAGTTTATTAGGATCACCTTCTGCAATAGATTGTAAAGATAAAATTTTATTTATCGAAGATTTAGATGAATACTTATATCATATTGATCGTATGATGATAAATCTGAGACGAAATGGCTGCATTGAAAATCTTAAAGGAATTATCGTAGGAGGCATGACAAAAATGAAAGACAACGAAGTGCCATGGGGTAAAAATGCGGTTGAAATTGTTGACGATGTGACCAAAAAATATAATATCCCTGTAATTTTTAATTTCCCTGCCGGTCATATTCAGGACAACAGAGCCCTGATAATGGGTAATACCATTTCTATTAATGTAAATGAAACCGGAAGTACAGTTACTTTTCAAAAATAACATAATCGTTTCTTATCTTTTTAAATAAGAGAAAATACCACATATAAAACCTCTCAAAGTCGCCAGAACGCAAAGTTAAATGCTTTGTGTCCTGGCGACTTTGCGTGCAAATTGCTTGTTATAACATAAAAAAACTTAATTCATAATTCATAATTAAAAATGGCCGAACACAACGAGCTTGGTAAAAAGGGCGAAGAACTTGCCGTAGAATATTTAGAGGAGAATGGTTATGAAATTCTGGATCGAAACTGGACTTTTCAAAAGGCCGAAATTGATATTATAGCACAAAAAGAATCTGTTTTAGCCATAATTGAAGTCAAAACACGATCAAGTTTAGATTTTGGTTTGCCACAAGATTTTGTAAAGCCAAAAAAGATTCAATTGCTCATAAAAGCAGTAAATGCCTACATAAACGATAGGGAAAAGGATTTTGAGTCAGATTTAAATATCAGATTTGACATTATTGCTATCCATAAAAACGTAGAAACATTTGCAATTGAGCATCTTACTGATGCTTTTTATCATTTTTAACATAATTTTTCATTGTTATATTTGTAACAAATTGTTTTTTAATTTATATTTGCAGAGATGTTATAACATCGAATTAACTACAAAAACCAATTACGTTACAAAAAAAAAGAAAAAAAATTATGAAAACCGTTTCATCAATCGTAGAAAATTACATCAAAACAAAACCCTTCTTACTAAATGCGTTATCGCTTGGAATTATTAACCTTACTTCTCTCTCCAGAAATATTATGACTGAACTGGAAAGTGAGTTTGGAAAAGAAGTGAAACAAGGCGCTGTTGTAATGTCACTTAAACGACTAACGGAGGAATTAGATTTTAAACTGAACCATAAAATCAATAAAGTAATCAAAAATATTGGTGAAATTACGGTTCGATCTGAATTGACAGATTATACTTTTGCCGCTTCTGAAACTGTTCTAAACAAACAGGCTGATTTAATTTCTGATATAAATTCTTTATCTGATATTTTTTATACCTCATCACGTGGTGTTAACGAAACAAATATTGTAGTAAGCAGTAGTGTAAATCATTTGGTTGAAAAACACTTTATGCGCGAAAAACTAATTCAAAAACTGGATAATCTGGCTTCTATTACGGTTAAATTACCAAAAGAAAATATTGTAGTTCCGGGAATTTATTATTTCATCTTTCAACGTCTAGCGTGGGAAGGAATTATCATAAATGAGGTAATTTCGACTTCAAATGAATTTACAATTCTTGTTGGAGAAGATCAGGTTGATGTTGCTTTTAAAGTAATTAAAGACTTAAAAAACTAAGCAGGTTCTGACCCTAAAATAGTCATTTAATAATTTTCAATTTCATAAAATCCTTTTGTCTTTTTGTAAAAAGATGAAAGGATTTTTTTGCCTAAACCTCTTTAGGAAATCCTCAATCCATTATTAACCACAATAAGAATATTCGCAACAAACCATTGTCAGGACTATAATTTTTTAAAATATCAGTTAAAAATATATTGACTTGATAAAAAGCAATTTACCAAGGAATTTAGTGCGATTGCGCACAAACTTTACTTAAAAAAATCAAATTAACTTTTTTTTAATACTATTTGCTGAGAATAATATTTTTATATATTTGCTAACCAGTCAACAAATTAGAGGACCAATTTTGATAGTATGATAATATAATTAGATTTAAATACGGACTAATTAAATTAATGTCAGAAGTAATGGAACATAGCGAAAAATTATTGGTGAGTGAACTCAAAAATGGCAACGAAAAAGCATTTCGTTCTCTTTTTGATTTATACCATCAGGATATCTATGGCTATAGCATTAGTATTTTAAAATCAAAAGAAGCGGCCGAAGAAAATGTACAGGATGTTTTTATGAAAGTCTGGCTACATCGTGAGAACTTAAATCCTGAGCAATCTTTTAAGGCATATATTTTTACCATTGCCAGAAATCAGGCTTTTAATTTTCTAAATAAAGCAGCAAATGATGTGCTGCTCAAAGAAGAAATTTTTTATGAAAGTCAGCAATCACACGAATACGGCGATTATTCGATTCGCGAAGCCGATTGTAAAAAACTTCGAAAACAAGCCATAAAACAATTACCCCCCAAACGAAAGCAAATCTTTAAAATGTCCCGAAAAAAGGGAATGACTTATGAAGAAATTAGTCAGGAACTTGGGATTTCTATCAATACAGTCAGGAACCAAATGAGTAAAGCATTAGAATCTATGCGGGTCTTTTTTCACGTTCATGATGAGATTATCTAAACCACAAACCAATTAAACCATTAAAATCACTCCATATCGGGTGATTTTTTTTGTTTTACTCACAAAGAACACAAAGGTTTCCGCAAAGATCACTTAATTTCAAAGTTTGTCATTTCGACCGAAGCGAGAAATCACATAGAAAACGCGTTTATTCAAAAAAAATCAAGCTTTTTTCAAAAAAAATATTTTAGCCAAAAAATCAGCAAAATCAACACTTCCCAAGCTTTATTTTTACGATAGCCCATCTCATAAATGTTAAAATTAAAAAATTTATAACGTTTGAGTAGTACTCAGCCTGCTTTCAACTGTATTATATAAAAACCCTGACCTAAATCCATTTCGTAATGAATTCAAATTCTGAAATAAAAACACTATTACAAAAGTTTGTTCTGAACCAATGTACACCCGAAGAAACAAGCGAGGTAATAGCGTATTACAAAAAAAATAAACTTACGGATGATTTTCCAATGGTAGAAGACATTCAAAATCTTCTTGACGAAATGCCAAAAATGGATAAAAAAACTGCAGATGATATTTTCATGAATATCTTATTGGCTTCAAAAGAAGAAGAATCTGTAATTGAACTTCCAGCAAGAAAATCAAATTTCAGAAAGTACATTTCGATTGCTGCTTCGGTATTGGTGTTATTAGGAATTGGTTTTGCTTATCAAAAAGGCGCCTTTACTGCCAAATCTGAACCTAAATTTGATTTTAAAAGCAGTGATATTGTATTACAACTGGAAGATGGAAAAGTTCAGATTATCTCCGAAAACAATTCAGTTCAGGTAAAAGATTCGAAAGGAAATGTAGTAGGAAACCAAAACGGAGATAAAATTGTTTACGATACTGATTCCGGTGTAGAAAAAGTAGCCTACAACACCATCAAAATTCCGTATGGAAAAAGATTTCAGCTACAATTGTCCGACGGAACTCTTGTTCACTTAAATTCCGGAACCACTTTAAAATATCCTGTAAAATTTATTGCGGGAGAAAACAGACAGGTTTTTCTGGACGGAGAAGCTTTCTTTGATGTTGCCAAAGATAAAAAACACCCTTTTATTGTTAATGCTGATGCTCTAAATGTACGCGTTCTGGGAACACATTTTAATGTTTCGAATTATCCGGAAGATACTGCAACAGATGTTGTTTTGGTAGAAGGATCTGTTGGAATGTACCGCTCAAATGAAGAGTTTGACGCTGCCAAAAACACAATCTTAAAACCTGGCTTTAAAGGAAGTTTCAATAAAGAAAATACCCTGATTTCGACTAAACCTGTCATTACGGATATTTATACTTCATGGATAAACGGCGGTCTTACGTTTAGAAATATGACTTTCAAAAATATTATTACGAAACTGGAAAGACGCTATAATGTTACCATTATCAATAAAAACGAAAAATTAGCCAACGAAAAATTCAATGCGAGCTTTAGCGATGAATCTATTGAGAAAGTGATGAGTTATTTCAACGACATTCATGGCATCAATTACACCATAAAAAACAATCAAATACTAATTAAATAACCACTAAAACCAATACCAATTTATGAGGAAATAAGAATACCGGAATAAAAAAAATCGGAAAGAGCTGCGAACAATTTCCGATTGACTAAGTGATTGAATATAACGAATTAACTACAATCAATTAACAAAATTATGAAAAAAAAATCTAAGAATAATGGGTTTCTATACTCATTGTTCCAAAATGACCTAAAATTGAAACTAACTACACTACTTATTTTGGTCGCCATGTTTAACATTAGAGGGAATACTTATGCCCAAAAAACAAAAGTTACTCTTGAATTAAACAATTCAACAATCGAAAAGGTTCTTGAGACCATAGAACAGAAAACGGATTTCAGGTTTATTTACAAACTGAATGATATCGACTTAGACCGAACGATTTCTATTACGGTAAAAGATCAGCCAATTAATGTTGTTTTAGACAAGCTTTTTAAAGGCACTTCGACCGAATTTAAAATTCGTGATACTCAGATTATTTTAAAAAAACCGGAACTAAAAACACAAAACATTCCCTATCAAAAACAAACGGTTTCCGGAATCATTACAGATGAAAACGGTTTGCCTTTGCCCGGAGCTTCGGTTCTTGAAGAAGGTACTAAAAACGGAATGGTAACTGATTTTGACGGAAAATATAAACTTACCGTAGAGAGTGCTTCTTCTGTTATCATTGTATCCTTTGTTGGTTATAAAGAAAAGAAAGTAGTAGCAAACCAAAGTATCATAAACATTCAGCTTATTCCTGATGCTACAGATTTGCAGGAGATAGTTGTAGTAGGTTATGGTTCTACCGTTAGAAAAGACGTTACCGGAGCCGTTTCTTCAATTGCGGCAAAAGATATGAATCAGGGCGCTATTGTAAATCCTTTGCAATTAATTTCAGGTAAAGCTGCAGGTGTAAACATCACTCAAATTGGCAGTGAACCAGGTTCAGGTCCAAGTGTTCGTATTCGTGGTATTTCTTCTTTAATTGGCGGAAATGATCCATTGGTAGTAGTAGACGGAATTCAGGGAAACATGGATTTATTAAATCAGGTTCCGCCAAGCGAAATTGAAAGTGTTGATGTTTTAAAAGATGCATCTGCTACTGCAGTTTATGGTTCGAGAGGTGCACCTGGTGTTATTATCATTACTACTAAAAAAAATAAAGCAGGAAAAACTACTCTGGAATATATTGGCTCTACTTCTATCGATTTTATTCCAAAAAAATTAGATATGTTAAATGCTGACCAATGGTGGCAAACAGCTCAAAGTGTTGGTGTTCCGGCTTCTGCAAATCATGGTTCAAGCACAGACTGGTACAATCTTTTAACTCAAACCGGTATTACACAAACCCATACACTTTCTTTTGGTGGCGGAACTGATAAATTTAATTACAGAGCTTCTTTAACAGCCATTTTACAAGACGGAGTGGTAATTAATTCCAGCAATCAAAAATATATTGGCCGTATTCAGGCAACACAACTGGCTCTTGACGACAAATTAAAATTAACTTTTAACTTAAATACAGGAGTAAACAATGTAACAAACAGTATTGGAGATATTGGGTCGGTTTCTTATAAATCAAACCTAATTACCAATTCATTATTGGCAAGACCAACAGATCCTGTTTTTAATACTGACGGAAGCTACTATACAGATCCAACTGTATTTCAATATTTAAATCCGTATGCTGTGGCACAAACGGTTACTTATGAAACTCAAAACGATAATTTATTCGGGAGTTTAAAAGCCGACTTAGATTTAGCTAAAGGTTTAACCGCAGGCTGGTTTGGAAGCTGGAGAAAAACCAATAAAACAATTGGATATTTTCTTCCGGCAGAATCAACAGATGCTATGGCAATTGATCAGAAAGGATATGCAAATATCAAAAACGAAAGACAAAATGAAAAACTAACGAATGTTAGTCTTACCTACAAGAAAACTTTTGGAATTCACAGCATCAACGCTTTAGCTTTATACGAATGGCAAAATCAAACCTATCAGGGAAATTATGCACAAACTAGAGGTTTTATTAATGATAAAACGACTTATAATGCATTGCAGTTTGGTGATTTTTCAAAAGTACAGTCTAACGATATTTCTTCTTATAAAAATGACAGAACTTTAGTTTCGTATTTAGGAAGAGTAAATTACTCTTTATTAGATCGTTATTTAGTTACAGCAAGTATCCGTCGTGATGGCTCATCTGTATTTGGCGCAAATAACAAATGGGGTAATTTCCCGTCAGCGTCTGTGGCGTGGCAGATCAACAACGAATCTTTCATGAAAAATCAGGCTTTATTTAATGAACTGAAGTTGCGTGTTGGATATGGAGAAACCGGAAATCAGCAAGGGCTTTATCCGCAAACTTCACTATCATTAGTAGGTGGTGCCGGAACAACTTATTTTGGAGGAATGCCTATTACCAATTTCAATATTACTCAAAATGCAAACGCTGATTTGAAATGGGAAACTAAAAAACAAACCAATATTGGTCTTGATTTTGCCCTTTTAAACAATAGATTAAGAGGTAGTGTTGATGTTTATTCTTCTAAAACCGAAAATCTGTTATTTAATTATACAGTACCTCAGCCACCATATCCTTATAACCAAATTAAAGCCAACGTAGGAAGTATTTCAAACAAAGGTATAGAAGTGGCTCTGGCTTATGATGTTATTAAAACAGATAACAGTACACTTACCTTGGCAGGAAACGCATCCTTCATGAAAAATGAAGTGCTAAATTTAAGCGGAAGCATTAATGGAGTTCCTCTAAACACTGATTATGTAGGCTGGGGAGCTTTAAACTCTTATCTGGTACAAGGAAAACCGGTTGGAGCATTTTATATCCTGGAACATACCGGAAAAAACGAAAACAATGTTGAAACGGTAAAAGATCGTGATGGAAACGGAATTATTGATCAGGGAGTTAAAAGTCCGGATCGTTATTATGCAGGTTCAGCATTACCAACTTACACCTTTGCATTTAATCCTTCTTACAGATATAAAAATTTCGATGCTTCGATGTTAGTAAGAGGTTCAGGAGGAAACAAAATCTACAATGGATTACGCTCTAACTTAAGCCGATTGGAAAATATTGGTAAATCGAACGTTTTAGAAAGTGCCCTGGATACAGGAATTTATACTTCGCCATACGGATCTGATTTATGGCTTGAAGACGGTTCATTTGTACGTTTAGAAAATCTTACTGCCGGATATACTTTCCGTTTTACGGATAAATATGTAGACTCTGTTCGACTTTCACTTACAGGAAACAATTTACTGCTGATTACAAATTATACAGGTATTGATCCTGAATTGAATATCAGTGGAAGTGGCGACCCTGCCGATAACTTTGGTGGCGATAAAGGAATTTATCCACGTACCAGAAGCGTTGCATTTGGTTTGACTGTAAAATTTAAATAGTAAAAGAGATGAAAATTAAAAATATATTGATAGCAAGCGTATGTTTTCTATCGCTTTTTGGATGTACAGATATCAGCGAAAATGTGTACGACAAATACCCTGCCGATGATTTTTATGGCACTCCTGAAGGAGCTAATATTGCTCTTGCCAGTGTTTATGCCGAAATTCCCGGTGACTTTCAACGTAACAATGTACCGGGTGTAGGTTATGCGGGAGCAGACAATGGCTGGTATGATATGAATTGCATGTCGTCTGACGAACAGGTAATTCCGCATAGAAATACCGGAGACTGGCAGCAAGATTTTGCCCGTTTGCACAAACACGAGTGGTTACCAACTGATTTTATTATTAACAACACCTGGAACTGGTTGTACAAATCGATCTTCAATGCCAATTTAGCCGTTAGCTTATTAGAGAAATCAAATGCCGAAGCGACAAAAATTGCCGAAGCTAAAGTATTACGTGCTTTTTTCTATTATTTATTGATTGATGATTTTGGAGACGTTCCGTTTTTTACGGATAACAATATTACCGTAGATAAAATCCCGCAATCAAGTCGTAAAGAAGTCTATACTTTTATTGTAAAAGAATTAACCGAAAATGTAGAATTACTTTCCGGAACAAAAGGAGGAAATTATTACGGAAGATTCAATAAATGGGCTGGTTATACTTTACTGGCAAAAGTGTACCTGAATGCTCAGGTATATACCGGAGAAGCAAAATGGAATGAATGTCTGGCGGCTTGTAACAAAGTTAGCGAAGGTGGTTTTACACTACATTCCGGAGCAGCAAATGCTTCAAGTCCATTAGGAAATAAATATTACGAATTGTTTGGAGATGTACTTCCTGACGATGAAACTATTCTTCCTATTTCGGCCACTATCGATGTTGTTTCCCGTAATGTATATGCTGTTCGTAGTTTATACGGACCTCATGCACAGCTTTTATTTGGATTTAGTGGATGGAACGGTACTATTGTTCCAAAAGATTTTTTCCTGAAATATGATGCAAATGATGTCCGCAGAAAACAATTTTTATTTGGTGAACAACCAGGAGGATTTAACTATACGCTTGATGTTGCTTCTTTAGACAATCCTGGAGCTGATCCGCAAGCGGGAGTTCGTAATGTTAAATTCTATCCGGCAGGAGCAAAAACCGGCGGAGGAGCTTCAAACGACTTCCCTATTTTCAGATATGCTGATGTTATTTTAATGACGGCAGAATGTAATGTTCGTTTAGGAAACCCTGGTGCTGCAAAACCTTTGGTAGATCAAATCAGGCAACGTGCAGGTTTGAATCCGTTAGCGGCAAATCCAACACTTGATGATATATATAACGAAAGAGGATTCGAATTAAACTGGGAAGGTCACAGAAGACAGGACATGATTCGTTTTGACAAATTTTTATTGGCAAACGAATTCAGACCGGCATCTCCTGCATACCGAAAATTGTTCCCAATTCCAACATCTGCATTAGATGCTAATCGTGGACTTAAACAAAATCCAGGTTACTAAAAACAAAACTATCATGAAAAAATATATCCATAAATTAATTCTATTAGGAGGTTTGCTTGCCCTGGGCGCTTCCTGTGACAGTGAAGCCGAATTAACGACTTTAAAAGCAGTAAGTTTTCCTTCTGCCATTCAGGTTTCTTCCAGCTCATTAGTGTTAACAGAAGATACTGCAGATAATACTGCTTTACTTATTTCCTGGCCACAAGTCACATTTCCTATCGCTGCACCTGTTACTTATGCCATACAATTTGATTTAATTGGCGACACAAGCGGTGCTAATGCCTGGCAAAAAGCCAAAAGAATTGAAGTTGGTTCCGATGTTTTAAGCAAATCATTCATCGAAAGAGATTTAAACAAGATCGCCACAGACTTAGGTCTTGAACCAAATGTTGCTGGAAAACTGGTTGTTCGTGTAGAAGCAGCCATGGATCGAAAAATATATTCAGATCCAGTTACATTAACGGTTACACCTTACGAAAAAAGTGTTGTTTTTGGCGAAATTTATATGCCGGGAAGTTATCAGGGCTGGGCAATCGAAACTGCTGCAGCATTAACTGCCATTCAAAAAGGCATTTATCAGGGTTATATGACTGTTGCCGTTGGAGCTGGCCCTGGATTTAAATTGAATACAGCAAGAAACTGGGCACAATTTTACGGCGCCGGAGACACCAATACAGATCTGAAAAACATGAGTGATACTGATTTTTCTCTTCCGGGTTCAGGTTCTTATCAAATCAAAGTAAACTTAAACACTTCAAAATGGAGTTTTACACCTTATGCATGGGGAATTGTTGGACCTGCAACAGCAACAGCAGACCAAACTGCCACTGACGCCAATTACGGATGGAACCACTCTGTACCAATGTCTTATGATCATCAGGCCAAAACCTGGAAAGTGACTGCCAATTTATTACCCGGAGCACTAAAATTCAGGTTAGATGATAAATGGGATGTAAACTATGGTCCTGCAGATGCTTCAACCAACACCATTAATAAAGATAATGGCAATGCCTATACTATTAACGAAGCGGGAACTTACGAAGTAACCTTTACCATAAACGAAACAGATCCTGCAACTACAGGTTATCCTGCAACTGCAACTTGTACTATCGTTAAAAAATAATCTAACATTATAATAAAGCTAGATTAGTTTGAGTGATACCTGCCTTTTTTGAGCGAAAGGCAGGCTATCTTAAACTCCGGACTTTATTGAAACCAAATTCAAAAAATATGAAATCAAATATAAAAATCGTTTATGCTTTGATACTGGCACTGGCTTTTATCTCGTGTAGTTCATCTGATAGCGATTCAACTCCGCCTTCTCCTTATACACAATACGGAACAGCATTCGAAAAAATGCCTAAAAAGGAAGACGCTATCATTTATCAGGTAAACATTCGGGCTTTTAGCCAGGCAGGAACCTTAAAAGGTGTTCAGGACAGATTAACCCAAATTCAGGAACTGGGCACTAATGTAATTTACTTAATGCCTGTTTATCCTGTTGGAAAAGTAAAAGCTTCGGGAGAATTAGGTTCGCCTTATGCTGTTCAGGATTACAAAGCTGTAAATCCTGATTTCGGGACTTTACAGGATCTTCAGGTTTTGGTTGAAGAAGCGCACAAAAAAAATATGGCTGTAGTTCTGGACTGGGTTGCCAATCACACCGCCTGGGATAATGCCTGGATTACACAGCATCCAAACTGGTATCAAAAAGATGAGAAAGGAAATATCATAATTCCGCCGGGAACCAATTACAATGATGTAGCGCAACTGGATTTTAATAATTCCGAAATGAAAGCAGCTATGATCGATGCCATGTCCTATTGGGTTTACAATGCCAACATTGATGGTTTTAGATGTGATTATGCTGATTTTGTACCACAAACTTTCTGGTCAGAAGCCATTACAAAATTAAGAAGCATCAAAAAAAATCAAACTATTTTAATGTTAGCAGAAGGATCAAAAGTCAATCATTTCGCTTCCGGTTTCGATTATACTTTTGGATTCAATTTCTTCAGTACTTTAGAAAAAGTATTTAAAGAAAGTAAGCCTGCAACCACAATTCAGGATTCTAATACAACAGAATATGCTAACAATTATAATGAAGAAAACAGAATTGTAAGATATACTACTAACCATGATGTAAACCTGACAGACGGAACGCCACTGGAGCTTTTTGGAGGTAAAAAAGGATCCATAGCCACTTTTGTTGTAGCTGCTTATCTAAAATCAGTTCCGATGATTTACAACGGACAAGAAATTGGGTATGACAAAAGACTCAATTATTTTGCAAAAACTCCTATCGACTGGTCAACTGCTGATGCTTCAATGTTAGCAGAATATAAAAAGATCATTGCTTTTAGAAACACCAGTACTGCTATAAAAAAAGGAATTTATACAGGCTATAGTAGTGATGCTGTAAGCGCTTTTACGATGATAAAAGATGCCGAAAAAGTTTTGGTGCTTTCTAATTTAACTAACAGTTCTGTAAAATATTTGGTTGCTCCTGCACTAAAAGCAACATGGAAAGATGCCTTTACAGGAACTGCTGTAACCCTTGGGAGTGAAATCACATTGCTTCCTTTTCAATATGTTGTATTGAAAAACTAATACCAGGCCAACTTTAAAACAAAATTAGGTTTGCAAAAAACTAAATAACATGAATTTTCAATCCCAAAAATTATTGCTTCAGATTCGTAGCAAAAAAATAGCGTTGTTTCTTTTTATTTGTGCCAATTCATTATGGATTCAGGCGCAGGAAATAACTTCACCTGATAAAAATCTTTCTTTAAAATTTGAATTAAAAGAAGGCGGCATCCCGTTTTACCAATTATCATACAAACAAAAAGCAGTTATAAAACCAAGTTCTTTGGGTTTAGAACTTCAAAATTTGCCTTCGTTTATGGATGGTTTTACCATCACAAATACAGCACAATCTTCTGTTGATGAAAATTGGAATCCGGTTTTAGGTGAAGAAAAAACAATTCGCAACCATTACAACGAATTGGTTGTCACTTTAGCGCAAGCAAAAAACAACAACAGATACATTCGCATTCGTTTTCGTTTATTCAACGACGGATTAGGTTTTAGATATGAATTTCCAAAGCAAAATGATTTAAATTATTTTGTCATTAAGGAAGAACGTTCTCAATTTAATCTCGCTGGAAATCATAAAATCTTCTGGATTCCGGGAGATTATGATACCAATGAATATGCATATACAACATCAAAAATTTCAGAGATTCCTTCGCTAATGAAAAAAGCGACGATCGAAATCAATTCGCAATGGCCTATTGCTGCATTATCCGTGCAAACGCCATCTATGATGAAATCTGATGATGGTTTGTACATCAACATTCATGAAGCAGGATTAATCAATTATCCGGCAATGTACCTTGAAGTTGATGCTGTAAACAATAAAATGATTAGTCATTTAGCCCCGGATGCTGTTGGCGCAAAAGGTTATATGCAAACTGATGCACAATCGCCCTGGAGAACTATTGTAGTAAGTGATAAAGCAACAGATATTCTAGCTTCCAAATTAATTTTAAACCTTAACGAACCAACAAGTTACAAAGATGTTTCCTGGATTAAACCGGTAAAATACATCGGAATTTGGTGGGAATATTTTGTAGCCGGAAAAAGTACCTGGGCTTTTGGAAAAGAAACAAACGTAAAATTAACGGATGATTTCACTAAACTTACACCAAACGGAAAACACGGAGCCACAACAGAACGTGCAAAAGAATATATTGATTTTGCTGCTAAAAATGGTTTTGATGCCATCCTGATCGAAGGCTGGAACATTGGTTGGGAAGACTGGATCAACAACTGGAAAGAGGAAGTTTTTGATTACGTAACCGCCTATCCGGATTTTGATGTAAAAGCAGTTCATGAATATGCTGCTTCAAAAGGGGTAAAAATTATCATGCACCATGAAACTTCAGGATCGGCAACTAATTATGAACGTCGTTTAGACAGAGCTTTTCAGTTTATGAATGACAACGGTTATGATGCTGTAAAAACAGGTTATGTTGGCAAAATTATTCCGCGTGGCGAACACCATGACGGACAATGGATGGTGAATCATTATATTAATGTAGCCAAACGTGCTGCCGATTATAAAATCATGATTGACAGTCACGAAGCCGTTCGTCCAACGGGTTTAAACAGAACTTTTCCTAACTGGATTGCACAGGAATCTGCACGCGGAACTGAGTTTGAATCGATGGGAGGTTTAGCGCCGGATCATACTACGATTTTACCATTTACCCGCTTAATGGGTGGACCAATGGATTATACTCCGGGGATTTTCCAGACTGATCTTTCGTATTATGGAACGGGAAGTTCACAACGTGTCAACACTACTTTGGTAAAACAATTGGCTTATTATGTTACGATGTACAGTCCGTTGCAAATGGCAGCAGATATTCCGGGAAATTATGAGCGCTTCCCAGATGCATTTCAGTTCATTAAAGATGTAGCTGTAGATTGGGACAACAGTTATGTTCTGGAAGCCGAGCCGGGAGATTATATCACAATTGCGCGTAAAGCAAAAGGAAAAGACGAATGGTTTATTGGCGGAATTACTGATGAAAATTCCAGAACTGCCAACATTACATTTGATTATTTACCTGCCGGAAAAAAATTCATCGCCACCATTTATGCTGATGCCAAAGGCGCCAATTGGAATGAAAATCCACAAAAATATACCGTGACTAAAGTTGTTATAACCTCAAAAACAATTTTAAAACAGTATTTAGCTCTTGGCGGCGGTGTTGCCATTAGTATTAAAGAAGGAAATGTTACAGAATTAAAGGGATTGAAAAAGTTATAGATTAACTAAGTCTTTTGCCACGAATTCACGAATTATTTACAATTTTTAGATTAAGAAACACAACCCTTAACTCTGAAAATTCGTGAATTCGTGGCGGAAACTTATGCTCATTTCTGAGCAAAAATTAAAAATTTTACTACTTGAAAACTATTAACCACAAAATGTTTGTCGAATTTAAAAAACAATGCGAGTGAGAATGAATTTTAGTTAGAGATGCTGACAAGCATGCAAAAAACAAAAATTATGAAAATTAACATTACCACTAGATTATTTCAGTTTACGAAAACACTAGTCTGTTTTCTGTTATTATTTGCAAGTTCAGTTTACGCACAAGATCCGCCTCAGTATGGCACACCTTTCGCCAATGTACCGGATACGCGGGATGTAAACATGTATCAGGTACATATTCGTCCGTTTAGTGCCAACGGAAATTTAGCCGGAGTAACCGCCCGATTAGATAACATAAAAGCACTTGGTACCAATGTTATTTATTTAATGCCCATTTACCCACATGGTACAGATTCCCGAAGTTCGGCTTCACCTTATTGCATTAAAGATTTTAAAGCAGTTGGATCAGAATATGGTTCTCTTGCCGATTTAAGAACTTTGGTCGATGGTGCTCATAGCCGCGGAATGGCAGTTATTTTGGATATCGCCATCAACGGAACTTCCTGGGATAATGTCTGGATTAATTCACATCCGGAGTATTATATGAGAAGCGGGACTACCATTCAACAACTCGGAAATTTTTCAGATATTGCTGCTCTTGATCTTAATAGTTCAGCCACACGAGCTGCTATCAAAGATGCAATGCGTTACTGGATTTTAGCCGCAAACATTGACGGATACCGTTGTGATTATGCTAATAATCCTCCTTTAGATTTTTGGTCTGAAGTTAATACAAACCTCCGAGGAATATCTTCTCATAAATTATTAATGTTAGCTGAAGGAGACCGACAAGAAAACTTTCAGGTTGGTTTCGACATGAATTATGGTGACAGATGGTTTCATAGCGGTTTGTATGATATTGCTAATGGAGGACCGGTTTCTCAAAGAATCCAGGATCAGACTACTTACGAATATGCTAAAGCAACCGGAAATCAGCAAGTAGTTAGATACACTGGTAACCACGATACTTACACAAATGATGATGGCGTAAGAAGACCATTTGTAGTATTCAAAAATCATAACGGAATCGTTGCTAATTTCTTAGTCTCTGCCTATATGAGAGGTGTTCCTTTTTTAATGAGCGGACAAGAAATTGACTACGAACCAAAAACAGACTGGCCCTGGACGAACTTTAAATTCAACTGGTCTCAAAATCCAACTGCTGCTGCGGATTTTGCCAAAATATTAAATTTCAGAACTTCAAGTGCAGCGATCAGACGTGGAGATTTGACGACGTATGCCAATGATGATATTAGTATTTTCACTAAAACATTGGGCACAGAAAAAGTTATTGTAATGTCGAATTTGAGAAATGCTTCAAAATCGTATGTTATTCCCGCAGCATTAGCAGGAACTTATGTAAATCCATACAATAATAATGCTTCGGTAACTTTAACAACAGGTGCGACAAGAACATTCGCTGCTTATGAATATTTGGTTTTAACCAATACCAATGCTCCCGTTGTAGCAGTTACAGGAGTTTCGGTTAGTCCAACAACAGCAACAGTTGGTTTAGGATCTACACAGCAACTTAATGCTACAATTGCTCCTTTAAATGCCACAAACCAAAATGTAACCTGGACATCGGGCAATACAGCTGTAGCAACCGTAAATGCATCAGGATTAGTTACTGCCGTTGCTGCAGGAACAACAACAATTACGGTTACTACTGCAGATGGAAACAAAACAGCAACTTCTGCCATAACGGTTGCAGCAATTCCGGTTGCTTCAGTAGCGGTTTCGCCAACAACAGCAAGTTTGTATGCAGGAAATACACAACAGCTTACAGCAACAATTTCGCCTGCAAATGCGACTAATAAAAATGTAACCTGGAGTTCAGGCAATACGACTATTGCAACAGTAAATTCAAGCGGACTTGTAACAGCGGTTGCTGCAGGAACAGCTACAATTACAGCCACTACACAAGACGGAAACAAAACGGGTTCGGCTACAATCACAGTAAATCCGAATACCAATTTCACGGTATATTTCTATAAACCATCAAACTGGGGAACCGGAATTAAAATCTATTATTGGAATGCTTTACCAACTGGAGTTTTGGCAACAGTAAACTGGCCGGGAGTAAATATGACCGATGCCGGAAATGGATGGTACAGTTATACGTTTACCAATGTAACATCAACTAATTTAATTTTTAATGACGGTACCAACCAAACTGCCGATTTAACCCGAAACAAAACAGGCTGGTATATGAATACGACCTGGTACGATTCGAATCCAGGAACAGTTGTAGCTGTTACCGGAGTTACTTTATCTCCAACAACAGCCACTTTATTAGTTGGTGCAACACAACAATTAACACCAACTGTTAATCCTTCAAATGCAACTAATAAAACGGTAACTTATAGTTCAAGCAATACGGCTGTAGCAACTGTAAATAGTTCCGGATTAATAACTGCTGTAGCTGCAGGTTCTGCAACGATTACTGTTACGACTCAGGATGGAGCAAAAACTGCGACTTGCGCAGTGACTGTAAATGCCACAAATGTGGCTGTAACCAGTGTTAGTTTAAGTCCAGCTTCGGCATCATTGTCTGTTGGCGGAACACAACAATTAACTCCAACTGTGAACCCGGCAAATGCAACAAACAAAGCTGTAAACTATAGTTCAGGCAATACGGCTGTAGCAACTGTAAATTCATCCGGATTGGTCACTGCTGTAGCAAACGGATCAGCTACGATTACAGTAACTACTGTTGATGGAAGTAAAACAGCCACTTGTACTGTAACGGTTTCAACTGCAACAGGAACATATTATACCATAAAAAACAGATGGACAGGCGCTTATTTATCTGATGCCGGAGCAAATGTTGGTTATGGGGCAACCGTTGCGAACAACAATTACAAATGGCAAAAAATAGCTATCGATGCTACTTATTTTGTACTTAAAAATGTGGCTACGGGTGAACTTATCAATATCGAAAGCCAAACCGGAACAGTACAATGTAATATAACCGATACTACTTTCTGGAGCGCACAATGGTCCAGCGATTATATTGACGGAACCTGGGTAAGACTTAGAAACAGATGGCAAACCGGAAATATTATTCATGTAGAAAACCAAACCGGATTTGCACAATATGGCAATTCTCAAGACGGCTGGTACAGTGCACAATGGCAATTAGAAACGACAACAATTTCTGGTTTAACTGCTAAATCTGCTCTTAAAACTGAAGAAGCTATAGCAACGGAAAAAGTAGTAGCTATTTATCCAAATCCTTCTACAGACAGTCAGTTTAATGTATCCTTACCAGAATTAGAATCCGGAGATACCGCAACAATTACGATTTCTGATATAAACGGAAGAACGGTTTTAACTCAGAAACTTTCAACTTCAGGACCAATTAATCATCATTTATCATCAGGAGTTTATATTGTAACTATAAATTCTACAGCTTTAAATGTGACTAAAAAACTGATTGTAAAATAATTCTGTTTTAGATTAAAAATGAAATGGCGTATGAGATTTTCATACGCCATTTTTTATTTTTTCCTACAAACTCACGAATTATTTCAAAATCTTAACTCAAATTAATTCATGAATTCGTGGCTATTTTTTTAAGCTCAATCCTACTCCTCAAACAATTCCATTAATTCAAGGGCTCGCTTTATGGACTTAACATTTTCAAAAGTCAATAACAAACGTAATCCGTTTACGGTTTGTTTTTCTTTCATTTTGCAAAGATTACTGTGCTTCTGAACAAAATTTAAAACATTTCTAAACTTCACCGATTGGTAATAATCTGATTGTTGATCTGAAACGAAATAACCAATCATTTTGCCTTGTTTCAGTACTAATTTCTCGATTCCTACTTTCGTCGCAATCCATTTTATTCTGATGCTGTTTAGCAATGCTGTTGCCTGTTTGGGTAAAGGTCCGAAACGGTCAATTAGTTTTCTTTCGAATTCCTGTAAACCTGCTTCGTCTTTTATAGCACCCAATTCGTTGTATAAAACCAAACGTTCTGAAACATTATTGATGTATTCATCCGGGAATAATAACTCAAAATCAGCATCGATCTGAATGTCTTTTACATATTCTTTTGTATCAATATTGTTTTCTTCCGGATATAAATCTTTGAATTCGTTTTCTTTTAATTCTTCGATAGCTTCGTTCATAATTTTTTGGTACGTATCAAAACCAATTTCATTAATGAAACCGCTTTGTTCGCCTCCTAATAAATCTCCTGCACCACGAATTTCAAGGTCTTTCATGGCAATATTAAATCCGCTTCCTAATTCGCTAAATTGTTCCAAAGCCTGAATACGTTTTCTCGCATCTTCGGTCATCGATGAATATGGCGGACAGATGAAATAACAGAATGCTTTTTTGTTGCTTCGCCCTACTCGACCACGCATTTGATGTAAATCAGATAATCCAAAATTATTGGCATTATTGATAAAAATTGTGTTGGCGTTTGGAACGTCAAGACCACTTTCGATAATGGTGGTTGCTACCAAAACATCAAAATCTCCGTTCATGAAACCTAACATCAATTCCTCTAGTTTGGCACCATCCATTTGTCCGTGTCCAATCCCGACTCTTGCATTTGGAACCAAACGCTGAATCATTCCTGCCACTTCTTTTATATTTTCGATTCTATTATTGATGAAGAAAACCTGTCCGTTTCGCTGAATTTCATACGAAATCGCATCACGAATTATCTCTTCATTAAAGCCAACCACATTGGTTTCAATAGGATAACGATTTGGCGGAGGCGTTGTAATTACAGATAAATCTCGTGCTGCCATTAACGAAAACTGAAGCGTTCTCGGAATTGGAGTCGCTGTCAAAGTCAGCGTATCAACATTGGCAGCAATGGTTTTTAATTTATCTTTTACGTTTACTCCAAACTTTTGTTCTTCATCGACAATCAATAACCCTAAGTCTTTAAAAACTACATTTTTGTTAACTAATTGATGCGTTCCAATAACGATATCCAATTTCCCTTCAGCTAAATCTTTTAAGGTTTGTGTTTTTTGTTTTGCCGTTCTAAATCGGTTCAAGTAACCAATTGTAACCGGCATATCTTTCAATCGTTCTGAGAAAGTTCTGTAATGCTGATAAGCCAAAATAGTAGTCGGAACTAAAACGGCCACTTGTTTACTATTGTCAACCGCTTTAAAAGCAGCGCGAATCGCAACCTCTGTTTTTCCAAAACCAACGTCACCACAAACCAAACGATCCATTGGACGATCGCTTTCCATATCGGCTTTTACTTCTTGTGTTGATTTCGTTTGATCCGGTGTATCTTCATAAATAAACGAACTTTCTAATTCGTTTTGTAAATAACTGTCAGGCGCAAACTGGAAACCTTTTTCTAAACGACGTTTTGCATACAACTGAATCAAATTGAACGCAATATGTTTAACACGCGCTTTGGTTTTTTGTTTTAAAACTTTCCAGGCGTTCGATCCTAATTTGTAGATTTTAGGAGGTGTTCCGTCTTTTCCGTTGTATTTCGAAATTTTATGAAGCGAGTGAATGCTTACATAAACAATATCATTATCAGCATAAACCAGTTTTATGGCTTCCTGCGTTTTGCCTTCGACCTGAATTTTCTGCAATCCGCCAAACTTCCCAATTCCGTGATCGATATGTGTTACATAATCGCCAACAGAAAGTGCCGTTAATTCCTTAAGCGTAATATTCTGCTTTTTAGAATAGCCGTTTTTGATGTTGAATTTATGATAACGCTCAAAAATCTGGTGATCTGTATACGCCGTTATTTGATTTTCTTCATCAATAAAACCCTGATATAAAGGCAACACAACAGTATGATATTGCTTGCGAATATTTTCTGAATTGGCTTCATCCAACGATTCAAAAATATCGTGAAAACGTTTTGCCTGCGTTTCATTCGAACAGAACAAATAATTCTTGTATCCGTTAAAATGATTGTCACTCAGATTATTCAGCAATAAATCAAATTGTTTGTTGAAAGATGGTTGCGGCTGAATGTGAAATTCGAATTTTTTAGTGGTTTTGAATATGGGTTTTGAAGCCAATTCAACAATCGAGAAATCTAAAGCACGTTTGATAAACGAACTTTGATTCAAGAATAATTGCTCCGGTTCGGCGTGTTTTATTTCTTTTGACAATTTTTCAAAAGCTTCTTCTGCCCTTGCAAATTGTTTGTCTAACTGACTAAAAAGTCCGTCGGTATTTTGAATAAACAGTACTGTTTTCTCGGCAATATAATCTAAGAAACTTTCGCGGTTTTCCTGAAAAATCTTGTTTTCGACATTCGGGATAATCGTGATCTTTTTGTGTGTTTCGACAGATAACTGTGTTTCTACATCAAAACTACGAATACTGTCCACTTCATTTCCAAAGAATTCAATTCTGTACGGATGATCATTGGAGAAAGAAAAGACATCGACAATTCCTCCACGAACCGAAAATTCACCGGGTTCTGTAATAAAATCGACTCTTTTAAATTCGTATTCAAATAAAACTTCGTTGATAAAATCGATCGAAATTTTATCGTTTAAAGAAACTTTTAAGGTGTTTTTATCTAATTGCTGGCGCGTAACTACTTTCTCAAAAAGTGCTTCCGGATAGGTAACAATTATAGCTGGCTTTTTCCTGGAATTAATTCGGTTTAAAACCTCAGCACGAAGCAAAACATTGGCATTGTCTGTTTCATCAACCTGATAAGGACGACGAAATGAGGCGGGATAAAACAATACATCCTGTTCGCCAATCATTTGTTCTAAATCATTCAGATAATAAGCAGCTTCTTCTTTATTGTCTAAAACAATTAAAAAAGGCAGTTCGGTTTTCCTGAAAACAGAACGTATTACAAAAGAAACAGCAGATCCCAACAATCCGCTGATATTCATTTTTACCTGATTTCCTTCCAGTAAACTTTTGGCAATCTGCTCGGCTTTTGGCAGATTATCGTATGTAGTATATAAGGCGTTCTTACTCAACTTTTGGTGCGTTTTGATCTGTTTTTTGTATTGGAACCTGAGGCGAACCCGAATTTGGAATTGCACGTGTGGTATCTAACATTCTTAGGAAATCCTCTTCTCCTTCTTCTTTCGGAATTTTACTTTTTACAATAATATTATCCATTTGTCTTTCCAGAGACACTAATTCTTTATTGATTTCTCCAATTAAAAATGTTACTTTTTCAGATGGAATCTGGTTTAAATGAATAAACAAATCCATCATTTTTACTTTGGTAATCAAAATAGAAATTCGGCTTCTAACTTGAGGAATATTAAACTCTGCAGGGATATTATTATTTAGGGCAAGAGCTTTTTTAGAGATTGCTGTCGACTTTTTCTGAAAAGCTCCAATCGTCTTTCTTGGCTTATCTCCCAGTTCTTTTAGAAATTCGCGCCATTCGTTCCAGGAATTGACTTTTTGTTCTGAAATTTCATTAATTGGCTCGTCAATAAATACCCAGGCTTTATTGATATTATTAAAAATAATTTCCTTTTTTTTCGCTTCTTTTTCATTTTCAGCACGACGCTTTTCATCTTGATTTTGACATGAATTCAACACAAAAACAAAAAGTAGAAAAAGAGATATTTTATATTTCATTTGGTAAAACATTAAGCTACAAAGTTACAAAGTAAATTTACAATTACGAATTCTGTTTTTTGCTAAAGATTCTATAAATCAAGGTTATTTTTTTGCGAATCATTTTTAAGATCTTTGACTTAAAAAAATTCGTGAAGATCGCAAGCCTAAGAGAACAATTAATTTTCAATTCGAGAATAATCCAAAAAAGCATCTTTATCATTGTTAAATTTACAATTTAGCATTTGAAAAAGTAAAAACATTTGCGAAAACGTTATATTTGCATCTCTCTAAAAAACTATTCAAAAAAATGAATCCAAAAATATTAATCATTGGTGCCTGCGGTCAAATTGGGACAGAACTGACTCAAAAATTACGCAAGCTTTACGGAACAGAAAATGTAATTGCTTCTGACATTCGAAAACTAAATACTGACGTTGTAAATTCTGGTCCGTTTGAAGTGGTCAATGCTTTAGATTTCAACCAGATTGAGCATCTTGTCGAAGTACATCAAATTACTGATATTTATTTGATGGCGGCACTTTTATCGGCTACTGCCGAGAAAAATCCTGCTTTTGCCTGGGATTTGAACATGAATTCATTGTTTCACGTTTTGAATTTAGCGAAAGCCAAAAAGATCAAAAAGATTTTCTGGCCATCAAGTATAGCCGTTTTTGGACCTACAACACCAAAAGAAAACACACCACAATATACTGTGATGGAACCGTCGACAGTTTACGGAATTAGTAAACAAGCAGGTGAAAGATGGTGCGAATACTATCATAATATTTATGGTGTTGACGTTCGCAGTATTCGTTATCCGGGCTTAATTAGCTGGTCAACACCTCCGGGTGGCGGAACGACTGATTATGCTGTTGATATTTTTTATAAGGCTATTGCCGATAAAAAATACGAGTGCTTTTTATCTTCTGAAACAAAAATGCCAATGATGTATATGGACGATGCTATTGATGCTACTATTAATATCATGAAAGCACCAGCTGAGCAAATCAAAATACATTCTTCATACAATTTAGCAGCAATGAGTTTTACTCCAACTGAAATTGCTAATGAAATTAAAAAACACATTCCTGAATTTGAAATCACTTACAATCCTGATTTCCGTCAGAAAATTGCAGACAGCTGGCCGGCAAGTATTGATGATTCATCTGCCAGAGAAGACTGGAACTGGAAACATACTTTTGATTTAGAGTCTATGACTAAAGACATGCTGGAGCATTTAGGATAAATCTCTATAAGCTGAAAATAAAAAAGTCCCGTTTAATTTTAAACGGGACTTTTTTATTTATCTGTACGAAGATTATTTTACTTCATAAACATTATTTGCAGCTTTTACATCAGCCATTAATCCGCTTGGATCTATGATGATTTTTTTGATTGCTGTTTTGTTTTTGTCTATGGTAAAACTATAGTTTGATTGTGCCCATGCCCAGTCATCCAAAACAGTTCTTTTTTGATTTGGGTTTGGATTAGGCT
This sequence comes from Flavobacterium chilense, assembly GCF_001602525.1. Classification (GTDB taxonomy): domain Bacteria; phylum Bacteroidota; class Bacteroidia; order Flavobacteriales; family Flavobacteriaceae; genus Flavobacterium; species Flavobacterium chilense. The sequence goes on from NZ_LSYT01000002.1 coordinate 102,082, forward strand.
TAATGAAATTCATCATTCTCAACGGAATGTAGAAATTCTCAGAAGTTCCGTCTGTGTATTCTACTCTCAAATCGATTGGCATTGGCATTCTGCCAATTCTCTCTAAAGAAACAGTAGTTTTTCCTGCGTTGTCAGCTACCTCTTTAATTCCGTAATCGATCGTATTTGTGGTTTCAGTCCAATCGATTAAGTACCAGTCTAACTCTGCTCCTGAAACTCTTTCTGCTGTTCTTTTAATATCGTTTGGCGTTGGATGTTTGAATTTAAAATCGTTGAAATATCTTTTTAAAGTTGCATCTACATTTTCTTTTCCAATTACGTATTCTAGTTGTGACAAAAAGATGCTTCCTTTTACATAAGATGAAATACTATAAGGTCTGTTTTCGTCGTAACGATCACCATGAGTTCCTTGTGGTTGCTCTTTACCAGAGTTTACCAAACTGTAATAAGCAGCATAATTTCCTTTAAACGGATTTACTTCTTTTTTATCTCCTTTTAATTCATTCAAAGCACTGTCTTCGATGTAAGTTGTAAAACCTTCGTCCATCCAGGGATGTTTAGACTCGTTTGAAGCCAAAATATGCTGAAACCATGAATGTCCTAATTCATGCGTTGCTGTTCCTAAAATACCTTCAAGAGTTCCGCTTCCTAACATCAAAGTACACATTGCATACTCCATTCCGCCATCTCCTCCCTGAATAAATGAATATTGTTTATACGGATACGCTCCAACTCTATGGTTGTAATAATCCATAACTTTTACCATTAAAGGCTCTAATTGTTTCCAGTTTCCTGTTGTTTTTGAATCGTTTTTGTAGAAGAAATGCAAATCAACATCGTTTGGTCCTTTTACAATATCGTGTGTATATTCTTTATCTGCAGCCCAGGTAAAATCATGAACATTTGGCGCGATAAAATGCCATGTTAAGGTTTTTGTTTTCTTTGGATAAGTCACTGTTACACCAGCATCTTCATAGCCGTGACCAATTTCGTTTTTGTCTTGCAAATATCCTGAACCACCAATTGTGTATTCTTTGTCGATTGTAATTTTTACATCAAAATTACCCCAAACTCCGTGAAATTCTCTTGCAATATATGGATCTGCGTGCCATCCTTCAAAATCAAATTCGGCCAATTTTGGATACCATTGTGACATCGAAAGTTCAACACCTTCTTTATTGTTACGTCCTGAACGACGAATCTGAACCGGAACCTGACCATCAAAATCAAGTGTAAAAGTAGTTTTAGAGTTTGGCAAAATTGGTTTAGCCAAAGTTACTTCAAGAATAGTTCCCGAAGTTCTCGTTTGAGCATTTACTCCGTCTTGTTTAAAATTGGTAATTTTTAAAAAACCTGTTTCATTTGGTTTTAAGGTTTCGATTCGGCTTTGCTTTACCTCTTTTCCATCAGCATCTTTAATTTTGTTTACCATTCTTGCATCCGGATCTTTTATAGAATGCAAACGTGCATCCATTTCACTTCCTGGCTGAAATGCATTTGGGTATAAATGATAAAATACTTTTTTTAAGGTATCAGGAGAATTGTTTGTATAAACTAATTCCTGTTTTCCTTTGTATTGATAATTTTTTACATCCATGGATACCTCCATTTTGTAATCAACATGTTGTTGCCAATACGGTGCATTTTGTGCAAATGCTGAGTTTAAACCCAAACTCAAAAGAGAAAGTAAAATAATTTTGCGCATCTTTTTTCAATAAAAATGGAAGAGTTCGCACTCTTCCATTAGGTTAGTATCGTCTGTAATTTTATTTTTTGCCGGACATTTTTTCTGCCATTAATAAGGCATTGTAAGCATTGACCATTTTCGCTGTTCTTGACGATTCTGTCGAAGAAACTGCTGCAGGTTTCTCTCCCGGATTTTCACTCTCGCCTAAAACTACTTTGGCCGGAAGTGCAACTCCTGAATCCATTAGGATATGTTTTACCTGAGATGCTTTTAATTTTGGATAATAAGAACGAATTAACGCCGCAACACCTGCCGCATTTGGAGATGCCATCGAAGTTCCTTGTAAATATTTGTATTTGTTGTTTGGAACTGTTGCATAAATTTCTTCACCCGGAGCAAAAACGTCAACATTTATTTTTCCGAAGTTCGAAAATCCTGCCACAACATTTTCTCCGTATTGTTTATTAATCGCACCAATTGTGATCACATTATCTGCAAATTCCTTGATGTTATCTTCAGAGTCATTTGGGTAATTGATGTTTTTTGTTTCATCAATATTATAACCGTCATTTCCTGCTGCATGTACAATTAGAACATCTTTTTTGGCTGCATATTTAATCGCATCATAAACCCATTTTTTGTGCGGAGAAAAGCTTTTCCCGAAACTTCCGTTAATTACTTTTGCACCATTATCAACTGCATAACGAATTGCCAGAGCAATATCTTTATCATATTCATCTCCGTCAGGAACCGCTCTTACTGTTAAGATTTCAACATTGTTTGTCACACCGTCTCCGCCTAAATTATTACCACGAATTTGTCCAATAATTCCGGCTACGTGTGTTCCGTGAAGTGCTTTTTCTTTGTCTGGTCCAAAAACTACATTATTTCCATAATGATTGTTGTTAATGTCTTCCGGATTATCGCCTACAATTTTTCTTCCGTCGTATTCTTTATTTAAATTGTAATTTAACTGATCATAAACCTGTTCGCTATATTCTTTTAATTCCGCTTCCGGATCAAAAGTTGAACCTGCGTTAGTAAAAATCTGTGTCATGATTTTTTTACTTTGCACCACTTTTGGATCTGTTGATGTAACAGCTGCTAAATCTTCAATTTTATAGGTTGTTTTGTTTAGCTCTTTTTTAATTGTATTGTGAACCTCAAGTAAAAAGTCAACCTGCTGTTTATCCTGTAAAGCTTTTTCGTATTTTTCGTTATACTGTGCCAAAGCATTTTTATACTGAGCAGAACCATCATCACCTTTTTTGATAATACGTGTTAGTTCAAGATTTTCGTGAACAGCATCTCCAAGAAAATTCCAACCGTGAACATCATCAATGAATCCGTTTTTATCATCATCGATTCCGTTACCCGGAATTTCTTTAGGATTCGTCCAGATCATTCCCTGAAGATCTTCATGTTCGATATCTACACCAGAATCTACGATTCCTACGATTACTTTTTTTCCTGTTTTACCAGTCAACAATTCAGCGTATGCTCTGTCAACACTCATTCCGGGAATCGAATCTTTGATTAAATCAAGGTGACTCCATCTTTTTAGTTCATTTTCGCTAACAGGTGCTTTTTTAACAACTGCCAGAGGAGCTTTAATTATTTGTTTTGGAGTAGAAACCTGTGCTTGTAAAGTCGCGCTACAGCCTGCAAGTACAAGTAATGCAAAGGTAGATAACGTATTTAGTTTTATAGGACTCATGTGTCTGTTTTAAAGATAAAGTTAAATTATGCGCCTAAATTATGATTTTTTGTTACATAAAACTAACGATTAACACTGTGTTATGATTTTTATATGCCCTTTTAAGAGCTTCAGAACAGCATACAGGTCTTTTAAATGTAATATGTTTGCCCTGTTTACTGATACAAAATGATTTGTAAATTCTTTGAAATTTATAAAATAAAAACAGTCTTTACGGCTTCCCGTAAGGAAACATCAATTGCAATTTGTACACTTGTGTCGTCAAATTATAAATCCAATCTGGCAAACAAGACGACTCTTGTTATTGGCTTTATAATAGTATCAATTTATCCGGTTTACCAAAAGAAGCCTATTATGCATATCTGATCAGTCAGAGCATCGCTTCAGCTAAAAAAGTAATTGTAGAGTAATTATAATTTGTTAACCTAAAAACTCCCATTTTCGACATACTGAAAATGGGAGTTTTTTATGTTTAAAATCTTTGTTTCTAAAGAATCTCTTCGCAGGTAAAAACGTCTTTGAGGCGAACACCTTTTTCTGTATGCTGTACGGTTATGATTTGATTGTGTGCATCATGCTCTAAAAACAAATAATAATTATTATCTGCTGCTGCATTCAAAAATTTCGATTTCTCAGGCATTGTCAGCAAAGGTCTCGTGTCGTACCCCATAACATATGGCAACGGAATATGTCCTGCTGTTGCTAACAAATCGGCACAAAAAACGATGGTTTTATCATTATATTGAATATGTGGAATCATTTGTTTTTCGGTATGACCGTCGACATAATAAATTCCAAAATTCATTTCTTCCGAAAAGCCAAAATCATTATCAGGACGTTTTATAAAATTCAATTGTCCGCTTTCCTGCATAGGCAGAATATTTTCTGAAAGAAAAGAGGCCTTTTCGCGTGCATTAGGCTTTGTTGCCCATTCCCAATGATTTTCGTTGCTCCAGTATTTAGCATTTTTAAAAGCCGGTTCGTATCCTGTTTTATCAGAATTCCATTGTACACTTCCTCCGCAATGATCAAAATGCAAATGTGTCATAAAAACATCCGTAATATCATCACGATGAAAACCATATTTTGCCAATGACTTATCGATAGAGTGTGATCCCCAAAGCGAATAATAACCAAAGAATTTCTCTGATTGTTTATCTCCCATTCCGGTATCAATCAAAATTAGTCTGTTTCCATCTTCAATAAGCAAACAACGCGCTGCAATATCAATCAAATTATTAGCATCTGCCGGATTGGTCTTATTCCAGATAGTTTTAGGCACTACACCAAACATGGCACCGCCATCTAACTTGAAATTTCCGGATTCTATTGGGTAAAGTTTCATGAGAATAAATTTCTAATTATTGAAACAAAGCTAGGAAATCCAATTTCGTTATGCTAAAAATTTTTATTTAAAACTTAAAAAGCACTGTTTTTTAAACATTTTTCAAAAATCATTTTCGCAACTCAAAAACGTCCATAATAGCAAGATCTTTACTCAAAATAAGTTCTGTCTATTTTAACATTTGTTATAATAATGTGAACCGTTATGGAAAAAGGTTTTTAAGTCGTATCTTTGCAGACAATTTCATTTTAACATTGATGCACAGCGCTTTAAATTGTAATACTTTGATTACTATTTTAAAACTGATTCAATCGAAAGTAAAAATTAAATACCATAAACAATGATAAAAGTTTCTGATACTGCCAAAAAGAAAATCATCGATTTGATGACTGATGATGGTTTTGACGCTGCCAGCGACTACGTAAGAGTAGGCGTAAAAAGCGGTGGGTGCTCTGGTTTGTCATATGATTTAAAATTTGATAAAACCAAAGGCGACGACGACAAGATATTCGTAGACAACGACATACAAATAGCTGTTGAAAAAAAATCATTCCTGTATTTAGCCGGAACAATTCTGGAATTCTCTGGAGGATTAAACGGAAAAGGATTTGTTTTCAATAATCCAAACGCAAGCAGAACTTGCGGTTGTGGCGAATCATTTTCACTATAATAAAAAAGAATACCAAGACTAATAAAGATTAATTCTTTGAAATATCCGAATTGAATCTTTAAATCTCTAAATCAAAAAATGAGTAAATACACAGAAGACGATTTAAAAATCGAACTCGAAACCAAAGAATATGAATACGGATTTTATACCAATATAGAATCTGAAACCTTCCCTATTGGCTTAAATGAAGACATTGTAAGAGCTATTTCGCTTAAAAAAGAAGAACCTGAATGGATGACCGAATGGCGCATTGAGGCTTTTCGTGCATGGAAAGAAATGATCGAGCCAGAATGGGCAAACGTACATTATGAGAAACCGGATTTTCAGGCCATTTCTTATTATTCAGCTCCAAAACAAGTAGATCCTAACAAAACTCTGGACGATGTAGATCCGGAACTTTTAGAGATGTACAAAAAGTTAGGAATTTCTGTTGATGAGCAAAAAATGATGAACAATGTCGCAATGGATATTGTTGTCGATTCTGTTTCTGTAGCTACAACTTTCAAGAAAACACTGGCCGAAAAAGGAATTATTTTCTGTCCAATTTCTGAAGCGATTAAAGAACATCCTGAATTAGTAAAAAAATATTTAGGAACTGTTGTACCTCAAAAAGACAACTTCTATGCAGCATTAAACTCAGCGGTTTTCTCTGACGGAAGTTTCTGTTATATTCCAAAAGGCGTTCGTTGCCCTATGGAACTTTCAACGTATTTCAGAATCAATCAGGCAGGAACAGGACAATTCGAAAGAACTCTTGTTATTGCTGACGAAGGAAGCTACGTTTCTTACCTTGAAGGATGTACAGCTCCAAGCCGTGATGAAAACCAATTACACGCTGCTGTAGTTGAATTAATCGCTTTGGATGATGCTGAAATTAAATATTCTACCGTTCAAAACTGGTTCCCAGGAAATAAAGAAGGAAAAGGTGGAGTTTACAACTTTGTAACCAAAAGAGGTTTATGCGAAACAAACGCTAAAATTTCATGGACTCAGGTTGAAACTGGTTCTGCTGTTACCTGGAAATATCCTTCTTGTGTATTAAAAGGAGATAATTCGGTTGGAGAATTTTATTCTATCGCCGTTACTAATAATTACCAGCAAGCTGATACTGGAACTAAAATGATCCATTTAGGTAAAAACACTAAATCGACTATTATTTCTAAAGGTATTTCGGCTGGAAAATCACAAAACAGTTACCGCGGATTAGTACAAATCAGCCCAAGAGCTGAAAATGCCAGAAACTTTTCGCAATGTGATTCTCTTTTAATGGGGAATAATTGTGGTGCGCATACTTTTCCTTATATCGAAAGTAAAAATCCATCAGCAAAAATAGAGCACGAAGCAACAACAAGTAAAATTGGAGAAGATCAGGTTTTTTATTGCAACCAAAGAGGTATTCCAACTGAAAAAGCGATTGCCTTAATTGTAAATGGTTTCAGTAAAGATGTATTGAACAAACTTCCGATGGAATTTGCTGTTGAAGCTCAAAAATTATTAGAGATTTCTTTAGAAGGTTCTGTAGGATAATTTGAAGATGGAAAATAAAAAAGTCATCATTTTAGGTTCTTCCAGAAAAAATGGAAACACAACCAAAATTGTAGATGAAATCGCCAAAGAATACAATATTGATGTGGTGAATCTAAGTGATTATAATATTTCATATTATGATTACGAAAGCAAAAATATAGAAGATGATTTTTTGCCTTTGATTAAAAGAATTATCGAGAATCATGACACTTTCATTTTTGCAACGCCCATTTATTGGTATAATATGAGCGGAATCATGAAGGTCTTTTTTGATCGGTTTTCAGATTTAATCCGAATTGAAAAAGAAACCGGAAGAAAACTGAGAGGAAAGAAAATTGGTGTGATATCAAATTCACACGATAATGAAATAGAAGAAAGTTTCTACATTCCGTTTAAAAAAACTGCCGATTATTTAGGCATGGAATATTTAGGACATGCGCATTTTAATGCTAACATCCTAAGCCAACAAACAAAAATAGAATTGACATTTATATAAAATAAAAAACAATGTTATCAATAAAAAACCTTCACGCCTCAATTGGTGATAAAGAAATCCTGAAAGGAATTAATATAGAAGTTAAAGCTGGCGAAGTACACGCTATCATGGGACCAAACGGTTCTGGAAAAAGTACACTTTCTGCAGTTATTGCAGGAAACGAAAACTATGAAGTTACAGACGGAGAGGTTATTCTTGACGGAGAAGATCTTGCTGATTTAGCTCCTGAAGAAAGAGCACACAAAGGTGTTTTCCTTTCTTTTCAATATCCAGTAGAGATTCCCGGAGTTAGCGTGACTAACTTCATGAAAACGGCAATCAACGAAACCCGTAAAGCAAACGGACAGGAAGAAATGCCGGCAAACGAAATGTTGAAAGTAATTCGTGAGAAATCTGAATTATTAGAAATTGACCGTAAATTTTTATCTCGTTCTTTAAATGAAGGGTTTTCCGGAGGAGAGAAAAAAAGAAACGAAATTTTCCAAATGGCAATGTTAGAGCCAAAATTAGCCATCCTTGACGAAACGGATTCTGGTCTTGACATTGATGCTTTAAGAATTGTGGCAAATGGTGTAAACAAATTAAAAAGCGACAAAAACGCTATTATTGTGATCACACACTACCAACGTTTATTAGATTATATTGTTCCTGATTTCGTTCACGTTCTTTATAACGGAAGAATTGTAAAATCTGGCGGAAAAGAATTGGCTTACGAATTAGAAGAAAAAGGATACGACTGGATCAAAGCAGAGAATTAGTCAGTCATAAAGTCAAAAGTCATAAAGTCGAAAATACAATATGAGTAAGTTCAAATCTTTTGAGGAAATAAATTCCTGGCAAAAATCTCGAATCTTCAATAAGAAAATATATTTGATTACTGAAAATTCTAATTTCAAAAAAGACTTTGATTTTGTTAGACAAATAAGACGTGCATCACTTTCGATATCATCAAATATAGCAGAGGGTTTTGAGAGAAATACAGACAAAGAGTTTATTTACTTTTTATATGTAGCCAAAGCATCAGCAGGAGAAGTAAGATCTCAATTATATTTAGCATTTGATTTAGAATATATTATAAAAGAAGAATTTGAAATGCTTTTAGAATCGATAACAGAAATATCGAAATTATTAAGCGGTTTCATTAAATATTTGAGCCCAAAGTCATAAAGTCGAAAGTCATAAAGTCAAAAACTTTATGCTTTAATTCTTGACCTTTTGGCAAAAACAGTCGACAATCCTAAGTCTTTCGACTTTCGACTTTCGACTTTAAGACTAAACAGAAAAATGGATTTAAAAGAAAAATTAGTATCGTCTTTTATGGCTTTTGAAGAGCGTGTCGATGTGCATTCAGATTTGCATGACATTCGCACCAAAGCACTAAAAAACTTTGAAAATAAAGGTTTCCCAACCAAAAAAGAAGAAGCTTGGAAATATACATCGCTAAACGCCATCTTAAAAAATGACTTTACGGTTTTTCCTAAAGAAGAAAATGCAATCGAATTTAATCAGGTAAAAAAATACTTTTTACATGAAATCGACACTTATAAATTAGTGTTTATTGATGGTGTTTTCAGCTCACATTTGTCTTCTACTACACACGACGGAATCGATGTTTGCTTGATGTCATCGGCATTGACAAAACCAAAATATAAAATGGTTATTGATACGTACTTTAATCAAATTGCAAGCAAAGATGATAGTTTGACTTCATTGAATACTGCTTTTGCAATGGAAGGAGCATTCATCAACATTCCGAAGAAAAAAGTAGCTGACAAACCAATTGAGATTATGTATTTCTCAACAGGAAACGAATCGGCTTTAATGGTTCAGCCAAGAAATTTGGTAATTGTGGGCGAGAATTCACATGTTCAAATTATCGAGCGTCATCAAAGTTTGAATGAAAATCCGGTTTTAACCAATTCGGTTACCGAGATTTTTGCTCAAAAACGTGCAATTGTTGATTATTACAAAATTCAAAACGATAATAGTGAAGCCAATTTAATTGACAATACTTACGTTTCGCAACAACAGGAAAGTCATGCGTATGTACACACTTTCTCTTTTGGTGGAAATTTAACTCGTAACAACTTAAACTTTTATCACTTTGGTGAAAGATTGACCAGTACGTTAAACGGAATTTCGATCTTAAATGACAAACAACACGTTGATCATTATACTTTGGTAAACCACGCAACACCTAATTGCGAAAGTTTTCAGGATTATAAAGGAATTTTCTCTGATCGCTCAACAGGAGTTTTCAACGGAAAAGTTTTGGTAGAAAAAGAAGCTCAAAAAACAAATGCTTTCCAAAAAAGCAATAACATCTTATTGAGTGATAAAGCAACTATCAATGCAAAACCACAATTAGAGATTTTTGCTGATGATGTAAAATGTTCACACGGTTGTACAGTTGGACAATTGGATGAAACAGCAATGTTCTACATGCAGTCTCGTGGTATCCCTCAAAAAGAAGCTAAAGCTTTGTTGATGTACGCATTCTCAAATGCCGTTATCGAAAGCATTAAAATACCAGAATTAAAACAAAGAATTACTAAAATCATTGCCATGAAATTAGGCGTGAATTTAGGATTTGATTTGTAGTCAGGTTTTACCGCAAAGACACAAAGGTTACGCAAAGTTCGCAAAGGTTTATTACAAAACTTTGCGAACTTTGCGCTTTTTACCTGGCATCTTTGCGGTTAAATTTTCTCTTGATGAAACTTTTTTAGCAAGTTCAAATTATTCTCAAAAAGAGGAGAATAAAAAAAGCTTATTGGTTCTTCTTTCAAATTCATTTTGAATGTAATTTTCCCTATACCTATCTTCTCTATATCTTTTACATCAATTTTGATATCATCAAAATAAATAGCATTTTCATCAAACTCTATTATTTTAAACCTCTTGAACCTTTGAATCAAAAAGAACAAAAACAAGGAGAATGCAGAACAGAAAAAAAATGTAGAAATTTCCTGAATTAATATACTGTATATCAAAAAACCAATTGAGCCTGTAAAAATTATTTTAAAAACTAAATTGTATAAAAAACTAAGTTCATGATTTAACTTATATTTCATAAAACTATTTCTTAACACTATCAATTATCCCTTTTAGGAAACCATTAAAATCAAAGCCCTGATCATCTTCCTTCAACCCCATTCTCACAATTACCATATCCAAAGATGGGATAATCGCCACCATTTGTCCTTGGTAACCACTGCAATAAAACATATCGCGAGGAACGTCTGGAAATTTACCTCCAGCGTTTAGCCAGAATTGTGCTCCGTATTTTCCTCCAGAAGTATTCGTTGGCGTTGATGTGTATTTTACCCAGCTTTCATCCAGGATTTGTTCTCCGTTCCAGTTTCCTTTATGAAGATACAATAATCCAAATTTTGACCAGTCACGTGGTGTTGCCCAGGCATAAGAAGAACCTACAAAAATCCCGCTCATATCCTGCTCTACAATCATCGAATTCATTCCGATTTTATCGATAACTGCACTGTACCAAAAGTCAAGATATTCCTGCTGTGTTTTAAACTGGCTTCTTAAAATTCTGGACAATAAATTGGTTGTTCCAGACGAATAATACCAATGTGTATCAGGTTTATATTTTGCCGGTTTATCCATTTGCACTTTCCCCATATCTTCAGACTGAAAAAGCATTTGTGTAGCATCGCAAATGGTACTGTAATTTTCTTCCCATTCTAAACCGGAATTCATATGAAGCAAATCGTTTATGGTAATAATTTTTCGCTCATCATTTTTCCATTCCGCAATTGGTGCAGGTTTATAAATGTCTATTTTTCTTTGTTTCGCTAAAACTCCAAAAGCAGAGCTAGTTATACTTTTGGTCATTGACCAGCCTAAAATCTTACTGTCTTTATTAAAACCTGTATCGTATTTTTCGGCGATTAATTTGTCTTTATACAAAACGACAACCGCACGGGTACGTTTTTCTTTTCCGTCGTTTTTATCAAAAGAATTTTCGACTGCTTTCTTTAATCCAACATAATCAACATTAGCAAAAACAGTGTCTTTTGGCTCGTTATTTCCGTAAGGAAACGGAAGATTATTCACCAGTTTAGTTCGTTTTGGAAGCAAATAAGGTTTTGAAACATCGAAGTTTTCATTAATCAAAGTAGCTCCCAAACCTTCACGATAAATCGCTTTTCTTTCTTTTAATCCATAAACGGCAGATGTTACAAACTTTCCGGCTTCATCAATTTTATTTGTTGCTAAATTCATTAACGGAATATCATTATCCGATTTCTCGATTAGTTCTTTCGATCGATGATCCAGAAAATGTCCGGAAGCAACACTCTTAGCCGAAAAACCAGAAATTAATTCAAGCTTCGGATAGGTTGTAAATCCATAATAAAAAACTACAATCAATAAAACAAGCGCAATTATTCTGGCAATTTTTTTCATAGTATTCAATAGTTATTTTTACTGCAATATAAATAATTTATGTTCAGGATTTTAACATCTAATTTAGATTCTGAATTCACATTATTTAAAGAACAGATTTAAATTTTATCAAATCAACATTCAAATCTTCAATTGATAGTGTCATAAAAGGAAATTATAGTTTTGATGGATAAACCAATTTAGTTTTAGTACTTTTGTAGATAGAATTTTTCTAAATAAGACATGTTAGACATCCAAAAAATAAGAGCTGATTTTCCGATACTTTCGGAAAAAGTTAACGGAAAACCATTGGTATATTTCGACAATGGAGCAACTTCACAAAAACCACAAATTGTGATCGATGCTGAAGCAGAATATTATCAGGAAATCAATGCCAATATTCACAGAGGCGTTCACACACTAAGTCAGTTGGCAACTGATGCATACGAAATTTCGAGAGTAAAGATCCAACATCATATCAATGCTAAGTTTTCTCATGAAGTGCTTTTTACTTCCGGGACAACACACGGAATCAATTTAGTTACAAATGGTTTTGCTTCGATTTTAAAACCGGGCGATGAAGTTGTTGTTTCTTCTTTAGAACATCACAGTAATATTGTGCCCTGGCAAATGTTGTGCGAGAGAACCGGAGCAACTCTAAAGGTTATTCCGATGAACGAAGATGGTGAACTTATTATGGATGCTTTTGATGCGCTGCTATCAGAGAAAACTAAAGTTGTAACGGTAAACCATATTTCGAACGCTTTAGGAATTATCAATCCTATTAAATATATTATTGAAAAAGCTCATGCTGTTGGTGCTGCCGTTTTAATTGATGGCGCACAGGCTGTTCCGCATTTAAAACCTGATGTTCAGGATTTAGATTGTGATTTTTATGCTTTTTCAGGACACAAAATGTGTGGCCCGACAGGAACCGGAATTTTATACGGAAAAGAAGCCTGGCTAAATAAACTTCCTCCTTATCAGGGTGGTGGCGAAATGATCAAAGAAGTTACTTTCGAAAAAACAACCTATGCCGATTTACCTCATAAATTTGAAGCCGGAACTCCAAATATCGCTGGCGGAATTGTTTTAGGAACGGCGGTTGATTATTTAAATAATATCGGTTTTCATAACATTCAAAAATACGAAGAACATTTATTGGAACACGCTACAAAACGTTTACTGGAAATTGAAGGTTTGAAAATTTACGGAACCGGAAAAAATAAAGCTTCGGTGGTTTCGTTTAATATTGATGGAATTCATCCTTACGATATTGGTTCTATTATTGACAAATTAGGTATTGCTGTTAGAACCGGACATCATTGTGCACAACCTATTATGAACTTTTTCTGTATACCGGGAACCATTCGTGCTTCGTTCTCTTTTTACAATACAAAAGAAGAAATTGATGTAATGGTTGAAGCAGTCAAAAAGGCAAAAACTATGTTAAGCTAAAACAACTTTTATGAAAATAGTATCCTTATTACTCTTCACGATCTTCATTGGAACATCGTGCTCAAGTCAGAAAAAAGCAGATTTATCCTCAACAGAAATAGAATATTCTGCTGTTTCCCGAGGAATTTATAAAGTAATAGTGGTGCATAACAAAATGGTTTCAGTTACTAATGGTAGAAAAACAGAACCTGTTGAAAGTAAAATTAGTGATGCAAAATGGAAACAGATTGTAGCTGAATTTTCAAAAATTAATTTAGAAAATATTCCAACCTTAAAAGGACCAACTGAAAAACGCTTTTATGATGGTGCTGCGATTGGAAATCTTAAAATAACCCAGAATAAAAAAGTATATGAAACTCCAGGTTTCGATAATGGATATCCTCCAAAAGAAATAGAAAAACTGGTCAATTTATTACTGGATTTTACTAAAGAATAATTATGACAATAAAAGAAATACAAAACGAAATAATAGACGAATTTTCAATGTTCGATGACTGGATGCAGCGTTATGAGTACATCATCGAATTAGGAAAAAGTCTTCCGTTAATTAAAGAAGAATACAAAACCGACGAGAATTTAATCAAAGGCTGCCAGTCGAAAGTTTGGTTGCAGGGAGAAGAAAAAGACGACAAGATTGTTTTTACCGCTGATAGTGATGCAATTTTAACCAAAGGAATTATCGCGATTTTAATTCGTGCTTTCTCTAACCAAAAAGCGGAAGATATTATAAATGCTGACACCGAATTCATAGACGAAATTGGTTTAAAAGAGCATTTATCTGCCACTCGTGCAAACGGATTGGTTTCGATGATCAAAAACATCAAAATGTACGCTTTGGCTTTTGACGCTAAAAACAAAAATTAAAATTTTAAAACCATATAAGTTATATAAGAAAATTTAAGTTTCGGCGCTTAAAAAATATGTACAGTAAAGTGCTCGAAATATGAGTAATCCATTTAAATAAACTTTAACTTAAATAACAGAAAACAACAAAGTAGGTTTTATCTTTCTTTTTAATTTCTTGTTATTGCTAAAAAAGCAGATGATAACAAAGAAATATTTGACTGATTTAATTTACCGAGTTAATGGAGCAGCGATTGAAGTTCATAAAAATATTGGAGCCGGACTTTTAGAGAATATCTATCATCAATGCATGATTAAAGAACTATCTTTAAGAGGTATAAATTTTAAATCCGAGTTGGTGATTCCTGTTGAATATAAAGGATTAGAATTAGAATCTGATCTAAGATGTGATTTATTTATTGAAAACTGTTTGGTTCTTGAACTGAAAGCAGTTGAGAAAATTATTCCAATTCATATAGCTAAATTAATGTCTTACATGAAACTTTTAAAGTCTCCAATAGGATTAATGATAAACTTCAACGTTACAAACATCTATCATGAAGGCCAAAAAACATATGTCAACGAATTATATCGCTGGCTAGAAGATTAAAACATAAAAACAAAGCATCTATATTTAATATAAACATCCTGTTTAAATGAGCTTATATTACTTATATGGTGAAAAAATTAAAAAAATGGAACAAGAAATAGACACTAACGAATTAGGAGAATCAATTGTAAAGGTTTTAAAAGGCATTTACGATCCTGAGATTCCTGTAGATATTTACGAGCTAGGATTAATTTATGACGTAATGGTAAACACAGATTACGAAGTAAAAATCCTGATGACTCTAACATCTCCAAACTGTCCGGTGGCAGAAAGTTTACCCAGAGAAGTAGAAGAAAAAGTAAAAACGATTGAACACATTAAAGATGTAGATGTCGAAATTACTTTTGATCCGCCATGGAGCAAAGACTTAATGAGCGAAGAAGCAAAATTAGAATTAGGAATGCTTTGATTTAGTCGTAAAGTCAAATGTCAAAAGTCTAAAAGTTAAGGGCTTTATGACTTTTGACATTCGACTTTAAAACTTAAAAAACAATTAGTCATAAAGTTGAAAATCATAAAGTCTAAAGTAAAGGACTTTATGACTTTCGACATTCGACTTTAAGACTTAAAGAATGGAAGAAATCATCAATAAAGTTGCCAATAGTGCCTTAGAGGTTTTTGATCTTGAAGATTATTACCCAAAAGGAACTCGTGTACAAATCGATATATCACAATGGCTTTTAGAAGGCTTTTTATTAAAGGAAAAAGACTTTAGAGAGCATTTAAAAAACCATGACTGGTCGCAATATCAGGATCAATATGTAGCTGTTTATTGTAGTACAGATGCTATTATCCCGGCTTGGGCATTAATTTTAGTAAGTGTTCATTTGGCGCCTTATGCAAAAAAAGTAGTCAATGGGTCAATCGAAGATTTAGACTCAAGTTTGTATGAAGAGATTCTAAGCAAAATCGACTACTCTGTTTACAAAAGTAAACCTGTCATTGTAAAAGGATGTTCCAGAAAACCGGTTCCAATGCGCGCTTATATTTTAGCAACAAATTACTTACAGCCATTTGCCCGTAGTATAATGTATGGCGAAGCTTGTTCTGCAGTTCCTTTATACAAAGAATCTAAGAAATAACTTTCTTTTACCGCCAATAATAACCAAACCTTTTAACGGTTTTTAGTATATTTGTTATTACACACTTAAACTAAATACCATGAGAAAGCTAGCGTTATTACTATTTATTTTAGTCAACTTAACTTTTGTTCAAGCTCAAAATTCAGAAAAAGAATTAATTCAAAACACTGAAAAAGCGGTAAAGAAAATAAATGATACAATTGAAGATGAAGGCTGGAAAGCAAAAGGAACCGTTTCTCTTTTGTTAAATCAGTCAAGCTTTAATAATTGGCTTGCCGGAGGTGAGGATAGCTTTTCCGGAACTTTAGGAATCAATTACGACTTTAATTACAAAAAAGACGATCTTACCTGGGATAACAAAATTTTAGCTTCTTACGGTCTTTTACAAACTAAAAATGCTGATTTTGGGAAAAAGACAGATGACCGTCTGGAATTTAATTCTATCCTGGGAAAAAAAGCTTTTGGTCAATGGTATTATTCTTATTTTCTAAATTTCAGAACGCAGTTTACAACCGGTTATATTTATGGTCAGGATGCTAACGGAAAAGAAATCAGAACTGAAAATACCAAATTTATGTCTCCGGGCTATCTTACTACCGGTCCCGGTATTTACTGGACAAAGGATGATAATCTAAAAATAAACTTTGCTCCTTTAACATCTAAATTTACTTTTGTTGATCGCGCTTATACAACCGGAATCGATCCAAAAACCGGATTACCTTATGCTAGTGGGGATTATTTTGGTGTAGATGCCAATAAAACTATGCGTTATGAATTGGGTTTTTACGCATCTGTTTATTACAAACTGGCAGTAATGACCAATG
This sequence comes from Flavobacterium chilense, assembly GCF_001602525.1. Classification (GTDB taxonomy): domain Bacteria; phylum Bacteroidota; class Bacteroidia; order Flavobacteriales; family Flavobacteriaceae; genus Flavobacterium; species Flavobacterium chilense. The sequence goes on from NZ_LSYT01000002.1 coordinate 118,748, forward strand.
TAACTGCCGAAAACACTTTGAACCTTTATTCTAATTATTTAGAAGATCCTCAAAATATCGATATCAATTACTCGCTGAATATTATCATGAAGATAAACAAATTCCTGTCGGCTAATCTATCCTTTCAGGCCATTTATGACGACAATGCTTTTAGAGGTTTTCAAACCAGAGAAGTGTTTGGTTTAGGAGTTAATTTTGGATTTTAATTTGAAACCCAAAACTGCTTAACTTTACCGCAAAGAGCGCTAAGATTTTCATCAATTATTTTATAAAAATAAAAAGTCCGCAAAGCTATATTTAGATTTAGCTTTGCGGACTTTGTTTTTATGAGGATTTACGCTCTTTGCAGTAAAATTAATTTATTCTTGCTCTTCTTCGTCCTTTTCGATCGCGTCTTTATAATCCGGATACAAAAACTTGTTATAAGGGAATCGCGTGATATGAATCTGACGAACTGCTTCGTAGACTATTTCTCTAAATTCTTCAAAATTTTCTTTTTGTGTAGCCGAAATAAATAATGCTTTATCCTGACCAACATTACTCATCCAGGTTTGTTTCCATTCTTCGAGAGTATAATGTCTTCTGGTTCTCTCTGTAATCAAATCATCTTCATCAATTGTCAAATGTTTATAGGAATCAATTTTATTAAAAACCATAATTGTTGGTTTGTCATTACTTTTGATTTCTAACAGTGTTTGATTTACAGACTCGATATGATCTTCAAAATCCGGATGTGAAATATCTACCACATGCAAAAGCAAATCGGCCTCACGAACCTCATCCAATGTACTTTTAAATGAATCTACCAGTTGTGTTGGCAATTTTCTAATAAAACCTACTGTATCTGAAAGTAAAAAGGGTAAGTTCTTAATCACTACTTTTCGAACTGTTGTGTCTAAAGTGGCGAATAATTTATTTTCAACAAATACATCACTTTTACCAATAGCATTCATCAAAGTAGATTTTCCAACGTTGGTATAACCTACAAGTGCCACACGCACCATAGCACCGCGATTGCTGCGCTGAATGCTCATTTGCTTATCAATCGTTTTGATTTTCTCTTTTAGCAACGAAATTCGATCACGTACAATACGTCTGTCGGTTTCGATCTCTGTTTCACCAGGACCACGCATACCAATTCCCCCTTTTTGACGCTCAAGGTGCGTCCATAAACCAGAAAGTCTTGGTAATAAATATTGACATTGCGCCAGTTCAACCTGAGTTCTTGCATAAGAGGTTTCGGCTCTTTGTGCAAAAATATCCAGAATTAAGTTTGTTCTGTCCAGGATTTTACAATCTATAATTCTCGAAATATTTTTTTGCTGAGATGGTGATAATTCATCATCAAAGATTAAAGTCGATATATTGTTTTCTTTTACAAAAAGATTGATCTCATCTATTTTTCCTGTTCCAACAAAAGTCTTAGGATTTGGACGTTCCATTTTTTGAGTAAAACGTTTCATCACTTCTCCGCCGGCGGTAAAAGTCAGGAACTCTAATTCATCCAGATATTCGTTAAGTTTCTCTTCACTTTGATTTTGAGTAATAATACCAACAATGGCAGTTCTCTCAAAATTTATAACTTCTTTTTCTAACATAGCTTTGAATAAGGTGCAAATTTAATGATTTGTAAGGTACGATACCTTATAGAATTTCTTTTTTAAGTTCTATTTAGGAAATTATAACCTGATCAAAAAAAAGAAACCATTCAAAAATTAAAGCTCATTAAGGTTTGATCCTAACAAAATTTAATTTCGGAATGGTTTTTAACTAAATTGAATATTCAAACGTCTATTCGTAAATAAACGTTTTTTCTGTTTTTACAATTCCATTTTCCTCAATCTGAGAACATGAGATTGGAAAATTTAATTTATTGTATTTGTATTTACGGCTTACAGCAACTAATGCTGTAGATGAAGGGCTAAAATTCATTTCATTATTATACGAAATTGCTTCAAAGCTAAATTCATCTTCATGATAAGAAATCATAGGTACAATTACTTTATAATTATTACCAAATAAGCTTTGTACAATCAGGGCATCCGCAGATTTTTTATCATCAAAAGTATAGGTTTTAGAAATTTTATCTCCCACTAAACCTTTATGTTTTACAACATTGTCATTAACATAAACATATTCGATTTTACCAATAATTGCTTTGTTTCTGTCACGTGAAGTACGTCTTACAATGGTTCCGTTTTCAACAATATATTCGATATCCTCAACCAGATTCTGATGGTTTGTACTCTTTTTAGTAATTACTTTTACTCTTGCTCCTTCATATGTAAAGGTCACTACTTTGGTAATATAATCGTTTCCTTCCTGATATTTTTTTACAAATTTTGTAATGTTGTTATCAGCGTCATACGTATAGTTTACTACTTCTTTCCAGTCGCTTCCAACTTTATCTTTTACTGTCATATCCAGCAATCCGGTTTTATTGTAGAAAAAATGCTGCACAACATCTGAAGTCGTAATTGTTTGTATTTTTCCGTCTTTAAAAACGACTGTTTTATTTACAATTTCGCCGTCTTTAGAGTTTTGGTAATTTGTTTTTACAATGTTAATTTGTTTTAAGCGAACAGGTGCATTTTGATCCTGGCTGTGCAACAAGCATGGAAAAACCATCATCATGATGGCGATAAAGTAGGTTTTCATGTGGTATTTGTATTGATTTGGGATGACCAAAATACAAAATTCCATTAAATTTTAACAGTTTAAATCTCAAAAACAGTACACTATTAAAATATCCTCTAAAAATCAATGCTTTAATTTCATTTTTAAAAAACGAAATACCTACTTCTCGCCAAAAATCTTAACATCGTCTACCATAAAAGCCCCATTTAGTGTTTTATCTTTTCCTGATCCAATATATTTAAAAGCAATATGAATGTTTCCAGAATAAGCAGACAAGTCTATTCCGCCAGAACTTATAAACTGACGTGCTGGTGTTGATAAGGTTGGGAAATTTGCTGTTAGTTTTGTCCATTTTGCTTTAGTAATATTTGATCCGTCAAAATTTGTCGAAACATATACCTCAAGAGCATTCAGCGGAGAATCTACTTTTAAATCATGTTGTGCACTTCTAAAGGACAATACTGCATTTTTATAACCCGTCATGTTAATTTTAGGAGAAACCAACCAGGCCACATTTTCTGCTGCAGTTGTACTTGTCGTATTAAATTCGGCATAACCATTACCGGCATATACCATACTTTTCCACAATTTTGTTGCTTTTTCTACAATATTACTCCAACCCGGAAGAGCAAAATTTACATTGTTTTTTACTGCCTGAAAATCTTCTGCAAAAAACGGAATATTTCGCTTGCCTTCCATCTTAACATCTTTATCGGAGCGTACCATCATCTGATAATCAGATCCAAATTTGGTCAAAATTCCACGGACTTTCCCACTTCCTTCCGGAACTGAATGATCAGCAAAACTGGCATAACTACTTGTTCTGAAAATAATTTGATTACCTGTTTTATCTCTTAAATTCCAATTGGTTGAACCTCCAATATTATTATTTTCTTCAAAATAATGACGTCCAATTGCTGCCTCTGTAAACTCAACATCACGAAGTTCTATTAATATATTTAATTTATCATCATTCAATGCTTCTTCTATTGTTAATGGTAAAACTAATCGTTCTTCATCAATCATGGTACAGGAAGCATTAAGCACATTTTTATATTCATTTTGCGAAATTCTGCCAATAGTAGGATCTCCGGCATTACTCACATACAAACTTCCAATTCGTAAACCTCCATAATACAAATCTGTGAATTGATTTTTTAGTTTTACATATACTTTATTCCCTACACGATAGTCAATATAAGTATTTGAAGCATCAACAGGTACACTAAATCCTGTAGCAGGAAATCTGTCTTTTGCCAAAGTCTGGAACGAGATGGTTTTAAAGAAATTACCTCCTTCATCACTTGAAACTACATAGGCTTCAATAATATCATTATATACATATTGTCTGGCTGTTGTACCGGAAACTTCACGAACTTTCTCAACTGTTTTATTTACAGCTAAATCAGGCTGTGTGCATTCTAATTTAGGGGCTTCGGCTTCATTATTACAATTGCAAAAAAGTAATATTAATAATACTGTAAATGAATTTAAAAATTTATTCTTCATGATAATTTTGTTTTTGAAGTTTATAAACCTATTGTAAGATTTACGAAATAGGTTCTTCCGTATCCATAATAATATTTAGGTCCAAATGATGGTGTTCCGCTGGAAAGATCCTGATTAAGCGCCCGGTAATTTGCATTTCTAGCCTGCTCAAAACCACCGGTTTTATAAATCGTATTTAAAGCATTATTGACACTTGCAAAGAGCCCGACATATTTACCATAAACACGCCAGGATTTACCTCCATTGATATTGAGCAATGAAACCGGATTGAATTTCTCCTGCTTTAGCAACTCTGTGCCTCTCTCCTCTGTAGCTTCAGGAAAAGGAAACTGATTGGCCGGATTGATATAAAATTGTGATGTTCTCGCAATAGCTGCAACATCGATATAACTTGCGGTGAGGTAATTGATATTGGCACCAATCCACCAAAATTTAGGATCTCTATATTCTAATCCGGCAGAAATAGCTTGTTGTGGCATTCCGGCTTGTTTGTAGTTTTTAATATAGGCCTGACCAAAATCGAAAGTTGTTTGTTTGTTTTCTTTTCCTGCATTGGCATCATTAGTGATTAAAACATCGGGATTACTGTCAATCGTATAATTTCCATAAGCTACAGAAAAAACAGTTTTTAATGTTGGTGAAATCTGATATTCAAAACTGGATTCAATACCAATATTTTTTTTATTTAGATGTGTTAGCGTCTGACTCACAAAACCATCAGTTGCATCATATCCGGCTCCATTGTCAAAAATTCCTTCTGCATAAAAAAAGGAGGTTTTTGTACTGTTTTTTATCAAAGTATAATAGCCTGTTAATCGCATTTTAAGTTGAGGAGAACGATAAATATAGCCCGCTTCTGCACTTGAAATATTTTCGCTTTCGATACCATCAACAACTGAATTATTTAAACGGGAATTTAAAAATGTATTTCGAAGTGATGGCGCTCTTGTAAGATGTGATCCATTAATATATAGTAATTGCCTGCCTGAAATTTTATAGGTGAAACCGCCTTTGAAACCAAAATTTTCAAAATTTACTTTTTCACTTTTACCCAAAGAGTTTGTGGGATATATTCCGTTTTGATATAATCCTTCTCTTTGATAAGTTGACATCGAATAGGATTGCGCCAAATAAAATTCAGTCTTATTATAAGAGAATCTGAACTGGGTAAAAGCATCGATGGTGTTGGCTAAAAAATTGTAATTGTAACCGTAAATATCACCTTCTTTTACCAATCTATCTGGATTTTGTAAATCAGATTGTGATAAATCTCCTCTATAAAAAGGATCGATATCTTCAAAATATTTACCTCCTAATAAATCCAGTAAATATTGAAAATTATGAGATTTTAAATTTCTAAAAGTAATTCCGCCATCAAAAAAGATGTTTGACGTAAGCTGTGTATTTAAGTTCGAATTTATAGCAAACGTTTTGTCATCTGTTCTGTCTTCATACAAAACATAACGACTTTGTGCCGGCTCATAAGCTGTAATTATATTTGCCGGATTTGTTATTGTTTTCTGATTGGCACGATACATGGCATCCCAATCAATTTGGGTGTTTTCCAGAAAAAGTGTTTTACTTTTCTCTGCATTTTCATAATCTGGTGTAAATGCTCCTGAAAATTCTCCCTGATCTTTTCCGTACAGTGAGCTAAAATAACTTGGCATTTTACGGTAATAAACAGGATCAGGACTATTGGCTTTTTGATAATCGATATTGCTGTTTCCTACTTTTCCAAACTGATACATAATACTTGAGCTGAGATTTGTTTTATCATCAATCTTAAAATAATGATTCAGCATGAACAGTGGTTCTTCGACTTTTTTAATTCTGGCATTTCGCTTTTCCCCATTTTGAAATCCCCAGTATGAATTGTATTTTTCGTTTGTTAACTGGGTTACTTCATTTGTATTGGCTGAATTTTTACCCCGTGAACTGGGTGTATAAAATCCGGTGAAGTTTAGCGATTGTTTTGCATTTAGTTTTCTTTCAACACTTATAAAAAAAGATTCTGCCTTAAAGTTTGTACCATCAAAATAGCCTTCATCTGACCAGCGTTTTCCTGCCGAAATTACATATGCCCAACCTGAAGCGTTCATTCCGGAAGCATACGTTCCAATGGTACGCCAATTATAAGTTGTATTGCTTCCGGAAAACGAAAGCTGTCCTCCTTGACGATACATCGATGCACGGGTAACTATTTGCTGTGTTCCTAAAATGCCGCCAAAAGTATAATTTGAGGCCGCCACACCAACTGAAAATTCCTGATTTCGCAACACATTATTCAAACCTCCCCAATTACTCCATTGTGGTCTTCCGTCGTAAATTTTATTCATGACCATCCCATTTAGCATTGTGGTTCCGTTTTCACTGTCAAGACCACGAACCCTAAATCTGGCTTGTCCCCAATTGAATGCAGAAGCCTGCATAAAAGCATCTTTTGAAGATTGTAACAATCCCGATGTCATTTCAGAAGAGCTATTATCATCCGACAAATCACTCTCTGATAATGTGATCAAGGCTGCAGGAACTTCATCAGAAAAAGTATCTTCTAATTGCAATGTTCCAAGATTGACCTTTTGCCCGAAATTCGATTGCAATTTTAAAAGCAAATCTTTATATCCCTGACTGTGTAACCAAACTAATTGTTCTTCTTTAATTGGAGAATGTAATTCAAATTTTCCGTTAACTGTAGTAAGTTGTGTAATTGAAGAATTCTGAATACTCACTACAACATTCTCGAGAGGATTTTGTGTTTTAGCATCAATCACAATTCCAAAGAATGTAGTTTGCTCCTGCGAAAAGGCAAGACTGAAAGGCAATACAATAAAAAACAAAAAGTACTTTTTTGTCATGAAAAATTCCAATTTACTTTGATAATTCGTTTCTTGGATTGAGCTTGTTTTGACTTACAAAACAATCAATCCTTGCATCAAAGGATAAAATTGGTTTTTGGAAAAATAAAATTCTTAGATCAAGAGGTATAATATTGATCAGGCTTCAAATATAAACAAAAAACATTACGAAAATAATTTCCTGTTAAATAAAACATAAAAAATAGATTAATGACCGTTAAATCTTCTAAAAATAAAAATACAGAAACAATCGTTGTAAAATGAAGTTTAGGCTGTTGTTCTAATTTTAGAAACCATAAAGGCAATTAAAACGCCAAATATACCTATAAAAGCAAAAGAAAACTGAAGCCCAAAAGTTTCTGCAATATGACCAATTACGGGAGGCCCCATTAAAAATCCGAGAAAACTTACACTAGAAACTATTGTTAAAGCTTCTCCCGGCGGAACGGTAGAATTTTTTCCTGCCATACTATAAACAGTAGGAACGATTGTAGCAACACCTAAACCAACCACCATAAAAGCAATGGTACATGGTATAATGTATGGGAGAAAAACAGCTGTAAAAAGTCCGGCAGAAATCATGACTCCGCTAATTTGCATAACACGTTCACGGCCAAATTTATTAATAAGTCCGTCACCTAAAAATCGTCCGCTTGCCATCATAATCATAAACGAAGTGTAACCTAAAACCACCAAAGGTCCTGGTGCTTTTACAATATCTTTAAAGTATACACCACTCCAGTCAAACATAACACCTTCGCTCGCCATACTGCAAAATCCGATAACTCCGAGCCAGATTAAAGCACTGTCCGGTTTTACAAATAGTTTTTTCTTTTCGGAGGTTTTATTCTTTATTTTTTCTTTGGCTTTGACCAAAAATTTAAAATTAAAAGTAATCATTAACAGCACCACTCCGGCAACAATTAAAAAATGATGTAATGGTGATAAATTCAATGCCAACATTCCTAAACCTACTAAAGCTCCTGTAAATCCGGCAAAACTCCACATACCATGAAACGATGACATAATTGTTTTTCTAAAAAGCTCTTCGGTATAAACTCCTTGAGTATTTACGGCAATATTCGCCAAGTTCCCAAATAAGCCAAATAAAAATAATCCCAGTGATAATTGCAAAGCTGTTGTTGCCAACCCCAGATTGATCAGGCATAAAACATACATAATCAAAGAAAAGATAAGGATTCTGTGACTGCCAAACTTTGTCACCATTTTACCCGAAAAAGGCATAATAAGCAATTGTCCCATTGGCAATGCAAAAAGAATAGAACCCAAATCACCTTCCGTCAGATGCAAAGTTGTTTTAATATCAGGAATTCTACTCGCCCAGGTTGCAAAACTTAATCCCATTCCAAAATAAAACATTCCAACTGCAAAACGAATTCGGTTTAAATAAGAGGCTTTTGCTTCTCTGTAAACTTTCTTGATTTTACCTTTGGTCTGAAATAGTGCTAGTGGATTAAAATTGATCAAAATGTATGCTTTTTTAATTGATTGTATAAAAGTACTAAAAAGCTACTTTATAGACTACCAAACCTTACTGGTTAGTGAATTTATAACGTTGTATGTTTATAAATTTCTTTTTTAGATGTAAAGGTTCAGAGGTGCATAGAGACAAAGGTTTTCAATCTCTCTGAATAAAAAAAGACGCATAATAGTGCGTCTTTTTTGTATAATTTTAAAAAGATATATTAAAAATACATCTGTCTTGATCTGTTTAATCCATTAAATCTTTGGACAATTTCACACTACAAATTAATTACCTTTTGCTGTGCATGGCTTGCAATTGCAGCTTCTATAATCTGCATTACTTTTACACCGTCTTGTGCTGTAACAGGCTCTGGTTTATTGTTTGCAATAGCATCATAAACACCATCAAAAAACGAGAAATAATTACCTTGCAATGTTGTTACTTTTTCCCGGATCTCTTTTCCGTCAATTTCTGTATGTAAAAGCCCTTGCAGTGTTTCAGGTTCTGTTCCCCAGGATTCTAAGTTTGGTTTTTTACCCAGCTTTAGTTCGTCTTCCTGAACATCGCCACGAGGTTTTAAAAATGATCCTTTTTTACCGTGAATGGTGTATGCAGGATTTGCTTCTCTGACAAAAAAACTAGCTTTTAAGCGTACTCTGAACTTCTCGTAAATTAACAAGAGATCAATCCAGTCGTCTACCAGAGAGTTTTCTCTGGTATAACGTATATCACCAAAAACTGATTTTGGAGAACCAAATAAACAAACTGCCTGATCGATTAAATGCGGACCTAAATCTTTCAGGATTCCGGCTCCGTCATTTACCGTTTCTTTATGTGCTTTTGGGCTCAATAAAGGATTGTATCTGTCAAAGTGAAACTCTGCTTCGACTAAATCTCCTAAAGTTTTTTCGTTAATTATTTTTTGAACGGTTTTAAAATCACTGTCCCATCTTCTGTTTTGAAAAACAGCTAATTTCAAACCTTTTTCTTTAGCAATTGCAGCCAATTCTTCTGCTTCTGCAACTGTTGTGGTAAAGGCTTTTTCTACAACAGCATGTTTTCCTGCCAATAATACTTTTTTAGCATATTCGTAATGTGTGCCTACCGGAGTATTTACGATTACCAGATCAACATCGTCTGCCAGTAATTCATCTATAGAAGGATAACTTTTTACTGTTGGATAATCTTCCTGAATTAATTTTTTGCTTCTTTCCCAGGAACCCAATAATTCAAATCCGGGATGAATGTCTAAAAACGGGGCATGAAAAACCTTCCCCGACATTCCGTATGATAATAGTGCTGTTTTTATTTTTTGCATTTTGGTTTATTTTAAAATAAAGTTTATTTCTTTCTAACCATTAAGAGATTAAGAAAAATTAAGTCTAACCGCTTGATAAGTTTAATCTCTTAATGGTTCAAATAAAAGCTTACATTCTATTAATTACTATAATTTAGCTCTTTCGTACTGTTTTGGCCATTGAATATCGTCGTTTAATTCTCTGGCGAAATCTAATGGTAAATTTGGATTTCTCAACGATTCTCTGGCAAACAAAACCAAATCAGCCTGAGCTTTTTTCAAAATTTCTTCGGCTTGTTGGGCTTCTGTTATTAAACCTACTGTACCTGTCAGGATGTTTGCATCTTTTTTGATTTGTTCTGCAAAAGGAACCTGATAACCGGGACCAACAGGGATTTTCTGGTGCGAAACCAATCCGCCTGATGAAACATCGATTAGGTCTACTCCTTTTTCTTTTAAAATTTTAGAGAGTTTAACCGATTCTTCAGGATTCCATCCGCCTTCTGCCCAATCTGTTGCTGAAATTCTAACGAATAAAGGTAAATCTGAAGGCCATTCTGACTGAACTGCTTCAACGATTTCTAAGGTAAAGCGGATTCTGTTTTCGAAACTTCCTCCATATTCATCTGTTCTGATATTGGTTAACGGAGACAAAAACTGATGTAATAAATAGCCATGTGCTCCGTGAATTTCTACTACCTGATAGCCTGCTTTTACAGCTCTTTTGGTCGCTGCCTTAAAGTCAGCAATAATTTTTTGAATTCCGTTTTTGTCCAGAGCTTCCGGAAGAAAAGACTCATTATCATGATACGGAATTGCGCTTGAAGAAACAGTTTGCCATCCGCCTTGAGCGAGATCTAATTTTTTATTTCCAAGCCATGGTGCCGAAACACTTGCTTTTCGTCCGGCATGTGCTAACTGAATTCCGGGAATTGAATTTTGAGAAACAATAAATTCGTTAATTGTTTTTAATTTTTCGATATGTTCATCTTTCCAGATTCCTAAATCTGAAGGGGAAATTCTGGCTTCGGGAGAAACGGCTGTGGCTTCCTGAATAATTAATCCAACACCTCCGCTTGCACGGCTGCCCAAATGAACGAGATGCCAATCGTTTGCAAATCCGTCAACAGCAGAATATTGACACATAGGCGAAATAACGATTCTGTTTTTTAAAGTAATTTTTTTTATGGTAAGCGGTGAGAATAATAAAGAAGCCATATATGTAACTTTTAGTTGTTTTACGCTACCAATTGGATATGATAGTGCTTAAAAAAGTAAAGTTAAAGCTTCTTGCCAAAACTAGAAATCTAAATCTTTATTAATTAACAAACATTTAAACCAAATGCTGTTTATACCAAAGATTGTAATATTCTGATTCCTTATCCAATAAATCAAAATGATTTCCGGATTCTACTATAACTCCGCTTTTCATAACCAATATGGTGTCAGCATTCGCAATTGTACTCAAACGATGCGCAATTATAATAATCGTTTTGCCTTGTTTTTTAAAATTATCTATTGTTTGCTTAACAATCATTTCAGAACTGGTATCTAATGAAGATGTTGCTTCGTCCATCAATAAAATTTCCGGATTTTTGTATAATGCTCTGGCAATTGCAATTCTTTGTTTCTGACCTCCCGATAGCATGGCTCCATTTTCGCCAATCTGTGTTTCAAAACCATGAGGTAATTTTTCGACGAAATCTGTTATTCCTAATTGTTTTGATAAATCTAAAATTCTTTGAATATCAGGAAATGAGTCACCTAAAGCAATATTTTCAATAATATTGCCGGAAAATAAATTAAGCTGTTGCGGAATAACTCCCACTACTTTTCTTAAACTCTGATAATGAACAAATTTTGTATCATATTCTCCAATATAGATTTTACCCTCTTTTATTGGATATAAATTTTGCAGTAATGAGATTAAAGTTGTTTTTCCACTGCCGCTTTCTCCCACAATTGCAGTTGTTTGATTCTTTTTGAATATTGCATTAAAATTTTTAAAAACTTCCAGACGTGATCCATATCTAAAAGAGACATTTTCGAATCTTATATCCCCTAAATTTTCTTTTTGCAATTCGATCTTGTTTTCTGTTTCTTCTCTTTCTAAATCCATAATTTCAAAAAGCCGGTCTGCTGCAATTAATGCATTTTGTGCTGTTTTATTCATATTGATTAAAGAAGCAACAGGCGACGTAAAATAACCAATCAAGGCATAAAATGAAAACAATTCTCCGGGGGTAATTGCCCTGTCGATTACATAACCCGATCCTATCCACATTAAAACTACTGTAAATCCGGAAGCCAAAAACTGTGTAGAAGTACCTGCAAAGATTCCGTTTAAACCTGATTTATAAGTAGTAAATAAGAGTTTTACAAATTTATTTTCTGTTTTAAGGTTCGAAAATTCTTCTATTCCAAATTCTTTTACTGTTCGCACATGGGTAATACTTTCGACTAATTGTGTTTGTAGTTCGGCTGCATTCTCCATGATATTTCTTTCGACTTTTTTATTGAATTTATTTAAAATAAAATATATCGCTGTGTAAAATGGAATTACAAGAAGAATAACCAAAGCTAGTTTCCAGTAATAGGTGAACATTAATACAAATGAAAAAATAACAATAAATATATTGACAATCATTTCAATGGCTACTTCGTTTATAAAGGAGCGAATTTTTACAGCATCGTTTATGCGGGAAGTAATTTCTCCTATTTGCATGGTATCAAAAAAGCGCTGTGGTAAATGCAGTAGATGTTTGTAATAACCCAGAATTAATTTAGCATCGATTAATTGCCCGGTTTTCATCACAAAAATGCTTTTTTTAGAACCAATATAAGCCTGTAGCAAAATAATGGAGATCATGGAAAAACTCAATAAATTAAGTAAATTTCTATTACCGTCTACCAAAACATAGTCTGTAATTTTTTGTATATAAACAGACATTGCCAATCCTAAAATGGTAAACAATATGGCACCAACCAAAGCCTGAAGTAAAATCGTTTTATGTGGTTGAATCAGGTTCCAGAATCTTTTTAAAGGTGAGATTTTTTCGTTTACTGTTTTAAAATCATCATTTGGCGCAAAGAGAATCAATACGCCTGACCATATTTTTTGAAATTCTTCGAAAGTATAAAGTTCCAATTTTCCGGGACCAGGATCCATGACCGTAATTTTAGATTTCTCTACTTTATAAATCACTACGTAATGCTGCAGCTGTTCTTTGGTCACAATATGGGCTATTGCCGGAAGCGGGATTTTATCTAATGCATCTAAAGCACCTTTTACGCCTTTTGCAGTAAAACCCATTTTTTCTGCTCCTTCTAGGATACCCAAAACATTGGTACCGCGTTTATCTGTATTGGCAAACTGGCGTATTCTGGCTATAGGCAGATTAACTTTAAAATGGTTTCCGACAGAAGCCAGACAAGCAGCACCACAATCTTTAATATCATGTTGTTTTATTTTTATTGAAGCCATTATTTACTATTTGATATTTGTTTTGGATTTAACCAATTATCTATTTTGTCAAATAACAAATCGAACAAACTTCTTCTCGTTATTATATATCTAGTTGTTAAGGTCATTCCTTTTGAAACATTAGCCTGATAACCTGATTTTAGTTCTAAGGTTTTTGAATTTAAGGCACATCGCACTTTAAAAAAAGCCTGATCGTTCTGTAGTGTTATATTGCGGTCAATATCGATTACTTTCCCTTCCAGCAATCCCCATTGATTGTAGTTGAAAGCATCTAACTGAAATTTTACTTTTTGATTTTTCTTAATCAGACCAATGTCATTTGGCGAAACATTACATTCTACCAGCAGATGATCTGTTGATGAAATTGTGGCAATCGATTGTGAGGCATTGATAAAAGAACCTTTCTGAATACCTGAATAGTTTTCTATAGTACCCGAAACAGGAGCCAAAACAATATAATTATTCGATTCTGCATTTATTTTAGCAACCGTTCCGTTCAGGTTTTTCAAACGATCTTCTAAATCTCTTTTTTGATTTTCCCATGTTAATTTTTGCTGGCTTACATAACTTTGTAATGCTTGTCTGGCTAAACGCAATTCATATTCCAGTTTCTCAAAATCTGCTTTGGCAATAATCTCTTTATCATAGAGAATTTTATTGCGGTCGTGACTGATTTGTGCTTGTGAGATTTTGCTTTGCAATTCATTTTTTCCAAACTGAAATTTCAATAGGTCTTCTCGCGCTGCGGCTGTCAATAAATGATTGGTTTTATTTTGTAGAAGAGCTGAAATGTCATCTAATAATACCGAAACAGATTCTGATAATGTATCCTGCGTTTTTTTATCACTCTCCAGATTTTCTTTTGAAATTCTTAAAAGTGTGTCTCCTTTTTTTACAAAAGCATTGTTTTTTAAATCAATCCAATTAATTCTGCCACTTACCATGGTTGAAACAGGAACATTATCTGTCTTACTACGAATAATACCTCGGCTCTGACTACTAATATCTATTTTTATAACAGGTAAAAGTCCAAGAAAAACAATAATAAACAAAAGGATGATTAAGTAGATGGAAAAGCTTTTTGTTTTGTTTTTGGAAACAAGATTTTCCAGAGTGTTTATAGGGTCTGAACTGAAATTCATTTTTTTTATAAAAAGAATATTCTCTTTAAAAAAGCATTAAAAAGAGAATATTTTTAAGAAGTTAATAGCATATATAATATGCAAGTTTGCACAAATTTAACCAGTCGAATACAAAAAACAATATTATAACTGATCATCAAATAATTTTACAAAAAGACTATACAATGCTTGACAGAAACAGAAAACTTTTATTAATGGGTACAATAATAAAAGACCTTTCCTGTTACATATCCAACAAAAAAAAGAATAGCTGAAGCTGTTACTATAGTAAAAATTAATTTCAGCTGAGGATCTTTTTCAAAAAGATGTTTACTTAAAAAATTCATGTTACAAATAATTTAGTTATAACTTAACACTAATAATAGATTGGAAACATTCCATTCATTTCCAATCTATTAAAATTACATATTATTAATGAGTAGCATAATAATAAGCCTTTCCACACACATAACCGGCTCCATAAACAGCTCCTGCTAGTGCAACTGCAGAAACGAGTATATCTAAGATACCACCCTCCACTTCCAATAATTCTTCATTTTTTAATTCAATTAAATTGAATTCCTCCAAATTTTCCATATTTATAATTTTTCTGGTTATTGATTACTTAACGCTAGCCGCATCATGATACCCTACATAGAATCCCAAAGCAAAAATTGCTAAATTCATTTCTACAATAAAACCACCTTCAACATCTTTCACCTCTTGAACATTTAACTCAACTAAGTTTAATTCTTCTAAATCCATAATATTAAAATTTAAATAGTTAATTAATAAATTTTTACAAAAATTATTTCTCGAGAACTATTTTGTTATAGCAAACCTACCAGACTTCCGTCCAATAAAATTGGACGGAACCCAGAACCTCCAAAAATTTCTTTCGATTCTATCTCTGTAATGGTTTTAAGCGAAAAATTTACAATTAACTCAAAAGAAGTGTCATAATAATAAGTCTCTCTTTTCTTGCAGTATTTAACGGGTCCATCAAGTTCTTTAATAATCTCTAATTCATTATAAAACTGGCTTCTTTTTAATTGAAGCTTTCGAGCAAATACATTAGGAGTACCTGTCTTTTCTCCACAAATTAATTTGTGCATCTTTCTTAATCTTTCAATTTGTTTGATAAAATTCATACGCAGAAGAAATTAATTAAATCACTATTCTAAGTTCAAAAGAAAATTAGTCCGTAATTCTTACCATTTTTCTTTAAAAAATGGAATATAAAATAGATTTAACTCAAAAAGAACCTCTAAAAGCTTTAAGAGTATTACAATAAGACAATTGTAACATTAAGAGCGAATAAGTTACTAATAGATAAACAGTAAGATGGGCTTTTCTTAATTTATATAAGTAAGCGTAATTATTAACAAGAATTTAAAACCTTAAGTATTATCTTGCGGTCATAAATTAAATCAGAAACGTTACTTTTGTGCGTTAAATACGAACTAAAAATACAAAATGGATATAGTTATCAAACTCTCTCAATTTCTATTGAGTTTATCTTTACTTATTATTCTTCACGAATTAGGGCATTTTATTCCTGCAAAATTGTTTAAAACAAGAGTCGAAAAATTTTACTTATTTTTTGATGTTAAATATTCACTGTTAAAAAAGAAAATTGGCGAAACTGAATATGGTATTGGCTGGTTACCACTTGGAGGTTATGTAAAAATCTCCGGAATGATCGACGAAAGCATGGACAAAGAACAAATGGCTTTGCCTCCACAACCGTGGGAATTTCGTTCTAAACCGGCATGGCAACGTTTAATTATAATGTTGGGTGGTGTTACAGTAAACTTTATCCTTGCATTTATTATTTATATTGGAATGGCGTTTGCTTATGGCGATACTTATGTAGCAATTGCTGATTTAAAAGATGGTGTTTTAGTTGAAAATCCTGTGATGATAAAAGCAGGTTTTAAAACTGGTGATAAATTTCTGGCTGTAGATGGACAAAAAATCGAAAATTTCGATAACGACATCAACATGAAAATTATCATGGCAAAAGAAGTTTTGATCGAAAGAAACGGACAACAGCAAACCATAAAAATGCCTACAGATTTTGTAGACCAGTTGTCTAAGCTTAAAAAAGCACCTCTGGTAGACATGAGGATTCCTTTTGCAATAGCTACCGTTACTCCTGAATCAGGAAATACCGCTTTAAAACCGAAAGACATCGTAATTAGTATTAACGGACAAGATGCACGATATTTTGACCAGGTTAAAGCAATTTTAGAAGTTAATAAAGGAAAAACAATTCCGGCTGTTGTTTTACGCGACCTGAAAAAAACACCTATTACGGTTAAGGTTTCTAATAACGGAAAATTAGGAGTTGGTCTTGCTGGTTTAAATAGTGAGTCTGTAGAAAAACTGGGGTACTATAAAATAAGTACTAAAAACTACAGTTTCTTTGAATCGATTCCGGTTGGATTAACAAAAGGTAAAGATCAATTAGTAGGATACGGAAAACAACTTAAAATGATTTTTAATCCTGAAACAAAAGCATACAAACAAGTAGGTGGTTTTGCAGCTATTTTTAACATTTTTCCAAGTTCATGGAGCTGGGAAACTTTCTGGTCTATCACCGCTTTATTGTCAATTATGCTTGGAGTTATGAATTTATTGCCAATTCCTGCTCTTGATGGCGGACATGTGATGTTTTTATTATACGAAATTATCAGTGGCAAAAAACCGAGCGATAAATTCCTTGAAAATGCCCAAATGGTTGGTTTCGTTTTACTTATAGGACTGCTTTTATTTGCGAACGGAAACGATATTTACAAGGCAATTGTTGGCAAGTAAAAATATTTAATAAAAAGTGCAAAAATGTTTTTGAGAATCTAAAAAATGATCTATATTTGCACTCGCTAAAAAGAGCAACAACTTCCTCCTTAGCTCAGTTGGTTAGAGCATCTGACTGTTAATCAGAGGGTCCTTGGTTCGAGCCCAAGAGGGGGAGCAACTTTTTTTAGCAAACATATTTACCTTTAAGGTGATTCCTCCTTAGCTCAGTTGGTTAGAGCATCTGACTGTTAATCAGAGGGTCCTTGGTTCGAGCCCAAGAGGGGGAGCTTAAAAAAAAGACTATCATTTCATGATAGTCTTTTTTTATTTACGGAAAGCAATAAATCTATTATTTAATTGCAGATACTTTATAAGCCATATTTTTACTTTCGAACAACCTCATCATCTCCTCTCCTTTTTTTACCTGATTAATTCCTTTTAAGGATTGTGCATAACGATAATAATACATTGCATCTAACTTTGTATTCATATTTAGCAATTCTCCGTAATATTTGGCCGCTGTTGTCAAATCTCCTTCAAAATAAGCCCGATCTGCAACCTTCGTCAGCATTTCGATTGATTTGTAACCTTTGCTTAAAACCTTTGCGTATGTTTTAACAACATCTATGGTTAAATATTTTTGCCCTTCAGATGGAGGAATTACATTTACTGCAACAGGCTTAACAGTTTCGGCAGCATTATTTCGAATTTCTGCCGGAGTAATTACATCTACAACAACTGGCCTGATTGTTTCAGCAACTGTATCAAGTGTTTTGGTGAATGGAATTCCCTGAGCTGTTCTTGTTTTTGTTTTTCTGTATATTGGTGTTACTACTCTGGTATTATTTGGCCCAAGATCATTGGTATAAACCATATCTAGTTTAGAAACTTCGTATTTAGTCACTCTTTTTCCAAAAGCTGCATTTATGGTTTCTTCGACATAATATCCTACTATAACACGATCATCTTTGGCTGTGTTATCCGTCTTCAAAACCACACTACCTTTTGTTACAATAATCGAAGAATTTTTAGTGTCTTGTCCAAAACTTTTAATAGAAAAAACAGATATAATGGTGGTAAAGTATATTACATAAGCTTTCATGATAAGTAGGTAAAAGTTATTCTTATTGAAAAAAAATCATGCGAAGATACCTCAATTATCTCATTTTTGTTTTATAATACTTACAAATCCGATTAAGTGTCACTTTTCTTTGTTAAAATGAACAATTAAAACATTTTGGTTTCTAAATCAAGATCACATACACCAATAAAAAACCAAAACAAATTCGAAGAATTAATTAAAAGAGAATTGATTTTTATATAAAAAAAACAAATCAAACCATCAACTTTTTAAAAGTTTCAGTAATTCTTTTTCCCACTATTTAAACCGTTTTACTAGAATACATAAAAAGACTATCATTTTCACGATAGTCTTTTTTGATTTAAATTAATCTAATAAAGTAAGCACATTTTTAATCTGTACTAACCGGCTGTGGAATTGTTCCTTTGGCAATATACTTTAAACCTGTAATTCCGGGTAAAAACAAATATAAACCTCCATCTGTACGTATAAAACGACTAAGATTTGGAGTTTGATTATAGGTACCATTTTTATTATAGGAAAAAGTAAAATCGCCCGGATTAGTATCAGCAACTTGTGGCCCAAAAAGCGGATCAACACCACTGCTGTTAGGTGAAGCATCAGGGTTTCTGAAGCCACCTAATTCTAACCAGAGTTTGGTAACAAAACGAAACTGAAAATCAAGAACCGCTCCAATAAACAACCCTACTAATCCTCGTTGTATCCCCGGTTTTTCATTAGGATCGTAAACAGGTCCATAAGGAGAGGCACGTCTTAAAATCCTGTGTGTTTGAGCATTGTTATTGTTTCCGGTAACGTTTATGTCGTCCCTTGGATTTGCTCTTCGGATATGAGCCGCATACGGGCATTTTAAGGCAAGCTCATCACTACTCTGATCGCCTTGCTGATTTGGGCTTGGCTCCAGGTAATTAAAGTTGGTAAAATTAAAGTTTTTGGTACTGGGTTCTCCCAGACTTTTATCTTCTTTATCAGGAGATACAACAAGCGGCGTACCGTCGCGCCAGCGTCCGCACATTTTTGCAGCCATTAATTCAGGCGATGTTGAACTATCTGAATGAATAAATGCCTCAAATTTGGCTTCGTCCTGATATAACAATCTAAAGGCTGCAAATGTACCGTTTACCAATAAAGTGTGTGCATTATAATCTGATGCCTCCTGACTGATCACAAAACGATCCAGCGGAACTTTTGGCCTGTCGTCGATACTGCTTACCCCCATTAATTTTAGCATTTTGGGCTTGTTCCATAAAATATCATCAATACGGGGCTGAGACAAACTATCACGATACCCAAAGTGTACATAATCTGAATTTCCATCTACAGTTATAGGATCTGAATCCTGATAATACACCGGAACCACAGCTGGTCCTGATGATGTTTCTTCGATCATATTCAACAAAGTCGAATAATATTTCTCTCTGTTTTCTGGCGTTAAGGTAAAAAGTGTTAATTGAATATGAAGCTCGCTCCCATCAGCACTTGGCGGTTCTTTTGGTATCCAGCCTCCGTTTTTCCACCAGTTGGCCGGAGCACTTTCGCCTGTATCACCTATGGCAACTGCATCACTAACTGCTCCTGCTGTAAATGACGAAAAGACTTCATCACTGGAATAATAACTTACTACATTACAATTATCTGAACCTAAAAGAGTTTCTAAACCAGAATAGGTAAAACCAATATTAAGACAATACTCCGGTTTTTCCATGTTTTCCCATGGTTCTGCATTGGTAATAGATAAACCTCCAAGACCAGTTCCTGAAGCGAGATCTGCACAGAATTTTTTTGCTCCTGCGATATCTTTTATACTAAAAATAATGTACCGGATATTCGGGAAATTATATCCCCGTAATATTAATCCCTGTACATCGTTCATTTCAACCTGATTTGAATTGCTCATAGTTTATAGATTTAAAACTATTTACAATCCGGTTTTTGAGCTTTTGGAAAATCATAACTTACCTCACCCGGAGTCGCTGGCCATATTTTATCTGCACCTGGATAGTTATCAATAATTTTTGCTACTGTAAGTCCCGGGAAATTTGTTCCAAAAACATATTTTCCGTTTTTGTCTCCGGCAGATAAAATTGGATCTCCAAAATTATAACGCATTAGCAAACAGTAAAACGCTAAAGCATTTTTCTTAACTCCACCCATTTTTGCGATATAATTTGCTGATGTTTTTCCGTTAGGGTCTACATTTGGAATTCCGGTTTCATCCATTAAAAGCATTAAACCGTTTAAGCCTTGTACAACAGCATCAATTTCAAAAAAAGCACTGATATAAGCATCAAACTGTCCGTCATAAATAGACATGACAACCAATACATCTTTTCCCGGAAAAGACTGAAATCCCGGAACAGGTATTCCCGGAGTTGCTGTTCCGTCTGCTTGTGCATAAATTGTAAAATAATGTACTCCGGTCGTTTTACGCAAATCTCCGGTTGGAGCAGTTGCAGGAGCTGCTGCTTCTCTAACTTTTTGGGCTGCTTCCATTGCCTCAGCTAAGCGGCCTTTTTTTAGAGGAATAAATAAAAATAACAGATGTTGTTGATCTGTAATGGGTACTGTGATTACTTGGGGTGTTGACATGGTTTAATTGTTTATTTGATGGTCCTACTCTGTTCAGGCTTTTCGGAGAACGCCGTTATTTACTTAAGAATCACGAATTTAGACATACTAAACACATTTAAAGCCAAGTACTTATACCTGATTTAAACTTATATTAGAAAAACAAAAAAAATAGCGCTGCAATTTCTTGCAGCGCTATTTTGTATGAAAGTTTAAAATAAAATTAAACTCCTAGCTTCTTAGCAATATCACTTGGGATTCCTCCTTTGTTTACCAATAAAGCAGTCGTTTTATATTTCACAAAGTTTTTAGTTACAAACAAGAAACCTTTGTAATCGTTTGTTTCTCCCCATGAATTTTTTACGATGTAATATTCTTTTCCGGTTTGATCTTTTGCAAGACCGATAATGTGCATTCCGTGATCGTCTGTTGTAGTGTAGTTATCAAACGCTGTCTGGCGCATTTCTGGTGTAATTTCAGGTTCAGCTTTTGGTCCGTTAAACATATCTGCTTTTTCTTCGGCAGTCATATCTTCAAATTTCTTTGTTGGTACATATGCTACACCATTTTTCCAGCTAAAGCTTTTTTCACTTACGTCTGTTGCCCATGCTACTGTGTATCCTTTTTTCAACGCATTGTCGATTACATCTGTCATGTCATTTACTTTTACATTGTAAACCTGATCCAATGACCAGTTGTCCGGTACCATCATGGTTGTTTTTTGATAATATGGAGAAGTTGTAAAAGATGACATTTCTACATACTCATCAGGATTAATACCTACTACTTCTTTAGCAAAAGTTTGTGGTGTATAGTTTTTTCCTTTGTAAGTAAAGTTTTCCGGCACTTTTCCTAAATAAGAATCAATAACGGCAGCATACGCTTTTTGCCAGTTTGGTGTTAATTCTCCGTTTGGGTTTTTAACAACAGCTGTCAAAACGCCTTCGATAAGAGCAGCCATTTCGCCAAATTTATTTTTATCTGTTCCGTAGTTTAATCCCGTGTAAACTTCTCTAGGCACAGTTCCGTATTTTTTGTACATGTTAATTACATCATGCAATGCACCTCCGTCTCCAAGCGTAATTGCACCGTGCATACGAACGTAGTTAATTCCTTTTTCAACATACACATTTCTTGCAGAATAAATTTGAGATAATTCAACCGGCTGTTTGCCTAAACGAATCATTTCTGACTCTAGAAAAGAGTTTGTTGAGTAACTCCAGCAAGTTCCAGACGAACCTTGAGCTTTTACTGATGTTGTTCCTAAATTAATTACTTCTGTAAATTTGAAGTTCTCTTTGCTTTTTTCGCTTGCATTCATTTTTAGTGAGTTCACTAAAATGTCTTGTGCAAAACAGCCAGTCGCTCCAACAAAAAATACCGAAGCCGCAAGTACTGATTTGAATGAAAATGTATTCATAATTTATATTTAATGTTTTGATAAATTAGTAGCTGTAATTTACTTTTTGTTACAAAACAATTAAATTTTAGGTAAAAAAACTATTATTTTTCCGTTAATATTTATACAATCTTTTTATTAAGCATTAAAACCCTACAAATTACGCAAAATCGCTTCAAATGGGACTATTTTAATTATTATTTCCAAATAGTAGTATTTTTAGTTTTTGTAATTCGCACTATAAGCTTTAAAATGTACGAACCCGAAAAAAAGAAATATCCTGAAAAGACTCAAAACATTTTCAGTTTCGGACAAGAAAATTCTGTGTTAGAAAAAATAAATTATGCTTTGTGTTTATCTCAGCCAGTTGCTTCCAAACACAATATAATAAGCCCAGTCTTCGGGACCTCTTGCCACATCGACACCCATTCGAAGTTTGAATTTACGTGCGAGTAAATATCTAAAACCGGTTCCGTAACTGTATACCACGGGTTTTGCAAAAGCATTGTCCCAGTCGTTAAATGCACTGGCAAGACCGCCATATCCCATAATACTCCATCTTCTGTAAAAATCCCATCGAAGCTCGGCTTCGGTTACAATACTTGTTTTTCCCTGATATCTTGCGGCCGGAATTCCTCGTAAATTTATTCCGGGTAAAAGATAAAAAGGTGGACTTCCAAATGCCTGCTCTCCTTCGAGTCGTAAGCCTCCAATTAATTTTTTTGTAAGCGGATAAAAACCAATGGCTGATAGATTAACACGCCACGCATTGTAGTCACTGCCTATAGCTTTATCTGACCAAAAGAAATCGGATTGCAATCTTATTCCTTTATCAGGTGTAAAAATATTATCGCGACCATCAAACTGAATCGCGGCTCCTAACTGACTTATGGTACTTTTAATGTCTTTGGGTTCTACAAAAGGCGGCGGAAGATTTACATCTGGTAAATTTATTTTAGAATTTAGAAAAAGATATTGGGGGCCGACACTCCATTTGGCATTTTTAAACTGTTTTAACCATTGTGTGTACAAAACTGTTGATTTAAAGTTGAGCTTAAACTCTTCATCACTATGGTTAGGTAAATTATTATCATAAAACGACAGGTTCATATCGCCATAGCCTGCCATAACACGATATAATATTTTTGATTTGACTAAAGTTGCTGATCTAAAAGCACCGGCCATCCAGCTTTTATTTCCGGTATACATTCCTATCCCTCCTGTGATATCGGGATTTATAAATCGTTTTTTACCGTCTTCATCCATAACCGGCGGTCTTTTTTTAAGAAATACCGGTACAATTGCACCTCCAATTCCGCCTAAAGCCGGCTCTGTTATTACAGTTGGAACTACGAGAAAACCATGTGCATAAATAATATAGTTACTTAAATCAAAAGCTCCGTCTAGTGAATCTTTTACAGTAATATGCTGCTTTTGGCTCATTGTTGTACAGGATAAAAGAAGAAAAGAGCCTAAAACTATTTTTCGAAAAAGGTTTATGATTTTCATATTGGCATCTGGTATTTATTAGCACTCAGGCAACCTTAGAATTTTATTCTATTCCAGTATTAGCAAAAATTAAAAAAAGACAATCGGTGAAATTGTCTTTTTAATTATTTTTTCTTTAGGCTAAATACATGTGCCAGAGTCAAAAAGAAAGTATTTCCCTGAAATCTGTTTATTGCTCCAACCTCAGCCACCCAGCGTAGTCCGGCAGAAGTAGTACAGCCAATATGAAAGTAATTTACCTCAGCCCCAATTCCGCCAATGCGGTCTTTCTGTCCTTCGACAACTCCAATTACGGGTAATGGAATTTTGTCGTTGGTAAGCTTATATTGCATGTAGTAGATTAATCCTGCATTCAATATTCCTTTTGGAGCTGTTTTTTCAGCATTCATCATATAAAATGTTTTTCCTAAACCTCCTTCAATACTTAAAATATCTCCGGTTTTTATATCGGTATCTTTCTTTTTTCCGTTTATCTCATAAGAGGCCAGAGCAGAAAAATGAATTGTTTTTTTATCATTAAAAAACAAAGTTGTTCCGGCAGAAAACTCGTTCATAAACATTCCTAAACCACTATTATCTGAAGCTCCAGCAGTAAATTTTCCGGTAGGCAAATACAATTGGTAACTAAAAACAAAATCGGCTCTTTTATTGTGCCAGCCCAATTGTAACGGCTGAACATACATATCTGTAAAAGCTAAGGAGTTATGTGTATCTACACTATTTCCCTGAATGGTATTGGCTGCAAAAGCCAGCAAGATACTGGCGCCGTAGTTGGCTCCCAGTATTTTAAAATCGCTTACATAAGATGCTCCGGCTCCTGTAATAGTCATATTAATGTCCGGATTTGCAATAGATTTATCACCATCAGCATTTCGCAAAGAAGAAGCGGTATAAAAATATCCGGGCACATATACACTTAAGGTATTTTCAGGAGTCTGGGTTCCGGATTGCAGTCCCATTGCACCAAGAATATGTCCTCCTTTAAGTTGTGCATGGCCAAAGAAACATGTCAGTAAAAATATATTTAAAAAAGCTAATTTTATGATTTGGGTTTGTCTATTATATTTGGTTTTCATAGCGGATGTTTTAAAAATTACTGAAACTTCGCAACTATTCCTTATCAAATTTTTAGTTTGAAGTTTGTTTTAAATAATAGGTATTGGTTTTCTCCGGATCTATTCTGATTACTTTAAAATATTCAGATGGTGATTTTCCGGTATGTTTTATGAAGGCTCTAAAACAGGTTGTTCTTGATTTAAAACCTGATCCCCAGGCCATGCCTTCTAATGATAAATCTTTCCATTCCGGATCGTTTATTTTTTCTTTAAAATGTTCGATCCGCTTTAGGTTGACATAATCCTGAAAATGAAGATTAAATTCTGAATTGATTAAATTTGAAATATGATTAACTGATATTCCGGTTTCATCAGCAATATCACGAATAACCAGATCTTTCTTTAAAAAGAGTTTTTTTACTAAAAAAATATTCTCTAATTCTTTGAGATATAGTTCTTTTTTTTCGGTTGTTAACTCTTTTACCAGCGGAAATGTAATTTTGTTTTCTCTTACTCCTATCAGCATTGTTTCCTCGTTAGAATAATCTAAACTCTCTTTTGAATCATAAAAAATTTGAGGTTTAAAATACAGCCAGCTTACCGTAAAAATTAAAACGGATGATATTAAGATGTAACATGAAAAATCGATTTTACTAACTCTGGTCATTAAAAAATAATGTACAAAGAGTGTCGAAAACAAAAACAGTATCATCAAATTATAAACTTTAATCCAGCTTAATATTTTTTTTCTGCTAAAATGATCTTCTCTCATTTTTTTCAGGTCATAATTTAAAATCATCATGGTTTGGCAAAAAGCATAGCACAGCCAAACCGTAAGACTTAGCATCGAAAAAGGATTGCTTATTTTAGACGAAACATAACTAACAATCTTAAGATGCGTATAATTACCAATCCAGACAAAAATGGTTAAACTAAAGTATATGAGAAAAGGTAAAAAATGCAGCCAATCGTATTTTTTAAATGTTCTGTCAGAAAATAAGATGCTCTGAACATATAGAAATGCACAAGGAGCCACCAAGAAAATAAATGATTTCGTAATCATGAACAGGTCTGGAAAATCCTTAAAATCATTTGCTGATAAATAAAAATTATATACGCTAACTACAGCGAGACTAAACAGAAATAGTCCTAAAAAGAAGCTTTTAGAATATTTTCTCTTTGAAAAAAGAACTATGAATGACGTCGCAAAGCCAACCAAAGTTGCAATAAAAAAGAAAAGTGAAAGTACTATCTCAGTCATAATTTTTAATCTTTAATTGATTTTTTCGTCTGTCCTCTTTCTTTAAGGAGAAAGTTTCGATAACATGTAACAAGTTATACTTACCTTTTAGCAGGTAAGCATAACTGTTTTATCACAATAGGTATAAATTATTTTTTGGCTAAACCGGGAGGAAAACCTGCCATTATTTTTTTGATCGAATTAGTTATAAATTCTTCTGGATTATCCGGTTTACTATCTATTTCGGCATTACCAATTCCCTGCCATACTAGTTTTTGACTTTTTGTAGAAACAATATCAATTACTAAGGAGCCATCTACATAATCATAACTATTAAACGTGGTATTGGCATTGCCCATCATGGCACCACCGCCCCAATATCCGTACGGACGGTACATTCCTCCGTAACCGTAGAAATCAGTATTGGCGGTAACTTGTCTCTTATTTTTTAAAATGGTTACTGCATTAACTTTTAAATCAGGATTTGCCATAGTTTCGGTAAATCCTTTGCTTATCATTTCGGCACGAATTGCCTTTGTAATACGATCAACATTCAATTGATTTATCTGACCTTCCTGAGCTTTTAAATCATAAACTGCAAAAGTTTTAAATTCATTAAAATTAGCAGCGTGGTCATAATCAGTAGTAACTTTTACAGTTGGGGAACAGCTGTAAATTAAACCCAAAAACAACATTGGGATAACGCGAAGATTTGTTTTTTTAATATTCATCTTGTGGTATTTAAATTAATGATTAAATGAGCTCGAACTTGAAATTATTAAATCTTGCTTAAATCTGGGATGAACAGTAAAATGAGGCTAAATAGTTACAAATACAACACAAAGCACTATATAACAACACCTTAACTTCTCTCAAAGATAAACGATTTTATTTAATTAACATATAAAAAATCGTAAAATTCTTACGTATGTATTCTTAAGAGTTTATACTTCTGCAGATATTGGTAATCTGCCCTCTTTTATCGCTTCTAACATTTTGTTATAATCTAATTCATTTTGATTGGCGTAGGCAATTGAAAATTTCGAAATGGCATTTGCAAATTCATTACTCTTTCCGATATATCCTGATATTACTGAAGGATCTCCTGTACGGGCGTGTGCTCTTGCGAGTGCCCATCCGCAGGCTTTTGCATAATCATTCATATTTTTAGCTTTCATGATTTCAAGCACAGGTTTTACTTTGGCATCACGAAGCTGTCGAATATAAAAAAACCTGTTATTGTCGTCGTTGGTCCATCCTAAAAACATGTCCGAAGCAGATTGCATTAGTTTTTGTCCCATAACAATTCTTTCTCCCTGATGTGTGTATTTCCCTTTTGCTTTTACATTTTCTTCCAGAACACTTTTTCGTGCTTCTTTAAACTGTAAAAAAATAGGCTCGCCTGTTGCCGACATCAATAAACTAATCCCACAAAGTGTTCCTACACTTCCTACTCCCACTACTTTTATAGCCAGATCATGTAATGTATACCTGCTTAACAATACTTTTTTTTCATCAGACAATGTTTCCAGATAACGTTTATGTACAATTTCTGCTTTTTTCAAAATTTGTTTTCCTTCTTCTCCTGTTGGATGATAAATTAAAGGCGGATCATCTTTTATGCGGGCACGGGAACCTTCGAGATAAGTCATTTTGGCAAATTCTTTTTCATGTGCCGTATATTCAGCTGCTTTTTTTATTCGTTTTTGCTGAAATGATTTTATTTCTTCATCCTCACCTCTTTCAATAAGTTCTGCCAGATCTATTTGAGCATACCAAATTTGAAGTGCCGATAACTGACTGTATTCCAACATATGTCTTTTATAACTATCAGCCGCATTCCAGGCAAATTCTTTACAGGTTTTGTCTGTAAATTTTCTCCATCTTCCGGCAATAACAAAACTTGCGACAAGTCTTTTTAAATCCCATTCCCACGGACCGGGAAATGTTTCATCAAAATCATTAATATCAAAAACTAATTGACGTTCCGGTGTTGCAAACCCTCCAAAATTCATTAAATGACAATCTCCGCAAAGCTGAAGATCAATTCCTGTATTTGGTGTTTGCGCCAAATCAGCTGCCATAATTGCCGCAGATCCTCTAAAAAAAGCAAATGGTGATTCCATCATTCTTCTATACCGAATAGGAAGCAAACTTTCAATTCTTCCAATGCTGGTCTTAATTAAAATTTCGACCGGATCTTCACGATCTTCTTTAGGATTCCATTCCTGATGCATTGAACGAGGTGTGATTTCCCGAATTGCGACGCCTGCATCAAAACGCTTTGCTTTTGATACTGCGGGATCGAATCTATCTTCGTTTGCTTCTTTGAATTCCTCAGTCATAACTACCTGTTTTTATTTCCTTTTAAAAGGTAAATCTGTTGTAAGTGTAATTCGAAACGTATGGTTCATCCGGCTAAGTCCACTTTCTGTATCAGGTGATTTCCAGAATATCTGATTCATATATCCCAGTTCCAGTCTAATTTCTCTGCGTTTATCGAGACTGTAAGCTGTACCTAAATAGAATCTGTTTTGATCCAGATAGTTTTCGTTTCCGCTGGCAGCATTAGTTCTGATGTGAATTTCATCATAAACAACTGCAGCCCATCGTTCTTTAAACCATAATTGATAGCGAACCTGATAACGCAATGTGTTTTCGAACTTATAATAATCAAAATGATTGCCTTCGCTGTAAGGTTCATTTTTTCGGCCTAGCCAGCGTTGTTCCATTCTAAAACGTTGTGACCAGACTTCGTTACCTTCTTTTTTAGCAATACGCCATATAAACTGCTCATAAATCCTGTAATCCGGATTGTTGTAAGGTAATGAGAGTTCGTCATATGGCAAATCCCACTGATAAGCAACTCCTGCTCCCAACCGGTTTCCGTTTTTAAGATAATAATTGGCACCTGCCCTGTAAAAAGATCCCTGAAGTTCTGATATAAAATCATTTCCTTTTGAATATCCTTCTAATAACAAACCCCATCTTCCCTCTTCTTTAAAAGGCAAATACATTTCGTATCCTACCCAGGCTGCAACATTCTGCACCATTTTTTGTGCATTTGCCTGAACACTTACCAGCAGATTTAGTACAATTAAAACAAACAGGATTTTAGAAATATTGGTTCTATTCATTGCACAATCTTGTTGGTTTTTAACTATAGAAAACATGTCTATGACCCCGGAAAAACAAATGCTACTACTGCTCTTAATCCCCAATCAGGTCTGATTTCATGAGGCCCTACAATTGGTATTAAGGGCATTACTGCAAACTGAACTACCTGACTGCCTAATTTTGTAACAGCTCCTATATTGGGACTAAGGGTAATTTGTGTTGTATTGCCTTCCCAATTTTGGGTAATCTCTGAACTTATTCCTAAACTTGCCCCACTTTTGTAACTGTGTGTAAGAAAGATTTGGGTATAGAACTGATTAAAATCGGCACGGTCTTCATTTCCCGCAACAGACCAGATTTGATTGGCTATAAAACCAACTGATAATCCTTTTCCCTGATGCATAACCAAGAGACTTGGTCCAATTCCAAATTTTTCTGTTCCTAAAAGTTTATCTGTAGCGGTTGGCACTAAAAATGCTGGTCCGAATCCTAAAATAAGTCCCTTGGTTTTGGGCGCAAAAAAGGCGGTTACCGTAGCATCACTTAAACCAAACTGATGAGTGTTCTCTCCTGTAATATCTCTTTGATCTACAACCGGAAGTATATAACGTGTAATTAAATTTAGATTATCGCTTAATTTAAACGGAATTACGGGTTGTACATTGATTGTATATTTTGAGCCATTGTAAGGTCCTATGCCATAACTAAGATTGTTTTGCAAGGGCACGCTAATGAGACTTGCTACGGGATTTGCCAGTTTATCTGCCAATTCCTGAGCACTTGTTCCTGCTTTTTCCTTCTCTTCCTGAGCCAAAACTGAAAAACTGAAAAGAAAAAAAATTACACTAAAAAATAATTTGATGCTACATCGTATTGTTGATTTCATAATCGTATACTTTTAAAGATTTCGCAATCATGTTTTAAAAATTAAAACAAAACAGACTTCCGTTTATAAAAGCTGGCTTATTTTAATTCTGATAAAAATCAAATTATTTATCCGGAAAGATCTTTTTCCAATCGTCTTTCATGCTGATTACATGATACTTATTTTTAGCAGCTGTATTCAGGGATAAATTATCTTTTTCCTGATAGCTGTACTCTCTGACAGGATCGTTATGGTTCACCAGCAATTGAAATGATGGATATTGACTACCCTGAGAATATTTTAACATAGCGAGATCGCCTGCACCTCCTTCGTTTCCACAGGCAAAAACAGGTCTTTGACCTATATGCAGCTGAATGCCTACTGGTTTTCCTTCTTTATCATTAAAATGATCCAAAGCAGGCTGTCTTTTGATACTGTTTGAAGCATCATCAAAAGTATATTTGAAAGAAGTTCCTACCACCTGATCTTTTGGAATACCATAAAAATCAGCCGAAATAGCGCGAATCAACTCTACAGTTCCTCCTGTTACAATAAACGTTTTGAATCCGTTTTCACGTAAGTAATTCAATAATTCGAGTTGTGGCTGATATCTGATTTGTTTTAGCGGAACATTTTTGCCGGGATATTTAGCTCCTGTAAAAAAATCTTTAGCCGAAGCTTCAAACTCATCTTCGCTCATACCAGTGTGAGTTGCGGCAACTAATTCCATAAGTGCCTTATCTCCCCCTTTTTCGAAAAATGTTTTGTCTTTTTCAACTACAGCTTTAAAAGGCTGCTTTTGAGCTAAAGCCGGATTGGCCTCTACCATTTTTTTTACTCTGTAAAAAGCAAATAATTCCTGTACATATGGTTTTTCTGCCCAGAGTGTTCCATCATTATCAAAAGTGGCAATTCTGGCTTCAACGGGAATAAAATCCGAAGTTCCTTCTGTAGTAACTTTTTTTACATATGAAATGATATCATCTTTTAATGTCCCTTCATTCCAGCTTGGTAGCGGATCATTACTGATTGTAACTGCTGAATTATTTTTTAAATCAGCAACTGCATTGTTTTCTGATTGTATCTTGTATGAAATGAATAATAAAATCAGAAGTACTGGTAATACTATTTTTTTTTGCATAATAAAAAATATTATGTGAAAGGAAACAGGACTTTAACGCCCTGTTCCTTTTACAGTTAATTACTTTTTCTTACCTGATTTTTTATCTGCTTCGACTTCTTCTTTCATTTTTGGCAAAACATTTTTCTCTACATATTTTTGTGCCTTAATATCTCGAAGAACTTCATCCATAATAGTGTATGGTGAAAAACTTGGCGGAATTGAACGAGGAGGATATTGTTTGAATGTTTCAGCAAATGTTACTACTTCTGCAATATTTCCGTAAGCTAAGAAAACATGGTTCATAATCCAATCCCAATACGTATTAGAGGTAATATCTGCTCTTTCATAAGGATCCTGATACAAATTATATATTTTTTGCAACCTTAACTTGGTAAAAGGTTCTGCCCAAACTCCCATCGTACCTGCCAGGCGCTGCTCTGCATATACATATTTATAATCACCCTGACGCATTCCTACCAACAAGCCATCATCATCTGAATAAAAGAATTTATCTCTGGCACTTTTTCCTGTTCCGCGTAATAATGCTGATTGATCAAAACCATCCAAATGCACTTTGTAATTTTTTCCATTAGCTGTATAGCCTGTAAGTAATTTTTTTACCAAGTCTGGCTCTCCTGCTATTGAAGCCAAAGTTGGCATCCAGTCATTATGACTCATCATCTCATTTGAAATGGTATTAGGTTTTATAACTCCAGGCCATCTTACTAAACAAGGAACTCTAAATGCTCCTTCCCAGTTGGTGTTTTTTTCTGAACGGAAAGGTGTCATTGCTCCATCTGGCCAGGTATTCATATGCGGACCATTGTCTGAAGAATACATTACAATTGTATTATTTGCAATTCCTAAATCATCAAGTGCTTTTAATAATGTTCCAACTGTAATATCATGTTCGATCATACCGTCTATATATTCACTGTCTCCATGAGTATATTTACCTCTGTGTTCTGCTCTTACGTGGGTGCGTAAGTGCATACGAGTACCATTCCACCATACAAAAAATGGTTTTCCGGCAGCAACTTGTCTTTTTATAAAGTCTATTGCCGCTGCTGAAGTTTCATCATCAACTGTTTCCATTCTCTTTTTAGTAAGAGCTCCGGTATCTTCTATTTTTTGTTTTCCAACTTTTCCAAAACGAGGATCAACGGTAGCATCATCAACATTTGTTGCGGTACATTTTAATACTCCTCTTGGTCCAAACTTTGCTAAATAAGAAGGATCTTTAGGGTAATCAGGCAATTCTGGTTCTTCTTCGGCATTTAAATGATAGAGATTACCAAAGAATTCATCAAAGCCATTTACTGTTGGCAGATTTTCATTACGGTCCCCAACATGATTTTTCCCAAACTGTCCTGTTGCATAGCCCAGGTTTTTCATGATTCCACCAATAGAAGGATCCAGCTGGCTCATACCCATTGGGGCTCCAGGATATCCTACTTTAGTCAGACCTGTTCTAAGACCGTGTTGACCAGTTAAAAAAGCGGCACGTCCTGCTGTACAGCTTTGCTCTCCGTAATATTGTAAAAAACGCTCTCCTTCATTCGCAATTCGGTCAATATTAGGAGTTGTGTATCCCATAAGTCCGCTGCTGTATGCACTGATATTGCTTATACCAATATCATCTCCCCAAATTATAAGAATATTGGGCTTTTTATCATTTTGAGCCTTCACCTGAACAACTGTGAAGCATACTAATGCAACAAGCATTATGGCATTTCTAAGTTTACTTTGTTTCATGGTAATAAGATTTGTTAATAATTGATTTATATGTGGGATAGTTTAAAAATCGAATTATAATTTTCTACTTGATTAGGGTAGAAAACAACCTATACAAAAGCAATCTCTTATACTATTTTATTAATTGGTAGTGGGGTAATTTGCAACCGTATTTTTTTAACTTTTTATTAAGTGCCTCAAAATTAGATAATAAAAAACCAAAACACCTAATTTACAAGGCTTTACATTGTTGCAAATTATAACTTGCAACATAAAAAGGGTTTTATTTTGCTACAAAATGTTTCAAATCACAATTTGCAACACTATTTTTTTATGATTAAAAGATTCTAATTTTGATAAATCGAACATCAAAACTTCATTTTTTTTAAGTATATAGCAAAAAAAAACATCCAATAAATTGGATGCTTTTTTAAAAATTGTGTTCTTTTTACAGAGAACTATTCTATTTCAGAAACTCTCATGGTATTTACCATTCCTTTATCTTTAATTGGCATTGCTGCAAGGTTGATTAAATAATCTCCTTTTACTGCATATCCTTTTTCAACTGCAATTTGATTTACATCTGTAACAGTATCATCTGTACTTTCTTCATTATCATAGAAGAATGATTTAACTCCCCACAATAAATTCAACTGAGTTAAAATTCTTCTGTTTGAAGTAAATACTAAAATATGTGCTGATGATGGTCTCCATGCCGAAATCTGGAAAGCTGTATATCCGCTGTTTGTTAAAGTACAAATAGCTTTAGCTTTGATTTCGTTAGCCAATAAAGCTGCCTGGTGACAAACTGTTTTAGTTACAAAACGTTTTGTTTTAATTTGCGGTGTATTTTGTGGAACCTGAATTAGCGGAGAATCCTCTACTGCTTCACAAATTTGTGTCATTCTTTGAATAACCTGTACCGGGTAATTTCCTGTTGCAGTTTCTCCCGATAACATTACAGCATCTGCACCGTCCATTACTGAGTTGGCAACGTCGTTTACTTCAGCTCTTGTTGGCGTTAAACTTGTAATCATTGTTTCCATCATTTGTGTAGCAACGATAACAGGAATTCTAGCCGTTTTTGCTCTGCGAATTAAGTCTTTTTGTACTAATGGTACTTCATGAGCAGGAAGTTCAACTCCTAAATCTCCACGTGCCACCATTAAACCATCACAATATGCCACAATTTTATCCATGTTCTCAAGAGCTTCCGGCATTTCAATTTTAGCAATAATTGGAATTTTATATTCTGAATGCTTCGCGATTAATTCTTGTAAATCTTGTAAATCGCGAGGAGTTTTTACGAATGAAAGTGCAATCCAGTCCACTTTTTGCTCAATAGCAAAAATGGCATCTGCAATATCTTTTTCAGTTAAAGCCGGTAAAGAAATTTTTGTGTTTGGAAGATTAACTCCTTTTTTAGATTTTAACTCTCCTCCCTGAATTACTTTAGCAACAACTTCTGTCTTTTTATCTGTAGAAACAATTTCAAAAATAAGTTTACCATCATCAAGCAAAATACGCTCTCCAACATTTACATCATTTGGGAAATTTTGATATTTCATAAATGCTTTTTGCGCATTTCCTACAATATCTTCTGCCGTTGTAAAAGTGATTTCATCACCATCATGTACAACAGTTCCTTCTTCCATTACACCAACTCTAAGTTTTGGTCCCTGCAAATCTCCAAGAATTGCTGTAGTGTAACCAAACTCTTCGTTAAGTCCTCTAATAATATTAATTTTGTCTTTTACTCCTTCGTAATCTGCATGCGAAAAATTGATTCTAAACACATTAACCCCTGCTTCGATCATATCCTTGATAATCTCTCTCGTACTACATGCGGGCCCAAGTGTAGCAACAATTTTGGTTTTCTTGTTTGTTAACATTTTTTTTAAAAAATTAGATTGTTTTTTGATTTTATTTTATCTGTATCTACGGCATAAATAGCCGCAATACTTTCGATTGTATTTAATTTTTGCTGAATTTCTGAAAAATCGACAGCCTCTTCGCTATTGTCTATTTTCAGGAAAAAATCTACTTTTTTGAATTCAGGAAGTAAATGAATTGTTGTCGAAACCTCACTCGTTTCATTGGAAAACAAATCTTGAGAATCACCTTTACTCACTGAAATGATCTCATTTTTATTCTGAATCAAATTCCATGAAATTGCTTTTTCGGTGTCATAATAATAGAATCTCGAAAAATTTGCCTCGCCTTCTTTAGTCTGAGCATGGATCTCGTTTTTGCTCTTACTTAAGTTTACCGGAAGGTTTTTATTGATAAAATAGGCTAATCTGTAATCTTCTAATGAAGTATGAATTGCCATTAAATAATAATCAATTTCGTCAAATTCGTCTAAATCCAATCTATGAATTGCCATATCATGAAAAATCAAGTTGTAAATATACTATTTCTAACGGAGCATCTATAGTTAAGATGTGCTTGTTTTTGTTAATTTATAAACGAAAACGTTATAGCTTTAAGATAGTTACAGCTATTTTGTAGCTATTTCTTGTCTATTTTTTCCTGAAATGCAAAATAAGCTCTTTGTGATGCTTTTTCTTCTGCTTTCTTTTTTGAAGTTGCCCGCGCTCTTGCGATAACTTTGTCGTCAATACTTAATTTAACTCCAAACAAACGTTGGCCATCGATACCATTATCTTCAAAAATATCATAATGAAAGATTCTCTTTTCTTTCTGACACCACTCTATAACCAGACTTTTATAACTGATTACTTTGCCTTCAAGTCTGGCAATATCTACGTATGGTGTAATGACTTTTTTTTGAATAAATCGTTCACAAAATGCATATCCTTTATCCAGATAAATTGCTCCTATTAAGGACTCAAAAATATTACCATGAATATTTTCTCCAAAATGCTGAATAGGCACTTTGCTCTCAACAAAACGCACTAAATTTAAATCTTTACCCAATTCGTTCAAATGCTCACGGCTCACAATTTTTGAACGCATTTTGGTCAAATAACCTTCGTCGCCATTGGGTGCTTTATTAAATAAATGTGCTGCAATTACAGCACTTAACATAGCATCTCCTAAAAATTCAAGTCGCTCGTAATTGATTGGGTGTCCTGATTCGTCTAATTTATTTGAAGATCTGTGCGTAAATGCTTTCTTATAAAAATCGATCGTAGCAGGCTGAAAACCAACTATTTTCTGAATAGTGTCAAAAAAAATCCCGTCTTCTAGAGAACGGGATTTAGAAAATATTTTTTTGATAATATTCATATGCAGAAATTAGTCAACTAATTTTTTAAACAACACACAAGCATTATGTCCACCAAAACCAAAAGTGTTACTCATAGCAACATTTACTTCTCTTTTTTGAGGTTTGTTTAAGGTAAGATTCAATGACGGATCAATGTTTTCATCAACCACAGTATGGTTAATTGTTGGAGGAACAATTCCGTGTTTCATAGCAAGAATCGAAGCAATTGCTTCAATAGCTCCTGCAGCACCCAGTAAGTGTCCTGTCATTGATTTTGTAGAGTTGATATTGATTGTTTTTGCATGTTCGCCAAATACCGCGCTAATCGCTTTTAATTCAGCCACATCTCCTAATGGAGTTGATGTTCCGTGAGTATTGATATGATCAACATCCTCAGGATTCATTCCTGCATCTTTCAATGTGTTTTTCATTACCGCAATTACACCAATTCCTTCCGGATGTGGTGCTGTTAAGTGGTAAGCATCAGATGACATACCGCCACCGCCAATTTCGCAATAAATTTTTGCTCCTCTGGCTTTAGCATGTTCGTAATCTTCAAGTACCAAAGCTCCTGCTCCTTCTCCTAAAACAAAACCATCTCTGGTTGCATCAAAAGGTCTTGAAGCTGTTTCAGGGCTTTCGTTTCTTGTAGATAAAGCATGCATAGAGTTAAAACCTCCCATACCTGCAATTGTAATAGCAGCTTCTGAACCACCTGATACAATCACATCACACATTCCTAAACGAATGTAGTTGAAAGCATCAATTAATGCATTTGCAGAAGATGCACATGCAGAAACAGTAGTATAATTTGGTCCCATATACCCATTACGCATCGAAATGTGTGCTGGTGCTATATCGGCAATCATTTTAGGAATAAAAAACGGATTGAATTTTGGAGTTCCGTCTCCTTTTGCATAATAAATTACTTCTTCCTGGAAAGTTTCTAAACCTCCAATTCCTGCTCCCCAGATAACGCCAACTCTTGTCTTATCTACATTATCATTAGTAAGTCCGGCGTCTTTGATAGCTTCATCACTGGCAGCAACAGCATATTGAGCGAATTTATCTAATCTACGAGATTCTTTACGATCCATAAAATCTTCAATATTGAAGTTTTTTACTTCGCAGGCAAATTTCGTTTTATGCTTCTCTGTATCATAATATGTGATGGGAGCCGCTCCGCTAACCCCATTCACAAGTGCATCCCAATATTCCTGGATATTATTCCCGATAGGAGTAAGTGCACCTAATCCTGTTACAACAACTCGCCTTAATGCCATAAATATGTATTTTGTACTTTAAACAAATAAAACCCACGCTTTCTTAACTGTATTGTTTACTTAAGAGCCATGGGCATTACAATATAAATATATCTTTGTGATTGAAAATCAATCGAAATTTAATTTTTAAAAAAATAATAACACCCGACTTATAGAATATAAAAATCGGGTGCAGTATTATTATTTTTTAGCTTCCTCGATATAAGAAATAGCTTGACCTACAGTAGCAATGTTTTCTGCTTGATCGTCTGGAATTTGAATATCAAATTCTTTTTCGAATTCCATAATAAGCTCAACAGTGTCTAATGAGTCAGCTCCCAAATCATTAGTGAAGCTTGCTTCTGTTACAACTTCGTTTTCGTCAACACCTAATTTGTCTACGATAATCGCTTTTACTCTTGATGCAATGTCTGACATAATCTTTAATTTTAGAATTTAATTTGTTGGCAAAAATAAAAAACTTTATTTTAAAACAACTATTTAGTTTATAAATGTAACACTAATTTATAAAATTAATTTCAAGAAAGCCCTTTTAATACTATTTATTTTCGATTTTTATTCCGTTTTTTGCATTCTCAAAACAAGTTTCATTATGAAAAAAATAATCGTTTTTGCCTCAGGATCAGGGAGTAACGCCGAAAATATTATAAAATATTTTGCAAAAGGAAAAATTGCAAGGGTTGTTTCTGTTTTTACAAATAATGCTTCGGCAAAAGTTATCGAAAGAGCAAAAAATCATCAAATTCCAGTCGAAATCTTCTCAAAAAACGAACTTTTAGAACGAAATGTTTTACAAAAAATACAAGAAATCGACCCGGATCTGATAGTTCTGGCAGGTTTTTTATTGAAGTTTCCCGAAAACATAATCGAGAAATATCCAAACAAAATAATCAACATTCATCCGGCACTTTTACCTAATTATGGAGGCAAAGGAATGTACGGAATGCACATACACCGTGCTATAGTGAACAATAAGGAAAAAGAAACCGGAATTTCTATTCATTATGTAAATGAGAATTATGATGACGGAGCCATTATTTTTCAGAAAAATGTCGCTCTTACAGACATTGATACTCCCGAAACAGTAGCCGAAAAAATTCACGAACTGGAACAAAAGTATTTTCCGGAAATTATATCAAGATTATTGGAAGAATAGATTAGTTAGATTGTTAGACTTCTTAGATTGTTAGATTATCAGTCAAACTTTTAACGAATTCAAAAAAGCCTAACATCCAAAAATCTAAGAAATCTAAATATCTAATACCTAAGAAGTCTAAAAAAATGAATTACGAAGTACATATATATACAGATGGCGCTGCAAAAGGAAATCCGGGAAATGGCGGTTATGGTGTAGTAATGGAATTGGTTGGAACTCCGCATAAAAAAGAATTCTATGAAGGCTTTCGCTTGACAACTAATAATAGGATGGAGCTTTTAGCTGTAATTGTTGGTCTGGAGAAATTGAAAAATCCAAATATGAAAGTACTTGTAATTTCTGATTCTAAATATGTAGTTGACTCTGTTGAAAAGAAATGGGTTCTGGGCTGGGAAAAAAAGAAATTTGCCGGCAGAAAAAATCCTGATTTATGGAAACGATTTTTAATTGTTTACCGAAAACATCAGGTCGATTTTAAATGGATAAAAGGCCACAACAATCATCCGCAAAATGAGCGCTGTGATCAATTGGCTGTTATGGCATCAATGCAACCCAAACTTTCCATTGATGAATATTATGAAACCATTGGATCTAAAGAATAAAAAAAACGCATCAAAAATTAATTTGATGCGTTTTTCATTTCTAACTTAAAATCTATTCTTCTTTGTCTAAATCTTTTGCTGTTTTAAATCCAACCAAAAGTCCGATACCTGCCATTATAAAAATGATTGAAGGATAAACGGCACTGTCGTTAAGAGAAGTGTAAGTTGTGATAATCAAAGCAAGAAAAATTCCAACGCCACTACCTATTAACAAGAAAGCCAGATTTACAACAAAGATTTTCCATGCTGAACCTCCATTTATTTTTCCTTTTAAAAAGATACTGGCGTCAACACCTTTTTCTATAAGTGCTAAACGTTCTCTGTTTCTTGTTGAATAAATAAGGTAAACAATCCCGAAGATCATTAAGAAAAGACTAATTGGTATTAAAACTTGTGGTCCCATAATTTTATGTTTTTATAATTGATTGATACTCCATATGACGACACCTTTTAAATTGAGGTTACAACTATTGATGAAAAATTTTAATTTTTAAATCCCAACTTCCAAAAATCACTGATTATCAACTAATTTTGAATATTTATTTTTACTCCGTAAAGTTCAGGATTAAAAAAAAGAACATATACTTATGTATAATTTTAAAATCAGGATTTGAAATTTCAACATATTGAAATTTATTTTAGAATTTTCTGTAACCTAAACAAAGAACATGTCGTCCTATATAATATGAGTACACTAAATGATCAACATTATATCGATAAAGTTCTACAGGGCGAAACAAATGCTTTCGCCATGCTGGTTAATCGTTATAAAGATATGATCTATACTCTGGCATTAAAAATGATCAAAAACAGAGAAGAGGCAGAAGAAGTAGCACAAGATACTTTTATCAAAATTTTTAACTCTTTGAGCAAATTTAAAGGCGACTCTAAATTTTCAACCTGGATTTATAAAATTGCATATAATACCTGTTTAGATCGTTTGAAGAAAAACAAAAAAGAAGAACAAAATATATCAATAGATGAGTTTTCATCTCATTTAATTAAAACAATGGACAATGCTTTAAGCGCTTTAGAAGATAAAGAGCGAAAGCAAACAATTCAAAATTGTTTAAATTTGTTACCTAGCGAAGAGAATTTCCTCTTAACTTTATTTTATTTTGAAAATCAGAATTTAGAAGAAATAGGTAAAATCATGAGCATAAATGCTAATAATGTTAAGGTGAAATTATTTAGAAGCCGACAAAAATTAGCCGTAATTTTAAAAAAGCAATTAGAACCTGAAATAGTAGACTATTATGAAAGAGAGCGATAAAAACATAGAAAATCTTATTGAAAAGATGATGGCCGAAAATACTCTTGAATCGCCATCTGCCGACTTTACTTCAAATATAATGTCCAAAATTCTTATTGCCGAAGAAGTAAAAATCAAACCTTACAAACCCTTAATTTCCATCTCAACGTGGATTTTTATTGGAGTTGCCCTGGCTCTTTTGATTATTTATAATGTATATTTTACCGGAACAGAAAACAATTTAGAAATAGGAAAATCGTATACCGATAAAATCTCAGCAATCGTTTCCGGTATTTATATCTCTAAAACTACATTATATGCTATTTTAATAGTTCCTTTTATGATTCTAATTCAGATTGGGATTTTGAAAAACTATTTTGATAAGAAGTATCAGTTGTAATTTATTTAAAAAACAACCCTGTATAAATTTGAAACATTTTTTTAGATAAAGGACTTGAATTTTAAATCCGGAAATCATATTTTAATCTTTCAAAAGAATTAAATGCAATCTATTCATTTACAATAGTTTTAGCTTCAAAAATAACATTCTTTTTTTAAGAAAATTTTGAGAACCTAAACCGTTGCAAGATTGTAACTTATAGAGTATCTTTGCACCCTAATTCGAAATTCATAAAATGAATAAATTATTGATTGTTGGAACAGTTGCTTTCGACGCGATTGAAACTCCTTTCGGAAAAACAGATAAAATATTAGGTGGTGCTGCAACGTACATTGGTTTATCAGCATCCTTTTTTAATTTGCAATCGGCCATTGTTTCTGTAGTTGGCGACGATTTTCCTCAAGAACATTTAGATCTTTTAACTTCAAAAAATATCGATATCTCAGGTATCGAAATTGTAAAAGGCGGAAAAACCTTTTTCTGGAGCGGTTTATACCACAATGATTTAAATTCGAGAGACACATTAGTAACTGAGTTAAACGTTTTGGCAGATTTTCAGCCAAAAGTTCCTCAAAACTATAAAGATGCTGATGTTGTAATGTTAGGAAACCTACACCCATTAGTACAAAGCAGTGTTTTAGATCAAATGGAGAAGAAACCAAAATTAGTAGTTTTAGATACTATGAACTTTTGGATGGATTGTGCTCTTCCTGAATTACTGGACGTTATCAAACGTGTAGATGTTATTACAATCAACGACGAAGAAGCAAGACAACTTTCTGGTGAATATTCATTAGTAAAAGCGGCTGCCAAAATCCAGGATATGGGACCAAAATATGTGGTGATCAAAAAAGGAGAACACGGCGCACTTTTATTCCACAACAGAGAAGTATTCTTTGCACCAGCTTTACCATTAGAAGATGTTTTTGATCCAACAGGAGCCGGAGACACATTTGCAGGTGGATTTTCAGGATTTATTGCACAAAGCGAAAACATTTCGTTTGGCAATATGAAAAATGCAATTATTTATGGTTCTAATTTAGCTTCATTTTGTGTAGAAAAATTTGGAACTCAAAGGATGGAAACATTAAGCAAAGCCGAAGTAGCGATTCGATTACAGCAATTTAAGTCGTTAACTCAGTTTGACATAGAAATATAATGCCCTAAAGCCTCGATAAAACGGGGCTTTTTTATTACGTTATTACACACAACTTACAACAACACAAAATACAAAAACAATGAGCGACGCTTTAAAACACGAATGTGGTATAGCCTTGGTTAGACTTCTTAAACCGCTTGAATATTACAAAGAAAAATACGGAACTGCTTTTTACGGAATACAAAAAATGTATTTGATGATGGAAAAACAGCATAACCGTGGTCAGGATGGTGCCGGATTTGCCAGCATTAAATTTGATGTTGAGCCTGGTCAACGCTACATTAGCAGAGTTCGTTCGAATCATTCACAGCCTATTCAAGATGTTTTTAAACAAATCAATGAGCGAATCAGTGAAGAATTAAAAGCGAAACCTGAAATTGGCGATGATGTTCAAAAAATAAAATCAGAAATTCCATATGTTGGTGAATTGTTTTTAGGACATGTTCGCTACGGAACTTTCGGAAAAAACAGTATCGAAAGTGTTCACCCTTTTTTACGTCAGAGTAACTGGATGCACCGTAATTTAATTTTGGCCGGAAACTTTAACATGACTAACGTTAAAGAACTTTTCGAAAATCTGGTCGAACTGGGACAACATCCAAAAGAAATGGCTGATACTGTTACTGTAATGGAAAAAATTGGTCATTTCTTAGATAAAGAAGTAATGCAATTGTACCAAGACTGTAAAGCCGAAGGTTACTCAAAAAGAGAAGCTTCACCAGTTATCGCAGAAAGATTAGATATTGCAAAAATCTTAGCACGTTCTGCTAAAAACTTAGACGGAGGTTATGCTATGGCAGGTTTATTAGGTCATGGTGATGCATTTGTTTTTAGAGATCCTGCCGGAATTCGTCCTGCTTATTTTTATCAGGATGACGAAGTTGTTGTTGTAGCTTCTGAAAGACCTGTTATTCAAACTGTATTTAATGTACCTTTTGAGAGTGTTCAGGAAATTGATCCAGGAAACGCTTTGATTATCAAGAAAAACGGAAAAGTTACCATGAACCAAATTCTGGAACCAACTGTTAAAAAAGCCTGTTCATTTGAAAGAATTTATTTCTCAAGAGGAAGTGATGCTGAAATTTATCAGGAGCGTAAAAATTTAGGAAAATTAATTTTACCTGCTGTTCTTCAATCTATTGACAGCGATACAGACAATACTGTTTTTTCTTATATTCCAAATACAGCCGAAACTTCATTTTATGGTTTAGTCGAAGCTGCACAGGATTTCTTAAATCAGAGAAAAAACAATTATATTTTAGCCAACAGAAACACACTGACTACTGAAACGTTACAAGAATTATTAGCAGTAAAGATACGTACTGAGAAAGTTGCTATCAAAGATGCTAAACTCAGAACGTTTATTACTGAAGACAGTAGCCGTGATGATTTGGTAGCACACGTTTACGATGTTACATACGGAGTAATCAAACCAACTGACAATCTGGTTATTATCGATGACAGTATTGTTCGTGGTACTACATTAAAAATGAGTATCATCAAAATGATGGATCGTTTAAATCCAAAACGAATTGTAATTGTTTCATCAGCACCACAAATTCGTTATCCTGATTGTTACGGAATCGATATGGCAAAACTAGAAGGCCTTGTTGCCTTTAGAGCTGCTTTAACTTTATTAAAAGAAAGAAACTTATATCATATCGTTGACGAAGTTTATACTAAGTGTAAAGCACAGGAAAACTTTGAAGATAAAGATGTTGTAAATTATGTAACAGCTATTTACGATCAATTTACACCTGAAGAGATTTCAGATAAAATTGCAGAAATGTTAAGCTCTCCGGAAATTAATGCCGAAGTAAAAATCATCTTCCAAAAAGTAGAAGATTTACATATAGCGTGCCCTAAAAATTTAGGCGATTGGTACTTTACAGGTGACTACCCAACCCCGGGAGGAAACCGTGTTGTAAACCGTGCCTTTATGAACTTTTACGAAGGAAAAGA
This sequence comes from Flavobacterium chilense, assembly GCF_001602525.1. Classification (GTDB taxonomy): domain Bacteria; phylum Bacteroidota; class Bacteroidia; order Flavobacteriales; family Flavobacteriaceae; genus Flavobacterium; species Flavobacterium chilense. The sequence goes on from NZ_LSYT01000002.1 coordinate 162,700, forward strand.
CGCGCGAGCTTATTAAAAAAGTATTAACAAAAGGTTAATTTGTGCATTTCATCGGTTTTTTTTGCCGTTCATCCTGTTTGTTTGGTAGAAATGAAAAGCTACAATACTTTTGAAATACCATAACATTAGTAGGTTAAGTTTATGGTAGATTTGGGGCAAAAAGGGTGGAAGTAATTCCACCTTTTTTATTGGAATAAACTCAACTAATTCAACTTTAAGAGATTATATTCATTTTGTCGGATATATTTACCTTTCGTCTAAAAAGTTTTTTTGATAAAGATGCCTGCCATACATTTACTAAACCATAACATTAGTAGGTTAAGTTTATGGTAGATTTGGGGCAAAAAAGGTGGAAGAGATTCCGCCTTTTTTATTAGAATAAAGTCAAATCTTTCATTTTCAGCCTTTACACTTACTTTGTCGGATATATTTACCTTTCATCTAAAAAGTTTTTTTCATAAGAATAGCTGCCATACATTTACTGAACCATAACATTAGTAGGTTAAGTTTATGGTAGATTTGGGGCAAAAAAGGCAGAAGAGATTCTGCCTTTTTTATTTTTTTTAGAAAAGAGAACAAAGAGAATAGAAAAAAGATCAAAAATTGAGCATAAAAAAAAGACGAACACTATTTGCGTTCGTCTTTTCTCTTTATTCTTTACTTTATTTTCTTATTTATCTAAAGCAAATCTTCTTGCTACTTCTGTCCAGTTAATTACACTGAAGAAAGCTTCAATATAATCTGGTCTTCTGTTTTGATAGTTTAAGTAGTAAGCGTGCTCCCAAACATCCATTCCTAAGATTGGAGTTCCACCGTTACCAGCAACTTCCGGCATTAATGGATTGTCTTGATTTGGAGTACCTACAACTTCTAACTTCCCTCCTTTTTGCACTGTTAACCAAGCCCATCCTGAACCGAATTGTGTAGCACCAGCTTTAGCAAATTTTGCTTTAAATTCTTCGAAAGTTCCAAAAGAAGCTTCGATTGCAGCTAATAAATCTCCTGTTGGCAATCCGCCTCCGTTTGGAGACATTACAGTCCAGAATAAATTGTGGTTGTAAAAACCTCCTCCATTGTTACGAACTGCTGCGTTAGATTTATCTAAGTTTATTAAGATGTTTTCGATTGTTTTTCCCTCTAAATCTGTTCCTGCAATTGCAGCATTAAGATTTGTAGTATATGCATTGTGATGTTTTGTGTAATGGATTTCCATTGTACGTGCATCAATATGTGGTTCTAATGCATCATATGCATAAGGTAATTGTGGTAATTCAAAAGCCATGATATTAGGATTTTTATGGTTTATAAATAATTTATTCCAAATTTAGACATTTAACTTTGGAATTGAAAATACTATTTCGTTATTATTCTATTTAATTAATTTATAAATCCATTTTTTAAAATTTAAAAACCTGTAAATCTTTACTTTCCGTTAAAAGTAGTCATTGTGTTTTCTAATCCGGCAGTTCCAAAAGATTTAATAATTTCAACAGAAGTTTCTAAACGTTCCGGCAATTTTGAGTTTTCATCATCATTCCATTCTCCCAAAACATAATCGATCTGTTGTCCTTTTTTAAACTGATCGCTAATACCAAATCTAAAACGGGTATATTGTTGCGTATTTAAGACAAGATTGATGTTTTTTAATCCGTTATGACCTCCGTCACTACCTTTTGGTTTGATTCGAATTGTTCCAAATGACAGGTTTAAATCGTCTGTAATGACCAAAATATTTTCCAGCGGAATATTTTCTTTGTCCATCCAGTATTTTACCGCTTTACCACTCAGGTTCATGTAAGTATTTGGTTTTAAAAGAAGAAATGTTCTTCCTTTAAACTTATATTCAGCTAAAGATCCCAGTTTTACGGTTTCAAATGAAAGACCTTCCTTTTTTGCTAAAAAGTCTAGTACTTTAAATCCGATATTATGTCTGGTGTTTACATATTCAGCACCAATATTTCCTAAACCTACAATTAAATATTTTTTACTCACGCTTTTTATATTGTTTTTTTGGTGTTCGTGAACCTCCGGTTTCACATTGTCTCCTGTGTTCTCTTCTTTTTGTGTTGATGAAAACAGTTTTGTTATCCATTTTATCATTTGGCAAAAGTATGATTAATTAGAGAATGTGGCAATTTGTTAATTAGATAATTTGAAAATGTGAGAATTAGATAATTGCCTGTTGGCCGTGATTTAACCGCAAAGTTCGCAAGGGTTTTGCACAAAGGTCATGATGGAAGGCACACGGATGACACTGATTAAACCAATGTACACCGATTTTATTTTATCTGACCTGATTACAAGACGAAAAACTTAGCACCTCAGCATCTTAGCGACTTAGAATCTTATGAAAAAGATATTTTCTTACTAGCCCTGACAGGAACGGCATCCTTTTTCCTGCTCCTTTAGCAGGGAAAAGATATAGCGAATGGCAGGAATGTTACGTCTTATGAAAAACGGGATTTTCTGCTTCTAAAAAAAACAATAATCCCAAAAAAAGGGCTTCGACTCCGCTCAGCCTGACAAATATTACACGTGTCAGATTGAGCGGAGTCGAAGCCCTCCCGCAGTAAAAAAACTTAGAACCTTAGCATCTTAAAACCTCAAAAAAAAAGCACCAATCTTTCGATTGATGCTTTTTATATTGATTTGAAAAAAATTATTTTTTCTTTCCTTTTGCAGGAGCTTTTGCAGCTTTTGCAGCTTCTTGAGCAGCTTTCATAGCAGCACGAGAAATTCTTACCTGAGCAACAACTGTGTTGTCCGGGTGCATAATTTTGTACTCTGGTTTTCCAACTTTAGTAACGTATAATTTGTTACCCATTTCAAGTGGAGTGATGTCAGCTTCAACAAAATCAGGAAGATTTTTAGGTAAAGCTTTAACTTTTAATTTACGAGTGTTTAAACGTAAAACACCTCCAGCAAGAACACCTTTTGATGTACCAACAACTTTTACAGGAACTTCCATAGTGATTTCTTTATCATCAAATAATTGAAAGAAGTCAATGTGTAAAATTTTGTCAGATACTGGGTGAACCTGAATGTCTTGCAAAATTGCATTGAATGATTTTCCTTTTCCAAGTTCGATCACAACTGTGTGAGCGTTTGGAGTGTAAACCAAGTTTTTGAATGCCGCAGCGTCCGCTGAGAAATGTACTGCCTGATTTCCTCCGTATAACACGCAAGGAACCGCTCCAGCATTACGTAAGGCTTTAGTTGACACTTTGCCCACGCTTTCTCTTTCTGATCCTTTAATTGTAATCGATTTCATTGTAAAAAAATATAGTTATTAATAAATATTCTTAATTTGCTGTAAGCTTTAAGCCATAGGCTTTAGGCTTTTTTCTGTAATTTCTAATAGCTTATGGCTTATTGCCTAAAGCTTATAGCTTTTACATAATGAATTTTCCACTAATGGAATTGTTGTGGTGCACCATGTGCATAACTTCGGCAAAAAGCGGTGCACAACTCACTACTTTTATTTTCTTTGATTCTCTCTTTAATGGGATAGAATCGGTTACGATTAATTCGCTTAATTTCGAATTCTCGATTTTTTCGTAGGCGTTACCGGATAAAATAGCGTGTGTACAAATTGCTCTAACACTTATTGCTCCTTTTTCGATCATTAAGTCGGCTGCTTTTGCTAAAGTCCCGCCTGTATCGATCATATCGTCTACTAATATTACGTTACGACCTTTTACTTCACCAATCAATTCCATAGTATCGATAACGTTGGCTGCTTTTCTTTGTTTGTAACAGATTACTACATCTGATTCTAAAAACTTAGAGTAAGCATATGCTCTTTTTGAACCTCCCATATCCGGAGATGCAATAGTTAGATTTTCTAATTTTAAACTTTCTACGTATGGTAAAAAGATTGTAGATGCAAATAAATGATCTACTGGTTTTTCGAAAAATCCCTGGATTTGATCTGCGTGCAAATCCATTGTCATTACTCTTGTTGCTCCGGCAGCATCTAATAAATTAGCTACTAATTTCGCTCCAATTGGTACTCTTGGTTTGTCTTTTCTATCCTGTCTTGCCCAACCAAAATAAGGCATAACAGCTGTAATATGTCTTGCTGATGCACGTTTTGCCGCATCAATCATTAATAACAATTCCATCAAATTATCGGCCGTTGGAAATGTTGAGCACACGATAAAAACGCGTAATCCTCTAATTGATTCTTCGTAAGACGGCTGAAATTCTCCGTCACTATACGTTGACATCGTTACTTTTCCTAACGGAATTCCGTATTGTTCTGCAATTTTTTCTGCAAGATAAACACTTTGTGAACAAGCAAAAATTTTAGCTTCTGGTTCTAGGTGCGACATTATAATTTGTTGTTTTATTCCGCTACGTTTGTACAATTTAATTTTACTGAAAAACAGTAAAATCAAATACATATAAATGCCTCGGGTGTAGTTAGTTGTGTGTGCTTCGTTTTAACGAGGTGCAAATTTAGAAAATTTATTGGACACTGAAAGGAAAAATTTAAGTATTTTTATTAGAACATTTAATTTAATTTTTTACATTTGCACCGTGTTAAAGGAATAAGCACAATTATGACCTCATAATTACTTATTCTATTGCGTTAAAATAATTGATTTATTTCATTATTTTTTCGTCTGCTAAGCCCGGATGGCGGAATTGGTAGACGCGCTGGTCTCAAACACCTGTGGGAAACCGTGCCGGTTCGACTCCGGCTCCGGGTACATTAACGGAAAAGCTGTCATTTTTGACGGCTTTTCGTTTTTTAATACCTTCTAAAGTCCCGCTATTACTAGTCAAAACCTCAATTACCTCATTCAATTTAGTGGTTCGACAATTTTCATTTCCAAAAATTAGTTTTTCAGAAAATATAGCTCCTGCCAATATCCTTTTTCCTTCGTAATCGCTATTCACAAAGAATTCTTGTAAATTCATAAGCAACTTAAGCCCCGATTCAATATCTGATTTAATTGAGTCTGTTTTTAGTCCCAGAATTTCAATTTCATTATTAACCTCATTTAGTTCTTTATTAATTCGAGAGACGATATTATTAAATCTATCTTTATCAATATCTTTTGCCAATAACATATCTTCCGCATCTTCTATTTTACCTTTTAAAGTCCTTTGAAGCTCTTTTTTTAGCTTTAACTGATTTTCTTTATCTCCATTAATTTGAGACTCAGAATCTTTTAAAATATCGACATAAAGCCCTTTTGCACTTTCATTAATTCCTAATTCAGCTAGTATGTTTCCAATTTTAGAATGTGCATACTCAGCACGAACCCTAGTTTCACATTTATTTCTACAATGATAATAAGCGTATTTTTTATTTCTACCTCTAGATAAACTACCTGTAATTTGACCTCCACAAACTTCACAAATTAAGAAATCACGCATTGGAAATTCTAAATTTTTATGAGAAGGCTTTATTCCATGCCATCTTTTTCTTTTAAAGACATCCTGTACTTTATTAAATGTCTCAATGTCAATTAAGGCTTCATGTCTCCCATTAACAACCATCGCAGGTTCTTTCTTGTATTCAGGAACTGATATCTTACCTATATAAATGATATTTTTGAGCATTTCACTAAAGGAGCTTTTTTCCAACTTCATTCCATCTGCTCTCAATCTTTTTCGGATAACTTCGACAGGTTCAATATTTATAGCCACTTCATGAAATGCTCTTTTGACGAAAATTGAATAGTCATTAGCTTTTAACGTAGACTTTTTAAGCTCATTGCGGAAATTATTATAACCGTACGGAGCTTTTCCCGTAAAATATCCATCTTTTTTACATTGATAAGTTCCTGCTATGGTTCGACTTGATATCTTATCCCGTTCAACCTCGCCTGCTGTCAAATATATTGACAGCACCATCTTATTATCTGAATTACTTGTATCTAAGTATTGTTCAGATGCATTTAGTTCAATCCCCATTGAATCAAACTCTCTTAAAACAGTCAATGCCTGCTCCACATTACGAGAAAACCTATCCCACTTGGCAAAAAAGACTTTATGAATTTCTTTTTTATTGGCTTTTGCATAAGTCTTTAATTTTGACCATTCTGGTCTGTTAAAGTTTTTTGCAGAGTGGTCTTCTCTATATACCTTAACAATATTATAGTTTCTTGCTTCACAGTATCTTCTTAATGACTCTTCTTGGTAATCAAGACTAAAACCTCTTTGAGCTTGCTCATCCGTACTCACACGGCAATATATTATTACATTTATATTATTATTCATTCTATTTGCTTTTTGTTTTTACTTTATTTTATTTACTTTATTTTTAAAATGTACTTCAGCGAATTTATATAGCACATCTCTAATTAATTTTACTTCTTCATTGGTGTATGTAACACCTTTTCTATTTAATTTTTTTTTACACTCTGTTATACTTAACAATTCTATTCTCAGTCACCCATCTCAATTTTTATTAGGGAGGAAGATTAGTTATTGGGACTAAATCCCGTTCAGAATGTTTACGACCAGTAGACACTCTTTGTTTATTTCCATAAATTATTCTGGAAATAATGTGTTATCTATCATCATCAATGTAGACTTCAGGAAATACTTTGATGAATTAGGAATTCTAAGCACCTCATCATCGAAAATTGTTCCTCCTCCATAATCGACATACACGAATTCAAATGGAAGACTCCCAGTAGACTTATATTGTTCAATAAAAGATTCTCCTATTGAACATCCATTATCCACATCATCCTCTAAACTTATTAAAGGATAACCTTTATGAAGAGTCTTCCCATCACTACTATGAGTAACACTCACCTCATCTGGTTCTTCAGAAAACTCTTCATCTATCTCAACACTTTCACGCAAAACATCTTCGAAAAATTCCGACTGTTGAACATCAACAAAAACTAATTTTCGTTTTCTTCTTTTTCTATTCCATGCATAATCTCCATCCTTATTTTTCTTAACTGTTGGTAGAATACTAATCTCTGATTTTTCAAGAAAGTCATCTGAAAATATCCATTTTTCAATTTGCAGAACCTCAGCCTCACGTAAATCATTAGCATGTTTTCCATCGTTATATGGTCTAGTATTAAGATAGCCAAAACTCTCCAAATATTGGAAATTCATTTGAATAGTCTTCTTTTTATAAGTTCCCAACTCTTCTGCTAGAACACCACTTGTTTTAAAGTATGGTTGTCCCTGAATTTGTCTTGATATCACATCACTTATGATTATTTTCTGAAGAAGAGTTAACTCTTTATTTTTCATTACTTTGGGAAATAAACGAAGGAAATTATCTAACCCGTCAGATTCGATTTTTTTATTTTTAAACATTGCATTATAATATTATTACCCTCAATTCAAATTGAAGATTTATTGGATTACTATTTAGTATTAATCAGACCGATTAACACTGTAAACTAAAATATTTTATGATTTTTAAATAAATCCTCTTGAAAGGTGAAGAACCATTTCTGATTGAAGGTTTATTAATTATAGTTTTTTCAAAACCCGAATTTAATCTACCAGACAGTTGTCTTTTTTAGGCGCTAAACTCCTTTAGTTGTCAAACGTTAAATCACTCAAATAACGCACTTTACTGACTTATAACAAATATACTTCGGAATTTAGAGATAGCCAATAAAAATAAATTTTGGTGTTATTTTATTTTCTCATATATTGGCCGAATTGATTCAAAATAGCATAACCCTACCTCTCAATTAGCATAGTACTGCCATAAGAAACACATAGGTATACTACCTAAAACTGATACAGTATACCTTCTGGAAAGTAATAAAATAAGAATACAAATAATATTAAAATAAGAAAAAGTATAAGAATAAAATAATTCATATTACATTGAAGTAATCTTATTCTCTGCAAAGAAACATCATCAAAAAAATAAAAGGTAGCCTACGGCAACAATTGGATATTATCATTTAAACACTATACCAACAAAAAGATTTATAAGTATAATAGGCATGTAATTATATCTACATAAAAACTTACCAATTCTTTTTCTATATCACTCCTATCTTGATAGCACCCCCCTTCTACATAGCCCCCCCCTAGGGTAGCCCTCCCCCCATAGAAATCAAATCACCAAAATGCTTCTATTCGTTACCTCTCTTTTATATACACAAAAAAAAACACACTGCCTTTATTACCTATGATGTCAAAAAAATATTTTTAGCCAAAAACGGCTATTTTATGCACTTAAACAGCACTTTTTTGAACTATTTTGAAGCGATTTTGAAATATAAAGAGCACGTATTAAACGAACTTTTTTGCGTTAAAAGAGCCTTATTTGCTAGTATTTGAGCATTTATGCGATTTCACTTTAATCAAAAAACAAAATTTGTAGTTTTTTTACATTTATTAAGCACATACATTCAAATTAAATGAAATTCTTATGTTTCAAAATATCTAATACTGTTTTATAAATTAATAATGAATGTCCAATTGCTGTTAAAAAAATGTTGTTACTGTTGGGTGGATTATCCAAAAGATTATCTAAAATGATATCCTTGTTATTTACCAAATTTAAATCCATGTAACTATTGATTAAACTTTTATCAAATTGATATAACGTTTCTCCCTTCTCAAATATCATCTGCGCAATTTGAAAAAACTGCTCGTCCATATTGTTTTTGCTCAAAAAATTAAACTTTTCTATTACCGTATAAGGAATTGCAGTTATAAGTTTTATTTGCTCTTTATCATTTTTTAAACCAAAATCTTCAAATCTTTCAAATAATAAATTATACGTTTCAGTTTCTTTTTCTTGAAGAATATTATTGTCTTTTTGCAAATTCCTTATCCCTACAAATAGATTCTGATTTTCTTTAATTTTATCTTTTAAATCAATACTACTCTCTTCTAGTGCCTTTATATTTCCAGCATTTTCGTTGCTCAAATTACTATGCTTCTTATTTAAAACATTAAGCTCAACATTTAATTCTTTATTTGCATTTTCTAATTCTACACTTTGCTTTTGTGATAAAGAGTTTTTTTGTTCTAATCCAATAATTTTTTCTCCTGCTTCATCTAATTTATTAAAATATTCATCCCTCTGTTTTCTTACAGTTTCAAATCTATTTTTATTTACGACTAACTTACTAACCGTTAATTCATTTAACCTTGGAGTAACATTGTGATTAACAATATTTACGATAACTCTTGTACCCACAATTAAAAAGTAGCCTAAAATCATTAGAGCTAATGCAAGTCCTATATTAAGCAATAAGTCCTGCCACCAGATTTTATTACTGTAATAATTGACAATAAAAGCTTTTTTATCATCTAATGTACAATCATCATCGAAATTGAATAGTGTATAAACCAGTTCCCAATTTCTAATCAACCATACTAAAATTAATGTTCCAAAAAACGGATTACTTGTTTTTTCTTTTATATTAGAAATAAATGATGATAAAACTTCCATAATTCTATTTGGTATGATTTAATTATTAAACTTTTGCTTTGTTCCTTCAAGAATTTTCAGTCCCTTTTCAAAAAACACTTTTGCTTCCTCAATCTCATTTTGAGTAATAGAACTACCTTTAGTCGGAACAAACATCTCTCTTATATCAACATCCAGTGCTTCTGCCAACTGAAGCAATAAATTTATTGTTGGCAAATTTTTCTCTGATGAAATATTGGAGATTGTTGTCATGCTTACACCAACCCTACTAGCAAGTTCTTCTCTAGAAATTCCTTTCAAATTCATCAATTGTTTTAATCGTAATATTTCCATTTCACTTTTTTTACAATCCAAAGATAATCAAAAAATAAAGCAAGACTTACTTTATATTAATAAAAATAAAACAATATTTGCTTTTAAGTAAAATATTACTTTACTTTGTCATATAATAATAAAGCATCACTTGATTTATGACAGCAACAGAATTTAAATTAGAATTAAGAGAAATCAAAGAAAGCCTAAAAGGACTAACTCTTCAATTGGTAACTCAAAATGGCTATAGACCATATTTTAGCCTAAAAGATTTTGGTAATGCAGTTTTAAACGAAGAGTCAAAAGGAAATGATTTTAGAATAAATCAAGTTTGGACAGATTGCGGAACACTATCCGTAAAATCAATTAAAAATCTTGGAGAACTAATCAGAACAAATTCTGTTACTGCAATTCAATTTGAAAGCTTCTGGAATCCTAAAACACCTGAAGAATATATAAAAAGCTTTGGAGCATTAGACTAACGTCATTAATAAAAACATGGAAACAACATCAAGAACGATGCAAATTGCACATACAATACTAGAACAAATTAATTATGCGGACAGAAGTGCTTTAATGGCATGGGGAGCCAAAAGCTTTTCCGCAATTAGTGAAAGCAAAGAATTTGAAGGTGGATTATCTTTTCAAGTAAATGGATTAAAGCACAAAGGATGGGTAAAAATTTGTCTTCGTTGGGTTGACGATTACACAATAATATTCATCAACAAAAATCGTGAAGTAGTTAAAACCTTTGAAGGAGCATATTGTGATATGTTGGTTCCTGTTATCGATTGGATTGAAGGAAAATAAATTTCAATCATGTTTTAGTTTTAGACTATAACCATAATCTAAAACAGCTAAACCTCGCTAAAGCATCATCAAATAAGTCAAATGTTTTAAAATAATTCAGAGTCTAATTTTAAAGCGAAAATCAATTAAAATTCTAAGTTATGTTTTACTTCTATTCTAGAATCTCTACTACCCAACAAAATTCAAGTCGCCAAATCGAGAATTTCAAAAATCACATTGGCTATGACCCAAAATTTGTCTTCATTGAAAAAATTCAAGGAAATATTCCATTTATGCAACGTCCTGAGGCAATAAAAATGTTTGATGAAATTACAAGTCAAAATAATTACTGCACTGTCGTAGTGGATTCAGTCGATAGACTTGGGAGAAATTTATTAGATATTCTAAATACTATTGAATTATTTACTCAAAACAATATTAATCTTAAATCTTTAAAAGAAGGATTCTCAACCATTCTTGATAATGGACAGGAAAACCCAATGGCAAAACTTGTGATTTCAGTGATGGGGAGTATTGGCGAGATGGAGCGCAACCGTATTAAAACTAGAACTGCCGAGGGTGTAGCAATTGGCAAAGCTTTGGGTAAATTCACAGGTAGAAAATTGGGAAGTATCCAAACTGACGAAAAGCTTTTACAACGACACCAGACTATTGTCAAAAAACTTCTAAAAGGTTTAACTATTCGTGAAATTTCTAAAATTACAGGAGCATCTTCAGCAACGATAACCAAAGTAAAAAAAGTAATGCAGTGTAGACAAATGAAATAATTACAACTTTTTCTATGCAATTAAAAAACAATCATTAAAATAAATAACAAATCAATTGTTCAATATATTATGTTACTTTGGAAAGAAATATAATATATAAACCAAATGAATGAACTTGTAGAAATATATTGGAATTTTAAAAAATCGCCTCTTAAATTTTTAAAAAACAATCTTAACTTGATAGTAATTTTACCCGCTTTATTAGGCGGTATGTGGCAGTTAATTGAACTTTCAAGAATTTCATTTTCATTTATTCGCTTTTTTTCTGTAAGTCAAATTATACCTGACGGATTACTTGTACTATTATTTTTAACAATATTTTCGATTTCAGTTTTTATCCTATTCTATTTTTGGAAAAAACTCGATGATGATACTAATACTGATGATACAGAAAAAAATGTCTTTACTGTAAAAAGAGGAAAGATTTTTTTATCAATATTATTTCTAATCCTAGTTTTTGGCTGTCTGATTATTGCCAAATATTCCAATGATTATTTCATAGCGAATATCGAAAAAATACCAAGCTTATTTCTATACTTTCCCGTAAATATATTAATTACACTTTTCGCTTTTGCCTTTATAAATCTTTCAATATACTTCTGTAAAGATGTTGAATTACTTCACCACTTCAGAAAAGTAGCTCCTATTTTTGGTGTAATCTTAGTATTTATCCAAGTAACAATGTTATTTGAATTCATGGTGAAATTTCATGATGTCTTTCTACTTCCTGCTGAATTAAAAAATATAGACAACTTGATTTGTAAAGCTGAAAAAATTGAAAATTCTGCAACTTTTGAAATACTATATTCAAATGATAAATATATTTTTGTGAAGTGTCATAAGCTTGTTAAAGACAGGAACGGTAAATTAAGACCAAGCGAAATAAGAATTTTTAAATTTGAAGATTTATTGGATGATTCTGCATGCATTGGCAACAAAAGAATGAAGGAGAAAATTGTTAAAGATTCTATTAGAGATTCAAAAATCCCTATAATAAATGATTAAAATTTTACAAATACAATTCCAAAAAATCATGAAAATTTAAGTTAAGACTAAAAAAAGCAACTCGTAATTTGAGTTGCTTTTTTTTTTGAACTATCTACAGGTTGGACAAGTACTTCTTCTGGCTTCACTGCAACATTTCATTGAGCAGTATATTCCTATCGAAGTCGAAGAATCCGTACTGTAACATTCTGATATTTTTCCAAGATGTGTGTAATGTGTTCCACTGAACGATTTTCCACACCATGAACATTTTTTACTTGAAGAACTAGTTGACGACGAACTATAGCCATAAGTTGGTTTTTCCTCTTTTTCTTTTAACTTCTTCTGGAAGGTGGCTATTCTGTATTTGATTCCATTTATGAGTTCATCATTATTTTTTGATATTCCTCTTTTATTGCAGTCAGACGTATAGCTTTTGATATCCTCGTTCAATTTAGTATAGTCCACAATTATTTTTTCATATTCCCAATCCATCTTTATGGTATCTTCTCTTGCTATCAATCGTTCATTCTCTTTAATACAAGCAGTTTTTCTTGCCTGTAGGTCAGCTGGCAAATCATTACAACTGATTGCGAATAAGGAAACTATTGCCATCAATAGAAGCCGATGGCAGTTTTTAAAATTTAAAACGGCATTTAATATTTTTCTCATTTGTTTTTGGTTAAAATTTAATTAATGTGATTTTTAAAAATTATCACAAATATACAAATTATAGCACAAGTGCTATAATGATTTTGTTTTTTATATGTTCTTTTTGACAAGTGGAAAAGAATGAGACAAAATCGAGAAAATTAATCTTCGACCAAGAAGGTTTGGAATTGTTAGCTAAACGATTAAAAGAGATACGCGCTGAAAAAGGGCTATCACAAGAAGAGCTGGCTTATCGTTCTGAAATAACTCTTTCACAAATTGCTAGAATAGAAACTGTAAGAATAAATCCTACTGTAAGTACTATCTTCAAAATTGCCAGAGCGTTAGATGTTGCTCCAAGTGAAATATTTAATTTTGAATTAACTCCACCTTCAACTGAATAAATAAGTGATTTTAAATAACACAAAAAAGCCACTTCAATTATGGAGTGGCTTTTTTGTGTAGTGTCTGTCAAGAAAACTAATCTATTAAAGTATATATACTAATATCACTCATAATGAATTCTCTAACATCATCAATGTTTTCATTAAACATATCATCATCAACAGTAAATATATCTCTTGCAGTAGCGTTAAACTCATCCAGAATTGTATCTGAATTTATTTCTGCGTTATCTTCATATTGAACACGCATATATATTATCAAGTGCTCTAATTCTATTCTTTTCATAATATTAAAATTTAATTTTTTGTCCATTTGATGTTAATCCTAAATACTTACTTTTTTCAACTCTGACAAAAGCATCATAATATCTCTTAGTAATTTTACAAAAAAATGCAAAATCACTATGTTGCGTCTCATTCGGATTAAAATATAATTCAGAATCAATTTCTATAGCCATTGAAATAAATTCCTCATTATTGTCAATAAAGCCAAGCAACTTCCCAAATAGTGTCTCCGCTATCCAAAGAGTTTTACCTATCAGTTCTCCTTCTAAATTTAGTTCATTAGCTTCAGTAACAAAATGTTTTGCAAGGTCAATTAAATCCACAGGTTCATTTTCTACAGAATCATCTTTTAAAACGGATAAAACCGTTTCCCATACATTATCATTTTGCTCAAATATTTTAATCTTTGAATCTTTTTTCGAGGCAACTACCTTATACCATTTTTTGTCATGGAAAATCGCATACTCAAAATCGCACAATTTTGCTGAAGCAATTGGTAAGAAGTTTATAATTATATCTCCACTATCAAATTTGCCTATAATTTGAAATTCAGTTAATGAATTAATCATTGATTGGAATAATTCTTTTTTATCCATTGCTTATTTTTAATTGATTTATACGTTTTTAATAATAATTTTTAGCGAATATAAATCTGCTGAAGTTTGAATGTTTTCCGAATTAGTTATCGTACAGATTTTAAAATTGAACGTTGGAGAAAAATAAAAAACTATTCATTTCTGAATAGTTTTCGTAGTCCGTTTTTAAGAATACTTAAGATTTGTCTTCCTCAATTTTTGTAAATGTGCCCGATATTTTAGCATCTTCTTTTTTATTATCACTTTTCCAACGCCCAACATTCGTAAAAGTGAATTCGCCACTCATTGTAATACCATCAAAATATGTGATTTTTAATTGCCCAATTGTAGTGTTTTGTAAGCTATAAGAACTATTCGAAAGCCCTCCGAAACTTATCTTAAAATCAAAATTAGATGATTTAACATCATAAACTTGACCTTGTTTCACATCACTTCCAATATCAAAAGTTATATATCCTGGGCCTTCTAAAGAAATTTCCGTAGCTGAAGCGATATAAACAATGTAACCTCTTAAAGAATATCCATCACTATATTGATTTTTACTCCATTTAAAGGTGTGTGTATTTTGATATGTTGGGGCTTTTGAATCAAAATATTCCTGATAAGATATATCATTAATTTTCAATGAAACTTTTGAATCTTTATTAACGCCATCAGCATTAATCGCTTCATTTAATTCATCAATATCACTACTGCAACTATAAGATATTGTCATAAGAAAAGTACAGAAAAAAATCTTCATAAGTAATTTTAAATTATTCATTGTATTGTTTTTAAGATTAATATAATCCAAAACTAACTCTATAGAAATATTAAAATTTGAACAACTAGTTCTCGTACAGATTTTATGATTAATCGTAAAAAATTATAGAATTTGAAAACGTAATTCCACTGTAGTTCCTTCTTTTAAATTGGAAGTAATTATTATAGGATTAGAATTATGAGCATCGAATAGGGCAATACGTTCTTTCGCTAAGTCAATCCCTTTTGATGTGTGAAGTTTATTTAAATTCATTAATTGCATTCCTTTTCCGTTGTCTATAATTTTACATAACAAAAAGTTATTTTGCTTAGTAAACGAAAGAGTTAATTTTGGATTTGCTGAATGAGAGTCAAATGCATGGACAAATACATTTTCAATAAATGGTTGAATTAACATTGGAGGAATTTCAATTTCAAATAAATCTAATTCTTCAGCAACGATAAGCTCAAACTGAATGTGATTTCTAAATCTCATATTTTCTAGGGCGACATAAGATTTTAGATATTCAATTTCATCAGATAATGCAATTTTTTGAATTGATGAATTATTCAATGTTTGACGAATTATCTTCGAAAATTCTCCCATATACATTAAGGCATCATCTGTGTTATTATCGATAATATAATTCTGGATAGAGTTCATTGCGTTAAAGATAAAATGAGGGTTCATTTGGCTTTGCAATGCCTCCATTTTTGTTTCCGCTAAACGTTTTTGAACCTCTGCCTTTGCTCGTTCCTCCTTTTTTATGATACGAATCCGATTAATATAAATGAGGTATCCACATACAAAAACAAAAATAAAACAGCTTATTACAAACCACCAAGCTTTCCAAAAAGGCGGAGTTATTACAATATTTAAAATATCATTTGAATGTATTTGACCAGAGTACAAATCTTTGGTTAGTAATCTAATTTTATAATTACCATCTGGCAGATAAGTAAGATTAATATTTTTATCTTTTGTCCATTTACTCCAATTAGAATTAGTTAATCCAAATAGCTTATATCTGTATTCTAGCTTATTACGATATAGTGCAAATTGAGGTTCAAATGCAATTGAAATCGTGTTCCTATTATATGGTAATTCAATTTTATCCGAATTATAATTTAACCATTTAAAACGATTTTGATTTATCTTTTCAAAGTTGACTTCAATTCCTGTAACTTTTATTTTTATAGAATTGTTTTTGGCTGAGACATAATCTTTAAAGTCATATTCATAATAACCATTTTGAGTTCCAATTTTTAAAATAGTTCCTTCAATATTTGAGGAAGTAAAAACTTTAGCTCTTAAGCCTTGTTCCTCATCAATTAATCTAGTACTGCCGTTTTTATAAATATTTAAACCCTTTTCTGTACCTATAAACAAAATGTCTTTGTAGCATTCCAAAA
The DNA here is from genome assembly GCF_001602525.1 of Flavobacterium chilense. GTDB lineage: Bacteria > Bacteroidota > Bacteroidia > Flavobacteriales > Flavobacteriaceae > Flavobacterium > Flavobacterium chilense. Next base: position 179,051 of record NZ_LSYT01000002.1, read on the forward strand.
ATGAAATCGAATTACCAATTAACTCTTTTCGATTAATTTTTTTAATTACTTTAAATCCTTTTGAAACATCAATAACAAAAACATCTCCGAAAGAGTTTGCAATTACAAGTTCACTTTTATCATTAACTTTAGCCTGAACAAGTTCTTTTTCATTCCATATTTTATTTAAATCACAAGAAACGGATTTATCATTTTGAAAGATATACAACCCACCTGATGAAGAAGCAATATAATATTTACCATATAAAGAATAAATGCCGAAAGCATCCCTTGGGGTATTTTCGTCTGACAACTCATATATTTTAAAACCTTTATTATTTCTAAAATTTTCTGATTTATAAAACTTGCCATAAGCAACTTGATAAATTATTGCATTTTGATTCAAAAAAGTATAAGCACTTACAGAATACGGAGAATAAAGCGTTATTTGTCCTTTAGAATTAATTCCAAACAATCCAATCGTTGAATTGACCCAAATAACTGAATTCAATACCTGAATGCTTCTTAACTCAATACCTTTTAGCGCCTTTGCATCAGAAGACACATTGTGTTCAAAATATCTAAATGTTGAATTTTCTTTATACCATTTACTGGCAAAATTATAAAACATCTGATTTGTAATTTCAGTAGTAATTTCTTTTCCGCTAAGAAATAGTAGCCCATCCTTATGTAGAATAAGCTCATTATTCCCCATCTTCTTAAGACATACTATATCTAGTTTTGATTTATTATAAAATGATGAAGGATAATATTTAATCTGTTGTTTCAAATCAATTTTAAATAGTCCTTTATTTATAGTCCCTACATATAAGTTGTCAGTTGAAGAATCATAAAACAAACTCCAAACTTCAGAACTTTCGATACCAAACTCTCTATTAAGATTAACAAGTTTATTATTTACTTCCTTATAAATTCCCCCCGTAGCAAAATTAATTCCATTACCTGCTACATAAGTCACTCCTTTTTTATCAGTGACAAAATTCCAAAAAACACTACTCCCAAAACGAATGTTGGATTCTTCATTTTTTAAATAATCGGTAATTTTAATTTTGCTTATGGATTTACCAATTGCATCACTATGACAAATAAAAAGACTATCATTTTTCTTATGAATTGAAAATATATCTGGTTGTTTATGATTTATCAATTTTATACTTTCTGTAGACAAATCAACTCGCCAAAAACCATCATTAAAAGTTCCAAAATAGATTTTAGAGTTTATTTCAACAAAATCCATGACTTGAAATAAATTCCTGCAACCAACAATTTTCTTACTGAAAATGATTTTTTTAGAATTGATATCAAGCACAGAAATTCCAAATTCTGTTCCTACATAAAGGAAATCTTTATGAATAAATAATCGTCTAATTTTGTCATGAATTAATCCTTTCTTTTTACTAATGACTTCAAATTTTTTGCCATTATAAAAAGTCAAGCCTCCTCCATGACTACCAAACCACATATTATGATTTCTATCTTCAACAATCGACCAACAACTATTATGAGCCAATCCATCAGAAACATAGTAATTCTTCACTCCACCATTTTGAATTGCTGATAATCCATTTGCTGTTCCAACCCATAGAATTTCCCTACTATCTTTAAATATGGAATAAACACTATTATTTGGCAATCCATCAATTGTAGAGAAATTCTCCGATGGAAATTGTTGTGAAAAAGCTATTTCAACAAAACAAAACAGTATAAATAAAAGGTTATTTTTTCTGAATGATAGCATTTATAAATTCTTCTTTTTTTCTAACAGATACAGGAAGACTTTCCCCATTGCTAAGTTCCACAAGGAGTTCATTGGTTTTATTAAATCGAATAACATAATTCAGATTTACTAAATATGATTTATGAATTCTTTGAAAAATGGAACTTGGAAGAAGTTCTTCAATATATTTCAAAGTTTTAGATAAAGTTATATTTCTGCCATCTAAGCAGACAATTTTACAATAATTACTATCTGCCTCACAATAAAGTATTGCGTTCGTTTTAAGCAACTCAAATCCATTTTCCGTCGGCAATGCTATTCTATTAAATTCAGAGCCTCCTGTGTCAATATTCTCCAGAAGTAACTTTAGTTTTTCTTCTTGGGATGCTTTATGTTGCTTTTCATCATACTTTTTAACAGTTTCCAACAAATCGATATAATTGATTGGCTTTAATAGATAATCTAAAGCACTACATTTTATAGCTTCAATTGCAAACTCAGAATGAGCAGTGGTAAAAATTACTTCAAATTTTACTTTATTTAATTCTTTTAAAAGTTGAAAACCATTTTTGTTAGGCATTTGAACATCTAGAAAAACTAATTCTGGATTATATTTTTCTATAGATACAATAGCTTCATCAACACTTTCGCACTTATCAAGAATTAGAAATTTATTTGGAAAATAACGTGTTAAAAGTTTTTCTAAGAACTCTCTTGCGTTGTATTCATCGTCTACAATTATAGTTTTAATCATTTGATAAATGTAAAATATTTTATTTATTTGATAAGATTCAATTAGTAAACGTACATTAAAGTGGAGTAATCGGATTATAAATCTATTGTGCAAAAAAAAATAGAATATACTATCTTAGACGAATTAAGAAAACATTTTTTTTAAAATTAACTACTTCTTTTATTATGAATAAAAATGTATTAGATTTTTGGCAAAAATATGAACTAATAGAATCTACAAAAACATTTATAGCAATTTCTAATAATCCAAAGAGCTGTAGATTTTGCAATTTAGATGAACAACATACAACTTTTAATACTGAAGCTCATCTTATTCCTGAACTTATGGGCGAAAATAAAATTATAAGTTATGACGAATGTGATAAATGTAATAATAAATTTAGTAGATTTGAATCCCATTTATCTATATTTTTCAGACCTTATTTAACAATAATGGGGGTAAAAGGGAAAAAAAAAGTTCCAACCTTTCAATCAAGAACGGAAGATGGAAATGAACATACAAGAACTATTATAACAGTCAATGACAACAAGCGAAATGTTATCTTACAGAATCTCGATGATTATCAAATTAGTAAAGAGAACAAGACTTTCACAATAACATTTAGAAAGCCCCCTCATAAACCTTTTCTAGTTTATAAATCTCTTGTTAAAATTGCGTTGTCACTTTTACCTAGTGAAAAAATCAAAGACTATAAAAATGTGTTCGATTGGATTCTAGACAAGTCAAGTGAAACAGATGCATTTATCACTGCATTTATCACTGTGATAAAAGCGGGGAAATTCCGAAAACCTTTTGCTGAATTATATTCTGCAAAAAGAATCTATTATAAAAATCACTTTTTACCCGAAATGACTTGTATAATTGGTTTTGGGAATGTTGTCGTTCAAATATTTCTTCCCTTATCAAATACGTTTGATTATCAAAAAGCAAAATTAAAAACCCCCAATTTAAACTTATTCCCCTCAGTCATTTATGACAAAAACAAAACTGTATTTAATTTTAAAGCAATTGATTTAATTGAAAAAAACTCTATAACTTATAATGAAATACTGCATTTTTCTTTTGAAGATGCCGAAATTAATATACCTCGATGATAACTATATTATTTTGAGATAGGTTGAATTAATTTCCCATCAATTTTTATTAAGTTAAAATCAACATCTTTTGTTGCTGTGGTAAATGCTTCATCAGAATTCTCAAAAGAAGCAAAAATTAATATTTGAGCATCTTTGTATTGAGATATCTTTTTTAAAAAATTATGAAAACTTTCAATTGCGGCATCCTGTTGCTTCGGCTCATCCATCATAATCAATCTTGGATGGTTACCACTGAATTTTATAGAAGTATTTAACAAACTAAATGTGTAAGCCCAAATACATCTAATAAAGTCACTCCCAGACGAATCGAATCTTATATCATAATCTTTTGTTTCGTCACCAAATGGTTTACGTATAACAGGTAAATAGTTTTCCCTAGACAAATGAATTACCTCACTTTGTTGGCTTGTATAGCTAAATTCCTTAAGTAAAATTTTAAAATTCTGTTCTAAGAAGTTTAATTTTTCATTGTCCAAACTTGAGAAATAATTTCTAGGCAATCCATTTTCGTCTGAGATAATTTTTTCCCATTCTTTAGAAAGTTTTTTTAAATCTTCTAGTAAAAGATTGAAATCTTCCAGATATTTACTATAAAACTCTATTCTTTTTTTTAGGTTAAGACGATTTTCAATTTCAATAATGGATGGAAGTCTTTCATCAGAAATTAATTCTTTTTTAATTTGTCTTACATTGGCTCTGGCTTCTGATAATTTTGCCCTATAAGCATCCAACTTTTTTTCTTTTTCTTTGATTGTTCTCTTCTGACCATCAATATAAACCGAAATCATTTTTATTTGAGCGTCGATAAAATCAATATTTTCATCCAAGCGCATTGGAATTTGTTCTACTTCCAAAGGTAATAACGAATCCTTTAAGTCTTGATTACAAGTTGGACAGTTATTATTCGCAACTTTTAAATTAAAATCTGAGCCTAGGTTTTTAACTTTTAAAGCTCCCTTGTTTTTTCGCAAATCATCTTTAAGTAAATCTAACTGATTTCTATAACTACGAAGTTTATCTACATCAAAATTTAATTCTGTTGACAATAATTCAAAATTTAAGGACAGTTTATTTATAAAAAGATTTAATTTCTCTAATTGAGATTCATCACTGGAAATATTTTGACCCACAGAATATATAGATTTATTCTCTGTGGCTTTTAATTCTTCGATTTGTAAATCAATATAATCAGAGATTGAATAATCGACTTCATCTTTAGTTAGCAAAACATTAATCTTACTATAATCGTTTATAATAATTGGTTTTTGTTCAATACCAATTATTTTTCCTCCACCTTTTTCAGCATACCTAACGAATTGATTATTTAGTGATATCCATTTCTCTTCAATTAATCTTTTTGTAAAAGCAATTCTTTGTTTTCTCTTTTTGTTTTCTGTTACATCTAATTTTAATAAAAACTCTATTGCTCTAGCTTCTTTATTTGTTAAACTGTAATATGGCATTGTTGCAAAAAAATCAGACCAGCCTGATTTTTGCTCAATCATAAAAGATGAAGCTATCTGCTGTATATAAAGCTTTCTTGAATCTCCAGAATTAGTTAAAACATTAGGAAGATACCAATTTAAAAAGTTTTCCAAAAATAAATGAAACCCATAAATTTCATCCGTTGCACCACCCTTGTCATGAATGTACATCGGTTTAAAATCAACAATATTACTTTCACTTTCATCAATATATTTACCAAAATAAACATCTACAAGTTGTGGTTTCCTACCTGAATTGCTAGCTACACTCCGCTTTATAGTGATAATATCTTGTTTCTCATTTTCAATTTCAAGATAAACAAAGGACTGGATTACTTGATGAAAAGAACCTTCGGGAAATTCTACTTGGTCTCTAAAAACTGATTGCATGGTCTTTTCATTCTTTCCTCCAATAATCTCTTCAAAACCCAAACAATATGTTATTGCCTGAAAGAGGCTACTTTTACCACTTGTATTATTGGCTCTAATAATATTTAATCCTTCAGTAAACTCATATTGTGAGCCATACAATCCTGATATTGTATTTATTTCAAACTTTATTTTATTAATTTTCAACATTGAATAATGACCATTTATTTGAAATAGATTCTATTCTATTATCCGTTATTTTTCTTTTCCCTACGAAATTCAAAAACTCTAATTCTTCATTAAAAACATCATTTTTTTTTATAAGTTTAAAAAAACCTTTACCTTTTTCTGTTAACAAATATTTACCTCCTTCAATTTTACAAATATCTTCAGCTACGCAAAACAATAAAGCTCTATTAAGCGCAGGTTCTATACCCCATACTGTCATTTCTGCAACATAATTATTCTTAATCAGTTCTAAAACTTCATCTTTATTTTCATCATTTTTTAAAGCCCAACTCAACAGATGTAATTTCAATAAACTTGACTTGTTTCCAGTACAAGTAATGCTTAAAATCATTACAATTTGAGCAATTTTATACATTGGTCTATAATCTGCGGGAATAGAAATTGGCTTTTTAGAAAATTTCAAACTTTTAATTTCAAAATCACTCATAATTATTCAAAATTTATTGGACATCTCAGAATCCAGTCTGCCATTACTTGATTTGTCAGATTAATAATCATTTCCTGCTCTAATTTTGGAAATGCAATATTAAGTTTATCAGTGACTAAATCTCTAAAGCTAAAATATAGTTTATTTTTATCTTCCACAGGAAACATACATTTTTCCACTACTTCGTTTTCAACTAGACTAACAATTGCTAAAAATTTTTCATATTCTGTAGGATATTGGTTTTCCCACGTCCTCAATAATATATTTCCGCCTAAAAAAGATGCAATTGTTTTTTCAGTTAATATATCTACTCTTTCTTCAACATTATTAGCACTGCTGTCAAACCTTGATAAATGTTTTCTCTGAGCATTTTCAACTAATGATATTTCACTACCTTTCCATTTTAACTTTTCTCCATCAGTAATTTCATCATTCGGAGATAAATTAATTTTTTGATTAGTAGAATCTAAAGCTAGTGTAAGGTGTGGATGAAGAAAATTAATATCTTCAAAAATAATTTCAAAATTTTCATTATCAATAATAGACAACTGCCAAGATTTAACTTCATCTCTCTTTGATGTACAATGCGCAACTATATCATTCTTGCTATGAAGAGGAGTAACAAAATACCATTTGTTGATTTTAGTGTCTCCTAAAAAAGCCTTTAACTGTTTCTCATAGGTTTTAAGCTTTTTCAAATCTTTAGTTACTTTATCCCTATGTTTTTCATATAAATCAGAGCTTGAATATGTTTCATCAGGGCAATAACACTGAAAAACTTTACCAGTACGAGTAAAGCCTTCTATCCCATAATCGCCAGGCGTTGCTTTAACTTCGATATAAACTTCTTCTCTAAAATTCTGCTTAAAACAAATTTGACAAATATATTCCCATTTGTCTCCATCAAATGTTCCGAATTCAGTTTTTATCATTCTTTGAAATTAATTAGGTTCTAAAATTAATAAAATTTTATCAAGAATATGTTTATATTGTAAGCAATTAAAAAACATGTTATCAAGTGATAAAAGATATACCTAATTCAAGTGAATATCAAAATGTAGGCATCGAATGTTTACTTCAAGCCTATGATAATATTTGCAATGTAGATAATGCATTAACTCCCGAAACTCCTCGCAATAAAATTTGGAATTATAATCAGATTGTTTTAAGAACCTCTCTTGTACTAATTCATCAAGCAATTGAAGGATTACTTAAATCTGAAATTTGCAAAAAATCTCCACTCCTTTTAATTGATAGAAAAAGGAGTGATTGGAAAACTTTACCAAATAGCGGAGATGAGTCTTTTTCTGATTTCAATACAATTGGTGGAGATGACTTATTAAAAACATTCTATGCTTGTGTTAATTTAAAAGAAATACATGATGATTTTCCAACCCACTATGAAGATATAAGAATTAAGCGTAATAAGATTGTTCATGGATTAGGCACAGAAAATCTAGCGCCAGAATATGTATTAAAATTAATTTTAAATTCATTTACTTATCTACTAGGAAAAGATAGCTTTTGGGATTCAGTATTGAATAAGTTTTATGAACATCCTGGATTTGACCATGATGATTCTCATGTTGAATGGCAAGACATCAATCAATACATGAGAATGGAATATTTAAGAGCTTTCTTAGGAAAAGGAGAGTTAAAAAATCACTTTTCTGTAAATATTACCGCTAGAGAATATCTTTGTCCATTTTGCACGGAAAAAGCTGAAGAAATTACTACTGAAGGAACACTAAGACCTGATAGTAAATGGGCTTTTCTTAATCCAAACGAACCAACATCAACAGATATGTCTTGTATAATTTGTCAAACAGATTTTGGAGTCATAAGAGAAGATTGTATTAAAGAAGATTGTAAAGGCAATGTAAAATACTTACTTGAAGACGAAGATTTAGGAGATGAAGAAATATGGGTCTGTTTAACTTGTTGGTACGAAGAAACTAAAAAATAGATTTAATACAATGAAAAATATATGCCTTACATTATTAACATCATTTGTCAGATTAAATAATTATAACATTATTCCAATTTTAAAAATCAATATTTATGACTGAATTATATAATAAATTAGAATTGTATTTCAATTTTGACAAGAAAGATTTAGTAATGCAAAGCTTATTTAAATCAATAGTTCTCCTTTTCGGAGGTGCTTTATTAGGTGCTTTAATTACTGACTTTGAAATTTCTAAAGCTACCTTTATGATACTTTTATTGTTTTTATTCCTGCTCACAATTTATATTTATCTGGAATATAAATTTCTAATTAATCAAAAGAATTTTCCAATATCAATTTTAGAACATTTAACAGCAAAAGAAGATTTAGAAGTTTTAACAAAACACCATAATAGACAAAAAAAAGTTTTTGAATTTATTGACCATTCAATAATGTCACTAAACACTAATACATGTCCTGTGTCTTATGATGCAATTGACGACGCAATTTGTAGAGAAGACCTTAAAGAAAGTCTTTCAAATATATTAAATGACTTTATAAATAGGACTAATTATTTTCTTGAAGTTGATAAATTAAATTTTACCAATGGTGTTTATCTTAATGATATTCTAACATTTACAGAAAACAACCCTAGTGAGTCCGTTCAGAATTTTAATTTTAAAGATGATTTAAACTTCAGCAAATATTTTGGAGATTTTGAGTATGATTTTAATTCTAAAGAAAAAGAATTCAAATTCCATTTGATATCCGCAATAAGTGAATCCATTTTATTTAGTAAATACATTTGTAAACAGCTAAGATTAAATGATAAAGATTATTCAATTGTAATTTCTCCAATTCCAAATATTTGTGATAGTTGTCCTCCTCGTGGCGTGATTTATGCAATATATGAAGGCACCGAAAATTGTAATTGCGATTCAAATAAAATATTAGAAATCCATTGTAGGCTTTTAACAAATTGGATTTCAAAATACGAAGATTGTCTATATAATGACAAACTTAAAGAACTTGGAAATTCTGTTCAAAAAAGTAATTCGGAGCATCAACACAAAAAAACTAACATAACAGAAAATCCAGAAAATTAAACGGGCATAAGAATTGCAAACAATTAAACCGAATTGAATACTCATTAGTACATTTACCTTCTAATTTTAATAAAATGCTAAACCCCTTAAATGTAAAATGGATTAAAAGTGTAACAAGAGATAATGGTAAAGCTTGGGCATATACAAACTATAATCTGGGAGACACATTCTTATTAAATTTCTCCAAAAACCCCAAATGGTATCCAACAAATTACTTAAAAGCTAAACCTGGAGAAATAATTGTGCTCTTTCAATCAATGTTACAAACTTTGGAATATCCCGCTGGATGGTATATGACACATTTAATTACTCCACTAGACAATCATATTGATAAAATAGATAATACATTACATCCTTATGTAAGATTAGTGGGAGTTGTTGGAAAACCAAGAAATTCAAACCCAATCAATAATGAATGGAGTTTATATAAATGTAATCGAGGTCAAATTTGTAAAATAGATACTATTGAAAATAAGAATAGAGACTTAACTATTTTACAAAAACAGGAATTCATCAGTAACTTATTTGAAATTGACACTCACTTATTAGAAAATTTGTCAAATATAGAATTTGAACAAATTGATTTCTACGAGAATGGAGTGGAAGAAGGTAGTGAGAAAACAAAACTCAAACTTCATAAATACAAAGAAAGAAATGCAGATATTATAATAAAAGCCAAAAATCAAGCTAGTCTACTTAATAAATTGTATTGTGAAGTATGCTCATTCAATTTCGCAGATGAATACCCAAATTTAGGAGAAGGATTTATAGAATGTCATCATAAAAATCCAATAGCAACTGGAGGAATTAGAATTACGAAGGTCGAAGACCTAGCAATTGTTTGTTCTAATTGTCATAGGATGCTTCATAGAAAAAATAATATTGGAAAGTATTATTCTGTGGACGAATTAAAGTCAATTATAAAGAATAAAATTTAAAAATCTAAAAAATGAGTTTAAATAAGCCTTTCCACAGAAATTATCGCCCTTTAAAGCAAAGCCCTAACTCGGGATATAGTAGCTGGGCTTATATTGTAGACCATTCTTATTCTGACAATCCAGAATATTACACAAGGGCTTTTTCAATTATTCAAGAAGATATAATCAAATTATTTGAATTTGTTGAACCTTCAGACATTAACAATTCAACATATTCTTTCAGAATACACGAATTGTTAATCAGAATTTGTATTGAAGTTGAAGCAAATTTCAAAGCAATATTGCGAGAAAACATCTTTAATCCAGTGGATAGATATAATGTAATCCGTCAAGAAAATAGTTGGAACATAAATGATTTTGCTATTGTAAATAAAACTCATCATTTAGATGATTATTCAATTAAACTTCCTTTTTGGAAGGGAACCACAAATATTAGAAAACCTTTTTACGAATGGAAACAAAACAGACCTTTACCATGGTATCAAGCTTACAACAAGTCTAAACATGATAGGGTTCATAATTTTGAAATTGCTAATTTCAGTAATTTAATTGATGCTTATGCGGGTTTATGTGTACTACTCTCTTCTCAATTTAGAACTGAAGATTTTAATCCAGGCAACCAAAGTCTTGGAGTAAATACAGATTCTTATTTCGGAGGAGGCTTCGGTATTGGTAATTTCTTAATTGTTGACTGGCCTGATGATTGGAGTGACTCTGAACTTTATGATTTTGATTGGTCAAATCTTAAAAATGAAACAATTCGCTTTAATAAAATTGATTATAATACAATTTAAAAAGGCATAATATCCCTTAATTGTTTATTTAGTTTCTGATATGCAAACGATAATTTCTTCAAATCCTCAATAAACAAGTTCGACAATTCAACTGTAAAGGGTACAAAAACCTCTTCATAACTGAAGAGGTTTTTTTGGTTTATTGTGTATTTTAAATCAACAATGATTATTTTTTATTAGATATTTCATTCAGTTGTTCTTGTAAAACATTGCATAATATCGTTATAAAACTCTCTATAACAACAGATGAACTTTTAGATTGCTTTAGTATAAATATAGATATTTCAGGTAAAACGGGTAAATTTGAAGACGGAAACAAAACAATACAATCAGACGGCAACCCTATTTCTGTACGTATAGTTATACCCAATCCCACTTGAGTGGCTGCCCATATACCCGCTAAACTACTAGCAGTAAGAACAGGATGCCAACTTAAATTCATTTTTTGAAGTGTTTCAATTGCAATTTCCCTAAAGACACAAGGAGCTTCAAACAACAATAATGGCAATGGTTCTCTTAGCGCAATTGATTCGTCTCTATTACCAATCCATCTCAATGGTACTTTTCCAACAGAAATAGCATTCTCCGGAACGTGTTTCCCAAAAGTTACAACTAAATCTAATTTTCCAGAATCTAATTTTTGCATTAGCACTTCTTCTCTATCAATGATTATTTCTAATTGAATCAGCGAATGAAGAAGATTAAAACGCTCTAATGCAAGGGCAAGAATTTTTTCTGAAAAATCAATTCGCATACCCAACCTTACTTGCCCTGTTACAGACACCTGAGCTAATGCCTGTAGAGCCTTATTATTTATTTCTAATAATTCTCGTGCATATCCAAGAAGTAAATCGCCACTATTTGTTAATTCCCAGGTTCTTCCTTGTTTTATAAAAAGTTTATGACCTGTTATTTCTTCCAATCGTTGCATTTGTAAAGTTATTGCTGATTGGGTACGAAAAACCCGATCTGCTGTTTTTGTAAAACTTTTCAAATCTGCAGCCAATACAAAGGTTCGCAATAATTCTAAATCAAGTAAATCTCTTATCATACTTTAATTTTATTAATGCGTTGCATTTAAATTTTGAATTATGCAAATATAATAAATCGAGATAATTTTGACACAAATTAAAAAAACAGCCCCATAATAAAATATTGAATTTAGACCATAACTAAAACAGCACTACTTAAAAATGACAAAGAACAAATACAACAACAGCACAAACTTTAATCGTTTTAACTTAGGAGAATTAGAGATAACCATCATGAGCGATGGTTATCAAATCATGAAACCAGCACATCCAATATTTGGACCGACTACTAAACCTGAAATCATCAAAGAATTGCTTCAGCAAAATTTCAGACAAACGGAGCAGGTCAACCTAAGTATTAATATCATGCTTATAAAAAAACAAAATCAATTAATTTTAATTGATAGCGGATTAGGGAGCGAAGAATCAACAGCTGGTTATTTACAACAATCACTAATCTTTGCTGGTTTTAAAAGTACAGACATTACTGATATTATAATCACACATTGCCACTTAGATCATATCGCAGGATTAGTAAATCAGAAAAAAGATCTTGCATTTCCAAATGCGACTATTTACTTAGCAGAAACAGAATATGATTTCTGGACTTCCAGTAAGCCTGATTTTTCTAAAAGTTTTTTACAAAACAACCCTGCTTTAATTTCAAAAATGGTTAGCAAAATAAACGATCTTTTAAACATTATTAAACCTAAACTAAAATTAACGAAACAAGATGCAGTACTATTTGAATGCATTCGCCTAATTTCTGCACCAGGACACACTCCTGGACATACACTTTTGGATATATTCTCGCATGATGAAAAAATTTTACACATAGCAGATCTTATCCATTCAGATGTACTTTTATTCACACATCCTGAATGGGGTTTTTTATTTGATACTGATTTTGACCTGGCAATAACTACACGCAAAAACATGCTTGAAATACTCGAAAAGAGCAAAGTACTTATATTTGCTTATCATTTGCCCTGGCCCGGATTAGGACATGTAAGTTGCGATCATAGTGCATTTAAGTGGATACCTAAGGTTTACGACACACCTTTTGACCAATATTAAAAACAGAAGATTATTCACAAATACAATTTAATTAGATAATTTTTCACCTTAGTTAAACCTCACAACCAGCCTCATGCAAAACTGGAAAATTGCAGGAATTGGCAATAAAACACAATTGATTTGCTTTAAAATGCAACTCTAAAGCCAACTCGATTTGATCCGGATTTGAGATTTTCACTTTAGGATATAATTTAACCTCAACAAAACGTCCGCTTCCGTCCGGATTTACTTCTAGTGTTGCTTCGGCATTGTCTGAATATTCCAGAACTTCTATTCCGCTTTGGGAGCAGACATATAAATACGACATCATATGACAGGAAACTAAACTGCTCAACAATAAATCTTCAGGATTATATAATTCCGGATTACCTCTAAAAGCTTTAGCTGCCGAAACATCTAAAACTGGTTTTCCTTCAATTTTAATTTGATGACTTTTGCTGTAAAGTTTTGAAGTTGTTTCTTCTGGATTTTTTTTTGAAGTCCAGTTTAGTTCTGCCTTGAATAGATGTTTAAATGCCATATTCTATTTTTTTTTCGTTAATGAATTATTTCTATTTCAAAAAACTATTTATTATGGTCTTTGCTCTGAGTCTATTTTTTCAATAACCCATCTGGCGTTTATTTTTTTTAAAGTATACTTATAATTTACTCCGGTCATAGGCAGATAAAATCTAACTTCTGAAATAGAATCATTTTTTTGATTAACAAGATATTTGCTTTTTTCAATATTTGGCAAAACATCTTCAAGAGATTCTTGAGTGAAAAAGAAACGATCATAATCAAATCCAAACGGAGGACTGTCATTCTCAGGATTTTTCTTAAAATATTTATCTCCTTCTATGAATATTTGTTTTTCATTTTTAAGAAAGACATCAGCTAAAAAACCACTCTTTTTCAATTCTTCAATATATTTTTCTACTTTGCTAAAATCTACATAATAATTTTTTGCCTCTTCATTTTCCTGCGCGTCCATTGGTCCGCCGCCAATAGTATCGAAGTTATTTAATACGTTACTATTGTTAATATACCATTTCATGAAGTTTTTAACTAATTCTATTTGCTCTTTATTACTGATATTAGGATCAACTTCTTTTGCTTTTGAAGAATCGGCTTTAACAATAGGATTATTTTTTAATTGACTTTTGTCTTTATTCTGACAACTTTGAATAAATAAAACTAAAGTTGAAATGTAAATAATTATTTTTTTCACAATCACGCTTTTTAAATCTTCTATATATTCCTCAAATGTAAGACAGAATCAATGAAATAAAAAAACCTCGAAAGCACATCACTTTCGAAGTTTTTAGAAAATTACTAAACTGGTAAACTTTTGAATCTGCTTTTATTTACCCCATTTAGTCCAATCTGAATCTGGTCTTTTAAACGGTTCTGATAAAAACTTATTTGCTAATGCATTAAATACTTGCGGACTTGAAGCCGGTGCAAAATGAGTCTCTCCCGGCATAATGCACAACTGTGCTTTAGGTATATTTTCGAAAATTTCAACCGTATGCTCATTTCTGATTACATCTCTATCTCCAGCTATTACAAGCACTTTTGCTTTAATTTTTGACAAATCTTTAGCAGCAATACTAGGCTGATATACTAAAAGTCCAGAAATTTGTTTCATTAGACTCCAATTCTCGCTAGTATCTTTTTCTTTAATTTTTGAGACGACAAATTTTCTCATATTCTGAAGATCTTTTGCCGCCCATGAATAAATAGCCGTAGAATCAGGTCGTAAATTAGCACCCATCGCTACAATTTTCTTTATTTTTGATTTCCCTGAAATCCCCATTTGCAAACCAACAATTCCTCCGTCACTCCATCCAATAACACTTATCGAATCTAATTTTAAGTGATTAACCAATCCTTCCATATCTTTTGTGATTTGAACATAGGTTAGAGAATCCGTTTTCAACTCCGATTTGCCTTGTCCTCTACTATCAACAGCAATAACTCTGTACTTACTTTTAAAATAATCAATCTGATTTCCCATTGATTCAATACTTCCTCCGTTTCCATGAATCAATAACAAAGGTTCTCCTTTTCCATATTCTTCATAGTAGATTTTAGCACCATTGAGTTCGGCAAATTTCCCAACAGCAGTATTTTTACCATAAGGAGTGTCGAATTTAAAATTCATCTGAACCTGAGCATGTGCAATGCCAAATAATGTAGATGTTAATAATAGAAGTAATACTTTAAATGATTTTTTCATAAAGGAGGTTTCTTGTTATAGTTATACCACAAACGTAAGAAATAATTTAACAAATTAACAAAGTCTTTATAAATCTTAATGCTTTTTATTATTTACAAATAAAAAAACCTCGAAAGTATTCTTTTCGAGGTTTTTCAGAGAATTAGTAAACAAATTCTAAAACTATTTTTGTACAGAAAATTTAAAAGTAGTTTTAGTTTTATAATTTTCTCCCGGCTTTAAAACCGTTGTTGGGAAGTTTTTCTGATTTGGAGAATCCGGATAATGTTCTGTTTCCAGACATAATCCCGTTCTGTGGGCAAAAGTTCCTCCGTTTGGCATTGGTAAAGTTCCGTCAAGGAAATTTCCGGAATAGAACTGAATTCCAGGTTCGTCAGTTGTTACTTCCAAAACTCTTCCACTTGGTACATGGTATACTTTTGCGATGATTGTTTTTCCTTTTTCAGGATTGTTCAACACCCAGCAATGGTCGTATCCTTTTCCTCTTTCTATTTGTTCGTTTTTAGCTTCAATGTCTTTTCCAATTAACTTAGGTTTTCTAAAATCGAAAGGAGTATTAACTACATCTTCTAATTTTCCTGTTGGAATTAAAGTCGCATCAACCGGAACAATTTTATCTGCATTTAAAGTCAATTCATGATCTAAGATTGTTTTAGAAAAATCTCCTGATAAATTGAAATACGAATGCTGTGTCAAGTTTACAACGGTTGTTTTATCAGTCGTTGCTTCATACAAAACTTCTAACTGATTATCATTAGTCAAGGTATAGGTTACAAAAACCTTTAGATTTCCGGGATATCCCTCTTCCAAATCTTTACTTAAATAAGACAATTTTAAAGAAGCTGTTTCGCCAGATTTAACCTCATCTGCTTTCCAAACCACATTAAAATATCCTTGTGGTCCGCCGTGTAAAGCATTTGGCGCATTATTTATGGCTAATTGATATTCTTTTCCCTCTAAAGTAAATTTCCCTTTTGCAATTCGGTTTCCGTATCTTCCAATTAGGGCTCCAAAAAAAGGATTTTCTTTTTCGTATTGTGCCAGTGAATTAAATCCAATTACTACATTTTCAGAAACACCTTGTTTATTTGGCACTTTTAAATCTGTAATTCTTCCGCCAAAAGTGATGATGTCGACTTCCATCCCATTTTGGTTTTTCAATTTATAGCTATCGACTTTTTCTCCTTTTGAAGTTGTTCCATATGACGATTTTTCGATCGTTACGGCTGCTTTTTGATCTGAAACTGTAGTATCCATTTTTTTATCGCTTTTGCATTCAACTGAAATTAAAGCCAGACTTAACAGGCTGATTCCAAAAACACAACGTTTTAATACATTCATAAATAATATTTTTAATTGTAAAAAGTGAAATGTAAGATATGAAAAAATTAAAAGCGACAAAATTAAAACCTCTGAACCTTTGCCTCTTTGAACCTTTGTACCTTTAATTAAAGTCCATGCTGAAACAAATGAAAATAAGCTTCATTCGCATTGATCTTATCTTTAAACTCTCTTACTGTAGTTTTTTCATCAATAACCAATAATTCAATTCCGGCGATATCAGCGAAATCCTCCATGTATTCCGTTGTTAATGATTGGCTGTAAACGGTATGATGCGCTCCGCCAGCAAGAATCCATGCTGTTGCTGCAACTTCTAAATTTGGTTTACAATCCCATAAAACTCTCGCAACTGGAAGTTTTGGTAATTCTGCCATTGGCTTAACCGCTTCAACTTCGTTTACAATTAAACGGAAACGTGTTCCCATATCCACCAAAGAAACATTGATTGCATCTCCTGCAGGAGAGTTAAATACCAAACGAGCCGGATCTTCTTTTCCTCCAATTCCTAACGGATGCACTTCGCAAGAAGGTTTTCCATCCGCAATTGATGGACAGATTTCCAACATATGCGATCCTAAAACATATGATTTTTGAGGTGTGAAATGGTATGTGTAATCTTCCATGAAAGAAGTTCCACCTTCCAAACCAATGTTCATTACTTTTAAAGCTCTTACCATTGCAGCCGTTTTCCAGTCTCCTTCTCCACCAAAACCATAACCATCTGCCATTAATCTTTGTGTTGCAATTCCTGGTAATTGTTTCCAAACACCAAGATTTTCAAACGTATCTGTAAAAGCGCCGAAACCTCCTTCTTCAAGGAACGCTCTTAAACCTAATTCAATTTTTGCCGCTTCCGCTAAAGAACTTCTTTGCGCTCCGCCTTCTTTTAAAGAATCAGTTAAAGTATAAGAAGACTCATAAACCGCTAATAAATCAGCTAATTGTTTATCGGTTACTTTTTCGATGTGTTTTGTAACGTCTGAAGAATCGAATCCGTTTACCGAAACGCCAAAACGAATTTGAGCTTCCACTTTATCGCCTTCTGTAACCGCAACTTCACGCATATTGTCTCCAATACGAGCTACTTTCAGGTTTTGAAGTTCGTCCCATCCAAGAACAACTCTTGACCAGATGCCTAATTTTTTCTGAACTCTTTCGTCTTCCCAATGTCCAACTACAACTTTACGTTTTTTACGCATTCTTGACATAATGAAACCAAATTCACGATCTCCGTGAGCCGATTGATTTAAGTTCATGAAATCCATGTCGATAGATCCCCATGGAATTTCAGCATTGTATTGTGTATGTAAATGACATAATGGTTTTTTCAAAATACTCAAACCGCCAATCCACATTTTTGCCGGCGAAAAAGTATGCATCCAGGCAATAATTCCAATACAGTTTTTAGCTGAGTTTGCAGCCAGACAAACATCTAAGATTTGCGAAGGAGATTTCACTACATCTTTATAAACCACTTTTACCGGAATACTAGACGAAGCATCTAATCCTTTTGCAATAATCTGTGAATGTTCCGCCACTTTTCTTAGTGTTTCTTCACCATATAATTCCTGGCTTCCTACTACAAACCATACTTCTTTTTGAGATATATCAATCATTGTTTTGTTTATTTTGTTTCAAGTTTCAGGTTTCAAGTTGTTGGAATCTGAAAAAGCTTGAATTGTTATTTTATTATTTTTATTTTGTTTGTTTCACGTTCAAAGTTTCACGTTCCAATAACTTGAAACCTGAAACAAAGAAAACCTGAAACAAACTCTTACTGTCCGTAATACGAATCTTTTCCGTGTTTGCGGTTGTAATGTTTCTTTATTAATGAATCTTTTAATTTTGGTGCGCTTGGGTTTATTTGTAAAGTCAGGTACGCCATTTCTGCCACAACTTCTAAAACCTTACTGTTGTAAACCGCTTTTGCAGCGTTTTTTCCCCAGGCAAACGGACCGTGATTTCCTATCAGAATCATTTCTACTTCTTCATAAGAAAGATTTTTTTCTTTGAAACAATCCAGAATCTGAATTCCGGTATTGTGTTCGTAATTTCCTTCTATAAGAGAATCTGCCATTGGCGGTGCACACGGAATATCTGCCGTTAAATGATCTGCATGTGTTGTTCCGAAAATTGGAATATCAAGCTGTGACTGTGCCCAGGCAACCGAGTATGTCGCGTGTGTATGTGCAACACCACCAATATTTGGCCAGTGTTTATACAGATAAGCATGCGTTTTAGTGTCTGATGACGGACGCATAGTTCCTTCAATAACATTATTATCAAAATCGACAATTACAATGTCTTCCGGTTTTAAATCTTCGTAAGGAACACCGCTTGGTTTAATGGCAAAAACACCATTTTTTCTGTCCACGGCACTTACATTTCCAAAAGTGTATACCACCAAATTCAATGCATTTAACTGCATGTTGGCTTCGTAACATTCTTGTTTTAAATCTTTATAAAGAGAACTCATGTTGCGATATTTTAAGGTTTGGATCTGCAAAAGCACTTAATTTTTCGTACCCTAAAAGCAGTTTATGATAGGCTTCTACTTTGTCTGTCTGAGGGAAATATTCTCCGTCAAAATCACTTCCGATTTTTTGGCTTGCTTCGATTACATTTGGATAAATTCCAGCTGCAACGGCTGCGTAAATTGCCGCACCTAAAGCCGGAGTCTGATCTGAAGCTGCAATTTTAATTGGCTTGTTTAAAACATTCGCCAACGTCTGCATGATAAAAGGAGATTTACGGGCAACACCACCAATTCCGATTACACTGTCAATTTTTACTCCTTCTTCTTCAAAACGGTCTACGATTTTCTTTGCTCCAAAACAAATTGCGTTTACTAAAGCTTTAAAGATATGAGGCGCTTTTGTTCCTAAAGATAAATTTGAAATCGCACTTTTTAATTCCTGATTGGCATCTGGAGTTCTACGTCCGTTAATCCAGTCTAATGCTATTGGAAGACTTTCTGAAACCGGAATCTTCTCTGCTTCTTTTGTCAATTCAACAATTAATTTATCACTGAATTCTTCTCTTAATTTTTCTTTTTGAGTTTCATTTAAAACAGAAGAAGTTTCTAATAAATGCTCAGTTGGCCAAAGCAATAATTCTTTGTACCAGGCCAATAAATCTCCAAAAGCAGATTGTCCAGCTTCAAGACCAATAAAACCCGGAATTACAGAACCGTCAACTTGTCCGCAAATACCGCGAACGGTTTTCGTTCCCACTTCATCATAAGAACCAACCAGAATATCACAGGTTGAAGTTCCCATAACGCGAACTAAAGTATTCTCTCCAATTTTAGCTCCAACTGCACCAGAATGCGCATCGAAAGTTCCAACAGCCACAACAGTTTCTGTCGAAAGCCCTAAACGATCTGCCCATTCTTTACTTAAATTTCCTGCCGATAAATCAGATGTATAGGTTTCATCGTATAAATTGCCACGAAGTTGTGCTAAATACGGATGTAATTTTTCTAAGAATTCAACTGGCGGCAATCCGTTCCAGTCTGTGTGCCACATGGCTTTGTGTCCTGCTGCGCAACGACTTCTTTTAAATGTTTTTAAATCTTTATCTTCAATTAATAAATACGTCATTAAATCGCAGTGCTCCATCCAGGTGTGTGCTGCGTTTCGAACTGCTTCATCTTCTCTTGCAATGTGCAGGATTTTTGCCCAAAACCATTCAGATGAATAAATTCCACCTACATATTTTGTAACGTCTTCTCCACCCCAGCTTACTGCCAGTTCGTTGATTTCGTTTGCTTCATTTATAGCCGTATGATCTTTCCATAACACCATCATCGCATTTGGGTTTTCTTCAAAACCTTTTGTCAATGCCAACGGAATTCCATCTTTGGTTACAGGAACCGGAGAAGATCCAGTTGTGTCAATACAAATTCCGCGAACCAATTTTGGATCGACTTTACTTTCTTTTATAACGGTTTGAATCGTGATTTCCAACCCTTCAATATGGTCTAAAGGATGCTGACGAAATTGATTGGCAGCCGCATCACAATATTGCTTGTTTTTCCATCTTTTGTAATGAGAAACATTGGATGCCAATTCCTGTCCATTTTCAGTATCTATAAGAACCGCACGAACAGAATCTGTTCCGTAATCTAATCCTATGACATAATTTTTCATTCGAAATTTATTTTAATGGTGACAAATATACTTATAAATATTTTATAAGTGTAATAAAAACACTTAATAAAAAGACGTCAGTAATCTTTTGCAGATATTGCACTAAAACAGCATTTTAAGAAGTAAATAAAAAATAAATGTTTAAATAACATTTATTTGATTATGATTATTTCATCTTTATCTCTAAAACTGTAAAATGCAACCTGCTTTTCTGGTTCTGTTTGATCTGATTTTTTCTCTTTTTTGGCTTATTTTCCTTCTAAAACCAAAACTGAAAAAGGCGGAAGATTGATCTCTAATTTCCCTTTTTTAGTATCAAAATCTTTAAAAGTTACCGGACTGATTTTATTTGGACTCTCGAAAGAATTATAATCCTGTAATTTCGAAGAAGTAATAATTTGGGCCGTGAAATTTTTTACACCCAAATCCTTTGTATCAATTTCGATTTTATGTTTATTTTTTGCATCCACATTTACCAATGAAATATGTATAGCACCATTTTTATCTTTTGAAGCCGAAGCCGAAACTGCCCGAAGCGTTTGGTCTTTAAATGTGTATAATGGCGAATCGAAACTTATAGGAAGTTGTTTCGCATCCTGATGAACATTGTACATCTGCATAACATGATAGGTTGGCGTTAAAATCATTTTGGCTTTATCGGTCAGGATTACAGCCTGGAGTACATTTACACACTGCGCTAAATTTGCCATTCGAACTCTGTCAGCATGATTGTTAAAAATGTTAAGAGTTGCTCCGGCTAAAACAGCATCTCTAATCGTATTTTGCTGATATAAAAATCCGGGATTTGTATCTTTTTCTACGTCATACCAGCCGCCCCATTCATCAACTACCATTGCAACCTTTTTCTCAGGATCGTATTTATCCATTACTGCAGCATGCTTGGTTACTAATTCTTCCATTTTTAAAGCTTCTTTCATGGTTTTAAAATATTGCTCTTCAGAAAAATTAACAGCATCACCTTTTTTATTCCAGTCAATTACAGAGTAATGATGCACACCAACACCACCAAGCATATTAAGTGGAATATTTTTCATTAAAACTTCGGTCCAGTTATAATCGTTGCTATTGGCTCCGGAAGCAATTCGGGTAATACCGCCTGTATTATTCCAGTCTGACATAAAGGTGGCAAATTTGCGGTATTCATTTGCGTAGTATTCTGCGGTCATATTTCCGCCACAGCCCCAGGCTTCATTTCCAATTCCCCAGAATTTAACTTTCCACGGTTCTGTTCTTCCATTTTTTTTACGCAAATCACTCATTGGACTTTTGCCTCCAAAATTGGCATACTGAATCCAATCTGAAAATTCCTGAACAGTTCCGCTACCCACATTTCCGGATAAATAAGGTTCAGCGCCCAGCACTTCGCAAAGATTTAAAAAATCGTGAGTTCCAAAACTATTATCTTCGGTTACGCCACCCCACCATTGGTTTACAATAGTTGGTCTTTGTTCTTTTGGTCCAATTCCGTCTTTCCAGTGATATGTATCGGCAAAGCATCCGCCCGGCCATCTTAAATTGGGAATTTTTAAATCTTTTAAGGCTTTGATAATATCATTCCTGACTCCGTTTGTGTTTGGAATTTTCGATGTATCTCCAACAAAAAAGCCTCCATAAATACAACGCCCTAAATGTTCAGCAAAATGACCGTAAATGTTTTTATTAATCGTTGGTGCTGTCGGATCGTTTTTTATTGTAATAATTACGGGTTCTTTTTGGGCAGAAATTGTCTGAATACATATTGTAACAAACAACAGAAGTAGTGTTTTTTTCATAGTCTATTGTGGTTTTTGACATTTAGAAAAATAGATTGGTTAGAGGTTTTTGTTTCTTTTTTAATAGTTTTTTGCCATACAAATTCACATAAGTGTTTATTTGACATTTGTAAATTTAAATAAAAAAAAGCCTCAAAAACAAATTAAAATCCCAAAACAAAGGGTTGCAAAAAACAGATTTCGCAATAACACCTTATAAAATAAGGATTTTATACTGTTTTTTCTATCAAATACCTTTCTGAAAGAAAAATAATAATCACGATACGAATTCACTATTAAAAATGTTTTTACCTTTGATACTGATTTCGATACTAAAGGCTGGAAAAGAGAAATTTTCTGAACCTCTTTTAGCTTTCAAAATCAATTATTAAAATTTCATAATTCTATAAACAAATTTATATAAGTGTAAATTTTACATTAATGAGTTATGAAACAATTTAGGAAGTTTATATCTTTACCAATAAAATATTGAATATGCTAAACAGTTATAGCTCTGCCGATAAAGTTTTACTAGCGGTAGATTGTATTATTTTTGGATTTGACAGTGAAGGTCTGAAGATACTTTTAATTAAAAGAGATTTTGAACCTGAAAAGGGAAAATGGTCTTTGATTGGAGGTTTTTTAAAACACGATGAAGTTTTAGATGATGCTGCTACCAGGATTTTAAATACCTATACTGGTCTGAATGATATCTATATGGAGCAGTTGTATGCGTACAGCGAAATTAATCGTGATCCGGTCGAAAGAACCATTTCTGTTTCGTATTTTGCTTTGATTAATATCGAAAACCACAATGCCGAATTAATTAAAAATTATCATGCCGAATGGTTTCCTATCAACGAGGCACCAAGCTTAATTTTTGACCATAATGATATGGTTAATAATGCTATTAAGAGACTTCGATACAAGACTTCGATAAAACCAATTGGGTTTGAATTGCTTCCGGAAAAATTCACCATGCGCCAGCTTTTAGAATTATACGAAGCTATTTTAAGTAAGGAATTAGATAAAAGAAATTTCATTAGTAAAATAAATTCTCTCGAAATCCTGAATAAACTGGATGAAAAAGACATGCAATCGTCCCGAAAAGGATCTTATTTGTATACTTTTAATAAAGAAAAATACGAAGAGAAACTCCTAAATAATTTTGCTTTAAACCTATAAAAACAAAACCCTGAAGTTTAGAACTTCAGGGTTTTTTCTTTTATAAAACTACTATTAAAAAATAAACAACTTATTATCTTACTTTCACCTTTGCCCTGCCACAATTGCGATACATGTTGATTGCTAAAAATAATTATAATTGTCAGTCGAGTAATAATGTGGAAAAAGCTTTTTTTCTGGGTTTACAGAGAGTTTCTAATAATCAAGGATGATTTATTTTCTATTTGCTCTTTGCTTCCTTTAACAACCATATCCGCCAGAATTTTTCCCATCATCTCAAAATGGGTTGAGATGGTTGTGATTCCGCTGGCAACAATTTTTTTCAATGGTGTTTCATTATAGGATATAATTCCAAAATCAACTCCTAGTTTCAGGTTTTTATTTCGGGCATCTTCGATTACAAGAACTAAATCACGGTCATTTGGAATAATATATAAATCTCCTAATGTGATTTCTCTGTTTGTAAATTCTGTGATGATTTCATACTCAAAATGATGTTCTGTACAAAAATCTTCAAAACCAATTTTCATCCCTAATGGTTCTCTAAATCCGGGGAAAATCAAAATGAGTTTTTTGTATTTGCTTAATCTTGCTTTTCCTTTAATCAGCCCTTCTACAATATCTTTCTGATGGTTTTGATAAATTGCCGGATATATTTTCAGGTCCGGATTAGTTTGATCCAGTATGATAACTTCACCTACTGGTAGGTTTTTTATAAAACTCGCCACATTGTTTAGGTTTGTAGGCATAATGATGTATTTGGTATAATTTCCGTTACTGTCATTTATCAGTTTCTGAAAAACCTGTGCATTAAAATGATGAAAGAAAATATCGACCTGAACATTTTTTCCTATGTGCTGCAAGAACGAATTATAGATATCTTCTTTAAAACTATTTAGTTCATCGAACAATAAAAAAATCTTTTGTTTTATAGTGATTTCAACGCTTTTAACATAGTATCCTTTGCCGGGAATAGCATAAATAATACCCCTTTTTTTGAGTTCATCATAGCCCAATAAAACTGTATCCCGCGATAATGAAAAGGCAAGACAAACTTTATTTACGGATGGAAGCCGGTCACCTTTTACCAGTTTTTCTTCTTCAATTGCTTTTTCTATTGAAAGAATTATCTGCTTATATTTTGGTAAACCGATATTATTCTGAATTGAAATAATATTCATAAAAATAGATTTTTGGTGCAATATACAAAAAACTGGTAGGCACTGGTATGCAAGATTAAAGAATGTTTCTATTTTTGGATTTCATTTTTTGCAAAAATAGCATGGATATTAAACACATATCGCATTTTCAGGAGTTATCTACAGCTAAATTATTTGGTAAAACAGATAAAAATGAAGAAATTTTATCTTTTGATTTATCCAATAAAAACGGAATGAAAATCCAGATTATTAATTATGGAGCTACTGTTACATCATTACAAATTCCGGTTTCAAATGATAATATTGTTGATGTGGTTTTAGGTTTTGATACTTTAGAATCCTATCTGGAATCTTACGAATTACCAAGTGCTCCTTATTTTGGAACAACTGTTGGCCGTTATGCCGGACGCATTAATAAAGGTTCTTTTATTTTAAATAACAAAAAAATTCAGCTTAATACCAACAATAATGAAAACACATTGCATGGCGGAAATACAGGTTTTGGAAAAAAAATCTGGAATGTTTCCAATATTACAGCAGGCGATAATTCGTCGATTACATTTAGCTTACTAAGTGAAGATCTGGATGAAAATTTTCCAGGAACATTACAGGTTAATTTAACCTATACTCTGACTGAACAAAACGAATTAAAATTAGAATATAAAGCTACCACAACCGAAGATACAGCAATCAACCTGACACATCACAGTTATTTTAATTTGGATGGTCATGATTCGACTGTTTTAGATCAAACTTTGTTTGTTGATGCTGAAAAGATTTTAGAAACCAACACTGCCAATATTCCAACAGGAAAATTTACAGCACTTTCTAATCATGATTTTGATTTTAGAGTACCTAAAAAATGTCCGTCATCAATTGATAATTCATTTGTAATTGAGCCTTCAATAAATGCAGTGGCGAAATTATTCAGTTCCAAAAACAATTTACAAATGAGTGTTTACACCAATCAGCCCAGTGTACATATATATGTAGGCGGAAATTGTTTTGGTGTACTAAAAGGAAAAGAAGATACAGATTATCATTCGTCAAGCGGAATTTGTTTTGAAACTCAAAATTTTCCGGATGCCCCAAATCATGAACATTTTCCGAATTCTATTTTAAAAAAAGACGAAGAATATTATCAAAAAACTGTTTACAAATTTGAACTTCTAAACTAAGTTACCAAACAATATAAAGCTTTATGCTATTACCTTTTCAACTATAAAAAATGAATGACGTTTTAATACAAAATACTACTGCTTTTTTTGAGAAATCTTTTGGATCTGTTCCTCAAAAAGTGGTGCTTTCACCAGGAAGAATAAATATTATTGGTGAACATATTGACTACAATGACGGTTATGTTTTGCCGGCAGCTATTGACAAAATAATTTGTTTTGCTTTCGAAAAAAACAATACTAAAAAATCCCGAATAATTGCTATCGATTTAAACGAAGAGTTTGAAGCTGATTTAACTCAGGAGATTAAATTAAGCGATGTGGTCTGGACGAATTATATTCGTGGTGTCATGAAACAATTGCAGGATAACGGATTTGTGTTTGAAGGTTTTAATTGTGTTTTTAGCAGTAATATTCCTGTTGGTTCCGGGTTGTCTTCTTCGGCAGCTTTAGAATGCGGGATGATCTTTGGAATCAAGGAACTTTTTAATTTAAAAATTGAAAAAAAGGATATTGCTTTATTAGGACAAAAAGCAGAACATTGGGTAGGTATAAATTGTGGCATCATGGACCAGTTTTCGAGCGTACATGGCCTTGAAAATAAAGTAATACAATTAGATTGTAATACACTGGATTTTGAATATCACAATGCTGATTTTAAAGATTATTCGTTGGTTTTGTTTGATAGTAATGTAAAACATTCCCTTTTTACATCTGAGTACAATACCCGACGAATGGAGTGTGAAGAAGGGCTAATTATCATCAAAAATAATTTTCCTGATGTAGCCAGTTTTAGGGATTGTAGCGAAGAACAACTTTTGAAAATTCAGGACCAGTTTACACCTGTTGTTTTTAAAAGAGTGCATTTTGTAGTAAAGGAGATAAAGCGTGTGATAAAGGCATGTGAGGCCTTGGATAACGGAAATATAAAACTTTTAGGACAATTACTTTTCGAGACACATTATGGCTTATCGCAGGAGTATGAAGTAAGCTGTGAAGAGCTTGATATGCTTGTAGATACTGCCAAAACAGACGATTTTATAATAGGCTCACGTTTAATGGGTGGAGGTTTTGGAGGTTGTACCATAAATTTAATCAAAAAAGGTTATGAAAATGAGGTAAAAAGTAAGTTTTCGAATCTTTATTTAAATACATTTGGGATTCAATTAAAATTTTACGACGTAAAAATCGCAAACGGTACAACACTACTTTAATACTACAAAGAATAACCATGAAAAATTTTGACATTAACGAAGATCCACACAGACGTTTTAATCCCTTGCTTAATGAATGGGTTTTAGTATCACCTCATCGTGCAAAACGCCCGTGGCAAGGACAAAAAGAAAAAGTTTCTAATGAAATTTTACCTAAACATGACCCAACCTGTTATTTATGTCCGGGAAATGCCCGCGCAAACGGAGTAACAAATCCTGCTTACGAAGGCAGTTTTGTATTTGAAAATGATTTTGCCGCACTCAAGCAGGATGAAATTATTTTTGAAGAGGATATAAAGTTTACTTTTTTTAAAGCAGAACCTGAACAGGGAATTTCAAGAGTAGTTTGCTTTTCTCCAAGACACGATCTTACCCTTCCTGAAATGGATGTTAATGATATTGAAAACATTATTAAAACCTGGCAAAAAGAATATACTGATTTAGGAAATATTAAGTACATTAAACATGTTCAGATTTTTGAAAACAAAGGCAGTATCATGGGCTGCAGTAATCCACATCCGCATGGACAAATCTGGGCTCAGTCATCATTACCAACCCAGGTCCAAAAAACACAAAATAGTCTAAGATATTATTTTGATAAAAATCATAAAACGCTCTTAGAAGATTATCTGCAAGCCGAGTTAAAAGTAGGAACCCGAATTGTTATCGAAAACGATCATTTTGTAGCACTGGTTCCATTTTGGGCAATATGGCCTTACGAAACCATGATTATAAGTAAAAGAGCTGTTAATAAAATCACTGATTTTACGGCTGAAGAAAACCGCGCTTTTGCTAAAATTTTAAAGCAATTAACGATTAAGTACGATAATTTATTCAGTACTTCTTTCCCATATTCATCAGGAATTCACCAGGCACCAACAGATGGTTTAGATCATCCGGAATGGCATTTTCACATGCATTTTTACCCGCCTTTATTGCGATCTGCCACAGTTAAAAAATTCATGGTAGGATATGAAATGTTAGGAGAATCTCAAAGAGATATTACTCCGGAAAAAAGTGCCGAAATTTTAAGAGAGCAATCAGATGTTCATTATAAACTAAGTATAAAATAATCCCGGATTTCTTTAAAGACATTTCTAAATTTAACAATAATTATTTTCATAAATGTAAAAAACACATTTGTTAGTAGCGTATTTCTAATTATTTATTTTACTTTTGGCTTTAGCTCTTATTTTCACAAAAAAATAACAGAATAAAAACACATATCCTATTTTATAGCAACATTAATAATGAAAACATTTTTTAAACCAAATTAAACAAACAATCACCTATACTAATTTTTAAAATACTACTAACAATGAACCAAAACCTCGCTTTCGCAGATTATGCGGTTTTTATTATTTATTTCATCGTAGTCTCTGTCTACGGTTACACTGTTTATCGTAAACGAAAACAAGACGAACAAGATGCTAAAGCTTATTTTTTGGCTGAAGGAAATTTAACCTGGTGGGCTATTGGAGCTTCTCTGATTGCCTCAAACATTTCTGCCGAACAATTTATCGGTATGAGTGGTGAAGGTTTCTTTTTAGGAATTGCCGTTGCTGCTTACGAATGGATTGCTGCTATTGCTTTGATTATCGTAGCCGTTTGGTTTATTCCTGTATATCTTAAAAATAAGATTTATACGATGCCTCAATTTTTAAAAACACGTTATAATGAATCGACTGCGTTGATTATGGCCGTTTTCTGGTTGTTTTTATATGTTTTTGTGAATTTAACTTCTATTTTATATCTGGGGGCTGTTGCGATCAATGGTTTAGCCGGAGGAGAATATCTTCATGTTATCATGATTGGTCTGGCTGTTTTTGCTTTATTTATTTCTTTGGGAGGTATGAAAGTTGTGGCTTATACAGACGTTATTCAGGTAGCTGTTTTAATTATTGGAGGTTTAGTAACTTCCTATATTGCACTTACTACTGTTGGACAATATTTTGGAGTTGGTGAAAATGCCATCGCCGGATTTAAAGTTTTAATGAAAGAAGCTCCTGAGCATTTCAAAATGATTATTCCAAAACCAACTGCTACTTCATCTCAGCTTGACATTGATAAGTATTTAACTTTTCCTGGTCTGATGTCTTACCTTGCCGGGATCTGGATTATCAACTTAAACTACTGGGGCTGTAACCAGTACATTACACAAAGGGCTCTTGGTGCTGATTTACAAACTGCCCGTACCGGAATTTTATTTGCCGGTATGCTAAAATTATTAATGCCATTAATTGTAATGCTTCCTGGAATTGCAGCTTACGTTTTATATAAAGACGGGCATTTGCCTCAATTGGTAGGTGGAAAAGACGGAGCTTACTCTGCTGTATTGACTTTCCTGCCAACTGGTTTAAAAGGTCTTTCGGTAGCTGCTTTAACGGCTGCTATTGTAGCTTCGTTAGCCGGAAAAGTAAACAGTATTTCTACCATTTATACGTTAGACATTCATAAAAAATACATCCAGAAAGAAGCCGGAGAAAAACAACAGGTAAACATTGGCCGATTTGCCGTTTTTGCTGCAATGCTTCTGGCTGTTTTATTTACATGGAATGACATCTTAGGAATTGGTGGTGTTGGTGGATTTACTTATATCCAAAAATATACCGGATTCATTAGCCCTGGAGTTTTCGCCATGTTCGTACTGGGTATGTTCTGGAAAAGAACCACAGGAGCTGCTGCCATTGTGGGTGTAATTTTAGGTTTTGTATTGTCTGTATTATTCAATGAATACGCTCCAATGTTATTTGGAAACGAAACATTATTATACACTGCTTATCCTAACGGAAAAGGAGCTTACGAAATTCCATTTCATATCTGTATGGGATTATCATTCCTGTTTACCACATTGGTAATGATTGCAATGAGTTTTGCCGGACCAAAAATAAATCCAAAAGCTTTTGAATCTGATCCTGGTATGTTTACCGTAAAACCACAAACTACTGTTTTAATCGTAATTACATTATTGATTATTGTGGCTTTGTATGTTAAATTCTGGTAGTATAATTTTTTACTATATTATTTTTTGAAGAAAAAAAGAGGATGCTATTTGGCATCCTCTTTTTATTAATACGATTTTAGATTTATCTTATAAAATTAAAAAACCTGTTTACAATCTGTATTTTTTCTTCTCAATTTTACATACATTTGAACACTAATCATTTAACTAAATCAACCAATATTAAAAAAATGAAAAAACTAATTTTTACAGTATTCCTTATTTCAGCAACTGCTTTTGCTCAGGACATGAATGTCGTAAAAGGCAACTTCGATTTCTTAAAAGATCAAAAAGAAATCAACACAGTATTTGATTATAGTAGCTTTACTATGATGAAAGAAAAAAAATCAGAAGCACAATACATTCAGGAACACAAAGCCGATTTAGATCAGAAAGCAAAAGGAAACGGAAATCTTTGGGAAAAAAGATGGGTTGTTGCAAAAGAACAAATCTGGACTCCTAAATTTTTAGAAATAGGAAACATTGTATTGTCTAAAGCAGGTAAAGATGTTAATTTTCAGGAAGGTTTAAATACACCTTATACATTAATTGTACAAACCGTGTGGATTTATCCGGGCTGGGATGCGGGAATTATGAAGCAGCCTGCAAAAGTTACGACAAATTTAAAATTTGTTGAAACAGCTAACAAATCAAATGTCTTATTAGAAATTACCAGCGAAGATGCTCCCGGAGATCAATGGGGAAGCAATTTTAGCAATGAAACCAGAATTGGTGAAGGATACGCTAAAACAGCAAAATCATTATCTAAGCTTTTATTGAAAAAAGCATTTAAATAAAATCATAAAAAAAGCCCTGATTATTCAGGGCTTTGTTCTTTTTGCATATTCAGTACGTAGGCCATATTTTTAATCACATGATCGTGTTTCTTTACAAACGAATTTTCTTCGTTCCAGACATAACCTGCCAAAACAGAACATATTTTTTCTTTTACTTCCGGATTTTCCGGCTGGTGAAAAAACAACGTTTGAAGGTTTCCGGTATACCATTCCTGTACATAAGTTGTAAAGACCGAAATACCACGTTTCATATATTGAGTAAATTCAACTTCCCAATCTACCTCAATCCCTTTAGATTCTTTAAGGTATAATTTTGCTGCCAACATTCCTGATTCTGTAGCAAAAGCAACTCCAGATGAAAAAACAGGGTCCAAAAACTCAGAGCTGTTTCCGGTCAGGGCAAAACCATCACCATACATTCTTTTTACCGCTCTCGAATAATTCTCCAGTTTTACAGGCTCAAACAAAAATTCTGTTCCTTTAAATCTTTTGATATAGTAATCTGATAGCTGAATAGCGTTTCGTAAAGCTTCGGCATTATCTTTATTTTCTGAAAGCGAATTAATAAAGTCTGTTGGACCTACAACTCCCAAACTTGTATTGCCATTCGAAAACGGAATTACCCATAACCAAACTTCGGTTTCCAGAATATCAAATGAAATTTGAGTTCCTTCTTCTCCCTCTTCTCTGTTAATATCTTTTACGTGTGTAAAAATCGAAGAGTGAGGATCTAATTTTGATGGTGTATCAAGATCTAAAAGTCGTGGTAAAACACGTCCGTAACCACTTGAATCAATAATAAACTTCGCGTGAATTTCTTTTAAATTTCCGTCTTTGTCTTTTACAATCGTTTTTGAATTTTTTCCTTCAAAAGAAACTTCGATGACCTCTGTTTCAAATTCCAGGTCAATTCCTTTTCTAATCACCTCCTGCGCCATGGTGTTATCAAAATCAGCTCTTGGTACCTGCCAGGTCCAGTCCCATCCTTCACCAAATTTTTTGCTGAAATCAAATACACAAATCTCTTCTCCTCTTATAAATCTTGCTCCAAGTTTCTTTTCGAAATTCATTGCATCAAGACTTTCAAAAAGTTCTGCTTCGGCAAAATGGTCCATAACACGTGGTATTAAGCTTTCGCCCACCACAAGTCTGGGAAATTTTGTTTTTTCTACAACTTTTATTTTAACGTTATTATTGTGAAGATAGGATGCCGAGACACATCCCGAAGGTCCTGCGCCTATGATTAAAACATCTACAAACTCCTGTGTCATATTAGAAATGTTATGATTTATTTAACTTACATTTGCCATCATCAAAATAACTACATTTATTTTGATAAATAAAATTAAATTAGCACAATCAAAACCGATTTAATGAATACAATTAATGAATATTTAAGTTTAGCAGAATTCGAAGACATAATCTTTGGAAATCAAAAAGTTACAATAAGTGATGTTGTTCTAAACCGAGTAAACGAAAGTTTTAATTTCCTTAAGGAATTCTCTGGAAACAAGGTTATTTATGGCGTAAATACCGGCTTTGGCCCAATGGCGCAATATAGAATTAAAGAGTCTGACCAAATTCAGCTTCAATATAATTTAATTCGAAGCCACTCTTCAGGAACAGGAAAACCTTTAAGCCCGGTTTGTGCAAAAGCAGCAATTCTGGCTCGATTAAATACACTTTCATTAGGTAATTCAGGCGTTCATCCGTCAGTAATTAACCTGATGAGTGAACTTATTAATAAGGACATTACTCCTTTAATTTTTGAACACGGTGGTGTTGGGGCAAGCGGCGACTTAGTACAGCTATCACATTTGGCTTTAGTTTTAATTGGTGAAGGCGAAGTTTTCTATAAAGGAGACAGAAGACCAACCCAGGAAGTTTTCGAAATCGAAGGTTTAAAACCAATTCAGGTAGAAATCAGAGAAGGTCTGGCTTTAATAAACGGTACATCTGTAATGACCGGAATTGGAGTTGTAAATGTGTACCATGCCAAAAAATTATTAGACTGGTCATTAAAAAGTTCTTGTGCCATTAACGAATTGGTTCAGGCATATGATGATCATTTTTCTGAAGAATTAAACCAAACCAAACGTCATAAAGGGCAACAGGAAGTGGCTGCAAAAATGCGTCAAAATCTTTCAGACAGTACCTTGATCCGTAAAAGAGAAGACCATTTATATTCAGGAGAAAACACTGAAGAGATTTTTAAAGAAAAAGTTCAGGAATATTACTCTTTAAGATGTGTACCTCAAATTCTTGGACCGGTTTTAGAAACCATCAACAATGTAGCTTCTATTCTGGAAGACGAATTTAACTCTGCAAATGACAATCCTATTATAGATGTAAAAAACAAACACGTTTATCACGGAGGAAATTTTCACGGAGATTATATCTCTCTTGAAATGGATAAACTAAAAATTGTTATTACCAAATTAACGATGTTGGCAGAACGTCAGTTAAACTACTTATTGAATTCAAAAATCAACGAAATCCTTCCTCCATTTGTAAATTTAGGAACATTAGGCTTTAATTTCGGAATGCAGGGAGTTCAGTTTACTGCAACATCTACCACTGCCGAAAGTCAAATGTTATCAAATCCAATGTATGTTCACAGTATCCCAAATAACAATGACAATCAGGATATTGTAAGTATGGGAACAAATGCTGCGGTTATTACTTCAAAAGTAATCGAAAATGCCTTTGAAGTATTAGCTATCGAAATGATTACAATCGTTCAGGCAATTGATTATTTAGGACAAAAAGATAAAATTTCATCTGTTACCAAAAAATGGTACAATGATGTTAGAAATATAATTCCTGAATTTAAGGAAGATCAGGTAATGTATCCTTTTGTTCAGAAAGTAAAAGATCATTTGATCAACAATTAAACCTTGTTTTACATTATTAATATTGAATCTTAAAATCATGAAAAAAACATTTATTTTTTTGCTGCTATGCTGCATTCAATTTGTTAATAGTCAGGAATTGGCATTAGTTAAGAAGAATTCAAAAATTGGATATCTTTCTAAAGACGGATCTTTTAAAATCGAACCTCAGTATAAATCTGCAAAAAGCTTCTCTGAAGGACTGGCTGCTGTAGAAGACAACGGAAAATGGGGTTTTATTGATACCAAAGGAACATGGGTAATTCCTGCAACCTTTAATAATGCCAAAGATTTTAACAACGGAATTGCAATTGTGCAAAAAGATAAAGAATGGGTTTATATTGATACAAAAGGAGAAATCTTAAAAGCACCTGCTACAGAAAAATTATTTGATTTTAATAATGGTGTTGCTTTTATAAGACAAGGAAATAAAGTAGGATTGATTAACAACAAAATGACTGTTGTTTTAGAACCAAAATACGATCAGATCAAACCTTTTGAAAATGGTTTTGCAAGAGTAGAAAGCAACAAAAACTGGGGAATCATAAATACCGCAGGAAAAGAAGTTGTAGAACCTGCTTATGCTGAAATTGGAAACTATTTTAAAAACACAACCTGGGCGAGAAAAGATAAAACTTTTGGAATCGTTAGTGCCGGACAATTTATTCCGGTTGACGGAGCTGAAAAAATCTGGGACTTTGAAACACAAGATTTAACTTTTGCTAAAAAGAACGGAAAAATTGGATACATCGATTTAAAAGGAAATTGGGCAATTCTTCCTATTTATGATAAAGGAAAAGCTTTCTCAAAAAACCTGGCACCTGTTTTAGTTGGAAAAAAATGGGGATTTATCAATCTGAAAGGAGAATTTGTAATTGAACCAACTTATAATGATGCAGAAGTTTTTAGTACCAATGGTTTAGCTCCGGTAAAAGAAAGCAATTGGGGATTTATCAATGAATCAGGAAAATTGATCATTCCAACACAATATGGTATTACTACAAATGCCATTATTGCTATGTTTGTACAACAAGACAAAGGTTTTATTGATGGTGTTGCCAGAGTTAAAAATGAAGGGAAATGGGGATTTCTTAAACCGGACGGAACAGTATTAGCAAACCAATGGTTTGAAAATGCTGAACTATTTTCAAAATCAGAAAAACCTCAACCCGTTGCTGCTCCAGCTGAAACTCCAAAACAAGAAACAAAACAAGCAAAGCCAGCAGCGAAAAAAAAGAAATAACATTTATTTTAGATAAAAAATAAATCCCAAATAGATGATCGCCAATAAAAAGATTGTGTCAACAAAACCAACAAGTAAAAGGCGATACCATTTATAACCAAATAAAAAATAAAACTTACATCAATGAAATGTGTATTAGTAACGGGCGGTTCAAGAGGAATTGGAAGTGCTATTTGTAAAAAACTAGCTGTTGAATCTGATTATCATATTCTGATTAATTATCATTCAAACAAAACCGCTGCTGAAGAAACACTTCAGGAAATACAAAAATTAGGAGCAACAGGAGAAATTTTAGGTTTTGATGTTTCTAAATTCGACGAAGTACAAAATACTTTAACAAAATGGCAGGAAGAAAATCCTGAAGCAATAGTTGAAGCCATTGTAAACAACGCCGGAATTACAAAAGATGGTCTTTTTATGTGGATGACTCCCGAAGACTGGAACGGAGTTGTAAACACAAGTCTGAACGGTTTTTTTAATGTGACGCAGTTTTTTATCCAAAAAATGCTTCGTAACAAATATGGCCGAATTGTAAATATGGTTTCCGTTTCAGGAGTAAAAGGAACAGCGGGACAAACCAATTACTCGGCTGCAAAAGGCGCAATTGTTGCTGCCACAAAAGCGTTGGCGCAGGAAGTTGCCAAACGAAACATTACTGTAAATGCTGTTGCTCCGGGTTTTATCAGAACGGATATGACAAGCCAGTTAGACGAAAAAGAATTACTAAAACTAATTCCGGTAAATCGTTTTGGCGAAGCCGAAGAAGTAGCAGACTTAGTAAGCTTTTTAGTTTCTAAAAAAGCAAGCTATATTACAGGAGAAATTATCAACATAAACGGAGGAATATATTCTTAAAAAATTACTTTGAAAGACGATGAATAAGAGAGTTGTAATTACTGGAATGGGAATTTATTCTTGTATCGGAACATCTTTAGATGAAGTAAAGGATTCTTTATACAACGGAAAATCTGGTATTCAGTTTGATGCTGAAAGAAAAGAATTTGGTTTTCAATCTGCCTTAACCGGAATGGTTCCAAAAGCCGATTTAAAAAATTTACTAACCCGCAGACAGCGTATGAGCATTGGTGAAGAAACCGAATATGCTTATATGGCAACCTTAGAGGCTTTGAAAAATGCCAATATCGATGATGCTTTTTTTGAGAATCGCGAAGTAGGGATCATGTACGGAAACGATAGTGTTTCTAAAGCTATTATTGATGCAACAGATATTGTTCGGGAAAAAAAAGATACTGCTTTAATAGGTTCCGGAGCTATTTTTAAATCGATGAATTCAACGGTAACAATGAATCTTTCGACGATTTTTAAACTCCGCGGAATCAACCTTACGGTAAGCGCAGCCTGTGCCAGTGGTTCACATTCTATTGGACTGGCTTATTTTCTAATCAAAAGCGGTTTTCAGGATATTATTATTACCGGAGGTGCACAGGAAATCAACAAATATGCCATGAGCAGTTTTGATGGTTTAGGTGTGTTTTCATCCAGAGAAAATGAACCGGAAAAAGCTTCCCGTCCATTTGATGCTGGCCGCGACGGATTAATTCCGAGTGGCGGAGGTGCTACTTTAATTCTCGAAAGCTACGAATCTGCCATTGCAAGAGGAGCCAATATTATTGCCGAAGTTATTGGTTACGGATTCTCTTCAAACGGCGGACACATCTCAACTCCTAATGTCGAAGGCCCGTCTATAGCCATGCAACGAGCGCTTGATGATGCACAAATAAAAGCAACAGATATTGAATATATAAATGCCCATGCTACCTCAACTCCGGTTGGTGATGGTAATGAAGCAAAAGCAATTTTTGAAGTTTTTAGTGAGAAAAATCCGTACGTAAGTTCCACAAAATCAATGACCGGACACGAATGTTGGATGGCCGGAGCAAGCGAGGTAATCTATTCGATCTTAATGATGCAGCACGATTTTATTGCACCAAACATCAATTTAGACAATCCCGATGAAGATGCTTCTAAATTAAATTTGGTCAAAACTACTTTAAACAAAAAATTTGACATATTTTTGTCCAATTCCTTCGGGTTCGGAGGAACCAACTCCGCGTTGGTGGTTAAAAAGTTTAAATTGAACGATGAATAAAGAAGAAATTATAGCACGAATTAATGGTTTTTTAGTTGATGAATTTGAAGTTGACAATGACGACATTGAGCCAAATGCTAATTTAAAAGACACACTTGGGTTAGATAGTTTAGATTACGTAGATTTAGTAGTTTCAATCGAATCTAATTTTGGTGTAAAACTAGTTGAAGCTGATTTTGTTGGAATCGCTGACTTTCAAAGTTTTTACGATCTAATCGAAGCCAAACTAAAAGCTAAAGCTGTTTAATGAGTCAATGGGATGGCAAATCAAAAGGAACAGTTTTAGGCTATAGAATATTCGTTTTTTTAATACAAAAAGCGGGTGTCAAATCTGCTTATGTCTTACTTTATTTTGTTGCTTCTTACTACTTTTTATTTCTTAAGAAAAGTAATAGAGTCATTTTCTATTATTTCAAAGAAAGACTTCAGTATTCGTATTTCAAATCAAAAAAAATGGTATTCAAAAGTTATTATACTTTTGGACAAACCATTATTGATAAAATTTCCATTTCGGCAGGAATGCGAAATAAATTCACCTATGAATTTGACGGAATCGACACATTGAAAAAACTTCTGGCTGAGAAAAAAGGAGGTGTTTTGATTAGTGCACACGTTGGGAATTTTGAAATTGCCGAACATTTCTTTGGAGAGATTGACCTTGATTTTCAAATCAATTTAGTCACTACAGATCTGGAGCATTCTGCCATTAAAAATTATCTGGAAAGTGTTACCCAAAAGCCAACCGTTAAGTTTATCATTATAAAAGACGACCTTTCTCATATCTTTGAGATCAATGCTGCACTGGCCAATAATGAATTGGTTTGTTTTACCGGTGATCGTTATTTTGAAGGCACCAAATCATTGTCTGAAAACCTTTTAGGCAAGGAAGCCCATTTTCCGGCAGGTCCTTTTTTAATTGCTTCACGACTAAAAGTTCCGGTGGTTTTTGTTTATGTTATGAAAGAGCCTAACCTGCATTATCATTTATATGCCCGCGAAGCAACTGTAAAACACCGCGACGAAAAAGCATTGTTAAAAGAATATGTGCAAAGTGTTGAAAGTATTTTGCAAAAATATCCGTTGCAATGGTTTAATTATTTTGATTTTTGGAACCATTTTAAAGCATAACATTCGCTTCGTGACGAAAACGTTGTTCTGAATTATACAAATTATATTACAAAAAAGGTCTTCTTGGTTGTCTTTTTATTTAATTTATCGAATAAAATGTATAATTCTTGTTGAAATTCATGCTTTTACTGACAAAAAACCAATTCGTTCATTCTTTTATTATGAATCTTTAAACAAGAAAATTCGTTTAAATAAATTTACTTATTTTTGCGCAACCACCAAAGTCACAAACCAAAATGAAAAATGTTCTTGTTATATATTATTCCCAATCTGGACAATTGGAAGAAATTGCACGAAATATTGCAAAACCCTTCCTGAATTCAGATGAGATAAATGTAGCTTTTCACGAAATACAATTAGAAAAACCTTTTCCTTTTCCTTGGGATAAAGCTTCTTTCTTTGATGCTTTTCCCGAATCTTTTCTTCAAATTCCAACAGGATTAAAGCCTGTTTCAGAAGAAATTTTAAATACAAAATTTGATTTGATTTTATTCCATTATCAGGTTTGGTATTTATCGCCATCAATTCCAGTCAACTCATTTTTAAAAAGTGATGATGCCAAAAAACTACTTAACAACACACCAGTTGTTACCATAAGTGGTTCCCGAAACATGTGGATTATGGCACAGGAAAAAATCAAAACCTTGCTAAAAGAAGCCAATGCACAATTGGTAGGAAATGTAGCTCTGGTAGATCGCGTTGGAAATTTAATCAGCGTAATTACAATTGTAGAATGGATGTTTTCAGGAGTAAAGAAAAAATATCTGGGCATTTTTCCGTTACCGGGAGTTTCTGACAAAGACATTCAGGAATCAGAAAAATTTGGAGAAGTTATTGTTTCAGGACTAAATGAGAACAAATTACAGGAATTACAACCAAAATTACTGGCTATTGGTGCAGTTAAAATCAGTCCGTATTTAGTTACTGTAGACAAAACTGCGAATAAGATTTTTAACAAATGGTCAAACTTGATTTATACACATCAAAAAAACCGAAAACAGTTACTTAAAGTATTTAATGTTTATTTATTCCTTGCAATATGGTTAATCTCACCAATAGTGTATATATTGCACCTTATTACCTACCCTTTTAAGTTAAAAACCATAAAAAAAGAAACTCAATATTATCAAGGAGTTTAGAAGACGAAATTAGATTATGTTTGAAGTGTATATTACCAAAGCCGCAAAGTATTTGCCAAATAAAGCTGTTTCTAACGAAGAAATGGAAGCCTACCTGGGCCTCATCAATGATGCTGCTTCTAAAGCAAGACGCATTATTTTGCGCAACAATAAAATTACAAGTCGTTATTACGCCGTAGATAAAGCCGGAAAAAGCACGCATAGCAATGCCGAGTTAACCCGAAATGCTGTCGAGCAATTGTTTGACGAGAATTTTACCGCACAGGATTTAGAAGTACTTTCATGCGGAACCTCAACGCCTGATATTTTCCTGCCGTCGCACGCTGCTATGGTGCACGGTTTATTAAAAAATAAATCTGTAGAATTAAATTCATCAACCGGAGTTTGCTGTGCCGGAATGAATTCGCTAAAATTTGGTTTCCTTTCAGTAAAATCAGGAAATTCAAAAAATGCCATTTGTACAGGATCAGAAAAAGTTTCGACCTGGCTTAATGCACAAATGTATAATCATGAAGCAGCAAATCTAAAAAGCCTTGAAGAACAACCAATTATTGCATTCAAAAAAGATTTCTTACGCTGGATGTTATCAGATGGTGCCGGAGCTTTTTTATTAGAAAATGAACCAAAAGGCCCTGTTTCTCTAAAAATCGAGTGGATGGAAGCTTTTTCGTATGCTTACGAATTAGAAACCTGTATGTATGCCGGCGGTGATAAATTAGAAAATGGCGAAATCAAAGGCTGGAGTGATTACGCACCGGAACAATGGTTAAACGAATCTGTTTTTGCCATCAAACAAGACGTAAAATTACTGGATGAATTTATACTTTCTAAAGGAGCTGAAAGTATGAAAGAAGCCATGGAGAAAAATAAAATTACTTCAGATCATGTCGATTATTTTATCCCTCACGTTTCTTCAAACTTTTTTGTTGAAGGACTAAAAAAAGGATTAAGCGAAAAAGGAATCGGAATGGCTGACGAAAAATGGTTTATGAACCTTTCAAGAGTAGGAAATGTAGGTTCTGCCTCTATTTATTTAGCTCTCGAAGAATTGATGAATTCAGGAAATCTAAAAAAAGGAGATCATATTCTTTTATCCGTTCCTGAAAGTGGCCGATTCTCATTTGCTTATGCTTATTTAACTGTTTGCTAATGGAAACGCTTTTGCTTTTAGAAAAACAAGATGTCGAGAATTTATTACCTCAAAAGTTTCCTTTTGTGATGGTAGATAAAATGTATTCGTTTTCTGAAACCACATTAGTTTCCGGTTTAAAAATTAAAAGCGATAACATCTTTTTCGATAATGATACTTTTTTAGAAGCAGGTCTGATCGAACATATGGCACAATCAGTCGCTTTGCACACAGGATATCAGTTTTTCCTGAAAAACGAAACAGCTCCAACAGGTTATATAGGTTCGATAAAAGAAATTGAAATTAAGAAGTTACCTAAAATCAACGATACGATTCAATCGACTATCACGATTTTGCAGGAATTTGCCGGAATCACTTTGGTAGATATTGTAACTCATTTGAATAACGAAGAAATTGCTAACGGACAAATGAAAACCGTTTTAGCTAAATAAATAATAATAAGAATGAAAACCGGAGTTGACATACAAAACTATCTGCCGCACCGAGCGCCAATGCTCATGGTAGATTTAATTTTGGAAATAGATGCCAATTTTGTAGAAACGATATTCTTAATACAGGAAGACAATATTTTTGTCGACAACAATATTTTTATCGAAGCGGGCTTAATCGAAAACACAGCCCAAACCTGTTCGTCTATTGTAGGCAAAAAGTATTTTTTTGAAGAAGACGGAACAGAAAATGAAAATGTTAATGTACTTGGTTTTATCAGCGCCTTAAAAAATCTGAAAATACATTCGCTTCCAAAAGTAGGCGATACTATTATTACCAAAGCAACTTTGGTTTCAAAATTTACCGGCGACGATTATACCTTATGTACAATGAATTGTGAAAGTGTACTGGGAGACCAGCTACTTTTAGAATGCGAAATTAATTTGTTCATTCAAAAAACAGTTTCGGTTGAGTAATACAAAAAAAATCATTTCACATCTTGTAATCCGAATCGGAATTCTGGTTCTTTTACTGGGAATGTTTTTTTTATTTTGGTGTTTTACCAATGACCCTCATAAGTATTGTGATGCAAGCGGACACAAACATGTCGATAGCGGTTTAGGATTGTTTATTGTACTGTTTTTGATAACTCAGATGTTTTATTTGGGATTACTGATCGAAACGATTTATTTATTTGTAAAGAAACACCGAAACCAGGCTTTCGCGAATCTTGGATTTTTAATCATTAGTTTATGTATAGTTTTAATCTGTATGTTTCTAATAAATTAATAATATGGAAAAAGAAAATGTACCACAGGATAAAAGCAACTTAACAAAAAACAACGTTAAAGAGCTTCTGTATGCAACCGATGAAAACGGAGATTACACTACCACTTTAAGTACAGGCTGGGAACCCAAAGCCATCGCACTCTCTAATTCTATAGACGAAATAAACGAACGAATTGCTCACGCAAAAATGCAGGTTGAAATAGGAGAAGTAAGTCCGATTTGTTATTATATGGAAGTAAGCAAAATGGATCTTACTATTTTATCCAGTTATGTTGGAATGTGGAAATGGCGCGTAAAAAGACATTTTAAACCAACCGTTTTTGCCAAATTAAGTGATTCGACCTTAAAAAAATATGCCGACGCTTTTGAAATTTCAATAGCCGAATTAAAAAATATTAAAACAGCGTAATGCAAACTAATTTTACACATCATCAGGCCGCACATTGCGAAAACGGAGTAGCCTCGAATTTGCTAAAAAATAGCGGACTCAATATTAGCGAACCTATGGTTTTTGGTATTGGTTCCGGGCTTTTCTTTGTGTATTTACCTTTTCTAAAAGTCAATTACGCACCTGCGATTAGTTACAGAACTTTGCCGGGGCAAATTTTTAATAAACTTGCTAACCGCCTGAATCTAAAAATAAAAAGACAAAAATTTTCTTCTACAACCAATGCAAACAAAGCTTTAGACGAAAATTTAAAAAATAATATTCCAACCGGATTACAAGTTGGAGTATATCATTTGAGTTATTTTCCGGATGAATATCGCTTTCATTTTAATGCGCACAATCTGGTCGTTTACGGAAAAACCGAAACCGATTATTTAGTGAGCGATCCTGTTATGGAAACCGTTACTACTTTAACACACGCCGAATTAGATAAAGTACGTTTTGCTAAAGGGGCTTTTGCTCCAAGAGGACAAATGTATTATCCAATTCAGATCCCTAATGACGTTGATTTAAAAAGTGCGATCATTAAAGGAATCAAAAATACCTGCCGTGATATGTTAGCGCCAGTGCCAATCGTAGGTGTTCGCGGAATTAAATTTGTTTCTAAGCAAATCCGAAAATGGCCTATAAAACATGGTACTAAAAAAGCCAATCATTATTTGGCACAAATGGTACGTATGCAGGAAGAGATTGGAACCGGAGGCGGTGGTTTTCGTTTTATTTATGCTGCATTTTTACAAGAAGCTTCGGTTATTTTAAATAATGAAGAGCTAAAAACGCTTTCGAAAGAAATGACTCAGATTGGAGATTCATGGCGTGATTTTGCAGTTGAAGCTTCCCGAATCTATAAAAACCGAAGCGCCAAAGAAGATGCTTACAATGTCATTGCCGATGAACTTTTGAGTATTGCTAACAGAGAAGAAATCTTTTTCAAAAAACTAAAAAAAGCGATAAGCTAATATATTTTGAAACCCATTATAAAAATAGAATCCCTTTCGAAAAAGTACAAAAATGCAGACATGTATTCTTTGAACAACGTTTCGCTGGAGATTAATCAAGGTCAGGTTTTTGGTTTACTGGGTCCAAATGGTGCCGGAAAAACCACTTTAATTTCCATGCTTTGCGGATTGGTAAAACCAACCTCAGGGCATTTTACAATTGA
Source organism: Flavobacterium chilense (assembly GCF_001602525.1). Taxonomy (GTDB): domain Bacteria; phylum Bacteroidota; class Bacteroidia; order Flavobacteriales; family Flavobacteriaceae; genus Flavobacterium; species Flavobacterium chilense. The sequence goes on from NZ_LSYT01000002.1 coordinate 222,548, forward strand.
TGACCTGAACTATACCAGTCATTCCTCAAAAATCAAAAAAATTATAGGCGTTGTTCCTCAGGAATATGCTTTATACCCTACACTTACAGCCAGAGAAAATCTACATTATTTTGGAAGTATGTATGGCTTGAAAGGTTCGTATTTAAAAGATAAAGTAATCGAAACTTTAGATCTTTTAGGCTTATTAAAATTTGCAGACAAGCGTATCGAAACTTTTTCGGGCGGAATGAAACGAAGAGTCAATCTGATTGCCGGAATACTGCACAATCCTAAAGTTTTATTTTTAGATGAGCCAACCGTAGGTGTTGATGTTCAGTCCAAAAATGCCATTATGGATTATTTAAAACTCCTGAATAAAAACGGAACTACGATTATTTATACCTCACATCATCTGGGTGAAGCCGAAGATTTCTGCACCAATATTGCCATTTTAGACCGAGGCAAAATTTATGCGCAGGGAACACCATCAAGTTTGATTGCTGCTACAGAAAAAGCACAAAATCTTGAAGACGTTTTTATTTCATTAACCGGTAAAGACTTTAGAGATGAGTTATAAAATCTGGATGTCATTCGTAAAGGAATTTCTTCTGCTTAAACGGGATTTAGGCGGATTAATCATTTTGTTTATTATGCCGTTGGTTCTTGTAATCACGGTAACTTTAATACAGGACAGCACTTTTAAAACCGTTAGCGATAATAAAATTCAGATTTTATTGGTCGATAATGATAAAGGTTCGGTTTCTAAAACCGTTTTTGACAATCTCGAAAAAAGCAATTTATTTAGTGTTGTAACCCAAATCGACAATCAGCCACTTACAGAAGAAGTTGCCAAAGAAGCTGTTTACAAAGGAAAATTTCAGTTGGCGATTATAATCCCAAAAAATCTAAGTGCCGATTTACAAACCAAAATTGATCAGAATGTACAAAACATTGTGAGCAAAATGGGTTTAATAGAAACTGATAGTACAGCGCAAGCCGAAAAACCAAAAGTAATCAAAGAAAAAGAAGTAAAATTATACTTTGACCCTGCGGTTCAGATGAGTTTTAAAAATGCAGTAATGAGTTCGATTGATAAGATGATTTCGCAAATCGAAACCAAATCAATTTATACCACTTTTCAAAATCAGTTAGGAGAAGGAAACATCGAATTTGAACAAAAAAGTTTTATTACGTTCAAAGAAATAATCCCGAAAATAAACAACAAAGAAGTACGTCCAAATTCTGTTCAGCATAACGTTCCTGCCTGGACACTTTTTGCCATATTTTTTATTGTAATTCCGTTGTCTATTAATATTGTAAAAGAAAAATCGCAAGGAACATTTGTTCGATTGTTAACCAATCCGTCTTCTAATTTAATTGTCATTATTGGTAAAACCATTACCTATTCTGTTATTTGTATGATTCAGTTTTATATGATGGTTGCTGTGGCAGTATTTTTATTTCCACATATTGGTTTACCGTCTTTAAACATTAACGGACATTTATTTTTAATGAGTATTGTAGCCTTGTTTTCAGGTTTTGCTGCGATTGGTTTCGGAATTTTATTAGGGACCGTAGCAAGTACACAAGAACAATCGGCTCCGTTTGGTGCTACAAGTGTACTTATTCTCGCAGCTGTTGGAGGTGTTTGGGTTCCCGTTTTTGCAATGCCAACCATCATGCAGTATATCGCCAAATCATCGCCAATGAACTGGGGATTAGAAGCTTTTTACGATGTATTATTACGCAACGTTTCTTTTGTCGAAATCATCCCAAGAATAAGTTTGTTATTTTTGTTCTTTATTATTACAACATCCATTGCCTTATTTTATGACAAAAAGAAAAGAACAGTATAACGAAGCCACTTCTCTCACCGTAACACATGAAATCAGAATTCGGTTTAACGAAACTGATCCGCTTGGAATCGTTTGGCACGGCAATTATATTACCTACTTTGAAGACGGAAGAGAAGCGTTTGGACGTGAACACGGACTTACTTATTTAGATATTGCCAAAACCGGCTACACAACCCCAATTGTAAAATCTAAATGTGAACATAAATTGTCTTTACGTTATGGCGATGTTGTAACTATAGAAACCACTGTTATAGATACACCTGCTGCTAAAATGATTTATCGTTTTAGAATTTTAGATGATAAAGGCGAAGTTGCCTGCACAGGAGAAACTGTTCAGGTATTTTTAGATAAAGAAGGAAATTTAATGTTGACCAACCCTCCTTTCTACGAAGAATGGAAACGAAAAGTAGGGTTGTTGAAATAAAAGACAAACACGAATTATACTAATTTTTATGAAATAAAAATCGGTGTTAATCCGCTTAAATCTGTAAAATCTGCGTGTCATAAAAAACACGCTGGAATAAAATCATAAAATGTTAAAAGAAATATACATTACGCAAACCAATTGTATCACCCCTTTAGGTTTTGATGTCGAATCGAATGTCAGTGCTATTCTTCGTGGCGATTCGGGTATTCAACTGCATAATGACATTTCTTTGATGCCCGTTCCCTTTTATGGATCAGTAATTAATGACGAAAAAATAAACAGTGCGTTCTCAAAAATCAGCACTGAAACAAAATATTCCCGCTTAGAGAAAATGATGATTTTGGCTTTAGAGCCTATTATCAAAAATTCAGGAATCGGGTTAAATTCAAAAACGGCTTTTATCCTTTCTACCACAAAAGGAAATGTTACGGCTTTAAAAGAGCATTCAGAAGAAAGTTTTAATAATGCACATTTAGATGTTTTAGCTCAAAATGTTGCCAACTTTTTCAGATTTAAAACACAACCCATCGTTGTTTCTAATGCTTGTGTTTCAGGAATTTTAGCTGTTTCGGTTGCAAAAAGAATGATTCAGTCTGAGTTATATGATAATGTATTTGTTATCGCCGGAGATGAAGTTTCAGAATTTATTTTATCTGGTTTCAACTCCTTTCAGGCCATGAGTGATCTGCCTTGTAAACCGTATTCTAAAAACAGAACCGGAGTAAGTTTAGGCGAAGCAACTGCTGCAGTTTTAGTTTCGGCGGAAGCCAAAAACGCTAAAATAAAAGTAATTGGAGACAGTTCGATCAACGATGCCAATCATATTTCAGGTCCGTCAAGAACAGGCGAAGGTTTGTTTAGAAGTATTCAAAATGCTTTGAAAGAAGCTCAGATTGGAGTTAACAAAATCGATTATATTTCAGCCCACGGAACCGCAACCCCATTTAATGACGAAATGGAAGCGATTGCCCTAAACCGTTTAGGTTTACAAAATGTTCCGATAAATAGTTTAAAAGGATTTTACGGTCATACATTAGGTGCTTCCGGATTATTAGAAACGGTAATTGCGATTGAATCAGTAAATCAAAATACACTTTTTGAATCGAAAGGTTTTGATGAAATGGGTGTGAGTGAAGGTATAAATGTGATTGAGAAAAATGAAGAAAAGAATATTGATTATTTTTTGAAAACGGCTTCTGGATTTGGAGGTTGTAATACGGCTGTGGTTTTTGAAAAGATGAAATGAGAAGTTTAAGAAACTTAGATATTGAAAAAAGTATAGAAAAAAGTAAATTAGTTTATACTGAAAGCTGGGGTGAAAAATTTAATACAATAATGCTCTATTTATTTTTTGTCTTTGGAATTATTTGTCCTTTTTTAGTTTATTACGATCCATATCGAGATCATTCTAAAACTGGAACTGAATATTATCTGCTATTTTTTGGAAGCCTCTTCTTTGCTTATGCAGCTTATCGAAAAGCAACTGAAAAGTATCTTACGAAAATTATAAGCAAATATGACGTTGAAAAAAATAGAGCTATCATTAATGACTATTGCAAAAAATTAGAATTTCGAAAAGCTGTAAATTCAAAAGATTTAATAATTTATAACAAATCTGACACCTTTGCTATTAATAATTTATACCAATCAAGTAGGATATTTATTTTAGAGAAGAATGAAATTTATATAACAATGATCAAGAATGGTCCTAAAACAAATTTTCCTGTTCTGTTTTCACAATTATTTTTAAAGGCGGACATTAAAAAATTATGTTCTTAAAAACAAAATGACTCAAAACAAAACCTACATACAATCCTACATCATCATTCAAAACAACGAAATTGTTTTGAACGGAACTTCGGTATTCAAAATCGAACCAACCGATTTTGCAGATTTCTCGAAACAAGCGTATCGCAATTTTGAAATCCAATATCCAAAATTTTTCAAAATGGATGCTTTGAGCAAACTGGCTTTTTTAGGATCAGAACTACTTTTGAGCCCGATAACTTCTTCTGGGCAGGAAAATAATATCGCTTTGGTTTTGGCCAATAAATCATCAAGTTTAGATACCGATGTAAAATATCAGGAATCGATTTCAGACAAAGAAAACTACTTTCCGAGCCCGGCAGTTTTTGTATATACTTTACCAAATATTTGTCTGGGCGAAATAAGTATACGTCATCAGCTAAAAAGTGAAAATTCTTTCTTTATATTTGATGCCTTTAACACGGAATTTATGTCGAATTATTCAGATATTCTTCTGAATACGAATAAAGCAGACATTGTTCTTTGTGGCTGGGTAGAATTTTTTAATGACAATTATAAAGCTTTTCTTTGCACGATTAGTAAAAAGGAAAACCAAAACTATACAAACGAAAATATCAATACATTATATAATAAATAATCATGGAAGCATTAAAAGAAGAATTAAAAAACAAAATCATTACGACTTTAAACCTTGAAGATATCGCAGTTGAAGATATTGCCGATAACGATCCTTTGTTTGGAGATGGTTTAGGTTTAGACTCCATTGATGCACTTGAATTGATCGTGATTTTAGATAAAGATTATGGAATTAAATTAGTAGATCCGAAAGAAGGAAAAACCATTTTCCAATCAATCGAAACTATGGCCGCTTACATTAGCGCTAACAGAACTAAATAGATTTTAGATCTTAGACTTCTTAGATTTTTAGATTTCTTAGATAAGAATATTCAAAAATCAAATTTCAAAATAGTTTTTTAAAACTTTTTTGAACTAAAAAGAATTGTCTAAAAATCCAACAATCTAAAAATCTAAGAAGTCTAACAATCTAAGAAGTCTATTAATGAAAGGTGTTGCAATAACGGGAATGGGAATTATCTCTTCGATTGGAAATTCAGTCGAAGAAAATTATAATTCATTAATCGAAAATAAAATCGGTATTTCCCGTATCACAAATATTTCGACAGTTCATGCGGATGTTATTAAAGTTGGTGAAATTAAAAAGACCAATGACGAATTGATTCGCGAATTGAACCTTACTGACGAAAATAACTTTTCGAGAACAGCAATGATCGGTACTCTGGCAGCAAAACAAGCTGTTGAAAATGCCGGAATTACATCGATAAACGAATTCAGAACAGGACTTATTTCGGCTACAAGTGTAGGCGGAATGGATATGACCGAAAGACATTATTATGATTATTTCAAACATCCTGAATTGGTAAAATATATTACCTGTCATGATGGTGGCGATGTTGCAGAGAAAATTGCCGAGGAATTGGGTTTAAAAGGAATCGTTACTACCATTAGTACCGCTTGTTCATCGGCAGCAAACTCGATTATGTTGGGTGCAAGATTAATCAAGAGCGGAAAACTAGATCGTGTAATTGTTGGCGGAGCCGATGGTTTGGCAAAATTTACCATTAACGGATTTAAAACGTTAATGATTTTATCAGACGATTTCAACAAACCGTTTGACAATGAACGCAAAGGATTAAACCTGGGTGAAGCTGCGGCATATTTGGTTTTAGAATCAGATGAAATCGTGGCAAAACAAAATAAAAAAGTTCTGGCCCGCGTTTCCGGTTACGGAAATGCAAACGATGCTTTTCATCAAACCGCTTCTTCAGAAAATGGTGATGGTGCTTATTTAGCGATGAAAAAAGCTTTTGAAGTTTCGGGTTTAAAACCTTCCGAAATTGATTATATCAACGTACACGGAACTGCGACTCCAAACAATGATTTATCTGAAGGACGAGCATTGTTGAGAATTTATCAGGACGAAAAAGTTCCTGATTTTAGTTCGACCAAACCTTTTACCGGACACACTTTGGCAGCAGCAGCAGCAATTGAAGCCGTTTACAGTGTTTTGGCCATCCAGAATAATGTTGTTTATCCAAATCTGAATTTCGAAAATCCAATGGAAGAATTTGATTTGCAACCACAAATAGCTGCAAAAAACAAAAATATCGAACACGTTTTATCCAATTCTTTTGGTTTTGGCGGAAATTGTTCAACCCTTATATTTTCAAAAAGCTAAAATGAAGAAGGCATATATTAATGGTGTAGGTTGTATTTCTACTCAAAGAACATTTGATACTGTTTTTTTAGAAGAAGCCATTGTCAATCATGATGAAAACGTATTGGCGATTATCCCGCCAGTTTACAAAGAATATATTTCACCTGCCGCAAGCAGACGAATGGCAAAAGGTGTAAAAAACGGAATCGTTGCCTCTGCCCTGGCAATGAAAGATGCAAACGTAGAAAAGGTTGATGCTATTATCACCGGAACGGGATTAGGCTGTATTGAAGATTCTGAAAAATTCCTGAAAAGCATTCTGGATAATAATGAAGAATTTTTAACTCCAACTTCATTTATTCAGTCAACCCATAATACAGTTGGCGCACAAATCGCTTTGTTACAACAATGCAAAGGTTATAATTTTACGTATGTAAATGGTGCGGTTTCTTTTGAATCGGCTCTTTTAGATGCTAAAATGCAAATTGAAGAAGATGAAGTACAATCTGTTTTAGTGGGCGGAGTAGATGAAAATGGCGATTATACAACTGCTCTTTTCAAATTAAACGGACGTATCAAAGCAGACAATACCGCGCCTTATGATGTTTTAAACTCTACAACCAGCGGAGCCGTTTACGGTGAAGGTGCCAGTTTTTTTGTTTTAGAAAATGAAAAAAAAGACAACACTTATGCTGAACTGCTGGATATTGCAATTGTAAATACACTGGAAGAAAACGAAATTGAAGCAGAAATTGCGTCTTTTTTAAAGTCAAATCACTTAGATATTTCAGCCATTGATGCTTTGGTTTTAGGTTTTGATGGAAATGCCGATTTTGAAAATTATTACAGAAACCTTACTGAAAAAACTTTTGCAGAAACTCCTGTTTTATATTACAAACACTTAAGCGGCGAATATGATACTGCTTCGGCTTTTGCTTTCTGGATGGCAGCTAAAATTTTAAAAACTCAGGAAATACCAGAAATTATAAAAGTAAATTCGGTTGAAAAACCAGCTTACAAAACCATTTTATTGTACAATCAGTTAAACGGAAAAAATCATAGTTTTACGTTACTTTCAAAATGATAACGCATAAAAACATTTCGTTATTCTTTATCTTTCTATTGCTTTTACTGCTTCTTTTGAATCTCTATACAGCAATTAACCGGGTATGGTTTATCGCAATTGTTTTAATTTGGCTGGGAATAAATGCTTTTGGTTCTTCAAGAATTTCATCCAATTATCATATAAAAGCTTTCTGCAATAATCCGTTAGAAACAGAAAAAAAAATTGCCCTTACTTTTGATGACGGACCAAGTGAATTTACTTTAGAGGTTTTGAAACTTCTAAAAAAATACAATGCCAGCGCTACTTTTTTTTGCATTGGCAAAAACATTGAAAGGCATCCTGAAATTATAAAACAAATTATTGCCAAAGGACATTTGGTCGGAAATCATTCCTACAGTCATTCGAAATTTTTTGATTTTTATAATGCCGCAACCATAATCGGGGAAATTCAGAAAACAGATATACTTCTCGAAAAATATACCTCAAAAAAAATAAATTTCTTTCGTCCGCCTTACGGAGTTACAACTCCATCGATTCGAAGAGCATTAAAAGTAACCGGTCATAACGTAATTGGCTGGAACATTCGATCGCTTGACGGAGGAACAAAAAATCAGGAATTAATTTTCAATCGAATTATAAAACGTGTTTCTCCCGGCGGAATTGTACTTTTGCATGACACTGCAACACATTCTGTTTTAGTACTGGAACAGTTTTTGCAATTTTTGCAACAAAATAATTATAAAATAATTTCGACCGAAGAACTTTTGAATCTTAAAGCTTATGCAAACTAAAATATATCTATTTTTATTTTTAATCATCTCTGGTTTCAATTTATCTGCTCAGGAACAAAAAATGACCGATGCAGAAATTGCAGCTTTTAAGCAAGATGTAAATGTAGTCTCAAAAAAAATCAAAACGTTAAGTACAGATTTTGTTCAGTACAAACATTTAGACTTTTTGTCGAAAGATATTGAAACTTCAGGAAAAATGATTTTTAAAGAACCTGCTCTTCTGCAATGGCAATATAAAAAACCATACAACTACAGTATTGTTTTTAAAAACGGGAAAATCCTGATTAACGACGAAGGTAAAAAAAGTGCCGTTGATATTGGCAATAGTAAAATCTTTGCACGAATCAACAAATTAATTGTGGGAAGCGTAAGCGGAAATATGTTTGATGATAAAGAATTTACAATTTCGTACTTTAAATTAAAAGGTCAGAACCTGGCAAAGTTTATCCCAAAAGATGCAACATTAAAAAAATACATCAAGCAGATTGAACTGACTTTTGATAAAGACGAAGCAACAGTCGTTCAGGTAAAATTATTAGAATCCTCTGAAGATTATACCCGAATTGTACTTAAAAATAAAGTGATCAATGCAAAAATCGACGATTCAGTTTTTACTAATTAATTGCATTCTGGCAATTGTTCTGGTTTCTTGTGGCTCAGTCACAAAAAATTATACTCCAAAAAAATTAGACAAAACGTCTTATGAAGTTTCCTATTTTTCAGATTCAAAAACAGACTATGTTTATAAAACAAACATAACGGTTTACGGAAATGAACTGAGTGGAATTTTCATTGCCAAAAAAATAAACGATACCATACATCGCATTGTTTTTACTACTGAGTTTGGTAACAAATTAATGGATTTTGAAATTTCTGATAACAGTTTCAAAGTCAACTCGATTGTATCTGAGTTAGACCGAAAAATCCTGATCAATACCTTAAAAGAGGATTTTCGTTTACTACTTAAAAAAGATTATCTGATTCAGGAGCAGTTTGAAGATGAAACCTATAATATCTATAAATCTAAAGACGGAAAAAGAGATAACTATCTTTTTGTCTCCAAAAAAGATAACAGATTAGAAAAAGTCGTTCATTCTTCTAAAACAAAAGAAAAATTTACACTGACATTTAGTTCAGAAAACAATATTTTTGCCGAGAAGATTGAAATCCTCCATCAGAATATTAAGTTGAAAATTGAGTTAAATTATTTTAAATCAGAATAAAATTTAAACTAACCATAAAATTAAACTAATCCCAAGATGAAAAAAATAACCGTAATTGCCCTTGTTTTATTTATTGGAATCACATCATTAAAAGCACAAGTAAAAGTTAGTCCGGGATTTCGCGGAGGCTTAAACATATCTGATTTAACCAATATGCCAGGAAATACCAGTGCGAAATCTGATTTTTATGTTGGTGCTTTAGTCGCTATAAAATTCAATAAATATTTTACACTACAGCCAGAATTAAATTATTCAAGACAAGGTTCTGATGTTCGTTTATCTTATCTGGATTTTGAAAATGTAAATTCTTATCCCAGAAATAAAAAAGCTGAAATAAACTATATTACACTTGGAGCTGTAGGGAAGTTTCATTTTAAAGGAAGTGGTTTTCATGTATTAGCCGGACCATCTGTTGACTTTAAAACAGATGATAATTTTGACAAATTTGGTACAGATCCGGTTGGAGTTGACTTCGCTATTGTTGGCGGACTAGGATATACACTCCCAAATGGTTTGACTTTTGAGGCACGTTATAAACAAGGTGTAATTGATATTTATGGATACGATGGAATTAACTATAATAACAACAATAATGATTATTACTATAATGATCTTATCTTAAATCAGGTTTTTCAAATTGGTATTAGTTACACTTTTAAAACAAAATAATGCATACTAAAAAATCAACCCTTGTTCTATTTGTTTTTTTCGTCCTTGCAAATCTTCAGGCTCAGGTAAATTTTAAACCGGGTTTGAGAGGAGGATTATCTTTATCGACTATTTCAGAAATGCATGCTAATTACAGGCCTGATTTTTATTTTGGTGGTTTTGGAGAAATCAATCTAACGAAAAAATATGCACTTCAGCCTGAAATAACTTATACCAAACAAGGATCTAATAATGTCGCAAGAAATTTTACAGATCCTAATACGAATACTGAAAGAGTAGAACATCTGGATTTAAAGCTGGATTATTTATCTCTTTCTCTTATCAACAAATTTACATTCGGACAAGGATTTCAGGTAATGTTCGGGCCTTCTTTAGATGTTCTTTTAAATGATAATTTAGTGCGTAGAAAAACTTATAATGATTTAGCTTTTAACGTAGGTCTTGGTTATCGTATGCCATCTGGTTTTGCTTTTGAAGCGCGATTTAAAAAAGGTTTCTTAGATGTTCTCGACAGCGATTACTATCATAACGATACTAATGGTCATTACCTTTTTGGTGATTACAATACGAATATCAATTTTCAAATAGGCGTTTCTTATTCTTTTAACGTAAAATAAAACATGAATATTAAAAATTTAGCAATTGTTACATTTGTCTTTTTTGCATTTACAAAAATTCAGTCTCAGGTAACCTTTAGACCCGGAATTCAGGCCGGAGTTAATATATCTAAACTAACAGCAACTGATTTGGATAGTAAAACAGACTTTTATATCGGTGCTTTCGGAGCCCTAAAACTTGGCAGGGTTTATACATTACAGCCTGAATTAACATATTCAAGACAAGGAGGAAAAGGTACAGCAAATATGGGAACTACGAGTACTTATAATCCGGCAACAAACTCATATATTACTACTTATGATAGCGGAACAGTAGATGCTTCATTACAATATATTTCAGCACTTACTATAAATAAGTTTAATTTTACAGAAAGCTTTTACGCATTAGCCGGTCCTTTTGCTGATATCCTGATTGCTGACGATATTAAAGTAAATCCTAAAACAAAAGAACACAGTTTTAATAAAGGGGATGATATTGATTTAGGGATAATTGCAGGATTAGGATACAGCCTGAAAAACGGTATTGCATTTGAAGCAAGAGTAAAAAAAGGATTTACTAATGCTTTTACAAATTATTATGATGAAAGCAGCGACAGCAATAACCTGGTGTTTCAATTTGGTGCAACATATACATTTGGAAAAAAATAAATTATGGTTTTAAAAGACTTTTACAAAGTACTTTCTGAAGAAAAAACAGGAGATGCTAAATATAATATTCGTATATTAGTTAATGCCAAACATGAGGTTTTTAACGGTCATTTCCCAGGAAACCCAATTATGCCGGGCGTTTGCATGATTCAGATTATTAAAGAACTTACAGAATCTATCACAAAAAGTTCGTTAATGATACAAACTCTGACTAATGTAAAATTTATGGCATTAATAAATCCGGAAATAAATCCGGAATTGCGTCTGGAGCTTGACGTTACAACCACAGAAGATGATTTGGTAAAGGTGAAAAACACCACATATTTTAACGACACCGTTGCTTTAAAATTAAGTAACGTGTATAAAAAACTATAACTATGAAATTACTATTATCATTACTATTATGGATAAACTTTGCCAACACACCCGATTTGGCCTCTATCCGAAAAATCTATCCTGATGTTGCAAAATCTGAAGCAAATGCTAAAGAATTTACAGAGAAACTTTCCGGAATTTCAAACAACGATGAAAAAATTTTAGTGGCTTACAAAGCGGCTTCGATTTTGGTTGATTCTAAATTTGAAAGTCTGATTGGAAGTAAAATTTCACGTTTTAAAGAAGGTGCAAAACTCCTGGAAGCTACTCTAAAAAGCGATCCTAACAACATCGAAATCAGAATGATTCGTTTGAGTATTCAGGAAGATGTTCCCGGAATTACAGGTTATAAAAAAAATATTAAAGAAGATAAAAAATTCATCACAACGCATTATGCAGAGCAAACTGCGCCTTTGAAAGAATATCTAAAAGACTTTGTCTTACAATCAAAAAGTTTCTCTGAAAAAGAGAGGCAGTTTGTGAAGTAAGCCCACGAAAAACATTCCATGAAACCTATTTTATCAAAGCAGGATTTGTTTAATTCAACTTCTTTTTGCGTTATTGTTCCCACTTACAATAACCACAAAACATTGAAAAAAGTGTTGGATTCTATTTTAGATTTCACTCAAAATGTCATTATCGTAAACGATGGTTCGACAGATACAACCAACGAAATTTTAAAACAATATTCGGAGCTTACTCAAATTCACCATCCTAAGAATTTAGGAAAAGGAAGAGCGCTCCGAAATGGTTTTAGAAAAGCAATCGAAATGAATTTTGAATATGCCATCACGATCGATTCTGATGGACAGCATTTTGCTTCTGATATTCCAAATTTTATTCAGGAAATTCAAAACGAACCCAATTCTTTATTGATTGGAAGCCGAAACATGACACAGGAAAATGTGCCAAAGAAAAGTAGTTTTGGAAACAAATTTTCGAATTTCTGGTTTAAGTTTGAAACCGGAATTGTACTCGAAGATACACAGTCCGGTTTTAGATCATATCCGTTACGATTGATTCCCAAACAATTTTATACCAATAAATTTGAGTTTGAAATCGAAGTTATTGTACGATCTGCCTGGAAAGGAATTGTGGTAAAAAATATTCCAATTCAGATTTTGTATGATCCCGCAGAACGTGTTTCGCATTTTCGTCCTTTCAAGGATTTTACCCGAATCAGTATTTTAAATACCGTTTTGGTCATCAACGCTTTGTTGTATATCAAACCGCGTGATTTTTTTAGAAGAGCAAAAAAAAAAGGCTTTAAAAAATTCTTTCTTGAAGATATTTTAGAAAGTTCAGACTCTAATTTTAAAAAATCAGCTGCAATTGCATTGGGTATTTTTATTGGAATCTCACCTTTTTGGGGATTTCAAACTGTTTTGCTTTTTACTTTTGCCGCCTTATTCAGGCTCAATAAAGTCATTGCTTATCTGGCTTCAAATGTGAGTTTTCCGCCTTTTATCCCTTTTGTTATCTACGGTTCTCTAAAAATGGGAAGCTTTTTTGTATCCAATGATGCGCCCCTAATTTTAGATAGTTCTGTTACCCTTGATGATATTCAAAAAAATGCTACACAATATATCGTCGGAAGTCTTATTTTAGCATCCGTTTTAGCACTATCAGTTGGTCTGTTAAGTTATTTACTTTTAACCGCTTTTAGCCAGAAGAAAAAATTACAGTAATTATAAAATGTTTTACCACAGATTAAAAGAATTAAACAATTTTTTTTCGCCACAAATTTCGCGAATTGATTTGTGTTAATTTGTAAAATTCGTGGCGAACCAACACAGATTAGAATCAATTTAATCCTTTTAATCTGTGACTAAAAATAAAATAAAAAAATAATGCATCACTATTTCTACGCCATTCATTTGTTTGTAAACCGACGAAAAGCTTTATCGGTTGTTTTGGCCATTTTGATGCTTTTGGCTTTTGGCTTTTTTGCTTCTCAACTTAAATTTGAAGAGGATATTACCAAACTTATCCCAACAAATGACAAATCTGATGTTACGGCAAAAGTCCTCAAACAACTTAATTTTGCCGATAAAACTACTGTTATTTTCAAACTGGATAAAAACGGAAATGAAGACGATTTGAAAGAAATGGCAACAGCCTTTTCAGACAGTGTTTCTAAATCCTGTAAACCTTATATAACCGGAATCCAGGGGAAAATCGACGAAGGAAACATTCAGGAAACCATTGATTTTGTTTATCATAATCTGCCTCTTTTTCTTGAAGATAAAGATTATGCTGCAATTCAAAACAAACTCCAAAAAGACAGTATTGCAGCAACCGTTCAGGGAAACTACAAATCGATAATTTCTCCATCCGGGTTTATTACCAAAGATTTTATTTTACAGGATCCGCTTGGAATTTCTTTTATAGCCTTAAAAAAATTACAACAATTAAATATTGGTGACGACTTTACGCTTAGTAATGGTTTTGTGATGACCAAAGACAAAAAGAAATTATTGCTTTTTATCACTTCTGATATTTCATCAAGCGAAACAGAAAAGAATACCATTTTTGTTGAAAAGCTAAAATCGATTCAGGAGCATTTAAATCAAAAATTCAAAAATAAAACTTCAATTAGTTATTTTGGTTCGGCCTTGATTGCTGTTGCCAATGCCAGTCAAATCAAAAGCGATATTATCTTAACGACAACAATCGCTATGATTACGCTCATGTTGATTTTGATATTATTCTATCGAAAAATACTCATTCCGTTAATCATCTTTCTTCCTACTGTTTTTGGTGCTTTTTTCGCTGTGGCCTTTTTATATTTTGTCAAAGAACAAATTTCCGCTATTTCACTCGGAATTGGCTCTATTCTTCTGGGAATCACAATCGATTACGCCATACACATTCTTACGCACCACAAACACAATAGCGATATAAAAACGTTGTATAAAGACATTACAATGCCTGTTATCATGAGCAGCTCTACTACGGCCGTTGCTTTTTTATGTTTGCTTTTTGTAAAATCTGATGCATTGAATGACCTGGGAATTTTTGCTGCTGTAATTGTTATGGCAACCGGAATTTTCTCGCTCCTGATCGTGCCGCATTTATATAAACCGAAAGAAGATAATTTTGAACATAAGAAAAATGCTATCGATAAACTGGCTCATTTCTCTTTTCATAACAATAAACTGCTGATTGGTTTTTGCGTTATCATTACAATTGTTTGCTGTTTTACATATAACAATGTTGGTTTTAATAATGATTTGTCGCAATTGAATTTTGTTCCAAAAGAAATTAAAGCTGCCGAAAAAGATCTGGAAGAAAGTACCAGCTTAACTTCGAAAACTATTTATGTTGCTTCGTACGGAAAAAGTATGGAAGAGGTTTTGCAGCACAACAGCAAACTTTTTACTGATTTAACAACAGCAAAACAAGCCAATAAAATATTAAACTTTAGTTCCGTTGGTGGCATTATGCTTTCTCAGGAAGCACAAAAAGAAAAAATCAACAAATGGAATTCGTTTTGGGATACCCATAAAAAACAGCTTTTACAATCAGAATTAATTTCCGAAGGCTCAAAATTAGGATTTAAGCCTACAACCTATTCTGCTTTTTTTGATCATTTAAATTCTACTTTCAAACCTGTTTCTGCAAACGATTATCTCAGGATTCAGGCTTTGCAATTGAAAGAATTCGTAACCGAAAAAAATGGCTTTTTCACGATTTCGACTTTAGTAAAAGTTACACCAGAACAAAGAGATGCTTTTGTAAAATCGGCTTCCGCCAAAGACAACCTGATAGCCATTGATCGTCAGCAAATGAACGAAACGTTTTTTAGTACTTTAAAAACTGATTTTAATTCACTTGTAAACTATTCTTTCATTGCAGTAATTCTAATCTTATTCTTCTTTTTCCGAAGAGTCGAATTGGTTATTGTAAGTTGTATTCCAATTGCTTTAACGGGAATTGTTACTGCCGGAATCATGGGAATCTTTGGTATTCAGATGAACATTTTCAGTATGATTGTCTGTACATTGATTTTTGGTCACGGTGTCGATTTTAGTATTTTCATGACCAGTGCACTTCAAAAAGAATATACTTCGGGCAAGAACGAAATCGCTATTTACAGAACTTCGATAATCCTGGCTGTTATCACAACTATATTGGGAATTGGCGCTATGATTTTTGCAAGTCATCCTGCATTGCGATCTATTTCATCTGTTTCTTTAATTGGGGTTTTTGCAGCACTTATTATTACGTTTATTTTTTATCCAATTCTGTTTAAAATATTTATCTCGAATCGTTCCAAAAAAGGAAATCCGCCTTTTGTACTGCGTACTTTTATTCACGGTGTCATCTCGTTTACCTATTACGGACTTGGCGGAATCTTAATGTCACTTTTCTGCATTACAATCATGCCGATTCTTCCAATAAATGAAAAAACAAAAATGAGAAGATTTCGTTATTTCATTTCAAAATTCATGAAATCGGTATTGTACTCTAATCCGTTTATCCATAAAAAAGTCATTAATAAATACAACGAAACGTTCGAAAAACCGGCGATTATCATTGCCAATCATTCGTCATTTATTGATATTCTGGCTATGGGAATGCTGAGTCCAAAAATTATCTTTTTGGTGAGCGACTGGGTTTACAACTCTCCTATTTTTGGCGGTACGGTTAGAAAAGCAGGTTTTTATCCTGTTTCTGAAGGAATTGAAGGCGGAGTTGAACATTTACGTCAAAAAGTAAAAGAAGGTTATTCGCTAATGATTTTTCCGGAAGGAACACGTTCAGAAAGCAATCAGATTAAACGTTTTCATAAAGGTGCTTTTTATTTGGCAGAAGAATTTAATCTGGATATTGTTCCTGTAGTAATTCATGGCGCTTCAGAAGCAATTCCTAAAGGTGATTTTGTTATTCATCACAGTTATCTAACACTTTCGATTTTAGAAAGAATTGCGCCTGATAATCTTTCTTTCGGAAAAAATTATGCCGAAAGAACAAAACAAATGAGTGCCTTTTTCAAGGAAGAATACCGTAAGATTCGTCAGGAATTAGAAGGACCGGATTATTTCAAAAAAATGGTTCTGCACAGTTATGATTATAAGGAAAATGAAATTACGGATAGTGTCAAAAAAGATTTAAAAAATAATCTGGAAACCTATTATCATTTAAACCATCAGCTTTCGGCGAAAGCCAAAATACTGCATTTAGCCAATGATTACGGTCAGTTAGATGTGTTATTGACTTTGCAGGAACCGCAACGAAAAGTAGCTTCATACAATTTTGACGAAGAAAAACTAGCGGTTTCAAAGACCAATTATATTGTTAGAAAAAGAAAAATATACTATTTAGATCAGCCTGAACCAGCTTTCGAAAATCAATACGATGCTGTTTTAATTTCGGATGAAAATTATAAAGATCAGCTTCAAAAAATTATATCTGTTACTTCTTCGGTTATCCTGGTTAATTGTCCGGCTTTAAAAAGCGTTCTGATCAACTTTGGTTTCGAATGTGTTCTGGATGAAAATTCTATAATCGTATTAAAGAAAAATTAGCATGAAAGAGCAATACGATATAGTAATTGTTGGCAGCGGACTGGGCGGATTGGTCTCGGCAATCATTCTCGCCAAAGAAGGTTATAGCGTTTGTGTGCTCGAAAAAAACAATCAATACGGCGGAAATCTGCAAACTTTTGTGCGGGACAGAACCATTTTTGATACCGGGATTCACTACATCGGCGGTTTGGACGAGGGACAAAACCTGTATAAATATTTTAAATATTTAGGCATTATGGATCATCTAAATCTGAAAAAATTAGATGAAAATGGTTTTGATATTATCTCTTTTGATGATGATGAAAACGAATATCCACATGCTCAGGGTTATGAAAATTTTGCCCATCAGTTAGTCCGTTTTTTCCCTGAAGAAAAAGCACATATTGAAGAATATTGCAAAAGGATAAAAACAATTTGTGAATCTTTTCCACTTTATAATTTAGAATGGGAAGGAAAATATGATAATGAGATTTTGGCTCTTAATGCCAAACAAACTATTGACGAATGTACACAAAATGAAAAACTGAAAGCTGTTTTGGCCGGTTCTAATTTTTTGTATGCCGGAATTGCAGATAAATCGCCTTTTTATGTTCATGCCCTTTCTGTAAACTCCTATATTCAGAGTTCGTGGCGTTGTATTAATGGCGGAAGTCAAATCACCAAGCAGCTTTTAAAACAACTCAAAAAATACGGTGGTGAATTTTACAAATACAAAGAAGTTATCCGTTTTAATGTCGAAGACAAAAAAGTAACTTCGGTAGAAATGAAAGACGGAACTCAGGTTTCTGGCACTTATTTTATTTCAAATATAGAACCCAAAACAACCCTGAAAATGGTTGGCGAAGAACACTTCAGAAAAGCATTTTATAGTCGGGTTCAAAGTCTTGAAGGCGTTATTTCGGCATTTAGTTTATACATCGTTTTTAAACCGGAAACATTTAAATACATCAATCATAATCATTATCATTTTAAGAAAAGCAGCGAAGTCTGGACTTCTCATGATTATGATGAAGATTCCTGGCCAAAGGCTTTTATGGCATCGATGAATGCTTCAAAAAAACAGGAAGAATGGGCAGAAGGCATGACGTTTATCACTTACATGAAATATGATGATGTCACTCCATGGATGAACACCTTTAATACAACTGCCGAAGAAAATGACCGTGGAGAAAGTTATGAAGAATTTAAATTTCGAAAGGCAGAAAAGTTTCTAAAAGAAATTGAAATAAAATTTCCGGGAATCAGAGATTGCATTCAATCTATACATACTTCGACACCACTTTCCTATCGTGATTATATTGGCGGTGACAATGGCAATATGTATGGTTATGTTAAGGATTCAAACAATCCTATGAAAACCCTTATTCCTTCAAAAACCAAATTAGATAATTTATATCTCACCGGGCAAAGCATCAACATGCACGGCGTTTTGGGCGTAACGATTGGTGCGGTTGTAACCTGTTCTGAGATTGTTGGAAAAGAATATTTAGTAACCAAAATTAATCAGGCATCTGAATAAAAAAGTTATGAAAAACCGAATTACATATTTTTTCTTTATCGGTTTTTTATTGATGTTGGCATCATGCGGAACATCAAAATCTATACGTCATCAACCTGAAATTGCAAGTTTTAATGCAACAAAACCTATCGTGGTCAAACAATCTGATAGTGTTTTTATATCCGGAAAAAATTCACTTCTAAAAAACAAACAAGGTCTTTGGGAATTATATGTCGAAGGTGATCCTTTAGAAATTGGACTTAATACCGGAGCGCTTTCAGATTCTCTTTTAAAAAATCAGGAACATATTTTTTTCTCTAAAATAAAAGATATTATTCCGTCTGAGTTTCAGCAAAAAATCCTTAGACAATTTCTAAAATGGTACAATCGAAAATTATATTTGAATGTTCCAGAAGAATATCAAACGGAGATTTATGGTGTTTCGCAATACACTTCGCACGATTTTGATAATATTGCACCACAATATCAGCGTAGTTTGTATTTGCACGGAGCTCATGATATTGGTCATGCTTTGCAGGATCTGGCTTTAGTTGGCTGCTCTTCTTTTGCCGCCTGGGGAGAAAAATCGGAAGATGGAAATTTAATCCTCGGACGTAATTTTGACTTTTATGTAAACGACGCTTTCGCGGAAAATAAAATCGTGGCGTTTATAAATCCAAAAGACGGCAACAAGTTTATGATGGTAACCTGGCCCGGAATGATTGGAGCAGTTTCCGGAATGAATGAAAAAGGTTTAACGGTTACCATTAATGCCGGAAAGTCTAAAATTCCGCTGATTGCCAAAACACCTATTTCGATTCTCACCCGCGAAATATTACAACATGCCGGGAATATTGAAGAAGCAATTGCGATTGCTAAAAAAAGAGCTGTTTTTGTTTCTGAATCTATAATGGTTGGAAGTGCCGTTGATAACAAAGCAATTTTGATTGAAGTTTCTCCAAAAAAAATGGATGTTTACGAAGTTCCAAACAGCGATCAGTTAATTTGTTCTAATCATTTTCAGAGTGATGCTTTTAAAAATGAAGAACGAAATCAATCTCAAATTGCCAATAGTCATTCTAAATATCGTTTTGACAGAATGCAGGAACTTTTTGCTGAAAATCCTAAAATCAATCCTAAAGTAGCCTCCGAAATTCTACGAAATAAAGATGGTTTACAAAATATGGCGCTGGGTTATGGCAACGAAAAAGCGCTGAACCAATTGATGGCACATCATGGAGTTATCTTTAAACCAAAAGAGAAACTCGTTTGGGTTTCGGCAAATCCGTATCAGTTAGGTGAATTTGTTTGTTATAATCTGGATTCGGTTTTTAACGAAATGAGAACTAAATCGATTCGTTCCTTCCAGCAGGAAAATTTAAATATTGCCAAAGATCCTTTTCTGGAAACCACTACCTATAAAAACTACAAACAATTTAGAATCGAAGATCATAAAATAGATTTGTATCTAAAAAGTAAAGAAACGATTAGTGATGAATTCATCTCGAATTACCAATCTTTAAACCCTGATTATTGGGTTGTGTATTACAAAGCAGGGTTGTACTTTTATCAAAAAAAAGAATACAGGCTTTCTCAGGCTAATTTTGAAAAAGCTTTAACCAAAGAAATTACAACAGTTCCTGATAAAACAGCAATTGAAAAATATTTAAAAAAAATCAAAAGAAAGTTACAATGATTCCATTAATAGAAAAAGATTCTTTAGAACAAATTAAAAATTTTCAAGAGCAGAAATTAACGGAACTCTTACACTATATCAGTCAGTATTCTCCTTTTTACAAACGACTTTTTGCAGGACAAAATATTGATATTTCGAAAATTAAAACCCTTGAAGATTTACAATATTTACCTGTAACAACCAAAGAAGATTTACAAGAATACAACGATGATTTTTTATGTGTTCCGCAAAATA
This sequence comes from Flavobacterium chilense, assembly GCF_001602525.1. Taxonomy (GTDB): domain Bacteria; phylum Bacteroidota; class Bacteroidia; order Flavobacteriales; family Flavobacteriaceae; genus Flavobacterium; species Flavobacterium chilense. The sequence goes on from NZ_LSYT01000002.1 coordinate 243,161, forward strand.
AAATCATCGATTACGCTTCTACTTCTGGTACTTTGGGCGATCCGGTAACTTTTGGTTTAACCGATTCTGATCTGGATCGTCTGGCATATAATGAAGCTATTTCGTTTGCCTGTGCCGGAATTGCAGAAGGTGATGTGGTACAATTGATGACTACTATTGACAGGAAATTTATGGCTGGCCTGGCTTATTTTCTGGGATTGCGAAAACTAAAAGTAGGTGTTATTCGTGTGGGAGCCGGAATTCCGGAACTGCAATGGGATTCGATTTTAAAATACAAACCCACTCATTTAATTACGGTTCCTTCGTTTTTATTAAAGTTAATTGAATATGCCGAAGCACATGGAATTGATTACAACAATTCAAGTATAAAAGGAGCAATTTGTATTGGAGAATCACTTCGAAATCAGGATTTTTCGATGAATATCCTATCCAATAAAATTACTGAAAAATGGAATATTAAGTTGTTCTCAACTTATGCTTCTACAGAAATGAGTACTGCTTTTACAGAATGTGAACACGGAGTTGGCGGTCATCATCATCCTGAATTGATCATTGTAGAAGTTCTGGACGAAAATAATATTCCTGTAAAAGATGGCGAAGTTGGCGAATTAACTTTTACGACTTTAGGAATTGAAGCTATGCCTTTGTTGCGTTTTAAAACCGGCGATATTGTTCAGTTACATAATAGTCCTTGCGCCTGTGGCAGAAATACACTGCGCGTTGGTCCTGTTGTGGGTCGCAAAAAACAAATGATTAAATACAAAGGTACAACACTTTATCCGCCAGCGATGAATGATGTTTTAAGTGGTTTTGATAATATCGAAAATCATATTATTGAAATTTCGACCAACGATTTAGGAACTGACGAAATCGTGATTAAAATCGCTGTAAAAAATCAATCCGCTGAATTTTTACAGGAAATCAAAGATCATTTCAGAGCTAAATTAAGAGTAACACCAAAGATTGAATTTGCTTCAAAAGAAACTTTAAATCCGTTAGTTTTTAATCCGATGAGTAGAAAACCTATACGCTTTTTTGATTATAGAGTTTCGTAAAAAGATACAAAGTGGCAAAGTTTCAAAGGGACAAAGGTCATATAAACTAAATAAAAAAAGCCTAGTTTTGACTAGGCTTTTCCGTATATTAATATTTTTAAAGATCAAACAGTTCTAATGGTCCTGTAGATTGTATTACCTGTGGCTGTGTTGAGAATGACTGACCATTGGCATCCACAACTCTTAAGTACATCGTGTAGTAGGTTGATTTTACTGATGTTCTCGTAAATAAATATATTGGAGAACCCGTGGCTATTTGAAGGTAAAACGAATCTGGATCCTGTTGACGTTTTATCCACCAGTAATATTGATACGGAGCTGTTCCTCCGGAAGCCGTAGCAGTCCAGGATCCCATTGAAGATTGTGTTACATAATTTGATCCTGTAAAACTAGCTGTAGGATCAGGGTTTCCTTTTAAATCAATTGTAAATGTTTTTGTAAGATCTTTTTCAAATGAAACATTATTAATTTTACCTCTTTGATGTTTTGCTTTCAAAGTAAATGTATACAACTTTTTAGGCGCATTCCCATTAAATTTAATACTACAGCTTCCTCCTGTTTTGGTTATTTGTACATAATTATAATCTGCTGTCTCTGAAACCCAATCATATTGAACGTCCAATAGTGCGGACGCATCATGAGCAACAGAAACTGTAAATGGCACTTTTCTAACTGGATTAATTTCGTATGGATTTAAATCAAGATTTAAAGAATATTTTTTTAAATAATGTTCCTTTCCGGTTATATCTGTTAAGTAACAATGTTGAATACAATTTTTATATAATGGATTCGAACCTTCTTTTGAATAAACAATATCATTTCCAATAATCATAGCAGAATGATCAACAGCTCTAAAATTATTTGCTAAATAATCATCGTAATCATTCCAGTACAATACTTTTGTTGCATTACTGCTGTTATCTTCTTTAAAGATCTCACTTTTAAAATAAAGTTCATATAAAGTAGTAACAGGATCTTCTATCCTCTGTTTTGTTTCCGCAACCTTTTCACTTAAAATAAACGAAAGTCCATGGCAGTTATATAGATTATCAGCTGGTAATACAAATTCTTTAGGAGTACCACAATCCTCTGTTGCTGTTTTTTTAGTAATTCCGGAGCTTTTAGCAACTGCAGTTTCATCATTTTGTTTTATGTTTTCTTGTGAGCATGAAAATATTGTTAAAGCAACAAATGAAATCATAAATAATCTTAGATTTTTCATAGGGTTTAATTGGTATTTGGTGTTATATGTTATTAATCAAATATATATAATTTTAGGATAAATCCTATAGCTCTAATGTAATTGTTATCTATTTTTACTTACAATAAAAACCATTTCCTAACATAAAAAACCTTTGCGCCTTTGTTACTCTGAACCTTTGAACCTCAATTTGGTACAAATTGAACTAAATGTTGTAATTTTGCACAAAATATTGAAGATGGTCAAGATTGGCAACATAGAATTACCCGAATTTCCTTTATTACTCGCACCGATGGAAGATGTGAGCGATCCGCCGTTTCGCAGATTATGCAAAACGCATGGCGCTGACATGATGTATTCTGAATTTATTTCATCGGAAGGATTGATTCGTGATGCTATCAAAAGTCGAATGAAGCTGGATATTTTTGATTACGAGCGTCCTGTAGGGATTCAGATTTTTGGTGGTGATGAAGAGGCAATGGCACTTTCGTCTAAAATTGTTTCTACGGTAAAACCGGATTTAGTGGATATTAATTTTGGATGTCCGGTAAAAAAAGTGGTTTGTAAAGGTGCCGGAGCGGGAGTTTTGAAAGATGTAGATTTGATGGTGCGTTTAACAAAAGCGGTTATTCGCAGTACCGATTTACCGGTAACGGTAAAAACACGTTTGGGCTGGGATGAAAGTTCAATCAATATTGATGAAGTTGCTGAAAGACTTCAGGATATTGGGGTTCAGGCTTTGACTATTCACGCCAGAACACGTGCACAAATGTACAAAGGCCACTCTGACTGGTCGCATATTGCACGCGTAAAAAACAACCCAAGAATTACAATGCCTATTTTTGGAAATGGTGATATTGACAATCCGGAAAAAGCATTAAAATACAAAAATGAATACGGTATTGACGGCATTATGATTGGCCGTGCTGCCATTGGTTATCCGTGGATTTTTAATGAAATTAAACACTATTTTAAAACAGGTGAACACTTACCTGCTCCAACGGTTATTGATCGTGTAGAAGCTGCCAGAAACCATTTGAAATGGTCGATGGAATGGAAAGGCGAGCGATTGGGAATTGTAGAAATGCGCCGTCATTATACCAATTACTTCAAAGGCATTCATTCTTTTAAAGAATACAAACAAAAACTGGTTACCACTGATGATCCAGAAGATTTATTCGCTGTTATGAAAGAAATCGAACAGGTTTATGCAGGATATGAATTTGTTTAAAATATAATCTTTGTCAAAGTTTTAAATTTTGATAAAAGAACTAAAAATAAAAAGACCTTCAAATTTGAAGGTCTTTTTTAGTATTACTTATACTTGAATACGTTTCCATTTTCCTCTTTTGTAAAAGAAAATCCCGGCTAATGTTATAGCTGTTTCAGCAATTGGAATCGCAATAAAAACTCCTTTTGGTCCCATATTAAAATGCTTCGCCAATACATAAGCCAGCGGAATCTGGAACAGCCAAAAACCAAAAAAGTTAATTCCGGTTGGTGTCCAGGTATCTCCTGCTCCGTTGAACGTATTAATCAAAACCATTCCTATTCCGTAAAAAATAAATCCGATGCTCATAATTTGAAGCGCTTCGACAGCTATTGTTTTTACTAATTCATCGTTCGTAAAAAACGAAATAATATATTGTCCAAAACATAATGTGACAACCATAATGGTAGCCATAAAAATAACATTGTATCTCGCTGTGGTATAAACTGATTTTTCGGCACGGTCAATTTGTTTGGCTCCTAAATTTTGTCCTACCAAAGTTGCAGCAGCATTACTCAGGCCCCAGGCCGGAAGAATAAAAAACATCATTATTCTCAATGCTGTCTGATAACCCGCAGAACCATGATCACCACCTGTTGTAGCTACTAATTGTGCCAGAAAAATCCAGCTGCAGGATGCAATAACAAATTGTAAAACACCAGGAGCAGCAATTTTGACCAATGCTTTTATCTGATGAAAATCCGGTATGAAATATGGAATTTTGATTTTTAAAGTTCCGTTTCCAAAGAATAAATGATACAATTGATATAGAACTCCAATACTTCTTCCTAAAGTAGTTGCAATTGCGGCGCCTGTTAATCCAAAAGCCGGAACTGGTCCAAAACCATTGATTAAAACAGGGCACAAAATGATATTACAAATATTCGCCAGCCATAAACTTTTCATGGCAATTGCTGCATTTCCTGCTCCGCGAAATATTCCGTTTATTAAAAACAAAAACATGATACATAAACTTCCGCCAATCATAATTTGAGTAAAAATATAGCCATGTTCTGCAGCGGCTTCAGATGCACCCATTAGAATTAGGATGTCTCTGGCATACATAACTCCCAAAATGCTAATGATACTATTAATTACAAATGCTACAATAATGGCCTGCATTCCTGCTTTTGCGGCAGCAACAGGGTCTTTTTCGCCAATACGTCGTGCTACAACTGCTGTAGCCGCCATACTCATCCCAATACCTACTGAATATATAATTGTAAGTACAGATTCTGTTAAGCCAACGGTTTGAATGGCAAAACTGCTATGCTCTAAATGTCCTACAAAATATAAATCGACAAGGGCAAAAACAGATTCCATCATCATTTCTAAAACCATTGGAATGGCTAATAAAATAACTGCTTTTTTGATACTTCCAGCGGTGTAATCAAAAGATTCATCGCCTTTTAAAGCCTGTTTTAAAGTGGTAAAAATTTTAGAAAATAAACTTTTCTTTATGTTTGTTTCTGTCATGATGTATTAGGATAAATGATAAAATGAGTTCAGATTCAAACACCTGAACTAAAAAAAATAAACGTAAGTATCCTAATTATTTAAAAAAATAAAATTAGGATTAGGCAGAAACAATCATATGCTGTAGTTTTTTAAGACGGTAAATATAAGTATATTTTTTATGAACTGATATTTAGTCCAATAACTTTTTACTTACTCTGCTACTGGCAATTAAAGATGCCACAAAACCAAGTGAAACGATAGTTCCCATAACTATAATTACGTTTTCTAAAGTGAAAACTACGGGATATGCCAAAGTTGGCGTGATCATTATAAGGGAGTACTGTTGTTGTAGCAATACTAAAATAATACCCAGAAAAATACCAATTAAGCCTCCAAAAACACTGAGTAAAGTTCCCTGAAGCAAAAATATTTTTCTTAAGCTATTAATTTCTGTTCCAAGATTAAAAAGGGTTTTTAAGTTTCCCTTCTTTTCCAATATCATCATAATCAAAGCACCAACTAAATTAAAAAGTGCTACGATAATGACCAAAGTAAAGATAAGGTAAACCACAATATTCTCGGTATTGAGCATTTTATATAATGACTCATTAAGCTGTGCTCTGTTCTTTAATAAAATCTTATTATTGAAAATAGTATTAAGCTTTGCTTTTACAGCATTCTCATCTGCATTTTCTTTCAGTTTAAATTCCATTCCTGAAACCTGATTGTGCTTGTACATTAATAATTCCTGTACTAAACCTAAATCAGCAAAAATATATTTCGAATCTAAATCTTCGCTTATTGAATAAATTCCAACTGGTAAAACGTCTGTTTTGTTAAAGGCTTCATCCGGATTCTCGATTGCACCTTTTCCCGGTTTAGGAGCAAATACTTGCAGTGCGTTTTCAAAATCAAGAATTCCCATAGAGAAGTTCTGTGCAATTCCGTAACCAACAACAACCTGATAAGTATCTGGTTTTAACCATTGTCCGTTAAACAGTTTTTTCTTGATATCGTTAACAACAACATAATTTTTATCGACACCTTTTAAGTAAGTCACCTGTTGTTTGTCTTTAAACAAAAACAAAACACGCTCTTCAATAATTTTTGTGTAAGAAGCTACACCAGCAATATTCTTAATTTGATTTTCCTGCTCGGGAGAGATCAAAAATGATTTTCCGTATGTACTGGTGAGTTTTAAATCGGGATCGATTTCGTTTGTAAACGAAAGGCTAAAAACTTTTAATCCGCTAAAAACGGATAAAACCACAAACAAAGCCATTGTACCAACAATGATTCCCATGCTGGCAATGCGATTGATAATATTGATAGCATTGTTTTTACTTTTGCTAAAAATATAACGTTTGGCTATGTAAAGGGGGAAATTCAATTTATGATTTTCTTCTTTTTTCTAAAAGATCACGGTTTTCAATTGGATTTTCTTTTCCTGCTAATGCATTGTCGATTTTTTCGATATAATCTAAAGAGTCATCGATAAAAAATACCAGGTTTGGTACTCTACGCAACTGCAAGCGTACACGTTGTGATAAGTCGTGCTTAATTAAAGTTGTATTTGATTTAATTCCTTCTAAAGTTTCTTTGGCTTTATCCTGAGGAAAAATGCTTAAATAAACTGTTGCCACAGATAAGTCTGTAGTAACACTAACTTTGGATACTGAAATTACCAAATTTGTAATTCCGTTTTTTCGCACTTCACCTTGCAAAATATCAACCAGATCTTTCTGAATGACACCGCCTATTTTTTTCTGTCTATTTGTTTCCATAGTGCAAAAATACTATTTTTAAATTTCAATCGATGCAATTTCAAATGAACAATAGAATGATTTTTGCCTTATCCTTTGTTTTTGTTCAAATTTTGGTTCTTTTTTGCTAAAATGAGCTGTTTTTTTTTATTCTGTATCTTTTCTGAATCATGATAAAAATCATATTATTTATCAGAATTATTCTACATATTTGATAGAAATATAACAGCACATTTATTATGAAAAAGAGAGAACCAATCAGTCACATTATGACCAAAAGTGTTATAACGGCTAACGAAAATGATGATTTAAGAAAGGTAGTCGAAATGCTAAAAAAGAATACCATTCGACACATTCCTATTACTAAAGGCAAAGAGGTTATTGGTATTATAAGCCGATCAGACATCAACCGCTTGACTTTTGGAGCGTTGTTTGAAGGTCAGGAAGGCGCTGACGAAGCGATTCTGGATATGCTGACAATCCCTCAGGTGATGACTTCAAAACCTAAAACAGTATCATCTGATACGATTGTGAGAGACCTGGCTGAAATATTTGTAGCCGAAGAATTTCACGCTCTGCCAGTAGTAGATAATGGAGAATTGAAAGGTATTGTGACAACTACAGATGTTGTAAAATATTTTCTGGAACAATATGATTAATTATATTCAACAAAAAACGGGAGCTAAATTAGCTCCCGTTTTTCTATTATCTATTTTGTAACCATCCTTCCGGATTCATATTTGTTGTGTTTTGAAGTATTAGGAACTTAATGATTGTTTTTCCTGTATCACCACTTGTTCTTACTTTTCCAATACTTTGCTTGATGTTTACTTTATCACCTTTTTCAACAGATACTGAACTTAAATTTTGATAAACGGTAAAGTAATCTCCATGCTGGATCATAACTGCTTTTGTTACCGGAGTTGTAGCCATTACTGTTGATACTACTCCTTCAAATACTGCTCGTGCAGTAGCTCCTTGTTCTGTCGTAATTTCGACTCCTGAATTATGAACGGTTAATGATGGATAAACCGGATGTGGCTGATCTCCATAACCCAGCGAAACAAATCCTTTTTCTACCGGCCATGGCAATTTTCCTCTGTTTGCTTTAAAATCAGCCGCTAATATTTTCCCTTCTGGTGTTAAAGCAATTTTTGAAGATGAAACCGGCGCTGTAGAAGCTGTAGATCCGGGATTTTCTTTTGCACGCTCTAATGCTGCTTTTCTATTGGCTTCGGCAATTGCTTCACGAATTAAACGATCAATTTGCCTGTCAATTCTTTTAGCTTCCTGTTGCTTGGCTTTAGTATCGGCAATAATTTTGTTTTTATCTTTTTTGATTGAGTTAACTAATTTTTGCTGCTCTTGCTTTTCCGTTTCTAAGCTTTTCTTTTCTTTTTCATTTTCAGCAATAATTTTTTTCTTTACCTGTCTCTGCCCATCCAATTTTGCATTATAATCAACCAACTGTGATGTTTTAGACTGAATTTCTAAACCTTGATTTTTTCTGTAATTGGTATATTGTTTTAGATATTGCGCTCTTTTATACGCTTGTAAAAAACTTTCTGAAGATAAAATAAACATAGCTCTACTTTGCTCAGATCTGCTTTTGTATGATTTCAAAATCATTTTTGAGTAGTCTGCTTTTAACACAGCCAACTCTTTTTTAAGTTTATTAACCTGAACCTGGTTAATATACATATCATTACTTAAAAGCTTTTCTTGTTTTGCTGTTGTATTGATTAACTTCTCCTTTAGTTTAATTTTGTTTGCCTGAATTAAGAAAACATTCACTGCTGATTTTTCTTTTTTCTTTACAGACTGCAACATTTTTTCGTTATCTCTAATTTCCTGCTGAATTTGTGCTTTACGCTGTTCAAGTTTTTCTTGTTGCGAATCTTGCGCCCATACAAAAGTAGTGGCACAGATTAAAATTAGGCTTAGGAGAAATTTTGGCATGTTTATATTTTATTTTTGCAAATTTACTTAATTATAACTTTCTTATAACCACTTGGCACACTATAAGGGAAAGAAAGTTCTTCATTAAATGAAATTGTATTGTAATTTAAATTAATATTGGTTTTTCCTTTAGGCTGAATTGCATTGATTTCAATTCCTGTTGGAAGTGTCCCCTGATTAAAAACTTTACTGTCAGAATATACAATTTCTAACATTCTGTTTTCTGTTGGTTGTGAAATCTCTTCTTTTTGAACCAAATATTTTTCAGGGTCTAAAAAGAATGTTTTTTTGATCGTTGTCTCTTTTTCATCTTCTAAGCGGAAAAGATTTTCTACGATTGTCTGTGTGTATTTTCCTTTTCGTAAATCGTCTAATGCCTCACCTACTAGCAAATTCTGAACTTTACTATAGTCTAATTCCGTCCCCAACCATTTGCTTAAAGTTGTAAAATCACCATCGTAATAAGTGCTGTTTATTTTTTCATAATAGCTTACCGCTGTTGGTGTGATTAAAGCTTTTGCCATGGTAATTCCTAAAAAACGAACGCTTACTAAAATTTGTTTGTCTTTTTCGATCTTAATTTCTGCGGTAACATTCTGACTTTGTTTTTCGTCAACATATCTTGCGCTGGCTTTTATGTATAAAGTAGAAAAGTCTAATTTGTTATTGTAATGATTCTCTATTACCTTCTTTTCTTCTTTTGGCGAAATTTCTTTGATTTCGTTACTGTTTTGTACCGCTACTGCTTTTGATTTACAAGAAATTACAAAAACCGATATTAATACTATTGCTATATATTTTTTCATCTAAACTTACTTTTTTTTCTTTAATAATTCATTTGCCTTCAAAAAGTATTCCTCTTTTTTCTTAGCATCTCCCAAACCATTATAAGCCTCTCCCAGCTGAATATTAAAATTTGCTTCAAGCGTTTTATCCTCTACTACATAATCGAGTCCCATTTCTAAAACGGTTTTTGCGTTCTTAAATTGTTTTAGTTGGTTGTTTCCTAGTCCTGCATAGTAATAAAACTGTGGCTGACTAGGGTAAACTTCGATCATATTCATGGCTCTTTTTGTCATGGGCTCAAATTGTTTGGCCTGAGCATAAGCTTCCAGTAAAAGTAAATTGGTTTCGCGATCTGTATCTGAGTTTGTTTTTAAATCTTTTTCATAATACTTAATAGCGTTCTCAAATTGATTTTTACTATGATAAAATTTTCCAATTTCTTTTGCTACATCCACTTCTTTATCATTATCAAAATAAGCAATTGCTTTTTCTAAATCCGGTGCATATTGCGGATTTTTATTCACATAAATCAAGAACTCATTAAGGGTACGATGTTTTATTTTTGAATCGATTTTAGAACTTGACAAAATCACATTCATCGATTTAATTGCTTTGTCTGCCTGGTTTGCATCCAGATATACTTTAAACAAACTTACCTGTGCCCACTCTGAAGTTGGAATTTCTTTGGCTAATTGTTTTGCTACATCGAGAGCTTTGTCTGTTTCTTCTGTTTTTGAATACAGAAAAATCAGGTTTACATAATTCGATTCTTCTTTTGGATTTTTTTTAATCTGATCAATCAAATTCGTAATTTCTGCATTTTGATATTTTCCCTGAGATAAAATCTGCTGTTTATAACGGTTACGATCTTCCGATTTTCCGAATTTATCGTTCATTTCATTGATCGTTACAAGCGCTTTATCAAATTGATTGGTAATCATATACAACGAAATCAGATCGTCTTTATATTCTTCATCAAAAGCGATTATTTTCTGAATTGTTTCAATGGCCAAAGAATAGTTTTTGGTTTCATAACTTACATCATAAATTCCTAACCAGTACCATTTGTTTTTTGGATCTAACTGAGTTGCTTTTTCAAAAGAATTCTGTGCATTTTGATATTCTTTTAAAGACAAATAATTTTTTCCCAATTCAAAATAAGCTACTGCATCATTAGGCTTTAGTTTAATACACTTTTCTAATGATGCAATGGCTTTATCATAATTCTCAATTCCTTTTTGTTTTAAAGATTCGTAAAAAGAGTCCTGATATTCATCTTTTGCCATAGCAATATCTTCCGGTTCTGTCTGAGCCATAACCGAAACCGGATTACCAAACAAAACGAAAAATAAAATGATTATAACTCCTTTTTGCATTATCTCTAAAATTTAATTTGTAACCAAAAACGAATCTGTTTAAGCTTATACCTTATTCTAAAACTGAATAATCTCCAATGCTGATGCTGGTAAATTTTCCATCATAAACAACGTGATTTCCAATCATTGCATTGTCTAAGTTAGCATTTTTTATTTGAGAATACGTTTGCACTAAACTGTTTTTTATCGAACTGTCAATAACATGACATCCTTTTCCTATTGAAACATTTGGTCCTACTGTTGCATTTTTCAACACTACATTTTCACCAATATAACACGGCGGAATAATGGTTGAATTTTCTAATACTACATCATAATCTACTAAATGCTCTCCATCATTATGCAAAAATCCTAACATTCTTGAATTGGTTTCAACCGTAACATCTTTGTTTCCGCAATCCATCCATTCATCAACACTACCGGTTTTAAAAACTTTACCGTTAGCCATCATCGCTTTGATTCCGTCATTAATCTGATATTCACCTCCGTTCTGGATGTTATTATCCAAAACTCCCTGAAGTTCTTTTTTCAGATCTCCAACTTCTTTAAAATAATAGATTCCGATAACGGCTAAATCGCTCACGAATTCTTTTGGTTTTTCAACCAGTTCTATAATTTCGTTATTGGCATTTAATTTTACTACTCCAAATGCTTCCGGCTGTTCTACTTGTTTTACCCAAATTACAGCATCGGCAGCAGGGTCTAATTCAAAATCTGCTCTGATCAATGTATCTGCATAAGCAATTACTGCAGGACCAGATAAAGATTCTTTTGCACACATAATCGCGTGACCTGTTCCTAATGGTAAATCCTGACGGTAAATTGACGCTTTTGCTCCTAAACTTTTTGCTAAATCCTGAAGACTAGCCACTAAATCAGCTCCAAAAAAAGCTTCATCTCCAAGAATAAAAGCCACTTCTTCAATTGGTTCTTTTAATATTTTAGCAATATCTTCGACTAAACGATGTACAATTGATTTCCCCGCAACTGGAATTAATGGTTTTGGAACAGTTAAAGTATGAGGGCGAAGTCTTGATCCGCGACCTGCCATTGGAACTATTATTTTCATTTTTTATTTATTTTCTTGGGAAGATTTTTACATCTTCTTGAGTTGGTTTCTTTTTTTAAACCGCAAAGTTTGCAAAGGTGTTTTGCAAAGAATGCTACTTTTTTCATTTTAAAATCGAAAAGTACAGAACTATTTTACTCCTGTACTTCCAAAACCGCCTTCACCTCTTGAAGTTTCTGAAAGTTCTTCAACTTCGATCCATTCGGCTCTTTCGTGTTTGGCAATAATTAATTGTGCAATTCGTTCTCCATTTTCGATTACGAATTCTTCATTTGATAAATTTACTAAAATTACCCCTATTTCACCTCTGTAATCAGCATCGACTGTTCCCGGAGAATTTAAAACCGTTACTCCTTTTTTTGCTGCTAATCCGCTTCTTGGCCTAACTTGTGCTTCATAACCTATTGGCAATTCAATAAAAAGACCTGTTTTTACGATGGTTCTTTCTAATGGTTTTAAAGTAATCGATTCTGTTAAATTGGCACGTAAATCCATTCCAGCCGAAGCAATTGTTTCGTAGTTTGGTAAAGCGTGCTGTGATTTATTGATAATTTGTATTTTCATTTTTAATTGTAAAAGATTAATAAAGAAGATGGACTAATAGTTTGAATATCACTATTTTTTCATCATTCCTTTGATAGTAGATTTTTCGTTATGATAAACAAAATAAATGAATGCTAAGAATAACGGCACTCCAACGAAGTAATTTTCTCTAAATCCATAAAATGAAATAGCCGAAAATACAATTGAAATGCCAAGATAGGCTCCAATTTTATTCATATCATAAGGAATTGGATAATATTTATTTCCCAAAACATACGAAATCAACATCATACTTCCGTAAGCAGAAATAGTGGCAATGGCTGAACCGTAATAACTGTATGTTGGAATTAAAAAATAGTTTAAAAGCAGTGTTACAATAGCTCCAACAATTGAGATATATGCTCCAATTTTTGTTTTATCTGTTAGTTTATACCAAACCGATAAGTTATTGTAGATTCCTAAAAAGAAGTTTGCCAAAATAATTAATGGTACAACTTTCATTGCTTCCCAATACGATTTATTATCAAGCAAAAGATATTTTAAAACATCTGCAAACACTATTACTCCCAATAAAATTAAAGATCCTAAAATCACAAAATACTTGGTGATTGTAGCATATGTTTGAGGCGCATTTTCATTTTTAGCATGGCTGAAAAAGAATGGTTCTATTCCTAATCTGAAGGCTGTTGCGAACAAAACCATAAATAAACCTAATTTGTAACAGGCTGAATATGCTCCAACTTCAGATTTTGCAAGATTTTCAGGCAACAAATAACCTAATAGAATTTTATCAAAATGTTCGTTAACTGCAAATGCCAGTCCGGCAACTAAAATAGGCAAACCATATTTCATCATTTTTTTCCAAAGTACCGGATCAAATTTTCTTCCTAATGAAAGATAGTTTGGCGAAAGCACTATAAATGTTGCTAAACTCGCCAGTAGGTTTGCAATGAAGATATAAGCGATTTGAAAATTTTCTACATATAAATTATCCCAAACTGAATTAGGATGTGAAGCTGCCAGTTTTGGCAGATACATTAAAAAGAATATGTTAAGCAATAAATTGATTACGACATTTCCAATTTTTATTGCGGCATACACCATTGGTCTTTGATTGGCTCTTAATTTAGAGAATGGTATTAAAACCAATGCATCTAAAACCAGAATCCAAACGGTATAGGTAATATATTGTACATCAACTTCGGCAAGGCTTGCTAATGTGTTTCTAAAAATTAAAGCTGCAAATAAGAAAATAATTGACGACCAGAATATCGAAATTGTAGAAGTTGCGATTACATTTTTCTTATCATCTTCGGCACTATAGAATCTAAAAAATGCTGTTTCCATACCATAAGACAGCACTACGTTAAAGAAAACCATCCAGGACAAAACAATCGAAACCTCACCATATTCTGCAGTTGGCAAAATACCGGTATATAATCTAACTAATAAAAAACTTAGCATTCTTGGCAGAACTGTTGCTAGTCCATAAATAGCGGTTTGTTTGAATAGATTTTTATATAATCCCAAAATATATGTGTAATAAAGTTTATAGAACAAAAATAACCAATTCTTTGGTTTATTATTGATTTTACAGGTTCAATAAAAAAAAACGTGACTTAATTTATTGTGTCAATTTATTTTCATCTAATATTTTGACAAAATGAAAACCTTTTGGTCCGTAACCCTGGTTGTAGTAAAAACGATGTGCCGCAAAATTTCCTGTAAAAGCATCCAAAACAATACTGCTGCAATCTAAATCAATTGCTTTTTGCTCTATATAATCTGTTAGTAATTTACCAATTCCTTTAGAGCGATGTTCAGGATTTACAACAAAATTATCTATCTCCAGATATTTTCCAGTCCATAATTTAGTAGATGACCAGCAACCTGTAATACCTAAACAAACTTCATTCTCAAAAACCCCAATCTGAATATAATTGTGTGGAACCATTTGAGAGAGAAATTCTTCATATTTTTCGACAGAAAGTTTTGGATAAAGAAATCTCATTGTTTCTATTTGTGCCAGCATTTCTTCTGTAGTCGTAAGCTCTTGTATTTTCAATTTCATTGTGTAAAGAATATAGCGTTCAAAAATACTCAATTTTTCTTTGTTGTCAATTATATAATTCTCAAACCCTATAGGTGTGAAATCTATAATAAAGAACAAAAATTGTGTAAATAATTCTAAGTACTTCTCTATTAACTTTGTATCAAAGGGAATGAGGAAAGCTAAAATACAACCCTTAAAAAAGCAAAGCACCGGGACTGATAAAGCTTGTTTGTTCCCATAAAAGACAAAGCACAGGGATTGATTCTGCTGAAATGTAACCCTTAAAAAAACAGAGCATTGGGACTAATAAAGCTAGTTTGTTCCCATAAAAGACAAAGCACTACAGAGGTGATAAATCTGTGCAATAATTTTATAAAATGGTCCTGATTCTCAGTTTTTGGGTAAATTGAGAATCACCATTTTATAAGTTTAATTTCAAAAAACTAAAACTACTATAAAAAAAGAGCCGACAATTACTTGTCGGCTCTTTTGCTTTATTCTTAAATAAACTATCCGTTCAAAGCTTCTGCTCCACCAACGATTTCAAGGATTTCGTTTGTAATAGCAGCCTGACGTGCTTTATTGTAAGTTAATTTTAATTGGTTTCTTAATTCAGTTGCGTTGTCAGTTGCTTTGTGCATTGCTGTCATACGTGCCCCATGTTCTGAAGCAAATGAATCACGAATACCTTTATATAATTGTGTTTTTAATGATTTAGGAATCAAAGTCAACACGATTTCTTCTTTTGAAGGTTCGAAAATATAATCTCCAGCTGTTACCGGTACATCAGATTTAAGTGGAGCTAACGGCAAAAATTGTTCTGTCTGAACGATTTGTGTCGCTGCATTTTTAAACTGATTGTAGATCAATTCGATTCTGTCATATTCTCCTGATAAGAATTTTTCAGTCAAATTATCAGCAATCCCTGCAACATTTTCAAAAGTTAAATGATCAAAAATTGCATTATGATGACCGTGAACTTTATAAGATTTACTTAAAACGTCGTTTCCTTTTTTACCAATAGGAAAAACATCAACTTGTTTTCCAGCATAAAAAGCAGAACGGTTTTTAACCTCTTTAATAATATTAGAATTGAATGCACCACATAAACCTCTGTTTGAAGTTATAGCTACAAGCAATACTTTTTTTACTTCACGTTGTGTTGTGTAATCTCCTCCAACTTCACCATCTAGTGTAGCAGAAAGATTTTGCAACAATTCCGTTAATTTCTCGGCATAAGGGCGCATCGCAGTGATTGCATCTTGTGCTTTCTTAAGCTTTGCTGCAGAAACCATTTTCATTGCCGATGTAATTTGCATCGTCGATGAAACGGAAGTAATTCTATTACGGATTTCCTTTAAATTTGCCATTTGTCGATTAAAAAATGTGACAATTTGAAAATTAGATAATTAGAAAGTTTCCTGAGATATTTTCTAATTATCTAATTAACGAATTATCTAATTAGATATATTTTGCTGAAATTTCTTTTGCTGCTTTTTCGATAACGTCAGTAATGTTGTCATCTAATTTACCAGCTTTTAACGCGTTAAGCGTATCTTTATGTTTACTGTTTAAGTAAGCTAAGAAATCAGCTTCAAATTCTTTTACTTTATTTACAGGAACGTTTCTTAATAAGTTTTTAGAACCAGCGTAAATAATAGCTACCTGATTTTCTACAGGATAAGGATCATTTAAACCTTGTTTTAAGATTTCAACGTTTCTTTTTCCTTTTTCAATTACGTTTAAAGTAACTGAATCCAAATCAGAACCAAATTTAGCGAAAGCTTCTAATTCACGGAATTGAGCCTGGTCTAATTTTAAAGTTCCCGAAACTTTTTTCATTGATTTAATCTGAGCATTACCTCCAACACGAGATACAGAAATACCTACGTTGATTGCTGGACGAACTCCAGAGTTGAACAAATCTCCATCAAGGAAAATCTGACCATCTGTAATCGAAATTACGTTTGTTGGGATATATGCAGAAACGTCACCAGCCTGAGTTTCGATAATTGGCAATGCAGTTAATGAACCACCACCTTTTACGATAGACTTGATAGAATCTGGTAAATCGTTCATATTTTTAGCAATTCCGTCATCAGCAATTACTTTACAAGCACGCTCTAATAAACGAGAGTGTAAGTAGAAAACGTCTCCAGGGTAAGCCTCACGTCCCGGTGGTCTTCTTAATAAAAGAGAAACCTCACGGTAAGCAACAGCTTGTTTAGATAAATCATCATACACAATAAGTGCCGGACGACCTGAATCTCTAAAATACTCTCCAATTGCAGCACCAGCGAATGGAGCGTAAACTTGCATTGGAGCCGGATCAGAAGCATTAGCAGCAACGATAACTGTATAAGCCATTGCTCCTTTTTCTTCTAACATTTTTGCGATTCCTGCTACAGTTGAAGCTTTTTGTCCAATTGCAACATATATACAGAATACAGGTTTTCCTGCATCGTAAAATTCTTTTTGATTTAAGATTGTATCGATACAAACAGTTGATTTACCTGTTTGACGGTCACCAATAACAAGCTCACGTTGTCCACGACCAACCGGGATCATAGCATCTACTGCTTTTACTCCTGTTTGTAATGGCTCAGTAACTGGCTGACGGAAGATAACACCAGGTGCTTTTCTTTCTAATGGCATTTCGTATAAGTCTCCACCAATTGGTCCTTTTCCATCAATTGGAAAACCAAGAGTGTTTACTACACGTCCTACCATTTGCTCACCTACTTTAAGAGAAGCAATACGTTGTGTTCTTTTTGCTGTTGATCCTTCTTTGATACCAGTTGATGGTCCTAAAAGTACCACACCAACGTTGTCTTCTTCAAGGTTCAATACAATAGCTTCAAGTCCGTTTTCAAATTCAACTAACTCACCATATTGTACATTAGATAGCCCGTAAATACGAGCAATACCGTCTCCAACTTGAAGTACTGTTCCTACTTCCTCTAGCGTAGCACCAGATTCAAAACCTTCTACTTGCTTTCTTAATATTGCTGAAATTTCAGCAGGTTTGATTTCCGCCATCTTAATTTATAATTTAGACACTTTTATGTGTAATAAAACTAATTACTTAACTCTCTTTTTAATACTTGTAATCTGTTTGCAACTGAAGCATTATATTGCTTGTCACCAATTCTTAAAATAAATCCTCCAATGATTGATGGATCTACTATATTTTCTATTGTAATTTTTTTATCTGATAATGTTGCAATTTTAGCTAAAACTTTAGCTTCTAAAGCTGCATCCATTGAAACTGCCGTTGTAACTTTTGCTACTTCGATTCCGTTGCTCTGATCAAAAACATTACTATATTCTACAGCAATTGCTTCCAGAATTTCAAATCTTTTGTTTTCAAATAATAAATGGAATAAACCTTTAGTAATACCATTTACATTTGTAAAAACTTCTAAAAGAGCACTTTCTTTCACTTCAACTCTTGTAGTTGGGTTTTGAATAAAGGCACTCAATTCTTCATTAGTCTGAATCGCAGAGGCAATCGACTTCATATCGTTATTGACAACTTCGGCAACACCTCTAGAGTTTGCCAAGTCCAGAATTGCTTTTGCATAACGAATTGCTGCTCTTGTACTTGCCATAATCTTAGTTTAGCTTTACGTCACCTAACATTTTCTCTACTAATTTAGTTTGAGCTTCTTTGTTAGATAATTCTTCTTTCAATAATTTTTCAGCAATGCTTAATGATAAAGTTGAAACTTGTGATTTCAATTCAGCCATAGCAGCATTTTTTTCACTTTCGATAGCCGCTTTAGCCTGCTCGATCATTTTTTGACCTTGTGCCTGTGCTTCGTTTTTAGAATCAGCAATCATTTTCTCTTTCATCTCACGAGCTTCTTTTAGCATAGCATCACGTTCTGCACGAGCCTCGTTCAAAATTCTTTGATTATCAGCTTGTAAATTTTGCATTTCCTGTCTTGCATTTTCTGCAGAAAGTAACGCATCTTTAATTCCTTGCTCTCTATCATTTACTGCATCAAGAATAGGTTTCCAAGCAAATTTTTTCAACAAGAAAATTAATCCAACAAATATTAATACTTGCCAAAAGAACAAACCGAACTCGAACTGATTTATTAACTTTTCCATTATATAGAATTATAAATTTTAAATTATATCTTTTTAAATTACCGCAGAGAGCAATTTTATTTTAATGTTTTATTTTTAAAACAATAGTTACAACCAACCGTTGCAACTATTGTTTTTTGTGTTTTAATTAAGCAGCGAATAATGCAGCGAAACCAATACCTTCAATAAGTGCAGCAGCGATAAGCATAGCTGTTTGGATTTTTCCTGAAGCTTCTGGTTGACGAGCAATAGCGTCCATTGCTGAACCACCAATTCTACCAATACCTAAAGCAGCTCCGATTACGATTAATCCTGCTCCAATGAAATTTAAACCGTTCATATTATGTATATATTAAAAATTAAACATTCTTTTTTATGAGTCTAAAGTTGTACAGTCTTAAAGTCATTATTATTGCTTTCAGACTTTTGACATTTAACTTTCGACTTAGTGATGCCCCTCCTCTTCGTGGTGGTGCTCTTCTACTGCTGAACCAAAATAAAGTGCAGACAGCATTGTAAAAATATAGGCTTGTAAAAATGCTACTAAAATCTCTAGTATAGAAAGTGCAAATGATAATCCGAAAGACAGAGTGCTTCCAATCCAGCTCTTAAAGATAAACATTAATCCGATAATACTCATTAATACGATGTGACCTGCAAAAATATTTGCGTACAAACGAATCATTAATGAAAATGGCTTAATGAAAACTCCTAACAATTCAATTGGCGCCAAAATAATTCTCATTGGTTTTGGAACACCAGGCATCCAAAAAATGTGACCCCAGTAATTTTTATTAGCAGTAAGATTTGTAATTAAGAAGGTAAGGATTGCTAAAGAGAATGTAATTGTTAAATTACCTGTAGCATTAATCCCTAGCGGAGTTAATCCGAAAATATTTAAAAACAATACAAAGAAAAAGATTGTCAATAAATAACTCATATATTTTTTATAATGCTTCTCTCCAATGTTTGGAATAGCGACTTCGTCACGGATGAAAACTACAAGAGGTTCGAAAAATCTTCCGGCTCCGGAAGCAATTCCTCCATTTTTAGCATACGATTTAGCTAAACTTGTAAACAACCAAAACATTAATAAAGCAGCAACAAAAATAGAAAGTACTGTTTTTGTAATTGAAAAGTCTAATGGACGAACATTTGTAGGATGTCCTGTTTTTTCGTCTTCATCGATTTTTCCGCTGGCATCTGTTTTGTAAATTTTACCATCATGATGATTGATTGCATAATAATTTCCATTTGATTCAGCTACGGCATGACCGTGATTGAATTTTGATGAAGAAAAAATCTGCAAACCATTATCCCAGATAATAACTGGCAATGGGAAACCATAATACTTTCCTGTCTCATCATCCTGAGTAAAAGTAAAATCATGAGAATCTAAAACGTGGTGACCAATAAAAGTCTTAATTTTAGATTTTATGTCAGTTGGCTCTGCATGATGACCTTCTGCAGCAGCAGCTTCATGAGTTGCTTCAGTTTGATTGTGTGCGGCGTCTTTTTCTGAATTAGCAAAGCTTATTATTGGAAGACAAGCTACTAAAGCTACAAGGATAAATCTGAGTGGTTTGTTTGAAATCACCATATCTGTTAAAAATCTTGTTTTTTTACGTTTCTAAAATTTGGTGCAAAGGTACATTTTTTATTAATATTCAAAAGGATATGAAAAATTATTTTTGAACCTTGTTTTACAGAATTGCTATTTTAACGCTTTTCATTTAATAATCGGATAGTTAAAAGCGTCTCAAATAACAAAAACAAAATAAATGTTATAAAAAAATTCATTTTTTCAATCGCCATGTTCTGAAACTTATCTACCAAAATAGGTCTCAAAACAAAGTACAAAAATACCATTTGAATAAAAGTTCCGCCCATAAAAAGCATTCCTATATTATCAAAGTGAGTTGTTTTAAACCTCAGTAATATCATGAAAAGCACGGTTGCAAATGCAAAAAAAATCAAATACAACGATTCTATAGTATAATGAAAATTCTGATCCTGAATTTCAAAAATCAAAAAAATACCTTTATGAATTATATAGGATATTAGTGCAAGTAAAAATAGGTGGTAAATGGTTTTGTAATTTTTTAAAAACATTTGAATATTTTTTATGCAAAGATGCAACATTTATTCAAAGCTATTTTATAAAGATAAATTACTTTGTTTTGTTGATTTCGTTAACCTGACGAATTACATTATACAATGCGATGGCAACACCAACCATCACAAGGATTTTATTATAATAGACTTTTGGACTGGGATGATTTTCGTCTAACCAGCTTCCTAAATAGGAAAATAAGAAAATAATAGCACCCATTTGAATGGGAATGTTAATGAGTGCTATCCATTTATTTCTTTGATTTTTATTCGGTTCCTTTTCCATCTTTTAGAGTAACTTCTTTAGTATGAGTTAGCATGGTACAGGTAGCTGTAAAATCGGCTCCTGGTTCAATAGACAGTTTTCCAACAGCAACTTCTCCATGAATTTGCGCGGAAGCTTTAATATTAAGAATCTCCAAAACTTTAATTTTACCTTGAAATTCTCCTTCAATATCAGCATTGTTACAAACAATCTCGCCTTTTACAACTCCTGATGCTCCTATAACTAATTTTCCTTGCGAAGTAAAGTTACCAATTAATTCGCCATCTAATCTAAAATCGGCTTTAGATACAATATCTCCTATTATGGAGGTTCCTTCGACTATTCTATTTGTTTTTCCTAAAAGTTCTGTTCCGTTTTTTTTGACTTTATCAAACATGATTATGGGGTTTTTGGGGCTAAGTAGGTTTCGAGATTCTTTTTAATTTGAATCAATTTGTAATTATCACTTGATATGATAATTGCCGGATCTGATATTTTATATTTTTTGTCATCTCTAAAAACTCCCGAAATATCTCTGGCATACGCCTCTGATTTTAAACCATGAACAACTACAAAACTTTCTGTTCTGTTGTATTTATCAAATGAAGTTGTTAATCTCTCATAATTTTCAACTAATAAAAACACTCTAATTGCTTCTTCAATTTTTTTACGCGTTTTAGAATCGTTATTAGGAACTACATATAAAATTTTCCAGTTTTTGCTGTCAACTGATGTAAAATCAAGTTTTTCAAGACCCGGAATTTGATTTTCTAAAATCTCTCTGGCATTTTTACCTTCGTCACTGTTTGGATAATTATCGGCAACTGTTTCTAATGCTTTTTTATATGCTGCCAAACCATTTACTTTCCCTAAAGTATTTGCTTTTAGTAATTCGTATTTAGAAACAATCTCATCTCCTGAATATTGATTGATCAGATTATCAATATTATCTAAAACGGTATCAAACTGTTCTTCCTGATATAACTTATACCATTTTTGATATTCTTTATCCGGAGAGGCGAGATCTTCTGAATTGGTATTGTTTAAAATTTGTGCGTATCTCGAAGTTGGATAATTAGCTGTAATGTCAGACTTTATTCTTTCGGCTCTGGCCGGATTTGTTATCTGATAAATTTTATACAAATTATACATAGATGGCAAAATCAGCTTTTCTTCGGGTTTGTTTTTTAAAAGCTGTTCCAGTTTATTACTTGCCAGATCGTATTCCTTAAATTTCTCTTTATAAATAAGTCCTAATTGATAGTACGCAAAATTACGCTCTTTACCAATACTGTCCATTGCAGTTTGTGTGGTAGGAAGTTGTTTTTCGTAAAAAGCTGTTGTGTATTTTTCAATAACCACAGAATCTTTTAATGCATTGGCCGCATCCTTACTATTAATTATACTGTCATTAATCATTGCAGCATTATTAGCCGATTTTATTCCGGCAAGTCTCCAGTTACCAGCTACAGTTCTGTTACCCCACATTTTTTTAAACTGAAGTTTTCCGTATGCAACTGTTGTTGGATTATAAAAGTAAAAGGTACTGGTCGTTTCATTTCCTGATGGCGGATTAAATGCTCCTACACCCGGATCGCTTTTTCCAATTGCATTGGGATTAACTGCTGTTGGTCCGCTATTCGCATTGGTATTACGATCTATATTGGCTAATCTTTCTTTTTGCTTTTCTTCTAAAAGACGTTTTGCTTCATCTTTCTTTTTAAGCTCAGCAATGTAATCTTCGAAATAACTTTTTCTATCAGCGGGCGGTAATCCATATACCTTAATTATACTGTCATTGCGTTTTGCTACTGCTTCGTATTTAATTACGTTATCTAAATTTTTTCTGTTTTTTTGAATAAAAGCAAATTCTCTTGTTTTAGGATCTAATTTTACCAATGTACTGTCATAATATTTGGCCGCCATTGTATAATTTGTATTTTTAAAATACATGTTTCCTATATTTCTATAGGCTGATGCAACTAAATAAGGATCTTTGGATTTTCTTGACAATGATTTATTATAGAAAATAAACGCATCTTCCTGCTGATTTGTTTTGTCAAAAAACACTCCCATTTCATAAAACAAAACGTCATAATAAGGTCGGTTTTCGCGATCAGCAACTAATTTATTATACATTTCTAAAAACAACTCCTGATTACCATTTTCGTAATCAAACATCTGTGCTTTTTTAGCATAAGCATGCATCATGTATTTTCTATCGGCTTTTCGGTTCATGTCGATTACACCATCATAGAAATAATTGGCGCTGTCTTTTTTTCCGGCTTCCTGATACATTTGCCCCAAAATAAAACGATATCTTGCTTTGTCTTCGTTTATTCTGCTAAATTTTTCGGCAATTTTAAGTTTTGTAATAGCACTGTCTTTTTCTTCAATATTTAAGAATGCTTCTGCCAGTAAAGCGTTGGCATCTGAAAAAGTCTGCTTTTTTAAATCTGTATTTTTTAATAACAGCTTAATGTTTTTTAACGCAATTGCATCATTTCCTAAACGCATATTGGTTTTTTCACGCCAGATTTTTGCGGTATAAATATTACTGCTGTTTGGATATTTATATAAAATATAATTGAATGCTTCGAGTGCCGGAATAAAACGCTGATCATAATATCTTGCTTTTCCAAGCATTAAATAAGCTTCATCGATTTGTGAATTTCGCTCTCGTCCGCCAATATTCATGGAGTGCTTTTGAATGGCTTTTGTAGCTTTTGTTTCTGCTTTTTCAAAATCAGGATTTTTTGCTTTTTCACCCTGAGAAAAATTTTCATCGAATTGCATTTTTTCTATAGGCAGCATTTTCCAGAAATTATCCTGATTATTGGCCTGAATAGATTTTAAACCTTTCTCCAGGCCAATTCCGCCATTGTACAAAATATTGTACTTGGTACTTAAAGCATGGGAATTCCTGTTTATAAAAGTATTATTCTTGGTAGAGCAAGCTATCAAAAGGAATAAAAAAACAAGAAAAAAACTATATTTAAGAGTATTCTTTTTCAATAGAAAAGAGTTTAAATCAATTAACTTCTAAAAAGGATTTTTAGTATAATGACTTGTAAAAATACGCTTCTTTTTGAAATATAGAAATTTATACTGCAAAAAACGATTCGAGTTCTTGTAAGGTTTCTTTTGATGTTTGAATATCTTTTACCACTTCGCCTTTATTAAGCGCTACAATTCGATCACAAACCTCTACTGTATGCTGCAAATCATGACTGGAAACCAATACAGTAACATTTGGATTTTCTGCAAGATCTTTAATTATTTTTTTTAATCTGCTTACTGTTGTTGGATCTAAATTAGCAAAAGGTTCATCTAAAATAACTACTTCCGGATTTCCAATAAGTGTTGCTATTATCCCCACTTTCTTCTGATTTCCTTTAGATAAATCTCTCAGGTATTTTTTATTGTTCAGGATTTCTCCATTAAAAAACTCTTCATGTTGTGCCAGCAAGACATCAATATCTGCTTTGTTCTGATGACGTAAATCGCCAATAAAATAAAAATATTCTTCCGGAGTCAGATATCCAATCAAAAAACTTTCATCTAAGAAAGATCCTGTAAAAGATTTCCAGTTTTCGCTTGTATTTATCTGAATATTATGGTTTATGATATTTCCTGTCGAAGGCTGAATCAAATCTAGTAATAAACTGAAAAAAGTCGTTTTTCCTGCTCCGTTATTCCCCACTAGTCCAAAACTTTGTCCTTTTGGAATTTCAAGATTATTAATGTTTAAAACTGTTGTTCCGTTATATTTTTTTGAAAGTTGATTTACTTGTATCATGATAATTGTCGGTTTTTTTAGATTATTGTTTTTTAGATTATGCCAATTGAAGTTCATGATTTCATTGACACATTTTACTCTTTATTTTTTCTGTTTATAAGCGCTTATTGTGCTGTATTTCTCGATTTTATATCTTTTTTCGATCAATGAAAACACCATATCTTTAAAGATAAATCCTAAAACTCCGGCTCCGGCAACAAGTGCAAGTCCTATCGTTTTATTTCCTAAATAAAGACCAATAGCATAAAGCCCTAATGGTAATAATATTTTTGGTAAGGTTAGGAGCATAGCATTTACATTAAATGCTTTTTTATCACCAAAAGCTCCGCCTGCTGAACTTAAATCTATTGGTGTTTTTGTAAAAGCTCCTCCTAAAAGAACCAGGTGAGAATTAACTCCAATATTATAAATTGCACCTACAACAATGGTTAAATAAATTTCCCATCCATAAAAAAGATAGAATGAAGCAATTATGGTCGAAATAAGAGTTGCAATAACAATCAGCCACCATTTTGACGTAATATATCCGCGATATGGAATATTTTGTGTCATCATTAATTGATAATAAGAACTATCCCAACTTGGTACAAACTGACCAAAGACAAACAAAAACCCTCCTGAAACAAATATTCCGGCAAAAATATACATCACTTCCGGCTGATGTGAATTTCCAAAAAAGATCAGTCCGTAAAACAAAAAGAAAAAGCTCATGACCAAAGTCGTTTTTGATCTTTTGTTTCTTTTAATCAGTTTAATATCATTCTTCAAAAAAGTTCCTAATGTTCCAAACTGATTTAACCAGGAAAGGTTTTCTGTTGTCGCAATATCTTCTTTCTTAGAAAGTCCGGCATCTAAAAACAAATTGCTTTTGAAATACTTGTATGTAAACTGATACAATCCGATTAATACTAAAACAGGAATTAAAAACATTCCTTTTGTTTCATAAAATTCCTGAAAACATGGGGTTGTAAAAGTTGTAATATCAAATACTTTATAGTATTGTGCTCCGGCTAAAACAAGAATTAATACAATAAAAAGAGCAAACAATTTGTCTATATTGCTTAAAATAATATTTAAAAAATTATTGATATATACTATAGAAAAAGCTGCCAAAAACCAGAAAATAACTCCTGTAATATCATAACCTTCCAGAACTAGCACAATAGAAAAAGGAACAAAGAAAAGAGCATGAACCCAGTTAAAAAATGACAAAGCAGTTTTGCCTAATGAAAAATGAACAATCGTTGGTTTTTTGAAAGGTAAAACCAATAAGGGCTTAATATTTAATACTGGTATCGCCTGCATTAATAAACGAATAACAAGGTCTGTTAGAAAATAATAAATTAAAAATTTATTGATAGTTGTTAATGGTTCAAGGTTCATTTTCTTTAATACATAAAATGATCCTACACCCATTCCGATAAAAAGTACCGAAAAATAAACCATCAAAAAACCAATTAAAATTTTCATTGCCACATTTGTACCAAATGATGCAGATCTGATAAAGGCCTTCCATTCAAGATAAATAAACTTTTTAATCATGGTTATTTTGTTTTGAGTTTTGTAGTAAGTGATCAAATGTAAGAAAACGTTACAAAAAAAGTTAAAAATAATATTTTCGTGCCTCTCATTTAATCTCCGTTTGCTACTTTTGCATAAAATATACAATCATGCCTTCATTTTTAAAACTTATAATTAAAGAGGTAAAACGCGAAACTACCGATGCAGTTTCTGTACTTTTTAATGTTCCGGAAGAACTAAAACAAGACTATAAATTTATTGCAGGACAATACATAAATTTAAAATTAACACTTGATAATCAAGAAATTCGTCGTGCTTATTCTATTTGTTCCGCACCTGAAAGCGGTGAATTACGAATTGCAGTAAAAGCAGTCAAAAATGGTTTGTTTTCTCAATTTGCAAATACAAAACTTAAAGCCGGTGATGTTCTTGAAGTAGGTCATCCGGAAGGAAAATTTACTTTTGAACCGGATGCTGAAAGACAAAAAAACTATGCGGCTTTTGTTGCCGGAAGCGGAATTACTCCTGTGCTTTCTATTATAAAATCGGTTTTGAAAAGTGAACCAAAAAGTTCATTTGTGCTGGTTTATGGAAACAGAACTCCTGAAGAAACTATTTTTTACCAGGAATTACATGATTTACAACTAAAATATGTAGGCCGTTTTTTCGTGCATTATGTTTTTAGTCAGGCTAAAGCCGAAAATGCTTTGTTTGGCAGAATCGAAAAATCAGCTGTAAATTTTGTTTTAAACAACAAACACAAAGAATTACAGTTTGATAAATTTTTCTTGTGTGGACCAGAAGAAATGATCAATACTGTTTCTTCTATTTTAAAAGAGAAAAATGTAAAAGAATCAGCCATTAAGTTTGAGCTTTTTACGTCTTCATCTCAGGAAAATAAAATTAATACTTCATTAGAAGGACATACAAAAATTACTGTTTTAGTAGATGATGACGAAGTTTCATTCGAAATGTCTCAAAAGCAAACTATCTTAGATGCAGCTCTAAAACAAGGAATTGACGCTCCATATTCTTGTCAGGGCGGAATTTGCAGCAGCTGTCTGGCTCGTGTAACTTCCGGAAGTGCAGAAATGACTAAAAATTCAATTTTAACAGACAGAGAAATCGCTGATGGCTTAATTTTAACATGTCAGGCACATCCTACATCAGATACTATTTATGTTGATTATGACGATGTTTAATTGTTAAACTCTCAAAATATAAAATTCCAAATTTCAATTTTAACGTTGAAATTTGGATTTTTTTTTGCGCTTATCTTTCTCCTCTATGATATTTTTCTAATAGAATTTTTGATTTAAAAAAATATCGAAAATCTATTTATTTTTTTGAGTATTTTTTAAAAAATGTCCTTAAATTTTACTAAATTAGTAGTATGCTCAAGACTGATAGATCTTTATCTTTTAAAGACACATTTTGTAAAGCTGCATTTAATTGTTAACACGTTTAAAACATTAAATATCATGGAAATGCATCACTACCTCCGTCTAACTTTTATACTACTTTTTGTAATAACTGCACTAATCTGTGGCTATTTTATAATTAAAGCAGGAAAAAACAGAAAAGCTCCCAAACTCCTTTCAAAAGAAGAGTATAATTCTTCAACTGCTAAGGAAATTAAAGAAGTATCAATCTCTGATAGTTTTTTTAATATTTGGCCATATGTAAGCGAATTAAAAGCGGCTAAAATTTTATCTAAAAAAATTAAAGAATCTGAATTGGTACATAAAGTTTACCGAAATTCAGCTGAGGATAGAGAATACATTTTACTAGCTACAGAAAAAGAAAATCAGTTTGTTGAAGTTGTTGTTGACAAAAACAAAAAGAAAGTATTAGGATATCTTTTTCTAAGCTTATAAAAAATAGCTTTAAAATTAAAAGTAAGATCTTTGTCAAAGTTTAAAACTCTGACAAAGATCTTACTTTTTCTCCATTTTTGGTATTGTTAGGTATTGGTATTTACCTTATAAACAACATCTTCTGGCAAAATTGTTCTCATGGCATCTTCATATCCTTCGACAATTTTGTTTCCATAAACCGATGTTGGTAATTTTGGATATTGATTTCGGTCTGAAGTTAAACTATTTTCCATCTTCTGGTTAAACGGCAAAAATCCTGCGTAAGGATGTGTCGCACCCCAAAGGGTAATTACTTTTACGCCCAGCATTGCTGCAATATGTGCATTTCCGGAATCCATAGAAAGCATAACATCAAGATTGCTGATTAATTGTAATTCCTGCTGGAATTTAATTTTTCCGGCCATGTTAATTACATTTTCAAATGGTTGCGCAAGTGAGTCTAAAATTTCGATTTCCTTCTTTCCTCCGCCAAAAAGTAAAATCGTCTGATTTTTATTTTCCGCCAATTTTGCAATTACTTCCTGCATTAAATCAAGAGGATAAACTTTAGAATCGTATTGTGCAAATGGTGCAATTCCGATTAATTTTTGGTTCTGATTACCAATAATACCAAGAATTTCTGAACTTAAATTTGCCTTTTCAGGAAATTCAGGATTGGATAAATCTAAAGAAAAACCAAGTTCTTCAAACACTTTTGCATGTCTTTCGAACATGGTAGGCAATTGTTTGAAAACTTTGTTTTCGGGTCTTGTCAATTCTTTTTTACCTTCTCTTCCTTTGTCAACTGTAGCTCTTTTTTTTCCGCTTAAAGCGAAAAGCAAACCCACAATTTTAGACCTTAAAACGTTGTGAAGATCCGCAAAAGCATCAATTTTGAGCTTTTTTACATCTCTGAATAAACGTATAAGTCCGGAAAAACCTTTGTGACGTTCTTTTTCATCAAAAACAAAAAAGTTAAGATTGGGAATTCCGTCAAAAAATGGCCTGAAAAACGGACGTGAAATTACCGTGATTTTCACCTCCGGATACTGTTTTACAAAAGCGCGTAAAACAGGAACCGTCATGGCGACATCTCCCATTGCGGATAGTCTCATGACGGCTATATGCTTAATTTTATTGGACAATTCTGCCAATTATTTTTTGTTTTGGTATAAAACAGGATTCAATTCATCATCATTGTACATTTTCATTTGTTTGTACACTTTCATGAATTTATCTCCATTTTCAATATCAGTAAGTAAATCGTCTATTGCAGTCGATAAATCACTTCTTTGTTCTAAAAGTACATTTAATTTTTCCTGACATTTATCCCTGTGTTCTTGTGAAGCTTCTGCACGAGTAGCTTCTTCCTGCATGTGATAAATTTTTAAAGCCAGAATTGATAATCTGTCAAAAGCCCAGGCCGGACTTTCTGAATTGATTTTTGCACCATCTTTTACTTTTACATCGCTGTATTTTTGTAAAAAATAACTATCGATATATTCTACCATATCAGTACGTTCCTGATTTGATGCATCGATTCTTCTTTTTAAAGTAAGAGCCGCTATCGGATCAATTTGCGGATCACGAATAATATCTTCAAAATGCCATTGAACAGTGTCAATCCAGTTTTTTAGATATAACAAATGTTCGAATTTATCCTTAGGATAAGGATTGTTTATAGGTTGGTCAACATTATCAAATTGATGATAATCTTTGATGCTTTGTTCGAAAACCGAATATGCTAATTTTGAAAACATGTCTTTAATTTGTTAGAGACACAAAGATACTTTTTATACTTTTATGGTGCGAAAAAAACAATTATTTTTTCGTTTATACATCATAAACAAACGGTTACATTAAAAATTCATTATGAAAATTCATTATATATCAGAGAATAATAGCGTATTAAATCATTTTTTAGGTCAAATCAGAAACGTAAATGTTCAAAACGACAGTATGCGTTTTAGAAGAAATATAGAACGGATTGGCGAAATTATGGCTTATGAGCTAAGTAAAGACCTGGCTTACAAAAATGTTGAAATTCAAACTCCACTTGGCATTAAAAAAACAACCGAAATCGAAAGTGACTTGGTTTTATGTTCTATTTTAAGAGCCGGATTACCGCTTCATAATGGTTTTTTGAATTACTTTGACCATGCTGAGAACAGCTTTGTTTCTGCCTGCAGATATCATCCAAATAATGATGATGAGTTTGAAATTAGAGTTGAATATCAAGCAGTTTCAAACATTAATAACAAAACTGTTTTATTACTTGACCCCATGTTGGCAACCGGTCAGTCTATCGTTGCTGTTCACGAAAAATTAATTCAGAACGCTACTCCAAAAGAAATTCATATTGTAGTCGTTATCGCTGCTCCGGAAGGAATTGCTTATCTGGAGAAAAATCTTCCTGAAAACTGCCATTTATGGGTAGCTTCAAGAGACGAGAAATTAAATGAGAAAAACTACATTGTTCCGGGTCTTGGTGATGCAGGTGATCTTGCTTACGGAAGTAAATTATAGTTGAGAGAAAAACGTAAATAAACTACACAAAATCAAGACATAGAAAACAATTTCGTTATTCAGTTTTTGCTGCATGTATTCGACATGACCTGTAGCCATAACGGTTAAAGGGGCAATACTAAATAATAATAAATCGTTGCTCTTATCTGGCGAAACAATGTAAACAAAAGCCGCAATAAAAAAGCAGGCTACGATTTTTTTGTATGAAGAATGCACAATTTGAGGTCTATTTGACAAAGTACTCAACATTGAAACCACAAAAAATAAAGCTACAGCAACATAAATTGAAAGTGCTCCGTTCTCGTAATTATTTTTGAAATAATCGATATTAAAATCAATTACAGCACGTTGCTGGAAAAAATCTATAATATCAATATGGAAGATTAATGATATTAATAAAAAAAGTATTGATACTGCTACAAGTGCTATAAAAGGTAAAACCCAGTTTCTGTAATCTCTCGAAACATGAAAAACAATCGATATAAAAACCAATATCAGGAAAAGAATACACCAAAATTGAAATAAAGAAGCTATCAAAATCCAAAAAGAAGCGTCAAATATTTTTTCTTTTGATGCTTTTAAGGATTGTAGCGAAATTAATCTTCGAAGTGCCAACAAGATAAAAAAGTTGGCATATATTACATTCGAATTATTAAATATTGTGGGGAAAAACAATATAAACAATAGGTAAAATAATATCGCGTAACCGTTGTCTTTACTGAGTCCGTTCTTTTTTACAATAAAATTAATCAGGAAAAAAGAGGCCAAAATAAACAGTAATAGACTTACTTTTTGGAACGCCAAAAAATAAGAACTCACCCATGATGGATCTTTAATTTGAAAAATAAAAAAGAAAACCAGTATCAAAATTACGACCAGGGAATAATTTAATGGCGTAGATTTTTTAAAAACACTTGTTATCATAAGGATATTTTATACTTTTGTGATTGTAAATATAATACTTGTTTAAAAAGGAAAACCAACAAGTTGAAAAAAGATTCTCTATTGAATTTTGTCTTCAATGCGTTAAAAACAATAAATAACATATAATTTTATAAATTATGACAGCTTTTTTTGAAGGAATACAATACTTATTCGTTAACATTTTATTTGCTCCACTTGATTTTTTACGTCGTTTGGAATTAGTTACCTGGTTTGGTGCGAATACTATTAACTGGATTTTTATGATCATCTGCGCATGCGCAATCGTTTATTGGATTAAACAATTACGCATTTTTGATGACGCCGGAACTGAAAATCAAGATACTACAGCTCACTCTTTTTTAAAGTAAGTCGAAGCCAATATCTTTTCTAAAATACATCTTATCAAAATTTAGTTTATCTATGTTTTGGTAAGATTTTTTTATGGCCTGTTGAAAATCGTCTCCATAAGAAGTTACAGTTAATACACGTCCTCCATTACTAACGACATTATCGCCATCTAATTTTGTTCCTGCATGAAAAACAATAGAATCTGTAATATTTTCTAAACCTGTAATATTTTTTCCTTTTTCGAAATCTTCGGGATACCCGCCAGAAACTACCATAATTGTAGTAGCACTTCTTGGATCAACCTCTAAAGTAAAATCCTCTAATTTTTGATTGGCAACTGAAAGAAATAATTCAACCAAATCAGATTTTAGTCTTGGAACCACAACTTCAGTTTCCGGATCTCCCATTCTCACATTGTATTCGATAACAATTGGTTCATTTTTTACATTGATCAAACCAATAAATACAAATCCTTTATATTCAATTCCGTCTTTCTGGAAACCTTCTATTGTTGGTTTTACGATACGTGTTTCGATTTTTTCCATCAAAACAGCATCTACGTAAGGAACTGGAGAAACTGCTCCCATTCCGCCTGTATTTAATCCTGTATCGCCTTCACCAATACGTTTGTAATCTTTTGCTGTTGGCAGGATTTTATAGCTTTTACCATCAGTTAAAACAAAACAGCTTAATTCGATTCCGTCAAGGAACTCTTCGATAACTACTTTTGAACTCGCAGCTCCAAATTTTTCATGAACCAGCATGTTTCTCAATTCGGTTTTTGCTTCTTCCAGATCCTGAATAATCAAAACTCCTTTTCCGGCAGCTAAACCATCTGCTTTTAAAACATAAGGTGGCTGTAATGTTTCAAGAAATGCACATCCTTTTTCAACTGTTTCGGCAGTAAAACTGTCGTAAGCAGCTGTTGGGATGTTATGCTTCATCAGGAACTCTTTGGCAAATTCTTTACTTCCTTCTAATTGGGCTCCTAATTTTGAAGGTCCAATAACCGGAATATGCTGTAGACTCTCGTCATTTTTAAAATAATCATAAATACCTTTTACCAAAGGATCTTCTGGTCCTACGACTACTAAACTTATATTTTCTTTAAGCACTAATGTTTTTATTACTTCAAAATCTGTTGGAGCTATTGCTACATTTTCAGCAATTGCAGCTGTTCCTGCATTTCCTGGTGCAACAAAAAGTTTTTCGCAAAGCGGACTCTGAATCATTTTCCAAGCAAAAGCATGCTCTCTTCCGCCTGATCCCAATAGTAAAATTGTCATGTGTAGTTGTATTTAGTTGTGGTGCAAAAATAATTGCTTTTGTACGTAAAAAATAATTAAATCTTAAAAAGTTGTTGATTCTTCTGTGTTAGTAATTTGATAATATTATTTTTGGTGAAAATTTATCCCTAAATGATTTCTCTTTTTGATCTTTCGCTTCAATTAAATGGTTTTCCGATAAAGAAAGCGAAAGCTGAATTGGATAAAATTGTGAATTTGTCTGAAGAAGAATACTCTCTTTTTCTTCAAAATAAAAAAGAAGAAATTGTTGATTTTCATCTCAAAAATAATTCTTTCTACAAAGAATTGGTTGGAAATAAAACGAATTTAAAATGGGAAGATTTACCGGTTTTAAACAAACAAAATTTACAAAAACCTCTTGAAGAAAGGATTTCAAAAGGCTATTCCAGAAAAAACATTTACCTCAACAAAACATCCGGATCCAGCGGAACTCCTTTTGTTTTTGCTAAAGATAAATATTCCCATGCTTTAACCTGGGCTTCAAATATCATGCGTTTTGGATGGTTCGAAATTGACTTTAACCATTCGTATCAGGCTCGTTTTTATGGTATTCCAATGGATTTTATTGGATATCACAAAGAGCGTTTTAAAGATTTTTTGAGTCGCCGGGTTCGATTCCCGGTGTTTGATTTATCAGATGATGTTTTGGAGAAATTTTTAAAAAAATTCAAAACTAAAAAATTCGATTACATTAACGGATATACAAGTTCTATCGTTTTATTCGCCAAATATTTAGAACATAAAAATATTGTCTTAAATGAAATTTGCCCAACCTTAAAAGCTTGTTTTGTTACTTCGGAAATGCTTTTTGAATCGGATAAAAAACTTTTAGAAAAGCAATTTGGAATTCCAATTATCAGCGAGTATGGTGCATCAGAGCTGGATTTAATTGCTTTTGAAAATCCCCAGGGTGAATGGCAGGTAAATACAGAAACGCTCTTTGTCGAAATTTTAGATGAAAACAATAATACTGTTCCACATGGAACGGAAGGAAAAATTGTGATTACTTCTTTATTTAACAAAGCAAATCCATTTATTCGATATGAAATTGGTGATATTGGAATTTTAGATGAAAATAGTACACCACAAAAACCAATATTAAAAAAACTAATTGGACGAACAAATGATATTGCAATTCTCCCAAGTGGAAAAAAATCACCTGGATTGACCTTTTATTATGTGACCAAAAGCATAATTGAAGATGACGGAAATGTAAAAGAATTTATCATCAAACAAATTCAATTAGATACTTTTGAAATTGAATATATTAGTGATTTTAAATTAGATAGCATTCAGATTCAAAAAATAGAAAAGGCAATTTCTTTGTATTTAGAACCCAATTTAAACTTTAGTTTTATCCGAAAATCAGTTTTAGAAAGAAGTAATAGAGGAAAATTAAAACAGTTTAAATCTTATATTTAATATAGATAAAATCTTATATTGTTTTTTTTTAAATTAAAACCTTATGCAAGATCAATCTTTACTTTCTGAAGAAACTATTTCAAATAAAATATATTTTATTCTCGGTCAAAAAGTGATGTTGGATAGCGATTTGGCATTTCTTTATGATGTTGAAACTAAAAGATTAAATGAACAAGTGAAACGGAATTTATCGCGTTTTCCTATAGATTTTATGTTTCAACTAACTAAAAAAGAGTTTGAAAACTTGAGGTCGCAATTTGCGACTTCAAGTTGGGGAGGAAGTAGAAAATTGCCATTTGCTTTCACTGAACATGGTATTTTAATGCTATCTAGTATCTTAAAAAGCGATAAAGCAATTCAAACCAATATCCAAATCATGCGTATTTTTACGAAAGTGAGGCAAATGCTTTTGGATACAACAGAAATTAAAGTGGATATACTTCAGATTCAAAAGAAGTTAGAAAATCATGACAAAAATATAGAATTGGTTTTCTCATATCTTGATGAGTTAACTGAGAAAAAAGAAAATGAAAGTGAAAGAGTAAAAATTGGTTATAAAAAATAATTCTTTGATTTTCAAAGGTCAAAAATTGTTACCTCAAGTTTTTTCAAGTTTCTGTTTGAATATTAATATAGTTGGAAATCACGAATTATGACTTCCAATTCTTACAAGATAAGTTTTGATACACTTTAAAATTCTTTTAAACTTTGAAGAAATTATTTCAATCGATTCAGATTCCAATTTAAACTTTACTTTTGCCAAGAGAATGTTTTTAAAAAGAATCCACTCAACTGAAAATCACTTTAATCGCTGGCGCAAGACCCAATTTTATAAAAATAGCGCCCATTATTAATGCTATAAAAAGCAAACAAAATGAAGGTTTTGATGTTTCATTTCGATTGGTTAATACAGGTCAGCATTATGATAAAAACCTAAGTGATACTTTCTTTGAAGAATTAAATATTCCGAAACCAAATATAAATCTCGAAGTTAAAAGTGGTTCTCAAGCAGAACAAACTGTTGTAAATTATGGTTGCTTTTGAGTAAGAGTTATTTCAATTTTATTGGATAAAAAATAATGAACAATATTTTAATTATCTCAAACTATTACCCGCCTGAAAAAGGCGCTGCTGCCAATAGAATTGAGCAACTGGCCTTGAAATTAGATCAAAATGGATATGAGGTTTCGGTGATTTCTCCACTTCCAAATTATCCAAAAGGAGAATTATTTCCAGAGTACAAGAGAAAGTTTTCGGTTACTGAAAAAGTTCAAAATATCACGCTAAAACGCCTTTGGATTTATCCCAGCAATAGTTCGAATATCTTCAAACGAATTGTTTCGACATTGTCATTCTCGACCACTTTATTTTTCTATTTATTGTTTGCTAAAACACCTAAAAAAGTTATTGTACAATCGCCACCACTATTGCTTTCTTTTATTTCGGTTTTTGTGCTTTGGCTGAAACGTAAAACCATTATTCTTAATGTATCGGATCTTTGGCCAACGGCTGCCATTGAGCTCGAAGTATTAAAGAAAAATAGTATTTCGCATAAAATCCTACTTTTTATTGAACGTTTTATTTATAAAAAAGCAACTCATATTTTTGGACAATCAAACGAAATCATAAAACATATTCATTCAATTTTTCCTGAGAAAAAATGCTTCTTGTATCGTAACTATCCGAATCATTTTGTTGAAGATTTTCTAGAAGAAAAAGAAACTTCTACAGAATCAATTAAATTGTTTTATGCCGGATTATTAGGCGTTGCACAAGGAGTTTTTGAACTTATTCAGCAATTGAATTTAGAGGATTTAAATGTTGAATTGCATATTTTTGGAGATGGCGCTGAGAAAACTCAAATTGTAAATTACCTCAACCAAAATCCGACTAAAAAGATAATCTTTCACGGAATGCTAGAACGCAATGTTTTGCATGAAACCTTGAAGAATTTAGATATTGCATTGGTTCCGCTTAAAACGAGAATCTATGGTTCTGTGCCTTCAAAAATATTCGAATATACTGCTTTAGGTTTTCCTGTTTTTTATTTTGGAGGAGGCGAAGGCGAAAATATCGTTGAAGAAAATAATTTGGGCTGGGTTGTTCTGGTAGAAAATTTCAAACAACTAAATACCACCTTAAATCAGATTTCTGAATTAGGAAAAGATGAAATTCAAAAGATGAAAAAAAATATTTTTCTTCATGCAAAAACTCATTTTAATCTGGATGCGCAAATGAAGGAACTAATTGAAAATAATGCGTTTTAGCAATTCTATAAAAAGAAAACGGGCAAATATCTAATTGAATATTTGCCCGTTTTTTTATTTGATGTAACTAGAAAAATCTTTATGCTCTTCTTTCGATAATTCTTCTTTAGAAAGTGATCTGAAATAATCGTAGGTAATTTTCATTCCTTCAGAACGGCTTACTTTTGCCTCCCACCCCAAGAGTTCTTTTGCTTTTGTAGTGTCTGGCTGGCGTTGTAAAGGATCATTTACCGGTAAAGGATGATAGACTACCTTTTGATTCGTTCCTGTTAATTTAATGATTTCTTCTGCAAAATCTTTAATGGTGATTTCGTCAGGATTTCCAATATTTACCGGATATACATAATCTGAATGTAATAGTCTGAAAATACCTTCTACCTGATCATCAACATAACAGAAAGAACGGGTTTGCATTCCGTCTCCAAAAATGGTTAAATCTTCTCCGCGTAAAGCCTGACCAATAAATGCCGGAATTACACGTCCGTCATTCAAACGCATTCTTGGTCCGTAAGTATTAAAAATACGAACGATTCTGGTTTCTACACCATGAAAAGTATGATATGCCATTGTGATGGATTCCTGAAAACGTTTTGCCTCGTCATAAACACCACGCGGACCAATTGTGTTTACGTTTCCATAATATTCTTCGGTTTGCGGATGAACTAATGGATCTCCATATACTTCAGATGTCGAAGCAATCAAAATTCTGGCTTTTTTAACTCTTGCTAATCCTAATAAATTATGTGTTCCCAAAGATCCAACTTTTAGTGTCTGAATTGGAATTTTTAAGTAATCTATCGGACTTGCAGGCGAAGCAAAATGTAATATATAATCTAAATCACCAGGAACATGAACAAATTTGGTGATATCATGATGATAAAACTCAAAATGCTCTAATTTGAATAAATGCTCAATGTTTTTAAGATCACCTGTTATCAAATTATCCATACCAATAACATAATATCCTTCTTTGATAAAACGATCGCATAAATGTGATCCTAAAAATCCTGCAGCTCCTGTAATAAGTATTCTTTTCATTATTTTTTTATATGTGTCAAATATATTGATTAAAAAATCTCTATCTCCTGACCATTAGAACTGATTTTTCTAAAAAATCAATTTTACTTTCTATGCTGAACTCCATTTAAGCCCACCAAATATTTTTATTTTACGTTGAAAATTTGTTCTAAAATTTTAATAGTAATCAAATAGGTTGGTTTTACTCCGGTTGTTCCTAATCCGCCTGAAGCCAGTGTACTTCCTGTTTCCAGTGGATTATCTGATGCATAATAAGCATAACGAACTTTAATATCGTGTGGCACACTTTTTCTAATTTTTGATGCGGACTGAATCGCTTTTTGGTAATAAGAACCTTCCATCTCCAGACCAATTACTCCCCAGGTTGATTCGTGGAAAAATTTCAACAAATCTCTGTTTTGTAATGATGTTCCTAAAACGGTAACCATTGCTCCTTCAAAAACAGCGATGTCGTTTCCTTCAAACATAGCACCTGTTAATTCATTTTCGAAGAAATAATTATCGGCTGTTCCTTCGTTTATATGTGCCGTTGGGATCATGATATCTCCTTTTCCGCCTTCCAGAATTCCTGCTTTTCCCATTATCGAAACTGATTTTACATTTAGTAACGTTTCTTTTTTATAGGGTTTCAATAGTTCATCAATAGTTTCATAAGCCTGCTCACCAAAAGCATAGTCCATTACGATAATAACTGGTGCTGTTTCTTCAACTTTTGCCTTTGGAAATCCGGTTTTTGCCCAGTCAATCTTGGCCGTATCAAAAATCTGAACATCGATGTTGGTTCCTGATGTATCCGGCAATGAAATCATTCCGTTTTTTAAAGCTAATTCTTCAACCTGGCTTCTAATTTCTTTAGCACCGGATTTACTTAACTCTTCA
Organism: Flavobacterium chilense; assembly: GCF_001602525.1. Taxonomy (GTDB): domain Bacteria; phylum Bacteroidota; class Bacteroidia; order Flavobacteriales; family Flavobacteriaceae; genus Flavobacterium; species Flavobacterium chilense. Next base: position 282,053 of record NZ_LSYT01000002.1, read on the forward strand.
TAGATGTAGAAATCTGATTTTTCTTTGAATTTTGTTTTCAACAATGGTGTTGCGAAAATAGAATTCATTACGCTATGCATATTGGCGCTTATAACGTGAATTGGACGTTTTAAAAGATTATTTGTCTTTAAAACTTCCTTGATGTTGGTTGCCCAAATTTCACCATGAATATGATGTCCTAAACGCTCTCTTAAAACAGGGCTAAAAGTTATTGTACGTTTGTTATTGTCTACAACTTCTTCGATTGCGAGTTTTCCTAACCAATAAATTACATGTAGAAAACGATCCGGAGCATCTTCAGATCCAAATGCTTCATAAATATCCAGAACTTCTTCAAAAGTTCGTCCTAAGATATTGGCAACATGCGAAATTGCTTTTTCTTTTTCGATCAAAGGCAATTTTTTAGTCTGCATTACGGCTTGCTCCAATTTCATCCAATCACGAGAAACTTCGCCCCCATCGTCTAATAAAACGCGGTTTTTAATTTTATGTGATTCTATAAAAATAAAAGTCAAATGTGTCAGGATATCATAAATGTCTGATCGCCCACGAGTGATTTCAACATTCATTTGTTCCTCATCGATTCTATAACAGTTTCTTCTTCTTTTTGGAGGAACAATAGCCTGAAAATGTGACTTAGAATATCCTTCATCTGAAGTTAAATTAATGAATCGGCATTGCTCGATTCCTATTGGTAAACGCTCTATAACGTACAAAAGTCCGTTGAGTTCTACTTTTTCTTCGCCTATATTTCCGTAAATTTCCGGACGTAATGCTAATAATGATTCACGTAAACTATCGCCTGAAACTCCCATTGGTTTATAAAAACCACGGTTGAATAAATGGCGCATTGTAATGTACATTTTTTCGATTGCCGCAGATGATTCCTGCGCTCTCGATCTTGATATATGTTTGGTTTCTTTCATGCTATTTTATTTTAAAATCTTCTGTTAAAGAAGATGTATTATATGTTTTTTTGTAAAACGAAATTAGGAATTAATATTTGAAAACTTTACAAAGACGCTCTGCCTTCTTAAAAAATAACCTTAATTTCATTTATAATCCTCAAAGTTGACTTCTATTTTTTGGAATTTTTGATTTTTCAGCAATAATAAATTTATTTTACTAATACATTCCTGATGATCTTCTGACATTATAAATACTAAATCCCAAATGTCTTTCGAAATAGAAAAAGAACCAATGTCTGAGGTAATTTCAAACAGATATTCATCATTCATCCAAAGCTCATTTACTTTTTCAAATTTTGGATTTATTTCTATTATTGTATTAAAAAAATCAGAGAAAAAATCTTCATTTTCAGCACCATTAAATATCTCGATTAACAGGTTTTGAGATTTATATCCCGGCCTTAAATGATATTTATACTTCATAAGTAAAGCTCATTTCTTTATTTCAAATTATCTGCAATATCTCTGTTATTTGAAAGTCTTGGAATTTTATTTTGTCCGCCTAATTTTCCTTGTGATTTCATATATTCCTGAAACCCATTTTTTGAAACTTTGGTTATAACCACTTTTCTTAACACATTTCCGGTAATTAAGTCGTCATAATAAATATTCTGTTTTCGCATCGAATTGTCTATTGCTTCTGCAAAAGTATCTATGTTGTCCGGTTCTTTTTCAAACTCAATAAACCATTCATGATAAGGTAATCCGTCTACTGGCGTAATTTGTGGAGCAACAGTAAATTCATTTATTACAATATGAGTTTCTGTTGTTGCTTCTTTCATTGCATTTTCGACTTCATTGGCTATTACGTGTTCTCCAAAAGCTGAAATATAATGTTTGATACGCCCCGAAACAATGACACGATGTGGGAATAAAGATGTAAACTGGACTGTATCACCAATATTATAGCTCCAAAGTCCGGCATTGGTAGAAACAATCAAAGCATAATTTACTCCGGTTTCTACTTCTCCAATGGTTAGTCTTTTTGGATTTTCGTTAAAAAAATCATCGGTTTTAATGAACTCGTAAAAAATACCTGAATTCAACAACAAAAGCATTCCTTTTTCTTTTTGGGAATCCTGATATGCAAAAAAACCTTCAGAAGCCGGAAAAAGCTCAATACTGTCTACTTTTTTACCAATCATTTGTTCAAACTTGGCGCGATACGGTTCGTAATTCACACCTCCGTAAATGAATAAATTAAAGTTTTTGAATATCTCGCTGATCTTTTTTCCGCCGCTTTTTTCCTGTAAACGCTCAAAATACATTTGTACCCAGGATGGAATTCCTGAAATCACAGACATATTTTCGTTGATTGTTTCACCAACAATAGCATTAACTTTGGTATCCCAATCTTCAATACAATTAGTTTCCCAAGATGGCATTCTGTTTTTTTGGAGATATTTAGGAACAAAATGTGCTACAATACCAGAAAGTCTTCCAAATTTTATTCCGTGTTTTTCCGTCAGGATTGGGCTTCCCTGTAAAAAAATCATTTTACCATTTACAAAGTCGGCATTTCCGGTTTCATGAATATAATGAAAGATCGCATTACGCGCTGCATTAACATGCGTTGGCATTGATTCTTTGGTTAACGGAATATATTTTGCTCCGGAAGTTGTTCCTGAAGTTTTCGCAAAATAAAGCGGTTTTCCTTTCCAAAGAATATTCTCTTCTCCTAACTTAACTTTTTCTATATAGGATTTTAAATCTTCATAATCCCTAACAGGAACATTTTTCTGAAAATCTCCGAATGTTTTTATACTTTCAAAATGATGATCTTTACCAAATTGAGTTTCTTTTGCGTTCTGAATCAAATTCTTAAAAACTTCCAATTGAGTTTCAACAGGTTTATTCGCCCAGGCAAGTGTTTGATTGTATATTTTTCGGGCAAATATTTTTGCCGCTAAAGACTTAATTGACATTGTTAGTGGTATTATTTCTTGTCACTTTTGTTTTTACTTGCTTTACTTTCACCTGATTCTTTTTCTATTTTGTCTACTTCTCCCCTAAGTTTCATTTCTTCTTCAGAGGCTTTCATATTAATATCAGAAGGTGCATTGGCTTCAGCTATAATAGAATCTTTGTTGAATTTGGCATATTCTAATTCGCCCTTTAAAACTTTCTGAATTCCTTTTATATAAGCTTCGTTTTTTTTCAGTGCTGTTTCTAAAGAATCTGATTTTATAGCTAACTCTGTTGCATTTTTTTTCAATTGCGAAGAAGAGTAACCTGGAATAAACTCGCGTAAAGGAGTAAAAGCGATAATAAAAGTGGTCACTAAAATCAGAAATATTCCCCCTAAAGTAAACGTTACAAATACATTCATTAAAGTAAGCCTAAATGAAAAAATCTCTTCAAAAGTATCTTCATTCAAAATTACCAATCGGTTTTTGATGAATAATTTTTTTCTAAAATTTCTTTTCTTTTTCTTAGTCATTTGCTTATTTCTACGAGCAAATATAGTAATTAATAGTATTGCTGATATCAGAGAAAAATGAGCAAAAACAGTATTTGAATCATTTTATAAAATATTTAACGTAGTCGTAAACAAATATTTTAATCCAAAAAGTCTTGTTGTACGTATATTCTATATACCTTTGCGGTGAAAATAAAAATCAATTTGCTTCGGCATTAAATATACAATCATGGGAAGATTAGGTCTTACAGAAATCCTTGTTATAGTAGGTATAGTAATATTACTTTTTGGTGGTAAAAAAATTCCAGAATTAATGAAAGGTTTAGGAAGCGGAATTAAGGAATTTAAAAACGCTGCTAAAGACGATCAACCTGCCCCTGCTAAAAAAGAAGAGGAAGAAACTAAATAAGTATTTATATCCTTATTATAAACCCCAAATTACAAATGTAATTTGGGGTTTTCTTTTTATATAAAAATATTTTTTAGGGTTCTTAAATTACAATTCTACTTTTTATCTCGTTTAAAAAATATCAGATTTTATATTGTTCGCTTTTTATATAAATTTTCTTAAAAAAAGCAAGAGAAAACGCAAGATTGTAAACATTATTGTACAATTTAACAAAAATTTATGCTTTTTTTAAAACTTGTTAATATTTTAACTACTTTTGATGTAATTCTTCACTAAAAGCAATGATTATGGCTGATTTAAACCGTAGAAATTTTATCAAAAACATTGGATTTGTTGGTGCAACAACTCTTTTTTGTAGTTCTCTCTTAGCACAAAATTCTTTCCCGGATTTTTTGTATTCACATAATGAAGAAGAGAATATTCTATCCAAATTTTCAAAATCAACTATTTCAGATTCTCTATTGTCAGATCAATCATTGTTAGATTGTTATAATAAATCAATTGTAAGCTGGGAAAAAAACGGATATAAACCTTCAGGAAATGTTTGTTATAGTTCTGATGATAATAACCTGAAAATGTTTCCAATGCATCTCCATGTAGATAATATAGGAAAACTAGATGATGTTTTGTTATGCTTTGGGAAAGATTCAAATGGAGAATGGAAATCTTTAAAATCATTATCCGGATTTGACATAGAAGCTATAACATTAGCAATGAATGAATTAAAAATGCATAATAATAATGTCAATTTATCTCATTATTTATTTCCTGCTCCTGTACAACAATTAGAACCTTATGGTTTCACTACTAAAAAAGGCAGTGTATTTTTAAAAACTACACTATCTCAAAATACTTCAATATTGATTATTATAAAGGAAGGAAATACTATAGTTTATAAAAAAGAATTGCTTTCTAAGCATAGCTTAATTACTAATTCTGTTTTAGTTTAACAGGTCAATTTCAAAAGAATAAAATAATAAAATAGTCTCATCATGGCAGAACCTTTTTTATCAGAAACACGAATAATGTCCTTTAACTTTGCTCCTAAAGGATGGGCAATGTGCAATGGACAATTATTACCTATCAATCAAAACCAGGCTTTATTTTCATTGTTAGGAACTACTTTTGGCGGCGATGGAAGAGTAAATTTTGCACTGCCGGATTTACGAGGAAGAGCTCCTATTCATTTTGGAAATGGTCATACATTGGGAGAGAAAGCAGGAGAAAAATCGCATACTGTATCTATTAATGAATTGCCCACACATAAACACTTTCTTAAAGGTACAACAGAAGCCGTGAGTACTAATATTCCAGCGACAGGAGTTGTATTGGCGGAAACTGCTCCAAACCAGGTTTATAATGGTTCGGGTCAAAACTTAGTTGCTATGAATCCTGCATCTGTTAGTAATATTGGCGGTAGTCAGCCTCATTTAAATATGCAACCGTATTTAGTTCTGAATTTTTGCATTGCATTACAAGGAATTTTTCCTTCTCAAAATTAATTTATAACGTTAAAAAGTTAAACCATGGCGCAACCTTACGTTGGTGAAATTAGAATGTTTGCAGGAAATTTTGCTCCTGCCGGATGGATGTTTTGTGAAGGACAATTACTCCCTATTTCAGAGTATGAAACATTATTTCAATTAATTGGAACTACTTATGGTGGTGACGGAGAAAGTACTTTTTCATTACCAGATTTACGTGGTCGTGTACCCATTCATAATGGTACTGCCAGTTATGATGGTACTAATTACAGTATAGGCGAAACTGGAGGTGTCGAAGATGTAACTCTTACCATAAATCAAATACCTTCTCATTCACATTCTTTATTAGCAACAACTGATTTGGCGAGTACTGCAAATCCTTCTGAAGCTTATTTGAGCAACACTGCTACAGGAAATAAAATATATTCGGCAGCAACACCTACAATAGCATTAAATAATGCTGTAATAACTCCTGATGGAGGCAGTCAGCCGCATACTAATTTTCAACCTTATTTGTGCGTGGATTTTATTATTTCATTATTTGGAATATTTCCATCTCAAACATAACTACTATATCGTTCATTAATTTATATACGAAAAAAATAAAACATTATGGATCCATTTGTAGCTGAAATACGCATTTTCCCATTTAACTTTCCTCCCAAAGGCTGGGCATTTTGTAATGGGCAACTTTTGCCTCTTTCTCAAAACACAGCTCTTTTTTCGTTGTTAGGCACAACGTATGGTGGTGACGGTAGATCGAATTTTGCCCTACCAGATTTACAAGGCAGAACACCTATGCATCCTGGTCAGGGCCCGGGATTATCATTACACGATTTAGGGGAATCTTCAGGTACTGAAACAGTTACTTTAATCGATTCAGAAATTCCGGCTCATAATCATAATTTAATGGTAACTAGTCTAAATTCTCAATCTACAAATCCATCAAATACCAGTTTAGGTCGTGGGAATCCTGTAAAGGTATATCTGAACAGTAACCCTACAACCAATATGGGTCTTAATGCAATTGCACCAACTGGTGGTAATTTGCCTCATAATAATATGATGCCTTATATGACAATGAATTTTTGTATTGCACTTCAGGGAGTTTTTCCACCAAGAACTTAATTAATTATTTTGTTGGATTTAGAAGTAAAAGATATTAGTCTTCGTGACATACAAGATAGTGATTTAGCTGTTTTATGTAAAATATATGGCAGCACCCGAACTGAAGAATTAGAAAAAGGAACTAATTGGAGCGATGAACAAAAAAATATTTTTATTGAACATCAATTTTCGGCTCAGCATGAATATTATCAAAAAAATTATATTGGTGCAAAATTTTATATAATTGAAAAAGATAATGTTACAATTGGCAGATTGTATATTGATTTCTTTTTTGAAAAAAAAGGAATACGAATTATAGACATTACTTTATTACCGGATTGGCGTGATAAAAATATTGGAAGTTCAATTTTGAAAGAAATTTTAGAAAAGGCAGCCAAAGAGAAACTCAAAGTAACTATTCATGTAGAAAGTTTTAATCCTGCCATGAATTTATATAAAAAATTAGGCTTTATAAAAATTAGCGAAACTAATGGTATATACCATTTAATGGAGTGGAGTCCTAATTGAATTTCATAAAATAAAAAATATAATGTATGGATATAGCTTTACTTACTTTAGATGATTTTAATGCATTCTTAAACAAAGTCTTTACAATTAAGATTTCTGATGAAATTCAGCTTGATGCAGAATTAATCGAACTTACTAAGCTGAATAATTATTCACCCTTAGAAAGGAATCCTTTTTCAATAACTTTCCGTACAGAACAAAAAAACGAATATTACGAACAGGGTATTTTTACCATTGTACATCCTCAAAAAGGCAATTTAGAACTGTTTCTTTCTCCTCTGGGTTTTGATAATGTAGGGATGAAATATGAAGCCATATTTTCTTAATTCTGTTAATCATTAAAGTAAAAAAAATGAAAAAAAATAAACTCTTAATTGTTATAATACTACTAGGATTCTTATCATTCGGAATGTCATATAGTAGTCTTATTAAGGAAAATTTTGTTGCTCCATTAGTGAAAAAGCTGGCAGAATCAGAAAAAAAATCTGTCAATACAATATCTACTGATAAAATAACTAAAAATAAAAGCAACACATTTCCGGCTAAAGAAAAATCAATTGATAAAACTGTAGTAGCAGCAACTATTAGTCTTACAAATGCAGTTGCTGTAAACGGTGGAGGAAATGCTTTACCAGGATCTCAGCTTGACTTTACTCTCACTCTGACTAATACAGGAATTGATGATGCGACAGGAACTACTTTTCAGGATATTTTAGACTCTAATTTAACCTTAGTACCCGGTTCTCTTAAAGCAACTCCTATTGCTGCGAATGATACTTATAATTGTATCGGAAATGTTGGAATTACTTTAAATGCCGCTCAGGGTATTTTATCTAATGATGCTAGTCCTGACGGAACACCATTATCCGCAGTTGTATTAGCAAATCCAACACACGGAACAGTATCTTTATCTGCAAATGGCTCTTTTACATACAATCCAACTGCAGGTTATTCCGGCACAGACAGTTTTACTTATACCCTAACAAGTGGCAGCGGAAAAACAGGTACGGGAACTGTAAATATAATAATATCAGCGCCAATATTTTTTGTAAATAGTTCAGTAGCCACAAACGGAAACGGTACTTTGGCTTCACCTTTTAAGACTCTTGATAATGCTACCGGAACAGGTTCAAATCCAATTTTTATTTATACCGGAACAGGTAGCAGCGGTACTACCTTGACTTTATCAGCAAATCAAAAATTGGTTGGTCAGGGAGCTACAGCCAGCTTAATATCTATATTAAATATTGTAGTCCCTACATACAGTAATGCTTTGCCATCGACAGGTGGTACAAATCCAACTTTTTCGGTTTTAAATATTAACAGTAATAATGATATTGAAGGTATAACGCTTTCCGGTACAAATGCCACTATTGCAGGCTCAAATGTTGGAACTTTAAAGGTAAGAGATGCTTCAATTAATGGCGGAAGTGCTGTTGCGGTAAATATTAGTTCCGGAGGTGCATTGGATTGTATTTTTAAAAGTATTTCTGCAAACGGAGCTCCTAAAGGAATATCTGTCAATAATTCGACTGGTAGTTTTCAGGTAACCGGAACAGGTACAACAGCAGGATCTGGAGGTACAATTCAAAATATAACTAACAGAGGTGCCGAGTTTATATCCTGTAGCAATATTTCCCTAAAAAATATGAATTTTACCAATTCAACTACCTCATCAGCTATTTGTTCTTCTCCGGCAGTTGATAATTCTTCATGTAATGGTTCCATACACCTAAAAGCGGTTACAGGTGTAACATTAGATAATATTTCAATTACTGGTACTAACAATGCTGTAGGTATTAATATTAATAATGTAACCAATTTTGCATTAAGCAATAGTACTTTGACAAATTGTGGAAGCAATACTACTGGTTCTGATGTTGGTGGTATATACGCCTTAAATTTGGGTGGTACAAGTTCTATAACCAATACGAATATTAATGATTCATGGGGACGTGGTTTTTATGCCTACAATGGTATATTATCTCAAAATCCAACATTAAATATGACGGTAACCGGTTGTCAATTTAAAAATTCATTTAATAAAGCAAACGGTGGCAGCAATTTTATTTTTCAGGGTTACGGAAGTTCATCTACTACTCTAACTTTAAAAGGAAATGATTTTTCTAATGCTAAAGAGTATGGATTACAACTAAATTTTGGCGGTACATCAATCAATACAATACAAGTTGGAGGAAACATTATAACAGAAGGAAATACTATAAATGCTGCTACTATAAGTCCTGGTAGTAATGGACTTTCATTGCAGGCTGTTTCAGCAGCAACGGTAAATTACAATGTAATAAACAATATTATTAAATCAAGTTTCTCTGCGGGTTTTACATGTAATATTGGAAATCAGGGAACGGGAACAATGAAAGGAAGAATAAATTCTAATATCATTGACGGAGCAGGAATTGGTTCTTCCTGTAATGGAATATCTGTAGCAGCTTACGAAAAAACAAAACATATTACAGAGATAAAAAACAATACGATTACTAATGTTAGTACCTATGGTATTGTTTCTGAATCTAATGATAATAATATTACGAATGGTAACGCCCGAATGGATGCTACTATTCAAAACAATACAATTAATTTAGTAACAAATGGTTATGCACATCTTGCCGTAATTTCTGTTGCTTTTTCTCCATCAAGTACTTTAATCAGTGCTGCTAATGTTGGTAACAATACAACCAATAGTCCTGTAACAGGTCTGGGAGCTGCAACTTTTGATGTTTTATCTCAAGGTGCAAACAGTCAGGTTATTTTACAAGGTCCAACTACTCCATATTCAAGTGGATCCGGTGATAGAACCGCAGCACTTACTACCTATTGGAATGCTAATAACGGTGCAGGACCAAGGACAGCTATAGACGAGCAAGGTGGAGGCACAATAGTGCCAGGAATCGTTTTAATTCCGGACAACTCATTGGCTTCAAAAATGGCACCACCTGTAAATATTGAAGAAACTCCATTAATAACTGAAGCTCAAAACACTAATAATCTTACGAATAAACCTGCTACTCAAAATAGTACTGCTAAAAACGCATCTGGAGAAACAATTTCTGCAGGGCCATTTACTTTACCGGCAGGAAAAAGTACTGTAATAACCTTTAGTGCAACCATTAATGCTGCAAACACACTACCAGCAAATACTTGTTCAGTAACCAATCAGGCATCTGTAAGTGGTTCTAATTTTGCAACCGTTAATTCTAATATTACCACAACCTCAATAAAACCTGCAAATGCTACGGTTACTACTGATACACAAAATATTACTTGTCTAGGAAGTACAACAGTGACTTTAAATGCCACCTGTCCTTTAGCAACAACTGCTACATGGTATACTTCGTTAACCGGAGGTACTAGTTTTGCAACCGGATCATCTGTAACTGCAACACCTACAGTAAACAATACTACGTATTGTGTAGCTTGTGAAACAGCATATTGTGCAAGTGACAGGGTATTAGTAAAAACAGTTACAGGTACTCCATCAACTTCATCCACTCAAACTGTTACAGCTTGTGGTACTTATACCTGGGCTGAAGATGGAAACACTTACACTACATCGGGAACTTATACTCATACGGTAGGTTGTGATACGAAAACTTTAAATTTAACCATAACTCCACCAACTTCATCTGCTCAAACGGTATCAGTTTGTGATACTTATACATGGGCTGAAGATGGAAACACTTACACTACTTCAGGAACTTATACTCATACAGTAGGTTGTGATACCAAAACTTTAAATTTAACTATAACTCCATCAACTTCATCTGCTCAAACGGTATCAGTTTGTGATACTTATACATGGGCTGAAGATGGAAACACTTACACTACTTCAGGAACTTATACTCATACTGTAGGTTGTAATACCAAAACTTTAAATCTTACCATAAACAATTCATCAGCAATTGATAATACTGTAAGCTTAAATTCAGGTTTATTAACTTCAAATCATTTAGGTGCTACTTACCAATGGTATAAATGTCCTAATACTTTACTTACCAACGAAACAAACCAATCGTATACTCCTTTGACAGTGGGCGATTATAAGGTAGAAATTACTGTTGGTAACTGTACTGTAACTTCTAATTGTATTACTGTTAGCAGTCTTGCGGTAGAACAATTTAACCAAAACGAATTTAAAATTTATCCTAACCCAAGCAAAGGAACAGTAAATATTGTTACTTCTTATGAAGGAAACTATATCATTATTGACCAATCAGGGAAAAAGATAAAATCAGTAAATCTTGATGAAAATGTGGTGAATACTATACATTTGGAAAATGTTTCTGATGGGATTTATATTATCAAAAGCATAAGCGACAGTAAAGTAAAAGCCCAGAAATTTTTCATAAAAAAATAAAGTTTTAAAAACTAATTATCTTTAAAACCAACATTTCAAAATCCAAATTACAATTGTAATTTGGATTTTTTTTATATCTAAAAAATCTTACTTTTAGAGTCCCTAAATCAAATAACAATAATTATGAAAAACCTACTTCTGATTACTGTTGCTTTTTTGTGTCTCAAAAGTAACGCACAAAAGCAGCCATTTCCCGCCAATGTTGTATTCAATAATGGCTTGATGCCAACTGTCAAAAACAGTCAGGATGCTAAAAACAATTATGATACCTGGAAAACCAATTTTGTAGAAGCCTGTTCTAATGGACGATATCGGGTAAAATTCGATTCTTCATGGGAAACTGTTTCTGAAGGAATTGGCTACGGAATGCTTCTTTCTGCATACATGGCAGATAAGTCTCTCTTTGATGGTCTTTGGTTATATTACAAAGACAATGTAAATGGCAATAAAGTAATGAACTGGAAAATAAACGGTTGTTCCGGAGCTATTGGTCAAAACGGAGCCACTGATGCTGAACTTGATGCTGCTTTTGCACTTATAGTTGCCGATTATCAATGGACAAGCACCGGGACTATCAATTATAAAAATGATGCCACTGCTTTAATTTCTGCCATAAAAAACTATGAAGTCGAAGCCAATACCTATGTTTTAAAACCCGGAGATCAATTCGGCGGAAGCCAAATCACAAATCCGTCTTATTTCTCCCCTGCTTATTACAGGGCATTTGGAACTTTTACAAATGATGCTGCTTTTTGGAATCAGGTTGCTGCAAAAGCTTATACTGTTATCAACAACAATCTAACACAAAATAATGCCGTAGGCGGATTGGTTTCTGACTGGTGCGAAGCTTCTGGGGCATATTCGTCTCAGGCCGGAGGTTATAATAACGCAGGAAAAAGTTATTCATATGACGCTGCAAGAACGCCTTGGCGAATTGCTGTTGATTATTTATGGTTTGGAACTGCCGATGCTAAAACTTATGCCAAAAAATCATCTGATTTTGTTCGTGTCAATCTTGGCGGATCTTCAAATATTAAAGATGGCTATAACCAAAACGGAACTTTAACCGGACAATGGCACAATGCTACTTTTGTTGGTGCATTTGCCTGTGCAGCAATGGCGGGAGAAAATCAAACACATCTGGATGCTTCTTATACCGATTTAAAAAATCTTAATGAACCCAATAGTTACTTTAATCATACCCTAAAAACATTGTATTCTTTTCTGTTAACAGGTAATTTCTATTTACCATTAAATGCCAATCTCTCCCATGATACTTTTGATATTGAAAAATCTACTGTTACGCTTTTCCCAAATCCGAGTGCTGATCGAATCACAGTTAACGCACCTCAGCAATCAACTATTTCAGTAATTTCTCTTTCGGGAAGTATTATTTATCAACAGAAAACAACTTCTGAAACCACCGAAATAAATCTGGTCAATCAATCATCCGGAATTTATTTTATAAAAATATCTAATGATGATTTTAAAAGTATTACCAAAAAAGTGATTTTGAAATAATCTTAAACATAGAAACTCCTAAATTAAAATCTATAATTTGGGAGTTTTTTTATTCTATTTTTTTAAAAGCATCTTGGAAGAAAATTATTATATATTTGATTAAAAAATTATTCTATGAAAAAAACTCTACTTTTTTTACTTTTCTTTTTACAATTTTTAACAATTGATGCCCAAAATTCAATTGATGTTGAACATGAATATGGATCATATCCGGGATTCTCAAATGGTAATGTTTTTTGTACAGCTACACAACCAGATGGAAAAATATTGGTAGGAGGTGCCTTTAGCTCCTATAGAGGAGACAATTCTTCAAATAATTTAATTCGTTTGAATCCTGACGGTACAAAAGATACAAGTTTTAATATTGGTTCTGGTTTTAGTAACTCAATGTACTCTAATTATATATCTTCTATTATTCTGCAAGATGATGGAAAAATGATTCTTGGAGGTGTTTTTACAAAATTTCAAGGATCACCTCAAAATTATATAATTCGTTTAAATTCAGACGGAAGCAAAGATGCTACATTTAATTACGGAACTGGTTTTATGGATAATCCAAATGGCAGTTCTACCATACTTACCATGGTAAAACAAAACGATGGTAAGATTTTAGTTGGAGGAGGTTTTTTAGGTTATCAGGGAATCGCTACTAAATATTTGATACGTCTTAATGCTGATGGAACTAAAGATACTTCATTTGATATTGGAACTGGTTTTAATTCTACTGTAAAAACTATAGTTTTACAAAATGATGGAAAAATAATCGTCGGTGGAGAATTTACTCAATTTCAGGGATTATCACAAAACCGTCTAATTCGTTTGAATACAGATGGAAGTAAAGATGCTTCTTTTAACGTATCTTCAGGATTTGATGCTACAGTAAATAGTGTTGTATTACAACCTGATGGTAAAATTGTAGCAGGTGGTTATTTTACGAGATATGTTAATGACACTCAAAATGGAATAGTACGATTAAATCCTGATGGTTCAAGAGACAAAACTTTTGATATATTAACAGGGTTTGGATTTGCTCCGTCTGTAACCGCTTTAGGTTTACAACCTGATGGTAAAATAATTGTTGGGGGTGCATTTCTTTACTATAAAGGAATTTCTCAAAATCATTTGATTCGTCTAAATTCTAACGGAACCAAAGATGTTTCTTTTGATATAGGAACTGGTTATGGAATCGGACAAACAGATCGTATTAATTTTATTGTTGTGCAGCAAAATGGAAAAATATTCACAGGAGGATATTTTAAAGATTACCAAGGTATTACAGTAAATAATATTTTATCTATAAATAGTGATGGAAGCAGAGATACTACTTTTGGAACAGGAGATGGATTTAACAATGCTGTTTATGCAATTGCGCAACAAACCGATGGTAAAACAATAGTTGGTGGTAAATTTACTAATTATCAACAAACTCTTCAAAGTAATCTTATACGCTTTAACACAGACAATTCAATTGATACATCTTTCAATACTGGCTCCGGTTTTTATTATTCTTATAATGGTACTCAAGGTATCATTAAATCTATAGCTATTCAAACAGATGGAAAAATAATGGTGGGCGGTTACTTTAATGCTTATCAAGGTATTAATCAAAAAAACTTGATTCGATTAAATGCCGATGGAAGCAAAGATACCTCTTTTAGCACAGGAAGTGGTTTCGTCCGTAGTTATGATGACTCAGACAGTGTTAACTCAATTGTAGTTCAACCTGATGGAAAAATAATTGTAGGAAGTGATATAACTCAATATCAAGGGGTTGTTTCTAAATATCTAATTCGTTTAAATACTAATGGAACTGTAGATACCTCCTTTAATATTGGAACTGGATTTGATGCTCCTGTTTTATCTGTAGCTCTGCAAAGTGATGGTAAACTGATTGTTGGTGGTAAATTTAAAAACTACCAAGGAGTTAGCCAAAACTATTTAGTTCGATTAAATTCTGATGGAAGCAAGGACAGTTCTTTTAATATTGGAACTGGGTTTGGTAGTCTTTATACAATAGGCGATGTTCATTCTATCGTTGTACAAGCTGATGGTAAAATAATTGTGGGTGGTAAATTTAGTTACTTTCAAGGGGCAAATCAAAATTATATAATTCGTTTAAATGCTGATGGAAGCAAAGACAACTCCTTTAACATTGGATCAGGATTTGGCAATTCTGTTTTATCTATAGCCTTGCCAAAAGACGGAAAAATAATAGTTGGCGGTAGTTTTTATAGCTACCAAGGATACCAATCTGTACACTTAATTCGTTTAAATACTGATGGGAGCATAGACACTAGAGCATCAGAATTTGATAGTTCTTCTTCTACTTCTGTTAATTCTATAAATCTGCAATCCGATGGTAAAATAATAATAGGCGGAGATTTTACTGCTTACAGAGGAAATAGTAATTCTGCTTCTTTAATTCAACTAAAAGGAACTGAGATTGCTTTATCAAACGAAGATTTTATCAAACAAAACAAATCATTTTCACTCTGGCCAAATCCGGTAAAAAATACATTAAACATCAATTCATTAAATGAATCTAATTACTCCTTGAAAATCTATGATTTGTTAGGAAAATTAATTTACGAAAAAGAGAATGTAAATACGTCAATAGATGTAAGTTCTTTTAAATCAGGTTTATATTTAATTAAAATAAAAGCCGAAAACGGAGAAACTTCTCAAAAATTCATAAAAATATAGTTTTCAAATTCGTAAAACTAAAAACTCCCAAACTACACTTGTAATTTGGGAGTTTTTTTATTTCTACTTTCCAGTTTGGAATTTTCTACAATACCATTGTCAGCTGAATTCTTTTTCTATCCTCATCAACCTCAGTCACTTTTACATCAACATGCTGATGTAGTTTAACCACCTCGTTCACGTCGCTTACAAAACCAGCTTTCAACTGCGAAATGTGAACCAACCCGCTTTCTTTGATTCCAATATCAACAAAACAACCAAAGTTGGTAATGTTATTCACAATTCCAGGAAGAATCATTCCGGTTCTTAAATCTTTAATTGATTTTACATTGGCATCAAATTCAAAAACCTTTGCAGACTTTCTTGGGTCTAATCCGGGCTTTTCAAGCTCTTTTATGATGTCTTTTAGTGTGAGTAAGCCTATTTCAGGTGTAATATAGTTTTCGGCCTTAATAAGGGCTGTTTTCTCTTTGTTTGCAATCAGGTCGTTTACCGAAAGTTTTAAATCTTTTGCCATCTTCTCTACAACCGGATAAGCCTCGGGATGCACAGCCGAATTATCCAGCGGATTTTTAGCATTCGAAATTCTGATAAACGCCGCACCTTGCTGATAGGCTTTATCACCCAAACGTGGCACTTTTTTCAATTGTTTCCTGTCTTCAAAAGGACCATTTTCAGAACGATATTGTACAATGTTCTCCGCCAGCTTCTCTCCTATTCCACTCACATAACTTAGCAAATGTTTACTTGCGGTGTTAATGTTAATTCCAACCGAGTTCACGCAGCGAATTACCGTATTATCTAATTCTTCTTTTAGTTTCGTTTGATCCACATCATGTTGATATTGCCCTACTCCAATTGCTTTTGGATCGATTTTTACCAATTCGGCCAACGGATCTGAAAGTCGTCTGCCGATAGAAACCGAACCACGAACCGTTACATCATAATTAGGAAATTCTTCTCTTGCAATCTTAGATGCTGAATAAACCGAAGCTCCTGCCTCAGAAACAATAAAAACCTGCACCGGTTTATCAAACGCGATTTTTTTGATGAAAAATTCAGTTTCTCGAGAAGCCGTTCCGTTTCCAATAGAAATCGCATCAATCTGATAGGCATTAACCATCGAACGAATTTTCTTGATTGCCATTGTTTCCTCATTTTGAGGTGCGTGTGGATAAATCGTTTCATTGTATAATAAATCACCTTTTTCATCCAGACAAACTACTTTACAACCGCTTCTAAATCCAGGGTCGATTGCCAGAATTCGTTTTTCACCCAAAGGCGGAGCTAATAAAAGCTGGCCTAAATTGTTAGCAAAAACCTGAATCGAATTGGCATCAGCTTTTGCTTTTGCTTCTTGTAACGTTTCATTTCCAATTGCCGGATTCAATAATCGCTTATAACTGTCTTCGATTGCTAATTGTAAATGTGCCGTAGTACCATTTTGCTTTTTAATGATAATTTCATCAATTACGTCATAAGCCTCATCAAGATCAACATCTACTTTCATCTTTACAAAACCTTCATTTTCTGCACGAAGCATTGCTAACAATCTGTGCGAAGGTGCTTTTGTCAAAGGTTCTTCCCAATCAAAATACTGACTGAATTTTTGTGCTCCTTCTTCCTCACTTTTCTTTTTAACCACTTTAGTGGCAATAGTTGCTTTTCGCTGAAACAGTCTTCGCAACTGTTTACGAACATAAATATTTTCGTTAATCCACTCCGCCACAATATCTCTTGCACCTTGCATCGCAGCTTCTTCGTTGATAACATTTTCATTAATATATTGAGTTGAAATAAAATCAACATCAACATCATTTTCTGACATGATGATTTTAGCCAAAGGTTCTAAACCAAACTCACGCGCAACATCTGCTTTTGTTTTTTTCTTCTTTTTGTACGGAAGGTAAAAATCTTCTATTTCCTGTAGATCAAAACTTTGTTCTATTTTTTGTTTCAATTCAGGTGTAAGCGCTTTTTGTTCTTCGATTGATTTTAGAACTGATTCTTTACGCTTTACAATCGTTTCATACTCTTTTTGCAATTTTGCAATCTGCTCAATTACAGTTTCATCAAGATTTCCGGTTGTATCTTTTCGATAACGGGAAATGAACGGAATCGTACAATCTTCTTCTAATAATTTTACTGTATTTTGAATGTTAATCGCTGCTGTTTGTACAGACTTGGCAATGAATTGAATATTAGTCATACTTTTAATGAAATAATTTCTTGATTACAAAATGAGATAATCTGCCTTTTAAATCTTGGCAGATTAATAATCACCCGGCTAAAATAATATCTTTGTTTTTAATTTTAAGCCTATGGAAGTTTTATTACTGTATTTTTTATTTGTAAATATCATTGTTTTTATTCTTGCCGGATATGATAAATATCAAGCCCGAAAAAACAAACAAAGAATTCCGGAAAATACCTTATTTTTCCTTGAGGCTGTTGGCGGAACAATTGGATTATTGATAGCCATGTTATTCTTTAGACATAAAACGAGTAAATCTTCTTTTATTGTAAAATTCTCATTTATTTTATTTCTTCAGATTGTTTTAGTTTATCTCAAATTAGTGGGTAAAATATAGATATTAACAATGTTAATAACCTTAAAAAGAGTTTTTTTAAACAACACAATTAATTGATTTTTAGATTTTTAAATAAAAAACCGGATGAATTTTAAAAATCCGCCCGGTGTGTTTATTTACATTGGTGCGAAGCACCCGATTTTTTTGACTTATTATGAGCAAGCAATTTTGTTTACTCTGTTTTGATGTCTTCCACCTTCAAAAGCAGTTGTTAAAAAGGTTTCAACAATTTCAACTGCTTGCGGAATTGAAGTAAATCGCGCCGGAATACTCACAATATTAGCATCGTTATGTAAACGGGTTAAATAGGCAATTTCTTTAGTCCAGCATAAACCAGCTCTTACTTTAGGGTGTTTATTAACAGTCATGGCAATTCCGTTTCCGCTACCGCAGATTACAATTCCAAAATCAGCTTTTCCTTCAGATACATCATTTGCAACCGGATGTCCAAAATCAGGATAATCAACAGAAGCATCTGTATCTGTTCCGTAATTTGTTACTTCATATCCTTTTGCTTCAAGCATCGCCACAATTGCTTTTTTGTAATCTGGTCCTGCGTGGTCGTTTCCTATCGAAATTTTCATTTTTAATACTATTAAGTTGTGTATTGCAAATTTAACCAAAGAATATGAAATATACTTTACTTATTGATTTGTTTATTTTTCTGGTAATACAAAAAATAAAGATTTGTTTATATGTAAGTTTTATATTACTTTGGCGAAATTAACCATTTTATAACCAAAATTATACGCCATGAAAAAAAGTAAATTTATCAATCTATTTTTATTTCTTATTACTTCTCTCCTTTTCTACAATTGTAATAATGAACCTTTAGGAGACAATATTGAACTAAGTGAAGCTTCAAAATTATTGTCCAATATAAAACAAGAAAATACAACTCTTGATGAAATTAAAAATGACTCTTATTTAAATTCTATTTTACAAAAAGCAACTAAAAATATTAAAAAGAATAGAAGTACTTCTAAAAATTTAAATACTGAATCATACAATTTAGATTTATCCAATCAGGTAAAAAAATATGTTTTAAATGATTATAGTTCATACACAATGGCAATTATTAATAACTCTAAAAATTCTGATATTTTTCAAAACCTTGTTATTGAAAAAGATATATTAAGAGATGCAGTATATTTAATTACCTATTATCCAGATGAAAATTATAAAGAAGCTATAAAAAAACATCTTGTAAACATAAATGATGATATTGATTATACCGGAAGTAAAAAAATAGAATATCTATACTATAAACGAAAAGTAAATATTGAAGAAAAAGCTTCTGATTCTAAAACAAGAAAAACGACAAATGAAATAGCTCCAGATGATAATATAGATGAACCATATACAATTTGTGTAGAAACTTATACTCCTACAAGATGTACTGCAGGAGAGAATCATTTACCTGGTCAACCTTGTAAGGGTACAGGTAGTCAGCGCGCAGGCTGGGTAGTAACAGTTAGTTGTACTAACATACCAACCCCGGTACCACCAGTACCAATAGGTCCTCCACCAGGAGGGTGTACTGGTTGTACAGAACCTGCCGATAACTCAAATAATAATACAAAATTTTTTCCGCCAGATAGTCAGAACCCCAATTGGATACCAGAATATATTTGTGTAGCAATGGAAAGAGGTAATTGCACCAAAGTAATACCTTATACACCAATTTTAACAATGCCAATGACAGATCCTTATTTTTATTATATCAATGTCTTTGATAGAAACAAGGTAGATCTTTTAACAAGGTTTGAAAATCAAGATATCAAAACTGTAATCGATGAATATCTCGATAGTCATAAAAACTATATGGGTGTATATGATATAGAAACGATAAATTTGGTAAACAATGTTTTTGATGCAGCAATTGCAAATCGACCATCAGGATCTTTTGAAGGTTCTCTTACTGATGTTTGGGCATCGTTAAGATCTCCTGTAAATGTAGATCGTACCAGTATTAATAATGATACTCCTGAAGGAAGAAAATTTAATAGTATTTATAATGCTTTGACTCAATCTCCTTCATTTCAAAAATTATTTGTTGATTTGTTTGAGAATAGTGATAGATTTAATGTAAAATTTGAAATTCTTGACCATGTTTATTCAGGTAATAACTCAGTAAATGGAGAAGTAAACGGAAATACAGAACTAATAGCAGGAACCAACGATGTTCTTATACAAATAAATAAACAAATAATTCTTCCTGGTATGACCAAAAGCCAAAGTAAATTATTAATTGCCAAGACCATCATGCACGAATGTATACATGCATACTTAGATATTAAACTTAAAAACTCGGGAGCAGGTGTGAGTATACCAAATATAAACAATAAAGATCTTTCTGAGCTTATAAATAGTCAATATAATGGTTTTAACGGAAATCAGGATCAACATAATTTTATATATAATCATATGTTACCCACTATGAGAACTATTCTTGCAGATATAAAGGCTTTTTTTGTTTCAGAAACAGATGATTCAAATATATCAGACAATTCCATATATCCAAATTATCCAGACGTAACTACACGTATAAGTTTTGACTGGAATGACTGTTTGAATAATATTGTTTTAAATGGTTTACAAAACTGTTCTTTTTTCCAAAATGAAATAGGAACATTTTTTCCTAATGGAGAACCAGAAACAATAGTAGACAAAGTAAAAATGAATAATTACAATCAATATTTAAAACTATGTGATATATGGTTACATTAAATAAAATGACTCTATTTATATTTTTTCATTTTTTTTTAGGTTTAAAAATTTATTCGCAAAATCTAAATAAAATTATAGAAACCGATACTATATATGTATTATTTAAACAAACCAAAAACAAACAAATATATATACCAACAAACAATAAAAAATGGGCAGAGTATCATTTTGTTTTTAAAAATTCTAGATTCACTCCTGTTTTGTTCTATCATACCCCTAAAACTCCTGAAGAAAAAACAGAAAAAAAATCATTTTTAAAAAAGAAAAAGGATATTTTAATAGATTATGATCATTTAATTAATCTCTTTAGTTTTCAGGGTGCTCAACAACTTTTTCTAAATAAAAAGAAAATTTACATAATTGATAATAAAGACATCAATTGTTTTACTATAAAACTAAAAGAGGTCAAAATAATAGATTATTTTCAAACTCCAGATGATTAGATTTCTGAAAAAGAAGATATTAATTTTTATACCTGTCTTGTCTTAACCTACTTAATAACAACTGGAAAAACATTACATAAATATAAGATTAATCTCAGTATAAAAATTTTTCAAACATGAATTAAACTATTAACGAAACCTAAAAACTACAATGAAAAAATATACTATTATACTAATTCTATTTACTTTTCAAATTAGTCATGCTAATTGGCTTACCTCATACGAAGATGCTCAAAAAATGGCATTAACTACTAACAAATTTATTATTATTGATTTTTGGGCAACCTGGTGTGCTCCTTGCTTAGAAATGGATAAAAATATATGGAATGATGATCAACTTGAAGAAACATTACAGGGATTTGTAAAATTGAAAATTGATATCGATATAAATAGAGAGCTAGCCAACAAATATGGGGTAAACGGAGTTCCAAATATCTTAATTATAGATGCTAATGGTAAAGTTATTCATAATTTTTTAGGATATCAAAATGTACAAAATTTAAAATCTGAAATAGAAAAATTCAATTTATCTACTGAGTTTTTATCGACAGATTTATTGAATTATTATAAAACTAAAAACTTTAGTACTACTATAAAAATAACTCAAAAATATTATGATTATTCTTTATTAGTAGATAAAAATGTAAAAAAGAAAATATTAAACACGTCCAGAGAATATCTTAATGATTATAAAATAACATTGGATAAAAAAGATAAAGATTTTATCAAACAGAAACAAAAATTAGATCTGTATAAGTTATATGATTTAGCATATAACTTCGAATTTAATAAATTGAATAAAAAAATTTCAGAATTTAAAATTGAAGAAATAGATCCTATAAACGAGTTTACATACTGGTTTTTAAAGTATTTAGCTGTAAAAGGAACTTCAAAAACAACAACCCAAATAGAGGAAAATCTGAAAAACAAAGATTTAGGAAATGTTATAAACAAAGTTGATCAACTCTATTCATTCTGTAAAAAATGAATTGAATCGCTGAGACATTAAATAGTTCGTTAAACAATAATTTCACTAATTTTTTACTTATTAACTATTAAAACCAGTTTTCAAAACAACTCAAATATAATTCGTGTAAATTCGCGAAATCGACAGCAAAAATTCATTTTTCACAACTAACTTACTGTCAAAACATTAACAGTTATTAACAATTTTAATATCTCTATAAGAAACTGATAATCAATATATAATACGCATTAATTTTGTTAAAATTTTAGAGTGTTAATACCAAAACCTAATTCGTTGATATTCAGTTAACTTTAAGTTAACATTATTTGTTAATAAGTTCGAAAAGAAAATTAGAAGTTTTTTTTGGTTGTATCGAAAAAAAGCCTAATCCAAAATCGGAATGAAATAACCTAATAAAGTTTCAGGAATTTTTGGAAAAGTTATCAATATCAAAAATGCCATTTTCAACAAATATCAACATATGAACTTATCTACAAAATGAATTCATTTTTGGTTGTCAACCGTTGTTAATTAAAATACAAAAAGTCTTATAAATTAATCTTTTAGCTAAAAATAACTATGTTAATAACTCCCAATAACTAAGAGAAACTTCATTTCAATACTTTTAAAAATAAATTTATAGCACATATTAACAAGCTATAATAACAAACAAAAATTAATTTAATTTAAATTTTTCTTTTTGTTGTATTTAATATATGTTGACAACTTTGAAAGTTTAAAAAGAAAAAAAAAATTGAAATTGAAAAAAATAGAAGAGTTTAAACGATTTTAAGTGGATTATTTAGATTGTCCAGAATTTCCTGAACTTGTTCGAAATCGTTTGGATGAACTTTGAGTTTGATTCCGCCAAGTGCTGCAGAATAAAAAGGAACCACAGAAAGTGTTATTTCGTTTTCAAAAAAATATGGAATTTCTTCTTGTTCCAGTAAGTGTTTGAGAACAACCGTTTCATGCTGATAATTGAATACTGCAATGGTTTTAAAGCTTTCCATATGAGGTCTTTTTGTAAATGTACGAAAAGTTATATTTTTAATAATTCTAATTTT
Source organism: Flavobacterium chilense (assembly GCF_001602525.1). Classification (GTDB taxonomy): domain Bacteria; phylum Bacteroidota; class Bacteroidia; order Flavobacteriales; family Flavobacteriaceae; genus Flavobacterium; species Flavobacterium chilense. The sequence goes on from NZ_LSYT01000002.1 coordinate 305,365, forward strand.
TAAAAAGTGTTATCTAATATCTTATTTGTAATTTTAAGCCTTATAAGAAAAGATATATGAGTAAGAAAATTAGAAAGCCGATAAAAAATGAGAAAGATTTCTCTGGAAAAATACTAAAAATTTTATCACAAAGCCCTAATAAAGCATTCAATTATAAACAGATAGGAGCAAAGCTTGAACTTGATGATACAAAAAGCAGAAATCAGATTATAAAAGATTTAAAAATTCTGGCTGCTTCAAAAAAGATTATAGAATCTGAACCTGGTAAATATTTAATTAAAGCCATTAGTCAGGATTATTATGAAGGAACAATAGATATGACCAGTCGAAAAACGGCTTATTTTATTTGTCCTGAATTTTCAGAAGATGTTTTTATTCCAACCAATAATTTGAATCGTGCGTTAGATAAAGACAAAGTAAAAGTTTACGTTTATAACAGAAGAAAAGGAAAAAGACCTGAAGGTGAAGTAATTGAAGTTGTAGAAAGAAATAAAACAGAGTTTGTTGGAGTAATTGATATTCAGGCAAACTTTGCTTTTGTAGCAACTGCAAACCCTAAAATGTATACCGATATTTTTATTCCAAAGGATAAAATTGGTGAAGCAGAAAACGGTGATGTTGTACTGGTTACCATTGAAGACTGGCCAAAAAGAGCCGATAGTCCGTTTGGATCTGTGATTCGTGTTTTAGGAAAACCCGGAGAACATAATACAGAAATTCATGCTATTCTGGCAGAATATGGTTTACCATCTGATTTTCCGGTAGAAGTAGAGGTCTTTGCACAAAAACTAGATACCTCGATTCAGGAATCTGAGATTGCAAAACGTCGTGATATGCGTGATACACTTACGTTTACGATAGATCCAAAAGATGCAAAAGATTTTGATGATGCCTTGTCTTTCAAAAAGTTAGAGAATGGAAACTTCGAAATCGGAATCCATATTGCCGATGTTTCCTATTATCTTGAAGAAGGAACAATCCTGGATGATGAAGCATATCAAAGAGCAACTTCGGTTTATTTGGTAGATAGAGTAGTGCCAATGCTTCCCGAAGTTTTATCTAATTTTGCCTGTTCATTACGTCCAAATGAAGAGAAATATACTTTCTCTGCAATATTTGAAGTTTCTCCCAATGCACAAGTTATTAACCAATGGTTTGGTAGAACAGTAATATACTCAGATCAGCGTTTTGCTTATGAAGAAGCACAATATATCATTGAAACAAAAGACAATACAATTCCTGTTGATATCTCAATTACAGGAGATTCTTATGTCGTATCAGATGAAATTGTTGATGCAACTTTGAAACTGGATGAATTAGCAAAGATTTTAAGAAAGAAAAGAATGCAAAATGGCGCTATTTCTTTTGATAAAGTAGAGGTAAAGTTTAATCTGGATGCAGAAGGTGAACCTGAAGGAGTGTATTTCAAAGTATCAAAAGATGCGAATCATCTGATTGAAGAATTTATGCTTTTAGCCAATAGAAAAGTGGCTGAATACATAGGAAAACAAAAGAAAACATTCGTTTACAGGATTCACGATGAACCAAATGAAGACAAATTAATTGCAATGCAAACCGTAATTGCTAAATTTGGTTATAAAATAGATTTTAGAAACAAAGGAGATATTTCGAAATCACTGAATGCTTTGATGGAAGAAGTAAACGGTAAAAAAGAGCAAAACTTAATTGATACTCTCGCGATTAGAAGTATGAGTAAGGCCAAATATTCGACAGAAAATATTGGACATTATGGTTTAGCTTTTGATTATTACAGTCATTTTACATCGCCAATTCGTCGTTATCCGGATGTTATGGTACACAGATTGCTGCAGTATTATCTCGATGGAGGAGCTTCTGTAGATGAAGAAGTTTATGAAACAAAATGTTTACATTGTTCTAATATGGAAAGTTTAGCGACAAATGCTGAACGAGACAGTATCAAATACATGCAGGTTAAATACATGCAGGATCATCAGGATGAAGAATTCCTTGGTGTTATTTCCGGTGTTACCGAATGGGGAATTTATGTTGAAATTGTTTCTAATAAATGTGAAGGAATGGTAAGAATCAGAGAGATAAAAGATGATTATTATACCTTCGATGAAAAGCAATATGCTTTAGTTGGAGCCACTTCAAACAGTATCTTGCAATTAGGAGACGAAATTTATGTTAAAGTAAAAAATGCCGATTTAGTGAAGAAACAACTGGATTTTCATTTTTTACGACGAGCAGAATAGAAGTTTAATTTAAAAAATAAAAGTATGAAAAAGTTATTGATAGGAGCTGCAATTTTATTTGTTCAAATGTCTTTTGGTCAGGTTACCAAAGATGTAGGTGATTTTGATTCAGTTAAAGTATTTGATAAGTTAAGTGTAAAACTAGTACAGTCTTCAGAGAATAAGGTTGTGATTAAAGGAGCACGCGAATCAGAAGTTGAAGTTGTTAACAAGAAAGGTTTATTAAAATTAAGAATGCCTTTTCCTAAATTATTATCCGGAAACGATTTAGATATTACTGTATATTACAAACATTTAGAACTTATAGATGTTAATGAAGGTGCAGAAGTAAAAAGCAAAGAAGCCATAAAAGCTACAGTTTTTAAAGTAAGTGCTCAGGAAGGTGGTAAAATTAATGTTGCTTTAGATGTTGATAAGCTTAACGTAAGTTCAGTTTCAGGAGGAGAAATTACTTTAACCGGTAAAGCTTCAAACCAGGATGCAAGCTTAGGAGCCGGCGGATATCTTCTGGCAAGTAAATTAAGCACCTCTCAAACTAAAGTAAGCGTTTCTGCGGGCGGAAAAGCAGATGTGAATGCTTCTACCCTTGTAGATGCAAAAGTGAGCGCAGGAGGCTCTATTTACATTTATGGTAAACCAAAACAAATTAATCAGAAAACCGTTTTTGGAGGTAAAATTGAAGAAGTAAAATAAGAAATGCTATTTGAATGATAAATGATATTTTGGCTGGACTGCCATGGGGACTTTTTTTAAGTTTTATGGTAGGTCCGGTATTTTTTATACTATTAGAAACCAGTATTACAAAAGGATTCAGAGCTGCAATAGTCTTTGATTTTGGTGTAGTATTAGGTGATATTTTTTTTATAGCAATTGCTTATTTAGGAAGTTACAGATTAATTCAGAGCTTAAAAGATAAACCTGCACTTTTTATTTTTGGCGGAATTATTATGCTGGCTTACGGTATTATTTCTTTTGTGAAATTAAAAAAAGAAGAGAAAATTAACGACGAAGAAATTGATCGTGACATTATCAAAAGAAACTATGGTAGTTTGTTTATAAAAGGCTTTTTACTCAACGTTATCAACATTGGTGTATTAGGTTTCTGGCTGGCAGTTATTATTTCTGTAGGACCAAAATTAGAAATGCAGAACTCCAGAATGTTTACTTTTTTTACGTCAGTAATTATAACTTATTTAGTAGTAGACTGTCTTAAAATATTATTAGCCAAACAATTAAAATCAAAAATGACACCTACTAACATCTTAAAAATCAAAAAAGGAATTAGTATCGTTTTAATGATTTTTGGAGTAGTGTTAATAACTCAGGGATGGTTTCCAAAAGAAAAAGAAATGGTTAAAAATGCTTTCGAAAAAATGGATAAGTAGTCTGTTAATAACTCAAAATTATAAAATTAAACCTCTGAATTTCAGAGGTTTTTTTGTGTTTATAATTGTTGATTTTGAAATTTTTGCAAAGTTATTTACGTATAGTTTGTCATTTCGACGAAGGAGAAATCTCCGCGATATGCTCGACAAAGATTGGACAATTGTTGCGGAGTTACTTGCGAAGATTTCTCCTTCGTCGAAATGACAAGATTGTGTTTAATTCTTCATTTAAATATAAAAATTAACCATTAAAAAAAACCTCCAAAGCAATTTGAAGGTTTTTGAGGTATCGTCCGGATTCGAACGTAAATCTTTATCTAATTTTTTCTAAAAATTGCTCATAAAAAAAAACTCCAAGTTTCCTTGAAGGTTTTGAGGTATCGTCCGGATTCGAACGTAAATCTTTATTTAATTTTTTCTAAAAATTACTCATAAAAAAACCTCCAAGTTTCCTTGAAGGTTTTGAGTCATCGTCCGGGTTCGAACGTAAATCTTTATCTAATTTTTTCTAAAAATTATTCATAAAAAAACCTCCAAGTTTCCTTGAAGGTTTTGAGTCATCGTCCGGATTCGAACGTAAATCTTTATCTAATTTTTTCTAAAAATTATTCATAAAAAAACCTCCAAGTTTCCTTGAAGGTTTTTGAGGCATCGTCCGGATTCGAACCGGAGTAGGAGCTTTTGCAGAGCCCAGCCTAGCCGCTCGGCCACGACGCCATTGCTTGAACGGATGGCAAAAGTAACTAAAATCTTTAAATTTCAAAAGTTTAAAAGTAACTATTTTAAAAATTTAGTTTTTTTAACTTTAATAATTACCCTCTAATCTCCGTCATTTTTATGGTAACTGTTTCAACATCACCACCAATAGGAGGATTTATTTTAGAAACCCAAACCGTTGTTTTTTCTACTGTTTTTATTTCTTCAAGCACACGAATATTGATTCTTTTGGCAACATGTTCTAATAAATGCGAACGAATTGCCATTTCTTCGGTAACAATTTTGTTCAAATGAACATAATCAACCGTGTCCAGTAAGTGATCTGTCTGAGCTGATTTCTGCAAATTAGTTTTAACTTTTAGATCAACTGTATAATCAGATCCAATTTTTCCTTCTTCAATCATACATCCGTGGTACGAAAAAGTACGGATGTTTTTTAATTTTATAACTCCCATTTTCTTATTATTTAGGACTTAAAGTTTCAGGTTTTGTGCCACTTAAATAACTTTAAACCTGAAACCTGAAACCTTTTTTTTATCTTTGCTAAAATTACTATAAAATAATGGCATCAGAAGAGAAATCACTCAATTTTATTGAACAAATCATAGAAGAAGATTTAAAATCAGGTCTTTCTAAAACTAAACTTCATTTTCGTTTTCCACCAGAACCAAACGGATATTTACATATTGGACATGCAAGTTCTATTGCATTAAATTTTGGATTAGGGATTGATTATCAATCTCCTGTAAATTTACGTTTTGATGATACGAACCCTGAAAAAGAAGAACAGGAATTTGTTGATGCAATTAAAAAAGACGTTGAATGGCTGGGATATAACTGGTCTGAAGAACGATATGCTTCTGATTATTTTCAACAATTGTACGATTGGGCTGTTTTATTAATTAAAAAAGATAAAGCATATGTAGACAGTCAGTCTTCTGAAGATATGGCGATTCAAAAAGGAACACCATCAACTACAGGAACTGATAGTCCGTATAGAAATCGTTCTGTTGCAGAGAATCTGGATTTATTTGAAAGAATGAAAAATGGTGAATTTGAAGCCGGAACTCATATTCTTCGTGCTAAAATTGACATGAAATCAACTAATATGTTGATGCGTGATCCTATCATGTACAGGATTTTACACAAGCATCATCATAGAACGGGAGATGCATGGAAAATTTATCCAATGTACGATTGGGCACACGGACAAAGTGATTATTTAGAGGGTATTTCACATTCATTTTGTACACTTGAATTTTTGCCTCACCGCGAATTATACGATTGGTTTTTAGATCAGATTTTAGATGAAAATAAACTACGTCCAAAGCAAAGAGAATTTGCCAGACGTAATTTATCACATACTGTTGTTAGTAAAAGAAAATTACAGCAACTAGTTAAAGAAAAGCATGTTAACGGTTGGGATGATCCAAGAATGTCAACTATTTCTGGGTTAAGAAGAAGAGGTTATACAGCTGCATCTTTACGTAATTTTGCTAACACAATTGGTATTGCAAAACGTGATAATTTAATCAATGTATCAGTTTTAGAATTTTGTATTCGTGAAGATTTGAACAAAATTGCACCTCGTGTAATGGCAGTTTTAGATCCGGTAAAATTGGTTATTACCAATTATCCAGAAGGAAAAGAAGAGTGGCTTGAAGCCGAAAATAATCAGGAAGATGAAAATGCAGGATTCAGAAAAGTACCTTTTTCACGTGAATTATATATCGAAAGAGAAGACTTTTTAGAAGAAGCTCCGGCAAAATATTTCCGTTTGACTTTAGGAAAAGAAGTACGCCTTAAAAATGCATATATCATTAAAGGTGAAAGTGTTATAAAAGATGCTGAAGGCAATATTACTGAAATTCATGTAACTTATGATACTGATTCTTTGAGTGGAAGCGGAACCGAAGCAAGCCAAAGAAAAGTGTCCGGAACTTTGCATTGGGTTTCTATCCCTCATGCAGTTCAGGCAGAAGTTCGTTTGTATGATCGTTTGTTTATAGATGAAGCACCAGATAGTTATAAAGAGAAAAATTTCTTAGATTTTGTTAATCCAAATTCATTAGAAATTGTGACAGGATTTGTTGAACCAAGTTTAGCAACTGCTCAAAATGAAGATAAATTTCAGTTTCAACGTTTAGGTTATTTTACTGTTGATAAAGACTCAACTCTTTCAAAATTAGTGTTTAACAAAACTGTTGGATTGAAAGATGCCTGGGAAGAAAAAGGTAAAAAAGAAGAAAACAGTATCAATAATTCTTTAAAAGAAATCAACAAATATTTTAAAGTAGAAACAAAACCGGAACGTATTGCGATTGAAAGTGCAATAGGGGAGAACATCAAAAATGTTTCAAGCTTTTCTTTATTACAAAATTCATTAAAGAAGAATATCAACAATAATAAGGCTTCGTTGTTGTTTTCTCAGTTTATTTTAAAATATTCAAACTGGAAATCTGATGATTTTGAAGCTGATGATGTGAAGAAATTATATTCAATGTCTTTAAAAAGTGAATCAACTTACGTTCGATCAAAAGCACTTTTAAATTTAAGAGATATTGAAAACGAAAGTTTCAGAAATCAGTTTGATGACGAAATTTTGAAATTATATTCAAATCCTCCAAAAAATGCTTCTGAAAGAGAAATTGAAATTCTTTCTGAAATGGTAAAGAAATAATATAATCAGAATCTATTAAAAAGCGCTTTTATAAGCGCTTTTTTTTATTATATATGAATTCTATTAAAAGATATAATTTTATAAATATTTTAGATTAAAAGTGACTTTCATAAACTTATTTTAAGCTTATTTTTTACTTCTTTTAACTCATTAATCATCTTTTAAAAAATCGTTTAATACAAGCTTTTATTTTAGTTTTAGCTATCATTTTAAGTAGTTTTTCCAGTTTTTAACATAGAATTGTTTATAAAGTGAATTTTAAATTAAAGTCAATTAAAATTTCTACCCGTTTTTTGACTTTTTTAATTTGATGACAATTATTTTTATAATTAATAAATTATAATTATCGAAAAATTATTTATAGTAATTTATTATTATTATTTAATAAAACTATTGAATTTGTATTTTTAATAATATATAACGATTAAAATAGGCTTTTATAGATTAAATTTCAGCTATTTTTTTATTTCTTTGACCTTATGAATCATCTTTAAAAAGATCATTAATTAGAAGTCTTTATTTTAATTTTCGATTTTATTTTATCTTTTTTATGCTTTTCAGGAAAGATTTTCTTCTAAAATCGTATTCTGATTTACTTTTATAGAATTTTTACCAGAGAGTTTATTGAATCAATTTTAATGATGTAAAATAATATTTGATTAGTTTTTTATTATTATTTATATTTTTTATTTAAAAATATATTTTAATAAATTATTTTTATTAAAATCAACCTTCATAAATCGATTTTAAGACATTTTTTTACTTCTTCTATGTCATTAATCATCTTTTGAATTATTGTTGATTTTTGATCTTTATTTTAATTTTTGACCTTGTTTTTCTTAGTTTAACGGGTTGTTAACATACAATTGTTTATAAAGTTGGTATTTTTATAAAAAGGTCAAATCTAAAGTGTCAAATTTCGAAATACACTTAAGAATAGAATCTGAGTTTTTCTAAAATTTAAAAAATGTGTAATTTTTGATTTTAGATAGAATTCTAAATCTGAATTCTAAAAATTGATATTATGGTCAATTTGAATTGTGATTGCATTTTGATAATACTGTAGCGTAAAAGTATTTTTTTTAAAGTATTTCATAATTTATAAATTTCATAAAATTAGTTTTATGGGTTATTAGAAATTTTGTCTTTTGTTTTGGCATTAAACAATTTCAATCTTTAAATTTTAATCTTATGAAAATCTTATTTTTTACGCTATCGATTTTATTTGCTAATGTAGCAATTTCTCAAACGCACCAAATTACAAAACACAATGGGGAACAACTGGATGTTAATTTTATAAAATTAGAAAATGATCTGGTTTATTATTCTTTTAACGGAAGTTCTGAAGAACATAAAATCAGTAAATATGCTGTTTCACAATTAACCAATAAACAAACTAATCAAACTCAGAAAATTTCTGATAAAGTAATAGTAGATTCAAAATCAGATTATAAATTCGTTACAGTTTTATCTCAGGACAAGACAATAGGTTTAAAACAAGTAGCTAATTTTTCAGGAGTTTCGACAAAAACAAAAGGTGAACCGCCAATTGCAAATCAAAATCAAACAGCTATGAGAATCAAAACACAATCAGCTTCAAATGGATATCCGTTTGTGAGCATCATAGAAAAAGGTGATGGTAAGTATGAGGCAGTTGCTTATGCGTATTAAATTTATTGTTAATTTAAATTAAATTACGATTAATCAATAATTTATAATTCAAAAAAAGACTACCTTTATTAATCAATTAAATTTTAATATTATGTCAAAAAATTTAAATACTATTGCAGCAATCCTGGCGGGAGCTGCAGCAGGAGCAGCTATTGGGATTTTATTTGCTCCGGACAAAGGATCTAAAACACGTGCAAAATTAAAAGAAGGTATAGATGATGCTGCACATAATCTGAAAGATTCATTATCAGCAAGTTCTGAAGTTTTACGTGAAAAATTTACTCACGCAAAGAAAAATCTTGATGGAACTTATGATGAATTACTTTCTAATATGAGTTATAAAACAGAAGAAGTAATTACTTTTTTAGAATCTAAACTAGCTGACTTAAAAGCGCAAAACGCTAAACTTCAGAAATAATAATACATAAAGCACAAAGCTTAATGTGATTTTGATGATTACTTTGATTATAGTATAATCTTAGTTCAATTATAAATTCATAAGTTTTGTGCTTTTTTAATTTTAATAACCATTATGGCTTTTGAAGAATTAAAAGAAAATACTGAAAATATTCAGGATCAGGCTAAAGTTTATCTGGACAGTCATCTGGCATATTATAAACTTTGGGGATTTAAGGTTGCAATGAAATCAACAACTTTAATTTTTAAGTTTACTTTGATTTTGTTGTGTTTTAGTATGGTAATGATTTTTGGATCTTTTGCCGCTGCTTATGCTTTTGGATCTTTGTTTGAAAGTAATGCACTTGGATTTTTGGCAGTAGGAGGGATCTATTTAGTATTTACCATTTTACTTTTCTTTATAAAAGACAAGTTTGTTGAAGGTCCTATATTAGAAAAATTCTCAGAAATCTTTTTTAACGACTAATTATGGAGACAAAAAAATACTCATCATACGCAGAAATCGAAAGAGATTTAGAAATTTTAAAACTGGAGAAAGAGATTAATTATCAAAAATTAGTTTTAAATGTTCAACGAACAAAAGAGATTATTACTCCACAATATATTGTTGGTGGCGTTTTTTCTTCTTATAAAGAATATGTATTGAACTCATATCCACAAATTTTACAATCGATTTTACCCTATATTATCAATTGGTTTATCAATAAAAAAAGAGGCAAATAAGCCTCTTTTTTGTTTTTCTGTAATTATTTTATTTCCGGTTGAATGTCATCTTCATAACCAGATTGAGGTTCAATAGGTTTTGGTTTCACAATTTTCTTATTGTTTTTCTTCATCATTTCGCCAACCTGATTAGATGCAGTAAATGAAGCAACCATATTATTTAGCATATCACTTCCGGCTTGTGGAGAGTTTGGTAGCAATATTAGATTTGAATTTGCATCAGCACCAATAGCTTGTAAAGTATCATAATGTTGAGTTACCACAATTAGGGCAGAAGCTTCCTGAGAATTAATTCCAACATTGTTCAAAACTTCAACACTTTCTACTAAACCTCTTGCAATCTCACGACGTTGATCTGCAATACCTTGTCCTTGTAAACGTTTACTTTCTGCTTCAGCTTTTGCTTTTGCAACAATTCTAATTCTTGAACTTTCAGCTTCAAATTCAGCAGCTGTTTTTTCTCTGTCAGCAGCATTAATTCTGTTCATGGCATTTTTTACCTGAATGTCCGGATCAATATCAGTTACCAAAGTATTGATAATATCATATCCGTAAGTAGTCATAGCTTCGTTCAATTCTCTTTTTACAGCAATTGCGATATCATCTTTTCTTTCAAAAACATCATCCAGTTTTAGCTTAGGAACTTCAGCACGAACAACATCAAATACATAAGCAGTAATCTGATCGTGAGGATATTCCAGTTTATAAAAAGCATCATATACTTTTTCCTGGATCACTTTAAACTGAACCGAAACTTTCATTTTGATGAAAACGTTGTCTTTGGTTTTAGTTTCAATGATAACATCCAGCTGTTGAATTTTAAGATTTACGCGTCCGGCCAATCGATCAACCAACGGAATTTTCAATTGTAAACCTGAATTTCTGACACTCAAAAATTTACCAAACCTTTCTATAATTACAGATGATTGTTGTTTCACCGTAAAAAAGGAAGACATTAAAATAAAGAATGCAAGAACTAAAATGATAATAAATGCTGTGTTCATGGTAATATTGATTTAGTTTTTATGATCTCGTAAATTACGAATATTCTTCCAATTTCAATTTTTAAAAGTATAAAAAAAACGCTAAGTTTATTTTATCATATACTTAGCGTTTAATTTAAAATTTATTCTTTTACCACTAAAAGATTAAGAAAATTAAGTTTTGCTTTATGAACTTAATATCTTAAAGGTAAAAAAATTATAAAGTAGCAATTGCTTTCTGAATTCTCGAAATAGTTTCTTCTTTTCCAATGATCTCAACAATGTCAAATAGGTGAGGACCTTTTAATGCTCCAACCAAACTTAAACGGAAAGGCTGCATAACTTTACCCATTCCAATTTCATTTTTAGTCAACCAGTCTTTTACAATAGTTTCAATATTTGCAGATGTAAAATTTTCTATATTTTCTAAAACAGAAATCAATTCCTGCATCAAAGTTGGAGTTTCTTCCTTCCAGTTTTTGCTTGCTTTTTCATCATAAGATGTTGGTGCCTGGAAAAAGAAATCAGTCAAATCCCAAAATTCAGAAACAAAATGTGCTCTTTCTTTAATCAATGAAACGATTTTTGTTGTCAATTCAAGAGAAGGAGAGAAGCCTTTTTCTTCTAAAATTGGAGAGAAACTTTTCGCTAAATCTTCATTATTTTGCTTGATAAGATATTGGTGATTGAACCATTTGTTTTTCTCCGGATCAAATTTAGCTCCTGATTTATGAACTCTGTTCAGGTCAAAAGCTTCTACTAATTCTTCTAAAGAAAATAATTCTTTGTCTGTTCCGTCATTCCAGCCTAATAGCGCAAGGAAATTTACAACCGCTTCCGGGAAAAATCCTTTCTCTCTGTAACCGGAAGAAATGCTTTCTTTAGTTTTCCATTCTAATGGAAATACAGGAAATCCTAATTTATCACCATCTCTTTTAGATAATTTTCCGTTTCCAATTGGTTTCAAAATCAAAGGTAAATGTGCAAATTCAGGAGCATCCCAACCAAAAGCTCTGTATAATAAAACGTGAAGAGGCATAGATGGTAACCATTCTTCACCACGAATTACGTGTGAAGTTTCCATCAAATGATCATCAACAATATTGGCTAAATGATAAGTTGGCATTCCGTCACTTTTAAACAATACTTTATCATCAAGTAAACTTGTTTCAAATTTTACATCACCACGAATGATATCTTTTAAATGTAAAGTTTCATCAACAGGAGTTTTAAAACGGATTACATAATGTTCTCCATTTGCAATTCTTTTAGCAACTTCATCAGCAGAAATTACTAAAGATGTATCTAGTTTTTCACGATTGGTATGATTATAAATAAATGTTTTTCCTTCAGCTTCTTGTTCTTTTCTCAAAGTATCAAGAGCTTCCGGAGTATCAAAAGCATAATATGCCCACCCAGAATTGATTAGTTGATCAGCATAAGTTTGATATAATTCCTTACGATCACTTTGTCTGTATGGACCAAATTTTTCATTTTTTCCAACAGTTTCTTCTGGCGAAATACCTAACCATTCCAGCGCTTCCATAATATAAGCTTCGGCACCCGGAACAAAACGAGTCTGATCTGTGTCTTCAATTCTTAAGTAAAAAACACCATTGTTTTTTTTGGCAAATAAATAATTAAATAGGGCAGTACGAACTCCGCCAATATGTAATGGTCCGGTTGGACTTGGTGCAAAACGCACACGAACTTGCTTTGACATTTGTTTAAATTTTGATGCAAAGATACGATATTAGTCAAAAGCCTAAAGTCGAAAGTCTGAAAGGTTTTTAGCTGTGTGCTAAACTTTTGACTTTCGACTTTTGACTTTCAGACTTATCGTTATAATTACTACTTTTATGGGTTATAAATAAAACAGATTCACATTGAAAACAACATCTGCTATATATCAAAAATTAGAAGCATTTATAAAGAAATATTATACTAACGAATTAATAAAAGGATCACTTCTTTTTATAGGTTTTGGATTATTGTACTTTCTGTTTACGCTTTTTATCGAATATTTTCTTTGGTTAAGACCATTAGGAAGAACATTATTATTCTGGATTTTTATAGGAGTAGAAGTTTTTCTGCTGTTTCGTTTTATTTTGTTTCCTATTTTTAAGTTGTTCAAACTTCAAAAAGGAATCGATTATAACCAGGCTTCAACTATAATTGGAAATCATTTTACGGAAGTAAGTGATAAGTTAACTAACTTTTTGCAGTTGTCATCTTCTGAAAATTCAGCAGAAAGTTCAGAGTTGATGTTGGCTTCGATAGAACAAAAAGCAAATTCTTTGCAGCCAATTCCGTTTGGAAATGCAATCAATTTTAAAACAAATAAAAAGTATTTGCCATTAGCAATTATTCCAATTTTACTTTTTGCAGTGTTTTATATTTCTGGAAATAGCAATGTCATTTCTCAAAGTTTAAACAGAGTAGTACACTTTAATGCGACATTTTTACCACCAGCACCTTTTAAATTTGTAGTTCTAAATCAGAATTTGCAAACAGAACAAAATAAAGATTTCGTGATCAAAATGGAATCTGTTGGGAATGTTGTTCCGGAAAATGTGATGATTCATATTGGTAATGAAAGTTATTTTATGGAATCATCTCAACCTGGAAAATTTGAATTCAAGATTGAAAAGCCGGTAGAAAATGTTCAATTTTCATTCGAAGGAAATTCTGTTTCATCTGAAGAATACGAGTTAAAAGTAATCACAGTTCCTTCAATTGCCAACTTCGAAATGATATTAAATTTTCCGTCTTATCTTAAAAAGAAATCTGAAACTATTCAGGGAACCGGAAATGCTATTGTACCAGAAGGTACTTTGGTGACCTGGAAAATGAATACGCAATCGACTCAGGAGATTGTTTGGAAGGATGAAAACTCAGTTTTTAAGTTCAATAAAGCGGAAAACGAGTTTAAATTGGCTAAAAATATCAGTCAAAATACAGAATATCAAATCCTTACTTCAAATAATAAGGTCAAAAACTACGAAATACTGGATTATCAGCTCTCTGTTATCAAAGATCAGCATCCAACTATTACAGTTTCACCTGCTCCGGATAGTTTGAAGTTGGATAAGAATTATGTTTTAGGAAGGTTACGAGATGACTATGGTTTGTCTAAATTACAAGTTGTTTATTACGAACGCAACAAACCAAACACTGCAAAGCGTGGAACGATTCCGGTGAAGTCAGGAGTATTTGATCAGTTTGTTTTTAACTTTCCAAGTAATCTTGCTGTGCAGGAAGGAGTATCTTACGAATACTATTTTGAGGTTTTTGATAATGATGCACCACATGGTTTTAAGAGTACAAAATCTTCTGTTTTTTCTGATCGTGTTTCTACTACAGATGAAATTCACGACATGGAATTACAACAACAAAATGAGAACATCAATAGTTTAGAAAAGTCTTTAAAGAATCAAACCAAGCAATTTTCTGAAATGGATAAGATTCAGAAAGCAGGAAAAGAGAAAGATAATTTAGAGTTTAAAGACCAGCAAAAAGTAAATGATTTTATCAAACGTCAGAAACAACAAGACGAATTGATGAAACAATTTGCAGAGAAAATGAACAAGAATCTTGATAAATTTCAATCTGAAAAGAAAGATAAAACTGCTGATGATTTGCAAAAGCGTTTGGATAATGCTGAGAAAGATTTAGAAAAGAATCAAAAATTAATGGATGAATTGAAGAACTTAAACGATAAATTAAACAGTGAAGAGCTGTTTGATAAAATGGAAAAGTTCAAACAAATCAGTAAGAACCAATCTCGAAACTTAGAGCAATTGGTTGAATTAACGAAACGTTTTTATGTTTCTAAAAAAGCAGAACAAGTAGCAGACAAATTAAAGAAACTTGCAGACAAGCAAGAGGAACTTTCCAATAAAGAAAAAGAAAACACTCAGGACAAACAAGAGAATATTAATAAAGATTTTGATAAAATTCAAGATGACTTAAAGGACTTGAAAGAAGAAAACAAGACATTAAAATCTCCTTTAGATATTCCTAATGATGCTTCAAAAGAGAAAGATTTGAAGAATGATTTGCAAAAAGCTTCTGAAGAATTAAGTAAAAAGAATTCATCTTCGGCTAAGCCAAAGCAAAAAAGTGCAGCTAAGAAAATGAAAAGCATGGCAGAACAAATGGATTCAAGTATGGAAGGCGGAGAGCAGGAACAACTTGAAGAAGATGTTGCAATGCTTCGTCAAATCTTAGATAATCTTTTGGCTTATTCATTATCTCAGGAAGATGTGATGAAACAATTTAAATCTATGAAATTAGGTTCGTCAGCCTATACTAAGAATATTAAAGTTCAGCAAAATTTAAAACAACAGTTTAGATATGTTGATGATAGTTTGTTTGCATTGTCTCTTCGTAACCCAAAAGTAGCCGAAGATGTAACTAAGGAAATAGGTAATGTACAATACAATATTGATAAAGCTATTGAAAGTTTAAGTGACGTTCAGGTTCCAAAAGGAGTTTCGCATCAGCAATATGCAGTTTCATCTGCTAATAAACTGGCTGATTTTTTAAGTGATTTATTAAACAATATGCAAATGTCTATGTCTAAACCAGGTTCAGGAAAACCAAAACCAGGAGATGGACAAGGAATGCAATTACCAGATATTATTCAAAAACAAAAAGGCCTGGCTGATAAAATGAAAGCAGGAATGAAGCCGGGAGATAAACCTGGTGATAAACCCGGAGATGGTCAACAAGATAAATCGGGTTCTGCTAAACAAGGTCAGGGAAAAGACGGACAAGGTAAAAATGGAGATGGTAAAGATGGACAGGGAAATAAAAATGGAGGAAAAGATAAAGACGGAAAAGACGGTAATGATGGAGAAGGAGATGCTGAAGCCATTATGGAAATTTATAAAGAGCAAGTAAAACTTCGTGAAGCATTACAAAAAGAGTTAGCAAAACAAGGTTTAGATTCTCAGGGAAAATCTGTAATTGATCAAATGAAAGCTTCAGAAAAACAACTTTTGAATAAAGGTTTTAAGAATGAGAACTTACAAAGAATACTTAATATTCAACAAGAATTATTAAAATTAAATAACGCTGTTCAGCAACAAGGTCAAGATACAAAGCGTCAGTCTGAAACTAATAAGGCCGAATTTTCTAATAGAACGAATGCTTTGCCAAGTTCGCTTTTGGATTATTTAAACAGTGTAGAGATATTAAACAGACAATCACTACCTTTGCGCTCGAATTTTAATCAAAAGGTTCAAGAATATTTTAATACAAAATGATCAATTTTAATTACGAAACCGAATTTTCTTTAGACAACGAACAAGCCTTTGCTGATTGGTTAAGTGTTGTAATCGTTTCTGAAAATAAAAACGAAGGAGAGATAAATTATATTTTTTGTGATGATGAATATCTTCATAAGATAAATGTAGAATATCTAAATCATGATACACTAACAGATATTATCAGTTTTGATTATACAGTTGGGAATGAATTAAACGGAGATATATTTGTCTCTGTTGAAAGAGTAGAGGACAATGCTAAGGATTTTAATGTTTCTTTTATAGAAGAATTAAAAAGAGTTTTGGCTCACGGTATACTTCATTATTGTGGATATAAAGACAAGAGTGATTCTGAAGCCGAACTTATGCGTTCAAAAGAAGATGAAAAAATTGCAATGTTTCACGTGGAACAGTAATTAAACCACTTTTAAATGTTTAGAATTCTTTGTTCCACGTGAAACATGTTTATCTAAATTGATAGATTTTTACAAGCGTTCCACGTGAAACATATTTGAGATTTTGAAATTAAAATGTTTTACGTGGAACTTTCCAAGTGGAGTTTTAGAAAAACTGATAAGGATTTAATATTGTTTTTTTTAAGATTTAGTATAAAGTGTTTCACGTGGAACATGAATATTTGGTTTTAATTTTGATTTTTATCGTTCGAAAATTCATTTTTAAATCGTTCAACGTGGAACAAGATGTATAAGAAAGGTTGAAATTTTAGATTTTGAAAAATCGAAATTGTAAAAATGATGTTTCACGTGGAACAGTTTTTAGAATTTTGACGATTGAAATTGAGGTTTTGGAATTACCACATTTTGAATTTTTATTCTGAGTTTTGAATTGGCAAGTTGAGTTTTCTTTCGAAAGAATCAAGAATGTTTCACGTGGAACAGGAGTTCTGTTTCGAAAATTTTAATCGAAAGATTGGAGAATGTGTTTGTTTAGTCTGTTCCACGTGGAACAGATTTATGTCGTTTAAGAAGGAATCTGGGTTTTGTGGATTGTGTTCTTGAATTTGAAAATTTGAATTTTGCGCGTTAGCGCCGTTCCACGTGGAACAAAAAAAGAATTAAAAAGTAATTCTGAGAATCGCCTTAAACGGTTTGCAGAGAATAATAAAACAAAATGTTTTTAGAAGAATACGATGTTATTGTAGTTGGTGCAGGTCATGCTGGATCTGAAGCCGCGGCAGCGGCCGCAAATTTAGGATCAAAAACTTTATTGGTTACCATGAGTCTGCAGAACATTGCACAGATGTCTTGCAACCCAGCGATGGGAGGAATTGCAAAAGGACAGATTGTGCGTGAGATTGATGCGCTTGGTGGATATTCGGGAATTGTTTCCGACCGCACGGCAATTCAATTTAAGATGTTGAACAAATCAAAAGGACCTGCAATGTGGTCGCCAAGAGTTCAAAGTGATCGAATGCGTTTTGCTGAAGAATGGAGAATGATGTTGGAGGGAACTCCAAATTTGGATTTCTACCAAGAGATGGTGAAAGGTTTGATTATCGAGAACGGAAAGATAAAAGGAATCAGAACTTCGTTAGGAGTGGAGATTCGATCTAAATCTGTAGTGTTGACAAACGGAACTTTTTTGAATGGTTTGATTCATATCGGAGAAAAACAATTCGGAGGAGGAAGAGCAGGCGAAAGTGCTGCAACAGGAATTACCGAAGATTTGGTGAAAGCCGGATTTGAATCAGGAAGAATGAAAACAGGAACGCCGCCACGAGTTGATGGACGTTCTTTAGATTATTCTAAAATGAACGAAGAAAAAGGAGATGCGAAACCGGATAAGTTTTCTTATTCGGATTTAACCGTTCCGTTAACGCATCAAAGATCTTGTCACATGACATACACGTCATTGGATGTTCATGATATTTTGAGAGAAGGTTTTGATCGTTCGCCAATGTTTAATGGAAGAATCAAAAGTCTCGGTCCAAGATATTGTCCTTCGATAGAAGATAAGATTAATCGTTTTGCAGATAAAGAACGTCATCAGTTATTTGTTGAGCCGGAAGGTTGGAATACATGTGAAGTTTATGTAAACGGATTTTCAACTTCGCTTCCGGAGGATATTCAGTTTAAAGCTTTGAGTTCTGTTGCCGGTTTTGAGAAAGTGAAATTCTTCCGTCCAGGTTATGCAATCGAATATGACTATTTCCCACCAACGCAATTGAAACATACTTTGGAAACGAAGTTAGTTGAAGGTTTATATTTTGCCGGACAAATAAACGGAACAACAGGATATGAAGAAGCAGCTTCGCAAGGATTGATGGCTGGAATAAATGCGCATTTAAAAGTGCATGAAAAAGCGCCGTTGATTTTAAAACGTGATGAAGCTTATATTGGAGTTCTGATTGATGACTTGATTACGAAAGGAACGGAAGAACCTTATCGTATGTTTACGTCAAGAGCAGAATATAGAACATTGTTGCGTCAAGATAATGCCGACTTTAGATTAACGCCAATGTCTCATGAAATTGGTTTGGCTTCTGAAAAACGTTTACGCCGAATGGAGAAGAAATTAAACGAATCTGAAAAGATGGTTGCTTTCTTCAGAGAGACGAGTGTTTCGGTTGCGGAAACAAATCCAATTTTGGAAGCAAAAGAAACTGCTCCGATTACTCAAGGTGATAAAATGTTTAAAGTTTTTTCACGCCCTCAAATTGATTTAGAAGATATGTTGAAATTTGAAAAAGTTAAAGCATATGTTGAAGAACATAATCTGGATCAGGAAATTTTAGAGCAAGCCGAAATCCAGGTGAAGTATTCCGGATATATAGAAAAGGAAAGAAATAATGCAGATAAACTTACTCGTTTGGAAGAAGTGAAAATCCCGGAAAATTTCGATTATAATAAAATCAAATCTATGTCGATTGAAGCAAAACAAAAGTTGAGTAAAATTCGTCCGGTTACGATTTCTCAAGCTTCAAGAATAAGTGGAGTTTCTCCAAGTGATATTTCGGTATTATTGATTTATATGGGAAGATAAAAAAGTTTTAAATTTCAGATTTCAGGTTGTTGTTGAAATCTGAAATTTTGTTTTTATTTGCTTTTTGGTTCCACGTGAAACCTAAAAGCAGAAATAAATAAAAATTAAAAAACAACAGAGAATTGTTCCACGTGAAACTATATGATGAGAAATTTATTTTCGTAAATTGTTTTAATTTTATTTTTTTGCGATATGAAGATTATTCAGAAAGAAGTTTTGTCAATAGATGAAAAAGAATCCTTAATGCAACTTTGGAATACTGAATATCCGGGAAAATTAAATTATGAAACAATTCATGATTTTGATTTGTATTTAAATGGTTTGATAAATGCAAAACATCATTTACTAATAGATGAAAATAAAATTAAAGGCTGGGCATTTGATTTTTTGAGAGAAGATGAAAACTGGTTTGCAATCATAATTGACAATCAAATTCACGGAACAGGAAAAGGTTCGTTGTTAATTGAAGAATTAAAAAAGAATAATGATATTTTGAATGGCTGGGTTGTTGACCATGAAAATGATGTAAAACAAAATAAAGAGCAGTATAAATCGCCATTATTGTTTTATCTCAAAAACGGTTTTACCGTTTGCGAAAAAACAAGAATCGAAAACGAAAAAATATCTGCAGTAAAAATAAATTGGACACGTTAAAGAAAAAATAAATATATAAGCACAATGGACCCTAAAAATGGAAAATTTCGTTTTTAGGGTTTACTATGAAATTAAACCCAAATCCCTATAATTAAAAATGGACGTTTTAAACAAAAAACATTTTCTTACTGTAAAAGACCATTCTGTATCTAAAGAAACTTTTGATTTATATTATGATGAAACTTTAGATATGTTGATTACCTCACCACAACCGGATTTAGAAAATCTGGGAAAATATTATGAAAGTGAAGATTATATTTCTCATACAGATAACAAACGTTCATTATTTGAAAAAGCGTATCACTTTGTGAAAAATATAGCTTTAAAAAATAAACTAAATTTAATCAATGCTGAGCAATCTCAAAAAGGAAGAATTTTAGATATTGGTGCCGGAACCGGAGATTTTTTATTGACAGCAAAAAATGATGGCTGGGAAACTGTTGGAGTAGAACCAAGCGAAAGAGCAAAAAATATTGCAATCCAAAAAGGAATTTCATTTGTATCTGAAATTGGAAATCTTCAGGATAATTCCTTTGACGTAATTACGATGTGGCATGTTTTGGAACACGTTCCAAATTTAGAATTTCAAATTCAGGAATTAAAGCGTTTACTAAAACCAACTGGAACTTTAATTGTTGCGGTTCCAAATTTTAAATCCTACGACGCGCAACATTACAAAACTTTTTGGGCAGCTTATGATGTGCCAATTCACTTTTGGCATTTTTCAAAAAAAGCCATTCAGTCTCTTTTTGAAAAAGTAGATATCAAATTAGAAAAAGTACTTCCAATGAAATTTGATTCATTTTATGTGAGTTTATTATCTGAAAAATATAAAACCGGAAAAATGAATTATATCAGTGCATTTTTGGTTGGCTTAAAATCAAATTTAAAAGCAAGCAGTACAAAAGAGTATTCATCGCACATTTATGTCTTAAAAAACAAGTAAAACGCAATTTAAGCACGTTTCTGATATCTTTTTAGGTCTGGTGAGGGGAAATTATGTCTTTTTTGAGAAGATCGCTCTAATGAAAGCTATGAAAGTCACTTTTAATAGCGTTAAATTATTGACAATTTTCTTTCGATAAATAAAAACAATATGATAAAATTCTAGCATTTTTTAAACTTTATGTTGATGCTATTTATTTTTTTATATTTTTGTCTTCAATACATTAAAAAAATAGAAATTCAAAAAATGAAAAAAGCATTAGTAATTATCGCACTTTCAATTTTCGCCGTTTCATGTAATAAAACTGGAGAAGTAAAGGAAGTAAAAACAGCTTACGTAGATACTTCAGTTTTAATGAAAGAATACACTGAAGCAAAAGACCTTGAGGCAAAATACAAAGCTCAGGCAGAAGAAAAAGGAAGACAACTACAAGCTGAGATTACACGTTTTAAACAAGACGCTGCTAATTTTCAAAGTCAGGCACAGGCAAATGGGCAGGCATGGGCTCAACAAAAAGGAGCTGAGTTACAAAAAAGAGAGCAACAATTGGGTTATGCACAACAAGCTTTATCTCAACAATTGCAACAGGAAAGTGGTGTTGAAATGGATTCTCTGGTAAGCGGAGTTAAAAAATTCATCAAAGATTACGGTAAGAAAAACGGTTATTCTTATATCTATGGTACTGGTGATGCAGCTTCAATTTTGTACGCTGAAGAAAAATATGATATTACAAAAGATGTCATTAAAGCTTTGAACGACAAGTATAAAGCTACACCAAAAACAGATGATAAACCAGCTGCTAAAGAAGAAGCAAAAAAATAATACCAAACTAACTAACTAAATTAAAAAACCTAAGTCTGTAAAGATTTAGGTTTTTTCTTTTATAAAAATGCCATACTTTTAGTTTTTCAATATACGCCAAATGCAAAACGTTTCAGAAGCAGCTGCTTACACTTTACAATTCATCAATCAAACGCAAAAGTCTATTTTCCTGACCGGTAAAGCAGGGACAGGGAAAACTACGCTTTTACGCGAAATCATTGCTACAACCCACAAAAACACAGTTGTTGTGGCTCCCACAGGAATAGCGGCACTAAATGCCGGTGGTGTTACCATACACTCCATGTTTCAACTGCCTTTTTCTGCCTTTATTCCGTCATATGCGGAAGCTTCGCAGTTTACCGAAACTGTGAAATTTGAGAATAAAGAAACCTTGCGCCGACATTTCAAAATGAACAATGTTAAGCGTAATGTAATCAGAAATATGGAGCTTTTGATTATTGATGAAGTCAGTATGCTTCGTGCTGATTTACTGGATGCTATTGACTTTATGATGCAGACAGTTCGTAAAAATTCGCGTCCTTTTGGTGGAGTTCAGGTACTTTTTATTGGCGATTTGTTGCAGCTTCCACCCGTTATCAGAGACGAAGAATGGCGAACATTACGAAATTATTACAAAGGAAAATTCTTTTTTCATTCGCATGTTATTCAGCAATTTCCGCCACTTTACATCGAATTATCAAAAATTTACCGTCAGTCTGATGATACTTTTATCTCGGTTTTAAACAACCTTAGAAATAACCAGATTACACCGCAGGATATTCAGGTTTTAAACGAATATGTACAGCCGGATTTCGACTTAAAAAACAATCCCGGATATATTACACTTACAACACATAATGCCAAAGCCGATTCGATTAACGAACAGGCAATAAGTGATTTAGCAGGCAATGAATTCTCTTACCAACCTTTTATCGTGGGCGATTTTCCTGAAAAAATATTTCCGGTAGAAGAGAATTTGAAACTCAAAGTTGGCGCTCAGGTTATGTTTGTTAAAAACGATTTGTCTTTTGATAAGCGTTATTTCAATGGAAAAATGGGAGTTGTAAAATCCCTTTCACCAGAAGAAATCTTCATACATTTTCCAGAAGAAAACAAAACGATTGAGGTAGAAAAATACGAATGGAAAAATATCCGATACAAAGTAAACGAGCTTACCAAAGAAATCGAAGAAGAAGTTTTAGGAACATTTGCACATTATCCGATAAAATTGGCATGGGCAATTACAGTTCATAAAAGTCAGGGTTTAACTTTTGAGAAAGCAGCGCTCGATGTATCGCAAGTTTTTCTGCCCGGACAGGCATACGTAGCATTATCGCGTTTAACTTCCTTAAACGGGCTTATTTTGCTTTCTCCGATACAAATGAATGGCATTTCGAATGATCAGGATGTCATGGATTATGCTTTAAACAAAGCAACCGAAGAAGTTTTAAAACATTCTCTGCACTTCGAAACTAAAAACTTTATTCATAACTATTTGATAAACAGTTTTAACTGGACTGATTTATCTCAGGAATGGCGTAATCACCGTTTTAGTTATAACGAAAATGCTGCAGGTTCAGAAAAATCAAAACATGCTGTTTGGGCACATAAACGTTTAGAAACTATCGAAACACTAATCGATCCCTCTCAGAAATTCGTGAATCAGCTTAATAAAATATTTAGTAAAGAAACAGTTGATTTGTATTTTGTTCAGGAAAGAGTAGTGGCGGCTTACGATTATTTTTTTAAGCCAATGGACAAGCTGGTTACGGATCTTTTGAATAAAATGGCTGAAATTCAGAAATTTAAAAAAGTAAAAGAATTTTATGAAGAATTGGCTTTTTTGGATGATTTGCAAACAAAAGCTGTTTTACGCTTAATGAAGGCCAAATTGCTCATAGAAATTGTCGTTGCAGGTGAAACCATCTGTAAAGAAAAATTGTCGTCTACAGCGATTAAAAACTATAAATCCGACAAGGTCGAGAAGATCCGCGAGGAACTTAACATTGCAAATACCGATATTTTTAAATCTGAAGAGCCTGTAGTTCGTTATACAGCCAGAAAATTAGATAAGAACGAAGCAAAAACAGTTAAGAAAACTACTGTGGAAGAAACGCATGATTTGTGGCTTGAAAAGAACTCAATTCAGGATATTGCGAGAATCCGTAAATTAACTGTACAAACTATTGAAATGCATTTGGTTAAATTGATTCAGGCTAAGAAAGTTGAGATTTCAGATATTCTGCCTTACGATAAAATCCTGGCACTCCGCGAAGCTTTTGAGTTTTATCAGGAAGAATCATTAAACGGTTTAAAAGAAAAACATGGGGATGAATTTACCTGGGATGAACTTAAAATGTTTAAAGCCAGTATTAATTGATTTCCGGGTATTTTGTAACTTAGTGATTTAGTTTCGTTTTATTTCATAAAAACATTATGTAAAATAGAAAATATGAAAAAGCTCATTTGTATTGTATTTATTACTTTTTCGATCTGTAATATTTCTGGTCAGGATTTAAAACCCGAATATCAAAAGTTTATTAAAACGTTCATAGAGAATGTAAAAAACAATAAAAAAGAGGCTGTAGCCAATATTGTGCAGTATCCTTTTAAGAGAGGGTACCCAATTCCGTCTGTTAAGAATAAGGCTGAATTTATAAAAAGATACGATCAGATTTTTGATGCAGCTTTAAAAAACGAAATTATTAAATCGAATCCCGCAAAAGATTGGTCACAAGTGGGCTGGCGCGGAATTATGCTCAATCAGGGAACGCTTTGGTTTAATGAAGACGGCCATTTAAGAGGTATTAATTATCAATCGAAAGCAGAAGCAGATCTGAAAAACAAATTAATAGCTGCAGAAAAAGAAAAACTACATTCATCAATTGCAGTTTTTAAAGCGCCGCTCTATATTTTGGAAACTTCTAAATTTAGAATTAGAATTGATGATTTGGGGAACGAGAACTATCGGTATGCTTCCTGGTCAATAAAACAATCGATGAGCGAAAAGCCTGATTTAGTGCTTACAAACGGAAAATGGATTCCTGATGGAAGCGGTGGAAACAGTCACTTTGATTTTAAAAAAGGTAATTTTCTTTACGAATGTTATATCACTGTTTTGGGGCCAAAAGATGCTGCTCCGGCTACTTTAACAATATATCAAAATGAGAAAGAAATTCTTTCTCAGGATGCTAAAGTTGTTCCACGATAAACAAAATCCTATTCGAAAGAATAGGATTTTTTATTTGCAATTCATATCTGATTTTCTGTAGATTTTCAACATAAGTTTTATTCTTTTCAAGACAGAATCAGGGAAATATGCAATAAATAAATAATGATTATATTTGATTGTAATGAACAGATTAGTAATTAATTAAAAATATTTTAAGATGAAAAAAAACACTGTATTTTTAATATTATTGATGCTTTGTAGCAGCTTTATTACTGCTCAGGAAGCAAAATCAGAATATCAGGTATTTGCGAAAAAGTTAATTGAAAACGTAAAAAACAACAACAAAGAAGCCCTCGGAGATCTGGTTGTCTATCCGTTAAAACGAGAATATCCAATACCGGATATTAATAATAAATCAGATTTTATAAAGCGTTTTGATGAAATCTTTGATACAGGTTTAAAAAATGAAATCATTAAATCGAATCCCGTAAAAGACTGGTTTGATATGGGTTTACGTGGTGTAATGCTTAATCATGGAATTATCTGGCTGGATGTAGACGGACGCTTGACAGCCATAAATTACCAATCAAAATTTGAAACTGATCTTAAAAATAAACTTATAGCTTCTCAAAAAAAAGAACTTGATCCAAGTATTGCTTTTTTCCAGACTCCGATTTGCATTTTGGAAACAGCTAAATTTAAAATCAGAATTGATAATTTAGGGAATAATAATTACCGTTTTGCTTCATGGTCTATTGATAAAAAAATGAGTGAAAAGCCTGATTTAGTTATTAATGGTGGTAAACTTATAGTAGAGGGAATTGGAGGAAATCATCAGTATGAGTTTAAAAAAGATAAATATACTTATGAATGTGCTATTATAGTTTTGGGCGAAAAAAATTCGCCTCCGGCAAGGCTAACAATTTATCTTGGAACTAAAAAAACACTTGTTCAGGATGCGAAAATTGTTCCACGATAAACAAAAAAAATCCTATTCGTAAGAATAGGATTTTGAGAGTATTATAAGTTTTCGACTAGAATCCACGCATCAGGATTTTCGCCTTTTTGAATTTCTTTTCGTGCTTTTTCTGCTTCAGACATCGTAGCATAACTTCCGTATAAAACCGGAAATAATCCATGCTTGTTTTCGCCCAGCATTCTCGCTTTAAAACCATCTTTAATTAATTGATTGTAAGCTTTTCGTGCATTTTGTTCACTTCTGAAAGCTCCTGCCATAATGTGATAAGGCATCGTTTTTACTTCAACAGTTTCAACTTTTGCTGAATCTACAGAAAGTGTAACAGCAGGCAATGGATTCTGAATGAAAAATGTAGCTTCCTGTATTTTATTCTGCACTTTTTTCTGAACAGCACTTTCAACGACTAAAGTTTTGTTTGCGATTTGGTTTTGGTATAATGGATATCCAATACTACCCGTAATTCCAAGACCTAAAACAAGGATTGCAGCATATCTTAAGAACGGATTTACTGATTTTCCTTCGTCTTCATTTTCATACAGAGAAATGGCTTCTCTTTCTGAGATTTCTTCGATTTTTCTCTCGAACATTTCTTTTTTAACCAAAGGAGAAACAAACGGACTTAGTCCAAAAGATGATGTTAAGTAATTGGTCTGATCGTTTGGTGTAAAAATTATATTTCTTTCAGCGTTTAAACGAACTTCACCTATGTTTTTAAGGCTTATAACGCCATTTTGTTCCAAAGTTTTTTTCCATTCTGTAACTTCAAAAGCAATAGCACTAACAGCAAAACCATAAGATGTTTTTTCTGCATTTGCAATATGATTTGCCAATAGTCCGTCATTGTTTTTCAAGCGGCTATTAAAAGAGATCATTTTTTTGGGTGGAAAAAACGAATTTGTGCCTTCATTCAGCTGTGCCGATTGAATTTCTGTTAAAAATGCTCCAAACCCTGGAACCGTTACACACTGATAACGATACAATAACTGTGCGATGTAATTTTCGATTTTCATGTTTACAAAGTTATGTAATGAATATAGTTATCAAAATTTTATTCACAGTTTTTATTAACAATTCAGGTTTTTTTATAGATAATTAATATTCAGTAATTTAATTGTTTATTTGTTAAATTTTTGAAATTTACAGATGCATAAAAAGTTATTTTTATTAAGAAATAACATCTATTTTAGATACAAATTCGTTTCGTTTTTTATTTCTATTTTACATAATGTTTATTCGAAATGTCTAGTGCGAATTATTTTTTATTACAACTACAATCAGGATAGAAATAAAATCTATGAAATATTCAGTATTTATAATATTTCCGAAATTACTACAGGAAACTTATATAAATTGTTGGCCTAATTTATTTTGAAAGAATTTACTTCTAATTACTATATTTGTCTTTCTTAAAAATACTGTTTTTTTTAAGAATTTATCTTCCTTTAAAAAAATTATAAGCCATGTCAGATCAAGATTTATTTTATTTATTAGCCTTATTAAAAATCGATGGAGTGGGGGATATAATGGCAAAAAAGCTACTGAATCATTTTGGTGACGCAGAGACTATTTTTAAAACTAAAATAAATCAAATAGCTGCTGTTGATGGAGTTGGAACAGTTTTACTGAATAATTTAAAAGATAAATCAGTTTTTGAAAAAGCAGAAAAAGAGCTGAAATTTATCGATTCAAATGATATAAAAGTTTCTTTTTTTCAGGATGAAAATTACCCCGAACGATTAAAACATTGCTTTGATTCGCCCGTTTTGATTTTTTCTGCCGGGAATATAAATTTAAAAAATAAGAAAATAATAAGCATTGTCGGAACCCGTCAAATTACCTCATATGGAACAGAATTTTGTAAAAAACTAATTGAAGATTTAGTGCCACTTGATCCTGTAATTGTAAGTGGTTTTGCCTATGGTGTTGATATTGTTGCACATCAGCTGGCAATGGATTTTAATCTGCAAACCATTGGAGTCCTGGCACATGGTTTAAACCAGATTTATCCAAAATCCCATAAAAAATACATGAGCCAAATGGAACAAAATGGCGGTTTTATAACAGAATTCTGGAGTTCATCTAAACCTGATAAAGAAAATTTTGTACGTCGAAATCGTATAGTTGCCGGTATGACCGAAGCCACAATTGTAATAGAATCTGCAGATAAAGGCGGATCGCTAATCACTGCAAATCTGGCTAATGATTATAATCGTGATGTTTTTGCTGTTCCGGGAAGAGTAACTGATAAGTACAGTCAGGGTTGTAATAATTTAATTAAAACCCAGAAAGCAAATGTTTTAACCAGTGCTGCTGATTTGATTTATATTTTGAATTGGGATGTTACAAGAAAATCTGAACCTGTTCAAAAACAATTGTTTGTAGAGTTGGCACCCGATGAACAAAAACTGTATGATTTTCTGCTAAAAAACGGAAAAGAATTGCTTGATATAATAGCTTTAAAATGCGATTTCCCCATTTATAAAATTTCCGGAATCTTGCTAAATATGGAATTGAAAGGGGTGATAAGACCTTTACCCGGTAAGTTATTTGAAGCGATTTAAGATTTTGGATAATATTTTGAAATTTCAATAGAACAAATAACATTTAAGATCTTGAATTGGTCATTAATCCTGCTCAATTGTTAATTGCCTGTAAAATAAAAACGCGGCATTTTTTAGTATTGCCGCGTTTATAATCTCTATTTTTGAAATCCAAGAACATCTCTAACTTTCGCCAAAACACCATCAGCGATAACAGAAGCTTTTGCAGCACCTTTTTTCAATAGTGCATCGACTTCGTCAAGATTATTCATGTAGTAAGTATATCTTTCTCTTTCAGTTTTAAATTTCTCGGTAATCAATTCAAACAAAGCTTGTTTGGCATGACCATAACCATAATTTCCGCCAAGATAATTGGCTCTCATTTGAGCAATTTGTTCTTCTGTAGCCAATAAAGAATAGATTGCAAATGCATTGCAGGTATCCGGATTTTTAGGTTCCTCAAGAGGAGTACTATCAGTTTCGATGCTCATAACCTGTTTACGTAGCACTTTATCGTCCAGGAAAATATTAATAATATTATTGGCAGATTTACTCATTTTTCCGCCGTTTGTTCCCGGAATTAGCATACTGTTTTCCTGAATTTTAACTTCGGGAATAACAAAAATCTCACCCATTTGATGATTGAAACGAGAAGCGACATCACGTGTAATTTCTAAATGCTGCATTTGGTCTTTTCCAACCGGCACAAATTCAGCATCATACAATAAAATATCGGCAGCCATTAACATTGGATATGTAAAAAGTCCGGCATTTACATCGTCTAAACGATCTGCTTTATCTTTGAAAGAATGTGCCAAAGTCAAACGCTGAAACGGAAAAAAACAGCTTAAATACCAGGTCAATTCAGTAGTTTGAGCCACATCAGATTGTCTGTAAAAAGTAACTTTATCAGGATTTAATCCGCAGGCAAGCCATGCAGAAGCGGTGCTGTATGTGTTTTCTCTTAATGTTTTACCATCTTTAATTTGTGTAATCGAATGTAAATCAGCAATAAACAAAAATGATTCGTTTGCAGGATTATTTGATAGTTCGATAGCAGGAATAATTGCTCCCAATAAATTGCCTAAGTGTGGCGTTCCAGTACTCTGAACACCAGTAAGTATTTTTGCCATTCTAGTTTTTCTTAATATTGCAAATTTCGTTTTTTTACCGCAAAGTTCACAAGGTTTATTTTTTTTCTTGTATTAAAAGTAGAAAGTTTTCTAAAAAGATCTTTTCTAATTCAGCATTTTACTCTTAGAAAAGTCTAATTTCAAAAAATCTAATGATCTAAAAATCTAATTTCACTTCTGTTTTCTTACATTTGAAACCATGAAAGGATTAAAAATTGTTTTTTGGGTTTTATGGCGCATTTGGTTTTACATTTTAATGGCCATTCCGATATTGATTATGCTGCCGTTTTTGCTGATTTCTATAATCTCTGAGAGTGGTTATCCCTATTTCTTTAAAATGGCCCGCATTTGGGCTAAATTTATCCTTTTCGGGATGGGTTTTTATTATAAAGTCGAACGCGAACAAAAGCTGATCAGAAAAAAAAGCTACATGATTGTGGCCAACCATACTTCGATGACTGATATTATGCTGATGCTTGCATTAGTTAAAAATCCGTTTGTTTTTGTTGGAAAAAAAGAACTTTCTAAAATTCCGTTGTTTGGCTTTTTCTATAAAAGAACCTGTATTTTAGTCGACAGAAATTCATCAAGAAGTAAAAATGAAGTTTTTAAAAGAGCTCAGAGCAGACTTAATCAGGGATTGAGTATCTGTATTTTTCCCGAAGGCGGCGTTCCGGATGATGAATCTATTTTACTGGATGAGTTTAAAGATGGCGCTTTTCGTCTGGCAATCGATCATCAAATTCCAATTGTACCAATTGTTTTTGCTGACAATAAAAAACGTTTTTCATATACTTTTTTAAGTGGAAGTCCGGGCATAATGCGTGCAAAAGTTTTACCTTTTGTAGAAACAGAAGGTTTAACAAGTGACCATAGAAAAGAGCTTAGAGATCAGGTAAGACAGTTGATTTATAAAGCATTACTTGAATTTAAAAAGAAAGAGTAGTTAAGATATTTAAAATATAAAGCCCGACAAATTTTTTGGAAATTGTCGGGCTTTGTTTTGAATTAAAAATCCCCCATTTTATATTCAAAAAGATTATCGATGAATTATTTTTTCAGAAATAAAACGCAATACTTTCTTAAATTTTAATTTCGTTTTTCGGCGGTTTTTATTGTACAACACTTCTATTTTCTCTTTCATGGTTAAAAATATTAAGGATTGATAATAAAGAGTTTGGTTAAAACTCCAGTTAATGTCACACTTTAATAGAGAGCAAAAAAGCAGAAAGGTTGCGTGAGATGTAAAAAAAATCTCCAAATAAAAATAATAAAAACCCGTTAGTACCAGTAAACTAACGGATTTTTATATGAACAAACCAATCTAAATTTATTATAAAAACCTAAGACTTGGGTATTTGGTCGATACCAGCAAATTCTTTTGTCTTTTTATAAGATGAGATTTTTCTAAAATGGTTGCGTCATTTTTAATAAAATAAAACCCGACAGAACAATAATTGTTTGTCGGGTAGTATAAAAAAACCTGCAATTTGCAGGTTTTGAGTGTCTTAAGCACTTGCTAATTCTTTGATATGTGCTTTGATCTTTACTTCTAATTCTTCAGCTAATTCCGGATTATCTTTAATTAAAGATTTTACAGCATCACGTCCCTGACCTAATTTTGTATCTCCGTAGCTAAACCATGATCCCGCTTTTTTAACGATTTCAAATTCAACCGCTAAGTCAAGAATTTCACCTGTTTTAGAAACACCTTCTCCATACATAATATCGAATTCGGCAGTTTTAAAAGGCGGAGCCACTTTGTTTTTTACGATTTTAACTTTAGTTCTGTTACCAATTACGTTTTCACCATCTTTAATTTGAGATGAACGACGAATATCCAAACGTACCGAAGCGTAGAATTTTAATGCGTTACCACCCGTTGTAGTTTCAGGGTTTCCGAACATTACACCAATTTTCTCTCTCAACTGGTTGATGAAGAAAACAGTACAATTTGTTTTGCTGATAGTTCCTGTTAGTTTTCTTAAAGCTTGTGACATTAAACGTGCGTGAAGTCCCATTTTAGAATCTCCCATTTCACCTTCGATTTCACTTTTTGGAGTTAATGCAGCAACAGAGTCAATTACAACAATGTCTATAGCTCCTGAACGAATTAAGTTTTCGGCAATTTCTAAAGCCTGCTCACCATTGTCTGGCTGCGAGATAATTAAGTTTTCGATATCAACACCCAATTTTTCAGCATAGTTTCTGTCAAAAGCATGTTCCGCATCAATAAACGCTGCAATTCCGCCTGCTTTTTGAGCTTCAGCAATTGCATGTAATGTTAGCGTAGTTTTACCAGATGATTCCGGTCCGTATATTTCAATAATTCTTCCTTTTGGATATCCATTTACTCCAAGAGCTAAATCAACGCCAAGTGAGCCAGAAGAAATCGTTTCTACCTCTACAATGGCTCTGTCGCCCATTTTCATTACGGTTCCTTTACCGTAAGTTTTGTCAAGTTTATCAAGCGTTAATTGTAACGCTTTTAATTTGGCTTCTTTGTCTGAACTCATATTTTTTTAAATTATCTTAATTGTTATTTTTTGGTTTTCAAAACACAACTCAAAAGTAAGAAATAACTTTATTATTGTCATTTAGCTGACTTGTAAATTGCAAAACTACTTCTTTTTTTTGGAGTTTGGTTCTCACAAATTGTTACAAATTGCTACAAATTTACTCTATAAATAAAGCTTTTAATTCAGTAGCTTCAGAAGGTTTCATTTTTCCTGCAAGTACCAAACTCAGTTGTTTACGACGCAAAGCAGCATCAAAACGCTGAATTTCTAATTCTGTTTCCGGTACAATTGGCGGAACTTCAACAGGTCTTCCGGTATCATCAACAGCAACAAAAGTATAAATAGCTTCGTTTGCTTTTGTTCTGCTTCCGGATTCACGGTCTTCTACCCACACATCAATAAAAACTTCCATTGAACTTTTAAAAGATCTTGAAACTTTTGCCTCGACAGTAACTACGCTTCCCAGAGAGATAGCTCTGTTAAAAGCAACGTGATTTACAGATGCCGTAACTACAATTCGACGTGAATGTCTGCGTGCTGCAATACTTGCTGCACGATCCATACGAGCTAATAATTCGCCACCAAATAAATTGTTTAAAGGATTTGTTTCGCTTGGTAAAACTAAATCGGTTAATATGGTTAGGGACTCTGAAGGATGTTTTGGATTCATTTTTTTAATAATAAAATTTTATTTTTTGTCTGTCATACAGACCATTTTTGCCACAAATTTTTACCGTTTTTAAAATCTTTTTAACCCGATAAATCTGTGATATATTTTAATTCAGCCAGTAAACTGCCATTACAGCAGGAATAAAGTATATAACAATGGTTCTTGCACCATCATAATCTTTGGCTAATCTTTGTCCGAAAAGCATCATTAACAAACTAATACAAGAAAAAATGGCACCGTAAAAACCAAATTCACGACCACTGTTTGTTAATAATTGTATGGCTCCTACAACAGATAAAATTCCGGAAATTAATTCTAAAATTAATAGATGGAGCAAGGCAAGTGGTACTTGATTTTTTAGAGGCGTATTGGCAAAATGCCCTTTAAGCCATTCGACATTATCTTTCCAATAAAATATTTTTTCATATCCTGATTGTAAGAACGTTAAGGCTAAAAATGCTAATAGTAAAATGGAGGCAACATTATTCATTTGAAAACTATTTTTTATGAATTAAACGAGTCAGTTTTATAGATAAATCGGTTAGGATTATTTTTGCATTTCCGTTTCTTTCAATATGATACATGGCATCTGAAAGTTCTTTGAAAATTTCATGAATATTATTTCCGTTTACAAAAGGAGCAAAGTTTTCGAGTTTAAACTTGTCTACTTTTGGTTCAATATAGACTAAAGACGGTGCCTGATAATTAAGCAAAAGAGCTTGTCTGAACATTTCGATACAAAACTGGATGAATTTTTTCTGACTTTCACGTCCAAGTCCGGCAATCTCCTCACTCCATGAAATCAAATCCTGAATTGCCGCAGCATTTCCTTTTGCCCTAAAAGCTGCACGGACCCAATTGACAAACCATTGTTCAAAGGGATATTCAGAGTCATCTTCTTTTAAAAGATTCAAAGCTTTGCTGAAATTTCCCTGTGCCTGATGGGCAATTTTTTTTGCCAGATTGGCGTCAATATTTTCTTGTGAAACCAAAGCATCAGCAATAACTTTTTCCGGTAATCCGTTAAAGTGAATTACCTGACAACGAGAGCGTATGGTTTGTATAATATCTTCTTCGTTTTCAGAAATCAGAATAAAAATGGTTTTATCAGAAGGCTCTTCGAGGAGTTTTAAAAGTTTGTTAGATGCGGCGATATTCATTTTATCTGCCATCCAGATAATCATGATTTTATAACCACCTTCGTATGATTTCAGCGAAAGCGATTTTAAAACTTCCTGAGCATCTTCGACTCTGATTTCTCCTTGTTTGTTTTGAACGCCAAGAATTTTGTACCAGTCAAATAAACCGCCATATGGTGTTTCCTGTATAAATGTGCGCCAATCCTGAATAAAGTCTAAACTTTTGGGTTTGGTTTTTACATCTTCGGTAGTAACGGTTGGATAAATAAAATGCAAATCAGGATGCGAAATATTCTGAAATTTTAAATTGCAGGCATGATTTCCATTTTCGTTTTCATTTCCTGTATTTTTGCACAAAATATATTGCGCATAAGCAATTGCGGTTGATAATGTACCGCTTCCCTCGGGACCAATGAATAATTGCGCATGTGGAATTCGCCCAGAAGTTGCACTTTTTATCAAGTGACTTTTGATGTAATCCTGACCTAAAATTTGTGAAAATTGCATGTAGCAAAGATAGAAGAAAATGATGTAGTCAAAAATTTTCGATTAAAAGTTTATCAAGAGCGAATCATTTATGATGTTATTGAACTTTTGGACTTTGTTTTTTGCAGTTTATTAACCAACTTTTGTTAATAAAGAGGCGATCCGAAGGAGATATTAAGACTTTTTTGTTAATATTTTTTTTTGAAAAACGACAAACGTAAGTTTTTTTTGGTTATTAATTTAGAAAAATTAAATTTTTTTATAGCGAATATCTTACGGCTTTGGTTTTAACAATTTTAACAAAAAGCCCGTTAAAACGCACATTTTCTCGACATAACGCTGGTTTTTAAGCTTTTTTTAAGCTTTTTTTTTGAAAAAAAAAATCAATAAAGTTGCAATTTAAGTTAATTTCTATATTTTTGTTTTCATCAACAACCAATTATAATTAAGAATTTATGAAAGGGAAAATTATTTTATTTAGTGCACTTTTTTTAATGACTACCGGGGCAATTTCAGCCCAGGCAAAAAATGCTCCAAGAAGTATTATTAGTACAACAGCTCTTATTCGTAAATACCATGATCAAAAAGAATTAAGTGGTATGCAAAAAGGAGAACTTTTGGAACTTTACATTGAGCGTATTAAAGTATTAGTAAAAACCCTTCCTTACATTGCTTTGGTTACTAAACCTGGAGTTACAATGGCTGACTTAGGTATTCCGGACGATAACGAACACAAAAAAGTATTAGATGCTCAGGCTGTTGGTACAACAACATTCTTAGATACAACAGTAGAATTTCAAAGAAAAATGATGCCTTATTCTGATAAAGGCAACTTGATCGCTGCAATTTTATTCTATGAAAGTACATTGAAATCTTTACATGAGTTCAACGAATTGAATGAAATGTAATATATAATTATATTTTTTAAAACCTTTTTAAAAGTGTTTACGTAGATGGATGAGATTTCACTCGGCACTTTCAAAAAAAGATAAAAAAACAACTCTTTCTCGATGTGTTCTGATTTTAATCGGAAAACTCGAGATGAGTTTTTTCATTTACGCATACCCAAATTTATTATTAACTGTAATACCCCCCTTATCATGAAAAAAATTACTCAAATGATCTGCGTTCTTTTGACAGTTACGAGTATGAGTGCTCAACAAGAGAAAGGAATTATGGGCTACACCAATTGGTTAAACAACTGGACCGAATTTAAGCCTAACAAAGTAGAGTATGGAGAAGCAAACCAAATTTTAGCAGGAAACATTTCTGTTAATACCAAATTGCTGAAGAGGAATATTTATGTTTTGCAAGGTAATGTTTATGTTACGAACAATGCTGTTCTGAC
This sequence comes from Flavobacterium chilense, assembly GCF_001602525.1. Taxonomy (GTDB): domain Bacteria; phylum Bacteroidota; class Bacteroidia; order Flavobacteriales; family Flavobacteriaceae; genus Flavobacterium; species Flavobacterium chilense. Next base: position 340,859 of record NZ_LSYT01000002.1, read on the forward strand.
AATCGAGCCGGGAACTTTAATTATTGGTGATTTCGAAACTAAAGGAACATTGGTAGTTACAAAAGGAGCTCAAATTATTGCTGACGGTCTTGAGACTGATCCAATTGTATTTACCTCAAACCGTAGCCAGAAAAAAGCTGGTGACTGGGGTGGATTAGTAATCCTTGGAGATGCTCCAATCAATAAATTTGGAAATGTTGGTTCTTACAACTTAGATCTTGATCCTACTTTAACTACTTATGGTGGTGACAATGCTGCCGGAAATTCAGGAGTTTTAAGATTTGTGAGAATCGAATTTGCAGGTAAAAAAGTTAAAGGAGTTGATACTTTCAATGGTTTAACTATTGCTGGTGTTGGATCTAAAACGATTTTAGAAAACATTATGGTAAGCTACTCAGGAGGTGATTCATTTGCTTTCTTTGGTGGTGATGTAAATGCTACAAAATTTGTATCTTATAAATCTATCAATGACGACTTTAAATTCACTCAGGGTGTTCAATGTCGTTTATACAACTCATTAGCCGTTAGATCTTCTTATTTATCTAGTAATAAAGACGGTTCTCGTTGTATGGAAGTAAAATCTTACGAAAAGAAAAACGAAACTGATTTTACTAAAAAACAAACTTTAGTTGTTGCAACTAATATTACTATGCTTAATGATAGTGAAAATATTAAAGCTGATATCCAGTCTGGTTTAGTAAAAGAGGCTGTATATGTAGCTGAAAGCTCTTCACTTGAAATGAAACGTAGTGTAATCTCAGGATTTAATCCGGCTGTTTTATTAGACAGTAAAACTGAGATTAATGATGCTAATCTTAAGAAAATCAAATTTGAAGAAATGTACTTCAACCTATGTAACGGAAATATCTTTACAGAGTACAATTCTAACAATGAAGATCTGGAAAGCTGGTACGGAAATAGCGTGTTTTTCAATGTTTACTCACAAAGTAATAACAGAGAGACATTCATCGATATTTTCAACGCTAAGAAACCGGATTTCAGATTACAATTAGGAAAAATCACAGCGTCTAGCAGCAACAGATAATAGATTTCGATTTTTATTTTAAAGCGTAAATTTTATTATTAATAAAGTCCCCAGACACAATTTATGTATTCGTCTTAAACCGGACCCCAAATAAAGATCAAGACATAATGGCACTATCCAGAAAAAAATATTTAGTATATATAATATTTTTGGTTTCACCTGTTACGTTAAGTCTATATGCTCAGAGTTCAGTAGAAAAACCTATCGTTTCTATTGATTTAAACAGCAGTATAGATGCATGTGATATCCAAAGTAAAGCAACAGCTGAAAACATCAGCAAATTAGATAATTCTAATCAGTTTATAGTAGGGCTATCCAACCCCAAGGATAGCCTTGTTATGGCAACAAATACGAAAGATCAGACTTCAAATTGCGACGAAAACATATCTGTAACAGCTTCTTATTCTATTCTTGCAAAAGATATTATTGAGAACTATAAATATGATTTTTCGGAAACATTTATTGATATTTTGTTTTTTGAGAATATAGATTTGGCAAGAAAACGCACTATATGATTCAAAGAACTACGTTATCTTTAACTAAATGCTTTGTTTTTTTGAGTATCTTTTTTGTTGTAAATTCAAAAATGCAAGCACAAACTATCGTGCCACAAACTCTTGATGGTCTCGAAAAGTTGTGTGCGGGTAATAATTTCAACGAATTTTACGCAACATTTAGTTATATAGATTTTCCTGCCGGAACTACCTTTGTGATTGAGCTTTCAGACAGTCAGGGTAGTTTTGCATCTCCTATTGCTACAACGAAGCTTTTGGCTACAGATGTTTCTGCCACTTCGCAAACTATAAAATTTGCAGTACCAACTACAATAGTTGGTGCTGACACTTATAGTTTCAGGGTTAAGAGTTCTTTGGCAAGCGCTCAGCCTAGTGCTAAATTCAAAAATACACTAGGAAATACTTCTTTTCCGGTATATTTTAAAGAATACGAAGGATCTTTTTTTATCAATAATAAAAATGATGTAGCAATGCTATGCTCAGGCGGCAGCCTGACTCTTTCGATTAATAACGACACTCCAACTGTTCCAGGCTCATCTCCGGTAAATTATTCAAAAATAAAATACAAATGGTACAAAGATGATGTAGCTATTGCAGGACAAAGCTCTAAAGAGTTAGTTGTAAATGCTCCGGGTAAATACTATGCTGAGATTGATTATGGTTCATGTTCAGATGTAAACTATAGTTCTAATCGTGTTACAGTGACTACTTCAGGTTCTGGAGGCGGATCTGCAACAATTAGTTCAAGTTTAGGAAACCCATTTTGTGCCGGAGGATCAGGTACAGTACTAACAGCTACTTCAGGAAATACTTATTTGTGGAAAAAAGACGGAACCGTAATTTCAGGCGGAACTACTCGTAGTATTAATGCAACTGAATCCGGAGTTTATACTGTTGATGTTGATTTTGGTGGTTGTAAAGCAACAGGGTCAATCGATCTGAAAAGCAATAGTTTTAATGCCAGTATTGATGTTGCAGATGAGTTTGAACTTAAAGATGGAGAAACAGTAAGCGTTTCAGTTACAACAGATGCTACAGGACCAACTTATGAGTGGTATTTGAACAATAATTTAATTTCGGGAGCAACCACAAATAGTTACTTAGTAGCTGCAATTGGAACCTATAAAGTGAAAATTTCACAGGCTTCAGGATGTCTGGCTTCAAAAGAGTTTACGTTTAAAGCAAAAGGAAAAGCCGGTCCGGCATCAGCAATTCCTAATATTATAAAATTAAGTGGTTTAAGTCCGTATTGGAATATACCGGATGAATACAAAAATGCAAGCACCAAAGTTATGATTATAAGTTCCAACGGCGATATGGTTTTAGATGTTGTCGATTATCAGGGTGACTGGCCACAGACTTCAATAGATTTTAAAAATGTAAATCCAGTATATTACTATGTCATTCAATCCGACACAGGTGAAAAAAAAGGATCAATAACTGTGATAAAATAATATGAAGAAAATTTTACTATTCATAACTTTATTTTACGGTTTTTCAAATACACTCTATTCTCAGGACAAAAATGAGAATGGAGTTGTTTCGTTTTCATTACCTATAAGAAATTCTTTAAAGTTTAATAGATATTTAATCAACCCTACTTTTAGTTTTGTTCGTGAAACCAATGCTTATGCAAGTTTCTATAATAAAAGACAATGGGTACAATTTGAAAATGCCCCTAATACTTACTTAGCCAATTATTCTGGTCGTTTTAGAGAAAACGAAGCATTTGCTTTTGGCTTATTCCAGCAAAATTATGGTTTAATGACTGTTTTTGGCGGAATAGGAAACTTTGCACATAACATCGTTTTAGAGCAGGATAGTAACTTAACCTTTGGTATGAACGTTGGCATTTATCAAAGTGGCTTAAACAAAGGGAAAATTATATCTGATGATCCAAATGTTTTAAATGGTGATTACCCTTCAAACACCATGCTTACAATTAATCCGGGTATCAACTACGGAACAGCATTTCTTGATTTTGGAGTTTCTGTAAACAACTTAGTCCTTTACAATTTCGGAGCCGGAATAGTAAAAGAAGATCCAGAAAGAGCGATCGAATTGCATGCCATGTACACGGGATACATCGATAGTTATGGCTTTTTTGACAGAAGTAAATTTTCTGCCATAGTAAAAACTGAAGTTAAAAAAGACAAAACAGTTTTATCCGGACTGGCGATGATTGCTATTCCAAAAGGAGTTTGGGCACAAGCCGGATATAATAGTTTATACGGAATCTCTGCCGGTTTAGGATTCAACATTTCGCCTAGTATTGCCATTGAATATAACTATGAAAGAGGTATGGGTAACTTCACCAATTTGGGAGGTTCTCATGAATTTGCTATTGCATACAAGTTCAAAAGCAAAAACTATTATTACGGAGATGACGAAGAAGGTTCTTTAATAGATCCAAGTAAACCAAAACCGGTAATGGCAAAACCATCAACTGCTACAACAGCAGCCAGAACCGATGGTGCTGAAAAAGCAAGACTGGCAGCCGAAGCCAAAGCAAAGGCTGATGCCGAAGCAAAACAAGCAAGACTTGCTGCTGCAGAAAAAGTGAAGGCTGATGCCGAAGCTGCTGCAAAAGCAAAACTTGAAGCAGACAATAAAGCTAAAGCTGATGCAGAAGCTATTAAAATAAAATTAGCTGCAGAAGCAAAAGCGAAAGCCGATGCTGCAGCCGCTGCAAGAGCGCAAACTGCTACTACAAACAGAGCAACCGGTGCAGAGCAAAGATCACAAGCACAATTGGCTGCAGACAAAGTGAGAGCTGATGCCGAAGCGCGCAGAATAAAATTAGCTGCAGATAATAAAGCAAGGGTTGATGCTGCTGCTGCTGCCAGAGCACAAGCTGCTAATGCAAATAAACCAGGAGCAGCTCCACAAAAAACACAAGCACAATTAGCTGCTGATAAAGCAAAAGCCGATGCTGAAGCATTGAAACTGAAATTAGCTGCCGATGCGAAAGCAAAAGCTGATGCCGAAGCTGCTGCAAAAGCTAAAGTAGCTGCTGCAAGTCCTGCTACACCACAAAAAACACAAGCACAATTAGCTGCTGATAAAGTGAAAGCTGATGCTGAAGCTGCTGCTAAAGCAAGATTGGCCGCAGAAGCAAAAGCCAAAGCTGATGCTGAAGCATTAAAAATAAAACTAGCTGCAGATGCCAAAGCCAAAGCCGATGCTGCTGAAGCGAAACGTAAATCCGATGCCAAAGCCAAAGCTGAAGCTGCAGATTTACAATCAATATTAGCTGCTGATGCCAAAGCTAAAGCAGATTCAGATGCTTATCAGGCAAGATTAGCTGCAGAAGCAAAAGCCGCTGCTGCTGCTGCTGCAAAAACAAAAGCAAGTATTGATGCTGCAAATAAAGCCAAACTAGCTGCCGATGCAAAAGCAAAAGCCGCAGAAGAGGCAGCCCTGAAAGAAAAATTAGCTGCCGATGCCAAAGCGAAAGCCGATGCTGAAGCAAGAGAAGCGAGAATAGCTGCTGAAGCAAAAGCTAAAGCGGATGCCGAAGCATTAAAAATAAAACAAGCTGCTGATGCAAAAGCCAAAGCCGATGAAGAGGTATTACAAGCAAAATTAGCTGCTGATGCCAAAGCTAAAGCAGATGCAGAAGCCTTACAGGTAAAACTAGCTGCCGATGCCAAAGCTAAAGCTGATGCAGAAGCATTACAGGCAAAATTAGCTGCCGATGCTAAAGCGAAAGCGGATGCAGAAGCACTTAAAGTAAAACAAGCTGCTGATGCCAAATTAAAAGCCGACGAAGAAGCACGTTTAGCAAAACTAGCTGCCGACGCAAAAGCGAAAGCTGATGCAGAAGCATTACAAGCAAAATTAGCTGCGGATGCTAAAGCGAAAGCCGATGCAGAAGCACTTAAAGTAAAACAAGCTGCTGATGCTAAAGTAAAAGCCGACGAAGAAGCACGTTTAGCTAAACTAGCTGCTGATGCCAAAGCTAAAGCTGATGCAGAAGCATTACAAGCAAAATTAGCTGCGGATGCAAAAGCCAAAGCCGACGCAGAAGCACTTAAAGTAAAACAAGCTGCTGATGCTAAAGCTAAAGCTGATGAAGAAGTGCGTTTAGCTAAATTAGCTGCAGACGCAAAAGCAAAAGCGGATGCTGAAGCCTTACAAGCAAAACTGGCAGCTGACGCTAAAGCTAAAGCAGACATGGAAGCGTTACAGGCAAAATTACTTGCTGATGCAAAAGTAAAAGCTGATGCAGAAGCAACAGCTAAAGCGAAAGCCGATGCTGAAGCAAAACAACTTCAAGATGCTGAAGAAGCACGTTTGGCAAAATTAGCTGCCGATGCAAAAGCGAAAGCCGATGCAGAAGCGCTTAAAGTAAAACAAGCTACAGATGCAAAAGCGAAAGCTGATGAAGAAGCACGTTTAGCCAAACTAGCTGCTGATGCCAAAGCGAAAGCCGATGCAGAAGCTCTACAAGCAAAACTAGCTGCGGATGCTAAAGCGAAAGCCGACGCAGAAGCACTTAAAGCAAAACAAGCTGCAGATGCTAAAGCCAAAGCTGATGAAGAGGCATTACAGGCCAAACTAGCTGCCGATGCTAAAGCGAAAGCCGATGCAGAAGCTTTACAAGCAAAATTAGCTGCGGATGCCAAAGCAAAAGCCGACGCAGAAGCGCTTAAAGTAAAACAAGCTGCAGACGCTAAAGCCAAAGCTGATGAAGAAGCACGTTTAGCGAAATTAGCTGCCGATGCTAAAGCGAAAGCCGATGCAGAAGCTTTACAAGCAAAACTAGCTGCCGATGCCAAAGCAAAAGCCGACGCAGAAGCACTTAGAGTTAAACAAGCTACAGACGCCAAAGCTAAAGCTGATGAAGAAGCACGTTTAGCGAAATTAGCTGCCGATGCCAAAGCGAAAGCCGATGCAGAAGCTTTACAAGCAAAATTAGCTGCAGATGCCAAAGCAAAAGCAGATATGCAAGCAGCACAAGCTAAGTTATTGGCTGATCAAAAAGCTAAAGCCGATGCTGAAGCAACAGAAAGATTAAGAGCTGAAGAAGAAACAAGACAATTAAGACTGGCTGAAGAAGCGCGTGAAGCAAAATTACTTGCAGACGCTAAAGCAAAAGCCGATGCAGAAGCTCTTCAGGCTAAATTGGCTGCAGATGCACTTGCAAAAGCGGCTTCAGCACCAAAAGATGATACAGCAAAAGCGATTGAAAATTTAACTCAGTCTATAGAGAGTTCAACTAAAAATCAAAAAGATTTATTATCACAGTTTAATACGACTGTAGCAAATAAACAAAGAGATTTGAATGACTTGAGAGAAGAGAATGACTTGAGCGAAAAAGGAATTTATAAAGAGCCAAAACCGTTTAAAAGTGTTGCGGCAGAAAATAGTCAGTTAGAAGCTTTAAAACTACAGCTTGCTGAAGCGAACAGAGCTCAAAGTGATGAAATTGCAAAACTGACAAATTTATATAACGAAAGGCTTAAAAAATTCCCAAATAAAAATGATGAATTAAACAAAGCTTATCTGGAAAAAATCAATCAGTTGAAGGCGGCACAATTAAAAATGGAGCAGGACAGTGCCGTACTACTATCGAATTTAGAACGTATTAAAGCGGAAACTGAAATTGAGAAAAAACGTAGAATTAAGCGTGCAGCTTATGAAAATGATCAGGGAAGATATGCACAGGACGTTGCGGCTCTTAAACGTATTAAGGAAACAACAAAATTAAGTAGCACACCATTGACTGCTAGTGATTTTGATTTTGGTGAAGACCAGTCGAATATGCAAATTATCAAGAATATTAAAAACGCTGATAATGGATATTATTTAATTATTGCAGTTCACAGTAGTGTCGAAAAACGTGACCAGTTCCTGACCAAGGCAGTTGCCGCAGGACGTACAGATGTTAATTTCTTTTACAATGTAACAACAAGTAAGTATTACATCTATTACGAGAAATTTGATGGTTTATCTGAAGCAACAAAAGCTTTAGAGGCAAAAGGGAATAAACCATACAATGGAAAAATGGCCATCGTAAAAGTAGAGAATTAATATACACAGGATTAAAAGTCGGTCCTTCTTAGCAATAAGAAGGACAAAATAATAAATGTTATAGAATACTAATAGTCTTATTCTTTAATGCCCCTTAGAGGATAAGATGTAAGTAAACAAAAAAATGATTATGAAAAAACCTACTAACCTAAGATTGATTTTATTAGCTTTGATTTTCTTTCAAAGTTACTTTGTAATTTCTCAGAATCTTAAGCCATTTACGCCAAGATTTGACAAGAGGCTAAAAGGAGACATGTTGCTTATTGGTAATAATATCCTGAACAGAGATGGAGGAAGAAATGCTAGGCCAAATGTTGCTTATAACGGGCCTAATCTTAATTCTGATTTCGATATGAAATATATTGATATCGATAATGATAATACGACCTTCAGTTCCAGTAGTGCAACTTTGACCGTACCAAAACCGGCTTGTTATAAAATCGTTTATGCAGGTTTGTATTGGGGTGCAATTCTTCAGCAAAATGATCGTACAGGTATTGATAAGGTAAAGCTTAAGTTGCCTAGCGGTGGTGGTTATAATGATATCACAGGTCAGATTATTTATGATGCTAATACAACACCTATTGGTAGTGATAATAATAAAACATACGCCTGTTATGCAGACATTACTTCTTTAGTTGCAGGCCAAACTGATGCTCAGGGAGTTTATACAGTTGCGAATGTTAAATCCAGTGAAGGAACAAATAGCGGAACAGGTTTATCTGCTGGTTGGTCTATTTATGTAGTTTACGAAGATCCTACTCTGCCAGCAAAATATATCACTTCATTTGATGGGTTTAGTGCAATTGGAGGTGCTACTACTTTAGATATTCCTGTTTCCGGATTTAAGACCATCCCTACTGGTCCTGTTCGTGTAAAATTTGCTTTTGCAGCTTTAGAGGGAGATTATTCTCTTGCAGGAGATTATCTGCAAATTAACGGTTCAACTATTAGTGCCACAAATGCTGCTAATCAGGTTATCAGGGCCGGTAATAACTTTTTTAATAGTAGTGTGACTTATGTTGATCCTGCTACCGATAAAACAGAAGATTTTCTCAATCGAAATCCCGCCAGTACCAATACCCTTGGTTATGATGCGGGTATTCTGAATATTAATAATCCCGGAACGATTTTAAAACCCGGGGGTATCGTTATTGATAATAATGCGACTTCGGCAAATATTAGATTAGGAAGTACTCAGGATGTTTACTTTTACTATTTTAATGCCTTTGCGGTTGACATTATTGAGCCTCATATCGTACTAACCAAAATCGTTAAAAATTCTGCCGGAACTAATATTGGAAATCAAAATGTAACATTAGGACAACAATTAAATTATGAAATTGGTTTTAAAAACACAGGTAATGATGATGCTAAATCATTAACGATTAGAGACCAGTTACCAATCAATATTATATTTAATTACCCTGGAGATTTAAACCCATTACCAGCTGGTGTAACGGTACAAAGTTACGATCCTGCGACCAGAAGTATTGTTTTTAAAATAGATGACTCTGTAGTTAAAGCCAATACATTAACAGAAAAAGTGATAAGCTTTAAAGTTAAGGTTGTGCCTGATTGTAATTCGTTGAGTGAAGCATGTTCTAACAGTATCGATAACTCAGCATACGCCACTTATAAAGGAACTTTAAATCCTGATTTTCAAATTTCAGATGATCCAAGTGTTAATACCAATACAGGATGTATATTAACTCCAAAAGCGACTAACTTTTTAGTTGGTGTTGATGGTTGTAAATACACAGCAAATGTTACTTTGTGTAAAGACAATGTAGACTTGGTTGCTGCAAACGGATATACAAGTTATACCTGGTATAGTGACGAAGCACGCACAAAACAAATTGGTACAGGACAAACACTTAATGTTAAAGATCCTGGTACTTATTATGTATACAATTTGGCTGCGGCACCTTGTAGATCAATTTACCAGGCTATTACAGTAACCAGATTTGGTAGTACAAACACAAACCCTGTACTTCCTTATGCGAAAGCGCCATATAAAGGAGAAGTTTTAATTTGTCCAAATAACGGAAAAGAATTACCTAATCTTTTCTTATGCGGTGCAAATGATTCCAGATTAATTGAAACTCACGTATCAGATGGTTCTACTCTTGTTTGGGAAAAATTAGATGAGACAAGCTGTACTGCTCCAAGTAGTGCAAGTTGTGCTAATGAAGGTACATCTTGTTCATGGACTCAGGTTGCAACCGGACCAAATTATGATGCTAAAATTGCTGGACAATATCGATTAACGTTAAATTATGCAGGAGGTTGTTTTAACCGTTTCTACTTTAATGTATTTACGAACTCATTAAATCCTACAGAAAAACATACTGATATTATTTGTGGTAAACCTGGTACTATTACAGTTGGAGGCGTTCCTGCAGGATATGAGTACAGTATTAATGGTACAACTTATCAGGCTAGTAATATCTTTAATAATATTACTACTGCCGGTTTTTATACGGTTTATGTTAGACTAGCTGGTGTAACAGGAAACACATGTATTTTTACTGTTCCTAATATCCAGATCAGACAAAGAAACTTTAATGTAGTACAGGATGTAACACAACCATTATGTTATGGTGAGAAAGGAAAAATTAGAGTTGCAGTAAATGATGCAAATGCTCAATATTATTATAAACTTTATAATAATGGAACTTTATTGTCGAGCGTTGGTCCAGTACCGGATTCTGAATATACTTTTGATAATTTAAATACAGATCAGAATTATGTTGTAGAAGTTTCTACAGATGATGGTTGTAAAGACACTAAATATATTTATGTTGGTAAGGTTTGGAATGAGTACAAAGCTACCGTTGCTTTAATAGAACCTTTAACAGCATGTAGTAACGGAAAAATCAGAATTACTACCGAAGGAGGGAATTCACCATATAATTATTTTATAAACAGTGATACCGTTTTTCAATCAGAGAATGAATTTGTTTTTACAACTCCGGGAGTTTATACTATTAAAATTGTAGACAAGAACAACTGTACACTAACAAGAACTATTACAGTTCCGGATAATGCAAAACCAACTTATACCGTTACTAATACAAATAGTAATTGTTACAATGATAATGCACAAATAAAAATCAACCTTACGAATGCTAACGGATATATAATGTCTTATAGCATTAACAACGGAGGGACTTTTCAAACGAATCCTGTATTTTCTAATTTACAGCCAGGCACGTATAACGTAGTTGTAAGATACGGTATGAGTTATACCGATGTGAATGGACAGCCAGCAGTAAAATATTGTACAGATCCGGCACAAAAAGTAATTATTTCAGGACCAACTTCTGCAGTTACAGCTTCAGCTGGTGTTGCTGAATTGGCAGGATGTACATTAACTGGTTTAGGAGGTAAATTAAGAATTAACAACGCACAAGGCGGAACAGCTCCTTATCAATATAGTTTTGATGGAGGCGCAAACTGGCAAGCTTCTAATGAAAAAGATGTTTTACCGGGAACTTATATCTTAAAGATAAAAGATGCTTTAGGTTGTGAATATACTATTCCTTATAATATTATTCTGGATCCAAAACCAGCAGATCCGACTATAAAAGTCGAAGATCCTGTTTTTAACTGTAATGGTACAGCTACAAGTAAGGTAACTGTAACAAACAGTACTTCTGGAACTTATACTTATGAGTATTATTTAGATGGTAAACCAAATACTCCAATTACAAATAATGTATTTACAAATGTACCTTCTGGATCACATACTGTTTCTGTAAAATATAATGTAAGTACAGTTTCTACTTATAGTAATTTATTACAGGAAGATTTTGGAAAAGGAGGTTACACCACAACTCCTGGAATTAGTCCGGTATATTGTTTTGAAGATGAATCAACACCGCACCCTGCAAGTTGGTCAAAATTATGTGGAGATATTAATGATTACCAAATTAATGATGGAAAATATGCAGTTGCAAGTTCTATTAAAACCACTTTTGGTGGTACATGGGTAGTGGCTAAAGATCACACGACACCTTCTGATCCATTAGGAAGATTTTTATGTGTGAATATTGGAAGTTCAGCAGGCGTTGGAGGAATTATATACAGTAAACCAATTAAGGATGTTATTGTAAATCAGCCGGTAATTATTTCGTTATGGGCAGAGAACTTAATGAAGAGTACTACCGGATCTGGTTATTCTGATCCTGAATTAACGATTCAATTAGTTAATAATTTAAATGGAGTAGGCGGAACAGAAACTATTGTTGCAACTACAGATACTGCAAATCCTTGGAGAGTTCCAAGAAATGAAAAATGGGAGTATAAAGAATTGTCTTTAAACCCTGGAGCTTATAACAATCTTAGTTTTGTTATTCGCTCTTATAATACTAACTTTAGTGGAAACGATTTACTTGTAGATGATATCTGGGTTCGTCAGATTCCAAAATCTTGTATTGCTCAAAAAGATTTCCCAATTGTCATTGATACCAATAAAGCTTTTTCAGCTTCAATTGTAGGTCATAAAGACTTAACATGTAATGGTGTTAATAATGGAGAAATTACATTAGCTGCTCAAAACTTCAATACAACTTATGGTTTTGATTACTCTCTAGATAATGGGGCAACCTGGACAAATTCTAAAACTTCACCAGTTACCGTTGGTGGTTTGACAAGTAAGACATATAAGATTTTAATACGTTATGATAATACAGCTGCAAGTTGTAGTTTCCCATTTGATCAGCCAATAGGTACTCCTGCTGCATTAACAATTACAGCAAGTGTTACAAAAACAGCAACTTGTACTACAGGAGCAACTATTACAGCTGTTGCAGGAGGAGGAACACCTGCATATCAATATGAATTGAGAGCAGCAAATGGTACTACAGTAGTAACTGCATTCCAGGATTCAGGTGTATTTACAAATGTGCCTACCGGAACTTATACAGTTGTAACTCGAGATGCATATGCATGTTCTTCAAGCGCATCTGCACAAGTAACAGTTGTTGCGCCAACGCAGCCAACAGCGACTTTAGCAGCTTCTACAGATTATTGCTATACTGCTGCTAAAGGTGCTACTCTTGTAGTTACTGCTACAGGTACAGGAGCTATAACTTATAGTTTAGATGGTGCACCTGCACAAACTAGTAATACATTTACAAATGTAGGAGCAGGAACGCATAGTATTACTGTTACAGATAGTAATAATTGTCCGGTTTCAATAAACGGAATTGTAATTGCTCCGGAATTAAAAGCAGCAGCTTCTATTACAAAAACATTAGACTGTACTACTCCAAATGCAACTATCAAAGTTGATATTACCGATGGAGTTGCAGCATATACTTATAAAGTCAAAAAAGATGCAGGTATTTATGGAGCTAGCGTAAATGTTACAGGTAATACATTTAATTACCCTGCAACAGAAGCTGGACTTTATACTTTTGAAATTACAGACTCTAAAGGATGTAAAGCTTATGTTACAGCGACAATTAGTCCAATTACAAATCCAACAGTAACTGCTAACCCAACACAAATTACATGTAATGGTCTTACAAATGGTAGTGTTCAGTTAGTTGGTGCAGGAGGTTCAGGAGGATACGAATACAACTTTAATAATTTAGGTTGGTCATCAACTTCGTTATATTCTAATTTAAGCCCAAATATTAGCTACCCTTATCAGGTAAGAGACAATAAAGGATGTACATCTGCTGTTGGAAATATTACATTAACTCAGCCAACTGCTGTGTCAGGATCAATTTCTGCAACAGTTATTAAATGTAGTACTACAGGTACAGTACCAGCTGTAGTTACAGTTACTGGTTCTGGAGGAACAGGAGCATATACTTATAGTTTCAACGGAACTACAAACTTTACTTCAACAAATACATACTCAACAACAACTGCCGGAACAGTTACGGCATATGTTAGAGATGCTAATAATTGTCAATTTGGGCCATTATCAATTTCAATTGGTACTTTAGATCCAATTACAGATATTACTATTGTAGATAGCGGATATGATTGTTCTACAGTTCCTGCCGGAGGACATGTAACTTTAACGGCGGTGAAATCTGGAAGTTTAGCAAACATTACTTATCAGATCATTTCTGGTCCTGCAGGATTTAACCCTGCAACAAATACAACCGGAAACTTTGCATCATTGACTCCTGGAGATTATATTTTCCAGGCAACTGACACTGCTACAAATTGTTTATTTACAAAAGGATATACAATAAAAGCAATTTCAGATATTATTACAGGTGGTTCAGTACTTACAAGTATTCAATGTTTTGGTTCTACCGGAACTATCGAATTTACTGTAAATGGTGTTAAAGCAAACGGATATGATTATGTTATTAGAAATGCTGCTAATACAATCATTCAACAAGCTACTGCGGTAAGTGCAGCTACAACAACTGTTGCAGTTCCTACTGCTCAGCCAGTAGGTTCATACACTATTACAGCTACAGACAGATTAACTAAATGTCAGTCTGTTTATACAGTAACTTTAACGCAGCCAGCTGCAAGTGTTGATGTTAGTGCTGTTGCAACTACAGTAAATTGTAACAAATTTACTGCTGAAATTACAGCATCTTCAACAGGAGGAACTCCAAATTATACTTATGCAGTAGCAAAACAAGGCGCTGCGGTTCCTACAGTTTATGCTTCAAATAATGTCTTAACAGTTGATACAGTTAACGGAACAGTATTAAACTGGGTGGTTTATGTGAAGGATGCTAATGGTTGTACGGATAATTTCCCAATAACAATCGTAGTAGATTCTAAACCGGTTATTTCAAGTGTGGTTGTTGATAATCAATGTCAGACAGGATCAACTTCTAGTTTTACAATTACAGCAACAGCTACCGGATTAGTACCTTTAACGTATAGTATTGATGGAACTAATTTCCAATCAAGCAATACTTTTACAGTTAGTGCAGGATCTTATACAGTAACGGTTAAAGATAAAAATGGATGTACAACAGCTGCAGCTACACCTGTAGTGGTTTATCCTAAAGTTTCTGCCTTAGCAGGTGTTACTAAAGAATTAGATTGTACTCCAACTCCTGATGCGACTATTAAAGTTGATATTACTGGAGGAAAAACTCCATATACTTATACAGTAACAAAAGGCTCAGGAACACCTGGTGGATCTGTTACTGTTGCTGGAACATCATTTACAATTTCTGTTGCTCCGGCTAATGCGGATACTTATACATTTGTAATTACAGATGCAAACGGATGTCCTGCAACAACATCTGCTATTGTAGCTCCTATTGCACCTCCTACAGTAACTGCTGTAAAAGTAGATGCTTCATGTAATGGTTCAGCAACAGGAACTGTTCAGTTAACAGGAGCTAATGGTTCAGGTGGATATACATACAGTAAAGACAATGTTACTTATGTAGCGACTTCATTATTCGAAAATTTAGCTGCAGGTGCATATACTTTCTATGTAAAAGACAGTAAAGGATGTACAGGAAGCGTTAATGTTACAATAGCTGAGCCTACTACATTAACAGCAACTGCTTCTGCTACTAATTTTACTTGTAGTGTTACCAACACTAAACAATCAGCTACGGTTACAATTGCAGTACCAACAACAGGTACAGCTCCATATACTTATAGCTTTAACGGAAGTGGATACACTAATAATAATACCTTAACAGTAAACGATAACGGAACAAATCAAACGATTAATTATTCTGTTAAAGATGCTAAAGGATGTACAACTCCAATTCAACAAATTATAATTAACAAGCTTGATCCTCCTGTTATTGTTTCAATATCAGGTACTCCGATTTTGTGTTCACCAGCTGCGAGTACTACAAGTACTGTAACAGTTTCAACAACAAATGGAGTAGGTACTTTAGCTTATGTGATTACAGCTCCGGCTTCTTCTACTTCAAATGTAACAGGTGCTACAACAGGAGAATTTAAAGGATTAGTGGCAGACACTTATACTTTTAAAGTAACAGATGCAAACGGATGTTTTGCTATCCAGTCTTATACAGTAGTTCCATTGACTCCAATTGCAGTTGCTGAATCTAAATTAAGCGATGTTTTATGTAATGGAGGAAATACCGGTTCTGCAAAATTCAGTATTTCTGGATTTAGTGCTACAGGAAATTATACAGTAGCAGTAACATCTACGCCTGCAGGATTACCTTATACAACTTCAACCGTTGGAGATGTAATTACCCTAAACGGATTAGTTGCGGGTAATTATACTTTGACAGTTCAGGACAAAACAACAAATTGTTCTGCCAGCAAAACTGTAAACATTACAGAACCAGCTAATGTTTTAGGAGCTACCCTTACTATTGTAAATGCTAATTGTAATGTTCCAACTTCAAAAGTAACGGTAAATGTTACTGGAGGAACACCAACTTATTCTTATGCATTTGTACAAGACAATGTAACTCCTCTATCTACAGATTATAAATCAAATAATACAGCTAATCTTGATCCGGCTATTGCTAATTGGGATGTTTGGGTAAAAGATGCTAATGGTTGTACAACAAAATTAGATGCTGCCCTTGTTAAAGATATCGCTCCGGATGTTACAGCTTCGGTTACAAACCAATGTACTTCTACAGGAACTTCATTTATAATTAAAGCTGTGGGAACTGGTGGAGTTGGAGTTTTAACTTATTCTATCAGCTCAGGTGTTGCGCCTAGTCCTGCTGACACATTTACAGTTGCATCTCCTGGTACTTATATTATTACTGTTAAAGATGCTAATAATTGTACTGATAATGTTAGCGTAACAGTAAATGCTGTTTTAACAGCAAGCGCTGTTTTAGTTAAAGATATTACATGTGCAAATCCTACAAATGCAACAATTACTATTAATGCTGGTGGTGGTTTAGCACCTTATACATATCTAGTTTCTACAGACGGTGTAACTTTTACTACATCTGCTAATTTGACAGGAAATACATTTACAACAAATACTGCGGGAGAATACTATTTCAAAGTAACAGATGCAAGTGGTTGTGAGAAAATAACAAATAAAGTTACAGTTACATCGCCACAAACTGTATTAGTAACAGCTTCTAAAGTTGATCCTACATGTAATGGATACACTGACGGTTCTATTACACTTACAGCTACGTCTGGAGTATCTCCATTTACGTATAGCATTGACAACGGTGTTACTTTTGTTAGTACTAACGTTTTTGGAGGACTAGCTTCTGGAACATACAATTATGTTATAAAAGATGCAAAAGGATGTACTTCAGTTGCGGCTCCAATTACTCTAGTTAATCCGGCTCCAATTGCTGTTAACATTGTTCGTAATGCCATTTTATGTAATTTGAATACACCTGGTAGTTTTGATATTAATGTAATATCAGGAGGAACAGCTCCTTATGTATATAGATTATACGATAATACATTTACGGAAATAGCTAATTATACGGAAACATCAGCAAATCCAACGCCGGTTTATAAATTTGCAGGCTTGAATTTTGGTGATTATTATATTACTGTCGTTGATGCAAAAGGTTGTGAATACAGAAGTGGTAAATTAAGAATTGAAACACCTCCTTATTTGAATATGACAGCTGTTGCTGACTCAAACAATTGTGCTACAGGAGTAAATGTTACAGTAACAACATCTGGAGGTACACCAAATTATAGATATTCTATTTTTGGTCAGCCATTAACAGAAACTGCACCAATGGCTAGTGCAAGCTATACTTTTGTTGGGTTAGCTCATAGTACAACGTACTATTTACAAGTGAAGGATAATAATGAGTGTATCTCTATTTTAGAATTTAAAACACCAAACCCTCCATCGAATATTAAAGTTACAGGAACAACAATAACAGATGCTACTTGTAACGGAACTTCAACAGGAACACTGACATTTACTGTTAGAGATTATGATCCGGCAGTAACAACAATAAATTATGTAGTATTAAATGCTTTAACTTTATTACCAGTTACACCAGCAATTAGCGGAACATTAACTGGTCCGTTAGGAGGTCCTGTTTCAGGTTCTATATCAACACTAAAAGCTGGAAATTATGTTTTAAAAGTTTCTGAGGTTGGTGGAACTCTTTGTTCTAATGCATTTACTTTTGATGTATCACAACCGGCACAGCCACTTAAAACAACAATTTCAAATGTTGTAAATGCTACTTGTAATGCAGGTGCACAGGTTACTTTAACAACTACCGGAGGAACGGGACCTTACGGTTACGCAGCCGGACCTGTTGGATTTACACCAACAACTTTTGGAACTAATAATGTTTTAGTATTAGATTATGCTACAAGACAAAATTGGGATATTGTTGTACAAGATGCAAAAGGCTGTACAGATAGAGTTAACATAACAATAGCTTTAGATCCTAGTCCTGAAATCGCATTATCAGTTAATAATAAATGTGCAGCTGAAGGAGCATATGAAGTTAAAGTTACTCAAGTTACAGCTGGAATTGCTCCATACTCGATTAGTGTAAACGGAAGTGGGGTATACACAAGTATTCCTGGTCTACCTTACGATGTTACAGGTCTTAATTCTGGTTTAAATACAATCAGCATTAAAGATGCAAATGGATGTATTGATACTAAATCAATTACCATAGATAAACCACTAGGAGTAACACCAGTAATTACTGCATTACCTACTTGTGCAAACAATGATGGAGTTATAACATTAACACCAATTGGTGGTTCAGGATCATTTACATATAGCATTACTCCTAATGTGGGTACTGTTGTAAGTAATGTTATTTCTGGAGTTCCGGCAGGATCTTATACGATTACCATTACAGATACGAATACTTTATGTACTGCAACAGCTCCAGTTGAGCTTTCTGCTCCAACACCAGTAGACTTTAATGCTGTAGTAACTGATGCTTCTTGTAATGGTGCAAGTGACGGAACTATTACAGTGAACTTAGCAGCTGGAAGTGATAATCCAGTGTATACATATTCAATTTTACCAGCTCCGGCAGGATATGTACAAACAAATAATGTGTTCTCAAATCTTCCTCAGGGTACTTATTCAATTACGGTATTTTCAGGTAGAGGATGTTCATTATCAAAATCTTACACAGTTAACCAGCCACTTATATTAGCAGCTACTGCTTCTGTTGCTGCTTATTCATGTGACGTAAACAATGTTGCTCAGCCAGCTGTTGTAACAGTAAATGTTACTGCTGGAACAGGAACAGCACCTTACAAATACAATTTTGATGGTTCTTCAAATTACTATGACGCTAATACTTTAACAGTATTAGATAATGGTGCAGCACAAACGATTCATTTTTATGTAAAAGATGCTAAAGGCTGTACATTTGATGATACAGTTATAGTTAATCCATACCAAAAAATTACAGATTTAACTTTTGCCGGTGCTGCAATTACTTGTAACGCTCCTGCAACAAGTATTACAGTTACTGTAGCGGGTGGATATGCAATTACAAAATATGAAATCGTTTCACCAATCGCCAATGCGGTTGATAACGGAACTGTAAATGTTTTCAATGGATTATTACCAGGTACATATGTTTTCAAAGTAACAGATGCAAATGGATGTTCATTCCAGAAATCATTAACAATAAAACCAGTAACAAATATTACAGTTTCTGGTCAATTAATAAAAGATGTAAGTTGTAATGAAACAGCAGCAACACCTAATGGTTCTGTTGAGTTTACCGTAGGTAACTTTGCAACAACTTATACTTATTCTATTAACGGGGTTGCAGTTGCAGGAACACATACTAATCCTAAAGTTACGCTTACTAATTTAGCGGTAGGTAACTATAAAATAGATGTTGTTGATGTGGCTACTGGTTGCGTTGCATTTGCAGATGTAAATGTTAGC
The DNA here is from genome assembly GCF_001602525.1 of Flavobacterium chilense. GTDB lineage: Bacteria > Bacteroidota > Bacteroidia > Flavobacteriales > Flavobacteriaceae > Flavobacterium > Flavobacterium chilense. Next base: position 360,276 of record NZ_LSYT01000002.1, read on the forward strand.
GAACCGGCAACACCATTATTATTAACACTAGTTTCTAATGTTAATGCAAATTGTAATTTTGGTGCAAAAGTAAGTGTTGTAGGTTCAGGAGGAACTCCTGGTTATACATATGCTTATGCTGAAAGCCCAACTGCACCATTAGCTACAGCTTACAAAGCTAGTCCGAATGCTGTTTTAGATCCATCTAAAGTTTGGATTGCATATGTTAAAGATGCAAACGGATGTATTGCTCAATTACCATTGACTATCGTTACAGATCCTAAACCAACAATCGACCCAATTACTGGTGTTTGTTATGATGGTTCTCCTGTAAACGTTACATTGGTAGGTCATGGGGTAGGTCCATTAACATACAGTATTGGTAATGGATTTAAAACAAGCCCTGATTTTGTTCTTAATGCACCAGGTACATATACTTTCTACGTAAGAGATGCTAACAATTGTGATGCAACTACTCCGTATGTTTATGAACTTGATCAGCAATTATTATTAGATGCGACACTTCAGGATTTAACTTGTGCCGCTCCTAACTTAGCTACAGTTACATTAACAGCTACTCAGGGATCTAAAACATATACTAATTATGAAGTTTCATTTAATGGAGGTGGTTTTACACCAACAACATCTCCATACACAACAAACGTTCCAGGAACATATGTTTTCCAGGTTACAGATAGTAAAAACTGTCAGACAGTTTCAAAACCTGTAGTGGTAAACCCTATTGTGATGCCTACTATTTCTACTTCTGAATTCAACGTAGATTGTGAAGGTGGTAACAACGGAAGTATTACAATTACTGCCGGTAGCGGACTTGCTCCTTACGAATATAGTATCGATGGTATAGCATATCAGGCATCAAATATTTTTGCGGGATTAACACAAGGTACCTATACAGTATATGTAAGAGATGCTAAAAAATGTGTTGTTAATAAGACCGTTTTTATTACAGAACCAACTCTTTTAGTTGCTACTGCTGCAGTTACTCCATTTGGATGTAGTGTAACTAATGCACCACAAGATGCTGTAGTAACTTTAACAGCTCAGAATGGTACACCAGGCTATAAATATAGTTTTGACAATGGGGTTACTTTTGGTGATTCACCAACATTAACCGTTAGTACCATAGTTGCACCTAAAACAGTTTACTATGTAGTAATCGATGCTAACGGATGTAGAGTTTCAGGAAATACCATTGTAAATCCTTATACACCGCCGACAGATATGGATATTACAGCAACACCAATTTATTGTAATACTGCTGGAGGAGTTTCCACTGCTACAGTAAATACAGTAACAGGTGGTGTAGGTCCTTATAAATACGAAATAGTTTCACCTGCAACGGCCGTAACGAACAATACAACGGGTATTTTCACAGGATTGTTGCCAGATAATTATCAAATTAAAGTTACGGATGCTAATGGTTGTAGTACAACTAAAGCTATCGTGATTAAAGAATCTGATAAAATTAAAGCTGCGACTCAATTGTTAACAGATGTATTATGTAATGGAGGAAACACAGGTACTGCATCATTTGTAGTAAGTAACTATATTACTCCTGCTAATTATACATATGCATTGTCACCAGTTACTGGAACAGCTACTAAAACAGGAGATGTTATAACATATACAGGTTTAACTGCAGGTACATATACATTTACAGTAGTAGACAATACTTCTGGATGTCAGAGCCAAATAGCAAACTTTGTTATTAACCAACCAACGGTTTTAGATTTTACATCTACTGCAACGAATACAAATTGTAATAATAAAACGGCTGAAATAACAATTACAGCTACTGGAGGAACTCCTGCTTATCGTTATGCTGTTGTTGTTGCAACATCAGCACCTCCTACTACTTTTGGAACAAATAATGTTATTACTGTTGATACTAACAACGGTGCAAATATGAATTGGGATATTTATGTACAAGACCTTAACGGATGTCCATTGATGAAATCTCAAGCCATCATCGAAGATGCATTACCAACAACTCCATCAGTAGCACCATTTAGTCAATGTCCGGATCCATTAAACGGAACGTATACATTTACTATTACAGGAGTTACAGGTGTAGCACCAATTCAGTATAGCATTGGTAATGGCTTCCAGTCTAGTCCAACATTTACAGTTAATACATCTGGTTCTTATGATGTAACAGTAAAAGATGGAAATAATTGTGAAGTAACAACGACAGCAGTAATTAATATTTCACCAGCTCTGGTTTTAGATGTTAAAATAACAACTTTACCAGATTGTAATAGTAACAATGGAGTTATTACAGCTACAGCTACCGGAGGTTCAACTCCTGCAAACTATAGCTATAGTTTAAATGGTAACTTTGGTCAGCCAACAGGAATATTTAATACAAATGTTGGTCCAGGACACCATTCAATTACAGTAACTGATCTAACAACAAATTGTGAGAGAACTGTTGAATTTGATATTCTGCCTGCAACTCCAATTGCCGGATTTACTCTGACTCATACAGATGTTACTTGTAACACATTTACTGATGGAACGATCACTGCAACTATTGATGAAACAGGTAAAAACAACAACCCAATTTACTATTACAGTATTACTGCGGGACCAGTTCTTAGACCTAATCAGACTTCAAATGTATTTACAGGATTGCCAAAAGGTCAATATACTGTAACAGTAACATCAGGAAGAGGTTGTAAAGATTTAGAAGATGTTGAAATTCTTCAGCCAGATCCAATCGCTGTTGCAGATCCTGTATTTACTCAATTTGGTTGTACAACAGGAACAAATACAAATGTGAATGCTACCATTACAGTAAACACAGTTACAGGAGGATCAGGTAAGTACGTTCTGTATCAATTCATGAAAAACGGTGTTGAGGTTCAAAAAAGTACTTCAAATACCTATACAGTATTTGATCTTACAGGAGGAATTTATTCTGTAAATGTTTATGATGATAAAGGATGTACAGGTGCATCTACATCAATAATTGATATTAAACCTTTTATTAGCTTAGACGATATCACAGTAACAATTAACAAAGATATTACTTGTGTAAACAATCAGGATATTACTGTTACAGTTGCTACAACTGGTGGTACACCGGCACAATTACTATATAGTATTGCCGGAGTAGGCGGAAGTACTTTTACAGCTAATAATACAACAGGTGTATTTACAGGATTGCCAATAGGTAATTATTTAATTACGGTTGTAAATCCTGCAACAGGATGTACAATTCAGGAAGCTCATTATGTATTTGATCCAAATACATTTGAAATTAAAGCAACTCCAGTTAATGCTCAAATTTGTTTTGGAACTGCAGATGGAAGTGTTGATTTAACTTTTGTAGATAATCAATTAATTCCAACAAATGACGCTGGAGCTTTCAATTATACAATCACTGGAGGTCCAGCTCCTATTACAGGTACAAGTCCTAATGCTGGTCCTTGGTCAGTAACAGGTTTAGTGGCGGGTCAATATACTGTAGTGGCTAAGTTGGTTAACAATCCTGAATGTACTGTTCAGTCAGTATTCAATATTTCACAACCTGCTGCTGCTTTAACAGTGACAACAACAAAATCTGAAATCACTTGTGTGGCAGGTAATAATGATGGAGAAATTTCAGCTACTGCAACTGGTGGCTGGGATAATAATTACCAATACGAACTGGTATTAAACGGAGCGGTTATTGCGCAAAATACAGATGGTAATTTCGCCGGATTATCTGCGGGTAATTATACAATAAACGTTAAAGATGGTCTGGGATGTCCGGCATCAGCAACAGAATCATTGAAAATACCGGATCCAATTGTGGTTACAGCTTCGGCAAATGCTTCAGTGTTACCATGTTTTGGCGACAGATCAGGAGTAATTACAGTAAACCCTCCAACAGGTGGTCAGGGAAGTAACTATATGTATACATTAAATATTCTATCAGAAACACCGGTTATTGTATCTGGTCCACAAAGTGATCCTGTTTTCACAGGCTTACCTGCCGGAACTTACAGTATAACAGTTACTGACGGATTTACATGTTCTGCAACATCTGCAAATGTTGTGATTACTGAGCCAACAGAAGTAATTCCAAGTTTAGTACTTACATCTACTCAGACTTGTAATACACAATCAACACTTACATTAAGTGCAACAGGAGGTTCAGGACCATATACATACAGTGCTGATAAGACTTTTACAACAACAATTGGTTCATTTGCAACTTCTGTTACCTTCCCGGTACCAGTTGGTAAATACCAATACTATGTAAAAGATGCTAAAGGTTGTGTGGCGAAAATTTCTAACGAAGTTAAAATCGATGCATTAGAGCCATTAGAAATAGAATTAGATGTTACCAATGCAGTAGTAAAATGTATGGGAGAAGCTACAGGAGTTATTGTAGCAACTGGAAAAGGTGGTTTAGGAAACTATATTTATACCTTAGAAAATACTGCAGGTGGTGTTGTTCGACCAGCACAAGCTAATGGCAGATTCGAAGATCTTCCAATAGGAACGTATGTTGTAAAAGTTGCTAGTGGTGATTGTCCTGCAGCATCAGGTCCAATCGAAATTAAACAACCAACGACAGCTATTCAGGCAACATTTACACCAACCAATGTTTCTTGTTTTGGAGAAAACAATGGTCAGATTGTAGTTGCAGCAACAGGCGGTACAGGAACAATTAAATATTCAATATCACCAGATTTAGATCGTTTTGATGTTAAAAACACTTTTGATAAACTTGCACCAGGTAAATACACTGTAATTGCTCAGGATGAAAATGGTTGTTACGTTATCGATGAGGTAGAAATTACACAACCAAAACCTCTAATCGTAACAGAACTTGCAAACTCTATGATTCCTGAAGTTTGTAAAGGAGACAAAGATGGAGCATTTAGTATCGAAATTAAAGGTGGTACTGCACCATATAGTGTAAGTCTTGACGATAAAAAAGGAACTTATACTGTAGGTACAGCGACTCAAACCATATTCGACTTTACTAATCTTTCAGGAGGAGTTCATACAGTTTATGTTGTAGATGCACAAGGATGTACGAATGAGTTTGTAGAAAACATGCCTCTACCAGTAACCCTTGATCCAACTGTAGAAGTTAACTACGATTGTGTAAACAATTCACAATCTAATATGGTAACAATTACAGTTGATGCAAGCAATACAGATCTAACTCAAATTGATTATTCACTTGACGGAACAGGAACATATCAGCCAGCTAACATTTTTACAAATGTAGCACCAGGTACACATACAGTAATGGTAAGACATACTAATGGTTGTGAAGTTCCAACGGCTAGTTTTGTAATTAAACCTTATGATCCATTAACGCTTACATTGTCATCAGGACAACAAGAGATGAATGTAATTTCTGTAACTGCTGCTGGTGGAGCACCTGCTTACGAGTACAGTTTCAACGGAGAGCCATTTACATCATCTAACAAATACAAAATCTACAAATCTGGAGATTACGTAGTAGTAGTAAGAGATAAAAACGGATGTACAGTTACTATCACAGTTCCTGCAGTTTACATAGATGTTTGTCTTGATAATTACTTTACTCCTAACGGAGACGGTGTTTACGATACATGGGGTCCTGGTTGTACTAATATTTACAACAACCTGGAGTTCTCAATCTTCGACAGATACGGTCGTGTAATTGCCAAATACCACTACGGTCAAAAATGGGATGGTAGATATAATGGCGCAGAATTACCTTCAGGAGATTACTGGTATGTTCTTAAATTGAATGATGCGAAAGATGACAGAGAGTTTGTAGGACATTTCACTTTATACAGATAACAAAATAAGAGCCCCGAATGATGTTATCTAAAAAAATTATTACAATGAAAAAGTTAATTTTATCTTTAGTACTCATGGCTGTAACAACAAGTTACAGCCAAGAGTTAAACCTACCGGTTTTCACGCAATATTTAGCGGACAATCCTTTTGTTATTTCACCAGCTTTTGCCGGTATTGGAGATAACCTTAGAATTAGAGCCAACGGACTTACACAATGGGTTGGAATTAAAGATGCGCCCGACAACCAATCGCTTTATGCTGATTTTAGAGTTTTAGACCGATCTGGAGTTGGTATCAATGTTTATAATGATAAAAATGGTTATACGCGTCAAACCGGAGCAAAAGTTTCGTTTGCACACCATATCATTTTAGATTATTATTCAAAACAATATTTATCCTTTGGACTTTCGTATAACTTTAATAGTTTCCGTATCGATATAGACGAGTTTAATAATACGATCGAACATCCTATTTTAGACCCTGCCGTTACAGACAATCGTTATACCGCAAACAGTAACTTCGATATTAGTGCATTGTACCGTAACAAAGGATTCTATGTGAGTTTTAATGCGAATAACGTGTTAAAGAAAAATACCGATAAATACAGAGGAGTTGAACCATCATTGCTTTCAAACTATCAGATATATTCTGGATTTGTTTTTAAAGACGGAGAAAATAGCCGTATCGAATATGAACCATCAGTTTACTACCAGTATTTTGCAAGTGATAAACGTTCAACAACCGATTTTAACTTTAAGTACAGACGTTACAACCGTTACGAAGATTACTACTGGATAGGAGTTTCATACCGTTTCTTAAACGATCAGTTTCCAAAACCATTATCAGTTGGACCAATGGTTGGTTTCATGAAGTCTAAATTCTATTTTGGATATTCCTATCAGGTAATGTTTAATCAGCTTGGAAATTACAATACAGGAACACATTCCATTACAATTGGTTTCGATTTCTTACAATCGATCAGTAACTGTCCTTGTACACAAAGTCCGGTTCACGATTAAACAAGTATTTTTAGCATTATTAATACTTAATTTGTTTTATTTCATAAATTACATCGTTTTCGTTGTTATAGCTAGGTTATTTTTACATTTTTCGAATTTATTACTACCCTAAAAGTTCTATATTTGTTTTTCGATCCAAAAAATTAAAAAAAATATCAAGATGAAAACTCTAAACGATTTCGATTTTAAAAATAAAAAAGCAATTATTCGTGTGGACTTTAACGTGCCATTGGATGAGAATTTTAATGTTACAGATGCAACACGTATCGAAGCTGCAAAACCAACAATTGATGCTATTTTAGCACAAGGCGGAAGCGTAATTTTAATGTCGCATTTAGGAAGACCAAAAGGAGTAGAAGAAAAATACTCACTAAAACATATTTTAAAAACAGCTTCTGAAATTTTAGGAGTTCAGGTAAAATTTGCTGAAAATTGCGTTGGAGAAGTAGCTCAGATAGCTGCTAAAAATCTACAACCGGGAGAAGTTTTATTACTTGAAAATTTACGTTTTCATGCTGAAGAAGAAGCCGGTGATGTAGCCTTTGCAAAAGAGTTAGCTTCATTAGGAGATATCTATGTAAACGATGCATTTGGTACAGCTCACAGAGCACACGCTTCGACAACTATTATTGCGCAGTTCTTCCCAACAGAAAAATGTTTCGGAACATTGTTGGCAAAAGAAATTGAAAGTTTAAACAAAGTACTTAAAAATAGCGAAAAACCGGTAACAGCAGTTCTTGGAGGATCTAAAGTGTCATCTAAAATTACAGTTATCGAAAACATCTTAGACAAAGTAGATCATATGATCATTGGTGGTGGTATGACATTTACATTCATTAAAGCACAAGGTGGTAAAATTGGAGAGTCTATTTGTGAAGATGACAAACAGGAATTAGCACTTGAAATTTTAAGATTAGCCAAAGAAAAAGGCGTTCAGGTACATATTCCGGTTGATGTAATTGCTGCAGATGATTTCTCAAATACAGCAAATACAAAAGTAGTTGATGTAAGAGAAATTCCTGATGGATGGCAAGGTCTTGATGCAGGTCCAAAATCTTTAGAGAATTTCAAAAAAGTAATTTTAGAGTCAAAAACTATTTTATGGAACGGTCCATTAGGAGTTTTTGAAATGGAAACATTCTCAAAAGGAACAATCGCATTAGGTGATTATATCGCCGAAGCTACTAAAAACGGAGCATTTTCATTAGTAGGAGGAGGAGACTCAGTTGCTGCTGTAAAACAATTCGGATTAGAAGATAAAATGAGCTATGTTTCTACTGGTGGTGGGGCAATGCTTGAAATGTTAGAAGGAAAAGTTTTGCCTGGAATCGCTGCGATTTTAGACTAAAATATCACAATTAACATTTTTTTGCATATTTTTTATCGGTAATCTGTTTAAGTTTGCAAAAGTAAGGTTTCTGTAATTGTTTGAATTATAGAATTTTAAAAAAATGTTATATGATTGTAAAAAAAATATCAATAGTCGTTTCGGTTCTTTTTTCTATGTCGATGTTTGCGCAGGAAACTGCAAAAACCGAAGTTGAATTAAAGCCAATTGTAAAGATATCGTATTTAGATTCTGTTAAAAATTCCTTCAGGAAAGATGTAGCTGCCACACGGGTTGACAGCCTTTGGATGAACGAATTAACAAGTTTGGATATTTACAATGACCTGACAAAAGACATTCAGACCATCAACACAGATGTTACAGTTGATGAAGAGTTGCCAACAGATTTGTTAAAACAGCGTCTTCAGGCCATGAATGAGAAATCGCCTTTTAATATTGAATACAATCAGGGTTTAGAAAACATAATAAAGTCATTTCTTAAGAATCGTAAAAAATCGTTCTCAAGACTAATGGCACTTTCAGAATATTATTTCCCAATTTTTGAGGACGCTTTTGCCAAACAAAACGTTCCATTAGAAATTAAATATTTAGCCGTTGTAGAATCTGCTTTAAATCCTAAAGCAGTTTCTAAAATGGGCGCCACCGGACTTTGGCAGTTCATGTACGGAACCGGTAAACAATACGCACTAAAAATAGATTCATATATCGATGAGCGTAGCGATCCTCTAAAAGCTACATCAGCATGCTCAGAATATATGACTAAAATGTTCAATATTTTCGGAGACTGGGAACTGGTTTTAGCTTCATACAATTCAGGACCGGGAAATGTGACCAAAGCAATCCGACGTTCTAACGGAAAAACAGGTTATTGGGACATTCGTAATCAACTTCCAAAAGAAACCCAGGGTTACGTTCCGGCTTTTTACGCTACAATGTATCTTTTTGAATACCATAAAGAACATGGAATTAATCCGGAAAGAGCCGTTGTTAAAAACTTCGAAACAGATACGGTTAACATTAAAAAGGAAATGACATTCAAGCAGCTTGCAGATTTACTGGACATGCCACAATCTCAAATTCAGCTTTTAAATCCTTCTTACAAATTAAATGTAGTTCCTTTTTATCAGGGAGAACCCCATTTTCTGCGTTTGCCAAAAGATAAAATAGCCACTTTTGTTTCAAACGAAGATAAAATTTATGACTACGTAGCCTATCAGTCAAAAAACAAAACGATACCTACTCAGTTAGCCTTAAAAATTACTTCTAAAACAAAAGCCAGACTGGAGAAAACTATTGATACAGATGTTAAGTGGTATAAAGTTCAAAAAGGAGATAATCTTGGAGCCATTGCAGCAAAGTATAATGTAAATGTTATCGATTTAAAAAAATGGAATAACCTTAAAACAAATGCTGTTGCACTTGGTAAAAGCTTAAAAATTAAGTTGGATTCAGATCCGATTGCTAAAGCGACAAAAGACATAAAATCAACAATTGCCGTAGAGAAAAAATCAGAAGAAGCAATTGCTGCTAATGACGATAAAGATAAAAACAATACACCATCTCAGGAATATGTTGTAGCGGCCGGAGATAATTTAGGAAGCATTGCAAAAAAATTCGGTACGACTATTGCGGAGTTAAAAGAGCTTAATAGTCTAACTTCAAACAATATTGGTTTAGGAAAAACTTTAATAGTTTCTAAAGCAGTTCCTGAAATTGTTGACGAAAATGCTGTAACAACAGCCATAGCTTCAAATTCTTCAATCGATTCATTCAAGAAAAAAGCTACTTCAACCAAAGATATCGGAGAAGATTATTACGTTAAAAAAGGAGATTCGTTGTATAGTATTTCTAAAAAATATCCGGGAGTAACAATTTCAGATATTAAAAAATGGAATAATATTAAAGACGGAGATATTAAACCCGGAATGAAACTTAAAATAAACGGATAATAAAAAATCTTACCTAAATTTGGGTTTTATTTCATAACTTGAGAAAATGAATAAAACCCATTTTTTATTATTACTACTTCCGTTTTTACTGCTGTCGTGTTTAAAAAACGAAAAACAAGACCAGCCCGTATCCGGAAAAACAAACTCTATTTCTGTTATAATAGACGATCAGTTATGGTATGGAGAAGTAGGAGACAGTATTCGAAATAAATTTGCTTCACCCGTTTTAGGCCTCACTCAGGAAGAGCCTTTATTTACTATTAACCAATATCCCGCACGTTTACTTGAAGGTTTCGTTACAGATAGCCGAAGCATTATTGTAGTAAAAAAAGCCGCTGCAGATAAATTCGAAATTACCCATAGCAAATCATTACCCCACAATACATTTCGTATTTACGGAAAATCAATCGATGATATCATTTGCAGCATCGAACTGAACTCTTCACAAATTATCAAAATCATCCGAGATGCCGAGATTAAAAAAGTTCAGGAAGACAACAGTAAGTCCTTATTAAATCCCACTGTTATAAAAAACAAATTCCATATCGATTTACAAATCCCAACAGGTTACGAGTACATGTTGCACAAAAAGAATTTTATCTGGCTTAAAAAGGATATTATAAGTGGTAATACAAGCCTGTTGATCTATCAGATTCCAATACACAGTTTTAAAAAAAGTGCAACCGTTGTAGGTAACATTATTAAAATGCGTGATTCTGTCGGAAGTTATATAAAAGGTCGTGAACCCAATACACGAATGATCACTGGTGAAGCTTATGCACCTTATTTTTCTACGATTACATTAGACGGAAAACAAGCTTATGAAACCAAAGGAACCTGGGAGCTAAAGAATGATTTTATGTCCGGACCATTCATCAATTATGCAATTGTAGACGAAATGTACAATAGAATTTTGGTCATAGAAGGATTTTGTTATTCACCTTCAAATGAAGAAAGAGATTTAATGTTCGATCTTGAAGCAATTATCAAATCAGTTAAAATCGATAAGAGATAAGCATTCAGGTGTTTGAAATTTACAAAACATTATCACAAAAGAACTTATACATTAGGCTGAAAGAAAGACATCATTATATTTCATACTTTTGTTTTATAACAAACAATAAAACAAATAGTTATGAAAAAATTAGCCACAACATTAGTATTAGTAACGCTATGTTTTATCTCTTGTAAAAAAGAAGTAAAGACTGATACCGTTACGACAAAAGAGTCTGATAGTATTCAATCGAAAGAACAAGTTGCCGAAGAACCATTAGATTCTGTAGCACAAATGAAAGCCTGGCAGGCTTATGCAACACCGGGAGCTCCACATAAATTGATGGCAGATGAAATAGGAACATGGAACTGTGATATGACCTTTTGGTCTGAACCAAATGGAAAACCTGAAAAAGCCAGTTCTGTTGCAGATATTAAAATGATTCTTGGCGGACGTTATCAGGAAGCCAACTATCAGGGAAAAATGATGGGTCAGCCATTTGTTGGACGAAGCACACTTGCCTATAATAATGCAAGCAAGGAATATACAACCACTTTTATCGACAATATGGGCACCGGAATGATGGTCGCTTATGGCAAGTACGATGATAAGACAAAAAGTATCGAACTAAAAGGAGATGTTGTAAACCCAATGAACGGAATCAAAACTCCATATCGTGAGCTTTACACCATCATTGATCCTAAAACCCGTAAAATGGAAATGTTTGATGTTAAAAATGGTAAAGAATACAAAAGCATGGAAATTATAATGAAGAAGAAGTAATCAAAAAAACACAACAAAATAAAAATCCCGATTGTCAAATTGCAATCGGGATTTTCATTTGATAATATTTCGTGTAATTTTGCTTCTAACACAAATAAACAAGAATCCCAAAACCACAAACAAGAGGCAAATGGAATTAAAATGGAAAATAAAGCCGTTTGAGGCACTAACAGTTCATGAGTTATATGATTTGCTCAAACTAAGAAGTGAGATCTTCGTAGTCGAGCAAAATTGCGTTTATTTAGACCTTGATGGCAAAGACAAGAAAGCATTACACCTAATTGGAGAATATGAGGGTAAAATTGTTGCTTATGTACGTTTGTTTGATGCCGGAATTAGTTTTGATAATGCTTCGATTGGCAGAGTTGTAGTAGATGCTAATTATCGTGATCGAAAATGGGGACATGATTTAATGCGTGAAGCTATTGCCGCCATAAAATCAAACTTCAATAAAGATAAAATTACTATTGGAGCTCAATTGTATCTAAAGAAATTTTACGAAAGCCACGGATTCATACAAACCAGCGAGATGTACCTGGAAGATGATATTCCGCATATTGAAATGGTTCGTGAATAACGAAAAAAAACGTAAAGTCATAAAGTTGCGATAACAAAAAATGTATTTTATCTTTTTTTATAACTCTCTTTAGAATAAACGTTTAGTAATTTGTTTTAGAGTAAAACTTTAAGAAAAATAAAAACTTATTTTTTAATGTTATTAGAGAAATAAATTAAATCTTAGTAATCAAAAATTCAACACGGCGATCAAGATTATCACCTTTTCCCAAAGGAAATTTATTGCCACAGCCCTGATAAGACATTCGGTTTTTAGAGATTTTTTTAGAACTAAGATAATAAAAAACGGTTTTGGCTCGGTTCCACGAAAGTCTTCTTTCCTTAGTGTCCTTGTCAATTCCGTCACTATATATTTCAGGAGTACAGCAAACGTGACCTCTTATTTCAAATTGCACATTTTTCTGATTTTGTAAAATAGTTGCGACTTTATCTAACTCTTTTTTAGAAGCCCAGGTAAGTCTCGCACTTCCTATGTCAAACAGTATATTATCCAGGAAAATCTTATCACCAACTTTGATTTTGTTGGTGAACGAATTGTGGATTCCTTTCCCGAAGCTGTTTTTTTAACCACAATCAAATCAACCCGCCGGTTTTTAGAACGAGTTTCATGTAAGTTCTCAACCGTGTCAAGTCTTAAAACAACACGGCCTTTACCTTCTAAAATCACGATTTTACTTTGATTAAATCCTGCGGTAATCAACAATTTCTGAATCGTATTGGCACGATTATTTGATAAGCGAAAGTTATAATCATCGTTTCCGCGATCATCGCAATAGCCATAAATTTGTATAGACTCTACCTTAGAGCTGTCAATACTTTTAATAAATTGGTTTACAATTTCGGTTTGTTTTGGTGTAAGGTCGAATTTGTCGAATTCGAAATAAATAGTTTCAATGCTCTTTTGTTGTGCCGATAAATTGTAAATAATAAACAGAAATAGGGCGCTACAAAGCTTCATTTTGTTTACATTTTTAAAATCGTTTTATACTCAGTCTGATTATTTAAAACGCTTACCGCTTTCTTAATTTCTGAATTGTTTTTAATATAATATTGATATAAACCTTCCTGATACTGATATCTTTTTATCAGTTCTTCCTGAATAAGATTTCTGATTTCTTTCTGGTTTTTGTCTAATAGAGTAGTTTCACTTTTTTCAAGAGCAGCCAGTAATTGTTGGTATTCAGGAGCAATTGTTTCGTCGATTTTTTCGTTTTTGGCGGCAGTCAGAGTATTTTTCAGAGCAACCTCAGTTTCAGTATCAAAATTAATTTTATTCGTTTTTAAGTACTGCTTAAAACTTGTATAATCAGCATCTGTAATAGTTGGGATCTTATCTCCCAGGTTTGGATTCTTGTAGTAATAAGTGGTAGCATAATCAAAAATCCCGTCATTTTTTAATAATGCACTTGTAATCGGACTCATTTTAGCTTCGTCTAATTCAATATCCGGCAAAACACCTCCGCCATCATAAACAGTTCTTCCTTTTCGTGTTTTAAAAGCATTAAAGTTTTTAGCATCAGTTCTTTGCGCAACACCATTTTTATCTTTGTGCGCATAATCCAATGCCTGAATACAACGTCCGGAAGGAGTGTAATATCTTGAAATAGTCACTTTAAGCTGAGTTCCATAAGTCAGGTCAACAGAACGCTGAACCAGACCTTTACCAAAACTGCGGCTTCCTAAAATCACAGCACGGTCTAAATCCTGTAAAGCGCCCGATACAATTTCAGATGCCGATGCACTTCTTCCATTTACTAAAATAGCCAACGGAATTTCAGTATCTACAGGCTCTTTCGTTGTTTTGTAAGTATTATTATGTTTCTCAATTCTTGATTTTGTTGTTACAATTACTTCATTCTTCGGAACAAATAAATTACAAATATCAATAGCTTCATTTAATAAACCACCCGGATTTCCTCTTAAATCAAGTACAATTTGTTTCGCACCATCGGCTTTAAGCTTTTCAAGAGCGTCTTTTACCTCAGTAGCAGCTTTTCGGCTAAAATGTGCCAAAACAATATAACCCGTTTTATCATCAATTTTTCCATAAAACGGAACCGATTTAATATCAACTTCATCCAAAACCAGTTCAGTCGTAAAAGTTTTTCCCTGACGAAGATATTTAATGGCGATTTTAGTGTTTTTGGTTCCTTTTAATAATTGAGAAGCATCATCTTTAAAATCGGCAATCATAACATCACCAATCTGAATAATTTCGTCACCTGCTTTAAGTCCGGCTTTATCAGCAGGATAATTTTTATAAGGCTCACGCACAATTAAGCGATCTTTTTTTCTTGAAATCAAAGCGCCAATTCCGGTATATTCTCCAGTATTGTTAATTTTAAAATTGACCACATCCTGCTCGTTAAAATAAACCGTATAAGGGTCTAAACTTCCCAGCATACTTTTAATGGCTTTATCCATCAAATCGCCGGGATTTGTTTCGTCGACATAGTTTGTATTTACGGCTTTAAACAAAGTGGTGAAAATTTCTATTTGCTTGGCAATCTCAAAAAAATCGTCTTTGAAACTAGTTCCAATAAATAAAAATCCTGCAGCAACAGCGGGTATAATGAATTTCTTTTTGAAATAAGGATACATGATTATTGTTTTTTTCTTTTAAATCTTTTTCTAATAAAATAAGCAAGGATGCAAAATACTATAATAAATGGCCAAACGCTAATGATTGAAATTAAAAATTCTGACAGGCTAAAAAAACCGGATTGAATAGCAGTCCATATTTTTGATCCGTACGAAGTTTTAACACTCTCCTTTTGTGCAATCGTCTTATAAAACTCAATCGAAACAGTACTTTCAGAAACACGGCTTTCAAGGTATTTCAACTGTCCTTCTTTGGCTTCAATTTCTTCACGGATAGCCGAAATCTGTTTTTCAATTTCTAAAATCTCACTGATTTTATTGGCTTTTTGCAATATCTCTAAATAGCGTGCCTCCAGTTTCCGTTTTGTATTTAATCTCGAATTCAGATCAATATATTCTTCCGTAACATTTTGAGAAGAAATATCTTTTTGATCAAAATAAGAAACACCTTTAGATATGGCTTGTAAAAAGGAGTCAAAATTCTGGCTAGGAATACGAATCGTTATATTACGGGTAATATTGTTGTAGTTTTTTGATTGAGAGTCATTTTGAATATTTCCTTTGTTTGCTTTAATCGCAGTTTGAATCTGATTATATGTATCTTCCAGATCACTTGTTTCAAATTTAAGATAAGCCTGTTTTATAATTTTTTGTTCAATAACAGCATCTTCATTAGGCTGAGCGGGTGAAGAAACCTTTACTGCAGAAATAGATAAATCATTGACAACTTGGTTAGCTTCTTTTTTAGCACAACCTGAAAGAGTCAAAAAGGCAAAGAATAAAAAGAAAATATACCGCATAATATTTCAAATTAAAGTTAAAACTACAATTTTTTTATAATTTTTTATTCAATTTGATAAATTAAGTTGCTTAACGTGGATTACAATTCTGATTTGTTTTCAGAGTCAGGAGTTTTATTTACTTGTTGCAGGAATTTCTCAAACAACTGAATCGTTTTGGTATTGATTTCTTGGTAGGATAATTTGTCTTTGGTCTGATAAAAAAACATGATAGAATAAGGCTCCTGAATGTTATCCAGAAGCAAATGTTTGTTCAGTCGGTAAGTTTCTCTTAAAACTCGTTTAAAGTAATTACGGTCAACGGCTTTTTTGAAATATTTTTTAGAAACCGAAACCCCAATTTTAATTTTTTCTTCAGCATCATCTTCCGCTTGACGATAAACCAGACGAAGCGGATATTTTGATACCGATTTTCCTTCAGAAAATAGTAATCCAATCGTAGTTTTGCTCTTTAAGCGTTCATTTTTAGGGTAGGTGAAGTTCATTTAATTCAGAAAAAAATTGCAAATTATGGAGCAAAGGTACAATTAAACCATAAAAACGCTTATTGTTTTCAATTTTTATAAGGCTAAAAATATATTTACTACTTTTGGCAATTAATTTTTTAAGCATGCAAAAGATAATTTCGTATCCGATATCAGTTATTTACTATTTATGTTTTGGATTGTGTCTGGCGGTTTTTCACCCAATACAATGGATTTGCCTAAATGTTTTTGGTTATCAGGCGCACAAAAAAAGTGTTGATTATCTCAATTTTTGCCTTTTAAAATGCACCAATCTTGTGGGAACTACCTATAAAATACAAGGTGCAGATACCATTCCAACCGGAGTTCCGGTAATATTTGTATCGAATCACCAAAGTATGTACGATATCGTTGCAATGATTTGGTACTTTAGACGTTTTCATTGTAAATTTGTAAGTAAGAAAGAGTTAGGAAGCGGAATCCCAAGTGTATCATTTAATTTACGTCACGGAGGATCTGTCTTAATCGACCGAAAAGACCCTAAACAAGCGATTCCTGTAATCAAAGGCTTGTCTGAATATATCGAAAAAAATACCAGATCTGCTGTAATTTTTCCTGAAGGAACACGAAGTAAAACAGGAAAGCCAAAAGAATTTGCACAAAGCGGCTTAAAAATCCTATGTAAATATGCACCCTCAGCTTATGTTGTACCGGTAAGTATAAATAATTCATGGAAAATGGTACGTTATGGCATGTTCCCGGTTGGTTTAGGAAACCGTCTTAGTTTTACCGCACATAAAGCAATGGCAGTAAAAGATTATGATTTTGCCGAGTTAATGGCTTTAACAGAGAAGGCAGTTGTAGAAGGAGTAAACGAGTATAAATAGATTTTTGCTTTTAGTAAAATAAACTAAAAGCCTAAATCCCAAATCTTAAATAAGTAATGTCTATAAAAAACATTAGATTAGAAGTAATGCAGTTTTTGGAAAAAAACGTGGATAGCTTCGTTGAACAGTATTTAATTCCAGTGGAAAAAATTTGGCAGCCGTCAGACTTTTTACCTAATTCTGAAGGAGAAAATTTCTTTGAGGAGGTAAAAGAGTTACGTGAAATTGCTAAAGAATTGCCATATGATTTCTGGGTAACGCTTGTTGGTGATACAATTACCGAAGAAGCCTTGCCAACCTATGAATCGTGGTTAATGGATGTAGAAGGAGTAAACCAGGTAGAAAATGGTGGAAATGGCTGGTCAAAATGGATCAGACAATGGACCGGAGAAGAAAACCGTCATGGTGACTTGCTTAATAAATACTTGTATTTGTCCGGTCGTGTTAATATGCGTGAAATTGAAATGACGACACAGCATTTAATCAACGACGGTTTTGATATTGGAACTGGATCTGACCCATACAAAAACTTTGTATACACCAGCTTCCAGGAATTAGCAACTTATGTTTCGCACAACAGAGTAGCACAAATGGCTAAGAAATTTGGTGATAACAAGTTGTCTAAAATGTGTAAAATGATTGCAGGAGACGAAATGCGTCATCACCATGCCTACAGCGAATTTGTTACCCGTATTTTTGCAGTAGATCCAAGCGAAATGATGTTAGCGTTTCAATACATGATGAAACAAAAAATCGTGATGCCGGCTCATTTCTTAAGAGAATCTGGTCAGAAGATCAGTTCAGCTTTTGAGCAATTTTCAGATTCTGCGCAACGTATTGGGGTTTATACAGCAAACGATTATGTAGACATCATGCAAAAACTAATCAACAAATGGGAAATTGATAAAATTTCGAATTTGACAGATGAAGCCGAAAAAGCCCGTGATTACTTAATGAAACTACCAGCTCGTATGGCAAAAATTTCTGAAAGACTGGTAATTCCTGCTGAAGGTCATATCTTTAAATGGGTTGAACCAGCGAAATTATAGATTTCTGATCGCAGATTTTAAAATGTAGACTTTAGATTGATATTGCAATTGATTCTTAATGTTCACATTAAAAAATAATATTTTGTTGATTGCTAAGGTTTTCTTTAGCAATCAACATTTTTTTTAAAGTAAAACTATGAATAATCCTGAACTTATAAATAAAACTATTGCTTTTGTAAAAGAGAAATTAAACGATGCCGAAGGCGGGCACGATTGGTTTCATATTGAACGTGTCTATAAAAATGCACTTTTGATTGCAAAAAACACAGATTGTGATACTACAGTTGTACAATTAGGAGCCTTACTTCATGATATTGCAGATAGTAAATTTCATAACGGAGATGAAACTATCGGACCAAGAACGGCACGTTTATTTTTAGAATCTGAAAAGGCTTCTGAAGATACTATTCAGCATGTGGTAAATATTATTGAAAACATCTCGTTTAAAGGCGGAAATTTCGAAAAGAAGTTTTCCTCTGTAGAATTAGATATTGTTCAGGATGCGGATCGTTTAGATGCAATTGGGGCAATTGGTGTAGCAAGGGCATTTAATTATGGAGGATTTAAAAACAGGGCTCTGTATAATCCGGAAATTGCACCTATTACCAATATGACCAAAGAGGAATATAAAAAGAATAACGCTCCAACGATAAATCATTTTTATGAAAAGCTTTTGCTGCTAAAAGACAAAATGAATACCGAAACAGGAAAGCAAATAGCTGCCGAGAGACATCGCTTTATGGAAACCTTTCTGGCTCATTTTTATGCAGAGTGGGAAGGAGTGAAGTAAATAACTTAGTTTGAGACTAACGTTGTACGAACAAGTAAGTTATTGCAACAGCACATAAAAAACCTAATGTAAACCATAGTAATCTTGCAACTCTATTGTCTCTTATAATTTCTAATTTTTCTTCTTGTGACATTTTCTTCGAATTTAATTTATCAAAATTAACTGATAAAAAAAGGACAAATAGGCCTTAAAAGTTTTTTATGTAATAATAAAAGACAAATTTTCTATTGATAATTTTTTACAGACTGTATCTGTTTTTATAAAAAGCAAGGCTACTGATAATCATCTTATATTCATTAATAAAAAACCTAACAGATTTTTAAATCTGTCAGGTTTGAATTACTGGAGTTTTATTTTGGTAACCTCTTAAATGTTGTTTTATTTTTTCAATAAATCTTTAATTTCCTGTACTTGTTTTTTCAAAGTTTCGACCTCAGATTTAAGATCTTCAATTTGTGTTTGTTGTTCTTTAACACCTTCAAGTAATACGCCGGTAAACTGAGCATAATTTACAACTTTAAAACCTGTTTCTTTATTGGTAAAAACCAATTCAGGATATACTTTTTCTAACTCCTGAGCAATCATACCAAGCTGTAGGTCGGTGCCTTTTGCAGCGTCTTTCCAGTAATAGGTTACACCTCGTAATTGTTTGATATTATTTAGTACACCAGTTAAGGTCTGAATATCTTTTTTCAAACGTATATCAGAAGGAGTAAATGCTGCTGTTGCAGTTATTGAACCACTCAGAACAACATTCCCCAATACATCCATAGTCATGCCTTTTGTAAGGTCTAATCTGTTAGTTAATAATCGATATCCCCCATTAAACATTCCTGTGAATTGATTACTAGCAGTAGATGCAATAGCTGAACTGTTTGAATTATCACCAAAAACAAATGCTCCTTTGTGTGTTGCGGCTACAGTAGCATTAGAGCCCATAGCAACGGCATATTGATCATAAACATAATTAGTATAGCCTATTGCAGCAGAATAATTACCATTAACAGTATTATTTTGTCCTGCAACAAAGGCAGCTGAAGCAGGAGTAGTGGTTCCTATTTTATTAGTGTTGCCAAATGCAGCACTATAGTCTC
The DNA here is from genome assembly GCF_001602525.1 of Flavobacterium chilense. GTDB lineage: Bacteria > Bacteroidota > Bacteroidia > Flavobacteriales > Flavobacteriaceae > Flavobacterium > Flavobacterium chilense. Next base: position 380,423 of record NZ_LSYT01000002.1, read on the forward strand.
CAATATTAGTAGGTATTGACGACCCGATAATATTTCCAGATCCGGCTACAAAAGCTTGTTTACTATTGTAAATATTATTGCCATTACCCGCAGCAACACTGTAAGTACTAACGTTATCATTAATCTTGTTTTGATATCCTATAACCACTGAATAAGAAGATGTAGTAGTATTTTCTCGCCCCATTGCAACAGAACTATTACCGTCTATTACATTTAATGTACCCATAGCGACACCATTTTGTCCCCCTTTGGTGGAGTTAATAGTATTAGAAGACCCAAATGCTGCAGAATTAGAGGCGTTTATTTGGTTGTTGTAACCAGTGGCAAACGAGGCGGACAGTCTATAGGGTGATACGAATCCACCGGCAGGATCAACTGTTGGGGCAATGTTATTGTTTTGTCCTATTGTTGCTGAAAATCTACCCCCTGTTGTGTTACCTTGTCCAAAAGAAGTAGAAAGTTCCCCTGATGAAGTATTGCTGTTACCAACAGCAAATGATAAACCACCACTTGCAATTGAGGTGCCAAAAGCTATGGCACCCTCACCCGTTGCTTTACCTGCGGGAGATGTAGCTCCTGAAACTGGGCTTGTATAAGCAGCACCAAATGCAAAGGAATTTAGTCCAGAAGCTTCCGCTCCATTTCCTCCTGCAAAAGAATTTGTGCCTATAGCGAGAGCTATATCTGGTGTTCCTGTTCTTACAGCACCACGTACATCTAATGTAGCAATAGGAGCATTGGTATTAATACCTATTTTACTAGTTGTATTTCCAATAGCACCATTAATGCCAGTGCCAAATAACGTATTCCCAATGTTTAACTCGTTACTGGCTGCGGCCGAAGAAGTATTAATAGCTGTTGTGGCATCAGGTGTGCCACCAATAATAATATTACTGCTACCAGTCATGCCAGCAGCCATACCAGCGCCATTACCTATAGCTATATTGTAGCTTCCTGTAGTGCTATTTTGAAGTGTTAGATTACCTAATGCTACGTTGTATCCTCCAGTTGTATTATAATTCATTGAACTTGCTCCTAAAGCTGTATTATAAGAACCAGAAGTATTAGCAGTAAGCGCAAGGAAACCTATACCTGTATTTCGTCCTAAAAGAGTGCTACTATTAGCATTTGCAAGTGCTGCAGAACCGACAGCTGTATTACCAGCAAAAGTACTACCTGTTGCCTTTTTCAATGCATTAGCTCCAACAGCAGTATTGTCACTAACAGTACCACCTATAGCTAAGGCGTTATATCCTAAAGCTGTATTTGATGAACCGTTGTATGTTGTTCCTATACCTGTCCAATTAGTGAGTGTTTGTAAACCTAATGCAGTGTTATAATTACCACTAACATCAATACCAACCATACCAGCCGCAACATTCTTAACTCGAAACATTAAAGACTTACTGTCAGTAGTGCCAAAAAAGTCGGTACCTGTTCCTCCTATTGCCGGGTTTGTGCCAGCGTTACCCAACAAATTCCACGCAAACAAATTTGAGCTCTTTGTTTTTAAAACACCCGTTGTTGGATCTGCAAGTATTATATTATCTGTAACAGGAGTAGTTGTTGTTTGCAAGCCAGCAATTGCTAATGTATGGGTTGCATCTGTAGTAATGGTTGTTGTAGGTGTTTGTGTCAATGTACCACCCAATTGTACATTGCCAATAGTTGCTGTTAAGCCATTATTGGCTGAAATTAATACGGGTACCGCAGGCGTGCTTGCCACCCCATTTACGGTAGATACCAAGTTCCCATTCGCAGCAACTAAAGTATTGGTTGTAGTAGCCGGAGCACTATTTACAACAACAACATCGCCGGTAGCATTTATACCTAGCGTTGCAACACTTGCCGCTGTTGCTGGGCTTGTTGATGTTAAATTGCTTAGCCTAAGGCCCGATGTATTTGCTGCAGCAGATTTAACTTCAAATGTGTTGCCGGGATTGTTGGTATTGATACCGATACTGGCTGTACCAATGGCACTATTTATCGCCTTACCAAATAAGGCATTACCGATGTTCAGCTCATTACTTTTATCTGGGCCAGAAGCATCTATCCTGTAGCTGGTACTTCCACCTATCAAGATATTACTGGAACCATTTAACAATCCCTGGCCTACACCTGCACCTATAGCTATATTTTGATTACCAGTCTCAATTGAAAGATTACCAGCACCTATGGCTATATTATTCCAACCACTAGTGAGGGCTCCAATATTCTCAACACCCATAGCTACATTATAACTACCAGAAGTAAGACCCTGAAAATTTTGAACACCTGTAACCGTATTGTTAGTACCATCTGTAAGAGCTGAGAGGCTATTGCTGCCCATAGCTGTATTAAATTGACCCGTAACAAAAGGATTTAATGAACTGTTACCCAATGAGGTATTATTTTCCGCTATGTGACCTGCATAATTATTATTTATGCGGAAAAATAATGGTTGATCATCAGTGGTTCCTAAAAAGTTATTAGCCGGGTTTGTACCTGCATTTCCTTTTAACAGCCAGCCGTTGTTTAAAATTGAGCGGTCAAGTGTTGACAAAACTCCAGATGAATTCACAACTACTATATTATCAGTACCAGTAGGACTTGCCGATTGTAAGCCTGCAACTGCCAATGTATTGGCAGCATCAGTAGTTATTGTAGTTGGTTTTATTAATGCACCATCTAATTGCACATTGCCATTAGTTGCTGTTAAGCCATTGTTCGCAGAAATGAGTACAGAAACTGCAGGTGTTGTTTCTACGCCATTTATAGTTGATATTAAACTTCCGTTTGTAGCTGTTAAAGTATTGCTATTGATAATATTAACAGCAGTTCCAGTCACGTCGTTTACTGTTGTTGTTAGAGTATTTACTAATGAAGTGTTGGATACTGTTGTAGCAGGAACTAAATCTGCAGGCAAAAGGGTTCTTAAATTTCCATCTGTATCAGCAGTAACGATTTTGTCTGCTGTTGCACCTGCTGGTAAATTACGTATTTTAGCTTTTCCATTTACATCTAATTCTGCTTGAGGACTATTAGTATTAACACCTACTTTACCTGCTGTTCCTCCAACTGCACCGTTTATTCCAGTCCCAAACAGGGTGTTTCCTATGTTCAATTCATTACTTGCAGTTGGTGTAGAAGGATTTATATCTCCAGTTGAGTTTGCTCCTATTACTATATTATTTGAACCTGTTTCGATATGAAAACCAGACTTATAACCAATCAATGTATTAAAATCTCCTAGCACGTTATACCCGGCAGACAGCCCCACACCAGTGTTTCCAGAACCGTTTTTTACAGCATATAGCGCCCATGCCCCCATTGATGTATTGTCATTTCCTATCTCATTACTGCCTAAAGCACTGCTGCCTATTGCAGCGTTGTTTTTACCTGTTTTATTGTTCTGAAGTGCAGTCATCCCCATCGCAGTGTTGTTTGTCCCGGTAGTATTGGCGAGTAGTGAACCTACTCCAAAAGCCGAATTGCTTATTCCACCATTCTCTACATCAGGATTCATCAATGATAAATACCCAAATGAAGTGTTGGCTCCATTAGTTGGACTGGTAAGCATACCGGATATCTGATTGTTTAACTTAAACATCAAAGACTTATCGTCGGTTGTTCCAAGAAAATTTGTGCCTGGTATGGTGCCGGCATTCCCTGACAAGCTCCAATTATTGGTGAGTAATTCTGAAGATATTTTTTTTAATACGCCTGCAGCATTGGCAACCAATATATCGTCTGTTATAACGCCTGCCTGCAGATTTGAGATGGCTAATGTATTATCAGCATCGGTTTCAATAGTAGTGGGCTTAAGTAGGGTTCCTCCCAATTGAACATTTTCATCAGTTTTGGTTAAACCATTATCTGCAGTGTTAACAGTGTTTATATTTATGGTTACTTTTTCTCCATAAGGAGTAACTACTGTTTTTGTTTGTGCTATTATAAATGCGCTTTGAACTAATAATAACAAACATACTATCTTTTTCATCTGAAATGTTTTTGTCTTAAATAAGCAAGTTTTGAATGACTTATTTTTTTGCAAATTTATTTCTTCTGTATCACCAAGACAGGACCTAAACGTCTTAAATGTAACAGATTAAGACTTTCGTGTATCTGTAAAGTATTGTATATCTATTTGAAAAACAGGTTTTTAATTTTTCGTGTGCTGTTTTTTGAAATGCTTTAAAAATAAAACAGACATTGCAGTAGTTAACCACAATGTCTATTTCTATTTAAAGTTGTATGAATAATGTTACAGGGAAATTAAATCTAACTGCAACCACAATTTCCGTCACCGCAATCTTTTTTCTTCTTAGATTTCCAAAAGAATTTCTTAATCAGATAACCTACAGCGATAAATAATATGACAAAGGCAATAATCTCTTGTACCATAATCGTTTATTTTAAGAGTTGATACGCAAAAAGCGCGACAAAATAGGCAAGGCCACTCATTAAGACAAGCTGCATGGCAGGCCATTTCCATGAATTGGTTTCTTTTTTGGTAATAGCAAGTGTGCTGGCGCATTGCATGGCAAAAGCATAGAATAACAATAAAGAAATTCCTGAAGCAAAATTAAAGATCTTATGTCCGGTTTCAGGATTTATTTCTTCCTGCATTTTGCTTTTTATAGTAGCTTCGTTATCACTATTTCCAACACTGTAAATAGTTGCCAATGTTCCCACAAAAACTTCGCGGGCAGCAAACGAACTGATAATCGCAATTCCAATTTTCCAGTCGTAACCCAATGGCGAAATAGCAGGTTCAATTGCTCTTCCCATAATCCCGATATAGGAATTCTCTAATTTCTGAGAAGCCACTTCGTTTTCAAATCGGGTTTCATCCAACGGCGTATCAGCAAATCGTTCTTTTACGATAGTTTCAGCTTCGTTAAAATCTTTTCCGGGTCCGTATGACGCTAAAAACCATAAAATAACAGATATGGCCAGGATAATTTTACCCGCCCCCATAACAAAAGCTTTGGTTTTCTCTACCACATTAATCGCTACATTCTTAAACAACGGCAGTTTATAACTTGGCATCTCAACAACAAAATAGGTTTTTGCGCTGATTTTTAATATTTTGTTTAATACATAAGCCGAAAGAATTGCAGTTCCAAAACCTAATAAATACAACAACATTAAAGCCAGTCCCTGCATATTTAAAATACCAAAAACACGTTCGTTAGGAATGACCAGTGAAATAATAATAGTATAAACAGGTAATCTTGCCGAGCAGGTTGTAAACGGAGTTACCAGAATGGTAATCAAACGTTCTTTCCAGTTTTCGATATTTCGGGTTGCCATAATTGCCGGAATAGCACAGGCAGTTCCTGAAATTAAAGGCACAACACTCTTTCCGGAAAGACCAAATCTACGCATGATTTTATCCATTAAAAAAACCACACGGCTCATATAACCGCTTTCCTCCAATATGGAAATAAATAAAAACAGAAAGGCAATTTGCGGAATGAAAATAATTACACCGCCAATTCCCGGTACAATTCCCTGTGAAAGTAAATCGGTTAAAATTCCGCTTGGTAGTTCTGCTGCAACCCAGGTGCTTAAAGAAGCAAAAGTACTATCGATAAAATCCATCGGAATGGTTGACCAGCTAAAAATCGACTGGAAAATCAAAAATAATATCGCTAAGAAAATTACATAACCCCAAACCTTGTGGGTTAAAATACGATCCAGTTTAGCTCTGATATCTTTTGCCATTGAAGCATCTACCTGTAAACCCTGTTTTAAAACATCGTTTATAAACTGATAACGTTTTATAGTTTCTTTTTGCTGTAAGCGTTTTAATTCAGAATGTGATTTGGTAAAGGTACTTCTGATTTCATTTCGGTCCAGATTCGAAAAATTCACATCCTGCGTAATCACCAGCCATAATTTATACAATAACTGATTTGGAAATGCCTGTTGCAAATTTTGAAAATATTCAGGATCCATTACAGAAGCATTTAAACAAGGTTCATGAGGAATGGTTTTGTATGAAACAATAAGTTCTTTTAATTCCTCAATTCCTAAACCTTTTCTAGAACTTACTAAAGCAATTTTAGTTTTTAGTTTTTCCTCCAAATATGGGATATCCAGAGTAATTCCTTTGCTTTCCATACGATCAGACATGTTGATCACTAAGATTGTTGGAATTTCAAGGTCTTTTATTTGTGTGTAAATCAGTAAATTTCGTTTCAGATTTTCAACATCTGTTACAACTACTGCAACATCCGGATATAATTTGTCGTTTTTATTCAGTAAAAGTTCAATTACCACACTTTCGTCCATAGAACTGGCGTTAAGACTATAAGTTCCCGGTAAATCCAGAATGTTGGCTTTGATGTTGTGAGGTAATTTACAGAACCCAATTTTTTTCTCAACCGTAATTCCGGGATAATTTCCCACTTGTTGATTTAAACCTGTAAGCTGATTAAAAACAGAAGTTTTTCCTGTATTTGGATTCCCAATAAGGGCAACATTGATATTTTGAATGCTCATTACAAATTGGTTTTGATAAGTTCAACTTCAATTTCACGAGCAGTTTCAACACGAATGGCTACGTGTGAACCATTAATATCTAAATATAATGGATCTCCAAAAGGAGCAATTTGAAGCAATTCTACTACGTTGCCCGGCAAACAACCCATCTCTAATAATTTTAGGGGAATCAAATCGATATCAAAATCTTTGATAATGGCTTTCTCGCCTTTTTTCAGGGTGTGGATTGTATTTTGCAAGCTTATTTAGATTGAATTTAGATTGCAAAAGTAGACAATTATTCTTTATTTCAAGGCATTTAACACTAAGGGAAATGCTAAATGTTTCTAAAAATAAGGGATTTTACTCCTGACAAAGGAAATTAATGTCTTCTAAAAGACGTTTGATTTCTTCTTTATTTGTTCCGTCATAAAATCCGCGAACACGTCTTTTTTGATCTACCAGAACAAAATTCTCCGTGTGCACCATATCATACAATTGATCAGGACGACCAAGTTTAACTGCCAGATATGATTTTCTGGCCATAGTGTAGATCTCTTTTTTATCGCCGGTAACCAAATTCCATTTGCTGTCTACAACACCATGTTTTATCGCATACGCTTTCAAAACCGGAATACTGTCAACCTCAGGAAAAACTGTGTGAGAAAGCAACATTACTTTTGGATTGTTTAAAACTGCTTTTTGAACATCTTCCAGATTTGTAGTCATTTTTGGGCAGATAGATCCGCAAGTTGTAAAGAAGAAGTCGGCAACATAAATTTTTCCTTCATAATTCTTTTGAGTAATCGTGTCTCCATTTTGATTTACAAACTTAAAATCTGCAATAGTATGGTATTTACTTTTGTACTGTACTGTACTGTCTACCAATTCAGGGTTTACATCAGCAGGATTGAAAATAGGTAATGTTTTTTGTGGCTTTAAAGCCGAATAAAATAGAGATATGGTGACAGCCGAAAATACAATTAGAACAATAAAAAATTTTCGGTATTTGTATAGAAACGATTTCATAAAAATAATTTGGCGCAAAAATACAAAAAGGGCATTTTAAAAGCTGAAATTATCATCTTTTTAACAGCTTAAATCAATTGAAGTTTATGCCACTAATTACAAGAATTTCGACAAATCAAATCGCCGGAGACATCAACAAGCAATTAATTAGTGAAAATTCGTGCAACTTGTGATGAAAAACAATTTAAACCCTATTTTTTCTAATTGCTTTATTTACAAGATATATTCCTGCCAAAGTTACAGCAGCACCAATTACAATGGCCTGCGTTAACGTTTCACCAAAAATAAAAGATCCCAAAATCATTGCTACAATAGGATTGATGTAAACGTAAATACTGCTTATTTCTGTAGGAAGATGTTGTAATGTATAGATAAAAGCAATAAACGTAAGGACAGAACCAATGAGTACCAAATAAATAATAGCCCACCAGGATGCAGAAGGAATTTCACTTAATGGAATATTGACTCCTGAAGCCTCAGTAATTCCGATAAGGAAAACACTTGAAATCAACATTTGCAGGCCTAAACTAAAATAAGGATTAAAACTGGCGGCCTTTTTTTTAGTTTCCAGAATCCCAAATGCCCAGGATACAGTTGAAGCTGTCATCAGGATAATTCCGAATTGAAAATCAGGCTTTAAAAAATCGGTGATATAATCTATAAAAATGATACAGATTCCGCCAAAACTAATTAGAATTCCCATCAAAGCCATTCTGGCAATTTTCTGACCATTAAAAAAGTTGATTATAATAATCCAGATTGGGAAAAGTGCACTGATAATAGCACCCAGTCCGCTGCTGATATATTTTACGCCCCAGGTACTTAAGCCATTGCTTAAAACAAAATTCAAAATAGCTAATATGATAATAGTGCGCCATTGTTTGCCTTTTGGCCAGGGTTCTTTTTTTAAGATAAAATAACCCACATACAAAACCCCGCCTAAAACCTGACGAATAGTGGCCAATTGCAAGGCAGGCATATGTTTTACACCTTCTTTTGATGCTAACCAGGTAGTTCCCCAAAAAAAACTTACCCAGCATAAAGCCAAAATCGGTAATCCGATGGCATCAATTTTTCCTGAAACGGCATTCTGAATTTTTGCTCTCATTTTGACTTTAATTTGATAGGCAAATATTTCGAAAACTATTTTAATAATTCGTAAAATGCCCCCGTTAAATACATGAAAATATTTGATAGTATCTATCAAATGGTATTTAAAATTTATTTTTTCATGATTATTTCAAAAATTTTAACATAGCGTTCCAAATATTAAGAATACGTTTGTATAAGGACCAGAAAATTAAATATAAATGAAAAAACAACTCGGCAGACCCTTGTTCTGCGCACTTTTTTTAACAGTTTCATTTACAGCAATCAAAGCTCAGAATGCAACTTCAAAAGAACCCGGTATTAATGTTTCATACATGAACACTAAAATTAGTCCAACTCAGGATTTTTTTCAATATGTAAACGGAACCTGGCTTAGTCAAACTGAAATTCCAAGTGATCGTACAACTTGGGGAAGTTTTAATGAATTGATTAAGAAGACAGACAAAGATGCAATGTCTATTTTGAAAGAAGCATCTAAAAATCCAAAATATAAATCAAATACAGATCAGGGAAAAGCAGTTAATTTATTCGCTACTATTTTGGATACAGTAGGAAGAAATAAAACTGGGATAAATCCTTTAAAACCGTATTTTAAGAAAATTGACGCCATAAAAAACGTTGCTGATCTTCAAAAATATTTGGTTGAAATGGAACCGGAAGGTGGTTCTGGCTTTTTCGGAATATACATTGGAGCTGATGAAAAAAACAGTTCTAAAAATTCAGTAAGCCTTGGCGTAAGCAGATTAGGATTACCTGATAAAGATTATTACACTTCTGAAGATAAAGATTCTAAAGAAAAACGTGCAAAATATCAGATTCATGTGGAGAAGATGATGCAGTTTATTGGCGAAACTCCTGCACAGGCCAAACAAAGTGCAGCCGGAATTTTAGCATTAGAAACAGAATTGTCTAAACCAAGACTGAACAGAGTAGAAAGCAGAGACAGTCGTTTGCAGTATAATCCAATGACAATTGCCCAACTTCAAAAGATAACACCGGCAATTAAATGGGAAGCTTATTTTGCAGGTATCGGATTGGCAAAACTAGATACAGTGGTGGTAATGGAACCAAAGTATATGAAAGCTTTGCAAACTGTTTTTACTGAAAATAAAGTAGGACTATGGAAAGAATATTTGAAATGGGATTTATTAAATTCAGTTGCAACAAAACTATCGACAGATATTGAAACAGCAAGTTTTGATTTTTACAGTAAAACTTTAAGAGGTGCATTAAAACAATTGCCACGTGAAGAAAAAGCGTTACAGGTTGTAAACAACAGTATTGGTGAAGCATTGGGTAAGCTATATGTAGAGAAAGTATTCCCTGCTGAAGCAAAAACCAAAGCCATCGATATGATCCACAATGTTATTTTGGCATACCAAAACCGTATCAATAATTTAAGCTGGATGTCTGCTGCTACAAAGGTAAAAGCGATAGAAAAATTAAATAAGATCACGATCAAAGTAGGATATCCGGATAAATGGAAAGATTACTCAGCACTTGAAATTAAAAGTGTAGCAGAAGGAGGAAGTTATTTCGAAAATACCCGTAATCTGAATAAATGGAACTTTAAAAAAGGAATAGAAAAATTACACAAACCAGTTGATAAAACAGAGTGGGGAATGTCACCACAAACGGTAAATGCATATTACAACCCGTCTTATAACGAAATTGTGTTCCCTGCAGCAATCTTGCAACCGCCTTTCTATAATTATCAGGCTGACGAAGCGGTTAATTATGGTGGAATTGGAGCTGTAATTGGTCACGAAATTTCTCATGGATTTGATGATTCAGGAGCACGTTATAATGCCGAAGGAAATTTAGTAGACTGGTGGACTCCTGAAGATCTAAAACAATTTACGGCACTTGGTACGGCTTTGGCAGATCAATACAGCGCTTTAGAGCCTTTACCTGGGATTCATGTAGATGGTAAATTTACTTTAGGAGAAAACATTGGTGATTTAGGCGGAATTAATGCAGCTTACGATGGTTTGCAATTGTACCTGAAAGCACACGGAAGCCCTGGTTTAATTGACGGATTTACTCCGGAACAACGTTTCTTTATTTCATGGGCAACAGTCTGGAGAACGAAAACCAGAGATGAAGCACTTAAAAATCAGGTAAAAACCGATCCGCACTCTCCTGGAATGTACAGAGCAGTTGTACCAATCCAGAATGTAGATGCTTTTTATCAGGCTTTTGGAATTAAAAAAGGAGATAAAATGTATATCGATCCTGATAAACGAGTTAAAATCTGGTAATATCCAGTAAGATTATAAAAAACGGCGCTTTATCAGCGCCGTTTTTATTTGTATAAATTACGAAATCGGTTTGTTGATTTGTAGACCCTTTTTGGTTAAAATAAATGTTGTTTTTCTTGCAGTTAATTATTTGATAAATTTAACACACAGTTTGAAATAATTGCAATATGTTTGTGGATATACTAAAAACTATAAATAAAAATGATTAAACAACTAAGAAAACCAATGTTTTGTGTTGTTTCTGCAATGATTAGTGTTGCTGCAGTTCAGGCACAAGATGCAAAAAAGAAAGAACCGGGAATTAACCTTTCCAATATGGATCCAAAGGTTAGTCCAAAAGAAGACTTTTTTCGTTATGTAAACGGAACCTGGTTAGACAAAACAGAAATTCCAAGTGACAGAAATGCATGGGGAAGTTTCAATGAACTACGTCAAAAGACTGATAACGATGCACTTGCTATCTTAAAAGAAGCATCAAAAGATCCTAAGTACAAATCGAATACAGATCAGGGTAAAGCAATTGCTTTATTTAATACAATCATGGATACTGTAGGACGTAATAAAAGAGGTATTACACAACTTCAGCCTTATTTAAAGAAAATCGATGCGATTAAAAACGTAACTGATTTGCAAAATTTCTTTATCGAAATGCAACCTCAGGGTGGTATTGGTTTCTTTGGAGTATATGTTGGAGCTGATGCTAAAAACAGTAACAAAAACACTGTAAACTTAGGACCGGGAGGTTTAGGATTATCTGATAAAGATTACTACAACTCTGATGATAAAGATTCAAAAGAAAAACGTGAAAAATACGAAGTACACGTTGCTAGAATGTTACAGTATATTGGCGAGTCTCCTGCAAAAGCAAAAGAAAGTGCAAAACAAATCTTAGCTTTAGAGATCGAATTGTCTGCTCCAAGATTAGACCGTGTTGAAAGAAGAGACCGCAGAAAACAATACAACCCAACAGCTATAGCTGATTTAAAGAAAAATACACCTTCGATTCAATGGGAGAAATATTTCACCGGAATCGGAATGATGAAACTGGATTCTGTAAATGTAGCGCAGCCACGTTACATGATTGCTTTAGAAAAAACTTTAAATGAAAAGAAAGTAGAAGCATGGAAAGAATATTTGAAATGGTCATTATTAAACAGAACTGCTTCAACTTTAACAACTGATATCGAAAATGCTAATTTCGATTTCTACGGAAAAACACTTACTGGTGCTTTAAAACAACGTCCGCGTGAAGAAGTAGCATTACAGGTGATCAACGGTGCAACCGGAGAAGCTTTAGGAAAATTGTATGTAGAGAAATTATTCCCTGCTGAAGCAAAAGATAAAGCAAAGAAAATGATTGCGAATGTAATGTTGGCTTACGAAAACAGAATCAATGCTTTGCCTTGGATGTCTGCTTCAACTAAAACAAAAGCAATCGAAAAATTAAAGAAACTAACCATTAAAATCGGATATCCTGATAAATGGAAAGACTATTCTAAATTAGAACTTAAAAATGTTAACGAAGGCGGAACCTATTTTGAAAACATGAAAAACATATCAAAATGGGCTTATGCAGAAAATTTAGCTAAATTGGGTAAACCAGTTGATAAAACAGAGTGGGGAATGTCTCCGCAAACGGTTAATGCTTATTTCAACCCTTCTTATAACGAAATTGTATTCCCTGCAGCCATCTTACAACCTCCTTTCTATAATTATCAGGCTGACGAAGCCGTTAATTATGGTGGAATTGGTGCTGTAATTGGTCACGAAATTTCTCATGGTTTTGATGATTCAGGAGCACGTTACAATGCAGATGGTAACCTTGTTGACTGGTGGACACCTGAAGATTTAAAACAATTTACAGCTCTTGGAACTGCTTTAGCAGATCAATACAGCGCTTTAGAGCCTCTACCTGGAATTCACGTAGACGGTAAATTTACTTTAGGAGAAAACATTGGAGATTTAGGCGGAATCAACGCTGCTTACGACGGATTACAATTGTACTTAAAAGCAAACGGAAACCCTGGTTTAATTGACGGATTTACTCCGGAACAACGTTTCTTTATTTCATGGGCTACTGTTTGGAGAACAAAATCCAGAGATGAAGCAATTAAGAGTCAGGTTAAAACTGATCCGCATTCTCCGGGAATGTACAGAGCAGTTGTGCCAATCCAGAACGTAGATGCTTTTTATCAGGCTTTCGACATTAAAAAAGGGGATAAGATGTATCTTGATCCTGCAAAGAGAGTTAAAATCTGGTAATATAAAAACCATAAAAAACGGCGCTAATTTTAGCGCCGTTTTTGTTTATAGGTATTATTTAATAGCAATGTAAATATCAACTTCTCCATCTTCTGGGTTTTGAGCGCCCTCTCCGTAAATCTCAAAATCTTCGGTATAGATTCTGTCTAAGTCAGAATTCCAGATTCTTACCCATTCATTAAAAACTGCACCTTCTTTAAGATTGCCTTTGGCTGTAAATTTTTTATAATGAACACCAGAAACTGTTTTTGCAATCATTCCTTCCGGAATAACATTTAAAGTTTCCACTACACAGCCTAAAATTGTTGTATAAGGACGTGTGTGATCTTTTTCGTAATCTGTATAAATACAATAAATAGCGTCACTTGCCTTATTCGGGATTTGTTCAGCAATCCCTTCAGACATAAACTTGTTCCAAAGTGCCGGAATATCTTGTCCTGATTGTCCGTTTTCATTTGTGGTTCGTACCGAAATCCCAATTACATTAAATTTTTGAATGCTCATCTTTAAAAAATTAGTTATTAAGCCACAAATTTAAACCGTAGCGGTGACAGCAGTATGTCAGCAATAAAACAAAACGTTGATCATTATTTCAGATGACTGTAAATGTAAGTTTCAATTGCTTTTAGTTCCTCATCAGACATGGCCTGTGTAATCGGAAAATTAGTCTTCATAACCGCAAACTGACTTGGATCGACAATAGGTTCTGCATTTCCTTTTAAGAATGTTACAATATCACCTTTTTTGTCTTTATACGTTTTAGCAATTTCCTGAAGACTTGGTCCAATTACTTTTTGATCCGGCTGATGACAGGAAACACAATTTCCCTGACCTTCAAAAATTTGTTTTCCTAAAGCTTCCGGAGTTTTGGCTTCTGCCGAATGTCCTTCAGAATATGTTTCTGTCTGATCCTGAACCGGAGTTTCAGTTGCTTCTTTTTTACACGATGTCAATGCTAAAACAGCAGATAAAAATAGTAGTTTTTTCATGTTATTTGTTTAAAATTACTGCCGCTTCTTTAGCAAAATAAGTTGAGATAATACTGGCACCAGCACGCTTAATGCAATAAAGTTGCTCTATCATGATTTTGTCATGATCTAACCATCCTCTTTCGGCTGCGGCCTTTACCATAGCGTACTCACCAGATACCTGATAAACTGCAACAGGAACATGAACAGCATTTTTTACCTCACGAACAATGTCTAAATAAGCAATTCCCGGTTTTACCATAACGATATCTGCACCTTCTTCAACATCTAATAATGCTTCACGAATTCCTTCAATTCTGTTAGCATAATCCATTTGATAAGTTTTCTTGTCTTTTGGGATATTTTGAGAATCTACCGGAGCAGAATCCAAAGCATCGCGGAAAGGCCCGTAAAATGCCGAAGCATATTTTGCACTATAACTCATGATTCCCACATTGTGATGTCCGTTCTCTTCTAATGCTTTTCTGATAGAGAGAACACGTCCGTCCATCATATCACTAGGAGCTACAAAATCAGCTCCGGCTTCGGCGTGACTTAAACTCATTCTGGTTAAAGCATCAACCGTTGCATCATTGATCAATTGACCGTTTTCGATAATTCCGTCATGTCCGTAAATTGAATACGGATCTAAAGCCACATCCGGCATAACAATCATTTCCGGAACAGCATCTTTAATCGCACGAATTGTCTGCTGCATCAAACCATCTTTGTTCCAGGCTTCAGTTCCTTTATTGTCTTTTAAGTTGTCACTTACTTTTACATAGATATTCACCGCTTTGATTCCTAAATCCCAGGCCTCTTTTACTTCTTTAATTGTATTATCTAATGAATGACGGTAGATTCCCGGCATAGAAGGAATAGCTGATTTTATATCTTTTCCTTCAGCAACAAACATAGGAAGCATAAAATCCTGTGGACTTAAACTGGTTTCACGAACTAAAGAACGAATAGATTCATTAGTTCTCAAACGACGATTTCTTTGTAATGGGAACATATAATTTTAAATTTTAAATTTTAGATTTCAGAATTTTAATCTGATTTTTTTGAAATACAGATTGATTAATTCCTGTTTCTAAAAAAGTAGTTATTTTTTGTTTTTTTGAAGATTATTCCACTTTTTAATAAGTGTTGCAAAGTTAAAGAAAAATCAACAGAATAAGGAGGTTAGCATAGAGTAGAATCCGTTAATATTATCTAAAAATTTGATGTTTTGGCAGATTTTATTTTTAGTAAATCATGGTCATAGGTTTTTAAAATATTTCCGTATAAATTTGCGGGATGAAGAAAATTCTTGCTTTATGTTGCTGTTTACTCTTAACGAGTTGTTTTGAGATAACAGAAAGAATCAAACACCATGACGATCAAAGTGGTGAATATACATTGATGATCGATTTTTCTAAATCATGGTTTAAAACAAAATCCGCAATTTTTCTCGAAGAAGTCGATGGCGTAAAAATTCCAAACGAACAGGAAATTTCTCAAAAATTAGAAGATTTTAAGTCGAAAGCTTCCAAAATTGACGGAATCTCTAATGTAACGACCAAAACAGATTTTGACAGTTATATCTTTATTATCAAACTCAATTATGCCAATCTAAAAGCCCTGAATGCCGTTGTTAATACCATAAACAATCAGCGCGATCAGATTCACTTTAGCAGTAATGCTAAAAATTTCGAAAGAATAGCATCTTATCCCGTACCTGAAAAAGTGGTAAAAGACCCAAAGAAAAAGAAAGATCTTGAAGAAGCCAGCATTATTGCGATTTATACTTTTGATAATGATGTAGTGTCGGTAGAGAATCCAAACAGTAAAATCTCAAAAAACAAAAAGACCGTTTTTTTAAAACAAAGTATGTACAGCGTACTTAAAAAATCGACTTTAATGAATAATACAATCCAATTAACGCCCTGATTTATGAAGCAGTTTTATACTTTCATTTTTTTATTCGCTACCTATTTGACATTTGGCCAAAATCAAAATCAATACGATTATTTTGTTCAGTTTAACGGAAATCAACTTTCTAAAAAAGTAAGTATTGCCGAGATATTGAATCATCCAATCGTAACAAAGTACAGCAGTAAAAAGCCTGATCTTGATTTTACCAAATATACCTCGTTGATTCGATTAGATCAAAAAATCACCATACACGGAAAATTCTCAGACAGTATTCCGTACTATCAGGTTACGATTCCGATAAAAAACAGAGAAGCTGTGAAGCAGTTTTTGACACAAGAACTCATCACAAAAAAAGATTCGCCTAAAACTAATACAATTCAGGATTTAGGATCATATTCTGTTTTAAAAACAAACGGCAAAAATAAAGCAATAGGATGGAACGATAATTATCTGGTAATTTTCGAACTAACGCAAAGGCTTCCTTCAGTTTTTTATACGGATAAGCGCTCTCAGACTTTAAATGATTCTATTGATATTAACGAAATTTATAAAGAAGAAGCCGTAGAAGCACCTCAAAAATTGGATACGCCAATGTCTGGTGAAGAATCAAAAGTGAAGAAATCTTCGACCACAATTGAAGCTCCAATAGCAACAGAAGAAGTTCCGGTGCCATATGATGCTGTACCCAACGCTGAATATACTATTGAGCAGGCTACTTTTGATCGCGAACAAGCCGAAAAACTTGATCGTATCATAAAAACATTATTCGAAAATGGTTTTACTGCTCCAGGCTCAGAAAAGATAAATGCAAACGCTGATATATCGTCATGGATAAATTACAGTGCTGCAATGACAAGTTTATATTCTGCCTATAGTTATCCGATGGCAATATTTGGTGGTTATGATAAATTTTTGCCTATGCAGAAAAACTTCGGAAATTTTATAAAAGGCCTCAATCTGGATTTTTATTTTGACAATAACAACGCACGTATTGAAGAAGTTTTTGAGTACTCAGAGCAGTTGGCAGAAGTTGTGGGTAAAATCACAAACAGAAAAATAAACAAGAATGTGTTTCATTATTTCCCTGCTCAGAATCCGTTAGGTTATATGTCATATCATCTCAATACCAAAGCAGCTCTTGAAAATTTCCCGTCATTGACTGCTGATGTGTTTCAGAGTCCAAAACTCTTAAAAGAAGATATTTCGATTATAACTGATCTGATTTCGACTATAGTCGATGAAGAAGCAACGGCCACACTTTTTGATGGCGATTTAAGCGCCTTTTTATGCGGTTTTAAAGATATTGAAGTAATGACCAAATCGTATGAATATGGAGAAAACTATGAAGAAGTGGTAACCGATAAAAAAGTAAAGAAATCAGTTCCGTTGTTTTCTGTGATTTTTACCTCGACCCATCCTACTTTTGGAGACAAACTTTTACAATTAGGAGTTCGTAAAAAAGTACTGGTGCAAAAAGACAATTATTACATCATTACCGGAACGAAAGAATATGGCGATGTTTTTATCAAAAAAGACAAAGATGTTGTGGTAATAGCTAATACTCTGGACTATTTTAATGCTGGAAACGGAACATTTGCGAATGAAGCCAAAAGAGATTTAAAGAAAAATTATATGTTCGGAAAATTGAGTATTGCGGAGTTGATAAATGCATACAGCAAATCCGGAGAGGCAAAACCATCAGAAGTAAAAAGTTTACAAAGACTTTCGGAGCAGTTTTCAGACATTACATTCGAATCGCCTAAAAAAATGATAAACAATAAACTGATCTTCGGATTTAAATTAAATGCTTTAAAATCTGATAAGAATATCATTTTGCAAACATTGGATTTAGCCGAAGAATTAACGGCGAAATAACAATAAATCATAAAATACAAATCCCCGAAAGTTTCTATTTTCGGGGATTTTTTTATATGATACAACCTCATTTGTTATTTGATCGAGGCTTCATAAATAGCTTTTATTGTGGTTCCCAATACAGCATTAAACGCATCATCAGACTGACCAGCAGTGAGTCCTTCAGACAAGGCTCTTGAAAAACTTGCGATTAATCCGTGATTTTGTGCCAGTTTATCATTGGCTTCCTCTCTGGAATATCCACCAGATAACGCTACAACACGCACCACATGTGGATCAGACATTAAATCTTTGTAAAAGTCATTTACTGATGGAATGGATAATTTCAACATTACTTTTACATCTTTGTCTAATGCATTAAGCTGTTTTACGATTTCTTGTTTTAGAATTTCTTCTGATTTTTCTTTATCAGCGCTGTAAATATCAACTTCAGGTTCAATAATGGGAATAAGTCCTTTTTCGAAGATTTGTTTACCAATTGCAAACTGCTGCTCAACAACCTCACGAATTCCAGTCGTATTTGCCTCTTTAATTACAGAACGCATTTTGGTACCAAAAATATTTCGTTCCACAGCTCGTGATAACAATTCGTCTAAATTAGAAATAGGTTTCATCAGCTGTACACCATTTGCAAGATCAGCCAGTCCTTTGTCAACCTTCAAAAAAGGGACAATGTTTTTCTTCTCCCACAAATAATCGGCAGTCCATTGTCCGTCAATTTTACGGTCCATTGTATTTTCAAACAAAATAGCACCTAGTATATATGTGCTGTCAAATGCAGGACTTTTAATAATTCGGGTTCTCATTTCGTGTACAAGAGTATACATTTCCTCGTCATTTGAGAAACTGTTTTCCTGTATACCATATTGTGCCAATGCTTTTGGAGTACTTCCGCCACTTTGATCTAAAGCGGCTATAAATCCTTTACCGGATTGCATTCTATCTAATTGTTTCAAGTTTACATTTCCCATAATAATGGTTTTTTAGGTTGTATAAATCCCTGTTAATTTAAGCATTTTTTAGAACTTATCGATGGTGAGGATTTAGATTTATCATAGTTTGATTTTCTCATTGACCTTGTCATAGACTTGTTTTACTTTTTTTGGAGGATCAAATCGATAGCCTATAGAAAATTTTAAAGTGGCAATATTGTCGTTCAGTCTTGGATCGACTTTGTCATCCTGAGCAAAACTCACGGTATTAAGACTTGCAAAAGCAAAGAAACGATCTTTATTGTAAGCTAATTTTAAATTGAAATCTGCCTGATATAAGGCAGATGTATCTCCATCGACATCGTTAACTCCAACACCCAAAGCGATTCCTGCTCCAATTAAAACCCGGTCACTGATTACAAAATTATAAAAGTAAGAAGGCGCCAAAGTAAACACATAAATATCTCCGGGAGATGAATCGGGAGTGTTTAAGTCTAAATTGGTGTAATAAAAGGAGAAAGTCGGAATAAAACTTCCGGAACTCTTGGTCTGCCATTCGTTTTGACTTACCAATGTTTTAAAAGAGAATTTATCATTGAAAACATAAGCAGTCGAACCGCCAATTTTCATCGTACGCATATTGGGCAGTTGTGCCGTTATATTGTCATCACTGATGTAAAATCCTTTTTGATTAATGTAAGTGAACGACTGCATCCATTTTTTATAATAAAAACGGGTATTGAAATTAAAATGCTTGGAATGAGAATCACCTTTGTTTCCGCTCAGAAATTTTGGTGCGAAACCAAGAGAAATATCAATGATTTTATAATTCAAATTAAAACCAATCTGTTCTCTTCGATTCGGAATAAGATTTACAAATATTTTTGGCTCCTGGACGCCCGAAGCAATCTGAAAACTATTCGATGTGTCTAAATAATAAACACTGGCAGTAATTTTGTCATCATATGATTTAAAATAAGAATTTCGTAATGAATCATTTTGAGCAAAACACCCAAAAATGCTATTCAAAAATACTATGCCGATTAATCTTAAATTCATCTATACAATCAGTTTTATAGTGTTCCCGAGAAGCAAAACATTTATAGCAATTGAATTACCGAAAAAGATTTAAAGCTCCAGTAAAGCAGTATATAATTAGGCTTCTTCAAAAACATATTCATTTTTAAAATCAACATTAAATAATTGAAGAAATTGAATATATTCTTCTTTGAATGTTTTTGTTTTATGATGTTCCTCCTGATTCTCGATATATTTTATAATATTGGTCAATTGTGAATGTCCATACGAAAAAGCGCCAAACCCTGTTTGCCATTCAAATTTTCCATTGATCCATTTTTGTTCATTTATAAATTTGGATGTACTTGATTTAATATCTCTTACTAAATCTGATAATGATATATCTGGTTTTATACCAACTAAGATATGAATATGATCTGGCATTCCGTTAATTGCAATCAGTTTTTGTTTCTGATTGGTAATTATTCCCGTGATATATTTATAAATTTCGTCTTTGTTGTTTTTGGAAATTAAGTTTTGTCTTCCCTTTACAGCAAAAATAATTTGGATATATAGCTGCGAATAAGTGTTTGCCATGATTTAATTAAAGTTTATTAGTTGTAAATCTAATTAATAAACTTTAATTTGTAAGGTAAATATTTCTTTTTTTGTAAAATAAATATATCCTCATTGAATAAAAATATGTCGCCCCGCTGGGGCTTTATGTTTGGGGATAAATTTTGCTATAGATATTTCGCTCCTCTGGAGCTTTTAATAGCTAATATAGATTTACCCCGATGTCAGTTTTAAGGGTGATGAAATATTTATATATTATAAATATTTCGTTTTTTAGAATTAAATTATTTCATCCTAAAAATGCTTCTCTGGAGCTTTTAATGGCTAATAGAATTTACCCCGATGTCGGTTTTAGGGTGATGAAATATTTATATATTATAAATATTTCGTTTTTTAGGATTAAATTATTTCATCCTAAAAATGCTTCTTTGGAGCTTTTAATAGTTAATATAAATTTACTCCAATGTCGGTTTTAGGGTGATGAAATATTTATATATTATAAATATTTCGTTTTTTAGAATTAAATTATTTCATCCTAAAAATGCTTCTCTGGAGCTTTTAATGGC
Organism: Flavobacterium chilense; assembly: GCF_001602525.1. GTDB lineage: Bacteria > Bacteroidota > Bacteroidia > Flavobacteriales > Flavobacteriaceae > Flavobacterium > Flavobacterium chilense. The sequence goes on from NZ_LSYT01000002.1 coordinate 401,404, forward strand.
TAATATAAATTTACTCCAATGTTGGTTTTAGGGTGATGAAATATTTATATAGTATAAATATTTCGTTTGTTAGGATAAAATTATTTCATCCTAAAAATGCTTCTCCGGAGCTTTTAATGGCTAATATAAATTTACTCCAATGTTGGTTTCAGGGTGATGAAATATTTATATATTATAAATATTTCGTTTTTTAGAATTAAATTATTCCATCCTAAAATGCTCCATCGGAGCAGAATATTTATAGCTATGAAAATTGCCGAAAAAGATTTTAAGCTCCAGAGGAGCGAAATATCTATAGCAAAATTATAGGATAGTGTTCAAAAGCTCCAGAGGAGCGACATAAAATTGGTAGATATGAATTTATCTAAATATTAAACCCAATCAATTGGATTTTCTAACACATTTATCAATTTTTCCTCATCGCTTCCCGGTTCAGCATGATGATCATAAACCCATTGAACATGCGGTGGCAGACTCATCAGGATACTTTCAATTCTCCCGTTGGTTTTTAAACCGAATAAGGTTCCTTTATCGTGAACGAGATTAAATTCGACATAACGACCACGACGAATTTCCTGCCAGGTTCTGTTTTCCGGAGAATAAGATAAATTTTTTCTTCTTTCTACAATAGGAACATACGCTTCAAGGAAACTATTACCCACTTCGGTTACAAAATCGTACCAGTTTTCCATTGACATTTGTTCATTTGCTTTGCAGTAATCAAAGAATAAACCGCCAAGTCCGCGTGCTTCATTTCTATGTGCATTCCAGAAATAAGCGTCACATTGTTTTTTATATTTTGAATAAAACTCCGGATTGTGTTTGTCGCAGGCTGTTTTGCAGGTTTGATGAAAATGTTTGGCATCTTCTTCAAACAAATAATAAGGCGTTAAATCCTGTCCGCCACCAAACCATTGATTGATTACCTTTCCAGGACCTGTACTGAGCGAAGTCGAAGTATCATACATTTCAAAATAACGCCAATTAGCATGTACAGTAGGAACCATTGGGTTTTTAGGATGTAAAACCAAACTTAATCCGCAGGCAAAAAAATCAGCTTCGCCTACACCAAACATCTTCTGCATTGTTTCAGGAAGTTTACCATGAACGGCTGAAATGTTGACACCGCCTTTTTCGAAAACATTTCCATTTTCAATAACGCGTGTTCTTCCGCCTCCGCCTTCAGGACGTTTCCAAAGATCTTCACGGAATTTTGCAGTTCCGTCAACAGCTTCTAATCCAGCGCAGATTTGGTCTTGTAATTGTTGAATGTAGGCGTAAAATTTATCTTTCATTGTAGTATTATTATGCTTTGAGTGAAGCAATTTTAATGTTTATTCCAAAAGAAAAAACCTTGCTTCCCTGTTGAATATATTGGTAAATGGCAAGTGCTTTTCCTAAAAAATTGAATTGACTTTCTTTAGATAAACCAACCAAAATATCAGCGAACAGTTCTTGTTGATTCCAGTCTAAATGGCACTGTTGCAAAATAAGAATCAGTTCTTCTTCGGGAATTTCAATTGTTCTTTCCAGGCTTAAGCCAAAGCTTTTTAATTGTTCATCGATAAGACTTGTGTCTTCGGCATTCCAGAATTTTGGAACAAAAACAAGGGCATGCAAAGTTTTGAGAGTATTCTCTATTCTGATACTTTCTTCATCTCTAAGTCCTTTGTTTAGCATTTTTTCTTATATTTTATCAGATCTGAATTTCTGATTATATGTTGTAATGGATCGGCTAAATATTAATTTTTCTCCCTGCAAAGTGTTATCGGTATTTTTATTGCCGATGTTTTTAATCATCCTATAAATGAAATACAAAACCGGTAATGCATAATAGATGAAACCCATGCATATTGGAACATACGGTTTTTCGATAAATAACCCACTTGATTTAACAGTTCCAAAATAATTAGATTTTTCTAAATAATGATCTGTTAATCCTAGTTTGGGAATAATGTCATTTCCTAATGCTACTGCAAACATCAAAAAGAAATAAAATATAGCTTTGGCAACAGATTTTCCTATTTGTATTGCCCGTACTTCAAGGCTGACATCAGAAAAAGCAAATCGCATTCGGTTTAAAACCGTTAGCAAATAAATATAAAAAATATTTGCATTAATTACAGAATGATTAAAACTATAAGCAAATAACCCATATAACGGGAAAAACACAAAAAGCGATATTTTTTTAGGCATAACTGCCATAAAAACGCCCGAATGCACCATAATAAATTCGAAAACCATTAAAACAGCTAAGTCGTTTATTAAAGTAACATTGTATTGCTCCGGATGGATCCAAACCATCAAAAACAGAGACGCATAATACGCCTGAAATCCATATTCAATAAATGAAAAAGGTGTGTTTCTGTTAAAGTTTAGGTTTGCCAGCATATTTTGAGTTGTTGGTTGTTAGTTTATGGTTGATGATATGATTATTCAACAACTATCAACCATAAACTATCAACTACTATTGTCCGTATTCCTTCACTGCGTCAATAAACGCTTTTGCGTGATCTACAGGAATATTTGGTAAAATACCGTGGCCTAAATTTACAATATATTTATCTTTTCCGAACTCGTCGATCATTTCGTGAACCATTTTCTTGATAGTCGGAATTGGAGAAAGCAATCTTGACGGATCAAAATTTCCTTGTAATGTAATATTTCCACCAGACAAATAACGGGCATTTCTAGCCGAACAAGTCCAGTCAACTCCTAATGCAGAAGCTTTACTTTTGCCCATTTCACCAAGAGCGAACCAACACCCTTTTCCGAAAACAATAACTGGTGTAATATCTGCTAAAGCATCAACAATCTGGTTGATGTATTTCCATGAAAATTCCTGATAATCAACCGGAGAAAGCATTCCTCCCCAAGAATCAAAAATCTGAACAGCATTTACTCCCGATTTTACTTTTTCTTTTAAGTATAAAATCGTGGTATCAGTGATTTTTTGTAATAAAGTATGTGCAGCAGCAGGATTTGAAAAACAGAAACCTTTAGCAGTATCAAAACTTTTAGAACCTTTTCCTTCAACAGCATAACAGAAGATTGTCCAAGGCGAACCAGCGAAACCAATTAAAGGTACTTCGTCGTTCAACATTTCCTTAGTCAATTTCACAGCATCAAAAACATAACCTAAAGTTTCATTAACGTCTGGAACAAAAACTTTGTGAACATCTGCCAAAGAACGAATCGGATTTGGAATTATTGGTCCCAAATTGTCTTTTAGTTCTACGTGAATTCCCATTGCACGAGGAACTACCAAAATATCCGAGAATAAAATTGCTGCATCGGGAGCAATTCTGCGAATAGGCTGTACGGTAATCTCGGCTGCTAATTCAGGAGTTTCACAACGCGTAAAAAAATCATATTTATCACGAAGTGCTCTAAATTCAGGTAAATATCTTCCTGCCTGACGCATCATCCATACTGGCGGACGCTGAACTGTTTCTCCTTTTAATGCTTTTAAAAATAGGTCGTTTTTTAACATTGTTCTTTCTTGCTTTAGGCTTTAAGCTTTAGGCTTTAAGCGGTGTTTGTCTATATTTTTTGCTTATGGCTTACAGCCTAAAGCGTATTGCTATTTGTATTCTTGTAAAACATCTTCGATCACGTCTTCAACTGTTGGCTGGTCCGCAATAATGATGTTTTTGGTAATCTTATGTAAAGCTTCTGCAGTGGTTTCGCCAATACAGAAACAAAGTTGCTTATTTATAGTATTGTCTTTCAGATAACTTTCAACGCCAGAAGGACTAAAAAACAAAATAGCTTCTGGATTTGCTTTTATTTTTTGTGGTTGTAATGAGGTGTCGTAAACCTGAATTTCGTTGAGTTTTATTCCGGCTTCCTTTAAAGCATTTGGCAGCGTATCTCTTCTAAGATTTCCGCTGAAAAAAGTATAGCTTTCATTACGATAAATTAAAGTGATAATTTCGGCTAAATCCGAAGCATATCCCGTGTAAGCAATCACATTAAAGCCATTCTCAGATAAAAGAATTTTGGTTTTTAACCCAACGCAATACACGTTCTTACTTTTAAGCTCTTCAGATTTTGGATGGGATAAAACGCTGTGAACCGCATTTTGACTGGTGAAAATCAAACTTTCGTTGAGGTTTTTAAGTTCGAAAGGTTTGTTTTCGGTTTTGATAAAATCGGCTTCAATTAGTTCTAAACCGGCTTTTGTCAACTCTTGTTTTTGAAGAGGAGATAATATTTTAGTAGATAATATCTGGATTGATTTTGCCATTATTTTTTCAGGGATTCTTTAATCTTTTGCATTAACTCCGTTCCGCCATTGTTTAAAATCTCCTGCGCCGAATGGAAACCTAATTTCTTCCATTCTGAAATATCAACTGTTTTGTTGATTTCTAATTTTTGTTTTCCGTCGATAGAAAGTAAAACACCTTGAAAATGCAAAGTGTCTTCATCTTCGTTATAGGTTACTAAAGCCCCAATTGGTGCTGTACAGCCACCTTCAAGTGTTCTTAAAAACTGACGTTCGATATAAGTACAAATTTCAGTTTCGATATGATTTAACTGTGAAAGTGCATCAAGGGTATAATTGTCATTTTCCATTGCCACAACAAGCATTGCTCCTTGTGCCGGTGCGGGAATCATCCAGTCTAAATTGATGTAATTTTCAGGTTTTAAGTTAATTCGTTCCAAACCTGCAGCCGCAAAAACAGCTCCATCCCAATCGTTATCTTGCAATTTTTGCATACGTGTATTTACGTTTCCGCGTAAATCAACAACTGTATGGTTTGGGTATTTATTGAACCATTGCGCTTGTCGGCGTAAGCTTCCTGTTGCAATTGTACTTGGTTTATCTCCAAAATCAGAGTTTCCTTTATGGACCAAAATATCTAAAACATTTGCTCTTTCTAATACAGCAGCCTGAACAATTCCTTTTGGCAAAGCTGTTGGAACATCCTTCATAGAATGCACTGCGATATCAATGTCTCCATTGATCATGGCAATGTCTAAGGTTTTTGTGAAAATTCCGGTAATTCCGAGTTCGTACAGCGGTTTGTCCAGAATAATATCGCCCGTAGATTTTACAGCAACAATTTCAGTTTTATAACCTAAATCGTTTAATTTCTTTTCGACAGTATGTGCTTGCCAAAGTGCTAATTCGCTGTCACGAGTTCCAATTCTGATTGTTTTTTCAGCCATGTTTTTTTATTTTACCATTAAGGCATTAAGAGAATTAAGCCTTTGTGTAGAATTTAAGATTATTAAGCTTGTGTTATAGCTTGGCTTAATTCTCTTAACAAAGATTGACTTAATTTATTTTAATCTCTTAATGGTTTAATATTTTATTTTTAATCAATTAATCTTGCGAAATAATCATTCACAAGTGGTTTCATTGATTTTGTAATGTTTGTTGTGTTGAAATTTATCAATAGCCCTTGAGGTCTTTGTAATAATTTCATATAAGTTAATAATTGCGCTTCGTGAATTGGTAATAAGTTTTCTATTGCCTTTAATTCAACAACGACACAATCATTAACCAATAGATCTATTTTTAAATCAGATTCAAATTCAAGATCATAATAATCAATTTTAACTGATAATTGTTGTTTTACATCATATCCGTTTCGTTCTAATTCATATTTGAGGCACTTCTCATATATGCTTTCTAAAAGTCCAGGTCCCAAAGCTTTATGCACTTTTATAGCAAAACCTGTAATTTCATAAGCCAATTGTGTTACCTCTTTTTTTGTCATAGAACGTATTATTGTTTTTACCATTAAGAGATTAAGTTAATTAAGTTTTGTGTTCAAAAATAGCTTGGCTTAATTTTCTTCGACAAAGCTTGACTTAATTCTCTTTATGCCTTAATGGTAAAATTTAAAAATTTAAGATGCTTTTATTTTGAAGACTTTTTCGATCCATTCGATACTTTCATCCACCATGGTATCATCGTCTTTTAAATGATTTGCAAAATGTGTAGTGATTTTCTGAATGATTCTATTACTGATGATTTCAGCTTGTTCTTCATTGAAATCAGCGATTTTTTTGCTTTGAAAATCTAATTCCGAGTTTTTAATGGCGTTTAGTTTTTCTTTTAAGGCATTAATCGTTGGGGCAAATTTTCTGCCTTTCATCCAGATAACAAATTCTTCTTTAATTTCTTCGATGATGGCTTCAGCTGCCGGAATATGTAATTTTCTGTTCTCCAAAGTTTCATCTGTCAATTGAGACAAATAATCCATATGAATTAAAGTTACACCTTCTAATTCCTCTACATTTTCATGTACGTTTTTCGGAATAGACAAATCCAGAATCAACAAAGGTTTTTTAAGATTTAAAATTGCTTTGTCAACCGTTGGGTTTTGTGCGCCGGTTGCTACAACTACAACATCAGCTTTTTGAAGTTCTAAATGTAATTCAGAATAATCTTTAACAATCAGATTTAGCTTTCCGGCTAATTTCTCAGCTTTGTCCTTAGTTCTGTTGATTAAAGTAATGTGTTCGTTTTTAGTATGTTTTACTAAATTTTCGCAAGTATTTCTTCCGATTTTTCCAGTTCCAAAAAGTAAAATGTTTTTGTTACTGATGTCTTCAACATTTTTAAGAATGTATTGTACCGATGCAAAAGAAACCGAAGTCGCGCCGGAGCTAATTTCTGTTTCGTTTTTAATTCTTTTGCTTGCCTGAATTACCGCATTGACTAATCTTTCAAGAAAAGAATTAACCAATCCCATTGATTTTGAGTGGGCAAAACAGGTTTTAATTTGAGATATAATTTCAAAATCGCCCAGAATCTGACTGTCTAAACCAGTTCCTACGCGAAACATATGATTAATTGCTTCCTGGTTTTTATAAACAAAACCAACTTTTTGAAAAGCATCAACAGAACCATTACTGTTGTCACAAATAAGTTTAATTAATTGAAATGGATGTTCTGCAAAACCATAGATTTCGGTTCTGTTGCAGGTCGAAGTGACAATTAAGCTTTCTATTCCATCGTTTTTAGCCTGTTCCAGCAAACGCGTTTTGGCAACTGCATCCAGACTAAATTGACCTCTGACCTCAGCATCAGCTTTTTTATAACTCAGACCAACTGAGTAAAAGTAAAGGTGTTTCGGTACGTTATTGTTTTCCATATATTCACTTTCATAAAAGTGCAACAAAATTATTACTATAGTGTTTATAAAAGTAACGCTAAAAGTACTTTTTGTATCGCTGTATGATTTTTTGATTCTAAACGTCTGTTTTTATGCAAAAAGAAGTACTTTTGTAGCAAAATCAAGTCGTTTGAAATGATTTGTTTAGAGTCATTCTAAATAATATTTTACAATTGTTCTGATTTTTGTTTCAAAAAAATATCGCTATGAGTTCTCAAGAAGTTATAAAAATTGAAGACGACTTTACGCTGATCCGTTTTCAAAACGACGGTTCTGAACCTTTTTATGCACAGCACGAAATAGGTACAGGCCTGATACAGTTTCACTTTGGGATAAAAGGCAATGCCAAATTTTTATTCAATCAGGGTAATTATGCTTTAGAATTGAAAGAAGAAAAATCACTGCTTTTATATAATCCGCAGAAAGATTTGCCTTTGAATTTAGAACTCGCTCCAAATTCATGGGTTATTTCAGTAATAGTTTCCATCAAAAAATTTCACGCGTTATTTTCTGCCGAAGCTGATTATATTACGTTTTTAAGTCCTGATAATAAGGATAAAAAGTACTATAATGAAGGAAATATAAGTCCGTCAATGGCAATTGTTCTGAGTCAGTTGTTTCATTACAATCTTCATCCATCCATAAAAAACCTGTATTATAAAGGAAAAGGATACGAATTATTGAGTTTGTATTTTAACAGAACCGAAGATCCAAATGCTGAACAATGTCCGTTTTTGATTGATGAAGATAACGTGCTTAAAATTCGAAAAGCAAAAGAAATTATTATTGCGAATATGGCAGAACCGCCAGGATTACAAGAACTGGCAGATGAAATTGGTTTGAATTTAAAGAAACTCAAAATGGGTTTTAAACAAATTTATGGTGACACAGTTTACGGTTTCCTGTTTGATTATAAAATGGATTTTGCGAGAAAGCTTCTTGACAGCGGATCTTATAATGTAAACGAAGTTGGGCTTAAAATTGGTTACAGCACCGGAAGTCACTTTATAGCTGCTTTCAAGAAGAAGTTTGCCACAACACCAAAAAAATATTTGATGTCGATAAATGCGAATGTTTAAATTTTATTCGCCACGAACTCACGGATTTATCTGCTGCATCTGCTTTAATCTGTATAGATCTGCGTGAAAAATTTCACGAATTGTTCATCGATTTTAAATATTCCACAATAATTAAAAAGTAATAATTATCATATTTCTAAAAAGTAACAAACAATACTTTTGACGAAAATTAAAATAAACAAATGCTTAAAGCCTAAAGCTTAAAGCCTAAAGCAAGAAAAAACAATAATGAAAGGCGTATTATTAGTAAATCTGGGATCTCCGGACAGTCCAACAACAAAAGATGTAAAACCCTATTTAGATGAATTTTTAATGGATAAATACGTGATCGACGTTCCGTATTTATTAAGAGCATTACTGGTTCGAGGTATTATTTTAAGAAAAAGACCAGAAGAATCAGCACATGCTTATGCTAAAATTTGGTGGGAAGAAGGTTCTCCATTAGTAGTGTTGTCTGAAAGAATGCAGAAAAAAGTACAGCCTTTGGTGAATGTTCCGGTTTCGTTAGCCATGCGCTACGGAAGCATGACTATAGAAAAAGGACTTCAGGAATTGAATGATAAAGGTGTTACAGAAGTAATGCTTTTTCCATTATATCCACAATATGCAATGGCTTCGACTTTGACTATTTTAGTTAAGGCAGAGGAAATTCGCAAGAAAAAGTTTCCTCACATGACCTTTACAGATGTTCCGGCATTTTATAATAAACCGGATTACATTAAAAATTTAGCAGACTCTATCCAAAAACATCTGGTTGGTTTTGAATATGATCATTTGTTATTCTCTTATCACGGAATCCCTGAGCGTCATATTCGTAAAACCGATGTAACAAAATCACATTGCAAAATTGATGGTTCTTGTTGTAACACACCTTCACCAGCACATGATTTTTGTTACCGTCACCAATGTTACGAAACAACCAGACAAGTCGTTAAATTATTAGGACTTCCTGAAGACAAATACAGTCTTACATTTCAATCGCGCTTAGCGGGTGATAAATGGTTAGAACCTTACACCGATATTGAAATTGATAAAATGCCTGCAAAAGGAATAAAAAAACTGGCTGTTGTAACACCGGCTTTCGTTTCAGACTGTTTAGAAACTTTGGAGGAAATCGCCATGCGTGCCAAAGAAGATTTTGAGAAGAATGGAGGAGAGGAGTTCCTTGCAATTCCGTGTTTAAATGACGATGATGAATGGTGTCATACGGTTGGAAATTGGATTAACGATTGGGCTAAATAGAGAAAAGAAGAAAGAGTAAAGAAAAAAGACTTTTTAAATGGAATATTACAATTATCTAAAATCACTGCACCTTATATTTGTTATTACCTGGTTTGCAGGTTTGTTTTATATTGTGCGTTTGTTTGTTTATCAAATTGAAGCCAATGAAAAGCCATCACCAGAAAAAGAAATCCTGCAGGCGCAATATAAAATAATGGCCTATCGTTTGTGGTACATTATTACGTGGCCATCAGCAGTTTTGGCAAGTATTTTTGCTTTTTGGATGTTGCTTTTTACAGATTTAGGGAACGCCTGGCTCAAAATGCCCTGGATGCATGTCAAATTATGTTTCGTTTTTCTGTTGTACTTGTACCATTTAAAATGTCATCAGATTTTTAAGCAATTACAAAATGATGAGGTAAAATATTCTAATAATTTTATGCGTTTATGGAATGAAGGCGCAACAATTATATTATTTGCTGTCGTGTTTTTAGTAGTTTTAAAAAGTGCTATCAACTGGATTTTCGGCGTAATCGGAATCATTTTATTCTCTGTCTTAATTATGCTGGGTTTCCGTTTTTACAAGAGAATAAGAGAAAAAAAGTAATTCGTAAAAAGTGATTAGTTATTAGTCTTAAGCTTTTACTATTCACTAATTACTATTCACTAATCACAAAAAAATGCTAAACAACTTCAAAATGTCGATGCTTTCACTTCGTACCAGGATTTTCCTATCGATGATAGTATTGATTGTTGTAGCATCTTTTTTATTAGCTTCGATTTCGATAATTCAGTTTAAAACTGAGGCGAAAGAATATCATCAGGAACGTTTAGAACGAAAAGAAAATGCGGTCAAAGAACACATTAATTATGTGCTTTCTACCACAACATATCCTTTGAAAACAGCAAATTTAGATTTAATTTTTAAAGATAAAATCCACGAATTAGCTCAGATTCATAAAATCGAAATTAACATTTACGGCCTTGACGGAAAATTACTTAAATCCTCAAAAGAATCATTTGCGGTTGACAAAGTAGCACCGCCAATTCCTGAATATATTCTAAAACTCGTTCGTTCCTCAATCGAAAAACGCTTTGTAGATATTAAAACCATTGATGGCGTTAAAAACAGATCATCATATAGTTTAATTAAAGACGAAAAATTTAAACCACTCGGAATTTTAAACCTTCCGTATCTGGAAGATGACGGTTATTATGATAATGAGCTGAATACTTTCCTGATTCGCTTAAGTCAGGTTTACTCTTTTATGTTGATTGTGGCTTTTGCATTGGCTTATTTTCTTTCAACTTATATTACCAAATCACTAAAAACAATTTCAGACAGATTAGAAGAAACCAACTTAGATCAGAAAAACGAAAAAATTGTTTTAGAAGCCAACAGTAAAGAAGTCAACTTCCTGATAAAAGCCTACAACGGAATGGTGGACAAACTGGAAACCAGTGCGATTAAATTAGCACAAAGTGAACGTGAAGAGGCCTGGCGCGAAATGGCAAAACAGGTGGCACACGAAATCAAAAACCCGCTTACACCAATGCGTTTGACTGTACAGAGTTTTCAACGAAAGTTTGATCCAAATGATCCAGATGTCAAACAGAAAATGAATGATTACTCCGAAACCTTAATTCAGCAAATTGATACGATGACCGCGGTAGCTTCGGCATTTTCAAACTTTGCTTCGATGCCGGCGCAACAAAATGAAACCTTAAATGTGGTTGAGGTTGTCGAACTGGCTTTGGATATTTTCAACGAAGATTATATCTCTTTTCAAAGTGATGAAGAAGAAATTATTTCTAAAATGGATCGTACGCAATTAATTCGTGTGATTACCAATTTGGTTAAAAATGCCACACAGGCAATTCCTGAAAGTCAGTTTCACAAATCAATTATTGTTACTGTAAAAAGACGAAGCAATAATGTTGAAATTGCAGTAAAAGATAACGGAATCGGAATTCAAAAACAAGACATTGGCAGAATCTTCGAGCCTAAATTTACCACCAAAACAAGTGGAATGGGACTTGGACTCGGAATTATAAAAAACATTATAGAAAATTACAAAGGAACAATTACCTTTGAATCAACATACGGAAAAGGAACCACATTTAGAGTTTCTTTACCCATTACAAACTCATAAATTCAACGTCATGAACTACGAAAACCTTTTAATCTCGATAGAAGAAAAAATAGCAACCGTAACTATTAATAGGCCTACAAAATTGAATGCTTTAAACAAAGCTACGATTAGTGACTTGAGTAAAGCCATAAAACTATTAAGCAAAAAGGATGATGTTCGTGTGATTATCATTACCGGAAGCGGAGAAAAAGCCTTTGTAGCCGGAGCCGATATTTCGGAATTTGCCAATTATACGATTATTGAAGGCGCACAATTAGCAGCCGAAGGACAAGAATCATTATTTGATTTTATAGAGAATTTAAAGAAACCTGTCATTGCAGCCGTAAACGGTTTTGCACTTGGAGGCGGATTAGAATTAGCCATGGCTTGTCATTTTAGAGTAGCTTCAGATAATGCCAAAATGGGATTGCCGGAAGTAACCTTAGGACTGATTCCGGGTTATGGAGGAACACAGCGTTTACCTCAATTAGTGGGTAAAGGCCGTGCAATGGAAATGATTATGACCGCAGCGATGATTTCTGCTGAAGAAGCCAAACAATACGGTTTAGTAAATCATGTTGTACCACAAGCAGAACTATTGGATTTTACAGCCGGAATTGCCCAAAAAATCATTAAAAATGCCCCATTTGCAATTAGTAAAGCAATAAAAGCAATCAATGCCAACTTTACAGACGGGAAAAACGGATTTGACACTGAAATAAAATCATTCGGAAAATGTTTCGGAACTCAGGATTTTAAAGAAGGAACAACCGCATTCTTAGAAAAACGCAAAGCCGAATTTACAGGAAAATAAGTTATATTTCACAAAGTCACACAAAGACAACACGTAGGTTCGCAAAGAAAATTTTATATAAATCTTTGTGCAACTTTGCGGTAAAATTACAGACAAAGATTGTAAAACCTTAGAATCTCAGAACCTTAGCACCTTTAAAAAAATGTACGAACCAATATTTGCCCTTTTTTGTGAACGAGTTAAAGAAAGTATCCAGGCGGGAACTTTCGCTAAACTGACTTTGGCCAAAACAATGGGCGATACCGAAATCAAAAACATCTATTTCCGTTTAGTTTTAAATGAAGATAATACTTTTTCAATTTCGCTAACTACCCGATACAAAACAGAAGAAATCGAAAGCATTCATATTTTAGACGAAGCTTTGTTGGTATTAGGCACCTATATTAAAAATCCGTTTTTGACAGCATTATTGTTTACAACAGACAACGATGTAACTTTTAAGGTAAACAAAAAGAACGCCGGGAGTATTATCGAACAGCAACCAACATTTAAAAATGCATCACCGGTTATGCTGGAAATGATTGAGAAAGGAATTGTGTAAATAATATTTTTAGGAGAAATACAATTAGATAATTGACTTGTCAGGCTGAGCGAAGTCGAAGCCCACGTTTGCTGAATCACTTTGTGGAACTTCGACTTCGCTCAGTCTAACAAAAGAATAAAATTTTTGTGAACCTTAGCGAAACTCTTCGTGAATTTCTGTGAAATATATCTTCTAAACCAGCTTTACAAACAAATTAGAAGCGATTTTATTAGAAATCGATAATTCCCTTCCATCAACCTTAATTTTTACCGATAAATCGAAGGATTCTTTAGAAAGAAATTCAATTTTAGACCCTAAGGCAATTTCCTGTTTATCCAGATATTTCAAAAATTCTGAAGAAGTATCTTTAACACCCACGCAAACCCCAGTTTGGTTTTCGTCCAGTTCAGAAAGCAAGTATTTTTCGATTTTTATAATTCGGCCATTAGCATCCGGAATTGGATCTCCGTGCGGATCTTCGGTAGGATTACCAAGAAAATCATCCAATCGGTTAATTAATTGTTCTGATTTAATATGTTCCAGTTGTTCCGCAATATCATGAACCTCATCCCAGCTGAAATTAAGTTTCTCCACCAGAAAAACCTCCCATAAACGATGTTTTCTCACAATCATTTTGGCAGCCAGTTTTCCGTTTTCGGTCAAAGAAACGCCTTGGTACTTTTTATAATTTACTAAATCTTTATCTGCCAGTTTTTTAAGCATATCAGTTACAGATGAAGCTTTAGTTTCCATCATTTCCGCAATGGCATTTGTGCTTACTTCAGTTTCTAAAGAAGCTGTAAGATGATATATCGATTTTAGATAATTTTCTTCTGAGAAAGTCATTCGATTTTAGATTTTAGAGTGTTGATTTTAGATTTTAGATTGAGAGGAAACCTTTGTCACTTTGCCACTCTGAATCTTTGTCCCTCTAAAAAGAACTATTTTTTAACAATCAACAAAGGTATTGAAATTTTATGTCTCAATTTGTCTACCGTTGTGCCAAAAAGAAGATCTTTCAGTCCAGTGTGGCCGTGGGTTCCCATAACGAGAATATCAAAATTTCCTTCGTTTATAATTTTTGAAATCACAACATTGGGTTTTCCAAAACCAAGTTCAGTTTCAATCCTGAATCCTTTTTTAGAAAGCATCTCTTTGTATTCCAGTAATAATTTTTCGTCGATTGTAGTTTCATGATCGTGAATGTTAACCCCATACATAAGCGCTCCAACAGTTTCTACAATATGAATCAGCGTATATTGTGTGTTGATTCCGCCTAATTCAAAAGCCCTGTTTAAAGCAGCTTCATCAGCATTTGAAAAGTCTACCGAAATAGCAATGTTCTGTAAACTTTGATGCTCTTTTGGAGAAAATTGCAATTTTAAATTGTGCGGAGAATGATTGGCAATGTTCGATTTCGCTTTTGCAATAAAAGGTTTCAATACAATGTATAAAAGCAATGTAGAAAAAGCAATCGCAAGCGGTACTACAGTTATCCATAAAATTATGGGATGATTTGAGCTCTCCAGCCAGGACGAGATTTCATCATAAACCAACTTCGCATTCAGAGAGACAATAATTGCAGCAATAATCCAGGAAACTACCTGAGTTGTTCTCGAAATATGAAAACCGTTCATTTTTGATTTATCACTCACAAAGTGAATCAGCGGAATAATGGCAAATCCTAATTGAAGACTCAAAATCACCTGACTCAGGATCAAAAGTTTTCCAGTTACACTTTCTCCATAAATCCAAATCACAATTAGGGCAGGAACAATTGCAATCAAACGCGTTATGATGCGGCGAACCCAAGGCTGAATTCGTAAGTGTAAGTAACCTTCCATCACAATTTGTCCTGCAAGCGTTCCCGTTACAGTCGAACTTTGTCCCGCAGCGATCAAAGCAACAGCAAAAAGTATTGGTGCCCACTTTGTACCCAATAAAGGTTCCAGAAATTGATGTGCATCCTGAATTTCGGCAACTTCAAACATTCCGTTTTTGTGAAAAGTCGCGGCTGCCAGAATTAAAATCGCAGCATTTACGAAGAAAGCCAAATTTAAAGCAATCGTTGAATCGATCAAATTGTATTTCAAAGCTTGTTTGATTCCGGCCGGACTTCGGTCAAATTTTCTGGTTTGCACCAAAGAAGAATGTAAGTAAAGGTTGTGAGGCATTACCGTTGCTCCAATAATTCCGATTGCAATATACAAAGCAGCCGAATTTGGAATTGAAGGCACAAGTCCCGCGATAATTTTAGAAACTTCCGGTTCTGCAAATATCATTTCGAAAATGAACGAAAAACCAATAATCGCAACCAAAGCAATAATAAAAGCTTCCATTTTGCGAATCCCTTTATTGATCAGGAATAATAGAATGAAAGTGTCTAAAACAGTAATCAAAACACCTTCAAATAGCGGAATTCCAAATAACAGATTAATCCCAATCGCCATTCCCAGAACTTCAGCTAAGTCACAAGCGGCAATGGCAATTTCAGCCAGAAAATATAAAATGTAGTTAATGAATTTTGAATAGGTTTCTCTTGAAGCCTGCGCCAAATCCCGTTGTGTTACAATTCCGAGTCTTGCACTTAAACTCTGCAAAAGCAAAGCCATTAAGTTACTCATTAACAAAACCCAGACTAAAGTATAGCCAAACTGACTTCCGCCGGCAATATCTGTGGCCCAGTTTCCCGGATCCATATATCCAACGCTTACTAAATATGCCGGGCCCAAAAAGGCTAATATTTTCCTGAAACCTGTTTTTTTATGTTCTGTAGAAACTGATTCGTGTACTTCTTCTAAAGATTTAGTCATTGTAAAAGTATTGTTTTCACAAATATATAGAAAAATGATATTCGCGGAACAATATTTTTAGGCGAGTCTAAAATTTATATGTTAGAATTCAAACATTTTGGACATAATCCTGATAACGTAAAATTTATCTCGTTTACTTTGTAATTGTGAGGCATAATATAACTGGGCTTAACATTTTCAAGACAAGTAATTTCATGACAGTTCTCACAGCTAAAATGAGCATGATTATGAATATGCACTCTTTGATGCGAATGATTGCATTTGGCATATTTTACCGTGCCATCAAGATTCGAAATTTTATGAATAATATCGTCATTTACCAGACGATCTAAAATTCTGTAAATGGTAACGCGATCGCAGACATCGTTCAATTGTTTTTGAATTTCAGTGTGAGACAGTGCTGTCTTCGAATTCTCAAAAACCTCCAAAACGGCCGTCTTTGCTGTGGTGTTACGTGTAGTTTTCATTTTGTTCTGAATTAAAAAATTTTAACGCAACAATGTTGCAATTGAATTTAATGTGTATATTTGCAACAAAATTGCATTAAGCAAAAGTACAAGAAATGAAGAAAACGACCTCATCCTTTTACGATATTTTAGGAATTTCAAGCGCGACTGTTTGCCTGGTTCATTGCTTGATTTTTCCTCTTTTAACGATCCTTCCGTTTGGCATAAGTCACAATCCTGTTATCGATTTACTATTTGCTTCAATAGGTTTATTTGCAATCCTCAAAATTACGAAAAAATCAAGTCTTTTGGTTTCGTCGATTTTGATTGTTTCAATGGCTCTAATCTGGATTAGTATTTTGACAGATTTATTCTTAGAGATTCATTTGGATCTCATTTATTTTGGCGGAATCGGAATAATCATCGGACATCTTCTCAATTATATAAACCATAAACACACGCACAAATGAGAAAACTACCTGTTACAATATTAAGCGGATTTCTTGGAGCAGGAAAAACGACGCTTCTTAATCATATTCTTCATAACAAAGAAGGATTAAAAGTAGCTGTAATCGTTAACGATATGAGTGAGGTTAATATTGATGCGCAACTTGTGAAAAATCAGCACACTTTATCCAGAACCGAAGAGAAATTGGTCGAAATGACAAATGGATGTATTTGCTGTACTCTGAGGGAAGACTTAATGATTGAAGTTGAAAAACTGGCAAAAGAAAACAGATTTGATTATTTACTAATAGAAAGTACAGGAATCAGCGAACCTATTCCGGTAGCACAAACTTTTTCATTTGTAAATGAAGATGAAAACATCGATTTGTCGCGATTTAGTTACATCGATACTATGGTTACCGTTGTTGACAGTTTTAATTTTTTTAAAGATTTTGGTTCAGTCAAAACCCTTCAGGAACAAAACATATCAGATATTGAAAATGATACTCGTACGATAGTCAATCTTTTGGTAGATCAGGTTGAATTTGCCAACGTTATTATTTTAAATAAAACAGATCTCATCGATGCAGAGTCATTAAAAATGCTTAAAGCATCCATTTAAAAACTGAATCCTGTGGCGAAAATAATCACTTCGGTTTTAGGAAAAGTAAATCCGAACGAAATTATAAATACAGGATTATTCAATTATGAAGAAGCCGAAAATTCGGCAGGCTGGATTAGGGAATTAGAAGGAATTCATACACCTGAAACGGAGGAATACGGAATAAACTCTTTTGTATTTAGAGATCCGAGACCTTTTCATCCCAGTCGATTATGGAATTTTATTACATCAGATTTTCCGGAGAACATCATTCGAAGTAAAGGATTATTATGGATGGCGTCACGACCAGAGCAAGCTATTAACTGGAGTCAGGCAGGCGGATCTATGAAAGCAGAAGGAGCAGGAGTCTGGTGGGCAAGTATGCCGCTAAGCGAACGAATGACATTTAACAGTTTTGTTGAATTTCAGGATATAATAGAGGAACGCTGGACATTTAATTTTGGTGACAGGCTTAATGAACTTGTTTTTATTGGCCAAAAAATAAAAGAAACTGAAATTCTCAACGAGCTTAAAAAATGCCTTTGTACAGAAGATGAAATTATAGATTATCAGGAAGGATTATTTCCAAAAAATGATCTTTTTCCAATATCAGGAACATTTTAAATATTTAAAAGCATGATAAATAGTAATATATATGATGTTATCATCATTGGCGGAAGCTACAGCGGATTATCTGCGGCCATGAGTTTAGGGCGTTCTCTACGCCAGGTTTTGGTTATTGACAGTGGTTTGCCTTGTAACCGACAAACACCGCATTCGCATAATTTTATCACACAAGACGGTGAAAAACCTGCTGTTATTTCGGCGAAAGCCAAATTGCAAGTCGATCTTTATAAAACAGTCCATTTTTATAACGGACTTGCTGTAAAAGCAGTAAGGAAAGAAAACGGATTTGAAATTTCAACGGAATCGGGCGAAGTTTTTAGTGCTGGGAAAATCCTGTTTGCAACCGGAGTTAAAGATCTGCTTCCGGAAATAAAAGGTTTTGCAGATTGTTGGGGTATTTCGGTTTTACATTGTCCGTATTGTCATGGATATGAAGTTAAAAATGAAAAAACAGCCATTATTGCCAATGGTGAAATTGGATTTGACTTTGCAAAACTCATTTCGAACTGGACAAAGGATTTGAGATTGTGTACCAACGGAAAATCGACTTTGACTTTAGAACAAACTGAAATACTTACGAAACATGGAGTTCAGATTTTTGAAGACGAAATCGATTCTTTTGAGCACAAAGAGGGATATATCCAAAATATTATCTTCAAAAATGATGTAAAAGTTGCCGTAAAAGCCATTTATGCAAGACCATCATTTGAACAGCATTGTTCCTTACCAATAGATTTAGGTTGTGAGGTAAGCGAACAAGGTTTATTAAAAGTTGACGCCATGCAGAAAACAAGTATTGCGAATGTTTATGCAAGCGGAGATTGTACTACTCAAATGCGATCTGTAGCAATAGCGGTTTCTACAGGCTCTTTCGCCGGAGCTGTAATGAATAAAGAACTCATCGAGGAGTATTTTTCTTTAATCTAGTTATTCAAACACATAGAGACATAGTTGTCGAAGGCTGTTAAAAAGCGTTCCACTAGCATTAATGCACATTGCCATGTTCTAAGCTAGCTTTTTAATGGTCTTCTTCGCCATTCTAAAAACCAAAAAACTATGTTTTTATGTGTGAATGACAAAAAACTAACATATTGACATGAATTGAGTTATAAATTTTTAAATTTAAAATCATTGTTTGTCAAATTTAATTTTTAGTTTTGTCTAAATTTAATTTTACAACGATGAAATATTTATTTTTGACAATATTAATAATTTCGACAAAAAGCATTTGTGCACAAAATATATCAGGAAAAATAATTGCAGATAGTCCTGTTGTGCAGGAAATAGATGTTCGTTTGTTAAATACGAACTATAAAACTCAAACCGATTCTTTAGGATTTTATAAACTCCAAAATATTCCAAAAGGAATTTATAAAATTTACGTGACCGCGGAGGGGTTCGAACCTCAAACCCAAAAAATATCTCTTTTAGAAAATCAGGATCTAAATCTGGATTTTGAATTAAAAGAAGATCAGAATGAACTAAACGAAGTAGTGGTTTCCGGAACTTTAAAACCGGTGAAACGTTTAGAAAGTGCCGTTCCGGTTGAGGTTTATTCTACAGCTTTCTTCAAGAAAAATCCAACACCAAGTATTTATGATGCACTTCAAAACATAAATGGAGTTCGGCCACAGCTAAATTGTGGTGTTTGTAACACGGGCGATATTCACATAAATGGTCTCGAAGGCCCTTATACTTTGGTTTTAATTGACGGAATGCCAATTGTAAGCAGCCTTTCAACAGTTTATGGTTTGTCCGGAATTCCGAATTCTTTGGTTGAAAGAATAGAAATCGTAAAAGGTCCCGCATCTTCTCTTTACGGAAGCGAGGCTGTTGGAGGTTTAATCAACATTATCACTAAAAACCCAACAAATGCTCCGGTTTTTTCTGCAGATTATTTTACAACAACCTATTTTGAAAATAATCTTGATTTGGGCATGAAGTTTAATGTCGGTAAAAAAGCAACCTCTCTTTTAGGTGTAAATTACTTTAATTACGATCAGATAATCGATAAAGACAAAGACAATTTTACCGATGTAACACTTTCTAAACGCATCTCAGTTTTTAATAAATGGAGTTTTCATAGAAATAATAACCGGCTTTTTACCATTGCAGCACGCGGAATGTATGAAGATCGCTGGGGTGGAGATATTCGTTGGGAAAAAAAGTATCGGGGAGGAGACGAAATTTATGGTGAAAGTATTTATACCAAAAGGGGAGAATTAATTGGGAGTTATCAATTACCATTTGAAGAAAAGCTGATGCTTTCTTTCTCCGGAAATGTACATTATCAGGATAGTCGTTATGGAACGACATCATACATTGCGAATCAAAAAATAGGTTTTCTGCAATTGACCTGGGATAAAAAAATAGGCCGAAATGATTTGCTTGCCGGAATTGCGAATCGATATTCGTATTATGACGACAATACTCCGGCAACAAAAAATGCCGAAAGTACCTGGTTACCGGGAGTTTTTGTTCAGGACGAAATTACGTTTTCGCCAAAGAGTCAGGTTTTACTGGGAGCGAGATACGATTATAACTCGATTCACGGTTCTATTTTTACACCCAGATTTGCGTATCGCTTTAAAGCAAATGAAAACACGATTTTCAGATTAAATGCCGGAACAGGTTTTAGGGTTGTGAATTTGTTTACCGAAGATCATGCAGCGCTTACAGGTTCGCGGGATGTTGTGATTAAAAGTGATTTGAAACCGGAGAAATCGGTTAACGTAAATTTGAATTATATTCAGAAAATTAACTTCGGAAATGGAACTTTTGTGGGAATTGAAACAACGGCTTTTTATACCCGTTTCAGCAATAAGATCATTTCAGATTACGAAACTGATCCTAATAAAATCATTTATGATAATATCGATGGCTATGCTATCAGTCAGGGAATCAGTACCAATGTCGATGTTAATTTTACCAATGGTTTAAAGTTTATTCTGGGGGCAACGGTTTTAGATAATAAAAACGTTCAGGATGGAATTTCAGAAAGACCTTTTTTAACCGAAAGATTCACCGGAACCTGGAGCATATCGTATAAAATTGAACCCTGGAATTTATTGTTGGATTATACGGGAAATGTTTACAGTCCGATGAAATTGCCTTTGCTGAACGAATACGATCCGAGAAATCCAAATTCACCTTGGTACAGCATTCAGAATATTCAGTTTACCTATACAGGCTGGAAGAATTTTGAACTATATGGCGGAATCAAAAACTTGCTGAACTTTACTCCAAAACAAAATAATCCGTTTTTGATTTCGAGAACCAATGATCCTTTCGATAAAAATGTGCAGTACGATGCGGCAGGAAAAGTAATGGTTACGCCAGATAATCCATACGGATTGACTTTTGATACTACTTATGTTTACGGACAAAATCAAACGATTCGCGGGTTTATCGGGTTACGGTATAATTTGAGGTAAATTTATGGTTTATAGATTATACTAATTCTACGGATTTTGTTTGTTCTGTAAATTTTTGATTACTATTTGTCAGGCTGAGCGAAGTCGAAGTCCCGCTCCAATTGACGAACCTTAGACTTTGCTCAGGATGACAATCCTTTTCAATTTATAATCTGAATTGTATGTTTAAAAAAGAAATCCCTTGAATCTGTTAAATCTGTGATTAAAAAATACAACCATGAAAAAACTATTTCTATTAATCTTCTTCTTCGGAATAACTTCAACAGGATTTTCCCAATTGAAAAGCAGCACTTTTGAAGAAATTGACAGTTTGCAACTAATTCAAAAACGAAAAATCATTGTTTTCATTCATACCAATTGGTGTCAGTTTTGCCAGCGAATGAAAACCACGACTTTCAGGAATCAGGAAATTATAGAGAAGCTAAACTCCAATTTCTATTTCATTGATTTTAATGCCGAAGAAAAACGTGATATTATGTTCAATAATCAAACCTTTAAATACAAACCTTCGGGAAATAATGTTGGTGTTCACGAACTGGCTTTGCAGCTTGGAACGATTAACAATCAAATTGTATATCCGGTTTTATGTGTTTTGAATGAGAAAAACGAAATCATATTGCAGTACAACAACTATTTAAGTCCAAAGAATTTTAAACTTCTTTTAGGGAAACTGGAAGAATAAATTTTCTTATTTTTGAGAATGAACTCTTCGCAAATTAAACATTTCGATTACATTTTTACCGGAACAGGTCTGGCATCCTTAATGACGATTTATAAAATGGTTTTGTCTGGAAAATTCACTGATAAATCTATTTTATTATTAGATCAGGATTCAAAGAAAACAAACGACAGAACCTGGTGTTTTTGGGAGAAAGAAGAATCAATTTGGAATCCTGTTATTTCTAAAAAATGGGATCTGGCTTTGTTTGCCAATAAAGATTTTAAACGAGATCTTGAATTAAAACCCTATACCTATAATAAAATCAGTGGATTAGATTTTTACAATTTTGTTTTTGAAAGGATCTCAAATCAGCCGAATATTACTTTTTTAAACGAAAAAGTAACCGATATCAACGAACTCGAAACACATGTTTTTGTTGGTACAGAAGAAAATAGATATACAGGCAATTATTTATTCAATAGTATTTATACAAAAGCTTTCGCCGAAAGTCAAACAAAATACCCCGTTTTACAACAGCATTTTGTGGGTTGGTTTGTAAAATCAACATCAGAAGTTTTCAATGCGGATGAAGTTACATTCATGGATTTTTCGGTAGAGCAAAAAGAAAACACACGATTTATGTATGTTTTGCCCACTTCTGCAACAGAAGCTTTGGTAGAATATACGTTGTTTTCAGAAAAACTGCTTGCTACAGAAGAATATGAAGGGGAGATTCAGCTCTATTTGCAGCAACTCGGAATTCTTCAATATGAAATTATCGAAAGAGAGCAGGGAAGTATACCAATGACTTGTTATCCTTTTTGGGAAAAAAATACCAGGCGAGTTTTAAACATTGGTACTGCTGGCGGCTGGACAAAAGCAAGTACAGGGTATACGTTTAAAAATTCCGATAAAAAATCTTCAGAATTGATTGAATTTATCACTAATAAAAGTGCTTCGACTCCGCTCAGTATGAAAACATTTCATAAAAAAAGCCGATTTTGGTTCTATGATTTATTGCTCCTAGATATTCTTTATCGTCATAATGAATTGGGAAGTTCAATTTTTTCGTCTTTATTTAAAAAAGGAAATCCACAATTGATCTTTAAGTTTTTAGATGAAGAAACAAATTTAATCGAAGATTTTCAAGTGATTATGAAATGTCCAAAAGTTCCGTTTATAAAGGCTTTATTTAGGGTTATATTTAAGTAATAATCGGTTTAGAGTTAACATTCGACTTTATGACTTTCCAACTTTTGACATTATCGATTGAACTATAACAAAACTTTATACTTCAAATTAAGTAGTTGCGTGTAAACTTTGTAACTTTGCAGATCAAAAGTAAAATTTAAAAATAAAGAATATGTATCCAGAAGAAATGGTAAAACCAATGCAGGCTGAACTTACAGTTGCTGGTTTTCAAGATTTACATAGTGCTGAAGCTGTTGAGAATGCTATCAAAGCCGAAGGTACCACTTTAGTTGTTGTAAACTCTGTTTGCGGTTGCGCTGCAAGAAATGCACGTCCGGGAGCAAAAATGAGTTTGGATAATGCTAAAAAACCAGATCACCTTATCACCGTTTTTGCTGGTGTTGACAAAGAGGCAGTTGATGCTGCAAGACAACATATGTTTCCTTTTCCTCCATCATCGCCATCTATGGCTTTGTTCAAAAACGGAGAATTGGTTCACATGTTAGAGCGTCACCACATCGAAGGTCGTCCAGCTGAAATGATCGCTGAGAACTTGCAGGATGCGTTTAACGAATATTGCTAATTCATTAAGCTCTCAGATACTAAGAAGCTAAGGTTCTAAGTTTAGGAACAAAGGTTCAAAGTGACAAAGAAACAAAGATTTATAAAAGCACCGTTTGGTGCTTTTTTTATGGACTAAAACTAAAAACGTAGAGCCTTAGCTTCTTGGTAACTTAGCACCTTCAAAAACCTTTGCCACTTTGAATCTTTTTCCTTACTTTTGCACTTTCAAAAAAATAATTTCTAAACTTAAAAATGTTTATAGCATGCAACTGTATAACACTTTGAGCGCAGAAGAAAGAGCCATCATGATCGATGATGCCGGTAAACAACGACTAACGTTGTCTTTCTATGCGTATGCCAAAATTCAAGATCCCAAAAAATTTCGCGACGATTTATTTCTAGCCTGGAATGCACTTGATGCTTTAGGCCGAATTTATGTTGCCAATGAAGGAATAAATGCTCAAATGAGTATTCCTGCCGAAAATTTAGAGGCTTTTAGAACCACTCTTGAAGTTTATGATTTCATGAAAGGCATTCGTTTAAATGAGGCTGTAGAACATGATGATCATTCCTTTTTAAAATTAACTATTAAAGTGCGTCACAAAATCGTTGCCGACGGTTTGAACGACGAAACTTTTGATGTAACCAATATAGGCGTTCACCTGAAAGCCAAAGAATTTAATGAAATTCTTGATGATCCAAACACGATTGTAGTTGATTTTAGAAATCACTACGAAAGTGAAGTTGGGCATTTTAAAAATGCGATTACTCCGGACGTTGAAACGTTTAGAGAAAGTTTACCCATCATCAACGAACAGCTTCAGAACCATAAAGAAGATAAAAATCTGGTGATGTATTGCACCGGAGGAATTCGTTGTGAAAAAGCAAGTGCATACTTTAAGCACCAGGGCTTTAAAAATGTATTTCAATTAGAAGGCGGAATCATCAATTATGCTAAACAACTTAAAGAAGAAGGTTTAGAAAGCAAATTCATTGGAAAAAACTTTGTATTTGATAATCGTCTTGGAGAAAGAATTACCGATGATATTATCTCGCAATGTCACCAATGCGGAAAACCTTGCGACAATCACACCAATTGTGAAAATGACGGTTGTCATTTGTTGTTTATTCAATGTGATGATTGCAAAGCTGCAATGGAAAACTGCTGTTCTACAGAATGTTTAGAGATTATTCATATGCCTTTGGTTGATCAGGTAAGATTGAGAACCGGAAAACAAGTTGGAAACAAAGTGTTTAGAAAAGGGAAATCTGAAAATCTAAAATTCAAACACTCAGGTGAATTATCAAATACTCCATTAGCTGAAGCTCACTCGAACGTAAGCGAACAGGCGAAGCAAAAGCCAGCCGATATTCGTCAAAAAGTAAAAGTAAAAAAAGTACTTCTTGGAAAAGCCGAGCATTATTATGTAAAAGCTCAGGTAGGACAGTTTACGATTGAAAACCAAGAGTTAAACAGCGGTGATAAAATTTTAATTTCGGGACCAACTACGGGTAATCAGGAATTGATTTTAGAAAAAATGATTGTTGACGGAGCCGAAACTACAGCGGCTAAAATTGGTGATAAAGTTACTTTTGAGGTTCCTTTCAGAATTAGATTATCTGATAAAGTATACAAGATTTTAGATTGAATTTAAAATAAGTGTTGCGGCATTTACGTTAAATTTTGATAATATAGAACAAAGCCCACGGTTTCAATCGTGGGCTTTTTTAATAATATACTGCGAATAATTTTTAAAATATAGACTATGATATAAATCATAGGAATCTAATCTATACCCGCATTATTTTTGTCAATTGTTAGATGACTAGATTCGAAAAACATATCATTGGAATAATAAAACAAAAATGACACTTACTAATAAAATTGAACTCATGGCTCCTGCGGGAGACTTTGAGTCACTTCAGGCTGCTTTAGATAATGGCTGTGATTCTGTATATTTTGGTGTTGAACAACTTAATATGCGAGCACGTTCGACGGTCAATTTCACGATTGATAATTTAAAAGAGATTGCCAATCGCTGTGAAACAAAAAACGTTCGAAGCTATTTGACTTTAAACACTATTATTTACGATCACGATTTATCTGTTGTAAAAACATTATTGACCAAAGCCAAAGAAGCTAATCTCACGGCCGTAATTGCTTCAGATCAGGCTGTAATCGCTATGGCAAGATCAATAGGAATGGAAGTTCATATTTCGACTCAGCTGAATGTCACGAATATTGAAACCATAAAATTCTACAGCTTGTTTGCCGATACAATGGTTTTAAGTCGTGAATTGAGTTTGCGTCAGGTAAAGAATATTACAGACCAAATTGAAAAAGAACAGATCAAAGGTCCAAACGGAAATTTGGTTGAAATTGAAATTTTTGGTCATGGTGCTTTGTGTATGGCGGTTTCGGGAAAATGTTATTTGAGTCTGCATTCACATAACTCCTCTGCGAATCGCGGTGCCTGTAAACAAAACTGCCGAAAAAAATATACCGTTATCGATCAGGAAACCGGCTTTGAGATCGAACTTGATAATGAGTATATGATGTCGCCAAAAGATTTATGTACACTTGATTTCTTAGATCAGGTTATAGATTCAGGAATTCAGGTTTTAAAAATCGAAGGACGAGGCCGTGCGCCGGAATATGTGGCAACAGTTATAAAAACCTATCGCGAAGCTATTGATGCTTATTATGACGGAACTTTCTCAAAAGAAAAAGTTACAGTTTGGATGCAGGCTTTAGAAACAGTTTACAATCGCGGATTCTGGTCAGGATATTATCTGGGTCAGGAACTAGGAGAGTGGAGTGCTATTCCGGGATCTGCAGCAACGCAGAAAAAGGTTTATGTTGGAAAAGGGACTCATTATTTTCCAAAAGCAGAAGTTGGTCAATTCAAGATTGAAGCTTACGATATTAAAATTGGAGATAAAATTTTGGTTACAGGACCAAGTACTGGCGCTCAGGAAATGATTATCGACAAAATGTTTGTAAATGATGCCACTGGAGAAAAAGCAACTAAAGGCGACGATTGTACTTTCAAACTTCCGTTTAGAATCAGAATGTCTGATAAACTATATAAAATTGTTGAGGCATAATGGTTATTGTTACTTTACAAAGAGATAAATGCATTGGTTGCAATTACTGCGTTGAGATGGATCCTGTACATTTTCAAATGTCCAAAAAAGACGGAAAATCGGTTTTGATTCATTCGGTAAATGCAAAAGGATTTTTTACATTAAAATCTCCCAATCATACAATTGTCGAGAGTTGCGAATTGGCCGCGAAAGCTTGTCCGGTTAAGATTATTACAGTTAAAGAAACTTAGGGTAATTTACTTTATTATAAATTCAAAGCCCCATATTTGTGGCTCTTTTTTGTTTTATTATAGAATAAAGATTGTTTTTTAGATTTCTATCAGGATTTATGTCTATTGCTATTAAATATAAAAATCAGGATGCTGAGTAAGGCAATAAATAAGCATAATGGAGAAAAAAAATGTGTATCATTTATTCCAAACTTTGTGGATTTTATGGTTTTAAAAAAGCCGAAAAATTTGAAATCCCCAATTGCCCGCAACAAGAAAACAATTGCAATAAGCAATGTACCATATCGAAAATAGGTTCTTTTGATATATTTGTCAGGCAAACCAACATTGGCAACCGTTATAATTGCTAAAAGGAGCAATCCGGATGCTACAATCAAACTGTCAGACATGCTTGGATTTAATTTATGCAATCCGTTTGAACTTGTTGGTAAAACGTCATCATACCAAAGTTTACCACCAAAAGCCCAATAAAAATGTACTATCGAGAGCAAGGTAAAAACAACAGTGTTTATAGTAACAGCAATAATCCAGATGTTTTTTTGAAGAGTATTGTTTTTCATTTTGTTAGTTAAATGGCCAGGTAATAAAAATACAAAACATATAGATCATAAACGAAATTCCTGACAAGAGTATCATTGTTATAAAGGACAATAATGAATGTTGATTGCTTTTGTGCTGAAAGATCCTTACAATCAATAGAATTAAAGAAATAATAAATTGAATACCATACAAATACATTATACAGGCAAAATATAAGGAACATATAGAAAACCATGTATTATTTAAGACCCAATAAAATGTAAAGAGTCCTGAAATGATAAATAGCAGGAAGAGAAGAATGCTTATTTTAATATTATTCTTCCAGATGGAGTTTGCCGTTGTTTTAGAGATTGTATTATTCAAATCTTGACCAATTTCCAGAGTTGAGTTTCCCCAGTAATTTTTTTTCATATTTTGGATTGCAGATAAAAAGAACAGACTCTGTTAGCTTATCTTTTTCTACTTTCTCTATAAAGGCTTTATCTTTTTCTGATACAACATTATTTGGACTAGAAAAGTTGAGCGCTGATTCAGTTACTAGTTTGACGATTTTTTTATCATTACTCCAATTTAATACTTTATAGTGAATGAAACCTGCATTACTTTTTGAAATTACTGGTTCTACTCCGAATTCTGCATTTAGTTCCGTAATCAATTTATTTATGGTATTATTATCAGATTTCGCAACAGCATTAATTAGCATTAACTCTCCATTTTCAGTTGTCATTGATTCCAACCTAGAGAAAAGGAATTCTTTATACTGGGCAACAGTATCCTGCTTGGGAGAGTATTTGGTAACATTATATTGTATTCCAAAAATTTTATTCTTATCACCTTTCCAATCAATATCATATTCCTTTATGGTATCTTTTTCAACATATTGTTTATCACTTGAAAATTTAATGTTTTCTCTTTTCATAGCATTAGAATAGAATTTATCAGCATTTAGATCGAAACTTAGTTTTTGGAGATTAAAAATGCCGTTATTGTATTCCTGTCCTTTACAAGAAGTGATAAAAATACTCATGGTTAATATTAAAAAAACAAGTAAAAAATACTTTTTCATGTTATAATCATTCTGTTAAATATGTACGAATCATATTTTTATTATTGAAAGTTGAAATTTGTTTTACTGGGCAGAACAGTCGTGCTTTTGTCTATCTCTTTCCTAAAAAAATCTTACAACCCATAAAAATCGAAATTGCAAGTATAATGCAGATCACAATATCAAACGCCAGATTAAAATAAAGAACTTTTGTTAATTCTGCTGATGGTGGTGGTGCCTCCATTCCGCCATAACGAATAAAAAATGTTACCGGAAAACCATATTCGTCATTACCATCATATCGAGAGTCCAAATTTGCAGTTAAGAAAGTAATTGCTGCAAAAATGATTGTTCCTAATATGCCAATAGTTATAATTTTTTTCATTTTAAAAAGGTTATGGATGTATAATGATATTCTAGTTCAATAATTTTTTATAAACGGATGGGACTCTTTTATTAATTTCCCATTGTAATAAAAATACAGTCAGAATGCCCCGCTCCCTGAAGTCTTCTTAAATAAGCAAATGTTATTTTTTAGCAGCAATCGCTTAATTTTTGAAGACTTATTTTTAAAGACCTCTTTGTCGGTCTTGGTTTACTGACATTTAAATTTTCGATTTTTCTTTTACCAAAAAAACGGAATAGTCGTCTTTTGCAAAAATGGCAAAATTCAATTCTGGATGCTTAAAATAATAGAGCTTATGATTATATCTGTATTGTGAATAAGCCGGCACAGGATCATCAATGTTTTTTGTCATTTCCAGTATTATGCCTATGTTTTCTTTTTTTATCATTAGGTTAACATAACCAAGACCATTCCAATGTGATTGAGTGGAATTTCCATTAGGACTTCCCCATTTGGGGCCACTGCCTTTTTCAAAATGTTTTTTTTGAAAATAAGCTAAGTACAGATAAGGGTTTTCAACTTCAGGCTTATCGTTATTTGCTTTGTTTTTAAGTTTTTCGAAGTTTTTCGATTCGTTTTTTGGAGGATGAAAAGTGTAATCAAATAAATTTTTTCCAAAAAGATCGTAGCATTTATCGTCTTTTATAAAAATCATATGCTCAGCTTGCTTTTTTACTGTATCGGTAGCATAATATTGGTTGTTTTCATCGTAATGTACTGCAATGGATGCGTTGTAGTACGACCTAAAAACCTCCTTTAAATTTTGGCTGGTAAAATCATTGTTAGTGTTAAGTGGGATGTAAGAATGTGGCATTTTACTGCCAGTTGAGGGCCACGAATTGTAATAATTTGCAAATAACATATATCCGTTTACAATTTCTGGTTTTTCATTGTCAAAGGAGAGAGAATCAATAAGGTTTCCTTCTTTGTTTAGCTTATAAAAGGTAGTCAGATTTGATCTGTCTGAATTGCCAGTACTGTCGTTGGGTTCTGTATACTTGCAGAGTATTACATTATGATTGATACTGTCATATATAGGGGCTTGGTATTCTAAATTGTTAAGGGTATTTGTTTTAAAAAATAATGACATTTGATATTTAGGTGATGCCGGGGATTGTTCGGGTATTTTATACGAAAGATATTGTGCTGGTAATTGCTCTTTGGGAAATAAATTTCTGACCGAAAAATCGGAAATATTGTATATAACAATAAGTACTACAAGAATTAATGAAACAGCTATTAACATTTTTTTAGTTTTCATAGTTACATTTTCATGTTTTTGAACAAGATATATTACATTTTAGAATGGTGTTATATTATGATAAATCATTATTTTTTAAAGATGGACTAATTCTCTTTACATTCATCACTAAGCAAGATTATTCAATATAAAATTGATGACAATGCTGGTGATAAGCCCGCTAATAATTTATATACAGAACATATAAGTATTAATTGTTTTTTTTATATAAAAAGCTTGTTATTTGGTTTACTTATAAATCATAAACAAATTAATCTAAAAATCCTGCTTGCATATTATCAGGTAAATTGGATATTTTAATGAGAGATATTTCGAGTAAGAGTTATTGTGCTGTCTTCAATCGATTTCTTTTCTATATTCAATTTAAATTTAAAATCATTCTGAAGCTTTGAAGTTAATTTATCAATAAATATGGTAAGGTTTTCAAATTTCAGCCCCAGAAATATGGTGCCAATACTAATGTAATATTTTTTGCATCCTACAATATCAATCCGGTATACCAAGTTGTTTTTTTGAATTATTCTTATCTTACGAAGGTGCTGTAACGGAATCGTTATATTTTGTTTACTGTTTTTAAAAGTCAATTCTTTTTCATTTAGAGACATTGTGATTACATTTCCAAATATTCGGTTGTATAACAATTCCGATAGCCACAAAGTAAGTATTGTAGCGCCTCCAATCATAAAAACAAGATAGAATCGGGTGTGTTGCCAAAATCCTATTAATTGAAAAAGAAGATCGTGTACTTTTAAATAGTATAATACGGCAATAATTGATATTATGGTAATAAAAATGAATACAAATACACCTATGCTTTTAGTTGTAAAAATATTTCCTGTTGTTTCAACTTGTTCCATTTACTGATGTTTTAAGTCTATTCTGCTCATGTTTTTTGTTTACCAACAGTTAGTTTGCTATGTTGTTTAGTATCAGAAAGGCAACAGACGAATAATCGATTTGAGAAAAGAAATTCATTTTTATTTCCATATTTTAAAAAAGATAAATGTTAGTCAGTTTATTCAATTTTGATATTCAGTTTGTTAGAAGTGATTTTTAGTTTAAATGAACCGTTGTTGGCTATGCTGTGGCTATCATCCTCATTATGTTCAAACCTGCTAAAATAATCTGTATTGCTTTTGAAAATGGTATACTCAAATAAGCTTTGAGGGAATTCATAATTTCCTTTTTCTTTGGCAAGCAGATATATATTGCAAATAGGGGTTTTTATATACATACTACTATCCAGTTTTTCGATTACTTTTTCTCCAAAAAATATTGGTCCTGCATCCAATATTTCAAATTTGTTATCAAGATATTTTTGAAGATTGTCTATGCCAGTCAGATCATCTATCTCTACGTGTTTTGTAATAGTAATGGTGTTTTTTTTACTTTTTATAGAGATATTGTTGTCTGGTGTTTGTATTGTACTCGGTACTTCATGTTGTACATTACTGAATTTTGAAAACTCATATAAAGTAAGTACAATAGTATCTTTTACTTGGTATACATCTCTATTTGGTACCCAAACCATTTTAACAGCATTTTTATCACCGGATTGTATTGTGTCAACTACAGTAATAGAAAAAGGTTGTGATATGTATTCTTTGCCTTTTACTTTAATAGATACAGCAGGGATTTCTATTGTGCCTAAATGGGTTGGCATTGCGTAGTCATAAAGAGAGTAGCCTGTTTCTTGTTTATGAATATGCTCTTCAGCAATACCATTTGTTAAGGTCAATCCATCAGGGTTAATCATTTTAAACGAACCAATATCCGGTTTCTGGTTAAACCGAATCTCAAATACTTGAGATTTCCCCATTTCTAGAACAGGTTGTATAATAACGTTTATCATCGCAGATGTCTTTTTAATGGTAGAAGAAGAATTGCTTTTCTTTTGCTGACATGAAGCAATTGTTGTAAGTAATATCAGCACTAATGGTATGATGTTTTTCATTATATAGTTCAATTATTGTTTTTCGCTCTGCAAAGTCTTCTATAGAACTATAATAGCATTTAGCAGTTTGATGCTTTGTGAACACTTCGTGGAAAAGGAGATTGGTTTCAGTAAATCAAAACCTGTCATTACACCACCATTGGTCAAATGTATTAGGACAAACGGCTCTCATGCTTTCTTCGTTATCTTCTTCCCATTCAAAATTTATTTCGGGTTCTTTGCTGTATTCAAAATCGTATTTGGTAGCCTCTTCGTCAAAATCTTTTTCAAATTCTTCTTCAATTACACCCATTGGCAAATATGAAACGTCTTCCCATTCAGGTATATCTTCTTTTTGTATTTTATTAAATTCGTCATTTAGACTATCGGCATCTTCAAGGGCTTTATAAAATACATTTTTACCTCTTGTAATCAGCCAGTTTCTAAAATCCATAAAACCGTCGTCACTGCACCCGCCCATAACAATATAAGCTACTGCCCATAAATCCTGCTTATAAGCTTTGTGCTTTAAATCCCGAAATATGCAGTCATAAGCGATAATCTCTTTTATGCTTAATTTTTTAAGTTCTGATACCAGTAATTCCTGCTGTTCATCCAGAGTGGGATAAAGTGTATTGGTAGTTTTTAAGGATTTTTCGATTATTTGCCAGAATTTATCTTCGGTTAAAACTTCTGTTGGTTGTAATTTCATAGTCATGTTTTTAAAGTTTTTTCATTAAGGATTAATCAACATAATCATCTCCATGGTATTTTTTTCTTATTTCTTTGGTATAATAACAAAATATAAGACCATTTATATCCATGCTATTATTTTCGATTTTGTCTTCAATCCATTCGGCGATATCATCTACAGTTGAGTTTGAACCCAAATTTGTGCTTAAATCTTCAAGTGTAAATTCTGTTGAAGATGATATTACGATAATACCACATTCTTCATTTTCTTTTATTTTTTGGGTAATTCCATCAGCTATAAAACATGTAAAGTACGTTTTATCATAAGTTCTGCCTACCAAAGCTGTTTGTTCTCCTGTTTCCTGCAGTTCGAGCCAGGCATCGGTACCCATAATATACGATAACGGGTCTCCAGCATCCATGGCATAATCTTGTAATTCATTAATTTCGTCTTTGAATAAGGTAACAATAATCTCTTCTCCTAAAAGGAGACAAAAAGGTTGGTTTTTCATAGTTTATTAATTGTTTTATCAGTATTATTTTGTTTTGAGTGAATTAATTGGATATAAAATCAATTACCAAGGCAGTTGTTTCCAGGTCCTGTTTCTAATGAATTGATACAAGCAACCTGTTGCTCACTATAAACTGCTCCCAAAGCAATTTTTCTGTATTGAGCAGTCGATAAAGTGGAATTTTTATTTAAATGAATTTTATTGAAAAGCCCTTTTGTTACTTTTCGGGTATTTTGAAAAAAAGGTAGAACAGATACTTTAAAATAATAACCTCCTATAATTGTGATAATTATGATTAGGACTATGTTATTTAAGATTTTGTTCATTTTGATATAATTTTGATTTTAATTACCAAAATTATTCGCTCTCAAATATTAATCAAGCCCTTGAAAGACAAAAGGATAATAGAATAAGGCAATTTTTAAGGCTGGCTTTTTAAAGGAATCAGTCTTTGGTTACATTTGCCAGTTTAGCAGTTTCTAATCCGGATAAACTGCCTTTTTTATTGATACCCTGCCAATCCGATATTTTTCCGTTTACATTAATTTTGATACCAACGGAATCTGGTGTATCATAGATTAGGTATTTTATGCTGCCACTATTAAATTGCAGTTCGTAATTTGTATTTTGTTTCCTGAATTTAAATATGGCTTTATCTGCTTTTTCGACGCTGGAAGGATGTGCAAAAGAAATAAACTTGTATTCATTATTTTGTTGAAAAGCATAATACAATGTATTATCAGCATTAAATAAAATGATATGTCCTTTGCCATTTTTTGTGTCGAATGAAAGCAATTTATTGACTTCCGGTTCATAGAGCGATAAAGAGGTAAAAGGAACCCATTTATTATTTTCCCATTTTTTGCCTGTTATTTTCGAAAAAGGCATCGAGCTATATCCTTCTTCTTCAAAATTTGCTATTTCTTTGGCTTCTATTCCGGACACACTGTAGTATGCAGAAACATGTAAAGCAGCTCCGCCACTACCGGATGTTATAAGCCGTTTGTTTTTGGTATCAATGTCAAAAGAACCGCCACGTACACAATGAGCACCATTATATACATCACTGATACTCTTACTGTACACAAATGTGGTTGCGGTATTTACAAAAACATGTGCTGTTGCCTGCGGATTATAGCAGCCATCATCATTTATCATGGTTTCATAAATGAGAATATCTTGTTTTCCATCAAAATTTACATCACCCAAAACCTCAATATTTTTGTCAGCAATACTTTTGAATGCAATAGTTGGAACAGTTTTATTTATCTGTGGTTTTAAAAGTTCTTTTTCGCCATACTCTAATACTGTTTTTTTGCTGGTGTTTTCTGTAAGCTTGTAGTATTCTTTTGTTTCTGAGTTTGTGGTTTGGGAAACAAAATATAAGGTGTACCCTTTCATAAAATCATGAATAAGATATGCTTTATGTGCCTGAGCGGCGCACAGTTCTGTTAAAAGAAAAAGGACTAAACAAATCTTTTGTTTCATGATTGCTGTATTGATGAGGTTTATCAAAATTATATTTTTACTCCCAATTCTTTACTACATGTAATAAATGCTCCATGATTTTTTTCTTATCATATTCCTCAAATTTATCTGCTGTGATATTACTGTTCAAGAGATAATCTGTAGAATCGTATCCGTCTTTGCCAAAATCATCTGTTGCTTTGTTGACTGTTTCATAAAATTCATAATAGTCATTGTAATCCAGTTTGTCTTTCTCTAAGATGCCCTTTAATTTTGTAACAAAATAGTTTTTTACATTGTTTTTGTATTTACTTTTTACAATGGGAAGAAGTGCTTCTTCGCCTTTTTCAAATTGTACTAATGCATTTTGTTGTTGTTTTTCAGTGTATTGAATCATATCTGTTATCAGTTCTTTCTCTTTATAATATTCCATGAAATCATAATCTGGCATTAACCCGTTATCAATAAACCAGTCAAGACTTTTATCAAATCGTATTTTCAAATCTTTTATCTGTTCTATATTTTTAATCGTTTGTATTTGCTTCATATAGTTAGCATATTCTTTGTACTCTATACTATTAAAAAAAGCAAGTATCTGATATTCTTTCCCTACTTTGCAAACAAAAAAGAGATTATAGTAAACTCTTCCCTGATACCCTATTGATGGATTTAGTACACAGCCTCCGCCATTGGTTAAAAGAGACGAATAATAATCTTCGCCATCTGTATAATTTCGAATAGTAAGTTTTTTGGGTATTGCAGAAAGTTTGTTTTTTAGAATAGTATCGATTTTATTTACAGCAATGTAATACTCAGTGGTAAAATCATTTTTAGCGATAGTATCGTATTTAAAATCATCGCTTGCAAAAATAAAATCACTTTTAAGGATTGCTTTACGAAGGTTCAGGTTTTGGGCAGATCCTGTAAAACCTAAACCTATTACAGTTACAAAAAGAAGTAATTTGATTCGCATAATGATTAAATGTTTTTGTTTTTATGGATAAGTCAAAAAGTTTGTTTGGGTAAATGAGTGCTGTTTTTTTATTCTCCTGAAACTTCAAGTTCATCAAAATCTTTAATTTCAGATAGTTTAATAAGTTTGCTTTTATTCATTTTTGTTACGGTTTTTTCAAAAACTTCTTCACCGCTATCGGCATTATCGTTTGTGTTGTGGTCTACAATCTTCTTTCCTGTTAAAAAGTTTATACTCGTTTGACTTTCAACAACAGGGCCGTGATTGTTGCTGGCATCATAACCAATGAGCTCAAGATCTGAGTTTTGATATCTAAAAGTATATTGCCAATATCCATATCTTCCGTGACCGTAATTGATATATAATTTTGCATTTTTTATCTCAAAAGATAACTCCGGGGCAAAATAAACTCCTCCGTCTTCGTTTTCAGATGAAAAACAGTCATAATTTTTAGCAGCCAGTTCATAGCCGTCGTTTTTGTTTAAGAGTACTATAATTCCTCTTCGGTTTCGGTCTAACCTGCCACGATATTCGTCTTTTATAATTTTACTTTTGTCTGTGCCTTTAATGATCAGAATACAGTCTTCGATATTATCTTTGTTTAAATCACCATAGATCGTATCAGAGATGATGTAGTTTTCAGGAACAAAATCTTCAGGGCTTTTTTTTGTGTCGGTTGTAGACACAACATCTTCAGGTGTTTCTTCTACAGTATTTAAAGTTTCTACAGTACTTGCGGGTTCTTTTTTTGTTTTTGTGTCATTACAACTAATGATTGTTGTAAGCGTTATCAAAATGCCGGTTAAAATCAGGTTTTTATTCATAATGGTTTGGTTGACTTTTTGCTGTTTGTTTTTTGCCTTGTAATTTTCTTGTAGAAAATAGTATAGCTGAAATTAAAAAAACCATCCCTAAAATAATAAGGATGGCTTAAATTTAATGCGATTTATTTACATTACATCAGTGTATTCTTTTTCGTCGATACATTCTGACGGATCTGACGGATTATAATATACGGTTATCTTTTCGCCAATTTCTTTTCCTGTAGCTGTATTGTCAAATATTTTTACAGTTTGTAATTTATCATCTTTGTCTCTAAATTGTACTGTCCAGAAAGTATTTTTTTTAATAGCACTTCCTCGCTGTTCTTTGGTTAAAATGGTTCCTTCGGCCTGTACATAAGTCTCGTATTTTTTTCGGGTATCATTATGACTGAATGAGTCTGGTCCAAATTTGTACATCCAGAATGCGCCTGCACCTGCTAATACTACAAGAACAATAAAAACGATTTTTGCTGCTTTACTTTGCATAATTTTTTGATTTAATGGGTTATTTATGGATAGTTACATTATCTAAATAATAGCTATTATTTATGTAAATTAATGTTCCGCTGAATTTGAATTTGCCGTTAGGTAATTCCTGACCATCATCTGTGCAGAATTTTAAAGTCTTATTAGAAAAGTTCTTTTCGGCCAGAACAACATTTCTTTCCTTCTCTCCAAAAAGCATCACTTTATTTCCTCCAAAATATAAATTTGCTTCAATAAGTTTTTCTCCTTTACAATCTTGTTCTGTCCTAATTTCCATTTTACTTTTCTCACCAAGTCTTACATTGGCAAACATGCCGCAAAATGCAGGATAACCTTCTACCTCGATTAATTTACCATTCCGGGATTGATCATTTTCAAGTGATTTAATTTGCTCAAGGGTGAGCAACTCTCCTTGTTTTGATGGTTTGCGTTCTTTTGTACATCCGGCAAAAAATAAGGTCAGGATTAATAAAGAGGCTGTTAATCTGGTTGTAACTTTGTTTGTTTCTACTGTTTTCAATTTATAATTTTTTTGTGCTAAAAACTTAAGGTTTGGTAAAGTTATTGACGCAAAAATAAATAATTGTAAAAGTGACAAAGAGCCTTAAAAGACATATAAACAATAAGATAAGACAAAATGAAGTGTTGTTAATTCTAATATAACCATGGTTATTCTAAAGTTGCTCTCTCATCACAGTCTTTTATGGCAAACTTTCCGTTTTTGTATACCGCTTTTCCTGTTGTTGTCTTTCCTGCCGCAGGATCAATACATTTACCATAAGAAATGACTTTGTTTTTGTAATCAAAAGTTATTTTTCTTGCGGGCAATGACTGATGTTCAGGATTTGAATTTGGAGGATTTTCAATTTCGGTAAAATTGCAAACGGTTAGTTTTAATCTGTTCTCGAAGGCTTTTTTCTTTATGTATTGACCATTGTTTAATTGATAAACATAAGCATAATTGCATGAAAAGACCAAATCGTCTCTTTGTTCGATCAATAGAAATTCGTTAGGATTCAAAGTATGAATCTGTGTAAAGTATTCATGTTCTTTATTGTTTTTTAATATAATCTTGTATCCCTTAATTTTATTGTTTTCTTTTATAGCTCTCGTTATATAATTAAAATGATAAAGTTGGCTGGCATACGTATAGAGAATGAAATTTTTGTCTTCTGATTTCTGAATTTTTAAACAAAATGCGCTGGTGTCACATTTTCGCTGGAGTTCTCCTGTCGAAAATTGCGCAATTTTAGAACCTGTAATTAGTTTTTCGAATTCTTTTTCGAAATTCAAATGCAAAAGGCTGTCATTCCCGGCAGAAGTCGTTGCTTTTTCTTCATATTCACTGAGTGTTTTTAAAAAATTCTTGTTATAAGATTCCTGCGCAGACAAAGGAGCTTTTGTAAACACCTTGCTTATTAAATATTTTTCATCTGGTTTTTGAATGATGCTGTCTTCATCTTCAATTGTTGGAGTTGTTTTAAAGATTAACTTGCCGTTTTTTATCATCATTTCGACATAATCATTTTTATGAGTCTGTGCCGGAATTACCAATTTACTCCCATCAAAGGAAGCATGCAAGATAATAGGAGGCGCTTCGCCAGTACCAATATCTATAAAGGTGGCGTAGCTTTTACCTTTTTCAAATTTTATTTCGACTGTATTGGTATAATATTTTCTTATAATTATCCATTTTCCTTCAAAAAGGGTTTTGATGTTTTCTGGAATTGGATGGTTTTGACCAAAAGAAAATCCGATTGAACAAACGAATGAGAATATTGTGAGAATGGATTTCATTGCTCTGGTTTTGAGATTTATATAATTAGCTATTTGATTTTATTTGCAGGTTATTTTCTTTTTCAAAAAACTTTAATAAGCATACCAGCACACGAAACGATTCGTGCGGGAGCGGGGTTGTTTTTAGCATGTACAGCAATCTTTTAATTTTTGGATGTTTATTTTTTTAAGAATACTTTGTATTGCGGGGGCACAATTTTTTTCTTTTTTGTTAATGAATGTTTTTAGGTTTTCACTTACTATCCAAGTACTCTTTTCCATCTATATTTAACCACCCTTTCTTTCCATCGGGTAAAACAAATCGTAAAAAATATCCTCCTTTCAGTTTTCCCAAATAAGTATATTGCACATCACTGTTTATTGGATAAAGCCCAACAAGTCCATCTTTATATATTCTTACAGGAAGCGATATTTTTTCAATATTTGTTTTTGTATGATACACTACCGGTAATATTTCTGTTAATGTATCATATTGATTTTGATACCTGAACTCGCCATCTAATTTAATCTTCTTAATAGGTCTGTCATCCTCATTAGCATAATATTTATCGTCAACATCTTCTTTCTTTTCTTCTATTAATGTTACCATATTGGGATTGAAAGAAGCGACTTTTGCAAAATTGTATTTTACTATGCCAAACTTATTATCCTTATTAAATGCAAAGAGCCACCCTTTATATTTATATTTATGATTATCCTGAATATTTTTTGTTCCTGATAAAGAATAGAGCCTGTAACCACTCATAGTATTGGCGAAATACACTTTTTTCATTTCTACCCTTTGCCCGTAATAAGACCATAGTTTTACATCAATAAAATTATAGCCGGCTGAATCTGTCTTTAACGTATAGCTTTCACCGTATCCTCCCATGGCGTTGGTACTTCCACAAACGCTTCTGGTAACTTTGAAAGGATATGGTTTTTCTCCTTTCACATCATACTGCTTGTATTTATTCTTGCTAATCACATGTATTATCCGATCTGTAATATGGTATGTCTTGATATTGGAAATATTCAATTTTTCCAATATCATATTGTATACAATAGTTTCGTGTTCTTTATTGGCGATAATAAAATCGTTCTCAATTTTTATTGAATCGTATTCAAAAGGAAGCAGTGTGTCATAGAACAGATTAATCAAGCCGTATTTTTTGTTGCCAAGTTTAGCCGGAAAGTAGAATGAGCGGGGTTCAAATGAGCTAATTGTTTCATGCAGTTCCCTTGCCGAATGCTTCCACGAATCATCAACTTTTTTTTCTGCTACAGATGAAACAGTAATACCCGGAATACTGCAATAAATATTATTGGAATCTGATAAAGGGATAAGACATCCGCCAACCGAACTTTCAGAAAGCAATAACACTATGCGCCGGTTATGACCTAAATCAACTATGCAATAATTAAAAAAGTCTGCCCTCTTGACCCGGTACATCTTTTTCTCGTATCTTTTTTGGTAATGATACTGAACTTCAAAAGCTTTAATCGAATTATCTTCCAGGAAGTAATGCTGTAGCATAAGAATATTCCCTGAAAATTCTTTTAATTTAATAAACCGCTGTTGTTTATTGCTTCCTTCATTTTTTTCCTTTATTATCCATTCGTTAGATGTAAGGTAGGATTGAAATTCCGGCTCGCTCATCTGCTTTATTTGATTAACCGGGATAAGTCTGTTTTTTGCACTATAAAAAAAGTCTGCCGAATCCTTATAATTGTATGTATAGTCAACTTCCGCTGAAAATTTTTCGGGAAGGCTTCCTTCATAGCTTTTGTAATTGTGCAAATCAACCTCAATCTGTTTGTACTTCTCTCCCTGCTTTTTAGCGAAACGAATACCATAGTCCTTTGCTTCAATAATATCTACGCTATCTACTTTAATAATTGGCTGCGCAAACACGCTACAAGAAAGAAAAAGCATTAATAAAAAAAAGAAAATCTTCATAAAAAATGTTTTGTGCAGTGCAATTATTGAATATATTGATCAAAGCCATGATTAGGTCTTTTTTTATTATGAACTGGGCAGCAGAATTACTATGAAACTTCTGTTTCGCCAGCTGGCGAACTCTTCAACAGTTTGTTCTCTATTGGACAATAGTGCATAACAAGACTTAATTAGTTTTCTGATTAATAAACCCTGCTCCCCAAAGTCTTCCCGAACAAGCAAATGTTTTTTTAGCATGCACAACAATCTCTTAATTTTTGAACGTTAGTTTTTTTTAAGAATACTTCATAGAGCGGTAAATTATGTTGTTTGTTGCGCCGTTTTTATTTTACTCTGTTGAAATCAAGCGTGTAAGCATCTGATTGAATGATTTTTTGTAATGTTTGGTCGGGATATTTATAAATATTGAATCCTTTGCTTTCAAAAACAAAATTCGAATCGCCTGATATGGATTTGATTCTTTTTTCTTCGGAATCATCTATTCCGATAAAAAAAACAGACTTAAACTTTTTCCCCATAGACTGATACATATAGCCATCATTTTTATTGACATCGTCTTCAGACTCTTTTGCAAAATTTATCAATTTATCAAAATCAGCTTCTTTGGATTTATCTAACAGTAAAAGGTCTTGATACTTGCTGACAAATGCTCTCGGAAGCAAGGATGATATCAAGCGGGAAACTATTATTTTACTAAACATCTTACTTACGAAAAAGCGTTTCTCCAAACTTGAATTGAACAGAAAAACCTTTGAAGTACTTAAATATTCGCCTCTATAGGCTTCTAATCCAACGATGCCGGAACTGCCTTCTGAAACAATACGGATTTCTTCAAGGTAATGTCCTTCTTTTTCGAGTATGTCATGAACCATTGAGCCTGAAACATAATCGGCCAAATTTCCAAACTCTGTTTTTTCTTGCTCAAAAATGTAATTTTTGTTATCGGGTTTTTTAAAACTGGTTTTCCCAAATCCTAACCGGTCAATAGCAATGATGTGAAATTTGTCTGTAAGTTCTTTATTTTTAAAGTAATCTAAAAAACAGGTGGCATTTTTTCCGGCATCGTGCAACAATACCAAATAGGGTTTTCTTTTTCCGTTTTGATCAGAAACTGTAGTATAGTTTTTTTTGTTGGTAAGGTATTTTATGTTGTAACCTCTTGAATAAATGGAGTCAAATTGAGGTGAAGTCATTTTTTCGCTTGCGAATATTTTGTCAATATCATTCTGATCAGGATTGGAGTAAAAAAAATGGTATTTGCTCCAAATAAACAAAAACCAAAAAACAAGTAAGCCAAGTGTAATCAACAAAAATCTTTTCATATCGTTTTTAAATAAATTATTAATCTAAAATTTTTTCTACAGATCTTAGAGTGAAGGGATTCTCACAGCAATCTCTTAATTTTTGAATGTTTGTTTTTTAGAAACAAAAACCATTCGTCATTTTCATAATCTGGTATAATTTCACCATACTTCTCCCCAAAGACATAATTATTTAGAAAATATTCAAAGTCTCTGATAAAAGTCATTGGAGTACTTGATTCATCACCTCTTTTGAATGTATAAACATTTTGATTGTTGATATCTAATATCAATGGTTCGTATAGAATTTGGCCTATTGATATTAATGATTTTTTAGAGTTTTGCCTATCAAAAAGTATAAATTGATTTCTCTGCAAGTCATTGTGGCTCCATAGGTCAATAGATCCACAACGTGCACCATTTGTAATTTTCAGAAAATCAGAATAAACCCCAATTCTCTTTTCTAATTCCTCATCACTGTTTTCTATTCCCTTTTTTAATTGACCGAAAGTAATATTTGCAGGGTTTTTCTCCAACTCTATTCTGGCTAAACTTATTTTCTGAATAATTTTCGAATCCATTTTTTATGACAATTTTTTAGTATTTTTTTCAATCTTTTAAATTGTTAACTCACTATGTGAAGTCTTATGACTTCATAGCAATAACGATAGTCAATAACAGGTTTGTGATGTTGGAGCAGGTATGAAGTAGAGAGACTTTACACACTATTATCTTAATTTTTGAATATTTATTTTTAAGGATAACTTCGTAGAGCGAAGTACATTTAACGCGACCAAAAGCTATTATAGGGAAGCCTTAGTTCGGAGTCAATTACTTTATCTTTTTGAAAGAATACAGTTAATGTCCAATGATTTAAAACCCAATATTCTATTCTACTATAACCTGTGCCTATATCTCCATATTCTTTTGAGCCTTTTCCCAACATATCTTTCACTTGTGCTCTTGTCAGGCCAATCAATTTTTTATCTCTAACTAAAGTCTTGGCCATTTTTTCAGGCTTATACATTGACTGCATCCAAATTACTTTACTAAAAGTAGTATGATTGAAGTTGTTTTCTAGTAAATAAACTGATGTATAAAGTACAAATAGTATAGGAAAAACAAGTATTCCCAATGCCGTATATTTTTTGTTGGTTCGCAGGTAAAGTGTTGCAATAAAAACGGCAATAGCAAAAATCAGAATTGATATATACAGTTGCAGGATATGCTCATTTTCTATCTGACTTAAAGTTTCTCCTCCTTCAATACTAAAGGTAGAGATGAGGTAAAAAAATCCAATGATTAACAATATTATAATAGTGATGGCCAGGCTGATTAGAAACGATACAATAGGATGATATTTACCCTGCTGACGGGAGCGTCCTTCTTGTGAATTTAGCGAATCGTTGATAAAGTGTAATGGTTTCATAATCAGACAAAAATATCAAAAACAAAAAACAGCAATGGCTTCTAAAAGCCATTTCTGTATTAAAATATGTTTTAATCGAAAGAATGGTTTAACAGTTTTGTAGATCTATTTTTAGAATTATGCTAATCAAAGACTACTTCTATTTTTGAGATTTTCCATTTACCGTTTTCTTTAATCATAGAAACATGCGGTCTGGAATAAAACCCGCCTCCCAGTGAATCTGACAACTTAAGCACAGCCAGTGCAGTATTAGCTTTGACTGAACATTTTTCTATTTGTGCTTTATTTAAAGTTTCGCCCTGACCGTTTGTCCAGATCATGTAATGGGTAAAATCACATTCGTTTCCTTCAACATATTCAGCAGGA
This sequence comes from Flavobacterium chilense, assembly GCF_001602525.1. Lineage (GTDB taxonomy): Bacteria > Bacteroidota > Bacteroidia > Flavobacteriales > Flavobacteriaceae > Flavobacterium > Flavobacterium chilense. The sequence continues at coordinate 445,400 of NZ_LSYT01000002.1, forward strand.
TTTACGGCTCCGGATTCTTCAACTGCTTTCCAGCTTACGTTTCTTAGTTTGTCTTGGCAGTCTTTGAAAGTGGCAATTTCATTTTCATAAAACTTTGGAGAGAAATAACCGCTGGTTTTTAGGAATTTTTTGTGCTCAGTTGCATCTAAAACGTAGATACTGTCCTTAGATAATACAACATCTGGCGATTCTATAAATTTTTTTAGATAGATATTTTTTAGATACCATTTGTAGAATGCAAGAGCAACTGTTTGAGGCTCATTTTTATCTTCGGTTTTTTTATTGTTCTCTGATTTTTTTTCAGTTGCAATGGCATTGTTTTGCGCAGTTTTAGAATCCTCTTTTTTACAGGAAATAATACTAAAACAAACGAGAAAATAATAAAGCAGAAGTAATCGTTTCATATTCGCCATTTATTAAGAGGTGAGTATTTTCAATTCTTTTGCTATTTCATTTCGCCATTGCTCCATATCTTCAGGTTTTTCGTTGTATTCGTCTATCGAAAGATTTCTTAATCCAAACAAGGCTTCAGATTTATTGAATCCTATTTTATTCGCTACAGACTGGAATTTTTCAATACCAATTTCATCATCAATATGGTCATCAAAATATTCAATCATTATATCCATAAGCAACAATTCCCAATTGTCTCCATAATCGGTATAAATTTGATCGCATTCTAATTCAAATTTTATAATTTTTTGGGATTCATTATCATCAATAAGAACCCAAAAACTTTCTCCAGAACCGTAAATGGGAAGAATGCTTTTGCCATTTAGAATTGTATAGCTTAATATAGTTGGTAAATAAAAATAAGCTCCTTCGACATCTTCTACACGGTAGGCTATTTCTGGAATCTTTCCAATGTTTTCTATAAATTCTTTTGGAAACCCAAAGTTCAAAAGCTCATTTAAACGGTTTTCTTTAGAAATAATTTGAGTCATAGAATAAGAGTTTATTGTTTTTAATGTATTCTAATTGTTGTCAAAGCACAAAAAGATTACCCTTTCAGGATTTTGCTTTTTTGTATCAAATTGCCTCTCTAGGAGAAGTCTTCCCGAACAAGCAACTGTTATTTTTTAGCATGCACAGCAATCTCTTAAATTTTGAACGTTTGTTTTTTAAAGAACACTTTGTAGAATAATATTTTCTACTCCACAAACTACCAATCCCTGTTGTTCTCTATTATTTCGTCGGCATCGGCATCGCTAAGTCCGTATTTTATGGCTAAATCTATGAGTTTATCAAACAGATTTTCGGCCTCAATTGTGGTTATAAAATGTAGTTTATCCTCTAATTTATTAAGTGCCACTACACATTTTTTTAAAGCATTTTTGCAATCTTTTGTTTGGCTTTCTGTTTCAAAAGTGGTAAGCAGTTTTTCGGTTTTTAGTATGGCATCAGCCTCAACAAATTCAAGCCATTCAGTAAAATATTGGGGAACAATATCTTTTTTCTTTTCATTTTTCTTTTCCTCATCCTGAATAAGCCGGCTAAATACCCAGTTAATATCATCAGGCGAATGCGATATCTGAACGCCTTTATTATCACAATCCCAATGTGCTGGCATAGTAAAATCTCTGATAATTTCGGGTTCAAATTTTTCAGAAACTGTGGTGTTTCCAAAATAAACAAGTTTATATTTTTTATATTTTTCACAATTTGTACGGCCATCTTTTACTTTAATTTCTGGAGTGTTGTTCCAATGGCTTACATATAAAATTGTTTTTTTGGGTTTATATTTTATGTTGTAAATCTGAATTAAATCTAATTCCTCAATTGTTTCCGGAAGTTTTGAAAACGATTTTTCGAATACCACCATAAAATAGCCGTAATCATAATTTCCTTCATCATAAGGTGCAGGCAAACCAGTGCTAATATGAATAATCTGGAAAAAGAAATTTTTTTTGTTAACCTCTGTATAAAAAAGGTCGCCAACTTTTGGATTTTTTATACTATTCATTATCACTGTTTTTAGATTTATTTTATAAGGTTTATTGTGCTTGTACTATTGTAAACGTAAAAAAAAGTTCAAAAATTTCACTCCCCAAAATCTTCCCGAACAAGCAATTATTATTTTTTAGCATGCACAGCAATCTCTTAATTTTTGAATGTTTATTTTTTATGGACACTTTGTAGAGTGGAGGTGACTATCCTTTTGACTTTACGATTTTTAAACTTTCGACTTACTTAACTTAATTTTCCCAATATTCTACTCCGGCTTTGTTTATATAACCAAGAAATATATAATCAGGAGATGATTTGTCTTTGGCTAAAACACCAGCAAATTCATTTTCAAAGTCGTGTACTATATCATATTTACAAGAAACAACCAATTTACCTGTGCTATCAACACAACCCAGCTTGCCTTTTAAGTCTACTTTGGCCAACCCGTTTTTAAAGGATTCTGCCCAATCATAGATACAGGGAACAATAAGCTTACCGGTTTTATCCATAAAACCATATTTATTTTTATTGTCAATCATTAATATAAGGCCTTCTTTAAAAGTATCAACAGGATTGCATTCACTTGAAAAAATTTCTTTTCCTGTTGTGTCAATAAAACTTCTTTTACCGTTCTGAAATATATATGCTAATCCCTCGCTAAAGTTTTCAACATAATCATATTTACATGGAATAATTTCTTTTCCTGTTTTGTCTATGAATCCAAATTTATTATCAAGTATAACTCTTGCCAAACCACTATTAAAAAACATTTCCCTTTCGCTAAATGGACTATTTTGTGAAGAATATTTACAGGTCACAATTTCCTTTCCTGTACTATCTATTAATCCCCATTTATTATTAAGTTTTACCCATGCCACTCCGCCATCAAATGATTCTGCACTCTCATACATACAAGGTGTTATTTCCCGTCCAGTTGAGTCAACAAAGCCATATTTTTTATCGAGGCATACCTTTGCAATACCTTCATTGCAATTCTCTGCGTTGTCATATTTATTGGCTATAACCAGTTTACCTTGTTTATTAATAAAACCATATTTTTTATCAATATTAACTATTGCTAAGCCCCCGGAAAAAGAATTTTCAAAATCATACTTACAAGGAATTACTTCTTTTCCTGTTATGTCAATAAAGCCCTCATTTGGATTGCAATATACTTCAGCCAGTCCCTCGCTAAAATCCTCAATCTTTCCATATTTACTCATTATAAGTTGTTTGCCAGTTTTATCTATAAAATACCATCCATTGATTTCAACTCTTGCTAAGCTATTATTAAAACTACGGGCGTTGTTGTATTTGCACGGAATAACCTGCTTGCCCGTTTTGTCAATAAAACCATACAGGTTGTGAAGTTTTACAATGGCAAAACCTTCTTTAAACGGAATAACTTCGTCGTAGTTGCAGGGAATAATAATATGTTTCTTTTCATCGCTAAAGCCCCACTTTTTCCCTTTTCTATAAGGAATCAACAAGGTGTCTTTGTTGTTTGGGGACGTAAAAGTGGAAACAATTTTGTTATGGGGCATGGCTTGTGCATATTGAGAAAATACTGCTTCAATAAAGAGTAGTAAAAAAGCAAATAGGGTTATAAATGTTTTTTTCATAATTTTTTTTTAGTGAAAGACTGGTATTTATAATTACTATCGTGTTGTTTTTTTTACTGAAAAATACCCTGCTCCGCTAAGTCTTCCTGAACAAGCAACTATTATTTTTAGCATGCACAGCAATCGCTTAATTTTTGAACGTTTATTTTTTTAAAAACATTTTGTAGAGTGAGGATGTTTTACCTTCTCTGTATTTGAAATAGTTAATAGTCGCAAACTTTTAATTTCCTGAAGGAAAAGGTGCAACGATAGTATTAGGGTCAATACTTTCAGTAGAGGTGGTTGAAGTCACTTTTCCATCATCGTCAAATGTCTGTTCTGTTTTTTCATTCCCCTTTGATACCGCTTCTTTACACAATTTGCCTTTCCATGTATATGATTTCACTATTTCGCGTACCTCATTAAATCCGGCATTTGTAAAGGTTTGCTTTTCTTCATATAGTCTTCCTTTTTCATCGTATTTTTGAACAATGTCTGCCTGTTGCGCTTCATCACGATACTGATGTTGATATACTTTACCATTATCTAAATAAAACCAGCTTTCTTCTTTATCGATATTTCTTTTTTGATAAACATTTCCTTTTTTATTGAAGTTGAGTTCTATTTTTTCTCCGGTATTACTATAATAAATTGTATCCTGAATTGGCGTATTGGGAGGCGGTTTAATGCCGTATTTTGTTTCAGATTTTTTAATACCGGATTCATATGTGCGGCGCCATACTAATACATTGTGTATAAAACTTTCGCCAACTAAAATACTATCATTTGTATAGGCTTTTGTTAAGCCGTCTATAGTATTATCTTTAAAGAAAACGTTTCCATAAAACCCTTTTCCTTCGAAAATGGCAGGCCCGTTTATTTTTCCATTTTTAGAGATGTGAAATTTGATAACTAAATCTTCAGGTTTTTTTACTGCTATTTTATAATCTCCTTCACGTAAAAATGTGCTGTTTTTCTTCAGTATAGTAAAGCCGTACTCGTTGTTTGTATAAATAGAATTATCTGTTGTAATCTCTTTATATGTCTGAGCATTGGCGGTAATAGTGATTAATGTGATCAATAGACAGAAAAAAGTTTCTGCCACTTTTTGTTTCTTTATAATTTTCATTTGCCGTTTCATAGAGACATAATGTGTTTAATAGCCTCGTTATCAGGTAAAAATATCAAAATCCAAAAACAAAAACAGCTACTAAAAGCCATTACTGTATCAAAATAAGTTTTAACCGAAAGATTATTTTAGCCGTTTTGTGAATCTATTTTAGGATTTGATGAAATGTAAACTTTTTTCAGGACGAGACATCCTTGCGTTTACGAGCGGGACGCTCGCGCGAACTGAGGGGAAAGAGACAAGTTTCATAAATCGCCTCACTAAAAGATTAGATTTTACCTGTAAACTGCACTATCAATTCTACATGCTCTATTAGCTTTACTTTTTTTAGCTTTTTCACATCCTTATTACCGCCCGCCACAAGAATTGGCTCATAACCGAAACATTCATCATGAGCAGGTATACCCAATAGATCAACGGCGTCCTTATATGGTTCCCAACTAAATTCGTCTTGTAAATATTCTTCATCAGGCAGACATCTTGTAAAGAATATATCATAATCCTTTCCTGCCACCTCAATATTTCTATGACGAAAGTCTAAGAAATAGAGAAAGTCATCTTTTTTTACAATTAGGTCTCCCATTCCTGTTGCAAAAAGAACAAAATAATTTTCATTATAATCTGACCAGGATTTCTGCAACAAATCTTTGTAATTATCGGGATTTACAATTTTTATATAGCCATTTAGAATTTCACCAAAGCCATATTCTTGCCAAATATCCAGAACTTTGGAATCTAATTTTCCTTTGTATTTTTCAATTATGGTTGTCGATGGATTTTCAGTAAATCGAAAATCATTAAACAAATCGTTACTCATAGTTCTTAAGTGTTTAAATGACATTGATAGAGAATCTTGATTTTATATTTTAAGCTTTTCTTAAAAGCTCAACAATTTTAATTTTAAAATTGTCTGTAAAAGCAAGTGTAAGGACAGTCTCGTTTTTATCATTGTTAATGTTTTTGTCAGTCTCCCCGCTACCGCACGTATCCTTTCGTGGGGTACGTATACAACTTTATTTTTCAGAAAACTATTTATTCAATATATCTACCAACCATTCATGCTCTTCATTACTTAGCGGAAATTTATACCCTAACAACAAACATTGCATATTGAGCCACATTTGTTGTTTCATGAATATTTTAAATTGCATCGTATAGTCTAACTTTTCAGGCAGTAATTTTAGTTTCTTTATTCTTTCATTGTTTCTGTTTTTTAGTGTTTTTACATCTTCTGCAGATATATTTTTAATAGAAGGCATTTTATTTGCCTGTTCTATCTGAATGTTTTTTACCAGATAAAAACCCATTGTTTTTTCTAAATTAAGAGGTTTAGAAATAAAGTTTTCTACTTGTTCTTTATTTACAAAAACGGTGTCAGTGTACATAGATAAGGCATTTTCGTTTTCAATAAATTCTAATACTGCCAAGCCCTTAGTTTTTGCACCATTAAATTTATCCTGCTTAAAAAAATAGATGTTTTCTTTCGTAGTGCTTTCCAGAGGGACAATAAATTGAGTTTTCTCTTTGGTCTGGTCATTAATAGATGTTATTTCAAGGCTTTTTTTGTTTTCTATTTTAGCTGTCAAAATAGTGTTGTTTAACTCTTTGTCAAAAAGCCTGAATACTTCGGTTTCCTGAGAATGGCAACCGCTAAAGAAAAATAAAATTGTCAGGGCTATAAAGTATTGTTTCATGTGTTGTTGTTCGTTATGCTTTTAATGAAATATAATCATCTCGTTATCAGGTAAAAATATCAAAAGCAAAAAAACGAAATAGCTTCTAAAAGCTATTATTGTATCAAAATAAGTTTTGATTTATGCGCCTTCTAAAGTCTTCCGAAACAAGCAAATGTTATTTTTTAGCATGCACAGCAATCTCTTAATTTTTGAACGTTTATTTTTTAAAGAACACTTTGCAGAGCGGGTTACAGACTTATAACTACTTAATTAATGCTCTTTGACTAATGAGCTATAAACCAGCATTAACCCTAATGGTAGAAATAAAAACAAGGCTCCTATAATGCCACATATGCGTGCAGTACCACGTCCAAGATAACGACTTATCTGGCCCATTGTCCATTTATGGTGATACTCGCCATCGGGTGCATATAACCAGTCCCAATCTTTAATGGCGCCAATAATCATTAATATACCCATGCTGGTTAAGGCTGATCCAAGTATCAACATTGCTGTATTCTGGTGGGTATCTATCCAGTTGCCAAAGTCTAAATTGTCTTTTTTCATTTAAAATATTAATAAATTTTACAAATTGAGTGACGGATTGTGTTATTATAAAGGGAAAATTTCTTATCTGTTTTTATTCTTCCAATGTGTCTTCATTGATAAAGTTGTAGTTATCCTCTATTAGTATTTTAGGTAATCCTCAAAACTATCAGCAATTACCATAAACTCGTCTGGGGCGTGAAAAAACCTGACTATCTGACCCTTTTTCCTTCTGCTGGCGCGAGCGCCCTGCTCGTGAACTTCGCGAATTATTAATGAAATGTAATAGTTTCATTATCAGGTAAAAATATCAGAAAACCAAAATATAAACAGTCACTAAAAGTCATGATTGTATCAAAATAAGTTTTAAACGAAAGATTATTTTAGCCGTTTTGTGAATCTATTTGGGGAGTAAGTTTAAATTATGTAAACTTTTCAGGACTAGACATTTTGCGTTCACGAGCAAGATGCTCACGCCAGATGAGAGCATAACACTTCGACCAGTTGCATGACCAAGAATATAAACTATTCGACCTTATTAAGATAGTAGTGCAATTGAGAAAGATCTCTATAAATACTTCTATCTTTAAATGTAAAGTTTTGAGATTTAGTAAGTGTTTCGATAAGTTTTGTTTGAGCTTCCAGTTCATTTTTTACTAAAGGAGTATTTATATTATCATCAAAATATCCCAATGATTCATTTTCAATTATTACATCCATTATTTGAATTGTGATCTCTCCAAAATTTGAACCGAATCGAATATTGTTTGATAAACCTTGATATATGAAATCCAGATAGATAATAATCTGCTTGATTGCCCCGTGTGGCAGGTAAAAGTCATTTAGTAGTCCAATTTCTTCCTCATCAATAGGATAAAAATTACTATACACCTTTTCTAATTCTACTTTATGAACATGTTTATTTTCGATGCAACTCCATAAAAAAAACCAGATTGGTTTGATCTTTTTTGAATAATCTGGAGTTTCTTTTTCAAATTTTTCAAATATGTCATATGCGTAGTTTACATTCCATAAAGCCCAGAACAGCAAATTTTCGTCTAATATTTTAGGATAATTGTCATTAATATCTTTTTGATACTCTTTGAAATTCATATATGTTAGTTGAATTAATAAAATGCAATAGCTTCATTATCAGACAAAAATATCAAAAACCAAAACCAAAAACAGCTACTAAAAGCCATTACTGTATCAAAATAAGTTTTAAACAAAATATTATTTTAGCTGTTTTGTAAATCTATTTGGGGAATAAGTCTAAATGTGTAATTTTTCAGGACGAGACAGGGAATAGTTTTGCTTCGTACTTATACATAATTACCAGTATTTGCTTTCGGCATCAGACCAGTCAATTTGATTGCTATTCATCCAAGATGTTTTATTAGATTTTTGATTTGGATTTTCAAAGAAATCACAAATAATTTCCCATGCCAATTTAAGAGATAAACATGACCCTTGTGGAATTAAAGTTTCATCTCCTGCATCAACTATTATATCCATTGAGGACTTATCATTAACACTATACCAACTTTGCCCTTCTCTGGCATTTGGGATATTATAATCATAACGGAATGAAAAACCATGATTAATATAATTTACAAAGAAGAGTATAATTTTTTGTCCATCATTTCGATTATACTCAAAAGATCCTGAATTTGAGTATTCCCAATCCTCATCTTTATAATTTAAAAAATAAGATTTGTAATCATTTAGATTTGCATTTTTCGTTAATGGGTTTTCTAAAAAAACAGCTTTAATATTCATTTCTATAATGTAAATTCCATTTCTCTATTGTGAACTTAATAAATCATTACTAAGTTTAATTGCTTTATAAGCAGGTAAAAATATCAAAAACCAAAAATAAAAATAGCTACTAAAAGCCATTACTGTATCAAAATAAGTTTTAACCAAAACATTATTTTTAATTATTTTGCCAATCTGTTTTAAGATTTGATGTAAAGTGTAATGTTTTTTCAGTCAGTTTTTGGGCTATTTTTAATATTTTCAATTGCAATTTGAGCCATTTTTGAAATAGAATATTGGGTTTTCTTTGAGCTTCCATGACCATGCCAGTCTATTGAAAGCTTTGTTTCGGGGTGCAGATCATCTAGTAATAGTTTTTCAAGAAAAATTATTGATTCCTGATTATTAGTGTTGCTTAAAAGCCTTGCACATTGATATCTGAAAAATGGGTTTTTATGTGTTGTATTTAGCTGTAGATATTTTACACCAATATTATACTGTTCCTCTAATAATTGTTTAGCATATAAAATAAAAATTCTTTCTTCATCTTCTGAGTTTAAATCATGCGAGTGTTCTGATAAGTAAGAGCTATTAAATTCGTAAAGTTTGTCGTTGTTAATAGTCATTAACCAGATTCCATTCTCGTTCCAGAATTTTTCTGATTTAAATTGGTATAAGTTATCTGTTGAAATTAAAAACTTTTCAGAGCGCTTGTTTCCATTGTTAAACCACTCCGTTAAACTCATCTTTTCTCTCTCATATTCAAAAAGAAGTGTTTTGTTTTTATCTTCAATTTTCACCATGAGTAATGTTCCCTCATGGTATGTTTTGGTGTGTTTGTTTTCGCTGATCCATGAAAAGTGTGTACTTACGGGAACTCCATTTTGATAAAATCCTTCTCGCATTATTTTATTATTCTTTTTATCAAAAAAATAAGTATGCCCATGTACAATTCCATTATAAAAACGCCATTTTTCATATGAGCCATCATCAAATTCATCTATGGCTATACCAGTAAATTTTTTCTTCTTATAAATTGCACCATAGAGAACACATTCATCTTCCCAATCAAGTTCGTCATATTTTATTTTTAATTCTGTCACTTTTTACTTTTTAAGGATTTAATCGAAAGATTGTTTTTGATTGTTTTGCCAATCTATATTGGGAGCAAGTCTAACTATGTAAACTTTTCAGGACGAGACAGGAGACTGTATAAACTTGTAATTTACGGCTAGCCACATCTAATGCCAAATCTGGATTAGGTAGAATGTATTTTGTATTATTTGAATTTTGGATAGTTTTTGTTCCAATATTCTTCGATGAAATTCCATTTGCCTGTATTAGAATCTAAGACTGAATAGGGAAGTTTTTTTATCAGTTTTAAATTATTTTCATCATTGTTGAGCACTCTGGAGATTTGAATACTTTGCGGTTCTTCTTCATCGTCACAACCTTTTCCATAAATATAGCCTAGTTCGACGGTCTCAAAATTTTTGAACGTAAATAGTTTACTTGTCCAATTCATATCAGCACAACCTGCCCGGCAATAGCTGTACCAATAATTAGGATTGGATTTTAACTGAACAGGTTCACGGATACGTTCAAAACCTATAGATTTTACAAAAGTATTATTTAATGAATCATACAAATAAAGTTCATGGTCGCCCCTTTGTTCTCCACGAGAAAACAGGATGTCAAAATTACCATCATTATTAAAATCTATAAATTCATGATTATAAAGTCCCTCTTTTTCAATGTAGGTTGTGAAAATTTTTAAAGAGTCTCTCTTAACCAGGACCAAAAGCGTATCACTATTTTCTAAATCGGGATCAATAGTTGCAATGTAGAAGGAATGCCCTTTGGAAAACACAGTTGTATCTGAGTTGAAATAACTTTCTACCGTTGTAGTGTCTGCTGCTACTTGTTTTACAACAACAGTATTGTTTCTTTTGCTGCACGAAGTCAATACGGCTATTACGGTAAGTATAAAACTTAATTCTGTTTTCATGTTTTAAAGCTTTTGTGCAATGCTGTGTATTATGTGATAATGTTTGGAATAAAGCATAAAAGAAATTCAGGCATTAGAATACTATGACATATGCTTAAAAAATCTGTAAATTTTTAGACCTGACAGATTGTAAAAATCTACCAGTTCTGAATTTTTATCCTTTTAAAATTTTACTTTTCTCAGCATCAAATTCTTCCGAAGTCAAAATTCCGGCATCGAGTAATTCTTTAAGATCTAATAAAGCTTTTTTCTTGGCTTCCATTGAATTTGAAGTATCAGCTTTTGGTGCTTCCGTTTGTGGAGTAGTTTGTATTGGATTAACAACGGTTCCGGATGGAGCATATTTCAGAATCAGTTCAGTAATTTCATTAAAGCCTTTTACATTCGAATAATCAATTGCTTTTTGCTCTTTTATGTTTACAATTGAGGCATCGGCATTATGATCCAGTAAATATTTTACAACATCTTTTTTGCCGTTTGTGGCACTGTAATGTAAAGGTGTATTTCCGGATTCGTCTTGTATATTGATGTTGGCTCCGGCTTCAATAAGTAATTTTACCATGCTTAGGTTGCCTTTTTTAGTCGCCACGTGCAAAAGGCTTTCTCCGCCGTAAGTATAACTGCTGTTTAATGTGAAACTGGATTCGTTGGCAATGTTGGACGCGCTAACCACCCAATCCAAATAATCATTCATAGACGAAGTATCGCCCGCCACAGGTTTGCTGTAATTTACATCAACACCGTTTTCTAAAAACAAAGCCACAATTTCCTTTTGATTATTCGCGCAGGCGTACCAAATTGGAGAATAGCCATTGTTGTTGGATGTAAATACATCGGCACCTTTTTCTACCAGAAGTTTAGCCAGCATTCGGTTGGTTTCGTAACAGGCAATCAAAAGAGTATTTTCGCCTGCATGATTTACATGATTAATAGCTGCACCATTATCCAAAAGCAACGTAACCATTGGGATCGATTTAGTATAACAGGCATAAAGTAATGGTGTATTTCCTTGCTTGTCTGTCACATTAATATCGGCTCCTTTGTCTAAAAGCAATTGAATAATTTCCCGGTTTAATTTTGTAGAAGCTAATAAAAGCGGTGTTTCTCCATTGTTATTCAAAAGATTAACGTCAATTCCTGCTTCAAGCAACTTTGTTGCAATTTCGATTTGAGCGGTTTGAACCACTAAATGCAAAAGACTGTTTCCGTATTTATCATTCCTGGTAATTTCTGCCCCATTTTCCAGTAAATGCAATGCAGTTTGTTTTTGTTTTTGCAGACAGGCAAAGTACAAAGGCGTTTCTCCCTGATGATCCTCGTAGTTGATATCGGCACCATCCTCGCATAATATTTTGACAATATCAAGATATCCTCTGTGAGCGGCATAATGCAGGGCAGTTCTTCCTCTTTCATCAGTATATTTTACGTCGACTTCTTTATTTTGAAGCAGTAACTCGGCTATTTTTCGGTTCCCGTTTTCACAGGCAATTATAAATGACATTGACATAAGTTGCTGTTTTTATATAAATTTTGTAGTTAGGATTTCATTAAAAGTTCAACAGTTTTAACTTTCAGATTATCTCCGGATGCCAGCATAAGAGCAGTTTCGTCTTTATCATTCGTAATATCTTTGTCGGCACCATTTTCAAGTAATAATTTTACTTTTCTATAGATTTCTTTGGCAGCTTCGGCATCATAATTTACATTGTAGGCACAAACTTTATGCAACAAAGTATTGCCTTCGTTATCCTGTTCATTAATATCAATTGATACTGTGTTTAAAACAGAATTTAAAATACCTGCCTTTTTTTCTGCGATATAATCCAATCCTGATTTTGGTTTTCCGTAATATTCGGCACAAAAATTCAAATCAGCACCATCTGATAATAATCGTTCTAAAAATTTCAAATTATTCTCAGAATCTGACATCATACTTATGAATTCGGTTAGTAAAGTTCTGCCATTTTTGTTTATAATGTTAAAATTGGCTGTAACCGCAGAAGCTAAAAGATCATACAATTCAAAAGACATCTGTTCTGCAACGGCATAGAAAAACGCATTGTTTTCCAGATCATCAGTTTCATTGGGATCAGCACCGTTTTCAAGAAATATTGCAACATATTCTTTTTTATTTCTCTTTACTGCCCACATTAACGGTGTTGTGCCAACAATGTTTCTTTCGTTAACATCCAGACCGTTTTCCAGTAATAAATGAATATACTCTTTGCCTTTTTCTGTATCTAAACTATAATTATTTAAGACATTGTAAATAAAACTTTCACCTGCATTGTTTTTAAATAAAGCATTACAGCCAAAATCTTCAATGAGGCTTTTAATGATTTTTACAGGGGCTTTCTTTGTAATACAATATCCCAGCACCGTCTGATCACTGATTTCATCATTAAAATTGTCCATTTTTGACATTACTTCTTTAAAAAAAGAAACAGATTCGTCATCGTCATTAAAGTTCTGATCAATAATGCTAAAGATGGATTTATCAAAATTATCAAGTTCATAAACATCCGTTTCAATAAATCCCGCCTTGATTAGAGCGTCTATTAAATCAAGAGCTTTTGCTTTAAAAATTAAAGAGGTGATTTGAAAAAAATTGTTCTTAAGATATTGCTCAGAAAAGGCTTCTCCGTTTTTAAGACACTCTCTGGCAGCATCAAAATTTCCCTGAAAAATGTATTGTTCTATTTGGTTTTGTGTAGACATGTGAAAAAAAATTATGAAAATGAAAGATAAAACTTAATTATTATTTATGTGCGTTTCCTGAATAAAAAATATCGGCGAAGATTAAAACGTAAAACTTATAAATGTAGTCTAAAAATAGAAGACAAAAAGAACCCTTCAGGACATAAAAAAAACAAATTAAGGTATTTTTTCAGAGTGTTATTTAAGAATTTTCTATCATTTTTTACTGAAAAAGAATTCAGATAAAATCTGTTTTCCAGCAAACAAAGTGCGTTTTTTTATTTAACAAGCCTTTAGAATTAATCGATAAAAAGCAAACTAAAAAAAATACTATCTTTACCGATCGAACGTTTATGAACTTAAGTTGCTTTTTTGCAACACTACATATATAATTATGGCATGTACAAGTTGTTCAACCTCAGATGGTGGTGCACCAAAAGGTTGTAAAAATAATGGGACTTGCGGCACCGATAGCTGCAATAAATTGACGGTTTTTGACTGGCTCGCGAACATGAGTCCGGCTAATGGAGAGGCTATTTTTGACTGCGTTGAGGTTCGTTTTAAAAACGGACGCAAGGAATTTTTTAGAAATTCAGAGAAATTAACTTTAAGTATTGGTGATATAGTAGCAACTGTTGCTTCACCGGGACATGATATTGGAATTGTGACTTTGACAGGAGAATTGGTAAAAATTCAAATGAAGAAAAAAGGAGTAAATCCTGAGAGTAACGAAGTTCCAAAAATTTACAGAAAAGCATCCCAAAAAGATATCGATATCTGGTCTGTAGCGCGTGATCGTGAAGAACCAATGAAAGTTCGCGCTCGTGAACTCGCAATTCAGCATAAACTGGAAATGAAAATTTCTGATATCGAATTTCAGGGAGACGGATCAAAAGCTACTTTTTATTACACAGCAAATGACAGAGTCGATTTTAGACTTTTGATTAAAGACTTTGCTAAAGAATTTAGCACCAGAGTCGAAATGAAACAAGTTGGTTTCCGTCAGGAAGCAGCTCGCTTGGGCGGAATTGGTTCTTGCGGCAGAGAACTTTGCTGTTCAACCTGGTTAACAGACTTTAGAAGTGTGAACACTTCGGCAGCACGTTACCAGCAGCTTTCATTAAACCCGCAAAAACTGGCTGGACAATGCGGAAAATTAAAGTGTTGTCTAAACTATGAGTTAGATACTTACATGGACGCCTTAAAAGATTTTCCGGATTACGATACCAAGCTGGTAACCGAAAAAGGAGATGCAATCTGTCAGAAACAAGATATTTTTAAAGGCTTAATGTGGTTTGCTTATACCAACAACTTTGCAAACTGGCATGTTTTGAAAATTGATCAGGTAAAAGAGATCATTGCCGAAAATAAACAAAAAAACAAAGTTTCTTCATTAGAAGATTTTGCAATAGAAGTGACTTCAGAACCTGAAAAAGACTTTAATAATGCAATGGGGCAGGAAAGTTTAACACGTTTTGATCAGCCAAAAAGAAAGAAAAAGCCAAATCGCAAACGCAAACCAAGTGCAGAAGCAGCGGTTGTGGCAACTCCGGCCAAACCTCAGGCAGCTCCAAATCAAAACAAGCCAGCCGGGGCAAATTCTAACAAAGGAAACAATCCGAACAAAGGAAATAAACCGAATCATAACAAGTCGAACCAATCGAATAAGCCTAACAATTCGAACGATAAAAAGCCGACTGAACCTAGAAAACCTATAATTATTACTAAAAATGAGAATAAAAAATAGTGCGATTCTTCTTTTGGTAGCAATACTTCTTTTTTCATGTGATAAAAAAAGAGTATTTGATGAATACAAATCTGTTGGAAGTGCCTGGAACAAAGACAGTGTTGTAACCTTCGATCTGCCAGTTTTAGATTCAACCAAAAAATACAATTTATTTATAAATTTGAGGGACAATAACAATTATCCGTTCAAAAATTTGTTTTTAATTGTGGCTATCGAAACGCCAAGTGGTTTCACTAAAGTAGATACTTTAGAATATGAAATGGCAAAACCTGACGGAACCTTGCTGGGGAACGGTTTTACGGATATCAAAGAAAGTAAACTTTAC
This sequence comes from Flavobacterium chilense, assembly GCF_001602525.1. Taxonomy (GTDB): domain Bacteria; phylum Bacteroidota; class Bacteroidia; order Flavobacteriales; family Flavobacteriaceae; genus Flavobacterium; species Flavobacterium chilense. The sequence continues at coordinate 460,834 of NZ_LSYT01000002.1, forward strand.
TACAAAGAAGATGTAAAGTTTAGAGGAAAATACAAAGTACACATCAAACAAGCCGTTAGAGAATCAGGTAAAATTCCGGGAGTTCAGGCTTTAGAAGGTATTACAGACGTAGGTTTTAGAATAGAACAAAAAGATTAGAAAAATAGTTATGGCCACCAAAAAAAACAATCAATCTAATAGTAATAAAGATATTAACTATTATAAAAAGAAATTCTGGAGAGTTTTTGCTTATACCTTATTGGGTATTTTAGCTTTCTTTTTATTTGCATCGTGGGGATTATTCGGTTCCATGCCTTCGTTTGAAGACTTAGAAAATCCGGATTCTAATCTGGCTACAGAAATTATATCATCTGACGGAGTAGTGATTGGTAAATATTTTAAAACCAACAGATCACAGCTTAAATACTCTGATTTACCAAAAAGTTTAGTAGAAGCTTTGGTTGCCACCGAAGATGCCCGTTTTTATGATCACTCCGGTATCGACGGACGTGGAACTTTAAGAGCTGTTTTTAGCTTAGGAACCAATGGTGGAGCAAGTACATTAACACAACAATTAGCCAAACAATTATTTCACGGAGAAGGATCTAAGTTTCTTCCGTTCAGGATTGTACAAAAAATAAAAGAATGGATTATTGCCATTCGTCTGGAACGACAATATACCAAAAACGAAATTTTGGCGATGTACTGCAACGTTTACGATTTTGGGAATTATTCTGTGGGAGTAAGTTCAGCAGCACAAACCTATTTTTCTAAAGACCCGAAAGATTTAACCATGGACGAATCGGCTATTTTGGTCGGAATGTTCAAAAACTCAGGGTTATACAATCCCGTTCGTAATCCGGAAGGAGTAAAAAACCGTCGTAACGTGGTGCTTTCTCAAATGGAAAAAGCAAAAATGATTACTACAGCAGAAAAATTGAGATTACAAGCCTTGCCAATTGCTTTAAAATTTAAGTTAGAAAGTCATCGTGAAGGTACAGCGACTTATTTTAGAGAGTATCTGCGTGACTACATGAAAAAATGGGTTACTGAAAACAAAAAACCAGATGGATCTGATTACGATATTTACAAAGATGGTCTGAAAATCTATACTACTATTGATTCAAGAATGCAGTTGCATGCCGAAGAAGCAGTTTCTGAACACATGAAAAACCTTCAGCAGCAATTTTTTATTGAAATGAAAACCAATAAAAATGCACCTTTCGTAAATATTACACAAGCCGAAACAGACCGAATCATGATGCAGGCAATGAAAAATTCTACACGCTGGGCTATCATGAAAGATATGGACAAAAGCGAAGATGATATCATTGCTTCTTTCAAAGTAAAAACAAAAATGCGCGTATTTACCTGGAAAGGAGAACGTGATACGGTAATGACACCGCTTGATTCGATTCGTTATTTCAAACACTTTTTACAATCAGGTTTAATGGCGATGGAGCCTCAAACCGGAAATATTAAAGCGTGGGTTGGAGGAATCAATTACAAATATTTTCAATACGATCACGTTGGGCAGGGAGCAAGACAAGTAGGTTCTACTTTTAAACCATTTGTTTACGCTACTGCAATCGAACAATTGAATATGTCGCCTTGCGATTCTATTCTTGACGGGCCATTCATGATTCATAAAGGACGTCATAATGTTACAGCAGACTGGGAACCAAGAAACTCTGACAACAGATACCGCGGAATGGTAACTTTAAAACAAGGTTTAGCGAATTCGATCAATACCGTTTCAGCAAAATTAATTGACAGAACGGGTCCTGAAGCTGTTGTTGAATTAACACATAAATTAGGCGTAAAAACCGAAATTCCGCCACAGCCTTCTATTGCTCTTGGAGCTGTAGATATTACAGTTGAGGATATGGTTGCCGCTTACAGTACGTTTGCGAATCAGGGAGTATATGTTAAACCGCAATTTTTAAGCCGTATAGAGAATAAAAGCGGAGAAGTTATCTATGAGCCTATTCCGGAATCTCACGACGTTTTAAACAAAGATATTGCCTTTGCTGTAATTAAATTATTAGAAGGAGTTACAGAAACCGGTTCTGGTGCACGTTTACGTACACAAGGCGGTGGAAGTGGAGATAACCGCTGGACAGGATATCCGTACATGTTCAAAAACCCGATTGCTGGTAAAACAGGAACTACTCAAAACCAGTCTGATGGTTGGTTTATGGGAATGGTACCAAATTTAGTAACCGGAGTTTGGGTTGGATGTGAAGATCGTTCAGCACGTTTTAAAAGTTTAACTTACGGACAAGGTGCAACTGCTGCATTACCAATCTGGGGTTATTTCATGAAACTGTGTTATGCAGATCCGGGACTTCAGGTTTCTAAATCAGAATTCGAACGTCCGGCAAATCTTTCTATCAAAGTAGATTGCTACAGCAGACCTGCAGTTGTAAAAGATACCACACAAACAGATCAGAATACAGACGAGTTCGAACTGTAACTTAAAGTTCAGGTTTAAATATAAATTATCCTTTTGTGATCTTCTAAAATCTGGAAGAATACAAAAGGATTTTTTTATGGAATAGAATATAGCCCAAGGTTTCAATCTTGGGAAACGAATTATAATTGTGCTATTTGCTTTAATGGTGGAAACCATTAATAATGTTTGTAAAAAGGTGTTTTGTTGATTTATAGGTCTTGAATTGATACCGAACCACCAGGCATATTTTATTTTTACGAAATCGTTATAATTTAATCTAAAAATCTTATTTTTATCAAAATTATACAGCAATAAAGACAATTTGTTATGATAACAAAAAAAGTAAATAACGTTCAGGAAGCTATTGAAGGAATCGAAAGCGGAATGACTATTATGTTTGGAGGCTTTGGTTTGTGCGGAATTCCCGAAAATACCATTGCAGCATTAGTAAACACATCAATTTCTGATTTAACCTGTATTTCAAACAATGCGGGAGTTGATGATTTTGGTTTGGGATTGCTTTTGCAGAAAAAACAAATTAAAAAAATGATCTCTTCGTATGTTGGAGAAAACGCTGAATTCGAACGTCAGATGCTTTCAGGCGAACTCGAAGTAGAACTAACTCCGCAAGGTACCTTAGCAGAACGTTGTCGCGCAGCTCAGGCAGGAATTCCGGCTTTCTTTACACCGGCAGGTTACGGAACCGAAGTTGCCGAAGGAAAAGAAGTTCGTGAGTTCAACGGAAAAATGCATATTATGGAGCAGGCTTTTAAAGCCGAGTTTGCCATTGTAAAAGCCTGGAAAGGTGATGAAGCAGGAAATCTGATCTTTAAAGGAACAGCCAGAAACTTTAATGCATGTATGGCAGGAGCAGCAAAAATTACTATTGCCGAAGTCGAAGAGCTGGTTCCTGTTGGAACTCTGGATCCAAATCAAATTCATATTCCGGGAATTATGGTGCAACGCATTTTTCAGGGCGAAAAATTTGAAAAAAGAATCGAACAACGAACTGTTAGAGTAAAAAATTAGATAATTAAGATAATGCGACAATTAGATAATTGTTTTTGAATTATCTAATTATCAAATTTTCTAATTGACACATTATAGATATGGCACTTAATAAAGAAGATATAGCAAAACGAATTGCAAAAGAAGTAAAAGACAGGTATTTTGTAAACTTAGGGATCGGAATTCCGACTTTGGTTGCAAATTATGTGAGAGAAGATATTGCCGTTGAATTTCAAAGCGAAAATGGTGTTCTGGGCATGGGGCCTTTTCCGTTTGCCGGAGAAGAAGATGCTGATATTATCAACGCCGGAAAACAAACTATTACAACATTGCCGGGAGCCAGTTTTTTTGATTCGGCTTTTAGTTTCGGGATGATTCGCAGCCAAAAAGTAGATTTGACGATTCTGGGCGCAATGGAAGTTTCTGAAAACGGAGATATTGCCAACTGGAAAATTCCGGGTAAGATGGTTAAAGGCATGGGAGGCGCAATGGATTTAGTGGCTTCTGCCGAAAATATCATCGTAGCCATGATGCACGTGAACAAAGCAGGAGAATCAAAAATCCTGAAAAAATGTACTTTACCTTTAACAGGTGTAGGCTGTGTTAAAAAGGTTGTAACAGAGTTAGCTGTTCTCGAAGTAACCGAAAAAGGTTTCAAGCTTTTAGAAAGAGCACCAGGTGTTTCTGTAGAACATATTATTGCTTCAACAGAAGCTGATTTGATTATTGAAGGAGATATTCCGGAGATGGATATCAGCTAAAAAAAATATTTTTTTATTGAAAATCTCTCAAGGCTGGCTTTTAAAAGGGCTGGCCTTTTTTGTAGGAATAAATTAAGGTTTTTAATCGTATTTATTTTTAAAATCAAACCCGCATGAGTGCCTGTTTTTGCTGATAATCCATTATAAATCAATAGAATAATTATTTTTTAAGCCGTTTTCTTACGAAATAATTATAATTTGTTAAATAAAAATGATTTTTACATAAAAGATGTTGTATGTTATCGATTAAAGGCAAATTTCATCGATTATATAACGTAAATAAAATACTTTTATCTCAAAATAGAGTATTTACTTACTTTTAATATTCTGTTTGTAATCCATTTAACCAAACTTAAATACCACATTATTATGGAAAGAAAATTACCAAAAATCATGGCATCAGCCGTTATTATTCTTACATTTTCAGTATCAGGATTTGCCCAAAATACAGATAAGAGGGTGAGCCAGAAAAGTGTCTCAGAAAACGGACAACCAAGTTTAATCACCTTTAGTGATAAATCTACTTACAAAGGAACAGATTACAACACTGTTTTTAAAGAGCAATTGGGGTTAAAAGACAATCAGTCTTTTTCGAAAGTTAAAACAGAATCTGATAAAGATGGTTTTACTCATGAAAAATTTCAGTTGTATGAACAAGGAATTAAAGTAGAATTTGCCAATTACACACTACATTCAAAAGAGGGAAAACTCGTTTCAATGAACGGGGAATTTTATGCTCTTCAAAATGTAAAAACAACCCCAAAACTATCAAATCAGGCAGCATTTGCCAAAGCTATTGCTCATACAGGAGCAAAACAATACTTATGGGAAACACCCGAAGATGCTGCTGCAATGAATTACGAAAAACCCAAAGGAGAATTAGTCTTACTGCCTGATATGGAAGAGCAGGGAGAAGACAGAAAATCAGATAAAGTACGATTGGCTTATAAGTTTGATATTTATGCCACCAATCCGGTAAGCCGTGGTGATCTTTATATCGATGCCGAAACCGGAAAAGTCCTGTTTTATAACGCCACAATCAAACATCTTGGAGAATATAGCCACGGAGCTAAATTAAAATCGGCTAAAATAAATCCGATAAATCAAAAACAAACAGTTAGTTCTAAAGCTGCAATAGTTGCCGCAAATGCAGCAACCCGTTATAGCGGAACACAGGTAATACAAACTACTCTAAGTGGTTCATCTTATATCCTTGCAGATGCAACAAGAGGTTTAGGAATAAACACCTACAACATGAAAAAGGGGACAAGTTATACAGCCGCTGTGAATTTTACAGATGCTGATAATAACTGGACAGCCGCTGAATATAATAATACCAACAAAGACAATGGTGCACTGGATGCTCATTGGGGAGCTGAAAAAACATATGACTATTGGTCAGCGGTACACGGCAGAAATAGTTATGATAACGCAGGAGCAATTATAAAAAGCTATGTACATTACAGCAGCGCATATGATAATGCATACTGGAATGGAAGCGTAATGACTTACGGTGACGGAAGCGGAACTTATTTTGACATCTTAACAGCTATTGATGTAGCCGGACACGAAATAGGACATGCCGTTTGTACTTATACAGCAAACTTGGCTTATCAAAAAGAGTCCGGAGCAATGAATGAAGCTTTTTCTGATATTTGGGGCGCATGTATTGAGTATAATGCCGCACCTACAAAATCTACCTGGCTAATTGGAGAAGATATCGAAAGAAGATCAGGACATCTTTCTTTACGTTCTATGAGTAATCCAAAAACAGAAGGACAACCGGATACTTATGGCGGAACATATTGGGTTAACGTAAGTTGTACACCAACCAGCAGTAATGATTATTGTGGAGTACATACCAATTCAGGGGTTTTAAATCACTGGTTTTATATCCTGTCTGTAGGTAAATCCGGAACTAATGACATTGGAAGCGCTTATAACGTGACTGGTATTACGATCGAAAAAGCTGCAAAAATTGCCTACCGTTTAGAAAGTGTTTACCTGACGGCAAATTCTACTTATGCTAATGCGAGAACTTCAGGTATACAATCTGCCATAGATTTGTATGGAGCAGGTTCTCCTGAAGTGATTGCCACAACCAATGCGTTTTATGCTGTGGGAGTTGGTGCGGCCTACGTAGGATCAACGGATACTGTTGCACCAACAGCTCCAACAAGTCTTGCTGCTTCAGGCACTACAGGAACAACTACTAATTTATCATGGACAGCTTCTACAGATAATGTAGGGGTAACAGGATACGATATTTACCAGGGAACAACATTAAAAGGATCCTCTACAACTACCAATTATACCGTAACAGGTTTAACGGCTTTAACAGCGTATAGTTTTAGTGTAAAAGCCAAAGATGCTGCAGGAAACGTTTCAGCGGCAAGTAATACTGTAAATGTTACAACTACCGCTGCTACAGTAACATATTGTACTTCTCAGGGCAATAGTGCAGCAGATGAGAGAATAGGTAAAGTTGTATTGGGAACAATCAATAATACATCAACCGGAACAACAGGTTATGAAAACTATACTGCAATTTCTACCAATGCAACAAGAGGAACAGCATATACGATTACGATTACCCCAAGCTGGACTTCTTCTGTTTACAGCGAAGGATATGCGGTTTTTATAGATTATAATCAGGATGGTGATTTTGCCGACTCAGGTGAAACGGTTTGGACAAAAGCGACTTCTACGACTACTCCGGTATCAGGAACCTTCACAATTCCGGCAACGGCAACTCTTGGAACAACAAGACTTAGAGTTTCTATGAAATACAACGGAATCCCAACCTCTTGTGAGAGTTTTTCTTATGGACAAGTCGAAGATTATTCTATAAACATTACAGCTTCAGGAGCAATTGTAAACGAAGAACTTGTTGCAGGTTTAGTGGAAACAACTGAAAATTCAGGTTTTGCATTATATCCAAACCCGGTAGCAGACGAATTAAATATTTCCTTTTTAAACAATACAGGATATACGTTTAGAATTATAAATACATTAGGTCAGCAAATTAGTACGGGAGAACTTTCCGGAAATCCTGTTGATGTTAGTGCACTAAACACCGGAATCTACATTATCGAATTAAATAATGGTGCTAAAAGAATTGTTAAAAAATTCGCTAAAAAATAAAAACAGAATTGTAATTAAAAAGTAAAAACCGCCCATTGGGCGGTTTTTTTATGTAATCTCCGAACGTTGAGAAAGCTTAACGCTGCGATAGAAAAAATTACAAATTAAATGAAGCTCCTAAACTAAAAGTAGCCTGATTGTTTAAATGATCAAATACACCATCGTTACTGCCGTATTTTGCAATAGGGAAACCAACCTCTGTGAAAACACCAAATCCGTCAGTAAAAAAGTAACGACCGCCTACATGTCCTCCAAAATTGTGTAAACCTAAACTTAGACCTGGATAAACGTCTAATTGTTTTACACCTATAACGCTGCTTAAATTAGCATTGATTCTTGCTTTTGCATCAAAACGCTCGCCAAAATTTGGTTTGCCATAAGTTTGACCCGCAATTTGGTTGTATGGTACATAGTCATCTACACCAAGTAAATAATTAGCAACAAATCCAAAAGAGAAGTTTTCTCCTAAACCAAAATCTACAGATCCCTGAATTCCTGAACCACCATCCTGAAGATTAGCACCAACGTTTACTTTTACATCGCCTTTTCCTGTAAATGCCTGCTGAGCCTGAGTAAAACCGAATGATACTAAAAACAAAAATGTAATAACCTTTTTCATAAACTTAAATATTAATTATATTGGATTGCAAATTTAACTTTTTAGATATTAATTCCTACCTTTTTCATCAGAATACAATTCGTTCAAAGGATCACTTTGCCAGAATTCCTTGGTATTTATATCCATAATAGTCAAAGGTCCCTTAAAAGCGGCACCCGTATCAACATTCCATACACACGCTTTATTTACCGGAACAGTTTGTCCAATTCGGGTAACAGGAGTGTGGCCAATATAGATTTCTTTGTAAACGGTAAAACGTTTAGGATAGTATAAATCGTCTGGTTTTAAATTTGGATCTAATGCAAGTGCAGACTCCCAAAGCGTTCTGTCCCAGTAAAATAATTTCGGAAAATATTCCCAAACCACGCCGTTTAAATTAGTAAATCCGGCGTGAACAAAAAGACGGTTTTCATCATCAAGATAATAGTCTTTCAACGATTCGAAAAAAGCAATATGCTCTTTTTTTCTCTCATCAGAAAGTCTGGAATATCCTTCAACAGTTGCTTTTCCGCCATGTTTGTACCACATTTCCTCATCAAAATCTTCATGTCTGTTTTCGAGCCAGTCTAAAGTTAACTGATCATGATTTCCTCTAATGCAAATGCAGTTTTGTTTGAGTTTTAAGTCAATCAGATAGTCGATTACTTCTGCCGAATGACTCCAGCCATCAACATAATCGCCTAAAAATATAAGAGTATCTTGTGTGGTAACTTCCGCTTTTTTCAGCACTTGTTCAAGTGCGAGTAATCCTCCGTGTATGTCGCCTATAACAAATGTTCGCATTTTTAAATATTTCGGGTAGTAACTACAAAAATAAATAAAATGATTTGTCTGGAATCATTTAGTTGTTAATCTTTAAAAATTGATACTATTTATAACTATTAGAAGCGTTCTAGTTATTGGTTTCCTGTTTAAATTTGCATAATGTCAGATGCACCAACATATCGAAAAATTATCCATATTGATATGGATGCTTTTTATGCTTCGGTAGAGCAGATGGATAATCCTGCTTTGCGCGGAAAACCTGTTGCTGTTGGTGGTTCAGAAAACAGAGGAGTAGTTTCGGCAGCAAGTTACGAGGCCAGAAAGTTTGGTGTTCGTAGTGCCATTAGTGGTGTTTTGGCTAAAAAATACTGTCCCGAAATTATTTTTGTACGCCCGAGATTTGATCGGTATAAAGAAATTTCCAGTAAAATTCATAAAATTTTTCACGATTACACAGACTTAGTTGAACCACTTTCGCTTGACGAAGCTTATCTTGACGTTACCCAAAATAAAAAAGGAAATCCAAGCGCAAGTTTACTGGCTCAGGAAATCCGATCCCGAATTTTTACTGAGGTTGGACTTACAGCTTCGGCGGGAATTTCGATCAATAAATTTGTAGCAAAAATTGCGAGTGATTACAATAAACCAAACGGACAAAAAACAGTAAACCCTGATGAAGTACTGGCTTTTCTGGAAGAATTACCTATTCGTAAGTTTTACGGAGTTGGAAAAGTAACAACAGAGAAAATGTACCAATTGGGCATTTTTACCGGAACAGATCTTAAAAGTAAATCATTAGAGTTTTTAGAGAAACATTTCGGAAAATCAGGCGCTTTTTATTATAATGTAGTTCGCGGAATTCACAATAGCGAAGTAAAATCACATCGTATAACCAAGTCAGTAGCGGCAGAACATACGTTTGATGTCAATTTGTCTTCAGAGATTTTTATGCTGGAACAATTAGACAGGATTGCAACTTCGTTAGAAAAACGATTAAAACGACATAATATCTCAGGAAAAACAGTCACACTCAAAATCAAATACAGCGACTTTACCCAGCAAACGCGAAGTAAAACATTGGCTTATTTTATTTCTGATAAAAGCCTGATTCTTGAAACAGTAGAAGAATTATTGTATCAGGAAAAAATGAAAGATTCAGTTCGATTACTCGGAATTTCTCTCAATAATTTAAATACCGAAGAGAAAAAGACAGTTGTTGTACAACTAAAATTTTCCTTTTAATTTGATTAAACTATGGTTAAATCACAAGAATTCTGTTTTTGTGATGAATTTTCTTTCTACCTTTGAGAGAAAAGAATATAATATCACGCATAATGAAAACTAATAAATCTGACGAGATTTCTAATCGTAATTCAGTTCCAATTTTAGCTTGGGATTTTCATTGTGAATATGTACGGGAATTAAAAGCAGCTTTGACAGATTTAAAGAAAGTAAAAAAAATTTCGAATCAGTTTACCTGGAACGAAAAAAATCTGGCAATTGAAGAACGACTAAAGAATGAAGTGGTTCTGGTAACAGATTTAGACTTAAAAATTGTTTTTGCTTCTAACGGAATCAAAAGAATGACAGGATACGCAGAAGAAGAAATTCTGGGCAAAACACCCAAGATGTTTCAGGGACCGGCAACATCCAAAACCGTTCTCAAAGAAATCAGAGAAGCGATCAAACTACAAGTACCCTTTGAGAAAACAATCGAAAATTACAGAAAAGACGGCAGAACATACCAATGTAAAATCACAAGTTCTCCTGTTTTTAATCTAAAAGGGCAAATCACACATTTTATAGCCTTTGAAAGAGATTTAAGCGCCTGATATTTGCCACAAAGGCACTAAGACGCAAAGTCTTTTAATAATAAAAAAAACCGCCTGTTTGGCGGTTTCATTTTTTTACAACTATAATTACTTTGCGTCTTAGTGCCTTTGTGGCAAAAAACGTTAAGTCTAAAAACTTATAAATTCTCAAAGAAATCATTTCCTTTATCATCAGTAATGATAAAAGCAGGGAAATCTTTTACGGTTATTTTACGAACAGCTTCCATTCCTAATTCTTCAAAATCAACCACTTCAACTTTCAGGATATTATCCTGTGCTAAAATTGCAGCCGGTCCGCCAATAGATCCTAAATAGAATCCGCCGTATTTCTTGCAGGCATCAGTAACCTGTTTAGTACGGTTTCCTTTGGCAAGCATAATCATACTTCCGCCATGTTTTTGAAACTCATCTACATAAACGTCCATACGTCCTGCAGTTGTTGGTCCAAAACTTCCTGAAGGCATTCCTTCCGGAGTTTTAGCAGGACCTGCATAATAAACAGGATGATTTTTAAAGTATTCCGGCATTGGTTTTCCTGCTTCAAGCATTTCCATGATTTTTGCATGCGCAATATCACGGGCAACAATTACAGTTCCGTTTAATTTCAAACGTGTTTTAATTGGGTATTGTGATAATTTCGCCAACATATCAGCCATTGGCTGGTTTAGGTCGATTTCTACAGGTGCTTCTAAATGTGGTGCTGTTTCCGGTAAAAACTGTTTTGGATTTACTTCTAATTGTTCAACAAAGATTCCGTCTTTTGTAATTTTTCCTTTAATATTTCTATCAGCAGAACAAGAAACCCCTAATCCAACCGGACATGAAGCTGCGTGACGTGGCAAACGGATTACACGAACATCATGTGTGAAATATTTACCGCCAAACTGAGCACCAATAGCACTTTCCTGGCAAATTTGCTGTACTTTTTGTTCCCATTCCAAATCACGAAAAGCCTGACCAGCCATGTTTCCTGAAGTTGGCAAGTGATCATAATATCCTGCAGATGCTTTTTTAACGGCACTTAAGTTCGCTTCGGCAGAAGTTCCGCCAATAACTAAAGCTAAGTGATATGGAGGACAGGCAGACGTTCCTAAATCTTTAATTTTGGCACGAATAAAAGCATCCAGAGATTTCTCATTCAACAAAGATTTTGTTTGTTGATATAAGTAGGTTTTATTAGCAGATCCACCACCTTTAGCCATAAATAAAAACTCGTACGAAGCTCCTTTTTTGGCATAAATATCAACCTGCGCCGGAAGATTAGAACCAGAATTCTTTTCTTCAAACATCGAGATCGGTACAATCTGTGAATAACGTAAGTTACGTTTTTGGTACGTATTAAAAATTCCTTTGCTTAGCCATTCTGCATCATCAACACCCGTAAAGATGCTTTCTCCTTTTTTGGCCATTACAATTGCTGTTCCGGTATCCTGACAGCTTGGTAACTGACCTTCGGCAGCAACAGAAGCATTTTGCAATAAATTATAAGCCACAAAACGATCGTTATCTGTAGCTTCAGGATCGTCAAGAATTTTTCTTAATTTCTGCAAATGTGTTGTTCTTAACATGAACGAAACATCTGTTAAAGCTTCTTCAGCCAGTAATTCTAATCCTTTTGGATCAACGGTTAAAACTTCACGTTCTCCAAATTGTTCTACTTTCACAAAATCAGAAGTAATTTTGCGGTACTGTGTATCATCCTTTAAAATAGGATAAGGGTCTTGGTATATAAAATCAATCATTGCTTTGTTTTTTACAAAGTTAGAAATTATTTACCTAAGAAAGAATTTGAATAAGGGCTGTTTTGGGAGTTTATTTTATCCCGTGAAAGGCATCAAAAGACATTTTTTTCTCAAAATAAGTCTTGTTTTTCGTTGAAGCCAATTGCTTTTTCCACTGATTTCCGTTCAGGCGAAAAACAATGGAATCTGAATGTGAGACAGTACCCATATTTTCATCGTCATCATCCGGTTCAAAAGAAACTGTTTTGCAATAAAAAGATTCCGGATTTGCTTTTGATGTTGAATTTTCAAACTCAACCCAACTTCCCCAGCCGCTGTCAATCATAGAATCCCATTCATGAACAAGTTGTAAATCGCTGTTTTTTAAATAATATAAATAGTTGTTTTGGGCATAACCACAAGCAGGATATCCAAAACTAACCTGAATAAAATTCGAATTTTTGGCTGTAGCCGAAGTCAACCCATAAGAAGCGGACCATTCTGAACCTTTTTGAATACCTTTTATTGTAATTTTTGAATCGGCAGTTTTAGTTTTGTTCAAATAAAAATCGAGACGGTATTTTGCGGTTACAATACTGTCTTTATCTGCTTTTTGATCAACCAAATGAGCCAGTATAAAAGCATTTTTGGATATGGTTTCATCTTCAGAAATCGAAATGGTATCTGTTTTTAAAAAATGTTCTTTTATTACAGCTGTTTCTGTTTTAGGTTCCGGAGTGGTACTTGTAATTTGAGGTTCAGATTTTGGTTTCTGACAGCCAATTAAAAGCAATAAAAATAAAAGGGTTTGTGGTTTCATTATTTTAAATAGATATTATTTTAATGCTATAACGAATAGTTTCTTTTTTTGATAAAGTTCAGCTAACGAAATACTTTCTCCGTCAAGATAAAAAAGCTGATTTTGAAATTTAACTTCATTAGGGTCAATTAGAAAATAATAATTATCACGATCGGTCAGAACGCTCAGATTTTCATAATTTAAATCTATAATTTCAACATAATTTATAATATTCAGTTTTTGAGCTTCTTCCAGTGTTATGGAGTTGTCCTCATATCTTAGAGAAAGTTTATCACCTCCACCGGGCATTCCAAACCAGGGAATTGCTTTTGCAGATACCATCGAAATATAGTCTGGAAACTGATTAAAGACAAATAGCTTTTTTTCAAAATTCTCAAAAAAATCAGGTAAGGATTTTTTTTCAAAAGGCTCGTTGTTATCCCAAAAAAAGATACCCTGATTTTGCCAGGACGGATCCTGGAGGTTTTTTTCAGTATTGCTATCCCAATAATGCATATACAATTCACGAGGCAAAAAAGTCAGGATAGAATCGTTTATTAACCAATCTATTTTGTTGGGTTCGAATTTATTTTCTTCTGTTTTAACTTCCTCAATAGTTTCAACTTCTTCACTAAACTGATTTTTCTCTTCAGACTGAATTTTTTCAATAGTTTCTGTTTCCTTTTTTTTACTGAAGAATCTTTTAAACATAATTATATTAATTTGATTAGATGAGGATTAAAAAAACCATGTAGCCACAAAAATCGCCGTAATAACACAAATTAAGTCAACCAAAAGCATGGTGCCCAAAGCATAACGGGTGTTTTTGATGTTTACAGAACCAAAGTAAACAGCAATTACATAAAAAGTACTTTCGGCACTACACTGAAAAATACTGCTCAGTCTAGCTGTTAAAGAATCTGCTCCGAAGGTATTCATAGAATCAATTAAAAATCCTCGGGATCCTGCAGAACTAAAAGGACGAAGCATTGCTACAGGTAACGCATTTGTGATTTCTTTACTTACTCCCATATTAGAGAAAACAAAGGCAATTCCGTCGCTTATAATTTCAAACAAACCACTGTTTCTGAACAAAGAAATAGCGACTAACATTCCCAATACATAAGGAAAAATAGTAACACCTGTTTTGACACCATTATTGGCACCTACTACAAAAGTTTCAAAAACAGTTGTATTGGCATCTGTGAATTTTTTCTCGTGTATGAATGAAAAAATCAGTGTAAAAGCAATAATAGCTATTAATATTAATCCCGAAAGGTTAGAGGTGAAGTAGTTTTTTCCAATTAAATCCAAATGATTCACGTACATCAATAAACCAACAATTGCAGCGATTAATACCATCAGGGCAATAAGAAGAGAAGCACTTTTAAAATTGATTTTTTGTTTAATTCCCACGATTAAAAAAGCTGCAATTGTACCAATGAAAGAAGTAATAATACAAGGCAGCATAACATCAGCAGGATTGCTGGCATTTGCAGCAGCTCTATAACCAATAATAGAAGTTGCAATTAAGGTTAAACCTGAAGCGTGAAGACACATAAACATGATTTGGGCATCACTGGCTTTGTCTTTGTCAGGGTTTATTTCCTGTAAGCTTTCCATGGCTTTAAGACCAAAAGGGGTTGCAGCCGAATCTAATCCCAGAAAATTGGCCGCAAAATTTAAAGTCATATACGATATAGAAGGGTGATTTTTAGGAATACTAGGAAACACCTTTACAAATACCGGACTCAATGCTTTGGCCAGATTTCCTGATGCGCCTGAAATAATTAAAAGCTCCATTAATCCGCAAAAGAAAGCCAGATAAGCCATAAGCGGCAAAATTAAATCGAGTAAAGTAGTTTTGCAAGTAGGCAATAAACCATCCGATTTTTGTACACCACTAAAAACTTTTACTGTTTTGTTTTTGTAAACATAAGTTGTATCAGCATTTAGTGTGTCACGATTGATAATCATGGTTTGGTTAGGCGCTTTTTTAATACTGTCCTTGATAAAAGCCGGAAGTTGTTCGATATATTTTTCAGATACTAAAACAGGATCATCTTTCTTACCATTCAAAATAGAATCAATAGTGTAAGTGTTGGCAGTAAACAAACTGACTACAATAAAGAAAATTGAAGAAATAAAAATAACTAACCAAAATCTGCTTAATACCATAATACTATTTTTTTGTAAATGTAATTATTTAGCCATAATATGCACAAAGATTTTGCTATTGAAACGAGAAGTATTTCTTAGAAAATGTAATTTTTCATTGAAATTTAAGCTATTCAATAATCACTTTAGTTTCTAAATAGTTCTGAAAAGCGGTGATACCCTCAAACAGAATTTCTTTTTTAGCACTTTCGGTTTCATTAAAAAACTGTGTTTCGATTTTAGCATGATCTTTTTTAATGGTCCGTTTCCAGGTTCCGATTACTTTTCCGTTTTCCAGAATAATGGGTTTAAAAATTCCATTATTGGTAAAAGCTTTAGGTTGATGTTCTGGTAAAATCGAAGCTTCACGTGTTTTGTATGAAATTAAAATCTCATCAAATGCGGGAAGAAAATGTACGCTTTCGCGGAAGTTATTTTCATTAGTCAACTCATTTCCAAACCAATATTTCTGATCATTAATTTCAATAGAGCTCAATTGCAACTCAATTGCATTAATAGCAATTTTGCAGATAGTTGGAGGAAAACCGGACCACCACGAAAAGTCAGGTAACGTTGCAGGGCCGTGGCTTTCGAAATAACGCTTCGCTAATTTTGCTAATGCTTCTTCTTTAGTTAGTTTTGTTTTAGGTTTAGCAACGCGTTCTTCAAGTAAAGCATAAGTTATTTGTTTGCCTTTCATTTTCCCGTTACAAACTAAACCATCCAACTCAGCATTCATCATAATGGCGGCACTCAGGAAATCTTCGCCCGATGTTTTTTTTATGTTGAGTTCCTGCATGATTTCATCACGTGTTAAATGCTGATTTCCGGACAGGAGTTTTTCGATAGCAATATTCAGCTCATCCAGTTTTTTGGCATCATAGCCATATTTTTTGGCGGCAGAAGAAGTGAATTTTTTTACCTGAGGTGCCGAAAGATCCAACATCCAATAAATATCTTCAGCCGAAACAAAATGCCAGGTTGGCCGCAAAATATGTGTCCGGATGATTTCTGCCGAATTAACAGCTTCTTCAATCATAGTTTCAGGCGCATCACAACGTGAACCAACTGCCCACTTTGCCATGGCATAATCCTGAGCCTGCATTGCACCAAGATGCTGAACAATTTCTTGTGGCGAAGCAGGGTTGGGTTTGTACAATTTTTGTGAAACAAGACGATGATGTGAAATTTCCTGATGTGTCATAATTATTAAACCATATGAGTTATATAAGTACAGTTAAACTCTGTCTGCCAGATCTCAAAGAAGAAGCTTTGCAACTCTGTACCTTTGCACCTTTGCACCTCAAAATTAAACATGAATGATTTCCTCTTCGATCAATAAATCTTCACGGCGTAAACGCAGGAAAATCTGTGCGACAGCAATCGTGTCTTTCTCGCAATAGGTTATAATCCGGTCAATATCTTTCTCGACATAAAAAACATGCGCCACCTGACTGCCGTCGATATCACCTTTTGGAGAAGGAACACCCAGGATTTTTGTTAGTAATTTTAAAGAAGTAAAATGTTTGTAATCCCCAAACTTCCATAATTCCAGAGTATCCAGATGTGCAATTTCCCAGGGCTTTTTGCCAAATAGATTCAGTTTATCCGGAATCGCAATCTGATTGATAATCATTCGGCGTGCGATAAACGGAATATCAAATTCTTTTGCGTTATGTCCGCACAAAAGATGTTGTGGCTGATTAAAATGATTGTTTAGCAGGTTGTTAAAGTCTTTCAGAATCTTTTTTTCTTCTCCAAAAAAAGATGTCACCCTAAAATTTCGAACATCACCTTTTATGGTAAAATAGCCTACAGAAATACAAATAATCTTTCCAAATTCAGCCCAGATTCCGGCACGGTCATAAAACTCTTCCGGTGTAAAATCGTCTTTTCGCTGATATTTGGTTTTTAAATCCCACAGCGATTGCATTTCTGTATCAAGCAAGTTAAAATTCTCTTCTTCAGGAACAGTTTCTATATCAAGAAAGAGAATGTTATTTAAGTTTATTTTTTCAATCATTATTTAGACGTCTTAGATTTTTAGACTTGCAAATATTTATAAAGAATAAATCATAAGTAATTACTTATGATTTTGTTTTATAAAACTATGATTTTAATTCGTTAAATTGGTAGCAAACTTTTTATTTTTTCAAAACAAACTCTGCTGTGTGGTTGGATTTTCGTGTTCGATTAACCATTTCTTTCGGGATAAGCCTCCGGCATAACCAGTTAAAGAACCATTTGTGCCAATAACGCGATGACAGGGAACCACAATCCATAACGGATTTTTACCATTTGCAGATGCTACAGCACGAATTGCTTTGATATCGCCCAGTTTTTTGGTTTGATCCATATAGCTAACTGTTTTTCCGTATGGAATTTCGAGTAAAGATTTCCATACTTTTTGCTGAAATTCAGTTCCTTTTGGATTTAGCTTTAAATCGAAATCGGTTCGTTTTCCTTCAAAATATTCTTCAAGTTGCAAAACAGCTTCTTTTAAAACTTCCGGAACTATTGAAGAAACTTCATTGGTACCAACATCAGAAACTGAAATTACTGCAATACCATCTTCGTCTCCAACAATTTTGGTGATTCCTAAAGGTGAATTAATGAATACTGTTTCCATAGTTTTTTAACCGCAAAAGCGTAAAGGTTTATCGCAAAGTTCGCAATTTTATTTAAACCATATCAGTAATTTAAGTTTTTACTTTGCTAACGTTATTGTCACCCTGAGTGAAGTCGAAGGCTTATAAAAACGAAAAGAACGTCGTTTAATCTTTGATTTTTAAAATATTAGTAATCTTTCAGATTAAACGTGTAATTTAAAAAGTTTTCAATCTTTTCGCCTGAAATTACCTTTTTAATATTCGACTTCTCAATACTGAATCTTGGTAAAATTAAATTCAGTTCATTGGCTTTTTGTGTATAATATTCCTCTCTGGTTGGATGAAAAGGGGCAACAGCATTAAAAACTTCGTTCCATTTTGATTGACTAATTATTTCCTGAATTATTTCGATACAATCGTTTTGATGAATTAAGTTTATGGGAGCATCCGGATTTTCGAGGTTTTCTTTTCCGGCCAGAAACTTTATCGGATGACGATCTTCACCAATCAATCCGCCGAAACGTAAAATTGTCGTTTCGAAATTTTGGTTTTTTTGTAAAACAGCTTCCGCTAAAAGCAATTGTTTACCACTTTCTGTTTCAGGATTTGGAAGTGTTTCTTCCGTAATCGTTCCGTTTTCATCACCGTAAACAGAAGTTGAACTCGCAAAAAGAACTTTCTTTACCGTTGATTTTTCTATAAACGGAATTAGATTTTCAATTTTTTCGACGAAAATTTTTCTTAAAGAATCTCCATTATCACCTCGCAGTTTAGGCGGAATATCAATGATGAGGATTTCGCTTTCCTGTAAAAAGGAGTTTATACTTTCTGAAACACTTTCGCTTTCAAACATTCCTTCGACTTCGCTCAGGATGACAATAAACGGATTTATTCCGCTATTTTCTAAAGTGGAAAGTTTGTTTTGTGAAGTTGTTGAGCCGTTTATTGAATATCCTTTTTGGATTAATTTTTTCGCCAAAGGAAATCCAAGCCATCCACAACCTAATATGCTTATTTGAGTCATTTGTTTTTAAGGTTCAGAGAAGCAAAGGCTCAAAGTGACAAAGGGAAAGTTATACTTAATAAAACTTTTTCTTTGCTTCTTCGTGACTTTGCGAGATTAAATTATTTACAAATCTAATGTAAATCGAACTTTGTCTTTCCCTTTTCCGCCAATTCTGTTGTAGAATTTAATGGCTCTTTCGTTAAACTGTGGCGTCTGCCATTGAATGTTAATGCAGTTTTGCTCTTTTCCAATTTGTTTCAGTTTTTCGATTAAGATCTCACCAATTCCAAAACTTCTGGCTTCTTCCTCCAGAAACAAACAATCCATATAGATAAATGTTGCTGCATCCCAGGTCGAAAAATCAAAAGTATAAGAAACATAACCTATGATAGTTTCTTTTGTGGCAACTACTAAACAGTACAATTTTGGATTTTCATTAAATAATGCTTTTTTAAGTGCTTCTTCTTTTCCGATAGGAGAATAATCAGCTTTTTCAAATTCGGCATGTTTCTCACATAAAACAACCAGTTTAGGCAAGTCGGTTATTTCGCAATTTCTTATTGAATATTCCATTGCAGGTTGATTTCGTTTTGTAAAAAAGTGATAAAATGATAAAAGTAATCGGGATAGGTCTGATTCTCGCGAATGGCGATAAAATGTTTTCTTTTCAATCCGTTTTTCCCAATTTTAATGGCTTTAATAGGACTGGTTTTCAAATGTGGTAATAATGCCCATTTTGCCATCGACATTACGCCCATATCGGCTTTGACCATTTCGAGAGAAGCTTCTGTTAAAGGTAATGGCGTAATTTTTTTGGGTGTTACTTTGGCTGGAGCCAAAAGAAACTGATGAATCGTAACTGTTTCCATCGGAAGAGAATGAATCAGTAAATGTTCGTTGACAAAATCTTCGGCAACAACATATTTTTTATTTGCCCAGGCATGATTTTCAGAGACCACCATAACCATTTCATCCTGAAAAAGTTCAATATACTTGATGTTATTGTCTTTGATCTGATCGCTGATAATCGCAATATCAATTACATTTTCGAGTAATTTTTGTAACGGAATATGAGTGGCTTCGGTCATAATTTTCAACTCGACATTGGGATATAAAAGATGAAATTGTTTTAAAACCGGTGGCAGCCAGTGATAACTCGAGAAACATTCTGTACTAATTCTGATTTCGCCGTGTTCTCCATAAACCATTTGTTTAATCTGAGATTGGGTTTGTGTAAGTTTATCCAGAATTTCATTAGCAAGTTCATAGATTTTTTCTCCGGCTTTCGTCAGAATCAGTTTTTTGTTTGTTCTCAGAAAAATGGCAGTTCCCAATTGGTATTCGGCTTCTTTGAGCTGGTGGCTCAATGCTGATTGTGTCAAATGCAATTTGTCTATCGCTTTGGTGATGCTTCCTTCTTCAACAATTGCTTTTATTAATCGTAAATGACGTATTTCCATTTTTTCTGGGAATTAGAAATACAAAGTAACAACATTTTAGAATGGTTTTTCTATGAAAAAAAGTAATCGGATTGATGAATTCTTTTCGTTTTTATGCGAAATGGTGTTGAATTACTTTTGGAAAATAAAACTTTAAAACCGGAATTAAAATGGAAGCACAGATTAAATACTATGAAAATAAATTAGCCTTCGAAATGGATCCGTCTGATTTGTTTGATGCACTGAACAACGGAGAAAAAGTGATCGTAATTGATGCCCGAAAAGCATTTGGTTTTGAAGCAGAACATATCCCGACAGCGATTAATATTCCGCATCGTGAAATGACATCAGAAAGTACCCAACATTTGGACAAAGAGGTTTTGTATGTTACCTATTGTGACGGAATTGGTTGTAATGCCTCAACAAAAGGTGCGCTGAATATGACGAAACTTGGATTTAAGGTGAAAGAATTAATTGGAGGAATCGAGTGGTGGAAGTTTGATGGTTATGCAACCGAAGGGACAAACGGAATAAAAGCAGGATTGAAAATTGAATGTGCCTGTTAAAGAAAAAGGGCAAACTTTAATACAAAAGTTTGCCCTAAATTATATTTTAAGATTCAATCAGGGTTTTTAAAGCCTGTATAATTGGATTTTCTTCGCCTTGAGGTTCTTCCTGAACTGCTCCCGGACGATTATCTTCCTGAATTATTTCCAGTTTAACTTTGTTATTTTCTTCAGATAAAACATAACTCATAATGAAATAATTCTCAGGTTTGTCTTCTAATTCCGGTCTTGGAAAAAACAATGAATATTTGACTTTCTGGTTCGGAATAACTTCAAGTACAGTTCCCCATTGTTCAAAAACCTGACCTTCCCATTCATTTCGAAACCGTATTTCACTGCCGGTTTTCCAATTTGTAATTAAATCACTTCCATATTGCCATTGTTTGACTAATTCTGGTTGTGTTAGTGTGTTCCAAACTTTTTCTATTGGAGCGTTCAATAATACGGTAGAAATATTTGTTGCCATTTTATTCTATATTTATATTGTTCTCTGCTGCAATTTTTCTGAAGATTTCTTCTTTGTTTTCTTTCTTCATTTTTTGATAAATAGCGCCCATTAAGGTTTCAGTATCTTTTGCATAATCTGATTTGTCAATGGTATAAATTCGGTGTGCCTTAAAAATCTGATCCAGTGCTTTTTCATCTTCGTTGAGAGCCATGTAATTTTTTCCGACTCCAAAATAGCCTTCGGCATTATTAGGCTGATATTTTATGAGTTTCTCATAATATTCAATCGCTGTTTTATAATCTGATTTTAGGGTGTAAACCACGCCAATATTCATTAAGGCATATTCGCCTTCCGGATATACATCCAAAGATTTTTTATAAAATTTTATCGCGTTATCATAATCTTCCAGTTGTCTGTAACAAACAGCAATATCATCAAGTGCCAAAACAAAGTTTGGGTCTTGGTTTAATGACAATTGCAAGCCTTCGATAGCGAGTTTGTACTTTTTATCACGCATAAAATCTTTTGCAATTATATAAGAGTTTTGCGCATTTTTATTTTTAGAATCGGCATAAAAAACATCTGATCTGCTTTCTGGTGCTTTAGGCAGAACCTGCGGGCAGGTTTTGCTCACTGCTTCGTCTGATTTTTGAAGCAGGCTTTTTATTCCTTCAACCGTATTAATTCCTTCTCTAACCTTGGCATCTTTATCAGTCATAATAACCTCAGTCATAGAATTGGTGAGGCAATCTCTATATATCGTTTCGGTTATGTCTTTACTTTTTTGCAGGCAACCGCAAGTTTTCTTTGCTATTTTTTCTTCTAAGGTTTGACTATTAGCATTGAAAAAGCTTACAATGGTTAAAAGCAGAAATGTTTTTTTCATAATGAGTTGGTCTGGTTAGAACGGGTCTTTTTTGAAATGTTGTTATTCTGGTTTAACAGCCGGTTTTAAACTGTCTTTTACAACAGTAGCAGTATCTTTTACTATCGTTGCAGGTGTTAAGGCAGCTGCTGGTGCCGTATATCTTTTTATTTTTTCCTGAATTAAAACAGCGTCATTCAAAACAAAAGGAGTTGGCATCATCCAGTCGCTTCGTGGTTTTACTTTAAGTAAAGGATTTGACATTAAATCGAAAGAGCTTTCTATTAAATCCATATCAAAAACTGAGGATTTGTTGATGTAAAATTCCATTACAAGTGGTTCATTGGCCACAACATAATAGCATAAGATTTTCATGCCCTCACGTTCTAATTGATTCCCTTTTTGTCCCGAAGTTGAAACTCCATTGGCTTTAAAGTTAAAGAACGTCATTTTTGGATTGGCATAAATATCATAACGGTTTACTTTTCTGTTTGGGGTGATTTTTATTTTCAGGTATCTGTTATTACCTACAACACTGTCTTTCAGGAAGGCAATTGTTGGTCTTGGAATATCGACTACAGGAGCGATAGCACTGTAAGTAAATGCGGAATTGTATTTACTGGCAATTGGCAGCGCATTTAATCCAACAGCTTTTTGATTTTTTTCTCCTAAATATGTTTTAGTCCACTCGTCTAAGTTTACGTCGTAAGTGGTCCAGACTGCAGAATTGGTGTTGGCATTATAAACATATAATAAACTGTTTGATTTTGCTTTACCGTGTTCGTAACCTGAATGATAACCTGCATAAATAAAAAAGCCAATTGATACAGCAAAAAAGAACATTGTCCAGGCCCCTTTTTTAAAGAAGTTTCCAAATATTGGGAGTAATAATCCAAAAAGTAAAACGGTTAGGATAGCACTTCCAAAAAGAATTTTAAGTCCTAATCCTATTGGGAACATAACAATAAATGGCGCTATAATAGCTAAAGCGGGAATGCTAAATAATAGATTTAAACCTAAGCTGTAATGTTGTGTGAGTACAAAAACACCAAATAAGAGAACTCCGAAATAAACCGGAATAATCAGGAATCCTGCGCCGGTAAGGCTATTGGCAATAAAAGCATTAATGATGATCCAAAGCAATAAAGGAGCAACAAAGTGGTTCATCGTGATTTTTGCATCCGAAAAATGATGGTAGAAGGCAAAAGAAATTGCAATACTTAAAGCCACAAAAGCACCAATGTAGGCATGACCATTATAAGTAAATCCGTTAAGTAAGTCTGAATATTGTGGATAGATCTGCAGAACGATTTTCCATCCTAAAAAAGTAACCAATCCTGAAATGATCAGTGAGCCCAAAAGCGGAACAAAGCCTCTGAAAATTTCCCTGAATGTGATAACACGTTTGGCTTTTCCGATAAAGATAAAAAGAATCAATAAACCTAAAGCGATAATAGTCATTGGGAGAACCCAGGAAAATGGATAGCTTATGAAGGAGAACGGAGCGCTAAAATAAACATCATCTTCTGTAGAATTGGTCGCATTTAAATCTGTATTCGAGAAGTATTTTAATAAAGGCATCAAATAGGTTCCCTGATGCGCGAGTGTTGTTTTGTTTAAATGCTGGACATCGTCCTGCTGAGTGTGATAGTTGTAATGACCATCAATAAAGGCGAAATTAAATCCCTGAATATTGCCTTGTTTTCTAAAAACAGTAAGATCAGTATCATTTGGAAGCATTTTGTAAATGCTGTACATTAATGAATTTGAAACAGGATAGGTCGTTTTTGCTTTCGAAAATTCTTTTACTAGTGCTTCATTTCCTTTATTGGTTTCCATCAGCATATAACTTGGGCCTGAAGAACCTCTGGCTTCAAAATTAATAACCAAACCAACATCTTTTGCCCACGGATGTTTATTGACAAAGAGTGCTGCACCGTTTAAACCTAATTCTTCGGCATCTGAAAACAGAATTATAATATCGTTTTTATGCGGTTGTTTAGCATATAAAAAAGCACGAATTCCTTCCAGAATAGTAGCAACTCCTGAAGCATCGTCGCTGGCACCTTTAGAAAAAGAATGCGGTGCGCTGTCGTAATGAGAAAGTAATAAAAGCGCTTTTGTATTGTTAGTACCTTTTATTCGGGCGAGAATGTTTTTTGATTTTACCAGAAGACCTTTATCATTTAGTGTAAAACCTTCCTGTGTCGAAGTTTCTAATCCAATGCGGTTGAGTTCAAGTTTAAGATAGTTGGCTACGAGTTCATGGTTAAGTGAACCAACATAGTGCGGTTTTTGGGCAATAATTTCAACTTGATTTAGGGCTCTTTCTGTTGAGAATTCAGCAAGAGCCTCTTCATCTTTTGAAATCCATTGCGGCATCATGGTGGCATAGATAATACCAAGAATGGCTAAAACGCATACGATGGCTAGAATTGAGGTCTGGTTTTTTTTCATGATAAATAAGTACTAAATTTCTTTTTTCACAAGCATAAAATAATCATTGTCTAAAGATCGATATCCTTGATCATACAGGAAATAGTAGGTGTTTCCTGTTTTGGTGTGCAAGATATTGGTAAAGAAATCGAAATCAAAACCTTTATTTATCATTTTATCCCGTGTTGCTTTAGATTTTCCATCTGTGTTTAGTTCCGACAAAATACGGTAATTTTTTCGTAATTTGTTGTTTACATTTCTCATGAAATTGTTACTATCCTTGTTTATTTTATTGTTGTAGGCATTTCTGCAACTATCCGAACAAAACTTTTTATCTTCTCGTCCTACAATTCTTTCAGAACACTCGAGGCATGTTTTCATGATTCAAACTTTTTAATTTCATATAAATCAGTTCTTCTGTCTTTTAGTATTCGAACACTTCCATGTTCGTGAAGTTGTTTTAGTAAATTCAGGTCAACATCAACAATCAGGGTCATCTCAGTATTTGGCGTTGCCTCAGCCTTGATGCCATTACTTGGAAAAGCAAAATCTGAAGGAGTAAAAACAGAAGCCTGTGCATACTGAATGTCCATGTTGTTTACTTTTGGCAAGTTACCTACACAACCTGCAATGGCAACGTAACACTCGTTTTCGATGGCACGCGCCTGCGAACAGTGTTTTACTCTGGTGTAAGCATTTTGAGTGTCGGTCAAAAACGGAACAAATAGAATATTCATTCCTTCGTTGGCCAGAATTCGGGATAGTTCCGGAAATTCGACATCATAGCATATTAGAATTCCAATTTTGCCACAATCAGTATCAAAAGTCTTAAACTGTGAACCGCCTTTCATTCCCCAATGCTGTACTTCGTTTGGCGTAACGTGAATTTTGGTATACATTTCTGAAGTTCCGTCTCTTTTGCATAAAAAGCCAACATTGTATAAATTACCATTTTCTAAAAGTGGCATACTTCCGGTAATAATGTTGATGTTATAGGAAATGGCGAATTCCTGAAAGCGGTTTCGAATTGGATCAGAATATCTGGCAAGTTCACGAATGGCTTCTGCTTCAGACAAATGATTGTAATCGGCCATTAAAGGAGCAATGAAAAGCTCCGGAAATAGAGCAAAATCACTTCCGTAACCGGAAACAACATCAATAAAAAACTCTGCCTGCTCAAAAAATTCTTCCAGATTGTTTAATTGACGCATTTGCCATTGTATCAATCCGAGACGTATAACGCTTTTTTCGAGATTAATAAGCTTCGGGCTTTCATCATAATATACATTGTTCCATTCTAAGAGAACGGCAAATTCTTTTGATTCTTCGTCACCTTCCAGATAATTCTTGATGATTCGCAATACATGAAAATCATTGCTTAACTGAAAAGAGAGTACAGGATCGTGTAATTCTTTGTGTTTTACTTTTTCAATATAATTTTTTGGGGTCAGCTTTTTAGCATGTTGATTGTAATTAGGAATCCTTCCTGCAAATACAATGGCTTTCAGGTTTAATTGTTCGCACAATTCTTTTCGGGCATCGTACAAACGTCGGCCTAAACGTAGTCCGCGATAATTAGGATGTATAAAAACATCTATTCCGTACAGGATTTCACCATCAGGGTTGTGAGTTGAAAACGTATAATCACCAATAATTTGTTTGTAATTATGTCTTTTGTCTACTAATTTTTCGTCGACAATAAGGGATAATGCTGAGCCAACAACTACACCATCAACGAGAATGACCAATTGTCCTTCGGGAAATATAGAAAGTAATCTTTTAATATCATTAGATCTCCAATACGAGTTCGCCATTTCAGGATACGATTCGACCATTGAATTTTTCAATTGTTGATAATCATCGAACTCTAAATTTCGTAACTCAACTTTTTTAATTTGTGTCTGCATATCGTAAGGTTTATCTCAAATATACAAAATAACTTATCCATTTACAAACGCTTACAAATAATTACAACCGAAAGTAAACAGTTGGTAACCGAATATTTTCTGCCGACTCCCGCATCTTTGCAATGTTGAATTTGACGAACGAATTCTTTATATGAACATTTAAATAGTATACGCCATGAATGCAATGAAAAACAGAGTACAACTAATTGGTAACGCAGGAAGTGACCCGGAAGTTAAAACATTAGAAAACGGAAGAAAGCTTGCTTACTTAAGTATCGCCACAAATGAATCTTATAAAAACGATAAAGGCGAGAAAATAGAACAAACCGAATGGCATCGTGTAACTGCCTGGGGCAAAACTGCCGAAATTATTGAAAAATATGTGGTAAAAGGCAAAGAAGTTGCCGTAGAAGGAAAATTAACCCACAGAAGTTACGATGATAAAAACGGTGAAAAAAGATACGTTACCGAAGTTGTAATCAACGAGATTTTGCTGCTAAGTAAATAAGGTTCGAACAGATTTAATATACCCGATAGTTTTTGATTTAACTATCGGGTTTTATGTTTTGAAGTAAGATGCCACTATAAAACAGAAGCACCATTTATATCGGTTGAAAGAACTTCGCTCATATAATCAAAAAAAGGTCTCATTTTTTTGAATGTGTCTAAAGCCTGTTCTAAAAAATCAGGACTTAATACTTCCTCGTCTGTAAAACGTTTAATAATCAAAAATTGTTTGTAACGCAGCAAATCGATGGTTTCATGATTAATGTCAAAACCTTTTGGGGCTGTTTTAAGCTGTTCGCCTTGCAGGGTTCCAAATGTGCTGATAAAAGATTTTGAACGTAATATTTTCTGGAATGATTCAGGATCGTGGGCAAATTCACTTCTTATGCGTTTTAAATCGGCAGCGTTTGGTCCCCAGAAGCCACCGGCAAAAAAACTGTTGCCTTTTTCCAGGTGAAAATAATAACCACCACGTCTGGCACTTGTTGCCCGTGTATAACTACCGCCCCAAAAAATTTTAAAAGGCGTTTTGTCTTTAGAAAAACGAATGTCACGGTAAATTCTATAAACACTTTTTTTACCCGAAGAGGTTTCCAGAACATCAGTTTTAGAAAGTTCCTGAAGCAAGGCTCCTGCGAAATTTTCAATGTGATTTAATTCGATTAAATATTTGGGTTTATTTTCATCAAACCAGGGTTTGTTGTTGTTTTCTTTGAGCTGAACTAAAAAGTCAAGACTAGACTTGGGTATAATAACATTGTTTTCCATAGTAAAACGTTGAGGCTTTTTTAAGTTTTTAAAACGACTGCAATTTAAACTAAAAAACCCACCAATTTTTTGGTGGGTTTTATGTATATATTTTTAAGCAGTTTTTTTGAATAAATCAAACATAGGACAGCGTGAACAGCGTTTCTTCTCGCTTTTTTTATATTTCTCACAACATGAAGATTTGCAGTTTTCCAACTTTTTAATCTTATCAAGGATAACAGCGTTTTTCTTTTTCTTTTTATCCTTTTTTTTCTCCTTGTCTTTTTCTTTCTTGCCCAATTTTCCTCTGTATTATAAAAACAGAGGCAAATATAAACCAAAAAAGTTATTTTTAAATATTCTAAATAAACTTTAACTTTTTTTATTTTGGATTAATAGCAATCGAACTAGTTACTGTTAATTGCTGAATATCACGATCAAACAAATAAAGCCCTCCTTTGTCATCTCCAATCAGATTAATTTTATCCAAAATAGATTTAGCAGTAGCTTCTTCTTCAATTTGTTCAGAAACGTACCATTGCAGGAAATTATGAGTTGCATAATCTTTTTCCTCAAAAGTAATATGTACCAATTCGTTGATAGATTTCGAAACAAAAAGTTCATGATTATAAAGTTCCTCAAACATTTCTTTAAATGTAGAATAAGATGTTTTTGGTGCTTTTAGGTCGGTAACGTGAGCGTGTCCTCCGCGTTCATTTACATACTTAACCAATTTAAGCATGTGTGCACGCTCTTCATCTGATTGTGTATACATGAATTGAGCGATTCCCTCTAATCCGTGTACTTCAGCCCAACAAGCCATAGAAAGATAAGTTTGCGAAGATTCTGCTTCTATGCGTATTTGCTTATTTAAAGCCGTTTCAATATTTTTTGATAGCATAATGATGTCTTTTTGGTAAAGTTAGAAAAAATAATCCATTCCGTTTTTTGGAAACCGCGAAAACATTACACATTTGGATTAATTCTCAATAAATTTAAGGCCTTTTTAAAGGGAAAGATTTTGAAAAAACAGCCTTATTACTAATCGGATTTCCGCTGTCTTCTCTCATAAAACCATCTGTAAATTTTCGAATAGTATATTGTTTTAAAACAGTATCATAATAAGTCAGGACAGAATAGTCTTTTAATTTCAGGATATTCTGAAACGATACATCTTTATTGAGGCTTAAGAAATAGAAAATGTTGTCAATAGCCAAAGGTTCAGACTTTTCACCGGTTATGAATTCTAAATCAGAGTTTAGTACAGAATCAAAATAGACCATTTTGCTTTGACTATACTGCCCTTGTCTTCCAAAATCATCATAAGCATTATTTAGCCCGTAATTAAAATCGGAAACGATATATTCTATATAGCCGCCAAATGTTATCAGGTTTGTATTTTTGCTTTTCAAAACAGAAATTCCGGCACTTAAATTAGATAATTGCTTTAAAAACTTACCCGTAGTTTTTAATTCTTGTGGCTTGTTGTCGTTTATCTGAAGATATAAAGGCGAATTTTTAAAACGAATTGTATCATTTTTTGACAGAGCAATATTTTTAATCGTTTTTCCGGAATCAAAATCTTTTATATTAAGTAAAAACTCATCTTTGCTCGCCTTGATTTGAAAGAGTTTGTTTTCGTTGTAAAAAGAATTTGATGTTCTGGTTGGTGTTTTAGAGACAGGCTGATCAAAGTTTTTTTCTGTAACCTCAGAAGTTTCCATGTCTAGATCAAAAACCTGTGTCTTTTTTAAGTTGTAATCAAATGTTAGAATGATTCGGTTATCCAGGACATACATTTTGTTTATACTGCTGGTTTTACTCAGAGGATTAAAATCGTCAGACTCTATTTTTTGGATAGGAAAATAACGGAGTAATGAACTTAAGCTAAATTTTAATCCTCTTTCATTTTGGAACAAAAATGTAGAGAAGTCAAACATTTTTATTTCACATTTTCCATTTTTAAATTCATAAAGAAGAAGATGCTGATTGCTCTTTTCTTTTCCAAGAATGTAAAAAGTATTATTGTTTTGAAATGTTGTTATGACAGATTCAATATTTTCAGGAAAAGTAAAGTTTAGAGTTTTAGAAGTTTTATTCTCCAGATAATACTTTGTAATTAGAATCGTATTTGATTTTCCTGTACTCCAGTAAAGTGATGGGTTTCCATCATCACTGATACTGCTGCCAATTAACCATCTATTTGAAGCATCGTTTATAGAATCGGTAAACTGAGTCGTTAAGAAAAAGTTTTTATTGTATTTTAAAATGTTGATGTTTTTAGAATCAACGGCAAAAACATATACATCGTGAGTTTTTGCATCTTCTGCATTCAGGATTTGATTGTTTACATCAGTTGTTTTTAAATCTAACGGATAAGTATTTAATATCGTTTGACTTAACAATACAGATGGAGAGGCTAAAAGAAAAAAAAGTAACAGTTTTTTCATGAGTTAACGGGCACAAATATTATTCCAAATTTTATTAAAGTTACTATATAAAAGTGAAATAACAATTGTAAAGGGTAAAATCATAAAAAAAAGCCCAAAAGAAATTCCTTTTGGGCTTCACCTTTTTTGAGGTTTAATTATTTTACTTTAAAAGTAACTCTTCTCGCTAATCGTCTCGCTTCGTCTGAGTCTTTTTGGATAGAAGTATCTGCTCCTTCAGGAATTACATTTAATCTTGAAGATGCAATTCCGGCTTTTTCTAAAATAGTTTTTACACTATTTGCTCTGCTGCTTGACAACTTATCATTGTACTTAGAAGTTCCAACCTGATCAGCATGGCCAATTATATCAAGAGAAGCCGAAGGGTTTTTTCTTAAATAACTTAAAACAACATCAATTGCTCCTGTTGAGTTTGCTATTGGTGTCGATTTGTTGAAGTTGAAATAAACACTGTAGTATCTGTCGTTGATCATTTCTTTTACAACATCTTTGTCATTTACTATTGTTGTTGTAACAGGTTTTTCTACGATAACTTGCTTCTCAGGAGTTTTTTTAATCTGAGCTTCAAGATCTGCTACTTTGCTTTCTAATGCCGAAAGATCAGTATTGTCTGCAATTGGAGTAACAGTCCAGTCAGCATGTTTTGCATTTTTACCTAAATACACTTGTAAACCAACTGTTCCGTTAAACAAAATTCCGGTAAAACCTCTTGAATCTCCAACAGTAGCACCATCAAAAGTAGCTTGTTGAGAAGCATTTAAAATAGTAGTAAAATCACCAGTTAAGGCAAGTCTGTTTGATAATCTGATCTGACCTGTTACACCGGCAATAAAATTACCCATCCTGTCTTTAACATGTAAATCTTTGTTTTCTAACTGAGCCAAACCAAAACCTGCGTGTCCTAATAAACCAAATGTATTAGTCCAGGTTTCAAAATTCATGATTCGTCCCAGATTGGCTACAGCTTGTAAATCGGCTCTGTAATATTTTGAATCAAAATCTACCGAACTGTTGTTTCCGGTAAAGCTGTTATAGCCAAAGTCAGCTTTTAAACCAAATTTGTTATTAAACATATAACGAACTCCTAAATCACCAACCCACGGACTTGGAGTGCTGGTAGCATAATTGGAGGTCATTGGTCGTTGAGGTTTGTTTACTCCTCCGGCTAATTCTACAGACCATTTGTTGTAATCTGTTGAACTTTTTTCTGTTTGTGCATTTGCATTGGCCAGCGCTAAAGCAAACGCCAAAGTCATGACAATTTTTTTCATTACAATTTGAATTTTAAATTTTATCCAAACCAACGAATTTATTGTAGCTAAGCTTACCCAGAAAAGGACATTTAAGTAACAGAATAAGATTAAATTTTATGTGTAAAAGAAATGCTATTTATTTAACAAGTCCTGAAAACAGTCTACAAACTGCCCAACATGTAAACCATCCATTAAACCATGGTGTACGTGAACAGACATGGCAATGGTTCTTTTTCCGGTTTCAGAAGTCATCATTTTTCCAAATGAAATTTTAGGGCAACTATCTGGATACGAATAACTTCTTGCATGCGAAAGCGAAGTGAAATTTAACCACGGAATGGCCGAAAAATGGATAACATTATCATCATCAAAAGACCTTGTAAAGAGACCTGTTGTGCTTTGAACACGTTTGATTTCTGCCTGTGCATTTTGTACAAAAACATCAAAATCAGGACTATATTCGATTAAAGAAAAGCCAAAAGTACCATCCTCACGACCAATTGTAGCCGAAACATCGACACGATTGTTGATATAAATGCTGTTTTCTGAAATTCTATATTTAAAATTTTCGATCGAATTTACGGCAACTAATGTTTTGTGTAAGTAAAAAATGAAAAAAGAAACATTCAGTTCTTTAGCCGTTTGATACGCTTTTGTACAATCGATTTCTACCGTTGCGCCAAAAAATGGTTCTTCCATCTGGCTAAAGTGCAGAAAATGTTCTTTTCTATTCCAGTTTTCTAAGTCTAAAAGTGTTTTCATTATGATAAGTTCTGAAGTACTTCGGTAATATTTTCAAACGAACTAAAATGTTCGTGTTCTACTTTATGATTGATTTTTTCATGTTCCCAGGTCGTATGAAACGGAATGTGAACGGCATAACCGCCAATTCCTAAAACAGGTAAAACATCAGATTTTAAGGAATTTCCGATCATTAAAAATTCGTGTGCCTGAATGTCTAAACGACCTAATAATTTCCCATAATCAATTTCCTGTTTGTCTGACATTACTTCGATATGGTGAAAATAATGCCCTAAACCGGAACGGTGTAATTTGCTGTGCTGATCTTTTAGATCGCCTTTTGTGGCAACAACCAATTTATATTTTCCGTGTAAAGATTTCAGGGTTTCTTCAACTCCGTCCAGAAGTTCGATTGGTTTTTCGAGTAATTCTTTTCCGTATTGAATGATTTTTTCGATGACTTCTATTGGAATAGTTTTATTCGAAATGTTCATCGCCGCTTCGATCATTGAAAGAATATAGCCTTTGATTCCGTAACCGTATAAAGGCAGGTTCTCGATTTCGATTTTGAATAATTCCTGTGAAATACCCTGATGCGAAAGATAATCTTCCATCAAAGCACAAAATTTATGTTCAGTTTCCTGAAAATAGGGTTCGTTGACAAACAAAGTGTCATCGGCATCAAATGCGATTACTTTTAAATTGGGTATTTTGTTTTTATGTAACATGATGTTTTTATTTCAGGTTTGAAGTTTTTTTGTTTCAGGTTTTTTAGCCACGAATTCACGAATTAAACTAATTTTTTTGTCACAGATTATTGAGATAAAATGATTTTAAAATCTGCTCAAATCTGCTGAATCTGCGTGATATTTTTTTTAGCCACGAATTATACTAATTTTTTTGCCACAGATTATTGAGACTAAAATGATTTTAAAATCTACTCAATCTGCCATCCCAATAGCTATCGGAGCGGAAACTTTCTAATCTCAGTTTTTAGAAAAAAGCCTTTTCAAAGAAATCGTTTTATCGTAAAACGTAATTCGGATTCCGAAGAGTAAAATGATTCCGCCAAAAACCATTTGTAAAGTTATTTGTTCTTCCAAAAACAACCAAGCTAATATGGATGTAATTACAGCCTGACTCAATAAACTTAACGAAACTCTCGTGGCGCGCATGTGTTGTGTGGCATAACTAATCGAAAGCCAGGCACATAACTGACACATAACTGCCTGAAGAACCAATACAAACCAGCCTGTATCTGAAAATCCTGTAAAAGGTTCATTTAAAACATAACAAAGTATGCCTAAATAGATACTTGAAGCAATTAGATTAATCGTCATAAAAGATAAAACATCAACTTGCGAAAGGACATTTTTACTTACTAAAAGATAAATCGAATATAGGATTCCGGATAAAACAGCAAACAGAAATGCCTGATTGAAATTCAGATCAATAAAAAACTCAAAACCAACTAAAGTTATCATTCCGAAAAGAGAAACAACAGTTCCAATCCAGAAATTGGTTGCAGGTTTTGATTTTAAAAAGAAAAAAGAACCAATACCCACCCAAAGCGGCGATAAATTGGTTAGCAACGAAGCTTGTGTAGCACTCGAATCCTGAATGGCAATATTCCAAACAGCAACATCTGAGGCAAATAAAATACCGCATAGTGCTGCCAAAAGTGTAAATTTTAGCGTTGGAAGTTTAAAACTTTTACTTAAAAGAACATAAGGCAAAAGTAAAATAACAGCGAAAAACATTCGGTAAAAAGCCGAGATTAATCCCGGGGTTAGTTTCAATTTAACCAATATTGGAAATATCGAAATACAAAGTATGCCGCAGATTAAGGCTAATCTTGGTTTGGTGATTTTCATTGGACGTATTTAATCTTATATTATTTTTTCAAAGATACTTCACAAAGAGAATACTTTGAAAGCAAAAAACGTGAATCAATTAAAGATATTAATCGATTCACGCCATTTTATTGCATTTATAAAATGCTAGTTTATCGTCTCGCCGTTTGGTGCGTCAGTATCAGGATTTACAAAAACCAATTTTCCTTCGGCATTTGTAGTCATTAAGATCATTCCTTGGCTTTCAACGCCACGTAAAGCTCTTGGTGCTAAGTTTGCTAAAACGGTAACGCGTTTACCAATAATTTCTTCTGGCGAAAAGCTTTCAGCAATTCCCGAAACTATGGTACGAACGTCAATTCCAGTATCGATTTTTAATACCAATAGTTTGTTTGCTTTTGGCATTTTTTCGGCTTCAATAATAGTTCCAACACGTAAATCCATTTTGGCAAAATCCTCATATTGAATTAAATCTTTTTGAGGTTCTGCTTTTTTGTTTTCGGCGATATTAGCGGTTTTTGTAGCTTCCAATTTGTCTATTTGTTTTTGTATTTCTTCGTCTTCGATTTTTGCAAAAAGCAATTCTGCTTCGCCAATTTGGTGTCCGTCAGGAATTAATTCTGAATCTTCAGCAACATCATTCCAGTTTAGTTTACCTTCATTTTTCAGTATTCTTGATAATTTAGCTGCGGTAAACGGTAAAAATGGTTCAGCAAGAATGCTCAAAGCAGCAGCGATTTGTAACGCCACATACATTTGAGTTTTTACACGTTCCGGATTGTCTTTCATTACTTTCCAAGGCTCTTCGTCAGCAAGATATTTGTTTCCTAAACGGGCAACATTCATCAATTCTCCCAAAGCTTCACGGAATCTGTAACGTTCTACTGAACTTGAAATTACAGCAGGATATGCCTTTAATTCAGTTAAAACAGCTTCGTCAACTTCTGTAAATTCGCTTGGTTTCGGAATAAAACCATCATAATATTTGTTGGTTAAAACCACCACACGGTTGATGAAATTTCCAAAAATCGCTACTAATTCATTGTTGTTTCTTGCCTGAAAATCTTTCCAGGTAAAATCATTATCCTTAGTTTCCGGTGCGTTTGATGTTAAGGCATAACGCAAAACGTCTTGTTTCTCCGGAAATTCTTCTAAATATTCGTGTAACCAAACTGCCCAGTTTTTAGAAGTCGAAAGTTTGTTTCCTTCCAGATTCAAAAACTCATTTGCAGGAACATTATCCGGCAAAATGTAACTTCCTTCGGCTTTTAACATTGCAGGGAAAATAATACAGTGAAAAACAATATTGTCTTTCCCAATAAAATGAACCAGTTTTGTGTCTTCATCTTTCCAATATGGTTCCCAGTCTTTTCCTTCACGGGCAGCCCATTCTTTAGTAGACGAAATATATCCAATTGGTGCATCAAACCAAACATATAATTTTTTTCCTTCGGCACCTTCAACCGGAACATCAATTCCCCAGTCAAGGTCACGAGTTACCGCACGAGGTTCAAGTCCCCCATCAATCCATGATTTTACCTGTCCGTATACATTAGGTTTCCAGTCATTTTTATGTCCAACTAAAATCCACTCGGTCAAAAACTCAGTATATCGGTCAAGAGGCAAAAACCAGTGTTTTGTTTCTTTTAAAATTGGAGTCTCTCCGGTAATCGTCGATTTTGGGTTAATTAAATCCGTAGCATTTAGAGTCGATCCGCATTTTTCGCACTGATCTCCATAAGCTTCTTCGTTACCACATTTAGGGCAGGTTCCTACTACAAAACGGTCAGCCAAAAACTGATTTGCTTTTGCATCGTACAATTGCTCCGTAACTTCTTCAATAAAATCGCCTTTATCATACAAGGTTCTAAAGAATTCCGAAGCCGTATCATGATGAACTTTAGCCGAAGTTCTGGAATAATTATCAAACGAAATTCCAAAATCAGCAAATGATTTTCTAATGATTCCGTCGTATTTATCAATAACTTCTTGTGGTGTAACTCCTTCTTTTTTGGCTTTCATCGAAATAGCAACGCCGTGTTCATCACTTCCGCAAATAAAAGCAACATCTTTTCCTTGCAAACGTAAATATCTCGAATAAATATCTGCAGGCACATAAACTCCCGCCAAATGCCCAATATGAATAGGTCCGTTGGTGTAAGGTAATGCCGCCGTAATCGTATATCTCTTTGGATTCTGTGTCATAACTCAATTTTATTGAGTGCAAAAATAAGCAATAGAATTGAGATTTTGTTGTTTCACGGAGTTTCACAGAGAAAAAGCGCCGAGTTTTTGTTTTAAAGAATGTGAATTAATCTCGCAAAGGCGCCGAGTCGCAAAGTCAAAGAAGTAAATTTTTTAAAAAACTTTGCGCTTTTGCGACTTTGCGAGAGCCTAATTCAGACTTTGGGGATGCATTTTTTCAGGAGCTAATCCCGCTATCCGTTACAATCTTTTGTGCCGAACCCCGGCACAAAAGGATTTTCACTTCTATCGGGGCTAAAAAACACGCGGTTTGTCAGGCTGAGCGAAGTCGAAGCCACATATGCTAAATCACTTTGCGGGACTTCGACTTCGCTTAGTCTGACATTTTTTGCGAATCTTTGCAAAAACCTCCGTACATCTCTGTGAAATAACCTAAAATAGAACCAGTTTAAACTAGCATCACAAGCAAAATCTTCAGAATATATTTCGCAATCTTTGCACTCGAAAAAACAAATTTTATGAGCAAGACAAAATTAATCATCAACAAAAACGGATCGATAAAAATAGAAGGCGATTTTGAAATCATGGATGCCGAAGGAACAGTTTACGGACTACAAGGAAGATCTGCACTTGGACTTTGCCGTTGCGGATTATCTGCAAATAAACCATTTTGCGATGGCGGGCACCGTAATAATTTCGAACATGATTCTGTTGCATTTGATTTACCTCCAATGAAAACAAACTAAGATTCTTTTTGGTTTAGATATAAAAACTGCATTTTTTAAGGTGCAGTTTTTTTGTGCAGTTTTTTTTGTGAAAGTAAGTTATTACCTAAAAAACAATATTACATTTACTCTAACTTTAATTTTCCAAAAAATGAAAAAACTAATAATGCCACTATTGTTTTTGTTTTTTAGTATAAGTAATGCTCAAACACAAAAAACAGTTTCCAGTGATTGGACTTCTTTCAATCAGACAATTGATTTACAAACTTCTGTAAAGAAAAAATTTAAGGTAATTGCCTCTGTTAAAGTAGAAACTACAGAACCCAAAGCATGGGCTGGAGTCTGGGCAAGAGTTGATACTAAAAATGATGAAGATGGTTTTTTTGATAATATGCGTGACAGGCCAGTAAAATCAAAAGAATGGAATTCATATACGGTAGAAGGAACAATAGATGCAAATAGTAAATCATTAAGTTTTGGAGGTTTATGTTTGTATAACGGAAAATTCTATTTTGATAAATTTGAATTATGGATTGAAAATAGCAAAGGTGTTTTTGAGCCTGTTACCATTTTAAATTCAAGTTTTGAAACTCCTGTAAAGGATGGGGAAATTCCGAAATGGAATTTTGGGATTTCAAAAGATGCGATTGTAAAAGTGAAAGAGTATAAAATCACTTCTGATAAATCGAGTGTTGACGGAAAAAATAGTGTACTATTAGAAGGAAATGGAATAAAACCAAGATTAGAAGCTAAAATTGGAAATGTGGATGGTGCTTCACCAAAAATTGCAGACATGATTTCTATGCTTGAAGATCTTAAAGATCGTGTTGAAAGAACGGTTAAAAATATGAATCAATATGAAATCGATTATCTTCATGATGAAGAAGCAAACCGAATTGGAGCCTTAGTCATGCATTTGGCTGCAGCCGAAAAGTACTATCAGGTTTTTACTTTCGAAAACAGAGGTTTTAACGAAGAGGAAAAGAAAAAATGGAATGCCGCTTTAAATCTGGATCAGGCAGGGCGTGATGAGTTTAAAGGTCATGATATTCAGTATTATCTGGATATTTATAATGAAGTAAGAGCCAAAACCATTTCTGAATTAAAAAAGAGAGACGATGCCTGGTTTGCCGAAGTTCAAAAAAGTTATGACTGGACCAACCAATATTGCTGGTTTCATGTTATGGAGCATCAGTCGAGTCATTTAGGTCAGATTTTGTTTTTGAAAAAGAGAATTCCGCCTCAGCAAAAACAAACCCTGAATCCTGAAATTAAGAAATAGAATGATTAAAAAAAGCTGCATGAAAATGCAGCTTTTTTATTTTTTATCATTTTTTATTTTCTCAAACTCATCAGTATTCATTACTGTTAATTCATCGGTTTTACAGTTCCATATTGAAACATACTTTTGAGAAGTTACATATACAGTTGACCAGTTAGTGAATTTTTCGTAGAGCATTGTTGTACAGATATCTGTTGCTGTAATTAAATCTCCTGTTTGAGGTAAATGGCTATGAATTGAGGCTAAAGTAATGTTTTCTTCGTTTCCAAAATTCACAGGAATAATGTTCGCATGTAATCTTTTGGTGTTTTTTAAATTATTTTTTTCATCAAAGTTTAAAAGATAATCATTTCCATATATTACAACTCCATTGTTAGTAGGTCCTGTTAAAACGTATACTTTTTTTTCATTATTAGATATTATAGGAATTAAATTCAGGCTGGAATTTGGATAATGTTTGAAAACAGTATCGGTTTTAATAGCGTTTAATGCCTTTGTACGTATGATATACAGATCGTTTTCATTTTTAGAAAAACTTCGTTCTTCTGTCTCTACTTGGGCAGTTTTAATATCATAAGTAGCATCAAAAATTATTGTGCCAATGACTTTAGGATTACTGTCTTTAGAGAAAAAGATACATTTAGAAACGTCATTTTCAGAATAAGAAAAATAGCCGCCAATTTTTTCTCGTTCTTTATATTTTTCAAGAAATAAATCTGTTCCATACCAGGAAGCCATTTCTGATCTGTATAATTTTTTACCTTCAGTTACAAGCTCAGCTATTTTATCATTTAATTTTTTTTGTGAATAACAGTTTACACTAAGTAGAATTAAAATGGCGATTAATTTCTTCATATTTGATTTTCTATAGGATTTAGATAATTTATAAAATAAGATTTTATAAGTACAGTTCTCCTTTCATGGTTATAATCGAAGAGCCGCCAACCAGAATATCTTGTTCGCGATTCATAACTTCAATCATTGACGCCTGTTTTAATTTTACACCCTGAAGAATTTTGTATTCTTTGTCGGATTTAGTGAATTTCTTTTGTGTTAAAAAACCAATTAAAGGACCCGCAGCGGTTCCTGTAGCAGGATCTTCATATATCCCGATTATCGGGTTGAAGAATCTCGTTTCGACTATATGTTCCTGATTTTCATCAGCGAGAGCGAAACAATAGAATCCCTCAAATTTATATTCTTTTGAAATTTCGATCAGGAGTTGATTGTCCGGAACACAACTATTGAGTAACTGGCTGTTTTTTATAGGAACCATGGTGTGGGCAACTTCTGTTTTAACGATTGTTGGAACAAATGCATTTACATCTAAATCTTCAATTTTTAAACCAAGTGCAACCGCAATTCTATAAGTTGGGATTTCTTGTTTAATAACTGCCGATTTTTGATGCATTTGAACAACAGGATAAAAAGTAACCGGATCAAAACTTACGGTTAACGGAATGGCCGAATGTTTCATAATGACAAAAGGCTCGCTTTCGTTTTGCTCATCAAAAATGGGCATTCCTTTTAGCAGAGCACCGCAGACTGCACCTAATAAATTATGCCCTGCGCCATCGATCTCGATTCCCGTTGGGGTAAACGAACGAACGGTTAGTGCTTTTTCCTTAGTGGAATAATAAACAAAAGAGGTTTCAGAGTAGCCAAATTCTTTAGAAATATCCTGATAAGTTTCCAGATTTAAATTACCGTCTGTAAAAACTACAGAAAGTGGATTTCCTTTATAGCTTTCGTTTGAGAATACATCTAAAACGTAATATTCTAATGCTTTTCTTCCATTCATTCCTTTTTCTTTTTTAGCTGACACTTTTTTAGACGGAATAAAGTTACTATTTCTAGTATATTAAAGCAATAGTTACTACAACATTCGTTTTTGTTCTGCGCTTATATGTATTGTTTTCTCCAGTCTTGATATTCTCGTTTTTTCCTGCTTGGCGCTCATAATCCAATGAATCATTACTTTTTTGTAGGATGGTGCCTGTTCATTAAAATATTTCCAGGCCAATGGGTTTGCTTTAAATTGTTTTTCGAAATCGGGATCGAGTACGGCAGGTTCTTTTTCGTGAGAGTAAATTCCGGAACGTTCTTCAGATCTTAGTGCAAAAGCTTTTATGCCTGCTTCTTTCATCAATCCGGATTTGGTAAGTTCTTCTATTTTCCTGATGTTGATCGCACTCCAGATACTGGATTTTTTTCTGGGTGTAAACCGTATCGAATAGCTTTCTTCGTCGATCGATCTTCGAACACCATCAATCCAGCCAAAACAAAGTGCCTGATCGACAGATTCTGACCAGGACATAGATGGTTTTTTACTATTCACTTTATAAAAACCTACCAAAAGTTCAGTTTCTTTTTGGTGATGCTGATCTAACCATGTTCTGAATTTTTCTTGGGTCGGGAAGAAAGTTGGTGTCATTTTTTTGAAATAAAAATCAATTACAAATTTGCAATGGCTCTAATAATCCATAAAAGTATAATAAATAATAAGAAGGAATTGAACTCTATACCTTATTTGATTTATAAACTTTCGAACCAAAAAATAAGTTCAGTTTTTTAGGGCCAGTTATTCATTTAATTGATTATTATGTTGTTTTATAATTTTCTTAATCATCAATAATGATATTGGTGCAACAATGATATTGGCGTAAAACAAGATTTCAAAAAATGCCTCTGATTGAATTATTTCTAATGTTAGTGTAATAATGAGAAGAATAAAAAAGAACAAATTAACCCAGGAAATCAATGCAAGCGAAAAGATTTTAAATTTAATTTTAAACCTTTTTATAAATGAAAGCAATATGATTGCCAATCCTAAACCTGCAGAAATCCAGCAAGAGTATAAGAAAAAGCCAAGCGTTTTAAAACCACTAAACAGTCCCGGACTTTCAAAAAAGTAAATGAAAAATGTAATTACGCTCCAAATATTGGTTAGAAGTAATGACAATACTAAACTCTTGTAAATTGTCTCTTTCATGGCTTTGATCGTATTTTAGTTATGAGAATTTATTTTCTCGTTATTTATTGATTATCAATCATTATTCCATTTTTTTAACAGATCACTACAGTTTTACGAAAACCAACATCAATTTATTTTTAAAGCATTTTTTAACAGAACAATTTTTAATTCTTACTTACGACCACTTTCTTATCTTTGCAGATACAAATTAAGAAGACTGTAAATCATGGCAAAAGGACCTGAAAAAAACGGCAAAAACAAGGCTTTGCACACCAAATTGCTAAAACGAAAAAAGGCTAAAGTTCAGGAAGAAAAAAAAGCGCAGGCATTACGTTTGAAAGCTTTGGTTGCTAAAATGAATGAAAAAAAGAGTAATGACGAACCTGATGTTGTGTAATTTGTATCATAGCTCTTTATTCCTCTAGTTCTTTCCAGCAAAAATCTATTTCCCGCTGAATTTCACTTTCTAATTTCGGAAGTTCATTTACAACCCAAAACTGACTTTCCGGAGTTAAATAAAACTCATTTTCTTTGAGTTTAAATTCCATT
Organism: Flavobacterium chilense; assembly: GCF_001602525.1. Taxonomy (GTDB): domain Bacteria; phylum Bacteroidota; class Bacteroidia; order Flavobacteriales; family Flavobacteriaceae; genus Flavobacterium; species Flavobacterium chilense. Next base: position 502,636 of record NZ_LSYT01000002.1, read on the forward strand.
GCTCCTTTGATCATTGCAATCATTTCACCAATTTCAGATGTTCCGTTGGCAAAGTTTGGACCTATTAAATATCTTAAAAGATCTTTTTCGTACTCAGGTTTATAATAGAGAATATGACTAACTAGCGGAAAATAGAAGTAAAAAACGCTATTAGTATTAGATGGAAACTGAATTTTATTCAATTCATCTATTAGTATATTTGATTGTACATCTGTGGTTTCAGAATTGAATCCTTTTAATAATTCGAAAGTAGTTGCTGCACTCGGGATTATTTTTCCCACTTTTTTCAAATCAGAAAAAGCTTTTTCAAATTCAGAGTTAGTTGTTCGTTTCAATTTAATTTTTTTGTGAATTTCTTTTGATGTAAAAATGTTGGTCTAATATACAACCAGAAACGAAATCACAAATTTGCAATCGCCCTTAGACTCCATAAAACTATAATAAATCCCAGAAAAGAGAATTGAACTTTATTTACTTTTTGGTTGCCAAACTTCCTGACCAGAAAACGATCAACGATAACAATAACAGTGATTGGAAGCAAACAAAATAAAATATAAATTCCCATTAATCCGTCTGATGCCGAATTTTCGTCCAGGAGCATTATGGCATAAACCATTCCGGTTATAATGGTAAATATACCTAAAACGTAGAACAACGTTAGGTTTTTGGGTAAGTCATTCATAAAATTAATTTTAATTGAAAACTACTTTTTTTTCTGACTTAGCTATTTTAACAATATGGTAAGGCTGTGTAATTACCGAGGTTAGGTTTCCTGTGTGTAGTTTTTCAACGTTCACAAATATTTTATTTCGGGTTTCGATAATTTGGGTAATATCAATGCTGTGCCCGCCATTTCCATATTTTTGATCTATTACGGCAATAATCTGGTATTTTGTAAAATCGATATTGGTTTCACTAAAAAACTTAGTTTCTTCATTAACTACATTTAATTTGGTTGTAAAAGCATTCCAGCTTTGGGCGTCTTTGATTGTAACTTTTGTTTCTGAAATAGGTTTTTGCTCAGACGGACTAAGATCCTTTTGAGCAATTACTGAAAAAGTTATGTTAGACTGATTTGAATTGTTGTCATTGCTGCAACCTGTCAACAAAATAATAATACTAAAAAAGGTAATAATCTGTTTCATGGTTTTAGTTTTAAATTATGAGAATTGGTTTTAGTACATGTACTATTCTCCTTGTTAACAGATTGTGCTTTTTGTAAAAGGTTGCGTTGATTTACTAAATATTATGAAAAATAAAATGTGGTTTAGTTTGTTGTTAATCTTGTTTTTGTGAAAAAAGCATAAGTGTTTATTGTCTAAACTTGCTTTTTATAAAAGTTAAATTCCTCAATATCATGATATCCAAAAACTTCAATTTCTGGATGCTCAGCTATTAAATTTCTAATTTTATCCAGGTTTATTAATCTTAAATCATTGTTTTCTGCCCTCATTTTAGCCAGTTGATTTACAGGGTGATCACTGTTTGTAAGTTCAACTCTCATATAATAAGCATCTGCGATATAAAACAACCACTTATTTTCGGTTTTAAAAGCAACACCACATTGTCCTAAAGTATGTCCGAAAAGCGGAATTAGAAAAATCTCAGTTTCGGTGTTTGTATTAACTTTTCTGGCCTCAAATCCAAACCAGTTTAGAGCTGATTTGTTATAAGTTTTGATTGTTGGATTATGCGATAAAGGTATTTTTAAATATCTCGGATTTCCGGAAAGGAAACTTTCATATTCTTCGATTCCAACATGAACAGTGGCATTTGGAAAATCTGCCAAACCACCAATATGATCATTATCCAGATGCGAAATAACACAATCGGTAACTTTTTTAGGATCAAGTCCGAGTTTTTCTATTTGTCTAATGGCAGTTTGATTTTCATCAAAACGATAACCCACCATATCGATAAGCTGCTGACCAATTCTTTCTAATGGTTCTTGAATGTCTAAAAGTCCAATTCCTGTATCGATTAAAATGAGTTTGTCGTTTTCCTGAATTAAAAGGCAATGTCCGCAAACATTGTCATTAACAGGTGAAACAATTTTTACGCAGTTTAAGTGATGTATTTGGATCATGATGATTTATTTTTGATTGAACTTGTTTTAAAACTAAAAAGAGACTCACGAGTCTCTTTTTAGTTAATATACTTTGAATAAAAGCTATTTGCTTTTGAATAATTTTTCTAAATATTCGACTTTTTGTTTTTCGGCTTCAACCAAACGTTCGTATAATTCAACTACTTTATCCAGAGGATTAAAGTTACAATTATGATTTACGGTTGGTCCACTGTGAATAGTTGATCCTTCATAATTATTTTGAATATTATTAAGAACCGTTTCGTCACTATAATTTTTAATTGCTTCGGCAGAAACTCCTAAAACTTCAGCAATTGCATTTAATTTTTCTTCATCAACATTTTCGCTTCCTTCAATATTAGAAACAGTTTGCTGGCTTACTCCAATGGCAAAAGCAAGAGCTTCTTGCTTCATTCCTCTAAGCTCTCTGATTCGGCTAATATTTCTGCCAATATGTTTTGGTTTTGTCGCTGTGCTCATAGTTCAAAGATATTTAAAATTCTTTTAATTTTTTCTGTTTTGGTAAAATACAAGACGGCATTTGTAAAATACGATTGATAATGGTTCGTTACAAAACAATCTATTGCTTTCTTGCGGCTCAATCATCAAAAGTAATATTTTTCGCATAATTACAATTGAAAAACTCAAATTATAATGGAAACAAACGAAATTAAAAATTTAGACTATCTCAAAAAATTATCTGCCCAATATTGCACTACTTTAAATCCTTCTACAGATAAAAAGGAGTTTTACACTGCCCAAATTGAGTTGATAGATTATAATGAACTTGCCTCTATTATTACCAACCTGATAAAATTGTGCATTGTGACATTAGATCAGGATTTGCATGGAATCTCAAATTCTATTAAAAATTCTTCTATAAATGTGAGCCTTATTTTAGAAACTGTACTCCGGATGTTTCCAATTGATGAATTCGAAATGCTCAGTGAAATTAGTAAAATGGTTGGAGCGGGTTCTAAAAAGGGCTAATAAATGAATTATTTTAAATGTTTTCAATTTTAGAATATATTTGAAATATTTCTTTAGAAAAATAATAGGCTCTTTGTTTAACTCTGTACCAAAAAATTATAATGATTGGAATTGACAAATAAGCTCTCCAGTCATAATAATAATTTGCGAAAATTGTTATAGAACTTAAAACAGAACATGTTAACATAGTTCTCGAAAATGCATAATTATTGCTAAAGTCTTCCATTCTATTGTCTTTAGATGTGCATACATACCTCATGGCAATACTAAAAAGCTCTTTATTACAAGGATTTGAATTTTGTGATTTAGATTTAAGATTATTTTTAATTTCAGTATGATTGTATAACCTTATCTTCCATATTCCTTTTCCATCTAGTAAATTAGAAGAAGGTCTTCCTCCCCAAGTAAAAAAATAGAAGTCCTCTAGCCAACTACCTACTGTATTGATTAAGTAACCGAGTCCAAACGCGATTGTTGTATATCCAATTATATAATCTTTGTTATATTCAAATCCTAAGAAAGGTAAATATGCTAAAAGCATAATAAAACCTGGAATTAATGAAGATAAGATATCGTACGATTTAAAATTCATATAAGATTATTTAAGCATCATACCTACATAAGAAATAGGCGTCAAGACTTTCAGCAAAAGTAGGTTCTCCTTCCCAATCTCTTTTATGTCTAAAATCTCTAGCGAACTCAAGATTTTTAACATAAATGCGTAAATAATTTTCAGTTATATCTAAAATTACATAACCAGCTTGATTGTTAGTTATTTTTACACCACTCTTATATCTATCATAAGCTAGGTGTTTAGAGTTCGCATTTCCAAAAAGGGTTGTTTTGGGATTTACTGTGCTTAAAAAATCAAAATTTCTTCCAGAATTTCTACCATGATGTGGTGCCAATAATACATCAACATCTTTTATTTTTTCACTGTGATTTTCTAAAATATGTTGCCAAGTTAAATCTTCACTATCTCCTGAGAATAAAATTTTCCAATTTCCACCGTTTTTCTTTGGAGGTGTGTATAAAATGACATATGATGAATCATTCCAGTTTGAGCTTTTATTACATTCGTCTAAAGTTTTTGAAGTTGGAGATAATATTTCCATATAATCTTCATTGTAGTATTGATTTGAATCATTAGAGAAATAAGTAAGTCTTTTACAAGGAACATGTTTGCAATCTCTAATACTTTTGTAAAATTCCCAATCTTGCATATTATAGCCACCAGAACCTGCTTTATCTGATATTTCCTTTTTATTGTCTGTATCCCATAAATTGGTAATATTGAATTCTGTAAATAAATCTTGTATACCATCTAAATGATCCATGTCAGGATGTGTAATGATAAATCTAAAAATATCATTTACTCCTAACTTTTTTAAATAAAGAATTGGGTTATCTGGTGTCTTTTTTTGTCCATAGTCTTTTTTGTCGGTAGGAACTTGAGTTCTTTCATGCATATCTTTCCTCATTTGTGATTCTTTTACAGCAATTTCTTCATCTGTATCAAAATCATTATAAGCATTACTTACATCAATAACAGAAACTCTTCCTGAGTCATGTTGAATAATATTACAATCGCCTTCTAAAACGTTTAAAAAATGGATTATGGACATGGTTTTTGGTTGTTTAATTTTTAAATAAAGTTATTATTGATTCTTTAATGATTACAATTGATTGAGTTTTTATTATTTATATGGGCAAATATTATTATTAAATACTTATGCTTTTTATGGATAACCGTATTTCAACTAATTATTTTTTAAACAAGATTAATAATAAATAAAAATTCAACAATAAGTACTTATACCTGTTTTGTTAAAAAGCAGATCAAAAAATTATTCTCATTCTTATTATTATTTCGCCGAAATTTGCAAATCAATCTAAAAAAATCAAAATGGAGGAATTTGGTAGAATAATAGTTTCTGAAACGGCAATGAACAGTGAAAATCTTCAGGATGTGATTCACTCAAATATTTCGGTAATTAATTTAATGCGTGAAGAAGGTGTCGATGACGAATTTATTCATGAAGATGCATTGATGAGTTATTACTTAGATTATTACTATTCGCAATATGCCGAAGGGAATTTTGCCCAGTTTGTTTATAAATCGGGTTGGAACAAAGAATTAAACGAACTTATCGAAGAAGGCTTGGCTTTAATTGGTGCCGAAAAACATTTAGAATTATTTCAGCAACAAAGCAAAAAGGTGAGATTAATGAGCAGTGTAAAACTGAATAAATTTGTAAGCGGAAAACTAGAAGGCGTAAACCCAACACGTGATTTACTGAACAATGATATGTTTTATGAATTAGAAGAAAATCTGGTTACACTAAATGCTAATTTCTTAAAAAACCATCCTGATTTCGAAGTGCTGTCTGTCGATGATATGTTTGCAACTTTAGAAGAATATGTAGGGCATGAGATAAAACGCGCTTAAGGTTTTATGAGAATGTGAGGTTGAGCGAAGTCGAAGCCCGCAAAATTATTTTAATCTGTGGTTTTCAATGGGAACTTTAAAATTTCATGATATCAATTCACATTTTATTAAATAATCTTTGTGAGGTCTTCGTATTACTTTATGAAATAACTTTATTATTTTAGCTATCAGTAATTTGTAGATTAAAAAATCCAAAAAATGAGACATAGATACTGCCTGGTATTGCTTTTTCTGTATCTTCAGACAGGGTTTTCTCAAAATAAAATAAACCTTTTTTCAGAAATCAATTACAGTTCGATTCCTTCTGTTTCATTAAGCGATTACAAATCAGTTCAGGAGCGTGATAAAAGGTATCAGAATCCCAATATTGCTTTAGGAATTGGCATTTCGGGCGGAGGTTCGAGAGCACAGTTTTTTAGCATGGGCGTGCTTTTAGGACTCGAAGAAATTCAGGAAGGAAATACAGAACGTAATTTTCTAAAAGAAATCGATTATTTTTCTACCGTTTCCGGAGGCTGTTTTTCGGCAGGATATTATTTAACGATCCTCAAGAATAAATTATACAGTGAAAATTGCTCTTTCAACGAGTTTTACTTTTCAAAGGCAGATGCTTACAAGGATTATGTCGATAAATCGGCAAATATTTTGTCATTGTTAAACAACAGCCGAAACGAAAAAGGCGATAAAATATCGATGACACAGCGAATAGATTCGGATATTTTGCAATATGACGCTACAAATCCGGAGAATACGAATAAGTTCAGTTCTCAAATGCTGTTGTCTGATTTTTTTCTTCCCAAAGACAGTAAACAAATCCCGTCTTTACCCATGTTTGTAGCAAACGGAACCGCTTTTAATAATGGCGAACGTATACCGTTTATGCCGCATATTATTCGGGGTTTAAATCTAAACTCGTCTTTGGCGCCCAATAAAGCATCGATTGCATTGAATGAAAATAAGGTCAATGACGGTTATAATTTTCCGGTTACATATGCTATCACGGCGAGTTCGGCTTTTCCGGGCGTGCTTCCAAAAGTAAAGTTTGGAGTAAAAAATCAGGATAAGATTTTGTGTATTGTCGATGGTGGTGCTTCAGACAATATGGGATATAAAACCCTGGTAGAATTACTTCATGATGACACTAGAGTAAAAGATGTCAATAAAAAAGCACTTTTTATTGATTGCCTTGGACAAGGAAAAAAGACACCTTACATAACCGATGCAAAAATCAGACTGATTTCGTTATTTGAAACGGCTTCTCTATATACCGTTCAAACCCGATATATGACTTTTGACAAGGATGTCGAAAATACTTTTGAACGTTATAAAATTCCGGTGACCAATTATCAGATTATTGGTTTTACCACTATTCGGGATCATTTACAAAAGCTGGAAAAAGATAAAGATTACGAAGATCTGGTTGCCGAATTAAAAAACACAAACGACGAATCGAGTAGCTGGGTGAAACTTTTTGCTGGTTTTAAACAGGATCTGATCGACAAGTTTGGCGAAGATTCCTTTAAAAAAGATAAAGATGGCGAAATTATTGTGGCAACTTTAGACAAGGAAAAGTTCAGGAATTTAACGCCCAGACAAATTTTATTGCTGTACGAATATGCTTCGCATGTTGAAACCAAATTAAGAATTACTCCCGAAGAAAGAGAAGTATTGTTACTTTCAGGTCGTTATGCAGCTTATTTGAAAACCGATCAATTGAAAGAGTTATTGGTAGAAAACAAGTAATTTTACCTCAAATTGCATTTCTGAATCAATACAACTTTGAAAGAACAAATTTCCATGTCTAAAAAAATAGCTTTTGTCTTGTTGCTTTTGCCTGTAATGCTATTGGCTCAGGTAAAAAACACAGAAACAGCTGGTAATGTTACCCGTTATTATTATGACGATCATGTAGTTTCGGTACAAATTTGGTACGGAGCTGATAAAAATCCGGACAGTACCAAAACCTACTATTCGAACGGAAAACTAAACGAGGTTTTTTATTATGATGAAAAAGGATTAAAAGATTCAGATTGTTTTCAGTACAATCCACAAGGAGAAAAACTGGTAACCTGGAATTTTTCGCATGGAAAACTGCTCAGCAGAACCGATCATAAATTGCCTTTTGGCAAAGACAGAGAAGAAACAGTAAAAAAAGTCCTCAAACTGCTTACCGAAATTAATATTAAAACAAATTATAACCCGACTAAAGTCAATGATTTGTACAATCGCGGCGTATTGAGTATTAGTCTTGGCAATACCACTCTGGCGCTGGAAGACCTGAAAAAAGTAGAATATTCGATTGATAAAGATCCTAAAAACAAGAATATAGTCCTGGCGGATTCCTTAGAGAAAAAGAAAGATATTTTTCGAAGCAAACTTTACGACAGACTGGCCAGTATTTACGCTTCACGCGAAATGGAATCTTTTGCTTTTCATTATTATTATAAAGCAATTACTGAAGCTCCGGATGATTATCGCATTTTGTACAACTTTGCTTTGTTTTTGCAACAGCGAAAATCGGATGATCTGGCATGTTTTTATCTGGAAAAAATCATAGCGGGAAATCCTGAACATGTTTATGCCAGATGGGCACTTGCAAGATTGTATAGTGATACGGGAGATTATCAAAAAGCGATGGAAAATATTTTGGTCGCTTTTAAAAACGAAAAAACAATTACAGATAAAAATCCAGCTTATGGAGGAAGGGATTTAAGAACTACCCGAGGTTTAATTTACCATAAATTGGGAGAATCAGACAAAGGAATTGCTGATTTGAAAGCCGCATTAGAAACGGATAAAAACAATTCGTATGCAATGAAAAATCTCGGAATCATTTATTTAGATCAGCATAAATACAAAAAAGCCTGTGAATTATTTCAAAAAGCAAAAGATCTTAATTATGCTTTAGTTTATGATGAAACAGATTTATCTGCATTATTAGAAAGTGCCTGCAATAGTGTTCAGCCTGCAATTGTAAATCAAAAAAAATCTTATGTTTTTCCAAATCCTGCAACAACTATAATTACAATTAAAGATTTTGATGCTGAAAGTTTTGATTACGAGTTTTTTAATTTCGAATCGGCTTCTGTTTTAAAAGGAAAAAGTACAGATAGAAAAATAGATGTTTCGACTTTATCTCCTGGATTTTATGTGCTGAAAGTGACTGCAAAGGATTCAACAGAAAATTTTAGGGTGATTAAAGAGTGAAAAGTGAAAAGTAAAGAGTGAAAAGTAAAGAGTGAAAAGTAAAGAGTGAAAAGTGAAAAGTGAAGAGTGAAAAGTGAAGAGTACCTTAAATACTTTGAGCATCTCTTAAGTCCTTCTCATATCTCTGCGGAATAACCTCCGAAATAACTTTAGAATCAACTTTGTCGTGATCTTATAAAACATTTCCTTAAATTTGCTTCCGTTATAAAAAAATACAATAGTTATAAAAATCAAGCTATGTTACAAATCGCATTTATTAGAGAAAATCAGGAGAAAGTAATCAAGGCTTTAGCAAAACGAAATATCGATGCTAAAAGCGTTGTTGAAGAAGTCGTGCAATTAGACGAAAACCGTCGTGCAACACAAGTTGAATTAGACAACACTTTATCTGAATCTAATAAATTATCCAAAGATATTGGAGAATTAATGAAAGCCGGAGAAAAGTCTAAAGCGGCAATCTTAAAAGAAAAAACAGTTTCATTAAAAGAGAAAAGTAAAGAATTGGGCGAAAAAGCAGAAGCTTTGGCAGCTGAATTAAACAATAAATTATACACATTACCAAACTTACCGGCTGATATTGTCCCTGAAGGAAAAACACCAGATGACAATTTGAATGTTTTTCAGGAAGGAGATATTCCGGTTCTGCATGAAGGTGCACAACCACACTGGGAACTGGTAAAAAAATACGATATCATAGATTTCGAATTGGGTGTAAAAATTACAGGTGCAGGATTTCCGGTTTATAAAGGAAAAGGAGCTCGTTTACAGCGTGCTTTGATCAATTACTTTTTAGATAAAAATACTGCTGCAGGATATAATGAAGTGCAAGTGCCGCATTTGGTAAATGAAGCTTCAGGTTACGGAACAGGACAATTGCCGGATAAAGAAGGGCAAATGTATCACTCAACAATTGATGATTTATATTTGATTCCAACTGCTGAGGTTCCGGTTACAAATTTATTCCGTGATGTTCTTTTAACTGAAACTGAATTGCCGGTTTTATACACTGCTTATACACCATGTTTCCGTCGTGAAGCAGGTTCTTACGGTGCGCATGTTCGCGGATTAAACCGTTTGCACCAGTTTGATAAAGTAGAAATTGTACGTGTTGAACATCCTGATAAGTCTTACGAAGCACTTGACGGAATGGTAGAACACGTGAAAAATATTCTACAGGAATTAAAATTGCCATACAGAGTTTTACGACTTTGTGGTGGTGATATGGGTTTCACATCGGCTTTGACTTATGATTTCGAAGTGTTTTCAACAGCTCAGGATCGTTGGTTAGAAATTAGTTCAGTTTCTAACTTTGAAACTTTCCAGGCAAACCGTTTGAAATTACGTTTTAAAGACAAAGACGGAAAAAATCAACTGGCACATACTCTAAACGGAAGCTCATTGGCTTTGCCAAGAGTATTGGCCGGAATATTAGAAAATTACCAAACTCCGGAAGGAATCGTAATACCAGAGGTTTTACGTCCTTACTGTGGATTTGATATTATAAATTAATTTAGTTTACAGTCGCAGTTTCAGTTTATATTAGAGCTGAACTGCGACTGAATACTAAAAAAAACTGCGACTGAATATGATGAATGGAGTATTAAATTGGAATGTAGATCCTGTTATTTTTATGATAACAGATAGTTTTCCTCTAAAATATTATGGAGCGCTTTTTGCCTGCGGACTTTTGTTAGGGTATTTTATTGTGCGAAATATTTATAAAAAAGAAAATCTTTCGCTGGACAATCTGGATAGTTTGCTCGTATATGTAATTGTGGGAACAATTTTAGGAGCAAGACTCGGACATTGTTTTTTTTACGAACCCTCTTATTTTCTTAGTCATCCAATAGAAATTCTTTTACCAATTCAAAAAGTAGCCGGAGTTTATAAATTTGTTGGATATCAGGGGCTCGCAAGTCACGGCGGATCAATAGGTGTGCTGATTGCGATGATTCTGTACTGTAGAAAATATAAAGTTAAGTTCTTATGGTTGTTAGATAAAATGGCGATTGGAGTTCCGGTTACGGGAGCCTTTATCAGATTCGGGAATTTTATGAATTCTGAAATCTACGGAAAACCAACCAACGGAAATTGGGGTGTTGTTTTTCAAAGAGACGACATGATCCCAAGACATCCAACACAATTGTATGAAGCATTTGCCTATTTACTGATCTTCGGAATTGTATATTACATGTATAAATCAGAATCTATCAGAAAAACAGACGGACTGATCTTTGGGTCTTTCCTGACGTTAATGTTTGTAGCCAGATTTATAATTGAATTCTTTAAAGAAAATCAGGAAAGCTTCGAGAATAATATGCTTATTAATATGGGGCAAATACTAAGTATTCCTTTTATTTTAATTGGTTTGGTACTGATTATCTGGAAATCGAAAGGAAATGTCGAAATGCATTCATAACTTTATGGTTTACAGTTGTACGATTGTAATTGCTATTAAATCCTCTTACTAAATACTGTATATCGTGCTTTGACTAACAACAACTTTAAAAAAACTGAAATATGAAAAACATCATCCTCTATATCGTTTTGTTGTGGTCTACTCTTGCATTAGCACAAAATGAGCAGCTCGCTCAATATTACTACGATAAAGGAGATTTTGAAAAAGCTAAAATCAGCTATGAACAGCTTTTAAATGGTTCACCGTCTAACACACAGTATTTTTTAAGAACGATCGACTGTTATCAGCAATTGCAACAATTTGATTTGGCACAAAAAGTTATTCAGGATCGTTATAACAGATACAAGCAAGGCGTTTTTTTAGTTGAATTGGGATATAATTTTCAATTGCAGAAAAACGATGCAAAAGCCAAAAGCTATTACGAACAGGCAATCGAGAAAATTAAAACCAGTCCTAATGATGTTTACGGAATTGGAAATTCTTTCGAGAAAAAAGTATTGCTGGAATATGCTTTAAAAGCCTACCAAACAGCAATGCAGGTACAACCCAATTACAATTTTAATTTTCAGATTGGAATGTTGTACGGACAATTAGGGAAAACAGATTTAATGATTGATTTGTTATTGACAGAATCCTACAATAATCAGCAAAATGCTAATTTGATCCAGACACAATTGTCTCGTTTCATGAATGGCGAAACAGATAATACCGCTTTTAAAGATGCCATGCGTAAAGCCCTGATTTTAAAAACCCAAAAAGATCAGGATGTATTCTGGAACCATTATTTAAGTTGGTTTTATGTACAGCAAAAAGAATTCGGAAAAGCTTTTATTCAGGAAAAAGCGATTTACAAACGCGAACCGGAATCGCTTTCCAGTATTGTAAATTTAAGTCAGTTTGCCCTGAATGAAGATGATACCGATACAGCAGAAGAAATTCTGAATTTTATACTTCAAAATACCAAAAATCTGGATTTACTCATTCAGACTAATGCGTATTTAATGCAGATAAAAATTGACAAAGCTCAGGAAAAAGACTATCCTGTTATCAATACAGAGCTGCAACAATTGCTCACCACCTATGAAATAACTCCTTTTACCTTATCTTTGCAAATAATTCAGGCGCATTTCCTGGCTTTTAATCTGAAAAAAACAGAAGAAGCTAAGGCAATTATTAAAAAAGCGCTGGAATTAAATTTAAATGATTATCAGCAGGCAGATGCAAAAATGGAGTTGGCTGATATTTTGCTTTTAGAAGAAAAATTCAATCAGGCGCTAATTTACTATTCACAAATTCAATTGGATTTAAAGAATGATGTAATGGCACATGAAGCAAGTTTAAAAGCAGCAAAAACAAGTTATTACAAAGGAGATTTTGAGTGGGCTCTAAAACAGTTTAAAGAACTGAAAGCAGCAAATACACAATTAATAGCCAATGATGCATTAGAATATTTTTTACTGATTAATGACAATACCGTTGCCGATTCGACACAAACAGCATTAAAGCAGTTTGCCAGAGGTGATTTTTTAATCTATCAGAATAAGAAACCAGAAGCAATTGCACAGTTTCAAAGTATTTTAAAAACATTTAAAGGACAGGAAATTGAAGCTGTAACATTGTTGCGATTAGGGAAAATTTACGAAAATCTGAAAGATTATAATTCGGCTTTAAGCCAGTATCAACAGATTATAGATAACCATGGCGACGGAATTTATGTAGATGAAGCACTGTTTTTTTCAGCAGAAATTTACAATGACGAATTGAAAGATACAGAAAAGGCAAAGCCTTTATATGAAAAGGTAATTTTTAATCATCAGGACAGTATTTACTTTGTTGATGCCAGAAAAAAATACCGGGAATTAAGAGGAGACAAGAATTTATAATTCAGATTATTGGATTTTTAGATCGTTAGATTATTCGAAAAGTCTAACAATCTAAGTAGTCTAATAATCTAACAATCTAAAAAAAAATGATTATTTACAACGTTACCACCAATATACATGAAAGCGTTCACGACCAGTGGTTAAAATGGATGCAGGAAAAACACATACCGGAAATTCTGGCAACACAAAAATTCTCTTCGGCACGAATTGTAAAAGTTTTAGTAGAAGAAGAAATGGGCGGAATTACCTATTCTGTACAATATATTACTGATAGTAAAGAAACGCTGGAAAAGTATTATATAGAAGATGAACCGGAATTTCACAGAGAAGCTTTGGGATTATTCGCAGATAAAATGCTTTCGTTCAGGACAGAATTAGAAGTGATCTCGGAACATTAAAGAGATTGTTAGATTTTTGGACTACTTGGATTATTAGACTTTTTCTATAATCTAAAAATATGGAAATTCGATTTCAAACGAAAGAAGAAAGTAATAAACAACAACAAGAAGATTTTCTAAAGTTGTCAAAAACAGAAAGGTTTTATAGTTTTTTACGTTTAAGTGAGAGAATCAGTAAATTTCCTGTAAAGAACAAAGTCGATCAAAATAAAGACAATTTTGTAATTATTATAAAATCAGAGTAATATACCAAAACATTGATCAGTTTATTGCTTTAGTAATGAAGTATGATGTTCGAAAGCTTATGGTTGGTGGAGGAGCTGTTAATTTTGATGGTTATCAGAAATTCGGCAGATTGAAGAAATAACAGTTAAAGATAAAATATTTTTAAAATGGAATGTCTTATCATTAGAAGATCTGATCACAAGTAAAATTAAAGCTAATAGGGCAAAAGATTTATTAGATATTCACAACTTCGCGAAATCAATAAAAAATAATTCTTCATGTACTTTGAGTCTTTGTGACAGAAGAAGTGAAAAAAGAAAAACTAAAGCTTTGTGCCTTTGAGCCTTTGTGGCAAAAAAAAGTAAAATAAGCTTTGAGCCTTCATGGCAAAAAGAATACTTTTGCGCCCGCGAGGCAAAACAAGAAAAAAAATGGAAAAAGTAAAAGCCAAAAAACATTTAGGACAACATTTCCTGAAAGACGAAAGTATCGCCAAAGCAATTGCAGATACTTTAAGCTTAAAGGGATATGATGAGGTTTTAGAAATAGGACCAGGGATGGGTGTGTTGACTAAGTATTTGCTTGACAAGCCTATTAATACACACGTGATCGAGATCGACGGTGAATCAGTGGTGTATTTGGGTGAAAATTATCCAAAATTAAAAGATAAAATTATCTCTCAGGATTTTCTGAAATACAATATCAACGAGGTTTATGAAAATAAACAATTCGCGATTATTGGAAACTTCCCATATAATATATCAACTCAGATCGTTTTTAGAACTTTAGAATTTAAACATCAGATCCCGGAATTTTCGGGAATGTTTCAAAAAGAAGTTGCAGAACGAATCTGCGAGAAAAAAGGTTCAAAAGCTTACGGAATTTTATCCGTATTAGCCCAGGCTTTCTATGATACTGAGTACCTGTTTACAGTAGATGAAAATGTTTTTATTCCTCCGCCCAAGGTCAAGTCGGGTGTGATGAGAATGACCCGAAAGGAAGATTATAGCCTTCCATGCGGAGAAAAGTTGTTTTTTACAGTTGTAAAAACCGCTTTTCAGCAAAGACGAAAAACATTACGTAACAGTTTGAAAACATTAAATTTATCAGATCAATTGCGAGAAGACACTATCTTTGATAAACGTCCCGAACAGCTAAGTGTTGACGAATTTATTGTTTTGACTCAAAAAATAGAAGCCGATGGAGTTTAAAATCAGTAAAGAGCTAATTAAACAAATTGCTCAACTCATTCAAGCTAAAAATAATAAGGAGCTGGAAATTTTATTAAATGACATGCATCATGCCGATTTTGCTGAAATCCTTGATGAAGTTGACATTGATGATGCTACTTATATTTTTAAGGTTTTAGATAGCGAAAAAACAGCCGAAATTCTCTTGGAATTAGAGGATGACCTGCGTGAAAAAATATTAAACCGACTTTCTCCTAAAGAAATCGCAGAAGAGCTGGATGAGCTGGAAACCAATGATGCGGCAGATATTATTGGTGAACTTTCAAAAGACAGAAAAGCAGAAGTTATCTCAGAACTTCAGGATGTTGAGCACGCAAAAGGAATCGTTGATTTATTGCGTTATGATGAAGATACTGCCGGAGGTATCATGCATAAAGAGTTAGTGAAGGTTAACGAAAACTGGAATGTACTTACCTGTGTGAAAGAAATGAGAATTCAGGCTGAAAATGTTTCCAGAGTACATTCTATTTATGTTGTTGATGATGAGAACCGATTAAAAGGAAGATTATCACTAAAAGATTTATTGACCACATCAACCAAAACCCACATTTCAGATATCTACATTAGAAAATTAAACTATGTAAATGTCGAAACTCCCGATGTCGAGGTAGCCAGAGTTATGGATAAATATGACCTGGAAGCCATTCCGGTTGTAGATGAATTAGGACGTTTGGTAGGGCGTATTACCATTGATGATATTATCGACGTTATTAAAGACGAGATAGAGAAGAGAGATACTGAGGATATTCAGAAATTCGGGGGATTAGAAGCTCTTGAATTACCGTATGTTCAGACGCGTCTTCTGGAAATGGTTAAAAAAAGAGCAACCTGGCTTGTTGTTTTATTTATTGGAGAAATGTTTACTGCTTCGGCAATGGGATTTTTTGAAGGTGAAATTGAGAAAGCAGTTGTCTTGGCTTTATTTGTTCCACTTATTATTTCCAGTGGAGGAAATTCAGGATCACAAGCAGCGACACTTATCATCCGTGCCATGGCATTAAAAGAGCTTACACTAAAAGACTGGTGGTATGTAATGAAAAAAGAAATCGCATCAGGATTTTTATTAGGTGCTATTTTAGGTATTGTTGGTTTTATCAGGATTTTAATATGGCAGCAAAGCGGACTTTATGAATATGGAGAACATTGGCTTGCAATTGGAATGACTGTTTCACTTTCGTTAGTATTTATTGTATTATGGGGTACACTTTCAGGATCTATGATACCATTTTTATTAAAAAAGCTTAGACTGGACCCCGCGACTTCATCAGCACCTTTTGTTGCTACTTTAGTAGACGTAACGGGATTAGTTATTTATTTTACCATTGCTTCTTTATTGTTAAAAGGAAAACTGCTTTAAAATAAACCGAACTTACAAATTGTTACAGCAAATCTGTTTATTGTAACAACGAATAATAATTTTGAAAAAGCCGGGATGATTCTTGGCTTTTAAATTTTTGGCACAAATTGATAGATTACAGTGATTTAAAATCTGTAAAATCTATGTAATTTACAGGCCGAAAAATCTGCTTAAAACAGCCAAAATAAATTAAAATCAACCAGCAATGAAAGTACACATTATAGGAGGAGGAAACTTAGGAGTTTCTATTGCTCTGGGAATCGCAAAATTTTCGAAACAAAATCAGGTTACTGTTACCAGACGAAATACGGCCAGTATTCAATATCTAACAGAATATGGAATTACAGTTTCATCAGATAATAAACATAATATTCAGGAAGCCGATGTGGTAATTTTAACGATAAAGCCTTATCAGGTTGATACTGTTTTGGCTGAAATTTTACCCGTTATAAAAGGAAAAACCATAGCTTCGGCTGTAAGCGGATTATCTTTGGATATGCTTCAGTCAAAAACAAACAACGAATTTCCGGTAGTTAGAATTATGCCCAATATTGCAGCGCAGTTTGGCGAATCTGCAACCTGTATCTCTTTTCCGGAAAAAGACATAGAAAAAGCCCTGCCTATTGTAGATCTGTTTCAGGATTTAGGAACAGCTCCCGTAATCGATGAAAAACTAATGGATGCAGCGACTGTTTTAGGTGCTTGCGGTACTGCATATGCTTTGCGTTATATTCGTGCTTCTATGCAGGCAGGAATCGAAATTGGATTTGATTCTCAAACCGCTTTAGCTATTGCAGCACAAACCGTAAAAGGAGCAGCAAAAATGTTGCTGGAAGAAAAAGTGCATCCGGAGCAATTAATCGACCGTGTAACAACACCTCAGGGTTGTACTATTGTAGGTTTGAACGAAATGGAACATAATGGTTTCAGCTCATCGCTAATAAAAGGAATCAAGACTTCTTTGAAACAAATTAAAGGATAAGTTTTAATAAAGGATCAATATTTTAAATTCCAAATTCCAGTTTTTAATGGAGTTTGGAATTTTTTATTTTTGAAATTAGATCCTGAATGACAATATTGTGGATAATTGGAATTTGGAATTTCTGAATTTGGATTTTTTTTAAGATTTAATAGCGTATTCTTGAGCAATAATCTATTAGTGAAGGAAGATTTTCTTCATTTATAAAATCTTTAAACTTCATTCTGTGATAATCTATTCCTAACTTATGAATTTTAGAGCTGTCAATTTTGTGATTTTTATCGATTATCCACTTTACAAATACAAGAGAATCTAAGTTGCGAAGTGCCGGACCAGTGCTCTTGGCATCTAGTTTGTGGCAAGCTGCACAATTAGAGTTAAAAATTTCTTTTCCATTATATTGATTTTCCGTTAAAGGTGGATTATTAGTTCCACAAAATGAAAGGACAGGAGTGTTACAATACCATCTGGCTGGAGGTTCGTATGTTTTCATCTGATAAAATATAATTCCGGTCAGTAAAACGATAAGAGATATTGAATAAAACAATATTTGTCTGATTTTCTTCATTATACTAAAGGAATTGAATTGGAATTTTTATTTTTTTGAACTGACTTTAATTAACTGAATAATGCATTGATAAAAAGGAAACAGAAAAGTTTAGAAGCTGATACCATATTTTTAAAGTTGATCCAAAAGGCGTAAAATATCAATTAAAATCTAAATACTTTTTTTCTTTTTCAGGATAAACTTCAGATACACAAAGCCGAAAATTCCTGAAAGTAAAGAAGCGATAAGAATGGCAATTTTAGAAAAAACAATCACTTCAGGATCTTTAAAAGCCAGAAGTGTGATAAAAATAGACATAGTAAAACCTATTCCGCCTAGCATTCCTGCGCCCAGAATATGTGCCCATCTTAGCCCTTTTGGCAAAGCACACAATCCTGCACTTACTCCAACCGAAGAAAAAAGCAGTATTCCTAAAGGTTTGCCTACAACCAGTCCTAAAATAATTCCTAATGCATTTCGATGCGTTAAACCTTCATGCCAGTTTGATTCAATGGCAATACAAGTATTCGCAATGGCAAATAAAGGTAAAATTACAAATGCGACAGGTTTGTGTAAAAAGTGCTGTAGTTTGTAAGATGAAGAATTTTCGTCGCCATTGCCAAACGGAATCACAAAAGCTAATATAACACCGGTAATAGTGGCATGAACGCCGGAATTGAGCATAAAATACCACATAACAACTCCACCAATTAAATACGGAATCAGGTTTTGAACCTTCATTCGGTTTAAAATAAACAGTAAGCCCCAAATTCCCAAAGCAATAGCAAGGTTTACAAACGCAATTGAACTTGTGTAAAATATGGCAATAACGATTATTGCGCCCAAATCGTCAATAACGGCTAATGCAGTCAGAAATACTTTTAAGGATGAAGGAACTTTTTTTCCTAAAAGAGATAAAATCCCAATTGCAAACGCAATATCTGTCGCCATTGGAATTCCGGCTCCGTTTTGAGTCGCAGTTCCAAAATTTAAAGCAAGGAAAATTGCTGCCGGAACCAGCATTCCGCCAAATGCCGCCATGATTGGCAGCGAAGCATTTTTTATATTCGATAATTCGCCATGATAAATTTCGCGTTCTAATTCCAGCCCAATCAATAAAAAGAAAATTGTCATCAAGCCATCATTAATCCAATGTGTGATCGAATGTCCGCCCAAATCTTTTTCCCAAAAAGCAATATATTCAACAGCATAAGAAGAGTTTGCTATGTATAAAGATAAGATTGTAACAAATAATAAGAGTAATCCCCCTGATTTTTCGTTTTCAAAAAAGGCTTTAAAAGTCTTGGTTAATTTCATTTTTACAGAGGTTGAGAGAATTTAGAAGAAATATTTTCTTGAGGCTTGTTTTTCAAAGTTAGAAAAAAAAGTCACCAATAAAAAATCAGGAGGTTTGGAGAATGAAAAAACCACTTATTTTTAGCGGTTTTTTAGCATAGTAATGCAGTACGTAAATTAAACAATTAGATAATTAGCTGTATTTTTGTTTTATAAAATTATAATAGCAATGAGTATAAAAATTCTTCATATCGACAGCAATCATCCTATTCTTTGGCAACAACTGAAAGATGCCGGTTTTGAAAACCATGCCGATTTTAAATCTTCTAAAGAAGAAATTGAAGCTAAAATTCAGGATTATAACGGAATCGTAATTCGAAGCCGCTTTAAAATAGATAAAACCTTTCTGGACAAAGCGACCAATTTACAGTTTATTGCCAGAGTTGGCGCGGGTTTAGAAAGTATTGATTGTGATTACGCCGAGACTAAAAAAATTCATTTAATAGCAGCTCCGGAAGGTAATCGCAACGCTGTTGCAGAACATTCGCTAGGCGTGATTCTGTCTTTATTTAATAATTTAAATCAGGCCGACACCGAAATAAAAGCCGGACACTGGAACAGAGAAAGTAATCGCGGACACGAACTCGATGGAAAAACGGTTGGAATTATTGGTTACGGAAATATGGGGAAAGCTTTTGCTAAAAAACTTCGTGGTTTTGAAGTAGAGGTTATCTTTCACGATATTTTAGAAAACATTGGAGACGAAAACGCCAGACAAGTTTCCTTACAGGAATTACAGCAAAAAGCAGATGTTTTGAGTTTACATCTTCCGTGGACTCCGGAAACAGATAAAATGGTTAATCAGGATTTTATTAATGCCTTTGCAAAACCATTTTGGATGATAAATACATCGAGAGGGAAAAATATAGTTACAGCTGATTTGGTCGAAGGGATGAAGTCTAAAAAGATCCTTGGTGCAGGTCTGGATGTTCTGGAGTATGAAAAGTTATCTTTTGAAACCTTGTTTCAGGATAAAAATACACCCGAAGCTTTTCAATATTTACTTGAGGCCAAAAATGTATTGTTAACACCTCATATCGCAGGCTGGACTTTTGAAAGTCATGAACGTTTGGCACAAGTTATAGTAGATAAAATTAAGGCAGTCTATTCAAAATAAGTTTCATACCACAGAAAAAAATGGAGTTCTTAAAATTTTACAATTTTATAACGAGTTTTTTCTGTAGATTTTTAAGCCTATAATTAGTTTTTTTTGTTAAATTTTAATAATATTGTTTCAAGTTTTACTCTGTTTGCTTTTCAATATCAGATTAGAGCGTTTTAAAAGGAACCTATAAGTTTGTTAAAATAATTTGTAAAAGTCATTGAGTGTGAGTTAGATGAAGTTGTCTCAAGTTTTGAGTTTCTGTAAAAGATACCTTAATTTAATACAATAATAATTTATCAGGTACTCCTGCTGATTTATAGGGAGTTATTTTTGCACACTTTTAAAATAAATTTAAAAAAATAAGCTTGTCTAATGCTTAAAAATTAGAATACATTAACCTTAATTTAATTAATAAAAAATGGAAAACAGTTTTAAAGAAACGTCAAATGATTTTAATGATCCAATCCCGGTATTTAAAGTAGATCCAATTATGGTATTGCTTTATGGATTTTTATCTTGCGGATTATATTTGATTTATTGGAATATCAAAGTTGCGGAAGTTTTTAATGCCGTAGCTAAAAAAGAAGTTATTTCTCAGCCTATCGCAATTTTTGCAGGTTGTTGTATGCCAGTAAATATTTATTTTTATTATTTGGCTGGTAAAGAAGCATTGCCAAAAGTTTATGAAAAAACTGGAGAGCTTCAAAAAGACCAATCAACTTTATTAATTGTTTTAGGGTTCTTTTTCCCTATCGCAGCAGCGATGATTGTACAAGGTGATATCAACAGATTATACAAATAATAGTAGAATAAAACGTAAAATTTACGGAATTATCGGTGCAGCAATTACACTGATAGTTCCGTTTTTTTTAATGCTTAACAACCACCATGATCATTTAGAAACAGATCAGTCGTTCTGTCCTTTTAAAATGGTGACCGGTTTTCCTTGTCCGGGTTGTGGTATAACCAAGTCATTGGTGTACTTCTATCAGGGCGATATTTACAAATCTCTTAGTTATCATATTTTAGGGCCTTTTGTTATTGTATTCTGCTGGTTGACCATCATAGTACTAACAACAGAAATTATTACTAAAAAAGAATACTTTACAAGTCTTTTGTATAATAGAAAACTGGCGTATAATATGGCTTACTTTTTAGCTTTTTATCATCTAATTAGATTAGTTCTGTTTATTAAAAACAATTCTTTTGATGACATATTACATCAGTCAATTTGGTTTTAAAAATAAAAAATAAAAAATCCCATTTCAGAAAATGATGAAATGGGATTTTTCTTTTCCTAAATAATTGCTTTTACAGGTTGTTTTGTTTTTATAATAGAAAATACATCTTTTGGTTTCTTTTTTAAATGTGATTTGCAATTACTTGTAAATGAGTGATTGGTGTTCTTTAAGTTTGAGAATAAACGCCTTTTTCTGACACAATAATGACTTATAGGGGATCTTTGTAAAATTCAAACTTCTTAATCTTGTACTTCTAAAAAAAAGAAAAAGGAGTATCTGAAAATCCAAAAAGAGTAGGGTGAATTTACAAAAGATTTTAAGTTATGTTTGAAATGTACAAAAAGGTAGTTATGGAAAACTACGCAAATTTTGATGGGAGAGCCAGAAGAAAAGAATATTGGATGTTTGTTTTAATTAATGCGATTATAGGTTATGGCCTATTATTTATTTTAGGACTTGTCTCTCCTAAGCTTGCATTGGTTAGCAGTGTTTACAATTTAGCAGTTTTAGTTCCTTCAATTGCTGTTGGTGTCAGAAGAATGCATGATGTCGGTAAAAGTGGTTGGTATATTATTTTTCCAATTTATAATTTGGTTTTAGCTTGTACAGAAGGCGAAAATGGACCAAATCAATATGGCTCAGATCCTAAAAATGAATCGGGTGAAATAAATGAAATTGGAAAAGAATAATTCAAATTGATTTTGAACGAAGTCATAATAAAAAAGTCCCCGTTGCTTAGCAATGGGGACTTTTTTATTATGTAAAGTTAATCTTCTTTCTCAGATAATTTACGCTCTAATTCTATTTGAAACTCTTCGATAACCGGTTTCATAGTGCTTTCCGGAATATCTGCGATTCTAATGTACATTAAGCCATCTACAGCGTTATTAAACAAAGGATCGACATTAAAAGCAACCACACGTGCATTTTGTTTAATGTACTTTTTAATTAAAACCGGCAAACGTAGATTTCCTGGTTCTAATTCATCAATAATTTTATCAAATTTATTTAAATCAGATTCTGCTTCGTCAAAGATAAAATCCTTATCAGCATCTTTCAGTTTGACTTTGTAAGCCTTTTTCGGGTGAATATATTGGGCAATATACGGATCGTAATAATTCGACTTCATAAATTCAATCATCAATGATTTAGAGAAGTCCGAAAACTGATTGCTGATACTCACACCTCCTAATAAATATTTATGTTCCGGATGACGTAAAGTAGTATGAATAATTCCTTTCCATAACAAGAACAAAGGCATTGGTTTTTGCTGATATTCTTTAATAATAAAAGCACGTCCCATTTCGATCGATTTATGCATCATATCGTGCAATTCAGGCTCAAATCTAAAAAGATCAGTCAGATAAAAACCTTCAATACCATACTTTGGATAAATCTCAGAACCTAACCCCATACGATAAGCTCCGGCAATTTTTTTCGTTTCATCATCCCATAAAAACATATGGTGATAATATTTGTCGTATTCGTCTAAGTCAATAGACTCATTCGTTCCTTCGCCAACTTCACGAAAAGTAATCTCACGTAAACGCCCGATTTCATGTAAAATATTCGGAATTGATTTTGCTCTCGCAAAAAACACTTCGTAGTTTTTACTTTGCAATAGTCGGCAATCGCTGCCTCTTAATGCCTGAACTTCATCAATCATTTTTGATTCGTTCGCAGGCGTTACGATTTTTTTAGGCGCTTTTGGAATTTTAAGACTTGCCGTATCAATCAGTTTGGTGTCTTTCTCAAACGGATTAGCCAGCATATAGGTTTTCTTTCTTAGAAACTCAGAGTATTCTTCAAAAGATTGAATTTCGTTTTGTTCGTTTACAGAAATCGGTTTTCCAATACGTACTTTAATTACACGATCTTTTTGTGTAAGCAATTCAGATGGTAATTTTGCCGTACGCAAAGTGTCATCAATTTTAGAAAGCCAATAAAATAATTTACTGTTTTTGGCATGAAAATAAATAGGTACTACAGGAACTTTAGCTTTTCTGATTAATTTTAAAGCACCTTCTTCCCATGGTTTATCTACAACTAATTTTCCGTCTTTATAAGTCGAAACTTCTCCGGCAGGAAAAATTCCTAAAGGTTTTCCATCACTTAAATGTCGTAAAGTTTCCTTGATTCCAACCACACTCGATTTTGCATCCTTATGATTCTCAAAAGGATTAACCGGCATGATGTATTTTTTAAGCGGAACAATTCTGTGCAGCAAAAAGTTGGCGATGATTTTGAAATTAGGTTCTCTTTCAAGCATTAATTTCAAAAGCAAAATACCATCAATTCCTCCAAGCGGATGATTTGAAATGGTAATATAAGGACCTTCTTTTGGTAAACGTTTTAGATCTTCTTCCGGGATTTCGAATTTGATTTCCATCTCATCCAAAATTCCATTCAAAAACGCAACATCTTCCAGGTGTTTATTGTGATCGTAAATTTTATTAAGGGTAGAGATCTTAAGAACCTTCATAAGAATCCAGCCTGAAAAAGTACCAAACACACCGTACTTCTCAACATTTATTGCCTTTGCAACTTCTTTCGCGGTAACTAAACCCATGTACTATTTTTAATTTATTAGAGCAGCGAACAAAGATAACAAAAAACTCTACTTTTCGAAGTTTCAATCATAAACTTTCCACTTTTTTATTACATTTGGAATCCTAAAAAAAACGCTGATGAAAATTATTTCTTATAATGTAAACGGAATACGAGCCGCAATAACTAAAGGTTTTATCGAATGGCTGCAACAAGCCAATCCTGATGTTATTTGTCTTCAGGAAATAAAAGCAACACAGGAACAAATTCCCGTTGATGATATAACGGCCGCTGGCTATCCCTACCAATATTACTATCCCGCAACAAAAAAAGGCTATAGCGGAGTAGCAATTTTATCTAAAACAAAACCTAATAATGTCGTATTCGGAACCGGAATTCAGCATATGGATTTTGAAGGACGTAATCTTCGTGCTGATTTTGATGATTGCTCTGTAATGAGTTTATA
This sequence comes from Flavobacterium chilense, assembly GCF_001602525.1. Classification (GTDB taxonomy): domain Bacteria; phylum Bacteroidota; class Bacteroidia; order Flavobacteriales; family Flavobacteriaceae; genus Flavobacterium; species Flavobacterium chilense. The sequence goes on from NZ_LSYT01000002.1 coordinate 527,141, forward strand.
CCTTCCTTCCGGTACAAATATCGAAAGACTAGACCATAAATTTATGTTCATGGATGACTTTCAAACGTATATAAATGAATTAAAGTTAACGATTCCGAATCTGATTATTTGTGGCGATTACAATATTTGTCATGAAGCAATCGACATTCACGACCCGGTTCGTAACAAAACCGTATCAGGATTTTTACCTGCAGAACGCGCCTGGCTGGATGCATTTATGAAATCTGGTTTTATCGACAGTTTCCGTCATTTCAACAAAGAACCGCATCATTATTCATGGTGGAGTTACCGCGCCGGAGCAAGAGGAAACAACAAAGGCTGGCGTATCGATTATAATCTTGTAAGCGATTCAATGGAGCATCGTTTAAAACGTGCCGTTATCCTTCCGGATGCTGTACACTCTGATCATTGTCCTGTTTTAGTCGAAATCGAATAAATTCTGGTATTGTTCTTGCTGAAAGAATAGCGTGATATAGTTTAATAGTTGTCATCCTGAGTAAATTCGAAAGAAGGAGCTTTTTCCTGCTGTTCACTATATCTTTTGTGGCGAACCCCGCCACAAAAGGATGCCGTTCCCATCAGGGCTAGGGCTTTCCGTTAAACAAGAAGTTTTGAATTATTAATACGCCCCCAATAAAAACTAAAAAAGTAAAATGATTAAAAAGGCCTCCATCGGATTACTGGTTGTAGCAATGTCTATGACTTCTTGTGTATCCAAGAAAATTTACAACGATCTTGAAACAAAATATTCAGATCTTAAAAAAGAAAACCGTTCTATTGCAGATCAAAATGCCGATTTACAAAAATCAAAAAATCAGTTAGAATTAGAACGTGACAATTTAACCAAAGATTTAAACGCAACAAAAGACGAATTAGCCAAACAAAAAGCTGATTTAGCTGCAGCACAAAACAAGTTTAAAGTTTTGCAGGATTCATACAATGCACTTGAAAAAAACAGCAATGATGCATTAGAAAAAAACATGGCTAAAAACCGTGAATTGTTGGCGCAATTAGAAGCAAAATCTAAAAAATTAGCCGAAGAACAAGCAAGTCTTGATAAAACAGCAAGTCGTTTAAATGAACTTGAAGCCATGATTGCCGCAAAAGAAGCAGCAATGAAAAAACTAAAAGAAACGTTATCTAAAGCCTTAAACGGTTTTGAAGGTAAAGGTTTGACAGTAGAGCAAAAAAACGGAAAAGTATATGTTTCTATGGAAAACAAATTACTTTTTAACTCAGGAAGCTGGGCTGTTGGAACCGAAGGTAGAAGAGCCGTTGTGGAATTAGGAAAAGTTTTAGGTGATAATCCGGATCTTTCAGTGCTTATCGAAGGTCATACTGATGATGATCCGTATGCAGGTTCGGGACCAATTGCAAACAACTGGGATTTATCGACTAAAAGAGCAACAGCAATTGTAGCTATTTTAAGTGAAAACAATAAAATCAACAAACAAAAATTAACAGCAGCCGGTCGCAGCGAGTTTTCTCCGCTTGCAAGCAACGCAACTCCTGAAGGAAAAGCTAAAAACCGTAGAATCGAAATCATCTTAACACCAAGATTAGATGAAATCGCTGAAATGTTGAATAGTATTAATTAAGTCTCTAAGGGACTAAGATTCTAAGATAGAAGGCTCAAAGTTTTACTTTGAGCCTTTTGTTATTTTATGACTCTAAATTAGTGTTTTAGAACCTTAGTCCCTCAGAATTTCAAAAAGAAATCTTGTAGTTTTTTTAACTTTTGTCATATTTTCATTTGATGTATCCCTTTGTATCTTTGGTATTCTTAAATATTCAAAACAGAAAGGCTTAGGGCCTCAGAATCTTAGAAACTTAGAACCTCAGAAAAAAAATGAAATACACTACAATCCCCAACACCGACATAAAAGTTAGTAAAATAAACCTGGGAACGATGACTTTCGGTCAGCAAAATACAGAAGCCGAAGGACACCAGCAAATGGATTATGCACTCGAAAGAGGCGTTAATTTTTTTGATACAGCCGAAATGTATTCGGTTCCGGCACGTGAAGAAACATACGGAAGCACAGAAAAAATTATTGGAACCTGGTTCAAAAAAACAGGAAATCGCCATAAAGTAGTTTTGGCCTCTAAAATTGCAGGTCCAAATCCTAATTTTACTTACATGCGTGAGAAAGGAGATTTCTCTCCTGCAAGTATCAAATATGCTTTAGAAAACAGCTTAAAGCGTCTTCAGACAGATTATATCGATTTGTACCAAATGCACTGGCCGGAGCGACAAACCAATTACTTTGGACAACGCGGTTTTAAAGATCACGATGATGTCTGGGAAGATAATTTTAGAGAAGTATTAGAAACTTTTGACGGATTAATCAAAGAAGGTAAAATAAAACACATTGGTGTTTCTAACGAAAATGCATGGGGAATGATGCGTTTTCTGGAAGAAAGCAAATACCAAAACCTGCCAAGAATTAAAACAGTTCAAAATCCATATAATTTACTCAATCGTTTGTTTGAAGTTGGTTCTGCCGAAGTTTCAAAATATGAGAATGTAGGTTTGTTGGCTTATTCTCCTTTGGCATTTGGTGTATTAACTGGTAAATTTTTAACCGGTGAATCACATCCAAATGCGAGAATCAACCTTTTTCCGCAATATACACGTTACAATAGCGAACAATGTACACAAGCTACAAAGTTATATCAGGAAATTGCTCATAAACACGGATTAACTCTAACAGAACTGGCAATGGGATTTGTATTACAGCAGCCGTTTTTGACTAGTGCCATTATTGGCGCAACCACAATGGAACAATTAAAAGAAAATATCGATACTATTGATGTGTTTCTTTCAAAAGAAATATTAACTGAAATCGCAGCAGTTCAGGCTATTATTCCTGATCCGGCACCTTAATAAAGATTTTAAACAAACACAAATTCCACAAATTAACACAGATTAAATCCGTGCAAATTTGTGGAATTCGTGTTTTTATTGGTAAAGGATATTGGTTTATAAGTTTAAAGTCTGATCTTTAGGATATCTCACTTTATAACTGATTCGGATTTTCCTTGTTTCATTTGGTTTCAATTGCAATTGCCAGGTTAGGATTCCTGTTTCTGTATTTACTTTTGCACCATCACTTTGCAGTAATTCTACCTCAATTTCCTTATTTGTTGTAAGCGGATATTGGTCTTTCAACAATAATTCAACACCTTCTTTTTTATTGTTTCTAACGGTTATATCATAAGTAAAAGTCTGTTCTTTTTTGGCAGATAAAAACTTAGTTCCAGATTTGTCAGCTACTTTTTCACGTTTGATCGACACTTTTTTATCACGTCCCATGCTTAAGTTTAGTGTATCGCTGGTTTGGTTTGGCTGAATAAATGTTTTACCCACATACATACCTTCAAAAATAATGTTTGCCTCGCCTTGTAATAAATTGTATTTGCTGTAATCGGCAATTTCAGCAAGAAGGAAAGCTTCATTCTCTACTTTTGGAACGGCATAGTATTTATAGGTTGCCGGAAGTTTTATTTCTTTCAGCGATACGCTATGAATTTTTCCATTTGATAAAATATCATATGGAATATCTATGTCAAAAGAAACATTCAATTGATTTTCTGAAACCGTTGTGTAATCAGAAACCGTAGATTCTGCCATAACAGGTGCGGCAACATAATTAAGTTCTTCATTAACTTTTTTATCTTTCAGTGCTCCGCGTGCACTTTGCAACTGATTCATAACGGCTCTTTGGTTGTAGCCATAATTGGCATTATTTCTCAAAAACCATGAACTCAATATAGGCGCCTGATTGTTTTGATTTGGATAACCGCTGGACAAAGTCAGTTTTACTTTTTTCCAGTCAATTCCTGTATTTTGAACTACTTGTGCTTTGTACATCATATTGATAGGAGCATTTACACTTTCAGTTCGTAAATCATAAAAAGGAGACCAGGTGGCATCATTGGTTAAATATGATATTTCAAGCGGAACTGGTCCGGCAACATTACTCATAACCTGCACAATCAATTTTCCGGAAGATGTTTTTTCTTCTTTGTTACCGTCAATTTCAAGTTTGTTGTTTAGTTTTTGAAGCGTTTCATCCAGTTTTTGCTTTTTATCCGTCAGGCTATTAATATTGTTGGCAAGTTCAAGCTGCTTGTTTTTATAATAATCAACCATTTTCATTAATTCGGCTACATTCAATCCTGAATTTGCTCCCGAAATCTGTTGGTTTTTATCTAATAACTGAATCGTTTTAGTCTCAGAATTAATGCTGTTACTCACTTTCAGAATTTCTTTCTGAACCAAAACAATACTGTCACGAACTCTTTTTAATAACGGAGATTTTGGATCGTTTTCGTATTCTGAAATATAATTATTGGTAAACTGAACCGAAAGAACTGTTACGTTTGCCGGAGCGCCAATTTGTATAGAACTTTCGTTTAGGTTGACAGCCACATTTTTAATCACAAGTTCGCTGGTACCTAACGGCAAAGTAGTACTGGCGGTTTGAGAAATTTCGGCAGCATTAAAATAAACTGTTGCAGCTTTTACTTTTGCCGTTGTAAATATGGGTTTTTGTGCAAAGGCAAAAGTGCATAACAATAAGAAAAATGCTGTTGCTTGTTTTTTAATCATGGTATTATAGTTTAAGATTTTTTTTTCTTACAAGGAATAGATTACAAATATCTAAAAGTAAAATTGATTTAGTAATACATTACCAGAATCATTTTCTTTTTGGAGTTATCAATCAGTTTTTCAATTACACTAAAAAACTTCTCGTTGACCATTGGACAACCCAGGCTATTACAAATTGGATTGATTTGTTCTTCAAACGGAATTTCTGAATATTTGTGCAAGACTATATTTCTGTCAAATGCATTGCTGTTTGTTTCGTCCAAACCGTATAATTTATAGGCTTTTCCAAATCTTCCGGTATAGGAGCTGCCAATGGCATATTTTCCTAACGAACTGCAATTAGAATCTTTTGTGTTGCTAAATCTCAGCTTTCCGGGAATTCCTGTTTCTGAACCGGAACCATGACCAACTAAACCTTTGTCTAGTAATTTATTGTGTTTTAAATCATAAATAAAAAACCGATTTTTTCCAGATTCAACTTTCATATCTAATAAAAAGACAACATCTGAATTGTATTTAGAAGACTTCCCCAAAAATCTTCTAATTTCAGCGGTCTCACTTTTTAGTTTCTCTTCGTAGGAGTAAACCGGTTTTGTATATTTAATGATTTCTATCTTTTCTTCTTTATTTCTGCAGGCAAAACTCACACAAAAAATACTGAATGAAAGCAAAATAAATAGTCTCTTTTTCATGAGTTATTTTTCAACTGTATAACCTTTAACTTTTGCAAAAGCAACAATTGATGAATTGATAGTGTTGCCTAAATCGTCTTGTTTCTTGGTTTTTTTAGATTCATTATCAATGTATTCCTGACGTTTTTTTGCCAGTACACCAATTTCTTTCTGAATCGTTTCTCTTTCTTTTGTTTTTTCGGTTACTATTTTTTGCAATTCAGCAGTGCTTTTGTTCTGTAGTTCACTGGGTAATTCTTCTTTTTTAATTTTCGAAATAGCTCCTGCATCATCTTTTACTTTATCCACAAGATCCCAGCTTTCATTTTTATAAACGGCTTTTGATTTGCTTACCGCACGATCTGCATAATTTGCACTTGAAACCATTTTGGCATTTTCATCCTGCATGATCTGGTTTCTCTTTTTCTCCGTTCCTCGTGAACCGTAATTAATGTAAGTTTTGTTCATTCTCTCATCGCATTTGGTAATTTGATCATCATAAGGAGTTACAATGTATTGTACAGACTGGTTAGAATCGATGTTGAAGTATTTACCTTTTCCACGATCAGCCCCATCTTTCCAGAGAATATTTATACCTTCCGTTTTATTACCGCAAAAGATTGTATTAACATATATATCATTTTTTAAGGCATTGCTAATTGCTTCTTTATAGCTGATTTTTCCCTGATTAAATTCTTCATTGCCCGCAATGTAAATCAGTTTCATGTTTTTGGATTCTGATGCCCATTTTAATTCTTTTGTTGCATCCTGAATCACGGCGCCACAATATTCGTTTCCGCCGTTTGTTTTTAAGGCGAATAGTTTTTCCGAAATCAAATCCAGATCTGTAGAAAGGGGAGTAACTTGTCTGATGTAATTTGATTTTTCTGATAAACCATCGTTTCCATATTCGTATAAAGCAATTTCTATATCTGGCGATCTGCCTTCATATTTTAAAGTAGTTAAAGTATTGACAATATTCCATAATCTTGACTTTGCCTGATCAATCAATCCGTCCATACTACTTGAAGTATCCAGTAAAAGTGCAACTTGTATTTTGGTAGTAGCCAAAGCTGGTTTTTCAACTTCTGTTTTATGTTTTTTTGGTGTTGCATTAGAGGAGTTGCAGCTCGCAAGGGATAATGTGGCTGCAAAAAGTGCCGAGATAAAAAGATTTGATTTCATAATTCTTGAGTTTTAATTGGATGATTACAGATCAAACTTAGAAAACTAAAACGCCTGTTTTTCGTACAAATGGTGAAACCGGGTTTTGACTTGGTGAAAAGCTGTTTTAAGATTAATAGATTGGTTTGGCTGTATTGGAGTTCAGGGATTTTAAATCGCCGTTTGGCGTAACCAGAATAAGTTCTTTATCGGTTTTCGAAAGTGGCTTTTTTTCTCTGTTAATTGCTATTTTAATTTCATATTGTATTTGAATAACAGGTTCTAATACAGTAGGATTAATTACAAAGTCAAATTCTTTATTCAATAAAGGCTGATAATAAAGTGTCACAGATTTGTTAACCTGATTGATGTTTGAAGCTTTTTTTAAGTTTAAAGAAGAGCTATTGTAAGCTTCATACGATTTATACATTTCTACAGGTACATTAACGATATAACCATCGGTTATTCTTTTCTCAGCAGTTGTAAATGTTTCTCCAAGTAATTCCTGATAGTTCTTTATCTTTTCCTGCACCATAAGTTTTGCTTTGTTCATCATCTCTTTCTTAATGGTTTCTAATGCATTTGAGAAATAATCAACTCTTACCAGATCGTATATTTCATTATTGGATAAAATCGAAATAAACTCATTTAACTGATTGGGATCTGTATATTTGATATGGATGTTTTTCTTTACTTCAAACCCTGCCGGGACTTCGTTATATGTTTTACGATTAAAAACTTTCTTTTCTGTTTCGTATTCATAAACGGGAACAAATGAAATCATGTCTACATAAGTTTCAACACCTTTTTGTAAATTGATTTCATTTAGCGACTGTTTAATTCTTTGGTCAATTAACTCGTTTACCTCTTTGGTAGTTTTACCGGTTTGCGTAGTGCTGAAAATGGCAGTATAAGCATCTGCTTTAACATTCGCCAGTCCTTTTATATTTACAAGAATATCAGCATTCGAAGGAAAGTTTACATTGATAAGATCATTGTTGTAATTCTGCTGATTCTGATAGTTGATATTTCCGGAAACCTGAGCCATTATAAAAGGAGAAAATAATGCTACTAAAAATGAGAAGAATAGTTTTTTCATGATTCTTGGTTTTAAGATTATGAAGCAAATGTATTGAGTGAAAAAACGTATTTTTGACAGAATGGGTCAACAGGTCGTTTGACTTGGTGAAAACTATAGGAAAGGAATTTGAAATTAGGTTACTTTACACTTTCAAAATAAAGTATTTGTGAAACGTCATTTGATAATTGGTTTTAGTCTGTTTTTTTTAGTGCTATTGTTTTCACAGCGAGCAACAGCACAAGCAGCTCCTGTGCAGAAAACAGAAAATACTAAAAAGGCTAAAATCAACAAAGCTGCCGAAGATTTGTCTAACTCAATTGATGAAAATGATGAATCGAAAATTGCTCAGAATTATGAAAGACTGGCGAATGAGTTTTTAAATAATGGCGATAATGCCAAAGCAGAAGAGTATTTTAAAAGAGCATTAAACAGTTATACCAAACTAAAACAGACAGAAGATAAAACCCGGGTCACCAGAAGTCTGGCAAAGGCACAGGAAAATCAGAAAAACTTTGGATCAGCCATTAAGAGTTATGAAATAGCAGGCTCACTTGCAAAGGATGAAGTTCAGGAAAAAATTAATCTGAATGATGCTAACCGACTTCGAAATCAGGCAAATCCGGCAAGTCAGACCAATTACGTCGATTCGAATATTGATTTACTGAAAAAAGAAAATAAGAGCCAGGAAGTTACAGAAGCTTATGTGCAGAAAGCACAAAATTCATTAGATCTAAAAGACAAAAAGGTTGCCATAGAAAGCTATAATAAAGCTTTGGTATATGCGAAAGATAAACCCGAAGATGTCATTAAAATCAAAAATGAAATTGCCAAGGTTTATGTCGAAGACAATCAGTTTGAGAAGGCACTTGTTATCAATGAAAAATTACTTGCCGAAGCCAGAAAGAATAAAGATTACACCACAGAGATAAAACAATTGCAGTCTCTTTCGTCACTTTATTTTGAGAAGAAAGAACCCGAAAAAGCAATTTCGTCTTTGAAAGAAGCTTATAACTTATCATTTCAAAAAGGAAATTCGGCGGAAGCCAGAAAAAGTTTGTCCTCTTTGATAAAATATTACAAAAACAAAGGTCAGGATAAAGAAAGCATGGCACTCTATGAACAGTTTTTTGAAAACTTCGAAAAACTAATCCATTCTGATACCACTTTGATTGATGCCAAAACGTTTCAGGTTACCGAAGATAAAATCCGCCAACTTGAAAAAGAGAAAACATTAAAAGATGAATTGATCACAAAGAAAAACACCTTTAATTATTTTCTTCTGGGGTCAATATTGCTGCTTTTGCTTTTGTTTATGTTCATAGTAAAAGCCTTATATGCGATTAAAACTAAGAATAAAGAAATTGCCCTGCAATCGTTACGACGCGAAATGAATCCGCATTTTATCTTTAACAGTTTAAATAGTGTCAATCAGTTTATTTCGGAAAATAAAGAATTAGAGGCCAATAAATACCTGACTTCTTATTCAAATTTAATGCGAAATATGATGGAAAATTCTAATAAAGATTTCATTTCACTGGATAAAGAAGTAGAGCAATTGAAAAAATATCTCGATCTGGAACATCTGCGTTTTCAGGATAAATTTGATTTTGTTATTACTGTTGATGAAGGTCTGGATGCCGAAAGTGTTTTGGTTCCTAATATGATTATTCAGCCTCATTTAGAAAATGCGATTTGGCATGGTTTGCGTTATCTGGATCAAAAAGGATTTTTAGAACTTAAATTTGAACTTAAAGACCAAAAAGTTGCCGTTACTATTTCTGATAACGGAATTGGTTTAACCAAAAGTCAGGAACTTAAAACAAGCAATCAAAAAGTACATGAATCACGCGGACTGAACAATACCAGAGAACGAATTGGCTTGCTAAATGAATTGTATAAAAAGCATATTTCTTTTAGCATCAGAGAAAAAGAACAACCGGAATCCGGAACAATAGTTGAAATTGTTTTTCCATTAATCGATACCATATGATGACATTTCAAAAAATAAAAAGTGTAATTGTCGAAGATGAATTGGCTGCGAGAGAAGTGCTTAAAAATTATTTGAGTAAATATTGTCCGCAGGTCGAAGTTGTAGGAGAAGCACAAAACATTAAAGAAGCCGTTCCGTTGTTGCATGAAATTAAGCCGCAATTGGTTTTTCTGGATGTTGAAATGCCTTTCGGAAATGCTTTTGATGTTCTCGAAGCCTGTAAAGATTTACAGTTTGAAACCATATTTGTAACGGCTTTTTCAGAATATTCGTTGAAAGCTTTAAATCAAAGTGCTGCGTATTATTTATTAAAGCCTATTAGTATCGAAGAACTGATTGTGGCGGTAAACAAAGTGCATCATCAGATTATGAATCACGAAATCTTTAATAGAAATAAAATTATTGTTGCCAATTTTCATGAACAAAAACCAGAAAAGCAACAGGTAATCCTGCCAACACTGGAAGGTTTTGAAGTCGTGAAGATGGAAGAAATTGTTCGCCTTCGCGGAAACGGAAATTTTACAGATTTATATCTGAACAACGGGAACAAAAAAATGGTCTGCCGATTTTTAAAACACTTTTCTGAAATTTTGCCTTTGCCTTTTATTCGGGTTCATAAGTCACACATCATTAATTTGAATTGTGTAAAATCATATAATAAAGGCGGAATCATTACGCTGAATGATGGTGCAGAAATTGAAGTTTCGCCGACTTACAAAGAAGAGTTTTTGAAGAATTTTAAATAGTTTTTTTGCCACGAAGGCGCTAAGACACGAAGTTTTTATTAAAGCTTGTGAAATTTGCTCGCAAAGTCTTTTTTTAAGTTCAATAGCGTCCAGCTTTAGCTGGATGAAAATATGAACGCAAAGAAAAAGGCTTTAGCCAAACAAATAAGTTTGGCTAAAGCCTTTTTCTTTCTTAATTTTATTCCCCCTAACTTCAGCTAGGGATTATTGAAAAACTTTGTGACTCTGCAACTTTTCGGGATTAAAAACAAAAAAACTTCGTGTCTTAGCGCCTTCGTAGCAAAAAACTACAAATCAAATTCATCCCCAATAGACAAAGAATCGTTTTTAACTGCTGTAGAATCCGGAGCTTTTATCCTGATTAAAGAACGTGCATTACCGGAAATATAAACCGGCAGTTGCTCTATTGTGTCTTCAGGGATTAAAAGGCCGCGACGAAACATTAAATTCTTTAAAAATTGCTGATTTTTTATAGCGTAGTCTTTCAGATTTCCCTGGTCATTAAACTGATACATGAATTTTCTTGGTTTCGGGATAATAGTGGCCAGATACAAACATTCATCTACATTTAAAGCCGATGGACTTTTCTGAAAATAGAAATGACTTGCTTCGCCAATTCCGTAAACATTTGGACCCCATTCTATAATGTTAAAATAGACTTCAAGCATACGTTCTTTGCTTACCACGCGATTGTTTTCGAGTATGTAAACCAACAAAATTTCTTCCAGTTTACGCGAAAGTGTTTTTTCACGGGTTAAAAAGACATTTTTAATGAGCTGCATACTAATGGTACTTGCACCGCGAGAGAATTTTTTAGTTCTGATATTCTTCAGAATAGACTGTTTGAAGGCTTCATTGATAAAACCGCGATGTGAGAAAAAAGAAGGATCTTCAGTAGTTAAAACACATTTTCTCAAATAAGGAGAAATCTGATCTAAAGGGGTATAATTCGGATTGGCATTTCCAACCAGAACCGGACGCTGCAATACGTTTTGTATGATGGCACGATAGACAAATTCACCGTTGAGTTTGTTAAGATCGGCTTCTCCGTATTTGGTGATTTTTAAATCTTCCTTGTTTAGTTTACTGTCAAAAACTAAAGTGTTTGGATTGTTTTTGTTGAACCTGAAATCGAGTTTATAATCAAAATTTCCCGTTGCTTCCATTCCCTGAAAATGAGTAAATAATCCATCAGGCAACGAAACGATAAAGTCCTGCGCCTGCATTTTTGGAATATGAACTTTTAAAGTATAAATCGTATCTTTTTCGGTACTGTAAGAAACATATGGTTTTACTTTGATCTTATTTAATTGCATGGTTGAGGTGCTGTCGATCGATATAAAATCATCACCTAATAAAAATCGGTAATCAAAACGCGCATTTTTAATGACAACATCTTTACTGGCAATTTTTGGATGATTGATTTTTAAATTAACGATAGAAGTATACCCGTCAATATGTAATTCGCTTCCGTCTTTTTCTATGTTCTGCACATTTAAACGAATCGAATCAAAACTTGCTTTCAGGTTGTAGCGCTCGTCTAAATACGGAACGCGAATGGCTCCGGTATCTAAATTAAAGAAACGGATATCTGCTTTTTTATTTCTTGGATCTGCAAATCCTTTTATATTCCAGCGCTGATCAAAATCTTTGCTCTGAACATGAAGGCTGGTTTCAAGTTGTTTATTGTCTAAAATAAGCTTATTGACAGCGACAGACGTTTTTTTGCCGTTATCATCAATTCTGAAATTCAGCTTTTCCAACTTCATATCGGTTGGAACAAGATTCAGCAATTTGGAAATAATACGATACGCAAAAGTGGCATATTTGCGTTTTTCATTTTTATCAGAATCGGCTTTGTCTTTTTTCAGGAAAGCATCAAAGTTGCGGACATTTCCTTTTTTAACCAATTGAATGTATCCGTTATTTACTTTTAGAGTTCCAATCTGGACATCACCAATTAATAAATTTGATAAACTAATACTGGTTTCTATTTTTTGAATGTGGCAAAGTGTATCGGCATTTTTGGGTACCAGAATAACATCTGTTAATTTAATTCCGGACAAACCATCAAACGAAGCTGATTTTACAGAAAAAGTACTATTGTATTCGGTATCCATTTTGCTTTTTACTTTTGTGATCGCTTTTCTTAACAGAGCATCACGAAAAAAGTAGAAACCTAAAAAAAGCACTACTAATACCAGGACAAGTATTAAAAGTGCTTTATATATTTTTTGTTTTGGAAATTTCATAAAGTAAATTTAGAACAATATTATCCAAAAAGAATACCTGCTACATCTTCAATTTTGGCTACAAGCTCAATCTTGATTCCGGTATCTTTTAATGCAATTTTGTTGTACTTAGAGACAAAGATAGTGGTAAAGCCCAATTTCTCGGCTTCCTGAATACGCTGATCTACACGGTTTACAGGACGAATTTCTCCCGAAAGTCCCACTTCGCCGGCAAAACAAAAACCTTTTGTAACCGGAATATCTTCGTTTGAAGATAAAATAGCGGCAACAACTGCTAAATCAATGGCCGGATCATCAACAGAAATTCCTCCGGTAACATTCAGGAATACATCCTTTGCACCTAAACGAAAACCGGCTCTTTTTTCTAAAACGGCCAAAATCATGTTTAATCTTTTGGCATTATAACCCGTTGTGCTTCGTTGTGGGGTTCCGTAAACTGCGGTACTTACCAGAGATTGTATTTCGATCATCAGCGGTCGCATGCCTTCCATGGTTGTGGCAATTGCAGTTCCTGACATTTCTTCGTCTTTGTGGGAAATCAATATTTCAGACGGATTAGAAACTTCTCTTAAGCCGCTTCCAAGCATTTCATAAATTCCCAATTCGGCAGTTGAGCCAAAACGGTTTTTTAAAGAACGCAGAATTCGGTACACATGATTTCGGTCGCCTTCAAATTGTAAAACAGTATCGACCATGTGCTCCAGAATTTTTGGTCCGGCGATATTTCCGTCTTTCGTAATATGTCCAATCAAAATAACCGGAATATTGGTTTCTTTCGCGAATTTGATCAGTTCGGCAGTGGTTTCTCTAATTTGAGAAATACTTCCGGCTGTTGATTCGATATAATCGGTATGTAAAGTCTGGATAGAGTCAATAATGACAATTTCTGGCTGAATGGCTTCAATTTGCTTGAAGATGTTTTGCGTTTTAGTTTCCGTCAGGATATAACAATTGTCACTGTTTGGCGTAATCCTTTCGGCGCGCATTTTAATTTGTTTCTGGCTTTCTTCTCCGGAAACATATAAGGTTTTATAAGGTAATTTTAGAGAGATCTGAAGCAAAAGTGTACTTTTTCCAATTCCGGGTTCACCGCCCAAAAGTGTCAAAGATCCCGGAACAATTCCACCACCCAAAACACGATTTAACTCGCCGTCAGTAGTATTCATTCGAATTTCCTGAGCAGAATCTATTTCGTTAATTTTTAATGGGCGTGGTGCTTTACCACTTGTAGTGGGTTCGCTTTTCCAGGCAACCTTTTCTTGTTTCTGAATGATTTCTTCGGCAATCGTATTCCATTCTTTGCAGGCATTACATTGTCCCTGCCATTTGGCATATTGAGTTCCGCAGTTTTGACAAAAAAAGGAAGTTTTAACTTTTGACATTATTTACTGGTTTTTTCAAGTGTTTTCATCTGGTCGATTTTCTCGTACATCAAATCTTTGTTTAAATCTCCAATAGGCTCCATTTGCGAAGCGTTTTGATATTTTTTTGACGCTCTTTTTGGATCTCCCATTTTTTCGTACATCAATCCTAATTCGTATTCGCCTAACATCGCTTTAGGGTAATTTACATTTCCAATTTCAGCCATTTTGCCTAATTCGTCATAGGCATTCTTTTTCAGGATAAGGGTTTCTATAATTTTGAAATCGCTTATTCTTACCGGAATCTGAACTCCAAGAACTTTAGACATTACATTGTATTTGTTTTCCAGATAATCTGCGTAACCTGTTTCAAGAACAGCAATCTTATTATTGTATTCGGCAGAATTTATAGGTCTGTAAACTTCAAATATTTGATATAAAGCACTTGGAATAGCATGTAAAACTTCTGTGTAATGGGTTGTACCTTTAAACAAATCGTATTTATAATTTACTAACGGATTATTAGCAATTTTAATATTACTGTCTAATTTTTCAATAGGTTCTTTGATTTTTTTATTATCTCCGTCTGCTACAGATAAGTAATAAAATAAAGGCTCTGTTAATTTAGCGAACTTTTCAGGAATTCGAACTTCCATCTTATTGGCAAGCTCAGGACTAAAAGAGATGTAAGCATTAAAAAGAGGTTTTTCTTTATATAAATAGAAATTGATAAAACTTGCTGTTACGTCATGACCTGCAATAATTCTAAAAGGCGATGTACGATATTTTTTTTCGATGTAGGGAACCAATTCGGCACCAATAAATTCAAAAAAGTTTGCTCCTTTTTCAAACGGAAGTCCAGTATTCTGATCAGTTGTTGTGTCGTCTTCACGTTCATCATTTTTATTTTGATGAACACCAATAATAATTGCTTCCGGCAAATCTCCCCAATAAGCACCGTAACTTAAAGCGCCGGAGAAAGGATCAAACAGATAATCACCATCCAGTAAATACAAAACCGGATATTTTTTATCAGGATTGGCTTCGTAAGATTCAGGAAGTCCGATGGTTATTCTTCGTTCTTCTCCCAGTTTTTCAGATTTGATGTTGTCGAATCTTTTCTGCGAGAAAACAGAAACAGAAATTAAAGTAATGAGTAGGTAAACTTTTTTCATGAGTTGGGGCATTTCAGTGAATTAAAAAGTATTGAAATAGTGTAGCAATATAATACTTTATTTGCTTTTTTATTGTGGTAGGATTTTAAAAAAGGACTGAAAGTATAGGATAATTTGTTTTAATTTAAGGCAAAACAAATCTGATTCGTTCAAAAATAATTTTGACAAATAAAAAGGAAAGTAAAATGTAAATGAAGGATTAAGTTAGCGAATTATCGTTTTCATTAGGGAAAATGATCCATGGCTTGAAGGTTTTGGCTTCTTCAAATTCCAGGGTTGCATAAGATATAATGATGATAATATCGTCTTTTTGAACTTTTCTTGCCGCAGGTCCATTCAGTGTTATATCTCCTGAATTTTTTTCTCCTTTGATCGCGTAAGTTTCAAAACGTTCGCCATTATTAATGTTTACAATAGATACTTTTTCGCCTTCAATAATATTTGAGGCTTCCAGTAATGTTTCATCAATAGTAATGCTGCCAATATAATTTAAATCAGCTCCGGTTACTTTTACTCGATGAATTTTTGATTTTATAACTTGAATTTGCATGGTGCAAAGGTAAATTAATTTAATGAAATGGTATCAATCAGCCTTATAGAATTAACAAATACCGCTATAAATGCACGGTAATTTTTGTCTTTATTTTTATGATCTATAGGCAATAATGTAGATTCGTCAGCAATGACAAAATATTCCAGCTCGAATTTTTTGTTGTCTTTGAATGAATTTTTAACAAATTCGATCGTCTCTTCAGGGCTGCTGGTCTGAAAAATCTCTTTTGCTTCAGTCAGGGTTTTGTAAATAATAGAAGCTTCTTTTCTTTCTTCCGGAGTTAAGCGTTCATTTCTGGAACTCATCGCCAATTGATTGTCTTCTCTAAAAATAGGGCAACCAACAATATTTACAGGTAAATGGTTTTTTTCGACCATTTTTTTAACGATTTGCAATTGCTGAAAATCTTTTTCGCCAAAATAGGCATTGGTTGGAGTAACAATTTCGAACAGGCGTTTTACAATAGTTCCGACTCCGTTAAAGTGTCCGGGTCTGAATTTTCCCTCCATCTGATTCTCTAATCCGTCAAAGTCAAAAGATTGAGAAATTGTATGTCCTTCATAAATATCATCTACAGAAGGTGCATATAAAATCATTTTGTCACTTAAACCTCTCATTTTCTTTACATCCTCCTCTAATGTTCGGGGATATTTCTCGAGATCTTCGGGGTTGTTAAACTGAGTTGGGTTTACGAAAATACTTACAACTGTATCGTCGTTTTCTTTAAGTGATCTTTGCATTAAAGCCAAATGCCCTTGGTGTAAAGCGCCCATTGTTGGTACAAATCCGATAGTTGAATTTGTAGTTTTGATAGTTTTCAAATAAGCTATCAAAGCTACTTTACCGTAGAAAATATGCATGGCGGTATTATTAAAATTTAGTGCAAACATAATATATTAGTTATAAACTGCATAAATTTTTGTAATTTTGCAACGTTTTTATTACCAAAAATTAAGTAAAATACTATTATGAAAGATAAGAGGATATTATATGTATCATCTGAAGTCGTGCCTTACTTGGCTGAAAATGAGGTTTCTTTAATGTCTTATGACGTTCCAAAAATGATTAACGATCAGGGAGGTCAGATAAGAATTTTCATGCCAAGATACGGAAATATTAACGAGAGAAGACACCAGTTACACGAAGTGATTAGACTTTCAGGAATGAATTTGGTAGTGAATGACTTAGATATGCCATTGATTATTAAGGTTGCTTCGATTCCTAAAGAAAGAATTCAGGTTTACTTTATCGATAATGATGAATACTTTAAGCGTAAAGCAACTTTTGCTGACGAAGAGGGAGTTCTGTATCCTGATAATGATGAAAGAGCCATATTTTTTGCAAAAGGAGTTGTAGAAACGGTAAAAAAACTAAACTGGGTTCCGGATATTATTCACGTTCATGGCTGGTTAGCTGCAATGTTACCAATCTACATGAAACATTACTATAAAAACGAAGCTTTATTTTCTGAAACTAAAATTGTGACCTCTGTTTATGGTCAGTCTTTTGATGAAAATCTGGATTTAGAAATGATAAATAAGGTGAAATTTGATGGTGTTCCGCATGAATCTGTTGCTGATCTTGAAACACCTAACTACGAAAATATCATGAAGGCTAGTGTTTTACATTCTGATGCCGTGATAATAGCATCTGAAAATGTATCTCCAAGTTTAACAAAATTTATAGAATCTTCAGGAAAACCTTTTTTACCTTTCGCCAGGAAAGATGCATTCGCTGAAGCGTATACAAATTTCTATAAAACGATGGGTCTTTAAAAATTAACTTTATTATTAAACATGTATAATACTTCTTTTATTAAGAAAATTCTATTAGTCGCAACAGTTGTTCTTTTGTATTCTTGCGATAAAGATTTTAATGCGATTGGTGATGGTTTGATCGGTGATGATCATTTTGGATTAGAGTCTGAAAAATATGATGTTTTAGCTTATAATCAGGAAGTAACTCCGGTTCAGTCAAATGGACTGACACTATATGGCTTAGGTATTTATGATAATCCGGTTTTTGGAAGCACTACTTCAAGTTTTGTTACTCAGGTTAATTTGAGTGCTTATGCGCCAACTATAGGTGATTCGCCTGAAATAGAAAGTGTAGTATTAACTGTTCCTTATTTAAGTCATGTAACTGCATCTGATCCAAAAGGCGGAAGTGTATATGCTTTGGACTCTATATATGGAGACAAAAAAAATGGTAAAATTAAACTGAGTGTTTACGAATCAGGTGTTCAAATGCGCGGTTCTTATATTAACGGAGGGTCACAATTTCCTCAGTTGTATTATACCAATCAGGATTCTCCGGATTCAGATGATATAAATTTTGATGCGAGCAAAATTGGAGCAAGATTAAATGACTCCAGCGATAAGTCACAAAATGATGAATTTGTTTTTAGTGCAGCACAAAGAAAAGATTCAACTGTAGTTGATGCTAATGCCGCTACAAAAACATATACATACACTTACGTGGCGCCTCAAATGCGATTGGATTTGAATACAGCATATTTTCAGAATAAAATACTTAAAGCCGATGCTTCAAAACTTTCTTCTCCGGATATTTTTCAGGAATATTTCAGAGGACTATATTTTAAAGTAGAGCGATCAGGTAGTAATCCTGTGAATATGGCATTAATAAATTTTGCCCAGACTGGTGCTGTAATCACGATCAAATATAAAGCAAAAACGGCTGTAACAACAGATCCTGATACTACAACCGAAGAGAAGACACTGGTGATTAATTTATCTGGTGGTGCTGCAGCTGGTTTGCAAAAAGGTTCCAGAACTTCAGATTTTGATACGGCTATAAAAAATCCAAATAAAACAACTGGAGATGACAGGCTTTACTTAAAAGGAGGCCAAGGGTCGCTTGCTGTGATCGAATTGACCGGATTTGCAGCTAAGCTAAATGAATTAAGAACTAAAAACTGGTTAGTAAATGAAGCTAATTTAGTTTTTTCTATTGATTCAGATAAAATGGCTTATAATCCTAGCAGTAACCCGGATAATTTAGCCTGGGAGCCAAAACGGGTTTATTTATATGACCTTGATAATAATTTGCCAATTGCAGATTATTTATCAGACGGAACTTCTAGTATAACAACTGACAGTAAAATGACAAAGGTTGTTTACAGTGGTATCATTAATGTTGATGCTACTACTAAACGAGGTACGACTTATAAAATTAGGTTAACCAGTCATATTCGTAATATTATAAAAGATGCCACTGTAAAAAATGTAAGATTAGGTTTAGTTGTTACAGGAGATATAAATACTATAGCTTCAAGCAAATTAAAACTTAAAAATGACGTTATTACAGATGTGCCAAGAGCTTCAGTAATGAGTCCGTTAGGGACAGTATTATTCGGAGGGTCTTCAAGTTCAAATATTCCAGCCGGAAAAAAATTGCAACTTGAAATTTACTACACGAAACCAAATTAATAAATAATATATGTGTGGAATTGTTGGATATATCGGTCATCGAGAGGCTTATCCTATTGTTATAAAAGGGTTAAAGCGGCTTGAGTACAGAGGATATGATAGTGCCGGGGTCATGTTGTATGATGATGAGTCTGGTGTAAAAGTCTGTAAAACAAAAGGTAAAGTTTCTGATCTTGAAGCAAAAGCAAAAGATAATTTAACTACAAACGGAATTATAGGAATTGGACATACACGTTGGGCAACCCACGGAGTGCCAAATGATGTAAACTCACATCCGCATCTTTCTAATTCAGGAGATTTAGTTATTATTCATAATGGAATCATTGAGAATTATGCGCCACTTAAAGAAGAATTAATCAAAAGAGGTTATACTTTTAAGTCTGATACGGATACTGAGGTTTTAGTAAATCTTATCGAAGAGGTTCAGAAAAATGAAGGAATTAAACTGGGTAAAGCAGTTCAGATTGCTTTAAATCAGGTTGTAGGAGCGTATGCGATTGCGGTTTTTGATAGAAAAAATCCAAACGAAATTGTAGCTGCAAGATTAGGTAGCCCGTTAGCGATTGGAGTGGGTGAAGGAGAATACTTTATAGCTTCTGATGCTTCTCCTTTTATCGAGTACACTTCAAATGCGATTTATCTTGAAGATGGTGAAATGGCAAATATTAGATTGCATAAGCCTCTTAAAGTTAGAAAAATTCAGGACGACTCTTTGGTAAATCCTTATATTCAGCAGCTTCAGATGAATTTGGAGCAAATTGAAAAAGGAGGTTATGATCACTTTATGCTTAAAGAAATCTATGAGCAACCAAGTGTTATAAAAGATACTTACAGAGGAAGACTTCATGCTAATGAAGGGATAGTTCAAATGGCTGGAGTTGAGGATAACCTTGAAAAGTTCTTAAACGCTCAGCGAATCTTAATTGTAGCTTGTGGTACTTCATGGCACGCAGGTTTAGTAGCAGAATATATTTTTGAAGAGTTTACCCGTATTCCGGTTGAAGTTGAATATGCTTCTGAATTTAGATACAGAAACCCAATCATTAATAAAAATGATGTAGTTATTGCAATTTCTCAATCTGGAGAAACTGCAGATACTATGGCGGCTATTAAACTGGCAAAAGAAAATGGTGCTTTTGTTTTTGGAGTTTGTAATGTAGTAGGTTCTTCTATTTCGAGAGAAAGCCATGCAGGAGCTTATACACATGCAGGGCCAGAAATTGGAGTGGCTTCGACTAAAGCGTTTACAACACAAATTACTGTTTTAACCATGATCGCTTTACGATTAGGGAAAGCTAAAGGTACTTTGTCGAATCCTGATTTTCATGCTTACTTGCAGGAATTAGAATTGATTCCGGAAAGAGTTGCTGAAGCATTAGAAACAAATGACAGAGCAAAAGAAATTGCTGCTGCTTTTAAAGATGCGCCAAATTGCTTGTATTTAGGTCGTGGATATAATTTCCCTGTGGCACTAGAAGGTGCTTTGAAGCTTAAAGAGATCTCTTATATTCATGCAGAAGGTTATCCGGCTGCTGAAATGAAACACGGTCCCATTGCTTTAATTGATGAGCATATGCCTGTTATTGTAATTGCTCCTAAACAAGGTCATTATGACAAAATTGTAAGTAACATACAGGAAATTAAATCCAGAAGTGGTAAAATCATTGCTGTAGTTACCAAAGGTGATACACAAGTTCGTGAATTAGCTGATTATGTGATCGAAATTCCTGAAACTTCAGATGCGTTATCGCCACTTATTACAACTATACCATTGCAATTACTTTCTTACTATATTGCTGTTATGAGAGGTTGTAATGTCGATCAGCCACGTAACCTGGCAAAATCTGTTACTGTAGAGTAATATTTTAAAATATAAAAATGTTAAAAAAGCGAGATTTAGGTCTCGCTTTTTTTTATTGTCATATTTTTTTTCTGACCCTTGTATTTTTATTAAATCCTCATTTTTTTTAAATAAAATTATATGTATGCATAGTAATTATATTTCGAAAAGATTAATGATTGATTTTAATTTAATAAAACTCATTAGCAAATAGTTAAAATAGATGCTAAAAAGATGTGTAATATTAATTTTTTTTAACATTTTTTTATTAATATTAAAAATATTTGTATTTTGGCTAGATAAACTAACCAAAAATTAACCTAAATGAGAGTATATTTACTAATTATGTTGTTTTTCAGCGGAATATCCTTTGCGCAGAATACAATTACGGGTTCTGTTACCGATAGTAACAAACAATCAATTCCTGGTGCCAATGTAACAATTGTAGGAGGCTCAAGTGGTGTTTCTACTGATTTTGACGGGACATTTAAACTCACCACATCTTCTAAGCCGCCTTTTACGATTAAGGTGACGGCAGTAGGATTCGAAACGAGAACGATTAACATTACATCTTTAACTCAAAAAATAGATGTAGTTTTAAAAGACGAAGAAACAAAGCTGGATGAAATAGTAGTTTCGGCTTCAAGAACTCCTGAAAGAGTAATTGAGTCGCCAGTTACTATTGAAAGAATGGGAATTCAGGAAATCAGGAATACAACAGCTCCTACTTTTTATGATGGTTTAGAAAACTTAAAAGAAGTAAATTTCAATACCAGTAGTATCTCATTTAAGTCAATTAATACTCGTGGTTTTGCTACAGTTGCCAATACCCGTTTTATGCAGTTGGTTGACGGAATGGATAATTCATCACCGGCATTGAACTTTGTTTTAGGAAACTTAATAGGTATTTCGGATATCGATGTGGCCAATGTTGAGCTTTTGCCTGGTGCATCTTCTGCGCTTTATGGAGCAAATGCTTTTAACGGTATTATGTTTATGAATAGTAAAAGCCCTTTTACAAACGAAGGAATAAGTGTTTATTACAAATACGGACAAACTAGTCAAAAAGCAGCCGGAACAAATGATTACAATGATTTTGGAATTAGAGCGGCAAAAGCTTTTACAAAACACTTTGCTTTAAAAGCTAACTTCACCTATATGGAGGCAACCGAATGGATTGCTGCCGATACAAGAAGTATGACTGGTGGTTCTGTTGGTCATGCCATGAATCAAAATTATGACGGATTAAATATCTATGGTGACGAGGTTACTACTTTTATTCCAAATGTTGGACAAGTAAGCAGAACAGGATATCGTGAACAGGATTTGACAGATAATAAAGTTAAAAACGTAAAAGCAGATTTTTCTGCTCACATCAGACCTTTTGCTGATGATACAGAAGTTATTCTGCAATATAAAATAGGTTTAGGTAGTACGATTTATCAGGGAGCAAATAGATATGCACTGAAAGATTTTATGATGCAACAAGGTAAAGTCGAAGTAAAAGGGAAAAACTTTTTTGCAAGATTTTATGCTACAGATGAAGATGCCGGAAATTCTTATGATATGAGATTTGCTGCCTGGAACGTAAACAGAGCTGCAAAATCTGATCAGGAATGGTTTACCAATTACGCTACAGCTTATCAGTTATCTGGTGCTGTGATGGGAACAAATGCAAATGAATCTGCAGCTATTGCAAGAAACTTTGCTGATTATAATATACTTCCTGCGCAAATCTCGTTTATTCCAAAACCTACAGGTCAGGCAAGATTTGAACCAGGCTCGGCTCAGTTTAATAGTGCATTGGCAACAGTGCTCTCAAATCCTGATTTAACTCAGGGAGCTAAATTTATTGACCATTCAAAATTATATCACTCTGATGTTAATTATAACTTTAGAGATATGATAAAATGGGCAGAAATTCAGGTTGGTGGTTCCTGGAGAGAATATATAATGAATTCTGAAGGAACTATTTTTACAGATTATGATGGTCCAATTAGTTATAGAGAATATGGTGCTTATGGTCAATTAACTAAAAAGTTTCTTGAAGACAGATTAAAGTTCACGGGATCTTTACGTTATGATAAAAGCCAAAACTTTGATGGAAAAATTTCTCCAAGAGTTTCATTTGTATATTCTGCAGGTGAATCAAAAAGACATAACTTCAGATTGTCTTATCAAACAGGTTTTCGTAACCCAACAACACAAGATCAATATATTGGTTTAGATTTAGGACCATTTGCATTAATTGGTTCTGCGCCTGAAAATTTAGATCGTTTTAAAGAAACAGTAAATGTAAGTGCGGCAGGACAGGCAATTGCGGGTCAGCCTGCAACAATAGGAATGTCAGGTCAAAATGCTTATCATAATGCTTATACTGTTGCTTCTGTTCAGGCGTTTGCTGCTTCAGCAAATCCGGCAGATCTTCAGGTTGCTAATATAGGTTTAGTAAAGCCGGAACAGGTTCAGGCTTTTGAGGTGGGATATCGTTCAGTAGTTCAAAACGATTTATCAATAGACTTGAATGCTTATTATAATATTTATAATGATTTCATGAATACTGCTAGAGTAATATCTCCTTACTACGGAACGGTAGGAACAGATTCTTCTAATCCTGCGGTACAACAATCTTACCAGGCATTAGCATTTGGTGACAGAAGAGTGTATCAGGTTTATACAAACACAACAGCGCAGGTTTCTTCATTAGGCTTTGGAGTTGGTTTGTCTAAAAAAGTATATAAAGATTTTGAATTAGGTGTGAATTATAACTACGCTCAATTTGATTTTAACCAGGCAGATGATCCAAGTTTTGTGGCAGGATTTAATACTCCAAAACACAGAATCAAAGCTTCTCTTGGAAATGCAAAAGTGATTAAAAATTTAGGTTTTAATGTGAATGTAAGATGGAATACAGAGTATTTATGGCAATCGTCTTTTGGAGACGGAATGATTCCGGAGAATACCGTTCTTGATGCTCAGATAAATTATGCTTTCCCAAAACTAAAATCCGTTTTTAAAGTTGGGGCAACAAATCTTTTTGGATCTGATTATCTTCAGGTAATTGGAGCAGGAGCAATTGGTCAGCAATGGTTTCTTTCCTGGACAATTAATCCATAATTATAAAATTGGTTAGGTGAAAACAGGTTTCTTTCTTTTAGTTTTTATATAAAACAAAAAATCGAAAGAAGTAATAATTTTAAAACTTAATAAGATGATAAAAAATATGAAATGGCTATTATTGGTTTCTTTAACCTTTATGGCATGTAATAATGATGATAGTGATACGCCTGCAGAGGTACCGGTTGTTCCCGGGTCTGCGGTGTTTACAAAATATGTAGCGCTGGGAGACTCTTTTGCTGCAGGTTATAGCGACAATGCTCTTTTTAAAAAGGGTCAGGAAGGATCGTATACCAATATACTCGCGCAGCAATTTGTAGCTGCCGGTGGAGGAGCTTTTGCGACTCCGTTTATGAATGATAATATTGGAGGGTTATTATTAGGTGGAAATGTAATTGCCGGAACACGTTTATATTTTAACGGATCAGCTCCGGTTAATGTTGCTGGTAAACCTACTACCGAAGTTACTTCGCATTTGACCGGTACATTTGGAAATCTGGGAGTGCCGGGAGCCAAAACCTATCATTTGATAGCGCCAGGTTATGGAAATGTTGCCGGAGTGGCAACAGGAGCGGCAAATCCTTATTTTGCCCGCTTTTCAAGTTCGCCAACAACAACAGTCTTGGCCGATGCTGTATCGCAATCTCCAACCTTCTTTTCTTTGTTTATTGGAGGAAATGATGTTTTAGCTTATGCTACATCCGGAGGAGTTGGAAAAGATCAAACCGGAAATATGAATCCAGCGACTTATTCCGGTAATGATATTACAGATCCAACAGTATTTAAAAATATATATTCAGGTTTAGTGACTTCTTTAACAGCAAATGGTGCAAAAGGAGTTGTGGCAAATTTACCTTATATAACTGCATTGCCTTATTTTACAACCGTTCCTTACAACCCTGCTACACTTACTGCAGCGTTGGCAACTCAGTTAAATGCTGGTTATGCGGTTTATAATGGAGGTTTGAAACAAATGGTTGCTAATAAGCTATTAAGTCAGGACGAAGCAAACAGAAGAACGATTAATTTTGTTGCAGGAGCTAATGCGGTAGTTGTTGTAGATAGTTACTTGACAGATCTTTCAGGTTTTGGGCTTCCTTCTTACAGACAAGCTACCAAAGAAGATCTGGTTGTCTTGTCGGCCAGAATATTTATTGGAACTACAGTTGGCGGAGATCCAACAAAAGTGAATGGGCTTTCTGTGCCATTAGCAGATAGCTGGGTATTAACAAAAGATGAAATTGCCGAAGTAAAAAAAGCTACAGATGCTTACAATGCCGCGATTCAGTCAATCGCTACAGAAAAAGGCCTGGCTTTTGTAGATACAAAAGCTGTTATGGCACAATTATCAAGTGGTGGTTACAGATTTGGTAATTTTACCATGTCATCTACATATGTTACAGGAGGAGCTTTTTCTTTAGATGGAGTTCATCCAAGTGGAAGAGGATATGGTCTAATTGCAAATATTTTTATAGATGCAATAAACGCAAAATACGGTTCGACATTGCGTCATGTTGATTTGGCTTTATATCCAATTCAATATCCAGGAACGTTATAGTAAGCCAATTTTTTAGTAAAAAGCCACGCATTTCTAAAATGTAGTGGCTTTTTTTATTTTTGTTAAAAAATGCTATTTTCGGTTTTTGAGACCTGACTTTTAGGAATCAAACAAAATAATAGTATTTTTTATAAAAAAAAATTGATTTTATATTTTAAAAAATTATCTTTGCGCTCTGAAAAAAGAGGTATTTTCGATAAACCTAAATAGCTATTTAATAAATACATAAGTAATGTCAAAAGTAATAGGAAAAGTTGCTCAAATCATTGGACCAGTAGTAGACGTAGTTTTCAACGGTAAAGATGTTGAACTTCCAAAAATTTATGATTCACTAGAAGTGACTAAAAAAGACGGAACTTTATTAGTTCTTGAAGTGCAATCTCACATTGGTGAAAACACTGTTCGTACCATTTCTATGGACTCAACTGATGGATTGAGTAGAGGATATGAAGTAGTTGGAACTGGAAATCCAATCCAAATGCCAATCGGTCCAGACGTATATGGAAGATTATTTAATGTTGTTGGAGATGCGATTGATGGTTTAGGTGAATTGCCAAAAACTGGTGAAAATGGTTTACCTATTCACAGACAGGCTCCTAAGTTTGAAGATTTATCAACTTCATCAGAAGTTTTATTCACAGGTATTAAAGTAATCGATTTGATTGAGCCTTATGCAAAAGGAGGTAAAATTGGATTGTTTGGTGGTGCTGGTGTTGGTAAAACAGTATTGATCCAGGAGTTGATCAACAATATCGCAAAAGGTCACGGTGGACTTTCAGTATTCGCAGGAGTAGGAGAAAGAACACGTGAAGGAAATGACTTACTTCGTGAGATGTTAGAGTCAGGAATTATTAAATATGGTGATGATTTCATGCACTCTATGGAAAATGGAGGATGGGATTTATCTAAAGTAGATATGCCAGGAATGAGAGAGTCTAAAGCTACTTTCGTTTTCGGACAAATGAATGAGCCACCTGGAGCTCGTGCACGTGTAGCACTTTCAGGATTATCTATCGCTGAGTATTTCCGTGATGGAGCAGGAACAGATCAAGGAAAAGACGTATTGTTCTTCGTTGATAACATCTTCCGTTTTACACAAGCAGGTTCTGAGGTATCAGCACTTTTAGGACGTATGCCTTCTGCAGTAGGATACCAACCAACTTTGGCAACAGAGATGGGAGCTATGCAAGAGCGTATTACATCTACAAACAAAGGATCTATTACATCTGTACAGGCGGTTTACGTTCCTGCGGATGACTTAACTGACCCGGCACCGGCAACAACGTTTGCTCACTTAGATGCTACAACAGTATTATCTCGTAAAATTGCTGAGTTAGGTATTTATCCAGCGGTTGACCCGTTAGATTCTACTTCAAGAATTTTAACTCCTCAAATCTTAGGAAATGAGCATTATGACTGTGCACAAAGAGTAAAAGAAATTCTTCAAAAATACAAGCAATTACAGGATATTATCGCGATTCTTGGTATGGAAGAATTATCTGAAGAAGATAAATTATCAGTATCTAGAGCACGTCGTGTTCAACGTTTCTTATCTCAGCCTTTCCACGTAGCGGAACAATTTACAGGTATTCCTGGAGTATTGGTTGACATTAAAGATACTATCAAAGGATTTAACATGATTATCGACGGTGAGTTAGATCATCTTCCTGAAGCAGCTTTCAACTTGAAAGGTTCAATCCAGGATGCTATCGAAGCTGGAGAAAAAATGTTGGCTGAAGCATAAAAATAAAGTTAAAAGTTAGAAGTTAAAGGTTATTGTTTTGTAACTTTTAACTTTTAACAAATAACTTCTAACTTAAAAAATATGATTTTAGAAATAGTATCACCAGAAGCAAAATTATTTTCAGGAGAAGTAACATCAGTTACATTGCCTGGAGTTGATGGAAGCTTTCAAATATTGAATCATCACGCTCCTATTGTTTCTATTTTAGAAAAAGGAATTATTAAAATTGCAGCGCCAAGTTTTAATTTTTCTAAAGATGTAGCGAGCAAATTCACGAAAGTAAATGACCAGACTTATACATTAGAGATCACGTCAGGTACTATCGAAATGAAAGACAATAAAATAATTGTTTTAGTTGACTAAGACAATTTTAGAATAAATGAAAAGCCAAACAGAAATGTTTGGCTTTTTTTATTGCCACAAATCATATACATTTGGGGTATTAACATCTCTTTATAAAATATTGATCGTTTATAAAAGCTCAGTAAGTTTTTGTAGTTAAGCTTTATCAGCGCGATATGGCTTAGATATTTATGTCAAATTTTATAAAGAATATATGAAAAATATAGAAAAAGTTGCCGTTTTGGGCGGTGGCGGAAGAACTGGAAAATACCTTGTAAACCAGTTATTAAAAAAAGGATTTAGCGTTAAACTTTTGCTTAGAAATCCTAAAGATTTTACCATTCAGGATACAAAAATCGAGATTGTTAAAGGTGATGCCCTTGACATAGAATCAATACAAGAGTTACTCATGAATTGCCAGGCTGTAATGAGTACAATTGGTCAGAGAAAAAATGAATCTTTGGTTGCAAGTGTGGCAACCAGAAACATTTTGAAAACAATGAAAGATTACAGCATTCAACGTTATGTTTTGCTTGCCGGTTTGAATATTGATACCCCATTTGATAAAAAAAGTCCTAAAACGCTTATGGCTACTGAATGGATGAAAAATAACTTTCCTCTAATTCAGGAAGACAGGCAAAAAGCATATGGGTTTTTAACCGAAAGTGAAGTTAACTGGACTCAGGTTCGGGTTCCGTTTATTGAATTTACAGATCTGATTACTGAAATTTCAGTAAATACAGAAGACTGTTTGGGAGATAAAATAAGTGCCCAAAACATTGCGGGATTTATGGTCGAAGAAATGATTGAATCAAAATTCAGCAGGCAATCACCATTTATTAGTGCCGTTTAAATAGTTTATCTAAAAGCAGCGGGTTATGATATATGATATGACCCGCTGTGATTTTATATTAGAATCAATTTTATAACTTTGCTTTTATGAAATTACCGGAAAATCTGATTCAGAAACTCGAAACCAGAAAGCAGAATAATTCGCTTAGAAAATTACCTGTGTTTAATAATTTAGTTGATTTTTCTTCAAATGACTATATTGGGTTTTCGAAATCAGAATCTATTTTTAAACTCACTCATGCTTATTTATTAGAAAATGAAATTTTTCAAAATGGAGCAACAGGTTCACGTTTAATTTCCGGAAACCATTCCTTGTATCAAATTGCAGAAAGCTTTATTGGTGAATTTCATGATGCTGAATCGACTTTAATTTTCAATTCGGGTTACGATGCCAATGTTGGTTTTTTTAGCGCTGTACCGCAGCGAAATGATGTTATTTTGTATGATGAATTAAGTCATGCTTCTATTCGTGACGGAATTACAATGTCGAATGCTAAATCGTATAAATTTAATCATAATGATTTTGAAGATTTAGAGCGACTCATTCAAAAATTTCGAGATACTAATGTTTATATTGTTACTGAAACCGTATTTTCTATGGATGGTGATAGTCCTAATCTAGAAGAATTAGTGGAGCTTTCAGAAAAGTATAATTGTTATTTAATTGTTGATGAAGCGCATACTTTAGGTGTTTTTGGTGACAAAGGCGAAGGCTTAATACAAACATTGAGATTAAATCATAGAATCTTTGCGCGAATCATGACTTTCGGGAAAGGTTTGGGATGTCACGGTTCTGTAATTTTAGGAAGCATTGAGCTTAAAGAATATCTGGTAAATTTTGCCAGAAGTTTTATTTACACAACAGGATTATCTCCGCATGCTGTTGCTACAATTTTAGTTGCTTATCAGCAGTTAGAAATCGAAAATATCGAAATCAAAAAATTACGTAAAAACATTGTATTGTTTAATCAGCAAAAGAACTTATTGGGTTTAAAGCCCATGTTTGTTCGAAGTAAATCGGCAATACAATCGGCAATCGTTCCGGGAAACGAAAATGTAAAGAAATTGGCGCAACAATTACAAGGCAAAGGTTTTGATGTGAAGCCCATACTTTCGCCAACTGTTCCTGAAGGACAAGAGCGTTTGCGTTTTTGTATCCATAGTTATAATTCAGAAGAAGAAATTAATCAGGTTTTAGAGTTATTAAGAGATTTTCTGTTTTAAGTTATTTCACAGAGATACACGAAATTGCTCGGAGATACACAAAAACAACTTTTTGAATCTTTGTATATTTTCTTTCGTGAACCTTTGCGAAATAAAAAATATCAGTTGCCATTGCCCGTATTTACTCACTTTTAAAAAAAGTTGAATTTTTTTTGTAACGTTTTGGATGTTTGATTACTTACGAGTCGTAATCAAATAAACCAAAATAACTATGAAAACAACATCAACTTCAGTTAGCGAAAAAATATTCCATTTCGTATTTACCTTTTTAACTTCTGCCGGACTTGGCTATTCATTAGTAAACCAATTTATTTTAGAGAAATCTAATAAAGATTTACTTCTGGTAATGCTGTGTTTGTTTCTTGCTTCGATAGCTTTGTGGCAAAGAAAAAAATACAGTAAAAAATAAGCGGATTTCAGTCATCAATCAGATTATAAGTCAATCAAAATCAATTATCATCAATCAAAAAATCAATCAACAAAATGAAAAAATTATTTACATCAGTAATCGTAGCTATCACATTAGTTTTTGGCGGAGCAACACAAGCACAGAAGAAATCTCCAAAATTAGAAAACTCTCTTTTATGGGAAGTGTCAGGAAACGGATTAGAAAAGCCTTCTTATTTATACGGAACAATTCATATGATTTGTGGAGGCGATTATTTTCTTTCAGAAAAAACAAAAAAAGCATTCGAAGCTTCTAATAAATTAGTTTTAGAAATCAATTTTGCAGATCCGAACGAAATGGCAGACATGCAAAAAATGACTATGGGAAAAGAGCCATTGAGTAAAAAATTAAATCCGAAAGAATTGTCTCAATTAGATGCAATTTTAAAAAAGACTGCGGGAATGACAGTTCAGCAAGTTGACAGTTTTAACTTAATGACAGTGATGAGTTTAATTTCGATGAAAACTTTTGGCTGCACAGATATGAAACTTTACGAAATGGAATTTATAGAGCAGGCGAAAAAAAAGAATATTGAAATTGGAGGATTAGAAACGGTTAAGTCTCAATTTGCAATACTTGAAAATGCGTATTCAAATAATGAGATGATTGGTCTGTTATCAGAATCAAGTAGCCAAGAAACTGCCAGATTAGTATCAGCTTACAAAGCAGAAAATATTGATAGTTTGTTGAATATAATAACTGATGATAAATTTACGAGTCAGAAAACAAAAGCAATTATACTTGATAACAGAAACAGTAATTGGATAAAAATGATGCCTGAATTAATGAAAAAAGAAAGTGTTTTCTTTGCCGTTGGTGCGGGGCATTTAGGAGGTGAAGAAGGAGTAATTAATTTATTGAGAAAAGCAGGATATAAAGTAGAACCAGTAATGAAATAAAATCGTTTTGAAAGAGAAAGAACAGGAATTTTTAAATCGGATCGAAAGTCATAAAGGAATACTATATAAAGTTTCTAAAATGTACATGGATAATCATGATGATCAAAAAGATTTGTTTCAGGAGATTATTTGTCAGCTTTGGAAATCGTATGATTCTTTTAGAAACGAAAGTCAGTTTTCGACATGGATGTATCGTGTTGCAGTAAATACAGCAATTGTTTTCTTAAAAAAAGAAAAACGAAAAGTGGACAGATATGAAATTGCCTCTGAGAATATCAAAGAAGAGGAAGGCGACTCGCATATCAAGGAAAGCCAGATCGATCATTTTTATAAAGCTGTTCAAAAACTTGAAAAAATTGATAAAGCGATTATTTTCTATCAGCTCGAAGGGTTTTCTCATAAAGAAATAGGTGAGAATCTGGGAATATCTGAAGGAAATGCCAGAGTGAAACTAAACAGAGCAAAAGAGAAATTAAAAGAAATAATTAAAAATCAGGGATATGGATTTTAACGATATACAAAACGCATGGAATAACGAAAAAACAGATAATGTTGTTGTTCCTACTAACTTAGAAAAAATACAATCTGCAAATACACCGTTGGACTGGATTAGAGTAAATCTTAAAAACGAACTTATTCTTCAGGGAGTTGCTACAATTATTAACGGATTCATACCTCTTATATTTGCCTTTGATGAGAAATGGATTATGCCGTTTTATTTGTTCTATAGCATATTTGTAGCAGTTTGCGCCTATTATTTATTAAAACTGTATTGGTTTTACAAAAGGTTAAGCAATACCACTTTAAAAACAAAAGACAGTTTGTATGAAACTTATTTTGATATTAGACTGAACATGGAATTATACAAAACCTTTGGGTTTGCCTTAACACCTTTCATCGTTTTGTTTTTAATTGGATTTTTATATAATGATTTTTCTCAGGATCCGGGATTTCAGATAAACAATTTTAGTAATTCTCAATTGATTAGCGTTTTTACTATAGTTACATTTTCTATACTATTCATGGGATTGGCACTGGAATGGTGGGTACACTATTTTTATGGGAAATATGCCAAAGAAATTAAAAAAGTTATAGACGAATTAAAAGAAGAATAAAACAGAACCCATCATAATTGATGGGTTTGTTGTTTTTATTGGTATTTTTGTTTCATTAAATTATTACACAAAGATTCGCAGTGAAAATGCAGAGGCTCACAAAATTATTTATTCTTTGTGGTGTTTTGAGCTTTTTGGAATCTTTGCGAAACGAAAGACTATGAAAATATTCGTTACAGGAATTTCTACAGATGTTGGAAAAACAATTGCTTCTTCTATTATTGTTGAAGCTCTGGAAGCTGATTATTGGAAGCCAATTCAGGCAGGAGATCTGGATCATTCAGATAGTCATAAGATTAAAGCAGGAATTTCAAATCAAAAAACTAAAATTTTTGAGAACAGCTACAAGTTAAATACACCTGCAAGTCCGCATTTGGCAGCAGAAATTGACAACATTACAATTGATCTGAAACAAATTCAGGAACCAATAACCGATAATCATTTAGTAATCGAAGGTGCTGGCGGAATTTTTGTTCCTTTAAATAATACCAAAACTATTATCGATCTGATTCAGCCTGATTATAAAATTATTGTCGTTTCCAGGCATTATTTAGGAAGTATCAATCATACTTTATTGACTATTGAAGCTATTCGAAATCGAGGTTTTGAAGTTGCGGGAATTATCTTTAGCGGAAGCGAAAACAAATCGACAGAAGACATCATTCAAAATAAAACCGGAATAAAAGCTATTGGAAGAATTGATGAAGAACCTTATTTTGATCAAAATGTAATTCGTGAATATGCGGATTTGTTTCGTGAAAACGTATTAAAATTGTAAAAACGTGATTTGTAAGATGTAAACTGATTTTAGCTCACGTAAGACATCTCACATCTCACAAAAAACATTTCGTTAGATATGACTTTAACAGAAAAAGACAGCCAATATCTCTGGCATCCCTATACACAGCATAAAACGGCACAAGTTCCAATTGCAATTTCCAGAGGCGATGGCGCTTTGCTTTGGGATGAAAATGGTAAAGAATATATCGATGCAATTGCATCCTGGTGGGTAAATCCGTTTGGACACAGTAATAAATTTATTGCAGATGCAATTTACAAACAGCTGACCACTTTAGAACATGTTTTGTTTGGAGGCTTTACACATGAACCAGCCATAAAAGTAGCAGAAAAGCTAATGGAGATTTTACCGAAAAACCAACAAAAAATTTTCTTTTCGGATAATGGTTCAACAGCTGTCGAGGTTGCGATAAAAGTGGCTTTGCAATATTTTTTCAATAAAAATGAAAAACGTACTACTATAATTGCTTTCGAAAATGCTTTTCATGGCGATACATTTGCAGCAATGGCAGCAAGCGGAATTTCCTTTTACACACAAGCTTTTCAGGGAATGTTTATAGATGTTGTCCGAATTCCGGTTCCGGTAAAAGGGCAGGAACAGGAAAGTTTTGATGCCTTGAAAAATGTAATTCAAAATCATAATTGTGCAGGTTTTATATTTGAACCTTTAGTGCAGGGAGCTGCCGGAATGGTAATGTATGAGCCGGAAGCTTTAGCAAAACTGATCAGGATTTGTAAAGAAAATAATGTTTTAACCATAGCCGATGAAGTCATGACAGGCTTTGGTAAAACAGGTAAAACCTTTGCAATGGATTATGTTTCTGAAGAGCCGGATATGATTTGTTTGTCTAAAGCTTTAACCGGAGGAACAATCCCAATGGCAATAACCACTTTTACTCAGGAGGTTTTTGATGCTTTTTATGATGATGATATTAATAAGGCATTGTTTCACGGACATACTTTTACAGCCAATCCAACAGGTTGTGCAGCAGCATTAGCAAGCATTGATTTATTGCAAACAGAGGAGATGCAATTAAATATTGAAAGAATTAATGCAAGTCATTTAAACTTTCAGAAGAAAATTGAAAACCATTCAAAAGTAGTTACAGCAAGAACGTTGGGTGTTATTTTTGCAGTTGAAATAAAGTCTGATTCACAGGAAAGTTATTATGGTTCCATGCGAACAAAACTCTATAATTTCTTTATCGAAAAAGGAGTTGTCTTGCGTCCGGTTGGGAATATCGTATATATTTTACCTCCGTATATTATGACAGATAAACAACTTCAAAAAGTGTATTCGATTATCGAAGAAGCTATAGAAATGGTATAGTAAATATAAACTATAGAAGTAAAAATAAGTTCAGTTTAAAACCTGAACGTTACAGTAAAAACATTACATTGAACAATAAAATCTCCATAACAGCTTTTTCATCCATTTCTCCGTTAGGAAACAATGCTGAGCAAATCTGGAATAAATATCTTGACGATCAACATTGTTTTTCCAGGCAATTCCTGGATCAGCAGGAAACTTCGGTAGCAGCTTTAAGTACTGAATCGAAGCAAATTGTAACTGAAATCCGTGAGTCAGATTCTAAATATAAATTTCTGGATGATTCGGTTTTGTTTGCTCTTGCAGCTTCACGAAAAGCAGTTCAGCAAGCGGGATGGAATTCAGATGCTGTTTTTGGAATCAATATCGGATCTTCTCGTGGAGCCACAGACTTATTCGAAAAACACTATAAAGAATACATCGATACCGGAAAAGCACAGACTTTGGCATCGCCCACTACAACCTTAGGAAATATATCTTCCTGGATTGCGCATGATTTGCAAAGTGTTGGGCCTGAAATTTCACATTCTATAACCTGTTCAACAGCGCTTCATGCTTTATTAAATGGAGTAGCATGGCTAAAATCCGGAATGGCAAATAAATTTTTAGTAGGTGGAAGTGAAGCTCCTCTGACTGATTTTACAATTGCTCAAATGCGGGCACTTAAGATTTATTCAAGAATTGATCAGGAGAAAGAACCCTGGCCAAATCTTGCTTTTGACTTTGAGAAAACGCAGAATACAATGATTTTAGGAGAAGGAGCTGCGGTTTGTTGTTTAGAAGCGGGAGAACAATCAAATGCAATTGCTTTTATTGCAGGTGTTGGTTATGCAACAGAGATTTTAGAGCATAATATCTCGATTTCTGCAGAAGCGACCTGTTTTCAGAAATCAATGATGATGGCACTAAAAGAAATAGATTTACAAACTGTTGATGCAATTGTTATGCATGCTCCCGGAACAATAAAAGGAGACTTAACAGAATTGCGTGCTATTGAAAAAGTTTTTGGATCTAAATTGCCCTTATTAACGACTAATAAATGGAAGGTTGGACATACTTTTGGAGCATCCGGAATATTGAGCTTAGAATTGGCTCTTTTTATGTTTCAGCAGGATACTTTTATTGGAGTTCCTTTTGGGAAACAACAAAAACAAACAAGACCACTTAAAAAGATTTTAGTGAATGCTGTTGGTTTTGGAGGAAATGCGGTGAGTGTTCTGGTTGAGAAGCCATGATGTTTTGATTTAGGTGCGTCAGATTGTTCAAAAACGATGTCAAAATCAAACGTTACTATAGAACTTAAATGTTGATAACAATATGATTTCTACTTGTTAAATGCTCCTGCAGAACTAAGAAATACATAAATAGATTGTTTCGACTTTTGAAACAATCTATTTATGAGATCTGATTTGTTTTTATTACTCGAATATGATTTTTTTGGTTGTTGTAAACTCATTATTGAGGGTAATTTTTACCAATAAAACCTGATTACCTGAGGATATGTTTTGAATTTTTAATTCTGTACTGCCCACCTTGTTTTTGCTGTAAAGCTGTTTTCCTGATATATCATAAAGAGTAATTTCTTTGATGTTTTCTTTGGATGAGATTACATTGAGAACTTTGTTTTTTACTGAAACTAAGATACCGTCTTCAATATTTTCAAAACCTCCTGTTCCTAATGTTTTGTTTGTATATCGCAATACCAATCGATCTGTAAAAGTTCCTGTTGTTGTTTTAAAAGTATAATTACTCTGTTTTAAATCATGTATAATACCAGTTGTTTTATCTTCGATATAAATAGCCTGATTGTTCATTTTTCCATCAACTTCGTCTATCGAAATCGTAAAATCACCATCGATTGTGGTTCTGTATCCCAATGCGACAAGATCAGTATCAGCAAATGGGAGGGCACGTCCCTGAATTGCAAATTTATCGGTGTTAACGATACTGTAAAAATCCAAATACGGATTTCCGTCTAAACTTATTCCGTCAAATTTATTTTCATAGTTATTGGTTGCGCCCTCTACATAACCTACTAATAATTGTTTGAAAGCGCCTTCTGTATTTGTCATGTTTAACCAGATACGATTTTTTTCAAGACCTGTTTCTTTTGCAGCCTGAGCAGGCTTGAAAAACTGATTGTTGTTTGTTCCTCCCTCTCGCATTGAATTTTTAAAAATAACTTGCCCTGAATAAAGTGTACTAACAAAAAAAGATTGTCCGGCTGCTATAAAACCGTTTGGTTTATCATTATTATTTCCTGCAATGTTACCTGTTGGAGCTGCTGTTCTAATACTTCCTGTACGATTGTAACTGGCATAATCATTAGTGTTATATTGATAATATCCCACTGGGTTAACAGGAGTATTATGAGTCCATAAATAAACAGTCCCGTTTAAAATTGTATTTCCATCAATTAACTTATCTACACTTAAAGCTGATGGATATGGGTTTCCTATCAGATAATACTTGTCACTGTTTAAAGATTCCCCTAGTAAATCTCCGTTATTTGGGACTCCGATAAATGAAGCTTCATAATCTTGTTTGGCAGTGTTAGAATAAGATTCCGGACCACGAATAATATAACCTTTTCCAACCACCATATTTGTGTTTCGGTCAGTTTGAACCCAATTCATACCATCATTACCATAATATTTGTCTGAAAGTGTGTTAGGTGAAACATTGATTAACTTTTGTGGATTCACAGGTGTTGACCAGTATACAAAATCTGCCTGACGAATTTTTGGAGCTATACGTTTGTAAGTAATGTTGCCCGTATTGGTTGTATTAGTTGTTTGTATTAAACTGGAATTGTTCTCAAAAATTAACTGGCCATTTGTGGTTACTGCATTAGTAATGGTTAACGTTACTCCTGTTGGAATTGTTACAATTACACCCGGATTAATGGTTAACGAACACCCTGTAGTATCTCCTGTAAATGGCTGATTAGGAGAAACCGAATTAATAATTAAATTTTTGCTGGCATCCGGAGCACCGCCAAGCCATGTATTACCATCCCAGGTTGTAGATGAGAAATCTTTGATGGAAACATCCAATGTAGCTGGGGAAACGCAACCGTTGCTATTTTTTACTCTAAAGTTATATGTCCCTGCGCTCAGATCTTCGACTGTAAAAGATGTTCCGCTTCCAGATATTGTGGCTGAAAATGTTCCGCTTTGTGTTAGTATCCAGCTTCCAGAAGGTAAATTACCTAAAACTACTTTTCCTAAACTATTACAAGAGGCATGAGTAATAGTACCAATAGTAGGCGGTGCAAGTAAATTGGTTGTAGTAGGTATATTGTCTGTGTAGGTATTACCTGAAATATCTTCTACAATATTTAATGAAGGATCTGTTCCGGTAACTTTTGCTGAATTGACTACTTTACCAGCAGTAACATCTGCAGCAGTTATTTTGTATTTTCCGGTAAATGTTGTTGTGGCGTTTGGCGCCAAAGAAGAGAAGTGACCTCCGGAAATGATCATTCCGGGCAGAGGATCTGTAATATAAATATCGCTAATAGGTACCTCTCCAGTATTTTTTACATCAAAAGTATAAGTTATCTCATCTCCAACTTTCCCACAAGATGACATAGAACCTGTTTTAATTAAACTTAATTCGGCTATTTTTAATGAGTTAGTATTAAAAGCAATAAAAGCACAATCTGAACTACCAGTAAAATTAATTACAAAACGGTCTACCTGAGCAGCATTCGAACTTGTAATACCAAAAGCTTTTGTTTCAATTCCTACCAGTCTGATATCTCTTGTAGATGCCGGAGAAAAACCATTTGTGCCTCCATCTGCTTTAAACAAATCTAAACTATAAGTTCCTACGGCAGCAACAGCTCCAAATGCAACAGATATTTCGTTTCCGATTGTGTTTCCATTTATATCCACAAATTTAAAAATATCAGCCTGGCTTACAGTCCCTGGATCTGCAACTTGTGTTATAATTAAATCAGGAGTACCATCATCTATGCCAAGCAAGTTTAGATTGTTTGTTCCAATTTTAAATTCGGCAGAACCGGCTTTTATGTTGGCAACACCTGTTCCTAATGATAAACCATTAGAACCATCAGTAAGTCTGGAAGCCAGTTCTGCACCGGTTGCAACTGATCCCGCTAATGCCGGATCTAAAATTGCCATTGTTGCAGATTTGTCAATCATGGAGCCTTGCAAAAGATAGGTACTACTGTTTAATCCTAAACTACCTATTTTTAAAGATCTGAACTTTTGAGAACTGAAAACTACTCCTTTAGTAGTTAGTGTGTTATCGTCAACTCCGGTAGAATAAATAATATTATTCCATTTAAAAGCCAATAAATTATTATAATCATCAGGTCGGTTTCCTGTTCCGGTAATAGCATTAGACTTCCAGTATCCTTTCCAGTCTGTATGAATTTCTGTAATGGTAACTACCTGACTGTAAGATTTTGAAGAGAATAGAAGTAAGAACAGGATTGATTTTTTTAATAAAGAAGAATGTAATGAAATAAGCGATTTTTGGGACATAAAAAGGTTGGTTGATTTTAGTTTACCAAGGGTTAGTAATAGACAAACTAGTAATTTAAAAGGGTTTAAAAAAGGTACATTTTTGAATATTATAGGGGGATATTTTATAAAATTTAGAATTGCTATTACGTGAAAAATCCGGCAACTTGCGTTGTCGGATTTTTACATTTGATTTATATTATATCAATTAAAAATTATCTTTTTAGTTGTAATAAAGCCATTGTCCAGAGTGATTTTTACCAATAAAACCTGATTGGCTGATGACAGGTTTTGAATTTGTAATTCGGTATTGTCAACTTTGTTTTTGTTATAAAGCTGTTTTCCTGTTATATCATAAAGAGTAACATCCTTGATGCTTTCTTTAGATGAAACCACATTAATAACTTTGTTTTTTACCGAAACTAAAATACCGTCTTTAACATTTTCAAAATCCCCAGTTCCAAGCGTTTTCTTGTAAAATGAAAGAACAAAACGATCATTAAATGTACCTGCATCAGTAGTAAACGTATATCTTTGACTGGCTAAATTTGTTGTTGTATTATTAGTTTTATCTAATAAGTAAACATTCTTATCCTGAAAAAGTCCATCAACACTTTCAATACCTATAGTGTATTGAGTAGCTGAACTTGTAGTGTATCCTAAAGGAATTATTTCTTTTTCTTCTTCAAAAGGTAGGGCACGTCCCTGAATGACCAAATTATGATCTTCTAAAATAGAGTACAAAGCCGTTCCTGATGCATAAGAATCACCATCATAAGCATCATCCAGTTCATTTGTTGCTCCGGTAACATATCCTAACAGCATTTCATTATAAGCTCCTTCATTATTTTTAAGATTCAGCCAAACTCTGTTTTTCTCTACAGTAGCAGTTTTTGCTGTCTTAGAAAACTGGTTATTGCTGGCTGTTGTTTTTACTCTTAATGCATTATTGAAAACAACATTTCCTGTAGTTTTAGCTTCAACAAAAAATCCCTGACCAGAAGCAATGTTTCCATTAGCCTTACTTCCGCCACAAGTAGTACAGTTTGTAGTATCTCCGGTATCAGTCGCACCAGTGGCGTTATAAGAAATATAATTTGAAGCACTATATGAGTAATAACCATTTGAATCCGGAATTACAGTAGTTGCATGTGTCCAAAAGTAAAAAGTACCTTTGATAAGAGAGCTGTTATCTGCATAAAACTGATCTGCATTTAGAGCTGAAGGATAAGGATTACCCAATAAATTAGTTGTACTAGTATTACCTGCCTTATTTGTTACAGGAGTCGATAATATTCCATTGTTTGGTACTCCGGCAAATTTTCCTTGAAAAACCTGAGGATTGCCACTAACAGCATAAGACGAAGGTGCTCTAACAATATATCCTTTTCCGGGTTGCATAACATAATTTCCTCCTTCTAAATATTTCCAATTATCAATTGATGAGTCATACTCAAGGTATTTATCATATAGAGTATTTGGAGATAAATTATATAAAGTCTGACCAGATACAGGAGATGACCAATATGTAAAATCAAATCGATTTACAGGAGTAGTATTTCTGTATAACTCAAATGAAGTTGCGTCACCAGTATAAGTAGAATTGTTATTTGTTTGTACCAAAGAACCACTATTTTGAACCACTATTTTACCAGTAGAATTTACAGTAATGTTTTCAAGTACAGTAAGAACTTTATCTGTAGCAATTGTAAGCGTTTTTCCGGCGGCTACTGTACAAGAACAAACTTGCAAATCATTTGATAATGTAAGATTGTTATTTATTATAATAGACGAATCTGTTGGTGGAGCAGTTGATCCATCATAATTAAAAGGCACATCGATAAAATTAATAGCTAAAGTAGCATCTCCATTATCTTCTCTAAGACGTACTTCAACTTTAGAATTTTTGTTTAAAGTATATTGTTGTCCGCCATTTATTAATACTGCAGTATTAGTATAACTTGCCTGGGTAAATACTTTTACACCATCAATGTAAATTTCACCAACATCATCACAATTTACTAATTGTATCTGGTAGCGACCACAAGGAAAACCCTGACGCTTGTATGTAATTGCAAATTGGTCCACATTCATAGGAGCACCTTGCCAGCCAGAGTAATAAGATGGAGATTTGGTTCTATCCCAAAATGCCTGTGTATTTATATTTAAATTATTGTCAACATAAGTTCCGGCATAAGCAGCAGATGGCAATGATATATCTGGTAAGTTGAAACCGTAAACATTCCATTTGTTGTCTCCAAACGCAAGAGTTGCATTAGTGCCTTTTATCGCACCATAAGTAAATGACACTCTTGAAGAACCAGCATTTTCATAATATTCTAAAACAAAATCATGTGTACCGGCAGTAAAAGTATATTGTGCAGAATATGTAACATAACTATGATCCGTCCATGAATTTGCAGGAGTAAAAGGAACCAATGTTCCATCAATGTACAATCTTACTCCATCATCACCACCAATTGTGATATTATAAGTTTCAGCCGTTGTTGTTGCTTTCATTAAATAACGAACAAAAAACTTATCATTAGGAACAGTACCACAAAAGTTATTTGCTTCTACACTTGAGTCACCTGTAATTGTACCGTCGCCTACATTACGGTCAAAAATTGCTTTTTCGGCTACAGATCCAACATAAGTAGTTGTTGCCGGCGTATTTCCAGTGTAAGTATATACAAATCCTTTCCAGTAATTAGTTCCTGCTGTTGGAGTTGCAGAGCAAACTGCAGCTGTTCCTGTTACACCAACAGTCGCTGATGAATAATTTGAATTAGCATTTCGCAAGGTATAAGTAAAAGAAGTCGTTCCTGTAAAACTACTGGAAGGCGTAAAAGTTACACTTGATGTACCATTAACCGTTACAGTTCCGTTTGTTGGCTGTGTTACTGTTATTTGTTGTAAAGCAGAACCACCAATAACATCATTTGACAGAATTGGTACTGTTACTGCCTGATTTATAGGAGTTGAAATAGCATCATTATTTGCTGTTAAGGTATTAATGTCTTTTACAGTTCCTGTGATAACTGGCCCAACACTATTTCCATTTCCATTTAATATTTCAAAAGTATTATTAGTGCTATATACATAGAATCGAATATATAGAGTCTCATTGGCAAGAACCGGACTTATGTCTGTAGCTAAATTATTAGTTAGAGTTGCCCAGGATGAAGCGCTATTAGTCTCTGGAATTAAAACTTTTACTCCTGTAGCAAAGTTAGGGTCTTTTGAATATTGTACCTGAAATTTCCCGTTCCCTCTGTAAACAAAATTAAATTGCTTAAGATTTAATTGATGATCCGAATCGGGATTAATCTTAAACTGAATATATTTATTAGGATCATAGCTACCTCCATTTTGCTGTGGAGTTGGCCAATTTCCTGTTTGAAAAAAAGCTGTTGTAGTGTTTTGGTAAATATAATTAAGTGATGCTCCTGTTGTTGTTACTGGTGAATTTGAGTTGACATAAGCATTGGTAACAGGATTATAGCTTGATGAAGCTCCGTTCCAAAGTGATAAATTATCATTTGTAAGATCAGAAACAGTTACCTTAATTGTCGCTGTAGAAGTTCCTGTTGGTCCTGATATCGTATAATTGAAAGTAGATGTTCCTGTAAATCCCTGAGCAGGATTAAAAGTTATCGTTTTATCAGGATTGATAAGTGCAGTCCCCTCTGATGCAGGAGGAGTGGTAGAAAGTGTTAAGGATGTAACAGTTTCTTTTTTAACATCATTGTTTAATGCATTAATATTTACAGCTAATTCTTTTGTTGTACTTACATAGTCATTGATAGCCATTATTTTGGAAGAGTCAAAACTTGTTATGGTTCCTTTGATAAGGGGTACAATATTGCTGGTATCAGTACCTGTTTTTACTTCAAAAGTGTTGTAGGTGCTGTATGAATAAATTCTAACATAAACAGTTTCAGATTCTAATACCGGATTAATTTCTGCCGAAAAACCTGGGCTATAGGTTGTCCATGAACTTGGAGTTGTAGTTTCAGTAATTAAATCCTTCACTCCAGTGGCAAAAGAAGCATCTTTAGAATATTTAACTCTAAATTTCCCTGAACCAGATCTTACCTGAAAGGTAAAAGTGCTTAAGTCAGCTTTGTAGCCAGTGTTTGGTTTTATTGTAAATTGAATATATTTTGATGGATTATATTCACCGCCATTATCTGCAGGAGTTGGCCAGTTTCCTGTTTGAAAGAAAGTATCTGTGCTGTTATTTGAAATATAACTAAGACTTATCCCGTTATTTGAATATAAGTTTTGGGAAGTAACAGTAGAAACTAAATAAGTTGGACTCAAAGTATTAGCATTCGCAGCATTCCATTTTACCAAGTCAATCTGACTAAATCCTAAAAACGGTAAAAATAAAAATAAAAGTAAAATTTTTTTCATGTTAAATGTTTTCTATCAACTTGTTATGCTGGCATAGTACTTCACGCCAGCGCAAATATAGATACATCTACGGGTTTGAATAAATGGAGGTTTTGAGAATGGGGATATAATCGATGAAATGTTAAAATACTCGATAAAAGACACTATAGAAATTGTCAATTTATGTTATTTCTTATAAAATGGAGTTTTTAAATATAAGAAAAATCGCAATTTAAGCTCTTGATTTTAAGATTTTTTGAGTTTTTTATTCAAAAAAAGCGAGGAAAGATGATTATTCTTCAAAATAAACGAAAAAATGAACTTGCAGAAAGTAAGAAAATTTAGTGGGTTTTTTGACCTTTTTTTAAATCTCAAATTATTAAATTTCTTTTTCGAGAAAAGTAACTTTGTCGTAAACTAGAAAACTTTCATATCCTCTCCGTAACATATAATCGCAGAATTTCTTTTTCTTTTTTAGCGTGTTTTTTTCCTGGATACTATTCCAGCATTTTTCTGAAAGTTCTTGAAAAGTTGTTTCGTATTCTTCTGCTGATATCTCTTTTAGTGCTAGCGCAATGTTGAATGTTGAAATTTGTCTCATTTTAAGCTCATTGGTAATTCTGATTTTTCCCCAATGTTTAATACGGTGTTTTCCTCTGGC
This sequence comes from Flavobacterium chilense, assembly GCF_001602525.1. Taxonomy (GTDB): domain Bacteria; phylum Bacteroidota; class Bacteroidia; order Flavobacteriales; family Flavobacteriaceae; genus Flavobacterium; species Flavobacterium chilense. Next base: position 571,017 of record NZ_LSYT01000002.1, read on the forward strand.
AAAGCTGCATGCAAAGCGGGTTTCATTTAAAAAATTAGTTTCTATAAGTCTCACTATGACAGCATCAATTTCATCGGGTGTGATTTTTAAACTATATAGTTTAGTAACAACCTCTGCATGGCATCGCTCCTGATAGGCGCAAAAGTGTTCTAATTTTAACAAAACTTCTTGGTTTATCATGGTTTAGAGTATTGAATTTTAGAAATGATAAAATTTTGTCTTTTTTTTACAAAAAGTAAGAATATACAACTAAAAGAGTAATTTTTTGGGAAAACTAAGTTAAATAATTTCAGGAAATACAATTTTTGTAAGTAAATATCACTTTTTATATTATAAGTATCTTTATTTCAGTAACTTAGATGTAGCGCTTTTTTAAATAAAAATGGAATTTAGATTTAAGCTTCAAGTCGCAAAAAAAATCTTTTTTTTTAATATTTCCTATCAATAGCGCAGAAGAATTATTGTTTTTAATCTTAAATCCTACTATTATGAGACTAAAACTATCTTTGTTATTCGTTTTTATTAGTATTTATTCATGGTCTCAGACCACTACTACATTTACAACCAATGGTTCTTTAGTAGTTCCTGCAGGAGTTACAAGCATGTCTGTTCAGGCATGGGGCGGTGGTGGTGCCGGTGGTGGAGCAAGTGGTGCCGGTTTACTTCTGGGTAGAGGAGGAGCCGGTGGTGGTGGTGGTGCATATGTTTCTGGAACTATTACGGTAGGAGTTGGCGCAACTTTAAATGTTGTTGTTGCAGGACAAACATCAGGAACTCTTACCGATGGAGCAAGTGGCGGAAGTTCAACTATTACAGGATACGAGGCAGTAGTTCTAGCTGCCGGTGGAGCAGGAGGATCTGCAAATACAACTGGAAATACACCATCGGGAGGTTCTGGTGGTACTACTACTGCTTCATTTGGTACTACAAAAACTGCAGGTTCAGGAGGAGGAAACGGTAGCTCGGCTTTGTTAACATTAGGTCTTTCTTCAGGTGCAGGAGGTAATGGTGCTAATCCTACCGGTGGTGTTGGTGGTGCCGCTATTTCAAGTTTACTTTTAGGAAATAGTCCCGGAAATCCGGGAAGTGCTCCCGGAGGTGGAGGTAGCGGAGCTATAAATTCAGCTTCTGGATCTCCTCAAATTGGAGGTATAGGCGCTAGTGGTCAGGTCAAAATAACCTATACCTGCCCTACTTATAACATTACGGGAACAACAGCTGGTAACGCTTGTGCAACTGACGGAAATTCTTCAGTAGTATTAACTTCAAGTGCAGCTCTTTTACCTCTTGGTAATTATACTGTAACTTACAATCGTAGTAACCCGTCAGCTATAGGTTTAACTGCTGCTATGACGGTTACTACAGCCGGAACAGGAAATTTTACAGCTGTAGGTTTAACAACTGTGGGAACAAGTCTTATAACAATAACAAACCTTGCATCAGGCACCTGTAGTTCTACAATTAGTACAGCAAATGTTGCAAGTCTAACAGTGTCAGGAGCAAGTGTAGGAGGAAGTGTAACAGGAGGTACAACAATTTGTAGTGGTTCTACAAGTGCGACTTTAGCTTTGTCAGGTGAAACAGGTACAGTTGTTAAATGGCAATATTCTATTAGTCCTTTTTCAGCCTGGACTGATATCGCCGCTACTGCGGGGCTTACTTCTTATACATCGGGAGCGTTAACACAGACTACTCAATTCAGAGCTGTCGTACAAAATGGAACTTGTATTACTGCAAATTCTGCTTTTACAACTGTAACTGTAAATCCTTTACCAAGTGCGCCCATAATAGGAACTATAACATTGCCAACTTGTGCTGTGCCTACAGGTGCCGTTGCTCTTAGCGGACTTCCTTCCGGAGGAACGCTCACAATGTATCCGGGAGCTATTGTAAAACCCTATTCAGGAACAATAGCGAATGTGAGTGGACTTTCTGCCAATACATATACTTTTACAGTTAGCAATGGAACTTGTACTTCGCTAAACTCTGCTAATGCAATAGTGCCAGGATTGGTTACAAATACTTATACTACTTCATGGTCAAACGGAACACCAACAGTAGACCAGAATATTGTCTTTGCAGGGAATTTTACTTCTGCTGGCGGAGGTGCAGGAAATATTAATGGCTGTAGTTGTACGGTAAATTCTGGAGTAAATATTCTGATTCAATCCTCAGATACAATGACTTTATCAAATGCACTAACAAATAATGGAGGAACATTAACTTTTCAAAATAATGCTAGTTTGTTACAAACATCAAATGCTGTTAATACAGGTAATATTGTTTACATGCGTACTAGTTCACAAATTATTCTGGGAGATTTTGTGTATTGGTCATCACCAGTTAATCCTCAAAGATTAGTAGATGTTTCTCCACTAACTTTAAGTGATAAATATCTTGCATTTAATAATGGAGCATGGGCGTCAATAGATCCCAATACAAATATGGTTATCGGTAAGGGGTATATTATTCGTAGTCCGCAAAACTACTCTAGTACTGTAAAGTCAGATTATACTGCTTCTTTTATTGGGGTGCCTAATGATGGTAACATATCAGGAGAGACCGTTTCAGCAGGTAATTTTTATCTGGTAGGAAATCCATATCCTTCGGCTTTAAACGCAGATCTTTTTTTAGGAGCCAATACATTTTTAGATGGAACCCTTTATTTTTGGACTCATAATACTCCGGTTGTTTTACAAGGGGCATATCAATATAACTCAAATGATTATGCCAGTTACAACCTTAGTGGTGGTGTAGGGACCGCGCCAGCACCTTCTGGAAATGCAGGCAATAATAATGCAACCCCTTCAGGTAAAATTGCAGCAGGACAGTCCTTTTTTGCTAGTGCGAATGCTGCGGGAACCATTTCATTCACTAATGCAATGCGATTAGGAGGAACAAATAATAGTCAGTTTTTTAAAAATGGAAATACTGTAAAACAATCAGAATTAGAGACACATCGTTTATGGTTAAATATGACAAATGATGGAGGAGCGTTTAAACAGCTGTTGGTAGCTTATATTGATGGGGCAACAAATGATAATGAAAATAGGTATGATGGCGAAACTTTTGATGGTAATCCATATTTAGATTTTTATAGTATTAATAACGGAACTGATTTTGTAATTCAGGGACGTGCATTACCATTTCAAAATACAGATTTCGTTCCTTTAGGGTATAGAAGTACAATTGCCGGTGATTTTACAATCGCAATAGACCATGCAGAAGGAGATTTAAGTAATCATGCGATTTATATTGAAGATAAAATGACGAATGTTATTCATGATCTGAGTACAAGTAATTATACTTTTACATCAGCAACAGGAACTTTTAAAGATCGATTTGTTCTGCGTTATACAAATGCTACATTAGGGGTAATAGAAAATGAAGAAAAAAGTCAGAATTTGAAAGTTTCGGTAAAAGACAAAATCATCACAATTAATTCTTCTGGAGATGAAAATATTGAGACAGTTTTTGTTTATGATTTAACGGGTCAATTGGTTTATAAAGAAACTGGTATTTCATCTAATATTTTAAGAATAAGTACTTTAAAATCAAGTCATCAGATGCTTCTGATAAAGGTAGTTTCAGATAACAACAATACTTCAACAAAAAAAATAATTTATTAAATAATTCACTTTTCAGTTAAAAAAATCCATTTACATACTTGTAAATGGATTTTTTTATGCAAAAAATCAAAAAACGAGCTTTTAAAAAGTAAGTTTTTTTTTCTGAAACATTTTTATAATTTTTAAAATGATGTATTTTGTCGGATATTTTTGTTGTTTGTCGGAAAAGCAATGTTTTCAAAAAAAAGACTTGCGAAACACTCTTTTTTATAGTTTATTTGAAGTGTAATTTCTTAAAAAAAGAATGGATATTCTTTTAGGTGTTGAAATTAAGATAGTTATCTTTTTGATGTAGTTGAGGTAAGTTTTGTCTATTTTTTTTAAATTTTATTTTTGTAAATAAAAGATTCCAAAAAAAATAGAATTTATTTTTTGAAATAAAAATGCAAAACAAGAGTAACGGAAAAAGCGTAAAATATTAAATATCAGCACTTTTTTTGTAAGAAAAATGCAATTCCCAAAAACAAAAAATAAATACCACTATCTGTATGATTCTAAAACTACTTTTGTTCGTTCGATCATTCTTTTTATTAAAATTAAATTCCTTTTCTTCTTCAGGAAAATCGTTTATTCCAAGTGTAAAACTGCTTTGCATAGGAATGTTTTTCATAGTATCAAACAACTATGGGCAGTGTACAACATATCCTGCAGGAACAACTAAAGTTGGAGCTGACCAGTTTTTTTGTATTGATGGTACGAACCCTCTTACAGTTGGATCTGTAGCCGCACAACGGTATGTTGTTGTAAATGTAATAAAAGGATATAACTATACCTTTTCAGTACCGAATATTTGGGGAAGTTCAGGAGGTAGCAATATTGAATCTCTGGGAGTATTTGATGATGCAACTGGTAATGCATATTTAGCCCAAAACAATGGTACTAATGGTGCTAGCATCACATGGACAGCAACACTTTCAGGAAAAATTAGAGTTCTATTGTTAAGGAATAATAATTGTTCAACTACATCTGATACTACAACATCGACAATTACGCTTACTCTAAACTCAGTAGGGGATAACAGTACTATAGATTCTCAAACTGCATTTGGGACAGGGACATGGAAAGGTCATATTTATAATTTTACTGGTGCAACACCACCTGGAGGATACCCTTCGCCCGCAACACTTTCTGAAACTACAACTCCTTTTATTACTGGTTTGCCTGCTAATTATGCAGGATATTATGATGTTGGTTCTGAGCAGTTTCCAACAGGTTTTAATTTTGGAGGAGATGATGATACCACTTGTTTCAATGTTTATTCTGAAGGAAATATAAGAGCTAGTATACTTACACACAATTTTGCTGTGCGTTATCGTATGCGATCTACTCGACCAGCAGGTTGTTATGTAGTCAAAATTTTAGGAGATGATGGAGTACGTTTGTATATAAACAGTAAACTCGTTTTTGACAGATGGGTACAACAATCGCCTACAAATTATTATTATATTCTGGTTAATTTACCAGCCAATGCTGATTTGGTTTTTGACTATTATGAAAATACAGGTAATAATCAGGTAAGTTTTCAGATCGACCCTTTCGATTCAACAGCAAATATAATCACTGCTCCTGCAACAGTTAATTTTTGTGCTGGAGGAGATCCTGCCGTAATCGACGGTACTTTTAGGTACAATGATGCTGGCACAGAAATAGATAATCCATACATTAATTATCAATGGCAGGTTTCAACAAATGGCAGTGCATACACTAATGTGCCTTCTAATGGTAATTCAAGAACATATGATCCTCCTGCAATTCCTAATGCAACAGGTTCAAATATTGTAACAAAATATAAACGAATAGCTACTGTTAATACTACTAATGCAGTAGGAGTAACCTGTACTTTTAATGATAGTAATGAAGTTACATTTATTACAAGTCCGGCTGCACCGGCTACACCAGGTGCAATTTCTGGAACAGCTACCCAATGTCCGTCACTTACCGGACAGGTATATAGTATTAGTCCCGTGGCTAATGCAATTAGTTATAACTGGACGGTTCCTACGGGATGGAGTATTACTAGTGGAGCAGGAACAACATCTATAACAGTTAATACAGGAACATCTGGACAAAACGGAAATATTACAGTTCAGGCGGTAAATGGTTGTACACCTAATGCAGCAAGAAGTTTGCCTGTAACAGTAAGTCCTAGTATTGGCGGTACAATTTCCGGAAGCACTTCAGTATGTTCTGCGACTAATAGTACAGTTTTGACATTGAGTGGTCAAACAGGAACGATCCTTAGATGGGAATCTTCTACAGATGATTTTGCGACAGTAATTAATTCTATATCAAATACTACCACAACTTATACGGCTACAAATGTCAGTTCAACAACTAGCTATCGCGCCGTTATTCAAAGTGGAAGCTGTCCTGTTGTTTATTCTTCATTAGCTTATATTACGATGAATAAAATTGTAATCACAGACGCAGCAGTTTGTGTAGGTGGATCTGGGAGTATCGTAGCTTCTCCTGTTGCAAGCTCAGGACTTACAATTGCTGGCGCATGGACAGCTACTGATCCTACAGCAAACAGGCCGGCAAATTCTATAACGAGTGCTAGTGCTTGTAGTTTTACTACCACTGCAAGAAATTATGTGGCTACCACTTTTCAGGTTAATATAACAGGAACGTATGTTCTTGAAATGAACCCAAACACAGCTTATGATGGAATGGGATACATTTATACTGGTTCATTTGTACCGGGAACTTGTAGTACAGGTTATGTAGCAGGAGATGATGATAGCGGATCTAATAATGAACCTTTAATTACAGCTACTTTAACAGCAGGAACAACTTATACCTTGATTTCAACTACCTGGGCAACTAATACAACTCCATATGTTGGAATTTTTAGTTGGAAGATTACTCCACCAGTTGGCGGGAAAATTAGTACAACAGTAAATTGGTACACATCATCTGCAGGTGGAAATCCAATTGCAACTGGTTCACCATTTAATCCTGTTGGTGTAGCTGGTTCAGGTCTTTCGAATACGAATACACCAGGAACAACAACATATTATGCTGCTTATCCAAGTGATCCTAGCTGTAGAACATCAGCAGCTTTTGTGATTAATGCATTACCAGCTGCTCCTACTGCATCAGCAACGAGCCAGCCAACTTGTACAGTAAACACAGGAACTATTACAATTACAGCACCTTCTCCTGCAGCGGGAATAACTTATAGCATCGATGGATCAACCTATACAAATACTACAGGAGTATTTAATAACGTAGCGGTAGGATCTTATAATGTTACTGTTAAAAACAGCTCAAATTGCGTATCACCGGCTACACCAGTAAGTATTAATCCTCCTACTGTTAAAACATGGAATGGTAGTAGTAGTACTATTTGGAATACAGCTGCAAACTGGACTCCAAATGGTATACCAACAAGTTCAGATTGTGTTGTAGTACCAACCGGGGTGCCGCAACCGGTTATTTCGACAGCAGATGCCTTTGCTCAGATACTTACAGTTAATAATAATGCTTCTTTATCCGTTCAGAGTTCTTATACTTTGAATGTAGTAGACGGAATAACAGTATTAGGAACAGGTGCGTTAGTATTCGAAAATCATTCGGCTTTAATGCAATCAAATACGAGCCCAACGATCAACACCGGAAATATTACTTACAAACGTATAGCAGTACAAATCCGTCGTGGAGATTTTGTGTATTGGTCGACACCGGTTAGTCCTCAAAAATTATTTGATGTTTCTCCTTTTACTTTATCTGATAAGTATTTTGGTTTTAATGGTGATAATTGGGTTGAGACAAATTCAAATACAACAATGGTGGTTGGTAAAGGTTATATCATACGCGCACCATCAAGCTTCTCTATTACTGCTAAAGCAGATTATCCAGCTTCTTTTATAGGTACGCCAAATAATGGTGATTTATCAGGTGAAACTTTAGTAGCAAATAAAAATTATTTAATTGGAAATCCATATCCATCTGCTCTTGACGCTAAAAAGTTTTTAGGGGCAAACTTATTTTTGGATGGAACCTTATACTTCTGGACTCATAATACGCCGGTAAATCTTTCGGGTGCATATCAATATGATGGGAATGACTATGCATCTTATAACCTTACAGGTGGTACAGCAACATCATTACCAGCACCTAGTGGTAGTATACCAGGAAATGATTCCCGTATGCCATCTGGTAAAATAGCGGCAGGACAATCATTCTTTGCCAGTACTAATGCAGGAGGAACAGTTACTTTTAATAATTTAATGCGTTTACCGGCAGCAGATAATACACAGTTTTTTAAACCAGGAAAAACATCAAAAAGTACTGAAACAAATCGTCTATGGTTAAATATGACGAATGACGATGGATTGTTTAAACAAATGCTTATTGGTTATGTAGAAGGTGCTACAAATGAATTTGAAAACAGATATGATGGAGTTAGTTTTGACGGTAATCCTTATTTAGATTTCTATAGTGTTGGTAACGGAAACAAATATGTAATTCAGGGTAGAGCATTACCATTTACAGATACAGATATGGTTTCGTTAGGTTATCGTAGTTCTGTTGAAGGTAAATTTACAATTTCAATAGATCAGGTTGAAGGTGATTTATCGAATCAGGATATTTATCTTGAAGATAAAACAACAGGAAAAATCCATGATTTAAGAAGCAGTAATTATACTTTTACAACTGCAATAGGAACTTTTACAGATCGTTTTGTATTGCGTTACACTAACAAAACACTTGGTATTGGAGATGTAGAAAATCCGGATAATAGTATACTGGTTTCGGTTAAAGATAAAGTGGTGAAAGTAACTTCTAGTAAAGAAAACATTAAACAAGTTACCCTTTTTGATGTATCAGGAAAACAACTTTATAGTAAAAATAAAGTAGGTGCTACAGAATTGCAGCTGCAAAATTTACCAATAAGTAATCAGGTTCTATTAGTAAATATTACATTAGAAAATGGATATGTAACTACAAAAAAGATTATCCTTAAATAAAAAAATAAGACTAAATTTTAAAAATCCATTCCGTTTTCGGAATGGATTTTTTTTATGGGATCAAATCTAAATATCACTAAAAGTGGGTATTGTAATAGATAATTAAAAGAATTATCATTGCAGTTAATTCTTACAATTAAGCCATGTTTAATTGTAGTTAAATACTTTTAGTATGATGAATAAATATATTTTCTCACTGATTCTTTTTAGTTTTTTTATTCAAATTCATCTGTATGGACAACAAGGAAAAGTAGATATTACCTTTAATACAATTGATAACGGATTGTATGGAGACGGCTTTGATAATACAGTAAGAACATTGTCCTTGCAGTCAGATCAAAAACTTATTGTAGGTGGAGATTATTTGAGCCTAAACGGAATTCCAAATTCTTATTTAAGCCGTTTAGAGCCAGACGGTGTTATAGATGAAAGTTTTAATACAGGAACAGGTTTAAATGGTAAAGTTTATGATTCTTATATCCAGAGTGATCAAAAAATAATTATAGCGGGAAGTTTTACTTCTTATAACGGAAATAGTTCAGGAAGACTTATTCGTTTAAACGAAGACGGTTCACAGGACACAACATTCAATACTTCAATAGGAGCAACGAACGGAATTATCTATAAAGTTTGTCAGCAGCCTGATGGGAAAATTATAATCGTTGGGAGCTTTACAAAATACAACAATGTAACAGTAAACAGAATTGCCCGGATTCTTCCAAATGGAGATTTGGATACCTCCTTCAATACAGGTTCGGGTTCAGCTCTTAATATAACAAATGTTAAGATATTGCCTGATGCAAAAGTTTTAATCTCAGGTAATTTTACAGCATTTAATGGAGTTGCAATTAATCGTATTGCACGTTTATTTTCAAATGGTACAATTGATCCCGGTTTTAATATTGGTTCAGGGTTTAGCAATGATGTAAATGCCATGGTTATACAGGCAGACGGTAAAATTATTCTGGGAGGAAAATTTACAGAATACAATGGAATAACAGCTAATCGAATTATCCGGCTAAATGAAGATGCAACGATTGATACAGGTTTTTTATCCGGATCAGGTTTAACTGTCGATGCGGTTCAGGTTATTAAAACGGATGATCTTGGTCGCATTATGATTGGCGGATCTTTTAAAGGTTTTTATAATGGAATTGCAGTCAACCGAATATTTCTTCTAAACCCGGACGGAAGTATAGATCCAAATTTTGATGTTGGAGCTGGTCCAGGTTCGGCATCTGTTTTGGCTTTGGCAAATACTCCTGATGAATCATGGTATGTAGGAGGATCGTTTTCTGTTTTTGATGGTCAGAATCAGGGAAGATTAGCAAAGATAAATGAAGACGGAGAACACGATACAGGATTTCTGGCTGCCGGAATTGGCTTTGATAATGCAGTTCATAAAGTTTTGTCATTGCAAAATAGTAAGACAATGGTATTTGGTAATTTCACTAAATTCAATGCCGTTTTAACCTCAAGAATAACAAGGCTATTAGAGAATGGTTTATCTGATGATACTTTTAATACAGGACAATCCGGAGCCAATAATTTAATAAAAACAGCCGTTTTGCAATCTAATAGTAAAATAATCTTAGGAGGTAATTTTACCAAATACAACGGTATAACTTGTAATCGTCTGGTTCGGATTTTGCCTGACGGAGCAATTGATAATACGTTTAATACGGGTTCAGGATTTAAAAGTCAGGTATATGCTATTGCCATGCAGGATGAGAAAATCATTGTCGCAGGAAATTTTACCACTTACAATGATGCACCTGCCGGAAGAATAGTGAGATTACTAGAAAATGGTTCACCTGATCCCGGTTTCAATCCCGGTTTTGGTGCTGATGCAATAATTGAAAGTATCCTGATTCAGCCCGACGGAAAAATTCTGGTTGGCGGACGCTTTAATAATTTTAATGGTCAGTCCTTTTCCCGCTTGGTCCGATTAAATTATAACGGAAGTATTGATTCGGGGTTTAATGTTGGAGCCGGCTTTGATAAATATGTATACACTATGGCACTCCAATCTGATCAGAAAATAATTATTGGAGGTTCATTTCTAAGTTATAACGGAGTTTCTCAAAAACGAATTCTGAGATTAAATCCTAACGGAAGTTAAGATACTACTTTCGAGTCAGGTGTTGGTTTTAGTAACGGAGATGTTTTGAGTCTTTTAGTGCAGCCTGATGATAAAATTTTAGTTGGCGGAACCTTTTCGGGAACATATAAAACAATCCCTGCTTTACGATTAATCCGATTGTTAAAATCAGGAGATTACGATTCTTCTTTTAATGCGAGTGTAAATGGAAAACTCAATACGATGAGCTTTTCGTCAGATCAGAGGTTAATGATAGGAGGAGATTTTAATTCGGTATCAGGGCTTTCTAAACACAGAATTGCACGTTTAAAACTTTGCTTGGAATCTACAATTTGGAATGGTATTTCATGGTCTGATGGTTTTCCGTCAGGCGGAAAAGAATTAGTTTTTAAAGAAGATTATCCTAATTTACAAACAGCGAATGTTTGTAGCTGTAAAATTGATGAAGGAAAAACAGTAACACTTCTAAATGCAAATACTTTAGGCCTCGAATTTGATTATTCAGGATTAGGAACATTAGTACTGGAAGATTCAGCCAGTTTGTATCAATCAGATGATGAAATAGTAAACACAGGAATTGTTCATGCAAAAAGAAAATCATCACCAATCTTAAAATTCGATTATACCTACTGGTCATCTCCTGTAAGTCATCAAACATTGTTTGATGTTTCTTCCAATACATTACAAGATAAATACTTTTCTTTTAATTATGTTCTGAATGATTGGAAAGAAGAAGATCCGTCAGAAATCATGGTGTTGGGTAAAGGTTATATTATTCGTGGTCCGCAAGACTTTTCGACCACTCTTCCTTCGATATTCGAAGCAATATTTAAAGGAGTGCCAAACAACGGAAAAATTAGTTTGGATTTAGGAACAATGGATACTCCTAACTTAATTGGAAACCCATATCCTTCAGCTTTAGATGCCGATTTATTCTTATCGCAAAACAAATCAAATATAAAAGGAGCGCTTTATTTCTGGACACATAACACACCTTATTCAAATGATCAGTATAATGCAGATGACTACGCCGTTTATAATTCTCTGGGAGGAGTTGCAACCAGAGGTTCTTTGTCGTCAGGAATGAATCAAACAATTCCTGATGGAACAATTGCTTCAGGTCAGGCTTTTTTTGTTCTCAGTAAAAATCAGGGCAATGTAGTGTTTAATAATAGTATGCGGATTAAAGAAAGAAATTCAGTCTTTTTTAAACCGGGAAGAAACACTAAAAAAAATAAAAGCGGAATAGAACGACACCGAATCTGGTTAAATCTGGAGAATACACAAGGCGTTTTTAAACAAATTCTGGTGGGTTACATCAAGGGAGCAACCAATTTGTATGACGAAGATTATGATGCAGAATCCTTTAATGGTAATTCGTACGCAGATTTTTACAGTATAATCAAAAATAAGGATTTGGTAATTCAGGGTCGTGCTTTACCATTTACAGATACAGATGTAGTTCCATTAGGATATAAAACCATTATGAGAGGAAATTTTACGATTTCAATATCCGATACAGATGGTGATTTAAGCAATATGCCTATTTACATAGAAGACAAAGTAGCTGGTGTTATACATGATTTGCGTGCCGGTAATTACACATTTACAACTACATCAGGAACTTTTACAGATCGCCTGGTTTTAAGATATACAAATACAACTTTAGCAACCAACGATTTTGGAAATAATGAGAATAATATTCTGGTATCTGTAAAAAATAAAGCAATCAATATAATATCCTTTAGTGAAAACATAAAAGAAGTCACAGTTTTTGATGTTTCAGGAAGACAGCTTTACAATAAGAAGAAAGTTGGAAGTTTAGAATTGCCCATATCTAATTTGCAATCTGGAAATCAGGTTTTGTTAATCAAAGTGACTTTAGAAAATAATCTTACTACAACTCGAAAAGTTATATTCTGAAATTTTAGCTGAAAGAGAAAACCAGTTGCAATAAATTATAACTGGCTTTCTTTTTCTGTCAGGCGCTCTTTCGCAGATTCTCATGAGTATTCTGAATTGCTTTTTCATTTTTATAATCAATCCATTTCTGACCTTTTACCTTTCGCATTAAAATATCAAAATAGCGCATAATAAGAACATTATAAACCGCCTTTGATAAATTGGTAATGTTTTTAGGAAAAGCCCTTAAACTCATCGAAAAACCGGGTGTGAGATACTTCATATAATGCCAGTATCCTTCCGGCATATACAACATTTCACCATGTTTTAGATTGGTGATGTAGCCTTCTGCATTTTGAAGAGCAGGAAACTTTTCGTAATCCGGATTGTCAAAATCAATGTCTTCTCTCGAAATCAAAGCGTGAGGTACTTTATACATAAATTTAGACTGGTCCGGTGGAAAAATCATACATTGCTTTTCTCCATGAAAGTGAAAATGCAGAATATTAGAATAGTCAATATCATAATGCATAAATACTTTCGAATTTTCTCCGCCAAAAAACAACATAGGCATTTGCTTTACCAGTTTTAAACCAATATCGGGCCAGAGAAAGTCATTGTTGAGAGAGGGTACTTCTTTCATCAAATTATAAAGAAAGATGCGGTAATTGGTAGGTTTTGATTCTAAAAGAGCAATATAGTCGCTCATTTTCATTTTTGTATGAGCTTCATTAAAACCATCTTCATGATTTACGGGTCTGTTGTCATACAAAGGGACAATGGTATCTCCGGCAATTTCATTAATATAGGATAATTTCCATTTATGATAAGCGGGCCATTCTTCGGTTAATTCTTCAATAACAACGGGGATCTGTTTTTTTACATATTGGGAAATAAAATCGGCTTTTGAGGTCTTTTTTACCCTTTCAATTTGTTTTAATTTCATATTCATAAATAAAAAAAAATTGCTTATAACTCAGTGGTATAAGCAATTTAAAAATATTTATCGAGATATATGTACTCTTTTACTTAAATTTTTGATTTGATCGAAGCATCAAGGTTTCTTTCAATTGTGTGTCCCGGTCTTGACCATTTAGGTTTTTCGCCCAATGAAGCAAATTGAGAATCAGCAGCTTCAACTGTTTTAGGCTGAGAAACTTTCGTAAATGGCTTTTGCGGAATCAAACCTAACATCTCGAACATTTTCATGTCTTCATGAACATCCGGATTTGGTGTAGTAAGTAATTTGTCACCAGCAAAAATAGAATTAGCACCTGCAAAAAAGCACATCGCTTGCCCTTCGCGGCTCATAGCCGTTCTTCCTGCAGATAAACGTACCTGAGTGTCCGGCATAATAATTCTTGTGGTAGCAACCATACGAATCATTTCCCAGATTTCAACTGGTTTTTCCTCTTCCATTGGAGTTCCTTCAACAGCAACCAAAGCATTAATTGGCACTGATTCAGGCTGAGGGTTTAAAGTCGAAAGAGCCACAAGCATTCCGGCCCTGTCTTCGATGCTTTCTCCCATACCAATAATTCCACCGCTGCAAACCGTAACATTCGTTTTACGAACATTTTCGATTGTTTGTATACGGTCTTCAAAACCACGGGTCGAAATGACATCTTTATAATATTCTTCAGAAGTATCCAGATTGTGATTGTAGGCGTATAAACCTGCTTCTGCCAAACGTTGTGCCTGATTTTCGGTAATCATACCCAGCGTACAGCAAACTTCCATATCCAGTTTGTTAATGGTACGAACCATTTCTAAAACCTGATCAAATTCTTCACCATCTTTTACGTTTCTCCAGGCAGCACCCATACAAACGCGGGATGATCCGTTTGATTTTGCACGTAAAGCCTGTGCTTTTACCTGACTTACACTCATTAAATCATTTCCTTCGACACCTGTGCTATAACGGGCAGCTTGCGGACAGTAACCACAATCTTCCGGACAGCCTCCGGTTTTGATAGAAAGTAAAGTAGAAACCTGAACAACGTTCGGGTCATGTTTTTGTCTGTGAATGGTTGCTGCTTCATATAGCAAGTCCATCATAGGTTTATTATAAATGGCGATTATTTCGTCTTTGGTCCAGTTGTGTTTGGTAATGCTCATAGATACATTGTTTTTGAAGCTTCAAAAGTAATTAAATTGTTCTAATCAGCAATATTGATTACTTAAATGAATATTTCACAGGTATTTTCAAAAAAGAAACACTCTAAAATCATATAATTGTAAATTTTTATGATTTTAGAGTGTTAAAAAGTTTGATTTATTTTTAAAAATTAATCTGCTGCATATTTGTTATTCCAATACAACATCATCATCAAAGTCACAATTACCGAAGAGGCGACCCCTTCAAATAATAAACAAATGCAATAGGTTGGAACTGATGGATTTCCTCCAAACATGAATGTTTCAGATAATGTTTTTACATAAGCATCTCCGCCTCTGGCATAACTATATATCAATAACCCAAAAACGCTTAATGCTACACCAACCACAGAAGTTGCCATTGCAGAAACGGCATTCGATACAAAATTGGTTTCACCTTCGTGAAGATTCATTCGCATCGTTTTATTTACGCCATAAAATATAAAAAACACATTAAGGGTACGTAAATAGAATAAATGAGCCAGACCTAAAACGTTCATCAATAAAAAATAAATGCCTATTCCGAGGAATATCAAAAAACCGTTGGTAATTTCTTTAGGTAATTTCATAGTGGTTATTTTTAAAGAAGTTAATAGTAAATGTTTGATAAACAGAATTCTATGTCAAATTTACTAAAAAAATAACTACGATGATTTGAAATTGGCGAAAAGTATATACATGCGCTTTCCTAAAGTTTACTTAAAAATGCCAAAGCATTTGTCTTGTCCTGATTTAATTGTGCTTTTAATAAATCAACCGATCCAAATTTTTGCTCCTCACGAAGATATTGCAATAAAGAAACCTCAATTTTTTGACCATAAATATCTGCATCAAAGTCAAATAAGTTTACTTCGATGGTTTGTTTTTGTCCGTTTACAGTAGGATTAAAACCAATATTCATCATTCCAAAAACTTCTTTTTCGTCTACTATTGCTTTTACAACATAAACTCCGTTTTTCGGAATTAATTTATAATCTTCCTCAATCTGAATATTTGCTGTTGGAAAACCAATAGTTCGTCCTAATTGTTTTCCTTTCACCACTTCACCGGATAAAAAATAAGCATAACCCAGGTATTCATTGGCCAAATCCATATTGCCTTCATTCAGTGCCTTTCTGATTTTGGTTGAACTTACCGAAACATCATGAATTTCCTGAGCAGAAATCTGTTCTACTTCAAAGCCATATTCGGCTCCAAAAGCAATTAAATCATCAATATTGGCTGTTCTGTTTCTTCCAAAACGATGATCGTGACCAATAATTATTTTCTGAATATGAAACTGATTTACTAAAATAGAATGAACAAATTCCTCAGCCGTTAACCTTGAAAAACTTTCGTTAAAAGGATGAATAACAAGATTTTCAATTCCCGTAGCTTCCAGAAGTTTTGTTTTTTCGGCAATCGTATTCAAAAGTTTGATTTCTGATTTTTCCTGTAAAACCATTCTGGGATGCGGAAAAAAGGTCAATACTAAACTTTCATATTTTCCGTTTTCTGTGTTCTGAGTTATTCGTTCCAGAATTTTTTTATGACCAATATGTACACCGTCAAAGGTACCAAGAGTTAAAATTGTTTTCTTGGTTGACTGAAAATCGTTTATAGAATGAAAGAGCTTCAAAACAAATAATTTAAGATGGTGCAAATTTATGGTATCTATTTTAAATTTTGTACTAAGCTCAATTGATTTTTAATGAGATTATATTTCTTTTTGTGAAAAAGGAGACGCTGGTCGGTCAAAAAGCATTAATTGTCGTAAATGTGTAAGAATTTAATTTAATTGACTTAATTTTGATAATCCAAACTCCAAACTATATGAAAAAACAACTACTTTTTTTATTGATTATTTTTTGTTGTGTAAACATCCATGCTCAAAGTGATGATTTGTGGCAAAAAGTAACATCTGATGCTACAGGCAAAAGAGGGAGTTTGTCTGATTCAGAAATATTATACTATAAGCTTAATTCAGATTTTCTAAAAGCAAAACTGGCTGCAACAACCAATAAATCATCTACCAGAAATACTGCTGAAATCACAATCCCAAATTCAAAAGGTGTTTTAGAAAGATTTACTGTTTGGGAATCTTCAAATTTTGAACCGGAATTACAAGCAAAATATCCTGAAATCAGAGCTTATGAAGGAAGCGGGTTAGATGATAAAACGGCTAAAATTCATTTTAGTGTAGCACCAATCGGAATACAAACGATGGTACTTCGTGCAGATAAGCCATCAGAATTTATAGAGCAAAATCAGGATGATAAATCCGGTTATGTTTTGTTTACCTCAAAGAACAGTGTTAATACGGCTTCGCGATTAGTTTGTAATGTTAAAGATGCTGCTAAAAACTCGAATAATACCACTGCAAAATCGGCTGCAAACAATAAAGTTTTTAAAACATTTAGACTGGCTCTTTCCTGTACAGGAGAATATACTGCTTTTTTTGGTGGTACAAAAGTTGGGGCGTTATCCGGAATGAATGCTTCTTTAACCAGAGTTAATGGTGTTTTTAATAAAGATCTGGCCGTAAAAGTAGTTTTGATTGCCAATAATGATGCAGTTATTTATACAGATCCCAAAACAGATCCTTATTCTGATGCTGCTAAAGGAGTATCAACAGATAATGATGGAAATGATTTTTGGAGTAAAGAAGTTCAGAGTACTTTAACCAGTGTAATTGGGGATGCAAATTATGACATTGGGCATTTATTTGGTGCTTCAGGCGGAGGTGGAAACGCAGCCTGTATAGGCTGTATTTGTGATAACCCGACACCTTCAGATGTTATCGGAAAAGGAAGTGCTTATACATCGCCATCTGACGGAAGACCTCAGGGCGATACTTTTGATATTGATTTTGTGGCACACGAAATGGGACATCAATTAGGAGGAAGTCATACTTTTTCTTTTGATGGGCGTGAACGAACAGGCTTAAATGTCGAACCTGGCAGCGGATCTACAATTATGGGTTATGCAGGAGTTTCAAAAGGTTATGATGTTCAGTCAAATTCAGATGATTATTTTACTTACGCCAGTATTTTACAAATTCAAAACAATCTTGCTTCAAAAAGCTGTGCAGTAAATATTCCATTAACAAATAATCCTCCTGTTGTAAATGCAGGTTCAGATTATACCATTCCAATTAGTACACCATTTGTCCTGACAGGAACAGGCTCAGATCCTGATGGTGATACGCTTACGTATACCTGGGAACAATATGATAGTGCTACATCGTCAACAACAACAAATAATAACAGTGTAGCTTATCCAACAAAACCTGATGGGCCGTTATTCAGATCTTTAAATCCGATAAGTTCACCGGTTCGTTATTTCCCGGCTTTAAATACAGTACTTCAAAATAAATTAACCACGACCTGGGAGTCTGTTTCGTCTATTGCAAGAACATTGCATTTTACTTTAACAGCAAGAGATAATGCAGCTTTAGGAACTGCTCAGACCAATACTGATTCGATGACCTTAAATGTAGTCACAACTGCAGGGCCGTTTGCGGTTACTTCTCAAAATACTGACGATATAGGCTGGCAAAAAGGATCATTCCAGACCATAACCTGGTCAGTAAACAATACCAATACCTTACAAGGCTCTTCAAATGTAAATATTAAATTATCTTTAGATGGAGGGTTGACATTTCCTATTATTTTAGCTTCGAATACACCAAACGACGGTTCCGAAACCGTTCAGATTCCAGCCAGTGTAGACGCTTCAACCAGTTGCAGAGTTATGGTTCAGCCAACAGGAAATGTTTACTATGCTATAAACAGTAAATCTTTTGCAGTTGGATATACTTCGACTACAACCTGCGATTCGTACAGTTTCGGAAATTCTTTTGATATTCCTTTTTCAACAAGTTTTACCACCAGAACTGTAAATGTACCGGCTTCAACCGGAACCGTTTCTGATGTAAATGTTTTAGTAAATGTAACACACGAAAGATTATCTGATTTCGAACTTCAAATGGTGAGTCCGCAAGGCACAATTGTGAATTTGTATAATAAAAGCTGCGGCGGTGTTCAGTCGACTTTGGCATTACAGTTTGATGATGCAGGAGTTGCTTTAGACTGCTCTAAAACGACAAGTCAAATTGTTGTTCCTGTTGATGCATTAAGTGCTTTTAATGGTCAAAGTCAGCAAGGAACCTGGACTTTTAGAGTTCGTGATGCCGTTACCGGTAATTTTGGAAAAATTAACTCTGCATCAGTAAATATTTGTAGTCAGACTTTTACCCTTGGAACCCCGGATTTACAAAACGTAGATTTTGTTCTCTATCCAAATCCAAATAAAGGGAGCTTTACAGTTCAGTTTCAAAGCGATTCCATAAACCGGGTTCAGGTTTATGTACATGATATTTTAGGTAAAAAAGTTTATTCTAATTCGTTTGATCCAACACCTTTCTTCAATCATAATATTCAGTTGTCTGATATAGCTTCAGGAATCTACCTTGTTACTGTAATTGATGGTGACAGAAGAACAGTTAAGAAAATAATAGTGAATTAAGCGATTCAACGCCAATTTTTTAAATTCCAAATTCCAGTGTTTTATAAACTAATATAGCCTGGAATTTGGAATTTATGTTTTATGAATTTGCCATTGCCATACAAACAATACTAATTTTAGCTCCCGGAATTTTTTGTAAAGCTCTCGAACACGCTTCAAGAGTAGCACCTGTAGTTAAAACATCATCAACAATCAAAAAATGTTTGTGTTGGTTTTCTTCTGCTGAAATCACATCAAATAAATTTTCAATATTATCAGATCTTCCTAAAAGGTTCTTTTTAGACTGGGTTTTAGAATAACTCTTTCGGTACAAAAGCGAATCGTTAAAGTCAATTTTTAAACCTTCGGCTAATGCCTTTCCAAAAGTAGTAACCTGATTATATCCCCTTTCTTTTAGTTTTCTTTTATGAAGCGGAACCGGAATTACAACGTCAAAAGGTGTTTCTAAGTTCAGTTCTTTCAAATCTTCCACATACCAGTTTCCCAGAACAGTTCCAATTTCTTCATGACCTCTGTATTTTAAATTATGAATGAGTTCCTGTACGATTCCTTTTTTGTTAAAATACAAAAGTGCCGATGCATATTCGATGGCAATCTTGCCGAAAAACTTTTTTACAGCTTCATTTTTTGCATCTAAATGATATTGAGTAAGAGGCATTTCATGACGGCAATGCGTACATAAAACGGTTTCGTTTACAATTAAAAGTGCGCGACATCCGGCACAAACTTTCGGGAAAAACAGGTTGATTATATAATTAAACACAAATAGAAAGAATTTAGTTACAAAAATAACGAAATCAATACTTCAATCTTTATAATTTTTCTTTTTTTTAAACGTACTTTTTATATTTTTGCATCACTATGGCAAAACAAGAAGATATATTTAAGAATGTGGTTTCGCACGCAAAAGAGTACGGATTTATTTTTCCGTCAAGCGAAGTATACGATGGATTAAGTGCAGTTTATGATTATGCACAAAATGGTGTCGAATTAAAGAAGAATATCCGTGAATATTGGTGGAAATCAATGGTTCAGATGAATGAAAATATTGTAGGCCTTGATGCCGCAATATTAATGCATCCAACTACATGGAAAGCTTCTGGTCACGTAGATGCCTTTAATGATCCGTTAATTGATAATAAAGATTCGAAAAAAAGATATAGAGCTGACGTTTTAGTTGAAGATTACGCTGAAAAGTTAAATCAAAAAGCTGAAAAAGAAATCGAAAAAGCAAAAGCCCGTTTTGGAGATGCTTTTAACAGAGAAGAGTTTGTTACGACAAATGCACGTGTTGTTGAATATCTTTCAAAAAGAAAAGAGATTCTGGAAAGACTTGCAAAAGGAATGAGCGAAGATCTTCAGGATGTAAAAGCCTTAATTGAAGAATTAGAAATTGCTGATCCTGAAACCGGTTCTAAAAACTGGACAGATGTAAAGCAGTTTAACCTAATGTTTGGTACTAAACTAGGAGCTTCTGCAGAGTCTGCAATGGATTTATATTTACGTCCGGAAACAGCACAGGGTATCTTTGTGAACTTTTTAAATGTTCAGAAATCAGGCCGTATGAAAGTTCCTTTTGGAATTGCTCAGACAGGTAAAGCGTTTAGAAACGAAATTGTTGCAAGACAGTTTATTTTCCGTATGCGTGAATTCGAACAGATGGAAATGCAGTTTTTTGTACGTCCGGGAGACGAAATGAAATGGTACCAACACTGGAAAGAAACCCGTTTAAACTGGCATTTATCTCTGGGACTAGGAAAAGAGAATTACCGTTTTCATGATCACGAAAAATTAGCACATTACGCAAATGCTGCTGCAGATATTGAATTTAATTTCCCTTTTGGTTTCAAAGAATTAGAAGGAATTCACTCCCGTACAGATTTTGACTTAAAAGCACATGAAGAATATTCAGGAAGAAAACTTCAGTATTTTGATCCGGAATTAAATGAAAACTATGTGCCATATGTAGTAGAAACTTCAGTTGGTTTAGATCGTATGTTCTTAGCGGTTTTTGCAACTTCATTAAAAGAAGAAACTTTAGAAGACGGTTCAACAAGAACAGTCCTAAAATTGCCGGCAGTGTTAGCGCCAACAAAAGCAGCGGTTTTACCGCTTGTTAAAAAAGACGGATTGCCTGAAATTTCAAGAAAAATAATCGAAGATTTAAAATGGGATTTCAATGTGGCATATGACGAAAAAGATGCAGTAGGTCGTCGTTACAGAAGACAAGATGCACTTGGAACTCCGTTTTGTATTACAGTAGATCATCAAACGCTTGAAGACGAAACGGTAACAATTCGTCATAGAGATAGTATGAAACAAGATCGAGTGAAAATTTCTGAATTGAAAGACATTATCGAAAACGAAGTTTCAATGAAAAACTGGTTGATGAAAATGTAATTTTCTTTATTAAAATCATATAAATCCCAAATTCCTTAACGGAGTTTGGGATTTTTTTAATCTTAAAATAAGTATTTGATCGGACTTTTTTGCATTTCATCCTTATGTGTTAACATTTTTTTGCAATGTATTAACAATGAAATTGCAGAATAACTGAAATTCGTATTTTTAATTGCGAATAAAATGCTAAACAGAATTTTTCAAAAAGTATTGATGAAACTAAATGGGCAATTGTAGGGGATTCATGAAAAATCAATAAAAATCAAAATTGAAAAAGTATTCGTATATTATAATTGATGATGATGCTGAAAGTGTTTTGAAAACTAAAACCATTGCAGAAGGGTTTTCAGAATTAACTTTTGTGGCGTCGGCTGGAAATTATCAGGATGGATTAAATTTGGTTTTAGAACACAGGCCTTCAATTGTTTTTCTAGAAATTGATCCCCTGGATATGTCCAGCAATCTGTCATTGAATCTGATAAACGAACTGTATCGGTTTTTGTCCCTTTTGCCTAAAATAATTATTACAACGGCTAAAAAAGAACTGGCTTTTGAGGCCATTCAATATGGTGTTTTTGATTATATATTAAAACCAATTGTATCAATAGATATATTAAAAACTATTTTGAAGCTAAAAAGAAACATTTTAGAAACCAATTTCCCTGAAACTAAAGAAATAGTTTCTTCAGTACTGCCGTTTACACAAACAACAACCATTGTTGAGCAGCCACTTATTATATGTATCAAATCTTATGGCGATTATCGCTATATCAATGCAGCTGATATTTGCTATTTTCAGGCCGATAATAACTCAACCGATATTTACCTGAGTTCCGGTGAAATGATAACTGCTTTTAAAACTTTAAAGCATTTTGAGAACATATTATCGTATCCTTTTATACGAATTCATAATAGTTATATCATTAACCGAAATTATATTTCGAGAATTCATAACGGAAACTCAGTTTGTTACATAAAAAACTCCTCTAAAAAGATTCCGTTTTCTAAAACTTATAAATCAAATGTCGATATAATTATCGCTGATTTTGTTGCAGGAAATTACTTAGAAGTCTAATAATTAAGTATTTACATTGATTTGGTGCCCATTGACTATCAATTGGGTATGGTTTACCACAAACTAGATTTTTTGTATAAATTTTTTTGAAATGTGGGTGTAGTTTTACACCATGATTAACAACAAGCAATCATATACCCATAACAAAAAAATCAAACATAAAACACCTCAGATCATGAAAAAGGCAGCTTTAACATTCGGATTATTCTCATTAGTAATGGTAGCAACTTCATTTGCTAACCCAACAAAAAGTGATACAAACAAAGGAATTCTAAATACTCTTGTTGATACAGATGGAAGTGGCGCGACAGGAAAACAGAAGAAAGGGGATTATTATCCAGGAAACAATCAAATAGATAATAAAGGAGAATTGAAATTTGACCGAGTTAATCAATCTGTTAGAACAGATAAGAAGGTAGATTAAATTTTAATTTTTATAAAGAATATCGCCAGGCTGTTAAATTTTTGACAGCCTTTTTTTATGTCTATAGTTTTAGTATTTTTGGTAAAACTCAAAGTCATAAATTGAAAGAAAAATCTCAAATATTATTGCTTTTATTCTTTGTTTTATTGGCATGTACCAAGAAAACAGAATTAGATAAAAGTATAACTTCGTCAGTAGATAGTCTTCCTACATATCTTTCATTAGCAAATGAAAATAATTTGCCTTTAGAAATTAAACAAAATTACTGCCGAAAAGCTTTAGAGATAATCTTAAGTCAAAAAGATGACTCACTTAATAAAGTAAACATTTTTAAAGTCGCTAATCGTTACTATAACATGAGCGATTGGAAATCCTATCTTCAAACAACGAAATTAGTTCTAGAAAGAGCACAAAATTCTAAAGATTCAGTACATATTGCTAAGGCATACATGTATTTAGGTGATTATTATGAATCTCAATCAATTTCAGATAGTGCTTTTATGAATTATTTTAAAGCAGAAAAGCTTTATTTAAAAATAAATGATCAATATAATTTAGCTAAAACTTTTTTAAACAAAGCAAGCCTACAATATAATGAAGGTGATTTTTTTGAAAGCGAAATAGCTGTTTTTAAGGCTTTAAGTAGTTTGAAGAAAAAACAAAAAGTAAATGACCTTTATTATGAAAGTTATAATCTTTTAGGAATATTGTATAATGAAAGAGAGGAGTATACCAAGGCATTAGAATTTCAAAATAAAGCTTTGGCAATCTTAGAAGACAAATCAATACTACCATTTTATCAATATAGAGCAGCTTCATTAAATAATATAGGCTTCATCTATATGAATATGCGGAATTACAAACAGGCTAAGTTTTTTTTTGAAAAAGGATTGGCTCAAAAAAATCTTTCTGAAGATAGAACAAGTCTATATGCAATTTTATTAGACAATCTGGGATATTCAAAATTTAAACTAAAAGAATCTGATAAATTGCCTGATTTGTTTTATAGATCTTTAAAGATTAGGGACAGTCTTGATCTTACTTCAGGAGTTATTTCCAGTAAGATCCATCTTTCCGAATATTATGCTTTTAAACAAGATACATTTAGAGCAATTCAGTTTTCAAAACAAGCACTAACCCTTTCCCGAGCATCCAATCAATTAGGTAATACCTTAGATGCTCTTAAACAAATTGCTAATGTTGATCCTCAAAATGCTCCGAAATACTCAAAAGAATATATAGGAATTAATGAAAAAATGGTGAAAGCAGAACGAAAAATGGGAGAAAAATTCTCTCGTATTGAGTACGAAACCAACGAAATAAAAGATCAAAACTCAAATTTACAAGAGAAAAATAAAACCTTAATTTATGTTTTTAGTATTTGTACTTTGATAGGATTGTTTTTCTATGTTTACAAAACGCAGCAGGCAAAAAATCGGGAGTTACTTTTCAAACAACAGCAGCAAATTGCCAATGAAGATATTTATAACCTGATGATTTCGCAGCAAAATGACATCGAACTCACTCGTATTAAAGAAAAGAAAAAAGTAGCTCAGGAATTGCATGATGGTGTTTTGGGCAGAATGTTTGGTGTTAGGATCAGTTTAGATAGTTTAGATAAAATAGATGAGGCTGAAGCTGCCGCCAAAAGGAAAAAATATCTAACCGAACTGAAACATATTGAAGAAGATATACGCGAAATTTCGCATGATCTAAACAGAGAAAAATCAGAATTAATTAATAATTTTGTAGCGATTTTAAACAAATTGTTTGAAAGTCAGCAAAACACGTACGAGGCAAAATTAATGACTTATTTCGATCCTCATATCAAATGGGATCTGGTGAGTAATACCATCAAAATTAATTTGTACAGGATTATCCAGGAAGCACTTCAGAATTGCAATAAATATGCAAATGCAAATACCATTACAGTCAAGTTTAAAAGCGAAATTGACTACTTGTTTTTATCAATCGAAGATGATGGAGTTGGTTTTAACACCAAGAGAACAAAAAACGGTATAGGATTGCATAATATAGAATACAGAGCGGCAGAATGTCACGGTACAGTAAACATAAAATCTGCTAAAGGGCAAGGAACGCTTTTGATAATAAAAGTTCCAATTGATCAAAAAATTAACCTACATACATAATGACAATTGATTCACAAACCCCCATTACGCAATTAATTAAGCGAAACATTTTAATTGTCGATGATCATCCCTTTATTATCGAAGGCTATAAAAATGCCATAACGCGTTATCATCCTAAAGAATATGAATTTCATATTTTGCAGGCTCATGATTGTAAATCAGGATATGATTTAATCGAAAACCAGCAAACCCCAACTTTTGATGTCGCTTTTCTGGATATAAGTATGCCCGCTTATGAAGAAAAGAATATATTTTCAGGAGAAGATCTGGCAAAACTCCTTATGGAGAAAATGCCCAATTGCAAAATTATTCTCCTGACCATGTATACCGAATTGCTAAAAATAAAAACAATTATCAGAACTATACGCCCCAATGGCCTGATTATAAAAAACGATCTCACGTTTGATGAATTGCTTTTTGCATTCGATAAAGTCATGAAAAATGATAAATATTACAGTCAGTCGGTACAAAAAATACTCAACCAGTCGGCTCATAATAAAATAGAGATTGACGAGTTCGACAAACAAATTTTGTTTCATTTGTCTAAAGGAACAGCGATAGAAGACATGCCGCAATACATTCCTATCTCTTTAAATGCGATCGAGAAACGTAAATCAAGTCTCAAAGAATTACTCAAAATAAAATCAGGTTCTGATGAAGAACTGATACGAAAAGCAAAAAGTAAAGGGCTTTTCTAATAAAAACAAAAACGACATCTCTACAGATGTCGTTTTTGTTTTTGAGATATTTAAAATTACTCGCTCAAAGCATCCCAACCGCGGGCTTTTAAGGCAATTTTTGTATTGGCACGGGTTACTAAATGAACTCCTTCGCTTTCGTCTGCCATATGACCAATAATAGAAAAATTTGGATTTCCTTTTATTTTGTCAAAATCGTTGATGTCAATAGTAAATAAAAGTTCATAATCTTCTCCGCCATTAATGGCAACTGTAGTACTATCGATATTAAATTCTTCACAAGTCGAAATAAATTGCGGATCTAACGGAAGTTTATCTTCATATAAATTACAACCTACTTTTGATTGTTTGCACAAATGAATAATCTCAGAAGATAATCCGTCAGAAATATCAATCATCGAAGTCGGTTTAATTTCAAGAGCATGCAATAAAGTACGAACGTCTTTGCGTGCTTCTGGTTTCAATTGGCGCTCAATTAAATAGCTGTACATATCCAGGTCAGGCTGACTGTTTGGGTTAACCTGAAACACCTGTTTTTCACGTTCTAAAACCTGTAATCCCATATACGCAGCACCAATATCACCGGTTACCACAAGTAAATCGGTTTGTTTGGCACCATTTCTATAGACAAGTTCTTCTTCATTTGCTTCACCAATTGCAGTAATGCTAATAATTAATCCTTTTTGTGATGAGGTTGTGTCTCCGCCAATAACATCAACTTTATACTCTTTTGAAGCATGTGAAATCCCTTCAAACAATTCTTCTAAGGCTTCTAACGGAAAACGATTAGAAACAGCCACAGAAACCGTTATTTGAGTTGGTTTGGCATTCATGGCACAAATATCAGACAGGTTTACAACAACTGCTTTGTAGCCCAAATGTTTTAAAGGCATATAAGCCAAATCAAAATGCACACCTTCAATCAATAAATCAGTAGAAACGACTACTTTTTTATCCTTGAAATCCAGAACTGCAGCATCATCGCCTATACTTTTTATGGTAGATTCCTGAGTGACATCAAAATTTTTGGTTAAATGGTCAATTAAGCCAAATTCACCTAATTGCGCTATACTGGTACGTTGCGGATTTTTATCTTCGATCATTTCTTTTAAGTTCCAAAGTTTCTAAGGCGCAAAGGTACAAAGGTTTTATCTAATTTATGAAAATGTTATCCCGGATCGCCCTATTTGCTTGTAAACACTTGTAAAAGTGCATCTTTGTAACAGAGGTAAAAAATAATTGAAATGTTTTTTTTCCTGTTGACAAACTGTTGTCACCGACCCTCAATACTTTTGAAGTATTAAAATATTAAAAATTAAAAACTATGAAAACATTAGCTGCTCAAGTGATCACTCCTGAAGATTTATTAAAACACTGGCAAGGTCACCGTGCCCTTACACGTCGTGTAATTGAGGCATTTCCTGAAAAAGATTTCTTCGAATTTTCAATAGGAGGAATGCGTCCTTTTGCTAAACTAGCCGATGAACTTTTAGCAATTGCAGTTCCTGGACTTAAAGGAATTGTAACTAAAGAAGTAAAACCATTCACAGAAGAAGCATCAGAAAAACTGATTTTTAAAGCGCAATATCTTGAAAAATGGGACGAAGCAACTGCAGAAATTAATCAGTATTGGGAAAAATTATCTGTCGAAGATTTTAATGAAACATTTAATCTTTTTGGTCAGTATGAATTTCCGGTAATTCAGAATATTTTGTATTTTGTTGATAACGAGGTACATCACCGCGGACAAGGATATGTGTATTTAAGAGCATTGGGAATTGATCCTCCTTTTTTCTGGGAAAGATAATGAGGCTTGCATTTCACTAAGAATTAAAATTCAAAGACTATGAGTTTAAAAAAGATAATGTCAAATTATGCAGATTACAATTTGTGGGTAAATCAACAATTTGTGAATTGGCTCTCAGTTAAATCTGATGAATTGCTTTATGCCGAAGTGCCTTCGAGCTTTTCAGGTATATTAAAAACACTTGATCATATCTGGGGAACCGAAGAATATTGGTTTTCTGTTATTTCTGAAACTGTAATGACAAAAAAGAAAGAGTTAAGCGAGTTGTCAAAAGAAGAAATATTTGCAGGATTATTAAACTCATCTGCTAAACTTGTAGATTTAATTCATTCATTATCTGATGATGATTTAATGAAAGAAGTCAAAATTGTTAACCCTTGGTTTGAATGCGAACTGCCTGTTTCTGATTATTTGATACAGGTTATTAATCACGGTACTTATCATAGAGGCCAAATTGTAACAATAGGCAGAAGTATAGGAATTACTGATGCCTCAAATACAGATTATAATTTTTATAATGTAATCAAAACACAGAAATAGCAAAAAAACTCCCAAAGAACGAAATTCTTTTTGGGAGTTTTTTTATGTAAGTCTCTTTTTATAATTTTCAAGTAATTCCAGTATTCTGGTTTTGAGTTTTTCAGGTTCCAGAATTGTGGCATAATCACCAAACATCAGAAACCATCTCGGAAACCCTTCCTGAATGTCGCGTGACATAAAAGTCATTTCTACCTGATCTCCAGCCTCTTTTTCAGAAACATACCCATGATATTTTTGCTCATACCGAAGATAATTCAGGATTTTTTTGGAAACTAAAATCCGGACTTTTGTTGTTGGGATTGTTTCGTTTTTCTTTAAATATGTTTCTAAAGAATCATGTTCGATCGTAAAATCACATTCTGTTTTCTGAATTCCCTGAATCCTGTCTGTTCTAAATTGTCTGTAATCTTGTCGTAAGTGACAATAGCCCAGAAAATACCAATTGTTGTTATCGTGAAAAACACCAACAGGTTCAATATTTCGATGACTTGGTTCTGCTGACTCAAGGGTTTTATAGGATAGCAGGATTTGCTTTTTCTCGGCAATACTTTCAAATAAAAGCACAAGAGTATTAGGTGATTTATCGTGAAATAAGGGTCCGGCGGTTTGCATGACAACTCTCGACTCAATATTCGAAACCCAATCCTTATCAGAACTTTTTAAAACCGATTTTAATTTAAACATCGCCGAAGCATAATGTGAACCAAGAGAAGGATCAGTAAATTTTTGCATGAGTTTTTCAGCAGCAATAAAACTGCTTACTTCCTCACGGGTAAACATAACGGGTGGCAATCTGTAACCATCCATCAAAGCATATCCAACACCTGCCTCGCTGTAAATAGGAACTCCCGAAGCTTCTAAAGTCCTGATGTCTCTGTAAATCGTTCTTAAACTCACCTCAAAGCGGTTTGCCAATTCCTGAGCCTTTACAATTTTTTTAGATTGTAACTGAATAAGAATAGCAACAATACGGTCAAATCGTTTTGGGGTTTCGTCAAGCATTTTTATGAGTTAATATGATTTTGAATTGTTGAGGTTTTGAGAATCAAAGATACAAAGGTTGAAAATGAATAGAAATAAAAAAGCTGTCCCAAATTGAGACAGCTTTTCGATATGTGATTCTTTATAAACCTAAAATCGGTATAAAAGTCCAAATTGTGGCTGATCAAAAATGTTTTCAAATAAATTAATGTTTAAATTAAAAGTATCTGATGATTTACCATTTTCTGGTGCAACGCTGTTGTATGCCAATACATTCGCAAGTGTAAAAGTTACCGCAACATTTTTGGTCACAAAATAATTCAGACCTACAGTAATATCTGCTGTAATACTGTTACTGGTATCACTGTTTGGCGGAGTTTCGATTTTATTACGTCCGTAACCTAAACCAGCTTCAGCAAAAGCTTTAAAACGTTTTTTGTCTAATTCTAAAAAGTAATAGCGTGCAAAAGCGCCAACTCCAAATACATTTGTTTTGACATTCGTAGCTTCTACTTTTTCACTAGAGTAATTTAGTTTTGCCCCAACAGCAAATTTATCATTCAGCAGATAACCAAATTTTGGACTAAATCCGTAATAATCTGAGTCACCGCCAGTACTAATTTTTATAGAACCTTCGAGGAACATGTCTCCGCTTTGAAAAGTAATGCCTTTGGCAGAATGCATTTCAGAGTCAACTTCAGCCTGTTGTGCATTGGCAAATGAAAAAGTTAACATTGATACAATAATTAAAAATTTAGTTTTCATAATAGTAATTTTTATGGTTGTAAGATTAAAGTTATGTTTTTAATGTTAAAACCTTAGAGTTACTAATCGAATGAATTAAAATTCAATTTATTGAGTTAATAATCCTACTTTTTTATAAGTATTTACCTGTTTATTTTGGATAATTAATTAAGGATTTTTTATAAGTAATGAGGTTTACAAGAAAGGAAGAAATACTTTTTTTCAATAAAAAACCTGACAATTTTCATCATCAGGTTTCTCTATAATCTTGTTTCTTTATTCTTAATAAAAAAATCTAGTCATTCAATTTCAAAACAGCCATAAATGCTTCTTGCGGAATCTCAACGTTTCCTACCTGACGCATACGTTTTTTACCTTTTTTCTGTTTTTCAAGTAATTTACGCTTACGCGAAATATCTCCACCATAACATTTTGCGGTAACGTCTTTACGAAGTGCTTTAATCGTTTCACGGGCAATAATCTTAGCACCAATTGCAGCCTGAATCGGGATGTCGAATTGTTGTCTTGGGATTAACTCACGTAATTTCTCGGTCATTTTTTTGCCGATGTTGTACGCGTTATCTTCGTGAATCAAAGCAGAAAGAGCATCAACCGTTTGTGCATTCAAAAGAACATCCAGTTTTACCAGTTTCGAAGTTCTCATTCCGATAGGAGAATAATCAAAAGAAGCATAACCTTTAGAAACAGTTTTTAAACGATCGTAAAAATCGAATACAATTTCGGCCAATGGCATATCAAAATTCAATTCAACACGTTCTGTAGTCAAATACGTTTGATTGGTAATTACACCACGTTTTTCGATACACAAACTCATTACGTTTCCAACAAAGTCAGATTTAGTAATAATTGTTGCTTTGATATATGGTTCTTCAACTCTGTCCAGTTTTGAAGGTTCTGGCAAATCTGAAGGATTATTTACAATTAATGCTTTTTCTGGTTCTTTTTTAGTGTAAGCCAGATACGAAACGTTAGGAACTGTAGTAATTACAGTCATGTCGAATTCGCGCTCTAAACGTTCCTGGATAATCTCCATGTGAAGCATTCCTAAGAATCCGCAACGGAAACCAAATCCTAACGCCGCAGAGCTTTCAGGAGTAAATACTAACGAAGCATCATTCAACTGTAATTTCTCCATTGATGAACGTAAATCTTCATAATCTTCAGTATCTACAGGATAAATTCCGGCAAATACCATTGGTTTTACGTCCTCAAAACCAGTAATCATATTTGTTGTAGGTACTTTTGCATCGGTAATAGTATCACCTACTTTTACTTCGCGTGCTTCTTTAATTCCTGAAATTAAATAACCAACATCTCCGGCAGAAACTACACTTTTAGGAACTTGGTTTAATTTTAGAGTTCCAATTTCATCAGCAAAATACTCATTGTCCGTAGCCATGAATTTAATTTTTTGCCCTTTTTTAATTTCACCGTTTACAACTCTAAAAATTACTTCAATTCCACGAAACGGATTGTAAACCGAGTCAAAAATCAAAGCTTGTAATGGTTCATCAGGATTTCCTTTCGGAGCTGGAATTTTTTCAATAATGGCAGCTAAGATATTTTCAACACCAAAACCTGTTTTTCCGGAAGCATGAATAATATCCTCTAATTTACATCCTAATAAATCGATAATATCATCACTAACTTCTTCAGGATTAGCACTTGGTAAATCTACTTTATTTAAAACCGGAATAATTTCCAGATCATTTTCTAAAGCTAAATATAAGTTTGAAATTGTTTGTGCCTGAATGCTTTGTGCAGCATCAACAATCAAAAGTGCCCCTTCGCAGGCAGCAATAGATCGTGAAACCTCGTATGAAAAGTCAACGTGACCAGGAGTATCAATCAAATTTAAAATATATTCCTCGCCTTTGTACGTGTATTCCATTTGAATGGCGTGACTTTTAATGGTAATTCCACGCTCACGCTCCAGGTCCATGTTGTCAAGCAATTGAGCTTTTTCTTCACGAGCTGTAACCGTTTGTGTAGCGCCCAATAATCGGTCTGCCAATGTACTTTTACCGTGGTCAATGTGTGCAATAATGCAAAAGTTACGTATCTTCTTCATTTTAATATATAAATTCTCTATCTCGAGTTTAAGTCTTTTTGGGTATAAATGGCACTACAGCAATTGCTTTAGCACATGTTATTAAGGCGCAAAGATAGCGCAAAGTTTTGGATTCTGAAGTGTA
Organism: Flavobacterium chilense; assembly: GCF_001602525.1. GTDB lineage: Bacteria > Bacteroidota > Bacteroidia > Flavobacteriales > Flavobacteriaceae > Flavobacterium > Flavobacterium chilense. Next base: position 603,320 of record NZ_LSYT01000002.1, read on the forward strand.
GTTGCCCGATAGTTAGATTTTGAAATTCAAAATCACTTCTAAAATTCAAAATTGAATCCTTTTTCTGTTAATTTCTTGTAGATTTCGGGATCAAATTTGTAAAGTTTTGCGGCCCTGTGCGAAACATCCTGTTGCTTTTCGTCAAGCGCAACCAGTAATTTCATATGTAAAATTTTTCGTCTAAAATTAGATTTGTCCAGTTCGATACCTAATATTTCTTCATACAGCTGCATTAATTGCAAAAGAGCAAACTTTTCAGGTAAAAGATTAAAACCAATAGGAGCCTGACGAACCCGATTACGCAATTGTGTCAGACTAAAATCCAGAATTTCGTTATGATCAAAAATTAAATTTGGAACATCTTTAATTTTAAACCATTTTGCCTCGGTTACAGCAACACTCGCTTTTATATTATAATCTTCACGATTAACCAGAGTATAATAACCAATAGTTACCACACGTCTTTCTAATACACGATTAGGATTTGTAAAAGCTTTTAACTGCTCCAGATATATATTATGCAGACTGGTAAGTTCGTATACAATTCGGTGAGCGGCATCATCTGCACTTTCCTCTTTTTTCATGTAACCTCCCAAAAGTCCCCATTTTCCAATGCTTTCACCCTCGGCATGCTGTACCAGTAAGACTTCAAGGCTGGATTTATTAAAACTAAATATAACGCAATCGATCGTAATGCCATCTATGGCAGGTTGTTGAATATCTGATGTTGTTAAAGGTTCGAATGCCATGCTATTATAAGAGAATATTAAAACTCAAAATTAAATCCTTTCTCAGTAAGTTTATTATAAATCGCAGGGTCAAATTTATACAATTTTGCAGCCCTGTGAGAAACGTCCTGTTGCTTTTCTTCCAGTGCTACCAAGAGTTTCATATGCAGAATTTTTCGTCTAAAGTTTGATTTGTCCATCTCTACACCTAGTATTTCTTCATACAAATGCATCAGTTGTAATAACGTAAACTTTTCGGGCAGAAGGTTAAAACCAATTGGCGCCTGACGAACTCTGTTGCGCAGATTTTTTATACTATAAGACAAAATCTCGTTATGATCATAAATCAAATTTGGAATACTGTCAATCTTATACCATTTTGCATCAGAAGCAGTAAAACCGGCTTTAATGTTATAATCTTCACGTTTAACCAAAGCATAATAGCCAATAGTAATAACACGACGAAGCGGGAAACGATCCGGATCTCCAAATGCCTTCAATTGTTCCAGATAAATATTATCCAGTCCCGTAAGTTCATTTAGAAGCCTGTGTGCTGCATCATCAGTACTTTCTCTTTTATAAATCCATCCACCCGGAAGTCCCCATTTTCCTTTACTGATTCCTTCTGCATGCTGAACCAAAAGTACTTCCAGACTTCCCTTATCAAAACCAAACACAACACAGTCAATCGTGATTGCATTCATTGCATTCTGCTCAGTATTTGCAATAGCCCCGGTCTCTGCTTTCTTAGCCATATACGAAATTAATTTTGACAAATTAAACAAATAAAATGCATAACTGCCGTTGTTGGTCACTTAATAATTTTTTAACAGTTCAAAAACATGACAGTCAGTTGTTTGCGATTTGTTAAGTAAAATAACAAAAAAAGCAGAAACTTCTTAAAGAATTGAATGTCAAAATTATAGTCTGGTATTTCATGTGTCATTTCCTGATTCAGTTTAGGATTCAAAGTTATTGTATTGCTAAAAATGAATCCCAATAAATCAGAATAGAAAAAAAATAACCTTAATATTTTGCTAAAATAGAAAAAAAGTTTTACACTTGTAGTCAAATATACCATAAGATAATATCATTTTGACTATAAGTTTGAAAAATAATTTTAAAAAGGAAAATAATGAACAAAATCGATTTGGTGATAAGACGTTTTCGAACAAGGTTTACTCAGAAACTTACACTTTAATTACATATACAACCTAACTTAATTTAACCAATTCTTAACTATTATGAAAAGCAAATATCATTTTAAAACAATGTCGCTCTCGTTTTGCATGGCGGTGTTGCTTAGTGTGTTTATGATACAATTTGGTTTCGCCCAGGAACAATCCAAATTTGTAAGCGGAAATGTAACATCGGCAGATGATAATATGGGAGTTCCGGGTGCTACGGTTTTAGTACAAGGAACAAAAACAAGTACAGCAACTGATTTTGACGGATTATATAAAATAGAAGCCAAAGCCGGAGATGTACTGGTATTTAGCTTTATGGGATATAAAACACAAACCATTACAGTTGGAACCCAAAAAACAATCAATGTAAAACTACAGGCTGAAACTGCTGAACTTAAAGAAATTGTGGTAATCGGTTACGGTACACAAAAGAAAAAGGTAAACACGGCAGCGACTTCATTAGTATCCGGAAAAGATATTCAGAATGTTGCCAGTCTTGATGTGGTAAATGCTTTGCAGGGACAGGCTTCGGGAGTAAATGTTACCTCGGCTTCAGGACAACCGGGTGCCGGAATGGTCGTAAACATTCGTGGAGTAGGAACTGCCGGAAACAGTACGCCGCTTTATGTTGTAGACGGTGTGGTTGTCGATAACGGAATTGGATATCTGGACCCTTCTGCAATCGAAAGAATCGACGTTCTTAAAGATGCTTCTGCAGGTTCTATTTATGGAGCAAGAGCTGCAAACGGAGTTATTTTGGTAACCACCAAAAAAGGAAAAGACGGTAAAATGAATGTAGCGCTTAATAGCTACACCGGTTTTCAGCAAGTAGCTAAAAAACTAGACTTGCTAAACACTCAGGAATATACCACTATCATGAATGAAGCCCGCGTAAATTCTGGTTCAACACCTTTATATTCCAAAGCACAAATCGCCGCTTTTCCCAATCACGACTGGCAGGATGACTTATTTAATAATGGTGCAATGAAACAAAATCACTCGCTTACCATTAGTGGCGGAGATAAAAAATCAACTATTTCTACCGGATTATCCTATTACGGACAAGAAGGTTTAATTGGCGGAGTAACCAATCAGTCTGATTATAATCGTGTTACTTTCAATGTAAACTCAACCTCAGAAGTAATTGAAAATCATTTAAAAATTGGAGAAAATTTCTCATTTGCCAACATTAAAAGTTCAGGAGTGGCAGATCAGGGAATTTACAGCAACGGCATCAGAAGCTTTTTGAACGCTGCTCCAATTGATGCTGCTTATGACGCAAATGGCAATTTTGCACATTCAGTTATTTCTGCAGATATTAGTAATCCCGTTGGATCATTGTATTATAATAACTTCAATGAAACCAAATCGAACCGTTATGTAGGGAATATTTTTGCAGAATTAAAGTTCTTAAAAAACTTCACCTACAGAACCAGTTTTGGAGTCGATATGAATGATAGCAATTACCGTTCATTCAGACCGGTTTATTCGCTTTCATCAAACGACAATAATACCGTTTCGAGTGTAACTCAAAATTCAACAAAATCATTAGGATGGATTTTCGAAAATACCATTCAATATAAAGCGACCGTTGCCGGAGTTCACAATTTTGATGTATTAGTTGGTACTTCTGCCAAAAAAAATACCTCAGATTTTATGGAGGCAACAGGTAAAAACTTAACATTTGATGATTTTGCACATGCTTATCTAAGCAATGCTACAGATCAAACCTCAAATACCGTAAAAGGAAACCGTGCAGATTATGCGATTCAATCCTATTTTGGACGTTTATTGTACGATTACAATAACAAATACTTATTTACAGCTACCATCAGAAGAGACGGTTCGTCAAACTTTGCAGATTCTCACCGATACGGAAATTTTCCATCTGTTTCTGCAGGCTGGAATGTCGATAAAGAAAGTTTTTTTCCTGAAAATAAAGTAGTAAACAATCTAAAAATCAGAGCAAGCTGGGGACAAAATGGTAATGACCAGATTCCTGCCTTTTCTTATATGTCTACCATTAGTACATACAATAAAAACTATCATTTTGGTACTACAGACGAAACCCTTCAAACTGGAGCAAGCCCGGATCAGCTTTCAAACAAAGACCTCAAATGGGAAACTTCAGAGCAATTAGATTTTGGTTTCGATGCCACTTTATTCAATAATCTGACTTTAACGTTTGATTATTATGATAAAAAAACAAAAGACTGGCTGGTATTGGCTTCTATTCCGGCTTATGCAGGTGCAACAGCTCCTTATATTAATGGTGGTGATATTCAGAATAAAGGGTTTGAAGTTGCCCTTGCTTATCATACTAAATTTGGAAAAGACTGGAACTTCTCTGTAAACGGAAATATTTCACACAACGAAAATAAAGTAATCAGAGTAGCCAACAGTGAAGGAATCATTCACGGAGATCCTAACTTATTGTTTCAGGGAACAGATGAGTTGAACCGTGTTCAGGTAGGACAGCCAATAGGATATTTCTACGGATTAAAAACAGCCGGAATTTTCCAAAATGCTGCCGAAGTTGCAGCTGGTGTACAGCCAAATGCACAACCTGGAGATGTACGTTTCGTAGATTTAAATGGTGACGGAAAAATTGATGCAGATGATAAAACCAAAATCGGAAATCCAAATCCTGATTTTACTTACGGTTTAAACTTTGACCTTTCATACAAAGCATTTGATCTGTCGATTTATACCTACGGAGTAGCAGGCAGCCAAAACGTTTTTGGAGTTCACGACCCAATTCGTGCTTACACCAACAATACTACAGATGTTTTAAACAGATGGACTACAGAAGGAAGTTCAAACAGAGTACCAAGAGTAACTTATGGAGCAGATGCCAATGGTAACTACACTAAATTCTCTGATTTGTATGTTCAGAATGCAGATTTCTACAGAATTAAAAGTGTTACTATAGGATGTGATTTGACAAAACTGACAGAAAAATTAAACTTCTTTAGCAAATTCAGATTGTATGTAGCAGCCAACAACTTATTCACCTTTACAAAATATCAGGGAATGGATCCTGAAATTGGTTTTGGGAACACCAACCAAACCTGGGCAAGAGGAATTGACGTAGGATATTATCCGCAGCCAAGAACTTATATGATGGGGCTTAATGTTAACTTTTAAATGATGAAAACGATGAAAACATATATAAAATTATTTGCCGTTTCAAGCTTATTTGTTTTAGGAGCTTGTTCAAGTGATTTCCTGGATACTGAACCTTCTACGACTAAAGTTGAAGAAAATTTTTATAAAACCCCAAACGATGCTTATCAGGGATTAGTTGCTATTTATGATGTTTTGCAGCGTGAAGCTTATGGCGGACCATTACTAATTAGTGAGCAGGCATCTGATGATTGTTTTGGAGGATATGGTGTTGCCGATGCACAGGCAGATATCGAATGGGATCGCTTTTTATACGTGACCAATAAAGATATGAATGCCGATGTCTGGAAAAACTCTTACTTAGGAATTTACAGAGCCAACATTTTATTAGAAAACTTAAGCAAAATAAACTGGGGAGCAGACACCGCTTTAAAAACCAGATACGAAGCCGAAGCCCGTTTTTTAAGAGCACATTTTCACTTTCAGGCAGCTAAAATGTTTGGAGATATTATTCCGTTAGATCATACTATTAGTTCAACAGAGTTTCAATTGCCAAGAAAACCAGCAGAAGTAACCTATGCTTTGATTGCCAATGATTTGAAATTTGCTGCTGATAACTTAAACAACGATAATTATTCGCAAAAAGGAAATGCAAATTATGGTCGCATTACAAAATGGGCAGCCGAAGCATATTTAGCCAGAACCTTTTTATTCTACACAGATTATTACAAAAAAGCCGATTTGGCGGGTGTAATAACAAAAGCACAAGCGATAACTTACATCAATGATGTGGTAAGTAATAGCGGACACGGTTTGGTTACCGACTTTGCCAATCTTTGGTTAGCAGCTTCTTTTGAAAATTTTGCAGGAGAAGACAATACCGAAATGGTTTGGGCAGTTCGCTTTAATGGTTCCGGAAAAGGCGATTGGAACCTAAACGAAGGAAACCGTTTTCAGGTAAATATTGCACCTCGTGGCGGATCAATAGGCAGATATGCAACAGGCTGGGGCGGAGCAACCGTAAATCCGAAATTGTATAATGCTTATGAAGCAGGAGATACACGAAGAGATGCAACAATCATTAATTATGCAGGCGAAGGTTTGAATTTTAATGCCGAAGCCAGAGAACAACGTCAGTACACCGGATATTCATGGAAAAAATATTGCCCAATTACCAATGCTGCAGGAGTTGCTGTTGTAGAAGCAAACGGAGGAAATTTCCAAATCGATAACTATCAGGATTATGCAATTATTCGTTATGCCGATGTATTGCTAATGGCAGCCGAACTAAATTTAGGAACAAATACAGCATTGGCTCAAGCCGATTTGGATAAAGTGCGTGACCGTGCTTTTAAAAATACCACACACAGAATAACCGTTTCAAAAACTGTTATTATGAACGAGCGCCGTTTAGAATTAGCACTCGAAGGACAACGTTATTTTGACCTGATCAGACAAGGTGTTGATGTAGCAAAAGCAGCCATTGACAACAATGATGCAGGTTCAGAATTTGCAGTAACATTTAGAACCGAAACTTTGGGCTGGTTGCCATTGCCACAATCCCAAATAGTGCTTTCAAATGGTACAATCACACAAAATCCAGGCTGGTAATTAACTCAAAACAAATGACTATGAAACGTATATTATACATAATAATAGCTGCAATAACCATTGGTTCAGGATTATTTTCCTGCGAACCGGCAGAAGATCGAAACAGTTTACCGGCAGTTACACTAACACCGGAAACCATTAAATTTTCGGTAACAAAAAGTACTACCAACGCAAACGAAGTACTATTAAAAAATACAGATCCAACCGTAATTCCGTATTGGAAATATGTAGATGCAAATGGTAATGAGCTGGGACATTCGAACAAAAGCGATGATCAGGTTACATTTCCTTTTGCAGGTAAATATACCATTTACTATACCGCTTATGTAAGAGGAGGTTCTGTAGAGGCAGCTCCGGTAGTGGTTGATATTGCAAAAAACGACGAAACTTATTTTAGAGACCCAAAATGGGCAATGCTCACTAACGGAGTAACAGGGAAAACCTGGGTACTGGATTTTATTGATCCTGTAGGATGGGCTGGATTAGATTTTCCATACAATCCAAAAGGATCAGATTATTGGAACTGGTTTCCGGATTATGCAAGCAATTCATGGGTAATGCCAAACAAAAACTGGGGCGAAATGCGCTTTGACCTAAACGGAGGTTACAATACCAAAGTAGTACAAACCGCTCTTACCACAGAAGTTCAAACCACAAAAACAGGAACATATTCTTTTGATATAACAAACAATAAACTAGCCTTCAATGGAGGATTAGAAATGCTGTATGGAGGAGATTATTATGGAGATGTAAGCAACTGGTATAGTGTAAAAGTAGTAGAACTTACTGCAACATCCTTACGATTAGGTGTAATTAGAGATAAAAGCAGAACAGGAGAAGGCGTTTGTTTGATTGTTTTTCATTACAAACCAAAACCATAATACTTAAAAATATAAAACAACCGGTAGGGGATTTACAAAGTCACCTATCGGTATGTTTATATTTGTTTTTAAACTTTAAAACCCTGTCGAAATGAAGTATAGAAGAAAAAGCTTAAATAACATATTAGTATTATTAATGCTGATAGCAGTTATCTTATTAGATTCCTGCAATAAAAAAGAAGATGCTTTTGCTAACCGAAAAGTTTCTTTTAATTCAGATTGGAGTTTTCATTTAAACGACAGCATAAAAGACAAAGATACTATTGGCGCTTCAACAAAATGGAGAACCTTAAACCTTCCGCACGATTGGAGTATCGAAGGGAAATTTGACGAAAAAAGTCCTGCCGGATATGGAGGCGGAGCACTTAACGGAGGATTAGGCTGGTATAAAAAAACATTTAAAGTCGCTGCTGCAGACAGTACAAAAATAACGTCGATCACTTTCGATGGCGTTTACAAAAACAGCGAAGTCTGGATAAACGGACATTATTTAGGTAAACGTCCAAACGGTTATATAGGTTTTCAATATGATATGTCTTCCTATTTAAATTACGGAGATCAAAACAACGAAATAATTGTAAAGGTTGACAATTCAAAACAACCCAATTCGCGCTGGTATTCAGGTTCAGGAATTTTTAGAAATGTCTGGATTGAAACCACAGACAAATTACATGTTGAGCAATGGGGAACTTACTTGACAACGCCAAAAGTTACAGCTGAAAAAGCTTCGGTTAATATTGAAACTCGAATTCAGAATGACTATTCGAAATCAAAGAAATTCACACTGGAAACTACTATTTATAAAGAAGATAAAAAAGTAGGATCAGCTGATATTATAAATATCACTCTTACTCCAAAAAGTGGAACAATTTTAAATGTACATGCACAAGTTGATTCGCCAATTTTATGGTCAATAGAAAAACCGGAATTATACACAGCAGTTACCGAAATTATTGTTGATGATAAAGTTGTTGATCAATACAAAACCAATTTCGGGATCAGGGATTTTAAATTTGATTTAAACAAAGGTTTTATTTTAAACGGAAAACAAGTTAAAATAAAAGGAGTCTGCATGCACCACGATTTAGGACCTTTAGGTTCTGCAATCAACACACGCGCAATCGAACGTCAGTTAGAAATTCTGAAAGAAATGGGCGTAAACGGAATCAGAACTTCTCATAATCCTCCCGCTCCGGAACTTCTTGATCTTTGCGATAAAATGGGTTTCATTGTAATGGATGAAGCTTTCGATATGTGGAAACAAAACAAAACGAAATATGATTATGCAAATGATTGGGACAAATGGCATGACAGAGATTTAGTAGATCAATTGCGTCGTGACCGTAATCATCCAAGTATTTTTATATGGAGTATAGGAAACGAAATTCCGGAACAATGGAATGGAAATGGTGTTGAAATCGCTAAAGAATTAGCTTCAATTGTGCGTCTAAATGATAAAACACGACCGATTACCGCAGCGATGAATCCGCCGGTTAATATGAATATCGATGAAGTTACTTTGCAATTCGAAAAAAAGAATGTTCAGGTTAATCCAATCGCTGCATCTGGAGTTTTGGATTTAATTGGTTATAATTATGCGCATCAAACTTATGCACATCACAAAGAAAATTTCCCAAATACACCTTTCATCGCGACTGAAACAACTTCGGGATTAGAAACTCGCGGTTATTATGACAATGTTTCTGATGTTGTAAAAAAATGGCCAGTTCGTTGGGATCTTAAATTTACAGATGGAAATCAGGGCAACACCGTTTCAGCTTACGATCAGGTTCAGACGCCTTGGGGTTCAACACACGAAGCCACCTGGAAAGTGATTAAAAAATATGATTTCCTTTCCGGAATGTACATCTGGACAGGTTTCGATTATATTGGAGAACCAACTCCGTATGAATGGCCGTCGATCAGTTCCTATTTCGGAATTGTAGATTTAGCCGGATTTCCAAAAGACGTTTATTATATGTACCAAAGCGAATGGACAGATAAAACGGTGCTGCATATTTTTCCGCATTGGAACTGGAAAGCAGGACAAACCGTAGATGTTTGGGCATATTATAATAAAGCCGATGAGGTAGAACTTTTCCTTAATGGAAAATCAGTTGGAAAAAGAAGTAAAAAAGGAGACGATTTGCACGTGATGTGGAGAATTCCTTTTCAACCCGGAATATTAAAAGCAGTTTCTCGTAAAAACGGAAAAACAGTTTTAGAAACCGAAATCAAAACAGCCGGAAATCCTGATAATTTAAAATTAACGGCAGATAGAAGCACAATTAAAGCTGACGGAAATGATTTGTCATTTGTAACCGTAGATATTCTGGATGCCAACGGAACTTTGGCTCCAAATGCAAACAACGAAATCAATTTCTCGTTAAAAGGAAACGGAAAAATAGTTGGCGTTTGCAGTGGAGATCCAGTAAGTCATGAATCTTACAAAGGTTCAAAACATACGGCGTTAAACGGAAAATGTTTGGTAATTGTACAATCAGATACTAAATCAGGAAGGTTAGAATTGACTGCAAAAGCAAACGGATTAAAGTCCGCAACGATAGTAATTACAACAGAATAATAAGTCACTATCCTAACAGGTTTCAAAAACCTGTTAGGTATTGATAGATTTATATTAAGATATTAAATTAAATACCTAACAGGTTTTTGAAACCTGTTAGGATAAACTAACATCTAGAATTATTAACAAATGAAAAAAATACAAATAGCGTTCTTGTCTTTATTTGCGAGTTTGTTGCTGACGCCAAAAGCATCGGCACAAATTCAAAATGCAGATGTGCTAAATGCTCCAATAGATATCAGTAAAGATTTTCAGAATTATCTGAACACCTTTTATTTTGCTGATGAATTGGCTTCTTTCGATCCGGCAACCGGAAAAGGAACCATAAAATATCTGAGATACAATTATAAAACACGTCAGGCTTTCAATAATATGATGATGAAACCTGATGTTGAGAAACCAAACGAATTTCCAACAACAGAATACGAAGTTTCACCAGAATTACCATTCGAAATTCAGTTTGTTTCTGATAGAACCATCCGAATCAAAACCACTTCTGGTCCGCAATTTCATCCACAAAAAGAATCTTTAATGTTGATTAACGGCGTTGCGCCAAATCATCCTGAATTGTGGAAATATTCTAAAATTGAAGGCGGTCACTGCTATACAAGCAAACATGGAAGAGTTGAAATTTTGACAAAACCGTGGCACGTAAAAATCTACGATGAAAACGGAAAATTACTGACAAGTACACTTCATGATACCGATTTTAAAAACACGTATACACCAACACTTCCATTTTCGTATGTTCGTAGAAACAGCGATTATTCAAGAAGTATGGGCGCTGCATTTAGCTTAGAACCCGACGAAAAAATATTTGGCTGTGGAGAATCATTTACCCAATTCAACAAACGCGGACAAAAAGTTGTTTTATGGACAGATGACGCTAACGGAATCCAAAATGAAACGATGTACAAACCAATTCCGTTTTATATGAGCAGTCGTGGTTACGGAGTTTTTATGCATCATTCAACACCAATCACAGTTGACTTTGGAAAATACTTTGGAAGCGCCAATGAAATGTACATTGGAGATGACGAAGCCGATTTGTTTTTCTTTATCGGTGAGCCAAAAGAAATCTTAGACCAATATACAGATTTGACTGGAAAAGCCGCAATGCCACCGCTTTGGTCTTTCGGATTCTGGATGAGCCGAATCACTTATTTTTCTGAAAAAGAAGGACGCGAAGTAGCAAAAGATTTACGTAAATACAAAATCCCAACGGATGTTATTCACTTTGATACGGGCTGGTTTGATGTAGACTGGAGAAACAACTACGAGTTTGCAAAAGCGCGTTTTCCGGATGCTACAAAAATGATGTCAGATTTAAAAGATCAGGGATTTCATGTATGTTTATGGCAATTACCATATTTCACATCAAAGAATACCTTGTTTCCTGAAATCATGGATAAAAACTTAGCGGTAAGAGACAGAAAAGGAAATCTTCCGTATGAAGATGCCGTTCTGGATTTCTCAAATCCGGAAACAGTTAGTTGGTATCAGGGCAAATTGAAAAAACTATTTGATGAAGGCGTTTCAGTTTTCAAAGTTGATTTTGGAGAAGCCGCTCCGCCAGACGGAATTTACCATTCAGGTAGAACAGGATTTTACGAACACAATTTATACCCGTTAAGATATAATAAGGCTGTCGCCGAAATTACACAAAAAGAAAAAGGATACACTTTAATCTGGGCAAGAAGCACCTGGGCAGGATCTCAGCGTTATCCGTTACATTGGGGCGGAGATGCCGAAACTTCAAACGGAGCAATGTCGGCAGAATTACGTGGCGGACTTTCATTAGGCCTAAGTGGATTCAGTTTCTGGAGTCATGATGTAGGTGGATTTGCAACAAAATCACCAGAGAATTTATACAGAAGATGGGCACCTTTCGGGATGTTTACTTCACACGTAAGAAGCCACGGCGAACCTCCGCGCGAACCTTGGTTATACAGCAAAGAATTCTTAGAAGGATTTAGAAAAGCAGATAATATGCGTTATGAATTAATGCCTTATATCTACGCCCAGGCAAAAGAAAGTTCTCAAAAAGGTTTACCAATGATGCGTGCTTTATTTGTAGAATATCCAAATGATCCCGGAGCCTGGTTAGTTGACAATGAATACTTATTTGGTTCCAGTATTTTGGTAGCACCACTTTTTGAAGAAGTAACAGAAAGAGATGTTTACCTTCCCGAAGGAACATGGATCGATTACCAGACTAAAAAAGTGTACCAATCTGGCTGGCATAAAATCAAAGCTGGCGAAGTGCCAATCGTAGTTTTGGTAAAAGACGGAACAGCATTACCTCACATTGCTTTAGCACAATCTACAAAAGATATGGATTGGAGTAAATTAACATTAAAAGTATATGCCAGCGACAAAACAACATCGGCTACAGCCAAAGTATTTTTACCGGACGGAAGTGCAGTACAGGAAATAAAAGTAACCAAAAACGGAAACAATTTTGACGTAACTTCAAACCCATTAAACGGAAAAACCACTTTTAAAACCGAGTGGATAAAATAAAAAAAGAATTAAAAATTGAGAATTAAAAATTAAAAATCTGCTCAATCTGCGTGAAAAATTAAACACATAGAACATAGAAAATGTAGTGAGTAGAATTTGAAAAAGAATACAAAAAGAAACTAGTTTCTTAACACATAGCATGTTTGTTTAAACAAATGAAATGCCTTTTTATAAGTTTAGTAAATCTATGTTTCTATGTGTTTAAAAAAGGCACATAGAATATTAAAAATAAGTTTTTGTTGAGTTTCTAAATCGGGTGAAAGCATTTGCAACACCCGATTTATTAAAAAATGAATTAAGAAAAATATCATGAAAAAACACCTGATTCTTCCCGCTTTATTACTTTCAATTACGATTGGATACAGTCAGAAAAATAAAACTGCTTATGAACTGGCTTCACCAAACGGGCAAAATAAAATCAAATTTGAGTTAGTAAAAAATGCTCCAAAATATGCGGTATCACACGGAAAAACCGAAGTGATTTCACCATCAGATATGGGGTTTACACTAAAAGGAAATGAAAACTTAAGTACCGATTTCGAAATCAAAAATGTCAAAAAATCGACTTTTGATGAAACCTGGGAACAAGTTTGGGGAGAAAAGAAAAACATCAGAAATCATTACAATCAATTATCCGTTGAATTACAACAAAAAAGCGGAAACAAACGTAAGCTGGAAATCCAGTTCCGTGCTTTCGACGACGGAATTGCGTTTCGATATGTCTATCCAAAGCAAAACGTAAAAGACAGTATTTTCATTATGGATGAAAAAACAACTTTCAACCTAAAAGAAGATGGAAAAGCATGGTGGATTCCGGCAAACAGAGAAAACCGTGACGAATATCTTTTTAAAGATGCTCCCGTAAGTACACTTGATACCGTTTTGACACCACTTACAATCGAAAGTAAAAGCAGATTAGCCTTGAGTTTTCACGAAGCTAATTTGGTTGATTTTGCGAGTATGACTTTGGTAAATACAACCGGAACACAACTGAAATCAGATTTGGTACCATGGTCAGATGGCGTAAAAGTTCGCGTAAAAGATACATTTACCTCTTCCTGGAGAACACTTCAAATAGGTGAAAAACCGGCAGATTTAATCACATCGTATCTGATTTTAAATCTGAATGAACCCAATAAATTAAAAAACACAGCAAGTTATTTCAAACCCTACAAATACTTCGGGATTTGGTGGGGAATGCACATTGGGAAATATACATTTTGGGAAAGCGACAAACAAGGCGCCACAACCAAACATGCCGAAGAATATATAGATTTTACCGCCAAAGAAGGATTTCACCATTTATTAATCGAAGGCTGGAACAAAGGCTGGACGCCGCAATGGTACGAAAACCATATGCACATGTTCAGCTTTACAAAAAACGCAGATAATTTCGACTTAGAAAAAGTGGTAGAATACGGAAAAAAGAAAAATGTAGAACTGATTGGGTATCACGAAACAGGTTCAAACCTAATTAACTATTTAAAAGAAGTGGATGAAGGTTTTGCCTTATACAAAAAACTCGGAATTCATACTGTAAAAATTGGACATGTAGGTTCTAAATTAAATATGAAAGAATGGCACTTTGGACAATTTGGAGTAAATTATTTCAGATACATTTTAGAAAAAGCAGCGCAATATGATTTAGCCGTTTTGTACCACGAATCGATAAAAGATACCGGAGAACGCAGAACTTTTCCGAATATGATTTCGAGAGAAGCAGCTCGCGGACAAGAGTATAATGCCTGGAGCGAAGGAAATCCGCCAAATCACTTGACAATTTTGCCATTTACCAGATTACTTTCAGGACCAATGGATTTTACACCCGGAATTTTTGATGTTGAGGTAAAACAAGGTTATCCCGGAAAAAGAGTACACGGAACTGCTGCACAGCAATTGGCATTATACGTTACGATTTATGCACCAATTCAGATGATGGCAGACCTTCCTGAAAATTACGAAGGAAAACCGGCATTACAATTTTTAAAAGATGTCCCGACAGATTGGGAAGACACAAAAGTTTTAGAAGGTAAAATTGGGGAGTACATTACAACCGTACGTAAAGACAAAAAAAGTGACGATTGGTTTTTAGGAACCATCACAAATGAAAATAAAAGAGACGTAAATATTTCGTTATCTTTCTTAGATCCAAAAGCAACATACGAAGCACAAATTTATGCTGATGCCGAAGGAACAGATGAAACACATAATCCGGCAGAAATCGCCATTTCGAAGAAAACCGTCAAAGCTACAGATGCATTAAAATTACATTTGGGCGGAGCCGGTGGAGCAGCAGTTAGATTCAAAAAAATATAGATAATTGATTTTCCTAACCCGTCTTAAAAATCTGTTAGGAATAAAAATAGTGGAATTTCAAAAACTAAAATTTATTACGCATGAAAAATAAAATCATATACCTCTCATTGGCATTGACTTTAGCAATATTTACATCATGTAAAAATGAAACGCAAAGTTCAGGTTCTGATGAAATTCAAAAAGAATACGCAGGAAAAGAAATAGGTTCAGAACACGATGCAGAAATAGACAAGTTGGTTGCTCAGATGACCTTGGAAGAAAAAATCGGAATGTTGCACGGAAACAGTATGTTTACTTCCGGTGGTGTAAAACGTTTAGGAATTCCGGAATTAAAAATGGCCGACGGACCACTTGGTGTTCGCGAAGAAATTTCTCGTGACAACTGGGCTCCCGCAGGACTAACCAATGATTTTGCAACCTATTATCCGGCAGGAGGAGGTTTGGCTGCAACATGGAATGCAGATATGGCCTACACATTCGGGAACAGTGTTGGGCAGGAATTACGTGCCAGAGATAAAGACATGCTGCTTTCGCCAGCCATAAATATTGTAAGAACACCACTTGGCGGAAGAACATATGAATATATGTCTGAAGATCCGTTTTTGAATAAAAAAATCGCAGTACCCTTAATTATTGGTCTGCAAGACAACGATGTGATGGCTTGCGTAAAACACTTTGCAGCAAACAATCAGGAAACCAACAGAGATTTTGTAGATGTACAAATTGACGAACGTACACTTCGCGAAATCTATCTTCCGGCATTTGAAGCTTCGATAAAAGAAGCTCATGCTTATAGCGTAATGGGCGCTTACAATAAATTTAGAGGAGAATATTTATGTGAGAATGATTATATGCTCAATAAAATCCTTCGTGACGAATGGGGGTTTAAAGGCGTTGTAGTTTCAGATTGGGCAGCTGTACACTCAACAGTAAAATCGCTAAACAGCGGATTAGATATTGAAATGGGAACACCAAAACCATTCAACGAATTTTTCCTTGCCGATAAATTAATCGCAGCGGCTAAAAACAAAGAAATCTCAGAAGCAGAGCTCGATAAACATGTCAAAAGAATTTTGCACGTATTATTTCAGGTAAAAGCAATGGGCGGAAAAGATCGTGTAAAAGGAAGCATCGCAACCGAGGCACATTATCAGGATGCCTATAAAATTGCTGCCGAAGACATCGTTTTATTAAAAAACGATAATAATGCATTACCACTAAAATTAGACGGAGTAAAATCTATCGCCGTAATTGGAAACAATGCCACAAAAAAAAATGCCCTTGGCGGATTTGGTGCAGGAGTAAAAACCAAAAGAGAAATTACACCACTTGAAGGTTTAAAAAACAGATTACCATCATCAATAGCAATTAATTATGCCGAAGGATATCTGGAACGTTACGAAGAAAAAAACAAAGGAAATTTAGGAAACATTACCTCAAATGGTCCGGTAACTATCGATCAGTTAGATCCTGCAAAAGTACAAGAAGCTGTTGAGGCTGCTAAAAAATCAGATGTTGCGATTATATTTGCCGGCTCTAATCGTGATTACGAGACAGAAGCATCAGATCGTAGAAACTTAAAATTACCATTTGGTCAGGAAGAATTAATTCAGAAAGTATTAGCCGTAAATCCAAAAACAATTGTTGTGATGATTGCCGGGGCGCCTTTTGATATTGATGCCGTAAGCAAAAAAACATCAGCATTAATCTGGAGCTGGTTCAATGGTTCAGAAGGAGGAAACGCATTGGCAGATGTAATTTTAGGAAAAGTAAATCCGTCAGGGAAATTACCCTGGACGATGCCAAAACAAATCATGGATTCTCCGGCACATGCCACAAATAGCTTTCCCGGAGGAAAAACCGTAAATTATGCCGAAGGAATTCTGGTTGGATACCGTTGGTTTGATACTAAAAAAATCACACCATTATATCCTTTCGGATACGGATTATCATACACCACTTTTGTTTTTGATAATGCAAAAACAGACAAAACTTCATACACAGAAAACGAAACAATCTCTGTTGCTGTAGACGTAAAAAATACCGGAAAAACAGACGGAAAAGAAGTGGTTCAGCTGTATAGTTCAAAATCAGATTCGAAAATAACACGTGCCGCACAGGAATTAAAAGGTTTTCAGAAAACATTAGTAAAAGCAGGAAGCTCCAATACAGTAACGATTAAAGTTCCGGTAAAAGAACTGGCTTATTACGATGTAACAACTAAAAAGTGGACAGTTGAACCAGGAAAATATACCCTGAAATTAGGAAATTCTTCAAGAGACATCAAAAAAGAAATTGTTGTAACAATCAAATAAGATGAAAACGATAAAAAGAGGTTTACTTAGCGTTGTTTTATGTTTCTCTTTTCTAAGTATTTGGGCATGCAGTTCAGATAAAGAAGAAGAAAAACAAACAGAAAAAGTTTCAGTTACCGGATTATATCCAAGTTACAATACAAATCCAATTCCGGCAGATGCCAGCGGAATGTCCAGTACAGCAGCACAACTGGCAGCCAAAATAAAATTAGGCTGGAACATAGGCAACACACTCGAGGCAACCGGAGGCGAAACTGCCTGGGGAAATCCAAAAGTGACCAAAGCCCTGATCGATGCCGTTAAAGCAAATGGATTTAATGCGATCAGAATTCCGTGTTCCTGGAATCAGTACTTAGAAAACCCGGCAACAGCCAAAATAAAGACCGAATGGTTAAACAGAGTAAAAGAAGTCGTGCAATATTGTGCAGACAATAATATGTATGTAGTGGTAAACATTCACTGGGATGGTGGCTGGCTTGAAAACAATATTACCGAAGCCAAAAAAGCAGAAAACAACGCCAAACAAAAAGCGTTTTGGGAACAAATTGCAACACAATTAAGAGGTTTCGATGAACATTTGCTTTTTGCCAGTGCCAATGAACCTGCAGTAGAAGATGCTGTACAAATGGCAGTTCTGACTTCTTACCATCAAACCTTTATTGATGCCGTTCGCTCAACCGGAGGTAAAAATGCCTACAGGACATTAGTCATTCAGGGACCAACAACAGATATTGAGAAAACCAATAAATTAATGTTGACACTCCCTACAGATAAAGTAACAAGCCGCATGATGGTCGAAGTACATTATTATGCTCCGTGGAATTTTGGCGGATTAACCAAAGACGAATCCTGGGGGAAAATGTTTTATTATTGGGGAGCAAATTACCATTCAGCAACAGATACAGAACGTAATGCAACGTATGGAGAAGAAGCCGATTTAGAGAAAAACTTCAAACTCATGAAAACCCAATTTGTAGATAAAGGAATTCCCGTTTTATTGGGAGAGTTTGGTGCTATTCGAAGAACAACTTTAACCGGTGCTGCCTTAACGTTACATTTAAATTCAAGAGCCTATTATTTAAAAACGCTAGTAAAACAAGCTAAAGCAAACGGATTATTACCCTTTTACTGGGATGAAGGGAATTTGGGTAACAATGGTTTCGGAATTATGAACAGAGCTAATAATACTGTTTTTGATACTCAGGCATTAAATGCAATGATCGAAGGATTACAATAGAATAAAAAAACATCATATAAGTGATATAAGAAAATATAAGTTGAAACAACCTGTCAGGCTTAAATTTTCTTATATCACTTATGTGGTTTAAATAACAAAAACAATGAAAAAAATAATCTTTCTTTTTTTACTATTCAGTACAATAGCAAGCGCCAATGTTAGAATGCCTTTGCTTTTTTCTGACGGAATGGTGTTACAGCGCAACAAAGAAATTCCGGTTTGGGGCTGGGCAGATGCCAATGAAAAAGTCGAAGTTCATTTTAACAAACAAACCAAAACCATTCAGACCGATAAAAACGGAAAATGGATGATAAAACTCAACGCCGAAAATGCTGGTGGACCTTTCGAATTATCCATTACAGGAAAAAATAAAATCATCATAAAAGATGTTCTGGTGGGCGAAGTCTGGATTTGTAGCGGACAATCTAATATGGAATTTCAGATGTATAAAGTCATGAATGCTGAAAAAGAAATGGCGGATTCCAATTATCCCATGATTCGTCATTTTGGTGTTGCTCAGGATTTAAGCGGAACACCAAAAGAAGATTTAAAAGCAGGAAAATGGTTAGTTGCCAATAAAGAGAACATTCGGGATTTTACCGCCGCAGGATTCTTTTTTGCTAAAAAACTATACGCCGAATTAAAAATCCCAATCGGAATTATCAATACTTCCTGGGGCGGAACCAATGTAGAAACCTGGACAAGTCGCGAAGCCTTCGAAAAAAGCAATGATTTTAAAACCATGATTGCAAATGTTCCTCAGGTAGATATGGATGTTGCTTTTGAAGTCTACAAAAAATCAGTTTTAGAAAATCTGAAAAAAGTTCAGGGTTTTGATGTTTCCATGCAAAATGAAAACCAATTTAAAGATCCCAATTTTGAAGATCAGAACTGGCCTGAAATAAAAGTACCTTCACTTTGGGAAAACCAGCAAATAGGCAATATCGATGGCGTAGTCTGGATGCGAAAAACAATCATTCTAACAGCTGAACAAGCCAAAACCGATGCCGTTCTACATTTGTCTAAAGTCGACGATGAAGACATAACATATGTAAACGGAGTTCAGGTAGGAACCAATAAAATCTGGGAAACACTTCGGGTTTATAAAATTCCGACAGGAGTTTTAAAAGAAGGTAAAAATGTAATTGCGGTCAGAATTGCAGATTACTCAGGTGGCGGCGGAATCTACGGCGATCCTGCTGATCTGAAAATTCAGTTTAAAGACAAAAATATACCACTCGAAGGACTTTGGAAATTTAATGTTGTACAGGTAAAAATAGCCATTTCACCAAATACTTATCCGTCATTATTGTACAATGCTATGGTAAATCCGCTAATTCCGTATGCGTTTCAGGGTGTTTTATGGTATCAGGGCGAAGCCAATGTCTGGAGAGCCAAACAATATAAAAAAGCATTTCCGCTTCTGATTCAGGATTGGAGAACAAAATGGCATCAGGGTAATTTTCCTTTTTACTTCGTGCAATTGTCTACTTTTAACGAGTTTAACGGAAACAGTAAAGTTGGAAGCCGTTGGGCAGAACTCCGCGAAGCACAGCTCGAAACATTAAAAGTTCCCAATACCGGGATGGTCGTTACTACAGATATTGGCAATGCAAAAGACATTCACCCAACAAACAAACAAGACGTTGGATTGCGCCTGGCGGCAATTGCCCTCAATAATGTCTACGGTAAAAAACAAATCTATAGCGGACCAACTTTTAAATCTCAGGAAATAAAAGGGAACGAAATTATTCTTACTTTCGATAATTCAGGAAGTGGATTGTCAACTTCTGATAATGCTGAAAATCTTAACGGATTCGAAATCGCAGGAGCCGACAAAGTTTTTTATTCCGCGAAAGCGATAATCAAAAATAACAAAGTTATTGTTTCATGCGAAAATGTAAAAAATCCCGTAGCCGTTCATTATGGCTGGGCAGACGACGATACAGTAATTAATCTTTTCAATAAAGAAAAATTTCCTGCATCGCCATTCAGGACCGATAATTGGGAAATGATTACAGCAAATGAGATATATAAGGTTAGTAAATAGTGATTAGTGAAAAGTTTTTCTATAATTACATTTTAAAAAACAATAAAAGGTAATTAAAAATGTTCCATTGGAACAATTCATTGGTAACATTAAAATGCATAAAAAAATGAATTCAGCCCTCATCAAAAAAACATTTCTCATCTTACTTTTCACATCTTACTATATAAACATTTCAGCGCAATCCAGTCATGTTTTATGGTACAATCAGCCTGCCGAATATTTTGAAGAAAGTTTGGTTTTGGGCAACGGAAAACTCGGAGCAACTGTTTTTGGCGGTGTTAACGCAGATAAAATTTATCTGAACGATGCCACGCTTTGGTCTGGTGAACCCGTAAATGCCAATATGAATCCGGAAGCCTACAAAAATATTCCGGCAATTCGTGAAGCGCTTAAAAATGAAAATTATAAACTAGCCGAAGAGCTCAATAAAAAAATTGAAGGCAAAAACTCTGAATCATTTGCACCTTTAGGAACATTAGAAATCAATAATTCCGAGAAAGGAAAAGCTGTAAACTATCATCGGGAACTGGATATCTCAAACGCCATCTCAAAAGTTAGTTACGAAATGGCAGGTATAAAATATACACGGGAATATTTTGTGTCAGCTCCGGATCAAATCATGGTAATCAAATTCACGGCTGATCAAAAAGGAGCTTTAAATTTTGATCTTAACTTAAAGAGTTTACTAAAATCAAATGTCGAAGTAAGAAATAATATTCTGGTGATGACCGGCTCTGCTCCAATTCATGAAAATGCAGGATATCCGGTTCAGCCAAAATACCTGCAGGTAAAAGAAAGAGGAACAAGATTTACAACTCTGATCCAAATCAAAAAAACAGATGGAAAAGTTACGAGTTCCAGAGAAACATTAACGCTAAAAGATGCAACCGAAGCCTATGTTTATGTGTCTGTTGCCACAAGTTTTAATGGTTTTGACAAAAATCCTGCAACAGAAGGACTAGACGATGTATCAATTGCATTGCAAAACCTGAACAAGGCGTTTGCAAAACCATTCGATAAACTAAAAGAAGCTCATGTTGCCGATTATCAAAAATATTACAACAGAGTAACTTTAGATTTAGGAAAAACAACAGCACCGGATTTACCAACAAACGAACGCTTATTAAGATATGCTGACGGAAAAGAAGATAAAAATCTGGAAATCCTCTATTTCAATTTCGGACGTTATTTGCTTATCAGCAGTTCCAGAACATTGGGTGTTCCGGCAAATTTACAAGGCATTTGGAATCCATATTTAAATCCGCCCTGGAGCAGTAATTATACCATGAATATCAATCTGGAAGAAAATTACTGGCTGGCTGAAAACACTAATCTTTCAGAAATGCATTTGCCGCTTTTAAGCTTTATCAAAAACCTTTCGGTAACAGGAAAAATTACGGCAAAGACTTTTTATGGTGTAAATCAGGGTTGGGCTTCGGCACACAATTCAGATATCTGGGCAATGACCAATCCGGTTGGAAACTTTGGAAAAGAAGATCCAAGCTGGGCATGCTGGCCGTTATCAGGAGCCTGGTTAAGTACACATATCTGGGAGCACTACGTTTTTACACAAGATAAGAATTATTTAAAAACCGAAGGTTACCCGATTATGAAAGGAGCTTCGCAATTCTTTTTGGACTGGATGATTACCGATAAAAACGGAAATCTGATTACATCACCATCAACCTCTCCTGAAAATAAATACATTGCACCAGATGGATTTATTGGTGCTACAATGTATGGCGGAACTGCTGATTTAGCCATGATAAGAGAATGTTTCGATAAAACGATAAAAGCGTCAAAAGTCTTAAATATCGATGCCGATTTCAGAACAAAGCTAGAAACAGCACTTTCTAAATTTCATCCCTATCAAATTGGTAAAAAAGGGAATTTGCAGGAATGGTATTTTGACTGGAATGACGAAGAACCCAAACACCGTCATCAATCGCATTTATTCGGACTTTTCCCTGGAAATCATATCACACCGGAGAAAACCCCTGACTTAGCCGAAGCATCAAAAAAGACTTTAGAAATCAAAGGCGACGAAACGACAGGCTGGTCAAAAGGCTGGCGTATTAATCTTTGGGCAAGACTTTGGGACGGAAATCGCGCATACAAAATGTACAGAGAATTATTGAGATATGTAGATCCTGACGGAAAGAAAACAGATAAACCAAGAAGAGGAGGAGGAACCTATCCTAATTTATTCGATGCGCATCCGCCATTTCAAATAGATGGGAATTTTGGCGGAGCATCAGCCGTTGCCGAAATGCTCGTTCAATCAGACGAAAACGAAATCAGATTATTGCCTGCTTTACCAGATGCCTGGGAAACCGGTTCTGTAAGCGGTATTTGTGCCCGGGGCGGATTTGAAATCGAAATGAGTTGGGAGAATAAAATGCTGAAAAAAGCGACCATTTCTTCAAAAACCGGAGGGAAAACAACTTTGATTAATGGAGATAAAAAACAAAATGTCACATTAAAAAAAGGAGAAAAGCTAGAAGTAAACTGGTAAAATAATTATAAACGCAATTTTGATAAAATCCGACAGTTTTTAAAAATCTGTTGGATTTGTTTTTAATGGAGAGCTTCGGAGAAGCAAAATATTTATAGAAAACAATTAATGTCAAGAATATTAAGCTCCTGCGGAGCGATATAAAAAAACGCAATATGTTTCGCTCCGCTGAAGCTCTTTTGCAATCGCGCGATTAAATTTCTATAAATATATTGCCCCGCTGGGACTTTTAAAACTTATATAATAGATTAAAAACAAAACCTAAAATAGTTTAAAAACTGCCGGGCTTTGTTTTTCCAGGTAATAGAATTATTTTTAGTGTTTTGTTACTTTTCTTCTGTTTTTTCAGAATGTTCTTCTTTAAAGGTATCATACCATTTTTCAATCGAAGGATACACAAAAGCAGCTACTTTTTTTATCGGATTATAAAAAATCGAATGATCTAAAGTTTCTTTTTTGGCAAAAGTATGGTTGAAGTTTATTTTCTCAAACAGTGCAATAAAAATACTCAGAATCAAAATGGTCTTTAAAATCCTGAAAAAACCTCCACCCAGTTTATTTGCCCATCCCAGAAAAGCAAAATCAGCAATTCCGGTAAGGATTTTAGCCAGGAAATAAACGCCAATAACCACCAGAATAAAAGTCAGGATAAAAGCGGTAACCTGAATCGTGTTTGGGTTCCAGGAAACATGTTTCATAATCAGTTCCTTCATAAAAGAAGAGAATTTAATCGCAATATAAATTCCCAGCAATAAAGAAATAAAAGAAGCTACCTCTACAAAAAGCCCATTTTTGATGCCTTTGTATAAACTGAAAGCTAAAAGGGCACCAACAATAATATCAAAAAAACTCATGTTTTCTGTTTTCGTTTTAATTAAGGCGCAAATATAAACGAATTATTTTTTAGGTTCAGAGATTCAAAGAAGCAAAGGTTTCAGTCTTTTAATGAAGCACTTTTTTGATAAATTTAAATTGATATTCCTAAGTGTTGAATTTTTTAAGGTGTTTAAGTTTGAAGCCGTATCTTTGCAAATCTAATTTTAGAGTTCAGATCGCAGATTTTAGATTATAGAAGATCTCAAATCAGCAATCAGCAACCTAAAATCAACAATCTAAAATCACATTAATGTCCAGAGATATACAACTTAAAGAGCGATGGGAAAAGCTCGTCGATATACTATCTAATCAGTTTTCGCAAGGAGAAGACTTAGATTTAGATGCCATAATTTACCTTATTGGAGTTCAGGAACTAGGAAAAGTGCACCGCGAATTCAAAAAAGATGAAAAATTAAACCTTATGCACATCGCCATTTGTCGATTATTAGAACCATACGGATTTTATGAATTTGATTTTTTTGATGCCGAAGGCTGGCCACATTACAAAGTCAAAGAAGAATTACCATCACTAAAAGCAGGAGAACAATCCGTTTTGATGAAAGAAGCGATTGTGAATTATTTTTTAGAAAGAAAATTGATCGAGTAGTTTTATTTCATGATTTCAGTTTTTAATAACTGATTAACGGTAAACAGATAAAAAAGAGATGTGCAGATATGCAATGGTTTCCTATAAACCACATTACGCTTGTTTTAATTGTCGAAAGACATTTAAGAGAAGATTGATGAATGATATAGAAAGAGGCGCGAAATCAGTTGTAGAAGCCAAATGTCCACAATGTGGGGATTTAATGGCGAATATGGGACTCGATTTTGAATCGCCCAAAAAAGATGATCTCAAAAGTTGGGAACACATCAAAAGCTTATATTCGGTTGGGATTGCTTTTCATTCCTGTGGCTGTAGTGGTCCGGGCTACATCCCTAATTCTAAGGAAAAACTAATCGAATATTTTGAAGACAAGAAAGAGACATATCTTAAAAATATGGATTTTTGGCGTTCCAGAACAGAACCAGTCAATAAACAGGAGAGAGAAAAAGACTATCAGAAAAACTGGTACGAATTAAGCAGGGTTTCGTCTCAATCTAAAAAAGAAATTATTAAAAATCAGGAAGGAATAGATTTTTGGTTAAAAAGAGTGCAGGAAATCGAAAGCAAAATAAGTCTGATAAAATAGTCGCAGATTGAATATCATGACTTGTAAAGGAAACTTTAAACTTTAAACACCATACTTGGAACAAATTTCTTAAATTTGTTGCTTCAATTATTGAAGGAAAATGATAGACAAGATAAAACAACATATAGAGGAAGCCAAAGCCTTTAATGATAAAAACAAAGAATCTTTAGAGCAATTCCGTATTAAATATTTAGGTAGTAGAGGTTTGTTAAGAGAGCTTTTTGCTGAGTTCAAGAACATTCCAAACGACCAGAAAAAAGACTTTGGACAGGTAATTAATACTTTAAAAGCTGTTGCCGAAGAAAAAGTTCGTGTTATTCAGGAAGAACTGGAAAGCAAACAGGAGATAAAAGGAGTTTTTGGTGATTTAACACGTGCTGCAGAACCGGTTATTATTGGTTCTCGTCATCCAATTTCGATTGTTAAAAATCAAATCATAGATATTTTTGCCAACATTGGCTTTAACGTTTCTGAAGGTCCGGAAATCGAAGACGACTGGCATAACTTTACCGCTTTGAACTTACCGGAATACCATCCGGCACGTGATATGCAGGATACGTTTTTCATCCAGACCAATCCTGATGTGTTGTTGCGTACGCATACATCATCTGTTCAGGTACGTTACATGGAAAATCACAAACCGCCAATTCGTACTATTTCTCCGGGACGTGTATTTCGTAACGAAGCTATTTCGTCACGTTCGCACTGTATTTTCCATCAGGTTGAAGGATTATATATTGACAAAGATGTATCGTTTGCTGATTTGAAACAAACCTTGCTTTATTTCACCAAAGAAATGTTCGGAAAATCGAAAATTCGTTTGCGTCCGTCATACTTTCCATTTACAGAACCAAGTGCCGAAATTGATATCTATTGGGGTTTAAAAACCGAAACAGATTATCGTATTACAAAAGGAACTGGCTGGCTAGAAATTGGAGGCTGCGGAATGGTTGATCCAAACGTTCTTAAAAACTGTGATATCAATCCGGACGAATTCAATGGTTTTGCTTTTGGAATGGGAGTAGAGCGTATTGCGATGCTTTTATACCAAATTGGCGATATCCGTATGTTCTACGAAAATGATGTTCGTTTCTTAGAGCAATTCAAAGCAAATATTTAAAAATAAAGATATTAGTAAATAGTGATTAGTGAGAAGTTTTCTTTCTAATCACTATTTACTTTTTATTAATTACTCAGATTATGAAAAAAGATATAACAATCCCCGAAGTAGAAAACGTATTTCTGGCAGCAGTTCAGGAATGGAGTGATGATTTTATGGAGAAAGTATGGTATGCTTATCTTGTAAACGACAGTGACTTTAATTTAGACAGCGTTATGGTCGTTTCAAAAGCATTTGGAACTATAGATGGCGAAATGAAAAAAACATCCGTTTTACGTCATGCTTTTGTTGAAGTTCCTGCTGTTTCAGTAGTAAAAATAGAATTGGTAGAAAAAAGCCTTTTATCGCTTAATAACGAATTTATGGTTACTTTCTTTATAGGTAATACTTTATACGATAAGAAGTTTATCTTTAAATCCAACATCATTGATGAAAACAATACAGAAGAAGTGCCTATTTTGTTTGTTGAAGGAATTATGGTGAAGTAAAGAGAATAGACTTTAGAAAAATAGATAAAAGAGAAAAGAGTCAAGACGAAATTTAATTAGTCTTGACTCTTTTCTCTTTTTTTTATTCTCAAAGTACAGAAATCTATTCTCTTTGCTCTATTCTCTTGTTTCTTAAAAAAAATTATTGTGGTAATTCCGGTGGGCGCATTTTATAAGCTCCGGCTGATAAACTACTAATAAAAGCTTCTAGTGCATCCAGCTCTGATGCGTTCAGTTTTAATTTCTGTATCAGCTTAGAAGTGGTTGGAAACAAAGTATCATTTTGCTGGCTTTCTTTTCTTTTGGGTTGAGGCATTCCGGCATTGTACATGTTCAGGACACCTCGAATATTAGGAAACAAACCATTGTGCATATAGGGTGCGTTTTGCGCAACTCCCCGTAAAGACTGGGTTTTAAATTCACCTACATTTTCGGCTTTTTTGGTTACATTATAGCGTCCTAAATCTTCATATTCTCGTCCGTAATACGTTAGGCCTATATTGTGGAATTTATTATCAGAGAAATTAGCGGTATTATGGCAATTAATGCAACGTGCTTTGGTACGAAATAAATGCAAACCTTCAACCTCTTTATTGTTTAACTGTGTAGAGTCTCCTGCAACAAATTTGTCGAACCTGCTTTTCGGACTGATTAAAGTTCTTTCGAAAGTCGCAATGGCTTTTAGAATTTCTTCCTGTGTGAGCTTTTCTTTGCCAAATGCCTTTTTAAAATGAGGTCTGTACCCTTTTATCTTATTCAGCCTTTTGGTGGCTAAATCGATATGAAAGTTCATTTCTTTGGTATCTTTTATTGGAAAGCTTGCCTGGTCTTCAAGAGTATTGGCTCTTCCGTCCCAAAAGAAAACTTTCGAATAAGCGATATTCATTAAACTGGGAGAATTTCGAATGCCTTGTAATCTTCCTTCTCCATAAGAAACCCTTCTGGCGTCGCCCCAGTTTAACTCCGGATCATGACAATTTGCACATGAAATTTGCCCGGATTTTGATAATCTCGGATCAAAAAACAGGATTTTACCTAAAGCGGCTTTATCTTCTGTATATGGATTATCTTCAGGAAATTCAGGCTTGCCTAAAGTGCCTATATCCTGAAAACCCTGAGCGTAAACAATAGAATCTACTTCTGGTTTTGGCCATTTGGTATAATCGCCACTGCTGTATAAATTTTTTAGTTCGCTTATAGAAAGCGTTGGGTTAATTTTGGAATAAGAAACGATAAGAAGTGAAAATACCATTACCCCAATGGCAATAAACTTTGTTTTCATTTTTAGTAATTTAATTGTACACCACATTGAATCCAGTAAGTAGTATTGGTATTAATAATGGCGTTGTAATCATTTTGTTTTTTCAGGGCAATTTTTTCTCTCAAATTGGTAAAAAATACCACTGTTTTATTATTCTTTACCGGATAACTATACTCAAGTCTTACTGCCGGAGCAAAATAGTTTGTGGTGCTTACAGCGTAATCATGTATGATGACTTCGTTAAAAAAGGAGCTGTTACTGCCACCTGACGTATCATAATAATCTAATTTAGACGGGAGTGCAAAATACATATTAAAGTTTACGGTTGCGTTTAGCTTACTTTTTTCAAAAGCAAAATCACGGCTTCCGAAAATTCCTGTATTAAGTGAATTGATATCGATATTAGTTGTAGCCAAAACATCACTATAACTGTTTTGTTGATATTTTACATCCAGACCCAATAAGTAATCAATTTTAGTATTTGTTTTCTTTGAAATAGAAGTTAACCAGCTAATTGTATTTAAAGAACTTTTGTAATTATGTCCTTTACTTTTTACATCATAGTTAATGCTGTTACTGTTATCATATTTAAAAGTCGATTTTAATTCTTTGTTGTTCCATTTATGTAGTGCAAATAATTCAGCATGATTTGTTTTGGTTTCGTATTTAAATCTTACATAGTCTTCTGTACCAAAAACACTGGTGTAAAAATCATCATTTGATTTCTGATTGTAATACAAAGCCGTGAATGTATTGTTTTTATTAGTAAAGCTGTATCCTAAGCCAATTTTTCCAATTATATCTTTATAAAGAAAACGAGTGCTATTATAATAGTTAGATTTGAAATAATTTACAATTCTGCCATATCCGGTATTAAACCTTAGATAAGTATCCGGATTAGCTTCTACATTTGCGTGATCATCTTTGTATAAATATGAAAAATCTTTGTCTGAACGTGTATAACCTGCTAAGGTAAAAACTTTATGATTTTCTTTTATCTGATATCCTAATTGTAGTTCTCCGCCTAATTTTCTTGAAATTATTTGAGGTCTGGGGTCAAGATTTCTGCTGAATTTTTCAGCATTGTAATTTATCTTAGTAGCAATTGATATTTTATTAGTAATGTTTTTAGAGAGTCCGCCACTTAGATAATATTTTTGATTCGTCCAATTTGCTTTTCTGGGAACAAAAAAATAGTGTGGTGCTATAATTTCCTGATCTTCTGCCCTGTCATCAGAAAGCACCCAGCCAATATCTTTCTCATTTGTTTTTTGGATCGATAAATCACCAAATAATTTCCACTTAGATTTTGTTGTATAATGTCCCTGCGCTAAAAATTGGTATGTGTTAATCTCATTTGCAACCTGTGTTCGGGCAAACTCATTTTTTTGATATTTGTATGAAACCTCACTAAAAGTAAAATCTTTAATGTATTTGTTCGTGAACACAATAGGGTAACTGTACAGTTGGTTTTTTGTCTGTAAGTCCGTAAGATGATTGGATATAACAATACTATCCTGTGCTTGTAAAAAAGGGGAGAAAAAAAAGAATAAAAGGAGTAATGCCCAGTTTTCCTGAGCATTACTTTTTATATTGAAATCTTTAAAAATGTTGATTTTCATTAATGAAAATTTTAGTTGAATCCTCTTGGATTTGCAGTTATTTCAACAAAATCATTGCTTGAGTTATTCGTGTCTTGTAAAATAATTCTTCCTGCAATTGTTGTTTTAGTTTTTCTAATTACTGACTTAGATGAAAATGCACCTGATGGTAAATAAGTAGTTCCACCGTCTATTTGAGTTGCTAGTTTTTTAGGAATGTAATTTGTACCTAAATCTTTTGTAGTATCAACACCATCTATAATTACAGAATTTGGAACCTGAAGGTATAAAGTAGTTTCTCCTTTTGGGTTTTTGTAACTTTTAAGGCTGGCAAAGTCTGCACTTGGCATTTTAAAAATAGCATATCCATATCGACCTGCAGTATCTAATATCATGTCTTTATTCTTGTTACCCCAATATGCAATATTTAAGTCTGGTACAGCTGGATTTTGAATATCATATAAGTAAGTGTCACCTAAATAGGTGCCCAGGAATGATTCGAAATCAGCAGTGCTTAGATCAAGTGTTAGGTCAGGGTTTAAAATGCTGACTGATTTTCCATTGTTATCCATATAATTAGATTTGTGGTTAATGGCATTTTGAGCAATTACAATACTTTTACCTGGTTGTACAGGATATTGTGTTCCGTTTCCGGGAATAATAAAAATGTTAGAAGCGTATACATAATCTGTATTTGCTGCATTTCCAATTGTCATTCCTGTAGATTTACTCCAGTCATACTGACCGTTAGCCAAAGTGTACGGATAAACTGTAGTAGCAAATGAACCATACAATTGAGCAATATATAATCCGTCTGCGTATTGCACGGTGTTTGAGTTATTGTAAATTTCAATAAACTGATCTCTTATAGAAGCTCCTTTTTGGGTATCAGAACCACCATAATGAATTTGTTTAAGTACAAAATCACCCACTTTAGAAGTTTTCATTACAACATTAATCGGTGTTGTTTTATTATTTACTGTTACACTGCTTGCAGAACCGTTAAAATTAATTTCGGTTTCAGTAGGTGTATAACCAAAAGTATCTGTAAATTCTGCTGATTGCATAACTTTAGTGGCAGAAACAGAATAAACTCCCGGTAAAATCTGGTTGAACTGGGCATTTCCACTATCATCTGATTTTACGGTATATTTATTTCCTGTTTCATTGTTTACAATAGTAACGGATGAGCTTTTTGTAATAAGACTATTAAATGTTTCGTCATATTTAACCGAAATAGAAAAATTTACAGGCTTTAAAGCTTCATTTTCATCATTATTGCTACAGGATTGAATTACTAATGCAAGTAATACTATAATAGAGAGAACAGTTTTTTTCATAATGTTATATATTTAGTTTAAAATTGATATTCAAGTCTGGTTCCAAATGAGAAACTGGCAATGGTTGATAATGTTTTTAAGCCAGAATCATCATAGTAATATGGTTTTAGATTTAAGAAGTTTGTTGCATAAAATGAAACATTGAATCCGTTTAAGAAATCTTTTGAAACACGTAAATGAAAATTGTGTAAGGCATTTTGTAGCTTATTTTCAGTTTCGGTGCTCTTTTTTATTAGATGCCCGTATTTTTGAACATTTGCCCTGTCTTCAACAGGAATTTCATGATATATCATTTCAGAGTCTAAGTAGCCATTTGGAAAATTGGCGGTAGGTGATTTTGTATTTCGCAGTAAAATATGTTCCGTTCTCATCGAAATCAACAATCCAACAGAAGGGATATGATAATTAAAATTAGAACTGATGGTGAAATTGTCAAACAAACTCGTTCTGGGATCATAAACTCCATATCTTTCTGGTGATAAAAGACTGGTAGAAACTTCATAACTTTTTACATTCGAAAAATCTTTAGTGTGCACATAGGAGGCATTCAGACTAATATCCAGATTTAAAGGATTAATTTTTCTGAAATTTATTGTGCCCTCAATACCTTTATCTTCTGACGAATTATCGTTTGTAATGGTATTGGTGAAATAATAAAAGTTTTCAGTTCCCACAATTTGATAAGTAGGAATTTCAGTTCCTACTATTGTAACCTGAGCTTTTGGGATAACTTTATATTCCGGATTTTTCTGAGTTGAAAAACCGTTATAAAGCTTGTTGTAATACCCTGAAAAATTCATCTGTGCAAAAGGCAGGCTAACATCAAAACCTACTTCAGATCGATATGATTTTGATGGTTTAAGATTTAAGTTGTCTCCTGGCGTTATAATAGTCTGAATCCAGGCTTTTTGATAAATTCCCGGATAAGTATAAATCCCGCTTCCAATTATTTTATCCAAATAACGTTCTCCGGTATAAAGCTGATTAAGAGAAGGAGCTTTTGATGATAATCCAAATCCACCACGAACTTTAAATATCTTGTTAAACGAAAGAGAAGAGTTTATACGAGGTTGAAAAGACATATTTCCTAATTGATTATCGAATCGTAAACCCAAATCAACATTAAGAATCTGATCGTTCTCAAATTTTTTAAAGATTCTGTCTTCTATAAAGGCAGATATTTGAGTTTCTGTTTTGGTATTGTTAAAAGCATAATCTCTGTAACCTAAAGTACTATCTCCATTTTTTGAAAGAGCGTAAAAATTTAATAAACCTGTAACAGCATTTTTTCTGCCTTCTCCTTTGTTGCTACTTGTTCTGTTTGAAACTCCAAAAACCAAACTATGAACCCACCTGTCTTGATTTGTGAGTACTTTTGTCGCCTCTAAACTTATAAAACTCGAAACAGGAATACCTTCTACAGTATTTACACTGTTATATTGATTTGGTAATATAATAGCTTCATGAATACCTTCTTCATAGGTGTCTGTAGCGGCTGCAGAAGTCGTATTTGTCCATCTGTCTCTTCTTGAAAATTGTCTGTCATAGCTAAAACTTCCATTTATATTTATACCATCCACCCATAGATTTTTTGGTTTCCACATAAAATTATCAGAAATAGAAAATCCCTTTTTTTCATTTCTGGCTACCGCTGCATTAATATCATCCGGATCTGTTTTGGCTTCGTCCAGGTTTAGTCTAAAAGAGGTGTTAATAATATTTTTTATAGTCGAAGATTCATTTTTATAAAGCCATGACATGTTTCCATTTATTCTTTCATAGTCTAATAAATTATCTCTTGGATCAGCCTTAGAATCCAGATAATTAATGGCTACATTCATGGAATTGTTCGGATTTAATTTGAAGCCTTTTGTTAAATTTAATTCTGATGTTGCATCTCTTATAGAAGCAGATACCCGATAAGGACTACTTCCTATTTTGGTTGTTATTAAAACTAATCCGGAAGTTAAATCACCATATTTTGCAGACGGGATTCCTTGAATAACTTTTATTTCTTCAATATTATCAGTTGAAATTTCTCTTAAGTCGACTCCCGCATTTGCGTTTGTAAAAGTTTTCGTTTTCGTTCCAAAAGTGTCAAATGTCAGGCCATTAGGATTAAAGGACTGCATGTTTTCATTATTGGATATCGGAATATCGTTCATCACAAAAGAAGTTCCAAATGCTTTTATACCATAAGTAGTTGAAGAAGGGGTTGCGGTTCGAAATGCAATATTTTTAAATCCGTTTAAGTCAAAAGTAGTTGTGATTTGTCCCGGAAGCTGCTGTAAAACATCATCAAGTGAAAAAGCCTGAACATTATTTATGGCATTTGTACCCAATGTCAATTCAGAATACTGCCTCTGTTTATTCGCAGTAACGACAACTTCTTTCAAACGAAGCGTGTTGTCTTCGAGGGTAACAAGAATATAATTCTGGTCATTTTTTAATACTATATTAGATTCCATTTTTCCTAAAAGAGAAAAATTTAACTCTATATCTTCGTAGTACGGAATGGTAATTCTAAAAGTTCCGTCTTTTTCAGAAATACTCCAGTTCTCAGATTTGGTGTCCCGAATAAAAACACCCATTAGAGATGCTGAGGTTTCTTTATCTACAACTTTACCGGTAATTATTCTTTGAGAGAAAACGGTGCTCGAAATGAGAAGAAAAAATAAAAGAGAACGCATTGTGTTTAATTAGAATCAATAAAAATAATAATGCGAATTTATCAATTATTCTTTGTGAAGCAACAAGAAATAAGCGAATTATAAAACTGTAAATAGCTCAATTTGTGAGAAAATCATATTCAATAAGTTTTTAAATAGAATGATTATGTTGTTGATATATAGTGTGATATCGTTTGAATGACTTTGTAAGAGTAATGTCTTAACTTTTTTTTGGTAAGATGTAGGTTTGATGTATTTTGAAATAAAATATTTCTTGTTAATTGACTCGTTTCTTTAGAGTTTTATTTTTATTTTTTGGGATTTATACAAAAAAAAGAGCCGGAAAATTATTTCCGGCTCTTACTATATTTCTTTATTCTATTCTTTTAAAAAAAACTAATCCAAAGATTCGGTCAGTTTTTTGAAGACAGATTTCGCATCTTTACCTTCATATAAAACAGCATATACTGCATCAATAATAGGAGTTTTTGCACCATAACCCTGATTTAATTTATAAGCACTTTTAGTTGCATAATAACCTTCTGCGACCATACTCATTTCCATCATGGCACTTTTTACTGTGTAACCTTTACCAATCATGTTCCCGAACATTCTGTTTCTTGAAAAAATAGAATATCCTGTCACTAATAAATCGCCTAAATAAGCCGAATCATTAATGTTACGTTTCATTTTGTGCACTTTTCTGATGAATTTCTTCATTTCGCGAATTCCGTTACTCATCATAACCGACTGAAAATTATCACCATATCCTAAACCATGTGCAATTCCTGCTGCGATAGCGTAAATGTTTTTAAGCATTGCAGCATATTCAGTACCAATAATGTCATCAGAAATCTTTGCTTTAATATAATTTCCTGAAAGTGATTTAGCTACCACAGAAGCTTTTTCAGGATCACCGCAGGCAATAGTTAAATAAGAAAGTCTTTCAAGTGCCACTTCTTCTGCGTGACAAGGACCGGTAATAACACCAATATTGTAATAAGGTATATCGTATTGAATATGGAAATGTTCACCAACAATTAAACTCGTTTCCGGAACAATCCCTTTAATTGCCGAAAAGATAATTTTATCTGCCAGAGAAACTGTCATGTTTTTTAACTCGGCATCTAAAAAAGCAGAAGGAATGGCGAAAATGATATAATCCGCGTATTCAATCGCTTCATTTATATTACTCGTTAATCTGAGTTTGTTGGTATCAAATTCAACAGAACTTAAATAATTTGGGTTGTGTTTGTATTTCTGAATATGTTCTATTGCAGACTCATTGCGCATATACCAGGCAATTTCGGAAAGATTAACGCATAACATTTTTGCAATTGCCGTGGCCCAGCTTCCTCCTCCAATTACTGCAAATTTTAACTTTTCGCTCATTATTTTATTAATTTGAAACAAAAGTACTTAATAATGTAGTAATAATACAAAATCTCATTTAAGAAATTTAAAACATAACTTTAAAGACAATGTTTTCAGCCATTTTCAAAAAAATGAAAAATATTTTATTCTCTACACAATAACCGTATAATTCTTACGTTGTAATTATTTATAAATTAGAATTTTAATGAGTTTAGCAAAAATTGAGTTAGTTAGTTTTGTTTTAGTATTGTAAAAAGGCGTTCACGAGCAAGTTGGAACGCCTTTTTTATTTGGTAGTGTGTTCAGTTTTTTAGTGTTCAGTAATAGCACTTTGAGAATACATCATGTACTGACCACTAATCACTTTTTAATAACTCATTTCAACAATAGATTTTACCTTGTCTAAAGTAATCAGTTGTTTTTCTCCCAGACCTTTCCAGCCTCTTTCGTCAAAACGATTTACGATAAAATCTGCTGTTTTGCTGTAATCATCAGTGTATTGAGAAAGTTTAGTGTCCATTCCCATTGTATGGAAAAATTCAACCGTTTTATCAATGGCACCTTTAGCCACTTCATCAACAGAACCGGTTAAATTGAAAATTCTTCTTCCGTATTGAGCCAGTTTCTCTTTTTTAGTTTCAAACATAACATTGTACAAACTTGGGCCAATGATAGCGAGAGTTCTCGCATGGTCAATTCCGTAAAGAGCAGTTAATTCATGCCCAATCATATGTGTTGCCCAGTCTTGCGGAACACCTTTTTGGATTAATCCGTTTAGTGCCATTGTACAGCTCCACATAAAATTAGAAGCCAAAGCATAATCGGTTGGGTTTTCAACCACTTTTGGACCAACTTCTATTAAAGTCTGTAAAATTCCTTCGGCAATTCGATCTTGTAAATAGCCTTCGTGCGGATATGTTAAATATTGCTCCATTACGTGAGTATAAGCATCAACAACACCATTTTGAATTTGTCTTTTTGGTAAAGAAGCAATTACCGTTGGGTCACAAATAGAAAATTTTGGAAACATGGCACTTCCGCCAAAAGCCAGTTTTTCCTGAGTAGATTCGATCGTAACAACAGAACCGGAATTCATCTCACTTCCCGTTGCAGGAAGCGTTAAAACAGTTCCAAAAGGCATTGCATTTTCTTTAATTAAAATGCGTTTTTGCAAAATGTCAATTGGATTTCCGTCAAAATTAACGGCTGCCGAAATAAATTTCACACCATCAATAACAGATCCACCGCCAACAGCCAGAATGAAGTCTATTTTTTCAGCTTTAATAACATCAACAGCTTTCATTAAAGTCTCAAATCTTGGATTGGGTTCAATGCCTCCAAATTCCACAATTTCAAAACCTTTTAAGTGAGCAATTACCTGATCGTAAACGCCATTTTTAAAGATACTTCCACCGCCGTAAGCCAATAATATTTTGGCATCTTTAGGAACTAAAGTCGAAAGTTTCTCAATTTGTCCTTTTCCGAAAATTAAATTTGTCGGATTGTATAATTCAAAGTTTAGCATGTTTTTTTAAGTTTCTAAGATACTAAGGTTCTGAGGGACTAAGTTTTTTAGCCTAGAATTTTAGCATCGAGTTAATTTAATTATTTTAAATTTTGACAAAAGTCTAAGTTGCTAAGAGAAAGCTTAGTCGCTTAGCAACTCAGACCCTTAGCACCTTTTTTTAATTCAATTTCTGTAATAACTTACTCGCTACCAATTTAGACGAGGCTGGATTTTGACCTGTAATTAAAAGTCCGTCTTCTACAGCATAAGGTTGCCAGTTAGCACCTTTTGAAAATTGAGCACCATTCTTAGTTAAGGCATCTTCTAATAAAAACGGAACTACTTTGGTTAAGCCAACCGCTTCTTCCTCTGCATTTGTAAATCCAGTTACTTTTTTACCTTTTACTAAAAAATCACCGTTTACTTTTACATTTTTTAAAACTGCAGGAGCGTGACAAACAAAAGCAACCGGTTTTTTATGTGTATAAAAAGATTCGATCAAAGCGATTGAGCTTTTGTCTTCCACTAAATCCCAAAGTGGTCCGTGACCTCCTGGATAAAATACAGCATCGTAATCCTTTTGATTGATAGTAGAAAGTTTATGAGTGTGTTTTAATTTTTCCTGTAATGTTTTATCAACATCAAAACGTTTAGTGTCTTCTGTTGCAGATGCCGGATCAGCACTTTTAGGATCAATTGGTGGCTGACCTCCAAGCGGAGAAGCAATTGTAATTTCAACTCCCTGATCTAATAATTCATAATAAGGTGCAGCAAATTCTTCTGACCAGAATCCTGTTTTTTCTCCTGTATTGCCCAGTTTATCGTTACTGGTCACAACAAATAATACTTTTTTCATACTTTTTTTATTTGTTTTTTGAGCTATAGCCGAAGTGCTAAAAGCTGTAAATGCTATAATTGCGAGTAATGCTGTTTTTTTCATAACTTTAAATTTTTAACAAATTTACAGCTTAAGTGATATCAGTAAAAATAAAATAAACTATGTTTGTTATAAATAATTTTATGTCATGGTAAATCTCGAATGGTACAGAACATTTAAAGCGGTTTATAAAAATGGAAATTTTTCGGTTGCCGCAAAAGAGTTATTTATGAGTCAGCCTGCCGTTAGTCAGCAGATCTCAATGCTTGAAGCTCATGTTGGAAATAAATTATTTAATCGAAAGTCAAAAGGCGTAGAACCAACAGATTACGCTAAGTTACTCAATAATTTAATTATTGATGCACTTGACAGGCTCGAAAATGTCGAAACTACATTTAGGGCGAAAGCCGAAGATGCAACCCGCTTAATTTCTGTTGGAATTTCAAAACATCTTTTCAGTAGCGTTGGCAGCAGTTTAATTTCAAAGTTTGATTTAATTGATTTTACATTTACAGATAATGATTCTCTTTTTGCCCTTGTAGATGCTAAAAAACTCGACTTTGCTATTGTAACAAAAAAGTTTGATACGTTTGATACTATTCAGGAATTGGTAGGCAGAATTAAACTGGTTATGGTTGCACCAATAAAAATGGATGTAACCGAATTTCGTCAAAAACTGAAATCGGATAATTTTACGGAAGCAGAATTATGGCTTAACGAACAAAAATGGTATTGTCATGATGCCCGAATTCCGCATATTAAATTATTCTGGCTGCATGCTTTCAATAAAAAAAGACCATCTATGGTTCCTAATTATATTATTCCATCAGAATATGAAATGCTGGAAATGCTCTCTAAAAACTCCGGAATTGCTATAACCTGGAATTGTAATGCCAGAAAATTTGTAAAAGAAAATAAATTACAATTGTTATGGAATAGTTTTCATGTACCTGAGGTGGAAGTATATTTATTAGCACGAAAAAATAACGGTTCTAAGACTTTATTTGATAAGATTGTTTCGGAGTTACAATTATCTTTAAGAAATGCTTAAGTTTTATCCTAAACAAATATTTAAATAGTCCTTATAGTATGAGAAATACAGCAAAGTTTTTAGTGCTTACAATAGTGTTTTTTATTAGTAATTCCTGTAATGAGCAACTAGAAATCATAACGGATTGTCTGGGACAATCAGCCAAGGCAGAAATCAAATATTCTCTGGATCCTGTTAATGCCAAGAAAATTAATTTTTCACTTAAATATAAATACGAGGGAACAGGAAACTTAATTTCTATAACATGGATATTTGGTGATGGAACAACAGAAACTACAACTGATATCAAAGTAACACATACTTACGAAACAGTAGAGAACTATGAAGTTAAGGCAGATATGAAATTCAGAATAAATAGTAGCACAGATTGCAATACAACTCCAAAGAAAGTTGTAACAGTAAACTAACTGAGATAATAATAATTAAAGAGTCAATTTTATAATTTATGCTCCTGCATTAGATTATAAAATTGACTCTCATTCGTTATATTTGTTTGATATGATTTAGGACTATGGAAAATTTACAAAATATTAGAATTGCGGTTGATGCGATTGTTTTTGGTTATAAAAACAATGATTTGTATGTGTTATTGATTGAACAGCAATTTGGTACTTCAGAAAAATACTGGGCTTTACCAGGTGGTTTAGTTAAAAATGATGAATCATTAAATGATGCGGTAATACGTGAATTACATGAAGAAACAAACGTACAGCTCACTTTTATGGAACAGTTGTACACTTTTGGGGATGATATTCACCGGGATTCCAGAAACCGTGTAATTTCGGTTGCCTATTATGCTTTGGTTGATGCTTCAAATTTGGAGATTAAAGCAGACACAGATGCTGAAAGAGTACAATGGTTTAAAATAGATGAAATTCCGGCTTTGGCCTTTGATCATAATTTGATATTACAAAAAGCGATTGAGAGATTAAAAGCAAAACTGACTTACGAGCCAATTGGTTTTGATTTGCTTCCGGAAGAATTCTTGTTTTCGGATCTTGAAAATTTGTATTGCACCATTTTAGAAAAAGAAATTGACCGAAGAAACTTCAGGAAAAAAATACTCAGTTATGGTATTTTAGAAGAAACTGAAAAATTTTCACCAATAAAAACGGGTCGTCCGGCAAAGCTTTTTAAGTTCAATAAGTTGAAATATAGTGAATTAACTAAAGAAGGTTTTCACTTTGAAATAAAGTTTGCGTAATTTTTACACAAAATAAATTGTTTATTAAAAATTTAATTCTACATTTGCGTATAATTAACGCAAAATAAAAAACTATGATACTAAATCTCGACCCAAAATTCGCTCCTTTCCAAAATCAGGAAGAAATCAAATTTCAAAGTTTTACATTTTCTGGTGGAGAACCCCACATTAAAATCAGTCCGGATTTTGATGCAAACAGAAAAATAACCATTACACACAGGCTAAATTCTTTCAATGATTTAGGATTGTTATGTGTCACAGTGGATGCGTTACGCAGAATG
Organism: Flavobacterium chilense; assembly: GCF_001602525.1. GTDB lineage: Bacteria > Bacteroidota > Bacteroidia > Flavobacteriales > Flavobacteriaceae > Flavobacterium > Flavobacterium chilense. The sequence goes on from NZ_LSYT01000002.1 coordinate 643,235, forward strand.
GACGTTAAAATCATCGATCTTTTTATTCCGTACTTCCCGGCTGCAAGACAAGATCGTGTTATGATTCCGGGCGAACCTTTATCTGTAAAAGTGTACGCAGACATTATCAATGCCATGCAATTGAATAAAGTGTTTGTTTTTGATGCACACTCTGAAGTAACTCCGGCTTTATTGAACAACAGTACAGTAATTCCAAACTATACTTTTATCCAAGAAGTCTTGAATAGAATTGGTCAGAATGTAAAATTGATTTCTCCGGACGGAGGCGCTTTAAAGAAAATCTATAAAGTTTCTGAATTTTTAGGAGGTGTTGAAGTAGTAGAATGCAGTAAAAGCCGAGATGTAAAAACAGGAAAATTATCTGGATTTAAAGTTTATGAAGAGGATTTAAACGGAATGGACTGTTTAATTGTAGATGATATTTGCGACGGCGGCGGAACTTTCGTTGGTTTAGCCGAAGAATTGAAAAAGAAAAATGCAGGAAAACTGTACCTAGCCGTAAGCCACGGAATTTTCAATAAAGGTTTCGAAGTTTTAAATTGTTTTGATGGCATTTTTACAACGAACTCTTTTAAAGACTTTGAAGGCGAAAGTGTTCAGGTGATCGGATTGGATCAATTAGTTTAAACATGAAACCTGAAACAAAAAATTACTATTAACCGTTTCAAGTTTAAAACCCAAATTTTAAGTTCAGTGCACAGCTTGAAACTTGAAACAAGAAAAACCTGAAACAAAAACCACAAAACAATGAGCGATTTAAAACCAAGATTTATTGAGTCTTTAAGAAGAAACAATGATCAGATTAGAGAAGACAGAGCCAAAACAATTGGCGAGGATTCAGAATTAATATACAGACGAAGAGTCGAAGACATCGAATTAAAAATAAAAAGACTCGAAAGAGAACAAGAAGGATTGATTGATATTAGTCCGCTGGATAAAAACAGTTTAACCTTTGCCGATTTTCAGCCAGAAGCTTTTGTACAAAAAGATATGGAACTTGCGCTGACCATCAGAAATTTGAATATCCAGTTTGAAGTAACAAAAAAGAGATTTGAGTATTTATTTGGTAAAACATTTTAGTCATGGGAGGTACAAGATATGATTTCGGTGCTCGTGAAGACAGAGCAAAAAAAGTAGGATATGCCAGCAAATCAGCTAGCGAGATATTTACACAGAATGCACTAAGAATGGCGCATGAATCTATGAATCCGAACGGAGTGATTTTTAGAGAAGCGAGAGATTCAGAAGTTCATCCCAATACAGTTCCAATTATTTTAGGACTGGACGTTACAGGAAGTATGGGACATATTCCGCACGAATTGATAAAAGAAGGACTTCCAAAATTAATGGGAGGAATTATTCAGGGAGGCGTTCCGGATCCGGCACTTTTATTCTTGGGAATCGGAGATCACGAATGTGACAGATATCCGCTTCAGGTTGGACAATTTGAATCTGGAGACGAAGAGCTGGATATGTGGTTAACGAGAACTTACATTGAAGGCGGAGGAGGAGGAAACGCTGGCGAAAGTTATCTTTTAGCATGGTATTTCGCAGCATTTCATACTAAAACTGATGCTTTCGAAAAAAGAGGACAAAAAGGATTGTTGTTTACAGTAGGCGATGAGCCAGGTTTAAAAACACTTCCGGCATCAGCAATTAAAGAAATTATGGGTCAGGGACAACAGACTTATACGCATCTTGAATTGTTGGCAGAAGCTCAAAAAAAATACGATGTATACCACATCAGTGTATTGCATTCAGGACAAGCGATTAATGCCGATGTGGAATGGAAAGAATTGCTAGGACAAAATTGCTTATCTATCGAAGATCACAGAGAAATTCCAAATGTGATCAAGAAAATAATCTGCGATAAACATAAAAGTTCTGGTTTAGGAACTATACCAGTTTCAGGTACAAGTGATAGTAGTTTAGACAATATAGAAATGCTTTAAATTTTTTAAACACATAGAAACATAGGCTTTTGTTTGTGAGTAAAAGAAAACAAAAAGAAACTAGTTTCTAACACATAGCAACTATGTGTATTGATGCAAGTGAAACGCCTTTTTCAAGTTTCTAAAAATCTATGTTTCTATGTGTTTAAAATAAATAAAACGAAATGAAAACAGCGAAAATAGTTATAGGTTTAGGATTTGGCGATGAAGGAAAAGGAATAACAACAGATTTTCTGGCAAAACAAAATCCTGAATCTATAGTTATTCGGTTTTCGGGAGGACAACAGGCGGCACATACGGTTATGATTGGCGATCAAAAACACGTTCATTCCAGTTTTGCCAGCGGTGCCCTTCGCGGACTTCCATCTTATTACAGCGAACACTGTACGATTCATCCGCTCTTTTTGTACAATGAAAGAGAAGAATTAAAAGAAAAAAACGCTAATCTGGATTTATACATTCATCCGTTAGCAAAAGTGACCACTCCATTTGATGTTTGGCACAATCGAGGAAATACCAGAAATATTGATCACGGAACCTGTGGAAAAGGCATTGGTTCAACCATGAAAAGAAACGAAGGTCCGTATAAATTGTTCGCCATCGATTTGATTGCGCCTCGCGAAATGCTTTTGGAAAAGCTAAATCAGATCGCTTATTATTATGGTTTTTTAAATGAAAGTGAAATCGATGAAGAAGTTCAGGCTTATCTTGATGCAATTGATAACCTAAAATGGAATATTGTCGATTATACTTTTCTTTCAAAATACGATAATCTGATTTTTGAAGGGAGTCAGGGCATTCTTTTGGATATGGATCACGGCGTTTTCCCGAATGTGACTTATGCCAATACAACCTCAAAAAATGCAGTTGAAATCTGTAATAGACTGAAGATTGAAGAGGTAGAAATATATTACGTAACCAGAAGTTACACCACAAGGCACGGCCACGGCTGGATGCCGAATGAGAGAGAAATACAATTAAAAAACAACGAAGAAGAAACCTGTGTTTTCAACGAATACCAAAAACAGCTCAGATTTGCGGATCTGAACTACGATTTGTTGAACTACGCTTTAAAACTAGATACGGCTTACAGTCCAATGGCAAAAAGAAATTTGGTAGTAACATGCATGGATCAGCTTGAAAAGGATTATGAGTTTGAAAACCTGACAACGGATTTCAGCACAATTTACGGATCATTTTCGCCAGATTCTAAAGATTTTAAAGAGATAACTTCTTTGTTTCAATAACAGAAAAAATGAAATACAATATAGATACTATAGTTCCGGAAAGTAAGTTTTTATTTTTCTGGGGACATCAGCCAAGTAATGACGGAACGATTACTAAAACCTGTTTCAGCCAGTGGTGGCTAAGTACATTCAAAGTAAATGATATAACTTATAAAACTGCTGAACACTGGATGATGGCAAAGAAAGCCGAATTGTTTAACGATCAGGAAATTTTAGAAAAAATCATAAAATGCAATTCACCTGCCGAAGCTAAAAAACTAGGCCGTAAAGTGAGAAATTACGATGATAAAATCTGGTTAGAAAACCGATTTGAAATTGTAAAAGAAGGAAACTATCATAAGTTCAGTCAAAATCATGATTTGAAAACGTTTCTGTTAAACACTAACGAAAGAGTTATTGTCGAAGCAAGTCCAGTTGATCCAATCTGGGGAATTGGAATGGCAGGCGATCATAAAGATGCTTTAAATCCTGAAAAATGGAAAGGTTTGAATCTTTTAGGTTTTGCTTTGATGGAAGTTAGAGATGAATTGAGATAAATGATTATGGAAACAACAAGATTATATCGCCCTGTTGGATTAAAAGAAATGGAACTGATAGCAGATTTAGGTTACAAGTCCTTTCCTCCGAGATTAGAATGGCAGCCTATTTTTTATCCGGTAATGAATCAGCAATATGCAGAACAAATTGCTTTTGAATGGAATACCGTTGATGAATTTTCCAGTTTTATTGGGATTGTTACTGCTTTTGAAGTTAAAACTTCTTTTTTAGAAAAGTATGAAATCCAAAATGTTGGCGATAGAAATCACAATGAACTGTGGATTCCGTCTGAAGATTTAAATGATTTTAATTCTAATATTATTGGTGAAATTGAAGTAATAAAAGTGCATTTCACAGATCGTTCAGAAGTAAGTTCAAATGTTGGATTAATGGACAAATTAAATGAATTTAAAAAATGATTTTAGAACTTCTAAAAGCAGATATAACTGAACTTAATGTTGATGCTATTGTAAATGCTGCAAATACTTCTTTACTGGGAGGCGGCGGAGTTGATGGCGCGATTCACAGGAAGGGAGGAGAAGCTATTTTAGAGGAATGTGTCCAAATTCGAAATAAACAAGGCGGATGCAAAACTGGTGAAGCAGTTATAACAACTGCGGGAAATTTGCCGTCAAAATATGTTATTCATACTGTAGGTCCGGTTTGGAATGGCGATAAAGAAGAAAAATCAAAATTATTAGCCGATTGCTATAAAAATAGTTTGAACCTAGCTATTCAAAATGGAATAAAATCTATTGCTTTTCCGAATATAAGTACCGGAATTTATCATTTTCCAAAAGATAAAGCAGCAGAAATTGCAGTAAACACAATAAAAGATTTCGATAAATCAGAAGAAATAGAAAAGGTAATATTCGTATGTTTCGATGATGAAAATTACAAGATTTACCAAAACATTCTACAAGATGTTCCATAAGAACATTTCATCGGTAGAATAAAATGTTGCCAGATCGTAATTGCGTTCCATAGGAACGTTTGATCAAAACATTAATTAGAAAACAAACACAATCACACTATTGTGTATTTATAAAATGAAAATAGAATTAAAAAAATATAGCGAGCAAATACAAGAATGGCCGAAATCAGGTTATCACATAATGGCTCAATACGATGATAAGGAAATAATAGTTTATCAGTCGTATCGAAAAGAAATCGGTGAATTTGCCGTAAAAAATCAGTTTTTTGGAGGGGCATTTAGTCTGGAAAGAATGACATGGATCAAGCCTAATTTTCTTTGGATGATGTACAGAAACGGCTGGGGAACAAAAGAAGGGCAAGAAGTTGTTTTGGCAATTCATCTAAAAAGAGAAGCATTTGAAAAATATTTGCAAAATGCCGTTTATTCCACTCACGATTCGTCACTTGGAAAAAGCTATGAGGAGTGGCAGACCGAAGTAAAAACATCTTCAGTGAGATTACAGTGGGATCCGGATCACGATCCTTATGGAGCAAAATTAGAAAGAAGAGCCATTCAGATTGGTTTACGAGATGAATTTACAAGATCGTTTGCTAAAGAAGATATTTTGCTGATCGAAGATATTTCGGCTTTTGTACAAGAACAATATGAGTTTGTGCAGAAAAAACAATTGGAAAATCTATTGATTCCTGCCGAAAAACCTTTGATTTTTCAGGATGAAGAATTGAATAAAAAATTAAAAATTTCTGGAAATCATGAATGAGAAAACAGCAAAAACAGTAAGTAAGTTTCTAAGCTTAGTGCTCAGACATTCGCCAGAAAAAATCGGATTAAAACTAGACGAAAATGGCTGGGCAGATGTAGAAGAATTAATCGTAAAATGTAATAAAAAAGGAAGTCAAAATCAGATGACAGCAGAACTTTTGGATTACGTTGTAGAAAATAACGATAAAAAGCGTTTTGCTTATAATGAAGATAAAACCAAAATCCGTGCAAGCCAGGGACATTCTATTTCGGTTGAATTAGATTTAGCAGAGACAGAACCTTCAGAATATTTGTATCACGGAACCGTTGGGAAGTTTATGGAAAGCATTCAGAAAGAAGGTTTGAAAAAAATGAGCCGTCAGCATGTTCATCTTTCCAAAGATAAAGAAACGGCAGTAAAAGTAGGAAGCAGAAGAGGCGTCCCACAAATTTTAACTGTGAGAAGCGGTGCCATGTTTAGAGACGGATTCAAATTTTATTTGTCCGAAAACAATGTCTGGTTGACCGATGAGGTTCCCGCAAAGTACATCGAGTTTAAATCTTAAAACAATCAAATAAAAAGTTATGATTTTAGAAGCGGCAATAGGTGATGCATACGGTGCAGGTTTTGAGTTTAGGGATTTGGATTTTATTTCTCAAAATAATGATCTGACCAAGTATCACAAACACGGAATGTACACTGAGATTTATAAAAGATATACAGATGATACTCAAATGGCAATTGCAATTTCAGAATTACTGCTGGAAGAGGATAACTGGAATGAAATAAAAGTGGCAGATAAGTTTGTTGAGGTTTTTCAAAGGGATAAAAGACGTGGTTATTCAGACAGGGTTTACAATGCTTTAGATGCCAGTAAAAACGGTTCTGATTTTATCAAAATAATTGATAATGGAAGTAGCGGAAATGGTTCAGCTATGAGAGCATATTCAATAGGCTATTTAAAAGATATTAAACAAATACTAGAGTTCTGTGAGATTCAGGCAAAAACCTCACATCTTACTGTTGAAGGAATAAGCTGTGCGAAACGTATTGCATTGGCAGTTCATTATTTTAAATATAATTTAGGTGACGGATCAACTCTGATAACGTTTTTAAACGAAACTTTAAAAGAGAATGAAAACTATAGAATCACTTCTCCAATCGATATGCATGGTTATCCAACGACACAAGCTGTAATTAAAATGGTTTCAGAAGCCACTTCTATGAAAGATTGTTTAAAAACTGGGATAGGTTATGGCGGCGATACCGATACCGTTGCAGCTTTGTGTATGGCAATCTTAAGTCATAAACAAAACTGTGAAAAAACACTGCCTTTATTTTTATATGATGAACTGGAGAATGATAAATTCGGAAAAGATTTTTTAATAAAACTAGATGCCGCTCTTGATAATAAGTTCAATTAATTAAAAAGTATAATTATGCAAAACATTATTAATGAAACAATGGAAATTTATACAATTGAAAATTTCCTTACAGTTGATGAATGTCATGAATTAATACAGAAAAGTGAACAAATTGGCTTTGAAGAAGCAGGAGTAAATATTGATGGAGCACAAAAAATGATTAAAATGGTACGTAATAACGAACGTATCCTGTATCAGAATGAAGAATATGCTTCTTTCTTATGGCAGAAACTACAGCCTTATATTAAGTCTGAAGTAGGAAACAGTACAGCTATAGGATTAAATGAAATGTTCCGATTTTATAAATATAATCCGGGTCAGCGTTTTAAAATGCACCGTGACGGAAGTTATAAACGCAGTGAGTCTGAATTTAGTTATTATACGTTTCTCATTTATCTGAATGAAGAATATGAAGGAGGAGAAACCAAATTTGCTTCGGGTGAAATTATTACTCCAAAAACCGGAACAGCGCTTGTTTTTGAACACAGTCAGCGCCATGAAGGTGCCGCTTTGATTTCGGGAATCAAGTATGTTTTAAGAAGCGATATTATGTATAAGCTTAAAGAGAATATATAAAAATGAAAAGAACCTTAGTTTTTGGTGATATTCACGGCGGATTAAAAGCCTTAATTCAGTTATTAGAAAGAATCGATTATTCAGAAAATGACCGATTTATTTTTCTCGGAGATTATGTAGACGGCTGGAGCGAATCCAAACAATTAATCAATTTCCTTATTGAATTATCCCAAAAACAGGAATGTATTTTTATCAAAGGAAATCATGATGCCTGGTGTCAAGAATGGTTAGAGAATGATGTTATAAACGATGTTTGGTTTTTGCACGGAGGAAAATCAACGATAGAAAGTTATGCCGATATTGCCTTTTCAGAAAAAGAAAAACATCGTCATTTTTTCAATCAAATGAAAGATTATTTTGTAGACGAAAATAACAATTTGTTTATTCATGCCGGTTTTTCATCCATGCATGGTCCTGAAAAAGAACATTACAAAACCAATTATTCGTGGGATAGAACACTTTGGGAAATGGCTTTAACAATGGATAAAAGAATCCAAAAAGATTCTCTTTTGTACCCAAAACGATTATTGCTTTTTAATGAAATTTATATCGGCCACACGCCAACGCTTCATTATAATGTTGAAATTCCAATGCAGGGATGCAATGTGTGGAATATTGATACGGGAGCTGGTTTTTACGGAAAATTGACTTGTTTGGATATTGAAACGAAAGCCTTTTGGCAAAGTGATGTTGTGCAGATCTTTTATCCGAATGAAAAAGGAAGAAATAAATAAAATCATGAAAAGAATTTATAAAGCACCAGAAGAGATTCCTTTACAAATTGATGCCAAAACTATTTTTTTGGCTGGTTCTATAGAAATGGATAAAGCTGTAGATTGGCAAAAACATTGCGAAGAATTGCTGCAGGATAAGTTTATTGTCTTTAATCCAAGAAGAAATGAATGGGACAGCAGCTGGTCGCAAAGCATAGAGAATCCTAATTTTAAAGAACAGGTTAGCTGGGAACTTAATGCATTAGAAAAAGCAGATATTATTATCATGTATTTTGCAGCTAATACAATGTCTCCGATATCGTTACTGGAGTTTGGGCTTTATGCGCAATCTAAAAAGATGAAAGTGGTTGTTGAAGAAGATTTTTGGCGTAAAGGCAATATTGATATTGTCTGCGAAAGATATGAAGTAGAACAGTTTAAAACTTTAGAAGAGTTAATTCAAAATTTGCTTGACTAAAGAAGAGAAAGAAATCATGAAAAGTAAAATAGAATCAGGTTTATTTGGTGTTGCAATTGGAGATGCTTTAGGTGTTCCGGTTGAATTTAAATCCAGAGAAAAATTAAAACAGAATCCGGTTGTAGATATGATGGGTTTTATGTCCTGGAACCAGCCGCCAGGAACATTTAGCGATGATAGTTCATTGGCTTTTTGTACTGCCGAAAGTCTTTGTAAAGGTTACGATATAGAAGATATGGCTCAGACTTTTGTAAAATGGATGCAGGAAGGATATTGGGGAGCGCATAACAAAGTATTTGATATTGGAGGAACAACCAAACATTCTCTGGCAAGAGTTGTAAAAGGAGAATCGGCTAGAAATTCGGGTAATTTTTTTGAAGAAGATAATGGCAATGGTTCTTTAATGCGTATTTTGCCATTAGTTTTTTATCTTCAGAAAGAGAATGATATTGAAGTTATTTATAAAAAGGTAAAAGAAGTTTCATCAATTACACACGCTCATTTTCGTTCAGGGTTTGCCTGTTTTATTTATGTTGTATATTGTTTGGAGATTTTAAAAGATAAAGATAAATTCGAAGCTTATAAAGAAATGCAAAATGTTCTTTCGAAGTTTTTAGAAGATAAAAAATATAATCCTGTCGAAATTCAGTTGTTTGATAAGCTTCTGAAAAATGATATCTGGACATTTCCTGAAAATGAAATTCGGGCATCTGGGTATGTACTGCATAGTTTAGAAGCCAGTTTTTGGTGTTTTTTAAATTCAGATTCTTACGAAGAAACAGTTTTAAAAGCAGTTAACTTAGGCGAAGATACCGATACAACGGGCGCAATTGCCGGAGGATTGGCAGGAATTTATTATGGAATCGAAAATATTCCGGAAAAGTGGATTGACAATTTAGCAAGATCCAATGATATTGAAGATTTAGCATACCGATTATCACAAAAAATATAAATAGAAAAAATATATGAACCCACTATTATTAACCGACGGTTACAAAGTTGACCACAGAAGACAATATCCAGATAATACCACTTTAGTTTATTCTAACTGGACACCTCGTAAATCAAGAATTGAAGGTCTTGATGAGGTTGTGTTTTTCGGATTGCAGTATTTCATCAAAAAATATATCATTCACGATTTTGAAGAGTATTTTTTCAAACAGCCAAAAGAAGAAGTAATTAAGAAATATTCTCGTAGAATCAATAATTATTTAGGCGAAAATCAGGTTGGTACCAAACATATCGAAGATTTACATGATTTAGGATATATTCCGATGGTTTTCAAAGCTTTGCCAGAAGGAGCAAGCGTTCCGTTGCGAGTACCAATGTTTACGATGTACAATACAATTCCAGAGTTTTTCTGGCTTACGAATTATTTCGAAACCTTACTTTCAGCCGTAATCTGGCTTCCTTGTAATTCAGCAACAATTGCAAAAGAATATAGAAAAGTATTGGATAAATATGCAGACCAAACGTCGTCTGTTCCAGAATTTGTAGACTGGCAGGCGCACGATTTCTCCATGAGAGGAATGGGCGGAATCGAAGCGGCACTAACTTCTGCAGCTGGACATTTATTAAGTTTTACAGGATCTGATACGATTCCGGCAATAGATTTCTTCGAAGAATATTATAAAGCCAATTCAGATTCAGAATTAATCGCTGGTTCAGTCGCTGCTACAGAACATTCTGTAATGTGTATGGGAACGACAGAAGGAGAGTATGAAACTTTCAAAAGATTAATCACAGAAGTATATCCAAAAGGAATTGTTTCTATCGTTTCTGATACCTGGGATTTGTGGAAGGTTTTAACAGATTATTTACCAAGATTGAGAGAGGATATTGTTTCAAGAGAAGGAAAAGTGGTGATTCGTCCTGATAGCGGTGATCCGGTTGACATTATCTGCGGAAATCCTGACGGAAAAACAGAACAAGAGAAAAAAGGAGTAATCGAACTACTTTGGGATGTTTTTGGCGGAACAACAAATGCTAAAGGTTTCAAAGAATTGGTTCCTCAAATTGGGGCTATTTACGGTGATAGTATTACTGTAGCAAGAGCAACTCAAATTTGCGAAAGATTAAAAGAAAAAGGATTTGCATCTACCAACGTGGTTTTAGGAATTGGATCTTTTACGTATCAATACAATACCAGAGATACTTTTGGATTTGCGATGAAAGCAACCTACGGAGAAGTAAACGGAGAAGGAAGAGCTATATTCAAAGATCCAATTACAGATGATGGAACTAAAAAATCGGCCAAAGGATTGATGAAAATTGATTTAATCGATGGGAAGTATCATTTAAGTGATAATGTTTCCTGGGAAGAAGAAAAACAAGGCGAATTGAAAGAGATTTTCAGAGATGGAAAGCTTTTAGTGGATCAATCACTGAGTGAGATTAGAACTAGAGTAAAAAGCGACGTGAGTATCGAAGCTTAATTATAAAAACGAAAGCCTGAATGTAAGTTCAGGCTTTTTTGTGATTTGAGTTTTTTGCGTTCTATTTGTCATTCCGACGAAGGAGGAATCTTCGCAAGTAACTCCATACAGTAAATCGCCAATCTTTGTAGAATTTCTAACGAAGATTTCTCCTTCGTCGAAATGACAATATTGGGTGTAATTCTTTATTCTATTTCTTATAAAAATTATTATGATCAATATATTCCCAAACTTTTGGCGGTAATAAAGGATGGATGTTCTTGCCTTCTTTAATACTGTTTCGAATAAAAGTCGAAGAAATCTCTACAATCGGTGCATCAATGACATGAATTTTTGGATGTGATTTTAATTCCACATTTTCGGGTTCGTCCGAAATTCTTGGATACACATAAATATCATGGTTTTCGAGAATTACTTCATAGTTTCTCCATTTATGAAGTGTTTTCAGATTGTCTTCGCCCATAATCAAAGAGAATTCATGATTAGGATATTTTTCCTGTAAATGTGCTAAAGTAATAACCGTATAGTTAGGCTGAGGTAATTTAAACTCAATATCAGAGGGCTTGATTTTCGGATATTCTTCTGTTGCCAGATAAACCATTTGCAAACGATGATGATCGTCTAATAAAGTCGCTTTCTTTTTTAGAGGATTATGAGGCGTAACCACCATCCAAATCTGATCTAAATCTGCAAACTCGGCCATATGATTGGCAATGATCAAATGCCCAACATGAATGGGATTATATGTTCCGAAGTAAAGACCTATTTTCATTTTTTAGAGTTTCACAGAGATTCGCTAAGATACCACAAAGATTCACAAAGTTTTAAAAGCACTTTGTGAATCTTTGCGTTTTTGCTTTGTGAATCTTCGTGTAATAAAATTACTTATTAATGAATTCTTTTACCAATTGATATGCTTCTTCCTTAGCCGTATCTAAATCGTAGTTTTTAATGATAGTATCAAATTGAGGCGCAGTTGCCAGCTCGACAGAAGCTTTTGCAATACGCATGTTGATTTTGTCATCGCTTTCTGTAGAACGTTGTTTTAGTCGGCGTTTTAATTCGTCAACACTTGGTGGTTTTACAAAAACGGCTAAAGTTTGTTCTGGAAATTTGTGTTTAATACGTAATCCTCCGGCAACATCAATATCAAAAATAACATTTTTCCCCATGGCCCAGATTCTTTCAATTTCGGCTTTTAAAGTCCCGTAAAAGTTATCGCGGTACACTTCTTCCCATTCTAAGAATTCTTCGGCTTTAATGTGCTTTTTAAATTGCTCCAGCGAAATGAAATAATAATCTTTTCCGTGTTCTTCTTCTCCGCGTGGGTCGCGAGAAGCTGCCGAGATCGAAAATTCTAAGTTTAAATCTTCTTTCCCTAGTAAATGCTTTACTATAGTTGTTTTTCCTGATCCCGAAGGTGCTGAGAAAACAATTAATTTTCCTTTGTTCATTATATATGCTTTAGGCTTTAGGCAGTACGCCTTAAGCTTTCATTTTGTGTCTATATTTTGCTTATTAATTATAGCGGTTACAATACATTCAAAACCTGTTCCTTGATTTTTTCCAATTCATCTTTCATCATCACAACAAGCTTCTGCATTTGTGCATGATTCGATTTTGAACCCATAGTATTGATTTCACGACCCATTTCCTGAGTAATAAAACCCAATTTACGGCCATTAGCTTCAGTACCTTTTATGGTTTCCAGAAAATAATCTAAATGATTGGTTAAACGAACTTTCTCTTCTGTTATATCCAGTTTTTCTAAATAATAAATCAATTCCTGTTCAAAACGATTTTCATCCACATTAACCTGTAATTCAGAGATTGCAGTTTGCAAACGATCTTTGATAGCCTGAATGCGTTCCGGATCAAGAGCCAAAGCATCATTCATATATTGGCGGATATTTCCAATTCTAAGATTGAATTCTTTTTCAAGAGATTCACCTTCGTCTTTTCTAAAAGTTAAGATATTTTGTAAAGCTTCATCGGTGATAACCTGGATTTGATCCCAATCGTTTTCGTCAATTTCTTCACGTTCCGTTTTTAAAGTATCCGGCATACGAACAGCCATTTTCATTAACTCAGTTTCATCTGCATCAGGATACACTTCTTTTAATTGGGCAATGTAGTTTTTTACGACAGGTACATTTACTTTTGTTGAAGTTTGCTCAGAGGTGCTTTCGATGTAAATCCCGAAATCAATTTTTCCTCTTTCCAGTTTAGTAGAGATCAGTGTTCGTAAACCTAATTCCATTTCGCGATAAAGCGACGGCATTCTTACGTTTAAATCTAAACCTTTACTATTTAAGGATTTTACTTCAACGGTAATTTTTTTTGTAGGCAATTGCAAAGAAGCTTTGCCAAACCCTGTCATAGACTGTATCATATAATTGAGTATAAAGGCGCAAAGATACTAAAAAATTCACAGTGACAGTTTCTAGTTTTTTAGTGCCAAAATTTTAGTTATTTTGGGCGTTCCCTTCGGTCGGGCTATCCGCTCCCAATCTTTTTTTGAGCAGAAAAAGCTCAAAAAAAGGATTTCCGCTTCTATCCCTAACGCAAACCAGAACTCTTTAGAACTTATGTTATTGTTCTAAAGCTTTCATAACTTTCAAAATATTTTGTTGACTGTTGCCAATATAAATCTGGCCATCAATAATAAAAACCGGACGACTTAAAAAAGTATAATGTTCTAAAATGTATTTTTTAAAATCAGCTTCGGTCAAAGATTTGTTTTTTAAATCCATTGACTTGTATAATTGTGCTTTTTTGCTGAATAAAGCTTCGTAACTGCCAGATAACTGATACATTTCTTCCAATTCTGCTTCAGTAATTGGGTTTTGTTTGATATCATGAAAGACAAGGTTGTTTTCAGGTAAACTCTTGATGATTTTTCGACATGTATCGCAAGAAGCTAAGTAGTATATTTTGTTCATTGTTTTTAATTTAAGAGACTACAAAGAAAATTCATTTAAATCTGAAAAATGCCTAATTTTAGAAAAAAAATAAAATTATGAATTCAGTTTTTGAAGTACAGAAAACGATTAGAGAAATTTTTTTAAAGATTTTGGACAATCATTCATTAGAACAACTAAATAAAATTCCACAGGGATTCAGTAATAATCTAATTTGGAATATTGCGCATTGCATTTCGTCTCAACAGGTTTTGATTTATAAATTGTCAGGTTTGCCAACAATGGTTTCTGAAGAGTTTATTGCAAAATACAGAAAAGGAACCAAACCAGAGGGGGATGTTTCTCAAGTTGAGGTTGACGAAATAAGGTCTCTTTTATTGACGACTTTAGAGCAAACAGAAAAAGACTTTACTAATAATATTTTTGTTGATTATAATGAATATACCACCAGTTTAGGTTTTACGCTTAAAAATATAAGCGGAGCGCTGGATTTTAATAATTATCATGAAGGCATTCATACCGGAATTGTAATGAGCATCAGAAAGTTTGTTTAAAAAGTAAATCCCGCAATTGCGGGATTTTTTTATTCTACTATTGTTTCAATGGTGACTTTCATAGCGCCACTTCCTTTGTTTTTAGTGATCTCCATAAAAGCTCTTTTTGACAAATCAAGCTCTCTTGTTTTAACAAACGGGCCACGATCCGTAACTTTTACGATGACAAATTTTCCGTTAGCTTCGTTTGTTACCTTTATTCGGGTTCCAAACGGAAGTTTTTTGTGTGCTGCGGTATAGCTGCTATTGCTAAATCTGCTTCCGTTTGCTGTTCTTTTTCCATTAAAACGGTCAGCATAATAGGAGGCATGTGCATTTTTCTTGTATGGTTTTAATTTTAAACCCTTATCCGTAAAAACAGAATCAGTTGGCAGAGCAATTAAATTTGGTTTAATTGTTTTTACAGTATCCTGAATGATTTTAGGTTCTGTAGCAGGTTTTGTTTGACTTATGATATAAGTATAACAGCTTAAAAAAGTTATAGCAATTGTAGTGAGTATAATATGTTTTTTATTTCTCATGTTTTATTTTCTTTCAGACTTGGGGAGTTTGTACAAATAATATGCCGAGATAAAAAAAGCCCTATTGTTTTAGGGCTTTAATTGGTATTTTTAGAACCATAGGTTCCATGGAATTCTACTAAATATAAGTAGTAATCCTAATCCGTAATAGATAGCAAATGTTTTAAATTTTGCTTCGCTATTAATTAATTTTTTATGTTTAGACCATCCAATAGTAATTAGGGTAATAGCTATTAGATTGATTAGCGGGTGTTCTAATGAAGTTAATCGTAGTTCAGCATTAGACATTTGTCCAAAAGCTGCTTTTCCAAATGGTGATACAAAATACAACAGTATTCCGATTAATAATTGAGTGTGGGTTCCAATTAAGGCAAATAAGGCAATCTTGCGGTCTTTAGCTGTGAAATCTTTTTTAGAAGTAAAGCCAATAATAGCATTTACAACGGCAACCAATAAAAGTAATAAAGCTAAATAAGCCCATCCTGAGTGGAACTTTTGTAAAAAATAGTACATAAATTAGATTTTTTGTTGAAACAAATATAACAAAAAAGGGTATAAAAAAAACGGCATCAGACTAAAAGTCAATGCCGTTTTTGGTATTTATTTAGATTCTAAATATTAGAAATCGTAACGTAATGTGAAGTTCCAAGTTCTACCAAATCCGAAGAATACCTGGTTGCTTGTTGCAACTCCTTTGTAAACTTGTCCAGCTGATTGGTAAGTTGGTCCAGAAGTACCAGAAATGAAATCATCAGCAAAAGTATTTGTTCTAGACTCAGCGATATAAATTCTGTCAAAAACGTTGTTTACGTTTAATCTGAAGTTTACAGATTTGTCTTTGTTTTTACCAGTTAACATTTTGTATGAGAAACCAGCATCCATTAATCCGTAAGAAGGTAATTCTAATGAACCTTTGTTTACAGGGTTTGTAAAGTTATTTGGGCTAATTCCAGCATATAAATGATCGTTGAAGTTATAGTTAGCGTCAACTGTAACTCTTGTAACTACTTCATAAGAAGCTCCCAAAGAAGCAGTCATTTGAGCAGCATCACCTACTTTTACTTTGTCCATGTAAACTGTAGCAGCTGTATATCCAGGAACTGGAGTATTGTCTGCTTGCCAGTATGCATTTACAGTAGCGTTTCCTTTGTATTCCCAGATACCGTAAGAGAACATACCTGTAACTTTTAATCTGTCAGTAATATTTGAATATCCTTCAAATTCAATTCCAGAGTGAACCTCATTTAAACCAACATATTCAGTATAAGTTGAGTTTGCAGGAATAGTTGCTGAAGTTGGAAGAGCATTACCTTTTAAGTATCGGTCATTCCAAGTTGTATTGTAAACGTTTACAGTAGCGTTAAAGAATCTTGAACGGAATCCGTAACCAGCTTCGAAACCAATAATTTTTTCGTTAGTAAGGTTAGGGTTAACAGTAGATCTGTTGTTTGGATATACTGAGTTAAAGAATGGTTGTCTTGAGTAGTAACCAGCATTTACATAAACATTATTCTTTTCGTTAATGTTGTAGTTAGCACCACCTTTTGCATTTCCACCTAAGATGTTTTTGTAAGATGTTGAAGATAATGGATCTGTTGGTAAGTAAACAAAGTCATCTTCTCTTTTAAATCCTTGTTGAGAAATTGCTCCCTGTACAAATGCAGTTAGGTTGTCTTTAGAGTACTCTAATTGAGTAAATGCTCCTAACCATGTAACTTTTCCAGTACTGTTGAAAGAAATTTTTTCGTAGTTTTTCTTGTCAAAAACATTCCACTGAACATCTGTTGGGTAAGTTGATGTAATGTGTCTTGCAGGGTCGCTTTTCTTAGTAGTATCAAAATACTCATCTGCACCTAATAAATCATTTACAACTGTAAAGTGGTATCCTGTATAAGTTCTTCCGTCAAAACCAAAATCTAAAGTTAAAGTATTAGATAATTTTTTGTTAAGGTTGATTACAGCTCCAAACCAGTCATGTGAGTTGATTGAAGAAGTTTGTGAGATTCCTGAAGTTCCTGTGCTTGCACCAGTTGCTGCATTAGAACCTGTTGAGCTAGTATTTTGGTAAACACCACCTACTTTAGCTCTTGTTTGTAATCCTGTAAAACCATTGATGTAAACAGGTTTTCCAGAGTTGTAAGCTGCAATTAAGTCATAGTCAACTAATCCGTCAGCTGTTCTGAAAGCTGTTAAGTCACTGTAAACTTTTCCTCTGATTCCACCAGTTGCACCAGCACCAGCACCACGTCCCATAGAAGCATAAAGAACAGAAGAAAGTTTTGTAGTTTCGTTGATTTTATAATCCCAGTTGAAAGATGCAACAGGTTTATGGTAATAGTTTTTTCTGATGTTGTATTCTTCACCATTTAAATATCCAGCATCTGCATTGTATCTAATGTTTGGTTTATCAAGAGTACCATATTTTTGGTAAGTAGCAATTGTAGAAACTGTAGATCTTTGGTTGTGCCATTGTGGAGCACCAGTTACTGTAAGTTGGAAATCATGTTTTCCACTTTTGTTACCATATCCTAAAGCAACATAATAGTTAGATCCTTCAAATTGAGTTCCGTTGATATATCCATCTCCCATTGTTTGAGATAACAAAACAGAAGCAGAAAGACCGTTGTCTAATTTTCCAGTATTGTATGAACCCTGAATTTTGAAGTTTCTACCATTTCCGAAACCAGAAGAGAAAGATCCGCCTTCTTTTCTGTCAGAAGCTTTAGTAACAATGTTAATTGTTCCTCCAACAGAAGGAGTTGAAAGTTTAGAAGAACCTAAACCTCTTTGAACCTGCATTGCAGAAGTTACATCTGATAAACCAGCCCAGTTACTCCAGTATACAGAACCATTTTCCATATCGTTCACTGGCATACCATTAATCATAACAGCAATGTTGTTTTGGTTGAAACCACGAATATTAATTCTTGAATCTCCAAAACCACCACCAGATTTAGTTACATAAACAGATGGAGTGTTTCTTAAGATCTCCGGAAATTCCTGAGTTCCTAATTTTTCCTGAATTTCAGCAGCTTTAATTGTAGATACTGCTACAGGAGTTTTTCTGTCCTTTGCAATGTCAACGATGCTACTTTTTACAACAATTTCGCTTAATTCGTTAGAATTAGAAGTCAAAACGATTGTCCCTAAATTAGTAGTCCCACCGTTTGAAACTGAAAATTTCAAAGTTAAATTTTCGTAACCTAAAAAAGAAATAACGATTTCTCCTGTACTTGTCGTTGCATTAAGAGTAAATTTACCGTCAAAATCTGTAGAAGTAGCAACAGTAGAACCTTTGATGGCTACGTTTGCTCCAGGTAATGAACCACTACCGTCGGTAATCATACCTGTAATTTTTCCTTGAGAAAATGCGGTTGAAACTATCATGAACAATAGTCCAGTAAGTAACCAATTTTTCATTGTCTTCATTTGTTATTAGTTTATTGTTTTTGGCAAAATTATAACAATTAAATCAGATAGTGTTATCAAAATGTTAAGAAAAATAAGTTTTATATAATCCATTGCGCATTAAAATGATTTTTTCTTTTTTCATTAGATAAAATGATGTTTTTTTGAATTATTGTGGCTATATATTGTTAAAATCGTAAAGATTTAAACTGTCTTGTAGTGCTAAACTTGCAAGAATCAGTGCTTTAAGGTGTTTTTCTGGGTATTTTATACGAAAAAACGCCTTAATTTTTATTAAATTAAGGCGTTTCAGTTAGTTATATTTTGTTTAAAACTATAGTTCTATTTGTTTTTCAAAAAATGATTTAACAAAAATGAAGTCGAGCTGTCGTGATTTTTTACAGTTTTGGTGTTAATTTCATCTAAAATAGAGTTTGCTAACTGTTTTCCAAGTTCAACTCCCCATTGATCAAAGCTAAAAATATTCCAGATTACACCCTGAACAAAAATTTTGTGTTCGTATAAAGCGATCAAAGATCCTAAGCTTTTTGGAGTCAGTTTTTGAATTAAAATGGTGTTGGTTGGTTTATTCCCGGTAAAAACTTTAAAAGGTAACAAGTAAGATGCTTTTTCTGAAGCAAGGCCTTGTTTGTCAAATTCAGTCTGAACCTGAGTTGCTGTTTTTCCGTTTAATAAAGCTTCTGTCTGAGCAAAAAAGTTAGACATTAATTTATCATGGTGATCTTCGTTACCATATAATGGTTTTACAAATCCAATAAAATCTGTTGGAATTAATTTTGTGCCCTGATGAATTAACTGAAAAAAAGCATGTTGAGAATTTGTTCCCGGTTCCCCCCAAATAATAGTTCCGGTTTGGTAGTTAACCGGTTTCCCGTCACGACCAACGCTTTTTCCGTTACTTTCCATCGTTGCCTGTTGTAAATAAGGGGCTAATTTTGACAAATATTGTGTGTATGGAATCAAAGCTTCACTTTCGGCACCAAAGAAATTATTGTACCAAACGCTTAACAAAGCTAAAATTACCGGAATGTTTTCGTCGAATTCAGTAGTTTTAAAGTGCTCGTCCATTTCATTTGCACCAACTAGTAAATCATTGTAATTGTCATAGCCAATTGCCAATGCAATACTTAAGCCAACGGCGCTCCATAAAGAGAATCTTCCGCCAACCCAATCCCACATCGGGAAAACGTTGTCTGGGTTAATTCCGAATTCTGTTACTTTTTGAATGTTAGTTGAAACCGCCACGAAATGTTTTGCAACATCTTCCTGTGAAGCTGATTTTAAAAACCATTCTCTTATCGTTTCAGAATTGGATAAAGTTTCCTGAGTTGTAAAAGTTTTAGAAACAATTAAAAACAATGTTGTCTCAGGATTCAGTTTTTTAATTATCTCATTTACGTGATCCCCGTCAACATTTGAAACAAAATGTGTATTAAGGTGATTTTTGTAAAATTGTAAAGCTTCAACTGCCATAACAGGACCAAGGTCAGAGCCTCCAATACCAATATTTACAATATCAGTAAAAGCTTTTCCTGTAAAACCTTTTCTTTCTCCGGAAATAACTTCGTTTGTAAAGTTTTTGATTTTGTTTTTTACTTCATAAACTTCAGGAATTACATTTTCGCCATCAACTTTAATAACTGCCGATTCCGGAGCACGTAATGCAGTATGTAAAACGGCTCTGTTTTCTGTTTGATTAATAATGTCTCCTCCAAAATATTGAGCAATTGCATCTTTAAGTCCAATTGAATTAGCCAATTCTAATAAAAGAGAAATAGTTTCCTGGCTGATATTGTTTTTAGAATAGTCAACTAAAAAATCATTCCACTGCAGGTTGAATTTTCCAGCACGCGCATTGTCTTGTTGAAATAATTGCTGTATGGTAGTTTCGTGAATTGCGTTATAGTGATTTTGCAGATTTTTCCACGCTTCAGTCCCGGTTGGGTTTGTTGTGTTTAAAGCCATTTGTGTTTTTATTGAAAATTCGTTTTTTAGAAACACAAAAATACTGAAATAACTTTTAAAAGGATAACGGTTTATAATTATATAACAATAAGTTACGAAAACGTTTTATGTGATTATTTTTTTTCAATCTGAGTAGTAATTATGATAGCGCCATCATTTTCTTTCTCATTATATATAATACGACTACTGTTTTGGTTTAAAAAATTTAAACTTGTAATGTTGGATTTTTTGAGAGGTAATAAAATAGTTTCTTGTTTTTTATCATATTTAAAAGGAATTTCATTTATCACGATTAAGGGAGATTTGCCAATTAGATTTTTTTCAAATGTAGTATTGACTAATTCTAAAACATAATATTTGTTTTTCTCTGTATCATTTAAAATAAAAGCTTTTGGATTAGTACATCCGATTAAGAGTATTGATGAGAATACAAATGAAATCTTTTTCATTAATTGAAAGGATTTTGTAACATGTTTTTTAGATCAAAGTTTTACCAGAACTTCCACCACGGTTTTTTGTTTACTTCAATAGTTTTCTTTGCGATATTGATTTCAATTCTTTTTAAGGATTCTGTTTTGATTTTAGAATCATCAAAAAACATTTCGCCATGCTCGTTTATTCCAAGAGGAGATTTTGTTCTGTTTTTCCAGTCCTGAGTTTGTAATTCTTCAATTAAAGCTAAATTAACTTTATCACTGAATTTTTTCCTTGCTTTTTCTGTAATTTCTTCTTCCAGATTTGAAGTTGAATTTTTGAAAAGCGAAATTGAATTATCGGGAATGTTTAAAATAAAAACCTGTGTTTTATTTCCAATTTTCTGAATGTCTAATACTTTAAAGTAAGTAATAGTGTCTAAAAGAAAGTGGCCAATTTTTGCTGAGTCAGGATTGAATTTTGATAAGTCTTTTGGATGTGCGCTGGCAATTAAATATCTTAAGTTGCCGGATAAACCGCCGCCAATAGAAGTCATGTCTGTAAAGCCTTTTTCCTGAATGATCTGCCCAATTTTATAATTTGCAATTAAGTTTTCAGGTATATCAGTATCTCTGTAAAATAGTTTTAAACCTGAAAACGTTTCATTATAAATTGCTTTAAGACGTGCATTTTTCATGTTTTTTCTTTCTGATTGAGAGATTTACAAATTGCCAATACTATCCAGTTCTCTTTTCAAAGGTTCGATTTGTTTCATGAAACGGGTTCTGTCATTTCCTGTCAGAGATTCTCCGGTAGGCAAATTAAGTCGAAGTGCATCTACCTGAACGCCATTTTTCCAGAAACGGTAACAAACATGAGGTCCGGTTGCAAGACCTGTACTTCCTACTAATCCAATCGTTTGTCCTTGTGTAACACGTTGCCCGCGACGAACTAAAATTCGTGACATGTGTAAATATTGGGTAGAGTAGGTGCCGTTGTGTTTTACTTTTACAAAGTTTCCGTTTCCTGCAGTATATCCGGTAGCTTCTACAACTCCAGATGCTGTGGTAGAAATTGGTGTTCCTGTTGGAGCAGCATAATCTGTTCCTTTATGGGCTTTCCAGGTATGTTGAACAGGGTGAAACCTGTTTGCAGTAAATCTTGAGGTAATCCGGCTAAATTTAATTGGTGTTTTCAGGAAAAAGTTTTTAAGTGTTTTTCCCTGATCGTCATAATATTCTACTTTTCCGGAAGTAGTGTCTTTTTCAAACGGAAAAGCGTAAACGATTTTACCTTTATATTCAAAAAATGCCGCTTCAAGATCTTCGACACCGTCATAGGTTTTTCCGTTTATAAAGCGTTCTGTAAAAATTAAGCCGTAACGGTCTCCTTTTTTAAGTTTAAAAAAGTCAATTGACCATGAAAATACTTTTGTGATTCTGCTGGCAAGTGCCGCTTCTACACTTTCGTTTCCTAAAGTTTCAGATAACGAACTTTTTAAAACGCCTCCAATAATTTTGCGTTTCAGTGTAACCGGTTTTATTTTTTTATATGCTTTTGAAATACTATCCCTAAAATCGACTACATAATAGGTAAGTGGATTGGGCTGATAAATAAAAACCTGTAAATTATTTGTTTTATTTTTTGATCGAAGTATAGTGTAGGGTTTGTTGTATCGAATGGTTCGTACATCAAAAGAGTCTTTTATTTGTTCTACGATATCATAGACTTTTTTGTTGCCAATATTTTGTCCCTGAATAATAGAACCAAAAGAATCTCCTTTTTTTATAGTATCATTTACGACATTAAAGTCAGCATAATTAAAACCGAATTCTACTTTTTTGGTTTTAGGTTTGCTAATTTTGTTTTCTACTTTTACTTCTGTTTTATTGCATGAAAATACTGAAAATAAAAGTACTACAAGTACAAATGCTTTTTTCAAACTTTTAAATTTTTCTAAGAAAATTAAGCGGTTGCTTCATTTCCCCAATTGGACAATTCTTCTTCGGTCCACAATTTAGGAAAAAAGATGCGTCTTTGGTATTTTGGATGCATATATTTTTGCCAGTCGCTTCCGCCTGTAGCTTCTCCATTTCCTTTTCCGCTTTCCAAAATATATTTTCTTGCAGTATTAAGATGTTGCATTACCCAAGTGATATTCACTGTTTTGTCGTAGTGACGCATTGCCTGGATTAGCTCATTATTTTGTTGGTCTTTTTCTGGTAGTTGGGTAAATTTTTGCCAGATATTTTTAGTTTTAAAAGTAGACATTTGTCTTAAAAACTGTTCTTTGTATTTGTTTTCGAATTCCTGGAGCAAGTAAGATTTCTCGCCTGTATGATAATCTTTTCCGGCAGCCTGCCAGTATAAATGCTCAAAACTGGTTTCTAAATCAGTGTTTTCGTCAAAGTTTGCTTTGTATCTGCGATCGGTTAGATTGATAACATCTGTCGAAGCAAATTCAATTAATCGGTATTGCGCACTCTGAAAACCACTTGCAGGTGTTAAGGTATTTCTGAATTTCATGTATTGATCTACTTCCATTCCGTTTTCCATGATGCTAAACGAGTTGGTAAGCATATCAAAATAACGTGTAATTCTGGATAATCTCTCACTGAAAAAATCAACCTGAATGTTTTGTGTGTCGGCAATCTGATCTATTTCCCACAAAATCATTTTAAAAATTAATTCATTTACCTGATGATACATGATAAAAACCATTTCGTCGGGTAATGTTGTGCGTTGTATTTGTAAATTTAAAAGAGCATCAGTTTGAATATAATCCCAATATGTAATTGGTTTTGCCCAAAGTAAACCTTCTAACTGAACATCAGTTTTTTGATTTATAGATTGGAATTTAAGGTCAATTTCTTTTAAAATTGATTCTGAATTATCAGTAAGATTCATTATTTTTTTACTTTAAATGGATTTTTTAATCCTTTGTATTCATCAAGATCTGCTTTAAGTGATCCAACGGCTAAATCTGCTTTTATTCTAATCGGAACTTTATTGTCGTCATCTGTTATCCAGAGTGTTAAGCTTTCTTTTTCTTTGAAAACTCTACCGGTTTGTACAAGCGGTTTAAAGATCATTGTAGAAACGGTTCCAAATTTAGTTGTAATATCCTGACGGCCTACATACTTTAACTTAAATTTTGTGATTTCATCATCAAAAAACATGTCAATTGTTATGGCTTCGCCCGGTTTTAGTTTGTCTATACTGGGATGGTTTCTTAAATAATAAAAAGAAGATACAATATCCTGTACTTCGTCTGTAACTACAATTGTTTTTTCCGTCTTTCGTTTATAGTCTTTTACTAAAACCCTGTTTTCAGTTTGGTTAAAAAAACCTTCCTGATTTTTTGTGTAACCGCCTTCATCAATTTTTCGAACAAAACGATAAGGGCTTCCGGTTTGTTTGTCAAAATAACTTTCGTACAAATCTTCTACTTTAAAGAAGAACTTTGACATTCCGGTTGTATAACCTTTACCCACAGCATGAAACACCTTTTTGTTGTTTATTGTGGCGTCGCTTACTTCGAGTGTGGCGTAACCTGCATTTATAATTCCGTAATGAATTCTAAATTTGAAGTATTCTCCCGTATCGAAAGCGTCTTCTTTTTGAGTGTCAAAACTAAGTGTCGTGAGAATGAATATGAGTAGGACTAATTTTTTCATAGTACAATTTTTACATTTTATTATAAAGGTAAATAAATGCAAATTCTATTCCAAATGTACCAAAACAAAAAAACTCAGTCAAGGAATGACTGAGTTTTTATGCTATTAACTAACCAAAAAACTATAAATTATGAAATTTATATCAATTCAGAAGGAAACCACCCCTTCTTGATTTGCGAGTGCAAAGATAGATAGAAAGTTCAAAAAATAAATAGCAAAAGGCAAGTTTAACATAACATTTGCATAAAAACCATCATTTTACAGAGAATTTTTCTGCATAATGTAAAAAAAATGCGATTTTATAATGTTCCTCTCAATTCCTGCTCTCTCTCAATTGACTCAAACAGCGCTTTAAAGTTACCTGCACCGAATCCTTTTGCGCCCATTCTTTGAATAATTTCGAAAAAAAGTGTTGGTCTGTCCTGAACTGGTTTAGTAAATATCTGTAATAAATAACCATCTTCGTCGGCATCAACCATAATGGCAAGTTTTTCAATTTCGTTAATGTCTTCTTTCATCATCTCCATATGAACGCCCAATCTTTCGGGAATTGCCTGATAATAGGTATGTGGAGGAGCTGATAAAAATTCAACACCACGTGCTCTTAGCTGTGATACTGTTTTAATAATATCATCTGTAGCAATAGCGATATGCTGAATTCCAGGTCCGCCATAAAAATCTAAATATTCTTCGATTTGAGATTTTTTCTTTCCCTCGGCTGGTTCATTGATTGGAAATTTAATTCTACCGTTTCCGTTTGACATTACTTTACTCATCAAAGCAGAGTATTCTGTAGTAATTTGTTTGTCATCAAAAGAAAGGAAATTTACGAATCCCATAACGTCTTCATAAAATTTTACCCAGGTATTCATTTCATTCCATCCTACATTTCCAACCATATGATCAATGTATTTTAATCCAGTTGGTTCCGGATTATAATCCGATTTCCATTCTTTATAACCTGGTAAGAAAACACCATTGTAGTTTTTTCTTTCTACAAAGATGTGAACGGTTTCTCCGTAAGTGTAAATTCCTGAACGAACAACTTCTCCAAATTCGTCTTTTTCAACTGTTGGTTCCATAAACGAACGTGCACCACGTTTCATAGTTTCTTCGTATGATTTGGTTGCATCTTCAACCCAAAGCGCAGCAACTTTTACACCGTCACCATGTTTTTTAAGATGATCGTTAATTGGAGAATCTGCTGTTAAAGGCGTTGTCAAAACAATTCTGATCTTGTCTTGTTTTAAAACATAAGAGGCTTTGTCTTTTACTCCGGTTTCTAATCCTGCGTAAGCCAATGACTGATATCCGAAAGCAGTTTTGTAATAATGTGCAGATTGTTTTGCATTACCTACATAAAATTCTACATAATCTGTTCCTAATAATGGAAGGAAATCCTGTGCTCCTTCAAATATTTTCTCTAATCCGTATTCTACTGATTTTACTTCTTTGCTCATAATTAGATAATTTGATAATGAGAAAATGAGATAATTTTTTGAAATGTTTTAATTGAATTAATTTTCTAATTGACACATTTTCTAATTTTCTAATTCCTCTTAGATGTTGATATTATTTTATTTAAAATTTTTAAAATTTCTGATAATTCATTTAATAAATGTTTGCAATCTGGATAGGCTTTATGTGCATTGCATAAAAACAACCAATATTCAGTTTCATCTGCTTCTTTAATTGCAATTTTTAGTTTATGAATAAAATCTGCTTTGCTTTCTGCGTTTTGTGACTCTTTTGAATTTGCTCCAATTGATGTCCCGCTTTTTAATAACTGATTTGCGATTACAAATTTCTTTTGATCCTGAAGTTCATTTGTGTAATCAATTATATTTAGCGCAAAATTGAATGTTTTTATTAAAAGAGCGTTGTCTTTATATTTTTCGTTGAAAGTCATTTTTTTAATTTGATAATTAGATAATTTATTTTGTAAGTTTAAAATTACAATATTTAATTGTCTAATTTCCAAATTGACACATTTTCTAATTAAAGAAATTGACTAATTATCAAATTGGCACATTGACTAATTATTCACACCAGGATTTATAGTACTGTCCATCATCAAGACCCATAGCTTCTTCCGTGACCATAAGTGGGCGGAAAGTATCGACCATAACGGCTAATTCTAAAGTTTCTTTGTGACCAATGCTGCGTTCCATTGCGCCTAGTGCCGGACCATGCGGAATTCCTTTTGGGTGTAAAGTGATATGACCCTGCTCAATATTGTTACGGCTCATAAAATCACCATCAACATAATAGAGCACTTCGTCTGAATCTATATTGCTGTGATTGTATGGTGCCGGAATTGCTTTTGGGTGATAATCGTAAAGTCTTGGGCAGAAAGAGCAAACGACAAAAGTAGCCGTTTCGAAAGTTTGATGTACTGGCGGCGGTTGGTGTACGCGACCCGTTATAGGTTCAAAATTGTGGATTGAAAATCCGTATGGAAAATTGTATCCATCCCAACCCACAACATCAAAGGGGTGTGTTGCATAAACCACTTCGTGAATCATGCCTTCTTTTTTAATTTTCATTAAAAAATCACCTTTTTCATCGTGTGTTTCCAGTTCCCCAGGCAAAATAAAGTCACGTTCACAAAATGGTGAATGCTCTAAATGCTGACCGGATTGGTTTTTATAACGTTTTGGGGTGTAAAATGGAGAATAAGACTCGACATAAAATAGTCGGTTTTCTTCTGTTTCAAATTCTATTTGGTAGATAATGCCACGCGGAATAATTAAATAATCACCATATTCAAAAGGAATATTCCCTAACATAGTTCTTAATTTTCCTTTTCCTTTATGGATGAAAAGCATTTCATCTGCGTCGGCATTTTTGTAAAAATAATTTCGAAGTGATTCTTTTGGAGCGGCTAAGCCAATAATGCAGTCTTTGTTGACTAACATAGCTTTGCGGCTATCCAGGAAATCATTTTCCGGTTTCAATTCAAAACCTTTAAAAAGTAATGATTTTATATTTTTTCCGATTGCAATTTTTGGTTCAACCGAATAAGAGTTTAAAATTTCTTTAACCTGTGTTGGTCTGTGAACATGATAAGACAAAGAAGAATGTCCGTGAAAACCTTCGGTTCCAAATAATTGTTCGTAGTATAAACCTCCGTTAGGTTTTTCGAATTGGGTGTGTCTTTTTTGAGGAAAATCTCCAAGTTTATGATATAATGGCATGGCTTTTCTATTAGATAATTTGTAAATTAGATAATTCGAAAAATTTGAATTGTTTGAACAGATAATCAGCTCAATATTTGTATTGACTAATTATCTCAATTCGATAGCTTCACTCAGGATTTCTCTTGATGAGGAATTGAAGATACTCTAATAAACCTGTCCATTCTGTTTTCATTATAACAAATGTCGTAATTTTTATTGATCAAAATTACATATTATATTATTTATAACATAAAATTTTTGTAAAAATATATTTTAAAACATAAATCCTATACTAAACCACGTAAAACTTTTTGACATTTCCGGAGACCATGAATGTTTTATCTCGATTGGACCAATAATAGTTTCTAGTCCGTAACCAACAGCATAGCCAGAATATTTAGGCATCGAGATCCAGTTTACGGTAGAAAATATATCGTCGCCAAGATTCGCATAATTGGCAGAAAGGTTAACATGGTTCTTTTTGAAGATCTCATAGTCTAAAGTAATATCGCTTTTGATAAAGCTGTTTCCTGCAATACTCAGGAAATCATAACCATAGAAATAGTTGAAATTGTTTATTTTACTGTAACCATAACCTCCTAGAATATAATCGAAAAAGGGTACACTATCGCTGCCAATATTAAATCCGGCATCGGCACCAATTTTTACGGTAGCTCTTCTGAATAATGTTTTCGCAAATGCAATTTCGGCCTTTGCAGTCGAGAAAGGCTTAAATTGTTTGGTGTAGTTTGATGATGCTAAATAGGTTTGTACATCTCCTGAAAAATACAATCCGGAACGCGGAAAGCTTTTGTTGTCGAACGAATCGTATTTTAAATAACCAAAAACACTAAAGTAGTTACTTTTCTCAATAATATCTTCGCTATTGGTAAGTGTTGGTGAGTTTATTTTTAAATATTTGTATTCAAGACCTCCGCCCATTAAAAATTTCTGAACAAAAATAGTTTGAAAGTATGCCTGATTGGTCAAATCTAAAAAGTCGACATTGATCAAATTTACATTTGGATTTTGTGTTGCTAAATTACTTATGCTGGTGGTAACATTTCGGTTAAACTGATTTAATCTTGAACGGAAACCAAAGCTGATATTGAAACCATTTTCGACATAATAATTTAAATCGTATCTAAAATTGTCTCCCAATATAATGTCTAACGATGTGACATCATTTTTTAGAAAGGTTTTTTTGTGCGTAAGATTTAAAAGAACAGCACTTTTATAAAGTCCGTCGTAATGTAATCCTAGTTTTAGGAAGGTTTGTGTTGGATTTTCTTTTAGAACTAAATCAAGATCATCCTGTTTTCCGTCTGGTTGCAGGCAATAGGATATGGTGCTAAAGTTTTGTGTCGCATTCAGGTTGTTGATTCCTGTTTTAAGGTCATCGTAAGTTATGGTGCTTCCGGGTTTAAAACGAAGTTTTCCACGAATATATTCTTTAGTATAATTGTCTAACTGATCACTGTTTATTTTCTTGATTTCTATCGTGTCTGTTATAATTTTTAGTTTTGGTTTCTTATAAAAATTGTCTTCGTTTACGAGAGATTTGATTTTTTCGTAGACAGCAAATGCCGCTTCTTCACCTTTTCTGATGATTTGTTCGCCTTTGTCAAATGAAACAACGCCATAATCACGAATGTCCGGTTTGATATAAACATCTGTATCTTTTATTTTGCTTTTCATTTTATCAATGGATTGCAGATTGGTAATCTGTACCAAAATTCGGGTAGCGTTTTTAAGATTTTTACGCTTCATTAAATCATCCTGAACATCAACCCCAATAATAATATCAGCTCCCATATTGCGAACTTCTTTTATAGGATAGTTGTTTACCACACCACCGTCGACCAATAAATTTCCGTCGATTTCTACAGGAGTAAATAATGAAGGAAATGCAGCACTAGCCATCATCGCCTGAACAAGATTTCCTTTGTTAAGCAAGACTTCTTCACCGGTTTCGATGTTGGTTCCAATACATAAAAACGGAGTTGGCAGTTTGTTGAAATCGCGAATATGACGCACGTTTCTTGTTAAGCTGCTTAGTAAATTGTAATTGTACATTCCTTTTGAAAGTGCTTCAGGAATACCAATTCTAAAATTACTGAAGGGTAAAACAATGGCGTACAATTCGTCATTTTTTTTACCATAAAAATTTTTTGAGGAACGCGGAATATAATCGTTTATGAGTTCGTCGAAATTGGTTTTTTTAAAGATCGAATCGATTTGCGAAGCATTGTAACCAGAAGCATAAAGTCCGCCAATAACAGATCCCATACTGGTTCCGCCAATATAATCGATTTTAATTCCTGCTTCTTCCAGAACTTTTAAAACACCAATATGTGCAAATCCTTTTGCACCGCCGCCACTTAATACCAATCCAATTTTAGGTCTTTTGATGCTGTCTTCTTTTTTTTCCTGTGAAAATGATTTTTCAGGAAAAAGTACAAGTAATGTAAAAAGCACTGATGCTACGCCCCAGATGGTAATGGAAAACTGCGAGAGACAAAAGGTTGTTTTTTCCTGCCAAAAAAGAGCGACCCAAGAAGCTCCTTTTTTGGGATTGGAAAAAAATCCTTTTGACCGAGTATTTGAAATGGACAGCTGTTTCAGGCGCATAAAAAATAGCTAATTGGTTTTGTAAAAGTCGACAATTTTTTTGGCTTTTGATACTCCTACGACATCAGATATTTCTTTTTCGGTAGCTAATTTTAATCTTTTAACACTTTTGAAATGTTGTATTAACGTTAGCATTGTTTTTTCGCCTATTCCCGGAATGCTCTCTACAGAAGAATTAAGTGCTGCTTTACTGCGTTTATCACGATGAAAAGTGATTCCGAATCGGTGCGCTTCATTTCGCAATTGCTGGATTACTTTTAAAGTCTCTGATTTTTTATCGAGGTATAACGGAATTGAATCTCCGGGATAAAATAATTCTTCGAGACGTTTTGCGATTCCAATAATCGCAATTTTACCACGTAATCCTAATTCGTCTATGCTTTTTAAGGCTGCTGATAATTGTCCTTTTCCACCATCAATAATAATTAATTGTGGTAAAGGCTGGTTTTCATCTAATAATCTTTTGTAACGACGATATACAATTTCGGTCATCGATGCAAAATCGTCAGGACCTTCGACAGTTTTTACATTAAAATGGCGATAATCTTTTTTGCTTGGTTTTCCGTCTTTAAAAACAACGCAGGCCGCAACAGGATTTGTTCCCTGAATGTTCGAGTTATCAAAACATTCTATGTGTCTTGGTTCTGTTGGCAATCGTAAATCTTTTTGCATTTGCGCCATAATACGATTGGTATGTCTGTCCGGATCTACAATTTGTAATTGTTTTAGTTGTTCAATTCGGTAAAACTTAGCATTTCTGATCGATAAATCGAGAATCTGTTTTTTGTCCCCAAGTTGCGGAACGGTTGTTTTGATATTTTCTCCCAGATCAATTTCAAAAGGAACAATGATTTCTTTTGACAGTAACTGAAAACGTTCGCGCAATTCTATAATGGCTAATTCTAATAATTCTTCATCGGTTTCGTCCAGTTTTTTCTTCATTTCTAAAGTATGTGAACGAATAATCGATCCGTGCGAAATTTGAAGAAAGTTAACGTAAGCCGCACTTTCATCAGACACAATAGAGAAAACATCTATATTGGTGATTTTTGGGTTTACAATCGTAGATCGCGATTGGTAATTTTCCAAAACTTCGATTTTCTCTTTTATTTTTTGAGCTTCTTCAAAGCGTAAATCCTGAGCATATTGATTCATCAGACGTTTAAAATCTTTCATACTTTCTTTGAAATTCCCTTTTAGGATTTCGCGGATCGCATCAACTTGTCTTTGGTAATCTTCCAGAGATTCTAAACCTTCGCAAGGGCCTTTGCAATTGCCAATATGATATTCTAAGCAAACTTTGAATTTACCTGAATCGATGTTTGATTTGCTTAAATCATAATTGCAGGTTCGTAACGGATACAATTCCTTGATTAGTTCCAGTATTGTATGTACGGTTTTGAAATTTGTATAAGGTCCAAAATATTCAGAACCGTCTTTGACCATTCTTCTAGTTGAAAATATTCTCGAAAATGGTTCTTTTTTAATACAAAGCCATGGATAACTTTTATCATCACGAAGCAATACATTGTAACGGGGCTGGAGGGTTTTGATTAAATTGTTTTCTAATAAAAGCGCATCGGTTTCGGTAGGAACTACAATGTGTTTTATGGTCACAATTTTTTTTACCAATACATTTGTCTTGGCAGTATCATGAATTTTATTGAAGTAAGAAGAAACCCTTTTTTTTAAATTTTTGGCTTTTCCCACATATAAGATCTTCCCGTCTTTATCATAATACTGATACACACCGGGATTGTCCGGCAAGGTTAGGATTTGAAGATCTAAGGACGGTTTTTGCATTCTGTTTTATTTGTGAAGATAGCTGAAAAGCATTTTTAGAAATCATTCTGATTCCGGAAAAAAGCTTAACACTGATTTAGTTTCAAATTTACGAAATCAAAAGAATAATTTCTATATTTAGATTTTATAATTCTACATGAAAAATAGTAAACCCTTGGTTATTTTTGGCGAATCGATTTTGCCGGGAGAAAACAGAACAGTAAACGTTGAAATAGCGAGATTACATACGACTACAAAACTTAATATTCCGGTTATTGTACGTCGCTCAAAAATCGAAGGCCCGGTAGTTTTATTCTCAGCCGGAATTCATGGCGACGAAATTAACGGAGTTGAAGTTGTTCGCCAGATTATCAGTAAAAAGATCAATCGCCCTGCAAGAGGAACTATTATTTGTATTCCGATTATTAATATGTACGGTTTTGTGAACAAATCGCGTGAGTTTCCTGACGGGAGAGATTTAAATCGTGTTTTTCCCGGAAGTAAAAAAGGTTCTCTTGCGAGTCGTTTTGCTTATCATATTGTGGCAGAAGTTTTGCCTATTATAGATTATGCCGTCGATTTTCATGCGGGAGGCGCGAGCAGGTTTAATGCACCACAAATCAGAATCACAGAAAATAATCCGGAACTGAAAATTTTGGCAGACATTTTTAATGCACCATTTACTTTATATTCCAAAAACATAAATGGATCTTTTAGAAATACCTGTGAGAAAGCGAATATAAAAATGCTGCTTTTTGAAGGTGGAAAATCATTGGACATTAATAACGTGATTGCAAATGAAGGTATAATGGGAGTGAAGCGTTTATTAAATCATTTAGGGATGCTGGATCACAAGCAGGTGGTCGAATATGCTTTAGAACCGTCAATTTATATTAAAAATTCGGTTTGGCTTCGTGCTAAATGTTCCGGTTTGCTTCATGATTATAATTTGATTGGTAAATTTGTGACCAAAGGTTCAATTTTGGCTATCATTACAGATCCGTTTGGTAAATTTGAACAAAAAGTAAAAGCGCCTCACGATGGTTTTGTTATCAATGCCAATCATTCTCCAATTGTGTACGAAGGTGATGCTATTTATCATATGTCTAAAAATAACTCCGATAATGCCTACGAATAAAAAAGAATTAAGAAGCTATTATAAAAATCTCCGAAAAGAATTAACTATTGACGCTGTTGAAGAAAAAAGTCTGGCAATTGCCAATAATCTGATTCAATTGGCTATTTGGGATAAAGGTTATTATCATGTTTTTCTTCCTATTGAAGAACAAAAGGAGGTAAATACAGAATATGTTTTGCACTTGCTATCCGGAAAAGATAAAGAAATAGTGGTTTCGAAAAGTGATTTTGAAACAAGAGAAATGACTCATTTTTTATTGACGGATAATACAAGAATAAAAAAAAATGAATATAATATTCCAGAACCTGTAAATGGCTTGCCAGTTCCGTCAGAAACTATCGATGTTGTTTTTGTCCCACTTTTAGCATTTGATGTTTCTGGAAACAGAGTAGGTTACGGAAAAGGTTTCTACGATAAATTCCTGGCAGGTTGTAAACCGGAAACAATCAAGATTGGACTTTCTTTTTTTGAAGCCGAAAACGAAATTGAAGATGTTTTTGAATCAGATATCAAACTAGATTTCTGTGTAACCCCGGAGAAAATTTATACTTTTTAATTTTTTCACTCTATAAGTGATATAAGTTAATTTAGTTTTGAGACGAAACTAAAATTAACTTTACTTATAACAGTTGCCTGATTTTTAGGATTAGAACAGGTAAGCTTAAAAAAGAAAAATCCCAAATTCCATTTGGTTTTAACCTGGAATTTGGGATTTTTCTTTTAAACGTTTTATTTTACTTCCTTGATGGTCGAAGCATCAATCCAGCCTTCGGTTCCGTCTGTTAATTCAATTTTTTTCCATTGTCCTACCGTTTCGGTTACATACACTTTTGCACCTTCATGTAGTAAGAAAATAGCTGAACCTCCTTTTTGTGGTTCGCTATGAACTTCACTTAATTCGGCAAAAACAATAGCAGGGCGATCGTTATCGAAATGGTTTTTCTCAGACATTCCAGCAGAAACACTTAATAACAAAGCAACGAAAAGAATGAACATTCCGATGAAATAGATTCTTTTCGAAAGGGTAAGCTGAGAGAAATAATAACCAATAAAAGTTAAGAGAAAAGCGAAGGCAATTCCAACAGAAATTTTTGCCCACATATTGTAATCAAAAATTCCGGTGAAGTTTTGAATCAGTTTCGCAAAACCTACTTTCGGAACTTCTTTAATCTCATCTATCGTTAGCTTTTTAGCAAATTTTAAGTTGTTTAGAGTTTCAGGATCGTGCGGTTTTAAAACAAGAGCCTTTTCATAATTGTAAATAGAAGGTGCAACTTTATTAAGTTTATAATAACTGTTGCCTAAATTAAAATACAATTCTGCCGATTGTTGTTTGTCTTCTTTAATAATGCTTTCGTAAGCATCGATAGCTTCTTTGTATTGTCCCTTTTGATACAAAGCATTTCCTTTTTCAAAGCTGCTTTGAGCAAAGAAAACCTGAGAGATTAATAAAAAGAGATATAATATGTTTTTCATTTTCCTGATTTGTAATATTTTCAACTTTGCGCATTTTGCGGTTAAAAAACTAAACAATCTGTTTTTCTAATTCTGAAATGATCAAAACAGCTTTGTCATAATCCTGCTGAATTGATGCACTTGATGCAGGAGCATAACGGGCAAACTCACAGTTTTCTGTCAAGTTGATAAAACTTTGAACCGTTTCCGGATTAGCGTTTCTTGATAAAAGCAATTCGCGAATATTGTCTTTACTCATTTCTGAGGTTTCAATATGCAGTTTTGCTTTTAGGAAATTGTGCATCGCTTTCTCTAAAGCAATATAAAATGCTTCTTTGTTGTTAAGCTGTTTCTTGGCCTGAGATAGATATTTCTTCGCAAGCTTATTGTTCATTCTGATTCTGTTTCCTGTTACATCACCATCAATTGCTTCTTTTCGTTTCTTAGCAAGAACAATTATAGGCAAAATTACAAAAGGCATGAACAGTAATGTATAATATAAATCAGAGCCGTAGAAATCGTTTCTGGCAATAGCAACTAAAGTTGTTTTAGGTTTGATATATTTAAACTGTTCTGTTTTCGAAATTACATTTTTCGCTGTATTGGCACTCGCATTTGCTTCTGCCTGCATTGGACCATCTAAAACATCAATCATAATTTCTTTAGAAGTGATTGTTTTATAAGAACCCGAATTAAGATCAAAATAAGAAAACTGCATTGGTTTTATTGCATATTTCCCTTTGTATTGCGGAATGATAGTGTATTTGTCTGTAATTTTTCCTGACATTCCTGAAAGTGAAGTGGTCACTTTTTCGTCATGAACAGGATCATACATCTCTAATGCATTTGGAACAACAGGTTTTGGTAAAGTAAACAATTTCATGTTTCCGTTTCCTGAAGCTGTAACAAACAAATCAAGGCTTTCTCCGTTTTTCAAGGTCGTTTTAGAAGGTGTTACCGTGAAATCAAAATTACCTACAGCACCGCCAAAACCTTCTGGTTTACCAGATTCCGGAAGAGGTCTTACATTGATGGTTTTTGCTCCTGCCGAAACTACTTTGTTATCATCAGTTATAATCATCTGACCAAACATATCACGACGATTGGTTGGCAATTGTACTCCAATATCTAATGAAAGGGGCTCAATAGTAAGTCTTCCTGCTTTTTGAGGGTATAAAATAGTCTTTTTTAAGACAACAAAATAACATCTTTCTCCCTGATAACTTCCTTGTTCAACAGATAATTGTTTGATATCAATGTTCTGATTCCAGAAATCATTGTATTTAGGTTTTGCCAATTCCTTAAAGCCTGTTACATTGATATTGTTGAAATATAATTTATAAACAACTGTAATAGGTTCGTTCAGATACGGTGATGTTTTTGAAATTTCGGCTACAAGATTTAACATCTCATTTGGCGATCCCTGAGGCCTGTCATTTGGATCCCTCTCTTGGGCAACCGCATTAGTAACTACGATTTTTATAGGTGATGTTTTGTAAGTTTGCCCATTATATTCAATCGCAGCCTGTTTGATATTTACAGTTCCTTTTTGGTTAGGCTGTAAAATATAGGAGTATATTTTTTGAAAAGAACTTCTTCCGTTTACCCAGGACTGACTAATTTGCTGACTTGGTCCTGCTACAATTTTAAAACCATCAAATGAAGGCTGGTCGAAATTATCTCCATCGACATTCATGATAAAGTCAATGCGAAGCCTTTCGTTTACTCCAAGTGTATTTTTGCTTACTCTGGCTTCAAATTGAACTTGAGCCATAAGCCCTTGAAAAGTGAATAGTAATAGAATTAAATATCTTTTCATTAATTGTTTAATCGTTTTTTTGAATGTTTTATTGTTTAATCGTTTTTTGAATATTTGATTTTTGTGCAAATAAACAAATTAACCTTTAAACGATTCAACTTTATTTTACCAGTCTTTTTCTGTTTTTCTCGGATTGCCTTTTACTTTTTGGGCATTTACTTTATCCTGAATTTTCTTTTCTTCGTTATTGACAGCATCTAATAAATTCTGAACGCGCTCTTTAGAGATTCCGCCAGGTTGTGGTTTTGGTTCTCCTTTGTTATCAGACTTGTCGTCTTTTTTAGGATCATTTTTACCATCTTTTTTATCCTTGTCTTTATCGCCTTTGTCGTCTTTTTTGTCTTTATCTTTATCCTTGTCTTTATTTTTGTCCTGGTCTTTGTTTTTATCTTTATTCTTATCCTTGTCTTTATCTTTATCCTTGTTCTTGTCTTTGTTTTTATCGTTTTTAGGCGGATTTTCTTTTAGCTTTTGTTTGGCATAAGCATAATTGTAACGAGTTTCATCATCAGTAGGATCGTTGCGTAATGCTTCTTTGTAAGCTTCAACTGCCTGAGAATAATTTTTCTCTTTCATAAAAACGTTTCCAAGATTGTGAAATGCTTTATGTTTTTCAGGTCTTGTTTTAGCATTTTTTATGGCTTTTGCATAAGCATATTTAGCCTCAGAAATCTGATTTTGTTTATAAATCGTATTTCCCAGGTTATAAGGAGCCGTGGCACGTTTTGGAAATTTTGATTCTGAAACCCTGTAGTTTGCCTCAGCATCAACAAATTTATTCTGCTTATATTCTTCATTGGCATCAGGCAATGTCTTATCTTTTTCCTGAGCTGAAACGGCTAAAGAAAACGTTAGTAAAATATAAAGAAGTAAATTTTTCATTCTAATTTTTTATTTTTTATTTGCCACGAATGGCACCAATTATCACTAATTAGATTTTTTATATTTGAATTCTTACCAATCAGAACAGTTAAAAACAATTCTTTTTTTGTGCAAATTCATGTAATTAGCTATTCGCTTTTTATTATTTCTTTTCGTTAAATAAATTCAACTCTTTTATCCAGTTTGTTTTTCTTTCTAAAAGGAAAATATCAACAAACAATAATAAGAAGGCAAAACCAATGAACCATTGAAACTGTGATTGAAAATCGGCCATTTGCGTCGCTTCAAATTCTGTTTTCTGAATGTTGTTTAAGGCATTTTTAATATATTCTAAAACATCTTTAGTACTTCCTCCATAAACATAACCACCTTTTGTCGCTTTTGCAATCGTTTTTAATCCTTCCTGATTTAGTTTGGTAATAACAGTTTCTCCATTTAAATCTTTTTGAAAGCTCTTAACGATCCCGTTTTCTTTTAACGGAATTGTACCTCCTTTTTCTGTTCCAACACCAATGGTGATAATTTTCATTCCCATTTTGTTGGCTTCTTCAGCAGCTGCCGCAGCTCCTTCAGAATGATCTTCTCCGTCAGAAATTAAAATCAGTAATTTGCTGGTTTTACTTTTTTCATCAAAATAAGTCGAAGATAATTTGATGGCTTCATCCAGTGAAGTTCCTTGTGATGAAACCATATCCGGCGTCATGCTTTGCAGGAACATTTTAGCAACACTATAATCAGATGTAATAGGTAAAACCGGAAATGCACTTCCTGCATAAGCCACAATTCCAATTCTGTCACTTCCTAAGTTGTTGATGATTTGCGAAACCAATTGTTTACTTTTTTCTAAACGACTTGGCGCCACATCTTCGGCAAGCATACTTTTTGAAACGTCAACAGCAAAAACAATGTCAATACCTTCACGTTTTACCGTTTCCATTTTAGTTCCAATCTTTGGATTTACTAAACCAATAATTAAACAGGCAAGGGCTAAAAGAATAACGGATATTTTTAATACTGGTTTAAAAACAGATCGTTCCGGACTCAGTTTCTTAACCATTTCCAAATCACCAAACTCACGTTGCTTTTTTCTTTTCCAATACATATTGAAAAGAAAAATACACACCACAATTGGGAGTAATACTAAAAGATATAAATATTTTTTTTCGTCTAATTCCATTTTAAATTTTAGATTTCTGAATTTAGATTTTAGATTTTTTTTAATCTAAAATTAAATGAAGCTTCTGTAAACCGTATTTCTTAAACCAACTTCCAACAATAATAAAAATGCTGCGAGTAAAACAAAACCTCTGTATTTTTCGTCATAATCGTAGAATTTTAATTCCTGGATTTCGGTTGTTTCCAATTTATTAATCGAATTGTATATTTCGGCTAACTTATCATTGCTGGTTGCTCTAAAATAAGTACCATCGGTTTTACGGGCAATACTTTTCATTAATTGCTCATCGATTTCTACTTTTTGCATTTTGAACAAAAATCCTCCGTTTGGCGCGTATGCATATGGAGATTCTGCCATTCCATTACTTCCCAAACCAATCGTGTACACTTTAATTCCGTATTGTTTTGCAATATCAGATGCTGTTTCAGGTTCAATAAAACCAGCATTATTTACACCATCTGTCAATAAGATAATAACACGGCTTTTTGCTTTACTGTCTTTAAGGCGGTTTACGGCAGTTGCTAATCCCATTCCAATTCCGGTTCCGTCCTGTAAAGTTGTATCGTATTTAATTCCTTTTATGGCTTCCAGAATAATTGCTTTATCACTTGTAACCGGAGTTTTTGTATAAGCCTCAGAAGCATATAAAACCAATCCGATTCTGTCATTAGGTCTTTCTTCAACGAAATCCGAAGCAACTCTTTTTAAAGCTTCCATACGGTTTGGCTTTAAATCTTTGGCAAGCATACTTCCTGAAACGTCAATTGCCATTACAATATCAATTCCTTTAGTGGTTTTAGTCTGATTGCTAATATCTACTGTTCTTGGTCTTGCCAAAGCAATAATTAGAGAACTTAATGCGATAATTCTAAAAACGTATAAACAAGGTTTTAGTTTCGTTAACCAGGACTCGCTATTTTTAAAACCCTGAGTCGAACTCATTTTTAAAGTAGCCGATTGTTGGTTGCGTTTCCAGAAAAACCAAGCAATTGCAATTGGAATTAATAGAAAGAGCCAAAAAAATTCTGGATTTAAAAAAGTTATTTTATTCATTAGTTACTTGCCTTTCTAAGTTCAACAGAATTTAAAATTCGGGTTGTGATATCATTAGCATATTTATCGCCTTCTTCATGTATAATCAGAATTTGTTGTAATCCCTGATCTTGTTTGAAAAGCAAAAGTTCGTAATATGCCTTTGTACTTGTTTTGTCAATTGGATTAAATACAGACATGGTTCCGTATCCTTTTAATCCCTGAATGCCTTGGTTGGTTTGAAAATCTTCTTGTTTTACAATAATATTTTGTCCGCCCTGAGCTTCTATTACTTTTAGAGAACCTTCTAAAGCTTTTGCTAAATCAATTTCGGTAGGATTTTTAAACATGCTGGTTGAAACCGTAACATAAAAATTACTGGTCATACTACCGTAACCAAACAGTTGCATCTCTTTAATTAAAGCCATGGTTTCTTTTGGAAGCACTTTTTGTGTGTCCATACGTTTTAGAACCTTTGGCGTTTCAATTAAAATTCCAGGATTTCCGTATTCACTTTTTACCCATTGACCTTCTAGTAATTCTTTTGACGGATGTCCAAAAACATTGTCTTTTACATAACTGAATCCTTTAGTAGCGATAAAGAATGTAGTAGTTCCAACTAATAAAAGTAAAACAGTTCCAACTGCAATAGCAATACGTTTGTTGCGTTTCTTTAATAATTGAAGTTTGATTTGCTTTTGTTTTTGCGCTTCATTTAATAATTGATCTTCTTCTTCAGCCGGAACTTCAGTTGGGATTGCATTATCAAGTGTTAAGATTACTTTTTGAATTTTGTTTCGGTCTTCGGTAATTTCAAAATCCAGCGGTTTAGATTTTGCAAATTTTACTAAATCCGCCTGACGTAAAACACGCTCCAGATTCTCAACTGTTTCAGGAGTTAGTGTCATTTTCTTTTTAGTAGAAGCAGTTTTGATTGCCAGAATCAATTCAGAAGTTGTGCTTTCCATTGCCGGAATATGAATGGCTTCTTCAATATAATTACGGGCAATATCTGTCAGTTCACTGTAGTATTCTTTAATTTCACCTTTTTGAACCAATTCTTTTTGCTCCAGATTGTTTAGTAAGCTTGTCGCTTTTTCAATTGGAGTTTTGTATACTTCTTCTTCGATTTTTTTCTGCTGACGTTTTTTAATAAACCAATACACAAAAACACCAATTCCTATAAGAACGATAACTCCCAAAAGATATTTCCACCAATCGCCCATACCAGTTTCATCAACTGTAATGTCTTTGATGTCGTACATTTTTTGTTGCAATGTGTCTACTTTTACATTAGCAACTTCAACACGAATAGAATCAGATAAATAAGGTTTTTTGTCAATTAAAATCTGAACACTCGGAATTACATATTTTCCGGAATCAAATTGAGTTAAGCCATATTTTTTTATTAATTCATAAGTGTCATTTTTCTTCACAGTGTCAACAGGGTAGGATTGAATTACTTCTAACGCACCAAATTTTTTCTGTTTTGGAAATACTACTTTTGATTTTGAACTGACAACGGTTTTGAGTGTTAACTTGAACTCAGCCCCAATTTTATTTTTTGTAGTATCAATGCTTGTCTCTACTTGTTTTTGCTGCGCAAAAATAGCTGAGGAAAGTAAAAATAAAAATATGTAAAACTTTAATTTCATTTGATTAACGATTGAAGATTAACGAATTTTGATTTCAGATTTTTGTCTGAAATGGAATGATTTACTATTTCCTTTAAATTGTAATCTTTTTTATTTTATTATGAATTATTTTTCGATGTTTTAATACTTGAAACGAATATTGATATTAATTCATTAACTTCTATTTTAGCCTTTGTTAGATTTTCTACATCAGTTGATAAATTTGCTTTCTCAATTATTTTCAAGCAAACAAAAGTTTCTCTTAATTCCTTTAAACAAATTCCCATTTTATGAACAAAGTCTTTTTTGCTTTCTGCACTTTGTGCTTCTCCATAATTTAGAGCAGGTGATGTGCTGGATCTTGTTATTTGTCCTAATAAATGATTTCCAGCGTAGTTCTTTTCAAATTTAATAGTTAATGTTATTATGCTTGCAGCAAAATCAATCAATCTATTTTCTAGCTCCTGTTTAGTCATTTTTATTATTCATTAATCAAATCCATCCCAAATCAGTAATCGTTAATCAGAAATCAAAAATAATCACCTTGATTTAAAATAGCCCAGTAATTTGGTCACATAGTTTTCGTCGACTCTTGTGTTTACAACACCTGCGCCGGATTTGCTGAAAATATCCTTGAAATAATTTACTCTTTCGTGATAATGCTTTTCGTAATTCATTCTCACAGTTTTCGAGCCAGTATCGACCAATTGAATTTTCCCTGTTTCGGCATCCAGCATTGTAACCATTCCTAAGTTTGGGATTTTTTCTTCACGAATATCATAAACTCTAACACCTGTAATATCATGTTTTTTAGAAGCAATCTTTAAAGTCTGCTCATAATTTTCAGACATGAAATCAGAAATCATAAA
This sequence comes from Flavobacterium chilense, assembly GCF_001602525.1. Taxonomy (GTDB): domain Bacteria; phylum Bacteroidota; class Bacteroidia; order Flavobacteriales; family Flavobacteriaceae; genus Flavobacterium; species Flavobacterium chilense. The sequence goes on from NZ_LSYT01000002.1 coordinate 685,355, forward strand.
AACAATTGCTTTCTTTTTCTGAGTTCCTGACAAAAATTTTAAAGCAGCTCCAACATCTGTTTTTTGGCTTTTTGGTTCAAATTCGATCAATTCACGAATGATTCTCAAAACATGCGAGCGACCTTTTTTGGGCGGAATATACAACTCTACATTGTCAGAAAATAATATTAAACCAATTTTGTCATTATTTTGTGTAGCCGAAAAAGCCATCGTTGCCGCAATTTCGGTGACGATGTCTTTTTTAAACTGACTTTTTGAACCAAAACCTTCAGAACCCGAAATATCAACCATTAAAACCATGGTCAATTCCCGTTCCTCTTCAAAAACTTTTACGTGGGCTTCGTTGTAGCGTGCAGTTACATTCCAGTCGATGTTACGAATGTCATCGCCATATTGGTATTGACGTACTTCACTAAAAGTCATCCCTCGTCCTTTAAATGAAGAGTGATATTCTCCCGAAAAGATGTGATTACTCAGTCTTTTGGTTTTGATTTCTATTTTCCGTACTTTTTTTAAAAGCTCTTTTGTATCCATTTTATTTGTTTAAAGTTTAAAGTTTAGAAGTTTCAAGTCTGTCTTGCAACAACCTGAAACCTGAAACTTGAAACAAATTTTTAAGGTACTTCAATCTCGTTTACGATTTTGTTGATAATGTCTACAGAAGTAATGTTTTCGGCTTCAGCCTCATACGTTATTCCAACTCTGTGACGTAAAACATCATGTACAACTGCACGAACATCTTCCGGAATTACATATCCGCGACGTTTGATGAAAGCGTAACATTTTGCTGCATTAGCTAAATTGATACTTCCACGTGGAGATGCTCCAAAACTAATAAGAGGTTTTAGGTCGGCAAGTTTGTACTTCTCTGGATAACGAGTAGCAAAGATGATATCTAGAATGTATTTTTCGATTTTTTCGTCCATGTAAACTTCACGAACAGCTTCCTGTGCGCGCAAAATTTGCTCTACAGAAACTACAGGATTTACTTTTTCGTAAGATCCTTTTAAGTTTTGACGAATTACAAAACGCTCTTCGTCAATTTTTGGATAATCAATTACAGTTTTTAGCATAAAACGATCGACTTGTGCTTCAGGAAGTTGGTATGTTCCTTCTTGCTCAACAGGGTTTTGAGTTGCTAATACTAAAAACGGACGATCCAGTTTAAAAGTGGTATCACCAATCGTAACTTGTTTTTCCTGCATCGCCTCTAAAAGTGCTGACTGAACTTTTGCAGGAGCACGGTTAATCTCATCAGCAAGGACGAAATTTGCAAAGATTGGCCCTTTTTTAATCGAGAATTCGTTTGCTTTGATGTTGTAAATCATCGTTCCAATAACATCGGCAGGTAATAAATCCGGAGTAAACTGGATACGGCTAAAGGAACCTTGTACCGCTTGCGACAATGTATTTATTGCTAAAGTTTTGGCTAATCCGGGAACACCTTCAAGTAAAATATGACCTTGACCTAAAAGCCCGATTAATAAACGCTCGACCATATGTTTCTGGCCCACAATAACTTTGTTCATTTCCATTGTAAGAAGGTCTATAAAAGCACTTTCTCTTTCAATTTTTTCATTTATCGCTCTGATGTCTAAAGTCGTTGTATTTTCTTCCATATAAATATTTTTAAAACCTTTTTGAAACGTTGATTTTTAAGCGTTACTTTTGAGAGTGCAAATTGAATATTTTTTGAGAAGTAAGATGTTAAAGAATGGTTAAAACTTCGACCAAAGCTCTAATTTTAAGGACGAATTGTGATTCTATTTTTATATTTTTAAGAACTTTGATGATTATGCTTTACAAAAGCATATTTATTACCAAAAATAACGCAATAATACCATGAGTAAAACAACTTTATCGCCTATAATTTCGGGCACTATGAATTGGGGAGTATGGGATAAAAACCTTACAACTAAAGAAATGGAAAACCTGATACAGCTTTGTATCGAAAACAAAATCACCACTTTTGATCACGCCGACATTTACGGTTCATATACTACCGAAGCTGATTTTGGAAAAGCATTTCATGCCAGTAAAATTTCACGTGAAAAATTACAATTAATTACGAAATGCGGAATTCAGATGATTGCTGAAAAACGCCCGGAAAACAAAATCAAACACTACGAATATTCAAAAGAATATATCATTTGGTCTGTAGAACAATCTTTAAAAAACTTAAAAACAGATTATGTTGATGTTTTTTTATTACACAGACCAAGTCCGCTTATGCAGGCTGATGAAATTGCTGAAGCAGTGGAGAAATTAAAAGGGCAAGGGAAAATTATTGATTTCGGACTTTCGAATTTTACGAGTTCGCAAACAGAATTAATTCGTCAGAAAACAGAAGTAAGTTACAATCAGGTGCAGTTTTCAGCAACTAATTATGAGCCTATGGTTGACGGAAGTTTTGATTATATGCAAACACACGGAATTCGACCATTGTCATGGAATCCGCTTGGGACTGTTTTTAGAGAAGACACTAAAAAAACACGTCGTTTGAAAAAATTGCTGGCAGAATTAGTTCAAAAATACGGATTTGGTTCTGATACACTTTTACTAGCCTGGATCTTAAAACATCCTGCTGCAGTTATTCCAATTGCCGGAACAGTAAACATTGCGCGAATCCAATCTTTGATGAGAGCAGTTGAACTGGAAATGGATAAAGAAGACTGGTTTGCTATCTGGACAGAAAGCATGGGCGACGATGTAGCTTAATCAAGTTTTTAGTCTCAGTTTTCAGTAATCAGTTGGACTAGATTATTTTGAAATTCACTTTGGTGCAGAAAATATTTTGCCACAGATTAAAAATCATTGAAATCATTTTAATCTGTGGTAAAAAAATAAAAAATATAGAATGAAAAAAACAGTTTTAATTACTGGAGCTACAAGCGGAATTGGAAAAGCAACCGCTCAGATTCTGGCAAAAAATAATTATAGAGTTGTTCTTTGCGGAAGACGAAAAGAACGTTTAGATGAACTGGAGAAAGAGCTTTCGGCTTTTACAGAAGTTCATTGTTTATCTTTTGATGTTCGGGATAAAGATGCTGTTCTAAAAAGCATTGATTCTCTGCCATCAGCATTTTCGACAATTGATGTTTTAATCAATAATGCCGGTAACGCACATGGTTTAGATCCAATTCAAACGGGAGATTTAGATGATTGGGATGCTATGATTGATATTAACGTAAAAGGACTTTTGTATGTTTCGAAAGCGGTGATTCCGAAAATGACAGAGCAAAAATCGGGACATATTATCAATATTGGATCAACCGCGGCAAAAGAAGTTTATCCTAACGGAAATGTGTATTGCGGAACAAAACATGCTGTTGATGCTATTACTGCAGGAATGCGAATCGATTTAAATCCGTTTGGGATCAGAGTAGGGGCAATTCATCCCGGAATGGTTGCAACCGAATTTAGCGAAGTACGTTTTAAAGGTGATACCGAAAGAGCTTCGAATGTCTATAAAGGCTTTGATCCGTTGCAGGCAGAAGATATTGCTGATATTATTCATTTTGTGGTTTCAAGACCGTATCATGTAAATATTGCCGATCTGGTGGTGATGAGTACAGCACAGGCATCATCAACAATTGTGAAAAGAGATTAATTAGGTTTTTAGACTAGCTTAGATTTCTTAGCTTTGAATATTTACACAATCTAAGAAATCTAGTGGTCTAAATTTCAATAATCTAACAAGTCTAAATCATCTAAGCTAGTCTAACAATCTATAAAAATGATCAATAAACGCCTTTTAATAAAAAACCTACTGGCTCATAATGACGAGAGCAGTTTTTATGATAAAAAAAGGCAGCTGAATTTGCATTCACGCGAAGGAAAAGGGAAATTCCTGAAACACATTTGTGCGTTATCCAATTCAAATCCAACAAACAACTCTTATATTGTGGTTGGTGTCGAAGATCATGACAATGAAATTGTAGGTGATGATTTTTTTGATGATAGCAGAATCCAGAATCTCGTAAATGCTTTTTTAGAGAATCCACCCAAGATTCAATATGAAAATGTACCCTTTCCTAACCTTCCAAAAGATAAAGTAATTGGATTAGTTACCATTAAGCCCAAAAGTAAAATTTCGTATTTTAAAAAAGGAATTCATACTATTCTTGCCAACAGCATTTTTGTGAGACGTGGCAGTAATTCGATTCCGGTAGACGAAGGACAAGAAGTTGAAAAAAACAATCAGAATACAGAAACAGTTATTGGGATCGAAAACAGTTCCCGCAACAGTATTCAGTATACACTTGATGGTGTAATTGATTTTATGAATTTCAGGCATAAAGATATGTCGCCTAAATACCGAGTTTTTAAAGAATTGTTTGTGATTTGCTGGGCAGGAGTTCCTAAAAAATCAAGAGATAAAACCTTTTTATCACGAGTAGATATCGAATTGATCAACGAACAAATTAAACTTTTTTATTCGGCTCAGGATGTTGTTACGATTGTTTTTGATGATGACAGTTTTACGATCACAGAATATGTTCCGTTAGGGCTAAATGATAAAACAAGTTATTATCCATTAGAAAAACAAACCATTCATTTTTTTGACAATGGTTATTATAAAATTGATCGCGAGATGCTTTTTCAGCCTCCTGAATTCAATAGAAAAATGCTTTACCATATTTATAATTCGAATATGGCATTGCTTCAAAAATTGCAAAAAGACATTCCGTTATCAGATCGTGAATTAAAAGATCTGGAAAATCTTCCATCGACTTTTATGATTTGTTATTTAAATGGTTTTGATGATGCGAAACAGAAACTAATTGATGCTAAATTGCTTCTAAAACCATTTGGCCCCGTTTATTTGTCTTTTAAAGAGGCGTTGAGGGTTTTACGTAAAATGAAATATGATTTTCAGGAAGGCTCTAAATAAAGTGGATTAGTGATAAATTAAATATTTACTGATTTCATCATAGAGAAATAAAATTTCTTTTGGTCCATCTGCATACGAAGCAGCTTCATAAGAGTTGTAATATAAAAGCAGGCCTTTGTTGGTGTAAAAAATGTTTTGTGGCAATTGAAATTTGTCGTTTTCAAACATTAAACCTGTTGCGTTAATATTTGACTTTTCGGGAATATGGTATTTCTTTCTAAATTCTCTTTCGGCGAAAGCCTTAAATTCTTCAGCGTTTCTAAATAGCTTATTGTTTGAAATAATTTTTCCTGTTTTTGAATTGAAGATTAAGGAACTAAAACCTTGATAACCATGTGCTCCTCCTGTAAAAGTATAATGATCTATTTTGATGTTTAAGACCTGATTTGATTCAAATTCGACATCTCCTTTTATTTTTCCTTCCCAGCCAAAAGTTTCTGTTGGAAATTTTCTATGCATTTCTTCATAAGAGTTAATAAAAGAAGCGGCTAGAGTTTTGTAGTCATTTGCCTTTGAAGCATCATCTTCAAAATAAACGATTTCTTTAATCACCGAAAAAACTTTTTTGTTGATACTGTCAGCGACTATCGGAATATTTTTTGCAATAGGAACTTCGATCGTGATTTTTGGACAATCGTTTTTGCAAGGTATATTGGATTCTTTTTCAAATGTCTCATTTTCAAATGAAAGCTCTTTATTACAACTACTAAGTAGTACGAACAAAAAGACTAATAAAGTGGAATGTTTCATGTCAAAAAGTGTTAATTATATACAAAGGTAAGGAGTTGTGTCAGGATTAGAATAAATTAAAAGGTAAATTTGTACCTTAAATAAGGACTTAAAACTTGTAATTATATGAAATTCAATACAAAAGTAATACATGGTGGTCAGCATCATGACCCAAGTACTGGAGCAGTTATGCCTCCGGTTTATCAAACTTCTACATTTGTACAATCAAGTCCGGGAAAACCTTTGGCAGATTATGAGTACAGCAGAGCATCAAACCCAACGCGTACAGCTCTGGAAAATGCTTTGGCAAGTATTGAAAATGGTACTCGTGGTTTGGCTTTTTCGTCTGGATTGGCAGCAACAGATTGTATTTTAAGATCGTTTAAGGCAGGAGATGAAATTATTGCTATGGATGATTTATATGGAGGAACTTACAGAATGTTCTCCAGAATTTACAAAGACTCCGGAATTAAATTTCATTTTGTTGATATGACGGATATTGAGAAATTGAAATCATTAATCAATGAGAATACAAAATTGATTTGGGTAGAGACGCCAACAAATCCGTTGATGAAATTAGCAGATATCGAAGAAGTAGCTAAAATCACTAAAGCACATAAAATTTTGTTTGCAGTAGATAATACTTTTGCAACACCCTATTTACAAAAGCCACTTGATTTAGGAGCAGATATTGTAATGCATTCGGCTACTAAATATTTAGGCGGACATTCTGATGTTATTGCAGGTGCTTTGATTGTAAAAGATGAGGCATTAGGAGATCAATTGCATTTTCAGCAATTTGCAACTGGTGCAACACTTGGGCCAATGGATAGTTTTTTAGTTTTAAGAGGTATCAAAACACTTTCGTTAAGAGTACAGAGACATTGTGAAAATGGAGAAAAAGTAGTTGAATATTTAAGCAATCATCCTAAAATCAACACCGTTTATTATCCGGGTTTAAAAAATCATCCGTTTCATGAAATTGCTAAAAAGCAAATGAAAGCTTTTGGCGGAATGGTTTCGTTTACATTTAAATCAGGTAAAAAAGAAGATTCTATTACGTTTTTGGAGAAGCTTAAAGTCTTTACTTTGGCAGAATCTCTTGGAGGTGTTGAATCTTTGGCAAACCATCCGGCTTTAATGACACACGCTTCTATCCCGGCAGATAAAAGAGCTGAAGTTGGTATTACAGATGATTTAGTTCGATTAAGTGTAGGTATTGAAGATGCCGAAGATTTAATTGCAGATTTAGAACAAGCTTTAGCATAAAAATAAAAAACCCCAATTCGAAAGAATTGGGGTTTTTGTTTATATTTAATTGTACTTAAAATTCTAAGTAATAAATGTATCCGGCATTAAACCAAACCTGCGAATCGTTTGTCTTGTTTTCTTTGTAAAGATCTTTATTTGGATTTAAACCATCGACCCAGTCAGAACTAAAGCCCTGATAACGGACTTCGAACATCAAGTCGCTCATTGTGGTTAATTTGTAGTGAACTCCAACACCTGCGGTTACTGATAAAACTACACCATTTTCATTTGAAAAACCATACGGGCGCCCGTCAGAAGGAGTTAAGTATTTTGGAAAAGTTGTTGCAGGAAGTCCTAATGTGCCAAGTCTTGAATCTACTTTAGCAGAGTAATAACTTACCTGAAAACCTAAACTCGCATAAGGGCTAAAACTACCTATTGTATTCTCAAAATCATGAATTTTCATAAAAGGCGAAAATTCTAACTGAGCACCAAGGTTTACAAGGGTAGAACTACCGTGCATTCCTCTAAGATGTTGTACAAGTCCTTTTTGTTTTTCTATTTCAACCCATTTACCAAAATGTTCTAAATTGGTTTTGTTGAAAGATAATTCAGATCTAACTTTGAAATGTTCTGTAAAAAAGCTTTCTCTGTTGTTGTTGGCAGAAAAGTTTATAAAGTGAACAATTCCCACTCCAAATCCGGTGTTTCCGATGTTGGTATCAAAATTATTTCGTTGTCCATAATCAGATTGAAATGATACGGGGCCGAAGATAACTCCAATCTCTTGTGCTAAGTTGGATTGGGCAGTTGATATTGTGGTAATGCCAAATAAGGCGAATATCGTGAGTACTATAGGTTTGAGCATGTTTTTGGGCTTACAAATCTTGGCAAATATATAAAAAACATAGTCTAAACAAAATATAAAATCGCGCTATTAAAAAATTAATAACAAAACACTTAATTTTCTGACTTTAAGCATGATGATTCGATGTAAATTCGGAAGTGTAAAATTCTATTTTTGGGATTGTTTAAAAATTACACAATTCTATCCTAAAAACAAAAAAAAATAACAATTCATGATTGATTTCAACTATCTTTGCATGTTGTTACGAAAACGTTTTCTTAAAGCGTTTTTTCTTATTTTAATTGATAAAAATTTTAAACTATTATTTGAATAATTTATTTAAAAATGGAACAAAAAATAAATGAATTTATGGCTCTTGTTGAGTCAAAAAATCCAAACGAGCCGGAATTTCTTCAAGCCGTTAGAGAATTTGCAGAAACAGTAATTCCATTTATCGCAGAACGCAAAAAATATGATGGGAAGAACTTACTTCTTAGAATTGCTGAACCGGAAAGATCTATAATTTTTAGAGTTCCGTGGGTAGATGACAAAGGTGAAATAATTGTAAACAGAGGTTTCAGAATTCAGATGAACTCGGCGATCGGACCATACAAAGGCGGAATCAGATTTCATCATACTGTAAATTTATCAGTTTTAAAATTTCTTGCTTTCGAACAGGTTTTCAAGAATAGTTTGACAACATTACCAATGGGTGGTGGAAAAGGAGGTTCTGATTTTGATCCTGAAGGAAAGTCTGATGGTGAAATTATGCGTTTCTGCCAGTCATTTATGACAGAGTTATGTCGTCATATTGGTCCTGATCTGGATGTTCCTGCAGGAGATATTGGTGTTGGTGCCAGAGAAATTGGTTATTTGTTCGGTCAATACAAAAGAATAAGAAATGAATTTACCGGAGTATTAACCGGAAAAGGACTTGCTTACGGTGGTTCATTAATCAGACCTGAAGCTACGGGTTATGGGGTTGTTTATTTTACAGACCAGATGCTCCGTACTATCGGACATGAGATAAAAGGTAAAAGAGTAGCGATTTCAGGTTTTGGAAACGTAGCCTGGGGAGTTGCATTAAAAATAAATGAATTAGGAGGAAAAGTAGTTACGATTTCAGGACCTGATGGATATATTTATGATGAAGAAGGAATCTCAGGAGAAAAAATCGATCACATGGTCGAAATGAGAGCAACTGGAGATAACAGAGCCGAATTGTATGTAAAGAAATATCCAAATGCTATTTTCCATAAAGGAAAAAGTCCATGGGAAGTAAAAGTTGATATTGCTATTCCATGTGCTACACAAAATGAGTTAAATGGAGATGATGCACAAAAACTTATTGATAATGGAGTTTTATGTGTTACTGAAGCAGCAAACATGCCTTCTACTTTAGATGCAATTAAGTTGTTTTTAGATAATAAAGTGCTTTTTGCTCCTGGAAAAGCTGCAAATGCCGGGGGAGTTGCTGCATCTGGATTAGAAATGACGCAAAACTCAATTCGTTTAAACTGGACGAGTGAAGAAGTTGACTTAAGATTAAAAGACATTATGGTTGGAATTCACAACCAATGTAAAAAATATGGTGCCGGAGAAGATGGTTATGTAAACTACGTAAAAGGAGCTAACATTGCCGGATTTGTAAAAGTTGCCGATGCTATGCTTGCTCAGGGTGTAGTTTAAGATAAATTACAATTTAAAAATGCTCTCATTTGTCTGTTAAGATAAATTGGGAGCATTTTTTATTTATTTAAAGAACAAAAAACAAATACTTTCGTTTGTAGTATATTTGTCTATCCCAATATAGTAAATAATGAAAAAAGGGTTTTTGTATATTTTGTTTTTAGCGTTATTTCAATTTGCTTTCTCGCAAAATAAATTGTTGTGGCAGGGTTATTTTTCGTTTAACGAAATAAAAGATATTTCACAATCTTCAACTACGGTTTTTGCGGCTTCAGAGAATGCGTTGTTTTCTAAAAACGCAGCAACAAATACCACTAAAACAACGACTACAATTGATGGGCTTTCAGGTCAGACCATTTCTTCCTTATATCACAGTGATGGATTTAAGAAAACAATTATAGGTTATGAAAATGGTTTAATGATTGTAGTTAATGAAGTTGATGGCAGTATTTTGAAAGTCGTCGATATAATCAACAAACAATTGCCTGCAAATCTTAAAAAAATCAATCATTTTATGGAACATAATGGTTTGGTGTATGTTTCTTGTGATTTTGGGATTGTGCAATTTAATTTGACCACTTTGCAATTTGGCGATACTTATTTTATTGGTGATAATGGAGCGGAAATTAGTGTAAGGCAAACGGCTTATTCCAACGGATTTATTTATGCTGCCACTTCTAACGGAATTCGAAAAGCAAACAGTACAAATACAAATCTAATTGATTTTAATCAATGGACTTTGGTTAATCCCGGAGATTGGTCGAGTGTTGAAACTTTAGATACAGAACTTATTGCAATAAATTCAGCAGGATATATTCATCGGTATAATTCAAGTACATTTGTCGGGTTTTTTCAGCTTCCGCAGGCAGCAACAGATGTTCGGGCTGTTAGTCACAGTTTGTTTGTGACAACACCTAATGCGGTTTTTGTGTACAACAATCAAATGATTTTAACTCGTCAGATTGTCAATACTCAGGTTTTAGATAATACATTAAGTTTTACTTGTGCAACTGTAATTGGTGATTTGCTTTATATAGGGACAAAAGATCAGGGATTGTTCTCGTCTACCTTATCAAATTCATCAAGTTTTGTCAATAATACACCAAGCGGACCAACCCGGAACAATATTTTTTCTTTAGATGTCGGCTCAGATTTGCTTTGGGTGGTGTATGGGGATTATGATGTTTATTATAATCCGTATCCTTTAGATAGTTATGGGATTAGTAGGTACAATAATTCTGGATGGTTGAATATTTCGAATAAAGATGTTTTTGATGCTAAATCGATAACTAAGGTTACAATAAATCCAAGTAATGAAAAGCAGGTTTATGCCAGTTCATTTTTCTCAGGAATGTTAAAAATAGAAAATGATGTTCCGACTATTTTATATAATGAAAAAAATAGTGGTTTAGAAACATTGACATTTGTTGGCCCAAATTATATTGATGTTCGTATTAATGGGACTGTTTTTGATAAAAAAGGAAATCTCTGGGTGACCAATAGTCTGGTTAAAGATGGATTGAAAGTTTTAAAGACTAATGGGCAATGGCAAAGCTATGCAATGAATTCGATTCTTGTTGATTTTAAATCTTCAAGTTATGCAAATATTGTGATAGATAGGAATAATACAAAATGGATGGGAACAAATCGAGATGGTGTGATTGGTTTTAATGAAAGTACCAATATGTATAAGAAAATAACGTCAGGCGCTGATCTCGGAAATTTACCTATAAATGATGTTAGAACTGTTGCTATAGATACCAAAAACCAGCTTTGGATAGGGACAACGAAGGGGTTAAGAGTTTTGTCAAACGTAAATAATTTTTCGACCGAAGGACAGTTAAAAGCCAACCCAATTATTATTGTGGAAGATAATTTGGCTCAGGAATTATTGTATGAACAATTTGTAACTTCAATAGCTGTAGATGGAGCCGATAATAAATGGCTTGGTACAATTGATTCGGGGGTTTTTATGGTTTCTCCAAATGGTCAGGAAACAAAATATCATTTTACAATTAATAATTCCCCATTGCCAAGTAATGTTATTAATGATATTAAAATTAATAGCACAACAGGTGAGGTTTTTATTGCCACAGATAAAGGAATGGTTTCTTTTAAAGGTATTGCAACTGGTGCAAATGAAGACTTAAACAATGTTTTTGTTTATCCTAATCCCGTAAGGCCAACTTATTCGGGAACCGTAAAAGTTGCCGGATTAATTGATAAAGCGAATATCAAGATTACTGACATAGAAGGTAATCTGGTTTATGAAACTACATCAGCAGGAGGAACAATAGAATGGGATACTACTGCTTTTGGACGATATAAAGTGGCTTCCGGTGTGTATATGATATTTATTTCTGCTCAGGATGGAAGTGAAACCAAGGTTAAAAAAGTGATGATTATTCGTTAGTCTGAAAGTCAAAAGTAGAAAAATCTAAGAAGCCTAAAAATCTAAAATTGTTAGTTAAAACAAAAGCAATCGTAATATCTTCGTTGAAATTTCAGGAAAAAAGTCTGATCGTAAAATGTTTTACGCTTTCAAATGGCCTGAAATCTTATTTTGTTCGTGATGCTTTTTCGGCTCGGAAAGCAAGTCAGAAAATTGCTTATTTTCAGCCACTTTCAATACTTGAAATCGAGGCGGTACATAAAAATAAAGGTACTTTAGAAAACTTTAAAGAAATAAAAACAGCAATCCCGTTCCAGAGTATACATACCGATATCGTAAAAAGTACAATGGTGATGTTTCTTTCAGAAATGCTTCATTATTCTATTCAGGAAGAAGAAAAAAATGAATCGCTTTTTATCTTTTTAGAAACAGCTTTAACATGGCTCGATCACCATGATGAAATTTCAAATTTCCATTTGATCTTACTTTTAGAAATAACCAAATTTTTAGGTTTCTATCCTGATGTTTCTGAAGTAGATTCTGCTTATTTTGAGATGATTGATGGTGTTTTTGTGCAATTTCCCGGGGTCACAACTTTACCAGAACAAGAAACAAGTTTGTTTAGAAAGTTGATCGATTTGAAATTTGAAAATGATCAGAAAATTTTTCATGTTACAGAAAGACAGATACTGTTGAAGATTTTAATTGATTACTATAGTCTTCATTTGGATGGATTCAAAAAACCTAAATCACTGGATATTTTAAAGGAAGTTTTCTCTTAAGCTGATTCAAAAGATGTTATTTGTTAGAATATCTACCTTAAAATAGGCCTTTTCTTTAGATGTTTTTTTAATATGTATAAAAAAGACCAAGACTTCATGCTGTCTTGGTCTAGTTAGAGGTTTTTATGATTATTGTTTTACAAATTTAATTGCATTACTTGAATCGTTTAATTTTAAAAGATAGACACCTTTAGATAATCCTGATATTCCAATACTTCCAGAAGTACTTTTTGATGTTTTTACTGTTTTTCCATCAATAGAAAAAATTGAATATGCTGAATTTTCAAATTCATTATTTAGTTTTATTTCATCTTTTGATACATAAGCAATTGGATTGTTTTTCTTAGAAAAGTCAGGTGTAGACAGTGTGCTTTTCTTAGCTATAACCACGTTGTCAAAATACATATAAGTACCAGTAAAACCTGAGTCAGAACCAGCTTGCAGTATAAGTTTGATTGAAGCTGAAGTAGCAGGAGCTCTAAACATAAGTATGTTGAAATCAAATGTTACTGTTTTCCATGTTCCATAAGTTACCGGAATTGTTGGGTAGTTAGGAAAGAAAAAAGCCTCTGATGAATCGTTTAATGCAAGTTCAAAGCCAATACGGCTAATATAATTAGTTGCCATGTTTCCAGGAACATAATAATCAAATTTTAAAGTGTATACTTCTGTACTGTTTAAAGTGAAATCTTGAGAAATCCAGAACAAAGGAGCTGAAAAAGGAACTGAGCTTTCAGGTAATGCTTTTAAACTTGTTGTACCATGATTGAATATGGTAGTTTCTTTGTCTGATGAACCGCTCAAAAGTGTCCATGAGTTTGGGGTTGTCGCAGTAAATTGTTCGAAACTGTTGTTTTGAAGAAGGTTTTGGCTTTGAGTAAAACTTGCTGTAAGCAAGCATAAAATAAGTAATTTTGTTTTCATAAAATTTTTTTAAAGTTGGCGTAAAACTACAATTATTAATCTTATAATTCCTATAGATTCGCATGTATTGTTTTGAAATTTTAACAGGATTAAGTTTGTGTTTTGATTAATGCATTTCTCTTTGGAAAAAACAGGTGAAAAATTAAGAATCAATAAAAAAATCGCTTTTCGATTCTGTTTTTGAACAATTTTTAGCTTTTCGTTTTAAAAATTGAGTTAATAGCTCCAACTTTTGGCTTTAGATATTCTAGTTCTGACTTAAATTTATTACTTTCGCACCTCGTTTAAGAAAAGGATAAAATGAGTACAAAATTTACTGAATACAAAGGACTTGACTTGCCAACTGTAGCTACTGAAGTTCTTGATTTTTGGAAGAAAGAAAATATATTTGAAAAGAGTGTTACAACTCGCGAAGGTGCTGAACCTTTCGTATTTTTTGAAGGTCCGCCTTCAGCAAACGGATTACCAGGAATTCACCACGTAATGGCGCGTGCGATTAAAGATATTTTTTGCAGATATAAAACTCAAAAAGGTTTTCAGGTAAAAAGAAAAGCCGGATGGGATACTCACGGTTTGCCTGTAGAATTGGGTACTGAGAAAGAATTAGGAATTACAAAAGAAGATATTGGCAAAACGATTTCAATCGAAGAATATAACGAAGCGTGTAAAAAAACCGTTATGCGTTATACGGACGTATGGAATGACTTGACCGAAAAAATGGGATATTGGGTTGATATGGAAGATCCATATGTGACGTATAAACCAAAATACATGGAATCTGTTTGGTGGCTTTTGAAACAAATCTATGATAAAGGTTTGTTGTACAAAGGATACACGATTCAGCCTTATTCTCCAAAGGCTGGAACAGGATTGTCTTCTCACGAAGTAAATCAGCCTGGAGCTTACCGCGATGTTACAGATACTACGATTGTAGCACAATTCAAAACTTTGCCAGAAACGCTTCCAAGCTTTTTACAAGGTTTTGGAGATATTCACATTTTGGCCTGGACGACAACTCCTTGGACATTGCCTTCAAACACAGCTTTGACAGTTGGACCAAAAATCGATTATGTTTTAGTTAAAACTTTCAATCAATATACTTTTGAGCCAATCAATGTGATTTTGGCTAAAAACTTAGTTGGAAAACAATTCGGAAAAGGATTTTTCTTAAGTGAAGATGACGCTGATTTTGACAATGTGAAAAACGGCGACAAGAAACTTCCATACAAAATCTTAACTGAAGCAAAAGGAGCAGATTTAGTAGAAATCCGTTACGAACAATTATTGCCTTATGTATTGCCTTATCAAAATGCTGAAAATGCATTTAGAGTAATTGCCGGAGATTTCGTTACTACAGAAGACGGAACAGGAATTGTGCATACAGCGCCGACTTTTGGTGCAGATGATGCTAAAGTAGCAAAAGAAGCAAAACCTGAAGTTCCACCAATGTTGGTTTTGGATGAAGAAGGAAATGCAGTTCCATTGGTTGATTTACAAGGAAAATTCACTTCACATTTAGGTGATTTAGCTGGTAAATACGTTAAAAACGAATATTACGATGCAGGACAAGCTCCAGAGAAATCTGTAGATGTTGAAATCGCAATTCGTTTAAAAGAAGAAAACAAAGCTTTTAAAGTTGAGAAATACGTGCACAGTTATCCACACAGCTGGAGAACCGACGAGCCGTTATTATATTATCCTCTAGATTCATGGTTTATCAAAGTAACCGATGTAAAAGATAGAATGTTCGACCTGAACGAGACTATCAATTGGAAGCCTAAATCTACTGGTGAAGGACGTTTTGGAAACTGGCTTAAAAATGCCAACGACTGGAACTTATCTCGTTCTAGATATTGGGGAATTCCGTTGCCAATTTGGAGAACTGAAGACAAAAAAGAAGAAGTTCTTATTGGTTCTGTTGAAGAATTGTACAATGCGATTGAGAAATCTATCGAAGCAGGTTTTCAAAAAGAAAATCCGTTTAAAGGTTTTGAAATCGGAAATATGTCTGAATCAAATTATGATTTAATTGATTTACACAAAAATGTAGTGGATCAAATTACTTTAGTTTCAGCTTCTGGCCAGCCAATGAAACGCGAGAGCGATTTAATTGATGTTTGGTTCGATTCTGGAGCAATGCCGTATGCACAATGGCATTATCCTTTTGAAAATCAAGATAAAATCGATGGAAACAAAGATTTTCCTGCGAATTTCATTGCAGAAGGAGTAGATCAAACACGTGGATGGTTTTATACATTACACGCAATCGGAACTTTGGTTTTTGATAAAGTAGCGTATAAAAATGTAGTTTCAAACGGTTTGGTTTTAGATAAAAACGGAATTAAAATGTCTAAGAGTAAAGGAAATACGATAGACCCGTTTAAAACCATTGAAGAATACGGTCCTGATGCCACACGTTGGTATATGATTATGAATGCAAATCCTTGGGATAACTTGAAGTTTGACCTTGAAGGAATTGCTGAAGTTCGCCGTAAATTTTTCGGAACATTATATAATACCTATTCTTTCTTCTCGTTATATGCAAACATTGATGGATTCAAATATGCTGAAGCAGAAATTCCATTAAACGAAAGACCGGAAATCGATCAGTGGATTATTTCTGAACTTCATACCTTAATCAAATTCGTGGATGAATGTTATGAAGATTATGAACCAACAAAAGCTACAAGAGCAATTTCTGACTTCGTTCAGGAAAATTTAAGTAACTGGTATGTTCGTTTGTGTCGTCGTCGTTTCTGGAAAGGGGATTATGCACAGGATAAAATTGCAGCATATCAAACACTTTATACTTGCCTGTTAACAATCAGTAAATTAAGTGCTCCTGTTGCTCCTTTCTTTATGGATAAATTGTACAGAGATTTGACAAATTCCACTAAAACCGAAGAATTTGCCAGTGTTCACTTGGCTGAGTTTCCAAAATTTGTCGAAAACTTTGTTAATAAAACGTTAGAAAGCAAAATGCAGAAGGCTCAAACCATATCATCTTTGGTCTTGTCACTTCGTAAAAAGGAAATGATTAAAGTGCGTCAACCTCTGCAAAAGGTAATGATTCCGGTACTTGACGAGAATCAGAGAGCTGAGATCGAGGCTATTTCTGACTTAGTAAAAGCCGAAGTAAACGTGAAAGAAATCATACTTTTAGATGATGATTCGGGTATTTTAGTAAAACAAATTAAGCCTAATTTTAAAGCACTTGGACCACGTTTTGGAAAGGATATGGGTTTGATTTCTAGGGAGATACAAGGTTTTTCTGCGGATCAGATCAATGAATTAGACAAGCAGGGAACGTTAGATATTGTAATTGCTGGAAATAGTGTAACTTTATCACTAGAAGACGTCGAAATAACATCTCAGGATATTGAAGGATGGCTGGTTGCAAACTCTAACGGAATTACAGTTGCACTTGATATCACAATTTCTGAAGAATTAAAAAATGAAGGAATCGCAAGAGAGTTAGTAAACAGAATTCAGAATATCCGTAAAGATTCAGGATTTGAAGTTACTGATAAAATTAAGGTTCAAATAAAAAGTAACGGTATATTAGAACAAGCCGTCTTAAAAAATGAAGACTATATTAAGTCTGAGACACTGACAGATGATTTGGTTTTTGTTGACGCTTTAGAAAGCGGCACAGAAATTGAGTTTGATGATATTAAAACAATGATATTAATTTCAAAATAGTTATAAAATGATAGATGAAATTACAAGATACTCTGATTCAGATTTAGCAGAGTTCAAAGAAATAATTCAGGCGAAAATAAAAAAAGCACAAGAAGATCTTGATTTAATTAAGAGTGCTTACATGAATGATTTGAATAACGGAACTGACGATACTTCTCCAACTTTTAAAGCTTTTGAAGAAGGAAGTGAGACAATGTCTAAAGAAGCAAACTCTCAGTTGGCGATCAGACAGGAAAAATTCATTCGTGATTTAAAAAACGCGCTTTTCCGTGTAGAAAATAAAACATACGGTATTTGCAAAGTAACAGGTAAATTAATTAGCAAAGAAAGGCTTAAAATCGTTCCTCATGCAACAATGAGTATCGAAGCCAAAAACTTGCAGAGATAATAAAAATATCTATTGAAATAAGCGCTCCTTTTAGGGGCGTTTTTTTGTTTAATGTTTGTTGAGATTCAAAAGAATCTGATTTGTTATCTTTTGAAAGAATTTGATTGCAATTGCACGGGAAGTATGTATATGAAGGCTTTTTTATTTTGTAAGAAGAAATTGAGATTGGGCTTAAGATATAATAATATAAAGTCTTAATTAGAACTGTCCTTTGTTAGGGCAGTTCTAATTAAGAAAAATAAACCTGAAATTAGGCTAGATTTTTTTCTAAATCAGCTTTGTGTTTTCTTAAAACCGCTCTTGTCATTCCAAGATTTGCTTTGCTTGCATCAGCAGCAAGATAAATCATGAATTTTTTGTTTGGTGAAATGTCAATAATGTGAATTTGGTTTGAAAGTGTAATCAAAATATCTTCAATATCCTGATTTAAATTTAATGCTTTTACGGCACTTAATTTTGCTTTTACAACCTCCAGATTGTAGGCAGCTGCAAGTTCAGGATCAAATGCAGGATCTATTGTCAGGTTTCCGTAGCTTAATCCTGATTCAATTTCGGTTACAGCGACAGCGATAAAGCCGTTTACGTTAGTTTTCATCTCATTTAAAAAAACGTTTAAGAAGTCGTTACTCATAGTTTGTTGGGGTTTGTTGTTAATGGATTTATGTTATTTTAATAGGGAATTTTTACTTAATTCAGTTGCGACTTCATCAGTCGATCGCATTAATAGCCCCAAATTACTTCCGTCTTTTGAAAATGCTATTATAAAGTTTGTACCGCTTATTTTGTTTCCAATAACAACACCTTCTGAGGTTTTTAAAAAGAGTTGTTTTAAAGCGCCTTTATCCAGATCTAATAAAAACTTTTCGCTCATAGATAAAATGGCAGCGCTCATTGCAGCAATGCTATCTCCATAGTCTAAATGCAGTGATGTGATTAGTTTTCCTTTTCCATTTAAGATTAAGGCAGCAGAAGATTTAGTATTAACTAGAAAATCGTTTAGAGTAGTGGTGATTTCATTCATATTTTTGTAGGATTTGAGGGGAGTTGTTAAATTCGTTTCATTTTCATGTGGTATTGGTAGGAAATATGATTTTTGTTCTAAACAAGTGTTAATTTTTTATAAACAAATATAAATTAAATTATGTATCATTGTAATACCAAATCATTAATAATTTATTTATTTAACACAAAAAACTTACACAATGGCTAAAGTATTGAAATTCAAAGAAGTAAACTCTGATGTCGAAAGTAGAATGAAAGATTTCGAAAAAATTCGTATTAAGTTTAAAGCTGATGTTAAAAAAGCCGAAGCGAAAAAGGCAGCGGCCGGAAAAGAAGGAAAAGGATTGCTGAAATCAATCTCGGAATTTTTTAGTGACAATCCTAAAACACCAGCGAAACCTGTTGCTAAAAAATAAATCATATTTACATTTAAAACCCGATTAAAATCAATTTAGTTTTATTACAAAAGAATTAACGCTCCTTAAGGAGCGTTTTTTTTGATTTAATTGTTACTTTTGCCCATCAAAATTTTATAAAATGTCATTAAGAAAAGCATATTTACTTATATTTTTAGTTTTAATTGTCGATCAGCTTTCAAAAATCTATGTGAAAACAAATTTTACATTAGATTATCCGGATAATGAAGTTAAGATTTTTGATTGGTTTAGAATTCACTTTATTGAAAATGAAGGAATGGCCTGGGGAACAAAAATACCAGGAGAATATGGTAAATTGATTTTGACGGTTTTTAGAATTTTTGCAGTATTCGGGATCGGATACTGGCTGGCTGACTCCGTAAAAAAACGTCATTCTACTTATTTGATCGTAGCTATAGCATTGATTTTTGCTGGTGCTGCCGGAAATATAATTGATTCTGTTTTTTATGGAGTTATTTTTGATGACAGTCATGGTAAGCTGGCAACCATTTTTTCTCCTGAACCTTACGGAACCTGGTTTCATGGTTTAGTGGTTGATATGTTTTATTTTCCAATCTGGAAAGGTCAGTTGCCAGAATGGTTTCCATATTGGGGAGGTGAAGAAGTGTCTTTTTTTAATGCTATTTTTAATGTTGCCGATGTGGCAATTTCTACAGGAGTTGGTATTTTGCTTGTTTTTAACAAAAGAGCTTTTCCAAAAACGGCATAACATCGCTGTAATTTAATCTTTGAAAATAAATGCTTGAAAAATACAAAGATAATAAGTCGCATTTTGTAATTAGATTTATTGTCTTTCTCAGTATTATTTTGAGTTTTGTATTATTCAGTATACTTTTTATAAATTCTGATCAGAGATCTTGTCTTGGTCCTCCGGAGCTTTTACCATTTGTTTTTATTGGTTTTCCTGTAATTACTTTTTTGCTATTAGCAGATCTGGTCGTTTTGGGATTTTTAAAAGCACTCAATTGGGAAAAAGTATTTATAAATTCAGGCTTATTCTCAAGTATGATTCTTTATTTCATTCTGATTTTTAGTTAAATTTTCTTTGTTCTGTTTTTTTTGATGTCAATAGTGCAATAGAAATGTTATTTTTACCATACAAACAAACAAGCTTATGCAAAGCCCATCTTTTTCTATTTATGATGCGTCTGCAGGCTCAGGAAAGACCTATACCCTGGTTAAAGAATATCTTAAAATTATTCTTTCTTCTCCTAAAAATGACGCTTATCGAAATATTCTGGCTATAACTTTTACTAATAAAGCGGTTCATGAAATGAAAAGCCGTATTGTGGGAAGCTTGTCTGAATTTGCAAAAGAAGCACCTTCTGCAAAAGCTGTGGATTTAATGGAAGATTTATCCCGCGACACTGGGCTTTCTGTAATCAAGATCAAAACAAAATCTCAAAATATTATCAAGCATCTAATTCATAATTATGCTGCATTTGATATTTCTACAATAGATAAATTTACACACAAGGTGGTTCGTGCTTTTGCACATGACCTTAATTTGCCAATGACATTTGAAGTCACTCTGGATACAGAAAATTTATTGATTGAAGCCGTTGATGCAATTATTGCCCAGGCTGGGCAAGATGAAACATTGACAAAACTGCTGATCGATTTTACGATGGAAAAAACCGACGATGATAAAAGTTGGGATGTTTCTCGCGAGATTCTTGAAACCGGAAGATTGGTTTTGAATGAAAATAATCGTAATGAGATCCTGCATTTTCAAGATAAATCTATTGAAGAATTTGTAGAAATCAAAAAGAAAATGCTGGGGCTCTGCAAAGACCTAGAAGCAGAAAATGAACAATTTGCAACTGAGGCTCTCGCTTTAATTGATAAAAACGGAATTGATTTAAAATCATTTTCAAGAGGGACCTTTCCAAATCATTTAGAAAGTATACGAGATGGAAAATTTAACCCTCGTAATAAAACTTTTCATGAGTTTGATGATATTGCAATAAATAAAACAGCAAAAGATCGTGCTTTGATCGAAAATTTGATTCCTGAACTGTTGCTTGCTCTCGAAAAAGTTTATAAGAATTTCGAGAAAAGAGATTTTTATAAAGCATTTCTAAAAAATATAACACCACTCTCTCTTTTAAATACAGTTAGTAATGAATTGGCTAAAATACAATCAGAACAAAATGTTTTGTCGATTTCAGAGTTCAATGCAATTATTCACAGAGAAATTCAGAACCAGCCCGCGCCATTTATTTATGAGCGTTTAGGAGAGCGTTATCGTCATTTTTTTATTGATGAGTTTCAGGATACTTCGGAAATGCAATGGCAGAACTTAATTCCATTGATACATAATTCCCTTTCCGGTGAAGATGATTTTGGAAATAAAGGGACTTTGATGATTGTGGGAGATCCAAAGCAGTCTATTTACCGTTGGAGAGGAGGAAAAGCAGAGCAGTTTATTGAATTAGGAAAAGAAGAAAACGCTTTTTTTAATCACGAAAAACAAGTTAAGCATTTAGATACCAATTATCGAAGTTATAGTGAGGTAATCAATTTTAATAATGCCTTTTTTAAATTGATCTCGACTGAATTTTCAAATGCCGATTATAAAGATTTGTATGAAAATCATAGTTTTCAAAACTCAAATTCAAAAAAAGGTGGATATGTCAATATCTCTTTTCTTCCAATAATTGAAAAAAATGAATTTGCAGATGAAGAAGAAGTGGTTGATAAATCAGATTTGTATGTTTTGGCAACTTTAAATACAATTCAGAAAGTAATTCGCGAAGGTTTTGAATATAAAGATATTGTAATTCTGACCAGAAAAAGAGATCAGGGAATTGCAATTGCAAATTACTTAACAGAACAAAACATTCCGCTTTTGTCTTCAGAAACATTAATGATTCAAAACGCGACAGAAGTTCGTTTAATTGTTTATTTGCTGAAATATCTAAATAATAGTGCTGATTTAGAATCAAAAGCTAAGTTTCTGCATTTTTTAGCACTCAATACAATAATTGAAATGCCGATTCATGATTTTATTGCTGAGGGAATGGAGCAGAAAATCGAAAAAGATTTTGAGAAGTGGCTTTTGACTTTTGATGTTTTGCTTTCTTTTGAAGATGTTCGTAAAAAATCATTGTATGAAGCTGTTGAAATTATAATTTCAAAATTTATACTTCCCTCTGAAGGAAATGCCTATGTGCAATTTTTTCTTGATATTGTCTTAGAAAGAGATATTAGGAATCAGGCAGGAATAGCTGATTTTTTAAGTTTTTGGGATAAAAATGGAGATAGATTCAGTATTCCTTCTCCGGAAGGAAACAATGCAGTTCGAATAATGACAATTCATAAATCGAAAGGTTTGGAATTTCCGGTGGTTATTATGCCGTTTGCAGAAGAAGATTATAATCGAAAACCAAAAGATAAATTATGGCTTGATACAGATGATGCTAATCTGGATGTTCCAAAGGCTTTGATAGATAATAGCAGTGCCGTTGAGGGTTTTGGAGAAAATGCTTCGGCAGTTTTTAATTTGAAAAAGCAGGAAGAATTATTGGATAATATTAATGTTTTGTATGTAGCGTTAACACGTGCAGAAGAACAATTGTATGTTATTTCACAATCATTAAAAGAAAGAAAAGATGGTGAACTTCCAAACAATATGGCTTCTTTTTTTATAAAATATCTAATTCATGAAGGAATTTATGATGCTGAAAAATTAGAATATGAATTTGGAAATAAAACCAGATTATCGGTTTCTGCAAAGTCAATTGATTTAGTAAAGTCAATACCGTTCGTTGCAGATGTTTTGAAACCAAAAAATATTAAAATCGCACAACGGGAAGCTTTAATGTGGGGAACGCATCAGCAAGAAGCAATAGCTTACGGAAATATAGTTCATGAGATTTTGGCCTTTGTAAAAGATAAATCTGATGTTGATCTGGCAATTACAAAAGCAATTGAAAATGGTTTAATTACGCTTGATCAAGTAAGCTTGGTGAAAAAATCTGTTCAGGAGATTGTAAATCATCCTGAGCTGAGTGTTTGCTTTAATGGAGATTATGTGATTTTAAATGAACAAACCATTGTTCAGAAAGAGGGAAGAATTTTGAAACCGGACCGAATTGTTTTAACCCCAAATAAAGAAGCTTATCTTTTGGATTATAAAACAGGTGTAGTAAATTCAAAATACTCGCAACAAATTCAAGAATATCAGGATGCTATTGAAAATTTAGGATACAAAGTGTTAAAAAAAGCATTGGTGTATATAGGAACAGAAATCGATGTAGTAAATTTGTGAAAAAATTAATCAGATGTTAAAGGTTTGATTTAGTCTTTTTAAGGTTAAGTTGTTAATTTTTAACGTTTTAAATAAGTGAAAATGTACGGTAAAATAAAAGAACATTTGCAAAATGAGTTGCAAACTATTGAAGACAACGGAATTTTTAAAAAAGAACGTATTATTACTTCAGCACAGGGAGCAGAAATAGCCATTTCTACAGGAGAAACAGTTTTGAACTTTTGTGCCAACAATTATTTAGGACTTTCCTCGCACCCTGAAGTTGTTCAGGCAGCAAAAGATGCCATGGATACCCATGGGTTTGGAATGTCGTCAGTGCGTTTCATTTGTGGAACCCAGGATATTCATAAAACATTAGAGAAAAAAATCGCTGATTTTTACGGTACAGAAGATACAATTCTTTATGCAGCAGCATTTGATGCTAACGGTGGTGTTTTTGAACCTTTGTTGGGAGAAAACGATGCTATTATTTCAGATAGTCTAAATCATGCTTCAATTATTGATGGAGTACGTTTGTGTAAAGCAGCCCGTTACCGTTATGAAAATAGTAACATGGAAGACCTTGAACAACAATTAATAAAAGCAAACGAAGCAGGAGCTCGTTTTAAATTAATTGTTACTGACGGGGTTTTTTCTATGGATGGTCTTGTAGCGCCTTTAGATAAGATTTGTGATTTGGCTGATAAATACGATGCAATGGTAATGGTAGATGAATGTCATGCTGCCGGATTTATTGGGGCGACAGGAAAAGGTACGCTTGAAGCAAAAGGAGTGATGGGCAGAGTTGATATTATAACCGGTACACTTGGTAAAGCATTAGGTGGAGCAATGGGAGGGTATACAACAGCTAAAAAAGAAATAATAGAATTATTGCGTCAGCGCTCAAGACCTTATTTGTTTTCAAATTCATTAGCACCAGCTATTGTTGGGGCATCAATAAAAGTTTTTGAATTATTAGAAAAAGATACTTCTTTACGTGATAAATTAGAGTGGAATACCAATTATTTCAAAGAAGGAATGAAAAAAGCAGGTTTTGATATCATTGATGGAGATTCTGCAATAGTTCCGGTGATGCTTTATGACGCAAAATTATCTCAAACAATGGCAAATGAACTTTTAAAGCAAGGTATTTATGTAATCGGATTCTTCTTTCCTGTTGTGCCAAAAGAAAAAGCCAGAATTAGAGTGCAGTTGTCTGCTGCACATACTAAAGAGCATTTAGATAGAGCGATAGCTGCGTTTGAAGTTGTCGGTAAAATGTTAAAAGTTATATAATTTCCACTTGCCGAAATTTTTGTAGGTTTTTTTTAACATTTCATTTTGTATTTAAAAATTTTGGTGTTACTTTTGCTTGTAATTAACTAAATTGTAATTAAAAAAATTAAGTATGAAACATCTTAACAAACTTTTAGTTGCTGTGATGATGGTGATGGGTTTAAGTTCTCACGCACAAGACAGCAACAATCCATGGGCTATCTCTTTTGGAGTTAATGCCGTAGACACTAGAACTAGTTCTGGTGCTGGACACGGTTTCTTTGATCAACACTTTTCGCAGCCATTCCAAGTGAAAGACAACTGGAATATTCTTCCTTCTTTATCTTACATTGGTGTGACTAGATACGTTGGTAGCGGATTCTCTGTTGGTTTACAAGGATCTGTAAACAAAATTGATAAGTATGTTATTTTTTCTCAATATGCTCCAGGGCATGACGGAAGAGGTAATATTGTTACTAACCCTGGTGATTTGATGTATTATGGAATTGATGCTACTATTAAATATAGCTTCCAGGAATTAATCAAATCTAAAGTAATCGATCCTTCGTTATCTGTTGGTGGTGGTTATACTTTCTTTGGAGATAGTAGCTACGGAACAGTTAATCCAGGTGCTGGAGTTACATTCTGGTTTACAGATGCTATTGGTCTTGAGCTTGCTACAAGATACAAATGGTCAGTTAGTGGTGATAGACAAGATGCAGCTGGTGTTCCAGATGCTCCATCTCACTTCCAACACACTGCAGGTCTAGTTTTCAAATTCGGAGGTAAAGATACTGACGGAGACGGAATCTACGATAAAGATGATGCTTGTCCAGATGTTGCTGGTTTAAAACAATTCAACGGATGTCCTGATACAGACGGAGACGGAATCGTTGATGGTAGTGATGCTTGTCCAACTGAATTTGGTTTAGCTGCATTAAACGGTTGTCCAGACAGAGACGGAGACGGAATCGCTGATAAAGATGATGCTTGTCCAGATGTTGCTGGTCCAAAACAATTCAACGGATGTCCTGATACAGACGGAGATGGTGTTCCAGACAAAGATGACAAATGTCCTACAGTTGCTGGTCCAAAAGAAAACGGTGGTTGTCCTTTCTTAGACGCTGACAAAGACGGTGTTGCTGATAAAGATGATGATTGTCCTACAGTTTACGGTCCTGCTAGTAACAGAGGTTGTCCTGAAGTAACTAACGAAGCTTTAGAAGATCTTAAAGTTCAAGCAAGAGCAGTTTACTTTAACTCAGGAAAAGCTACTTTCAAAACTGGTGACAAAGAAACTCCAGCTAGATTAGATGCAATTAAAGAAATCCTTAAAAACTATCCAAACGCGAAATTCTCTATTGAAGGACACACAGATAGTACAGGTTCTGCTAAAATCAATGACAAACTTTCTCAAGAAAGAGCTGAGGCTGTTATGAATGCATTAATCCAAAGAGGTGTTAATCCAGAAAACTTAGTTGCTAAAGGATTTGGATCTTCTCAACCAGTTGCAAGTAATAAAACTGCTGCAGGTAAAGCACAAAACAGAAGAACAGAAATTAGACACATTGGTTCTAAATACCAAGGTAAAATCTAATTTACTTTCTAAATAAATACTAAAAGCCATTCTTAATTGAATGGCTTTTTTTATTTTTATCAAATGATAAATACTTCTTTTCTCGGAAAAATAGCAACTGTTGTAATTCAGGATTATTCGCAAAAATTGGCTGATACTACGATAGTTTTGCCTAATAAAAGAGCTAAGGTTTTTTTAATAGAAGCATTAAAAAATGCAACTACAGAAACTATTCTTTGTCCGGAAATTATTAGCATTGAAGATTTTGTGCAAGATGTCGCATCCATTAGATCTGTCGATTCAATCGAGCTTTTATTTGAGTTTTATGAAGTTTATCTTTCTGTAACCGAAAAACAGCATCAGCAATCATTTGAATTGTTTGCCAATTGGGCAAAAACACTTTTGCAGGACTTTAATGAAATTGATCGATATTTATTAGATCCAACTCATGTTTTGTCTTATTTGAGCGATATTGAAGATATTAAAAAATGGGGGATCGAAGTAGAAAACAAAACAAAACTTTTAGAAAATTATATTGATTTCTGGAAACTTCTGCCTTTGTATTATGAGTCATTGTACAGTCACTTATTAAGTAAATCAATAGGATATCAAGGTCTGATTTACAGAGAAGCTGTAAATAACCTGAATCATTTTTCGAATACAATTTCAAATCGCAATTTTATTTTTGCAGGTTTTAATGCTCTAAATGCTGCCGAAGAAAAAATTGTACAACATCTTCTGGCTTTAGATCTGGCCAAAATTTACTGGGATGTTGATCAGACTTTTTTAAATGACCCTTATCATGATGCCGGACTTTTTGTGCGACGTTTTAAAGAAAGCTGGAAACATTATAAGGCAAACCATTTTGAATGGATTGTTGACGACTTTTCGCAATCTAAAAACATTCAGGTAATAGGAACGCCAAAAACTATTGGTCAGGCCAAGTTAGCAGGCAGTATAATTGAAAATTTAATTACTGAAAATCCAACTGCAGCTCTTGATAAAGTAGCAATTGTTCTTGGTGAAGAAAATTTATTAATGCCCGTTTTGTATTCATTGCCTTCATCTGTTGGGAGTTTGAATATTACAATGGGATATTCCGGAAAAAATAATCCTTCGCAAATATTGATTGCCAAATTATTTAAAATGCATACTAATGCGCTTTCACGTAAAGGAGAAAGTTATGTTTTTTATTATAAAGATGTGCTCGATATATTAACGCATCCATTAGTGGAGCCTTATGCAAATGCGAGAAATTTAGTGAGAATTATAAAAGAGAATAATTATACGTTTATCACTCATAATCGAATAATGGAACTCAATTTATATCCGTCAGAACTCTTTAAAATGTTATTTCAAAAATGGGAGAACGGATCGATTGCGGTTCTTGAAAATGTCTCAGCAATTTTACTTTTGATAAAAGGTAATTTTAGCAATGATAATGAAGAAGAGAAAATAGCAAAAGCATTTGTTTATGCTGTTTTTAAAGTCATTAATAAATTGATTAATTACTATACGCAACACCATCATATTGATAACATCGATACTTTGCATGCTATTTACAAACAGATTATTGATGTTGCAGAAGTTTCGTTTGAAGGAGAGCCTTTACACGGATTGCAAATTATGGGAGTTTTAGAAAGCCGTGTGCTGGACTTTGATACTGTAATTATTACTTCGATGAATGAAGGAAAGTTTCCGGCTGGGAAATCTCAAAATTCCTTTATTCCTTATGATGTAAAAAGAGAATTAGGCTTGCCAACTTTTAAAGAAAAGGATGCTATTTATACCTATCACTTTTATCATGTTTTGCAAAGGGCTAAAAATATTTATCTGATTTATAATACAGAGAATGACGGTTTGGATGCCGGAGAACGAAGCCGATTCATTACGCAGCTTGAAGTCGAAAAGCAAAAGAAACACAATCTGACTTTTGATATCTATAATCCAGTTTTGCCAAATACTGCGTATCAGCCTATGGTGGTTCCAAAATCTGAATCTGTTATTGAACGCTTGAAAGAAATAGCGTCAGTAGGATTTTCTCCATCAGCATTGACGAGTTATATTCGAAATCCCATTGATTTTTATTTTCAAAAGATACTCAGAATTCGTGAAGTAGAAGAAGTAGAGGAAAACATTGCACTAAATACACTTGGAACGATAATTCATGAAACATTAAAGGCTTTGTACGAACCATTTATTGGTAAATTTATTTCAGAATCTGATCTTGAAAACTGTTTTAAGTTGCTGGATGATGAAGTTTTAAAACAATTTAAATTGGTGTATAAAGAAGGCGAAATTAAAAAAGGCCGAAATCTTTTGGCTTTTGAAGTAGCCAAACGAAATGTATCTAATTTTTTAAGAATGGAACTGGAGTCTCTTAAAAATGGTGATGCAGTCAGGATTATTGCTTTGGAAGAAACGTATAGTCGTGAATTAACTCATCCGGATTTACCATTTCCTGTTTTGATTAAAGGAAATGTAGACAGAATTGAGTTAAGAAACGGCAGAATAAGAATTATTGATTATAAGACCGGTAAAGTCGAAAAGACTAATGTGATATTGAAATCATGGAATGGATTAACTCAGGAGCTTAAAAATGATAAAATCATCCAGGTTTTGGCGTATGCGTTTATGTTTGAAAAAGAAGCGGGAGAAATTCCGATTGAAGTTGGAATCATTTCCTTTAAAAATCTAAAATCCGGTTTTTTACCTTTTGGTTTTAAAGAAGATAAAGAATTGAACCTGACGGTTACAAAAGAAATTTTACATCAATATCTCGAGGAAATAGTATTATTGTTAAGAGAGATTTTTGATGTTACTATTCCTTTCGAAGAAAAAATCATTTAAATCATCAGAAAGTTTTCTAACATATTTGAATTTTTTAAAACCACTTTGATAGTTAATCTGGCTGTTTGTGCTATTGCTGTTTTGATGGGTGATTTTGATTATTTTTTTATTATCTTCCTGAGTTTTGGGTTTTTGATCAGCATTGGTTACAAAGAATTATACAGAAAACAGGAATATCTTTTTTATTCGAATCGATTCTATTTCTAAAAATGATAAAAATATTCTGCTGAATGAAGTGAGTTACTTATCCCAAGAATAATTTATTCCGAATCACTTATCCGTAAAAAAGACGATCGAATTATCGGTCGATAAACAAAACAGGGCACTTTTTGGCAATGACGACTTTATTCAATCTATTGTCAGGAAAAAAATAAGACACTTATCAAGCGGTGAATTACGTTACTTAGAGATTAAGATTGTTCTTTTTAATCCTTCGAAATTTGTTTTGATGGATGAACCTCATAACGGATTATCGCCTTTAATGATTGATAGGGTAAATGAAATGATAAAGATAAATTCAGTCAAAAAAGGGATCATTATCACAGATCATAATTTTGAAAATGTAATCAAAATTTCGTCTCAGATTATTTTGATTAAGGAGGGTAAAACGCATTATATCAGGAATAATGCGGAACTTGTAGAAAAAGGTTATTTGGTAGATTTGGGGATTTTGTAAGGGCTTTTTAACTAAATATTTTTTTGAAAAAACCTTTCTTTTCGCGCTCTTGCGAATTTAAAGTGTTTAAACTTCCGTTCTCAAAACGAAATCTTCTAAACTTCATCAGCTTTACATTTAAGTCAAAGCGTAATTCGTCAACTGTTTTCATCGAATTAAATTTTTTTTGCAAAGCTATAAAAAACTTGTTGTAATCTAAATTTGTTATACCACTCGCGATGATAATTAGGAGATATGAATCAGAATGTTACGTTTTTGGTAAAATCTGCTTTTTTTGTTTGTATTTTTTACAAATATTATTTTAAAAATAAAGAAACACTATTTTATAAATAAAAGTAATTCAAATGGTTACGTGTGCCTTTTTTTTAACAAGTGTTTATCGGACAATTCTATTTATTGAAATATCTTTGAATTACTTAAAATGATAAAATAGCAAAATGATTGATTTAAATACACTTGTAGAAGAAACTGGAGCAGAGTCTGGATTGAGTTTTAATATTGATGGTATCTTACTGGAGTCTGTTAATTTAGAGTACGATGGAAATGTGGCAGCAATGATTGGCATGATATTAAAAATGAGTTTAGAAATGTCTGAAGATCTTAATAATGGTGATCTTAAGCAAATCATGATTAAGAATAACGACGGTATTGTAGTAGCAAGTAAAGATCAGGACGATAATTGTATTGCGCTGCTTTCTAAAGATATAAGTAAAATGGGACTTTTGCTTCGCAAAATGGATACTATTTTCAACAATTAATTTAAATACAATTAAAACATGTCAGATTTTTTACAAAATTTTCAAAACGATTTAAAAGAGAACATTAACGGATTTATTGCAGTTTCAGTTACAGAGGTTGAAACAGGGATGTCTTATTGTTCACTTTCTTTAAATCCAAATTTTGACCCGGAATTAGCTTCTGCTTATAATTTAGAAGTTGTAAAAGCAAAATTAAATGCGATTAAAGCTTTAGGATTAGATCAAAAAATCAATGATATCTTAATTACATTAACAGATCAAATACATATTATAGATGTTTCTGAAGATGGTCAGTATTTTATTTACCTGGCTGTCGATTCTACAAAAGCAAATCTTGGTTTAACAAGAGCAACCTTGTCTAAATTTAAAAAAGACATTATAACAAAATTATAATATTTGCCCCCAAGAATGAGAAAAAGGCTGTTCAAAATTTTTGAGCAGCCTTTTTTGATTTTATTGGTTTTCTGATTATTCAAAAAAATCCAATAGTATTAATTTTAATTCTTCTTTGTTTTCAATGTGGCTCATATGTCCGTCTTCAAATGTAACGAGTTCGGCAGTTGTGTCTTCGATTTGAATAATGCTTTCTTCGTAATTTAGAACCGGATCTTTTTTTCCTAAAATCAATAAAACCGGAAATAAATTTTGATGAATAAGTGATTCTCTGTCTTTACGTATTTTCATGCCTTCCAGCGATGCTACAATTCCTTGTAATGGTGTTTTTAAGGCTTGTTCTTTTACCTTTTCAATTTCATTTGCCAGACGTATTCTGTTGTTTTCGCTAAATAGATTTGCAATAGCTAAACTTACAAAACCTACATAATTTTGTTTTACCGCTTTAATAGCACGGGTTCGGTTTAATTTTTTCTCAGCGCTGTCTTCTTTTGAAGTCGAATTCAGTAAAACTAATTTACTAATGTTGTTTGGGAATAATTCGGCGAAAGCCAAACCAACATAACCACCCATCGAATGTCCCAGAATGGTAGCTTTCGAAATTTTTAAATGTTCCAGAACCTCATGAACAGCATTTGCATTATCCTCCATAGAATGCACATAACCTAAAGAATCAGATTCGCCGTGACCCAATAAATCGATGGTAATAACACGATGTTTTTCTGAAAACAGATCAACATATGCTGACCACATTTTTTTATTTTCCAGAAAACCGTGAAGCAGTACAACTGCAGTTCCCTCGCCCGAATCTGTAAAAGAAATTGAGGTGTTTTTGTATAAAATATTTTTCAAAATGACGTTTTAAAGTGTAAAATACAAAGGTAATAATTGGTGAACTATATAAGTTATAGAAGTTCATTTCAGCTAAAAATAATCATCATTTGAGATAATTTAAATAAAACTTATATCACTTCATGGCTAAAAAAAACGCCCCACATTTCTGCGAGGCCGTTTTTATTTTGTAATCTATATTCTAGGATTTCTTCCCTAAGAATTCATCAAGCTTTCGATTTCATCTGCCTCAACGGGAATATTGCGCATTAGGTTAAAGGGGTCTCCTTTTTCCTGAACCACAACATTATCTTCCAGACGAATTCCGAATTTCTCGTTCGGAATATAAATTCCTGGTTCAACTGTAAAAACCATATTCGCTTTCATTGGTTCATGCAGTAATCCGTAATCATGCGTATCAAGTCCCATGTGGTGTGACGTTCCGTGCATGAAATATTTTTTGTACGCTGGCCATTCCGGATTTTCGTTCTGAACATCTGCTTTGTCAAGCAAACCTAAACCAAGTAATTCCGAAGTCATGATTTTACCCACTTCGATATGATATTGTTTCCAAAGTGTTCCCGGAGTCAGCATTTTTGTAGCTTCGTTTTTAACTCTTAAAACCGCATTGTAAACGGCTTTTTGACGATCTGAAAACTTTCCCGAAACCGGAATCGTTCTTGTCATATCGCTTGAGTAATTAGCATATTCTGCCGCAACATCCAATAAAATTAAATCTCCGGCTTTACATTGTTGATTGTTTTCGATATAGTGTAAAACATTTGCATTGTTTCCTGAAGCAATAATTGGCGTATAAGCAAAACCTTTAGAGCGGTTGCGGATGAATTCGTGTGCCAATTCGGCTTCGATTTCGTATTCTGTAACATTTGGTTTCACAAATGATAATAATCTGCGGAAACCTTTCTCCGTAATATCACAAGCCTGCTGAATCAAATCGATTTCTTCGCTTTCTTTTACAGAACGAATGCGTTGTAAAATTGGGTTGCTTTTTGCCACATTGTGTGCAGGATAACGCTCTTTCCACCATTTTACAAAACGAGCTTCACGGGTTTCGGTTTCAACCGTTGCGCGGTAATGTTCGTTAGTGTTAATGTACATCGTATCAGCATACGTCATCACTTCGTTCAAAACTTTATGAAAATCCTGTAACCAATAAACAGTTCTAATTCCCGAAACCTGAAAAGCACGTTCTTTAGTTAGTTTCTCTCCTTCCCAAATCGCAATGTGTTCGCTGGTTTCTTTCAGGAAAAGCATTTCTTTTTGGCTTTCATAAGGCGCATCAGGAAACAAAAGTAAAATACTTTCTTCCTGGTCAACACCGCTTAGATAAAAAATGTCTCTATGTTGTGCAAACGGCAAAGTACTGTCGGCGCTAACTGGATAAATGTCATTTGAGTTGAAAACGGCAACACTGTTAGGTTTCATTTCTGCCGTGAATTTTTTGCGGTTTTTTACAAAAAGAGCGCTGTTTATTTGATGATATTTCATAATAATTTCGTTTTTGAACTTCGAATTTCAAAATTAGTGATTTTTGAAGAAGTGGCGTATAATAGATTTATTAAAGTTTTCTTATTTGTTCTGTGTATTGCCGCGAAGGAGCAAAGACGCAAAGCTTGCATCCTGTTTTGTCTTCCTGAGCGAAGTCGAAGGATTAGCGTAAAGTTTTTACACAATTTTGCCATCTCAACAAAGGAGAAATCAGAATAGAAACTCCGCTATCAAAATTGCTAATTTTTATAGAGTTGCAAATTTGATCTCTTTCATTGCGATGAAAAGATTACCAGTAAAATGGATTTTGCTAATTGAGATCTGTATTCTTTTGATCTTTTTTTAATGTTTTTTGTAAGAATATTGTGTATTGTTATGCGTTTGTAATAATTAGAAGTACTACTTTAGCAACATAAATAAAACACTAAAAATAATTGTTCAAAACCAAATTGTTTACCAAAATGAAAAAAATAATTTTATTTTTTATGCTGACTTTAGTTCAGTTAATGACTTCACAGACTTATGAATTGCATAATTCTATAAATTTCAAGGATGTTGATGATGGTCGAAATGTTTCCGATGGAATTACCTGGTATAAAACTTCTCCTTTTTCTTATGGAATATATAGAACAAGTGGAATTTGGGAAGGCCCAAATTTTCAACAATTAAAATTAGCTTTTGATACAGGTATTATTATAGATGGGGGATTTAATTTTGGAAAAAGCGGTACAAGCATACAGCCAAATAATGGAAAGGTTGGTATTGGAACAGATGTTTCAACAGCAAAACTTGAAGTGCGTGGTAATTCTGCTGTTTATAGTGACTTTGTTTCCTATTCTGGAACAACAGTAAATAATGTTTTGCCTAATGGTAAAGAGCCTACATTGGTTATTAGTGAGAAAATTTCAGGAACACTTGCTTCAATGGAAGGGCAAGTTACCTACCGGGGAGGGTTAAGTTTTGGCAGAGGAGGTCCTGGTGTTTATTCTGTAAATCCTAACCCTGCAGGAAGCCCATTGTATGGTGATCTTCGTTTTCATACAACAGCTTGGAATGGTTCAGATTATAGTAATTATGATCGAATGGTTATTACCTGGCAGGGAAATGTTGGAATTGGAACAGTTAATCCAGCTTACAAACTTGATGTTTGCGGTACAATTAGAGCAAAAGAAGTAAAAGTTGATTTATTGGGAGGTTGTGATTTTGTTTTTGAGGATGATTATAAATTAATGGATTTAAATAAATTAGAAGAATTTGTAACAAAAAATAAACATCTTCCAGAAATTGCTCCGGAAAAAGAAATGATTGCAAACGGACTTGAAATGAAAGAATTTCAGATGAAGCTGCTACAAAAATAGAAGAGCTGACTTTATACACAATTGAGCAGAACAAAAAACTGGAGAAACAAAATATGAAAAGTGAGAAACAAGAGCAAGAATTAAAAATACTGAAAGCCAAAGTAAAAAAAATGGAGTCAGCTAAAAAATAGAAAAAGAGTTAAAAAAAACCGAAGCTAATCAAACTTCGGTTTTTTCTATAAATATATCTTTCTAAAAAATTATTTCTGACTCAATAACTTTTCTAAAAGAGCAACTTTTTCCTTTTCAGCTTGAATTAACTGTTGGTAAAGTTTTTTATTCTCTTCGTACGATTCAAAAAGCTTATCTAACGGATTAAAAGTACAACCTAAATTAATTGCAGAAGAAGCATTGTCATTATATGTATTTCCAATCATATTAAAAACCGCATCTTCAGAAAAATTTCTAATTACCTCAGGTGTAACTCCTAAAGCTTGTGCAATTGCTTTAAGTTTTTCATCATCAACATTTTCGCTTCCTTCAATGCTCGAAACAGTTTGTTGGCTTACACCAATTGCATAAGCAAGTGCTTCCTGCTTCATATCTCTCAGTTCTCGAATTCGGCTAATGTTTCTGCCGATATGTTTTGGTTTTACTGTGCTCATGATTCAAAGATATTTAAAATTCTTTTATATTTTTAGTTTCGGTACAAAACAAGTCTTCGTTTGTGTGATACAATCTGAAGATTATTTCTATGATGTAAAAATACAATTTTTCTGACTATCGTTTGATTTTGAATTTAGAATTACGTAATCTTGATATTCAAAAAAATCACTTCGATTAATACCAATAAAATGCAGACTTTCAATCTTAAATTAACTACAATATTCGAAATCAAAACAAAATACCCTTTTTTAATTGAAGATCAAAACTTCGATTTATATGAAGATTGGAGAGATGAAGATTTTTTTCTGGTTTCGGAAGAAGATGTCAATTTTGAGGGGAATTTTTATCTGGACCTTTATGAAGAAAAAGAGAAAAAATGGCTAGCTAATTTACTAAATCTTCCAGCTAAAGAAATGGTAGAAATAAGAATTGAAGGCATTTTTATAAATGGAAATTTCTCTGTTAACGGTTCGGTTATTAATGCCGAAGGTGATTATGGGCCGTATGTTTTCATTAGCGGAAGCGTAAATTGTCAAAGTCTTTTGCTTGGTGGTGCCAATGTTGAAATAAAGGGAAATGTTACAGCAAAAGAAGTAGTGATGACGTATTATAATCACGGAAATTTTAATTGTTCAGGTTTAATCGATTCACCTGTTTTTATTGTTACAGATCATAATACAGGATTTGTTGATAGAAAAAATAATTTGTTCTATTATAACGATCGAGCCAATGATGTTGATTTAAAAAATGAATGCGAATATGATGATGAAACCGGCGATGAAATTATCTCAAACGAACTTCGAAAATTACTCGATAATCCGCTAATTGAAACTTTTGAAGAGTTAGAAAGAGATTTGGCAAGAGGCGAATTGGTTTTGAAACAAAATAATCCGCCTACGAAAACTTATGAATATTGGCGTGATCGTGTTTTGGCAAATTACAGAGATCTTAAACTGGTTCCAAAACAATTTAAAACCGAAGAACTTTGCAATTTGGCATTAAATATTACATTTCATGCTCTGCCGTTTATCGATCAGGATTTAATAACTTCTGAGCTTTGCGAAAAATTAGTCAGCAAAGATGGTTTTGCGATTCAGGCAATTCCAGATGAATTTATCACAAAAGAACTTTCTTTTAAAGCAGCCGAAAACGGTACAATGTTGAGATTAGTTCCAGAAGATTATTATTCGAAAGAATTGATACTATTGGTTTTTAAAAACGGAAAACATGAACCTGATATTAATGATGTTCCTTCTCAATTTATAACAGAAAATCTTCTTGTAGAATATGTGAAAATTGGAAAAGGATTGTGGCTCGATAAAGCTTGCAAAGCAATTGGAATTGATAAACTACAGGTTTTAAAACAAGTAATCGATTCGGGAATTGAATATCTGGATAATGTTTTTGGGAATCATTTCAGTAAAGAAGCGGTTGAGTATGCTTTTTCGGTTTATAAAAATCAAGAGGATTGGAGTAAATATGTTCAAAAATACAAACAGAAGTTTGAGCGTATTGATTTGAAAGAATACTTGTAAAACGGTAAAATAGATTATGGTGTTACAGATTAATATCAGAAAAGTAGAAAAACAAGATTTAGATTTTGTTTACAAAGCAATTTGCGAACTCGAAAATGAAATTTTAGATTTCGAAGTTTTCGAAGCAATATTCAATGAAAACATTTCAAACCCAAAAAATCTTTATCTCATTGCCGAAAACGAAAATGAAGGTTTGGGTTTTATTAGTTTTCATACCCAAAATTTATTACATCATTGCGGATTAGTGGGAGAAATTCAGGAATTTTTTATTCATCAAAATCATCGTGGAAAAGGTGTTGGAAGACAATTAATCAATGAGATTCTCCAATATGCTGATCAGAATAATTTGAAAAGTATTGAAGTAACCACCAATAAAAGACGAGTAGAAAATGTGCTGATTTATGAAAATCTTGGTTTTGGTTTAACACACAATAAGTTCACTATTTATAAAAATTAATAAAATCTATATTTGGCATTATGATTGACAGAGAAAAAATAATACAGAATTATATTGATGGTTATAATGAATTTGATACCGATAAAATGATAGCTGATTTTGGTGATGAAATTGTTTTTGAGAATATTCAGAATAGTGAAGTAAATATGACTTTAACCGGATTGAATGAGTTTAAAGAACAAGCAGAAAAGGCAAAATCGTATTTTTCTAAGAGATCGCAAGTAATTACAGTTTTCAATCATTTTGAATCTAAAACAGAGATAGAAATTGCTTATTGTGCTGTTTTGGCTATGGATTTTCCTAACGGAATGAAAAGAGGACAGGAATTAAACTTAAAAGGAAAGTCTGTTTTTGAATTTTTAGATAATAAAATTATAAAATTGAGTGATGTAAGTTAGTTATGTAGCAGATTAAAATTGTATAAGAATTCAAAAATTGAACATAAAAAACTGCTATCTTAGGATAGCAGTTTTAATAAACAGACGATTATACTGCTCCATATTCCATACAGGTGCTGCCTGTTGATGTTTTGTATAAATACCAGCCACATGAATTTATCGCATAAAAATCGACACCGTTACCTTCACATAGTGGCCATGGTTCGCAAGGTCTGCCATTACCAGCGTTAATTGATTTTAATTCTTCTTTTGATAATTTTTGGAAATTTTTCATAAGTAATTTGTTTTTTGGATTTTCCTACTCTATAAGTTTTTCGGATACGACTTTGATAAAAATACAAATTATTTTTAAATAAATACTTACAAAAAGTGTTTAGATGCTAATTGATTCTTTAAGAATCTAAAATCTTCTTCTTTCTTTTTGTGCTTTTTATTATAATTGTTGATCTTGAAAATAAGTAGAAAACTGGTACATCTTACTTGACGCAAGTAGTATTAAAGTATAATATTGCATGTAAATAATTATTTGGCAGAAAATGAAACAACTTAATATATCCATAAAGCATAATTTAATAGTAGGCTTATTTATTGCGCTATGGATTTTTGTTTTCGCCTTTATCATAAAACCTTTCGATGACGGAACATTAAATTTTCGTGCATGGCTTTTAATGAGTATTGGCTTTAGTTCAATCGCTTTTGTGTGTTATTCCATTCTTGCCATTGTTCAAAAACAAGCTTACGAAAAACTAGGGAAATGGAATATTAAGTTTGAAGTAGTTTGTCTTTTGTTTTTTTATCTCACATATCTTATAGGTGTTTATGGGTATTATAAAAGTCCGGTTTTAAACGGAGGATATAATTTTACAGCGTTCTTTCTGATAATATTTATTAAAGTGGCACTAATTTTAACTCCGGTGATTGTTTTAGCAAGGAGATATTTAATTAAACTTATTCCAATAAAAGAAGGTGTTTTGGTCATTCGTGGAGAAAACAAATTAGATGTTTTAAAAATCAACAAGACTGATTTGGTTTGCATTTCTAACGCTCAAAATTATGTCGAGATTTTTTATATCGAAAATGATAAGCTTCATTCAAAACTTATTCGGTCTTCGCTCAAAAAAGTTCAGGATGATTTTGGTTTTTTAGTTCAGATACATCGTTCACATTTAATAAATCCGATGCATTTTAAATCCTGGAGAAATCAAAATACAATTATACTGACTCAAATAGAGCTTCCGGTTTCTAAGAGTTTTAAAGAAAGTGTATTGACATTGTAATTTTCGTACCTAAAAGAATAGGTTTTGTACCTAAGCCAGTAAAATAAGCACTTAAGCAAGTTTTTCATTTTAGTTTTGCTTCATCAATTTTAAAAATAAATTATGAAAACAAAACATCTTTGCCTTCTCGGATTATTATTTTTCTTGATCAGTTATTTATTCTTTGCTAAAGTTTTACCCAATTTTCAGAAACCAATTGATTTTGCACATTGGTTTAATTTAATCGGAGCTTGTTTGTTGTTGTCATTTAATGATGCATTTCCGAAAAACACTTTGAGTTTTGTCGCTTCAATTGCAACGGCCTTGGGAGTTATCGCTCACATTGGTCTCTGCACAATTGACTTCGTAATGTCGAGTTTTGGAACCGATGAAATTGCAAAAGAGGCGTTAAGTATTCAAATCGGTAAAACGCCCTCTGTTTTTTATCCTTTTATTGTTATTGGTCCATCTTTGTTGTTTATTGGTTTAACGTTGCATGCTTTGCGCTTTATTAAAACAAATTTTGTAATTGTTTTAATGATTATGCTGAGTTCCGTAGCAATTGGATTTTCATTTTTTGTTTTGAAAGATGGAATTTATATGTTGTTGAGTTGCGTTGTTTTTGTTTTTGGATTGGGTTTTTTGCTTCATAAAAAAGGAATTAATAATTGAAAAACAGAAGTTTTGTTACAACGGAGCCGACATATTAAAAAGTAGTAATTGTTTACGCTAGGACCTTTGTCAAAGTTTAGAACTTTGACAAAGGTTTTTTACACGCAAAGTTTGTCATCCTGAGCGAAGTCGAAGGACACGTTAGTTGCTAGACAAAGATTGGCGACTTTAATTACGGAATTTCTTGCGTGGGCTTCGATTTCGCTCAGCCTGAAAAAAAAACGAAACATCTACTTCGGTTTTTCTATTTGGAATTTGTATTTTCGCTTAAATAATCTGACAGTCAAAAATAAATTGAATAAAAATCTAAAATACTTTCTTTCGCTCTTTCTAGTTTTTGCTATGATTGCGACGGATTGTACAATAGATTCTCAATCAAAATCAGCCGAATATTATCAGGTTTCGCAAGTTGCTTCAAGTAGAGAATTAGATTTTACAACTTCTCGTTTATATATCTTCAATCAATTAAAAACCGGAGTAAAAATTCCGTTTTTAATTCCGGTTACTTATATTCAATTAAAAGCTGTTTTTAGTTTTCAAATTCAGATGAAACTAAAATGGCAAGCACTTCTTCATCAAAAAATAAATTCATTTATTAAACAAGCTGTTTTTATAAATGAAGTATTCACTTCAAACATTTCATATAAAAGTTTATACACTGCTTAAGAAATTTTATTTCTGAGCCTTTATGTCTTTTTTAGGCATAAAATGATAAAATAATGTCTAATCATTTATCATTTTCAAAATGTATAAACACAAAAATAAAAAACGTTTAGAGCAATCTAAGCGACCACTTCTTCATTGGATAAAAAGAAAAATTGCAATTGTATTAACCGCCTTTATGCTAGGAATGGCAAACGGAATGAATGCCGAAGATCGATCAATTAATGGAAGTTTTGTGCAGACGGAACAACAGGATAAGAAAGATTGATTTTTTTGCCAAATGACAAATCGAGTAAAAATAACTTTAAGTAACTTGCAGTTATGAAAGAGTTTATAGATTATATCTTGCAGTATGGCGATTTGAACCAACAGCAAATTGACTTAATTGCCAAAAAAGCGGTTGTACTGGAGCTTCCAAAAGATGAATATTTTTCGGAAGCAGGAAAAATTGCGCAACAAGTTGGCTTTGTATTGGATGGTATTGTTCGAGTTTGTTATTACAACAACAAAGGCGATGAAATTACCAAATATTTTATTGACGAAAACAATATGGTAGTTGATTTGGAAAGCTTCAATAATGACATTTGTTCCCATTGTTATGTACAGGCGGTGACTGATTGCAAGCTTATAGTTTTTTCTAAAAAAGACTGGAAGGAGCTTTTAGATATCATTATTCCGTGGAATACTATTGTAAATAAAATTATTTCAAGAGCCTTAATACAGAAAGTCGAAAGAAGAAGTCCTTTGGTTACAGAAGATGCTGCGACACGCTATTTGATGTTTTTGAAAATTTATCCCAATGCTATTAATCGTATTCCGCTTTCTTATGTTGCTTCCTATTTGGGTATGACACAATCTTCGTTGAGCAGAATTAGAAAAAACATCCGATGAAAATTGCTTTTTGCCAAATGGCAAATGATTTCATTCCTAAACCAATCACCTTTGTATGATTAATTTTAAATAGTAAAAAATGAAGTCAGTATTGATAACAGGAGCCAACAGAAGTATTGGTTTGGAAATAGTAAAACAGCTTTCGAAAAAAGGATTATTTGTTTATTTAGGAAGCCGCGACCTAGAAAAAGGTAAGATTGTGGTAAAAGAATTAAAGGAAAATGGTTTTGAGAATATTCAGGCTATTGAAATTGATGTTACAAATTCTGATTCAATTTTAGCGGCAAAGAATATTGTTGAAATCGAGCAGGGAAAATTGGATATTTTAATTAATAATGCCGGGATTAGTGGAGTGTTTCCTCAAAAGACTGCAGATGCATCAATAAAAGATATTCAAAATGTTTTTGATACCAATTTCTTTGGTGTAATTAGTGTTACACAGGTGTTTTTAGAATTGCTTAAAAAGTCGGAAAGTCCAAGAATCAGCAATATTACTTCTGGTCTTGGATCTTTAACGTTGCACAGTGATCCAAGCTGGAAATATTACGATTACAAGGCGACTAGTTATGTAACTTCGAAAGCTGCCTTAAATACTTACACAATTATATTGGCTTATGAGTTGAAAGATTTACCATTTAAGGTAAATGTAATTGATCCGGGTTATACTGCAACTGATTTTAATCATCATAATGGTCCTGGAACCGTTGAAAGTGCTGCATCTTTTATCATTAAACACACTTTAACAGATGGCAATGCGCCTACAGGAAAATTCTTTAGTAATGATATTGAAGATGAAACTGAAGAAAGCCCTTGGTAAGAAGTAATTTTGAATAAAGCCGATTTTCAAATTGATTTACGGTAATAAAATGCAAAACCCGAAACAATTTAGTTTCGGGTTTTGTTATTTAATCAATCCATTTATAATATCTCGCTCCAATTAAATTAGGAATTTCTTTTTCGATTCGGTCTAAAATCCATTCGTTTTTAGGAGTTCTGATGCTTTGTTTTTGTTCTTTTTTATGAAGACTTTCGTAAGTTTCAAAATCAATTTCAATGCTTTCTTCCAGATTTTCAAAAAGTTTAGTTTTGGCTAAAGCCGATTGCCATTCCGCTTGAATTGTTCCTTCAAATACTTTTGATTTTGAACCGCTTCCGTAAGCCAGAAAACCAAATTTAGTTCCGGCAACTTCTTGTTTTGTATCATAATAATGAGCCAGAGTCGATAATAATCCCATGAAAATAGAGCCTGTGTAAAGGTTTCCAATTAAAGATGAAGCCAATTCTGCAGGTTGCAATTTATCGGTTACAAACTTTTTGTATTCATCAGATTTTGCAACTTCTTTAATTTTAGTTTGATAATCTGCTGGTTCGATATGTTCTGCAATAATTTTATCAGCGTGATCTAAAGCATAGATTTCAGATAACATTCTGCGTCCCTGAAAAGAATAAGGAAGGTGCATGATAATGCTATTCCAGGAATTGTATAAAGTTTCGCTTGTGTTTTTTAATTTCTTGAATGAAAAATAAGCAGATCTCGTACGATCCATATAGCACTGATTCGAATATTGTCCGTCAAAAACCGGCTGATCTTTATGAATTTCGATTTCGGCTTCTAAATTGTCAAACCAGGGATCGTTGCTTTCGTTTTGTGTAATCGTTTCTTTTGAGATAGTTCTGTAAGGTTTGAAAAAATCAAAAACACCTTTAGTACTTGTTGCCCAATTTTCATCAAAAGCAATAATTCTTGGGTTTGAAGATACCAGCATTGCCAGCGCTCCGGCACCTTGTGTGTATTCTCCGGTAGAGTTTAAATCGTATTTGGCAAAATCTGTTGTAACCACAATGGCTTTTTTGGCTGGATTTAATTTTACAAAATCAATACAGTTTTGCAAAGCATCAACACCTCCAATACAGGCAAAGGTAAAATCAACAACATCACATTCAGCCAGGGAATCTTCACCAAATTTTTGTTCCATCAAACTAATTAAAAAAGAACTGATTGGTTTCGAGCTGTCTATTCCGCTTTCGGTACCTACATAAATCCGGCTAATTTCGTTTAAGTTTATTTCGTTTTCAAGAATAAGTCTGGTCAAAGCGTTTGCTCCAAAAACAACAGCATCCTGATGAACGTCCGGTAAAGTCATTTTAATTAACCCAAGACCTTTTTCTAATTTTTCGGGTTCAATATTTCTGGCAACAGCCAAAGTTTTTATAGGTAAATGTATGTTGGCTACATCAAAAGAGATAGCGTCAATTCCTGTTTTCATTCTCATTTTTTTTGAAGCCGATAAAGGTAAAATTATGCTATTAAAATTCACTTCTTTTGGTTCAATAAAATTCATGATGACTTTATTTTTGAGGAAAACAAATCAAAAAGCGGTAAAAAATAACAATTTGGTAATTATATAAAAATCAGGATTTAGTTAAAACGTCTCTCGAAAAAAATCTATTTTATTGTTTTTAAATAATTTGCATTAATATCGTTTAAAGCTCTTTAAAATCATTATAAATAACAACGAAATGGTTGTAGTTCATGTCTAATTGCTTTATTTTTGTATAATTTTTTAAAACAAACTACTTAAACACTTATGGCACAATCTGCACTATTGAATGCTTCCATCTTAAAGAAAGTGGCTATGGCTCTTTCGGGAATATTCTTAATCACGTTTTTAGCGCTGCATGTTTCCTTAAATTTTATTTCTATTATTAGTGAAGATGTTTTTAATGAAGCTTCTCACTTTA
Organism: Flavobacterium chilense; assembly: GCF_001602525.1. Classification (GTDB taxonomy): domain Bacteria; phylum Bacteroidota; class Bacteroidia; order Flavobacteriales; family Flavobacteriaceae; genus Flavobacterium; species Flavobacterium chilense. The sequence goes on from NZ_LSYT01000002.1 coordinate 729,090, forward strand.
TGGGATACAATCCGCTGATTCAATATGTAATGCAACCAGTTTTGGCAATCGGAGTAATTTTCCATTTCGTTATGGGATTTGTATTGACTGCTCAAAATAGCGCTGCAAGACCAATTGCGTATGCAAAATACAATGGAGCGGCTAATGCTTCATGGAGTTCTAGAAATATGATTATTTCTGGATTAGTTATTTTAGCATTCTTAGGATTGCATTTCTATGATTTTTGGTTTCCTGAAGTTACCTATAAATATATCGCAGGTACTGCACCGGATGCTACAAGGTATTACGGGGAATTAGTTCATAAATTTCATGATCCAATTCGTACAGGTATTTATTGTGTATCATTTGTGTTATTAGGTTTTCACCTTTGGCATGGATTCGGTTCATCTCTTCAATCAGTAGGAATGAACAATAAATATTCTAGATTTTTAAGTAAAATCGGTTATGGTTTTGCGGTTATAGTACCGGCACTTTTTATCATAATTGCATTATTTCATCATTTCAAACAATAATTAATATAAATTATAATGGCATTAGATTCAAAAATTCCACATGGCCCAATATCGGACAAATGGACAGATTATAAAGATCATATTAATTTAGTAAACCCTGCAAACAAACGTAATTTAGATATTATTATTGTTGGTACAGGTTTGGCTGGAGGTTCAGCTGCGGCAACTTTGGCTGAGCAGGGATATAACGTAAAAGCATTTTGTTTTCAGGATTCTCCACGTCGTGCGCACTCAATTGCAGCACAAGGAGGTATCAATGCAGCAAAAAATTATAAAGGTGACGGTGACTCAGTTTACAGATTATTTTATGACACTGTAAAAGGAGGTGACTACCGTGCACGTGAGGCAAACGTTCACCGTTTGGCTGAAGTTTCGGCAAATATTATTGACCAGTGTGTGGCTCAAGGGGTGCCATTGGCTCGTGAATATGGCGGATTACTTGATAACCGTTCTTTTGGAGGAACTTTAGTTTCTCGTACTTTTTATGCACAAGGACAAACAGGACAACAATTATTGTTAGGAGCTTATTCTGCAATGAACCGTCAGATTGGTCGTGGAAAAATTAAAATGTACAACCGTCACGAAATGCTTGATATTGTTATCGTGAACGGAAAAGCGAGAGGTATTATCGCTCGTAACTTAATTACCGGAGAAATAGAAAGACATTCTGCTCACGCAGTAGTAATTGGTTCAGGAGGATACGGAAACGTATTTTTCTTGTCAACAAATGCTATGGGAAGTAACGCAACAGCAGCTTGGAAAATTCATAAAAAAGGAGCATTTTTCGCAAATCCTTGTTACACACAAATTCACCCAACTTGTATTCCGGTTTCAGGAGATCACCAGTCAAAACTGACTTTGATGTCTGAGTCGTTACGTAATGACGGTCGTATTTGGGTTCCAGCAAAACTAGAAGATGCAAAAGCGATTCGTGAAGGAAAGAAAAAAGCAACAGATTTATCTGAGGCAGAAAGAGATTATTTCTTAGAAAGAAGATATCCTGCTTTTGGTAACTTAGTACCTCGTGACGTTGCGTCTCGTGCTGCTAAAGAAAGATGTGATGCTGGTTTTGGAGTTAACAAGACTGGAGAAGCAGTTTACCTGGATTTCGCAGCAGCAATTAAACGTTACGGAACTGAAGAAGCTTACGTAAAAGGTTTAGATGCAAATGATGCAGCTTTGGTTACTAAATTAGGAGCTGAAATCGTGAAAAGTAAATACGGAAACTTATTCCAGATGTATTACAAAATTGTTGACGAAGATCCTTATACAACACCAATGATGATTTACCCTGCGGTTCACTACACAATGGGAGGAACATGGGTTGATTATAACTTAATGACTACAATTCCGGGATGTTTCTCAATTGGAGAATCTAATTTCTCTGATCACGGAGCGAACAGACTTGGAGCTTCTGCTTTGATGCAAGGTTTGGCTGATGGATATTTCGTATTACCTTATACTATTGGAGATTACTTAGCTCCGGATATTAAAATGGGAGAAATTTCTACAGATTTACCAGAATTCGTAGCAGCAGAAAAAGAAGTAAAAGATCAAATCGATAGATTTATCAATAATAAAGGAACTCATTCTGTAGATTATTTCCATAAGAAATTAGGGAAAATCATGTGGGATAAAGTAGGTATGGCTCGTAACGCTAAAGGTTTAGCCGAAGCTATCGAAGAAATTGCCGCTTTACGTGAAGAGTTTTATAAAGATGTAAAAGTGCCAGGAAGCGCTAACGAATTTAATCAGGAATTAGAAAAAGCAACCCGTGTTGCCGATTTCTTAGAATTAGGAGAATTGTTCGCGAAAGATGCTTTACACCGTAATGAATCTTGTGGTGGTCACTTCCGTGAGGAATACCAAACAGAAGAAGGAGAAGCACTTCGTGACGATGAGAACTTTGCTTATGTTGCAGCTTGGGAATATAAAGGAAAACCAAGTGATGCGGTATTACACAAAGAACCTCTTAATTACGAAAACATTAAATTAGTTCAAAGAAGCTACAAATAAGAATTTGGTCGAAAGTCCAAAGTCTTAAAGTCCAAAAGGCAAAATATGTCAGGTGGCTTTCGACTTTCGACTTTATGACTTTCAAACTAAAACGGTATGAAACTTACATTAAAAATATGGCGTCAGAAAAACGCCCAAGATAAAGGGGGAATCGTTGAATACCCAATCGACGGAATCGAACCAGATATGTCTTTTCTTGAAATGCTTGATGTTCTTAATGAACAATTAATCAATAAAGGAGAAGAACCAGTAGCATTTGACCACGATTGTCGTGAAGGAATCTGCGGAATGTGTTCTTTGTTTATCAATGGAGAAGCACACGGACCAGACAGAGGTGTAACTACTTGTCAGTTGCACATGCGTATGTTTAAAGATGGTGATACGATTTTTATCGAGCCATTTAGAGCAAAAGCTTTTCCGGTAATTAAAGATTTAGTGGTTGACAGAAGTTCTTTTGACAGAATTCAACATGCAGGAGGGTTTATCTCGGTAAATACTTCAGGAAATACAATCGATGCGAATACTATTCCGATTAACAAACATGATGCAGATAAATCTTTTGATGCTGCTGCTTGTATTGGTTGTGGAGCTTGTGTTGCAACTTGTAAAAACTCATCAGCAATGTTGTTCGTTGCTGCAAAAGTATCTCAATATGCTTTATTACCTCAAGGTAAGGTAGAAGCAGTTGATCGTGTTTTAAACATGGTTCACCAAATGGATCACGAAGGTTTTGGTAACTGTACCAATACCGGAGCTTGTGAAGTAGAATGTCCTAAAGGAATTTCTCTTGAAAATATTGCACGTATGAACCGTGAGTATTTAGCGGCAAGCTTAAAAGGATAATCTAAAAAACTAGTTTAGTTTTAAATAAAAAAAAGGATCAACTTTTGTTGATCCTTTTTTTTATGCCTATTCATAATACAATTGCGAAGCACTAATTTCCTGTTTTGTTTTTCCTTCCTGTTGGATAAAACAGGTTAAAGTGGTTCCGCCAACCTGATCAAAATAACTAATGTTGATTTTATGGAAACCTTTTTCGAGTTTTACAGCTCCGTAAGCTTCATTTAACCAATGTATACCATCATTATTTACAACCAGTTCATTGTCGATAAAGAGCTTCGATCCGTCGTCTGAAAGTGTTGAAATTGTATAATTTGCGGTTTCGGGAATATAGAGGTATCCGTCGAATTTTAAGCCAATATAACGCTCTGTTTTCGTTTTCCATTTTTCGCTGCTTATTGCGCCTTCAAAAATACCTGAATTAACGGGTTTCGCCAATTCTAAATCCTGAACTTGCTGGAATAATGTTCCGGTATAATAATCGAATTTTAAACCTTTCTTTGTCGGTTTTATGGCTAAAGCCAATTTTAATTCCGGATTTCGAACCAATATTTTGCTAATGGAACTTTTTCTGCCACTCGGACTAATCTGAACAGTTTTGATAGTTCTGAATTCTCCTTTGGGAATATTTATCGTTGTGGGTTTGGTGTATAATGCAGCCGTTTCATCCGGATTATAACCATCAATAGTATAGAAAATTTGTCCGTTTTTGATCGTTGGTTTTAAATCCAGAACATACTTTGATGTGATTAATGCGGTTACTTCTGCTCCAAAGGGAATTGGAACTTTATATAATCTTTTTTGTAATTCTAATTTCTCTAAATGATGCGGTAATTGATTTAAAATAAAATGATTGTAATTTTTATTTTGAGGTTCTGTCCAGGCAATTTCGGCTAAAGCAAATAATCGCGGATAAATCATGTAATTTAATTTGGCAGGACTTGTGAGATATTCAGACCAAAGATTAGATTGTACGCCCATAATATACTTTTGCTCGTTAACCGTTAAGCTGTCTACAGGAGTGGGGTTGTAGTGGTATATTTTTTCAACTGTTGTTAATCTTCCAATTGTTAAAGGTTCCTGTGGGGAATATCCCTGATTGTAATCGAGATAAAGCACTTGCTCCGGATTCATGATGACAAAATGTTTTTGTTTCGCCGCACTGATTCCGCCAGATTCACCTCGCCATGACATTACTGCGGCATTTGGTGCAAGTCCGCCTTCGAGCATTTCATCCCAGCCTAAAATTTGTCTTCCGTTTGCATTAAGGAATTTTTCGATTCGGGTGGTAAGGTAACTTTGTAGTTCATGTTCGTTTTTTAACCCCAATTCTTTAATTCTCTTTTGGCAATTTGGACATTCTTTCCATCTGGTTTTCGGACATTCGTCTCCACCAATATGAATGTATTTACTTGGGAATAAAGCCATCACTTCGGTCAGAACATCTTCAAGGAAAGTAAAAGTCTCTTCTTTTCCAGCACAGAAAATATCATCAAAAACACCCCAGTATTCTATAACTTTATATTGACGATCCGGAAAACAGGATAAATTAGGATAAGCGGTAACAGCTGCTGTAGCGTGACCTGGCATTTCGATTTCCGGAATAATGTTTACATAATGATCTTCGGCAAACTTTACAACGTCTTTGATTTCTTCTTGTGTGTAAAAACCTCCATAAGGATTCCCATCAAAAAAGTATGGAGATCTTTCGAATTTATTCCCTACTAAAGTTTGTGCTCTTTTTGAACCTACTTCAGTCAGTTTTGGATACTTTTTTATCTCAATTCTCCAGCCCTGATCATCCGTTAAATGCCAATGAAAATTATTTAATTTATAACTGGACATTTGCGCAATAAAATCTTTTATAACATCGACTGAGAAAAAATGACGACAAACATCTAAGTGAAGTCCGCGATAGCTGTATCTGGGCTCATCTTCGATAACTACACAAGGCAATTTTATCTCCTGATTTTTGGGTTGATTCGGTAAAAGCTGCAACAAACTCTGAACGGCATAAAATAATCCTTCTTCACTTCCGGTAACGGTGATTTTTTTTGGAGCAATAGTGATTTTATACGCTTCTTTTTTTAAAGATTCAGCTGGGTTTTTGGCAATGAATAAAACTTCTGTATTGCTCTTTTTATTTGATGTGTTGGTGTTTATAGCCGATTCGAAAATCTGTGCAGTTTTTAGTTCTCTTGCACTGAATTTATTTTTTTCAAAAGAAACTTTTATCTGTCCGTTTAAACGGATACTGTCTCCGGTTGCCTTATATGAATTTGGAGCAGGAATGATCGAATTATTGCCGGAAGAGGTTTGGGCATTTCCGATGGAATAACAGAATATTAAAAATAAAAATAGACTTTTTCGCATGGTTGTTTGTTTGGTTTGTTAAACAAATTTAGGTTTTGTAAATTAGTTTGCATTTTTTTTGCAAAAGCAATTTGTATTAAATAGCTTTAAAATAGCGTAATTAACTTTTTAATTACTTTGTGTTATAATTTGTTTCGCAATAATATTGCATTTATTGTTTACATTTGCCTATAACAAAAATCAATTTGCATGAATAATGATAATGAAGTGATCAATTACACTAAGGAAGAACGTAAAAATCTTATTTTAAAAGAGATTAACTTGCATACCCGTGTAAGTTTTGAAACACTTTCAGCGAAATTATTTGTTTCTGAAGATACTGTAAGACGTGATATTAACGAACTTGAGTCAGAATCTTTATTGATAAAGGTAAAAGGCGGTGCAATGACAAAAGCCTATCACCATTCTTCTACCAATAATCAGACTTATGCAGGTGAATCAAAACAAATTATTGCGCAAAAAACGTTAGGTTTACTTCATGACGGAATGGTTTTGTTAATTGGTGGAGGAACTACTATTCGGGAATTCATCCGTTTAATTCCTAATGATTTAAATCTGACCATTTTTACCGTTACCGTTTTATCTGCTGTTGAACTTTTGGATAAACCTAATGTTAAAATTATCATGATTGGCGGCAGCATTTCGTCTTATAGCCAAATGTGTGTAAGCGGCGATGTCTATAATCAATTGGCGAATATTAAAGTCGATTTATTAATATTAGGAACCAATGCCTTAGATATCGAAGGTGGTTTTTCAGACTCTGACTGGGAAACTGTTCAGGTGAAAAAAGCCATGATTCAGGCTTCTGAAAAAACAGCCATTCTTACTATTTCTGAGAAACTGGATACGGTTCTAAAAATGAAAATTGCCAACTTATCTGAGGTTAATTATGTAGTTACAGAAGTTGATCCAAACGACGAAAAGTTACAATCTTATAAGAAGGCAGTTCCAAGTTTAGTTTTTCTTTAATCCCAATTTTCCATTAAAAAATTAATCCAGTTCTGGTGAAAGATTTTATTTAAATCCTCATCAGAATAACCATTCTTTTTAAAGATCAGCACCAATTTTTGTAAATCGGCAATGGTGTTTAAGTCATACGGCGATTGTTCTGTGCCAAAAGCACCGTCAAGATCAGAACCTACGCCAATATGGTTTGAATTTCCTGCCAATTGACAAATGTGGTCCATGTGTTTAAAGACAGTTTCTAAATCACAATTCATTTCCAGAGGCATGGAAACACCTCTTTTCCAATTCGGAACCAGCATCCAGGCATCTAAAGCACCTCCAATTACGGCTCCTCGAGAAATTAATGCTTTAATCATTTCGTCGCTGTATTGACGATTGTGATCTACCAGACTTCTGCAATTGTTATGACTTGCCCAAACGGGTCCGTGATAATGATCTAATGCCTGCCAAAAAGCATCATCGCATAAATGAGTGGCGTCCAGAATAATATTTAAACGTTCCATTTCTTTTAATAAATCAAGACCGTTCTGATTCATTTTTCCTGTTGCATCCGTTCCGTTTGCGTAACGTCCGGGGCCATAATGTGCAGGACCAATGGCGCGCAATCCGTAGTTGTATGCTTTTTCTAAATACGAAATGTCAATTATAGAATCAGCGCCTTCTAAACTCAAAATATAACCAATAGGTTTTTTATCGTTTGGAGTTCCGTCATTCCATAAATCAATTTGTTTGAGTAACGATTTTTTATCTGTAATAGGAGTGATTTCTCCGGCTTCTTCCATGGCTTTATACCAGGCCACTTGTCCTTGAGTTTGTGCCCAGGCTTGTTCAGGAGAATTCCAACCCGGAATAATGCTGTCCGGTTTTACAAATCTTGCAATTTGAGTTGCTACAACGATTCCAATATTGCCTTTTCGCAAATCAGGAAACGAAACTGTTGCCCGTTCGCGATCTGGTTTGTCAGTCATTCCTTTTTCGAGACGACGTAAAGTAGCAACGTCATTTCTTAAATCTCGATTCCATTCCATCGCATTCATGCTCAGGTCTAAATGGGCGTCTATTATAAACATAGTATTTCGACTTAAATTTTATATATTAATCTTTCTGCTGCGGGCGACAACCAGCCATTCATCGCAAATCTCATGCGCTGCATTTACTACCTGAACAGAATCGTAAAGTGCACAAGTTGGGCAAACATGATAAGGTTGGGCATAAATAGTGTCACCAATTGCATACTCGTTTTTTCCTTTGTTTTCTATAATTAAATGTTCTTCTGAATGTGCTGTTGGGATTAGGTTTTCATCATTTAAAATCACTAATCTTTTGTCAATTGGATTTTCAGAAGCTACGGCTTTGTAGCCAATATCAATGCAAAAAGTAGCACTGGTTGGTTTTGAAATTATGGTTCCCACAATAACAAGCGCCGGTTCAAAATGCTGCTCGGGTAAATGAATCTGATAATTTGAATCCCAAAAAACAAAAGTTCCGGGACTGCATTCCACGTTTTTTTGTGTGGCATAAAATGGAAATGTATTCGATCCGCCAGCGACAATTTTTAATTCATATTCCAGTTTTTTGTTAATTGCTTGGATCTCTTCGTTTATGCTAAAAAACAAATTCGAAGCGGCAGAAAAGCGATGTTCTGCATCACCTTTTAAATGACCGTCATAAATATGAATTCCTGCAAAGTGAATGCTTTTTAATTTGACGATTTCATCAATTAAAGCGCTCCAGTTTTTAGAAACCGAAATTCCGGTTCTGTTCATTCCGGTATTCAAATCTAAGTAAACGGTTAATTTTAAATTGTTTTTCTGTGCAATCTGATCTAAGGCTTTCGCCGAATCTAAATTGTCAACAATGGTAGAAAAAACAATATCTGGGAATTTTTTTATTAATGAAATCCATCTTTCCTTTTTTGCTCCAACAGGCTGATAGGCTAGCAGTATATCTGAAATTTGATGTATAGCCGCCAATTCTGCTTCAGCAATTGTGGCACATTTTATTTTGTGGATATTGTAGGTTTTAAACAAATCCAGAATTTCACCAATTTTATGCGTTTTGATGTGGGGCCTTAATTTTTGAGTTTCGCCATTTACGGATTCAATTAAACGCTCAATATTCGACTGAACGCGATCTTCATAAACAGCCAGAAATGGTGTGTCAACGCGGAGTTCGGAATTAATTTTCCACCAATTGTCTTGCATAATTTTAGTTTCTGGTTTTTTCTACAACATCTATTAAACTTTGAAAAGCTTGTAACGATTGCTCATAATTTAAATTTAAAAGCATTTCTTTCGAAAATAAATTTGAACCAATTCCCACACAAACCACTCCGGATTTGAACCATGATTTTAAATTGCTTTCTTCGAGCGTTACGCCGCCGGTTGGCATTATTTTTAAATTCGGGAAAGGCGCTCTGATTGCTTTTACATATCCCGGACCTCCAATTTTATCAGCTGGAAAAAGTTTTACAATTTCGGCTCCTAATTTATTTGCCTGAAGTATTTCGTTTAAGGTTGCAGCTCCGGGAATCCAATAGATATTGTTTTTGAAACAATAATTACCAATTTCCAGATCTGTATGTGGGCAAACAATACAATCTGCGCCTAATTGATGAAATATTTCAGCATCATCAACACTTAAAATAGATCCAACGGCAATTTTTACATCTAAATTGTTTGCTTTTTTAAAGGCTATCATTTGGCTAAAAACTTCTTTCGCATTACTTGCCCGAGCAGCAAATTCGATAATTTGTATGCCAGCATCAGCCGCTGATTGTAATACTATTTGGGCTGTTTCAATGTTGATTTGGGTTACTAACGGAAGTACACCTTGCTTTTTTAATATGCTGTACATGTTCTTTTTTTATCTGTTAATTCTATTACTTGAGCCGTTTTTAATAAAATGACTTATTTCGTTCCAATTTGTTATGGCAAAATCCCCATGAATGCTTTGTTTGATTACACCGCAGGCAGTTGCCCATTCGATGCATTCCTGTCCGGATAATTTATGCGATAATCCATATAGTAATCCGGCGTTGAAAGCATCTCCGGAACCAATCTGGTCTGTTACGACGTGTATTTTGTGTTCTTGGGTTTGATAAAAATTACCGTCATGAATGAGTAATCCTTTATATAAATGCGCCGGACCATCTGATTTTCTAAAACTCATCGCTAATGTTTTTAGATGCGGCATTTTTGCTTTTAGTAATTCGAATGTTTTTTTGAAACGATTTTCATCGGATTCATTAGGATCCGTTTTGATTCCGAAGTAGATTTCAATTGCATCTAAATCAGCTACTGTAATCGTGCTGTATTGAAGCAAATCCGGCATAATCTCAGACGGATGTTTTCCGTATTGCCATAATTTTGACCGGTAATTAAAGTCGGATGAAATGGGTAAACCTTTTTTATGTGCAGCCAAAATTGCTTCTTTGCAGGCTAAGCCAGCTTCATGAGAAACTCCCGGACTTATACCTGACCAGTGAAAATGAGTTACATCTGATAAAGCTTCTTCCCAATTAATCTGGTTTTTTTGGATTGTTGCAAAAGAAGAATTGCTTCGGTCGTAAATAACCTGCGATTGTCTGATATGATTTCCGGCTTCGACGAAATACAATCCCAAACGTTCTCCGCCATAAACACATTTTGAAGTATTTACTTTGTATTTCTGAAGTTCGTTTAAGGCAAGTTGTGCCAAATCATTTTCGGGTAATCGGGTAATATAATCGGTTTGAATCCCGAGTTGAGAAAGTAAAACACAAACATTGGCTTCGGCACCGCCTACATGAATTTTTATTTCATTGGCCTGCGTAAACCTGTTTCCATTAGCAACATTCATCCGGAGTAATAATTCTCCAAAAGTTGCAATTCTGGTTTGTGGTGTTGTATTCATATTTTTTGTTTTTTGCCACGGATTAAAATTATTAAAATGATTTTTTTTCGCCACGAATTCACGAATTTTTATTAATTATCGCGTTTAAGCTAATTCGTGAATTCGTGGCAAATAAATATTTAATCTGTGCGAATGTGTTTAATCCGTAAAATCTGTGGGCTAAATTTTTTAATCTAAAATAATTCGAAAACGGCTTCAACTTCAACAGGAATATTGTCCGGTAAAGACCCCATTCCTACGGCGCTTCTTACTCCAATTCCATTTTCCTGTCCCCAAACTTCAGCAAATAATTCGCTGCAGCCGTTTATAACGTAAGGATGTCTTAGAAAATCGCCATTACAATTGACCATTCCAAGAACTTTTATAACACGTTTTACTTTGTTCAGACTTCCAAAATTAGTTACAATTGTAGAAAGCATTGTTAAGCCTACTTGTCTTGCTGCCAGTTTTCCTTCTTCGATATCCATATCATCACCAATTCGGCCAATGATTAAGGACTTGTCGTCTCTAACAGGACCATGACCTGAAAGATATAAATATTTACCATCAACTAAATAGGGTTTGTAAATACCCAAAGGCTGAGGCGCCGGTGGAAGTGACAAACCAAGAGTGTCAAATTTTTCTTGTGGTAATAAATTCATGATATTAATGTATTATAGAGTTTAAAATAAAAACGAAAATGATTCCTAAAACAGATACGAGAGATTCCATGACAGTCCATGATTTGAATGTGTCTTTCAGGCTGATATTAAAATATTCTTTGAACATCCAGAAGCTTGGGTCGTTTACGTGTGAACACATTAAACTTCCGGCTCCTACGGATAAGACCAATAAGTTAGGATCGAGTCCTGTGGTTTGCAACAGAGGTAATAAAACACTTGCTGTCATTAATCCGGCTGCTGTAGCAGAACCTACACAAACGCGAATAATCGCAGCCATTATCCATGCCAATAAATACGGATGAATGTTTGTTTGTGTTAATGATGCTACGATAGTTTCGTTTACCCCGCTTACAATCATAACTTCTTTTAAGCCTCCGGCACCGCCAACAATCAAAACAATTAGAGCAACATCTTTTATAGCAACAGCGTAATCATCCATTACCGAAGTGATGCTTCTGTTCATTCTGATTCCTAAAGTATACGTACAGATCAATAACGAAATCAGCATAATCATACTTGGTTCTCCAATTGTTTTGCAAATATTATCCAGAGTTTCATTTTTAGAAACCATAGGTAATATTGAAGTCAGCGTTAATCCGAAAACCGGAAACAGGGCAGAAAATAAACTTAACGAAAAACTTGGAAGCTTGCCTTGGTTGACTACTTCTTCAACATTCAGAATTTCATGATCTGATTCGGTTTTGATGTTTTTTAATAAATTCGAAAACAACAATCCCGCAATAAAAATGGTCGGAATCGCAATGATGATTCCGTAAACTAAAACAAGTCCAATATCAGCATTTAGAATACTGCTTAAAGCCATTGGAGACGGATGTGGCGGCAAAAAACCGTGTGCTACTGAAAGCGACGCCAGCATTGGGATTCCCAGATATACTTTTGAAAGCTTAAATTGATGGGCTACTGAGAAGATTAAGGGTACTAACAAAACAAATCCAACACTATAGAACAGCGGTATCCCAACAATAAATCCGGTAATCATTAAGCCAAGACGAACATATTTTTTGCCCGTCCATCCCATGACTGTTTTGGCAATGACATTGGCGGCACCTGATGAAACGGTTAGTTTACCAATACAGGTTCCGAAAACAATAATCAGCGTAATAGAGCCTAACATTTCGCCCAGACCTTTTTGAACCGTTTGTGACAAAGTAGCTATTGGCAGGCCTAAAAACAGACCTGCTAATAAAGCTGTTATGATAAAGGCAATAAACGGATTGATTTTAAGCCAGGCTATCTGGATGATTAAAAATGCAATGCATGCCGTAAGAATTAAAATGCTCATTTATCTTTTGTATTATTAACCTAAATAGACGAAAATTTTTATCAAACACATAGAAACATAGTTTTTTGGAACTTAAAAAGACATTTCACTTATAATAAATCTCATAGCGCTATGTGAAATGCAGTTTGATAGTTTTTAATTTTTAATTCTCAATTTTTAATTAAAAACTAGGTTTCTATGTGTTTAAATCAATTACTTCAATGGTTATTATTTTTATTTATCCCACCACATTCTGGTTGTAAAACTGTCCTCGCCCTGACGCTTAACTGCTTCTGCTAAGTTAGTTGAATTCACTGAATATTCGCTGGTTGGATATTTTATACGTCTTGGTATTGTGCCGTTTGTAACATTTCCAGGAAAGTTTACAGGAGTTAAAACAGGGTATCCGGTTCTTCTCCAGTTGGCATAAATTTCCTGCTCGTCTACAAATAAAGCGATGTAAATTTGTGTGTGAATCTGGTTCATTTTTGCATCAAATGATCCGGCAGCATTATACGGGTTTAAGGTTAAATAAGGTGTGGCATCTGTAATAGCATAAGTTGCTCCGTAAATTCCCATGTTTAAGAAAGAAGCTTTAACACCTTTTTCATATAAGTCTTTATCGGTTTCATTAGTATACCAGCCTCTTGCTGCAGCTTCAGCCAAATATAAATTCGTTTCGGCATTGCTAATCAGTACAAGTGGGGCATCATATTTGAAAATCGTACTTTGATTAGGTTCAGAATAAGTACCTTGTTCAGCTGCTGTTGGTGCTGTTTTGGTTCCGTTAGGAAAACCTTTTTGCACAGCAAGAGATGTGTTTTGTACTGTTCCTTGCCAAACTCCTGCATAGACACTAATTCTTGGATCGTTAGTTGTTTTCAGTAAATCGATAAAGGTCTTAGCTAATTTTCCACCTTCAACATTTTTTTGTCCGTATGAACCAGCTGTAAAATCTTGTCTTCTTGCATCAAAACCAACAGGATTTCGGTTAAAATCATTTGGTCCGTCTGTATATTTCATGATAGCATTATCAGTTCCGTTAAGGATTACTCCGCCTGCAATGGCTTTGGTTACCCATGTTTTTGATAAAGCAGGATCGATTTTGCTCAATCTCAGTCCTAAACGTAGCATTAAAGAGTAAGAGAATTTTTTCCATTTAGCTACATCTCCATCATAGATAAAATCAGCTTTTCCAAAACTTGATTTAGCAGGGTCTAATGCGGTTGCAGCTTCGTCTAATTCTTTCAATAAGTCTTTATAGATGAATTCCTGAGTGTCATATTTTGGAAGAAATATAGCGGTACTAATTGCTTTTGCAGCATCTGAATAAGGAACGTCTCCGTATAAATCTGTAATCCTATGATATAAATATGCTTTCCAGATTCGGGCAATATTTAGTTTGTTACTGTCACCCGGAGTGTTTTTTACAGCATTGATTACAATTTCAGTTTCGTTTAATGCTGTTGGATACGCCTGATTGAAATATGCCGAAAAATAAACTTCGTTGCTTAAATACTTGTCTCCCACACCCGAAGCTTCTTTGTAAGTAGCATAATGCTGTAACATTCCGCCACATTCCAGAATATTGGTAAAGAAATAATTGTTGTTTAAACCGTCAAGCTGTGCTTTGCTGAAAATAAAATTCGGATTTGGTTTGTCAACAACATTCGGATTGGTGTTGATTTCTTCAAAATCTTTAGAACAGGATGTCATACCTCCTAAAAGTATACCTGCTATATATAAAATGGTTATCTTTTTCATGTCTTTTTAATTTAAAAATTAGAGATAGGCGAGTTTAAAATTTAACATTTAAACTTAAACCGAAACTTCTGGTTTTTGGTACTCCAAATTGTTCTACACCCTGAGCATTTCCTGCACTAAATACAGATTCAGGATCTACGTTTGGTGTTTTCTTGTAAAGAATGAATAAGTTTCTTGCTATAAATGAAACAGATGCTCCCTGAAGTTTTGATAATCCTTTTATTTTCTGGATTGGTAAATCGTATCCAAGAATTACTTGTCTTAGTTTTATAAAACTTGCATCGTAAACAAATGTTGATGAAATGTTTCTTAAACCATCATAATAGGTTCTTAAGTTTTCTGGTGCAATTACCATGTCAACCGGGTTTCCGTTGGTGTCAACACCTTTAATTGGTAAACCGGTTTCACGACCTTCAAGTGTCAATTTAGTTAATCCCATACGGGTTCCGTACAAATCAGTTCCGGAATATAGGCTTCCTCCAAATTTACCATCAATTAAAAAACTGAATGAGATGTTTTTGTATTTGAATTCATTGCTGATTCCCGCTGCCCAAGGATGAACTCCCTGACCTAATTCCTGAAGCGGACCTTGTGCTATAGTTGCAGAACCTCCGCTTACATTATAAACCGTATTTCCGTTAGCGTCAACACGAGGTTTATATCCTTTTATAATACTGTAAGGGCGCCCCACATCACTTGTTATCGTAACATAACCGTTTACAGAGGTTGCCATTGTAATTGAGTTTAACTGATCTGTAAGTGCTTCAACAGTGTTTTTGTTGTAAGATCCGTTGAAACTTGCATCCCAGGAGAAGTTTTCTGAGTTAATGATTTTTCCGCTCAATAAAACTTCAACTCCTTTGTTTCTCATTTTTCCAAGATTCAGTAAAGCTGTACTTGATCCTGAAGCATTAGAAATTGTAGTTTCGACAATATCATTTGTTGTAGCACGATTATACCAGGCAAAATCAAGGTTTAAACGGTTGTGGAAAAATCCTAAATCGGTTCCAATTTCAAATGTAGTAGAAGTCAACGGACTTAAAGTTGGATTTGGAACTCTTGAACTTGTTGGCCCTTGTAATTGCTGTCCGTTATGTCCGCCCTGAATCATAGAATAAGATTGATTTAACGCATACGGATCCGGAGTTGCGCCACCTACTTGTGCCCAAGAGCTTCTTAGTTTGGCAAATGAAACAAATTCCGGCATTGTAACAATATCTGATAAAATTACACTGGTACCTACCGAAGGATAAAATACAGTATTGTTTTCTTTTGAAAGTGTAGAGAACCAATCCTGGCGGCCTGTAATGTTTAAGAATACGATGTTTTTATAATCTAAATCCGCAGCAGCATAAACTGAATTTGTTTTGGTTTTTCCGTAAGGATAGCTGTATGTTAATGTAGATAAATTGCTTAAAGCATAAAAGTCATCTAATACAAAGTTTGAACCTTCAACTCTGGTTTCGTCTCTTAAGTTGGTGCGGGAGTTCACTCCAATTAAAGCATTTAAAGAGAAGTTGTCTACAATATTTTTCTTGGTATAGTTAAGAATGGCTTCAGAATTCAGATTTGATATTTTCATTCTTGATCCCTGAGCATAACCAACCGGATTGTTTAAAGTTGTTTTTGGAATATATCCGAAGAATTCATAGTCAGTGAAATCCTGTCCAATTCGACCTTGTAGAAATAATTCCGGAGTAAAATTTAATTTTACATTCAACATTCCGATAAAACGATTTTTAGTATCGCTGTTTTTAATTTTATTAATAACAAAATAAGGGTTTGTAGCCACAGCAACCGGATTCCATGCTTGCTCGATACCATTTGCATCATATCCCGGAGAAAGATTTCTGATATCAACAGTATTGGCAATCATATAAGTTCCCCAGTTTGGGTTTGCTTCAGCATCAGAAACCGTAACTCTGTTGTTTGATTTTTCTATATTGTATTGCGCTACGACATCAAATTTTAACCAATTGGTCAAGTTTACATTACTGGCAATGTTGACACTTTTTCGATTAAAATCAGAATTGGGTACAACACCTTTGTTGTCCATGTTCGAAAATGAAAGTCTTCCGGTAGCTTTCTCGTTTCCTCCTGATAAAGCCAGCGAGTTAATGAAAGTTGTTCCTGTATTATAGAAGTTTTTGATATTGTTTTTTTGTGCTACATAGGGTCTTGCAACTCCGTCAAACTGAACCACATCAGTTCCGTCTATTTTAGCACCCCACGACCATCGTCCGTCAGCAATGGCTTCGGCCTGATTGGTTGGCTTTTTTCCATTAGCTCCTGAACCGTATTCATATTGCCAGTCCGGAATAATAGATGGTGTTTCAAAAGTGAATGAAGTATTATAATCTACTCCAATTCCTTTTTGAGCAGCACCTCTTTTGGTCTGAATCAGGATAACACCATTTGCAGCATTTGCTCCGTAAAGTGCAGCTGCGGTTCCACCTTTTAAGACTGTTATGGTTTTAATATCATCAGCGTTAATAACAGAAGTTCCGTCGCCTCGGTCAACATTAATTCTGGTAGATCCAGGTCCGTTTCCAATTCCTGGTAAATTAAGTTGTGTATTGTCAATTGGTAAATCATTGACTACATACATAGGCTGGTTGTTTCCGTTCAGGGAACCATTTCCTCTTATTACAACTCTGCTTGAACCGTTAGGTCCTGTTGCAGTGCTGCTCACGTTAACACCGGCAATTTTCCCCACCAAAGCATTTGCAATATTGGTTTCTTTAGCTTTTGTGAATTCAGTTCCTTTTAACTCTGTTACAGCATAAGCAACAGCTTTACTGCTTTTTTTAACTCCTAATGCGGTTACTAAAACCTGATCTAAAACATTTTCTGCAGGTTTTAAACGAATTTCTAAATCTTTGGTATTGTCAAGTTTGTATTCTAAAGTTCCATAACCCATGTATGAAATGATGATGTGAGTTTCATTTTCGGGGATATTTAGTTTGAATTTTCCGGTTTCATCAGTTATGGTCGCTATTTTGTTATTGCTTTTTGCATAAATTGTCGCTCCGGCAATTGGCATTCCGTCATCCTGACCCACTACCTGGCCTGTGATTTCAACCTGGCTGCTTTTTTGTTCAAAAAGATGCTTTTTAATTGCAGCCTCTTTTGCATTTGCAGAGAAGATCATCCCCCCAACAAACACTAATGAAATTAGCTTTTTTTTCATAATACTTTGGTTTTCATGTTTTTTTTGGTTTTTATTGGCGATCAAATATATATATTTATTTTACACGTTTGCATTTTTTTTGCACAAAATGCATTTTTTTTGCAATATTTTTTATTGAAGTATTTTTATAATCTTAAAGAACTGCCGTTTGCAAAGGTGTTTTGAGAAAATTTTGCAAGATGTGTTTTTTTGTTTGCAAATAAATTTTTGCTGAAAATTCGTATTTTTGAAATATGAAAATAGCACTTATACAATCAGATCTTCATTGGGAAGATGCTTCGGCAAACAGAAAAAGCTTTGAATCGAAAATAAATCAGATCGATTCGAGTGTTAATTTGGTAGTACTTCCGGAAATGTTTTCAACAGGATTTACGATGAATGCGTCGGCAGTTGCAGAACGTATGGATGGTGAAACGGTTTTATGGCTGCAAACTATAGCAAAACAAAAAAACTTCGCTATTACAGGAAGTTTGATTGTTGTAGAAAACGAGAAATATTATAACCGAATGTTGTTTGTTTTTCCATCTGGCGAAATTCAGTATTATAACAAACGTCATTTGTTTTCATTTGCGGGTGAGGATAAATTTTATACCGCAGGAAATGATAAGGTTATCGTAGAATATCTGGGCTGGAAGATTTGTCTGCAAATTTGTTACGATTTAAGATTTCCGGTTTTTGCCCGAAATGTCGAAAATTATGATTTGCTTTTATATGTTGCCAATTGGCCAAAGGTTCGCACAAATGCCTGGGATTCTTTGTTGAAAGCACGTGCAATCGAAAATTTAAGTTATGTTGTAGGTGTAAATAGGATAGGACTTGATGCCAACAATTATGAACACGTAGGACATTCGCAAGTGGTTGATTTTTTAGGAAATTTTACTTTGGAGCCACAAGAAGCTGAAGCTACTTTTATAGTAGAATTAGATAAAAATGCAATGTTGGAAACCCGAAAAAAACTTGATTTTTTAAGTGATAAAGATTTTTTTGAGATTAAAATCTAGAATGCTTTTTTATTTTTTAGCTACTTAAGAGCCGTAAAGAATATTTAAATTAAAGACTTTATTCTGATTCTAATCAGAATGTAAATCAAATTCCTGCGACTAATGGAATATTTTTTAGATGTCTGTTTTTTCTACTTTTTTTTTGTTTTTTCAATAGCATATTAATATAAAATTATTATTTTTATTGAAGTTATTTTATAATTTTTTCTAAAAAGAAACCGGGTGCACATGGCGGATTTGAGAAATATTATGAAGAAATTTTTAAATCTATTAATTAACCTTTGAACAAAATCATGAAAAAAATTAAAGAATTGATTCAATTGAACACTATTAGTTCACTTACTGTAAATGAAATGAAAAATACCTTTGCCGGAAATGAACCCTTAGAGAAGCCAGATGATGATGTTAATGGTACACAATATTGTAAATGGACTTGTATTAGTGGAACTTCATCAGGAAAGACTGGTAATTCGCCTTATGCTTACACAACTAGTATTGCAACTTCTATCTGTGGAGTAGGGAATTTTAGCGTAGTTTGTTAAATAATAGCTTCTAAATGAAAAAACCTCGAAATTTTTAAACTTCGAGGTTTTTTTATGCTTTTTATTTAGAACGCTTTTCTCTTTTTTTCATCGTCTTTTTTCTTCTTTTTGTCTAATTTCTTCTCGACTTCGGGATTAAAAGGAACACTTAAGTCGATATTCTGATCCACATCCCAATTCGTTCGCACATCGACTGGCGTTTGATAATAAAATACTTCTTCTGCGTATGTTTTATTCAGATAGCTTCCTGAATCATATTTTTTATTCTTATTGTCATCGTAGATGATTCGAATAGTGAATTTGTCAGGAACTAATAAATTGAATTCAATTTTAGTCTTCCCTTCAGAATAATCGCTGGCATATACCACATCTCCTTTTGCATTAGTAGCCTCAACTATTATAGGAAAGCGTTTTACATTTTGTAAATTCAAAACCAGATTACCGTAATCAGCATATTCTTTTGTTGATAATTTGTATACCAGAGTATCGTTTGACTTTTCGTAGAAATCAGTTAAAGCTCCCGGTAAAAAAGTAAAGTTGTATTTTTCTACAGGTTCTTTCTTGAAATCTATATAAAGCTTTTGCTCGAATTCGTCATATTCAGTTTTAAAATCGACAGCAACAGAGTCTTTGTTGACTAATTTGATTTTTGACTTGTCAAATTTAACTAAAGGAGTGGCAGACTCTAAAGTAAAGCGTTCCCTGAAATTGATTATACCATTTTGAACTGCTGTAATATTCAAAGTATCTTTCTTTTGGTCCTTAATTTTAAAATTGAATTTCTTGTCATAATTTGGTGCGGTAACTTCCATAGACAATGAATCTGCCTTGATTGGTTTAAACCAAACCTGCAGGGAATCTTTTTTAGGGAATTGTGTGACAATGGTTTCCAGAATATCGTTATGGTTTTTCAGGACAATTTTAGGTTTGGAAGTTTTAAAATCCTGTTTTCCTTCATAAGGTAAATATAATCTGTTTCCCGAAGCCTGTATTGGTTTCAGTGTTTTTAGCGGAAGCGTTTCTTTAAATAACTCCAACTCAAAAACAGTATCATTAGGAATTGTAATATAGTGTTTAATAAAGCCTATTTTGTCGTCTTTCGGATTAAATCTGTTATTTGCGCCTTTATCTTTTAAAGCCATTAAAAGGTATTTTCCGGCCTTTAAATTCTCTAATTTAAAAGTTCGCAAACTGTCAAGAGTATTTGTAATATATCTTGGGCTTTGCTTGTAAATTACTGAATCCTTAAAAGTATCATTGATTTCGTAAAGCATTACCGATACAAAATTGTCTACATTTTTTTCGTAAGCATCTTTAATTTGTCCACTAATAGAAAGGGAATCAATATATGGTCCTGTCGAAAAAATATACTTGAACTGATTGATAGCATTACCTTCGTTATTATCTGCAATACTTTGTCCGAAGTTAAAACTGTAAGTAGTATTGGGCTGTAAAGTATCTTTTATTTTTATAGTAAGTACTTTAGTTGCCGTAGTAGGTAAAATCAATGGCTCATGTTTCATTGGTGGTGAAATAATAAGCTGTTTGTTGAGGTTTTTTAGTTTTATATATTCATCAAAACCCAAGATAATTTCGTTGCCTTTAAAATTAGTAGTCATATTTTTAGGCGAACTGAATTTTAAAACGGGTGCCAGAGTATCTTTTAGTCCACCTGTAATACTGCCTCTTTTGGCGCAGCTCATCATTAAAAGTGCAAGTAAAAATGAAATATATCTAAAGTTGTTTTTCAACATAATTGTTTCTGAATTTGATTGCACAAAATAACGATTATATTTGCTTTAATTGAAATATTTTATCCATTTATTAGGATTTCACACTGAGCTTCGTTCTAATTTTTTTTGATTTTGAAATTATCAGGATGATATAATTTCTTACTTTTGGTTTCAAATATAATTTTTCCAGGTTTTGATAAGAAGGTTTTTTATTGGTTTACTGTTTTTTTTGTTGATTTCCTGCAGCAAAAATGAAAAGCCAATTGTAGCTTTTTATTATTGGAAAACTAATCTGAAATTTTCAGAAGCAGAAAAAACGGCTCTGAAAGATAATGATGTTCATAAGCTTTATGTTCGCTATTTTGACATCGGACTTCATCCTCAAACCCAAAAACCATTTCCGGTAAGTCCTATTCATTTTTATGAAAACATGCAGGAATTTGAAATTGTTCCGGTTGTTTTTATTCAAAATAAAGTAATGCTGGAAAAGAATCCTGATATTGAAGATCTGGCAAAAAAGACGATTCATTTAATTACTGAAATCAACACTAAAAATAAAATTAAGTGTGCCGAAATTCAAATCGATTGCGACTGGACTTTAAACAGTAAAGACAATTATCTTAAATTTATTGAGCAGGTTAAAAAGCTTTCAAAGAAAAAACTTTCGGCAACCATCAGGCTTCATCAGGTTAAATACTTTAAGAAAACCAAAATTCCAAATGTAGATAATGGTGTTTTGATGTTTTATAATATGGGAAATATTGCGCCAGATTCATTAAACTCGATTTACAGCCGAAAAATCTCAGAAAGATATCTTAAAAGTTTAAAAAAATATCCTATGCATCTTGATTATGCACTGCCTATTTATTCGTGGGCAATTCATATCAGGAACCAGAAAGTTTTAGGATTGCGTTCGAAATTAAATGTCAGTGAACTCAAAAAAGATAAAAACTTTGAGCAGATTAGCCCAATATTTTTCAGGGTAAAACAATCTAATTACAAAAATGGTGTTTATTACGAAGAAAATGATCTGCTTAAAACAGAGATGATTTCTCCAGAAGATTTAAAAGAGATGGCTGAGGATTTAAATGACAATAAAGCCCAGTCTCCAAAAGAAATTATATTTTACGATTTAGACGAATTCAATTTAAATAATTATGAAAAGAATATTTTTAAGCAAGTTGTTTCTTGGTTTTAGTGCGACTTTCCTTTTTGCCTACGGAATAATTTATGCCTGTGGAGGAGGAGACGATTGGGATTTTTTTGGTTATAACTCGAATTTCACTCCGGAAACCTTTGCAGACAAATCTTATACGCCACTTTTTTTGTCGGGTAGTATTTTTTACGGAATTGGTTTTGATACCGAGCATAATTCCCGTTTCAATAAAGATATTAAATCAGATTGGGGAACTTATCTTAAAGGAAAAATTGATACTACAACAGTAAATTATTTTTTAATTGGAGATGAAAAACCGAGTTATTATTCGGATAATAAAAATACGATTAAAAATAAAGAAGAGATTGCAAGTCTTCATGTCTATTTTAAAAATAAAAAAGAGAATGCATCGTCTTTAAAATGGGGTAAAAAAATACCACTGAAAGATGAAAAAGTAAAAAGCTTTGTTGAGTTTCTGTATTTGGCACAAAAAATAGAAACGGTTTCAATTAATAAAGATTATTGGAGTTATGAGCCTGTTGTGGCAAAAACATTCAATGATGCGAAAATGATTCAGTCAATAGAGAATGTTTACAATACTATTTCAGATCCTTTCTTGAGAAACAGATATTGGTTTCTTACCATGAAAGCTCGTTTTTACAGTAATAATAAACAAAAAGCAATTGAGTTTTTTAATAAAACGGAAAGCTCGGTTCCTAAAAATACATTGTATTACCGTGCGCTTTCATATGTTGCCGGAATCAATCATGCACAAAAGAAATATGCGGTTGCTAACTATTTATATGCGCAGGTTTTTGACAAATGTCCGGAATTAAGAATAGTTACAGCTTATAGTTTTAGTCCAAAAAATGAAACAGACTGGAATAAAGCGCTCACAATGGCAAAAAATAATAAAGAGAAAGCGGCACTTTGGGCTGTTCACGGATATTATAAAGATGAAAAACAGGCAATTGAAAAAATCTATGAATTAGATCCTAAAAGTGAGCATTTAAATTATCTCGCAACAAGATTGGTAAATGGGCTTGAACAATCTATAAATAATTCATTTCAGCAGGATGCAGGAGACGATAAGCCTAAAAAAATATTGACTATTGCAGAAAATAAAAAAGAAAATCAAGTTAAAGTTGATCAAAAAGCATTGGATTTAGTTGCTAAAATTTCGGCGGCAGGAAATACAGACAGACCTTATTTGTGGGATTTGTCTCTTGGGTATTTACAGAGTTTAAAGGGAGATTATGCAAATGCAGATAAGAATTTTGATAAAGCGGTAAAAACGCTTCCTAAAACAGAATTGGCAGGAATGCAGCTTCGTTTGTTGCGTTTTGTCAATAACCTGAACAAAATTGATAAGCTGACGGACAAAAACGAAAAAACAATTCTGGCTGATTTGAATTGGCTATACAACGAGCTTCCAAAAAACTATAAAGGACAAGAGTTTCGTTATCAAAATGCTTCTTCATGGAGCAGAAGTTATTTGTCTACGCTTTACAGAGAAAAAGGAAATCCGGTATTGGCTGAGATTTTTGGTGAATCACGTTACAGTTATTGGAACGATGGAAATGCTTTTTATGATGATGAGAAGAATCTGCAGGGCATAAAAACATTTTTGGCTAAGCCAAATAAAACCGAAATTGAGAATATTGGAGCAGGAATTTATAGTTTGAAACTAAAAGATATTAATAATTTTCAGGCTGTTCAGGCGACTTTCAAAAATAAAATTCCGGAAGCAATTGAATTTATGAAGCAGACAGATTCCGTACAGTATTATAAGTTTTTAGGCAATCCGTTTAACGGAAGTATAAAGGATTGCCACGATTGCGATCATGCTGCTTATCAAAAAAGAAAATATACACAAATGGATTTCCTGACTACTATTAAGGAAATGCAGGATAAGCTGGCTAAAAATGAAGATGTTTATACCAATAGTTTATTGTTAGGAAATGCCTTTTACAATATTTCGCATTTTGGAAACGGAAGAACTTTTTACGAAATTACGATTGTAGGTTATGGTTCAAGTCCATATTCGTTTAGAGATTCCATGAAAAAAATGATTACTAATTGTGATGTTCCTAAAATGTATTATCAAAAAGCTTTACAGGCAGCAACAACAAAAGAGCAGAAAGCGAAATGTGTCTATTTAATTTCGAAGTGCGAACGAAATGAGTATTATAACACTAAGTATAATAGTGTTAGATATTGGTGGGATGCAAATGATGATAAAGTAAACTTTATTGCCTGGGATGGATTTAAGATGCTTCAGAAGGATTACTCGGATACTAAATATTACCAGGATGTAATTGCAGAATGTGGTTACTTTAATACGTATGTTAATCAATTAAAATAAGATGGTAAATAAAATAGAACATATCGGAATTGCTGTTAAAAACATAGATGATGCAAATGTCTTGTTTGAAAAATTATTAGGCGTCCCGTCCTATAAAATGGAATCTGTAGAGAGTGAAGGGGTTTTGACTTCTTTTTTTCAAACCGGAACAAATAAAATTGAGTTATTAGTGGCAACAAATCCGGAAAGTCCAATTGCAAAGTTTTTAGAAAAAAAAGGAGAGGGAATTCATCATATTGCTTTTGATGTAGAAGATATTCATGCTGAAATAGCACGGCTAAAAAACGAAGGTTTTGTGTTGATTAATGAAGAACCAAAGAAAGGTGCGGATAATAAATTAGTGGTTTTTTTACATCCAAAAAACACAAATGGTGTTTTGGTGGAGCTTTGTCAGGAAATTAGATAAAAAAATATCAATTTTTTGTTCTGAATAATGCATTGAAAATCAATCTTGTTTTTGAAACATTGCCTTTGAATTGAAATTAAATGCAAATCATGTCTTAAAATATTTGGAGTGAATGAAAAATAGTAGTAATATTGCAACCTCTAAACCGGTCCTATAGCTCAGCTGGTTAGAGCACCTGACTCATAATCAGGTGGTCCCTGGTTCGAGCCCAGGTGGGACCACAAACCGCACTAATTTAGTGCGGTTTTTTTGTTTAAATCCCTTATTTTACAAGGGTTTACGTTTTATTGATAAATAAAATTATCAATAAATATCAATCCTTTTTCTACTGGTTTTCTACCGGAGTTCTACCAAATTTATATAAAATCTTTGTTTACATTTGCTTTCTAAATACGCAAATATTATGAACAAAACACGTTACACACCTGTTTTCAACCGTAAGAAAAAGTTGAATACATTAGGGAAAGCACTTATACAAATTGAGTGCTATTTGAATGGTAAGAATAAATATTTTTCTACCCAAATTTATGTTGAGCCAAT
Organism: Flavobacterium chilense; assembly: GCF_001602525.1. GTDB lineage: Bacteria > Bacteroidota > Bacteroidia > Flavobacteriales > Flavobacteriaceae > Flavobacterium > Flavobacterium chilense. The sequence continues at coordinate 754,332 of NZ_LSYT01000002.1, forward strand.
CTATTGGAACAATAAAAACAGAACGATTAAAACGGATTATCCCAATGCAATTAAATTAAACAAGCAAATTGCTGAAACAATTAGAAATCTTGAAAATTTCGAACTGGATAAGATAAATGCGGGAAAGCCATTTAATTTAGGAATGCTAACCGATTTTTTTAAAGGAGAGAGCGTAAATTCTTTTACGGAGTTTATGGAAATAGAAATTGAAAAAATGAACCTGACAGAATCTACCAAAAAGAATCACAGGACAACGTTAGCAAGGTTAAAAGAATTTAAAAAGGTAATCTATTTTGAAGATATAACATTTGAACTTTTAAATGATTTTGACATTTTTTTGCGAAAAATAGAAATTACGTTTAAGGATGCACCATCTAAAAAGCTAATGCAAAATACTATTTGGAAATATTTTAAAAATATGAAAACCTATGTAAATCTTGCTATAAATAAGGATTTAATGAATGTACAGCAGTATCCATTTAGAAAATTTAAAGTAAAGCAACAGGATAGCAACAAAGTTTTTCTTACTCCAGAAGAAATTGATCAAATGCAGGATTTAGTACTAACGGGCGACAATATAAAGCTTCAATATATCAAAGATTTGTTCATGTATAGCGTTTATACTGGATTAAGGTTTAGTGATGTTTTAAGTATGCAAAAACGAGAACTAGTTGCAATCGGTGGTAACACTTGGCTTATAAAGAAAATGGAGAAAACGGATGAAAGTGTTAGGATACCAATTTATACGATTTTCAACGGTAAGCCGATTGAAATAATTAATAAATACAATCGATTCAATAGTATATTTTGCTTTGAACAGATCACAAACCAGTATGCAAATAGGACTTTAAAAATATTAGCCGGTCTGGCCGGAATAAACAAAAAAATTACTTTTCATACTGCAAGGCATACAACGGCTACATATTTACTTTATAAAGGTGTGAGCTTAACAACAGTCCAAAAAGTGTTAGGACACAAGAAAATTGCAACTACTCAGATTTACGGGCATATTATGGATAATACTATAGAAAAAGAATTGATTGCAGTAAATTTTTAAATGTATAAAAGACTATAAAACAATATTTTATTACAATGTTAATAACTGAATTCAGGCGTCAAACATTTATTAGCAATTAGTATTACTTTTATATTTCAATTTAAAAGGAAACAAGATGGAAATCAATTTAGGGAAAATTAGTGTAATATATCCAAATGAAAATAGTCCCGAATATAGAAATATAACATTAGCTACAGACGGCGAATTTTTACAAATTAATATCTTAGATGATAAATCGCACTCTATAGGAATTACACTAGAAAAAAACGAAGTTGAGTTACTAAGTGATGCTTTAAAACTTATTTTAAAGAATAAATTAATTGAATCAGTTTAGATTTTATTTCTAACTTTTAAGATTATAACCGTCTACATAGGCGGTTTTTTATTTACTGTAATGATATTTTACACTTGTAAAATTATATAAATCCTCATAAATGGAAAACAAACATTCTTTAGTAATATTCAAAAAATCAATTAGAAATCTATATTCGTATTTAATTGATTTACTAAACAAAATGTTGTTTTCATTTAAATTTAGTCTATCCGAAGTTCTCAGAAATTGTTGTAGAAATTTGTCTTCATCATAGGTATAGTCAGTATTAATACACATTGCTTTTATCAAATCTTTTACTTGATCAATTCTTCCCAGATTTGTTGCAATAATAGTTATCAAAATATCACTCTCATTTTCATTGCCAATTAAACCAGATTTTTCATAAGGCAATCCCATTTCTTTAGGGAAAGAATTTTGCAATTTCAAAATCATTTTTTTAGACAATTTCACTTCCCCAGCTTCAATTTTTGTTATTGTACTCCTACTAACACCTAAAATTTCTCCAAACTCGCTTTGCGTAAGTCTTTGACTTTCACGTATTTGCTTTAGATTAACATCTTTTTTATCCATATTTGAGTAATTTTTTGAGTAATTTAATGCGTAATAAAATATTTAATTATACATTTGTGAAGCAATATTACTCTTTTTTGAGTAAAAAATACAAAAAAAGTATCATTAAAAATTAAAAACATGGACATTCAAGAAATTAAAAAACAATTACCTAGTGGAGCAGTAAAACAAATAGCATCTCGAAGTGGTGTTAATTATTGTACAGTTCAGCGTTTTTTCAGTGGAGAAAAAACAAAAGAAAACTTAAATCTTTTAAAAGTTACTACTGAATTTTTAAAAGAATATAAAACGGCAAAATATGAAGCTGAAAAAGAACTTCAAGCAGTTGCAAGTGCGTAAGATTTTTAGAAAACCTTATGGAAAAGCTAGAATTTTCAACAAACTGGAATAATAAACTGGATTGCAAATGTTTTACAACTATTAGGATTTACAACCTATCAAAGCATTTTAGAGGAAATCAGTTCGAAGTTTTTTTACAAAAAAAGTTTAAAACTAAAGCACTGGTATTAGGAACTATACTAACAAAACTAGATCAACTAAGCGATTACGTTTGTTATTTAGATACAGGATATAACAAAGAAGAGACTACAGCAATTTTAAAAAAGATGTACCCACATATTGACTTTAAAAAACAAAAAATTTGCATTGTTCTGCTACAAAGGATTGAACCGATAAAACCAATACAACCAACACTTTTTAATTAATAACTCATTGAAAAATAAATATAAAGCCAAAAATAAAAAGCTATCCTTTCAAAAACTTAAGGCAAGTTCAGGTATTGATAATTATAAAAGGTCAAGAATATAAAAGTCGTCCAAACAAGATAAAACCTTATTTAAACACCATTTAAAAATGAATAACAAAGATTTAGTATTTAGTGCTTTGATGGGAAGCAAATCATTTAAAACTGTAGAGCGATTAAGTATTGTACAAAATGATTTGACCGTAAAAGGTTTACCAAATATCCCTTTTTTAAGTACCAAACAAGAAGTTGATAGAATACCGGAAAATCAACAATATTTTCCTTTATCATTTTCTTTTACCTCGACTGGTACTAAATGGTTATTTCCATTTGAGCCTATTATTAATATTACTGGTGGTAATGAAATAACAAAGTCGAATGTATCAAAGCACGGTGTAGATAAAAAAGGGCATGCTTATGCAGGCACAATGAAAACGCGATCTTATGTGAAAGATTATGAAATTACTATTACCGGAGTACTTATAGGCAAACAACTTACAGGTAAACCGGAAGATTGTTTCCCGAGAACACAAATGAAGGAACTTTTTGAATATTTAATTTTTTCAGGTCATATATATGTCTACTCACATGTACTGGAACTTATGGGGATAAATCAAATTGTAATTGTAGACTATAGTTTTCCATTCACAAAAGGCGAAAATGTACAAGCCTACGAAATAAAAGCCTTAAGTGATTTTCCAGTCAGTTTAATAGTAAAAGACTAACCTAAAATACATAAATGAAACACTGGAGCGAATTTTTAGACCAGAAAACCCATGCCATAAAAAGGATGGGTAAACTAGCAAATTCATTGACTTTTGAAGTTCAAAGCAAAGAGCTTGAATTGCAAAATGCTAAATTAAATTTAGAACGATTCGAAAATCAAATTTGCAATAAAATTGCTGAAAATTATTCCAGCGAATGTGAGTTTGAAAGTGCGATACAAGGCGCTAAAAATAGAGCCAACTTATGGAATAATGAACCGACGAATACACACAAACCACACACAGTAAAAAATTATTAACATCAAATACGCAAAAAAAATGAGCACAGCAAAACAGACTACAATTACAGATTACAATCCCAAAGCATTTAAAGAAATAGATAAGGATTTATTTTTTAGTACTAATGAAAACGAGCCTGTAATTAAACAAATTACTTATTCAGATTTCGAATGTATTGGTAGTGATTTAAAAACAATTTTAAACGCAATTGAAATTATTGGCTTTAATGGTCATCCTTCTGATTTAGCGCTTTGTGCCTGTCTTGCGGGTATTGCACAAAAACTAGTTCCGAGTGATGAACTGGATTTTTTAGACAGGCTTTTAATTAAGACGGATAAAAATAAAAACGATTTCATAGAAATTAAAAAATAATTCAATATGGGAAAAATAATAAGAATTGAAAATATATTGATTCATAATGAAAACATGATCTTAACTGCGACAAAAACAAGAATTAAGCTTTTTGGAAAAGCAATCATAAGCTACCAAAAACAAAGCAATTTAAATACTTTACAATTATGCAAATAGAAGATATCGAGGCAATGATACCCGATTTTAGCGAAGATATGCTAATCGATTTTAAGACAAATCAAAATGACTTTAAGGCTCTAACTGTTCAAAGAGTTTTTGAAATGCTTTCCAAAAGAAAAATCAGTTCTGCCATAGCTAAAACAAATGATTTTTGGGAGCGAATTCATTCAAATATGGAGCTTTTTAGAGCTAGAGTAATCGATGAAATTGACAATGTGATCAAAGCCGATTTTTCAAATGAGCAAAGGCAAGATTACTTTTTTGATTACGTAGAGAGAAACACAAACAACTAACATTAAAATACTTAAAAATAAAATTTATGAGTTTCAAAAAAATATTTATAGAAAAAAATGATAGTGCAATTAATGGCGAAATAAACCAATTGCAAACCGGACAGAATTATTTTCAAGACTATATAAACAAAGTCTTTGACTTGGGCATTACAGATATTGAAAGTGATGATTTAGAACAATTGTTTGCAAATCCAAAGTGTTTTATTACTGATAAACTTACTAAGGGCGAAACCCTGCAAGTTGCCGGAATGAATTTAAATAAAGAAAAGGTCTTTGAATTACTGGAGAAGCCAGCCGGTACAGAATCTTTAATTATGGAAATTGAAGCCGATATTTTAGATAAGACTAAAAGAGAATATTTTGTATGGAACGTAAAAAACTATAAAATAGAAAATAGAAATGTTGTAATAAGTGCGGAAACACTCGAATTTATTGCAAATAAATATTCCCTGTTTATTGAAAATGAAAACCAGCAACTAGCCTATAATAAATTAAAAGAGATTGAAAGGCTAATGAATGAAATCAACAGTTTACAAGGTCGAAAAATATCTCTTGATATGGAGCTTAACGATTTTATGAAAAAGGATAGTAACCATCTTTTAAAACTAGATTCACACTTTATTAAATCATTCAAATAATAAATTTATGGATACTAATATAGCAGTAATTACGGTGCCCTTACAAGATTGGAACGACATTAAAACCCAATTAAATAATATTTCAAAATCTATATTAGAAATTAAAAACAAGGGACAAAAAGAAAATCTCACACCAAAAGAAGCAATGGAAGTATTAAAATGTAGCCGGAACACCTTACAAAGCTATATAGACAAAGGCTTTTTCAATGTTATCAAAATGAAGTCGGAAAAATACAGTAAGGTAATAATCAAAAGAGCAGATATTGATTTCTTTATTGAAAGCAGGGCATAAAAAAACCCCTAGAAAGGGGTTTTTATATTGTAACTAAAACCAAATACGCAAATATTAATGTTTAGCACATTGCAAATATATAAAAATGATTGACAATATCACAATGATAAAGAGGTCTTTGTCAGAGGTTGAAAAAAAGAGTATTATAAAATCCAGCCGTTTAGTGTGCAATTCGCTAAACGGCTTGATCTATTATGACAATCGTACAACAAAAAATTTTACTGGAGGACTATTTATAAAAATTGATCAAAGCAACAAACTTAAAATAACAGGAAGCTTACACAAATATTCTTCCTATTTAAAAAATGGAAGTTTAACAAATTTTGACAGCTTTACCATGAATGAAGCAAAAGCAACGTTCGAAGAATTGATCTTAAATACCGGAATAAATCCCGTGAAAATAGAAATTACATTTTTTGAAATAGGTTTAAATGTAAAATTGCCTATTGAAACAAAAGCAATTTTAGAAACGATACATAGTATCGGGAAGCATAAAGAAAAGATTTTTCTAATTGATGCAAACCACAAAGGAGCTAGTCAAATAACAACCGAGCGCCATAGAGATTATAGAGTTTATTTTAAAGTATATGATAAAGTTTTTGAAATGATGGACAAACAACACAAGAGGACTCCGTCAGGAATAAATATAATCAGAGTTGAAACGGTACATAGGAGATGCGAGAAAGTGTATTTACAAAATTTTCTTGATTTTGAATTTTTGCAAAGATTGCAAAACTCCTTTTTTAATGAATGGGATAATCTCAATTTTTACAATGATATAAATGCACCAAAGGGCACACAGCGAAGTAAAATAGATTTGATACGCAATATCATATATAAAGGAAAAAATGAGGTCTTAAAGCAATATAAAAATCAATATGAAAACAATGTACTCAGTAAAAGACAATTTTATTCAGTACGTGATTTTTTAGAAAATTGGGAAGCTGTGAGGCATGAATTTGACATTAAGAATAGTAAAATAGTTCCGTTTTGGGTACAGGCTTATGATTCTGAAAAACAATTAGTTAAGACAATTAGTTAAATGAATTGATACGTGTTGATAAATTAAATGAATGGGATAGCGGTTTGTACAGAAGTTACACTTATGTAACTCAGTTAACTAATTGAAAAACAAATTATTAAACAGGAAAAGGATATATAATGATATTTATTGATAAAAAAAACAAATTAAAAAGCGCACGTATAGTCCCAAAAAAAATTTGTGGAAACTTGTAATATACTCCCGATAGGGAGCACGGCCACACTTTTATTGAGTTAGTATAGTATTTACAGCATAACACAAGTGTAACTACTTAACAAAATGAATCCAATAATAAAAAAGGTCGAAATGATACTGAATTTTACTGTGGATAGTTGAATTATTCAAAAACAACCCTTAGCACTGATTAATGACAATGTTTTATAGATGAAAAATTATTTTCAATCAATCGAACGTATTAAAAAGGTCGAAAATAATAAAGAGTAGCTCACTTAACAGAAAAAAAATAGATGGGGGTATCTAAAATTTATTTACTGAAAATAAAATCAAAAAACAGCAAAAACAACCCTTAATGAAAACATGAGAATTTTTGTTCTTAAAAGGGATTTAAGTACCATTTAACTACTACGATATTTAAGTAATTTCATAAACACCCGAAATGAAAAACCAGAAAAAAAAATTGTCCGAACCAAAACAAAGAAATACCTACACGCTTGATGATAAAGCCAAAGTAAAAAAATATTATTTAATTGGTTTGTCACTTGCCGAAACGGGAAAGCTTACTGATACTCTAATCAGAACAATAGAAAAATGGTACATAGCTGAAAACTGGAAAAGTCAAAGAGAAACAACTCAAATAAAAATAAAAGCAAATGATCTTTATAACTCGGGAATGAGTTATAGGGAAATAGGAATTGCATTAGGAAAGAGTCAAAGTACAATTTCACGATATTTAAAAGTAGTAAGAAATGAAAGTAACAATTAGAGAATTACAAAAAATAGGATACAGAAAAACTGTTTTAATTGGTTTGTTTTTATCCAATAAAGGCAAGGCATATAATTACATCACTAAAAGAGAGTGCAAGCCTACTGCTAGTGGTTACATAACGTTTAATGGCAAAACATATAATTTGGCTAAGATGCTTTTAGAAACTTTTAAAAAAGAATCAGTGAGAGCCGGAAAAATATTGTTTTTAAACGGTAATAGTAAAGATTTTGACATAAACAATATATCTTATGCTGTTGGAACACACTACACAGCTCCAAGCGAAGCCAGTTTAATAAATTGCATAAGGTTGTATTTTGAAATCCCGAAAAAGCTAACACGACATGATATTTTTTTTAAAGATTATTTGAACAGGATAGTACATTTGAGAGGCTTTATTTGCTCGCATGAGGGAAACGATTTTAATCTGTTCCTTGAATGGTTAAAACCGTTTACACAGAGTCGAAGTAAAGCTCAAGTAAGTGTAAAAAACGGGTATACAATAGTAAACGGAACAAATGCAATAAATAAATATTTAAGTCTTTTAGTAAACGAATGCTTAAAAGATCAGGAAGCCTACATTCTAAAAATTAATGATTTTTCTCCCAAACCATTGACCGCAATCCAAAAATTAAAAATAGCAAATGAAACGTTATTACAAATGAGGTTAACTGCTAGAATACCACTAAGGAAACCGAAAAATTAAACTAATTTGAATTAAAGTAATATGCAAAATAAAAACGTGAGAAATGGTATTCAGATCAATAAATTAAGAAGATACAAGCTTATTATGGATTTATACAAAAAAATGGTTGCTGAGCATCCTTATACTCCAATTACAAAAATTCACAAAGAATATATTTATCCGGTCTATCCAATTTCAAGATCAACTCTCTATGAAATTTTATGTACTCCAATAAATAAATTGTTGTCTGAGTATGAAGAACAAAACAAAAAAAATTAAAGTACCTAAAATTGCATTTTTCTATTGAAATAGTCTGTATAGGACTTGAATTAATTTTGTTTTTGGTCTGTAAATCAATGGTTTAATGTTTTTTATTTTTTATAGGTAGAAAAATGGTATAGAAAACATAAAATATCGGTTGATATATGAATTAAAAATCTACACTTAGTAACTTTTTTTTTACAAATTTATATAACATATACAAAATAATGTATTTTTACACATGCAATATAGCAGATAACCAAAATATATCCTATTAAACATTTTCTATTTTCTTTGTTTAATATGGAATTAAATAAACCATAAATCATAATGACTTTACAACAAATATTAGATCAAATACCGCACATAAGTAATAGAAATTACTGGCTTGTTAGAACTGAGGGCGGAAAAAATTATGACTCATTTTTAGCTGGAAAGTTCATTGGAATTGGATATAATAAAATAACACTAGAGGATATTAAGGCGGGTAATACTCGTGATGAAGTGGGGGTTACAATATTAGCAAATAAAATTAAAAAAGCATATGGAGAAGACGAAGCAAGACCAAAACACTCTGCCAGACAGCTTTTAAAATTTGCGTATGAAATTAAAAAAGGGGACATTATTATGATTCCAAGCGAAAATTCCGAATATATACAATTTGCGGAAATTTCAAATACAATTGCTTTTAATGAGTTAAATAATAAATTTGATTGTGATTTAATAAAGAGAAAGCAAATTAAATTACTTAGGCAAGTAACTAAAGCAAGTTTAGACCCTAAGTTGTTTAAACTAATGTTTTCCCATCATACTATAACAAATGCCGATCAATACGGGGAAGTTATTGATAAAATAATAAATGGTATCTTTGTAAAAGAAGATCATGCGCATTTAGTCCTTGAAGTGCAAGCGAAAGATGATGTTAAAGCAAGAAGTCTTTTTAAAATGGGAGATATTGCTTTGGATTTGCTAGATGAATTTTGCGAAGCTGAGGATTTAGATTATAAATCAGACGATTTTGATATAAAACTAGCTGTTCAATCTCCTGGTTTCATAGAGATATCTGGACTTGGAATGGGTGGGATAATTATACTAGGAATTATAATTGTGGCAATAGCTGGAGGTGGCTTTAGTTTAACTTATAAAAAAGATTTAAAGACCGAAATAAAATCAGACGGGATCATTGAGAAAGTGCGAAAATTTTTGACTACACGCAAAAACAATGATATAAAAACCGAACTACTTAAAAAGCATATGGATAGTTTAGAAATTAAAGATCCAAAAGAATTAATTGAGATATTAAAACAGCTTGATAAATAACAATGAATAAATTATTAAACATATTATCCTTACTTGGAAGTTTTTTAATAGTATTTGGAGTTTTATTCCTTGTGCAAGATATTACTATTGGAAGAATTTATTATGTTAAAAATTTAATTGTATATAATTTTTTACCGTTTAAATATTTAGTATTTACAGCTAGCTCTTTGTTGATTATTTTACGATTTGTAGATTTCTATATTCCGAAACGAGGTAAGTAAAGATTTTAATAATTTTTAGAATTAAGTAATTCTTAACTTCTTTAAAAAAATATAACGACAGCTGATCTATGAGCCTTTCTTCTTTGTAAATTTACAAAAAATGATATTATGAAAGCTTACGAAACAGTAATTGACAAAAGAAAGTACACGATTCTATATGAAATTGATGAAGAAGAAATGAAAAAGTTGATGTATAGTAATGATTGTATTTTGAATATTACATGCACTCCGAATGAAGATGATTTTCTGACTGTAAAACAATTTCATTTAATCTTTGATGAAAGAAAAGAAGCTGATCTTTTTTTGGAAATAAATTGGCTATTACAAACTGATTTTTATAAAGGAATAGACTTTTTGAAAGCCAATAGGACAATTGGATATACTATGACTAGTGGCAGTACTTATATAGATGAAATTAGTTTTGGATACTATGCTCCATTTTACCCTAACTAATTTCGTCATAAACCTGTTTTAAATAGTCTGTTAATAAAATCTTTATGTACTTCGGAGCTTTTTAATGAACGGTGCATAACTAAGAAACTAGGAACTGTTGTAATGTTATTCTTATATTTAGATATGAAAATGTAAAATTTGAATTTTTTTACCATATTTCTACCCAAAATTAAAAATTAAAATAAATCACTGATAATTAGCGTTTTGTGCTAAGTAGTTCAGTTTCAGGTGGGACCACTTTTTTAGAATAGAAAACCTTTACAGTAATGTAAAGGTTTTTTTATGATTTATTGTTTTGTATGTAGTTTGAATAATTTACTTTTATAAAATACGTTATTATAAAAACTAAATTGTAGAATTATACGTAAGTAATAAAAAGCTAAAAGGGTATTTCTGGGTTTAATTCTTACGTTAAAAATCTATTGCAGCTTTTGTTGAGTTTTTTTGATTTAAATCTTGCGTTTTTGTAAAAAACTTATAAATTTGCCAAGCATTTGTGTGTAAGCCCCTGTTTTTGTGCGAATTGTATTAAAATGAAGTAAAACTAACAACCTACCTTGCTGTAGTCCAGCATGTTAAAGTTATGGAGAAAATAAAGATTTTTTTTGTTACAATTTTTTTGACTTTGATAAATGTATCAATTGCTAGTGCTGCACCCGCTACTCCGCCGCCAGCTCCAATGGCAGCAGCTGCTCCGCCACCGCCACCGCCAGGAGGGGCTATTGATCAAAATTTGATTCTTTTGCTAATATGTGCGTTGCTTTTTGGAATGTACACTATATATAAATATAATTTAAAAAGAAAAGCTTCAATGTAATTGAAGCTTTTCTTTTTAAATGGTTTTGTGTAGTTATTTGTTTATTGAGTAAAGTCGGGAAATGTATTTTCCAACAACATCAAATTCCAGATTTATTTTTGTTCCAACTTTAAAATTTTTAAAATTGGTGTTTTCAAAAGTATACGGGATAATCGATACGCTAAATTCATTTGTTTTAGAGTTCACAACAGTCAGGCTAACTCCGTTAACAGTTATGGAGCCTTTTTCGATAGTGATATTGTTTAGGTTTTTGTCGTATTCAAAAGTGTAATTCCAGCTTCCGTGTGCTTCTTCGATTTTAATGCAGGTTCCGGTTTGGTCTACATGTCCCTGGACTATATGTCCGTCAAGACGATCGCCAAGCTTCATGCCTCTTTCCAGGTTTACAATGTCGCCTTCTTTCCAATCTGAAATATTTGTTTTTAAAATGGTTTCATCAATAGCAGTTACGATATAAAATGAATCTTTTATTGCTACCACTGTCAGGCAAATGCCATTGTGCGAAACGCTTTGGTCTATTTTTAACTCATTTGTAATTGAAGAATCTACAGTAATATGAAGATTGCTTTGTTCTTTTCGTATTTCGTGAATCCTTCCTAGGGTTTCTATAATTCCTGTAAACATTGTTGTTTTATTTTACTAAATTTGCACATCAAAATTAGTAATAAATAACCTGAGCTCATGAATAAAAAAGCAGAAAATATAATTGTTGGAATTTCAATTGGAGATTTAAACGGTATTGGAAGCGAAGTTATATTGAAAACATTCGAAGATTCTCGTATGTTGGAAATGTGTACGCCAGTTATTTTTGCAAATGCTAAAATACTTTCGTTTGTTAAAAAAAGCTTTACATCAACGGTTCAGTTTCATGGAGTAGATAAATTGGATCAGATTGTTGCCGGAAAAGTCAATGTATTTAATCTTTGGAAAGAAGGAGTTGATATTAATTTAGGTAAAAATGATGAAAAAATAGGAGAATATGCTATAAAATCATTTGTAGCGGCAACCAAAGCTTTGAAAGAAGGTTTGATAGATGTTTTGGTTACAGCTCCAATAAATAAATATAATATTCAGTCTGAAAGTTTTAAATTTCCCGGGCATACTGATTATTTAAATCAGGAGCTAGAAGGAAATGCGTTAATGATGATGGTGCAGGATAATCTGAGAGTGGGATTGTTAACGGATCATGTTCCTTTAAGTGAAGTATCATCACATTTAACAGAAGAATTAATTACAAGAAAAATTGAAACAATCAGAAAGTCGTTAATTCAGGATTTTAGTATAGTAAAGCCAAAAATTGCAGTTTTAGGATTGAATCCGCATGCAGGAGATGGTGGAGTGATTGGTAAAGAGGATGATTTGGTTTTAAAACCGACTTTGAAGAAAATATTCGATAGCGGAACGATGGTTTTTGGTCCGTTTCCGGCTGATGGTTTTTTTGGAAGCGGTCAGTATGAAAAATATGATGCCATTGTTGCAACGTATCACGATCAGGGATTAATTCCGTTTAAAACATTATCTTTCGGAAAAGGAGTAAATTATACAGCAGGTTTAAATAGAGTAAGAACGTCGCCGGATCACGGTACAGCTTATGATATTGCCGGAAAAGACATGGCAGATTTTAACTCTTTTAAAGAAGCAGTTTATCTCGCAATAGATATTTTTCGCTCGCGTAATCAGTATGAGGAGATTAGTGAAAAACCTCTTAAAATAAAAGAAAAACAGTTATAAACAAAAAAAGGTGAATAAGATTATTAGTTTTATAATAATTTTATATCTTTGCACCCCAATTCAGGTATCTGAGTTCTAGATACGAATTGGTCAAATTGATGTTGAAATGAGCAAAACAAAAGAATTTTTAATTCCTTTCATAGGGTTAAAGCTAGGAAAACACCATTTTGAGTATCAAATAAGTAACGCGTTCTTTGAGAACTTTGATTACGACGAATTTCAAAGTTCGGATATCAAAGTGAGTTTAGTTTTAGACAAAAAGAGCAACATGTTAGAGTTGAATTTTAAACACAAAGGAACAGTTAATGTGCCATGTGATCTGACAAGCGAAGATTTTGATTTGCCTTTGAAAGGGAAAATGAAATTGATTGTTCGTTTTGGGGAAGAATTCAATAATGATAATGAAGAATTGTTGATCTTACCACACGGAGAGCATGAAATAGATATCGCACAGTATATTTATGAAATGATTGCACTTTCGGTACCGCTAAAACGAGTTCATCCAGGAGTAAAAGACGGAAGTTTGCAAACTGAAGCTTTGAAAAAACTAAATGAACTGACAGTGAAAACAGTCAAAGAAGAAAAAGAAGAGAGTAAAGAAGAAGATATTGACCCGCGTTGGGACAAATTAAAACAACTATTAACGGATAAATAATATAGTAAAATGGCACATCCTAAGAGAAAAGTCTCGAAAACAAGAAGAGATAAGAGAAGAACACATTATAAAGCTACAGTAGCTCAAATCGCTACATGTCCTATTACTGGAGAAGCACATTTATACCACAGAGCTTACTGGCATGAAGGTAAAATGTACTACAGAGGGCAAGTTGTTATCGATAAATCTGAAGCGGTTGCTTAATACGTTTTTGTAAATTATACTAGAACTCTCACATAGTGAGAGTTTTTTTTGTTGGTTATAATTTTCGTATTTTAGGAAATTATGTACAAACTAATTTCGTTTTTTTTTGTAATTTTCAAGTCTTTTAAAAATTTTTCAAATATGCTGTATTTGAAAGGAAATAATAAAATATAATGAATACAATCACAGCCGCAATTACCGCTGTTGGAGCCTATGTTCCAGATTTTGTACTTTCAAATAAAGTACTGGAAACAATGGTCGATACTAATGACGAATGGATCACTACTCGTACCGGAATTAAAGAAAGAAGAATTCTTAAAGATGCTGATAAAGGAACATCTTTTCTGGCTATAAAAGCAGCCCAGGATTTAATAGCAAAAGCTAATATTGATCCATTAGAGATTGATATGGTAATAATGGCGACAGCTACTGCAGATATGCCGGTAGCCTCTACAGGAGTTTATGTTGCAACACAGATTGGAGCTACAAACGCCTTTGCTTATGATTTGCAGGCAGCCTGTTCAAGTTTTTTATACGGAATGTCAACTGCAGCTGCATACATACAGTCAGGACGATATAAAAAAGTATTATTAATTGGTGCTGATAAAATGTCATCAATTGTAGATTATACAGACAGAGCAACTTGTATTATTTTTGGAGATGGAGCAGGAGCAGTTTTGTTCGAACCAAACCATGAAGGTTTAGGTTTACAGGATGAATATCTGCGAAGCGATGGTTTAGGACGCGATTATCTTAAAATTTCTGCCGGAGGTTCTCTAATTCCAACTACAGAAGAGACTGTAAAAAACAGACAGCACAATATTATTCAGGACGGAAAAACGGTATTTAAATTTGCTGTTACCAATATGGCAGATGCAAGCGAATTGATCTTGAAAAGAAATAATTTGAGTCATGAGGATGTAAGTTGGTTAGTGCCACATCAGGCAAACAAACGTATTATTGATGCTACTGCAAGCAGAATGAATCTTGAAGATTCAAAAGTATTAATGAATATTGAAAAATTCGGAAATACGACTTCGGCAACATTGCCTTTAGTGTTAAATGACTTTGAACACCTATTCAAAAAAGGAGATAACATTATTTTTGCCGCTTTTGGTGGTGGATTCACATGGGGATCAATTTACCTAAAATGGGCTTACGATAAAAAATAAATCAAAACTAAAAACGAATCATTATGGATTTAAAAGAAATTCAAAACCTAATCAAATTTGTAGCAAATTCGGGAGTTGCAGAAGTAAAGTTAGAAATGGATGATGTAAAAATCACCATTAGAACAACTTTAGAAGGAAATGTAACAGAGACTACATATGTTCAACAATTACCTGCTCAGGCTGCATTGCCACAAGCAGTTGCTCCTCAACAAGTAGCTCCGGTAGTTGTAAATGTGAGCCCTGAGGCTCCGGCGGTAGCTGAAGATTCTAAATATATTACTATTAAATCTCCAATTATCGGAACATTCTACAGAAAACCATCTCCGGATAAACCGGTTTTCACTGAAGTTGGAAGCAGTATTTCAAAAGGTGATGTTCTTTGTGTAATTGAAGCAATGAAATTATTTAACGAAATCGAATCAGAAGTTTCAGGTAAAATTGTAAAAATTCTTGTTGATGATATGTCTCCTGTAGAATTTGACCAACCTTTATTTTTAGTTGATCCATCATAAATAAATTTAGATTTTAGATTTTAGATTTTAGAAGGATTCGCAATAAAAACTTTGTTAATCATCTAAAATTATCTAATTATCAAATTGTCTAATTATCTAATTAAAATAAGATGTTTAAAAAAATATTAATTGCGAATAGAGGAGAAATTGCACTTCGTGTAATTCGTACATGTAAAGAAATGGGAATCAAAACTGTAGCAGTTTACTCTACAGCAGATGCAGAAAGTCTACATGTTAAGTTTGCTGACGAAGCGGTTTGTATTGGTCCTCCTCCAAGTAACTTATCGTATTTAAAAATGTCAAATATTATTGCTGCTGCAGAAATTACAAATGCAGATGCAATACACCCAGGATACGGTTTTCTTTCTGAGAATGCAAAATTCTCAAAAATTTGTCAGGAACACGGAATCAAATTTATTGGTGCCGCTCCTGAAATGATTGACAGAATGGGAGACAAAGCTTCTGCAAAAGCAACTATGAAAGCTGCAGGAGTTCCATGTGTACCAGGTTCAGACGGATTATTAGAATCTTTTGAACAAACACAAAAATTAGCAAAAGAATTTGGTTACCCGGTTATGCTTAAAGCTACTGCCGGTGGTGGTGGAAAAGGAATGCGTGCTGTCTGGAAAGAAGATGAATTGTTGAAAGCATGGGAAAGTGCACGTCAGGAAGCTGCTGCTGCATTTGGAAATGACGGAATGTACATGGAGAAACTTATTGAAGAACCACGTCATATCGAAATTCAGGTTGTTGGAGATTCATACGGAAAAGCATGTCACCTTTCTGAAAGAGATTGTTCTGTACAACGTCGTCACCAAAAATTGACAGAAGAAACACCTTCGCCTTTCATGACAGATGAATTGCGTACTGCAATGGGAGAAGCTGCTGTAAAAGCTGCTGAATTTATTAAGTACGAAGGAGCAGGAACAGTAGAATTTCTTGTTGACAAACACAGAAACTTCTATTTCATGGAAATGAATACCCGTATTCAGGTAGAACACCCAATTACGGAACAAGTAATTGATTACGATTTAATTCGTGAGCAAATTATGGTGGCTGCCGGAATTCCAATTTCCGGAAAAAACTACTTACCAGAATTACACGCTATCGAATGTCGTATTAATGCCGAAGATCCTTATAATGATTTTCGCCCTTCACCAGGAAAAATTACGACACTACATATGCCAGGAGGACACGGAGTTCGTTTAGATACTCACGTTTACTCAGGTTATACTATTCCGCCAAATTACGATTCAATGATTGCTAAGTTGATTACAACGGCACAATCCCGTGAAGAAGCTATTAGTAAAATGCGTAGAGCTTTAGATGAATTTGTTATCGAAGGCGTAAAAACTACAATTCCTTTCCATAGACAATTAATGGATGATCCAAGATATATTGCAGGAGATTATACAACTGCATTTATGGATACATTTAAAATGAAACCTATAGAAGAATAATACAAAGGCTGTCAATTTTGACAGCCTTTTTTATTTTACCACGAATTTTGAACCCAATAAGTTTTTAAAAACCTATTGGGTTTTTTGTTTGCAAATACAAAGTAAACACTATTTGTGTATACTTTTTACACACTCATTCAGGTAATTACACACTTTTTAAAGTCTTGTGTTTTTGGCATGATTTGGTAAAAGCCTTTAAAATTAGGCTTTTACATGCATTGGGGTATCATATAACGATTGCGGCATAATAATTTCATTATCTAAAGCGTAAACAACTATTAAATAATTAAAATATACACTTATGAAAAATTTATTCTTATCAGCCGCAATTGTTTTAGGAGGTTTAACATCATTCGCATCAACAACTCCAATTACAAATACAATCGTTAAAACGATTTCTATCGTAGACGAATATACAGAAATCAAATTGGAAGAATTACCGGCTCCTATTACTGAAGCTTTGAAAAAAGAATATCCTGATGCCGTAATTACAAAAGCGTATAAAAACGAAAAATCAGAATACAAATTAGACGTTACTGTTGGAGAAAAAGTAGGTAATCTTTTTGCTAATGCTGACGGAAGCTGGATTAAAAAATAATCTAAAACAATCTCAGGATTAAAAACAATCAAACAATCTAAATTAGGTTCTTATGGAAATTCAAATTAAGAATACTAAAATTAAATTAACAATATTAAAATACAACTATCATGAAAAATTTATTTTTATCAGCCGCAATCGTTTTGGGAGGTTTAACATCATTTGCTTCAACTTCGCCAATTTCAAATACAATCGTAAAAACAGTTTCAATTCAGGAGGGGTACACTGAAATTAAAGTAGAAGAAGTTCCTGCAGCAGTGACTGATGCTCTTAAAAAAGCCTATCCGGATGCAATACTTTCTAAAGCATACAAAAATGCAAGTTCACAATACAAATTAGAGGTGACTGTAGGAGACAAAGTAGGTTCTCTTTATGCAAATGCAGATGGATCCTGGATTAAAAAATAATTAAAAACTAACCGTAAAAAACTATCACTATGAAAAAGTTAATCTTATCGGCAGCTATCCTGTTAGGAGGGTTGTCAATGCAGGCAGGGAATGTTGTCGTGACCAGTTCAATGGTGCAATCTGTAAACATTCAGGACGAATATAAAGAAGTTGATGCAGTTCCGGCTGCTATCAAAACAGCATTAGACAATGCTTATCCGGGAGTAAAACTGGACAAAGCATATGTAAATGATAAAAAAGAGTATAAAATAGAGATTACCGTTAGAGGTGAAAAATCTACAGTTTATACTGATGCTTCTGGTAATATTCTTAAAAAGTAATTAACACTAACCCATAAAGACTATTATTATGAAAAAATTAATCTTATCAGCAGCAATTATTTTAGGAGGCTTAACGGTTCAGGCAACTACTCCGGCAGTAAAAATATCAATGACACCAGCAGTAATGGTTCAGGATGAATTTACAGAAGTTAGTTTAGATGCTATTCCCGCAGCTGTAAAATCAACTGTTGAAAAATCTTTTCCTAACACAAAGCTTGAAAAGGCTTATAAAAATGAAAAGAACGAGTACAAACTTGAAATTTCAAATGGTGACAAAAAGTACACTGTTTATACAGACGCTTCAGGAAACATTATAAAAAAATAATGCCTAATTTTATCAGCTAATACTAATTAAAAAAATCAAACAATATGAAAAAATTAATTTTATCAGCTGTAATCGTTTTAGGAAGTTTATTTATGAATGCCGAAGCGGCAATAATAAAAAAATCGGTCCTGAATGTTGTAAAAGTTCAGGACGATTTTAAAGAAATTAAATTAGATGCTCTTCCTCAAGAAGTAAAATCTACTATAGAGAAATCTTTTCCGGGTTCTACGCTTGTAAAGGCTTATGTGAACCCAAAGAAACAATATAAACTAGAACTTAATTCAGGTGCAAGCCAGAGTAAGCATTTTGTTTTTACAGATGACAAAGGAGTCATCGCTCCAAAATATTAAAATAAATATTATGAAAAAGTTAGTCCTATCAGTAGTAATAATTCTGGGAAGTTTATCAACCTACGCTCATACTGCCATTGTACAGGAGCAAGTAAAAAAAGTTGTAACTGTTCAGACAGAATATACAGAGGTGACTACAGATGCTGTGCCAGCTGCTGTAAAAACAGCTCTTCAGACCGCTTATCCTAATGCAAAATTGGTAAAAGCGTATGTAAACGAAAAGAAAGAATATAAACTTGAAATATCAGTTGGGGATCAGAAGGCTACTGTTTTTTCAGATGTCAATGGCAACTGGTTGAAGATATAAATTAGGTGAATTTAGATTTATGTTTTTGGTGAAAAAGAGATTGCTTATAGCAATCTCTTTTTTTTTGCATAATTTTGTGAAAAGACAATTTTAATAGTCTTATTTTAGCAAAAAAGTCCCATAAAACAGATGCCAAAGATATTACTGATAGAAGATGATATTTCGTTTTGCAAATTATTAGAAAAGTTTCTGATAAAAAATGCATTCGACGTAACTATTGCTTTCTCTGCTGCAGAAGCCAGAGTAGCTATCAAAAAAGAATCATTTGATTTGATTTTGACAGATCTTCGTTTACCGGATTCTGATGGTATTGGACTTATGTCTGAATTTAAAACGGCATATCCTGAAATTCCTGTTATACTCATGACAGGGTATTCTGATGTAAATACTGCTGTTAAAGCCATAAAAAATGGCGCTGCAGATTATATCTCAAAACCGTTTAATCCGGATGAGGTTTTATTGGTCATTACCAATGCGCTTAAAACTCAGGAAACCGAAATTGAAGATACTCCCGTAAAACAAAAGAAAGCCGTTAAAAAGCAACCCGTTACTGAAAATGAGTTTGTAAAAGGAATTTCTGTTGCTTCAAAAAAATTACTGGATCATATACATTTGGTTAGCCCGACAGATATGTCGGTTTTGATCATTGGAGAAAGCGGAACCGGAAAAGAAATCATTGCCAAAAGTATCCATCAGCAAAGTACGAGAAAAAACAATAATTTTATTGCAGTTGACTGCGGTGCTATTCCGAAAGAACTGGCAGCGAGTGAATTTTTCGGACATTTAAAAGGATCGTTTACCGGAGCTATAAGCGACAAAATGGGCTATTTTGAAGCGGCTAATGGCGGAACACTTTTTCTGGACGAAATAGGGAATCTATCATATGAAAATCAAATACAATTATTAAGAGCTTTACAGGAACGTAAAATAAAACCTGTTGGAAGCAATAAAGAAATAAACGTTGATATACGCATTATTACAGCTACAAATGAAGATTTGCGTGAAGCTGTAAAAAATGGTGATTTTAGAGAGGATTTATACCATAGAATCAACGAATTCTCGATTCAGTCGCCATCATTAAAAGACAGAGACGAAGATTTGATGGTTTTTGCCGATTATTTCCTGGAAAAGGCCAATCAGCAATTAAATAAAGATATTATTGGGTTTTCTCCGGAAGTTGTTACGATATTTCAAAATTACAACTGGCCGGGAAATTTACGTGAATTACAAAACTGTGTAAAACGTGCTACCCTTTTGTCTCAGGGAGATTTTATCGAAAGCGAAGTTTTGCCTGCTGAATTCTTTCAGATTCAGAAACAACAAAGCAATAATGGGAATTTCTCTTTGTCAGAAAACGAAAAAGAAGCGATCATTCATGCCTTGTCAAAAGCTCAAAATAATAAATCTGAAGCGGCAAAATTGCTCAAAATTACCCGAAAGACATTGTATAATAAACTGAAACAATACAATATCGATTAAACAATTTCTTTGTTTAAAGCTGTGAAAAGTAATGCTGATTTTGATTTTAAAACTTTAAAAAGATCATCCAAATCAGAAATTTCCAGATCTTTTCTTTCAAGAGCCTTTAAGATTTCACCAATTTCACGTGCCTGAATTTGTTTAAACATAGGCGCAATTCTGTGGGCAATAGTATTAATTTCGATTATATTCTTTTCTGTAATTGCAGTTTCCAGAAAAGTCAGGTTTTCGCTGCTGTTCTCTATAAACGATTTTAAAACCTCTTTTAAAGCCTCGTTGTCATTTCCTAAAAATTCTTTTAATGTTTCAAGAGAGTATAGCTGAGATGAAGTTTGCATTTCATCTTCATTGATCTGAACATTCGGTAAAGTGTCATTTTCTAAAATAAGCTGAATCGTCTCCAGTAATATTCTGGGTGAATATGGTTTTTTGATTACCGTAGTAAAACCGGCTTCAGAGTAAACGGCAGCATCAAGGTCAGTTCTTCCGGTTAGAGCGATTATAGGCTGATTTTGATAATTGGAATATCCTGAATTCCTTAATTTTTTCAGAAACATAAAGCCGTCCATTTCCGGCATTTGGATATCAGTAATTACAAAATCAAATTTAGTGTTCTGAATGGTTTCTAAAGCCTTTACAGCACTGTTGAAAGATAAAACCTGATGTCCTTCCTGTCTTAAAACACCACTCGTTAAATTCAGTAAATTAATATCGTCGTCAATAACAATAAAAGTTTGTTTTTGAGTATTCTTTAAGATTGGTTTTTTAGTTTCAACAGTAACATTTTGGCTATGATCAAATAATAATGGGAGTTGAATTTCAAAAGTGCTTCCTTTTCCAAAAGTGCTTTCAAGACTTAAAGTGCCACCTAGTATAGAAATTATTTTTTGGCAAATAGACAAGCCTAAACCAGTTCCGCCATATTTCTTTTCAATACTTTCATTCGCCTGGGCAAATTCCTCAAAAACTAATTTTTGATTTCCTTTCTCAATTCCAATTCCGGAATCCTGAATCGTGATGATGAAATTTCCGTCATTTTCAGTATAAGCACTTATTTTAATAAAACCTTCTTCGGTAAACTTATAAGCGTTTCCGATAATATTACTCAAGATTTGTTTCAGTCGAAACGGATCACCAACAATTCTTGTATTCAGCTTTTCATCAACATTAATAATAAGTTCAATGTTCTTTTGCTTGTAAACGGTCTGAATACTTTTGGCAACTTCATCAATAATTTCAGGTAATAAAAACGGAACCTTTTCGATCGTTATTTTTCCTGCTTCGATTTGGGAAAAGTCCAGTAAATCCTGAACCAGTTGCGTAATATATTCTGATGAATTTTTGATGTTTTTAATAAAGTAAGACTGCTTTGTATTCACATCAGAATTCCCTAAAAGCTCAGAATAGCCCACAATGGTGCTCAAAGGCGTTTTTAAATCGTGACTTACAGTCGAGATTAATTGTTCGCGGCTTTTAAGTAAATTCTTGGTTTTGAAATTGGCAATTTCAAGCTGTTTTTTATAGACTTGAGATTTAGAGTAATCACTCACAATTAGAATCGAGAAAAACAAAGTCAGAACCAAACCAATAATAGCCGAAGCCGTTACAATTTCGTTTACTTTTTTAAGTGATTTTTCTTTTAATGAATTGTTTTTTATCGAGTTGATGATGATTTCCCTTTCGATAATCCGAAGTACTTTTCGAAGCTGGTCAGAAATCGCTATTTCATTTTTGAGTAGTTTATTTTCCTCAAAATTTAGTGATTCTTTTTTCTTTTCCGCCTTAAGTTTTACATTGCTTAATAGTTTTTTCGAATTGGCTAAAATAGAATCCGAAGCCTTTTTACTCAATGTATTTGTGCTGTCATCCGGAATGTTCTGATTCAGATAATCAACATATTTCTGAAGGACATTTCGCTGATACGCTCCTAATTGATTTGGGTTTTTATTGAAATCCTGAAGTTCTAATTTTCGAAGTTTAAACTCCATTTTAGTAATTTCATCAATAGCCGTATTTACCGAAACTTCATCTTCGGCTTTGTTTTTTATCGTTTTTAACTGTCTAATGTTTTTAGTTTTCTCAGCCAGTAAATACGTAACACTATCCAGTAATGTTTTTTGATATTCTGTTGTAACAATTTGTTTTAAAGTGTCAATTCTGGATCTTAAGGAGTCTGTTTCAATAAGATAACTTTTAAAATCTTCTTCAGAATTGGTCTGGATTGTTTTACGCGCTAAACTTTCGGTTTTGTATACATTCGAAAACAATTTGCTGACTCTTAAAATCTTGGTTTTTTCGAAAGCAATTTTACTTTCAAGTTTGTTGTAAACCACATTTTCAGAATATAAAAACCATCCAACAGTAACCACCAAAGCCAGTAATGCAACATAACTGAATAAAACTTTGAGTGCTGTATAACTTTTTTTACTCTCCATATTATTTGTTTGGGATTGAGGACGTTTTTTAATGTTGGAATGCACTGCAATTTATCTAAAAATTTAATCTAAGAAAAGTAAAAACAAACCAAATATTTACATAATTCAAAGATCCGAAAAACAAAATAGCCGCAGATTATATAAAATCTACGGCTATTTTTTATTTTAAAATTTATTTGATTAAAGTGTTTCGCTTAACCATTTAAAAAATTCACCTTGCCAAACCTGAGCATTTTGAGGATGTAAAACCCAGTGATTTTCATCAGGGAAATATACAAATCTGCTTTTGATACCTCTTAACTGAGCAGCCTGAAAAGCTTCTTGTCCTTGTCCGATTGGCACACGGAAATCTTTTCCTCCCTGAAAAATCAAGATAGGTCTGTTCCAGTTTTGTACCAAAGTTGCAGGGTTAAAAGTAGTATATGTTTTTTGGGCAACAGCATTATCTTTTTCCCAGTAAGGGCCACCAAAATCCCAGTTGTTAAAGAAAACCTCTTCAGTAGTCCCTAACATACTTACCGTATTGAAAACACCATCATGAGCAATAAATGTTTTGAAACGGTTTTTGTGAATTCCGGCTAAATAAAATACAGAATATCCTCCGTAACTAGCGCCAACACAACCTAAACGTGATTTGTCTACATAATTTTCTTTAGATACATCATCAATTGCAGATAGGTAATCGTCCATAACCTGTCCGCCCCAGTCTTTACTAATTTGCTCATTCCATTCAACACCATGTCCTGGCATTCCGCGACGGTTTGGTGCAACTACCACATAACCTTTAGCAGCCATTAATGAAAAATTCCAACGGAAAGAATACGATTGTGTCAAGGCACTTTGAGGTCCTCCCTGGCAGAATAATAAAGTTGGGTATTTTTTAGAAGCATCAAAATTTGGAGGTAAAATTACCCAAACCAACATTTTTTTACCATCTGTAGTTGTAACATAACGCTTCTCAGTTTTACTAAGTGCTAATGTTTTGTATGTTTCTGTATTTACATTCGAAATTTGTTTCCAGGTATTTTTCTTTAAGTTAAAAGAATAAATTTCTGGAGCATGATTCATGTCATTTCGCGTAACAATAAGATCATCACCTGCAAAACCAACCAAATCATTTACATCAAAATCTCCATTTGTTAACTGACGAACCTGAATGGCAATTTTTGTCAAACCAGGAAAGTTTACCGTAAAAATTTGTTTTGTACCATCTACCGGAGCCACAAAATAAACAGTTTTACCATCTTTACTCCAGATAAAATTATCTACAGTTCCGTCCCAGTTTGCCGTTAAGTTTGTTTTGATTCCTTTAAATTCAACAATAAGGTCGTTTTTATCAGCTTCATAACCGTCACGTTTCATTTGTAACCAGGTTAAGTTTCCTGTTGGAGAAAACTGTGGCGCTGTATCATAACCTAAATTACCTTCGGTTCTGTTTATCGTTTTCTGAGTTTCTAAATTATACTCATAAATATCTGTATTAGTAGAAATCGCATATTGAGTTCCTGCTTTTTTCTTGCATACATATAAAATGCTTTTTCCGTCAGGAGACCAGATGTAATCTTCGTCGCCACCAAAAGGTTTTTGTGGAGAATCGAAATTTTCACCTTTCAGGATGTCAATTCCTTTTGCTCCGTCTTTGTTTTCTTTATAAAAAACGTGATTAAATTTCCCTTCATTCCAGGTATCCCAGTGGCGATAATCTAAACCGTCATAAATTTGAGCATCAGATTTGTCCAGTTTCGGATAGAAATCTTTTCCCAAAACCTTTTCTAATTTTACCTCTTCATTGTACACTAAAAATTTTCCGTCAGGCGAAATGTTTTTGTCAGCCAAAACCTCTTTTGTGTCTTTAATTTCAGTTGCAGTTCCTCCATTTACAGGTATAATGTAAAATTTAGAAGATGATTTATTTTCTTCTACAGAAGGTGTTGAAACCTTAAAAACAACATTTTTTGCATCTTTTGAAAGTCCAAGTGCACTCACTCTTCCTAATTTCCATAACAACTCTGGAGACATTACATTCTGTCCGATAGCGTTTAAACTCATCATTATTAAGGTTGTAAATAATACTTTTTTCATAATAAAATTCTAATTTTCGTGGGCTAAAAATACGAATATAATTTAGCAAGTAAATGTTAAAAAGCATTAAACCATATAAGAAATATAAGTTCATTTAAATTTCAATAAAGCAAGAATGTAACTAACATCATTTATTACAATTGTCACCCTGAGCGAAGTCGAAAGCTAGTTGTGCAATAAAGGGCTTCGACTCCGCTCAGCCTGACAGAGATTTAGAATTAAAATTAATGAGATCTATATTTGATCGTATTCATCTGCAATTGTCATTTATTACAATTGTCACCCTGAGCGAAGTCGAAGGCTCGTTGTGCAATAAAGGGCTTCGACTCCGCTCAGCCTGACAGAAATTTAGAACTAAAATTAATGAGATCTATATTTGATCGTATTCATCTGCAATTGTCATTTATTACAAAATTGTCACCCTGAGCGAAGTCGAAGGCTCGTTGTGCAATAAAGGGCTTCGACTTCACTTAACCTGACGGCTGTACGAAAATTAAAATCTATGTTAATCCTTTTAATAGGTGTTAAAAAGAAAACATTTAAATGAACTTATATTCCTTATATGGTGAGCCAAAAATCATTATTTTTATAAAAAAGTCTAAAGATGGAACTAAGCTACTGGGAATTAAAAAACTGGTTCACAAATGTTGATTACACTATTGTGGGCAGTGGCATTGTGGGATTACATGCTGCATTACGCTTACGCGAAAGATTTCCAACAGCAAAAATTCTGGTTTTAGAAAAAGGCATGCTGCCACAAGGCGCAAGTACAAAAAATGCTGGTTTTGCTTGTTTTGGAAGCCTTTCTGAAATCATGGAAGATTTAAAAACCCATTCAGAAGAAGATGTAATTAACCTGATCGAAAAACGGTGGAAAGGATTGCAATTACTCCGAAAAAGACTTGGAGATGCGGCAATTGATTTTAAACCTCATGGCGGATATGAATTGTTTCTAAAAGAAGATGAAAGCGGATTCAATGAATGCCTTTCAAAACTGCCATTTGTCAATGAAATTTTAAGACCACTTTTTAAAGCTGATGTTTTTTCTAAAGAAACAGATCGGTTTGGGTTTAAAAACATTGAGGAATATTTGATTTTTAATCCCTTTGAAGCCCAGATCGATACCGGAAATATGATGCAGGAATTGCTGAGACAAGCCGTTTCTGAAGGTATTTTAATTCTGAATCAGCAAGCCGTAACCTCATATGCCGATTTAGGAAATCAGGTTGAAATTGTATTGAATGATTTTAGCTTCATCTCAAAGAAAATACTTTTTGCTACCAATGGTTTTGCTAATGCGATTACAAAAGGTGCTGTACAACCGGCGAGAGCACAGGTTTTAATTACAGAACCCATTCCGGATTTAGATATAAAAGGTACTTTTCATCTGGATCGGGGTTATTATTATTTCAGAAATATAGACAATAGAATTTTACTTGGCGGAGGGCGAAACCTTGATTTTGAAACGGAAACTACGACAGAATTTGGGCAAACGAAAATTGTACAAAATAAATTGGAGGATTTACTTAAAAATGTAATTTTACCAAATCAGGATTTCCGGATTGCTCATCGTTGGAGCGGAATCATGGGAATAGGAAATAGTAAAAATCCTGTTGTTACACAATTGTCTGAAAACGTGTTCTGTGGAGTGCGTTTAGGCGGAATGGGAGTAGCAATTGGGAGTCTAATAGGAACAGAATTAGCAGATTTAATATAATGGCAGTAACCAAAAAACCGGCACCAAAAACAACCGCAAACAAACCAAAACCTAAAACAGCACCCAAAAAGAGCAATCGTTCTTTTGGAGAAAAAGTAAAATGGTTTTTTATAAAATTATTTTTATGGTTTTTTGGAGTTTCAATCGCATCGGTTATATTTTTTAAATATGTTCCGGTTCCTTTTACACCACTGATGATTATTCGTGCTATCGAAAATAAATTAGATGGAAAAGAAGTTTATTTTGATCACGACTGGGAACCTATCGATAAGATTTCAATGAATTTACAAAAAGCTGTGATTGCCAGTGAAGACGGAACGTTTTTAAAACACAATGGTTTTGATTTTAAAGCACTTCAAAAAGCTTACAAAAGTAACGAACGCGGACGCCGAATTCGTGGCGGAAGTACCATTTCGCAACAAACCGCAAAAAATGTCTTTTTATGGCAGGGTAAAAGTTATTTTAGAAAAGGCTTAGAAGCGTATTTTACCGTTTTAATTGAGTTAATCTGGGGTAAAGAACGTATCATGGAAGTATATTTGAATAGTATCGAAATGGGCGATGGGGTTTATGGAGCTTATGCCGCAACAGAACATTGGTACCGTCGTGATGCTTCGAGTTTAACTCCAATGCAGGCAGCCGGAATTGCAGCGATATTACCAAATCCGAGAAAGTTTAAAGCCACAGGTTCTTCCAGTTACATCAATCGCAGAAAAGAAAGAATTGTTCGTGAAATGCGCGCTGTTGGAAAAATAAATTATAATGCGAAATAAAAATTCTTTTATTGCGCTTTTAATCCTGACCACAGCTTTGGCTTTTGGTCAGGCAAAAACAACAGAGGTTGGTTTAATTACAGATAATGATCTATACACATCGTCTAAAAATGATATGTATTATACCAATGGTCTGGAACTTTTCTATCGTTTTTTATCGAAAAATGATAATCCGGAAATCAATAAAAAAATCACTGAATTCAGACTGGGACAATATATTTATAATCCGAGATTTATTAATGAAGCAGCTGTTAGCATTAACGATCGTCCGTTTACGGGGTATCTTTTTGTCGAAGCGGGGAGAAGCTTTTTTTACCAAAATGAATCGGTTTTAAAAACAGATTTTCAATTAGGTTTTATGGGACCAAATGCTTTAGGCAGACAAACTCAGGAAAGTTTTCATCATCTTATAGGATATAAAAGGGTATATGGCTGGGAAAACCAATTGCATAATGCTTTTGCAGTTCAGGCGCATGTGATGTATTCCAAGAAATTATTTCCAACAAAACACAATGATTTTATAGATCTGCATTTTCAGTCTGAAGCTAATTTGGGAACTATCTTTGATGGCCTTTCTACAGGTTTTCTAACCCGAATTGGTTTTAAAAAATTACTCCCAATTTACGATTCTAATATGCATGATGCTTCGGTAAGTTCTCAACCGCAATACAATGTCAGAGAGTTTTACTTTTATGCCATGCCAAGTGTCAATTACCAATTTTACGACGCAACGATTGAAGGAAGTATGTTTAGCAATACCAGTCCGGTAACTTTTGATCTGGAACCACTTCGTTTTAATGCCGAGTTTGGTTTAAAATACAGACACAACCACTTCAATATGTCGTATTCTTTTATTTATCGTGGACGTGAATTAAATGATCCCAATACAAATACGAATACAGGTTATTTCTTTGGATCGATCAGGTTTGGGTATTTACTGAACTAAGTTTATGAAGTTAGCAGATTTCACACAGCAAGGTATTGAAAATGCAGTGTTATTTTAATAACGAATATTACATAAATAAAAATCTTAATCTTTAATTTGAAATGATTTATAAAATAGCCGGAAGAATTACGATAACATTTTTGTTTTGTATGTTATTTATAGCATGCACACCTAAAGAAAAAATCAACTTTGAAATAGCACCTGTTAATTTTTTAGATAAAAAATATCAGGAAAATGGTTTTGTTTTACCCGATACTTCAAAAACGGTTCGTACTTATCCGTCATATCTTTCTTCTGATGATTTGGGTGTTTTTAGTGTTAATTATATTGGAAAAACAGGAAGTGATCAGTTTTTTTGGGAAGCAGATTATATGTTTGGTTTTTTCTCTAATGAAAATAAAGCTGCAATTGAAAATCCTAAAGTATTAGATCAAAAGGTAAAAGAAGTTCTAAAAAAGCATTTAAATAAATATTACATAATTGCAGAGTATTTCCCGAAAGAAGAAATGGCTGAATATAACAGTCCCGAAGACTTTAAAATGAAAGACAATGCTTTGATTTATTTCTATTTGTATGACAATAATAAATGGATTTTTATTAAAAAAATAGCATCAAACAAAATAGATAAAAAAGGCATTACACTGTACAATGATTTACTTTTAGAATATAAATTAAAAGACGCAAAGCCAATACCAAAAGAGTTTCAGGGTAAATTTTCCGTAAATGTTGAAACAGAAATAACGTCAACCGGAATGGCAAATATAACGTATCATTTTTCTATTTTGAAAGACAAAGTTATGTTGGAGATGGAATCTTTTCATGAGCCTGTAACATGTATGGGAACATATAAAGCACTGCAGCATGAAAATGTTTTAGACCTATTTTATGTTGAAAATGATGATATCAGGTGTAAGGAAATTAATCATGCTTTCTCTATTAAAAAAGAAAACGATAAATACTACATAAAAGGCGCCGGAAGTTTGGCAACGAGTGAAGACTGGGTTGAATTGAATAAAAGTTAAAAATAAAGATCAATTTTTAAAAAAATTATTGTTCCCAAATTTTTCCTCCTGCTGGTTCGAGCATCTTGCTCGTACCTCCTTTGCGGTCACGGGCAAGATGCCCGCGCTAGCTGGGGGAATGGTAATTCCTGTCAAAAAAATTACAATTTTTAGTGTTTTATTCATTCTAAAAGAGCTTTTTGTAAACGGTTGATAATGTTTGGTATATTTTTTCTTATTTGAACTTATTCTCCTGACCAAAAATAATAGAGGTAATAGGCGTCATCATCAATGAATAGTACTTTTTCTTCGTCCCAATTGGGATTCATTATTAAATATTCTTGTTCAATTTTGGTTTTAAGGCATTCCGATAAATAGATGTCAAACCTCTTTTTTTCTGATGAATCGGCAACCTTGCAAATTCCTACTCGGTTACTGTATAATTGCCATTGTGTATAATTCCAAAGCTCATCTACAATTAAGGTTGCATAAAAATTATCCATTCCCTCACTGCCATACCAAGTTTGAGTATATAACCAAAATTCTATTAAGTTATCGTAGTCTGTTTTATTTCCTTTTAATACAATAGTTTGTCCCGTTATGTATTCAGTCTTTACCAGTTCTATGGGCTTTTTATTTTTTAAGTTATACTCCAATAAATGGGTAGAAAAATCAATTATCTTTAGTGGTGTTATTTCTTCAAAATGTATTTTATCTGCCATACTATGAATATTGTGTTTATTTGTCAAGTTCGTCTTGTTTAAAATTGCTCCACTACCGAAATCCTTTCATCTGTTACGCACTTTGTTATTTATAATTTCTGCTCATTTTTATTATCTTAACTTCTATAATTACATAAAAGGACTTTACTTTCTATACCGCCACACGAAAGGATTCTTGCGGTAGCGGGGGTAGCGGGGAAACTGTCTTATTACACAAACTCCGCCAGACGTTGTAGAGGAAGAAAAGTGGGAGTATCTCAATTGTTCCATGTTTATTTACGGATTATCACCAACTCATCACTTTCTTTAGGCAAATACAATTTAACTGAATAAAATGCTACCCCTTTTGTTTTGCCATTTCTTATCAATGGACTTTCCCCGTAAGCATCTATTGTTTTTCCGTTCATTTCTTTTGTGTGGTGTATTCTTTCTAATGTTACCAGTTTGCCATTTCCATATATTTTCATTGTGTAGTCTTCGAGCGGAGCCATCCTGTTTTTTCGCTCTTTAATAGAGGCTGCTTCTTCGCTAAAAATATTGTTAACATATTTTTCATCTGAATAATTGAATATGATTGTCTCCTGTCGTCTTTGCTGCGTTAATGCTCCCCATTTCTCTCCATCGCCATCATTTAAAATATCCCATAGTTTCTGATAATAAGCCACTACTTTCTGCTGCAATATTTGTTTATCCATTTTTCGTAAGTCCTGTCCCTTGCTCCAGCCCTCCATTTCATAAGGCAGTTCTACAGTGAACTCACCTTTTACTTCGTAATAGGGAACACGTTTATCTATTTTTTCAATAGGGTAACTTTTTATGTATTCATACGTGTCGGGCATAGCGCCTTCCCCCACAGGTATTTTGTCGTACTTAGAAAGTCCTACTTTTAAAAAGAACAATGTCTTTGGATCAATGCCGCCTTTTGCTGCGTCCTCCGGTTCGGGATAAACTATTATCCTGAAACTGTAAGTGCCGCTTTTTAATATGGCCTGATTGATGCTAATAAGGGTATTATGCATTCCCGTCTCGTTTTCTCTTTCTATTAAAACATCATTCATATAGGCTTCATAAGGCCCGGGAATAGTAACATCTAATCCATAAACTGTTCTTTTATCGTTCTTGTATGTATACGCTTTCAATTCTGGTGTCGTTTTTTTGTCCTGGCTATGGCATTGGGTTAGCAACAGACTTGTAAGCAGGATCAGTAATAGTTTTGCTTTAAGCATACGTTTTTTATAGTATAATTTCATGTTACCTGATTACTTCTAAAGTTGTCTTTCCTTTTCGGGCGATGAAAAAAAGGGCAAAAAGTTTTCATTTGTTTTGTTTTCGTTTTTTAATTTTCAAACTCGCCTGCTAACGCAGGGTCTCCAACATAATCTTTTCGTTGAAGTGTAAACAGTTTTCCGTTGCCATAATATTTAACAATGCAGTTTTCTAACGGATAAGCTTTAAGGCCTTTTTGTCCTCAACCGTTTATATAATTTTCTTCAATAATGGTATTATTGGTTTTACTGTCATAAAATAAGGCTTGGGCTTCTCCGGCCGACGTGAGCATTTTTCTCTTCTATTTCTCCAATAGCAGTTACAACAACTTCTTTCACTGAAAAATTACTTTCAGTTAAATTATTGGTCTGACTGATGTTCCATTGAACAAAGAGATAAACAATGCTTAAGTAGGGCACAAAAATTCCAATACTTATGATTAACCCTATTTTTAATTCTCGCAAAAATTTCTTCATAACAGTTGAGTTATTGTTTTACGATCCATCTTTTTCTAAAATGTAAATAAACAATAAGACTTATTATTAAATGCGGTAAAGTCAGTATTGCTGAAATTTTCCAACCTGATTTCAGCATATCAAAATCAAATTCATCTATCGATAAGTCACTTACCATAAAGCAAAAGAATATTACAAAAGGAATCAGACAATAAGTTGCTAATGAATAGAAATGATTCTTTCTGACAGGCTCATAAAGATTTATAAAAATAGTAACGGATGAGAGTGACAGGAACAAAACAGATTTTAAGAAGAAGAAAAAAGCCAAGCTGGTTATTAAAAACATAAACAATCCTTTAGTGTCATCTTGTATCTCAAATAAACGATATAATAAGCTACCTGAAATCAAAAGATTGAACGTGACAATCAGCAGCCAGACTTTTATAAAGTAAATTGTCATTCCTTTTTTTGTATTGTTTGTCATGTTGTTTTGATTTAAGTTTAACTATCTGTTATCCCGAATGATCAATATACAAATACCATAAACCATTTATTTTTTGCATTATTCCGGAAAAGTACCCTGCACTATTTTTACCATTAGGCGAAGCGACACTAAATTTAGCACTCACAAAAACACTTTTTTTGGAGAGCGGTTCAACAACAAAGTCAGTCATGGTTAAGACTCCCATTCTTTCTTTAGGCCAGTATTTTTTGAAAAAAGAAGCGATATTGTCACGTCCTTGTACTACACCGCCACTATAAATCATGCGAACAGAATCTGTAGGAGCATAAAAGTTCAGATAACCATCAAGATCGCCGTTGTTCCAGCATGTTTGTTGCGCTTTTAGCCGATCTAATACCTGCTCAACAACTTTGGTCTGAGAAGTGCTTTTGACTGTTAGGAATAGAAAACATCCCATAAAAATAAATTTTAAGTAACGCATATTGTTGATTTTATCAGGTAAATAAAATGGTTAATAGTAATGACATAAGTTGCTTATCATCTGCAATTGATATTTTCCGGTTTTTATGATCTAAACAAACAACTATAAGTTGATAATGCTCAAATAATCAATAGAATAAAAATATAAAACCTGTGAGAAGGGAATAGCTTGTAAAAGCCATTTTTGTATCAAAATAAGTTTTTTAAAAGACAAATGGCTATTCTTTTTTCGGATTTTGATAAAAGGACTTTTTACTATTACAAGCTATAAAATGCAGAATGAGACTAATCGTTCTCTAAATTTTTAGATAAATCCTGCCATTTTTTATTGAGATATTCTGTTATAGTATTTAATAAATCCGGATTTATATCGGCTGTTGTCTGTACGTTACTGCTTAAAAAAGCTTTGTTTTTTTCAAAATGAATATAAGCCTGAACTTCGTTGTCTCCCCAGAAAAAAGGGTAAACGATTGCTATGTTTTCGTTGCTTTCGCTTATATATTTTTCCATGCCAATGATAAAGGCAAACATAGGCAGCATTTCAAGATAGTTTTCACTAAAAAACAGCATTCCCCATTTCCATTCTTCAGTAGTTTCATCATAATCAGAAAAACCAAAAGCCTGCTCATACTCAAGCCAGCCATCAAGAATAGCCTGGTTGTTAGTATCATTATAAGTGCATAAATGTTCTTTGGTCAGATCCATTTTAGAATGCATCTGGCGGCTATCCCACCATTCGAGCCAATTATTATTTAATTCGGGTTCTTCCGGCGCACTGCTTAGAAACTTTTCCAGTTGAGGTTTCGTGATTTTTACTTTACAGAATAAGGTGCTTAATTCAGACATGATTTAAAATTTAGTGATGTTGTTTTTTGAATAGAAATTATTTGTGCTATGCTTTTTTTTCTTTTTATTAATAATGTTGTAACCTTTTTAATGCCTGTTATCACATTGAAGAAAAATTTCTTCATTTGATTTGTCAATAACAGAAATTGACGGACAGCCAAAAGAAACATATTCGAAACCAAAAACAACAGGCGGTTTATTTTTAAAGAGTTTACCTGTCCACTGATTAATGGGTTCACTTGGATTTTCATAGTTTAAAAGTGAAGGTGAAGAACTTTCGCTTTCGGTTATCATTTTTTCAAGAATAATATCATTTGTTTTTGAGTCAACAACAAGCAAACGTCTGCCATAGATGTTTTTTTGGGCCGCAAAATAATCCTGTAGAAAATATTGCAGGCTGTCTGTTTCATAGCGATAGGCATTGCCTGCCTTTGTATTCTTTAAATAAGCAGTTATTTCTTTACTGATGGCTTTTTTGGGATAGGCTTTTGTATCAATTTTTTTCCATACTATTGGCTTTAACTGTTTTTGTGCAAAGGGATTTTCTTTACCAACATATACCAGGATATTATTGTAATAGTCACTAAAGCCTTTTAAATCACTTTTGTTAATTTCGAAACCAATCATATAGTTGTAATAATCATAAGGCCAA
Source organism: Flavobacterium chilense (assembly GCF_001602525.1). GTDB lineage: Bacteria > Bacteroidota > Bacteroidia > Flavobacteriales > Flavobacteriaceae > Flavobacterium > Flavobacterium chilense. The sequence goes on from NZ_LSYT01000002.1 coordinate 788,893, forward strand.
TCCTGCTCTGACATGTAAGCGTTTATCATGGCACTGACATTTAGATTTTTTACAACAAACGAAGCCAGTTTGTTTTTTGAGTAATCGTACACAAATACGGAGTCAGTTTCGGCAATATTGGTTTTCGATAAAAATCTTTTTCGGTATTTTTTTTCTAATGTGAAATATTCGGATTTCTTTATTCCCATTTTTTTTATGTCGGGCAAAACCAATGTATCATTTTGGGTACTTAAAGAATAAATGTCCGAAAGAGAGGTAAAGGCTACAGCGTTGCTGTCTCTTGGCTCAAGTGTAAACAGGTTAATACTTTCTTTTCGCGGAGCTTCTTCATTCTCTATGGTGTCTGTGTTAACAATGGTATTTTTAGTTAAAGCCGGAGGAGCTTTTTTAACAGCATTTTTGTTGTTGCAGGCAAGCAGGAGTAAAAGGGCTGTACAACAGACATATATTTTTATTTTCATGGGGTCAGGTTTATATTTATTTTTCTTTGGCGTCTTGTAAACAGCATAAGTAAAGCATAATTAAAAAGTATTATGGCAAGACTTCCAAAAATGAGTGGAAACCAACTGTCGATACACAAAAGCATAATAATGCCCAAAAAAGTGAATACAACACCTATGACAGGATGCATAAAATACAGCCATTTTTTATAAACTATATTGTACTTCGTTTTTAAAATTCCCAGACAAAAAAAGGTTACTGTGAGTTGTATGAGTATAAAAGGCAAATACCAAAGCTTTGCATCGCCATTGTTTTGGATTTTATGATTTACTACAAAATCCTGAAATGCTAATTCTTCTTCTCTTTTATCAGGAGATAGTTCATGTAATGACAAATCCTGCATGCCTATAGGAGAGTAAAAAATTACTTTGAAGGATGGACGGTATTTTATAAAAAGAAAAGGTTCATAAAATTCATCATCACGGAAAAGCCCGACAAAAAGCCAGCTAATTATAAAGAAAACAATCCCTAAAGTTATATATTGATTTGGTCTTGTCATATTTTAAAGTTCAAATTCCAGTGATTTAATAACTGCTAATATACTAAAAGCCAAATAATACCGAGTCCTGTACAAATCAGGCTAAATAGTATTTTAAGAATTCGGGCAATTTTAAAACCAAATGTCTCTATAACCCATTGTGTGCCCCAGATAGTACCCGGCTTGTCCTCATAAACCCAGCTCCAGCGTTTAATGGCTCCAATAAAAAATACTATGCCCAACACAATAAATACCCAGCCAAACTGTGCCGGATTTTCTTTAAAAAAAGTATCAATGTTATTTGACAGGTATTCTATTTTGTTCATGATTGGTATAAAAACATGGTGAATTGTCTTTTTATGTTTGATTATATACTTTGAAAATAATGTTTTCGAATGTCGTAACTCTTTCTGTAAACGCCTTTTGTGAAGTCAGTAGATAGGATAAATTAAAAAACAATTGAAAATTAGATCAGTATTACTCCGTTCCCCAATACTCCAATTGTATTTTTTTAGGAAGCTTTTTGACCACTTCTTCTACAGAATGTTTGATCCAATGCTTTAACGTTTCATCGTTCATATCACGATTAGGCTCAATAGTATTCCAGAATTTTTTATTAAAATGCCATGCTGCTTTTACGCAGTTATAGGTGTCGCGTAAGTCGACAGCTTTTTCGGGGTCACATTTTACAGTGATTTTAAGTTCAGGATCGTTTAAAGGAATTACTGCAAACCATTTATCATATATTCTAAAAATAAGATATTCATCCTTAAAAGGCATATACTCTGTTGCATCTTTTATCGAAAGGCAATATTCCCGAAGTTCTTCTATATTCATTGTTTTTCATTTAAAGTTCAACGATTTTGTATTTTGAATATTTTTATTAAAGGGATACCATGAAGATTTTTTTATTTATGTGTTTGAAAACGATGAAGATAATGACTTAAAAATGACTTGCAAAATTTGTTAAAGAATCGATAATATGTTTGCTCTTAAAACTTTGATTGATCACCCAAACATGGTTGCATCGTCAAAATTTTCTCCATCAAACGATTGTGCAATTAAGGAGTGATTACCGAACATTCCGTTTTCAGAATAAAAAAAGTCAATGCAGGAATCTGACAAGAATGAAACACTTTTTAAAGTCAAATTTTTACTGAATGACTTTTCGTTTAGTTCGACTTCTCCTTCTTCTTCCTCTCTCCAATCTTCATTATAGCTGTTTAAATATTCTTCTATAATTTTTTGTCTTGCTTTTTTTTCATAAAAGTCAAAATTCCCCATTATTTTATTTGCCAATTCAATAGTTTTTTCAATTTCTACATCGTCAGGGTCAAGGGAAATTTTTATCTTTTGTTCATTAATTGTCACAATTGTTTGATAAGCATTTTCTATGTTAGGATTTACTTTTAAATTTTCTTTTGTAATTGTATACATGGCAATATGTTTTTTAGTAGTCTTCCTTTTGTCTAATAAAAATCTAAACTTCAATTTAGATTAAAAAATTTCGAAACACATAAAATTATAAAAAGTTAAACATGAAAATAGCTTGTAAAAGCTATAATTGTATCAAAATAGGTTTTAATGCAAAAGCCTATTCAAGAACAGAGTATTTATGCTTGTACTTTTTTGAAATATAGTTTGTAAAAAATACAGTGCTAACAGATAAAACCAAAATGGGGAAAATAGAAAAAGAAAAGGTGTAATAAAGTTCTTCATCAAAAGCATAGGTGCTCCAGGAAGATTCTCTGTCGACAAAGATGTTATAATTCCAGAAAAACCAAACAGAAATTAAGAATATGAGTTCAAGAACAACTTTTATGTATATGTTTTTAATGAAGGAAACCAGGATAAATACAATTGTTAAAAAAATGGTTGTCAATAATGAGATAAAAAAAGCATCTTCGAAAAACAGGCAATCAAGACAGCCGCTGGACATTTTTTCAGAAAGAGTTCCCATTGACCAGTAAATCTCGAAAATAGTAACTGCAAAAATTAATAACCCTAATAAGAAAGATTTTTTTAAAAGTTGGATTGCTTTGTTTTTAAAAGTCTGCTTCATTTTTTATAATAAACCTATTTATCCGTTTTTTCATTTTCAATATAATTCTCAACTATTTTTAAAAATTCATCTTTCGTTAAAAAGCGTTTAAAAAAGTCCTCTAACGTTCCTTCGTTTTCAATTTCACTAAAAAACACTTCGTGATCTGTTGAATAAACAGTTGGATTTTCGGGATTTGGATCTGTCAGACAAACAAAATAGTGATCCGGAAATCCATACGAATAACAAATACAGATAAAATCTAAGTCCTGACCAGTTACAACTTCTCTAATTTCACTTTCCTCTACAAGTCCGTCGAGTTCATCAAAGTCATCTGAACCTTCTTTAAAAGGGGTAAACAGAAAATTTCTATAAAAAGCCTGTCCGTATGGAATTTCATGGTCAGAAAAAAAGTGGTTCAGTAAGTTGTTGTAAAATTCTTGTTTGTCATCTAAATATAACTGACGGTTCTTTGAATAAAATTCATCAATTCCATACAATTCATCGTCGAAATCATTTGGGTATAACGGATGTTTAAATTCAATTGATTCGAGATCTTCCTGTAAAGAATTTCTTTTTACATTATCTATATTGCCTCCCAATCTTTGAATTTGCAGTACTATTTCGTGTTTCATTTTTTGGTTAAATTTACAGTTTTTTATTTTTCCAGCTGTTAGGCAGATAATACAATAAATTAGTAATACCACATGCTAAGGTTCATTTGTTAGGTGTGCATAAGCAAACATACTAAGACAATGTTTTTATTTGAACAATGGATAACAAATTTTAAAGTAAAGCAGATTTAATCTTTTTTACATCACGCTGAAAAACATTTAATTCTGTTATTGATATCACTTTGCCTGTTGCTTTTTCTTTAATTACAAAATCGTAATATGTTTTTCTTAATAAAAAAAATATTGGTCGTTCTTTAAACGGAAGATGTTTTTCCTGTATGACAAAATTGTATGCTGAAGATAAATATTCAGATTTACCAATAATTATTTTATCTGTTTCGATAACGCATTTATTATTTCGATAACTTGATATTATTAAAAGAGGCAATAGTATAAATCCAAATAAGCTAAAAGCACCAATATAAATTATGGAGTTTTGATTTAATACCAGTCCATAAACGAGATTGTAGAATGAACCAATTGTAATAGGTATTGCTAATATTGAATAAAAGATGACTATCGTTTTAGATAAGCAAATTGTTAGTTTCATGCTGATTGTTGTTTTATGGCTTTCTTTAATTCTTCAATGATATAAAATGGCGGAAGATTATTGACATTACGTATAAATCCACGATTTTTTTCAGACAAACCTAAAATGTCCAGTCTTTTAAGTTTCTTATTACTTTCATATTTTACAGCAATTATGTAAGTCCATCCCCAGTTTTTTCGATATTCGGGGATTAGGTACTTTATAGTCGATAAATCAATAGATTTTTCACTGCCAAAAGTTCTTTTATAAAAAAGTTTATTTCCGTCGACATAGGCTTTTACGGGATAAATAAATAGAAAAGCAATACAGGCAATTATAAAAAATCCAATGAATACAAGCCTTATTTCCTGTGTGTTAATGAAAAATATTCCTGTACTGATTATTATAAAAGGAAGTATTTTGTAGAGATAGAGAGCTTTTTGTCCTTTTCCCTGAAGTAAATCTGTCATGTTTTTTTGATTAAGGTTTAATATTTTGTTTTAGTGTATTAAGACATAGCAAGCAGAAGTTCAACAGTTTTGCGTTTGGCATGATCTAACAAGGCAAGCGTTGTAGGAGTTTGATTTTTGTTGTTTAATGCATTTGGGTCAGCGCCGGCATCTATAAGTAGTTTGGCTTTGCGATATACATTTTTTGCTGTTTCGCGATCGCCAGCCGTATATGATGTACAAACTTTATGTAACAAAGTGTCGCCATTATTATCTTTTGTATGTGCATCTATAAAACCTTTGTCTAAAACGAATTTCAAAACTTCCAGGGATTTATTTGCTAATAAAGAGATAGCTGATATAATTTCTCCATAATGTCCTGTGGCGGTTTGCGAAAAGCTCGCACCCATTTCTATCAGTTTAGAAAGTAGTTGCAAGTCTGAATTGTTGCCCTTGAAACGTTTCATAAAAGCAATAAAAGAGGTCTCGCCATAATGGTTAACCATTTCAAAATCCGGCACTGCATATTTTTTCATTAAGTCAAATGCTTCGTTGCGATCACCATAAGATATGACATAATAAAATGCAGAACATTTGTAATTATCAGTTTCATTGGGATCTGCACCATAATCCATCAATGTTTTTATATACTGGTAGTTCCTTTTTTTTATGGCATAAATTAAAGTTGTTTCGCCGTCGTTATTTTTTTGATTGATATTAATACCGGCTTCAATCAACAAAACAAACCATACTAGTTTGGTTTCTTCAATTATAACATGCCAATAACTATCAATAATTTGATGAAGATAACCTGAGTTTGTGTTGTCTTTGTAGTTAATATTGCATCCTGCATGTATAAGCAGCGATATAAATTCTGGTGCTAACCCGCTACTAAACCCGTGAGACAGTAAGGTTTTGCCTTTTATTTCCTTGTTTATGTTTTTTGTGTTTGAAACCAGATACCTAAAAAAGGCTATGTTTTTTTCGTTTGCCGGAGTATTGTAATCAAAGGCTGAGTAAATTGTATCTGTAAAAGTGTTGTATTTAGATAAATCCAATTCAAAATTACTACTGCCAAACAGGGCATAAGCCAAATTGCCCGCACCTTCATTTATCAGGCATTGTATAGGATGTAATAAATTTTCATGTAAAGACCATTCGCCCTGAAAATCATATCCCTGTATCAGATAATCGTGTAAAGCCTGAGCATCTAAAAAGTCTAGTGTACCTATTGTAAACATAAAATCTCTTTTTGAGTTTATTAGTTAAAATCATATATGATGTAGGTATAATGTCATATTGAAAAATGAATGTTGAAGTTTTTATTATTAGAAAAGGGGCTAAAATCTTATATTAATTTGCTAAAACAGTATATCCAAGTTCCCAATTATTTAATTGTTCGGTTTTTAAATTGATTTGTCCATATAATGAGATTCTTAGTAAAAATGAAAAAGCAACAAAAAATAGTACTGAAATGTTTTTATTCATGTGAAAAATATTTGAATTTAAAATCTTCGCGCATAAAAATAGAATTACTACAGTTTTTAAAGGTCTTGTAAAAGCTATAATTGTATTAAAATAAGCCAGAATAGGAGTTTACGAAGGAATGTAAAGTGTTAATCTGGCTGGCTCTGAATTCTTAAAATACGATGCTTAACATTTTGGTAATGTGTTGAATAGTTTAAAACTTTATTTTTATTTAAAATTAGAACTATGGAAATTAACTGGATTGTAATAGGAGTTGTAGCATTGTTAGTCGTTATTTTGGTTGTGTTAACGATTAGAAAAAACCAAAAAGAAAAAAAGAAACTAACAGACTTGCTGAATAATGATTTTAAAAAGGCTGAAAAAGACAGGGTTGATGCTGAAGATTCTGCAAATGAAAGATAGTCAGAAAACTTTGTTGAAGAAAAACACAAAACCCTTGTAAAACTAAATTTACAAGGGTTTTGTTTTGTGGAGAATACCGGATTCGAACCGGTCACCCCTTGCCTGCCAGGCATGAATAAAAATTTATCTTTTGTTTAGAGATGATTGTTTTTTATAGTAAAACCAGTTGTTTGACATTTTCTGTTTTTCATCTATTTGCTTTTGTTTTCTCTTTATTTTAATAATGTTTGACCTATGTTTAACCTATGTTTAGCTTGAATAATTGCATTGATTGAAAGTTTTATTTCATAAACAATTCTGCAATTTCTTTATCTTTAAACATGCCCTCAAATAATTTTTTCATAGCTTCTGGCATATAAGTCTTATATGAGCCTGCACCAAATGCAACATTGCCACCTAACTTTTCTTTACCATCAATTGATTTGTATTTTAATAAAGTACCATCCTTATCATAAATATATAAGTTTATTTTATAGTATAAAAATTGAATCATGTAGCCATCAGTATTTAGTTGATCAAATACTAGTAAAACCTTTTTATCTCCTTGTAAGCTTAGTAATTGTGATTTTATTGTTTTTTCATCTTCTTGCCATTTGGTTGACAGGCTATTTACTTTTATATCATATCTGTCTAATGAGTTAACTATATTGTTTGTTAAGTCTAGTATTAAACTGTTTTTACTTTCTGTTCCTATTGGGTAAGCTATCCCAACATTACTTCTCATGTATCCAACAAAATCTGGTTTTCTTGATCCATCAATCACAGCTTCTCTATGATCTAAAAGAGCTAAGTCTATATTCTTGGTTTTAATATCAAATAAATCTAATTTAAGGTCATTATATTTCACTTTCCTTCCTACTGCACAACTAGTTAGTAGAATACAGCTAAATACAACTAGCCCTGCTTTTTTCATTTTTTTCATCATTGTTACGTTTTGAATTCTATTTATATAAATTGATTTTGTTATATGTTGATAATATATGGAATCCTCTTTTTTGAAATCTTAAAAATATCTACAGTACCAGGAGCCAAAATAGGATAATGTGGAAATTGATATGAAGAGTAGATTATTAGAACCATAATCTAAAAATTACTAACTCACTAGGTTTACTTCTATTCCAACCTCTTGAATGTCCATATGCAAAGGCTGGCTTGCCTCTAATGAAAGTAATTTCAATTTCAGAATTTGTACCTCTTGTTAATGGTGGAGCAAAGGTCTTAACCTCATTACCATTTTTATCTGTGCTTTTTGCAATCTCTAATTTATATATTAAAACAGTTTCTTTGTTAGGAAGATCTATTTCAAGACTGCCATCAGGAATGAGAGTAACAGAATCAATAAATGCATTTTCAGTTGTCTGACTCCAAGTATTATTTTGAATATCAATTAAAACTTCTGTTTTTGATACATCATACTTTTGACAGTAAACAGTAATACTTATTAATAACATTGCAAGTGTAGTTACATATTTCATTCTAAAAAGGTTTTAGTTAGTTACAAATATACACAGTATCATATTTGATAACAATAAATTTATCAAATATCACAACTTTTGATTTTATAATAATTAAAGGTTGAATAAAAAGGATTTTCAAATAGCATTAGGTCAAAGAATAAGACAGTTGAGAGAAGATAGAAATATTTCTCAGACTGAATTAGGAATCTTGTGCAATATTGAGAGGACTAATATGAGCAGAATTGAAACAGGTAATACAAACCCTTCAAGCTACTTACTCTATGTGATTTCTGAAAAACTAGATGTAAAAGCATCAGAATTACTCAATTTTAATTTAACTTCAGAAAAATAAAAAGCTATTAATATTAATCTTTAGTTTATTTAAGTTTAAAGGTTTAATAAAAAAAATTAATATTTTAAATACCTATACATGCTCAAATTTCTAAAACACCAGGAATTGAAAAGTATTCTTTAAAATAAAAAAGTTACACTTTTTCCTTTATTGCAATATAGCATTATGAAAAAATGCAACTTTTCTTTTTACATAAAACCATCTTGAACAAAACTAAAAAAGCTAATTCTACTAATAATAAAGTGATCTATTAAAGGGATATCTAATAAGTCACAAGCATCCTTTAATCTCCTGGTAATTTTTTTATCTGCCTCACTTGGCATAAGATTTCCACTTGGATGGTTATGTGCTAGGATAATACCTGAAGCATTACACTTTAGAGCAATACCTAAAACAATTCTAATATCAACAATAGTTCCTGAAGTCCCTCCTTTTGAGAGTTCATAAATACCCAGAACAAAATTTGCTCTATTAAGTAAAATAACTTTACATTCTTCTTGAAATTCTATAATATCTGTATTCCATTGAGATAAAATAAATTCAAAGGTTTGCCTGCAATTGGTTAGTTTTATTTTTTCTGTCTGATTAGTTGAATAACTAACATTTATTTCTGCTACTTCCATAAAATTAGTTTTTGGAAAAGAAAACCTGCTCTATGTTGAAAATCAATTCAACACAAAGCAGATTATTTCTATATTTCATTAAGCATGTTCTAGTTCAAGTTTTCCATTCTTTGAAAAAACATTCTGATTAGGTTTGAAATCCTCATAACTGGGTTCTTGTGGTCTTTTTACCTCTAGTATTTCTTGTGTATACACATATCTGTGTGACATCATAATAACCTCACCTGATTCTTTATTTATATACTCATAAGGATCACATTCTTCTTTTATGATTTGCCCTTGCATTTGAGTTCCTATAAGGGCTTTACAAGTCACCTCATCAAAGGTTGCTGGAATAAAAGCTTTCTTTGCTGTAGCATAAAAATTGCCAGTAACTTTGCTTTGAATCATTTCAATACCACCTTGAGCTTCTAAAACAAAAAAAACTTTCCCTTCTTCTGTTTGTCTTTCTTTAAAATTAATAATTGTTACCATTTTTGAGTTTTTGAATTGAGTTTTCTAAATAGATATTATTACTATGCTTTAAAATTTCAACTATCACCTTGAATTTTGCACTTACTGTTTGAATATCATTTTAGCACAATGATTATCATTGCTCCAAATTAGTGAGGGTTTTTAGAGTAGTTGACTTTGTAAAGTATTTTAAAAATGAGCAATTCAAGCTATATATTTCAATAGAGTTAGTTAATAAATAATTGTACCAGGAACAAAAATGATTTCCATTTTCACAAATTGTACCCATTCCAAAACTTATCTCAACTTTACAATCAACAATTAAAAAGATTAGCTATGAAAATTAGATTGAATATATTTCTTTAGCATTATATTAATCGTGGAGCAAAAAAGCCATTACATATAAATTGGGGCGGGATAGCTAGATATCTGAATGAGCCAGTGCTACTTATTAGGGGTAGATTGAGCTCTTGAAATTTTATAAATTTTTTTTTACAAAAAAAAATTACCTTTAGGCTCATAATTAAAACAAATAACACACTAGAGAAATAAATTTATTAGAACTATTTTATAATGGGAGGAGAAACATCAAAAAGAAGTGGAGAACACGGAGAAGAAATTGTAGAAAAATTTTTAAGGGAAATTATTGGATACTCTAATATTCAAACTGGTAAGAAATTAGAATGTGTCTACAAACAAAAACATGCCATAGCTACTTCAGGTAGTAGATTAACTCATGGTATTGATGCTTTAATTTATGGCAAAAACAATTTAAAAGACAATAATTTAGAAATTGGTATTATTTCAATCAAACACACAATTGATAAATATCCAACCCTTACAACATTTGATGCAAAATTTCAAGAGTATTTCAAGGAATTAGTCTACACTATTAGCTGTTTTAAAAAACATACATTAAATTCTGAAATAAACCAATCTAATATTGCTGAAGGTGTGACTAGTTCTGATTATGTTGGAATATTATTTTGGCTATCTAATAAAGACAGGAATAATGATGATGAATGGAACATTAGAAAAAGAATAACTGCCAAAGCTACAAGTATTGATAACGAAGTTTATGATAAAATTTTGATAGTTGACAATGATATTTTTGGTTTTCTGTATGAAAATATTTTAACTATAAAACAAACTTATGAGAAGGTAGATTTTATATATCCTAAAACAGGATTTAATATTTCAAGTAACAACCTTGGTTATGGACAAAAACTTCCATTATTATATTTAAATTCTAATATAATACCTTTAAGAATTGAAGATAAATCCAAAAAACATTTATACCTGCTAATTAAAGATGATTTAACAGAAGAAAGCTTTATTAGCTTGATAAATCTAGCAAAAAACTTAAACACTCTTCAAACAACAGATAACACTATTTTTTCATTTCCAAATTATAATAAATTTGAACATGAGCAAATTGTAGAAAAAGTACTTGCTCTAAATAATATAGACGAGAATTTTAGAAGCCAAATAAAAATTGTGAAACATAAAATTGACTTTAGAAATAATGAATAATATACTTCCAAATGGTACAGAACTAAGGGATCTACTCTCTGATTCTGTTTTAACAACAAATCACATACATAGATTACTAAGGGATAAAGGTATTATAGCTCAGAATTCTGATAAAAACTCAGCTTTTCCAATATACATGTCACTATTACTTTCTCCCCAAGAGTTTAATTATTTATCTGAAAAAAACAGTGAAAAAGAAGAAAAGGAGAAAGTTGCATCTGTGGTTATTCCAATAGATGAAAATATTGAATTAGCAGATTTTTGTATAGACTTAAATATTCATGAAATTTTGAGTAATAAGCTTACTTATAAACCAACTTATGAAGTAATTGGTAGTCCAATCTTAGTTATCAATAATGATGAAATTGATTATGAAATAAGACTTAAGTCAACTTCTAATATTAAAGGATGGTCAAGCAGAGAGTCTTACCATAATGCCTCTCTTAATTTTAAAAAAGAAAAAGACAAATTAATTGTAACAAAAATCCACACCTCAAAAGATTCAGAAAAAGTACTTAATTTTGCTTTAGACAACTATGAAGAGCAATTAAATAATAAGGGTTACACTAGAAAGGGTAAAAAAATAGACAGAATTTTATTTAATGATTTTACTAATGAAAATAGGTTCAGTTTTTTCTATTCATTTGCAAAAGATTTTAAAAATGTCCTAGAATTTGAGGAGATTACTGACATAGATATACTTCCAGATTATGAGGACAGCAAGGCATTACCAGAGTCATTGAAAGATTTTTTAGAAAACGTTAATACTCTAAATCTAAAAGGAAAAAAATTGCAAGGACATATATTTATAACTCAAAAAGAAAATCACAATTTCATACAATTAAAATCAATAAAATTCAAATATAAATTGAGCAAATTAGGTTGTGATGGAAACTGTGTTATTGAATTTGAATTTCCTGACAAGAAGAATATGGACATTTCTGAATTTCAATTTAATATTTCAAATTTATCAATTAATAAAGAAGATAGAGAAAAAGTAACCCTTAGGACAATTACAAAAAAAATTAATGGTGTTTTGAATAGTCATAAATTAGATAACTATGAGCTGTACCAAAGTAAAAACATTGAGGAACTTCAATCTTAATACTATTTAAAAATATTCCAATAACAAACCCAACCCCTAAATTAAGAGGTTGGGTTCTTCTCAACTCAAACCCAATAGCAATCTCCATTACCAACTAGTACTTTTGCTTGTCAATTTTGTTTAAATTGAAGTAGTAACATTTTCATATTGAGAGGTACCAGGAACCTGAATATATTATTTTGCTTTACTGGCATTACCTATTTGTCTCCTGGTTTTATTTTAGTTCAATTGTGGTAAGTAGTACTTCCATTAATATTCAATGTTTTAGGGTTCAATAATAGTTCTTTTGGGCTAATAACATCTTTTTGAAGTTTGAAATCATACTCTAATAATTCCCTCCAATTACTGTATTGGTTATAGAGAGCTTTCAACTCTTCAACAGTTTTAGTAGTTCTGATTTTCTCTCTTGCATCTTGCAAATTAGTTCCACTATTGCACCATTCCAAAATCTTTTTGCCAGTCTGAGAATTTATTACAAATTTAGGTTTACCCATAAACAAGCCTGTTCTGTCCTTACTTGATACTGCAAAATGATTGATGTCAATTTCAAAGACTAAAGTAAATTCATAATCTAAATCATTTCTTTGAATAGCCTTTAGTCCAACTTTTTCAGGAATAAACTTTCCATCTTTTTGATTCAAAACATAATCTTGTTTTGTTCTCATAGTTGCTATAATGTGAGTATCTACCTGTAAAATTTTATCAATGAAAGCATTTTGTCTTGGTGTTACTTTTGCCCAATTGGTAAATGAGTTACCTGCTAATGAACTATGATAGTTAAGCAATTCTTCCCAAGCCTGAGAAATTGAATCTATAACAATAACTTCCATTCCTGCTTTTTCACATACTTCAATAGCTTTAATATAATTTTCTGGTGTAAATGGTGGTTTGAGTGAGAGTACATTATATTGCCCTAAATGGGCATATAAATCAGCACTACCATTTTCACTGTCTATGACTGCTACTTTACTAAAGTCTCCATTTGCTAGACCTTGAGCAAGTAATAAAGCACTCATACTTTTCCCACCTCCTGAAGGAGACTGTAAAGCCATTTTTATTTTAGCTTTTCTTCTTTCTGATTGTCTTAGTTGCATAATTTATAAGATTAATGTTTAATAAAAAAAGACTTGCTAAACAGCAAATCTTAATTGGTTGTAATTTTCTAAAGGTTCTTGAAGCAATTTTTCATTTGCATCATCAATAATATCATTGTCAAAATCTTTTAAATACACAGTTGTAATGCCAACATCTCTATGTCCCATTGACTGACTTATTATATCTGTGGAAATTCCTTTCTCTTTTAAATTTGTGGCAAAACTATGCCTTGCTACATAACTTGTTATAGGTTTGTTTATTCCAACTGCTAGTGCAATGTCTTTTAAATCTTTGTTGAATTTTTTTAGTTTAGCAGTTTTTCTATTATCAATTTGAGTAGGTGTTAATCCTTCTTTTAGTAGGATAGGAAAGATATAGTCAGTAGATTTTTGAAGACTTTTATAATAACTAAGGATTTCTTCTACTGGTTTTAAAATCTTAACTGCAAATTTTCCTTTAGTTTTAGAACGTATATATACTATTTTATCACCTTCAATATTAGACCACCTAAGTTTCATAATGTCATGAAAATTCATGCCTCTTGAGTAATATGAAAAAACAAATAGCTTTTTAGCTTCTACCAAATGAGGATATTTATTTTCATTTAATTCTTCAATCAATTTAATTTCTGATCTCATTAAAGCTCTTTTATTATTGCTTTTTTTTAGTTTTGAAATTTTATAGGCTTTAAAGGGGTAGTGCTTATTGTCTACTAATTCATTTCTAATAGCATCATTATAGACAGCTCTTAATTGTCTCATTTTAACACTAATGCCACCATCTTCATTTTTATTGGCTCTTAAATAAGTTTCATATTTGTCAAGTAAAGGAGGTGTAATGTCTTTGAAAAGCATTTGTTTATTTTGTGAGAACTTAAAAAATGACTTTTTAGTTTCATTATACGCCTTTGCATTTCCTATCCTTCCTGCTTGTGTCAAATCATTAATCTTGTTGTTCCAAAAATCAACAACACTTACATTGTTCCCAGATTTACCTCTGAATTTTTCCTCAAATTGAGTTAGTGTAAAGTCAATTCCTTCAAGATTAAAATCATCAATTATTTTTAATGCTTTTACTTTTATGTTAAGGAGTACCCTATTTCTTTGCAAATAGTTTGTGTGATTCTTTTTAAATTGACCAGTAGCTTCATCCCAGTCTTTTCTTAAGCATTCCATATTTAATGAAATTACTTTTGGCTTTCTATCTTTTATTATTCTTAACACTATAGGAAACAATCCTTCTTTAGTTATTTTATCTCTTAATATAATTTTAATGCTTGCCATGATATTTTTGATTTAGTTTGACAAATTCCAACAATAGGAAGAATGGAATTTGTCATTTTTTTAGTTAGTAATTAAGTGATTGAATTGTGTTATCAATTGATTTCTCAAGTAGTTCTTTTCCTTTAAAAGATTATGCTTTTTCAATAGTGATAAATATTTGTTTTTGTGAGTCATCTTTTTCTGTCTTTTATTTTGAGATGTAAGTTGCTCCCAAAATGAAAAACTTGAATACATATTTAATTTCTCAAAATCCTCTAAGCCTGTTACTTCAAATGAAAAGTCATCAACAATTAATAATTCCTCAAATCGATTTAACGAATAATGAAATAGCTTATTCAATTTCTCCTTGTTTTTTAAATCATTAATATTAAATACACCAAGCTTATTAAACTCTTTCTGACTTATAAACTTAATTTCAAACCTTAAAATGTTCTTGTCTTTAATACCATACTGTTTAGCTTTATCATAAATCTTAATGATGTAATTGTAGTGTTCAAACATCAGTAAATAGCCATTGCCTTTAAACTTTTTTACAGCTGAATGCCTTTCAAGCTTGTGCATTAGAATACTTTTAGATATTAAGTCTTTTGCTTCTACTGGTATTCTAATATTTAAACCAAATTCTAATTGAGTTAGTTTTGTTGTAGTAATGTCAATTATCTTATCTTTTAAATAATCAACTGTTGAACATAATTGAGAATAATTAAAATCATTGTGGTTGTGTCCATCTCCTTCTAATAATAAGTTATTAAGCTTATGCATAGAGTTCTTCACATAACCACTTGTTTCATTGACAGCTATCTCCATGTTTTCAAGATTTGTTTTATATGGATACAATATTTCTGTTGAATTCATTTCCAATACAGAATAAATTTTCGGGAATAATTCTGGCTTAAGAATAGATGTCTCTAGCCTTCTCTTATCACTATAGTGAACTCTTATAAAATCAATCATGACTTTAATTTTTGAGTTCGACTTAAGTAAGAGCCTACTTCATTATCAAGTTCAGCAATTGAATTTGATTTACTGCTTAATACCCAATTTTCAAGTTCTGATTTTTTGAAATATATTTTCTTGCCACCAGGATTATAAAAAGGGATTTCCTTTTTGCTAGTCATCTTGTAAAGTGCAGACTTTGATAAATTCAAGTATTCTGCCCCCTCATCAAGAGTTAAAATTTCTTTACTTAGAGCATATTGTTTTTTTAACAATGCTTCTATTTCTAATATTTTTTGGAATAAGTCCATAACTTAAATGTTATGGATATGCGCATATCCTTGTTAATAATAGAACAAAGAAAAGCAACAAAAAACCCTTTGTTTTCAAAGTGTAACAAAGGGTTAAGTCAAAGTGTAAGGTATTGTGTAAGGTTATTTCAAATACTCCTTTTTTAGATTTGAAATGTATTTGTCTATTCTGGATTTTTCTATATCTATCTTATCTTTACCCCTAGACAAAGAGACATAAATATCATTGCCTTTAAAAGGCTTGTTTTGCTTGTTTAAGAAAACTTTGCTTAGTTCAACTTTAGTATGATTAAATTCATAGAAAAATGGTTTTAAAGATTCTAAAAAATATCCTGCAACATAATTATTGCAAAAAAATCTAATCTTATTTTCTAATAGTTCTGGGTTTGATGAAGTGAAAGCATTTATAAAATCAATCTCCTTGATTTCAGAATCATCAATTATATTTAATGTATATGCCATTTCATATAGACTAATATAAAATGAATACTTTAAATCTTTATCTCTGAAAAATGTAATGTCAGTTTCTTTTATTAAATACTTAAAAACATTATGATATTCTATTAAGGTTGGAAATCTGTCTTTTATAAGAATTATGATTTCAATCAATTTCTTTTCTACTAGATTAATATCAGCATCTTCCAGCTTTATGACTCTCTTTAAAAGAAGCTCAATGTCATCATTAATACCTTTTAAATAAGCAACATTATTAACAACTCCTGGTTTTTTTAAAATTTCTGACTCTATATTTTTGTAAATTGATTTATTTTCAAAAGTCATTAGTTTGTCCAAAAAATCTTCTATCTTAATAATATCAATTACAAAAATTGGATTTGTACCATTATCATCAACCATTTCCTCCTTCATGTAATAATTATACTCTTGAATGTAGGAATACCCATTTTTTTGAAAAGTTGAATTTCTATTAAAGGATTCTCTTACTGATTGTATACTATTTACAAAAAGCATATTAAAATAAAATGAAAGTAATGTATTTGGTGAATTCATAAAACTTTTTTTAATAACTCATAAACACAAAGAAAGTACAAATGTTTGACCTATGTTTAACCTAGTGAAATAAAAAAAGGCTCTACATTGCTGTAAAGCCTTAATTTTAGTGAGTGGAGAATACGAGATTCGAACTCGTCACCCCTTGCCTGCCAGGCAAGTACTCTAGCCAAATGAGCTAATCCCCCAAATCGTTAGCAAATAAAGTCAATTAATTTTCAAAAAACAAATTTCAAATAGCGTTCGGGTGAAATTATTTTTCAAAAACGTAACTTTACAATCAAATCTATTTTTTTATGAGTTCAGAAAATCAGAAAGGTTCTTTACAGACTATTTTTAATCATAATGTCGCAACGGTTCAATTTGGTCATCCTGCGAGTAATTCTTTTCCGCGTGAATTGTTAAATCGTCTAACTGCCGAAATCAATTCTTTAAGTCTTAATGAAACAGTCTCTGTTATTGTTTTGCAAAGCGAAGGCGCTAAAGTTTTTTGTTCCGGTGCTTCGTTTGATGAGCTTTTGCAGGTAGAAAATGAAAAACAGGGAGCAGAATTTTTTTCCGGTTTTGCCCATTTGATTAATGCCATGCGCAATTGTTCTAAACTAATTATTGGTCGTGTTCAGGGCAAAGCTGTTGGAGGAGGAGTTGGTATTATTGCAGCCTGCGATTATGTTTTGGCTACACCGGAAAGTGCCGTAAAATTATCTGAACTAGCCATTGGTATTGGTCCGTTTGTGATTGAACCGGCTGTTTCCCGTAAAATAGGAAAAGCTGCAATGGCCGAAATGACTTTGGCAGCACACGAATGGAAACCGGCAGAATGGGCTTTAGAAAACAAACTTTTTTCTGCACTTCATCAGGCAGACAAACTGGATGAAGCTGTTGTAGATTTTGCACAAAAATTAAGTTCCTATAATCCGGAAGCGTTATTCGAAATGAAGAAAATTATCTGGGAAGGAACTGAACATTGGGAATCGTTACTGATAGAGCGTGCAGCAATTACCGGAAAATTAGTCCTGTCTGATTTTTCCAGAAATGCCTTAAGACAATTTAAAAAATAAGAAAATGAATATTGCTTTATTTCTTCAGCAAGTAGATGTTGCAGAGAAAATTAAAAATGCTCCTGATAGCGGTTATCAGATTGGAGTGGTCATTGGATCGTTTATTCCGTTCATAGTTTTGATCGGAATTGCATACTGGATGTATAACAAAGCTAAAAAAAGAAATGAAAACGGTTATTAATTTGTAAATTTGCAACCTAAAATTCAAATCGATGAGTAATATCAGAATTACAAAACAATTTAGTTTCGAAACCGGGCATGCTTTATACGGTTACGACGGAAAATGCAAAAACGTTCACGGGCACAGTTATAAATTATCGGTAACAGTTATTGGTTCACCAATCACAGACCGATCGAATGTGAAATTCGGAATGGTAATCGATTTTTCTGATCTGAAGAAAATTGTAAAAGAAGAAATCGTCGATCAGTTTGATCATGCTACAGTTTTTAACGAAACAACACCACATATCGAATTGGCAAATGAATTAAAAAACCGTGGTCATCATGTAATTTTAGTCGATTATCAGCCTACCAGCGAAAATATGGTAGTTGATTTTGCTGATAGAATCAGAGCACGTTTGCCTAAAGAAATTTCTCTATTCTCTCTTAAACTTCAGGAAACAGAATCTTCGTTTGCCGAATGGTACGCGTCTGATAATTTGTAAAAAGTCGAAAGTCGAAAGTCAAAAGTCGAAAGTCAAAAGTCGAAAGTCGAAAGTCGAAAGTCAAAAGTTTTTATCTTAATATCTAAAAATCTAAGAAATCTAGTAATCTAAGAAGTCCAACAATCTAATAATCTAAATGAAAAAAGTATATTTTGCTTCTGATCAGCATTTTGGTGCACCAACTCCTGAATTGAGTTTGCCTCGCGAACAGAAATTTGTGGCCTGGTTAGATGTTGTAAAACAAGATGCCGAAGCTATTTTTCTATTGGGAGATTTGTTCGATTTTTGGTTTGAATACAAAACAGTAGTACCAAAGGGTTTTGTACGTGTATTAGGAAAACTGGCAGAAATCAGAGATAGCGGAATCCCGATTTATTTTTTTGTAGGGAACCATGATTTGTGGATGAACGATTATTTTGAAACCGAACTGAATATTCCGGTATATCATGATAATAAGGAATTTACTTTTAACGGAAAAACGTTTTTAATTGGACACGGTGACGGAAAAGGCCCCGGAGATAAAGGTTATAAACGAATGAAAAAGGTATTTACAAATCCGTTTTCAAAATGGCTTTTCCGTTGGCTGCACCCTGATGTCGGCGTAAGTCTGGCGCAATATTTATCGGTTAAAAACAAATTGATTTCAGGCGATGAAGATGTGAAGTTTTTAGGTGAAGAAAACGAATGGCTGGTTTTGTATGCCAAACGTAAACTAGAAACCAAACATTACAATTACTTTATTTTTGGGCATCGTCATTTACCGATGATTATTCCTGTTGGAGAAGATGCTAATTATGTAAATCTGGGTGACTGGATTGGCTATTTTACTTACGGTGTTTTTGACGGAGAAACTTTTGAACTTCAAAAATTCGAACAATAATTACTTTTTATTGTTAGCGTAAATTCCAATTTTATGCGTTCTCAAAATGTAATTTGATTTTTGTTTACTGCCTGAAAGCTGAAAAGTGATGGCATTTGACATTTGTTTTGGCATATGGCATGCTACACAATTATTGGCCAATAGACTTCCGGACATTGTTTTTAAGGTTGTAGCATTATGCTGAATGCCCTGATGACAACTCATGCATATTTTAGAATAGCCAGCAAGATTTTGAGAAGCATTGGCATGCGGATTATGACAAGTCATGCAATCCATTGTGGTGCTTTTTTTGAAACATTTACTTTGAGATAATAATCCTAACTGATTTCCGTGAACATCATAATGAATGCTGTCATTTGATCCCGGAACTCCTCTAAAATAATCAAGTAAATTATCTCCCGGTTTAAATTGAAAACGTGATTTTATTTTTAATTTATCATTTCCGGAATGGCAAATTGCACAGGCATCCAGTTTTTGCTGTCTGTTGAGGTTTTTAAAGGAAGTAATATTTTGTGCTATTTTTAAATCAGGAAATTTCAAATGCTTCTGAACGTGTTGTTTGGCAGGACCATGACAACGTTCGCAGTCGATTCCGTAAACCAACGTTTTCGGATTCATAAAATCCTCTACTTCCTGATTTAGAAAATTAATACTGTCTGAACTGGTTGTAATATATCTGCTGGCAATATTAGAACTATGACAGCCATAACATTCTTTTTCAATTTTTCTTTCAAAATTTACTTTTGATGCCGAATAGCCCGGACTGGTTGCCCAGCTATTTAATGATTTATAATACGAAACAGGTAATTCGTAAGTATAATGATTCCTCCAAAAAGCGCTTGTTTGGGCATGTTTAGTCCCAAAAAGTACTTCAAACGGATGTCTTTCAACTTCTTTTCCGTTTTTGTAAAGCACCTGATATAAACTGTCGTTACGTTCTTCCATAACGAGTTTGGTGGCTTTATCATAAACAAAAGTATTCTGACCATTTGTAAAATGACCTAAAATATTTTCTTTGGTGGCGGGAGAAGTGGCTTTGAAATGAGAACTGTGAAAAGCCGATTCAGATTGTGCCTGATGACATTGAATACAGCTTTGAGAACCTGCATAATCAGTTCCGCGTGGATCAATGTAATTGTCAGATTCGTTTTTACAACTGCTGAGAAAAGCGATCAAAACAACAACAGCAAAAAGAATGCGTGTTTTTTTCATTGCTGTAAATATACTTTTTTTTGTGTAAAACCAAAATATATTTCAATAATGAAAATATGTTGTTAAAATATTTAGAATGTTTCTTAGTTTAAGCCAACTCCGTAAACATATTCATCAAGTTCAATTCTGAATAATGAACCTTCAACTAAGTCTTTAATCGATTTTAGTTCTTTTATAGAAACTGCTAAATCAATAGCGGCGCAAGGTGTTTTCAGTAAAAATTTATGACATGAATTTTGTAATTCGCAAGCTTCACAACACGCATTTTCGATCATGCTGTCTTCTATTAAATCACAAAAATGATTAAGCTCCTGAATCGTAAAATAGAAACCGGTTTCCTTAAAAACCAATTGTACCTTATCTGTTATAGTTTCATTTTCCTTTTTCCAGTAAAAAGCAATTCCGAAGTTGTTGTGATATAACTGTTCTATTTCTCTCATTACAGATCCTTTTATTTCACAAATATAAATATTATTTATATTAATTCTAAATAAAAAAGTCTTAAAAATTTTGAAAAAGATAGAATATCAGGTCAATGATATAAGTTCATTTAGTCATGAGATATGCAGTGATTTAAATTTACTTATATCACTTATAGGATTTAGAATTTCAATGAAGCCATTTTTTCATATAAGCCAGAAACTGTTTTTGCTGGTCTGCAAAAAGGTAATGCGAACAATTATCTAAAAGCGCAAAGTGAGTTTGACCTGCTAAAATCTTAATCGAGTTGATCTGGTCGTTTGAAAAAATACCATCTTCCTTTCCGTAAATGGCATAAATAGAAACACCTTTAGATTTTATCTTTTTTAAAGCTGATCGGGTATCTATGTTATTTTGCGTTTCGTTTTGATAAAAAAGCAACGGGGCATTTTTGTTTCGGATATTGGTTTTGTAAAAAATACCTGAATCATAATCTGCGTATAGCTTTTTTGATTCTTCTGTTGGGTTTGGTATTTTAAAGAAATTATTTTCTCCGGCAAGTTCAAAACATTCTTTTCGATATGCTGCAGAGTTTTTATTAAGATTTTCTATAAGAGTAACTTTGTCGAGCATGACTAAATCATTCTTTTTAGTGTATATTTTCCTGACCGAATCGAGAATGTGATTGTATGTTTCCTGCTGAGAAAACAAAGCACCTGCTAATACCAGTGCACTAACATTCTGAGGGTATTTCTCTGTATAAAGTGTTGCAACCAAACCACCAAAACTATGAGCAAGAAGTACGGCTTTCTTTAAATTGTATTTTTTGTAAATAGTATTTAAATCCTGAAAAGCTTCTGCATAAGTAAATTTTGCGTCAGGATCTGCAGATCTTCCTTCGCCTCTTCGGTCATAAGTAATGACATAAAAACCTGAATCAGCTAATTTTTGAGCTGTGGTACCTTCAAACAAAGTTGAGTTTCCGCTTGGACCTCCGTGAATAAAGATAATTGGTTTGTTCTTCTCGTTTCCATACGTTTTGATATAGAGATTTTGCCCATTTACGAAAAGGGATATTATCAAAAATAAAGCAAGAAAAGCTGATTTCATTTATTCTAATTTTTGATGATCTTCCATATCTCTGTGAAGGTCTAAATTCCTAAAAGTAGGCGATTTTAATGCTGTTACTACAACGGTCAAAAGCGTCACACTTCCTCCAAAAACAACAGACGTTACAGCTCCCATCAATTTTGCAGTCGCACCGCTTTCAAAAGCACCTAATTCATTAGAAGATCCAACGAAAATTGAATTTACAGCTCCAACGCGTCCGCGCATATGGTCTGGAGTTTTAAGTTGTAAAATCGTTTGACGGATAACTACAGAAATTCCGTCAGCCAATCCGCTTAAAAATAAAGCGAAAACAGAAAGCCAGAAATAAGTTGAAAGACCAAATAAAATGATCGATAATCCGAAAACAAATATGGCAACCAAAAGTTTCTTCCCAGCATTTTTATATAAAGGCACGTAAGCTGAAACGAGCATGGTAATAAAAGATCCAACGGCAGGAGCGGCTCTTAATATTCCAAATCCTTCTGAACCAACTTTTAAGATGTCCTGAGCAAAAACAGGCAATAAGGCAACGGCGCCTCCAAAAAGTACTGCAATCATGTCAAGCGATAATGCGCCTAAAACAACTTGGTTTTTAAATACAAAAGTTAAACCTTCAGTCAAACTATCTTTTAACGATTCTCCAATTTTTGGATTTACGATTGGTTTTTTGCTGATTTGTGATAAGGCAATTAGCGCAAGAATGGAGAATCCGAAAACCATGCACATTGACCAGTGAACGCCAATCCAGTTAATGGAAAATCCAGCTAGTGCCGGTCCCATTACCGCTCCGATCTGCCAAACTGAACTGCTCCAGGTAGAAGCATTTGGGTATACTTTTTTAGGAATAATAAGCGATTGAAGAGAGAAAGTAGTTGGTCCAAGAAAAGCTCTGACTAATCCACCCAAAAAGACTAAAGCGTAAATGGAATATAAAACAACAGTTTGAGATAAATCACCAACAACTTTTGGCCAAGTCAATAAAAACAATCCAAAACTAATTACAGAAAATCCCAGAATACATTTTACCAATAATCCTTTCTTTTCACTTTTGTCAACAATATGTCCTGCAAATAATGCCATTCCTACTGCCGGAATAACTTCCATCAAACCAATAATTCCTAACGAAAGGGGGTTTTTAGTTAAACTATAAACTTCCCATTCGATCACGATAAACTGCATTGCCCAGGCAAAAACCATGCAAAAACGCAGTAATAAATATACATTGAATTCTCTATAACGAAGTGCCTGATACGGATCTGGCTTGGTTGATTTATCTGTCATTTGTTCTGATGTCTTTCAGCATAAGCTGCGTTGAAATATTTCCGTTCCACTCGTTTTCAGCCAGGGAATATGCCAGCTGAAAAGGATTTTGATTTTTTACAATATTTATTTTTTTTCCAAGACCAAAACCTATTGCAGCAATTCCGTCTGAGTTATTTTGTTTTACAAAAAGCCTCAAATGCTCATCTTCTCCGCCTAAAGTTTTAGCATAACCTGTGTCCCTGGCATCTTTGGTCATAAAAACAGGTGTCATATTTAAAGGTCCGAAAGGCTCAAATTGTTTTAAAATCCGAATGAGTTTTGGCGTGATATCAGAGAAGCAAATTTCGGCATCAACCTCAATTTCCGGTGTACGCATTTCGGGTAAAATGGTTGTTTCAACCTGTTTTTCAAACGCTTCCTTAAAAGCGTTGTAATTTTCGGCTTTTAGCGTCATTCCGGCTGCATACATATGTCCTCCAAATTGTTCGAGATGTTCCGAGCAGGCATCAAGTGCATTATAAACATCGAATCCTTTTACAGATCTTGCTGAAGCTGCATATTTATCACCGCTTTTAGTAAAAACCAAAGTTGGGCGGTAATAGGTTTCGATAAGTCTTGAAGCCACAATCCCGATAACGCCTTTGTGCCAGTCTTCCTGAAAAACAACTGTCGAAAAGCGATCTTGTTCGTTATTGGATATAATTTGCTGAAAAGCTTCTTTGGTAATTTGTTTGTCGAGATCTTTTCGGTCAGAATTGTATTGTTCGATTTCAGATGCAAACTGTTGTG
The DNA here is from genome assembly GCF_001602525.1 of Flavobacterium chilense. Classification (GTDB taxonomy): domain Bacteria; phylum Bacteroidota; class Bacteroidia; order Flavobacteriales; family Flavobacteriaceae; genus Flavobacterium; species Flavobacterium chilense. Next base: position 813,011 of record NZ_LSYT01000002.1, read on the forward strand.
CTTGTTCAAAATTAAATTCCGTCAGCAATTCAACAGCATGATTGCCATGTTTAATTCGTCCCGCAGCATTGATTCTTGGAGAAACGATAAAAACAACATCTGTAATATCCAGTGTTTTCTTTTTTACCTGATGTACCAGCGCTTTGATTCCCGGTCTTGGATTACTGTTTATGACCTGTAATCCAAAATAAGCCAAGACTCTGTTCTCGCCGGTTATGGGTACAATATCAGCCGCAATGGCCGTAGCAACCAAATCCAGATACGGAATCAGGTCCTGAATCGTTTCGCCCCAGTTTTTTCCCAGAGCCTGAATTAATTTAAAACCAACACCGCAACCGCACAATTCATCATAAGGATATAAGCAATCTTCTCTTTTTGGATCTAAAATCGCAACCGCTTCCGGTAGAAATTCTCCCGGTCTGTGGTGGTCGCAAATAATAAAATCAATGTTTTTTTCTTTCGCGTAAGCAATATGGTCGATCGATTTAATTCCGCAGTCTAAAGCGATAATTAAAGAAAAACCGTTGTCATCGGCAAAGTCAATTCCTTTAAACGAAATGCCGTAACCTTCGAGATAACGATCCGGAATGTAAGTGGCAATATTAGGATAATGTGATTTTAAATATGCCGAAACCAAAGAAACAGCCGTTGTTCCGTCAACATCATAATCGCCAAAAACCAGAATGTTTTCCTGATTTTCAATCGCCAGTTCAATTCGGGCAACCGCTTTGTCCATATCTTTCATAAGATAAGGATCATGAAGATGTTCTAATGACGGGCGAAAGAAGTTTTTTGCCTCATCAAAAGTTTCAATACCACGCTGAATCAAGAGCGTTGCTACAAAATCTTCTACATTTAAGGCTTGTGCCAGATGTTTGATTTTATCTTCAGAAGGTTTTGTTTTTATAGTCCAACGCATGAGTTGATTTTAGATTTTTGATTGTTGATTAACGATTTTTGATTTGCTATAGAGGATCTTAAATCATTCGATTTTCAGATCTGAAGTCAAAAATTGTTAATCGAAATTTTAAATAAAATTATTTTTGTTCTAAAGCATTCCCTTCAAACTGAATTCCGTCCCAGCCTAAGTTGATGAAATTTCTAATGTTTTGGTGGTTTGTTCCGTTTGGATCTCCTAAAACTTCTTCAAAATAAAAAGCGCCAAAACAAGCTAAAGTTTCTTCTTTGCTTAAGTTTTGCAATTTTGCGAAAGAAAATAATTTGCAGGAACCAGAGTTTTCTCCGGCTGCATTATGTTGTGTTCCGTTTTGAAAAGTGGTTGGTGTAAAGTTGTAATTTTCTTCGATTACGGCAATTGTTTCAGGAAATGTGATTTGTGTTGGAGTTTGTTTTACTTTTTCTAAAAAGGTTTGAATGCTCATGATATGCTTTTATTAATGTCTTTAAAATTATCTTACTGTCAGTTCGAGCGGAGTCGAGAACCAATTGCTGCATCTCGACTCCGCTCGATGTGACAAAATGGTATTTTGAACTAACAGGCTGTTATTCTTCTTCGTCCTTAGAATACTTACTTTTCTTGGCTTCTTTTTCTATTGTTTTTCCCGCAACGACTACGACAATTTCGCCGCGTGGAGCTGTTTTTTCAAAATGGGCTAAAACTTCTTTTGCGGTTCCACGAACATTTTCTTCGTGTAATTTTGATAATTCTCTTGAAACACAAACTTGTCGGTCTTCTCCAAAATATTGTACAAATTCAGCTAAAGTCTTAACGAGTTTATGCGGAGAAACGTATAAAATCATGGTTCTTGTTTCTTCGGCTAAAACCAAAAAACGAGTCTGACGTCCTTTTTTATCAGGCAGGAAACCTTCAAAAACAAACTTGTCATTTGGTAGTCCGCTGTTGACTAAAGCGGGAACGAAGGCAGTTGCGCCGGGCAAACATTCCACTTCGATTTTATTTTCGACACAAGCGCGCGTCAATAAAAAACCGGGATCTGAGATTGCCGGAGTTCCTGCGTCAGAAATTAAGGCAATGGTTTCGCCGGCTTTCAAACGTGCAATTAAATTCTCGGTTGTTTTGTGTTCGTTGTGCATGTGATGGCTGTGCATGTGTGTGCCAATTTCAAAATGCTTCAACAATTTTCCACTCGTTCTGGTGTCTTCGGCCAGGATCAGGTCAACTTCTTTAAGAACCCGAATGGCCCGAAAAGTCATGTCTTCGAGATTGCCAATTGGCGTTGGAACGATATATAATTTAGACATAATTAATTTTAAATATTTAAACAGAGATTGCACAAATTAACACGAATGATTAAAGTGCTTATAATTTCACAAAAACGAATTAGTGTAAATCTGTGAAATTCGTGTTTTACTTTTTATGAAAATTTCTTTTCTATAATTCCTAAGAAACGCTCTGCATAATCGTCTTTTCCTTCCCAGTTATTGTAATCTGGTTTTACCATATTTTCGATAAATTCCTGAGCTTCGCCATAGGTGTCAAAAGTCAAAAGCTGATTTAAAACACGACTATAATCTTCAGAACTGTTGCCGAAAAGATTTTTGGTAAAAGCAATTCGGTCATTAAGATCAATATGAAAACCTTTTGCCAGTTTTTCGTTTAGTGTAATTGGCTTTGTTTCTGCCGGAGTTTCTAAAATAGCCGTTTCAACAATTGCTTTTTTCTCTTTAAATTCAGGAATCGACGGAGTAGGAGTCACATTTTCGAAACTGTCTACTTTTACAAACTGAGCATCTGCATAATTGATTCCAAAATCTTCAAATGAAATTGTAACAGGACCTGGTTTTGATGAAGTTTCTGCTTTTGGTTCTTCTTTTTCCGGTTCATTTTCTTCCAGTGGCTCCAATTCAAAAGCGGGTTTGAAATCCGGAATTGGTTTTAAATCATTTACGGTTGTAAAAGAAAGTTCCTCAGTAGTTTCTGTTTTAGGTTCAAAAACAGGTTCTTCGAATTTTTCGATAACTGGTTCCACAGCAATTTCAGCTACTGGTTCCGGAATCGTTTCGATAACCGGTTCCGGAATTACTTCTTCGGGAACTTCAGCAACGATTTCTTCGATAACTTCTTCTGCTTTTACTTCTTCCATAATTTCCGGTGTAGCGGTTATTTCAGCCGGAGTTTCTTCAATCACAATTGGGGCATCGGTCTTAACTTCTGCAGGAATGATCTCTTCTTTATCAAAAATAGATTCAATTTCAGCGTTAATTTCGTTTTGACCAATTGTAGGTTTTAAGGTGTCGAAGTTTTCCTCTACAAATTTTAAAATCGCCAGTTTCTCATATAATTTCTGAGTTTCAAGATACAATTGATTGATATCGGATTTGTTTTTAAGCTTTAAAATTCGATGTGCAATGCTGATTAAATCGGCTTCCAATTTTTTTTTCATAACTTTTGAAATTATAGTGAATAGGGTATTTTAGTATATTTTGTATTTGAATGTCTTTATTCCCGGTAGAAATCTAAAAGATATTTTTTTATTTCTGTTAATAAGCATTTGCGAATCTCCGATTTGATAAAAATTTTCTACTTTTGAAAAACCGTAAAAACAGCAGTTTTTTACGTTGATTTATTACCAGTACAAAGTAATAAAAACTATTCATTTTTAAAGGTAGAAAAATACAAAATGTTTCTCGAAAATACAGTAAATCACAAAGAACAATTTGGTTGGATTGAAGTTATTTGTGGATCAATGTTTTCGGGTAAAACCGAGGAGTTAATCCGCAGATTAAAACGCGCCCAATTTGCCAAACAAAGAGTCGAAATTTTTAAACCCGCTATTGATACCCGTTATCATGACGAAATGGTGGTGTCTCATGATGCCAACGAAATTCGTTCAACTCCGGTTCCTGCTGCCGCTAATATTTTGATATTAGCACAAGGTTGCGATGTGATCGGGATTGATGAGGCACAGTTTTTTGATGATGAAATTGTTACCGTTTGTAATGATCTTGCCAATCAGGGAATTCGTGTGATAGTAGCGGGACTTGATATGGATTTTAAAGGAAATCCGTTTGGACCAATGCCGGCACTTATGGCAACAGCAGAATATGTTACCAAGGTACATGCGGTTTGCACCAGAACAGGAAATCTGGCAAACTACAGTTTCCGTAAAACAGATAATGACAAATTAGTAATGCTTGGTGAAACCGAAGAATATGAGCCACTTAGCCGTGCAGCGTATTTTAAGGCAATGAAGAAAAATCAGGAAAAATAGATTTTAAATTCAATTTTTTATAAAGGATGCAGGATAAAGAAAATAAAAGAAAACAGAATCTCTTACTGTTCATTGTAATTGGAGTTGCGTTGGCATTAGCCGTTTTTTTTCAGTTTTATCTTTCTGAAAATGTTGATGAAGTTAATACTGAGGCAACAGAATTAGTAGCAAAATATAATAAAAACTGCCCGCTGATTATTCAGGAAGGAATTCGTTTAGACAGTGTAAGTTTACCCAAAGAAAGAGTTGTTCAGTACAACCTGACATTACTAAATGTAGCAAAAGAAAAGGCAGAGGTAAGTGTAATACAGGAAGAAATCGAAAAAAGCCTGATAAGTACCGCTAAGGCAAATCCCGGACTTAAAGTTTTTAGAGACAATGATTATACATTGATTTATAGTTATAGCGACAAAAAGAAAGCATTTTTGTTTCCAATAAAAATATTACCGGATCAGTATAAATAATTAGAAAATATCCCATAACAAGAAACCCGACAGATTGTAAAATTCTGTCGGGTTTTTTGTTTTTACGATTTACCAAAACAAGTTTATCAAGGTTGAACCTGATTTTTGAAACCTGGTTTGGAGTACTTGTTTTTATTTTGACAGCAGTTTAGTTTTACGTTTTTAGAACAATTAATTATTGTATTTGTACTTTTTTTCATGGTCTGTTTGCTAACTAATGGCTGTTTTCTGTGTTTGAGCAGGTTAAAAGTTTGATATTACTGCTATTGTGTAAATCTGTAAAAATTACAAAAACAGAACATTTTTTAAATAAATACTGCTGCTGCTTTTTTGGGTTACCAAAGTAATTTTGTCCCCGAAAAAGCAATAGTAAAATACTGCCCATGTGCTTTTTAGAAAATTCATCTTCACAGCACAAAGCATTAAACAATATTTATATGAATAATAAGATTAAAACCATATTGGTTTGTTTGTTGTTAAGTTGTAAAGTAATCTATGCACAAGTTGGACTGGTCATCAATAATCCGCATAAATCTGCAGCATTAGATATGACGGGAATGAATAATAAAGGCTTTCTGCTTTCTAACGTAAATCTGGTCGCACTTGATAATCCTGCTCCGATAGTAAATAACGCACCTGAAACCGGACTGATGGTATATAATAGTAATACCGCTTTGCCAGCCCTAAATGGTCAGCCAGGCGGAGAGGGATTTTATTACTGGGACGGAGCCAAATGGTGTCGTCTGTTGATACCAAACAACATTAGTGCTTTGGATAATTTGGGAAACCATAAAGCAACCGACATCTTACATATGACCAATAACGATATCCAGAACATTAATAAAACATCGACCCAAACAGAATCTATAGCACAAGGCACTGACGGATTATTACCGAAAGCGGGTTATGTGGCTACTTCTATAGATACACAAGGCAATGTTGTCTGGAGACCTGCACCTTATTCGGTGGCAAAAGACACGATTGCTTTTTACAAGGAGAGTACTGGTGCGGCGACTTTTACAACCACGTTTCCTGCATTCGCTCCAATTCCTAATCTTGACAATTTTACCTATACCGCTACGGGATCCGGAACATTAATGTTGGAGGCTATATTTTATGGTCAGATAGAAGGTCTTCCTGCTCAGACAAATGCTGCGGCTGATTGTTTTGGCAGGTTGGCTGTTTATAATAACGCTACACTGGTAGATGAGATGTATACCAATGGTAAACTCGCTTCTTTTGCAACAAATAAGTTTCCGGCAAAAATGGTACTGCAATTATTGATTCCTGTAATTAAAGGAACAACTTACACCATTAGAACAAGTAGTCAGCTTGGTAATAAAAATGAAGCAGGGGGATTTGTTTCGCCGGTTTCAATAGGCAGTATTACTACAGCAGGCGGAGGAGTAGTGAATTCTTATATTATGGGAACGCTGTTAGGACTCGCACCCTTGCCAGGTCAGTTTAATTAATTTGAGTTAACAAGACAAAACAGTAAAAATGAAAAAAATTATGATATATGTTCTCTTTCCTGTATGGTTGTTAGGGAACAAAGCTTTGGCACAGGTAGGTGCAACAAATAATTCGCCGGACAAAACGGCAATTCTGGATTTGCGAAAATCTACATCTGGCGGGGCTATTGCCAATAAAGGACTGCTAATACCACAAGTGAGTCTGGTGAGTTTAACAAGCACATTACCTATTGCAACTACGCCGGCTACAAGTTTACTGGTATATAACACCAATGCTGCCATAACAGGAGGAAAAGGATATTATTACTGGGAAAGTAACACATGGAAGAAACTGACTAATATGGAGGATTTGACAGGTGATAATTTAGGAAATCATACTGCCACCATGAATTTGAACATGTCTGGTTTTGACATTAATGCGGCTAACAAAACTTCTACACAAACGGAAGCCATTGCTTTGGGAACTGATAGTGCAGCGCCTCAGCCCGGTAATGTGGCCACTGCAGCCGATACACAGGGGAATATAGTATGGAAACCATTACCCGAGATAGAAGCAAATGCAAGCGGTTTATTTGTACTAAAGAGTACCGGGAGTTCTATCTCCACTAGCACCTTGAATAGCTGGATAACTGTACCGGGGTTATCCGGTTTAGCGTATATACCATCTAAAAATGGTTATGTCATCATAAAAGCAACCGTTTTTATTGCTATGAGTGATATAACTAGTCCAGGGATAGCTACGGCAATGTTTCAATCAGGGGTGCGCTTTACGGCAAGCACTGGCGGCATACCCATTGCTGACCCAAGAGGTTCAGTAGTAACTTATGGTGAAATACACGGGAGTTCACAAAGTGCCACCTCCAATTCGGGTAAAAATCCTGTTGGTCTGGTTATTTTTACACAATTTCCTGTTACTGCAGGAACTTCTTACACCTTTACTATAGAAACTGCTAATTTGTATAAGTACAATAATGTTGGAGGTACTAGTATAGCCGGAAGTTTTACAGACTATGGAGGTACCCCTCTTGTTTCTTATATGATGGGCACCTTTATGGCAAATTAATAAGATATATTGATAGAAAATAAACACTGGTTTTGCAAGTTTTGACCTGTGGAAAACAACATCAAAAAAATAAAAAATGAAAAAATTACCTATTATAACCGCTTTTTTGTTGCTGTTGGTATTTTGGAACAACAGTATTTTTGCTCAGATAGGAATGACGGGTAATAATCCGTCTCCTTCAGCAGTATTAGATTTGAGAGAAGGTGCTACACAAAAAGGATTATTAATTCCGCAGGTTAGTTTAAGCGATATAACCACTGGTAGCCCTATAGTTACCGGTTCACCCGCTACAAGTTTATTGGTTTACAATACCAATGCAAGTGTTACAGGAGGGAGCGGTACAGGTTATTATTATTGGGATGGTGCCAAGTGGCAACGACTTGTTGCAGGGACAACTGGCACTAAAGCTGACAACCTGGGCAATCACACGGCTATACAAACACTAAATATGGCAAACAATAATATCAACAATGCCAATAAATTAGCAACGACCACAAGCTCAATAGCAAAAGGCATAGATGGAAATGCTGCTCAGGCAGGAAGCCTGTTAACTGCAGGCGATACTTCGGGCAATGCCAACTGGGTGATGCCGGCTTTTCAACGCACTTTTTTTTGGAAAGCGGCAAAGGGTACTCTTTCGGTTAATCTTGGTACTTCTGCTCCTTATTCATATTTCGATGGTATGTCGTACACTGCCCCTGCAAATGGTACACTCGATGTAAGCATGATTATTTTTGGCGGTTATTTTATGGCTAATCCTGTGAATAATTATCAATATGGCAATATTTCTATTACACTTCAGCCTCTGGAGAATGGAGCTCCTATTGCAGGTAGTGCCGTAACAACGGCAGCAAGCCCAGCTGCTATTGGGGTATCCGGAAGCGGTACTGTTGTGGGTATGAGGGAGTGTCTTTGGCTGGGTACAAGGTTCAGGGTTATTAAAGGAGCAACTTATACATTTCAGATAACCGGAAAAAATGATGCAGGATACCCGGCTGATCCTGCTGCTTACCAGGCGACATTTGGATCGGCTTCAACACTCAGCCCACCGGCAGGTTCGGATGGCAGGGCTTATCCCTCTCTTTCAGGAGTTTTTCATGTAGATGGTTCGGAAATAATTTATCTGAATGATTAAAATTAAAGATATTTTAAATTGTTCTAAGTACATATTTTTATTATTTGATGCAAAAAATAAACATTGGCAACGCATAAAAATAAATGGTTTTAATATACCAATTTAGCTGTTCATGATTTATGTTATAGAAAATATCTTGTATATGTATTAGAATAAAACTGTGTAGCAAGTTCAAATATTTTTTTTGTAATTTTATATTCAAATACTTAGTTGTCTGTTGTTTACGTTTGTTTGTGTCTGTCTCATTCCTTAAGGAAAGATGGTAATCAAATTTTTTCAGGGGTCCTTATTCTTACTGCCTTTATGCAGTTTCTTGTTACTCAAACAAAAGAGTTCATGCAAGGTCATGAGCGAATATAACTTTTATTTATGTTAAACGTAAAGTATAATTTAACCACATGCAGCAGCTATCTCAATGATATGGCAGCGGGTTTTAATGCAGTGTCTTCTCAAAAAGTAACCGTAAAAAACAATAGGCTTGTTTTTCCTGAATCTATAGGAAAAGGAACTTTAGCCTGTTATGATGTAGATACCGGACTTGGAGTAGTGATTTTGGATTGTGTTTTTTCTGAAGATGTAAATTTTATTCGCCTTCCTGCCGAAATCAATTACTTTCATGCCATGAGTTTTAATCTTTCTGCTTTTTCTTTTATGGTCAATAAAGATGGAGAAGAAAAACTGGTTAAAGGAGAAAGCTGGCAAAAAAAAATATTATATAGTACCAGTGAAACAGGATTGACGTGGGTCGCTCCGGCAAATACTCCCATCAAAATGGTCGTGTTATTGTTAACGCGGGAATGGGTCATTAATAAATATCAGCTTAAAGGAGAACAAAATCAGATACCGTATCAAAAAGAGTTATTAGAAGATGCTCCTTTACAATTTACCCTTGATTTAGATCTGGAGATTGTATTGTTGGCACAGGAAATTATAACAAGTGAACCGCCTGCTTTTCTGGTAAAACTTTTTTATAAAGGATATGCCAAACGTTTAATTGCCCTCGCATTAGAAAAACAGGCGGGGCATTCGCAACCCGGAACAGTATTAAAATACCAGAATGTGGTACGTATTATCGAAGCCAGAAAAAAGATAGAAGAACATCTGGAGCTGCCGCTTCCTAAATTAGAGGAGCTGGCTAAAAGCTGTAACATGAGCCTTTCAAAATTTGCAGCTTTGTTTAAGGCGATGTATGCTAAAAGTTATTTGCAGTTTTTTCAGGACTTAAGAATGGATAAGGCAGCCCAATTGCTAAAGAAAAACTGGGAGATTGTTGATGCTGCAAGATCTGTAGGTTTTATAAACCAAAGCCATTTTACACGGGTGTTTAAAGAATATTTCAGAGTGTCTCCAAAGACCTATCGCAATGTTGTAAAAAGGCATTGAAATATTCTTTATCATAATATAAATAATAGGTATACTAAGTCGAATATTATGATAGAAGTCGAATATTATTTTAATACTTCAAGCCAGTGGCTGATCGATTTTGCCAATGCTTTCAGTAAAAGTATCGGGATGAAAGTATCAGTTAAGGACAATAAGCTCACATTTCCGCCATCCGTGGCGAAGGGAAGGTATGAATATTACGAATTGAGCGAGAACTTAGGGATGTTATGTGTGGATGTAATGCTTATGGATGATGTGCTGTTGCAAAAAAAGCAATTGCAGGGAAACGACTACTACGGACTTATTTTTGATATTAGTGAACATGCTAATAAAGTAACACAGAGTGATGGTAAGGCGATTAATGTTCTTGATAATCTTGTAAAGTCGGTAGTACTTAGTTCTCATGCTTTCAATTCTTCTGTTTTGTTGCCTAAAAATGCAGCTATACGGTATGTACAGCTTTTTGCGCATAGAAGCTGGGGTATAAAAAACATTACAGAACCCATACCGTTGGAGCTTACCAGATTTAAAGAGTTTGCCAATGCTTTACCCATGCATGCTGTTGCTAATTTCGATAGCAAAAGTGATGAGCTGGTAAACGAAATATTGGAGTTAGATACCAGCAGAGTTAATCTGAAACAGCTTCTTGAAGGATATGCCTGTCAGTTGATCGCTTTATTTTTTAACAACCTCAGAGAGGAATATGCCGATAAGGAAAACTCTGTTTCGCCTGATGCCATGCGTATTATAGAGTTCAAAGAAACGCAGGAACAAAACCTTACCTATGTATTGACGATTTCTAAAGCTGCAGCTGCATGTTTCATGAGCACATCCAAGTTTGCAACCATGTTTCAGACTTTGTTCAGGGAAAATTATGGAGAATATTTTATGCGTAAAAAAATGGACAGAGCAAAAGAACTTTTAGATGAAGGCTGTAATGTTACTGATGCTGCTTCATTGTTAGGCTATAGTAATATAAGTCATTTTGCCCAAACGTTTAAAAAACACTTTGACGTTATGCCGGGTACTTATAAAAAATCACAAAACGGATAGATTTTACGACTCTTGTTCATTTTTTCTGGAACTGGACTTCGGTTCAGTTTAATGACAAAAAAAAACAGACCCGACAAATCAAAAACTTGTCGGGTCTGTTTTTTTAAATGAACTTATGTTCCTTATATGGTTTATAAAAAGAAAAACTAAATCTTCTTTCTCATTCTCGCCACCGGAATATCAAGTTGTTCACGGTATTTTGCAATTGTTCTTCTTGCAATTGGATATCCTTTTTCTTTTAAAATTTCAGCCAGTTGATCGTCTGGTAAAGGTTTCTTTTTATCTTCTTCTTCAATCGTATTTTTAAGAATCTTCTTGATTTCTAAAGTCGAAACATCTTCGCCCTGATCGTTTTTCATCGCTTCAGAGAAAAATTCTTTGATTAGTTTGGTTCCGTATGGAGTTTCAACATATTTACTGTTGGCCACACGTGAAATTGTCGAAATATCTAAACCAACCATATCTGCAATGTCTTTTAAGATCATTGGTTTTAGCTTCGTTTCATCGCCATCCAGGAAAAATTCTTCCTGATAATGCATAATCGCATTCATGGTTACAAAAAGAGTTTCCTGACGTTGTCTGATGGCATCAATAAACCATTTAGCCGAATCCAGTTTTTGTTTGATAAACTGAACGGCATCTTTTTGAGCCGACGATTTATCACGGGAATCTTTATACGTCTGCATCATTTCCTGATAATCTTTAGAAACATGCAGAGAAGGAGCATTTCGTCCGTTTAAGGTCAGTTCCAGTTCGCCATCCACAATTCTGATTGCAAAATCGGGAACCACATTTTCAGTTACTTTATTGTTTCCGGTAAAAGATCCGCCCGGTTTTGGGTTTAGCCTTTCGATTTCGTGAATTGCTTTTTTAAGCTGTTCATTCGAAACACCGTATTTCTGAAGCAATTTGTCGTAATGTTTTTTAGTAAAAGCATCAAACTGATTCTCGATAATGTCAATGGCTAAATCAACATATTCAGTTGGTGTTTTGTGTTTTAATTGCAACAATAAACATTCCTGCAAATCACGTGCTCCAACTCCTGAAGGTTCAAGCTCGTGTATTACCTGAAGCATTTTTTCGACCATTTTCTCATCCGTATAAATACCCTGAGTAAAAGCCATATCGTCTACAATATCCGGAACACTTCTGCGGATATACCCCATATCATCAATACTTCCAACAAGAAATTCTGCAATTTCGCGTTCTTCATCGTTCAGAATAAAAGTATTCAGCTGATTGATTAAATCCTGATGAAAACTAATTGGCGAAGCAAAAGGCGTTTCGCGTTCTTCGTCATCACTGTAATTGTTCACCTGAGTTTTATAATCAGGAGTATCGTCGTCGCTTAGATATTCGTCAATGTTAATATCGTCTGCTTCGATTCTGTCAGATTCCGCATCATCATAATCGTCATAATCTTCATTCGCGAATTCATCCGCTTCGTATTCATCTTCTTTCCCGGCTTCCAAAGCCGGATTTTCGTTCATTTCTTCTAATAAACGTTGTTCAAAAGCTTGCGTAGGCAATTGAATTAACTTCATCAGCTGTATTTGCTGTGGAGATAATTTTTGAGATAATTTTAAATTTAAAAATTGCTTGAGCATAGTTAAGACGCTATTTTTTTGCCACTAAGGCGCGAAGGCACAAAGTTTTTTTATTTTCTTGTGTTTTTTTGCCACTAAGGCGCTAAGACACGATGTTTTCTTTCTTATTAAGAATTTTAAAATATTCTTTTTGTATTTATAAATCTTCTGATACCACTCTTTATTAACGGAACATTGAAATTAATTAAAAAGCCTAAATCTTTATCCAGTAATTTTAACTGACTAATAATTTGTGCTTCCCAAACTGGATTCATTTGCTCAACTGCTTTTATTTCTATAATTATAGAATTTTCAACCAGCAAATCTAATCTTAATCCTTCGCTAAATTCAATTCCGTCATAAACTATTGGAATATCAACTTGACGTTTTACATCAAGACCAGCTTTTGAGATTTCATGAGCCAGACAAACTTCATAAACTTTTTCTAATAATCCGGGGCCAAGTTGTTTGTGAACTTTAAAAGCCGAGTTTACAATTATTTTTCCAATTTCTTCCGTTCTTTCAGAGAGCATATTTTTTTATGGTTTTGCCACGAAGACACGAAGGCACAAAGTTTTTTAAGTTTTTAAATCTTCACTAAAAAATTAAAATAATACTTGTGAATTTGTGTCTTCGTGGTATTATTTTAATTTTTTTAGAATCTTTAATTCAGTTTTAAAAATAAACTTAGCGTCTTTGTGCCTTTGTGGCAAAAACTTTATTTCTTAGAACTCAGCGCTTCCAGGAGTTCTTGGAAAAGGAATTACGTCTCTAATATTTGTCATTCCTGTAACAAACAATACCAAACGCTCAAATCCTAAACCAAAACCTGCATGTGTTGCTGATCCAAATCTTCTGGTGTCTAAATACCAGTATAGTTCTTCTTCATCAATGTTTAAGGCTTTCATTTTTTCAACCAAAACATCATAACGCTCTTCTCTTTCAGAACCACCAACGATTTCTCCAATTCCAGGGAAAAGGATATCCATGGCACGAACTGTTTCTCTTCCAGGTTCAGTGTTGTCGTTCAAACGCATGTAAAACGCTTTAATGTTTGCCGGGTAATCGTATAAAATTACCGGACATTTAAAGTGTTTCTCAACAAGGTAACGCTCGTGTTCTGATTGTAAATCAGCTCCCCATTCGTTAATAAGGTAACTGAATTTTTTCTTTTTATTTGGAGTTGAATCTCTCAAAATATCAATAGCCTCTGTATAAGAAACACGTTTAAAGTTGTTTTCTAATACAAAGTTTAATTTCTCTAACAAGCTCATTTCGCTTCTTTCCGCCTGAGGTTTAGATTTTTCTTCTTCAAGAAGTCTTCCTTCTAAAAATTTCAAATCATCTTTACAGTTGTCTAAAGCATACTTAATAACATACTGAATAAAATCTTCAGCCAAGTCCATATTGTCATCAAGATCATTGAAAGCAACTTCCGGCTCAATCATCCAGAATTCAGCCAGGTGACGGGAAGTATTTGAGTTTTCTGCTCTAAAAGTTGGTCCAAAAGTATAAATCTGACCCAAAGCCATTGCAAAAGTTTCACCTTCTAATTGTCCTGAAACCGTTAAGTTGGTTTCTTTTCCAAAGAAGTCTTCTTTATAATTTACTTTTCCATCTTCTGTTCTTGGTGTATTGTCAAATGGTAAAGCCGTAACTTTAAACATTTCTCCTGCACCTTCGGCGTCAGAACCGGTAATGATTGGCGTATTTACATACACAAAACCTTTATCCTGAAAATATTTATGAACTGCATAAGACAATACCGAACGTACACGCATAATGGCTCCAAAAGCATTTGTACGAACACGTAAATGTGCATTCTCACGTAAAAATTCTAAAGAGTGTTTTTTAGGCTGCATTGGAAATTTCTCCGCATCAGAATCTCCAAGAATTTCCAGTTTAGAAACCTGAATTTCATATTTCTGACCCGCACCTTTACTTTCAACCAAAGTTCCAAAAACAGAAACTGCAGCTCCGGTAGTAATTCTTTTTAAAGTTTCTTCCGGTGTATTTTCAAAATCAACAACACATTGTATATTATTAATGGTAGAACCGTCATTAAGCGCGATGAACTGATTATTTCTAAAAGTTCTCACCCATCCTTTTGCATTAACCTCCTGAAGCGTCGTCGTACTGTTTAATAAGTCTTTAACTTTTGTGTGTTTCATTTTATATATAATATTGAAATTAAATTATTTGTTGTGTAATAAGTGCAAATATAAACGATAATAATTAATTTTTGAAGCTGTTTCCCGCTATCCGCTATATCTTTTGTTGCTTAAAGAAAGCAACAAAAGGATGCCGCTGCTATCGGGGCTAGGCTTCTCGTTTTCAAAAGATGCAATTATTTTTTATTTCTTATTGCGAGAAACGAAGCAATCGCACTAGCAACAAGAGAAAAAGTTTGATCCGGCAAATGAGATTGCTTCGTTCCTCGCAAAGACTTAACGTTCCGTATAAAATTAATTCATGAAAATTCGTGAATTCGTGGCAAAAAAACTTAATCCTCCAAATCCTCTTTCTTCGCTTTCTTCTTCTCAAAAGTCAAAACCAAAGCCGGTAAAACCAATAGATTCGCAAACATCGCAAATGCCAGAGTACAGGAAATTAATCCACCAAGCGCGATTGTTCCGCTAAAGCTGGAAAGCGTAAAAGTGGCAAAACCTAAAATCAAAACGACCGAAGTATAGAAAGTACTGATTCCGGTTTCTCGCAAAGCACTGAAAACCGATCTTTTTACTTTTCCGTTGTTTTGCGTTAAATCATGTTTGTATTTTGCCATAAACTGAATCGCATTATCCACCGAGATTCCAAACGCAATACTGAATACTAAAATCGTTGAAGGTTTTAACGGGATTCCAAAATAACCCATTAATCCGGATGTAATACAAAGCGGTAAAATATTCGTAATAACCGATGCCATTACCATTTTGAACGATCTGAATAAATACAGCATCAAAGCAGCAATTACCAGAATTGCAAAAATCAACGATTCGATTAAGTTGTCAACCAGATAAGAAGTTCCTTTCTGGAAAACCAGTGCTTTTCCGGTTAAAGTGACTTCGTAACGGTCTTCCGGAAAAATTTCGGCAATTTTTGAGCGTAATTTTTTCTCTACTCTTGCCATTTCCTGAGTTCCAATATCTTTCATGAAAGTTGTAATTCGGGCATATTGTCCAGTCGAATCTACATAAGCCTTCATTAAATTGTCTTTGCTGTTTTTTGTCGCATTTTTAGCATACGATAAAATAAAAGTCTGTTCCTGCGAAGTTGGCAATTGGTAATATTCCGGTTTCCCGTTATAGAAAGCCTGTTTCGAATATTTAACCAGATTCACTACCGAAACCGGTTTTGATAATTCAGGAATTTCGGCAATAGTGTTTTGCAGTTCATCCATTTTACGCATTGTCGATAATTTCATAACACCTTTTTTGTGTTTGGTGTCAATCATGATTTCGAGCGGCATAACACCGTTGAACTCTTTTTCGTAAAACAAAATGTCTTTATAGAATGAAGCACTTTTTGGCATTTCGCCAATCAAACTTCCGGAAACTTTCATTTGAGCAACTCCAATTACACTAAAAACCAAAAGCAAACCATAAATAGTATAGATTACTTTTCGTTTGTTTTTTACCACATTTTCAACAAAATCCAATAAAGTAGAGATGTAGGTTTTATTTAAATGGTACAAGTGTTTTTCGCCCGGAACATCCATAAAACTGTACACAATTGGTACAATTAAAAGCGTTAGTAAATAAACCGAAATCACATTGATCGAAGTCACTAAACCAAATTCAAAAAGCAAATCATTACCCGTAATCATAAAGGTAGCAAAACCTATTGCAGTGGTTAAATTCGTCATTAAAGTCGAAACTCCAATTTTCGAAATAATACGTTGTAAAGCTTTTGCCTGATTGTTGTGTAATTTGATTTCCTGTTGGTATTTATTAATCAGGAAAATGCAATTCGTGATTCCGATTACGATAATTAATGGTGGAATAATAGCCGTTAAGATCGTGATTTTATAATGAAACAATCCAAGTGTACCAAAAGACCAGATTACACCAATGATTAAAATACAAATCGAAATAAAAGTAGCTCTGAACGAACGGAAAAAGAAAAAGAAAATCAGGGAAACAGTAAACAATGCCGCGCCAATAAAAAGACCAATTTCGCCTTTCATGTTATCGGCATTAATCGTCCTGATATACGGCATTCCTGAAACTTTCAAATCAATTCCGGTTGTTTTTTCGAATTTGTCTATTTTCGGAACCAGGTTTTCAAGAATAAAAGTCTTTCTTTCGGCTGTATTAACAAGAGCTTTGTTAATGTAAACTGCAGAACGGATACTTCCGCTTTGTTTGTTAAACAATAATCCTTCGTAAAAAGGCAAATTGTGAAACAAATCGTATTGAATCTTTTTTAAATATTCCGGATCAAGTGCTTTTTGCTGATCAATAAACGGAGTCAGTACAAATTTTTCGTTAACCGTATCTTTTTCCAGTTTCTTTAAATCGTTAAGCGAAACCACCAAATCAACCTCTTTAGAGTTTTTTAAACCCGTCATCAATTCATTCCAGGCAGCATAATTTTTTGGCGTGAAAAATTTAGGATCCTGAAATCCAATAACAACAAGGTTTCCTTCTTCACCAAATTTATCTAAAAACGCTCTGTATTGTTTATTTACGATATGATCTTTAGGAAGCAAATTTGCTTCAGTATAAGTCATGGCAAGGTTTTTCCATTGATAGCCAAGGAAAATTGTTAAAGCAGATAGGATTACTAGTATTATAACTCGGTTCTTAAGTATGATTCGGGCTAGTTTTTCCCAGAATCCAACTTGTACAGCGTTTTTCATAAAATCTTTAAAAATGGTTGCAAATGTAGTGAAAAGTGCTCTAAAATGTAAACAATGAGTTGTAATTTACTTAATGTTAACACAAAACGTTAAGATCTAATTTGTGATATATTTCTTTCTTTTCGTTGTTTAGTCGGTAGCTTTTCTCATATTTGCAATTAATTTAAAACGAAACGAAAATGAATTGGATTTTTTTAATTATTGCAGGACTTTTTGAAGTTGGATTCGCGTCATGCCTTGGAAAAGCTAAAGAAACAACCGGAATTATTTCAACATACTGGATGGTTGGTTTTTTTGTATGTCTTTCAATCAGTATGATTTTATTATATAAAGCAACACAGGTTTTACCTATTGGAACCGCCTATGCAGTCTGGACAGGAATTGGAGCAGTCGGAACCGTTTTAGTCGGAATTTTAGTTTTTAAAGAACCGGCAACATTCTGGAGAATATTTTTTCTTTCAACTTTGATTGCTTCTATTATCGGGTTAAAGTTTGTTTCCAGTCACTAGAAATATTACCCGCAGGTTTTACCAATGAAACGGATCTACACAGATGATTTTTAAAAATAAATTACAGCACAGCCTGTCAAAAATTCATTTTAATCCGTGTGAATCTGTGGCAAAAAAAACTTTAGAATCTTAACATATGCAGGAAAACAATACCATCACTTTAATTTTTTTAGCAATCCTATTATTGCTAATTTTCATCATTTGCTTTTTGATGTACCAATTAATGCAATTCAAAAAAGCAAAAGACGATGCCGAAAAGAGTTTTTATGCACTCGAAATGAAAGTGAATGATTTGCAGTTAGAAACTCTCGAATCAAAACTGAATCCGCATTTGTTTAAAAATATCCTGAATTCGATTCAGTCGCACGCATACCAAACCTATTTTGCTTTAGATAAACTGGCGAATGTGCTGGATTATATTTTATACGAAAGCAAAAAGAAATTTGTCACAGCAAAAGAAGAAATTGATTTTGCCCTGAATTTAATCGAAATCAATAAAATCAAAATTAGTCCGCTTTTTGAATTAAAGATTAAAACCAACATCAACAAAGAAGATAAACTATACGATCAGCCTCTATTGGCACCTTTAATTTCGATTGATTTAATCGAAAATGCCTTTAAACACGCTGATCTGCAAAGTGCCGATGCTTTTATTTCGGTTGTTTTTGAGTTTAAGGACAATGCTTTTTTTATGACCGTTTCGAATAAAATATCAGATAAAAAAGTACTCAAAAAAGAACGAAGCGGTTTTGGTCATGCGACTTTAGAACATCGTTTGCGCATCATTTACAAAAACAATTTCAAACTGGATAAGTTTATAGAAAATGATGTTTATATTGCTCATCTAAAAATAGATCTCCTTGAATACAAAACTGAAATGCTTGCTTCTGGACGATGAGTTGCCGGGATTAACATACTTAAAAATGCTTTGTGAACAAATTCCCGAAGTCGAAATTGTAAAAACGTATAATAATCCTGAAAAACTTCTTACTGATATTCCAAACCTTGATTTTGATCTCTTAATATCTGATATCGAAATGCCGGGTATGGATGGCTTGCATCTGGCAGAAATGCTCGAAGATAAATTGGTTATTTTTTGTACGGCTTACAAAGAATATGCTGCCGATGCTTTTAATATTGATGCGGTCGATTATATTACCAAACCGGTAAAACTGGAACGTTTACAAAAAGCGATTTCAAAAGCTTTTGAACGTTTTCAGAAACCAGAAACGGCGAAAAAGTTCATTCAGCTTAATACGGATAAAGGAAAAACCTTATTATATTTTAATCAGATTCAGTATATCAAAACTGCGGTTAGTGATAGTCGGGATAAAACAGTTCTTTTGGCTGATGGTTCTTTTCTGAATCTTAAAAATGTAAAGTTTGATACGCTTTTAAACGAATTGCCGGATGCTGATTTTTGTCGTGTAAACAAAAAAGAAATCGTGGCGGTAAAATCAATAAAGTTCTTTAACCACAACGAAATTGTCCTGCATCATTTAGAAAAAAATGATAAAAACAGTACTATGATTTTGAGCGAAACCTATCGTTCTGACTTTTTGAAAAAGGTAAAGTTGTAGGTTAATAATCATGACGCACAAATGTCAGGCTGAGCGGAGTCGAAGCCCTTTTTGTGTAATCGAGCCTTCGACTTCGCTCAGGATGACAGTTGTTTTTAATTTTACAAATACGAAGCTGAATAAGATCTGGCTTTCATTAAAATGAGCATTGTTGATGATTTTACAATTGTCAGGCTGAGCGGAGTCGAAGCCCTTTTTGTGTCATCGAGCCTTCGACTTCGCTCAGGATGACAGTTGTTTTAATTTTACAAATACAAAGCTGAATAAGAATCTGGCTTTCATTAAAATGACCATTGTTGATGATTCTACAATTGTCAGGCTGAGCGGAGTTGAAGCCCTTTTTTGTGTAATCGAGCCTTCGACTTCGCTCAGGGTGACAGTTGTTTTTAATTTTACAAATACGAAGCTGAATAAGAATCTGGCTTTGATTAAAATGACCATTGTTGATGATTTTACAATTGTCAGGCTGAGCAAAGTCGAACCCTTTTTTGTGTCATCGAGCCTTCGACTTCGCTCAGGGTGACAGTTGTTTTTAATTTTACAAATACGAAGCTGAATAAGAATTTGGCTTTGATTAAAATGACCATTGTTGATGATTCTACAAATGTCAGGCTGAGCGGAGTCGAAGCCCTTTTTACATACTAATCCTTCTAATTTTAATCAGGTCAGCAGTGGTTTATTGCTAAATAGTATAACTTATTACAAAGTTTTTCCCACTTGTTACATACATTGAAAATTAGGTTTAAAATTGCTTTTTCACTTGATTTTCAGTTCTGATATTTGCACCAATAAAATTAAAAAACGAGTTATGAATAACATTAAAAACTCCTTATTTTACGTTACTGTCATTGGTGGTTTTACCGCTCTGATATATTGGGTAATTTCAAAAGGTGCTGCACTCGAAGTGGGGCGCGGAATTGTACATAAACAAATCGAAAGCAATCATTGGAATGATTTTCTTCATTCAATGGTCGAAAACTTACAACATCCTTTGGCTATTTTATTAGCACAAATTGTTACCATTATTTTAGTTGCACGTTTGTTTGGATGGGTTTTTAGAAAAATCGGACAGCCATCAGTAATTGGAGAAATGATTGCCGGTATTGTCTTAGGACCCTCTTTGGTCGGAATGTATTTTCCGGAATTCTCAGCCGCTTTATTTCCAAAAGAATCTTTAGGAAACCTACAATTCCTAAGCCAGATTGGTTTGATTCTTTTTATGTTCGTTATTGGAATGGAGCTGGATTTAAAAGTTTTAAAAAATAAAGCACATGATGCTGTAGTTATAAGTCACGCAAGTATTGTAATCCCTTTTGCCCTGGGTCTGTCATTAGCTTATTTTATCTACCACACTTTTGCTCCGGTTGGGGTTGAGTTTGCTTCTTTTGGTTTGTTCATGGGAATTGCCATGAGTATTACTGCATTTCCGGTATTGGCGAGAATCGTGCAGGAGCGAGGCATGCAAAAAACAAAACTGGGAACCATTGCTATAACTTGTGCTGCTGCCGATGATATTACAGCATGGTGCATTTTGGCTGTTGTAATTGCAATTGTAAAAGCAGGTTCTTTTACCAGCGCTTTATATGTAATTGGACTGGCTCTTTTGTATGTAATTATCATGCTAAAAATAGTACGTCCGTTCCTGAAACGTGTTGGAGATTTAAACTCAACCCGTGAAAGTCTGAACAAACCTGTTGTGGCTATTTTCTTTTTGACACTTTTATTCTCTGCTTATGCAGCTGAATTAATAGGGATTCACGCTTTATTTGGAGCATTTTTAGCCGGAGCTATTATGCCTGAAAATAATAAATTCAGAAATATATTTATTGAAAAGGTAGAAGACGTTGCGATCATCGTTTTATTACCGTTGTTCTTTGTGTTTACAGGTTTACGTACACAAATTGGTTTGCTGAGCGATCCTGCTTTATGGAAAGTAACTGGTTTGATTATCGCAGTTGCTGTTGCCGGTAAATTTTTAGGAAGTGCGCTGGCAGCAAAATTTGTTGGACAAAGCTGGAAAGACAGTTTAGCTATTGGAGCGTTGATGAATACTCGTGGTTTAATGGAATTGGTGGTTTTGAATATTGGATATGATTTAGGCGTTTTGTCTACAGAAATCTTTACCATGATGGTTATTATGGCTTTGGTAACTACATTTATGACAGGACCGGCTTTGGACTTTATAGGTTTTATATTTAAAGATAAAATCACGGCAATCCCTCAGGAAATTGGAAATAAAAGTAAATACAAGATTCTGCTTTCATTTGCAACTCCCGAAAGAGGTAAAAAATTATTGAGAATTGCCAATAGTCTGGTGAAGAAACAAGGCGATAATTCGATTGTAACCGCTATGCATTTGTCATTGAGTACAGAGATTCACTCGTTTGATGTAAAAGATCACGAACGCAAAATGCTGGTTCCGGTGATTCAGGAATCAGAGCGCCTGAACCAAAATATGATAAGTGTTTTTAAAGTAACTAATGATATTGATACAGATATTATAGATACTGCGAATCAGGGAGAATATGATTTGTTATTGGTAGGATTAGGACAATCTATTTTTGAAGGAACTTTGCTTGGAAAAATCCTTGGATTTACTACCCGAATTGTAAATCCGGATCGTTTGATTGATAAGTTTACCGGAAAAGAAGGTTTATTTGAGAATTCGCCTTTTGATGAAAGAACACGTCATATTATCGCAAAAAGTAAAATGCCGGTTGGAATTTTTATCGATAAGGATTTGGAAGAAGTGAATCAGGTTTTTATGCCGATTTTTAGTAAAGAAGATTCTTTTCTGATCGAATATGCTAAGAAGCTAATCAATAATAATGGTTCGCAAATTACTGTTCTGGATGCCAGCGGAGAGGTGAAAAACACAAGAGATATTCAGGAAACAATTCGTTCGATTGAGCAAATTGCACCAAATCATATTATGATTATGCACGACAGAACCATTAAAAAAGAGTTTTTAGAAAACCAAAACCTAATGGTGATTAGTTTGGACAGCTGGAAGAAATTAATAGAATCTCAAAGTACATGGCTGAACAATACACCTTCGGTATTGATTTTGAAACCATAATTTTGAAACTTTAAATATTAAAAATCCCGAACCTAATTTTATAATTGGGTTTGGGATTTTTTTTGCTTAAAATCCAAGAATCCGGATAGCTCATACAAGGTTATTACAGCACTTTTTAGTTGTTTATATTTCTTATAAGAATAATTATGGATTAACAATTTGTTATATAAAGGAGGATTTTAAAATGTTAATACTGTTAAATCGAAACATCTACATATAACTTTTTTAATGTTTTTTGTTATATTTATTTTAGAAAAATAATAAATTAGTTTAAAATGAAAAAAGTGCAAATAATTATTTTAGTATTATCGTTGTTTTTTGTTTCATGTTCAACTGATAGTGCTAATGATGGTTTTTTTGAAAATCCGGACTGGATACAAGGTACCTGGGAGAAAAAAGACACAGGAGAAATCCTAACTTTTACTAAAGGAGATATAATATATAATAATTCATACTCTTTTACCGAACAGACAATGAGACTTGGTTTTACCAGTATACAAATCGTTGAAAAGACCTCTGGTACCTATGTCGTTGAATACTATCATCAAAAAGGCATATTGCCAGTAAGATATTCTTTTAAAAAGAAATCAGGCAGGGAGATAGAATTGAAAGGTGCTTTGTCTGGAAACTATATAAAACAATAGTTTTAAGTTTTTCGAAAGTAAAAAAGAATATTAAAAATCCCAGACTTCAATTTTACGATTGGGTTTGGGATTTTTTGCTTTTATATCTGTCGGGCTGAGCAAAGTCGAAGCCCTATCGATTATTGATGTATTTTTTTATGAAAACTAAATCCTAGCCCTGATAGAAGCGGTATCTTTTTTCTTGCTTCTTTAGCAAGGAAAAGATACAAGCGGATAGCAGGAAACAGCTCCTAATCCTTCGACTTCGTTCAGAGTGACAAACTATATATGTAATTGGAATTTTAAAATTGTTGGAATTTAATTTATAATCCCAAATCCAGCACATAAGAAATCTTAACTGCTATATTGTCTTCGAATTTCAATAACTGATTTGGTCCGTAGCGATAGAATCCTCCAAGACCAAAACCTTTGTAAATTTTGTTTAATTCAATTCCCGATTCAAAGAAACCTTTGTCTAATGTTTTGTACTCCGGTCCAACATGTTGTTCGGGATTTTCCATATGTCCCCACGCCATTCTGGTTACTAATACTAACGACGGACGTACTTTTTTGAGTATTCTGATTCGGTCAAAACCGTGTTTAAGCTGAAAAAATATGTACTGGCTGGAGAAAAACTCATTAAAATACATGGTTTCAAAACTGTTTCGGCCCGCAAAAGTAATACGTTGTACTACTGTTTCTTTGGTTAAGTTGTTTGGCATGGTGTTGTACAAATGTGTAAGCGGAACGTCGCCAATGGCATAACCTCCCTGCAATAATGCACTTGTTTTTTGACCGTTTAAGTATTTCTTTTCGTACTCTGTTTTAAAATCGATCTTGCCAAAAGTAAAATCATTGTCTAAAACGTTTGGCAGTGATTGGGTGTATTGAAAAGTAAAACGGGGAAACCTTTTATCAGATTCGTTTCTTCCGGTTGGAGTTTGCATAAAATCGCTAAACGGCGCCCAGACAATCGAAACCATTGCTGTAGTCATGATATAACTCGAATACAGTTTTCCGTTGTAATTAAAAAGATAATCAAATTCGGGCTGAACTGCAGTTCGGGCCAGTTCGAGAATAGCTTCTGTTTTTGGGATAATTTTTGTCTGTACATTGGCTTTCCAGCTGGTATACTGGTAAAAAGTGCTAATGTTGATAGGACGCGGATCGTAAATTTTGAAAACGCGTTTGTCTACTGCAAAAACAGTACTGGCAATCTCCCGAACATCATCTGTATAATATCCGTTTATCCAGGTATTTGTGCTTTTATCCAGTAAAACGCCGCTTCCGATGCTGTATTTAATCTCGCCATCTTTTGTTCCGTAAGCTGAATATCCTTCGATTCTGAAATTTTTA
This sequence comes from Flavobacterium chilense, assembly GCF_001602525.1. Classification (GTDB taxonomy): domain Bacteria; phylum Bacteroidota; class Bacteroidia; order Flavobacteriales; family Flavobacteriaceae; genus Flavobacterium; species Flavobacterium chilense. The sequence goes on from NZ_LSYT01000002.1 coordinate 837,368, forward strand.
GAAAAACGATCGTTGGTAATACCACCCAGGCCTAGACGGAAACCTTCGTAATTATTATAACTTATGATCTTTTTTAAGTCAAGATCTATTGGTCCGATTGGGATATAACCATTGATGATTTTTCGTCCGAAACCCAGACGGTTTTCAATTTTTTTGTTGATCGAAATACTATCAATCAGCTGGTATGTTCTCTGTCCTTTTAAGTCTAAGCTTTCTTTACGGTATTTATTCCAGAACTCTTCAGGTTTTTTGCTGGCATCATCCTGAATCTCCATGTAGAGTGCCGGATTTTTTATAGCAGGATTTGTGTTGTAATGAATATCGAAGTTATTACTTTCTGAAAGTAAATAAGTAAAGTCTGAAGCTGATTTTTTTCTGGGTTCAAAGTTGTCTTCGACATCTCCGTCAAACTGAATTGTCCCGCCTAAAATCTTGATATCATCGTCGTTTTTTCCTTTTACGATTTTAAAAGTGGTATTGCTCTGAAACCAGACTTTTTCGCTGGGTACATATTCAAACTCATGGATTCCGCTAATGTCCAGAACGCCTTTTATACGCATGACTGCTTTGGCTATGGCAAAGTTTTCCTGATCAATATATAAAACACCTTCTAATCCTGATGATTTTCTTTTTTGTTTGTTTTTAAAGTAAATCATATAAGTATCGCGACCTTTTATGTTTACCGTATCGAGGATTTTATAATTGTAATGGGCTGGTGCGCTGTTCGAAATTGGATTTTCATATTTAGTCTCAAACAGCTCATATTTATTATCGTAAATCGAAATCGACTGCAAGTTGAATGCAATAACTTCGTAAATAGGGTTCTTAAAGCCTGAGATCTTAGTTCCCAGAATGGTTTCTTTAAGCTTGTGGTTCCCAAATTGATATTGGGATACTTTCTCGGTTTGAAACAAATGCTGTTTGCTGATTATTTCTTTGAATTTATAATCAGAAGAGTCAATGTTGATTCGTTTTTTACTTAAATCTTTATAAGATGCCGTAGAATCAATTCTGCCGTCGATAGAATCCGGATTGGCGGTTACGATTAGTTTATTGTAACTTTTGAATTCGAAGCTGCTTAGCTTTTTTTGCGGATCGTTTTTGTCCCTGTTGGCAATTACTTTTCGGATAATCGTTAAAGCCGGATTTTCATTGGAAATAATAACTTCTTTTAAGTCATCCGTTTTTTGGGCAAGTGAAACCGGATAGAACTTTTTGTTTTCTAAGATGGCAACAACTTTGGTTTGAAAACCAATATAGGAAACGGAGAAACTGTTTGCTTTTGCCGAAGGTTTAAAGATAAATTTTCCATCAACATCTGTAATGGTATTGATGTTGTCTGAAGTGGTTATCGTAGCAAATGGTAGAGGTTTATTGTTGGAATCGGTTACGATTCCGTTTATTTGAAATTGCGCCTGAATACTAAGCGTAAAAAACAAAGTCAATAAACAAAATAGCTTCATACAGAATATTATAGTTTCAAAACGAAAAGAATGTAATTTTGGTATGCAAAAATAAGAATAAAAAAATCCGTCTGGTACAATTTAACCAAACGGATTCTTTATTTTGTTTCAAATACGATTAAACCTTCATGATTTCGGCTTCTTTTGCAGCCAATAATTCATCAATTTTTTTGATATAGGTATTTGTCAGATTTTGAACTTCTTCTTCAGCAGATTTACAAATGTCTTCAGAAGTTCCTTCTTTTTCTAATTTTTTAATGTCGCTATTTGCGTCTTTACGCACGTTACGTACTCCAATTTTAGCATCTTCTGCCTCAGATTTAGCTTGTTTAGCCAAATCTTTACGGCGCTCTTCTGTTAAAGGCGGAACGCTAATAATGATAACATCACCATTGTTCATTGGGTTAAAACCAATGTTGGCAATCATAATTGCTTTTTCGATGGTTTGTAACATGTTTTTCTCGAAAGGCTGCAATGTAATTGTTCTTGCATCCGGAACACTAATTTTAGACACCTGCGAAAGTGGTGTTGAGGCTCCGTAGTAATCTACAAAAACGCTTCCAAGCATTGCCGGAGAAGCTTTTCCTGCACGAATGTTAAGAAATTCTTTCTCTAAATGGGCAATCGAACCATTCATAGATTCTTCAGTACTTTCTAATATAAAATCGATTTCTTCAGTCATTTTTTTAGATTTTTTAGATTTTTAGATGATTTGATTTTTAGCTTTTCTAAAAATGGCAGCATCTAATTATACTAACTAATATGTTTTTTGTTTTTTTATTATCACATTAAAAGGATTGTCTAAAATTTAATAAAATCTAACGATCTAAAATTCCAACAATCTAAAGTAGTCTAAATATTAACTACAGTTCCTATGTTTTCGCCTTCACAGATTTTTAATAAATTTCCAATTTTGTTCATATCAAAAACAACAATTGGTAATTTGTTTTCCTGGCTTAATGTAAAAGCTGTTGTATCCATTACATTTAATCCTTTTTTAAGAACATCATCAAACGAGATCATATCGAATTTTATTGCTGATGCATTTTTTTCAGGATCAGAATCATAAACACCATCAACGCGGGTTCCTTTTAAGATCACATCTGCATTGATTTCGATTCCTCTTAAAACAGCTGCAGTATCAGTAGTAAAATATGGATTACCTGTTCCGGCACCAAAAATTACAATTCTTCCTTTTTCAAGGTGACGGTCTGCTCTTCTTTTAATATAAGGTTCTGCAATAGATTCCATTTTTAACGCCGTCTGCAAACGCGTTTTCATTCCTTTGTCTTCAAGTGCGCCTTGTAAAGCCATACCATTAATTACGGTAGCAAGCATTCCCATATAATCGCCTTGTACTCTATCCATTCCGGCACTTGCTCCTGCAACGCCTCTAAAAATATTTCCTCCTCCAATAACAATAGCAATTTCTACTCCTTTACTGTGAATTTGCTTAATTTCTTCAGCATATTCGGCTAATCTTTTAGGGTCGATTCCGTATTGTAAATCACCCATTAATGCCTCGCCGCTAAGTTTTAGAAGAATTCTTTTATATTTCATGTGTGTGTTGCGTTAATTTGTGCAAATATAGACATATTCTGATTTTTAAAAATAATGTTTGCAAAAAATTAATAGCGCGTTGAATTTTAATTTATAAAGGATTTTATGATTTTTTCAAACGAATGTGACAAAAGTCATTCAGGGATCTTTTTAAAATCCGTAATTTTATGCTAAGCAAAATAAATACTTATGAAAAGCACTGTAGCCAAAGCATTATTCAATAGCCATTCTTATGCTGAATATCGAAAATTAGTAACGGATTTATTGTACGAAGGAAAGTCAACAGGGAACGAGCAATCTGAAAGCCTTACCAATTACTCTAAATTAAATGAAGCCAGAATGAACCGATTGGAAAAAACAATTGTGATTTCTGAAGATGTTATTTCAAAACTACAAAGTTTAGAGCAACATTATATCTGGTTAGTAATTTCTGAAGGCTGGTGCGGAGATGCTGCGCAAATTCTTCCAATTTTAAATAAAATGGCACTTGCATCTGATAAAAAGATTGATTTGAGAATTGTGCTTCGAGATGAAAATGAAGAACTAATGAATCAATACTTAACCAATGGCGGAAGAGCAATCCCTAAAGTTATTGTAATTTGTAAAGAAGCCGGAATTGTTCGTGCAGACTGGGGGCCAAGACCCAAAGGAGCGGCCGAATTAATGGCAAATCATAAAAGGGAGTTTGGTGTAATTGATGAAAAAATAAAAACCGATTTACAATTATGGTATTTGGCAGATAAAGGACTTTCTGTACAGAAAGAACTGGTCGAAATCATGGAAAACATTAAGTACAATCGATTGTAATTAGGCTTTGTTTTTGTAGTAAATGTCTGAAGCTGTTTGTTTGTAAGGTGTTGATAGTAAATAGTGTAGTGTTTTAAAAAACGCACAAAAATATTTTTATATAAAGATTTTTTTGTATCTTGCTATAGCTATCCCACTTCTATTATATACTTTTTGATTTACTCTTTTTACTGGTGTCTATTTAATGTTTAACACTAAAAAACACAGTTATGAAAAAGTTATTCGAAAGGTTTTACGATTTTTTCTCAACATTTTTGTTTGGAGGGAAAAATGTTCCTCATTACTAATTAAAAAACAAACAAGTATGGAGTAACATTACTTTTAGAAGTAGGCACATTACAACTTATATATGTAATGTGCTTCTTTGCTTTTAAATGGTAATGATTAGTCTTTTTGTTTGTAATAAAAGAAATCCATTAAAGTTATTCCAATAGAAATAGCTCCAACAGTTTTGTTATGATGAAGCGGGAAATCATATTCGCTAATTTCTGCAAAAAGAGTAAAATCATCAGAACCAATTCCCAGTTTTATTTTTTTGTATTCTCCGTTTAAGTTACCACGGCCTATTGCAAAACCTTTTCCGTAACCGGCCTGAAGCATAATTCTGGTTTCAGGACCTACTTTAGGGTTTAATCCAAGATTTAGAAAAACAGGTACTGCAATAAGTTTATCATCCCATTTCCAGTCGATTCCACTGTGAATTCCCAGAGTAAGCCATTTATTATAATGAACGCCATATCCAACTTTTGTTCCCAGTCCGTTTGGTACAAAAAAAGCATTAGACGATGATGATTCGCCATTAATTGGAGGATTATCTCTGTCTGGATTACCGGTTATAGACGCTGCAATATCAAATTGCAAATAAGTGATTTTTTTTGCCTGACCAGAAATAGTCAAGTTTACAAGGAATGCTAAAGTAAATAGAGTTAGTTTTCTTTTCATATTGATCTGTCAAAACTTTAAGGCGTAAAATGTTATTTTGTGGTTTTAAATTCGATCAGATAAGGTTTTAATCTCGTTCCGTTTTGTTTTCTGAAACTGTTAGTGATCAGAAACTGATATTTTTGATCAGGGTTTAAATCAACTTTAAAAGTACAGGATTTATAATCAGAAGACCAGATTCTTTCCGGACTTATCTTTGGGCAAAATTTTTCGCCAAGCGGACCAAAATCAATGCCTGTACTACGACCATTTAAGGGTTCTGAAAATGTAATGGTAATTTCTGTTAGCCCTGGTTTTACTTTTTGACTTCCGTTTTTAAAACCGGATATCGCTATGACAGTTGGTTGTTGTTTTTCGTAATCCTGATGTATTTCTTTTAAGCTTTTGGGAAATAGTTTTGTAGCATCAACAATTTGCCCGATTTCTTTTTCATTATGATAATCAAGTTCGATAAGTTTTTTTATGGCTTTTGCCTTGTCTTTGGATGAATTGTAATACCGTTCGCAGATTTCATAGCCAATATAATAACCAAGATCCCTTATTTTTAAACTGTTTTTGTTTTCTCCCCATAGCCAGTTATAATTATTACTGATACTATATAAGTCTGAGATGAACTGGCTGATTATTTTTTGCTGGTTGTTTTTTCCGAATTGTATTGCGGGACTGCTTGAATTTTTACCGGTTACTTTACACGAAATAAATTCGGCAACACCTTCGTATAAACACATAGACAATAAATTTTCTACCAGCTCTTTCTGCTGTGTATGCACATATTCGTGAGTGCACAGCAAAGCGATGTTTTTCTTCGGCTCATATTCTTTATAAAAAGGCTGTCTCCATTCAGGCAGTTCGTCAATAATGGTTGTTTCGTCTGCGAGACTTAGTTCGCTTCCAATCAGGATTCGGTCATTTTGAATCGTACCGTTGGTTCTGAAAGCACCAACAGAAAAGTAAATAACCGAAGGTTTTAAATCAGGATAAGCTTCTTTGAGTTTATTAATATCAGCTTCAATTTCCGGATAAACTTCTTTGGCGTTTAAAGTATTTGAGCGGATGGAATTCCAGAATTTAGGGCATTTATTTATAGCATCGATAAAATTTTTAGAGGTATAATTTCGAACCTCAATTAAACTCTTTAAACCTGGAGTTGCTTTATCGATGTAGAGCTCTTTTAAAAAGCCGTATTGTTTTGCAGAGTCTTTTTCGGTAATAATTTTGTCGTAGGCATTCCAAAAATGATCAATATCAGTCGAAATAATTTTTTGATTATCGGTTTGACTATAAGATGATATCGTAAAAATCAAAAATGATATCAAAAAGATGTTTTTCATATTTCTGTTTTAAAGCGTGCGCCTAAAGTACAAAAAAATGAATAGCATAGATTTGTTAAAATAATCCGGAAAAAGATATTTTATTTTAATGGTAAGCTTTCTTCAAATAAAGTAATGTCGATGGCGTTTTTTACATCGTAGTCACCAATTTTAGTTCGGCGTAAAACCGTTAAATGCGAACCTGAATTCATGGCTTTCCCAAAATCAAAAGCTAACGACCTAATATAAGTCCCTTTGCTGCAAACGACTCTAAAATCGATTTCAGGAAGTGCAATGCGGGTAATTTCAAATTCATGAATTGTTGTTTTTCGGCTGGCAATTTCTACCGTTTCTCCGGCACGTGCATGTTCATATAAACGAACACCATCTTTTTTAATAGCCGAAAAAATAGGCGGTTTTTGATCGATTTCGCCCAGAAATTGTTTTACCGTTTCGTGAATTAAAGCTTCATCAATATGGGAGGTTGGAAAAGTCTCGTCAATTTCTGTTTCTAAATCATAAGATGGAGTAGTGGCTCCAATATAAAAAGTTCCCGTATATTCTTTTGCCTGTCCCTGAAGTTCAGAGATTTTTTTGGTGAATTTTCCTGTGCAAATCAATAATAATCCTGTAGCCAAAGGATCTAAAGTTCCGGCATGACCAATCTTGAACTTTTTAGGAAGTCCAACTTTATTGATTAAAAGGTATTTTAATTTATTGACAGCTTGAAACGAACTCCATTTTAAAGGTTTGTCAATCAGTAAAACCTGTCCGTCTAAATATTCTTCAGGTGTCATTATATAATGGTAAGCGGGTGAATGAAAAAGTGAATCACTAATAAAATGATTCCGGCAATAATTCGGTAATAACCAAAAACTTTAAAACCATTTTTAGTCAAAAATCCAATGAAGGTTTTAATTGCCAAAAGCGCTACGATAAACGCAACTACGTTCCCAATAACTAATAAATTAATCTGATCGTGAGATAATTCGAATCCGGCTTTATAATAATCGTAACATTTTTTTGCTGTTGCGCCCAACATGGTTGGAACGGCTAAAAAGAATGAGAATTCTGCAGCAGTAGTTCTGCTTAATTTTTGAGACATTCCGCCCACAATACTTGCGCCACTTCGTGAAACTCCCGGAATCATGGCAAGACATTGAAATAATCCAATTTTAAACGCTTGCAGATAAGAGATTTCCTGAGAGGTTTCGGCAGAATTTGGTTTGTTGAACCAGTCGTCAACCTTTAGTAAAATCAATCCGCCAATTAAAAGAGAAACCGCAACCGTAACCGGATTTTCTAATAAACCATCAATAAAATCACTTAATAATAATCCTAAAACTACAGCCGGAATAAACGCAACTAAAAGTTTAAAGTAAAAATCGAAGGTCTGAAAGAAACGTTTAAAATATAAAACTACTACAGAAAGTATAGCACCAAGCTGAATTACGATGGTAAAAAGTTTAGTAAAATCTTCGTGAGCAATTCCAAAAAAAGAAGAGGCAATAATCATGTGACCAGTTGAAGAAATAGGCAGAAATTCAGTAATTCCTTCAATAATGGCAAGAACGATAGCTTGTAATGTATTCATTTAATTTAGATTGTTAGATTATTAGACTTCTCAGATGTCAGATTTTTTAAAGCGATTAATCTAATAATCTAAAGATCTAAGTTGTCTAAGCAGTCTAAAGAAAGTCTATTTAGATTTTTTGAAAATAGAATAAATTGTAATTCCAAAACCAATTAAAACAGTTGTTGGAGCTAAACGAATACGTCTAAAGCTAAAAACATCTTCATTAAAAACATTCGGATTATCGCTTCCACCGCCAGACATTAAAATAAATCCCAGTGCGATAACACCAATTCCAATCAATAGAATTTTGTAATTAATACCATCAAAAAGAAATTCCTGTTTTTGTGGTTGTATTTGCTGTTCTTTAATATTGTTGTTTTTCATCTTTGTTTTTTTTGTTACCTGAGTAAAGTCGAAGGTATAATTTGAATCTAAAATTAATAAAGATCGTCAGTTCTTAAATTAAGGAAACGTTGTGTAGCAAAGTGTGTACTTACCCAGGTAATTAAAACACCTAACCCGAAAACAGCTAATAAAACCAAACCAATTAAGGCTTTGTCTTCTAAGATTCCTAATGTTGGGAAATTGGTTTCTACATAAAATAAAAGACCAATCAGGGCAACAATTGCCAATCCTGCACCTAACATTCCCAGTTTTACGCTTCGCATAACAAAAGGTTTACGGATAAACGATTTTGTTGCACCCACCATTTGCATGGTTTTAATGATAAAACGATTAGAGTGTATAGATAAACGTAATGAACTGTTGATTAGTAAAACCGCAATTATAGCAAGGAAACCGCTAATAATCAAAATCCACATACTAACTTTTTTGATATTGTCGTTTACCAGATTAACCAATTGTTTGTCGTAAACAATATCTTCGATCATGGTGTTTTGACGTAAACGGCTTTCGATTTTGGTGATGCTGTCTCTTTCCACATAATCTGCTTTTAAGTGAATATCGTAAGAGTTCAATAATGGATTTTCTCCCAAAAAGGTCAGGAAATCTTCACCAATAATATCAGTATGTTCTTTTGCTGCTTTTTCTTTAGAAACATAAGCATAAGATCTTGCGAAAGGAGCTCTTTTCAATTCAGTGTTAAATGCTTTTATCACACTATCATTAGCTTCATTTTTAAAGAAAACCGTCATGGCAATTTTTTCTTTAAAATCATTAGCCAGTTTTTTAGAATTGATAATGAATAATCCCAGCACTCCTAAAAGGAATAATACCAGAAAAACACTTAATACAACCGAAAAATAAGAGGAAATTAACCTGCGCTTTTGAAATTTATCAAAGTTAGAACTCATAGTTTGCTTAAATTATGTGGTAAAAATAATAAAGAATTTCTTTATTTGAAGTTAATAACGACCAAACTTTTAACTTTCGTACAATAAATGTAAATTTGCGCCTTAATTTGTTAAGTGATAAATCTTAGAACCTTTGTCACTTTACCACTTTGAATCTTAAAAAACGAACTGAGTAAGCGAAAGCATGACTCTTTAAAAAAATAAATAAAACAGGGAATGAAATACAATCCGATTGAAATAGACGCTAAATGGCAAAAATATTGGGCAGAAAACCAAACTTTTGCAGCAAGTAACAATTCTGAAAAACCTAAACATTATGTTTTAGATATGTTTCCTTATCCATCTGGAGCAGGATTACACGTAGGACATCCGCTGGGTTACATTGCTTCAGATGTTTATTCCCGTTTTAAAAGACATCAGGGTTTTAATGTTTTGCACCCAATGGGTTACGACAGTTTCGGATTGCCGGCAGAACAATATGCGATTCAGACTGGACAACGTCCGGAAGATACAACACGCGTAAACATTGATGGTGGAGTTGATAAAGAGGGAAAACAAATTGCAGGTTACAGAAAACAATTAGATAAAATTGGTTTTTCATTTGACTGGAGCCGCGAAGTGCGAACTTCAAATCCTGATTACTACAAACACACACAATGGATTTTTATTCAGTTGTTCAACTCGTGGTATTGCAAAAAACAAGGAAAAGCTTTTGAAATTACAGATCTTGTAAAAGTATTTGAAGAAGAAGGGAATAAATTGGTCGAAGCAGTTTGTGATGATAATGTTGCGATTTTTACTGCTGATGAATGGAATTCTTATTCTGATGAGCAAAAAGAAAAAATCTTGTTGCAATACAGAATGACATATTTGGCTGAAACCGAGGTAAATTGGTGTCCTGGTTTAGGAACTGTCTTGGCAAATGACGAGATTGTAAACGGAGTTTCAGAACGTGGAGGCTTTCCTGTTATAAGAAAAAAAATGACACAATGGAGTATGCGAATTTCTGCTTATGCCGAACGCTTGCTTCAGGGGCTAAATAATATTGATTGGAGTGAGTCTATTAAAGAATCTCAAAGAAACTGGATCGGGAAATCAGTTGGGGCTTTAGTTAAGTTTCAGGTTTCAGGTTCCACGTCTCAAGTTGATGCGCAAAGTGATGAAACTTTAAACGTGAAACCTGAAACAAATTTTATCGAAGTATTTACAACAAGACCTGATACAATTTTCGGAGTTACTTTTATGACTTTGGCACCAGAACATGATTTGGTCGCTAAAATTACAACTCCGGAGCAAAAAGCCGCAGTTGAAGCGTATATAGAAAAAACAGCAAAACGTTCTGAGCGTGAGCGTATGGCCGATGTAAAAACCATTTCGGGAGTGTTTACAGGAGCTTATGCAGAACATCCTTTTACAAAAGAACCAATCCCGGTTTGGATTGGGGATTATGTTTTGGCTGGTTACGGAACGGGTGCTGTAATGGCGGTTCCTTGCGGAGACGAAAGAGATTATGCTTTTGCTAATTTCTTTAAAGGTCAGAACGGAATGCCGGAAATCAAAAATATCTTCGCTAATGTTGATATTTCTGAAGCAGCATACGGATCAAAAGACAATGTAGAAATCGCTAATTCTGATTTCTTAAACGGATTAAACTATAAAGAGGCAACTCAAAAAGCAATTGCAGAATTAGAAGTTATTGGACAGGGAACCGGAAAAACAAATTACCGTTTGCGTGATGCTGTTTTCTCCCGTCAGCGTTATTGGGGAGAACCATTCCCGGTTTATTATGTAAACGGATTGCCTAAAATGATCGATGCACAGCATTTGCCAATCATTTTGCCGGAAGTAGAGAAATACTTACCAACCGAAGATGGTTTGCCTCCGTTAGGAAATGCAGCTGTTTGGGCTTGGGATACAAAAAATAATACAGTTGTTAATACAGATTTAGTAGATCATGTAACGATTTTTCCATTAGAATTGAATACAATGCCAGGTTGGGCTGGAAGTTCATGGTACTGGATGCGTTATATGGATGCACACAATGAAAATGAATTTGCAAGTAAAGAGGCATTGGCTTACTGGGAAAATGTAGATTTATATATTGGAGGAAGCGAACATGCAACCGGACACTTATTGTATTCTCGTTTCTGGAATAAATTCTTAAAAGATAAAGGTCTAGCGCCAACCGAAGAGCCATTCAAAAAACTGATCAATCAGGGAATGATTTTAGGAACAACGGCTTATGTTTATAGATTAGACGGAACCAATACGTTTGTATCTAAAAATAAAATTGAAGGCCAAAATGTACAGCCAATTCGTGTTGATGTTCATTTTGTAAACTCTTCGGATGAATTAGATATCGAAAGATTTAAAAACTGGAGAGAGGATTTTAAAACTGCAGAATTTATTTTTGATGAAAACGGAAAATACATTGTAGGTCGTGAAGTCGAAAAAATGTCGAAATCATATTATAATGTAGTAACTCCGGATGATATTTGTAATGAATATGGAGCAGATACATTACGTTTGTACGAAATGTTTTTAGGGCCGTTAGAGCAGGCAAAACCCTGGAATACAGCCGGAATTTCTGGTGTATTTGGTTTCTTGAAAAAATTATGGAGATTGTATTTTGATGATAATGGTTTAATCGTAAACAACGACGAACCAACAAAAGACAACTTAAAATCATTACACAAAACCATCAAAAAAGTAGCAGAAGATATCGAGAATTTCTCTTTCAATACTTCGGTTTCTCAGTTTATGATTTGCGTAAATGAATTGTCTTCTCAAAACTGTCATTCAAGAGCGATCTTAGAACCGTTAGCGATTTTGGTTTCGCCTTATGCACCGCATATTGCAGAAGAATTATGGTCACAGTTAGGGCATACAACTTCAATTTCTGAAGTGGCTTTTCCGGCTTTTGATGCAAAACATTTAGTTGAAACTAATAAAGAATATCCGGTTTCTTTTAACGGAAAAATGCGTTTTACTATTGAATTGCCTTTGGATTTAACCGCGGCACAAATCGAAGAAATCGTAATGAAAGACGAAAGAACCCAGAAACAATTGGACGGAAGAACTCCAAATAAAGTAATTATCGTTCCGGGTAAAATTATCAACCTTGTAGGTTAGGTAATTTTTAAATTTCAATATTTTAAATTCCAAATTCCAAATTCCAATTTTACGATTGGGGTTTGGGATTTTTTTTGTTCTGGTTTTTTCTGCCACGAATTCACGAATTATTTTTGACAATCTATGAGAATAAAAATTCGTGAATTCGTGGAAGAAAATCTAACCGTAATCTTTTAAGCTTAATTTTTTTCATTTTGTAATCCCTTGCCAACATTGGGGTTTGGATTTTTTTTTGTTTTGGTTTTTTCCGCCACGAATTCACGAATTATTTTTGACAATCTATGAGAATAAAAATTCGTGAATTCGTGGCAGAAAATCTAACCGTAATTTTTTAAGCTTAATTTTTTTTCATTTTGTAATCCCTTGCCAACATTCGGGTTTGGGATTTTTTTTTGTTTTGGTTTTTTTCGTCACGAATTCACGAATTATTTTTGACAATCTATGAGAATAAAAATTCGTGAATTCGTGGCGGAAAATCTAACCGTAATTTTTTAAGCTTAATTTTTTTTCATTTTGTAATCCCTTGCCAACATTGGGTTTTTAAATTTTTTTATCCAATTTTTATTTTTTGTTGTAACATTTTAAAAGTTCACGTATCCAAAGGACGGATCCGATTATTTAACAACTTATAACTAATAAAATTTTAACAACTTAAAAAATAGTAAAAATGAAAAAGTATATCATCTTAATTATCGCATTCTTATTCTCAGCATTATGTTTAAATGTTTTTGCACAAACAAAATCATATCCTTTTGAAGTTCTTAAAACAGGAAAAGGAAAACAATCTATTATTTTTATTCCCGGATTTGCTTCTTCAGGTGATGTATGGAATGAAACCAAAGTTAATTTCGAAAAAGATTTTACCTGTTATACACTTACCATGGCAGGATTTGCAGGAGCAAAACCACAACCAAATGCTACATTTAAAAATTGGGAAAACGAAATTGCCAATTATATCAAAGCAAATAAAATAGAAAAGCCAATTGTAATTGGTCATAGTATGGGAGGCGGACTGGCTCTTGCCATTGCGGCAGATTATCCGGAACTAATTAGTAAAATAGTAGTAGTAGACGCATTGCCATGTTTAAATGCTTTGATGGATCCTTCTTTTAAATCAAAAGAAAATAACGATTGCACTTCAATGGTGAATCAAATGACAACCATGTCTGATACTCAGTTTTACGATATGCAGAAAAAAACAATGCCAAGACTTCTTGACGATGCTTCAAAACTGGACATGGTAGTGGGTTGGAGTGTAAAATCAGACCGAAAAACTTTTGCCGAAATGTATTGTGATTTTTCAAATACAGATTTGAGAGATAAAATTTCGACTATAAAATGTCCTTCATTAATATTACTGGAGTCATATTTTGTAAATTTAAAACCTGCTATTGAAAGTCAGTATAAAAATCTGAAAACAGCCAATTTTCAATATGCCAACAAAGGTTTACACTTTATTATGTATGATGATGCAGCTTGGTATTTAACTCAGTTGAACAATTTTATAAAATAATATTAATGGAATTTGAAAATATCTATAAAACGTATTGGGACAGAATTTTCAGGCTTTGCATGGGTTTTGTAAACGATTATGATGTTGCACAGGACCTTGCCCAGGAAACGTTTATTATTGTTTGGCAAAAATTAGACACTTTTAGAAACGAATCAGGAATTGGAACCTGGATTTTTAGAATTGCTTCTAATAATTGCTTAAGGCAGATAGAAAAAGAAAAGCGTTTCCAGAAATCAGATTTGCCGGTTCATCTTACCGAAGAAAAACAAACATCACTAGAACCGCAAATTCAATTTTTATACAAATGTATTGCAGAGTTGCCGGAAACAGAACGTATTATTATTTCGTTAGAACTCGAAGATGTAAAGCAGGCAGAAATTGCTAAAATTGTCGGACTTTCTGAAGCCAATGTTAGAGTGAAAATTCACAGAATTAAAGAGAAACTGACACAAAAATTTAAAGAAAATGGACAACGATAACAATATAGATTTTAAAGATTTGTGGAAAAAGCAAACCATAAATCAACCTAATATAGAGGATTTACTCAACAGGTTAAAACAATTTAAAAAAGCAAGTTTACGAAGTTTGTGGAGTACGAATATCATGCTTTTTGCGACAACTGCTTTTATCATTTTTGTGTGGATATATTATCAGCCGGAATTTATTTCGACAAAAGTTGGAATTGTTTTAGCGATTTTAGCCATGGTAATGTATGTTGGAGTTTATAACAGATTGCTGCAAACCTATAAAAACATCGATTCGACACAAACCAATCAGGAGTATTTACAAAAGCTGATCCTGATTCGAAAAAAACAACAATTTATGCAGTCAGTTGTTTTGAGTTTGTACTTTACTTTACTTGGAGTTGGTATTTGTTTGTATATGTATGAATATGCGATTAGAATGACTGCTTTATGGGCAACTGTAACCTATGGAATAACGTTGCTTTGGATGGCTTTTAACTGGTTTTATATTCGCCCAAAACAAATCAAAAAACAACAAACAAAAATTAATAGCCTGATTGAAAAATTTGAAGAAATCAATAATCAGTTTGATGTATAAAGAAAAGCTTCGTAAGATTACGAAGCTTTTTCTTTTCCAAAAATCCAAAATATAAATTCTCTAAAGTTTATAGTGGAAAAACATAAGGTGTAAGAGGTAATACAATTATTCCGTCGCTGGTTGCTGTTGCTGTTAGCTCGTTTTCTAATTTTCCTCCAACATAAATTTTTCCGGTTAATTTTTGTCCTGCAACCCCGCCATGACCACTTACGCTTAATGAGGCTCCCGGAGATTTTGCCTCAGCAGTAAATTCTTTGGTCCATGGAAGTTTGGTGATATCTTCGTTTAATGCATTTCCGCCTTTTTCAAAATAAACAACAGACATTGTTCCTGTGTAGTTTCCGGTTACTTCGTATTTTACTTCTCGTGATCCGTTTCCTGAGACTTTATCTTCACTGTCGCTGCTGCAGGATACTGCTGTAAAAGCAAGAGTCAGTACAATTGCCAGAGTTTTAAAAATTGATTTCATAATAAGGTTCTTTAATAATTAATATTCGTTGTATAACAAAATTAAGGGCTTATTTAAGAGAGGTCAATACCTGATAAAAGGCATTTTAGATTACCTGATTTCAGGTAAAAGCAGGAAGATTTTTTTTAAACATTTTTAAATTTTCTAAATTTGAAGAAATACCCATTTATGAAGAAAAACTACTTTTATATCCTATTTCTGTTTTTATCTGCCGTTACACATTCCCAGGTAATTCTCTCGTTAGACGATGATTCAGTTTATATTGACAGCATTGCAACAGTAACAAGAAATACAAAATCAGATAGTTTAAAATGTTTGTATAGCTTTAGATTGTCAAAATTATATTTGATGGTGCAGGATGTTCAAAAATCAAAAGAATATCTGGCAGAGGCAAACAAGCTCAAAAACAAGTTTCCTTTTTTAAACGATGCTTCAATTTTTTATAACTCCTATAGCTTTTTAGAAAAAGGTGATGTTGCTGGTTTCGAAAAAACATTGCTTGAAGCTAATGAAAAGCTAAAAAAATATCCCAATACCGAAGCTTATCGGCTCCGCGCCATAATCTTGCAGAACTATGGTATCATGCAGCAGCGAAAGAACAATGAAAAAAGCTATATGAAGCTGCTGGTTAACGAAGCGATTCCTATTGCAAAACGAAGTCGCGATTACGAACTTATAAGCGCGCTCTATAAAGCAGTAGCGATTATTTTCATGAACACCAGCGAACGTGAAAAAGCCAGCGAATACCTGAGTGAAGCACAAAAATATGTCGAAAGAGCCATTAAAAAATCGCCCACACTTGCCGAGTCAAAAATGGAAACCTACATCATTAATGCTGAAAACCTGGTGGAGTTAAAACATTTTTATGATGCTAAAAAGGTGTTGGATAAAGCATTTTCTACTTTAAAAGATTTTCCGGATTCGAATTTGAACGATTCCTATTTTTATTCAGAAGGAATATATTATGCCAAGCAAAATAAAAATTCAGAAGCCCTGGTGAGTTATGAAAAAGGAATTAAGTCTGCCCAAAAGCATCAAAACTTTATAGCCTTAAACCGATTAAAGTTTGCAGAATATGAAGTGCTTTTTAAATTGAAAAACTATCAAAAAGCCAAAAGCAATTTAGATTATCTTTTAGCTAATACACCATTTATTGTAGATAAAAAGAATTACTACAATGAAATGGCCAAAGTATATAATGCAACTAAAGATTATGATAAAGCCTATTTCTATTCCAACAAATACAATGTCATAAATGATAGTTTGAACCACACAAAATTTCAAACCGAAATAGTAGAGCTTGAAGCGAAATATAAAAAGGCCGAAAGCGAGAAGAAAATCACTTTACTGCAATCACAAAATGATAAAGCAGCTTTAATGGTGTATGACAATCGGTTGAATTCTCTGCTTTTTGCAGGTCTGTCTTTTATTTTGTTTCTGATTGTTTTGTTTCTGTGGATTTTTAGTAAAAATCAGAAAAAGCTAAGTATTCAGAAAGAAATCAACTTAAAGCAGGAACTGTCGGCTTTTGAAGATCGTCATAAACTTTCCGTTTCCAAAGCCTTAATTCAGGGTGAAGAAATGGAACGAAAACGAATTGCAAGAGATCTGCATGATGGTTTAGGAAGTATGCTTTCCGGAGTGAAAATTCATTTGAACCTTGCCAAAAAAGAAAATGCAGATGTGGTAAGCAGTGTGGATACTTTGTTGGATAATTCGATCAAAGAACTTAGAAATATATCCCAAAACCTAATGCCCGAAAGTTTGCTGGAATTAAGCTTAGAACATGCTTTAAGGGATTTATGCGCGGCAAATTCAAATGCTGTCACCGAAGTTGAATTTCAGTACTTAATAAAAAAATCAAAACTGCCGAAGAATTACGAAATCATGATTTATAGAATTATTCAGGAGTTATTGAATAATGCTTTAAAATATGCCAAAGCAAAACAGGTTTTAGTATCATGTTCTCAAAATAAAGATGTGTTTTTTATTACAGTCGAAGATGATGGAGTAGGGTTTGATGTTTCGGATTCAAAAAATAAAAAAAGCATGGGATTGAAAAACATTAAAAACCGTGTAGAATTTCTGAACGGAAAAATAGAAATCGACAGCAAAATAAATCAGGGAACATCTGTATATATCGAATTAAATGTAATCAACGAAAATCAGGATAATGAGTAAAAAATATAAAATGGTCGTGGTCGATGATCATCCTATTGTAATTTCGGGAATTTCAGGATTGCTTTCGGATTTAGAAAATGTAGAGATTGTAGAGAAAATGCAATCCGGAGTTACACTTCTTGATTATATCAAAAACAATCAGGTAGATTTGATTCTGATGGATATTTTTTTGCCCGTCATAACCGGAATAGATTTGTGTAAAGCTATTAAGCAAAAATATCCACAAGTTATAATTATTGGCATGAGCAGTCAGTCTGAAAGAAGTCTGGTGATGCAGTTTATTCAAAATGGAGGAAATGGTTATATCCTGAAAAGTGCCTCTTTTGAAGAGTTTAAAAACTGTATCAATAAAGCTATAGAAGGTGAAATTGTATTTAGTGATGAAGTAAAAACAATAGTAAGCCAGCCAGTGTCTGAAGATTTGGATACTATTCCGAGTTTGAGCCGCAGAGAAAAAGATATTGCACTTTTGCTCTCCAAAGGAAAACAGACACAGGAAATAGCCGATGAACTTTTTCTGAGTTTTTTAACTGTTCAGACCCATCACCGCAATATTCTACAGAAATATAAAACTAAAAATGTGGCTGAATTAATCACGCTTTTGCTGAAAAACAACTTATTAGATTAAGAAAAAATGACTGTAAAAGTGTCAAAATGGCATTTTTTTACTTTGGTTCAGAAATTGTTGTTTGTTTTGTAAGTTTAAAAATCAATCAAAAAAAGTAAAATCATGGGAAGTGGATATTTAATCATTGCCGGAGCTATAATGCTATTTAGCTGGCTGGTAAGTTCAAAACTAAAAAGTAAATTCGAATTATATTCTAAACTGCAATTACAAAACGGAATGAGCGGTAGAGAAATCGCCGAAAAAATGCTGGCCGATAACGGTATCAGGGATGTTCGTGTTATTTCGACTCCTGGTCAGTTAACAGATCATTACAATCCGTCTGATAAAACCGTTAATTTAAGTGAAGCAGTTTACAACCATCGTAATGCGGCTGCGGCTGCAGTGGCGGCTCACGAATGTGGTCATGCTGTACAGCACGCTATAGGTTATGAATGGCTTACAATGCGTTCTGCATTAGTGCCTATTGTAAGCGTAGCTTCAAATTATGTACAATGGATTTTGATTGCAGGAATCTTAATGATTCGTACGTTTCCACAATTGCTATTAGTGGGGATAGTCATTTTTGCGGCAACAACTTTATTTTCGATCATAACCTTACCAGTAGAATATGATGCGAGCAACAGAGCATTAGCATGGCTGGAAAATAAACATATGCTAACTCAGCAAGAACAGGCAGGAGCAAAAGATGCACTTAAATGGGCTGCGAGAACCTATGTTGTAGCAGCAATAGGATCGATTGCAACGTTGCTGTACTATATCTCGATTTATTCCGGAAACAGGAGGAACTAATTTTTTAATTTGATAATTGAGATAATTAGTCAATTAGATAATTTATAGCAAACCCTTCAGGTTTTTTTAAAACCTGAAGGGTTTTGTTTTTTTGTATATCTGGGCTTCAGTCCAGTTTAGAATAATAAGTTTTTGAAATTATCTAATTGTCAAATTGCCGCATTATCTTATTATCTAAAGCTGAATTTGTCTGTCTATTTGCTGATCCAGTGAGATAAATGTTTCTGTTCTTGAAACACCTTCAATCGCCTGGATTTTGGTATTTAAAAGTTGCATCAGATGTTCGTTGTCACGACAGATGATTTTAATCAAAACCGACCAGTTTCCGGTAGTATAATGACATTCTAAAACTTCGGGGATTTTTCTTAATTCTTTTACCGCTTCAGAGTTTCTGGATGCTTTATCGAGATAAACGCCAATAAATGCCATGGTGTTGTAGCCTAAAACTTTAGGGTTTACGGTGAATTTAGAACCTGAAATCACACCGGATTGTTCCAGTTTTTTTAAGCGTTGATGAATGGCAGCTCCAGAAATGCCTATTTTGTTTGCAATTTGTAAAATAGGTTTTCGGGCATCATCCATAAGATACCGAAGGATTTCTTTGTCGATACCGTCAATTTCAATTAGTAGGGAGTTGATTTTCATTTGAGTTGTAATTTGAAACTAATTCTGGTTGTTTGGGTTTTAGTTAGAAATCAAATGTACTCAAAATGATTTAAAAAGAAAAATTCCAAATTCCAATGTAAAATTGGAGTTTGGAATTTTTAATATTTCTATTTCAGGAAATTATTTTCCTTTGTTTGCTTCTGCAATATATTTCTCTAAAGCCATTGTCATCGAAGGTGTCTCAGGAGTTGGAGCAAGAATATCAATTCTCAATCCGTGATCAAGAGCTTCCTTTTGAGTTGTACTTCCAAAAACAGCAATTCTGGTATTGTTTTGCTGAAAGTCAGGGAAGTTTTTAAACAATGATTTAATTCCGGTTGGACTAAAAAATGCCAAAACATCATAATAAACGTCAGCAAGATCAGATAAGTCACTCATTACAGTTCTGTAAAAAATAGCTTGTGCCCAATCTACTTTCAGGCTGTTTAATGTTACAGGAGCATCAGCATTTAACTGATCAGATGCAGGTAACAGGAATTTTTCGTCTTTGTATTTTTTGATCAGTGGAGATAAGTCTGCAAAATCTTTTGCTCCCACATAAATTTTACGCTTTCTGTACACTACATATTTTTGCAGGTAAAAAGCAACTGCTTCAGATTGACAAAAATATTTCAATCCTTCAGGAACTTTATAACGCATTTCATCAGCTACTCTAAAAAAATGATCTACCGCATTACGGCTTGTCAAAATTATTGCAGTATAATGATTAAGATCGATTTTTTGTAATCGGATCTCTTTTGCATTAACCCCTTCCACATGAATAAATGGTCTGAAATCAATTTTTATTTTGTGTTTTTGTTGGAGCTCAAAGTAAGGAGAATTTTCCACTTTAGGTTCAGGCTGTGACACCAAAATTGTTTTCACTTTCATATTATAAACATTTACTAAGCCACCTCTTTTGTAATCCAATAATACATGAAATAATAAGGGGCTATTTCAAGAGCGCAAAGATATAAAATAAAATAAAATAACTTACTGATTATTGCATTTTGATACGTTTTTATTGAAATAAAATACGAGTAGAGGCTAATACACAGGGAAATAGCTATGATTGCCAACGGTATAATTTTCGGAATATTGTCATAATAAAACAAAACAGCATTGATAGGAAGGATTAAAACGCCAATATATGTTCTGTAGGTAACTTTTTGTAGGTTAAAAAGGTCTGCAAATTCATCAATATTAAATGAGGTTGCTACAATTTTTTCGATTAAAAATTTCCCCAGAATAAAATACAGTAAAAACGTAGCAATCTGAATAAATAAAACCCAGTCTGTTTTAGAATAGGAGTTATCAAAAATATTCATGGCAAGCTGTATGAAAAAAGCATACGAAACGATTTGTACAAAAAACAAACCAACCGTAAAACTACTTTTTAAATGGTTGTTGTCGCGGTAAATTTTCGCGTATTTATCTGAAAAAATAAGCTTGCTAAATTCGCTAAATCTGGTTTCGTAAGCTGATTTTGTCATAGCGACAACAGCAAAGGTCAACACAAATAAAAGCGTTGCCCAGTCTTTGTTTTCCAGAATTCGGGGTTGAAGGTGTTCAATCATAACGATACAAAATTAGTAATTTTTTGTTTCAATACTTTTATTATAAATTTATTATGAATCAAATGCTATAAAAAGTTTACTTTTGCGGTGAAATTACTCAGAAAAATGAATGATTGTATAGTCATAATCCCCACTTATAACGAAATAGAGAACATTGAAAGTATAGTTAGAGCCGTACTTTCTCAACACAAACCTTTTCATCTTTTAATTATTGATGATAATTCTCCTGATCATACTGCCAATAAGGTAATTGCTTTGCAGGAAGAATTTCCGGACAGGCTGTTTTTAGAAAAAAGAGCCAAAAAAGCCGGATTGGGAACAGCCTATGTTCACGGTTTTAAATGGGCTTTAGAGCGCAAATACAATTACATTTTTGAAATGGATGCCGACTTTTCACATAACCCCAACGATCTTG
Organism: Flavobacterium chilense; assembly: GCF_001602525.1. Lineage (GTDB taxonomy): Bacteria > Bacteroidota > Bacteroidia > Flavobacteriales > Flavobacteriaceae > Flavobacterium > Flavobacterium chilense. The sequence goes on from NZ_LSYT01000002.1 coordinate 858,750, forward strand.
AAAAATTGTTTGATGCTTGTCATTTTGGCGGAGCTGATCTCGCTGTAGGATCTCGTTATGTAACAGGTGTAAATGTGGTAAACTGGCCTTTAAGCAGAGTTTTGATGTCTTATTTCGCCTCGGTTTATGTAAAGTTTATTACCGGAATGAAAATTCATGATGCCACAGCAGGTTTTGTGTGTTATAAAAGAGAAGTTCTTGAAAAAATTAACCTGAACAAAATTAAATTTGTGGGTTATGCTTTTCAAATCGAGATGAAATACAGAACATATTGCGCTAAATTTGAAATTACTGAGGTTCCTATTATTTTTACAGACAGAACTAAAGGCGTTTCTAAAATGAGTAATGCTATTATCAAAGAAGCAATACTGGGTGTAATTTCACTTCGATTAAAAAAATTAGTCAATACATTATAAATAAATGGCGATGAACAGGATTTTAATAAAAAATGCTAAGATTGTAAACGAAGGATCTATTTTTGAAGGTGATGTTTTGATTGAAAACGACTTAATTGTTGAAGTTTCTGATAGCATCAGTCTGAAATCATCCGATTGTAAAGTGATAGATGCCGAAGGAAGTTACTTAATGCCGGGCGCGATTGACGATCAGGTTCATTTTAGAGAACCGGGATTAACTCACAAAGGTGATATAGAATCAGAATCAAGAGCTGCAGTTGCAGGCGGAATCACATCTTTTATCGAACAGCCTAATACGGTTCCAAATGCGGTAACGCAGGAAATCCTTGAAGATAAATATCAGATTGCGGCAGTAAAATCATTTGCGAATTATTCGTTTATGATGGGGGCAACCAATGATAACCTGGAAGAAGTTTTAAAAACTAATCCAAAAAATGTTGCGGGAATTAAGATTTTCTTAGGTTCATCAACAGGAAATATGCTGGTAGACAACGAAGCGACTTTAGAAAGAATCTTTTCAAGCACGCCTATGTTAATTGCAGTACATTGTGAAGATGAGACTACAATAAAAAATAACCTGGCAGAGTTTAAAGAAAAATATGGCGAAGATGTTCCGGTAACAGCACATAATCTGATTCGTAGTGCTGAGGCTTGTTATATCTCATCTTCAAAAGCAGTTGCTTTGGCGAAAAAAACAGGAGCACGGTTGCATATTTTTCATCTTTCGACTGCAAAAGAAATGGAATTGTTTACCAATAAAATTCCATTAGAAGATAAAAAAATCACAGCCGAAGTTTGTGTACATCATCTTTGGTTTACCGATGAAGATTACAAAACAAAAGGGAATTTCATCAAATGGAATCCTGCTGTTAAAACTGCCGAAGACAGAGCAGAACTTTGGAAAGCTTTGAATGACGGACGTATCGATGTAATTGCTACAGACCATGCACCACATACTAAAGAAGAAAAAATGCAATCCTACTTAAATGCTCCTTCCGGAGGTCCGCTTGTGCAACATGCTGTTGTAGCAATGTTTGAAGCGCATCATCAGGGGAAAATTTCTGTAGAGAAAATTGTAGAGAAAATGTGTCATAATCCGGCAAAAATTTTCAAAATCGAAAAAAGAGGGTTTGTAAAAGAAGGTTACTTTGCTGATTTGGTTATTGTAAACCCAAGTTTGCCATGGAGTGTTAAACCAGAGAATATTTTAGCCAAATGCGGATGGTCTCCTTTTGAAAATTATACTTTTAAATCGAGAATTACGCATACTTTTGTAAATGGCGAAATGGTTTACAACAACTTTAAAGTAAAAGATATCCGCGCAGGAAAACGATTATTGTTTGATAGATAAAAAGCTAAAATGAAAAATTGTATACTCATATTATTGATTTTATTACTTTCTGTAAGTTGTAAAAAGGATTTGGTTAAACAGCCTGCAAGACTTATTGAGAGAGGAAAGATGATTGATATTATGTATGATTTATCGCTTTTAGATGCTATGAAATATCAAAGTCCGGCGACTATAGATTCGATCAATACAGATCCAACCAAGTTTATTCTGAAAAAATATAAAGTAGACAGCTTACAGTTTGCAGAAAGCAATAAGTATTATGCAACGGATTATGAAAACTACAAAGATATGTTTGATGAAATTGGGAAAAGATTGGCTGTAACCCAGAGAGCAACAGATTCTATAGTAAAGATTGAAGAGAAAAAAGCTGCAAAAGAAGCTAAAAAGAAAGCAAAAGATACACTTAAAGACGGGGCTAAAAAAACATTGAAACCTCTAAGTGTTGAGCCGGTTCAAAAAGAGAAGCCATTAGACCAATAGTTTTATAACTTCGAAACGTCTCTTATATATTGATGAACATTCAGAAAAACCGTTCCCAGAGCGGTTTTTATTTTTTCATTAGCATACAGGTTTTTAGAATATGAAGCCTTTGCAGTGGCTTTTGTAAGATGTCTTTTTTGGAAAAATAAAGTCGAGAAAATTCCATCGGTCATCCAAAGCAAATTCATAAATAAAGGTTTGGCATGAATGTGAGGTCTTTTTACCTGTAAAGTATCAGCGACAGTGTTTAGTAAATCCCTAAAAACAATATTGTCCGCAATCAAAGTAAAGCGTTCGTTTTTGATATTGCTTTTCATCAATTCATATGCAGTTTTTACCACATCATTTACAGCAATAAATCCTGTACTTCCTAGCGTATAGAACGAAAGTCCGTTTGCTACTTTCTGATAGATTTCTCCGCTTCCTTGTTCTCCGTTTTTTGTTTTAGGAATTGGGCCTAAAATAACACCCGGATTTATAATGATAACATCCAGGCCTTCCTGAAGTCCGCGCCAGACTTCCATTTCGGCACCATATTTAGAAATAGCATAATCACTATGCGGTTTTTCAGGATTCCAGTCTGTTTCTTCAGTGATATAAGTTTCATGAGGAGCCAGATCGCCTAAAGCTGCTATAGAACTCACAAAACAGAATTTTTTAATTCCCTTTGCAATAGAAAAGTTAACCATATTGGCTGTTCCTTCAATATTGGTTTTTCGGAGCGCATCTTCATCTTTTGGATCAAATGAAATCAATGCGGCACAATGATAAACATATTCGATATCAGTAAAAGCAATTTCTAACGAAGGAATATCTAAAATATCGGCTTCAAGCCAATTAATTTTTTCGAATAAATCACCTTTTTTATACAATTCAAAAACCGATTTTGTTTTTTGAATCTTGCTTTGGCTTCGGTAAATAGCCCGAACGTTTTCTCCATTTTCAATTAAATGAAGTAATAAATGCGCACCAACTAAACCTGTTCCTCCAGTTACTAATACCATTTTGTAAAGATAACTTTTTTAGGTTAAGGTGCAAAGTTGCAGAGGTTCAAAGGGACAAAGGTTTTTAATCGTTATTGTTTTAATGAACTTATTAAGGTATTATCTTGGGGTTGTATGAAATCTGCTAAAAGAATTAAAGTAGCAAATGTCTGAATAGGTTTAATTATTTTTTTGATTTTAATTTTTCACGAAGATTATGGATAATCTCATCCTTTTCCCTTAAGCGAAATTCATATTGCTCAATTAATTTATCTGAGATTAAACCGATATTTTTTGTAGTATTTACTTCTGTTGGTTGAAATTTTTCTTGCTCGCAAAAAAGAGTCGAAACACTGGTATCTAATAATTGTGCTAGCTTAACAATCTCTTCAGGTATAAATTGTACTTCTCCTTTTTCTCTCCTGCTATATTGTGACTGATCTAATCCTAGTTCATTAGCGATATAGTTTTGTGAAAGTTTTTTATTTTCTCTAATGGTTTTTACTTTTTGATATAGTTTCATGATTTTAAATTTTTTTGGCGGTTAATTGATTTAGAAAAATTAAGAACTGATATTGTTATAGAGGACATCTTTTTGAAAATATACTCACCAAACTTATTTTTTAACAGTTTTGTCTAAAGAATATATGTAGGAATAATATGCTGAATTCACATTCGAAATGTTCTTAGCTCATTTTGTAAGATAAATCAATTCTTTTTCTTTGGCTCGAAATAATTGTAATTCTTTTTTAAGTTCAAAAGCGCTGTTGAAGATAAGAAGTTACAATTTAAATGATTTATTAATTAAAAAATAAACTATGAAAAAGATTGTATTAGGATTGTGTTTTATGTTGTTTTCTTCGGGAATTTTTGCAAACAATGTAGATGAAAAAGAAACAATAAAAAAAGAATGTGAATTGGCATATGGATGTACAACAACTATTTGGTATACACACAATGGTACACATTCGGTCGTGTCTTTTTATCATGATGATTGCAGTGGTCAGGCATGTTGCAATGATTATCTTAGACGTGATATTGATATATTAAAACTCCACTATGCGATGGAAGATACAAATCAAGGTCAAGAGATAATTTCCTTGCCAGTTTTAGAAGGAGATGATAATGAAGGACTTATTATAGTTGTTGAGCCAGGCGAGCAACCTTAAAAAAAGATCAGTTTTCCATATAAATACACAGGTTTATTTTATACCTGTGTATTTTAAAATTAAATTAAAATGAAAAAATTAACTGTAATTTATTTCTCTTTATTCTCGTTTCTAGGACTTGCGCAATACAAAAAAAATTCTGTGGCTGTAATTGAGTACAGCTATAATGTTACATTTGATGATACCTATTATGGTAAAGTCATTTTGAAATGTTTAAATGATAAATCAATCTCCAAAACATTGGCAGAAATTATTCCTGACGAAAAAGATATGGATCCACAAAAACCTACTGTATATGAAAAGCCTATAGATTTGTACCAGGCAATTGACTTAAACAAGAAAAAGTTAATAATGATTGACCGGATATTTAATACAAAATATAAGGTTACAGAAGATTTGTCTGAGATAAAGTGGAAACTTTCAAAAGAAAAGGAGACTAAAATAATTAATAAGTTTGTTTGCAATAAAGCAACTTTAAATTTTAGAGGCCGTAACTATACTGCTTGGTATACGCCATATATAGCCTTGCCTTTTGGCCCATGGAAGTTTTATGGTTTACCAGGTTTAATATTAGAAATGTATGATACAGATAATAATTATCATTGGACAGCAACAAAAATAATTTATCCGTCGAATGAAGAATTTGATTTGAGTGAATTGGAAAACCAGAAAGTAAAAGAAACGATAACACTTAGGCAATTTGTTGAAAAGACAGAAGAAAAGGAAAAACAATTTATGGCCAATATTAGGTATGCTGCGGGAAGACATACTACCGTAGATTTTGGTGATTTTGAAAAGAGAAAGACACCTGAACTAAAATATGAATGGGAAATTGAAAAAAAGAAATAACGATAATTGTGTGTTTAAATGTAGTTTAAAATGAAGCCATTGTTTCTAATTATATTTTTCATTGTTAATTCTTGTTTAAATGCACAAATGAATCAGGATAAGACTGCTTTAATTGAGTATAATTTTCAAGTTTCATATAATGGTTATCTCCCAAAGAGTGTTACAACGAAATGTTCTAAAAACAGGTCATTTTCAAAAACACTGGCTAATAATTCTCTTTCGGGGATTAAAACGGATGAAAATACAAATTCCATTACTGTTTATGAAAAAGAATTAGATACTTATGAATTAATCGATTTGACAAAAAAAACAATTATCTCTATTGATAATATAAAGGGGAACAATTACAAAATTAGTGAGGTGCTGCCACAAATGAACTGGAAACTTTCAAAAGATATTGATACAAAAAAAATAGATATGTTTATTTGTAATAAAGCTACTTTAAATTTTAGAGGACGTAATTACATTGCATGGTATACCCCATATATACCTTTATCTTTTGGGCCATGGAAGTTTAATAGCTTACCAGGTTTAATTCTGGAACTATATGACACAGAGAATAATTATCATTGGACAGCAACAAAAATAATTTATCCATCTAAAGAAGAATTTGATATGGAAGTTTTTGAGAAACAAAACTTAAAAGAAACCAGTTTAATTGGTTTTGTAGAAGAAATTGAAAAACAGAAACAACGAATGTTCGCTCGTATCCTGAAAGTTATGCCCAGAGGAGCAACTATGGATACTGGCAATGATATAAGAACAAGTATAGAATTACTATATGATTGGGAAACGGAGAAAAAGAAATAGAATGTTCTGAATACTAAATTTTGCAAGTTTTATTTTAACTATACATGATTGAATTTATCAATAATTAATACAATAGTCTTTTTTTGAAAATCAAGTACACTCCGGTTTTGTTTTTTGTGTTTTTCATGTTATCTGGTTTTTTACAGGCCCAATCCGTAATATCAGGCATGGTTATAGATAAAAAAGAAAAACCAATTTCTTTTGCAAATGTATTTGTGAAGTTAAAGGAAAGCCAGGCTATTGTAGCTTTTACACATACAAATAATGAAGGAAAATATGATTTAGAATTATCTGAAACAGGTCATTTTGAGATTACCTTTACTGGAATGTCTTATAAGATGAATACTAGTGAAATTTTGGTTGAAACAAATAAAAAATATACACAAAATGCCATTTTAGAAGATGATGCTACAACACTTAACGAAGTTATTGTTAAAACTGAAAAACCAGTAATTTTTAAAAAAGATACTATAATATTTGATGCAAAAGCTTTTGTCAAAGGAAATGAAATAGTCGTTGAGGATTTGTTGAGAAGAATACCAGGACTAAATGTTAGTAAAAACGGCACTATAAAAGTAGGTAATAAAGAAGTAGAGAAAGTCATGGTTGAGGGAGATGATTTTTTTGAACATGGTTATAAATTACTGACTAAAAATCTCAACGCATCTGCAATTGATAAAGTTGAAGTCTATAAACGATACTCTAACAATCGTTTATTAAAAGGGATCGAAAATAGTGATAAAGTAGCTCTAAATCTTAAGCTAAAAAAAGATATTAAAACACAATGGTTTGGTAATATGAGCTTAGGTTATGGTGTAGCATCTGAAAATCGATATGACGTAAGAACGAACTTAATGTCTTTTAAAAAAAAGGTTAAATACTATGGAATAGGAAATCTTAATAATGTAGGTGTTGATGCTGTAGGGGATGTTGATTATATTGTAAGACCAAAGAGTACAGATGATATAAGTAATATTGGAGATGATCAAAATGCAGATAAAGTGCTTAATCTAAATGGATTTAAGCCAAATTTAAAAGAGGAAAGAACCAATTTTAATAATGCTGAATTGGTTTCTCTAAGTTCTATTTTTACAATTTCTCAAAAGATTAAATTAAAAGTAATGGGATTTTTTAATTCTGATGGAAATGATTTTTATCGAAAGGGAATTGATGCTTATCATGTAGGCGATATGTCTTTTACAAATTTTGAAGATTATACTTTAAATAAAAAGAAAAGTATTGGTTTTGGTAAGTTTGATTTTAATTATGATATTTCAAAAAATCAAATGTTTGAATATATTGGAAAGTTCAATCATGAAGAAGATAATACAAAAACAAACCTGATCTTTAACAATGAACATACAAGCGAGAAGCTTAATGAGGATAATCAGTTAATTGATCAAAAAGCCGTTTATACAAACCGATTCAAAGACAATAAAGTTCTAATTTTTACAGGCAGATTTATTAACGAAAAAACTCCACAACGATATTATAATAATGTTTTTCTATTTCAGGATTTATTACCAACAGGTATAACAGCAAATGATGTTATGCAAATGAGTGAAAATAAGATGCAATTTTTTGGTTTCGAAAGTCATTTATTAGATAAAAAAGAAAATAGAAATTTATTGGAGTTGAAGACTGGATACCAAAACAGACATGATAACCTGAACTCTACATTGGAGTTTTCTGAGAATGATATTATTACAAATGCTCCTGAAAATTATAGCAATAGAGTTAAATATACTTTAACGGATATTTACTTTAAATCAAGGTATAATTATGTTTTAGGAAAGCTGGGAATTGGTGGAAATTTAGAATTTCATCAATTGTTTACAAATCTTGAAACAAGCAGGACAAAGCAACATGAAAATCCGTTTTTCGTGAATTCATCAATATTTTTACTTTGGGAAATTAATAAAAAAAATAGAATTAGCAGTTCATATTCTTATAATACAACAAGTGCAAAAATTCTTGATGTTTACGACGGCTTTGTATTAACCACTTATAGGAGTTTTGAAAAAGGAACAGGGGAAGTAAATCAGCTTCAATCTAATTCTTTATTTCTCAGTTATAAATTAGGAGATTGGGATAGTAAATTTTCTCTAAATACTTATTGTAATTATTATCAAAATCATGATTTTTATTCTACAAATTCGATTATTCAGCCTAATTATTCTCAAATAGAAAAAATTATAATTAAAGGTAGATCAATGTTGAATGTAAATACTGATTTAGGTCTTTTATTTAACTCAATTTCATCAATAGTAAAACTGGATTTAAATTACTCTGCATCCAATTACAAAAATATTGTAAATGATAGTGATTTGCGAGAAGTGCATTCTCAAACCATTGCTCTAGGTCCTGAATTAAAGTCTAATTTTAAAGGTTTCTTCAATTATAATTTAGGCTCTAAGTGGACAATGACTGAATTTAGGACAACAACAACTAATAAAAATACAGACAATATCTCTTTTCTTGATTTTATATTTGTGTTAAACAAAAAACTAAATGCACAAATCCAAACAGAAAGATACTACTTTGGAAATTTAGATAAAGAAAATGCAAAATATTACTTTCTTGATTTGAATGCTAACTATGTGGTTAAGAATAATAAATTGTCTTTTTCTCTTGCTGGCAAGAATTTATTCAATACTAAAACCTTTAGGCAATCTTTTATAAGTGATATTGTTACTTCAAAAACAGAATATAGAATACTTCCCAGATATGTGATTCTCAAAATGGATTATAGGTTTTAGTAGATAAATAATATTTAGCGTTCAATTCATTTTTGAGATTGCAATTCACAATCCTTATATTTGCACAAATTATTTTAAAAATGAAGAATCTAGTTGAAGAATTAAAGTGGCGCGGGTTATATCATGACAGCATGCCAGGAACGGAAGAACAATTGCTGAAAGAAGTAACGACAGCTTATATAGGTTTTGATCCAACGGCAGATTCACTACATATTGGTAGTATGGTTCAGATTATTTTATTGGTTCATTTAAAGAATTTTGGTCACCAGCCTATTGCTTTAGTTGGTGGTGCAACCGGAATGATTGGTGATCCATCCGGGAAATCTGACGAAAGAAATTTGTTGAACGAAGAAACTTTGGCTAAAAACGTTGCGGGAATCAAAAGTGTTTTATCCCGTTTCTTAGATTTTAATTCAAAAGATGCAAATGCTCCGGTTATGGTAAATAACTATGACTGGATGAAAGAATTCTCGTTTATTGATTTTGCTCGTGAAGTTGGAAAACGTATCACAGTAAATTATATGATGGCGAAGGATTCTGTTAAAAAGAGATTTGCCGGAGAAGGCGAAGGAATGTCTTTTACAGAGTTTACTTATCAGTTAATCCAAGGATACGATTTTTATCATTTATATAAAAACAACAATTGCGTTTTGCAAATGGGTGGTTCTGACCAATGGGGAAATATTACCACAGGTACGGAATTAGTTCGCAGAATGGGTGGTGAGAGCGCAAAAGCTTTTGCCTTAACAACGCCATTAATTACAAAAGCAGACGGATCTAAATTCGGGAAATCTGAAGGAGGAAATGTTTGGTTGGATGCTGATAAAACTTCAGTATATAAATTTTACCAGTTTTGGGTAAATGCTACAGATGCAGATGCTGAGAAATATATCAAAATCTTTACTTTTTTAGATAAAGATACAATCGAAGCTTTAATTGCAGAACATCAGACTGCTCCGCATCTAAGGGTTTTACAGAAAAAATTGGCTGAAGAAATTACAGTATTTGTTCACAGTAGAGAAGAGTTAGAAAAAGCTATTCAGGCTTCGAATATTTTATTTGGAAACTCGACTGCCGAAGATTTGAAACAATTGGATGAAGCTACATTTTTAGAGGTTTTTGACGGAGTTCCGCAAGCCGAAATCGCAAAAGCAGATCTGGAAAACGGATTGGATATTATTACTGTTTTAAACGAAAAAACAGGTTTTTTTAAATCTAACGGAGAAGCGAGACGTGCTTTAACAGCAAACTCAATTTCGGTTAACAGAGAAAAAATCAAAGAAGATTTTGTTTTAACAGCAAATGATTTAATCAATAATCAGTTTGTGTTGTTGCAAAGTGGAAAGAAAAATTATTTTGTGATAAGAGTGGTTTAAAAGGTTTAACTGTTTAATCGGTTAATTGTTTAATCGATCTGTCAGAATCTTTTAAATTAAATATATAAATCCCAATGTTCGAAAAGAATGTTGGGATTTTTTATTGAAAAAAAATCATTCCACAGGAATGTTTTGTTGGTAGAATTAAAATTTGGTTTGTAGTCATACGTTCCGTAGGAACGTTTGATTAATGCAGTGAATTAACGATAGCCATATTATCGATTAAAAGATTAGCCAAATGAACGATTAAACATTAAAGAACCATCAGATTACACCCACGAATATCAGAATTATCAAAACGTCCCAATACCTCGAAAGAGTTGTTGGGATTTTTTTTGCCTAAATCCTGCGTGGCGATAAAAGAACAGGAATTGATATTGGCTAAATCAATAACATTGATTCCACCTGTTTTTCCGTCTTTTACATAAGTTAATGCATCTTCCGGATCACGAACTAAAATATGCATCCAGGACGGACATTCAAATACGCCTTCACCCAAAGAGTAGGCTTGCGCCAAAAGTTCAGTCATTCCGTATTCGGAGTGAATTGAATTTACACCAAAACCTTTGCAAAGCAGTTCGTGCAATTCTTCACGAATCATTTCTTTTCGTTTGCCTTTCATACCTCCCGTTTCCATAATAATGGTATTCTGAAGCTGAAATTGATGTTTTTCGATCAGGTCTAATAAAGCGTATGTGACCCCAATTAAAATTACATTTTGACCGGATTCATCTAATTCGGTCAGTTTTTTAATTAAGTCGTCGTGATTGTGTAAATAAAAGCCACTTTCAGGCTGATTTGAGAGTTTTATTAAGTCTTCGACCATGTAAATAAGCGAAGATCCCTCTCGTTCCAGATAAGACGGCAAAAGGGCTAAAACAACATAATCTTCGATATTACCGTAAAATTGAGAAAACCCGTTACGGTAACTCTCTTCATACAATGAAACATCAGTTACGATATGCCTGCTGGTAATCATTCCGGTAGTGCCACTGCTGGTAAAAGTTACCTGGGCAGGATTAGTATTTGAAACAACATTATGACTTTTGAAAAACTGAATAGGTAAAAACGGAATTTGTTCCAGTGATTTTACCTGTTGCGGATTTACTTTCAAAAAATCACAAAAGTCACGATATACGGGATTATTCTCATGCTGAAAACGAAACACTTTTAAAGCTATTTTTTCAAATTGTTTCTGACTCGAAATCGTAAATATATCGTTGGCTGTGATCAAAACTTTTTTTGTGCAAAGGTAAGTATAATTGTAAATAGTTTTAAATTTTCAATTCTGGTTTTCAGTCAAGATCATTAGAGGTTTTAAAAACTTATGATGATATTGCGGCTATAAACTAAAAAAAAGCTCCAATTTGAGCTTTTTTTATATTTTATCGAATGATAAGTTTTCGGGTTGCTGATGCATTATCTTCGCTTATTTTGATGATATAAACACCTGGAACTAGATCTGAGACGTTCAATTCTCTCGAACTGATATGTGTCTGAAGTACTTTTTTTCCTAAAACATCAAAAATAATGATCTCTTTTTCAGAGTCATTTTTAGATGAAATATATACTTTTCCACTAGTAACGGGATTAGGGTACAAGCTTAGACCCTCAATGGTAGTGCCCTCTTGAGGTTTTGGTAATTGTTTACTGTCTTGTGCTGAAACACTCAGAGTAAAGAAAAAAGCCAATAAAAAAGTAATATAAAAGTAGTTTTTTGCCATCGCATTAATTTGATTACCGTAAATATACAAAAAAAATTACAAAAATTACGCCAAAAAAAAACATCCTAATAATTTAGGATGTTTTTAACATTTTATGTTTGAAATATGATTTTCAAATTATTTGATCAAGTTTACACCATCAACTGTTGCCCAAGCACCAGGAGTTAATGTAGCTCCAGTAGCAGTAGTACTAGTTGACCAGTTTGTTGCAGGAATAAAGCTAGCTGCAGATAATGTAAAAGTAGCCTGTCCTGAAATGAAAGTAATAGGAGAGTTAGTAATTTTTACGTTGTTTAATTTGATTTTTCCACCAGCAACTTGGTGATCGTAAGTAACTTTATCTAGTATTTGTAATACACCACCATTAAATGCTGTAGGTGTAGTTTGACTAACATAACCATCGATTACGATATTGCTGTAGTCTCCATTTCCTTCTTTTTTAAATTGAATAGCATCCAATTGAATTTCTTTTTGTTCTTCTGTAACTGTACCTGCAGCTCTTTTTAGAGTGATATTAGTTACTTTTGGAAAAAATGCATTGTCATTTGAAGAAGCTTCAATTTCCATACCATAGTTTCCTTTGTCAATTTGGTAAGCATACCAGTTTGTATTTGCTTGACCTTGCCATCCATCTTGCCAGTCAAATGAATCATCATAGTTACCATAAGAAATAGCATTAGTCATACTTACAGTTCCTCCGAAGAATTCGAATCCGTCATCAGCACCTTTGTAAGATACTAAGTGATCTAAAGTTGTTCCTGAACCTACTGAGTAAAAAGTAAAACCATTATTTTCTTTTTGACCGTCAGCTAATTTTGAACCTGCGTATTCCACTCTTGTATACACTAATGATCCACCATTATGAGTAGGATTTGCACCTCCGTAAGTTATGTTATTTCCGTCTTCAGAAGTCGAAGTCGATCCTCCACCAGCTACTTTTACAGGAGCATCACCATACATAATGATTCCTCCCCAAGATCCTGGAACTTTTGATTTTTCTGTGAATACTACTGGTTGGTCAGCAGTACCTTTTGTAATTAATTTTCCGCCTTTTAAAACAACTAATGCGTTGTCTCCATTAGCTTTATCGATAGTAATTGTTGATCCTGCTTCAAAAGTTACAGTTACACCATCGTTGATTTTTACAATACCTTTTAAAGTGTAGTTACCAAAAGCATAAGTTTTGTTTGCAGTGATTGGACCAGTGATTTCGCCTGTTGCAGGTGTAGGTGCAGGAGTTGGATTATCACTACTTGAGCAAGAATTTAAAAATAATCCTGTAGCAAGTGCTAAAGCAAAAAGTTTAGTTTTCATAGTTGTGTTATTATGTGTTTTTATTTTTGTCAAAAATAGAACGGAAATCTTTTTCGGGTGTTACCTGAATATTACATTACGGTTACCAAAAACAAACTAAAATGTGAAGAAAATGTTAAGAGATTTTTTACAATAGTTTATAAATAAAAAAAAGCTCCAAATAACGTTCGGAGCTTTGATTTTAAATGATTTATAATTTTATTGGTATAAAATTTTCCCAGATTTAACTTCTTTATTATCAGATATAATTTTATAATAGTATATCCCTTTTGTATAGTTTGATGGGATATTCCATTTTATGATTTGATTGGGAGTAATAGTGCCTTTAAAAACAGATTGAGCATTTCTTAATCCTTCAGAATAAACAATTATTTCTATTTCCTGGTTGCTGGAAAAACTCGTTGTGAAATTTACAGCGTCTGATGTAGGGTTTGGATAAACAGTAGATGCTACCGTATTTTGTTTGTTCAAAGCTGTAACTGTAAGCGCACTAAGATCTAATTTATTACTCATCGAAGATATTCCAGCTGTTACTATTCTCATTAATTTTGTTGAATTATCATAGATGGGGTGAGAAGTTAAATCCAGGTCTTTGGTAGTTTCGTCCAATTCTATATAACTTCCTGGAGGAAGTAGTACCCAAGAATATGTATAATCCCCCATTCCTCCTGTAGGTATGCTTCCCGTTACGTAGCGACCATTAATTGAAATAGTGTTGTTTTGTATATCAGCAATATGTGGTATATCGACATAATTACTAAATGAACGCTGATTTCCTGAGTATACTATCCTTCCCAGCTTAAAATTATGAGTTGATCTTCGATAATTATCGAAAACAGGTGCTGAAAAATTTGTACTTGCAGTTGTAATTTCAGTTAAATCTCTCGATTCTCCATCTTCATCAATTACAAACCAAATATAAGTATAAGAATTTTGACCTAAACCTCCTGTAAGTAGAGGATTGCCATTAATCCATATCCCATCTATGGTGATCGTATTGTTTTCTATCAGAGGTGCAGGAATAGTTGTAATTGTTACTTCATTACTTGTGCTTGTTAAACCAGCTGATGAAACATTTCGTCGATATGATTTTGTTGAAGTAAGAATGCCTGGTGAATAATTGATGCCGTTGGCACCTGATATAACAGTCCATGAACCGCTTACAGGTTTTTCCTGCCATGAATAAGTAAAAGTTCCACTACCACCAGACGGAGTAGCTCCGGTTATTGTATTTACAGCCTGTCCTTCATAAATGGTTTGATTTCCTGAAATGATATTATTACTTATTGGAGCGGAAGGCTTATAATTAACAGTAATTTTAATCATTTTAGATTCTTCTTGAAAACAGCTGCCATTGGTGGAAAATTTATAAGCAATCTGAGTGTTGGTTGTCACTGTTTTTTTAAACTTGTATCTTATGGTAGTACTTTGCCCCGGTGTTAATATACTCCCATTTGTATAGCTTGTAGAAAAAATACCATCATTATTAGCACATGATTGTAATGCATTAAGGAATACTGGATCGCTAGTGCTTCCATAACAATTAACCAATACGTCAACGGTTCCTTCTACTCCAGAATTAACATCAATAGTTTTTGACATAGGACTGTAGGTAACATAATTTTGAGAAAATCCAATCTCTGCCAAAAAAAGCAGAGACATCATAAATAGTAATTTTACATTTTTCATAAGTTGTTTTTTAAAATTCCAGATAAAATTAGCAGGATAATTTCTACAACATGTTATGTAGGTATTACATTACAGTTATCTGAAAAATATTAAATTATCAGAAAAACGCTATGAATTTTTTTCAATTATGTATAAATAAAAAAAGCTCCAGATATCTGGAGCTTTCATTTTTATATTTATTTGGATGGGTACTAAAAAGTATATCCTAGTTTTAAAGAGAAACCAACTCCTTTTTTATAACTATTAGCCAATAATGATTCTTCAGCTACTTTTATAGTTCCATCGTTTCCAAATTCACGTTTTCTCCATGAATTTAAAATGTTATCGGCAGTGAATTTTACATCAAAGTGCTCAGAAAGTTTGCTTCCCCATACAAAATCCAATTGCTGTACAGGCAACTCATAGATGTTGTCTTGTCCATTGGTTCCTACAGCATATATTCTTTTTCCAAAAACACCATAAACAAGAGACATAGTATTTGTCATGTCTTTTCCTAAATTAAATTCATATTTTAAATCTGAATTTACTAACCAGTTTGATGCTCCCTGCAATGATCTTGATTGATGCGTTTCAATAGAAGGTTTTACAGTGATTATCCCGTCTTCATCGATAGATTCAAAAGTTGGGCTTACAGTAACTTTTGATGACATCAAAGTAGCATTTAATCCCCATGAAAAATTATCTAAGTTTTCGCTGATTCTTTCTAACCCAACAAGTAATTCAGCTTCTATTCCATATATGTTGGCACTTTCAGAATTTAGAAAAGTAGTAACTGTTCCTGTTGTTGCGTTTGAGATGAAAGTTTTTTCAATTGGGTTGATAAGGTGTTTCCCAAATATTCCAACAGCAATCATTTCTTTAGATGTTGGGAATAGCTCATATTTTAAGTCAGCATTGTAATTGTCGCTGTTTTTTAAAATTGAATTTCCTTGAGTTGAAGTTCCGTCAGCATTGATGAAAGATATTGGGAAAGCCTCCATGATAACTGGTTTGGTGTATGTTTTGCTTGCTGCAAAACGAATGTTAGCATTGTCAGTCAGTAAATACTTAAGATTTACTGATGGTAAAAAATAGGCATTATCATATTTTAATACTCTGAAAGGGGAATCAAAAGAACCTAATGTTCTGTAATGAGTTTCCTTAAGAGTGCTTTCAAATCGAATTCCTGCGTTTACTTCAAGTTTCTCTCCAAATTTTAAAAACAAATTTGCATACCCTGCATTAGCTATTTCGTCAAGTTTAACTTTGTAAGTAGCATTAGAGTTTTCGCTAAAAGACATTTTATTAGCTAGAATGTCGTTGGTTATTTGAGTATCTATATTATTTATGCTTGAAGTAAAACCATCATTTCCGGTACTTGAAACAAAACGGTATGAAGATTCCATCTTAGATCCGCTGCCATTATATCCAACTGTTAATTTGTTTTGTTTGTCATTTTTCCCGAATTTCAAATTATATTCTGCTAATGCTGAATAAAAAGAATTACCATCGATAGTCAAATATTGACGCAGGAAATTATTTGCTCCATAAGAAGCGCTTATCATATCATCGCCTGTTTTAAGACCAGAGAAAAACTTTCTGTCTGGCTGCTCATATTTTGTAGTAGCAAATGAACCTCCAGCTTTAATAGTCTGGTTTTTGTCTTTGCTTATTGCGTATTCACCCAATAATTGGGCATTCAAATAATCACTTTTGTCTAATTGATTGGTACGGATAAATCCATTTTCAGCAGCTGTTCCTCCTGATACCCCGTACTGATCTTTTATAGAGTTTAAGTTAGTTCTGATGTATAATGTGTTGAACGATAACTTAAGCCTGTCATTGTTGTAGTTTAAACCAACTAATGCTGAGTTTGTGGTTTTGAAACGATAATCAGTGGTGATAAAATTGTTTACATACTTAGATCCGGTAGACTGTAAATCAATAGTTCTGTCAACCCCTTCTCTTATCGAAAAATTATTGTCGTAATTTATAGAAAGCAGGTACGAGAAAACTTGATTGTTACTTAAATTGAATTTCTCGGCATGCAATAGGTTGATACTTGTATTTAAAGGGCTTTTAGTTTCATTTACATTAAAACCTTTATCGTTACTTACTGAGTTTAAAGCCTGGTCAGTTGTGTAAGTTTGTCTCGTTGCCTGATTGCCAAGAAAACCTGGTAATTCTCTGTCTTTACCATTAAATCCCAAAAAGCCTTTTGCTGTATCTGCATCATTTGATAATAAGAAATCTCTAAAGCTGTTTCCGGTTGTATAACCTGCTCCAACACTTATTTTTGTAATGCTTTTTGTTGGCTTTGAAGTTTGAATGTTGAAAGTACCTCCGGCAAAATCACCATATATATTTGGATTAAATGTTTTGTACACATCAATTACTCCAACAATATTCGTTGGAAACAAATCCAAAGCAATAATTTTAGTGAATGGGCTGTTTGTTGGTGCAGCCAAATCATTAATCAATAAATTATTATATCGGTCTTCCAGTCCACGTACAAATATTCCACGGGAATCTACTTTAGTAATTCCGGTAATTTTGGTTAAACCCTCTTCAACATCGCTAACCCCTTTTCTTGACATTTCTTGTGCACCAATACTTTGTTTGATAACAACAGCGTTTTTTTGATCAAGTAACAAAGCAGTTTCTTTTTCTTTGTTCGCAGTAGATTTTACAACTACATCTTTTAGAGTAAAACTTCCTGAAGAAAGTACCTGGTTTACTGTAATAGTTTCGTTTGCTTTTACAGTTACTGGTTTCTCTACAGATTCATATCCAACGAAACTAAAAATAATAATGTATTTTCCCGGATTTACGCTCAACGAATATTTTCCGTCAATGTCAGTGTTCGCGCTTATGTTAGTCCCTTTTACTAAAACATTTGCGAAAGGTAGTGCCTGATTATTAGATTCTTTGTCGGTTAATACACCAGAAATCGTACCTTTGTTTTGCGCGACCGAAATCGTACAAATAAATAGTGTAATAATTAGAAATTTTAAATTGAATTTCATTTGTGTGTTGTGTTTGATTTATTTTTTGTGCAAAGAAAGAACCGCCTTGTAAAGTTCATGTTAGGCACTTGTTATGTTTTTGTGTCCTATAGATTATCAAATTGTTACCAGATTAAATTACCGTTAACCGCAGTTTTTAACGGTTATTTTGTTAGTATATTTACGCTGTGAAATAAAAAACATCGAATGTATAATCAAGAAAATTTGATGTAAAAATCTCAATTTTTGCTATTTATGAAAAAAACACAAACCAAGATTTTATTAGTTGACGATGAACCAGATATCTTAGAAATCGTTGGCTATAACCTTGCTCAGGAAGGCTACCAGATTGTAACAGCTTCTAATGGAAAAGAAGCTATAGCAAAGGCTCAGAAAGAATTGCCGGAATTAATTATTATGGATGTAATGATGGCAGAAATGGACGGAATGGAAGCTTGCGAACACATTAGAAAGATTCCTGAATTAAATAATGTTATCATAACATTTCTAACGGCGAGAAGCGAAGATTATTCACAAGTTGCTGGTTTTGATGCGGGTGCAGATGATTACATTACAAAACCAATAAAACCAAAATTATTGGTTAGTAAAGTAAAGGCTTTGTTAAGAAGGTTAAAAGAACAAGAAGTTGTTAGCGATACCCTAAATGTGGGCGGAATCGAGATAAATCGCGAAGAATACAAGATCATAAAAGGCAATGTCGAAATTGCTTTGCCACGAAAAGAATTCGAATTATTTTATTTGTTAGCTTCAAAACCGGGTAAAGTTTTTAAAAGAGACGAAATCCTGGATAAAGTTTGGGGGAATGAAGTTGTAGTGGGCGGAAGAACAATCGATGTTCATATTAGAAAACTACGCGAAAAAATAGGCGAAGACCTTTTTAAAACAATAAAAGGAGTTGGTTATAAATTCGAAGTTTAAATTTTTAAGATACTGAGGTTCTGAGATACTAAGATACTAATGCTTTTGGCTATCGAATTTTAGTTAAGATTTAAACTCATCCGAATTTATTTAAAACAATAAAATATAAACCATATAGGGAATTAAAGATCAAAGGAGCTTTAATTTCTTATATGGTTTTTGAGTTAAGCTTACTATTTCTTAATCTCTTAATGGTTCAATAATTAAATGAAAATTAATTTTAAAAAAACATACAAATTCGCTGTAAAATCAGCATTATATATAAGCCTTTTTGGGACAGGATTTGTGTTGATCCTGATGCATTTATTCTATAAAAATCAATTAGAACATCAAATTGCATTTGGAATAATTTTTATTATATCAATTTATATTTTCTCTTTTTTGGTGTTGCAATACCGCGTAGAGCGCTTTATTTACCGAAGAGTTAAAAAAATCTATGATGAGGTTTCTTTACTGGAATCGACAACACTTATCAATCAGCCAATAACGACTGACATGGAAACACTTTCACGCGAAGTGAAAAAGTTTGCTACAGATAAAAAACTGGAAATCGAAATGCTTGAAATTCGAGAGCAATACCGAAGAGAGTTTTTAGGAAATGTTTCGCACGAACTTAAAACCCCTTTGTTTACGGTTCAGGGCTATGTTTCGACTTTGCTGGACGGGGCGATGGATGACAAACACATTCGCAAAAAGTATTTAAAGCGTGCCGAAAAAGGAGTAGAGCGATTGATATATATCGTTGAAGATTTGGACATGATTACCAAATTAGAGTCAGGTGATTTAGATTTAAATATGACTGATTTTGATATTGTTGAACTTATCCAGAATGTTTTTGATTTATTGGAAATGAAAGCCGATAAAAAGAAAATCAAATTGGCTTTTGAAAGCAAAAATGTACAATCAGTTATCATTCGCGGAGATCAGGACAGAATTCAGCAAGTTTTAGAAAACCTGATTGTAAATTCTATTAAATATGGTAAAGAAGGCGGATTAACAGAAGTTGGAGTCGTTAATTTAACCAAGAAAAAAGTCCTGATTCGTATTAGTGATAATGGAGAAGGTGTTGAAAAACAAAACATTCCGAGGCTTTTTGAACGTTTTTACAGAGTTGATAAAAGCGGAACGCGTTCTGAAGGCGGTTCTGGTTTAGGACTGGCAATAGTGAAACATATTATCGAAGCGCACAAAGAGAAAGTATATGTAGAAAGTGAGTTTGGAATTGGTTCTGAATTCTCTTTTACGCTTGAAAAAGCACATAAAACCATAAAAAACGACGTTAAGTAATTGTAATTTGATTTAAGGGAAATTGTTTAAAACATGGCGTTTTAACAATTTATCAACTTACGAACTGACTCCGTAACATTAAATTTTTATTATAGTAACATCTTGTTAATGATTTCTTAACATAGGTGAGTCATCTTTGCACCTTGAAATTAAGGGAATTAGAGAAAGGATGATAAAAAGAAAATTAGTTGCCGTTTTATTGCTGATAAATTTTGCAGCAAATGCCCAGGATTTGAACAAACAGGATGTAAAAAACGAAGTAATGCGTATTTTAGATTCGATCAACAAAGCAAAACTTCCGGATACAAAATCAGGAGTTAGCGGAGAAGAACATTGGTATGACAGAATATCTTTAAGGGGATATGCGCAAATACGATACAATGGTTTGTTTTCTACAAATGATAAAGTTTCCTGCGAACAATGTGATAAATCCTGGGGAACAACTTCTACAGAACCGGATGCCAAAGCCAACAACGGACTCTTTATTCGTCGTGCCCGTTTAGTCTTTTCCGGACAGGTTCACCCAAATGTATTTTTCTATTTTCAGCCTGATTTTGCCAGTTCGCCAAGTACAGGAATACAGAACTTTGTTCAGATCAGGGATTTGTATTTTGATCTTTCTTTCGATAAGAAAAAGGAATATCGGGTACGTGTAGGACAAAGTAAAATCCCTTACGGATTCGAAAATATGCAATCCAGTTCTCAGCGATTGACATTAGATCGTAACGATGCCATGAACAGCGCCATATTAAATGAACGTGATTTAGGTATGTTTTTCTATTGGGCTCCGGCCGAAATCAGAGAGCGTTTTGCCATGCTGGTAAAAGATGGCTACAAAGGTTCCGGCGATTTTGGAGTTTTTGCTTTTGGAGTTTACAATGGACAAATTGCCAATAAACTGGATGGTAACAGAGATCTCAATGTGGTGGCAAGAATTACTTATCCTTTTGTAATTGGAAACCAGATTATCGAACCCGGAATTCAGGCGTATACCGGAAAATGGGCTTTTACAGGCGAAATTTCACCTGGAGTAAAAGTTGATGATCCGCAATATGTAAAAGACCAGAGAGTAGGAGCGACTTTTGTTTTGTATCCAAAACCCTTCGGAATCCAAACCGAATACAATGTAGGACGCGGACCTCGTTATAATACATTAACGAACACAGTCGATGAGACTGATTTGAACGGAGGTTATGTATTATTAAACTATAAACTGGATATCAAAAAACAGCATATCTATCCTTTCGCCAAATTTCAGTATTATGACGGAGGAAAAAAATACGAAAAAGATGCCAGAAGTTATGTTGTCAGAGATTATGAAATTGGAATAGAATGGCAGCCGATCAAAGCTTTTGAGCTTACGGCAGAATATGTAATTGCTGACAGGACTTTTGAGGACAGCGCACTTCCAATCAACAGGCAACAAGGAAACTTATTGCGATTGCAAGCGCAGTTTAATTTCTAAAAATTAATCCTCAAAAACGGTAAACAAAGAATCCCAGTCTATAGCATCGTTAAACTGAGTTAAACCTTTAAACGACTTTACTTTTGAAAGATCTTCAATGGTAAAGTCGTTTTGCAATGCATACGGTACCAGATTTTCTTCCTGAAGTTTTATCGCCAGATATTCTTGTTCATATTGACCCGGAGTTGGAATAAAAAAAGCTTTTTTGCCCAGTTTTGCCAAATCCATTACTGTAGTATAACCGGAACGACATAAAACAAAATCACTTTCATTAAAGGTTTGTTCTAATTGTTTGGAGTTCATAAAATTGTAATAGGTAACATTTCCTGCCTGCCATTTGGTTTGTGTTTTTTCTACAATTCCTTGTACAAAAACGACCTTACCTTTATAATCAGCAACTTCTTTTTGTAATTTTTCGTCCAGATACGTACGTTGAGGTTCCGGTCCGGATAAAATAATCATCAGATCATATTGTTTTGGTGTTTCCTTTTTACGCATTCTGCTTAAAGGACCAATATATTTTAAATTAAGATGATTTGTTTTAAGATGTCCAAGGTCCCCCGTTAAATTTATTTTTTCGTTGGTATCAGGAACCCAGCATTCTTTATATTTTTTTATAATATACTGATGACATTTACTGGTAAACCAGGTTGTATTTCCCGTCATCACATTGAGCTGATGCGTCATAAACACAGATGGGACTTTTTTGCTAAAAACCCCCAGACGATTATCTGATATAATACCGTCTATGCCATGTTTTTTGATCCAGCTTTTTACCATTTTTTTCTCGTCTAAAATAGCGACGATCATTTTAGGCAGGTTCTTAATCAGTTTCCATTTAAAGTTTTTGCCATTCTTGGCATATTCAATATGATAAGAAGGCAGTTCAAGACATTGTATGTAAGGAAATTCTTTTCGTAATAATGCTAACGCAACACCATCAGAAGCTATTATTGGAATATAATTGTTTTCTTGAAGCGCTTTTATAATCGGGATGCATCTTGTGGCATGGCCTAATCCCCAGTTTAATGGAGCAACTAATATTGTTTTGTTCGCAGAGTAATCAATGCTCATAATTTAACGCTTTTTGGAAACGAAGATAAAGAAATATGTTTTTTGTGTTATTTCGCACATATTACTAAATTATTAACTCTATATTCCTGTCCAGGCTAGAAAATCCGTTAAAAGAGTTCGATAAAAGTAAGAATCAAAGTATAAGGTTACTTATATGTTAACTAATATTTGGTTTGTTTAGATATACAGCAAAAAAAAAGAGGAACTATTTATAGTTCCTCTTTATCTAACATTCAGCTGTTTTTAGTCCTGAATGTATGTTTTGTTTCCGTTTTTATTAATGTAGTATTTACCACCTTTTGGTCCTGTATATACTTTTTTCCCGTTATACTCTCCCGTAACTTTGTCTGCTACTTTTGGAGCTTTTTCATTCGTTTCTTTTAGCGTTTTAGTTGCTGAAGTTTTAGCTGCTGTGGCATCTTTTTTAGCTGCTTTTGCTGTTTCGTCAGCTTTAGTTGCTGTTTTTTTTACGTCAGTTTTTGTGGCTTCCGTAGCTGTTTTTTTTGCTTTTGCAGCTTCACTTTTTGCTTTTGCAGCTTCTTTGTCTGCTGTTTTTTTGGCAGCATCTGCAGTTTCTTTTTTGGCTTTTGCTGTTGCATCTGTAGCTTTGTCGGCTGCTTTTTTAGATTTATCAGCTTCTTTTTTTGCGTCGGCTTTCGCTTTGTTAGCGTCAGCTTTTGCTTTTTTTGCGGTAGCTTCTGTTTTGCTCTTAGCGGCTTTTGCAGTTGTTTCCTGTGCGTAGAAATTAGAAGAGAAAACAACTAACAAACAGATTAATAATAATTTTTTCATAAGGTTTAGAGTTTAAATTTCAATTAAAATTAATCAATTTTTTCGTAGGTTTTTCGTAAAGTGTTAAAAATAAGCGCGAAGCTGAACATTTCCGGTGTGAACCACAGATCCTGTCTCACTTTTTCGCCCCTGATAATTTAAATTTACATCCAGAAACTGCGTTATATTCTTCTGTAAAAGCAGTTTCCAGACTAAATTTTGCCCTGCCTGAAGTCCTTCAAGCATCTGAAAACCGACAGACGAAAACTCATTTCCGTTAAATTTGTTCTGATAAAAAGAAAATTCACCATTTACAGTTACCTTTTTTTCTCCCGCAAAAGAAAAAGAAGTTCCCAGCCTGTTTTGTACCAGCGTTTCAAAATTCCCAATTTGATTTTCCTTATTCTGAAATTCATAGAAAAAATCCAGGCTCGTATTTTTCGAAAACAAATAACTCACTTTTGGTGCCAGCTGATATCCTTTTAAATCATAATTTTTCTCTGTGAAATCTTTAGAAACCAAATCTGTTTTGATCGTTTTGGTAAAGAAGTTAAACAGCCAGCTTTTTTGATATAAATGGGTGTACTGAAACTGATGAGAACCATTGGTAACATTTTGTGATCCTATCGAAAGCAAATTTTTTCCTTTATTAATAAGGTAGGTATAAGTAACGGAATGTTTTTGTTTTCCTCTGTTGTAATATAAACTGTTTCTAAAACTTGAATTGAGTCCTAAAATATTTTCTTCAGAAGAATTAAACGGATTGAGTTCTAAGCGTTCGCCCATACTTTTTACCTTTCGATCCATAATAAAGGAAGTCTGATTGTAAAAATAAGAAATCAGTTTTTTGAAACCTTTATCGTTTTGCCATTGTAAAGGATTCAAAATAAGAGATTGTGAAAATTTATTCTGATTGGTTTTGATGTAAATCTGATTCGGTAAAAAGATTCGGACATAGCGTGCCTGATCGGGGAAAGCTGCAATTTCAAACTCTTCTAATTCCTGAATTCCGTTACCATTATAATCATTCCAGGTATAAACACCCTGACCGGTTGGCACTTCAACATAAGTAAACTCCTGTTGGGCAATAGTTCCGGAACTGGTTTCATAAGCCGTACCAATTTGCATGAGCTGATTAAAAAAGCGATCATTGTAAAGTATTCTGGAATTTAAAGAAGGTTCATTTTTGCGTGCAGCATCCGTAAAATCCAAATTACGATAACTGGCATAAACCGCTAAATCTGTTGTTTTGTTCTGAATCAGTTTTGACTTTAAATAATAAGTTTGCGAATTGTTTACATGCTGTAATAATCCGTTTTGCAAACTATCGTTCCTGCGCTGTAAATATCCAATTTCAACAAAAACCTTAGTGCTGTCTCCCCGGCCAATAAAAGTACCATACTCTGAGAACCTTTGGCTTAAAGCCGAAAACTGATTGGTAACTTTATCTTTTTGCTGATTATTTTCAAGCTGCATACTGGCACCAATCCAGTTTTTGCCAAAATGATATTTGGTCCGGGTTTGGTTTCTGATAAATTTTGAAGTCGAATTAGTAGCATCACTATTTAAAAAACTGCCTTGGTTTTCGATCGTCCAGTTTTGCAATTTAAAAAGCGCAGTTGTGGTGTGTCTCGCTCCGGAATAACTTTCGGTATAATCCAGTTTCTCAAACTGATAAGTAAATAAACCAATATTCGAAGTCTTCTTTTTGGCAAATAAATCAAAATTTACACCGGTAACCAATAAACTCTGATTTCCGGAAAGTGTAGTGTTTAAGTTCCAGTCACGATTAAACTCAATATTATACAAACGCTCAACTGATCTAAAATCTGCCTGAACAAACTGGTAATTTGCAAAAGCATCTAATGTCCAGTTTCGGGTAAAAAGGCGTTTTTTAATATTGGTTTTAAGGGCAACCCCGCTATTGTCGCCATCATCAATCTTCGAGAATAAATTTTTATCATTGTTGCTTACAGCAATTTCAAAATCAACCCGTGTTTTTTCATTCGGATTATATTTCCCTAAAAAAGTGGCGACCTGTAATTTTATCGGGGCAACCAGATTTACAATAGGTTCGTAATTTCCTTGTAAAATGCCATTAACGGGCGGGGCATATTGATAAATACGTTCAACCGAATTGTTGTTCTGGATAATATAATTCCCGGCATTATTGCCTACAAGACTAAACTTTACATTATATAAAACAGCGCTGGCATCTTTTGAGTATTCATAAATTTCGACAGAATTGACTAAAGTTTTTTTGTACAGGATCTTATTATCGGCATAAGTATCAATATAGGCTGATGGCGCTTTCATTAAATTAGGATCGTCGCCCGCCTGACTCAGAATTTCAACCTGTTCTTTAGAAAGATTTTGTTGTAAAGGCTGATTTTTCATGTCATTTTCAGAATAAACATAACCGCCAAAACTCCAGTTTTTATTTTCATGTGTAGCACCTGCATACGTCACCAGTCGATTGTAATTTCGTTCAGAATATTGATACTCGACATTAATTCTCATCTCTGAAGTAATCGTAAAAAGAGAAGTAAAAGTAATTTCTCCGGCATTATAATCGATCACATAATCATTGTTTTCGCCACGTTTTAGTAAAACACCATTTACATAAACCCGTTCTGAACCTGAAATAACCAGAACATACAATTCGCCATTTTGACCTTTTAGTTTATAGGGTCCCTGATTGCCTTCCTGTCCCGTAAAAGTACTTTTGGCATATTGCCCTTTTACAAAAGCAACCGAAGCAAAGATGTTGGTTTTGCTTTCTTCTGTACCAAAATTAAAACTGGTAGCAAGTCCCTGAACTTTTTTATTGAAATTTAAAAACTGAGTTTTCCGGTTTTCCAAAAAAACATCTCCGGCGCGAATGTTCCAGTCGTCACTAAAAAGTTCCATAAAGATATTATCAAACTGATCCAGTTTTTGCGAATAACCACCATCCTGCAACGGAATATTTTTGTCCTGAAGTGAGGCGCGAAGACTAACCTTATCGGATATTTTTCCGGTAATCTGCAAATCCAGATTAGAATTTAAAACCGTGTTTTGGTTGTTTCCCACTGTAACACCACGAGTGATGCTTCCGGAAGTATTTAAACCGTCAAAAGGAGTGACTTTTGGCGCATTTGAGTTGTCTATTTTATATAATTTTTCGCTGCCAATATCATTTGTTACAATCTGATTTGATTTGTAAAGGCTGTATTCTCTGGTCAGGTAATCGGGATATTTTAGATAGTTTATAATTAAAGTATCAGAAGCAGAGCCTAGTTTCTCGTTTAAAACTAAAGTTCCTTTTTTAAAATCGACTTTGTAAAAACTCGAATCTACAGGCTGATTTTTAGTGTTTAAAAGCTGAAAAAAACTGGAGTTGATACTGAATTCTTCTAAATGAATCGTATCGCGTGTTGCTATTACTTTTTTGGTTTTGTACGATGATTCCGTTTCCTGTGCCTGAAGCCCGGAATACCAAATAAAAACCGTTAGTAACAGTAATTTTTTCAACATAAATACTTTAACTCTAAAAAATCAAAAGTAGTATTTATAATCAAGAAATTGTAAAGCTTTAATTTATTAGGGGATTGACTGGTTTTAAGCTTAATTTCTGATTTTAAATATTTATATATTAAAGTGAAAATTTTCTCATAAATCAATCTTTTTTTTAGCTTTGTTTGGTATAAAACAACATAATTTATGGATACGGGCAAAGAGCTTTTATTTTTTTTTAGTGCTTTGGGTTCTTTCAACGGAATCATTCTTGGCGTTTATTTTTTCTTTTTTACGAAGAAAAAATACCTGACGAATTATTTCCTTGGAGCACTTTTGTTTGCTTTAAGCATCCGAATTGGGAAATCTGTTTTTATTTATTTTGATCCAGAACTGCCAAAAATGTACTTGCAGTTAGGGCTTACGGCTTGTTTTTTCATTGGTCCATGTTTGTATTATTTTCTAAGATCGGCAGTTTATGAAATCAATGTAATGCCAAAATCATGGAAGATAATGCTGCTCTTTTGGGGAATTCTAATTCTTGGTGTCGGAATGCTATATCCTTACCAAACTTATCCAACACTTTGGAGTTTTTATTTTATTAGAATCATATACTTTCAGTGGTTTTTATATATTGTTTTTTCTGGATTCGTGATTCGTGGTATTTTAAAGAAAATTTTCAATACAAAAGAAAAAGCAAGTCCGTCTGAAATATGGTTTGGAACACTTTTTCTGGGTAATTTTTTATTGTTTCTTTTTTATTTTTTAGCGATTATGAGGGCTCCAGCTGCAACTTATATTAGTGGTGCAGTAGTTTTCTCTTTTATTTTGTATCTAATTATTTCTATTCTTTTATACCGAAAGAAAACAGATGATTTGTTTTTATTGAATGGAACGAAGTATTCAGGTAAAAAAATCGAATCAGCGGAAGCAGTTTTGATAGCTGAAAAACTTGAAAAGAGTATGAACGAAAAAAGTTTGTACAAAAATCCAAATTTGAATTTACTGGATTTGTCCCGTGAAATTAATATTTCTAGCCATCAATTATCACAGTTTTTAAATAACAATCTCGGAAAGAACTTTACCAGTTTTGTCAATGAATTTAGAATAAACGAAGCCTGCAAAATTATAGCATCAAATGATAAACTGACTTTAGAATCGGTTGGCTATGATGTTGGTTTTAATTCTAAATCTACATTTTTTGCAGCTTTTAAAAAACATACAGGAACTACGCCTTTAAATTATCAAACCCAGGCTTTGCAGGTATAAACATAGTATCAAATTATAAATTCGTACTCCTGATTTCGTTTTCGATTACCTCATAAAGCAATTAAGAGCTGACTTTTGTTTCATCAAAGTCAAACTGCTAATTGTTAAAGTTTATGAGATTTCTAAAATTGGTTATCCTATATGTTTTTTTTCTGATTTTTTCATCAATAGAAATAAAAGCACAACGCATAAAAAAAGTTACAGATAAAAGTTATTATAGTGATGATGTGCTCTTCGGAAAGTTATTAAAATCTACTCAAGATACTGTAATTATTAAAGAGAAAGAGCACAATGAGTTAAATGAAGTGGTTGTAAAAAGTCAGGCTTCATTAGTAAAATACGGAGCAAACGGAAATATTGATGTCAATGTAAACGGAACTGTATTGGCAACCAGCAGTTCTGTAGATGAATTATTGAGCCGGGTTACAAATGTGGTTGTCGCCGAAGGGCAAATTAGTGTGATCGGAAAAGGTGAAGCAATAATGTACCTAAACGGAGTTTTGATAAATTACGAGCGTTTTGCTGCGATTCCCGTTTCTCAGATTGCGAAAATTGAAGTTATTTCGAATCCCTCTTCCAGATATGATGCCGAAGGAAAAGCAGTCATCAATATTATCACCAGACAAAATGTTGAAAGTGGTATAATGGGTACAGCAAACCAGCATGTGACGGTTTCTAAATTTGGCGGAACGAGTTACAACACGCTTTTTGATTTTAGTTATTCTAAAGGAAAATTCTCTTTTATAAGTAATTACGGTTTGCAATTAGGCAGAAACCGCGAATTGTTGTATACGACTAGAACCCGCCCAAATCCTGATGATTTTATGAAATCGGAATTGACGACAGACTGGAAAAGAAAATTTAATAATTACTCTAATTTTGGTGTTGGACTTCAGTATAATTTTTCTGTTAAAGATTATATTTCGTTAGCTTATAGTGGCAATGTGAACGATTTGGGCGGCATTACAGAAAGCAGAAATTCGATAACTAACAATTCGGGAAATAGTTTTTATGCTACTGATGTTGACAGAAATGATGTTTTGTTAAATCAGTTTATCAATTTGAATTATAACCTGACAACCGAAAAAGGTTCAACATTGTTCATCGGATCTCAATTTTCCAATTACAATCTGACAATAGGAGATGTAATTGAAGAAAATAGTTTTGTTGAAGAAACAGATTCGGAAAGATTTTTAAAAAACAATGTTGAAAGCACGATTAATATTGTCGCAATTCAGGCAGATTATACTAAAAAGATAGATGAAAAAACAAAGCTGGAAACAGGAGCAAAGTTCAGTTATGCTACTATAAAATCAGGAACAGATTTCTTTATTTCTGATGATAATTCGGATTTTGAATTAGATGACGAACTTTCGAGTGATTTTAAATACAATGAAAAAATTGCTGCAGCTTATTTCAATTATGTCAAAAGGTGGAATGATAATTTTAATTTTTCACTTGGATTAAGAGCAGAAAAAACTAGTTATAACTTATTTACAGATGCGAAAAAAGTTCAGGAATTTGAAAAAAGTTATGGCAATTTCTTTCCAAATGCACTTCTAAATTTTGATTTTTCCGAAGATTGGAAAGGACATTTTTCGTACGCTGCCAGAATAACAAGACCAAGGTATCAGGCTTTAAATCCGTATATCGTGTATCAGGATCCTTTTACTACAATTGAGGGAAATCCGAATTTGCTTCCGGAAAAAACTCATGCTTTTGAAGTGGGTACGATGTATAAAAAGTTTGATTTTAAAATAGGATATACATATAAAATTGACCCAATTTCAGCCGCCGCTTTGCGTGGTGATACGCCAAATAGTTATGTTTTAAGAGCTTTAAATCTGGAAAAAGGACATATTTTTTTTAGTTCGCTTTCCAGATCTTTCAATCTAAATTGGTGGAACTCTACCAATACAATAAGTGTTACCTGGCAGAAATCTGTAGATAATTTTCATGCATTTGCTTTTAGTCCTGTAAAACCTCAGTTTTATTTGTATTCCAATAATACATTTACGATTCCGAAGCTTTTCAAACTGCAGCTTTTGGCTTGGTATTTAAGTGACAGAAGTTATGGATTAGGAAGTGAAAATAGCCGTTCGACAGTAACTTTAGGAATAGAAAAGAATTTTCTCAAAGAGGCGATAAAACTCAATTTCTCAGCAAATGATATTTTTCACAAGTTCATGGTTTCCGGAGATTATAATGTTGGAGAAACTCAAATTTATTACCACAGAACCTATACCAGTAATTATTTTAAACTTGTCGCAACTTATAATTTTGGAAACTCCAAAAAGACAACTTATAAGAAATCTGAAATTGAGCAAACAGAAAATAATAGGGCGAGATAATTTTTTGATGTTATTATTTAGCTTGTTTTATGATGCTTTTTTCTTTCTTATACACTAAAAACATTGCAATGCAAGTTAAGAATGGACCAATTGAAAGTCTAAAATCAGAAAAAGTAATGTCTTTGAATTCTTTTGATGCTATAGGGATCAAGTTTGAGCCTATAAATAGTATTCCAATAATTAGAAGAAGTAACGAAATATGTTTTTTAGTCATAATTAAAGTGTATTGATAATTTAATTTATGAATCTTCCTAAAATAATTAGAACCGCCATTAAAATAAGGAGAGCGAAAACAGAATTAGGATTCGCGAAATTGGTTGTATATCCAAACTCTTTTATTTTTTTTGGAGGAAATAATCGTTTGTCTTTTGGATTAAAATAAAAAATTCCCCAAACCCAATTGTTTGGATCATTAATCCATTTGTTCTTTTCTTCTTCGGTAGGGTCGTCTTCATTTTCCATCATCTTTGAATATTGTTACAGGTATATTTACCAGAATTAAAGTAAAATTATCTTTTGTTTTTTACTTCAGTGAACATGGAGGCAAAAATAAATAATGCTAACATAATCGAAGTTCCCATTTTTATCATATTGCCTGTACGGTTTGAATTGTAAAAGAAGTAAGCTAAATAAAGACAGCTTATAATAGCTATACTATGTTTAAATATAAAAAATTTCATTTTTACTATACGTTTTATCGAAAGCAGCTAATGGTTTTGAATTTGGTTATTTGACAGATTCGATTATAATAATAAGAATTGCAATTATAAGGATACCCAGAAAAACAGAGTTTGGGTTTGCAAAATTAATAGTCCATCCCATTGCCTTAATTCTTTTTGGAGGAAATAGCCGGTTGTCTTTCGGATTGTAGTAGAAAATACCCCAAATCCAGTTTTCCGGATCATTGTTCCGTTCATTTTCAGGTTCTTCATTGGGATTATAATTTGAATTCATAATAGTAGGTTTTATTTTTATTTGTGGCTTTAGAACTGATTAAGGATGTTTTTTACTAAATCGGTATCCTAATGCTACAATAATTACAAGAAGAGATAGAAGTAATGCTGAATCTATCATTTTTTTTGGGGTTTAATGTTTTGGTTTATTCAGATTTGGTGAATAAAAAAATTGATTTGTTTTTGTAAGACTAAGTTACTGTTTTGTGCGCATATATTTTATGCGATTATCGGGTAATTTGTAATTATTTTAAAACAGATTTATTTTTATTTTTAAAAATAATCTGTTTTTTGTGAGTATATATATCAAAAACTGTCCTCTGTTGTTTTGTAAGTAAATATGCAAACCAATTATGAATATTGCTGTAGGTAATAAAATCAAAGCACTCCGGAAAAGTAAAAAGATATCGCAGGAAGAAATGGCAGAATATCTTCTCATATCACAATCAGCCTATGCGAGGATGGAAGGTGGTGAAAGTCATACCTGGGCCATTCACATTTCAAAAATCTGTAAAGTTTTTGAAATTGCTCCCGAGGAGTTATTAAGAATAGACGATATAGAAGATCTGGATCTGATAAGAATAAATGCTGTAAATAACCTTTATCCTTTATCTAATAAGATGATTCAACAATACGAAAGACGAATAAAAGAGTTACAAAAGACTATAGAAGAGCTAAAAAAGAAGCAGAAACATTAAAACAGGATTCAGCCTAAAGTTTTGATATCTAATGTAGTTATTTGATAAGGTAAGTCTAAAAGAGAATTTCAAAAAAGTCTTATTCGATAATCGGGTATTTGAGGTCTAAATTCGTGTAAAAATAAATCGTTTCTTACTTTTGGGATAATAAAGGCTTGAAAAGTGAATGCAATAGTAGGAAATAGGTTGAGAAAATTACGTAAAGGAAAGAAATGGTCACAAGAACAAGTTGCTGTTTTTTTACATATATCGCAATCTGCATATGGGCGAATGGAAAAAGGGCAAAGTGTTTCCTGGGCAATTCACCTGATTAAACTTTGTCAGATTTATGAAATTGCTCCGGAAGATCTGGTAAGAAAGGAAACGGATTCATGGATTAACAAAAAGCGTTTAACCGAAATAGGTTTGAATAGTGTCTATAGAAAAATAATAAGAAAATATGAGCTACAAATAAAAGAACTGGAAGAGATAATTAAGGAGTTGAGAAAAGAACGAAAGTTATAAAAAAGGCTTCATGCATTTGAGAAGCTTTTACAATTAAGGTTTTTGTTTTGTAGTTTTTGCTTCTTTTTTAGTTTTGGATTTCATGCTTTATCTTATTTAAGTCTTTTTTCGGTTAGGTATAAAACAAGTGCTACACATATTATCAGCCCTATGAGTATTGATATATTTATGAATGGTGTACTTCCATAAACCATGTATAATATAATTTGAATAACGAATAAAAGAGATAGAAGCTTTAACAAAAGGTTTGTACTGTATTTTTGCGCAAAGTCCCAGTTTGATTTGTTTCTCATAGACTTGACTGTTCTGTATCCATATAGAGAGTTTATATTTTTTGGAGGAAATAGCTTGGACAAGAAAATTATAATCAATAAAATTATAATAACCGGATTTTGAAATAGTAATATTATGGTTTCCATTAGTTTTTCATGATTGTCTGTTTGAGATGTTGTGTTGTTTTCTAAAAGTATAAATTTTATTTGTTGTATTTTTTGAAAGCAAACCACCATGGCTAGAGTGATCTGCTTATGATTAATAAAATAGTTCTAGATTATCTGACTAATGATTTGTTTTTTTATTTGATGTAATCAAAGTGTATATAAAAAATACCCAAATAAATGTTGAAAATCCAAGAAAGACATCTCCTGGAATCTTATATTTTGCAATTTTAAAAAGCACTCCTATTATAGTACCAATTATCGCTGCAAATAGGAATTTATTTGATTTTTTTAGCTGTATCATTTTCATTTTGTTATGGTTTTTCTTCATCGTAAGTGCTTACAAACGATAGTTCAGGTTCTTTAAGTTGCACTTTCTATTTATTATTGTTTGTCTCCTCTAATAATTAATACTTTTTTGTAATGGGAGATTTTTATTTATTTTTCTTTCCAATACTCACTATAAAAATTCATAGTTTCCATTAGTTTTTCATGATTGCCTTTTTGAGATATTGTGTTGTTCTCTAAAATGTAAATATGATCAGCAGTATTTTTAAGTTTGTTTATGCGATGAGTAATGAATAATACAGCGCAGGCAGGTTTTATTTTTTGAATCAAATCCATTGTGAAGTTTTCTGTATTTCTATCCATGGCAGCAGTAGCTTCATCAAGAATTAAGAACTGAGGTTTTTTATATAAAGCTCTTGCTAAAGCAATAAGTTGCTTTTGTCCTCCACTTAAATTAATTCCTTCTTCTCCAACTATAGTCATTAATCCCTGTGGCAATTGACTAAAATAAGGTTCAAAACCATATTGAGAGATAAAGTCTGTCATGTTTTCAGGAGTATCAATGTTTCCGAGTAAAATGTTATCAATAACGGTTCCGTTGAATATGGTAATTTCCTGCGGAATTACACCTAGTAAATTTCTATAGCTTTTAAGTTCTGTTTCCTGAAGTTTGTGCATACCATTTATAATGATATTGCCGTTTTCAAAATTGTAAAAGCGCTGTAATATTTGCCCCAGCGTACTTTTACCACTCCCACTTTCTCCAACTATAGCGGTAAGTTTTCCTTTTTCAATTTCTACATTAATAGTATGGAAAAGTTCACTTTGACCTGCAAACCGAAAAGAAAGATTTTGGATGGAGATGGTATTAATTTCTGCGATTTCAAGTCCTTCTTCATTTTCTTTATTTATGGATGCAAATTCATACATTCTGTTAAAAGCTATTTTGGCTTCATTTATCGGAATAGAAACTAAAGCCAAATTTGCAATTGATGGAAGCAACGAACCAACGATTCCTAAAATAGCCATTAATTCTCCAACTTTAATTTGATGATTAAACACCTGTAAAGAAGTATAAATTAAAACACCAATAACAAAAAGAACGCTTGCCAAACCGGATTGCCAGGATAATGTGATATTGATTTTTCCGAGATTAAATATCCGGTTCTGATAATTGGCGAAAAGATGCCGGTTTAATTGATTGAAAACACTTTGTTTGTTATCATTTTTTATAGTCGAAATTCCTTGAATTGCATTGATAAAATTACTTTCGGTTATAGCAGAACTTTGCATTACTTCTTTTTGGGAGAATAAGATCTTTTGATTGTTGCGATAGATGATGAAAAAATACAATGGCAGACTGAAAACACAAATTACCCCCAGCCTCCAGGAATATGAAAACAGAAAAACAGACGAGATTATAGCAACCAAAAGATCTATTATTAAGGTGCTTGTAAGCATTTTGATAACATTTTGTATCCGTTGAGTATCATTTAATCTGGCGACAAGTTCTCCTGTTTTTCGGGTATCAAAAAAAGGCTTGGGCAATTGTAACAGTGACGAAAAAAAAGAATTGTTTATGCGGTTATTAAAATCTTTTGATTGCTGAAGTACAAAATACTGTCTTAAAACAGATATTCCAACACGGGCAGAAAGTAAAATAGTCAACAAAATAATTCCCGAAATTAATTTATTGATGTTGTTTGAGGGTAATATATCATCAATCAATTTTTGAGAAAAAAGTGCCATTGCCAATCCCAATGCGGCAACAAAAACGCCCAATAGGACAGAAATCCAAATTAACTTATAATCCTCTTTAAGTAAATCTAAGAACCATTTTCTCTGACAGTTTTGCTGCATTTTTTGAGTAACGAAATTGGCATTAGGTTTCAGTGTTAAACAAGTTTTAGAAATCCATATTTTTTCTAATTCCGGTATCGACAAAGTAGAAATTCCCTTTGCCGGATCTCCAATTAAAAAACCTTCTTTTTCATTGTAGTGGTAACAAACAATATAATGTTGTAATTGATTTTCGATTAAAACATGTAAAATAACAGGCTGTTTATGATCGATCAATGCCTGAATATCGGCTTCGCAGCCCTCAGCAGTAAAACCCAGTTGATTTGCTGCCTGATACAAACCGAGCATTGTTGTTCCCTGTCTTGTAGTACCGCTTAATTCTCTAATTTTTTCTATAGCGTTATGACCATTGTATAGTTTTATGACAGACAATAAACTGGCTGCACCACAATCTGATTGATCGAGTTGTAAAGTGTGGGTTTTAATGATGTGTTTTAAGTTTATTGAATTCATTCAATATTCAGTTTTTTAATCAGGATTGCAGGTTTTATTTGGCCTCTTATTTTTTCAATTAAATTTTGGTCTTTATCATACAATACTATACAAGGCAATGAATTGACATCAAAAGTAGCAGCGAAAGTAACTTTACTATCATGGAGAAAATGAACATTATCATAAGGAGTGAGTTGGTGGTTTTGAGCGAATTTTTTAATTTTTTCCGGTTTTTCAAATGAAACAAAAATGAATTGAACAGTTTTAAAATTTTCTATATTTTCTCTTATCATTTGAGCTTCTTCATTACAATATTCGCATTCGGTATTGAAATAAATAAAGATAACCGGGATTGCTTTTTGTAGATTTTTATTGGTGAAGCTTTTTCTGTTTATATCCTGATACAAAAAATCAGGAATCGTTTTTATATTTTGTACTACTTCTTTTTTATGGTTTATTTTAGAGATTATCTGGTAACCTAAAAACAACAACACCACTAAAAATAGTATTAGAAGTAGGGTTTTTAAGAGTTTTTTCATTTAATATTACCTTTATAAAGTGTCATTACCAATATCATTAGTATCATTGTAGTAAATCCAAAAATAAAAGAGACCAAACTTTTGCCATAAAATAAATATTGAATGATGTAAATGATAATAAAAACAATATAAGCTGCGATTAATATTTTTCGGACTGGTGTCATTTTAAGCATAATTAAGAGTAAAAAACATTACAGTAGCAACCCACAACAACAGGCTTGGTACATAACTTAACCCCACAATTTTCAACCCAGAATCTGTATTAGTATGGGTTACTTTACCAATTTCGAATCCTAAATAAATGATATAGATAAGCTCAAACAAATTAAGAACCTGAAAAGGATAAATAAACCAAGTTTCTAAACCTTTATAACCGGTAATATTTAATGCCGAAAGGGGATAGAAATATTGAATATCTTCTAAAGTGTAATTGGTCTGAAAAAAGTAAAACCATATCATTTTAAAAATAGGTACCAACAAAAAGATAAATTCTGCTTTTAAAACAATATTTAAGATGACATTAAACTTTAGATTTTTATTGGATAAAAATAAACCAATATAAATAATGGTGGCTATTATTGAAGTTTTGATTAGTATTAATATTGGTAGAAATATGTAATTAATCCATTGCCATTTTTCTTGAAACTCAAAAATTTTTTCAATCTGTATTGAAGTAAGTTGTTCAGATAGAGAGTTGTATAATAATTTGTCTAAGCAAACTGTTTTCTTCAATAATTCATTTAAGAATATTGAAAGGATGCAGAGTAATAAGTACTTCAATACAGTACTATTCATGGAATAATTTTTAAGTTAGTTATGATTTTAAGAAGGATATTGCAATGACTATAGCTTAGCATAATAATGAAGCTCCCATTTTCAACATATTATTAGATGAACTGTGGTTAATGTAATAATAATTTGTTGTGTAATTATCTGGTATATAGTGGTTTGTGTGTTGTGATGTGAAAAGTTTATGAAAAATATTATTATAAATGTTTTTCCAAATTGTTACTCATTTAAACAATAGAAATCTAAATATTATTTTCTTTTTTTACATCATCTTTATTCTCATTCTCAGAAGAAGCTTTTTTGAATTCTCTTAATCCATTACCTAGCCCTTTCATTAAATCTGGAATTTTTTTTCCACCAAAAAATAATAGTATTACAAATATAATTAACAGAATTTCTGTAGATCCTAATCTTCCCATAATGTTGATTTTTTAAAGCTGTCTTATTGAGTACAAATAAATTATATACAATAAGACAACTGTGTTTTGAATAATTTAATTATTTTTTTTTGCTATATCTATAACCTAATGCAATTATTATTACTAGCATAGATAAAATGAATACTGAATTATTCATAATTTTATTAAATTATTGGTATTTCATCTGATTCTTCAGAAACTTGGTAAGTAGGTGTAAGGAGATAACAACCGAGAGTTGTTAAGCCACCAACAAGTGGACTAATACCTGCCGCTATTCCTGCTGATAATCCATATGCAGCACAACCATAATCTCTAGTGGTTAGTTTACGTAATTGCCCTCCACTTAAATCCTCCATTTGTTTTAATTCTAATTTTTTCATCTTTAATAAAATTTATTGGTTAATATTTGATTTATTATCCTTACAAATATATAAGGGGTTTTAAAAAAGTCTCAACCGCTCAGCGGTTATTTTATAATTGTTTTCATATAAATAATAAAGAGGAATTTAAATAATAATCCAGACTGAAATTTTTGAGTTTAATATCCTGATAGGCTACGTAAATAGAAGCATTCCTAAATGTTGTCTTTAGATCAAAATATAATTTTATCTTATTGGCGATTACAAAATTATATTACACTTAAAAAGGAAATAACCGCTGAGCGGTTATTTTGTAATTTTTTTCGGTTAGAAAATAAATGAAAACTGCAATAATAATGCAAACTGAAATTTTAGTATTTATTATTCGGATAAGATTTAATCGGAAAATTTGTTAAATGTTTTTCTTTAGGTTAAAATCTAATTTTATATTATTATACTTACAAAAAAATATATACTTAAGAAAATCTCAACCGTTCAGCGGCTATTTGTAGCCTAAATTTGAACAATTGGAGATTATTTACTATGTTTATCTTTGTTAAAAGGTTTAATATGAATAAAATTGTAGGCAATAATTTAAAAGTACTACGTAAAACTATAGACTTATCGCAGGAACAAGTAGCAGGGTATTTGGGTGTTTCACCATCAGCATATGCCAGAATGGAACGAGGCGAAAACGCTTCATGGGCAAGTCATTTTAATAAAATTTGTGAGCTTTTTAAAATTTCACCCGAAGAGTTGGTTAAAAAAGAAATAGGAAATGTTGCTTATAAAAATATGATAGATACAGAACACGTAACCGTTAGTGATTTTAGAAAAATAATCAACAGGTTTGAGTTAGAAATCAAAGATTTAAAAATCATTATTAGAAATCTGCATACAGATAAAAACTAAAAACAAAAAAGGCTTCACTTAGATAGTGAAGCCTTTCTGATATAAATTGAATTGAAATAATTAACGCAGTAAAATGTTATTCGTTAAGCTCTTTAGTAACAATTTGCATGGTCTCACGGCTTACTTGTTTTAATAAAACTTCTTTGTTTTCTTCAACCGTTTGTGCAGCCTGTTCTGTAAAATGACGAATGGTATACAAAGTCACATTCTCGCTATAATCGACTTTGAATTTTTTCGAAAGGATCGCATTCAAATCATTGAAATTTTCAAATTTATCTTCAACACAAACAGAAAAACTAATCGCTGAATTCTGAATCAGGTTTACTTTTATCTTAAACTGATGAAACAAAGCAAAAATCTCACTAATGTTCTCTTCCATAATAAAAGAAAAATCTATAGAAGAAAGTGAAATCAGCAACTGGTTTCTTTTTACAATAAAACAAGGATATTGTGGCTCCAGATCAACACCTTTAGAAACGCAGGTTCCTTTTAATAAAGGATTGATGAACGATTTTACGTATAACGGAATTTCTTTTTTCTGTAATGGCTGTAATGTTTTTGGGTGAATAACGGTTGCCCCGTAAAAAGCCAGTTCGATCGCTTCACGATACGAAATCTGGTTTAATAAACTGGCATTTTCAAAATAACGCGGGTCAGCATTCATAACTCCCGGAACGTCTTTCCAGATCGTTACGCTTTCGGCATTTAAGCAATAAGCAAAAATTCCGGCAGTATAATCAGAACCTTCACGGCCCAGAGTAGTGGTAAAGTTATTCTCATCGGCACCTAAAAATCCCTGAGTAATATTTAATATTTTTCTTGGAACATTTTTACTAATCAGTTGTTGTGTGGTTTCCCAGTCTACTTCTGCATCTCTGTAATTGGCATTGGTTTTAATAAAATTACGAACATCAAGCCATTGTGTCTGAATGCCCATAAAATTCATAAAATGACTTAGAATCGTAGTCGAAATCAATTCCCCAAAACTCACAATCTGATCGTAGACAAAATTGTAGTTTGGTGATTTATTATGTGCCAGAAAATATTCTAATTCAGAAAACTGCGCTTTTACAGCAGCAAAAACAGCGTGTTTTTCATCTTCAAACAAATCTAATAATATTTGATTGTGATATTTTTTTATTTCCTGTACAGATGAACTCAGCTCAGATGATTTATCAAAATAATTCTTGATTACTACTTCAAGAGCATTTGTTGTTTTTCCCATTGCTGATACGACCAGAATGACATCTTCATAACCTACTTTTTGTAAAACGTCGTATACGTTTTTAATTCCTTCTGCATCTTTTACAGATGCACCACCAAATTTAAATACTCTCATTTTTAATTTTAGATTTTTAATTTTTTCCGCCACAGATTCACGAATTTTAATTTTTAATCTTTACGAATAAAAATTTGTGAATCCGTGGCAACTTGCCACAGATTATAAATCATTTTAATCCTGTTATATCCCGATAGCTATCGGGATTGGCAACTATATTTTTTTATAATTTTTCTAAGAACGTATTAATTCCGGCCTGATCCATTTGAACAACCTGCCATCCGTCAAGAATTTTTGCGCCAGAGTTTATGTAGAAATTTACTGCAGGCGTATTCCAGTCCAGAACATTCCATTCGACTCTTCGTACCTGGTCTCTTTTTCCCTGTTTCATAATCTCAGCATAAAGTGCAGATCCTAAACCGGTGCCGCGCATTTTTTCTTTTACGATCAAATCTTCAAGATGTATTGTTTTTCCTTTCCAGGTAGAATAACGGTAATAGTATAATGCAATTCCAACAATTTCCTTTTCATGCAGGTCATTTTCAATTTCTGCTACAAATACATGAAAGAGCGGTTTTTCACCAAAGCCATCACGAACCAAATCCTCTTCAGTT
This sequence comes from Flavobacterium chilense, assembly GCF_001602525.1. Classification (GTDB taxonomy): domain Bacteria; phylum Bacteroidota; class Bacteroidia; order Flavobacteriales; family Flavobacteriaceae; genus Flavobacterium; species Flavobacterium chilense. Next base: position 899,388 of record NZ_LSYT01000002.1, read on the forward strand.
ATGACAACCGCTTCAGGTTCTTTTTCGAATATTGCCAACTCCTGTATTAATCCCAGAACAGATTTCATGTCTTCGGGATTTCCTTTTCTGATATTCATAATGATGTAAATTTTGTTTTTGTAATCTGCTTCATTGCCTTTTTCTAAAATCGTTCGCCTGTAAGAACTATTTGTAGGGGCAATTTCAATATTCTTATTATTATGTGTTTATTAGCTAAAAAAGTATGTTTTTATCACATGCTTTTTACTATTAATTAGCAAATATACAATAGTGGCAAACTAACAAAATAATTTTTAAATCATTCTCACAAAAAAAACGATATTTGTGACTTAAAAATAAAACTACAACGATATAGCAATGGAAGAACGCAATAAAACACTGGGAGAGTTTATTATTGAGAACCAGAAAGCATTTCAGTATTCGTCGGGAGAGCTCTCCCGAATTATCAACTCTATACGTTTGGCGGCAAAAGTCGTAAACTATAAAGTAAACAAAGCGGGTTTAGTGGATATTATTGGCGCCGCCGGCGAGCAAAATGTTCAGGGAGAAGACCAGCAAAAATTAGATATATATGCAAACGAAGTATTTATCCAGACGTTAATAAACCGTGAGATTGTCTGTGGAATTGCTTCAGAAGAAAACGACGATTTTATAACTGTTCAGGGGAGCGACAACAGTCATAATAATAAGTACGTGATCTTAATGGATCCGCTTGACGGATCTTCAAACATTGATGTAAATGTTTCTGTGGGAACAATTTTTTCTGTTTTCAGAAGAATTACTCCAATAGGAACTCCGGTAACCAGCGAGGATTTTTTACAACCGGGAATCAATCAGGTAGCAGCAGGATATGTAATTTACGGAACTTCGACCATGTTAGTTTATACAACAGGTTTTGGAGTTAATGGTTTTACACTAAATCCGGCAATTGGTACATTTTACCTTTCGCATCCAAATATGAAATATCCTGAAAACGGAAACATCTATTCTGTAAACGAAGGAAATTATGTTCATTTTCCGCAAGGCGTAAAAAATTATATCAAATATTGTCAGAAAGAAGAAGAAGACAGACCTTATACTTCCCGTTATATTGGAAGTTTAGTTTCTGATTTTCATCGAAATATGATCAAAGGCGGAATCTATATTTATCCAACAAGTTCAAAAGCACCAAAAGGAAAATTGCGTTTATTGTATGAATGTAACCCAATGGCGTTTATTGCAGAACAGGCAGGAGGAAAAGCAACAGATGGTTTTGGAAGAATTATGGAAATTAAACCTACAGAATTACATCAAAGAGTTCCTTTTTTCTGCGGAAGCAAAAACATGGTAGAAAAAGCTGAAGAGTTTATGGCAGCTGAATAAAAGTATTCAGTTTTTTAGTCTTCAGTCACAGTCTCAACCTAACAGGATTTTTAAAAACCTGTTAGGTTTTTTTGTGTTAAGTTTTTGCTCTTTGATATTAAATAATTGTATGGTAAGAAATTTAATATGTGTTTTTTAATACATTTGAATGTATGGTATAATTAATAGAAAGCAATATTATGAAGGAATTATTGATAGTTTTATTTTGTGTGTTTTCATTGGCTTTGGTTTCTTGTAATAATGAGCAAGATGGCAAATCGGGGGATAATATTAAACTCTCACAAAGAGATGTCAATTTTACTTCGGCTTCTAATTCAGTTGCAATAACAACAAAATATGGTGGCTGGTGGCTAAATGAGATTGCGTTAAATAAGGAAAGTGTCGATTTAACGAATGTCGATAAAATTTCTAATAGTTTTACAGTGACTAATTCAGAGTTTGAGGTAAAAAGAAAAGACGCCAATACTATTTTAATTACAATGAATAAAAATTCGACGGGCACAGAAAGAATTTTGAAGGTAGGTATACAAAGAAGAAATTATTATGACGGAATAAAAATTACACAGTCAAAATAATGTAAATTCTTTAAAAAGATGTAGAAGCTTTTGTTATCAGGCTTTCTTTTGACAATAAATAACAAACCCGACAGTTTTTAAAAACTGTCGGGTTTATAATTTTTAGTAACAGGTTTCAATTTCAGGATCAGTTATAGACTGAACACTAAAAAAAATAATAACTGATTACTATTTATTCATATTCTCCATTTCGAAAAGGAAAGTATCTAAATCTACTTTTTTGTCAATTAAAGACAATGCTTTCAAAACAATATAATTTACGTTTCCTGGAGTAAAACCTAATGCTAATCCCATACGGGTTAACATTACTTCCTGTTGGTCTCCTAAATGGTGGTCAACATGAACCATTCTTGCCAAATCATATAAACGCTCTAAACGTTGCTCATATAAATATGGTGCATTTATTGGGTGTTTCCAAGGATCTGCTAAAATTTCTTTATACTCCTCGTCTGTAATTTCTAATCTTGAGGCAAGTTTATCCAAAAAGGCTTGTTCTTCCTCATTAATTTTTCCGTCAGCAAATGCTACACGTACAATTGCAGAGAAGTGACCTTTATTTCTTTGTTTGAATTCGTTATCAAATAAATCTGAAAATGACATAATTAATGGGTTTTTTATCGGGCAAAGATAAATCTTATTTTAATTTAACAAATTTAAATTTCTCATAAAATTTAACTTAATTTTATTCTTTGATTTAAGATCTGACTTTAATAGTTTTTCAAAATAAATCGTAAGTTTACAACCCCTAATTATTTAATAGTATTACCCGTATGTCAGAATTTTGGATTTATTTTCAAATAGGATTAAAGCATGTTTTAGATATCAACGCTTACGATCACGTTCTTTTTTTAATTGCCTTAACAACACCTTATTTGTTTAAAGACTGGAAACGTATTTTATTGCTGGTTTCTGTTTTTACAATTGGTCACACCTTAGCTTTATTGCTTTCGGTTTACGGAATTATTGCCATAAAAGTGAATACTGTCGAATTCCTGATTCCGATAACAATTTTAATAACAGCAATTTTTAATCTTTTTACGGCAGGCAAAACTTCTAAAAATGACGGACTGAATTTGGTGTTCTTTGTAACCTTATTTTTTGGAATTATACACGGACTTGGATTTTCTAATTATTTCAAGACCATTTTAGGAGGGACAGCTAACTCAAAATTACTACCTTTAGGCGAGTTTGCATTAGGGATCGAAGCAGCTCAGTTAGTTGTGGTATTTGTGGTATTGATACTATCATATATTGTACAAACCGTATTTCGCTTTTCAAAACGCGATTGGGCGCTTGTAATGTCGGCTTTTATTATTGGAGTTGTTGTTCCGATGATTATCGAAAGCCCAATTTGGAACAGATAAAATAAATGGAAGAAAAGAAATTAAATAAATACGATAAAGCTTATTTGAGAATAGCCAGAGAGTGGGGATCACTTTCTTATTGCAAACGAAAACAAGTAGGTGCCATTATCGTAAAAGACCGAATGATCATTTCTGACGGATACAATGGTACGCCATCAGGATTTGAAAATTGCTGCGAAGACGAAGACGGATTAACCCGTTGGGATGTTTTGCATGCTGAGGCAAATGCAATTCTTAAAGTAGCCAGATCGACACAATCCTGCGAAGGGGCAACTTTGTACATTACACTTTCGCCTTGCAAAGAATGTAGTAAATTAATACATCAGTCGGGTATTAAAAGAGTCGTGTATCATAACGGATACCGTGACGACTCCGGAATTCAGTTTTTAATAAAAGCAGGTGTCGAAGTCGAACATATTCCTGTTTTAGAAGAGTAAATGAAATTTAATCCTAAATATTTGCCCATAGTGATCGGAGCAACCTTTGCTCTTGGAACCGTAGTCGGAAGCCTGATGAATGCTCCTGCCGATGATCAGCTTTTGGCTAAAAATTACTCCAAAACCAAACTCAATAAACTAATTGATTTTATCAATAATGAATATGTTGACAGCATCAATACAGATTCTATTGTAAACCTTACAGTAGATAATATCCTCTCAAAATTAGATCCGCATTCTGTTTACATTCCGCCCAGCGAACAGGCAGAAGTGGCAGAAAGCATGAAAGGTGATTTTGTTGGAATTGGAATCAATTTTTATATGTACAAAGATTCTGTTGCGATTATAAAACCGGTCGAAAACGGACCTTCGGCGAAAGCGGGATTAAAATCAGGAGACCGGATTTTGTTTGCCGGAAAAACCAAATTGTATGGCAGAAAATTGCCTTCAGACAGCTTGTTTTCAAAACTAAAAGGAATTAAAGGTTCAGAAATTGAGCTGACTGTTTTTAGAAAATCAGAACAAAAGAAATTAAAGTTTAAAATCAAGCGGGATATTATTCCGATAAAAAGTGTCGATGCCTCTTTATTGCTCGGAAATAATACAGGATATATTAAGATCAATCGTTTTGCAGAAACCACCTTTGATGAATTTAAAGCCGGTTTAACGCGATTAAAACAAAAAGGCATTCAGTCGCTTGTGATTGATCTTCGTGATAATGGCGGAGGTTATATGGAAGAAGCAATCGCTATTGCGGATGAATTCCTGAAAGACAAACAGCTCATTGTTTTTACAAAAAATAAAAACGGAACGACTGAAAAAACCTATGCTACAAAAGCAGGAAGTTTTGAAACCGGAAAAGTATATGTTTTAATCAATGAAAATAGTGCTTCGGCAAGCGAAATCCTTGCTGGTGCCCTTCAGGATAATGATCGCGGAACTATTGTAGGACGCCGTTCTTTTGGAAAAGGGCTGGTACAGCGCGAAATGGATTTCAACGACGGATCAGCAGTTCGGTTAACAGTTGCCCGATATTATACACCAACCGGAAGATCTATTCAGAAGCCTTATAAAAAAGGAAATGAAGAGTATTATAAAGAATCAGAATTACGTGTAAAATCAGGAGAACTATATGCTAAAGATAGTATTAAAGTTGCTGATTCACTAAAGTTTAAAACGCCAAAAGGTAAAATTGTTTATGGCGGTGGCGGAATCGTTCCGGATGTTTTTGTACCGATGGAAGCAGAACACGGAAATGAAAATGTTGGATATTTGCTTCAAACCGGAATTGTAGGTCATTTTGTGTTTGAAGAACTTGATAAAGACCGAAATGCATTTGCAGGACTTCATTTTAATGAGTTTATGGAGAAAATGAAGAATTCTGATGTTTATTTTAAAAAGTTCAGAAACTACATTTTAATGACAGGTTTAGATTTAAAATTTGATAAAACCAAAGCCTTGGTAAACCGATATATTACTGCAGAATTTGCCAGACAATTATATGGTGAAATGTATTATTATGATGTTATCCTAAAAGATGATGCCATGATAAAAGCTATTTTGAATCCTAAAAAGTAAACTTTAATTTTTGTGTCAGATGAAAATAGAAACTATTGTAAGTGCTGAAATCGAACTTTTAACGGCAATTAAATATGCTGATGTATCAACTTTGGATAAAATGCTGCACGATGATTTGCTTTTTAATCTGCCCGACGGACAAACCATTACAAAACAATTTGATCTCGAATCTTATCGTTCAGGTAAGATGAAAGTCGAAACACTCGAAGCTTCAGATCAGATTATCAATATAATTGAAGATGTTGCCGTAGTTAGCGTGGCAGTTTCATTAAAAGGAACATACGATAACAATTCTTTGCAAGGATCTTTTCGTTACATCAGGGTCTGGAAACAATTTGATGGGAATCTAAAAGTTATTGCCGGCAGCTGTGCGCAACTGGCATAAATTTTGAAACGAGATTTAATAGTAACTTAAAACAAAACTTGCGAGTCATGGGGTAATTCTTAGCGTACTTTGCGGTTAAAATCTCAAAACATGAAAAATCTAAAAAAAATAAGTTTCCTTGTTCTGTTAATGACTTTTGTAATTTCCTGTACGACTATGAAAGAAAATAATAATAATGTTATTTCAGGCAAAGTAGATTCGATAGAATCAGGGAAAGACGGTTATACGGCAAAAATCACAACCGATAAAAAAGAAGTTTATTTTGCAACCATCAGTATTGTAAATGTAGGCGGACCTCAAAATTACAAACAGCTAAAAATAGGTGATGAGGTTTCTGTAAAAGGAGAAATCTGGAAAACAGATGACGAAAAACATATTAAAGTACAACAGATTGTTTCTGTGAAATAAATATTCAGAAAGAAAAAAATAAACCATATAAGTTATAGGAGTTCATGATAGTAAAATGCGCAAAGCATTAAATGAACTTATATAACTTATATGGTTTAATAATTTTTATCGAATGCTATCGTGTGCATGAGTCTGCACACCGTTATTCCATAATGTCAGTATATCTGTAGCGACAGCAGCGCCACTTCCGGCAGCGATCGCTAATTGACTTCTCCAGCCTGCCAAAGTTCCAATAACATAAATGCCATCGGCCACTTTATGATCTTCGTTTTTAAGCTGGATACGTTGTTTTTCAGGTAATGCTTTTTTATGAGGTTCAATATATTGCATTAAACCTTCGATGTCAAAGGTATTGGCAGAACCAATCCCAATAACAATATTTTTTGTCTGGTATGAATCTTTGTTTGTAGTAACAGTGAATTCAGGATAAGCGCCTTCAACTTTAATTACTTTCTCATTTGCGATCTGAGTAATATGCGGATAAGTTGTAGCCAGATCCTGTGTGCTTTCTTCAAGCAATTCAGAACCTAATTTGCCTGGTGTAATGCCATAGGCGTTATAGAAAATAGCTTCCTGTAAAGAAGAACTTTTTTGATGTGTAAAAATTCCGATTTTTTTATCGGTAACAAAAGCTTTGTTTTTAGCAGATCCTAAAACGAGAGCACAAGACATGCCTGAAACGCCTCCGCCAATAATTAAAACATCGAACATATTAACGTCCGTTTGTTTTCTCTTCGATTCTTTTTGAAATTCTAAAAATCAAAAGAATCAAAACGGCACAAAATGAAGCTGCAATTCCAATAAAAGCAACTATACTGTCTCCCTGAAAAGGATTTTTGAAGTCTAGCAACGTAATATTAAAAACAATTAAAGCTAATGCCAGAAGCACTAAGATTGAAGTAAAGATTTTCATAATGATTGTTTGTTTGCCTAAAATAATAGAGTAGAACCCTTAGACGTAAAATGTCTTTAATTTGTGTTTTGAAATTTTGTGGGGTAAATTTATAAAAATAATTGTTAGACAAACAAACCTTTAACATTAGCAGCAAATAATTTAACAGCAATTGCTAAAAGTATGACTCCAAATGTCTTGCGAACTACGCCAAGTCCGTTTTCTCCTAATAAATTTTCAATTTTCTTAGAAGATTTCAGTACAATATAAACCAGTATAATGTTCAGCAAAATGGCAATTATAATGTTTATGGTGTGAAACTGAGATCGTAACGAAAGTAAAGTAGTCATAGTTCCTGCCCCCGCAATTAACGGAAATGCTAAAGGAACGATAGAAGCAGATCCCGGTTCTTCGTCACGGTAAATTCTGATTCCTAAAATCATCTCCAATGCCAGAAAAAATAGCACAAAAGAACCTGCAACGGCAAAAGAATGCACATCAATCCCTATAAGGCTTAAAAAACCTTCTCCAACAAAGAGAAAAACGATCATAATCGCTCCGGCAACAATCGAAGCTTTTTCGGATTCAATATGACCGACTTTTGCTCTTAAATTAACAATAATCGGAATAGAGCCCACAATATCAATCACGGCAAAAAGTACCATGCTTACTGTAATGATTTCTTTAAAGTCAATTTCTAGCATATCGTTTTGATTTTAAGCGTTTAAAAACTGCTGCAAAAGTAGATAATAAAGTTAGGTGTTTTTTTGATACAATGTATTTTTGTTATAAAAACATGTTTGTTTGACTAAAAAAGTGATATTTGTAACAATTGTTCTTTTTCTCACAAAGTTTCGCAAAGATTATTCACAAAGATTCGCGAAGTAATATTTTTTAAAATACTATTTAATGACAAGAAAATCTTCGTGAAACTTTATGTTGTTCTCTGCGAATCTTTGCAGTACATTTTTTATCCGCTTTCTTTGACTATCTTTGCACTTTATAAATTTCAGTATTTAATATCATGTTTCAGTTAGGAAAAACCATTATTTCAGAGGATATTCTGGAAAAAGAATTTGTATGCAACCTGTCAGCTTGTAAAGGAGCCTGTTGTGTTGACGGAGATGCCGGTGCACCTCTTAATGAAGCCGAGACTAAAATCCTGGAAGAAATTTACCCTAAAGTAAAACCTTTTTTACGAAAAGAAGGTATTGCTGCTATTGAAGCTCAGGGAACCTGGGTTACAGGAACTGATGGTGATCTTGAAACGCCGTTAATTGATAATAAAGATTGTGCTTACGTTATTTTTGATGGCAAAACGGCACTTTGCGGAATCGAGCAGGCTTACAATCAGGGAATCGTAAGCTGGAAAAAACCGGTTTCCTGTCATTTGTACCCAATTCGTGTAAAAGACTTTACTGAATTTGCTGCTGTAAATTATGACCGTTGGGATATTTGTGATGATGCCTGTTCTTTAGGTAAAGAATTAGAAGTTCCGGTTTATAAATTTGTAAAAGAAGCATTGATTCGCCGCTTTGGTGAAGACTGGTATATGGAGCTTGAAAAAGTGGCTCAGGAACTTAAAAATTCATAAGATTTGTAATCGTTAGCAATGCTGTTTTTTGCGGATATATTTTACCTCAAAAAAATAAATTTTTACCTCAAAAAAAACTTTTTAAAACAAATTAAAATTTCTTGCTTTTTATTGTAAAAAGTCTATATTTTACGGGATATAAAGTGTAGAGTTTATATTTTAAGTTATTCATTTACAATAAATTAATTATTGTCTGAAAAACATTTCAAATTTTTGCCGTTGTTAAAAACTACGCCCGATTGTGAATAAGTTTGACTTTTATTTTTGGCAACAAATGACAATCTTTGTAGTCTACTGAAATGGTAAAAAAATCAGTAAAAAATTAAACAAAATTGTCATGTCACAAGTCGAGCCAATATTACAAGAAAATAAAAATCGTTTCGTTATTTTTCCAATCAAACATCATGATATTTGGGAATGGTATAAGAAGATGGAGGCTAGCTTCTGGACTGCAGAAGAAATCGATTTGCACCAGGACCTGACAGACTGGAATAATAAATTAAGTGACGACGAAAGATATTTCATCAAACATATTTTAGCATTCTTTGCAGCTTCAGACGGAATCGTAAATGAGAATCTGGCAGAAAACTTTGTAAATGAAGTTCAATATGCCGAAGCGAAATTTTTCTATGGTTTTCAGATCATGATGGAAAACATTCATAGTGAAACGTATTCTTTATTAATAGATACTTACGTAAAAGATGAAGCCGAAAAAGCAGAATTGTTTAATGCTTTGGAAGTTTTTCCTGCAATTGGTAAAAAAGCAGAATGGGCTTTAAAATGGATCGAGTCTGATTCATTTGCCGAAAGACTTATTGCTTTTGCAGCCGTTGAAGGTATTTTCTTCTCTGGAGCTTTCTGTTCAATTTATTGGTTAAAAAAACGTGGTTTAATGCCGGGATTAACATTTTCTAACGAATTAATCTCTCGTGACGAAGGTGTACACTGTGACTTTGCAGTGCACTTGCATAATCATCACTTAATTAATAAAGTACCAAAAGACAGAATTAAGGAAATCATTGTAGATGCCTTAAATATCGAAAGAGAATTTGTTACGGAATCCCTTCCGGTAAGTTTAATAGGAATGAATGCTACTTTAATGACGCAATATTTAGAATTTGTTGCTGACAGATTATTAGTAGAATTAGGTTGCGAACGTGTATATGGGTCAGCAAATCCGTTTGACTTCATGGACATGATCTCTCTTCAGGGAAAAACTAATTTCTTTGAAAAACGTGTTGCAGAGTATCAAAAATCTGGTGTGATGAACACAGATAGTGATGCTCAGAAAATTTCATTTGATGCAGATTTTTAGACAACCAAAATAATTTTAGAGTTCCCCCCAAAGAAACACTAAAAGAATAAAATTTTAAACAATACCATTTTTTACGGTTGAATCTCTTTCCCAAATCGAAGATTCAATGACAATTTTTAATGCCCTTTCGGTCTGTTTTTCAGGCTGGAAACAGAAAACTATTGAGAATCCTGCAATTCTCAAAAAATAATTTAAAAACACGCAATGTTTAAGTACCGGAATTCGTTATTCCAGTGTCTTTCATTTTTTCAATAACTAAAATAGTAAGCTTATGTATGTAGTAAAAAGAGATGGCCACAGAGAGCCCGTAATGTTTGATAAGATTACAGAAAGAATCAAAAAATTGTGTTACGGCTTAAATGAGCTTGTAGATCCTGTTAAGGTAGCCATGCGTGTTATCGAAGGATTGTATGATGGGGTTTCAACTTCTGAACTGGATAATCTTGCAGCAGAAACAGCGGCATCAATGACTATTGCGCATCCTGATTATGCACAATTGGCAGCGCGTGTGGCAATTTCAAACCTACATTCAAATACAAAAAAATCGTTCTCAGAAACGATGAAAGATATGTACAATTACGTAAATCCAAGAAACGGGCAGGATGCACCATTACTTTCGGATGAAGTATTTAAAGTAATTCAGGAAAACTCAGCTTTTCTGGATTCGCACATTATCTATACCAGAGATTTCAATTACGATTACTTCGGTTTCAAAACCTTAGAGCGTTCTTATTTGCTTAAAATAAACGGAAAAATCGTAGAACGTCCGCAGCACATGTTAATGCGTGTTTCTGTTGGAATTCACTTAGATGATTTAAAATCAGTAATCGAAATTTACGATTTAATGTCTAAAAAGTTCTTTACGCATGCAACACCAACGTTGTTTAATGCAGGAACTCCAAAACCACAAATGTCTTCTTGTTTCCTTTTGGCGATGCAGGATGATAGTATTGATGGTATTTATGATACACTAAAACAAACAGCAAAAATCTCGCAATCAGCAGGAGGAATAGGACTTTCTATTCATAACGTTCGTGCTACAGGATCTTATATTCGTGGTACAAACGGAACTTCAAACGGAATTGTTCCAATGTTGAGAGTGTTCAACGATACCGCTCGTTATGTAGATCAGGGTGGTGGAAAACGTAAAGGAAGTTTTGCGATTTACATCGAAACCTGGCATGCTGACATTTTTGAATTCCTGGATTTAAAGAAAAACACCGGAAAAGAAGAAATGCGTGCAAGAGATTTATTCTTCGCCATGTGGACATCAGATTTATTCATGAAACGTGTTCAGGAAGATTCAACATGGACTTTAATGTGTCCTAACGAATGTCCTGGATTGTACGATGTTTACGGAGAAGAATTCGAAGCAATGTATACGGATTATGAATTTAGAGGAAAAGGTAGAAAAACCATTCGTGCACGTGAATTGTGGGAGAAAATCCTGGAATCACAAATCGAAACCGGAACACCATATATGTTGTATAAAGATGCAGCAAACCGTAAATCGAATCACAAGAATCTAGGAACAATTCGTTCTTCAAACTTGTGTACAGAGATTATGGAGTACACTTCTAAAGATGAAATTGCGGTTTGTAATTTAGCTTCTATTTCGTTGCCAATGTTTATTGAAAACGGAAAATTCGATCACGAAGCGCTTTACAATGTAACAAAACGTGTAACCCGTAACCTGAACAAAGTAATCGACAGAAATTACTATCCGGTAAAAGAAGCCGAAAACTCAAACATGCGTCACCGTCCGGTTGGATTAGGAGTACAAGGTTTAGCAGATGCTTTTATCATGTTGCGTATGCCGTTTACAAGTGATGAAGCAAAAGCATTAAATCAGGAAATTTTCGAAACATTATACTTCGCAGCCGTAACCGCTTCTATGGAAATGGCAAAAGAAGAAGGACCATATTCAACTTTCGAAGGTTCGCCAATGTCACAGGGAGAATTCCAGCACAATATGTGGGGAATGAAAGATGAAGAATTATCTGGTCGTTGGGACTGGGCATCTTTAAGAAAAGAAGTAATGGAGCATGGAGTTCGTAACTCATTATTAGTAGCGCCAATGCCAACTGCTTCGACTTCGCAAATCTTAGGAAACAATGAAGCTTTCGAACCATATACATCAAATATTTACACACGTCGTGTATTGTCTGGAGAATTTATCGTTGTAAACAAACACTTACTGGAAGATTTAGTAAAATTAGGTTTATGGAACGAAGATTTGAAACAGGAAATTATGCGTCATAACGGATCTGTTCAAAATATTGATATTATTCCGCAAGACTTAAAAGACCTTTATAAAACAGTTTGGGAAATGTCGATGAAAGATATTATCGATATGTCACGTCAAAGAGGATATTTCATTGACCAATCGCAATCATTAAATCTGTTCATGCAGGATGCAAACTATTCTAAACTAACGTCAATGCATTTCTACGCTTGGCAATCAGGTTTAAAAACTGGAATGTATTACCTAAGAACAAAATCTGCGGTAGATGCGATTAAGTTTACTTTAAACAACGATAAAAAAGAAGAAACAGCACCAACTTTGGTTGCAGAAACAGAATCTATAAGCGTTGAAGATTACAAAGCAATGTTATTAAAAGCACAAGCAGCAGATCCAGAAGATTGTGAAATGTGTGGATCTTAATTTTTTTAGAAGAAAGAAAATAGAATAAAGAGAAAAGATTATTCTTAATTAATAGAAAGCAGTTATCGTAATGATAGCTGCTTTTTTTATGCCGTTTATTTTTGTCAGCCTTTATAGCATAGCCCGCGGTTTCAGCCGTGGGAATACAATGCGTTTATCTCGATACATCTGTTGCGCTTAAAACCGTGGGTTATATTGATTATAATTGTTTCAATACGAAATAAACAATATCCCCAAAAAATCCACGTTCTAAGTATTACCAAAGATTTTTAAAACTTAGTAATTAACATCTAAGAAACTTAAAGCCTTCTCTTTAAACCTTTAAGAGAAAGTCAAGTCTTATTGTAAAATTTCTGCGTTATGAAAAAAAGCAATCTTTGGTCCTTACGATTGGGTTTTTCCGGAAAAGAATCCGATGCAATAGAAAAATTAGGATTAGAAAAATTTCTAAAACATTCCTATGATTCAAAATTCGATACACAACTCCCCGCTTTTTTAAACGATGATCCCAAAACATTAATTGAGCTCAAAGAGTTAAAAGAAGCGATAAAAACTGCCGATTCTGAAGCTAAAAAGAAAGTTCTCAAACAGGAAATCTATTCAGCTGTTGAATTAAAAAAATGGTGGATTGCCAAAATGCGAAACGACGAATTTCCGTTACGCGAAAACATGGTTTGTTTCTGGCACAATCATTTCGTTTCTACTACGCAAAAAGTAAAAGTCAATTATTGGATTTACCAGCACAATATGATTTTGCGCGAGCATGCCTTTGGAAATTTCAAAGAACTCACCAAACAAATCGTAAGATCGAATGCAATGGTGAAATACCTCGATAATGTCGACAATAAAAAAGGGAAATACAACGAAAACCTAAGTCGGGAATTACTCGAATTGTTCACAATTGGAATCGGGAATTATACTGAAAACGATATTAAAGAAGGTGCAAGAGCACTTGCAGGATTAAACTACGGAGATGACGGTGCAATTTACAGAAGTCTCGCTCAGGATAATACCAATAAAACCTATTTTGGGAAAACCGGAAACTGGAACTCAGATGATCTCGTTGATATTATTTTTGAACAGAAAAATATACCTTATCTCATTACCCGAAAAATACTAAAATGGTTTATTTATGATAATCCGTCAGAAGATTTGGTAACATATTATGGGGATTATTTTAGAAAAGTAAAGTTTGAAATACAACCCTTATTAACCAAAATTTTTACCGAAGAATATAAAAAAGAAAACTCCGGAGCAAAGATCAAAGATCCGCTGGTTTATATTCTGCAACTTCTGGATGAATTGCATATCGATGATCTGGATGACGGAATGATTTTGTTTTTCCTGAAACAACAAGGAATGGATTTATACAATCAGATAAATGTAAAAGGATGGGACGGCGGAAACTCCTGGCTGACTTCACAAATTTATTTACAACGCAATAACACATCTGATTTGCTTTGCAGCGGAAGAAGCATTACCAGAAAAGTATTGAATACCATGACTCCTGAAACTGAAAAACCAAAAACAGAATTCGAGAAAATCGATGTAAAAATAGATTTTGATCCTGACGGAAATAATAAAACAGTAATCACAGAATTATCAAACAGATTGTTGTTTAAAGTAAATGATTCGATGCAAAAAGACATGGAGAACCTGTTGAAATATGATTTTGATCCCAAAGAAGCGCACGCCAATTTTGCCGTAATAAGGCTCTTTGATTACATAACAAAACTACCCGAATATCAATTAATTTAGAAAGCTACAGCTATGAACAGAAGGAATTTTCTAACGCTTACAGGAACTTTTACCGGTGGAATGCTGGTGCTTCCTGATTTTTTACATGCTTTTGGTTCGCAAAATAATCTCGTAATCGGCGAACAATGTATCGTGTTTATACAATTGAATGGCGGAAATGACGGTTTAAATACCTTTATTCCGTACGATAATCCGTTGTATTATGATTTGAGGATAAAAATAGCTTTGAGTAAAGATGTAGTAGTCAGCAAGAATAAAGGAATGGCGTTTCATCCATCCTTGAAAGATTTTGCACAAATGCAGCAAAACGGAGATTTAACTGTCATTCAAAATGTGGGTTATCCTGAACCCATTCGATCTCATTTTCGCAGCCAGGAAATCTGGCAAACCGCAACAGACTCGAATAAATATATTAACGAAGGCTGGTTAGGACGTTATTTAGATTTGCAATGCAACGGACATCAGGCAACGGCAGGAATAAATCTGGACTCAATCGATAATCTGGCATTAAAAGGAATGGAACCTAATTCGATAACAGTAAAAGATCCAAACCGATTTAAAGTAAAATCAGATAAAGAAGAAAATGTAACCTTATCCGATAATCCGCAATTGGATTTTGTTCGAAAAATCGCCAATTCAGTTACAGAAGGATCAGATGAAATTCAGAAAGCCTTGGCAAAATCAAAATCAGAAATAAGCTATCCCAAAACAGACTTATCTAAAAATCTGGAATGGATTGGCCGACTGATAAAAGGAAATCTGAATTCAAAAGTATATTATACTTCACTTGGCGGATTTGATACACATGATAATCAATTAGCGATTCAGGAAAAACAATTAACTACTTTAAATGATGCTATATACAGTTTTTATCAGGATTTAAAACAAGCACAATTACTTCAAAACGTTACAATAGTGGTGTTTTCAGAATTTGGGCGACGAGTAAAAGACAACGGAAACGGAACAGATCACGGAACAGCCGCGCCAATGTTTATTATTGGAGGAAATAATAAAGGAACAGTTTTAGGAAATAATCCAAACTTAGCAGATTTAGATAATGGCGATTTAAAATACGAAACCGATTTTAGAAGTGTCTATGCTTCATTATTACAGCAAAAAATGAATTTCGATTATTCTAAAATAGGAATTAAGAATAAACCGGTTTCTGGATTGTTTTGATTGAAATATAGCCACGAATTCACGAATTTTTATTTTTAAAATCTGTGTAATTTGAATTAAATTATCGCAAAGATTTGAGCTAATTCGTGAATTCGTGGCGAAAAAAGCTTAGTCCCTTAGCATCTCAGTATCTCAGAACCTTTAAAAAACTCAATTGTAAATATCTCATTTTAAGTCGATATTTTTATATTATCATACAAAACATCCTAAATTTGTTAAGAAATCCTTTTTTGTTTCATAAAATGCATTATTTTTTTTGGTGCGGTAAAAATAATTTATACATTCGCAGAGAATTTATTGAAAAACACAAACAAAATGGCAAGTAACCGTTTTTATTTTAGCAACAATTTTTATTTCTTCTTTAGTAGAAGTCAGGATTGTGCTATGGTTATTTGAGAAAAATTTTAAGACAAATAAAACTAATATACAATCCTGATGAAAATCAGGATTTTTTTTTGAATATATGACAACGAAAATTGCAATACAAGGTATCAAAGGTTCTTTTCATCACCAGGTAGTGAAAGAGTATTTCTCTGAAAATGTGGAAATTGATGAATGTTTGTCTTTTGAGGAACTGATTGATAGTCTGCTTTCAGGGAAATCGGATCAGGCGGTTATGGCGATTGAAAACTCGATTGCAGGACCAATTATTCCGAATTATGCTTTGATTGACAAGAATAATTTACACATTATTGGAGAGTATTATTTAAGCATTCACCAAAATTTAATGACTTTAAAAGGTCAGAAAATTGAAGACATAAAAGAAGTTCATTCACATCCAATGGCGATATTACAATGTATGGATTTCCTGAAACAATATCCAAACATTAAGCTGGTTGAAGATAAAGATACGGCTGAAACAGCAAGACGAATTCAGGAAAAGCAATTAACCGGAATCGCAGCCATAGCAAGTAAAACGGCTTCTGAAATGTATGATTTAGAAATCATTGCACCAGAAATTCAAACGATCAAAAACAATATGACCCGTTTTGTGATTATTAAAAAGCAAAATTCATTTTTGCCAGAAAACGAAATCAACAGAGCTTCAATCAAATTTGAATTAGATCACAAAAGAGGAAGTTTAGCAGCGGTTTTGAATGTGATGAGCGATTGCAAACTGAATTTGACAAAGATCCAGTCATTGCCAAAAATTGAAACGCCATGGAAATATTCATTCTTTGTAGACGTAACATTTGAAAAATACGAAGATTTTGCAAAAGCCAAATCGTTATTAAATATAATGGCAGAATATTTAAAAGTTCTGGGAGAATACAAGAATACAAAACCTTTAAGTCAGTCTTAAAGTTGCAAAGTTGATTTTAGATTGAAGATTAACAAATTAAGATTTTAGATTGTCAGGCTGAGCGAAGTCGAAGTCCACGTTCCAATTGGAAAGCCCTTCGACTTCGCTCAGGGTGACAAGTCAAAAAGAGAAAAAGCCTAATGCTTACAGCCTAAAGCTTACAGCATTTTTTAATAAAAAATAGAAATGATTACAACAGCAAAAAGATTAGATACAGTTGAAGAATACTACTTCTCCTCAAAATTGAGAGAAGTACGTCAACTACAGTCTGAAGGAAAATCTATCATCAATATGGGAATTGGAAGCCCTGATTTGAGTCCGTCCAAAGCAGTAATTGAAGCAGTCGCTGCAGCAATTCAGGATGAAAACGGACATGGTTATCAAAGCTATCAGGGATTGCCGGAGTTGAGAAAAGGGATGGCAGATTTTTATCAGAATCAGTTTGGTGTTGAGTTGAATCCTAATAATGAGATTTTGCCTTTGATGGGTTCGAAAGAAGGAATCATGCACATTTCGTTAGCTTTCTTAAATGAAGGCGATCATGTTTTAATTCCAAATCCGGGTTATCCAACCTATACATCAGTAACGAATTTGGTAGGAGCAGTTCCGGTTTATTATGATCTGAAAGAAGCAAATGCCTGGGAACCGGATTTTGAAGCTCTGGAAAAATTAGAGCTGGAAAAAGTAAAAATCATGTGGCTGGGATATCCGCACATGCCAACAGGAGCAAGAGGAAGTTTAGCGTTATTTGAAAAATTGGTTGCTTTTGCTAAAAAACACAACATATTATTGATCAACGACAATCCGTATAGTTTTGTTTTGAATGATAATCCGATGAGTTTATTGCAGGTTGAAGGCGCAAAAGATGTGGCTTTAGAATTGAATTCGCTTAGTAAGACTTTCAATATGGCAGGCTGGAGAGTGGGGATGGTTTTAGGAAATCCTGAAATTATCGACGCAGTTCTAAAAGTAAAAAGCAACATGGACAGCGGAATGTTCTACGGAATCCAGAAAGGTGCAGTTGCTGCTTTAAATTGTGACAAATCCTGGTTCGAAGATCAAAACAAGATTTACAGACGCCGTCGTGAATTAACAGAAAAACTAGCAGAAAAATTAGGCTGTGAAGTTTACAAAGAGGGAGTTGGGCTTTTTGTTTGGGCAAAATTGCCGGAAGGAATAGCATCAGCAGAGAAGTTCATTGACAAAATATTATATGAGAAACATATTTTTATCACACCGGGAACAATCTTCGGGAGCAATGGTGAAGGTTATATAAGATTCTCGTTATGTGTGAAAGAAGAAAAAGTACAAGAAGCGATAGATCGATTTTAAGTATTGAGATTTTAGAATCAAGAATCAAGATTTTAGATTTTTTCGCCACAGTTTGTCATCCCGAGGAACGAGGGATCTCCGCAAGTAACTCGATAAAGATTAGACTCTCGTTGCGGAGCTACTTGCGAAGATTTCTCCTCCGTCGAAATGACAAAAAAGGCGGAAAACGATAAAGTTCTTGAAAAACGAGAAGCCCTAGCCCTGATAGAAGTGGAAATACTTTTGCGCCGGGGTTCGGCGGAAAAGATTGAAACGGATAGCAGGAAATAGCTTCAAATAAAAAGAAATATGAAAGTATACGTAATAGGAATAGGATTAATAGGCGGTTCGATGGTGCTGGACATCAAAGACCAACATCCTGATTCGACCATTTTTGGAATCGACAGCAACGAAAAACACTTGCAGGAAGCAATTGATTTGGGAGTTATTGATCAGGCAGGAAGTTTTGAAGATTTGGCAGAAGCCGACTTTGTAATCGTTTCAGTTCCGGTGGATGTGGCACTGACGGTTTTGCCTAAAGTTCTGGATTCGGTTGGAGATAAAACAATTGTTTTTGAAGTTGGGTCAACGAAAAAACCAATTTGCGAAGCAGTGGCAAGTCATCCGAAAAGAAGAAATTTTATTGCCACACATCCAATAGCAGGAACAGAGTTTTCAGGACCTTCGGCGGCGATAAGAGGTTTGTTTAAAGGAAAAACAAACATTATTTGTGAAGTGGAAAAAACCACTTTTAAATTGCAGGAAAAGGCGTTAAAGCTTTTTAGCGAAATAGGAATGAGGATTCGATATATGGACCCGGTTTCGCACGACAAACACATTGCTTACGTTTCGCATTTGTCACACATTAGTTCGTTTATGCTGGGTAAAACAGTAATGAATAAGGAAAAAGACGAACAGGATATTTTTGATATGGCGGGAAGTGGATTTGAAAGTACGGTTCGTTTGGCAAAAAGTTCGCCGGCAATGTGGACACCGATTTTTAAGCAAAACAAAGAACACGTTCTGGAAACATTAGAAGCATATATTTCAAACCTGAGTCGGTTTAGGGATTTGCTAAAAGAAGAAGATTACAATGCCATTTTTGAAGAAATGGAAAGCACAAATAAAATAAAAGAAATACTAAACGGATTAACAACAACTAAAAAGTAAAATTAGAATTAAGATGGAAAATAAGAAAGAAATGAGAAAGTGGTTAGAAGATTTCAATTTAAATCACCCACTTGTGATTGCTGGACCTTGTAGTGCAGAAACTGAGGATCAGGTTTTAAAAATCGCTCATGAATTAAAAGATTCAAAAGTAAGCGTTTTCAGAGCTGGAATCTGGAAACCAAGAACGCGTCCGGGAGGATTTGAAGGTGTTGGAGAAATTGGATTAAAATGGCTGCAAAAAGCAAAAGCTGAAACTGGTTTATTAATGGGTACTGAAGTTGCAACTGCAGCGCACTGTAAACTGGCTTTAGAACATGATATCGACGTTTTATGGGTTGGTGCCCGTACAACTGCAAACCCTTTTGCAGTTCAGGAAATTGCTGATACATTAAAAGGAACAGATAAAATTGTTTTGGTTAAAAACCCAGTAAACCCGGATTTAGCTTTATGGTTAGGTGGTGTTGAGCGTTTACACATGGCTGGAATCGAGAAATTAGGAGTTATTCACAGAGGTTTCTCTACTTACGAGAAAACAAAATACAGAAACATTCCAGAATGGCAGATTGCTATCGAATTGCAAAATAAATTCCCTGATTTACCATTAATCATCGACCCATCTCACATTACAGGAGATCGTAAAATGATTTTTGAAGTAACGCAAGAGGCTTTAGATTTGAATTACGATGGTATGATTATCGAAACGCACTACGATCCGGACAACGCTTGGTCTGACGCTGCTCAACAAGTTACTCCAGACGCTTTGAAACAAATCATTAAAGATTTGACGATCAGAAAAACAGATGATACTACAGATGAGTACAGCCAAAAAATGACTAAACTAAGAGCGAACATCGACGTATTGGATGCTAACTTATTAGAGTTATTAGGAAAACGTATGAAAGTAGCTGACGAAATTGGTCAGGTGAAAAAAGATGCAAACGTTGCAATTCTTCAAAACAACCGTTGGAACGAAATCTTAGGAAAAATGATTCTTGAGGGAGAGAAAAAAGGTCTTACTGAAGAGTTTGTTTTAAGAATGTTTAAAGCAATTCACCAGGAAAGTATTGGTCACCAGGAGAAAATTTTCAATGCATAATTTTTCTTTAAACCATATAAGTGATATAAGATAATTTGATGTTAACTTAAAAGTTGCTGCTAAATTTTATTATATCACACATTTAAAATTAGATTGTTTTTTAAAAAATCCCTGTTACTTTGAAAGAAGTGATGGGGATTTTTGTTTCTTAATAATATGTAGCCTACGGTTAAAACTGTGGGGGATGTTTAAAATTATTCATTTATCTTTGCAGGGATTTTGAGGATCAATCTAAAATCTTAAAATCAGCAATCTAAAATTAAAGAATGACAGGAATCGTATATAAATCTACAGGAAGCTGGTATACTGTAAAATCTGAACAAGGAGATTTTATAGAGTGCCGTATGAAAGGGAAGTTTAGGATGAAAGGTATAAAAAGTACTAATCCTATTGCTGTAGGCGATATAGTCGATTATGAACTCGAAGAAACTTCAGATGCTGTTACCGGAACGATTTTTAATATTCACGAAAGAAAAAATTATATCGTTCGTAAATCAGTTAACCTGTCTAAACAGATTCATATTATTGCGTCGAATATCGATCAGGTATTCTTGCTGGTAACCATAGATAATCCGCCTACAACGACAAGTTTTATTGATCGTTTTCTCGTTACTGCCGAAGCATACGGAATCGAAGCTATTCTTATTTTTAATAAAATCGATACGCTAAATGATCAGACTTTAGACGATCAGTTGTATTTACAGCATATTTATACCGAAATTGGATATAAATGTCTCAGAATTTCATCTACAGAAAACAAGGGTGTTGACCAGCTGAAAGAAATGATGGTAGGTAAGGTGAGTATGTTTTCAGGTCATTCAGGAGTTGGAAAATCAACTTTGGTAAATGCGATGGAACCAAGTCTGCATTTAAAAACTACCGTAATTTCAGAACAAAGCAAACAAGGTCAGCATACCACAACTTTTGCCGAAATGTATGACTTATCTTTTAATGCCCGCATTATTGATACTCCGGGAATTAAAGGTTTCGGAATCGTTGATATGGAACCATCAGAAATAAGCGGCTATTTTCCGGAATTTTTCAAATTAAAAGACCAATGTAAGTTCAACAATTGCTTGCATAAAGAAGAACCGCATTGCGCTATTAAAGCAGCTTTAGAAAAAGATGAAATTGCATGGTCACGTTACAATAGCTACCTTAAAATTCTCGAAGGTGATGAGGAGCATTATCGCACCGATACTTATGGCGAGGATCGTGCAGCAAGCGATGAAACGAGAAAGTAATTGTGAATTGTTGATGGTTAATTATGAATTATAATTGGCTGCAATTTTAATATCTTCGTTTTTCCGGAAAAATCAATATTTAATAATTTACAATTCACCATTTCTATGAAAGTAGTTCTTCAAAGAGTTTCCCATGCATCAGTAACGGTTGATGGACAAAAAACAGCCGACATACAAAAAGGATTATTAGTCTTAGTTGGAATTGAAGATGCCGATACTCAGGAAGATATTGACTGGCTGGTTGGAAAAATCATTAAGATGAGAATTTTTGGAGACGAAAATGATATTATGAACTGCTCGGTTCAGGATATCGATGGTGAAATCATTGTGGTTAGTCAGTTTACATTGCATGCTTCTACAAAAAAAGGAAACCGTCCGTCGTACATAAAAGCGGCAAAACCGGACTTTGCAATACCCATGTATGAGAATTTTGTACAATCTTTAGAAAAGGAATTTAATAAGAAAGTACAAACCGGAATTTTTGGCGCAGATATGAAAGTTAACTTGCTAAATGACGGCCCCGTAACTATTTTAATAGACAGCAAAAATAGAGACTAAAATTTCCTAAACAAATGTTAAGTATTTCTAAAAATAATATATATTTGGCGAAATTACTTACTAATGAAAAACCAGTTCTCTGTATTATTTTTTTTACTATTTACCCTTATTTCTTTTGCTCAGAAAAATGAATATGCTATCACAACGATCGCTGATAGTCTTAAGGAAAATGCGAATGCCGTAGTTCGTTTTGATCAGACAGATATTGCAATTCTTTCACAGCGAAGCATGAATATCAAAAATCGCCGCGCAGTAACTGTTTTAAACGAAAAAGGATTTGATGCTACAGAAGCTTATGAGTTTTATGATAAATCGACCTCAGTAAAAAATATTGAAGCAGTAGTTTATGATGCTTTTGGCAAGGAAATCAAGAGAATTAAAAGAAAAGATTTTAAAGATCAGAGTGTGGTTGGCGGGAGTACACTTTTTTCAGAAAGCAGATATATTTATTTAGATTATACCCCAATTTCTTATCCGTTTACAGTTGAATTTACCAGTGAAGTCCAAACTTCGTCAACTGCATTTATTCCAAGATGGATGCCTTTAAGAGGCTTTTATACCAGTATTGAAAAAGCAACTTTAAATGTTACTTACCCAGCAGATTTAGGTTTTAAAAAGAAAGAATTTCAGTTTTCTGGTTTTAATCTAAAAAAGACCAATGATACCAGTACCCAACTATCGTATGTTGCCACGAATATTTTAGCACAAAAGCAAGAAGACTACAGTCCGGCTTATAAAGACCTTTTTCCTAAAGTTATGATGGGCCTGGAACGTTTTCATCTGGAAGGAGTTGATGGTACCGCAACAAACTGGACTGATTTTGGGAAATGGTATTCAGAGAAAATACTCGCCGGAACCACAGACCTGCCGGAAGAAACCAAGGCAAAAATCAAAGCAATAGTTGGAGATGAAAAAGATCCTATAAAAAAAGCAAAACTGGTTTACGATTTTGTACAAAAAAAATCAAGATACGTTAGCATTCAGGTTGGTATTGGCGGATGGAAACCCATGCTGGCTACAGATGTAGACAGATTAGGATATGGTGATTGCAAAGCATTGACCAATTATACCAAAGCACTTTTGCAGGTAGTCGACGTTCCTTCATACAATACCGTTTTGTATGGTGATAGTTATAAAACGAACATAGAATCTGATTTTGTTTCGATGCAGGGAAATCATATGATTTTATCAATTCCAAACGGAAATCATTATACATGGTTAGAATGTACAAGTCAGGACGATCCTTTTGGGTATCAGGGAACTTTTACAGATGACAGAGATGTTCTCGTAATCAAACCCGAAGGCGGAGAAATTGTGAGAACAAAAGTGTATGAAGATAATGGCAATACCCAAAAAGATACAGGAAGTTACACTCTTGATGAAAAAGGTAACTTTTCAGGTTCGGTTGTAATAGTTTCAGAAGGTTCTCAATACAGTTCAAAAGCCAGAGTAGAACATTTATTGCCTACAGAAAAAGAAGCACATTATAAAGAATATTGGGATAATATCAACAATCTTAAATTAGGGAAAATTACGTTTACCAACAATAAAGAAAATGTTCGTTTTACAGAGGATATTCAGCTTAGTGCTATAAATTACGCCACAATTTCAGGAAATAAAATGATTTTTATAGTTGATGCATTCAATCAGAATTCCGGTAACGTAAAAAGAATTCGTAACAGAAAAAATCCATTTCAGATTCAGCGAGGGTATCTGGATTCAGATGAAATCGAAATTAATCTGCCGGCAGGTTTTACAATCGAATTTCTGCCTTCAAACTTTGAGTTAAAAGGAAAATTTGGAGAGTATAAAACTGAAATTATCAAAAAGGATAATAATAAACTAACCTACAAACGCTCTATATATTTATACAAAGGAAAATATACCAATAAAGAATACGATGATTATCGTTTGTTTATGGAGCAGGTAGCAAGAAATGATAACGCCAAAATTATATTAACCAAGAATTAACCAAATGAAACCAATCAAAATTTTAAGCCTAATTGTATTGTTGTGTATGTCGAAGATGACAGCACAGGAATTTAAATTAGGGAAAGTCTCTATTGCAGAGTTAGAGCAAAAAGTGCATCCAAAAGATTCATCTGCCACTGCTGCAATATTATACAAAAAAGGGAGTTCCAGAATCGAATACGATCCAAGCGACGGTTTTATTACGGTTACAGAAGTCGAAACCAGAATTAAAATCTATAAAAAAGAAGGATATGACTGGGCGAACCAAAAAGTCTGGTATTATTATGCAAACGGATTTAAAGAAAAGGTAAGTTTTTCAGATGCGGCAACCTATAATCTCGTAAATGGAAAAATCGAAAAAACCAAGCTAAAAAGCGACGGAACGTTTGATGAAGTTGTCAATAAATTTAGAGGACAAAAAAAGATAACAATGCCTAATGTTAAGGAAGGTTCTGTTATAGAATTTAGTTATCAGGTGAGAAGTCCCAGTGACAGAATGATTAGAGGATGGGATTTTCAAACGAGTATTCCTGTAAACTATTCTGAATTTAAAACCTATGTTCCGGAATATTATGTATTTAATGTAAAGCAAAAAGGGTATGTTTTTCCTAAAGTTACGACTGAAAAAGCTCCAAAATCAATTCTGATTAGCAGTAAAGAAAGAGTATCTAGCGGAGGCGGATTTTCTACCACAAGAACCGAATTTTCTACAGATAAAATAGATTATACAGAAACACAAACGACTTATCTGGCTACCGATTTTCCAGCGATGAAAGATGAGGCTTATGTAAACAATATTGATAATTATACCTCAAGTATTCAGCATGAATTATCGATGACAAAATTTCCAAATGCACAAATAAAAACCTATTCTACAGATTGGAACTCGGTCGTAAAAACAATTTACGAATATGATGATTTTGGGCCTGAATTAAATAAAACAGGTTACTTTGAAGAAGATCTGAAAAAATTATTAGCAGATAAAAATACGATTGACGAAAAGATTATGACGATTTTTAATCACGTTAAAACAAATGTAAAATGGAACGACTATACAGGTTACAGCTGTGATAACGGAGTTAAAAAAGCATATAAAGAAAAAACAGGAAATATAGCCGATATTAATTTAATGCTTACGGCAATGTTGCGATATGCAGGTCTAACGGCAAATCCGGTTTTGGTAAGTACACGTTCTAACGGAATCTCAATTTTTCCAAACAGAACTGCTTTTAATTATGTAATTGCTGCGGTTGAAACACCAAACGGAAATGTTTTATTAGACGCCTCAGATAAGTTTGCAACGCCAAATATTTTACCTTTTAGAGCCTTAAACTGGTCAGGAAGATTAATTAGAAAAGACGGAAGTTCGGAAGAAGTAGATCTGATGCCTAAAAAAGCCTCGAATGATATTATTTTTATGACCTATGAAGTAGATCCTGACGGAAAAGTAAAAGGTAAAACAAGAAGACAATGTACAGATTATGTTGCCATGCTAACAAGAGGCAGAATCGATGGAGTGAAAGAAGAAGAATATTTAGAAAAACTGGAAAATCACAATAAAAAAATTGAAATAAGTGATTATGTCAGAACAAATGAAAAAGAAGTTCTTTTACCAACAATCGAAACCTACTCGTTTACAGGAAATGATTTATGTGAAGTAATTGGAGGAAAAATATATGTAAGCCCAATGTTGTTTTTTACAGAAGAAAAAAATCCGTTTAAACAGGAAGAAAGAGAATATCCGGTAGATTTTGGATTTCCATTTACAGACAAATACAATATTACCTTAAAAATTCCTGAAGGATTTACAGCAGAAGTTTTACCGGCACCCGTAGTAATTAATATGCAGGATAATTTAGGAAGCTTTAAATTTAATATTGCTGCAAACGAAAATGTATTGCAGATTAATATTCAGCATCAAATCAATGAAGCAATTGTTTCTACAGAGCAATATGATATGCTTAAAGAATATTATAAAGGCATGATTGCAAAAGAAACAGAAAAAATTGTTTTAAAAAGAATATAAAGATGAGGTTTCAAAAATTAGTAATAGTTGCTTTTCTTTTAATAGGGTTAAACAAAACCAAAGCTCAAAATCATGAGTTAGGAAAAGTAACTATTGCTGAATTAAAAGAAAAAGCAAATCCTCAGGATACAACTGCGGCAGCTGCAATTTTGTTTAAAAAAGGAAGAACCTTTTTTACTTTTCATAAAGACAAAGGGTTTTCGGCTAATCATGTTTATGAGTTCAAAATCAAGATTTATAAAAAAGAAGGATTAAAATGGGCTGATCAGAGCGTTCGGTTTTATATCGGTTATGAAACGCTTAGTGAAGATAGGTTAGAGTTTTCAAACGCCGTTACTTACAACTTAGAAAATGGATCAATTGTCAAGACAAAACTGGATAATCAGGGAACTTTTAAGAAAAAAGTAAACAATTTCTGGAACGAAAAAACAATAACATTACCCAATGTAAAAGTTGGTTCCGTTATAGAATATAAATATGTTCTAAAATCTGAGAATATTGTAAAACTTCCTGATTTTGATTTTCAGTATAATATTCCGGTAAATTATTTTGAATATAAAACTGATATTCCCGAATACTATATTTATAAAACGATATTAATAGGCAACCACAAAATCGACACAGATTCAAAACTAACAAATGGAAGCCAAAGTTTTGAAGGGGATTATAACAGATCTACGGCAATTTCATACAAACAAATCAGTGCTTTTTATACCGGTAAAGATATTCCCGCTTTAAGAAACGAACCTTATGTAGATAACATGGATAACTACAAAGGTTCAATTCAGCATGAGCTTGAAAGAGTCCGTTATCCGGATCAGCCTGTAAAAGATTATGCTATGACCTGGGAAGGTGTGGCGAGTACCATTTTTAAAGATAAAAATTTTGGAAAAGAACTCAATGAAAAAAGTTTTTTGCTGGAAGATGTAAAACGATTACTGACAAATGTCGAGTCGCAAACAGAACGATTAAATATCATTTTTAAGTTTGTTCAGAACAAAATGAACGGGAATGAGAAAAAAGATTGTTACACAGATAAAGGTGTAATCAAAGCTTATGCAGATCAAACCGGGAATGTAGCCGAAATTAATTTTATTTTGATCAATATGCTAAAGCTGGCAGGATTAGAAGTAAATCCGGTTTTAGTAAGCACAACAGAAAATGGAGTGCCGGTTTATCCCACCAGAACAGGATTTAATTATGTAATTGCTGCAGCAGAAATTGATGGAAAACAAATTTTACTGGACGCAACACATAAATTTACATATCCGGGAATTTTACCTTTAAATGTTTTGAACTGGCAAGGTAGATTGATTAAAGATGACGGAACATCACAAGAGATTAATCTAATACCTGCTACAGCTTCAAAAGAATTTTCGAATATGCTGGTTAAAATAGATCAGCAAGGCAAAATCGAAGGTAAAATCAGAATACAAAGAACAGATTATGAAGCTTATCGTTTCAGAGTTGAAAATGCAGGTAAGAATCAGGAAAATTATCTTGAAAAATTAGAAGAAAGGTTAGGAGATCTTAAGATTTCAGATTACAAAATTGAGAACCAAAAAACGAATTTCTCTGATCCTGTTGTAGAAACATTTTCATTAGTCTCAGACAATAGAGTAGAAACAATAGGAGGTAAAATCTTTATAAATCCGTTATTGTTTTTTACAAGAAGCAAAAATCCTTTTAATCAGGAAATAAGACAAATGCCGGTTTATTTTGGATATCCAACCCTGGAGAAATTCAATATAAATCTTGAAATTCCCGAAGGGTATGCGGTAGAGTCATTGCCTAAAGTAGTTAAGATTTCATCTGAAAACAGAGAGATAATTTATTATTTAAATATTTCAAATGAGGGAAACAAAATTCAAATAAGTAGTTCAAAAGAAATTAACAATAGTATTTTTGCAGCAGATCAGTACAACGGATTAAAAGACCTTTTCCAGAAAATGATCGCAAGTCAAAATGAAAAAATTGTTCTTAAAAAAATATAACTATGGATTTGAAAAATGCCCAACTTGATGTAGATACCTGGATTAAAGAACACGGTGTTCGCTATTTTAATGAATTGACCAATATGGCACAACTTACGGAAGAAGTAGGAGAAGTTGCCAGAATTATTGCCCGCAGATACGGAGAGCAATCAGAGAAAGAAAGTGATAAAAATAAAGATCTAGGCGAAGAACTGGCAGATGTTGTATTTGTAGTTTTATGCCTTGCCAACCAAACCGGAATTGATTTACAGGCTGCTTTTGATAAAAAAATGGACTTAAAATCAGTTAGGGACAAGGATCGTCATAAAAACAACGATAAATTAAAATAATTGTGAAATATCACTCATAAGTTTTGAATTATGAGTTTTGAATTTTGAATTATGAGTGTGGAGTGGTAAATTGCGTGGCGAATTACGTTTCTAACCATTCCTAATTCATAAATTTACAATTTACAATTAGAAAAATGAATTTACTACTACAAACAACTCAACATAATTTACAAGGACAAATTGCAGTAACAGGATCAAAAAGCGAGACCAATCGTTTGTTGTTGTTACAGGCATTATTTCCAAATATTACACTGGCGAATACTTCAAACTCTGATGATAGCGAAGTAATGCAAAAAGCCCTGATTGGTAATGACGAAATTGTAGACATTCACCATGCAGGAACAGCAATGCGTTTTTTAACAGCTTATTTTGCAGTAAATGAACGTCGTGAAGTTGTAATGACAGGTTCAAGCAGAATGCAGGAACGTCCGATAAAGATTCTGGTAGAAGCTTTGGGACAATTAGGAGTAGAGATTTCTTATGAAAAAGAAGAAGGCTATCCGCCAATCAAAATCAAAGGGAAAAAAGTTACTGCCTCAAAAGTTACTTTGGCAGCAAATGTAAGCAGTCAGTATATTTCGGCACTTTTACTTGTGGCTTCAAAATTAGAAAATGGTTTAGAATTAACTTTAGAAGGAGAAATCACTTCGATTCCGTATATCAAAATGACTCTGGCTTTGCTAAATGATTTAGACATTCAAACCAGTTTTGAAGGAAATGTAATTAAAGTTTTCCCAAAAGCAGAAGTAGTTTCAAAAGAAATGGTTGTAGAATCAGATTGGAGTTCAGCATCCTACTTTTTTAGTTTAGTGGCTTTAGCCGATACAGCTTCAATAACATTAAGCAGTTATAAACAGAACAGCTTACAGGGAGATTCAGAATTGGTTTCGCTTTATGAGAAACTAGGAGTTCAGACTACTTTTCAGGATAATAAAATGACTTTGGTAAAACAAGCCAATTTTAAATACGAAACCGTAAATTTTGAACTGAACAATACTCCGGACATTGCACAAACTATTGTGGTAACATGTTTGGGTTTAGGAATAGGATGTCATTTAACGGGACTTCATACGCTGAAAATTAAAGAAACAGATCGTCTTGAAGCACTTCGAATTGAATTAACAAAACTAGGGGCCAATATTTCGGTTACTAATGATAGTCTGACATTAGTGGCTTCAGAAAATATTAACCATAATGTAAAAATTGGAACTTACAACGATCATCGTATGGCAATGGCATTTGCGCCTTTAGCTTTAAAAGTACCTATTATTATCGAAGATGCCGAGGTGGTTTCTAAATCATATCCTGATTTCTGGAATGATTTAAAAGCTTTAAACTTCCAGGTTTCAGAATTGTAGGCTTAAACCATATAAGTGATATAAGTTCATTTAAATGAGCATAATTTAAATAGCCTCCAGTTTTAACTGGAGGTTTTTTTATGCGCAAGCTGCTCGGCTTTAGCCAAATAAAAACATCAGCAATTTTTAAAGATTTCTAATTTAAATGAACTTATATCACTTATATGGTAAAAAAGCAATTTTTTATGTTGTCAAAACTCCACTAAATCAGCGACTTTTGAAAATAAACGTCAAAACACTTGACAACGCCTATCTCACAATCGTATATTTGCACACGATTAAAAGTCAGGGATTCAGATAATCCTGACTTAAATCTATAACTCATAACTTTCTCAAATGAAATTATCACATTTTCAATTTAATTTACCGAAAG
This sequence comes from Flavobacterium chilense, assembly GCF_001602525.1. Taxonomy (GTDB): domain Bacteria; phylum Bacteroidota; class Bacteroidia; order Flavobacteriales; family Flavobacteriaceae; genus Flavobacterium; species Flavobacterium chilense. The sequence goes on from NZ_LSYT01000002.1 coordinate 929,633, forward strand.
AACTTTTAGCGGAATTCCCGGCAGAAAATAGAGACGAATCTCGTTTAATGGTAATCGATCGTCAAAAACAAACCATAGAACATAAAATGTTTAAAGATGTTATCAATTATTTTGATGACGGAGACGTTTTAATTCTTAATAATACTAAAGTTTTCCCTGCACGTTTGTACGGAAACAAAGAAAAAACAGGAGCAAGAATTGAAGTTTTCTTGTTAAGAGAATTAAATTCAGAGCAACGTCTTTGGGATGTTTTGGTTGATCCGGCTCGTAAAATCCGTATTGGGAACAAACTTTATTTTGGTGACGACGATTCGTTGGTTGCTGAGGTAATTGATAATACTACTTCTCGTGGTAGAACTTTACGTTTTTTATATGACGGTTCTTACGAAGAATTCAGAAACAAATTGACAGAACTTGGAGAAACTCCAATTCCTAAATACATCAACAGAGAAGTTACTGCTGAAGATGCTGAAAGATATCAGACTATTTATGCAAAAGAAGAAGGAGCTGTTGCTGCACCAACTGCAGGTTTACATTTCTCAAAACACCTTTTGAAAAAATTAGAAATCAAAGGAGTAAACTTTGCAGAAGTTACACTTCACGTTGGTTTAGGAACCTTTAACCCGGTTGAGGTTGAAGATTTATCAAAACACAAAATGGATTCTGAAGAGTTGATCATCAAACAAGAAGCCTGTGATATTGTAAATGAAGCAAAAGGAAAGAAAAAACGTATTTGCGCAGTAGGAACAACTTCTATGCGTGCTATCGAAAGTTCTGTTTCTTCTCAAAATACATTGAATCCATATGAAGGATGGACAAATAAATTTATTTTTCCTCCTCACGATTTTAGTATTGCGAATTGTATGATTACCAATTTCCACACACCAAAATCAACATTGTTAATGATGATTTCTGCTTTCTGTGGTCATGATTTAATGAAAAGAGCTTACGAAGAAGCAATCAAAGAAGAATACAAATTCTATTCTTACGGAGATGCGATGTTAATTCTATAATTAGATTTTTCTTATATAAAAATACCCGACAAGTTTTAAAACCTGTCGGGTTTTTTGTTTTTTAATGGTTTCAAGTTTGACGTTCGTTGTGAACTTTGCGGTAAAAATCACACAAAACATATCGACATGAAACAAAACAAACAAAATTTGTTATTTTAGCAGACAAAACAAAACACAATGACTTTTCAAAATACACGCGAATTCGCACGAGAGCTTGATTCGCAAGACACATTAAATCATTATCAGGATCAGTTTCTTTTTCCTAAAGTAAATGACAAACGCGTAATCTATTTTACCGGAAATTCTTTAGGATTACAACCAAAACGTACCAAAGCATATATTGATGAAGTAATGAACGATTGGGCAGATCTTGCCGTTGAAGGTCACTTTTATGCCGATAAACCATGGTGGGATTATCAGGAAAGATTTGCAGAACCTTTAAGTAAAATTGTGGGTGCCCTGCCTTCAGAAGTTACAGTGATGAACACTTTAACAGTTAATCTTCACTTATTGATGGTTTCTTTTTATCAGCCAAAAGGCAAACGTTATAAAATTATTTGCGAAGAAAAAGCATTTCCTTCAGATCAGTATATGTTTCAGAGTCAGGTGCATTTTCATGGCTATAAAACCGAAGATGCTATTGTAGAAATCAAACGTCGCGAAGGCGAACATAATATTCGTCTGGAAGATGTTCTGGCAAAAATTGAAGAATTGGGCGATGAACTGGCTCTGGTTTTAATTGGCGGAGTAAATTATTACACAGGTCAGGTTTTTGATATTAAAACCATTACCGAAGCGGGACAAAAAGCAGGGGCAAAAGTAGGCTGGGATTTGGCACACGCTGCAGGAAACATCAAACTACAACTTCACGATTGGAATGTAGATTTTGCTGCCTGGTGCAGTTACAAATACATGAACTCAGGACCCGGAAATGCTTCAGGTTGTTTTGTGCATGAAAAACATCATAATAATCCGGATTTACCTCGATTTGCAGGTTGGTGGGGACACAATAAAGAACGCCGTTTTAAAATGGAGCCAAATTTTGATCCGGTTCATGGAGCAGATGGCTGGCAAATTAGTAATTTACCGGTACTTTCTTTAGCGCCTTATTTAGCTTCAGTAGAAATGTTTGCTGAGGTTGGTATGGATGCCTTAATAAAAAAGAGAGATCATATCACCACTTATTTAGAATTCATTTTACATGAAATAGATAAAGAAGTTAAAGGTAATTTCGAAATTATTACACCTTCGAACCCAACAGAAAGAGCGTCCCAGCTATCTGTGTTTTTACATGGAGAAGGAAGAAGCTTGTTCGATTATTTAATGAAAAGTGGTGTTATTACAGATTGGCGTGAACCTAACGTAATTCGTCTGGCTCCAGTTCCGTTGTATTGTTCTTATGAAGATATGTATGATTTTGGACAAATCCTGAAAAAAGGAATTTTAGCAAAGTAAAATATATTAATCCCGCAAAGACGCAGAGTCGCTTAGTTTTGTGTTTCACGCATACTTTACAGATTTAAGCTGATTTTTTAATCATTTTAATTTTTTTAAGTTGTGGAGAATAGAACTTTGCGACTCTGCGTCTTTGCGGGATTCTTTTTATCCACTTGCTTCATCCGCGTCTCAAATGAGGCACAATCTTTAAATTCTGTAACCTTTAGTATAAATCATGTAACTTCAATAAAAGGGATCTTCTTTACTTTGTAGTGTAATAATTTAAAAAACTACAATCATGAAAGCCTTATATATATTATTCGCCGCTTTATCAATTATCTCTTGTCAGAATCAGGGAAAAGAAGATATTAATAAAGCCAAACAAGCTAGCATTGATTCGATGAAAGTTGAAATTAATAAACAAAGGGTTATTGATTCAATGAAGACAGAAATGGCAAACCTGAAAGAACAGCAAAAGGTGGAGCAACAAAAGATAGAATCTCAAAAAGTTGTGGTAGTACATCAACAAGCTGACGGAACTGCAACTACAACAACTACCAAAAAGAAAAAAGGATGGAGTGCAACTGCTAAAGGTGCTGTAATTGGTGCCGGAGTTGGTGCTGCAACCGGAGCAATTGTGAGTAAGAAAAAAGGTGAAGGTGCCATTATTGGTGGTTTAGCCGGTGCTGCTTTAGGAACCGGAACAGGTGCTGTTATCGATAGTAAAAAGAAAAAAGAGTAAACAATTTTGATATAAATAAAAACCCCGATTTAAATTTAAATCGGGGTTTTGCGTTTTATACTAATTCTAAAGTTGGAATCCTGATTTCGGACAATTTTGATTTATAAAAATCAAAATCTTTTTTAATGGTGTTTAAATCGTCTTTAAAGTATAAAGCAGGAGAAAGTAAATTTTGATAATACTCAATTCCTTCTAAAATATTTGTTTTAAAAGCATTCCATTTTTTAAGTTGTGCATTGGTAATCTCCCCTGAAATATTTTCGATTTCATTTCTCAGATAATCCACATACATTTTTAATTCCTTTACAAACAAATTGGGGCGATTATTAGTCCTTAAAACAGACTTATTTCCATAAATATGGCCTAACATATCACTTAGAGAAACTTCCTGGTCAAAATAAGCCATATTAGGTCCTGGACAGATGACAACACCTTGTGCCTGACCTTTTATTTTAATATCATTCTCTAAATACGAAGCATTGGCAAGTCCTACACATAAACAGGATTTTACAGTAATCGCAAATTTTGCTTTTTCGAAAGCCTCAGGAGAGAGAGAGTCTTTTGTACTTTCCAGTTCAGCCAGTTTTATATCCTGAAATTTTTTCGATGCGGTACAAATTCCATGCGGATCGTATTCTTTGCTTAGCGCTAAAAATTTCTTCGGACAGGAACTCCCTGCTTTGTTTTCCTCGATTCTTTTTTGCTTTATAATTTCATTTGTAGTTCCTCTTAAAGTATTAAACGGAACTCCTAATGGCGAAATATGACTTAAATATAAATCATCTTCTTTAGCATTTATCAATAATTTTCGGGTAACTGGATCTACAGATGTCGCTTCCGGAACTAATAAAAACGGAGTTCCCCAGCCAACAGAATCTACTTTATAGTTTTCAAGTAAGAACTCATGTTCTTCGGCAGTTCCTACACCACCCTGAACCGTAATTTTAAGTGGTAAAGGGTTTTCTGGCGTATGCACTTGTTTTTGCTGCAAAACTTTAGTCATCAGTTCGTGTGCGGATTGCACAAGCTGATCTTTTTTTTGCTTAAACTCTTCTAATATTGGTCCTAATAAAAGTCCATCAGTAGCAAAAGCATGTCCGCCGCAATTTAATCCGGATTCAATTCTGTATTCAGAAACCCAAAGTCCTTTTTTAGCTAGAAAATTACCCTGAATCATTGCAGATCTAAAATCACTTACTTTTAAAATGATTTTCTTTTTTAATTCGTTATTAAGATTAGGAAAAAAGTCTGAAAAATTCTCAAAATAACTAAACAATCTCGGATTCATTCCGGCAGAAAGTACTACCGAAGATTCAAGATTACTTTTTGCAAAACCCCTTAAAGCTGCGTGGGCATCATTAAATTCCAGAGGTAGCTGTTCGTTTTTGACAAAATTATCTTTATCTAATTTGGTCATGATATTCACATCGATATCTCCGGGAAAAAGATGTGATTCGATATAATTTTGAATGTTTTCCTTAAAAGAGATTCCATCTTCCAGCAAATTCTGAAAACCTTTTTTGATGTCTGATGAATTGGGTAACATTGACATGAAGTTTTCCAGAGCGGTTTTACTTTCTGCCAATTCAGTTTTAAAACTTTCAAATTTCTCTTTTACGATTTTGTCAACTAAGTTCAGGTAAGAAGTAATTCTTTCTGCACGATAATCGTGAAATTTCTGGGTTATTTCTTCATACGGAATATTGAATTTGGTGCTATAAAAATTACGCATCTTTTCAATCAAATCATCATCAGCTATAGAAACGACAGATGAAATTCCATATTGTGCCACGCGAATTGGGCTGTCAATAGTATAAGCAAGCCCCATTACAGGAATATGAAAAGTGTGTAAAGGTGGTTTTGTCATTTGTTTTTAAATTAAAAATAAAAGCAAATGTTGGAAAATAAAACCTAAAAAAAACTGATAATTGTCAGGTTTGCAGTTTATTATTTCCTCAATCTTGTCATTCCGTGGAACGAGGAATCTTAACAAGTAACTCTGTATGTATTGTTAATTATAAAGACTTTTTTAATCCTAATAGAATTATATTTTACAAAATAAGAATAATCTTTCTTTTTTAATTGTGATTGATCTAAAATTTTTTATTTTGGATGAATGGAAAAACAAGGAGGATATCATACTTACTATATTTATATCATTACAAATAAATCAAAAACTGTTTTTTATACTGGCGTAACGAATAACTTAAGAATTCGTTTAAGTCAACATAAAGAAAATATAGGAGGAGAGAGTAAAAGTTTTACTTCAAAATATAAAGTTGAATTTCTGTTGTATTATGAAAAGTTTACTTGGATTCAAGAAGCAATTGGCCGTGAAAAGGAGATAAAAGGGTGGAACAGAAATAAGAAAATAGAATTAATCAAAACTATTAATCCGGATTTAGATTTTCTCAATTATTAATTTGAATAAATTGTTACAATTAATAATTTGAAATACTTTGTAGAATCCCTTATGAAGATTCCTCGTTCCTCGGAATGACATACTTCATGAGAATAATATATTAAATCAAAATCTTCTTTAAGGATTCTGCTATGCTTCTCCATAGAAAATTATAAAATGACTTTTCCTGAATTCGTTCTAATTCGACATCGGCAGTTTTTGTTTTTTCCCCTGAATCATCTTTGAGCAATAAATTTGCAACAGCAGTTTTTAATTTGGCTTCTTTTTCCGGATGTTTCTTTTTAAACAGTTTTACTTTTAAATCTTCATAGTTTAAAGACGCATTTCCTTTGGCTGTATTGTCATTTCCGTAGAAGTTGAAATGGTATTTATTGAATTTTCCGGTGAAGGATGTGTTTATATACGGCTTGGTAAATCGTTCCATTGCCACAACATTAAAATTTGAAATGGTTCCCTGAATATGAAAACTGTCTTTTGGATCCAGTACATTAAAGCTCCAGTTAACATCTAAAGGTGATGTTTTCATGAATTGACAATTGACTTTGATTTTTACATCGGCAGTTTTTTTTAAACCAAAACCACTTTTTATATTGGTAACCTGCATGTTAAAATGATCAAAATTTAAAATTCCCGGACCCTTAGAGAAATCAATTTCTTCCTCATAAACCAGCTTTGATTTTAAAATCTGAATCGTATCAATTTCTAGCGGAAACTTAATTTTTCGCAATAAGGCATTGTAAAGATATTTTTTACTTAAATCATCTTTGGGTATTTTATTACGATAGATATTGGCATCAACATGATTAGCTATTAATGCATTTGCCTTAAAGAAAAAGCGTTCGTTTTTAAATCCCCAATCCATTTTTTCAATGTGTGCCGAATCTAATTTGATGGTATAAATGTCTTTTTCTTTGTCTAATTTTTTTACAAATTCTTTTCGGTTAAATTCGGGCAGATAGGCAAAGTTTTTAATCTTTAAAAAACTATTTTCGGTACTGATTTGACCAATATTCATGTGGTAAAATACGCTGGGCTTATAATACAAACTGTCGCAAACGAGAACATATTTTTCGAAATGCATCGGGATTTTCTCTTTTAGTGTAGCATCAGTAAGTAAAATACCTTCAAGTTTTAAGATGATTTTTTTAACGCTCAGAATTGGTTTGTTGGTGTTTAAGGAAACAACATCAACTGTTCCCTCGTTCAGATAAATATTCGAAACAGCAACAATTTTTCGGAACGGCTCGATAATTTCACTTTTTATACTTTTACTATTGTTCAGAAGTTTTTCTCCTTTTTTGTATAAGATTACACGAGGCTTGTTGATGATAATGCTTTCGGCCTGAATGATATCGCGAAAAGCTAAATCCCAAATATTAAAATGTTTAATGGTAATAGATTCAATTTTAGAATAAATTCCAATTTTTGTTTTGCTGTTTTCAGGCTGATTTTTGGGATGAACTAATAAAGTCGTGGCGTAGATATTTCTCGAAATAAGCGAAACCTCGATTTTCTCATAATTAATATGATAAGCCGTTTTGTTTTTCTCGTTGATAATGATAGGGAGTTGCTTTTTTAACCAATAATTGAGACCAATATTGATAAAAATTACAAAAAGGAACACCGAAATTACACCGATCGCTATTTTTTTATAGATTGACATTTATAGTATTGATTTTAAATACATAAATTTAGAGTTTTAAAAGCGATGTTTTTTTACACGATTTTATCTTTAAGTTACATCATTACAGAATCATTTATCATTATACTTTTTTGAATATGAGAAAAATTAAAAAAATCCTGTTGGTTTTATTTGTGTTGATTGTTATTCTTGGAATAGGCTTATGTGCCTACATTTTTCATCTGAAACCCAAATATGAAGGCGAAATAGAGTTGAAAAACCTTCAGGCCACGACCACTGTTTATTTTGATGATTTTGGAGTCCCTCATATTTATGCCAATTCTGAAAAAGATGCTATGACCGCTCTGGGTTATGTTCATGCTCAGGAAAGATTGTGGCAAATGGAATTGCTTCGCAGAATCGCACCGGGAAGATTGTCTGAAATCTTTGGTTCTGTAGCGCTTAAAAATGATAAGTTTTTCTCAGGAATTGGGATCGAAGAAGCTTCGGCGAAAGCCATTACCAAATTAGATAAAAACAGTCAGAGTTATAAAATGACAATGGCTTATTTAGACGGTATTAATCAATATTTAGAAGAAGGAGTAACGCCGATTGAGTTTACTTTGGTAGGTGTTAAAAAAGAAAAATTTACAATAAAAGACGTTTACAACATTTTTGGCTACATGTCTTTTAGCTTTGCGATGGCTCAAAAAACAGATCCTTTATTAACAGATATTCGCAACAGATATGGTGCCGGATATTTGAAAGATTTAGGAATTGAAGGGGAGTTCAATACCACGCAAATTAAAAGTTCAAAAGAAAATATTGAAGAGTATACTACAATTGCAAAATCGGTTGCGGCTTTGCTGGATAATTCTCCAATTCCACCATTTGTAGGAAGCAATAGCTGGGTAGCAGGACCAAATAAAACCAAAAACGGAAAGGTAATTTTTGCCAACGACCCGCATATAGGATTTTCACAGCCGGCAACCTGGTATGAAGCACATTTAATTACGCCTGAATTTGAATTGTATGGTTGTTATCTGGCAGGAACTCCATATCCTTTATTGGCACACAATCGTAATTATGCTTACGGATTAACGATGTTTGAAAATGACGATATTGATTTTTATCAGGAAAAAAATAAAGTTGGAGATCCAAACCAATATGCAACACCTGCAGGATTTGGTAAATATGAAACCAGAACCAAAACGATTAAAGTAAAAGATACATCAGATGTAGTTTTGACGGTTAAATCAAGTCGTCATGGTCCAATTATGAATGATTTATTAGAGCGTTTAGATAAAAACAATCCTATTGCCATGTCGTGGATTTATACGCAACAGCCTATTCAGATTTTAGATGCGGTTTATGGACTTTCGCATGCCAAAAGCAAAGACGATTTCAGGAAAGCGGTTCAGTTAGTTGCTGCACCCGGATTGAATGTCATGTATGGCGATGCCAAAGGAAATGTTGGTTGGTGGGCTACAGGAAAATTATACAAGCACAATAAAGGAGTCAATTCTTTTTTAATCCTGGATGGTGCAAGTGGCAAAGATGACATTGCTGAGTATCTGGATTTCTCTAAAAATCCGTCAGCCGAAAATCCAAAATGGGGTTATGTATATTCTGCCAATAACCAGCCGGAAGCCATTGACGGTTATTTGTATCCGGGATATTATTTGCCGGAAGATCGTGCCAAAAGAATTTCAGGTTTAATGGATGCAAAATCTGACTGGGATAAAGAAGCAATAAGTAAAATGATCTTTGATAATACTTCGCCAGTTTCTCCGGGTGTAGCTCAGAGTTTAATTTCGAATGTAAATAATGCCAGTCTTTCGGCAAAAGAAAAAGAAGTAATTGCAGCTTTAAAAGCATGGAAGGGAACGAATAATCTTGAAGATATTGGACCTACGATTTACAATAAATGGGTTTATTTATATCTTAAAAATACTTTTGAAGATGAAATGGGAGAGGATAATTTTAATTTATTTCTCGGATTATCTGTTGGGAAACAAGTTATTGCCAGACAAATTGAGAACGAAAACTCGGTTTGGTGGGATAATGTTAAAACTAAAAATGTAAAAGAAACCAGAAGCGAAATTGTCTCTAAATCATTTCATGAAGCAGTAGCAGCACTTCAAAAACAATTAGGCGATCAGGTTGCCGATTGGAATTGGGGAAAAGTACATACAGTAGAACACGAACATCCGTTAGGGAAAATTGCCGCTCTGCGTAAGCTTTTTGATGTGGGACCTTTTGGTGCTCCGGGAGCAAATGAAGTAATTAACAATCAATTCTTCGGACTTAATAATGAAGGGAAGTATTACGTAAAAGGAGGGCCTTCAACCAGAAGAATTGTTGATTTTTCAGATATAGAAAACAGTTGGAGTATTTTGCCAACAGGACAATCCGGAAATCCGTTTAGTAAACATTATGACGATCAGGCAGAAATGTACAATGCTGGTCAATTCAGAAAAATGAAATTAAATAAAGATGAGATTATGAAAACGTCGACTAAACTGATTTTTAAACCGGCTAAGAAGTAGTTTTTTGTTTTCAAGTTTCAGGTTTTTGGCATGTGTGTTTTACCGCAAAGTGCGCGAAGTTTTTCGCAAAGCTATATGTGAAAAATTCTAACGTTATTTGATCTTTGTCAAAGTTTTAAACTTTGACAAAGATTTCCTAAGCAAGAAATTTAATAAAAACTTAGAACCTTAGCAACTTAGTACCTCAGAACCTATTTATACTTTCCACGCACAATATCATTGGCAAAAATCTCTAAATTATAACCCAGAGCATCATTTGTAACCATAACATTTGTGGTTTGATAAGCAGTGTCTTCTTTGTATGTTTTTAACAACGCTTCTAATTCTACTTCGTTGTAAAAAGCAAACATATTGTAAACTGCATCACGAAAGTTTTTGTAATTAATAGTTTCAGTGATTTCGACCGTTTTTTGGTCATTCCATTTTTCTTTTAAAGCAGCTTCGTTTATAGTAGCAAGGCAAAAATCGATCACATAGTTTTTGTAATGTGCAGCGTCAACAATTTTGTCGATTATAATTTTATTTTGCTGGGTAGGCATCGGAACTGTTTTTGCAGCTGTTTGAGAAAAACAAATTGTTGGCACTAACAGGCATAATAAGAATACTAAAAGAGATTGCTTCTTTAATTTTTTCATAGGTTATTAAATATGATTTACACCTTTAAAGGCTGTAAATTAGATTGATTTGGGATTTTATACTTCTTTTTTTGGGCAGTGCTAAAATAGTTTTTTTATGCTAAATATGGAATCAGAAATACGTTTTTGAAATAAAAAAACTCCGATAATTTTGGTTTTAAACCAGAACTATCAGAGTTGGTAAGATAAAGATTACTGCTCTTATGCGTTTGTCTTTTTGTCTTTTATTTTTTTAAAATTTCTTCTAAAGTTTTCTTTCCGTTTTCGTTTTTCGGATCAAGTTCTATAGATTTTTTATAATTGGTAATCGCCAGTTCTTTATTGCCGCTTGCCAGATAAGCTTCGCCTAAACTATCGTAAACATTTCCTGATTTTGGATAGGTTTCCGCATTGATTTTGAAAACTTCTATAGCTTCTTTTGTTTTTCCGGTTTGTAATAGCTGATATCCAGCTCTATTCATATCTCCTTCTAAAAGAACATAAGTAGGATCGTTTTTAAGTTTGTTATACAGGCTTAAACCACTTGTAATTCCTTGTTCTGAAAAAGAATCCAGTAATTCCAGTGCCAAAGATCTCTTAGGTGGTGTAAAAGTCTGATGGTATAAAATAGCACGAATAGATTCCGTCATTTCATCTAAAGCAGTTCCTCCGGTGTTATTCAGTAAAACAATTAAATTTTTATTAGAAGGAATACGATAAATGATAGTATTAAAACCATTAATTCCGCCTCCGTGCTGTATTGCTTTTACCTTTCCTGATGTACCATTATTGGCCTCTTCTATAAACCATCCATAACCATAAAATCCTTTTCCGGCTTTAATGTAAGAGTTAAACAACGATTCCATAGATTTTGAGGAAAGTAATTGATTTGTATAAAGTGATTGGTCCCATAAATATAAATCTTCAACAGTAGAATATAAAGAACCTGCGGCATAAGGAATACTCATGTCGAGATAAGGAGAGTTGACGATTTTTTTACCTCTTTTCTCATAACCCGCAGCTCTGTTTTTTAAAATAACATCGCTGTGATCATAACCGGAATTCACCATTTTTAAAGGAGTAAAAATGGTTTCCTGTAAATATTGCTCATATGATTTTCCTGTTGTTTTTTCTATGATATAACCCAATAAAAAATATCCTGAATTACTATAGCTGAACTTTTCTCCGGGATTAAATTCAAGAGGTAAATCCCAAAATGTCTTTACAAATTCTTCAGGTGTATAAGGATTTCTGCTTTTATCTTTAAAGAAGTTAGGCGCAGAAGTATAATTTGGAATTCCCGAAGTATGAGTCAGCAAATGATGAATTGTTATTTTGTCGCCATTCGCTTTTGGATAATCCGGCAAATAAGTAGTAATAGGAACGTCTAGTTTTAATTTGCCTTCTTCGGCTAATTTTACAATTAAGAAAGCCGTAAATTGTTTACTAATAGAACCCAGTCTAAATTTAGTATCAGGTTTGTTGGGGATATTCCATTCCATATTAGCAGAACCAAAACCTTTTTTTAAAATAACTTTTCCATTTTCAGCGACTAAAGCAGATCCGTTAAATTGACCGTATTGATTGTATTTGTTTAAAAGTTCGTCAATTTGTTTGGCTTTGTCCTGAGCAAACGAAATGTTTAAGAAAAAGAACTGAAAAATAATACTAAGAACAAGTAATTTGATTGGTTTTTTCATAACGATTGATTTTTGATTGATGATTGAAACTCTATAATCTGTTAAGATTATATTGGCGTCTTTTGTTAGACGACTGTTTTTAAATTAAGTTTCAGGAAAAATCATTTTTTTTCATTTCATCGGAATAATGAAGATTAGAGCACAGACCAAAAATTACTTTTTGATAGGTCTATGCTCATAACTAACAATTCTTTTTAATACCCAATCCTTTTCTTTTCGTTCCCAAATATGAACAAATCTTCCTGTTCCTGTTGGTTTGCCATCAAAATAAAATGTATGTTCGCCTAGTTGTACTGCTCCAAAATCACCTAGTTTATCAATAGTACAGTAATTTAATTTTCGAATTAATTTTTTCGACATCACACATTTTGAGATTAAAGACTTTATCTCATTTGTTTTAGAAGTATTTAATCCCGAACGATCATCATAAAATTCTATATCCTCAGCAATGATTTTTTTGAAAAGTATCGTGTCACATTGATTAAAGGCAACATCAAAAAGCAAACTGTCCATTTTGATAATTTCCTTTTTTAAAAGGTCCATTTTTAAAACGTAACTATTAGACTGTGCAGAGGTTTCTCTGCTTAAAAACAGGATAAAAAGTATTAATATATTAATCATAGGTGTCATGATTTTGTCTTTTTTAGTTTCCATTTTCCTTATGATTTTAATTGTTTTCCTTTGTTTCGATATCAATTATTTTTCTGCCATTTTCACCCAAATAATGAGCAACAATTTTCTCGTAAACCTTATAACCATCGTCGACATTGGTGAAAATAAGAAGACCTTGTTTGGTTTTTGGGAGTAATAAAAAAATGGTTTGTACACCTTGGTCAGCTCCGCCATGTGATAAGGCAAAATTGTTATTTCCTAAATCATATATTTCAAAACCTAATCCAAAATATTTGTTTTTCTTTGTTTCGACCTGATGTGCCATCATGTCGTCAAAAACTTTTTTACTCAATCCGTCGCTATTCATAATGCTGCATAAAAACGTTCCGTAATCCTGAACTGTCGTCAGTAAATCATCGGCAGCATTTGCTGTTTTGTTTTTTGTAGGTTCATAAGCATTTCCTTTATTATCATAGTCAATAGCATATCTTGAAACATCGGTTATATCGTTCCAGACAAATTTGGTATCCGACATTTTTAACGGTTTAAAAATTAATTCATCTGCTAATTGGGTTAATGTTTTATTGAATTTCTTTTCGAGCGCTTTTCTTAAATATTCAAATCCTTCTCCGGAATATTGATATTTAGTTCCCGGTTTAAATTTAAAATCCAGTTTGCCGGATTTATTCATAGATCTCCAATTTGGAAATCCGGTCTGATGGCTTAAAATAATTCTTGCCGTTAAAAGTTTAGTATTGGGATCGTTTGCAATATCCGGATCTGTCCAGTATTTATAAAGAGGTTCGTCTAAATTTAATTTTCCGGAACTTACCAGTTTTAAAGCGACAATTGCTGTTACAGGTTTGGTCAAAGAAGCGACATTCCAAATGGTGTTGTATGGTGCTGTTACTCCTTTTTTAAGTTCACCAAATACCTTTATTTGCTGAAGTTTTCCATTATCGATTACACCAATTCCAAGTGTGGGAACATTATTTTGTTTTAGCCATTTTTCGATTTCAGAATCATTGTCAAAAATGCTTGATTTGGTTCCTACAGTATTAACTTCCTGATGATCATAACTAAAAGATCTTCTTAGTTTCCAGATTCCATTTTCCAGAATCCAGAGATGAGTAAATCTTGCTGTACTTCCAAATTTATCTTTTCCTCCCGGAGCAGGTTCAAAAAATTGATGAATCCCTACTTGTAAAGCGCCGTACAAAACGCCATTTTTGGATAACGGATAAATCTCTGTACTGCCTTTTACTAAATCTCTTCTGGCCTGGTAGGTTTCGGTAGAACTACATAAACCTTTTCTAATTTTTTTTAGAAACAAAGCTTTGTCCTGAATGCTGTCTTTGTCGTGATAAAATTCAAAATTATCGCTTAATAAATTTTCGAATTGCCTGACATCGCAAGTATTAAAACCAATGTTAAAGAGAAGACTGTCTTTTGACATAATGGTTTTGTACAGTTCGGAGTTTTTTTCTTCCTGAGAAAATCCAATATGGAATTGAAAAAGTAGTATTCCAACTAAAATTACTTTTAGTCGGAAAAATGATTTGTTGATTTTCATTTTGTGATTGATTGATGATTAATGATTTCGCAAAATTAGTTTAATCAAAGCTCACAAAATTGTATAAATGCGAATATTATCTTTTTTTAGAAAGAAAGTAAGAATCTGAATTGAACATTTTTGGAGTAGTTTTGGTCACATCCTTAAACTTTTTGATAAAATGCGACTGATCAAAATATTTGTTGTAAAGTGCAACATCAGTCAATTTTAGTTTTTCTAAATCAGAATGTACCATTTGATCTACAGATTTTCTGAATTTCAGGATTTGAATGTAGTTTTTAATGGTGAGTCCGGTTGCAATTTTAAATTTAATTTGCAACAAACGTTGCGACAGGTTTAAACTTTTTCCAATTTCCGAAACCGTAATTTCTTCATTATGCAGTTTGATACTGTCACAGATTTTTTCAATGAGATTTTTATTTGGATTTTCAGTGTTTAATTCCTCAAAATAAGAGTTCAGGATGTTAACTAATATAGAAATATCACTGTTTAAATCCGTTTTAATTTCTGTTTTAAAAGGTAAATCACCGGAATTAATTCTGATAATAGCATCTGTAAAATTGCTCAAATCGTAATTAGGGAACATCGAAAGTGTCCAGGCATGCAACTGAATAATAGTGACTTTGGTTCTGGGCTGAATATTCACGAGAACTTTATTGGTCATTTGCGAACAAAAGTAAAATCCTTCGTTCATTTCGTATTTGCTTTTACTGGTGTGAACTTCTATGGCATTACCGCTTACAATGGCGATATTAAAACAGCCATTGGGTAAAACGAGTTTGTTTTCGATCAGACTTTCGCCGATGCTGTTATCCAGACACCAAATTTTATTGACAAACCGTTCGCAATTTTTGCTTACATAATATTCTGAGTATAATTGCATTTTAGATTTATTATGTTGGTTTGTGAAGGATTGACTTTGTACCTAAATAATGTTTTTAATTTATTCTTTAGCAATATAACAATTAGAATAGTTTTGAATTCTTTCGGACAATCTTTTTTCTAAATATTCATTAGCTCCTTGTAGTGAATTTAGTATGTGTAAAGCCTCTTTATGGTATTCTTTGATTTTTTCCGGACTCCAATTCTCCGGAGGAATTTGTAAATTAGTAATTCTGTCTGCTAGTTTTACAGACCAAACTTCTTTTGATAAGTTTTTAATCCGGGAAAGGCTATCGCTCATTCTTTCTTCTTTCGGAATTTGGCTGTTTTTGGTCAGTGCGAGAACAGCCACAGCAATTTCTTCATTAAAGTTATGAGTAAGTTCGTCAAATGTAGTTTCTGTATCTTCCAGAATATCATGTAATAAAGCTACCTGAATTGTAAATGCGGTATCAAAATGTTCGCCTTCCTGAGAAGCAATTATTATTTCCATTGCAACATTACTTAAATGAACAACATAAGGCAAATTAGTTCCGGGAATTACCTGATTTTGATCTGCGTGTTTTTTAGCTGCAAATTTTATAGTTTTTTGATATATAGTTTGTAATTCCATTAGCAATATCATATTTTAAGATAAGCTAAAGTAATGCTTTTTTGGATGAAAAATATCTGCTTGTCTTAGATAAATTCATGGAAATATTCTCGTTTCGTCAGATTCCAATCCTCCAAAATAATACTGTAATAAACATCATCTTTACTTATTCCCTCAGAATCAACATAGTTGTTTCTGAATATACCTTCTTTTACGGATCCTAATTTTTCAATTGCCCTTTGCGATTTTTTGTTTTCAAGATCAGCACTAAATTGTATTCTTCTAAATTGAATATTTTCGAAACCAAAATTCAATAATTCATATTTGCAGGCTTTATTTAATCCTGTTCCCTGAAAATCTTTTCCGTACCAGGTCCAGCCAATTTCACATTTTTGGTTGGCATAATTTAAATAACCATAACGTGTGCTTCCGGCAACTTTGTTTGTGGCTTTGTCTATAATAAGGAAGGGATAACAAATTCCGGCTGCTTTTTGATTTAAAGTATTTTGAATATAGTTTTCAAAGTCTTGATCGTTTCGGACATACATTCCCATATATTTCCAGATTTCATCATCAAAAATTATTTCTTTTAGTTCAATGTTTCTTTCATTCTCAAACGGGATTAATAAAACTTTTTCGTTTTCCAGAATGATATCAGATTGTAGTAGTTCGCTTTTCATGGTTAGTTGTGTGTAATCTACTTTGATTAAGTCTTTTTTGATACAGTAAATCATTTTCAAATCAGTTTTAATCTGTGAAATACTTTTTTATTGTCGAACGAAAGTAGTCTTTTTCAGATTGCTAATAAATCATTTAAAAACCAAATTTGTTATGAAAACCGGAGTCGCATGAGGGATAGAAACGGTATCTCCCGATTTAGAAAAACAAGGCTTTTTGGCCGTAGTTTTTGTTAATCGGGAATATAGTGTATAGCCCGACCCGCTTTTTTCGGCGGGACATGCCCATATAAATCATAAATATTTCCTTTATTTTTAAGCTCTTGTAGAATTATTACTTATTTTTACGATCTTATTATTTAGATTTTCGTTGATGCAAACTTCACTAAAAATTGCTGTTGTTGGTTCTGGATTGGTAGGATCACTGTTGGCAATTTACCTTAAAAAAGCAGGTCATACCGTTCATGTTTATGATCGTAGCCCTGATATTCGTAAAATTAATTTTTCGGGTCGTTCTATTAATCTGGCAATGTCTAATCGTGGTTGGAAGGCTCTTGACGGAGTTGGCGTTGGCGATGCGGTTCGTGAAATTGCAATTCCTATGGATAAACGAGCGATTCATTTGGTCGACAAACTAAATTTTCAGAATTACGGTCAGGAAGGCGAATCGATTTATTCGATTTCAAGAGGTACCCTGAACCGGAAAATGATTGATCTTGCTGAAAATGCCGGAGCTGAATTTTATTTTGAACAAAAAATCTGGGATGTAACACTAAGTGATGCAACTCTTCATATTGGAGAAACCGAAAGGGGCGAGTGGGAGGAAGTAAAGTATGATATGGTTTTTGGTGCTGATGGTGCTTTTTCGAGAATCCGCCACAGAATGCAGCGTCAGAGTATGTTCAACTATTCGCAGGAATTTTTGAATATGGGATATAAAGAATTGAATATTCCGGCAAACCCTGATGCGACACATAAACTGGATAAAAATTCATTTCATATCTGGCCTAGAGGTGAATATATGTTAATTGCACTTCCTAATTTAGACGGAAGTTTTACCTGTACATTGTTTATGCCTTTTGAAGGTGAAAACTCTTTTGCTTCGCTAACAGATCGTAAAATGGTAGAGGATTTCTTTGAGAGAAATTTTCCGGATTCGATCGAGGTAATTCCGGAACTGGCAAACGATTTCTTTAAAAATCCAACCAGTACTCTGGTAACTATGAAATGTTTTCCGTGGACTTATGAAAATAAAATTGCTTTGATCGGAGATGCCTGTCATGCTATTGTTCCGTTTTACGGACAAGGAATGAACGCAGGTTTTGAAGATATTTCAGTCTTGTATGAAATGATTCAGAAATATGGAGACGACTGGAAGAAGATTTTTTCTGAATATGAAATCTCACGTAAACCAAATGCCGATGCCATTGCTGAACTTTCGTATAGAAATTTCATGGAAATGAGTACCAAAACGGCAGATGAAAAATTCTTGTTGCAAAAGAAAATAGAAAAAGCATTTTCTGATAAATATCCGGATAAATGGATTCCATTATATAGCCGTGTAACTTTTAGTGATCGTCCTTATGCCGAAGCTTTAGCTATTGGTGATTTTCAGAACGGAATTATGGAAGAAGTTTTAAAACTTGATAATATCGAAAGGATATGGAACACTCCCGAAGTCGAAAATAAGATTTTGGATTTGTTGCAAAACGCATAATTTTATATCAATTATAATATCAATATCAATTACAATTTTTACTCTTGTAATTGATATTGATTTTTGACATTATAACTGTTTTTTACTTTTTGAATATTTTAGATAAAACTCCAAAAACACCTCTGATAAAAGTAGCACTGGTCACCACTTTTAAGACTGATTTTGTTACAACACTTGTAGTACTTGGTTCAGCCTTTGAAGATCTTGCCGGAGCTTGTTGTTCCTGCTCTGCATTGGCTTGTTCAGCATCAGCTATTTTTTTGTTCAGGATTTCGTAAGCACTTTCACGATCAATTTCCTCTACATATTTTTTAACAAGTTTAGATTTGTTGTTGATTGCTTCGATTTCATCAGAAGTTAAAACGTCCATTCTGCTCATTGGCGCACGCATCATAGTGGCTACTAATGGTGTCGGAATGCCTTTTTCGTTTAACGCTGTAACCAAAGCTTCTCCAATTCCTAAACTGGTCAGTAATTCATCTGTTTTGTAATATGGTGAAGTTGGGTAATTATCAGCTGTTTTTTTTATCGCCTGGCGATCATTTGCTGTAAATGCTCTTAAAGCGTGCTGGATTTTTAATCCTAATTGAGCCAAAACACCACTTGGCACATCCATTGGATTTTGAGTTACAAAATAAATTCCAATACCTTTAGAGCGGATCAGTTTTACAATCGTTTCAATTTGTTCCAGAAGAACTTTACTGGCTTCATTAAAAATCAAGTGTGCTTCGTCAATAAAGATAACCAATTCAGGTTGTGCTACATCTCCTTTTTCTGGCATTTGCTGGTAAATTTCAGCCAATAAACTCAGCATAAATGTGGAGAATAATTTGGGTTTGTCCTGAATATCGGTAAGCCGAATGATGTTTACATATCCTTTTCCATTTTCATCAATTCGCATTAAATCATCAATTTCAAAAGAAAGTTCACCAAAAAATAAATCACCTCCCTGTTGTTCTAATTCTATAATTTTTCTTAAAATAGTTCCGGTTGTAGCAGTTGAGATTTTGCCATAATTTGCAGCAATTTCTTCTTTACCTTCTTCTGTAATATAGTTAATTACTTTTTTAATATCTTTTAGATCTAATAAAGGCATTTTGCTGTCATCGCAATATTTAAAAATAACAGCAACAACACCTGCCTGAGTATCATTTAAACCTAAGATTCTGGAGAATAAAACAGGGCCAAATTCAGAAACAGTTGCTCGTAAACGAACACCATTTTGTTTAGAAAGCGACATTAATTCAACAGGAAATGAAGCAACATTATAGGGAATGTCTATTTTAGCATGACGTTCTGTAATAAAAGCTTCTTCTTTACCTTCTTTAGCTATTCCGCTAAAATCACCTTTAATATCCATCATTAAAACAGGTATTCCGGCATTAGAAAGTTGCTCAGAAAAAACCTGTATGGTTTTGGTTTTTCCTGTTCCGGTTGCACCCGCAATAAGTCCGTGACGATTTAACGTTTTTAACGGGATTTTTACATGAGCTTCAGCAAGTGGTTCCCCGTCAAGCATAGCGCCTCCAAGGGTTATACTATCACCCTTAGATTGATAACCATTGTTTATATCCTGAATGAAATTATCTTTTTTATTCATGTTTTTATTTGTAATTTAGATGATTATAAGAATATTGCTTGGTTTTTTAACAATTTACGTTCGTTTTTTTTAGTAAGAAAAAGCCTTTTTTGATTGAAAAAAACATAAAAAAAAATTTCGCAACTTTTTAAGAAGATATCAAAGGAATGTTTGAATATTTACTAAAACGTTGTAATTTTCCCATTAATCGCCCTGTTTTTTGTTTTATCTAAAAAATGATGTCGGCAATTTAATGAGATATTTTTTAAATTGACGTTAAATTTCCTTCAATAAAATTAAAAAAAGTTTTTTTATTTAAACTAAACGTATAAATTTGCTCCTCTACAAGTTAAATATAACTAAAAAATAAAAATTATTTAAAACTATTAAAATTAAAAAAAATGGCAAACGTTAAAGTTAAAAAAGAAAGCACTTCAAATGGAGGAGGAATGATTACAGGAATCATTATTGTAGCGTGTATCTTAGTTGGGGTGTTTATTTGGAAAGTAATCATGGGGGATTCATCTAACTTCGAGGGAGGTAATCCAGAAACAGGTCACCCGATCAATACATTAGGTCAAGTATATAAAGGAGGTTTTATTGTACCAGTATTATTAGGTATGTTTTTAATGGTTGTTGTTTTTTCTATTGAAAGATTTATCGTTATCGGTAAAGCTGCTGGTAAAGCTAACTTAGATGCATTTATGAAAAATGTACAAGGAAGTATTAAAGAAGGAAACATCGAGGCTGCTATCGCTTCATGTGACAAACAACAAGGTTCAGTTGCAAATGCAATTAAATCTGCTTTGATTAAATATCAAGATGTTAAAAAAGAAGGTTTCAATAGTGAAGAAGCTTCAGAAGTAATCCACAAAGAAATCGAAGAGGCAACTTCATTAGAAATGCCAATGTTAGAAAAAAATATGACTATTATCTCTACTTTAGTATCATTAGGAACTTTAGGAGGATTATTAGGAACTGTATCTGGTATGATTAAAGCGTTTGGTGCGTTAGCTTCTGCTGGAACTCCAGACCAGGCTGCTCTTGCAACAGGTATTTCTGAGGCACTTATCAACACTGCAACAGGTATCTCTACTTCTATCTTAGCGATCGTTTCTTACAACTTCTTTACTGCTAAAATTGACGATTTAACTTACTCTATCGATGAGGCTGGTACTACAATCGTGAATACTTACAGAAGATTCAGAGGGAGTTTGAAACAATAATTAATTTTTGATATTAATAATTACAATTAATTATATCAAAATATAAAATAAAAGAGAATGGCTAAAATAAAAATGAAAAAAAAGTCAACATCGACAGATATGACTGCCATGTGTGATGTTGCGTTCCTTTTGCTTACGTTCTTTATTTTGACCGCTACTGCTAAGGTGCCTGAAGCACTTCCTGTAGATATGCCTTCTTCTACTGTTCAAAGTAAATTACCTGATACAGATTTAGCTATTATTACAATAGGTAAAGGAAAAGACGGAAAAAGTAAAGTATTTTTCGATATC
The DNA here is from genome assembly GCF_001602525.1 of Flavobacterium chilense. Classification (GTDB taxonomy): domain Bacteria; phylum Bacteroidota; class Bacteroidia; order Flavobacteriales; family Flavobacteriaceae; genus Flavobacterium; species Flavobacterium chilense. Next base: position 950,880 of record NZ_LSYT01000002.1, read on the forward strand.
AAAGGAAGAGAGATTCGTAAAAGAAGTCTTGAAGGAATGGGAGCTAAATTAGGTGTGACTTTTTCAGAAGATGATAAAACTAAATTTGCATTAATGGATGACTTTGGTGTGCCATTAGCAAATTTGAAGCAAATCATTGGAATGAAAGCTTCTGATAGAGTTAAAGCGGATCAACCTGGAATTCCAATTGATTCTTTAGATAATCAATTAAAAGAGTGGCTTTTGGTTTCAAGAAGAGCTGCGATTGACCTTGATAACAAAGAATTGCAAATTGCAATAAAAGGTGATGCTAAAGAACAATATCCACAAATCAAAAAGATTATGGATATTTTACAAGATCAAAAAATCAATTCCTTTAACTTAGTTACAGGGATGAGAGGAAAAGACTTTTAATTAAAAAAGATACACTAAAATGGCTGAATTAAATACCGGCGACGGTGGTGGCGGAAAAGGTGGTAAAGTAAGAAGTAAAAAGCAGAATTCGAAGGTCGATTTAACGGCAATGGTGGATTTGGCATTCTTATTGATCACGTTCTTTATGTTAACCACATCGTTGTCAAAACCTCAATCGATGGATTTGTCATTGCCAGATAAAGATCCTATAGATAAAACTCCTCCTGTAAAGGTTGATGAGAATCGTACAATGACTGTTATGATGGGGGCAGATAATAAATTGGTTTACTACATGGGGTTGTTAGCGACTCCTATTGCTGGTCCTAAAGATATTGCATATGGTAAAGATGGAATTCGTAGAGAATTGCTTAAAAGAAAGAAATCAGTTTTAGAATATTCTGCTTCTAAAGGGAAACCAAAAAATGGAATCATTGTTATTATAAAACCTACTAAAAAATCAACTTACCGTAATTTAGTTGATATGTTAGATGAGATGGCTATTACAGGAGTTGATACTTATGCTATTGTTCCTGAGTTTACTCCAGAGGAATCAAAATTGATAGATAAGCCTGAACAAAAGTAATTTTGTTTTAATACACTAAAATCTAAAAAAATGAAGTTAGATATAATCAAAAATCAGTGGCTTGATATCGTATTCGAAGGACGTAATAAGATATATGGTGCATATGAGTTAAGAAAAGCAAACGGTAAAACTACGGTAAAAGCACTTATCATAGGTTCTGTTATTTTTAGCTTTGCTGTTGCAGCTCCTCTTATTGCAAGCTTTTTACCAGATTCGAATTCAGAAGATGTAAATACAGATATTAAGATTGCGACAGTAAAATTACCTCCTAAAAAAGAGGAAGTAAAGCCTAATGAACCACCACCACCACCACCACCACCAAAAGTGGACCAGGTTAAGTTTGTGAAACCAGTGGTTGCAAAAGCAAATGAAGTGACAGAAGATCCTCCAAAAATTGAGGAACTTAAAGATAAAAAAGTTGGTTCTGAAACCATCAAAGGAGATCCAGATGCAGTTTTAACTGTTGATGAGCCAGTTGGTAAAGGACCAGTTACAGAGATCATTCAGGAAGATAACAATGTTTATAATACTGCAGGTATCGAAGTAAAACCAGATTTCCCTGGAGGAATTGAAAAATTCTACAAATTCGTAGGAAACAATTATAAAACTCCAGAAGAAGAAGGTTTAAAAGGTAAAGTTTATGTTACTTTTGTAGTTGAAAAAGACGGTTCATTAACCGACATTAAAGTTTTAAGGGATATCGGTTACGGTACAGGAGCAGAAGCAATTCGTGTTCTTAAAAAGTGTCCAAAATGGACTCCTGGCGAGCAAAATGGTAAAAAAGTTAGAGTACTTTACTCTCTTCCTATTACTATTCAATCTGCAGAATAATGTTAAAAGATATGCTTAATAATATTCAGAAGAAATCGCTCAAAGAGCGATTTCTTCTTGTTTTAGGAATACTCTTTTTTTTAATATATCTTGTACTAGGTTTAATGATTATGTTTTGGGAAAAACTGCCATTAGATATGGAGCCAAAATACAGATATGCTTTTGGTGGATTGCTAATCGTTTATTCCGGTATACGCTTTCTAAGATTAATTAATTCAAACGCAGAATAAATAATGTTAAAATATAGTAAGATAGCAGGTTTGGTAGTTTTTGTTTTTTTGTTTGCCATGTGTAACCAAAAAAGCAAAAGTGAAGCAGATAAAGAAACAATTTTAAAAGGAGCAATTGATATTACAGTTGATGAAACTATAAAGCCTATTGTAGAGGATGAAGTTGCTGTTTTTGAAGGAACTTACTATGATGCTAAAATTACAATAAAACCTAAATCTGAGGCAGAACTTATCAATGATTTACTGAACCAGAAGGCAAAGGTTGTAATTACGGCACGAGATCTGACAGAAGAAGAAAAAGCTAAATTTGAAAAAAATAAAATCAATCCCAGAGTAACACCTTTTGCAACAGATGCAATCGCATTTATTTCAAACAAAGGCAATAATGATACATTAATTGCGTTGAAAACGGTAATTGATTTTATGCAGGGCAAATCCGATTCAGGAATAAAAGGACTTGTGTTTGATAATCCAAATTCAAGTACCGTACGATACATGAAAGAATTGGCGAAAGTAAAAGATGTTCCTGTAAAAAATGTTTTTTCTTTTAAAACTAACGATGAAGTTATTAAATTCGTATCAGAAAATGATGGGATGATTGGTGTAGTTGGTGTAAATTGGCTTTCACAACCTTCTCCGGCAATGGCAGATGTTGTTAAAAATATACATGTTTTGAGTGTTAAAGGTTTGAATGATGATAAATATTACAGCCCGACTCAAAATGATCTTGCGGAGAAAAAATATCCTTTGGCACGTGATTTGTTTATTATTAACTGTCAGGGATATACAGGTTTGGGAATGGGATTTGCCTCTTTTATTGCCGGTGATATCGGACAGCGTATCGTTTTAAAATCAAGTTTATTGCCAGTGAGAACTCCGGGAAGAAAACTTAAAATTAGAAATCAAATTATTAGAGATAAAGAATAAATTAATTACAATTAAAGATGAATAAATTTAAAATTTTTAGTCTTGCCTTAGTTGCTTCAGCTTCTGTTGCAAAAGCGCAAGATATCAAAGAAGCTAAAAAAGCGATCGATGCTGAGCAATTTCAAAAAGCGAAGTCATTGCTAAAATCAATCATCAAAGCAAAACCTTCTGATGGAGAAGCTAATTTTGTTTTAGGTAATGTGTATTTAAACCAGGCTATTGCTGATTCGGCTAAAATTTATTATTTAAATGGATTACAGGCATCAGACAAGAAAAACTTAAACTATATTGGTTTAGGTCAGTTAGATCTTGATGCAAAAAATAGCGCTTCAGCTCAGGCTAATTTTGGTTTGGCTACAAAAGATATGAAACGTAAAGATGTTGACGAATTCGTTTATATTGGTAGAGCTTATATGAATTCAACATCGCCGGATTATACAAATGCAATTGCAAGTTTAAAACGTGCTTTGTTAATTGATCCGCAAAATGCAAATGCACTTTTAGCAATAGGAGATGCGTATTATGGGGCAAACAATCAAAATGATGCTTATAAGGCATACCGTGATGCATTTACTGCTGATCCAACACTTTTAAGAGCAAAAATGCAATTAGGAGTTTTGTTAAAAGGAGCTAAATCTTACGAAGAAGCAATTAAAGCTTTTAATGAAGTTATTGCTTTAAATGCTAATTATGGTCCTGTTTACAGAGAATTAGCTGAAACATATTACAAATGGGGAAGAAATAAACCTTCTACTTCAAAAGTTAATATGCAAAATGCAATTACTAACTATGAGAAATACTTAAGTCTAACAGATTATTCATTAGATTCTAAAATGCGTCATGCGGATTTCCTGATCTTGGTTAAAGATTATAAAAATCTTGAATCTGTAGCAAACAAAATGATTGCTGAAGATAAAGTAAATCCAAGAATTTATAGATATTTAGGGTATGCTGCATATGAAAATGGTAATGTAGATGTTGCAATTAAATCTATCGAAGATTACATCAAGGTGCCTTCAAATAAAGTAATTGGTAGAGATTATTTGTATTTAGGTTTATCAAAAATTAAAAAAGGAACTAATGCGGAAGGTGTTGTTGATCAGGCAGCGTTTGATGCTGGTATAGCAGATATTAAAAAAGCAACTGAATTAGAGCCTTTAGTCGTTGAAGAACTTGCTGATTTAGGAAAAGCTTTATTTGGTAAAAAACAATTTGCTCAGGCAGCTACAGTTTTTGAACTTGGAACTGGTAACAAAGAGTCTAAAAATTATTTAGATGATAACGTTTACTATGGTATTTCGCTTTATTATGCAAATGCAAATAAAACAAATGGTGCTGCAGATCCTGTTGCGTTAGGTAAAGCTGATGCTGCTTTTGATAGAATTTTAGAAGCTTCTCCAACATATGATGAAGCTTACTTGTACAAAGGTAGAATTAACAACTTGTTGGAAAAAGACGATTTGATTATTAAAAACTACGAAGAGTACGTTACAAGAATTACAGCAAAAGGCGCAGAGGAACTAGCTAAGCCAGCTACTGCTAAGAAAGTTATAGAAGCTTACAATAGTATTGGAGCTAGTTATGCTAATACTGATAAAGCAAAAGCAATTGAGTATTTTAATAAAACTTTGGTTTTAGATCCTGCAAATGCTTATGCTTTGCAATCTGTAAAAGCTTTAAAATAAGATTTAATTTTATTAAATAAAAAGCCGATAGTTTCAAAAAACTATCGGCTTTTTTTGTTCCGTATTTAATTGACTATCTTTGCACTTTAAATTAAAATAATGTTATCAAAAGAAATACAATTAGAAGTAAATAAAGGAGCAATGTTGCCTTTGATGGAAGAGTTTTACACGATTCAGGGAGAAGGTTTTCATACAGGGACTGCTGCTTACTTTATACGAATTGGGGGTTGTGATGTTGGTTGTCACTGGTGTGATGTGAAGGAAAGCTGGAATGCAGAATTGCATCCGCCAACAAGTATTGATTTAATTGTAGATAATGCATCAAGTCAGGCAGATACAGTTGTCATTACAGGAGGTGAACCTTTAACCTGGGATATGAGTCTATTAACTCAGGAATTAAAAAACAAGAATTTAAAAGTACATATCGAAACTTCGGGAGCATATCCGTTAACAGGAGTTTGGGATTGGATTTGTCTTTCTCCAAAAAAGAATAAGTTACCAACTCAAACAGTATATGATAATGCTCATGAGTTAAAAGTGATTATTTACAACAAGCACGATTTTATTTTTGCAGAAGAGCAGGCAGAGTTAGTAAATGATAAAGCAATTTTGTTTCTTCAGCCAGAATGGAGTAAAAAAGAAGAAATGACACCGCTAATTGTAGATTATGTAATGAATAATCCAAAATGGAGAGTTTCTTTACAAACGCATAAGTATTTAAATATTCCTTAAAAATTTGAATAAAAAAAATCTCTTCATATGAAGAGATTTTTTTTTATTTACAAATGCGGTTTATTATAGGTTAAATGCTTTTTATTTCCAGTTTTTATACTTTTTTAAATTAGTAATATGGGCTAAATGATGCTCACAATGCCAGGCATAACTCCCGATTATTTGTTTTATACGATATTCAGAATTATTTTCAGGATGAATAAAAGATTTTTCTAAATCAGAAGCTGATAAATTTTTCATGATATAGGCTAGTCTAAAATGTAATCCTTCTAATAAAATTAATGTTTGTTGAATAGGCATTGTTAGATTGTCGGGCAATTCAGACCATAATTTCTCATCGTATGCTTTAATAACAGGATTGTTTTCCGTTAAAGCCCACTTTATTCTGATAAAGCAATTCATATGACTATCGGCACAATGATGAACTACCTGGCGAACTGTCCATCCGTCTGGCCTGTAAGGAGTGTCTAATTGTTCCTCGTTTAGATGGATTATTTCATTTTTTAGTTTTTCAGGAAAAGTGGCTATGGTTTTAATACTTCTAACAATATATTCAGAAGTGTACTCGCTTGGAGCTTTAAATTTTCCAATAGGATATTTTAAATTCTCTAATTCTAATGCATTCATGATAGTGAAATTTATAATATGGAAAGTTTTGCTAAGTAATCGTAATGATCTCCTTCTAAAATCAGCTCACATTTTAAACCATTTGCGATAGCAGCATTCTGAAGAGTATTAAAGTCTAAATATAGCCAATTAAAAGGTTCTTCTTTTTCTCCTTTATACGAAATATTGAAAACGAGTTCTCCATAATAATTATTACTGGACGGAATCCACTTTCCGCCATCTTCATCCTCGTCAAACATGTAAATTATATCAGAACTATCTAGTAAGATTTGTCCTTCAGGATTTAGAAGAGATTTTAATTTAGATAAATAAATGTTACAATTTTCTAGTTTTCCAAATATTCCGGTTCCGTTCATTAATAATAGGATCGTGTCAAATTTTTCCCCTTCAAAATCTAAGATGTTTTCTACTTTAGCATTTTTTACACCGCGAAGGTTGCAGGTTTCAATTGCTTTTGGTGAGATGTCAATAGAAATGACATCTAAATTTCGATCATTTTGTAGAGACAAGCTGTGACTTCCTGCGCCACAGCCTATGTCAAGAGTTTTTCCAATGGTCAGTTGAAGAGCTTTTTGTTCTATCTTAGGCATTTCGTCATAGGAACGAAATAGATAATCAATACTCATTTCATCCTCTTCAGAGATAGAAGTTTCTGTTATAATATCCTCCGGCGAGTTATTGGTCTGAAAATCGAACATCGCTTTTCCAAAAAGATCTTTCATTGTATTTTAGTTCAAAAGTTTAAGGTTTCAAGTTTAAAGTTGTTTAATTTTGCAGATCAACTTTAAATTTTAAACTTGAAACAAATTTTAAATAACTTAAATAAGTTAGCCAAAGATAAGCATATCGAAAACAAAAAGTATTTTGATAAGCTCAAAAAGAAACAACCTAAGAATTTAGATTACGTGATGCAGGATTTGCATGATGCTGAATTTAAAAAAACAGATTGTTTACAGTGTGCGAATTGCTGCAAAACCACCGGTCCGTTATTTACTTTGGCAGATATAGAAAGAATTGCTAAATCATTCAGGCAAAAACCACAGCAATTTATCGAACAATATTTGAGAATTGATGAAGATAAAGATTATGTTCTAAAAAGTGTGCCCTGTACTTTTTTGGATAATGAGAATTATTGCATGATTTATGATGTTCGGCCAAAAGCATGTAGAGAATTTCCGCATACAGATCGTAAAAAATTTCACCAAATTGCTGATCTTACTTTGAAAAATGTCGCAATTTGTCCGGCTGCATTTAATATAGTAGAAGAAATGAAAAAGAAACTGCCTTTGTAGGGGATAAGGTTTTGATTCTTTATTGCTTTTTTAAACGTATTTTTGATTCGAAAAAAGAAATGAAAAAGCTCATTAATAATATTTAGATAAATAAAAACTTGAATTTAGAATATTTCATAGCTAAAAGATTAATTACTGCCAAAGATTTTAAAAGCAGTATTTCGGCTCCTATTATTAAGATTGCTATTTCGGCGATTGCGATCGGAATTATTATGATGATAATTTCAGTTGCAACCGGTATTGGATTGCAAAAAAAAATACGCGATAAAGTTTCTGCTTTTAATGGTCAGGTTATAATATCAAATTATGATAATAACAATTCAGAGGTTACATTAACTCCAATTTCTAAGAAACAGGATTTTTATCCCAATTTTAAATCAGTTCCAGAAGTAAGTCATATACAAGCAATCGCAACAAAGGCTGGAATTATCAGGACAGAAAATGCTTTTGAGGGAATTGTTTTTAAAGGAGTTGGAGCAGACTACGAATGGAAAAACATACAAGAGTATCTGGTTGAAGGTAAACTGCCTGATTTTTCTAATTCCCTTAATGAAGATGTTGTAATTTCCAGATTTCTTGTGAATCGACTTAATCTTAAAGTTGGGGATTATTTTAATACCTTTTTTATTAAAGAGGAACAAGGGAAAATGCCTAATAGTCGTAGATTTAAAATAGCTGGTATTTTTAGTTCGGGATTTCAGGATTTTGATGCAACCTATATATTGGGAGATATTCGTCATATACAAAGAATTAATAAATGGAGTTCGGATCAAATTGGAGCCTTTGAAGTTTTTGTAAAAGATTTTGATGAGATAAAGGCAACAGGAGATAAAATTTATGAACAAACATCATCGAATTTAGATACAAAAACAATCGTAGAAAAATACAGTTATATATTCGATTGGTTGCAGCTTTTTGATTTTAACATTGTTGTAATTCTTGCAATCATGATTTTAGTGGCTACTATTAATATGGTGGTCGCTCTATTAGTTCTTATTTTAGAGCGTACCCAGATGATTGGAATCTTAAAAGCATTAGGTGCGAATAATTGGGCGGTTAGAAAAATATTTCTTTATAATGCTTTTTATCTTATTGTTCGCGGATTGTTTTGGGGGAATTTGATTGGTATTGCATTGCTTCTTATTCAACAGCAGTTTGGAGTGGTGCATTTAAACCCTGAAAACTATTATGTGAACCAGGCTCCTGTGTATTTAAACTGGGGTTATATTGGTTTGTTGAATTTGCTTACTGTTACAGTTTGTTTTATTGTGTTGCTGATTCCTTCTTACATAATCACAAAAATTTCTCCGGTAAAAGCTATTCGTTTCGATTAACTGAGGCTATATTATTAGATATATACAATCCGCCAGATTTTAGTAATCTGGCGGATTCTTTTTTGAGTAGATATAATATGTATCGAATTTTTACCTGGATAAGAAGTCAAAGTTTTTTAGGAATTCAGGTTACGTAATTATGAGTTTACTCCTGTTGTTCGTTTCACATCTGTGTCAAGCCTTGTTGCAGAAGGGTTTTTATTACTATCGAGATTGGGTTGGTATGTTTTTTATGAGAGCTTTATTGAGTATTCAGGTCCATAGAATGTCTAAAAGCACCCTCTGTGGTTGCTTTATGTTTTCAATCATCTAAAAAGGGTGACGAGTCTTCCTTATATAAGGTATAAAGATCTGGATAAAGAGTGCTAAAAAGATGCAAAGTTGCTAAAACTGGCAGGTTTTACTGTGATGAAATTAGAGTAAATCTATTTGACTACGGAAAATTCTGAGAATTGTTAAAAAAGTTGGTATGCTAAGTTTTGTGTTATCAGAGTGTTAAGAAAAAGTTTTAAAAAAGAGCAAAAATAGTTTGTGAAAGGTATTGTAGAACTGAATAAAGGTGCTACTTTTGCACCCGCAACAACGAATAAGTTCACTGATATACTGGCAAGAT
>NZ_LSYT01000010.1 GCF_001602525.1 Flavobacterium chilense
ACATCATCTCCTTTTGGATCTTTTCCTGTAGCAGTGGCTAAATTATATACCATACCGGCATCGATATCTGCCTGGGTTACGGTGTGGACAGCTGTAAATGTTGTGCTGTCTGAAGCTCCAACAGCTAAACTTGCCAATGGCCCTCCGCTTACTACTGCATTGTTATCGGTTACAGTGATGTTGGTCAAGGTTGTATTACCTGTGTTTTTAACAACAAAGGTGTATTTTACCTGATCTCCTACGTTGGTTTTTCCATCACCGTTCACGTCTACAAATGCTCCGTGTTTGGTAATTGAAATACCTGAGTTTGGATTAGTTGGGATGTCGGTTGGACAACCTGCCGGATTGGTACAAGCCGGATCTGGGTTACCCGGATTCTTTGGATCTTCTGGTGTAGAAGGTACATCTTTTCCGTCTCCATCAACTGTCGCCAGGTTCGAAACTACGCTCACTCCTGTAAGGTCTGCAGCTGTTTTTACTACAAAACTGTAACTTCTGCTGGCGCCTACTGCAAGGTTGGTATCTGTAAAGCTTACAGTGCTGCCTGTTAGTGTTCCGCCACTTACATAAGTGGTATGGGCCGGTAGGGCATCACTTACTGTTAGGGTATTGATGGTGGCACTTCCGGTATTTTTTACCGTAATGGTATAGGTTAAATTTTCATTGGCTTCTGCTTTGCCATTGTTGTTGGCATCGGCTACGGTTTTAACGACTGTGAACTGAGGCGCTGTATCGGTTGGGATGTCGGTTGGACAACCTGCCGGATTGGTACAGGCCGGATCTGGGTTACCCGGATTCTTTGGATCTTCTGGTGTAGAAGGAACATCTTTTCCGTCTCCGTTTACTGTCGCCAGGTTCGAAACTACGCTCACTCCTGTAAGGTCTGCAGCTGTTTTTACTACAAAACTATAACTTCTGCTGGCGCCTACTGCAAGGTTGGTATCTGTAAAACTTACAGTACTGCCTGTTAGTGTTCCGCCACTTACATAAGTGGTATGGGCCGGTAGGGCATCACTTACTGTTAGGGTATTGATGGTGGCACTTCCGGTATTTTTTACCGTAATGGTATAGGTTAAATTTTCATTTGCCTCGGCTTTTCCATTGTTGTTGGCATCGGCTACGGTTTTAACTGTCGTAAAAGCTGTACAATCGTTAACCGTTACAGTTACTTTTTTTCTAGGACTTTCGCAGAAGTCTGTTCCCTGTACTGTTACATAATAGTCTTTTGTTGATGTTACTGCTGGCGAATATTTTGCTCCTGTATACAAAGCAACAGTTGCCACTGCATCATTATACCAATTAAATATAGGATTTTCGATGTTAGTAGTGGCTGCCTCAAGAGTCGCTGTACTGCCTTTGCATATTGTTACATCACTAACCGTGAGATCTGAAATTCCAGCCGGTTTGTTCACTTTAACTGCTGCTGGCAATGAAGATGCCAGGCAATTAAATTTGCGGGATGCAATATTCGTTGGTGCCCCTACAACAACTCTGTAAAATCCTTCCTGAACAGATGATTGGTTCAAAACTGCTGTATTTGCCCCGCTTACTGCTGTCCATGAATCCCATGAAGTTAAATCATTAGTTGGACTGTAATACCATTGATAAGAAGGAGTTGAACCAAATGTACCATCATCAACATAAGAAGCTGTCAGGCTTAATTTGTCATCTTCACAATATTTTGCAGCCAATCCGCTTATGGTTACAGGTGGTGTACAAGCATGTATTTCTATATCATCTAAAGCAAAATCATTTCCTGTACCTCCACTAACATTATTAATGATACGTAAACGTAAATCATCCATATCTACTGGCACTGTAAAATTGAATCCGTATTGTACCCATTTAGCATTATTAGCCGGGATATCTCCTGTATAATATTTTGTTACAACACTGCCATCAACAGGGTTTTCTAAAACAAATGTCAAATTAGGTTTAATGGTATTATTGTTCTTATATACATTGGCAATCCATGTTGAGAAATACAGTTTAGTTCCTGAACAAAGTTTACCTAAATTTGCCTGATAAAATTGTGCTGGTGGATAATCAGCATTTATCTGTAATGAATATCCTTTAGTAGGGTCTCCAAAAGAAGTATGATCGTCTATATTGTGAATCCATGCCGGATGGTTTTCTCCTGCTATCTTTGTAATAATATATTGTCCATCATCAGGATGCCCATCATTAGGATAGATACCCCCACTAATTGCATTTGCTATTTGTGTAGCATTAACATAACTCAGACCTACTACCTGAGCTATTCCTGAAGATTTAACAAGAGGATCTGAAGAATTATTTCCTCCAAAATCTTCTTTATATAGTAATGATCCTGTAGTTGCACATTGATCAGGATTAATGATGCCACAAGCATTGCTTAAATAAACGTTTACCTGTTTTGCGGCTGCTTTATTTTCAAGTATTCCTGTACCTTGTACTGTAACAAAGTAGGTTAAAGCTGCAGAAGATACCGGAGCAATAAAACTCGTGGTGTTGGTACTTGTTCCTGCTATTGTTGTTAATGAAGCATTACTATACCATGTGAATATAGGACTGCTAACTGTTGTGCTGGTTGCTGTTAAAGCTGCGGATGTATTAGGACAAGCTGATACATCAAATACATCTAAATCAGCTAATGTTGCTGTACAAGAACCAACTGTAACGGGTAATGTAGCTGTTGCAGTACATCCGCCTCCGGCACTTGAGGCTGTATATATAATATTGGCATTTCCTACTGTCAATGCAGTTGCAAATCCTGTTATAGAATCTATAGATAGTACAGCTGAATTACTACTACTCCATTTTCCTCCTGCTGGCGTTGCTGCCATAGTTGCAGTACCGCCTATACAAGTAGGTACTGATCCTGTTGTACTAATAGTTGGTGTAGTTGGTGGTGTATCTAAGGTAACAGCTAATGTTGATGTAAAATTACATCCCGCCGCAGATGTTACGGTTATTGCATATGTACCTGCATTTGCAGATGTAAATGAAGGAATAGTTAAAGTTGTTGATGTTGCATCAAGACCTGCTGTAAATGGTGTACCATTTAAAGTCCATACAATACTATTGATAGGGCCAATAGGTGCTACACTAATTACAGCCTGTTGTCCTTCGCAAACAGCAGGTGCAGGTGTTATAGTTAACAAACTTGTTGCCGAAGTGCTTAACATTGTAAGTGTTTCTTCGATACTGATACAAGCTCCAATTATTTTAACATCATAATCTCCGGCTGTAAGACCCGGGAATTCATTTGAGGTTTGTGCAGCAGAATACGTAGCTGAACCTTTAGGTTTATATTGATAAGTAAAAGGTCCTGCTCCGATAGCATTTACAATTAATGTACCTGTAGTTCCAGAACATACTACCCCACCAGAATTGGTTTTATCTAATGTTAAAGTACCTCCATCTACTATTGTGATTGTTTTTTCTATTGGGTAGCCCGAAGACAAACATTCTCTGTCATTATACATGAAATACTCCGGATATACGCCTATTTTATAAGTTCCTGCTGGTAATGTATAAAGTGGTGTTCCAGTTGAACTAAGTGCAGGGAAGCTAAATTGAGTTCCGTCCTGTGGCATCATTACTTCAGAATCTTTACCAGTAGGACCTGTATAAGCAGGTGGACCAGATATAATTTCTGCATGTGCATTTGCAAAGATATTATCAGTCATACCAGGACCATTATCAGTATCATAAGTATGAAATACTTTACCGTTTCCGTCGACACCTGTTATAGAGCCATAAATAGCATGGTTAGAACCACTCGCACAACCTGTATACCACAATTTGTCCAGCTCATAAGATACAATAGGGGCAACAACATTTCCAGTAATTGTTTGATTTCTGCAAATACCTCCTGCTCCATCGCCATAAGCAACATTCAGTGTGTAATTACCGGCAGGAAGATCCTTAAATATTGTTGTATAACCATAAACCCCTGTACTGCTTGTTTGCACATAAGGAGCCGGAATAGGGCTTAAAGCAGCTGGTGCACTGGTAATCGTATAGGTAATAGGAAACGGTCCTGCTCCTATAACACCTGTTATACTTATATTTACCTTGCCCAAAGTACATCCTTGTGATATCTGAGTCTGGACATCCTGAGTTACAGGCTTGTATTTGTATTTACCTCCAGGAGAAGTAGCCGTAATATTATATAAATGACCTATAGCATCTTTGGCTGTTATATAGTAAGTTCCCGCAGGTACGCCAGGAAGCGCGTACGTCCCTTGAGTCGAATCTGTCCAATCAGGGAAAGTGTATACTTTTGATGGGTCGTTTGCATCAGTTACCGTTATATTTGTTATAGGAAAACATGGTCTTGTATTCCATTGTACCATTAAAGCCAATCCTCCGGATGCACACATATCTGGAGATGCATAGCTATCTGTAGTTACAGAAATTGCCGGATTCTGAATGTTGACCCAAGCAGAATTAATATAGGTACCTGTACATGGGTTTAATATTCTAATACGATATTGGGTTGGGGTAAACGGAGTATAAGCTACATCCAAACTTGTATCTCCCGGTGGCAAAATCGTGTAACTTGTTGTAACAGCAGGTGATCCTGTAGTAAAATCCAGTATGTAAGTCAGTTTACTAGTGTCTGCTGTAATAGGGGTAACACCATCAGCTTTATATAGTTCGATATAGGGTGTAATAGCCCACAAATCTAATGCCATATGATTACAATCGCTGCCACGACCAAAATAGGTTTGTGCATTACGTATTTTAACTGAACCTAAAGCAGAAAGATCAAGACCTGTAACTTTTACATTATCTTCCCACACTGTTGTATTACAAGCATCTTTGGCATATGCAGTATATGTTCCCGGAGGTACTCCTGTAAAAGTTACAGTACCAAGAGAGTTTGTCTCTGATGCTATTGTAGTACCTCCACTATTAACAATCCAATAGTCTACTGGCTGCTTTCCTAATGTGGAGCCGTAAGTAATTGTACCTGCACCTCCACAACCCGTACCGCCTGACACTGTTATTGGAGTTAATTTTAACTGTTTATATGGTGAAGTAACTGTTACTGGTGCTGATGTTAAACCAGCAGCTCCAGTAGTACCATCATAAATTGTAACTGTATAAGTACCCGGAATCAGGTTATCAAATATATTAGCTGTTGGTCCGGTTACTGGTCCAACAGAAACTCCTGTTGTTGTATTGGTAAGTTTATATTGTGCCACTAGCGGATCTACTGTCCAGGAAGTAGAAGCCGTAACACTACAATCGCTTGCACAGGTACCATTTGTACCTGCAACTGTAATACTTGGTCCTACTGCTGTTATAGCTACCGGTTTAATGTCTGTACAACCACCTGTAGCAGTTGCTTTTATATAATACGTTTTATTGCCAGTGATCGTCACAGCACTTGGTGTAGTTACTGGTATAGTACATGCCGCATCTGTATAATAATCTAACGTAGCAATATTCGTGCTTCCTGCTGTAATAGCAGCCACCGTTAGATTTACAGTCGTTCCGGAAGTTACTGTAGCCGGGTTTGTAATAACCAATGCAGGTACTGGATTTACTGTTACGGTTATTTTTTGTTTAGGCAAAATACAGCCGCTTGCAGATGTTCCTTGTACATAATAATCTGTTGTTGTGGCAGGGGTTACCATAGCTGATGCCAATACTGTTGTCTGGTCAGCAGCATAGTAAATATAAGACGCGACACCGCTTACGGCATTGGCAAGGTTTACAGTAGTTCCTGCACAAACTGCAGCAGGATTTGCAACTACTAAGTTAAGATCTGTAGCTACAGTTAATGCAATAGTAGATGTTACTGAACAACCTGCAGCAGATGTAGCCTCTACGGTATAGCTGCCGTTGTTTGTCGTTGTAAAATTAGTAATATCTATATGATCTAATGCAGCACCTTGTTGGATAGTACCATCTGGCAATGTCCATTGATAATTGGTAACTGGACCAATTGGTATCGTTTTTAATTTAACAGAACCTCCTGAGCAGACACTGCCACTTGTAGCGCCCTCTACTGAAAGCAACGAAATTGTTTCTGCTATTGATACAGTCAAATCTTGAGTAACGGTATTATTACATTGGTCTTTTACCGCCACTGTATATACTACACCTGCAGTTAATGCTGGGAAAACATTACTGGCTTGAAATGCACTGTAACTAGTATCCGGATCACCTTTCTTTTTATAAGCATATTGCAAAGGTGCTGAAGTACCTGTTGCTACTACAGTCAAATTACCCTTAGTAACTCCTGAACAAACCAAACCTCCAGAATGCTGTACATCTACTACTGGTAAGGAATAACGATCAATTGTGATAGTTTGACTGTCCGAATAACAATTTGGATCGACATACTGCCCTTTAGCTGGCGCAATTCTTATAGTATATGTACCCGGATTTATGTTAGTCCAAAGGTAATTTATACTATTTTGAGACTGGCGTTTAACAACTGTGCCACTTGCATCAATAAGACTAATCCAAACCCCATCTGCAGTGCTAGAACTAGCCGGAACAGGGTTTCCTGCCATATCTGTGTAATAATATGGAATGTTAAGATCGTACACACCACAACCATTAACATTAGTAACAGAGGTTACATTTCCTAAATGCAAGCCTTTATAATTTTGTGTGTTATCGAAATTTGTAATGGGTACCGTTCTACAAGGACCAGCTCCAGTGTCACCAAACGCAAGTGTAAAGCTATAGGTACCATAAGGAAGATAATAACCAAATGGATAAGTAATTTGTGTTGACCCATCCAGATTTTTATCGGTTGTATTATTTACTGTAACACTCTTGCCTACCATAGAAGCGGGACCAGATGTGACAGTAAACGTAACAGGGAAAGGACCAGTATTTGTTTTACCTATACCATAATTAAAATCATAAAGTCTTCCCGTAAAACCGCAATTATTAGAAGCTAAACTATTTCGAGGATTTGGGCTCATTGCAAACGCTGGCAACACTGGTGATGGCACCACATATGTTCCCGATATTGTAAGTCCCTTTGCATCTGTCATGATTATTTTAAGCGTATGACCAGGAATAAAACCAGTAACATCCCCAGTAGTATATGTGCTTGTTATCTTATAAGAAGTGGCACCAAACGAAGGGTCGGCTAACAAGGTATTACCAGCTGTTTGATCATACACTTCTATTTTCATTGGCATACAAGTTAAGTTATCACCAGCATTATTGGCAGTCACTTGCAAACCAGTATTAGTTACACTACAATTGTCACTGTATGTATAGTTCATTGACCCAGTTAAACCATTAAAGGCTTTATAGGAGTAAGTTGCAGTAGCTGTAACAAAGTGATCACACCCATTTCTAAATTGAAAAGTAAAGTCAACATTTGCATTAGTTGTTAACGTGAATGGTACAGATGCAGGCATATCAGAGGCAACCCAAGCCGACCAATTACCATCAGGTGTCCCCACCCTATACTCTATATCTTTTTGATATATATTTAAGATTTTACCTGATGCATTTTTCATTGTGCAGCTAAAAACAGTTATCCCAGGTGTTGGGGTTACTGTCATCATATCACAACCACTATTTTCTCTAAAATATACATTGGGGCTTGGGCTACCTGTTGAAAGAATTGTTGCGCTCAAAGAAGTTCCGGTCGAAACATCATCATAATTAGTTACTGTTATTCCTCCAGCCGCACTTGTCATTGTATTACCACAAGCATCTTTTACTTCTACAGAATAGGTTCCTACGGGTACACTGGTAAACCTATTTGAACTCTGTGGCCCCATAACAAGTGCTCCTGTAGTCTTATTAATCAAAGAATAAGACAGAGGAGCATTGCCTCCTGTAGCGTTTACAATTAGTATCCCTCTAGGTCCACATACAGGTGTGGTCAAATTATCATAAGTAGGTACTACCGAAGAAATAGAAATACTTGTATAGCTGTAATTGATGGTTACACTTTGTGTAATTGGTGTTCCATTAGTATTATCATCCCAAACTTGTACTGTATAAGTACCATTGGCCAAGCCTGGAAAACTACTGCCCGGACCAGGGATTGTATAGGTAGACGGCCCTCCAAGTAACGCATACTGCACTGGACCAGTTGCACCCGATACTGTTACATCAATTATGCCACCGTTAATACAACCAGTAGTCGATGTTACCACACTAATTGTAGGCCCTACAGTTGTTTCAAAAAATAAAGTACTGTTATGTTTAGACAACATAGCATAGACACTCTCAACGTCCTTTTTGCCAGTAGTCCAGTGTTTCGGATCACTCCAATCTTTCTTACTTTCTGTATGATAATGCGTAGTGGCTCTGGTGTTTAGGGAAACCAGTAAAAAAAGAGCCAATAAAATAAAGTACTGTTTTTTCATGAGATTAAATTATTATGCTTTTATTATTCTTTAAGTAACTAAAATTCAAAACTGTAGGTTTTAATTCGCAAAACTATTTTGAATATAGATTTAGAATAGCCACAAGAAGTTTTTAAAATAATATTTAAAGACACAAAATTTTAATATGTAGGAAATAATCCCTTATATATTTTTTTTAATGCTTTTTGACGGTGTTTTTTAACATATAAGCCCAAAAAAGAGTGTGTTTTTATCCCCTTTTTTCTCTGTTAAATCATAAAAAAGAGCTCAAATGAGTAAAAAAAGGGCAAAAAAAAGCTGATACAGGAAATTTTGTACCAGCTTTACTCACTCATTTATCGCCAAAAATGACTAAACTCTTATTTTTTATAAATTGCCTGCTTTTAATTTAACTTTAAGATTTTATTAATAAGCCTTTTTTATAACTCATAAAACAGGTGTTGAATCTGCTCAAAAATGGCGTTTTATTTATTTTAAAATACCTGCCTCATTTATAGAAGTGAAATATATTTTCACACCTGGATTATTGCATTCAAAAACCTGTATTTTGAGGTGTTATAATTGCTTTTATAAATTGTAAATAGCAGGATTAACAATGTTATTCTAAAAGAAAACTGCCCGAAAAATACTTTCGGGCAGTTTTTTTTAAGTTTTACTTTATATTGTTAGAGCTTATTTTGCGGCTTCAATTTTTGCTTTTACCTCAGCTTCGGTGCCTTCATAAACTTGGGTGGTTGTTTTACCGTTTTCTGTTTTGGTTACTGTTCCAACCGTTTTTCCGTTTACAGTTGACAGATTCACTTCGACCCTTTTGCTATATTTGGTTGTATCAAAACAATCGGTTTTTTGATATTTTCCATCTGCATCATAATGTGCCATACATTTTGCTGTTTCCTCAGCAGAGCATCCTTTTTCCTTGCACATTTTAATGCATTCTTCTTTGGTTAACATCGAATGGTCACCACATTTGGAGATTGTTCCTGCATGCATTTCGGTTTTGGTACAGCAAGATCCCATTCCGGCATTATTGGCTGTAGCATGTCCTGCTCCTAAAATTGGGGCAATGACTAAACCTATTAAACAGGTTAATTTGATCAGGATATTCATTGATGGTCCTGAAGTATCTTTAAACGGATCTCCTACAGTATCTCCGGTCACAGCCGCTTTGTGTGCATCTGAACCTTTATAAGTCATTTCACCATTGATTAAAACTCCGGCTTCAAATGATTTTTTGGCATTGTCCCACGCACCTCCGGCATTGTTTTGAAAAACAGCCCAAAGTACTCCTGAAACGGTAACTCCTGCCATATATCCGCCCAGCATTTCAGCAATCAATTGGTTGTTGTCGCTATATACCAGTTTTCCTAACAATACAATTGCAATTGGAAAACCAATAGTCAGGATTCCTGGCAACATCATTTCGCGTAAAGCGGCTTTGGTAGATATTTCTACGCATTTTCCGTACTCAGGTTTACCTGTTCCTTCCATAATACCCGGAATTTCCTTGAACTGACGACGTACTTCGTATACCATATCCATTGCTGCTTTTCCAACAGAATTCATCGCCAGAGCTGAGAAAACTACCGGAATCATTCCACCAACAAACAACATGGCCAGAACTGGTGCCTTAAAAATATTGATTCCGTCAATTCCTGTAAAGGTTACATAAGCTGCAAACAAAGCCAGCGAAGTTAAAGCTGCAGATGCAATCGCAAATCCTTTTCCGGTTGCAGCGGTTGTGTTTCCAACTGAATCCAAGATATCGGTTCTGGTACGAACTTCTTTTGGCAATTCGCTCATTTCGGCAATTCCTCCTGCATTATCAGAGATTGGTCCAAAGGCATCAATTGCCAATTGCATGGCTGTTGTTGCCATCATTGCAGAAGCTGCCAAAGCCACTCCGTAAAAACCTGCCAGAGCATACGAAATCCAGATTGCCACAGCAAACAATAATACAGTTGGAAAAGTGGAGATCATTCCGGTTGCCAAACCTGCAATTACGTTTGTTCCTGCTCCTGTAGATGATTTTTGAACAATCGCCATAACTGGTTTTGTTCCTAATCCTGTATAATATTCAGTCACTGATGAAATCGCCCCACCTACAACTAATCCTACCAAAGTAGCATAGAAAACACGCATGGATGAAATGGCTTTAGATCCTTCTCCAAAGAAACTCATTTGCATGGTTTCTGGTAACATATGTTTTACTAAGAAGAAACAGGCGATTGCGGTTAAAACAATCGATACCCAGTTTCCTATATTTAATGCTTTTTGCACTTGTGCTTCTTTGGCATTATCATCTGAAATTTTTACTAATGTGGTTCCAATAATAGAAAATAAGATTCCGAAACCGGCAATGGCCATTGGCAATAAAATTGGACCAATTCCGCCAAAAGCATCCTGAATGCTTCCGCCCATATCTTTAATTACATAATTTCCTAATACCATTGCAGCTAAAACGGTTGCTACATAAGATCCGAACAAATCGGCTCCCATTCCGGCAACGTCTCCTACGTTATCTCCCACATTATCTGCAATTGTGGCAGGATTACGCGGATCATCTTCCGGAATTCCGGCTTCTACTTTACCTACTAAATCAGCTCCAACATCGGCAGCTTTAGTGTAAATTCCGCCTCCTACTCTGGCAAACAGAGCAATTGATTCTGCACCTAATGAAAACCCTGCCAGCGTTTCTAAAACTACTGTCATAGTCTCAGTATCTTTCCATACTCCGCCTGAAAAAAGATTAAAGAAAATGATAAAAAAGGTTGTTAGACCTAAAACAGCTAAACCTGCAACACCCAAACCCATTACAGTCCCGCCGCCAAAAGACACTTTTAATGCCTGTGGCAAACTGGTACGTGCAGCCTGTGTAGTTCTAACATTTGTTTTGGTGGCTATTTTCATTCCCATATTCCCAGCCAAAGCTGAGAAAAATGCTCCGAAAATGAATGCGATTACAATTAATAAATGTGTTTTTACTCCCGGAATAAAGGTAATGCCCGCTAAGGCTATACTTGCAATAATAACAAAAATGGTTAATAGTTTATATTCTGCTTTGAGGAAGGCTAATGCTCCTTCGTAGATGTAGTCTGAAATCTCTTTCATCTTGCCATCTCCGGCATCTTGTTTTAAAACCCAACTCCTTTTTATTCCCATGAAAAGTAATCCTAAAATTGCCATGACAATTGGCAAGTAAATCATAAATGCATTCATAATATTTTAATGGTTTTGGTTAATAGTCAATAAACTAACTAAAACGAATTTAAACAAAAAAGCAATACTCCTAACGGAATATTGCTTTTTTTATAAAATATGAAGGCGAAAATTATTTAATGCTAAATAATCCTGCTGGTTTGTTTTCGATGTCGTCAAAACGTTTTGTACACTCTGCAATAATAGCATAAGCTTCGTTTACATCTCCCCATCCTTCTACATCTACTTTTTTGTTTTCAAGATCTTTGTAAACCTGGAAGAAATGCTCGATTTCTTTTACTAAGTGTGGGTTAATATCTGAAAGGTCGTTTAGAGAATTCCAGATTGGATCTGAAACCGGTACACAAATAATTTTTTCATCCGGTCCTTTATCGTCTGCCATATGGAAAACCCCAATTGGTTTTACTTCCATAACACATCCTGGAAAAGTTGGTTCGTTTACCAAAACCAATACATCAAGAGGATCACCATCAAGAGCTAAAGTTTCCGGAATAAATCCGTAATCAGCCGGGTACATCATCGAAGAGAATAACATTCTGTCAAAACGCATTCTTTTAATTTCAAAATCGTACTCGTATTTATTTCTGCTTCCTCTTGGTATTTCGATTAATACATCGAAAGTTGTTAGTTTGTCTGCGGTCATTTTCGTTTTTTATTATTTCTATAATTTCGACTGCAAAAGTAACTAAACAATCCTTTTTTACAATGAAAAAAGTGTATTAATCTCTGTATTTTATCCATTAATTAATATACTTTTCTTTTTATGTAACAGACAGTTAATATGTAATTTTCCGATTGCGCTTTTTTAGGTAATAATGCCAGAGCAAATAGGTTGCATAAGATCGATACGGACTCCATTGTTCTGCATGAATTTCCATTTCCTGCTTATCATGAATATCCAGTAGTTCTTTGATGGTATTTATAACTGCAATATCGCCTAGCGGAATTAAATCGGGTTCTTCCAGACAAAACATTAAATAGATATCAATCGTCCAGTTTCCGATACCTTTTAATTTAATTAATTCTTCGCGAACTTGTTTTGCTGATTTTGAAGCCAGACTTTCGATGTCCAGTTCTTTGTTTAAAACGGCTTCTGCCAAAATTTTAATGTATTTAGTTTTTTGCCGGCTTACGCCAAGATTTCGAAATTCTTCATCTGATAAAACTGCCATCGTTTCAGGATTGCAGGTCGTATAGGCTTTGATTTTTAAAAATGTGGCTTTTGCCGAATCTACAGAAACCTGCTGTTCGAGAATTAATAAGACTAAAGTATCAAAACCCTGCGGACGCCTTGGAATTTGTGGTAATCCATATTTCTCGATAATTTCCTGAAATATCGGGTTTTTATTGGTTAAAAAATCAATGGCTTCCTGCATAACTGAGATTGTTTATCCTAATAATACCATTTTATTTTTTCATTATTCTACCCTGATATGTATTTCCCGTAAGGTATTTTGTTTATGGAATATATTACGACTGCCGAAATAAACAAGCAAAGTAAAGCTATAACAGGTACTGCAAATATAGGATTTGTAACATAATTATGGATTCCTATTTCTTTTATTACAGTTAATGTTAAAATATGTACCAAATAAATTCCATAGCTATATTTGCTAATAAAATTAACAACTTTATTTAAAGCAGGATTGAAGATTTCAAAATTCTTAAAAAACAGAAAAACTCCAATAGACACTATCAAAACATTTAAGGTATCATAATTATAAAAATACCCGTTAAAACTATTCGTCTTTTGGGATAAAAAATAAGTTCCAAATGCAGTAATACTAATTCCGATTATGATTAAAAACAGGGCAATTAAATAAATCGATTTTCTAGTAAAACCAAAAGATTTAATTGATAAATAATATCCTAAAACAACATACCCTATAAACCCTGAGAAATAAGTCAGATCAATATTAATTTTAAATCCGGACAAAATGGGCTGATTGATGGTTAATGTAAAAACCCATATCGACAAAAAATATAAAATTTCTTTTTCGGTTGCGTTTTGAATCCATTTACTTATGATTGGAATGAAAAGGTATATTCCAATAATCATGTAAATATACCAAAGATGATAAGAACTCCCTTTTTGTAATAAATGAATTATCCATTTAATACTTTCGAGAAAAGACATTCCATGATCTTCAGAAATTTTATGCCTTAGAGCAAGAATTGCATAAATAAAACTCCAAAATAAAAAAGGAAAAACTATTCGGGAGAATCTTTTCTTTAAGAAATCATTTAGTTCATAAGTCTTTCCCAGCATTAATGCACCTGTAAGCATTACAAATACTGGTACACAAAAACGTACCATGCTGTCATAAATATTACCGGTCCACCAAACAAAATCAGAAACACGACCAAATTGATATAAAATCTCTGAAGTGACATGTAAAAAAATCACACTAAAAGTTGCTACGACTCTTAGATTAGTTGTCCAAATCATTTTACTACCAACCTGGTTTTCGCTCATAAAACAATACTAATCAATTATAATCACAAATTACAAAGTTTCCAAATTAATTAGAAATAGAACCCGAAAGATCCTTTTACTGCAAATTTATTAGCATCGGGAGTGTTTAGATAACTGCCTCTCCAAGAGAAATCGATACGGAATACTTTGAAGATATTTCCAATTCCGGCATTGTATTCCCAATATACATTTTCAGGAGCATTATAAGGCTGACCTGAAGCATTTATGGCTCTGTTGGCATTCGAAATAGTTCCGTGAACAGCTTTAATACCTACAAATTCTCTCCAGTTTAACTTTCGCATAAACGGAACTCTGGCAAATAATCTTCCGCCAAAATCATGGTTCCATTGCAAAGTGGTATATTGATCTGTAATGAATTCGTAGAAATTCAGGTTACTAAATGTGTTCTCAATTGTAAAATAAGTCTGGTTACCCGGAATTACACTCATTAAGCCTAACGGAATTGTTCCCCAGGTTTTTCCGGTTTCCAGAATAACATTTGATCTTCCTAATGGTCCTATAATAATAGGCTGTTTATAAAACAATTGTACTTTTTCGTAAGCAAAGTCACTGTCTAAAACGCCTTTAAGTCCATAACTAAAGTTAACAAAGAAATGGCTAAAAGGACTGTCGACTAAATCTCTTTCTACTCCGTAACCAATCGTTTTACGGTTTGGCATATATTCAAACTGAATATTGGCTTCTGATTGTTTTACACTGCTTTGTATTACTCCGGCAGGATTTGCTGCAGATGGTAAAGTCGTATAATAATCTAAACTAAAAGTTTTGGATGCCGACTCTAATGTACGGTATGAAAAACCTGCCTGAACAATGAAGTTCTTTTTAGGTTCCATTTCAATCGAAACATTACTCAGGTTGATGTTGGTCAGTTTTCCGTTACTTCCGGTTGTAAACAAGGCAGATGACGCAAAACTTCGTCCCAAAATATCATTGGTTGTGGTTAAACTGGCTCCTATTTGTTCAATATCGCGCCTGTTTCCTCCTGAAATAATGAGTCGATTTTTCTTATCCAGCATCCATTTTCCGGAAACACCATATTTAAATTTATTATCGTCAAATCCGTAAGCTGTATAAGCTTGTATACGCCAGGGATCATTTGGACCAAAATAGGTTCTTCCTCCTGCTCTTATTCGTAATCCTTCGACTTCATTGTATCCAAATGTGGAGAAAATTGGCCCGTAATCGAAGTTCTTAAATTCGACATAACCGCTTCCTAAAATCGAGACCAGACTATAGAGCTGCTTAAACCGCTTAACCGTTTGCAGTGTATCTAACATTTTATAAATACCTGCTTCGTCTTTATTTAATTTCTCAAATCGGTTTGCTTCCCAAAATTCAGGCGGTCGCTCGTAAACTGTATTGTCTATAAAATTGACTTCTTCTTTATAAAACTTCTCCGGTTTCTGAATATTGAATTTATGGTTTCGATACAAAGTAGTTCGCTTTCCATAAACTCCTTTTGATTTTTCTTTTTTATTTAAAGCAAAATCAGACATCATATAGTCACGTGTCAATAGAAAAACTGAATCGTTTTCTACTTCAAATTCCTGCTCGATATAAATATCTTTTACCCAGTTAATATTGGCGCTTTTGGTAACACCCATATTAATTTTCTTGATAGCAAAAGTGGTATCATTAACCCAAAAATCTCCTTTAAAAGTCAATTCGTTTTTACGTCTTGGATAAAAAACAATATTATAACACCATTTTTTATCGACATAAGCACTGTCTTTTAATACATAATTATAAACATCAATTCCGGTTCTTGATAGCGGACTTGTAAAACTTTTATCAAAAAACTTCAGGTGATTGTCGTAAATATTATAATCTGAATAAAGATCTTTTACAAAAGATAAAATCTGTTGATTCCCGTTAAAACCAGACATTTTATTTCCGGTCAGGTTTTCTTTTACTTTCTTTATCTTGTTATCGCCGTAAACATCATAAACGGATTCGTTGATAAAAATAGGCAGATAGGTTTTTCCTGTAACTTCTGAGGTATCTACATGCTTAAACACAAACTCCATTCCTTTAAAGAGCTTGTTTTTCATAAAAGCACTATCAATCGTGTTCATATCGAACTCGACTTTTTCGTACTTCTGCATTTGATACTGATTGAATTGGTACAGACCGTTTTTACGTTTTCTTTCCCAGATTTTTCGAAGAATATCTAATGCCGGATTATTCTTTTTCGAGGTTTTTCCGGTATAAATTACAACTTCATTAAGTGCTTCGGCTTCGCTTAAAACAATTTTAAAATCATAATTTACTGCTTTTTCCAAAGGAACTTCACGATCAGAAAATCCTGCCGAGGTAACCAATAAAGCCGTGTAAGTATTTGGAGATTCAAGATAAAAACGTCCGTCTTCATTAGAAACTATTCCGGTATTTGAACCTTTAAAAACCACATTCGCAAACGGAACAGGCTGATTTGATTTATCCAAGACAATTCCGCTCACTTTCGTTTGTGCAGTAGCAATATTTACAAGAGCAAATACAAAAAACAGGCTGAGTAAAATTATTCTTTTCATAATCTGGCAAAAAAAAACTTCATCAATTAATATGACTGATGAAGTTCTATAAGTATTGTTTATTTTCTTATTTGTACATTACTTTCTTTACTGCTTTCACTACATCACCAGCATTTGGTAACCAGTCTTTCAGTAAAACAGGAGAGTAAGGTGCTGGAGTATCTGCAGTTGTAATACGCTGAATTGGCGCATCAAGGAAATCGAATGCTTGTTCCTGAACGATATAAGTAATCTCAGATGAAACACTCGCAAATGGCCAGGCTTCTTCTAATACTACTAAACGGTTTGTTTTTTTAACCGATTTAATGATTGCATCTTTATCCATTGGACGAACTGTTCTTAAGTCGATAATTTCACAAGAAATTCCTTCTTTAGCTAATTCATCAGCAGCGATAAAAGCTTCTTTGATAATTTTACCAAAAGAAACAATAGTTACATCTGTTCCTTCGCGTTTAACATCAGCAACTCCTAACGGAATTGTGTATTCTCCGTCCGGCACTTCACCTTTATCACCATACATTTGCTCAGACTCCATAAAGATTACCGGATCATTATCACGAATAGCCGATTTTAAAAGCCCTTTTGCATCATAAGGAGTTGAAGGTACCACTACTTTAAGACCCGGAGTATTTGCAAACCAGTTTTCTAAAGCTTGTGAGTGAGTTGCTCCTAATTGACCTGCAGAAGCAGTTGGTCCGCGGAAAACGATAGGCACATTAAATTGTCCACCTGTCATTTGACGCATTTTAGCAGCATTATTTATAATCTGATCAATACCAACTAAACAGAAGTTGAAGGTCATATACTCTACAATTGGACGACAGCCGTTCATTGCTGAACCTACTGCAATTCCTGTAAAACCAAGCTCAGCAATTGGAGTATCGATTACTCTTTTTTCACCAAACTCAGCAAGCATTCCTTTTGAAGCTTTGTACGCTCCGTTGTATTCTGCAACTTCTTCGCCCATTAAATATATGGATTCATCGTGACGCATCTCTTCGCTCATCGCTTCACAAATGGCCTCTCTAAATTGTATTGTTCTCATATTTTATATTGTATGTTGAATTTTCTGAAGAGCAAAAATAAATATTTTAAATAACTTAAAAGCATAAATTGAATTTAAAATCGCATGAACTTCTTTCTCTCCTTAGCTTTTAACTTTTTAAAGTTTATTGTGATATTTACGAAATCGATATAATAGACTTAAAATTCATTAAAATTATTTTTCAGACAAACTTCAATTCATTTGTTAATTCCTGCCTCTTTAAAATCCTTCCATCTAAACGTAAAAATTCAAAAATTAGTATTTGTAACCGTAAAATTTAACCTTTGTCTGAGCTCTAAGCATTATGAAATTCCTAACAATCAGACCAAATGGATATTATTTTTATTTTAGTTCCCGATAAAAGTCATTCAAAAACACACAATCTTCGAAATCGTAATAGTTTTAAAAAATATTATGCATGCATAGTATAATTATTCCAAATTAAATTCTAAATTTGTAAAAGCATATTATAAATTCAAAATATATACTTATGAAAATACTAGTTTGCATCAGCCATGTGCCTGATACTACTTCAAAAATCAACTTCTCCAATGGTGACTCAGAATTTGACACTAATGGCGTTCAATATGTAATTAATCCTAATGACGAATTTGGACTTACACGTGCTATCTGGTTTCAGGAGCAACAAGGTGCAAATGTAACTGTTGTAAATGTTGGAGGTCCTGATACTGAACCAACATTGCGTAAAGCTTTGGCAATTGGTGCAAACGAAGCAATTCGTGTTAATGCAAACCCAACTGACGGATTTTTTGTTGCAAAACAACTTGCTGAAGTAATTAAAAACGGAGGATATGATCTTGTAATTGCAGGAAAAGAATCTCTTGACTATAATGGCGGAATGGTTCCTGGAATGATTGCAGGAATTTTAGGTTTTAACTTTTTAAACTCTTGTACAGCTTTAACAGTTGACGGAAATAATGTAAAAGCAGTTCGTGAAATCGATGGTGGAAAAGAAACTGTAAGCACTACCCTGCCATTAATTATTGGAGGACAAAAAGGTCTTGTTGAAGAAAAAGATTTACGTATCCCGAATATGAGAGGAATCATGACAGCAAGAACTAAAGCCTTAACTATTCTTGAGCCAGTTGACGCTCCTGTAAATACAAAAGCGGTGAAATTTGAAAAACCAGCTCCAAAATCAGCTGTGAAATTAGTTTCTGCAGATAATTTAGATGAGTTAATCAATTTATTACACAACGAAGCGAAAGTGATTTAAGATTGTAGAGTTTAGATTTTAGATTGCAGACCGCAATACTAAATCTAAAATCAACATTTGATTCACTTCAAGATCTAAAATCAATAATCGTTTTAGATTTCATTTTCAAGAATCTGAAATCTAAAATCTAAAATCTAAAATTGTTATGTCAATATTAATATATGCAGAATCTGCAGAAGGAAAATTTAAAAAAGTAGCTTTCGAATTAGCTTCTTACGCAAAAAAGGTAGCCGAAAGTTTAGGAACAACTGTTACAGCTTTAACAGTGAACATTAGCGATGTAAGCGAATTAGCTAAATACGGAGTTGATAAAGTATTAAAAGTAAACAACGATAAATTAGCTGGTTTTACTGCTAAAGCTTATGCTGATGTAATTAAACAAGCTGCTGAAAAAGAAGGAACAAAAGTAGTTTTACTTTCTTCTACAACAGACAGTATTTATCTTTCATCATTAGTTGCAGTAGCTTTAAATGCTGGTTTTGCATCGAATGTGGTTGGATTACCGGTAAGCACTTCACCATTTCAGGTAAAAAGAAATGCTTTCTCCAACAAAGCTTTTAACATTACTGAAATCAATACTGATGTAAAAGTACTTGGTTTAGCTAAAAACTCATACGGAATCTTCGAAAATGCAGGATCTGCAACTGAGGAAGATTTTAACTCAACAATTGGAGACAACGACTTTGGAGTAAAAGTAGAATCTGTAGAAAAAGTAAGCGGAAAAGTATCTATCGCTGATGCTGACATCGTAGTTTCTGGCGGACGTGGATTAAAAGGTCCTGAAAACTGGGGATTAGTTGAAGATCTTGCTGCTGTTTTAGGAGCTGCAACGGCTTGTTCTAAACCTGTTTCAGATCTAGGATGGAGACCTCATAGCGAGCACGTTGGACAAACAGGAAAACCAGTTGCAACAAACTTATATATTGCAATAGGAATTTCCGGAGCAATCCAGCACATTGCAGGTATCAACTCATCAAAAGTTAAAGTAGTAATCAATAATGATCCTGAAGCTCCTTTCTTTAAAGTAGCTGATTACGGTGTTGTTGGAGACGCATTTGAAATTGTACCTCAATTAACAGAAAAATTAAAAGCTTTTAAAGCTCAGCATTCTTAAAAAATTTAAGAATTCTCTTCAAAAATATAGCTGCCTAAAAACAAGATAATTGTATCTTTGTTTTAGGTAGCTTTTTTGTTCCATATTTTTTGATTAAAATTGCACTTTTATTTCCCTATCAAAAAAAGTATAAAAATGAGGCGCTAAGTGCCCTTTTTACAAACATATATGAGTCTAGTAAAATTATCCATAAAAGGAATTTCATACAGTCAAACTCAAAATGGCGCTTATGCCTTAATTTTGAATGAAGTGGATGGCGAGAGAAAATTACCTATTGTTATTGGTGCTTTTGAAGCCCAATCGATAGCTATTGCCTTAGAAAAAGAAATTAAACCGCCCCGCCCGCTAACACATGATTTATTTAAAAACTTCGCAGAAAGATTTGATATCGTTGTAAAACAAGTCATTATTCATAAACTTGTTGACGGTGTTTTTTACTCCAGTCTGATTTGCGAAAGAGATAAAATCGAAGAGATTATCGATGCCAGAACTTCTGATGCAATCGCTCTTGCCCTACGCTTTAACGCACCGATTTTTACCTATAAAAACATTCTGGACAAAGCCGGAATTTATTTAAAATCAAACACAGCAGATTCTGACCAGGGCGCTCAGGAAATTGATGATGTACTTTCTAATCCTGAAACTTTTGGACGTGAAGAAGAAACCAATCAATCCGGAGATGTTTATGCTAAACATAGTCTACAGGAACTAAACGAACTGTTAGACCAGGCCGTTTCTCAGGAAGATTACGAAAAAGCAGCTAAAATCAGAGACGAAATCTCGAAAAGATAAAATTACTGTTTAATCGTTGATTTGTTTATTCGTTAAATCGATTAAACAATTAAACGAATAACCGAATAAACAAAACATGAAACAATACTTAGATTTAGTAAAACACGTTTTAGAAAACGGCTGTCAAAAAGGAGACCGAACCGGAACCGGAACAAAAAGTGTTTTTGGCTATCAAATGCGTTTTGATTTAAGTGAAGGTTTCCCAATGGTTACAACCAAAAAACTGCACTTAAAATCAATTATTTACGAATTACTTTGGTTTTTAAAAGGAGATACAAACGTAAAATACCTTCAGGAAAACGGAGTTAAAATCTGGGATGAATGGGCAGATTCTAATGGTGATTTAGGCCCGGTTTACGGACATCAGTGGCGCAATTGGAACAGTGAAGAAATCGATCAGATTTCGGAATTAATCACTGAGTTAAAAACAAATCCAAACAGCCGCAGAATGCTGGTTTCTGCATGGAACCCTTCGGTTTTGCCGGATACTAAAAAATCTTTTGAAGAAAATGTAGCCAACAATAAAGCTGCATTGCCTCCTTGTCATGCCTTTTTTCAGTTTTACGTAGCAACTCCGGACTTAGAAAAAGGAGAAACAAAAGGAAAACTATCCTGTCAATTGTATCAGCGAAGTGCCGATATATTTTTGGGAGTTCCTTTTAATATTGCTTCTTACGCATTACTAACTATGATGATTGCGCAGGTTTGCGATCTTGAACCAGGAGAATTTATTCATACTTTTGGAGATGCACACATTTATAACAATCATTTTGAGCAATTAGAATTGCAACTAACACGTGAACCAAGACCATTACCAAAAATGATCTTAAATCCGGGAATTAAAAACATATTTGATTTTGATTTCAGCGATTTTACACTTGTCGATTACGATCCGCACCCTGCTATAAAAGGCAGCGTTGCTGTATAATTATAAAAACAAAATCCGCTAAAAAGCGGATTTTTTTATACCACTAAAACACTATTTTCACTTCCGGCATAATCATTCCATTTGTAAAAATCTGCTTCAGGATCATTAACATAAGCCCCGTCGATCACATACTTAAATTCGTAAATCGCATCTTTAACCAAATCATAAGTTGCTTTAAAAGTTCCGTTTTTCAACTTGCTTAAAGTTCCCTCTGAAACATTCCAGTTATTAAAATCACCAACAACTGCTGCCGAATCAGCATCTTTGGCGTCTATCGAAAATGTAACTTTAACAACCGGCTTCGTTTTAATAAATTGTTTCTTCAAAGACATAACTATTTCGTTTTTAGATTTATACAATAAAATTACACAAATTCACCTGAACATTCTATCGCACTGTAACCGATTTATGATTATAGCAAAAACAACAACTTATTTTCATTACATCTATAATTTAAACGGCTTTATTTTTCGCATTTAAAACTCCCAGAAGGTTTTAAAACAAATATTTATGAATCTAAACATGGTGTTTTCAAAATAAATTTTAACTTTATGATCTCATTTATATCTTATGGAAAAAGAAGTGCACGAACAATACGAGTATGCCAGAAGACGTATTAGACAAAAAAAAATCCTGTATTTTCATTTTGTTCTCTTTCTGCTTGGAAGTTTATTTATATTCATTGCAAATCGATTTTTCGGCTTTGGAGCATCTACTGAACAAAATTGGTGCTTATGGGGCATTACTTTATGGTTTTTCGTTTTTATACTTCACTTTATAAAAGTTTACATTACAGATCGTTTCATGAATAAAAAATGGGAAAGAGAGCAAATTGACAGACTTGTTGGTTTACAGCAAAAAAGGATCAGTCAATTAGAGTCCAGAATAAACGAGGATACAGAAAATAAAATTTAGTTTGAGCACATTATGATTATAATGATTGCGGCTGTTGCCGAAAATAATGCCCTTGGAAAAGACAATGATTTAGTATGGCATCTGCCAAACGATTTTAAAAGGTTTAAATCGCTTACAACTAATCATCATATTATAATGGGAAGAAAGACATTTGAAAGCTTCCCTAAACCGCTGCCTAACAGAGTTCATGTTATCATTACACGCCAGAAAGACTATCAAGCCGAAGGCTGTATTGTTGTAGACAGTATTGAAAAAGCAATTGCTGCCTGCCCTGAAAATGAAGATTCTTATATTATAGGTGGAGGAGAAATCTACAATTTAGGCTTACCTTATACAGATATTATAGAAATAACCAAAGTACACCATACTTTTGAAGCTGATGCTTTTTTTCCTAAAATCAATTCAAATGAATGGCAGCTTGTAGAAACAGAAGAAAATTTTAAAGATGAGAAACATCTTTATGATTACACTTACGAAACATACATCCGAAAATAAAAAAACACCCTCTTTTGAAGGGTGTTTTTTAAAAACGATTGATTTCATAGATACAATACTTTCCTGAAATAGTTTTTGAAAAAATCACAAATGTCTAAGAAACATCTGAAATAACTGAATAACATAAATGTTAATTGAGAACGAATCTCAAAAGCGCCTTTAATAACAAATACCACTAAGATATTAAAGGCAAGAAAATTAAAATTTCCAAAAACAAATTTAATCCTAAGAACGTATTTCGCACTTTAATAATGTAGTATTAACCCCAAGAAAATACTTTTAAAACTATTTACAAGAACAAATCAGTACCAGTGCAAAAAAAATACTTTTTTGATTTTAAGCCATTGTATTACTATCAATCATTAAATTTTAATCATTTTTACTTTGACAAAATTGGCTATAAAAACTTCATTCCACAATACCCACTTTTGGTGATTTTTTCAAAATACCTGATTTCGGTGATGCCAAAAATTCCAACATCAAACAATGAATTAAAAACCTCCTTATAAAACATTTAAAAGGACAATTTAAAAAACCAATAACAGTTAAGACAGATTGTATTATATTTGCTTAAATAAAAAAAATGTCTGAAAAAATAACCCCATATAAAGACTCTTCTTTAGGAAAGAAAGAGCAGGTTGCTCAAATGTTTGATAACATCTCCGGCAACTATGATAATCTAAACCGTGTCATTTCTTTTGGAATTGACACTAAATGGAGAAAAAAAGTATTAAAGATCGTTTCAGACACAAAACCAAAAAACATTCTGGACATTGCAACAGGAACAGGTGATCTGGCTATTTTAATGTCACAAACCAATGCTGAAAAAATTATTGGCCTGGATATTTCAGCAGGAATGCTGGAAGTTGGAAAAAAGAAAGTTGAAGCAAAGAACTTATCAAATGTTATTGACTTAGTTTTAGGGGACTCTGAAAAAATACCTTTTGAAGACAATTACTTTGATGCCATAACTGTAGGCTTTGGAGTTCGAAATTTTGAAAATCTTGAAAAAGGTTTTGCTGAAATTTTAAGAGTTTTAAAACCAAATGGGGTATTTGTGATTTTAGAAACCTCTGTTCCGGACAAAACACCATACAAACAAGGATATAAGTTTTATAGTAAAAATATTTTGCCTATTATTGGTAAATTATTTTCTAAAGACAATTCGGCTTATGGTTATTTGTCTGAATCTGCGGCTGCTTTTCCATATGGAGAAGCCCTGAACAATATTTTGAGAAAAATTGGGTTTATAGATGTTGTGGCTATGCCTCAAACTTTTGGCGTTGCAACCATTTATTCTGCATCTAAAAAATAGTATGAAAAAAACTGTAGTCTTAATTTTATTAGTCTTAACGACAAAAGGATATTCTCAATTTGCTAAAAGTATGTTTAGCAAAGATCCTATTATTAATCTCGAAAACTGGCAAAAACAGCGCGTCTATTTTGGATATTATCTTGGGTTCAATAGTTTCGACTTTAAATTTGACTACAAATCTCCCGGTCCGGATATTCAGGTAAAAAAGACTACTGGTTTTAATGTTGGTGTAGTTGCCGATTTAAGATTACAGGAATACATAAACTTACGTTTTGAACCAGGCTTATACTATACAAAACGCGATTTGTTTTATCCTAATCTGCCTTTACAGAAAGATTATTTAAGAGAGGTAAACAGTACTTATATTCACTTTCCTTTGTTACTTAAATTCTCCTCTTTACGTACCGGAAATATTCGTCCGTACCTGGTTGGCGGAATGTCTACTACACTTAATTTATCCAGCAACTCAAAATCGCAGGATGATAACAACGAAGGAAAATTCAGAGTAAAACCATGGACAGCTGCTTATGAGCTAGGTTTTGGAATTGATATTTTCTCTGAATACTTTATTTTCTCTCCTTCAATTAGAGGTATGTTTGGTATTACTGACGAGTTAATTCGTGATAATCCGGCAAAAGGACCTAGCCCATGGACTGATAATATTGATTCTATGAAATCGAGAGCGATTTTAATAAATTTCACTTTCCATTAAAACAAATTCTTAACTATTTCGTTTAAATTCATTAAGAATAATTGCTGTTGCTGTAGCTACATTTAAACTTTCGGTTTTTTGCAGCTCTCCAAACCTGGGAATTGTTAGTCGGCTTGTAACCATTTTTTCAATCTCTGCCGAAATACCATTGGCTTCATTACCCATTATAATGATTCCATCCTGAGGCAGACTCGATTGATAAATATTATCTCCGTCCATAAAGGTCCCAAAAACAGGTAATCTTGTTTGAGTTATAAATGATTTCAGATCAACATAATTTACGTTTACTCGGGTAATAGACCCCATTGTTGCCTGCACAACCTTTGGATTATAAATATCAACGGTTTCTTTGGAACAAACAATTTGTTTGATACCAAACCAGTCGCAAAGGCGTAAAATTGTTCCTAGATTTCCGGGATCACGAATATCATCCAAAGCTAAAATCAAACCTGAATCTGTTATTTTCTTTTCGGCAGGGATTTTAAAAACTGCCAGACAGGAATTTGGAGTAGATAAAGCACTTATTTTTTTAAGTTCCTGGTCATTAATTAAAGTTCGTTTTGAAGAATCGACTGCCTCAAAATCGTTTAGAGTGGTATACAAATGTTCTAATTCAAAATTGGATTGCAACAATTCTTGAATTACTTTTACTCCTTCGGCGAAAAATAATTGATTTGCAAAACGTTGCTTTTTTTGATGTAAACCTGAGATAAGTTTTATTTGGTTTTTACTAACCATAAAATAATGTACTTTTGAATTAAATATTTTACAACACTTGAAAAATAATTCTACAAAAATAACAGCATTTATTCTAATAGCAACACTTATTTGCGCCTGTAATGCTGTAAAAAGAGTTCCGGACGGAAAAAATCTTCTTGTAAAAAATACTATTCTTGTAAATGGAAAGGCTACAAATGACGAAATAGCTTCTAACCAAATGTATCAAAAACCTAATGGTACGCTGTTAGGCTACAAATTACGCTTAAACATGTACAATCTGGCCAATCTAAATCCAGACTCTACTTATCAGGCTAAATTTAAAAATCATCCGGGCAAATATGAACGCATGTCTAAAATTTATTCAGCAAAACAAGTTGACCGTCTTGGGCAGTCTTTTTACTACAAAGGGATTCATGAATTCTTAAAAAACACTGGAGAACCTCCTGTTATTATTGACACTGCTAAGACCAAAAAATCACTTTTACGTTTAAAATATTACTATTTCAACAATGGTTATTTTAATGTAACAACAGATTACAGCATTGATAGTGTTGCCAGAAAAAAAGCCAAAATAAACTATCTTATTACTACTGGCCCGGCATACATCCTGGATACTATCAAAACCAATATTATGACCCCGGCCTTGGATTCATTGTATAAAAACAACAATGAACCTTCATTTATAAAATCCGGAAAACAATACAAAACTTCTGATTTTGAAGAAGAAAAAAACCGTGTTACCACTTATTTCAGAAATCATGGTGCTTATTTCTTCCAGCCTACTTATGTTACTTTTGATATTGATACTATTGGCAAAAAAAACAAAGCCAATGTAACCTTAATTGTAAATAACAATAATATTCAGGAAAAAGATTCCAGCAGAACCGAGCCTTTTAAACTATACAAAATTAGTGATGTTAATATTTACACTGATTATTCGGCATCAAAAGCAAAAAGCAAAATTACAGACAGCACCACTTACAACAACTTTAATTTATACAGTTTTAAAAAATTAAAATACAAGCCTCGTGCAATTACTGATGCTATCTTTATTAATAAAGGAAGTACTTTTTCAGACACAAGAACAACCCTTTCTTCACGATATTTGAACAACCTGAAAATCTTTAATTATCCATCAATTCAGTATGAGGTGGACAAGCGCGATTCGACAGCGCAATCTTTAATTGCCAATATTTACCTGACACCAAGAAAAAAATATAGTTTTGGCTCTACTCTTGATTTTACACACTCTAATATTCAGGATTTCGGAATTGGAGGAAGTATTTCGGAAACGATTCGAAATGTATTCAATAGAGCAGAAACATTAGAAATTTCAGCTCGTGCAAACATTGGTTCCTCAAAAGACATGGCGAATCCTAATAATAATTTCTTCAATGTCTCAGAATATGGAGTTGATTTAAAACTGAATTTCCCAAGAATCCTGATGCCTTTTGGAACTGAAAAAATTATCCCTAAAAGAA
The DNA here is from genome assembly GCF_001602525.1 of Flavobacterium chilense. Lineage (GTDB taxonomy): Bacteria > Bacteroidota > Bacteroidia > Flavobacteriales > Flavobacteriaceae > Flavobacterium > Flavobacterium chilense. The sequence continues at coordinate 27,344 of NZ_LSYT01000010.1, forward strand.
TGATTCCGTCCACAAGCATCACAGCAGGTTTCTCTAAGCAAAGAAATATTGGTTTAGATAAAGAAAATTTCACTGGTGGATTTGCTTATAACTGGTCTCCTAAACGAAATAATACAGCAAAACTTGAATTACTAAATGCTCAGTTTGTACGTAATTTAAATCCTGATAATTATTTCAATGTATATACTTCATCTTACAACGAATTAAACAGCATTGGTAAAGATCACAATATAAATCCTAAGAATTTTGACAACCCGATTGATAAAAATTTAATTATCCCAACCGGAACCACAGGTTTTACAAGCGATGTATTAGGAAACAAAACAGATTTAGTTTCGACAGATAAACAATATCAGGAAGTTGAAAGTATTGAAGAAAGACGAAAACGTCTGACTGAAAATGATTTTATTTTAGCGACTAGCTTTTCTTTTACCAAAACCACTAAAAAAGATCTTGCTGACAATACTTTTTATCAATTTAAAACAAAAATAGAATCTGCAGGAACTTTATTATCAGCCATTTCCAGTGTTGCAAATTTACCTAAAAACACAAATGGTAATTACGAAATATTTAATCTGGAATATTCAGAATATATTAAAACCGAATTCGATTATATCAAACACTGGGATTTTGGTAAAGAAAAAGTACTGGCCGTAAGAAGCTTTTTTGGTATTGCAATTCCGTTTGGAAATTCAAATTACATCCCCTTCTCCCGAAGTTATTATGCAGGAGGTTCAAATGATAACCGTGCATGGCAGCCTTATGATTTAGGACCGGGAAGTACAAATGCCGTAAACGACTTTAATGAGGCAAACATGAAGATCGCATTTAGTGCAGAATTTAGATTTAAAGTTTTTGGAGATGTTAAAGGAGCCATCTTTGCAGACGCCGGAAATATCTGGAATGTGCTCGATAATGTGACCGACGAGAAAGCAAAATTCTCTAACGTAAACGATTTAGCTGAAATTGCTTTGGGTTCAGGATTTGGTTTACGATACGATTTAAGCTTTTTTGTTATTCGTTTAGATTTAGGCTTCAAGACTTATAATCCGGCGCATGACAAAGGAGATCGCTGGTTCAAGGAATATAATTTTGGGCACTCGGTTTTAAATTTTGGAATAAATTATCCGTTCTAATGCTAATTAATTCTTATTTTTGCAACCTAAAAACTAAAAACAACTATAAAAAAAATTAGAATGGCACACAATATCAAACCCGGAGTAGCTACAGGAGATCAGGTACAGGAGATTTTTAATTATGCAAAAGAAAAAGGTTTTGCATTACCTGCAGTAAACGTTACTGGGTCTAGCACAATAAACGGAGTTCTTGAAACTGCTGCAAAATTAAATGCACCGGTTATTATTCAATTTTCAAACGGAGGAGCTCAGTTTAACGCTGGAAAAGGTCTTTCTAACGCTGGTGAAAAATCAGCTATCGCTGGTGGAATCGCCGGAGCAAAACACATCCATACTTTGGCAGAGGCTTATGGTGCTACTGTAATTTTACATACTGACCACTGTGCAAAAAAATTATTGCCTTGGATTGATGGTTTATTAGATGCTTCTGAAAAACATTTTGCTGAAACAGGAAAACCATTATTCAGTTCTCACATGATCGATTTGTCTGAGGAGCCAATCGAAGAAAACATTGAGATCTGCAAAGAGTACTTAGCAAGAATGAGCAAAATGGGAATGACATTAGAAATCGAACTTGGTATTACAGGTGGTGAAGAAGATGGTGTTGACAATTCTGATGTTGATAGCTCAAAATTATATACTCAACCAGAAGAAGTAGCTTATGCTTATGAAGAATTATCTAAAGTAAGTCCTAAATTTACAATTGCTGCTGCTTTTGGAAACGTTCACGGTGTTTACAAACCAGGAAACGTAAAATTGACTCCAAAAATCTTAAAAAATTCTCAGGATTTCGTACAAAACAAATTCAACACTGGTCATAACCCGGTAGATTTCGTTTTCCACGGAGGTTCAGGTTCTACACTTGAAGAAATCAGAGAAGCTATTGGATACGGAGTGATTAAAATGAATATTGATACAGATTTACAGTTTGCTTATACTGAAGGAATCCGTGATTATATGGTGAACAACATTGAGTATTTAAAAACTCAAATTGGTAACCCTGAAGGAGCTGATGTTCCTAACAAGAAATACTATGACCCAAGAAAATGGGTTCGTGAAAGCGAAGTTACATTCAACACAAGACTTGAACAAGCTTTTGCTGATTTAAATAACGTAAACACGTTGTAATTAACAATTAACAATTGACAATTGATAACTAATCTTATCAATTGTCAATTATCAATTATCAATTAAAAATATGGCTTGGTTTAAAAGACAGGAAAAAGGGATTACGACCGCTACAGAAGACAAGATGGACGTTCCGAAAGGATTGTGGTACAAATCTCCTACCGGAAAAATTATTGATGCTGACGAATTAGCAAGAAACTTATTTGTTAGCCCTGAAGATGATTTTCACGTTCGAATTGGAAGCGCAACCTATTTTGAAATCTTATTCGACAACAATGAGTTTGTTGAATTAGACAAAAACATGACATCAAAAGATCCTCTGCATTTTGTTGATACAAAAAAATATGCTGACAGATTGAAAGATGTAATGGAGAAAACTCACCTGAAAGACGCTGTGCGTACAGGAGTGGGAAAATCTAAAGGAAAAGAACTTGTAATTTGCTGTATGGATTTTGCCTTTATTGGCGGATCTATGGGAGCTGTTGTTGGAGAAAAAATTGCCAGAGGTATTGATCACGCGATCAAAAACAAGTTGCCTTTTGTAATGATTTCTAAATCTGGTGGAGCCCGTATGATGGAAGCTGCTTATTCTTTAATGCAATTAGCAAAAACTTCTGTGAAATTGGCTCAATTGGCCGAAGCAAAATTACCTTACATTTCGCTTTGTACTGATCCAACTACCGGAGGAACAACTGCATCCTATGCGATGCTAGGAGATATCAATATTTCTGAGCCAGGTGCTTTGATTGGTTTCGCAGGTCCTCGTGTGGTACGTGATACTACAGGAAAAGATTTACCGGAAGGTTTTCAAACTGCTGAGTTTCTTTTAGAGCACGGTTTCTTAGACTTTATCACGCCTAGAAAAGAATTGAAAGACAAAATCAATTTGTATATCGATTTAATTCAAAACAATACTATTAGATAGTTTCAAAACTTCTAAAACACTTAAATCCCAAGAAAAATTTCCTTGGGATTTTTTTTTACACTCAATTTACTCAAAACAGCAACCTTTAAGTATCTTAATTTCTAGGCTTGCCATTTTTCAATTCTTTATCAGCAATCTTAAAAGCCAGCTTCTCACGCCATATAGCATAACGTTCTCTAAGAACTATTTTCATACCGCTATCTACTGCACCATGCATAAATAAACTCCATACACTTGCCATTTTTCTAATTATTGATCTATCCCATGCACGCAATGTTAGAGAAAAAGAGCCATCTATGTAACGCATCCAGTGCCACATTCCCGTAGGCATAAATAAGGTATCTCCATGCTCCAGAAAAACTTCGTAGCCTTCGACGCCTTTTAAAGCGGGAAATTTTTCAAAATCAGGATTGGCAACATCATAATCTTCCAGAGCATAAGTAGTATTAGGAACACAGTAAAGTCTCTTTTTCCATTTGTTATCAAATAATATAATATGCTTTCTTCCTCCAAAATGAGTATGAAAAAGGTGAGGCAAATCGATATCATAATGCAAAAAAGTAATAGCACTCGATCCTCCAAAAAACATCGCAGGCATGCTTTCAATAAAACCTCCCATTAATTCTTTTGGAACTTTTATGTCATGAACTAATTCGGGTTTGTGTTTAAAAAGATTAAAGAAAAAAATACGTAACTGAGTGGGTTCGCTTTTTATCAAATCCAGATAATCACCAAATTTCATACTGGCAATAGAGGCATTAATTACTTTTGTTGGATCTGCTTTAGAATTATCAACTAGCTTTACCTCAATATCTCCTGCAATTTGCTTAAAATAATCTGTTGACCATTTTTCGCGCGCAGGCCAGTCTTTTGTTAATCCTTTTATAATTAAAGGCTTTCTTTTATCTAAATAGTTCTTTTTAAAATCTTCCCGGGAAATAGACTCAACAAGATCAACAGGTTTTAATATAAAGCTCATTTATTCAGCAATTTAGATTATCTGTTTACCAAATTTATTTAATTATTTCCAGTTGATAACGTTTACAGTAAATTATTACAAAAGAAAAATCGTTATAGCCTCTCAAATGGTATCGATAGAATATCACTTCACTTTAAAAACATCAAACTCCCAGCCATTTTATTTTCAAGACTAAATAATCAAACAAAAAAAACCGAAGAACGTTTCTTCGGTTTTTGTTTTATATGGATTTCTAAAAGATGTAAAGCATTTACTCCATTCAATAAAACATCTAAACCTATTTTAAAGAAGCCATATCAATCACAAAACGATATTTTACATCGCTTTTATTCATACGGTCGTAAGCCTCATTAATATACGACATGTCGATTATTTCGACATCTGAAGTAATATTATGTTCTGCACAGTAATCCAGCATTTCCTGAGTTTCTCTGATACCGCCAATCAAACTTCCAATAATACTTCTTCTTTTCATTATCAAAGTAAAAACAGGAATTTCTGCCGGAGCAGGCGGCGCACCCACTACAATCATCGTTCCGTTTGTCGTTAATAAATTCAGATAAGCATTATGATCGTGTTTTGCTGAGACAGTATTGAGGATAAAATCGAAACTATTTGCCAAAGATTCCATTGTTGCAGGATCTGATGTTAATGCAAATTTATGTGCTCCTAATTTTTTAGCATCTGCTTCTTTTGAAGGAGAATGACTCAACATAGTAACTTCGGCACCAAAAGAAACGGCAAACTTAACCGCCATGTGCCCCAAACCACCCAATCCTAATACTCCAACTTTATGCCCCTTACCTACTTTTAAATAACGCAATGGAGAATAAGTGGTAATTCCGGCACATAATAATGGGGCAACTCCTTTGATATCTAATTTTTCAGAAACATGGAGTGTATAACTTTCATCTACAATAATACTGGTTGAATATCCGCCTCGGGTTGGAATATCTGTTCCTCTTTCGACACTATTGTAAGTTCCTGTCATTCCTTCGTCACAAAACTGTTCTTCTCCGGATTGACAACTTGGACATACTCTGCAAGAATCAACAAAACAGCCTACTCCTGCCAATTCTCCTACTTTAAATTTAGACACTTCACTGCCTACAGCAATGATTCGGCCTACAATTTCATGTCCGGGAACTAAGGGATAATTAACAGGGCCCCAATCTCCTTTTGCGGTATGAATATCGGAATGGCAAACGCCACTATACAAAATTTCTATCTGAACCTGATGAGCACCAACTTCTTTTCTTTCAAACGTGTAGGGTTTTAACGGATTTACAGCATCATATGCCGCATAAGCTTTTACTGGTATCATATTATCGCATTTTTAATTAGGGTATTAAAATTACGACAAAAATCGGCAACTAGATAAAAATTGATGTTGTAAAAAGATTAATGATAATGTCCGTCTTTTACATTCCGGTTCTGATGGCTTCAACCGGATCTAAATTTGCTGCTGAAATAGCCGGTAAAATCCCGGAAATTAATCCAATCAATGCCGCAAGTCCGGTTCCTAAAAGTATATTCCCTAAACTTAAAACAAATTCAAAATCAAGAGCTTTTGTCAAAATCAAAGCAATTCCCCAAACCATCAGCAATCCAATAATTCCACCAATTACAGAAAGAATAACGGCTTCGAACAAAAACTGAAATAAGATAAAACGATTTTTAGCTCCCAATGATTTCTGAATTCCAATTAAATTAGTTCGTTCTTTTACAGAAACAAACATAATATTTGCAATCCCGAAACCTCCCACTAAAAGAGAAAATCCGCTTATAATCCAGCCAACAACATTCATCTGTCCTAAAATCCCATCAATAAAATCTGTAAAACCAGAAAGCACATTAATGAAAAAATTATCCATTTCCCCTGCTTTCATTCCGCGAATGGCTCGCAATTTTTGTGCGACTTCGGCTTTATAAGCCTCCATATCAATCCCTTTTACAGGCTTTAGAACAATTACCGGAGTCATCGCATCACTATCACCATACATTCGTCGTAAAAAATTAGTAGGCAAATAAACTGATGTATCATTACTGTCTCCAAAGAAACCGGCACCTTGTTTTGCAATAACACCAATTACGGTAAAACGTTGCCCGTATAAGCGAATATTTTTTCCAATAGGATCACTTGTACCAAAAAGTCCTTCGGCAATATCATACCCCAAAACTATAACTGCCGTTCCTGAATTGGATTCTGATTCATTGTAAAATCTTCCTTTATCAAAACTCAAGCCTTCAATATCGACCATTTCGCTTGACGAAGGAACAATATTAACATCACTAACAGTTTTTGAATCGTATTTTAAAGTTTCATGTTTTACAAAAAGCTGATATGCGACTTGTTCTGTATTATTAAGTGAATTTTTCAAACCAATGTATTCGTCATATTTTACATTTGGAAACTGTTCTCTCTTCCATTGTGGAATTTCAGATGGCCCAAAGCAAAACTTCATTAAATAAATTGTATTTTTATCCAAACTACTCAAGTCTTTTGAAATTTTTCGGTCTAAAGAATCGACTGCTGCCAAAACAGCAATAATTGAAAAAATACCAATTGTTACGCCCAATAACGATAACAACGTACGTAATTTATTATTTCGTAAAGCGTTTATCGCAAAGCTTAAACTTTCTTTCAATAATCGTAGATAAACTAGCATATATTCATATTTTTCAATAAAGTAAAATTCAATAAATTAAAATCAAAAACCTAATAAAAGTTAACTTACTCATCAGTAGATTTTTTTAGCATAATGTTACATTAATTTTCTTTAAAATAATATATAAAAAAACTACTTTTGCAGTCTCAAAAATCATAACTACACAATGAGCACAACTAAAACAATACAATCAGCATTAATTTCAGTTTTTTCGAAAGACGGACTAGAGCCAATCGTTAGAAAGTTACACGAACAAAACGTAACTCTATACTCTACTGGAGGAACAGAAGATTTTATAAAAAATCTTGGTATTCCGGTAGTTCCGGTTGAAGATATTACTTCATTTCCTGAAATTCTTGGCGGAAGGGTGAAAACTTTACATCCAAAAATCTTTGGCGGAATTTTAAATCGTCAGGATAACGAAAGCGATGTACAGCAAATGAAAGAATTCGATATTCCGCAGATTGATTTAGTTATTGTTGATTTGTATCCATTTGAAAAAACAGTTGCTTCCGGAGCAAGCGAACAAGATATCATTGAAAAAATTGATATTGGCGGAATTTCATTAATTCGTGCCGGTGCAAAAAACTTCAAAGACACTGTAATTGTAGCTTCTGTAAATGAATATAGCTTACTTCTTGATTTGATTACAGAACAAAATGGAGCTACAACCCTTGAAAACAGAAGATTGTTAGCAACTAAAGCATTTCACGTTTCATCTCATTATGATGGTGCTATTTTTAATTATTTCAACACAGACGAAACAATTTACAAAGAAAGCATTGCAAATGGTCAGGTTTTAAGATATGGTGAAAATCCTCATCAAAAAGGATTTTTCTTTGGTGATTTTGATGCGATGTTCAAAAAAGTTCACGGAAAAGAATTATCATACAACAACTTATTAGATGTTGATGCTGCTGTAAACTTAATTGCTGAATTTAAAACTGACGGACCAACGTTTGCCATTTTAAAACATAACAATGCTTGTGGTTTAGCTTCAAGAAAAACAATTAGCGAGGCATATTTGGCAGCTTTGGCTTGTGATCCTACATCTGCTTTTGGCGGGGTTTTGATCTCAAACACTAAGATAGACCTAGCTACTGCACAGGAAATCAACAAACTATTCTGCGAAGTAGTGATTGCTCCAAGTTATGATGATGAAGCTATTACAGTTTTACAAGAAAAGAAAAACAGAATTATATTAGTTCAAAATGATGTTGAATTACCTTCAAGACAAGTAAGAACATGTCTTAATGGTTTGTTAATTCAGGACAGAAATAATATTACGGATAATAAAGAGCATTTAAAAACCGTTACAATTACAGAACCTACTGCTCAGGAGATCGAAGATTTGATCTTTGCTTCTAAAATCTGCAAGAATACAAAATCAAACACTATTGTATTTGCTAAAAACGGAACATTGATTTCATCCGGTACAGGTCAGACTTCAAGAGTTGATGCTTTAATACAAGCAGTTGACAAAGCAAAAGCTTTTGGATTTGATTTAACTGGTGCTTCGATGGCAAGTGATGCATTTTTCCCTTTTCCGGATTGTGTAGAATTAGCCAAAAAAGCAGGAATAACAGCTGTAATTCAGCCGGGAGGCTCAATAAAAGACGAATTAAGCATAAATTATTGCAATGAAAACAATCTTGCAATGGTATTTACAGGAACTCGTCATTTTAAACATTAATTTGTTTAACTTTGTTCAAAATAATTTATAACATTTTAAACCCCTAAAAAACTTATGGGATTTTTTGATTTCATGACCGAGGATATTGCGATAGACCTTGGTACCGCAAACACTTTAATCATTCATAATGACAAAGTTGTTATTGATAGTCCGTCGATCGTTGCACGTGATAGAATATCAGGCAAAATCATTGCTGTTGGTAAGGAAGCCAATATGATGCAAGGTAAAACGCATGAAAACATCAAGACCATAAGGCCTTTGAAGGATGGTGTAATTGCTGATTTTGACGCTTCAGAAAAGATGATTAATATGTTCATCAAAAGTATTCCGGCGCTAAAGAAAAGAATGTTTACTCCAGCCTTAAGAATGGTAGTATGTATTCCGTCTGGTATTACTGAGGTTGAAATGCGAGCTGTAAAAGAATCTTGTGAAAGAGTAAACGGTAAAGAAGTTTACTTAATTCACGAGCCAATGGCAGCAGCAATTGGTATTGGCATCGATATTATGCAACCAAAAGGAAACATGATTGTTGATATTGGTGGTGGTACTACAGAGATTGCTGTTATTGCTTTGGGCGGTATTGTATGCGACAAATCTGTAAAAATTGCAGGTGACGTATTTACAAACGACATCGTATATTACATGCGTACACAACACAACTTATTTGTTGGAGAAAGTACAGCCGAAAAAATAAAAATTCAAATTGGTGCGGCTATCGAAGATCTTGACGGACCACCTGAAGATATGTCTGTTCAGGGTAGAGACTTACTTACCGGTAAACCAAAACAAGTAGATGTTTCTTATCGTGAGATTGCAAAAGCATTAGACAAATCAATTCAGCGTATTGAAGACGCTGTAATGGAAACGTTATCTCAAACACCTCCGGAATTAGCTGCTGATATCTACAACACGGGTATCTATTTAGCTGGTGGAGGATCTATGTTAAGAGGTCTTGACAAACGTATTTCGCAAAAAACAGATTTACCTGTTTACATTGCCGAAGATCCATTAAGAGCTGTTGTTCGCGGAACGGGAATGGCACTTAAAAACATTGCAAAATTCAAAAGTATCTTAATTAAATAAGATTCGAAATAACTATAAATATATTTTTATAAGAGTTAGATGAGTTCAGTCTAACTCTTATAAAATCTGAAACAAAAAGCATATCCTGAAACAAAATAACCAAACAAGAAATGCAGCAAATTTTTAATTTCATTATAAGAAACAGTAATCGATTGCTGTTTTTGCTGCTTTTAGGTATTTCGTTGGCTCTCACCGTTCAATCACATTCTTACCATAGAAGCAAAGTAATCAGTTCTGCTAATTTTTTAACCGGAGGTGTTTATGAAAGAATCAATCGTGTAAACGAATATTTGAATCTAAGAACCGAAAATGACGAGCTTGTACTTGAAAATGCAAGACTAAAAAGCCTATTATTTAGCAAACAAGATACCGCAAAACTACCTTTACCAGACAGTGTAAAAGGAGTTAAACCTCAGGACATTATTGTTTCAAAAGTTATTCATAACTCATATAGTACCCATGAAAACTTTATTACTATAAATTCAGGAGCAAATGATGGAGTAAAACCTGATATGGGAGTAATAAACAGTTTAGGAATTATTGGCGTTATTGATGATACTTCTCCACGATATGCAACCGTGGTTAGTATCCTGAATATGAAATCGCAGATTAATGCCAAGATTAAAAAATCAAATCACTTTGGGTCATTAACCTGGGATGGAAAAAGCACCGGATTTGTTCAACTGGAAGATGTACCTAGATTAGCTTCTATCAGAAAAGGAGATACCATTGTTACAGGTGGTCAGTCTGTAATTTTTCCTGAAGGAATCAATATTGGAACAGTTGATAAAATTTACATCAAGAAGAACACAAGTTATTACGTCATAAACGTTAAATTATTTAATGATATGACAAACTTGGGTCACGTTTATATCATCAAGACTAAGGACAGAGAAGAACTTATTAATTTAGAAAACAAGGAAAAAAATGAATAGCGCTTTGTTAGTCAATATTTTTCGATTTATTATTCTACTAACAATTCAAGTTGTTATTTTCAATAATATGAATTTTTTAGGGTATATAAGTCCCTTTCCATATATCTTGTATATTATATTATATCCGGTAAACAGCAACAGAACAGGCTTAATTGTTTCTAGTTTTTTACTTGGATTAATGATGGATATGTTTTGTAATTCAGGAGGAATTCATGCAACGGCATGTGTTATTCTGGCGTATTACAGACCCTATATCTTTAAATTTTCTTTTGGATTGAGTTATGAATACCAAACAATAAAATTAAACGACTCCTTAACTCCGGAACGGTTTTCATTTATTCTAGTATCTGTTGTACTGCATCATATTGTACTTTTTGTACTTGAAGCTTTTCAGTTTAAATTTATTTGGGACATCTTGCTCCGAACATTATTTAGCTCTATATTTACAATAATCACCTCAATTATAATAATTTATCTTATTAAGCCGAATAAACGATGAGAAAAATTCTGCTGCCCTCTTTAATTATTATTGCAGCATCTTTGCTAGTGATTAGGATATTTTACCTACAGGTTGTTGATGATACCTTTAAGTTAAAATCAGAAAATAATGCCATAAAGAAAAAATACGACTATCCTGAAAGAGGTTATATTTATGATCGAAATGGCAAGTTATTAGTTGCCAATCAGGCTTCTTATGATATCATGGTTATTCCAAGAGAAATCAAAGAAGATCTTAATATTGGTGAATTCTGCGCATTATTAAATATTACCAGAGAAGACTACGACAAAAGAATTGCAAAGGCTAAAGTGTATAGTCCGAGATTACCATCTGTGTTTTTATCTCAGTTAAACAAAAATGAATTTGCCGCTTTTCAGGAAAAAATCAGAAAATATGAAGGTTTTTATTTCCAAAAACGTTCACTTCGTGATTACGAAGTAGATTACGGTGCAAATATTTTTGGATTTATTACGCAGGTAAACGAACGATTAATTGCCAAAAATCCTTATTACAATAGTGGAGATTTAATTGGACAACAAGGTGTAGAACAAAGTTACGAAGAAATTTTACGTGGTGTTAAAGGTGTAAAATACATCCAGAAAGACAAATACAACAGAGAAATTGGCTCTTACAAAGATGGTAAATACGATACTATCGCTGTTGCCGGAGAAGACATTAATCTAACAATTGATGCTGAACTTCAAAAGTATGGCGAGGAATTAATGATTAATAAAAGAGGAGGAATTGTTGCAATCGAACCTAAGTCAGGAGAAATTCTGGCGCTGGTAACCGCTCCATCTTATGATCCGGGTATTTTAGTTGGAAGACAAAGATCCAAAAACTACACTTTATTGTATCATGATTCTATCGCAAAACCTTTATACGACAGAGGACTTTTAGCAGAGTATCCTCCTGGGTCTCCATTTAAAATCCTGACTGGTTTAGTCGCTTTGCAAGAAGGCGTTATCAATGAGCAAACTACTTTTATGTGTCATCATGGATTTAGTTATGGCCGAGGACGTTTCATGAAATGTCACGGTTTTGGTCCGCATCAGTTACACAACGGAATTTACAATTCATGTAATACTTATTTTGCACAATCTTATATGTTGACCATCAACAAATATAAAGATCCGGGAAAAGCTGTTGACGTATGGAGTGATCACGTGAAAAGTTTTGGATTAGGTCAGTTTATGGGCTACGATTTACCAATTGGTAAACGAGGAAATATTCCAAATTCTAAAACCTATAAAAAAATCTATCCTAACGGTGGCTGGAGAAGCACAACAATTGTATCGAATGCGATTGGTCAGGGAGAAGTTTTAATGACCCCTATTCAGTTGGCAAACATGATGGCGACAGTAGCAAATCAAGGTTATTACTACACACCTCATATCATTAAAAAAATTGAAGGCAAAAAAATTGACGCTAAGTTTACCACAAAGCACGTTACTACAATTGATCAGAAATATTTCCCTCCTGTAATAAGTGGTTTATTTGATGTATACAACAAAGGAACGGCTCATGCACTTCGTGTAGAAGGTATTGATATTTGTGGAAAAACAGGTACTGCAGAAAACTTTGCCAAAATTAACGGTAAACGAACACAACTTAAAGACCACTCTATTTTTGTGGCTTTTGCCCCAAAAGACAATCCAAAAATTGCTATTGCAATTATGATTGAAAATGGAGGATTTGGTGCTACCGTTGCTGGTCCGATTGCGAGTTTGATGATCGAGAAATATTTGAGAAAGAAGATTACAAGAACGGATCTGGAAATTCGTGTTCTTAATAAAAGTTTAGCAAGCGAATATGCAAAACTAGGCGGAATGAACGCAGCCAGCGCAATTGAATCGACTCCAAAAGATTCTGTTATGAGGGCCAAAATCCTGAAAACAAAAGTAGAAGTTAAGAACACACCTATAGACACCACTAAAGAAAACTAACAAAGATTATTTCAAATGAAAAATCAAAGTGTAAAAAACAACATTGACTGGATAAGCGTTTTTATCTACATTTCGTTGGTCGTATTAGGGTGGTTAAATATCTATTCCTCATCATTACTATCAACTGAAGGAACTTATCAGAAACAACTTATTTTCATTGGTTGTACTATACCATTGATTTTTGTTGTACTTTTTGTTGACGGAAAATTTTATGAGAAATATGCCAGTATTATTTTTGGAGTTTCTCTATTATCACTGGCTGGTTTATTTCTATTTGGAAAAACAATTGCCGGACAAAGATGTTGGTACGCTATAGGAAGCTTTACTCTACAACCTTCAGAGTTTGCTAAAGCCGCTACATCATTGGCATTAGCCAAATACTTAAGTGACACGCAAATAAACTTAAAAGAGACAAACAGGCAAATTCAGGCTTTGGCTATTGTATTTCTGCCTGTGTTATTAATTTTACCACAACCTGATCCGGGAAGCGCTTTAATTTACAGTATTTTTATCATTGTACTATACAGAGAAGGCTTACCATCATGGTATGTCTGGACAGGTTTTATCACAATTTTATTATTTGTTTTAACGCTCGTTTTAGAACCATATGCTGTTATTTTAATTGCCTTAGGTGTATTGCTTATCATTCACTTTAAAGGAAGGGCCGTAGATCGAAACATTATTTTGAGCGGGATTTTATTAGCTATTATCTCTGCCTTTGTTTTATCTGTAGATTATGTTTTTGACCATATCTTCAAACAACACCATCGTGACCGTTTTAACATATTGCTTGGTAAAACTGTAGACATGAAAGGTATCGGATATAATACAAACCAATCAGAAATCGCGATTGGATCAGGAGGCTGGATTGGGAAAGGTTTTCTGGAAGGAACTCAAACCAAAGGAGGATTTGTTCCGGAGCAACATACCGATTACATTTTTACCACTGTTGGAGAAGAATGGGGCTTTGTAGGCTCGCTGGTTGTAATATCACTTTTTGTGGGTTTACTACTTAGAGTTATTTATTTAGCAGAAAGACAAAAAACAAAATTCAGCAGGGTTTATGGCTATTGTGTTGCCGGAATTTTATTCATTCACTTTTTTGTAAACATTGCAATGGTTATTGGAATCTTCCCTACTATTGGAGTTCCTCTTCCTTTCTTTTCTTATGGAGGTTCCGGACTTTGGGGATTCACTATTTTGTTGTTTATTTTCCTAAAAATGGATGCCAATAAAGTAAATGAGTGGTAGCATTTAAAAAGAGATCTTAAGCTAATCCGAATTGGTCGCAGTGTTTGTTCAATCAATCGTTTTAAATCTAAAACAGCTCTCTAAAACGACTTAAAAATCTCAATACTAACACAACAGACAGAGATATCACATCTAATGATTTTAGTCATCAAAAAAGACATCTGATAAGTCATTTTCAAGCATAAAAAAAGGTCCGAAGTTAAACTTCGGACCTTTTTTTATAGGCTATTATTAAATGTGTTCGCTTGGTCTTTTCTTTAAAAGTTTAAGTAAAACCGGGAACGTTGAGATAATGATAATGATAATAATGATATATTCTATATGTTGTTTTAAGTCTATTCCGTGTTTCAGAAAAACACCGTATAAATAGTGCCCTGAAAAGATTAGAATAAATGACCACAAAAACGAACTCAAAACATTAAAGAACATAAATTTCTTTTTATCCATAGAAACTATTCCTGCAATGATTGGAGCAAAGGTTCTGAAGATTGGAAGAAAACGTGCGTAGATAATCGCTTTTCCACCATATTTTTCGAAGAAATCTTTTGATTGTAACAAGTATTTCTTTTTAAACCAGAAAGAATCTTCTTTTTTAAACAAGTAATATCCGCTTTTGGCTCCAAACCAATATCCGGTCATATTACCCAAAACTCCCATTATTGCAACCAATGTAGAAAGTAAAAATACATTTATAAAATCTGCCGGAATATCGACAACGTTTTGCATTAGGTCCCTGCTATAAATTCCTGCTAAAAAAAGCAGACTGTCTCCCGGAAGAAAAAATCCTGCAAAAAGTCCTGTTTCAGCAAAAACAATAAACAAAACAATAAATAAACCAATTTGAAAACCACCGATACTTAAGGTAATATAAAATTCAGGGTTGATTAATTGAGTCCAATCAAAATTATTCATAAATGCGTTTGGTTATATTTATAAGTTCGTGAAATTAACAATAATTTGCTTTAACCACAATAAATTGCCGTATTTTAAAGTTTAATTAACTATTAAAAAGCCCAAGTCTACACCTGGGCTCTTAAGAATAATTATTCTCTTACATACTTACAACAAGAATGTAAATTTTCATAATCAGTATCAGTAGCTTTTACCTCTTTTGTATCGTGTCCAACTTTAGCAATAGCTTTGTTTAAATCTTCAGGAGAAGATTTCTCTTCATTTAAAATTACGGCTAATTGATGTGAACTGATATCCCATGTTGCCGATTTTACTCCCGGAACTCCATAAGCAGCTTTCTCAATACGCTTTTTACATTGTTCGCAATTACCATTTACTTCTGTAGTGTATTTTAAATTTTTATTTTTTTTAGTTTGAGCCTGAGCCGAAAATCCTAAAAAAGTTACTAATGCAATTAAAATTATTCTGTTCATCTTATTTATTATTTATTGTTATTGAAATTATTTTTTGCAATTGATACTGCTTCTTTATTTTATTTTAAATCGTAATCCTGCGTAATACATTTGTCCAAAGATTGGAGCATAGGCAACAGAAGCATCAAAATTAGGACCAAATGGATCTGCTGCTCCTAAGATCGCTTTTTCCTGTCTGTAATTACCAATATTCTCCCCTCCTGCATAAACCTCTAATACCGGAGAAATAACTCTTGTTACCTGAACATTCATTACTGCATATGAAGGCGAAAAGTCAGGAAACTGATCTGCAACAGGATTCGACGCCGTGTATGGCAATTGTTGTTTTCCGGACCAGTTAAAAGTATAATCAAACTTCCATTGTTTACCATTGTTCAAATTCGTTTCATATTCTAAATTTCCTAAGAAACGATGTTTTGCCTGTAACGGACGCTGAAAATTTCCTCTTAAATAATCCGTTTGAATATCATAATATTTATATGCTGTTCTCAAATTCAGATTATGAATTAACTCATAATTAAACTCTGCCTGAAAGCTGTTTGCAAATGATTTTCCTTTTAAATTATAGAATAAAACCTCTTGCGGACTTTGCATCAAATCAACCACTGCCTGATTTTGAAAATCGGTACGATACACATCAAAACCAACCTCAGCATTTTTATTAAAAAGACGGAATTTTTGAGAAAAACTCACTCCGTAATTCCAGGCTATTTCAGGATTCAATCCATAAATTTTTCCTGTATTATCCAGAATCGAAAACGTTCTTGAACTTGCGAAAAGCTGTTGATTTTCGGCAAAAATATTAGCTGATCGTTTTCCTCTTCCTGCAGAGAAACGGATTACTCCATTTTTCCATGGATTATATCTCATATGAAGACGTGGCGTTACAAAAAAACCTAATCGGTTATGATTATCTACTCTTCCACCTAAGATCAGACTAAAATTATCCGTATTATCATAAGTATATTCAAAAAATGCCCCAACTGAATTATCAATTCTACTGTAATCATTTACATTCACAAATTCCTGATACTGATCATAAGTAAAATTCAAACCTGTCGAGAATTTGTGTTTTGTATTATTGATGATTGAATTAAAAATTAAATTCGAATAAAAGCTGTTTTGTCTGATATCATACAGATTTAAACCAAAATAAGAGTTCTGATTGTGGCTGTTAAAGGCATTTTGAAACCCAATACTCTGATATGGCATATCTTTGAAAACATATCCAATTTTTGTTGAAACATCAAAACGTTCCGTATTAATCTCAGATCCCCAATGATTAGTTGTTCCGCGATCAGTATCTTTATCAAAATCAACTTCTCCGGTTTGTTTTTTATCATTCATATACCTGAAATTGATAAAACTCACCAAACCGCTTTCCGGATTATAATACTGATAACGATTCAGTACGTTAATTTGCTTTCCTAACGGATTATCCAGAAATCCATCATTATTCATATCATTCTTGGCTACACGGGCATTTCCATGTACAAAAAGACTCGTAGCCCATTTATCAGAAAGTTTTTTATTGAAATGTGTATTCAATTCAAAACGGGCATCTGTAGAACCATAAGCATTTAAGAAAAACGGAACATCGTTTAAAGGTTTTAAAAGCTCTGTATTTATTTGTCCCGAAATACTCTCGTAACCATTTACAACACTCCCCGCACCTTTTGTAATCTGAACACTTTCTATCCATGTTCCGGGTGTAAATGACAATCCGTAAGCCTGAGAAGCTCCACGAACCGAAGGAAGATTTTCTTCGGTAATCATCAGATAAGGACTTGTTAAACCAAGCATTTTTATTTGCTTAGTACCTGTTAAAGCATCAGAAAAATTAACATCAATTGAAGGGTTGGTCTCAAAACTTTCAGCCAAATTACAGCAAGCTGCTTTTAATAATTCTTTGCTTGTAATAACAGTTGTATTGGCAGTTAACGTATAGGATTTTTTTAATCCTTTTTGCTTTTTGGTAATTTTAACTTCCTCTAAATCTTCTTGCGAAAAAACAGAAACCGAAAGCAAAAACATAACAAAAAGCATTATATTTTTTTGCATAAAAAATGATTTTAATGTTTATTAGATAAATTGCTTTTGAAAATTTCCAATTGAACAGAAACTAACAAATAGCAGCATACAAGCCCAAATAAGGCTTGATTCTAAACATTAAAATCAGGAATAAAAAATGTACTGATGATATAACTTAAATAAAGGGGGCGCATTCGCATCAGAATAATACGAAATGATCTGATTGCTTTTGAAATTTGGAACTGATAAAAAAGCAATAGGTTTATACTCCTGAATTACAGCAGGAAAAGCAAGCTGAAAAAAGAATATCTTGAAAGTAGCATTATCTGATTTTTTCTCAAAATGAACTACTTTATCTTTACAACAAGATGATTTTTTTTCAGAATCGCCACAACATTTCTTTTCAGGAGATGCAGTAGCTGTAGTATTCAATGAAACCGAAGCAATTTCTCCTCCGCAATAATGTACATCAAAAGCAAAGCCTATGTTGGAGACCAACAATAGAAACGCTAATAATAATCCTGTACACTTTTTTAATTTCATACTGCAAAACTATTTAAAAGTCTTTAAAAAAAATCTAATAAAATGTTATTTTTTTAAATTTTGCTGCTGGTAATAAAATGCAGGGATAAATAATATGACAAATAGTGGCTGAATAATAAATCGTCGTACATAAAAAAGAAGCCAGTTCCATTCTGAAAAAGATTCCAGAATTATAAAAAAGACTGCAAAAAGTATAACCGCAAAAACTCCATATAAAAAAACACTAAATTTTAGCATATCGCGATCCCGAAATAACGTATAAATAAGTATTAAAGACAAAACACTATTTAATATAAACCGCAACAAAAGACTGCAAAAAAGTTTTAAGCCATCTGTTTGAGGTAATGGCAAATTTTTAAAATCTAATTCAAAATAAACCAGGAAAGGATCGTAAAAAAGTTTGTTTTCAAAAGTCCTGATAATAGCAAAACACAATACAATTAGAATTGCAACCAGAATTTTAAATTTATGCTCCAGAATTCTATTTAGCATATTTTGAAAATTTGTTTACCCATATCACCCACAACAGAAATACCAATCCATAAATAACCAAAGGAAAAAGTGTACCGTGTAAAAAGTGTCCGTTTTGAGGAAAATAAAACATTAAAACGGTCAGCATCGCAATACGTGATACATTTAAGATATAGATAAGCAAGGTTCCTGACAAAACAAAAATGAATGTTGTTTTACATTTTCCGGAGAAAGCAATTATAAAAGAAATAAACAGAATAATGACACTAATAGCATTACAACCTTCAACAATTCGGATAATATACTTTTTATTGTACCAAACTTCTAACCAGGAATCCACGGTGCTTTTATAAATTTTAATATCACAATTAAATACATTCATTAATTGCTCTACATTACGACCAACGATGTTTGTTATTCCATCGACATCATTTGGCCCAAAACTGTCCAGATAAAGTTTGTAAAACAATGTAAGCACAATATATACTCCAAAAAAAGTACTTATAAAAATCAGGAATGGCTTAAACTGGATCAGATATTTTTTCAAGTGGAATTTTTTTTCAAATTTATGTATTTTTTGAGTTTAGCTTTAAATACTTTTGTATAAAATTTTCACATTATGACATTTCAGGAATTACAACCAAAAATAACTGCTATAGTAGCTGACACAAAATTAGTTAGAGACGAAAAATTATTAGCAATCTGCCAACTATTAAACGAAAATATTGAATATTATAACTGGGTAGGTTTTTATTTTGCCAATCACGAAAACAAAACTTTACACTTAGGCCCGTATGTAGGGGCTGAAACGGATCATACTGTTATTCCTTTTGGAAAAGGAATTTGCGGTCAGGTAGCAGAGAGCAATGCTAATTTTGTGGTTCCGGATGTGGCTGCACAAGACAATTATATTGCCTGCAGTTTTACGGTGAAATCTGAAATTGTTGTTCCGTTATTTGTTGATGGCGTAAATATTGGTCAAATCGATATTGACAGTCATGTTATTGACCCATTTACAGAAGCTGATGAAAGATTTTTAGAATTCGTAAATCAGGAAGTTGCTAAATTATTCTAGAATCCCTATTTTTAGTATAAAAAATAGACCAGAATGAAAAAAAGCATTTTCACAGCGCTTCTTGCTATAATTTCTACTGGTCTATCAGCACAAATTAACATGGTCTCGAAAAAGATTTTTCTTGACTCGTTAAATCGTGAAACCACTTCTCCAAACTACAGTTATACCAGAGTAATTACCAATTATTCTCAAAAAAGCACGAGATACGTTATTACTGATTTCTACAAAAATGGAAGAAAGAAAATGACCGGTGCCACTCTCGACAAGGATATACTGAAAAAAGATGGAGAGTTTATTTGCTATTATAAAAACGGAGCAAAAGAATCTGTTATAGAGTATTCTGAAGATCATAAATCAGGCAAAGAAATTAATTGGTACGAGAATCAAAGCAAAAAGTCCGAGAAACAAAATCTCTGGGATCCTAAAACAAAGAAATCTCAAACTTTGATTCTTAATTGCTGGAATGAAGATAAAACACAAACTGTAACCGACGGAAATGGAGAATATGAGGAAACGGAACAGTTTGTAACTCAAAAAGGAGAGATTAAAAATGGTCTAAAACAAGGTCTCTGGATTGGAAATGATAAACTTCGCAAAACCACATTTAACGACAATTACGATAAAGGAATTCTAATTTCGGGAATTAGTATAGACGAAAACAATGTAAAATATTCCTATGCTTCTTTAAGTGAGAAGCAGAACCCAAAAAAGGTTTTTAGATCAAAGTGAACCTATAACCACCGCAATTTTAGAAATACTATTTAGTACAAACAATCAATGAAAAAAACTCTATATTTCCTGGTAGCATTGTTTCCAATGTTCCTTTTTTCGCAAAACGCATCAGACAAAGTCGTCTATTTTGATTCGATTGGAAAAGATGCTTCAAAAGAAAACCATAACTCTTATAGAATTATAAAAGATTATTACACTGAAAAAGATTTATATCAAATTAAAGATTACTATAAGTCAGGTGTATTAAAAATGGAAGGAAATTCTAAAACTAAAGACGGATTTTCTAAAGAAGGCAAATATGTTTACTATTATGAGAATAGAAATAAAAAAAGAGAAGAAAACTATATCAAATCAAGATTAAACGGAAGTTTTTTAGAATGGTATGAAAATGGTAATCCTAAATTAATTGGAGAATATTTTGAATCTGAAAACGGATTTAGTTCAGATATGAAAATTGATGACTTTTGGAACTCCAAAAATGAGCATACAGTCAAAAATGGAAACGGTTTTTTTGAAGAAGATCGTGAAAAATTTTCAACAAAAGGAAATTTAAGAAATGGACTTAAAGATGGAGAATGGAAAGACATTAATAAGATTACAAAATATCAATACATTGAAATCTATAGCAAAGGAAAGTTCGTTTCCGGAAGAACCATTAATCCCAATGGAATAGAAAATCAATACGATGCCCTGGAGACAAAACCATTACCTCAAAAAGGGATACCTGATTTCTATAAATTCATTGGAGCTAATTTTGTAAAAACAAAAGAAGCTGTCGCCAATAAAATATCCGGAAAACTAATTGTGCGGTTTGTGATTGAAAAGGATGGTAAAATTGTTGAACCAAAAATCCTTAAATCATTAGGATATGGTCTGGACGAAGAAGCTATTAGAGTAATTACAAGCTATGAAAACTGGATTCCGGCAAAACAAAGAGGTATACCTGTCAGAGTTCAGTACACTATACCTTTAACGATAACAAATTAACATAACAACAATGAGATATAGATTACTCAAATAACATAAATCAATACCCTATGTTAAGATTCTTTTATTTTTGTTTGATTCTTTTGTTTTTTTAATCTAATTTTGCACCCGTCTTACAAAGGATGTATGACATACATAAAAATCATTAAATAATATTGGAATGTATTTAACTAAAGAAAAGAAAGAAGAGATTTTCGCACAACACGGTGGTGCAACAAACACTGGAAGCGCAGAAGGTCAGATTGCATTGTTCACTTACAGAATTTCACACTTAACTGAACACTTGAAAAAAAATCGTCACGATTACAACACTGAGCGTTCACTTGTACTATTAGTAGGTAAAAGAAGAGCTTTGTTGGATTACTTGAAAAAGAAAGAGATCAACAGATATCGTGAGATTATCAAAGTATTGAATATCAGAAAATAATCAATATAGAAAAGAGGTGCGAGAGTGCCTCTTTTTGTTTTTACATTACAAGCATTTTATAAGAAAAAAAGTTTGGTTTTTCATTGGGTTTTAGAAACAACAACTACACACACAACAACTACAACACAACTAAAACCCATTGTATAACCAATAAGGAAAAATTATGATTCCACAATTATTTGTAGAAAAGATCGATTTAGGTGATGGCAGAAGCATCACAATCGAGACAGGGCGTTTAGCAAAACAAGCTGACGGTTCTGTAGTAGTAAGAATGGGAGACACGATGATACTTGCGACAGCAGTTTCAGCCCGTACCTCCAACCCAGGCGTTGATTTTTTACCATTAACAGTAGATTATCGCGAAAAGTTTGCAGCAGCTGGTCGTTTCCCGGGAGGTTTCTTTAAAAGAGAAGCACGTCCAAGCGACAGTGAAGTATTAACAATGAGATTAGTTGACCGTGTTTTACGTCCGCTTTTCCCAGACGATTACCATGCTGAAACACAAGTTATGATTCAATTAATGTCTCATGACGAAAAAGTTATGCCGGATGCATTAGCAGGTTTAGCTGCATCTGCCGCATTAGCAGTTTCAGATATTCCGTTTTATAACTTAATTTCTGAAGTACGTGTTGCACGTATCGACGGAAAATTTGTTATCAATCCAAGCAGAGAAGATTTAGAAAAATCTGATATCGATATGATGATTGGTGCTTCTATGGATTCTGTTGCAATGGTTGAAGGAGAGATGAAAGAAATTTCAGAAGCAGAAATGGTAGAAGCCATTAAATTTGCTCACGAAGCTATAAAAGTTCAAATTGTTGCTCAACAAAAATTAAGAGCAGCTGTTGGTTCTCCAGAATACAGAACTTACGAAGGTGAAATTGAAGACGAAGCTGTTTACGCTAAAGTAAAAGCTGCCGCTTACGATAAATGCTACACTATTGCACAGGAAGCTTCTGGAAAAAGCGAAAGAGGCGAAAAATTTGCAGCTGTTAAAGAAGAAGCGAAAGCCTTATTTACAGAAGAAGAATATGCTGAAAACGCTGATTTAGCTGGTTTAGTTGGAAAATATTTCTACAAAACAAACAAAGAAGCTGTTCGTAATGTAATTCTTGAAAAAGGAATTCGTTTAGACGGAAGAAAGACTACAGAGATCAGACCAATCTGGTGTGAAACTGATTACTTACCAAGAGTTCACGGTTCTTCTTTATTTACACGTGGAGAAACTCAAGCTTTGGCAACTGTAACTTTAGGAACTTCCAGAGAAGCAAACCAAATCGATTCTCCATCTGAACAAGGTGAAGAGAAATTCTACTTACACTATAACTTCCCTCCTTTCTCAACTGGTGAAGCAAAACCACTAAGAGGAACTTCAAGAAGAGAAGTTGGTCACGGTAACTTAGCTCAAAGAGCCTTAAAAAATATGATTCCTGCAGATTGTCCTTATACAATTCGTGTTGTTTCTGAGGTTTTAGAATCTAACGGTTCTTCTTCTATGGCAACTGTTTGTGCCGGAACAATGGCTTTGATGGATGCTGGAGTTCAAATGGTAAAACCAGTTTCTGGAATTGCTATGGGATTGATTACTGACGGAGAGAAATTTGCTGTATTGTCAGACATTTTAGGTGATGAAGATCACTTAGGAGACATGGACTTTAAAGTAACCGGAACTGCTGATGGTATCACAGCTTGTCAAATGGACATCAAAATTGATGGTTTACGTTATGACATTATGGAGCAGGCTTTAGGTCAGGCACGTGATGGACGTTTACACATTTTAGGTAAATTAACTGAAACGATTGCAACTCCAAGAGCTGACGTAAAAGCGCATGCACCAAAAATCATTACCAGAACTATTCCTGGAAACTTTATTGGAGCATTAATCGGACCTGGAGGAAAAGTAATTCAGGAATTACAAAAAGCTACCGGAACTACTATTGTAATCAACGAAGTTGACGAGCAAGGTGTTATCGAAATCTTAGGTACAGATCCTGCTGGAATTGAAGCAGTATTAGCAAAAATTGCTTCTATTACTTTCAAACCACAATTAGGAGAAGCATACGAAGTAAAAGTGATCAAAATGCTAGATTTTGGAGCTGTTGTTGAGTATACTGCTGCACCAGGAAATGAAGTACTACTTCACGTATCTGAGTTAGCTTGGGAACGTACCGAAAATGTTGCCGATGTAGTTAAAATGGGAGACGTTTTCCAAGTGAAATACTTAGGAGTTGACCCTAAAACTAAAAAAGAAAAAGTGTCTAAAAAAGCACTAGTTCCAAGACCTCCACGCGAGGAGAAAAAAGAGTAATCAGATCTTAGTTTACTAAAGGTTTATTCATAGAAAACCCCAATTCATTCAGTTGAATTGGGGTTTTTCGTTCAAAACTACGTAACCATTATTTCTCAATTAGGGATTACCCATTTTATGCAAATGCACAAAATGAGAAAACATCATCTCGAATAATGTTTTATGATGATAGGGCTGCTTGTACTTTCTTGCCGTCTCTTCGATTATTTCATTTATTTCACTATAATTAGTATGGCAAATATTAGGAAAAAGATGATGAGCCGCATGGCAATTTGAACCACCACTTAAAAACCTTGCCCAGCCTTTATTTGCATTCCAGTCACAACTCGTATGAAGCTGATGAACTGCCCATGTATGTTCAAGAAATTCACCTTCAGGCTGAGGATAATCTGCACCATCAAAAAAATGTGTTCCAACAAGCATAATAATAAAAACCATAGACGTAAAAGCACTGGCAGTAAAATAACTTAAAACGATAAAACTCCATGAAAAATTAGAATACAATATTGGAAAAACCAATACTAAAGAAAAATAAAAGATCTTATAAAATATAAATCTTAAATACAATTCCACCTTAGAGACACCTCTTTTCATCCAATCATACTCATTCGAAAATAAATACACCCAATCACTCATAAAAACAGAATGCAACAGAGTGAACATATAAACAAATGGCGCATAATAAGCCTGATATCTATGTTTTGATTTCCATGGATGCGTTGGACTTAATCTCAAAAAAGGATTTTTATCTATGTCTATATCGCTTCCTTCTACATTTGCATATAAATGATGCGACCTAATATGCCTTAATCCCCAGAGCAAAGGATCAATTCCTACTGTAAGAAAACTAAAAAAATGCAAAACAGCATTTTCCTTTTTATTTTTGAAAGCAGTATTATGCGAAGCATCATGCCCAAGACTAAAACCGATCAACAATCCTGATAATTGAAAGATCAGATATAAAATCCAAAAATTTATTTTGCTTATAGAATCTAAAAAAAGCAAAGAATAAGATAAATAACAAATTAGAGTCCAAAACAAACCTTTAAACCAAAATCTAGAATCACCAAAAGAAACAGCCTTATTATTAAGTTTTTCATATACTTGTTGTTTTAAAGCAGAAAAAAACATTTTTTCCTCTTCCGATTTACTGAAATATTTAGCCTTCATAAACTATTATTATTTTAAAATTACCACGCAAACCTATTGCAATTATCACATTTCAATTTGCCAAAATCAATAAATTTATTTTATATATTTGTGATTATCGCAAATTATGGAATATCAGGAATCATTTTTAAAGGCAATACGAAACAAAATTCCTAAGTCAGTTTCGCTTATAGATCAAATTGCAGCTGTTTTGGAAATCAGCTACGACGCTTCACACAGAAGAATATCCGGAAAGAGCAAGTTTTCTATTGATGAAACTATCAAATTAGCCAATCACTTTAGCATTTCTCTTGATAACTTATTTTCTAAAAAAGAAAAGGTTATTATCGAAAAAACAATTGAAATAGAAACATTAAAAGACATGCTTCACTATTTCAAATCTTCAGCAGAACAAATCGATGTATTAACCAAAAATCCAAATACTATATTATACTATTCTGCAAAAGATATTCCGCTATTTTATTTTATGGAAGGAACGATATTATCCAAATTCAAAGCTTTTGTCTGGCTGAATCTTTTAAATACAAACCAGAAAAAAGTCTCTTTTGAAAATTTTGTAATCGAAGAGTCTTTTGCCCAATACATGGAAAGATTAAAAAATGTTTATGAAAAAACGATTGTAAATGAAATCTGGAATGACACTACCATAAACAGCAGCTTACAGCAAATTTTATATTTTTATGAAGCTGGTCTTCTTAACCTGAAAAATGCGAATGCACTCTGTAAAGATTTAAAAAGAATTATACTTTTGATACAGGAAAAATGTAATACACCTAATAACAACTTTTCTATTTATTACAATGAACTTATACTTTTAAACAACAACATGTTGATTGAAGCGGAAGAAAAACTAACCATGTTTGTGCCTTATACTCTTTTAGGGTACTTTATTACTGATAACAAAGACAGCTGTAAAAATGTTCATCAGTTTTTCAAACAGCAAATAATCAATTCTAAACCCTTAGGACAATCAGGAATTAAGGAGCAAAATTTATTTTTTAATCGTGCTCTCCGGAAAATTGATTATTACAAAGAAAAAATAAACTCTCAGGTTGATTTGTTATTTTAAAACAACAAGTTTATTCTAATTAATTATTAAACAGATAACTCCAATTCAAACAATTGAATTGGAGTTATTTTTTGTTATTTAACAAATCAAATAAATATTTTAAATTGAAAGTTTTGTTGTCGTTTTTTTTTAACGGGAATAAAACTAAAAAAAACACGAATTTTAGTATTCTTTTTGAAAGAAAAAAAATACCTTTAACCCACCAAAAATATAATTATTAACCTTAAACCCCCTATTATGACTTTAAAAGTTAAGCAAAACAAAAAAATCAACACCCTGGATTTTGAATTTAAAGACATCCAAAATTTAACTTATCCTATTCCTCCTTTGGCATCAGCAAACTTTTATGATAATGACGGAGTAAAAACATTAAAAATCTGCGCCACCTTATACATCAACCCTAAAGAGCCAGAAAAGCCAACTGTACAATCAGTATCAGAAGACGGTGATACTTTCACCATTTATTTTGACTACGAGTGGGACAAGGACTCTCCGGACACTTATGATGTTTATTATGTAGAAACAGATTATACATCAGAAACTGTTGGAGACATCACAGAAGTCATTTGTTATTTACAATATACGGTTTCGTCAACTATTGTTGGAGGTGGAGATGGCGAGGATCCAAAAATATCTAGAGGTACAAAGACAAGTGTAAATGATTAATTCAAAAAAATGTCTCTTTATACCCATTAGGTTTAAATCATTTTTTATTAATGAATATCATTTTGTGGTAAATATATAATGATCAAACTTACAATTCATAAATCATTAATACAATCCTTTTTTAGTGATTTTATAAAATGCTAGTAATGACTCAAAAAAAATATAATTTTCTTTTACTGTTGCTTTTTTTACCACTAATAATTTTCTCGCAACAAGAAAAAAGTTCAAACTATTTTGATATTGCAATCCAAAAAAAAGGAAGTTCCTTAAAAAATGGACAATATTTTAACAAAGCGCAATACTTTTTTTTTAAAGAAGAATGGGATTCGACATTAGTATATTCAATGAAGCAATTGAACTCTAGCATTGATTTAGAAACTAAGGATTATTGTCATTATTTTAGAGGACAAGCGTTTAAAAAAAAAGGACTTTATAAACAAGCCTATATAGAATTTAACTTAATAAACAAATCCTTCCAATATTATTATCTAGTAGATAATAATATTGGAATATTGTTTTACTACGAAAAGGACTTTAAGAAAGCAATTATTCATTATCTAAAGGCTGAAAAAGGAATCTTAAAACACAAAGACGATAGTGAAATAGCCTACCTATATGCAAATATTGGAATATGTTATTTACACTTAAACCAATTTACTAAAGCGGAATCTTATTTTACAAAAGATGCCCTTTTAAATCCCAAACAAATTACAAAAGGTGTAGTTCGATCTAATATAAATATTGCAAATTTTTATTACGCCCAATATAAAGACCTACAAGCTATATACTATTTTCAAAAAGCCTATAGATTGTCTAAAAATATAAAGGATTTTGATTTAAAACAAACTACAGCATTCAATATGGCTGTTGTTGAAGAAAACAGAGGTAATTTCAAAAAGGCTTTAGAATACAGAAAAGAATCAGAAGACTGGAAAGACTCCCTTAACAATCAAAATAAAATATGGGCAGTTGCCGATTTTGAAAAAAAGTTTGCTGTAGCTCAAAAACAAAAGCAAATTAAAGTTTTAGAAGTCGAAAACAAACTTAAAAATACACAACGTAACGGTTTGTTTTTTGCCGCCATTGGTTTATTATTAATTTTAACCGGAGCGGTTTACTTATATGGTCAAAAAGTAAGAAATGCCAAAACGATCCTACTCCAAAAAAACAAACTTGACGAACTTAATGCTACCAAAGATCAATTATTCTCTATCGTAAGCCATGATTTAAGATCTTCGGTAAACGCCTTAAAAACAAGCAATGCTAAATTAGCCGCAACACTCGAAACCAAAAATTATGATGAGCTGCATCAGCTTATCATTCAAAACAGTAGTATTGCAAATGGCGCTTATAGCTTGTTAGACAATTTACTGCACTGGGCAATGCTACAAACCAAACAATTGTATTTTCATAAAGAATCAGTTCATTTGTATTCTATTGTACAGCAAATTGAGTACAACTACAAGCCCCTACTTTTAGACAAAGAAATTATTTTTGAAAATCTGGTTTCAAGAAATACATTTATTTTTGTCGATCTGGATTCTCTAAAAATCGTACTTCGAAATTTATTAGATAATGCTATTAAATTTTCTAATCAAAACGGTCAGATAAAGTTTTACAGTCAAGATACAAACGAAAGTTTCTGTCAACTCATTATTGAAGATACCGGAATTGGAATGACCGAGAATACAATTAAAGAACTACTTACGGATAGCGAATTACTAGCCAAAAAAGCTAACTCTGAGATTATAGGAACAGGTTTAGGTTTGCAATTGTGTAAACAAATGATTCAAAAAAATAGCGGAACATTAGCCATTGAAAGTGAGATTAACAAAGGAACTAAAATGATCCTGACATTTCCGAAAACAATTGTTTAAGGATTATGCCATAATAACTTTTTCTAAGAATTGACATTAAAAAATACAACCTAAACGATTCTTATTTCTATAATAATCGTTTAACTTTACTACTTCAAAAGTCTTGTAAAGAAGATACTTGTTTCTCCAAAAACAAATACCCAATGGATAATATTAATGTATTAATTATAGAAGATACTCCGGAACAAAGTGATGCTTTGGTAAAAGTATTGCTTCAAAACAACTATACTGTTACAGGAGTTGCCAAAAGCTTTGCTGAAGCCTTAAAATTATTTTACGAAAGTACAGTAGACATCATAATTATCGATGTTTTTCTGGATGGCAAACCTGATGGAATAACATTTGCTGAATCGATTAACATTATTCCAAATGCATCGAAACCATTTGTTTTTCTGACTAGTTCTCAGGATCGTCAGATATTTGAAAGAGCAAAACTTACCAAACCTTTTAGTTTTTTATTAAAACCTTTTAATGAACTCGAGATTCTATACGCCATAGAAATGGCGCTAGAAAAGTTTTATGCTCAGCCAAATGTTTTTATGAGCGAAGAACAAGATACTGTAGTTACCAATGATTATTTATTTATCAAGAAAAAAAATTCCCTAAAAAAAGTAGCTATAAACGAAATTCTATATATCGAAGTTGAAGAACGCTACTGCAATATTATTACCGAGAAAGAAAAATTTGTGATTCAGATATCCTTAACCAAAATCAGTAATTTATTAGACAAAAACAAATTCGTAAAAACACATCGAAATACCATTGTAAATACGGATAAAATTGAAGAGATCATCCTCGCAGACAATCTTATCATCCTTAAAGGAGATCACAAAATTAATCTAAGCGACACTTACAAAGATTTTTTAAAAAAAATGAATATTTTGTCCTGATAACATCAACTCACAATACGATCATAAATCCTCTCTATTTCGGGAGGATTTTTTTGTTTTTAGAATAAACACAACCATTCACAAAGGTTTTTTGAAATTTCATGACAAGAAAAACGGCTTTCGTGACATTTTAAATTTCATACCAAAAAATGAAATTTACTTTTACCTCCAAGAAACCTCAAATCAAAATTAAAATAAATGAGAATCGCGCTAAACAGACAACTAGACATGAAGATTTTATCGATTTTTAAAAAAATAAAAAATAATCCTTGGGTTGGTATTGCTATTTCATTAACATTAATTATTCCGAGTTTATATGAGATTTTAGACGATGTTACTGTACTAAGAAAAGAATATATATTATTAATTGTTGCCTTTCCATTATACATAAAATCCCTAAAAAAAATATTCGACGATATTTTAAACACTTCTGATGATTATTCAGATTAGATCATAAATTTTGCCCCCTTTTTCCAGCAAAAGCACCTTAACTTTATATTTAAAGTTGGGTGCTTTTATTTTTAAAAAGCTTTCTTAAATTTATTATCAACCAAAAAATAACAATTTTTAACAATTATATATTACAAATTAACATTTTTTTTGATATTTTTGAAAACCTTAAACCAAAATCAAACCGCCAATCCTTTGAAAAAAAATCAAAAAAAACTCTTTTATCTTATTCTATTTGGGATAATCTCAAACATTTCTAATTCCTATTGCCAAACCAATAACGAAACTGCTTCTGTGTACAATTGGTTTGATTCCAATATAGGTATTGAATCATTAGATTTTGAAAATGGACCAGCTCATTTAAATTTTGACAGAATATCCAATAACCAAAATCGTTATTATATTTCTGAAAACTTCGAAAAAGGAAATATCCGTTATAACAATCAGGATTATTTTGATTTATTATTAAATTACGACACCTATAGCGATGAGCTAATTTTAAAACCTTATGGCGAGTCAAACACTACAAAAGTCAACCTTATTAAAGAAAACGTCAGTTCATTTAAAATAAGAAATGAGAAATTTGTTAATTTAAAAATGACTAATTCAATTCCTTTCAAAAAAGGATATTATGAAGAAGTACTAATTAAGAATAGCACAACTCTTTTTATTAAACATTATAAAGAGAAGAAAAAAATCAATAAAGCCGAGATTGATTTAATAGAATTTGCTCCCAAATATGATTTCATTTTATTAAGAGAAAACAAATTTTATCAAATAAATGATAAAAAGGAAATCATCCTGTTATTCCCAAATGATAAAAAGAAAATCAACGATTTTTATTTTGATTACAGAAGTCTAAAAAAGGATAATCCCCCGCTATTTATGAAGAATCTATTAAAGTCTATTAATTAAATCAGTGAAGTTATCCCAATGAGAATATTTACCATACTCCTATTATTTTTCGGTTTTAATCAATTAATCTATTCACAAGATCAAAAGAACAATGTTAATCTTAGTTTTAGCAATATAAACAGGATCGAGGTTTTAAAGAAAATTGAAACTTCGACTGGTTATCGATTCTACTTTCAGGAAAATTGGTTCGATAAAAATGTTTTAATATCAGGCAGCTATTCCAATAAGAACATACAAGAGGTATTAAACAAAGTTTTTGAAGATACAGACCTTAACTTTTTTATTGACAAGAATAAAATCATCTTAACAAAAAACAGTATTATCAACGATAAGTTTGATAATAACAAACCTAATGGTAAAAACATTCCTGTTTTTTTTCAGCAGTACGATTCTGTCAAAAAGAACAAAACAGAAGAAACAGCTCCAATTGCATTAATTGGCAAAGAAAGCATAGGTTCTAACGTAGATTTATACACTATTTCTGGTCACATAACCGATTTAAAAAACGAAAAACATTTAACAGACATAACAGTCAAAGTAAAAAACACTAACATCACAACTGTTACAAACAGCGAAGGATTTTATAGCTTGAAACTCCCTGAAGGACTTGCCACAATCGAAATTGAATCATTATTATACAACAATACATCCCGTAAAATAATGGTTTACAGTAATGGAACTTTGGACTTTTCTATCATTGAAAAAATAAATCAGCTAAAAGAAGTTGTTGTAAAAGGAAAAAATAGTCAAAATATTAGAACAGCTATAACAGGAGTTACTACAATTGAAGCCGAAGGTGTAAAAACTGTTCCTTTAGTACTTGGAGAGCGAGATGTATTAAAAATTGCGTTAACAATTCCCGGGATAAAAACTGCTGGCGAAGGTTCTTCTGGATTTAATGTGCGTGGAGGAAAAGAAGATCAGAACTTAATGTTACTAGATAACGGAACAATATACAATCCTGCTCACCTTTTTGGTTTCTTCTCTTCGCTTAACCCTTATACTATAAACAAAGTAGACATCTATAAAGGAGGCATACCATCAGAATTTGGAGGCAGATTATCATCTGTTTTTGATATCACTTCCAAGAATGGTAATACCGAAAAAATTTCCGGCGAAGGAGGAATTGGTCCGGTAACAAGTAATCTTACTGCTTCAATTCCTGTTGTAAAAGGAAAAGCAAGTTTATTAGTAGGAGGAAGAGCAACCTATTCGGATTGGATTTTAAAATCATTAGATGATGAAAATCTAAAAAATAGCCAGGCTTCATTTTATGACTTATTTGCAAAATATACGCACAAAATAAACAAAAATAATTCAGTTGAAGGGACAGGTTATTATAGTAAAGACAAATACACTATAACTCCTGATTCTTTATATCAATACAGCAATCGCCTTGTTTCTTTAAAATGGAAACATTCCTTTAACGAAAAAAACAATAGCGAATTCAATGTGTCTAATAGTGAGTATAAATTCAGTATTAATTACGAATCAGCAAATCCTGAATCGTTTATTTTTAAATATAAAATAGATGAAACTCAGGCAAGTTTGAAATTTAACAGCGAATTAAACAGTAAACATAAATTCACATACGGAATATCAAGCAAATTATACAAAGTAAATCCGGGAGAAATAAGTCCAAATGGAGAATCATTAGTTACTCCAATAAAAATTGACAATGAAAAAGGACTGGAATCTGCAGTATTTTTTTCAGATAAATTTAAGATTACCGAAAAACTTTTACTGGACATCGGAGCACGATATTCTCTATATGCTGCATTAGGAGAGTCTACTCAGAAAATTTATCAGGATGGTGTTCCTAAGACGCCTTCAACTGTTATAGAAGAAAAAAAATATGGCAATAATGAAGTAATTAATACTACTGGAGGTTTTGAACCACGAATTGCTTTAAGATACATTTTCGATGAAAGCTTATTTGTAAAAGCAGGTTTTGATAAAAATTACCAATATATTCACCTTTTAACCAACAATACAACCCAATCACCAACTGATACATGGAAATTATCTGATTTAAATGTAAAACCAGAAAGCGGATTACAATATTCATTAGGAATTTTCAAAAAACTAGATTATAAAGACATCGAATTAAGTCTTGAAGGTTACTACAAAACATCTAAAAACATTTTAGATTATAAAGTTGGAGCAAATTTACTTTTAAACAAAGATCTGGAAACAGAGTTGTTACAAGGCGATGGAAAAGCTTACGGTGTTGAGTTTTTATTAAAAAAATCAGTTGGAAGACTTAATGGATGGATTGGTTATACTTACTCCAGAACGTTTATAAAACTTGACAGTCAGTTTAATGATGAAAAAGTAAACAATGGAGCTTATTTTCCAACTAATTTTGACAAACCTCATGATGTAAGTATTGTGATGAATTACAAATTCACACATCGTTATAGCTTTTCATCCAATTTTGTATATCAAACAGGAAGACCGATAACGTATCCTATTGGAAAATACAACTATAACGGAGCTGAATATACACTATATAGTGATCGAAACAAATACAGAATACCGGATTATTACAGATTAGATATAGGATTAAATATTGAAGGAAATCATAAAATAAAAAAATTAGCACATAGTTTCTGGAATATTTCTGTTTACAATGTACTTGGAAGAAATAATCCATATTCTATCTTTTTTGTAACAAAAGAAGGAGAGGTAAAGGCCTACAAAACCTCTATTTTTTCTGTCCCAATACCAACAATTACTTATAATTTTAAATTTTAAAAGGTTATGAAAAAAAGCCTCCTATATAGATCTCTTATCACCATAATTCTTTCATCAGTATTAGGTTGTACAACGCCATACCAATATCAAGCAAATGGTTTTGAAGATGCTGTCGTAATTGAAGCAACCCTTACAAATCAATTTAAAACCCAAGAAATAAAAGTTTCGAGAACATACAAACTTGAAGAAAAAACGCCCACTTTTGAAAGCAAAGCCGTAGTTTTTATAACAGATGATATTGGCAACAAATATGACTTTAAAGAAAGTGGACAACTTTATGTTTCTATAAGTCAATTCCAGGCAAGTCCGGATCGTACATATCAATTGCATATTCGCACAAGCAATGGAAGATCCTATATTTCGACTACTGAAAAATTACCCCAACAAACTCAAATTGATAAATTAGAATCTAATGCTATAACAAAAAACGGGCAACTTGGGATAGAAATCACTGTAAACAGTTCAGACCCTACCAATAATTCAAGATATTACAGATATGAATACGAAGAAACGTATAAAATTATTGCCCCAAAATGGTATTATCAAAAAGCTGTTCCTGTACTGTATCCTGCCGGTTCAAATCCAAAAGGCAGAGTCGATCTTTTAGAAAGAAAAGAAGAAGCCCGAATTTGCTTTTCAAGTCGAAAATCAAATGAATTAATCTTAACAAATACCAATCAACTTGCCCAAGATAAAGTAACTGATTTTCCTGTTAGATTTATTAGCAGTAATGATCCAATCATTAGAAGCAGATATAGTATTTTAGTAAAACAATACGTTCAAAGTCTGGCAGCCCATACTTTTTTTGAAACTCTAAAAGAAATATCAAATACAGGAAGTATTTTATCACAAACTCAACCTGGCTTTTTTTACGGCAACATCAACCCCGTTGACAATCCGGGAGAAAAAGTAATTGGCTATTTTGATGTTTCTTCTTATTCAGAAAAAAGATTATTTTTCAATTTTACAGATGTTCTTCCCGGACAATTAATCCCTCCTTATCAATATAATTGCCCTGCCCCGATTCCGGATGGAGATGTCAAAAATTACATATTTACATATTGCTTTGGCCCACCTGACTGTCAAGGTAATATAATACTTGATTTACTCGGCACAGGATTAAAAACATATTTCCCTGACGAAAGCGGAGATTATATCTTATACCCTATCGAATGCGGAGACTGTACTTCATTTTCATCAAACATAAAACCATCATTTTGGATAGATTAAAACATATAATAATTATAGCTTTAACAGTTAGTTTTCAGCAAACTTCCTTTGCTCAGAAAACCAGTACTGTCACTGAACTGAACCAAATAGACCGAAAACTAAATGAGTCACTTTATGTTAGCACTAATACCAATTCATATCTGACAGGAGAAATTCTTTTATATAAAATGTTTTGTATCAATAAATCAACAAATACAATATCAGATTATAGTAAGGTCGCTTATTTACAACTTGTAGACAGTAATAAAAAAACTGTTTTTACTCATAAACTCTTTTTAGAGAATGGCACTGCCAATGGTGATTTTTTTATTCCAACAACCCTGGAAACCGGGAACTATAAACTGATAGGATATACAAACTGGATGCTCAATAAAAAGGCACCTGAATATTGTAATATTGATATTTATATTGTTAATCCGTACAAGGAAAAACTAACCAATACAGTCTCTCAAAAACAATCTGCTACAGGAGAAATCAAAACTAACGAAAACATCTCTTTTGACTTAAAAAACAAAGAATATAAAACCCGAGATTTGATAGAATTGAAAATCAACACAAGTTCTGACGAGTTTGCAAAAGGTAATTATACACTTTCAATTAGAAAAAAAGATGGTTTCCTATCTGAGAATAAACCAACCTTTGAAACAGTCAATTCTAATAAAAATTTTGATAACGAAATAAAAAACACTGATTTTATATTACCAGAATTACGTGGTGAAATAATTTCCGGGAAAATATCCTCTAAAGGTTCCGATGTTAAAAACAAAAAAATTGCCCTTTCTATAGTAGGTAAAAACAACAATTTAAAGCTAACTAAAACAGATACTGAAGGCAGATTTATTTTTAATCTGGAAAAGCCAAATCCTGGTTCGAATATAATTGTTCAGATTATTGAAGATAACAAACAGGATTATACTGTTGAAATTGACAAACAAAAAGAAATTGATTTCTCAAATCTAACATTTGCCACTCTTCAGTTCGATTCTGATTTTAAACAAAACATATCTGAAAGACTGATTTCAAGTCAAATTGAGAATGCTTATTATAATGTTAAGAAAGATAGCTTACTGGCTTCAACTGATACAATTCCTTTTTATGGTAATTTATCAAAAGAATACAAACTGGATGCCTTTACAAGATTCCCAACCATGGAAGAAACCATAACCGAAGTTGTTTATGGTACCTATTTTACAAAAAACAAAAACAATTACTCTATTCACGTTTATGATTATGATCCAAACTATGAATCAGAGTTACCTGCTTTAATCGTTGTTGACGGATTAATTATAGAAGATCTTAGCGAGCTTTTTGCTTACAATCCTAAAAATATTTATAAAGTTAATGTTGTTAAGGGAATTTACTATTATGGAGCAAAATCTTTTAATGGTGTAGTTGTATTCACTACAAAAAACGGAGATTATGACACCAAACTAAAAGGCAGTTTTATTTTAAGACCTAAATTATTGAGACCTCAGTCTAAAAAGGAATATTTTCAGCCAGATTATGCAGACAATAAAAATGCGAGAATTCCTGATTACAGACATCAGTTATTATGGATGCCAAAAGTTAATTTAGGCAATTCAGATTCAAAAATCACATTTTATGCATCAGATGTATCAGGTAAGTTTGAGATAGTGCTTGAAGGATGTTCTACTAGTGGAAAACCGGTTTTCATTAAAGATTTTATAGAGATAAAAGACCCTATTATTAATTAAGGCTTTGGCAGTATCAAGAAAAAAAGATAAATTTTAAAATATTTTTTACTTCGTTGTAACTTTTTTGATACTTCGTACGTATAATCATTTGTACACTTAAAAATTGAGGAGACAAATAACATGAGACAACTTAAAATCACCAAGCAGGTAACCAATCGTGAAACTGCATCGTTAGACAAATACCTACAAGAAATTGGAAAAGTTGACCTAATTACCGCTGATGAAGAGGTAGAATTAGCACAAAGAATAAAAGCCGGTGATCAAAGAGCATTAGAAAAATTAACAAAAGCCAACCTACGTTTCGTTGTATCGGTGGCAAAACAATATCAAAATCAAGGATTAACTCTTCCTGACTTAATTAATGAAGGAAACTTAGGTTTAATTAAAGCTGCTCAACGTTTTGATGAAACTCGTGGTTTCAAATTCATATCTTACGCCGTATGGTGGATTCGTCAATCGATTCTTCAGGCTTTGGCAGAACAATCCCGTATTGTTCGTTTACCATTAAACAAAATTGGTTCTATCAATAAAATCAACAAAATGTATGCTTTATTAGAGCAATCTAACGAGCGTCCACCTTCTGCTGAGGAAATTGCAAAAGAACTAGACATGACTGTAAATGACGTAAAAGAGTCTATGAAAAACTCTGGTCGTCACCTATCAATGGATGCACCTCTTGTTGAAGGGGAAGATTCTAACCTTTATGACGTTTTACGTTCTGGAGAATCTCCAAACCCGGACAGAGAATTAATTCACGAATCATTACGTACTGAAATCGAACGCTCTTTAGAAACATTAACCCCAAGAGAGGCAGATGTTGTTCGTTTGTATTTTGGTCTTGGCGACCAACACCCAATGACTTTAGAAGAAATTGGAGAAACTTTCGATTTAACTCGTGAGCGTGTTCGTCAGATTAAAGAAAAAGCAATCCGTAGATTAAAACACACTTCTAGAAGTAAAATCCTTAAAACCTATTTAGGATAAATAATATTTGTTTCAGGTTTAAAGTTTCAGGTTGCTTTGAGTAACCTGAAACATAAAACTTGAAGCCTTTGTAACGTAAACAACAGTTTGATTGACTGTTCGTTTTTTGATTGATGATTGAAACTCCGGCTGATTACCGGAGTTTTTTATTTTATTTTTTAACCGAAAAGTCCGCAAGGCTTTTTTATCTTTTGAATCTTATAAAAAACACAAAGTCCGCAAAGCTTTGTGAACTTTATAATCCAATCAAATATTTGACATAAAACTTTGCGAACTCTGCGTAAATCTTTGCGGACTTTGCGATTAAAAAAAATTATCTTTGCAAAAAAACAACACACACAACTACACAATGAAAAATACACTCATCGCTCCTTCAGTTCTTGCGGCAGATTTTGCCAATTTACAACGAGATATCGAAATGATCAACAACAGTCAGGCTGATTGGTTTCATATTGATATTATGGATGGAGTTTTTGTTCCGAATATTTCTTTCGGAATGCCAGTTTTAGAAGCTATTTCTAAACATGCAAATAAATATATTGATGTACACTTAATGATTATTGATCCGGATCGATACATTAAAACCTTCGCTGACTTAGGCGCTAATGGTTTAACAGTACATTATGAAGCCTGCACACATCTTCACAGAACATTACAAGCCATCAAAGCCGAAGGAATGAAAGCAGGTGTTGCCATTAATCCTCATACTAATATTGACTTGTTAGAAGACGTTATTAACGATATTGATTTGGTTTGTATTATGAGTGTAAATCCAGGTTTTGGAGGTCAATCATTTATTGAGAACACTTATACTAAAGTAAAAAAACTAAAAGATCTGATTACTCGTAAAAATGCTTCGACAATAATTGAAATTGATGGCGGTGTAACAAGCAAAAATGCAAAACAATTAGTAGAAGCCGGAGCTGATGTTTTGGTTGCAGGAAGCTTTGTATTTAAAGCCGAAAATCCAACTCAAACAGTTACTGAGTTAAAAGCTCTGACTACTTTTTAAGTTTTTCAAATTCGGAAAGAAATCAATTCCAGTCATTTTTTCTAAAGTTTCTATTGGAACCACAAAATCATAAAGTGACTTCTCGCTATCTTGATTTGGGACTAAAAAAGCAATTGCCTTATATTCCTTTCCTGATTTAGCTAAAATAATTTTATAAAAATATTTAGGGACAGCCACTTTTTCTGTCCCTATTTTCTTATCAGAATCTTTCAAAATTCCACCTGTAACTACATAAATATCATTGTATTTACTAGCCCAATAACGTGTTTTTTGTTCCAGTCGGTTCCAGATTCTGCTATTAAAATCGTGATCTTGCGGCGAAATATTCGATGTGTAAAAAGTATCGTTGTAAGCACTTTGATTAAACTCCATATCACCAGCCGGGCAAAGATGTCCTTTATCATATCCTGAGTTTTTATAATTTCTCCAATCTGCAGAACCAGTTGTTACTTTTGGGTCTTCTATAAAATAAGGACGCTTATAATTTGCATCTTTTAGATATTCCTTCTTTAATTCATAAGCTACCCATTCTGCCTGCTCAAATTTTTCATTATACGACAACGTATAATATTGATGTTTTACAATTTGATTTGTTGTAGAAGTAGGCAAATAAGCCGTTGTATATAATGAATCCGTAGCGCTTTGACCGGAAACAAAAGGGATTTGGCTTTTCTCATTATTTAAATCCTTTTGACCGTTGATTTCTTTTTTGCATGATAACAATCCAAATCCTATCAATCCTAACAGAATATATCTTTTCATTTATTGATTACTTTTTACTTCAAATATAAACTTACAAAAAAACGCTCCAAAAAATTAATTTTTTGGAGCGTTTTAATAACAAATTAAATTCTTTATATAATTAAGATTTAACTAATTTATCTCTTTTGATTTTACCCGGGTTTGTGTTCTTAGCTACACTTTTAGTTTGCAAATCATCTAAAACGTTTAATGCTTCTTCTACATAAACATCTTTAGCCAATGCCTGATGCCACGCATCTCTTTTTTCTTTTAAAGTTGCATCGCTATTCATTTCCAGTTCTTCATAAGGTAAAGATTTAAAAACCAAATTGTTTTTATAATCTGAAATTGGTTTGTATTTTTTACCTTCATTTTCAACTTGTTCCTGAGTAGCTTTAAAGTTTTTAATATTTAAGCTATAAGTATTCTCTTTACTCTTAACATCAATCCATTTTGCATTATCTTCAATTAACTTGAATTGAGCATTCTGAGCAATTCTTGCTTTACTGTTTTCAATGGCTTTTGTAAAATTCTCATTCGATTTCCAAGTACTGTAATCGGCTGGATCAATTTTATCCCATGGCATTGCATTATCAATATCACGCTCTCCCATTTTTAAGTATGCATAACGATCCGGCATAACAACATCACTATGAACTCCTTCTAACTGAGTCGAACCTCCATTGATTCTGTAGAACTTTTGACCTGTAATTTTCAAAGCACCTAAATCTCCATAATTTGCATTTCGAACAAATTGATTTAAATCCAATACATTTTGTACAGTTCCCTTACCATACGTTTGTTTACTACCAATGATTACGCCACGTTTGTAGTCCTGAATTGCTGCTGCCAAAATCTCTGAAGCCGAAGCCGAGAAGCTGTTCACCATGATTACTAGTGGTCCGTCCCATTCGATTTTTTTATCTTTATCGTATAAAACTTCTTTCTTTTTTCCTGCAGATTTTACCTGAACAATTGGTCCTTCTTCGATAAATAAACCAGCAATATCAACTACAGTAGACAAAGATCCACCACCATCATCACGTACATCAAGCACGATTCCGTTAATATCTTCTTTTTTCAGTCTTTCAACTTCAAGAGCGATATCTTTTCCGGCATCACGACCATCTTTATTTTCAAAATCGATATAAAATTTAGGTAAATAAATTACTCCGTATTTCAATCCATTTCTCTCTACGATACTGGATTTAGCATATGTTTCTTCAATTTCAACTACATCTCTGATAATAGAAATTACTTTAATGCTTCCGTCTACTTTTTTAACTGTAAGTTTTACTTCAGTTCCTTTATGTCCTTTAATTTTTTTCACAACATCATCCAAACGCATTCCCACTACATCAACAGGCTCTTCGTTTCCTTGTGCTACTTTCAAAATTAAATCTCCCGCTTCAAGTTGTTTTCCTTTCCAGGCTGGTCCGCCAGAAATCAACTCATCAATTTGAGTAAAGTCATTTTTCTTGGTTAATCTTGCACCAATTCCTTCTAATTTTCCGCTAATATTAACATCAAAACGATCTTTTTCTTCCGGAGCA
Organism: Flavobacterium chilense; assembly: GCF_001602525.1. Lineage (GTDB taxonomy): Bacteria > Bacteroidota > Bacteroidia > Flavobacteriales > Flavobacteriaceae > Flavobacterium > Flavobacterium chilense. The sequence continues at coordinate 68,576 of NZ_LSYT01000010.1, forward strand.
AAGTAACTTGTGTGCGGATCAAAACGTGTCATGATTGAATTTACATATACAGAAAACCAATCTTCTTTGTTTAAATCTTTGATCAAACTAAAGTTATCATCTAAAGATTTTAATGAACTTTCACGGGTTTCTTTCTCTAAAGTTTCAAAAGATTTCACTTTATAGTTAGGATCTGTTTTCTTTTTATCTTCTTCTAACTTTTGTTTGGTCACAAGAGAAGACAATGTAGACAACTTAATTTGTTTTCTCCATCTTTCATTAATCTCTGTTGCATTTTTTGCATATGGCAACTTATCGTAATCTGCATTGAATGTTTCATCAACATCATAATTGAATGGTTGCGCTAAAATAGTTTTATAGCGTTTTTTGCTCTCTTCCATTCTTTTCATCAATCTTGTATAAGTAAGATTGAAAAATGTTAAATCTTTATTCAAAAACTGATCATCCAGTTGCAATTCGTATTGCTTAAATTCGTCAATGTCAGATTGCAGGAAAAATCTTTTTGAAGGATCTAATGCTTCAATATAATCCTTAAAAATTCCTTTTGAGAATTCATCATTTATTTCTGCAGGATTGTAATGTCCTTTTTCAATAACAAATGCTAATAATTCTAAAAGCGTTTTATCTCTATTTGGATCCGGATCAACTGTTTTGTCTGCATTTATTTTAAAAGCAAATAAGGTTAAAGACAAGCATAATACGGCTATAAGTATTTTATAATTTCTTTTCATAAACTTAATAATAGCATTCATCAAATTTTTTAATCTAAGTTACGGTAAAAACTATGCCAACAAAGCCAAGTTCACTATAATTTTTTGTTAAAGATATAAAAATGTTTGATGCCCCATAATCTTCTTCAAATTAGTTGACAAATTTTATTTTATTTGTTAGTATTCTCCCCTAATCTGTCACTACATTTGTTTTTAAAACGAACCACTTTCCACAAACAAAAATCATAATTTATTAGTATGAAAAATGAAAGACCTCTAATATTAGTTACTAATGACGATGGTATTTTAGCTCCCGGAATCAGAACTTTAATAAGTATCATGGAAACTATTGGCGAAGTAGTTGTGGTGGCTCCGGACAAACCTCAAAGTGCAATGGGCCATGCTATAACCATAAACAATACGCTTTTTCTTGATAAGATTTCAAAAGAGGATGATGCAGTAGCAGAATACAGCTGTTCCGGAACTCCTGTTGATTGTGTAAAACTGGCAGTAAATGAAATACTAAAGAGAAAGCCTGATTTGTGTGTTTCGGGAATTAATCATGGCTCAAACTCCTCTATAAATGTAATTTATTCCGGCACAATGAGTGCAGCAGTTGAAGCAGGAATTGAAGGCATTCAGGCAATTGGTTTTTCTTTATTGGATTTTGACTGGAATGCCGATTTTGAACAAATAAAATCATTCGTTAAGAAAATTACTTTAGAAACTCTTAAAAACAAACTGCCTCCGGGTGTTGTGCTCAATGTTAATTTTCCAAAACTAAAAGAAGAAGATATTAAAGGAATAAGAATTTGCCGTCAGGCGAAAGCTTATTATGCGCAGAAATTTGACAAAAGACAAACTCCTTCGGGCAAAGATTATTACTGGCTTACTGGTAAATTCACTAATGAAGACAAAGGTGAAGATACAGACGAATGGGCTTTAGAAAATGGCTATATCTCTGTAGTTCCTGTACAATTTGACCTTACTGCCCATCATTCTATTCAACAACTTAATACCTGGAAATTAAATGAATAAAAAAGACTTATTGATTGGTTTTATAATTGGAATTTTCACATCGTTATTAGGCACTTATTTGTTCATCACTTTTTTTACAAAATTTGACATTTCGACTGGTATTCAACAGATAAGAGAACTTGGCTATTTAGGAAAAGTAATTACTATAGGTACTACTTTAGATCTTGCTGTTTTTTTAATTCTTCTAAAAAGAAATAAAGAATTTATAGCAAGAGGTGTTGTACTTGCTGTGATTGTTCTGGCTATTTCGACCTTATTTATTTAAATCTTATATTTGTCTTGCAAAAATTCTTTTGTGTTTAAACAACAGAATCATTCTTTTCAAAAAAATCAATATGAAGTATTACATAATAGCCGGTGAGGCATCTGGAGATCTGCATGGTTCAAATTTAATGAAAGCCTTATACGAGGAAGATCCTCAAGCCGAAATTAGATTTTGGGGTGGAGATTTAATGCTAAAAGTTGGTGGAACTTTGGTAAAACATTACAAAGAACTTGCTTTTATGGGTTTTATTGAAGTTGTTTTTAATTTAAAAACGATTTTAAACAATATAAAGATTTGCAAAAAAGACATCTTAGAATTTCAACCCGATGTTTTAATTTTTATTGATTACCCGGGCTTTAACATGCGTATCGCAAAATGGGCTAAGGCTTTAAATTATAAAACTCATTATTATATTTCTCCTCAAATTTGGGCGTGGAAAGAAAATCGTATTAAGGCAATTAAACACGATGTGGATAAAATGTTTGTGATTTTACCTTTCGAAAAAAGCTTTTACGAAGATAAACATCATTTTCCTGTAGATTTTGTTGGGCACCCTTTAATTGATGCGATTCAAAACCAGCCTGCATTTGACGAAGCTGTATTTAGAAAAGAAAACCAATTGGGCGAAAAACCTATTATTGCTATTTTACCCGGTAGCCGCAAACAGGAGATTACTAAAATGCTAAGCGTTATGCTAAGTGTTGTTAATGATTTTCAGGAATATGAATTTGTAATCGCAGGTGCACCAAGTCAGGATTTTGAGTTTTACCAGCAATTTATCAGTAATAAAAACATCAAATTTGTTTCGAATAAAACTTACGATTTACTTCGTTCTTCGACTGCCGCTTTGGTAACATCCGGAACGGCAACACTGGAAACTGCTCTTTTCAAAGTACCGGAAGTGGTTTGTTACAAAGGAAGTTCAATTTCGTATCAAATTGCAAAACGTATTATTACTTTAAAATATATTTCGCTTGTTAATTTAATTATGGATGAGGAAGTTGTTACTGAATTAATTCAGGGAGAATGCAACACTAAACGCATCAAAGAGGAGCTACAGAAATTACTTGAGCCAAATTATCGTGAAAAACTATTAAAGAATTATGACATTCTGGAACAAAAGTTAGGCGGAGTTGGTGCCAGCAAAAAAACAGCAAAACTTATTGTATCCGATTTAAAGCAAGCTTAAAACATTTTTGTTTTGAAGAAAATATACCTTTTAGCCCTTATAGCAATCGTTTTTGCTTCCTGTAAATCAACTTCTACTTCGGTTAGTAAAAATGAATCGAAACGGGAGCACAAATATATTGTCAACAATTTAATCGAACACGCTACTGATAATATTGGTGTTCGATACAAAGCTGGCGGAACAACAAAAAGTGGTTACGACTGCTCAGGATTGGTGTTTACGACTTTTGAATCTGAGAATATTAAATTACCCAGAAATTCATTTGAACAGGCAAAAGTTGGAAAAGTCATTAAATTTAGTGATGCTCAAAAAGGGGATTTAATTTTTTTCAGAACCAATAAAAGCAAACAAATTAATCATGTGGGCCTGATTGTTGAAGTTAATTCGAACGAGATTAAATTTGTTCATTCTTCTACTTCAAAAGGAGTTATTATATCTTCTACAAAAGAACCCTATTATCAAAATTCCTTTGCCCAAATCAACAGAATTGTTGAATAGAATGAATTAATCGAAATATATCTTTTTTCTTACATATTTTTTAATACTTTTAGATCATGAAAGTATTAGATTTCCCTTTAACCAAAATTTCAATTTGGTTTATCATTGGTATTTTAGTTTCTTATTATTGTCAACCTGCAATTACAATAATTGCTCCTGCGTTTATTTTTGGATTAATTGTATTTACAGTAGTTTATTTTTTATCAAAAAAAAGTAAAAAGCTACTTCCTTTCTTTGGAATAGCCACTTACTATATTTCATTTCTCATAGGAAGCTTAACTCTTATCTCCCATACCGATTCGCTTCAAAGTTCTAATTATATTCATTTCAAAAAAGCGTTCGAAACTCCTCAGACTATTACTTTTACCTTACGCGAAAAATTAAAAAGTAATAGTTACAACGATAGGTTTACTGCCTTAATCAGCACTATAAATGATGATCATTATTCAGGCAGGATTATCGTAAACATTCAAAAAGACAGTATTAAAAGTCCGTTAAAAATTGGCAGCATCATAAAAGCGCGTACTATTTTACAGCCTAACAAATCCAACAAAAATCCCAATCAATTTGATTACAGTAAATATCTTTCTGACAAACAAATTTACGCTCAGGTTTACCTAAATAAAGCTGAAATTTCAATAAACAAAAACGTTCAAAAAGACATTTGGTATTATTCAGGGCTTTTACATTCGCAGATACTTCAAAATCTGGAGAAATCAAATTTTAATAAAGCTGAAATGAATGTTGCCTTAGCTTTAATTTTAGGACAACAGCAAGAAATCTCATCAGATATTATTCAGGATTATCAATATTCAGGTGCCACACATATATTATCAGTTTCAGGGTTACATGTAGGTTTTATTATGCTTTTTATTAATTTTATTTTAAGACCAATTCCAAATACACGCAAAGGTTCTTTCATCAAATTAGTTTCTATTTTAATATCCTTAAGTCTTTTTGCGGTAATTTCAGGATTATCACCTTCTGTTTTGCGTTCAGTAGTCATGTTTTCTTTTTTAGCAGTTGGCAATCATTTACGAAGAACAGGGAATATTTATCACACTTTATTGGTTTCGCTTTTATTAATATTGCTTTTTGAACCGTACTTTTTATTTGATGTTGGTTTTCAATTGAGTTACATCGCTTTGTTTTCAATTGTATGGCTACAGCCTTTATTAAAAAACATCTGGACACCAAAACACAAAATCACGATATACATCTGGAATGCATTAACTGTTTCTTTTGCCGCTCAAATAGGCACACTTCCGCTATGTCTGTATTACTTTCATCAATTTCCCGGATTGTTTTTTGTAACCAATATTGTGATTATCCCAATTTTATCTTTTATCATGATCGCCGGTATTGTAGTAATGATTCTTGCGATGTTTTATCCTCCTCCATTATTTTTGATCGAAATTTTCGAGAAAAGTATTTATCTCCTTAATGAAACCATACATTGGGTTGCTTCGTTTGAATGGTTTGTAATACGGGATATCAGTTTTAATTCTTATTATCTGCTTACTTTCTACCTTATGATTATTTCTATCATTATTTGGTGGAAAAAACCGAATTATAACAAGTTCATCATTATGATGATCTCTATAATTCTGGCACAACTTTCTTTGATTTATACCAAAAAAGAGATCGAAAGCCAACATGAGATGGTTATTTACAATACAAAGAAAAGCACTTTAATTTCTGAAAGAGCTGGCAAAAACATTTCTATTTACTCGAACGACACCCTTTCTGTAAAAACATCAAAAAACAATGTTTTAAATTCTTATATCGTTGGAAATTTCGGCAATCTAAAGTCCGTTTCTAAAATCAAAAATGTTTTATATTTTGATAAACAAAAAATCCTAATCATTGACAGTTCCGGTATCTACGAAAGTAAAATTCAACCGGATATACTGATATTAACTCAGTCTCCAAAAATAAACCTGGATCGTATTTTACAGGATTTACATCCCCGAGTAATAATTTCAGATGCTTCAAATTCTTATGCTATCCAAAAAGCATGGAAAACAAGTTGTACTAAAAAGGGAATTTCTTTTCATGCCACAAGCGAAAATGGCTTTTATAAATTTGATAAAAACCAATAGCAGAATCACAAAAAAACCTTTTCATTTTGACAATGAAAAGGTTTTCTATACCGTAAACTTAGAAGCTTATCTTAAGGGTTTAAAAGCGAATTAGCATCAGAGATCCAAATCTTTGCTCCTCCTCTAAAAGGGACAAGGCCTACATTGTTAAAAGTAGTTTTACCTTTTTTAACCGAAGCAAACACCAAGCACGTTTGAGGCAACTCCTGGACACCCAAAGAATTTTTCAGTCTTACATTTTGATCTCTAACATTATCAGATATTTCGGCATCAGACAAATCCAGCTTCACCAGAATAACATTGTCACGGGACCAAACCGCAAAATCAGGAGTTACAAAAACTTCACTCTGAATTCTTGTCGATACTCCAGACGCAGTAAAATAAATTAGTAAAGGTTTTTTTTGTTCATCACTCATCACAATGGCATCATTCATATTAGTTTTCCAAACTAAATTTTGCGCCTGCATAAAAAATGAACCAAAAAAGAATAGTGGGATAAGTAGTTTTTTGGTCATAATAAATTCTTTAGTAGGTTAATGCGACTAAATTAACATAATATTCACACCAAACAAGCTTTATATAAACAAAAAATGACAAAAAATTAACAAAAACAGCAAATCACCAATAAAATTTCAGTTTTTTGTCGAAATGAAAAAAAATCACTCCATAAATAGCAATATCATATTGCGTAATAAAGAATTGTTCAAAAAAAATATCCCTTTCTACTCTGAAGCAAAAAGGGAATCTACAAATTAAACTAAATAAATTAATTTAAATTTAGTTATTCACTTGGGTGCAAAATTGCATTTGATTCTGCGATCCATGCTTTAGCACCTCCAGGTTTGTAAGCAATTTTCCCTAAGGCACTAAATGTAGTTTTGTTTTTTCGAACAGAAGCACTTGCAAAGCAAACTTCCGGCAGATCTTGTACTCCAAATGCATTTTTTAATTTTATATTTTGTTCTTTATCACTGTCATCTGCATTAATGTCTGATAAATCAAGTTTTACTAAAATAACGTTGTCTCTTGACCAGACTGCAAAATCAGGAGTTTTAAATATTTCGTTCTGAAGATTTTCTGGTACACCTGAGGCAGTGAATAGAATTAGCATTGGTTTTTTTTGTTCATTACTAATTGCGATAGCATCTGTCATGTTTGTTCTCCAAACTAGATTTTGTGCATGCATAAAAAATGAACCGAAAAAGAATAGTAGGATAAGTAATTTTTTGGTCATATTAATTCGTTTTTGGTTAGTATAGCAAGACGAAATTAACATATTATTTTAATTTTCCAATTTTTATTAATACAAAAAATACATTATATGTTTTTTTATTTATAATAAAATACCAAATATTTAATTTAAGCAAAATTAGTGATTAAGTTTTCTTACTAAACAAAAAAAGCTCCCTACAATTTACGCAGGGAGCTTTATCTATTTTTTTAAAGTATTTTTTCTTTTTATGATTTTTTTGGATGCACAATTCCTTCTGCAACTGTTAACCAGGCAGTCGGACCTCCGGCAACATAACCTGTTTGTCCTAAACCTTTAAAATTTACTTTACCATCTTTTGACTCGGCACTTGTAAAAAATACAGTTGGAAAACCCTGTATACCAAAAGCTTGCTGTAATTCGTTATTTTGATTTTTAAGCTCCGGTGTTTGTGGCGTTCTTCTAGGATAATCCAGTTCAACCAAAATAACATTATCTGTTGCCCATTTTTTAAACTCAGGAGTTTTTAAAACTTCATTTTGTAAACGAATACACCAACCACACCAATCACTTCCGGTAAAAAACATTAACAATGGTTTTTGTTCTTTATTACTTACAGTAATTGCCTCTCTTACATCAGTATACCATTTTAGTTCCTGTGCCTGCGTTGCAAATGCTCCAACTAAAAACAATGTTATTAAAAATATTTTTTTCATTTTTATTTTATTTTCAACAAATTTAAACAAAAAAAGAATTACAAAATGTCGTCTATTTTACTTCTTGCATTAATTTTCTAATAATTGGAGAAATTGCAATTAAAACAACTCCGGCAACTAGCGAATAAATAGCCAGTTGATAGTATCCTTCTGTATAAGATTGTAATTTAGAAAGCAATGTATCACCTGTGTTTGATCTTGAAATCTCAGCGCCTAGTTTTCCTGCTGCCAATTGCCCAAAAGCACTTGCCAGGAACCACAGTCCCATCATCATTCCAAACAATCTTTTTGGGGACAGTTTTGTAATAATTGACATTCCGATTGGCCCCAAACAAAGCTCTCCAATTGTAGTTACCAAATAAGCAAATGTAAATACATTCAATGACGCAACACCTTTTGAATCAGCAAAAAATCTAGTTAGGTAAAAGATATAAAAAGAAGCCGCCAGGAATAAAAATCCAATTCCAAATTTAATTAGCGTATTAGGCTCTAATTTTCTTTTTGCCAGCCAAAGCCATAACAATCCAACTATAGGACTTAAAACTACAACAAAAAAGGTATTAGAACTATTGTTCACCACGTTGGGATCAATTGTAAAAAACAACAATTTATCAGTAAGATTATCTTTTGCAAAAAGCGACAATGATCCACCACTTTGCTCATAAATTGCATTAAACAAAAAGTAGAAGAAGACAAATAAGAATGCTGCAAAAAGCTTTTTTTGCAATTTTACGTCTCCTAATTTAACCAATTCATAGGCAAAATATAAAACCGCAACTATACCAATTGTATACATGAAGTAATCTGTATAATCTGTATTTTTTACCATTATAAAAATGAATGGTAAACTTAATATAGATATAGCATATACGGCAATTTCACGAATTCTTCTTTTAGCCGGTTCTAAATTCAATAAAGGAGAATCTCCAATTGGTCCAAGGTGTTTTTTAGTAAACAAAAACGTTACCAAACCTAAAAACATTACTACTGCAGCAGACAAAAAACATAATTGCCATGAATAATATTTCCCCAGATAAACACACAAGGCACCACCAAAAAGTCCGCCTACATTTATACCGGCATAAAACATTCCGTAACCTGCATCTCTTCTGCCATCGTCTTCGTGGTACAACTCTCCAACCATTGAAGAAACATTAGGTTTAAAAAAACCTGTTCCAATGATAGAGAAAGCAATTCCATAATAAAAGAAATCATGGGGCGCAACAGCAATTAAAAGATTCCCCAGAATCATAACGATCCCTCCAAAAAACAATGATTTTTTAAATCCTAAAACTTTATCAGCAAAAATACCCCCAATAAAAGTAAAGGCATATACAAAGGCCTGAATAGCACCATATTGTTCGCTGGCATGATCTTCTTTTAGAAAAAGCTGATCTACCATAAAAATAACCAGAACACCTCGCATTCCGTAAAAACAAAAACGCTCCCACATTTCAACAAAAAACAAATACCACAATTGCTTTGGGTAATTGCCTTTAAAATTTTGAATTTCTTCTAAAGTGACTTTCTGCTCCATTTATTTATAAATAATTAATTAATTCCTCTTTCTTTCATCACTTTGTTAAGCTGCTTTACCAAAACAAACATCAGTACAGTTGCAAACATTAACAAGGCAAAATTTACCCAAAAAAAGTTGGCTTTATCATCGTAAGTATCCCACATACTTGCTAAAACCCCACTTAACTTATTTCCAATCGAAGTCGACAAAAACCAGCCTCCCATCATTAACGAAGTAATATTAACAGGGCTTAATTTGGATACTACAGATAATCCCATGGGACTTAAAAACAATTCTCCAATTGTTATGATTCCATAATTTGCCACTAACCACCAGGCACTAACTTTTTCTGCTCCGTTATTACCCATTTTTACAGCAGCGATCATTACCAAAACAGACAATGCCGAAATCAACAAACCGAAAGCAATTTTTGTAGGTGTTGAAGGCTCTTTTTTTCTGGCCCGTAAAAAGGAGAAAAATGCCACTATCAAAGGGGTTAATATGATAACCCATGCCGGGTTAATTGACTGACTTAAGTTTGTTGCCCAAAGATGCACCTTACCTCCTTCTGCAGGTAATTTTTCGGGAGCAACATTTCTAAAATATAAAGGATAATTTACTTCTTTCTTAACCACTCCGTTTTCTTTTTGCAAACGAAACTGATCATCATAAAGCTCGGTAGATTCCTTTTTGTATTCGACTTCTTTTGCCAATTTTAGTTTCGCAACAAGCTTACCGGTTGTCCCTGTTACTTCTCTGTCAGTATAACGATCTGCCCAGGTAGTAAGTGCCGAGCCATTCAACTTGAAGACTCCCCAAAATAAAATAACTACTCCAAAAATAGCAAGCAGAGCTCCAATTGATCGTTTATCTTCTGTTTTAGCCTTAAAATAAAGTGATCCGTAAAAGAAAACTATCGGAATACAGGCAAAAATAAAGGCATCTGTACTATCCGAACCAAAAATAGAACTATCCGGATTTGTTTCTGAAGCAACTCCTTTTATCAACCAGCCAATTGCTCCAAAAATAAAGGAGGGTAGTAAAATAAAAAGGATAATTTTATAAAATGGCATATCTCCTTCCTGTACTCCTTTTTTCTGGTCATATCCTACATAATGTTTTGTACCTAATAGAAACACAATAACTCCTATAAACATACCAACACCTGCGGCCATAAAAGCCCAATGCCAGCCTAAAAGAATCTGCAAAGCAGCTCCAAAGAAATTACAGATAAAACCTCCAACATTAATTCCCATATAGAAAATATTGTAGCCTTCATCTTTTTTGTCTTTATACTCTTCTTTTGAATAGAAACTGCCTAATAATGTAGAAATATTGGGCTTAAAAAAACCATTTCCAACAATTACCAAGGTCATGGCAATATAAAGCATTGTTATATCATGGATTCCCATTAAGAAGTAACCAATGCCCATTAAAATTCCGCCAAAAATAATAGATTTTCGATACCCTAAGTATCTATCAGCAATCAGTCCGCCAATAAATGGTGTCAGAAAAACCAATGCAATAAAAGTTCCGTACAAATCAGAGGCTTCTTTCTCGGTCATAGCAAAACCACTCTTTACATCTTTTAGATATAAAGTAAAGATCCCGATCATTAAGTAGTAACCAAAACGCTCCCACATTTCAGACAGAAACAAAAAAGGTAATGCTTTTGGGTGTTTTTTCCACATAACTATAAACTCTTAAAATTAAAATTACCTACAAGCCGAAACCTGTAGGTAATTTTTTATATATTATTATGATTATTTTTATCTAACACCATGCATCATTCTTTTTAGGAATGGAGTCAAAGCAAATAATATAATTGCAGCAATACCAGTTAAAACAACAAACACCATGAAAAACTCATATAGGTTATGAATTTCAAATCCAGCAAAAAAGTGGTTATGCGCACTAATCTGATGTTGTTCTAAAAGAGATAATTGTTCAGCGGTTGGTACTACTTTATTATCTAAAACAGCCTGAAGATCGATTCCTAATTCTTTTGCTTTTTCAAATTTATCTCCTGTTGCCGGAAGAATAGAACCTAAAGTTCCTCCTAAAGCATAACCTGAAGCATTCGACAAGAAAAATACCCCGTATAATAAAGACGCAAAACGTTTTGGAGATAATTTACCAACTAATGACAAACCAATTGGAGATAAACACAACTCAGCACATGTATTTAAGAAATATAACAAGATAAGCCATTTCACTAATAGCAATCCTGAAGTTCCAATATAAGAAACCTGAGTAGCAATCATAAAGAAACTAATCGAAATCACTACCAGACCAACAGCTAATTTTACCGGAGAAATAGGTTCTTTACCTTTAGCTCTCAAAGTATCCCATAGTATACTAAAAGGTACTGCCAGTAAAACTACAAATAATCCGTTAAAAATCTGAACCATTGATGGAGGCATTTGCCATCCAAAGAAATTTCTATCGGTTTGATTGTCGGCAATAAAAGTCAAAGATGATCCGGCTTGCTCAAAAGCAGCCCAGAAGAAGATTATAAAAAACGAAACAATGTAGATTACAAAAATCCTGTCTCTTTCGATTTTAGTTAATGAAGAATCAGAAACAATTAATCCTGCCAATGAAATACCACTTGAATAAATCAAAGTATAAATTAAATTCTGCCCTACTACATAGTGAAAAAAGAATCCTAATGCAATAAATGCGATTCCTGCAATAGTCAAAGATTTACCAGAAAAATTAGCTTTTTGCGCTTCTCCTTCTTCAAAATCAGATGCTTCATTTTTAGAAGGCAAACCTCCTAATGGTCTTCCTTCCGGAGAAACCACATATTTATTTTTTAAAAAGTAAAAAAGTAGTGTTCCTAATAACATTGCAACAGAAGCCGCAAGGAATCCCCATCTAAAAGCATGAATATCTCTAATTCCGCCTGCATCTTTTACATCTCCTAATATAGGGCAAATAGACTGACCCAAAAATGCTCCGATGTTAATACCCATATAGAAAATAGTAAAGGCACTATCTAACTTCGTTTTTTCTTGTTTTGGATATAAACTTCCTACCATACTTGAAATGTTTGGCTTGAAGAATCCGTTACCAAAAACAATAACCCCTAATGCAGAATACATGATGATTTTTGCCAAACCTAAATTAGACTCGAAAACACTTCCACTGGTAAATAATAACAATTGTCCAATTGCCATTAATAATCCCCCCAGAATGATACAGTTTCTGTTTCCTAAGAAACGGTCGGCTACAAAACCTCCCAACATTGGTGTTAGATAACAAAGTCCAAGGAAACCTCCATAAATTAAAGACGCTTCTTCTTCCTTCATCAATAATGAATTCACAAGAAATAAAGTTAATAAGGCTCGCATTCCATAAAAATTGAACCGCTCCCACATCTCCGTTCCAAACAATACCCAAAGTCCTTTTGGATGTGCGGTTTTTACTTTAGTTTCTTCCATATTATTCATTATTTGTTTAAGGTTAAATTTGATTTAAATTATAAATTTTCTTTGATAAAGTTAGTCATTTTATTATAAAGCTGAATTCTCGTTGCACCACCATAAATCCCGTGGTTTTTATCCGGATATATCTGAGAATCAAACTGTTTATTTGCCTGAATTAACGCTTCCATCATTTGCATTGAGTTTTGTACATGAACATTATCATCACCTGAACCATGAATCAATAAAAACTTACCTTTTAATTTGCTCACATGATTTATTGGAGAGTTCTGATCGTATCCGCTTGCATTTTCCTGAGGTGTCTGCATGTATCTTTCTGTGTAAACACTGTCATAAAAACGCCAGTTTGTTACCGGAGCAACTGCAATTGCCATTTTGAAAACATCGTTCCCCTGAAAAATACAGTTTGATGCCATAAAACCACCATAGCTCCACCCGAAGATTCCAATTCTTGATGCATCAACATATGGATAAGCTCCAATTACTTTTGCAGCATCAATCTGATCTTCTACTTCGTATTTTCCTAATTCTTTTTGGGTTACTTTTTTGAAATCAGCACCTTTAAAACCAGTACCTCTTCCATCAACACAAGCTACAATGTAACCTTGTTGTGTAAGCGATAAAAACCAGTAATCATCGCTGTTGTTCCAATCGTTGTTTACCTGTTGTGATCCCGGACCAGAATATTGGTACATAAAAACTGGATATTTTTTAGAAGGATCAAAATCTTTAGGCTTCAAAATCCAGGCATTCAGCTCGTTTCCTTTGGCTGTTTTTAATACTAAAAATTCTTTTGCAGGAAGATTATATGCTTTTAATTTATCAGCAAGAGCCTGATTATTTTCTATAACCTGAATCTCTTTTCCTGTTTTAGCTTCGTTTAAAGTATAAGTCGTAGGCTGTAAATTACTTGAGAAAGTTGTAATGAAATATTGGAAATTAGGGCTAAAAGTCGCTGCACTTGTTCCAACCTTAGAAGTTAAACGTACTTTGTTCTTTCCGTCTAAACCAATTCTGTAAAGATCTCTGTTGATAGAACCATTTTCTGTAGACTGATAGAAAATAGTTTTTGTTTTTTCATCAAAACCGTAGTATGAAGTTACTTCCCAGTTTCCTTTTGTAACCTGATTTTTTAGTTTTCCGGTTTTATCATACAAGTAAATATGATTAAATCCGTCTTTTTCGCTTGTCCAGATAAAGCTGTTATCTTTTAAGAAAGTCAAATTGTCTGTAACATCTACATAAGCTTTGTCTTTTTCATTCAAAACTACTTTAGCTGTTGCGGTAGTTCCGTCGACAAATAACAAGTCCAGATTATCCTGATGACGGTTTAGAACTTGTGCTGATAAAATATTAGCATCATTTGTCCATTGTAATCTTGCAATGTAAAAATCGTTGTAATTTCCTAACTGTACTTTTTTAGTAGCATTACTTGCTGCATCATAAATATGTAAGGAAACCTCAGAGTTTTTTTCACCTGCTTTAGGATATTTGAATGTTTCGATTGTTGGGTATAAATCTTTATGAAACATTGACATTGAAAATTCCGGAACGGCACTTTCGTCAAAACGAATATAAGCTAGTTTTTTACTGTCTTTACTCCAGTCAAAAGCACGTACAAAAGCAAATTCTTCTTCATAAACCCAGTCCGTGATACCATTGATTACTGCATTTTTCTTTCCATCAGTTGTAACAGCTGTTGATTTTTTAGATGCTACATCATAAACATACAGATTGTTTTCTCTGGCATAAGCAATTTTAGTTCCGTCTGGTGAGAAAGTTGGCTCCTGTATCTGAAAATCAAAAAGTTTTGTCAATGATTTTGAAGTTATATCATATAAGAAATAATCAGCTGTAAAAGAGTGACGGAAAATTTTATTGGAATGACAGGCAATTAAAATCTTTTTTTCTGAAGCATCAAAAGTGTAGCTGTCGATTCCGTCAGCAAGTGACGGATGATTTTTTGTATCGATTAGATTTGATACCTTTTTTAGTGTAGCAAAATCATACAAATCGATTTGCATGCTCCTGCTTCCCTGATCTACATTTAAAACAGTGTACTGATCTGTGTTTTTTAAGGATTGTAATTCATCCATTCCTTTTGCGCGAAATACTCCATTAAAAATATTTTCGACAGATATTTTTTGTTGACCAAAAACAGTAGCTACTAACAACAAAAATATAACAGTAATTTTACTTCTATTCATCAGAATTATTTTAAATATAAAAAAGAGCCCAATTTTAGTAAAAAAAATAAACATAATACACATTTTAAGTGTTAAATGTTAAAAAAAATAACGATTGCGCTTTTTCAATTTTCAAATACATTGCAATCAAAAGTCTTAAAATGGTATCTTTGCCGCAACTTTATTATTTAAAATACTGAGAATGAACAACGCTGTTGCCGGATTTTCTAAATTATCCAAAAAAGAAAAAATAAACTGGATCGCCAATACTTACTTTTCAACGCCTGAAGAAGCACTTACTATTATAAGAAATTACTGGAATTCAGACGAAAAGCTTCAACAACTGCATGATGAATTTATAGAGAATACGATTACCAATTTATATATTCCGCTTGGAGTTGCACCTAATTTTCTTATCAACGGAGAATACAAAACCATTCCAATGGCAATTGAGGAGAGTTCTGTTGTTGCTGCGGCATCAAAAGCAGCAAAATACTGGTCTACAAGAGGTGGTTTTAAGGCAACAGTAATTGATACTGAGAAAATTGGCCAGGTACATTTTACTTTTAATGGAGATGCCGAAAAACTTCATTCTTTCTTTGACCAGATCAAGCCTAAATTTTTCTCAGAGACGCAAAGCATTACCAAAAATATGCAACAACGTGGAGGCGGAATTTTAGATATTAAACTAAAAGACAAACGAAGTTTGCTTGAAAATTACTTTCAGCTTCATGCTACTTTTGAAACTAAAGACAGCATGGGGGCAAATTTCATTAACTCTTGTCTGGAACAATTTGCAACGACTTTAAAAGATGAGTTTCAAAATTCGGATTTGTTTTCTGAAGACGAATCTGTAAAAGTAATTATGAGCATTTTATCGAATTATGTTCCAAATTGTATTGTAAGAGCTGAAGTTTCCTGCCCAATAGAAGATTTAACCGAAAAACACATTCCAAATCCTCAGGAGTTTGCCGAACGTTTTTTACAGGCTGTTCAAATTGCCGAAGTGGAACCTTTTAGAGCCGTTACACACAATAAAGGTATTATGAATGGTGTTGACGCTGTAATTCTGGCAACCGGAAATGATTTTAGGGCTGTAGAAGCCGGAGTACATGCTTATGCTTCTAAAAACGGACAATACGCAAGTTTATCTCACGCAAAAATCGAAGACGGAATTTTTACTTTCTGGCTTGAAATTCCTTTAGCACTTGGAACTGTTGGCGGGTTAACTTCATTACATCCTTTAGTAAAACTATGTTTTGATATACTTGAAAAACCTTCTGCTCAGGAGTTGATGCAAATTGTAGCGGTTGCTGGTTTAGCTCAAAATTTTGCAGCTTTACGTTCTTTAACTACTACCGGAATCCAGGAAGGTCACATGAAGATGCACTTAAATAACATCATCAATCAATTTGAAGCTACGGATGATGAACGTCATTTGATTAAATCTCATTTTAAGAAAAATGCAGTTTCTCATAGTGCTGTAGTTGAATTTATTGAAAATCTAAGAAAATAATAAGAAGCTTAATCCCGTTATTCGTTACAACCTTTTTTACTTAAACAAAGTTTACGGAACTCCAATTAAAGTAAAAGTTAAACGAATAATTGAGGCTAAAAAAATACGTATGCAAACAACTTTTTATAGTAACGGAAAGTTATTTATCTCAGGAGAATATTTAGTTCTTGATGGTGCTGATGCTTTTGCGCTGCCTACTAAATTTGGTCAAAACTTAGTAGTTGAACCTGGAAAAAATCAAACTATCGAATGGAAAAGTTACGACTACGACAATCAACTTTGGTTTGAAAATTCTATTTCATTTGATGAAATTATAAACCCTTCCAAATCAGAGGTCGAAACTGTAAAAACAACTTTAATCAATATTTTACACGAGGCTTATCTTTTAAATCCGGAATTTATTAATCAAGCAAAGGGATACCAAATTACAACAAACCTTACTTTTCCAAGAAACTGGGGATTAGGGACATCATCTACCTTAATTAATAATATTTCGCAATGGACTAAAATTAATGCCTTCACACTGCTTAGAAACAGTTTTGGAGGTAGTGGTTACGATATTGCCTGTGCACAGAACGATACGCCTATTCTTTATAAAATAGAAAACAATACTGTAGAACCGGTTCGTTTTACCCCTGATTTCACTAAAAATATCTTCTTTGTTTACCTAAACAAAAAACAGAATAGCAAAGCAGCAATTCATGCATACAACAATAATAAATATCATAATCTGGCTCAAAGTGTAATTGAAAACAATAAAATTACGGAGGCTATTTTGAACGCTAAAACCTTAAAGGAATTTGCTCTTGCTGTTGAAAAACACGAGATTCATCTGAGTAACATTCTTGAAATACAAACCATAAAAGAAATTGCTTTTCCTGATTTTAATGGTGTTGTTAAAAGCCTTGGAGCATGGGGAGGTGATTTTGTAATGGCTGTTTCAAAAGAAAACCCTACTGCTTATTTTACCTCCAAAGGTTACGAAACAATACTATCCTATGATGAGATGATTTTACAGGAATAAATTGCAATCAGCGAATTATTTTAAAATAAAAAAGTGAATTAAAAATTCACTTTTTTATTTTTTACAGGTTTTGTCTCGAGTCGTCTAACTTTTTGAGTTTCGAGTTCATTCGATTCAATGAGAGTATTATGCAATCGCTCTGCCATTTTTTCGATACTATTGGTAATCGAATCATAAACGACTTCCATCCTGCGGTGTTTCTCTTCCTTTATAGCCTTTAAAACATCTTCTACAAAGATTTTATCATACTTCTCTGCAACAGAATCACGTGTATTGGTTAAACGAATAACATAATCATTACTCAATACCGTAACCTTAAAATGTTGCTCTTCATTACTTAAATAATACTTTCCCCCCAGCTCATCAACATTGATGTCTGTAGCGGGCAGTTTTAAAAGTTCTGTAATTATTCCAAAAATGTGATTCTCAATTTTAGAATACACCCTGGGTTTTCTTTTCAACAATTTAAACATAAATATCAAACATCTGATTATTAAAATATTTACTCATCATTATTTTGTATACGTTTTACTATTTTCTGATTCAACAAAAATTTTACTAAAATAAAAAATCAAACAAATTAACTGTAATATTCTGAATATCACAAACTTTTTAATAATATTTCTACCATTCTGCTATAACTTAAGAAAAGGAGTTCGTTTCATCACTAAAAGCAATTCCGTAATTTATACAAGCAAAGAAAAACCCGAAACATTCAGAAGAATGTTTCGGGTTTCTTATTATAATTAACCTTTTACTTACTAGAAACTAGTAGTTAAATTGTAATCTGTTATCTTCAATTTTAGCATTGCTTTTTAAAGCTGGTAAAACTCTGCTTGCATCAGATGCGCTTTGAGCTTTTACTTTAGCTACATATTCAGCATGATTAGGAAGTGCAGGTGCTTTTATAGTACTAATGTTTTTTACAACATAAACTCCTGTATTCCCTTCAATTGGTGCAGAAATTTTGTTTGGTGTTAATGCAAACGCATTACCTACAACTTTTGGCTCTTGTCCTACTCCACCTGGTAAAACCGGGTTCTCCATAGTAACATTAGCTGCTTGTTGAACTGTTACACCAGCACTTTTAGCTACAGCTTCGATTGTAGAACCTGTCATTTTAGCTTTTAAGATTTCAGCTTTTTTCTTGTTTTTCAAGATTGACTCAACATAAGGTCTTGCCAAGGTAACTGATACTAAACCTGATTTGTTTTCGCTTTTGTATTGTGCAATTACGTGCCCAATATTAGCTAATTCAAAACGTTTTACATCACCAACGCTAGTTTCTTTATCAAATGCCCATCTGATGATGTTACGTTGGTTTCCTAAAGGACCAAATGCTTCATCCATTGCTTTTGCAGTTACGGGAGCAGCAACTTTTAATCCTAATTCTTTTGCTGTAGCAGCAAAATCTTTATCTGCAGCAGCCATTTCAAATTTGGTTGCTAATGTAAATACTTTATCAGAAGTAGCTTCAGAAGGCTCAATTTTTTGAGCGATTGTAGCTAAACGAATTCCGTCTTGTTTATCTGTGATTTTGATAATGTGAAATCCAAAAGGAGTTTCAACTAAACCAACTTTTCCAATTCCGTTATTGAATACAAAATCATTAAATGGTTTTACCATTTGGTTTGGACCAAAATATCCTAAATCCCCACCTTGTTGTGCAGATGAATCATCAGAACTTGTAAAAGCCAACATCATGAAACTATCAGGGTTTGCCTGAACCTGAGCTAAAATTTCTTCTGCTTTAGCTTTAGCTTCTTCTTTAGTTCTTTTTTCTTTTGGGTTTGGAGTCTGAGATCCTTCATAACCAATTAAGATATGACTTGCTTTTGCATTAACACCAGCTTTAAATCCTAAAGATTTAGAAATCGCATAATATTTTCCGTAAACGTATGGTCCGTAAATTGCTCCTGCAGGTAAGCTGAATAATTTATCAGCATCAACAGCCGGTAAAGCATTTTTAGGCACATAAGTAGAATCGTAAGGTACATCAGAATTTGAGTTTACAAATTCAGCAATGTTAGTTGCATTTTTAAAACCTGGCAATGTATCGTTTTTACCTGTTTTTGCATTGTACTCTACTCTTCCGTTTAAAAGTGCAGTGATTTTAGCTTTAATTTCAGCTTCGTCTTCTTTTGAAGCTTTGTCTTCTACTAAAACATATTGAATTTCACGAGTTGCATCCGCTTTGAATTTTTTCTCGTTTTTCTTCATATAGTCTACAATTTCTGAATCAGAAATTTTTACTTCACTGTCTTTAATAGAAGAATATAATGCAGCAGCATAAGCAAAGTTTACTTTGTTAGCTTCCATTTCATATTTCAGTTTTCCTTCACTAGCAGTTGTGTATAGTCCTGATTTTATTAATGTATTGTAGATTTGAAATTTTGCATTTAATTCAGCATCTTTTTCTTTGTCAGCAATATATTGTGCTGCTTCCGGGTTCGTTTTAAAGTATTCTTTAAACTTTACCACATCAAACATACCTGCTGCGTTCAGAAACATTGGGTTTTTACCAATATTTGGATCTGACTTTAAAACTTCGATTAAGTGTTTTTCTCCAACTCTTAATCCTAATTTATCAAACTGAGCAGATAATAATGCAATTGAAACCTCTTGATCCCAAACTCTGTTTGCAGCTTCAGTGGAAGTAATTCCTTGACCACTTTTTTCAACATTACTAACTTTTACTCTAAAGTCTTCAAATGAAATATCTTTTCCATCGATGCTTCCCACATCTTTTGAACTTTGACCAAATGTTCCTCTAGTGAATAGATCTTGTATTATAAATGCAAATAATGCAAGTGCAATAACTCCTATCAATAAAGCGGAACGCTGTCTAATTTTTGCTAAAACTGCCATTTTATTATCGTTAATTTTATATTCAGTTTGCGAAAATACAATTATCTAGTTAATAACAATACAACTAGCGTTTTATTTTCAACATTTTTTTTTATTAATTTAAAAAATCACTCTTTTATTGTCAATTTGACTAATTCAATTTTCTTATTTGTGGCTTCTTCTATCACAAAATGATAGTTATCAATCACTATTTCATCTCCTTTTTGAGGGATTTCTTTGGTGTGATTCACAATAAATCCTCCTAAAGTTCCATATGAATCTTCTTCAGGAATCATTAATTTATAGGTTTCATTTAGGTACTCTACATCTAAACGGGTCGAAAACAAATACTTGCCTTCACTTAGTTCTTCTTCAATTAACTCTTCATCCAGATCATGTTCATCTTCGATCTCGCCAAAAAGTTCTTCTACAATATCTTCTATTGTAATAATACCCGAAGTTCCGCCGTATTCATCCAGAACAACTGCTACATTTTTTCGTTTTTTGATCAGCAAATTCAAAGCGTCTTTAATCAAAATAGTTTCTGGAACGAATTCAACCGTCATTAAAACTGATTTTATTGTCTTGGGCTTTTTAAATAAATCGAATGAATGTACATACCCTACAATATCGTCAACAGAATTTTGACTTACCACAATTTTAGAGTAACCGGTTTCAATAAATAACTCTTTAAGATCTGTAATACTGTCAAACAAATCGATATCGACAATTTCTGTTCGCGGCGTCATAATATCACGCGCTTTCACTCCTGAAAATTCTAATGCATTTTGAAAAATCTGAATTTCCGAATCTACTTCTTCATCATCTTCAACAGAATTCATTTGCTCTGTAATGTAATTTCCGAGTTCTATTTTACTAAAATACAATTGCACCTGATCACCTTCTGTTTTGAAAAATTTTCGCAACACAAAATCCGAAATCCAGATAAAAAAAGTAGAGATGTAATAAAACAACCTGTAGAATAAATAGGCAGGAATTGCAAAAACCTTAATCAGGGAATTGGCATAAATCTGAAAAAACACTTTAGGAAAAAATTCAGCAGTAATCAAAACTATAAAAGTCGAAATTGTAGTCTGAATCAACAGGCTTGTCACGTTTGAAAAATGAAATCCAAAACTGATCATACAGTTCAGAATCAAATCTCCCATATAAAAACCATATACTACCAATGCCACATTGTTACCAATAAGCATTGCAGCAATAAACTTTGAAGGATTCTCTGTAAGTCTGGTCAGGATTTGGGATATAAAATTATCCTGTTTCTTTTCGATTTCAAGATAAATTTTATTTGAAGAAATAAAAGCTATTTCCATTCCCGAAAAAAAGGCTGATAGTATTAAACATAGTATTATAATACTAATTTCCATTTTTACTGTTTTTTATTACGTTCGTCAAACTTCCTGACAAATTTTCTTCTAAAGAAAAACATGAAGATAGCCATACCTGCAATTACAAAACTCAAAGGATAGGACTCATTGTTTGCGTTTAGCTTTACGATTGCGTCGTAAATAAAGTAAACTGCAAAAGCAATGTAAACGTATTGTGTATATTTTAAATAACCCATAATATGTATTTTATTCGTTTGATTCTATTTCGCCAGACACTCGCTGCGAATTAATCACTTTAAAATCTTTGCTAAAATCTATTCCTTGTCCGTATGAAACCCCTTTAGCATCTGTTAATTTGAACTTTCTTTCGGTATAAAACCATTCGTTTTTCTGATCAAAATACAGTTGTTCTGTTTCCAGCGTCTGACCTGCTTCTGATCTGATTTTAACTTTTCCCTGCAAATCAATTATCCCTGTTTGCTTGTATGAAACGGCATAATTTGCTGTTATAAAAGTACGTTTTTCTTTTTTATCGTATAAGGTAACATCAATTCCTTTAGGAAATTCTGTAAACGGAAAATCAAGATTAGAGTAGTCCAGCATTTTTGAACTTTTCAACACTCCTGTTATACGTCCTGAATCTGTATACTTAACATTAACAGTATCGGCATCACTGCCCGGAACAAACTCTGAGAAGTTAATTTTCTGAACTTCTTTAAAATTACTTTCGCATCCAAAAAACAGTGTCACAGCAAAAACTGTGACAACGCTTATAATATATCTCTTTGGTAAATTCATTTGCCAAATGTAGTAAATTGTAATGAGCTTAGAAAAACATAAATACTTATGCTTAATTGAATTTACTTTTCACGAACCATCTGTCGTTAAATGAGAAACTCAGACTGAATTTAAAATAGTTTTCCTGTACTAAATCTGCACTGGTTGTACCTCTTTTACCAAATTCTAATCCAACATTCACGTTAGAAAAAGAACCATTTCCAAGCGGAATTCCGGCTCCTAAAGTCATCCCAACATCTTTAATCGATTCGTTGTTCACGATTAGACCCAGTTTTTCATATTTTAATCCGGCTCTGTACGTGATTCGGCTTAACTGACTTGTAAATGACGCGTAGTTAGGAATATAATATCCACCAATCGCATATTTTTGATACTTTTCGTAGCTTACATTACTTGCTGCGTTGTAATAATTTGCAAGTTGTCCGTTACCCTGAAAAGCCACTGTAGTACCAATAAGCCATTTTCTTGCTTCTCCTATACCTGCACCAAATGTAATTTTATTTGGTAATTTCAAATTATCTTCATGAGCGGGAACTTCATAAGGATCCGGATCACCGTCTACTGCAATAACTCTTGTACTATTTGAATTAAGTGTACTGGCGAAAGTATAATTTAAACTTGTGAACAAACTTAATTTTTTATCAATTTTTGTCTGATACATTGTACCAATATTAAAACTAACACCAGATAACTCTGAAGCATTCGTTTCTTTGGTTGCATTTTGAACTCCTGTAACCAGCTCTATACTTGTGGTTGTAATTTTACCAAAATTATATTGGGCATCTGCACCAATCGTCCAGTTCTTTTTAATTTTATAACCTAATCCAAAAAACACTCTGTTTACACCACCTTTTCCCTGAAGTTGTGTACTTGTTGCATTTTGAGTATCTGTATTATCATTTTGAATTTTATACCCAACTGATGTTACCGGAATTAAACCAAATGCCGCACCAAATTTTCCCATTGGAATTCCTAATGCCAAATAGTCAAAAGTGGCTCTTTGTGCTTTTTCAGATTTGTCAGTTGTTTTTAATGTCGAAGTTCCAAAAGACCCTCCCACTGTAAATGTTGTTTGTCCCAAACTTGCATAACTTGCCGGATTTTCAATATTTAAGTGAATACTATCCTGTTCTACTGCAACTCCTGCCATAGATCTGTTTTCAAGAGTTCCTTTAAATCTGGTATCACCAATCCCAAAAAAAGAATAAGGAGAAGCAGTACCCTGCTGAGCAAATGAAACGAACGAGATAAGCAAACATGCGCTTACTATAATTTTTTTAATCATTGTCGATTTTATATTGAAATGTTTGGTTCAAACTCTCCAAAAGGAAATTTGAATTGGCAAATATGGTATTTTTTAATCGTTTAGCCAAAAATTCTGCATCTCCTCCCGTTAAAATTATTATAAAATTTGAAAAGTTTGCCCGATATTCATCGATAAAACCGTCAATCTCATAGACGAAGCCATTTACAACTCCTGAGTGAATCGCCTGTGCCGTTGAGTTTCCTATATAAAGTTCCGGTACTTCAAAAGTCAGTAAAGGCAGTTTGGCTGTGTAGTTATGTAATGCTTCGTAGCGCAATCTAAGCCCCGGAGAAATCGCTCCACCTAGATAATTGTCATTTTCGTCGATAAAATCGTAGGTAATACAAGTTCCGGCATCCACTACCAGTCTGTTTTGTTTTGGAAATTGCAAAGTCGCTCCGGCTGCCAAAACCATTCTGTCGATTCCTAATGTTTTTGGAGTGGCATATTTATTTGCAAAGGGAAAAACATCTTCATGTGTTAAAAAATGAATGTTGAGCTGATTTTCGAAAGTCAGGAAAGATTGTTTTTCAACACTCCCAACTGAGGCAACAACCAAATCAGAACAATTCTGAAATTTTTCTAAAATTTTTTTAATTTTTTTTTCGAGTTCGTTCTTCTCAAAAACAAAATTTTCAAGAATTATATTTCCCTCAAATACAGCAGCTTTAATTCGGGTATTACCAACATCAACCGTTAAAATCATATTTACTTTTTTACCATTGCGAAGATACGAATTGATTTTTCTAAAAAAATGTTTTGGATAAACGAAAAATGATTCTATATTTGCACCCGCAATGAGCACAACATGGTACCTTAGCTCAGATGGTAGAGCAATGGACTGAAAATCCATGTGTCCCTGGTTCGATCCCTGGAGGTACCACCAAAACCCGAATAGCAATATTCGGGTTTTTTGTTTTTATATCTTTCTTGATTTAGCTACAAAGTTCCTTAAATATTTACGCAAAGTTTATTTTTAAGCTTAACACATTCTAAGGTTAAAATATCAAAGCATTACCTATAATAGCAACGGTCCATTATACTAAATATATCTTGAACCAATTCAATATTAGCATTTGATGTTACTATTTCATATGGATTATTAAAAGGAGAATAATACTGAACTATCTTTTCATCATTATGTCTTATTTCTAATATATATAATGATGCATGTCCATGATCACGTATACAATTTTGATAGTAACTCTCTTTTTTCAAAATTCCTAAGATCTTTTTTAGGCTCATTTTTTCTTCTAAAGTAAGAATTACCGCCTCTGTTAAATTTTTTCTTTTTTTGACAGCATTAAATCCTTTATCAAAATCAACTATTAAAAAAGTCGCATTTTTAAAACCTTCATTCCAACGACACATAAGGATTCCGTTTTTTATTTTATCAAAATCTTCAAACTGATTGACATTAAAATATGAAGAAGAATAAAATGCTTTATAATTTGAAGCCAAATCTTCTGGAGGAACAGTTGAAACACTGCATTCACTTTTATTATACATTATCTCTTTTCGGGCTGTGCATGCACTTAAAACACAAAAAACAATTAACAACCCAATTTCCTTTTTCATAATAATTTTAAAATTTTACTAATTGTTTAATACACTTCAAATATAAATTAAACAGTTAAATCTTATAAGTCAAATTTTAAGTTGTTTTTGTTAAAAAAGTATTAACTGAATAAAAAAATATCTTATATATTCGTAAAAACATATTTTTAACTTTCATTTACTAATAAGACATCAAACCAGTTTTATGAACAAAACTTCTACTAAGGGCATTTGGAAAGTAATTTCAGCTTCTTCTATGGGCACCATGATTGAATGGTATGATTTCTATATTTTTGGCAGTTTAGCCGTTGTTATTTCAACCAAATTCTTTCCTAGCGATAATCCAACTGCAGCCTTTTTATCGACTTTGGCTACCTTTGCAGCCGGATTTGTAGTTAGGCCGTTTGGAGCTTTATTCTTTGGAAGACTTGGAGATATTATTGGCCGTAAGTATACTTTTATGGCTACTTTATTATTAATGGGCGGTTCTACTTTTTTAATTGGCTGTATTCCGAGTTATGAAACTATTGGTTTTTTGGCCCCTTTATTGGTCTTAATTCTTCGTTTGTTACAAGGTCTTGCGCTTGGCGGCGAATATGGCGGCGCAGCTACTTATGTTGCAGAACATGCTCCGGTTGGTCAAAAAGGATATTGGACTTCCTGGATTCAGACTACTGCAACGGTTGGTTTATTTATTTCTTTAATGGTCATTTTAGCCACAA
Source organism: Flavobacterium chilense (assembly GCF_001602525.1). Taxonomy (GTDB): domain Bacteria; phylum Bacteroidota; class Bacteroidia; order Flavobacteriales; family Flavobacteriaceae; genus Flavobacterium; species Flavobacterium chilense. The sequence continues at coordinate 94,577 of NZ_LSYT01000010.1, forward strand.
AAAATACTTTATCAGCTGAAGATTTTGACTCCTGGGGATGGCGTGTTCCGTTTTGGGTTTCGATTGTGATGGTTGGTGTTTCCTATTTAATTCGTAAAAATATGGATGAATCTCCTGTTTTTGCTAAAGCTAAAAAAGAAGGAACTACAAGTACAAATCCTTTAAAAGAAAGTTTTGGAAACCGATACAACTTAAAGTTTGTTTTACTAGCGTTGTTTGGCGCCACAATGGGACAGGGTGTTATTTGGTACACCGGGCAATTCTATGCCATGAGTTTTATGAAAACCGTTATGAATATAGATTCCTCTCAGGTTGACGGATTACTTGGAATTGCTTTATTAATAGGAACTCCGTTTTTTATTGTTTTTGGATGGCTGAGCGATAAAGTTGGACGAAAACATATTATGATGCTCGGCATGCTGCTTGCTATTTTTTGCTACAGGCCTATTTATAAGATGATGTACAATACTACTGATGTAAGTGGTAAAACCGAAATTGTAGAAAAAAGAAGTCAAAATACAGAGACAACAAAAAATAATGATGTAATTACCACAATTTCAAAAACCTATACTGACGGAACTTCGTATGTAGAGAAGAAGACAACTTTTAATAATAAAAAAGAACCTCAAAGTCATATCTCGATCAACATTAACTCTAGTGATGAATGGACATTGATTTTATTGGTTTTTATTCAGGTTTTATTTGTAACTATGGTATACGGTCCAATTGCAGCCTTTTTAGTGGAAATGTTTCCAACAAAAATACGATATACTTCGATGTCGCTTCCTTATCATGTTGGGAATGGCATTTTTGGAGGCTTACTCCCAGCCATCTCAACTTATTTTGTTACGCACGCCAAGAATTCAGGAAAGCCTGACTACTATCTCGACGGACTTTGGTATCCTATCATCATTGCTTCTGTTTGCTTTGTAATTGGCATGATCTATATCGATAATAAAAACAAAACTAATCACCTTTAATTATATTTTAAATTATGAATGCGATCAAACAAATTTTAGGTGTTTTATGGGTTATTCTGGCAGTGGCAGCCGCTTATTTTTGTGTATTTGAATTTGGTTTACCCAAACTACTTTCGGATCAGCAAGATGATCTTGTTTTTGGTATCATCATTTTATTTATCCTTACCCCGTTAATTGTTTTAGGACTGGGAACTTTTGGCTATTTTGCTGTTATTGGAGAATACAACAATCAAAAAAAATAGTAAAAAAAATTACATGAGAAAAGGGCTGTCTATTATATATAGAACAGCCCTTTTGCATTACTAACCAAACCAAAATCTTTTACCTAGTAGTATCTATTATTTTTTCAGGAATTTCATTACCTGAACTTTGTTGTTCTCATCGATTGCTTTTACGATATACAAACCTGCTTTTAACTCGCTTACTCCAAACTGAAAATCCTGATTTCCGTTTGAATTAAAACTTTTTACTAATTGTCCTGAAATTGCATATACCTGAACTTTAGTCGTCGCTACATTTAAAGTAAAATAATTTGAAACCGGATTTGGATACAAACTAACTGCATTTCCTTTCTCGAAATCAGCTATGGCTAAACTGGCTTGTTTATTTCCGTAAATTCTATATTCTCCTGCCGGTAAATTGATGGCTGCATTTACATCTGTAACATTAATTGTCGTATTATCCATTAGATTATACCATGTTCCTGTGTACTTAAATCCTGTAACAACATTTTGTGCCGTAACATCAAAATTTGCCACGATCAAAACATCTTTCAATTGTGTTGAAACCAGATTATCATTACTTATTTTAATGTTAACCAATAATGAGTTTACACTTGCAATTGTAGCCGTACCCGAAAACACTGGCTCTTTTGTTTTAAGGGTAATCATTTTTGCCCAATCGTTGTAAATTTTGTTTCGGTTGGTGTTCCCTAACCAATTATTCACCCATTGTGGCTGTGGCTTTGTATCTAGTTTACAATCACCTGTAATAGCATCAAAATCTGAGTTTACTGTATTATCGTTACAGTTAAAAATAGAATTTTCCCAGCCTAATTCTCCAAAATGCCAAATCATTTTAGGTCCCGGAACCAATAATGAAACCGCACCAATTGCAGACATTCTTGACAAAGCTGTGTTTAATGTTCTTACATTATATGTTCCGCTTGAGTTTCCGTATTGTACGTTTTTATACATCAAACGTTCTTCGTCATGACTTTCTGCATATCCTATTAATCGATTTGCTGTAAAACCACGACTTGCACTTGTCATTCTTGAAATATCACTTTCACTATCATATCCCATTGACAATTGATTATATGGTTTTGTCATTTTTCCCCAAAGCATAATTCCTTTGCTCACAGGGTCTGTAATTCTATAATTTGCCCATTCTTTTTCTTCTGCATCGGTTCCTAAGTGCTCAAAAATAGTATAATGTGCAGGATCTAAACTCCAGGAATAATCAGCGTATTTTTTCAGCACATCTACTCTGTCCTGTTGATAGGCATTTGTACAGGATTCATCATTGGCAGTACAAGCTTGTGTAAAACCTTTGGTTAAATCCCAACGGAAACCATCAATTTTATATTCTTCGATCCATTGTTTGATGACACGCTCTACATAATTTTGAGTTTTTAGTGATTGATGATTAAAATCTTCCCCAACGCTATAAGTGTGTTTTGCAACTGTATTAAAATAAGGGTTTTCAACGGTTGGCGAACCAAAACCATCACCATCAGGATCATTCATCCACATTCTTACCATTGGATTTCGCCCAAAAGCATGATTTAAGGCTACATCCAGAATAACCGCAATTCCGTTTTGGTGATATAAATCAATAAGCTCTTTTAATTTATCCGAAGTCCCGTAAAACTTATCCAAAGCCATATGAAACGAAGTATTGTAACCCCAACTTTCATTGCCTTCAAATTCCATTACCGGCATTAATTCGATAGCATTGATTTTTAATGCTTTAAAATATTCGATTTTATCAATTAAACTCTGATAATTTCTGGCAGCATCAAAATCACGAACCAGCACTTCATAAACTACCAATTTATCTTTATCCGGTTTTGTAAAGTTTGTTACTTGCCAATTATAAGGTGTTTGTCCTGTTTTTAGAACCGTTACTTCAAAATTTTGTCCTGTTGGATAAACAGGCATATTGGGATAGGAAGCCGACGGAATCCCGGCATCATCATAAGGAGACAAAACTAAAGTCGAATATGGATCGGCTGTTTTGACTAATGAAGGTGAGTTCGCAATAGGAGTTGTTTCGACTACCCAATATTGATACGTATTATTTACTCCCGAAACCAAGCCGGTTAATTCTAACCAAAATTTGCCTGAAACAGGATCTTTTTTCATGGCATATGCCGACGTTGGCTGCCAGTTATTAAAGCTTCCTGCCACATAAACGAAATCTTTTAAAGGAGCATCAAGAACCAAAGTTGCTTTTGTAGCATCAGATGCATTATAATTAATTCCATCAACTAAACCTGTAGGCATCGCTTCTGAAACGGTGTTAGGATTTACTACAACAGAGAACTTTTTTACAATTGTTGTGGCGCCTTGTGTTATGCTCAATTCATAATTTTGACTATTCACAATATTAGCATGAGAATACGAATAGCCTGATGTACTGGCATTAGTATTAATAACGGTTCCGTTTGCTTTTAATGAATAGCTTGCCGACCCGTTTGTATTTGTCGCTGTAATATTAAAATTAGCTCCGGATGCTATAATAGTCGTACTATTTTCTAAAGGCGCAGTCAGACTAGCCTGAAACGAACCAACTTCTACCAAAATATCCTGTGATTTTTTATCTCCGTTCCCGTTTTTAGCTTTAATTAAAAAACCAATTCTTCCTATTCCTGTTGTGTTGTAATAGGTTGCAGGTGTGATTATTTTCGTATAAGTATCTGTGGCCGAATTATAAGTAAACTTGCTTGTTTCGCTGGAATTATCCCAGGAACCATTGTCCGGAGTTCCTTTTTGGTTAATATCATTGATATCAAAAGCCCATGCCCACATATAAAGAGAATGATCTAAAATTCCCCAGGAGGTTTCATCTACACTGCTACCATTAATTGTAATCGTTATAGGGTCCGTTTCTTCAAAAACTAAAGGACTAACGGAATATGTAACATTTTGCTGCTGTGCAAACGAAATTACAGACAACAAAAAAAATATTGCAAGTAAAGTTTTTTTCATAATAAGTGTGGTTATTTGGTTAGTTAGTGTGATTAAAAAAGGGCTATCCCGTAGATAGCCCTTATTAATATTTCAAGAAAAAATTACTCTTGATTTGGAATCATTAAATAGCTTCCGTCTAAGTCATTGAAATAAATTACATATTTAGATTTTGCTACCGGAATATTATCTCCTGTTCCGCCTCCGGAGAAAGCAGTATTTCCTCCCCAGGAAACATCCCAACTGTCATTTGCTCTAAATTTAAGTCCTCCGTCTTTTAATGAAGTAACTCCTAAACTCCAGATATGACCATTAAAAGTAGATTTTTTCATAGCTGTCGATGCATCCCAGCCTCCTGGTGTACTATCTCCAATAATACCAACTGTTGTATAAGATTTTGCAGCAGTAGCATCATAAGGAACTAATTTATAGGTTAGCTTTTGCACATCCATTGAAAATGTATAATATCCATCTGCAGGAATTGCAAAATTAGCCGGATCAGGATCTGAATCTTTTCCTCTGTAAACCAAAGCACCAGAAGCACCTCCATACATTGGAGCCCAGCTGCCTAAAGTACTAATTGTTTTAAAAGAACCCGCTTTGAAGAATCCTGTAAAAGTATATTCGTTAGTGTTTTTTGGGTTTCTGAATAAAATCTGATTTCCTTTGTTATTATCCCAGCCTGAAACTGATGCATCACCTACCAAATACCACTCGGTAAACTTATAATCAACTTTTCCGGTATAAGGAGTTACACTAATTGTTATAGCAGTTTTAGCCACCTGAGGCACTCCTCCTGAAACGCTTGATGTTACTTTTACATCAAATAAAGAAGCAACATCTGTTTGTGCTCCAAGATCAATTGCTCCCTGATTTAAATCTTTAACAAGTATTGAAGCTTCAGTAATATTACTTGTCGTTGCAAGAGTTACTGCTTTTGTAAAATCACCACCTTTTTTATCGATCAACAAAGTATATTTTACAACAACACTAGCAGAATACTTTGCAGCTGACCATGTAAATTTTGCAGCTTCTTCTGTTGGTTTATTTGCATCCAGAACAAATACTTTTCCTGTAGCAGGAGCAGTAATTTCGGGTGTAGAAACAGCCTCAACAATTGGTCTTTCATCTACAGCATCAGCATTACATGATACCGCAAGTACACCAATAAATGCGATTAAAATTTTATATATATTTTTCATTTTACTGTTTTATAAAGGTGTTAGTATCCTGGATTTTGTTTCAAAGTTGGATTTGCCTGAATGTTTCTTGCAGGAATAGGCATTAAATCTCTAAAAGATTCTGTTGCATTACCATTCATAGATCCACCTTTCCATTGCCAGATTTTAGATCCTCCGGTAAATTTTCCAAAACGAATTAAATCTGTTCTTCTGTGGCATTCCCAAAACAATTCGCGTCCTCTTTCTGCCAGGATAAAATCAAGTGTTAAATCTGCACTAGAAATTGGCGTTGTTTTGGCTCTCGCTCTAATTTGATTTATGTACGTCACTGCATTACCTATATTACCAGTACTCGCTCCTCTTACTGTAGCTTCAGCATACATCAAATAAACATCAGATAATCTAAACATTGGGAAGTCAGTATCCGGAACGTCTGTTCTTTGTGCTTTAGAACCATCAGAGTTCACATTGATAAACTTAGTTACAGCATAACCATCTGTAAATGCTCCAACATTTTTAATGTCTAAAGATTGTCCGTCTGTATAAAATGTCCCTCTTTTATCTGCTGTAGCAGTTGCGTCAGGAAAAAGAGCCACAAATTCTTTACGGGTTCTGGTTCCTTGCCATCCTCCATCCATACCCAGATTAGAAGAAACCATACTACCTCCAATAGATGCATGAATTATAAAACTCATTCCTCCACCAACGGCTCTAATAGCATTACCATCACTTATTACAGGAAAAATAAACTCACTTTGAGCTCCGTTTCTGTTATTATCTGCTGAGAACAAATAATTGTAAGGAACATTTGCAAAAGTATAGCCTGAACTGGTAATGATATCATTACACAATGCTGCAGCTTCGTTATTTTTCTCTACTCCTGTATATACCTTAGAGTTTAGATAAATTTGCGCCAATAAAAATTTAGCAGCTGTTTTATCTACTCTTCCATATTCGTTAGATTTAGAAGCAGCCAAACTACTATCTAAATCTTTTAATTCAGATTCAATATAAGCAAAAACTTCTGCTCTTGTTTTTTGTACAGGATAAAACAATCCAACCGGATCAGCTTCTGTTGTAATAGGCACATTCCCGAACAAATCCATTAAATTGTAATATGAAAATGCTCTTAAAAAACGAGCTTCAGCTCTAAATGTAGCGATTTGAGCTTTTAAACCAGCATCAACACCTCTTGCTGTTAATTTTTCATCAGTAGTTTGTCTTAAAAACTCATTAGCAACACTAATTTCATAGAATGCTCTTGAATAAGCCCCTGCAAGAAATTCGTTTGCAGGTGACCACATTTGAGTATTTAATGTTGGCAAAGTACCGTCGGCCCAGGCAATAATTGATTCATCAGTAGGAAGCTCTTGTGTCACAAAAAGTAATCTTAAGTAACTACTAAAATCTCCGCCAAGTCCTGCAATATCCGGTTTACCATCTCCGTCATTACCTCCTACATATAAACCTGCATATAATTTTGCTAATACCTGTTTGTATGAAGCCGGGTCCTGAAAAAAGGTCTCAGATAAAAATTCGTTTTTATCACGTGGCGTCACATCAAGGTCGCCAGTACACGAAGTAAGCGTCAAATTCAATCCTAAAATAAATAGGAAGAAATAAGATATATGTTTAAATGATATTTTCATTTTATTTGTTTTTAAAATTTGTTTTTTCAGTGCTTGATTAGAAACTTGCATTTACACCAAACAAGAATGTTCTTGCTCTAGGATATACATTATTATCAATTCCGTTGAATTTTTCCGGATCTAAACCTTTGTATTTTGTAAGTACAAAAACATTCTGAACACCTGCTGTAAATCTTAAACTAGCTGATTTTAATAATGTTTTATCGAAAGTATAACCAAGAGTTACATTATCTAACTTAATAAAAGAAGCATCTTTGATATAGTAATCAGACAAATAACGTGATGTACCATTATCCTCATAAGTAAATCCTGTATTAAGATAATCAGTACTTACATTAGATAAATCTGTTTGTCTTCTTAAACCTGCATCAGAATAACCTAAATTAGAACTCACATTATCAAAAATATAATTTCCTAAACTAGCTCTCCAGTTCATTGTAAAATCAAACTTTTTGTAGTTTAAAGTAGAGAACAAACCAAATGTGTAGTCTGCTGCCGGTTTATGAAATCTGTAACGGTCTCCGTCATCAATTTTACCATCTCCATTTCTGTCTACATAAGCTCCAGCAATTGGTTTTTTATTTGCATCGTATAATTGTTGGTATACCAAAAATGATTCTGGTGCAAAACCTACAGAGTTAACCTCAATTTTATTTCCACCACCACCAGCGATATTATCTCCGGTTAAGTATCCGTCAAAACCTGGAACAGTAACACCTAAACTTGTTATTTTTCGATCAATATAAGTCGTATTAAAAGCAACATTCCAATTCAGTTTATCTCCTTTGATAATATCCGACTGAATATTAAACTCAACCCCTCTGGTTGTTAAACTACCAACATTATAAGTTCCGGAATTTCTGATATTTGCTCCATCTGGTACTACAACATCAGCTAATAAATCAGTTGATTTTTTATCAAAATAGTTTAATGTACCTGTAATTCTGTCATTAAGGAATCCGAAATCAACTCCAACGTTCATCTCTCCTAATTCTTCCCATTTGATATTTTCATTGTATCCTTCTGGTCTTGCTGTTTTATAAATAGTATTTCCAAAAATATACTGAGAATTAATAGTTCCAAGCGTAACTCTTCTTAAGTAATCATACTGAGCTGTAATATCCTGTTGCCCTGTTGTACCGTAACCTACTCTTAATTTTAAACTTGAAAGTGTGCTATTGCCTTTTAAGAAAGATTCTTCAGCAACATTCCATGCAAAAGCTGCTCCTCCAAAATTACCCCATCTGTTTTCTTTAGAAAAACGTGAAGTTCCGTCTCTTCTGTAATTTAGCGTTAATAAATAACGGCTGTCATAATTTAAAGTCAAACGACCAAAGAAAGATTGTAAATTAACATCCGGATCAATAGTAGTCAACTCATTACGTGTTGGCTGTGTAGTCTCACCAGATTCATATTTCTGTTTTTGAAACATTTGATAGTTATATCCGGCAGTTGCATCGATTTTAAGCTTTCCTAAATCTTTAGTATAATTAAAATACGTATTTAAGTTTTTGTTCTGAAGATTATTGGTGTAACTATTGTAGTTTCCTAAATTCACCCAATTTCCTGTACTAAAAGCATTTGGCTGATATCCTAAAGCACTTTCTGTACTTTGTCTGTTGTATCCGTTACTATCGAATCTATCGATACCTGCTTCAGCAATGATTCTTAAATCTTCAAAGAAATGAAATTTATAATCTACTTTAATATTTCCCCATTTTCTGGTAGAAGTTGCTCTTTTATCCTCCTGATTTAATCTTGCAACCGGGTTTCTTGAAGGTAATAATGGTAAATTTCCGTTAGGCTCTAACCATTCAAAATATCCTCCGTAACGAGATCCTGACTGATAAACAGGTTGTGTTGGATCAAAACCTATTGCACCGCCAATAATTGCTGCTTCGTCTTGAAATTGATTTTTAGCAAAAGCTAAATTTCCGCTAATATCAATTTTTAAGTGATTATCAAATAAAACCGGGTTTAACGATATCGATGTCGTAGTTCTTTCAAAAGAAGTATTTCTTAGGATACCTGGATTATCAACATTTCCAACAGATAAACGAACTGGTAATTTATTAAACAATGAACCGCTTACAGATATATTATTGTTAGTTGTTAAAGCAGTATGGAAAATTTCATCCTGCCAGTTTGTATTTGCTTTACCCAATAATGCCTTTTGAGCATCAGTACCTTTTGTATTTACTAAATTACGAAATTGATCTGCACTTAACACATCAACAGTATTAGCCACTGTATTAACACCTAGCTGTGAGCTAAAGTTAACTTTTATACCACCTTTAGTTCCTTTTTTAGTTGTAATTACAATTACACCATTTGCAGCACGTGAACCATAAATTGCAGCTGCAGAAGCATCTTTTAAAACTGTAAAAGATTCAATATCATTAGGATCAATAGTAGATAAAATACTAGTTGCACCACTAGGAACTGCATTACTTAACGGAAGTCCGTCTAATATAATCAAAGGCTCATTAGAAGCTGTTAAAGAAGATCCTCCACGAATTCTGATATCTGCTTTTGCTCCCGGAGCACCACCTCCAACAACATTTACACCAGCGATACGACCGCTAATTAAGCTTTCCGGAGTTACGTTAATTCCTTTATTAAATTCTTTAGCAGAAATTTGAGATACAGAACCTGTTGCATCTTTTTTCTTAACAGTACCATAACCTACTTGTACCACAACTTCTTTAAGTTGATTCGTATCTTCTTCTAAAGAAACATTTAATGTTTCCTGACCGTTAAAAGTTATAGTTGACGTCTTGTACCCAATAAATGAAACAACAATTTTGTCCCCGTTTTTTACATTAGATAACTGAAATTTACCGTCAAAATCTGTTGATGTTCCGCCCGGAGCACCTTGTACACTTACGTTTACTCCCGGGATTGGTTGCCCCGTTGCATGATCAGCAACCGTTCCTTTTAAAGTGCTTTGAGCTAACACAGTAAATGGCAACAGCAGGAATAAAAATAACAACTTTTTGTAAATTGTTTTCATACTTTTTGTTTAAATTAGTTTGAGTTTTTGATTGTTAGTTAAGTTTTTAATTTTACTTCGAATTTCAAAATTAGGAATTTATTAACACGACCAACCGGTTGCAATTTTTATTGGTTTACGAAAACGTGGTAGTGTTGAAAACTTTCTATTTTTTGTAATCTTTTAAGTCAAAAATTGCTGAATATAAAAATTTCAGATACCTTTATTAACAATTAGATTTTTTTCAAATAACTACTATGAAACGAAAAATAACCCTAAAACAGATTGCAAAGGAACTTGATGTCTCTATTTCAACTGTCTCTAAATCACTTAGAAACAGCTTAGAAATAGGGGAAGAAACACGTTTAAAAGTGCAGGCTTTTGCAAAGTTTTACAACTACAAGCCTAACAATATTGCCCTTAGTTTAAAAAATCGAAAAACCAAAAGTATTGGTATTATCATTCCGGAAATTGTACATTATTTTTTCTCTACTGTCATCAACGGAATCGAACAGGTTGCGAATGAAAATGGCTACAGCGTTGTCATCTGTTTATCTGATGATTCTTTTGATAAAGAAGTACTAAACATGGAAATGCTGGCCAACGGAAGCATCGATGGTTTTATCATGTCTCTCTCTAAAGAAACCCAGTTTAAAGGCGATTTTCACCATATTACAGAAGTCATCAATCAGGGAATGCCCGTTGTCATGTTCGACCGTGTAACCAACGATATTTTGTGTGATAAAGTTATTATTGATGATAAAGCTGCCGCTTATGAAGCCGTTCAGAGTCTGATTGATAGTGGCAGAAAAAAGATTGCTTTAGTAACCACTGTTGATTATGTAAGTGTTGGAAAGTTGAGAACTGACGGTTACGAAAAAGCACTTCTGGATAACGAAATTCCTTTCAACGAAGATTTAATTATAAAAATTGAAGATGTCGATACCTGCGAAATCACCATCAGCCAGCTTTTGCACGACAGAGCTTTTGATGCTGTTTTTGCGGTAAACGAGCTTTTTGCAGTAACCATTATCAAAACTGCAAGCAAAATGGGGTTAAAAGTTCCCGAAGATCTTGCCGTAATTGCTTTTACAGACGGAATCATCTCAAAATACTCTACACCAAGCATTACAACTGTAAGCCAGAGTGGTGAAAAAATGGGAAATAAAGCGGCTAAAATGCTGATCGAAAGACTCGAAGCCGAACACGATGATGATGACGAAGAAAACGAAAACTACACCACAGAAGTTATCGAAACACACTTAATACAACGAGAATCTACTGACTAATTTTCTTAAAATCAACACATTCTAAAGTCATAAATAACATTTATGATTTTTTTGTTAGCATAAATAAAAAAATAATTAATACTTTTACGCCTGCTCAAAGCTTTTACTTTTACTTCGAAACCATAAGTAAGTTTTGATAAGCAAAGCGCTTATCGTCTAATTAATTTTTTAATTACGATAATGGAAAAGCGTAAATTAAGTTTCTGGGAAATTTGGAACATGAGTTTCGGTTTCTTAGGAATACAGTTTGGTTTTGCACTGCAAAACGCAAATACTTCAAGAATTTTTGAAACCCTTGGTGCTAAAATAGATGAAATCCCCATTTTGTGGATTGCTGCGCCTGTTTCTGGTTTAATAATTCAGCCCGTTATTGGTTATTTCAGTGACAGAACCTGGACTCGTTTAGGCAGACGTCGCCCCTATTTTTTAATTGGAGCAATCTTATCCTCGATCGCATTATTTATCATGCCCAACTCTCCTACTTTATGGATTGCTGCCGGAACTTTATGGATAATGGATGCTTCGATAAATGTTTCTATGGAACCTTTCAGGGCTTTTGTTGGCGATAATTTACCCGACCACCAGCGTGCATTAGGCTTTGTAATGCAGAGTTTTTTTATTGGAACCGGTGCCGTTGTAGGTTCTGTTTTGCCCTATCTCTTCACAAATGTATTTGATGTTAGCAACGTTGCTCCTAAAGGGATTATCCCGGATGCGGTAAAATGGTCTTTCTATATTGGCGGAATTGTTTTCCTGCTTTCTGTTTTATGGACCGTTTTTAAAACAACCGAATATACTCCCGAAGAACTTCATGCTTTTGAAGCGAACAGCAAAAAAGATTTAGATAAAGATGCTCTAAACTCAGAAGCAGAATCAGGTGTTACGATTAAAAAACAATTATTTTTAGGATTAATATTTGCTGCAATTGGAGGATTAGTTTCATTTCTAATTTTCGAAAACAGCCTGGCAAAAGAGCTGTATATTTTATTTATTGGATTGATTTTCATGGGAGTTTTATTTGTAATTGCATCACAATTACGAAATAAAAAAGTTCAGAATGGTTTTACCATAATCATGACCGATTTATTGAATATGCCCAAAACAATGCAAAAATTAGCCTGGGTACAATTTTTCTCCTGGTTTGCGCTTTTCTCCATGTGGATTTATACTACACAAGCTGTTACACAACACATTTTTGGTACAACAGACACTACTTCAAAAGTATACAATGATGCTGCCGACTGGGTTTCTGTATTGTTTACGGTTTATAACGGAGTGGCTGCTGCCGTAGCTTTCTTATTACCTGTTATTGCAAAAAAAGTGGGCGTTAGAGCAACACATTTATTAGCCTTATGTGCTGGTGGTGTTGGTTTAATTTCGATTTATTTTATTGGTGATAAACAAATGCTAATCCTGCCAATGTTAGGAGTTGGGATTGCATGGGCGAGTATTTTATCAATGCCTTACGCTATGTTATCCGGAGCTTTACCAGCTGCAAAAATGGGTTATTACATGGGAGTTTTCAACTTTTTTGTCGTAATACCACAAATTGTAGCCGCTACAATATTAGGATTTGTAATCAAACAATTCTTTCACAATGAACCCATTTACGCCCTAATGATAGGCGGCGTATCTATGATATTTGCCGGATTACTTACACTTAGAGTAAATAGCAGAACTAAAATTGAAATTCATGAATAATAAAAAAGCATTCATCTTCGATCTTGATGGAGTAATCGTTGATACCGCTAAATACCACTTTTTAGCCTGGCAGAAAATTGCAAAGGCATTAAACATAAATTTTACACACGAAGACAACGAATTACTAAAAGGGGTAAGTCGTGTACGTTCGTTAGATATAATTCTTGAATTAGGAAAAGTTCAGGCTTCGCAGGAAGACAAAGACAAATGGCTGATTCAAAAAAATGAAGATTACCTGTCTTATTTGGTTGATATGGATGAAAGTGAGATTCTTCCGGGAGTTTTTAAAACACTGCAATTATTAAAAGACAAAAAACAAGGAATTGCTCTGGGATCTGCCAGTAAAAATGCAAGACCCATTTTAGAGAAAACAGGGATTCTGTCTTACTTCGATGTTATTGTGGACGGAAACGATGTGACCAATGCAAAACCAGATCCGGAAGTTTTCTTAAAAGCGGCTCAATTATTAAACATTGATCCAAAAAACTCAATTGTATTTGAGGACTCTGTTGCCGGAATTCAGGCTGCAAACATAGGTGGTATGACAAGTGTAGGAATTGGTGAGGAAACAATTTTACATGAAGCAGATTACATTTTTAAAGATTTCACTCTAATAGATGAAAGCTTTATCAACAAATTAATCAATTAGAAAATATGCCAATTTGATAATTAAAAAAATGAATAATTATCAAATTTAAACCATTATAAATCATCAATCAAAATAGTACAAACAATCAGCAATTAGAAATAGCCAAAAAATAATTATCAAATTGGCATATTTTCTAATTCTCTAATTAAAGAAAAAAATGAACCAAGATTATATAAAACCAGATAATTGGTCAATTATAGAAGAAGGATTTGATGCCGAAAGAGTAAAATCGTCTGAAAGTCTCTTTAGTATCGGAAACGGCGCTATGGGACAACGCGCCAATTTTGAAGAAACCTATTCCGCTGAAACTTTTCAGGGAAGTTACATTGCCGGAATCTATTATCCGGACAAAACTAAAGTGGGCTGGTGGAAAAACGGATATCCGAAATATTTTGCCAAAGTTTTAAATGCTCCAAACTGGATAGGAATTGACATAGAAATCAACGAAGAAAATCTTGATTTAAATACGTGTACCGAAGTTAGAAACTTCCGCAGAGAATTGAATATGAAAGAAGGATGGTACAATCGTTCTTTCGAAGCAGTTCTTAAAAACGGAACTGAAATTGCCGTAAACGTTCGTCGTTTTCTTTCCTTAGATTTAGACGAAGCCGGAATCATTAAATACGATATTACACCTTTAAACAAAGATGCAAAAATCGTTTACAAACCTTATGTTGATGCTGGTGTAACCAATGAAGATGCGAACTGGGAAGAAAAATTCTGGGAACCGCTTGAAGTGAAAAAAGGTACAAATGAAGCTTTTGTAACTGCTCAAACATTTAAAACGCATTTTAAAGTTACCACTTTTATGCACAATACGATTTTGGCAAATGGAGAAGACATTCATGTTTCACCATCAACAATCGATTCAACTGCAGATAAAGTTCAGTACACTTACGGAACTATTATTGCAAAAGGACAAACCTCATCTATTCAAAAAATTGGAGGTTATACGGTTTCTTTAAACCACGAAAACACTTTGGCTGCAGCCGAAAAAGTAATAAAGTCGGCAGTAAATTCAGGATATGATGCTTTACTTCAAAATCAAATTGACGCCTGGGCAAAAATCTGGGAAATGTCAGATATTACAATCGAAGGCGATGTAAAAGCACAACAGGGAATTCGTTTCAACATCTTTCAGTTAAACCAAACGTATTCAGGAAAAGACAGCCGATTAAATATTGGACCAAAAGGTTTTACCGGAGAAAAATACGGCGGATCTACTTATTGGGATACTGAAGCATATTGTATTCCGTTTTACATGGCGACAAAAGATCAGCAAGTTGCAAGAAACTTATTGACCTATCGTTACAATCAATTAGACAAAGCGATTGAAAATGCTAAGGATAATTTAGGTTTCAAAAATGGTGCTGCATTATATCCAATGGTGACCATGAATGGTGAAGAATGCCATAATGAATGGGAAATCACACACGAAGAAATCCACAGAAATGGAGCGATTGCTTTTGCGATTTACAACTATTACCGTTACACCGGCGATTACTCTTATATTCCTGAGAAAGGTTTAGAGGTTCTAATTGGTATTGCGCGTTTCTGGCATCAAAGAGCTTCTTTCTCAAAAGAAAAAAATCAATATGTAATTCTGGGAGTTACAGGTCCAAACGAATACGAGAACAACATCAACAATAACTTCTACACCAATTATATTGCAAAATGGTGTATTGATTTTGCGGCAGATCAAATCAATAAAGTAGCATTAGAATATCCTGCAGATCACAAACGTGTTTTAGAAAAAGTCACTCTTTCTTCTGAAGAAATTCACGAATGGAAAAAAGTATCCAATGATATGTATTTCCCAACTTCTCAAGAGTTAGGAGTTTATCTGCAGCAAGACGGTTTCTTAGACAAAGATTTAGTTCCGGTAAAAGATTTAGATAAATCGCAACGCCCTATTAACCAAAAATGGTCCTGGGATCGCGTTTTACGCTCACCATATATAAAACAAGCCGATGTTTTACAATGTTTCTATTTCTTCGAAGATCATTTTTCGAGAGAAGAATTAGAAAGAAATTTCGATTTTTATGAATCATTTACCGTTCATGAAAGTTCACTTTCGCCTTGTGTACACTCCATTCAGGCTGCTGTATTAGACAAAATGGATATGGCGTATACTTTCTACTTGAGAACTTCTCGTCTGGATTTGGATGATTATAATAAAGAAGTTGAAGAAGGCTGTCACATCACGTCAATGGCTGGAACCTGGATGAGTATTGTAGAAGGTTTCGGCGGAATGAGAGTTAAAAATGACCAATTGCATTTTTCTCCAAAAATTCCAAAAGAATGGAAAGCGTATTCTTTTAAAATCAATTTCAGAAATCAAATTTTAAAAGTTGCTGTAAATCATAACGAAACCACTTTTACTGTAGACAGCGATGAGGATTTAAATATCGTTGTAAACGGAAAAACAATAACAGCTGGGAAACTCGCACAAATTAATTAAATTACAATACTCTAAAAACTAAAAAACATGAAAAACTTATTTTTCGCAAGTTTAATCTTGTTTGCTTTTAGCTCGATTGCAAAAGCACAACAATTAAAATCACCCGAAGGCAAGTTCGTAATGGAATTTTCTCTTCAAAACGACGGAACTCCAACGTACAATTTAAAATACAAAAACAAAGAAGTTGTAAAAACCAGTAAACTGGGTCTTGAACTTAAAGATGATAAAAAATCTTTACTAAATGACTTTACAGTTGTAGATACTAAAACTTCAACTTTTGATGAAACCTGGAAACCAGTTTGGGGAGAAGTAGATCACATCAGAAATCATTATAATGAATTGGCTGTAACTTTAAATCAAAAAGGAACAGACAGACAAATTGTAATTCGTTTTCGTTTATTCGAAGACGGTTTAGGATTTAGATATGAATTCCCGGCACAAAAGAACCTTACTTACTTTGTAATCAAAGAAGAAAGATCTCAATTTGCCATGACTGGAGATCATACTGCTTTCTGGATTCCGGGAGATTATGATACTCAGGAATACGATTACACCAAATCGAAATTATCTGAAATTAGAGGTCTATCTGAAAAAGCATATACGGCAAACGTTTCTCAAAAATCTTTTTCGCCAACAGGAGTTCAGACTTCTTTGATGTTAAAAACAAACGACGGAATTTACATCAACCTTCACGAAGCAGCTTTGATCAACTATTCTTGTATGCACTTGAATTTAGATGATAAAAACATGACTTTCGAATCTTGGTTAACTCCGGATGCAAAAGGTGATAAAGGGTATATGCAAGCGCCAAGCCACTCTCCTTGGAGAACTATTATAGTAAGCGATGATGCCAGAGAAATCTTAGCTTCAAAAATGACTTATAACTTAAACGATCCATCAAAAATTGAGAATACTTCCTGGATTAAACCAGTAAAATATGTTGGTGTTTGGTGGGAAATGATTACAGGAAAAAGCTCTTGGTCCTATACAAACGATTTCCCGACAGTTCAATTAGGCGTTTCTGATTTCTCAAAAGCAAAACCAAACGGAACTCACGGAGCAAACAATGCTAACGTAAAAAAATATATTGATTTCGCTGCTGCAAATGGTTTCGACGCTGTTTTGGTTGAAGGTTGGAACGAAGGCTGGGAAGACTGGTTTGGTCACTCAAAAGATTATGTTTTTGATTTCTTAACGCCTTATCCTGATTTTGATGTAAAAGGGTTACACGAATATGCAAAATCTAAAGGTGTAAAAATCATCATGCACCACGAAACTTCAGGATCTGTTCGTAACTACGAGCGTCATATGGACAAAGCGTATCAATTCATGAAAGACAATGGATATGATGCTGTAAAAAGTGGTTATGTAGGTGACATTTTACCTCGCGGTGAAAACCATTACGATCAATGGATTGTAAACCATTATCAATATGCTATCGAAAAAGCTGCTGATTACAAAATTATGGTGAACGCTCACGAAGCAGTTCGCCCTACAGGAATTGCAAGAACGTATCCTAACTTAATTGGAAACGAAGCAGCAAGAGGAACAGAATACCAGGCTTTTGGAGGTTCTAAACCAAATCACGTTACCGTTTTACCATTTACACGTTTAATTGGAGGCCCAATGGATTACACTCCTGGAATCTTCGAAATGGATATCAGCAAAATGAATCCGGATAACAAATCGCATGTAAACAGTACAATTGCAAATCAATTAGCTTTATATGTTACCATGTACAGTCCGCTACAAATGGCGGCTGATACTCCGGAGAACTACAACCGTTTTCCAGATGCATTCCAATTCATTAAAGATGTAGCTGTAGATTGGTCAGAAAGTAAATATATCGAGGCTGAGCCTGGAGATTTTATCACAGTTGCACGTAAAGCAAAAGGAACAAACAACTGGTTCGTTGGAAACGTAAACGGAGAAACTCCTCGCACATCAAACATTGATTTCAGCTTCCTTGAAAAAGGAAAAAAATACACCGCAACAATCTATGCTGATGCAAAAGATGCGCATTACAAAACTAATCCGCAAGCTTATACAATCAAGAAAATTGCTGTAACAAATAAATCAAAATTATCACAGTTATCTGCTCCTGGCGGAGGTTATGCAATAAGCATTATTGAAAATAAATAATTTTAATTAACCATATAAGAAATGTAAGTCCATTTAAATAGAAATCTCCCCAGTTTTTGTCTTAAATGTTCTTACATTTCTTATATGGTTTAAACTATACTCCTACAAGGTTTTGTAAATCTTGCAGAAAATCGATGTCAACTATATTACTGCAGAGACAATGAAAAAAACTACAATACCTATTCTTCTAAGTTTACTTCTTTTGAATTGTACTAAAAATGAAAAAACATTCGATTCTTTAGAATATTCTTATGGAGGAACATTTAGCGAACTTTATTCTCTAAAATTCACCGACAATGATACTGTTTATATATATCAAGAATGGATTGTAAAAGACTTTGGCGACAGTATTTCTGACCCAAAAAGCAAAACACAATATTATGGAATTATAAATCCTGAAGAAAAACTAAAACTATATAACTACATAGAAAAAGTCAATCTATTCAAATACAAATCAGAATATTACGAAAATTATCTTGATGGAAGTTGCTATGCAATTGCTATAAAAAAAGACACTAAAAGCAAAACAATATTTGCACATAGCCATGAAACTCCAAAAGAGATTGATTCAATTGCGAGATGGATAAACAAGATCAAGAAAAACCTCATCTTAAAGGAGACTAAAAAACATCTTATTTATAAAACTTCAGAATCCGTTTTTCCGCCACCTCCACCACCTCTAATTCAAAAAAACAATAATTAAATTTTCATTAATTTAAAATTCAAATTATGAACATCAAAAAGGCATATTTTAATATAAATCACACATTCTATAAACTAATCCTTTTGGTTCTCTTGTTTTCCGCTTCCGCGAAAGCGCAAATTCAAAAAGTAGAACCGCCATTTTGGTACGCCGGAATGAAAAATTCGGAACTGCAGATTATGTTCTACGGAAAAAACATTGCACAATACGAAACTTCGGTTTCAAATAATGTGGTGATTAAAAACGTCGAAAAAACAGAGAATCCAAATTACCTTTTTGTAACAATTGATACAAAAGACATCAAAGCTTCTGAATTGATTTTCTCTTTCAAAAACAAAAACAAAGTAGCTTTTACACAGAAATATTCACTTAAAGAAAGAAGAGCAAATTCTGCCGACAGAAAAAGCTACGATGCATCGGATTTGATTTACTTAATCATGCCGGATCGTTTTGCTAACGGAAATCCGAAAAACGACAGCGACGCTTCTTTAACTGAAAAAGGAAACCGCCAGGATCCAAGCGGACGCCACGGAGGAGATATCGAAGGAATCATTAAAAACTTAGACTATATTTCGTCTCTTGGTGCGACGACTATTTGGAGCACACCTTTATGCGAAGACAACGATAAACAGCATTCGTACCATACTTACGGACAATCTGATGTTTACAAAATAGATCCACGTTACGGAACTAATGACGATTACGCACGTCTATCTGCAGAAATGCACAAAAAGAACATGAAATTGGTTATGGATTACGTGACGAATCACTGGGGAATTACACACTGGATGATGAAAGATATCCCAACCAAAACATGGTTCAATCAATTCGAAACTTTCACACAGACACATCACCGTCGTGAAGTAATTACAGATATTCACGCTTCAAAAATCGATCAGGAAGTTTGTGTTGATGGATGGTTTGTACCTTCAATGCCAGATTTAAATTTAAGAAATCCTCTTGTTGCAAAATACCTGACTCAAAATGCAATCTGGTGGATTGAATTTGCCAATCTTGACGGATTTAGAGTGGATACGTATAATTATTCGGATCAAAAAGCAATGGCAAATTGGGCAAAATCAATTACAAACGAATATCCGAACTTCAATATCGTAGGTGAAATCTGGATGCACAATCAGGCGAATTTAGCTTTTTGGCAGAAAGACAGTAAAATTGGTGCCATTGAAAACTATAATTCAAATCTTCCAAGTGTGATGGATTTTACGCTTCAAAGTCAGATTGCTTCTGCTTTTAGTGAAAATGAGCCAAGCTGGGATAACGGATTGATTAAATTCTACAACAATTTTGCAATGGATTTTTTATATCCAAACACCAATAATATTTTAGTTTTTGCCGAAAATCATGACACAGACCGTATGAATCATAACTTTAAATATGATTTACCAAAATACAAACTGGCGATGACTTTGTTGGCAACGGTTCGCGGAATTCCACAGATTTATTACGGTTCAGAGATTGGAATGGGTGGTGACAAAGGCAAAGGAGATGATGCCGATATTCGTCAGGATTTCCCGGGCGGATGGGCTGGCGACAAAAACAATGCTTTTACAAAAGAAGGGAGAACTCCTGAACAAGCAGCTTACTTTGATTTCAGTTCGAAATTATTCAACTGGAGAAAAACAAATGAAGCGGTTCATTTCGGAAAAATGACACATTACATTCCGGAAAACAATACGTATGTATATTTTAGATATACAGATGCAAAAACCGTAATGGTAATCTTCAACAACAATGCAAAAGAGCAGGTTGTAAAAACAAACCGTTTTAAAGAAAACATCAAAAACTTTAAACTAGGAAAAGATGTTATTTCAGGAAAAACATTCGATTTAGCTACTGAAATTACTTTAGAACCAAAATCAGCTTTGGTTTTAGAACTGGAATAAAAACGAAATACGTTTAATTTTTTTCCGCCACGAATTCACGAATTTTTATTGTAAAAGATTGTAAAAAAATAATTCGTGAATTCGTGGCGGAAATTTATAGACAATATTATGAAAAAATACACTTTCCTTTCTCTATCTTTAGTATACTTAATCATGAGTTGTTCTGGCTCAAAATCAGTTACAATGAATAACGAAAATACTTCGAAAACACCTTTCGTTTGGGAAGGAGCAAATGTTTATTTTTTACTTACAGATCGTTTTTATAATGGAGACACTTCAAACGACATCAATTTCAACCGAACCAAAACCCCGGGAAAATTACGCGGTTTTGAAGGCGGTGACATCATCGGAATTACCCAAAAAATCGAATCCGGATATTTTGAAAAATTAGGAATAAATGCCATTTGGCTTACGCCGATTGTCGAGCAGATTCACGATGGCGTTGATGAAGGAACTGGATTGAGTTATGGCTTTCACGGTTATTGGGCAAAAGACTGGACGGCTCTCGATCCAAATTTCGGAACCAAAGAAGACTTAGCCAATCTGGTCAAAAAAGCCCACGAGAAAGGTATCAGAATAATTCTTGACGGCGTAATTAATCATACAGGACCCGTAACTCCGGAAGATCCCGTTTGGCCTTCTGACTGGGTGAGAACTGGTATTGTCTGCGATTATAAATCTTTCGAAAATTCTACTATGTGTACTTTGGTTGAAAATCTTCCAGACGTAAAAACCGAAAGCACTCAAAATGTAGAATTGCCTCCTTTTTTAATCGAAAAATGGAAAAAAGAAGCTCGTTACGAAAAAGAAATTGCTTCACTGGATGAATTTTTCAAAAGAACAGGATACCCAAGAAGCCCAAAATATTACATCATAAAATGGCTTACAGATTACATTCTGGAATTCGGAATTGACGGTTATCGTGCCGATACGGTAAAACATACCGAAGAAGGCGTTTGGGCTGATTTTAAAACACAATGTGATTACGCATTCGAAACCTGGAAAAAACATCATCCGCTGGAAGTCTTAGATCAAAATCCGTTTTACACCATTGCCGAAGTTTACGGTTACGGAATCAGTGGCGGACAGGATTATGATTTTGGAGATCGAAAAGTAAATTATTTCCAAAATGGTTTTAACAGTATGATCAATTTTGAATTTAAATGGAATGCGCTCAAAACGATTACGAAGGTTTATTTTCTAAATATTCGAATGCGCTGAATAATGATTTAAAAGGATATTCCGTCCTTAATTATATGTCTTCTCACGACGACGGACAGCCTTTTGATGCTAATCGAACAAAAGGTATTGAAGCAGGAACTAAATTATTGCTTTCTCCGGGAATGTCTCAGGTTTATTATGGTGATGAATTGGCGCGATCCCTAGTTATTGAAGGAACTCAGGGCGATGCCACTTTACGCTCGAATATGAATTGGGATGTTATTCAAAACAATCCTGAAACGCAGAAAACACTTCTGCATTGGCAGAAATTAGGACAATTTAGAAGAAATCATCCTGCGGTTGGAGCTGGTATTCATAAATTAATTAATCCGTATCCTTATACTTTTTCAAGAACCTTTACCAAAGGCGCTTTTACAGATAAAGTTGTTATGGGTGTAGATTTACCAAAAGGCAGAAAAGAACTTCCCGTTGGCGACATCTTCCCAAACGGAACTAAATTAAAAGACACCTATTCCAATCAAGACGTGGAAGTTATTGATGGTAAAGTAATTATTGACAATGATTTTGATATTGTTTTACTGGAACTAATTTAACCGCAAAGATTTTTTTAGCCACGACCCGAGCGATAGCGAATAGGCGAAGCAATTCACGAATTATTTTTCTACAATCTTTGAGAATAAAAAATTCGTGAATTCGTGGCTATTTAATTTCACAAATTATTTGTGCACCTTGTGTAAAACTTTGCGACCTTTGCGGTTAAACTCACAACAAATGCTGAAGATTGCACATCGAGGCGCCAAAGCCTACGAACCTGAAAATACTTTGCAAGCTTTCCAAAAAGCCTTAGACCTAAATTCAGACGGAATTGAACTTGATGTTCATCTAAGCGCTGACGGACATATTATAGTAATTCATGACGAAACCATCGACAGAACCACTAACGGTAAAGGTTTAGTTAATGATTATTCTTTAGCTGAATTAAAATCATTTCTGATTGATGAGAAATATCAAATCCCAACTTTAAATGAGGTTTTTGATCTGGTTGATAAAAAATGTCTCATCAATATCGAATTAAAAGGGTTAGGAACCGCCCCTAAAGTTGTCAATTTAATTGAACAATATATCTCAGAAAAAAACTGGAATTATAATCATTTTATTATTTCAAGTTTCGATTGGAATATGCTGGAGGAAACATCAAGCCTAAATCCAAATATCCCAATTGGTGTTTTAACAGAAGAAAATCTTGATACTGCTTTGGCTTTCGCCGAAACTATAAAAGCAAAAGCCATTAATCCTGATTTTAATTTATTGAATGAAGAAAATGTTCATCAAATGCAGGAAAAAGGATTCTTAGTTTTACCCTGGACAGTAAACTCTAAAGAAGATATTCAAAAAGTAAAAAGTTATAAAGTAAACGGAATTATCTCTGATAATCCAGATCATATTTAATTTGATTCTTCAGAAAATAATATTCTTTTTTTTAATAAAAATAAAAATTATTTCATAATATATCAATTCGAAAACAATATCAAATAAACTACCTCGGTGCAGAGTCCACGAGGTATTAATTGGAAATTATTTTTTCTTCGAAGTAGAGCTTCGAGGAATTAAACCTAAAGAGATTAAAGCTTATCAAATCTTCTTTGGTTTTTAATTATATTTACTAAGTTAATTTTTTTATCAAAATGAAAATAAAAGATATTCACATAAAAAACTTTAAAGGAATTGAATCAATTGATTTAATATTCAATGAACAGTTTAACGTTTTAATAGGGGAAAATGGAGCCGGGAAATCTTCAATTCTTGATGCAATTTCAATTGGATTAGGTACATTTTTAATGAACACTTCTGCATCTTTTGGATTAAAAGGGACAAAATCAAGACCTTTACTTAAAGATGAAATACGAAAAATAATAGTTTCTGATGATAACATAGAACTTTCCAATGTTGTTGTAAGCGGTACATTTTGTATTGACGCAATCAATGATTGCATTACATGGAAAAGGGAACAAAATATAGGCGCCAAACAGTTTACAGTTAGAGATGCTTCTCAATTAAAAAAATATGGACGAGAAATAATAGATGGCTTAAGAAATGACATCAATTTTCCTCTATTTGCCAATCATACAACAGGAAGATTATGGGGACAAATTTACGAAAAATCAAAAACAGAAAAGAAAATTGAATATGAAAAAATAGGTTCCAGATTGGACGGATATTATGCATGCTTGGATCCTCGCTCCATTGATCAAAAATTTTTAAATTGGTTTAAAACCTATGAAGATAATATATTAAAATTCAACAAAGATAGAGCATTATACGATGCCTTTACAAGGGCAATAACTTCAATGGTTAAGGATTGGAATAAAATCCATTTCCATTGGGGATTAGATGATATTTTGGGAGAAAACAAAGATGGAAAATGGATACAACTTCGCAGTTTAAGTGATGGTTATAAAGGAATTATTAGTTTGACTGCAGATATTGCATATCGAGCGATTAAATTAAATCCTCATTTAGGAGAAAGAGCCGTTTTGGAAACAGAAGGAATTGTATTAATTGACGAATTAGATATGCATTTACATCCAAAATGGCAACGTCATATTGTAGAAGATTTAAAGCGAACTTTTCCTAAAATTCAATTTATTGTTACTACACATTCACCTTTTATAGTACAATCTTTAAAAAGAGAAGAAGTAATTAGCTTAGATGTTGAATTTATTAATGAAGATCCGTTTACAAAGAGTATTGAAGAAATAGCGGAGCAAGATATGGATGTTGTGAACGTTCAAAGAAGTCAAAAATTTATTCATTTTCAAGAAGTAGCTTCACAATATTTCAATTTAATCGAGGAAGGTAAAAATTCAGAAAACGATCAAACAACGCAACGCTTAAAAGAAGAATTAGATTCTTTAGAACTTGAATTTAATGATGACCCTGTTTATGTGGCATTAATGCAAGCTGAACGTAAAACTGAACTTCCTTAAATGAGACCAGTAAATAAATTAAGATATACTACAAATCAAATTGAGTATAAACCGTATGGTAATGCAAAACCTTTTTTAATTGATGCAATTGGTAAATACTGCTCATTTTGTGAAAGAGAAGGTTTTAGTTCCTCTTTAGATGTTGAACATATAGAATATAAAGATACCCATAGAGACAAAGAGTTCTTGTGGAGTAATTTCCTATTGGCTTGCAAAAATTGTAATTCTATCAAAGGCACAACAGAAATAATCTTTGAAAATATTATATTACCTCATTTACAAGATACTTTTTCCCCATTTGAATATTTAGAAAGTGGATACATTAAGATTAAAGACGAAGTCAGTGATCCTTTAAGAACAAAAGTTATACAATTGATTGATTTAGTAGGATTAGACAGACGTCCTGGAAGTCCTAAATACAGCACCAAAGATGACCGTTGGCAAGAAAGAAAGCAATCATGGGAATTAAGTCAGAAATATTTAAAAAAATATACTGATAATAAATGTGATATTGAAACAATCGTTGACTTATCAAAAAATGTTGGATTTTGGTCTATCTGGATGAACACATTTAAAAATTTCCCTATAGTTCAGAAAGCATTAATTGATAATTTTTCAGGCACAAATTTGGCTTTTTTTAATCAATAGTAACTATCAAAAATACTTAAAAAATAGTGTCTTTTATAACTTCAACTAAAGGATAAAAACGTCAAATTCGTGGCTAACAAAAAAATATGATCAAAAATTTCGACATAATCATCGTTGGCGGAGGCGCAGCTGGTTTTTTTACCGCAATTAATATTGCAGAGAAAAATCCGAAACTAAAAATTGCCATTTTAGAAAGAGGAAAAGAAGTGCTTTCTAAAGTGCGTGTTTCCGGAGGCGGAAGATGCAACGTAACACACGCCTGTTTTGAACCTAATGAATTAGTAAAATTTTATCCTCGCGGCGAAAAAGAACTTCGAGGTCCGTTTCATCAATTCTGTTCAGGAGATACAATCGAATGGTTCGAAAAACATGGCGTAGAATTAAAAATCGAAGAAGACGGCAGAATGTTTCCCGTTTCGAATTCATCACAAACCATAATTGATTGTTTCTTAAAAGCAACTGAGAAATTAGGCATAAAAGTATTGACAGGACAAAGCGTACAATCCATTTTCAAAAAAGAAAATCATTGGAAAATTGATACACAAACTGATAATTATGCTACCGAAAAATTAGTAATGGCAACGGGAAGTAATCCAAAAATTTGGGAAATGCTTCAGGAACAAGGACACGCCATTATAAGCCCTGTTCCTTCTCTATTTACTTTCAATATCAAAGATTCTCGAATTAAAGAATTGCCAGGCGTTGCTGCACAAGTTACTGTTCATGTAAAAGATACCAAACTAGAATCGACAGGACCTTTATTAATTACCCATTGGGGAATGAGCGGTCCTGCAATTCTGAAGCTTTCGGCTTGGGGCGCACGTATTTTGCATGACAAGAACTATCAGTTTACCATTTTTGTCAATTGGTTAAATGATGTTGATTTTGAAGATGCCGAAAAAATCCTAAAAGAATTAAAACAAGAACACGCTAAAAAAGCCGTTTCTAAGAAATCTCCTTTTGACTTTCCGAATCGTTTATGGGAAAGTTTGGTTTTGGCTTCGGGAATAGATTCAGAAACCAAATGGGCAGATTTATCTAAAATTCAATTGCAGAACCTTGCTTCACAATTAACAAAAGCAGAATTTAAAGTCAACGGAAAAAGTACTTTTAAAGAAGAGTTTGTAACGGCTGGTGGAATCGATTTAAAGGAAATCAACTTCAAAACCATGGAAAGTAAAATTCACGAAAACCTTTATTTTGCTGGTGAAATTGTAAACATCGACGCTATTACAGGCGGATTTAATTTTCAGAATGCCTGGACAAGCGGATTTATTCTGGCTCAAAATATTTAATACAACATGAAATTTAAAGGAATTATTTTTGATTTAGACGGAACTTTAGTCAATTCTTTAGAAGACATCTCAGATGCGATGAATAAAGTACTTACCGCTTTAAATTATCCTACACATACTTACGACACTTATCAATATTTTATTGGGAGTGGTTTACGAAATCTGGTAAGTAAAGCTTTACCTGCTACAAACAATTCTGATGATGAAATCGAAAGTTGTTTTGAATGTATGGTCGATGAATACACTAAAATCTGTACGCTGAAAACAAAACCTTATGAAGGTATTGTAGAATTGCTAGAAAATCTGACTTCGCAAAACATCAAAATGGCTGTTTTCTCTAACAAAGCGGATGAATTGACGAAGAAAATAGCTTATGAATTGTTTCCAAAACAATTTGACACAGCGGTTGGATTGAGTACAGAAGAACTGAAAAAACCAAATCCTTTTGAAGCGATTGAAATCAGTAAAAAATGGAATTTAAAACCAGAAGAAATCCTGTTTGTAGGCGATTCTGATATTGATATGAAAACGGCAGTAAACGCTAATATGTTTCCTGTTGGCGTTGCTTGGGGCTACAGAACCGAAGAAGAATTGAAAAACAGCGGTGCAAAAGCGGTTATAAACAATGCTTCGGAATTAATCGAAATATTGTAAATCGTGAATGCTGAGTTACAAAAACAAATCCTATCAATCGCTTCGTTTTCTGAAAATGAAATTGAAACAATTGCTTCTTGTTTTGAATACGAAAAGTTTAATGCTAGAGAATACCTTTCGTCGATGGGAAAAATAAGCACCAAGATTTTCTTTATTGTTGAAGGTTTAGCAAGAGTTTATTATCTCAAAGACGGAAAAGAAATTACGACTTATTTAAGCTCTGATGAAGGTTTTATTGCTTCTTATTCCAGTTTCATCAACCAATCTGTTTCTTTTGAAAATATTCAATGTATTGAAGATTGCGAAGTGCTTTCGATTACTTTCAAAAAAATGCAGTTTTTATATAACGAAATTCCGAATTGGGAACGTGTTGGAAGAATTTTAGCAGAACAGAATTATCTGTGTATGGCTGATCGCGTTTTAAAACTCCAAATGATTCCGGCAAAAGAAAAATACCAGACTTTTTTAGCTTCGGCTCCAGCCAAAATAATTCAGCGAACGCCTTTAATTTATATCGCTTCTTTTCTGGGAATTACGCCAGAATCGTTGAGCAGAATCCGTCAGGACATTTCTTAACATTTATCAAGTGAGTTGAAAAACAGATTTCAAATCTTTGCCAATATAAAATTCAAGAAAATGAAAACTATTGCCAAAGACGTTTATCAAATACCTTTATTCCCAAGAAATGCTATCAATTGTTATTTGATTGAAGATGTTTTAATTGATGCCGGAATTCGGAGTTCTTCAAATACCATTTTAAAAGCTTTAAAAGACAAAACGGTAAATAAACATGTCTTAACGCACGCCCACGCCGACCATCAGGGAAGCAGCAAAGTAATCTGCGAAACTTTAAATATTCCGCTTTTATGCAGTGAGCCTGAAAAAGAATTCGCAGAAAACGGAAATGTAATTACAGAATATCCAAATCCTAATCATCTCATTTCGAAGTTTCAGAAAAACTTCTGGGCAGGAAAAGGATATACCGTTTCTCAAACCTTAAAAGAAGGCGATCAAATTGGTGGATTTATTGTAATTGAAACCCCAGGACATTCAAGCGGACATTTGTCTTTTTTCAGAGAAAAAGACGGTCTATTAATTGTAGGTGATGTGATGACCAACATGAATTTGTTGACTACAAAAGTTGGTCTGCATGAACCTCCTCATTTATTTACAACAAATCAGAAAACAAATAGACAATCAATTCAAAAACTGGCTTCTTTAAAACCTAAAATACTTTGTTTTGGTCATGGGCCTGTTTTATTAAATAACGGAGAATTTGAGATGTTTGCTAAAAGTATCCAATAATATAATTAACAAGAATTTACAGGTTTTGTAAGTTTTCGTTAAGACAATTCTAATAATTTTACCTTCAGTTAAAAAACTATTAAATGAAGGTAAAACTACTTACAACGATTTCTTTTTTCACTTATCAGCTTACTATTTCTCAAACAGAGAAGTTACTTCACGGAAAAGTGCTGTCTAACAATTTCCCTCTTACAAAAGTAGAGGTTATCAATAAAACAGCCATGACCAGCACTACAACAGATTATTTAGGAGACTTTTCAATTATGGTTAAACCTAAAGATAGTTTGCTGTTTTTTCATAAGGATCACTTTTTTACAAGATTAAAAATAGCTCCGGAAAATATTGACAAAAATAATATTGTTGTAAACATGATTCCAAGACCAGAGGAATTAGACGAAGTTGTAATAACCAATATGAAACTTCAGTCATTTAAAATTTCCCAAAATGATATTGACACAATAAAGTTCACAAAAGATGCCGCATCTTTGCAAAAATATACTGGCGTTTATGATGGAACAATCACAAATGGAATGGACTTTGCCCGAATGGGAACTGGAATTTTAAACTTATTTAAAAACGACAAGAAAGAAGATCTCAAAAAGAAAACAGAAGATAGCAGTTTTAAGAAACTCGTAGGAGCATCAATTCCTTCCACTTTTTACACCAAGGATTTAAAATTGTCATCTGAAGAGGTTGAACTATTTCTGGATTTCTGTGATGCTGATCCAAGATCTAAAAACCTTTTACAAAACAATAATATATTAACTACAATGGATTTTTTGTATACTAAAAATGAAGAATTTAAGAAACTGAAATAGATTTTTTCAGGTTTTTCCATTTTATAAGAAACACGATAAAAGCAATTAATAATATAACAGCAATTATTGATATGATTATTAAACTTGTTTCAATTTGATAAACATAATAATCAATTGATTTGTTATTTTCTCTCACAGCTTTAATTTGCCTGCTATAACTCCTGCTTTTCTGAAGATCATATGCATAGTCACTTATAGCAGTGTTGATAATTCTCGAAATGAGCAGATCGTCTTCATAGCCATATACTCTCGCAAGTTTAAAAACTCGAATAGCGTTTTTATGTTCTCCTTTAAGCTCCACAAGATTTCCTAGCTCGAAAAGTAGAATTGAAATAATTTTATCTTTAGGTTCAATAAATGACATTCTCTCATTTACTTGAAAATAGACCGCTTTTGCTAATTTGTCAACTTCTTCATTTGATAATTTCGTTTGAGGGAGGCCTATATTTCCAAAACTTGTATTAATTAAAAACTCACCAGATACATCTTTTAAATTTTTAATTTTTGCTTCTAATATTTTTAAATGAAGCCATTCAGAACCATTATGAGATTTAGGATTGATTTCAATAGATTTTTTAATCCAGGTATATGCTTTTTTATTGTCACCCATCAATTCATAAAGAGTTCCAAGATTAGAAGCTGTTGAATATCTATTGGGATTTGTTTTTTCAATATTCAAATACAAATTTAAAGCTTCAACATATTTTTTTTGAACGATTAAAAGATACCCTTTATCCGACAAATAATCTATATCTTTTGTTTTATTATATGCACTGTCAAGTTCTTTTATAATTTTAGGATAATCACGAGTAAAAAAATTATGACCATGAGGAACCAGCCCCCTGTAATCAATATAAGCATAAGCTCCATTTTTCAAAATTTTAGTTTCACCATTCAAACAAGCAAAAGTTTTAAAAGTGATTAAAACCAAAACAACAACAAAAAACTTCAATTTATTCATAAAAGAATTTTACGTAAAGGATTAAACCTGAAACAAAGAAAAACCTGAAACTATTTATTTAACCACCAAATACTAGCATTTAAAACAGCTGCAAATCCAACCCACGCCATATATGGAATCAATAAATAACCTGCAGTTTTATTGATTTTTAAAAACTTCAAATACGTTTCATAAATAAATAGCCATAAAAGAGCAATTTCTATTAAAGCTAAAAGAGGATTTTTTAATCCGAAGAATATGTAAGACCATATTGCATTTAAGGTTAGCTGAATCAAAAAGAAACCCAAAGCTTTTTTTACTTCTTCATTTTGTTCTTTTATTTTATCCCAGACTAATCCCGCAGCGACAGCCATAAAAATATAAAGCACAGTCCAAACCGGCATGAAAATCCAGTTTGGCGGATTAAAACTTGGTTTTATAAGCGTTGGATACCAGCTTTCAACACTTGGTCTTGTTACTGTACTGGCAGAATATCCTACTGCCAAACAAACGATTAAAGCTATGGCGATCTTAGTTAACTTGTTCATTTTATCAAATTTTGTAGTCAAAAATAGTCAAAAGAAAACGTTTCACCATATAAGTCATATAAGTTCATTTTGGGAAACCCTACTTATAATTTCTTATATAACTTATATGGTGAAATATTATAAAAACTATCTTTGCCAAAATTTTATAATTCATGTTTACAGCAACTGATTTTATTCCTAAAAAATATACTTCAACAATCGAAAACGGAAACTTTGAGTGGAGTGCTCCAAGCAATATTGCATTAGTAAAATATTGGGGGAAAAAAGACAATCAAATTCCGGCAAATCCTTCAGTAAGTTTTACTTTGAATAATTGCAAAACGATTACAAAATTAGGGTTTTCGAAGAAAAGCGCTTCGACTCCGATCAGCATGACAGATGGATTTTCTTTTGATTTACTTTTTGAAGGAAAACCGAAAGAAGATTTCAAGCCAAAAATTCAGAAGTTTTTAGAAAGAGTTGAAGTTTATCTTCCATTTTTAAAAGACTATCATTTTACAATTGACACACAGAATACATTCCCACACAGTTCCGGAATTGCATCTTCGGCATCTGGAATGGCAGCTTTGGCAATGAATTTTATGAGTTTGGAAAGATTGCTGAATCCGGAAATGACCGATGAATATTTCTATCAAAAAGCCTCTTTTCTGGCACGTTTAGGTTCAGGAAGTGCTTGTAGAAGTGTAAAAGGTAATGTTGTCGTTTGGGGAAATCAGGCCAACATTGAAGGAAGTACAGATCTATTTGGAGTTGAATTTCCGTATACTATTCACGAGAATTTCAAGAATTATCAAGATACTATTTTATTGGTTGATAAAGGCGAAAAACAAGTTTCGAGCACCGTTGGGCATGATTTAATGCACAATCATCCTTATGCCAAAAGACGTTTTGCACAGGCACACGAAAATCTGGATAAATTGATTGCCATTTTTGACAATGGAAATCTAGATGAATTTATCAAAGTTGTCGAAAGTGAAGCTTTGACTCTGCATGCTATGATGATGACCTCAATGCCATATTTTATATTGATGAAACCAAACACCTTACAGATTATAAATGCGATCTGGAAATTCAGAAACGAAACACAAATTCCGGTTTGTTTTACGCTTGATGCCGGTGCAAATGTACATGTGCTTTATCCCGAAAACGTTAGCGAAAAAGTATTACAATTTATTCAGGACGAATTAGTTGTATTTTGTCAGAATGGTCAGTACATTTGCGACAAAATTGGAAGCGGTGCAATATTAATTGATAATTGATAATTGTCAATTAATAATTAGTAACTTTATGGAAAAGAAAAACATTATTAAAGAAAAATCTTTTGCTTTTGCAATTGACATTGTAAATCTTTATAAAGTTTTGATTGAAAAGAAAGAATTTGTTTTATCCAGACAAGTTGTACGTTCAGGAACATCTATAGGTGCAAACGTAAGAGAATCTGAACATGCTCAAAGTAAGGCAGATTTTATACATAAATTATCCATTTCATTAAAAGAAGCAAATGAAACAGAATATTGGTTAGATTTGTTGTACGAAACAAAATATCTATCTGATATAGAATTTCAGAGTATTAAACCTAAAATCATTGAGTTATTAAGATTACTTACCAGTATCCTAAAAACCTCAAAAAACACATAATTATCAATTGTTAATTATTCATTTTCAATTATGAAAGGACCGTTATTTTACTCAAAAATATTACTCTTTGGAGAATACGGAATTATCCGCGACTCTAAAGGACTTTCTATTCCTTATATTTTTTACAATGGTGCTTTAAAGAAATCCGAAGAACCTTCGGCAGAAGCTATTGCATCAAACAAAAGTCTAAAAAGTTTTACTTCTTATCTTGAAGTTTTGCAAACACAACAACCGGAATTGGTTACTTTTGATTTAGACACGCTAAAAAATGATGTCGAAACCGGAATGTATTTTGACTCCAGTATTCCGCAAGGATATGGTGTTGGCAGCAGCGGTGCGCTTGTAGCAGCAATTTATGATAAATATGCTACAAACAAAATCACCGTTTTAGAAAACCTAACCCGCGAGAAACTATTACAATTAAAAAACATATTCTCTCAAATGGAAAGCTTTTTCCACGGAAAAAGTTCTGGTTTAGATCCGTTAAACAGTTATTTGAGTATTCCGATCTTAATTAATTCTAAAGATAATATTGAAGCAACCGGAATTCCGACACAAAGTTTTGACGGAAAAGGCGCTGTCTTTTTGTTAGACTCGGGAATTGTAGGCGAAACTGCTCCAATGGTTAATATTTTTATGGAAAACCTAAAAGACAAAGGTTTCCGTACTATGCTTAAAAACCAATTCGTAAAATATACAGATGCCTGCGTGGAGAATTTTCTACATGGCGATATGAAGTCTTTATTTACCAATACTAAAAAGCTTTCTAAAGTTGTTTTAAACAACTTTAAACCAATGATTCCGGAACAATTTCACGGAATCTGGCAACACGGAATTGACACAAACGATTATTACCTAAAACTTTGTGGTTCTGGAGGCGGCGGTTATATTCTTGGTTTTACTGAAGACCTTGAACGCGCAAAAGCTTCTTTAAAAGACTATAAACTGGAAGTCGTTTATCAATTCTAACATTCTTAAAAGCCGAAGTTATTTGAGTACATTTTCATAAGTTTTCATCCTAAAAAGTTATTATTATGAAAAGCATTTTAAAAATAATCAAAGCAACTTTTTTAGGAGGAATTTTATTTTTAGTACCATTAGTTGTATTACTTATTATTCTGGAGAAAGGATATGGCATAATTCAAAAAGTCACATTACCTCTTGTGAGTCATATGCCAAGAGTACATGTTTTAGGAATTGCTATTCAGGAACTTACCGGAACAATAATCATAATTCTTATTTGTTTCACAGCAGGTTTACTGGCCAGAACTGCCAATGCAAAAAAGCTAATCCAGAAATTAGAAAACGGAGTTTTAAGTTTTGTTCCTGGATATTCATTTATGAAAAACATGAATGAAAACATTATGGGTTTTGAATCTAATCAGGATTTAAAAGTTGTTCTAGTTCCTACAGATGCCGGCTGGCAATTTGCCTTTTTAATAGAACAGATAGACGAAAATAACTTTACTGTTTTTGTTCCTGATGCACCAAATCCGTGGAGCGGTTCAGTTTGTTTTGTAGAAAAGAAAGACATAAAAGAAGTTGGAATTACACAAAAACAAGCCTTAGCCTGTATTAGAAAATTAGGTTTTGGATCCAAAGAATTGTTAAAAAACAAACTATAACCTTTTACAATCAAAAAATATCCTTTAACTTCCCCTAACAAATCAATCCCAATTTATAATTTATGTTAAGCAGACAGCACAAACTTTTAGTCATGAAAATTGTTAGTTTGTTCTCTGTGGTACGCGGTTATAACATTCCGATTATTGTTTTGGCACAATATTTATCTGCCATATTTATTTTAGCTCCTG
The DNA here is from genome assembly GCF_001602525.1 of Flavobacterium chilense. Classification (GTDB taxonomy): domain Bacteria; phylum Bacteroidota; class Bacteroidia; order Flavobacteriales; family Flavobacteriaceae; genus Flavobacterium; species Flavobacterium chilense. The sequence goes on from NZ_LSYT01000010.1 coordinate 129,248, forward strand.
AAAAAAGAGCATTGGATATTTTACTCGATTTTAATTTGTTTCTGATTGTTTTTGCTTCTGCAATTACCATTGCTTCAGGCTATATTATTAACAATTTCTACGACAGCCAAAAGGATCTCATCAACAGACCCAACAAATCGATGCTGGACAGACTGGTAAGTCAAAAAACAAAACTTTCGGTTTATTTTACACTCAATTTTATTGCCGCTTTAATGGCTTTAATTGTTTCCTGGCGCGCTTTTTTATTCTTTTCGGCTTATATCTTTTTAATTTGGTTCTACTCTCATAAAATCAAAAAATACCCAATTGTAGGCAATCTAACAGCTGCTTTTATGGCGGTTATTCCGTTTTTTGCCATTTTATTGTATTTCTACAATTCAATTTCGTTTGAAGAAATTGAGAATCACCGAAGTCATTTTGCTGTAATTTCTGCGCATGCTATGTTTTTGTTTTTGCTGTTGCTGATTCGTGAAATGATTAAGGATCTGGAAAATCTAAAAGGTGATCTGGCAAATGATTATCACACGATTCCAATTGCTTATAATGAAAAGGTATCCAAACAAATTATTACTGTTTTGACGTTTTTAACAGTAATTCCGGTTTATATTTTAGTAAACATCTATGATGTGGGCTATATGGACATTTACTTTTATGTCTGCTTTATTGTTTTACTTTTTTTCCTTCTCTATTTATGGAGATCCAATTCTAAAGAACAATTTTTATTGCTGCATAATGTTTTAAAATTCCTGATTGTTTCAGGAGTATTTTGCATTGTTTTAATTAATCCCAGTGTTTTATGGCACGGACGTGAATTGATCTCTAATTATTAAAAGTTCATTCCACAAAGATTAACGGAGATTTCTCAGAGACTCACAAAGTTTTTTATTCTTTTTTTGTGCATCTCTGTGTGTGCTTTGCGAATCTTTGTGAAACAAGAGAGTTCAAAATGTATAAAAAAGTCCAATTGTTTGAATCTAGCCCCGATAGAGGCGATATCCTTGTGAAGTTTACGGAGCAAGATAAAGCCGAAAGCGGGAACTTTACTCAAAAAAAGCCTATTGTGATGCTCCTTCATCTTTAAAAAACAAGAGCTATTAATCTAAGAACAATCAACTTAGGATTATTTAGCAAGAATAAACTATCTTTGCACAAATTACAGAATTTATGAACAATAAGGAAGGCAATAATAAAAGAGGCGGATCAAGACCAAATAGCTCAAGATCAAACTCCAGCAAGCCAAAACCTCCTATGGCGAAGCGCGCTCAGGGGCCAAAAAAAGTAAAACCTGCTGTTAAAGCGGCTCAGGAAGAAGCGGAGCAAAAACTTAAAAAACAAAACCAGCCACCTAAGAGACAAAAAGCTTCAGACGAAATTCGTTTGAACAAATACATCTCAAATTCAGGTGTTTGTTCACGTCGTGATGCTGACATATATATTCAGTCCGGAAACGTTAAAGTAAACGGTGTTCCGGTAACTGAAATGGGTTATTTAGTAAAAATTAATGATGTTGTAAATTTTGACGGGGTTAATTTGACGCCAGAGAAAAAAGAATACATTTTATTAAACAAACCTAAAAACTTTACAACAGCTCTTGATGAAGGTCAGGAATACCGTAACGTTCTGGAATTGGTTCGTGGTTCTACCACAGCAAAAATTGCTCCTATTGGAAGAATGGACAAAAACACAACTGGTTTGTTATTGTTTACTAATGATACTGATATGATTCGTAAATTTACTTTACCAAGTCAGAAATCTTCTAAAATCTATCAGGTTTCTTTAGATAAAAACCTAAAGTTTGAAGACTTAGAAAAAATCAGTAAAGGTTTGGTTATTGATGGACACCGTGTGTTTATTGAAGAAGTAAGTTATATCGAAAAAGAAGCTAAAAGCGAAGTAGGTCTTAAGCTACGTTCATCAAATGTAAAGGTAGTTCGTGCTATTTTTGAAAGCCTTGACTATGATGTTTTACGTATTGACCGTGTATCTTTTGCCGGATTAACCAAAAAGAATTTACCTAGAGGAAACTGGCGCTTTTTGACAGATCAAGAAATCATCAATTTGAAAAACGTTTAAGAAACGCTTCAAAATTGATTTAATACAAATCCTGTTTTACTTTTGTAAGATGGGATTTTTTATTTAGAAGCTGAAAAAGTTGTGACCGAAAAGGGTGAATATTGATCTTCCGATGGATTGGTTTTTTTCTTCAACGGTTTCGTAGCATGAGAATCCGAGGATAATTTTGATTCCGGGCGGAATACTATTTAAAATATCTCTTTTTTGATCGTCCAGAAGTAATTTTAGACTCTCCAGAATTTGGATATTATTTTTAAGGTAAGAAAGAACTAATAAGGCTGAAAAGTTAAGAATCTCTCTTGCTGTCTCACTTTTGATTCCGACTTCGTTAGAAATCATTTCAGAAATTCTTCCTTTTTTGTTGGTAAAAATTTCTTTGAGCAAACTGTTTCCTTCTAAACGATAACAATCATCTACTGATAAAATTCGACCGGATGAAAAATCAACTTCCTGATAAAAGGTCGAATCATCTTTGACTTGGGAGACGATTCCTTTATAAAAATCAGATTCTTCGGCCCTATTGTATAAACCCATTAAAACTGTACCTATCGAAACATCAATTCCCTTTATTAAAAGTGCATCATTTTCAAAATAAAACTTGTTTAGCTTTGAAACAACATTAGAAGAAATAAAACGTCTAAGTTCAATTTGTAGGTTTGGGGTCATACTGAAATTGTTTAAAAAATTATTTAAATCCACTCAAAATAATCGACAAAGTGAGGCTTTTCATCGTTTATCGGGATAAAAATATAAAATATTTTAACATTTCCAAAAAATAAGTTAAAACGTCAATTGTAGAATTAACAATTGTTAAGATGCAAAATCTCAAAGAGCCAGTAAACATAACACCTTCGTTATCAAAACAAACAAAATATACTGCCAAAAAATATTTAACAATTTTGCAAAAAAAATCGAAATATAAGAAAAAGCTTAAATGTGTGTTACACAATTAAAATAAAATTGTTCGATATTCCCATATGATATTCAGGAAAATACCGAAAAAAATAATACAGAATAGAAAATTTATAAAACTGGAAGCGAGAAAACCAAGTAAAGATCCTGTAGCTGCTTTTAGTGCTCGCTGATGGTTTTTAGAATCATAAATTAACTCGCCCACAAAAGCTCCTACAAAGGGACCAATTATAACCCCAAAAGGTATTGGAGCAATAATTCCAACAATCAAACCAATATTAGTTCCCCAGACTCCGTAAGAGCTTCCTCCAAATTTCTTCGTTCCTTTTGCCGGAATAATATAATCCAGAATGGTGATGATTACGGTAATTAAAAGTGTGATACCCAAAACCCAATAGTTGTTTTCGACAGCTCTGGTTAAGTACAATAATAACAATCCCACCCAACAACTCGATAATCCGGGTAAAACAGGCAGAAAACTACCAAAAATGCCAATAATCATGCATATAAAACCAAGTAATACCAATAATAAATCCATAACTTTTTGTAATTTTGCACCTACAAATACATTAGCAATAAAAGTCAATGCGCAGGTTTTTGCAATTTATATTATATTTTTTTCTGATTGTTTTGATCGATAGCAATATGCATGCCCAAGCCAAAAAACTTCCAATTAATGATCAGTTATTGCAGGACAGCATCTATAAAAGTAACAAGAAAAAAGTATTAAACTTTTCGATGAAAGATTTTGATGCGCTTTTCTTTGATTTTTTTAATCGTAAAAATGATCCGAATATTGTCCTGACTAAAGTTGAGTTTTACAGTTATACGGTTCAGATTGCTGCTTTTTCAGACAGACTGGCATCTTTATATCCTGATCAAAAGCAAGTTGCGGCTCAAAATAAAGAAACATGGCTTTCAGAAAGCTACGAAGATTATTTACAATACAAAGCATCTCAAAAAAAATAATCGTATTTTTATACCATAATTAGTTTATTCAATTCAACATCAAAATCTTGAAGCAGTTTTTCCTCTTTTTAATTCTTTTATCTTTCCATTCTTGTCAATATTTTGAGAAGCAGGTTCCGTCTGAAAAAGAGTTACTTCAAAAAGAATTAAAATCAATCAATTGGAAAGAAGTCGATGAATATCCGTCTGTGGCAAATTGTGAAAAAATTGCAGATAAGAAACAGCGTCAGCAATGTTTTTTTCAGGTAATGTCGCAATTAATTCAGGAAAAATTAGACATTGACACACTTTCAATCTTATATCCCGAACTTGACACCATCGAGGTAAAAGTTACCGTTTTTCCAAATGCAACCATGAAATTCGAACCGCAATTTCCTAAAGATTCTGTTGCTTATGATACGATCAAAATCGATAGTATTTTGCATGCCCGTTTGGTTGATTTTCCTAAAATAAATCCGGCTCTTAAACGCGGACTTCCGGTAAAAACCCAGTTTATTTTACCTGTAATTCTTAAAGCAAAAGGCAAAGAATAGATCTTTTTATTCTAAGCAGGATAAAGTAACGAAGAAGCTATTTCCTGCTATTCGCTTGTATCTTTTCCTTGCTAAAGGAGCAAGAAAAAGGATACCGCTTCTATCAGGGCTAGGGCTTTCGTTTTCAGAAACCCTTTTTCAGGCTTACTTAAAATTTATTTCCCAAACCTTCTGTCTTTCCACTCATAAGAACCAAACAAACTATATAAAGCTACAGTTGTGCTAAAAAAAGGATATAACAAACTGCTTAAAAACAAACTCCTTATATTCTTTTTGGTCAGGAATTCATTCGTCATAAAAAGCAAACCACAATCAATCGTAAATTTAAGAGCAATAAAAAAAACTAAAAGCTGCCAATTTAAAAGTCCGAAACCAAAGAAGAAGAATCCTATTATAAAATTCAGGTTTCCAAAGAAAACGATCAATCCTAATACCTTTCCAAAATTACTTTGATAAGAGCTTGTTTTTGCCGCCCAGCGCACTCTTTGATGAAACAAAGATTTCCAGTTTTCAGTTGGTTTTGTTACTACAATTGCTTCTTTTGCTTTTAAGTAATGTACTTTATCCGGAAATAAATTGGCTGCTTTTTGCAGTAAAAAAACATCATCACCACTCGCAATTTTGTCATTCCCTTCAAATCCGTTTAAGCTTTCAAACAATTCTTTTCTGTAGGCAAAATTGGCTCCATTACACATAAAAGCCTTTTCGATCCCAAAACTGCCAATCGTTGCACCTTGTAAACTCATTAAATCTAATTGTTGAAAATCATGCAAAAACAAATCCTCACATTGATACGTAACTGCTCCGGCAAGCATTGAAATATTGTTTTGCTGAATGTAATTGTCAAATGTTAACAGCCAGTTTTCAGGTACCAGACAATCAGCATCTGTAGTAATTACCCAACTCGTTTTTACGTGTTTCATTGCTGTCGAAATAGCATCTTTTTTAGGAGAATTTGAAACCCGGATATTATCCATAACCGAAACCTGAAATCTGAAACTCGAGACAAAAATTCTCTCATGGGAATTATCATCTACCAAAATCACTTCAAACAAATCATTTGGGTAATTGAGTTTTGAAAAACTTTGTAAAAGGTTCGGTAAATTATCAATTTCATTCCTAAACGGAACTATAATAGTAAAGCTGGTTTTGGGTTTTAAATTTGCATGCTCAAAGGTTTTAACTTTAGTAAAACCATAAATAAGTACCATTATAGCAATTATATAAATACCTAATATGGCAAACAAAACCCAACTCATTCTGTTGCTCTGGTTTTAAAATTCAACACAAAATAGGCTCCAATAATTACCGGCAAAACCACATTTAGAAACCACATCAAAGTGCTGATAAAAACAACAATCCATTCGTTTACACCTAAAATCCCAAAGAAATAAATCGCAACACTTCCTTTTACTGCAAAATCTAAAAACTGAAAAGTAGGTAGCGAAGAAGCTAAAAAGTAAACAACAGCAATTGTAGCAATTAGGGTGAAATAAGGTAAATCGACATCAAAAGCCAAAAACAAAAAGTAATACTGATGTGAGAAAACCAAATATCTTAAAACTCCTAAAACAATATTTTTTCTATGAACTGGTTTTGGGATTTCATTAATCTTATGAATTAATTTTTCAATCGAATATCCTTTAATTTTTATTTTCTTCAACGAAAATAAAACCGCAAAAAGCAACACAAAAATTCCAAATAAAACAGCAACCGTTTTGGCTGTAATGATTTCATATTTAGCATTAAAGTACAACAAGCCAAAAACTCCAAAAATCACTGTTAGAATCATCTGGATTCCGTTACAAATGAGGTTTAGGAAAACCACTTTTTTAGCCTCTGTTTTCGGGTAATACAATGCTTTTCCTGCATACTCTCCTACTCCGTTTGGCGTAAAAATCCCAGCAGTTAAAGCTGCCAGCACTTGTTTTGTTGCTTCTACCAAAGAAATCTCCCGAATTACGCCTGCCAGATTTTGCCACTTTAAGATCTCGAAATAGCGATTGAGAACACTCAAAAGCAATATAAAGCCAATTCCTAAAACCGACTGATTTTTACGAAACAAAATAATGAACTTTTGCCAGTCGAGTTTGTCGTTGTGTGCTAACTGATTATAAATAAAATAAAATGCACCGCCAACAATTAAAAGTTTGACCAGAAGAACAAGGAATTGCTTAGCTTTGTGAGGAATTGAAATCATGCCGCAAAAGTAACACAAAGTATTGTAATAATGCTATTTCACAAAGATTCGCAAAACAAACACAAAGACACACAGAGAAATTCAAAAAAACTTTGTGAGCCTCTGTCGTAACTTGGTGTAACTTTGTGTAATTCAAACAAAAATCACTTGACAAAAGAACGCATCATATTAGGTATTGACCCCGGAACTACGATTATGGGTTTTGGATTGATTAGGGTCATCAATAAAAAAATGGAATTTCTGCAACTAAATGAACTGCAACTTTCTAAGTATGACAATCATTACCAAAAACTAAAGATCATTTTTGAGCGTACCATTGAGCTAATCGAAACGCATCATCCGGACGAAATTGCGATTGAGGCACCTTTTTTTGGCAAAAACGTACAGTCGATGCTAAAATTGGGACGCGCACAAGGCGTTGCAATGGCAGCCGGACTTTCAAGAGATATTCCGATTACTGAATACGAACCAAAAAAGATAAAAATGGCGATTACCGGAAACGGAAATGCCAGTAAAGAACAAGTAGCAAAAATGCTGCAACAGCTTTTGGGCTTAAAAGAATTACCCAAAAATCTCGATTCAACAGATGGTTTGGCGGCAGCTGTTTGCCATTTCTTTAATTCAGGAAAAGTCGTTGCCGGAAAAAGTTATTCGGGCTGGGATGCTTTTGTGAAACAGAATGAGGACAAAATTAGAAAATGAGATAATTAGTCAATTAGATAATTTCTTTTCGGTCTAATAATCATTATCTAATTATCACATTTACACATTATCTAATTAAAAAAATGAGCGGTATCTACATTCATATTCCTTTTTGCAAACAGGCTTGCCACTATTGCGATTTTCATTTTTCGACTTCGATGAAGAAGAAGGATGAAATGGTTTTGGCTTTAGCCAAAGAAATCACTGTACGCAAAAACGAGTTTGAAAATGAGATTGTAGAAACCATTTATTTTGGTGGTGGAACTCCTTCTGTATTGTCAAATGAGGAAATAAACTTTTTAATTTCTGAAGTTTACAAAAACTATAATGTTGTTGAAAACCCCGAAATTACTCTTGAAGCCAATCCGGATGATTTGTCTGCAGAACGAATTTTCGAATTATCCAAAAGTCCGATCAATCGATTAAGCATCGGAATTCAGTCTTTTTATGAAGAAGATTTGAAGATGATGAATCGTGCTCATAATTCGGCGGAAGCCATAAAATGTTTACAGGAAGCAACCAAATATTTCGATAATATTTCATTGGATTTGATTTACGGAATTCCGGGATTAACCGATGAAATGTGGAAAAAAAACATCGAAACAGCACTGTCATTTGGCATTCCGCATATTTCAAGTTATGCTTTGACAGTTGAACCGAAAACTGCTTTAAGTAAATTAATCCAAACCGGAAAAATTGCTGAACCGCAAGATGAAGTAGCTTCTAATCATTTTATGATTTTAGTTGATATGCTTCAGAAAAACGGATTTATCCATTATGAATTATCCAATTTTGGAAAAGAGAATTATTTCTCCAAAAACAATTCGGCATATTGGTTAGGGAAAAAATATATTGGTATCGGACCTTCAGCGCACAGTTATGACGGCGTAAAAAGAGGCTGGAATATTGCGAATAATTCGCTTTATCTTAAAGCAATTCAAAACAATGAACTTCCTATTGAAACTGAGGTTTTAACGATTTCTGATCGTTATAATGAATATATTATGACAGGATTACGAACAATCTGGGGTGTTTCTTTAGACCGAATTGAAAACGAATTTGGAGCAGAATATTTGAAATATTTATTAGAACAATCTCAAAAGTTCTTAAACGACGATTTACTTTTTATTGAAAACAATATCCTAAAACCAACTCCAAAAGGAAAATTTTTAACGGATGGAATTGCTTCAGATTTATTTTATCTAAATTTGGAAGACTAAAAATTAGCCACAAAGGCTCAAAGGCGCAAATCAATTAAACTTTGTGACTTAATGTCTTTGCAGCATAAAACCCAAATTTGTGTTAGCAAAAATCAACAACTTCGAAATCGACTTATCAAAACCTATTGATATTTCGATTCCATTAACCAATACAGACGAAAACCCAATTGCCTGGTATATCGAAAAACCGGTTATTGAACCTGTAGTTTTTGGCGATTGGATCGGGAAAGTTTCGGAAGGAAAATCATCAACAAATTTTAATAATATTTTCTTCAATCCACACGGACATGGAACGCACACGGAATGTTTAGGACATATTACCAATGATTTCTACAGTATTAATCAGTCATTAAAGCAGTTTTTCTTTTTTGCTAAATTGATTACGGTTGAACCTCAAGAAACTGAAGGGGATTTCATTATTACAAAAGAACAAATTCAAAAAGCATTGAGCGCTTTGACTTCGCTCAGCGTAACAAACGAAGCTTTAGTAATTCGAACTCTTCCAAATCAACAAGCTAAAAAATCAAAAAAATATTCGAATACAAATCCACCTTATTTGTCTGAGGAAGCTGCGATTTTCATCCGCGAAAGCGAAATTCAGCATTTGTTAATCGATTTACCAAGTGTTGACAAAGAGCATGACGAAGGTAAATTATTGGCTCATAAAGCATTTTGGAACGTAAAAGACACCATTAATTTAAATGCTGATGCAAGATTAAATGCCACAATTACTGAAATGATTTATGTACCAAACGAAATTGAAGATGGAAATTATATACTAAATCTTCAAATTGCTTCGTTTGAAAATGATGCAAGTCCATCAAAACCAATATTATACAGGATTTAAAATTTTACCACCAATTACACTAATTTATATTAATTTTTACATGCCTGAAGTAAAGAATTAATTCGTGAAGATTCGTGTAATTCGTGGTAAAAAAATCTAAAATGTGAAATCTAAAATCTAAAATTAAAATGATTACCATTTCTACAGACAAAACCAAACTCGATGTTCCGTTTATACAAAACTTTTTAAAAGATATTTACTGGGCTGCGGGACGAACCATAGAGGAAGTACAAACTACAATCGATGCTTCGGTTTGTTTTGGAATTTATCTCAATGACAAGCAAATTGGCTTTGCGAGAGTTATTACAGATTATGTGGTTTTTGGATATGTTATGGATGTTTTTATTACCGAAGAACATCGTGGTAAAGGATATTCGTCTGTTTTAATAGGAACAATGATGAATGAACCTATTTTAAAAGACATTAAGATTTGGAGACTGGCCACAACTGATGCGCACTTTTTATATAAGAAATTTGGTTTTAATGCTTTGGAATATCCGGAAAAAATGATGGAAAAGAAAATATGAAAACAATTATCAAACTTGAAGAACTAGCCTTATTCGCTCTCGGAATCTTTTTATTCAATCGTTTAAATTTTGATTGGTGGTGGTTTCTGGTTTTAATTTTAGCACCGGATTTGTCAATGCTGGGTTATTTATCTGGCAATAAAAGTGGTGCGTTTTTTTATAATGTATTTCATCATAAAGGAATTGCACTTTTAATTTACGCTTTAGGATGTTATTTGAGTATCGAAACGATTCAATTAGCCGGAATTATTCTATTTTCACATTCAGCAATGGATCGGATTTTTGGTTATGGATTAAAATATGAAAAGGGTTTTAAATACACTCATTTAGGTGAAATTGGTAAATAAAAAATAAGATGAATTTAGAAACGTATTACGAATATTGTCTTTCAAAAAAAGGTGTTAGCGAACATTTCCCTTTTGATGAAGATACTTTGGTTTTTAAAGTAGGCGGAAAAATGTTTGCTTTATCATCCTTGTCTCAATGGGAAAAAAATGAGCCTTCGGTCAATTTAAAATGCGATCCTGAAAGGGCTCAGGAATTACGTGTCGAATATGATGAGATAAAACCGGGATTTCATATGAGTAAAGTGCATTGGAATACAATCTCCTTAAACGGTACTTTATCCAATACGCTGATCAAAGAATTAATCGATCATTCGTATGACTTGGTTTTCAAAAGTTTGACCAAGAAAATTCAAAATGAAATTATTGAATTAGAAAATTAGGCATTACATTTGTAGCGTAAGACATAAAACTTAACAACTCAATTAATTTGCAACTTAGCAACTTATAGAACATGAAAGAACAATTTAAAAAATTTCTGAACGAAGAACAAGATCCAAAAGCGATTGAAAAAATCACTTCGAAACTCAATGATTTATTGATGAAAAACGAAGAAATTGGTTATATCGCGGTTCAAAAAAAACCGGCAATTACTGTTTTTCCAGATAGCATAATTTTAACCAACAAACGTATTATCATTTGCAAACCTAAAAATTTAGGGCTTTCAATGGATTTTACAGATTACACTTGGGATGATATTACAAGCACTTTTGTAAAAGAGAATATTTTAGGTTCTGAATTTTCATTTGGTACTACTACAGACCTGACTATTTCTATAGATTATATTCCGAAAACTCAGGCCAGAAAAATTTATACCTATGCTAAAGAGCAGTTAGATTTACTTAAAAATCCAATTGTTGCCGAAGCTCCGGTCGCAGAACCTGTTCAGACTACTGAACCGGAAAACAATGCTGAAGAAGAAGTTGAAGAAGTTGAAACTGAAGAAGTAACAAACTATGCAGAAATTATACCTGCAGCGACACCTTACGAAACTTTTGAACCAATTCAGCCGGCACAGCCTTCAACAGGAGAACGTAAATTAAGTGATTTATCTAAAGAAGAACTTTTTGATAAATTACAGAATTACAAAAAACTGCTTGATAACGGATTAATCATGCAAGGCGAATATGACACTTACAAAAAAGAAATATTGAGTTATATGTAAATTAGTCTTAAAGTTGGAAAGTCGAAAGTCATAAAGTCTCTTTCCTATTAAATATAAAAAGCCAAAATAGTTATTTCTCTATTCTGGCTTTATTTTTTAACACAATCTAATTGACTTTCAAACTTTCGACTTTATGACTTTCGACTAAAGCGTAGCTTTCTGCTTTTCTACAAAACTATTAGATTGTAGTTCCAATAACTCTTTTGCATTTTTACGTTGTAGATCGTAAAGACTTTTATCTTCTGCAATATCTGCATAAACCCTGTCGTGCATTTCAGCACTGGTTTTTACCAATAATTCACGTTGGTATTTATTTTGTGACAAAGTAGCTTTCATTGCTGTTTCGGCTTCTTCTTGTTTGAAATCGAATTCCCCTTTTGGCGCTAATAATTTAGCAATAATTGGAGAGGTTTCAATGGCCAGAAACAATAACATTATAAAAAATGACGGCAGCCAGGGCAGTTTATTTAATGCATTAATACGAGCCATTAAACCGTCAAAACCTTCAATAATAGGTTGCGTTTGTGATACCTTTTTATCTAAATCGGTTTGTAGTTGATTACCTGCTTTTTCTTTTTCGGCAATCTTCGCTTCGTTTGTGGCTTTTAAAGTTTCAAATTCTTTTAGAGCCGCATCGTGTTTTTCACGTTTCTCTTTATAAACCGGACCTTTTCCAAGTTTTTTAGTTCCTGAAGTTCCTTCAGCTTCGGTGATATAAGTGGAGTAAAGTGCATTTACTTCTTTCTCTTTTTTCAGAATATCTGCTTTTAAAGCTGCAATTTCTGCCTTATTTTTATCCAAATCCGATTTGAAATAATTACCAACTTGTTTTTTATTGGCCAATTCCATTTCATTTTTTTCTTTTAATAAAACAGTATTAATTTCTTTTTCAAAAATTTTAATTTCTAATGGTTTAGAAATGACAATAGCAATAATAATTGCCAGTATAATTCGAGGCGTCGCTTGTAGAAATTCATCCATAAAACGATCTCTTTTTTTGATCGTTGAAACGATAAAACGGTCTAAATTAAAGATCAGCAAACTCCATACAAACCCGAAGATTAAAGCAGGATAAATAGAATCGAAAACGGTAAAAAGCGCATACGCACTGGCTAAGAAAGCCATAACAGCAGTAAAAAAAACGGTGGCACCAATACCAACATATTTGGTTTGTTCGCCTTCTGAACAGCCTTCGAGTACATCTCGGTCAGCTCCAGAACATAGGATGAAAAATTGCTTTAACATGATTGATGATTTTTGATTGTGATTGATAGGGCAAATTTAGCGCCAAAAATTTAATTCTGAGATAAATAGTTGATTTGTTTTTACTTGCGTCTATAAAAATTCCTTTTTTATTAAATGTTATTTTAACATTAATCTATTTTTAATCTTGAAGGGAATCATAACACTATAGTAATTTTTTTTAACTCCTTTAATAACATTAAGGTTCTAGTTTCGCAATAAATCAAACTAAAACACAATGAAAAAAATTTATTTAGTAGTAACATTTATGCTATTAGCCTTTTCAGGTTATGCCCAAAAAGCCATAATTTCGGGAAAAGTATTAGATATTGACGACAAACTTCCTTTGCCGGGAGCGATGATTCAAATTGTAGGCGAAAACAAATACACCGTTTCAGATTATAACGGTCGTTTTGAATTACTTAATATAAGTGTTGGAACATACAAAGTAGAAGTAAAATACATAGGATATACTGCCATAACTCACGAAATAACAGTAGAACAGGGTAAAAACAATGTACTCGATTTTGCTCTTAAAACTTCAGGAACTGAGTTGAATGAAGTTGTGGTTGGAGACATTTTAAAAGGTCAGGCCAAAGCTTTAAATCAGCAAAAAAACAATAAAAACATTGGTAACGTAATTTCATCTGATCAAATGGGACGTTTTCCGGATGCTAACGTTGGAGATGCCTTAAAGCGTGTTCCGGGTATTACGATGCAAAACGATCAGGGTGAAGCGCGTAATATCATCATTAGAGGTTTAGCGCCATCATTGAACTCCGTAACGCTAAACGGTGATCGAATTCCGTCTGCAGAAGGCGACAACAGAAACGTACAAATGGATTTAATTCCATCTGATATGATTTCTACTATCGAAGTCAACAAAACCCTGACTTCAGACATGGATGCTGATGCTATTGGAGGTTCAGTAAATTTAGTAACCAGAGCTACTCCAAATGGCGAAAGAATCTCAGCAACTCTTGCGGGTGGCTATATGCCCATTCGCGAACATGCAACTTATACAGCAGGTTTAGTGTACGGTAATCGTTTTTTAGACAATAAATTAGGTGCTGTAGTTAGTGGTTCTTACAATAATGTAAATTACGGATCTGATAATATCGAAAACGAATGGGTAAAAGATGAGTTCGGGAATGAATATCTTCAGGCCTCAGAAATTAGAAAATATGATGTACAGCGTATTCGTCGCAGCGGATCTATAGCTCTTGATTATAAATTTGATGAAAACAATACGATTTTTGCCAATGCGATTTACAACTGGAGAGATGATAGAGAAAACCGTTTCAGAACGACTTATGATGATATCGAACCTATTTATAACGGACAACAAATAACAGGTTTTGAAGGTCGTGTAAAACGTCAGACAAAAGGCGGAATTGATAATGATCGTGATAAAAACCGAAGATTAGAAGATCAGCGTGTTCAGAACTATTCGATTCGCGGAGAGCATTTAATCAACTCAAAACTTGATTTAGACTGGTCTGCCAATTATGCAAAAGCAAGAGAATATCGTCCGGGAGAACGTTATATAGAATACCGTCAAAAAGGTTTGGATATTGCTCAGGATTTATCCGATATCAGATTTCCATTAATCACAACAACTGGAGAAGCTTTAAACAAATTCAAATTTCAAACCGTTACTGAAAACACAGATGAAACGAGCGAAAGTGAATTTGGTGCCAAAGTAAACATCCGTTTTCCTTTTACTATTATTCCTTCTGAAAAAGGAAGATTGAGAACCGGACTTAGACTTCGACTGAAAGAAAAAGAAAGAGATAATAATTTCTATGCTTACGAACCAATCAATAACGATATGGCTTTATTGTCGCAAATTCCGAACAGTTATTACGACGGACAAAACTTTAATCCGGGAAGTAAATATGTTCCGGGAAGCTTCGCATCTGCCAATTTTCTTGGAAGTTTAGATTTAAATAATGCTGCTTTATTCAACAAATCAGCAGATCCTGCAGAGTTTTTAGCAGTAAATTATAATGCAAAAGAAAGTATTTATGCGGCGTATGTAAGATGGGATCAGGATTTTAATGACAAACTTTCGATGGTTTTAGGATTTCGTGTTGAAAATACCCACATTGATTATACCGGAAACCGTGTTTTGGACGAAGAAGAATTAGAGAGTCAGATTAATACTAAAAACTCCTACACTAACTTATTACCAAGTATTTCTTTTCAATATAATGCCACTAAAGATTTAGTTTTAAGGGCAGCAGTTACAACTGCTTTAGCAAGACCAAATTATTACGCATTGGCTCCTTATGTAAACAATATTGCTGCTGACAAAGAAATTACTGCCGGAAATCCTGATCTTGATGCTACTTATTCATACAATTACGATTTCATGGCCGAGAATTATTTTAAATCTGTTGGTTTAATTTCCGGAGGGGTTTTCTATAAAAAATTAGATAACTTCATTTACAATTACAGCGACAACCAATATACTGCTGCAAAATTTGCTGCTGATTTTCCAAATCAGTCAAATCCAATTCCGGCAGGAGAAAACTGGTCTTTTTTACAATCAAGAAATGGAGATACAGTTGATGTTTACGGTTTTGAAGTGGCATTTCAACGTCAGTTAGATTTCCTTCCGGGTAAATTTCTAAAAGGATTTGGTATCTATCTGAACTATACGTATACAAAATCTAAAGCAAAAGGAATTGCTGACGAAGATGGAAATGAGAGAAATAATATTAGCCTTCCGGGAACAACTCCACACATGTTTAATGGATCATTATCCTGGGAAAACAAACGTTTTTCTGCCAGAATTTCAACTAATTTCACTTCAGATTATTTAGATGAATTGGGTTCAGAATCATACAAAGACAGTTATTATGACAAACAGTTTTTCTTAGATGCAAATGCTTCTTTCAAGATTACTCCAAAACTTCGCCTTTTTGCCGAAGCTAATAACTTAACAAATCAGCCTTTGCGTTACTATCAGGGAGTTACAGCACATACCAAACAAGCAGAATATTATCAGGCACGATACAATTTTGGTTTGAAACTTGACTTGTAATTAATCCATTTATAAAATACTTAAATTAGACAGAGCTTTTGCGGTTCTGTCTAATTTCATTCAAATAAACATCCTAATGAAAAATAAATCTATAATCGCTTTTTTACTTTTAAGCACTTTATTTATAGCCTGTAAAGATGATAAACTAGCACCGGTTGCAGCAAATGCAGTAAAACCAACCATAGTAACACAAGCTTTACCTCACGACACAGATGATCCATCGATTTGGATTCATCCAACAGATCCTTCTAAAAGTATTATTGTAGGAACTGATAAAGATACTGATGGAGCTTTATATGCTTTTGATTTAAAAGGAAAAATCATTGCAAAATCAGAGGTTTTAAAACGTCCAAACAATGTTGATATCGCTTATGGTTTAGTAATCGACGGAAAAAAAACAGACATTGCTGTAACTACAGAACGCGAATCAAACAAAATAAGAATCTTTAGTTTGCCTGATTTAAAAGCGATTGACAACGGCGGAATCTCTGTTTTTGATGGTGAAGAACTACGTGACCCAATGGGAATTGCTTTGTATACACGCGCAAGTGACAAAAAGATTTTTGCGATCGTAGGAAGAAAATCAGGACCTTCCGGAAGTTATTTATGGCAATATGAGCTTTCAGGAAATGGAAAATTCGCTACAGCAAAAGTGGTGCGCAAATTTGGCGCGTATAGCGGAAAGAAAGAAATTGAAGCCATTGCAGTTGATAACGAACTGGGAACTGTTTTGTATTGTGATGAACAATTCGGAATCAGAAAATACAAGGCTGATCCTGCTTTAAATGATAATAAAGAACTGACTATTTTTGGAAAAACTGGCTTTAAAGCCGATAATGAAGGAATTGCCATTTACAAAAAAACAGATTCTACCGGATACATTTTAGTTTCGAACCAACAAGCGAATACTTTTATGGTTTACCCAAGAGAAGGTGCAAAAGGCAATCCGAATGATTATCCTTTATTGGCAGAAATACCAACATCGACTATTGAATGTGATGGTGCTGATGCAACCAGTATAAATTTAGGAGGAAGTTTTAAAAACGGACTTTTTGTAGCCATGAGCAACGGAATGACTTTTCATTATTATGCATGGGATTTGATTCAGAAGCGTATTGACGCTAAGAAATAGTTGTTTTTTTGTTTCACGTTTTAGTTTGGACTTGAAACCTGGAACAAAAAGCTTAAAACAAAAAAGCTGTTCATAATGAACAGCTTTTTTTAGTTTGAATTAGTAATCTTCCTTATTCTGTAATCGGTGCTCCGGCTAAGATTTCAGCGTTTGCAAATTCTTCAAATTTGGCAAAATTAGCTTTAAATTTCTGAGCTAATTCAACTGCTTTTTTATCGTATAACTCAGGATCTTCCCAAGTATTTCGTGGATTTAAAATTTCACTTGGAACATTCGGGCAAGATTGTGGTTTTGCGATTCCAAATACTTTATGATTTTTATATTCTACATTGTCCAGTTCTCCTTTTAATGCAGCAGTAATCATGGCACGGGTGTATTTCAATTTCATACGGCTTCCTGTTCCGTAAGGTCCACCAGTCCATCCTGTGTTAATTAACCAAACTTTTACATCGGCATCTTTCATTTTTTTGCTTAACATTTCAGCGTAACGAGTTGGGTGTAACGGCATAAACGGTGCGCCAAAACAAGCCGAAAAGTTAGGTTGTGGTTCTGTTACTCCTGCTTCTGTACCAGCTACTTTTGCAGTATAACCTGAGATAAAATGGTAAGCTGCCTGACCTGGAGTTAATCTTGAAATTGGAGGCAGGATTCCGAAAGAATCTGCCGTCAGGAAAAATATATTTTTAGGATTATGTCCAATAGATCCCGGTTGAATATTGTCAATATGGGTTATTGGATAACTTACACGTGTATTTTGTGTGATCGAAACATCATCATAATCAACTTCGTTTGTTCCCGGTTTGAAAACAACATTCTCTAAAAGAGCTCCTTTTTTAATTGCTCTAAAAATGTCTGGTTCATTTTCTTCGGTTAAATTGATCACTTTTGCATAACAACCGCCTTCAAAGTTAAAAACAGTATTTTCTGCAGTCCATCCATGCTCATCATCACCAATTAACTTACGTTCCGGATCTGCTGATAAGGTTGTTTTTCCTGTTCCTGATAATCCAAAGAAAATAGCTGTATCTCCGTCTTCACCAACATTCGCACTGCAGTGCATTGGTAAAGTATTCTTGAAAACCGGTAAAATGAAATTTAAGGCAGAGAAAATTCCTTTTTTCATTTCTCCTGTATATCCTGTTCCGCCAATAAGGGCAATTTTTTTAGTAAAATCTAAAATAGCAAAATTAGACTGACGTGTTCCATCTACAGCAGGATCTGCCATAAAGCTTGGAGCACAGATTACAGTCCATTCCGGAGTAAAGTTTGCTAATTCTGATTCTTCCGGTCTTAAGAACATATTGTAGCAAAACAAGTTTGACCACGCTGTTTCTGTAACCACACGAACGTTCAATCTGTAATTTGGATCTGAACAAACGTAAGAGTCACGAACAAAGACCTCTTTATTAGATAAAAACTGAGTAACCTTATTATATAATTTTTCAAAAGCCTCAGGTGAAAAAGGAATGTTTACATTTCCCCACCAAACCTGATCTTCGGTAATACTGTCTCTTACAATAAAACGATCTTGTGGAGAACGTCCTGTAAATTCGCCCGTATTAATTGCCAATGCGCCTGTAGAGTTCTCAACACCTTGGCCTGATTGCAAAGTGACCGCATGCAATTCATCAGCAGATAATTGGTAGCGAACTTTTGCATTTTCAATTCCTAGTTCATTAAGCGAAATCGATTGCGTGAAAACTGTGTGACTGTCCATAAATTTTAAGTTGTGTTGATGTTTAATACAAAGCAAAATTATAGAATTTATTGTTAATCCTTTAAAAATATTTTAATTTCACTTTTATTTATACAAATTAAGTAAAATTTAACCTTTAAAATTAACAAAAGAAAAAAATAACTGCCTCTTAATTATTTTACTATAATCCACTAAATGAATTTGTTATATAATTTACGTATTAAAGTAAAAAACAGAATAAATTCACATAAATAAGATTATATGTTATTTATGAGACAAAATTAAAGATTAATTTTTAGATAGAATTTTTTATTCGGTATTTTATGATTTTCTCTTCAAAATCGTAACAAATAACGCTGCCCAGGCAATAATTAATAAAAAACCACCCAAAGGTGTTGCGAATACGATAATTTTAAAATCGAAAACTGTAAGACTTTTTGTAGCTAATAAATAGATCGATCCGCTAAAAAGAACTACACCTGCAACAACTAAACTATAGATTGTTTTTAAGGTTTTTTCGGCAATGTCTTTTCGGGTAGAAAGAAAAAGTAAAAACAAGGCATGATACATTTGATAACGCACGCCAACTTCAAAAGTATTTAACTCTTCTACAGATAAATATTTTTTCAGTAAATGAGCACCAAAAGCACCCAAAATAATAGCTAACATTCCCATAAAAGCTCCTGCTAAAACAAATTTTCTTTTCATAGTTTCTATACTTTTCAAATTTTACACAAAAATACTTTAAACTGAATTAAAAAGCTTTTTTGTTTTCAAAAAAATTTCGGAAAAAGATATCCGTTACATTTTAGCTTCAAAATAAAAAATAGTGCATTTTTTAGAAATTAAAATTGTTATATATTTAACAATTTAATATATTTGTGTTATATATTTAAAACATGAGAAGCATTTTAATAATTGGAGCAGGCAGATCTGCATCGTCATTAATACGTTATTTACTATCAAAATCAGAGAGTGAAAATCTACATCTTATTGTAGCCGATTTATCTTTGGCCCTGGCCGAAAAAAAGACGCAAAAACATCCCAACGCAACTCCAATTGCTTTAAATATTTTTGATACCGAAGAAAGAAAAGCAGCAATCGCAAAAGCTTCAATCGTGATTTCGATGCTGCCGGCACATTTGCATATCGAAATTGCTAAAGATTGTCTGGAATTTAAAAAACATCTTGTTACAGCTTCTTATATAAGCGATGCAATGCAGGCATTAGATGAAGAAGCCAGAAAAAACAACTTAATTTTCATGAATGAGATTGGTCTTGATCCCGGAATCGACCATATGAGCGCCATGAAAGTCATTGATGAAATCAGAGCTAAAGGCGGCAATATGTTGCTTTTTGAATCATTTTGCGGCGGATTGGTCGCTCCGGAATGCGACAACAACCTCTGGAACTATAAATTTACCTGGGCTCCCAGAAATGTAGTTTTAGCAGGACAAGGCGGCGCGGCGAAGTTTATTCAGGAAGGCACTTATAAATATATCCCTTACGGAACTGTATTTCGCAGAACAGAGTTTCTGGAAGTTGAAGGTTATGGAAAATTCGAAGCCTATTCTAACAGGGATTCTCTTAAATACAGATCGATTTACGGTTTAGATGACATCCTGACTTTATATCGCGGAACGATTAGAAGAGTGGGCTACTCGAAGGCCTGGAACATGTTTGTTCAGCTCGGGATGACTGATGACAGTTATATCATGGAAGATTCAGAAAACATGAGCTATCGCCAGTTTGTAAATTCGTTTTTACCGTATCATCCAACTGATTCTGTAGAAATCAAAACGAGACTGATTTTAAAAATCGATCAGGATGATATTATGTGGGATAAGCTTTTGGAATTGGACTTATTTAATCCTAACAAGAAAGTAAATTTACCCAATGCAACTCCTGCTCAGATATTAGAAAAGATATTATCTGACAGCTGGACTTTAGAACCTGATGATAAAGATATGATCGTGATGTATCACAAATTTGGATACGAACTGAATGGTAAAAAGCAGCAAATCGATTCAAAAATGGTTTGTATTGGCGACGATCAGACTTATACTGCGATGGCAAAAACGGTTGGATTACCAGTTGCAATGGCAACCTTATTGATTTTAAACGGAAAAATAACAACTCCTGGTGTACAGCTTCCGATAAGAAAAGAAGTGTATTTACCCATTTTAGAAGAGTTAGAAGAATACGGGGTGATTTTTAACGAACAAAATATGCCCTATTTTGGATATAATCCGGACTTGTTCTAAGGTTCGGTTTTGTTAGTTTTTTAGATTTTTTTTTTAGTTTTTAATTTTATCCGCTTCTAAAATTTAGAAGCGGATTTTTTTATTTTTAAAGGTTTATTTTAAATCAAAGTTGCAAAGGCTTTGTAACGTTGTTTCTTTATCACCTATTTATCAGTATTAACCATAATTGGTAAAGTATACATCACACGAACTGCTTTTCCCTGTAGAGTTGCAGCTGTCCATTTTGGAGAAAGCTTCAAAACACGAATTGCCTCATTACCTATTCCGTAACCCAGATCTTTTAGTGTTGTAACATCTGATAAACTTCCATCTTTTTCAATAACAAAACGCATATATACTTTTCCTTCTATATTGTTTTTTCTCGCTTCCAATGGAATTTTAAAATTTTTACCAATAAACTTATAGAACTCTGTCATACCGCCCGGAAATTCAGGCGATTTTTCAACTTCTGCCAAGACATAAATATCTTTCTCTTTAAACTCAGCTTTATTATGACCATTTTGCGCACCACTTTTACCAGAAATAAAAATCATTGCAATCATGATCATTATCCTTAATTGCCGATTTATATTAATTATCATAATCGAATTATTAAAATTATTATTTACTACACTAAAAAACATTATTTGTCCGGTCTAACTGTTACCGGTAAACCATAAGACACTTTTACCGGATTTCCATCCTTAGAAGCCGGTATCCATTTTGGAGAAAGTTTCAATACACGAATTATCTCGTCTCCTATCCCGAAACCACTATCTTTTACAACTTTAAAATCTGACAGACTTCCATCTTTTTCAACCGAAAATGACATTTGTATCTTTCCGTCAATATTGTGTTTTGATGCTTCTGAAGGCATTTTAAAGTTTTTACCAATAAATTTATAGAATTCTTCTATTCCACCCGGAAACTCAGGCTCTTTTACACTTGCTGTATCATAACTAACAGTGAATCCATCAGATTTTTTGGGTCCGTTTTTTTCAGTTTGAGCCATTGTTTTTGTACTGAACATAAACAATAACAAAGCATAAACTACACCTACACTAAATACTTTTAATACAATTTTAATCGGAGATTCTTTTTTGGTCATCATAAGTAATCGTTTTTTGGTTATTAAATAATTGATATTACTCGCCAGAGCAATTGTATTTTTATTGGAAGCAAAATCCAACAATAAATTCTGATATGTTTTAACAGAATCAAACTGTTTATTTACAGCTTCATCAGCCAGAAATTCATGGTTGAGTTTGATTGCTTTTTTATAAAGTAAAAGCAATGGATTAAACCAAAACACAATTTGCAAAACTTCGATAAAAAGGATGTCCAAAGTATGTTTTTGATTTAAATGTGCTTTTTCGTGCGCAATTAATTCTAATGGTATTTCCCCCTTTTCGAATGTTTCTTTATGGATAAAAATAGATTTCCAGAAAGAATGCGGCAAAATAGACTCATTGATTAAAACTACTTTTTCGCCTTTTATAATTTGTACTTCATTTGTTTTTATGCGCTTGTAAAACGAATACAATCCAAAGAAAAAACGAGCTGTTAATACTAAAACTACTACAGCATAAACAATAACAATTAAAATCATAACAATATCATTGAATGAAATAGCAGCTAGACTTTCATTACTTTTTTGAATCACCAATTCATTCAATTGAATTAATCCTGTTTTATTGGAAAAAGCAGATTGAAACGAAATAATTTGCAGCGGAATTACAAAGCTAAAAACCAAACTCCCCAACAAATAAGCACGATTAAAACGAAACATTTTTTCGTTCTCCAGCCATAATTTATATACTGCATAAAAAATCAAAAGCAGTATTCCTGATTTTAAAAGATAAAGTATCATTTTTTCTTTTTTTGAATTTCCGAATCGATTATTTTTCTAAGTTCTTCCAGTTCCGAAGTCGATAAATTGGTTTCTTTTGTAAAAAAAGAAGCAAATTGGGAAGCCGAATTATTAAAGAAATTGCTAATTAATCCGTTGACATGTTTCGAGAAATAAACCGTTTTTTCGACTAGAGGATAATATTCTCTCGAATTCCCGAATTCATTATAGGCTACGAATTTCTTATCGATCATTCGTTTCAAAAGCGTGGCAACGGTTGTTGTTGCCGGTTTTGGTTCCGGATACGCTTCAAGCAAATCCTTCATGAAAGCTTTTTCAAGTTTCCATAAATGTTCCATTAATTGTTCTTCTGAATTTGATAGTTGCATTTTTTTGAGGTTCTAAGTTGCTAGGATTCTAAGGTTCTGAGTTTTTTTCTCACAGATTAAAATAATTTTCACTGTGTATTTAACACCAATTCTTTATTCTTTATTCTTTATTCTTTATTCTTTATTCTTTATTCTTTATTCTTTATTCTTTATTCTTTATTCTTTATTCTTTATTCTTTATTCTTTTCAGAAATCAACTCGCCGTTATCATACTTTTTAATTTCGGTTAGTTTTCCTTTATCGGTATAAAATTTCCAATCTCCAAAATAAAACCAATGCGTTTCTACGGCATTCACTTCGATTTTTGTTTTTCCTTTTGATTGTACTTTTCCGTTTTCATAATAATATTTCACCATACAGATTCCGTTTTTGTATTTTTCGGTTTTGTAGATTTTTCCGTTAATGTAGGATTTCCACTTTTTTACCGGAAGATCTTTTTTGTAATATTCATACGATTTATAATCAGTTCCGTCTTGCGAATAGGTATCAATCCAAACACCTTCTTTTTTCTTTTCAATTTTCTGATTGACAGGTTTGCTTTTACAACTCAAAAGCATTGAACAGCAAATAAATAATAAAAAAAGTTTTTTTAAACTCATCATTGCTCTACAATTATAGATTTGTTTCTACAAATGTAGAGTTAAATTTTAAATACGCAAGTTTTTTTTTAAAGGTTCTAAGATTCTAAGTTACTAAGGGACTAAGGTTTTAGGTTCAAAGAGGCAGAGATTCAAAGAAACAAAGGTCTTTTCCTTCTTTGTCAAAGCTTAAAACTTTGACAAAGATTCTGAAAATAAAATTCCAAGAAACAGAGAATAATCCTAAATAAATTGCCCCAAGCTAAAGCTGGAGGCAATTGAAAAAACCTTTGAACTTTTCAAAAAAAATCCGCTCATTTCTGAACGGATTTACACCTTAAAAAACTTGTCACTTCTTTGTGGTCATTTTATTTAACTGCAAAGAACGCAAGTTTTTTTTAGGTTAAGTTTATAAACGCAAAGTTCGCAAAGCCACCTGATGAAGCTTTGCGAACTTTTATAAAATCTCGCTAAAAAACATAGCGAACTTTGCGTAAACCTTTGTATTCTTTGCAGTTAAAAAATTACTTAGAAGAAAGCTCTACAAAATATTTGTAAAATAACGGAATAGTTTCTATTCCTTTTAAGTAATTGAAGATTCCAAAATGTTCATTTGGCGAATGGATGGCATCGCTATCTAAACCAAAGCCCATAAGGATTGTTTTGCTTTTTAATTCTTTTTCGAATAAAGCTACAATTGGAATACTTCCGCCTGAACGAACCGGAATTGCAGGAACTCCAAACGTTTCTGTATAGGCTTTGTTTGCTGCCTGATATCCAATACTGTCAATTGGCGTTACATAACCTTGTCCTCCGTGATGTGGTGAAACTTTTACCTTTACTCCTGCTGGTGCAATACTGGTAAAATGTTTTGTGAACAATTCTGTGATTTCTTCCCAATCCTGATTTGGAACTAAACGCATGGAGATTTTAGCAAATGCTTTACTTGCAATAACGGTTTTTGCTCCTTCTCCCTGATATCCGCCCCAGATTCCGTTTACATCTAATGTTGGACGAATTGAGTTGCGTTCGTTTGTTACATATCCTTTTTCGCCATAAACATCGTTTAAATCTAAGGCTTTTTTATATTTTTCTAAGCTAAAAGGTGCTTTTGCCATTTCGGCTCTTTCCTCAGCAGATAATTCCTGAACTTTGTCATAGAAACCCGGAATAGTAATGTGATTGTCTTCGTCATGAAGTGAAGCAATCATTTTTGCCAAAACATTAATTGGGTTTGCTACTGCTCCACCGTATAAACCTGAATGCAAATCGCGGTTTGGACCTGTAACTTCTACCTCTACATAACTTAAACCACGTAAACCTGTTGTGATAGATGGTTGCTGATTAGAGATCATTCCGGTATCTGAAATCAAGATAACGTCATTTTTTAGTTTTTCCTGATTGCGTTCTACGAACCAGGCTAAACTTGCAGAACCTACTTCTTCTTCTCCTTCGATCATGAATTTTACGTTACAAGGCAAAGTATTGCTTTGTACCATATATTCCAGTGCTTTTACATGCATGTACATTTGTCCTTTGTCGTCGCATGCTCCACGGGCAAAAATAGCGCCTTCAGGATGAATTTCTGTAGTTTTAATAACAGGTTCAAATGGTGGTGAAGTCCATAATTCTAATGGATCTGGCGGTTGAACATCGTAGTGTCCGTAAACCAAAACAGTTGGTAAATTTGGATCGATTATTTTCTCTCCGTAAATAATTGGGTAACCCGGAGTATCGCAAACTTCGACTAAATCGCAACCTGCTTTAGATAAACTTTCTTTTACAGCTTCGGCTGTGTCGATAACATCTTGTGAGTATGCAGTGTCAGCACTTACCGACGGAATCTTTAATAATTCGATCAATTCATTGATAAACCGATCTTTATGTTGTTGAACGTAGGACTTAATATTTTCCATTTAAATTATTTTTATAGAAAACCAAAAGTACAAAAAAGAGAATTAATAATTTTTTTGAAATTTTTCTTTGAATATTCGAAAGTATGCTTATCTTTGCACCCACAATTGAGCGGATATGGTGAAATTGGTAGACATGCCAGACTTAGGATCTGGTGCCGCAAGGCGTGTAGGTTCGAGTCCTATTATCCGCACTGAAAAAGCTTCTGAGAAATCAGAAGCTTTTTTGTTTTAGACTCGATTCTTATCGAAATTACTAAACAAAATGGATCAAAACCCATCCCTACAATATAATTTATTCCTCTGCAACTCTTTATAAAACCTTCAAAGAATCATTTACTTTATCGTAATAACAAAATTTAGTTTGTCATTCTTTTTTAATTTAGATTCGTGACACAAAAGAAGAACTAAAACAATTATGATAAAATATCTTTCAAGTTTCTTTAACAGCTGGTGGAAACCAATACTCTTTTGGATTACTTCTACCATACTATTAATAATATCTAACACTTTCAACAATCCCACCTTCGAAGATATCTCTTTTACAATATTCTGTTTCGGATTATTAAGTTTATTAATTTCAGCATTTTACCAATTATCAAAAAAGGAATGGCTTAAAACAATCTTTACTTTATTATTATTCGTTGGGACAATATTTATTGGTATCATTTTCGTCATTATGATATCTTTTATTGAGCAAGACAAACCCGACACTTGGGCAGAAAATCTAAAAATCCCAAAAAACATACAAATTAGCAATCCTGTTGACATGGAATCTGGTATAAACCAAGACGAAAAAAAGCCTGACAGCATTACAAATAAAATTGTAAAAAAAACAGAATTTCAATTGTATAATTCATTTCAACCCGGACTTTATGAATATGATTTTTGGATTGGAAAAATAGAAAGTGGTACAATTTACCTGAAAGCTTTTGAAATTACTCAAAACATATCACTCTCGGATGAAAGTCTTCCAAAACGAACTGCAATTAGCGTTTACAACCCTACAGACAATATAAAAAAGTATGGCACTAGCAATCATTTTACAATCTACGAAGGCGATTGGGGACAACCATACGCAGCAAGATTTGAAGTTTGGTTTAAACCTGATAATGGCAAAAAAGAAATAAAATTATTTGCCAAAAATTATAAAATTGAAGGATGGATGCGATAGTTACAACTTAAACAAAAGCTTTTTAAATTTCCTAAAGCTTTCGCCGAAAACCACACAGATTAACCTCAATCTTGTCATTCCGAGGAACGAGGAATCTCACGCGCAGATAGGCAAAGATTGGCGCTTTTCTTTATGGAATTTCTTGCGAAGATTCCTCGTTCCTCGGAATGACAAACTAAACGTAAAAACCTCACTTCACTCAACATCTAAATAAGGATCAAGAAGTTCCGCGAATTTATTGAGCCAATAATAATTATCTTCAATGTTTTTCCCTTCAGATGCTAAAGTTTCACAACCTCGCATAGAACATAATGAAAGCGTATAATTTACTTGTCGTATCATCTTTGCCAAATCTTTTGGCTCAATAATATTGATTAAAAAATCTTTTAGTCTGGCTTCAACTTCTTTTGAAAGGCTTTCTGTAATCATTGTCTTATTTTTTAGATGTGTCAAATATAGTAAATTACACCCATACATGGGTGTAATTGAAAAATAAATCTTATCACTTTTGAAATATGAATATTTCAGAAGAAACTTTTATTGCAAATCTAGGAATTCATGTTAGGCAATTACGTGAAAAGAAAGGCATGTCTCAACAAGACTTAGCTGATGATTGCAGTATCACTCAAAATCAAGTAGGAAGAATAGAAAGAGCTGAAATAAATACTACTGTAAAAACTCTTATAAAAATTGCAAACGCTTTAGATGTTGAGCCTAAAGAATTGTTTGATTTTCCTTTAAAATAGAAGCTTAATTTTGCAAACTATCAATGATTAAAACCAAAAAATTTCAACTTACTAAAAAAGAATACTTTTCGTTTATTCTTAGAATTTTATTAAAAAAACAATGGCTTTCATTTGCTTTTATGTTAACACTTTCTGTTGCTATTCTTTTTAGTAACAACAAAAATTATCTTAACTCTTCTGTTATGGTTTTTGGTTTTCTATTTCCTCTTTACATGATTTTTATATATTGGAGATTTGCAAATTCAAAAGAAAACAAGATTTTTTTTACTGAAAGGCAATATGAAATTTTTACTGATAGAATCATTTCAAACATGGGAGAAATATCTGAAGGTACAGTCGCTATAAAAAGTTTTATAAAAGTTTTAGAATTAAAAGATCTTTACCTCTTGTACATTTCAAAAGCTCAATGTTTATACTTTCCAAAGCGAATTTTTGAAACTCAGGAAGATGAAAATTGGTTTAGAAATGAAGTGTTTTTGAAGATTAAAAACAGCTAAATTTCAGTTAGAATCTTTTTGCTTTAAAACAAAATTAACCCAACACTACATTGAAAAAGTTCAGGAATCTTGATGAAACACAAAAATTTGCAATTGCAATTCCTGCTTTGTTTATTTTAAGCTGTTTAATAAAACGTTATCTTGAGAATTTTAGAGGTACCTGGATATATGCCTATGGAAGTGTTGGTTGTATAATTGTTTGCTTTTTAATGTTCTTTTTTTCTTTAGCCAATTCAATTTCAATTATCAGGTATTTAAAAATAAAACTTCTGCCAAAAATATTATGGTTTCTCTTAAGCGCATCCGTTTTCCTTTTAATTGCAGGATTAATGATTGCAATAGCACTAGACATTGCATAATTTTCGGCTAAAGCCTTTCTCTTTCAAACATAAAAAAAACCTTTATCAAAGTTTAAAACTTTAACAAAGGTTCTTCCTGTTTAAATGAACTTATATTTCTTATATGGTTTTAAAATTTCTCCATTCGCTTTTTATTTTTCAAAAATCACTTTTCACCCAAAAGCTCCAGAATCTTATCGACATTAATTTCACTATAATCATTAATATAAAAATCACATGGCGGAAGTTCCTCTTTTGTATGTGTACTCAAAACACCAACCACCTTCATTCCGGCATTTAATCCTGCTGTAGCACCCGAGAAAGAATCTTCGAAAACCACACAATCAAACGGAGAAACTCCCACACGTTCTGCTGATTTTAGATATACTTCGGGATTGGGTTTATGAAACGTAACATCTTCGCTTGACATCATCGAATCCATTTTGTCGGCAATTTTCAGGGTATTGATGATCAAATCCAAATTTGCACGTGGTGCCGATGTTGCTACAGCTGTTTTAAATCCGCGAGATTTTAATTCGCTTAAAAAATCCAGATAATGCGGAATCGTATCGACTTTGTCTTTGTAAATTTCACGAAACATTCCTTCTTTTTCGTCTTCTAGTTTTATGAGTTCTTCTCCCGCAATTGGACGCTTGAAGAAATGTGACATGATATAACTGTTATGTTTTCCGTACATATGTTCTTCAAACTCTTCGTTGGTATACGGAACATTATATTTATCGAAAAACGCCTCAAAAGCCTTGACATGATGCGGATTGGTATGCGAAATCACGCCATCCATATCAAAAATTACACATTGCTGTTTCATTCTGTATTTTTTGTTTTTTTAACGGTTGCAAGATAAGTTTTTCCGCAGAGTTGCACAGAGATTTTTCGTAGAGTTTTTTTTGAATGCCGCAAAGTCGCGAAGTCGCAAAGATTTATTTTAAAGCCACAGATTAATAAGATTTAAAGGATTTTTTAACGCAGATTTTAAAAAGATTTTAGCAGATTCAATTTTAATAATTATCTGCGTTTATCTGCTTAAATCTTTTTAAAATCTGCGTGAAACAAAACTTTGCGAGATTAATTCTCTACCCAATCCAAATTTTACTTTTAACCAAAGTCATTGTTTGTCTTAAATGTTGGTTACAGGCAATCAGAACAATCAAAACCAGCAAACCATAACCTACAATGGTATAAATCTCCATATCGGCTAGTAAAGTGGCTTGTTTAGCAACTGTTCCGAAGACTTTTTTCAAGGCCAGAGTATTTGCATTATCTGCAGAATATCCTTTTGCCATAAAACTCTGAGCTGTTGCAGTTATTGTTTGTTGTGCTTCGGGATTTTCGCCGGTTACAAACTGACTTAATTTTAAAAAGTGTTTTTTGTTCAAAAATACGGTTGCATTTTGCATCACACAAAACCCAATTGTACTTCCCCAAAAACGTCCCGAAACTCCAACAATTCCCGAAGAAACCGCCATTTTTGCCGGAACCGATGATGTGGTAAACAAGATTAACGGAACGAATAAAAACCCTACTCCAATGCCTTGTAAAACATACGGAATGATGATATCTGACAAAGCCACATCGGGCACAAACAGAAACGTAAACCAAAAATGAAACAATGCAATGAGTGAAAAACCAATCAGAAAAATAACTTTGGTCGAAACGGATTTCATCAGAAAATAAGCTGCCAGAATTAACCCAATTACATTTCCTAGTCCGTTAATATATTGTACGCCCGCAACACGCGACGGATCCCAGTTCCAGATCGAAAACATCGCCGAATGACAAAGACTCAGCGTTGCCCTGCTGATGTAAAAAAGGAAGAACAATAAAAACCCGATTCGAAGATTGGCGTATTTAAAAACTTCAAAATCAAAAGTAGGTCTTTTTACCAAAAGTTCTTTAAAGATGAATAATCCGCCTGTAATCAGGGCAATCATCAACATTACAACCATGTGTGAAGACTCAAACCAATATTTTTTTTCGGCATAAACAAAAAAATAAGCACCGCAAAGAATGGCAGTTAAAACCAAAAAATAACTGATCCAGTCGATTTGATACAACGGGATTTTCTTTGTAATGCGGTGCCCACGAAAAGTAACTAAGATTAAAAAGACATTCAGAACCTGTAATCCGCCCGAAACATACAGCATGTATTTCCAGTCGTAATGATCAAGAAACCAAACCGCAATATTCATGATAAAAGGCGTTGACAATAAAAGCGAACCATAATAAAAAGAGAAACCAATGATAATGGCATTTTTAGAATGAAACTGTTCGATCAATAATTGTCTGATTGTGATTACCGGAAGCGCCATTAAGATTCCCTCGGCCACTCTCAGCAATAAAAAAAGATAAAAATTGGTAATATACGCCGATGAAATAATTGTAATTCCAATTAAGGAATACACTGCCATCAGGTAATTTTTTGCAGGAAAAAAACTCGAAAATCGACTTTCGATCAAAATCGTTGCCAGCAAAGTTCCGTATGTAACGCACATCGCAAACTGCAAATCTTCGGGTTCAATGTCCAGAAAACTTGCCGCATACGTTACGTTTGAAGTATAAACTCCCAATAAAATCATGGAATGCAAAAGGCAAACAAACAAAATAATAATGATTGCCCATTTGGGAACCCAGGATTTAAAAATACTTTTATCTTCCATTTTAGTGTGCTGCGATCACAGTGATATTCATTCCCGCTCTTAAAAAATCGGTTTGTTTGTCGGTTTCTTTTAACTGAATTCTAACCGGAATTCTTTGTTCGATTTTTACGAAGTTTCCGGTTGCATTGTCCGGAGGAAGCAGTGAGAATCTTGCCCCGCTCGCAGGCGATAAAGAAGCAATTGTGCCTATAAATGTTTTGTCGCTCAAAGCATCGGCTTTAATTTCTACTTCCTGCCCAACGGTTAAATACTGCAATTGCGTTTCTTTAAAATTGGCTGTAATCCATTTTTCTTTGCTTACTATCGAAAGCAGAGATTGTCCTTCTTTTACCAATTGTCCCGGTTGTAAAGTTCTTTTTCCAACCCAGCCATCATAAGGTGCTGTAATAATTGTGTACGAAAGAAACAATGCAGCATTATCTGCTACAGCTTGTTTTGATGCAATATTGGTTTGTGTTGTAGGCACATTCGCTTCGGCAACAGAAGTACTTAAAGTTGCAGAATGAATTCTGTTTTTCATTTCTTCAAAATGCGCCTGTGCCGATTCGTAATCGGCTTTTACTTTCTCTAATTGTTGAGAAGTTGCTGCTTCGTCTTTTACCAAAGCTTTATATCTTTCGTATTCGAGTTTTGTTTTCCAAAGATTCGATTTTGCGCCTTCTAACTGCGATTCGTTAATGGCTGTTGCACTTGCTGTTGTAACTGCATTTTTTTGCGCCACAACACTGCTTTGTTGTGCGTTTTGAACATCGGCAAGAGCCACATTCAATTTTGATTTGTACTCACGATTGTCAATCACAACCAAAGTATCTCCTTTATGCACAAACTGGTTTTCGTTAAAACGAACTTCCTGCACATAACCCGTAATACGCGACATAATTGGCGTAACATATTGTTCGACCTGAGCGTCATTAGTTTCTTCGTGGTTTCTGTTGAACACATAAAACCAAATCCCTAAAATAACCCCGCTTACCACAAGCGCACACGCAATAATTGTTATTAATATATGAAACGTTCTGTTTCTTCTAGTTTCATTTTTTATCTTAACCATAAACTCTATATCTTTTGTCTATTTTCTATTTTCTAAATCTTGTCTCTTGCTTCTTTCTTCTAAAAACTCTTAACTCTGAGGCATAATCCCAGCCGTATGAAGCAGCTCGTAATGTTTTAAAACAGCATCCAATCGCGTAGAAATTTTATTGTATTTCGCCTGAAGCAAAGCATTATCAGCATCAACCATTTCGGTAATTAAAACCAGTTGGTTTAAGTATTTCAGTTTTACAATTCGGTAATTTTCATTGGCTAAATCCAATGCTTTGTCGACTACTACAAACTTTTCAAGGATTTCCTGATATTGTGTATGTTCTTTGTATAGCTTGTCCTGAATTTCCTCTTTTACAATTTCCGACTGCATTTCCTGCCACTTAATTCTGGTATTTGCCTGATCCATTTTGGTTTTGTTTTTATACAAAGACGAAAGATCAAAAGTGGCTTCGATACCTACTTGTCCTAAAGTGTACAAATACGGATTTGGCGGGAAAAATTTGTAGTTAGGATAATAAAACCCATAATTCCCGAAGAAATGAACACTTGGCAGATAATTTCCTTTAACCAGTTTAAGTTCAGTTTTACGGATATTTAATTCCTGGCTGGCAATTCGCATTTCTTCGTTTTGCAAAGCCTTATTCATATAAAAATCATATGGATCCAAACCATTCATTTCGTCCAGATTAGACGTTGTATCAATCGCAATTTCTTCGTTTTCCGGAATCTGAATCAGCGTTTTCAGATCGTGAAGCGCAATTTTTATGTTTTTGGAGTTTGTAAGCGCATTCAACTCACGATCCGAAAGCTGTAATTCGGCTCTAATGACTTCATTTTTGGTAACCGTTCCGTGTTTTTGAAGCGATTGTACTTCTTTCAGTCGGCTTTTTTCTTCTTTAATGTTTTCTTCAAAAATCTTCTGAAGCTCCATCATTTTATAAATCGCCAGATAGTTTGCCACTACTTCAAGCTCGACATCATTTTCGGTCTTTTCTGTTTTTATTTTGGCAATTTCACTTTCCTGATTGGCAATTTTAATAGCGTTATTAATCTTATTTCCGGCATAAATTGGCATTTTAAAGGTCGAATTCACCTCGTAAATTTCAGGAATAGCCGGAGTTACTTCTTTGTCTTTTAAGAATCCGCTTCCTTTAAATTCGGTAATGTTTGTAATTCTGGAATACATACCATTTAGCTGTACATCCGGAAGTCGGAGGTCTTTTCTTTCTTTGATGTTTTGCTCCGAGAGCGTAATCTCCAATTGAGATCTAAGGATTTTTTTGTTGTTTTCTTTGGCAAGTTTCATTGCTTCTTTTAATGAAACCGAATGAACTTCCTGCGCTTGTAAGCCATTGAATGCTAATACAATTAAGAATAACAGCAGGATTTTGGGAAAACAATCGTCTGTAGAATTTGTTGTTTTAAGGAACATGAATACATTAATATTTGATGATGCAAAGTTCCTTCATTTTTCTATTGACTGATAATTCTAAAAAGTCAATAACGTATTCATTTCGGACAAATGTTAAAATAGTGTTTTCCGAAAACGTTATATTAAAACACTAAGATACAATTAATTACAAAAAAAAGTTTGATTATGATATTTCACGCAGATTTTAATAGATTCTAGCAGATGCGTGCAGATTTTTCTTTTTACTCTTGCAGATTTGTCAGATTGTGCAGATTATAAAGCATTTAAAAAAATCTCTCAAATCTGCGGAATCTGCGAGAATTTTTTTTTTTACGCATGAAAAAAAAGAATCTGCAAAATCAGCTAAAATCTATTAAAATCTGCGTGAAACAAAAATATCTATTTACCTCGTTCTAAAATTTCTTCTCCGTTTAAATAATCGGAAGGTCTTTGGCCTAAAATCTTGAAGAAAGTATTGCTGAAAGTCGGAACACTATTATAACCAACTTCTTCGGCTACCTCTTTTACCGAAAGTTTTCTTTCTAATAAAAGTTCGATTGCTTTGAGGATTCTTCGAATGGTATAGTACTGAATGAATGACATGCCCAGATCTTTTTGAAACAAGCGGTACAAAGAGCGTTCGCTGTATCCAAATTCGTGGGCAACATCGGCAAACAGAATCGTTTCGCCCAGATTGTTCTCGATATAACGCAGAATTTTACTAAGTCGTTTGTCTTTGGGCTGTGGTAATTCTAAAGGTAAATTATTGGTGCAAATTTGAGGCAGAATCGCTTTTATAGCTTTGGCAATGGCAAAATTTGGAGTTCCTTTTTTAAGGTCTCCATTCCATCGATTGGTAAAAAGCATCATTTGCAGCAATAAATTATTGACTGGATAGATTCCTTCTACTTTATAAAAGTCATCTTCGTCTTTTTCGACCGGAAAATACAAATTTCGCATGGTCACACTTTCCGACTTCGGTTCAATACTGTGCTCTACTCCACTCGGAATCCAGATAAAATGTCTTGCCGGTAAAAAATACGTTTTGGTTTCGGTGGTTACAAAAACAACATCGCCTTCGGCATAGAGCATTTGTGCTTTATCATGTTTATGTGGCGGCACAAATAATTCTCCCATCAAATCGTGGTGACAATAAATGCTTTTTTTATCAGCATCTACTTTCTTAATGTAATACTTGTCTAATTTCTGACCGGAATGTTCCATTGAAGTAATAATGACGTATAAATATAAGAAGAAATAAATCGTTAAGGATATAAAATAGCGCTGATTTAACCGCAAAGTACACTAAGATTTTAAAGCATACTTTTAAAAAATACAAAGTTCGCAAAGCTTTGTGTTGATCTAGCTTTGCGAACTTTGTGTTTTCTATGCATAAAGTAAAATTAAACCTGGCGTACTTTGCGGTTGAACTTTAAAATATAAAAACAAAAAAGCCTTTCCGTTAAGAAAGGCTTCTTTCAATATTGCGGTCTGGACGGGACTCGAACCCGCGACCCCATGCGTGACAGGCATGTATTCTAACCAACTGAACTACCAAACCTACTGCGTTATTGTGAGTGCAAAAATACAACAGAAGTTGGATTCTGCAAGGGTTTTTAGGAATAAAAATTGAGAAATTTTTAATTGGTTAAATTCCAATATTTTAAAAATTGACAAGCAAACCAAAAAAGAAGAACTTTCTTTCTTTTTCTTAATCACAAGGTACATAAAGTAAAAATGCAAAGGTTCGCAAAGCTTAAATATAGCTTTGCGAACCTTTGCGTTAAAAACATCAAACATCTATCATATTACTAAACATAGCCCGTGGTTTCAACCACGGGAGACGTATTTATATACATTGTGTTCCCGTGGTTGAAACCACGGGCTATGTTTTAATATTATAAATAGAAAATCTAGAGTTACTTGTTGAGATTCTTCGTTCCTCAGAATGACAAACTGTGCTTTAGAATAGAATTAAACAAAAAAAATCGCAAAACTTTCTAAATTGAAAACTTTGCGAACTTTGCATTCTTTAAAAAATACCTTTTCAAACTTTGCGTAAATCTTAGTGTTCTTTGCGGTTAAACAAAAAAACCGATATGTCTTAAATCAAAAAAGCCATCCACAAAAGTGGAAAGCTTTTCATTGGTCTAACTACTAAACCAGCTACGAGTTACAAAGTCGTAGCAAAACAACACAACTAATCTTAGATACCGTATTTGGGCAAAAAAGCCTTTCTTAACAGAAAGGCTTTTCCCAATATTGCGGTCTGGACGGGACTCGAACCCGCGACCCCATGCGTGACAGGCATGTATTCTAACCAACTGAACTACCAAACCTCTGCGTTATTGCGGTTGCAAAGATAGTACAGAATTTCGTTTCTGCAAGTGTTTTTGTAAAAAAAATTAAAATTTTATTTAAAATATTATCCAAAGTTTTGTTTTTCAACTAAATATGTCGTCAATATTTTTTCAAAATTATCACCCACATTTACCGGAACGTACTTAATTTGGTTCTTTGCACAGGTTAAAGCCAGATTTTTAAAATAGGCTTCTACCCTTTTTTCGTATTCAACTTTTACATTATCAGCAAAAATAGACACTTCCTCACCGGTTTCTAAGTCAATAAACTTTCTTGGCGTGTTATCAAAGTCGAATTTCAATTCGGTTTCATTATCGACTACATGAAATAAAACGACTTTGTGTTTGTTGTGTTTAAGATGCTGCAAGGCATTAAAAAGCTTTTCGTCATCTTCTGACTGAAACATATCAGTAAACAAAATAATCATCGAACGACGATGCATTTTCTCTGCTATTTGGTGCAGATAAGTAATTGTATCGGTCGTTTTTTTGACTTTTGGCTGTTGTAGTAATTCTTCCAGTTTATTCAAAAGCATTCTATGATGGCGATCACTTCCTTTTTCGGGAGCATAATATTCATAACTGTCCGAGAAAACGCTTAAACCAACTGCATCACGCTGTTTCTTTAAAATATTCATTAAAACCGCCGAAGCCAAAACTGCAAAACCAATCTTCTTTTCATAAAAAGGCTGATTTGATTTCAGTTCAGGATAATGCATCGATGATGAATTATCGACAATAAGATGGCAGCGTAAATTGGTTTCTTCTTCAAAACGTTTCGTGTACAAACGATCGGTTTTGGCAAATAATTTCCAATCGATATGTTTGGTGCTTTCGCCTGCATTATAGACTTTATGTTCAGCAAATTCAGCCGAAAATCCATGAAACGGACTCTTGTGCATTCCGGATATAAAACCTTCTACAACCTGATTAGCCAGCATTTCAAGATGTTGAAAACTGGAGACTTTCTCTATTTCCGATTCGATTTTCATTCGGTTTCTTTTTTAATTTTTTGTGCACGGTATAAACCGTCTGTCGCCTGCAATAATTTTCTTTTTAGAATGGGACTAAAATTAGGGTTTTCTTTTAAGAATCGCTGTACCTCATCAAAAGCATATTTTGACGAGTATTTGCCAACAGTATTATTCAGCCAGTCTTTTGGAAAGAAAATATCTCCCGTTCTCTGAATTTCTTCTACCAAATCTAACGAAAATCTAATATATTTCTGAGCGCTTTCCTGACGCAGCGGATGATGAATATTCGCCAGTCCTACAGCAACCCAGGATTCTTTTTCTCTGTTTTCATCGTCTTTCAATGACTTAACAAAGGTATCACGAACCAATTCGTCTTTTGATAAAGAAGGAAGCAAAAACTCAAATCGCTTTTGTTTGTCCGGATTTGTAATTGTTGTTCTGGTTTTATTTAAAATTTCATCTGCCTTTTCGTGTTTAAATATCGCCAGATTCATTGCCATATTGGTATAATCATCTTCGTTTAATTTTAAACCTGAAATCACCGTTTCTTTATTCCAAATCGAATATAATTTTGCTTTTCCGGAATCTGAATATGCAATCGAGCCAAATAAGTTAAACAAAGTCTTTTTGATATTGCCAGGCAAATTAGCCTGTAAACGCTCGTACAAAACATCTTCCAGTTGTTTTTGCGCTTTGGCTTGTTGTTTTTCGGTTAGGAATTTCCAAAACACAGCATTGGTCTGATTGGTAATTATTTTTAGAACCAACTCGTTTTCTTCCTGTTGAATCCCTTTTACAAAACAATCAAATGCTTTATTTGGCGCAACAGTTCCAGTAAGTGTATTTTCATAAATATTAATATACGCCGAAGCCCTTGCTACCTCATCTTTCAAAGACAAAACAGATTCTATATTATTTCCGTCAAGCGGAAAAACACCGTAACCAAAACCATTATAATTGTAAATAACAGCAACAGGTTTTTCAAGTCCGATTGCCTCCTTTACGACCAGGTTTTTGTCTTTAATATTCACATTGATCACTTTTACCTGATCCGGATAAACCAAACCAATCTCAAAAATCTGAGGCCATATATTAGCTGATTGGTCTTCGGCTTGCTGGCTTATTTCAAAATTTTTGATTCGGTTTTTAGTATCATATTCTATCTTATCTGTAAAAATAGCTCTGCCTGATTGGTTTACCCAGACTTCACTCCATTTTTGCATATCAAGTGGCGTTTCGGCATCCAGAATCTCAACCAGATTATTCCAGTCGGCATTGTTGTAGGCGTATTTTTTAATGTATTTTTCGATCCCTTTCTGAAAAGCTTCCTTTCCCATCGAAGCTTCCAACTGGCGCATCATAATAGGTGCTTTATTGTAAATAATAGCTCCGTAAAGCGAACCCGCATCTTTTAAGTTCGCTAAATGTTGTTTTATCGGATGTGTTCCCAACGAACGATCTTCCGCGTAAGCGTTAGGATAATGCGCGGTCAAAAATTGTAAATTATGATTGACTTTTGGGAAAATCGGATTCATAATTTTATCTGCCATAAAATTGGCAAATACTTCTTTCATCCAAACGTCATCAAACCATTTCATGGTAACCAAATCCCCAAACCACATATGCGAGGTTTCGTGTGCAATGAGTTTCGCCCGGTCTAATTTCTCGCTGTCGGTTGCGCTGTTGTCCAGAAACAAAGTCGATTCTCTGTATTGAATCGCGCCTACATGCTCCATTCCGCCATACTGAAAAACCGGAATTGAAGCAAAATCTAATTTCTGAAAAGGAAACGGATAATTGGTATATTTTTCCAAAAAGTCTAATGATTGACGGTGTAAGTTGAAAATGGTATCGGTACTTACTCTTATTTTTTCTGCATTGTTTTCGCGATACAGCATCGTCATTTCTTTAAGCTCTGGTTTCTTTGTTACCGTTTTGAATTTTCCTGCAACAAAAGAAAATAAATACGTACTCATTTTGTCTGATTCTCCAAAACGATAAGATGTAAAATCTCCTTTTTCAACTTTCTCTTTAACATCGGCTCCTGCCAAAACTGTCCATTCTTTAGGAACCCTTAAACTCAATTGATAAGTAGCTTTAATATCCGGCTGATCTAAACATGGAAATAATGTACTCGCACGATCCGGAACTAATAACGTATATAGGAAATCATCATTTCGGTTTAAAGATAAATTTCCTGCTATAAAAGAAATGGCAATTGTATTTTTTCCTAAAATCAAGTTTTTAGCAGCAATAACAATATGACCTTTCTCGTGAACAATCGCAGCAACCTTGCCATTAACCTTAATCGATTTTATGTTTTGGGTTTTCTCCTTAAAATCTAAATACAAAGGTTCACTCAGGTCTGATAGGGTTAGTTTCAAACGAAGATCTGAATTGATTTCCTGCTGTTTTTTATACGGAATTTCAAAATTAAGTGCATAAGTAACATCTGAAATTTGTTTTTTTCGAAAATGCGCCAGTTGTTCTGAAACACCGTTTTCTAAAACAAGATTCTCTTTTTGTACTGATTGAGAAAAACCAATGGTAGTAAATATAAAAAAGCAAAGAAAGCTATGGGAGATTTTCATTTTTAAAGGAATGTTAGATCTGTAAAAATAAAAAAAGTTTGCCACGAATTTCATGAATTTACGCTAATTAAAATAGAATATAATTTTTTGCGATAGATTGAAAGAATTAAAAAGTATTCTTTAATGGTCGAAAATATAAGAATTTATAATTCGTGAAATTCATGACGAACTTTTTTAAATATAAAACAAAAAAAGGCCTGACGAATGCCAAACCTTTCCAAACATACTAATTCTAACTATCCAAAAATAAAATTATTGTGTTTGCTGAAAATCAAAACTTAAATCACCTGCATTATAGTTTGCAGAAACATTGGTAGGATATGTTTGCGTCGCTCCTCCAATCCATCTGTACTCAATAAATGTTATGTTTCCGGCAACAATAGGATAAGTAACATTACTGTTATCTGCTTTTGCTTTTTTATACCAATCATTAGAATTCATGGTAATCATGTATTTTTTGTCTTTTTCGAGATCTAAAGCACTTATTTCTTTTGAAACCTGAACATCTGCTGTCGCCACATTAAGAGTCTCTGAACGAAGTACCGCTTTTGATGTATAATCCCAAATGGTCACACGAACTGTTGGATTTGCTGCAGGCAATTTTAAAGTAATGGCTTTAATTTTTCCTTTTACAGTTGGCGTAAATGCCAGTCCAAATTCGTAATCTCCTGAATTGATAAAATTGGTTGACACTGAAAATCCGGTTTGCGTATAATACGCTGCCAGTGGGTTTTCTGTACTAAACTGTGGTGTATTGTCTTTATCATCATTACTACTGCACGATACGGTTAATAATGCAATTGATAAAAGGGTAAAAATGGTTTTTAAAGTCTTCATGATAATCTTGATTTATTTGGTTTATTTTGAAGAATTACGGCTGAATATTAAAACGTGCACATACCTCTTCATAAGTCATTTTAGAATAATCCGGCTGTGTCTGTTTTGATGTCGCAGCGGCAACTCCTCCAGGGATCAAAATATAGCGCCAGCTAAGCGATGTTGGAAGTCCTACCGTTCCTACTCCGTCATGTCTGAATCTGAAGAGTTTAATTTTTTGCAAACTGGAAATAGCAGTAACCGTATTAACAAATCCACCGGCTGTTGATGTGTAAGGCAGTGTATAAGTCCCTGATCCAAAAGACATATATACTAATATGGTTCCTTTAGCCAGGATATCTGCTGATAGTTCCGGTGCATTGATAGAAGTTGACAATCCCGAAGTTCCATCGATTGTTTCTGCAACTGCCGTTGGCGCTGTTAGCCAGGCACTATAAATAACATTTGCGGTTCCTGCCGGTCCTGTTGCGCCTGTTGCGCCATCGACTCCGTCTTTTCCGTCATCGCTACTGCATGAAATGGCAGAAATTGCAACAAATAAAAGGCTAAAAATGGTTTTTAAAGTTTTCATAATAATTTTGGTTTTAAATTGGGCTAAATGATTCTTATTTAATTCAATAACATTATTTTTGCAAAAGTCAGCTGATAGCGAAAGAACGTTTCTTTTTAGCAGAGGACTTAATTACGAGACAAATTTGCAGGATTAAAATGGGCGGAAAAACCATTAATAGACAGACGACATTTTAAATAGACAGACGACATAAAACCGAATTAAATGACGCATAAATACACTTGTATTATCATCGACGATGACGAAATTGACAGACTTACGGTATTATCGTTTGCCAAAAAATTTCCTATTCTAGATATTCTGGGTGTTTTTGAATCGGCAGAAGAAGCGCTTCCGTTTATTGAGAAAGAAAAAGTCGATATTTTATTTCTGGATATTGATATGCCGGGTTTAAGCGGAATTGAGTTTAGAAAAAAAACACTGGAAATTCCAGTTTGTATCTTTATAACCGCACATCCGGAACATGCTGTAGAAAGTTTTGAAATAGAAACGCTGGATTTTATCGTAAAACCCTTAAAACTGGATCGCTTCGCACAAACAGTAAGCCGGATCGAAGAGTTTATGGAAATTAAACTGAAAGCTTCTCTTTTTGAAGCCAGTATTGGCGGTGATACTATTTACATCAAAGAAGGTCACGAGCAAACAAAAGTCAAATTGCATGAAATCCTGTATCTCGAAGCGCTGAAAGATTACACTCTTGTCATAACCGATAAAAAAAGACATTGCGTGTTATCGAGTATTGGTAATCTTTTAAAAGAAGATCATTTTCGGTCTTTTATCAGGATTCATCGGAGTTTTGCGGTTCAGAAACAATTTATTCAGAAAATCAATTCAACCGAAATTATCCTGAATAACAACATCACAATTCCTGTTGGCAGAAGTTATAAAGAAAACCTAAATCTGTTCTAGATGAAAAAAGTCTGGATTTTGTTTCTTTTTTTCAGCGTTGTTTCTGTCTTTTCTCAGCAAGAGCCCAATCTCGCACAATATAAAACTTCAAACGAAAAGCTAAAAGCCTGGCTAAAATATACTAACGAAATATTAAACCTCGAAGATTACCCTAAGCTTATCGTCGTTGCACAAAAAGGAGTTGAACTTTCTAAAGATCATCCTGCCTACAAATCAAGGTTTTATTTCTTAAAGGGAAATGCCTATGAATTCAACAATAATCAAAACAAAGAAGCAGCAACCAATTATGAACTTGCATTAGAATATGCCCAAAAGGCACGGCATCTTAAAAACGAAACTTCGGCTTTGATGCGACTGAGTTATGCCTATTATGCGCTTAACGAAACTTCAAAACGAAAACAATTAATAACATACATTAAACAGGTTCTTGATACTACCAAAAGTACTTATACTAAATCTGTTCTCTACGGCAGTCTTGGCGAATATTACCTCGATAATGCCGAATATGAAACCTTTATCAGTTATCAGCTAAAAGCGATTAACTATAAAAAACTGCTTAAAAAAAGTGTACCCAACGATGAGACAATTGGTGTTTCGTACAGTCAGATTGCTGCCGCATATACCAAAATGAAACAATACAATAAGGCTATTGAATATTTAAATTATGCCCAGCCTTATATCAAAACCTCTCCTTATGTTAGCGCCTTTTTGTGCAACTATTATCTGCAATGTTTTGTTCCATTACAAAAACCGGACAGTATTCAAAAATACTACCAGCTAATATATACCTATCCTTCTAAAAAAGATTCGCTGTTTCTTAACCTGAGTTTTGCCAACCGAAGCGTATCCGAATATTACGCCAATACAGGTAAAATAAACACTGCATTTAATTATGCTAAAAAAGCTGTTACACTGGCACAAAAATCTAATGACGAGGATATTATCATGGAAGCAAATGCCGTAATGGGAAGGGTTTTATATGAAAAAGGAGAATATAAAAAAGCAATAGAAACACTCCAAAAAGCATCAAAAAATGCTTTGACCTACGATAAAGAATCGTTTGTAAACATTAATAAAAAACTATCTCAAAGTTATGCCGCATTAGGAGTTTGGAAAGAAGCTTTTTATTATAACGAAATCTATACCAAATCAAATGACGAAATGATGCAGGAATCAGCTAAACAAAGTATTGCCAATGCCGAAGCCCGTTATCAAAATAAAACCAAAGGACAGGAAATCAAAAATCTTTCGGCTCAAAACACCATCAAAAACATTCAGATTGCCGAAGCCAAAAAGCAGCGTTTCTATTTGATTTCAGGATTGATTCTGGTTGCGATCATTGGATTATTATTGTTTAAACAAAACCAGAACCGAAAGAAAACCAATCAGAAATTGCAGGTATTAAATCAGGAATTAGACGAAGCCAATAAAATAAAAGCTAGATTTTTTAGTATCCTGAATCACGATTTACGAAGTCCGGTTTCGAATTTAATTCACTTTTTACATCTTCAAAAAGAAAATCCGGAATTGATTGATGAAGAAATGGCTGCACGAATGCAAACCAAAGTCATTACCGGAGCCGAAAATTTATTATCCTCTATGGAAGATATTCTATTGTGGAGTAAAGGACAAATGGAAAATTTTAAACCGCACTTTAAAGAAATACCTGTAGCCGTTATATTTAATGAAACGAAGAAACATTTTTCGGGTATCGAAAACATAGAAATTTCATTTGAAAACTCACAGAATGTCATTTTGAATACAGACGAAAATTACCTCAAAACCATCATCCGAAACCTAACCGGAAATGCCATAAAAGCACTCGACAAAACCACAAACGGAAAAATAATCTGGAAAGCCTGGCAGGAAAACGAAGTTCAATATCTTTCGATTACAGATAATGGCCCGGGCGGAACTCAGGAACAATTTAAGGCACTCTACGACGACTCAGAAGTCATTGGTATCAAATCCGGTTTAGGATTACACTTAATCAGAGATTTGGCAACAGCCATCAATTGCAAAATCGAAGTAAAATCTCAGCAAGATTCAGGAACAACTTTTACTATTCATTTTTCATCTTTGAGTTGAATTTTAAAACACATATACACATAACTATGTGAAAATGATTTGTCATTTATTTTTATCTTAATCAAAAGAAGAAAAACCTATGTATCTATGTGTTTAAAAATATGCTCAATCCAATTTTATTCCAATAAAAAAGGTTTGACTTTCGCCAAACCTTATTTATATAAATCATAATCTTACGATTACAACAAAGCGTCTAAACTATCTGCGTAGGTTTGTTTAGGAGCAACTCCTACTTGTTTTCCTACTACTTCACCGTTATGAAAAACCAAAACGGTTGGTATGTTACGCACACCATATTTTGCAGCAAATTCCTGGTTAGCATCTACATCTACTTTACCAACAACTACTTTACCTGCATATTCTTCGCTCAATTGGTCAATGATTGGACCAACCATTCTACAAGGACCGCACCATGCTGCCCAAAAATCTACCATTACTGGTTTATCTGATTTCAAAACTACTTCATCAAAAGTAGCATCTGTTA
The DNA here is from genome assembly GCF_001602525.1 of Flavobacterium chilense. Taxonomy (GTDB): domain Bacteria; phylum Bacteroidota; class Bacteroidia; order Flavobacteriales; family Flavobacteriaceae; genus Flavobacterium; species Flavobacterium chilense. The sequence continues at coordinate 173,533 of NZ_LSYT01000010.1, forward strand.
TTGCTAATGCCATAATTTCTTGTCTTTTTAAAATTATTGTCTGAATTGTTTCGTTTCAAACTAGACCACAAATTTAAAAATTAAATACAAATGAAACACCATAACCAAATTAGTTTTCATTATAAATGTATTGTCAATAATTATATTAGTCAGAAAATTAGTAATTATAAGCTTTGCCCTACAGATAATCTAAAAGTCAGTTTTTTACCTTATCTTTAATGATCCAGAAAATTCCACGAGATGAAAACAACTTTACTCCATATAAAAAACTTCTTTCAATCCGTACATTTTAAAAAATATGCCAGGCGTTTTGGTTTTTTCATTTTAGGACTTATTGCCTTACTATTAATCGCTTGTGGCGGATTGTCGATTTATTTTAACCGAAACAAAACCGAAATCATCACTAAGATCAACACCAAAATCAATGAAAACATCAACGGTAAATTTCATATTGGCGATTTTCATTATAAATTTCTAACCGGTTTCCCAAACTTTACTTTAGCCTTAAAAGATGTCGAACTCAAAGACAATCAATGGGCAACACACAAACACACTTTACTAAAAGCCCAGGAAATCGAAGTCCGTTTGAACGTTTGGAGTTTACTGCACAATGAAATCAACATTCATAAAATCCTCATTAACGACGCCGATATTTATGTTTATAAAGCCGAAGATGGTTATTCGAATGCCAATATTTTTAAACCCAAAACAAAAAAATCTCCCGAAGACAAATCCAATAGAGAAACCACTGTTGACCAAATCGACCTCAACGATGTTCATTTTATTTTAGACAATCGTTTGGGACACAAATTGTTTGACTTTGATGTCGCCAGTTTAAAAACAAAAGTAGATTATGATGGAAACGACTGGCAAACCGATGTTTTTCTGGACACACAAATCAAAAGTTTAGCGTTTAATACCGTACACGGAAGTTTTGCAAAAGAAAAAGAACTCAAAGGAACGTTTAATGTTTCTTATTCATCTGCAAAAGAAAAAATTGACGTTGTTACTAAAAATCTTAAAATAGGAACAGATTCTTTTGACATCACTGCTTTTTTTAATTTAACCAAAGGGAATGCGCTTTTTGGAATCAACATTGGCACTACTATTTTATGGCAAAATGCCTCAAATTTATTATCCGGAAACATCAGTTCTAAACTAAACCGTTTTAATTTAAATAAACCAATTGATGTAAACTGCGACATCAAAGGCGATTTTAATGCCGAGGGCGATCCAAGAATTGTCGTTCAGGCAATCATCAAAAACAACGAGCTCAGTATTCCCGACGGATTAATTAAAAACTGCCATTTTAAAGGCATCTTTACCAATAATTTCAAACCAAAAGACGGTTATAACGATGCCAATTCGGCAATTATTTTAACCCGATTTGCGGGTGATTATGAAAACATTCCGCTTACGATTCCGCAATTAACCATTAACAATCTTGAAAAACCGCTCGCTACCGGAAACGTAAATTCTGATTTTGATATCGAAAGACTCAACGAAATCAGCAACGACAAATGGATTCAGTTTACAGCCGGACATGCCAAAGCCAACTTACAATTTCAGTTTGATATTGTCGATTTATACATTACCAAACCCCGTTTTATTGGCAAAATAGATGTCGATGATGCCTCATTTCATTATATCCCGAAAAATGTTCACGCTGTAAAAACCAACATTCATCTGGACTTTACCGAAAAAGCTTTGCTCATCAAACAAATCGCTTATAAACACAATAAGAACACGATTTTCATCGAAGGAAAAATTGACAACTTCCTGAATCTCTATTATGATGCTCCCGAAAAAATGATTGTAAACTGGAAGATTTATTGTCCTAATATCGATCTCAAACAATTTCTGGGTGTTTTGGCGACTTCGCAAAAAACCAAAGCAACGGCCAAAACCACCAAAAGACCCACAATTTCGAATCATTTAAGAACCGTTATTGACAAATGTGCTGTCGTTATCGATATTAAAGCTGATAAAATCAATTACAACAAATTAACCGCGACCCATACAACTGCAACCGTACAAATGATCGATTCAAGATTGGTTATTAAAAACGGTTCGCTGCAAACTTCGGGCGGAAGCATCACTTTTAACAGCGAAGTAAAACCAAGCGGAAAAAACTTTGCTTTTAGCTCAAACGCACAGGTAAACCGGGTTGATATTGCGAGTTTTTTAAAGTCGTTTAACAATTTCGGAATTCAGTCTTTTAGCCCTAGTAACATCAAAGGAAAATTAAGCAGTCAGGCTAATGTAACCGGATTTATCAACAGCAATGGCGAACTCATCACCAATTCTTTGCACGGCAATTTGTCATTCAACGTCAATCAGGGCGCTTTATTAAATTTTGAGCCTATCGTAAAAATTGGCAAGTTTGCTTTTCCGTTCCGCGATGTCAAGAACATTACGTTCAGCGATTTATCTGGTAATCTTAAATTGCGCGGAGAACAAGTCGATGTGAATAATTTCATCATCAGTTCAAGCGTCTTAAACCTCGATGCCGAAGGTATTTATTCTTTTGGACGTGGCACCAATCTCGCCCTCACCATCCCACTCCGAAACTCTAAAAACGACATCAAACTCGCCACCAAAGCCGAACGCGATGCCGTTCGCGACCGCGGAATTGTCCTGCATTTAATTGCACTTGATGACGAAGGAAAAATGAAAATTAAATGGGGGAAGAAGGAGAAGTAGTCAATTTCGAGGAAAGATCTGTTCGCCGCGGCGAAAGCAATCACACTAAAAACTCGCCAAAGATTTGTCACTCTGAGCGAAGTCGAAGAGTCTTTTTAAATTTAAAATTGGAGATTTAATTGATTGAAAGTTTTCAGGGAGCTATTTCCTGCTGTCCACTATATCTTTTGTGGTGAACCCCACCACAAAAGGATGCCGTTCCCATCAGGGCTAGGGGTTTAGGCTTCATGAGAAAGTTCAAGAATTAACTTATAATAATTTGAGAATTTAGATTTTTATAATACTTTCTATAATACTAAATTCCTTTATAAGTAACCGTTTTGCTTCGAATATACAGTCTTTTTGTAACGGTATTCCAAATACAAAAATCATACTTGTAACTTCATTTATTGTATTTTTATACTTTATTGTTTTTACTTCTAATTGATCGGAAGGGTAGCAAAGAAAACCAAACTTACAATCTGTCTTACTGAATGAAGAATAAGCCATAATCTGATGTAAATCATGTCTATAATCATCTTTGAGAGTTTCACTGTTACTAAACTTATTATATAAATTTGATTTATATTTGGCATCAATAAACACCATGAAATCTTCCTTTTGATAAATAGCATCCGGTTCAATATACTTTAATTCCCAAGAATAATGTTTAGAAGTTTTAGAATGAAATTTAGAATTTGAAAATAATCTACCTCCAGTTTCTTTAGCAACTTCTCGGAAAATATATTGAACAAATTTTTCAAAAACATCGCAAAAATCCACTCTCCAAGCAGTACAATCAGTTATATTAAAGCTTAGTACCCTGTTAGCTTGTTCTTTACAAGATTTTACAATTACATTATCAGATGTTTTAACCGTAATGTTATTCGTTATTTTCGGTTTATGATAATATAATTTTTCTTCAATGAAATTTAGCCTTGCTCTTATTGTGTTTTTAATTCTTTGGGGAGTGTTTGGAGAAAGCAACTCACCCTTACAAATGTCAAATACATAGCGTACTTCTGCATACTCACTATGAAACTCGCTTAATATATTTTTTCGGATAGGAAACTTTAATCGATTTTCAATTTTGAATTCATTGTTGATGTATTTATTCCAGTTTATTGGTCCATTTGGTTGATTTGATATTTTTTCAACATTATCAAATTTACACCAAGGCTTAGACAATAAATCTTCAAGGCAAGCAATAAATTTTATTGCTTCTAAATATAAAGGCGGTCGAAAATTTTTACCCGAAGCAAGAGGCAAACTATCAATTACTTCAGGGCTTATTTCTGTACCAAGTAAATTCAGAATTTCAATATAATCTTCAAAACGATCAGTGCCAGCAAATCTTGGCATTACTACAAAATCACCTATTTGTTTACCTGTATCTGGTGCTATTAATGGAATAGCTCCAATGAAGCCAGATGATCGAAAAATTAAAGACGTATTTTGATCAATACCAATTACGAATGGCTGAATACCTAAGAATTTAAATTGAGCTAAATTGTATTCTACAAACTTTTGAAGACTAAGACCAATAACTCTTTTATCAGCAGATTTGAACCATTTTTTTCGCAAAGAAATCCCACTTAACTGTTTGGATTGTTCAGTTAAACAAGGCATTTCAAAAAACACATCTAATAGCTTACTCATTCAAAAAGTGATTGATTTATCCTCGTAGTGAAATAATTATTGAATTCTTCTTTGGCATTTCTAATTAAGCCTTCTTCCAAGTATTCTTTTATTAATGGGAATATCTCATATCTAATCCGGTCCTTCATTTCATCAACATTATTAGCTATAAAATATCCTTGGCCAGGTTGCAGAGATAATTCATTGCTTGTCGCATACCAGTTAAATATTGTACTTATTTTATTGAAGTCTTCAATAAAAAAGTAACTATTCGTTCCTTCTACCTGAATTACTTCTGTGTTATCAATTTTCTTCGAATTACCAGCTATAATTGTCGGTTTTACTGTGTACCAAGCAAATCTTCTTCTTAAAGCAAAATCAACAACTGCTAAACTTCTATCTGCGGTATTCATTGTCGCTATAACATACAAATTCTTTGGCAATTGCTTAATCTTTAAATCTGGTGAAATTTCTATTTTTACGTTTGAAATATCCATTTTATGCTCAAATAGATAAAATATAGGACCTAAAACATTTGCTAAATTTGCTCTATTAATTTCGTCAATTATTAAAAGCACATTTGTATTCTCGTGTTTATTTGCAAATTCAATAGCTTTAACAAACTCCCCTTTAATAATTTCATAACCAATTACATTCGAATTAATCTTCGGTCTTAATCCGCTTATAAAATCTGAATAGCTTGTTTCTGCATGAAATTGAATAAAGAATTTTTCAGCCGTTAATTTTTCACCTAATAGCTTTGCCGTTCTTGTTTTACCTGTTCCAGGAGCTCCTTGAAGAACAATATATTTCCTTTCAGTTATAAGTTTAAAAAGTTCATCAGTTATTTCAGAACTTTTAGATGCTAAAAATGGTTCTAGCGCTTCATCAATTTTAGTTGAAAATTCAGACTTATTATTCCAATTTTTGATTTTTGCATAAATAGCCAAGAAAGCAGATATTATTTTTTTTGTTTCATCTGATTCTAGATCTTCAAGTATTTGTATTGCTGGAAGCACTTTCCCATATCCTTTGCTATTATCTATTGCTTTCTTTAAATGTATAATATCTTTTCTACCGAAAAATTCTTTTGGCAACCCATCTTCTATATTAGAAAAATCCGACTTAATGTACCCATTGTCTGGCTTTATAATTTTAGAAAACAAACGTCTTAAACCTGGATATGATGCTAATTCATAATCATTCTTAAATCCCATTGAACCAACTCCCAGAGCTAGAATCCATGATTTGCCAATATCTCTTGAAGGAAAAATTACAATAGAAAAATCATGATATGGCCCTTGATGTTCTTCTTCTGTGGAAATTATTCCAAAATATGCACGCCCCTTATTAAATGCATCATCTTTTGTGTTATTTCTTTCAATATAATCTTCCCCAATTTCTCCACCGAATTTCTTCGCTTCCTCTTTAATAAATGCTCTTATATTTTCTACGCTCATATTTTATGGTTAAGTAAATTTTTAATAATGAATTGCAATTTTCGTTACGTCTATATAAATTTATTCATCAAATAAGTCTTTTATATTGACCTCTAAAGCTTTAGCTAATCGCTCAACAACTTCAATAGAAACATTTCTCTCTCCTTTTTCAATCGTCGGTAAATAAGTACGATCAATCTCTGCTAGATTGGCTAGCTTTTCTTGAGATAATCCTCTGAGTTTTCTAAGCTCCTTAATTTTGAGTCCGAATTTTTGCTTAATATCCATGTTAACAAAAGTTGCAAAATGTAGACTCTAAAACAACGGAGTATAGTCGGGTTTTTATTTATCTTTGAAATAAAATTCCTATGTTAAGTTTTAATAAAAAGATTCAGCATTTAGAAAATTATTTGTTGCAAGCTCATGAAAATTATGCAAATAACTTAAAAAAAGACATCATTATGTTCATAGATCATTTTACAGATCAAAATAAGCTTTTTTGTCTTTTCTCAATAACATTGACTCTTTAGAAGAAATTGAAAATTGGGTTGATAAATTATGCTTCAGAGTTATTTTCAAGTTTGATTCTGAAGAAGAAGAAATCAACGATTTTATATATGATTATCACAATTTGGTTAATTTAAAAAAAATGATAGAACATTCAATCTTAGAAATCCCAACTGTACTTAATCCACCTATAGAACTTATAGATATAATTTACAATTGTCCTGTTTGTGATTACGAAATTGAAATAGACATGTTTGTAGATGATAATAGTTTTGTAAAATGTGATATTTGCGATCACATAATTAAATTAAAAATTAAAAGAATTTGATTCGTGTATTCTTGAAATTCAAAACGTAATTGCAGAAAGACAAGTTTGATAATTGTTGTAGAGTTACTTGCGGAGATTCCTCATTCTTCGGAATGACAAAGCAGACGGAAAAAGCAAAAAAAATAAAAAAAAGCCACAACAAAGCGGCTTTTATCATTATAAATTATTCAGTATCCAAATAAGGATTTAAAATTTCGGCTAATTCATTGAGCCAATAAAAACCGTCTTCGACTGATTTTGTATCAATTTGCAGCGTTTCACATTCTCGCATTAAAGACATAGCGAGAAGATAATTTACTCTTCGGATTGCTTTTGCGAAACTTTTAGGATCAGTCGCCTGATTGAAAAATTCGTTTAACCGCAATTCTGTTTCTTTTGAAAGGGTGTTTACACTCATAATCTTGCATTTTAGGAAATATAAAACCCGCGCAGGTTAGGTGTCCTACGCTGCAAGAGCGTTGCAGTTGTTTCCAATACCGCCACCATACCACACGGGCACAAAGTTTTTCTGAGATCATAAGTTCTTGCATTTAGGACTGCAAAGATACCAAATAAACATTTTAAAATAGTAAGATTTATCTATCAATTTAAAACATCTTTAATTTTTAGTTTGCTTATTGTTGCGAGCGCTTCGACTTCGCTTTATTTGACAATGTTTATGAGATTTTTTATTGTTTCGTTTGATAAAGCCGGCGGAGCTTTTAGTATGATGGCTTCGTTCCTCGCAATGACAAAAAAGCGCAATTATTTTCTTAATGTTTTATTAACTCACTTGGCTTTTGATTCTAAAAAAGATAGCTTTGAGAAACAATCATTAAATATAAACCGATATGAAAATTCAAATCAACACCGACAAGAACATCGAAGGACACGAAAGATTAGAAGCTTATTTCTCTAGCGAATTAGAAAAAGGTTTAGCGCGTTTTGAGGAAAAAATAACCCGCATCGAAGTACACTTTGGTGACGAAAACGGGGAAAAATTTAGCGTAAACGATAAAAAATGCGTGATTGAAGTTCGTACCGCAAAATTACAACCTGTAACGGTTACAGAACATGCCGATACACTCGAAAAAGCCTTTAGTGGCGCTTTGGCAAAAGCAAAAAAATCTCTTACTACTACTTTCGAAAAAATGAAAGAGTATTAATTTACATACCATCAAATGCAAAAATGGCATTATCTCTAATCCGGATAATGCCATTTTTTATTTCAGCAAAGCGGTCATTTCTTCCCATTGCAATATTTTGACTTTCTCGTTTAATGTGTTTGCGCTATTTACCATGGCTTTGGCAATATCGCTCGCCTCTATTCCTTTGTATTTACTTAAACTTCCCATAAACAACGGATTGATGAATTTAAATATACCTATAAATACTTTTTCCAGAGGTCGGCTTTCTTTTCGGTCTCCTAAAATCATCGATGGTCGAAAAATATAGGTATGATCTAAATTCAGATTGATAATATCGTCCTCCGTCTCGCCTTTCATTTTTGTATAAAATATAGACGATTTTGCATTTGCTCCAATTGCCGAAACTAAAAACACGGCTTTTGCTCCGTTTTCCTTTGCCAGTTTTGCTGCCAGAATGGGATAATCGTGATCGATTTGGTAGTATAGTTTTTTATCGGGCGTTTTCTTTTGCGTGGTTCCGAGTGCGATAAAAACCTCATCGACTGCAATACCTTTTATCGCTTCGGGCAATGAATTAAAATCACCTATTATCGTTTTCAATTTTGGATGCTGAATGTTTAGATCTTTCCTGACCACAATTATTACTTGTTCGTAATGGGTATTATTCAACAAATTTTCGAGAATATGAGATCCTACTAATCCGCTTGCTCCGTATAGAATTGCTTTTTTCATAATAGATAAATTTGTTTCCTCGAAGTTAGAAAATTATCAGCTTACTTTACAATTAACTTTTTAAGCTGAGTTGTTTAAACAGATAGAAACATAGATTTTGGCAGCTTAGAAAATGCATTTTATTTGTTTAAACAAACATCTTGATTTGTATTTAACTCTTTTTTCATTTTACATCCTATGTTTCTATCTGTTTAAATATTTTTTACGCAGATTGCTTCACCTATTCTCTATCACCAGGGTTTGCAGATTTTATCTTCTATTTGTAATTAAGTGTCCCAAACTTTTTGCTCTGAAAGAGCAGTAGCAGTAGCATAGTGCAAAGCACTATGAATGAAATCCAATTGTTGTTTTTAAGCCCTGTAAGGGCGAAAGTCTAATCTCAAAATGTTTTTCTTTTCCGAAAGATATTTTCTAAAAAACATCTATTTTCTTTGAATCCGGATTGTCTATTTGCTTTTGCCCTTTCAGGGCAATTTCTATTTTAATTTAATTCGTAGTGCGTTGCACTACGTTAATGTTTTTAGGCTTTCAGCCTATTTTGCTTTTTTTTTACAGTCTTATAATCTTTTAGTAAATAAACAATCTACAATATATCGCAAAATACGATTAACATAATAATAACGCTTTTTGATATTGTAAGAAGTAATTTTGCTGTCCCAAAAAAGAAATTTGTTTTTTGAAACAAACAAGCTTCTTAATTGAGATTATCCATTACAAATTATTTAAAATGCAATCATGAAAAAGCAACTACTCGTATTATTAATCGCAGTTTTTATAGGTCTTGGTGCCAATGCACAAACAAAACCATCTGAAACCAATGTCCTGGTTTTGATTTATTCTCAAAACGGCGGAACTTATAAAATGGCAAAATCAATTGCCGAAGGAATTCAGGAATATCCAAATACTAAAGCGACTTTAAAGCGTGTTCCTTCTATAAATACAAAAGAGAAACTAAATGCTGATGTAGAGAAATTACCAATTGCTACAATCGAAGAATTGGTTAATTATGACGGAATCGCTTTTGGAAGCCCGGTTCATTTTGCCAATATTAGTGCTGATATGAATTACTTTTTCAGTCAGAGTATTCCGCTTTGGACTTCGAGAGCTTTAGAAGGAAAACCAGCAACGGTGTTTATGTCGGCAGGATCCGGAGCAGGAAAAGAAGCAGCAATTTTATCTTTCTGGAATATTCTGGCTTCGCACGGAATGGTGATTGTGCCAACCGGAATTATGGGAACAGCAACTTTAGACAAAACGGTTCCGCAGGGAAATACGCCTTTTGGAGCAACTTCATTAGCAGGATCAACCGGAACACGTCCGTCGCAAAGCGAACTGAATTTGGCTAAAGAACAAGGAAAAGCTTTGGCAAGAGTAGCTTCGGGATTGAGAAACACAGAGAATATAAAGTCAGCAAAAACCACTTCGGCTGAAACAAAAAGCGATATCAACAAAACTTTAAAAGACAATAACATTGTACTTCCTGAAGCACCAAAACCGGTTGGAAATTATGTTCCGTTTACGATTTCTGATCATAAGGTATACATTAATCAGGTGGCTTTGAAGGACGGGAAGATTTTAAATCCGGGTAAAGTTGGTGCAACAGTTACAGACGATCAGGCAAAAGAAGCGACATATCAAACGATGCTTAATGTAATTGCGGTTCTAAAGGAAGCTTGCGGAGGCGATTTGAACAAAGTAAAACAATGTGTACAATTGACAGGATATTTTAATACAACTCCTGAATATACGCAACATGCGGCACTTATGAATTCGGCTTCGAATCTGGCAGCTTTGGTTTTTGGAGAAAAAGGAAAACACGCGAGAGCAACCATTGGTGCGGCTTCGTTACCGATAAATTCGGCTGTAGAAATTCAGGCGATTTTTGAAATTGAATAAAAAGATATTCTATACTTTACGCTCCTTCGACTTCGCTCAGGATGACAAGAGTACGCTGAGACTGAAAACTGTTTCGCGTGAGGGATAGAGCTAAGCTACCGAAGTAGCAGCGAAAGCCCGACAGCAATAAAAAAGGGGCCGACTAAGCGATTTGCATAGTTGGCCCCTTTTTTTATTGGTGGCACGCCCAGATTATTATTGACGTAAATATTATGATTTTGGTAATGGAGCTCCAACAGCAATGTCACAGCGATGACCTGCTTGTCCGTGTGGAGGGTTCATTCCTTCGGCTACTTTTGCCGGAGTTTCTGTACTTAATAAAGTTGGAACCGCATTGTTATTTGCCGGCGGCGTTACGGTAAAATTTTGTGATACACTTCCGCTTTCTGCTGCATTAGTCGCAGGTTGTTTTGCTGCAGGAGAATTTAAAGGTGCTCCAACCGGAATATCGCATCTGTGTCCCGGTTGTCCGTGTGGCGGATTCATTCCTTTGGCTACTTTTACTGGTGTGGTAGTGGTTGTTGTCACTACATTTTGCTGACCCGGATTTACCTGTACGGTTTGCCCTGGTTGCGCCGTTGTGGTTTGTGTTTGTGTTGGAGCCGAATTTAGCGGTGCGCCAACGGCAATATCACAACGATGTCCCGGCTGTCCGTGTGCAGGATTTATTCCTTTTGTATCGCCCATTACCGTATTAGGATTCGTTGGTGATGCCTGAACTACCGATGGCGTTTTTGTGGTATCTTTTGCTAATCCTAATTTCACCAATTCAGATGCGGGTGTACTTGCCTGTGGTTCTAATTCTTTCTTGCAGGAAGTAAAAATTAGGGAAGTAACAAATATAGAGGAGATAAGTATTTTTGGATTCATGATGTGTCGATTTTAAAGCACTCAAATATACTAAGATTTCACCATATAAGTAATATAAGATTTTCGTTGTTATTTAATCTCGCAAAGGCGCAGAGTCGCAAAGTTTTTTGTTTCACGAAGATTTTACAGAGGAACGCGGAGAATTTATAAATTTTCTGCAATTTACCAGCTTCAATCTGTAAAATCTGCATGAAACCTTCCCTCCTTTAAAAATCATTATTAACTTTAAATCCAAATACAACATACACTATGAAAAAATCAGTTTTACTTTTATTATTCGTTGCAACTTTTGCAAATGCACAAACTTCAGAAAAAGAAAAAGTCAATCAAACTATCGATGCCTGGCATAAAGCTGCCGCTGATGTAAAGTTTGATGCTTACTTTAACTTAATGGCAGATGATGCTATTTTTATTGGAACTGATGCTACTGAGAACTGGAATAAAAAAGACTTTAAAGTTTGGGCAAAACCATTTTTTGACAAAGGAAAAACCTGGAATTTTACGGCTCTTGAACGTCATATCTTTTTTGATAAAACAGGAAAAATTGCGTGGTTTGATGAATTGCTAAATACGCAGATGAAAATTTGTCGTGGCTCGGGGGTTTTGATTAAAGTGGGGAAAGAATGGAAAATTCAGCACTATGTTTTATCCATGACAGTTCCGAACGAAGAAGTTGATGCTGCCATCAAAATAAAAGCACCAATTGAAGATGTTTTGATTACGAAGCTTCGAAAAAAATAAACAATTTCGAACTTTCTTTTTATAATCCTAACTTTTCTAGCACTTTAGCAAGCGAGATAACAAATTAATTATAATACAATTGGCAATTTTAGCTGTAATTTAGAAGTTCAAAATAAGATACTCTCAAAAAAACGGATTGAATATTACAAAATTGACTAAAATAAAAGAACAACCTCTATTTTATTAGCCCTAAAAATCAAAATCTTTATTTTTTTTTAACTTTGACCCCAAAAAAAATAGGGTTAAATAAAGTATTTGAAAAATGAAAATAGAAAAACGCTGGATCATTTCCTTTATTATTATAAGTATTGTTTGTATTACCGGTGCATTTTGGCCAACTGTTACTCAAAATAGCTACGTATTGTCTGAATTTGGCACAACCGATCATATCGTTCCTGCCGATGTTGCCTGGATGTTAACCTCTTGTTGTCTGGTTTTGATCATGACTCCGGGATTATCTTTTTTCTATGGCGGAATGGTAGGCCGAAAAAATGTGATTTCGACTATGCTGCAAAGTTTTATTTGTTTGGGCGTTGTAACACTTTTATGGGTTGTTGTGGCATTTAGTCTCGCTTTTGGTGATCCTGTAGGATTTGGTTCCGGTGATCATTTTTACAGCTTTTTTGGTAACCCGACTACTTTTGCTTTTATGGATTATGTGGGTGTTTTGCCTCATAAGCAACTGGCCAGTACAATTCCGTTTATGTTGTTTGCGCTGTTTCAAATGAAATTCGCGATTATTGCTCCGGCTATTATTACCGGTTCGTTTGCAGAGCGTGTTCGTTTTATATCCTATTTATTGTTCATTAGTTTGTTTACCATATTTATCTATGCGCCTTTGTGCCATTCGGTTTGGTATCCAACAGGAATTTTAGGAAGTTATTTTGGTGTTAAAGATTTCGCCGGAGGAACTGTGGTACATATGAGCTCAGGATTTGCAGCTCTTGCCGGAGTTTTGGTTTTAGGAAAAAGAAAAAACAGTCAGCATATACCAACCAATATTCCGTTTGTATTATTAGGAACAGGAATGTTATGGTTTGGGTGGTTTGGGTTTAACGCCGGATCTGCTCTTGCTGCCAACGGAACTGCCGCAATGGCTTTTGCAACAACAACAACTTCATCTGCTGCTGCAATGTTAACCTGGGTTTTCTTTGACCGAATGAACGGAAGGAAAGTTTCGGCTCTTGGCGCCTGTATTGGCGCAGTTGTAGGATTGGTTGCCATAACTCCGGCAGCAGGATTTATATCGGTTCCTGAAAGTATGTTTTTTGGATTTATAACAGCTTTGGTTTCGAACTCAGTTGTAAATTGTCGTTTATCAAAAAAATTCGATGATACGCTTGATGTTTTTGCCTGTCACGGTGTTGGCGGAATTATGGGAATGATTCTAACCGCAATTTTTGCTCATGGCAAAGATGCAAGTTTACTGCACGGAGGCTGGAATGTATTTGCGCATCATATGATGGCATTGGTTCTGGTTTCTATCTTTACTTTCTTTGGCGCTTATTTCTTATTTAAAGTGACTAATTTTATTATTCCGTTACGTGTTTCTGAAGAAAACGAACATATCGGATTAGATTTATCGCAACATGATGAAACCCTTGATCCAAAATTAAAACCAATTACTGAAGCCCATTACGGGTAAAAAAACATTTATAGTATTAAAATTAGCCCCGAATTCACGAATTTTTCTTCTTCTATTTTGTGATAATAGATTAATTAAAAATTCGTGAATTCGGGGCTAAAAATTTTAAAACCCAATTCAGCTATTTTCATTCGTTTATATTCCTTAATTTTGCTGAAAATTTTTGTAAAAGTGGGAAGTAAAAATAAACTAAAAAGATTCAGAGAAAACGAAACATTTCAAAACGTTTTTCAACCAACCAGAGAAGAAGTTGTAGGCAATTTAATGCCTTTGAGAGGAAAATGGAATTCTGATTTCTTTAAAAATGACAATCCATTAGTTTTAGAATTAGGATGTGGAAAAGGAGAATATTCTGTTGGATTAGCTGAAAAATATCCTAACAAAAATTTTATCGGAATTGATATTAAAGGTGCCCGTTTTTGGAGAGGCGCTAAAACCGCTGTTGAAAACGGACTTCATAATGTTGCTTTTGTTCGAACTCAAATCGAATTAATCAATCATATTTTTGCCGAAAATGAAGTGGATGAAATCTGGATTACTTTTCCGGATCCGCAAATTAAATACAAAAGAACAAAACACAGAATGACCAATTCGGAGTTTTTAAAATTGTATAAAAAAATCCTTAAAAAAGACGGTGTTGTAAACCTTAAAACCGATAGCGAATTCATGCACGGTTACACTCTGGGATTACTTCACGGTGAAGGACATGAGGTTTTATACGCCAACCATAATGTCTACAGAAACGAAGGAAGCCCGGAAGAAGTTACTGCTTTTCAGACTTTTTATGAAAAACAATATTTAGAAATTAATAAGGCAATTACGTATATTCGCTTTAAAATTAAAGACTAACTTTAATTTTAAAAACATATTTCCAACTACATTAAATAACTGAATGGCATTACTTACCCCATTACTTTCAGGTTTTCTTGCCGCTTTCATTGGGATTATTCCACCTGGTTTAATCAATATGACCGCAGCCAAAGTAAATCTTAAAGAAGGAAAAAAGAATGCTTTGTGGTTTGTTGCCGGTGCTATTTTAGTTATCTTTTTTCAGGTTTATGTAGCGGTTTTATTTGCTCAGGTAATTGACAACCGACCTGATGTGGTAACATTGTTACGTGAAGTTGGGTTTGCTATTTTCTCTATTTTAACGATTTACTTTTTGTTTATCGCAAAAGAGCCTAAAGCCAAAAAATCGAAGATTAAAAAGAGCAGTAAAAAAAGTCGTTTCTTTTTAGGAATGCTGCTTTCGGGTCTGAATTTTTTCCCTATTCCGTATTATGTTGTGGTAAGTGTTACTTTGGCTTCTTATCATCTTTTTGTATTCGAAAGCAACATTATTTTTACTTTTGTAATGGGCTCTGTTCTAGGCTCGTTTGCTGCTTTGTACAGCTATATTGGTTTCTTTGGACGAATAGAAAAAAAGACCGATTACTTAATGAAAAACATGAATACCATTATAGGGAGCATCACTGGATTAGTGGCTGTGGTAACACTCTTTAATATCCTGAATTACTATTTCGGGTAAATAATACTACTCCCGATAACTATCGGGATAAAAACATCAAAAGGATTTCTTAAATTAGTTTCACGCAGATTTTGCAAATCCATACAGATCTAAAAGGGAATTTATTTTAATCCGCTTAAATCTGCTAAATCTGGATGAAAATTTATAAATGAGTATTTCAATTTTATGGCTGAAGATAATTTTTTTGAGAGAGTTTATGCAATTGCCAGACAAATTCCGTACGGAAAAGTAACTTCATATGGCGCTATTGCAAAAGCCTTAGGAACAGCCCGTTCTGCACGAATGGTAGGCTGGGCAATGAATGCCTGTCACAATATGGATGATGTTCCAGCGCACAGAGTAGTAAACCGAAAAGGGCTCTTGACCGGAAAACATCATTTTGACGGTACCAACTTAATGCAACAGCTTCTGGAAAGCGAAGGTATTGAAGTTGTTGACAATCAAATTATAGATCTCGAAAAACACTTTTGGACACCTGAGATTACCATATAAGTGATATAAGTTCATTTAAAAGTTCAACTTCTTTCTATTCGTCTAGTTTGTCATCCCGAGGAACGAGGGATCTCCGCAAGAAACTCCGCAAGCAAGATTTTCAATCTTTGTCGAGCTACTAACGGAGATCCCTCGTTCCTCGGGATGACAAAAATGCGCGTAATAACTTTGACAAAGATTCAGAAACTATTTTAAGTCCCAACTAAAATGAACTTACATCACTTATATGGTTTAAATTCTAAATCAAACAAATCACAAAACTCGTTTTATCATCATCAGTTTGGTAGCTTAAATATCCGCCGTGTGCTTCGATGATATTCTTAGAAAGTGTTAAACCAATTCCGGCTCCGTCTTTTCTGGTGGTAAAGAATGGCAGGAATACTTTATCTCTAATTTCGTCATCGATTCCTTTTCCGTTATCCGAAATAATGATAAAAAAGCGATTGTTCTCTGTATAACTAGACAAAAACATCTTCTTTTCTACCTTTTCTTTCAGCGCATAAACACTATTGGTGATTAAGTTAATAATCACTTGTTCCATCTGGTTTTTATCAATCAAAATCGACCTTGAACTATTAATTTCATTGATTAATTCAATATTTTCAGCTTTCAAAATCGGGCTCATAATACGCATACAATCTTCAAAAAGCGCGTTTATTGGCGTCATTTGTTTGTTTGGCGTTGGGAGCATGGCCAGTTTTCTGTAATTCTCTACAAAAACCTGCAAATGGTCACTTCGGTTTATTATTGTCGAAATACTGCTTTTGATGTCATCAAAATCATCTTCTTCGAGTTGCTCCTGATCAACAATTTGAAGTAAATTTTGCGAAAGCGCACGAATTGGCGTTAAGGAATTCATTAATTCGTGCGAAATGATTTTCATCAGATTAATCCAGGCTTCTTTTTCTTTTTTCTCAATCACACGCTGAATACTATCTAGTAAAATGATAAAATATTCTTTATCGTATGTTTTTGTAACCGATGTCTGAAGTACAAAAGTCTGCAAATCCTGACTTTCAATTTTTATCGAAATTGCCGATTTTAATTCGGCAAAACCAGCCTTTTCAATTTCATCACAAAGCGATGGCAAATAATTTTTCAGATATCCCCAATGGCTTACTTTTGGAACTTTAAACAAGTCTGAAAAACAATCGTTCATTAAAAAAATAGCCCAATCATCGTTTTCTTTTTCGAGAATTAAAGTTCCTGTATCAATATTATTCAAAATCGATTTATAGATAAGTTCTCTTGAAGTTTGGTCTTGTTGCTGGTATTTTAAAGTATTATACAAAAGATACAGATTACTGAAATTTTGCTTTTTATACTCTTCCGGGAAATTGGTAGAAAAATCATTTTGCAAAATCGAAAGCAATATTTTATCATAAAACAATGAATGATTTTTGACGAAAAAATACATTTCAAATAAGAGTATGAAAATAAAAAAACCTACTAAGATTGCGTTATAATAAAGTGTTTTATAGATCAGAAAGACGCAAAAGAAAAAGGGTATCATAATAATGAGAACCCTTAAAAACAAAGCGTTGTAAAATTTCCAGTTTTTCATTGTTTAGCTGTTTTTCAGATCGTATTTTTCAATTCTTCTGTACAAAGCAGCCCTTGACAAGCCTAATTCTTCGGCAGCTTTGCTAATGTTTCCATTGTGTTTGAAGAGTGCTTTTTCTACAGCCATTTTTTCCATTTCAGACAACGGGTTTTCATCATTTTCCTGAATCTCTTCAAAGTCCAGAATATCTAAATTGTTTACAGAAATGGTATGGTGATCTGCGAGGATTAAAGCACGTTCGATCTTATTCTCTAATTCACGAATATTTCCTTTCCAGGGATATTTCTCCAGATAAGGCGCAACATTGTCTTCAAAACGCCAATTCTCCTGATTGTATTTTTCGGCAACTTTATCCAGAATAAAATGTGCCATGGGAACAATATCATCTTTTCGTTCACGCAAAGGCGGCAGGTTTATTTCCATGGTATTAATGCGATACAGCAAATCTTCTCGAAAGGTTTTACTTTTTACCTCAGCTTTGATATCATTATTGGTTGCCGAAATTATTCTGACATTTAAAGGTCTTGCCTTACTTTCACCCAAACGAGTCACTGTTTTGGTTTGCAGAACATGCAGTAATTTAGATTGCAGGTGCAATGGTATATTCCCTATTTCGTCCAGAAAAATCGTTCCGCCAGAAGCTGTTTCAAATCTTCCGGCTGTATCTGTTTTGGCATCTGTAAAAGCTCCTTTTGCATATCCGAACAATTCGCTTTCGAACAGATTATCACTCAAAGAACCTAAATCTACATGTACAAAAGGCTGTTCTTTTCGTTCTGAATTTTGATGGATAAACTCTGCAAAAACATATTTCCCTGTTCCGTTTTCGCCCAATATTAAAACATTTGCATCTGTTCTGGCAACTCTTTCGGCAATCGAATAGGCTTGTTTTATTTTAAGCGAATTTCCAACAAAATAGTTCTTTGTGATTTTTTCTTCCACCACTTTTTTATTGTTTTTTCTGCTTTCGATTACCGCTTTATCTATGATCTCAAATAATTTTTCGTTGTTCCAGGGCTTTAAAACATAATCAAAAGCACCAATTTTTATTCCTTCAACAGCCGTTTCAATTTTACCAAACGCAGTCATCAAAATCACAATCGTTTTAGGCGAAAGTGTTTTAATTTCTTTTAGCCAGTGAATACCTTCTCGCCCATCTTCAAAACCAATTCGGTAATTCATGTCTAACAAAACCACATTTATTTCATTTTCATTTAAGATTGAAATGATTTTTTTGGGATTATTTGTCGTAAAAATGGTTTCAAAATGTTTTTTAAGAATCATTTTTGCCGAAAAAAGAATTTCTTCCTGATCGTCAACAATTAATATTTGGGCTTGTTTTTTTCGCATGATTATTATTTTTTGTCCGATAACGAACGGTCAACTGTTCATTATCGAACACTATGTTTTTGGATCATTTTTAAAGCTTCTTTAGAATCAATGCTTTACAGATAATAAATTTTACGGCACAGTATTTACCTATTGACTATCAGTAAATTATTAAAGAAATGGACACAGTAATTCCTCGTAAAAATAGAAAATTTAGATATCTCACAATAGCAATTGGAGTTTTTTTAGTTTTGGCAGCAATTCTCTTTTTTTCATTCAATACCAAAAGAAGCTTGAATGTAAAAGGAGACGAATTAAGCATTCAAAAAGCTGAAAAAGCTTTTTTTGAAGATTTTGTGGTTTTTCAGGCCAAAGTTGAACCTTTGAATGTAATGCTTGTGAATGTTACCGAAGGAGGATCTGTAAAAGAAATTTTTGTCGAAAATGGTGCAATGGTTACCAAAGGGCAATCACTGGCACGTTTGTACAATCCAAATACAGAACTTAATTACCTAACTCAGGAAACCGCTATTATTGAGCAAATTAACAATTTGAACACTGGAAAACTGAACATTAGAAATCAGGAACTAAATTTAACTAAAGACTTGGTTTTAATAGAACATGATTATAATGATGCAAAAAGATTATATGATATGAATGCTAAATTATATGAAAAAGAAGTGATTTCCAGAAATGACTGGAACAACTTTAAAGAAAGTCTTCGTTTTCAGGAAGAACGAAAAAAAACAATTCAGCAAAGTATTCAAAAAGAAAAACAAACCAATCAGATTCAGATTTCACAAATCAACAATTCGATTCAAACCATGGAAAAGAGTCTGGATATTTTGAGAAATAACAAAAAGAACTTTCTAATTATTGCTCCTGAATCCGGCCGATTAACTTCTTTTCAACCTGTTTTAGGAAAAACTTTTCAGGCTGGCGAAAGTATTGGAAAAATAGACTCTAAACAAGGCTACAAATTAACTGCCGACGTTGATGAATTTTATCTTGAAAAAGTACGCGAAGGTCTAAAAGGTCAGGTTGAATTTAAAGGAAAAAATCTTGAAGTGGTAGTAACAAAAGTAATTCCTGAAGTAAAAGGCGGACATTTTATTGTAGAGCTGGCTTTTACATCTAAGGAAAGTATTGTTCTGCAAGACGGATTAAGTTTTGGTGTAAAACTGATTTTATCTGAAAAAAATAAAACACTGGTAATTCCAAAAGGAATCTTTAATCAGGAAACAGCAGGAAAATGGATTTTTGTAGTAAAAGGAAATAAAGCCGAAAGAAGAAACATAAAATTAGGCCGCGAAAACCCTTCGTATTATGAAGTACTTGGAGGCTTAAAAGAAGGCGAATCTGTGATCACTTCGTCCTATGTTGACTATAAAGATGTAGATGAATTATCAATTAGTAATTCGCAGTAAACAGTTTTCAGTCACAGTTCACAGTTCACAATTAACAATTAACAATTAACAACGTTTCAATCATCAATCAAAAAACAATCAATAACAACTAAAATTTTAAAACTATGATAACAATTCAAAATTTAACCAAAGTTTTTAGAACAGAAGAAGTAGAAACTTCAGCTTTAAGCGGAATAACTTTAGAAATTAAAAAAGGGGATTTTTTAACGATTATGGGGCCTTCTGGTTGTGGAAAATCAACTTTACTGAATATTATTGGTCTTCTGGATAGTGCCAGTGGCGGAAGTTACAAACTTTTAGATCAGGAAATGATAGGCCTGAAAGAAAAAGGAAGAGCTGCTGTTCGTAAAGAAAATATTGGTTTTATTTTTCAGAATTTCAACTTAATCGATGAGCTTTCTGTTTATGACAATATTGAATTGCCTTTGCTTTATAATAATGTAAAAGCAGCTGACAGAAAACAAAAAATAGAAGCTATTGCCGAGAAATTAAATATCTCTCATCGATTAAAACACTTTCCGCAACAACTTTCGGGAGGTCAGCAACAAAGGGTTGCCGTTGCCAGAGCTTTGGTAAATGATCCTAAAATTATTTTAGCCGATGAGCCTACCGGAAATCTGGATAGTAAAAATGGTAATGAAGTAATGGAACTTTTAACTGATTTACATGCTAAAGGTGCTACAATTTTGATGGTTACACACTCTGATTATGATGCTTCGTTTTCGCAAAGAACGATCCATATGAAAGATGGTGTTATATTTTCTGAAAAACTAAATCAGAGAAATGTTGATGTTTTTATGGACGCTAAATAAATACAAAATGATAAAATTTATTGTAACAGCAATCGTGATTCTAATGGGATTTGTTTGCAAAGTATTAGCTATGATTTAAAACTTACCTGTACCATAAAACTGTAAGTTAATCCAAAAACGAACTATAATAACTATAAAAAATAAAACATGATTTTTAACTGGTTTAAAATATTTATATATCATTTAAAGCAAAACAAATTGTTTTCGTTTTTAAATGTTCTGGGATTAAGCATTGGTATTGCCGGAGTCATTTTTGCCATTTTATACTGGAATAATGAAAATGCCTACGATCAATGGAATCCGGGAAAAGAAAACACATTTCAGGTTCTGAATAAAATTGGAGCAACAGGAGATATCTGGGCTTCTTCTTCAGTCCCTTTTGGGAAAACCTGTAAAGCAACGATTCCCGAAATTGAGGAAATTAGCTTTTTTAATACCTGGTATAATGATGCTTTGATCAAATCTCAGGGTCAAAACTTTTTTCATAAAAAAATAACTTTAGCAGACAATGGCTTTTTTGACATGTTTCCTTTTCCAATTGTAAAAGGGGCAAAAACAAATATCTTAAAAGATAAAAACAGCGTTGCTATTTCTGAAGAAACTGCAAAACTGCTCTTCAAAAATGATGATCCTATTGGAAAAACTATTAATTACTATAATAAGGATTATGTCGTAAAATCTGTTTATAAAATCATAAGCCCATCGGCTGTAGAACCTAATTATGTTTTTAGCGGTATTGAGCGCGAGGGCGATGATCAAAGCTGGGGGAACTTTAATTACGGCTTAATGATTAAAGTAAAAAAAGGAACTGATGTTGCTACTCTTTTAAAAAAGATGCAAAACGTAAATTATGTCAACAGAACCCTAAAAGATGCTAAGGCAAACGGACAAACTCCTGAACAATATGTAAAAGAAAATGGTGAGATCAAAGTGATTATAGATCAATTGAGCACTGCTCGTTTGCATGGCACAAAATCTTCACAAGGCCGCAATTTCCCTGAAGGCAAAGGAAATCTCCAATTGCTTTATATCATGGTTGGTTTATCTATTTTGATCCTGACTCTGTCGCTGGTAAACTACATTAATTTAGCGACTGCATCAGCCATAAAACGTGCAAAAGAAGTAGGTGTTCGTAAAATTGTGGGGGCAACTAAAAAGCAAATCATTGTTCAGTTTATTTTTGAAACTGCTATAATTGTGATTTTGGCGATTCTTTTTGCTTTGGCAATTGTAGAACTTTCATTACCCTATTACAATACTTTCCTGAAGAAGTCTTTGACTATGAATGGCAGTGAATTTTACCTGCAGCTTATTTTTATATTTGGATTAGTAATCATTCTTGCGGGTATTTTCCCTGCCATTTATATCTCAAATTTTGAAACGCTAAAGGTTTTAAAAGGAAACTTCTCGAGAAGCAAAAGCGGTATCTGGATTCGAAATTCGATGCTTATTTTTCAGTTTGGTATTGCGGCATTTTTTATTATTGGAGCTTTAATCGTGAATTCGCAAGTAGATTATATGATGAATAAAGATCTTGGTTTTAGCGGAAATCAGGTCATCAGAATTCCATTTAACTATTTAGATAACAGCAAAAAAGGAGAAAAATATCAGACTACAAAACAAGAGCTTCTAAAAATATCGGGAGTTAAAGATGTTTCGACTTTTGCAGGTTCGTTTGGAAACAGCACTAATTCAAGTTCCGGTTTTACCTATAATGGTATTTTTGTTCAGCCACGAAATGTCGAAATGGATTTTGGGTTTCTGGATATGATGAAAATAAAGGTGATTAAAGGACGTGATTTATCTCCAAAATTTGCCTCAGACACTATTGATAATTGGTTAATCAATGAAACTCTTGCTAAAACATTAAATCTTAAAAATCCGGTAAATACTATTATCGCTTCCGGTTGGGGAAATGAAAAAGGAAATTTAAAATTCAAAATCGTTGGCGTTGTTAAAGATTTTAATATTACAGGATTGCAGGACAAAGTTCCTCCAATGGTTTTTATCAATCTTAAAACTTTAAAATGGAATAATTTTGATAATGTTTTTGTAAAGGTTTCTCCTGAAAATTTAGAAGAAACTCTATCCAAACTAAAAACCTATTGGCAGAAAAATATTAATGCTGATTATCCATTTGATTATGAATTTGTAGATAAAGGTTTTGCTAAAACATATCGGGAACAAGTACAGCAAAAAAATCTGTTTTTTATCTTAAATCTGGTTGTAATTATCATTGCGATCTTTGGATTGTTTGCTTTAGCCTCTTTTTCGATGGAAAGAAGACTGAAAGAAATCGCGATTAGAAAAACATTAGGAGCAGAAACAGATGCATTATTAAAGGAGCTTTCTAAGCAATATGTTGGCTTTTGTTTACTAGGATTTGTAATTGGCATTATTCCGGCATACATTTTGCTAGAGAAATGGCTGGAGAACTTTGCTTTCAGAATTGGAGTCTCAGTAATCCCATATAGTATCGCTTTGATTTCATTGATGCTTTTGACTTTAATAATAGTTTTGGCAAAAGCCTATCAGGTAACTAAAATTGATATCTTAAAATATCTAAAATACGAATAAACTTGTAGACCATTTTTTTTAAGAAACCCGACAGACCTCCTGAATCTGTCGGGTTTCTTTTTACTTTTTATTTTGCAACAACTGAATCAGAATAAAGCAGTTTATCTAAATTCTCATCGCGGCTGTATACATCCGGGAAAAAATTTATTTCGCCATTGTCCTGAACCCAGGCGGTAAAATATCCTATATAAACCGGAATTTTATGTTTAAGCATACAAGTAGTTTCTTTTTCGCCACTCATCGCTTTATCAATTTTGTCTACTGGCCAGTCCGGATCATCTTTTAAAATAGCGAGTGCCAGATTTTTTGCTTCTTTCACATTAATGCAACCGTGACTGAAAGTACGGTTCTCAAATTCAAACAAACTTTTTGCAGGTGTATCGTGCATGTAAATATCATTTGGATTTGGGAACATAAATTTCACCAGTCCTAAAGAGTTTTTAGGTCCTGGTTTTTGTCTCACTTTCCCTCCATTCCATTCCATATTATGTTCGGCTAAATAGTTTTTATTGCTTGCAATCTGAAGTTTTAATTCGTTTTGAATAATACTATTGGGAACATACCAATAAGGGCTAAAAACAATTCGATCCATATTACCACTGAATATAACCGTTTCACTAAGTCTGTTGCCAACGAAAATATCTGAAACGAGTGCATATTTCCCGTCTTTCACATAAAACATTCTAAACGACGGAATATTCACCATCACATATTCGCTTGCTTTAGACAAATTAGTCGGAATCCATCTGCATCTTTCCATATTCAGCATAATTGTTTTAATTCTTTTACTGATTGGTTCATTCAACTGATTGATATGATCTCTCGTTATGGCGTAGTTTAATTTAAGGTTGTATCTTTTTTTATAATTCAGTACACCTGCCATTAATTCTTCATCATATACATCACTTTTAGAATCGCGTTTAAGATCTCCAACAACAAACAAACGCTGTCTGATTTGTTTTATGGCAACAGCTGTATCATCTGGTCTTAAATCTTTGTAATTAGCACTGTCAATCGTAATTTTCTGCCAAAGATTATCGGTTTCGATTTTTCGATATTTTTTTAAGGCATCTTTTAGTTTGTAGTATTGATTAAATAAAAGATTGTCATCTTCATTCAATCGATTTGTATCGACAATCAGAGAATCTAAAATTTTAGAATAAGAAATACTTTTAGCCGGTAAATACCAGCCAATTTTCTTTAGAGTTGCAGGATCTACACCAGAATAAACATTACTGGCATAGAAAATATACATACTGGTCAGGAGTAATTCTGTTTCTAATTGCGGAGGAGTAATATTATCGGTTTCATTAAACGCCTGATCAATTACTTCCTTATAAGGCATTTTGCTGTCTATTCCCTGATCTTTAAGGACATTTACTTTTTGGTACAATAATGATGCAAATTCAGTGATGCTTTTATCATCATACCAAATCGATTTATATTGTTTGTTTTTATAAACATCCTCAACATCTTTCTGATATTTTTTTAGTTTGGGATATTTTTTAAAAAAAGCATTTATAGACGCCGCATCTATGGTAAGAACCGAAACGTATTTGTGTTTTACAACAGCTTCTTTACTTTCTGTTTTTCGTGAGAATGAATTAAATGAAAATGCAAAAAAGCTGATCGCAATAATAATTGTAGAAAAAGTAAAATTTCGCATATTTTTAAAGTTTAGGTGATAGAAAATAACTTTTTAAAAATTACGGAAAACCCAATAAGCAATCCTAAAAAACAAGTTTTCACATACTTTTTTAATAACTGGAGATCATTGATTTGGGTACTCAAATATAAAGAAGTTTTATGAGAATCTACTTCCAAAAGGAAGAAAATTTATACAAAAAAGCAATCATACCGGAAATTGAAATCTATTGAATTTAAGATTAAATGGTGCAAATAACATTTCCTTATAATTTTGAATAATCTCTACATCAATAATTACAATTCAAAATCGCTTAATTCCGAACTTAATCTGTTATCTTTGCACCCTGAATTCAGTTTAAATAAGCATAATCTTTAAAACTGTCTTTTTAGAACAAAAAATAGTACATCAAAATGAAATTAGATAGAAAAGAAATCCTTAAAGCTCTGGAAACAATCACCATAGCCGGCGAGGGAAAAAATATGGTTGAAAGCGGTGCTGTAGCCAATGTTATTACTTTTGGAGATGAAGTTGTGGTTGATTTAGTTCTTCACACTCCGGCAATGCACATCAAAAAAAGAGCTGAAGACGATATTAAAAAAACAATTCATGAATTAATTTCTCCTGAAGCAAAAATCAAAGTAAACATTAAAGTAGAAACTCCTGAGAAAAACGAAATAAAAGGTCGTGCAATTCCGGGAATTAAAAATATTATTGCCGTTGCCTCTGGTAAAGGTGGCGTTGGAAAATCAACAGTTACGGCTAATCTTGCTGTAACACTGGCTAAAATGGGATTCTCTGTTGGAGTTCTTGATGCTGATATTTACGGACCTTCGATGCCAATTATGTTTGATGTTGAAAACGAAAAACCGGTTTCGATTACTGTTGACGGAAAATCAAAAATGAAACCTATTGAAAGTTATGAAATCAAAATACTTTCTATTGGATTCTTTACTGCACCAAGTCAGGCTGTGATCTGGAGAGGCCCAATGGCTGCAAAAGCTTTGAATCAAATGATTTTTGATGCAGATTGGGGCGAATTAGATTTCATGTTGATCGATTTACCTCCGGGAACAGGAGATATTCATCTTTCGATTATGCAGTCATTACCAATTACCGGAGCTGTTGTGGTTAGTACACCACAGGCAGTAGCACTTGCAGATGCTAAAAAAGGTGTTGCGATGTTTATGCAGGACAACATTAATGTTCCTGTTTTGGGAATTATAGAAAATATGGCGTACTTTACACCAGAAGAATTACCTGACAATAAATATTATATCTTTGGTCAGGAAGGAGCAAAAAACCTTGCCGAAGATTTAGAAGTTCCATTTTTAGGAGAAGTTCCAATAGTACAATCTATTCGTGAAGCAGGAGATTACGGTCGTCCGGCAGCTTTACAAACAGCTTCTCCAATAGAAAAAGTATTTGAGGAAATTACTCGTAATGTGGTACAGGAAACCGTAAACAGAAACGAAAGTTTACCCGCAACTGAAGCTATTAAAATTACAACAATGGCTGGTTGCTCGGCAGTAAAAAAATAATTAGATAATTAAGATAATGTGACAATTAGATAGTTTTAAAGAATTTTCTAATTGTCACATTACCTAATTGACACATTAATATTATGACAACAGAAGAATTAACAAGCAACGTATTATTAGCTCTTGACGAAATCAGACCTTTTTTAAATTCTGACGGAGGAGACATTACGCTAATTTCAATAGACGATGACAAACATGTTACCGTTCGTCTTGAAGGAGCATGCATTAGCTGTAGTGTAAATCAAATGACACTAAAAGCGGGAGTTGAAACTACCATAAAAAAATATGCCCCACAGATCGAAACAGTGGTAAATATAATGTAGCAAAAAACCGACTATTTTAGCTTTTTTAAATTTTGCTTATTAACAAGAATAATAGTGCTTTGAACAGTTTAACTGAAGAATACTCAGAAAAACATAAAAAACAAAGTCTTATATTGTGGATTTAACAAAAAACAACGCAAAGATTTAAGGGTTTTAGTTAAGGAATTATTACTTATTTAACTTAAATTTGTAACATAACCCCAAAATCCGAAACTGATGAAGAATTTTTACGCGCTGTTTTTATTGTTGTTTTGTGTTTCTGCAAATTATGCACAACAAACTACTCAAACCCTAATTGTTGATAAAGCCTGGCTAAATGAGTCTGAAGAATGGTCCGATTTTCAATATGCAGGTCAGATTGTATTTTCGACTAATGCGAATGAGGAAGAAGGAAGCCTGAAAATAGGAAACTATGATTTACTATACGATCTTTGCAGCGGAAAAGCTAAGTTTTCTAATAAAACAACTTATAGTACTGCTCAATTCTCTCATCCAAGAAAAGTATCTGTTACAACAGATAAACAAGGGGTAATGAATTCAACTTACGAAGGCACTTTAGTTTTTCAGTCAGACAAAGATTATTACTCTGTTATCGCAATAGTAACGATACTGGAGAAAAAAGGAAATATTCTTGGTGTAAAAATGCGCCTTAAAGAAGGCAACAAAAAAGAATACGCATTTAGCATCAAAAACAGTTAATATAATTAGGGATTTTTTCACGTTATAGAATCCTAACCAGTAAAATTCCAAATAATTAAAATGGATGTATTAATAAAGATCAAGGATCGAGAAGGAGTTATACACGAGTTACAGGCTCCAACTGATATGGCAATGAATATAATGGAGTTATGCAAAGCATACGAACTTCCTGTTGAGGGAACCTGTGGCGGAATGGCCATGTGTGCTTCTTGCCAGTGTTATGTTCTGAATGATGTTGCATTACCTGAAATGGGAGATGAAGAAGAAGCCATGCTGTCGGAAGCATTTTATGTTAAATCGAATAGTCGTTTAGGCTGTCAGATTCCAATTACTACAGAATTAGAAGGGCTGGAATTAGAACTGGCACCGGAATATTAAGAATAAAAAAAAGCGAGAATCAATACATTCTCGCTTTTTTGTTTTTATTCGTTTTTTAAATGATCTGCAGGATTAAAAGGTTCAAATTCTCTTTCTGAAAATGCCTCTGTTAAAATTCCGGACGAACATAACCAGGTAATTGTTTCTTCGAGTGTATTTCCGGCTTTATAGATCATTTCACTGTAGCGGGGTAAAATATAATATTCGTTTTTTAATACAATAATTTCATCTCCGTCAAAAGTATCTCCAATTCTAATTGAGCTCAATACTTCATCTTTTGTCAAAATATCTTTTCCTTCATCCCAAAACCAATATTCTGCGATGCGTTTTCTCCATTCTTCCAGGGTTACTATTATGGTTTCAGGAAGAAATATCCTTACATATGTTCCGCCCAGAATACCGCTTCCATATTGTGAAACATATTCTTTATAATCTTCATCAAAAAGAACATTTAATGTTTTTTCGCAGGCCAGAATCTCTGCTGCATCAGCTGTAAACAGATCGGTTTTATTGGTCTGATAATTTGGGATTATTTTATAGTTGTCGAAATTCATAAAATCTAATTTTAACTGCTAAGTTAGCAATTAACAAACTATTTTCTCACAAAAAAACCGTAATTACATTACTGCAATCACGGCTCTTTCTTTATAACAATTTTCTTTAATCTCTGATTATACTAAACCTGCCTGAATTAAATATTCGGCGATTTGAATGGTGTTTGTTGCTGCACCTTTTCTTAAATTATCTGCAACAATCCACATGTTTAAAGTATTTGGCTGGCTTTCGTCACGACGAATTCTTCCCACAAAAACATCATTTTTACCTTCTGCATATAATGGCATTGGATATGTAAAGGTGTCTAAATTATCCTGTACCACTACTCCATCTGTATGGTGCAAAATTTCACGAACTTCATTTACATCAAAATCGTTTGTAAACTCAACATTTACGGCTTCGCTATGTCCGCCAACTACTGGTACACGAACTGCAGTTGCTGTAACTCTAATTGTATTGTCACCAAGGATTTTTTGAGTTTCACGAACTAATTTCATTTCTTCTTTAGTGTATCCGTTTTCCTCAAAACTATCGCAATGTGGAATCGCATTTCTGTGAATTGGATATTTATACGCCATATCACCCTGAATTCCTGCGTACTCGTTTTCTAATTGTTTTACTGCTTTTACACCCGTTCCGGTAATTGATTGGTAAGTAGAAACAATGATTCTTTTGATATTGTATTTTTTATGCAATGGAGCCAAAGTCAAAACCATCTGAATAGTTGAACAGTTTGGATTTGCAATAATTTTATCTTCTTTAGTCAAAATATTAGCATTGATTTCAGGAACTACCAATTTTTTAGTTGGATCCATTCTCCATGCCGATGAATTATCAATAACTGTTGTTCCGGCTGCTGCAAATTTTGGTGCCCATTCTAATGAGGTATCTCCTCCTGCAGAAAAAACAGCAATATCTGCTTTCATATCTACAGCAGTTTGCAAACCAACAACTTTATATTTCTGACCTTTATATTCTATCTCTTTTCCAACTGATTTCTCAGATGCAACAGGAATTAATTCTGTAACAGGAAAATTTCTTTCTGCTAATACTTTAAGCATTATTTCGCCAACCATACCAGTGGCACCTACAACGGCTATTCTCATTTTTATATTTTTAGTATGAATTAATCTAATTTTACCATGCAAAAGTATACATAATAAAAATCAAAACAAGGTGCTTAACAAAAAATAACAAAATGTTACAAAACAAACAATCATAAAAAAACCGCCTCAATTAAGAAGCGGTTAAGTTAGACTTAGTGTAGCGGTATTATATTTTATTTATTTTTTAATAAATCTCTAATTTGCGTCAATAATTCTTCTTGTGTAGGCCCTGCAGGTGGCGGTGGTGCAACATCTTTCTTTTTTGCATGATTGATTGCTTTAATGATGATGAACAATACAAAAGCAACAATTATAAAATTAATTACAGCGGATATAAACAGTCCATATTTTACCCCTCCAAAAGCAGTTAATTCTTCGATTGTCGATAGATGTGCTGCATCTAAAGCCGGTTTTAGTAACAATGGCGTAATTACATCTTCAATAAATGAGCTTACGATTTTACCAAAAGCAGCTCCAATGATAACCCCCACAGCCAGATCGACTACGTTGCCTTTCATTGCAAATTCCTTAAATTCAGAAAATAATCCCATAATTGATTCTTTTTATTATTAATATCTGATACCGAAAATACGTAATTTTCTTTAAAGTTTGTTAAAATTATCTAAAAAACACCCGTTTTACTCGTTGCGAGATACTGGTCATGATCTCATACGGAATTGTTTTAAGTGCTGCTGCCATTTCGATAACGGTTGGACTTTCTCCAAAAATAACTACAGAATCTCCTTCTTTACAATCAATATTACTTACGTCTACCATTAGCATATCCATACAAACACTGCCTAAAATAAATGCTTTTTGGTTTTTAATGGTAACATATCCAACCTCATTCCCCCATAATCGGGAAATTCCATCAGCATAACCAATTGGGATTGTGGCAATTCTTGTTTCTTTCTCAGCCATAAAACGACGACCATATCCCACACTGTCTCCGCCAGGAATGGTGCGAACCTGAGAAATAATCGATTTTAAAGTTCCAACGTTTTCCAGATATTTCTGCTCAGCAGGATCGTTTGAAACGCCATACAAACCAATCCCCAAACGAACCATATTGTATTGTGCATCCGGAAAATTACTAATTCCGGAAGTATTCAAAATATGACGAATTGGGTTAATATTTAATTCTGAAATTAATCTCGATGACAGCTTGTCGAATAAATTGATTTGTAAATTAACAAAATCAAAATGTTTTACTTCGTCACTTGTGGCAAGATGCGATAATACACTTTTTACTTTTACTGTAGCGTTTCCTTTTAGCGTCTGAATTAATTCGTCGAGAGTATTTTCTTCAAACCCCAAACGGTGCATTCCGGTATCTAATTTAATATGAATTGGAAAATCTTTCAAATGCTTTTCCTGTGCAATTTTCAGGAAAGCTTTTAATCCTTTTACACTATAAATCTCAGGTTCTAAATTGTATTGAATGATTGATGGAAAACTTGTCGATTCCGGATTTAAAACCATGATAGGCAGTTTTATTCCGCCATTTTTTAACAGAATTCCTTCATCGGCGAAAGCCACTCCCAAATAATCTACTTTAAGATGTTCGAGCAATTTTGCAATTTCCAAACCTCCGTTTCCGTAACCAAAGGCTTTAACCATTACCATGATTTTTACTCTATCTGCCAATTTCGATTTATAATAATTCAAATTGTGACTTATAGAATCCAAATTGATTTCCAGAACTGTTTCATGCGTTTTTTCTTCAAGCAACGACACGATTTCTTCAAACTGAAATGATCTTGCGCCTTTTATCAATATGGTTTCATTACTAAAATTTAAGCTTTCGATTTGTGAAATAAATTCGGCTGTATTTTGAAATGTAATACAATTTGAAAATTTAGCTGCAAAAGAAGAAATAGTTGCCCCAATGCCTATAACACGATTTATTTTATTGTCTGAAATTAACTGTGCAACTTTAGAATATAACTCTTCGTTAGAAAAACCGCTTTGAACAATATCCGATAAAATAATGGTTTTAGAAGCATTTTTCTTTTGCTGGCTTTCCAGAAAATCCAAAGCGATTTTAAGCGATTCGAAATCTGAACTGTAACTGTCATCAATAATACTGCAATTGTTAATTCCATTTTTAACCTCCAGACGCATTTGTACCGGATACAGATTTTGAACTCTATTTTGAATGGTTTCTGAATCGTATTTGAAATAAAGCAAAACCAATAAACAGGAAATAGCATTTTCTATAGAAGCCGAATCGCTAAACGGTATCTCTAAATTGAAAGTATCATTTTTGTATTGATATTGAATTTTCGTTATCTCGCCTTTGTTTTCTTTTTTCAGAATAAAAACATTTGCCGTTGAATCAGTGAAGCTCCATGAAAAAAGCTTTCTGTCTTTTAATGGATTTTCAATACAAAACAAATCCAAGCATTCTTCTACAACTTTATTCTTCTGATAAATGATAACTGTTGATTCTTTAAACAGTAGCAGCTTTTCATTGATTTTCTGCTTTAGATTCTCAAATCCTTCATCATGTGCAGAACCAATATTGGTCAAAACGCCAATGCCGGGTTTAATGATTTTTTCAAGTTTCACCATTTCGTTTATGGTAGAAATTCCGGCTTCAAAAATTCCCAAATTATGCTTTTCATTAATGGCAATTACAGACAACGGAACTCCAACCTGAGAGTTATAACTTTTAGGGCTTCGGATGATATTATAATCTGGGCTCAACAAGAAATTCAGCCATTCTTTTACTATCGTTTTACCGTTACTTCCGGTCAATCCGATAATAGGGAAATTGAATAAACTTCTATAATAGGCCGCAAATTGCTGTAATGCATTTAAACTATTTTTAACCAGCAAAAAATTGGCTTTATCCTTAGCATTTTCAGGAATATATTGCACTACGAAATTCTGAACTCCTTTTTCAATAAGCTCAGGAATGTACAAATGAGCATCATTGTTGACACCTGACAAGGCAATAAACAAGGTTTTTGATCCGTTTTGTAATGAACGGCTGTCAATCGAAATATGATCAACAAAAACATCAGTATCAGAACCTGTCCATTCGGCATCAAGAACCGGGATAAGGCTTTTTAAATTTATGCTCATTTAGAATTTCTTTTTGTCAAATTTAAAAAAAGGTTTGCCACTAATTTCACAAAATTTCACTAATTATTTAGTCTGAAGATTTGGGATCTCCCCAAAATAATTGATTAAAATTTGCGTAATTGGAGGCAAAAAACATTATTTGATTATATTTGTTTATACAGCATTAAATATAACGTTTTGAAAAAAATCCTCCCTTTATTCTCCTATATTCTACATCCGATTTTTATCTCGATGTATGCTACTTTATTCTATCTTTTTTGTAAAAATGATGCTTTTAGCAATCAGGAAAAATATTATGTTTTATTTCAGATTCTAATCATTACGATTTTAGTTCCTATATTGTTTTTCCTGTTACTTCGTTCAACAGGAAATGTAAAATCTGTGATGTTACCTGAAACTTCCCAACGCAGAATTCCTCTTGTTTTACAATGTTTTTTGTATATTTTACTGGTAAAACGAAGTATTGTAATTGCACGATATCCAGAGCTACATTTCTTTTTTCTTGGTGCTTTGTTTAGTACAATTTTGGCTTTAATATGTTCTTTGTTTAAAATTAAGGCAAGTTTACATATGCTGGCTATAAGCGGATTTACCATTTTTGCTATTGGACTGAACATGCATCTTCAATTGCAAAATCCTTACTGGGCTGCTTTTTTAATTTTAATGACGGGAGTTGTGGCTTCATCGCGTTTAGAAATGGAAGCCCATACACCAAAAGAAATATTGATTGGCTTATTGATTGGTGTTTTACCGCAGGTACTCTTTTTATTTTTGTGGTTATAGGATGTAAAAGATCAAACCAATATTCATTGCTTTCATTTTTACATTCTCGCCAGAAATCGTCTGAACAGATTTATCAAACAATCCGTTTAGACCATAATAACAGTAAACGTTCCAGGTATTGTAACCCGCAGAAACATAAACTCCGTACTGAAACTGATTGACATCTTTATTGTTGGAGATTTTATACGTTGTTTCTCCATCTTTTAAAATGGATTTATCTGAGAAAACATAACTTAGTTTTACTCCACTGTAAATTCGCCAAAATCTGTAACTTTCATAAGTAGAGTTTCTCCATCTGAATTCGATTGGAAGATCGACTGAATATTGTTTATAGCGATTAGAAACAAACTCTCCATAACTGTTTACCCCATAAATTTGTTTGCCATCTCCATCTTTTGAAATGGTCAGATTTTGATAAAAATTCTGGTAACTCAATCCTAAACCTGCTGCAATAGCAATAGTTCTTTTTTTATTGATTGGCATATCACGCAGGAATCCTCCTGAAAGCCCTGCCGAGAATTTATTTTGTTTTAAACCTGTAGGTCCATCCAGCAAAAGATTGTAGGTAACCGAAAAATAAAACTGATCTTCACGATATAAAGAATCTATTTTAACAATAGGTTTTATTTCAGGTTTGACATCTTGCGCAAAAGAACTGAAAAACGATACTAAAAACAAACAACTAAAAAGTAATCGCATATCGTATTTTGGTTTTAAAGAGTTTTTCAAGTAAACGTTTTTTAGAGTAGATTTATTTTACTTACAAATATAATATAATGCCAGTTCAGGATTCAATTAGATTGCAATAATTCTCTTTTTGATTAAGAATAAAATCATTTGTTGCACTTTTTTCAACAAATAAACAACAGAATTAAAAAAATGAATCCATTTTACTTTGATCTTTTATACCTTTGTGCAAAATGAAAAGAAAACAGCTCATATTAAGTGTTTCTTTGGCCGTTACAGTATTGTTCTCGATACTGTTTCAGTCTATACACAGTTATGAGCATATTGTAAAGCAGCTTTCAGAAAAACAATGCCATCACGATTATAATGATCCAAATGGCGAAATAACGCATCAGCACCATAATTATGACTTGTGTTATGTATGTCATTTTGCTTTTGGAAGTTATATTGTTCCGGATCAGTTTGCTTTTCAGTTTCCTATTTTCAACAACGAAATTCCTTATTTTTTCTCTCTTTCAGAAAAGGTATTTTCATTTTCAGAAAGTCCGTATTTACTACGTGGACCTCCTGCAGTTATAGTTTCTTAAGTTTCGAAATAACCGAAATAAATTTAAAATCTTTTAATCTAATTCAAAAAAATTAGGGAATTTCCCCATCCTGAAACTATCAGGATCGGCAAATTTTACTATTGTTTTTCGTTTTGCTTTAAAAGACAAAATCAATTAACTATAGCATCATTTTCAAATGAAAAAATTAATAATAGCCCTTATATTAGGGTTTACGGGCTTTCTTTCAGCTCAAAATTCAGTTTCAGGAACAGTAACAAATCTTGAAAACAAACCTTTATCTAATGTGTCTGTTTATGCACCAGAGTTACACAGAGGAACAACTACTGACGCAAACGGAAAATATGAATTTAAAAATCTTCCAAACGGAAGTTTTCGTCTGACTTTTACTTTTGTTGGATTTACCACCCAAAGTAAATCAATTGCTAAATTATTAAAAGAAAACACTGTAGACATTATTCTTACCGAATCTGTTTTTGAAATGGATGAAGTAGTGGTTTCAACTCCTTTCAACAAATTGCAATCGCAAAACGTAATGAAAGTCGAACATGAAAGTATCAAAACCTTACAGCAAAAAGGGACTTCAACTTTAATTGAAGGTTTGGCTACAATTCCGGGAGTTTCTCAGATTTCTACCGGAACTTCTATCGGGAAACCTGTAATTCGAGGATTAAGCGGAAATCGTGTTTTGGTTTATTCTCAAGGTGTTCGTATCGAAAATCAACAATTTGGAGACGAACATGGCTTAGGTTTAAATGATGCCGGAATCGAAAGTGTCGAAGTCATCAAAGGACCGGCATCTTTATTATATGGTTCTGATGCTTTGGGTGGCGTTTTATACTTTAATCCTGAAAAATTTGCCGATGCGAATACGTTTAAAGCTAATTTTAGTCAAAAATATTTCACGAATACACAAGGAAGCAATTCTTCTATTGGATTAAAAACATCTACTGATAACTGGAAATTTTTAGTTCGCGGAAGTTTTAACACACATTCTGATTATAAAATTGGTGATAACGGCGATCGTGTAACAAACACGCGTTATAACGAAACCGATTTTAAAACCGGAATTGGATACAGTAACTCTAGTTTTTCCAGTGTTTTAAGATACAACTATAACAAACTTGATCTTGGAATGCCGGATAATGGAATCGCTGAACAATCTACAAGCAAAAACACGGAGTTCCCGAGACAAGGAATTTTCAATCATTTATTGAGTTTAAACAACGTTATCTTTTTTCAAAATTCGAAATTAGATGTTGATTTAGGTTATATCGCGAATGACAGAAGTGAATTTGAAGACAGTAACGAGGCGTCACTTCATATGAAACTGAACACTTTTAATTACAATGCGAAATACCATTTTCCGAAATTTGGAAAAATCGAGACTATTATTGGTGTACAGGGAATGTATCAAACAAACAAAAATTCCGGAGAAGAATACTTAATTCCGGATGCCACTACAAAAGATTTTGGTGTTTTTGGAACTGCAAATTACGAATGGGACAATAGTGTTGTACAGGCCGGATTACGTTTTGACAACCGAAACATTACCTCTACCGCGCATGGAACTGAAGGCGAAGAAGGTTACTTTCTGCCTTTAGACAGATCTTTTGACAGTTTTAATGCTTCTTTAGGATATAAAACAAAACTGGCTGAACCGTTAACACTTCGACTGAATGTTGCTACTGGATTCAGAGCTCCAAATTTAGCTGAGTTAACTTCAAACGGGGTTCACGAAGGAACAAACCGATATGAAATTGGAAATGCTGATTTGAAAACAGAACAAAACGTTCAGACGGATTTGAATTTAGAATATAAAAACACACATTTCGAATTTTTCATTAACGGATTTTACAATCACGTAAACAACTATATTTTCACTTCGCCAACGGGAGAAGTTCGTGATGATAACGATGTTTTTGCTTATATTCAGGACAATGCAAAATTGTATGGTGGTGAAGTTGGTTTACACTTTCACCCTCATCCATTAGACTGGTTGCATTTTGAAACGAGTTTTGAAACGGTAACCGGTAAAAAACAAAACAACGATTATTTGCCTTTAATTCCTGCCAACAACTGGAACAATACTTTAAGAACTGAATTTAAAATCAAAAACTGGTTCGAAGAAGGATATGCTTCTTTAAATGTATCTTCGACTTTTAGTCAGGATAATGTAAGCGGTTTCGAAACGGCATCAAAAGGATATACACTAGTAAACTTAGGGTTTGGCGGAACGGTAAAATTAGGTAAACATGCTTTTGATGTTAACCTGAACGGAAATAACTTATTCGATAAAAAATATATTGCACACCTTTCAAGATTGAAAACTGACGGTATACCAAACATTGGACGAAATATTGTTTTGGGAGTTAACTTCAATCTGTAACATTTTTAAACCATATACGACATATAATTAAATTGGTTAAACCTTAACTAAATGAGCCCGTATGTCTTATATGGTTTAACTTTTTATCGTTATTATTTCACAACAAAAAATGCTATTTTTGTTACAACCGTTAAACAAAAACTATGAAAAAAACATTTCTTCTAATGGCACTTACAACTGCAGGAATTTCGTTTGCACAAAATAAAATTCAATATCCACAAACCAAAAAAGGCGAAACTGTTGACGTCTATTTTGACACAAA
This sequence comes from Flavobacterium chilense, assembly GCF_001602525.1. Taxonomy (GTDB): domain Bacteria; phylum Bacteroidota; class Bacteroidia; order Flavobacteriales; family Flavobacteriaceae; genus Flavobacterium; species Flavobacterium chilense. The sequence continues at coordinate 210,891 of NZ_LSYT01000010.1, forward strand.
AGTTAGTGATCCTTATCGTTGGCTTGAAGACGACAAATCAGCCGAAACCGGTGCCTGGGTAAAAGCTCAAAACGAAGTTACTTATGGCTATTTAGATAAGATTCCGTTCCGTGATGAACTTAAAAAACGCATGGAAAAATTATGGAACTATGAAAAAATCAGCGCTCCATTTGTGGAAGGAAAATTTACTTATTACTCAAAAAACAACGGTCTTCAGAATCAGTCTGTTATTTACAGAAAAGGACAAGATGGTAAGGAAGAAGTTTTCTTAGACCCAAACACATTCTCTAAAGACGGAACAACTTCTCTTGGAGGTTTAGATTTCTCTAAAGACGGAAACAAAGCTGCTTACTCTATTTCTGAAGGTGGAAGCGATTGGAGAAAAGTGATTATTATTGATGCATTATCTAAAAAAGTTCTGGAAGACACCTTAGTTGATGTAAAATTTAGCGGTATTTCATGGCATGGAAACGAAGGGTTTTATTACTCTAGTTATGATAAGCCAAAAGGAAGCGAATTATCTGCAAAAACAGATCAGCACAAATTGTATTTCCATAAACTGGGAACTTCTCAAAAAGACGATAAAGTTATTTTTGGTGCAGATGAAAAACGCAGATACGTTGGCGGATATGTTACCGAAGACAGCCATTATTTAGTAATCTCGGCATCAAATTCTACTTATGGAAATGAGTTATACATTAAAGATTTAACCAAACCAAACAGTCCGATTGTTACAATTGTAAACAACTTTAACAGCGACAATCAGGTTATTGAGAATGAAGGGACAAAATTGTTTATCGAAACTGATTTAAACGCACCAAACAAACGTGTGGTTACTGTTGATGTAAGCAATCCAAAACCTGAAAACTGGAAAGATTTTATCAAAGAAACCCAAAACATTCTTTCGCCTTCAACCGGTGGTGGATTTTTCTTTGCTAATTACACTAAAGATGCCGTTTCGTTTGTACAACAATATGATTATAGCGGAAAGTTAATCCGTGAAATTAAACTTCCTGCTGTAGGAACTGCAGGTGGATTTGGAGGAAAAAAACAAGAAAAAACACTATACTACAGTTTTACAAACTATACAACGCCGGGAACTATTTATTCATTTGAACCAAAATCTGGTAAATCTGAAATATATCAAAAACCAAAAGTTGATTTTAAGAGTGAAGATTACGAGTCTAAACAAGTTTTCTATACTTCAAAAGACGGAACAAAAATTCCAATGATTATCACGTATAAAAAAGGATTAAAGCTAGACGGTAAAAACCCAACAATTCTTTACGGTTATGGTGGATTCAACATTAGTTTAACTCCAAGTTTCAGTATTGCTAATGCTGTATGGTTAGAAAATGGTGGTGTTTATGCTGTTGCTAATTTAAGAGGCGGTGGTGAATATGGTAAAAAATGGCATGATGCCGGAACTAAATTGCAAAAGCAAAATGTATTTAATGACTTTATTGCTGCAGGTGAATACTTAATTGCCCAAAAATATACTTCATCAGATTTCTTAGCTATACGCGGAGGTTCAAACGGAGGTTTATTAGTTGGAGCAACAATGACGCAACGTCCGGATTTAATGAAAGTGGCATTGCCGGCTGTTGGTGTAATGGATATGTTACGTTACCATACTTTTACTGCCGGTGCTGGTTGGGCTTACGATTACGGAACAGCTCAGGACAGTAAAGAAATGTTCGAATACCTTAAAGGATATTCTCCGGTTCAAAATGTTAAAACAGGAGTTCAATACCCTGCAACTATGGTTACAACAGGAGATCATGATGACCGTGTAGTTCCTGCACATAGTTTTAAATTTGCTGCTGAACTACAGGAAAAACAAACAGGAAATAATCCGGTTTTAATTCGAATTGATGTAAAAGCAGGACACGGAGCAGGAAAATCTGTTGCTGCAACTATTCAGGAAAATGTAGACATTCAGGCATTCACGCTTTACAATATGGGCTTTAAAGCTTTACCTAAGAAGTAATCTTTAAACTAATTTTTTTTAGCCACGAATTCACGAATTAATTTTGTGAATTTGTGGCTTTATTTTTTATGTTTCACGCAGATTTTGCAGATTTAGACAGATCTAAGCTGATTTAATCAATAAGAATCTGTGTGCATCTGCTTAAATCATTTTAAATCTGCGTGAAAAAATAATTCGTGAATTCGTGGCAAATTTTCTTTTAAATTTGAGGAACTTAAAACTTAAACCATGAGAATTATAAAATGGGGAATTATAGGCTGTGGAAATGTAACCGAAGTTAAGAGTGGTCCGGCTTTTCAGAAAACACCAAATTCAGCTTTAGTAGCTGTTATGCGAAGAGATGCTGCCCTTGCAGAAGATTATGCCAAACGCCATAATGTCCCTAAATGGTATTCTAACGCTGTTGATTTAATCAATGATCCCGAAGTTGATGCTGTTTATATTGCTACGCCGCCATCATCTCATAAAGAATATACTATTTTATGCGCCAAAGCCGGAAAACCGGTTTATGTTGAAAAACCTATGGCTCTGACTTTTGAAGAATGCAACGAAATGATAAGCGCTTGTAAAGAACATACTGTACCATTGTTTGTTGCTTATTACAGAAGGAGTCTACCTCGTTTTTTAAAGATAAAGAAACTAATCGATCAAAATAAAATTGGAACGGTAAGACATGTAAATTGTGTTTTATATCATCCGTTTGAAGAACGCTACGATGACGAAATCAATTTACCTTGGACCGTTTTACCTCATATTTCCGGTGGCGGAATTTTTGTTGATTTGGCTTGTCATACTTTAGATTTTCTTGATTTCGTTTTAGGTCCGATAAAATCTGTTCGCGGACATGCAACTTCGCAGCTTAAAGCATATCCGGCCGAAGACTCGGTTTCAATGTCTTTTTTATTCGAAAATGGAATTCATGGAACAGGTTTATGGAATTTTGCCAGTTTTGAACGTTACGACAATACAGACATTGTAGGCGATAAAGGGAAAATTTCTTTTTCTACTTTTGGAAATGATCCCATTCATATTCAGTATTCAAATGGAGAAAAAGAAAGCATAACAATTGAAAATCCGCTTCATATTCAACAACCTTTTATCGAAACAGTTGTTGAAGAGCTTTTAGGTAAAGAAGGTTTTTCTCCGTCAAAAGGAACATCAGCCGCCAGAACAACCTGGGTTATTGACGAAGTTTTGAAGGAGTTTAGGAATTCGAAATAGAGAACATTTTATTTTAAAAGATAAAAAAAGAGGAGATCCATACTGAATCTCCTCTTTTTTAAAAAACTAAAAACTGCTATAAAACTATAGACTGTATTTGATACCTAAAGTCAAACCAATACCAGAAATACCAACATAAGAACTTAAATCGTCTGTTGCTTTTGTATTATCAAAACCAGTAGGATTTGTTAAGCTGTTATTTGAGTTTGAATCGATTTTGCTGTGGTAATTAGTATGATTAGCAGAATATGAAGCTGCTCTGAATGAAGTTGAAGTATTTAATTTGTCTACTCCGTTTTCAGTATATTCAGTAGTTTCTTTTGTTTTTCCATGTACAGTAAAGTTACGGTACTCTAATTCAGCAAAAGCAGAAATATGTTTTCCTAATTTATAAGAAGTACCAATAGCTGCCATAAAACCAATTGTAGCATTAGGTTTTACAACATCTTTTGAATAAGCATCTGTTGCAGCCACCTGATTAGCCCCTACAAACGTTGTGTACTGTCTATCAGTCTTAATATCTAAAGTACCGTGAATTGGTACAATAACCCCAACTTTAGTATATGGTTCAAAACCGTGAGCTTCTCCTAAAAACATTACAAGAGATGGTGCTAAATCGAAAGCTTTAATTTGTCCTTCAGCAGTAAAACTTACATATGTCGCAGCAGGGCTAGCAGCAGGATTGTATGAAATAAGTCTGTTAGTAGTCTGAGCCATAGTTTTGCTGTTACTGATATAATAGTTTGCAGCCATCTCAACTCCTAAACGTGCAGAAAAACGGTAACCCGCTGTAATTCCACTTCTAAAACCTTGTCCAAAAGAACCTGTTACACTTTCTCTGGATACCAATTTGTTATTTGCTAATGTACCAGCATAAACATCTCTGTTTGGTGCTTGTCCTCCTACTTCAGGAAATTCTGTAGAAGCAGTTTGATTAAAATAAGATCCACCCAACTTAAAATACCAACTTTCTGGTTTATCCGCTTTTTCTGTTTGTGCCATTGTAGCCATAGAACAAACTAATAATCCTAGTAAAAATAGGTTCTTTTTCATAATTTTGATTTAATTAATTTCTACAAACATAGATTATTTTAACATAATCTTATAATTTGCAATGTTAGACTTTGGAACGAAATCGTTGTAATTTTAATCTAAATTACTAAAAAACTATTATGCATGCATAATTTTAACACTAAAAAAATGCATACTCTTAAATTTTAACTGTTAAAATTTAATTCAGCTTAAAATTTACCTGCATTTTCTCTAATTCTATCAATAGCTCGGTGGAAATTCTTACTTTTAGCCTACGACTTGGCATCGTTAACCTGGTCACTACTTTTATCTCTTCTACCTCATTTACTTCCTGAATTTTAGTTTCCTCAATTGCAGCATCTTCGTTTTCGTTCTCTTCTACAAAAACAGCATCATCTGTTTCTTCAAAATCAGCAGGGGTTTCAACCTCAACCAGGCGTTTAATTTTCTCTAATTCCATGACTTCAAAAGTCACAGAATTCTCTCCTTTATTCTCATTAAACAAATGACTTAATTTATGTATAAATTCAGCCTGTAGATCTTTTATATTCAATAATAAAATCAATTTTTTAGCAAAGGCTTCCAGAATATCCTGCAATTGTCTAATTTCAACAAACTGCATTCTTGGATCAGATTTTTTTCCTGTGTCATGATTTACCCAACCATCCTTTATTAATATTTTCAAATAAGCAAAATTGTTTTGAATCAGGAAATGGCGAAACTTAAGATACTCTTCTCCAAAAATCTTGAACTCATAACTTTCATCATATCCTTCCAGATTAAACACAGCCCAGCCTTTTCCGTTTTTGGCTACACGATGTTGTACATTATTAATGATTCCGGCAAAGTTTAGATTTTTACCTACATATTCATTCATACTTTTTAATGCTTCTAAACGGGCATTACAAAAGTATTTCATCTCAAACCTAAAATCATCCAGCGGATGTCCTGAGATATAAATTCCAACAACCTCTTTTTCTTTTGCCAGTTTTTCCATTGTGCTCCAGTCTTCACACGGAGGCACAACCGGCTCTGCAATTTGTACTTCGCTTGCTTCTCCAAACAAACTTACCTGTGATGAATTTTCATTTTCCTGAAATTTCGATCCGTAACGCATTGCTTTCTCATAAAAGGTAATTCCATCACCATCATCATGAAAATACTGCGCTCTGGTTGTTCCTTCAAACGAATCAAAACCTCCTGCTAATGCAAGGTTTTCAATTGCTTTTTTGTTGGCAGCACGCAAATCAATTCGCTTCGCCAAATCAAATATGGATTTGTATCTTCCGTCTTTTCTGTTTTCTACAATAGTTTCTACCGCACCGGAACCAACACCTTTAATAGCACCCATTCCAAAACGAACCGCATAATTATCATTTACGGTAAATTTATAGTACGATTCATTTACATCTGGACCTAAAACTTCTAAGCCCATACGTTTACATTCTTCCATAAAAAAGGAAACCTGCTTAATATCGTTCATGTTATTCGAAAGTACCGCTGCCATATATTCCGCAGGATAATGCGCTTTTAAATAAGCAGTCTGGTAGGCAATCCACGCATAACAAGTCGAGTGCGATTTGTTGAAGGCGTAACTCGCAAAGGCCTCCCAGTCTTTCCAGATTTTCTCCAGAATCTTGGCATCATGACCTTTTTTTGCCGCCTGTTCGACAAATTTAGGTTTCATTTTATCCAGTACATCCTTTTGTTTCTTACCCATCGCTTTACGCAATACGTCGGCTTCACCTTTTGTAAAGTCTGCCAGAGACTGCGACAAAAGCATTACCTGCTCCTGGTAAACGGTAATTCCGTAGGTTTCAGACAAATATTCAGCACAGGCATCTAAGTCGTATTTGATTTCTTCGTCACCATTTTTTCTTCGAACGAAAGACGGAATATACTCTAAAGGCCCCGGACGATACAGGGCGTTCATCGCAATTAAATCTCCAAAAACCGTTGGCTTAAGGTCTTTCATGTATTTCTGCATCCCGGGTGACTCGTATTGGAAAATACCAACTGTTTCTCCTCTCTGGAAAAGCGCATACGTTTCTTCATCATCAATCGGAAAAGTGTCGGGATCCAGATCAATTCCAACTCTGTATTTTACCAGTTTTACGGTATCTTTTATCAGCGTAAGGGTCTTTAGACCCAAGAAGTCCATTTTCAACAATCCGGCACTTTCTGCAACCGAGTTATCAAACTGTGTTACATATAGATCCGAATCTTTTGCGGTGGTAACGGGAACATAATTCGTAATATCCGACGGCGTAATGATAACCCCGCAGGCGTGAATTCCCGTATTACGCATCGATCCTTCCAGAATTTTTGCCTGCTGAATGGTTTCTCCTGCCAAATCATCTTCATTGGCAATCGCGATTAACTCTTTTACATTATCAAATTCATCAGAACGAAGGGCTTTTTTAACTTCTTCTTCGCTTTCAGAAATAAAACGCGCCAAATTCCATTTTGACGGCATCATTCCCGGAATCAGTTTCGCAATTCTGTCAGCCTCGAATAATGGTAAATCCAATACACGAGCTGTATCACGAATCGCTGATTTAGTTGCCATTTTACCATAAGTGATAATTTGTGCTACCTGCTTTTGACCATATTTATTGATTACATAATCCATTACACGTCCACGACCCTCGTCATCAAAGTCGATATCAATATCGGGCATCGATACACGGTCAGGATTTAGGAAACGCTCAAAAAGTAAGTCGTATTTAATGGGGTCAATATTGGTAATTCCGAGACAATACGCAACGGCTGAACCCGCTGCAGATCCACGACCGGGACCTACCGACACATCCATTTTTCTTGCTTCGGCAATGAAATCCTGTACAATCAAAAAGTAACCCGGATATCCTGAATTCGAAATCGTTAACAATTCAAAATCCAGACGTTCCTGAATTGATTCGGTAATTTCGCCATATCTTCTTTGAGCTCCTCTCATTGTAAGATCTCGCAAATAAGCATTTTCACCACGAACACCATTGTCTTTCTCATCTTCAGGATCAACAAACTCATCTGGAATATCAAACTTCGGAAGCAATACATCACGATACAATGAATATCCTTCGACCTTATCTATAATTTCCTGAATGTTGATAATCGCTTCGGGCAAATCAGCAAAGAGCTTTTTCATCTCGTCTTGCGACTTGAAATAATATTCCTGATTTGGAAGTCCGTAGCGATAACCACGTCCACGTCCAATAGGTGTTGCCTGCTTTTCACCGTCTTTTACACAAAGTAAAATATCGTGCGCATTGGCATCTTCTTTATTTAGATAATAGGTATTATTGGTTGCAATTAATTTGACGTTGTGTTTTTTCGAAAACTCAATCAGGGTTTTATTTACACGATTTTCATCTTCCTGATTGTGACGCATAACTTCTAAATAGAAATCATCACCAAATTGTGCTGCCCACCAAATCAAAGCTTCTTCGGCCTGGTTTTCACCAATATTCAGGATTTTACTTGGAATTTCTCCGTATAAATTCCCTGACAAAACCATGATATCTTCTTTGTATTTTTCAACAATATTCTTGTCAATCCTCGGAACATAATAAAAACCGTCAGTATAGGCAATCGAAGCCATTTTGGCCAGATTATGATATCCTGCTTTGTTTTTAGCCATTAAAACAACCTGATAACCGTTGTCTTTTTTGCTTTTGTCTAAATGATTTTCACAAATATTAAACTCACAACCCACAATTGGTTTTACCTCAGTTTCTGTTGGTTCTTCACCCGCTTCAACTAAAGCTTTGTTTTTTCCGGATGCCGCTTTGTTATGGTTCATAACGGCGCTCACAAAGTGAAAAGCCCCCATCATGTTTCCGGTATCGGTCATGGCAACCGCCGGCATTCCGTTTTTGGCAGCAGCCGCAACAATATTTCCAATTCCGATAGTAGATTGAAGTACCGAAAACTGTGTGTGATTGTGCAAATGCGCAAATTTCGCTGCTTTGAAATCCGCTTTATCTTCTTCTGAAACGACATTTTGCGTATCTTCTCCAGCTAAAGCTTTAAGCTGTTCTCTGATTTTATCAGAAGCCGCTTTTAAATTGATGTGCTTTAAACCAATCAGTTTAAATTCCTGTGGATTTCTATCCTGAAATTCTTTGAAATATTCCTTAGGAACGTCTAATTCTTCTTTTGTAAAAACTTCTCTTCTAACCAATTCAAGAAAACAACGCGTAGTTGCCTCAACGTCGGCAGTTGCGTTGTGCGCCTCTGCGAAAGGCTGATCGAAAAGATAACTGTGTAATTCGGTCAGGGTTGGAAGTTTGAATTTTCCTCCACGACCTCCAGGAAGCTGTAATAATGAAGCAGTAACTTCAGTACAAGTATCTAAAACCGGCATTGAACTCATAGGGGAATCTACTCCCATTCTATGAAATTCGGCTCCCATAATATTAACGTCGAAACCTAAATTCTGACCTACAATAAATTTGGTTTTACTTAATGCAATATTGAATTTTTCCAAAACTTCGGCTAGCGAGATTCCGTCGGCTTCTGCCAATTCAGTCGAGATTCCGTGAATACGCTCAGCATCATACGGAATATTAAATCCTTCCGGTTTTACAAGGTAATCCTGATGCTCTACAAGCTGTCCCATTTCATCATGAAGCTGCCATGCAATCTGAATACAGCGGGGCCAGTTATCAGAATCGGTTATCGGGGCATCCCATCGTTTTGGTAATCCGGTTGTTTCGGTATCGAATATTAAATACATAAGTTTAAATAGCAAAAATTAAAGCTCCAAACCATACGTTTTTCCAATATAAACACCTGATTATATGGAATATAAAAAACCGCTTTATGAATTATGGAGGAAGTTCAAATTTACGCTTTTTTTTGGCTTCAAGAAATAAAGAATGAAACAAAAAGCATTAATCAAAATCATTATTACAAACTGTTAAAAACCAATAAAAATGATAAAAATTCGATTCGTTAATGCTAAAAAATTCGATTATTCATTTTGGATACTCATTACACCAAAATGAACACTTTTAAACATCACTCTGTCCTGAACTTTGCCTTATCAATTTAAAACAAATTATTATGAAAACTATTTTTATTACAGGCGCTTCTTCAGGATTAGGAAAAGCTGCGGCAAAATTATTTCAGGCAAAAGGATGGAATGTAATCGCGACAATGAGAACTCCGGAAAAAGAAACTGAACTTTCTAATTTAGAAAATGTAACGCTTTTACCATTAGATGTTACTAACTACGACCAAATACAAAACACAGTAAAAAAAGCGCTTGAACTAAGCGATATTGATGTTGTTTTTAATAACGCCGGTTATGGCTTAATTGGCCCTCTGGAAAGCTTTAATGACGACCAGATCACTAAGCAGCTTAATACCAATTTACTGGGAGTTATTCGTGTTACTAATGCTTTTATTCCGTATTTCAGAGAAAGAAAAAGTGGTTTATTTATCTCAACGACTTCTATTGGCGGTTTACTTTCTTTTCCTTTAGGATCTGTTTATCACGCAACAAAATGGGGACTGGAAGGCTGGAGCGAAAGTATGGCTTATGAATTAAATCCGTTTGGGATCAATATTAAAACAGTTTCTCCGGGTGGTATCAAAACAGAATTTCTGCACGGTTCTCTTGATACCGGAGTAAAACCTGAATATCAGGAAATGACAGACAAAATTTTTGAAAATGTAGCAGTAATGTCTCAAATGGGATCGACTCCGGAACAAATTGCCGATGTAGTTTACGAAGCCGCTACTGACGGAGAAATCAAACTGAGATATGTAGCCGGAGAAGATGCCAAAGCTATTTACCAACAAAGACTGGAACTAGGAGATGAAGTTTTTCGCGCTGCTTTTGGTAAACAATTTTTGGGAGCCTAATTTATTACTGATACCGTTCAGGTTTTGATAATCTGTGCGGTATCAGTTTTTCAATTTTTTATAACTTTATGTCATGGAAAAGAAAAACAATAATCCGGAAAGGATTTCCTCTATCTCGCAATTTCATAGCTTATTAAAACTGCCAAAGCCTCTTCATCCTATGATAAGCCTGGTTGATAATACTCAGGTTGTTATTAATCCCGATTTAACAAACACTGCTATTCTGCTTGACTTTTATAAAATATCCTATAAATTTTCTGCTAACGGAAAAATGGGTTACGGTCAGGGTTATTATGACTTTAACGAAGGCGGTTTAATGTTTGCTTCTCCCAATCAATTGATTATTACTGATGAAGAAGGAGTAGAATATGGCGGCTACACCCTGCTTTTTCATCCGGATTTTATTCGAAATTATCCGCTAGGTAAAAACATCAAAAAATACGGTTTCTTTTCTTATGATACCAATGAAGCCCTACATCTTTCTGACAGCGAAAAAACAACTATTACAGGACTTTTAAACAGTATTAACAATGAACTTCATACTGCCATTGATGAAATGAGTCAGGATGTAATTGTTTCTTATATTGATGTTTTGTTAAATTATAGTAACCGTTTTTACAAACGTCAGTTCATTACCCGAAAAACGATCAACAATGATTTATTACTTAAAGTAGAAAATACTCTGAATGATTATTTCAATAATGCCGAAACGCTAAAAAGAGGATTACCTACAGTAGATTTTCTTGCTTCACAAATTAACGTTTCAACTCATTATTTAAGTGACATGCTCCGCAATTTAACGGGACAAAATGCACAGCAGCACATTCATTCAAAACTAATTGAAAAATCAAAGGACTTCCTGATTACTACCAATCTTTCGGTAGCAGAAATCGCATATCAATTGGGTTTTGAATATCCTCAGTCGTTTAGTAAACTTTTCAAAAAGAAAACACATCTGACTCCTTTAGAGTTTAAAAATTCCCTGAACTAGACCTTACAATTATACTTAAATCATTTTCGTCTTCAACTCTGTTTTTATCTCAAAACAGATAAAATTTCATAAAAATACACTTCTTGGATGTCGTAGTATTCAGACTGTTTATTGAATCTAAATAACGGTCAAAAAATGCATTTAAAAGCTTTCAAAAACTAAAAAAGCATCTTTTTTCAAAAGAAATCAAAACTAACAATTATTACTATTTTAATTCAATTTGTTACATTTTTTCAAACAAAACAGCGCATTCTGTAGTGATTTTGAAATAAATTTGCAAACTATTAAAATAAAAAACAACGAATAAAAATTAAAGTATAAAAAGAAAAACAAAAGTAGTTTCTAATTCTTTTTTCTGTCAAATTTTAATTCATAAATGCCGTTTAGCAATTTGTATTTTAGTTTGGGTATCGTATATAATGAAATATCGAAATTGACGCCTTTGTATCTTTTTTTACTTTTGTTTTGCTATTATAATGAACAGGAAATTGCTGTAGTTATAGAAATTACAATTAAAAAAAATAAAAAATGAGTAAGACATTATTTGACAAAGTATGGGATTCACATGTAGTGCGTAAAATTGAAGATGGACCAGATGTGTTTTTTATTGACCGTCATTTCATTCATGAAGTTACGAGTCCTGTTGCTTTTTTAGGATTAAAGTCAAGAGGTGTTTCGGTATTATATCCTGAACGTACTTTTGCAACTGCAGATCACAATACCCCAACTATAAACCAACATTTACCAGTTCAGGATGCTTTATCAGCCAATCAGCTTAAAGCTCTTGAAGACAATGCCAACGAATACGGAATTTCGCACTGGGGATTAGGTCATCAAAAAAATGGTATTGTACACGTAGTAGGTCCTGAAAACGGAATTACTTTGCCAGGTGCTACTATTGTATGTGGAGATTCGCATACATCTACTCACGGTGCTTTTGGAGCTATTGCTTTTGGTATCGGAACTTCTGAAGTGGAGATGGTGCTTTCTACTCAATGTATTATGCAGCCTAAACCAAAGAAAATGCGTATTAACGTAAATGGTCAGTTAAGCAAAGGTGTTGGTCCAAAAGACGTTGCCCTTTATATTATTGCTCAGTTAACCACTTCTGGAGGAACAGGTTATTTTGTTGAATATGCTGGTGATGTTTTCGAAAATATGACAATGGAAGGTCGTATGACGGTTTGTAATTTAAGTATCGAAATGGGTGCGCGTGGCGGAATGATTGCTCCTGACCAAACTACTTTCGATTTCCTTGAAGGAAGACTATACGCACCAAAAGGAGAAGCCTGGACAAAAGCTGTTGAATACTGGAAAACACTAAAAACGGATGCTGATGCTGTATTTGATGCTGAGTTAAACATCAAAGCTGAGGACATCGAACCAATGATTACTTATGGTACTAATCCTGGAATGGGAATTGGTATCTCAAAACATATTCCGTCTGCAAAAGAAGTTGAAGGTGGTGAGGAGACTTACAAAAAATCTTTAGCTTACATGGGCTTTGAAGAAGACGACGTTATGATTGGAAAACAAATTGATTACGTTTTCCTAGGAAGTTGTACAAACGGACGTATTGAAGATTTTAGAGCTTTTACCGAAATTGTAAAAGGTAGAAAAAAAGCAGATAATGTTACCGCTTGGTTAGTTCCGGGTTCTCATGTTGTTGAAGCTCAAATTAAAGAAGAAGGTTTATTAGATATCTTAACCGAAGCTGGTTTTGTATTACGCCAGCCGGGTTGTTCTGCATGTTTAGCTATGAACGATGATAAAGTTCCTGCAGGAAAATATGCTGTAAGTACTTCAAACCGAAACTTTGAAGGTCGTCAGGGTCCTGGTTCAAGAACTTTATTAGCAAGTCCAATTATGGCTGCTGCTGCTGCTGTGACAGGAAAACTAACAGACCCAAGAGAGCTTTTTTAAAGATTTAGGAATGAAGATTAACGATTTTTGATTTCAGATTTCGATACACTTCATTAAAAAATCTTCTAAAATTTCAATTTACATTTTACAAAAAACAGTAACGATTACAATTTTAAGATGCAATAACAAATCTAAAATCAGAAATCGTTAATCTAAAATCAAAAATCAAAATGGCATACGATAAATTTAATATACTTACCAGCAGTGCAGTGCCACTGCCAATTGAAAACGTCGACACAGATCAGATCATTCCGGCTCGTTTCTTAAAAGCTACAAAACGTGAAGGTTTTGGAGACAACCTTTTTAGAGACTGGAGATATAATGGTGATGATACCCCAAAAGCTGATTTCGTTTTAAACAATCCGACTTACAGCGGAAAAATCCTTGTGGGTGGAAAAAACTTTGGTTCTGGATCTTCAAGAGAACACGCTGCGTGGGCAGTTTACGATTACGGTTTTAGAGCTGTAGTTTCTAGTTTCTTTGCAGATATCTTTAAAGGAAACTGTTTAAATATTGGTGTTTTACCTGTTCAGGTTAGCCCTGAATTTGCTGAAACTATTTTCAAAGCTATCGAAGCTGATCCTAAAACAGAATTGGAGATCAATTTACCAAACCAAACCATTACTTTATTGTCAACCGGACAACAAGAATCGTTTGCTATTAACGGATATAAAAAGAACAATATGATTAATGGCTTTGATGACATTGATTATTTACAAAATATTAAAGAAGATATTAAAGCTTTCGCAGATAAGCTTCCTTACTAACAAACAACCAACAAAAATGCAGTTACTCAGGCTCGGCTTTAAAGGTTGACTCTGGTAACTGCTTTATAATTTTTAAAAACTGTCTAATTCAATATTCAAACAGTATTTTAAAGTGATATCATATTTGAAATGGAAAAAAGAAAAATTGAAATAATGGATACAACGCTCCGTGATGGTGAACAAACCTCAGGAGTATCTTTTTCTGCTGCAGAAAAACTAACCATTGCCCAATTATTGCTGGAAGAATTAAATATTGATAGAATCGAAATTGCCTCAGCTCGTGTGAGCGAAGGAGAATTTCAGGCCGTAAAAGGTATTACTTCATGGGCTGAAGAAAGAGGATATATTAACCGAATTGAAGTACTTTCGTTTGTTGATGGAGGTGTTTCGATTGAATGGATGAAAAAAGCCGGCGCCAAAGTACAAAATTTGCTGACTAAAGGCTCAATGAACCATTTAACGCATCAGTTAAAAAAAACTCCGGAACAGCATTTTTCTGAAATTGCCCAAATCATTACATTAGCAAAAGATAACAATATTGAAACCAATGTTTATCTGGAAGACTGGAGCAACGGAATGCGAAATTCTCCTGACTATGTTTTTCAGTTTCTGGATTTCCTATCCACTCAACCTATTAAACGAATTTTACTTCCGGATACTCTAGGTGTTTTAATTCCGTCTTTGACTTTTGAATTTATTTCAAAAATCAGAGCTAAATATCCAAACATTCATTTTGATTTTCATGCGCATAACGATTACGATTTAAGTATTGCTAATGTTATGGAAGCCATAAAAGCCGGAATCAACGGACTTCACGTAACGGTAAACGGAATGGGAGAACGTGCCGGAAATGCACCGCTCGAAAGTACTGTTGCTGTAATAAATGACTATCTGCCAGAAGTAAGCATCAACATCAAAGAAACTTCTTTATACACTGTAAGTAAATTAGTTGAAACGTTTACCGGCTATAGAATACCTGCCAACAAACCAATCGTGGGTGATAATGTTTTTACACAAACCGCAGGAATTCATGCCGACGGTGACAACAAAAACAATTTATATTTTAATGATTTGCTTCCGGAACGCTTTGGAAGAAAACGAAAATATGCTTTAGGAAAAACTTCAGGAAAAGCCAATATCGAAAAAAATCTTCAGGAATTAGGCTTAAAACTAAATCAGGAAGATCTGAAATTGGTCACCCAAAGAATTATCGAACTGGGTGATAAAAAAGAAACCGTAACTAAGGAAGACCTTCCGTACATTATTTCGGATGTTTTGGACAGTCATACTTACGAAGAAAAAATAAAAATCGAGTCCTATATATTGGTACACTCAAAAGGAATGCGTCCGTCAACGACTTTGTGTTTAAAATTTGGTGATGAAATTATCGAAGAAAATGCGCAAGGCGACGGTCAGTTTGATGCTTTTATGAATGCTTTATCCAAGATTTACAAAAGCAAAAAATTAACGCTTCCAAAACTGATCGATTACGCAGTTAGGATCCCGCCGGGAAGTAGTTCTGACGCCTTGTGTGAAACCATTATTACATGGGTCAACAACGGAAAAGAATTCAAAACCCGCGGATTAGATTCTGATCAAACTGTTGCAGCGATTATTGCAACACAAAAAATGTTGAATGTAATTGCTTAATATAAGGGACAAAGGTTCAGAGGAACAAAGGGACAAAGGCTAAAAAAAAGTTTTCATCCCAACACCTCTGGACCTTTGAACCTCTGAACCTCTGAACCTTTGAACCTTAATAACACATATAGAATGAAATTAAACATAGCCCTTTTAGCCGGAGACGGAATCGGACCAGAAGTAATAAATGAAGCTGTAAAAGTATCTGATGCTATTGCAAAAAAATTTAATCATGAAATAACCTGGACTCCAGCTTTGACCGGAGCTTGCGCAATTGACGCAGTTGGAGTTCCTTACCCAGATGAAACGCACGAAGTTTGTATGAAAGCCGATGCTGTTTTATTTGGAGCAATTGGACACCCAAAATATGATAACGATCCTAGTGCACCTGTTCGCCCGGAGCAAGGATTATTGTTGATGCGTAAAAAATTAGGATTGTTTGCTAACGTACGCCCAACATTTACTTTTCCTTCTTTAATTGATAATTCTCCTTTAAAAAGAGAAAGAATCGAAGGAACAGATTTAGTTTTCTTAAGAGAATTAACTGGTGGAATTTACTTTGGTGAAAAAGGAAGAAAAGACGATGGAGAAACTGCATTCGACAATTGCGTTTACACAAGAGCCGAAGTGCAGCGTTTAGCTAAAAAAGGTTTTGAATTAGCGATGACACGTAGCAAAAAATTATGCTGTGTTGACAAAGCAAACGTTTTGGAAACTTCTCGTTTATGGAGAGAAACAGTTCAGGCTATGGAAAAAGATTATCCGGAAGTTACGGTTTCTTATGAATTTGTTGATGCCGTTGCCATGCGTTTGGTTCAATGGCCAAACTCTTATGATGTATTAATCACAGAAAATTTATTTGGAGATATTTTAACAGATGAGGCTTCTGTAATTTCAGGTTCAATGGGATTAATGCCTTCTGCTTCTGTTGGAGAGCATACATCATTATACGAACCAATCCACGGATCTTATCCTCAGGCAACTGGATTAAACATTGCAAATCCATTGGCAACTATTTTATCTGCAGCCATGATGTTCGAAGATGCTTTTAGCTTAAAAGACGAAGCTGAAGCCATTAGAGCTGTTGTTAACAAATCTCTAGAACAAGGAGTTGTTACAGAAGATTTGGCAGCTAAAGGATCAAAAGCTTACAAAACAAGCGAAGTTGGAGACTGGCTTGTAGCGAATTTATAGTTTATTTTGTTTCAGGTTTCAAGTTTCCCAACCTGAAACCTGAAACAAATAAAAACCTGAAACAAAATTTTACAAACAAAAAAAGGGATCAACTTTCGTTGATCCCTTTTATATATTTAGAAAAAAATATTAATATCCTCCTCTGTTACCACCACGGTCATTTCCACCACGGTTGTTTCCGTAACCTCCGCGAGAATCACCTCCACGGTTGTTATTGAAGCTTCTTCTTTCACCTTCAGGTTTTGGTTCAGATTTATTAACTACAATTGCACGACCTTGAACAGTAGCTCCGTTCAATTCATCAATTGCTTTTTGAGCTTCCGCATCGTTTGGCATCTCTACGAAACCAAAACCTTTGCTTCTTCCAGTAAATTTATCAGTGATGATTTTAACTGAATCTACTGCTCCGTAAGCCTCGAAAGACTCTCTTAAATCTGCTTCCTCAATACTGAATGGAAGGCTTCCAACAAAAATGTTCATATGTACTTATTTATAATAATGTAGCAAATGTAGTCTTATTTTTCTGTAATCTACTATATATTAGTTTATTTATGTTTTTATTTAGATTTAAAAAAACAGAAAACAATAAAACCAACCAATTGTAAATTAAAAACTTAAAATTTAGTTATATAAATTTGGGGTAATTGGGATTTTATAGAAAACACCTTCTGTAAAACTCATACCTGGTTTTTCAATATTTTTTTCATCAACGTTTACTGCGTAAAACTTAAACGTTCCTGAAATAGTCTGATTTTGAGCATTATATTCTGTTATAACAATTTGTCCACTCCCCTTATTCGTACCTGTTGTAAATTGAGGCGTTTCATCCAAAAAAACATTTGAATAGGAGGCAGTTGTTGTATCGTCAATACCCAAAATATAAGTCCCGGGCACCGGATAAGGTACCCGAAGGTTTACACCATCTGTTTCTAACAAACCTCTAATAACAAAAGATCCGTTTTTTGTATATGCCGAGTAAGCTTTAGCTCTCCAAAAGACATTATCTTTTAACCCCTGAAAAGCAGGTGTATTAAATTTTACATCTTCTGTACAAGATATAAATAAAAAAACGGTCAATAATAAATAATAGTATTTTCTCATAAACTAATGCTTTTTAAGCAAAAGTATCTCATTTAACACAAACAACTGAAAAAATAACAGCTAAAAAACAATAAAAAAACAGCCTGTAATTACTCCTGATATATTTAATAAAGTTTAAAACAGTTAATTCATAAAAAAATTATATCTTTGCGCCCTTAATTAACAGAGGTCGAGTACCTCAAAATTTAATCAATAAGATTATGTCAGTAAAAATTAGATTACAAAGACACGGTAAAAAAGGAAAACCTTTTTACTGGGTTGTAGCTGCAGATGCACGCTCAAAAAGAGATGGTAAATACTTAGAGAAAATCGGTACTTACAATCCAAACACTAACCCAGCAACTGTTGAGTTAAACCTTGACAGCGCAGTTAAATGGTTACACAATGGTGCACAACCAACTGATACTGCAAGAGCTATCCTTTCTTACAAAGGTGCTTTATTAAAACACCACCTTGATGGAGGTATCCGTAAAGGAGCTTTAACTCAAGAGCAGGCAGATGCAAAATTAGCTGCTTGGTTAGAGGCTAAAGCTGGAAAAGTTGATGCTAAAAAAGACGGTTTATCAAAAGCGCAAGCTGATGTTAAAGCTAAAGCTTTGAAAGCAGAACAAGAAGTTAATGCTAAACGTTTAGCTGCTGCAGCTCAGGCTGAAGCTGATGCTATCGCTGCTGCAAATGCAGTTGAAGAAGTTGCTGAAGTAGAATCTACTGAAGAAGCTCCTGCTGCTGAAGAAAATAACGAAACAACTGAGGCATAATTTTAATTAGCGGTAATGCGTAAAGAAGATTGTTTTTATTTAGGTAAAATCGCTAAAAAATTTAGTTTCAAAGGTGAAGTTCTGGCTTATTTAGACACAGACGAACCTGAGTTATACGAAAATCTGGAATCAGTGTTTGTTGAATGCAACAAACACCTGGTTCCTTTTTTTATTGAAACAAGTTCTTTACACAAAAACGATTTTCTCAGAGTTCGTTTTGAAGATGTAAATACAGAAGAAGAAGCAGATGCTTTAATTGGCAATGCCATTTACCTTCCTTTAACCATGTTACCAAAACTTTCCGGTAACAAATTCTATTTTCACGAAGTAATTGGTTTCGAAATTGAAGACCAACGTTTAGGCGTTTTCGGAAAGATAGCTTCTATTAATGATTCTACGGCTCAGCCTCTGTTTGAAGTTTTGAATGGTGACGTAGAAATCTTAATTCCAATGATAGACCATTTTCTGGTAAAAATCGATCGTGAAAACAAAAAAGTAATCATGAACCTTCCTGAAGGATTGGTAGAGATGTATCTTTAATTTAGATTGTTCGATTTTTAGATTTCTTTCTTTTATCTAAAATATAAAATTATTTAATCTTCAATCATTAACACATGTTCACATTTAAGCAATTTACAATAAATCAAGACCGTTGCGCTATGAAAGTTGGCACTGATGGCGTTTTATTAGGCTCTTGGGCTCCAATTCACCATAATCCTTTTAGTGTTCTGGATATTGGCGCAGGAACCGGAATAATTGCCTTAATGATTGCTCAGCGCACACAAGCCGAACAAATTGATGCCCTTGAAATTGATGAAGAGGCATATGAACAAACAGTAGAAAATTTTGAAAATTCGCCCTGGGGAGATCGTTTATTTTGCTTTCATGCCGGTTTGGACGAATTTATTGAAGAGCCGGAAGACGAATATGACCTGATTGTTTCAAATCCGCCTTTTTATTCCGAGGACTATAAAACCGAAAGCGAACAGCGAGACTTAGCCCGTTTTCAGGACGCAATGCCTTTTGAAGAACTAATTGAAGCTGCAGATTTATTACTGTCTGAAAATGGCATATTTGCCGTGATCCTTCCTTTTAAAGAAGAAGAAAAATTTATTGCGCTGGCAAAAGAAGCTGAGCTGTATCCCATAAAAATTACAAGAGTAAAAGGAACTCTTAAATCAGAAATTAAACGCAGTTTATTGGCTTTCAGCAGATATGAAAGTACCGAAATTAAAATCGATGAACTAATTATCGAAGTAGACCGACATGTTTATACTCCGGAATATATTGAATTGACTAAAGATTTTTACTTAAAAATGTAAAACTATATCCATCAAAGTTTATTTTACCATAAAACACTGATTTTAAATCGCTTTAAAATCATGAAACAACTTGATATGTTTCCCCCCTTTGATCTTTACTTTTTTCCATTTTCCAATTAGTTTTTAAATAAGATCGTTTACTTTATCCCCTTTATATTAAAATAAAAAACATCCGGAATTGGATAAGTCACTTTTTTATTTTCGCATTTTACTTTATACTCAATCATATCATAAAACATGCACTCAAATTGATTCTTGAATATGATTAATCCATTATCCCATTTTATTTTATTAGATACACCTTGTGCTATTATATGATCAAAGAACACTCTAAAATCACCATCTCTCTGTCCTTTTACTGCCAAATACGTCATACTTTGAATATTATCGGGATAATCCAGGATGGAACTACCTAAAGCTATTTCGTTAAAAAGAAAATTACACTCATCAAAAGAAAGATACTCTTCATTTGTAAAAACATATTTATAATCTCTGCTCAGCATAAAAAGCGTATTCATTTTCTCTATATTTCTATACAAACAAAATGTCCCTGTTATAAAATCTACCCGACTACTTAAGATATCAAAATTTTCTAATAATTCATTAGTCATAAATCCCCTGATATCTCCGTAAACCATATCAATATCCCCATGTCCCCAAAAATCATAAGAACTAATAATATCCGAAAATAAAAACCCATAAGCAGGTTTAAGATCACATAATTTATAGGGCTTATTTATAACAACTTCAAAACCTAATTTTTCAGACGCCTCAATTTTAAAATCTTCAAGTGTTTTATACAGCACTTTAATATTATCCGGTTTTTCGGGTATTACATTTGTATTATCTGTAACAATAATAAAATCAATTGAAGGGTTGTATTTACAAGATTTTACAAAATAAGGAAAATACCATGGATAATCTCCATACCAACAAGTTATTATTGCAATAGAAGGTGAATTTTTCATTTATAAAATATTTATTTGATATTTTAAACCTGTTCGAAAATACTTTTAAACTGATACAAAATACGTTCGATTAATCGTAAATCTTCGGTCACAATTTCTGCACTTCCTTTCATTTCCTGCTGAAATAAAATTTTCTTTTTATATGAAGTCATTAAACCGTTTGGCAGTTCAACATCCAGGAGCAGATTTCCATCTTTATCAGGAACAAGTGATATGTTCTTTATCTTCCCTTTTAGCACACCAAATTCTCTATCCGGAAAATTAGCCAATCTAATGTTTACAGTTTGTCCAACCTTTATTTTTCCTGAATTTAAAGCCGGTGCTTTTACTTTACCCACGAAACCATTTTTGGTATTGGGAATAATCGAAAAAACATTATCACCAACATTTATAGTCTGATTCTCTGTCCAGACCTGCAAAAATGTAACAACACCGCTTACAGATGATTTTAAAGTATAAGCCAGCTCCCAATCCTTAATCACTTTTTTCAACTGATAGAATGATTGCGCCATATTTCGCCCTAAAGTAACCTCTTCCTTGGTTCCGCTTATTTGAGAATTCTGACTTAATTTTGAATTGTCTATTAAAGAGGATTTCAGTTGAGAAATTGACGACAAAAGACCTCTGTAACTTTTTTGTGCCTGCAGGTAACTCAGTTTTTTAGCCTCCATTTCCTGTGCCGATATAATTCCTTTATTGAATAAAGTTTCAAAACGGGCAATTTCATTCTTTTGAAGCTGTAATTCACTTTCGTTAATTACTTTTTGCTGTTGCAGAATATCTAATCGCTCTTTAATCTGGACTTTTTCAGAAATTTGCGCCTTAGTTTCCACCTCAAAAGGCTGTAGCTTTTGATTTAATTGTTCTGCCTGATAGTCTTTTTGAAAAACTGCAAAGGCACTTTCTATTTCGCCCAATTGTGTGTTTTTGAGCAAAGCAAAAGGAAATGCTTTTTT
Source organism: Flavobacterium chilense (assembly GCF_001602525.1). Taxonomy (GTDB): domain Bacteria; phylum Bacteroidota; class Bacteroidia; order Flavobacteriales; family Flavobacteriaceae; genus Flavobacterium; species Flavobacterium chilense. The sequence continues at coordinate 232,626 of NZ_LSYT01000010.1, forward strand.
AGGATCATTGATATTATATTGATCTACTATTTTTTTCAGTAAAAACACATCTTTATAACTGGCTGTATTTTCAATAATAGCCAGTGTACTATTTTTTGAGACAATTGATTTGTCTTTGACCAGAATCGCTTCAATACGTCCAGAAGATTTTGAAACTACTTTCTCAGGAGGAATATTAGTTGTAATGATAATTTGGGTATTTACAACATCCGGATATTTGATAAACCAGGAAACAAAAAAGAGCATAAAAATAATAGCAAATATCAAAACTGTCCCCCAACGTATCATCCAATGCGGTACTTTAGTGAGAATGTCCTGAACTTCTTCACTTCTTAATTCAAATGTAGTATCTTCAGCCATGATTTAATTTCCTAATTGCAATTGATTTTTAACCAGTTCAAAATAATTCCCTTTCAGCGCTACTAAAGCAGCATGATTTCCTATTTCGATAATTCTTCCCTTATCCAAAACGACAATCTGATCTGCATTCATCACTGTGCTTAATCTATGCGCAATAACCACAACTGTTTTATCTTTAAAGAAGATATCCAGTTTTTGCATAATTTCTTTTTCATTATTGGCATCTAAAGCCGATGTTGCTTCATCAAAAAATAAAATCTCAGGATTTTTATATACTGCCCTTGCGATTAATAAACGTTGTTTTTGCCCGGTACTCATTCCAACTCCTTCAGATCCAATTTTTGTATTGTAACCAAGCGGAAGTTCACTAACATATTCTTTAATATTGGCAACATCAGCCGCATAAACCAAACGTTCTTTATCTACCTTATCTACACCAATAGCGATATTATTCGCAATGGTATCACTAAAAATAAATCCTTCCTGCATTACAGCACCAATGTTGGATCGCCAGGCTTTTTGAGATATATTCTTCAATTGAGAATTGCCTATAGTAATTTCACCTTTTTCGGGTTCATAAAACTTAAGCAGCAATTTCATTAAGGTTGTTTTTCCGCTTCCGCTGACTCCTACTATTGCTGTTATTTTATTGGCCGGGATTTTTAGCGTTAAATTATCTAAAACCGGAAGATCAGAACCAAGATAACGATACGTCAGATCTTTTATATCAATGTCCGAATCATAAGGAACATCATTACTTTGATTGTTTTCCTGCTGAATTTCATCTTCTTTTTCGTGAATTTCAGACAATCTTGCCAAAGAGATTTTAGCATCCTGAAGTTCACGAACAAACTGAATAAGCTGTACGATTGGTCCGTTTAAGCTTCCTACAATTGAGTTAATCGCCAACATCATCCCTAATGTAATGGAACCATCAATTACTAACTTAGCAGAAAGAAATGTAATAAAAATATTTTTTAATTCATTGATTACAGAAGACCCTGTCGATTGTGTCTGCTCCAAAATCAATCCTTTTATCGAAACCCTGAATAATCTTGCCTGAACATACTCCCAACTCCAGCGCTTTTGTTTTTCGGCATTGTGAAGCTTTATTTCCTGCATTCCGTTAATAAGCTCCATTACTTTACTTTGTTCCTGAGAAACCTCTGCAAAACGCTTGTAATCGAGCACTTCTCTTCGTTTTAAAAACAAAGTAATCCATCCAAAATAAAGAATACTTCCGGCAAAAAAAACAAAAAATATCTGCAGGTTAAAGTAAGCCAAAACGCCTCCCAAAACAAACATATTGATCACAGAGAACAAAACATTTAGCGATGATGTGGTCAGTATTTTTTCGATCCTGTGATGGTCATTAATACGCTGCATAATATCGCCGGTCATGCGGACATCAAAAAACGAAATAGGCAGGTTCATTAATTTAATGAAGAAATCTGAGATAAGCGAAATATTAATTCGGGTCGAAAGATGAAGCAATATCCAGCTTCTGATGAGTTCCAGTCCTGTTCTTCCTGCAAAAAGAAATAGTTGAGCAAAAAGTATTAAATAAATAAAATGAATGTTCTGGTTTTGTATCCCAACATCTACAATACTTTGGGTTAGGAACGGAAAAATAAGCTGCAATAAACTCCCTGCTAATAAGCCAATGCTAAGTTGTATCAAAAACGACTTGTATCGTATTACATATTGTGACAGCAAACTAAACCCTAATCCTTTATTGTCTTCTTTATCAAATTCAGATTGAAAAAATTTGGGTGTGGCTTCAATCAATAATGCAATTCCTTCCTGAGTAGAGTCATCTGCATTGTTACCAATCCAGAATTTTAGAAAATCCTGCTTGTTGTATTCTATTAAACCAAAAGCGGGATCTGAGATATAATAAGTATCTTTTTTTATTTTATAAAGTACTACATAATGATTTTTGTTCCAATGTAAAATACAAGGTAATGGCGCTTCTTCTAATCGTTCTAAACTTAATTTTACACCAAGAGTTCTAAATCCAATTTTTTCTGCCGCATCACTTAAAAAAAGCAAATTACTTCCTTCACGAGTGGTTTCACTTGCGTCGCGTAACTCCTGGATGTTAATTGTTTTACCGTAATGTTTTGCAATAATCTTTAAACATGTAGGTCCGCAGTCTTTATGATCTGCCTGTTTATAATTGGTGAACTTTTTCAATTTATTATGTTTAATCCTGTGCAATTTAATATTATAAATCTGATATCGCTACAAAAAAAATAGAGAGGAAATAATTTTCCTCTCTATTAAGTATTTAAAAACTTTATTATTAGAAATACAATTTCTGTAGGACATGGCACTGGTTAACCCTAACCAAATAAAATTAACTCAGTGACCAATTTTCCTAAGAATCCCAACACCAATCATCAATGTGGGGAAATTGCTCAATGTTCCACGATCGAGCGCCTACAAATTAAAAAAAACATGACTAAATTCTAAAAAAGGCTGTATTGTATTACTTATAATAAGATTAAAAATTAGCAGCAAAGACGGCTTGTTTCACATATTCCGGACATTGTATTTACCGGACAAGTACCACCTACAGGGATTAAAATACAACCAGCTTCGATTGCATAGACCCAACATTCAGGAATCCCTCCCTCTCTGCAAAAACAACGTTAACCCTTTTCAATAAAGGGTTAACAAGGTTTTTAAGAAAATGCTGTGTCAAATTTGTGTCAAATTATTTATAGTTTAAAAAATGTGAGTTTTTTAAACTATAAAAAAAAATGCAAAATTCTGAAAAATCTACTCTCTCACGTAATAAGAGCATCGCTTTTATAGATTACAAACCCGCTGAACTTAAAAAAAATAAAGAATGGATGATTGTGTATTATGCAAAGCATCCTGCCACAGGAATTCTGGAACGTCAAAGGTTGCGTGTACCTTGTTTGAATAGTGTTACCGACAGGACAGTTCATGCTAAAAGAATTGTTTTAGAAATTAATAATAAGTTAGCTAGCGGATGGTCTCCTTATCTGGAACAAACAGGAAAGAATTATAAAACGTTTAAAGAAGTAGTCATTGGTTTTTTGAATAGTTTAGAAAAACAATTCAAGGACAATGTTCTTCGTCAAGATACACTTAGAACTTATAATTCTAATTTGAATTTATTTCAACAGTTTTTAATCGAGAAAAATATAAAAATTACGTTTGCCGTCGAAATCAATCAAAATCTTTGTACAAAATATTTAGATTGGGTATATATTGATCGAAATAATTCCCCACGAACGAGAAACAACCACTTAATTTTTATAAAATTATTTTGCTCTTTTTTAGTAAGTAGGGGAGTTTTAAAGGAGAATCCGACATTAGGAATTAAACCAATGAAAACATCGTCTAAAACTAGGCAGGTTTTTCCACAAAACATTAAAAATAAAATAAATGAGAAACTGCTTTCTTATGATAATGGTTTTTTTTGTCTATGTATGACAACTTATTTTTGCTTTATAAGAAATACAGAATTGGGAAAGCTTAAAGTTGGTATGGTTAATCTCAAAGAGAGTTCTATTTTTTTACCCAAAGAGATTTCGAAAAATAAAAAAGATGAGTTTGTTACAATACCTTCTCAATTTTTAGAAATATTAAAAAAACACATCGGAAACGGACTATTACAAGATTATCTATTTTCAAGCAATGATTTTAAAGTTGGAGCAACTCAAATGCCAGTTCGTAAAATTGCTACAGCTTGGGAGAAAGTTAGAGAAGAATTGAAATTGGAAAGCAAATATCAATTCTATTCTTTTAAAGATACTGGAATCACAGACTTATTAAATAGCGGTGTACCGGCAATAAAAGTGAGAGATCAGGCTCGTCATTATGATATTAAAATTACAGAGTTGTACACACCTAGAAATAAGGGCTGTGATATAACAATTCAAGGAGCAAATGTTACTTTTTAAATGTTTTAATCATTGACCTAAAAAAACAGCGTTTTTTTAGGAAACTTTGGAAACTTGGAAATGTTTGTGTTTAAGTTGTTGTAATTCAGTTATTTGTTCTGTTTTGTTTTGGAAACCTGATCTTTATTAAGTTTCCAATCTTTGGAAACTTGGAAACTTAATATAAAACAAAAAGTAGACTTTTTTTGAATAGATCCGCAGCTGCAGTTTGTCCAGTTGAGATTTTTTACACCGAACCGAATACACCTGAAGACGATGAACTAGGTTTACTGATCGTCCTAATTAAAGATTTTGAGGATAAACACTATCCAATACTTAAACTTAATGCTTTACACGTAATGAAAGCAAAAGCCTTAAAAATATGAGGAAAATTGATTACATGGATAAAAAAATAACGTGAAAACAAAAAAGTGCTTGCAACTGGCCAATCAAAAATTATGAAAATTTTAAAGTTCGCACAGTTCTATAGAAGTTAAAAAATGAGATGTTTTAGATATTTTATAATTTATTAAACGAATCTACTTTTGTCAAATGATACAAATAATAGGCTTTTTAATGCCTTAAACTGTAGAATTCTTAAAAACTAGCTCTCAGATTTGCAGTATTTTACGTATTTATTATAAATAAAATTCTAAATAATAAAGAAAATGTTTACAAAAATCTAAATTTAGTTGTTTATTTGCATCCGATTTTAAAGTTTGGCGCCAACCTTAAACTTCATTCATTTTATTAATCTGCTGTATTCTGTTTAATTGTAAAATTAAAATTTACAGCTATGTCGAAAATTCTATCTCGACGTGAAAAAAGATAGATTAAATTAATTAAAATTTTGAAAATGAAAAGAATTTATTTTATAGCTATGTTATGCATGGCTTTAGTTTCTTGCAATAACGAAGAACAATTAAGCGCTGAATCAAATTCACTAGCTGAAAAAGAACTAAATGTGATGGGTTTTTCTTCTGAAGAAAAGATGGAAGAAAAAATAAACGAAATTGTTGCAATTAAGTCTGAATACCAAAGAAAAGTATTGGCCGATTTCAATAGACAAGAAGCTTTAAAAGGATATAATGTAAGAAATAAGAGTACTAGCGATTCAGATATTAAAGAACGAAACGAAGCGATTTATAACAGTTTAAAAGTTTATCATAATTTAGTTCTTTCAAGCATTTATGAGTTAAGAAAACAATTAAAATTTACTAGTATTCAAAGTATTGCTGATGAGATAAACTCTTTAAATGCAGTTGACCCTGAGAAAGCTGTTTATTTAACTAAGACTTATAGAGATTTACTTATAAAGGATCTTAAAATTGGTGTAGTTAGTACTATTTTTGATGGTAGAACATCAAATGTGTTAAATGCAGATGGTATTGTCTTAATTAATGGTAAGAAAATGGATTATGATGAGTATTTTTCCGTTCCCGGTGAAAAAAATAACACTAGGAGATATGTTCGTGATGAAGCTGTAGCTGGATCAGTAGCTGCAATAAGTAGAGATTATAAGGCTTTCTACTCTGCTGGAAGAGAAATTCATAGAAACGACTTTGGAGTTAAGTTTTTTAGATATTTTACCGAATTAAAGACGTTTTCTGGATTTTCTCCTATGCCTGAAAGTTTTGTTGAATGTCCGAGTACTTTTACTGTTGACCCAAGTTCTGTTGCTGGTTTTGCATTAAGTAATACTGTTGCTATTGGAGATTATTCTTTTACTTATCCATATATATCAGGTTCAGGTGTTTCTGTTAGATACACAGGAGGAAAAATAAATAATGCTTATGTGCCAGTTGGAGGTAAATTGAAAGCAACTTTCACTACGACTATTGGTGGTATAAATAGAGAAATGAGCTGTGATTTGGAATATAAAGAACAATAATTAAAAAATCTGCTTCGTAAATTATTTTGCGAAGCAGATTTTTTTAACGCATTTTAGTAAACTTATTACAAAGAATTAAAAAATGGTAAAAAGAATATTTTTTTTTATTTTTCTATTTTGCATCGGGTTGTTCGATACTTATGGACAAGCTGATGTAATGAGATCAAAAGACACTATAAAAACTACTGAAATTGATCCGCTTAGACCTGCTAAAGCTGCTTTTTATTCCGCTATTTTACCTGGATTAGGTCAAGCTTATAATAAAAAATATTGGAAAATTCCTTTAGTTTATGGAGCAATTGGTACAAGTGTTTATTTCTACATTGATAATCAAAAGAAGTACAACACTTATAGAGATGAATATAAAAATAGATTAGAAGGAAAGATAAACAAGGATGATTATTTAAGAAATTTAAATGACAATCAGTTAATTGCAGCTCAAAAGCAATTTCAAAGAAATAGGGATTTATCTGCACTCTTTATTGTTGGATTTTATGTTTTAAATATTGTCGATGCTAATATTGACGCGGCGATTTCACAGTTTAATGTGAGTGAGTCGTTGTCATTCAAACCTATTATAGAAAATCAATCAAGTATTTCCAATCAAAAATTTTCTATAGCTTGTATTTATGTTTTTTAAAATACCAATAAGTTACGTGTTTATAGGCTCTGATTTAACAAACAAAATTGTTTTATTTGATTTGGTAAAACTTTCATTTTTTTTACTTTTTTGATGACTTTCTCCTGTTTGAAAAAAGTTATCAGTATATGAAAAACGGCAACTAAAAAATAAAAATCCTGTAAACATTGAGTTTGCAGGCTTTTTTTTGGAGTCGCTGGGAATCGAACCCGGGTCCAAACAAGCAACTAAAGAGTTTTCTACACGTTTATTCCCTGATTGGATTTTCGATGTTAAGCCAGGTTAGGAACAACCACTCAACACTTATCTTCTTAATTTCGATATCCACCCGAAGCTCATGGAAATCTAGGTTTATTTTTACGGTTCCCCTGTACTGACCGCCACAAACCAAGGCTTTCAAGGAAAATCCAGATCGTTAGGTAAGAAAACTATATGCATGGAAGCTGTAAAAACAAAAATACTATTTTCAGGAAAATTAAAAGCAAATATTTACGAGTTCTTATAGTACCCGGAGCCGAAATAAATCTACTTTTTATAAAAATAAATTGTAGATTTTTTTTACTTGCGCTTCTTTCTGCAGATCTTTCCTGGATTGAAATTAATCTACTTTTAAATTATACCAGTCGTAGTCATAAAACTTTTCATACATTTGTTTACAACCAACTAAAGAACTTTTTATGAGTAGAAAATACCATTTATCTTATGATGCAATTGACGTTAAAAAGGATTTTGGAGATAGCTATGATGAAGCCAAAAGATACCTATTATGTGTACTAGGAAATACTGGATATCTTAAAATATCTTCTTATTGCGAATCGACACTAGTACTTGAATACGATCAGATGCAATCAAAATTGTTTCATTATTTAAAAACAAATCTTGCAAAATATTTTCATTACTCAGTCTCTCTTGTGGCTATAAGTGAATCAGGAACCGGGTTCATAAATCACAGTCAAAATGTGCATCTTAATTTACGTTTGAAACTAGAACTTAAAAATATTTCCTGTGATAATTTAAAAAAAGAAATTACAAATTACTAAGTAAATAATCCTTAGAATAGATCACAAAAAAAAATCCCGTTGCAAAACTTGCAACGGGATTTCTTAACTAAAAATAAAAAACTAACTAAAAAAACTTATTTCTGATCTCCACTTTTAAACTGAATGCCTGACAAAAAATAGAAAACCCTCCATCTACAGCCTTAACAGTATTAAAATCGAACGGTACATAAGTACCTGTATCATCACTGCTATTTACCATCAAATATACCTCATTAGTCCTTACATCCTGATAAATTCTAAGTAAATGATATTTCCCTCGAAAATAATTAAAACTCGAAGTAACTTTAACATACATTCCATTTAACTGGAAAGTTTCAGACATTGGAAATAACCTGTTTTCTTCAAAATCTTGTGGCATGTTATTTTTCCCTCCCTGATTGTCGAAATGATTAATATTCCATACCGATATAGAAGAAGTACTCCCGATATTGAATACACTCTGAACAATATAAGGAATTCTGACCGCAGAAGTAAAACCATACACATTCCCTCTATACTGTGGGCTATCATAAACCTTAAAAAACTTGGTTTTCTCTTCGGGAAAATTATTTACAGATACTTCCTGCACCGCAGACAAATCTTTATCAAAGAAAAAATACTGTGAAAGCGCATTTAGTAAACTATCCATAGTACTATTATCAATTGCAGGCTGGCAAAGTTCTCCCCAAACCTCCTGATAATTAAACACCAAAGGATTTAAATTATATGCCGTTTCTGAAAGGATCATAAACATATCAGGACGGTTTAAATCCTTTACAATACTCTGATTAGATGCAAAAGAAGCAATCAAAGTATTATCCATCTTCATCAACAATACATTTCCGTTACTTGTTTTTACAAATTTTATAATCCTTTTCTCGGCTGGCGGTGGAAATGAAATTGAAAAAAACTTCTGGGATAATTGAGCAAAAAACTCATTGGCACTCTCCGCCAGTATTGGAGGATTACAGTATTCAAGATTAAAATCACTGTAATTTAAGTGCTGTGTACTCCATTCTCTGGACTGATCGGATTTTAATTCAAAAAAATCGTCTGATCTTTTTACACTTTGTTTTGCAGCAAAGCAGCATACCTCATAAGCTATTCCTTCATCTTGGTTCATTAATGCAACGATATTGCCGTCTCGCTTTTCAAAGTATTTTGTCTTGTTGACTATCATTACTTATTTTTTAACGGTTCTTTTCGCTGTTTTCTTTTTAACGATTGGCTTTTTAACTGTCGTTTTTACGATTTTCCCGCCTTTAATGTACTTGAATCCTTTTTTTAAAGTTCCGTCGGTTTTTAATCCTGTAGCTTTTAAAACACCACTACATACTTTTTTTAATCCTTTTACTGTTTTTTTCTTAACTGCCATGATTGATTGTTTTTGATTGATTGAATAATTAATTTTTTAAATTGTAGATTTTTGAAGGGAAATTCCCTGGATAAATGAGCTGCCGGCTTTGAAAAAAATCTACTTTATTAGCTTACCGTAAACGATAATTTTTTAATTTGGGTTGTTACTGGTTCTGGCGGTGCTTCGGGTGTCGCCCGCACCAGTTTTTTACTAAAAATATTGAATTTCAATTCGTCGAGCGGTCTATCCTGATAACGATTCTTATCTGCCCAAATGTAATTTTCCTTGTAATTGGACATCTTTTCAGTGAACAAAATTACATCGCCATCAAACTGGCTTTTACTCCCGCCACGCATTTTGCCGTCTGAAGTTTGTTGAAAAATGACAATAAATAATTTACCATCATATTTCTTTCTCAAATCTTTATCTACTTCAAAACCCTTGTGCATTTCCTGCATTTTTGAGAAACTGTCAATTATAATAACATCGTTGTTTTTTATAAGCTTCTCTAAATCCGAAACACTTTTGATTTCAGGGGCTTCAATGTTTTGCAAAGCCTTTGCATTTAAATATTCAGCGGCTTTACTGTAATACAAACTACTCTCTGGGTGTTCTTCTATACTGGCATGACCCGTTTTATAGTTTTGAGCCAGTGCATTCATAAACTGAAAACACATTCTTGTTTTCATTGAACCCTGACCACCAGTAAGAGTAATCACAACACTTTCTTTTTCTTTTTGCTCAATATTTCCTAAAAACTCCGAGATATCCGTATTCTCAATTTTAAATAAATCTACCTTGGAAGGTTTATTTGCCATTTTATAAGCCAGTGAATTTTTATTAACATTGACCATTGCAACGGGTTTTGTTTTCTTTGCAACTATTTCTTTTTTCTTTGCAGCTGGCTTTAAAAAGATCTTCTTTTCTTCTATTGGCTTTGCAATTGTTTTTTTGATCGCAATTGGTCTTTGTTTTTTTTTTCGTTTTGTAACTGTTTTTTTCCATACCCTTTTTGGATTTAAATTGGTATGAAATTCAAATGCAGTTTTATCAGGAGCATTTAAACCATAAGGCTCAACAAGGTTGTTTATCTCAATCAAAAACGTATCGTCCTGAAAGGCTTGTAGCACTTTTATGACCCGTTTTGAAATAACCGTATGTTTCTCTTTTTCGGCTTTTAAAAGCAAATTTTCAAGTGTTTTCCTCGAAACAATCAGTCCGTTAAGGCTGTTAAATTCTTGTGCTAATGTCATTTTAAGAAATTTTATGTTCTGTTCCCAAAATGCTTACAATAGCCTCCATTCGAATATCATTGCTATTAAAATTACTGGTATTGACAAATGAAAGAATGTTTGTTATGGTAGTTTGTAAATCCAATTGGATTGGCACATTGGCAATAATAGTACTGGAATTTGCTTTAATGGTTACAGCGCTGACATTTATATTTGCTGATCCTAGAAGCATATTTTTTTTATCATAAAATAAAATTCGCTTTAAGGTCACTGCCAAAATTTGTGCACTGAAATTCTCCGAAGTGGGATTTACTAGCTTAAAATCCAAATTGAATGTTACAAATGGCTTTCCGTCATTCCATTTGGCATCTAATTTTTTAAAAGCTACCGGATAAATCTTGACAAACTCGAACTGCTCCATTATCTTTTTTACCTTATATTCCAAAAAGTAATAACCCACAACGGCAACTATTCCTGCTCCAACAACTATTTTTTTAAGACTCATTTTTTTGATTTTTTAAATAAAAATTCTCGCTATTCTCCAACATAAAAACAAGACAAACAAAACTCCTAAACAAGCCAGTATTTTAACCCAAAAAGGGATATATTTCACTGGAATATATTTTATTAATTTATCTCCCTTGATATAGACCGTTTTTTTATTTGTGGCTGTACTTTCATTCTTAGTCTGCGCAATTTTCTGCCATGCAATAATTTGATTTATCAAACTGTCGTAATAAATCCCCGATTCATTGTCCCCTGACTTTTTACTACTATTAAGCAATTTAAGTATTCGTTCAAGTTCGGCTTTAGTAACGCTGTCACATTCGGGTTTTGCTGTTTTAATATCAGGAACCTGAATTTTTAAAGTATCATTAATAGCCCTGTTTAAAACAATGACTTTTAGACTGTCCTTTTTTTGATCTAAAACCGTTTCAATTGTATGATTACTTTCAATTGGTTTGGCTTTACAACTATGCAATGCCGTAAAAAGTGCACAACAAAGCAGGATGCAGAAAAGCACTTTTAAAAATAATTTCATCGGGTTTTGTTGATTTGTATTTGTTTGCATGATCTATTTCATTTTTAATTTTAACATTGCTTTTAAACCATCAAAAATGCTGCTTATAAGTTCCTCTACTTCACTATGAATAAGAGTGGAGAGAGAACCGCCCCAAGCGCAGATCACATAAGTAAACATCTTATTGATGTTCAGATATTGATCGCAAACGGCATAAACAGAGAATGCAACAAAAAAGCTTATGATTGCTTCGGCTAAAAACCAGCTGAACCGTGGTTTCTTACCTTTTTGAATAGCCAAGTAGATTTTTGTAAATACTCCCGCAAGTACAACAATCAGGAATAAAAAATAATCCTGGTAATATTTAAGTTCGTTTATGATTGTGTTTTTCATGTTGGGTTTTGTTTATAAGGTGTAAGCCAATTCCAAGCGTAAGCGCTGATGCTAGTAAAATTAGGTAGTGGTTTCGATTTTTTTTTTAATAACTCAATACTGATGTTTTGAGTTTTATAGAATTTAAATTTGGAAATTCGATCTGCCAGCCCGTTGGTTTTTCCATTTACTTTCCTTGTAATGTCCGTGATTAAATTAGCATCCGCCAAAGGATTTAATTTCTTGTAAACAGAGAAGAACCAGGCCGAGCAATCCACTGCAATAGCGGTCTGTAAAAGCAAATCGGGATTATTTACCACGTCATAACCCGAATACTTTTTATAGGCTTCGTAATTGGCTCTGCCTGTTAGCTGTATAAAACCTCTGCCTCGGTATTTCCATCCGTCACCACTTGCCATATTGCCGTTACCGTTACTATTGGCATAACCAATATTAGCAATCATTTGTTGGTTGGCTTTGTGATCGGCTGTTCTTCCATATTTTTTGACTTCGGCTAAAGTCATTCGGGAATTAAAAGGACTGGTTGCCAAAAGCCCCTCGGGGCTGTAATTCAGGTTTTCAACCATACGGGTGAAATTGCCCGATTCATGGGATAACTGGGCTAAGAAATGGGCTATCCTAAGGGGTGTATTCAAACTGTATTTTACAAAGGCATTTAAAAAAATACCGCTGTTATCTAAAATAAAACTCATTATAATATCACTTTTTTAGGGGTTGTTTTTGTTTTTGTCAGCAAATAAATTAGTCCTGTTAGGACTACTGTACCTATGATAATTTTTTCAGTATTTGCCATTTTAATATCCTTTTACGGCGCTGGCATTTACAAAATAGTAAACCCCGTCACGATTGATTAAATATTGTTCTCCGACTTTAGAGCCAACAAAAACACCGATATGCTCCCCATAATCAAAACTGCCACCGATAAAGGGTTTTGCACCGGAATTGAAATACGATCCGCTTGCTGTTTTCTTAGCATTGAAGACACTAACATTGTTTTGGTTTGCCATTACTTTCTGACCTACTCTTGGCATTACAAGTGCTGTAGGCTTTTCTTTTACCGCTGATTTGGAAACTGTTTTTAAGTACGCATTAATACTGATTTTTGAAACTCCTTTACGACTTTGCAAAGCGCTGAGTGTATTGGTTCCAAAATCTCCATCAATTCCAACCCCTAAAAGCCTTTGCAATTCTCTGACTTCAATACCCTTGCTTCCTCTGCCAAGCATTTTGTTTTTGTTTAAAACTGCTCCTGTGCTTGGAATAGAAACCGCTTCGCTTTTTGGCGGGTCAGGTGTAAATTCCGGAACAGCGTTTAAAAGATCATCGTTTTTCTCTTGTTGCTTTTTTTTCCAATACAAATAACCTATACCGCCAACCGCTACAAGTCCAACACCAATTAATACCTTATCTTCATTTTTCACTTTCATGCTTTCTCTTTTTTTTTAATTGTAGATTTTTTTTCAATAGATCCGCAGCTGCAGCTTTTCCTGGCGCGCTAAAAAATCTACTTTTAGGGTTGTTGATCTCTGTATTCTCTTTTATAAATAACTAGGGAATTTCTTCCTGAGCAAAGAATAATCGGCATCGTTAAGCTCTTCTTTGAGCCATGTTTTAAGGGGCAACTTACTCCCGCCAATTGTATTGTAACCTAAAACTCGATTGTAATTCTTAAGTCCAAAAGTTTTACTTATAAGCCCAAACTGAGCCTGAGAAACACCTGTGAGAGTTTCAAAAATCAAAGTTTCATCTGTACCACTATATCGGTTCATAGCCTCATAGAGTAAGGCTACTTTTTGACTGGCAGAGAAAACAGGAACTAAATTCACGTCACCTTCATCGATGTACTTTTTATTGCTGCCTAAAAGAGATTTACCGTTTTTATTGGTTTTAGTCAAGAAATAGGCGCCTAAACCTAAAATTACTACTGATGCAGTTACTATAATTACTTTTTTCTGTGTTGTCATCATTAGAAAAATCCTTTTATTAAAAATCTCAATTTAGTAATATCATCTTCCTTAAACTGATCCTGTAGCCATTCCACTAAGTTCATTTTGACAAGGGTGGCGCTTCTGCGCTCCCCAAATTCATTATAAACCCGGATAAAACCGTTGTGATTGAGTCCTGTTAAATTATTCTCAACTGTTTTGTAATTTGCCCCAAAACCAAGCAGTGCTGTATAAATTGCTTCGGCTCTTGCTTTAGCCTGCGTAACATTGATATTACTGGGTTTGAATCTTACATCTTCCTGAAGCCTCGAGAAACCTTTGAAGACTTTGTAATATAAAACAGTGACCAAACCCCCAACGAGCAAAACTTTAAGTAATGTGATTCCTGCGCTGATTCCCTTTTTTGCATTTTCCTGCGAATTGGCAATTGCCTTTTGCCCTTGTGGACTAGCCAGAACAGTTGCAACTACAGCAGGATTAGACAATCCTCTTTTTCTCATTTGATGTGGTTTTTAGTTAGACAAAAAACCTTTTATCATTGGGAAATTAGCTTTTAACTGACTGATCGCTTTAGGGCTTTTAGATAATTCCGCAAGCTTTACAAGCACATCGTTATCCAATTGCGCTAATTCATTAAGCGCTTTGGTTTTTGCTTTAATCTCGAAAGGATTAACAGCCTGTAGGTCTATTTCAATAGTGTTTTTTATGCTTCCCATAATTGGTGTTTTTTTAGTAATTGTGCCAGTTCGGTTGAAAATTCAACATTTGTATTAAGTCCTTTATTGATGCTCTCCAGTACGCTTACAACGGTATCATCAATGCTTTGCAAAGCCGTTGCAAAGTGCTGTTTGGCTTCACTCGAATAGGTTTCCATTGCCGAGCCAAGTCCTGCAACTGGCGCAGCACCTTTAAAGGCTGCTAATAATGCAGGGGCATTTTGTACTGCTCCCTGAACCGCTCCCCACAAACCGCTTTCTTTGTCTGCATTGTACTTAGACAACAATTGCTCTTCTCTGATGTCCTCATACTTTTTTTTGTATTCTTTATTTTCTGCCTTTAAAGTTTCGTTTTCTGTAAAGAGCCTTGAAGCGTCATTCTTAGCAACCATAAGGTTCATGATGTCCAATGTTCCCAATCCAAAAGAATTAGAAAAAACATCTGTCTGCGCTTGCGGGACTTTGGCGTATTGTACCGGAATTGGTGCAACTTCATTCTCTTTGGAGAAATTTACTTCAAATGATTTTCCGTCCACTTTATAAGAACTTCCGTTTTTACGTTTCAAAGTCAGGCTTAAACGCCGATAGCCTTTTGCAAATAATGCTTCGAAAAATTCTTCCGCATTCTGATACTGTTCTATAATTTCAACATGAGTTTTGTTGCGAAAAAGAAAGGAATTGGTTTGCAAATCCAAAACTGAGACTGCCGAATAGGAATCGGTATTTAATTTTTCGATTAAGTTGTCTAATTCTTGCATTTGATAAACTTTTTGTAAATAATATCGATCTCTTTCTCATTCCAGCTAAACGCTGACAACTCCTCTAAACCGCCTTTGTTTGGCGTATCAAAACGAATCTCTAAATCAATTTTTGATATCGTACCATCGGCAGGAACTAAAACAAAGCTTTCTTTGCTTGCAACTTCAAAATCATTGATAAAGACACTAAGAATACCGTTATTTCTAACTTGCAGAGTAGTTACATTCTCAATGGTGATTTCTTTGTCTTGCGTTAGTTTTAAAAAAACAACTCCTGTATTAATTTTTATAATGTCTTGTACCATTTGATTTTATTTTAAAGACAACTGTCAGGATTAATTTTATACATCAAAATCAAATGAAAATAGGTATCTTTTATAACTGCCTGAGTAGTTTTTGCTTTGAACGTAAAGGTTTTAGATTCCGTCTCGAAAAACAAAGGCTTGTAACTGTCTTCAAATCCTGCGCCCTCTCGACGTTTCCAATGATCTACGTGAGTGGGTTTTGAAAATGCTACACCGCTATCATCAAAAATGCCATATTGCGCAAAATTGTCTATATCGGTATGATTGGTATGTAATTCCGCTCCAAGAACAAAACCAGTTTCTAATGCTGTGGTGAGTAAAACTTCCGTTTCTCCAGCTGCGAGTTTTAAATTGATAACCTTTTCTCTTACTGCCATGTGTTGTATGATTAAAAAAAGCCGTAACTACTTACGTTTACGGCTTTTATTATGATTAATAAACCTTTATTGTTATCGTTTTGCTTGGTGTACTCTGAATTCGAAACGAACATTGGTATCTGAAGCCGCGGTTACAGAAACTCCTTTCGGGTATTCAATTTCGATTTCAAACTCCAAATTGGAACGAATTAAAGGTGAAGTAGAAATACTTCTGAAAAAATTCGTTGTATCGCCCAATAAATCCGTCATTGGCATATCAAGCAAAACGTTTCCATCTTGTTTGATTCTCAGCTCCGCATTTAAAAAAGCAGAATCAAAAAATTTATTTGAATTGATGTTTGTGCTATCCCACGTCTCACTTTTAAGAGTAGCATTTCCTGAACCTCTTAGCACTCTGACGCTGTCAATGATGTAATCACGCCCGGCGTTTAATTTGTTCCCGTCAATATTGGTAATACCTACTTCACGTTTGGTATTCACATCGACAATTCCAACAGTACCCGCTTGCCCTTTGATAGCAACATTCAAATACAAGGTTTTGTCTGTTAATTCTACCTGACCCACTCTTGGAACTGCTCCGTTTCTTTTAGCCTTAATTGTCGCAACCGCTGACGCTAATTCTGATTTTCTGCTCATTGTAATTGTTTTTTGATTGATGATTGATGATTTACACAAACCTTTTACGGCTCTGTGTTATTGTTTTTTTTTCTTTTTATTGGTAAAGTTCATGGTACAAAGCCTCTTCTTCTGCGCCATTTAAACCGCGTTCGTCTTCTGCGTAAATGTCCGCTTCTGCTCCGTGAAGACCATCTTCGTCCAAGTATTCATAACCCACACCGTTTAAACCTTCTTCGGTATGAAAAACGTTTCCTGCTTCATCCATGAAAGTACCGTTTAAACCTTGTTCGTCAATTTCATAAACATGACCATCACCACCCATAAACTGACCGTTTAAACCCTCCTCACATGGACAGGCTAAACCAACCGCTCCTTTTGCAAATAACGTTGCCTTGCCAGTTCCGGTAAGTTTTGAACTCAGGTGCTTGTCTGATACTTTTTTCACTGCAAGTAAGGCTTGAATAACCGTACTACCCATTAATGCTCCTCTGAGCAAATTGTCTTTTGTACTTGTGCCACTTACTTTTGTTGCTCCAAAGGCCGATGCAGCGGCAAAAACAATGTTCATAATTGGGCTTTCAGATTGAGGTAATAATGTACTCGCTCCATTTGATAGCATACCGCCAACAATTCCCCCTCCAATGACTACTACTTCTTTATTCATTTGTTGTTAATTTTAATTATTAATTTTTCTTTGTGGCATAATAAATTCCGCCACCCAAAACCACTGCTCCGACAACATACAAAAGCATATTGTTTTTCTTTGGGGCGCTCACTGCTGTTTGTGCCAAAGGCTGTTCTAAATCTGCCATCTTTTGAGCGTTTACCGCTGTTGGTTGTAAATCCCCACCCGAATTAGCCGTCTTTGAATACGAAACTGCTTTTACCGCAGTAAGTTCTCCCACTGGTTTTGCCACTGGTTGATTATCGGTTAGAATATTTTCAAATGTTTCGGTGTAAGAACTGTTCTGGCTTTGTTCACTTGGAACATCAGCTGCAAAAGATGCAGGAGTAAGACTACTTACCGATTCAATTTGCGGTCTTGGTCGGTTCTCTACGGCACTTACAACCTTTCTACCGAGTGTTGTCTTAGAGAGGGCAACACCTTTTCTAACTGCTTTAGATTTTGCAACCCTGCTGACCAGTTTACCGCCTTTAGAACTTAAAAGTTTAGAAGCAACACCGCCACCAACAGGGATAAAACCCGCTGCAATGGGAGCCGCGAATTTGGTCACCTTAACTGCGTTTTTCAAACTGACATCTTTAAGCCTGATCTTTTTCAAAAAGGACTTTCCTAATCCTGTTTCCTGTTCATTAATAATTATCATACTTCATTGTTTAATTAGATTTCTTTAAAAATAAAACTCCTAATAATGCCCCAATTCCTAAATAAACCGGAAGATTCGAATTTTTCTTTGCAATGGTTTTTGATTTCTTTGCAACGATTGATGATTTCTTTGCAATGCCTTTGCGGTTTGTTTTGGGAGCATTCAGCCCAAAATGGGGTAAATTTACCTCTGTGTCATGTGCCATAATGTGAATGGGTTCTCGATTAGTACTGGTTGTTCCGTCTATAATGAAATAGCCTTGCTTGATATCACCTGATTCCTGATTCAGCGGTACAATAACATATACATGAGTATAGAGATCAGGTCGAAAACTCGGTTGCTTGATTTGCCTTATATAATGCCGAATACCCATATTAACAAGCAGTGAACTTGCAAAAATAGAATAGGTCTTACAGTCAACACCCTGTGCGCGCATTTTGAACGTACAGGCAGGACTTCTAAGCATTTGCTCCACTGCGTCAGCTTTATACTGAATATGATTGTACAGAAACCAATAAATCCGATCACACGTTTCTTTCAATGAACTTTGTTGCAACAGCTTTGCAACTTCCTTTGTCTGATGGTTATATTTTATAACCATTTGTTTTATCATTCTGACAGTATCAAAAGTATTACCGTTGCCGAGGTTAGTCTTATCACAGCTAACCTCTGGAAACAACGGCTCATACTCCTGACCGCCTAAGATGTTCCTTTGTAACAAGTTATCAATATCCATTTATCTCATTTTCGTTCTTGTGTTAGGTTGTTAGGCTTTTCGATTACAAATATTAGAATTTTATTATGAGGTGATGATAGATTGAGAAGGTAAAGCCTGATAATCAATAATTAGGCATCTTCACAAAGGTTTTGCAACGAAATTGCAATTTCATTGCAAAGCTTTTTTCAAAACAATAATTTTGTTACAAAAAAATACCCACTTCTTTGGAGAAGTGGGTAAGTGGTCATGTTTTTTAATCTAAACAGATTGATGATTGGAAATGTGTTATTTTTTACAATGCTAATATAAATATAATCTAAATTTAGCCAAGGTTTTTTTATTTACAATAAATTACACGATCTCACGAATCACTCTAGTTTCTATTTTTATAATTTCGTCATTTATTGAATCGTAATCTAAATCATCATATTCAATGTGGCTAATTATAAAACTAGGAATGTTTATGAATTTGAGTTCTTTTTTATAATTCAAATCAAGCAATTTCCCAAGCGATTCAATCCCATCAATTTCTAATTCAGCATCCCAATCAATTTCGATAAAAAATGGTTCGTCTGTATCGTTCCATCTTTTGCGTTTTATTTTAGCATTTACCCTGATGTGAAATGTTCTCATAATAGTTAGTTTAAAACCGGAATTATTAAAAAATCATAATCAAAAAAAGCATCATCTACTAATATTTTTCTATCGCCATATTTATCCGGAGCAGAAATTATCGAATTACGTTCTAAGCAATCTAACACTTTAAATGCCCAATGATAACCTTTCTTAAATTCAACTTGAAGTCTAGAACCTCTGATGGAATCTTTACCTTTTAGTGAAAGAATTAAATTTATTAAGTCTTCATTATTTACCGTTCCTATAGTTGTTTCTAATGTAGCGTTTACCACTATCTCTTTTATTTTCATAATAAAATAATGTTGTGCTTAAATTATTATTTTAAGCCTTAAAAGTTATTTTGACTGAAAATCGATTTTAAGCCTACTTCTTATAAGGAAAGTATATTTGTCTTTACCGCCATCTATTATCTTCTTAAATAGCTTTATTTTCATTTGTTCGTCGTTTAAGTACTTTGAAAGCTTGTTTGCAGAGGTCAATTTTGTATTTTTAACATCATTTTCCTTTGGATTCTCTAAAACCCGAATAATGAAGTTTCGATTTATATGCGCATTTGTCGGATTATCTGATTTCTTTGCCATGATACTAAAGTTGATTTTGCAATTGTTTTGTTTTTAATTGTTCTTCTCTATACTCTTGAAGAAGGCTTTTTAATTCATCTGAGAGAATATGTCCGTCAGGTTTCCCATTTCTATAGATAAAAATAATTAACTCTTGAGTTGAAATCATTTTTGCAAAAAGCCTTGATCCCGGAGTTGAATTTTTACGAGTCTCATTTAATATTTTATTAATCTCTTTTCGTATATAACCTTCTGAATATTGACTTCTAAATAAGTCTTGTAACTCTGCTTTTTTTCTTATATAATGTAAAGTTTTTAAATTCATAAATTTTGGTTTTACCGGTTATTCAATTTGCTTTACTACTCGTTTTTTGATTGATGATTGATGTTTTTATTTTTTTTCCTTTTTCAGAAAATCACTTAATTCATGTATTCTTTTTGAAGCCGATTTAAAAAAATCTATTTTTAAATTCAGTTGAAAAATTTCTTCTTTCTTAACACTTATGATTCCGTTTAATTTTTCTATTTCTTTTTTTTGCTCAAAATATTTATCAAGTGCAAAAAATAATATTTCAGGTGTAGTTTTAAAATTCTGCTCTTTTCCAACCTTTTCAAGTTGCTTTTGTTGGTTTGTTGTAAAACTTCGGATGTAAGTACTTTTCTTTATCATGTTTTTGAATTTGTAGACTTTTTTTGAATAGATCCGCAGCTGCAGCTTTTCCTGGTTCGTAAAAAAGTCTACTTTTTTTTAAAGGTTAGTTTATGTTTTAATATCCAATTATTAGACCGGCTCCGATATACATAACCGGAATGCCGTCTTGTTTTTCTTGTGGTGATCTTGTGACCGACACGCTAAAATCATGATCGTTTGTATGTTCGCCTTCATAATCCCAAGTGGTTAAACTCGTATATTTTTTACCATTTCCTGCAATTGTGATTTTTTCAGGCGGTATGTTTTCTAAATCGGTTATGCAAATAGATAACCTGCGTAATCTTGATGTTTTCATAGTTGCAACTTTTATTATGTTAGGTTTTCTTTTTCTTCTATTACTTCGATTTCATCAAAAATTCCCATCGGTACAAAAATTTGATTTGCGGTATATAATTCTTTAAATGATTCAAGATTTGTGTCTTCTGTAAAATAAAACGGTTGAGTACAGACAGCGCCAGTAATTGACTGTTGAAAATAAATTACACCAATTCTTTTGCGTCCCCATTGGTCTGCAAAATCTTCTTTTTTTGCTTCTCTTAATTTCATAAATACATACTTTGCCATAATCTTGGTTTTTAAAATGGTAAATCGTCTGGGCGTACTGTTGTTTTTTCTGTTTTAGAATTTTGAGTATTATTGAAATTGATTTCAGATTGTTTTTCGATAGGTTTTATTTCTTGCTCTACTTCCTCAATTTTAATCTCGTTCGTAGTGCTTATAAAAAAGTGTGGAACTGAATTGCCCGCAAAGTTTTTCTTCTTCTTTAATTCGATTCTCCATTGTTTAGCTTTGCAATACAAAACAAGATTTTCACTAAACTTTTGTGAACTACTGGATTTGTTTCCGAGTTCATCTTTGTGGTATGAGAACATTGGGGCTTTTTCTATCCAGTCATTTAAGTTTGATGTATCTGAGAAAAATTCATTGAAAAACTTAACAGTATTATCGCCAATTTGCATCATTGCATTTTTATTGATTAGGGTATCCATTGGAGCCTCGATTTTTTCCTTTTGTTGCAAATAGAACTGTATACATTGAAGCATAAAATTGTAATCCAAATTCCATTCTTTAGAAGAATATTCTTTTGTTAAAATGTTTTTGTCATTAAAATCGTCAGATATTTTTCGAGAGAAAGGGTATTTATTTTCTTCCGTTTTTTCGTGATAATAATCGCTATTATAATATACTAATAACCTGCGTTTTGTTGATGATAACATTTCGGGTGCAAAGTTTGTGGTTGCGCCTACTTTTGCAGAATCATCAAAAGGGATGTTGTATTTTACACCCCCTTTTTGATTGGCAATAAAGTTATCTGTAATCATATTATAGAAATATTCCATAGGCTGATATGGTAATAAATCATCAAACAGCACAAACTTCTTTTTTGGTGTTACACCATCCATCGGGAAATTATCATCTTTCAAAGTTTTACCACCAATTGCAATTGATTCTAACATTGTAAAAAGAGATTTTTGCAGGAATGATTTTCCAGTACCTCCATAACTTCCTTTTACGGAAGAACCACCTGCATAATCCACACCTAAAACCATATAAGCTTTACTTGCACTTTTGTATTGGTGCAATAAATAGCCGACACAATACATTTTGTTAAGCAAATGAAGTTCTTGTAAATAGTTTTCGTTATCGTCCAGTTTTTCACTGTTTATTTTGAAAATATTGGTATCAATTCCGGTTAAGTCTGCATCTTTTTCCCAAAAGATGCGGGAGGTATTAATTAGTACTTTTAAGTAATTACTTGAATTGTCTAAAATCTTAATTCTTTTACGTTCCATTTCATCGAAATAGGTTTCAAAGAATGGATTCGAGACTTCTAAAAAATGATTGATTTTTTCTTCTTCCCAAATATTAACCTCTAAATTTTTAGAATAGTCAACTAAATCAATTTTGTCTTTAGTTATTTTTACAGCTTTATTATTGAAAAAATAGTACTGAAAATCGATACCACAATTGTTTTTTTGATACTCAAAATAAGGTAATGATTTAAGCGAATTTTGATTAAAAAAAGGACTTCTTAAGATCATATTATAGATATTAATATGATGATAATTATCATCAAGCCATTGAGTAACGCAACGCTTTACATCACTTGGGAAAGTTTTTGAAATTAAATTGTTTTGAATTTGAATAAAATAACCGTCCTCTTCTTTTCCAGTATCAGCATTTGCAAAGGGTTGTTTGTATAATCTAAAATTTTTGTGTTTTAAAAAGTGAAGTAATTTTTTAGGATTTAGCTTTACGGTTTTGTTCCCGTAATCCCAAAATTGAAAATTTAAGGCTTGCGATAAAAGTTGTTTAAACTTGTTTTCGACTTTGGTCAATGAATCAGTTTTATGTTTGCAAACCCAGTCTCTCAAATCTTTTTTGTTTTCCTTTTTCAAATATTCAGGTAACCAAAGGATTTTAATGTTTATAAACTGCATTCCCATTGCAACCGCCTGTTTTATTCCTGTTTCGTCTAAATCAGGAACATAGTAGATTGTTTTTACAATTTTGGAAAGTTTAAAATATTCATCCGAATTTATTATTTCCGCTTCTGAGTTGAACCAAATCACATTGTAACCTAATGAGGCTAAATTTAAACCGTCACTTCCACCAGTTGCAATAATTACACTTTCAAGTTTTAACTCCTCAATTTGTTCTTTAATTTTGTTCTTATCGTATTCATTTTTTGCATATTTTTTTGATTCTGCAAGTCTTTCAATTTCATCAAAATCAACCATATTAAAAAGCCGGTCCCATCCGTAAACAACACGAGCAGGTTTGTTACCTAAAAAATGATGCTTGTATAAAAACTCATCACCTTTTGGGGCTTTGGGCTCATACATTTTGCAAAAATCCTTTTGTTTGTACGCGAAAATTGGGTAATTCTCGTTTGCAATAACTGTTTTTAGTTTACCTGTTTTAGTAACTTTACAATAGCTATTCACACCATAGAAATCATATTCTTTGCAGATTTCAGGTGTTAGAAACGGTGCGAAAAACTGATAATTTTCATTTTTTTTTGAATAATCAACTTTATAGAAATCTAGGGGCTTTTTTGTAGGTTCGAATTTAGTTTCTGGTTTGAAAAATTGAGTCTTAGCTTTCGATAAACCATATTTTTGAAACAAATATTCGCAAGCCTCTAAAAATGTGTAATTAAATTCTTTTTTTACATGATCTATTGCGTTAAGTGTTTCTTTTGTAGAGTGATTATATACAACGTATATACCTGTGTTTTCAGTACCCTTTCCTTTTTTATTGGATAGAGTAGTGCTAGCAGTCTCTTCGTTATGAGTTTTAAAATGCTTGCTTTTATTTTCTTTACCAACACTGTCAGGGTAAACCTCGTGAAAGTAAGTAAGTCCATAATTGGAAGCATCCCAGAGTAATTGTAGGTTGTACGGTTGGTTAGTCATTTATAATGGAAATTATAAGTAAGTAGGTTCTAAAACTTCTATGTAGGTCGAATTTGCGTCGTTATAAATCAATAGTAATTGATCATAAATTGCATCAATTTCTTCCTTCTGTTTTTCATTAAAAACAGTCGCAAGTGGTAAATTGTATTTTTGCAATTCAATTCTTTTGATGTAGGTTTTCAGTTGAATTTGAGTAAATATTGACATTATTTCAAAAGTTTGTTTTTAGTTTCTTGTGCCTTCTGTTTTTGCTTTTTAACCTTTGCAACAAGTTTTGCAATTTCCATTTCGACAATATCGTTTGGTTGTTTTCCTGATACAATTTTTTGAATCGAACTCGTAGAATATATATGCCCATCCGAGTTATATATACCCTTATTAGATAAATGAGGAATTATTTTGGGAGAATATTGTTTTCCAAGGATTTCAATTATTATCTCTTTTTGATTACAGCTTATCATTTTATGATGGTATTTCAAATTGGATTGAATAGTTGTGATTTTCGTATAATTCGCGTAAATCTTTATTTGTAAGATCATCCGTGGATGGAACATAAATTATTTTAGAACTGGATTGATAGCGGTACAATTCTTTGATTTTCCGGTGCAGTCGGTATCTTCTATTTTGCTTTTTTTTCTCAGTTACCATAATTGAATGTTTTTAAAAATAAATTGTAGATTTTTTTTGCATGCGCTTCTTTCTGCAGAAACGACCGGTTACAGAAAAAATCTACTTTTTGAAAAAGAAACCCTTAATATTCGCTAAACGCTGCAATGAAGCTTGCGTACTTAATCATTTATTATATGAAAAACGAACCAATCCAAATGACCGTTTGGAAAGGCAATGCTGTTGTGAATTTCAAGTTTAACGAACCTAACTCTTTATTATTAAGTATTGCAATTGGGGTACTCGCTTATGCTTGTTTAAGTACAAAACGCATTGCTTAGCGAAATTTGAGGGAGGTTAAACTCCCTCTTTTTAAGGGTTTCAGTATTTCTATGAACAATAAAAAGAAACCACAATACATTTACATTAAGAACACATCCTTTAATGTGCTATGAAAATGAAACCTTTAGAAATTTCAATTTCCAAAGGCGATGCGGTATTAAAACTTGTAGTAAATCAGAAAAATGCAGAACAACTTTTTGTTGCTTTTGCTCTCGGAATTTTGGTTTACACTTGTTTAAGCACAAAACGCATTGCTTAGCGAAATTTAAGGGAGGTTAAATTCCCTTTTTTTAAGGGTTTCAATATTTCTAAGAACAAAGCCAATATTCTTAAAGTTTGGCACTCGTTTTGAATTACATATTAATGGAATATTGTATTCCAATAATTTGTAACTTGCAGGTTGTTTTTTGATCTGTTTTTAAGCGGGTTTCTATCCGCTTTCAAGAACAAATATATAAACTTAGTTTCGATTATTCGTGATTAAATATGAACTTTTTTTATATTATTTATAATATCGCTTTTAAATGACTAAAATACAGAGGGTTAAGAAAATTTGTAAATGGTTGATCTTTATGGATTATGCTGATAATGATGCTGATTTAGCAAAAAAATTAGGATATACTAAGTCTTCATTTTCCCAAATAATGAATGAAAAAGTTCCATTATCAGATAAGTTCTTAAATACAATAGTTAATACTAATGAAAATATAAACAAAGTTTGGATTAATGAAGGGGTTGGCGAGATGCTAATAGATCGGAATATTGACCCAATATCTCTCGATGGAAATGCTATTGATAAGATAAAAGAGTTGGAAGATCGGATAAAGTTTTATAAAGAAAAGATAGAATTTGTCGAACGAAAATTACAGGATTGTGAAGACGAAAAAAAACGTATTAAAACTATTAGCTAAATGGCTATGTAGTAATTAAGTATAGCGAAATTTAAAAAACTGGGTTAATAATTTGACCAAGAACGAAATTAAGGGAGATTTCAAGTAAGCCAAAATTTAGGTTTTGGCTTATTTTTTTATCTTTTTTATATCAAGTTTCCAAATATTAGGAAACCAATAAATAAAAGGAAACTAAAAGGAAACAAATAAAAATAAGATGAAGTCAGTAAAAACGGGCTTTTTCGCTTAAGTTTCCAAAGTTTCCAAATTTTTAGATAAAATAAACAGGGGGTGTAAGGGGGAATATAAATCTAGGGACTTATGAGAAAAGAAATTGAATAAGGTGTTTTGAATAAACTAGCTACCCGCTTATTCCTTATTTGCTGTCGCAAATACATCATAAACGGGTAGCTAGTTTATTCAAAACGAGTTTTTATACAATCGCTTCGCTATTGTGATTTTGGTGCTTAAATCCACTCATTTGTCTTTTGATGGGATCGGGGTGTAAGGGGTAAAATTACATTAGCGATTTACTCCGAGGAGAGTTGAATAATTACCGTCCGAGAGAGTTGAATAAGGTGTTTTAAATAAACTGGCTATCCGCTTATTCCTTATTTGCTGTCGCAAATACATCATAATCGAGTAGCCAGTTTATTTAAAACGAGTTTTTATACCAACCGCTTCGCTATTGTATTTGGAGCGAAAAAGTGGCTGTTTTTGTATGTTTTTTTGATTTGCAGAGAGTAAAAAAAACGTGCGAAGCCTTGATTTTATTGAAGTGCCTCTCTGCAATCCTGTGTCAAATTTGTGTCAAAAACAATACAAAATGGGCGTTTTTTAGAATATAAGTATTTGATATTTAATTTGTTGTGATTTTAAGATTGAGGAATTAAAATCCCTTCCTCTCTGCAAAAGCCTTTTGTGATTTCACAAAAGGCTTTTTTTATTGTACTATATCGGAATGTAAATATCAAATTTGGCTCCGTGATGTAGTTTTCCTGTTGCTGTAATCATACCATTGTGGTTTTCAACAATTTTTTTGGCAATAGCTAATCCAATTCCTGTTCCTTTATAATCAGATTTATTGTTGAGTTGCTGAAACATTTCAAAAACCCGTGTTTCAAACTGAGAGTCAAACCCAATACCGTTATCGCGAATTATAATATGACAGTAATTAGCTGGTGATGTTATTGTAGTTTTTGAGTTAGTATACGCGCTTTCAATAGTGATGTGAGGAGCTTTTTCAGGTATTGAGAATTTAAGAGAATTGCTTATTAGATTGCATATTAATTGGTCAAACTGTGACGGTATTACATGTGCTTTACAGTTTCCGAATATTTCAATAATTGCTTTTTTTGCCGTTATTTCTTCGTTTAAATTTTTGAGTACTTTATTTATAATGTCATTAAGATTGATGTTTTCAAACTTCTTTTCGGTTCCATTTGTACGGGAATAAGTCAATAAATCGTTGATAAGTGCCTGCATGTGTGAAGCAGAAACTTCGATACGATCAAAATAAAATTTTCCTTTTTCAGTTAAATTTTGATATTCATCAGTGACGATTCTGTTTGCAAAAACCTGTATTTTTCGTAAAGGTTCCTGAAGATGATGACTTGATATGTAGGTAAAGGCCTCAAGCTCTTTGTTGGCGAGAATTAATTCGGCTCCACGTTTTTCTTTTTCCTGATTCTGAAAAGTAAGCTCTATATTGGCAATAACAAGTTCTGCTGCTCGTTTTTCTTTTTCTTTATTTTGAAAGATGAGTTCTTTGTTTGCAATATCAAGTTCTGCTGCGCGGTTTTCTTTTTCTTTGTTTTGGTAGGCAAGCTCCGTATTTGCTATGACAAGTTCAGCAGCGCGCTTTTCTTTTTCTTGGTTCTGATAGGCTAATTCTGCATTTGCAATAACGAGTTCAGCCGCCCGTTTTTCTTTTTCCTGATTTTGAAAAGCCAGTTCAGCATTGACAATAATTAATTCGGCAGCACGTTTTTTACGCTCTTCTATCTGTTGAGCCAGTCTTTTATTAACAAGAAGTAGCTCATCGTTGTGATTTGCTTTATTTCGTTCTGAAGAAATACTAGCATCAGGTGGGGTATCTTTTTTTTTATTCATGCTTTTCTCGCAGATTTATTCAAATATAGACGAACTGAACTGAATGGCTTTGTTTTAAATATAATAACTTGATTTATAATAAAAAAAATAGCGGAATCGCACAAAATACACAATTTTAACTCATAGGTTTTTTCTTTCTATTTTGATTAAAGATTTTGATAAGAGTTGCCTTTTAGAAAAGAAATTTTCAAAACCATGTAGCATTTTAATGAAACGATCGTCTTGATCTTAAATACCTGAATTATCGGATTTACAAAAATGGCCACTAGTAGAAAAGATATAAGAGGGAATCAATCATCAATCAAATTTTAAATCAATCACCATCATGAAAATCAAATTTTCTAAATCCCTGTTAGTTTCCTTTTTAACGATTTTAATTACGCTTACTGCTAATTCTCAAAATCAACAACATACGGATAGTATTGATGTTTTTCTAAAAGATAAAATGAAAAAACTTCATATTCCAGGTCTTCAGCTTGCTGTTGTTCAGAACGGAAAGATTATAAAAAGAGAAAGTTACGGCATTGCCAATATCGAAAATGCAGTTAGCGTAACAGAGGAGAGTATGTTTTCTATTAATTCTTGTACAAAAGCATTTGTTGGTGTTGCTGTAATGCAACTTCAGGAAGAAGGAAAACTCAATATCAATGATCCTATTTCTAAATATTTAGATGATATACCGGTTACCTGGAAAAGCCTGAGAATTAAACAATTGTTTGCTAATATCTCCGGACTCCCGAACATTATCGATGAAAAAGAAAATTTACTGGCAGATACAGAAAATGGTTCATGGGAAATGGTTAAAACACAGCCAATGGAGTTGTTTAATACCGGAGATCGTTTTCGTTACAATCAAACAGGATATGTTATTATTGGAAGGATTATTAATAAACTAAGTGGAATGCATTTTACTAAATTTATTGAAGAACGCCAGTTTAAAGCAGTTGGGATGAAACAAACCCGTTTTGGAGACTCGAATGATATTATTCCGCATTCAGCGGGTGCTTATACTACTCAGGATATTGTTAACGGGAGATGGGTTACAACTAATGAAATAAGAAGCAGCTACGCCAAATTTCCGGAGTTTTTTAGAACCTGTACAGGAATAATCTCTACATCTGGCGAAATTGCGCAATGGATTATTGCCTTAGAAAACGGGAAATTATTAAAGCAAAAATCAAGTTTAGATGTACTTTGGCAACCAGCACTTCGAAACAACGGACGTGTAGGCGGATTTAATAAATTGGTAAACGGATATGCATTGGGCTGGCCAACAGTAACCAGAGAAGAACATCCTGCAGTTGGTCCAATTGGAGGCATGAGATCTGCATTTTTTGTGTACCCAAAAGATGATCTTTCTATCGTTGTTCTAACCAATCTTCAAGGTGCAAATCCGGAATGGTTTATAGATGAAATCGCAGGTTATTATATTCCAGATATGAAAGAAGCAAATGGTTTTGGATTATCACCTTCAGTAAAAAAATTAAGAAAAGAATTAATTGCTTCAAAGTACAGCAATCCATTAAAGGTTGCTGAAAATTTAAAAAAGAATGATTCTGGTTTTTATCTTGATGAAAATGAATTAAATGATTTCGGATATAAATTATTATCAGAAGGAAAATCAAACGAAGCATTAAAAATCTTCAAACTTAATGTAGATCTATATCCAAAAAGCGGAAACACATATGATAGTTATGCTGAAACATTGGCAGGTTTAGGAAACAAAAAAGAGGCAATTAAAAATTACAAACGGGCATTTGAATTAAATCCAAAGAATTTAAATGCACAGGAACAAGTAAAGAAACTGGCAAGTTTATAAAATGTTCTTCAAAAGAAACCCCTTGTAGAAATGTATCTGCAAGGGGTTTGTTTTTGTTTAAGATTAAATCTAAAGCTTAATCTCAAACAAACTAAAAGAACCTTCTTTATAATGTTCCGGTAATTCGTTTGTCCATTCGATAGTGCTGATTCCTTTGTAATCGAAACCACAACTTGTGTAGTATTTATTTATTCTTTCGTTTCCGCTATGTGTGTCAAGTCGAATGTATTCTTTGTTGTTTTCTTTGGCATATTTTTTAACCCATTCAATGATTTTTTTCACGTATGATTGTCCTCTGAATTTTGGATTGGTTGCAATACGATGCAAATAAACGGCAGGATCTGCGCTAGCTTCTTTCCAGATAATTAAATCATTAAATGTGAGTACAAATGTACAGGCAATTTCATTTTCTTCTTTGATGATAAAATGACGATTTTCGGCAATTTCTTTTTCTATTAACGCTCTTTCAAATCCTCTCCAGCTTTTATTATTGACTGTTTTTTGATAAGATGTAGCATCATTATAGATATCGAAAACAGCATCGATATCCTGAGTTGTAGTATTAAAAAATTCCATTATTTAGGGTATTCTGTAGATTAATGAATCCTTCAAAGGTAATTTTTCATCTGTTTAAAAAGGATGAAAAATTTAGTTTTAACTTTTATCATCAGAGTTAAGCCATACTACATTTTGTTCTGATTTGTGATTTTGACCAATAATATCTTTATACAATTCTGGTCTTCTTGCTTTTATATAACGGTTTCCTCCTGCCTGAATACACTTTTCAGGAGTAATTACAGCGGTTGTGTAAGCATCATCAAAAGAACGGCATTCGGCAATTATATCTCCAAACGGATCCACAATCATCGAACAGCCATTTTTTAACTGATCATCATCCATACCAATTGGATTTGAAAAAACGGCATAAATAGCGTTATCATAAGCTCTGGCCGGCAACCATTTCATTAACCAGTCACGACCTTTCATTCCGTCAAATTCTAATCGTAAAGAGGTTGGATCTGTTTCGCGGTTCCTCCAAAGTTCAGGAGCCACAAAACCGGCACCAGGTCGGGTAGAAGGAGTACACATCGTGACGTGTGGCATAAAAATAATATCGGCACCCAGAAGTTTTGTAGCACGAACATTTTCGATAATATTGTTGTCGTAGCAAATTAAAATTCCGCATTTCCAGCCTTTAATATCAAAAATACAATAGCGATCTCCAGCGGTTAAATACGGATTTATAAACGGATGCAGTTTTCGGTATTTTGCGATTAAACCATTTTTGTCGACACAAACATAGGCTTTGAATAAATTATCGTTTTCATCTTTTTCAAAAAGACCTGCCAATATTATAATATCATTGTTTTTGGCAATTTCTGTAAGTTTTAGAATGCTTTCTCCATCCGGAATAATTTCTGCTAAATCTAACATTTGTTCTTTCGATAAATGTCTGGCAAAAGTATATCCAGTTACAGAACATTCATGAAATGAAATTACATCGCAGCCTTCACTGGATGCTTTTTGCGAAAGTTTTTCAATTACAGATAGATTGTAATTTTTATCACCGCTTTTATTTTCGAACTGAGCGGTGGCTATTTTTAGATTTTTCATTTTGTACGCTTTTAATTGGAGTCAAAATTAGCGTTCACAAAAATCTATAAATTGTATAAAACCGACATTTTAAAATGTGCCGGGAAGTGTTTTGATAAGATTGTTGGTTAATTTTCCAGTACTATATAAGTATTCTCTTGGTGATATTCCGGTATGTTTCCTAAATTCTTTGATCAGATGTGACTGGTCTGAAAATCCTGCATCATAACAAATTGTAGTTAGATTGGTATCATCAGATTTGTCTTTTAGTAATTTTAAGAAATGATGGAGTCTTATAACGTTTCCAAATTTCTTCGGATTTAATCCGATGCATTCTTTAAATTTTCGTTCTAAATGTCTTTCGGTATAACCCGTATAGTCGGTTAGTTGTTTTAGAGAAAAATGACCTTTACTGGCTACAATAAATTCTAAAGAATGATTTATTAATAATTGATTTGAAGCAGGTTTTGTAACGATTAGATTTTTAAAAAAATGGTTTAAAAGTTCTGTTCTTGCCCTATTATCTTGTTCTGATAATTTTTCCTGAAGAACAGCAGCTTTTTGTCCCAATATATCTTCAATCGGGATAATGGAATCGCGAAATTCATGAGCAGGAATTCCTAACAATTGATGTATTCCGTTGGGCTTAAAAACGACAATGATCAAGGTTATTTCATTATCAGAATAAAGGTTTTTAAAACCATTTAATTGCCCATATATAAAAGAAGCAGGCAGATATTTTTTTACTTCAAGATCATCAATATCAGATATCAGCTTGCTTTTTACAGAAAACACAACACCAGTATTACCATCAGAAAACAGGCGAAATTTTTGAATAGCAGTTTCTGTACTATCTAAGAATAAATAGTGTTTTATGTAGGGTGATAATTCTTTTGGTGGTGAAATTTGCATATTCTAACAGATGTTACATACATAACGTGTTACTTGATCAGATTTTTATTGTTGAATCTTGAAGAATCAAGTTTAGCAAAATTAAGCATATTTTTTCTGAAAGAACGAAAATATCATAGCAGTACTAAAGATGTTTTGAAAACGGATTTCTGTTTCTTAAAAACAATTAATCCTGCAAAATCATTTTTACTTTAGATAGAATACGATCAACAAACATTTTGTAAGC
Organism: Flavobacterium chilense; assembly: GCF_001602525.1. Lineage (GTDB taxonomy): Bacteria > Bacteroidota > Bacteroidia > Flavobacteriales > Flavobacteriaceae > Flavobacterium > Flavobacterium chilense. Next base: position 265,070 of record NZ_LSYT01000010.1, read on the forward strand.
GAGTTGCGATGGATGTAAACCATCTGAAGCCACTAAACTGGGATTGTTAAGGCCTTGACGTGTAATATCTGTAATCGAAATAAAAGATACACCGTTGCTTATGCAAATACTTTCAGCAAAATTGTTGTACTTGTTTATTTCATTTGAAGTGTTTGTTCGATAGTTATCACCGTAATTTGATGCAAATGGGGTATAAGCATAATCAGGAATAGAAAGTACCAATACATTTTTTGCGTCACCTTTTGCCAATGCTATTGCCTTTTTTAATACTTGTGGAAACTCTTTTTCATAGACTGAAAAATCCATATGCTGGTATTGATTGTTTACGCCAATTAAAAGTGTAACCAAATCGTAATTAGAATCCGGATTTTGAGTGTTTATTGCCGAAATTAAGTTTGAAGTTGTCCAGCCTGTTGTGGCAATTACTTTTAACGAAAAATTAGTTTCAGGATAAATCGCCTTTAAACCTGATTTTAATTGTTCAGGATAGCGACAGGTTTCACAAACACTTTGGCCTATTGTATAACTATCTCCTAACGCCAAATAATTTATTGTGGCCGGAATTGGTGTATTAGAAATTTGTGTTGTTGGAGGGGTAACAGGAGATTCTGAAGCGGTTTCTTCAGAACTACAGCTTAAAAGGAATATAGACAGGATAACGATAACTATTTGTTTGAAATGCGGTTTCATAATTTGTAAAAATTAAGTTTCGGTTCATTCTAAACAAATAGTTACGTTGTATAACTTGTTTTGGTTTTACACCATTTCGGTTTTCATTATAATCTCTTCTTCAATAGCATTCCAGAGTCCGATTCGTTTTTCTAATGCCAGAATCGAAATTTCTTCGACTTCTTTCCATTTCTGAGCATCATCTTCACATAAATCAGTGATCATTTGCATAGCCATTGGTCCGTGCTCATCTGCATCAAGTTCTATATGTCTCTCGAAATAATAAAGCAATTTGCTTAAATCAGTATCCGGCAGGTTTTTTTGAAAGTTTTTAAGGATTTCTGTAAACATACTCGGAATCAGATCTTCTCTTCCAAAAGTAAAAGCAGCAGCAATTTCGTGTGGTTTTCCTTGCTCGATAACTCTAAAAGTAAAATCCAGGAAAGCTTTTACATCAGGATGTAACGCGCTTTGTTTTATAGCAACAAAAATGTTATGAAGTGAATTTACCTGCGATAAAAAGGTATTAATTCCTGTAGTATCAGCACCACAATCTTCCATTGCTTCAAGATACATTTCGTAATGGCTTTGTCTTCTTCCGTCAAGAGTCAAATCAGTTTCTTCGGCAAGAACAATTTCATTGATTAAATATCTTGTTTCAGGATTTTTTGTAGCAAACCAAGGAGTTGTTGTACAGGTAAGTTTAGCTTGTAAAGCTTTTAATAATGACATAAAATCCCAAACGGCAAAAACATGACTTTCTAAAAAACTATGTAAATCGTTGATGTTTTGAATTTTACTGTATAAAGAATGTTGTAAAAGTTGATCTTTTTGAGGTTGAATGCTATTGTTTATAGTTTCAATATTCATTTTTGTAAATTTTGTGCAAAGATAAAAAGCTTCTCGGTTAGAAGAAGCTTTTTGTATTGATTTTGTATATATTTTAATAGTTGTTTATGATTTAAAAGCTGGAATCCCAGTTACATCCATTCCCGTAATCAATAAATGAATGTCATGAGTTCCTTCATAAGTAATAACACTTTCAAGATTCATCATATGTCGCATGATGGAGTATTCGCCGGTAATTCCCATTCCGCCCAACATTTGTCTTGCTTCGCGGGCTATATGAATTGCCATGTCTACATTATTACGTTTTGCCATCGAAATTTGTGCTGTAGTAGCTTTTCCTTCGTTTCTTAAAACACCTAAACGCCAGGTTAATAATTGAGCTTTTGTGATTTCGGTTATCATTTCGGCCAATTTTTTCTGTTGTAATTGTGTTCCTCCAATTGGTTTTCCAAACTGAATTCTTTCTTTCGCATAGCGTAAAGCGGTATCATAACAGTCCATGGCTGCTCCAATTGCTCCCCAGGCAATGCCGTATCTTGCAGAATCCAGACAACCAAGCGGAGCTCCTAAACCTGATTTATTTGGCAATAGGTTTTCTTTAGGAACTTTTACATTATCAAAAATCAGTTCTCCTGTTGATGATGCGCGAAGAGACCATTTATTATGAGTCTCAGGAGTTGTAAAACCTTCCATACCGCGTTCTACAATTAAACCGTGAATTCTGCCTTCTTCATTTTTTGCCCAAACAACAGCAATATCAGCAAAAGGCGCATTCGAAATCCACATTTTGGCACCGTTTAAAAGATAATGATCACCCATATCTTTAAAATTGGTAATCATACTTCCGGGATCAGAGCCATGATCAGGTTCTGTTAAACCAAAACAGCCCATGAATTCTCCTGTTGCCAGTTTTGGTAAATATTTCATACGTTGTTCTTCGTTTCCATATTTCCATATAGGATACATTACTAATGAAGACTGAACTGACGAAGTAGATCTTACACCAGAATCACCACGTTCAATTTCCTGCATAATTAATCCGTAAGATATTTGGTCTAAACCAGCACCTCCGTATTCAACAGGAATGTAAGGTCCGAAACCTCCAATTTCTCCTAAACCTTTTATAATTTGTTTTGGAAATTCTGCTTTTTGAGCAAATTCTTCAATAATTGGAGAAACTTCTCTTTTTACCCAAGCACGAGCCGACTCGCGAACTAATTTGTGTTCATCTGTCAGTAAATCGTCAAGGTTATAATAATCCGGGGCTTGAAATAAATCTGGTTTCATTTTCGATAGTTTTAGAAAAACAAATTTACATAATATAAATATAACAAAACAATGATAAATTGTTATATTTAAGCAGGTGCAAATAAAGAAAAATAGTATAAAAAAGAAATTAATTTTAGTTTATTGAAAATTTATAAGCTATTTTTGAGATTCAAAAAATAAATTAAATGAGGCTGATCATCTCTTTTTTACTCTTTTTTGTTCTGAATACTGCATTTTCTCAACAAAAAGGTGCTTTAACAGAACGGGAATATTTAGTACTACAAGATAAAATCCGATTAAATATTAATGTAAATGTTGATAGTGCTATTGTGTATGCCAATAAAATGGCAGAATCTAGTAATTATAAACATTTGGTTTTTTCAAACGGAGCATTATCATATTTATTTCAGCTGCAAGGAAATTCAGTCCTGTCTAAACAAAAATATAAACTGGCATTTCAGTATTTAGATAAAATGCCGGATTCACGGGATAAAATACAACTAAAATCGTATTTATATAATTATGGTGGATTGGCAGAATGGAAAAGAGGAAATTTTAGTGCAGCTTTAGAAAATTATCAACAGGGTATAAAACTTTCGGTAGAAATTGGAGATATCATTCAAATTGTAAAGTTTAAAAATAATATCGCTTCGATAAATAATGCAGTTGGTAATTATCGTTTATCGATCAAGAATTTAAGGCAACTCAATGATTTTGTTGATAAAAATGAAAGTGTTTATACTAAGGAACAATTTTTAAATAATAAAAGTAATATTAACCTGAGTTTAGCGGGTGCATATGAAAATTATTATGTAAAAAATTTGGATCAAAAAACATTGCTCGATTCATCTGAATATTTTTATAAAAGGACGATCAGTTATTCTCAAAATTTTACAGATAATAAAATTGTAGCCAAGTTAAGTTTAGGGAACATTTATAGTTGGAAAAAAGATTATAAAAATGCCGAAAAAACGTATTATGATATTATATATCTGGCGCATCAAAACAATATGCCGGATATGTTATGTTCTGCAAATTACAATTTAGGTGATATATACTTTACAACAAAAAAATACGATAAGGCATTGGTGTTTTTTAAAAAATCGGATTCAATTGGCGCTATAACAAAAACAAATGAAGTAGATTATTTAAAATCAAATTATTATCAGGCTAAAATTTACAATATTCTTAAAGAGCCTGATTTAGCTTATAAACATTCAAAAATTTATTTGGATAATTATGAAAAAACGGAGGCTAAATTAAATGATCAGGTTTTAGAAGTAAATTATAAGCTTGGAGTAGGAGATTTGACTGAGGAAATGGTTACCATTCAGGAAAAATACAAATATGATGTATTTTTAAACAGAGGACTGAAGATTTTCTATGTACTATTATTTATTACTGTTGTTTTTTTCCTGATTAAAAATGTAAGGGATAAAAATAAGGCACATAAAAAGATGAATGCTTTGATTGAAGAATTTAAAGCCAATCTAGAGAAGAAAAATCAGCCTGAAATTCCAGTAGCGGTCTTTTCAGAGCCAGAAGAGGCTCAGCTTAAAAAAGAAAATGTTAATTTAAGTATTGATGAGGCAAAAGAAAATAAAATAGTAGAAAAATTACTGGCCTTAGAAAGCAAACATGAATATCTGAATGCCGATTTTACTTTGTCTTATGCTGCTAAAAAAATAAAAACGAATACTACTTATCTCTCTTATGTAGTAAACAAACGATTTGGTAAATCTTTTGGAGAATACTCGAACGAACTTAAAATTAATTATGTTATTAACGAGATGATTACCAATCATATGTATCGAAAATACTCGACTCAGGCTATTGCGGAAAGTGTTGGTTTTAAAAATGCGGTTTCATTTGCTAAATCATTTCGCAAAAGAACCGGAGTATCTCCGGCTCAGTTTGCGAATAATATTTAAACCTTAAAGTCTTCTAATTTTTGTAGCAGAAATTAGTTTGCTCCCTTTCCTGTTTGTGATGTTGGGTCAGTGTCATCACCTCCACGAACAGTCTTTTGTTGATTTTTAGATAATTTTTCGGACTTAAAATCTTCAAATTTTAATTTAGAATCTTTCATGTTTTTAAATTTTAATAACTTAATTACTTCCTTTTCCTACTCCAATAGTTGGGTCTATTGATGTTTGCACAGTCCCTAACGGCAGTGTTACATCTATTGTTACATCCCCTCCATAAACTGCTTTCTGTTGATCTTTAGATAACTTTTCAGTTTCAAAATCTATGAAATTTATTTTTTTATTTCCCATTTCTTCTATAATAATTATAATTATGTCTAAGCCTTTTCTTTAAAATTTCCAGATTTTTTTATTGTTGAAGATTATATTGTTGGATTTTTTTCTGGAAATTTTAGATTATTTTCATGAAAATCTTCAAAATTTGGTTTCAGGTTTTACTACTTATCAGTCACTAGCCAGATCCTTTTCCAGTTTTAATTGTTGGATCAGTAGAATCGTCTCCACCTCCACGAACCGTTGTTTGTTCTTTTTTTGATAGTTTTTCTACCCTAAAATCTTCGAATCTTAATTTTTTATTTTCCATTTCTATAGTATTTAATGCTTATTATATTCTTTTATATCTATTCGATTTCTATCATTTTGATTGAAAAAGTTGCCTTCTCAGAGAACAGATTTTGTTCTTTTTTTTAATGATTTTTCATTTGAAAATCTTCCGGTTTTAATATTTGATTTGCCATGTTTTTTTGCATTAGTGTTATTGACTTATCAAAACTAGACAAAAACCAAAACCCTTAATCGAGATTAGGGTTTTGAAGCTTTTGTGTGAAAAATAATTAATATAATTTATTGATTTACAATTGATTAATTGTTGTATTCAGACTGATATAATTTATAAATTGTATGTAGTATAATTAATAAAATGTGTACCATGAGCACTTTTTTTCCAATAAAAACTACAATATTTGCAGTGTAATTATGATTTTAAAGATCCAAAAACATGTTAAAACTTGTCCAAAAATTTCTACAAATAAATAGATACTCGGAGATTAAAAATGAGTTTAAGGATTTGTTTCTTTCTCATCCAAATTATCCAAGTTTATTTGCAATAACAGATTCTCTTGATTTATTGTCTGTCGAGAATGCTGCGGTAAGAGTTTCGAAAGAACAGATAGTTGATTTACCATCAAATTTTTTAGCCTACTTTAAAGAGGAACTCATATTAGTAGAGAAAGCAAAAAATTTTGTTCGTATCAATACTATAAAAAAAGGAAGTTTAAAAATGTCATATGAAAAGTTCCTTTTAGACTGGAATGGAGTAGTGGTTGCCATAGAACCAAATAATGTAGTTGCCAGAGAAAATTTGAAAATAGAATTCAGCTGGTTAAAATATGGTTTGCCTCTTTTATTATTAGTTGGATTATCATTTTTTTATAATACATATAACTTATTTAGTCTTGTTTTTTTAATGACTACAATTTTAGGACTTGTAGTAAGCATTTTTATAGTGCAGGAAAAATTGGGTTTTAAAAATAGTATCATTTCAAGGATTTGTAACCTTAGTTCAAATTCTTCATGTAGTTCTGTTATCAATGATAGTCAGATTGTTGAAAACAAATGGATTAGTGTACCTGATTTACCACTGATTTTTTTTAGTGCAAGTTTGGTTGCTATTTTGGTTCAGCCTTTAAATTCGGCAATATTTGTTGGTTTTTTAAGCTTATTAGCTATTCCTATTATTGTATCCTCAATTTGGATTCAAAAATTTGAGATTCAAAAATGGTGTGTAATGTGTTTAATAGTTTCAGCTTTGATTTTTGTCCAAAGTGCGATATGGTTTGCTTCAGATCTTTTTACGCTGACTTTTAGCTTCGAAACTGTTTTTCCATTTTTATTAGCTGTTGCTCTTTTAACTCCAATTTGGTATGTGTTAAAAGGAATTATAAAAAACATTCTGGCTACAGAAAGTGCTCTTAAAGAAACAATAAAATTTAAACGTAATTATTCGTTATTAAATTTTTTATCTAAAAAAGTACCTAGTACAAAAGGACTTGAAGATTTAAGAGGTTTGAATTTTGGAAACAGAAATGCAGTTGTTAAACTTTCAGTAATAATAAGTCCAAGTTGTGAGCATTGCCATAAAACATTTCAGGAATCATTTGATCTTGTATTGAGATATCCGGATAAGATTTATTTAAATGTTTTGTTCAATATTAATCCTGAAAATGTAGATAATCCATATAAAACAGTAGTCGAAAGACTTTTAACCATAAACAGATCGACTCCGGGGAAAACTGTAGAAGCGATTTCAGACTGGCATATTAAAAAAATGAGCCTGAAAAAATGGTTGAAAAAATGGCATGTAGAGAATGTTAGTATGATGATTAAACAGGAAATAAATAAACAATATGAATGGTGTTCTAAAAATGATTTCAATTATACACCAGTAAAAATTGTAAATGAAAAAATATTTCCAAATGAATATGAATTAAGTGAACTGAAATATTTTCTAAACGATTTTATTGAGGAAAAAGAAACAGTTCTTGAAAAAATAGCATAAAAGTTAATAATAGACATAAGCTTCAAGTGTCTTAAAATGATTGAAGTATTTACCAAAAAACAAAACCAAAAAAACCATGTTAGAAAAATTTTTAAAAGCAGAGGGAACTCAAAAACTAACAGAAAAAGAACAAAAAAACATTCAGGGAGGAAATTATCCACCAGGTATATGTTATGATTATCACATAGGATACTACAAATGCTAAAGATGTAATGTTCTAAAGAAACAGAGAAGAGATTAAACTTCTCTGTTGATTAAAAAATACAGATTTAAGGAATTAGTAGTTCTTCAAAATGAAAAGGATATAAAAAAATGATATTATGTTAAAGAAAATTTTGAATCTGGAAAACGCTCAGCATATAAGTAAAAGTGAGCAAAAAACAATAAAAGAAGGGATTTTAATTCCTCAATCTTAAAATCACAACAAATTAAATATCAAATACTTATATTCTAAAAAACGCCCATTTTGTATTGTTTTTGACACAAATTTGACACAGGATTGCAGAGAGGCACTTCAATAAAATCAAGGCTTCGCACGTTTTTTTTACTCTCTGCAAATGCTCCGTGTTTGGTAATTGAAATACCTGAGTTTGGTGTAAGTGGTGTAATGGTACAATCCGGACATGTAGGATCTACCGGACAGCTGGTGCATGGCAGCGGGTCTGTCGAGGTATTGGTCACATCATCTCCTTTTGGATCTTTTCCTGTAGCAGTGGCTAAATTATATACCATACCGGCATCGATATCTGCCTGGGTTACGGTGTGGATTGCTGTAAATGTTGTGCTGTCTGAAGCTCCAACAGCTAAACTTGCCAATGGCCCTCCGCTTACTACTGCATTGTTATCGGTTACAGTGATGTTGGTCAAGGTTGTATTACCTGTGTTTTTAACGACAAAGGTGTATTTTACCTGATCTCCTACATTGGTTTT
>NZ_LSYT01000011.1 GCF_001602525.1 Flavobacterium chilense
GAGTCAAATTTAAATCCATATAAATCTATATAAAATCCATAATATGTTGATATTTAATATGTTGACTTTTTAAATCCATATAAATCTATATGGGGTTATTAATTCAATAATTGTAGGTTTTTACGTATTTTTGAGTTGTGTTTAATTTCTCTACCTTTGTAAAAGAAATCGGTAATGTATCAGATGTGTTGGTGGCAAACAATTGTATTTGACATTTTCAGATAATCAGATATTTGCATTAATATCGCATAAAAAATTAAAACAACCTTCGGGTTGTTTTTTTATTTTATAATACCTTAAATCGAAAAAAATGAGATTAAACCAGACTAGATGTTTCAGATGTGTTGGTGACATTCCTAACATGATAAAGTATGGAAAGACAAAGTCAGGTAATCAAAGGTATGTTTGCAGAGTATGCAGGAAAACCAGAGTTGACAATTATGCATATCACGCTTATAAATTAGATATAAATCAAAATATTATTCAGTTAACCAAAGAAGGTTTAGGAATAAGAAGTACAGCAAGAGTGTTAAAAATTTCAACGACAACATTATTGAAAAGAATTGTATCAATTGCCAGAGATATTTCTAAACCAGTTATCAGCAGAGGTAAAATTTATGAAGTTGATGAGCTTTGCACTTACATAAGACACAAGAAAAATTACATCTGGCTGGTTTATGCTCTTGAAAAGAATTCCGGAAATGTTGTAAGTTTTAATGTTGGAAAGCGTACCAATAAAACATTATGTCGTGTTTTGGATACCTTAAAATTATCAGAAGCAAAAAAGATATATACCGACAGATTGAAAAACTATAGATATTTGATTGAGAAGAAGCTGCATTCTGTAAAACGATTTGGGACCAATCATATTGAAAGGAAAAATTTGACTTTAAGAACACATCTAAAAAGATTAAATCGTCGAACGATTTGTTTTAGCAAAAGCCAAATAGTTTTAATTTCGGTTTTAAAGATTTACTTCTGGCTTTAATATATAAAATGCCCGCCAAAGTGAAGTCGAAACTAAATCATAACTAACTTCCGACTCCACTAAGCTGGCATAAAAAACAAAAATATATTTAATAAAAATTACAAACTAACAGGATTTTCAACTGCTGATCTCATTTCTTGGGCAGCAGCAACCATTTCGATTAAAGCCTTTTTAGTTTCATCCCAATGACGGGTTTTTAAACCACAATCAGGGTTTACCCATAATTGATCTACCGGAATAACCGCCGAAGCTTTTTCCAGTAAACGAACCATTTCGGCACTTGATGGTACACGTGGAGAGTGAATATCATAAACTCCCGGACCAATTTCGTTTGGATATTTAAAGTTGGCAAAAGCATCCAGAAGTTCCATTTGCGAACGAGAACATTCAATGGTAATCACATCGGCATCCATATCGGCAATATTCTGGATAATATCGTTAAACTCGCTGTAACACATGTGAGTATGAATTTGCGTATCGTCGTTTACACCACTTGCCGAAATTCTAAAAGCTTTTACTGCCCAGTCTAAATAGTTTGCCCATTCTTCTTTTCGTAACGGCAAACCTTCACGAATTGCCGGTTCGTCAATCTGAATAATTTTGATTCCTGCTTTTTCTAAATCGACAACTTCATCACGAATCGCCAAAGCAATCTGTGTACAAGTTTCAGAACGAGGCTGATCGTTACGAACAAATGACCATTGTAAAATAGTTACAGGTCCTGTAAGCATTCCTTTTACCCATTTTGGAGTTAGAGATTGTGCATATTTTGACCATTTTACTGTCATAGGAGTTGGTCTCGAAACATCGCCGTAAATAACAGGAGGTTTTACACAACGGCTACCATAACTCTGAACCCAGCCATTTTTGGTAAAAGTAAATCCGGATAATTGTTCTCCAAAATATTCCACCATATCATTACGCTCAAATTCTCCGTGAACCAGAACATCGATTCCGGTTTCTTCCTGAAAACGAATCGTAGCTTCAGTTTCTTTTTCGATTAAATCATTGTATTCCTCAGTAGTTAATTCACCTTTTTTGAATTTCGCTCTCCAGCTTCTCACTTCAGCAGTTTGAGGGAAAGATCCAATTGTAGTAGTTGGAAATAATGGCAGATTTAAAGCTTCGATTTGACTTTTTCGTCGCGTAGCAAAAACACTTTTACGTTTGTCATCAGATGCTGTAATTCCTGCTACACGTGTTTTAACTTCGTTGTTATGAATTAATTTTGATGTTTTACGATTTTCGTTTGCGATCGTATTTTGTTCAAAATCAACAGAGTTTTTAATGTCGGTTTCACCAGAAGCGAATTGTTTTAATAAAACAACTTCATTGATTTTTTGTTTTGCAAAAGCCAGCCATTGCTTGATTTCAGGCGTAAGAGTCTCATCGTTTGTTTCTAAATCCAAATCGCACGGGCTGTGGATCAGAGAACAGGATGGAGCAACCAGAATGCGGTTTTCGCCTAAAACATCAGTTGCTTTTTTAATTAATTCTAATGATTTCTTGAAATCATTTTTCCAGATATTCCTTCCGTCAACCACTCCTAATGAAAGATTTACGTTTGAAGCCAGTTTCCCGGATTCTAAAATGTCATCTAACTGAAGCGGACAACGAACTAAATCTAAATGGAAAGTATCTACAGGAAGCGCTAAAGCCGTTGCAAGATTTTCTCCAAAGCAATCAAAATAATTCGCTAAAATAATTTTGATTTTTGGGAAACGTTTGTTGATTTCGTTATAAACTTTTGTAAATGTATTTCTCTCTTTATCAGTTAAATTTAATGCCAGGAAAGGCTCGTCTAATTGAATGTATGCTACATTTTCTGTTTGTAATTTTTCGAAAATTTCAAAATAAACAGGAAGTAGTTTGTCGATAAGGTCAATTCGGTGAAAACCTTCTTCTTTTTCTTTTCCTAAAAGTAAATAAGAAACAGGTCCAATTAGAACCGGTTTTGTAGCAATTTTTAGAGTATTTGCTTCTTTAAATTCATTAATTACTTTTTCTGAAAACAATTCGAATTTCTGATTCTTAGTAAATTCAGGTACAATATAATGATAGTTGGTATCGAACCATTTTGTCATTTCCATTGCTACAACATCCTGACCGTCTTTTTGTGCACCTCTTGCCATGGCAAAATACAAATCGACAGCAGAGTTTGTTTTGGCAAGTTCGCTATAACGTTCCGGAATGGCTCCAACAGTCAAAGTCAAATCCAAAACCTGGTCGTAAAAAGAAAAATCATTAGACGGAATAAGATCTACTCCAGCTTCAGATTGCAAATGCCAGTTTCTACGACGAATGTCTTTTCCGGTTTCGATAAGTTCATCAACAGTAATTTTTCCTGCCCAGTACAATTCGCTGGCTTTTTTTAATTCTCTGTTGCTACCAATTCTTGGGTAACCTAAATTATTTGTTTTCATTTTGATTTCAGTATTTTTTACTGAACAAATTTATTGTTTTAGGTTTTAAAACTTATATTTGATGTTTATTTAAGTAATTTGTATTTTAAAACAATGTTTTTGAAGATTATATTACTTTTAAAACCTTTTAAATGAAACTTTAGCCGTAAAAAAAACTATGGAAAACCTTGATAAAACTGATTTATTGATCCTGAAACATCTTCAGGAAAACTCAAATATTAATACAAAAGATCTTGCCAGCAAATTATTCCTAACCGTAACGCCTGTTTATGAACGAATCAAAAGGCTAGAGCGTGACGGATACATAACTAAATATGTGGCATTGCTGGACAAGAAAAAGATGAATCGCGGAATGACTGTTTTTTGTAATGTTCGTTTAAAGGAACATGCAAAAAATGTGGGAAGTAATTTTGTAAAAGATATTGTCGCTCTTCCTGAAATCATCGAATGTTATAATATTGCCGGAGATTATGATTTTATGCTTAAAATTCTGGTTCAGGACATGGCAAGTTATCAGGATTTTGTAATGAATAAATTATCGACGATCGAAAACATCGGAAACACGAACAGTATTTTTGTAATGGGAGAAATCAAACATAGTACAGCTTTAGAATTTTGATTTTTTGCCACGAATTCGTGAATTATTCTAACCGCAATGATTTGTAATAATTCGTGAATTCGTGGCTAAGAAAACTTAAGTCAAATTAATCTGTGGCCTATTTTTATCCTAAAATAAAAGCGTATTTTTGAGCCTCCTTAAATCTAAAATCAATAATCTACAATCTAAAATAAAAAAATGAACTGGGAACAACTTCTATCACTAAAACGCCAAGGCGATACTAGCAAGAGATTACGTGTAGAACAAGATGATACGAGATTGGGATTTGAGGTTGATTATGACCGAATTATCTTTTCGGCTGCATTTAGGTCTTTACAGGATAAAACACAGGTAATTCCGCTTTCAAAAACAGATTTCGTACATACCAGATTAACACACAGTCTTGAAGTTTCGGTTGTGGGGCGTTCTTTAGGGCGTTTGGTAGGAAAAAAAATAATCGAAAAATACCCGTACTTAAAAGAAGTTCACGGATATCATATGAATGATTTTGGCGCTATTGTAGCTGCGGCTTCTTTAGCACATGATATTGGGAATCCCCCTTTTGGACATTCAGGTGAAAAAGCAATAGGAGAATATTTCTCGATAGGAAACGGATTAAAATACAAAGAACAGCTAACAGCTAAACAATGGCAGGATTTAGTTGATTTTGAAGGAAATGCCAATGGATTTTCGGTTTTAACCGCGAGCCGCCCGGGAATCGAAGGCGGACTTCGAATTTCGTATGCCACTTTGGGAGCTTTTATGAAATATCCTAAAGAAAGTTTGCCTAAAAAGCCAACTCAGAATATAGCCGACAAAAAATACGGTTTCTTTCAAACTGATAAAACATTTTTTGAAGAAGTAGCTAAAGATATGGGAATGATCGCCAATAAATCTGGAGAAGATATTGGTTTTGAAAGACATCCTCTGGCTTATCTGGTTGAAGCAGCTGATGACATTTGTTATACTATTATTGATTTTGAAGACGGAATAAATTTAGGTTTAGTGTCTGAAGATTATGCTTTAGAATATTTAATCAAACTTGTAAAAGATAATATCGGAGTTGCCAAATACAAGACTTTAGAAACTAAAGAAGATAGAATCAGTTATTTGCGTGCCCTGGCGATTGGAACTTTGATTAATGATGCTGTAAATGTTTTTATTGAAAATGAAGAAGCTATTCTGGCTGGAAACTTTCCTTTTGCCTTAACAGATAAAAGCAAGTACAAAGCCCAGATGAATGATATCATTAATTTAAGTGTGGAGAAAATCTACCAGAGCCGTGAAGTAATCGAAAAAGAAATTGTAGGTTATCAAATCATCCAGACTTTATTGGATAAATTTATAACAGCTTTTAATAACAAATTCGAAGGAACGGCTTCTAATTACGATAAGCTGCTTTTAAAAATGCTGCCGGAGAAACATCATTTAGAAAAAACGAATCTATACGAACGTTTACTGCATATTTGCCATTATGTTTCATTATTAACAGACGGAAATGCGCTGGAATTATTTGAAACAATTAACGGAAGAAAAAACAATTAAACCGCATTGGTGGTTTTCTTTAAAATAAAATACCCCGTAAATATTTATGGGGTATTTTTTATTTTCTAAGTATTGGAGAAATTTATTTTTTATTGAAAAGCATATACCAGACCAACACCTAAAACTTGTCTTAATTGCATTCTTGGTCCATCATTTACCTGAGATTTAGACCCGGTTGCAGGATCAATAATATCTTTTTTAGTTTTAATATCGTCATCATAAACTAGATGAACACCAATATTTGCTTTTACATAAGCATTTACAACAAGATCTAAACGAGTGTCGTAATCAATATCGACATTCCCAAATTTATTCAGATAATCGGTATATAAACTTAGTCTGTTTTCGTAAAAAACGTTTTTATATATCTCATTTTTCATGTAAGCAGTACACAAAATACCAAATTCAGCTTTTACTTTTTGTCCTTCATCAATTAAAATTTGATTATTAGGATCTAGCGGATCAGGCGCATAAGTCGCTTTTTTAACACCAAAAGATCCCTGATTGGCTAAATTCTGATCTAATACCAAAGTAGTTTTTAACGTAATTGGAGAGAAGTAAAATGTTCTGTTTTTCTTTTTATTCGAATTTTCAGCTCCGGCTCCTAAAAAGATATATGCCGGTGCAAATGGTTTAGAGATTGCAATATCCCTGTTTGGATAATTGTAACCGTTGGTAAACTGTGTATTGAAATTAAATTTTGCCGAGTAATACCAGTTGGTAACAGAATCTTTTCTAAAGCCGTAAGTAGAGTTTAGTAAAACAGCATCGTCAGTTTTTCTAAGTTCAATACCGTCTTGTTTGTTTAAACCGTATTTTACAATAAGTTCATTTACCCATTTATGATTTCCTTTAACGTAAGTTCTGTTAAATTCACCTTTAAATAAACCGGAAACAGAACTTGTTCCCCCCGCGCTCCAGTTAACAAAAGCGATTTCAGAGATATCAAAACCTAACTGATTTTTTTTACTCCAGTTAGACGGTGGAGGAGGCAATTGATTTGGAGCTAATGTCGTTTGTATAATCTGGGCAAAGTTATGTGAGGTACACAAAAGCATTAGAAGCAAAAGGGTAGAACGCAATAATTTCATTATGATTTTAGTTTTTTTTTTGGTAGCGCAAAATAATTATTTTGTCTCGTTAGAAAAAAGATTTATTAAACTTTTAACGTCAATTTTGCACAATTGTTGTAACTGACTAACCGTTCCATGCTCAATAAATACGTCCGGAATACCTAAAACTTCGATTTTATTTTTAAAATTATTTGCTGCGGCAAACTCCAAAATAGCGCTTCCAAAACCACCATTTATTGTTCCGTCTTCGATGGTAATTATCCTTTCGAAATTAGAAAAAATAAAGTGTAATGTGTTGCTGTCTAGCGGTTTAATAAAAGGAAAGTCAAAATGGGCAATCGTTTCAGGATTAGAGCATTGATTAATGGCCAAAGTCACATTGTTTCCAATTGTTCCCGTCGATAAAACGGCTGTTTTTGTACCTTGTTTTAAACAATTTGCCTGACCAATTATAATTTTTTCGTAATGTCCGAAATTTTCTACTTCCCAATTTGGTATAACCCCACGACCTCTCGGATATCGAATTGCGATAGGATGATTTAAGCCCAATTGAGCCGTGTATAAAATATTTTGCAATGCAATTTCGTTGATTGGTGCGCAGATAATCATATTCGGGATTGCCCTCAAATAAACAATATCAAAAATACCATGATGAGTTGCACCGTCTTCTCCTACCAAACCTGCACGGTCTAAGCAAAAAATAACCGGTAAATCCTGTAAAGCTACATCATGAATAACCTGATCGTAAGCACGCTGTAAAAAAGTCGAATAAATAGTGCAATACACAATCATACCCTGAGTCGTCATTCCGGCAGCAAGCGTTACAGCATGTTGTTCGGCTATGCCAACATCAAAAGCACGTTCGGGAATTTCATCCATCATAAACTTCAAAGAACTTCCGGATGGCATTGCAGGTGTGATTCCAATGATGTTTTTATTTTTTCGTGCCAAATCTAAAATAGTCAAGCCAAAAACATCCTGATATTTAGGAGGAAGGTTTTCTTCAGATTTTAAAAGGATTTCTCCAGTCGAAGCATCAAATTTTCCGGGAGCATGGTATTTGACCTGATTCTCTTCTGCCTGCTGTAAGCCCTTTCCTTTAGTGGTTACAATATGAAGAAATTTTGGACCTTTAATCTTTTTCAATCGGTTTAATTCCTTGATTAAAGCAGGAAGATCATGACCATCAATAGGCCCCGAATAATCAAAATTTAAAGATTTGATGATGTTATTCTGCTTCGGATTTTTACCGTTTTTAACAGCTGTTAAGTATTTCTTTAAAGCACCAACACTAGGGTCAATTCCAATTGCATTATCATTTAGAATAACCAAAACATTCGCATCTGTAACTCCTGCATGATTTAACCCCTCAAAAGCCATTCCTGATGCAATAGAAGCATCACCAATTACAGCAATATGCTGTTTGTCCGTATCACCCTTTAATTTTGATGCAATCGCCATCCCTAATGCCGCAGAAATAGACGTAGAAGAATGTCCAACCCCAAAAGTGTCGTAAATACTTTCGCTTCTTTTTGGAAACCCTGAAATTCCGTCTATTTGCCTGTTGGTATGAAAAATTTCTCTTCTTTCAGTTAGTATTTTATGTCCGTAAGCCTGATGTCCAACATCCCAAACTAATAAATCTTCAGGCGTATTGAAAACGTAATGCAAAGCAATAGTTAGTTCAATCACTCCAAGACTGGCGCCCAGATGTCCTTCCTTTACAGAGACAATATCAATTATAAAATCTCGTAATTCTTTCGCCAGTTGTGGCAATTGAGTTTCGTCGAGTAAACGTAAATCAGCTGGATTGTATATGTTTGAAAGTAAATCGCTTTTCATTGTAAGGTAAAAAGCAAATTTACGGTTTTAAATTTAATTTTTATTACCGAGATTTATTGTAATACAATTGGTAAAGAATACAGTCTTCTTGATTTCTTGCCATTCGTTTCTCCTGGTTGCCATTTAGGGCATAAACCCAAAACTCTTTTAATTTCCTGTTCTGTAGAACTGTCAATTTCAGGAACAGATTGAAGATAAGTTACAGATCCGTTTTTTTCTACTGCAAAAGAGAGATTGATTTTGAGCTTTGCGGTTTCTGCGCTTTGTGGTTTTTTAAATTCTTTTTCAAAAAAATTATAGAATTGCTCAATTCCGCCTGGAAATTCGGCATTTGTTTCAACTGCGATTCCACCATTATATACAGGTTCTTCTATTGTTTTCTTGTTGTTGCCTTTTATTGATTTTGCTTTTTCTTCTTTATCTTTTTCTACAGGATTTATTGTGAATTTAACGTGATCAACTTTTGGTGGCGGAGGTGGTGGAACAAGTGTCTTAGAAGAATCTTTTGGGTTAACTGGAATATCTCCAACAACAATTTGTTCTTTCGTTACAGTATCTGATACAATTTCTACTTTTTCTATTTTTTGCTTTTTACCCTCTTTATTTTGACAACTAAACAAAGTCGTTCCCATAGCAATGAACAGTGCTAAAAGAAATATTTTACTATAATGAGTTTGAGAATACAAAATACGATTTGGAACCTGAATTGTTATGGAATCTAGTTGTGATTTTTTAAACCTCCCGCAAATTTTATTTCTTTGATTTTGAATAAAAAAATGCTGAATTTCCTCCGGCATCATCGATGTAAAATCAATAACCGTTTTAGAACAGCTCATACAAAATCGGCCATTTTCTTTAGGAGTCATTTCATCCCAGTTTTCGTGGCATGGTTCAGGAATGGTTATTTTAGTTTTCATTTTTTAATTACTTAAATGGAATTTGCAAAGTGTAAGTGGAGCGAACAACTCGATTTTTTCGTTTACCCGGAATCCACTTTGGAGTTTTTTCTAAAATTCCGATAATATCTTTTTCACTTGCTGAAGTTGTATTTTCAAGTATATTAAAATTGCTGAGACTTCCGTCGCCTTCAATTACAAATAAAACGGATATTTCTCCTTGTTTTGCTGTGATAAGTTTTTTTGAAAAATTAGAATTGAATTTTTTTATTCCATTTTTTGGAACAGCAGCAACATCCAAATCATTTGAATTATAAATAATTCCGTAATGTCCAGATTGAGGTTCCTCTGTTCCAGATTGAGAATCTTCCGCTTTTAGTTTAGGTAGGGGCGTCAAAATAATTCCAGTCGTAGCATGTTGTTCTGGTTTGACATCTTCTACAACTTCAACTTTATCAATTTTTTTCTTATTTCCATCTTTGTCTTGACAACTAAATAAAGTAGTGCCCATTGTTAGAAATAATGCTAGCAAAAACATTTTATAATAATTGGTTTGTGTATGTAAGACCTGCTTTGGAATTTGAACGATGACAGAATCTAATTGTTCATTTTTAAATCTTCCGCAAACTTTATTATTTTGATTTTGAATAAAAAAATGTTGAATTTCTTCCGGTAACATGGTAGTGAAGTCAATAACCGTTTTAGAACAGTTCATACAAAATCGGCCATTTTCTTTAGGAGTCATTTCATCCCAGTTTTCATGGCAGGGCTCAGGAACTGTTATTTTGTATTTTCTTTCCATATTTGAATATCAAGATTTAAATGTAATAAAAATAAATACTAAAATCTTATTTTTGCAATTATGATAAATCCCTTCACCGACGAGTATTTTATGAAAAAAGCTTTGCAGGAAGCTGAAATGGCTTTTGATAAAGGCGAAATTCCTGTTGGAGCTGTAATTGTTGTGGCAGATAAGATCATTGCAAGAAGTCATAATTTAACCGAACTCCTAAATGATGTTACGGCTCATGCCGAAATGCAGTCGATAACCGCTGCAGCAAACTTTCTTGGCGGAAAATATTTAAAAGACTGCACATTGTATGTAACGCTCGAACCTTGCCAAATGTGTGCCGGAGCTTTGTATTGGAGTCAGATTTCGAAAATTGTTTTTGGTGCCCGTGATGAACAACGTGGTTTTATAACTATGGGAACTAAACTGCATCCAAAAACGACTGTAGTTTCGGGTGTGATGGCAAATGAAGCAGCCGATTTAATGAAACGTTTTTTCCTTGAAAGACGTAAGTAGTTAAAACAAATATCCTCCCATGTAAACACATATAAAGAGCATAAAAGAATTAAAGCAGATAATATTGTAAAACGTGTTTTCAGAAAATCCTTTTTTCGAAAGCAATATTTTTATACTTATTCCGATTGAAAAAAGCAGGATTAGACAAATGTAGAATTGAATTCCATTGATACTTAAACCGCTAGAAAGTATATTCGTATAATTTCTTGTCTTAGATTTTACGGTTGTTACTGATTTAAATAGTAAAGACGTTTCAATTACAATATTATTTTCTTCAATAAATTCTTTTGCTGTAGAAAAAGTAAATCCTTTTTGTGTAAAATAATGATAAGAAACTTTTTGTCTGGATTTACCGGAAGTTCTTAGAGCGTAATGAGTAATTACATCATTAGTCTTTGAGGCAGGCAAAGCATAATAATCTGCAAAAGCGATCAAAATAAAAAATGTTATTAGACCGAGCAAATATATAATTGTATTTTTATTTTTTATAATGAATTCATTTTCAGAAGAGTATTTTTGAGAGTTGTTTGACATAACATAAAAATTAAAAATATGCGAAATATAATACATTTTTGCCTTGACCTGTTATGAAATTCCAACAATATTTATTAAAGAATTTTCTTCTAAAAAAATCTAAAAATATTTTACTTTTATCGCAATTTAATTTGTATTTTGCTGTTAATGTTTTTAACGGTAAATCGTATTAAATTTCTAGCTTGTTAACCATTAACTCTAAATAAAAGTGAAAGCAAAAGGATTAATTCTCGTATTTTTTGTGTTTTTTATTTTTCAATCCTGCGGTAGAAAATCAGCTGCAGATTTCAATTCCGATTTTTCATTATTTAAAGAGTATATAGTCAGTTTTACCGGAGGCATTGTTTCTTCGGAATCTGATATTAGGGTGGTTTTGGCTTTTGATAAAAAAGAATGGAAAGCCAATCAGGTTTTAGATAGCGATTTGTTTGACATTTCGCCAAGTGTTGATGGAAAAGTGGTAGCACTTTCAACAAACACCATTGCTTTTATTCCGGAGAAAAAGTTAAAACCCGGAACAGAATATCAGGTTACTTTAAAACTGGATAAACTCATCACGATTCCAAAAGAGAAAGAAAAAGAACTTTCGAAGTTCAACTTTACCGTTAAAACAATCAAGCAGGATTTTACAATAAATACTGCCGATATACAGTCGTACAGCAAAGAATATCAATATTTAAATTGTGTGTTAAAAACAGCAGACAATATTGATCTTGAAACGGCTAAAAAGTTAGTGTCAGCAAACCAAAAAGGGAATAATCTCAAAATTAAATTCGAAAAAAAATCAGGTTCAGCAAAAGAATTCAATTTTATAATTGATAGCATCCAACGTTATTCTGAGGCAACCAACCTTGAAATTGCTTATGATGGAAGTGATTTTGATATTGATCAGAAAGGACAAATCGATTATGCGGTGTCTGGTATAAGCGAATTTAAAATTGTAAAAGTCGAAGTTCCGGAAGGAAGCAATAAATCTGTTTTAATTAATTTCTCAGAACCTCTGGAAAAAGGACAGGATTTTAAAGGATTAGTTGCGATTCAAAATACTAATAATTTAAAATTCTCGACTCAGGGAAATGTGCTCAAAGTATACTTTAGTAACGAAGCGCCGGCAAAAAAACAGGAAGCCGTTCCTGCTGTGGTCGAAGAATCAACAGTGGCACTTGCTGATTCGGCAACAGTTGTGGTAGATAGTGCGGCCGCTGTAGTTGACGAGCCTGTAGAAGTAGTTCAGAATGAAGAGTCAGAGTCGGAACAAATTGTAGCGGGTGATTTAGTGATTGAGGTTTTTCAGGGAATCGAAAGCCAGTACGGAAAAAAAATGGACTCGAATTACAGTGAGAAAATTACTTTTGACCAGATTAAACCAAGTATTCGTTTCATTAAAAACGGAACAATTCTGCCAAGTTCTAATAATTTAAAACTGAATTTTGAAGCTGTAAATCTTAGTGCTGTTGATGTAAAAGTATACAAGATTTACAAGAATAATATACTTCAGTTTCTTCAGTACAATGAATTAAACGGAAGTCAGAATCTTAAAAAAGTGGCTCAGCCCGTTGCTAAAACAACACTTAAATTAAACGAAAGCGCTTTGGTAAATCCAGCAAAATGGAACACGTTTGCTTTAGATTTATCTAAAATAATTACGCCCGAACCAGGTGCAATTTACAGAGTAGAGTTTGTTTATAAAAAGAAATACTCATTATACAAATGCGCTGCTTCTGAGACAGATGAAAACGATGAAGAGGAAGAAGATGTTGATGAAAATGATGTAAATTATAGTGGAAACTCTTATGACGATTATTACTATGACGATTACAACTGGAGAGAAAGTCAGGATCCGTGTACTAGCTCGTATTATTATAATGCCAGAATAGCAACAAACATTTTAGCGACAGATTTAGGGGTAATTGCCAAAAGAGGGGAGAATAAATCGTATTTATTTGCTGTAAATAATATTGTAACGACTGAACCTGTTTCGAATGCCAGAGTTGATTTGTATACCTATCAACAACAAAAAATAGCTACAGCCGCAACAAGCAGTGAGGGAATTGCATCATTTCAGTTGAATAAATTCGCTTATTTTGCGATCGTTACTTTAGGAGATCAGTCAACGTACGTAAAACTAGATGACGGACTTTCTTTATCTGTGAGTAATTTTGATGTGTCTGGCGAAACGTTACAAAAAGGTCTAAAAGGCTTTATTTATGGAGAGCGTGGTGTTTGGCGTCCGGGAGACAATTTGTATTTGTCTTTCATCTTAAATGATGCTTCAAACAAGCTTCCAAAATCACATCCAATTAAACTTAGACTAAATGATCCAAACGGAAAAACAACCTATCAGACCATTCAAAAAACCAACGATTTAAATCATTACAGCTTTATAGTTCCAACAAGTGCCGAAGCACCAACAGGAAACTGGGAAGCCATGATAAGTGTAGGTGGAGCTAAGTTTTATAAAAGCATTAAAATTGAAACGATAAAACCAAATCGTTTAAAAATCAAAAACAATTTCTCCAGAAAAACACTTTCATCCTCATATCCAAATACCAGTAATCTTGAGGTTACATGGCTTCATGGCGCTATTGCGAAAAATCTGAATGTAGAAATGCAGGCTAAGTTTTCGCAGCAAACAACCACGTTCAAAGGATATGAGAAATTTAGTTTTGATGATTTGGTTCGCCAGTTCAGTACAGAAGAAATTAATGTTTTCTCAGGTAAATTAAATGAAAACGGAAAAGCAACAGTAAACATTGAACCCAAGTTACAAGGACAGGCTCCTGGAATGCTTCGTGCCTCATTCATTACAAAAGTATACGAAGAAGGAGGTGATTTTAGTACAGATGTTATTTCTACAACTTATTCTCCATATAAAACCTATGTAGGAATAAAAGCGCCTGAACTAAACAAATACAATATGCTCGAAACCAGAACGAATAATCGTTTTGATATTGTAACGGTTGATGAAAATGGAAGACCAAAATCAGTACGAAATCTGGAAGTAAAAGTATTTAAAGTAGATTGGCGCTGGTGGTGGGACGCTTCGACTGATAATTTATCGAATTATAATTCTTCAAATGCAACGACTTCATACAAAACCTTTATCATTAATACAGATTCAAACGGAAAAGGAGCTGTACAGTTTTCATTAACAGATGAAGAATGGGGACGTTACTTAATTCGTGTTTCAGATCATACAGACGGACATGCAACTGCTTTGACTGTAAATATAGACTGGCCAATATGGTCCGGAAAAACACGTAACAGAGATGCATCAACAGCTAATATGCTGGTTTTTTCAACAGATAAGAAAAACTATGCTGTTGGCGAAAAAGCACAAATATCTTTTCCTTCAAGTGAAGGAGGCCGTGCCTTGATTTCGATCGAAAACGGCTCAAAAGTAGTACAGACACTTTGGGCTAAAACAAAACAGGGAGAAACTAAAGTCGAAGTACCAATTACAGGAGCAATGGCCCCAAATGTGTATTTTAATATTACACTTCTGCAACCACATGCTTCGACTAAAAACGATTCACCTATTCGTATGTATGGAATTGTTCCAATTGAAGTTGTGGATAAAAATACCATTTTAGCACCTACACTTTCAATGCCGGATGTTCTAAAGCCAGAACAGACATTTACTGTGAAAGTGGGTGAAAAAACGGGTAAAGAAATGACCTATACCATTGCAGTTGTTGATGAAGGTTTGCTTGATTTAACACGTTTTAAAACACCAAACGCATGGGATAGTTTTTATGTTCGTGAAGCTTTGGGAGTAAAAACCTGGGATATTTACGATGACGTAATTGGCGCTTATGGCGGAAAAATAAATCAGATTTTTAGTATTGGAGGAGACCAGGATTTAGGCGGAGGAAAAGCTAAAAAAGCCAATCGTTTTAAACCAGTTGTATTGTATTACGGTCCATTTAAATTAGAAAAAGGACAAACCAAATCACATCAGTTAAAATTACCAAAATACATTGGTTCTGTGCGAACTATGGTGGTTGCCGGTGATGCCAATACAAGTGCATACGGAAGTGTCGAAAAAGCAACTCCCGTTAAAAGCCCATTGATGGTTTTAGCATCATTACCAAGAAAAATTTCACCTTCAGAAAAAGTAACGATTCCGGTTACGATTTTTGCAACCGAAAAAAGCATTAAAAATGTGTCGATTCAGCTAAAAACAAGCAACGGATTAAAAGTAATGGGCAGCGCAACACAATCGCTGACTTTTGCAGAACCAGATGAGAAAATGGCTTATTTTAATCTGGTAGTAGGATCAGTAACAGGAATTGCCAAAGTACAGGTTATTGCGACTTCAGGAAAAGAAAAGTCAGTTTATGATGTTGAGATTGATATGACCAATCCTAATCCGGTTACCAGTACTTATACCGATGTTATCTTGCCTCCAAATAGTACTAAAACTATTTCATGGCAAACATTTGGAGTAGCTGGAAGCAATAAAGCAAGATTAGAAGTTTCGTCCATGCCAACCATTAATTTAAATGGAAGATTGCAATTTCTTATTCAATATCCGCACGGTTGTGTAGAGCAAACGACTTCATCTGTTTTTCCACAGTTGTTTTTAAATGATGTTGTTGATCTTGATGCAACCCGCAAAGAGATTATTCAAAAAAATATAACAGCGGGAATTGCCAGATTAGGAACTTTTCAATTGTCAAATGGCGGATTGCCTTACTGGCAGGGAAATACTATTGCTGACGACTGGGGAAGCTCATATGCTGGACATTTCCTGATAGAAGCAGAGAAAAAAGGATATGTATTACCTATTAATTTTAAATCAAAGTGGATTTCGTACCAGCAAAAAGAAGCCAAACAATGGCGTTTTGAACCAAAATACGGAAATGATTTAGCTCAGGCTTACAGGTTATATACACTGGCGCTGGCTGGAAATGCCGATTTATCATCGATGAACCGATTACGTGAAACAAAAGGTATTTCAAATGAAAGCAAGTTACGTTTGGCAGCAGCTTATGTTTTGGCAGGACAAAAATCAGCAGGACAAAGTCTGTTATTTAATACTAGTATAGACAATGAATCGAATGATTACAATTACTATTATTATGGTTCAGTTGAGAGAAACAGGGCAATGGCTTTGGAAACAATGTTGCTGTTAGGACAAAAGCAAAAAGCATTTGCAATGGCTTCAAAATTAGCCAAAGCAATGTCTAATAATGAATGGATGAGTACGCAAACAACTGCTTATTCTTTATATGCAATGTCGAAATTTGCTGCCGGAAATGGTCCGAGAGGAATTAATATTCAGTTTAGTAAAAACGGAAAAGGCGAGACCATAAGTACACAAAAAACAATTGCCGACAGAAGTCTGGCTGTTCTGGCTGGTTCAAATAGTGTTACTTTGAAAAACAATAAAAATAATACCATTTATGTTCGTGTTTTAAATACAGGGATTTTGCCAATAGGACAGGAAAATGCAATTCAAAGCGATGTTTCGGCAGCTATTGTTTTCAAAAATAGAAAAGGAAGTATTATTAATGTTTCTAAAATTAATCAGGGAACCGAATTTATTGCTGAAGTAACGGTTAAAAACCAAAGAAATGAAAGTGTTCAGAATGTAGCGTTATCTCAAATTTTACCTTCAGGATTCGAAATTGTAAATACACGTTTCACAGATTATGGAGATGCGACAAACAACATTGCAGACTACATTGATATTCGCGATGACAGAACTAATTTCTATTTTGGTATGAAATCCAGAGAAACAAAAGTCTTCAGGATTTTATTAAACGCTTCGTATTTAGGGAATTATTATTTACCTGGATTACAATGTGAAGCGATGTATGATAATACATTCTTAGCCAGAACAAAAGGGTTCTGGGTTGAGGTGGTGAAGTAAAATTTAGCATACGTATCCTAACAGGTTTCCAAAACCTGTTAGGTATCATATTAAGTTTTTAGGAAAAGAAAAAACATACCTAACAGGTTTTGGAAACCTGTTAGGATAATAAAGAATAGGAGAAGTGGAGAAAGATGTTTTTGAGGCGGGGCAATATTACCATGTTTATAATCGAGGAAATAATAGTGAGAATATTTTTATTGAAGAGAGAAATTACAACTACTTTTTAGAAAAGGTTAAAAAATATATTTTACCAATTGCTGATATTTATGCCTATTGTTTACTCAAAAACCATTTTCATATTGTTCTACGGATAAAAGATAAAATTGATCTTCCAGAGAAGTTTAAAGAAAAAATCCATTTGCCATTTTCGAATTTATTTAATTCTTATTCCAAGAGTATAAACAAAGCTTATAATCGGACTGGAAGTTTATTTCAAGAGCATTTACAGAGAAATAGAATCGAAAATGAAGAATACTTGAAACAATTAATTTTATATGTTCATTTGAATCCTGTAAAACATCAATTTTCTAAAGATTTCCAATCGTATAGGCATTCATCTTATCGTTCTTTTTTATCTGATAAGTCAAGCAATATAGATCGAGAGTTTATTATAAAATTATTCAACGATCTAGAAAATTTTATATTTTGCCATGATGAAAGAAAGTTGATTTATGAAGGCGTGCTTAGTGATGTAAATTTACTGGATCAATAGAAAATTGAATTCTACTATCCTAACAGGTTTCCAAAACCTGTTAGGTATTTTATCGATATAGAGAAGAAATTTTTATTTTTTCTTTTAGGAATGAATAAGGAATACCTAACAGGTTTTGGAAACCTGTTAGGATACGAAATAGCAATGTAATTTTGAAAAATAAACTTATAGCGTTTTTCCAACGCATCATAAACTGGATAAAAAGAAATAAAATAAAATCAGCAATTGCATTTCTGCTCTTGCTGATTTACTATTTTTCGATACCCCGAACTTTGTTTCAGGAACCCTATTCTACGGTTATTGAAAGCAAAGAAGGCGAATTACTGGGCGCGAAAATTGCCCGTGACGGACAATGGCGTTTTCCTGCACAGGACAGTGTTCCGGGTAAATTTAAAAAATGTATTGTTTATTTTGAAGATGAGTATTTCTATAAGCATCCTGGTTTTAATCCGGTTGCAATGGTAAATGCTATAAAACAGAATAAGAAAGCGGGAAAAGTAGTCAGAGGCGGAAGTACATTGACGCAACAAGTGATTCGATTGTCCAGAAAAGGAAAAGGCAGAACTTATTTTGAAAAAGTTATCGAAGTTATTCTCGCGACCCGATTAGAATTAGGGTATTCTAAAAACGAAATTCTGGAATTATACGCTGCTCATGCACCTTTTGGAGGGAATGTTGTAGGACTTGAAATGGCTGCCTGGCGTTATTTTGGCGTACAAGCAAATCAGTTGTCCTGGGCAGAAAGTGCTACACTTGCTGTTTTGCCGAATGCACCAAGTTTGATTTACCCGGGAAAAAATCAAATTAAATTATTAAATAAACGAAACCGACTTTTGCTGAAATTGCGTCAGGAAGGAATAATCGATCAGCAAACATACGAACTTGCAATCGAAGAACCCTTGCCGCAAAAACCTTATGATTTGCCTCAAATAGCACCGCATTTGTTACAACGTGTAGCTAAAGCTGAAGAAGGTACGCGTGTAAAGACAACTATTGATTACGCCCTGCAAAACAGAGTGAACCAAATTGCAAGATATTATTACAATCAATACAAGCAGAATGAGGTAAATAATTTGGCGATTTTGGTCATAGATGTTTCAAATCGGAATGTGATAAGTTATGTGGGGAATGCTCCCACAGATAAAGATCATCAAAAAGATGTAGACATTATTGCCGCACCAAGAAGTACAGGAAGTATTTTAAAACCGCTTTTATATGCAGGGATGCTGGATGATGGAGAAATTTTGCCCAATACATTAGTGGCTGATATTCCAACACAAATTGCGGGTTATACACCACAAAATTTTAATCTGACATTTGATGGTGCTGTTCCCGCCCACCGTGCTTTGTCACGTTCTTTAAATATTCCGGCGGTTTTGATGCTGCAGGATTTTGGAGTAAACAAATTCTATGAAGAACTGCAGAAATTCAAATTAAGAGATATCAATAAAACACCTGATCACTATGGCTTGTCACTTATTTTAGGTGGTGCCGAAAGTAATCTGTGGGATTTGTGCAGGACCTACGCCAGCTTATCTTCAACAGTGAATTACTATACTAAAAATCAGGGAAAGTATAGAACTAAGGAATTTACAGAGCTGAATTATAAAAATGGTTTCGAGCCTGATTTTGGTTCAGAAAGTGATCAGAAGAATATAATAGGCGCCGGATCGATTTGGTTAACCTATAACGCAATGGAAGAGGTTAACAGGCCAGAAGGAGATGAAGCCTGGAAGTTTTATGACAGTTCTCTGAAAATTGCCTGGAAAACCGGAACAAGTTTTGGAAACAGAGATGCCTGGGCGATTGGTACAAATTCTAAATATGTTGTTGGAATTTGGGTTGGAAATGCAACAGGCGAAGGAAGGCCAACTTTGACCGGAGTGACAAGTGCAGCTCCCATTTTGTTTGATGTTTTTAATTTATTGCCACGACAAAAGTGGTTTCAAACGCCTTATAAAGATCTGGCAGAAGTTGAGGTATGCCGTTTGAGTGGTTATCTTGCAAAAGAAGGTTGTCCTAAAATTAAACAATGGGTTTCTAAAAAAGGAAAATCGACTGTGGTTTGTCCGTATCATAAAACAATTCATTTAGATAAAACAGAAAAGTTTCAGGTTAATAGCAGCTGCGAAAGCGTCGAAAACATTGTAACAAAAAATTGGTTTGTTTTGCCTCCTGTAATGGCATGGTATTACAAAGGTCAGCATATTGAATATTTGCCATTACCGCCGTTTAAAGAAGGCTGTGAGGGAACGCAAACCGTTACAATGGATTTTATTTACCCCAAAACGAATAGTAAAATCTATTTAACGAAAAATTTTAATAGTGAAGTTCAGCCTGTAATTCTAAAAGTAGCTTATTCAGAAAGAGATAAAGAATTGTTTTGGTATGTAGACGATGTTTACAAAGCAACAACAAAAACATTTCATGAACTCCCAATTACGCCAACTTCCGGAATACATTACATTACCGTTGTAGATGCTTCTGGAAATGAAATTAGAAGAAAAATTGAAATAATAAGAGAATAAGTAGCGAATTGTCAGGCTGAGCGAAGTCGAAGCCTACATGCTAATTGGAGCGCCCTTCGACTTCTTTCAGGGTATATTAGCATTCAAAATAACTTTTTAAATATAGTTTTTGAACATAAATTTCTGCCACGAATTCATGAATCATTATAAAAATTTAATTAGTGAATTCGAGGCAAAAAAAAGCATAAAAAAACCGCCAGTCTCACGAAAGGCGGTTTTGATTTTTATTCTGAAATAACATTTCCTTTTTTATCATAGAAATGGTATTCTAAGTACGTGTAAGCGTCACGAGGTATGATTTTCACCCATTTCTTATGTTCAAAAAACCATTTTGAACGTAATGATGGAAAACCTTTACTGAGGTATGCAGCCACAAATGGATGTGTGTTAAGCACTACATTTTTGTGGGTTTTTAAAAGTCTTTCTAAATCAGAGGTGATTCTGTCAATAATTAAAATCGGTGCTTCAATTTCACCACTAACTTTATTAGGATCTTCTTCTCTGGTTTTGATGTTAACTTCTGGTCTTACGCGCTGTCTTGTAATCTGGACTAAACCAAATTTACTTGGCGGTAAAATTTTATGCTTTGCTTTATCGTCGCTCATTTCTTCTCGCAAGAAGTCGAACAAAACTTTCCTGTTTTCTGGATTAGACATATCGATAAAATCAACTACGATTATTCCGCCCATATCACGCAAACGAAGTTGTCTGGCAATTTCAGCGGCAGCAATCATATTAACTTCCATGGCGGTGTCTTCCTGATTAGTCGCCTTATTTGAACGGTTTCCGCTATTTACGTCTATAACGTGCAGCGCTTCAGTATGTTCAATGATAAGATAGGCGCCTTTACTCATGGAAACGGTTCGGCCAAATGAAGTTTTGATTTGTCTCTCTATATTGTATTTCTCGAAAATTGGAGTGTCATTTGATTGATAAAACTTAACAATCGATTGTTTTGAAGGTGCAATTTCTTGCAGATATTCCTTCGTTTGATGGTACAACTCTTCATCATCTATTTGAATACCACTAAAGGTATCGTTGAATACATCTCTTAATATCGAAGAAGCTCTGTTGAGTTCTCCTAATACTTTTGAGGGATGATGAGCAGTTGGTAATTTTTTACACATTGCAGTCCATCTGCCAAGCAGGTTCTGCAAATCTTTTTCTAATTCGGCTACGTTTTTGCCTTCGGCTACTGTGCGAACAATAACACCAAATCCTTTAGGTTTGATCGATAGAACAAGTTTTTTTAGACGATCCTTTTCTTTTTTATCTTCTATTTTTTGAGAAATAGAAACACGGTCAGAAAACGGAACGAGAACAATAAATCTTCCTGCCAATGAAAGCTCAGCGCTTATTCTTGGACCTTTGGTAGATATAGGTTCTTTTACAACTTGAACTAAAACAGATTGATTGGCACTTAAAATATCAGTAATGATGCCATCTTTGTCAATCTCTTTTTCAAACTGAAAGGTTTTTAGGGAGAAATCTTTTATTTTACCTGCGCTTACAAGTTTTATGAATTTCAGTTGAGAAGCTAAGTTTGGTCCTAAGTCATGATAATGTAAAAAGGCATCTTTTTCGAAGCCTACGTTTACAAAAGCAGCATTAAGTCCTGCAACTGGTTTTCTGATTTTGGCAATAAATATATCGCCCACCTGAAAGTTGCTTTTCTCTTCTTCTTTATGTAATTCAATTAGTTTTCCATCTTTTAATAAGGCAAAATCTACGGCTTCAGAACTAGATCTAATGATTAATTCTTTATTCACACTGTAAATTTTTATCCGTGAATAGGTTGTCGGTTGTTTGTTGATAGTCGTTGGTAAAAGAAACCAAAAACTAAAAACCAAAAACCATCAACTTCTACAAGGATGGATTAAACAATATTTTTAACAGGTATTGAACCCGGGGAAAACTAGCTGGCAGTTTGCAGTTCGGAGTAATCAGCAGACTGAAAACTAAAAACTGATGACTGAATACTAATTTTCAATTTCAATGAACGTTTAAAAAGAAAAAAGTAGTTTAAAACTACTTTTTCTTTTTGTGGCGGTTAGCTCTCGCTCTTTTTTTACGTTTGTGAGTAGCTACCTTATGTCTCTTTCTTTTTTTACCACTTGGCATATCGTGTCAGATTTTATGTTAATTAATAGTATTATTTTGCTTCGTTATTCGTTTTTACTCCTTCTACAAAAACTTTTGCAGGTTTAAACGCAGGAATGTTGTGTGCTGGAATTTTGATAGTGGTGTTTTTAGAAATGTTTCTACCTGTTTTTTCAGCTCTTGTTTTTACAATGAAACTTCCAAAACCTCTAAGGTAAACATTGTCTCCAGTTTCCAATGAAGTTTTAACTTCTTCCATAAAAGTTTCTACTGTTGCTTGAACATCTCCTTTTTCAAGACCTAGTTTCTCTGAAATTTTCGCTACGATATCTGCTTTCGTCATTTTCTTTCCTATTTTATTTTTATAAATGGTGTACTATTTTTTTGAGTTTGCAAATATAGGAATTAAAAAAATAATTAATCAAGCTAATTCGTTAAATTTTAATTACATAAACATTTACTTTTGTATTCTAAGTATTTTGCAATGAATTTTTCTAACATATTGATAAAATGGTATTTACAGAACAAGCGTGATTTACCGTGGCGAAAAACGACCAATCCGTACCATATTTGGCTCTCAGAAATTATGCTGCAGCAGACCAGAGTTGCGCAGGGAATGCCTTACTTTTTTGCATTTACACAGGAATTTCCTACTGTTTTTGACCTGTCAAATGCCTCCGAAGAGCAGGTTTTGAAACTTTGGCAGGGATTAGGATACTATTCTCGTGCCAGAAATTTGCATAAAACGGCTCAATATGTCGCAAATGAGCTAGATGGAGTTTTTCCGGATAATTTTAAAAATTTATTAAAATTAAAAGGTGTTGGTGAATATACAGCAGCGGCAATTGCTTCTTTTTCTTATAATGAAGCTGTTCCTGTTGTTGATGGAAATGTATTTCGTGTACTTTCCCGTTATTTTGATATCGAATCGGATATTGCTTTGCCTGCAACTAAAAAAGAGTTTACAGAACTGGCACAGGAATTAATGCCAAAAGATAACCCGGCTATTTTTAATCAGGCTATTATGGAGTTTGGTGCTTTGCAATGTGTACCTAAAAGTCCGGATTGTACGGTTTGTGTTTTTAATGATAGTTGTGTGGCACTTCAGAAAAAGAAAGTTTCGGTATTACCTGTAAAATCTAAAAAACTTAAAGTAACCAATCGTTTCTTTAATTACCTGGTTTTAGAAGATGTTTTGGGAAATACCTTAATTCAAAAAAGAACAGCTAAAGGAATTTGGCACAACTTATATGAGTTTCCTCTTTTTGAAACTACTGAAATTGCAGGATTTGACATTGTTTCAAATGCAGTTCGAAATGATGTTTTTTCTTCCTATACTATATTAGGTATAGAAGAATGTACTGAAGCGACAGTAATCCATAAACTTTCGCATCAACATCTTCATATTCAGTTCTGGAAGGTTAAAATTGCGGAAACTATTAAAAATGGATTGAATATCAGTGATTTAAAAACTTTTCCTTTTCCTATAGTGATTTATAATTTTATTGAAAAGCAGGAAATAAATTGCTAAAAAAATGTATCTTTGGGATAAATACCACTAAATAATTATGAACGGAACATTAAATAAAGTGATGCTAATTGGCCATTTAGGTGATGATGTAAAAATGCATTATTTTGATGGAGGAAATTGCATTGGGCGTTTTCAATTGGCTACAAACGAAGTTTATATCAATAAAACGACCAATGAAAAAATAACTTCAACCGAGTGGCATAACTTAGTTGTACGCAATAAAGCGGCCGAAATTTGCGAAAAATATCTTTCTAAAGGAGATAAGATTTATGTTGAAGGACGTATCAAATCAAGGCAGTGGCAAGCCGAAGATGGTACAACGAAATATACTACAGAAATTCAGGTTACGGAGTTTACTTTCTTGACTACCAAAAAAGAAACTGGAAATCATAAGCCACATCAGGATACTGAATCCGCAAAAAACACTAACTTTGATGCGACGAATGAAGGCTTACCTGTAAATGATTTGCCTTTTTGATTGTTTAACTAATCTTCTTTAATTTGGACCCGGAGCCCAGTTTATTTTTTGCTACAACTTTAGACGTCAATTTAATTATTGGTTTTGTCGGAATATTTGTTTTGCTGTTTTTGTCAGCAATCGTTTCAGGTGCCGAAGTAGCACTTTTTTCTTTATCTCAAAAAGATATTGACGATACTTTACAGGAAAACCTTTCAAAGGGAAAAATTATTTCTAATCTTTTAGATAAACCCAAAAAACTTTTAGCGACCTTATTAGTAGCCAATAACTTTTTTAATATTGGTGTAGTGATTTTGTTCTCTTTGATTGGGCAAAACATTTTTGCTCAGATAAGTTCCCCTGTAATAAAGTTCATTCTCGAAATAATTTTAGTTACCTCTCTGATTTTATTATTTGGCGAAGTTTTACCTAAAATTTATGCCAGTCGTAACAATATAAAATTTGCAAAACGCGTTGCATACCCAATTGCTGTTTTAGATAAATTACTCTCTCCAATTAGTTTGCCTATGCGTAGTGTTACGCTATATTTGCACCATAAACTGGGGAAACAAAAAAACAGTTTTTCGATAAACCAGCTTTCGCAGGCCCTGGAACTTACAGATTCTGAAGGAACATCAAGTGAAGAACAAAAAATACTGGAAGGAATTGTTTCTTTTGGAAACACAGATACTAAACAGGTTATGAGTCCAAGGATCGATATTTTTGCATTAGAAGTATCAGAATCATTTAGTGCCATTTGTCCTAAAATAATCGAGAAAGGATTTTCGAGAATTCCGGTTTATCGTGATAATATAGATCAGATAGAAGGTGTTTTGTTCGTAAAAGATTTGTTGCCTCATATTGACAAAGAAGAATTTGACTGGACAACTTTAGTAAGAGAGGCCTTTTTTGTTCCGGAAAACAAAAAACTGGATAATTTGTTAAAGGATTTTCAGAGCCTTAAAAGCCATTTAGCAATTGTGGTGGATGAATATGGCGGAACTTCGGGATTAGTGTCTTTAGAAGATGTTATTGAGGAAATAGTAGGGGATATTAGTGATGAATTTGATGATGAAAATTTAAATTTCTCTCAAATTGATGAAAAAAACTTCCTTTTTGAAGGAAAAATAAACATGAAGGATTTTTACAGAATCGTTGATGTCAACGAAGATGTTTTTGAATCCCGTAAAGGAGAAGCCGAAACACTGGCAGGATTTATTTTAGAAGTTCTGGGTAATTTTCCTAAAAAAGATCAAAAAATTGCTTTTGAAAACTGTGTCTTTACTATAGAAACTGTCGATAAAAAGCGTGTAAAACAAATAAAAGTAACAATAGATTAGAATGTTAAAAAAAACAATTTCAATAGCGACAATTTTACTGGCATTGACTGTTTTAAGTTGCAAGGATGATGTAG
Source organism: Flavobacterium chilense (assembly GCF_001602525.1). Classification (GTDB taxonomy): domain Bacteria; phylum Bacteroidota; class Bacteroidia; order Flavobacteriales; family Flavobacteriaceae; genus Flavobacterium; species Flavobacterium chilense. Next base: position 25,829 of record NZ_LSYT01000011.1, read on the forward strand.
TACCTAAACCGGCTGGTTTTTTACGTTTAGATTATCCCGAAGCAAAATATGTTGGTTTCGAAAATACTTGTCCGTTTACTTTTGAAATGAATGAAGCTGCTGTAATTAAAGGGGAAAAAGATTGTGGATTTGCCATTACTTACCCAAAAATGAAAGCAACAATTTATCTGACATATAAGCCAGTACATGGCGATATACAAAAATTGCTTAAAGATGCTCAGAAGTTAACTTACGAGCATGTGATTAAGGCAGATGATATATTGGAACAGCCCTATTTAAATCCTCAAAAAAAGGTTTACGGAATGTTCTATCAGGTTGACGGAAATGCTGCTACAAACTCACAATTTTATGTTACAGATAGTACAAAGCACTTTATAACAGGGTCTGTTTACTTTTATGCAAAACCCAATTTTGATTCGGTTATGCCGGCGGCAAGTTATATTCGGAATGATATGCAAAGGCTGATGGAAACATTGAAATGGAAATAAAAAAAGAATCCAATTTGGATTCTTTTTTTGTCTAAATTTCTTTGCGTTCACGAGCAAGATGCTCGCGGCAGCAGTTGTAGTTTTAAAATCTAAATCGAAAGCTACATTTAATCAATTGCTCAAATTCAGCTTGATTAATAAATACAAAATATTCCTTGTGTTGGGCAAAAGCTTTAGGAGTTTCTGTAAATATAAAAAAGGAATTTTCGCTTTTATTAATAGCGAAATAATTTGTCAGCTTTTGATGAAGTCATAACTCAGAAAACCATCATCACTATTGAATGTGTTAGGTTCTTCTGATTCCTTTAAATCAAAATTGTCAGTTTTGTTGTTTTTCAGCAAGATAATTTCATGCTTAATATCGCTTTCAGTCTTTGATGTATTTATCTTTACAGAATAGATGTCTTTGGAATCTCTATCAAGAAGAAAAATTTTTAATATTAATTCTTTGTAATCATCAATTGTATAATATCCATTTTCATCTAATTCAATATATCGGTCTGAAGGCAAAATATCTTCAATTGTTATGTCACTCGTGATTATTTGATATTTATGCCCCATTGATTTCATATGATTGATATCATGATTAAATGGAACTTCATCAACTTGATGTTTCTCTAACAACTGTTCAATTGAATTACAGATTGTCTTGTAACTATTGTCTTTGTTGCGGTCAATAAACGTAATATAATTTTCAGGTGATATAAGTAATACCTTGTCGTTATCGTTAAAATTAAACTCTTCAGCAAAAGGTATATCTTTTAAATCTGGATAACTATTTAACAATTCTCCATACATATTTTGGATTGTATAAGGAACATCATCCTTATAAAAATCAGTAAGTAATCTGAAAGTTGAACAATTGCCTACATAAATTAGATCATTTACTCGACTATATAATTCTTTAAACAACGGATGTCGTTCCTCTATTGTTTTTTGGTTCATTTTTTTTTTTTTTTTTTTGGAGTGATATAAAATTACTGCTAACAATTTAAACTTTTCGATGTGGTGTAAATAGAATTCCATCAGGCTGTAATGTCAACTAAATATATGATTAAAAGTTTTTTTTGTATTTCATTGTACATATTTATTCTTCCCCATGCTGGCGAGCATTTTGCTCGTGAATGCAAAGTTTGTTAGCAAATATAAATTAAAAAGGCGTTCAAATTTGAACGCCTTTTTTAATTGTTGAATTTCGAATTTAAGATTTAAAATTCAAAACCTTATATGTTTTTCCGTCTCCGGTTGCCTGAACAACTTTGGTTAGGTTTTCTTGATTTTGAACAGTTTTGTCAAATACAACAGTAGCTGTTTTTTTATCAAAATCAACAGTAGCTTTTTCTACTCCGTCTAAATTCGATAATTCTTTTTCGATTGTTTTGGCACATCCCATAGCGCAGGTCATTCCTTCGATGGTGAAACTTGCAGTTTGTGCGTTTTCAGCAGCAATTACTTTATGTTCTTTTGGAGCTTCTTTTTCGGCTTGAGCTTTAATTAAAGCTAAGCTTTTATCTTCTTCTTTTTTGCAGCTTACTAATACTAAACTTGCTATGGCGAAAGTTGCTATAATCTTCGTAAATTTCATTATATATGATTTTAATTAGACAGTTGTATTCTTTGCAAAATTAATAAAAATGAAGTGGTCAGTTCATAAAATTATTACAAATTTGCAGTAAAATACGTTTTATGGATGCAAAGCAATTAAAGTGGCTTTATTTATTTGTGCTTTCACTTATTTGGGGAAGCTCTTTTATTTTAATAAAAAGAGGTTTGGTAGGATTAACAGCTGTTCAGGTGGGATCTTTCCGAATTATTTTTGCGGCTTTGTTTCTGTTGATCGTTGGCTTTAAAAGTTTGAAGAAGATTTCGCGCAGACAATGGAAATTTGTCGCGATAACGTCTGTTTTTGGCACTTTTACTCCGGCATATCTTTTTGCCATTGCAGAAACTCAGGTTGACAGTTCAATCGTTGCAATATTAAACTCGCTTACACCTTTGAATACATTGGTTTTGGGAATAATTGCTTTTGGAATCCAATTTCAAAAACGACAGGTTTTAGGCGTTTTTGTGGGGTTAGCAGGCTGTTTACTGCTGGTTTTAAGCGGAGCTTCATCTCATCCCGGTCAAAACTATTATTATGTGATTTTGGTGGTAATTGCTACACTTTGTTATGCTATAAATGTAAATTTAATCAAGAAGTACTTATCTGATCTGAACTCATTGAGTATCACAACAGGGAATTTTGCAGTTTTACTTTTACCGGCACTTATTATCTTAAGTACGACAGATATTTCACAAAGAATAAATATAGATATTACACAGCATTCCATTTTCTTCGTAATGATTTTAGGTGTTTTAGGAACCGGAATAGCGAATGTATTGTTTTTTAAATTAATACAAATGTCTTCGCCTGTGTTTGCAACATCAGTAACGTATTTAATTCCTATAGTTGCTTTTTTCTGGGGATTAATGGATAATGAAATGCTAACGCCAATTCAGTTTTTTGGTGCCTTTATTATTCTGATAGGAGTTTATTTGTCAGCTAAGAAGTAGTTTTAGTTGTGAAATGTGAAATGTGATTTGTAAAATGACTATGAATGTTAGCCTGAGCGAAGTTGAAGGGAGTGTCAACCGGAACGAAGCTTCGACTCCGCTCAGCCTGACAAAACAGTATAAAAAAAAGCTCTCTCAAAGTTTTGTACTTTGAGAGAGCTTTATAAGGAAATCATCCCAGAGCTTTTGCAGCTCTGAGTCTTTGTGCCTTTGAGTCTTTCTATAAGAAATCTTTATCCGAAACTCCTTCGTTTATTTTAATGTCAGACATTTTGATATCCAATTCAAAGCCTACATTCTGAACTAAGTTAAAGGGAACTTTTACACCTTTTACTTCTCTGTAATCATTGAAGTTTGTAATTTGTGTTGCAGACTTTCCGCCTTGTTCACGTACCTTAGATTCTGCTACTTTCAAGCCTGATTTAACATCATAAAAATAAGTTGTTTTGTCATCTTTTATGGCATAAGCATCGCTTCCGTTTATTGGTTCGATTCTGTCTACTTTTAAATCTGTTCTTTTTACAAGTTGTAATTCTTCAAAAGGAGCAGCATTCGCTTTCATTTCGACAAGATCGTTTCCTTCAAGATTTTTGCGTTGTCCTTGTTGTTCTATGTAAGCACCTTTTTCATTTACAACCTGTTTCATTAAATTCATTGTTCCCATTGCAAGCGAAACCATCATTTTTCCTTTTGAATCTAATTTAGAAGTAAAAGTTAAAGGAGTTGGAGCTTGTGGAATCGTAGTTGAACCGTTCATAGATAAAGTTTTTACAGTAGCAACTACTTTCTCTCCTCCAATTGCTTTTAGGTAATTCTCGAAAACGGTTTTGGCTGTAATTCCTGCCGGAACTTCTTTTTTAGTTACAGGCTTTTCAACAGGATTTCCGTATTTGTCAAAATAAAAAATCGGAATTTGTAGTTTTTCTAAACCTGTAAGTATGTCAGAGCCTTTTCCGACAATTACGATCCTCATATTGTCTAATAAGAAATATTTGTTGGCAACACGATAAATATCATCTGCCGTAACGTTGTTTACAGTCTGAATGTATTTTTCGTAGAAATCTACAGGAAGCTTTTCGGTTTCAATGTTTAAGGCGTATCGGGCAACAGTTTGTGGTTTTTCAACCTGCATTACAAATCGTCCAATGTATCCCGCTTTCACATTTCGTAGCATTTCTTCAGTAACTTTTTCGGTTCTGATTCGTTTAATTTCTTTTATAAACTGAACAACTGCGCTATCGGTAACGGTATTTCTAACGGCAGATGAAGCTTTGAATTTTGTTACATATTTCCCGGCTCCAATGCTTGAACTTGCGCCATATGTCCAGGCGTGTTGTTCACGTAAATTCATGTTTAGGTAACTATTAAAATCACCTCCTAAAATTTGATTGGCAATAACTGCAGGGAAAAAATCAGGATCGCTCATTTTTAGATTAACTGTATTTACCAATGAGATCTCAGATTGTACTGCATTGGGAACGTCTACAAAGTCAATTTGAAGTTTAGAAGCATTCTCCGGATTTGGATAGCTGTTTTTTGGAGCAGCTTGCTTTTTCCATCCGCCAAAAAGTTTTTCTACAGCTGCTTTTGTTTCTTTAAATTTAATGTCGCCAATGATAACTAGATAAGCATTTTCAGGAACAAAATAAGTAGAGTAGTTAGTCTGAACATCAGCAAGTGTAACATTTTTTACAGTTTCTTCTGAAAGATATTCTCCTGAAGGGTGATTTCTTCCAAAGGCTAAAACATCAACAACTCTGCCTGCAATTGCCGGAACACTTTTCTCGTCGGCTTTAAGACCTTCCAGTAATTTTGCTTTTTCCTTGTCAAATTCAGTTTGGGTGAAGTTAGGTTGTAAAGCGCCTTCGGCCAAAAGTTCTAAAACACGTCCTGAATATTTAGAAAGCGAACTTGCATAAGCTCCCGAAGATGAAAAATTGATATTAGCACCGTAAAAATCAATCTCTTCGTTAAAGGCTTCTTTGGTTGTTTTTTTAGTTCCGTTACCAATTAAACTGCTGGTTAACTCATCAACGCCTTTTTTATTCCCTTCAGTAAAAGGAGCGTTATCTAAGGTCAGGTTAAAACTTACTCTTGGTAATTTATGATTTTCAACTACCAAAACTTTCATACCGTTTGCCAATACAAAAGTTTGTGGCTTTTTGATATTGACTACGGGCGCATTGCCTGGTTTTGGTTGTGGACGGTCTTGTGCTTGCATAATTCCAGTTAGGAATAAAAGGATTAAAAATGTATGTATTCTTTTCATGATTCGATGGTCTTAATTTTGAGCTTTTGTTGAAGGGATGTAATCTAAAACTAAACGTTGATTTGGATTTAAATACTTTTTAGCGACTTCTCTGATTTCTTCTCTTGTAATAGAGTGGTAGAGGTCGATTTCAGTGTTAATTAAATTTACATCTCCATAAAGTAAGTAAAAAGAAGCCAGGTTGTCAGCAATTCCTTCTAAGCTTGAATTTGCATTCACAAAATTATTATCGAATTTATTCTGCAATTTCTGATAATCTTTTTCAGAAATCAAATCGGTTTGGATTTTTACAATTTCTTCGTCCATTTCTTTCAAAATGTCCGCTGTTGTGTTTGGTGCCATTGGTAAGCCGTATAAAATGTACATACCATAATCTTCCTGACTAAAACCAACGGCTCCAATCTGAAGTGCCATTTTTTTGTCATCGACTATTTTTTTGTACAGTTTTGAACTTTTTCCATCACTTAAATAAGAAGAGATTAGATCCAGAACTCTGGCATCTCTTGTTTTCATTGATGGTGTTCTGTAAGAAGCAACAATCATCGGAATCTGAATATTAGGATCTTCGTATGTTGCTTTTATAGTTTGGGTGATTGGTTCCTCGGTATAAGTTTGTTTTTTTACAACTTCACCTTTTGGAATTGGTCCAAAATACTTTTGAATCCATTCTTTGGCTTTGGTTTTGTCAAAATCCCCTGCTACAACCAGGACTGCATTGTTTGGAGTGTAGAATTTTTTATTAAACGCCTGAAATTCTTCCAGAGTTGCGGCATCCAGATCTTTCATGGAGCCAATTGTTGTCCAGCGGTACGGATGATTTTTGAACATATTCTTTTTTACCTCAGGAAGTATATTCCCGTAAGGCTGATTGTCGTAACGCATTCTTTTTTCTTCCTTAACAACTTCATTCTGGGTTTCAACTCCAATTTTGTTAATTACAGGATGCATTAATCTTTCAGATTCCATCCATAAACCAAGCTCTAAGTTGTTTGATGGAAAGACTTCATAATAATAAGTTCTGTCATCAGTAGTGTTTGCATTGTTTACTCCTCCGTTTGCGGTAACGATTTTCATCCATTCTCCACGTTTTATATTTTGCGTTCCTTCAAATAATAAATGTTCAAAGAAATGAGCAAAACCAGTACGGTCCGGTCGTTCGTCTTTAGATCCAACATGATACATTACAGAGGTAACAACTACTGGAGCCGATGTGTCGTTATGCAGGATAACATGCATACCGTTGTCTAAATTATATTCTTCAAAAGCTACCTTTTGAGCGTGAGCTACTCCGCCAAGCATTAGTGCTGCACTTAACATCATTATTGAATTTTTCATAAAAGATTAATAAAATTATATTTACCTGTTTTTAGTAGGTAGTAAAGAGTTGGTTATCGTTACACCAAAAGTAAACTTTTTTGTTTATCTTATATGAATAATAAGTTTTTTAACAGTATTTTACATATGTTTATTTTTAGAAACGCTGTTAAAAGAACCTGAAAAACAGACTTTAAAGGCAAAAAAATATTTTTAGAATAAGAGATTGCACAATAAATTATTAATTGTATATTTGCAACCTTAAAAATCAATAAATCAATTTGGTATGTATGCAATCGTAGAGATAGCAGGGCAACAATTTAAAGTAAGCAAAGACTTAAAGGTTTATGTTCACCGTTTAGCTAATGAAGAAGGTTCAAAAGTTTCTTTTGACAAAGTTCTTTTATTAGATGATAATGGAAATGTAACTTTAGGCGCCCCAGCTATAGAAGGTGCTTCAGTAGAAGCTAAAGTGTTACAACACTTAAAAGGAGACAAAGTTATCGTTTTCAAAAAGAAAAGAAGAAAAGGATACAAAAAAAGAAATGGTCACAGACAATATCTTACTCAAATTGTAATTGAAGGTATTACTGCAGCTGGAGGAACTAAAAAAGCAGCAGCTAAAAAAGCAGTTGTAGCAGAAGATGCAGCTACTGAAGAAGTAGAAGCTCCAAAAGCAAAAAAAGCAGCTCCAAAAGCAAAAAAAGAAGCTACTAAAGAATAATAACAATATTTAAACTCATACGTCATGGCTCACAAGAAAGGTGTCGGTAGTTCGAAGAATGGTAGAGAATCAGAATCAAAACGTTTAGGCATTAAGATTTTTGGTGGTCAAGCTGCTATTGCTGGTAACATTATCGTTAGACAAAGAGGTTCAAAACATAATCCAGGTGAAAACGTTTACATTAGTAAAGATCACACATTACACGCAAGAGTAGCTGGAGTTGTTAAGTTCCAAAAGAAAAAAGATAACAAATCTTATGTATCTATCCTTCCATTCGAAGCATAATCATTAGATTACTTATTACAAAACCCGTTCTGAAAAGAGCGGGTTTTTTGTTTTGGTGAAATATGAACCCAATGTAGTTTCTTATTAAAGGTTTATTATTTGTATTTTTGGATAGACAAATCTATCGTAATCTTGAAAAATATAGTTTTCCTTTTATTTCTTTTCTGTACAAGTCTGTTTGCAAAAGAAATTCATACTACAGAACAATTAGCGTCATTGAGTGACTCTCAAAAAAAGATTTTATACGAATTTGCTGTTTTGCAAAAAAATGGCTCTGATGGCAATGTGTATTGGGAGCGTCATAAAAATCAGCTTCCCGGGATTAATGATACGACAAGAAACTATTTGGCAAATGAGATCTATATCAACTCCCATGTTGTCTATATTCCTGTAAAGGATTCTGTGGTTCAGGTATGGATGCAGGCACAGTCTCTCACGAATTGGATGTTATATCTGGCGGCATTTATTGCAATATGTGCTATAATAGGCTTGTTGCGTAATTATTGGAACTCACTTATAGATATTCTGATTAAACAATTTGCTCCATTATTCAGACTTTTGTTTTCGGCAATTTTATTGACTTACGAACTTTTATTAATAGGTGTTGTGTGTATTGTTGGTGGATGTTTGATAGATGAAATGACATTGCGTGCTATAGTAATTCATACAGGTCTCTTTTTGTTATGGAGTCAGTCGACGGCAATTTTTACCCGTAAATATTTAGTTCAGAAGTATATTTTCGAAATAAAGAATAATTTTTGGAGAAATGATAAATGGGAAACGCTAAAAACAATTTGCCTGCCAGCTCTTATTGTTACTATGGCGCTTTTGTATATACTATATAAAATTCCGGCTGATACTTTATACAATTATGAAATTGTGGTTTCAGGTATGGCGTTTATTTGTGCTTTGCCTTTTTGGCGTACTTTGGAGAAATATATGTATCCTGTGCTTATTCCGTTTAAAGATAAGGATACTTATGTAGAAAGAAGTGTTTATTCGCTTGCTGCCTGCGTTGTTTTGGCTTTGATTATTGGTGGTGTGCTTGTGTGGCTCAAAAATCCTGTTTTTTCTTATATGATCGTTGCTTTGACAAGTTTGTTGATTATATCCTTCTTGTTGTTGTCGCTTAAAGATAATTTCAAACGCAATTATAGAAACTACTATTACATACAATTTATTACGGTTTTCTTTTTTGCAGCTGTTTTGGTATATAGTTTTAATATTCGTTCGGCTCAGATGATCTGGGTTTCTTTGATTGGAGTAAGTGTTTTTATTGTAATTAAATATTGGGAGATTCCATCATTTTTCTTCAGTTGGAAAAGAAGTAACACCTGGACCTGGGGATTTTTGGGAATGGCAGTATTGTTATGGCTGTTGGCAAAAGGTATTTTGTATGTGTCGCAAATGTTATATTTAGCTTAAAAATAAAAAAACCTGTTCATGTCGAACAGGTTTTGATTTTTATTATTCAGTGTCTTTTGTTTCTTCGAGATCTTCTGTTTTGCGGCCAACTTTTACTTTTGGGCTATTTTGTGTTCCGGTCACGGTTAACGGAATTCCAAAGATACCAAAAGGAGGTAAGCCTAAGCGCATTTTTAAGTTTAGTTTTCCGTCTAAACTTGTTGTGCCTTCAATTCTTGGTCGAAAGCCTGCAAACTTGAATTTAAAGCGTTCTACAGTTATGATGTTGTTCTTAATCGTAGTTTTAATATCAACTTTAGAAAGATCCGGATTTTTTATGGATTCAGTATTGGTTTGTTTCCCTACAGCATTAAACATTTTTAATCCTCTTACTTTTACATCTTTTACAGAAAGTATTCCTCCGCCAACAAGCGAAGGGTAAACCGGATCCATATTGCCATTTAATCGGCCTTTTAATTGATAATCTACAGAAACGATTCCTTGTGCTTTTTCGGCAGCGCTCGCCATTTTTCTAAAAACCTCAATTTCGTTATAAGCTCTTTTAATATCAAAATCGTCAGCTTTAATTGCGTACTCAAAATTTGCTTTTTGAGGTGTAACGGCCTGATAAGTGGCGTTCATGTTTACATTGCAGCCAATTAAATTAAAGCCTGTGTTTTGCATGCTCAATTTTCCTTTGTTCATGTTTAAATTTCCAACAGCATTTTGAAGATTTAACTTGTCAAAATTTACTTTTTGGGCATTTGCGATAAACTGTAAATTCAAATTGGTTGGAATTATGATAACTCCGGTTTGTCTGGCTTCGGATTGAGAAGCTGTGGTTTCGGTTTTGGGTGCTGTAACAGAGGTATTGGCTGGGGTACTTGACATGAACTCATCAACATTGATGTATCTCGAGGTAACTTTAAAAGAGCCTTTTAAAATGCCTGTTTTTGTGGTTACATAATTGAAGACATTCTGTAAATAACCGTTCATTTTAAAATCGGATTCGCCGTAAGCTGCCAAAAAGTTATTGAAAGACATTTTATCCTGATTGATTTTAAAAACACCTTCTTTGATGATAAATTTCTTAGGCAGATATTCTGATGCGATACCAATGTTTCTAAGCTCCAGAGTTCCTTTGTTGTAAAGTTTGCTGTAGTTTCCTTTTTCAGCATCGCTTTGTTTGCCTTTTAAAACCAAATCAGCTTTTACAAAACCATCTAAATCAAGTCCTTTTTGGGAAAAAACTTTATATATTTTGTTTACGTCCAATTCGCCTTTTGCTTTGATATCATAAGCAAGGTTATCGAAATTGCTTAAATCGGCTTCAACAAAAACAGGTTTGCCTTCAAAGGTAAACTGAGTAGGTTTCAGGCTCACTCTTAAATCATCAAAAGTTCCTTTTTGATTCTCGATTTTTGATTTTATAGTAATATTGGTGATTGGATTTGGATAATAAGGTGTTTTTAAATACCCGTTTTCTAAATCAAGAATTCCTTTTGTAACAGGAAAACGTTTGTTTTTCTGATCAAATATTCCGTTTGCTTTTATATCGCCTGCTAAACTTCCTTTTAAAACGATATTCGGGATTCCGAGTGCTTTTGTTAGTTTTTCCAGATCAATTTTGGCTTTAAAATCAGCATTAATATCAGGAGTGTTCACACCTTTGATATAGAATTGTGACTTTAAGTAATCTTTATTGATGTTTAAAGATAAATTTTTAGCATCAACAATTACAAGGTCCGGATTTAGTGACGGCACTTTTGTTTTTATGTCTAAATTTAAATTAGAAACCGGAAATGCGCTTTTGTTATAGTTTACAAATCCGTTGTCTATTTTGACATCTAAGTTAAGATCCGGAGCTATTTTTTTTGAAGCAATATAATCTCCTTTTAAAGTTAAAAGTAAATTGGTGTTTCCTTTTAATTCGGTTTTAGAAAGCCAGGTAATGTATTTTGGAGGAAAAGCGGTAAAAACATCATACAAATCACTGTTGTCAGATTTGATGACAAAATCCATATTGTAGCCGTCTTTCAGGAAATCGAATTTCCCTTTGAAATCGACCAAAAGCTGGTTGATTTTTAAGTTATTCTGTTGAAAAAAGAACGATAACGAGTTTACATTTACTTTTGTGATCAGGTCTGCATCAATTTTTTTATTCATTAAATAAGGCTCATTTTCATAAACGATATTTAGTTTTTCGATTTTGGCTTTCGAATATAAATCAAATACAGCTTTGTTTAAATCGCCTTTTCCTAAATAGTTAAAACCAAAAGCGTCAAAATGAACTTTGGTTGACTGGTCGTCGTATATAATTTTACTGTTTAAAATCTCTATACGTTCCAGTTTTAAAGCTGTCTCAGAGCTGTCTTTTGATTTTGAAGCTTGTGAAGATGATTTGTAAACGTTGTAATTGGCTTCTCCTTTTGGGTTTACTTTTACATTGATAAACGAATCGGATAAATAGATCTGATCAATTTTTACTTCTTTACTAAAAACCAAACTCGCGATATTTATTCCAAAAGAAACTTCTTTTGCAGTAATGAATTTTTCGTTTGTATAAGGGGCTGATCCGTTAAGACTTAAGTTGTCTAATGTTAGGGTTAATGATGGAAAATGGTGAAAAAATGAAACAGAAACATCAGAATAATTCAGTTCTGCACTTAATCTTTCATTAGCCGTTTTTTTGATTTGTTCCTTGATTTTATCAGCAAAAATAATAGGTGTCAAAAACAATAACCCAATAATAACAACAAAAGTAATTCCTAGATATTTAGCCGTTTTTAATAAAATAGACTTCGTTTTATTTGTAGACATAACAAATTTGTGTATTTATAGGTAAGAGGTAAATAAAATTAAAGGATCAATTATCCGTGTACGGTTTCACTTTTTCCGTAATTGGTAATAATAGAACCTTCGTATTCAATCCATTCTTTCCAGCGTTTATCGATATCTATATTGTCTGTGTATTTACGTGCAAATCCTAAAAAAGTAGTGTAATGTCCGGCTTCAGAAATCATTAAGTCATGATAGAATTTGGCTAATTCCTGATCTTTTATGTTTTCTGAAAGTACCTTAAAACGCTCGCAGCTTCTGGCTTCGATCATAGCTGAGAATAATAAACGATCGCAAAGTGCATCTTTTCGGCTACCGTCTTTTTTCATAAATTTAAAAAGCTCATTTACATAATGATCTTTTCTTTCGCGCCCCAGAGTCAAACCTCTCTTTTTGATAATGTCGTGAACCATTTGTAAATGCTCTAATTCTTCTCTGGCAATTACAAGCATTTCGGTTACCAGTTCTTCTAATTCAGAATTGTAAGTAACAAGGCTTATGGCATTCGAAGCTGCTTTTTGTTCGCACCAGGCATGGTCCGTCAAAATTTCTTCGATATTTGATTCGACAATATTTACCCAACGAGGGTCTGTGGCTAATTTTAATCCTAACATAATTTATTGAAAAAAAGTATCCTGCAAAATTAGTCATTTTAGAACTGAAAATTAGGAAATATCGTGTAAATGCGCTTAAAAAAGCATTATTTTGTAGCTTGAAAGAATTAAAATGAATCAAGAAAAAAAACTTTTAATCATTGGCTTTGTCTGGCCTGAACCAAATTCGTCTGCGGCAGGAGGCAGAATGATGCAATTGATCTCTATTTTTAAGCAGAATAAGTATGAGATTACATTTGCGAGTCCCGCTTTGGATAGTGATTTTATGGTTGATTTGTCTGAATTGGGTGTAGAGAAAAAATCTATTGAACTAAATAATTCAAGTTTTGATGAATTTATAATTGCGCTCAATCCGGATGTGGTTTTGTTTGATCGTTTTATGATTGAAGAACAGTTTGGATGGCGCGTGTCTGAAAATTGTCCTAAAGCAATTAGGTTATTAGATACAGAGGATTTGCATTGTTTGCGAACAGCGAGACAAAAAGCATTTAAAGAAAACAGGGTATTTGTTTTAAGTGATTTGTTGTCTGAAGAAGTAGCAAAAAGAGAAATTGCTAGTATTTTAAGATGTGATTTGTCTTTGATTATTTCTGAATTCGAAATGAATGTTTTGAATGAGGTGTTTAAAATCGATTCGGCTTTACTGTATTATTTGCCTTTTCTGGTTGATCAAATGTCTGAAAAGGATCTTTTGAGATTGCCTTCATTTGAGAACAGAAAGAACTTTGTTTTTATAGGGAACTTTCTTCATGAACCCAATTGGAATACTGTTCAGTATTTAAAAGAAACAATTTGGCCGTTAATCAGAAATCAATTTTCTGAAGCTGTTTTAGAAGTGTATGGCGCTTATCCTTCTCAAAAAGTTTTGCAACTACACCAACCCAAAAATGGTTTTTTTATTATGGGAAGAGCTGAAGATGCAAATGAAGTCGTGAAAAAATCGAGAGTTGTTCTGGCTCCAATTCGTTTTGGTGCTGGTTTAAAAGGAAAATTACTCGAAGCAATGCAATGCGGAACGCCAAGTATAACAACTTTAACAGGTTCTGAGGCAATGCATGCTAATTTACCCTGGAATGGCTTTATTGCCGATGATATTCAGGAATTTGCAAATCAGGCAATTGCTTTGTATCAGAATAAAACTCTATGGGAACAATCTCAAAAAAACGGAATTGATATTGTAAATGAGTGTTTTCAAAAGAGTAAATACTCAGATTCACTTATTGAAGCGGTTGAATCGTTGCTGAACAATGCTGAAAATCATCGCCTGCATAATTTTATGGGGAGTCTGCTCCAGCATCATACTTTAAAAAGCACAAAATATATGGCAAAATGGATAGAAGCTAAGAATAAAGATTAGTTTTTTATATCAAAAAAAATCCCCTGTTACAATTTGTAACAGGGGATTTTAGGTTTATATATTTTGAGTAGAACTATAAATAGTTTGCTGAGTGAGAGATCTTATTTTAAGATTCCTTCAACCGCCTGAATTGTCGTAGCATGATATCCGGATTTGGCTTTGTCAAAAACTTGTTTTGCCCAAACTTTTCCTTCAGGGGTTTTAATCATTTCTTTATAAAGCATCATTACAGATCCTGTTCTGCTAATTCCAATCAAAAATTGTTCGATTGCAGGATTTGCAGCTTTATATTGATAGCGAATTGCCTGAACAAACCATTGGCGTTTGATAATGAAATTTCCGCCTTTTGTAAAGTTGAATTCGTTATCAAGTGCTTCCATTTCTTTTGGTGTAATATCAGTTGGAAGATGGTCTATAAAATATTGTTTTTCTGCGGTTGTTGTTATTTTTTGACTTAAACCTTTTACGCCGGTTTCTCTCCAGCTTTTTTGAATTTTATCAATAGCATCAAATTCGGCAGAGTTTACTGGTGTAATGTTAGATGGAATACCCGGTTTGTAAATCCAGTCTTCCAGTTTTATTTTATCAGCCAGGGTTTTGTCTCCTTTAATAAGGTTTTCGTTTATGTATTTTACAAAATCTTCTGTTGTGATAGATTTGAAAGCGTGTGCATCAAAATAATTTTTAATGAAAATATCAAATTTTTCACGACCTACAGCATTTTCAATTACTCTTAAAAAAGCATAGCCCTTTACATAAGGAATCATACTGATTCCATCATCAGGATTTCTTCCTGTCAGAGATACTTTTAAGCGGGTATCTGGATTGGTGTCTCCATATTCTGCTACATTATCAACTAATTCTTTGCGTGTGATAACATTTTGCATGTCAAATTCTTTTTTGCCAAAAATGGCTTCACCAATACGGTGTTCTACATAAGTTGTAAAACCTTCGTTTAGCCAGATATCATCCCAGGTAGCGTTTGTTACTAAATTTCCGCTCCAGCTGTGTCCTAATTCGTGAGCCAATAGACTAGTTAAAGAACGATCTCCGGCAATAACGCCAGGAGTTAAGAATGTTAAATTTGGATTTTCCATTCCACCATAAGGAAAACTAGGAGGAAGGACCAGTACATCATAACGTCCCCAACGGTAAGGCCCGTAAAGTTTTTCGGCGGCAACAACCATTTTGCCAAGTTCAGCAAATTCCCAGGCTGATTTTTTTAACATCGATGGTTCTGCGTAAACTCCGGTTCTGTTATCGATTGCCTGAAATTCAATATCTCCTACTGCAATAGCCATTAAATAAGACGGAATTGCTTTGTCTTGTTTAAAGGTATATACTCCGGTATCATTTTTCTTTTGTGGATTTACAGCGCTCATAACCGCTAATAAATCTTTAGGAACGGTAACTTTTGCATTATAAGTAAAACGAATTCCCGGTGAATCCTGACACGGAATCCAGGTGCGTGACCAGATACTTTCGCCTTGTGAGAAAAGAAAAGGTTTCTTTTTATCAGCTGTTTGTGCAGGTGTTAACCATTGTAATGCTACGGCATCTTTTGTTGTGTTGTAGTAAATGTTTACTCTGGTTGTGTTAGGCTCGATTGTAATATGAAGTGGTTTTCCGTGAAATTCAGCGGCTGTACCAAGTTCAAATTTGGTTTCTTTTTCGTCGTCTCCCAGGGTTACTTTGGTAATGTTAAGAGTGTTTTCGTCGAAAATAATTTCATTTCCTTTGCTGATGTTATCAATTAACCACGAAGCTTTTCCTGATATGGTTTGGGTATCAAAATCAACTTTGATGTCAAGATCCAGGTGTTTTACAACAGCAAGTTCGGGTTTAGAATAGCTGTGTTCGTCTATAACGGCGGTTGGTTTTTCTGTTTGGTCTTTTTTCTGGCAGGCAATTGCTGTAAGAAACAAGATTAGAAGGGTTAGTTTTTTCATTTTATGAAGTATTGAATTTGAGCATGAAAATTAAACAAAAAATCCCGTTTTGAATAAACAAAACGGGATTTTATTAAATATAACCTTCGACTTGGCTCCGGCTGACAATAAAATTATGCCAACATAGTAACCGGGCTTTCGATGTATTGTTTTAATGTTTGTAAGAATTGAGCACCAGTTGCACCGTCAATTGTTCTGTGGTCACAAGCCAATGATAACATCATGGTGTTTCCAACTACGATCTGACCATTTTTAACTACTGGTTTTTCAACAATTGCACCTACAGAAAGGATGGCAGAGTTTGGCTGGTTGATAATTGAATTGAATTCAGTGATACCAAACATTCCAAGGTTAGATACTGTAAAAGTACTTCCTTCCATTTCTTGTGGTCCTAATTTTTTGTTTTTAGCTCTTCCTGCCAAATCTCTTACTGAAGCACCAATTTGAGATAAGCTCATAGCATCTGTAAATTTCAATACAGGAACTACTAATCCGTCCTCAACAGCTACAGCAACACCAATATTTACGTGGTGGTTGATGATGATTGCATCTTCTTTCCACTGAGAGTTGATTTTTGGGTGTTTTTTCAATGCTAAAGCACAAGCTTTGATTACCATATCGTTGAAAGATACTTTTGTATCAGGAACAGTATTGATTGTTGCTCTTGCGCCCATTGCTTCATCCATGCTTACTTCGATCACTAAGTTGTAGTGAGGTGCTGTAAATAATGATTCAGCAAGACGTTTTGCAATAATTTTACGCATTTGAGAGTTTTTGATCTCTTCTGTGTAAACTTCTCCGGCAGGAACAAATACTTTTGGTGCAGCAGGAGCGGCAGTTTCAGTTTTTGGTGCAGCAGAAGTTGTAGTTGCAGCAGGTTGTGCTTGTGCAGATGGAGTAAAGTTTTCGATGTCGCTTTTTACGATACGTCCGTTTTCTCCAGAACCTTTCACCTGATTTAATTGAATTCCTTTGTCAGAAGCAATTTTCTTAGCTAAAGGCGAAGCTAAAATTCTTCCTCCGTTTGAATTGTCAGCTACAGTTTCTGTTGCTTTTTCAGCAGCAGGAGCAGCTTTTGTTTCTTCTGCAGCAGGAGCACTTGTAGTTGTAGCACCTCCGGCAGTATAATTGTCAGCAATTCCTGAAATGTCAGTTCCGGCAGGTCCAATGATAGCTAATAAGCTGTCAACAGGAGCTGTGTTTCCTTCCTGAATTCCTATATATAATAATGTTCCGGCATTGAAAGACTCAAACTCCATAGTAGCTTTGTCTGTTTCAATTTCAGCTAAAATATCGCCTTCGGCTACAGTGTCACCTACTTTTTTCAACCAGGTTGCTACTGTACCTTCAGTCATTGTATCACTCAAACGTGGCATAGTTACTACTATAACACCTTTTGGTAATTCAGTTGCAGCTTTTGCAGGAGCAGCAGTTTCTGTTTTTGCTTCAGCAGCAGGAGCATCACCACCGGCTAAAAGAGCAGAAATATCTTCTCCTTCTTTACCAATGATTGCTAATAATGAATCAACCGGAGCAGTTTCTCCAGCCTGAATTCCAATATGTAAAAGAGTTCCCTCGTTGAATGATTCGAACTCCATAGTTGCTTTATCTGTTTCAATTTCAGCTAAAATATCTCCTTCGCTGATTTTGTCGCCTACTTTTTTTAACCAAGTCGCTACCGTTCCTTCCGTCATAGTATCGCTCAAACGAGGCATTGTTACTTTAATCGCCATGATGTTATAGTTTATGAGGTGTAAATGGATAGTCTTCTTGTGCGTATACTACATCGTATAATTGTTGTAAGTCCGGATATGGAGATTCTTCAGCGAATTTCGCACATTCTTCAACCAAGTCTTTAACTCTTTGGTCGATTGCTTCGATTTCTTCTTCTGTAGCATATTTTTGATCCTTAATTACATCTAAAACCTGAGTAATAGGGTCAATTTTTTTGTACTCTTCAACCTCTTCTTTTGAACGGTATAATTGTGCATCAGACATAGAGTGTCCTCTGTAACGGTACGTTTTCATTTCAAGGAAAGTTGGTCCGTCACCACGACGGGCTCTGTCAATTGCTTCAGTCATTGCTTCAGCAACTTTTACAGGGTTCATTCCGTCAACAGGTCCACAAGGCATTTCGTATCCTAAACCAAGTTTCCAGATATCAGTGTGGTTTGCAGTTCTTTCTACAGAAGTTCCCATTGCATAACCGTTGTTTTCAACGATAAATACAACTGGTAATTTCCACAACATAGCCATGTTAAAAGCTTCGTGTAATGAACCTTGTCTTGCAGCACCATCACCAAAATAAGTCATGGTAACTCCTCCGGTTTCAAAATATTTATCAGCAAAAGCTAAACCAGCTCCTACCGGAATTTGTCCACCTACAATTCCGTGACCTCCATAAAAACGGTGTTCTTTAGAGAAAATGTGCATAGAACCTCCCATACCTTTAGAAGTTCCTGTAACTTTTCCTAAAAGTTCAGCCATTACATTTCTTGGGTCAACGCCCATTCCAATTGGTTGAACGTGGTTTCTGTAAGCAGTAATCATTTTATCTTTGGTCAAATCCATAGCGTGCAAAGCACCTGCTAATACAGCTTCCTGACCATTATATAAGTGTAGAAAACCTCTAACTTTTTGTTGAATGTATAATGCTGCAAGTTTGTCTTCAAACTTTCTCCAAAGTAGCATGTCTTCGTACCACTTTAAATATACTTCTTTTGTAACTTCTTTCATCTGAATTCTTTCTTTTGCTAAAGTTTGTTTGTGTTATCAATTGTTGCCTATAACGCAAAATAGTTTCCTCCCACAAATTTGCGCCCGAAAGGTCGGGATGCAAAAATAAGACATTCCGTTTAAGAAGTAAAATTTAAAAGCCACTTTTTGGCTTTTTTTTACAAGAACTTTTTATCAAACATAAAAGGGAGTAAATTTTTTAGGGATGCAGATTTGTAAACTTCGCCAATTTCTCCCATAAAATAAATTTCAATAGGGGTGTCTTGTTTGATTTCATATTCTGCAATAGACTGACGACAAGAACCACAAGGCGGAATTGGTGCTTTTGTCTGATTTGTGTCTGAAGCTGCAGTAATGGCAATTTTTAGGATTTTGGCTTCGGGATAAATACTTCCGGCATGATAAATGGCAACGCGTTCTGCGCATAATCCGGATGGATAGGCAGCATTTTCCTGGTTTGAACCTAAAACTATTTTGCCATTATCGAGCAATAATGCGGCTCCAACTCTAAATTGTGAATAGGGTGCGTATGCTTTTTTACGAATTTCAATTGCCTCGTTCATTAAATCCTGTGTGTCTTTTGAAAGTTCTTCTAATGAATTGTAAACGGTAAAAGATGATGTTATGCTTATTTCTTTCATTTCTTTTTATGGGAAAAAAAATCCAAATTTCTAAGAAATAGAAATTTGGATTGTTATTGTTTTTTTTATTTTTTGCGTTTAATATACTTCGTATTTGTCGCCAAAGTTAAAGGTTAAAGAAAAACGAAGGGTGTTTTCTAACGGATTTTTAACTTTTGATGTCGAAAATAAATACGAAACGTCAACTTTTACTACATTGTATTTAAAACCTGCACCTAAAGAGAAAAATTGTCTCGCTCCTTTCATAGGGCTTTCGTGAAAATATCCTGCACGTAAAGCAAAAGCATCCTGATACATATATTCTGCTGCTGCACTATAAGTGATTTCTTTTAATTCTTCGCTAAATCCGCCCGGAGCATCTCCAAAAGATTTAAAAATTCCCGAAACCCAACCTATATTATTGTAGTTTTTGTAGTTTGCTGCATCTGCCTGTTCCTGAGAAATATCTCCCGGGTCATTATAATCGCCATCGCCATTAGCATCTACAGGAGTTCCAGGTCCCGGAGGAGTTGGTACTAATAATTTGGTGAATTCAACGCTAAGTCCAACTTTGTTGTAATCATCAAGGATAAAATCAAAACCTCCACCTAATCTAAGGTTTGCCGGTAAAAAGTTAGAGCTTATATTGTCGTTGTCATAACTTATTTTTGGACCAAGGTTTTGCAGGTTGAAACCGGCTCTCCATCTTCCGTTAAAGTCAGAATAAGCAATTTCCTCAGATTGATAAAAACCAGCAATGTCTACAGCAAAAGTACTTGCTGCTGATGCGTCAATATCTTCTGAAGCGATTTTTAAGTTTGAACGAATATATCTTGCGCCAACTGCCATAGAGAAAGTTTCGCTAAGCTTTAATGAATAAGATCCGTCTAAGGCAAATTCATTAGGTGAAACAATTCTTGCGGCTTCGTTTGGGTCTCCTGTTGTTCTAAGTTCAATGTCTCCAAAACCAAAATAACGGAAACTACCTGCAAAGGCACTTCTTTCGTTGATTTTGTTGTAATACGTTAGCTGGCCCAGCGAGATGTCATTGGCTAAGTCTGTTAAATAAGGGGTGTAACTAATGGAAAGACCTTGTTTGTCCACTGAAAATGCGTATTTTGCAGGGTTCCATTGTTGAGAAAAAGCATCGGCTGAAGTTGCGACACCCTGATCTGCCAAACCGGCTGCTCTTGCATCTGCAGCTACTAATAAAAATGGAACTCCAGTCGTAATGGGGCGTTCAATGGTTTGGGCTTTTGCGTAAGAAATAACTAAAAAACAAATTAGTAGTTGTGATATTTTTTTCATTTACGTGTTTAATGGTATTTATGATACAAATATATATATTATTATAAGATAACAAGCTTTTCGTATTTTTCTGCCTTTTTATTCGTTAAATTAGATTTAACTGTGAGTTTGTAAATATACACACCTTTTCCGATTTTGTCACCAAAATCGTCTTTTCCGTCCCAACTTATTTCTCTGGATAAAAAACCTTCAGTTGTAATGACCTGATTTTTTGTCCAGACTACCTTTCCGGTTATCGTCATTACCTGTACCTGAACGTCTAAAGGCTCGTATGGCCTGTTGTGTGAAAACCAAAATTGGGTGTAAGTTGAAAAGGGGTTTGGATAATTAAGAACGTGTGATAAAGTCAATGTTTCATCTCCAACAACAATAAATTGTATCTCACTGGTTACGGGATTGTTGTAAACATCCCATGCTGTGAAGCTTATAGTGTGCATTCCGGGAGCTAAATTTCGTAACGGAAAACGCAAATTTCCATTGGTGTAATCATCAAGTTTTGTTTGATAATAATCGTTCAAAATATAAGGATTACTAACGTCTCCGTCCAGAATTGCTACAATGTCATGCCCGATTCCGCTTGCTGTATTAATACCATTTTCATCTTCAAGAAACGCCAATAAAAAAGGCGATTCATTTGTGATTCCACCAGATACAAAAGTTTCATCGTTCATATATAACTTCACTTTTGGACTTATATTGTCCTGAGGTGCATTTTGATTTATTCCACCAATTTTTATGGCTGTATTAAAGCCTGTCTGGTTCTCTAAAACCAGATTCTTTTTTGCATAAAAACTAATTCGGCCATAGTCTAACGGGATTCGGATATCACGTGGCACTACAAAGCTAAATTCAAACTGGCCATTGGTTATAGAAGCGTTTCCTCTAAAAATAGTTTCTCCCAGAATTTTAAATGACATTGCAGGGCTATATCCATCATTATTTAAGGTAGTAGTGGTAATTAATTTATCGAAAATGGCTGTAGCCAGTTCTCCGTTATAATTGCTTAAAAGATTGTCGTTTTCATCTGTAATTTGTCCTGATATTTTAATTTTTGCCAAAGATTGAAAATCCGGAAGGGTTTGCGAAACAGGAATGTCGTTTACCTTTGTTAAATTGATTCTTGGTTTTGGAATAGCTAACATTAAGGCAGGATCTCCAATATAGAAAATGACATTACTGGCTGAACTTGGATTTTCGTTTTTAGAAATTCGAAGGGTTTCTGCAATTGTGTTGTATTGATTTGATCCGTACGAAAATAAATTTTTGCTCAAACTATCATTGAAATTTTCGGCATTAAATTGCCCAATTGCACGAATTGTTGTCAGCATTGAAATTGCTCCTCCTTTTGGGTTCCAAAAAGTATATTCGCCGGCTGTTGGTCGTGTTGGGTCATCAAATCTCGAAAACTCACAAGTTATCGTAATAAATAATGGATACTTATATTGATTGCTTAAGTTTTGACCATCTGCTTTTTCCCAAATTCTTTCGGCTGATAACCCATCTTCACCACCATGTCCCAGATAATTAAAAACTAAAGCGCCTTTTTCAAAAGCGTTAAATAAATCTGTTTTTGCTTTTGGGTATCTCGCTCCTCCGGCAGATGCTTCCTGTGTATAAGAGTCTAAAAGGATTTTGTCTATATTGAAAAAAGGCTTTTGGGCAGCAATAACATCTGCCAGATTGTTTTGACGGGATTGTAATGTTGCATCTGAATCCCGATCAGAATCATCGCTAACCATAACAATGTTATTGCGCCAGTTTCCGTATGATTTGGTGTCGTAGTATTCCAGAACTTTGTTAACCATTTCTCCGGCTTGAGCATTGTCTGAAACCAGCATTCTTCCTGTAGCAATGTCAATTCCTCCAAAAGGAAATACGACAATACCTTCATTAGCATCCATAAGTCCGTAAAAGTCATCAGATGCAAACGAAGCTTCTCCGGTTGTATTGCTAACTACAGATTGATATATAGGTACAATATTATTGTTGTTTGCGATTCTGTCTTTATAATCAAATGAAGCATCTCCAAATAAATTTAAATATTTTATTCTTTTTTCTGAAGATGAAGCATTGTTATAAATGTATTTGATGCAATTTCTAATGGCTGCGATATCTTGTTTTCCTGAAGAGAATTCCTGATAGATGTTCTCTAATGAAATTACTTTTACGTTTAAATTAGAATTTACTCGATGAAAATTGGCTAGCTTTTCGGCCTGATTAACTAAAAATTTAGGTGTGACAATAACATAGTCGATATCCTGGAAGCTGTTTTGAATGTTTTTGAAAAGAGTTCCTTTTAAGTTTTGATTAGCAACCTTTGGCTGATTTTCTTTTAGTGGAGTATAATAATCAGTAGCATCAATTGCGATATATTTTCTAATTTCTCCCAATGCAGCTTTAAAGCTAAAACTAGTCTGATTTGTGTTTTCTATTTTGGATACATTATATAGGTCTGTGATATCCCAAATTTGAGAAATCCCGGAAGCGTTTCCAATAGTGTAATTTGCGATTCCTGCTGTTGAACCGGCTAAGTCGTATTGAAATTTAAATTGTTTTCCTGTGCCTGATAGTTTTCTTTTTGCAATTAAATTAATGTAATCCAGATATCCTTTTGATCCCGGTACACCATTATTATTATAGGTAAGTTTTATTTTTACATTTTCAGCGCCTGCAAAAGTGCTGTTAGCGGGTAGTTTTTGTTCGTAAAATTTTTGGTCCCCATTTGGAACTAAAGCCTGAAAGTTAAGCGTTCCGATATTTTGTCCGTTTGCTGAAATTGCAAAAGAAGTAGGGGTGTAAGCAGCTGAAGCTGTGTTTAATTGTATTTTTACTGGAGTTGTGGTTTCCAGATTAGGAAAATTAAACTCAAATTCCTGTTCCTGATTAATGTCGAAAGATTCTCCGTACCATTGGCGTCCCAGGTGAGCAATGTTTGTCTTGTCGATTTCATGAAATTGATAGTCGTCAAAAGTGTTTAGTTCTAAAGTAGTGCTTCCTGACGGCTGGTTTAAATTTGAAATTCGTTTTCCGTCGTTGCCAGTGGCAGTAATATAGTAATATGATTTGTTGTCGTATAAGTTAAGATTGGTTTGGCTTTCGGTATTCCAATTGCTTACTCCTTCGCCATAAAAAAGAATATAATCTTCATTGTTGAAAACGCCATCGCTTTCACCAATAATTTGAATCGCATTTTCGGCTAAATCTTCCGGATAATAAATGTTATTTGCCAGAGGTAGCATTCTGCCGCCGTTTCCGTAAATTTTTATTCTTCTCGGATCGACTTTGCCCGGATCAAACCCAAGGCTTTGCAGAAAAGATTTAGAGATTTTATAAACGCCTGATTTCTCAATGTAAAAACGATACCAGTCTCCGGAAGCGAGAACGGAATTGTAAACAGCATTTGATTTTTGAAAAGAAGAAGTGTTGTTGTTTGCTGATGCCGAGTTTGTTGTAATGTAAGAAAATGATTGGATCCTTTTATAGCCATTTCCGTCCTTTATTATAGGAGACAGCGATAGAAAAGTTTGTTTTTGATCTCTTGAGGTGGTTGTTTTTAACGTTTCATTTGGTTTTTCAGGTATGTTTTCATGTGACAGGTCGCCCAGGTCAGCAACAGACATTGGCTCATAGATTATGTTCGTAATTTGAACAGAATTGCTGTTTGAATAATTCGTTTCGCTCAGATTTAGCAATAATATTATGCTTTTTTTTGTAGTGTCGTAGCGAAAACTGTTTCCTGAAAAATACGGGATTTTTATTTTTGAGTCGCCAAAACTCATGTCTTTTTTGTTTTGCCAATCTAGTGTGAAGTTGCCATTTATCTGGGAAAATGAGATAATTGGAATCAAAAAAAGATATAAGATTAAAGCTTGTTTCATCAGTAGGTAAAACGGTTTTAAATTAAAAAAAATTTGGTAAGTAAAAATATAGTATTTCATGTTATAGTAAATAATAAAAAGTATATTTTTGCGTTCGTAACTATAGGTTATTTTCTGGTAAAAAACAGCTAAATAAAATTATTAGAACAGATGTTGCTAATTAAATGTTAATTATTATATTGCAGCACCTAAATTTATCACCTAAGAATGAGTATGAAAGTAAACAAAATTGTAGTCTTGCAATTAATGATGTCAATGGTATTGATGTTGGGCACGGCTAGTTGTAGCAAAAAATCGAGTTCCAGTCACGCTTCCAGAGCAACTGGTTGGGATGTAGATAGTCAGAATGGAACTGCTGCCAGAAATGCAGGAAAAAAACAACAGGCAGGACCTGGTTTAGTTTTTGTTGAGGGAGGTACATTTACAATGGGTAAAGTACAGGATGATGTTATGCACGATTGGAATAACACTCCAACTCAACAACACGTTCAGTCATTCTACATGGATGAGACTGAAGTTACAAATGGTATGTACTTAGAATACCTGGAATGGTTAAAGAAAGTTTTCCCACCAACAGAAGAAAATTACAAAAATATTTACGAAGGTGCATCTCCTGATACATTAGTATGGAGAAATCGTTTAGGGTATAACGAAACGATGACTAATAATTACTTAAGACACCCATCTTATGCAAACTATCCTGTAGTTGGTGTAAACTGGATTCAGGCTGTTGAATTTAGTAAATGGAGAACTGACCGTGTTAACGAGGCAGTTTTAGAGAAAAACGGATATCTTAAAAAAGGTGCAAAAACACAAGATGTTACTGCTGAAAGTATCTTTAATACTGAAGCTTATGTAGCTTCTCCAAGTACTACTTACGGAGGTAACGAAGAACTTGTTTTAAAGAAAAACCCTAACGGAAGAAGACTAAAAGCAGGAAAAGACGGTACAACTCCAGAAGCTAAAAACGTATACGCACAACGTTCTTCAGGTATTATCCTTCCTGAATACAGACTTCCTACTGAAGCAGAATGGGAATATGCTGCAGCAGCTGATGTTGGACAAAGAGAATACAATATATATAAAGGACAAAAGAAATATCCTTGGTCCGGAGATTATACACGTTCATCTAAACGTAAAAACAAAGGAGATCAATTGGCTAACTTTAAACAAGGAAACGGTGATTACGGTGGAATTGCAGGTTGGTCTGACGATGGTGCAGATATTACAAATGCTGTAAAAAGCTATGCTCCTAATGATTTTGGATTATACGATATGGCTGGAAACGTAGCCGAATGGGTTGCCGATGTTTACAGACCTATTATTGATAATGAAGCAAATGATTTTAACTACTTTAGAGGAAATCAATATGCTAAAAACAAAATTGGAAAAGATGGTAAAATTGAAATTATCACTAAAGATAATGTTCAATACAAAACGTTAAGTAACGGTAAAAAAGTTGCTACAAACTTACCAGGAGAAATTGCTCAGGTTCCGGTTGATGAAAATGAAACTTACCTGAGACAAAACTTCAGTACAAGTGACAACATCAATTATAGAGATGGTGATAAACAATCATCTAAATATTTTGACTTTGGAGATTCAGAAGCTGGTTCAAAAGCAGATCAGGCAATGTACAACTCTCCTAAGCATAATGTTACTACAGATAGTTTAGGTCAAATGGTTAGAAAATATGACAACTCTAGTAAACGTACCACATTAATCGATGATAATGTAAGAGTTTACAAAGGTGGTTCTTGGAGAGACAGAGCTTATTGGTTAGATCCTGCACAAAGAAGATATTTCCCTCAGGATATGGCTACAGATTACATCGGATTTAGATGTGCAATGTCTAGAGTAGGTGCAAAAGCTGAAAGAAGAAAATCGCCTAGAAATTAAGTTTTAGAAATTTCAACATATAAAATTCCAAATTCCAAAGCTGAATATTTCAGTAAGGAATTTGGAATTTTTTTATGGTATTTATTTTGACTTTTCTCTGCTGCTGATACTGCTGCAGAATAAATAAACGGACGTAATTTGAAATAAAAAGATCATTTTGAAGCCAATTAAAAAAAGTCAGGATAAGTTCATTGTTTTTTTCTAATTTTATCACCTATAAAATTGTTTTTAAATGAATATTCAGGAAATTCATAATTTATTTTTACAATGCAAATCTGTTTCAATTGATACCAGAAAGATTGAAAAGGATGCCATGTTTTTTGCTATAAAAGGAGAAAACTTTGATGCCAATACATTTGCGGCAAAAGCATTAGAATTGGGAGCTTTATATGTTGTTGTTGATAATGTATCTTATGTTATAGACGAGAGAACTATTCTTGTCGAAAATAGTCTGGAAACATTACAGGAATTGGCAAAGTTTCATCGTACTTATTTAAAATTACCCATTGTAGCCTTAACGGGGAGTAACGGAAAAACGACTACCAAAGAGCTTATAAATGTGGTTTTGTCTAAAAAATACAAGACCAAAGCAACAATAGGTAATTTGAATAACCATATTGGGGTTCCGTTGACTTTATTGTCTTTTACTAAAGAAACGGAAATTGGTATTGTCGAAATGGGAGCAAATCATAAAAAAGAGATTGCATTTTTATGCGAAATTGCACAGCCTGATTATGGTTATATTACCAACTTTGGAAAAGCGCATTTAGAAGGTTTTGGAGGTATTGAAGGTGTAATAGAAGGTAAAAGCGAAATGTATCAATATCTTGCAAAAAACAATAAGCAGGCTTTTGTAAATCTTGAAGATCCAATTCAAATCGAAAAATCTGCAGGAATTACTTCTTTTACATTTGGAGTCCATAAGAGTGAAGCGAATGTAAATATTAAAAAAATAGAAGCCAATCCATTTGTTGCTATAGACTATATTAATTTCAGTCTTAAATCTCATTTAATTGGTCTTTACAACGCAAATAACATCAATGCGGCAGTTGCTATGGGATATTATTTTAAAGTTGATGAAAACGATATTAAAGAAGCAATTGAAGGTTACATCCCGGAGAATAACAGATCTCAATTGTTGAAAAAAGGCTCTAATCAAATTATTCTGGATGCTTACAATGCCAATCCAAGTAGTATGGCTGTTGCAATTGCTAATTTTTTGCAATTAGAAAATCAAAACAAAATAATGATTTTAGGAGATATGTTTGAGCTGGGAAATGAAAGCCAGCAGGAACATAAAATAATTGTAGATTCCTTATTAAATCAAAATGAATCTACATGTTATTTAATTGGGAAGTCATTTTATGAAAATGAAACCGCTCATGAAAAAATTAAATTTTTTGAAACATTTGATGCTTTTGCAGCTTATCTAAAGATATTACATTTTGATGAAAATACTATTTTAATAAAAGGGTCGAGAGGAATGGCTCTGGAACGAACATTAGAATTTATAAATTAACCAAAACAAGAAAGCCATTCACACGAATGGCTTTCTTGTTTTGGTTAGATACTCATTAAAAAACCAATAAGGTTTTCTTTCTTATTCAGTCCAAGTTTCTTTCTTAGACGATATCGGGCTAATTCTACTCCTCCCGTTGAAATATTCATGATTTCAGCTATTTCTTTTGTTGACATATTCATGAGTAAATAAGTAGACAAATCGAGTTCGCGTGGAGATATTGTCGGGTATTTTTCTTTTAAGCGTTTTAAAAACTCAAAATGCACATTCTTGATATGTTTTTCTAAGTCTTTCCAGCTCTTATCTGTGTTTACCTCTTTTACGATACTTTTATGGAGTTTGTTAAACTCAAACTTAGTTGAATCATCCAGGATATTGGTATCAATATCTTTTAGTTTGTTAATAATTCCGTTTAAGATTTTGTTTTTCTTTACAACTTGTAATGAGTTATTTACTAACTCTTTATCTTTTGATAAAATCTTGATTTGCAGCTTGTCATTTTTAAGCTTTTCGATCTCTTTTTCTAGTTCGTGCTGTTCGTGTCTGATTTTTGATTCTTTTTCAAGATATAGCCTTCGCTGTTCTATGGTTTCATAATATTTGTTCTTTCTGATTTTTAGTTTAATCCTGTTCGATATTACATAAATTCCGGTAACAACAAGAATGAAATAAATCAAATACGCCAGAAAATGCCTGTACCATGGCGGAGAAATTATAAATTGAATCTGGCTAACATCTGATTCAATACCATAACTGTTTTTTGATTTTAACTTCATTGTGTAAGTTCCTTCCCGTAAATTGGTGTATTCTTTTAGGGATATTGGAGACCAGCTGCGCCAATTGTCTTCAAACGGCTCCAGTTTATAAGAGTACATTATATTTTCCTGATTTTCATATGTTGGAGATGAAAATGTAAACTTAACGTGGTTTGCGCTGTATGGTATGGTGTATGATTTTTCGTTATCGGCTATATTGCCCGTTAAAATTGTATCTCCTGGAAAAGAAAAACTGGCAATGAATACCTTTGGTTTTGTAATAAAGGTATTTGATATTTTAGAATCATAATGCGTTAAACCGTCAGTTAAACCTATAAAAATGTTTTGAGGATCTATGGTATTTACAGAAATGTAATTGTTAACCAGATTTCCTGATAAGTTCGAAAACGGAGCTTGTTTTTTTGTAAAAGTACCATTTGAGTTTTTTGTGAGAACACCTAAGGACTCATTAAAAGCATACCATAAATTTCCCTCAGAATCCTCAATTAAGGTATTTATGGTTGGTATTTTGCTGAATAGTTTACTTATTTTTTTATCCTCAAAAAAAGCATCCTGTTCTTTAGAAAACCTGAAAAAGTGATTCTGAGCCTGAAAATATACTTTATTATTAATGCTTTGTAAGCTGTTGATTCCTTTATATGTTGATGAAATGTCTTTGTGTTTTTGAATAAGATCAAATCTTTTCAAATCGTCTGATAATTTCATTTGATATAAGTATGGATTCTTTTTTAACCACAAATAAGTATCATCCAGTTCTATAGAAAAAGTATTTGTGGTTTCGTCAAATCCTTGTACCTGATGTGAATAATCATATCCATTTGCTGATTTTTTGAAAATAGAAAAGCCATTGTAACTTTCTCCTATAATATAGTTTTCATGATTTGGAATGTTTTTGAAACCAAAATAACCTTTGGTATCCATTATTTTTGAAACCTTATTTTGGTTAATAACCAATGCACCACTATTACTGGCACACAGCAACGTTCCGTTTAATACCTGAATGTTCCATGCCTGCGAGATAGTTCCTTCTACTCTCGTAAACGGACTATCCTTGAATGATCCGCTCCAGGAATGATAAAATAATCCCTGATTAGTTGCAACATAAAGATTGCCGTTGTAAGTAATCGAGGCATATACAGTTCCTATATTATAACTATAATCAAAATAAGAAAAAGGAGCGTTTTCATTTATAAAAGTAATACCATTATCAAGACCAAGCCAGACATTGTTTTTATTGTCGACAAAAGAGGTCAATATGGTGTTGTTTTGAAGTCCTTTTTGTCGATTAAGATGCTGAATTATTTTTCCGTTCAAATCACAAATGATTACACCGTCTAATACAGAGTTGAGGACGATAAATTTGCCTTTTATGATAGATCCTCCAAGTGATGTGTTTTTTTTGATAAATGCGTTTGCCTCAGTTTCCCAGGGCTTGACAGTTTGATTATCTGATATAAAAAGACCTTTTTCTAAAGTAGCCAGCAGCATCTTGTTATTGGGTAATGGAAATACCGACCAGATTTCTTTATCATTAAAAACAGTTGTACCTTTTATAGGAGTCAACTTTCCATTTTTGTATTCCAGAATTCCCAATGATTTATCCTGAAAATAAAGATGATTATTCACCAGAAAAGAAAACTGAAATTTTTGAGGAGCATTTAATAAGGTTAGCTTGTTATTCTTTAGAATAAAAACCTTTGTAAAAGACTGAAAAATTACTTCACCTTTAAATATATGTATCCTCCAGATCAGGTTAATATTTTGTCTGTCTTTTTTACTTACCTGATCAGATAGAGAATGATATTTTAAAATTCCGTTATCATTATTTTGAAAGTAACCAAATTCATTATTTCCGCCCACAAATATTTTGCCTGAAGAATCAATTTTTAAGCTTCTAATTTCTGTCTTGGCAGGAAGGGAATATTTGTACCAGCTTGAACCGTCAAATTGCAATAAGCCGCTATTATTTGCAAAGTACATATTTCCTTTTTTATCCTGATCAATACTCCAATTTTGAGTGCCGCCTTTATACTCCGACCTTTTATAGTTTTTAATGGCGGGTAAACCTATGTTTTTTACTTGTGCTGCAGCATTTGTTTGTGAGAAAATTACAATAATTAGCGTTAAATATGTATTTATGAATTTCATAAAAATTAGAATGTATTTTTATTAGAAATGTTTTATAAAGGCTTTTGTTTTTTGATTTATTATTTACAATGTTCCACTTTTGCAGAATTATTTTAAATATATATCGAAATAGTTATTATTTTATAAATGTAGTGTTTATTTTTAAACTTAACATTTCTATAACAATATAATAGTTTTTATAAAATATTTAAAATCAAATATTTAAAAATAATTTGATGTGTTTTTGTAGAGTATGAAAATATACTTTGATGTGTTTTTGTAAGGAAATTTTATTCGAAATAGTTAAAATTTAACTTTATTATTGCATCAAATTACTAATTAATTAACCAAAATTTTTAGAAAAATGAAATTAACAAAATTACTTATTTTTTGTATTTCGTCTCTACTGTTTTCAGTTATCGCAATGGCACAGGATGTTACGGTAAACGGAATCATACATGATGAAAGTGGATTACCCGTCCCAGGGGCAACAATCTTAATTAAAGGTACAAGTAAAGCGACTGCTTCTGACTTTGATGGTAAGTTTCAAATTACAGCTCCATCAAATTCAACCTTAACAGTTAGTTTTGTTGGATATGTTACTGTTCAGGAAGCAGTAAACGGAAGAACAAAACTTGAAATTAAATTGCGTCCTGAATCTCAATCATTAAATGAAGTTGTAGTAGTAGGATACGGTACTCAAAAGAAAAGTGTTGTTACAGGTTCTATTTCTAGTGTAAAAGCTAAAGATTTAGAAAGCTTACCTATAACAAGAGTAGAGCAGGCTCTACAAGGTAGAGTTTCCGGAGTTTCTATTGCTGCCAATGCAGGTCAGCCAGGATCAGCTTCTACAATTCGTATTCGTGGTTTTACTACATTAAATAATAATGACCCGTTATGGGTTGTTGATGGTGTTGTAGTAGATAATGGAGGAATTGGATATTTAAATCAATCAGACATTGAGTCTATCGAGGTATTAAAAGATGGTGCTTCAGGTGCTATTTATGGTTCTCGTGCTGCTGCCGGAGTTATTTTGGTAACGACTAAAAAAGGTAAAGCAGGTAAAATTTCTGTAAATTATACTGGATTTGCAGGAACATCTCAGGCTGCTAAAAAATTAGACTTATTAGATGCCAGCCAATATGTTACTATAATGAACGAGGCTTTTACTAATGGTGGTGGTGTAGGTGAAAAATTCCCAACCAAAAATGGTAGTGGTACCCCAATAAACTATGGAAAAGGAACAAACTGGCAAGATGCTATTTTTAACAATCATGCGCAACGTTATTCTCACGAATTAAGTTTTAGCGGAGGTAATGATGTTTCTACATTTTACATGTCTTTTGGTATAACAGATCAGGAAGGTATTATTACTACTGACATCTCTCACTATACAAGAAAAAACATCCGATTAAACTCTAATCACAAAATTGGTAAGTATATTAAAATTGGACAAACGTTAGGTTATTCTAATGAAAAAACTATTGGTATTGGTAATACAAATGATGAGTTTGGTGGTCCTTTGGCATCAGCAATCAACTTAGATCCATTAACTCCAATTATTGAAACTGATCCGTCTAAAACAGGACCAGGTTCTGTATACGCTAATCCAAATACACTTAAAGATGCAAATGGTCACTACTATGGTATTTCGACTATTGTAACTCAGGAAAATACAAACCCATTAGCTTATACTCAAACAAGATTAGGCAATAATGATTTTGCAGATAATTTTGTTGGTAACATCTTTATTGAGGCTGAAATTTTGCCAGGTTTGAAATTTAGATCTACTGCCGGTGCAAAACTAGCTTACTATGGATCAGATAACTTTACTCCGGTTTTCTTTTTAAATGGTGCTACGAAAAGAGATAAAAATGAATTATTCAGATCGTACAAAAAATCATTTAGCTGGAATTGGGAGAATACATTAAACTATACTAAAAAATTCGGCGATCATAACTTTAGTGTTTTATTAGGAAAAGGAACTTATGTAGATAACATCACATCAGGTAATGATGCTACTTACCAGGGGATTCCTGCAACTACTCACGAAGAAGCTTCTTTTAACGTAGATATTCCTCTTACAGATAAATTTGTTAATGCTTATAATTCATTAGCTGTAGAGCATAGAGTTGAATCTTTATTTGCAAGGTTAAACTATGACTATAAAGAAAAATACATCTTTACAGGTATTATCCGTCGTGATGGTTCTACAAGATTTGGACCAAACCACAAATACGGAACTTTCCCTTCATTCTCTCTTGGATGGGTACCTTCTAAAGAAGAGTTCTGGAAAGAAAATGATGTGGTAAATAACCTGAAAATTAGAGGAGGTTATGGAGTTACAGGAAATGATTCATCTCCGGATTTCTTATACCTTTCTACTATTGGTAATAAAAGAAATTACACTATTGGAGGAACACCTACTCCGGGACAAAGCCCTAATGCAATTGCTAACCCGGATTTGAAATGGGAAGAAACAAAACAAGTTAACGTAGGTTTTGAAAGTACACTTTTCCATGACTTTAACTTAAGTGTAGATTTATTCAACAAAAAGACTTCAGGTATCTTAATGAAAGTGCCAATTCCTGGATTTGTTGGAGCAAGTGGAGACACTTATGCGAACCTTGCTGATATGCAAAATAAAGGTATTGATGTTGAATTAGGTTACCGTAAAAGAATTGGAGCTTTGAATTTATCAGTAAACGGAAACTTCTCTTACATCAAAAATGAAATTACTTACATAGACAAAGGAGTTAATTTTATCGCAGGTGATGAAACAGTACAATCAACTTCTTACGAGATCAACAGAACTCAGGTTGGTCAGGCTTATAATTCATTCTACGGATTCAGAACAAATGGAGTTTTCCAAACAGTTGACGAAGTAAATGCTTATAAAAATGCAGCTGGAGGATTAATTCAGCCAAATGCTAAACCAGGAGATTTCCGTTGGCAGGATTTAAACGGAGATGGTAAAATTGATGGTAACGATAGAGATTTCTTAGGAACTTCATTACCTAAATTTACTTACGGTTTAACTTTAAACGTAGATTATAAAGGTTTCGACTTATTGGTTTTTGGTCAGGGAGCTGGTGGAAATATGATTTACCAGGGATTAAGAAGATTAGATATTACAAATGCAAATTATCAAACAGCTGTTTTAAATCGTTGGACAGGTCCGGGATCAACAAATTCTTATCCTAGAGTTACAACAGATGATACGAATAAAAACTTCACTAATCCATCAGATTTTAATTTACAGAAAGGTGATTTCTTTAGATTCAAAACGATTCAGTTTGGATATTCATTCCCACAAGAGTGGATAAATAGTATTTCACTATCAAAAGTAAGACTTTATCTAA
Source organism: Flavobacterium chilense (assembly GCF_001602525.1). GTDB lineage: Bacteria > Bacteroidota > Bacteroidia > Flavobacteriales > Flavobacteriaceae > Flavobacterium > Flavobacterium chilense. The sequence goes on from NZ_LSYT01000011.1 coordinate 59,849, forward strand.
CAGGAGAGAATTTATTCACTATTACAAAATACACTGGTTTTGATCCTGAAATTGGAGGACCTACAACGGCTGGAATGAACAACGTACAAGGTGTTGACAGAGGATTTTATCCTCAGGCGAAGTCGTATATGTTAGGAGTTAATGTGCAATTTTAATTAAAAAATAAAATATTATGAAACTTATAAGTTTTAAACAATCATTTATCGCTTTGGGAGTGTTATTGGCACTTGCGTCGTGCGATACCGATGAAAAGCTCGAAGTAAAAGGAGATGGTGTAGTACTTGAAGATAATTTTTACAGAAATGAAACAGAAGCTTATTCTGGTTTAGTTGCTGCTTATGATAAAATCGGTAAATACGCCGGAGCAATGGAAAACGCACCTTTACTATTTTTAAATTCTGCATCAGATGATTTTTATGCAGGAGGAGGAGGAGCAGGTGATCAGCCAGGTCTTCAGGTAGCGTCAAACTATTCGATCACTCCAACTAATATTCCGCCAAACATTTGGGCAGATTATTACAAAGGAGTAGCCAGATGTAATATTATGATAGTAAAGCTTCCTGGAATTCCTATGGACGCAGCTAAAAAATCAAGATTCATGGCAGAGGTAAAAGCATTACGTGCTTATTACTACTTAGACTTAGTGAGAATGTTCAAAAATGTTCCATTAATCTTAACTCCGGTAGTACAAAGCGAAATTGCTACAATTACACAAGCTAAACCAGAAGATGTTTATGCTCAAATTGAAAAAGATTTAAACGATGCAATTCCTGACTTGCCAATTACATTAGCAGTTAGTGAACTAGGAAGATTAACAAAAGGAGCTGCAACAGCCCTTTTAGGAAAAGCCTATTTATATGACAATAAAAAGACTGAAGCTGCTACACAATTAGCTTTAGTAAATGGTACTCCGGGAGGAACTAGTAGTTTTGGTTATAAATTGTTGGATAATTTTGCTCAGTTATGGGATAAACAACACAAGTTTAATTCAGAATCTATTCTTGAAATTAGTTATTCAGATAAATCAAATGCAGATTGGGGTAATTTTGAAAGAGGAGATGACGAAGGAAATGTTGCTGCTCAATTAATGGGAATTAGAGATTACTCAAGAAAAGCTAAAGGAATTACTGCAGGATTACCAGACTATATCAATGGTTGGGGATTCATGGTGGTTACTAAAGATTTGCAGACTGCTATGCAAGGTGATCCTCGTTACGCATCTACTATTTTTAATGCAGGTCCTTTAAGAGGTACAGGAAATGACGATCCAAACGGATCTATAACTTATACAGACAGTTATAACGAAACCGGATATCATTTCATTAAATACGCACCAGTTAATGCTGATATTAAAGCATCTAATCCTTTCTTAAATTTTGGTATCAATACTTATGTTATTCGTTTGGCTGATACTTATTTATTAGAAGCTGAAGCTTTAGGCGGAACAGGAGCAAGAGCTCAGGCACTTTTAGATGCTGTAAGAGCAAGAGTAGGTTTGGCATCTGTACCAGTTTCTTTGACTGCTATATATGCTGAAAGAAGATTAGAACTTGCAGGAGAAGGACACCGTTGGTTTGACTTAATAAGAACAGGTCAGGCAGCAGCTAAACTTGCTTTCAAAGGATTTACAGCTAATAAAAATGAAGCTTTCCCAATTCCTTACAGCGAATTCAATAATACTAAAATGGTTCAGAATACAGGATATTAATAACCATCAAAATAAAATTTAGTATTAGTATGTAAAAAAGACTGAGGTGAAAATCTCAGTCTTAATAAACAAACAAGTACTAACGTATGTTTAAGTTAAGTTAAGTTTGGTTGTCAGAATAGCCCATATTCTCTTTGATTATGGGCTATTTTTTAAATCAGGTATTGCAAAAAAGTTTTAATTATTAAAACATATACAATGAAAAAAAACGGTTTTATTATTACTTGTTTATGTTTTTCCGTAGCTGCTTTTTCACAGCAGAAAAGCCAAAAACACCCGCAGGAATTTACAACAAATAACAAAAAGATTGCAGTATATACTACTGCCGATAATACGAAATTAAGGCTAACCCCTACAGATAATTTATCCTTTACAGCATCAAAACAACCAGTAGAAACTGAGATTTCAGTTTTTGTCGAGCCATCAAAAAAATTCCAGACTTTTATGGGAATCGGAGGTGCCGTTACTGATGCAAGTGCCGAAATTTTCGCGAAACTTTCAAAAGAAAAACAAACAGAATTTTTAAATGCTTATTACGATACTCAAAAAGGAATAGGTTATACATTGCTAAGAACAACGATTCAAAGTTCAGATTTTAGCAGTGCAAGTTATTCTTATATTGAAGAAGGAGATAAGGATTTAAAAACCTTTTCGATTGAACACGACAGACAATATCGCATTCCATTAATAAAACAAGCCATTAAAACAGCCGGGGGAAAATTAGTAACCTATGCTACTCCTTGGTCACCAAATGCTTTTATGAAAAGCAATAAAAATGTGCTAAAAGGCGGAACATTACTTCCAGAGTTTTATCAGCCCTGGGCTAATTTCTATGCAAAATTTATTAAAGCTTACGAAAAAGAAGGAATTCCTATTTGGGGAACCTCTGTTCAAAATGAGCCAATGGCAACACAAACCTGGGAATCATGTTTGTATACTGCGGAACAAGAGAGAGATTTTCTAAAAAAATATTTAGGCCCAACACTTAAAAAAGAAGGCCTGGATAAAGTAAAAATTATTGCCTGGGATCACAATCGTGATTTAATGGTACAAAGAGCAAATGTAATTTTCTCAGATCCTGAAGCTTCAAAATATGTTTGGGGAATTGGATTTCACTGGTATGAAACCTGGACAGGAGCACAGCCAATGTTTGAAAATGTTGCCAGAGTACACGAAGCATATCCGGATAAAAAGCTGATGTTTACAGAGGGCTGCGTCGAAAGATTTGATGCTGCTAAATACCAATTCTGGCCAAACGCAGAAAGATACGGAACATCAATGATCAATGATTTCAACAACGGAACCGTAGGCTGGACAGACTGGAATATTCTTTTGGATCAGTTTGGAGGACCAAATCATGTGGGTAATTTTTGCTTTGCCCCAATTCATGCCGATACAACAACAGGTGAATTAATTTATACACCTTCGTATTATTACATCGGACATTTTTCAAAATTCATTCGTCCAAATGCTGTTCGTGTGAGTACTTCAGTGAGCAGAAGTTATTTGCAAAGTACTTCATTCCTGAATACTGATGGTAAAATGTCAACCGTAGTGATGAATCATACAGATAACGAAATCACTTATAATTTAATAATTGCTACTCAGAAAACAGTAGTAAAAATACCGGCTCACGCCATACAAACATTAGTATATTAATTTATTTTGTTAGTTGTAAGGGCTATTTATTTAGCCCTTATTTTTTTAAATAGAATCTAGAAATACAATGAAATCAACCCATAAAATTTTAATAATTCCAATATTAATTCTGCAATTAAGTTGTTCTTCATCAAAGACTGTAGCCGATTCTACTGTTGCTAAATCCAAACCAAACTCAAAAATTAGTGTTTATACCACTGCAGAAAATACCAATTTAAGATTATCATTATCCAATGATTTAATCTCAACTTCACAACAAACAAATTCAACCGTTTCTATTACAATAGATCCGGCAAAAACATACCAGACTTTTCTGGGAATTGGAGGTGCAATTACAGATGCGAGCGCTGAAGTCTTTGCCAGATTATCTCCAAAAAAGCAACAGGAATTCCTTACCGCTTATTATGATAAAAACAAAGGAATTGGCTACTCTTTAGCCAGAACAAATATTCATAGTTGCGATTTTAGCAGCGAAAGTTATACCTATGTTCAGGAAGGAGACAAAGATTTAAAAACCTTCAATATTGATCATGATAGAAAATACAGAATACCACTAATTAAAAAAGCAATTGAAACAGCCGGCGGGAAAATAACCTTATTTGCAAGTCCATGGAGTCCCCCAGCTTTTATGAAAGACAATAATGATATTTTGCACGGCGGCGTTTTATTGCCTGAATTTGCTCAGTCGTGGGCCAATTATTATGCAAAATTTATAAAGGCATATGAAAAAGAAGGAATCCCTGTTTGGGGATTAACCATTCAGAATGAGCCAATGGCAAAACAAAGATGGGAATCCTGCATTTATACTCCGGAAGCCGAAAGAGATTTTCTGAAAAACTTTCTGGGACCAACCCTTGAAAAGGAAGGTCTGGGGTCAAAAAACATTATCATCTGGGATCATAATCGTGGAGATATGTTAGTAACACGAGCCAATCTGGTTTTCTCAGATCCCGAAGTTTCAAAATATGCATGGGGAATTGGATTTCACTGGTATGAAACCTGGAACGGAGGAACACCAAAATTCGAATCAGTTGCCGAAGTTCATAAAGCCTTTCCAAACAAAAACTTAATTTTTACAGAAGGCTGTATTGAAAAATTTGATGCCGGTAAGTTCCAGTTTTGGGGAAATGCGGAGCGATACGGATTAAACATGATCAATGATTTTAATAACGGAACCGTCGCCTGGACAGATTGGAATATTCTGTTAGATCAAAACGGAGGACCAAATCATGTAGGTAACTTTTGTTTTGCACCCATTCACGGAGATACTTCAAAAGATGAGTTAATATATACACCAATGTATTACTATATAGGTCATTTGTCAAAATTTATCAGACCAAATGCAAAACGAATCGAAGCAACGATCAGCGACAAAACGTTGCTAAGTACCACGTTTAAAAATACAGACGGAAAAATTGCGACCATTATCATGAATTCATCTGATAAAGAAGTGATTTACAGCATCACAAACAATAAGCAGAAAACAACCATTATAATACCGGCACATGCCATGCAAACTCTGGAATATTAGAGTTTTAATTATGAAACATTAATTTAAAAGTTTAAAATGAAAAACACTAAGTTGCTAATACTGGCTCTCTTAATTTACGGGTCAGCATGGAGTCAGGAAGCAAAAAATAAAAAATCAGCGATAGACGCAAAGGTCTCAGAGTTATTGTCGAAAATGACACTTGAAGAAAAAGTGGGGCAAATGACTCAGATCACCGTAACCATATTTGAAGATCCCGCCAAACCAGGATATTTCGACGCCGCAAAGCTGAAACAAGGAATTCAGGATTATCATATTGGATCTATTTTGAATGTACCAAATCCCGGAGCGCCAACTCTAAAAAGATGGCAGGAAACACTAACTGCAATTTCAAACGAAGCAAACAAAACCAGACTTAAAATTCCGGTTTTATATGGTATCGATGCCATTCATGGAGCAAGTTATACTGCAGGAGCAACTTTGTTTCCGCAACAAATAGGTTTAGCGGCGACTTTTAATACTGATCTGGTAAAACGTGGAGCAGAAATTTCGGCTTATGAAACTAGAGCATCCTCAATTCCATGGGTTTTTTCGCCAGATTTAGATTTTCCGAGAAATCCTGCTTGGTCAAGAATGTGGGAATCATTTGGAGAAGATGCCTATTTATCTTCAAGAATGGCGGTTGCTCTGGTAGATGGCTTTGAAGGAAACAACAATGTAGGTTCTAAATATAGTGTTGCTTCTTGTATGAAACATTATATTGGATATGGCAGTACCACAACAGGAAAAGACAGAACACCAAGTATTATTCCGGAGAGGATTTTAAGACAATATGATTTAACCATTTATCAGGCAGCTATCAATGCCGGAGCAAAAAGTGTTATGGTAAGTTCAGGCGAAATCAACGGAACTCCGGTGCATTCAAGCAAACATCTGATTACCGATATTCTTAAAAAAGAACTTGGTTTTCAGGGCGTAGTTGTTACAGACTGGAAAGATATAATCTATTTGTATACCAGACATAAAGTAGCTGAATCTAAACGTGATGCAGTTCGTATTGCTGTAATGGCAGGAATCGATATGAGTATGGTTCCCGAAGAATTTTCTTTTTATACCGATTTAGTTGATTTGGTAAAAAAAGGCGAAGTACCTGTTTCAAGAATTGATGATGCCGTTACCCGAATTCTAAGAATGAAGTTTGAATTGAATTTGTTTGAGAATTCAGTTGCAAACCTCAAGGATTATCCAAAATTTGGATCACCGGAACACATTCAGGAAGCGTATAATACAGCAGCAGAATCTATTACTTTGTTAAAAAACAATGCAGCTGTTTTACCATTAAACAAAAACGAAAAAATCTTAGTGACAGGGGCGACAGCTAATAGCATGAAATATTTAAACGGTGGCTGGTCATATACCTGGCAAGGTGAAAATTCAGATACATATGCCGCTGATAAATTTACTATTCTGGAAGCCTTTCAAAATAAATTAGGAAAAGAAAATGTACTCTATACACCAGGTGCAGATCTTGAAAAAGAAGACGATACCGAAATTCAGAAAGCTGTAGAACTGGCAAAAACAGCTTCTAAAATTGTTTTGTGTCTGGGTGAGAAAAATTACACCGAAACTCCCGGCGATATCAGCAATCTGTATATGAGTGCATCACAAATAAAATTAGCTTTGGCTTTAGCAAAATTAAATAAACCAATCGTTTTAGTTTTAAACGAAGGAAGACCAAGATTAATTAGCGATTTCGAAGACAAAATGAGTGCTGTAATTCAGTGTTACCTTCCGGGGAATGAAGGAGCGAGAGCTTTGGTAGATATTTTATACGGAGATGTAAACCCAAGCGGAAGATTACCTTATAACTATCCAAAATACCCTAATTCATTAGAAAAATACAATAGAAAATACACAGAAAGTATTTCTGAAAATGAGCAGAATAACGATGCCAAATACGAGAAAAGTTATTCGCCTCAGTTTGAGTTTGGAACAGGATTATCATACACCACTTTTACGTATTCAAATTTAAAAATTGACAAAACCGAAATCAATACTACAGACGAAGTAAATGTTTCTGTTGATGTTACAAATTCAGGATCAAAAGCAGGAAAAGAAGCTGTTTTATTGTATTTGTCAGACAATGTGGCGAGTATTACACCGGAAGTTAAAGCATTAAAAAGATTCGAAAAAATTAGCCTGAATCCAAACGAAACCAAAACAGTAAAATTCACCTTAAATCAAAAAGATCTGCAATTTGTAAATGAAGATTTAAAATGGATTTCTGAAAAAGGGACTTTTACAATTCAAATCGCTAATCAAAAAAAGGATTTTCTGTTAAAATAAACCATTGTATATCCTGCAAGGTTTTTAAAATCTTGCAGGTATTTTAAGCGTATGAAAACGCATTAAGTTAAAAAGAAGAGCATGAAAAAAATAATTATCACATTACAACTATTACTTTCTATTACCGCTTTTGGGCAAGGATTTTTGCACAGAGACGGACAAAATATTGTAGATGGTAACGGAAAAAACATAATATTAAGAGGACTTGGAGTAGGCGGCTGGATGGTGCAGGAAGGATATATGTTGCAGACACAGCCATTTGCAAGTCCGCAATATGTTATCAGACAAAAAATTCAGGACGTTATCGGAGAACAGGGAACCAAAGAGTTTTATGCCGCTTACAAAGCAAACGGAATCACAAAACGCGATGTTGATTCACTTGCAGCCTGGGGTTTTAATTCTATTCGTTTACCAATGCATTATAACCTGTATACACCACCAATTCAGGAAGAAAAAAATGGTGAAATCACCTGGATAGAAGAAGGTTTTACCATTACAGACAATTTACTGAAATGGTGTGCCGAGAATAAAATGTACCTTATTTTAGATTTGCATGCTGCTCCGGGCGGACAAGGAAATGATGCTGCAATTTCGGATTACGATACTACAAAACCATCACTTTGGCAAAGTGAAGCCAATCAGAAAAAAATGATTGCTTTATGGAAAAAACTGGCTTCACGTTATAGAGATAATCCCTGGATTGGTGCCTACGACATCATCAACGAACCCAACTGGAATTTTACAGGAACCAATAAAAATGGTTGTGATGAAAACTCAAACGGACCTTTAAGAGAATTAATGGTTCAGGTTACAAAAGCCATTCGTGAAGTCGATACCAACCATTTAATTTTTATTGAAGGAAACTGTTGGGGAAATAATTACAACGGAATTTTTCCTTTATGGGATGATAATATGGCGTTGAGTTTTCATAAATACTGGAACTACAATACTAAAGAATCAATCAAAAAAATGTTGGATTACAGAACCCAATATAATGTGCCAATCTGGTTGGGAGAAAGTGGAGAAAACTCCAATGTTTGGTTTAAAGACGCCCTGACATTAGTAGAAAGCAATAATATTGGATGGGCTTTCTGGCCAATGAAAAAAATCGAAAATATTGCAGGAGTAACTTCAGTAACCAAAATTCCGGAATACGATGTTTTATTAAAATACTGGAAAGACGGAGGTCAAAAACCATCAGCTGATTTCGCGAAAAAAGCATTAATGAAAATGGCAGATAATTACAAAATGGAAAACGTAACAGTTAAGCCAGATGTAATCGATGCAATGTTCAGACAAGTTCAGACAAATGATACCAAACCCTATAAAAAGCATTTGATTCCCGGAAAAATTGCAGCAACTCAGTATGATTTAGGAACAAATGGCTATGCCTATCTGGATAAAGATTTTGTAAACTACAGAGTAGAAACCGGAAAATTTGAAGACTGGAACAAAGGAAATACAATGCGAAATGACGGTGTCGATATTTTGCCATGCAAAGATGCAGGATCAAACGGTTATCAGGTTTCGTTTATTGAAGACGGAGAATGGTTGCAGTTTACTGCACAGGTTAAAAAACAAGGGAAATACAAAGTAGCTATTCGCTATTCAAGTGAAAACTTAGAAGGAAAGCTGTATCTGGAAACTGAAAACGGAAAGAAATCAGAAACCATTACGCTTCCTGCAACAGGAGGAAATGAAAAATGGAAAACGATTATTTTATCTGGTGTAGCTTTAGATGCCGGTACAAATAAAATTAAAGTAGTTTTTGAAAAAGGTGGCTTCAATCTGAACTATTTAGATTTTACAGAAAGCAAAAAATAAGCTTAAAAATAAAGAGAAGCAACATCTTTTCGCAGGTAATGGTATAGAATTTTGAAAAACTAATTATCGCCATAGTACACATGATAAATTTGATACTGATTATAATAGAGTATATAATTAACATTGTTTTGAAGTTAATTTTTTTCTTTAAGGCTATTGAAATGGTAGCTTTACAGCATTAAAATTTTTTAACATGAAAAAGACAAACGTAATTTTTTTAGCAGTAATGCTACTTCTTGTAAGTACTCCGTTCTATGGTCAGAATTTAAAAATCATGACTTATAATATTCGATTAGATGTTGCTTCTGATGGAGAAAATGCCTGGCCAAATCGTAAAGATTATTTTGCCTCGCAAATTCAATTTTACAGTCCGGATATTTTTGGAGTTCAGGAAGCAACACCAAATCAGGTTACAGATATCGCTTTGGCATTGCCAAAATATAACAAGTTTGGAATAGGAAGAGAAGAAAAAGGAACAGGTGAAGCCTGTACGATTTACTATAAAAAAGATCGTTTTCAGGTGCAGGAATCAAACACGTTTTGGTTATCCGAAACACCGGATAAAGTTTCAAGAGGCTGGGATGCTGCCTGCAATAGAGTTTGTACCTATGGATTGTTTAAAGATTTGAAAACCAATAAAGTATTTTGGATTTTTAACCTGCATCTCGATCACATGGGAGAAGTAGCCAGAGTAAAAGGTGTAGAATTGGTTCTTTCGAAAATAGCAGCATTAAATACAAATAAGTTGCCTGTTTTTTTAATGGGAGATTTTAATTCAGAACCGGATACTAAACAAATTGTAACCATTAAAAAAGTAATGGATGATACCAAAGATGTTTCGAAAGAAAAACCTTTTGGACCATCAGGAACTTTTAACGATTTTAAACATAATGAACCTGTTACCTTATTATTAGATTATATATTCATCTCTAAAAACAGCGGACTAACGGTTCAAAAGCATGCAGTTCTAAGTGATTCAAAAGATTTAAAATATCCGTCAGATCATTTGCCTGTTTTAATAGAAATTAATTAAACAAGAATGAAAAAATTAACCACATTTACCCTGTTGATGTTATCGTTTTTTGCGACCGCTCAACAAGAAACAATAGATCAAAAAGTAAATGCTCTATTAAAAAAAATGACCATTGAAGAGAAAATTGGTCAGCTCAATCAGTATACAGGAGATAATTCTGCAACGGGACCGATTACCATAAACCCGAACAAACAAGCCGAAATAAAAGCCGGAATCGTAGGTTCGATGTTAAATATTATTGGAACAAAATATACCAGACAATATCAGGAACTGGCGATGCAGTCACGACTTAAAATTCCGTTGTTATTTGGTCAGGATGTGATTCACGGTTACAAAACCACTTTTCCAATTCCGTTAGCCGAGGCTGCAAGTTGGGATTTAGCTGCAATTGAACTGGCGGCAAGAGTTGCGGCTACAGAAGCTTCTGCAAGCGGAATTCACTGGACTTTTGCACCGATGGTAGATATTGGCCGTGATCCGCGTTGGGGAAGAGTCATGGAAGGTGCCGGAGAAGATACCTATCTGGGCTCTAAAATTGCTTATGCCCGCGTAAAAGGTTTTCAGGGAAACAAACTGGGTGATCTAAATTCAGTTATGGCTTGCGTTAAACACTTTGCCGCTTATGGCGCAGCTGTTGGCGGAAGAGATTATAACTCTGTAGACATGAGCGAAAGAATGTTGTGGGAAACTTATTTACCTCCCTTCAAAGCAGCATTAGATGCCGGAGCAGCAACATTCATGAATTCCTTTAATGATCTAAACGGAATTCCTGCTACAGGGAATGCTCATTTGCAACGTGACATCCTAAAAGGAAAATGGAATTTTCAGGGTTTTGTAGTTTCAGACTGGGGATCGATTGGCGAAATGGTAGCGCATGGTTATTCGAAAGATCTTAAAGCTGCGGCGCTTTCTGCCATTACAGCGGGAAGTGATATGGATATGGAAAGTAATGCTTACCGATATAATTTAGCCGAATTAGTGAAAGAAGGAAAAGTATCTGTTGATTTAATTGATGATGCGGTTAAACGTATTTTACGCAAGAAATTTGAATTAGGTTTATTTGAAGATCCATACAGATATTCAGATCAAAAAAGAGCAGATAAAGCCCTGAATGATCCTGAACACAGAAAAGCAGCCCTTGATGTAGCACAAAAAAGTATCGTTTTATTAAAAAATGAAAATGAAACGTTACCATTTTCTAAAAACCTGAAAACAATCGCTTTTATTGGACCAATGGTTAAAGAATACAAAGAAAACATGGGATTTTGGTCTGTAGAATTACCAGAAGTAGATTATAGCAAATGGATCGTTTCGCAATGGGATGGTTTACAAAATAAAGTAGGCAAAAACACCAAATTGCTATACGCTAAAGGTTGTGATGTTGACGGAAACAACAAAGATGGTTTTGCTGAAGCAGTTGAAACAGCCAAACAAGCCGACGTTGTAATTTTGAGTATTGGAGAAAGACGCGATATGAGCGGAGAAGCAAAAAGTCGTAGTGATCTTCATTTACCGGGTGTTCAGGAAGATTTGGTAAAAGCAATTCAGGCAACAGGAAAACCAGTTGTAGTTTTGGTAAATGCAGGAAGACCTTTAATTTTTAACTGGACAGCAGACAATGTTCCGGCAATTGTATACACCTGGTGGTTAGGTACAGAAGCAGGAAATGCAATCGCTAATGTTTTATTTGGAGATTACAATCCATCTGGAAAATTACCAATGACTTTCCCGAGAGAAGTAGGGCAGATACCAATTTACTACAATCATTACAGTACAGGAAGACCAGCGAAAAATGAAGATTCTAAAAATTATGTTTCTGCTTACATTGATTTAAAAAACTCACCTAAATTTCCTTTTGGATATGGATTGAGTTATACCAAATTCAACTATTCTGATTTGAAATTGTCTTCGACAAAAATGAGAAATAACGAGACCATTAAAGTTTCCTTTCAATTATCAAATGTTGGAAAAGTAGCAGGAGAAGAAGTTGTACAATTATATTTAAAAGATAAATTTGGATCTGTAGTAAGACCGGTTTTAGAATTGAAAGATTTCCAGAAAGTGAAATTAAATGCAGGAGAATCTAAAACCATCGAATTTACAATTGACAAAGAGAAACTTTCGTTCTACAATAACAAATTAGACTGGGCAGCAGAACCGGGAGATTTTGAAGTAATGATTGGAGCTTCATCAGCAGATATCAAATTAAAATCTGATTTTGAATTGCTTTAAAAATTCAACAATAAAAAAAGGGCTTTAATAAAGCCCTTTTTTTATTATCATTATTTTACCAGTTTTTTGAAGTTAAACTTCATCAAATTCATAAAACCTTGTTCAATGATATCAATTCCAAGTCCAAAATTACTGTCAGAAACCGTGTGATGTGCATTTCTGAATTCTTCAAAATCTGCAGCAGGAATTTCTAAGTTTACCAATGATTTGTAATCAATATAGACTGAAGCACCATTTTTTGTGATTTTTTTACGGCTGGTATAATCAAAATAAGGATTCTTAATCGTGCTTTCCTGTGTTGTGTATTTTTCTTCTGCATCAATTCTTTGATCTGTATAAAGATTGATTTCGTATTTCTCATTATCAAAGTTATGCCAGAATAAAATATCAGTGTGCATAAAATCCCTTGCGTTATTTTTAATCACATTTCGGTCAAAATACATTAAGAAACGATTTTTTTGAGCATCAGTATAATACGGATCCTGAACAGTAGATTTGTAACGAATCGTATATTCGTTCAGTTGCTTGTCATCACTTACAGTTTCTATTGTTGCATCCTTAAAAATATTTCTAACATCAGTTCCATTTCGGTCATTATTATAATTCAGCGTGTAAAAAAAGAAATTATTCCAGCTGTCAATGATCTCCCTTTTGTTTGTATTTTTAAAATATTTACGCATATAATTGGCACGATTTCCTTTGTAAGTAGTCGTTAACACAAGATTTCCAATATTCTTTTCTACATTAAAATCAGCTTTTTCATTAATACCATAATAAGGAAATTGATGAGGCTTTTTAATTTGCAATTCCTGATTTGGTTTAACTTCCAGATAGTGCATGAAATAAATATACCCGCGATTTTCAATCAAACCAAATTCATCACGACTAGTGGCATCAATAAAATAAGTTTCACCTTTATAATCAATCTTTACAATAACATGATTAAAAGTAAGTAAAGACGGTAAATAATACTTCATGTAATGATCTGTATTGAAATTAACCAAAACTACAGATGAATCAACATTAATATAATCTAAAACGACTTTCAATAAAACCGATTTTGCTTTGCAGTCTCCTTGTTTATTCTGATACGTTATCGACGGTTCCTGTGGTTTATGCCCATTCATTTCATCAGCATTAAAAACATAATACACATGATTTTGTACATAATCAATGGCAAACTGCAATTGTTCATCCTTGTTTGTAATAGCATCCAGTTTTTCAACCAGATTAGGCGCAAATTCCTTTAAAGATGATTTCTTATAAACCTCTTCATATAATGGCGAAATATAATTAGACAACTCAACCCAGTTGTTAGCTGTTGCAAAATCAATAAAAGGAGCAATCTCTCTATTGGTATCTACAAAGTTGATGTAGTTTTCTTTTTCGATGGTAAACCTTTGTCCTTTTTCTAAATGATTAATTTCCGGTTCTAATACATTTCCCTGTTCATCTCTGAAAAAAGTTTTTTTGTAGGCAATTGTATTTTTACGATCATTGATAAAAGTAAATTTATAATTTCCGTAAGCCCAATAAGTACTTGGACTTACCCATACAAACTTTAGAAATTCTTTGCGTAAAAAGTCACGATCAGTAAATATTTTTACTCTCGAATCTTCCATTATCAAAACATCATAAAGGCGTAAATCCTTAATCGTAATATTGATCTTTTTATTGCTGCTTAGAACCCCGCCATCACTTTGGTTTTCGCTATCCAGTACTTTGATTTTAGTATCCTGGATTTTATCAATTAAAACACCTTCTCTTAAAACACTTATGCGGTGTATAATATAAGTTTCGTTTTCTTCGACCACTACATCCATAACAGATGCGTTTTCCAGATTTTAAGGTTCATTAAGCGTATACGCAACACAAGCATATTCGCTATTTTCAGTATCACTTGTATAATAGATTTTATCTAAAAAATAACAATAATCCCGTCCTTCTTCGACTTGTTTACTGGAAAATTCAGATTCTTTTATAGATTCAGTAAGTTGAGTGTCATTAATTTGGCTCGCCCAGTTTTCAGGTTTCTGAATTTTGTATTTTTCTAATTCTACCGTGTTTTCCATTTTAATAGCTTTTATAGTGTTTGATTGCGTATATTCTTACTTTTAGGATTGGCAAAAATATAGAATTGTGTTAGATATATCGTACGTATTCTAAAAAAATACAGCCTAAAATAAAAAAAACCTCGCTGCAGGCAAGGTTGTATTTAAAAATGAGTCACATATAGTGAAACTATTTTAGAACAGTGTTTATAAAATCCATAGCTCCAATTCCTTTATAAGAAGCGTACAATGCTTTATCAAAAGCCTCACGCTTTGCTTTTTTATCTTTAGATTCTGTTTCAACAATCATCTGGTTGAAAATTTTCTCCTGTTCTTCACTATACTTTAGAGAAGCTTCAAGAAGATACGTTTTAGAAACAAATCCAAAAGAAGTCCAGATCTTGTTTCTAATTTTTTCATTTATGTTTTTTAATGGATTGGTAATCATATCTCTTGCATTATTAGTCTACTTTTTCATTTTCATTAAAAAATCAGAAATCCAATTCTAAATTTGTAATATTATTCTTTTTAATGATTGAAATAACACAAAAAGAAGCTTTAGTGTGTTATTATGACGCAATGTAATTATTTTTTTAGTTCATTTTTCATTTTAAGTAAAATTTGTGATATGTACATTTCTTCATTTTATTTAAGAATTTTAATAATATTAAAAACCCGTTTGTAGAAAAATGTATCGTTTTTATAAAAATGACTTAAATTGCATGTTTATTTAAGACGAAGTATTGATTTTAAAAACATTCAATGTTAAAAGATATAGGAGAAAATAACGCAAATTATCAACCCGGACTTTCTATTGACTGTGTTATTTTTGGATTTCATGATAACCAGCTAAAAGTTTTACTGATAAAAACGCCGTATGAAGATAAATGGTCTTTGCCCGGAGGATTTGTTCCTATTGATGAAGATATTGATACAGCAGCAGTTACTGTTTTAAATGAACGAACCGGAATGAAAGGCATCTTTTTAAGACAGTTTGCTACTTTTGGACAGGTAAAAAGAAACGACAAACATTTTGACAATGCAGTTTTAGATCATTTTAAAATTCCAAGAGAAGCAGGAAAGTGGTTTACCCAGCGTTTTGTAACTATTGGTTATTATGCATTAATAGATTTTTTAAAAGCAATTCCGCAAAAAGAAAACAAGCAGGAAATCATAGAATGGATAGATCATAAGGAAGTTCCGGCACTAATTTTAGATCATGCAGCAATTCTCGATAAAGCATTAAGCACACTTCGTATCGAATTGAACCTGATGCCTGTTGGCTATAATTTATTGCCGGAGAAATTTACGATTCCGCAATTGCAAAAGCTGTATGAAACCATTTTAGATAAAAAACTGGACAGAAGAAATTTTTTGCGAAAAATAACAAACATTGGAATTCTTACCAAACTCGACGAAAAGAAAAGTAATGTGGCGCACAAAGCCCCAAACTTGTACACTTTTGATAAAGAAAAATATGATGAGGTTTTAAAAAATGGACTAAATCAGGGCTGGTAAATTAAGGTTTAACTTTAAAATTTACGAATATGGTTACTATTGAGAATTTTAGAAAAACAGCTTTGTCATTTCCAGATGCAACAGAAGAACCTCATTTTGAGAAAATCTCTTTTCGTGTGAAGAAAAAAATATTTGCCACTTTTGACGAAAAAAATAATTGGGCAGTTTTAAAATTGAACGAAATAGATCAATCTGTTTTTTGTGCTTCAAGCGAAATGATTTTTTATCCAATTCCGAATAAGTGGGGCAAACAAGGCTGGACAATTGTAGAACTGACCAAAGTAAGACCAGAAATGTTTGAAGATGCTTTGAAGCTTTCCTATCAAAATGTTGCTCCCAAGATGAAATAGAATTCTTTTAAATTAACCATATAAGAGATTAAAATTCATTAAGTTTAAAATCTTAACTTTTCTTAATCTCATAATGGTAAAAAAAAGTTATACTTTACCCAACAATAGTTCTAAAAGTGAGATTCACTCTTGGTTTTTGAGTGGTTTTAGTAGGAGGTAAGCGATGTAACCAATGTGTTTGTGTTTCATCTTTCATAACCAATAAACTCCCATGTTCTAAAATTAAAGAAACCGTTTCTTTAGATTCTTTATGTTTGAATGCAAACTTGCGTTCAGCACCAAAACTGACTGATCCAATGGCGCCATTTTTCTTCAAATCTTTTTCGGCATCACTGTGCCAGGCCATTCCTTCATCGCCGGAATGATATAAATTGAGTAAACAGGAATTAAAAGTTTCTCCTGTTTTGGCCTCTACAATTCTCTTTAGTTCCAAAAGCTCTTTTGTCCATTTAAGTGCTTTTTTGGTGGTATTCGAATACGTATATTCAAATTCCTGATCACCGTACCAGGCTACTTTTCGTTTCGTTAAAATTAACTTTCCAAAAATAATAGCTTCATCATTTTTCCATTCAACAGTGTTCAAAAGAACCTCTAAATAACGATTGGATTCTTCTCTCGAAAACAGTTTGCCATAATAGTTTACAGTTCCGTCTTTAGGAAGTAAATTAGTAGTTTCGTCAGTTTCGGGATTAAATAAGTCCATTTTTCCAGTTTTGATATTTGGTTTTCATGCAATGTCCACAAGGTCTGAAGCCATTTTGTATGGCTTCATTTTCAGAAGAAAAGAAAACCCGATTTTCGCGCTTCATTCTTTTTCCTGAAGAACATTTGAGAGTTCCGTAAATTTTTAATTTTTGGTTTCCACCAAAGCAAATCTCCGCATTTTTAATTTTATTCCGAAGATATGAATCTGAAATTTTATTGTGTACAATCATTTATTTTTAAGTTACAGAGGTTCAGAGAGACAAAGGTTCAGAGGTTTTGTATATTGTATAGCTTTGCAACTTTGCTCCTTTGAACCTTTGCTCCTTAATTTAACGCATCATGAAAAATAATGCCCAATGTATGTCTTTCACCAGAATGAATTTCGCTTACACCATGTTTCATATTTACCCTATAATACCCTTTTGTACCTTTTACAGGCCTAAAGTTGGTAGTAAACATCAAAATATCTCCTTTCTTGGGTTTTAGAACAATAGCTTTCGATTGTGCCCTTGGAGTTTGTTGTGTTAAAACAAATTCACCTCCGGTAAAATCTTCATCAGGTTCATTTAGAAATAAGACAATCTGAATGGGAAAATAAACATCACCATACAAATCCTGATGCAGCGTATTGAAACCGCTTTTACCAATTTTAAAATTAAAACAGTTGCTTTTAGCTGATTATTATCGTGACATTGTTGTAACAATTCTGCATGTGTTTCAGGAAAAACAGTATCAATGTTAAGAACTTTCATCCATGCATTTGCAATTGGAGCTAATTTTGGATAAATCAAAGAACGAATATCCTGAATTAAATCAGGCAAGGGATAATTGAAATATTTGTACTCGCCCAAACCAAACCGATAACGTTCCATAACAACTGTTTTTCGGTATAAATTTGGATTATCATAGTCGAATTTCAGATCTTCACATTGCTCATTATTTAGTACATTCGGAATAATGGCGAATCCATTTTCATGCATAGATTCGGTGATGCTTTCCCAGTCTTGAGAAGCAATTTTAGATTGTATATTTTGCATAATAATTTTAGATTGAGATTTTTTTTCGCCTCGAATTCACGAATTATTCTTTTAAAATCTTTGCGATTATCTATTCGAATTAATTCGAATAATATTAGATGAAGTATTTAAAAAGAATAATTCGGAATTGCTTCGCCTGTTCGCTATCGCTCGAGTCGTAGCAGAAAAACTTATAGATTTATTTGTGCGCCTTCCCAGCCAATAATAGCGGTTTTTCGGGTGTTTCCCCACATATAACCTCCAAAAGTTCCTGAAGACTGAATAACGCGGTGGCACGGAATTAAAAAGGCTACAGGATTACTCCCAATAGCAGTTCCAACAGCTCTCGAAGCATTGGGTTTCTCGATTTGCTGTGCAATGGTGCCATAAGTAGAAAGTTGTCCCATTGGGATTTTTAATAAAGTTTCCCAAACTTTCAGTTGAAAATCGGTACCCTTTAAATGCAGTTTTATTTCAGACAGTTTACTCCAGTCATTCTGGAAAATAAAGAGCGCATTTTGTTGAGATAAATCGAGTTTTCTTGTAAATCCGGCATTGGGGAATTTGTGTTTCAGGTCTTCAAATCCGGTTTCTTCATCTTCGGCGAAAGCCATAAAACAAACTCCTTTATGGGTTGAAGCAACAATAATATTCCCAAACGGACTTTCGGCAAAACTATAGTTAATAGCTAAGTTTTTACCGCCATTTTTATATTCTGCCGGGGTCATTCCTTCGATATTTACAAATAAGTCATGGAGTCGGCTTGTACCTGAAAGACCTGTTTCATAAGCCGTTTCAGAAATAGTTGCCTGATGCTCTTTCAGCAGTTTTTTGGCATGTTCAATGCTGGTGTATTGTAAAAATTTCTTCGGACTTGTTCCTGCCCAATCGCTAAAAAGCCTTTGAAAATGAAACGGACTTAGGTGTACTTTTTCGGCAACCTCATCCAGATTTGGTTGGGCTTTAAAATTCGCTTTGATATAATCTATTGCATCTGCAATTCGATTATAATTGATAGTTTCCTGTGTGCTCATTTTTATTCAATTTTATAAGGCAAAGATCGATTGGTTTTGGCAGTTATAAAATCTGAAACTTGCTGAGTTTTTCTAACCGCATAGATCGCAAAGATTTACACAAAGTTCGCAATATTTTTAATTTCGCAAAGACGCGAAGTCGCAGAGTTTTTTAGTATTGTCACCGTGAGCGAAGTCGAAGGGCACAAAGTACGTCGACAAAGATTGACTTAAATTTTAAAATTAAACTTTTGCGACTTCGCGACTTGCAGGAGATTATTCCGCTAGACTTTTATTGTTTTAATTGCTTCTCCATTTTGTAATTAATCAATTCAACATCTAAACGGATATTTTTTTGTTCGGCTTTTACAACGAATCCTTTCTTTTCAAAAAATGGTTTTGCAGTGATACTGATATCAGAAGTTATAATTTTTGTATGCTGATTTTTAGCTTCTAATTCTAATTCAGTCAATAGTTTATTGGCAATTCCTCGTCTTTGAAAATCCTTATGAATATAAAAGAAATCAATATAATTACCGTTTTTGAGAGTTCCAAAACCTACGATTTGATCTTGTATGATTGCCAATACAACAAATTGCGTTTCGATAACTTGTGTCCAGCGTTCTGTATTTTTTACTCCGGAAATCCAGGCTTCAATTTGAGCAGAATTATAATCATTTTTGCAGGCAAATTGTATCGTATTGGTATACAATTGCTGCATTTCGTTTAAATCTGAAATGGTTGCTTTTCTAAAACTTATTTTCATGATGGTATTAATGTGCTGCAGTTTTAGAAAAAACATTGATGACAACGACACCAATTATAATGAGAGCCAATCCAATTATGGCAGGTAAATCAGGTATTTCTTTAAAGAAAATAGCGCCAATAGCTGTTATTAAAACAATCCCGACTCCAGACCAGATGGCATAAGCAAAACCAACCGGAATTGTTCTGATGGCAAAACTCAAAAAATAAAATGCGGCAAAATAGCCCACAACTGTAATAATGCCAGGCACTAGTTGTGTGAATTGCTCAGACTTTTTTAGTGCCGAAGTTGCGATGATTTCGAAAATAATGGCAATAAATAAAAATAAAAAATTCTTCATGATTTCGCTTTTTTACAAAGTTAAGCTTTGTTTGAAACGGAAAAGAATTTATTTATCGAATATGAATTTCCGTTTCTTTATTTTTTGCCTCGTCAAAGCAGTCAATGCATAGCGTTTTGAAATCGGCTTTGGCTTGAAAAACGTCGGTCCATTCTTCACCATTATCCAAAAGCCATTGTTCACATTGTCCGCACCAGGCAATTTGCGGAAGATCTTCTTCGGCTTCTGAATAGTAAAAACCTACTTTTTCTTTGGTGTCTATCGCCATAGCAATGTGGATACAGGAAAAAGACATTTCTTTAGAACCGTGTAGGTCACATAAAACTTTTTCAATCATGTTGTTAATAGTTGTCGATTTAAGGAGATTTTATAATGAGTTTCAAAGATAATATATAAAAGAAAACCCTTACTATAAATTGATATCGTAAGGGTTTGTTATCGTGTTAAAATAAATTTATTAACTTTTAGCTGCTTTTTTTAGTTGCTCTTTTTCTTCTTTCTCTTTTTGTTTCTTTTCTTTCTCCGCTTCTCTAACCTTTTTTTCTTCCTCTTGTTTTTTGGTCAGTTCTTCTTTTTCTGCTTTAGAGGTTTCTACTTGTTTTTTAAAGTCTTCTACTTTTTTAGAACTAGATTCCAGTTTTGTTCTTGACTTATTTAACTTTTCTTCAGACTTTGCTACTTTTTGTTCTGATCTTTGAATGTCTTTTTGTAAATCAGGATTATTATTGCTCTCAGGATTGTTTTTTAGACCAGCCAGTTCTTCTTGTTTTGTTTTAAGGTCAGCGCTTAATTTATTTGTTTTCTCTTCTAGTTTATTTCTGTTTTTTTCTTCTTTTGCTAATTTGTTTTCAGCACTCTGAATTTTATTTGTCTGAGACATCATGGCTCTCATTTGCCATTGCTGATTTGATATTGCGCGTTCACTTGCCCATTTTTGATTCTGGGCGTTCATTTGCTGATGCATGGCTCTGGCCTGGTTGTTGAACTGTGCCGAAGCAAAAAAGGGTAGCATTACTAATAACGCTACAATAAAACGTGTTCTCATAATTTGGATTTAAGTTTGTTTTGGAGTTCAAATGTATATTATAATTTAAAAATTATTCAAAAATATCTGATTAATTTTTAAGTTTTATTATCGGTTGCGTGAGAGATAGGAGGAAGCTACCGAAGTAGCCCGGATAGCCCGACAGCATCCTGATAAGAGGGCGTATATGCGCATGGTAATTTTGCCCTCTTATCAGGATGGTGGCACGCCCAAATTTTAGATTGAAGAATCTGTTTAATATTGCTACGGATTAAACGACAATCCTACGCTGAAAAATAACCTTACTTTGTCAATATTATTGATCCATGAAGTATCAAAATGGATAGGGCCTAAAATGGATTGATAGGAAATCGCTGCACCTCCGGATAGTATCAGGCTGGTTTCGAAGTTATTGTCCCAATTTCCTTTTGGATGAAATGCATGATCTATATAATCGTTAAAAGAATCAAAACCAATAGTTGCAATCTTAAAGTGAGGGGTGAGATAAATTTTTCCTGTTATGTTTACTTGAGACGCAAGGGAAAGTCCCATATATTGCGTAACATTGAGTTCATCTTCATGCAGACCCGGAAATGAAAAACGATTACTGCCGGAGCTTGGTATAATACCACCAAGGAAATATTTTGCAGCATAACCAAATCCTGAAAATGGAATATCATCTTGTTTAAGTTTGTCCTGAAAAATAAAATAAGAATCAAATCCCACGATTCCTGTAATTTTCTTTTTTATGGGTAATCTCTTTTCAAAACTTAAACCAAATTTCGTGTAACCATTTGTTGAGCCGGAAAAATGGGTGAAATTCGGATCGGTAAAAGAGGTGTTAAGATCCGTAAGGAATGATCGTGCTACATTTGATTTTATGATGGTTCCTCTTGTAGCAAAAAAAACTTTATCCATATCGTTATAAGAATAATGCAGGTTTAATTCGATATTGTTAAAGTTGTAGTTGTTTATGCTGACGGAGTTAGGGTTATATTCACGGTCATATTTTGGTTTTAGATTAGTATAACTATAGTGTAATCCGAAACCTATATAACTTTTCAGAGAATTTAAATTTCTGTTTACTTCATTGTTCAATTCAAAAGCATTATAAAGGATATTGTCTGACGCTTTGCCATTGATATAAATTTCCTGACGCAGGAAAGCTCCGTAAGCTTCAGATACCCACCACCATTCTCTGTGTTGTCCAAAATTTTTCTGATAGTTGATTCTTGCTTTGGGCTGTTCAGCAATATCTACAGTTAAAAGAAGACGTGATGCAGCAGCAAGGATATTTCGGCCTGTATAATTAAAAATTATTCCAACGCCTCTGTAAGTGTCATAATGTACGGATGTATTTAGCTGATTTTTTGCACGTTCAAACCCGAACAATGTAATTCCTAACTTATCTCCGTCTTTGATGAAATAACTGTATGTAATTTGATCAAAAAGATTTGTACCCATTGCTCTGTTAACTCCGGCAATTAAATCTTTGGTGGTATATTTAACGTGGGTTTTTAGATTTGCTCTTCCGACAACCAATGGCATATTTTCGGGGCTTATTCTTTTATATACTATGGTGTCTAGAACAAATTCATCTGGGACATCGGGCAATTTGTGAGTTCGCTGCTGAAATCCTTTTAGCTTTTCTGATAATGCTATTAGAGCTGGAAGATTTTGGTTTGTTGCGATTTTACCATCTTTGTAGATTTCATTACTAGATGCGAAATCTGCAGTAGAGAAACGCAGATTAGGCATATGATCGACTAATATTGTACAAAGGTCACGATTTGCAGGATTTTTAATATTACTCGGAAACATGCTGGTCTGCATGAGTATCGTCATAAGATTATTCAGTTTATCGATGTGTTCCATTCCGCCACCAACATCACTGCCAATTATGATATCAGCACCCATTTGTTTGGCAACATCAGTAGGGAAGTTATTTAATACTCCTCCGTCTACTAAAACTGTTTTTTCGTAAGGCATGGGCTGAAAAATAGCGGGAAGGGACATACTGGCCCTCATAGCATAAGCTAAACTTCCTTTGCTCAAAATAACTTCCTTGCCTTGTGCCAGGTCTGTAGCCATAGCCCTGAATGGTATTGGCAGACTGTCAAAATCTTTAACGTTATATACAGGAAAGGTTAATTCAGAAAGGTATTCTCTTAGATTTTGATCGTTTAAAAGAGAGCCAACGCTATTCAGTTTTCCGTCTTTAACCCCTATACCTACTAAATATCTTTGAAATTCTCTTTTTTCTTCGGCACTTACCGATCGTAGTGATTGTCCTCCGCCCAAGAGTTTATCCCAATAAATATCTTTTGTGATTTTTTCTATGCTGTCACCGGAATATCCCATGGCATATAAACCTCCAATGATACTTCCCATACTGTTTCCAACAATTAGGTCTGGAACAATATGCAATGAATCCAGTTTTTGCAAAAGAGGGATATGTGCAATTCCTTTTGCACCGCCACCGCTTAACACTAACACGACTTTAGGCTTTTTTTCCTGCGAAAAAATAATGTGCGGAAGACACAATAGAAATAATATAAGGAATAAATAAGATGTTTTTTTCAAGAGTACAGTTTTTATGTAGTTGAGAAATAGTAACTTATTCGGATTCTTAAAATTAAGGAGTTATTCTTAAAAAAGAATGTTTTTTGTAGAAATCTTTTTTGTCCAAGAATAAGTCTCTCACTTTTTAAAAATAAAACCCGACAAGTTAAAAAAAACTGTCGGGTTTGAAATATGAATTTAGATAATCTAATTTGTCTATTTAAAATTATAAGGATAGTTTATTTCTTTTAAATCTGATTCTAGTAATTCCCAATCTTCAATTTCATTAACGATTGAAAGTATCATTTCTTTTGTAAGAGTTTCTCCTCCGTAAATTTTCGTAACAGTTTCCAGAGGGATTCCCGTTTCTTTATATGATTCTTCGAAATATTCACTTGCCCAATTAATGTAGGTTTGTGGATTACTGTCAAAAATTTCCAGCATTTCTTCAGAATTATCATTGTAATCTTTTATGTTTCCTGTTTGCCACTCATTATTTTCATTAAGCCATAAACAGAATGTTGTTCCATATGATTTAACAGGTTCGCCAAATATAAATTCGGTGTAAATTTCAGGAAGATTTTTTGTGACTTCTTTTTTCTCATTGTTTTGATATTCGTGTGCAAAACCGCTTATTACACATTTATTATCTACAAATAAAATGTTCATTAAGTCTCCTGAGCCATTTCTCATTTCGCAAAATTCTTCTCCTTCTCCCCATTTTGAGTTGTAAGAGTAATATCGATATTCCCATTCTTGGCAAATAATAGCATCTAAGACAGAAATAGCTTTACAGATTTGCTGTAGTTTATTCTTGTTTGGTAATGAGCTAAAATTTTTAGTTGAAATCATAATTATTTAATTAAAAAAACAGTCAAATATAGAGAATATTCTTTCAGGCTATAAAGAATTAAAAATAAAACCCGACAAGTTTTAAAAACCTGTCGGGTTTGAATATGTAATCGAAGAAATCTAAAATCAGAAATCTTCCATCTAAAATAGATTTAGTATCTGTAGTATTCTGGTTTGAACGGACCTTCAACCGGAACACCAATGTAAGCAGCCTGATCATCACGTAAAACTTCAAGTTCAACGCCTAATTTAGCTAAGTGTAAGGCAGCAACTTTTTCATCTAAATGTTTTGGTAACATATAAACGTCATTGTTGTAAGCAGCACTATTATTCCATAATTCGATTTGTGCCAAAGTTTGGTTAGTGAATGAGTTACTCATTACAAAACTTGGGTGACCTGTAGCACAACCAAGGTTTACTAAACGACCTTCAGCTAAGATGATGATATCTTTTCCAGCGATAGTATATTTGTCAACCTGAGGTTTGATTTCGATTTTAGATGCACCGTGGTTTTTGTTTAACCAAGCCATATCAATTTCGTTATCAAAGTGACCAATGTTACAAACAACAGTTTTATCTTTCATTTGCTCGAAGTGCTCTCCAAGAACGATATCTTTGTTTCCTGTAGTTGTAATGATGATATCAGCATTAGCAATTACAGTGTTTAATTTTTTAACTTCATAACCGTCCATTGCAGCTTGTAAAGCACAAATTGGATCGATTTCAGTAACTGTTACAATAGATCCTGCACCTCTAAAAGAAGCAGCAGTTCCTTTTCCAACATCACCATATCCGCAAACGATAACTCTTTTTCCAGCCAACATTAAGTCAGTTGCACGACGAACAGCATCTACAGCAGATTCTTTACAACCGTATTTGTTATCAAATTTAGATTTAGTAACAGAGTCATTAATGTTGATTGCAGGCATTGGTAAAGTTCCGGCTTTTACTCTTTCGTAAAGTCTGTGAACTCCAGTTGTAGTTTCCTCAGAAAGACCTTTAATTCCAGGAACCAATTCAGGAAAACGATCAATAACCATATTAGTTAAATCTCCACCATCATCCAAAATCATGTTCAATGGTTTTCTGTCTTCACCAAAGAATAAAGTTTGCTCAATACACCAGTCAAATGATTGCTCATCAAGACCTTTCCAGGCATAAACCTGAATTCCAGCAGCAGCAATAGCAGCAGCAGCCTGATCCTGAGTAGAGAAAATGTTACAAGAAGACCAAGTAACCTCTGCACCAAGAGCAATTAAAGTTTCGATCAAAACAGCAGTTTGAATCGTCATGTGTAAACATCCAGCAATACGAGCTCCTTTAAGTGGCTGCTCATCTTTGTATTCAGCGCGAAGTGCCATTAAACCTGGCATTTCAGCTTCAGCTAGTTCAATTTCTTTTCTTCCCCAAGCCGCTAGAGAAATGTCTTTTACTTTGAAAGCCACATATGGCGTAGTTGTAGTACTCATTTATATTATATTTGTATAATTGTAAATTTTTTGCAAATTTACGGAATAGGTTTTTAATTTAGACTACTTTCTGTCAGATTTGTGAAATGTTTAATTTCTTAATCTTTAGAACATTAGTTTATAAAACGATTTAAACCATATAAGTGATATAAGCTCATTTAAAAAAGGATTCTCTCGTAATACGCTTTGTTTTGAATTGCTTAAATTTACGTAATACATTTTTTTGAACCAGGGGTTATATTTTCTTACTTTAACTTATATGGTTTAAAAACTCATAATTCTCAACTCATAATTTAAAATTAAAAAATGCCTTTATTTCAGACCATACAATTCAACGAAACGACTAAAATCTTAATTTGGGAAATAACTGAATCTCTGGAGGAATTATTAAGCAAAGTAGTATTGAAAGAAAAAACACAGTTGAGACTAAACGGAATGAAATCTCAAATGCATCAGCGTGCTTTTTTGAGTGTTCGAATGTTAATTCAGGAAATGGGTTTTACAGATCACGACTTGCATTATGACGAATTTGGAAAGCCATATTTTAATTGTCACAATCACATCTCCATTACGCATTCGCATCATTTTGCAGCTATAATAATCAGTCATGAAACTGTAGGAATCGATATGGAGTTACAACGTGAAAAAATCCTTAGAATCGCTGATAAATTTGTAGATACAGAATTCGATTACCTGAATCCTGATGGTTTTGAGGAATACATAAAAAAACTTACTGTGATCTGGGGAGCAAAAGAAGCGATCTTTAAAATCAGAAACGAAAAAGGAATCAGTTTTAAAGATCATATCAAAGTAGATACTTTTTCGTTAAACGAAAATCAAACCACAGCAAGTTTACATTTTGATAATCTGATTAAGGACTTTAATGTTTATTACGAGGAAATGAAATCTGACAATTCAGAACAAAACTTCACTCTGGTGTATGCTTTTGAAAAATAATTTACACTTCACTTTCTTTTTTGCGTTGTTCAAACATGCTCATAAACAAAAAAGTGCCCATTTTTCTGGCGCGTCGTTTTAGCGTTTCTACATTTTCACCTTCAAAATACTCTTCTAAAGTCTGAAACCAATAGTTAAGCCAGATTCCGAATTCGTTCGAAGTGATTTTAC
This sequence comes from Flavobacterium chilense, assembly GCF_001602525.1. Classification (GTDB taxonomy): domain Bacteria; phylum Bacteroidota; class Bacteroidia; order Flavobacteriales; family Flavobacteriaceae; genus Flavobacterium; species Flavobacterium chilense. The sequence goes on from NZ_LSYT01000011.1 coordinate 86,934, forward strand.
CCTCAAAGTGCTCGTCAACTTCATTATGAACCGCAAGCGGATTGCCTTTGTATTTTTTTACACCAAATAAATTGGTTTCCCAAAAATCAGTCAGTTTTTCCAGATGTGCATCCCAATCGGTAATCATCTCATTAAAATAAAAGCCGATCTCTTCATCGGCTCTTATCTTAGCGTAGAACTGATGAACCAAAAAAGTAATATCAGCTCTGTTTTCTATTTGTTTTCTCATAGAATAAAACTATTTAAAAGGATAAAGAACACACTCAAAAGTGTGCTTACAATAATAAGGTTAAAAACCATTTTATGTTTCATTTGCGCCAATATAGAAGTGTTTGCAAAAACACATGCCAGAACAATAATAGCAAGCTGTATCATTTGAGGTATTGAAGTTCCGTTAGCCAAAACGTACATGGCTGCAGCACCACCTAAACAGCTTTGACCAATTACAGCCATTGCAGCAGAACCCATATAGTTTTTATTGAAATTTTCGAATGTTGTTTGATATAGTGTCATGATATTGAGATTTTTATACCACAAAGGTACATGCACTTTATCGCTGCATTTTATGATTTAAATCATAAAACAGGAACTTTTTTATCTGTATACTTTTCTGTTTACAATCTTCAATTCGCCTTTTTTCTCCAAAGCTTTTATTGTTCTAATAACAGTTTCTACCCGTAAACCGGTTAAATCACCAATTTGCTGTCTGGTAAAATTGATTAAGTAACCATTTGAGTCTTTCTTAAAATTAAAGTATGCGATTCCGTGATCAATTAATTTTAAAACACGATGTTCCGGTTCATGTGTCGAAATTTCTGCTGCCATAACTGATTTATAATACAATCGCTGCGCTAAGTTTTCGATTATCCTGATACTGATTTTTGGATTTTCTTCTAATAACTTCATAAAATCAGATTTAGGAAGCACAAGAATATCGCTGTCTTCAACAGCAATAGAATTAGCAGGATATTTTTGGTTCAAAAATAATGGTGGTTCCCCAAAAGACTGATCTTTGTAGAAAATTCCCTGAATAAATTCCCGTCCGTCATCATTATAATTACTCATTTTTATTTCGCCCGAAATGATCTGGTGATAATGTGTTGGTAAATTCCCTTCCTCAAAAACAATTTCATTTTTGCTGAAAGATTTTTTTAGCGCACCATACTTTTCTAATAATTCAGTCGCAATCATAATTTATCTTCTTGGATTATTAACAGAGGAATTACAAATATAATTCATTCGAAATAGTTCTTCTACGTTAAAAACTTTTTACTTTTACAGCCATTATGGAGCAAAGAATACTTACCACTATCCATCAACAAATTTTAGAGGCTAAGAAAAACGGACAAAAATTATTGGCCATACTTTTAGACCCGGATAAAATTGTTCTGGAAAACCTAGATCATTTATTACTCAAAATAAATCAATCTCCTGCAACACATATTTTTGTAGGTGGAAGTATTGTTCAAAATGATATTTTAGAAGATTTAATTGCTCAGCTAAAAGAAAAGACAAACCTGCCGGTTATAATATTTCCTGGTGATCCATCGCAAATTTCACCACAGGCTGATGCTATTTTATTTCTCTCTTTATTATCCGGTCGAAACCCGGATTATTTAATAGAATATCAGGTTCAGGCAGCTCCAATTTTAAAGAAAACAAATCTTGAAGTGATTTCTACCGGATATATTTTAATTGAAAGTGGTAATGAAACTGCCGTTGCACGTGTTAGTAAAACACAGCCGCTTAACAGAGAAAATTTTGATCTTGCTCTTGCAACAGCTCAGGCTGGTGAAATGCTGGGTAATAAATTGATTTATTTAGAAGCCGGAAGCGGAGCTAAAAAACCTGTGCCATTAGAAATGATCTCGTTAATTGTTCAAAACATAGAAATTCCTGTAATTGTTGGAGGAGGAATTGTAGATTTGCACGGAATTAAAATGGCGCATAATGCTGGTGCTGATTTAGTAGTTATAGGAACTGCTTTTGAAAATGACAGCCATTTTTTTGATTCATAAAACAGATTTTAACAGCCCGCAAATACCATAAACATGATTGACTTTTTTCTTGATAGTTACAAAAATGCACCTTTATGGCATATAGCCCTGGAGTTCCTGGTATTTGTTTTTGGTATTTTAAGTGTTTGGTTTGCCAAAAAAGAAAACATCTGGGTTTATCCAACAGGATTAATTGCTACTGTCATTTCGGTATATCTTTTATTCATTGCAGGATATATTGGCGATATGATTATCAATGGATATTTCTCGATTATGAGTATATATGGTTGGTATGTATGGGCAAAAGGCGGAACTGTTGAAGATAATCTACCCATTACAAGAACAAACCTTAATGAAAAAATAATTGGAGTTTTATTGTTTTTTGTGACCATTTTTGTAGTTTTCGGCATTTATAAATATTTTGATTACGAAATCAAAAAAGACAATTATGTCGATATGATTTCTTCCGGAATATTTTTTGCAGGAATGTGGTACATGGCCAGAAAAAAAATCGAGAACTGGACACTTTGGATTATTGGCGATATTATTGTAGTGCCTCTTTATGCTTATCGCGGCCTGGGGATGCTGTCACTTCAGTATTTAATTTTTACAATTTTGGCTATTTCAGCTTATTTAGAATGGAAAAAAATCTTAGACAGCAAAAAACAGCTATCATAAAAATTGCATTATTTGGTCCTGAAAGTACAGGAAAAACAACCTTAGCAAAACAACTCGCAGAATATTACGAAACCGAATGGGTTCCGGAATTTGCGCGCGATTATTTGCAGGAAAAATGGGAAGAGAATCAGCATATATGTGCAGCTGATGATATGATGCCTATTGCTTACGGACAAGTTGCCTTAGAGAATGAAAAACTTTCTGCGGCAAAAAAATATTTGTTTTCAGATACTAATCTAATGGTTACCAAGGTTTTTTCTGAAATGTACTACGGATTTTGCGATCCGCTTTTAAACGAAGCAGCTCTGGAGCACGAATATGATTTGTTTTTCTTAACAGACATCGATGTTCCCTGGGAAAAAGATGACATCAGAGATACTCCGGAAGGAAGAGAATCTATATTTTCTGTTTTTAAACAAGCCTTAATTGAATCCGGAAAGCCTTTCATAACTCTTTCTGGTAATAAAGAAAGTCGTTTGTCACAAGCTACAGCTATTATAGATCATTTGACACTGGCAAAACAACACGGAATTTTATCAGCTGATTTTGTTCAGATTTACAGTCACGGAATCCCTTTTGAAAATATTTTAAATCAGTTAGAAATTTTTAAAAACGGAATTGCAAAAGCTAATCTGATAGCTCCGGCAACAATTGATAACGGAATTCTAAGTTTATCTGAAGATGATTTTGAAAAGAAAGCAGCTTTTTTTGATCAACAAAAAGAAAAATTAAAAATTAAGAAATTCGTTCCCGCTTCTGGTGCAGCAACCAGAATGTTCAAATTTCTAACGGCTTTTTTGAATGATTTTGATATTGAAAAAGAAACGGTAAACGCATACATCAACAGAAAAAATGACAAAGAACTGGCTATTTTTATTGTTGGTATGGAAAAGTTTCCTTTTTTTGAAACGATTGACAAAAAGTTAAGAGAAATTTATCCGGATTTTGAAACTTTAGAAAGAGATTATAAGAATTACTATTTCATCAAATTATTATTATCTCAGGAGTATTTTAATTCTGCAAATAAACCAAAGGCTGTTTTACCTTTTCACTTATATAAAACCCATATAGCAAACCCAATTGAAGAACATTTAAATGAATGCGTGCATTATGCAACATCAGAAAATGTTTCAAATTTACATTTTACAGTTTCAGAAATACATCAGGAGTTATTTGAAAAAGCAGTTGATGAGGTAAAAGAGAAGATTGAAAAGCCTTCAGGAACAAAAATCAACATAGGATATTCTTATCAAAATAAAAGCACAGATTCTATTAATGCTGATTTAAAAAATAAAATTGTCAAAAATAATAATGGTGAATTAGTTTTTAGACCAGGCGGACACGGAGCCTTGATCGAAAATCTTAATAATCTTGACTCAGATATTATTTTTATTAAAAATATCGATAATGTAATTCAAAACCATATTGATAAAATTACGTTGTATAAAAAAGCTTTAGGAGGAATCTTAATTGAGGTTCAGCAAAAAGTATTTGGTTATTTGAAAGCTATTGAAAAGGGAGAAATTTCTGAAAATGAACTTATAGAGATTGCTGCGTTTCTAACACAAAAGTTAAATATTAAAATGACTAAAGATTTTAATAAATTTACTTTTGAGAATAAAATTGCGAAAATTAAAGATTTATTAGACAGGCCAATAAGAGTCTGCGGAATGGTTAAGAATGAAGGAGAACCGGGTGGAGGACCATTTTGGGTAATGAATGAAAAAGGGGAAGTTTCCCTTCAGATTGTAGAAACATCTCAGGTTGATTTAAATAACAAAAAACAACTTGAAATTCTGGAAGAATCAACACACTTTAATCCTGTTGATTTAGTTTGTGGAATTAAAAATTATAAAGGCGAAAAATTTAATCTGAAACAATTTGTAGATCAAAAATCCGGATTTATTGTAGAAAAAAGTGTTGAGGGAAAACCTGTAAAAAGTTACGAACTTCCGGGTTTATGGAATGGTTCAATGGCAAATTGGTTAACTGTTTTTGTTGCCGTTCCGTTAATTACCTTTAATCCTGTGAAAACAGTAAATGATTTATTAAAAGCAGCACATCAGCCACAATAATGGATACCGAAAAAATTATATCAGAGTTAAGTTTTAAAGCCGTTCGAAGCAGCGGTGCCGGCGGACAAAACGTGAATAAAGTTTCATCAAAAGTGGTTTTAACTTTTGAATTAAATACTTCTCAGGCTTTATCTGAAGAAGAAAAAATGCTTTTACAAACGAACATTGCAGCTCGCTTAACAACTGAAAATATCCTGATTTTAAACTGTGACGAAGACCGAAGCCAGCTTAAAAACAAAGAAATTGTTGTAAAACGTTTTTTAGAGATTATTAAAAAAGGATTGTTTGTTCCTAAAGTTCGTAAAGCAACTAAAATTCCTAAATCGGTAATTAAAAAACGAATTAAAGACAAGAAGAATGTTTCTGATCTTAAACAATCAAGAAGAAAACCAAATTTAGAATAATACTCTTTTTTAGCAATAAAGTTTTAAATTAAATGAATTCAAAATCGAAAAAAGTACTATTTAAAACTTTGCCAAATTTTGCATCAATATTTTGGGCAATTATAGGAGGTGCTTTTTTTGGTTGGATGATCTTTGTGATTTACCATTCTCGATCCAATTCGTTGCGGGCTACTGAAACTGTGAATTTGAAAACAGCTGAAGTTCTGTATTACATTTGCTTGGGTGTATTTATTTTTTTTGGATTATGGTCTTTGACGTTGGTTTTAAGAATGAAAATAATAACGCTAACATCATCGAATCTCATAATTGAATACCCTTTTTTCTTTCTGAAAAAAACAATTTCCATAGGTGATATTGATAAAATTTCAGAGAAAGATTATAAAGTTAACCCAAAAGTCAGAAGAATTGTATACAATATTCATGATGGTAAAGAAACTGTAATTTATTTGTTTTCTGAAAAAAAAATAAAATTTAATTCTTTTGAAATTCTAGAATATAGAGAGTTAATGCGAAAACTTTATATTGTAAAAAGCAGATATAAGTATATTGATTTGTGAGCAGATGATTAAAATTACTTGCCAGTTTTGATTTTTGAAATTGCCATTGATTTTTGAAATTTTTAACAGTACATTTGCACTGTCTCAAAGGGGTGCTCTAAATAACGAGCTGAGATCATACCCAAAGAACCTGAGCGAGTAATGTTGCTAAGGGAAAACGACAATTTTAGCGTGCACACTATATCTTGTCGTGAAACATTTATTAATTTAACAAAAGAATAATTCCCCCTTTTATTCGTAATTTTTTTACGGATGAAAACTATTTTTCAAGGTACTAAGGTACTAAGTTGCAAAGGTTCTAAGGTTCAAAATATAACCAGAATCAAACCTGTTTTTTTTATTCTATTTTCTTTCCTCTATTCTCTTTCTTCTATTTCACAAGAACAGGATTCAACCAAGGTTAATAAACTGGATGATGTGTTAGTTTCGGCAGTTCGTGTTACGTCAAAAACTCCGGTTACGTTTAGTAATATGGATAAAAAAGAAATTAAATACAGGAATCTTGGACAGGATATTCCGGTTTTAATGAATTATTTACCATCTGTTGTTACTACTTCAGACGCGGGAGGCGGAATAGGCTATACCGGAATCAGAGTTCGTGGAAGTGATGCTACAAGAGTTAACGTAACTATCAACGGAATTCCTTATAACGATGCCGAAAGTCAGGGAACATTTTGGGTTAATATGCCTGATTTTGCTTCTTCTGTAGAAAGTTTACAGTTGCAGCGTGGAGTTGGAACTTCTACAAACGGATCTTCAGCTTTTGGAGCAAGTTTAAATATGCTGACAGACAATTATGCTTCTAAAGCGAATGGCGAAATTTCAAGTTCATACGGAAGCTTTAATTCAAATAAAAATACGGTAAAGTTTAGTACAGGTTTATTAAACGATCATTTTGAGTTGGCAGGACGTTTGTCTACCATTAAATCTGATGGTTATGTAGATCGCGCCAGTTCAGATTTAAAATCATATTTTTTACAGGGAACTTACGTTGGAAAAACAACTTTAATTAAAGCTTTGGTTTTTGGTGGGACTGAAAAAACGTATCAGTCCTGGAATGGAATTGATGCAGAAACTTTAAATTCAGATCGTACTTATAATTCTGCAGGAAAGTACAAAGATGAGGCAGGCAATGTGCATTTTTATGATAATGAAACCGATAATTATAAACAAAACCATTATCAGTTACATTGGAGTGAATCATGGTCTGATAAATGGAGTACAAATCTGGCTTTTCACTATACAAAAGGATTAGGTTATTATGAGAATTACAAATATAATGAACCAATTGCCGGATATGGACCAATTCAGCCTACGAAACAAGTTGAGAATGATTTAGGAGAATTAGTTCCCGGAACTGATTTGATTCGTCAGAAGTGGCTAGACAATGATTTTTACGGAACAACTTTCTCTGTAAAATATACAGAAGAAAAACTGAATGTTATTATAGGTGGAGGCTGGAATAAATACGAAGGAGATCATTACGGAAAAGTAATTTGGGCAAGATATTCAGCGCAGTCTGAATTGGGAAATCACTATTATGATGATTTCTCAACAAAAACTGATGGAAATATCTTTGCAAAAGCAAACTATCAGTTTACTGAAAAATTAAGTTTGTATGGAGATTTACAATACCGAAATGTGCGTTACAAAGCTAATAGCGCCGAGACAGGTTTAGTAAATGATAACTTTAACTTTTTTAACCCAAAAGCAGGTTTAAATTTCGAAATCAATTCAAAAAATAATCTTTACTTTTCATATGCACGTGCTAATCGTGAACCGAACCGAACCGATTATGAAGGCGGAAATGTAAAGCCTGAAAAATTAAATGATTTTGAATTAGGCTGGAGATTTAATTCAGAGAAATTTCAATTAAACTCTAACTTCTATTATATGGGCTACAGAGATCAGTTGATTTTAACCGGAAGATTAGATGATGTTGGAGCACCAATTCGTGCTAATACTGAAAAAAGTTACCGTTTAGGTTTTGAGTTTGATGCCACAATTTCACTTTCAGAAAAATTTATTATTAGACCAAATTTTACTTTAAGCAGCAACAAAAATGTTGATTTAGCAGTTGAAGGAGAATATTATGGAACTACTAAAATTGCATATTCTCCGGAAGTTATTGCAGGAAACATAATTGTTTACAGTCCAATTAAGAGTTTACATATTTCATTGTTGCAAAAATATGTTGGCGAACAATACATGAACAATATCGAATTACCATCAGCAAAACTGGCTGATTATTTTGTAAACGATTTGAATGTGTCTTATGAGATTAAACCAAAATCTATTTTTAAATCAATTACAATTACTGGTTTAGTAAACAATATTCTGGATAAAAAATATGTTTCAAACGGAGCCATGTGGGATATTTATCCATACTATTATCCACAAGCAGGGATTAACTTCTTAGCCGGATTGACTTTGAAATTCTAAAAAAAAAAGTCAAAAATAAAAAAAGCCTGAAAATTTAAATTTTCAGGCTTTTTTTATTTTAGTTATAAACGTGAATTACAGTTCCGCTTACTTCGACACGATATTGTTTTAATGGATATTCTTTTCCGCCAAGTCCGGTAAACAAACTATATTCTGTCTTGTCGCACGAACAAACAGCATTGATACCGTTTATGGTCATGGCATTGCATGAATTAATGGCTTGATTAGGGCATGCTGCATCAAATGCATTATAACCGCTTCCTGCATTAAAAATAATAATTCCTTTTGCTCCGTAATTAGGAACGATAACACCATTACTTACAAATTTAAGATTCGAATAGGCTGGTAAATTCATATCAACAGACAGATTAACGGCATAACTCGGAATGTAAGGATTTTTGTTGCTGATGCTATTATCACTACAAGAAAAAAGCACAGATACGAACACAATTAAGAGCCAGAATTTTTTCATTATTTTAATAAGAATTAGTGAAACAAAAATAAAATATTTAGATTTGAAATCTATATGATTAACATATAATTATGTACTATAAAAAATAATAGTATATTTGTAATACAAAATCCCATCCCAATGGGATTTTTTGTATTTATATAAACGATGAAGTTATGAGTAAAGTATCTTATTATACCGCAGAAGGATTAAAAAAATTAAAAGATGAATTGGAGCATTTAAAAAGTGTAATGCGTCCAAAGGCATCTCAAGATATAGCAGAAGCAAGAGATAAAGGTGACTTATCTGAAAATGCTGAATATGATGCGGCAAAAGAAGCACAAGGTTTGTTAGAAATGAGAATTGCAAAACTGGAAGAAGTGTATTCTAATGCAAGATTAATAGACGAATCGCAATTAGATGTTTCGAAAGTTTTGGTACTTTCTAATGTAAAAATTAAAAACCAAAGCAACGGAATGGAAATGAAATATACACTTGTTGCTGAAAGTGAAGCAGATCTAAAAACAGGGAAAATTTCTGTAACTTCTCCTATTGGAAAAGGTTTACTAGGGAAATCTGTTGGGGAAGTAGCCGAAATTACAGTGCCAAATGGCGTTTTGAAATTCGAAATTCTGGAAATCTCAAGAGACTAATTTTTAAAGTTTAACCGTTTAATCGTTAAGTTGGTTAACCGATTAATGAAATAAAAGAATAAACAATGAGCAGTATATTCACTAAAATAGTAAACGGAGAAATTCCAGCCTATAAAATTGCCGAAGACGATAATTATCTGGCTTTTTTAGATGTAAATCCAAATGCAAAAGGACACACACTTTGTATTCCGAAACAAGAAATCGATAAGATTTTTGATATGGATGATGAGTTGTATTTAGGATTAATGAAATTCTCAAAAAAAATTGCAGTTGCACTCGAAAAAACAGTTCCATGTAAAAGAGTAGGAATTGCTGTTGTTGGTCTGGAAGTTCCTCATGCGCATGTACACTTGATTCCGTTAAACGAAATGGATGAAATGCGTTTTCAAAATAAAGTATCTCTTTCTAAAGAAGAATTTGAAACTTTGGCTAAGAGCATTCAGGCAAATTTGTAAAAATACTGTCAGATTGAGGGAAGTCGAAACCTTTTTGTGTTCAAAAAATCTCAATTCAACTCGATTTGCTAATCAAAATAAAAAAAGATAAAGTGTAGTAAAAATGATTTTTGCTACACTTTTTTGTTTAATGAAATCTGAAAAGTAGTGCCTTTTCCAATTTCAGAATTTAAAACTTTTATTTTTCCATTGTGGTATTCTTCTACAATTCGTTTAGTAAGAGAAAGGCCTAATCCCCAGCCACGTTTTTTGGTCGTAAAACCAGGTTCGAATATGGTTTTAAACTGTTTTTTCAGGATTCCCGTTCCTGAATCTTTTACATTTATTTTTACATGCTGTGCGTCCTGTTCGATTTGAAGGTCCAATGTTCCTTTTCCTTTCATTGCGTCAATGGCATTTTTAACTAAATTCTCGATAGTCCAGCTGTGTAAAGTTGGGTTAATCATAACCAGAATAGGCTCTTTTGTACCGTGATAAGAAAAAGCAACCTGCTTAGAAAAACGAGATTGTAAATACTCATACGAATTCAAAGTCTCGGCTACAATATCATGCGTTTCTAATACAGGAACCGATCCAATTTTAGAAAAACGGTCTGTGATAGTCTGTAAACGTTCGACATCTTTTTCAATTTCGGTTGTTATAGAAGCATCAATATCTTCTGTTTTTAATATTTCAACCCAGCCAATTAAGGAGGATAAAGGTGTTCCAATCTGATGTGCTGTTTCTTTTGCCATTCCAGCCCAAAGTTTGTTTTGGGTAGCCATTTTAGTGCTTTTGTAAAAATTATAAATTAGTGCACCAAACAAAAAGATAATCAATAATAAAGCAACAGGATAATATTTTAGTTTATTGAGTAATGCCGAATTACCATAATACAATTCCTGATGTTTTCCGGGAGCATATTCAATAACAATTGGATCATTTTCGTTTTTTAGATTATTCAGATAGGAAATTGATTTTTCTTTGTTTTGCAGAATCTCTTCCGGAACATTTACAGAATTAATTACCTTGTCATACATCGTTAACATAACAGGTACCGAGGTATTGTTGTTTATAATTTGAAGCGGTAAATCTAAATCTGTATTTTCATCAGCATTAACGAGTGTTTTTTGTGCATTTGCCAAAAGGTTCATTTTCAGTCTTTCTTCATTTTTAAAAATCTGAAAAAAAGTATAAGTGTTCCAGAGAATCAAAGAAATGATTAAAAAGGAAATAAAAATGATAATCCAGCGGGTTGTATTTCTTCTTTCGGAAAAAGACATAAGTATATTTTTGAGGTATAAATATAACGAAATAAACACATTTAATATTTTGTAAATTGCTAAAGATTTTTGGTTTTTAAATGGAAAACTATTTCTTTGGATTAAACGATTTCTATACTTTTGTACTTGCCGAAATGAGGTTCGGTTAAAAAGAAAAAATATGATTAGTATCGATCCAAAAGAGATACCAACAGCAAAATTACAGGGTTACCTGCAAAGTGCTGTAGGACCAAGACCAATTGCGTTTGCCAGTACAATTAGTGCAAAAGGAATCCCAAATTTGTCTCCTTTTAGTTTCTTTAATGTGTTTAGTGCCAATCCGCCAATTTTGGTTTTTTCACCAGCAAGACGAGTGCGTGACAATACCATAAAACATACATTAATTAATGCTGAGGCAACAAAGGAAGTCGTAATTAATGTTGTAAATTATGATTTAGTACAGCAAACATCTTTGGCGAGTACAGAATATGGAGATGGTGTAAACGAATTTGTAAAGGCCGGATTAACACAAATTCCGTCAGAATTAGTAAAACCGTATCGTGTAAAAGAGTCTCCGGTGCAATTTGAATGCAAAGTTACGCAGATTATTCCTTTAGGGGATCAGGGCGGAGCAGGAAACCTGATTCTCTGTGAAGTTGTTAAAATTCATATTCATGAATCGATTCTGGATGAAAACGGAGCGATTGACCAACATAAAATTGATTTGGTTTCGAGATTAGGAAGTAACTGGTATTCAAGATCGAATGAAGGGCTTTTTGAAGTGCCAAAACCATTAACAACACTAGGCGTAGGTGTAGATGCCATACCAAATCATATAAAAGAAAGTACCGTTTTTAACGGAAATGATTTTGGAAAATTAGGTAATATAGAAGCCTTGCCTACAACGGAAGAAGTTAGTATATTTGTGAAGGAAAATTTTTCGGTAAAAGGAGTATTGAGTTCAGATGACCAGGAAAAAGTACATTTAGAAGCCAAAAAATACCTTAACAAAGATGATATTTCATCTGCCTGGAAAGTGCTTTTAGCAAAGAAGTAAGAAAAGAAACAATAATTAATATAGAAGAAGATGGAAGTTACAGGAAAAGTAAAAGTGGTTAACCCAGAGCAACAAGTTAGTGCTGCATTCAAAAAAAGAGAGTTGGTTGTTACCACAGATGAGCAGTATCCACAGCATATTTTGATCGAATTTACACAAGATAAATGCGATTTATTAAGTAGCTACAAACAAGGTGAGGCAGTAAAAGTTTCTATCAATTTAAGAGGAAGAGAATGGGTTAATCCTCAAGGAGAAACCAGATATTTCAATAGTATTCAAGGTTGGAGAATTGAAAGAGTAGCTCCTGAAGGTCCTGCACAGACACCTCCAATGCCAGCAGCAGAAGCTTTTGCACCGGCAACGAATGTAAACGAAGACGAACCGGACGATTTACCGTTCTAAGAAGTCTAAATAACAATTTATCAAATTCCAAATTCCAAATCATTCAGATGTATTTGGGATTTGGAATTTTTTGTATTGAAAACCAGGTATATTTATGTTATTTAGGTATAAAGAAATCCAGGTTGTAGTGCATTTAAAACAATTTTAAAAATTGATTATTCTTTAAAGATGTATTTTATATTTGAAAATTTATATTTTCCACCCGTCTCAGAAGCCGATGAAGAAGGAGTTCTTGCAGTTGGAGGTGATTTAAGTCCGGAACGGCTAAAACTAGCTTATAAAAGAGGTATTTTTCCCTGGTTTAATGAAGGAGAATCAATCCTGTGGTGGGCACCGGATCCACGAATGATATTGTATTTGGATGAATTAGTGGTTTCTAAAAGCATGCGAAATATTTTAAACAGAAAGCTGTTTACGGTTACGTTTAATACCTGTTTTAGAGATGTGATTTTAAACTGCCAGAAAGTATTACGTGATGGTCAGGACGGAACCTGGATTTCTGATGAAATAGTTAAGTCCTATTGTGAACTACACCATCAGGGAATTGCAAAATCTGTTGAGGTTTGGCAGGATGAGGTTTTAGTAGGAGGTTTGTATGGTGTCGATTTGGGACATGTGTTTTGTGGAGAAAGTATGTTTTCGAAAGTATCTAATGCTTCAAAAGTAGCTTTTATCGCTTTGGTAAATCATTTAAAAAAAGAGAATTACAAATTACTGGACTGTCAGGTTTATAATCCGCATTTAGAAAGTCTGGGCTGCCGCGAAATTGATCGAGAAGACTTTATGGCTATTTTAGAAAGTGAGAAATCATCAATATAATTGCTATCTAAAAATTTAATTTTGTAAAACTCCAGTTTAGCGTATTAAAGAGGATCAATTCATTTTTTAAAGTGGGTAATTCCAAAATTAATTTGAGTGTTTCCTGAGCCATCATAGTGCCTATAATTCCGGGAAGAGTGCCCAGGACACCATTTAAATTGCAATTTGGAGCCTCTTTTGGATCCGGCATTTCCGGAAATAAATCTCTTAGATTTTTACTTTCTTTATGGTTAAAAACAGCTATTTGTCCATCAAATTTTAAAATACTGCCATAAACTAAAGACTTCCCATGCTGAACACAAGTATCATTGACTAAATAACGTGTTGCAAAATTGTCAGAACCATCTACAACAATATCATAGTGTTCTATAATTCTCACTGCATTTTCGGCCGTTAGCTTTTCCGGAATTGCCACGACTTCGATTAAAGGATTCAGTTTCGAAACTACTTCCTGAGAAACAAGGGCTTTTTCTTGCCCGATTTCATTTTCAGTGTATAAAATCTGACGATGCAAATTGTGAATTTCAATACGATCAAAATCCATAATACCAATATAACCCACACCTGCAGTCGAAAGATATTGCAGCACCGGACAGCCTAAACCACCTGCTCCAATTACCAATACTTTTGCTCTTTTTAATTTTTCCTGCCCTTCATCGCCAATTTCAGGTAATATGGTTTGCCTGTTGTAACGTAAAAATTCTTGTATAATACTCATTTTTTTAGTTTTAAAATTTGAAAGTCAAATGTCAAAAGCCGTGGAAGCAGATTAAAGTCAGATGATATATGATTTTGGACTTTATGACCTTCGACTTTAAAACTTTCGACTGTATGATTTGTTCCAGTCTTTCCAGACAGGTTCATAGCCTGCATTTTTTATAATGTTTGATATTTCATTTGCAGAGCGCTCATCGCTGATTTCGAATTGTTCCAAAGATTGTGGATCAACAACATAACCTCCCGGATTTGTTTTAGAACCTGCACTCATACTAGTAACCCCAATTGGGATAATGTTGTTTCTGAATTTTTCATTCTCCCGTGTAGAAATAGAAATTTCTAAATCTTCATTCCATAATCGATAAGCACAGATTAGTTGTGTCAAATCTTTGTCATCCATAATAAAGTTGGGTTCAATAATACCTTCAGCGGGGCGAAGTCGTGGAAACGAAACAGAATATTTGGTTTGCCAATAGGTTTTTTGAAGGTAATCCAAATGTAGGGCATTAAAGAAGCTGTCTGTTCTCCAGTCTTCTAAACCCAATAAAACCCCCAATCCGATTTTATGAATTCCTGCAGTTCCAATTCGGTCAGGAGTTTCGAGCCTATAATCGAAATTGGATTTTTTACCTTTTGTATGATACTTTTTGTAAACTTCCTGATGGTAAGTTTCCTGATAGACTAAAACGGAGTATACTCCGGCTTCATGCAAACGAATATAATCTTCTGTGGAAAGCGGTTGAACCTCGACAGAAATAATCGAAAATTGCTCCCGTATCAAAGCAATTGCATTTAGAAAATAATTAATATTTACGGTATAATTTGCTTCACCGGTAACTAGTAAAACATGATCGAAACCAATATTTTTTAGAGCCTCAACTTCAATTTTAATCTCATTATCTGAAAGGGTTTTTCGTTTGATTTTATTATCGAGACTAAAACCACAATAAGTACAGATGTTCTGGCATTCGTTGCTCAAATAAAGAGGAGCATACATCTGAATGGTTTTTCCAAAACGTTTTTTTGTTATCTGATGACATTCCTGCGCCATTTGCTCCAGATAATTTTGAGCAGCAGGAGAAATCAAAACTAAAAAATCATCGAGATTTCGTTTGGTTTTAGCCAAAGAACGTTCAACATCTTTTGATGAGGTTTGGTGTATTTTAGATTGAATGGAATCCCAGTTATATTTTTCAAAAACCGATTTGAATGTTTTCATTGGATTGTGTTTTTGTTTCACGCAGATTTTACAGATTTAGGCAGATAAAATATGATTTCATATTTTGTTAGCAATTCTTTTGATATCGTTTAAGATATTTAACGTATTGAAATTGACTAACAATCCTAATTTTTTATTTGTTAGTCTTAGATATGTAGCAAATTGTTTATAATGTATTGCTCCTAATTCTTCAACTGATTTTAATTCAATTATTACTTTGGCTTCTACTAAAAGATCAATTCTAAAAGCAGGTTCTAATGTTATTTCTTCATAAGAAATTATAACTTCAACCTGTTTTTGAACATGTAAATCAATTTTTGTCAATTCATAAAACAAAGCACTCTCATAAACAGATTCGAATAATCCAGGTCCCAAATTATTATATACTTTAAAAATAGCTCCGCGCACTAAATATGAAATCTCATTTTCTGTCATCATTCTTTAATTTTAAATTTGATTCAAAAATAAAGAATTTTCTTTCTTTTTTATTTCGTTTTTTGAACAGGTTTTAATAGATAAATAATGAATAGATCATTTTAAATCAGCTTAAATCTTCAAAAATCTGCGTGAAATAATTTTATTCATATAAGAAAGAGGTTAAAGGGCTTGAAGCCGAAGCATAATTTTGCTGATTTGCAACTTTAGCTTCAAAAGCTTTTCGTCCGGCAATTACAGCTTCTTTAAAAGCCTCAGCCATTAATTTCGGATTTCCTGCTACAGCAATTGCAGTATTAACCAAAACAGCATCGGCGCCAATTTCCATGGCTTTTGCAGCATCAGACGGAGCGCCAATTCCGGCATCAACAATTACAGGAACAGTACTTTGTTCAATAATAATTTCCAGAAAATCGATTGTTTTTAAACCTTTATTACTGCCAATTGGGGAACCCAAAGGCATAACAGCAGTCGTTCCTGCGTTCTCTAAATGTTTACACAAAACAGGATCAGCGTGAATATACGGGAGAACAAAAAAACCAAGTTTGACGAGTTCTTCTGTAGCTTTTAAAGTTTCAATTGGATCCGGCATTAAGTATTTTGGATCAGGATGAATTTCAAGTTTGATCCAGTTTGTTTCTAATGCTTCACGAGCTAATTGCGATGCAAAAACAGCTTCTTTGGCATTTCTCGCGCCCGAAGTATTGGGTAATAAATTGATGTTTGGATGTTTTAAATGCGAGAGAATGGCATCAGTTTCTGTTTCGAGATCAATGCGCTTAAGTGCAACCGTAACCAATTCGCTTTCTGAAGCCAAAATTGCTTCTTCCATTTGATGGTTTGAACCAAACTTCCCTGTTCCTAAAAATAGGCGGGAGGTTAAGGTTTTATCTCCAATTTTAAACAATGACGTTTGCATATAATTTTTCGTTTAACTGTTGAATTAATTTCTTCTTTTTGTCGCTATTGGTAATCATTCCTGAAACGGCAATACCATGAATTCCGGTTTCCATTAAAGGGTTTATGTCATTTAATTCGATTCCGCCAATAGCATAAACAGGAATTTGTATTTTGTTTTTTTTCATTTGTCTCAAAATTTCAAAATATCCTGATAAACCTAATATTGGGCTTAATTTTTCTTTTGTATTCGTAAACCTAAAAGGGCCTAGCCCAATATAATCGCAACCATTTTTGACGTGATTTTTTATATCCTCAAAAGTGTTTGCGGTCCCGCCTATGATTTTTGTACTGCCTAAAATCGCTCTGGCTTCGTCAATTTTCATATCCGAAAGCCCTAAGTGCACACCATCTGCCGCAATTTGCTGAGCGAGAGATAAATTGTCGTTGACAATAAAATTAGCGAGGTATTCTTCGCATAAAAATTTTACAGCTTCAGCCAGAGCATAAGTGTCTTTTACTGTCTGATCTTTAAAACGCAGTTGTATCCAGTCACATCCTGCATCCAGTGCCTGATGAATATTGTACAATTGTTCTTCGATTGTTTTTCCTTGAGAAATATATTGCAGTTTATGGTACATAGTGATATCCAATTAAGTTTGAAGTTGAACCCAGGTAATTTTCGATGTAGGTTTTTGCGTTTTTGCAGGCTTCGATTTGGGATTGGTTAAGGGCGAGATTTGCTGTTATAGCAGATGATAATACACAGCCAGAACCGTGTTTTTCAAAGCATTTTTTTTCAGAGGGAAACAAATCAATAATTTCGTTTTTAATGAATAAACGATCTGTTCCAATTGCTGCAGCATTATGTCCGCCTTTTAATAGAATTGATGTTGAAACTTCATCTTTGAGCCAAAGGTTGTTCAGGATAAAACCTGGAAATAAAACTTCTATTTCGTTATAATTTGGTGTAATCAGATTTATTTTAGATAAAATTTGGTTTAAATCGAGTTGATCTTCCACATTCATAAATTCGAATTTTGTTGTTGATTTTAAAACAGGATCCCAGACAATTTGTGTTGTTGGGGATAATAATTTTATTGTCGAAAGAATTCGGTTGAGATAATGTAAAGAAGGGACGATCCCAATTTTTACGGCACTGATTTTATAGTCCTTAAAAAAAGTTTCAACAGAGCGAATTACAAAACTTAAATCGGTCCATTGGATAACATGAAAATTGTTTTCGGTTTGTATCGTATTAGCTGTCAGAATAGCAAATCCGCTAACCTGATGCTGCTCAAATGTTTTGATGTCTGCCAGAACACCGGCACCTCCTGAAGGATCAAAACCAGCTATAGAGAGTACGAATGGACGATTTGCTGACATAATTTGAATTGTTTTATTGGATTTTCATGATTCCAGATTGTTCCTAAAAGCGCCACATTATCAAAGCCATTTTCAAGTGTTTTTGCAATATTATCAGGATCAATTCCGCCTAAAGCGATCACTTTTGTCTTAAAGTTGGTTCTTGATTTTAAAGCTTCAAATAGATTGATCTTTGGATGATAATTTTCTTTAGAAATACTTTTAAAAACAGGACTAAGAAAAGCGTGCTCAAATTCGTTTTCTAAAGAATTAAAATCTTCAATAGCATGTGTTGATGTTGATTTGTATTTATCAGGTTTAAAAAACGGTGCAAATTCAAGAGAATCTTTTCTTTCGTTTTCAGAAAAATGAATTCGGTTAATGCCAAAATCTTCTGCCAAAGCGTGATGATGGTGCAAAACGAGTTTATTTCTGTATTCTAATTTTATCTGATGAATAAATGCAGCCATTTCCAATTTAGAAAAATCAGGTTTCCGGATATGAAGTAAAGACAATCCTTCTTCAAACAAAGAATGAATTATTTTGATTTCATTTGCTACAGCAAAAGGATTAGAAATTACGAGCATATCTTTTCTCTTTATTCTATATTCTAAAACTCTAGATGTAAATTTCTTTTCCCTGCTCAATAAATTCTTCTGATTTCTCCTGCATGCCTTTTTCGGCAGCAGCAACATCACGAATCTCCTGAGATATTTTCATAGAGCAGAATTTCGGTCCGCACATCGAACAAAAATGAGCCACTTTTGCACCATCAGCCGGAAGTGTCTCATCGTGAAACTCTCGTGCTGTGTCAGGATCTAATGAAAGGTTAAACTGATCTTCCCAACGGAATTCAAAACGGGCTTTGCTCAAAGCATTGTCTCGATATTGTGCACCCGGATGACCTTTTGCCAAATCAGCAGCATGAGCTGAAATTTTATAGGTAATCACTCCGTCTTTTACATCTTTTTTGTTGGGCAAACCAAGATGTTCTTTTGGGGTTACATAACACAACATGGCACAACCGTACCAGCCAATCATGGCAGCTCCAATAGCAGAGGTAATATGATCGTAACCCGGTGCGATATCAGTTGTTAAAGGGCCTAAAGTATAGAACGGAGCTTCATGACAATGTTCCAATTGTTTGTCCATGTTTTCTTTGATCATATGCATTGGTACGTGACCCGGACCTTCAATAAAAACCTGTACATCGTGTTTCCAGGCAATTTTGGTTAACTCTCCTAAAGTTTCTAATTCGGCAAATTGAGCAGCATCGTTCGCATCTGCAATTGAACCCGGACGTAAACCATCTCCCAAAGAAAAAGCAACATCATATTGTTTCATGATTTCGCAGATTTCTTCAAAATGGGTGTACAGGAAGTTTTCTTTATGATGAAATAAACACCATTTTGCCATGATTGATCCACCACGCGAAACGATTCCGGTAACACGATCAGCGGTTAAATGAATGTAACGCAATAAAACTCCAGCGTGAATGGTGAAATAAGAAACACCTTGTTCTGCCTGTTCGATTAAAGTATCACGGAAAACTTCCCAGGTCAAATCTTCGGCGATTCCTTTTACTTTTTCCAGAGCCTGATAAATTGGTACAGTTCCAATAGGAACAGGTGAATTACGAATAATCCATTCTCTGGTTTCGTGAATATTTTTTCCTGTAGACAAATCCATGATCGTGTCAGCGCCCCAACGGCAAGCCCAAACGGCTTTTTCAACTTCTTCTTCAATACTCGAAGTCACAGCGCTGTTTCCGATATTAGCATTGATTTTGACCAGAAAATTACGCCCAAC
This sequence comes from Flavobacterium chilense, assembly GCF_001602525.1. Classification (GTDB taxonomy): domain Bacteria; phylum Bacteroidota; class Bacteroidia; order Flavobacteriales; family Flavobacteriaceae; genus Flavobacterium; species Flavobacterium chilense. Next base: position 106,607 of record NZ_LSYT01000011.1, read on the forward strand.
AATCATAGGTTCACTTTCAGGATGATTGATGTTGTTTGGAATTATGGCTCTCCCGCAGGCAACTTCAGCACGAACAAATTCCGGAGTAATTTTACTTTTTGGTGTATTGGCTCCAAAACTATGTCCGCTATGCTGGCATTTCATCGCCTTGGTTTGTTCGTTCAATAATTCAATTCGCTGGTTTTCGCGAATCGCAATATATTCCATTTCCGGGGTAATAATTCCTTGTTTAGCGTAATATAACTGCGTTACGTTTGCGCCTTTTTTAGCTCTTTTAGGCTGATGTAAATATTCAAAACGAAGATGATTTAAACTTTCATCTTTTAATCGGCTTTGTCCGTAATCTGATGTGATTTCTTCGAGGATTTCAACATCATTTCGGTTCAGAATCCAACTTTCGCGTAAGCGTGGCAATCCTTTGCGAATATCGATTTCGATGTTTGGATCTGTATAAGGGCCGGAAGTATCATAAACTGTTACGGGTGGATTTTTTTCAATTCCACCATTAGAAAGTTTAGTGTCACTTAAAATGACTTCGCGCATGGCGACTTGAATTGGGTGGATTTCACCGTTTACGTATACTTTTCTGGAGTTGGGAAAAGGAGTTCTTGAGATTTGTTCTTCTGTAGTCATAGGAAAAGAAGTTATGAGTTATAAGTTATGAGTTGTTGCAGAGACATACGGTAACCTGTATACCCTTTGTGAGCAATTGAAATGTGGACTTGAACGATAGCGAAAAGGCAAAGCAATTTCTTTCTCGGATTTTCAAAAATTAACCGCCCTGAGTGGCAGAAATAATTAAAATTTCGTCGGTTTCTTGTAGGAGGAATTCGTTCCATTTGATTTTTGGAACAACGGTATTGTTGATAGCAACGGCGATTCCGTTTTGTTTATTCGGAATTTCGAGATCGAGCAATGATTGAACGCTTAGCGATTCAGCATTGAATTGTTTGATTTGTTGGTTGATTTTTAGTTCCATTCCTTGTAAGTTTAGTATGTGTTATACCTTAGGAATGGCTACAATTACGCATAAGTATGCGCGCAGAAGTCATCTTACTTTTCCCTACGCTAGTATGAACTAGATCAGGTTCAGAGGGTAAAATCTCAGCCTACAAGTTGTAGACACCCCTAAAGTGTGAAGCAAATATAGGTAATTTTTGCTTGGGAGTTAAAAAAAAAATCAAGTTTCAGATTTCAGGTTAAATGCGAAAAGTACTTTTTTGTTTCTATTATAGAAACAACTCAACCTGAAACAAAAACGTTTACTTTATCCTTGTCCAGCAATCTTCGATATGATCATTGACCATTCCGGTAGCTTGCATGTGAGCATAAATTACTGTTGATCCAACGAATTTGAATCCGCGTTTTTTCAAATCTTTACTAATTTCATCAGAAAGTGGAGTAGTGGCGGGGACGTCTTTTAATGTTTTTGGATTGTTGTTTATGGGTTTTCCATTGGTAAATTTCCAGATGTAATCAGAAAAACTGCCAAATTCCTCCTGTACTTTCATAAAAGCCTGAGCATTTGAAACAGTAGCGCGAATTTTAAGTTTATTGCGAATAATTCCGCTGTCAAGTAATAAAGATTCAATTTTTTCTTCAGAATAATTGGCGATTTTTTTATAATCAAAATGGTCAAAAGCAGCTCTGAAGTTTTCTCTTTTGTTTAAAATGGTAATCCAGCTTAAACCAGCCTGAAAAGTTTCCAGGATTAAAAATTCAAATATAGACGGATCGTCATAAATAGGAACGCCCCATTCTTCGTCATGGTATTTTTTATATAAATCACTGGCGGAGCACCAACCGCATCTTATTTGATTTTCGTTGTCCATTATTTTCTGTGTTTAGACTTTTTATGATCAGGATCCTCATCTAAATATTTTTTAATCAAATGATGTCCGGCATAAATAAGGGGAGTTAGTATAATGGCTATTGATAATTTAAAGGTATAACCAATTAAAGCTGATGAAAGAAAGGTTTCGAAATTGATTTTTCCGGGCAACCAAAAAGCAATTCCAAGAACAATAAACGAATCAAACAGTTGAGAAATCACTGTTGATCCTGTTGTTCTGAGCCATATTTTTCTTTCTCCGGTACGTCTTTTAAAGAACCAAAAAATCCAGACATCGATTAATTGAGAAGCCATAAAAGCAATTAAACTTCCTATAATAATCCACATACTCTGTCCAAAAACAGCCTGAAATTGCTCGTCATTTACAGGACTAATTCCCTTTGCAGCAGGAATTACAATTGCCATAAATAAAATCAGAAAAGCATAAGCAATTAAACAGGCGGTGATAAAAGAAAGTTTTTTAACGCCTTTTTCTCCAAAGTATTCATTGATTAAATCGGTAGTTAAAAATACTACAGGCCAGGGCAAAATACCAATACTCATTACAAATGGGCCAACTTGAATTAATTTTCCTCCAATAAGTTCTGCTACAACGGCATTAGTTATAAAGATGCCTGCGAGAATGACAAATACAATTTCTTTTCTGGTTTTAAACATGTGATTGGTAAATAAAGTCTCAAATTTAAACTATTTCTCTATAAGTTATAGCCGATTAAAATTAAATTTAGAGATGTCTGAAGGGGAATCAGAAAGTTAAAATTTTATTTTGAAGACGAATTTTAGTTACATTTGGAACAGTAACATACTTAAATCAAATTTAATGATAATGAAAAAATTAATGACAATTTTTCTCATGGGAACAACCTTATTTGCGGCCAACGCACAGAATATTTCTGATAATCCTTTGGTTAAAAAATGGACAGGGCCTTATGGCGGAGTTCCGGCTTTTAATGAATACAAGGTTTCAGATTTTAAACCTGCACTTGAATTTGCTATTCAGGAAAAACTAAATGAAGTAGATGTTATTGCTAATAATCCAAAACCAGCTACTTTCGAAAATACTATTGTTGCTATGGAGCGTTCCGGGCAAACAATCGAAAGAATCATGACAGTTTACGGAATTTACAGATCAAATTTAAGCAGTCCAGAATTTAGTGCAATCGATAGAGAATTGTCGCCAAAATTTTCTGAGTTTTCAGATAAAATCAATCAGAATAAAAAATTATTTACCAGAATTGAAACCGTATATAATTCAAAAGAAAAAAGCAAACTTACAGGCGAGCAACAACGTTTGATTTGGCTGTATTATACCAATTTTGTTCGTCAGGGCGCTCAGTTAAACGATGCTGATAAAGCAAAAGTTGCTGGAATAAACAAAGAATTAGCGACACTTTTTACACGTTTTAGCCAAAACTTACTGGCAGAAGAGCATAATCAATATGTTGAATTAAAAACAGAAAGTGATTTTGCTGGTTTGCCAACCGAAGTTAAAAATGCTGCTATTGCTGAAGCAAAAGAAAGAAAATTGAATGTAATGGGTTGTATTGCTAATACACGTTCTTCAATTGAGCCATTTTTGACATTTTCAAATCGTAGAGATTTACGAGAAAAAGCATTTGATATTTTTGTTAAACGTGGCGATAATGGCAACGAAAATGATAACAATGCAACGCTTGTTTCTATCTTGCAATTACGTACTCAAAAAGCAAAATTATTGGGTTATCCAACTTTCGCTGATTGGAGTTTGTCTAACAAAATGGCAAAAGATCCAAAAAAGACTTTAGCATTAATGGAGTCAGTTTGGGAACCTGCTGTGGAACAAGTACATAAAGATGTTGCCGAAATGCAAAAAATAGTGGATGCTGAAGGCGGTAAATTTAAAATTCAGCCTTGGGATTATCGTTTTTATGCTGAGAAAGTTAGAAAAGCAAAATATGACTTAGATCAAAATGAAGTTAAGCCATATCTTCAGTTAGAAAAACTACGCGAAGGTATGTTTTGGGTTGCAGGCGAATTATTTAATCTAAGTTTCAAACAAATTACAAATGTTCCGGTATATCATCCAGATGTACGTGTTTGGGAAGTAAGCAATAAAGTTACAGGCAAAGTTGTGGGATTATGGTACTTTGATCCTTACGCACGTGCAGGAAAGCGTTCAGGAGCTTGGATGAATGCATACCGCGATCAGCAAAAACTAGATGGAGATGTGCTTACAATTGTTTCTAATAACTGTAATTTTGTTAAAGGTGCACCAAATGAACCAATCTTGATTTCTTGGGAAGATGCAAGTACTTTATTCCATGAATTTGGGCATGCACTTCACGGATTATGCTCAAACGTAACTTACCCGAGCCTGGCAGGAACTTCTGTTGCAAGAGATTATGTTGAATTCCCTTCACAATTATTAGAGCACTGGTTGTCGACTCCAGAAGTATTGAATAAATTCGCGTTGCATTATAAAACAAATCAGCCAATGCCACAGGCTCTGGTTGACAGAATTGAAAAAGCGGCTAATTTTGGAGAAGGTTTCTCTACTGTAGAAACTATTTCAAGTTCTTTAGTAGATATGAAACTTCATTTAGCTACAGAGCCTATCGATCCGCATAAATTTGAAAAAGAAACTTTAGATGCGCTTCATATGCCTTCAGAAATTGTAATGCGTCATCGTATTCCACAATTTGGACATATTTTTTCAAGTGATGGATATGCTGCCGGATACTACAGTTATTTATGGGCAGATGTGATCAATGCTGATGCTTGGGAAGCTTTTACAGAAGGAAAAGGTCCTTATGATAAAAAAGTAGCTAAAAGACTTTATGATACTGTTTTCAGTGTTGGAAATACAATCGATCAGGAGAAAGCTTATGAAAATTTCAGAGGAAGAGCTCCTAAGTCTGATGCGTTAATGCGTGCCAGAAATTTTCCAATTAAGGATAAAAAATAATAAGATGAAAATCTAGTTAAATCCCCGGATAAGTATTATTCGGGGATTTTTTTTTATCAAATAAGAGCTGGCTTTTTAACTGAAATTTTAAAATAAGATCTCGAATAAAAAAGCCTCAGTTTAATGACATTTAAAGGTTGAACAGATTGGTTTAATGCCAATAAAAAAGCCCTGAATAAATATATTCAGGGCTTTTTATATTGAAATAATAATATATTAACCTAAAGTAACTCTTTTGAAACCTGTGATTTCAACGTTGAATCCTTTAACGTAATCACCAACTTTTTTACTATCGTCTTTGATAAAGTTTTGATCTAACAAAGCTTTCTCTTGATCTAAAGTAGTGTTGTCAGAGATAAAACGTTGCACTTTTCCTGGGATAATTTTGTCCCAAATTTGCTCTGGTTTACCTTCAGCTTTTAATTCAGCTTTAGCATCTTCTTCAGCTTGTTTTAAAACTTCTTCAGTCAATTGAGAGAAAGAAATATATTTAGGAACATTTTTTAAAGTTTTTCCTAAACGTTTTGCTTCTTCATTATCTTTTTCGATTACAGCAATACGAGCAGCAAGTTCAGATTCAACAAAAGCAGGATCAAAATCTTTGTAAGATAATGTATCAGCTCCCATAGAAGCAACTTGCATAGAAACATCTTTAGTTAAAACGTCAGCGTTAGGAATTGCAGCAGAAATTGCAGTTAAAGCAGCAATTTTGTTAACGTGAACATAAGATCCAACGAAAGCACCTTCTAAAATTTCGAAACCACCGATTTCGATTTTCTCACCGATAACACCTGTTTGCTCGATTAATTTTTCAGCAACAGTAATTCCGTTAAAATCAGAAGCTAAAAATTCTTCTTTAGAAGAGAAGTTAATAGCTCTTTCTACTAAATCTTTAGCTAAAGTTACGAAAGCTTCATTTTTACCTACGAAGTCAGTTTCGCAGTTTAAAGTGATGATAGCTCCTTTAGTGTTGTCTGCATTGATAAAAGAAACAGCAGCTCCTTCAGAAGACTCACGGTCAGAACGGTTAGCAGCAACTTTTTGTCCTTTTTCTCTAAGGACTTGTATAGCTTTATCGAAATCTCCATCAGCTTCAACTAAAGCTTTTTTACAGTCCATCATTCCGGCACCTGTAGATTGTCTTAATTTATTTACGTCTGCAGCAGTAATTGTTGCCATAATATTTTGAATTTTAATGTTAAAAGTAAAAATTCCATCTTTTAAATTCTAAACTCCAATTTTATTAAATTATCAACATAACGTTTTTAATTTGTATTTGGATTTTAGAATTTAAAATTTGGAATTTAAATTTGATTTATTCTTCAGTTGCAGGAGCAGCTTCTGCTTCAACAGCAGGAGTAGCTTCTTCAGCAGGAGCTTCAGTCTCTTTTTCAGAACCTCTGTCAGAAAGACCTTCGATTACTGCAGTAGTTACTAAAGATAAAATTTTGTCAATTGATTTAGAAGCATCATCATTTGCAGGAATAACGTAATCAACCTCTCTTGGGTCAGAATTCGTGTCAACCATTGCGAAAACTGGAATGTTTAATTTTTGTGCTTCTTTTATTGCGATGTGTTCAGCTTTGATATCTACTACGAACAATGCTGCAGGTAGTCTAGACATATCAGCAATTGAACCTAAGTTTTTCTCTAATTTAGCACGTAAACGATCAACTTGCAAACGCTCTTTTTTAGAAAGAGTCATGAAAGTACCGTCTTTCTTCATTTTATCGATAGAAGACATTTTTTTAACTGCCTTTCTGATAGTTACGAAGTTAGTTAGCATTCCACCTGGCCATCTTTCAGTGATGTAAGGCATGTTTGCAGCTTTTGCTTTATCAGCAACGATGTCTTTTGCTTGTTTTTTGGTAGCTACGAATAAGATTTTTCTACCTGATGCAGCGATTTTTTTCAAAGCTTCGTTAGCTTCTTCAATTTTAGCTGCAGTTTTATATAGATTGATAATGTGAATACCATTACGCTCCATATAAATGTAAGGAGCCATGTTTGGATCCCATTTTCTAGTCATGTGTCCGAAGTGAACACCTGCTTCTAGTAATTCTTTTACTTCTATTTTGTTTGCCATTTTTGTACTAGTTTACGTTCTGTTGATTAGCAATGTATAAATGGCGATTTCTCTGGCTTTATACATTTAGATGCTAAACTATATCCTACCTCGGTAGGAGAGCAACAATAACTGTGTTTTTTAATTTCAATAAATAATTGATAATGTCTTGTCCCATTTGAACAAGACAGGTAATATTAACGTTTAGAGAATTGGAATCTCTTACGAGCTTTCTTCTGACCGAATTTCTTACGTTCAACCATTCTTGGGTCTCTTGTTAATAAACCTTCTGGTTTTAAGATAGCTCTGTTTTCAGCGTTAACTTCACACATTACGCGTGCTAATGCCATTCTTACAGCTTCTGCCTGACCAGTTGAACCACCTCCGTAAACGTTTACTTTTACATCAAAGTTGTTTACGTTTTCTGTCATAGACATTGGTTGTAAAACTTTGTATTGTAAAGTTGCAGTTGGAAAGTAAGTTGCGAATTCTTTTTTGTTTACAGTGATTTTACCTGTTCCTTCAGAAACATATACACGTGCAACAGCGGTTTTTCTTCTACCGATTTTGTGAATAACTCCCATTACTTAAGATCGTTTAGGTTAACAGTTCTAGGTTTTTGAGCTCCGTGAGTGTGCTCAGATCCTACAACAACATTTAGATTTCTAAAAAGTTCAGCTCCTAATTTGTTTTTAGGTAACATTCCTTTTACAGCTTTTTCTACTAATAATGCAGGGTTTTTAGATTGCAATACTTTAGCAGTTAAAGTTCTTTGTCCTCCTGGGTAACCTGTATGACGCATGTAAATTTTGTCATTCATTTTTGTACCTGTAAGGTTAATTTTTTCTGAGTTGATAACAATTACGTTATCTCCACAGTCAACGTGCGGTGTGTAACTTGGCTTGTACTTACCTCTTAAGATCATCGCAACCTTTGAAGCAAGACGTCCTAAGTTGTGACCTTCTGCATCAACAACAATCCACTCTTTAGTTACAGTGGCTTTGCTAGCTGAAATTGTCTTGTAGCTTAATGCGTCCATAATATTATTTTAATTAAACATTCCATCCCCAATAAAGGGGATGCAAAAGTACAATTAATTATTTTAAAACCAAATACCTGAAAAGAATATTTTATCTGCTGAAAATCAGGGCATCAGTTTTCTATTTAAAACAATAAAAAAAAACCACCTTCAGAATAACGCGAAGGTGGTTCAATATTTAGAATTGTTTTTTACTAAACAATAAATAAATTGGCAATATCAACGACTTGTTGTGTCGTAAGTGGTTCATCATAAGCTTCTGAGCCTGCGGCAGCGCCAAATGCAGTTGCTGTGTTAAATCCTGCCTGAACAGTAACGCCTTCGCCATTATATACAGCTTGTGTCTGACTAGGCATTCCCGGACCTCTTTCGTCGTTTGTAATCCATCCTTTTAATTTTCTCAATCGTCGTACTTCTGAAGCATGACGTGCTTCTACAGAGTGAATCTGTAATGCGGCAGTCAATAAATCAGGTGTCGAAATTAGATTTCCTGCCTGACCTTTGTAGGCTCTTACGCCAGTATCCTCAAAAGCCTGAGCCAGTGCTAAAAAAGTTGGATAATCATGAAACGGATCAAATGCGCCTCCAACTGTAAAATCAAAAGTAGGTTTAGGAACAAAGTTTGCACTTGCTGTTCCGCCTAGTCCTGCAATCAAAAATTTAACATGATTGGATTCGTGAGCAGCTATTTGTTGAAAAACTTTTAAGTCACGACCTCCATTTTCTGATGCCGGAATTACTCCGGAATCTAATGCCATAGCGTAAAATTCATTTTCCAGATATTCTAGTGTTAATGCAAACTGCAAAGCCCCAATCGGCGTTGCTGGTGTTGCAGTGATTGGTTTTGCGAATGCTTTATTGGCCATTGCAGACAATCCGAATGGGATTGAAGCGTATGCCAGTGTTTTTCCTATATTTGCAAACTGATTAAAACTGTCTCTTCTTGAACCAGTGCTTCTCATTAAGCTGTCATCAGTAAATGTCTCTATAAATTTTAAAATATTCATAATTTCTAAGTTTTAGCTAGTTAAGATTAAGGTAAATATTTGGCAGTAAATTTTGTGGTAATAAAGCCTCCGGCAATTGGTAGAATTTTAGAAGGATCTTTAGCAACATCCAAACCAGTTGATGTGCTAATAATATCATCGCCAGCAAAATCCTTAGAATTAGGATTGATTAAACTTCTGATTGCTGATGCGTGCCTCGCTTCGACAGAAACAATTTTTCCGGCTAATAATAAATAGTCGGCACTTTTAATTAGTTTTCCGGCTCCGTTGTAAGCTGCAACACCTGTGTCCTCAAGTGCTTTTGCTGTTGCAAGAACATCAGTACGGCTATTAAAGTTTAGAGAACCATAATTAAAAGCTAAAGTTGGAAGCAACTGAGTGCTTGGATTGGGAAGTGCACCGGTCAAAGCAGCTTTAAAAAAATCTCTGTGAATTACTTCATGATGATACAGGTCAGTTAATACCTGACGTTCAACATCATTAAAAGCACTGTTGAAACTTGTAGAATTTACAACTTTAGTATAAAAGTCGGCTTCCAGTTGTTCCAGAGCATAAGCATAAGTTAATACTCCAAAATCCCCAGAACCTAAGTCGAATACGCCATTTCTAATTCCTGGTAACGAGGTATCTTCCGGCCCGTTATCGTCATCATTGTTGCTGCATCCAGCCAAAACCAAACCTGCAGTAACTAATGTTAGTCCGCTGAGCTTCAGAAAGCTCCTTCTGTTATTCAGTGAAGGGTCAACTTCATGAATTTTAACTTCGTTTTTCATAATCAAGGTCTTTTAAAAGGTTAATAACGTGTATTAGGTTATTAACGAAATTTTATGAGATGCGGTTTTGGAAAATCGAAGTATTTTAAATTTATTTTAAAAACACCTTATAAATTCAAATACTAATGCGTGTTTTTTGTTTTATTTTAGGTAATTCTACTATATTTGTATTAATTACATAAAATAGTATTAAATGAAAGCTAAAGCAACTCTAAAACAAATTGCGAAAGAACTTGGTGTTTCTGTATCGACGGTTTCTAAGGCATTAAATGATAGCCCTGAAATTAGTGAGCAAACGAAGGTGAAGATTAAGGAGTATGCCAAACTCAAAAATTATAAACCAAATGTTATTGGTCTGAATTTAAAGAATCGTAAGACTAAAACAATTGGTGTAATTATACCTAATATATTGAACTCCTTTTTTGCAAAGGTTTTTAGTGGTATCGAAAAAGTAGCAGATAAAAAAGGATATAATGTAATTACCTGTATTTCGAATGAATCTCTGGAAAAAGAAATTCATACACTTGAAATGTTGAGCAATGGTACTATTGACGGATTTATTTTATCTGTTTCTGAGGAGGCTCAAAAACTTCAGGATTACAATCATTTCTCTGCTATCATAAATGACGGAACTCCAATTGTAATGTTTGATCGTATTGCGGATGAAGTGGATTGTGATAAAGTAGTGGTTGATGATTTCGATTCGGCATTAAATTCTACACAGCACTTAATTAATTTAGGATGTAAAAATATTGCCCTGATTTCTTCTGTTGATAATCTGAGTGTTGGAAAATTAAGAGCTGACGGATATTTGAAGGCTCTAAAAGACAATAATATTCCAATAAACGAAAAAATCATTCTTCGTACCGATTCTGAAGAAGATATGAAAGCTAAAATTGATGCTATTTTTGAAAATAAAATTGATGCTATTTTTGCTTTGGATGAAAATGATTCAGTTGCCGCATTAAGAGTAAGCCTGAAAAAAGGATATAGGGTTCCTGAAGATATTTCGATAATAGGTTTTGCTGACGGAATTCTGGCTTCAAGACGTTTGTCGCCAAGTTTAACTACGGTAAGCCAGCACGGAATTGAAATTGGAGAAGTTGCTGCCAAAAGATTAATCCAAAGATTAGAAGAGCCGGAAGGAGAAACATCAGATTATGAAACTATCGTTATCAAAACAAAATTGAAAGAACGAGAGTCAACTAGAAAATCTAAATAATAAAGAAAAACCATCAGCAGAAACTGATGGTTTTTTTTATGGTTAATTTAAAGATGGTTCTTTTAAAAGGTAGCATCATTAAAATCTAAAACTATTAATGTGCTTCCAGCCAGTCTTTACCTAATCCAAGTTCAACATCTAAAGGTACACTCATAATAAAAGCATTTTCCATTTCGTGTTTGATCATTGGCTGAATTTTTTCGAGTTCGTCGTTGTGAACATCGAACACAAGCTCATCATGAACCTGAAGTAACATTTTAGATTTCCAGTTTTCTTCTTTTAGTTTCTTATGAATGTTAATCATGGCAATCTTAATCACATCGGCAGCGCTTCCCTGAATTGGCGCATTTACAGCATTTCGTTCAGCAGCACTACGAACTACGGCATTTGCCGAATTAATGTCTTTTAAATAACGACGACGGCCTAAAATCGTTTGTACATAGCCTTTTTCGCGGGCAAATTCGATTTGTTCCTGAATGTATGATTTTAATCTAGGGTATGTTTTGTAATATGCTTCGATCAAAGCAGCACTTTCGCTTCTTGATAACGAAGTCTGATTACTTAATCCAAAAGCAGAGACACCATATATGATTCCGAAGTTTACTGTTTTGGCGTTGCTTCTTTGTTCGCGCGAAACTTGGTCTAAAGGCACATCAAAAACTTTTGCAGCAGTGGCTTTGTGAATATCTTCTCCGTTTTGAAAAGCAGCAATCATATTTTCTTCACCACTTAAGGCGGCAATAATCCTTAATTCAATTTGCGAGTAATCGGCAGAAATTAAAGTGTAGTTTTCATCACGGGCAACAAAAGCTTTACGAATCTGACGACCTCTTTCGGTACGAATCGGGATGTTTTGTAAGTTTGGATTATTAGAACTCAAACGGCCTGTTGCGGCAACAGTTTGCATATAATCGGTATGAACACGCAATGTTTTTTTGTCTACCTGTTCCGGTAAAGCTAAGATATAAGTACTTTGTAGTTTTACCATTTGACGCCAATCCAGAATTTGTTTTACAATTGGATTGTCGTTTGCCAAATAGGTTAAAACTTCTTCACCGGTAGCATATTGACCTGTTTTGGTTTTCTTTTGTTTTGCTCCGCCAATTTTTAATTTATCAAATAAAATATCTCCTAATTGTTTTGGGGAAGCCAGATTGAATTTCTCGCCGGCAGTTTCGTATATTTTTTCTTCTAAAGATTTGATTTCAACATCCATTTCTTTAGACATTTCTTTTAAGAAATTAACATCCAGACGAATTCCTTCTGTCTCCATTGCAGCCAGAACGCTTACAAGCGGAATTTCGATTTCATCAAATAACTTTTTAGTTTCAGTTTTATCTAATTCTGTAGTAAAAATTTCTTTTAACTGTAGCGTCACGTCAGCATCTTCAGCAGCATATTCTTTGATGTCTTCTAACGCTACTTCGCGCATTGAGATCTGATTCTTTCCTTTTTTACCAATTAAAGTTTCAATTGATTTTGGAGAATATTTTAAATAGGTTTCAGATAAAATATCCATATTATGACGCATATCCGGATTGATCAGATAGTGTGCAATCATAGTGTCAAAAAGTTTTCCTTTTACAGCAATGCCATAGTTAGAAAGTATTTTTAAGTCGTATTTTAAATTCTGACCTATTTTTTCGATGTCTTCATTTTCAAAAAATGGTCTGAATTTTTCAATTAAAACCTGAGCTTCTTCCTGATTTTCCGGAAACGGAATGTAGAATGCTTTTCCTTTTTCATAAGAAAATGACATTCCGACTAATTCAGCATGCAAAGCGTCTAAACCGGTCGTTTCAGTATCAAAACAAACGGCAGTTTGCTTTTGTAGATTTTGTAAAAGCAATTTAATACCTAAGTCACCTTCAATAGCCTGATAGGAGTGAGGTGTGTTTTCTAAAGTATTGTAGAACGAAGTTCTGGTTTCGGTATCTTCATTCGTTGTTTCTCCGCCTCCAAAAAGGTCAAACTGATCTTCGTTTTTAGGTTGTGGTTTCTTGTATAATTTAGGATCAGGAGTATTGTTTACCAATTCGTTTCCTCCGTCAGTTTTAAATAAATTATCAAATTGTTCCGCCATTCTTCTAAATTCCAATTCCTGAAAAATAGCATCTGTTTTTTCAATATCAGGACGCGTTAATTCGTAATCATCTTCATTAAAAGTTACCGGACAATCCAATAATATAGTAGCCAGTTTTTTAGATAATAATCCTTTCTCTTTGTTGGCTTCGATATTCTCTTTCATTTTTCCTTTCAGCTTGTCTGTATTGGCTAAAAGGTTTTCCATGGTGCCAAATTCTTTTAAAAGCTTTTTGGCGGTTACTTCTCCAACTCCCGGAAGCCCAGGAATGTTATCGGCAGCATCACCCATCATTCCAAGAAAATCAATTACTTGTTCAGGATGTTCGATTTCGAATTTCTGTAATACTTCAGGAACTCCCCAAATTTCGATTCCGTTACCCATACGTGCCGGTTTGTACATGAAAATATTTTCAGAAACCAGCTGGGCAAAATCCTTATCAGGAGTTACCATATAAACTTTATAATTTTCTTTTTCGGCTTGTTTGGCAATAGTTCCAATTAAATCATCGGCTTCAAAACCTTCAACTTCAATAATCGGAATATGCATTGCTTTTAATAATTCACATATATAAGGAACCGCAATTTTGATGGCTTCCGGAGTGACATCACGGTTTGCTTTATATTCAGGAAATATTTCGTTACGTAACTGGCTTCCGCCTTTATCGAAAGCTACAGCCAGATGATCTGGTTTTTCTCTTTTAATAACATCCAAAAGGGAGTTCATGAACCCCATAATTGCAGATGTATCCATTCCTTTAGAGTTAATTCGCGGATTTTTTATAAAGGCATAATAACCACGAAAAATTAAAGCGTAAGCATCGAGAAGAAAAAGACGTTTTTGAGTTGACATAAAAAAAATATTAGTGTGTAAAAATAAACAATTGGCTTTAAATACAATTGACTAGTCAAAAATTAAACTAAAAAGATTTTCTCAGACCTTATATATCTTATGTGATAAAACCTTAAAAGTTAATGTGAAGTTAAAATATTTAGATTCGGTAATTTCTTCATTTTCTCTTCATATTACAGGGGTACATTTGATCTGTAAAATAAAAGGTATTAATCTTTAAATATTAGAAATCATGAGAAATTTATTGATAGCATTAGTAGCAGTTTTAGGAACAGGCACTATGGTTAATGCGTTTCCTGTAATTGTAAAAGTTGGTCCTGCAAAAGAGGTTAAAACAATCCCTGTAAAAGAGGTAAAAGCAACCAAACATTCAAAAAACAAATCTAATAAAAAAGCAAAATCAGAAAAAAGTGAAGCTCCAAAAGCTGAGACTCCAAAAGTAAAAAAATAAAATAAAGGTATTATAAAGTAAAAGGTTATTAATTTAAAAATATTAGAAATCATGAGAAATTTATTGATGTTATTAGTTGCAGTTTTAGGTACAAGTGTAATGGTTCATGCGTTTCCTGCAAAAGATCCGAAAACAACTCCTGCAAAAGAGGTAAAAGCAACTAAACACCCTAAAAGTAAATCTGATAAAAAAGTAAAATCAGAAAAAAGCGAAGCTCCAAAAGCAGAAACTACTAAAGTAAAAAAATAATAAAAAAAGGTTATCATAAAATAATAGGTCGTTAATTTAAAATTTAAAAGTCATGAAAAATTTATTTATCGTATTAGCAGCAGTTTTAGGAACAAGTGTAATGGTTAGTGCTCAAACAACTCCAACTCAGGCAGCTCCTGCAAAAGAAGTAAAAGCTACAAAACACCATCACAAAAACAAAGGTGATAAAAAAGCCAAATCAGAAAACAGTGAAGCTCCAAAAGCTGAGACTACTAAAATGAAATAATAAGAGTTGTTTTTGTTTTGCTTTCTAAGAAGTGTAAGGAGGCAAAACAGAAGTAATGATTATGAGAATGCAGATGGAGAAAGCTGGTAAAGAAATTTATCAGCTTTTTTGATTCGTTAAATTTTTTAATAATGCGTAACCATTTTATTTTTAGAATTGCTTAAATTTAGTTGCGCTTAAACGCTGTATTATGAATATTCTAATTGTTGAAGATAACAAGGAACTTGCTGTAGAAGTTTACGATTTTTTGTGCAACGTAGGTTACGTTTGTAAAATTGCTCATAATTGCAGTGATGCATTAGAAGAAGTTGGCAGTAATGATTATGATGCAATGCTTCTGGATTTGGGATTGCCGGACGGAGACGGGTTTGAGGTTTTGAAAACGGTTCGCAAAACCAAATCAAAAATTGCTGTTATTGTACTTACAGCCAGAGGAGAATTAGACGATAGGATAAATGGTTTGCATCTTGGTGCCGATGATTATCTCACAAAACCATTTGCTTTAACAGAACTTAGTGCCAGATTATTTGCCGTTATTCGCAGAATTCATGGTTTTACCCTGAATAATTTAACTATTCATGGTTTTTTACTACAGCTTCAGGATTATAAAGTAAGTTATAATGAAGTGCCAATTAACCTTACCAAAAAAGAATTTGATATTTTTCAGTATTTGGTGCTTAATAAAAATCGTGTTATAACAAGATTGCAATTAACAGAACATATCTGGGGAGATATTCTGGAGGTAAACTCAGATTCTAATTTTATTGATGTTCATGTTCGAAACCTTAGAAAAAAATTAGATAAACATACTGCTATCGACTGGTTCGAAACGGTTCGCAATGTTGGTTATCGTATTAATGAGTAAATAAACTACTGTGAAGATAAAACACCAATTGGCTATTTTTAATGCACTGACCAGATTACTGGTGATTTTAGTATTGTGGCTTATGCTGCCAATTTTGGTTGAAAATGTGGTTTACAGACATATAAACAATGGGTTACTCGAAAAAAAACACAAGTTTATTGATCATTTAGACCGGAATGAAATTAATGATTTCATCGAAAACTCAGATGATTCGACCGAAACGTATTCTCAGTTTACAACATTGCACAGTGAGTTTCTGGTGCTTTCGCGATCTCCGGTAAAAGCAAATCAAAAAAAAGCTGTTTTTACGAATGAGTATCGGATCATTGAAGGTGAGGAAAATGAATATCGAATTCTGCAATACCATTTTACATACGATAATCAGGGATATCAGCTGGAAATAGGAAGTAGTCTCGATGAAGTAAAAGACCTTACTTTTATCATCAAGTTTTTTATTATAATTGTTTTTGTCGTCATACTGTTTATTACATTTCTGGCAGATACATTTTATATCGAATATCTGCTCAAACCCTTTTATAAAATTATTGATACTAAAATAAGGCGGGTTAATGAACCGGAAGCCTTTGATCATACACCCATAAAAGCAAGGTCACGCGATTTTAGAGAGCTGGATTTTGTTTTAAATCAGATGATGGATCGTATCGCTGAGCTTTTTAAAAAAGAAAAACAATTTATTTCGAATGTATCTCACGAATTGCTTACGCCAATTGCACTGCTTAAAAGTAAGTTCGAAAATTTACTTCAAAATGATTCGCTGGATGATAATACTTTTGATAAGATTGCGGGTTCGCTCAGAACATTAGATATGTTAAAGAAGATTATCAATAATCTGTTGTTGATTTCCAGAATCGAAAACAATCAGTATGAAGCAAACGAGGATATTAACTTTCATGAAATAATCAATGATTTGCAGGAAGATTTGCAGGACAGGATTGAAGATCGTGAAATTCAGTTTTTAAATAAAATGCAGCATAATTTTAGTTTTAGAGGTAATAAAACGTTAATTCATATTTTGATATACAATCTTGTAACAAATGCTTTGAAGTATAATAAGCCTCATGGGACTATTGAGGTTGCGGATGCTTTTCTGGAAAACAATTATTTTATTTCTATAACAGATTCCGGTATTGGGATGAATGCTTCTCAAATTGAAAATATATTTAATCGGTTTGCCAGAGTTAGTTCAGATCAGGAAGGTCAGGGTTTAGGTCTTGCTATTGCTGATAGTATTGCTTCTTTTCATCATATCGAAATAAAAGTTACTTCGCAGATAAATGAAGGTACAACCTTTATGTTGTTGTTTCCGGAAGCTGTAAAACATAATTAAAAGTTAATTTTTTCTAAGAGGGTCAATCTTCATTTAATCTTCATTTAACGAGTATATCTTTGAGGTATAATAAATGAAATAATAATCATAAAAACTCAAAATCATGAAAAAATTAGTAATGTTAGCAGTAGCTGTTTTAGGAACAACTGCAATGGTAAGCGCTCAAACAACTCCAGCACAAACAGCTCCTGTAAAAGAAGCTAAAGCTCCTAAAAAAGACAAAAAAGCAGACAAAAAAGCTAAAAAAGCAGAAGCTGCAAAACCAGAAGCTGCAAAAGCTCAAAAATAAAACGACGTTGGTTTATGCAAATAAACCGTGTTGTGGATTATAAAGGTTTTAAAAAATTTGGTAGAGAGAAAGCTGGTAGAGAAATCTATCAGCTTTTGTTATTATTTTGAGTTAAATTTTTGATAATAAAAAGCAATAAAATTTTCATTCTTTGTTACTTTGCTTAAAACTATAACAAATGATCCTTCGTTTTGTAATTCTATGTGCTCTTTTCTTATTTATTGAGTTCTATTCCTATCAAGCCATTCGTACTTTAATTAAATTAAGATGGGCTTTGGTAAGTTATCAGGTTATAAGTGTACTGCTTTTAATTTTTATCATTTACTCTTTTACGCAGTTTGATCGTTCAGTAGGACAAACCAAGCAAACCATGTTTACCATGGGGCTGATGTTATTGGTATATGTTCCGAAAATTGTTATCACACTGGTTTTATTAGGTGAAGATATTTTTAGACTAGGAGCGGGAATCTTAAACTATTTCATGTACAATGCTTCAAGAGGAGAAATAATGCCTGACCGACGAAAGTTTATCAGTCAGATTGCTTTAGGTCTGGCGGCTGTGCCATTTTTATCTTTAATATATGGAATCTTTGAAGGAAAATATAATTTTAAAGTTATAAAACAAACAGTATTCTTTCCGGATTTACCGGATGCTTTTGATGGTTTTAGGATTACTCAGATTTCAGATGTGCATAGCGGAAGTTTTGATAATCCGGACAAGATAAATTATGCAATTGATCTGATCAATGAGCAGGAAGCAGATATGATTTTGTTTACCGGAGATATTGTCAATACGCATGCTAAAGAAATGAATCCGTGGCTGAATACTTTTAACCGAATAAAAAATTATAAATATGGTAAATACTCAGTTTTAGGAAACCATGATTATGGAGAATATGTAACCTGGCCTTCTGAAAAAGAAAAGGATGAGAACTTTGCAGCTATTAAAAATCTGTACGGACAAATTGGGTTTGAGCTTTTATTAAACGAACATACATATATTCAAAAAGGCGATGATAAAATTGCGTTAATTGGAGTAGAGAATTGGGGGCAGAATTTTAAAAAAGCCGGTGATCTTAACAAGGCTTCTCAAAATGTGCATCAGGACGATTTTAAAGTCTTAATGAGTCATGATCCGAGTCATTGGGAATACGAGATTAAAAATCATCCTAAAAACTTTCATTTAACATTATCCGGACATACTCACGGTATGCAGTTTGGGATAGAAATTCCGGGATATTTTAAGTGGAGTCTGGCACAATATATTTACAAACAATGGGCTGGTCTATACGAAAATGCAGGCCGATACGTTTATGTAAACCGCGGATTTGGTTTTCACGCTTATCCGGGGCGAGTGGGTATTATGCCAGAAATAACAGTGATTGAACTAAAAAAAGGGAACAATGTGGCTTAATTCGTTAAAAATGCTACATTTGTATATAATTATCTCTTTTTAACAGATTAAAAAAGAATTAAATTGTTGGTTTTATGTCAAAATTTGGAGAACTTATCAATGCTCAGGTTCCAGTGTTAATTGATTTTTACACAGATTGGAACGAATCATCTGTATCGATGCATCCTGTTATTAAGGATGTTGCGGCTGCACTAGGCGATAAAGCCAAAGTGATTAAAATTGATGTAGATAAAAATCAGGAATTAGCAGAAGCATTACGTATCAAAGGACTTCCTACTTTAATGATCTATAAAGAAGGACAAATGATCTGGAGACAATCAGGAGAACTTGATGCGAATACAATTATTGGAATTGTCCAGGAACAATTCAATTTATAAAATACTACTTCTTTGCAGGCATTATTTAGTGAATAATGTCAAATGTATATCCGTTTTCCTTTAAAAAGTGTAAAGTTTTAGGCAGGGCAAATTTTAAATTTGGTGATGCTTTTATGCTGTCATGAAATACAATTACGCTTCCGGATTTTACATTTTTAGTAACATTTTCAAGGCATTTTTCAGGCGTAATACTCTGGTCAAAATCTGCACTTAAAACATCCCACATGATAATTTTATAGCCTAATTTACGCAGGATTTTAGACTGAGCCTTTTTGATTTTTCCATAAGGAGGGCGAAATATCAGGTTGCATGTTTTTTCTTCTTCCAGAACAGCAGCACAATTTTGTACATTTTCAATGTAGTCGTTGTTGTTGCTTTTCCATCCGTTAACATGATTCATGGTATGATTGCCAATAGAATGGCCCTCGGTAATGAGTTTTTCAAACAAAGCTAAGTTCGCTTTAATGTTTTTTCCAATACAGAAAAAAGTGGCTTTGGCATCAAACTTTTTCAATTCTGATAAAACCCAGTCTGTAATTTCAGGAGTAGGGCCATCATCAAATGTTAGGTATATTTTCTTTTCATTGTTTGGAATGTCCCAGCAATATTTAGAAAATACCCTTTTTATGAATGAATTTGTTTTTACCCAATAAAAGCTCATTTTGAATTGATTTACAGATATGTAAAAATAAAAAATGCAGCGCTATTTATCAAACTGCGCTGCATTTTTTTAATTGCTATGTTTTTCGTATATTATTCTTTTTCTCTTCCAAAACGCTCAAAAACATTTACATAGGTGTTAAATGTAGTTTTGTGTTTCTCATAGAATGCAAGATCTTTGTTTTCCTTCATCACTTGTAATAAGCTTCTGTAGCGTTCGATATCAGTAATAATATCAATCGCCAGATCAGTTTGATCGCCAGGTGTTAATGTTGCATAATAATTTAATTCTTCTTTGTATTTCTGAACTAGTTTATTAAGCAAATCGTGTGCTTTTGCAGTTTCACCAACTTTGTAATATCCTCCGGCAAAAGGCTCTACTAATGAATAATATCCAAATTTATCAAGAGGCATTTTTGTCATTGCTAAATTGATTACGTTTTTAGCTTTGTCAATTTTTCCTTCCAGAATAAGCTGATTCATTAAACGAGATAAGTTTGTACGGTAAGTAATACTGTTTCTTCTGGTTTCTGGATCATGATAAATTTTATCACTATCGCTGTTACCCCAATCCCATTTCATTACAATATCATACATTTTATCGGCATCAATTTGTCCCATATCCATTGGTCCGCCATCTTTTGAAGGTGTGTTTTTAATTGGAACTAATTTGTAAACCATACCGTCTAATTGCAGGTAATCTTTTAGCCATAAGTAATCTTCGTCATCAAAAGCACCTCCGCTGAAATAAATTGGTCTTTTCCAATTGTTGTTAGCCAGAATATCTAACATCATCAAACGGTTTTTGTACAATGCATTTCCTTTAATATCAATATCCATATAAGGAACAATAGAATCATTGTATTTAGGGTTAACGACTTTATTTTTGATGATGACATTTTTATCAATATTTACCCTGATCTTGTTTGTTGGATAAAAATGAATTGTTTGTCCGTTTTGTAAACCTACTGTTGATTTTGGATTTTTGATAAAATCAAGGAAGTCAGTAATATTCCAACGTGTTTCAATTTTTGGAATATGAGCAACATAGTCAAGTTTGTCTCCAACATATTGATCGTGTGTAAATGATATTGGTAATGGATCAGATTCATATGCTTTTGCTTTCATTTGATCGATATACCAGTCTGTCATAAATAAGCTCGTATTTACAATCTTAACATCAGTCCTGATGTGTTCAATTTCCTGAGCATACCATAGCGGGAATGTATCGTTATCTCCAATCGTAAATAAGATAGCGTCTTTATCGCAGGAATTTAAATAAGCTTTTGCCATTGCAACTGCAGTATATCTGCCAGATCTGTCATGATCATCCCAGTTTTGAGATGCCATCAAAACCGGAGCAGCTAATAAACTTGCGGCAATAACAATTGGACCGGCAATTTTAGGGGCAATATATTTTTGAATGGTTTCGTATAGCGAATATACTCCAAAGCCTATCCAGATAGCAAACACATAAAAAGAGCCTACAAGAGCATAATCTCTTTCACGAGGTTCAAAAGGTCGTTCGTTCAGGTATATTTTTAATGCGATACCAGTAAATAAAAACAATGCCAGTAATACATAAAAACTTTTAAGATCTTTATTTGCATGATACATCAACCCAATAAGACCTAAGATAAAAGGAAGGAAAAAGTAAACATTTCTTCCTTTGTTGTTTAAAACGTCAGATGGTAAATTGTCCTGAGATCCAAGGTGCAAAGAATCAAGGCCTTTGATGCCACTAATCCAGTTTCCGTCCAGATTGTCATATTTTCCCTGAACATCACTTTGACGGCCAACAAAATTCCACATTAAATATCTCCAGTACATGTATCCAAATTGGTATTCGAACATGAAGCTGAAGTTATCTGTCGCTGATGGTTTTTCGATAATTAAATAATCGCCATAGCTTTTTAGGAATTTAATGTATCCTTCGTTATCAATTTGTTTTTGAGCATATGCTTTTCTGAATTCAGAAACCGTTTTTTCGACTTCGTTGCGCAATTGTGCGGTAGCTTTGTTGTATTCTTCTTCGCTTAATTGGCTGGCGTCAATTCCGTATTTCCCTAAATCCTGCTCATAATCATAATTAGGATTTATTTTGAATTTAGGAGGACTGGTAAAGCTGATATAATTTTGAATGTGTCCTGTTTCAGTGCTCCACATTCTTGGCAATATCGTTTTTTGATTATCGTCAGTATTTTGCTCTGCGTTTTTATAATTATTGGTAATAACATATTTACCGGTTTTATAATCTCTTTCGTAGTTTGGTTTTTTGTCCAAATAAGGGGTTTTCGCATCAAGTCCGGCAAAAACTTCTGTATACTGAGGGCCATAAAACAAAGGATTTACACCGTATTGTTCACGATTGTAGTAAGCTAATACCTCTGCAGCATCTGATGGTTTGTTTTCGTTAATTACAGTGTTTGCATTAGCACGAACGGGTAGCATCATCCATGTAGAGAATCCAATAAAGATAAATAAGATACAAAGAATGATGGTATTGTAGAAAATTAATCCTTTTTGTTTGGTGAATTTTAATCCAAAATAAAAGAATGCAATTAGTACCAAAGCAACAAAAATAGTTCCTGAGTTAAAAGGTAATCCAAGGCTATTCACCATGAAAATTTCGGTTTTACCAAAGAAAGCCATAGTCAATGGCAGAAGTAATATGAAAATAAACAACAAAATTCCAACTACAACGAGATTGGCAATGATGAAATTTTTGATAGTAATTTTTTCGTAATGTTTGAAATAATATAAGAAACCTATTGAAGGAATAGTTAATAACGCCATAAAGTGAACTCCAAATGAAAGACCCACAACAAGCGAAATTAATAATAACCATTTATTTCCTTTTGGTTTGTCCATATCTTGTTCCCAACGAAGACCAAGCCAGAAAAGTAATGCAATTAATAACGAAGCCATTGCGTATACTTCGGCCTCAACAGCATTAAACCAGAAACTATCAGAAAAAGTATAAGCAAGAGCTCCAACAAAGGAACTTCCTAATATAACAATTGAATTGTTTTGATTAATTTCACTAAATTGAGATATGATTTTTTTCAAAATCATAGAAGATGACCAAAACATGAACAAAATTGTAAAGGCACTAGAAAAAACAGACATCATATTAACCATTACAGCTACATGCTGTGCATCTATAGCAAACATAGCAAAAAAAGCTCCCATCATCTGGAATAAAGGTGCTCCGGGTGGGTGACCTACTTCTAATTTAGCGGCTGTGGCAATATATTCGCCACAATCCCAAAAGCTCATAGTAGGTTCAACAGTTAATGTATAGGTAATTAAAGCGATTGCAAATGCAAACCAACCAATAATTGTATTCCATTTATTGAAATTGAATTGTGCCATATTTAGGTGTTAAAATTTTGTATGTTTTTAATCTTACAAAGAAAATGTTTTTTTGTTTAAAGAAACGAGCATTAACAAAAAATTCTATAAAAGTATTTGTTGGAATTAATATGCTGTTTATGAAATGTTTGTGTGGGTGTTAAGATTTCGGAAGGAAAAAAAATGACAAAAAATGATTTTTTTTCATCAAAAAGTTTGCGCAAACTAAAAAAAGCTTTAAATTTGCACTCGCTTAACCGCAGTACGGTATTGGTCTATGGTGTAATGGTAACACAACTGTTTTTGGTGCAGTCTTTCTAGGTTCGAGTCCTAGTAGACCAACAAAAAGCCTCTCAGACGAGAGGCTTTTTTTTACCTTAAAAGTTGTGTAAACTAAAAAAAGTTTTAAATTTGCGCTCGCTTAACCGCGCTACTATAATTGGTCTATGGTGTAATGGTAACACAACTGTTTTTGGTGCAGTCTTTCTAGGTTCGAGTCCTAGTAGACCAACATAAAAAGCCTCTCAATCGAGAGGCTTTTTTTATATTAATACATTTGTGCGGATTAAAGGCTTTATTTTAATAGTAATGAGGAGGGTACAACGCCAAATTTCTTTTTAAATGAAAAAGAAAAGTGAGATAAGTCTTCAAACCCTACGCCAATATATACTTCAGATGGCAGTTTTCCCTGATTGATTAAGTAATAGGCTTCCTGAAGTCTTTTGTTTAATAACCACTTTCCTGGTGTTTCCTGAAAAACTTTTTGAAAATCTCGCTTAAAAGTGGCTAAACTTCTTCCGGTGAGATAAGCAAATCGGGTGAGGTGAACATTAAAGTGAAAGTTTTTATTCATAAAAGCTTCAAGGTCAATTTTGCCAGGTTCGTTAAAATCAAATAAAATGTCTTTTAATTCAGGGTTTACTTTTAATAAAATATGTACTGCTTCTTTTGTTTTTAAAGTAAATAAAGCCTCATTGTCTTCTTGTTCTACTTCCAGATAAGATATTAGTGAATCCATAAAGGATTTGTAGAGCGGATTTGGGGCTAATGAAATCATTGCATCAGAATTTGATTTTTTATTGATTTTAAAATTATATTCAGTGCTGATTTCGCGCAAAATTTCCTGATCGAGGAAAAGTGACACTGTTTTGAATTCACCGCCTTCCGGGGGAATTTTGACAAACTTTGCTAAATGGTTTCTTCTGCTAAAGCGAAAATCTCCTTCTTTTGAGTGATAAGTGTTTTTGCTGTCTGATGCGATCATTTCTCCTGCAATCTGATAACTAAATACGTGCTCAGGTATAAAATTTTCTCCTTCCCGGCTTCGTGTAAAATAGCAGGAGTAGAGAATTTTTGGTTTTGTAGTTGTTTTTGCTGTCATAACGTAAAGTTACTAAAAGATCCTGAAAATCTTTTTGTGTAAAAATTTTCAGGATGAGAGTGTGTATTTATTTGATAAGAGCTTTTGGTTCAAGATAGGCTTCAAGGCCTAATGTTCCAAACTCTCTGCCTATTCCGGATTGCTTAAATCCTCCAAAGGGAGCCATTGGATCATGTCCGATTCCGTTTATTTGTACACGTCCGGCATTGATTTGAGAGGCAATTTTGTGAGCTCTTTTTTCGTCTGATGAACTTACGTAAGCCTGTAGTCCGTAAGTGGTATCATTGGCTATTTCGATTGCTTCGTCTTCTGTTTTATATGTAATAACAGATAATACAGGCCCAAAAATTTCTTCTCTCGCAATTCGCATTTGATTGTTTACATTTACAAAAACAGTTGGTTTTACGAAGTTTCCGTTTTCTAATCCTTCGGGTTTTTCCAGGCCTCCAATTAAAATTTCGGCACCTTCGGCAATACCAATCTGTATGTAGTTTTGAACGCGCTCATATTGTTTGGTGCTTACCATTGGTCCAACTGCAGTTGTTTTGTTTTGTGGATTGCCTACAATAATATGAGATACGGTTTCTTTTATTAGTTTTTTTGCTTCTTCGAGTCGGCTTTCTGGGACCAATAATCTCGTTCCTGCAATACAGGCTTGTCCGCTGTTCATGTAAGCTGCGATTAAGGCTAATGGAATTGCTTCTGAAAAATTAGCATCGTCAAGCAGGATATTTGGTGATTTTCCCCCAAGTTCAAGTGTAACGCGTTTCATGGTTTCTACGGCTTCTTTTGCAATGATTTTTCCAACCGTTGTAGATCCTGTAAATGAAATTTTGGCAATATCCGGATTGCGGCTTATTTCTGCACCAACAACATCGCCTAGTCCGTTAACGATATTAAAAACGCCTTTTGGTAATCCGGCTTCATGAAGGCATTCTGCGATTAATTGTGTTTGTTGTGCGCTCATCTCGCTTGGTTTTATTACAGTGGTGCATCCTGCGGCGATTGCAGTTGATAATTTGCTGCAAATAAAACCATTGCTTGAGTTCCATGGAATGATAATTCCGACTACGCCAAGTGGAGTCATTTGAACTTCTGAATTTCCCATTGTTTTGGTGAAATCATAAGTGTTTAACAGGTTGATTGTCGATTCGAAACCTTTAAGCATATATTCAAAACTCATGGTTGCGAATTGCAATGTGCCTCCGTATTCTTCTACCATTACATTGATAAAATCTTCTTTTCTTTTTTCAACAGAAGTCTGAATGTTTTTTAGGGATTGAATTCTTTCTTCTATTGTAGATTTAGAAAAGGTTTTAAAAGCTTCTTTGGCTGCGCTAATTGCATTTTGAGTGTCTTTTTGGTTTCCTAAAAGTACTTTTCCTAATTTTTCATTTGTTGTGGGGCTTATTAAATCAAAATACTCTGTTCCGTTTGGAGTGATGAATTCTCCATTGATGTAAATTTTGTCTATCGTTTTCATGTTGTAATTGTTTATGATTTTTAATATGACAAAGTTCAGGATTAAGTAGTTTGATGGCTTTGTTGTAGAGCTCAAAGCGACTTTGTTGAAAAGCTCAGTCAGAAGCGAAATATTTATAAAGAAAATTTGATTTTTTTGTAAAAAAAAAAGCTTCTCATTGGAGAAGCTTCGTGTTTTATAGGGAAAGGTTTTTAGATTTTAAAGGTAATTACCGGTTTTACGGCATGATTTACGAGGCCTTCGCTTATACTTCCGTTAAAAAAGTGAGCAAAAGCGGTTCTCCCGTGTGTGCACATTCCAATAATATCTGCATTTATACGATTTGAAAAGTTGATAATGCCTTTTTCGATATTGGTATCGTTGTAAATGTGTGTTTCGTAATTAGTGAGGTTAAATTCGGTTATAAAATCATTCATTATTTTTTCTGCAGTGTGAGTGGGTTTGAAGCTATTTGGAGTGCAGATAGTAACTAAATGAATTTTTGATTCGAAGAAACTGGCAAATTTTAAAAGCTTTTCAAAGGGCTTTTTGGTTTCGTCAGAGAAATCAGAGGCAAAGACAATGTTGCTGGTGTTGAAATTGGCGATGTCTTTTTTGATGACTAAAACCGGAATTTCGGAATTTCGAACCACTTTTTCGGTATTTGAGCCAATTAGTAATTCCTCAACTCCGGAAGATCCGTGAGATCCCATAATGATTAAATCAGCATTGTAGTCTTTTGTGACTTGTATGATACCATGAATTGGTTTGTCGATTTTGACAATCTCCGTGACCTTGATATTGTCTAAATAGGGTCTTGAAGAAACTTCGTCGAGCATTTCGTTTGCTTTTTTCATAAAAAGCATGGTTTCGGGAATGCTTGCGCCTCCAAGAATAGCATCGTTCATTTGGCTTGGTAATTCGAGCATGTGCAAAATGATGATTTCGGAATCGTTCTTTTTTGCAATTTGAGACGCAACTTTTAGGGCGTCTTCAGCGTGTTCAGAAAAGTCAGTAGGTACCAGAATTCGTTTCATGATCTTTAAGAGGTTAAATAATGTGAAATTCTCTATGTTTTAATGCTCTTATAAAGATAAGAAATATTTTTAGAGCAATCTATTTATTTTGATTTATAAAAAAAACACTATATTTGCAACGTTATTTATTAAAATCTAAATAATGAGGGGACTAAGTGTCCCCTCTTTTTATAAAATTATGACATTTAAAGAAAAAGTAAACGGATTAATTACAGAAGCTCTTCTGGAAAAGCCATCGATCTTTTTGATTGATCTGGCTGTGTCAGACTCTTTTAAAATTAGTGTTGGTTTAGATGGTGATAATGGAGTGGCGCTGCAGGATTGCATCGATATTAGCCGTGCAATTGAGAATAATCTGGATCGTGAAGAACAGGATTTTTCGCTTGAAGTAGCATCGGTTGGAGTAGGATCACCTCTGAAAATGACAAGACAATACATCAAAAATATTGGTAGAACGTTGATTGTTACTACAAATACTGAAAAAATTGAGGCAGAATTAGTGGAAGCTAACGATGTTTTTATAATTTTGTCTTGGAAAGCAAGAGAACCGAAAAAAGTAGGAAAAGGAAAAGAAACAGTTCAAAAAGAGCAACAAATACCTTATACAGAAATTAAAGAGGCAATTGTTACAGTAACATTTTAATTAAAGAATTCGCATGGAAAATTTAGCATTAATCGATTCATTCTCAGAGTTTAAAGATAATAAACTTATTGATCGTGTAACGCTTATGGCAATTTTGGAGGACGTGTTTAGAAATGCATTAAAGAAAAAATACGGTTCTGATGATAATTTCGATATTATTATAAATCCTGATAAAGGAGATATGGAGATATGGAGAAGAAGAGTAATTGTTGCTGACGAAGATCTTGATTTTGAAAACGAAGAGATTACTTTGACTGAAGCAAGAATGATTGAGGCGGATTTTGAAATTGGTGAAGAAGTTTCTGAAGAAGTTAAATTGATTGATTTAGGAAGAAGAGCTATTTTGGCTTTACGTCAAAACTTAATATCTAAAATTCACGAACACGATAATACAAATCTTTACAAACAATTTAAAGATATTATTGGTGACATTTATACTGCCGAAGTACACCATGTGCGTCCAAGAGTAGTTATCTTAGTAGATGATGAAGGAAACGAAATTGTGCTTCCAAAGGAAAAACAAATTCCATCTGACTTTTTCCGTAAAGGAGATAATGTTCGTGGGATCATTGAAAGTGTTGAATTAAAAGGAAACAAGCCTCAGATTATTATGTCAAGAACTTCTGAGAAGTTTTTGGAGAAATTGTTTGAGCAGGAAATTCCTGAGGTTTTTGACGGTTTGATTACAGTTAAAAATGTAGTTCGTATTCCGGGTGAAAAAGCAAAAGTTGCTGTAGATTCTTATGATGACAGAATTGATCCGGTAGGAGCTTGTGTTGGTATGAAAGGATCTCGTATTCACGGAATTGTTCGTGAGTTAGGAAACGAAAATATTGACGTAATCAATTATAC
Organism: Flavobacterium chilense; assembly: GCF_001602525.1. Taxonomy (GTDB): domain Bacteria; phylum Bacteroidota; class Bacteroidia; order Flavobacteriales; family Flavobacteriaceae; genus Flavobacterium; species Flavobacterium chilense. The sequence continues at coordinate 135,073 of NZ_LSYT01000011.1, forward strand.
AAACAATATTCAATTGTTTATTACAAGAGCATTAAGCCCTGCGAAAGTTTCTTCGATCAAAATTGATGAAGAAAACAAAAGAGCTGAAGTTTTTCTGAAATTAGAAGAAGTTTCTAAAGCAATTGGTAGAGGAGGTCATAATATTAAATTAGCAGGTCAGTTAACAGGTTACGAATTAGATGTTATTCGTGAAGGAGATGTTGCCGGTGCAGTTGCAGATGAAGATGATGTTGAATTGACAGAGTTTTCAGATGAAATTGAAGATTGGGTAATTGAAGAATTTGCTAAAATAGGTTTGGATACTGCAAAAAGTATCCTGAAACAAGAAGTAGAAGATTTAGTAAGAAGAACAGACTTAGAAGAGGAAACAATTCTTGATGTTATGAAGATACTAAAAGAAGAGTTTGATAGTTAATTATCTGCTCTAACAACACAACGAAAAAGGTAATAATAAAAAGGTTATATGTCTGAAGAGAGAGTAATAAGAATAAACAAGGTTTTAAGGGAATTAAATATTTCGTTAGAAAGAGCTGTTGATTATCTAAAAGATAAGGGAATTGCTATTGATGCAAATCCAAATGCAAAAATTTCTGATAGCGAATTTAATATCCTACAAAGCCAATTTGCGGGCGATAAGGGGAATAAGGAAGCTTCTAAAGAGGTAGGAGAAGAGAAAAGAAAAGAGAAAGAAGCTCTACGTGTTGAACGTGAGAAAGAAATTGAGGACAAACGCAGACAAGACGAAGAACGTCAAAAACAACAGGAAATCATAAAAGCAAGAGCTGTTGTGACAGGACCTGTTCAGGTGGGTAAAATTGATTTAAATCCTAAGAAGCCTACAGTTGTTTCTACTCCTGTTGCGGAACCGGCGAAAGTCGAGGAGCCAAAAGCAGTAGTTACTCCAACTCAACCAGAAAAACCTGTTCAAAAAGAAATTGTTCAGCCAGAGCAAGTAGCTCCGCCTGTGGTTTCTGAAGAGAAAAAGGTAGAAAAACCTATTATTACAGAGAAAAAAGAAGTAAAAGTGGAGACGACTTCAAAAGTGGCTCAGGAACCAATAGTGTCAACTGATCCTACAACTTCAGAAGAAACGATCACTACACAATATCAAAAATTATCAGGAACTACTCTTACTGGTCAGACAATTGATTTATCTCAATTTAATAAGCCAAAGAAAAAGAAAGAAGATCCTAAAATTACGCCTAATAAACCAGGTGCTCCTGGAGCAAATAATAACGCTAATAAAAATAAGCGTAAAAGAATTGCTCCAAAGCCAGGAACTCCGGGTGCGCCAAAACCTGCTACAGGTAATGCGCCGGGAACTCCAAACCCTAATAAAATTACACCAAATACTGGTGGTGGAGGTTTTAATGCTAATAGAAGTTCGAGACCTGGTTTTGTAAAAGGAAATCGTCCTGCTATTGTGGCTAAAGTTGAGCCAACAGAAGAGGAAGTAAAAAACCAAATTAGAGAAACTCTTGAAAAACTTCAGGGTAAAGGAGGAAAATCTAAAGCAGCTAAATACAGAAGAGATAAAAGAGAAACGCACCGTCAGAAATCTGATGATGAGCAAAGAGCGCTTGATGAAGGAAGTAAGACTATTAAGGTTACAGAATTCGTTACTGTAGGTGAAATTGCAATCATGATGGATGTGCCGATTACTAAAGTAATTGGAACTTGTATGTCTCTTGGTATCATGGTTACGATGAACCAACGTTTAGATGCTGAAACATTAACTATTGTAGCTGATGAATTTGGTTACGAAGTTGAGTTTATTACTGTTGATATCGAAGAAGCTATTGAAGTAGTTGAAGATAAAGAAGAAGACTTAGTAGTAAGAGCACCAATTGTTACTGTAATGGGTCACGTCGATCACGGTAAAACATCTTTACTGGATTATATCCGTAAAGAAAATGTTATCGCTGGTGAGTCAGGAGGTATTACACAGCATATTGGAGCTTACGGAGTAACTTTAGATAACGGTCAGAAAATTGCATTTTTAGATACACCGGGTCACGAGGCGTTTACCGCAATGCGTGCACGTGGAGCGCAGGTTACAGATATTGCTATTATCGTAATTGCTGCTGATGATGATATCATGCCGCAAACAAAAGAGGCAATTTCTCATGCTCAGGCAGCAGGTGTTCCAATTATTTTTGCTATCAATAAAGTAGATAAGCCAAATGCAAACCCTGATAAAATTAAAGAAAGATTAGCAGGTATGAATTTACTTGTTGAAGATTGGGGTGGTAAAATTCAATCACATGATATTTCTGCAAAAACAGGATTAGGAGTGAAAGAATTGTTGGAAAAAGTTTTATTAGAAGCCGAAATTTTAGATTTAAAATCTAATCCAAATAAAGCAGCACAGGGAACTGTAGTTGAGGCTTTCTTAGATAAAGGAAAAGGATATGTTTCTACAATTTTAGTTCAACACGGAACTTTGAAAATTGGAGATTATATGTTGGCAGGAAAACATCATGGTAAGATTAAAGCCATGCATGATGAGCGCGGACATAATGTTAAAGAAGCAGGTCCTTCAACTCCGGTATCTGTTTTAGGTCTTGACGGAGCGGCAACTGCGGGTGATAAGTTCAATGTGTTTGAAGATGAAAAAGAAGCAAAACAAATTGCATCTAAGCGTTCTCAGTTAATGCGTGAACAATCGGTACGTACACAACGTCATATTACGCTTGATGAAATTGGACGTCGTATCGCTCTTGGACAATTTAAAGAACTGAATGTAATTCTTAAAGGAGACGTTGATGGATCTGTTGAGGCATTATCAGATTCGTTCTCTAAACTTTCTACAGAAGAAATTCAAATCAATATTATTCATAAAGGTGTTGGAGCTATTACTGAAACCGACGTTATGTTGGCTTCTGCTTCTGATGCGATCATTATTGGATTTAACGTTCGTCCTGCTGGAAATGCAAGACAACTTGCAGATAAAGAAGAAATCGATATCCGTTACTATTCTATTATCTATGCTGCTATCGATGACTTGAAAGACGCGATGGAAGGAATGTTAGCGCCAGAGATGAAAGAAGAAATTTTAGGAACTGCTGAAATCCGTGAGATATTCAAAATTTCTAAAGTAGGTTCAATTGCTGGTTGTATGGTGATGGATGGTAAGATCATGAGAACTTCTAAGATTAGAGTTATTAGAGATGGAGTAGTAGTGCATACAGGTGAACTTGTAGCATTGAAACGTTTCAAAGACGATGTAAAAGAGGTTACGAAAGGATATGATTGTGGTATTCAGATTAAAGGTTACAATGATATCGAAGAAAGAGATGTTATTGAGGCATACCATGAAGTTGCAATCAAGAAAAAACTGAAATAATATTCAGTATCATATTTTAAAGTCCCAATGAAAATTGGGACTTTTTTTATGTGTTTGTTTTAAGGTAAAATTACTGTAAGAATTGATTTATATTTTAAAGGGATGTTTTTTGTTTGTTTTCAAATTTTAATATTATTTTTGATAAAATTATTTAAATATGAAACGATTAATATACTCAGTTATTTTATGTGTAAGTTTTGTTACGGTGTCTTTTTCTCAGGAAGCAGTAGAGAAAAAATCCCCACCTGCAGGAAATGCTGTAATAGGAGATTATTACGGAAAAGATGTTTCTAAAAGTTCTGAAAACAAGGCAATATCTGTTGGTAAATTAGAAGATAAGCTAAAGAGTAACAAGAAGGTCGAAAATGTTGCAGTAAAAGGATTGGTGACAGATGTATGTGAAAAAAGAGGGTGTTGGGTAACAATTCAGGCAGATAATGGAGCTTCTTTTTCTGTAAAAATGAAAGATTATGCCTTTTTTGTGCCAACTGCATTAAAAGGAAAAAATGTTGTCTTAGAAGGTAACGCTGAGAAGAAAATCACATCTGTTGATGAGTTAAAACATTATGCTAAAGATGCCAAAAAATCGAAGGCTGAAATTGATGCTATTACTGCTCCAAAAGAAGAAATAAGCTTTATGGCAAGCGGAATTAAAGTGGTAAACTAATCTGTAGCCTGATTCAATAATTATATGCTTAAAGTCTCAATTTTATTGAGACTTTTTTTGTGGGTATAATTGTTGTTTAGCTGTTAATTCGATAATGAATTTTGATGTGAAATGATTAAGTTTTCATCGTTTTTAGGTTTTAAACAAAACTTGTTATTCTGGTTTTAGGGTATAAAAAAAGCGAGATTGATTCTCGCTTTTTTGTTTTGTTTTTTAGGATGTTTTTTATTTGCCAGGTTTCATTAAAAAGACACTTTTATATCTTTTTTTAATGTCTGCTAAATTTCGTTCGGCTTCTATTCGTGTTTTAAAATTGCCTACAATCACTTTGTAGTTTGGAGTGTTGAAAATGATCGTCCCGTCGATATTAGGATATTCCCTTTTGAAATCCGATAACGTTTTCTTTGCTTCGTCACTTTTGCCACTAAAGATTTGAATTTTATAAGTGTCGTTTGTACTTATTGATGTGTTAATTTTGCGTTTGTCATTCAATAATTGCTCGAATTTAGGATCCTGATTCAGTGTTAAATTTTGGTCTTGAGCATGAATGTTATAGGCTAAAGTGAACATTGTTAATGTTAAGAAAACTCGTTTTGAGTCGGTTAAAATTCTCATAATGTGATGGTTTTTATGCAAAAATAGTATTTAAAGTTCGTATCGAAAATTTTAATATTATTTAGAATTGATATAAATTGATATTTAAGAGTATTTTAAGGTTTTGAGAATAGTTCATAAGTCGTATTTTTGTGCAAGTTTTAAAAGAAGGTATTAATTTTTTGTTGATTTACTACAGAAAAAATCATACCAAAAATTAGTAGATAATTATTATACTATATGAAAAAGGTGGGTAACCATAATTCGATCTCAAGAAAATTGCTACTTAGCTTATCGCTAACGTTGCTTTTCTCCCTAACTTCATTTGCTCAAGATCCTGCTGCTGCTCCGGCGGCACCTGAAGCTGCTGCTCCGGCTGCAACTGCGGGTGGTGATCCTGTGAAAGGGAAAGAACTTTTTAATGCAAATTGCGCTGCATGTCACAAATTAGATGCTAAATCAACAGGTCCTGCTTTGAGAGGAGTTGCTGCTAAGCACGAAATGGCTTGGATTTACAAGTGGGTGCACAACAGTTCTGATATGATTAAGTCAGGTGATGCTGTTGCAGTTAAACTTTTTGAAGAAAACAACAAGTCTGTAATGACTTCTTTTCCTCAATTATCTGAAGGTGATATCGATAATATTATCGCTTTTACTTCTCAGCCAAAACCTGAAAAACCTGCAGGAGCTACTGCTACTTTGCCATCTGGCGGTGTTCAGGAAGGAAGCGGAATTTCAAATAATATTATTTTAGGTGCTCTTGCGCTTGTTATGGCAATTTTGGTTGTTATGTTGTTCATGGTGAACAAAGTGTTAACTAAGGTGGCTAGTAATAACGGAATTGAAGTTGCTCCTAAAGAAGCAAGAACTCCAATCTGGAAAGCTTTTGCAAGAAACCAATTCCTGGTTTTAGTTACGGCTATATTCTTGCTTTTGGCTAGTGGTTATTTTGTATACGGATACTTAATGCAAGTAGGTGTTGATCAGAATTATGAGCCAATTCAGCCAATTCATTACTCTCATAAAATTCACGCAGGAGATAACGAGATCAATTGTAAATATTGCCACTCTGCCGCTCGTGTAAGTAAAAATGCAGGTATTCCTTCTTTGAATGTTTGTATGAACTGTCATAAAAATATTTCTGAAGTTGCTGAAACTACTGCTACTCCTGAATACAGCAAAGCGTTTTATGATGCTCAAATCCAAAAATTGTATGATGCAGTGGGTTGGGATAAAACAAAACAGGCTTATACTGGAAAAACACAGCCTGTGAAATGGGTTCGTATTCATAATCTTCCTGATTTTGTTTACTTTAACCACTCTCAACACGTTACTGTTGCAGGTGTAGAATGTCAAACTTGTCATGGTCCGGTACAAGAGTTTGAAATCATGAAGCAATACTCTAAATTAACAATGGGATGGTGTGTTGATTGCCATAGAAAAACTGATGTTAAGATGGAAGGAAATGCATACTATGATAAAATTCATGCTGAACTTTCTAAAAAATACGGTGTAGAGAAATTGACTGCAGCGCAAATGGGAGGTTTAGAATGCGGTAAATGCCACTATTAATCGAATTATTAAGATTTTAATATTTATATACAATGTCATCAAACAAAAAATACTGGAAAAGTGTTGAGGAACTAGAAAATAGTTCTATTGTTGAGGCGCTTAGAAATAACGAATTTGTTGAAGAGATTCCTACAGAAGAATTCTTAGGGAATGCAGATGCTTTAGCTTCATCTGGTACTTCACGTCGTGACTTTTTAAAGTACGTAGGGTTTAGTACTGCAGCTGTTACACTTGCTGCTTGCGAAGGTCCTGTTCACAAGTCTATCCCTTATGTGTTACAACCGGAACAAATCATTCCAGGTGTTGCTGATTATTATGCAACTTCTGTTTTTGATGGTTTTGATTTTGCTAACCTTTTGGTAAAAACTCGTGAGGGTCGTCCAATTAAAATTGAGAACAATACTATTTCTGGAGCTAAGTTTTCAGCTAACGCAAGAATTCATGCATCTATCTTAGGATTATACGATAGCATGCGTTTGAAAGAACCTAAGTTGGAAGGAAAAAATAGTAGCTGGTCTGCTGTTGATTTGAAAATTAAATCAAGTCTTGCTGATGCAAAAGCAAAAGGAGGTCAGGTAGTATTGTTGACAAATACTTTAGCGAGTCCATCTACTGAGAAATTAATAGGTGAGTTTATTGCTAAAAACCCAAATGCAAAACATGTTGTTTATGATGCGGTTTCTTCATCTGACGCATTAGATGCATTTGAAACAGTTTATGGTGAGAGAGCTTTAGTTGATTATGATTTTTCAAAAGCTTCATTAATCGTTTCTGTTGGTGCTGATTTCTTAGGAGACTGGCAAGGTGGTGCATACGATACAGGATATGCACAAGGACGTATTCCTCAAAACGGAAAAATGTCCCGTCATTTCCAGTTCGAATCAAATATGACATTATCTGGTGCTGCTGCTGATAAGCGTATTCCAATGAGTACAGCGAATCAAAAACAAGCTTTAGTACAGATTTATAATATTATTGCAGGTGCTTCTGTAGCGGTTTCTTTAGACGCTAAATTTAAAGCAGAAGTAGATAAAGCTGCTCAACAGTTAAAAGCTGCTGGTTCTAAAGGAGTTTTAGTTTCTGGAATAGAAGATAAAAATGCTCAATTATTAGTTTTAGCTATCAATCAGATATTGGCTAGTGAAGCTTTTAGTACAGCTGGTACAAGACAAATTAGAAAAGGATCTAATGCAGTTGTATCTCAATTAATAAAAGATATGAATGCAGGAAGTGTTCATACTTTAATCATGAGTGGTATCAACCCGGTTTATACATTAGCTGATTCAGCTTCTTTTGTTTCCGGATTGAAAAAAGTTAAAACTTCAGTTGCTTTCTCTTTAAAAGAAGATGAAACAGCTTCAGTTGCTACTATCGCTGCTCCGGCACCTCATTACTTAGAATCTTGGGGAGATGTTGTGATTACAAAAGGTACATATGGCTTAACTCAGCCAACTATTCGTCCTATATTCAATACAAAACAATTTCAAGATGTTTTATTGTCATTAAATGGAGTTGCAGGAAACTTCTATGATTATCTTAAAGCTAGTTCAGCAGGGATTATCGCAGGAACAACCTGGAATAAAGTTTTACATGATGGTATTTTTGTAGTTGGTTCTTCAGCTTTATCAGCTGGTTCTGTTGATTACACTGCTGCTGCAAATGCAGTTGCACAATCAAAATCTGCCGGAGAGTTTGAATTAGTATTGTATACTAAAACAGGTATGGGAGACGGACAACATGCAAACAACCCTTGGTTGCAGGAGTTTCCTGATCCAATCACAAGAGTTTCTTGGGATAACTATGTTACCGTTTCAAATGCTGACGCTAAAAAACTAGGATTAAGTAATCAAATCGTTGCTAATGGTGGTTTAAACGGAAGTTATGCTACAATTACAACAGCTGATGGATTAAAACTTGAAAACGTACCAGTAATTGTTCAGCCTGGACAAGCTGTTGGTACAGTTGGTTTAGCTGTAGGATATGGTCGTAAAGCGGCTTTAAAAGAAGAAATGCAAGTAGGTTTAAATGCTTACGCTTTATATAAAAATTTCAATAGTGTTCAGTCTGTTTCTATTGTGAAAGCAAATGGAGAGCATGAGTTTGCTTGTGTTCAGGGACAAAAAACATTAATGGGTAGAGGAGATATTATTAAAGAAACTACTTTAAAAATATTTAACTCTGAAGATGCTAAACACTGGAACGAGCAACCAATGGTATCTTTAGATCACCAGGAAGTTGAAGCAAGAACAGTTGATTTATGGGAATCATTTGATCGTTCTACAGGACATCACTTTAACCTTTCTATCGATTTAAATGCTTGTACAGGATGTGGGGCATGTGTTATTGCCTGTCATGCTGAAAACAACGTACCAGTAGTAGGAAAAGCTGAAGTAAGAAGAAGCCGTGATATGCACTGGTTGCGTATTGACAGATACTATTCTTCTGAAAGCACTTTTGAAGGTGATAATGAAAGAAAAGAAGGTATTGCCGGTTTATCTAGTTCATTGTCTACATTCAATGAAATGGAAAAACCTGGGGATAATCCTCAAGTAGCATTCCAGCCAGTAATGTGTCAGCACTGTAATCACGCACCTTGTGAAACAGTTTGTCCTGTTGCTGCAACTTCTCACGGTCGTGAAGGTCAAAATCATATGGCATACAACAGATGTGTTGGTACTCGTTATTGTGCTAACAACTGTCCTTATAAAGTACGTCGTTTTAACTGGTTCTTGTATAACAAAAACAGTGAATTTGATTATCATATGAATGATGATTTAGGTCGTATGGTATTAAACCCAGACGTAAACGTTCGTTCTCGTGGAGTTATGGAAAAATGTTCTATGTGTATTCAAATGACACAGGCGACTAAATTGAAAGCAAAAAATGAAGGTCGTCCGGTTGCTGATGGTGAATTCCAAACAGCTTGTTCAAATGCTTGTTCTTCTGGAGCAATGATATTTGGTGATGTTAATGATACTGAAAGCAAAGTAGCTAAATTAGCTGCTGATGATAGATCATACCACTTATTAGAGCATGTTGGAACAAAACCTAATGTGGTTTACCATGTTAAAGTTAGAAATACTTAGAATAAATTATTAATTAAGAAACATATAAAGGATTATGTCGTCTCACTACGAAGCACCCATTAGAAAACCTTTAGTTATAGGTGATAAATCTTATCACGATGTAACTGTAGATGTAGCTGCGCCTGTTGAAGGACCTGCAAACAAACAATGGTGGATTGTATTTTCAATCGCATTAATAGCCTTCCTTTGGGGGTTAGGTTGTATAATTTACACCGTATCTACCGGTATCGGAACATGGGGATTAAATAAAACAGTTGGTTGGGCTTGGGATATCACGAACTTCGTTTGGTGGGTTGGTATTGGTCACGCCGGAACATTAATTTCTGCGGTATTATTACTTTTCCGTCAACGTTGGAGAATGGCGATTAACCGTTCTGCAGAAGCAATGACTATCTTCTCAGTAGTTCAAGCAGGTTTATTTCCAATTATTCACATGGGGCGTCCATGGTTAGCATACTGGGTTTTACCTATTCCAAATCAATTTGGATCTTTATGGGTAAACTTTAACTCACCATTGCTTTGGGACGTATTTGCGATTTCAACGTATCTTTCAGTATCATTGGTTTTCTGGTGGACTGGTTTATTACCTGACTTTGCAATGCTTCGTGATAGAGCTATAACACCATTTAACAAAAGAGTATATTCTATCCTAAGTTTTGGATGGAGCGGTAGAGCTAAAGACTGGCAGCGTTTTGAAGAAGTATCTTTAGTACTTGCAGGTTTAGCTACTCCACTTGTACTTTCTGTACATACAATTGTATCGATGGACTTTGCTACTTCTGTAATTCCAGGATGGCATACAACGATTTTCCCTCCTTACTTCGTTGCAGGAGCGGTATTCTCAGGATTTGCAATGGTAAACACATTGTTGATTGTAATGAGAAAAGTTTCTAACTTAGAAGCTTATATTACACTACAACATATCGAATTAATGAATATCATTATCATGATTACAGGTTCGATTGTTGGTGTGGCTTACATCACTGAGTTATTCGTCGCTTGGTATTCAGGTGTAGAGTATGAGCAATATGCATTCTTGAACAGAGCTACCGGACCTTACTGGTGGGCATATTGGTCAATGATGACTTGTAACGTTTTCTCTCCACAGTTCATGTGGTTTAAGAAACTAAGAACAAGTATCATGTTCTCATTTATTATTTCGATTGTGGTAAACATCGGAATGTGGTTTGAAAGATTCGTAATTATTGTTACTTCTTTACATAGAGATTACCTTCCATCTTCTTGGACAATGTTCTCACCAACATTTGTTGATATTGGAATCTTCATTGGAACAATTGGTTTCTTCTTTGTATTGTTTTTATTATACTCTAGAACATTCCCTGTAATTGCTCAGGCAGAGGTAAAAACAATTTTAAAAGGAACAGGAGATAATTACATTAGAGAAAGAGCAAATAGTAAAGATTCACATCATGAGTAATAAAGTAATATACGCCATTTATAATGACGATGATATTTTGATGGATGCAGTAAAGAAAACCAGAGCTGCTCATCATCATATTGAAGAGGTTTTTACTCCATTCCCAGTTCACGGATTGGATAAAGCTATGGGTTTAGCACCAACAAGATTAGCAATTTGTGCTTTCTTATACGGATGTGTTGGTATTTCTGTTGCAACAACAATGATGAGTTATATCATGATTCATGACTGGCCACAGGATATTGGTGGAAAGCCAAGTTTCAGTTTCATTCAGAATATGCCATCATTTGTGCCAATTATGTTTGAGATGACTGTATTTTTCGCTGCTCACTTAATGGTTATTACTTTCTATATGAGAAGTAGATTATGGCCATTTAAACAAGCTGAAAATCCTGATGTAAGAACAACAGATGACCACTTCTTAATGGAAGTTGCTGTAAATGATAACGAAGCAGAACTGGTTACTTTTTTCGAAGGTACAGGAGCTGTTGAAGTTAAAGTAATTGAAAAGAATTAATTGTAGCTATGAAAAGGATATATAAAATAACACTTTTAGTTGGTATAACTATTTTAGTTTCATCTTGCCACAATAATTCGGCACCAAACTATCAGTATTTTCCAAATATGTATGAGTCTGTAGGTTATGAAACTTATTCAGAAGCAAAAATATTTAAAGGAGGAAAAGAAGGACAGCTTCCTGTAGAAGGAACTATCAATAGAGGTTTTGAACCTTATGAATATGAAAATTCGACAGCAGGTTATGAATTGGCAAAAGCTAATTTAAAATCACCTTTGACTGAAGAAGAAAGAAATTCAGGAAAAGGTAAAGAACTTTTCGAAATTTACTGTATCAGTTGTCATGGTGCAGCTGGAAACGGTAAAGGTAAATTGGTTGAAAGAGAGAAATTTCTTGGAGTACCTAGCTATAAAGACAGAGTTATTACTGAAGGAAGTATCTTTCACGTTGAAACTTATGGTTTAAATGCAATGGGTTCACATGCAAATCAATTAAGTGCTCACGAACGTTGGTTAGTTGCTGACTATGTTCTGAAACTAAAAAGCCAATTATAATTGTTGAACAAACTGATCGTAATAGATATGTATACATTTTCAAGTAAATTAAAAACTTTTTCTATCATCTTAATGGTTCTTGGACTATTAGGAATTGGGTATGGTTTTTTAAGTGCGCCTAAAGATATTCAAGAAGTTGAAAAAATACTAGCTGCAGATGCTCATGGTTCTCATGGTGCTGCGCATGAAGAAGCTGCTGAGGCTTCTCACAAAGATGCAGAGCATCACGAAGCTGCTGAAGCTTCGCATGATTCACACAAAGGTGGTGAGCATGCAAAAGTTAATGCTGCAAATGAGCATGAAGAACATTTAACGCATGTATTGCACCAATTGCAAAACAAGCCATGGTCTGCATTGTATGTTGCCTGTATTTTCTTTTTACTACTTTCAATGGGAGTTTTAGCATTTTATGCTATTCAACAAGTTGCTCAGGCAGGTTGGTCTCCTGTTTTATTCAGAGTTATGCAGGGAATCACAGCATATTTACCAGCTGGTTCTATCATTTTCTTTATTATACTAGTTTTATGTGGATTACACTTTAATCATATCTTCGTTTGGTTAGGAGAAGGGGTTACTGATCATAATAGTCCAAACTATGATGCAATTATTGCTGGAAAATCGGGTTATTTAAACTTTCCGTTTTGGATCGCAAGAGCTTTTGTTTTCTTATTAGGATGGAACTTATACCGTATTTATTCTAGAAAAAATTGTTTAGCTCAGGACGAAGCCAATGATGATCTATACTACAAAAAGAATTTTAAATTATCTGCTGGATTTTTAGTATTCTTTATAGTTTCAGAATCTATTATGTCTTGGGATTGGATTATGTCATTTGATCCACACTGGTTCAGTACATTATTTGGATGGTATGTTTTTGCTTCTTTCTTTGTAAGTGGTATCACTACAATTGCATTAGTTACTATATACTTAAAATCTAAAGGATATTTAGAGTATGTAAATACAAGCCACATTCACGATTTAGCTAAATTTATGTTTGGTATTAGTGTTTTCTGGACTTACTTATGGTTTTCTCAATTCATGTTGATCTGGTATGCAAACATTCCGGAAGAGGTTACTTACTTCGTAACAAGAATTCAATTATATAACTTACCGTTCTTTGGTGCTGTAGTTATGAACTTTGTGTTCCCATTGTTAATATTAATCAATACTGACTTTAAACGTCTTAGTTGGGTTATTGTGATGGCTGGTGTTGTTATCCTGCTTGGTCACTATGTTGATTTCTTTAATATGATTATGCCTGGTACAGTTGGAGATAAATGGTTTATTGGAGTTCCTGAAATTGCATCTATTCTTTTCTTCTTAGGTTTATTTATTTTTGTTGTATTTACTGCATTAACTAAAGCTCCTTTGTTAGCTAAGAGAAATCCTTTCATTGAAGAAAGTAAACATTTTCATTATTAATATTTAAAGAAGTAAACAGATGACAAGTTTGTTGGTAATTATAGTTTTAGTTTTATTAGCAGTTGCATTATGGCAATTGACCAAGATATTTGATCTTACTCAAGTAGGATCTTCTTCGGACGATTCTCAAATTGCATCAGATAATGATAATAATGTTCAGGGATATATTTTGTTTGGCTTTTTGGCTTTCATTTATATATTTACAATTTACGGATTACTAAAATGGGGTAATTTAGCACTTCATACTCCAGCTTCTGAGCATGGACTTTTAGTAGATAATTTGATGAACATTACCTGGGTTTTAATTTTTACAGTTCAGGTAATTACTCAAGGTTTATTATACTGGTTTTCTTTTAAAAACAGAGGACATAAAGATAAAAAAGCATTATTCTTTGCTGATAGTAATAAATTAGAAGCAATCTGGAGTATTATTCCATCTGTAGTTTTAGCCTGTTTAATTCTTTATGGATTATATGCCTGGAACAACATCATGTTTGTTGACAAAGACGAAGATGTAATCGAAATTGAATTATACGCTCAGCAATTTAAATGGACTGCAAGATATGCAGGTCAGGATAATGTTTTAGGAAAAGCTAACGTTCGTTTAATCGAAGGTGTAAATACTTTAGGAGTTGATATGTCTGATCCTAATGCTCAGGATGATATCGTAGTTTCTGAATTGCATATTCCAAAAGGGAAAAAAATACATTTCAAAATGCGTTCTCAGGATGTATTGCACTCAGCTTACATGCCTCACTTTAGAGCACAAATGAACTGTGTTCCTGGTATGGTTACTGAATTTGCTTTTATCCCAACTTATACTACTGCTGAATACAGAGAGTTGCCTTTTATGGTTGAAAAAGTAGCTAACATCAATAAACTTAGAGCAGAAAAAAGTGTTGAGTTAGTGGCTAAAGGAGGAACAGCTTTAGATCCTTATACATTTGATTATTTATTATTATGTAATAAAATTTGTGGAGCTTCTCACTACAACATGCAAATGAAAGTTGTTGTTGATACTCCGGAAGATTATAAAAAATGGTTAAGCGAGAAAACGACTTTAGCTCAGGATATCAAAGCGGCTGCCGCTGCTGAGAAACCAGCTGAAGGAGCTAAAGCTACTACAGATACTGCTGCTGCTAAAATTAAAGATACAGTTAAAGCGGTTGTAGACACTGTTAAAGCAGCTGTAGCTAAAGTTGCTATGAAATAATATTTATTAAGAAAATTTAAAGTACACATATATGTCAGCAGAAGCGCACGATCACGATCACGGACACGATCACGAGCACGAACATCATCATAAAGACACGTTCATTACTAAATATATCTTTAGTATTGATCATAAAATGATTGCTAAACAATACTTAATTACAGGTATTGTTATGGGAGTAATCGGTATTGCAATGTCCTTGCTTTTCAGAATGCAATTGGCATGGCCGGAAGAGTCTTTTAAAATCTTTAATGTTTTATTAGGAGATAAATTTGCACCTAATGGTGTAATGGCAAATGATATTTATTTGGCCTTAGTTACAATTCACGGTACTATCATGGTATTCTTTGTACTTACGGCTGGTTTAAGTGGAACTTTTAGTAACTTACTTATTCCACTTCAAATTGGAGCAAGAGATATGGCTTCCGGGTTTATGAACATGATTTCATACTGGTTGTTCTTTTTATCTGCTGTAGTAATGTTATGTTCTTTATTTGTTGAAGCTGGACCAGCTTCTGCAGGTTGGACAATCTACCCTCCATTAAGTGCTTTACCGCAAGCGATCCCTGGATCTGGAACTGGTATGACTTTATGGTTAGTTTCGATGGCAATCTTTATCGCATCTTCTTTAATGGGATCTTTAAATTACATCGTTACTGTTATTAACTTGAGAACTAAAGGAATGTCTATGACAAGACTTCCACTTACAATCTGGACATTTTTTGTAACAGCTATTATTGGTGTTATTTCATTCCCGGTTTTATTATCTGCTGCTTTATTATTGATTTTTGACAGAAGTTTTGGTACTTCATTCTTCTTGTCTGACATCTATATTGCTGGAGAGGTTTTACACTACCAAGGAGGTTCTCCTGTTTTGTTTGAGCACTTATTCTGGTTCTTAGGACACCCTGAGGTTTATATCGTAATCTTACCTGCAATGGGGCTTGTTTCTGAAATTATGGCTACGAACTCTCGTAAACCAATCTTTGGATACAGAGCGATGATTATGTCAGTTCTTGCAATTGCATTTTTATCTACAATTGTTTGGGGTCACCACATGTTTATTTCAGGTATGAATCCTTTCTTAGGATCTGTATTTACTTTTACAACTTTATTGATTGCAATTCCATCTGCTGTAAAAGCTTTCAACTGGATTACAACTTTATGGAAAGGTAACTTACAATTTAACCCAGCAATGTTATTCTCTATCGGAATGGTTTCTACTTTCATCACTGGAGGTTTAACAGGAATCATTTTAGGAGATAGTACTTTAGATATTAACGTTCACGATACTTACTTCGTAATTGCTCACTTTCACTTAGTAATGGGTATCTCTGCTCTTTACGGAATGTTTGCTGGTATTTACCACTGGTTCCCTAAAATGTACGGAAGAATGTTAAATAAAAACTTAGGTTACATTCACTTTTGGGTAACAGCAGTTTGTGCTTATGGAGTATTCTTTCCAATGCACTTTATTGGATTAGCTGGTTTACCAAGACGTTACTATACAAACACAAACTTCCCATTATTTGATGATTTACAAAATGTGAATGTTTTAATTACAACATTTGCTCTTGTGGGAGGTGCATTCCAATTAGTATTCTTATACAACTTCTTTAGCAGTATTTTCTACGGTAAAAAAGCTGTTCAGAATCCATGGAAATCAACTACATTAGAGTGGACTACTCCTGTAGAACATATTCACGGTAACTGGCCAGGAGAAATTCCTCACGTATACCGTTGGCCATATGACTATAGTAACCCTAATCATGATGTAGATTTTGTACCGCAAAATGTACCAATGAAAGAAGGTGAAGAAGTTTTACACCACTAAAAATATTTAAAAAAGACTGCTATTAAAGCAGTCTTTTTTGTTTTAGTTAAAGTTTAAGCTGTCTACTTTTACTATTTTAGAAACTAATTAGTTTGTCTATCTTTGTAAAATGAATGAGAACTTAGATCCCACTACAAATGGGTATAACCCAGAAGAATTAGATCTTGAAAAAAGATTACGTCCGCTATCCTTTGATGATTTTGCCGGACAAGATCAGGTTTTAGAAAATTTAAAAGTTTTTGTTGCAGCTGCCAACCAGCGTGGCGAAGCTCTTGATCATGCACTTTTTCATGGTCCTCCCGGATTAGGTAAAACTACTTTAGCTAATATCCTTGCCAATGAACTTGAGGTTGGAATTAAAATTACTTCAGGTCCAGTTTTAGATAAACCTGGAGATTTAGCAGGTCTGTTAACTAACCTTGACGAAAGAGATGTCTTATTTATCGATGAGATTCATCGTTTGAGTCCAATTGTAGAAGAATATTTATATTCTGCAATGGAGGATTTTAAAATCGATATTATGATTGAATCCGGACCAAATGCAAGAACAGTCCAAATCAATTTAAACCCTTTTACTCTAATAGGAGCTACAACACGTTCCGGATTATTAACAGCTCCAATGCGGGCACGTTTCGGGATTTCATCACGTTTACAGTATTATACTACTGAACTTTTGACTACTATTGTCGAAAGAAGTTCTTCTATTCTTAAAATGCCAATTTCTTTGGATGCTGCTATCGAAATTGCCGGCAGAAGTCGCGGAACACCTCGTATTGCTAATGCATTGCTGAGAAGAGTTCGTGATTTTGCACAAATAAAAGGAAATGGAACTATTGATCTTGAAATTGCACGTTATGCATTAAAAGCACTTAATGTAGATGCTCATGGTTTAGATGAAATGGACAACAAGATTTTATTAACGATTATTAATAAATTCAAAGGTGGACCTGTCGGACTTTCGACTTTAGCAACAGCTGTTTCAGAAAGTAGTGAAACTATTGAAGAAGTATATGAACCATTTTTGATTCAGGAAGGATTCATTATGCGTACACCACGTGGACGAGAAGTGACAGATAAGGCATATAAGCATTTGGGGAAAATAAACACAAATATTCAGGGTGGATTGTTTTAATTCTATTAAGAATGTCTGAAAACAAAAAATATAATTATCCTAACAGACTTTCAATATTGAGATTTTTTCTGGATGCTGAAGGAGTACGTAAAAATCCGATTCCGTTTCATAAAAGATATTTTGATCAGCTTGGAGATTCGTTTTCACTAAAAATAGGTTATTCGAAACATATTATTTTATCTCGTGATAATGAAATTGCTCAGTATATTCTGCAGAAAAACCAAAAGAATTATCACAAATCTAAGTTTCAATCTGTCTATCTTTCTAAATATTTAGGAAAAGGATTGCTGACTGTTGATGGGGATTTCTGGTTGAAGCAAAGAAGACTTATTCAGCCTGCTTTTCATAAACAAAAAATGAATCAACTGGTTGAAAACATGAATCAGACTATTGTTTCTGAACTAGATGTTTTAGAGGCAGAAAAACCGGTTGATCTTTTTCCAGTAATGAGTCAGTTAGCGTTCAATGTTGTGGCTAAATCTTTATTTCAGCTTTCAATTTCAGATCAAAAATTAAATCGGATAAAATTTATAACTGAAGAAGTTCAGAATTTCTTAATTAAAGAAATCCGGCTTCCACATAAAGCATGGTGGTTTTCATTAAGCGGACAGGTGAAAAGACATCTTGAACTTGCAGAAGAAAACAATCAGATCATAAAAGAAATTATAGAAGAACGAGTTGCATCAAAAAAAGAAATTAACGATTTACTAAATATGCTTTTAGAAACCCGATATGAAGATACGGGTGAAGGAATGTCAGTAAAGCAATTGGTTGATGAAATTAAAGTTCTCTTTATTGCCGGACATGAAACAACAGCAAACGCTTTAACATTTACGCTGCATCTTTTAGGGACACATCCTGAAATACAAAAAAAAATATATAATGAAATTGTTGAAATTGAATCGCAGACTACAGACATAGTAGAACAGCTTCAGAAGATGACTTATACAAATGCAGTTTTAAACGAATCCATGCGTTTGTATCCGCCAGCCTGGATCACCGATAGACAGAATGTTTCGGATGATACACTTGCAGGTTATTATATAAAAAAGGAAACACTAATTGGAGTTTCTTTTTATGAGTTGCACCGAAATCCAAAATATTGGCAAAATCCGGATGAATTTATTCCGGAACGTTTTCTTGGAGAACAAAAAAAGCAATCGATGCAATACTTTTATCCTTTTGGCGCCGGACCAAGAATGTGTATTGGTTCGGGATTTGCTATTTATGAAATGTGCTTAACAATAGCCCATATTGTAAAAAAATACACGATTAAATCCAGTAACGACATTGTTCGTTTTAATCCTTTAATTACATTAAAACCTGTTGACGTAGAAGTTTCATTTTCAGAAAGATGACAATTAATGCCAAAGAGACATATTCGAAATTTATAAAATCTGAAGCAAAACGACTTGGTTTTCTTTCATGCGGTATATCCAAAGCCGGGTTTCTGGAAGAGGAAGCTCCAAGACTTGAAAAGTGGCTCAATAATAACCATCATGGTCAAATGGCGTATATGGAGAATTATTTTGATAAACGTTTGGATCCTACTTTATTGGTTGACGATGCTAAAAGTGTTGTTTCGCTTTTACTAAATTATTATCCAACTGAAGTTCAAACTGAAGAAAGTTTCAAAATTTCTAAATATGCTTATGGGCAGGATTATCATTTTGTAATCAAAGAGAAGTTAAAAGAGTTTTTGCACGCTATTCAGGAAAATATCGGCGACGTATCTGGCAGAGCTTTTGTTGATTCTGCTCCGGTTTTAGACAGAGCATGGGCGGCTAAAAGCGGTTTAGGCTGGATTGGTAAAAGTGGTAACCTGATCACTCAAAAAGTCGGATCTTTTTATTTTATTGCTGAACTTATACTTGATTTAGAATTAGAATATGATCATGCTGTTACAGATCATTGTGGTTCCTGTACTGCTTGTATTGATGCTTGTCCTACACAGGCAATTGTCTCTCCTCATGTTGTTGATGGGAGCAAATGTATTTCTTATTACACCATCGAACTTAAAGAAAATATTCCTTATGAAATGAAAGGAAAATTTGATGAATGGATGTTTGGTTGTGATACTTGCCAGGATGTTTGTCCCTGGAACAGGTTCTCGAAACCTCATTCGGAACCCTTATTTAATCCAAATTCTGAATTACTTTCTTTTTCTAAAAAAGACTGGATCGAAATTACAGAAGAAACTTTTCGTGCAGTTTTTAAAAATTCTCCTATCAAAAGAACCAAATTTGAAGGTTTGAAACGGAACATCAAATTTTTGAAATAGATTTTCTTGTAATCTTTTACTTGTTTTTTATTCCTCCTAATTTACAAAATTTAATTATTGCGATTTTTATTTTTTGTAAGATTTTTATGTTTTTGTCGGCAAATCTTTTAAATGCTAACAATACAATAAAAAATTAAGAAATTTCTGCAGTTTTGTTATCAAATAGTTATATTTTTTGCGGCTTAAGGTTAATTTTAGTCGTTAAAAAGTGTTGTTTAACGTTTATCTGTGCATTTTAACGAGTAAAGTGGTTAGTACATAGGTGTTTGCATATTTTCGCGCCTCCAAAACTACTAATTTAATCTTGAGACCACCTTTGTGGCTTGAACCAAATATACTTATGGTGCAAACGTTACTTTATTTTTACAAAGATCTTGAAAAGACTTTTCTAAGACTTATCACATCCATTCTTTTTATTTTATCGTATCTGCTACAGATGTTGAAAACCAACACAGGTTCTTCAGCGTTCAATATTTCTATTCTTAAAATCACAGTTGTCTATGCGTAACTTTACTTTTAGAAAGTTTAATTCATTTAAGCTAATCTCTCTTGTCTTATTATTTACATTAACATCTATTTCGTCATTTGCGCAAGTTTGCGGGACACCTGGAGGTGACGGTCCTGTTACGATATCAAGTTCTATAAATACTTATTATCCAATTTCAGGTAATATTACTTTAAATGCCGGAGCTCAGTCTATATTGCTTGGAAAGGTGCCTACAACAGATAGCTATGGCAATAATTTTGGTTCAACTCAAATTTCTACAGGAGATTTGATCTTGATTATCCAAATGCAGGATGCGACAATTGATTTTAGTAATAGCTCTAATTATGGTTCAGGAACTACTAATAGTGGTCCGGATGCCTTAGGAGGGACTGGATTTACAAGTATTGGAAATACTGGTATTTTTGAATATGTTATTGCGACAAATAGTGTTCCATTAACAGGAGGTAATTTAACATTTAAAGGAACAGGTACCGGAGGAGGTGTTCTTAATAGTTTTTATAATGCTGATGCAACAACATCAAGAGGCAAGAGAACATTTCAGATTGTCAGAGTGCCTCAATACTCTAATCTAACTTTAACATCTAATATCACTACGCCACCTTTTAATGGTGTTGCGGGTGGTGTTATTGCTTTTAATGTTTCAGGAACATTTAATTTTGGAGGATATATTATTGATGGAAATGCCCGTGGATTTAGAGGAGGATATAGTCCAAAAGCAGATTCAAACGCTAATGATTCTAAAACTTATGTAGGTTTATCAACGGATAACAAAATTTCGGGTAAAGGAGAAGGAATGGCCGGAACACCACGCTACATGTGGGATGGATATAATGAAGTTAATAATGGAGTTGAAGGAATGCCCGGAGGGTCTTCAGGAAGAGGAGCTCCTGCTAATGCCGGTGGAGGTGGTAATGATCATAATACCGGTGGCGGTGGCGGTGGTAATGGTGGATTTGGCGGCTTAGGTGGTGCCGGATGGCAAGGTGGTGGTGGTGATCTCTTTCCGGCTTATACCGGAGGAGGAAGACCAGGTTTCAAATCGTATCTTACAGCTACTTCATTCCCAAGGCTTATCATGGGAGGTGGAGGAGGAGCAGGTGATGCTAATAATGCTTCGACAGGTGTAAAAGGTGGTGTAGGTGGAGCTATAATTCTCATTAATGCAGGTACAGTTCTAGGTAACGGTTTTATTTATGCTAATGGAGGAAACGGTGCAGCCGGAACTTACTCTGGTTCACCAGATGGAGCCGGAGGTGGTGGAGCCGGAGGAACAGTATTGTTGAATGTTTCCAATAATAGTACCGCTAATATTAAAATAGAAGCTAATGGAGGAAAAGGCGGAAATACAGAAAATGATGATAATAATGAGCACGGACCAGGTGGTGGAGGCGGAGGTGGTATTATCAGCCATAATCTTTCGGGCACAGTTACAATAACTACTAGCGTAATTGGCGGTTTAGCAGGTAAATCTAATGCCGGAAAAGGGATTAATCATGGTGCAGTAAATGGAACAGCGGGGTATGTCTCAACTTTTACAACACAAGATGTACCACAAAATTTACAGATTAATTCAAATTGTTTTCCTGTTCTTGAGACAAAAGTAAAATCTTTAGCTAATGCATCAGCTTGTAATTCGATTGGAGAGAAAGTCTCGTATGAAATTCAGATAAAAAATACAGCAGGTGGAAATGCTGCAGGTGTATTCTTAGACTTTAGTTTTCCTACAGGTATTGAATTTGATTCAGCAACAGCATCATATTCAACTGATGCTACAGGACCTTCAGGTACTTTAACAAATACTGCATCAGCTAATAATCCTTTATTTGGAGGATTCAATATTGCTCAAAACGGAATTGTAACGATAACTTTAGTAGGTAAAGTAGCAACTTCGATTGCTGCAGGTACTTATAGTTCAAATGCGCAGGCATTGTATCTTGATCCAACCCGTACTACTGTCGATTCTAATAGAAAAATAACTGCTTTAGTAAACGCTTACGGATCAGCAAATAAAAAATATGAAGGCGCTAATCAGGCAGATGTTCCCGGAACAAATTTCAATGGTACATCTGTAACGGTTGATGATATAACAATTTTAGCTTTGCCAGCTACGCCAACAACTACAATAACACAATCAAGTTGTGCTACACCTACAGGAACTATAACAGTAAATACACCAGCTAACGGTACAGGTATAAGTTATACATTAAGAGGATCAAATCCTGTAACTGCACCAGTAAGCAATACAACAGGAGTTTTTTCCGGACTAGTACCAAATAGTTATACAGTAACAACTACAAATGCTCAGGGATGTACTTCACTTCCTACTGGCAGTATGGTTATTAATACTGTTGCAGGAGCCCCAACGACAACCGGAGTTTCTATTTGTCAGGGAGGAAGCGGAGTATTGACAGCTACTTCTACATGTTCCGGATCAGCTAACATCGAATGGTATACAGTAGCTTCAGGAGGATCACCAATATATACAGGTTCCAATTTTAATCCGGTTGGAGTTACCGGATCAGGTTTGTCAGACACTAATACGGCAAGAACTGTAACCTATTATGCCGCTTGTGCAGGCGCTTCAAATTGTAGAGCAGCTACTAATTTTGTTATTAACGCAATACCAACAATCACAGTAACAACACCAGCATCAAGATGTGATGCCGGAACAGTGACTTTAGGAGCTGCAGCATCAGCAGGGACAATTAATTGGTATGCATCATCAACAGGTGGTTCATCGTTGGGAACAGGAACAAGTTTTACTACACCAAGTTTATCCACAACAACGACTTACTATGTAGATGCAACTAATAACGGATGTACAACAGGTACAAGAACTGCAGTTGTAGCAACAATTAATACAAGACCAACAATAAATTCAACAACAGAAAGTTCAAGATGTGGTGCCGGAACATTAACATTACAGGCAACCGCATCTACTGGAGCAACTATCAATTGGTATGCAGATCCAACAGTAGTTACACCATTAGGAACAGGAACGAGTTTTACAACACCAAATTTATCAACTACCACGACTTATTATGTGGGGGCTACTACACCTGAAGGTTGTACTACAACATCAAGAATTGCAGTTGCAGCTGTTGTAAATAATGCCTCTACAATTGTATTTACAAGCGGTACACAAAATCCAACGGTTTGTTCAGGGACAGCAATTCCTAGTGCTGTTTATACTTTTGGAGGAAGTGCAACAAATGCAACGGTAACAAATTTACCAACAGGATTAACAGCATTTGTAGATAGTAATGCAAAAACAGTAACTATCTCAGGAACTCCATCTGCAAGTGGGACTTATACCATAACAACAGTTGGCCATACTACACCTTGTGTAGCTGCAACAATAAATGGGGCTGTGACTGTAAATACAACTCCAGCACCAACTATAAGCGCTATAACGCAACCTACATGTTCAACTGCTACAGGAAATTTTACGATTACCAATTTTGACGGAGCTTATAGTTATACGATAACACCATCAACTGGAGTTGTCAGAACAGGTAACTCTGTAGTAGCATCTACAGGAAATTATAGTATTACAGCTTCAGCTAATGGTTGTATTTCAGGAACAACCTCTTTTACAATCAATAGCCAACCAGCGACTCCAATAAAGCCAACCATAGTTACAACCGGGGCTACATGTTCAGCTAATGGAAGTTCAACAATCTCAAATTACGCTTCAGGATTAACGTATACTTTTACTCCGGCAGGTCCAAGTGTTGGTACTACGGGTGCTATTACAGGAATGACGGTTGGAACAAGTTATACCGTTACAGCAAAAAATGCAACTTGTACTTCAGTAGTTAGTGATTC
>NZ_LSYT01000012.1 GCF_001602525.1 Flavobacterium chilense
GGAACTTTAGCTTTAGGTGGCGTTGCGGTAACAGCCGGACAGGTTTTAACCCCGACTCAGGCAGCGAATCTTACCTATGATCCAAGTGGCGCGTTTTCAGGAAACGATACCTTTACTTTTACAGTTACAGATAACAATGGAGCTGTTTCTACTCCGGCATTAGTAAACATTCCGGTAGGTAAATCAATTGTGAATGCAGTATCAGATCCTATAACTTCTGTTGTAGGAGTTGATAAAATTGTAAAAGTTATTAATGTATTGGATAATGATACTTTAAACAATAACCCGGTAGTACTTTCAGATGTTAATTTAAGTGTGATAACACCAGATCCAAAAGGAGTATTGACCTTAAAACCTGATGGTACTGTAGAATTAGTTCCAAGTGCACCAGCCGGAACTTATACATTGACATACGAAATTTGTGAAAAGGCAAATCCACAAAATTGTAGCCCTGCAACAGTTTCAGTTACAGTTGTGGCGCCAACAATGACCGTAACTGCAAGTAGTTATTGTTCAAATAATACACCATACGTTTCGTATAATGTTGTAGCAGATAATTTTGTTCCAACAGGATTACTAACAATTAACTGGATAGATAGCGCAAATAATGTTGTCGCTACTCAAACCAATATGCCATTAAGCGGAAATGTATTATGGCCTGGAGCAACTGTTGATGGAAATAACAAACCAACAGACTGGCCAGGATGGGTATTAGTAAACGGACAATGGATTCAAGGAAACGATGGTTTTGAATTAACAAGACCTGCTGTTACGATGCAGTTTACATTAAATCCTACTAAATCTGTTGTGGTTAATTATCCATCAGTAATATCAGGTTGTAATGCCATGCCTACATTTGGAATTCAGGCAGGAAATGAAGACGATGTAACACTTGCAGACGGACTTAATGGTTCGTTAGAAGTAGTTAACGTTTTAGATAATGATAAATTAAACGGTGTTCCGGTTAAACCAGAAGATGTTATTTTGAAAGGTTTAGATGTACCAAAAGGAATGACTTTAAATGCAGATGGAACAATTGATGTTGCGCCGGGAACTGCAGGAGGAAATTATACTGTAACATATCAAATATGTGAACTGGCAAATTCATCTAATTGTAGTACTGCAACAGTTAAGATTTTTGTAGAAGTTCCTGCTATTGCAATTGTAAAAACAGTGGTATTAAACGATAAGAATGCTAATGGATATGCAGAAGCAGGAGAAACTTTAACCTATAGTTTTACGATTACAAATACAGGAAACACCGATCTTCAGAATATTAAAGTTTCTGATCCTTTACCGGGAATTGTTATGAGTGGCGGGCCAATAAGTTTGGCGGCTGGTCAAAGTGACAGTTATTCAATTACAGGAATTTATACTTTAACTCAGGCAGATGTAAATTTCGGAAGTATTAGTAATCAGGCAACTGTATCCGGAGTGACAAAAAGCGGTATAAAAGTTTCAGATAAATCAGATTCTGATAATTTGGACGGAGATAAACCAACTATTTTAGAATTAAGTGGTTGTGTAATCAAAATCTTTAATGCCGTTTCTGTAAACGGAGATAATAAGAACGAAAGATTCTATATACAAGGTTTAGAATGTTATCCGGATAATACGGTACAGATTTATAACCGTTGGGGAGTTTTGGTATTCGAAAGAGATCACTACAATAATAATGACATAGCTTTTAGAGGTATTTCAGAAGGACGTGTGACGATTAAAGACTCAAACGGATTACCGGAAGGGACTTATTATTATATCATAAAATATAAAGATCAGCAGTCTAATCCACATCAGGAAGCGGGGTATTTATACCTAACCAAATAACATTCTGTAGAATTAAAATGGCTTAGCGAAAAGCTAAGCCATTATTTAAAAATAAAATAAATGAGAAAATTAGTTTTAGTTTTATTGTTTTGTTCGGTTGCAGGTTTTGCTCAGCAAGATGCGCAGTTTACGCAATACATGTATAATACCATTAATATAAATCCTGCTTATGCCGGTTCAAGAGGCGTTATGAGTGTTTTTGGTTTGTATCGTACACAATGGGTTGGATTAGATGGTGCGCCGGAAACCAGTAGTTTTTCAGTAAATACGCCGGTTACTAACAATGTAGGGCTTGGAGTTTCGCTGGTAAACGATAAAATTGGTCCCACAAATGAGAATAATTTATCAGCAGATTTCTCGTATTCGATCCCTACATCGGCGACAGCCAAACTTTCTTTTGGTATTAAAGGATCTGCAAATTTGTTCAAATTAGATCCTACAAAATTAACGCCCGAAGATCAGGGAGATCCACAATTTCAGGATTTTAAAAATAAATTCACACCCAATATCGGGGCTGGTATTTACTGGCATACAGATAAAGCTTATGTTGGTTTATCGGTACCTAATTTTATTCAGACCAATCGTTACGATGATAATGAAGTTTCTATTTACAAAGACCGAATTAACTACTACTTTATTGCAGGTTATGTATTCGATTTAGATCGATATGAAACAATAAAATTCAAACCGGCAATTTTAACCAAAATGGTCGAAGGTTCACCATTACAGGTTGATGCATCTGCAAACTTTATGTTTAATGAAAAATTTGTAATTGGACTTGCTTACAGATGGAGTGCTTCTATAAGTGCTTTAGCAGGATTTCAGATAACAGACAGTTTGTACATTGGTTATGCATACGATCGTGAAACAACCAAACTGGTAAATTATAATTCAGGATCGCATGAGATATTTCTGCGTTTTGAATTCTTAAATAAATATGGACGAATAACTTCACCAAGATTCTTCTAATTATGAAAATAAAAAAAATAATATATACAGCTTTCCTGTTTTCCATTACTTTTAATGGAATAGCTCAAAAAGCCGTTTTAAATAAAGCGGAAAAAGAGTATGATCAGTATGCTTATGTAGATGCTATTTCTATTTATGAAAAAGTAGCTGAAAGTGGTTTTAAGGATGAAAAAATGTTTCAGAGATTAGGAAACGCCTATTATTTTAATGCAGAACTAACAAAAGCAGTAAAATGGTATGATGCGCTGTTTTCTTTAAACAGTCAGCAAGAACCTGAATATTATTACAGATATGCTCAGGCACTAAAATCTATAGGAGACTATGCTAAATCAGACAAGATGCTTGAAGCTTTTAATGCAAAAGTTAAAACAGATACCAGGGGTGTTTTGTTTGAAAATAATAAAAACTATTTAGAGCAGATTAAAACAAATTCAGGAAGATTTGATATATCAGATGCCGGAATTAATTCGAACCAATCTGATTATGGAAGTACTGTTTTTAATAACAAATTAGTATTTGCTTCGGCACGTGATACAGGAGTTGCAAAAAGAAAAATGTTCAAATGGACCAATAAATCTTTTACAAACTTATTTGCAGCAGAATTAAAATCAGATGGAACTTTAGAAAATCCTGTTCGGTTAGAGAAAAAAATTAACTCAAAATTCAATGAATCTACACCTGTTTTTACCAAAGACGGAAAGACGATGTATTTTACAAGAAACAATTTTTTGCGTGGTAAAAAAGGAAAAGATTCCAAGAGAATTACATTACTGAAGTTGTATAAAGCCGATTTGGTCAACGATGAATGGACTAATGTTACCGCAATGCCATTTAACAGTGATCAATTTAGTATTGCGCATCCCGCTTTGAGTGTAGACGAAAAGAAACTATATTTTGCATCAGATATGCCGGGAAGTTTAGGACAATCTGATTTATACAGTGTTGTAATTAATGGAGATGGAACATTTGGCAAACCTGAAAATCTGGGTGCTGTAATTAATACCGAAGGACGTGAAACATTTCCTTTCATATCAGCAGAAAATGAACTTTATTTTGCAAGTGACGGGCGCCCTGGATTGGGAGGATTAGACATATTTGTATCAAAAATAAAAGAAGATACCAGTTTTGGTCCCGTACAAAATATTGGAGAACCAGTAAATACCAAGTTTGATGATTTCGCTTTTATAATTGACAGTAACACAAGAAGTGGATTTTTCTCATCGAACAAAGAAGGAGGAAAAGGCAATGATGATATTTATAAATTCAGAGAAACAAAAAGACTGGATTGTGAGAAAAAATTATCAGGTATTATATCAGATGCTCAGACAAATGCAGTTTTGGGTGATGCAAAAATAATTTTACTGGATGATAAATTTCAACAGATAGCAGAAGCAGTTTCAGGTGCAGACGGAACTTATACGTTTGACGTAAAATGCGATAAAACCTATCATGTCAGAGCTACAAAAAAAGATTATGAAACTCAGGAAAGCCCAATTACAATTAATGGATTAAATGACAAATCTGAAAAAGATGTCAGGTTAGAAAAGCAAATTAAAGAAATTGGAGTTGGGACAGATTTAGCTAAAACTTTAGATATACCCATTATTTATTTTGATCTGGATCAGTCATTTATTCGAAAAGAAGCCGCTTTTCAGTTAGAGAAAATTGTAGCTGTTATGAAGCAATATCCGGACATGAAAATAGATGTTCGTTCTCATACAGATAGCAGACAAACAGAACAGTATAATATGACTTTGTCGAACAAGAGAGCAAAAGCAACAATTGACTGGCTGGTTAAAAAAGGAATTTCGGCTAAAAGAATTTCAGGCAGAGGATATGGCGAAAGTCAATTGATAAACAAATGTTCTGATAATGTAAATTGTACAGAAGAAGAACACCAATTAAACAGAAGAAGTGAATTTGTAATTGTTTCCATGAAATAATTTAAATTATTATCAGGAGAAGATAAATCAGTCAGGTTTTTTTGATTTGATAAAATACAAGAATTAGCAGACAAGCTGCCTCAAATAGTTATTAAATTGTTTGGGGCAGTTTTGTTTTTACTCGTGATCACTTTTTTAACTCTTAGTATAATATTTTGATTAAAGAAAAGGCAGATCGTTACTAAAAAAATGATACAATTTAGAACAGTGATATTCAGTACTTTTTTATGACGAATGAGTAGTTTTGATGTGATAAATTTCATTTCAAAAACAAATAAAAGAGAACAAAATGGTGAATGAAAGAGTGATGGAGAAGCTGGGTATTTTGGCAGATGCAGCTAAGTATGATGTTTCATGTTCATCCGGACAAAGCAAGCGGGAAAATAAAAATAAAGGGCTGGGCGATTCTTCAGGTTACGGAATTTGTCATGCCTATACAGAAGACGGACGCTGCGTTTCGTTACTGAAAATTTTACTGACCAATCATTGTATCTTTGACTGTGCTTATTGTGTGAGCCGAAAAAGTAATGATATAAAACGTGCAGCTTTTACAGTACAGGAAGTTGTTGATCTTACCATTGGCTTTTACAGAAGAAATTACATAGAAGGATTGTTTTTAAGTTCAGGTATTTTTGATAATCCTGATTATACGATGGAACGTTTGGTTCGAATTGCCAAAAAGTTAAGATTAGAAGAGAATTTTAATGGGTATATTCATCTTAAAGCAATTCCGGGAGCAAGCGATGAATTGTTGAAAGAAGCAGGGATGTATGCTGATCGGTTAAGTGTAAATGTCGAAATGCCAACCGAGCAAAGTCTTAAATTGCTTGCGCCTGAAAAGAATCACAAAGATGTAATTAAGCCAATGGAATACCTGAAAAATGAGATTGTAGGTTATAAAGAAGAAAAAAAGCTAAACTACAAAGCTCCTCTTTTTGCTCCGGCAGGTCAAAGCACCCAAATGGTTATTGGGGCGACAAAAGAAAATGATCTCGAAATTTTAGGCATGGCCAATTATTTTTATCAGCAAATGAATATGAGAAGGGTTTATTATTCAGGATATGTGCCCATAAGTTATGATAATCGATTGCCGGCAATAGGAACTCCGGTACCCATGATTCGGGAAAATCGTTTGTATCAGGCTGATTGGTTAATTCGTTTTTACGGATTTAATGTAAATGAAATTGTAGGTTTTGATCAGCCAAATCTGGATCTCGATATTGACCCAAAACTAGGTTGGGCATTGCGAAACCTGAATCAGTTTCCTGTCGATATTAATACTGCCGATTTAGAATTGATTAAGCGCATTCCGGGAATCGGATTTTTGAGTGCAAAAAAAATTGTGGCAGCCAGACAGTTTAAGAAATTGCAACCTGAAGATCTTCGAAAATTAGGAATTGCATACAGTCGGGCAAGATATTTTTTGGCTTTTGCAATACCATTTCAAATTCAGAAAGATTTAACCTCTATCCAAATCAAAGATCATATTTTGAATTCACAAAAAAGTAAATACAAAAATGATTTCTCGAATCAACTGGCTTTATTCTAATTAAAATGACACAAATAGTTTATGATGGTACTTACGAAGGCTGGCTTACAGCAGTGTTTGAGATTTATGAGTATAAACTGAAGGATATTGTTTTTGCCAAAAAAGAAGCTTCTGCTGCTTTGCTGTTTTCTACACATCATATTGTAATTACAAATGACCTAAAAGTACAACGGGTTTTAGACGGACTCAAAAAACGTCTTTCAAGACAGGGGTTTATAAGTATTTATAATGCGTTTTTATCTGAAATTAATCAAATCGAAGAAGTCATGTTTCGTTTTGTTCAATATGTATTGTCCAGTGCACAAAATGTAGAAGACGATTATGGAAACAGCGCTGTTCTGGATTTTAAAAAAGCAGTCAGACTTACCGGAAAAGAGGCACATCGAATGGAGGCATTTGTTCGTTTTAAATTAACAAAAGACCAGCTGTATTATGCCATCATTGAACCAGATTGCGATGTTTTGCCTATTATAGAAAAACATTTCAAAAACCGTTATGCAGATCAACGCTGGCTGATTTACGATGCAAAACGTAAATATGGCGTTTATTATGATCTTGAAAACATTTCAACTGTCGAATTGCAATTTGATAACAATCCTGCTTCTTCAAAATATCTGGCAGAAATAAGCGACCAACAAGAAGAATTTTTTCAAAACCTCTGGCGACATTACTTTAAAAATGTCAATATTGAATCAAGAAAAAATACCAGGCTTCATCTTCAGCACATGCCAAAACGCTACTGGAAACATTTGACAGAAAAAATTCCGGATATGAAAAATAGAAGATAATACGAGATTACTACCTGCTTTTCTTTAAAGCATCAATTAATTCCACCATATCCACTACAGCATAAGTAGACGAATAATCAGATACCGCATAAGGCAAAATAAGACTATTGTTATGAATAATGGCTCCACAGGAATATACCACATTTGGAACATAGCCTTCTCTTTCATCTTCCAGAGGCGAAAGTAGTGGTTCTTTAAGTCTTCCAATTTCTTTAGACGGATCATCAAGATCAAATAATGAAGCCCCTATACAATAACGTCTCATAGTACCCACGCCATGAGTAATTACCAGCCATCCTTCGGTAGTCCAAAGAGGGGAACCGCAATTTCCTATTTGAGTGAATTCCCATGTATAACGTGGTTCCTGCAAAAGGATAGGAGTGTTCCATTGTGTAACCCTTTCAGAATACATGATGTAATTATTTACGCCGTCGATTCGGGCAAGCATGGCATATTTACCCTTTATTTTTCTAGGAAATAATGCCAGGTTTTTATTTTGGGCACCAACACCATGCAAAGGCATTACTCTGTACGTATAAAAATCCTCAGTAGAAATAAGTTTAGGCAATATGGCGTGACCATTGTAAGCAGTGTAAGTCGCCATTACCCGTGTAGAATTATCATCATCTACAAAACGAACAAAACGGGCATCTTCGATACCACGGCTCTCAGATTCAGATATCGGGAATATAACACGTTCAGTAATGTCAGAATCATGTTTGAATTGTAAATCATAAAAAGAATCAGCCAGCCAGATAATTTCTTCAAGTGCCGTTCTTCGTTCCTGACGAATCGAAGGATCGCTCAAAGCAGTGTTGACCATACTTTTTAAAACGGCAAATTCAAATTCGTTGGGTAAATCCTGCATTATTTGTGCAATATATTTATCCTGGGTATGCATTTCGGATAATTTCAACAAAAAACGTTCTTTATTGTACAGACTTTTATGCTCAATCTCGGCTTTGTCTATATTATGACCAATTTTCATTACCTGAAGATTATTGTCTCTATCAAGAATTCCTCGTCTAAAGACAATAGATGAAATATGACCTTCACCCGTTGCACGAAAAGAAATTATGACCCTTTTTTCGCCCGCTTCGAGTCCTGACTGATCAAAATCTTCAATAATAGAAGGATTAAAAATGGCAGCAGATTCTATAGCATACTCCATTGTGCAATAAGAACCAATAAGCATTTTTCGATCAAGTGACATCGCCTCATAATCAATTTGCATTCCTTCTATTACAGGTCTGATTTTTTCGCAATGTCTGAAAAATATAGCCGAAATATTTCTATGGCGTCTGGCGAATTCACGAAGGGTTTGTTCCAGGGTTTCTAATACCTGTTTTTCATCCAGCATCATAATACGAGTTACCATTTGTTGGGTTCTTTCGTCGCCATTTATAAAAAATCGGGCAACAACTCTTCGGGAATCAGGGGTGAATTTTATATTTTTTCGAATAACAGATACTCGCATAGTTTTTTGTTTTTAATTACAATAAAAGGAGTGCATTTTTATGTCTTAGTAAAATACCTCAACTATAATTTATCTTGTAAAGAATGTAGAAGACACTGGTTTAAAACAGTATTTTTACTGTAAATTATTTCTAATTCTATAACAAGTTAGTGATTTTGTAAACGAAAAAAAACTTAAATCTTTATTAAATTCTTTGAAGAGCTTTCTGAATAGAATTTGTTTTTACTCAAAATGAATTCAAAAACAAATAAAAAGGTCGTCTCATTGAGACAAACAAATCAAGATAAAAGTTAAAATTAGATGCTTTAGGACTAATTGCAAATAAAAACCCCTTAAACAATTTTGTTTAAGGGGTTTCGAATTTATCTATGAGTTCATCAATTTTTGTTAGTTCCAGATCCCGTTCATTTCTGTCAGGATGATAGGTTTACCATTGGTAACCACAATCGTATGTTCGTGTTGAGCCATATGACCGCCTTTGTTGCCCACCATGGTCCAGCCGTCATTGAGTTCTACTGCAAGCGATGAAGATGTTGCTATAAAAGTTTCAATAGCCACAACAGAGTCCTTCTTAAAACGTCTTTGGTCAAATCGGTTTTTATAGTTGAGTAATTCATCAGGCTGTTCGTGTAAGCTTCTGCCAATACCATGTCCGCCTAAATTTTTGATTACTTTATAACCTCTTTTTCTAGCTTCTGTTTCTATAAGATATCCTATCTCAGAAATTTTTACTCCTCCTTTTATGTTGTCTATCGCTTTTTGCAGAATATCTTTAGAGGCATCAACCAGTTTTTGGTGTCCGTTTTTATCTTCACCAATAACAAAAGAACCTCCGTTATCAGACCAAAAACCATCTAATTCTGCCGAAACATCAATATTAATTAAATCACCTTCTTTGAGGATTCTTTTATCAGATGGAATTCCGTGACAGAATTCGTTATTCACGCTGATACAAGTCCACCCCGGAAAACCATAAGTCAGATACGGAGCTGATTTTGCTCCTAAATCATTCAGAATTTTTCCGCCATAATCATCCAATTCCTTGGTTGTTATACCTGGTCGGGCAAAATTTCTCATTTCTTTCAGAGTATAAGCCACAGCCTGACTTACCTTTTTCATTCCTGTTAATTCTGATTCGTGTTGTATCGACATGATATTTGTTTTTTGTTTATCTAAAAAAAATATTTAATAGTCTTAGATTAAAGTTTTGTGTCCCGGATTAATTTTGACTTTATTCTTTATGTTTTTAAATTATATTCATTGGCAATATCTGTCCAGTCATCTCTCCAGGTATTCTCAAAATAAATTTCTGCCTTTTCCCAGTCTTCTTCATCCCATTCATCCCGTTCGTCTATTAACATTAATTTATCTGAAAGAATAGCATCAATTAAAAAAGCAAGAAACGTATCAAAATCATCTGCAATAACTGAAATGGGTTCAGGATCACCTGCTGGCAGGTACAAAATCTGACCGCTCTTTCCTTCGCTGGCAGGATCATAATCAATGCATAAAAAGTTTCCTGAACCGTCATGAGCAAACGGAACCCTTTTTACGGCATAAAGTATATTTTTAATTTTATTTTTTTGATATATAGATTCGGGTTCTCCCTGACCAGATGATATTCTGAAAAAATCCCATTGTATTTTTACATCCTCGATGCTTAAAAATCCAAATCCCGCCATTATACCCAATCTTTTTTCACCATTATAGGTTTTTAGCAAGTCGATATAAGAAACAGGTAAAGTCAGACTAATTGAGTTTTCCAGATCTAATATTTCTTTCTCATTTGCACCCTTATTCATGAAAGTATCAAAAATATCCAGCTTTGATTTAAAAGCTTCGATTAACATATGAATTAGTTTATTGCTCATGAGATCATTTTGATTTTATTAGATAAGGGCAAAGGTTATGAAGAATCTCGTTCTTCTCCCTTAATTTAATCGAAAATTCGTTTATTTTTCCTCTTCTAAATTATCAACAGCCGAAATCTGATCCAAAATATTGGTTTGATTAGGTGAGATATAGTTTTTATTCTCAATAACAGTTTCTTTCTTAAAAAGAAGATCTAATGCATTATACAGTCTTAATAAAACATCTCTGTCTTCTTTTTCAATCTCTAAAGCGGTATTAAAATTAAAAACATAATTATTGGAATTACGTACCTCTACTTTTATCGTTTTTGACGTGATTTTAAATTTGACTATATCCATATGTTTATAAATTACTTAGGTTGCAAATATTATTTTAAAGCGATTATCGCCATTATTTTATGTTTTTTTATATCCGGAGAAAGCATGTATCAAATTTAAGAGAATCAATTTTAATACAAAACATTATGTTCATTAGATGCTATTATTGATCAGTAGTAAAAAACATTTGTTAATAATGATATTATGCTTTAAAAACGTATTTTGATCTAACCAAAATGTGTTCTGGGTGAGAATAAAACGATTCAAAAGTCTCTGGTTTGGTGGTATGCTGATCTCATGATCAGTGTTATATGTCTGTTTTTTTTATGATTCCTCACAAAATCAGGAATATATTTTAAATAAAAAACCCTTAAACATTTCTGTTTAAGGGTTTTGCCTTTTGTAGCGAGGACGGGAGTTGAACCCGTGACCTCAGGGTTATGAATCCTGCGCTCTAACCAACTGAGCTACCTCGCCTGGACTGCTAGTAGGATTGTTTCCTTCATTGCGGGTGCAAAGATAGAAATATTATTAAAGCTCACAAGAATAAAATGAAGAAAAAATTATTTTTTTAAAAATGCATTGTTTTTGAACATATATTCTTATATTTCGAAAAAATTAAAAGTAGCACATGGATCCAAAAATACGTTACGAAATCGAGTTTCCCATAAATTCTTCGCCGCAATTATTATATCAATATATATCAACACCGTCAGGTTTGTCAGAATGGTTCGCAGACAATGTGAACTCAAGAGGCGAATTTTTTACTTTCATTTGGAATGACTCGCAGGAAAAAGCGCGTTTGGCTTCTAAAAAAACAGGAGAAAAAGTAAAATTTAAATGGGTTGACGAAAGCAGTAAGGATACTGAATATTTTTTCGAACTGCATATTTTAGTCGATGAATTGACAAAAGATGTGTCGTTGATGGTAGTCGATTTCGCAGAAAAAGAAGAAGTAGGAGAAGCTAAACAATTGTGGGAGAATCAGATCTCAGATCTGAAACATCTTATCGGATCAGTTTAGTAAAATTCTATTTTATGCCTTATATTTGCCCTGAACAAAATTCAGGGTTTTTTTATGATCAATTTTAACGGAAATATAGTGGTACAGGAAGAGAATATATTAACTCAAAACCGTGCCTTTTTGTATGGAGATGGTGTTTTTGAAACGCTTAAAATAGTAAATAAAAAAATCTTATTTCTAGAAGATCATTATTTTAGATTAATGGCTTCTATGCGTGTTGTTCGAATGGAAATTCCGATGAACTTTACCATGGAATATTTTGAAGAGCAAGTTTTAAATCTGGTGGATCAAAAAGGTATTTCGGCTTCAGCCAGAGCCCGAATCACAGTTTTTAGAAACGATGGAGGTTTGTATTTGCCAAAAACGAATGACGTTTCTTTTCTAATTCACGCAACATCACTGGAAAACACTTCTTATGTTTTAAATACTGCTGAGTACGAAGTCGATTTGTATAAAGACTTCTATGTTACAAAGCAGTTATTATCGTCTATTAAAACAACTAATAAGATGATCAATGTAACCGGAAGCATTTTTGCTCATGAAAATGGTCTGGCAAACTGCATTTTGGTAAATGACACCAAAAATGTGGTAGAAGCACTTCAGGGTAATTTATTCATGATTGTGGGTAAAAAAATGATTACACCGCCAATTTCTGAAGGATGTTTAAATGGTATTATGCGTAAACAAATTTTAGCTTTAGCTAAAAAACTGGAAGGCATAGAAGTTTATGAAGAAATAATTTCTCCATTCGATCTTCAAAAAGCAGACGAATTATTTTTGACCAATGTAATCACAGGGATACAGCCGATAACTAAATATCGAAAAAAAGAGTTTACCAATAATTGGGCTCAGGTATTGGTACAAAAGCTAAATGAGTCCATATCTGAAAATTAATTCAGATATGGATTTTCTGGTGCATTGGACCAAATGAGATAATCTCCGCCAAGCTCAATAATCTGCTCTTTCCAAAAATGGGTAGTAGATTTACCAATAATTTTATTTTTGTAATTATTATCAGCAATAATCCAGGAGTTGCCTTGCATTTCGCTTTCAAGCTGATTTTCGTCCCAACCAGTATAGCCTAAGAAAAAACGGATGTTGTTTTTATTGATCGATCCGTCATTAATTAAGTCCTTAGTGGATTCAAAATCTCCTCCCCAATAAATCCCATTAGAAATCTCGACGCTGTTCGGGATTAAATCCGGGATATTATGAATAAAGTACAGATTGTCCTGTTCAACCGGGCCTCCGTTATATATCTTGAAAGTGGCATCAATTTCAGGTATTAAATCATTAATAGTATATTTTAATGGTTTATTAATGATAAAACCTATTGATCCTTCCTTATTATGGTCTGCTAATAAAATTACCGATCTGTTAAAAGATAAATCTCCAATTATTGAAGGCTCGGCAATAAGCAGGTGTCCTTTTTTTAATTTTTCTGAAATCATACGGCTACAATTTTTATTAAATTTAATCATAAAATTTTTAAAATCACAAAAAAAATCGTTAAACCGCATAAAAAAACCCTCCATAAGAGGGTTTTAATTATATTATTTAGTGTAGAGAACTTTCTTACTTAGTTTACTGCACCTTCTAATTCTGCACCAGCTTTGAATTTTACTACATTTTTTGCAGCAATTTTGATAGTTTTTCCTGTTTGAGGATTTCTACCGTCTCTAGCAGCTCTCGCAGATACTGACCAAGATCCGAAACCTACTAATGAAATTCTTCCGCCTTTTTTCAAAGTAGTTCCTACATTTCCTAAAAATGACTCTAAAGCTAATTTTGCCGCAGCTTTTGTGATTCCTGCATCAGCAGCGATAGCATCGATTAATTCTGATTTGTTCATAATAATTAGTTATTAATTGTTGGTTAAAAAAAATTGTTAATACACAAATTTAGTAGGAAATCCGTTCCTTGCAAGTGTTTTCTTTAAATTTAGCAATAATTGTTGATAACTTGCTTTTTTTGTTCATAAAGCAGGTTGTTGGTCGATCAAAAATAAGTAGAAACCCCTGTTTTACTGAGGTTAATAGACCTTTGCGTCATCAGAAAAAGTTATTCCGTTTAATAATTCTGCCACCTGCATTCTCTTTTTTCCGGGTAACTGTAAACTTAAAAGCTGGATAAAGCCATTTTGTATGGCAATTTTAATTTCTTTTTTGCTGCTTAATACACTTCCAATTGCATGAGAATGTGCTTCTAAAACCAATTTTGCTTCGTATATTTTAATGTTTTGCTCTTCATTTTTATCTTTCAAAAAACACCACGCAGCCGGATACGGACTTAAACCACGAATCAGATTGTTGATTTCTTCGCCAGATTTTGTCCAGTCGATCCTGCAGTTTTCTTTGTTTAATTTGTAAGCCGTTTTAATTTCTGCATTGTCCTCCTGAATAGTAGTAGTTACATTTCCGCTTTCGATCACTTTCAAAGTATCAATAACAGTTGTGCTTCCTAAATGCATTAAACGATCATGAAGTTGTCCTGCATTTTCTGTAGGTTCAATTGCTATTTCAGAATTTAGGATCATAGCTCCTGTATCAATTTTATCATCGATAAAAAAAGTAGTCACTCCGGTTTTGGTTTCTCCATTAATAATAGCCCAGTTTATGGGTGCTGCACCGCGATAATTTGGTAATAAAGAAGCGTGCAGGTTAAATGTTCCCAAGTTTGGCATTTCCCAAACTACTTTAGGCAGCATTCTAAAAGCAACTACAATTTGTAAATTGGCATTCAAAGCTTTTAATTCAGCTAAAAAAGCTTCGTCTTTTAAATTCGTTGGTTGTAATAAAGTAAGATTGTTTGCGAGTGCATATTCTTTAACTGCTGAATATTTTATTTTTTGTCCGCGTCCTGCAGGTTTATCTGCCGCAGTAATCACGCCAACAACATCGTAATTGTTTTTGATAATGGTATCCAGAATGCCAACGGCAAATTCAGGAGTTCCCATAAATATAATTCTCAATTTTTCCATTATGATTTTAAAGTGTATTTATTATTAGGTAGTATAATGATATGATTGTTTTCCAGTAATTCCTGAAGGACCAAAATTATATCATTTGCATCTAGTTTTATTTCTGTCTGGATTTCTCTCGATGTCAAAGCTGCTGTTTTTAATAAGTGCAGAATTTTATCAGCAATCGAATCTGTTTCTGTAATTTTTCCTTTTTGTGTAATACAATAAGAACAAACACCACAATTAGAATTTGTTTCTTCTCCAAAATAAGCTAAAATCAATCGGTTTTTACATGTTTTGTTTTCCTTTATATAATGTAAAACAGATAGTAGTTGTTCTTCTTTTAATTTATTTTGTTTTTCCAGATATTTTGAAACTCTATTAATGGTTAAATCATCTTCCCGAACTTCATTAAATAAAATAGTTGCATCGTTATTTTTAGATTTGTATTCAATGATTCCTTTTTCTTTTAATTTTTCTAAAACAGCAGTAACCTGCTCTTCTGTATGGTGTGATTTTTTTGCAATAAGCGAAAGGTTAAAAGGAGTTTTCATTTCATAAACTCCCGGGTATGTTCTTAAAATCGCCAGAATAATTTCTTCTTCATTCGGATTCAGACTCATGTAGCGAATTACTTCTTTTGATTCAATTAGAAATTGTAACGTAATCTTTTCTGAAAATTCCTGAGACATTGTAATAATGCCCTGTTGATTTAAAAACTGCAAAGCATTGTATGTTTTTAAAGTAGGGAAGTCATATTTATGGCAAAAATGATTCATCTTAAAAGAAAATGATTCATCTAAACCTTCTCCGTATGCAATCTGAAAATAATTACACAATTTGACATACATTGTTTTTAGAAACTTTTTATCAGGCAAAATGCTTAAAAACTGCTGTTCAGTCTGATTTGCATCTGAGTTATTAAAAAGTAAAACTGAGAAAGCTTTTTCTCCATTTCGTCCGGCTCTTCCGGATTCCTGATAATAATTTTCGAGATTCTCCGGCAGTTGTGTGTGAATAACCGTTTTTACATTGTCTTTGTCGATTCCCATTCCAAACGCGTTTGTAGCCACAATAACCTGTGCTTGTTGTGACATCCACAATTGCATGTTTTTATCTTTTTCCTTTGTCGAAAGCCCGCCATGATAATAGGTAGCCTTAAAGCCAAGTGACTCTAATTGCGTTGAAATGTTTAAACACGATTTTCGGTTTCGTACATATATAATAGAAGGCTGCGGATTTTTTCTTAAAATTTGTTCAACACGATAGAGTTTGTCTTCAACTTCAAAAACCATATAAGCAATGTTTTTTCTTTCAAAAGACTGCTGAAAAAGTTTAGGATCTTTTAATCCTAATTCGGTTTTAATATCTTCAATAACTCTTGGAGTGGCTGTAGCAGTTAAAGCCAAAAACGGAATTTTTGGAAAATGTTTTTTAAGTTCTGAGATTTTAAGGTATGCCGGACGAAAGTCATGTCCCCATTGCGAAACACAATGTGCTTCATCAATAGCGATTAAATTTATAGGAAGGTTTTTAATACGTTCCAAAATCCATTCCGACTGAAGTCGTTCTGGCGAAAGATAAAGGAATTTGTAATTTCCGTATTGGCAATTGTCCAGAAGATCAATGATTTCTTCTGTATGAATTCCTCCGGTAAGTGCAATCGCCTTAATTCCCCTTTTCTGCAAATTCGCCACCTGATCTTTCATTAGAGCAATCAAAGGCGAAATAACGAGGCAAATACCTTCCTGCATCATGGAAGGAACCTGAAAACAAATTGATTTTCCGCCTCCTGTTGGAAGTAGTGCAAAAGTATCCTGACCGCCTAAAACCGAATCGATAATTTCTTTTTGTAACGGTCTGAAACTGTCATGTTTCCAGTATTTTAAAAGAATTTCTTGTGCTTCAGGCATAGATCGTGTTTTAAAGTTAAAAAATTTAGAAAGCAGTTTCTAGTTTTGCAACTTTAAACACATGTCTAAATTTTATCTAAGATATAAAGAATTCTGTTTTCAACTGTATCTTTAGGCACCTCAATTAAGTCATAACCGTATTTTTTATACGTTTCAACAAGATGCTTTTGTATTGTTAAAGCCTGCTCGAAATTCTCGTAACGTTCTGTGTCGCTTTCGTAAATTTCTTCCCAGGGCGGTAATATAAAAGTTTTAGAATATTTATAATCCTCACAAGCTTTGATAAAATCCTCCGGATAAGTATCGCCAATATAATCCATGTAAGCCGTAACATCAGGAATTCCGCGATCTATAAAAACTACTTCATGAGGTTCTTCCAGTGCATCTTTAAACTGTTTAATACGTCCTTTAAGGAGCATTTCGCTAAATAATAAAGGCTGTTCAAGAAACAATTGTTCAATGCCGCGTTGTTGTGCTTCGAGTGTAACTTGTCTTGAAATTTCAGGGTAACAACAGTAGCCACGAGCTACTAATTCGTTGATAAGAGTAGATTTTCCCGTTCCCGGGCCACCAATGAGAACTATGATTTGTTTTTGCACTTTCGTAAAATAAAGCGCAAATTTACCTAAAGTTATTGTATTTAAAAAGATTATTTTGGCTGAAGCGAACGATTTCGTAATTTTTGTCATCAATGTTCCTGCTGTTCGCTTCAATCTTTTGCTTTTTAAAGGAAAAAGCAAAAGGATTTTCACTGCCATCAGGGCTAAATAGGAGAGATGGTTTTGTTTTTGGAGTTATCTCAAACAGTTGTATTTCCTACAAGGTTTTTAAAACCTTACAGGAGAAAAAAAGCATTTTAGTTTATTTGCTTTTGAAAATCATCTTCAAATCAGAATATAAATAAACCCCAATAATTACTAACATCGGAATCGCAATTATAAATTTTCCATCTGGAATCATTCCAAATATAACAAGTAATATTAAAGCAAAACAAAAAGGATATGTAAATAATCGAGTTAATATTTTACCAATAGTCCATTCCTTTTCCAATTTTTCCTCAGTTTCGTTGTTAAGTATTTTGCTTTTGCTTTGCTTTGTCAATTGCTTGCTTTTTGTTGTACTATTTAGTACTTGATAAAAATCTTTTAATAGACCTTTTTTGTTATATGAATATATTTTTAGACTTAATAAGTAACTAGCAAAACTTAAAATTAGAAAAATGCTTATGCAGATTAAAAACTTTTTAAGTTGAAAATCGGTAAAAGCAGTTGAAAGAGTTGGGAAGAAAAAGAATAATGGAAATAGTAGCCTCAAAAATTTAGCAAATGGATTTAATTCGTCTGTTATCTTTATAAGTGTACCTTCTGAATCAAATTCAAAAGAAAATACAGGATAAAAACTTCCTGTAAAACCAGTACTTTTCCAAAGATTCATTTTATTTTTTTTGATATTTCCGTATGTTTTGTAATCTTTTGTAAGTGAGAATATAAAATGATCTAAAAAAGTGTTTTCTTTTTGAACTTGTATTAATTTTTGAAGATCCGACTTTGTTAATTCCATATTCAGAATAAATAAAAAAATATTCGTAAATATAGTAATAATCTTTCTTTTGTTTACTCACAAAACAAATATTTCCCCGAATCTTTTCCTTTTTTAGAAGGAACAATCAAATGCGATTCAAATTTCTTTCCTTTCAAAACATCATTTACAAAATCCAGAACATATTGCTGTCCTTCATGAAATAAATATCCCGAAAATTCATGTCCGCCTCCGCAAAAAGTAATCAGTTCAATGTCTTTATGTAAATCCTGCATGTGATTGTAAACGGCATAAGATCCAAATAGAATTAGCCAGCCCGAAGCATTTGTAGGGCAGGAACGATGTGAACCTG
Source organism: Flavobacterium chilense (assembly GCF_001602525.1). Lineage (GTDB taxonomy): Bacteria > Bacteroidota > Bacteroidia > Flavobacteriales > Flavobacteriaceae > Flavobacterium > Flavobacterium chilense. The sequence goes on from NZ_LSYT01000012.1 coordinate 18,533, forward strand.
CTGCATATGGAACAGTATCGTCATTATTTCCGTGTGCCAATAACATCGGAATTGCTTTTTCTTTAGTAATCAGGTTAATATCCTGAATTGCTCCGGAACCTCCAATGAAACCAGCATATTTAAAACTTTCCAGTAAATTGTTTTTATATAAATTCATTAGTTTATAATCCCAAAATGAAGCATGAAATCCAATTTCGGCACCAGCACTAATACCAGAAATAAAATATTTTGAAGTGTCAAGATTATATTTATTTGCATTTTCGATTAAATAAGAAGTTGCCTGCCACATATCGCTCACGCCAATTTGTATTGCTTTAATCTTTTCGGTCAAAGTTCCTTTGCATCCAAAATCTTTTCCCTTCATATACAAGCTGTACGAAATGCTTGCAACAGCATATCCGTTTTGCGCCATAAACATACCAAAGTTTTTTTCCTGAGTACGTTCGCCACCTGAAAATCCTCCGCCAAAAGCGAAAATGATTAAGGGGATTTTTTCATTTGTTTTTTTCTGAGGCAGATATAAGTCTAAATCCAGTTTGATGGTGTCATTCTGGAAATAAGTCATGGTTTTAATTTCCTGCGCCTGAATAGTGTAAAAAGAGGTAGTGATGAAAAGTAAGAAAATGATTTTTTTCATGATAAAATATTTTTGAATCTCGCAAAGTCGCAGAGTTGTAATTTTTTTGAGTTTTGTTTTTTTGCTGGCGACTTAGTGTTTTTGTGGGGAAATTTTGTTGCAATGATTTCTCAAATATAAGAGGAAAAATTATAAAGGAATAAGGTTGTAAAGGTTTTTTCTTTGAGCCTTTGAGCCTCTGTAACTTTGAACCCTTTTTATTGAAAAAAAATCTAAAATCTAAAATCAAAAGTCTGAAATCAAAAGCGTATATTTGCCTTTATTTTTAATTAAGAATGGAGAACGATAAAGAAAAAAACACCGCTGAATTTTACGAGAGATTAAAAGTCGAGTTAGATAATTCAAATACTTGGCCAGCAGAATATTTATATAAATTTATAGTGCCTTCTGTAGACGATAATGTTGAGAGAGTTGAGAAAGCTTTTGATGGGATGGGCGCGGTTATTAAAACAACAAAATCTAAAACCGGTAAATTTACCAGTGTTTCAGTTGATGTTACCATGCATAGTGCAGACGAAGTAATTCTTAAATACAAAGAAGTTTCTACCATAGAAGGTATAGTTTCATTATAACTTATGAACGAGAAATATAAAAAAGAAATTGCGAATGATGTTGTTTTTAATTTAGAATATAATTCTGAAAGACAACGTTTAATCATTCCGGAATATGGTCGTCATTTGCAAAAACTGATCGATCAGGCTACTGCAATCGAAGATGCCGAAACGCGCAATAAAGCTGCAAAATACATCATTCAGGTTATGGGAAGCTTAAATCCGCATTTGCGTGATGTGCCGGATTTTCAGCATAAATTATGGGATCAGCTTTTTATCATGTCTGATTTTAAATTAGATGTAGAGTCTCCATATCCAATTCCATCCCGCGATGTGTTGCAGTTAAAACCAGATGTATTACATTATCCGCAAAACTTTCCAAAATACAGATTTTATGGTAACAATATCAAATATATGATTGATGTTGCCAATAAATGGGAAGAAGGCGAAATGAAAAATGCTTTGGTACTTGTAATAGCCAATCATATGAAAAAATCATATTTGAGCTGGAACAAAGACACTGTAAAAGACGATGTGATTTTCGAGCATTTATATGAATTGTCAGGAGGAAAAATCAATTTGCTGCAAAGTACTGAGGAATTACTGAACACTACTGATTTATTACGTACTAATAAACGTATGTCAAATAAAATCACGTCAACAGGACAGCCCAAAATACAAGGCAATAAAAATAACAAAGGGCCGGGAAAACCAAAGCCTTTTCAGAAAAATAACAATCAGAAATAAAAAGGGACTAAGTTTCTAAGGTGCTGAGATGCTAAGTTTTTTAGCTTTTAATCTTATAACCTCAGTAACTCTGAATCTTAAAAATAACAATCAGAAATAAAAAAAGGCGCTAAGATGCTAAGGGACTAAGATGCTAAGATTTTAGCTCAGAAAACCTCAGAACCATGGAATCTCAGTAGCTCAGAATCTTAAAAAATAAATATGGGAATTTTTAAAATCGAAGGAGGAACTCCTTTAAAAGGAGAAATCACTCCGCAAGGAGCAAAAAACGAGGCATTGCAAATTTTATGTGCCGTGCTTCTAACGGGGGATAAAGTAAAAATTAATAATATTCCCGATATTATAGACATCAATAAATTAATCACATTGTTGGGTAATTTAGGAGTGAAAATTCAACGCAATGAACCGGGTTCGATTACGTTTCAGGCTGATGAGGTTAATGTTGGATATTTAGAAACCGAAGCTTTCAAAAAAGAAGGAGGAGCGCTTCGTGGTTCTATTATGATTGTTGGACCACTATTGGCTCGTTTTGGAAAAGGATATATTCCAAAACCAGGAGGAGATAAAATTGGTCGTCGCAGATTAGATACACACTTTGAAGGTTTTATTAACCTCGGGGCAAAATTCAGATATAACAGAGAAGATCATTTTTACGGAGTAGAAGCTCCTGAAGGATTGATAGGAACAGATATGTTGCTTGATGAAGCATCAGTTACCGGAACAGCAAACATTGTAATGGCTGCAGTTTTGGCAAAAGGAACCACAACAGTTTATAACGCTGCATGTGAGCCTTACCTGCAACAATTATGCAAAATGCTAAATTCGATGGGTGCTAAAATTACAGGTGTTGGATCTAACTTATTGACTATCGAAGGTGTTGAAAGCCTTGGTGGTTGTGAGCACAGAATTCTTCCTGATATGATCGAAATTGGTTCCTGGATTGGTCTTGCAGCTATGACAAAAAGCGAAATTACGATCAAAAATGTAAGCTGGGAAAATTTAGGATTAATTCCAAATACATTCAGAAAACTTGGAATTACCATCGAAAAACGCAATGATGATATTTACATTCCGGCTCACAAAGACGGATATGAAGTAAAAACAGATATCGATGGTTCTATTTTAACCATTGCAGATGCACCTTGGCCAGGATTTACACCCGATTTATTAAGTATTGTTTTGGTTGTGGCAACACAGGCAAAAGGAGATGTTTTAATTCACCAAAAGATGTTCGAAAGCCGTTTGTTTTTTGTAGACAAACTGATCGACATGGGAGCAAAAATTATGTTATGTGATCCGCACAGAGCGGTAGTTATGGGACATAATTTTGAGTCTCAGTTAAAAGCTACTACAATGTCATCTCCTGATATTCGTGCAGGGATTTCATTATTGATTGCTGCGCTTTCTGCAAAAGGTACAAGTACTATTCAAAATATTGAACAAATCGATCGCGGATACGAGCGTATTGATGAACGTTTAAGAGCAATTGGAGCAAAAATCGTGAGAGCGTAAAAAATATTTGCTACGAATTCACGAATTAAAACTAATTTTTGAAATTCAATTATACGATTTGGGTTTTAAAAATTAGTGTGATAAAACACAATGTTATTTTTCGTGTAATTTGTTGAATTCGTGGCGAAAAAAAATAGTCTAAATGACAAACGAACAAAAAGCTGTAAAAGCTACTATCTTTAGTATAGTTGGAAACACCTGCCTGGCCCTGATAAAAGGTCTGGCAGGTTTTTTTGGCAATTCTTATGCCTTAATTGCAGATGCAATCGAATCGACTACGGATATATTTTCGTCTTGTTTGGTGTTGTTTGGAATTAAATATTCTAATAAACCTGCAGATGAAAATCATCCATACGGACACGGTAGGGCAGAACCTCTGATTACCTTTTTGGTTGTTGGATTCTTAATTACTTCGGCAACAATTATTGGATATGAAAGTATTTCAAATATTCAAACTTCGCATGATTTACCAAAATCATGGACTTTGTATGTTTTAGGCGCAATTATTATCTGGAAAGAATATTCTTTTCGTCTGGTTATGAAACGCAGTAAGCAAACCAATAGTTCATCTTTGGCAGCCGATGCCTGGCACCATCGTAGTGATGCGATAACTTCTGTGGCGGCTTTTGTCGGAATTTCGATCGCACTAATTATGGGTAAAGGCTACGAATCTGCAGATGACTGGGCAGCACTTTTTGCCGCATTTTTTATTCTGTACAACAGTTGTAAAATTTTCAGACCTGCACTTGGCGAAATTATGGATGAGAATCTGAATGATGATTTGGTCGAAGAAATTCGGGTGAAATCTTTAACTGTTGAAGGTATTTTAGGTACCGAAAAATGTTTTATCCGCAAAGCAGGAATGAGATATCATGTAGATCTTCATGCTATTGTATCAGCCAAAATTTCGGTAAAAGAAGGACATGACTTATCTCATAAGTTACAAGATACCTTAAAAGAACAAATACCTCAATTAGGCAATGTCCTGATTCATATTGAACCTGATGATTATCACTAAAAAAAGGTACAAAGGATCAAAGGTCCAAAGGGACTAAGGTTTTGTTTTGTAACGATAAATAAAAAATCCGTTTATTCTAGTTAGAGTAAGCGGATTTTTTATTTGGGCGTTCCCTTCGGTCGGGCTATCCGCTATATCTTTTTGTTTTTAAAGGAAAAACAAAAAGGATACCGCTTCTATCCCTAACGCAATCTTAGTAATGAGAAAATTAACTTTTTTAATTTTTACATAACTATAATTGTCAGTGCGAGTGGAGTGAAGAAATTTTTAAAGCATTTGCCTTTGTACCTCTGGACCTTTGATCCTTTGTACCTAATTTAACGCATTTAGAATCTTCAATCCAAATACGACACCATTTTGTTGAATTCCTCCTTGGTATGAATGTACATAATCTAACCTGAAGATTTTAAATTTTCCAAAACCAAGGTTGTCTAAGCCAACTGTAAATTCAGAATATGGTTTTCGATCCGGAATTGCGAGTGAATGAAAGCCAATATTCATTGTTGATTTTAATAAATTGATCAACGGAATCTTATTGGTAACAAATCCCATGTCGTTATGTTCTAAGTGCATTTCGAAATAACTGTCATTGGTACTATTGGTGTAATAAGGCATTAAATTAAAAACATTCAGATAACGGTTACTGGTTCCAATGTGAGTTTGGTTTCCGTTAAAATGTCTGTAATCAATAAAAGATATATTTTCGGCATTAAAGAACTTCCCTGCTCTTAAATTCATGCCTAAGATACCTTTGTTGCCTAATGATAAATCATAAGATGCAAAAGCTCCGATGCGTTCAAATTCGTATTTTTTTTCACTTGCAGCAAACGCTTTTTCATAAGTTAACGATAAGGTTGGGTATTTATCGTTCTTTACATTGTATCTTCCGTCTGGTCTTGAAATGTATTTGGTTCCAAAATTAATCAGGGTAGTCAAAGCAGTTTTAAACAAATGATGCTGATCAAATGCTGGTGTTGTAAAATCATTTGGTGCTTGCGGATTATTCGATGAATATTGGTCATCTCTTTTAAAGAACGAATAGTCGGTAGTATTAAAAAGAGGTTTTCGTTGCTCGTATCCTGCCTTTGCAATCAACTTTATACCATTTAAAATGTTTTGCGAATAATTAACCTGAGCAAACTCTAAATTATACAACTTCATATAATTGTCTTTATAAAATAGAGAACTTACAGAATTGATGAGTTTACTTATAGGCTCGGCACTATTAAACTGAGCCACTTTTGTTCCTCCCGAAGCACTTATTGTAGCATAATTTATATTATTGAATTTATGGGTAAATTGTCCGATAGCCCTAAAACGCTGATCCGAAAACCCATAATTGAAAGTAGTACTCACAGAAGTTGTTTTTCCTTCTTCCTCATTTCCTTTTTTGAATGAAAATCCGGAATCCAGATTAAATCCCTGAACAGTATTAAAACTTAGTGATGTTAGATTTAATAATCCTTTATAATCGAATGAGTACTTTTTAAAAGTATTTTTATAACCATAACCCATTAAGACATCTGTGATCTTAAATTTATTGGTTTTGGCATCTATTGAATCCGTATATTTTTGAGATTTTCTGATCGTCTGTAAACTGTCTTTTTTGGTATAATCAGTCTTCTCTTCTATGGTTAACGGGATTGGACGAATCTCATTCCAAAAAGCATCATCTTTTTTGTTGGCATTGGCTTCAAAAGCAACGATTTCGTTTCCAAAAGTTTTCTTTTCAAACGAAGCAGGAAATTCATAATTCGAATACACATAATTGAATTTTCCTGAAAATTTTATTCCAAAAATGCCGGCAGTAAAATCCAGCGTCTGGGCATTTTTTGTCCAGATTTTATTTTTGGTATTATAGCTAAAACTCTGGTTAAGCTGCATTACTTCGGTGAATTCGTTTTTCATACGATATCCTTTTATATCCAGATCAATGGCATAAATAGCAAAACTGTCATCAACAATATAAATGTAGCCTTCAAAGACAGGTTCTTTATCACGTTTAGGAATGACTTTGATTTTATTAATCTGATGATTGTTTTCGTCAAAAAAAGTACCTTCGAGCTTGTACTTGTAATAACTAAAAGCATTATCAGCAATAGGAGAGATCAGTTTAATATCGAAGTCTAATGTGTTTTCGTAAAAATCATAAGTAGACAAGGAAGCTGTGTTGTAACTATAGCCCTTGTTGTTTCCGGAAATTCTGGAAGCAATAATTTTCTCTTTTAATTTGTTGGGCTTTTCAAAAGTAATTTTTGAAATGGTTTCAGATAAATATAAAATTCCTGTTCCGGTTGAGTCCAGATTTGAAGCCATATCCTGGCCAAGATCTACTTTTTTTCCAAGGATTTTTTTTGGTAAATCTTTCACCTTAAACATTCCTTTCGAGTAAAAATCAGCGGTGTATCTTGCTGTTTTGTCTGAGTTATCCTTTTTGTTTGCAATCGCATTTCTTATAATCGCATTTGCAGGATTGTTTTTAGGATCAATTACAACTTCATTTAATGCAAAGCTTTCTTCCAGCATTTTTACATCCAGAGTCATTGTCTTTGCATCAGCAGAAACGGTTATCTTTTGGGTTTTAAAACCTAAATATTGAAAGATGATTTTGTTTTTACCTACTTCTTTTACGTTAAGCTGGTATTTTCCCTGTTCGTTTGAAGTAGTTCCGCTATAGGTGTTTTCTTCAAACACAGAAACAAAGGGCAATGGATTTCCTTTTTCATCAGTTATAGTTCCCTTTATTTGGGCAAAATTTGAAATCGAAAAAAATAAAAAGGCGATTAAAGTATAGTTTTTCATGAAAGTTGTTTCTCTCACAAAAATAGAATAAGTTAAAAACGAGCCTATTAAAAATTTGTTAAATAAAGACTTACAAGAAAGATTGAATTGCTAATTCGTAACTTTTTAGTCCAAAACCCAGAATAACACCTTTTGCATTTCCGGATAAATACGATTGATGTCTGAAGCTTTCGCGGGCATAAGTATTCGAAATGTGTACTTCGATAACAGGAGTAGTAACTGCTTTTATAGCGTCACCTAAACCAATAGAAGTATGCGTATAGGCTCCGGCATTTAAAATAATTCCGTCAAATGTAAAGCCACATTCCTGAATTTTTCCAATCAGTTCACCTTCAATGTTACTTTGATAGTATGAAAGTTCAATATTTGGAAATTTGATCTGCAACGTTTCAAAATAATCTTCAAAAGTTTGACTTCCGTAAACTTCAGGTTCTCTTTTCCCTAAAAGATTTAAATTGGGTCCGTTGATAATGCAGATTTTCATTTTTAAATTATTTATGTTGAGGTATTGCAATTCGCATTGGTTTTGAAATTGCTATTGATTTTTACCATTACTATTGCATGCTGTAAAAATAAAAAAACCGTTCTAATTAATAGAACGGTTTTTATAAAAGTATGTGATATTCTTTTAGAACAACATAATTCCGGCTGAAAGTTGGAATACAGAGTTTTTAAGATCAGCTTTAGAAGAAACTTCAGTTAGTCCAAAACCATAACGTCCTTGAATGAAAATACCTTCAGTAATCTTTAATCCCAATCCTGCATTGATAGCAAAGTCAAATGTTTTAGGATCTTGTACATCAAACTCTTTTTTATTGCTTAATAAAAATGATGCCTGAGGACCTACCTCTAAACTCAAGGATTTAGTTACATATATTTTTGCCATTACTGGAATAGATAGATAGCCTAATTCATTTTTAAATTCTCCAATAGCATTTTTGTAAGTAGCACCTTGGGTAGAATATAAAAGTTCAGGCTGGATAGAAAATTTTTCTAATAATTTTACTTCTGCAACTAAACCTGCGTGATAGCTTGTGATACCATCTTTGCTGTAATCTATTCCGCTAAAAGAGGCATCTCCAGTTTGATTAGCAAAGTTAACCCCTGCTTTAACCCCAATTTTTAGTAATTGTGCCTGAATTGTAGCCGATGTTGCAATAAACAAAACAGCTGCTAAAATTATTTTTTTCATAAATGTGTTTTTAAAATTTCGTATTTTTTTATGTTATCTATAAGTCAAAACTACATTATTTTGATTTTATTGTTTTACATCCAGCTTTAAAAAATTAATAAAATTTACATAAATTTTTGGTTTTTCAAGGCTTTTTCGATTGTTTTTTATTTTAAAAGATTGAATTTCAGAGCATTATTTGTAATTAAATTCTGTCTTATTTTGATATTTTAATTACGTCTTGTGGCGGTTTTTTAGTCAGACTAATTCTACTTTTGGCTGTAATTAAAAATCAAAATTATGAAAAAGATTATGTTAACTGCTATTGCAGTTTTAGGATTCACATTTGCAAATGCTCAAACAGGCGGGTATGCTAAAGGTGATACATTTATTTCTGGAGCTTTAACTGTAGGTTCAGAAAAAACAGGAAATGATAAAACTAGCACGTTTGAAATTGAACCAAAAGTAGGATATTTTGTATCTGAAAACATTGCAATTGGTGGTAAATTAGGTTACAAAAGTGTGAAAGATGTTTCAGATGCAGTTACAGTAGGAGCATTTGGTAGATACTATTTTACTCCAGCTTCTCAATTTTCAGTATTTGGTCAGGCTGGTCTTGATTTTTCAAACACAAAACTTAAAGGTACTGATGTTAAAACAAACGACATTGGAGCAAACGTTGGCTTAGGTTTAAGCTATTTCTTGTCTAATCATTTTGCAATCGAAGCTACTTGGTTAGGTTTAGGATACAATGTAAGCAACAATGGAGGTCATGGTGCTGATAAAACGAATAGCTTTAGCTTCGGTACTGACTTAAGAAATGTAGGCTTTGGGGTAGTCTATAAATTCTAAATTTTTTTTTAGTTAGTTTTTTGAAGACCTTCCTCGTTTTGAGGAAGGTTTTTTTGTGTTTATATGATAATATGTTTTTTAAGTATAAAATTAGTTAAAGGCTCAAATTCTTATTACTATTTTATTTGTTAAAATAAAAATTAATTTTTATGAAGTAAATTTCTATATTTGAATATTAATTTAACCAAAAACAAATAAGATGAAGAAAATTATTTTATGCGCGATTGCTGTTATGGCATTTGGATTTACTAATGCTCAACAGACAAGATTTGGAGTTAAAGGTGGACTTAACCTTTCAACTGTAGTTGGAGGTGATGTTGAAAATACTAAAACTTTAGTTGGTTTTCACGTAGGAGGTTTTGCAGAAATCCATGTTGTTCAGCGATTTTATGTTCAGCCAGAGCTTTTATTCTCGGCTCAGGGAACTAAAGTAGACGGACCATTTGGAACTGATGCTGATATTAAATTGAATTATCTGAATATTCCGGTAGTCGCTAAATATTATATCGTTGATAAAAAGTTTAGTGTTGAAGCAGGTCCGCAACTTGGTATTTTATTGTCAGCCAAAGCAGACGGTACAGATATAAAAGACAATACAAGATCGGCAGATTTAGGTTTTAACTTAGGAGCCGGATACAATTTTACAGATAATTTTTCAGTAGGTCTGCGTTATACTATTGGATTATCTCCTCTTTCTGATAAAGATATTGATAATTCAGATGATTATTATGACAGTGCTAAAAATAGCAACCTTGCATTATCATTAGCTTATAAATTTTAATTTCTCCAGAAATAATATTTTTAAAAACCTTCCATAGTCCGGGAGGTTTTTTTATGCTCAAAAATGGTTTACTTTGTAAGTATGAACTGGAATAGATATATAAAAGATTATCAATCATATTTGCGAATCGAAAGAGGTTTGTCTAAAAATACTATTGAAAACTATAGTTTCGATATTGAACGATTGTGTCTTTTCTTGGAAATAAATCAAATTGAAGTTTCGCCTTTAAAAATTACAGATGAAACAGTGCAGCAATTTATATATGCAGTCTCAAAAGAAGTTAATCCACGATCTCAGGCACGTATTATATCAGGATTAAAAAGTTTTTTTAACTATCTGGTTTTTGAGGATTATCGGCTTGATAATCCGTTAGAGTTAATCGAAACGCCAAAAACCGGAAGAAAATTACCTGACACTTTATCTGTTAAGGAAATTGATTCGCTTATTGCTGCCATTGATTTGAGCACAAATGAAGGAGAACGAAATCGTGCTATGCTGGAAACATTGTATGGTTGTGGATTGAGGGTTTCTGAATTGGTTTCGCTTAAAATATCAGATTTGTTTTTTGAAGAAGGTTTTATAAAAATTACAGGAAAAGGAAATAAAGAGCGTTTTGTTCCAATTGGAAAACTGACGCAGAAATTCATACAGATTTATCAAAAAGAAATCCGGACACATTTAACTATCAAAAAAGGGTTCGAAGATACTTTGTTTTTAAACCGAAGAGGCGGACAGCTTACGCGGGCTATGATATTTACTATTATAAAAGATTTGGCAGTAAAAGTTAGTTTAAATAAAACGATCAGTCCACATACTTTGCGTCATTCTTTTGCTACTCATTTGCTTGAAAATGGTGCCGATTTAAGATCGATTCAATTAATGCTGGGGCATGAATCTATAACGACTACGGAGATCTATGTGCATCTGGACCGAAGTTTCCTGAAAGAAGTTATGCATTCGTTTCATCCAAGAAGATAATTTTTTGACTGATAAGTCATTTTTAAGTCAAAAAATTAATATATTGTATAATATTTTGTAGTAATAAGGGGTAAGGGTTTGATTTTTAAATCTTTGTTCTCTTGAGAATCAATTTTTTTAATAATTCAATCTACATAAATAAGTGATATATGGTTTTTGATTTGTATGGAAATGAGGATTGTTTAGAAGTGAATAATTTCTACAAAAAATTGTTTGCCGAAATGCCGGATTTATTATTCCAGTTTGTTATTGATCGCGATAACAATTATTCTTTTCCATTGGTCAGTAAGTCGGCTGATGAAATCTTCGAGCTTACCTCTGAAATGTTTTCTAAAGATCCCAAACTCATTATTTATGAAAGGGTGTTTCCTCAGGATCGTGATTTCTTTTTTCAGTCTTTGGTCAAAGCGCGTAAAGAAGTAAAGCCATGGGAAGTTGAGTTTAGGGCAGTTTTGCCTGTTAAAGGACTGCGATGGTTTAAAATCTCTTCAAAAACAGAATCGTCGTCTAATGATTGTGTGAGTTTTTATGGTCATGTTTCAGATATTACCAATTTAAAGGATAAAGAAGAAAAGCTGAGAATTTCTGAAGAGCGATTTCAGTTTGCTCTTGAGGCTTCAACTGCCGGAATTTGGGATTGGGATATGGTAACTAATACTGTTTTTTACTCTTCGTTATCGCTAAAAATTCTGGAATTAGACTCTGCAGATATCTTTGATGATCCGGAGCGTTGGGATAAAATTGTGCATCCTGATGATCTTCCAAAATATTATTCTGATATTCAGGAACACTTCGATAATAAGATTCCGTATTACGAAAACTATCATCGCGTAATGACTTCGAGTGGAAACTATAAATGGATTTTAGATCGTGGAAAAGTTATTGCAAGAGATGAAAACGGAAAGCCATTGCGTGTCATTGGGACGCATACCGATGTTTCTTTACAAAAAGAAAAGGAACTTGAGCTTTTAAAAACGATGAAGCTGTATAGTGATCAAAATAGCCGTTTGGTTAATTTTTCGCATATCGTTTCGCATAATCTAAATACTCAGGCGGGAAATATTAAATCAATTTTAGATTTTATTGATGCTGATATAGAAAAGCAAACTGTAAACGAAATGTTAGAGCATTTGCGTACAGTTTCAAATGATTTGAATGAAACTATTTCAAACCTGACACAAATCGTAAAAACGCAAAGTAATATTAATATTGCCGTAATTCCGCTAAATCTTTGTGAGTATATCGATAAAACGATTTCGACTATTAAAGGATATGATAGACAGACAAACGTTACTATTATTAATAATGTGCCTAAGTATCTAACGGTTAATTTTAATCCTGCTTATATGGAAAGTGTATTGTTGAATTTTGCAACAAATGCTATAAAATATGCACATCCTGACAGAGATCCTGTTATTGTTTTTGATTTTGGGATAGAACCGGAAGGATTTAAATCTTTAAAAATTACTGATAACGGTCTTGGTATCGATTTAAAAATTTATGGTGATTTATTGTTTGGGATGTATAAAACATTTCATAAACATCATGAAGCCCGAGGAATTGGACTTTATATCACCAGAAATCAAATTGAGGCGATGAAAGGGAGTATTTCAGTTGAAAGTGAGGTTGGAGTAGGTACTAGCTTTAAAATCGTTTTTAACGATGTTTAATGGGTTTCTAAGATGATATAAAACAATAAAGGCTATCTTGAATTAGATAGCCTTTATTGTTTTATAAAGAAAAGAGATTACTTAGCAATATTAACTGCTCTGGTTTCTCTGATTACCGTAACTTTTACCTGACCTGGATAAGTCATTTCGGTTTGGATTTTTTGCGAAATTTCGAAAGATAAATTAGCTGCATTGTCATCAGAAACTTTTTCGCTTTCTACAATAACACGTAATTCTCTACCTGCCTGAATTGCGTATGCATTTTTTACACCGCTAAATCCGTAAGCCACTTCTTCAAGATCTTTCAAACGTTGAATGTATGAATCTAATACCTGACGTCTTGCTCCTGGTCTTGCTCCTGAAATAGCGTCACAAACCTGAACAATTGGAGATAATAATGATTTCATTTCGATCTCGTCGTGGTGGGCTCCAATAGCGTTGCAAACTTCTTCTTTTTCACCATATTTCTCTGCCCATTGCATACCTAATAATGCGTGAGGCAAATCGCTTTCAGTATCCGGAACTTTACCAATATCGTGAAGTAAACCGGCTCTTTTGGCCAGTTTTACATTTAAGCCTAATTCGGCTGCCATGATACCACAAAGTTTAGAAACTTCTCTTGAGTGTTGTAATAAGTTTTGTCCGTAAGAAGAACGGTATTTCATTCTACCTACCACTTTTATTAATTCAGGGTGTAAACCGTGAATTCCTAAGTCAATAACGGTACGTTTACCAACTTCAATAATTTCATCGTCGATTTGTTTAGCTGTTTTAGCTACTACTTCTTCAATACGTGCCGGGTGAATACGTCCGTCAGTTACTAATTTATGCAATGACAAACGGGCAATTTCTCTACGAACCGGGTCAAAACAAGAAAGAATAATAGCTTCCGGTGTATCATCAACAATGATTTCTACTCCGGTTGCAGCTTCAAGAGCTCTAATGTTACGTCCTTCACGACCAATAATTCTACCTTTTACATCGTCAGATTCAATGTTAAAAACAGATACGCAATTTTCAACCGCTTCTTCTGTTCCAACTCTTTGAATTGTATTGATGATAATTTTCTTAGCTTCTTGTTGAGCAGTAAGTTTTGCCTCTTCGATAGTATCCTGAATATGAGACATCGCTTTGCTTTTAGCTTCAGCTTTTAAGCCTTCAACTAATTGTTCTTTTGCTTCATCAGCAGAAAGGCCTGAGATTACCTCAAGTTGTTGTAACTGGCTTTTGTGTAACTTATCAACTTCAGCTTGTTTTTTATCTAAAATTTCAATTTTGTTATTGTATTCTTGTGTTTTAGATTCAAAATCGTCATTTACTTTCTTAGCTTTCGAAAGTTCATTTGAAACCTGAGATTCTTTATCACGTACTCTTTTTTCTACTTCAGCAACTTTTTTATCTCTGGCTAAAATAACTTGTTCGTGCTCTGATTTTAATTCGATAAAACGCTCTTTTGCCTGAAGAATTTTATCTTTTTTGATATTTTCTGCTTCTAAATTAGCGTCTTTTAAAATGGAAGCTGCTTCTTTTTTTGCGTTTTTGATTAAATTAGAGATATTGCTTTTTTCGATAATTTTAGCTATTGCAAAACCTGCTGCAATACCTATAATACCTGAAATAATGATCGTTATTATGTCCATGTTTATTAAAATTTATATATAAAAAAAGCCTACATTAATTGCTTGAATAAACTCGTAAAGACAAGTTTTGAGCTAACTCACTGTTCAAGTTTCCCGGTCAAAGCTGGGCATACTATAGTAGCGACGATTTGCTCATTCTAAATTGTTAGTGTTGAGTTTACCAATTGTGAACTAATGTAGGCAGTATCTTAGTTTCTGTAAAGAACGTTTAATTTTCGAGATATTGATCTAATAGCGAATTTAATTTTTTAATTCTCTCGATAGTTTCTTCGCCATCGATTGCGTTATCAATTTGTTTTTGTTCTACTTGTGATGCAAATTGCAATGCACACATAGCCAGAACATCTTGTTTATCACGAACTGCATAACTTTCTTCGAATTGCTTGATCATAGCATCAATTTTTTTTGAAGCACTTCTAAGTCCTTCTTCCTGGGCTGGATCTACCGTTAATGGGTAAACTCTGTCTGCAATTGATATTTTAATTCTAAGCTTTCCGTCCATGTTTTTCTAATCTGATAGTTGTGCTATACAGTAGTCAATCTCGCGAATTAATGAATTTATTTTAAGCTTTGTCTCTCTCTTGTTATTATCGCTGCCGAGCAACGAATTGGCTATTTTAAGTGTTTCATATTGCTTCTTCAAAGCCTCCATTTCTTCAGATTGTTTCTGGATAATTTGCGCAGCTTTGGCTAATTCTAATCGTAAAACCTGATTGTTTTTCTCCAGGCCTTTTGACTTCTCAAAAAGCTTTTCGACTTTATATTCAAGAGTATCAATTATTTCGGCAATTACACTCATTATAAATCCTATTCATTACTTAATCATACAAAGTTAGTATTCCTTTTTATTAATGCAATTTTTTCTCGATTTTTTTGCATTAAAAATAGACAAATAAATGAAATTCAATCGATTGTATTTTTGTGGCTTTTTACTCGGTTTTCGCTCCTTTATTTTTTATCTTAGCAAAAATGTTGCTTATGAGATTTTCATTACTTACACTGTTTTTTTGTCATTTTGCTTTTGCTCAAACGCAATATCCCAAAAATGATTTTCGTCCGCCACTTGATATTCCAATGCAGCTTTCCGGGAATTTCGGGGAGTTAAGGCCTAATCATTTTCATGCCGGCTTCGATTTAAAAACAAATCAAAGGGAGGGATTAAATGTTTATGCGGTTGCTGACGGATATGTTTCGAGAATAAAAATTTCAACTTTTGGAAACGGAAAATGTATTTATATTACACATCCTAACGGGTATACTTCTGTTTACGGACATCTGCAAACTACACTTGGACCAATTCAGGATTATGTAAAAAAAACGCATTACAAAGAAAAAGCATATGAAATTGAAATGTTTCTTAAGCCCAATGAACTGCCTGTCACAAAAGGTCAGTTAATTGCCTTGTCAGGGAATACAGGTTCATCAGAAGGTCCACATTTGCATTTTGAAATTCGTGATACCAAAACAGAATTTGTTATCAATCCAATATTTTTTGGATTTGATAAAAACATAAAAGATACCAAAAAACCTACTATTTCCAGTGTTTATGTATATCCTTTAGGCAATACGACAGTCAATCAGTCCAAACAACCTTTATTGCTGAATGTTGCTTTGCAAAAAGACGGTACGTATCTGGCAAGTAAAGTAAAAGCAAACGGAAAATTTGGTTTTGGAATCTCAGCAGTAGATTATGATGATGTTTCGTTTAACAAAAATGGCGTTTTTAATGTTTCTACTTTTTTAAACGGAAATCAAAACTATAATTATCAGTTCAACACCTATTCATTTGATGAAATGCGATTTGTTAATGCTTTAATTGACTATGGTAAATATAAAAAATCCGGTCAGCGTGTTCAGAAGCTTTTCATGAAAACACCTTATGCTTTAAGTATTATTAAAACCGATTCGCTTCGTGGAATTATTCCGGTCGAGCCGAATTTAGCTTCTACCTATAGAATTGAAGTTTCGGATTATTTCGGAAATTTAAGTGCTATTACGGTTCCAATTGAATACGATGCCGCAACACCAATTGTAAATGCAGAACCTGTAACGTCAAAATATTTTATTAAAGTCAGCAAAGATGCTAATTTCGAAAAAGATAATATGTCTGTTTTTTTTCCGGCAGGAACTTTTTATGATGATTTTAATTTGAATTTTGATGTGAAAAACAAACGTATCTATATTCATGATGATACAGTTCCTGTACATTCTAATTTTACCATTACAATCAAAGATGATTCTTATCCGGAAGCACTAAGAGATAAACTTTTCATTGGAAGAATGAGTGGAAACAGCAGTAGTTATAATGGAACAATCAGAAAAGGTGATGTTTTTACCGCGAAATCAAAAACATTAGGACAATTTGGATTGGTGTTGGATACCATCGCTCCGGTTATAAAAATTCTTAAACCAATTGAAGGAAAATGGATTAGTGACCAGAAGAAAATTGAGTTTGTAATAAGCGATGCTTCTTCAGGAATTAAGTCTTATAATGGTTATTTGAACGGAAATTGGGTTTTATTCGAATATGAAAATAAAACAAAAAAAATTACGCATACATTTGATGACGCCTTACTGGCTGAAGGTGCAAATGATTTAAAAATAGAAGTAGTTGACAATGTAGGAAATTCTGCTATCTTTGAAACTCATTTTTTTAGAAGCCAACAAAAATAAAACCCCAAACGTTTGAATCAGAATAAAATAATATTCGTTTTTGTTTTTTTATGGAGTAGCTATTTATCATTTGCTCAAAATGCTCATGTTAAAGGAGTTATTTTAGACAATGAAAACCGTCCGGTTAGTAATGTAAATATTAGCTCAGCTAAGAATAGTACACAATCAGATTCCAATGGTTATTTTGAAATAGATGTACTTTCCAATAAAAAAGCTTCTGTGATTTTTACCCACATTTCATTAAAGATGATAAGCTTAACGGTGAGTTTAAAGCCTAACGAGATTTTTGTTTTTAATCCCGTAATGAGTAATTCAGAAGAGCAAATGGGAGAAGTTTTTGTTTCGTCCAAAAATAAAAAACGTGTTCAGGGAATTACCACTGTAGATGTAGCTACTATTAAGAAAATTCCGGGTGCAAATGCCGGAATCGAAAATATTCTAAAAACTTTGCCTGGTGTAAATTCAAACAATGAGCTCAGTACACAATATGCAGTGAGAGGCGGGAATTATGATGAAAACCTGGTGTATGTAAATGAGGTTGAAGTATACCGGCCTTTTTTAATTCGTTCAGGACAACAAGAAGGATTAAGTTTTACCAATACAGATTTAGTTCAGAACGTTGATTTTTCGGCAGGAGGATTTCAGGCAAAATTTGGAGATAAATTATCTTCTGTTCTCGATATTACCTACAGAAAACCAACTCAGTTTGGTGCTTCTCTGGAGGCGAGCTTACTTGGAGGAAGTGTTTCTGTTGATGCAGTTTCTAAAAATAAAAAATGGTCAGCAGTTACCGGAGTCCGATATCGTAATAATAGTTTGTTAGTGAACAGTCAGGATACGCAAACCAATTATACACCAACTTTTGCCGATATTCAGACCAATATAAATTATGATATTTCTAAAAAATGGCAGGTGAGTTTTTTAGGAAATATTTCGCAGAATAAATATTTATACCAGCCTTTAACCCGCGAAACAAAATTTGGAACAATAGATCAGCCTATGTCCCTTGCAGTGTATTATGAGGGAAAAGAAAGAGATCAGTACGATACTTATTTTGGAGCATTAAAAACAACTTATAAAGTTTCTCCAAGTCTGACTTTAAAGTTTATTGGTTCCTTATTTCATACTACAGAGCAAGAACATTTTGATATTTTGGCACAATATCGCCTTGGAAATGTGGGTGAAGATCAAACAACTCAAGTCGATTTTACACGCGGTATTGGTTCGCAACTGAGCCATGCCCGAAATGATCTCGACGCATTAATTGCAAATGCTGAGATTAAAGGCTTTAAAGAATGGAAAAATGACAGCCAGTTAGAATTTGGTTTAAAATATACAAGAGAATCTATTCGTGACCGAATTGTAGAGTGGGAGATGATAGATTCTGCTGGTTTTTCTATAAATCCGCCAATCGTTGTTTTACCAAAAAACAATCAGCCTTATCAACCTTATACAGGGCCGCTTTTGCCTTATCAGGATGTTCGTGCTACAAATTACAATACCATTAACCGATTTTCGGGTTATGCACAATTTAATAAAAAAGCAGAGATTGGATCCAATCAAATCTGGTATCATTTAGGAGCGCGTTTCCAAAGCTGGAATGTTTCCGGAGCTGCTGTTGAAGGAAAAAATCAAATTGTAATAAGTCCGCGTGCCCAGTTTGCTATAAAACCGGATTGGGATATGGATATGGTTTTCAGGCTTTCAGGAGGATTGTATCATCAGCCGCCTTTTTATAGAGAACTTCGCGATTTAGACGGAGTGGTGAATCCAAATGTAAAAGCACAGGAGGCGGTACATGTTGTTTTGAGTAATGATTATAACTTTAAAATTTGGAATCGTCCTTTTAAATGGGTTACAGAACTTTATTATAAATCACTTTCAGATGTAAATGTCTATTCGATTGATAATGTCAGAATTCGTTATGTTGCCAATAACAATGCAAAAGCTTATGCGCAAGGTCTTGATTTTAGATTAAACGGAGAGTTTGTTCCGGGAACAGAATCGTGGATTAGTTTTGGATATTTAAAAACCGAAGAAAATTATGCAGATAAAGGATATATCGCGAGACCAACAGATCAGCGTTTAAAATTTGCTATGCTGTTTCAGGATTATATGCCTAATATTCCAAGTGTAAAATTGTATTTAAATTTAGTTTATAATACAGGTTTGCCTGGCGGTGCTCCTGCATATTCTGATCCGTACTTATACCAAAGCCGATTAAATGATTATCGTAGGGTAGATGTTGGTTTTGCTAAGGTTTTTGTAGATAATAGTACTAAAGTTGCTAAAGCAAACTGGCTGAAAAATTTTAAAGAATTATCTGTTGGAGTAGAGATTTTTAACCTGTTTAATAATCAAAATGCAATAACCAATACCTGGGTTCGTGATGTCTATTCTAAAAATCAATATGCGATTCCAAATTACATGACTTCAAGAGTTTTTAATCTAAAGATTAATGCAAGATTATAAGTGTTAATTGAATTGTGTTGTAATAAGAATAGCATCCTGTGTGTTGAATAAAGTGCCTGATGTTAGTAAAATTCAATAAAAATAGATAATACAATCAAAAATGCTATATTTGATATTCTAATATAATTTGCAGACATGAAAAATTCCTTAAAATATATAGCCTTAGTAATCATCGGAACATTAGTGAGTTGTAAGGATGAAGTGCAGAAGCCAAAAGTAATTTATGATGCTTCAAATAAAGCAAATGTTGTTGCAAAAACAGATTCAACACAGATTGAAGTGGCTGATTTGCCTATTCAGATGGAAGGAACCAGTTATCTGATTCATCCTGTTGGTGATTTAAGAGTGTATGAAAAAGGAACAAAAGCACGTTACGGATCTTCGAGTGTGAACGATGTTAGTTTTACGATTTCTAATTTAGGCGAATATGAAATTACGGGCTATTTACAAAACCTGAAATTTCAAAAAGTAGATTCAGATTCTATCAGACCTTTGACAGATAAACCGGCTTTAATTTTAACAGCAACTTATTTAAAAACAGTTGCTGATAAAACTCAAAATCAGATCATGGTTTATACTTTGGCTGATGCAGATACCAATAAAGATGGTAAAATTGATACGAGCGATATTAAAACTTTATATTTAAGTGATATTAGCGGAGAGCATTTTACTAAGGTTTCTGAAGATTTTCAGGAATTGGTAGACTGGAGTTTAATCGAATCTAAAAACCGTTTGTATTTTAGAACAATTGAAGACACAAACCAAAACGGACAATTTGATAAAAATGATGTTTTACATTATAACTATATAGATCTGGGTTCTAAAAAATGGGAAGTTAAGAGTTATAAACCTATCTAAGGTGCTCAGGTTCTAAGATTCTAAGTTTTTTAGATGTAATTAAAGAAAGGCTGTTAAAAATATAATTTTTAACAGCCTTTCTTTATGTCAAAGATTGGTGAATCTTAGTACCTCAAAACCTTAGTCCCTCAGAATCTTAGTCCCTTAGAACCTTTAAATTAATATATCACTTTCCAAATCAGATTTTTCAATTTCAAAACCAAAATCCAGACGTTCTACGAGTTCGATTACCAGCTTTTTGTACCAGTTTTCTGATTTTGGGTGAATGTATATTTTTTCGATTAATTGCTTAAGGTCGACATTGATTTTTAATCCGTCATTTAATTTAAGATCGCTTTTTGAAGTGTCGGTCAGAATACGTACTTCGCGTTCGTATTGAAAGCTTTTTCTTTTAAATAAAAACGGAAAGAATAAGTCATCAAACGGGATATATTCTTTTTTGTAATCAATGTAATTTACTTCGCCAATATACTGATCAAAGTTGTTTTCAGGCTTTACTGCTTTTTGAAGTCTTCCAATTGTAGACTGAATCGCCAGACCTTCATTGTTTTTGGTGAAAATCTGCCACATGGCAAAAGATTCATATTCGTTAATATGCCAGCTGCTAATAGCTACTTTTTCACGATGTGTTTTGTAGTAATTTAAAAATTCAGGATTGTCAATCGCCAGTTTTTTAATCTCCTCATAAGTAGGTTCGCTAAAAGTGCCTTCGTACTGATCTTCAAATTTATCAGAACGGGACATAAATAATTTTTTAGACAATAATAAATCAAGGAATTTAGATAAATCTAAGTATTTCCAGACAATTGTATCCGGATCATCAGGAAGCTTTATGTTCGGATTTTTCAGATACATTCTCTACAGCTTAAAATGATTTATTCTTTAACTAGTCTAAAGTTATAAAAATAAACACAGATTAAGGACAATAAACTTAGTTTTAATGGTTCCTTAATCTGTGCGTTATTTTAGCTTTGTATAGAATTTTAAGACTCGAAAGACTGCATGGTTACCAATTTGTTATAAGTTCCATTATGTGCAATCAGTTCTTCATGGGTTCCTTGTTCGACGATTTTTCCTTTTTGCATTACTACAATTACGTCTGCTTTTTGAATCGTCGAAAGTCGGTGAGCAATTATAATAGAAGTTCTGTTCTGCATCATGTTTTCAAGTGCAACCTGAACAAATTTTTCACTTTCTGTATCTAAATTAGAAGTGGCTTCATCCAGAATCATAATTGGTGGATTCTTTAATACTGCTCTCGCGATTGATAAACGTTGTTTTTGTCCGCCTGAAATTTTATTTCCACTATCGCCAATATTGGTGTAAATTCCTAAAGGCAGATCTTTTACAAACTCATAGGCATTTGCAATTTTTAGCGCTTCGATAATTTCATCATCAGTAGCGTCTAATTTTCCTAAGGCAATATTTGCCTTAATTGTATCATTAAATAAAATACTGTCTTGTGTCACTAATCCGATTAAATTACGAAGTGATTGTAGATTTATATCTTTAATATTGATTCCGTCAACAGAAATAGATCCGTCATTAACATCGTAAAAACGAGTTAACAAATTTGCCATAGTACTTTTTCCACTTCCGGATTGACCAACAAGTGCAACAGTCTGGCCTTTTTTAATTTGAAGAGAGAAGTCTTTTAAAATAGTTTCATTCTCATATTTGAAATTAATATTCTGAACGCTAATATTATCGTCAAAAGTTGTTTTTTCAATGGCATTTTCTTTTGAAACAATAGTATTTTCCTGGTCTAAAATCTCAAGAACGCGTTCTGCAGCTGCGTTTCCTCTTTTTACCCCATAGGAAGCTTTAGAGATTGCTTTTGCCGGAGTTAAGATGTTATAAGCAAGACCCATGTAAGCAATAAATGCAGCGCCTTCTAATGTTTTGTCTATCAAAACCATTTGACCTCCGTACCAAAGTAATATCGCAATTACAGTAATTCCCATAAATTCACTAGCAGGAGAAGCTAAGTTCTGGCGATTACCAATACTGTTTGATAATGAGAAAAAACGTTCAGTAGAGTTCTGAAAAACAGTATTAAAATAGTTTTCGGCATTGTATCCTTTAACCACCTTTAATCCGCCTATAGTTTCTTCAATAGTAGATAAAAAAGCGCCTTGTTCCTGCTGTGCTTTACTGGATTGTTTTTTAAGCTGTTTCCCAATTAATGAAATGATATATCCGGAAATTGGAATAAATATAAAAACAAATATGGTTAGTTTCGCACTGATGATTAGCATTGCTACTATAGTGAAAACTATGGTAAGCGGTTCTTTTACGATAAGTTCCAAAATAGCTAGAAATGAGTTTTGTACCTCGTTTACATCTGCTGAAATTCTGGAAATTATATCTCCTTTTCTTTTTTCAGAATAAAAAGCCAAAGGCAATTCCAGTGTTTTTTTATACAAAGAATTTCGCATATCTCTTAAGACGCCATTTCGTAAAAAGTTAATAAAAAACATAGCCAAATAATCAGCTAAGTTCTTTAATAAAAAGATCGAAATAATAATGGCAACCATTACAGATAAGACATATCCGGATTCGTGTGTTCCTTTTGTGGTAGTAATATAATAGCTTAAATAATCTTCGCCAAATTGTTTAAGCTCGAGTATTCCGTTGTATACAGGTTTTACGTGATTTGCTTTGGTTTTGTCAAATAGAACCTGAAGCATTGGTATTAAAGCAACAAATGAAAGTGTGCTGAAAAGCGCGTACAAAACATTAAAAAAGATGTTTAGGAATGCGTATTTTTTATATGGATATATAAAAGGAACTATTTTTTTAAAATTACTCATTTATTTGTGGATGTTATTTTCTGCTATGGCAATGGCTCTTTCGAGTTTTTCCAGCAATAATTTTTTTTCAGGTAATTGGGTTAAATAAGCCGAAACTTTGATTTGTTCATCATTGTCAAGCATTAAATAATTAATTTGCTCGGGAGATTTTTCACTGCACAAAATTAATCCAATTGGTTTGTTTTCTCCTTCTTTTTGTTCATTTTTCTCTAGCCAACGTAAATAAAGCTCCATTTGACCTTTGTAGCTGGCTTTAAATTTTCCTAATTTTAAGTCAATTGCAACCAATCGGCGTAAACCACGATGGTAAAAAAGCAGGTCGATATAGAAATCTTCATCATCAATGGTGATTCTTTTTTGGCGTGCAAGAAAGGCAAATTCGCTGCCCATTTCGGTAATGAAATTTTGTAATTGGGCTAAGATTGAACTTTCTAAATCTTTTTCTGAATAACTATCGTGAAGACCTAAGAAATCTAAAAAATAAGGATCCCGAAAAGTTAAATCAGGACTAATTTGTTTTTCAGTTTTTAATAACTCCAGGTCGTTAATTATAGTTTTTTCGGGTTTTTTGCTGATGGCAGTTCTTTCAAAAAGCATACTGTCAATGCGCTCTTGTAAGGTTCGTACGCTCCAGCGTTCGTGAGCACTCATCTGAATGTAGAATTCACGTTTTATATTATTGTCAATATAAATTAAAGTTCTGATGTGAGACCAACTTAATTGTGCACACACTGTGTGCACAATTGTAAGGTCTTGAAATGTAGCGTTTAACCTGATGAAGCTGTGAATGTTTCTTTTGTTAAATCCGCTTCCGTATCTATTGGATAGCTCTTCGCTTAAATTTTTAATGAGTTTTTTTCCGTAATCAGCTCTATCGTTTTTAAGAATCTCGTTATTGATTGTTTTTCCAATTTTCCAATATAAAAGCGTCAATTCCTGATTCACTGTTTTAGCAACAAAATGACGAGACTGATCTATTAATCCAATTATTGAATCTAATAGTTCAGGTTCATCATTTGTTTCAGGTTTGTCACTCATTTTGTTTATTTCAATTGCATTCCTGCAATGATATTTTGTATTTTTTCGTCTAAGTAACTTTCGGCAGCATCAAAATTCATAACAGAGTCTAATTCTGCATTCACACTAATGTAGAATTTGATTTTTGGTTCAGTTCCGCTTGGTCTTGCACAAATTTTAGAACCATCTTCAGTATAATAGATCAATACATTAGATTTTGGAATCTCCATTGTAGATTCTTCACCAGTTAATAAATTTAAAGCAATAGACGATTGATAATCTTCTACCATAATTACTCTTTGTCCGCTGATTTCTTTCAAAGGATTCTGACGTAAATCAATCATCATCTGATTGATTTCCTGTAAACCTTCCATTCCTTTTTTAGTCAGCGAAACTAAGTGTTCTTTATAGAAACCATTTTCAACATACAGTTGTAAAAGTTCTTTGTAAACACTGCTTCCTGCTGCTTTTGCCTGAGCTGCAACTTCGCATATTAATAAAGTAGCGGCAACAGCATCTTTGTCTCTAACAGCATCACCTACCATAAAACCAAAACTTTCTTCTCCGCCACCAATAAATTCAAGTTCAGGAAAATCTTTAATCATTTTGGCAATCCATTTAAAACCAGTCAGACCAACTTTGCATTCTACGCCATAACTTGTTGCTAATTCCATCATCATTGGAGTCGAAACAATAGTAGAGCCTACGAATTGTTTACCATTAATTTTTCCGGCTTTTTTCCATTGTTTCAATAAGAAAGAAGTCATTAAAATCATTGTTTGGTTTCCGTTAAGCAAAATCATTTTGCCATCGTTATTTCTAACAGCAACACCCAAACGGTCACAGTCAGGATCAGTTCCCACAACAATATCTGAATCTGTTTTATCAGCAAGGGCCAAAGCCATTGTCAAAGCTTCAGGTTCTTCGGGATTTGGAGATTTTACTGTTGGAAAATTTCCGTCAGGAATAGCCTGCTCAGGTACAATGTGTACATTTTTATAACCAGCCTGTGATAAAGTGTCCGGAATCGATTTTATAGAAGTTCCGTGTAGTGAAGTAAAAACAATTTGCAAATTATCTTTGGCTTCAGCCGGAGTATTAAAACTTGCGTTTTCTATAGATGATTTTATAAAAGCTTTGTCAATCTCAGTGTCAATATATTCAATAAGGCTTTCGTTAGCATTGAACTTGATTTTGTCGTAGCCTAAATTTTCGATTACATTAATAATCGCTGCATCCTGCGGAGGAACAATTTGTCCGCCATCTTCCCAATATACTTTGTATCCGTTATATTCCGGTGGATTGTGAGAAGCTGTTAATACAATTCCGCATTGGCAACCTAAATATTTAAGCGCAAAAGACAATTCAGGGGTTGGACGTAAATCAGAGAATAAATAAACGTGAATTCCGTTTGCCGAGAAAACATCGGCAACTACTTTTGCCAAAGTATTACTGTTATGACGGCAATCATAAGCAATAACCACTTTTAAGGGTTGATTTGGGAAAACCTGATGTAAATAATCAGATAAACCCTGAGTGTTTTTTCCAAGCGTATATTTGTTTATTCTGTTGTTTCCAACACCCATAACGCCACGCATTCCGCCTGTTCCAAATTCCAGGTTTTTATAAAAACTTTCTTCCAGTTCCTTTGGCGACGTAGTCATTAATTCCTTAACCGCAGCTTGAGTTTCGTTGTCAAATGTAGGCGTCAGCCATTCGTTTACAGCATTTAAAATATTAGGTGCTATATTCATGTAGATGTCTTTTTTAGTATTTAATTAAAGATAATGTTTTTTCAGGAGCCAGTCCTGCTGTCCACTATATCTTTTGTGGCGAACCCCGCCACAAAAGGATGCCGTTCCCATCAGGGCTAGGACCTTTCGTTAAAAATTAACCTCTCGGGCTACTTTATAACGTGCTTCATTGCTTTTGGTTCTTAAAATAATCTCACCAAGAAAACCTGCTAAGAATAATTGAGTTCCTAAAATCATGGTTGTCAGGGCGATAAAAAACCAAGGATTACTGGTAATTAAGCTATACTTCATTCCGTTATACATATGGTATAACTTCGAAATTCCAATATAACCCGCTAATAGAAATCCAATGATAAACATCACCGATCCAATTGCCCCAAATAAGTGCATTGGTCTTTTTCCAAATCGGGATAAAAACCAGATTGTGATTAAATCCAGAAAACCGTTAATAAAACGTTCCATTCCAAACTTCGTTTCACCATATTTACGAGCCTGGTGAATAACCACTTTTTCGCCAATTTTATTAAAACCGGCATTTTTTGCCAAAACAGGAATGTATCGGTGCATTTCGCCCGAAACTTCAATGTTTTTTACAACCGTGTTTTTGTATGCTTTTAATCCGCAGTTAAAATCATTCAGTTCAACCCCCGATGTCTTTCTGGCTGCCCAGTTAAAAAGTTTAGACGGAAGGTTTTTTGCTACAACAGAGTCGTAACGTTTCTTTTTCCAGCCGGAAACCAAATCAAATTTCTGGGCTGTAATCATTTCATACAATCCCGGAATCTCATCCGGACTATCCTGCAAATCCGCATCCATTGTAATAATAACATCACCCTGGGCTTTTGCAAAACCGGCATGTAAAGCCTGAGATTTTCCAAAGTTTTTCATAAAACGAATTCCCTTTACATTTGGGTTTTTCTTAGAGAAACTTTCAATAATATTCCAAGAATCATCTGTACTGCCATCATCTACAAAAATGATTTCATAAGAGTAATTGTTAGATTGCATCACTTTAATAATCCATGAATAGAGTTCTTGTAGTGATTCCTCCTCATTTAGAAGCGGTATAAGTATAGATAAATTCATTTATGTTTTTTATTCTTGTGTAGATTTGCTTTTAAAAAATGCTGCGAAAATTAATCCAAAAACGGCACTAATTACAATCGCGAAAACAGATCCTTTTAATAGTTCTAAAGTAGAATAAGGATTGCTTAGTTTCATTTTTTCGATTGTCTCATTAATTACAGAAGCTGGCGATCCAAATTTTTGCATCATTCCAACGGTATATTTAATCATTAGTTCGCTTAAAGTGTCTTTTGCACTTGGGTCAATAAAATTAAATAAGATAATATTAAAAGATGTAGAAATCAGAATTCCAATTACTGCAGCTATAAAATAAGTGGTAAATGCTTCTTTGAAAGAGAAAATACCTTTTAACTCTCTTTTGGTTTTAGAAAGTAAAATAATACTAATAGTTATACTTATTGCAATACCTATAAGTCCCATCCACCATGCAGTAAATAAATTTAAATCAACCGCATATATTGTAGCAGTAATCAACGCAGATGCAACACCAATCATTACACCATAAGTAATTCCATTCTTTTTTATAACTTCATTAATCATATTTTCTATATGTTTTAAAATTAATCCACAAATATAGTAATTACCACTATAATCAGAGATAAAAAAAGCTTTTTCAATTTAGGCAAAAAAAAGTGGGCTAAGTATTTGTTTATTAAAAAAGAATTGTAAATTTGCACACTCAAAAATAATTAAATTTTTAAACAAAAAAGAGTATCCTTTGTTTACACCTTTTTCTAACCATGAAAAAGCTTCAAAATAAAAATGCTCTAAACAATAAATAAAAAGAAAAGATGAAAAAAGGAATTCACCCAGAAAATTACAGATTAGTTGCATTTAAAGACATGTCAAATGACGAAGTTTTTATCACTAAATCTACAGCAGATACAAAAGAAACAATTGAAGTTGACGGAGTTGAGTATCCAGTTGTAAAAATGGAGATTTCTAGAACATCTCACCCTTTTTATACTGGTAAATCTAAACTTATCGATACTGCAGGACGTATTGATAAATTCAAAACTAAATATGCAAAACACGCTAAAAAATAATAGCTGTTTTTATTTATACAAAAGCCTTCCGGACCGGAAGGCTTTTTTTATGCCGTCTTTTTTATAAAGAACAAGATGTTAAATTATAGAGGTATTTTCTTTATTTATGAACAGACACGATTAATGTAAAACAGAAATATTTGTAACTTTGACCCCGATAACCAAATCAAGATTTTAACAAGTAACAAATTTATTTATGAATTACATCCTTTTTGACGGTCCTGTCCGGAATGCTTTATTGCCTTTTACATTTACAAGACCTGTTGCTGACATATTAATTGGAATAATGACGATTCGTCAAAAATGGGAAAGCCGTTTAGGGTCTACCATTACGACCATTACCGAAGATTATTTGTCTGCCAAATTTCCGATGGTGGAAATGGAGGAAAATGTGATGATAAATGCTGCATATTTACCAAATGATATGCTTGCTGAAATGGTTTCAGATTTAAAAGAAAACCAGGCAATCTTTAAAGGAGATGATGTTATTGCTTTTTTTACAACCGAAAATCAGGAAGAAGTTGATTTTGATTCGTATGAAATCATTCAATACAATGATGATTGTCTTACTATAGAACACACCTGGGATATTTTCTCAAAAAATGACGCGGCAATTCGTGCCGATTTTGCTTATTTGACAGAAGATAGAAAATCACAGGCAATTCCTAAAAGTGTCAATGTAATTGCGCCGGAGAATATTTTTATTGAAGAAGGTGCAAAACTGGAATTTGTAACTCTAAATGCTTCAACAGGTCCAATATATATAGGTAAGAATGCCGAAATTATGGAAGGAACCGTAATTCGTGGTCCTTTTGCTTTATGCGAAAATGCACAGGTAAAGCTAAATGCAAAAGTTTATGGAGCCACAACTGTTGGTCCGGGATCAAGAATAGGAGGAGAGGTTAAAAATTCTGTTCTGTTTGCCAATTCAAACAAAGGGCATGATGGGTTTTTAGGAGATTCTGTTTTGGGCGAATGGTGTAATATTGGTGCAGACAGTAATAATTCAAACCTGAAAAACAATTACGAAGAAGTAAAATTGTGGAGCTATGAAACAGAAGGTTTTGCAAAAACCGGACTTCAGTTTTGCGGTTTAATGATGGGAGATCATAGTAAATGCGGAATCAATACAATGTTTAATACCGGAACTGTAGTTGGAGTAAGTGCTAATATTTTTGGAAGCGGTTTTCCTCGCAATTTTGTCCCAAGTTTTTCGTGGGGCGGAGCAGCAGGTTTTACAACTTATGTAACCAAAAAAGCTTTTGAAACTGCAAAACTGGTAATGGGACGAAGAAACATAGATTTTGACGAAACTGAAGCAGCAATCTTAGAACACATTTTTGAAGAAACTAAAAAGTGGAGAAAAGACTAATTATCTAATTATCTAATTAGTCAATTTGATAATAAGATAATTTAGTAAACCCGACAGATTTCAAAAATCTGTCGGGTTTATATGTTTTAGGATTAAATGTTACCTATCGATTTTACTAAAATCACCTTTCAAATTGAATTTTAATTCTAACCCGTTGGTTAGTTTTGTTTCATAGCCAAAAGTTCCTATTTCTATTTTGGTGACTTTTTCTTTAGGGAAATTAACTTTTATATACGAAGCAATTTTTTTAGGAATTATAGATGATGGGATTTTAGCGCTTTTACCGTCAACTTCTTTCCAGTTTCCTTTTTTATCAAATTCGATTTCAATTTTATTATCAAACTGAACTTTGTATTCTGTAGAAAGAATTTCTTTGTCCTCTAATATATAGCTTGGCTTTTTTGACCCAAAGTGAGTCTTTAAAAAAGTTTGTGCATTTGCAGGTAAAGCTTCTTTTTTAATTACCGTTTTTTGCGCATTTGCAGAAAATCCAAATAATAATCCTGCAATTATAGAAGCGGTCAGATTTAATTTCGTTTTCATATTTTGCTGATTTTAAAATTATTATACAAGGTAATACTAAAAATTAAGAATCTGTAAGAATATTTACGCGATTTTAAAAACAAGAATGACAGTCGTCTAAATAATATTGTCTAATACTCTAATTAATCTATCTTTGCGCTTTCAAAAAAATACTTGCAAAGAATTTTAATAATCTAAGCAGTCTAAAAATCTAAAAATCTAAATGATTACAGTTAACGATATTTCGGTTCAGTTTGGTGGAACTACACTTTTTAGCGATGTTTCTTTTGCTATCAATGAAAATGATAAAATAGCCCTTATGGGTAAAAATGGTGCGGGAAAATCGACACTTTTAAAAATTATTGCAGGTCAAAGCAAACCTTCGACCGGAAGTATTTCTACGCCAAAAGATGCTGTTGTAGCGTATTTGCCTCAGCACTTATTGACAAAAGATGGCTCAACTGTAATGGAAGAAGCATCTAAAGCTTTTGGTGAGATTTTTAAAATGAAAGCCGAAATCGACGAAATCAATGAGCAATTAACAGTTCGTACCGATTACGAAAGTGACGAGTATATGAAACTAATCGAAAGAGTTTCTGACTTAAGTGAGAAATACTACGCTATTGAAGAAGTAAACTACGAAGCCGAAGTGGAGAAAATTTTAGTTGGTTTAGGTTTTGAACGCGAAGATTTTACAAGACAGACTTCTGAGTTTTCAGGAGGATGGAGAATGCGTATTGAGCTTGCTAAAATCTTATTACAAAAACCGGATTTAATTTTACTGGATGAGCCAACCAACCACATGGATATCGAAAGTATTCAATGGTTAGAAGAGTTTTTGGTGAATTCGGCAAAAGCCGTTGTGGTAATTTCGCACGACAGAGCATTTGTAGATAATATTACAAATCGTACGATCGAAGTAACAATGGGAAGAATCTACGATTATAAAGCAAAATATACCCATTACTTAGAATTAAGAAAAGACCGTCGTATTCATCAGCAAAAAGCTTATGATGAGCAGCAAAAAATGATTGCTGACAACAGAGCTTTTATTGATCGTTTTAAAGGAACATTTTCAAAAACAGATGCAGTTCAGTCTCGTGTAAAAATGTTGGAGAAACTGGAGATTGTTCAGGTTGATGAAGTAGATACATCTGCATTACGTTTAAAATTCCCTCCTGCAGCACGTTCTGGTCAATATCCTGTTATTGTAAAAGAAATGTCTAAGGCTTATGGGGATCATGTCGTTTTTAAAGATGCTAATATTGTAATCGAACGCGGTCAGAAAGTAGCTTTTGTTGGAAAAAATGGAGAAGGAAAATCGACTATGATCAAAGCGATCATGAAAGAAATAGGCGTTGACTCCGGAAGTGTTGAAATTGGTCATAACGCACAAATTGGATATTTTGCTCAAAATCAGGCTTCATTATTAGATGAAAATGCTACTATTTTTGAAACCATTGATGCCATTGCAGTTGGAGATATTCGTACGCAGATTAAAAATATTTTGGGAGCTTTCATGTTCCAGGGAGATGACATTACCAAAAAAGTAAAAGTACTTTCAGGTGGGGAAAAAACACGTTTGGCAATGATTAAATTATTATTGGAGCCAGTAAACTTGTTGATTCTTGATGAGCCTTCGAATCACCTGGATATGAAAACGAAAGACATTATTAAAGATGCTTTACGTGATTTTGACGGAACTTTGATTTTGGTTTCTCACGACCGTGATTTCCTTGACGGATTAGCAACTAAAGTTTTTGAGTTTGGTAATAAACGAGTTAAAGAGCATTTTGAAGATGTAGCTGGTTTCCTTGCTCATAAGAAAATGGACTCGATGAGAGAGATAGAAAAATAAAATAGTTGAAATAACATCATTTTAAAGCACAAGAAAGTTTAATTCTTGTGCTTTTTTGTTTTTAGGCTTCTTTTAAAACGTTTTTCTTTTTAAAGTACAAAGCAATATAAGCTGCAACAAAACAGACCAAACCTATAATGATCATGTTCCAGATAGGTTTTGTTGTTTGTGAAAAAGTTCCGTTTTCAATTATTAGTATCCTGAAAGCTTTAAGAAAATGAGTCAGCGGAATAACATTGGCAATAGCCTGAACAGCCTGTGGCATTTGACTTAATGGCCAAGTAAATCCGCTTAGTATAAAACTTGGTGTTGCAATAACCATCAGGATTTCTGTGGCCTTAAGCTGATTCGGAACCACAACACTGACTAAAATTCCAATAAAAGAAACAGAAAGGACAAATATACCGGCGATAAATGTAAGTGGAAGTAAATTTTCGTAAAACGGAAGTCTGAACCATAAAGTAAAAAGCCAATAAATAAGCCATACGCCAAAGCTCATAATCATATACGGAATAATTTTTACAGCTAACATTTTTAGAATTGACGGACACCGTTGAACCAGGTTTTTAAAAGTTCTGTTTTCAAATTCTGAAGCAAATGAAAGGGCTAGTCCCAACAAAAGAACCTGTTGTAGCACTGTTGCCAAAACGCCCGGCCAGAGAAAATACATATAGTTGGTACTTCGGTTGTACTTTTTAATAAATGTAGTTTTAAAAGGCTCGTATTGTGAAGCCAGCAGATTTTCCGGAACACCTTGTTTTCTTAAAGTTTCGATTTGAACACCGGCTTTTAATGTTCCAAGGCAGACTTGTATGGCTGTCGAAGCATAATTGGCCGTTAGGACATTAGATGTATTGACAATAGTAGTAATTTCAGGATACTTTTTGGTGAGTGTCATTTTTTCGAAACCTTTCGGAATAATCACAACACAAGTCGCTTCTTTTTGAATAGCAAGCTGAGAAAGATTATTTTGATCATATCGAATTGAAGCAATCGAGAGAACTTCATTATCTTCAAACATCTGGATGGCTTTTGAGCTTAATTCAGATCGGTCCTGATCTACAACAATTATAGGTAAATCTGTCACTTTGCCTTTACCATAAACATATCCTAACAGAACTCCGTAAAGTATTGGTGCGCCAATAAATAATAGTCGAAGTACATTGTTGTTCCAGAATAACCGGAATTCCCGTTTAAGCAATGAAAAGAAATTTTGCATAGTTAAAGAGATAAAGTAACGGTTGTTTTTGTAATAAGATCTTTTGTTTCGTCTAGTTTTGAAGGCGTTATTTTTATTTCAAATAAACTTTCCTGCATTTCATAATCCGGATATGCTGTCGCAATATTGCCGTAAGCGCCTAATTGTTTTATGGTAGAAACGGTTCCTTTTAGATCTTCTTTTTTATAAGGAACATGAACCGTGATTTCCTGACCTTGTTTGAATTTTGCTAACTTATTTTCGGGTATGGTAAAACGAAAATAAGTGCTGTTCTCAATGTAGCCATTAAATAAAGTATAACCCGGCAGGGCAAGTTCGCCAAGATTTAGTGTAATGGTTTCGATACTCATATTTTGCGGAGCAATAATATAACGTTCCTTATCAGCAGTTTCGACTTCCTGTAAAGCGCCAAGAGCTCTGTCTTGTTGTCCCAAAGCCATAGT
Source organism: Flavobacterium chilense (assembly GCF_001602525.1). Lineage (GTDB taxonomy): Bacteria > Bacteroidota > Bacteroidia > Flavobacteriales > Flavobacteriaceae > Flavobacterium > Flavobacterium chilense. The sequence goes on from NZ_LSYT01000012.1 coordinate 52,025, forward strand.
TTGCTGTTCAATACGGGCTCCTTTTTTTGCATCATCCAATTCTGCAATTACGGCGTTATATTGCGCTTGGGCTCCCTGGTATTTGGCAAAAGTTTCATCATAGGTTTGTTGCGAAATCAAAGAGTCTTTAAGCATGTTTGTTAATCGCTTGATAGATTTCTGAGCAAATTCATATTGCTCTTTTAGACCCATCTTTTTGGCTTCAAGTTGTTTGATTTGATTTTCGGTAGCGCCTTTTACAGCCATTTTATATTGTGCTTTGGCAGATGTTACGGCGCCTTCGGCCTGGCTTTTTTTAGCATCTACTTCCGGAATATCAAGAATAGCCAGCGTGTCTCCTTTTTGAACAAGATCTCCTTCTTTGACAAATATTTTTAAAATCTTGCCGGGTACTTTACTAACAACGGCAATTTGTTCCTTTTCTATTTTTCCCTGAATTATATTCTCTTTTTTATCTTTTTGACAACTGATAAAAACGAAAATGAAACCGATTATGATAATTGCTTTTTTCATAAATAGAAATTTTATTTAGATAGTTTTTTTGATAAATCTCCGGTAGCGATGATAGTTTCGATAGCAGATAAGCGTTGCTCTATTAAAGTGGTTGTTTTGTTTACTGATGCTTTATAAGAGTCATTTTCTGCTTCAAGCCGTTCCGAAACATTGATCAGACCTTCTTTGTATTGCTTGATTGCCAGATTCAGGTTATTACCGGCTACTTTTTCCTGCTGTTGTGTAATGTCTATTTTTTGAGTTAATACCGTATAGTCAACAAGATTTTTCTCCAGAAGCAATTCTAGTTTTTCTTTTGTATCATCAATTTGGTTCTGAACCTGCTCAATGTTTATTTTAGCTTCATGAACTTTGTGTTTTCGTTCAAAACCAGAAAAAACTTCCCATTTCATAGCGGCACCTACAACCCAGTTGTTACTTATAGTTACTTCGTTTAAACCCAGATACAATGCCTCGTTGATTCCGGTAATAACAGGTGTTGTAGCATTGGCATTAAACAAACTCGAATAAGAAACACCTCCAAAAGCACCTAGAGTAGGTAAATAAGTGCCTTTTTCTTTTTTTAGCAGATATTCATAAGCGGTTTTGAACGATTCTAAGGCTTTTATTTCTTGTTTATTCTGAGTGCTTAACTTTTCATCCGCAATCAGATAAGGAACCAAATTATAGTGAACATTCTCAATTTCGTTTACCGAATAACCGGTGAGATACTGAATCTTTTTATAGACCAACTTTCGTTTTCCGTCTAATTCAATTTTTTTTGAAGCTAATTCCAGAGAAGCCAGTTTTATTTTATCTCTGTCATACGGAACTGCAAGTCCTTGTTCTATAGCTTTTGTGACGCGTTTGGTTTCAGTGTCCAGTCTGTTTTCGCTGTCTTTTATTAGTTTTTCTATTTGTTTTAAAAGTTCAAGCTGATCAAATGTATTGATAACATCTTTTATGATTTGATCTTTTTCGGATTCTTTTAAGAACTCGGTTCCTTTGGTTTTTTCCTGTATAGCTTTGGCTCCGTTAGGAATTTGCATTCCGCTAAAAAGAACCGTTTTTGCCATTACACTTCCATTGAAAATGTTTCCATAGTTTTTAAAAGCAGTTTTTCCGTCAAATAACGGATAATTCACAATAGGAATGGTAGCCGTAGGCAGATCGACAGTTAGTTTATTGTCAAAATAAGAGTAAAGTGCACTGGCTTCAATGGTTGGAATGTATTTATTCCAGACTCCCTTTTCCTGAAGATTTAGTTTTTCGATATCTAAATCCTTGTTTTTTAATGAAGCACTTTTTTCTATAGCCTTATTTATAGCATCTTCCAGGGTTGTAGAAACTTCGATCTGGCTATAGCTGTAATTTAGAAAAAGAAAGAAAATGAAAATAGGTAAATGTTTTCTCATCATAATTTTGTTTCTGGAGTTATAGTAAATCTTAAACACTTTTTTGTAAGATATTCAAAAAGACAGATTTAAAGAGCGATAGGGGTATTTACAAAGTTAAGAATATTAATCTTACATGTGCTATTTTTGCAGAAAGTAATCTATGAGATTTTTTAAAAACACTTTTGACCTGTTTATCTTGCTATACAGAAAGTTATAGTTAGTAGTTAGATATTTATATTTTTTTTATACCTTAGTCATCGTAATTTTTAATTAACATACTATTAAGATAGTTATAGTGTGTTTATTCTAAAATCGCTTTAAAAGATTCTTACATTTAGTGAATGTTAGAAAACACTGCTTTTGGATTTTGAACCAATTTTTGAATCTGAAAGAACGTATTTAAATCAAAAACAAATGCCACAAAATCGACATAAATTAAAAAAGTAAACTTTGGATACAGCATATCAAATATTGGTTGCTGAAAAATTGTGAATTATTGTTTAATATAAAATACGATTTGAGATTTAGGTTTCAAATTCAGCTAATATTGGCTTAATTTTTATTTTAGAGTTTATGATCAGATCTTTACACTTAAAAATTGTTTTTGTCTTTCTTATATTTCCATTTTTTATAAATGCCCAAACTGCTGCTACAGATTCTCAGACAGATTCTGAAAGTGCAGTTAAATATCCTCAATTTCAATTTAAAGGACTTTTACAAGCCAGATATTTGGAAAGTTTTGGCGATAATATCGATGTGTTAGGTGTGCATCATTCTACAGGAGAAGTTACCCAGAGTTCATTTGATATAAAAAGAATGCGTGTTGGTCTTAATACTAAATTAAGCAGCACTACCGAAGTTGTGATCTTGGTAAACCTGGCCGATTTTAAATCAGACCCAAAAGGAAAAGTCCTTGAAAATGCATACGGGAAATATACTTTTAGTAAATATATCGCTTTAACAGGAGGACAATTCAGACCTGCTTTTGGTATAGAAGAATTAGTACCTGTTGATATTATTAAATCATTTGATTTCTCGAATCAGTATTATGAGTTTGGAAAAAATGGCTGGACGAGTTTTCAAATTGGAGCTTCTGCAACGGGAGATTTTGACATTGGTAAAATTCCTGTAAGTTATGCAGTTTCTGTTCTGAACGGAAACGGGCGTAATCAGGAAATGGATAATGACAACGGGAAACAATATGCTACACGATGGGTTTTTGGTTTGTCTAAAGAGCATAAAATAAATCTGGGTTTAAATGGTGGAATAGGAAAGCGATCTGATCAAAAAGTTTTTGCTTTGGGTGCTGATATTACCAGTGATTTTAAACTAACAGATCGATTTACGTTTGATTTACAAATAGAGTATAAGCAGGGAACCAATCATAATTTATATTTCTCCTTGCCTGCAGATTCAAGAACTTCAAATGTTGCAGATTATCAAATGCGTGGAGTTTATTTCCTGCCTAATCTGAGATATGTGGTCGATTATAAAAAATTAACCTCACTGGAGTTGTCCTGCCGATTTGAATCTTTTGATAATAATTATAAAATCAATTCAAATGTTCGTAAAACCTATACTCCTATGTTAAGTTTGGAGTTTGGTAAAGCTTATTTGGGACGTATAGAAATGGGGTTTGAAATTGACAGATATGATAAGAATGTTCCGGATACATCTTTTTATAATGATGATTTATTCCTGATTCAGCTACAACTCCGACTTTAATATAATTTAATTCCTGTTTTTATGAAAGAAGTAAAAATTCCTCAAACCTTGATTACACTTGCGGTTGGAATCGCAATTTGGCTTATTCCTGCTCCGGACGGTGTAAAAATTGAAGCCTGGCATTTGTTTGCCATTTTCGTAGCAACAATTCTAGGGATTATCCTAAAAGCGGCTCCAATGGGAACGATGTGTATGATTGCCATTGCTCTGACTGCTTTGTCGCAGGTTTTGGCTCCGGGAGAAGCTGGAAAATCGATCACACTGGCTTTAAGAGGTTTTGGTGATAAAGTGATCTGGCTTATAGGTATTTCGTTTTTTATCGCAAGAGGATTTATTAAAACAGGTTTAGGAAACAGAATTGCTTTTTTGTTTATTCGAATATTCGGAAAAAGTTCGTTGGGTCTTGCTTATGGTTTAGGTTTGGCAGATTTGGTTCTGGCTCCTGCTGTACCAAGTAATACAGCGAGAGGAGGAGGAATTATTTATCCTATTATGAAGTCGATGTCAATGAGTTTTGGTTCAATGCCAGATCAGCCGGAAACTCATAGAAAATTAGGTTCTTATTTAACGTTGAGTAGTTATAATGCCAATTTAATTGCTTCGTCTATGTTTCTAACCGGAACAGCGAGTAATCCCATGTGTCAAAAATTTGCCCTTAATTTAGGAATTAAAATTAGTTGGATTTCCTGGGCAACGGCTGCCATAGTTCCCGGTTTAGTGTCCTTTTTTGTGATTCCGTTTGTATTGTATAAAATTTATGCGCCTGAACTTAAAAAAACAGGTGATGCTCCTCAAATTGCAGCTCAAAAGTTAAAAGAAATGGGGCCAATAAGTCGCAACGAATGGATGATGTTGCTGACTTTCTTTATTTTGTTGTTCTTATGGATGACAGGTGATTTGTTTTCTATTGATGCTACTACAACTGCCTTTATTGGTTTGGTCATTTTGCTTCTTACCTCGGTTTTAACCTGGGATGATGTCAAAGCCGAAAAAGGGGCGTGGGACACCATTGTTTGGTTTTCGGTTTTGGTAATGATGGCAAGTTCGCTAAATGAACTGGGATTTATAGGCTGGTTTAGTAATTTGGTAAAAGCTGAAATTGGTGGACTGAGCTGGCAAATGGCTTTCCCGATTATAGTATTAGTGTACTTTTTTAGCCATTATCTGTTTGCAAGTGCAACCGCACACGTGGCAGCCATGTATGCGGCGTTACTTGGAGTAGGAGTTTCTCTTGGAATTCCGGGATTATTGTTAGCTTTTATGCTGGGTTTTGTGGGATCACTTTACGGAACTTTAACACATTATGGTCATGGTCCGGCGCCTGTTTTCTTTGGGAGCGGATATGTTGACTTAAAGAGTTGGTGGGTTAAAGGTTTGGTAACCGGTTTAGTGATGCTCTTTATTTATATGGTAATTGGAGGATTATGGCTCCGAATTATTGGTTATTTTTAAAATTAAATCCTGATTCCCGGAGGTAATAACTCTTTGTATTTTGGATTTTTTTTGATGAATAACACAATTTTTGGGTGGATAGGCATTAATCTGAATTTCTTTTCAGTGACAATTTCCATAATGTTTTTTAGTAATAAATCAATTAATGATTGATTTTCAAAGCCTTCTGGTGTATTTATTTTAGTTAAGAAGATTTTTTTTTCCTGAAATGAATACTCTACAGAGAGTAATCCTTCAGGGACTATGGCTTCAAATTGTCTTGCAAAAGTGTTGTCTTTGATTTCCATAGTTTCAATAGGTTCCATATTAGTCATGTTTTTTTGGTAGGTTTAAAAAAAAATAATAGAAAAAGAACGTTCGCAGCATTATTTAAAAGATCTTGGAATGATATTTAAATAATGGTTAAATTGACTGCAAAGGTAATCATTTGATTCTCAATATGAAATTATTTTTTAATACCGCTGCAGTTGCTTGTATTAGCAGGCTTTTTTGCGATTTTATTAGATTCAAAAAATAATTGTGGTGTAAGATTTGCAGTGTATATTGTTAAAAAAAGTAATTTTAACGTGAAATTAAAATCTGTAATCTTAATTCTTCTTCTGCCAAATGAGTAAAATTCCTGTATATTTTATGCCTGGCCTGGCGGCTAGTCCGGCTATTTTTGAGCGAATCAAATTAGATGAATCTGTTTTTGAAATGTGTTTGCTGGAATGGGAAATTCCGCAGCCAAAAGAATCATTGTCTGATTATGCACTGAGAATTTCAAAGAAAATCAAACACGAAAATCCGGTTTTAATTGGTGTGTCTTTTGGTGGTATTTTGGTGCAGGAGATTTCAAAACATATCAAAGCCCGAAAAGTAATTATTATTTCGAGTGTCAGAAGTAATGCCGAATTTCCAAGAAGAATGAAAATTGGAAAAACTACAAAGGCTTACAAACTGATTCCGATGAAGTTGATTTTGAATATTGAGAATCTCGCTAAATATTCTTTTGGGGAGAAAGTCAACAAAAGAATTAAATTATACGAGAAGTTTCTGGCTGTACGTGATCTTAACTATCTCCAATGGGCTGTCGAGTCTGTTATTTTATGGAACCGAAATCAGATTGATGAGAAGGTAATTCATATTCATGGAGATAAAGATGATGTTTTTCCTATAAAATATATTAACAGTTGCATTGTGGTAAAAGGAGGAACTCATATCATGATCCTGAATAAGTACAAATGGCTGAATGAGAATTTACCTTCTATTATATTAGAGGATTAATATTAATACTGCCCGGAAAAAAGTCAAAGGCTTTTGGGTTTAAAAGGTTACAACTTCGCTCAGTCTGATCGATTAAATAGCTAAATGTTTTTTTTGAAATCTAAAGCCTTAGCCCTGATAGGAGCGGTATCCTTTTATGGCGGGTTTCGCCATAAAAGATACAAGCGGATAGCAGGAAATAGCTCCGGATTAAAAATAAAAAATCCCAAACTCTTTTGGAATTTGGGATTTTAAATATTGAGAATTTGAAGATTAGATTTTCTTCATTTGTTCTTTCATCATTGAGATCTGCTCTTTTAACATTCCTTGTTTGTCTAACTTTTTAGCTTCGTTCAGTAAATTAGTTGCTTCAAGTTTTCTTCGGCGTGACATTGCAACTCCGGCAAGGTTTAATTTTGCTACTGCTAAATCCATATCCATTGATAGCCCAAGCTCGATTGCTTTTTTGAAATGTTTCTCAGCCTGGTTAATATTAGTTTGAGAAAGCATGATACCGTGAAGGTAATTAAAATACCCTTGTTGTTTTCTTACTAATGCAGCTTCAGGGTTCTTGATATATGCGAGCCATTTTTTAGCGCCTTCAAAGTCTTGTTTTCTTAATTTAAGGAAGGCTAAAAGGATAAATTCGTTTTTAAAGTAAAGAAAAATTGGAATAGCCGTCAATAAAATAAGGAAGATTCCGTTCCCGATATTACTTTCAGTAAATTGCCAGATGCCAGCAACTACAAGAAGTCCGGCTAAAATAAGTTTAATATTTTTGTGAAACATAATAGATGTATATTTGTGATTGCAAATATAGTAAAATGAATTAAAAATATTTTTATTAAAGTACTTGCCAGAAAAAAAAGTCTTTGTATATTTGCACTCGGTTTTGGAATAACGATATTCAAAAACAGAAAAGAGATATTAGATACCATTTTAAAGATACAAAGCAATGAGCAAAAGAACATTTCAACCATCGAAAAGAAAAAGAAGAAATAAGCACGGATTTATGGACAGAATGGCTTCTGCGAATGGAAGAAAAGTTCTAGCGCGTAGAAGAGCAAAAGGAAGACATAAATTAACTGTTTCTAGCGAGCCTAGACACAAAAAATAATGTTTCTATAAACATAAATAAGGCGTTACTTTTTTAGTATCGCCTTTTTTTATACCTTGTCGGTAAAAATTTTCTCAACATTCTAGTTTATAGCATACTAGGGATGTTTTTTAAAGTACTTATATAACTACACAATACATATACAATGCCTAAAGACACATCAATTAAATCCGTTTTAATAATAGGTTCGGGACCTATTGTTATTGGTCAAGCTTGCGAATTCGATTATGCAGGATCTCAGTCTGCACGTTCTATTCGTGAAGAAGGGATTGAAGTTATCTTGATAAACTCAAATCCAGCGACTATCATGACCGACCCAACTATGGCCGATCATGTTTATTTGAAACCACTAACGACAAAATCGATTATTGAAATTCTGAAGGAACATCCACAAATTGATGCTGTTTTGCCAACAATGGGAGGGCAAACAGCTTTGAACTTGTGTTTGGAAGCTGAAGAAAAAGGAATCTGGCAGGATTTCGGAGTAAGATTAATTGGAGTTGATGTAAACGCTATTAATATTACAGAAGACAGAGAGCAGTTTAAACAACTTCTTGAAAGAATTAATGTACCAACTGCACCTGCAAAAACAGCTACTTCATATTTAGAAGGAAAAGAAATTGCTCAGGAATTTGGTTTCCCGTTAGTAATTCGTCCTTCATTTACACTTGGAGGAACAGGAGCAGCTGTGGTTTACAAAAAAGAAGATTTTGATGAGCTTTTAACACGCGGACTTGAAGCTTCTCCAATTCACGAAGTTTTAATTGATAAAGCTTTAATGGGATGGAAAGAATATGAGTTAGAGCTTTTAAGAGATAAAAATGATAATGTTGTAATCATTTGTTCGATTGAAAATATGGATCCAATGGGAATTCATACCGGAGATTCGATTACAGTTGCACCAGCGATGACATTATCAGACACAACATTCCAAAAATTACGTGATTATGCAATCTTAATGATGCGTAGTATCGGAAATTTTGCAGGAGGCTGTAATGTACAATTTGCAGTTTCGCCAGACGAAAAAGAAGATATTGTTGCCATCGAGATTAACCCTCGTGTATCTCGTTCTTCTGCTTTAGCATCAAAAGCTACCGGATATCCAATTGCTAAAATTGCTTCTAAACTGGCTTTAGGATACAACTTAGATGAATTGCAAAACCAAATTACAAAATCAACTTCGGCTCTTTTTGAACCAACTCTTGATTATGTAATCGTGAAAATACCACGTTGGAACTTTGATAAATTTGAAGGTGCTGACAGGACTTTAGGACTTCAGATGAAATCTGTTGGTGAGGTAATGGGAATTGGACGTTCGTTCCAGGAAGCATTGCACAAAGCAACTCAATCTTTGGAAATCAAGAGAAACGGAATTGGTGCTGACGGAAAAGGATATAAAAACTATGAACAAATTATCGAGAAACTAACTTTTGCGAGTTGGGATCGTGTTTTTGTAATTTATGATGCTATCGCAATGGGAATTCCGTTGAGTCGTATTCATGAAATCACAAAAATTGATATGTGGTTCTTAAAACAATACGAAGAGCTTTATACTTTAGAGAAAGAAATTTCTAACTATAAGATTACTGATCTTCCAAAAGATTTATTGCTTGAAGCGAAACAAAAAGGTTTTGCCGACAGACAAATTGCTCACATGGTAAACTGCTTAGAAAGCGAAGTACATACTTTACGTATGGATTTGAATATTAACCGTGTGTTTAAATTAGTAGATACTTGTGCTGCTGAATTTAAAGCAAAAACACCTTATTACTATTCGACTTTTGAGGCAGAAATTGAAAAAGCAAACGGTGAGCGTTATGTAGATAACGAAAGTGTTGTAACAGATAAAAAGAAGATTGTAGTTTTAGGTTCCGGACCAAACAGAATTGGACAGGGAATTGAGTTCGATTATTCTTGTGTGCACGGAGTTTTGGCTGCTAAAGAATGTGGTTACGAAACTATCATGATCAACTGTAATCCTGAAACGGTTTCGACTGATTTTGATACAGCTGATAAATTATACTTTGAGCCTGTTTTCTGGGAACATATTTACGATATCATTCAGCATGAAAAACCGGAAGGTGTTATTGTGCAGTTAGGTGGACAAACAGCCTTGAAACTGGCTGAAAAATTGTCTAAATACGGTGTGAAAATCATCGGAACCAGTTTTGATGCGCTTGATTTAGCCGAAGACAGAGGTCGTTTCTCAGACTTATTAAGAGAATTACATATTCCTTTCCCGCAATTTGGAATCGCTGAAACAGCTGACGAGGCTTCTGCTCTTGCAGATCAGTTAGATTTTCCACTATTAATTCGTCCTTCTTATGTGTTAGGAGGTCAGGGAATGAAAATTGTAATCAACAAAAAAGAACTAGAGGAGCATGTTATCAATTTATTGAAAACAATTCCAGGAAATAAATTACTTCTGGATCACTATTTAGCCGGGGCAATCGAAGCTGAAGCTGATGCGATTTGTGATGCTGATGGTAATGTTTATATCATAGGAATTATGGAGCACATCGAACCTTGCGGAGTTCACTCGGGAGATAGTAATGCTACTTTACCTCCTTTTAACTTGGGAGAATTTGTAATGCAACAAATTAAAGATCATACAGTGAAAATTGCAAGAGCTTTAAAAACTGTTGGTTTAATCAATATTCAGTTTGCGATAAAAGATGATACAGTTTACATTATCGAAGCAAACCCTAGAGCATCCAGAACAGTACCATTTATTGCAAAAGCTTACGGAGAACCTTACGTAAACTACGCTACAAAAGTAATGTTAGGTCATAATAAAGTAACTGATTTTGACTTTAACCCACAATTGAAAGGATATGCAATCAAACAACCTGTTTTCTCTTTCAGTAAATTCCATAATGTAAACAAAGCATTAGGACCTGAAATGAAATCAACAGGAGAAAGTATCTTGTTTATAGATGATTTAAAAGACGATCAGTTCTACGAATTGTACTCAAGAAGAAAAATGTATTTGAGTAAATAATCTCAAATTCTTTATAAATAAAAAGGCTCCAATTTTTGGAGCCTTTTTTGGTTAACTAAATTTTGGAAGTTGGTTTTTGGTTAATATAATAGTTTGAAATTATTCATTTTGACTGAACGACATATTGTCTCTTGTATTTTTTTGAACAGAGATAGCGCCAAATAAGGCTAATAAAAACGCAAAAGCATAAAAACCTTTTTCGCTTGGTAAAATAGTAGCATTCCAAAGTCCGACTACTAATAATACAATCGATAAAAGGGTTCCGAACCAGCAAATTCCGTAATAGATGTCTGTTACAGGCAGTTTTTCAAGTCTGTCTCTAACACTTTTTTGTAGTGAAACAACAGCAAAAAGACCAAACATTAAAACAGTGAAATAGTATCCTTTTTCATTTAATAGCATTTCTGCTCTTGCAAGTCCAACTATAAAACCTACCGTTCCTGCTCCAAGAGCTACCCAAGATGCCGCTATAAAGGCATTCGATGTTTTTTGTACCATGTTTATTTAATTTATTTATATTTTGAAAAAATTCCTGAATCTGTAGCGGTCCAGTAACAACATTTTTGTCCGCTGGCTTTTAAGGCGGTATTTGCCCATGTATTGCAGGTATGAAACACACTATAGCTACCATTAGCTTCATAAAAAGCATCGGTTTTGCCATAATTTGCGTTCGTTTTTATAGGTAAGAAATTCCCGGAAGCATCGTGTTGAAAGCTCTCAGAAATATATTTTATCAAGCGATCGTATTGTGCTGTACTAATCATTATTTTTTTGCAATCAGCACCTTCTTTTAGGTGTTTATAATAGGTTGCATGAATTGCTGTAGTACTAAGACCGGAAGCTGCTTTGAATGCAACCGAAGCTTTTAAGTCAGACCATTCAGGAGTTTCGAGATAAAAACCTTTATCTCCCCAGCCCATTGCTAAATATTTAAAAGTAGAATCTGAAGCTTTTGTGTTTTCAAACTTCACCTTTTGGCTCCAGTCCATCTGATTGTTTTTTACAGGCATTACAATATCAGTATGAACGCCATTGGTGAGGATATAAATTTCGACTTCGGGTTTTGTGTCAGGTTCCTGATCAACAGTTATTTTGGGAAGTGAAAATACAGCAAGAAGATAAATGGCAATAAGTCCAAAAAATACCAAAAATATTTTAAGTATAATTTTAAGCGCTTTTTTCAATGAGACGGTTCTTTTTTGGTTGGTTAATTAGTAAGTTTTAAATTAATAAACTTAATTGGTTGATTGCAAATATAATTAAATTACGTTCACATCAAAATAAATTGCAATAAACTATTATACAGTATAATCTTTCAAATAATTCGTAATATATAATTGTGCATTTATTTTTGAGGTATAATGATAAAATAAAAAAAGCTCCATAATTGGAGCTTTTTCATTTTTAAAGTAAGACAGATGTTATTTTTTAAGCATCTGTTGCAATGGTTTTAATTGTTCCATGTCAATTTTTGACTCTTTCAAAACAGACATTAAGGTCATAATATTGTTTGGATTCATATTTTTTCCTAATACACGAACGACTGCAAAACCTGTTTCTTTTTTGTTGGCAAAAATTACAAATTCATTGATATTGTCATCAGAACCAACATAGCTTATTGATGCGCCGTCTTTACCTGAGCCAAACTTCATTAATTCCTGATACTGTGGATTTTTTAAAATCACTTTAACCTTGGCTCTTTCTGCTTCAAATTGAGCCTGATTTTGATTATTGGCATTAAAAGCTAAGATATTCATTTTGTCGAATGATTTTAAAGCTTCGTTTTGCTCTGCAGACAACCTGGCTTTATCCAGATTTAAAATACTGGGAGAAACATCCAGAGCAATAAAATTTTTATTATTACTGTTTTCTACAAAATATTTCTGCAATGAAGGTTCAGAATTACAACTTACAAGAGTTAATAATACTAAAAGGACTGAGGTAAAAACGTTTAGTTTCATCTTATTTTTTGCCTTTAGAGGCTTTTTTTAGATCAGAACCACCAGGAAGTTGCATCTTGTCTGTTAGTACTGAAATCTCGTTAATATCAAAGTTACCTGTTAAAGATAATAAAACTGTTTCGTCGCTTTTAGCACCATCAATGAACATTAACAATTCTTTTACCTGAGTGTCACTTGCTCCTGATTTTACAGATATTCTTACGTTTCTTCCGTTGTCATTAACTCTCATTAATTCTTCTAAACCGGCTGTTTTTACATATTTGTCAGCAGAAGCTTTCATGTCGGCTTCAATTTTAGCATTTTTAGTGGTAAACACTTTTAAGTAGTCTAATTTTTTAATCAGATTAATATACTGTTGCGTTTCTTTGTCAGAAGCATCAACTTTTACTTTACTCATTAAATCAAACATTTTTTTGTTTACAATTACTGAGGTTACATCGTCCTGACCATCAAATTTGTCAAATGCTCCCTGAGCATAAAAAGCGTGGCTTACGAATGCGAAAACTAGTGTTATGATGAAATTTTTCATTTTGATTGAATTTAGATTATTGTTTAAAAATTTTGTTTTTTGATTGTTCGTATTCTTTAATGTAGTGGACACTTTCAATCCCTACATTAACATTGCTTGATAATAAAGCTAAAGCTTTTTGCGTTGCTGCAAGAGCTTCTTCCGGATCATCATAGGTTCCTAGTTCAGATTGCGCTACAACCGGAGTTGTATTTTTTTCGCTCACATAAAAGTAGGTTCCAACTCCTAGTAAAACAACTGCTGAAGCTGCAATTGATAACCACGCTACATTTCGTTTTTTAGTTTTTAGTGGTATTTCCTGCGTCGACTTTTGTTCTTTTACCTGAGAGAAATAACCAAACATAGGTTTGTATTGTTCTAAATGCTGCGCAACATTTGGAGAAGAAAAATATTCTTTTAATTGTTTTTCTTCAGCAATACTTGTTTCTCCCTGAAAGTATTTTTCTAATATATCTTCTATTTTATTGAATTCCATAACGGTGTGTATTAAGCATTGTTTCTCGTATTTTTTTTCTCGCTCTTGAAAGTGCTACCCGAATAGCCGTTTCATTCATGTTGACAATTTTCGCAATTTCATCAAATTCATATTGTTCAACATCGCGTAACTGAATTAATATTTGTAATTGTTCAGGCAATTGACCTATAATTTTTCCTACCCATTCTAAGCTATCCGAATCTTCCAGTTTTTTATCTAATGCCGCTTCGCGATCGGTATAATTATTATGAACAATTTTAAGATTTCCTGCTCTTTTCGACTTTAACTGATCCAGACAATAATTTTTAGTCATGGTCATGGCCAATGCTTCGACGCTATTGTAAGAGTCTAAATTCTCTTTCTTGTTCCATAATTTAACCATTACTTCCTGAGTAGCATCTTCAGCCTCTTCGGTACTGGTTAACAATCGTTTTGCCAGACGAAAAACTTTGTCTTTAAAAGGATTTGTTAATTCTATAAACACATTCTGATTCATAAAATTCGGTGGTTATTCGTTAGCTTATATAGTCCAGACGAGACATGATTTTATTTGTTACATCAGATTATAATTTTTTTTATAAAAAAAATAGTTTAAAATCATTATACTTAAAACTAAAGATACTATTTTTACGTTAGTACTACATAGATACCTACTATATGAAAACAATATTAAAGAGTGTACTGTTATTATTTTTACTTGCTTTTTCTTTGCAATCTTGTGAGGATCAGGACGATGTGGAGTCTCCGGCAGCTTTGCAGGTTAATGATTTTATCTGGAAAGGTTTAAATCAATTTTATTTGTGGCAAGCCGATGTGCCTAATTTGGCCGATAATCGTTTTAGTAATCAGGAAGCATTAAACTCTTTTTTGAGAGGATATTCTAAACCTGAAGATTTATTTCAGGATTTATTGAATAAACCTATCAGTAAATTTCCTAAAGGACAGGCTATTGATCGTTTTAGCTGGATTGTTGATGATTATACTGTTTTAGAACAGGAACTTCAGGGAACTTCTAAAAATAACGGAGTAGATTTCAGACTGAGTTATAAACCAGGAAGCAGTACCGATTTAGTGGGGTATGTGCGTTATATCATTCCAAATTCTGATGCTTCAAAAAAAGACATCAAACGTGGGGATCTTTTTAGCGCGATCAACGGAACACAACTTACGGTTTCAAATTATCAATCGCTTTTAGCGGCTGATAGTTATACTCTTAATATGGTGACTTACGATGGAACTAATTTTGTATCTAATGGCAAATCGGTTTCATTAGTGAAAACTACTTTAGATGAAAATCCTGTTTTTATCAATAAAGTAATAACATCCGGAAGTCATAAAATTGGCTATTTGATGTACAATGGTTTTTATGCTAATTATGATGCGCAGCTTAATGCGGCCTTTGCTGATTTAAAAGCACAGGGGATTACGGATTTTGTTTTGGATTTAAGATATAATGGAGGAGGTTCTATACAAACAGCAACCCGTTTGGCTAGTATGATTACAGGTCAGTTTACGAATAAAATTTTTGCTAAAGAAAAATGGAATGCAAAAATTAATCAATACTATGAGAGTGAAGATCCGGAATCATTGAATAACAGATTCGTTGATAAAATGGACGGAGCTGCGATTAATAGTTTAAACATGACTAAGGTATATATCATTACAACTAGTGGTACAGCTTCTGCAAGTGAATTAGTAATAAACGGATTAGCACCTTATATTTCGGTAATTCAGGTAGGGGAAACTACTGTAGGTAAAAACGTTGGTTCTGTTACTTTATATGATTCTCCCACTTTTGGAAAAGCAAATAGAAACTTAAACCATAAATATGCTATGCAGCCTTTGGTTTTAAAAATTGTAAATTCGGCTGATTTTGGTGAATATACAGATGGTTTAAAACCAACTTATGAGCAATTAGAGCGTATCAGTAATTTAGGTGTTTTAGGAGATCCGTCAGAACCATTGTTAAATGTGGTTTTAAGTAAAATTACAGGTGTGACTACTAAAAAGACAGAAGAAGAAAGAGGAGTGGCTTTAAAAGGTTTTACAGATGTTAAAGCAATGAATGGAATAAGAAATCAAATGTATCTCGAGAAAGCTCCTGAAGGACTTTTAAGAGCATTAAAATAAAACCAATAAAAAAGGCTTTCAGAAATGAAAGCCTTTTTTATTAGAAATATATTCCAAAAACTAATTCTAAAAAAATAAATGATGATTAATCATTAAAGTAAAAACCGTTACTTCCAATACCAGTAGTTAATTCTTTTTGTAATGCACCGGCTAAATTGTAAATGTAAGCTTTACCATCTGTTTTAAAGTTTCCTTGGGCAACATAAATGCGACCGTTGTTAACTGCAAATCCGTATATGTAAGTTGCAGGCGTAGTCACAATTGCAGTTGTTGATGCAGCTGTAGCGTTAGTGTTTATCATGTAAACAGAACTTCCTACTGTATAGTAAATTTTACTGTCTTCAAGATCCATAAATCCGGCACCATTTAAACTTTCAGGAAAAGTAATTTTACTAGTTGTTTTGTCTGCTATTTTTACTTTTACAAGTTCACTAGAATTCCCAAAACCTCCTTTTAAAATGTATAAAACCCCATTGTCTTCTTCAATACAATCAGCGTTAAGACCAATTTGTACAGGAGCATCCAGTTTTTTCGTTGCAATATCTACAACTAATAATTTATCATTGTAAGAATCAGTGATGTAAAGTTTTCCATCTTTTAACACAACTCTGTTCGCGGTAGAGTTTAAGTCAATTTTAGATTCCAAAGTATTGGTTGCAAGGTTAATTACTGCAACATAATCATCTGTATCTCCTGTTGCTGCATTTTCGTATGAATAAGTGTTTGCATTTGTAACATAAGCTTTTTCATCTTTTACAACTCCGTATCTTGGGTTTTTTAAACCAGTTTCGATTTTTGTAATTAATTTAAAAGTATATCGGTTAACTACCGTAATATTATTGGCTCCACCAGAAATAATATAGGCATTGTCTCCGTTAAAAAAGATGTTTTGTGCAAATTTTCCAAGGATATCATTTCCGTTTACAGTAGAATAAACGTCTTTAGTAAAAGTACTAAGGTCATTACTTGAAAATGAAACAGTAGCTTGTGTAGTTCCTTCATTCAAAATAAAAAAGCCTTTGTCATAAACTCCTTTTGGGGTATCGTTGTTATCGTCATTTGAACACGAAACGAATAACGAGACGCTAAGTACTATTAAAAATAATTTACTAAATTTCATCATATTAAAATTTTAAGGTTAAATACATATTAAAATTACGACCCGGCATAGGTCTGTATTCCAGACTTTCATATTCTTTATTGAAAAGATTTAAAACCTGAAATCCAAGCTTGAAAGCATCCAGAAATTTAAAATCATAATCAATTCCGATGTTCGAAACATTATAATCATTTACAATTTCTGTTGGATTATTATCTCCTGTAGTGTAAACAAAACCATTATACATAAATTGATAATAAGCAGAAATTTGGTTTCTTGAATAGGAAAAAGATGCAGTTGCTTTATGAAAAGGCACAAAAAAGAGTTGCTTTTTAGTGGCTTCATCTTTAGAAACAGTGTAGGCATAAGTGGCATTTGCGGCAAAGTAATTTTTACCAAAATGTTTTTTCCAGCTCAATAAAGTCTCAGCGCCATAACTATTAACATTGTCTGTGTTTTTTGGTGACCAAATTCCGTTACTGCCAGGAACCCACTGCAATAAATCTTTTATTTTCATATAATAAAAGGTTTGTGTAAGTGAAATGTTCCTGAATGTAAAAACGTTGCCAATCTCTGCCTGATAAGAGCTTTCAGGTTTTAAATCAGGATTTCCGCCTTGTTCCCAGTACAAATCATTAAAAGTTGGAATTCTGAAATTTCGGGATAAATTTAATTTTAGATTGTATAATTTGCTGAATTGGTATGAAGATCCCAAGGAGAATAAAACAGGTGATTGATAATTATCTGTGAACTCTTTTCGAATGCCAAATTCATTTTTCCAATCTGTTGAAACATCTTGTTTGACTAATAAGGTAGCTGAGCTAATTTCTCTGACATGATCACCAAAACCACTTCCATATCCTTTTGTTCTGTTGTAGTCTAAGATGGCATTTACTTGTATGGATTTAGAAAACTTATATCCTAAATCTGCTTTTGTAATCAGGCTTTCTGTTTTTCCATATGTAAAAAAATTAACGGCATTATTTGGGTAATACTGGTAATTTTCGAAGATATAAGCCGTTTTGAGGTTGGTGCTAAATTTGCCAAAATCGCCATCGTATTCCAGTAAATTTCGATTAAAACCATTTACATATCGGGTTTTAGTTTCGGTTTCTGAGATCAATGATGTGTTTCTATCGGTATTTGAAGTTTGAGAGTACAATTTTAAACTGTTTTTTGAGTCGAATTTATAGCCAACATTGGCACTCATTGTAATAATGTCGTACTGTCCGTTTTGATTCCAGCGTTGTTCGCCCTTCCAGTTGTATTGGTTTAAATATTTATAATCGTTTGTTGAACTATTTTTAGAAAAACCAATTTGTGCGCTCCATTTTTCGTTCGAAATATTAGTTTTATAATTGATTCCAATGGTATTGAAACTTCCGTAATCTAATCTCAAATTGTTTTCGAACCTCTTGTAAAAGCCAAGATCATTATTCAGGTGAACAGTTCCTCCAACAGCACCGCTACCATAAATGACACTTCCTCCGCCGGCTTTTACACTGACAGAATTATAATCAGAACCTGAAATCGTGTTAAAATCAGTACTTCCGTTCATTTGAGAGTTGATATTTATTCCATTCCAGATTACTGCTGTTTGCGATGCCGTTGTACCTCTAAAGGCAACTGTAGAAAGCATTCCGCGTCCGTATTCTTTAAAATAAATAGTGGAATTAAAATTTAATAAATCAGTCAGTAAAGTCTCATTCTTATTGATAATGGAGTCATTGAGTTTTAATACCGATTGAGAACCGGAGTATTTTTTCAGATTGGCATCTGAAACTACAACTTCTTTCAATTTATTAATAGAATCGTTCTGCGCCAAAATAATCTGGCACAATAACAGGAAAGAAAAAGCAAAAAGTTTTTTTAAAGTCATAATTTCTACACTCTTTTTCCCGAGAGCTCGATATTTGTTACAAAGGCAGGTCTCCTGGCTTGCGTCTTGTTGTTTACCTTCCCATTCGTCTTGGCGAGCAGTGGTTTTGTAGTAACAACAAGCATTCTTTTCAGAACAAAGCTTACAGTTGCGGGTACAGCTCAAGTTTTTTGTTAATTCCTTGATTCCCTTTTAATGTGTTTTGAAATAAACACAACCTTAATTTCGTGCAAAGATAAAGTTAAAATTGTCGAATTTTCAAATTTGTTTGACTTTTTAAAACAAATTCGAAACAAAATAGGCTTTTATAGTTTAATTTTAATGACTTGACCAAAATCTACTTTGTTGTTAAAGGCATCTTTTAAGGGTAACGAAGTCTGATGACATAGAATACTTCTAATCACTCCGGCATGGGCTATTATGATAATAGGTTTAGTAATGTTTTTCGAGACAAGTTCAGCCAGAAAATCGCCCACTCTTTGATGTAATTCAACAAACGATTCACCATTTGAAACACTAATGTTTACAAAATCTTCCATCCACGGATTGAGTTGCTCAGGAGAAATATCGTTCCAGTTTTTCAATTCCCAATCCCCAAAATTCATTTCCATCAAACGGGAATCTTTTTCAAATAATGCAAGCTTTATAGCATTTTGAATGTATTGGGCTAAAATTGTACAACGTTTTGAAGGGCTCGAAAAAAGCACCGCTTCTGATGGTAATTGAGAAACAATATTCTCGAAAACAGAGCCAAATGGTTCAGCTAAATCAACATCTGCTTGTCCGTAGCAAATCCCTTTTTCGCAAATCGTTTCGGTATGACGGACTAGATAAATTTCCATATCAAGAGAATGCTTAAATAATAAACCACTTCACAAACCTGTTGTGTTGCACCAAGGCAATCTCCTGTGTAGCCATCTATCCATTTTTGAAAATAGTGGGCTAAAAAATAACGCATTATAAATACCGGAATCAAAGCAAAAAGGAATTTATACTGAAAATAAGAGAAAGCGAAGAGTGGCATTAATCCGAAGAAAAATGAACCTGAAATTTCTTTCCAGGTATGATTTTTAGCAATTGGTTTACTTTTGCCTGAAGCATCATCTCTGGAATATTGATGCGTAAAAATAATTGAAATGGCAGCCAGACGACTTAAAGCATGTGCAGAAATGAATAAAAGATAAACCTGAAAAAATGCAATAGAGTTATCTGTTTTAAAAAGTGAAACAGACTCCGAAAGCAATTTGAATTTCAATAAAAAAAGTAAAACCAATCCAATTGCTCCATAAGCACCAATGGCACTATCTTTCATAATCATCAGGATTTTTTCTTTGGTCCAGCCTCCGCCAAATCCGTCACAAACATCTGCAAAACCATCTTCATGAAAAGCTCCGGTTGTTAGAATTGAAGCTATAAAGGCAAAAATAACTGCTGTTTCTATTGATAGAAAAAATGAAAAAAGAAAAAATGCTAGAAAAGAAATACTCCCCACAATCCATCCAATGAAAGGAAAATAGCGAGTAGCTTTGTTTAAATAATCAGGATGGTGTGTGATGCTTTTTGGACACGGAATTCTAGTGTAAAACATTAAACAGGTAAAGAAGATATGGAGTTCTTTTTTCATGTAAAGAGATGTAGGGTTATTTGGCTAAAGCCATCTTGATTATCAATATATAGACCAACATCTAAAGATGTTGGCAATTCAAATCTGTATTGTGTGTAAATTTTTATTATTTATATTGCTGTTTTTTGAATAGCCCCCAGATTTATCTGGGGACATAAAAGAAATTAAGTTAGAAAGGCTTTAGCCAAATTCTATTATTGATTGTCTTTTTGAAACCCAAATTTGCTAATAATTTCATCATACTCTTCCTGAAAAGTTTTTTTCTTATGATGAACTTCTTGATTTTTAACATAATCTCGAACTTTATCAATTAAAGATTCCGAAACTGACACAGCAAAATATTCATCCTGCCATTCAAATTTTTGTTTTGTCAATTTGTTTTTATTGATCCAAAAAGAAGATTCTCCTTTTAGTAATTGCATTATTTTTTGAATATTTTGATCTACTCCTAAAGAAATGATACAATGACAGTGATCTGAATATCCACTTATAAAATCAACATAAATACCTTTTTCCTTCGCATTCTCTCTAATGTGATTCCAAACTTTTTCTCTTAATTCTATTGAATCTAAAAATGGGAATCTGTTTTTTGTACTCCAAACAAAATGGATATAAACTTTTACTAATGGCATATATAATATTTTTTGACTGAATACTCAAAACTTCAACTTTTTTTATTTCCTGCTAACTCCGGCACTTTCAAAACTGGCCATATCATTCAAAAATGCTTCAGCCGATTTTAAAATAGGGAAAGCCACTGCACAGCCGGTTCCTTCACCCAAACGTAAATCCAGATTTAAAATAGGTTTTGCATTCAGGTAATTCAAAAGTTTTTGATGTGCTTTTTCAGCCGAACAATGGCAAAAAACAGCATTTTTTATGATGTCAGAATTCATTTTTGAAGCGATTAAAAAAGCCACACTGCAAATAAAACCATCAACTAAGATGATCATTTTATAATCGAAAGCAGTCAGCATTCCGCCAGCCATTTGTAGAATTTCAAAACCACCAAAATAGGCAAGTTGCTGTTTTAATTCGGCTTGACCGGAATAATTTTCAATAGCTTTTTTGAGTAATTCCTGTTTTTGAAGTAATTTTTCGTTTTCAACTCCTGTGCCTTTTCCAACACAATCTTCAATAGACAAATCAGTTAAAAGACTCATTAAAACCGAAGCCGTAGAAGTATTTCCAATTCCCATTTCACCAAATCCAATGCAATTAGAGCCCATTTTGGCGATCGTGTCAACAATCGATTTTCCTTTTTCGAAACACAATTCCAATTCTGACTCGCTCATTGCGGGAATATGTAAAAAAGATTGAGTTCCTTTGGCAATTTTAGCATGAATCAGATTCGCATTTGTTGGAAAATCATAATTAACGCCGGCATCTACAATAGATAATTGTATGTTGTTTTGTTTACAGAATACATTTATTGCTGCACCGCCTTCAAGAAAATTACCCACCATTTGTCGGGTAACATCTTGCGGATAAGCACTTACACCATGATTTGCAATGCCATGATCAGCTGCAAAAACTACAATGTTTGGAAGGGTTATTTTAGGATTTAAAGTTTCAAAAACTGTTGCGATTTGAAATGCCAATGTTTCTAAAGTTCCTAAAGCACCAATAGGTTTAGTTTTAGAATCGATTTTGTCCTGCAAAAGTGAACTGAAATCATTTTTGGGCTTGACTTCAGTTGGAGTTTTTAAAGGAAAATCTGAAATCTGATTTAGGCTGACATTTTTTATTTCAGTACAATCAGGGGTTTCTGATTTTTGTCTCCAGTGCAATTGTTGCAACATCGGTTGATTGTTATAATTCGTTGCCGGTTTTCCGATACAAAAATATCCCAGCGGTTCGATGTTTTCGGGTAAATCCAGAATCTTTTTAAACTGATAATAATTTAAAATCGAAACCCAACCCATACCGTAACCTTGTTCTGTCAGCGAAAGCCAAATGTTTTGTGCAGCACAAACCGAACTAAATTTGACAGCTTCATTACTGCCAACGGTTCCAATCGTAAATTGATTCAGCACAGATCTGTCATAGGCAATAATAAGTCCGATTGGAGCTTCTTCGATTGCTTCTAACTTGAGCGATCTGTAATGCTCTTTTTGTTCGGGATTATCTGTTAGTTCTTCGGCTTTTTTATTATAATCTAAAAACAGGTTTTTTACAGCCGTTTTAACCTCAGCAGATTTAATGATAAAATATCTTGTAGCATCTGTTAATCCAACAGATGGTGCCCAATGTCCGGCTTGCAACGCTTTTTCAATGACTTCGTCAGGAACTTTATCAGTGGTAAAATGTCGGGTGTCACGGCGCGATTTTAAAATATCATCTAAATAGCTCATTGTTAAATTCCGTTTTTTAAATTCCAAGTTTCAATATCAATTACAAAAATCAATTTCAATTTGAAAATTTAATATTTAAGTAAAGGTAAAGTATAGTGTTGGTATTTGGAATTTAAAAATTTGGAATTTTTATTGATATTGCCATTGATTTTTGCCATTGCTAACCTTTTATCTTTACCGGAATTCCAGAAACCATTAAAACCACTTCATCTGCATTCGATGCCAAAAACTGATTCATCCATCCTTGCAATTCGGTAAATTTTCTGCCAATATGAGTTTCTGCATGCACGCCCATTCCAATTTCGTTCGTTACAATAATCAGATTAGTATTTTTCTGATCAGCGATATAAAGGAATTCTTTTTTAGCTTCTTCCAAACTTAAATCGACATCGTTTTTATGGTCAATAAAAAAGTTGGTTAACCAAAGCGTCACACAGTCAATCAAAGCTGTTTTTTCGCTAAAATCAATTTTACTTAAATATTTTTCTTCTTCAATATTTGTCCAGCGTTCGTCGCGTTCCTTTTGGTGACGGTCGATTCTGGTTTGAAAATCATCATCCCATTTTCTGGCTGTTGCAACATAAATAGGAGCATTCGAAAGCTGTAACGCTAAATTTTGGGCATAACTGCTTTTTCCTGATCGTTCGCCTCCCGTAATTAAGTAAATCATTATGAATCGTTAATTGTTAATTATTATGGCGTTCCCTTCGGTCGGGCTATCCGCTATATCTTTTATTTTTTAAAGAAAAAAATAAAAGGATACCGCTACTATCCCTAACGCAAACGTCAATTGTGTTTTAAGAAATTTAGTTTTCTAAATTAATAAGGACAATGGCGGCAATCATTCCCGCAGCAATTTCCTCTTTTAAGATGAAACCAGGATTTAAAAACATAGTTGCCATTTTCGAGATAATAATCAATTCCCTCTATTAGTTTTTCTTGTTGGGGTAAAGATATCGCTTTATTTTTTGTGGCTTTTTCAGGGGTGATAGTTTCGACATAAGCATCAATTTTGTCTTCACAGGCTTCTTTAAAGCAAACTGGACAAAGGCAATCTCCTCCTTCTGAAAGGTTAAAAATAGGAGGGAAGTCATTACACCAACATTTACTTTCGGCAGAAATATCTCCACAACTAAAAGAAGATTCACAACTTGAGCAAACTTTTGTTTTTATGCTATTCATGGGGCAAAGATGGTATTTATTGTCTTTTGTAAGAATAAAGGTAGACAAAAAAAATAGAAATTGACTTACCTTTGTCACTGCGAAAATCCAGATCAGAAAATCAGACTGATTCAGATTACCAGTGAAAATGCAGAATGCAAAAACTATTCCTTAAAAAATAAGATAACCTGATATATGAAAAATTTATTACCCAAATTGATTTTTATTGTACCCTTTTTTGTTCTTGTTGGCTGTAAAAAGAATGAAACTGCAGAGATTGCAACATCTCAAGTTGCCAAGAATAGTATCGAATATGCTTCCGGGCTTTCTATTGTAAAACACGAAGGATATTCTGTAGTAACAGTTTCAGATCCGTGGCCAAATGCCAATACAAAATTCACTTATGTTCTAAAAGAAAAAGAAGCTAAAGTTCCGGACAGCCTACAATCTTATACAACCATAAAAGTTCCCTTAGAATCTATCGTGGTAACTTCAACAACGAATATTCCTTTTCTTGAAATGTTAGGAGTCGAAGATAAGTTAGTAGGTTTTCCGCATACTGATTATGTTTCCTCTGAAAAAACCAGGGCTTTAATTGATAAGGGTTCTGTTAAAAATGTGGGTGAAAACGAGAAATTAAACATCGAACAACTGATCGAATTGTCTCCGGATCTTATTGTTACTTTTGGTGTAGACAATAACAATCAGATGTTGGATAATCTGAAAAAAAGCGGACTTAATGTCTTTATTCAGGCTGACTGGATGGAGCAATCTCCACTAGGAAAAGCAGAATGGATTAAGCTTTATGGCGCTTTATTTGGAAAAGAAGATAAAGCCAAAGAATTGTTTGATAAAATTGTTTTGAGTTACAATCAGGCAAAGAAATTAGTAGCCGATAAACCTGCTACTTCAACCGTTTTATATGGTTCTATGTATCAGGATGTCTGGTATGTTGCAAAAGGAAATAGTTGGGTTGCCCAGTTTATGAAAGATGCTCAGGCCAATTATTTATGGGCAGATTTAAAAGGAACAGGAAGCGAGGGATTATCTTTTGAAAAAGTGCTGGTAAAAGCAAAAACAGCTAATTTCTGGATTGCAGGAGGTTCGTTTAAAACCTTGGACGAATTAAGTAAAAGTAATCCGCATTATACTCAATTTGATGCTTTTACTTCTAAAAACGTATATACTTTTGAAGGTAAATTTGGAGCTACCGGAGGAACTGTTTATTATGAATTGGCACCAAGCCGTCCGGATTTAGTTTTGAAAGATTATATCAAAATATTTCATCCTGATTTATTACCAAGCTACGAATTTACTTTTGCATCTAAATTAAATTAAGCGCATTGGTAAATAAAAAGCGAAATATAATCCTGTTTTCAATACTTGGACTGGCACTTTTGTTTATATTTTTTCTGGACATTAGTCTGGGATCTGTTACCATTCCGTTCAAAGAAGTTTATACTAGTTTAACAGGTGGTCAGGCCAGTAAATCGACTTGGGAATATATTATCATAAATTATCGTTTGCCAAAAGCAATCACAGCTTTTTTGGTTGGAATTGGACTTTCTGTAAGTGGTTTACTCATGCAGACTTTATTTAGAAATCCGTTGGCAGGACCTGATGTTTTGGGTTTAAGTTCCGGAGCAATATTGGCTGTTGCCATTGTTATTCTTGGTGCTGGTTTGTTGCCTTCATTTTTAAATTCTGTTTTATTGTCGCCATACGGAATTGTGTTTGCTTCGACATTAGGGAGTATTTCGGTTTTAATGCTGGTGTTGGTTGTAGCCCAAAAATTAAGAAACACAATGGCAATCTTAATCGTAGGACTTATGTTTGCGAGTTTTACAAGCGCCATAGTTGGGGTTTTAACTTATTTTAGCTCGGCAGAACAATTGCAAAAATTCACCTTTTGGTCATTAGGAAGTCTTGGAAACCTTTCCTGGACATCGATAGCTATTTTAGCAATTTGTGTAAGTTTTGGCTTGCTGTTAAGCGCCAGTAGTATAAAACCTCTAAATGCGTTGCTTCTGGGAGAAAATTATGCCAGAAGCATGGGATTGAATTACAAAAAAGCCAGATTAATTATCATATTCGCAACCAGTATTCTGGCAGGAAGTGTAACTGCTTTTGCAGGTCCGATAGCGTTTATTGGTCTTGCGGTTCCGCATATTGCCAAGCTGACTTTTCAGACGAGCAATCACGCAGTTTTATATTGGAGCACGTTTTTTTATGGCGGTATTATTATGTTATTTTGTGATATAGCGTCTCAATTACCGGGATTAGATACTACATTGCCTATTAATGCCATCACGTCTATCATTGGAGCACCAGTTGTAGTTTATTTGTTAATGCGAAAAAGAAATTTTCAGTAAAAACTTACATAAAAAGTAGTAGCTTAGTTTTTTAAACACATAGAAACATAGCCTTATATTTCAATTAATAAACGAATGATTACTCAAAAATACTTAGACGAATTAACTTATGAAGTTTTAGGAGCTTCTATTGAAGTTCATAAAATAATTGGGAAAGGATTACTTGAGACTGTTTATCATCAATGTTTGAAAGAAGAACTCTCACAAAGAAAATTAAATTTTTTCACAGAGATGAAAGTCCCAATATTATATAAAGAGAAAGAATTAGTTGCAGATTTTAGGTGTGATTTATTTGTAGAGAATTGTTTGGTAGTAGAATTGAAAACAGTTTCTGAAATAAATTCTGTACATCAGGCTCAACTTCTAACTTATATGAAGCTTTTAAAAGCACCAAAAGGGATTATAATTAATTTTAATTGTTTTAATATTTTTAAAGAAGGTCAAAAAACATTTGTGAATGAATATTTTAGATTGCTGCCCAAATACTAGCGTTGCAACTATGTTTGATTTACGAGTAAATTTTAAAACTTCTTTTTTATAAGACAAAGAAACCTATGTTTCTATGTGTTTAAAAAATACACCAAGATGACAACTATTTTAAAGACCTCAAACTTAACTATTGGTTACAAGTCCAAGAAAGCGACTGTGATTATTGCTGAGCATTTAAATTTGAACCTGAATTCAGGAAAACTTATCTCATTAATTGGAGCAAACGGAATTGGGAAATCGACTTTGTTGCGAACGATCACAGGAATTCAGGAACCTTTAGCAGGAAATGTTTTTTTGAATGATAAAAATATATCTACTTATAAACCTTCAGATTTAGCCCAAAATTTAAGTTTGGTTTTAACAGAAAAATTACCACCAAGTAATCTTTCTGTTTTTGAATTGGTGGCGTTGGGTCGGCAGCCATATACCAATTGGATTGGTACTTTAACACCAACTGATATTGATAAAGTTCAAGAAGCTTTACGATTGACTCAAATTGAGCACCTGGCTCAAAAAAAGCACTTTGAAATTAGCGACGGACAATTACAAAAAGTTTTGATAGCAAGAGCTTTAGCACAAGACACACCGTTGATTATTCTGGATGAACCCACAACACATCTTGATTTATTGCATAAAGTTTCATTGTTTAAATTGTTGAAAAAGCTAACACAGGAAACTCAAAAGTGTATTTTATTTTCGACTCATGATATTGATCTGGCAATTCAGCTAAGTGACGAAATGATTATCATGACACCAGATTTAGTTGTTCAGGATGAGCCATGTAACTTAATCTCAAACGGAAGTTTTACAACGCTGTTCAAAGATGAACATATTACTTTTGATGCTGAAAAAGGAAGGTTTATTGTGACTTAATTTTTCTCAGGAGCTTAATCCTGCTGTTCGCTATATCTTTTGTGTTGAACCCCAACACAAAAGGATGCCGCTTCCATCAGGGCTAGGGCATCCGTTTTCATAGAACCTTTTGATTAAAACAAATAAACGATTAAAATTTCTTTAATCCAATCTGTCTCTTGGCTTCACCAACGACAAAAGCAACAGAATTCGCGATATTAAAACTTCGGATTAATTTAGACATCGGAATCGTTAAATGATTTTCAAAACGCGCCAAAACTTCTTTGCTTAAGCCAACACTTTCTTTTCCGAAAACCAACCAGTCTCCATCCTGAAAATCAGTTTCCAAATATGATTTTTCTGCATGTGAACTCATCAGGAAAACACGAGACTGATCCGGAATTTGCTGGATCCATTCTTCAATATTTTGATATTCGGTCACATCAAGATGTACCCAATAATCCAATCCGGAACGCTTTAAATTTTTATCATTTATCACAAATCCAAAAGGATGAATTAAGTGTAATCTGCTTTCAGTACCAACGCACAATCTTCCGATATTTCCGGTATTGTTAGGAATTTCTGGTTCTACGAGAACAACGTTTAACATTGTTTTTAAGTTAAGGGTTATAAGGATTGAGTGATTATCTAATTGACTTATCTTCAAATGGACTCATTCTCTAATTTAAAATCGGGAACTTCAAGCACTTCTCCTGCTTTTAAGTTTTGCAAATATACATTTCCTATACGAACACGAACTAACCGTAAAGTAGGAAAACCAACTGCAGCTGTCATTTTTCGAACCTGACGAAATTTACCTTCATTTACTGTTATCGAAGCCCATGAAGTTGGTCCGTGACGTTCGTCACGTATTTTTTTTGCTCTTGGTCCAAAATCCGGAATTTCGGTAACAATAAAAGATGTGCAAGGTTTGGTTTTGTATTTACCGCCATCAAAGCCAATTTCAACACCTTTTTGTAATTGCTCAATCGCTTCTGGTGTAATAACCCCATCTACCTGAACATAATATTCTTTGTCTACTTTTTTGCTTCTTATTTGTTCGCTTACTTTTCCGTCTGTAGTGAGTAGAAGTAATCCCTCAGAATCCTCGTCTAATCGCCCAATTGCCATCGTTCCTTCAGGAAAATTATATAATTCACCCAAAAGCTTTTTCTTTCTTTTTAATTCATAAATAAATTGGCTTAGATAACCGTAAGGTTTAAAAAGAATAAAGTGTTGATGCATGCCGTATGTTTTGACTGCAAAGATAGTTTTGTTTCAGCTGTAATTAAAAAAGAAATTTAAAGGAATAATAGCTATTCCTGTTTACCTGCCTTCATTTTCTTTAACCATAAATACACAAACCAGATTACAGTTATGCCAAAAAGAATGAACAATGGAGTATAGTAATCTTTAATATAATCATGAAAATAACTTCCAATTATAATATAAGCAGAAGCAATGCAAAGTTTAATAATAATAAATTCGGCATTTGTCCAACTGGTTTTGATCTTGAAAAAGTTCATCGTTTTTTGCTTTAAAAGATTTTTATAAACACATCTTTTTCTGAATTCCAGAAGTATTTATAAGAATGTGATTTTGTCTTCTAATTTACAATAATAAAAGATTAATACTTTGAAAATGACGAGGTTCTTTATGTTTTAAAGGGAGAATAAATTCAATTATTAAACACAATGCTATGTTAAAGCGCTTAATTTTTTGACTTGAAATTCGTAATATTATAATAGTAACACTAAAATATAAAATTATGGAAACTAATAATTTAGGCTCTAAAAAGATAAATGGAGTACAAAAAAATAGAGATGAATCTAAAGGTAAAAATATTTCGCATGACGAAAAAGCAGTTGACCCTAATCTGAAAAAAGAAGTAGTGACGGACTCTGATGGAAATAAAAAAATCGTAGAGAGAGCACGAAATGAAAACGAAGATATTAAAAAGGTTAAGGATAAGATAGATCCAAAAAATGTAAATGCTAATCGGGGAGTTGCGACAGAAGAAGAGGCTAAAAAGACAGTTGAAAACAAAGACCGAAACTCAGATATCACCCCTAATCGTTATCCTAATTCTAATCCTGAAAGCCATGAAGATCGCGGAAACATGAAATTAGATGAATAGATCTTTTTCTTTTAAATAGAAATTTTTTTGCTGATTTTAGGTGTTTTTTATCAAAATAACATATCATTGGCAAACAGCGTTAATGTTTTTCTAAAGCCTCTATTTGTGACTGTTATCTGCCAGTATCTTCGTAAATTGTAGAGACAAATTTAAAACTTAAGAATATGTCACTTTTAGAAAACAAAGTAGCTTTTGTATCTGGTGGAGGTTCAGGAATTGGGCGTGCCGTTGCAGAAGCTTATGCTCGGGAAGGAGCTAAGGTAATAGTTTCAGATATTAATGCAGAACACGGTGAAGCAACCGTAAAAGTTATAAAAGATTTTGGTGGTGAGGCTTTTTTTGTAAAAGGAGATTCCTCAATCGCAAGTGATAACAAGCGAATGGTTGAAGCAACTGTCTCAAAATACGGCCGACTTGATATAGCCTGTAACAATGCAGGAATGGGCGGACCAGCAAAACCCACCGGAGAATATGAACCTGAAGCCTGGGATCGTGTTATTGCCTTAAATTTAAGCGGTGTATTTTATGCTTGTCGTTATCAGCTAGAGCAAATGGAAAAAAATGGCGGTGGGAGCATTGTAAATATTGCTTCTATACACGGACAAGTGGCAGCGCCAAACAGTCCTGCATATACAGCATCAAAACATGGTGTTGTAGGATTAACCAAAAATATTGCGACAGAATATGCATTAAAAAATATTCGTTGTAATGCAGTAGGTCCAGGGTATATAGAAACAGCTTTATTAAAAGACAATTTAAATAAAGATATGATGAATGCCGTTGCAGCAAAAGCACCTATGAATCGTTTGGGAACTCCCGAAGAAGTTGCCGATTTGGTCGTATTTTTAAGCTCCGAAAAATCCTCATTCACTACCGGAAGTTATATTATTGCAGATGGTGGTTATACTGCTATTTAAAACTTTTTTTAGACATAATTAATCAAAAGTCATCTCAAAAAGATGGCTTTTTTATTGTTTTTTATCAACTAAAAGAAGGTTTTGTCTGATTAAAATTTTAATTTAGAATAATTTTTATTAATAATACATAATGAGATAAAGTCAGTGTTTATCTACTAAATGTGTAATTTATTTGTAAATAAGTTGAATTTTATTAAAAGATGTTTATTAAAATGGGAAACAATAAGTTTAAGGTTTCACAATATTCTGTTAACTTTAAAGGATATAAATTTGACTTCTAAAAACTCTATTTTTTAAACACATGAAAAACAACTACTCTTTTCGTCATTTAATGACTTTTTTAGGTTTTTTTTATTGCTTCGCACTAAGTGCGCAGACAATGCCAACGGGGCAATCCTTGCCATACGAACAAAATTTTAACGGTTTGGCAACGACTTATCCTAGCGGAATACAAGGCTGGAATGCAACTACTCCTACTAGTTCAAGTTTACCAACACCATCATCTTTTACAACATCTGGTACAGTTAAATCAGATCAAAGCTTAATCGCAAGTGGTTCATCAACTTCTACTTCCGGAGGTATATATAATTATACTGGTAAAATAGGGTTTTTAAATGGAGGCAGCTTTCTTGATCAGGCAATTGCTCTTGCTTTAAATACAACAGGAAGTACTCAAGTAAAAGTTCAATATGATGTATTGGTAATTCGTAACCCATATGGTGTTAGTGGGTCTAATCGTATTAATGAGATGGCTCTGCAATATAGAGTTGGTGAAACAGGAGAGTTTGTAACATTATCAGGAACTCTTTTTCAGAATAATACAACGACACGAACAGATGAAACTTCTAAGTCACAAAGCGAACATAAAAAATTAGTTCTTCCTGCTGCTTGTGATAATCAACCTGTTGTTCAATTACGCTGGATATCAAGACAAGTTTCTGGCGGAGGTTCTCGTCCTTCTTTTGCAATTGATAATATTGATATTAGAAGTGATAATACTGCTCCAGTAACTGTTGTAGGTTATCCTAAAACAAACAATATTTTATCTTCAGGGTTTGATTTTATTAATAAAATAAATGAAAATGGGAAAACTTACTTTGTCTTGCTTCCTGGAGGAAGTGCTGAACCAACAGTTGCTCAAATAAAAGCGGGACAGAATGCTTCAGGAACTGCAGCATTACAATCTGGTTTCTTGGATATAACTGATTCATCTTTAGATTATTCGAAAACATTTACAGGATTAACTTTGAATACTGCATATTCTGTTTTTTCTGTTTCAGAAGATCTTTATGACAACCTGCAAACAACAATAAATAAAGTAGATGTTACTACTTTAAGCGTTGCTCCTGCATCAATAACTACCACAATTACTTCATTAGATTTGGGTAATTCTGAGCCAAATTATCAGGATGCTGTAAATAAAAGTTATCAAATTGGAGCTGAAAATCTTACAAATGATGTAGTAGTAACTGCTCCATCAAATTTTACTATTTCTAAAGATAATAATGTATTTGCGTCATCATTGACATTTGTCCCGGCAGATTTTGCTTCGAATGCAACTCCAACAGTTTATGTGAAATTCTCACCAAATGCTGTTGCTGTTTTTTCTGGACAAATAACACATGAATCTACAGGAATAGCTACCAAAACAGTTTCTGTAACAGGAAACGGAATCAACCCTTTTGTGCAAGGCTTTAATGATGCAAATGTTTTAACAAACAGCGGCTGGTCGCAGTACAACGTAGACGGTCCATTAAACAAATGGACTTATACAACTATAACACGTAACGTAAATTCTGGTGCCGGAGCAGTTTTGATGAACGGGTATTTAGATAACGGCCCAAGTAAAGATTGGTTAATTTCGCCTAAATTACGTTTAGATAGTTTTGGTGAACTTCCTTTGTTGTCTTTTTACTCTCGTAAATTTTATGCAGGACCTGGTTTAAAATTAATGGTTTCTACAGATTATGATGGAGTAAGTAGTCCAAGCACGGCGACCTGGACAGAAATTGATGGTAAATTTCCAACAACTACAGGTACTTATGTACAATCTCAATATATTAAACTAACAGCTTATAAAACTAATCATACTTACTTAGCATGGGTTTACGAAACTACAGCTGGTGGAACCAATAATGCTTCAGAATGGTCATTTGATGATTTTGAAGTAACAGATGCAGTGGGCTATGTAGACTCAAACCCTGTTTTAGATTTTGGAGTTGTTAATCTAAATGTCGTTTCTGATTCTCAGTCTTTTAATTTTAAAGCAGAGGGGCATGGAGATATTACCATTACAGCTTCGGCTTCGTACAAAATATCTGCGGATAATATTTCGTTTGTATCAAGTTTGGTCGTTTCTGCTGCAGATGCTTTAGCAGGAAAAACACTGTATGCAAAATTTGCTCCAATAACTAAAGAATTAAAAATTTCAGGTAACTTAACAGTTACAGGAACTTCATTAAACAAACAAATTGGTTCTTTTACAGGGTCTTCTTTACCAAAAACCGAGACTTTTGATGTTGTAACCTATAATTTAGATTTTTTTGGTTCGGATAATTCTACCAACGGACCTTTGGACAATGCACTTCAAATTGAAAATGCTGCTAAAGTGATGAATAAAATGGACGCCGATGTATATGCAGTTCAGGAAGTTTCAAGCGAAGCAGCGGTTGATGCCTTAATTCAAAAATTAAATATAAACGGCAAAACATTCGATAAGACTGTTTCTCCAATTTGGTCATATTCATGGGACCCAACTTCAGATCCTAGTTTCCCACCTCAAAAACTAGTTGTAATTTATAATACTCAGACTGTCACGTTGAAAAAAACCCGTGTAATGTTCAAGGAGTTTTATGATGAATTAGTTGCAGGAACAAAAACTTTAGCTAATTATCCGTTACCTGCAAGCAATCCGCCGAAAAGACCAAGTACAGGCTTTTTCTCTTCCGGACGTTTGCCATATGTTGTAACTTTAGAAACAAATCTTAATGGAGTTAAAAATGAAATAAAGATTGTAGATGTACATGCTCGTGCAAACAACGGATCTGATGGTACAACATATACCAGACGTAAATATGATAATCAGGTTTTTAAAGACAGTTTAGATGCATATTATCCAAATGATAATTTGATTATTTTAGGAGATTATAATGATGATGTAAAGATTTCTGTTTTTGGTACTAACAATCCTTCAACTTACGAGAACTTTGTTACAGATACAAGCAATTATAAAGCTCTTACTTTAGGAATAAGCCAGGCAGGTGCTACTAGTTATTTTAATTTTAATCCGCCAAGTTTCTTAGATCATATTATGATTTCTAATGAATTGTTTGATCAGTATATTGATAACTCAACAGCAGTTTATGATCCCAGAGCTGATATTGTAGACTATATCAGTACAACTTCAGATCATGGACCTGTTATCGCTCGTTTCAACCTGAAACAAGGTGTACTTTCGACACCGGATTTTGAAACCAAAAATGGATATTTTGTTCAGGCATTCCCTAATCCTGTAACAGATGTAGTAAATGTTTCAGTTAAAACTACTACAGACAGAAATCTAAAATTAAGATTTTATGACATTTCTGGACATTTAGTTGGTAATCCTGTCGAAGTAAATGCAACACAGGACTTGAGTACAACAGCAATCCCGGTAAATTATTTAAGATCCGGAATTTATGTTTATACTTTAACCGAAAATAATAAAGTGGTTTACAAAGGTAAAATCATAAAAAAATAAAGAGAATAAAATCTATTAAAAAGGCAGTCAATTTTGACTGCCTTTTTTCATTTTCTGAAGATTTTAAAATAACATTTTAAATCTATTTAAATCTGCCTCAGTGTTTATTTTATAAAAATAATGTAGTTGCCATTGTTGTGTTTTTTGAGCCTGTTTGTTTGTGGTTTCATCCCAGGGAGGATAAACTCTTAGAGCTCTTTTCCCTTCTTTTGCCGAAGTAGAAAAAATACCTTTTTCCAGTAAAATACTTTTCGGGAAAATAAATTGTCCAAACCAATCATTTTTTCGGGTACTGATTATGACAAAATCAATTGCATCCGAAAAATCAAAAGGTTCGATGTTTCCGTTTTTATTTCGTTTCCATAAAGTTACAAACTGACCAGTTTTGGTTGGTGTAATTTTGGACTTTCGGTAGCAAATGTATTTTTCGTTTAAAACAAATCGGTAAGCATCATAATCTGCACTTTCTGATTCCGGTTGAGGTTCTGTACCCTTAAAGTTGCAGGAATCATAAATTAATTCTTTGGCAAGAATCAGGTCTTTTGGCAATGATTCTGTAGTATTCCATTTGTTTATGGTCGTCATTTAATGAGATTTCTTAAAAGATATTTTTGTAAAATTAGCACAAAAAGAATCTTAAAAAGAAACGTTCAAACCAAAATTTAATCCCCATTGAAACTGATTGAAAGACTGATTGCTTAAAGGATTGATATAATAATTCATAGCCGGTTCAACAAAAATATTTGTTTTTTTGTACACACGATATTGTAATGTACTACTTAATGTAGAACCATAAACATAATCATTCGCATTTACGTTCTGACCAATATAATTGCCATCTATAGCTACATTGTTAGAAATCAGCTTACCTACAAAACCACCTGTATTTAGATTGATGCTTGCTTTGTTTCGGTTAAAAATAGAATAAGAAACTTCCAGAGGCATCTCAATATATCGTAAACTTTGATCCAGGTTTCCGCTTTCTATATTATTACTTTGAATACCGTTTTGTTTTAATGCATTAGCAGTAGTACTTGGTACGAATACATAACCGTCATTTGCAGTAATTGGTGCAGCTGATGCTGTTGGGTTTTGATTAAAATAATCGCTGGAGCTTAAAAAAGAACTGTTTTTTGCACTTAAATAAGAAACATTTGCAACACTTTGCCCCAATTCATTTATTTTAAGACCAGAACCTACAGCCCATTTTTTGTTGATTTTATATTTAGTTTTTACACCATATGTACTGCTTTGTTTAGAGTCGTTTGTGTTGCCAAAAGTCTTATCGTTTTTATAATTTTCAGAACTTGCAACTCCGGCAAAAACTTCGACAGCCCATTTTTCGCCTTTAGAAACTTTTTTATTGTCATTCTCCTTTTTTACTTCCGGAGTTATAATCCCCTTTTCTAAATTCTGAAGTTCTGCCAACTGAACTGAATCCTGTTTGCTTAAAACATCTTTAAATTTTGAATTGTTTTTTTGATTGCTGGCAAGTAGTTCTTTACTAGGCAATATTATATTTTCACTTTTCTGTTTTAATGTGCTTTCATTTATTGGTTTTTCATTTCCATTTAAAAAGGAATTTGAAGTATTAGAAGCAATGCTTTTATTGTTTTTAGAACTTACCTGATTTTCAAAAATCGAACTCGATACCTGATTTTTCAGATTTGAATTAAAAGCATTTGTTTTACCTGCATTGAATGTTTTTTCGGCTAAAATCTTATTAGTGGCTTTTTTATCAGCACTTAAAACCTGATTTTTTTGATTCAAATTGAATCCGTTTGAATTGCTAATATTATATGTTTTTTCAGCTACAACCTGATTAGCCGCTTTTTTATTAGTATTTAGAACCTGGTTTTTTGAATCAGTATTAAATCCGTTTGAATTGACTGTATTATATGTTTTTTCAGCGACAGCCTGATTAGGAGCTTTTTTATCAGCATTTAAAATCTGTTTTTTTGAGTCTGTATTAAATCCGTTTGAATTACCAGTATTAGATGTTTTTTCAGCGACAGCCTGATTAGTAACTTTTTTATCAGCATTTAATAACTGATTTTTTGAAGCTGGATTGAAAGAATCAGATTGATTTGAATTGGATGTTTTTTCTTTAGCTGAAGCAACATTTTTTTCAGTTACAGGATGATTGATATTTCTTTTTTCAATATTTGATTTTGGAGCTAAAACATCAGAGTTTGTTTTTGTTTCATCATCAGATTGAGCGACTGCCGTTTTTTGATTTTTTTGAGAGCTATTAATTGGATCTGTATTATGGTTTATAGAAGAATTAGTTTCAGTATTATTTGATGAATCTTCTGGTTTACTTTGTCCGGAATTTTGATCTTTAGGAGCGATTGTTCTATTTGAATCTTTATTATCATCCAGAACAACACTATTAGTTTCGCCAGTACCATTGTGTATGGTTTTGATACCAGAAGTAGAATTAAAATATAAAGCAGTAGGAAGCATTAATCCTAATAATAAGCATGCAGCAGCCGACCACCAAAGAATAGCTCTCTTTTTCTTTTTAGGTTTGTCTAATTTTTCTTCAATCTGCCCCCATAATTCAGGAGGCGGAACACTCGAAAAGTCTTCCATTGATGAAAAAATATCTTCTATATTTTGCTTTTTCATGCTATTTTAAAATTTTTTATGCTCAGTATTTTTTTTTGCAAAATGTGCTTGGCCCTATTTAAATTAGATTTGGATGTTCCTTCAGAGATTTTTAATAATTCAGCTATTTCCTTGTGTTTCATTTTTTCGAAAACATATAAGTTGAAAACCGTTCGATACTGATCAGGTAAATCCCGAATATATTCTAACAGTTTTTCCTGCTCGATCGGAATAATATCCAGTTCTTCTTCTTCGACAAAATCAGTATCCGGATCAAAAACATCCAAAAAGAAACTTTCCTTTTTCTTTTTATTCAGAGTTTCAATAAGTTTATTAATAAAAATACGTTTTAGCCAGCCTTCAAAGCTTCCTTCAAACTTGTATTGGCTGATTTTCTGAAAAACAATGACAAATGCTTCCTGAAATACATCTTTAGCATCATCCTCATTTTTCATATACTTTAAGCAAATACCATATAAAACAGGAGAGAACAACTGATAAATTTTCAGTTGTCCCTCTCTGTCATTTTTTATGCACAGCTTGATGTACTTTTCTAAATCGTCTTTCAAAAATGTGGTATTGGTTAGTTTTGCAAAAATAGTTCTTATAAGCTTATAAAACTATCTTTTATAAATAGTACGAGCTGCATCCTGGTTATTGCTCACAATTGTTAGGTTTTGATTGTCAAGGTTTTCTATGACATAAGTCTTGCCTTCGAAAGTAATTAAGTCATGTTCTGCCTGATCAAAAAAGCCTATTCCTTTTTCTATCTGATAAGTACTATTTCTAATTTCTACATCATTTTTGTATGTGATTACTCTTCCGTTTGGCGTAAAAACTATCTTTTTGTTAAATCCAATAGTTTTTGGAGTTGCTGTGTAAGGATTATTTGCACCTCCAATCGATTTTTCCCAAATCCATGTATTAACAATAGAACCTGAGTTCATAGTGGTTGATTCTAGTGCGTAAGCCGTTGAAAAAAGGCAGGACACTACAATAAACAATAAGAAATGTTTTTTCATAATTTGATTATTTAAGACTAGTAATTTTATCCTGAATTGCTTTTTTGAATGCTTTTACTTCAGCACTTTGATCACTGGTATCAACATTGTCTATAGAAACTTTAGTAACACTTGTTCCCTGACGAAGTTCAAAATATACACCACCGTGATCTACTGCATCCGGAGTTCCGTAAACTTTAGTTTGTCCTTTAAGACCTAAAATTTCAGCAGGAACGTTTTTAAGGAAAAGCGTGTAGTCACCTTTTTTAGTTGTTGCATTGTATCTGTATTGATTAAAGTCATAACCACCGGCAACTACATTCTGAAATTTTAAAATGTTGAAATCATTAATCTGGAAGAATTTCTGACAATCAGCTCCAGTACATTGCTTGTTAAAGGTACCTACTACAATATTATCTGTGCTTTCTGTAACTTTATTAAACAGAATTGCTTTTGAAGTTCTTGGAATTAAGATAAAATCAGAAGGATAACTTGGTGCCGAAACAATAGTTTCACCTGGCTGAGGTGCTTTTTCATAATAGTTAATCAGAATTTCGCATTTGTTTTCCAGGATAGTTGTTATCTTAATAGAATATCCGTTTGTTGTTTTTAAACCTGCGAAAACACCAACCAAGATTTCTTTAGAGAAATCGATAGGAGTATCTGTACTGTTTGGACAACTATTTTCACGTTTTGTAAAATAAGTTTTCATTTTTTCCTCAGAACCTACTAAAAGTGCAGTTGGATTGGTAGGTAAAGTATTAACATTGTATGAGCATAAAAGTGGAATTCCTGTATAAAGCTTGTCTTCGCTGGCTCCGCAATCTACATTTAAATCGTCATTATTAAGAGAGCAGGCGCTGAATCCAAAAGCTATAAACAAGCTTAACATTAATTTTTTCATGATAAATTTTTAATAGGTTATATTCTAGTAGATGACTTCTTTTTGAAATGGTTGCGTAAAAAAATATTTTTTTTTACTATGTCTTTTAGTTTAGAATGAATACTAATTCAGAAAAAAATACTTTTTAAAATTATCCACTGCGTCTTATTGTTTATTTTTACTACATTAAAAATTCCAGTTATGTTTGATTTTCTTCCGTATTTGTTAGCTTCTTTTGTGGCACTATTTATTGGGATATATATAGGTAAGCAATTGTTTTCGGTTCGATCTCAGTCTGAAAGAATAGGTTTGGAGGAACGATTGAAAGCCAATACCACTCAATTGCAATTGCAGAAAGAACAGTTTGACAACGAAAGAAAAAATTTCGAAAGACAACTTTATACTATAAATACAGAAAAAGAGAA
The DNA here is from genome assembly GCF_001602525.1 of Flavobacterium chilense. Taxonomy (GTDB): domain Bacteria; phylum Bacteroidota; class Bacteroidia; order Flavobacteriales; family Flavobacteriaceae; genus Flavobacterium; species Flavobacterium chilense. The sequence goes on from NZ_LSYT01000012.1 coordinate 91,091, forward strand.
TATCAGGACAGAGAAAGACAGTCTGGCTATTCAGCTTTCAAAAAAAGAAGTTGATTTTGAAAACTTATGGGAACGACATAAAGAACAAAAAAACGAAATAACAGAGTTACAGGAAAAATTTACCAAAGAATTTGAAAATTTAGCCAATAAGATACTTGAAGAAAAATCGGCCAAGTTTACGGAACAAAACAGCGAAAACATGAAAAATATCTTGTTGCCGTTGCAGGATAAAATTCAGGGATTTGAGCAAAAAGTTGAACAAACGCACAAAGAAAGCATCGATTATCACGCAGCATTACGTCAGCAAATTTTAGGTTTAAGCGAAATGAATGCCCAAATGAGCAAAGAAACCCTTAACCTGACGAAAGCTTTAAAAGGCGATAATAAAATGCAGGGAAATTGGGGAGAGTTGGTATTGGAACGTGTTCTGGAAAAATCAGGTTTAGAAAAAGGACGTGAATACGAAGTACAGCAAAGCTTTACCAATAACGAAGGAAACAGAGTTTTGCCCGATGTAGTTATTAATCTGCCCGATGCTAAAAAAATGATTATAGATTCTAAAGTTTCATTAATAGCATACGAAAAATGGATCAATGAAGAATCTGATATTCTTAAAATTGATTTTTTAAAAGAACATGTCAATTCTATTAAAAGACATGTAGAACAACTCGGAAATAAAAATTATCATGATCTGTATCAAATCGAAAGTCCGGATTTTGTATTGCTTTTTATACCTATCGAGCCTGCTTTTGCCATTGCATTAAACGAAGATTCAACGCTGTATAATAAAGCATTTGACCGGAATATTGTAATTGTTACGCCGACTACTTTGTTAGCTACATTACGAACTATCGATAGTATGTGGACCAATCAGAAGCAACAGGAAAATGCTTTTGAAATCGCCAGACAAGCCGGAGCATTATATGATAAGTTTGAAGGATTTGTTACCGATTTAGTGAGAATTGGAAATAAAATAAAAGACACTAAAACCGAATATGAAAATGCGATGAGCAAACTTGTCGATGGCAGAGGGAATTTAATTTCGAGTGTAGAGAAATTAAAAAAAATGGGCGCAAAGGCTAAGAAATCACTTCCTGAAAATATTATCGCAAGAGCATCAAATAATGATGAGAATGAATTACTGAATTAAAAATTAATCACATAATACCACATACAAAACATGACTGCAGATTTTAAACCCGTTTCATCATCCAAAATAAGTATTTCAGAATTGATGTTGCCGTCGCATACCAACTTTAGCGGAAAAATTCATGGAGGATACATTTTACAATTACTTGATCAGATTGCTTTTGCATCGGCATCAAAATTTTGCGGAAACTATTGTGTAACCGCTTCTGTTGATACCGTAAATTTTTTGAAACCAATTGAAGTTGGTGAACTTGTTACCATGAAAGCTTCGGTAAATTATGTAGGCAGAAGTTCTATGATTGTAGGTATTCGTGTCGAAGCAGAGAATATTCAGACTGGTGCGGTAAAACATTGCAATTCGTCTTATTTTACAATGGTGGCAAAAGATAAAGATGGTAAAAGTGTACAAGTTCCGGGACTAATTTTGTCAAATCTGGAAGAAGTTCGCCGTTTTAGAAAAAGCATCAAACACATCGAGTTAAAAAAAGAAGTCGAAGAACATGCCAAAATTGCAAATGTTAATTCGATCGAAGATCTGGCAAATTTAGATCAGTACAATGTTCTTTTAGAAATTAGTTAAGATAATTGAATTATTAAAAATAAATAAAAATGGTAAAATTCGGATATACAATTCTATATGTTGAGGATGTAGAAAAGTCAGTCGTGTTCTATGAAAATACATTTGGTTTTTCAAGAAAGTTTGTAACACCTGAAAATGATTATGGAGAATTAAGCACTGGTGAAACCACCATTTCATTTGCGTCAAAGAAGTTAGCAGCTCAAAATTTAAAAGAAGGTTTTATCGAAAGTGATTTAACAGAAAAACCTTTTGCTATAGAGATAGGTTTTATTACAGATCAGGTAGATGAACTGGTACAAAAGGCACTTTCTTTTGGTGCTGTTTTGGTAAAAGAACCAACGCAAAAACCATGGGGACAAATTGTAGCTTATGTAAGAGATTTAGATGGTTTTCTGATTGAAATTTGTACCGAAGTTCAAGGGTAAAATTTTGTGCCCGTCTCAATCTGCAAACTACATTTTTACATTTTTCAGATATCATCTTTCAAATACAAACATTCACAAATATTTAGCATAAAACGATCAACTAAAAGCGGTAAAATTTCGTAACTTTAAGTAGAAACATTTGGTTATCACTTTTTCACGGAGTATTGCCATTCCTTTTTTTAGCCTATATATTAAGTCCAGTTTTTATTCTCTTCTTAAAGTAAAAAAAGCGAATGACATAATTGTTAATTGTTGACGATTATGAAAAAAATTACTGTATTAATTTTACTGTTTACCGCATTTTCTATACTGGCTCAGGATAAATTTAAAACCAGCACGGCAATTGTAAATTTTGAAGCTTCAGTACCTTTTTTTGAAGAGGTAAAAGCGGTAAATAAGCTTGGAACTATAGTTCTTGACCCTCTAACCAGTACAATAATTTGTACTGTTTTTATAAAAGATTTTCATTTTAAAATGGATTTAATGGAAACTCATTTTAATGAAAATTACCTGGAAAGCAACCGATATCCTAAATCAGTTTTTAAAGGTAAAATCGAAAAATTTGATTTGAAAAACGTGGACGGTGCCGAAAAAGAATATGATGTAAATGGAAAGCTTTACCTGCACGGAAAATCAAAAATGATCGGTTTTAAGGCACTCATAAAAAGAGTTCCTCAAGGCATACAGATTATTTGTAATTATCCAATTTCTGTTTCGGATTTTAATATTGCAATACCGGGCACAGTAGCAAATAAAATTTCTACAACAGCCAATACCAGTTTAGTTGGAATTGTTCGTAGCGAGGAAATAATGTACCTGACTTTAAAGTAAAACTAATTTAAACAGCTAACAAGCGCTTTTTCCAGATCAGTAAATTCAAACTCAAAACCTGTTTTTTGTATTTTTTCGGATGAAACTCTTTGGCCTTCTAAAACTGCTTCACTCATTTGACCCAAAATAATTCTTAATACAAATGAAGGCACTTTAGGAAGCCAAATGGTGTATCCGAATAAATTTGCCAAAGTTCTGGAGAATCTGGAATTTGTAGTGTTGTCTGTAATAGCAGCATTATATGGGCCTTGTAATTTCTGGTCTGTAACTGCCTTTAAATACATCGCACATAAATCGTCAATATGAATCCAGGGCAAGTATTGTTTGCCGGTTCCTAAAACGGCTCCAAAACCCGCTTTAAAACCTGGAGCAACTTTTTTTAGAAAACCTTCATCTTTGCCAAAAACAATTCCGGTTCTCATTTTTACCGTTCTAATGCCCAATGATCCAATTTTGTCTACAGCAAGTTCCCATTCCTGACAAGTTGTTCCTAAAAAATCATTTGCAGGAACAGTGTCTTCATCACAAATTTTGTGACTGGTTACAGCCCCGTAAATTCCAATAGCCGAAGCCGAGATAAAAGCATCTAAAGTTTTATTGTGCTTTTTTAAAATAGAGAAAATAAGATCTATAGGTTGCGTGCGGCTTTCCAGAATAACTCTCTTACGCTTTTTAGTCCATCGTTTTTCAACTATGCCTTCTCCCGCTAAATGAATGATATAATCTGCCTGTAGAATAGCCTCTTCATTGATATAATTACTCTTTAAATTCCATTTATAATAAGTAATCAGCGAAGTGTTTTCTCTTGCAGATCGGCTTAGGATAGATACTGTAAAACCATTTTCGATGAGTAAATCAGTCAAATATTTGCCTATGAATCCAGTGCCTCCGGTTAATAAAACATTTTTTGCCATGATAGTTTATAATATATTTAACAGTGCATTTTGTTTAAGGCAAAGTAAAGGTACTTAAACATTGCTTACCTTTAAGGCAAATTCTAAATTTTAATAAAATGGCAACTAAAAAAAAGAATATTACAAGAGATGAGATCGTTTCAATATATATGGATGAAGTTCTTGAAAAAGGACAAAAACCAAAATCGGTTTATCATTTTGCAAAAGAAAATGATTTTACAGAAGCTGAGTTTTACGCTTTTTTTGGAACATTAGAAGGTTTAGAAAAAGAAATATTCAGATTGTTTTTTGCCAATACAATTGATCTTTTGCATAAAAACGGAGATTATCAGGAGTATGACATGAAAAATAAAATGTTGAGTTTTTACTTTACATTTTTTGAAATTCTGACTGCCAACAGAAGTTATGTTCTTCAGGCATTGAAATTCGACAGAAATCCTCTTAAAAATTTAGTACAGTTAAGTTCGCTTCGTGAAGCATTTAAAGAATATGTTGCTGAAATCCTGACAGACGATTACCGATTAGAACAGGAAAAACTTCAGAAATTTCAGGAAAAAGCTATTCAGGAAAGTGCCTGGCTGCAATTGATGCTGACCATAAAATTCTGGGTAGACGATTCATCTGCAGCATTTGAAAAAACAGATATTTTTATCGAAAAATCAGTTAATGCATCTTTTGAATTAATGAATGTCGCACCAATGAATCATCTTATAGATCTTGGAAAATTTCTGTTTAAAGAAAAAATATACAGCAAACAATGAAAACGATCGACTATATACCAACATCAAAAATAGAAAGAGCCAGTAAATTGGTGCAAACTGGTGCAAAAATAGGAGTGAATTATGTCAAGCATTATGCTGAGAAAATGGTTAATCCTGATTTAAGCCGTGATAAACTTAATGAGAACAATGCCGAGGATATTTATGATGGCCTTAAAAGCCTAAAAGGAAGCGCACTTAAAGTTGCCCAGATGCTTAGCATGGATAAAAACTTTTTGCCTCAGGCATACGTTGAGAAATTCTCGCTATCACAATTTTCTGTTCCGCCACTTTCAGCACCTTTGGTTTTAAAAACTTTCAAAACTAATTTTGGTAAAACACCTTATGAAATTTTTGATGAATTTAATGCCAATTCAGTCAATGCAGCTAGTATTGGGCAAGTTCATCTGGCTAAGAAAGACGGTAAAGAATTAGCGGTTAAAATTCAGTATCCGGGAGTTGCCAATAGTATTTCATCAGATTTGGCCTTGGTAAAACCTATCGCGATCCGAATGTTTAATTTACAGGGAAAAGATTCTGATAAATATTTTAAAGAAGTCGAAGACAAACTTATCGAAGAAACGAACTATTTGTTAGAACTAAAACAAAGCAAAGAAGTCGTTGAAGCATGCAATAAAATCGAAAACATACTTTTTCCCAATTATTATCCGGAGTTTTCGTCAGAGAAAATTATTACGATGGATTGGATGACGGGAATTCACCTTTCAGAGTTTACGGCTAAAAACACAGATCGTGAAGTCAGTAATAAAATAGGTCAGGCACTTTGGGATTTTTATATGTATCAAATTCATGTTCTTCGAAAAGTACATGCTGATCCGCATCCCGGAAATTTTCTGGTGGATGAAGAGAATCATCTTATTGCTTTGGATTTTGGATGCATGAAACAAATTCCAGAAGAATTTTATGTACCCTATTTTGAGTTAATCAATAAAAATGTCATTACAGATACAACGAAATTCAATGAAAAATTATTCGAATTAGAAATTCTTCGTCCAGACGATTCACCTTCAGAAATCGAATATTTTACAGAGATGTTTCATGATTTATTGTCGCTGTTTACAAAACCTTTTCAGGAAGAAACTTTCGATTTTGCCGATGAAACTTTTTTCGACAGTATTGCCAAACTGGGTGAACGTTTCTCAAACGATACTAATCTCAAAAAAATGAACGGAAATCGCGGTTCTAAGCATTTTATTTATATGAACCGTACTTTCTTTGGTTTGTATAATTTAATGTTTGATTTGAAAGCGAAGATTATCGTTGATAATTATAAAAAGTATTAGGAGCTGTTTTGGTTTCTGGTTTCAGGTTTGGTGAAACGCAAATTCTGAAGTTTAACAAATAAAAAATCCAATTCGTATTTTTCGAATTGGATTTTTTTATGTAGAAACCTGAAACCTGAAACCTGAAACCTGAAACCTGAAACCTGAAACCTGAAACCTGAAACCTGAAACCTGAAACCTGAAACCTGAAACCTGAAACCTGAAACCTGAAACCTGAAACCTGAAACCTGAAACCTGAAACCTGAAACCTGAAACCTGAAACCTGAAACCTGAAAAAAAAAACTACTTCAAAATCCCCGCTTTATAAGTTGCAATTGCACGATCCCGGGCAAATGCATGATCAATCATAGGTTCAGTATATCCTAAATCAAATTCCGGAATCCATTTGCGGATATAAATTCCTTTTTCGTCAAATTTCTTTTGTTGAATTTCAGGATTAAAAACTCTGAAATAAGGCGCAGCATCACAACCTGTTCCGGCCGCCCATTGCCAGTTTCCAACATTTGATGCCAGTTCAAAATCCAGTAATTTCTCAGCAAAATAAGCCTCGCCCCATTGCCAGTTGATCAGTAAGTGTTTGCATAAAAAACTGGCGACAACCATACGAACACGATTGTGCATATAGCCTGTTTCGTTAAGCTGACGCATTCCGGCATCGACCATAGGATAACCCGTTGTTCCGGTGCACCAACGTTTAAAGTCGTCTTCGTTGTTTCGCCATTGAATTCCGTCATAAGCTGATTTGAAATTATGATTGACACAGTTTGGAAAATTAAAAAGGATTTGAATAAAAAACTCTCTCCAGATTAGTTCACTTAAAAAGGTTTGATTTTTCTGGTTGGCCCAATTCACTAATTTTCGAATACTTACTGTTCCAAATCGTAAATGCGGAGATAAATAGGAGGTACTGTCGAGAGCAGGAAAATCGCGTGTCTCTTTATAATTTGAAATTTGAGTTAAGTTATGAGGAAGTACTTTTATCTTGCCTGGCTCAAAACCAATCGCACTTAATTCCGGAAATGTAAATTGATTTTTGATGAAATTATTATAGAAAGCTTTAGTGTTGGTTTCTAAAACTCCCGAAAGATGATATTTTTCCAGCCACTTATTTTTATATGGCGTGTAAATCGTGTACGGAAGTCCGTCGGCTTTTGTGATTTCTTTTTCTTCAAAAATGACATGATCTTTAAATGAAAATGTCTGAATATTGTTTTGTTTAGCAATTCCCTGAATGGTTACATCGCGTTGAATCGCAAAAGGCTCGTAATCTTTGTTAAAGAAGATTTCCTGAATATCAAATTCTTCTATCAATGATTTCCAAACCTCAGTTGTGTTGCCTTTTTTGATTAATAGCGAAGAACCAATTGTATTAAGTTCCTGATTTATTTTTTGAAGTGAATCATAAATAAATGTAACTCTTGCATCGTTTTTAGGAAGGTTTTCTAAGATGTCATCATCAAAAATAAATAACGGAATGACTGGAAAATCTGATTGCAAGGCATGAAATAATCCTATATTGTCATCCAGACGTAAATCCCGTCGAAACCAGAAAAAAGTAGTTTTTTGTTTTGTCATTGTATTGTATGCTGCTGTGAATTATTTTTTTGCCAGAGATAAAAAAAACATTAACATCTGTCGCCAGGAATATTATTTTGAATTGAATAATTCTTCAATTTTATTAAATCGATAGTCAAAAATCGCTTTTAGTTTATTTTTTACCATTATGGCATTTGCAAGCTGACCTAAATACCCAAAGGGTAAAGCGTAATGAACTACATCGGTCATTTTTGTACCAGTTTCTGTTGGTTCAAAAAAATGTTTATGATGCCATAAAGCGTAAGGTCCAAAACGTTGTTCGTCTACAAAATATTCATTTTCTTTAGAAACTGTAATAATGGTCATCCAATTGATTTTAATGCCCAAAAGAGGTTTTAAAGTATAAGTGATTACTTGTCCGGGATACATGCGTTTACCATCAAAATCCTGAATTTCAAAACTCATGTTATCAAGTGTTATGGTTTGAAGATTCTTTGGACTTGAGAAAAAATCCCAGCATTCTTCGATACTGGCATTAATATGTTGTACAGTTTCTATTTTATATACTTTCATGAAATCGATAATTACAGATGGTCTTGAAATACGTTTGCGTTACGGGTTGTAGTGGAGCTCTTTTTGTGTCAGGCTTTTTTGCCTGATATAAAAAAGCGGGAACGGAAGACCCGACCCTTGGGGAACGCCCAAAATTTGCTACATTTTATAATATTTAAATGGTACAAACAACATTCCGAAACATTCTCCATGTTCTTTTCCTAAATGTTTATGATGGATTTTATGTGCTTTTCGTAAGCCAATCAGGTATTTGTTTTTAGTGTTTTTAAACCATTTAAATCGCTGATGTATTAAAACATCGTGTATTAAGAAATAGCAAGCACCATAAGAGGTGACTCCGCAGGCAATAAAAAATAAATAATTGAATCCGCCCTGAACACCAAAGTAAAAAAGTATAATACTTGGAGTAGCAAAAATGACAAAGAATATATCGTTACGTTCAAAAGTATGTTCGTATTTAGGCTGATGGTGATCAGCATGAAAATACCACATAAGTCCATGCATGATGTATTTATGCGTGACCCAGGTAACACATTCCATGAAGAGGAAAACACCTAAAAAGATTAAAAAAGAAATCATTTTGTATATTTTGAATTGTTGTAATAATTGAAGTTTAAATAAGATTTACTCATTCCTGTTATTATGAAACGAGCTTTAGCTTATAAGTGACAAAAGATTGAGCTAAAAGTCCGGCTTTGGTATAATTTGAAACCCTGATTCTTGAATTTCCAATCTCGTAATAAGGTGTGTTTTTTAATTTTTTGAGCAATTTTTTGTAATAGATATATGCTGTGTAAACGCCAAATTGAGCTTCGATTGGTAATTTTATAATTCCCTGATACGCCATTCTAAAATCTTCCTCGATTTCGTTTATGATAGTAGTTTTTGCATTTTCATCGAACGAATTAAGATTTACTCCCGGAAAATAATTTCGGTTTAAAACCAAATTATCATCTTTTAAATCTCTCAGGAAATTTACTTTCTGAAAAGCAGATCCTAATCGCATCGCTTCGTTTTTGAGCTGTTCGTATTTTTGTTGGTTTCCTTTTACAAAAACTTTCAGGCACATTAAACCCACTACATCGGCAGAACCATAAATATAATCTTCATACTCGGTTTGTGAGCTGTATGTTGATTTGATGAGGTCCAGTTTCATGCTTTTTAAAAATGCCTGAACTAAGTCATCTGTAATGTTATATTGTTTTACGGTATGCTGAAAAGAGTTGAGAATTGGATTTAAACTAATTCCGGCCTCAACAGCTTTATAATATTCTTTTTCGAAATCATTGATAAGTGCTTCTTTGTCGTAGTGATGAAAAGAATCGACAATTTCATCAGCAAAACGCACAAAACCATAAATACTGTAAATGGCATCGCGAATACTTGGCGATAACATTTTAACCGCTAAAGAAAATGAGGTGCTGTAGTTTTGGGTGACCAACTTGCTGCATTTGAAAGAAACGGTGTCGAATAGTGATTTCATTTTTTAAGATCTAAAAGATTTTTGAATTAACTCAGCTACTAATTTTCCTGAAATTAAAGCAGGCGGAACACCTGGGCCGGGAACGGTTAATTGTCCTGTGAAATATAAGTTGCGGACTTTTTTGCTTTTTAATTTTGGCCGTAAAAAAGCCGTTTGTAATAATGTATTGGCCATTCCGTAAGCATTTCCTTTGTAAGCGTTATAATCGGTTACAAAGTCATTTTTACAAAATGATCTTTTAAATATAATGTTATTTTTAATTTTTTGCTTTGTAAGTTGTTCAAAACGATGAATTATTTTTTCGAAATATTGCTCACGAAGTTCCTCACTGTCCTGTATTCCGGGTGCTAACGGAATAAGGAAAAAACCGCTTTCCATTCCTTCCGGAGCTGCTGTTAAATCTGTTTTTGATGGGAAGTTGGCATAAAACAAAGGGGCTTCGGGCCATTTTGGATCGTCGTAAATATCGGCTGCATGCTGATTGAAATCAACATCAAAAAATAAAGCATGATGAGAAATGTTTTCTATCTTTTTATTAAACCCAACAAAAAAGAGGAGCGAAGAAGGAGCGAAAATACGACTTGCCCAGTATTTCTCAGAATATGCACGATGTTCCAGATCCAGTAGCGTTTCGCTATGATGATAATCGGCACCGCTTAAAACAATATCTGCGTTGATTGTTTTTCCGTTTAGCACAATTCCGGTTGCTGTTTTGTTTTCGACTAAAATCTTTTCGACAGGAGAATTGGTTGTGATTGTAACGCCTAATTCTAAAGCTAATTCCTTAATACCGCGAATGACATCAAACATGCCTGTTTTGGGATGCCAGGTTCCTAAGCCAAAATCGGCGTAATTCATAAAATTATAAAACGAAGGCGTTTTCGTTGGTTTTGCTCCAAGAAATAAAACCGGAAATTCAAGAATCTGAATTAGTTTTTGATTTTTGAATTTCTTTCGGATATCGCTACTCACATTGCTAAAAAACTGATTGAGTTTTAAAGCCGTCTGAGGTGTAATTAATTCAAGAGGAGAAACTCCCGGTCGATACACCAAATCTTTTATTGCTATATCGTAATTGCTTTTGGCCTGAGTAATGAACGTTTCCAGTTTCTTACCGCTATCTTTTTCAATGGCTTCAAAAGTGCTTTTTATTTCTTCTAAATTATCATAAATAGAAATAAAATCATCAACACCAAAGTAAACCCTGTATGCGGGATTAAGCTTTATGAGTTCGTAATAATCAGATGGTTTTTTGCCGAAATCCTGAAAAAAGCGTTCAAACACATCAGGCATCCAATACCAGCTTGGTCCCATGTCGAAGGTAAAACCCTCTTTTTTAAATTGTCTGGCACGTCCGCCTATTGTATCATTTTTTTCGTAGACAGTTACAGTGTAACCTTGTTTTGCGAGGTAACATGAAGCGGCTAAAGAAGAGAAGCCTGATCCTATTATTGCGACAGTTTTTTTCATTTGTTTAACAAATGTACAAAAACTTTAAACAAAATTATTACAGCATACTAATTGTTTCTTCCATCGAATGAAAAAGACGTATTCTTTCAGGGATAGCCTTGCTGTCAATGTGCTCAATCATATTGCCCATTAACCAGATTTCATTATTTTTTTGAAGTAATTTTTGTCCCATCGATTTTACATATTGATTGATCACGCTACGATCTGGCTGAACCGTCATAAAGGAAACAAAGGTGATGTTCTCAAAATGTTTGGTTAAATCCTGTAAATTTTCGATTGGCATACTTTCTCCCAAATAAATGGTTTTGTACCCTTTTAATAAAATTTCATATTGCAGATAAAGCAATCCTATCTTATGAATTTCGTTTAATGGTAATGAAAGTACAAAAACTCTATTGGTTTTTGTAGGCTTTAGAATTTGAAGACTCTCTGTGTAAATTAAAATTTTCTGTTTGATCAAATGACTCATGAAATGCTCATTTGCAGGTGTTATGGTTTCAGATTGCCATAACAAACCCAGTTCTTTCAATAAAGGAAGAAAGTGATCTTTGAAAACTTCTTTGAATGATTTCTCTGAAATCAGCCAGTCAAAAGTGTTGAAGAATATTTCCTGATCAAAATTCATCATAGCCATTTTAAAGGAAGTGATGGCATAATTTTGAGAATTTTTCTTGGAAATGATTTCGTGTACTAATTGTGGAATTTTCTCTTCAGGATAAGTCGCGATTTTAGAAATTTTATAACCGTACTCGTGTAATAGCGTTATGTTTAAAAGCTTTTGTAAGTTTTGTAAGTTATAAAGTCTGATGTTTGTATCAGTTCGCATGGGTTCCAGAATATTGTATCTTTTTTCCCAGATGCGAATGGTATGCGCTTTTATTCCTGACAGGTTTTCAAGGTCTTTTATACTGAAAACAGTTTTAATGTTGTTGATCATTTCTGGCTATTTGGTCAACAAAAATAGAATAAAATCTTAAAAAATCGTTAAAGCGAGCGTAAAATGATAGATTGCTAAGGGTTTAGTGACTGATAATGGTTTAATTTATCGAGATGTAATATTGTTTTTTGGCCATCTTTGCTTCTGTTGTACATGGTTTCGAATTTGGCATTATAAATAATTTCATCAAAGGAATAGGAGGTTCTTGCAGCAACAGTATTGCTGTACATATTGTCGAAAGTGGTTATAAATACTAATACTTCACCATGTGTTTTCCTGAAATCTTCTTCGGTAAAATTATATAAAGGACTGTCTTCTGTTATGGGATGAACGAGAGTCCAGCTTAGCGAAAGAGCGTTTATTTTATCCAACTCGAGTTCTAGGCTGTAAAATTTATTGGTTTCGATACCGTTTTCTTCAAGACTCAATGCGAGGGTCATTTTTGCTGTAGCATCTGTAAAGTTGGTGTTTTTAAAAGGGACCAAGCGTATCATTAAACCTTTGTGTTTGCCGTAAGGTGAAATCAATGCATGATCAGCAAATTTTAAAAAAGCAGTTGGTTTGCTAAATCTTCCAAAAAATAAACCTGTTGCAATAGCAAAACTCAATAAACCAATTAAGGCTTCAGCAGCTGATAAAGCACTGGTTAAAAATCCGGTTGGACTAATATGACCATAACCAACTGTTGTAAAAGTTTGGGCGCTAAAAAAATAGGCTTGTCCAAATTGTGTGAATACGCTTTCTGATTGTTCGATTCCGTCGAGATGTTCAATTCCGATTGCGTAATAAATAACAGCAAAAATAAAATTGATGGCAATATAAAAAGTAAACAGAATAAGCATGAATTTCCAGTTTGGTAAGTCAATCATTGTATGATACCAACTAATGCGACGGAAGAAGTGCATGCCTCTTTTTTCTATATTCGGAGTTCCGTCTTTGTTTACAAATCGGCCGCCATAACTATTGGCATTTGAGCCAAATCCTGAATTTTTATCGGCTTGAGCCTTGTGGTTTATTTTTTTTAAAAGCGCCATTACAGTTTGGTTTACAGAGCAAATGTAAGCATATCTTTTAAACGAAATTCAGCTTCTGTTTTGAATAAAAAAGCAATCTGCAAAAAGGCTATTTTACAGATTGCTTTTGTGAAGATTTACTTTTCTGATTTTATTTGCAAAAAGTAGCTTTGTTTTTGATGGCGCTTTGGCTGCCTAATTCGATAGCTTTAGAGAAGTCTTTGCACGCATTTTTTTTATCCTCTATTTTGTTGTAGGCTAAACCGCGTAAGTTGTAAGCGATATAATCTTTTGGGTTTAAACTGATCGATGAGGTACAATCATCAATGGTTTCTTTAAAATTCATTAATTTGTAATTTACGTTTGCACGTCCGGTCAGTGCATCGGCATTCATGTTGTCTAATTCGATAGTTTTGCTAAAATCAGCAAGGGCACCTTTTAGATCGTTGAGTTTGAGTTTTGCAACACCTCGATTTTGGTATGCTTCAACAAATTTAGAATTCATGCTGATCGCTTTTGTGTAATCAGAAATGGCACCTTTTGTATTGCCTGCTTCGGCTTTCTTCATGGCCTTGTCAAAATAGCCGGTTGCAGATTGTGCCCATGTTGAGCAAGTTATCATAATCAATGATAATACTAATAATTTTTTCATAAACCAATTTGGGATTAGGTTAGTAGGTTAAATAATTCTGAAACGAATTTAAGAAAGTTTTGATTTGTAGGAGAAGTTCTTTTGTGAAATAATGGTTAGCAAATATATTTATGAATATTTTTAGCTTATAGAACTTGTATTCGGTAATTATTAGTAAGGTAAATTATGAATTTAATTTTGTGTTTTGAAAATGATAATCCTTATATTTTCAAAGACATAGTTATTGTGGATTATTTAAAACTACCATTTCCATTTCTTCCTTTATTGTTATCAAATTTGCTTTTTCCCCATGCCTGTGGCTGCCAGGAAAATTGCAGAAGAAAGTAATTACTATTTTTATTAGTAAATGTTTGTTGATATCCTGTGTTTGTGCTACTGTAATTAAGAAGATAGTTTTGTTTGGCCAAATCCATTACCACAAAGCTTAGAATACCATTTTTTTGTTTAAAAATTCGTTTTTCGATATTCATGTTTAAAACAGAAGGAGACATTTTATCGTTGGTGTTTGAAACCTGGTTTAGGTTTTGTTGAAAAAAGAAATTGACATTCCAGGTGTCTCCAAAATATAAACTTAAATTGATATCACCATTGAATAATTGATTGAATGTTTTGGTCGCAGAGGCTGAATTATGATCGCTTTGAGATGTAAATACTAAACTAGTTGTAAGCTCTAACCATTTTTTATAATTGAATGTATAATCTGTTTTCCAGTTTTGGTAAAATGATTTTCTAATTTCAGATTTGGTATCCAGAAAATAAGGATTGTCGGACTGTCTGATCGAACCACTAAACTGCAAATTAGAGTTTGGCGGTAATGTTTTACCTATACTAAAATTTAGCATATTGGATTTTTGTCCATCGATATTGGTAAAAGTATTGGTTGTTGTAATGATTTTTTTCTCAGAATCTATAACTGAGCTTGTAATGTTTGTGGTGCCATTTTTTGTACTATTAGTTGTAGCCATTATAGATGTATTGAGCTGTAATCGTTTAAAAAATTTATTATAATTTAAGCTCCAACTTAGATTTTCTGAATTTTTTAAATCAGGATTTCCAATGGTAATATTATACGGGGTAATGTAATTTGGAATTGGATTGAGAGTATTTAGTGCAGGCTGGTTAAAATATTGAGATAATGTTATTTGCAGATTGCCAAATTTAGCAGTGTTATAAATTATTTTGAATGATGTTGATGGCAATAGGTCATAGCGGTTTACCTTGTCTTTTTCTAATCCAATTTCTCCATTTAACCATTTATTTGTCATTGTGAACATGGGCGATAAGGTAATTCCATTTTTAAAACTATATTCTGTCTGAAATAAAACAGGAATATTGTATGTTTTTTGGTTTTGAAAAAAACTTAGTTTCGGATTAAAGTTAATTCTATCGTCTTCGTTTACAAATGATTTATTGTTGGTCGAATTGACCTGACTCAAGAAAGAAAGACTTGTTTTGAATTTTAACTTTTGATTGTAATTCCAGTTCAATTCGTTTTGTATAGAATTTGTAAATGAACGGCTGTTTAGTTTTTCCAATTGATGGAGTATGCTATCTGCAACAGCAATATTTAAAGTGTCTTTATAAGTGGTAATGATCGAATTGCCATATGATTTGTTCCCATTATAAGAACTCGTTAGAGAAGTAATTAATGTTGTTTTACTGCTAATGTTATTTATATACCGAGTATAAAAGTTATAGTTTAAATTGTTATTGTTTTTATCTGATTGCGAGTTTTCAAAATTGTTAAGTATGCCAGATTGCAGGTTTTGACCTGACAAGTTTACTTTTCCCAAGTCTGAGGCTATTTTCAAATAGCCAAACAAACTTGATTTTTCTTTAAATGAAGCATTAAAATCAGAATTTAAGCTTAAAATATGATTTTTACCAGAGGATTCTTTTATTGTTTTTTTATACAACGTTCCCTGTTCATAATAGCTTTCTCCAATGGTTTTAGTGTTGTTTTGATTGATTGTTTGAGTATATTCAAATTCATTAAAAAAATTGATTTGCCTGAATTGAAATCTTTTTCCAATTCCGGCATTCATATTTTTTAGTTCTCCGCCAGAAATATTTGCGGGACTGTTTATGAAGGTTCTGTTTTGTTTTGCCAAGGATCCCGGAATTGTTGTACTCCGAATTCCCAAAGGTTCCTGTTGATAGCCTGCTTTTGTAGAAGACTGATTAGAGCCGTCTATTGTTTTAATAGAAGTTATTGCTTTGGTTCTGGATTGTGAACCTTGTTCGGCTGTAATGGCATACATTTTTCCAGCAGACTTATCCGCTTTTGTTACAATATTTAAGACTTTAGATGATTTTTCAGTTTTCAGTTTTTTGACATTTTCGCCAGATTCGTCCATATCGATAATCTGAATGCGTTCTACAATATCGGCAGGCAGTTCTTCCATGGCTTCTTTTACAGAACCCGAAAAATATTTAGAACCATTAAATAATGCTTTGGTAACTAATTCATTATTGTAAAATACACTTCCGTCAGGATCAATTGTAACGCCCTCCATTCGTCTAAGTAAATCTTCTAGACGTGCATAATCCCGAACAATATAGTCTTTTGCCCAAAATTCTGTAGTATCGCCTTTTATAATTGGGCCTTTCAGGCGGGTAATAGTCACATTTTCGAGCTGTTCTTCCTGAATTCCCAGCCGAATAGGGGGAATGTTAAGAATGGTTTTTGTATCATTATTAAAGTACTTTCTGTTATAAGACTTATGTCCTAATGCTTTTACACTCAATAAAAAATCTGCAGAACGCACATTTGGGAAACCATAAAAACCAAAGGTGTTTGTGGTTGCTTTTAAGGTATCTTTAGCAGAAATCAATAAAACAGTTGCACCTGTAATAGGTTTGTTTAGCGAATCACGTACTATACCTGTTATATTTCGCGTTGGTGTAGGGGTAGTTTGGGCATTTAAAATAGTATTTGCAAGTAAAAAACTAATTAAAATAAGAACCTGAAATAGTGTTTTTTTAATCATAAAAAATGAAAAAATTGTTTTTATACAACTTGACGATATAAAAAAATAAATACCCTAATTTTAGAATTAGGGTATTATCTTGTTTGTGTTTTGCTAATTATTACCAAGAAAAACCAGGATAATAAGTGTCAAGAAAACTCCTGTTGGATGAACATGTTTGTTCCAATGGGTTAAATACTAAATCATTAGGGCAAGCTTGTGGATATACAGTCAGTGTTATACCATTACAGAAATAATATAAACTCGGATTTGTGGAGTTCATAGCATAACCAACATAGCCTTCATATCCATAGCAATCTCTCAGAGAAATGGTATCTCCTGGGGATGGAATTGGTGGAAAACCATCAAAATGCCATTCAGGAAAGGCTAGTGCAGAAGTTGTGATACTAGCACATAGTAAAAAAGCCAATACTTTTCTTTTCATAATAATAAATTTAAAGGGTTAATTAAAATAAGGTTTATAAAGTGTTTAAATTAACAGAACCAAAAAAGGAGGTGGGCGTAAATTGGTCTAATTGTTCTTTTTGATAATCGTTTGCTTGATTTTGAAATCTTTGTATTAACTGTGAAACACCAAAAGAAGGTAACTTATAAGTGGGACCACGTAGCGCAATCCCAAAATAGAGAGTCTGGTTTAAGCAGTATTTTTGCAGATATTCTAAAGGAATCTGAATTTCGGCTGTAAAAATATTTGGGTTTGGAGGTGTGGCTTTTTGATCTATAATATGGTTGTTAATAACTAGATACTCAATATCTGTAATGTTCCATTCTAATAAAATACCTGTTTCATTGTAAGTGGCTAACTTTTGCTCTTTAGTATTATTGAGATTTTTTACAGTAAAAAAATCACGACTGTATTTTTGATATTTTTGAGTTACAGGATCTTTAAAGTTATAGGCAAAAAACAATTGTAAACCTGTTGTATCGGCTTTTTTTTCTCCGAAGAAGATTTGTACCCCACCACCATGAAATTTAAAAGGATACTTGTTTTTTAATATCGCCAGATACAAAAACTGGTTGTCTTTTTTAAAAGCATAATACAGGTTGTTTTCATTGTCATATTGCATATTTTTAGAGTCTCCCCATTCGTTCAGATTGCCATCTACAACAACCTGAGCCTTTGTTGTAATTGGGAGGGAAAGAATAATGACAAAACTTAAGAACAGGATAAAATGGTTGTGGGATTTCATATTTTAAGAGATTTGTGATAATAGTTTTTTTGTAAGTTATAAATTAACTTTTAGCGCAATTTTTTAAATCAACAGTTCCAAAAAAGGATGTTGGTGTAAATTCATCTAGTCGCTCTTTTTGAAAATCATTTTTAGGATTTTGATAGGTTTGTAATAGTTGAGAGATCGTAAAAGCAGGAAGTTTATAACCGGAACAACGACATGCAATGCCAAAATGAAGGGTTTGGTTTAGGGAGTATTTTTGCAGATATTGAAGTGGAATCTGAATTTCGGCAGTAAAAACATTAGGATTAGGAGGTGTGGCTCTATCGTCTATTGTTTCATTAACAATAACTTTGTACCGAATATCCGTAACTTTCCATTCTATCAAAATCCCTGTTTCGTTGTAAGTTGTCAAATTTTGACTAGCAATATTGTTAAGGTTTTTTACTGTAAAAAAATCATGACTGTATAATTTATTTTTTTGACTTACAGGGTCTTTAAAATTATTTGCAAATAAAAGTTGTAGACCTGTTGTATCAGCTTTTTTTTCAGCAAAAAAAATCTGTACACCAGCAATATGAAATTTAAAAGGATATTTATTTTTTAGTATAGCTAAATATAAAAACTGATTGTCTTTTTTGAAAGAATAGTAGAGATTGTTTTCGTTGTCATATCGCATGTTTTTGGTGTCTCCCCATTCCTTAAGATCCCCATCGACAATAATCTGGGCTTTGAGTGGAATTGAAAACAACAGAAAAGTGGTAAGAACAAATACTGTTATGTGGTAGTTATATAGATTCATTTTTTTATAAGATTAAAATCATTAATGGTTTTACGATGTAATTTTATTATAAATCGTTAATCAATTTTTGATGTATGTCATAGAATTGATTAGAGGTTTTTAGGCTTTTCTGTAACAGTTCTTTGATATAGGTAACTCTTTCAGGATGAATTTTTTCGTATTTGTAGAAATATGCTTCCAGAAGTGCACCCATAAATTCAGGTTTTTGATGATTTATTTTTGAGATCTCATTAAAAAGTGGTTTAGGTATGGCATGATCTTCTATCAAAGCCACATATCCCTTTAAGAGAGTTGATTGTTTTTTCAAATCATTTGAATTGGAGGTTTTATCTGGATTTTTTAATGTATTCAAGAAGTCAGTAAATGAATACAAATCGGCACCTTTATGTATGCCTTTTATGTTATTGTTTTTATCAATATACAGAACCGTAGGAAAAGCATAACTATTTGATATATGGAATAGCCACATATTTTGATTGTTAAAGTCATTAATGCTAATTTGATAAACATGAGTGCCATCTGGTAACTTAGGAAGAATTACCGAATCAAAGTTTTTATGCACATAGTTGTAGAAAATTTTGCATGCACCACATTGATCATTTTTGATTAATAATAAAGTAGGTTTATTAGAATTGTCCTGGTGAAGTATTGTACTAATAGAAGAATCATTCTTAAGTGTTATAATAGTGCTTTTTTTATGACAGGAGCAGACAGTGATATAAATAAAAA
The DNA here is from genome assembly GCF_001602525.1 of Flavobacterium chilense. Classification (GTDB taxonomy): domain Bacteria; phylum Bacteroidota; class Bacteroidia; order Flavobacteriales; family Flavobacteriaceae; genus Flavobacterium; species Flavobacterium chilense. The sequence goes on from NZ_LSYT01000012.1 coordinate 110,409, forward strand.
ACAGGAAGGTTAAAGGCAGATATTTTTTCATAATTAAATTTCAGCAAGAATATTAGAAATAGGTAATATTGAATATTCTTACAAATTTAAACTATTAGAAAATAAGAGAGCTACGGTTAAACCGTAGAAATTAACTTGTTAATTTATTGGAGATTTATATCAGTCCATTGATTCGTGCTTTTTTTAATAAGGTTTCGTTAGTGTCTGCATCAAGTAATGTTTTAATTCTATTTTTTCTCTTTTCTATAGCGCTGAGGGATAAAGGAATTATTCTTGTTAGATTTTTGGTTCTGATACCTAACGCAAGGTTTTGCAAAATTTTTAAATCTAATTCATCAAGAGGAAGTTCTGGGTTTATTATTTTAGATTTTAACTTTAATACTGTTGTACTATAGAATTTTTGATACGTTAAAACAGTGCTCAGTGAATTTAGTACTATATTTTTTTTAATGTCTCTTTTAATTAAAATGGCATCATAGGAACATTTTAAAACATTCGATAATAACGATTTATTTTCAGACATTGTTAAGATGATTTTTAAAGCTGGAAATTTTTTTTTGATCGTATCACATAAAAAATCTATTGAATTACTAAATGTCTTCTCTGAGGTAGCTAATTCTAAATCAATAAATATCGCATGAAAGCATTTTGATTTTAATTTATCTATTACCAGATCATAGAAATCGCAAATGTCTATATGCACAAAATTTGAATATTTTTTTTGCAGAATTTTTTTATACGCTGAGATAATAATTGGATGATTATCTACAATTAATATGTTAAGTTTTTTTTTCAATACTAATATTAGATTTTGGTTAATAAAAAATAAAATGAAGCTCTCTTTTTTATGTATAATTAGTATGTGTAAAAAAAGACTCATATCCCCTAGTCTAAAAGCTTTTTTTAGCATATTTTTTTTGGGATATTCTGAATATTAAATCTGTAGATCTAAAAATGGTGTTTGAATATTTTAAGTTTTATAATTTCAAAAGAAAATTTATTAAAGTATTCTTAACTTAGCGTGAAATCTTGTGTTTTAATTAATGAAATTTTTTAATTAAAAATATGATACTATCTCAAGTTTGATTTTCTGTTATTCATAATAAATAATTTAAGATAATATGAAACAAGTCTATTTTTACTCTTCTTTATTATTTTTCGGCTTAATCTTTCTGTGGAGTAATTACTCAAATGCTCAGGAAAAAGCAAAATATTTAGATGCGGTACAAAGCGATCCTGTAAAAATGGGCTGGATGATTGGTTCTCCGCCACCTGCTGATCGTATTCTTCGCTTTGATGATGGAAGTTTTTTTCAGTTTCCGGCACTTCGATGGAGTGTTGCGCACATGCGCCAGTTTATGCCTACTATAAATGTCTCTCGTGGTCTTGGAAATTCAATTCCGCTAGCTGTAAAAGAAGACAAGGCTATTGATAAAATTAAGTTTGTGCCACTGGGAGAAACTAAAGCAATTACCTGGGAAGAATCTTTACAAAAAGTATATGCAGATGGAGTTGTTATTATGCATCATGGAAAAATTGTGTACGAAAAGTATTTTGGAGCTTTAACGCCAGACGGACAACATGCCGCAATGTCTGTAACAAAATCTTTTACAGGAACTCTTGGTATTGTATTGGCTAAAGAAGGATTAATAGATACAACAAAAACAGTTTCATATTATATTCCGGAACTTAAAAATGCTGCATTTGGAGACGCAACTGTAAGACAGGTTATGGATATGACAACTGCTTTACAGTTTAGTGAAGATTATGCTGATCCTAATGCCGAAATATGGAAGTTTTCTGCTGCGGGTAATCCGTTGCCAAAACCCAAAGATTATGTTGGTCCAAAAACATATTACGAGTATTTGCCAACGGTTCAGAAAAAAGGAATTCATGGGGAAAGTTTTGGTTATAAAACCGTTAATTCAGATGTTTTAGGATGGATTATTGCCAGAGTTACCAGAAAAACCATTGCTGAAGTTTTGTCTGAAAAAATATGGAAAAAAATAGGAGCAGAGCAAGATGGTTATATTTCGGTCGATGCTATAGGAACGCCTTTTGCCGGCGGAGGTTTTAATCTTGGCTTGCGTGATCTGGCACGTTTTGGACAGTTGATTTTAAATAATGGCAGAGTGGGAGATGAGCAAATAATTCCTAAGTCGGCTATTGATGATATTAAAAAAGGAGGAAATAAAAAAGCATTTGAAAAAGCAGGTTATGCACTTTTGAAAGGCTGGAGTTATCGAAACATGTGGTGGATAACTCATAACGAGCATGGCGCTTTTTGTGCACGTGGTGTTCATGGACAAGTTGTTTACATAGATCCTAAAGCAGATATGGTTATTGCCCGTTTTGCGTCTAACCCTGTTGCGGGTAATTCGGCAAACGATCCTTATTCGTTGCCTGCATATGATGCTGTTGCAAAATATCTATTGGCACATTAGGTGGTTTTTGAAATTCAACCTATTCAGGAACTTTTATTTTTTTACAGCTTGAGAAAAAGATAATATTTTCTGAGATTAAAACGTTTTTTAATTAGTAACCCCAAATTATTAAAAAGGAATGAAAAAAAATTTTGTTATTACTTTCTGGACGATTTACATGTTCTTTTTTGCAATTCCTTTTCCTATGTTTATGTATTACGCTATTAGCAGCGAATTTGATGTAAACGATCTAAAGTATAAAAATCCCTGGCTGGCATTAAGTATTGTTTTGGTGTCTATTGTTTTTTGGCTAATTCTTTTAACTGGTTATTTAAAAAAATGGATTTTAAATATTTTTATAACAAAGAGAAACCTTGAACAAATAAAGATAAAAGGAATACCAAGGGAAGCAAAAATTTTAAATGCTGTAAAAATTTCTAACCCCAAAGCACAATTCAATACTTATGAACTTGAATTGGAGTTTGCAAATCTGGCTGATTCTGTAATTACTCATAAAACAACTATTACAGATGTTAAACCTCATGAGCGCCGTTTTGAGGCTGGAAAAAAAATAAAACTTATTCTTAACAGGAATATGAAAGAGGCTCCTTATCTTGTTGTTGCAACTACAAATGCGAGGATAAATATAATGACTCTTTTTTTAAGGATTTTTGCCTGGCTTGTTCTTGTTGTTGCTGTAATTGGGTATTATTTATATTCGTATCAAACCGAAAGTCATGGAATGGGGTGGCGTTTTATGAGTTTTGGGCATCCGTTAATAGTATGTCCGCTTGTGTTGTTGTTTTATCGATATTTTTTAAGATTTATTTTCAGAAAATTTACAGGATTAAGTGATAATTCGATTTTGATTAAATTTAAAGGAATAAAAACCTGGGCAAAACTAATTAAAGCAACCCAGACCGGAACCTATATTAATGAACAGCCTGAGATTCGTTTTGAACTCGAATACACTGACAATAAACATCAGGTGCATCGTAATAGCCTGAAAAAAGTGGTTGGACTTCTTGAATTGGATCTTACCAAACAAGAACAAATAGAGATTTTTTATTTACCCGAAAATCCAAATCAAATCGTCTTTGCCAGTGATTTAAAAAATATACACTAGTCATGAAAAAAACAATTATAATGTTGATCTGCAGTTCGCTTTTTTTAAGTTGTGAGCAGGTTTCTAAAAGTATCAACGAGACTTTTAAAGCTAATGATACAGTGGTGAGTCAGGAAACACAAAAGTCTAATCCTGAAATTGAGGTAAATACTCAGGGTGATGTTCAGCAAATCGTGAAAACAGTGCTTGAGACACACTCTGTAGCTCATACGCATACTGAAGGTAAAAGTGTCGATCTTCTAACCGATACTGCTACATTAGAAAAAGCAGAAGAAGCTTTGAGGAAATTACCGCAATATGCCGGAAAAGAGATTTTTATTTACTCAACATTATATTTTTATAATGACGGACTTATCAATGTTATGCTTCAGCATCCTGAAAATCCTAAATATGTTGATATATACGATTATAAAGATGGAAAATGGTCTGAGCCAAAACCTCTTCAACTATCCGTTAGAGATAATGTTCAAAAACGTTTAGTGCCACTCAATACAATCAAATTTGTGAATGTTGCCAAAGTCGCTGCTATTTACAATAAGAAAGCAGAAGGAGTAGAAGGCGCAAAACCTCTTACAAGTGCTTATGTTTCTATTTGGGATAATAAGATGCGTTGGTATCCATCCAATATTAATGGAAGCAGAGAAAGATATTCCATAGAATTTAATGATGATGGAACTTTGAAGTCATTTAAACAGGATTAGGGTTTCTGGTGAAATTGAAATTGGCTTTGAAAATATTCTGGTCAGTCCAGTTTTAATTTGAAACCTTCATGACTGGCTTTGAAACCAAGTTTTTCATAGAATTTAATGGCTTTTAGTCTTCTTTTGTCAGATGTTAGCTGAATGATTTGACAACCTTTTTCTTTTGCTCTGTTAATGGCATAATTTAAAGCCTGAGTGCCTATTCCCTGACCTCGATAATCAGAATGTGTTCTTACAGCTTCTACTTGTGCTCTTAAGTTTCCTTCAAAATTTAGATATTGGATAAAGGTTAACTGAAAAGTGGCTACTTTGTTTCCGTTCATTTCACCAACCGTAAGCTCCTGGTTTGGATCTTCCTGGATTTTTTTAAACGCATTAAGGTATTTATCAAAAGCCTGAATACTTTTATTTTCTCTGACAGATCCATAAGTATCATCTGCCAGCATGTTTATAATTTCAGGTAAATCTTCAATTGTTGCAAGTCGGAATGTAATATTGGTACTCATATCTAAAATGGTTTATTCTGATAAAGTAAATATAAAGTGTTTTTGCGATTAAACCTCGTAATCTTAAAGGCGAAATAGCGTGTTTTTTTGGATGTCAATGAAAAAATAAAAATACTAAATAAAGTAGAGAAGATGAGAAACAAAAAAAGCAAAACACATCAAAATGTATTTTGCCTTTTGTGAACACAGAAGGATTCGAACCTTCGACCGCCTGCTTAGAAGGCAGGTGCTCTATCCAGCTGAGCTATGCGTCCATTCTTTATAAAACAAAGTCCATTCGACAGAATGGTTTGTTATGTGACCATGGAGGGATTTGAACCCTCACGCCCTTTCAGGCACCACCCCCTCAAGATGGCGAGTCTACCGTTTCTCCACATGGCCTAAAATAAAAAAGGCCAAGTAAATTAATACCCGACCTTTTGTGACCCGACTGGGGCTCGAACCCAGGACCCCATCATTAAAAGTGATGTGCTCTACCGACTGAGCTATCGAGTCATTGCATTTCCTGAACGCGGGTGCAAATATAAGAAGTTATTTTTGATATAACAATACCTTTTCTTAAGTAAAATTTAATAAATATTTAAAGTAGTGAGTACCAGTAAAAAAAAGGTAAAATACATTTGATGTATTTTACCTTTTTTGTGACCATGGAGGGATTTGAACCCTCACGCCCTTTCGAGCACCACCCCCTCAAGATGGCGAGTCTACCGTTTCTCCACATGGCCTAAAATAAAAAAAAAGGTCAAGTAAATTAATACTCGACCTTTTTGTGACCCGACTGGGGCTCGAACCCAGGACCCCATCATTAAAAGTGATGTGCTCTACCGACTGAGCTATCGAGTCATTGCTATCAAGAAAAGTATTTGTTAAATCACAAAATTTGTGACCCGACTGGGGCTCGAACCCAGGACCCCATCATTAAAAGTGATGTGCTCTACCGACTGAGCTATCGAGTCATATTCTTTCCTTGAATGCGGGTGCAAATATAAGGAGTTTTTTTTATTATTTCCAAGCTTATTTATTATAAATTTGTCTTTTTTTAATCAAAATTTACAACGCCTTAGTTTATAGGTTATTATTAAAATGAAAAATATAATATTATTAGGATATATGGGCTGCGGAAAGTCAACAATTGCCCAAAACTTATCAAAAATTACAGAAATTCCGTTTTTGGATTTAGACAAATGCATCGAAAAAAAGGCAAATTTATCGATAAATGAGATTTTTGAACAACATGGAGAGATCTATTTTAGGAAATTAGAACACGAAATGTTTGTAGAATTACTTCAATCTTCAGAAAAAAACATCATAGGATTAGGTGGAGGAACACCTTGTTATGCCAATAATCATGAATTATTAAAGCGAGATGATGTTGTTTCTATATATTTAAAAGCGTCAATCGAAACTTTATTCAGCAGATTAGTTCATAATAAGAGTAAGCGCCCTTTAATTGCGAATATGAATGAAGAGGAGATGAAAGAGTTTATCGCAAAACATTTATTCGACAGAAGTTTTTATTATAACCATGCGCAACATAAAGTGTCAGTCGATAATAAAACTGTCGAAGAAACGGTTCAGGATATTTTAGAGATTCTAGCTTAAAAAAGCGTAATTGTCCCCATTATCATCAAAAACAACCTGCACATGTTCTAATAATGATGTAGACAGAGAGATTCCTTTAAAATCAGCTTTTACAGGATATTTTTTGTGATTTCTGTCTACAAGTACTGCTGTTTTGAATTTCTTTAACGGAACGTCTAAGAAATGACGAACAGCATATATTAAGGTTGTGCCTGAATTTAAAACATCATCGACAAGTACTAAACCTTTGTTTTTGTATTCTTCAGGTGTTAGCGAAGTCTGTATTGGCGATTGTGGATTTTGTTTGTTAACCTTAACTTCGCAAAGCGATACTTTTAATGTAGAGATGTTGCTGAGTGCTAAAGCAATTTTTTCGGCAAAAACAGATCCGTTTGAAGCGATTCCTGCGATTACAACTTCTTCCTCATCCACAAATGTCTCATATATCTGATATGCGATACGTTTTATTTTGTGTTCGATTTCCTGATTCGTTAAGATGATGTTTTTGCTCATGATTTATTTTTTTGCTAAAATACAAATTTTAAACTCCAATGCTAAAAATCCAAATTCCAATTTTGAAAAGGAATTTAAGATTTTTTAATTCGAAATTTTAATGCTGAGGTTTTATTTTTAAGTTAAGGCTCTAGGGGTGAAAAAAAAATGGGAATTAAACTTCCTCATCTTCATCAATAATATCATTACCGTATTCATCGATATCTCTTCGGTCTTTTTTGGTTGGTCTTCCGGTTCCGCTTTTACGATAATGCTCTTTCGATAATTTTAATAATTCTAAATGAGCATATGCTTCCGGAGGAGTTTCGTTTTTCCTGTATATGTCAACCAGTTTTGCTCCTACACGATTTTCAGGAATATCGAGTACAGTTATAATTTGTGTGATCTGATCTTTTCTAAAGGTGATTTTGTCAGTAGGAAAAACCTCTTTAGATGGTTTTGCAACCTGTCCATTTACAGTAACATGATTTTTTTTGCAAGCCTCAGTTACCATGTTTCTGGTTTTATAATAACGTACGCACCAGAGGTATTTATCTATTCTCATAATTTTTCTAAAATCAAAGTTAAATTCTTTACAAAAATAAATCAATATTGTATCTTGCGCACTTAAAAAATTAACAATAATGAATAAATTTAAATATTATTTTATTTTATTGCTTGCAGGTATTTCTTTGGTTTCTTGTAATAAAAGTGGAGATGATGATGTAGTAACTGTTCCTTTAAGAGATTACGCTGTACAATATAAAGCGGATAATGATTCTATTATTAAATATTTAAAGACTAATTATATTAAAGAAGTTACTGCTGATTTTGATGTGACGTTTGAAAAAATCCCTGCTGGCGGTACTCAGACTTCGATTTGGGATCAAACGACTTATCCTTTAGCATCCAGAGATGTTTATAGTGATGATATTACTTATAAGGTATATTACTTAACTTTAAGAAAAGGTTCTGGCGATTCGCCTACTAATACAGATAAAATTGTAGCTTCTTATAAAGGTACTTTGTTAAATAATACTGTTTTCGATTCATCTTACGGATATCCGGGATCTTATAATTTATTTCCTTATGCTAATGAAAGTACGGTAATACAAGGATGGTCAGAGATATTTCCTAAATTTAAAGCAGGTACTTCTAAAACAGATCCTAATAGTGGTGTAATTACTTATAGTGATTATGGTGCCGGAGTAATGTTTCTGCCTTCTGGATTAGGGTATTATGAGGCAGCAAAAGGAACTATTCCTGCTTATTCGCCAATAATATTTAGTTTTAAATTATTTGATCTTCAGAGAATGGATAATGAATATTCTATTTCCAGTACTACGGGAGGAAGAGTGTTTTTAGGTGATGGTGTTCCTGATTATTTAGAAGACATTAATGGCGATGGTTATTTGTATGATTTTAGAGACAAAACTAAATATCCAAACCCACCGGCTAATTTGATTGATGATACGGATGGTGACGGAATAGCAGACTTTGTAGATTTTGATGATGATGGAGATGGTTTTACAACCCGATTTGAAGTAACAAAACCAACAGATCAAATTGGAATTATAAACGGAGTTAATTACGGGATTAGTAAATATTATCCTTGGAGCCCGGTTTCGGATAATCCTCTAACTCCAAATACAGATGAAACTGAGCCTAGAGGAATTCCTAGAAGACCAACAGGTGATTTAACAGATCCAAGTAAACCGGAATCGGCTACTAATGTTAGAAAATATATAGAAGCTGATTATACAGATGTTCCAAGATTAAGAATTCATCTGGATAAAACATATCCGATAAAACAGAATTAAAATTCACGAATATAGAAATAATAAAAAACCTCGAAAATCACTTTTCGAGGTTTTTTTATGGGCTTTTTTAATTGCAAGAAATAGGGAGCTTAAAAGTTTAAATGAAATATAGAGTGATGCAATTGCGATTTTCTCTAAATATAATTTAGGTATAAAAAAACCTCGAAAATCATTTTTCGAGGTTTTGTATATAATAAGTAAGAGGATCTGAAAATTATTTTCTTTTGATTACTCTTTCTACAGCTTCAACAATTGCCTGATTGTTCAATTTGTATTTATCCATTAATTGCTCAGGAGTTCCAGATTCACCAAAACTATCGTTTACAGCTACAAATTCTTGTGGAGCCGGGTGGTGTAAAGCAAGTACTCTCGAAACGCTTTCTCCAAGACCTCCAAGAATGTTGTGCTCTTCTGCAGTTACAACACATCCTGTTTTTGCCAATGATTTTAGAATAGCTTCTTCGTCAAGTGGTTTAATAGTGTGAATGTTGATTACTTCAGCAGAAATTCCTTTTGCTTCAAGAGCTTCAGCAGCAATAAGAGCTTCCCAAACTAAGTGTCCTGTAGCTATAATTGTAACATCATTTCCTTCGTTTAATAAAATTGCTTTTCCAATTACGAATGGTTCGTCAGCAGGAGTAAAGTTAGCTACAACCGGACGTCCGAAACGTAGGTAAGCTGGACCGTGGTGTTCTGCTAAAGCTATAGTAGCTGCTTTAGTCTGGTTGTAATCGCAAGTATTGATTACAGTCATTCCAGGTAACATTTTCATTAATCCGATGTCTTCTAAGATCTGGTGAGTTGCACCGTCTTCTCCTAGTGTTAAACCAGCGTGAGAAGCACAGATTTTTACGTTTTTATCTGAGTAAGCAACAGACTGACGAATTTGGTCATAAACTCTTCCTGTTGAGAAGTTAGCGAAAGTTCCTGTAAACGGAATTTTTCCTCCAATTGTTAAACCAGCTGCAATTCCAATCATGTTAGCTTCTGCGATTCCAATTTGGAAAAAACGTTCCGGGTGATTTTTTTTGAAATCATCAAATTTTAATGATCCAATTAAATCGGCACATAATGCCACAACGTTTTCGTTTTTTTGACCTAGTTCAGTCATTCCCGCTCCAAAACCAGAACGAGTATCTTTACTTCCTGTATTTTCGTATTTTTTCATTTTGTTTTTTTGCTATATGCAATAGGCTGCAGGCAATAGGCTTAAAGCTTAATGCTTGCTGCTTAAAGCTTATTTTTAATAGTCTGCTAAAGTTGAAATGTTTTGAGCCAAAGCACTTGCTAACTGATCATTGTTTGGCGCTTTACCATGCCAGGCATGTGTATGCATCATGAAGTCAACGCCATTACCCATTTCTGTGTGTAATAAAATACAAACCGGTTTTCCTTTTCCTGTTCTTGATTTTGCATCAGTTAAACCAGCAAGAATAGCATCAATATTGTTACCTTCTTTGATTTCAAGAACGTCCCAGTCAAAAGCTTCAAATTTCGCACGAATGCTTCCCATTGGTAAAACTTCGTCAGTTGTTCCGTCGATTTGTTTTCCGTTAAGGTCAATAGTTGCAATAATATTGTCAACTTTTTTTGCAGAAGCATACATGATGGCTTCCCAGTTTTGACCTTCCTGTAATTCTCCGTCTCCGTGTAAGCTATAAATTATATGGTTATCATTGTTTAATTTTTTAGCTTGTGCTGCTCCAAGAGCTACAGATAAACCTTGTCCTAATGAACCAGAAGCAATGCGAACTCCAGGTAAACCTTCGTGAGTTGTTGGGTGTCCTTGTAAACGAGAATTTAATAATCTAAAGGTAGCCAATTCTGAAACTGGAAAATAACCGCTGCGTGCTAAAACGCTGTAAAAGACAGGGGAAATATGTCCATTTGAAAGGAAAAATAAATCTTCTCCAATTCCGTCCATATCAAAACCTTCTTTGCGGTCCATAATATTTTGATATAGTGTTACCAAAAATTCAGTACAACCTAATGAACCACCTGGGTGTCCAGAGTTTACAGCATGTACCATTCTAAGAATATCTCTTCTTACTTGGATCGTTAAATCGCTTAATTGTTGTGTGTTAGGCTTCATTTTATATGTAAAATTTTAAACTGAGGCAAAAGTAACTGATATTTTGTGGGGAGACAAATGATTTTTTGCTTTAGTTGGTTTCAATTGTTAAATTTTTTTGCACTTTTTTTATTAAAATTGAAAGAAGTGCTGGAAATTGATAATTACATATAAAAATTTTGCCACGGATTAAACAGTTTATAATGATTTTTAAAATCAATTTAACCTATTTAATCTGTGGCAAAAAAGTGAAGAAATTTGAGAAAAGGGTTAATTCGTATCGCCTTCGCTGTAATAATTGTTTTCTTCATCTTCAGAGCCAATTTCTTCCTGATCATCATCAAGTTCAGAACCCGGAACATCTAAATCATTTCCAAGTTTATCGCTGTTTTGCTTCCATTCGTGATTGTCCTGATTGATAATTTTATCAGTTGAAATGTCTTCTGGATCGATATCTTCGAGTTTGTCTTCCTGATTATAAATATCTTCATTTGACGGATAATCTAATTCTTCGAGATTTTTTTTAATTTGATCTTCCTTTGCCGGATTTTTATCTTCTGAGTTTATCATGATTTTGTCTTTTTTTAAGTGTTACGTAAAGTTACAAAATCATTATTTTTTAATTGTTATGTTTTTTAAATCAGTATGTTATAGTATTCACATTAAAAAAGAAAATCATCTCATTTTCTAATTAACAAATTATTCTGATTGTCCAATTTCTTTCCATGTAACTAATTGAATGTTGTTTTCTTTGAGTTTTAATTTACATTCGTCACTTGTAAAAAAATCAAAATCAATTTGACGCCATGCTGAACCAAAATTGGGATGATTGACTGTGATGCCCTGCATTTCAAAATCATCAAAAGCAGGATGAAGTAAAAAAACATTAAATCCCGGCTGAATATGATCTAAGGCTTTGGAGTAGGCATTTTGTAGTTCTCCTTTTTCGAAATCAGTAAAATTTCCAATCAAAAGATTATCAGCTAAAAGCGTATCTTCAAAGTTGTATTTTTCATCAGATAAGCTAATTGATTTAACGAATTCTTTGTTGATAAAAACAGGCAGTTTATAGGTTTTTCCAAGTTCTTTATAGATTTCTAAAATTTCGGGAGTTACACCAACACTGCACATGTGAGAATCAAGGTGCGTAGGCTGAATACCAAATTGTAAAGCTCTTTCGATTTGAGCAGTTAGTTCTTTTTTGATCTCGGATGGTTTTGCATTGTTTTTGAAATCTTTTCTGGTTTTATAGAAATGACCGTTGTGATCTGTTAAACTTGAAACTTCAGAAAGGGGCAAAACAGGACCGAATTTATAATTTTCCCATTCACAAGTCAGTGTTAAATGAATTCCGCAATCATAATTTGGATTGTTTTTTGCAAATGTTGCCATTTCAAAAAACCACGGACAAGGTACCATTATACTATAAGAGTTAACAGATCCGTTTTGGAGCGCTTTTATAGTAGCTTGATTTTCGGAATGTGATAATCCGGCATCATCGGCATGAATCATTAGTAGTTTAGTGTTTTCAGGATATCCGAGTTTTTGAGCTAAGGTCATGTCTTTTTGTTTGTGTTAATGTAATGTGGATTTTTACGAATCTAAACGGAATTTTTATTACTGAGATGATTTTGCTTTGTGCGGGCTTCGATTTTGTTTAACCTGTAAATGTTCCAGTTTCTTTTTGAAATTCTAATTGATGTATTCAAAATTAAAAATTTCTAGTGTAAATGTCATGTCTTTTTTGCGTTAGGGATAGAAGCGGCATCTCCCGATTTAGAAAAACAAGGCTTTTAGCCGTAGTTTTTGTTGATCGGGAATACAGTGGATAGCCCGGCCCTTGGGAAACGCCCAAAAAAAGTTATGAGTTATGAGTTTTTTGTATTAGGCTTTTGGGTTATGATCTAATTTTCTAATTGACAAATTATCTAATTAGTTTTCCTGAAATTAGCTTATCTTTGCCGACTGAAAAAAGACACAGATGAAGTTTGATTTATTACAAAAAGATCCGCAATCTAAAGCAAGAGCGGGAAGTATTAATACAGATCACGGCGTAATCGAAACGCCTATTTTTATGCCTGTTGGAACGGTAGCATCTGTAAAAGGTGTACACCAACGCGAGTTAAAGAATGATATTAATCCGGATATTATTCTTGGAAATACCTATCATTTATATTTACGTCCACAGACTGAAATTCTTGAAAAAGCAGGTGGATTGCATAAATTCATGAATTGGGATCGTAATATTTTGACTGATTCTGGAGGATATCAGGTATATTCTCTTTCGAGCAATCGAAAAATTAAAGAAGAAGGAGTAAAGTTTAAGTCGCATATTGACGGATCGTATCACTTTTTTACGCCAGAAAATGTAATGGAAATTCAGCGTACTATTGGGGCTGATATTATTATGGCTTTTGATGAGTGTACACCATATCCTTGTGATTACCGATATGCACAGCGTTCAATGCACATGACACACCGCTGGTTAGATCGTTGTATTAATCATTTGGATAAAGTTCCTTATAAATATGGCTATGAACAAACGTTTTTTCCAATTGTTCAGGGAAGTACTTATAAAGATTTGCGTCGTCAGTCAGCTGAATATATTGCTAATGCAGGTCAACAAGGAAATGCAATTGGTGGATTATCAGTAGGGGAACCTGCTGAAGAAATGTACGCCATGACTGAAGTGGTTTGCGAGATCCTGCCTGAAGATAAACCTCGTTATTTAATGGGAGTGGGAACTCCTATAAATATATTAGAAAATATTGCATTAGGAATTGATATGTTCGATTGTGTGATGCCAACCCGTAATGCCAGAAATGGTATGTTGTTTACTGCAAACGGAACGATCAATATCAAGAATAAAAAATGGGAAGCTGATTTTTCTCCAATCGACGAGATGGGGCATACTTTTGTAGATACAGAATATACAAAAGCTTATCTGCGTCATTTATTTGCAGCCAATGAGTATTTAGGAAAACAAATTGCTACAATTCATAACCTTGGATTCTATATGTGGTTGGTTCGTGAGGCTAGAAAACATATCTTAGCAGGCGATTTTAGACCATGGAAAGAAATGATGGTTAAAAATATGAGTCAAAGACTTTAAAAATAGTTTCAAGTTTGAGGTTCCAAGTTTCAAGTTCTCAGCAGAACCTGAAACTTGGAACCTGAAACAAAACAAACAAATTTATATATGCTGACGATAATAGATAAGTATATTTTAAAAAGATATTTAGCCACTTTTTCGGTGATGATTTTATTATTTATTCCGATTGGAATTGTAATCGACGTTTCTGAAAAAGTGAATAAAATGCTGGAAAATAAGATTCCTTTTACTGCAATTGCAATCTATTATTATAATTTTACCGTTTACTTTGCGAACTCTTTGTTTCCGATATTTTTATTTTTATCGGTAATTTGGTTTACCTCAAAACTGGCTAATAATACAGAGATTATTGCAGTTTTAAGTTCCGGAATTTCATTTACACGATTTTTACGTCCCTATATTATTGGTGCGAGTATCGTTTCTGTATTTGTGCTTTTAATGGGGTTCTTTATTGTTCCTGCCGCCAGCGAAGGATTCAATAATTTTAGGTATACTTATTTAAAAGGTAATGGAAAAGCAGAGATGCTTGGTAACAATACCAATGTATACAGACAAATTAACGACAACGATTTTATTTTTGTAAACAGTTTTAATGAAGAGTCTAAAACGGCTTTTAATTTTACGCTGGAACATTTTGAAGGAGAAAAGTTGACGTATAAAATTACTGCCAGCCGTATAAAATGGGATCCTAAAAAGAAAACATACATATTGTATGATTACAATAAAAGAACGCTTGGGGAACTCAATGATAAAATAGAAAAAGTACCTGAAAAGAATATTCCTTTCAAATTCGAATTGGCTGATTTAACACCAGTGGTTTATATTGCAGAAACGCTTCCACTTGGAAAATTGATTGATTTCATTGATAAAGAACGCAAGAGAGGTTCAGGAAATATCAATACGTATTTAGTGGTACTTTATAAAAAGTACAGCGTACCGGTTTCTGCTTTTATTCTAACAATTATTGCGGTAGCAGTTTCGGCTATGAAACGTCGTGGTGGTATGGGAACTAATCTTGCCATTGGTATTGCTATTGCCTTTTCATTTGTGTTTTTTGATAAAATATTCGGTACACTTGCCGAAAAATCTACATTCTCACCTTTATTAGCTGTTTGGTTTCCAAATATTGTTTTTGGAATTCTGGCAGTTTACTTATTACGCAATGCGAAACGATAATTTAAAAAGTTACTTAAATCTTCATTTAATTGTTTTTATATGGGGATTTACGGCAATTCTTGGCGCTTTAATAACAATAGACGCCGAAAATTTGGTTTGGTTCAGAATGCTTCTTGCAGGTGTTTTTCTGGCAGCTTTTATAGTTTATAAAAAACAATCTTTTATAATATCAGCAACATCTTTTGCCAAATTAATTTTTGTTGGATTACTAATTGCACTTCACTGGATTTTCTTTTTTCGGGCGATTCATGTTTCTAATGTGTCTATAACACTTTCTATATTTTCATTAGGAGCTTTTTTTGCTTCTTTGTTAGAACCACTTTTTTATGGAAGAAAAATATTGTGGTACGAAGTTTTCTTCGGGTTGGTCATCATTGCCGGTTTAGCGCTGATTATGCAGGTCGAAGTTAAATACCTGCATGGGATGTATTATGCGCTGGCAGCAATCATTCTGGGGGTTTTATTTACCTTAATGAATGGGAAATTAATTACAGAACATGATCCCTCAGTAATTACATTTTATGAGTTTGGAGCAGGAGTTTTCTTTATTTCTATTTATTTTTTAATACAAGGAAAGTTCACTGCAGATTTTTTTACAATGTCATTAAATAACTGGATTTTACTATTGGTTTTGGCATCAGTTTGTACAGCTTATGCTTTTACTGCTTCGGTAAAAGTCATGCAAAAGCTAACACCTTATACGGTAATGTTAACGACTAATTTAGAGCCTGTTTATGGAATTATGCTGGCTTATTTTATTTTGGGCGGAAAAGAAAAAATGAGCACTGAATTTTATATTGGCGCCTTAATAATTGTAATTACAGTTATCCTGAATGGCGTTTTTAAACACTATAAAAACAAGAAGGAAGTGTAATAATTTCCTTATTTTTAAATTACATTTTTACATTTTAAATACGATTTAATCATACCAATGATATAATATTTTTATATTTGCGGTTCGATTTACAAACAAAATTCAAAAATCCATGGAATATTTAGATTTTGAGCTTCCAATAAAAGAACTTGAAGAACAATTACAAAAATGTGTTATAATTGGAAAAGAATCTGATGTTGATGTAACACCTACCTGCAAGGAAATCAACAAGAAATTAGAGCAAACTAAAAAAGAAATATACAAAAACCTTACGGCATGGCAACGTGTTCAGCTGTCAAGACATCCAAACAGACCTTATACGCTGGATTATATCAGAGCGATTTGTGGAGATACTTTTTTAGAACTTCACGGAGACAGAAGCTTTAAAGATGATAAAGCTATGGTTGGCGGATTAGGAAAAATAAACGGTCAGTCGTTTATGATTGTTGGTCAGCAAAAAGGGTTTAATACAAAAACACGTCAATATCGTAATTTTGGTATGGCAAACCCTGAAGGATACCGTAAAGCTTTGCGTTTAATGAAAATGGCAGAAAAATTCGGGATTCCGGTTTTAACCCTTGTAGATACTCCGGGTGCATATCCTGGACTTGAAGCAGAAGAAAGAGGACAAGGTGAAGCAATTGCCAGAAACATTTTTGAAATGGTTCGTTTAAAAGTGCCAATTATTACGATTATTGTTGGTGAAGGAGCTTCTGGAGGAGCTTTAGGAATTGGTGTTGGTGATAAAGTATACATGCTGGAAAATACCTGGTATTCTGTAATCTCGCCAGAATCATGTTCTTCAATTTTATGGAAAAGCTGGGAGTACAAAGAACGTGCTGCCGATGCATTAAAATTGACTTCATCAGATATGAAAAAACAAAAATTAGTTGATGATGTTATACCGGAACCACTAGGAGGAGCGCACTATGACCGCGAAACTACTTTTAAAACGGTTGCTGAATACATTACTAAAGGATATAATGAATTGAAAGACTTATCAACAGCTGACCTGATTGCCCAAAGAATGGACAAATACAGTAATATGGGTGAGTATAAAGAGTAAATTCTTACAATATGAATTAAAATCCGAAGCCTTACCGTTTCGGATTTTTTTTTGGTTATGAACAAATAAAACTTATTTATAAACAATTAATAGTTATAACTAGATAACAATTTTTTTTTAAATTTTGTTACTTTCGCTGTATGGAAAATTTCAAAAATGTAAACCCTAAAAAGGTAGATAAAACCAGTATTATTAATCTTGAAAAAGGTAAACTCCCTCCGCAAGTTATCGATTTAGAAGAGGCAGTTTTGGGTGCGATGATGATTGATAAAAAAGGGGTAGATGATGTAATTGATATTTTACAGGCTGATGCTTTTTATAAAGATGCTCACAAACATATTTTTGAAGCGATTTTACAGCTTTTTACCGAAACACAGCCAATAGATTTATTGACAGTTTCGAGTCAGTTAAAGAAAAACGGAAAGCTTGAAATAGCAGGTGGAGATTTTTATTTAATTCAGCTTACACAAAAAATTGCTTCTTCTGCACATATCGAGTTTCACTCGCGTATTATTCTGCAAAAATTCATTCAAAGAAGTTTGATTAGAATTTCTTCGGAAATTATTGAAGAGGCATATGATGAAACTACAGATGTTTTTGAGTTATTAGACCAAGCTGAATCAAAATTATACGAAGTTACTCAGGGAAATATCAAGCGTAGTTCTGAAACCGCTCAGAGTTTAGTGTTACAAGCTAAAAAGAAAATTGAAGAAATTTCTAAAAAAGAGGGATTAAGTGGTGTAGAAACGGGTTTTACTAATTTAGATAAACTAACTTCTGGATGGCAGCCGAGTGATTTAATTATTATCGCAGCGAGACCTGCGATGGGAAAAACGGCGTTTGTACTTTCGATGGCCAGAAATATCGCAATCCAATTTGGACATGGAGTAGCATTGTTCTCATTAGAGATGGCTTCGGTTCAGTTGATTACGAGGTTAATTTCGTCGGAAACAGGATTGTCATCAGAGAAATTACGTACAGGTAAATTAGAACCGCATGAATGGACAATGTTGAGTACCAAAGTAAAAGACTTAGAAAAAGCTCCTTTGTATATTGATGATACGCCGTCACTTTCTATTTTTGATTTAAGAGCAAAATGCCGTCGTTTGGCATCCCAGCATGGTATTAAAATCATCATTATTGATTATTTACAGTTAATGACTGCCGGAGGAAATGCTAAAGGCGGAGGAAATCGTGAACAGGAAATCTCGACTATTTCCCGAAACTTAAAGGCTTTAGCAAAAGAACTTAATGTTCCGGTAATTGCACTTTCGCAGCTATCGCGTGCCGTGGAGACGCGTGGATCAAGTAAAAGACCTTTACTTTCGGATCTTCGTGAATCTGGAGCAATTGAGCAGGATGCCGATATCGTTTCGTTTTTATACCGACCGGAATATTATAAAATTGAGGAATGGGATGATGAAGAGGCTTCTCCAACTGCAGGTCAGGCTGAAATTATGATCGCAAAGCATCGTAATGGTGGTATTGAAAACATTCGTTTGAAATTTTTAGGACATTTAGGAAAATTTGATAATCTTGATGAATTTTCGGGAAGCTATGACGATTTGCCGTCAAAAATGAATCATGATGATAATCCATTCATAACAAATAATTTACCTTCTGCTAATGAAGCCTTTGGCAGTAATTTAAATGATGACGATGACGACAGTGACGTTCCGTTTTAATAAAACAATTAAACCTCTTATGAGGTTTTTTTTATGTTTAAAAAGTAGTGTTTTCTTTATAAAATTCTGTAGTTTAGCTAAACAATTATTGGAAACAATATTGTCAACCTTTAACCCAAAAACAAATTTAAATTATGTCTAAAGAAACAAAATTAGGGAGTGTTGAAGTCGCTCTAAAAGAAGCTAAAGTATGGGTAGATAAATACCGTAAAGCTCCAGTTGAAAATGAAGAAAACAGAAAAAACAGGACAAATGCTTATTTGATTCCTTTGCAAACATTAAAACTGGTATTAGATCAGGATATTGATGCTGTTCGTGCTTACAAAGGTATTAATAATGCCGGTGAGCAGGTTTTATTATTCGTTGGTACTAAATTAGATAAGGAAACAGGTATTTACAGAGATGTTTTTAAACCAGGAAACGAATTAGAAAACGATGAAGTAGCTTATGATGCTACTCGTCCATGTCCTCCAAACGGAGATCCTGAAAGCCCACTTTAACAGAATTAAATGTTGTATCTATTTTTTACATACCTAGGTTATTTAATTTTAATAGTCAACTTTATATTATATTCAAGAGGCTTTTCCAAATTTGGAAAAGCCTTTCAGACTTACAATTATTACCTTTTTTTATTAGTGATTGTACAGTTTGCAATGGAAGTTCTGGTTTTCTTTAAACAAAATAATCTTTATTTGGTTCATTTGTATTTTGTTGGTCAATTTGTTTTATTAGGATTTTTTTATAGAAATCTTTTGCAGAATCCTTTGCAAAAAAAAACAGTAACTATTTCAATTTTTGCAGGTTTATCCGTATTGGCTGTTCAGTATCTACTTGAACCCCAGTTGTTTTTTAAATTTAACTTACTCGAAATTACCATAACATCATTATTGGTGGTATTTTTCGCCCTGATCTATTTGTACAATATGTTAATAGGTACTAAAAAGTACTATTATATTACAGTTGGCCTGATTGTTTATTTACTAGCCAGTACCGTTTTATTTTTTGTAGGTAATCTGACTATTGGTTTAAGTAATGAATTTAAATTTCTAACATGGAACCTAAATGCTTTTTTTGTGGTTGTTAATCAACTATTTGTTTTGTATGAATGGAAAGTGAGTTTTAGTTCTAACAAGAAAATAAATAATTAGAAATGGATGTAAGTAAAGTTTATGAAAAAGAAATCGTAGCCATAATTTTATACACATCATGTTTTTTTATGATTGTGGCAGTATTTCTGGTCGCTTTCTTTTATTTCTCCAGAAAGAAAATTATTCAGAAAGAAGTTGAAAAAAGAGATCTGGAAATTTATCTCCAAAAAGAGCAGCTGCATGCAGTTTTGGTTGCACAAGAAGAAGAACGTAAAAGAATTGCTCAGGATTTGCACGACGATATTAGTTCTAAACTCAATATTGTTTCATTAAACACACATTTGCTTTCTGCCCCAAATTTAACAGAAGCAGAAACAAATGAGATTACCGGGAATATTATTAACCTGACCGCAAAGGCTTTAGAAAATTCAAGAAAAATTGCCCATAATTTATTGCCTCCGGTTTTTGAAAAATTTGGATTGAATGCTGGTGTCGAAGAATTATGTGATGAGTTTGAAAGTAGCAAATCTGTAAAAGTGCATTATAAAAACGAGATTGATTTTGATGGGAAAGATATAGATCGCCATTTGCATGTTTTTAGAGTTTTACAGGAATTGATGAATAATTCACTACGCCACGGAAAAGCAACTGAAATCTGGGTTAATTTTAAAGATGAAGAAAACTCAAAAGTGTGTTATTATAAAGATAATGGAGTTGGTTTTGATAGCAAAAATGCTGAAAATCAAAAAGGACTTGGAATGAAAAACATTGATAGCCGTATTTCTTTTTTAAATGGAAACCTTGAAATTAACTCTGAAATTGGGCAAGGTGTTGCTGTTATTTTTACTTTTTAAGTTAAAATTGAACAATAAAACCACTTTTTGATCAATATAATAACGTTCTTCGGCTATTTTTCATTTCATATTTTGTAATTTCGGCGAACCAAACGACCAAAAATAAAACAAATGAATGCCGCTATTAAAATTGCTTTAGTCGATGACGAAGTCTTATTCCGGAAAGGAATATCTTTTTTATTGCAAAGAGAAGATAATATGGATATTCTTTTCGAAGCTTCAAATGGAGAAGAACTTCTGACTCATTTAAATAATGATGAAATCAAACCGGATATAATCATTATGGATTTGAAGATGCCGGTTTTGAATGGTGTCGAGGCTACCAAAATTATACGGAAATCATTTCCGGAAATAAAAATCATAGCATTAACAAGTTACGATACAAAATCGTTTATTGCAAATATGATTCAGGTAGGAGCGGTGGCCTACTTAATAAAAAATACAACTCCTAAAGATCTGATTTATACAATCAATCAGGTCGAAAAAAAAGGATTTCATTATAATCAGAATGTCCTTCAAACTATACAGGAAACCATTATTTCGGCTAAAAATTCAAAAGGGAATTTAGAAACAGGTTTTCTTTCTCCACGCGAAATAGAAATTCTTCAACTTATTTGTCAGCAAAAAACAACTTTAGAAATTGCTGAACATCTTTATTTAAGCCCCAGAACTGTTGAAGGGCATCGTAATAATCTGTTGCTTAAAACAGAGTCCCGAAATATTGCCGGATTAGTGGTGTATGCAATTCAGAATGAAATTGCGGTTTTAACAATTTAAAATTTTTAACTGGTTAAAAATTGTATTGATAATACATAGTACAAAATAATAGTTAGTACAAGTACACATAAAGCTATCTTTTGCATCATATTAAGTCCCTTTGGCTGGTTATTGCTATCATTAAACTTCATGGCTTTGGTTTTTCATTGATTAGTTCGATGATCTGGGAGGACAAATGTAGGTATTTATTGCATTTGTGAGATACGTGTTTATACCTGATTTTACTGATAAGATTTGGTAGATAAGATCAGATTTTATTTAACATTTATACTGTTATAAAACAGAAGCTTCTATTGTGTTTTTTAAAGGTTCCTTTATATCTTTACTAAAATAAATTTTATAATGAACAAGTATCTGGTTTATATTTTCATCTTTCTACTTTCATTAACAGCAAAGGCTTCTTTCATTCTTCTTCCTATGGATGAAACAACTCAGCAAAATCATCTTAAAGCTTACGGAATAACTTATTGGTGTTTGAGCAAAGATTATAAAGCGAGTTGGCTGCTTAATTATCGTGGAGGCTCATTCTTGCTTCCTGATGCGGATGAAATTCGTAAAGAATGTAAAATTAGAGGCGTGAGTTTTGAAATTATTTCAGATAGTGAAGAAGCTTCAATTTTGAATGAAATTTCAAGCCCTTCACAAAATATGGAATCAGTTATTCTTGAAAAAGCACCTAAAATTGCAGTTTATACTCCAAAAGGCAAACAACCCTGGGATGATGCTGTGACATTAGTACTCACTTATGCTGAAATTCCTTTTACACCCATTTATGACGAAGAAGTTCTTAGTGATCAATTACTTCTTTATGATTGGTTGCATTTACATCACGAAGATTTTACAGGACAATATGGTAAATTTTATTCGGCTTACAAAAATACACCCTGGTACATAGAGCAAAAAAGAGATGCCGAAGCTTTGGCTGCAAAATTAGGTTATGCAAAAGTTTCGCAGGAAAAAGGGGCAGTAGCTAAAAAAATCAGGGATTTTGTTATTGGAGGCGGATTTATGTTTGCAATGTGTTCTGCAACAGATAGTTTTGATATCGCACTAGCAGCAGATGGAGTCGATATTTGTGAAGCCATGTTTGATGGAGATGCAAGCGAATCTAATTATCAATCTAAATTGAATTACGGAAATTCATTTGCTTTTAAAGACTTTACATTGGAGCGCAGACCTGAAGTATATGAGTTCTCAGATATTGATATGACAGGAAAACGTAAAGTTCCCATGGAAAAAGATTATTTTACCTTGATGGAGTTTTCTGCAAAATGGGACCCAATTCCAAGTATGCTATGCCAGAATCATACACAATTAGTTAAAGGTTTTATGGGGCAAACCACTTCATTTGATACAAACCTAATCAAGAGTAATGTATTGATAATGGGAACATGCGAACTAAACGGTGAGTCCAGATATATTCATGGAGAAAAAGGAAAAGGAATGTTCACGTTTTTTGGCGGACATGATCCTGAAGATTTTCAACATCAGGTAGGGGATCCGCCAACGGTTTTGGATTTACATCCAAATTCACCAGGATATCGTTTAATTCTGAACAATGTATTGTTTCCTGCTGCAAGAAAGAAAAAACTTAAAACATAGTTTAATTTAAAGAAAATTGAAACCAGATTGGAATATGGTCTGATATTTTTCGTGCTTCTTCTAAAGAATTGAACTTTGTATGAAACGAAATGATTCCCGAATCTATATGTTTTAAAGAGTCTGATTGATAAAAAATATTATCAAATTCAGAAGCAAAACAATCTGTTCCTTTACATTGTTTTTTTAAAGTAGTTTTCTGATTTTGTAAAATAGGGTTGTATCCCATTTTCTTTATCGGATTAAATACTGTATGAGATTGCGGACAATTAAAATCGCCCATAAAAACTAAGTTTAAATTGGGATATTCCTGAGGCAGGAATTTAAAATATTTTATCTCTGTTTCTGGCTGTTTCTTTTTAGTAATAGCATGAAAGTTTACAAGAGTTATCGTTTTTTTATTGATTTCGAATGTTGCAAAATAGGGTTCGCGATCTATTTCCAGATGATATTTTTTTTCAAGCCAGGTATTACCTTTTAGTTTTACTTTACTGGTTTTCCAAATAAAAGCATATCGTTCAGTTTTATGGCTGGTACCACTTGTGGGATCACTTACAGAATAGTCCCATTTCGATCCTTTTGTATTTAAAACCGAAGCAAGTTTTGCTACAGCCTGTGCACCGCCATATCCGGCAACAACTTCCTGAATAGCAATAATATCATAATCAAGTATCGTATTTGCGATAAAACTTAATTCAGTATCAGATTTTGATTTTCCAAAGTTTTCTAAATTCCAGGAGAGGATTTTAGTTTGTGAGAAAGAAAGTAAGGTGAAAAAAAGAAGGGTAAAACTTAAAATGTATTTCATGCTGTGTTTAAAAATTCAAATATAAGTATTTTAGAATTCAGCAATTGTCAGGCTACTTTCTATTTTTATTTAACGGCATATTTTTACTGTATTTAAAATATAAAAACAGTAGAGATAATAAGACAATAGTTGTCTTTTTTATTTCTATTGGAGTGATGTATAAGTAAAAAAAGAATTAATGCTTTTTATATCTGTTCTTTAAAGCAGTTCCTATAATTATGATTTGCAGGACAAGAAGTGCCGGAATAAAAATAATCTTCCAGTCAACTTCAAGCCATCCGGTTTTTTCTGAAACAAAAGCAAAGCTTAAGGAAAGAAAAATGCATAGCAACATTGTTTTCATGATAATTTTATTATTGGTTGTATTAATTTTGGAAAAAATTTTTTGGGCTAAATTTTTCTCAGAACTAATTTTGTTATTGGATTTCATTAGCTGGTTAATAGATTCTATACAAACATAAATCTATAATAAGGCAATTCCTTACGGGAAACCGTAAAATGATCTAAATATTAAACTAACCCAAAATCTTTTGCAATCGCAATTAAATGCACATTATTGTTCGCTTTAAAATATATTTTTAGTTTATTAATCCTTTTTTCGATGCTGCTTGTTCCGTTTGGAGTTATAGAAGAAGCTTTAAACTCACTCGAAATGTTTTCTAAAATGTAACCTTGCGCTAATAATTTTAAAATTGAAATATCATAAGATTCAATTTCGATCAAAGTTTTGTCGTTAAAGCTAAAAGCAAGATCAGAAGAAAGTATTTTTTCTTCGTTATTGTAAGTTCTTTCAACTGCTTTTCGTAATTCATTAATACTGTTTCTTCCTTTAGAGACATAAGCATTAACTTTCAAATCAGAAAAAAGAGATTTTATACGATAAGATTTATCTTCTATCGAAAAAATGACCTTTTTTAATTGAGGCTGGACTTTATTTACTGCTTCTATAAGATCTTCTCCACAGGTTAGATTTACTTTTCGATGATCTGATTTAAAAGATAAATCGCTAATTAATAAATCATAGGGTTCATTGTCAACTAATCCTTTTTTAATTTTCAATAATCCATCGTCGCAATATTTAACATGATCAATTACTGGTACTTTCAAGTCTTCAAGTAC
This sequence comes from Flavobacterium chilense, assembly GCF_001602525.1. Taxonomy (GTDB): domain Bacteria; phylum Bacteroidota; class Bacteroidia; order Flavobacteriales; family Flavobacteriaceae; genus Flavobacterium; species Flavobacterium chilense. The sequence continues at coordinate 135,287 of NZ_LSYT01000012.1, forward strand.
TTGAATAACAGCAATGCTGATGCTGTCCAGATCTTCGGCAACTAAAACTTTTTTAAACATATTGTCTTATTTATACAGGAAAAGTGAAACTTAATTTATAGCCTTTTTCAATATTAAGGTCAAAATTAAGAGTTCCGTTTATTGTTTTAATACGGTTTTCCACATTTTGGAGACTATTTTTTAAAAAGATCATATTATTATGAATTCCTGCTCCGTTATCAACGTAAGTAATCTCAATGTTCTTATTGATTATTTTAAATGAAAGTATAATTAAAGTTGCGTTATGGTGTTTTTTCATGGTCTGAAATAGTTCATATACAGTCCTATATAGAATTATTTTTTTGTTTTTATCTATTTTGTTCCAGCTAATAGCATCTAAACCATTTATTATTAAATTCAGGTTTTGAGTTTTAAAACCTGATATCATTTCTTTTAGTTCGTTTAGATAATTTTCATTTGTTATAATTTTGCTGTTTTCTTTAGAGATATTTCTGGTTTGTGAATAAATGTTGTCTAAAATATTTAGCAAATATGTTTTATTTTCGCTTGATTCAAGATTACTGTTTCTGGCAAAAGTGATTATTCTATAAACATCATCTGCAAGCTTGTCACGAAGTTTGCCGGATAATTCTGTTTCCTTTTTATATATAACTTCTTTTTTTTCTTTTTTTGTTTTAAGCGTTAAATAGAAATAAATAAAACCAATTACTCCCAAAATTAAAGCTATAATTATCGAAAGAATAATATTTTGATTTACTTGTCTTTCTATTTGTAAATCATTTTCAGCTTTTTCAGCTTTAAGTTGGAGATTCTCGTTTTTATCCTGTTTAGAAAAATATTTTATAGTACTAAATTGATTTTTAGATTTTTTCCTCCCAATAATAATGCTGTCAATTATTTTTACATAGTCCTGTGAATAATTTTTTAATTCTTTTCCTTCGCATAACTTTATTAATAAACCAAGACAATTAGCTTTATTAGATGCAGAATTTATTTTGCAGGCTTGGGCATATGATTTTTTTGCATAGTTTATAGCTAAGTAATGATTGTACTTTTCATAATATAGTGCCAGATTTTTATAATTATGTATGATAGGAAACTCATCCTTTAATCTTGTATTTAGTCCCAAACTTTTTCTAAAATACTTTAAAGCATTTGGTTTATTGAGATTAAAGTAACAAAATCCAAGATTGTCTAAAATTTGAGCATATAATTTATCGCTTTCCGCTGGTTCCCTTTTATAAACTACTTTTCTCACTGCTAAGGGCTGTAATAAATCGATAGCTTCCTGATATCTTTTTTGTTGAACATAAACAATAGCTACATTAACAAGTATAATTGCTTTTTTATATGGAGTGCCGGGCAATTTTAATGCTTTTCGGTGATAATAAATGGCATTATTATAATCGTAGGTGTTATAATAATTAAAGGCTATGTAAGTATAGACATTTCTGGCATATATTGGTTCTTTAATTTTATGTAAATAAGGGAGTGTTTGTGTTAAAATTGCTTCGCTCTCTATATAATTGCTGTATATGGTGTAAAGATCTGCAACGCTAGATAAGAAATATACATAGTCAACGCAGTTTATCTCAGGGTTACATATTGATAAACCTTTTTTATAATAATAAAAGGAACTGTCGTAATTGCTTTCAAAATAAAAATTATCTGCTTTATCTCTGTATTCCTTAATTTGAATAGTATAGTTGTCTCTTTTTGCTACTAAGCTTGTTTTGTTTTTTTTTAATTTCAAAAGAAACATCATAACTATTAGTAAGAGTGTCAGTACTAATAAGATGTATTTAAAAAGGATTCTATTCTTTGATATGTATGTTATTTTTTTCATAACTATACAGGAAATTCTATAAATACTTTAAATCCTTTACCAATTGCAGAACTAATATCAACACTTCCTTTAATTGCGAGAATTCTATATTCTATATTTTGTAACCCACTTCGAAATGCAAAATATGTAAGGTCAATTCCTTTTCCATTATCGGTATAATTAATGATTACAGTTTTATCGGTTTTTCTGAAAGCAATAATCACCAGATTCGCTTCACTGTGTTTTTTCATGTTAACGAGTAACTCTTGTATTATTCGGTAAATCGTTATCTTTTTGTTCTTATCAATTTTGTTCCACGAAATACTTTCTATACCATTTAGAATAGTAGTATTATTTTGAGTTTGAAATCCCGAAATCAAATCTTTTAAGGCAATTATATAATTTTCATTAGTTGGAATTTCACTATTTTCTTTTGAAATGTTTCTGGTTCTTGAGTATATGATCTGTAAATTATTTAATAATTGCTCTTTGTTTTCATTTACTCCAAGGTCCTTATTTTTAGCCAAAGTCAAAGTTTGATATACATCATTAGCGAGTTCATCATGTAATTTTTTAGATATTCGTATTTCACTTTTATAGACAGCTTCTTTTTTTTCTTTTTCACTTTTTGAGATTAGATAAAAACAAAGTGATGTAATTAATATAATTATGCATGCAATTATAATATAGCAAATAATTGTTTGTGTAGTTTGTCTTTCGAGTTTTAATTCGTTTTGTGCTTTTTGTGCTCTAAGCTGTAAATTCTCTTCTTTATCTTTGTTAAAAGCATATTTGATATCTGCAAATTGATTCTTTGTTTTTTTTCTTGCATTGTCTGAACTATCAATGAGATGAATGTACCGCAGTATATGTTTTTTTAAAACGTTTCCTTCACTGGATTTAATTACAAGATTTAAAGTATTAATTTGTCCGGATACTGATTTGATTTTTCTTGCCGTTTCATATCCTTTAAGGGCATAATCTTTTGCTAATACTGGATTGTTTTTTTGAAAAAAGAATGAAAGATGGATGTAATTTGCTGTAAGTCCATCTGTGCTTTTAAGCTGTGCTCTTATTTTTAATCCTTCATTAAAAGAATTCAGTGCTCTCGAATCACCTAATTTATAATAGCAATATCCTAAATTATCTATAGTGTAAGCATATTCAATATTGTTTTCGGCATCAAATTTTGAAATGTTCTTTTGTGACGCTAATATTTCCAGTAATTGTTGCGCTTTTTTGTATTCTTTCTGATGTATATAGGCAACTGCAAGATTGTTTAAAGACATAGATTTTCTCCAGGAACTTACCTTTAATTGAATAGCTTTCCTGAAATAGCGAATGGCATTATTATAATCCTCATTATTGGTATAATTTATTCCTTGTGTATTATATATATTCCAGGAGTACTTAGGGTCTTTTATATATTTTAAATAAGGCAATGTTTCTGTAACTGTTGCTTCGCTGGCAATATAATTACCTTGTTCCTGTTGCAACTCGGCTATACTTGATAATGTGTAAACATATTCAGTAGAATTGATTTTAGGATCACAAATTAATTGTGCTTTATTGTAATAATAAAAAGCACTATCATATTGAAAGTGGTCGTAAAAAACGTCGCCAATATCTGTAAGTCTGTTAATTTCATAGGATGCATCTTTTTTATCTTTTTTCAAAAGATTTTCGCTTTTGTAAAAATTAAATAGAAACAGTGCACTTCCTAATAATAACAGTAATAGTATTATGAGGTATTTTAAAAGTACTTTATTATGAAAAAAATATAATGGTCTTTTCATAACTATACAGGGAATTTAAAAAAAGCTTTAAATCCTTTTCCGGGAGCAGAGTCAATATCGATTGTACCTTTAATACTTAAAACTCTGTTTTCGATATTATAAAGTCCATTTTTTAAAGTTATGTTGTTAATGTCAATACCTTTCCCATTGTCGATGTAATTGATAATTACATTCCTGTCTGTTTTTACGAAGTCTATATTAACCAAAGAAGAATTACTGTGTTTCTTCATGTTTACAAGTAGTTCCTGTAGTACTCTGTAAACTGTTATTTTTTTGTTTGTGTCAATTTGGTTCCAGTTAATACCATCAATGTTTGTTGCTAAAACAGAAATTTGCGCAGTATTAAATCTTATTATCATATCTTTTAAGTAAAGACAATAGTTTTCATCTGTAATAATTGGACTATTTTCCTTTGAAATATCCCGGGTTCTTGAATATATGGTATCCAGATTATTTAGTAATTGCTCCTTGTTTTCTATTACAGAAAGATTTTTGTTTTCTGCAAAGGCCATAGTGTGATAAATATCGTTAGCAAGTTCATCATGTAACTTTTTTGAGATTCGTGTTTCACTTTGATAAGTAGCTTCAATTTTTTCTCTATTTCCTCTTGAAGTGAGATAAAAATAAAGAACTAAAATTAAGCTTAAACTCAGAAAAATGAGAATGTACGAAACAATATTTCGGTTTTTTTGTTTTTCTAATTGTAATTCGTTTTGTGCTCTGTAAGTTTTTAGTATTAAATTTTCATCTTTCTCTTTCTTAGAATCATACTTCATTTTTGCAAACTGATTTTTTGCCTTTTGTCTGATTTCAAAAATACTATCTATCAACTCTACATACCTCACAGAATATTTTTTTAATTCTTTACCTGAACTATCTTCTATTAATTGTTTTAAAGAAGTCAAACGCCCATCAATATGATTAACTAAAGTATATTTTTCATAGCTAAGTATTAGGTGTTTTTTTGATAATGAAGGATTTTTATCTTTTTGCAAATAGGCAAGGTGCAGATGACTTTTGGCCTGACCTGTATTATCATTTGTCTGAAGTCTTATATTTAGAGCTTTCTGAAGATAAGCTTCTGCTTTTACATCTCCGATTTTATAATAGCAAAATCCTAAGTTATCGAGTGCTTGAGCATAATCTTCAGGATTTTTTTTGATGTCTTCATGAGCCAATAAATTATCGAATACCTGAATTGCTCTGTTGTACTTCTGTTGTTCAATATAGACTAAAGCAATGTTACTTTTCGCTGTAACTTTTTTCCATTCGGGTGTTTTTAAAACTAAAGCTTTGTTGAAATAAAGTAGAGCATTCTTAAAATCATAGGTATTCAAATAATTAATCCCTAGAATAATGTAGGTATTCCAGACATGCTCAGGATTTTTGATGTATTTTAAATATGAAATAACTTCTATAGCTGTAGATTCACTACCAACAAAATCTCCTTGATTTTGTTGAATATATGCCATTTGATTTAAAGCATGTACATAAGTTTCAGTATTTCTTACAGGGCTACAAATAAACTTTGCTTTGTTGTAGTATAAAAAAGCACTATCTAATTCGTTGTTATCATAAAAACGATTTGCTTTACTAATGAACTTGTCAATTTGAATATTGCTGTTTTTGTATTTTACTGTTTGGATATCTTTTTTTTGACACGATAAAAGCAATAGAAAGATAAAAACTATATATAGGGATAAATGTATTCTTGGTAGTATCATAAACCAAAAATAAAGAATTTTAGCATAAAAAAAAGAATGTAAATACCGTATTTTGTTTATTTATTTCTTGATTGTTTCTTGTTGATAAATACAAGAAAAACCCTCGGTTCAGAGGGTTTTTCATAAATAGTTTTTAATATGTTTTTATAGATTATACTGCTCTCATGCCAGTTGCTATCGCAAGTCTGTTCCATGAATTTATAGTAATGATCAATAGTATAATTTCGGCAAGATATTTTTCGTCAAAGAGATTTGCTGCATTTTGATATACTTCATCAGAAACATGGTTGCTAATTAATGTTACCTGTTCTGTTAAGGCTAAAATTGCTTTTTCTTCTTCGGTATAAATATCGGCTTCACGCCAGGCATTTAACAGATATATTTTTTGTTCTGATATACCATATTTTCTGCCATCAGTTGTATGCATGTTGATGCAGTAAGCACAGCCATTTATTTGAGATGCACGAATTTTAATAAGTTCTTTATGAACTGGAGTTAATGAAGTAGTAGAAATATATTTCTCTAAATTCATTAAAGCCTGATATGCTTCCGGAGCAACTGTTGGGATCACGATTCTTGATTTCATTTTGATTGTTTTTTAAAGTTTGATACAAAGTTCAGGGATATCTGCTTTAAAAAACTTGAACTACTTCAAGAAATCAGTTTATAGTTTTCCTGCCCGGATTTTGCTCATAAATTCTGCTGAGAAATCAAGATAGGAGGCAAGCATGTATTGCGGAACACGCTGTACAAATTCAGGATTGAGATCGTTAAAATGATGATATCTTTCTTCTGCCGACATGGTAAACAAAAATTTGATCCGCATTTGTGCTGCGCCAAATGATTTTTGAGAAACAATTCTAAAATAGCGTTCCAGCTTAGGAATCTGAATTAATACAGATTCAAGAACAGATTTGTCGATCGCGATAACTTCTGTGTTTTCAACAGCCTGAATATAGAAATGTGACGGGACATGATTATGGTAACTCAGGTAATCGGTAATCCACCAGTTCTCAATTCCAAACTGAAGTGTTTGCTCAGTTCCTTTAGAGTTGATAATGTATTGTCGCATACATCCTTTTGAGATAAAGTACATGGTATTACAAATCTGTCCTTCTTTTAATACATGTTCTTTCTTTTTGATATTAGACAAACTTAAACAGGATTCTAAAATGTCAATTTCAGAAGGTTCTAATAATACAAATTTCTCTATATGTCGAAAAAGCGTGTTGTACATTGATGTGTCTTTGGTACAAATGTAGTTTTAAAAAATTAATTTCTAAATAAGAGGAGATTACAAATTGGTTCAAAAGCAAAAGACCATTCGTTTAAACGAATGGTCTTTTTATGATAAGTAAGTAAATCTAAATTGAGTTTATAAAACGTTTATTTTACTTTATTAAGTATTGCTTTGAAAGCTTCTGGGTGGTTCATAGCTAAATCTGCAAGAACTTTACGGTTCAATTCGATTCCGTTAGCTTTAACTTTCCCCATGAATTGAGAATAAGACATTCCTTCTAATCTAGCTCCAGCGTTGATACGTTGAATCCATAATGAACGGAAATTTCTTTTGTTCTGTTTTCTGTCACGGTAAGCGTAGCTCATCGCTTTCTCTACCGCATTCTTAGCAACTGTCCAAACGTTTTTACGTCTACCAAAGAAACCTTTGGCTTGCTTCATTATTTTTTTTCTTCTTGCTCTTTTAGCAACTGAATTTACCGATCTTGGCATAATTTTAATGTGTTTTTGTAGCAGGCGTCCTGAATTAAATCAAAGGAACTTACAAGCCGTACTCCAAGGTTATATAAATAATTTTTTAACCTAAAGAATTATTAGATAATTCTTAATTGTTGTTTGATGCTTTTCATATCTGTTGAGTGAACTAGCGCTGAGTGTGTCAAAGCTAATTTACGTTTTTTAGATTTTTTAGTCAAGATGTGACTTTTAAAAGCATGCTTTCTTTTAATCTTTCCAGAACCAGTAACTTTAAAACGTTTCTTAGCGCTAGATTTAGTTTTCATTTTAGGCATTTTTCCTAGTGTTTTAATTTATTCTTACTTACTTATATTTTGAGTCTGAAAGTTTAAAAGTCTAAAGTTTGAAAGTCTTCTTTGACTTTCGGCTTTATGACTTTCGACTTTAAGGCTTATTTCTTTTTCTTTGGCGCAATGAACATAATCATTCTCTTACCTTCTAAAACAGGCATCGCTTCTACTTTACCATGTTCTTCTAAGTCTGTAGCCAAACGTAACAATAGAATTTGTCCTTGATCCTTATAAATGATAGAACGTCCTTTAAAGAAAACGAATGCTTTTAATTTAGCACCTTCCTTTAGGAACTTCTCAGCATTTTTTCTTTTAAATTCGTAATCATGCTCATCCGTCTGAGGACCAAATCTAATTTCTTTTACTACAACTTGTGTAGATTTTGCTTTTAAAACCTTATCACGTTTCTTTTGCTCGTAAACAAATTTCTTGTAATCCATGATTTTACAAACCGGCGGCTCGGCATTTGGTGAAATTTCAACCAAATCCAATTCGAATTGATCTGCTAGGCGTAAAGCTTCTGCAAGCTTAAATACACCTGGTTCGATGTTCTCGCCTACTAATCTTACTTCTTGTACACCACGAATATTGTTATTTATTCTGTGTGCATCTTTTTTTTCTACTCGAGGTTGAAAACCTCTGTTGCTTCTTATTGCTATGACTTTATAATTTAAGTTAAACTGTAAAAACTTTTAATGTCTTTTTTATTTCTTCGTTTACAATCGAAGCAAACTCTTCAATAGAAACGGTGATATTACCTTTTCCTTCTTGTCCATGGCGACGAATAGAAATTGTACCGTTTTTCTCTTCTTCTTCGCCTACAATCAGCATAAATGGGATTTTTTGCATTTCCGCATCTCTGATTTTCTTGCCAATTGTTTCGTTTCGATTATCAATTAGGGCGCGAATTTCGTGATTTTCTAGCAAATCTAAAACTTTTTTAGCATAATTTTCGTATTTCTCGCTCAAAGACAAGATAATAGCTTGTTCAGGCATTAGCCAAAGTGGGAAATTTCCTGCTGTATGCTCAAGTAAAATTGCTATAAAACGTTCCATAGATCCAAAAGGAGCTCTGTGAATCATTACTGGTCGGTGTAATTCGTTATCAGCACCTTTGTATGTTAGTTCAAAACGCTCAGGTAAGTTGTAATCTACCTGAATTGTACCTAATTGCCATTGTCTTCCTAAAGCATCCTTAACCATGAAGTCAAGCTTAGGACCGTAGAATGCAGCTTCGCCATATTCTACAACAGTATTTAGACCTTTGTCTTTGGCAGCGTTAATAATCGCGTTTTCAGCTTTTTCCCAATTTTCATCAGTACCAATGTACTTGTCTCTGTTTTCCTGGTCTCTCAATGAAATTTGAGCTGTAAAGTTTTCAAAACCTAATGAGCCAAATACATAAAGTACCAGATCAATTACTTTTTTGAATTCTTCATCTAGTTGCTCCGGAGTACAAAAGATATGTGCATCATCCTGAGTGAAACCTCTAACACGAGTCAAGCCATGTAATTCACCAGATTGTTCGTATCTGTATACAGTGCCGAATTCAGCATAACGCTTAGGTAAGTCTTTGTATGACCAAGGTCTAACGTTATAGATCTCGCAGTGGTGAGGGCAGTTCATAGGTTTTAATAAAAACTCTTCACCTTCAGCAGGAGTATGTATAGGCTGAAAACTATCTGCACCATATTTAGCATAATGCCCAGAAGTAACATAAAGTTCTTTTTGACCAATATGAGGAGTAACAACTTGTTCGTAACCTGCTTTCTTTTGAGCTCTCTTTAAAAATTGTTCTAAACGATCTCTAAGTGCAGCGCCTTTTGGTAACCATAGTGGCAATCCTTGTCCTACTTTCTGAGAGAAAGCAAACAACTCAAGTTCTTTTCCTAATTTGCGGTGATCACGACGTTTGGCTTCTTCAAGAAGTTCAAGATATTCAGTTAAATCCTTCTGTTTAGGGAAAGAAGTTCCATAAACACGTGTTAGCTGTTTGTTTTTCTCATCACCTCTCCAATAAGCACCGGCAACACTCATCACTTTCATGGCCTTAATAATTCCTGTATTCGGAATATGACCACCACGGCATAAATCAGTAAAAGTAGAATGGTCGCAAAAAGTAATTGTTCCGTCTTCAAGGTTAGAAATCAATTCAGTTTTGTAAACATTGTCTTTATACATTTCTAATGCATCAGCTTTGCTAACCGGACGCATTTTAAATTCATGTTTTCCTCTTGAAATTTCAAGAACACGATCTTCGATTTTTTTAAAATCAGCCTCAGAGATCTTTTGATCTTCAAAATCCACATCATAATAAAACCCATTAGCAATTGCAGGTCCAAGAGTTAATTTGATTCCTGGGTACAATTCTTCAAGAGCTTGAGCCATTACGTGCGAAGTCGAATGCCAGAAAGCTTTTTTACCTTCAGCATCATTCCATGTATATAGTATAAGATTACCATCGGTCGTCAATGGAGTTTCGGTTTCAATAGTTGTGCCATTAAAAGATGCAGAAATAACATTTCGTGCAAAACCTTCGCTAATGTTTTTAGCGACCTCCATTGGAGTTACGCCCGAAGCGAACTCTCTAATTGACCCATCGGGTAAAGTAATCTTGATCATTGTTTATAATTTTGTGAATGCAAATATAGCGTATTACAAAAATACATACAATATATAAGTACAACTTTACATAGTTATATATATGTATAAACTTGTTGTGGTTTGTGAACTCTTGTTAAAACTGTGAAATTTGCTTTTATGTCTATATAATATATCAAGTGTAGAATCTTTACCTGAATAAGAAGTTAAAGCTTTTTAGGAATTCAGGTTGCTTAATTAGGCGTTTACTCCTGTTATCTGTTTTGAACCTGTGTCAAGCCTTGTTAGAAAAGGATTTTTATTATTGTCTAGATTGGGTTGGTATGTTTTTATGAGCGTTTTATCAAGTATTCGAATCAATTTAATGTTTAAAAGCGTCTCGTTTGAAGGATTTATGCTTTCAATCATCTAAAAAGGTGACGAGTCTTACTTATATATAAGGTATAGAGATCTGGATAAAGAGAGTTAAAAGATGCAAATTTGCTAAAACTGGCAGGTTTTACTGGTATGAAATTAGAACAAATCCACTTGACTACGGAAAATTCTGAGAATTGTTAAAAAAGTTGTTATGCTAAGTTTGGTGTTATCAGAGTGTTAAGAAAAAGTTTTAAAAAAGAGTAAAAATAGTTTGGGAAAGGTATTGTAGAACTGAATAAAGGTGCTACTTTTGCACCCGCAACAACGAATAAGTTCACTGATATACTGGCAAGATGTTTTAATCAAACGGAAATAAAATTTCGAAAAAAAA
>NZ_LSYT01000013.1 GCF_001602525.1 Flavobacterium chilense
ATCACAGGAACTACCACTACAGTTTTTCCAATCACAACTCAGGGTACAACAATAGTGACTTGGAAATTTGATGATGGTAACGGAAACATAACTACAGCAGATCAAAACGTCATCATCAAAGATATCACCGCACCAATTGTTCCTGTATTCGTAGATGTCACAGGTGAATGTTCAGTTACTTTGACAGCACCAACCACAACAGATAACTGTTCTGGAATTATCACTGGAACCACCACAACTCAGTTTCCAATTACAGCTGCTGGGACAACAATGGTTACCTGGATATTTAATGATGGAAACGGAAATATTGCAACAGCAAACCAAAATGTAATTATAAATACAATTGTATTAACCGAAGCAGAAATTACAACCTGTCTTATAAATAAATCAGAATATACAGTGACACTCTCTGTAAGCGGACAGGCACCTTACACTGCAACAGGAACAGGAGCACCAGGGACATGGTCAGGAAATATCTGGACATCAGGAACTATATCTTCTAATACCAATTACAATGTAAACATTCAGGATAAATATGCATGTAATACAATAAATGTATCAGGAGTCGCTCCTAATTGTTGTGTTTTTAGTGTAATTTGTCCAACTTTTACACCAACAACAGTATCATGTTATGATCAGTTGCCAAAAGCAACAAATCTCACTATTGCAGAATTTAAGACATTAGGAAAGGGAAACGGAAATATTACGAATACTTGCGGCGTAATCGAAATCACCGCTTTCAATAGTCCTGATCAAGGTTGTAATGCCAGTATAACCAGAACGTATACCATTACTGAATATGAGGATGCCAATAATAATGGAAAGCATGATATAGGAGAAACCACGATACTTAATAGTGCAGTTTGTACCCAAATAATCAATGTACATGATACCATAGCGCCGGTTTTCACAGAAACCTTACCCGAGGCTATTATAAACACAGACTGTCAAACAATTCCGGAAGCGATGATCTTAACGGCAACAGATAACTGTAGTACAGCAGTCGTTAATTATACCGAAACAAAAGAGGAAGGAGACTGCAGCAGCAGATATTCTTTGATGAGAACCTGGGTAGCTTCTGACAGCTGTGGGAATGAGAATAAATTTGTACAAACCATAAATGTTTCGTGTCTGCCAAATATTTACAATGCGATATCTCCAAATTCAGACGGATTAAATGACACTTTTAAAATTGAAGGTATTGATTGTTTTCCAAACAACACAGTTAAAATATACAATCGTTATGGTGTTGTTGTGTATGAGAAAAAAGGCTATGACAACATTACTCATCCTTTTGAAGGACTTTCAGACGGACGCTCTACCATAAAAAAATCAGATAAACTTCCAACCGGGACATATTTCTATACACTGGAATATGATGATAATGGTAAAAAGGTAAGTAAGTCTGGGTATTTATATGTAAGTAATCAGTAAGTATTTTAAGGAAAGTTGCTTATCTTCAGTGCTAATGCATGGGGGATGCAGAACAGGCGGAGAATTTATCATAATAATTTTGTAAAACTTCAAAAAAAGACCATTAAAATATTTTACTGGTCTTTTTTTGAAGTTTATGAGTAAAAATGATAATCAGTATGCGTTTTCACTTACTCGTAACTTGCTTTTTATAAAATCATCTGCTGGCTTTTTCTTGAAGAACTTAAGATACTTGGCAGAAAAATAACTTAATTTACTATAATTCAATTCATATATAACTTCAGTAAGAGAATGAAATTCTCCACTTGCCAAAAGAGTTTGTCCAAGCTTCATTTTTTCTGTAATAAAAAAATTCTGTGGTGTTTTGCCATAACATTTTTTAAATAACATTTTAAATTTAGACTCAGACATTCCTGCCATTGCTGCCAGAAAAGTTACAGAAGGAAACGGACCATATAAGTTATTAAGAAGATAAAGTTTCGTTTTAAAAATAGATTCATTATCCGCTTCAGTCATAATTTCACCTTTTTTAGTTTCCATTTCATAAAACTTATTGAAAAAATTACCTAATAATTTTAAGGAAACTCCTTTAAGAAGAGAATCGAAAGGAAGATCATGTACCGATTTATTTTTGATTGACTGAATTAAAAGGACACTATTGCTGTCAGTATGTCCATAATGAAAAAAAGTTTTTTTGCCGGAATTCGTTTTCGTTTTTAATAATACTTTATTAGAATATTTTGCTATAAAATCAGAAAGAAATTTTTTATCAACGAGTATACGTATGGCAATAGTTTTTTCATTTGTCACAGGTTCAAAAGAGCTTTCAATTACATTATCAATAATAGCGAGATCTAATTTATCATATGACCCAATTTCATAATTCTTATTATTGATCTTTATTAAATTAGTATGTTCGCTTAAATCGAAATGAAAAACATATAATTGTTCTTCTGATTTCCGCCTCATTATTTTTAAAGGTTTAGTAAGTATAAAATCGATAAACACTACTGAGATACCTGGCATGATCTGAGTAAAGTAAAACTGTCCCTGTCCAATTTCTTTCGGAATCGGAATAATTTTCTTATCGATAATTTTAACTTTTAACTGATCTGCAATCTCTTGCATCCATTCAGGTGTTAAACTATAATAATGAGTAATTCTTTTCATATGACATTCTGTTTTAATACTGGAAGAATTATTTTTGTTGTATCTGAATATATTAAAAGCATTTTATATTTGTTGAATGAATGCCTTAGGGCTTATTCCAAAATGCTTTTTGAATTTTGAAGCAAAATAAGAGTTGTTTGTAAAGTTTAATCTGTTAGAAATTTGAGATACTGTAAACTGCTTGGTTTCTAACAATTCTTTTGCATGCAACAATTTATTATCTATAAAAAAACCGTTTGGTGTATTTCCGGTAATTTTATTAAAAAGGTTTTTAAATTTAGACTCTGACATGTTTGCTTTTTCAGCCAGTAGTTTTATACTTGGGAAATGATCTTCAATATTATCAGTCAAATACATTTGAGTAGATATGATAGTGTTTAAATCCTGCTTATTTACAGTTTGAATGATAATACGTTTGGTAGCAATCTTTTTTAAATAATTAGAGATCAGCATATGCACAGTTCCAATTAAGTTTAAATCAAATATTGGTCCTCCAACCTTATATTTTCTCAGATCATCCAAGATGTGAAACGTTTCGCTGCTCATTCTGTCAAATCGTATAATAGTATTTTGTTCGGGATCTAATAATTTATCAATATGAGGTAAATCAATATTGTTTTTTTGAGCATAGGCTTCAATTATACCTTTCTTAATAAAAATGCATAAAGCAAAGGTTTTACTGCCTCTGTTTACATTATAATTAGAATCTAGTGCACCATCAATAACAGATAAATTATATTGCCATTTGCTTACATTATACATAAAGTTATGTCCTGATACTATAGCTTCTCCTTCTGTAAGATTATAATAATATCCCACAAAATCTTTTTTAAGGTTTTTTTGTATCAGATGTAGATTCTTTTTGTATTCTACATCAATATAATAAGCTACAATCCCTTCTTCACATTTCAAAAAATAACGGGTTCCTGTTTGGATATCTTCCGGAACGATGATAAAATTGCCTTCTACCTTTCCTCCAAATTGTTCTGCTAAATTTTCTACCCAATCAAGATCTGCGCTATAATAATGTTCAATTGTTTTCATAGGCTGATTTATTTATATAAAGTTAATGTTTTTTGTTAAAATGCTGAATAATAGTGAATTAAAAATTATCAGGACTACAAATCCTTTTCTTAGATAAGGTTTGTAATCGATTTGAAATAGACATATTTCACCTTTAATGCACAGTGGTTTTGCATTTTTAAGGCATTAATAAAATTATAGGATAAATCTTATTTTGTTATTTTATTGGCTTATAGTAGACAAATGACGTGCCGAATATTTTATATTTTTTACTTTGTATTGATAATCAATTTGTTAGGTTTTTTCGATTTCAATACACAATATTTAGGCATAAGGAGAATTTACTCATGAGTGGAGTAAATCCCCTTTTTTAGATTATTTTTTGATTTAACGTCTTCCTGTCAATTTGTAGAATTCTTGCAGCTTGTGTTTTATTGTTGCCAACAGCAGTCAATACTTTTAAAATTTGATCCTTTTCGTACTCCTTCAGTGATTTAAAAGAATCTTTTTTCTCTGATAAATGATATTTAAGATGTTCTGGTACATTTTGCAGTGTGATAATGTCATCACTCAAAATAATCATGCGCTGGATTATATTTTCCAGTTCACGTATATTACCTGGCCAGGAGTAACGATGTAATACTTTGTAAACTTTATCATCCATTACAATTTGAGGTTTATTGTATTCGATGCAGTATTTAGAAATAAAACTATCTGCTAACAACACAATATCATCTATACGGTCTCTTAACGGAGCTGTTTTTATATTGACAACATTAATGCGATAATATAAATCTTCTCTAAATGTACCTTTTACCACCATTTGATAAAGATCATTGTTCGTAGCTGATATTATTCTGATGTCTATTTTTTCAGGAATAGTAGATCCTATTCGGGTGATTTCTTTTTCCTGTAAAACACGCAAAAGCCTTGTTTGAACAGCCATAGGAGCATTACCAATTTCATCCAGAAAAATAGTGCCTCCGTTTGCTGCCTGAAATAAACCAATTTTAGATTCAGTTGCGCCAGTAAAAGAACCTTTTGTAAAACCAAATAATTCAGATTCCATTAAGTTCTCAGGGATACCTCCGCAGTTAACTACTATAAATGGCATTTTGGCCAACTCACCCTTATTATGTATTGCTTTTGCAATTAATTCTTTTCCTGTGCCGGTTTCTCCTTCGATTAATACATTTGCCTTATTATTGCTGACGCGCTTGATAATATCAACTAAGTCTTTAAATTGTTTAGACTGTCCAATTATGCCGGCATAACTATTCTCATCAGAAGCAGCAATAGAAAAATTTGTTGAGTCTAGACTATTTTTAATTTTTAAAAGCGATAATTGAACTGCTTTATAAAGCTCCTCTGCGGTAAAAGGCTTGATTAAATATTCTAAAGCTCCAGATTTTATGGCATCAATAGCATTATCTATAGATGGCATTCCGGTTATAACTAATTTAGGCAATAGCGGGAAATGTTCTTCGGCATATTTAAGTAACTCTAATCCATCAATTTCAGGCATATTAAGATCTGTAATTAATAGATCAATAGGATGTTCTTTTAATATTTCAGTTGCTTCCGTAACCGAAGAAGCTTTATAAGTACGAAAGTGTAAGTTTTTTATATGACGCTGAACGAGATCCAGCATTTCATAATTGTCATCTACAATAAGTATATTTTGTTTTTTTGAATTCATTCTGCATTAACTTAAAGGCAATCTAATTTTAAATATTGTTCCTGTGGGAGAATTATCCTGAACTGTTATTTCTCCGTTATGGTTTTTGATGATTCCGTGAACAACACTAAGTCCAAGTCCGGAACCTTCTTTTGTATTTTTTGTGGTAAAAAAAGGCTCGAATATTCGGGGTTTAATATTTTCCGGAATTCCGGAGCCTTGATCTTCAATAGTTATATATAAGTTCTCCTGATCATTTTCAATAATTATTTTTATAGTGCTATTTTTAGGCGATGCATGTACGGCATTTATGGTCAGATTAAAAAGAGCCTGAGTTATTTGTACCGAATCAACTTTTATAGTGCTAATAGTATTCTTAAAAATAAGTTCACCCTTGATTCCATTTTTCTGAAAATTTTGTTTTAAAAACGACCAGACAAAAATGATGATAGGTTTAATCTCTTCCACTTTTAGCTGACTCGGCATTTCGCACGAAAAAAACATTAGTTTCTTTACGATTTCACGAGTATAAATTACCGAGTTGATAATAGTTTTTATATCTGAATCGATTTCAGGATTAGTATTGCTCCGTGCAATTAATTCGGCATAACCTAAAATATTTCCCAAAGGATTATTTAGTTCGTGAGCAATTGTGGCGGCCATTTCACCAATACCAGAGAGCCGGTCCATTCGTTCGAGAGCTCTTCGTAAAGAAGCTTTTCTTTCTAAAACGAGAAATTTTTCAATATAATTTTCAATTTCAATTGCAACAGTGTCCAGAAGTTTTTGTTCATCATCCAGAAACGGATCCTCACTATATTTTTCTTTGGGATAATGCACCTTTATAAAACCCTGATCCATTTCAGCTATTGGAATAATACTAATCTGAGATATAGTGTTTTTGGGCAATTTAGAAGTTGATAAATTATAATGAAGAACCTGTATTTCTATAATAGCATCGTCATTAAATCTCCAGGCCTTTTTAACGCTGTTGATTATATTTCTTAAAACATCTGTATCTAAGCTATGAGCGAGTGATATTATTTTTGATATCTCATAAAGACAAGTTAATTCCTTTACTCTTTCTGTAAGTTTTTCGTTTAGGGCTAAAGATTTCATTTTGTAAGAAATTGTTTATATTGATTTTAAATTGCGATCAAAAGTAATTAAATATTTCAGTTGTAATACTTAATTTAGTGTTATAATTTAACTATTTGAAAATAAAATAAATATGAATTATTTTTGTGTCTTATTGTAATACTTTTTTGACTTATTGCGGTTGTTTTTTCGATTATTTTTAGATAATAAAAAACGCTTAAAAGACGATTATTTAAGTTTTGACCAAAAAATAATTCTTACAATTAAATTTATCAGCATTTGTTTTTTGTTGAGTGGGTATTTAGCAAGAAAGAGTTTTAAAAAAGCACATTAAGGTTTCTCTGCTTTTTACATTTTCGTGGTTAAATAAAAGTCTTATAATGATAGTATTATGTCTGCTAGGGATCTTTTAGAATTATTCCTTGAAGTAATTTTGCTTTTAAATCCTAAGGTAGAATTTTATACTAAATAATATGAATAGTTCTGATTTTTCATTACAATTTGGACTAAATGTTTCTGAGATACAAAAATTGAATAAAATGTATTTTGAGAATATTTATAAGGATAGAATTTTGTTAGCTTCTTGTGCCGTATTATTTTTTGTAATCTTTTTTGATTTAAGAAGTGAGTATGATTTAATCGAATGGATCATAAGAAGCCTGGCTCTGATTATATTTTTTCTAATGGTCCAGTATTCTTTTGTGAATTCAGTTTGCAAAATCATTTTTCGGCTTGCAAAACGATTTTTAAAGTCAGAGCGGTTTGTCAATAAATATAGATTCCATTTTACTGGTTCTTTTATTTGTATTCATTCGCCTTTGGGTGATTTTACTCATAAATGGAGCAAAATTGAAAAAGCAATACTAACTAAGGATTTTTTGTTTCTCTACTTCAAAGAGAGAAACGGTTACATCGTTTCTATTTCGAATAAAGGTTCTAACAAAAGAAACATGGATGAATTGATTTCTTTTGTCGAAAACAATGTAATTCATATTATAAAAGTATAGTAGTTATAGCTTAAATAAAAAGATTAAATAATAAATCTGAGGAGATATGATTAAGAAAGAAAGAGTTTTAGTTCGTGATAATAAAGGGATTTTTTTAAAAATGTTTAAAAGAAAATTCAAAAATGAATTTGATTTTTCTGAAGATTCTTTTTTACTGGAAGATGAAAATAATAAAAGTGATTTTGATAGGTCTATATTTGTAGTATATGATAATTCAGAATTATTGAATTTTTTTGAATTAGATCATAAAGGAACCAATGTCATGGTTTGTTTATTTAATAAAAATCTACACAATAGTTTCTCTTTTATAGAAGGTATTAAAGATTTGATATTAATAGACGCTTCGAAAACCAGAACTGAAGTCTTTGAAGACTTAAAAGAGTACTTTAAAAACTCTTCTAACTTAATTCCAAAATTACCTCAAATGAAATTTGGAAAAGGGAATATGCCTAAAGCACAATTTGATAATTTTCAGAAAGCTTTATATTTTATGATGTAATTTGAAAAGCTCTTTTTTTAAGAAAAGAACATTTTTAGTAATCGAACAAATTTAAAACTAGCAATGAAATATAGTTTTTGTAATTTATAAAGAAACAGATTTAAAAATTTCTCTGCTATTGTAAATACAAGTTCAGAATAAATTAAACAGCAAAGCCTCAGAGAAATCTGAGGCTTTGCTGTAATAGTTCTACAGGGCAATTCCCGAACTGTTCAAATATTTTAAAGGAGATACTTTTAAAAATTAGTATTTACTTTTTTAGAACGATCTGCAATGTATGAGATAAGCCAGATTACTTGTCCTTCTTTTACAAAATATATTTTCTTTGACTCTAAATTTGGAATACTTTCAAGACATGTTACTAATATGTTGTTTGCCGAAATTAGATACTTTTGATCATAAGTACTTAAAACTCTGGCAACCTCTTTATTTGTTTTTGCCAGGTTGCTAAACTTCGTAAAGTTGTTTTTTAGAATTGCGTCATAATCGATAACATCCTGTAAGCTCAAAGTAACATAGTGCTCTTTTACGTCTTCATTATAATAAAGAGTAGAGAATGCCCAAACCGCTCCACCAGATAAATATAATTTATCCTTTTTTTCTAAAGGAGGATTTGCAGCAAACATTTCTTTTGTTTTTTTGCGCAAAACTGGGTTAAAGTCGAATGATTTTTCCTGATACTTTGACATATCATTAACCTGACTTTTATTTACTACCGTTTTTTCAACTGCATCAGTAAGTGTCATGGTACCAAAATCAAGTGATAAAGGTATAAACTCTAATTTGTTGTCTTTAAGCTCATCGATATAACCTCCTTTTGTGGTTTGAGCTCCAATATCAAGAAGAAAAGCGTTAGCATAATCAACCGGTGGTATAGCGCCTTTTACAAGTGTTTTAGCTTCTTCGTTTACATTAAGTATTTCAAGGTCCTTGTTGGTTAGCGAAGTAATTTTATTTCTTAAAACATCAATATTACGAGCAGATGTAAAAACAGGAGCCGCTACGATAAAAATATTTTCTTCGAGAAGTTTGTAATCAGTTCTTATTTTTTTCAATTGATCAACAACAGTAATAGCAGTTTTGTTGATGTCTTCCTGAGGTAATTCACCGTAAGAAGCAATATGATCAGCAAAACTAATTCTTTCAGTCGCAAAGTAAAGAATCTTATAATCTGCTTTTTTAATGTTATTTACATCAATAACAGAAACTTTTATTGCTCTTCGTCCGATTTCAATTCCGGCATAAATACTTTTTTGAGAAAAAGAGTTAATGGAAAAAAATAAATTTAAAAGAATAAAAAATAGAATTTGGGATTTGTTTTTCTTAAACATTGGATTTAATTATTGTTATAATATAATTTTTGAATTATGATTTTACGATAAATATGTGAAAGTCATAATTTTGAATTAAAAATAAAGGGTTTCAATACGAGATCGCAAATTTATAAAAACATTTACGAATATAAACTCAGTTATTAAGAAAACATATTATTAAATTATTAAGGTCTTGTTTTGATGTAAATGGTATAGGTTTTTGTGTTTCTAAACATATAGAAGAGAATAACAATTTAACAATCAATTCAGATTTTATATTGTTTTAATTAAAAAGAAAAATCAGAAAATGATTAAAACAAAAAAAGCTCCAGATTTCTCTGAAGCTTTTGTCTTGCTAAGTAGTCCGTGGGGGAATCGAACCCCCCTTACCAGGATGAAAACCTGGCGTCCTAACCGATAGACGAACGGACCTGTTTTGCTAATGCGGGTGCAAAGGTGCAAATATTTTTGATATACACAAAAATATTTTTTCAAAAAATATTTTAAAATTAACGCACAGAGTAAGCAATTAATCAGGGATAAATGTGCTATATTCTATGTATTTATTTGATTAATAATTGATTGTTTTTACAATGAATTAAAAAATAAACAAGTTTTTTCTTTTTATGAAGAAATAATAATTTTTTAAAAATATTGAAATTTATTCGTTTTGAAAGAATATTCTTTTTTATTAAATATAGGTTTAGTTTAAAACAACAATTTTATAAGACTTTCAGTTTTCAATTCTCTGCTTATCATTCTTATTTTTAGAAGTGGTAATTCTCACAAAAAACTTTAGAATTAAAAACTGAATTCGTATATTGTTCTGCTAAAATTGATTATGCCAGACATATACATTTTTAAATAGCTACTTTCAAAATTTTTTCAGTTCATTTAATAGAAATCATCTAGATTATGAAAAATTCCTTAATGCTCTTCATTGCATTCTTAGCTTTTACAGCGTGCTCCAAACATCAAGAAAAAAAACATGTCGCTATCACTGGAATAGATTCTACATTGCGACCAGGTAATGATTTTTTTAAATATGTAAATGGCAAATGGTACGATTCTGTACAAATACCCGCATCTCAAACCGGAGTAGGTGCCTATATGTTTATGAATTTCCCACAACGAATACGCCTGCAGGGAATATTGGATAGTATTTCTAAAAGTAAGAATTCAGCAGGAAGTATAGCGCAAAAGGTAGGAGACTTTTATGCATCAGGTATGGATACTGTAACTATTAACAAACGCGGTTATGAACCTATCAAGCCACTACTGGCCAAAATTGAAGCAATTAGCGATTTACCGTCTTTAATGAACTTTGTAGTTAATGAAGAAAAAACAGGTAATTCTTCTATTATAGCTTTTGGAGTTTCACCTGATGAAAAAAACAGCAAAATGAACATTGCTCAACTCTATCAAACAGGTATCGGATTACCTGACAGGGATTATTATTTCAAATCAGATTCATCGACTGTTGCCATACAGGCATCATACAAAAAATACCTTGCTGCATTGTTTCAACAAACAGGCAGTAATGCCGAAGAAGCTAAAAAGAATGCTAATTTGGTTTACGATATCGACAAACAACTTGCCGGTGCGCATAAAACAAAAGTTGAACTTCGCGATGTGCAGGCAAATTATAATAAAATGGCTGTGGCAGATCTTGTAAAAAGACACCCCAACATAGACTGGACTACTTTTTTAAATAGTTTAGGGGCTAAAACCGATTTTATTAATGTTGGTCAGCCTGCCTATTATGATGCTCTTAATAAACTATTAAAAACCATCCCTGTTAATAATTGGAAAATTTACCTGAAAGCAAATTCTTTAGAAAGATATGCAGATGATTTAAGTAAACCTTTTGTAGATGCGTCATTTGAGTATACCAAAGTGCTTTCTGGTCAGGCAGTTCAAAAATCACGTGGCGAAAAGATGGCTAATGTTGTTGATGGTTATCTGGGCGAAGCGCTGGGTGAATTATATGTAAAGAAATATTTTTCAGAAGATGCGAAAAAACGCATGTTAGTTCTCGTGAATAATTTGCAAAAAGCCTATGCAGAAAGAATTGATAAGTTGGAATGGATGAGCCCTGTTACGAAACAAAAAGCCAAAGAAAAATTGTTTGCCATTACTAAGAAAATAGGATATCCAGATAAATGGAGAGATTATAGTAATGTACATATAGCCAGAAACACGTATTTTGAGAATATGATTTCGGCGGCTACAGCTGCATATCAATTTCAATTGGCAAAATTGGGCAAACCAGTCGATAAATCAGAATGGTATACTACAGTTCCAACAGTTACGGCATATAATAATCCTACTGCAAATGAAATTGTTTTTCCTGCAGGTATTTTACAACCTCCATATTTTGATAATAATGCAGATGATGCGCTTAACTATGGTGGTATCGGGATGGTTATAGGCCACGAAATAACCCATACTTTTGATGATCAGGGTGCTCAATATGATAAAGATGGAAACCTGAAAAACTGGTGGACAAAAGAGGATTATGCACAGTTTAAGTCAAGAATACAACAAGTTATCAATTTGTACAGCACTTATACTGTTTTAGGCGATCTACACATTAATGGCGCAATGACAGTTGGCGAAAACACGGCAGATATTGCTGGAATAGCAGTTGCTTATGATGCTTTTAAAATGACTGAACAAGGAAAAGGAAATACAAAAATTGACGGGTATACTCCAGATCAGCGTTTCTTTATTTCTATAGCCAAAATATGGAGAGTAAAAATGAAAGACGAGTTCCTGCGTTTGTGGATTAATAATAACCCGCATTCTCCACCAAACTGGCGTGTTAATGGCCCTCTAATGAATACAACACCTTTTTACGAAGCATTTAATGTGAAACCGGGTGATAAAATGTTTTTGCCAGAGAAGGATAGAATCACGATTTGG
The DNA here is from genome assembly GCF_001602525.1 of Flavobacterium chilense. Lineage (GTDB taxonomy): Bacteria > Bacteroidota > Bacteroidia > Flavobacteriales > Flavobacteriaceae > Flavobacterium > Flavobacterium chilense. The sequence goes on from NZ_LSYT01000013.1 coordinate 12,148, forward strand.
TAATTTCACTTTTTGAAATGTGACCATGAAAAACTGCGCAAATGTTCTGTGAGCTTTGCGCAGTTTTTTTGTTTCTTATAAATCTTAAAAAATATTCAAGTTTTTACATTTTAGTTTAAACCAAAACAAATTCTTGTTGAACAAAGTCAGTCTTCAGGTTTGATTTCTCCATTTGAAAAATCCTCAAGAAACTTCATAGGATCTGTAACAAATTTTAAAGCATTGCTATTTTCGATACTCTCTCTGAAATTATTTATTTGAGGCTCAAATAAATTGTCATTTTGATCTAAAATTAAAAAATCCAATTCTCTGCAAATTGCTAGAAATGGTATAAGAAAACAATTAATATCTCCTCTTAAATCGAGTCGAAATCTAATATGTACAATTACATTTTTGTCTAAATTGTAAGTAACGCCAATATCCGATTTATCGCTCGGCCCCCAACTTTGAAATTGATTCAGACTCCATGATCTTTCTATAAAAGTATCAAGTTTACCAAAGAAGAAGTCTTTATCAATACAAGAAATACTCGACCAATCATGCTCGTAAAGGTCTACTTGATTACTTTTTGAGTATTCGTAAAAACTCCTTGGAATTGCATTATAATCTGCTTGCCAAATTGCCATATAATTTATTTGAAATTTCGTGATTTAGAACGCTAGCGGAAATTTAATGAAAAAATTATAAGAAAAAACAAACTATCAACTAAACTGATTTACCTAATTATTTTAATTGAAATATTAAAGTGATCTAAAACAAAAAAGCTTCGGATTTCTCCGAAGCTTTTTTTGATATTTTTTATAAATGATTATTCCTTAATTTAATATTTCTACATATCAATAAGAATTATTCCGAAATTATTTGGTGATTAATTTTTCAAGCTTCACCATCATTTCGTCTTTTTCTTTAAGCATACGCTCGTATAAAGCAATTTTTTCTTCGTGAAGTTTTAAAACCTCTTGAATAGGGTTAAATACTGGATGTAAATTAATTGCTGAAGCTCCATCTTTAAAATCTGAAAATGTATTCGAAATAATATTAATTGCCTGTTCCTCATCAAAATTCTGAAAAGCTTCAACTGGAATTTTCAAAACTGCCGAGATTTGTTTAAGCAGGTTTTCTTCAATTACATCTTTCTGCTCCAGCATAGAAATTTTCTTTTGATTCCAGTCTTCTCCCAAATCATAAGCTAATGCTTCCTGTTTTATGTTAAGCATTTCTCTAAAACGTTTTACGTTTCTTCCCTGATGTATTTTCTGTTCCATAAATGAATTTAATTTACCGAGGCTCAAAGATAAAGCCATTCGGGTTAAAAAGACTGAATTTCAAAGATAAAAAAATATCCCATAAATATTCCTTTTGTCAGATATTATATCTAAATATAGAATAGTTTATCCATACTAGAACAACTTTCCATCAAGTCAATTTGGGTAATTGACTTGATGGAAAGTTGTTTTTTGTGTTTGGAATGATTTGGCAAATCCGAATAATGGGCTTAATTTAGTCACAAATCCCGCTGTTGTAAAGAGATGTTAGTGGCTAGCTTAGAAAAACCTAATAATATATGAAACACTTTTTTTTATCAATTATTCTTTGTTTTCTGGGAAACATTGCTCTTGGACAAAATAGTCCGAAAGAAATATCTCCGGAAATTTTAAAAAAAATAAAAGCAGAAGTAGAGGCTCAAGTTCCTAAACTAAAACTAAAGCTTAAAAAACAAGAATTAAATCCTGATGAAATAGAATTCAAAATAGATACTTTCCGAATAGAAACAATAGCTTCAAAACGAATGGAAATTGATTATTCAACTACAGGAATGAATATAACAGTTGATGAATTGACTATTGGCTATGATAAGTTACTGAATAAGTATTATGGTAAACTTATGAAATCGTTAAAGGCTGAAGACAAGAAGGTTCTTATTACGGCGCAAAAAGCCTGGTTAGTTTTTCGTGATGCTGAAATTAATTTAATTGGGACAATGACAGCAGATCAATATTCAGGAGGTGGGACAATGCAGTCAAATATACGAATGGGACAATATTCATATTTAGTAATTAAAAGAACTATTGATATTTTTAATTATTATAACGGAATTCTTAAAGATTAATAAAGCTATGTTATAAAAAAAAAACTGAGTCACGAACGGGACGCTCGCGCCAGCAGAGGTAAAAAAAATACTTACAAAATAAACAGAAAGTGACTATAAATAAAATATTAACCACGATTTCGAATTTATTTGGTTTGACCAGTGATAAACAAAAAATATATTTTAATTCCTAAAGAATTTGTTGAAAGCGAGATTCCTGAAATAGATAGCGATGAGTTATATTTATTAAATAATTCTACTGATTTTAAGGTTCAAATTTTTGAAGGAAAACTTAAAGTTGAGGAGTATAAGAGAGATGAAATATGCATATTTCTGTTGCCTAATGGTTATTTAGCAGGAAGCGATGGAGGTGAATTTGGTGGAGGTAAACTTATTTATATTCCAAATGAGAATCCGAAGAATTTCACTATAATTAAAGACGCAGCTATGAGGTATATTTTCAAATTTAAAGATAAAATTTATTTTATCGAAGGATTTTGGAACATGTCATCCCATTATGGAGATCTATATGAACTTGAGATTAAAGGTGATAAATTTACTTATAAGGAACTTGTCAGTTTTCACGATACACCGTTGGCGTACACCATATACCAGGACAAAATTCTAATAGTTACAAATGAGAATTTATATATCCTTACAGATTCTAATAAAGAATCCATTTTTAAAGATAATTTTTTAGACTATTTTTATTCAAACTCAATTGCAGCATTCGATGATGAAAATATATTTATAGGAGTAAGAGGTGGTATCGTAAAGCTCGATCTTATAAACGAAACAGTTAAGTTTTACAAGAATATAAATAAAGACTTTAAAAATATTTCTAAACTCAAGTTATGAAAAAGCGTGAATTTAATTATTCACCCACTGTAGTACTGGAACGTTCCTGCTATTATAAAAACAAAACGATTATGGATCACATTGATAATACATATAGAATTAAAAACGCTAAGAAATCACTATTAGGTGTGTCAATTGGAGATGCATTTGGTGATAGTTTTTTTGGTGATTTAGGCAAAATTTCAGAAAGTATATATTTAAGACAAATACCTGAAACTAAATGGGAGTTTACTGATGACACAGTAATGTCTATTGCTATTTTTGAGGAATTAGAAAGAAATGGTGATATCAATCAAGAAAACTTACTAAAGCAGTTTTGTATCAATCACGATTTAGATACAAATAGAGGTTATGGTGCAACTTTGAGAAGGTTATTAAGAGAAGTTCAAAACGGTGAGAATTGGCGTGAAGTATCAAAAAGAGCATTTGATGGACAAGGTTCGATGGGAAATGGAGCAGCAATGAGAGTTTGTCCAATTGGTGCTTTTCATTTTGACAATTTTCAAAAAGTGAAAGAATTATCAATAAAATCAGCTGAAATTACTCATTCAAATATTGAAGCGATTACAGGTGCTATTGCAATTGCAATTGGTACTGCATTGACAACTCAAATGAAATTGGATAGATGTATATTAACGCCAACTGATTTTATAGATAAAATTTTAAAAGAATTACCAGATAGTGATACAAAGTCAAAGATATCAAAATCTAAAAGTGTATCTTATAATTATCATATTGATACTGTAAAAAGTATTTTAGGCAATGGTCTAAATATGACTGCTCAAGATACAGTGCCTTTTGCAATTTGGTGTACTGCATATAATTTACAAAATTTTGAAGAAGGACTTTGGAAAGCAGTATCTATTTTAGGTGACCGAGATACGATTTGTGCAATTGTTGGAGGAATGTCTATAATGTCATCAGATGATTTAAATATTCCTTATTCTTGGACAAATTCGGTAGAAAGTATTGATAAAAGTATATTTAGAAGAAATGAATAATTTGATTAACAATCTTGCTATCCTAAGTGTTCTTTTAGAAAGCTGTGCGAATGTCTCTGACTTCGCACCCACAATCTAAATCAAATTTTTATAACAAAAAAAGCTTCAGACTTCTCTGGAACTTTTTTTGTTGTAGTGGGAACAGGACTCGAAGTTGTGTTCGCCGAGCTATTGGCTTTCAATAAGATTTTTAATGAACTCTCTTCTAACTCCAGTTTTTTTATTCATTTATTTTATAGACTTCATTTTTGTTCAGTGTTTTACCCCAAACAGAGAATGCCATTATGTCTTTGTTATCACCCAATATTTTCCCTCGCATTTCAAAATTATCAAAAGATAACGTTAGCGTTTCTTTTTCAGTTTCTCGGTAATGCCCTGTCAATACTGTATCTGAAACATTTCCATCATATCTTTTAGCGTTAATAACTTTCGAGCGTAATTCTACCGTGTTATCAAGTTCTCTAAATATTAGACTTTTTTGAATCAAGTATCCGTCAAAGTTTCCACCTCCAACCCAATCAATATATGGTGCTGTTATTCCTTCAAAATATTCCGAATCGTATTTTATCCCAACCATATTTTTAAATCTTTTAATTATTCGGAAATTAAAACAACTTCTCCGTTCGTGAACACAACGAAATGTTAACATAGTTTAAGATAGTTCAAAATCAAAAAAGCTCCAGATTTCTCTGAAGCTTTGTCTTAGTAGCGGGAACAGGACTCGAACCTGTGACCTTCGGGTTATGAGCCCGACGAGCTGCCTACTGCTCTATCCCGCGATGTTTCGGGTGCAAAGATACGTCGATTTTTGAGAAATCCAACGAAAATATTAAAAAATGTTTTATTTTCTCTATTGACTTGATATGACTACCTTTGCACATTAAATATTATGCAAATGTCACATAAAGCAGGTTTTGTAAACATCATCGGTAATCCAAACGTTGGAAAATCAACCTTAATGAACGCTTTTGTTGGAGAAAGATTATCCATCATAACATCAAAAGCACAAACAACACGTCATCGTATTCTTGGAATCGTAAATGGCGAAGATTTTCAGCTCGTATTATCAGATACTCCCGGAATTATAAAACCAGCTTATGAAATGCAGGAGTCGATGATGAACTTCGTAAAATCGGCTTTTGAAGATGCTGATATTTTGGTTTATATGGTCGAAATAGGGGAGCAGGATTTAAAAGATGAAGCTTTCTTTAATAAAATCATTTATGCAAAAATTCCGGTTTTACTATTATTAAATAAAATCGACAATTCGAATCAGGAACAATTAGAGGAGCAGGTTGCTTTTTGGAAAGAAAAAGTACCAAATGCTGAAATTTTCCCAATTTCGGCTTTACAGAATTTTAATGTTCCGGAAGTTTTTGGAAGAATTATAGAATTATTGCCAGAATCTCCTGCTTATTATCCTAAAGATCAATTGACAGATAAACCGGAACGTTTCTTTGTTAATGAAACCATTCGTGAAAAAATCCTATTGAACTACAGTAAAGAGATTCCGTATGCAGTAGAAATTGTAACAGAAGAATTTTTGGAAGATGATAATATTATCAGAATCCGTTCTGTAATTATGGTGGAACGCGATACTCAAAAAGGAATTATTATTGGACATAAAGGTGCGGCTTTAAAGAAAGTTGGAATGGACGCTCGTCTGGATCTGGAGAAATTCTTCGGAAAACAAATTCATATTGAATTGTACGTAAAAGTGAATAAAAACTGGAGAAGCAATGCTAATATGTTGAAACGCTTTGGGTATAATCAATAGTTTATAATTGTTTCAGGTTTCAAGTTTTGTGTTGTGAAATGTTAAACGTAAAATGTTGAATAAAAGTTCTCGAAACCCTGAAGCCTTAGCCCTGATAGAAGTGGAAATCCTTTTGTGGAGCTTTAGCGGAACAAAAGATTGAAACGGATAGCAGGAAACAGCTCCTAAAAATTATACAAATTAAAATAAAAACTTAGGTACTTAGAAACTTAGCAACTTAGCCACTTTTTTACCTACCTTTGCAAAAAATTTAAATAAAGCATTTTAGGTTTATAATTTATTGTGATTTAGTCAAAAACAAAATCTGAAATTGTAAATCTGAAATCTAAAATTCAAAAAAATGAATAACATTGTTGCGATAGTAGGAAGACCTAATGTAGGGAAATCGACCCTTTTTAATAGGCTGATACAAAGAAGAGAAGCTATTGTAGATTCTGTATCTGGGGTTACCCGTGATAGAAACTATGGTAAAAGCGAGTGGAACGGAAAAGAGTTTTCTGTCATTGATACCGGTGGATATGTTCGCGGATCTGATGACGTATTCGAAGGTGAAATCCGTAAACAGGTTGAGCTTGCTATCGATGAAGCCGATGTTATTATTTTTGTAGTTGATGTAGAAGAAGGTATTACACCAATGGATGAAACAGTGGCGAAATTGTTGCGTAAAGTAACTAAGCCTGTTTTATTGGCTGTAAACAAAGTAGATAACGCTATGCGTGAGAAAGATGCAGTTGAATTTTATAATCTAGGTTTAGGAGATTATTTTACTTTTGCAAGTATTTCAGGAAGCGGAACGGGAGATTTATTAGATGCTTTGATCGATGCGTTTCCGGAGAAACCTGAAGTTGAGGTTAAAGAAGATTTACCTCGTTTTGCTGTTGTAGGGCGTCCAAACGCAGGAAAATCAAGCTTTATCAATGCTTTGATTGGTAAAGACCGATATATTGTAACAGATATTGCGGGAACAACGCGTGATGCAATTGATACGAAATTTGACCGTTTTGGTTTTGAATTTAACTTAGTAGATACGGCCGGAATTCGTCGTAAGGCTAAAGTTAAGGAAGATTTAGAGTTTTACTCTGTAATGCGTTCTGTACGTGCGATTGAACATGCTGATATTTGTATTTTGGTTATTGATGCAACCCGCGGATTTGAAGGTCAGGATCAAAGTATCTTCTGGCTGGCAGAGAAAAACCGTAAAGGTGTTGTAATCCTGGTAAACAAATGGGATTTAGTCGAAAAAGATACGATGTCGACTCGTGATTACGAAGAGAAAATCAAAAAAGAATTAATGCCTTTTACAGATGTGCCAATCTTATTTGTTTCGGCTTTAACGAAACAGCGTTTATTGAAAGCATTAGAAGCAACGGTTCAGGTTTTTGAAAACAGAAAACAAAGAATTTCGACTTCAAAATTCAACGAATACATGTTGAAAGTAATCGAAGCATACCCGCCACCAGCAACAAAAGGGAAATATGTAAAAATTAAATATTGTATGCAGTTACCAACTCAAACACCTCAGTTTGTGTTTTTTGCTAATATGCCACAATATGTTAAAGAGCCATATAAAAGATATCTTGAAAATAAGATCAGAGAAAATTGGGATTTTTCAGGAGTGCCAATCGATATTTATATCAGAGAGAAATAAAATTAAAATCCCCGCTACAACGGGGATTTTTTTTTTGCCTTGCCGAAATGGAATAGCGTTACTTAAAAATGGAATGGCATGCTATTTGAAATAAATGTTAAAACTACAATTAAACCTTTTGACTTTTTTGGAGTCTTAACACTACTAACTAACCATTTTATGACCAAAATTTATTATCTCTTAATTTTTTCCCTCTTTTGTTATACAGTAACTGCCCAGAACGATATTACGATCAAAGGAACTGTTGTTGATATTAATACACAATTGCCGCTTGAACTGGCTACAGTTTATTTTACTACAGTTAAAGATTCTACGGTAATTGAATATGCTACAACAGATAAAAACGGAGCATTTGTTATTAAAACTAAAAAATATGATAAACCTATTTTCCTGAAGGTAAATTATATGGGATATCAACCTTATTTTGAAGAAGAAAAAGGATTGCTGGAAAGCAAAGATTTTGGTAAATTATATTTACTTGAAAATGTAAATGCCTTAAAAGATGTTGTGATCAAAAGTGAAGCTCCGCCTATTACGATCAAAAAAGATACGCTGGAATTTAATGCCGCTTCGTATAAAGTGCGACCAGATTCTAATGTGGAGACTTTACTGAAACAATTACCGGGTTTTGATGTTGGTACTGATGGTAAAATTACGGTAAACGGGAGAGAGGTAAATCAGGTTTTGGTAAACGGAAAAACATTTTTTGATAAAGATGGTGCAATAGCATTAAAGAATCTTCCGGCAGAAATTATCAAAAAAATTCAGGTTTCGGATTTTAAAACAAAGAAGGAAGAGCTTTCTAAGCAAGAATCGACTTCAGATTATTCTAGTATCAATATCACCATTGATGAAAAGAAAAACAAAGGCTATTTCGGGAAAATACTAGGCGGTTATGGCTCTGACGAACGTTATGAAAGCAGTCTTTTGCTAAACTTTTTTAATAATAAACAAAAGATAAGTGTTTTGGCTTCATCTAATAATATTAATTCTACGGGTTTTGCACAAGATGAGGTATTTGATAATATGGGCGGCGGACGTAATAGTAAAGGCGGCAGCGGCAGTTCAGGCAGCGGAAAAGGAATTACGCAATCTAACTTAGTAGGGCTTAATTATTCTGACGACTGGACAAAGAAATTAATGGCAATGGGGAGCTATAATTTCTCAAATTCTGTTAATAATAATGATAGTAAATCGGATCAGATTAGTTTTTTGCCAACAGGAAATATTGCCACTTCATCTGATTCTAAAACAAGGAATGAAAGTACAGGAAATAATGTGAATTTTGAATTAGAGTATAAAATCGATCCTACAACACGATTAGTAATTTCACCAAAACTCAATCAGTCCCGTTCGAATAGTAATATGACTTCGTTCAGTTCTTCTGAAGATCAAAACGGAGAAGCGCTGAATGAAAGCAATGCAAAATCCTATTCAGAAAGTACAAATACCAGTTTTGGAAATACGATAAACTTTAATAAAGCTTTTCAGAAAAAGTCACGCAATTTTAGTCTTGTTTTTGATAATAGTAATACTAATACAGATGCTGAAGCATTAAATCTTTCTAAAACAATTTTTTATCAGGATAGTAAACCTAATGACGACAGAAATCAGAAAAGTATAAATAACAACAGTAGCGATACTTATTCACTCGATCTGGAATATACAGAACCTGTAACAGACTCTCTAAGAATTAGATTTGGATCTGATTTTGACTGGAGTAAAGAAATAAAAGATGTCAAAACATTTGATTTTGATACCGCTTCACAAACGTATTCAGATCTAAATGAAGGTTTAACGAATTATACTACTTCAAAACAAAATTCGTTTAGTCCAAAAGTTGGAATTACCTGGCAAAAAAGCAAATTTACAGTCAACTTAAATTCCAGAACAGCAATTGTTGAATTTGATAATCACTCATTGTATTTAAATAATGCTACAGACTTGAATAAAAGATATGCTTTGCCTTATGGAGATTTTCAGATACGATATAAGTTCAGCCGTTCTAAAAACTTGTCATTTAAATATGATTATTCAAATGCGCTTCCGTCTGCAGTTCAATTAATGCCAGTGCTGAATTTAACAAATCCATTAAACACGATAACAGGAAATCCTGATTTGAATCCTATTGAAAAAAACAGTGCTAACTTTAGTTTTAGAAATTACGATTTCCGTACACGTTCAGGTTATAGTTTGTATGTAAAAGGAGATTATTATAATAACGATGTGGTTTCGACTTCAATTTATGATGACAGCGGAAAAAGAACAACTACTTATGTGAATATATCAGGTACTTATACTACTTCGATTGACGGAAACTGGAATCAGTCTATAAAAAGGGATGCTCACGTGTTACGATATGGTTTTGGGCTAAACGGAAGTTATTCATCTGATAAAGGCTTTACCAATGCTGTTTTATATAACGCCAAATCAACAGCTGTAACACCAAAAGTAAATCTGACTTATGAATACGGAGATCTTTTAGTGATTTCGCCATCGTATAGCTTGTCCTATAATGAAACGAAGTATGAAAATGTTTCAAGAGATGCAACTTCAAATGTTGTGCATAGAATTAATTTGCAAACAACAAGTTACTGGCCTGCAAACTTAATTTTTGGAAATGATTTTGGATACACCTACAATTCCAGTATTTCGAGTAACTTTAAAAAAGATTTTTATTTATGGAATACCAGTTTGTCGTATGGTTTTTTTGATAAAAAGATCTATGCCAAAGTAAAGGTTTATGATGTTCTGAATCAGAATCAAAGTGCGACCAGAACCATATCGGCAACCTCAATTCGGGACGAAGAGAATACAGTATTAAAACGTTATGTTATGTTTTCTCTAAGTTATAAAATAGGAAATTTTGCAGGTGCAGAAAAAGGAGGAAAGAGAAGGCAGAGAATGGAGTAGAAAAAGGTTCAAAGGAACAGAGGTTCAAAGTTTCAAAGGTTTTAGATAGAGATGCAAAGCAATGCGTGTTTTATCCCTGTATATTTTTTAGGATTCAGAGAAATCTAAAATAAAAAACGAGATAGGTTTTTAAATCTATCTCGTTTTATGTATTTAAAATTAACTAATTGTTTACAATGAATATTTCAAAGTAATTCCATAAGTTCTTTGATCACCAATAACTCCTGCATATTGTCCTGCATTTCCACCAGCAGGCAATAATTGCTCATAATAATCTTTGTTTAAAAGGTTACGACCCCAGAAATGAACAGACAATCCTTCTGATGCACGGAAACCTAAACGAGCATTAAAAATAGCATATCCAGGAACAACTAAGTATTTTGAAGCCGAAGGGCTTGAAGAGAATTCAGAACGTGCATACGAATCCAGGGCTACAAAAACTTTTCCTTTATTACCAAAGAATCTGGCATTGTTAGAAAGTTCCCCACCTAAAGATCCTGCCCATTTTGAAGCACCAGGCAATTCAGTTCCCGAAACATCTTTAAAAGCTACCGGAGCTCCTGTTTCTTCTAACGGAAGTGGAGCATTAGTAAATTTAACATATTTACCATCTGTATAAGTTGCAGCACCATTTATAGTTAAGTGCTGGCTTATTACAAAACTTGCATCCAATTCAGCACCTCTTACACGAACCTTGTCAGCGTTGGCCAAATATCCACGATTTACACCCAATTCAGCAGCCTGAACGTTTGTTTGGAAATCTTTAATATCGGTGTTAAAGAAAGTAAGGTTAAAAACAGAGTTCTTAAAAGGAGAAGTTTTTACACCTACTTCGTAATGATTTACTTTTTCCGGTTTAATTACTGCAAGATCAAGAAGCGGAGCACCTTTTGCATCTGTTGGAAGTCCTGCTACATTTACCCCAACCGGCTTGTAACTTTTAGCATAAGTAGCATAAGCATTGATTTTGTCTGAAACTTTATAAGTTAGTGTTAAGTTTCCGGAAAAATCAGTATTATCTGTGCTGGAATCAAATGCCTGATCAGAATAAACCAGTTTCTTTAAAGCCAATAACTGCGGATCAGTAGTTTGTAGACCACCGTATGTGGTACGGGCATAGTGCGCGTCTTTTTTATCAAAATTATATCTTAAACCCGGTAAAATATGAAAACGATCTGTAATAGCCCAGTCAATCTGACCAAATACTGCTGCACTTGAAGATCTGATGTTAGCATCAGTTTTGATTCCGTATCCTTCAAAAAGACCCGGAGTTTTCCATAAGTTACTAGTTGTACTTTGAGAGAACCTCCATTGTGCATTACCGGATTCCTCAGTTCCGTTTGTTTGTGAGGTTTGATCGATAAAGAATGCACCCACAACACCGCTTATTTTAGATGTAAGCTGACCTGCGTAACGTACTTCCTGAGTAAATTGTGTTTGTCTAGTTGGATTTTGTGATTTAGCCAATACCTGTAATCCTGTAAAATCTCTGTCATTTGACGGATCCCAGTTCCAAAAACGCCATGCTGTAGTTGAGGTAAGGGTTCCAGCTCCAATTTTAGTATCAATATTAAGAGAAAGACCTCCCATATCTTGTCCCGAACGCCATGGTGTATCATGATCAATTTTGCGGTCAAAAGCATTTAAACTTGGTAATTGGTAGTTTAAATCTTTTATAATGGCATCAAACTGACGATAAGCAGCTCTTTGAGTAGGAGCAACACCGGCAACTACCTGTGCATATCCGTCAGGACGTTGTGTCGTAATGTCTCCGGCTAAAATGATATTTGTATTTACTGTAGGAGTCCAAAGCAATTGACCTCTAATTCCCTGATTGTTTAACGTATTTGTAGGCCTTCCTGTTGCAACATTGTCAATTAAACCATCGCGTTGTGTACCAGAAAAGGATAAACGACCTGCTACTTTTTTGCCCAAAGCTCCTGTAACCGATGCTTTAGCCTGTAGAAAATTATAATTTCCGTAACTCACTTCAAAATCTGCTCCTGAAGTAAAGCTTGGTTTGCGTGTCGTAATATTGAAGGCTCCGGAAGTGGTGTTTTTACCAAACAATGATCCTTGTGGTCCTCTTAAAACCTCAATTTGTTCCACATCGATAAAATCAAGAGTTGTGGCAGCCGGGCGGGCATAATAAACACCATCCACATAAAAACCAACGCCAGGATCGATTCCGTCATTTGTAAGTCCAAAAGGAGAACCAAGACTACGGATATTTATTCCGGTATTTCTGGGATTTGAAGAATAAAGCTGTACTGATGGAACTAATTCTTTAATACGGTTAACGTTAAAAGCTCCTGTTTGCTCAGCTTGTTTACCTGTAATTACTGATATGGCAATAGGCACATCCTGTACTTTTTCTATTCTTCGTCTTGAAGAAACAACAACTTCAATAAGTTCATTTTCTTCTTTTATCGTTACCTGCAACGGAGCTGTTGGCAAATCAGTAAGTTCAATCTCTGTAGTTTTATATCCTACATATTGAATTAATAGTGTCAGAGGAAGTTTTCCTCTGCTGTCAATGGTAAATTTTCCATTGGCATCTGTAGTAGTGTTAGAAGTTGTTCCTTTAACGATAACATTAGCAGCTTCTAACGGAATGTTTTCACTTGTTTTAACTACACCTTCAACGTTTTGTGCAAATGATAATGAGAAAGTTAAAATAGATAGTATTGTAAGTATATTTTTTATCGAATTTTTCATTTTTATATTAAGTATATGTGATTAGTAGAATTTAAATTAAATTTTTTTTACCAGCACATACACATCATAGAAGAATTGTTTTTCACAGTGGTGAATTGACTATTTTGATTTTTTTGCAAAAGATTTTTTGGCACACCTGATCGATTGTAATTTACTTTCATATTGGTTAAAATTTGTAAATTGGTTTGTTGATTTTTTTGCAAATATATGTAAATTCTATAGATTTACTAGGAATTAAGAAATATTTTTTTATTTCTTTACTAGTGAGGCGATTGTAATGCCTTGCATTGCTTTAAGAGTTTCATCACGGATGATCATTAGACCGTGTCTTAAGCTGCATTCTTCCTCGGTTTTGCAATCTGAACATGGTTCGTAAAAGTTTAACGAAGCACATGGTAAAAGCGCAATTGCACCATCAAATAAACGGTGAATTTCTGCTAAAGTAATGTCATTTTTGGAGCGTATCAGATAATATCCGCCAAATTTTCCCTGCTTACTGCTCACAAAACGTCCTCGTTTTAGATCCAATAAAATTTGCTCTAAAAACTTTTTAGGAATATTGGCGCCATCAGCAATTTCTATTGTTCTTGAAATGTGATTTTCGTCCTGTTCTGCTAAATAAAGTAAGGCCTTAAGGGCGTATTTTGCTTTATGTGATAACATCTATATTGAATTATAAATTGTAAAATTATGAATGATAAATTTAAACTAAATTTTTTAGTACAAACCCGAAACCTGAAATAAAAGTTACCAGCCTCCGCTAGAACCTCCTCCGGAGAATCCTCCTCCGCCAAAACCACCACCGAAGCCTCCGCCTCCGCCAAAACCACCTCCTGATGATCCGCCGCCGAAACCTCCAAAACCTCCGCTGCCGCTTCGTCCAAGGCTGCTTAAAATAATAGCATCAAGAAGACTAGGGCCTCCGCCATTACTGCCTGAGTTTCCACCGCCGCCTCTTTTGTTTCGCGACAGTAAAATTAATACAATTACAACAATTATAATAAACGGAATTATTGGGAAATCATTTCCTTTATTTTGTTTGCGTTCTCCCTTGAATTTTCCTTTAAAAACATCAATTATGGCATCTGTTCCTTTGTCAAGGCCATTATAAAAACTTCCTGCTTTAAATTCCGGAATAATGATGTTTCTAATGATGGTTCCGCCAATTCCGGCAGTCAAACGATCTTCAAGACCATATCCGGGATTAATAGCGATTTTTTTCTCATTTTTTGCCAGTAAAATAATAACTCCGTTATCATCTTTCGCAGTTCCGCCAATTCCCCAGGTTTGCCCCCATCTTGTAGCCAGTTGGCTAACATCTTCACCTTTTAAACTTTCAATTGTAATAACTACAATCTGAGTAGTGGTAGAATCTGAATAACGAATTAATTTTTCTTCTAATTGTGATTTTTCAGAGACACTTAAAATATTTGCATAATCATAAACTGAAGTTTGCTTTTCAGGTATTTTAGGAATATCAAATTGTGCAAAAATACAAGTAGTGGTAAAAAAGGTTATTAAGAGAAAGGCTAATTGAAAAAGTCCTTTTGAGTATGATGTTTTGTTTTGGGAGATCTTCATTATTTATCCTTTTGAGATTTCGTTTGATAATTCGTTAGTATCTCCTTCAAACGAAGGAAAGTATTTCTTTAATTGTTCGCCGGCATTTAAAACCCCGTCAACAATTCCTTGCTTGAAATTCCCTGATTTAAAATGATTTACCATAATGTCTTTGGTACAATCCCAAAAATCATCCGTTACAAGATCATTAATGCCTTTATCTCCACAGATGGCAAAGCCTTTATCTGCAACAGCAAAGTAAAATAAAACCCCGTTTTTTAAATGGGTTTCATTCATTCTTAATTGATGAAAAACTTCTAAAGCTCTGTCAAAATGAGCTTTAGAAGATGTTTTTTCTATATGTACTCTTATTTCGCCAGAAGTATTTTCTTCAGCCACGCGAATAGCTTCAACAATTTCCTGCTCTTCTTCTTTGGTTAAAAAATCTTCTACTTTTGACATGGGAAAAATTTTAGAGTTTAAATTTTAGATGGTTCTAAATCTTTAGAATTTTACTTCAACTGGTTTATCAGCACCTGTAACAGCTTCGAAGTATGGTTTCTCTTTGTAATCTCCTAAGAACCATTTGTTAGGAATAGATAAAATGTATCCGTTATATACTTGTACAGCTTCGTTAAAACGGGTTCTGGCTGTTAGAATCTGGTTTTCTGTACTAGCCAATTCATCTTGCAATTTCAGGAAGTTTTCGTTTGCTTTTAGAGTTGGATATTGCTCAACAGAAACTAACAATCTTGATAAAGATGAAGATACACCGCTTTGAGCCTGGTTAAACTGTGCTAATTGCTCTGGAGTTACATTGCTTGGGTCAATTGTTACCGAAGTAGCTTTTGCACGAGCCTCAATAACTGCTGTTAAAGTCGATTTTTCGAAATCAGCGGCACCTTTTACCGTATTAACTAAGTTTCCAATAAGGTCATTACGTCTTTGGTAAGCCGTTTGTACATTTCCCCATTCTTTATTAACAGCCTGACTGTGTTGTAGAGCCGTATTTTTAATTCCAATGGACCAAAAAGCGATAATAGCGATTAGTACAACAATAATTCCTACGGGGATTAACCATTTTTTCATATCAGTTTTGATTTAAGTTTGTTTTTAATAATACTATAATTCGTTTTTAATTTCGTTTAATTGTGTTTTTATCGTCTCTAATTTACGTATTATTTCGAATTTATCTAATGTTTTCTTTTGTCCTTCCTTCAAATGTATTTTCGCACCTTCGAGTGTAAAACCTCTTTCTTTGACCAAATGATAAATTAGCTGTAAATTAGTGATATCATCAGGCGTAAACATTCTGTTGCCTTTGGCATTTTTTTTAGGTTTTAAAATGTCAAATTCACTATCCCAAAACCGAATCAATGATGCATTGACATTAAAAGCTTTGGCAACTTCGCCAATACTATAATATCTTTTATCCTTTGAAAGTTCAATATGCATGATTTTTAATTTTCTGTTTTAATTTCAAAAATACGACTTTTTGAAATATTAATCTAATGATTGGTTTTCCTGATTTGCCATTTGCGAAATTGCCACATATTCTACAGCCGAAATATTTCCGTAATAAAAGTTTAAAGGATTTACAACTTTACCGTCTTTGTGTACTTCGTAATGACAATGCGGACCTTCGGATCTTCCGGTGCTTCCCACATATCCAATAACATCACCACGTTTTACATGCTGTCCGGCTCTGCAATTGTATTTGCTTAAATGAGCATAAAGGCTTTCGTATCCAAAACCATGCCTTATTACCACGTGATTTCCAAATCCCGAAGCCGAGTTATCGGCTCTTTCAACAACCCCATCACCAGTGGCGTAAACAGGTGTGCCGGTATTGGCTGTAAAATCCATTCCGTTGTGCATTTTACGGACTTTTGTAAAAGGGTCAATTCTATAACCAAAACCGGAAGCCATTCGTTTTAAATTCTCGTTTCGAACAGGCTGAATTGCCGGAATCGCTAGTAATAAATTGCCTTTTGTGCTCGCCAGTTTCAGTATTTCATCTAATGATTTAGATTGAATTGCTAATTCTTTTGATAATCTGTCAATTCTTTTTGTGGTATTTAAAACCAGTTGCGAATTGTTGTAACCTTCTAAATCTTTATAACGTTTGGGATTTCTAAAACCTGCTTTTCGTATAGAATCCGGGATTTCGGTTTTATTAAAATAAACCCTGTATATATTATTGTCTCTTTCTTCCAGCGATTCTGTCACATCATCAATTTCGTCCATTTTTTTGTTCAAAATGGCGTATTGTAGTTTCAGGTTTTCAATTTCCCTCGCCTGTAAACGATCTTTTGGAGTTTCAAAATAAGGAGTGTTGATTAAAAGTACAAATACTAAAAATCCAAATAGTGCTGAAGCCAGCAAAAACAATAACGCGTAACCAATTTTGATCCTTTTTCTGGTTTTTATTTTCGTATAAGCCAGATTTTCTGAGTCGTAATAATATTTTACTTTCGCCATATTTTAAAATACCCTATTTTTGCAGCTTGTAAAATAGTTTGTCGAACAAATTTAATAAATGTTTCAGTTGTTCGAGGCTTTTTTTCAAGAATTAAACAAATTAGATAATGTGTCAATTTGATAATTAGATAATGTATTAAACACGAAATTTATTGTTATGAATTTTAAGTTTTTTAATTAAAAAGATCTAATGGCCACATTTTCACATGAATGAATTATCTAATTAAAACATTATCATATTATCTCATTATAAAACATGAAATCACAAGACGTACGTAAACAATTTTTAGATTTTTTTGAGAGTAAAGGACATACCATTGTTCCTTCGGCTCCTATTGTACTTAAAGACGATCCAACCTTAATGTTCAATAACTCGGGAATGGCCCAGTTTAAAGAATATTTTTTAGGTAACGGAACGCCAAAAAGTCCAAGAATAGCCGACACGCAAAAATGTCTTCGTGTTTCAGGAAAACATAATGATCTTGAAGAGGTGGGGATTGATACTTATCACCATACTATGTTTGAGATGTTAGGAAACTGGTCTTTTGGAGATTACTTCAAAAAAGAAGCAATCAACTGGGCTTGGGAATTATTGACAGAAGTATACAAAATACCAAAAGAAAATCTTTATGTTTCTGTTTTTGAGGGAAGTAAAGAGGATAATGTTCCGTTTGATCAGGAAGCCTGGGATATCTGGAAAGAATTGATTGATGAAGACCGAATTATTCTTGGAAATAAAAAAGATAACTTCTGGGAAATGGGAGATCAGGGACCATGCGGACCTTGTTCTGAAATTCATGTTGATTTACGTACTCCGGAAGAAAAAGCGCTAGTTTCAGGAAAAAGTCTGGTAAATAACGATCATCCGCAAGTAGTTGAAATCTGGAATAATGTATTTATGGAATTCAATCGTAAGGCTGATGGTTCTCTTGAAAAACTTCCTGCACAACACGTAGATACCGGAATGGGATTTGAGCGTTTGTGTATGGCATTACAAGGAAAAACATCAAATTATGATACTGATGTTTTCATGCCTTTAATTAGAGAAATTGAAACGATTACAGGAGCGAAATATACCGTAAAAGCATCAAACGAAGCCGAAGATAAAGTAAATATCGCAATTCGTGTTATTGCAGATCACGTTCGTGCAGTTGCCTTTGCTATTGCAGATGGGCAGTTACCATCCAACACAGGAGCAGGATATGTAATTCGTAGAATTTTACGTCGTGCTATTCGTTACGGATTTACATTCTTAGGTACAAAAGAGCCTTTTATTTATAAATTGGTTGAAACTTTGAGTGAACAAATGGGAGATTCTTTCCCGGAAATCAGAACTCAAAAAGCACTTTGTTCAAATGTAATTCGTGAAGAAGAAAACTCTTTCTTACGTACATTAGATCAGGGATTAATTCTTTTGGATGCTGTAATTTTAAATAACCAAGGAGATACAATCGATGGTAAAAAAGCTTTTGAATTGTATGATACTTATGGATTTCCAATCGATTTAACAGCTTTGATTCTTTCTGAAAAAGGATTGAAATTAGATGAAGCTGGATTCCAGGAACAATTGCAATTGCAAAAAGAAAGATCTCGTGCTGCATCAAAAGTAACAGCTGGAGACTGGAATGTAATTGTAGAAGATGATATTCAGGAATTTGTTGGTTATGACAGATTATCACAACAAGTAAAAATCACTAAATACCGAAGAGTTGACAGTGTAAAAGATGGTGAAATTTATCAGTTAGTTTTCAATGCGACTCCATTTTACGGAGAAAGTGGAGGGCAAACGGGGGACAAAGGATATTTAGAATCTCAAAACGGAGATATTATTTATATCATTGATACTAAAAAAGAAAACAACCAAACGATACATTTAACACAATCGTTGCCAGAAAATATTACAGCAACTTTTAATGCTGTTGTTGATGCGAATCAAAGAGCTAAAACTTCGTCAAATCACTCGGCTACGCATTTATTGCACCAAGGTTTACGTAAGATTTTAGGAACTCATATTGAGCAAAAAGGATCTATGGTTCGTAATGCTTCATTGCGTTTTGACTTCTCGCACTTCTCTAAGGTTACAGATGAGGAGTTATTAGAAGTGGAAAACTTTGTAAATGCAAGAATCCGCGAAAGTTTACCATTAATCGAAAAAAGAGCCATTCCAAAAGAACAGGCTTTAGAAGATGGAGCAATTGCTTTGTTTGGAGAAAAATATGGTGATTTGGTACGTACAATTAAGTTTGGAGATTCTGTTGAGTTATGCGGAGGAACACATGTTGCCAATACATCTGACATCTGGCATTTTAAAATAGTTTCTGAAGGTGCTGTTGCATCCGGAATCAGAAGAATTGAAGCAATTACGAGTGAAGCTGCAAAAGAATATTTTGAGACACAAGCTGTTTCTTTAAATGAAATTAAAGAAGCGCTGAAAAATGCTCAGGATCCTGTAAAAGCAATTCAGTCATTACAAGATGAAAACGCTCAGCTAAAGAAACAATTAGAAGTTTTATTGAAAGATAAAGCTAAGAATATGAAAGGTGATTTAGCTAAAGAACTACAGGAAATTAACGGAGTTCAGTTTTTAGCAAAACAAGTTGACCTGAATCCGGAAGGAGCAAAAGATTTAGCTTATGAATTAGGTAATTCTTATCATAATTTATTCATTGTTTTTGCAACTGCTCATGAAGGTAAACCAATGTTAACGTGTTATATTTCTAAAGAAATTGTAGCAGAGAAAAACCTAAACGCAGGACAAGTAGTTCGTGAATTAGGGAAATATATCCAAGGTGGTGGAGGAGGTCAGCCTTTCTTCGCAACTGCAGGAGGTAAAAATGTTGACGGAATTGCTGAGGCACTTACTAAAGCAGTAGATTTCGTTAAATAAAGATTCTAAGATACTAAGGAACTAAGGTTCTAAGTTTTTTATAAAAGTAAACCCGACAAGTTTTTGAAACCTGTCGGGTTTTGTTTTTATAGTATTTTTTTCATTTTATGTCATTTCGACGAAGGAGAAATCTCCACAACAAGAGTCCAATCTTTGTCGAGCTTCTTACGAAGATTTCTCCTTCGTCGAAATGACAACAAAATCTGTATAGAATAACTTAGAACCTTAGTTCCTTAGAATCTTAGCATCTAAAAAAACTATTTACGCTCTCCAATCTGCTGGCGCCACATAGCATAATACAATCCTTTTTCAACAATCAGATCATCATGTTTTCCTTGCTCAATGATTTTACCTTGTTCTAAAACAAATATTCTGTCAGCGTGCATCACAGTAGATAAACGGTGAGCAATTAAAACGGTGATTCTGTTTTTGTCAGATATGTTTCTGATGGTTGCGTTTATTTCTTCTTCAGTAATAGAGTCCAAAGCAGAAGTTGCTTCGTCAAAAATTAATAAATTCGGATTTCTAAGAATAGCACGGGCAATAGATAAACGTTGTTTTTCTCCGCCGGAAACTTTGATTCCGCCTTCACCAATAGTAGTATTTAATCCATCTTCAGCACGTCTTAATAGTTTATCACAGCTGGCTCTTTTTAAAGCATCGTATAAGTCTTCATCGGTGGCATTAGGTTTTACAAACAATAAGTTTTCCCGAATTGTTCCGGAGAATAACTGCGCATCCTGCGTAACAAAACCTAATTGTTTTCTAAGATCAAGTAAGTCAATTTCGGTAGAATCAATATCATTGTAAAGTACTTCACCTTCAGCGGGAGTATATAAACCAACCAATAATTTTACAAGAGTTGTTTTTCCTGAACCTGACGGGCCAACAAATGCAACGGTTTGACCTTGTTTAATTTCGAAATTGATATTTTCAACAGCCTTGAATTTAGCTGTTTTGTGTTGGAAACTTACATTCGAAAACAATAAGGACTTAATTGCACCAACATGTTTTGGGTTTTTCGGACGAAACTCTTTTGGAGCACTCAATAATGTTTTAAAGTTTTCCATAGAAACTTTAGTCTCATTCAATGCGATAATGAAATTTCCAAGTTCCTGAAGCGGACCAAAAATAAAGAATGTAAAAAATACCATTGTTAGTAAATCACCCACAATAATTTTTCCTCCAAATAAGAAATAATATAAAGTAAAAACTACACAGGTTCTTAAAAAGTGAACGGTTGTTCCCTGAATAAAACTTAAACTTCTGATAAAACGAATTTTTTCCAGTTCGAGCTGAAGGATTTTAAACGTATTTAAGTTCAGACGTTTTTCTTCCTGATAGGTTAGTCCAAGACTTTTTACAAGTTCAATGTTTCTTAAACTTTCAGTTGTTGAACCTGCTAAAGCATTTGTTTGGTTCACAATTTTTTTTGAAACAATTTTGATCTTTTTTCCCAAATACGAACTTACCAATGCAATGATAGGAGCTGTAATTAAAAAAATAATCGAAATACGATAATCAATTCGGGCAACATATACAATTACGAAAATGAACCCGATAATAGTTTGAAAAATCAAAGAAATAGAAAGCGTAATTAATTTTTCTGAATCAGAACGCACTTTGGTCAATTTGCTTAAAGTTTCACCGCTTCGCTGATCTTCAAATTCGGCATAAGGTAAATCAAGCGATTTTTTAATTCCGTCTGTATACATTTGCGCTCCGGTACGCTGAATCACAACATTGGTGAAATAATCCTGAAAGTTCTTGGTTATTCTGGAAATCATAGCAGCGCCAAGCGAAAGCCCAAGCCAGAAAGATAAAGATTTAATAAAACCAGCTGCATTTCCTTCATATTTATGCAAGCCAACGCCGCAATCCTGCATTAATTTACCGGTAATAATAGAGTCAGATAAGCTGAAACAGATGTTGATAGAAGCCATAATCAAAGCAAAAAACAAGAGCATTTTATGTTTGATTATATAAGAATATAATAATTTCATAGAGTATTTAAAAAAGTGGAAGATGCAAAAGTAAGCAATTGTTTTAGTTTGTAGAGATGCTTTTTGTTATTAAAAATGTAATTTTTTTTATAGCTGAAATAACTAGTACGCTTTTTTTAAAGTCTTGAATGTTTTAATTATTTATGAAACATATTTTTTAATACCGGAGTAATAGAAAAGTAAGAAAAAACGATGTATTTGTATGGTGCTTTACTTTTTAATAATTTTTTTTACTCTAAGTGCTTTTCTATATTGTTTATTGTTAGTGTATTAATAGACGCTTAATTATTCATGTGTTCTTTGATGTGGAATCCCGTAAGGTTTTGGTTTTGGCTTGTATTACGTTTGCACCAATAACAAATTTAACCAATAAAAATGAAAAAAATTTTATGCCTTTTTAGCGCTTTATCAATGGTGCTGATTTCTTCTTGTTCAAGTGATGATTCAACAAATGTTGCATCTGAAACATTATTACCAAAAAAAATTGTTGAAACAACTGTTGAAAATGGAAAGTCAGGCAGTATTACTTATACATTAACTTACGATGGCAATAAGTTGAAAGAAATTGCACTTTCAGATGCTTCAAAATCAGTTTATACTTATACAGGAGATGTTATCACCAAAGTTGAGTTATTTAAATCCGGGGTGTTACAATATACTGATGTTTATGCATATGAAGGAGGTAAATTAGCTTCTAAAATTACATCTAGTGCTTTTGGTTCTTCTCAGGAAAAATTAACTTTCGTTTACAATGCAAACGGGACAGTTAACGCAAATGAGTCTGAAATAATCAACAAAGTAGAAGTTAAATACGATACAACTACTCTTTACACTTTTGCAAATGGTAATATGGTTTCTTCAGAATATATCAATGGAGAAAGAGAAAAAATCACAAGTACATTTGATGATAAAAAGAGCCCTTTTACTAATATAACAGGAGTGAAATTTTTGTTGGATTTAGATAATAATTTTGATTTTGCTTCAGTAAATAATACAGTAAAAAACGTTACAGTAACTTATGATAATAAAGGTACGGTAGTTCAAACTGTAACTGAAACAAATACAAATAAATATAATGGCAATAATTTCCTTACTGAAGTATTTGCCGGAGATGCTAAAGATTCTTTCAAATTAGAGATTACTTATTAATTAGTTTTTAATACAATGATCAATCCCCAATCATCAATTATTGATGTTGGGGATTTTTTTTGATCTTTAAATGAGTTTTAAGATGTATTTTTGAATAAAAAAAGACATGCAGTTCAGAACCCAAATACCGATTTTTAAAACCAATAATCCAATCGATTATAATTCGAAGATCATTTCTCTTGGTTCTTGTTTTGCAGAAAATATGGCAGAGAAATTCGATTATTTTAAATTTCAGAATGAAACCAATCCGTTTGGGATTATTTTTAATCCGGTTTCAATTGAAAAAGTAATTCAAAGAGTTATTACGCAGGAATTTTTTACTGAAAAAGATGTTTTTTTTCATAACGAACGCTGGCATAGTTTTGAAGTACATTCGGATTTAAGCAATTCAGACCGACAGGAATTACTCGAAACGCTTAATAAAGCGATCACAGAAACAAATAAGCAAATAAAAGAAGCTACGCATATTATCATCACATTTGGAACTTCCTGGATTTATCGAAATATCGAAAGTGAGCAGATTGTTGCCAATTGCCATAAAGTGCCTCAAAAGCAATTTTCAAAAGAACTATTACCTGTTAATGTGATTGAAAAAAGCATTCAGAACACAATTGATTTGATTGAGCGTTTAAACCCAAACATAAATTTTATTTTTACCATTTCTCCTGTTCGCCATATCAAAGATGGTTTTGCAGAAAATCAATTGAGTAAATCACATTTGTTTACCGCTGTTCATTCTGTTTTAAGCAATTGTCATCCTCAGCAAAGTCAAAGGCTTTCAACGATTGAATACTTTCCGTCATACGAAATCATGATGGATGAACTTCGGGATTATCGTTTTTATGCCGAAGATATGCTGCATCCCAATCAAATTGCGATCGATTATATCTGGAAGCTTTTCAGCGAAAATTATGTTAGTGAAACCAGTATTCTGACCATGCAGGAAATTTCAGAAATTCAAAAAAGCCTGCGTCATCGAAGCTTTAATCCGGAATCTGAGCAACATCAAAAATTCTTAGCCAAACTTCAGGAGAAGATAAAAGGTGTTGAAAAAAAATGGTCACACATCAGGTTTTAAAGCCGCAATTTTTACAAAACTACCTTATGTTTTAAAGAAAGAATTTGCACTTTAATGTATTTGCAACTAAATTTAAAAGTAAGAAAATAATTATTTGTCCATAAAATTTTAGAATAATTGCGCGTAATTATGTAAATTGTTAAAGTTTAAAATTTCCAATTTTGTAAACTGTATAAATACAGCTTCATAATAACGCAACTTTAATCTAATCGTGTTTTATTGACATATGAATAAGAAACCAATTCATTATTTAAAGAAAACACTACGTATACTACTTCGGTGCGTGGTTTCTGTCATTGCACTTCTATTGCTTTTAATTGTTCTAATTCAGATTCCGTCTGTTCAGAATTATGTAAAGGATAAAGCTATAACCTATTTGCAGGGAAAGATAAAAACGAAAGTTTCGTTAGATCATATTTCGATTAAATTTCCAAAAGACATAGTTTTAGAAGGTTTTTATTTTGAAGATCAAAAAAAAGATACTTTACTGGCAGGTAGACGATTAGAACTTGATGTCGATTTGTTTAAACTGGTAAGCAGCGAATTAGAGATTAATTCAGTTTCGCTTGAAAATGTAAACGCCAATATTTCCAGAAATAAAGACGGCGTTTTTAATTTTGATTATATCATTAAAGCTTTCGAATCAAAAGAACCAAAAGTAGAAGATCCAAACAGTAAACCTTTCAAAATATCAGTTGTAAAAGTCAATCTTGATCAGGTTAAATTTAATTTTAAAGATGATTTTTCTAAAAACGACATCAAAGTTAACTTAACACATTTTGATACCAAATTCAGGAAGTTTGATTTAGATAAGATGGATTTCGATATTCCGAATATTGATCTGAGCGGATTAAAATTGGTTTTGAATCAGGATGTTGTAGAGCAAATTGCTGAAGTTTCGGTAAAAACTGTGGATACTATTTCGAAAAGAAAAGATTTCAATTTAAAATTAGGCAAAATCACATTGTCTAAAATTGATATTGCTTACGATAATAAAGACTCTAAATTAGATTCAGGGATTAAATTAGGTAACCTGAACTTAGCAGTGAACAAAATCGACCTGAACAATCAGCTTTTAGATTTCGATACTTTCGAACTAAAAAATCTAAAAGGAAATCTTCGATTAGGTGCAAAAGATAAACAAATTAAAACGCCCAATTTAGATTCAACTGCGATTAAGCAAGCAGGATGGAAAGTAAAATTGAAGGATATTGATATACAGGATATCGCATTCAAATTTGATGACATGCAATCAAAACCGATTTTAAGAGGAATTGATTACAGTCATTTAGATCTGGATAAATTCAACTTTAAAGCTGAAAAATTATACTACGGAAATGACACCATTTCTGGAAATATAAAAACATTAACAGCAAATGAAAAAAGCGGATTAGAGATTCAGTCTTTCAAAACCAATTTTTTTTACGGACCGAAAAATGCGTATCTGAACGATTTGTATTTAAAAACACCCCAAACACTTTTACAGAATAAAGTTAAAGTAGGCTATACTTCGATGGCAACGATTTCTAAAGACTTAGGAAATCTGACTTTAGATGCAAATCTAAAGCAATCGAAAATTGGTTTTAAAGATATTTTGCTTTTTGCTCCTGATTTACAAAAAACAAATCCATTTAAAAGCAATCCAAATGCAATTTTGTATTTGAATACACGTCTGAGCGGGAAAATAAAAGATCTTGCTATTCCGCAATTTGAAATGAGCGGAATTGGAACTACAAAGGTAGCTCTTACAGGAAAAATTACAGGTTTGCCGGATGCTCAGAAAGCGTATTACGATTTAAATATTAAAAAAATATCCAGTACTTCTAAAGATATATATTCATTTGTGCCAACGGGTACAATCCCCAAAAATATTCAATTGCCTTCTCAATTGAACTTGCAGGGAAAATTTAAAGGTTCGGTTCAAAACTTCAAAACAAATCTGGCCTTAAACAGTAGTTTTGGAAATGCAAAAGTAGATGCTTTATTTGATCAGCGTGTTAAGAAGAAAGAGAGATACGATGCGACCGTTTATTTATTGGATTTTGATTTAGGCAGATTAATAAAAAATGATTCGATAGGAAAAATTACGCTTAAAGCGAAAGTAAAAGGCAAAGGTTTAGATCCAAAAACAGCGCAGGCAGAATTTGACGGATTGGTTCAAAAAGCAGTTTTCAATAAATATACTTATAAAGATTTAGCACTAAAAGGGAATATAGAAAACGGATCATTTGCTGTAAAATCAGGTATGAAAGATCCTAATTTGAATTTTAATTTAACAGCAAGCGGAAATACAAAAGACAAATACCCATCGATTCAGTTAAAATTAAACCTGGATATTGCCGATCTTGAAAAACTAAATCTTCATGCAGGACCAATGAAATTACGAGGTAATATCGATGCCGATATTGCCAATAGTAATCCTGATTTTTTGAACGGGAAAGTGTTTCTTTCGAACATTCAGATTTTGCAGGAAGCAGAACCAATCGTTCTGGATTCAGTTCGCGTTATTGCTTTTGCTGATAATACCCGAAACAACATCAAAATATCATCTCAGTTTCTAAAGGCAGAAGTAGACGGAAAATACAAACTGACCACTTTAGCAGCAGCAATAAAAAAATCATTATCAAAATATATCGATTTAAAAAATCCGAAAGTAAATGGAGAATCAGATGAGCAACGATTAGCTTTTACTTTAAAAATTGATAATGATCCAATTCTATTCAAACTCGTTCCGAAATTGACAGGATTAGAACCGTTAACCATTACCGGAAAATACAATAATGTAGCAGATTCATTAGAAATAAAAGGAACGATTCCGAGAATTGTTTATGCAGATAATACAATTGCTGATGGAAAGATTAATATTGAAGCCAAAGAAAATGCGCTTGAATATTTAGTTTCTGTTGGTACAATCGAAAGCGGATCCTTAAAAATTCCGTTTACCAGTTTATCCGGAAAAGTCGAAAACAATATTTTGACTTATGCACTCGAAGTGAAAGATGCCAAAGACAAACAACAGTATTTTATTGCAGGAGAATTCCGTTCAGAAGATTCAAAAAACATCTTCAAAATTGATGCAGAAAACTTTGTGCTGAATTATGATAAATGGGATATCGATCCTGAAAATGCAATTGAGTTTGGCGGTAAAAAACTTTATATCAATAAATTTTATTTAGCCAATTCCGGAAACGAATTAAAAATCCAGTCACAAGGAGATCAGGAAAATGCACCGCTAAAAGTAGACTTTGTGAACTTTAAGATTGAGACCATCATGAATATGGTTAAAAAGGACGAACTTTTAATGCAGGGTTTAATCAATGGAAATGCTTTGGTCGAAAATGTAATGACTAAACCAACGTTTACTTCTGATTTAAAAATTGATCAGTTTGCTTTTAAAGGAGAACCTGTTGGAGATATTACTGTAAAAGTTGACAATAAAACAGATAATATATTAGCAGCAAATGTGACATTAAGCGGAGAAGATAATGATGTAAATCTTACTGGAAATTACAAGATAGATAATGGTGATCTTGATTTTAATTTAGATTTGAATAAACTCAATATTAAAAGTATTCAGGGTTTTAGTATGGGCAATCTAAAAGAAGGAACAGGATATCTGGCAGGAAATTTTAAAATTACAGGAAATGCCAGTGCACCAAAGGTAAACGGAGAATTAAACTTTAAAGATGCAGGTTTTAGAGTAACCAAATTCAACTCGTATTTTAAAACTCAGGATGAAAAAATAACACTTCAAAACGATGTAATTACATTTAATAAATTCACTTTTCATGACGAAAATGATAATGAGTTAACGATAGACGGAACCATTAAGTCTGCAGATTATACCAATTTTGATTTTGGTTTAACCGTTGTTGCAGATGATTTTAGAGCCATACATTCTAAAGAAGCAGATAACGATTTGTTTTATGGTGATTTAATTTTAGATACCAAACTAAACATAAAAGGAACACTTAAAAATCCTGTTGTTGGCGGAAACGTCAAAATAAATAAAGACACAAAGTTTACAGTTGTTTTACCACAATCAGATCCGTCTATTGCAGACAGAGAAGGTATTGTTGAGTTTGTTGATGAAGATAATATGCTGCTGAAACAAACTGTAGAAATGGAAAACAAACTAAATCAATCGCAGCTAATTGGTATGGATGTGAGTGTTGAAATTGCCATAGATAAAGAAGCAGAACTTACCTTGGTAATCGACAAAGGAAACGGAGATTATCTGAACCTGAAAGGTGAAGCACAGCTTACAGGCGGAATCGATCCATCAGGAAAAACAACCTTAACAGGTAAATATGAGTTTTCTGAAGGAGCTTATGAAATGAACTTTAATATGATTCGAAGAAAGTTCGATATTCAAAAAGGAAGTTATATTATCTGGAATGGAGAACCAACAATGGCAAGTTTAAATATAACGGCTGTGTATAAAGTAGAAACAGCACCAATAGATTTGTTAGGAAATCAATTAGGAACAGTAAGCCCGGCGGTTAGAAATACATACAAACAGAAAATTCCGTTTCAGACTTTATTGAAGATGAACGGGGAATTGATGAAACCGGAAATTACATTTGATATTGTTTTGCCTGACGGAAATTACGATGTTTCGTCAGATATTGTAACAGCTTCTCAAAATAAACTGGAACAATTACGACAAGAACCAAATGAATTGAACAAACAGGTTTTTGCCCTTTTATTATTAAACCGATTTATTGGAGAAAATCCATTTGCGAGTGAAAGCGGCGGAACGAGTGCAGAATCCCTTGCAAGACAAAGTGTAAGCAAAATACTTTCGCAACAATTAAATGATTTGGCGGGAGAATTAATTACCGGCGTTCAGTTAGAATTTGATCTGGAATCAACAGATGATTACACATCAGGAACAATGCAAAACAGAACTGATCTGAATGTGGGAGTTTCTAAAAAACTATTAGACGACAGATTGAAAGTAACCGTAGGAAGCAGTTTCGCAGTCGAAGGTCAGGAGCGTGCCAACGAACAAAGTACCAATATCGCAGGTGACGTAGCGCTGGATTATCAACTGACCAAGGACGGACGTTATATGCTTCGTGCTTATCGAAAAAACGAATATCAGGTAGCAGTTGAAGGACAGGTTGTTGAAACAGGAGTTGCCTTTATTATCACGATGAGTTACAATAAATTCAGAGAACTTTTTCATCGCAGCGCAGCAGAAAAAGAAATGATTAAAGAAGAGAAACTGCGTAAGGAAAAACAAAAGTTAAAAGACAAAGAAGAGAAGAAAAAAGAGGAAGATCAAATTGAAGGAAATGAGCAAAAAACATAGCCATATGAAAACCAGATATGTAAAATATTTTATAGCGCTATCCTTGTTTTTTGTTTTTGGATGCAGCAACACAAAATATTTACCTGAAGGAGATTTATTGTACACAGGCGGTTCTGTAACAGTAAAAGATTCTGTTATTAAAAAGAAAGAAAGAAAAGCACTGGAGAAAGAGCTCGAAGATTTATTGCGTCCTAAACCTAATAAACAAATACTGGGTTTACGTCCTAAATTGTGGATTTATAATATTGCAGGAGAGCCTAAAAAGAAAAAAGGAATCCGATACTGGCTGCGTAATAAAGTAGGCGAACCACCAGTACTTTTCAGCAAAGTCGATTTAGATTATAATGCATCGGTTTTGCGAAATTTTACAGAAAACAAAGGGTATTTTAAAACCCGTGTAAGTGCCGATTCTACAGTTAGAAATAAAAGAGTTACGGCAGAATATACAGTTGAACCTAAAAGACAATATATTATTAAAAGTGTTACTTTTCCTGATGACTCTTTAGCAATGTCGAGAATAATTGGAAAATCAAGCCGAAGAAGTTTATTAAAAGTCGGGAAACCATATGACCTGGATGTTATAAAAGCAGAACGTCAACGTATTGATGCAAGGCTAAAAGAAAAAGGATATTTTTATTTTAACCCGGATTATATTTTAGCCCAGGTAGATAGTAGCAAAGGCGATCATGAAGTAAAAATCAAGTTAGTGATAAAAGCCGAGGCTCCGCCAAAGGCACTAACTGCATATAGGATTAATAAAATTGTTGTCTATCCAAATTTTACGGTTTCAAAAGACAGTGTAAAATATACCAGTAAGGATATTGTTCAATATAAGGATTTTACGATTATTGATACAGCAGATACTTTTAAACCAAGAGTTTTTGACCGAACGATTTATTTTAAAAAAGGTGATTTGTACAACCGAAAAGATCATAATCTAACCCTGAATCGTTTCGTTAATCTGGGAACTTTTAGTTTTGTAAAAAATGAGTTTAAACCTTCAGACAGTATTAAAAACGGATTAGATTCCTATTATTATCTAACACTTCTGCCTAAAAAGTTTATTCGTGTTGAGGTTTTAGGAAAAACAAATTCAGCCAGTTATACCGGTACAGAAGTGAATGTGAACTGGAACAACCGAAACTTATTTCGTGGTGCCGAATTGCTTACCGTTTCCGTTTTTGGAGGTGCCGATTTTCAGCTTTCAGGAACCAATAACGGAAAAAACATATACAAATTAGGTACAGAAACCAGTTTAACCTGGCCAAGATTCATAGTTCCTTTTTTTCATATTGAAGGTTCCAGCGAATATGTACCCAGAACCAAAGCTTCAGTGCGATACGAATACCAAAACCGAACGCAGTTGTATGCTTTAAATTCATTTAAAACCTCTTTTGGTTATCAGTGGAAAGAAAATGTTAGAAAAGAACATCAATTGAATGTTATGGATATTACATATGTAAGTCCGAATAACGTAACAGCAGAATACAAACAGGATATTCTTGAGGATCCGTCTTTAGGAAAAGTAATAGAAAAGCAATTAATTTTTGGACCAACATATTCGTACACGTACACCAATACCATGCAAAAGCGTAAAAAAAATACGTTTTATTTTAATGGAGAATTAGATCTGGCAGGAAATATCACAGGTTTGGTCACAGGAGCAAATGTCAGAAAAAACGATACGATAAAAATATTTGATGTTCCATTTAGTCAATTTGTAAAATTGAAAGGTGATTTCAGACATTATTTAAAACTAGGAAAAGAAAGCGAACTGGCGAGCAGAATTATTGTGGGTGCCGGACTTCCGTACGGAAATTCAGGTGCATTGCCAACATCAAAACAATTTGTTGTGGGAGGAACCAATAGTATTCGCGCTTTTAGAGCAAGATCTCTGGGACCCGGAAGCTATGTTAATACAGTAACAGACAATTCGTATTTACCGGATCAGTCAGGAGATTTAAAATTAGAATTTAGTACAGAATACAGGGCGAAACTCTTTAGTATTGTTAGAGGAGCGTTGTTTGTTGATGCCGGAAACGTTTGGCTTTTAAATGCCGATCCAAATAAACCAGGAGGAGAAATTACAAAAGATTTTATGAAAGATATTGCCGTTGGAGCCGGAGCCGGATTACGTTTTGATTTGTCTTTTCTGGTTTTAAGAACCGATTTGGCATTTCCGTTAAGAAAACCTTATTTGCCTCAGGGCGAAAGATGGGTAATTGACGATATTAATTTTGGAAGCGGACCGTGGAGAAAAGATAATCTGATTTTAAATATTGCAATTGGATATCCTTTTTAATTTTTTTGCCACGAATTTCACTAATTTACACTAATACTTACTTTGCGCATAATATTCAATTTCACAAATTAAAATTCGAAAAATTCGAATTAAAGATTGCTAACATTAGTGTAAATTCGTGAAATTCGTGGCAGAAAAAAATCGCAGCAGAAAACTTTTAACCTCTTGAAAAAAAGAAGTAAATTGGTCTAATAAAATAATAGAATGCAAAATTTAATCAAAAGAATAATAGTTTTAGTTGCAGCCATACTCGTAATAGTGCTGGCTTTCAAATATTGTGAATTCAAAAAAGACGACGATTCTACCATCGACTATAATACCAATTTAATTCAGCAGCAAATTTTAAATGTTGGAAAACTGGTGGTTACCGAAGGATATTTCTCTGAAGTGATCACTTATAAAAACCAGCAGAAGTATTTGATGGATATGATTTCATTCGAAAAAAAGGCGCTTATTGTAGTAAATGCGAATGTTACTGTTGCCTACGATTTGCATAAAATGAAATACGATATCGACGAAAAAAATAAAACTATCACAATTTTAAATATCCCCAAAGAAGAAATTACAATCAATCCTGATATTCAGTTTTATGATGTTGAACAAAGTAAACTAAATCCGTTTACGGGAGACGATTACAATAAAATCAACAAATCTGTAAAAGCAAATCTGGCCAAGAAAATCGAAAATTCGACTTTAAAAACCAACGCTCAAAACCGTTTGATTACGGAACTGTCTAAGATTTTAATTCTAACCAATTCAATGGGATGGAAACTGCAGTATAATGGAAAAACCATTGAGTCTGAAACTGAGTTGACCCAGGATTTAAAATTGTAGTTTTAGAAGATAATAAAGAGACAAAGATTCAGAGGTTTTCTTCTAGTAGATTTAAATTCTCCATTAAAAAGAATATGAAAGTAAATTTATGTATTCTGATAACAATCTTAAATTTCAATTTTTTTGGAATGGATTATTATATAGAGGCAAATGTCAAAACGAATTGCAAAGATGATTTTCCTTCAGGTTTGTCTTTCTTTTTTGAACAATTAGGAGGTTTCGAAGAAAAAAGTATGGTAAGTCAGGTAGAAAAAATACTAAAAATTGACCTTTCCTCTTTTCAAGATTATGATTTTGAAGGTGAAGAAAGCCCTAATAAACATTGGAAAAATATAAAGGTTTTTGAAAAAACTATAGATGATTTATTGTCGAAAATAAAAGCAAATCCAAATTATTATAAAAAAGTAAAATACAACCCTGCTAATCCACCAGATTATGGATATTCTTCTAACAAGAAAGAAATGGAACAAATTAGGCAGAAACAAAAACAATATGAAAAAAGCCCGTGGTTTGGTTATCCAGTAGACAATGGATACTTAAGATCTAATAAATTTGTCACAGAGTTAAACCAGTTAAAAAGCATTTTAAACTGTTATAAAAAACACGGAGCAACAAAGATAAAACTAAGCTATTATTAATTTCTTCTCACAATCTTATCATTTCTCCTTCGTCGAAATGACATAAAATGAGAGAAAAACTTGGCAACTTCGAGTCTTTGCGAGATTAAAATAAATCTGAGTTTACCAAGTTTAAATCTGTAAAATCCGCGAGCAGTAAATTAAACGGCTTTCTTATCCAAAATCAAATCCAATCCGCCAGAAATCAAATGTGCCACTTCTGGACGTTTAATTTTCAATTGATCCAGATAAACCAATACTTCCTGTAAAAGCTGATCTTCATCTGAACCTTTTAATAGTTCTGCAATTTCAACAGAAAGCAACCAATCATTAGAATGATTTTTTTGAAGTTTTTCAAATACAGCTTTTAGCTCAGCTTTTGAATCTTTATTTTCTCTAATCATACGAACAGTTTGATATAGAACTTCTAAATCATCTCTTTCATCTGTATGTTTTGCTTTTATGGTAGTAGTTTTTGGAACGATATTAATCAAATCAAAACTATTCACATCGGCCGGACCGGAAAAAGCAGAAACCACTTTTTTACCAATTGCCATATCATAATTCCCCCAATCAGGCTGAAACAAAATCGTTTCGCCATGAGTAACAGTACAATTCCTAAAACTAATTAGGATGATTTCTCCGTGTAAGTTTCTTGAACCCGTAATAATTTCACCTTCAACAATAATATTGCCCTCAAATTCCAGTTTTACAGTTTCATTCTCAACGATACTGTAAGCCTGTAAATCTTTCGGACTCATATCTTCAATTGCCAGATTAAATCCTTTTAGTTTTCCAATTGGACTTCCAAATCCATGTGGATGTGTTAGCGTTCCGTGTCCAACCAGTTCTTTTTCACGATATGATAAAGCTGTTTGCCCGGTGGTTTGAATGTAAACTGGTTTTCCTTCTTCTTCTAATACGTTTGTAAAAACGCCTGAAATTTGCAAACCTGTACTCAGTTCAATTGTTCCTAAAGCATTCGACTGAATTAATTTATGAATTCCTGAAATACCTCCGGTGCGCAACGCCATTTTATTGGCAAACTCTTCTAAGATCAGGCTTAAATATGAAAAATTAGGTGTTACATACAGTTGAGGTTGTAATTGTGTAATGTCAAAGTTTTGATTCGCAGCCGAGATATCGTAAGGAATTTTCTTTACATTATCAGTCATGCACCAGGCACTTTCTCCAATAGAAGAAAGTAATCCGGCACCATATATTTTAGGGTTCTCAATAGTTCCAATTAAGCCATATTCAACAGTCCACCAATGCAGATTTCGAATTTGGGCCATTTCAGACAATTCGCCCATATTATTTTGTAAATCTGCAACTGCTTTTTCTGCTT
This sequence comes from Flavobacterium chilense, assembly GCF_001602525.1. GTDB lineage: Bacteria > Bacteroidota > Bacteroidia > Flavobacteriales > Flavobacteriaceae > Flavobacterium > Flavobacterium chilense. The sequence continues at coordinate 46,728 of NZ_LSYT01000013.1, forward strand.
CATCAATTTTTTCCTGAGGCGTATCTTCGGCTTCTTTCAAAATCGAAAGCAAACGAATCGCTTCATACATCTGATAATCTTTATGAGATGAAATCGCTTTACAGCCAATTTCGCCAAAACGTCTTAAATATTCGGCATATTCGGGATTAGCAATAATAGGAGCATGACCGGCACCTTCGTGAATAATATCAGGAGCTGGTGTATATTCAATATGTTCAAGCTGACGAATATCTGAAGCAATAACCAAAACATTGTAAGCCTGAAATTCCATAAAAGCATTTGGCGGAATAAATCCGTCTACAGCAACCGCAGCCCAGCCAATTTCAGTCAGGATTCGGTTCATTCCGTACATACTTGGGATAGAATCAATTTCGATTCCCGTTTTTCGTAAGCCCTCTAAATACGAACTATGAGCAACTTTTGATAAATAATCTACATTTTTACGCATAACAAAACGCCAGACTGCTTGGTTTATAGGAGTGTAATCGCTATAGTTTTGCGGTTTGATGAATTGTTTTAAATGTTTAGGCAATCGCTCTAATAACGGATTTGTTTCAATACTTGCATTCATTTCGAAAACGTTGTAGATTAGAATGTAAAATTACGAATTTAGACCGCTATTTTTTGCTGTTTGTCACAATATTTTTATTTGAAAGTATCTTTTGTTGCGTTTTTGTAGATTTAGGGCTAAACAGAAAAATAAATGTATAAACTAATATATTGGTTTATTCAGGTTTTAAACGGGTGAGTTCATTGAATTAAATTGATTATCCTTAAGATTTCTTCAATGTATTTTTCAGTTCATTTTCTGCGTTTCTGAAATATTCGATTTTATGATTAAACATAAAAGCCATGTTGGTAGCACGCATTTTAGCTTCTTCAGTAATAACTCCTGCAAATTGCGTATCAATTGTGTTGTTGAATATTTCAATCCAGCGATCAAAATGAGTTTTGTCTACTGGTAATTGTTTGTGTGGCGGAAACGGAGTTCCGGAATAAGCACGAACATCAAATAAAATCGTTTGCCAGAAACCATACATTTTTTCTAAATGAGGAGCCCAGCGATCTTGTAGTTTATCATTAAAAATTGGACCAATCAAATCATCTTTTCTGACATTATCATAAAAGCTATTTACCATTTGTTTTATGTCTTCCAGATTCGAAATATCTTTAAGTGTTGCCATATTTTTCTATTATAAAATTGAGTTGCAAAAATACGACAACTTCTCTTTTATTGGCTGATATTTATCATTTTCGTTTTTTCCAATTTATTCTAATTAGTTCTATAAAGTCAGGTTCGAATGTCAATTTTATTGCGATAAAGGATAAAATTCCGATTTTTTGAAAGGGATAATGTTTTAAGTAAGATTTTTAGTAAATAATTATTTTTTAATGCATTGGTTTTTAATTATTTAAAAAATAATTAGATAAGTTTTTGTAAAGGTAAAATTTTACAATGATGTGTATTTGTAAAGTTGTAAAAATGCTGATTTAATTAAAATTAACATAATATTGATGTGAATTATTAAAATTAATCTTAAAAAATGAGAAATGTTTAATTATTAAAAAACCAAAAAATGATGAACAAAACTACCCAAAAACTACCAAAAAGAATGATTTTAAAAATGATGGTTTATATTGTCATTTTAGTTTCATTTACTAGTAAAATGAATGGACAGACGGTTACTCCATGGATCACTACAGGAGACCAGTCAAAATTATTGCAGCAGCAGGCAACCGTTAATTTTGGAACCAATTCCGGAAGCAATCCTTCTACTGTAACGGTTAATGCAGGAACAACCTACCAAACTATGGATGGATTTGGTTATACTCTTACTGAAGGAAGTTGTGAAGTGATCAGTGGTATGGCAGCTACTCAGCAAAATCAATTATTAAATGATTTGTATAATCCTGTAACAGGTTTAAATGCGAGTGTAATTCGTATTAGTATTGGAGCTTCAGATTTAAGTAGTTCTTCGTACAGTTACAATGAAACTTCGGGAGATGTGAATATGAATAATTTCAGTCTTAACGGACCGGACTTGACGTATTTAATTCCAATTATAAAAAAGATACAGCTTATTAATCCAAACATAAAAATATTAGCCACTCCATGGTCTGCACCACGCTGGATGAAAACTAACAATTCATGGGTTGGCGGAAGTTTACAAACTCAATATTACGCTGCCTACGCAAGATATTTTGTGAAATATTTTACTGCAATGCAGGCTCAGGGAATTTCAATTTGGGGAATAACACCTCAAAATGAACCCGAAAATCCAAATAATGAACCAAGTATGTTAATGAATTCTACAGAACAAAAGAATTTTATCAACACTCAGCTTGGGCCTCAAATGGCAGCAGCAGGTTTTGGAAATATCAAAATCATAGCTTTTGATCATAACTGCGATAATACAGCTTATCCTATTGATGTTTTAAATAACAGCAGTTATGTTGATGGTGCAGCATTTCACTTGTATTTAGGAAATATCTCTGCCATGTCTACTGTACGAAATGCAACAAACAAAAACGTTTATTTTACAGAACAATACACCGGTTCAGGCGGAAGTTTTAGTGGAGATTTTGGCTGGCACATGCAAAATGTTGTTATTGGAAGTACCAATAACTGGGCAAAAACTGTTTTAGAATGGAATGCAGCAAACAATTCCAGTTTAGGGCCACGTACTCCTGGAGGATGCAGTACATGTTTAGGTGCAATTACAGTTAATAATAGTACAAGCTATACAAAAAATGTTGCATATTATATTATTGGTCAAATCTCAAAATTTGTAAAACCGGGAGCGTTAAGAATTGCATCATCAAGCACCAGCGGAACAATTCTTTCAGTAGGATTTAAGAATCCTGACGGTTCCATTGCGCTGGTTATTTACAATTCAGGAGGATCTGCTAATACCATCAGAGTAGTTTCGGGATCATCTGCATTTGATTATTCAGTGCCGGCATCAGCAGCAGTTACTTTTAATTGGGCGACGGGTGCTTCAGTTCCGGTAACGGGAGTTAGTGTTAGTCCAACTTCAGTTTCAATTGCCGCGGGATCAGCTACGCAATTAACAGCTACAGTTGCACCAGGTAATGCAACAAATAAAAATGTAACATGGAGTTCAAGTAATTCAGCAGTTGCAACAGTAAATGCAACAGGTTTAGTTTCGGGAATTTCAGCAGGAACAGCAACAATAACTGTAACAACGGCTGATGGTGCTAAAACAGCAACAAGTGCCATAACTGTAACAGGATCTTCGTCATCTTTTCCGGGATACTACAACATCATATCAAGAAATAGCAACAAAGGATTAGATGTGGCAGATAATTCAACCACAAGTGGCGGCCGTATTCAGCAATATGATGTTACCAATGGCGGAGGAAGCAATCAAAGATGGAAATTTGTTTCTGATGGAGCCGGAAACTACTACATCATTGTAAAATCGACAGGAATGTATCTGGCAACAGAAAACAATAGTACTGCGGATGGAATAAAAGTACAGCAAAAAACTTTCTCTGCTTCAAATGAGTTTAAATGGACGGTTACAAGTCTTGGCGGAGGTTATTATAAAATCATTAATCTGAATAGTGGAAAATCATTAGATGTCGAAAATGTTTCAACGGCAAATGGCGCTAATATTCAGGTTTGGGCTTATACAGGAGGATTAAATCAGCAATGGCAATTGGTACAAGTTGAAGCTTCTGCCAGTAAAAAAGCTTCGGTAGAAGAAGTTAATACAGTTTCTGATTTTTCTCTTTATATCAATGCTACCAATGATTATTTAAAGATTAATACACCAAATTCAGGTTCGGGCGAAGTAGAAATTTATTCCGCTACAGGTCAGCGTTTGCAAAAAAGAACGGTAAATTTTGTAAGCGGAAGTGAGGCTGAAATAGAAATTTCAAAACTTCCAGAAGGACTTTATATCGTGAGAGTTAACGACAGCAAAAGATCTTATTCTAAAAAAGTACTAAAACAATAAATAGGTATAAATTTGGGAATTTAATTAGTAATTTGATTTCTGATTTAAAAAGGCTGTCTGGTTTAAAATCCCGACAGCCTTTTGGCTTTTATCCTATTAGTTGGGTGAATAAGTCCTGATTATCATTTAGATATTGAAATTCAAAACCGTTTTGTGTCATATTCATTTTGATCGCCATAATATCTTTTTTGTTTTTCAATTCCAGACCAACCACTACAGATCCTACTTCGCGGCTGTTTTTCTTGGCAAATTGAAAATAAGTGATATCATCATCAGGCCCCAGAATATTATTTACAAATTCTTTTAAAGCACCGGGACGTTGCGGAAACTGAATCATAAAATAATGCATTAAGCCTTCGTAAAGTAAAGAACGTTCTTTTATTTCGGCAGTTCTTTCAATATCATTATTACTTCCGCTTACCACACACACAACATTTTTGCCTTTTATTTTATCTGCATAAAAATCTAAAGCCGCAATAGTCAATGCACCTGCAGGTTCTACCACCATAGCTTCTTCATTGTATAAACGTAAAATTGTGGTACATACTTTTCCTTCGGGAACCAGAACAATATCTTCCAGATTATAGCGACAGATTTCAAAAGTCATATCGCCAACTTGTTTTACCGCCGCTCCGTCAACAAATTTATCAATTGTTTTTAAGGCCGTATTTTTATTCTCCTCAATAGAAGTTTTCATCGAAGGAGCACCTTTAGGCTCTACACCAATAATCTTAGTGTTCGGGCTCAAATGTTTAAAAACTTCGGATAATCCTGAAGCCAGTCCGCCGCCGCCAATCGGAACAAAAACATAATCGATAGGTTCTTTAAAGCTGTCTAAAATTTCTAAACCAACAGTTCCCTGACCTGCAATTACTTTTTCGTCATCAAATGGGTGAATAAATATTTTATGATTCTTGATCGCATCGGCTGTTGCCGAAGCATAAGCGTCATCAAAAGTGTCTCCGGTAAGTACAATTTCGACAAACGATTTTCCAAACAATTGTACTTGTTTTACTTTTTGTTTTGGAGTTGTTTTGGGCATATAGATTTTTCCTTTTATCTGTAAAAGATGACAGGAGTAAGCTACACCTTGTGCATGATTTCCGGCACTGGCACAAACAATTCCAATTGCTTTTTCTTTTTCATTCAACGAAGAAATCTTGTTGTAAGCTCCTCTGATTTTATATGACCGTACCACTTGTAAATCTTCCCGCTTCAATAGAATGGTTGATTGAAATTCTTCGGAAAGATTTAAATTTTGTGTGAGTGGAGTAGCGGCAACTACATTTTCAAGTTGCTTTTTAGCATTAAGTACTTCGTTAAATAAATTCATCATGTTTTGTTTTTTGCCACGGATTCTACAAATTTTCTCGATTTTTTTGCTCAAAACGAAGAAAAATAACTTGTGTAAATTAGTGGCTATTTAATATTTTTTAAATAAAAAAAACCTCCCGATGTGGGAGGTTTTATAAATTGTATTTTGTTTACTTATTTATACAATACCTCGCCATTATTGCTGTATAGCAATAATATTAATAGAGATAATAATGTTATTTAAGTTTTTCATTTCGGATATTTGAAACGCAAATGTATTAATTATTTTTTTACTGGCGGATATTGTGCCAAAACTTTCGATACAATTTCTTTTACTCTCGCATCTTTTTTATCAATGTTTTTAGTTAAAGTTCCAATTCCTTCACCTTGCCAGATCATTTCTTTCTTTTTAGCATCAATCAAATCGATGAATAAAGTTCCTTCTGTAGAGGTTGAAACAGTAGTCTGGTTTCCGCCATACATCATGTAAGGATTCCATCCCCAACCCCAACCGTAGCCCCAACCGGCACTAAATTGGTTAACGTTTACCTGTTCTCTTGATTTGGTAAAAATATTGATTAATAAATCAGGATTTTCACTTTTGGTAAAACCTTTAGCTTGCATTTCTTCATCTATGGCATGCAGAATACGTCTTTTATCCAAATCAGATACTTCAACCTTATCAATTCCGGGCTTAAAAAAAGCATAAGTTTTATAAGGCGCAAAATCTACGTTTTTATCGTAATCAGAATAAACACTAACCGTACTGCATGACGCTAGTATTAAAAGCAAAAAAACGGGTACTAATTTGAATGTTTTCATATGTTTAAAAATTTTAATGTTCTCTTTCTTTGTCAGGCTGAGCGGGGTCTAAGCGCTTTTTTCTTCGAGAGCCTTCGATTTCGCTCGGCATAACATTACTCAGTTATAGTAGATTTTCATCTACCATATTGGGTAAAGTTACTTTTAATAAAGGCTGAACTTCCATTGCTCTTTTTATAGCAAAAATTGCTTCGTCATTTCGTGCCCAGCTTCGTCTTGAAATTCCGTTGTTAACATCCCAGAAAAGCATTGATGCTAAACGCTTTGAAGCCTCTTTAGAACCATCAAGAACCATACCAAATCCGCCATTTATAACCTCTCCCCAGCCAACTCCTCCGCCATTATGAATAGAAACCCAGGTTGCTCCTCTAAAGCTGTCTCCAATCACGTTTTGAATCGCCATATCGGCTGTAAAACGTGACCCGTCATAAATGTTAGAAGTCTCTCTGTAAGGAGAATCGGTTCCGGAAACATCATGATGATCGCGACCTAAAACAACAGCTCCTATTTCGCCTTTGGCAATTGCCTGATTAAAGGCTTCTGCAATTTTTATTCTGCCTTCTGCATCAGCATATAAAATACGAGCCTGAGAACCTACAACTAATTTATTTTCCTGTGCACCTTTGATCCATTTAATGTTATCCTGCATTTGCTGCTGAATTTCATTAGGAGAAGTTTTCGCTAATTCTTCTAAAACCTGGCTGGCGATAGTATCTGTTTTTTGTAAATCTTCCGGTTTTCCTGAAGTACAAACCCATCTAAAAGGTCCAAATCCATAATCAAAACACATTGGTCCCATAATATCCTGAACATAACTCGGATATTTAAAATCAATATTGTTTTCTGCCATTACATCTGCTCCGGCGCGGGAAGCTTCTAGTAAAAAGGCATTTCCGTAATCAAAAAAGTAAGTTCCTTTTGCAGTATGTTTGTTTATTGCTTTCGCTTGTCGGCGTAACGATTCCTGTACTTTTTCTTTGAACAATTCAGGATTATTTGCCATCATTTCATTGGCTTCTTCAAAAGAAATTCCAACCGGATAATAACCTCCTGCCCAAGGATTATGAAGCGAAGTCTGATCAGAACCTAAATCAATTTTGATGTTTTCCTGATCGAAACATTCCCAAACGTCAACTACATTTCCTAAATAAGCAATCGAAACGACTTCTTTATTGGCTTTCGCCAAAGTGACTCTTTTTACCAATTCTTCAGTCGAAGTAACAATCTCATTAATCCATCCTTGTTCGTGACGAATTTTGGTGATTTTTGGATTTACTTCGGCGCAGACCGTAATACAACCCGCAATATTTCCCGCTTTTGGCTGAGCACCTGACATTCCGCCAAGTCCCGAAGTCACAAAAAGATTGCCTTCAGGATTTAGTTTTATTTTTCTAAAACCGTTTAAAACCGTAATCGTAGTTCCGTGTACAATTCCTTGCGGACCAATATACATATAACTTCCTGCCGTCATTTGTCCGTATTGAGAAACGCCCAAGGCATTCATTTTTTCCCAATCGTCCGGTTTAGAATAATTTGGAATTACCATTCCGTTCGTAACCACAACTCTTGGAGCTTCTGTATGCGAAGGAAATAATCCCATTGGATGACCTGAATACATCGTTAAGGTTTGTTCATCTGTCATTTCAGACAAATATTGCATGGTCAATAAATATTGTGCCCAGTTCTGGAAAACGGCTCCGTTTCCTCCGTAGGTAATCAACTCATGTGGATGTTGTGCTACAGCATAATCCAGATTATTCTGAATCATATGCATAATCGCTTTTGCTTGTAATGATTTTCCAGGATATTCGTCAATTGGTCGTGCGTACATTCTGTAATCCGGACGCAGACGATACATATAAATACGCCCGTAAGTTTCTAATTCTTCGGAGAATTCCGGAATTAATACAGCGTGATGTTTAGGGTCGAAATAACGTAATGCATTTTTTAGCGCCAGTTTTTTCTCTTCTGCTGAAAGAATTTCTTTTCGCTTTGGCGCGTGATTAATTGCAGTATCGTATGTTGCCTTTGGAGGTAATATATTTGGAATTCCTTGTTGTATTTGTTCTTTGAAAGTCATTTTTTTTTAGAGATGCTAAGTTGCTAAGGTTCTAAGACGCTAAGGTATTTTAGTTAGATTAACAACAGATTAATTTTTTGTTTTTTGATTATTTTGTCCCGCTGGGACTTAAATCTATAAAAATATCACCCCTCTGGGGCTTAAATGTGACTGATGATGAATTGATAGAATGAATTGAAATTTGGAAGTTTAGAATTGGAATTTATTCAAATTATCTAATTTTCAAATTGACTCATTCGCACATTAATGATTTTCTAATTAAAAGCTAGGGATAACGGATATCCGACCTATGATAGGATTTGTGGATCGTAATCCTAAATTTTCGCAAGAGAATATCCATTTTAGATTATTAGACAGTTAGACTTCTTAGATGTTTAAATTTCTTAAAAAGAAATGAAAATCTATATTTTTACTTGTGATTTATAGTTTTTTAGACATCAAAAAAGATCTAACGATCTAAGAAGTCTAAAAATCTATTTTCTTCTTATTTCCCCTGTTCGTTTATCAAATCCATACGGACAATGACGACAACCGCTTTTGCAGCAATAACCTCTTTTTAAGTGGTGTTTTTCAGTAAAGCATTTATAACCTTCGGGCGTATAGTAAAAATCTTCGCCTTCGATTAGTTTATTTTCATTACTTTGCTCTTTCATAAATCTGTTTTGGGTTCATGTTCGTGTTATTTAAAATCAGATTGATTGTGATTTTAATGAAATCGAACATTTTTTATCTACAAATTTATAAATTTTACAGCCAATGTTTCTTATTGTTGCTAAATATTTAATTCCAAATGGATATCGGGGAATGGCTGTGTTTCCGTTTGTATTGATGAAGCATGAATTTGATAAAGCAGATAAGATTTTTGTCAATCATGAAAAAATACATTTACGGCAACAAATAGAAATGCTGATTTTACCTTTTTTTATCTGGTATTTTTTAGAATATTTAATTCGGCTTATTCAATACAAAAACGGAGCTTTGGCCTATCGCAATATAAGTTTTGAAAGAGAAGCTTACGCTAAAGAAACTGATCTGGATTATTTGAAAAACAGATCATTCTTTCAGTTTCTGCATTACATTATTTTAAAATAAAACAATTTTGAATCAATCTATTCCCATACATTTCCCAAACGATATTTCTTTGACTATAAAACGTGAAGATCTGATTCATCCGTTTGTTTCCGGCAATAAATTCAGAAAGCTGAAATACAATTTACTTCAGGCGAAAGTCGAAAAAAAAGAAACGGTATTGACTTTTGGCGGCGCCTTCTCCAATCATATTGCTGCAGTAGCTTATGCAGGAAAAGAGCAAGGTTTTAAAACAATTGGAATTATCCGTGGCGATGAACTTTTTGAAAAAATTGAAGAGAATCCAACTTTGAGATTTGCCCAGGAAAACGGAATGCAGTTTGAATTTGTTTCAAGAGAAGACTATCGTTTAAAAAGTGAAATATCATTTTTAGGAAAACTCAAAAACAAATATGGAGACTTTTATTTAGTGCCCGAAGGCGGAACAAACGAATTGGCGGTAAAAGGCTGCGAGGAGATTTTAACAACCGAAGATATTACTTTTGATTATGTTTGTTGTGCGGTTGGAACAGGCGGAACTATTTCCGGATTAATTAACAGTACATCGTCAAATCAGAAAATTTTAGGTTTTCCGGTACTAAAAGGTGACTTTTTAACCGATGAAATTCGTATTTTTGCAAAAAAAGATAACTGGAATTTAGTTTCTGACTATCATTTTGGAGGTTATGGCAAGATAAATTTAGAATTAATTGAATTTATCAATAGTTTTCTTGAAGAAACAAAAGTGCCCTTAGATCCAATTTATACAGGAAAGATGGTTTTTGGCGTTATAGATTTAATCCATAAAAACTATTTTCCTGCACATTCGAAAATTTTACTCATTCACACTGGCGGATTGCAGGGAATTGAAGGGATGAATATAAAATTGAAGCAGAAGAAATTACCAATACTCAAAACCAATGATTAAAAAAATTGTATTACTTCTCGTAATATTAGCTTTAGCAAGTTGCTCATCTAGTAAGCCTGCCATCGCGACGACTAAAAAAGCAGCAGCAGTTCAAGCCAGAACAGCAGCAGCAAAAAGAACTACTCCCGTTAAACCAATTGGTAAAAATTACCCTTCTACAAATAATACAACTGAGGTTATTCAATCTACATCCAAAACAGTTGTCACCAGCGATTTAATCAATAATTATATTTTACAATACAAGGATATTGCCATTGGAAATATGAAAACATACGGGATTCCGGCAAGTATTATTTTGGCGCAGGGAATCTTGGAGTCGGGAGCAGGAAAAGGAGATTTAGCGATTGAAGCAAACAATCATTTCGGAATCAAATGTCATAAAGACTGGCTGGGAGAAAGTGTTCGTCATGATGATGATTCGGCTCAGGAATGTTTTAGAAAATATCCTCAAGCTTCAGAATCTTACAGAGATCATGCTTTGTTTTTGGTTGGGAAAAAGCGATATGAGACTTTATTTACTTACGAAAAAGACGATTATAAAGCCTGGGCAAAAGGGTTGAGAGCTGCGGGTTATGCAACAGATCCTAATTATCCGGACAAATTAATCAGTTATATCGAACGTTACAATCTGCATCAATACGATTGTCAGGTTACGGGAAGAAATTATGTTCCGATTAATAAAACGGCTCCGGCAAGAAGTTCATCTTCAGTTGTGATTTCTGATCCAAAGATAAATATGAACTCAAATAATGATCCGAATTTGTATGAAGTTCAAAAAGGGGATACCTTATATTCGATTTCAAAAAAATTCAATCTGTTGGTTGACGACTTAAAACAAAAAAATAATTTAACTGATAATGCCATTTCAATTGGACAAAGGTTGAAAGTGAAGTAATTATCAATTAATAATTGTCAAGAAATCTAAAATAAAAATGTTATATAAAAGAAGTAGTCAGCTTTTTGCTGAGGCAGAAAAAGTAATTCCGGGAGGCGTAAATTCACCAGTAAGAGCATTTAAAGCAGTTGGCGGAACTCCGATTTTTGTAAAAAGTGCCAAAGGTGCTTATTTGTATGATGAAGACGGGAATAAACTAATAGATTATATTAACTCTTGGGGACCAATGGTTTTAGGTCATGCATATCAGCCGGTTGTGGATGCCGTGATTGAAAAAGCAAAACTGGGAACTTCTTTTGGAATGCCTACAGAACTGGAAACCGAAATCGCTGCCTTAGCAGTTTCTATGGTTCCTAATATTGATAAAATAAGATTTGTAAATTCAGGTACAGAAGCTTGTATGAGTGCGATTCGTCTGGCTCGCGGATTTACAAAAAGAGATAAAATCATCAAATTTGCAGGTTGTTATCACGGACATTCTGATTCGTTTTTGATTCAGGCCGGAAGTGGAGCTGTAACCTTTGGATCTCCAAATAGTCCGGGTGTTACAGAAGGAACTGCAAAAGATACTTTGCTTGCAAAATACAATGATTTAGAGAATGTAAAAACTTTAATCGAAGCAAATAAAGGAGAAATTGCTGCGATTATTATCGAAGCAGTTGCAGGAAATATGGGATGTATTCCGCCTCAAAAAGGTTTCCTGGAAGGTTTGAGAGCATTGTGTACTGCAAACGGAATTTTATTAATTTTTGATGAGGTAATGACTGGTTTCCGTCTGGCTCGCGGAGGTGTTCAGGAATTGTATAACATCAATGCTGATATTGTAACTTTCGGAAAAGTAATTGGTGGTGGATTGCCAGTTGGAGCTTTTGCTGCCCGTGCAGAAATTATGAATTATTTAGCGCCGCTTGGTCCGGTATATCAGGCAGGAACATTATCAGGAAATCCGTTAGCTATGGCAGCAGGATATGCCATGTTGAAAGCATTAGACAATGATCGTGAAATCTTTACCCGTTTAGAAGAAAAAACAGCTTATTTAGAAGCCGGAATCGACAGGGTTTTAAAGGCAAATAATGTTGTATTTACAATCAATAGAGTTGGTTCTATGATTTCGGTGCATTTTGATGCAAATCCGGTTGTTGATTTTCAAACTGCTGCAAAAGGAGATAATGAAACCTTTAAGAAATTCTTTCACGGTTTATTACAGGAAGGTATTTATATTGCTCCATCAGCTTATGAAACCTGGTTTATTACCGATGCACTGACTTATGAAGATTTAGATTTTACTATTAATGCAATTGATAAGGTTTCAAAGACATTTTAAATCTTATAGAATAATTATATTTTTTTTCAATTTGAAGGTTCAGTTTTTTATAAAGCTGAACCTTTTTTCATGATTTAAATGCTGAACTGTATTAGTTAATGAAAAGTTAATATAAGTGTTTTTCTGCCTATATATAGAATAAAAATTATTTTTGTTTATCAAATAACCATTAAACCCATAATAAATGAAGAAATTTTTCATTTTTATTACAATGGCAGTTTTTATGCTGTTTTCTAATAACCAATTTGCCCAATCCAACAAAAAATCTAAGAAAGATGAACCGGCTGCTACATCACCGGAAAAAAAATCAGAATCGACCATTAAAGAGTACAGTAAAGTAATTACAAAAGATGCTGTCTCTGATTCCGGACTCTTTACAGTTCATAAAGTAGATAAAAAGTACTATTTCGAAATTCCAAATAAATATTTAGACAAGGATATGCTTTTAGTGAGCAGACTTTCAAAATTGCCTTCTAATTTAGGAGGCGGATATGTAAATGCAGGTTCTGAAACCAATGAGCAATTAATAGTATGGCAGCGTTTTCAGGATAAAATCCTTATCAAATCAAAATCATATAATGCTGTTGCAAATGATTCTTTACCTATTAGTATTTCGGTAAAATCAAATAATTATGAGCCTACTTTATTTGCTTTTGATATTGTAGCTTTTAGTAAAGATTCTGCCAATACAGTTATTGATGTTACGAAGTTTTACAGTACAGATGTAAAAGCAATTAGCGGAATATCAGCAGAAATGCGTGAAACTTATAAAGTAAAAGGACTTGATGAATCCAGAAGTTTTATCAATACGATTAAAAGTTTTCCGATGAATATCGAAGTCATTCAGGATATGACTTACAATGCATCAAAACCTTCTATGTTAGAAGAAACAGAGTCTATAAGCATCCAGATGAATCAATCGATGATTTTGTTGCCCGAAGTGCCAATGAAACCAAGATTAGCAGATCCAAGAGTGGGCTGGTTTACTGTAAGCCAGTATGATTATGGAAGCAATGAATTGAAATCTGATCTTAAAACCTATATCCGTCGCTGGAGATTAGAACCTAAAGATCCTGAAGCTTATAACAGAGGAGAACTGGTTGAGCCAATAAAGCCTATTGTGTATTATCTGGATCCTGCAACGCCTGAAAAACTGAGAAAATATATCAAACAGGGAATCGAAGAGTGGCAGAAACCTTTTGAAGCTGCCGGGTTTAAAAATGCTATCATTGCAAAAGATGCACCTACAAAAGAAGAAGATCCTGATTTTAGTCCTGAAGATATTCGTTATTCTGTTATTCGATATGTTGCAAGTACAACCCGTAATGCGGTTGGACCAAGTGTTTCTGACCCCAGAACAGGAGAAATTATCGAAAGTGATGTAATATGGTATCACAACCATTTACGTTCGTACAGAAACCGTTATTTACTCGAAACCGGAGCTGCAAATCCTTCAGCGAGAACTTTGCAAACCAGTGACGAAGAAATGGGAGAGATGATGCGAATGGTAATTGCTCACGAAGTGGGACACGCTTTAGGATTTCCGCATAATATGGGAGCAAGTTGCGCTTATGATGTGGAAAGCTACAGAAATGGCGATTTTACTCAGCAAAACGGAATCTCAGCAAGTATAATGGATTATGCCCGTTTTAATTATATTGCACAGCCGGGTGATAAAAACATTCGTTTTATTCGTAAAATTGGAGCTTATGATCGATATGCTGTAAATTGGGGATACAGAGTGATTCCAAATGCAAAATCACCAGAGCAGGAAGTACCAACTTTAGACAAATGGATCCTGGACAAAGCAGGAAATCCGTTATATAAATTCGGAAAACAAAGCAGCGCATTTGATCCAACTTCACAAACTGAAGATATTGGAAATAACTCAATGAAAGCGAGTTCTTATGGACTTAAAAATCTGGAATATGTAGCAGCTCATTTAAACGAATGGACAAGTAATGTTACGAATAACTATCAGGATTTAGACGAATTGTACAAAGAAATGCTTGAGGTTTGGAGCCGATATGTAGGTCATGTTGTAACCAATGTTGGCGGAGTTTATGAAAACACGAAAAAACCAAATCAGGCAGGAAATGTATATGAAGTTGTACCAAAAGCAAAACAAACAGAAGCGATGAACTGGCTTCAGGCAAATGCTTTTGCTTCGCCAACATGGCTGGTAAATGTTACGACTTTAAAAAATACTGATTTTGCAGGTTATGCAGAAAGATTTAGAAGTTTGCAGGTTCGTCATTTGAATAGCTTATTAAGTATTGGCCGCATTGGCCGATTAATGGATAATGAAATTCTGGGTGCTGATACTTATACCGCTTTGGATTTCTTGAAAGATACACGAAAAGGAATCTGGAAAGAAGCTTCGACACCAACGAATGTAACGATATACCGAAGAAATTTACAACGTGCTTATATTGACAGAATGGGGGCTTTAATGACCGAAGAAATTAAACCTGCAGACAGATCTGTAATTTATTATAATGTAGGACAATCTGATGTTAGAGCTTTAGTTCGAGGAGAATTAACAACATTGAGAGCTACACTTTTGGCAGCAAAAGCAAAACCAGTTAATACAGAAACAAAATACCATTATGAGGATTGTATTAAAAGAATCGATTTAATACTTAATCCTAAGTAAGATATTCTAACAAAAAAGAGGCTCAAAAGGCCTCTTTTTTTAGTTTTTATCTTTACGATATTCTTTCATTCTTTCTTTTGCTTTGTCTTTATTTTCTTCTTGTATAGAAGTCCATTTTTTGTATTGATCAGCATTTAGAATAGATTTCATTTTAGCATCATTTGCATCTTTTTCTGCCATCATTTGTTTTTTGAAAGCTTCTTTTTCAGCCGCAGTAGGTTTTGTGGTACTGTTTTTTCGGTCTTCTCTAAACTTTTCTGCTTTTGCGGTTCTGTCAGCTAAAAGTTGTTTTACCTGAGCCTGTTGATTAGCATCTAAATTTAAATCAGTAGTTAGTTTTTGCAAATGTTTGTCATTTCGTTGTTCAGGAGTGAGTTTTTCTCTGCGCTCACGAGTAGGCTTTTGATCTGTTGTTTCCTGTGCAAAACTCGCTACTCCGATAAGTAACAAAACTGCGATAAATAATTTTTTCATGATGTAAGTTTTTTAATTGTTATAGCAATAAGACTTTATCAAATTCAATAGGTTTAATCTGATTGTCAGAATTATAGTTTATTTAACAAAAAGAAAAGTAATTTATTAAAATTGCTTACTTTAGTAAAAACAGAAGTTTAAATCCCAAAAAGAAGCGATTATGAGTTCAAATTCCACGTTAAGTAATAATAAAATAGCCTTTTTCTCGACGCAGCCTTATGATGAAGCTTTTTTTAATAAATACAATAATGAATTTGGTTTTAAACTGGATTTTTTTGAAACCCAGCTAAATCCTCAAACAGTCATTTTAATAGAAAATGCCTCTATAGTTTGTATTTTTGTAAATGATATTGTCAACGAAGCCGTAATTAAACAATTGGCAGAAAAAAGGGTAAAGATCATTGCTTTGCGTTGTGCCGGTTTTAATAATGTTGATCTCGAAGCGGCTAAAAAGTATAACTTAAAAGTTTGTCGTGTTCCGGCATATTCTCCTCAGGCTGTTGCAGAACATGCGATGGCAATGATTTTAACTTTAAACAGAAAAACGCATAAAGCCTACAACAGAGTTCGGGAACAAAACTTCTCACTAAACGGGCTATTAGGTTTTGATTTATTTGGAAAAACAATTGGCATCATTGGAACAGGAAACATCGGAAAAGCTTTTGCTAAAATTGCCTTAGGGTTTGGCTGTAAGGTTTTAGCATATGATATTGTCACAAATCCGGAGATGGAGAAAGACGGAGTACGATTTGTATCATTAGAAGACATTTTTCATTCAAGTGATATTATTTCCCTGCATTGCCCTTTAAATGATAAAACAAAGCATGTAATCAATAAAAACTCTATTGTTTTGATGAAAGACAGCGTAATGATAATCAATACAAGTCGGGGTGGATTAATCGAAACAGCTTCTGTTATTGAAGGCTTAAAAGAAGGTAAAATTGGGTATCTCGGAATCGATGTTTACGAACAGGAAGAAAAACTGTTTTTCAGAGATCTTTCAGCAGATATCATTCAGGATGATGCAATTCAGCGTTTAATGAGTTTTCCAAATGTTTTGGTAACAGCACATCAGGCGTTTTTTACCAATGAAGCTTTAACGCAGATTGCTTTTGTGACTTTTAATAATATAAAATCACTTTTGGAGCAAAATGATATTGAAAATAAAGCCGCATTACTGGTTTAAAAAATTTGTTTAATTATAAATGCAGATTATGAAAAATAAAATTCTAATTCTAATCGGAATTTTGGGATTGTATTCCTGTCAAAATAAAAACGAACCCAAAAATATTATTAAAACTATTGCCCAGGATACCTTATCAAAAACAGTTGCAGGAACTGCAGATTTGACTGATGCACCACCCAGAGACGATAAAGCAGTAGAACTGATCAGGAAACAATTAAATGTTTTGCTAAAAAAGGATTTGGCGGCAATGACCAAAGAAGATCGATTTTTTTATTATCAGGCTTTTGATTTAAATAATGATAAGAAAGACGAATACTTTGTTGGTTTTTCTAATCCCTATTTTTGCGGAAGCGGTGGTTGTTCAGGTTATATTTTAAACAATGACGGAAGTTTAATCAATTCTTTCACTGTAACCGATTTCCCGATTTTTGTGACCACTTCGGTAACTGAAAAATTTTATGATTTAATATTTGAAAGCGGAGGGAAGTTTCATCTTCTGAAAATGAAAAACGGAAAATATCCTTCCAATCCGTCAGTTCAGGAAGTTGTAAAAGGAAATGTTCCAAAAGAAAGCATTAAGGTTTTAGATATTACTTCTAAAAAATTAGAGAAGTACTCTTTTTAAAAAACAAAACCCGGCAGATTTTTAAAATCTGCCGGGTTTGATATATACATTTAAAAGATTTTTTTTAAACTATTCTACCAATTCCACAGTCTTAAACTCGCCGTCAACAACAACTTTAGTTAAACCATGTTTAGATAAGTTTTTCATAGACGCATCCCATTTTTTACCGCTTAAGTTAGCTGTAACTTTTAGTTGCGCCAATTCCATTTTATTTTCGTTTCCTTTCAATAAAGTAATAATTACTTTTTCTTCGTCAGAAAGTTCAATCTGCGATTGTTTTTTCTCCGGACGCATTTGCGGGAATAGTAAAACTTCCTGAATAGAAGCATTGTTTGTTAAATACATAATCAAACGGTCCATTCCAATTCCCATTCCGGATGTTGGAGGCATACCGTATTCAAGAGCTCTTAAGAAATCTTCATCGATAATTCCGTTTGCTTCATCATCACCTTTTGCAGCCAAACGCATTTGATCCTCAAAACGTTCACGCTGATCAATAGGATCATTTAACTCAGAATAAGCATTTGCGATTTCTTTACCACAAACCATTAATTCAAAACGCTCTGTAAGTTCCGGATTGTCGCGGTGCTCCTTACATAAAGGCGACATTTCTTTAGGATAATCAGTAATAAAAGTTGGCTGAATGTAATTTCCTTCGCATTTTGCTCCAAAAATCTCATCAATCAATTTTCCTTTCCCCATTGTTTTATCCACCTCAATTCCCATTCCTCTTGCAGCTTCAAACAATTCATCTTCTGTTTTACCTGAGATATCAAAACCTGTAAAATGTTTGATAGAATCTGTCATGGTTACACGTGCATAAGGCGCTTTAAAGTTGATTTGGTGTTCTCCAAAAGTAACTTCGCTTGTACCATTTACAGCAATTGCACAATGCTCCAATAAACCTTCAGCAAATTCCATCATCCAGTTGTAGTCTTTGTAGGCTACATATATTTCCATGGCAGTAAATTCAGGATTATGCGTTCTGTCCATTCCTTCATTACGGAAGTTCTTAGAGAACTCATAAACACCTTCGAAACCACCAACAATCAATCTTTTTAAATACAATTCGTTTGCAATACGCATATATAGCGGAATATCAAGCGAATTATGGTGCGTGATAAAAGGTCTTGCCGAAGCACCACCCGGAATTGATTGTAAAACCGGAGTTTCAACCTCAAGATATCCTGCATCATTAAAATAACCACGCATTGCAGTATACAACTTGGTACGTTTAATGAAGTTTTCTTTAACTTGTGGATTCACAGTTAAATCTACATAACGCATTCTGTAGCGTAACTCAGCGTCATTAAATGCATCGTGCACATTTCCATCTTCATCTACTTTTGGTAACGGAAGAGGGCGTAATGTTTTACTCAAAAAAGTAAAACCGCTTACACGAATACATTTTGCACCAACTTGTGTAGTAAACAATTCTCCTTCAATGCCAATAAAATCACCTAGATCAGTTAGTTTTTTAAATACCTGATTGTATAAAGTTTTATCGTCACCTTCACACAAAACATCGCGATTTACGTACAATTGAATACGTCCTTCGCTATCCTGCAATTCAGCAAAACAAGCTTTACCCTGATCACGAACACTCATCAAACGACCTGCAACGATCACCTTCTTACCTTCTTCAAACGACTCCTTAATTTGCTTAGAAGTATGATTTACAGGAAAAAGATTAGCCGGATAAGGATTGATTCCTAAGTTGCGTAAGTTTTGAAGTTTTTCTCTTCGAATGATTTCTTGTTCTGATAATGCCATTTTGTGCTATTTTTTAAGAGTGCAAAGATAAAATTTTTGTTTCAAGTTTCAACTCAAAGTGTTAAGGTTTTTTGAAGCAGAAATTTAAGGTGTTTTAATAACCATTTCTCCCGCTATACACTTGTATCTTTTTTGCAGAAAAAGCAAAAAAGGATACCGTTGCTATCGGGGCTATATCAGAAGATTAATTTTCAAAATGCATTCTGGGCTGAAATGTTTATTTTACAGAAAAAAAGTAATCATAACCATAAAGCTTCATGGAGTAAAAGATTAAGATCAAATAAAAATTTATGTAAGAAAATATCTTTTAATACATATCTTAGCAAACTTAAAATCTTTAGAAACTTTTTGTGCAAATGAAATATTTATCAGCCGTTTTAATTTTATTTTTGGTAACAAGTTGTCAAATTACAGAAACCATTACGATAAATCCGGACAGAGGCGGTGATATAGAAGTTATCCAGCTTCGGGATGAAAATAGTTATATGCAATTAGCCGGCGAATCGTATTCGCATGAGAATGTGTTTAAAGATACCACTTATGTTTTTAAAGATTATATCACAAAATACAATGAAACGTTTTTGAAATATACACCAGAAGAACAAAAGTTATTTCAAAAATATGCCAATGTAAAAGCGCATATTAAAGAGAGTTCTTTCGAGAAAGAATTTAAAAATGTGTTCTCACTTCATTTTAATAAAGTTTCAGAGATCCCTGATTTATATAAAACAGAACATTATGCAGATGATCTTGAGAACAATTATGCATTAACAGCAGAAAAGCACTATTATAAAATCGCATATAGTTTTGATGGCAAAATCTTTAAACGTATGGTTTCTGTCATAAATACAGCCGAATTACAAAAGGCAAAAGATGAATATAAAAATAACGAGTCTAAATTTGGGAGTTTAAAATTTACTCAGTTGTACATCTTAAAATATTATTTCCCTGAAAAAATAAAATCAGTTTCAAACAACAAAGCACAAATCAGTTCTGATAGAAAATCTTTAACCTTAGAGTTTCAGCTTTCGGCTTGTTTGCAAGATCCGGAAAGTACAAATTTAGAAGTCGTTTTGGAATAAAAAACAATTTAAAAGAAAGTATCTTCGCAACTCAAAACCTATAATTTTAAAAAACCTATGAAAAAATATCTGATTTGTTTTCTTGTCCTATTTCTTATTGTAAGCTGTACAATGAAAGAAAAAGTTGTAATAAACGAAGATGGCTCAGGAACTTTTTCATACGGATTTGATATGTCAGGTATGTTTAAAATGGGAATGAAAAGCAGTGATTCAACCAAAAAGAAACAAGTAATAGATACTGCATTTACTTTTAAAGAACTCTTTGATAAGGCAAAAGACAGTATTGCAAAATTGCCTGCAGCAGATAAAGCAATGCTTAAAGTTTTAGAGAACTTTAAAATTAGCATGAAAGTAGATGAGGAAAAAAAACAGTTTGAATACAATATGGTTATTGGATTTAAATCTTTAGACAGTATTCAAAATATGGCTTCTCCATCTGAAACTTTAGAAACCTTAGCACTTTCGGATAAAAAGAGATTAGGAGCTTTAAGTGCCGTACCAAAAACGGAAAATAAAAATACAACGAGTTTTAGTTATGATGGAAAAGTTTTTATAAAAAGCGTTGTTCCTTTAAAAGAAGATGCTAAATCAAAAACACCGACTAAAAAGAAGAAAAAGGAAAAACCGGGAGATGACCCCTTTTCAAAAAAAATGGATGAAATGCTTAAAGAATGTAAATATTCGATTGAGTATCATTTTCCGAAAAAAATAAAAACTGTTTCTCTAAAAAATGCTGTAATAGCGACAGATAGAAAAAGCTTTATTCTGGATGTTCCGCTCGAAAACCTGCCGGATAATAATGTAGAATTAGGTTTTAAAGTAATATTTGAAAACTAATCTACGGCTATAAACGCTATAATTCTTTAAAATAGAGTTCGTATCTTTGATAAAAAATTAGACAAATGAAATTATATAAATTACTTAGTTTTTGTTTTGTACTGGCAACTTTAACGAGTTGTACTTTTACCGAGAATATTACTGTAAATGATAATGGAACCGGAAAATTTTCTGTAGACATGGATGGTTCTTCCTTAATGGCTATGGCTGGTGATCAGCTTGGAGATCAAATGGGAGCCGATGCTAAAAAAAATATAGATACCACTTTTACTTTCAAACAAGTATTTGAAGAGAAAAAAGACAGTATTGCAAAATTATCACCAGAAGCTCAAAAAGAACTTAAAAAGCTCGAAAATTTTGTAGTAAACACTAAAATGAACGGAGAGAAAAAAGAGTTTTTAATGACTTTATCTACTGATTTTAAAAACGTAAACGAGTTACAGGATATATTACAAACTGCCAGTGCACTTCAAAAACTGGAAGGTAGCGGAGGAAATGCCTCAACACCTTTTGCAGGAGGTTTAGGGAATAATAATAGCAAGTTAAGTTATACTTATGATGGAAAAAAGTTTACCCGTAAAGCTACAATTGACAAGCAAAAATTAGCAGAAAAGGCAAAAGATAGTGCAGCCGATATGTCTAAAATGATATTTGCTTCTTCTAATTATATAGTGAAATATCACTTTCCTAAAAAAATTAAAAAAGTTTCAAATCCAAACGCTTTATTTAGTGAGGATCGAAAATCAATTACAATTCAATACCCTTTCACGGATTATATGGAGAATCCTGACAAACTCAACTTTGAAGTAGAGTTTGAAAAATAATAAAAATGAACAAAAAAATTCAACTTCAAGATTTAGGAAGTAAAGATTATAAATCGACCTGGGAATATCAGGAAGAGCTTTTTAAAGATATAGTCGACTTAAAAATAAGAAACAGAAGAGAAGAACTTGATCTGCCAACACCAAATTATTTATTGTTTGTAGAACATCCGCATGTTTATACTTTAGGTAAAAGCGGTGATTTTGAAAATTTGCTGTTAAACGAAAAACAGCTTGAAGCAAAAGGTGCAACATTCTATAAAATTAATCGTGGGGGAGATATTACATATCACGGACCAGGACAAATTGTAGGTTATCCAATTTTGGATTTAGAAAATTTCTTTACGGATATACATAAATATTTGCGCTTTCTGGAAGAGTCTATAATTCTAACATTAGAAGAATATGGCTTAAAATGCGGACGAAGCGAAGGTGAAACAGGAGTCTGGTTAGATGTAGGAACGCCGTTTGCACGAAAAATTTGTGCACTTGGTGTACGTGCTTCACGCTGGGTTACGATGCACGGATTTGCTTTAAATGTTAATGTAGATTTAGGTTATTTTGATAATATAATTCCGTGTGGAATTCGAGGAAAAGGAGTTACTTCATTACACGTAGAACTTGGTGTAGAAAAGGTAGATGAGGCCGAAGTAAAAGCTAAAATCATCAAGCACTTAACACAATTGTTTGAAGCCGAATTTTTTTAATAAGTTTCAAAAAAATATAAAATAGTATGAAAAATGCTGAAGAAAATAACAATTATAAAATTGCAGTTCCTTCGGCATTTGAATCTGTTTTTTCTCATTTTTATTTCGCCGAAAATAAGACGGCAAATCCTGTTACCAAAACATTATTACCAAGTTTTCAAACTATTTTGGTTTTTAACTTTGGAGCAAATTCCTCTTTAAAATCGCATCAGAACAATATCCTTGAAGTTGAGAAATGTTTGATTTTAGGTCCAATTAAACAAGCATTTGATTATACATTAGAACCTCATTCTGAAATCCTGGTAGCAAATTTTAAAGAAGATGCTTTTTACAGATTCTTTGGAAATGCACTTTTAACTCATTCTTTGCCTATTCATCCAGATGCTTTAATTCCTGATAATTGTTTCTCTGTTTTATGGGAAGAACTTAAAAACTTGTCTGATATACAAGAACGTGTTGCTTATATTTTAGAATTTTGTAAACCTTATTTGCGAGAACAAAATTCAATAACAACCTTGTTGACAGAATTTAAGGAAGAAACTCTGAATCCGATTAAAGCTATTGCTTCAAAAATAAATCAGACAGAGAGAAATGTTCAACTCAATCAAAAGAAATTCTTTGGTTATACCATAAAAGAAATTAGTCGTTATGAACGTTTTCTTAAAGCAGTTGAGTTAATTCAAAAAAGTGCCGATATTTCAGCTAAAATAGATTGGATTTTAATTGTTGAGCAATGTGGTTATTACGATCAAAGTCAACTCATTCATGACTTTAAATATTATATGAATATTTCTCCAACTAAGTTCCTTAAATTTCAAAACGATATTTGTAGCTCAAAAGCTTATTGAGTATTGGTTTTCGTTTTCTTACAATTGTCACTGAAACTTGCGTTCTACATTTGTCGTGTTCAATCTTTAAAAAATAGAAAACATGAAAAATTTAATTATTTATGCGCATCCAAATTCAGCCAGTTTAAATCATTTCTTTAAACAAACAGTAGTTGAAAGTCTCCTGCAATCCGGGCAGGAAGTTGTGGTTCGTGATTTAAACGAGATCAGTTTTAATCCGGTTTTGTCTCTGGAAGATATGAATGGACAACGAATGAGAAAAGTTACCGATGATGTCAAAACAGAACAGGATTTTATTACCTGGGCTGATCAGATTATTTTTATTTATCCCATTTGGTGGACTGGAATGCCTGCAATTATGAAAGGTTATATTGATAGGGTATTTAGTTATGGATTTGCCTATAGATATGATCAGGGTGTCCAAAAAGGTTTATTAGCCGGAAAACAAACAGTGATTATTAATTCACATGGAAAATCAAATGCTGAATATGAGACAATGGGTATGGATAAAGCTTTAGCATTAACTTCGGATACCGGAATTTTTAAATACTCCGGATTAGAAATCAAACAACATTTTTATTTTGATAAAGCAGACAGGGCTTCAAGTGAGAATATTTTAGAATGGACTAAACAGATTAAAATGTTGTTTGAGGAAAAAGTAATTTGTGATTAACTTTTCAATACAATATATAAGTATTAATATTTTTTATTCTTCAAAGAAGTTTAATTCCAATTGATCCGGCAAGAGCCTAAAACTCATTCTGTGGTATTTTGTGGTGCCATATTTTCTAATGGCATCACGATGCTCTTGGGTAGGATATCCTTTGTTCTTTTTCCAGTTGTACATTGGGAATTCTTCATGAATCACATCCATGTATTCATCACGATAGGTTTTGGCTAAAACAGAAGCGGCTGCAATACTTAAAAATTTTGAATCTCCTTTTATAATGCTTTGATTGGGAATTGATTTTAGAATTTCTATTTCCTTAGTAGAGAATTGTTTTCCAAAACTGTTCTTTAAGCCTAGCTTCGCATTTAGTGAGCGGTTCCCATCTACAATAATATATTCAGGAACCTTATTTAATTTTAAGATACATTCCTGCATTCCTTTCATCGAAGCATTCAGAATATTGATTTCGTCAATTTCTTCAGGAAATAAATGAGTAACGGCAAAACAAACTGCCTGTTCTTCAATAATTGGTTTTAAGAGTGATCTTGTTTTCTCAGATAGTTGTTTACTGTCATTTAAAATCTGATTTTCAAAATTTTCAGGTAAAATTACTGCTGCTGCAGTAACAGGTCCGGCTAAACATCCTCTTCCGGCTTCATCAGTTCCTGTTTCTAAAAGATATCCTGAGAAATTTTTTTGAAGCATTTTCTTCGTTTTTATATTCAAGTAGCAAATATTGCGATTTTTTTTGAAAGAATTTATGAGATTTTTTGATATATAGGCTTGGATTTATCAAAAAGTTAAAAAAGGATTTAAATTTCATCAGGTTTTTAAAAGTTAACGCTGTTTTTTATGGAGTTAACTGTTTATAGTGCGTAAATGTTAAAATCTTGTTAAGTGTTGAATTTACATAAATTTAAATTTAATACATAATTTAAAGAATATAGCTATTAAAAATGACGAATTATTGTCATTTTGTGACTAGTGTTAATAGATTATTAATTATTTAGATTAAAATTAAGTTAAAAACTTTTGGTGTTTTAAGAAATAATTAAGATGTTTGCCACATACTAATTCAAAATAAATTAAAATGAAATTAAAATTTAAATGGATTTTTACGCTACTAGTAGCGTTGTCTATGCAGTTTTCTTTTGCTCAGGAGAGAACTGTAACTGGAAAGGTCTCTGATAAAACAGGGGTTATTCCAGGAGTTAATGTTCTTGTTAAAGGAACTAAAGTTAATACTGCAACTGATTTTGACGGAAGTTATTCCATAAAAGCAAAAACAGGTGACGTGTTAATATTCTCATACGTAGGTATGAACAACAAACAAGTAACTGTTGGTTCATCAAACTCAGTAAATGTTCAATTGGAATCTGAGGCCCAATTAATGAATGAGGTTGTAGTTGTTGGTTACGGTGTACAAAAGAGAAAAGAAGTAACAGGTTCTATTTCTAAAATTGCTGGAAAAGACATCGCTAACTTAGTTACTCCGAGTTTTGAAGGTGTTTTGGCTGGTAGAGCAACAGGAGTTCAGGTATTGACTAATACTGGTATTCTAGGGGTTGCTCCAAAAATTAGAATTAGAGGTATTGGATCTATTTCTGGTAGTACAGAGCCATTAATTGTAGTTGATGGTGTGCCTATTTACTCTGGTGATATTGGAGGAGTTTCTTCTACAAATGGTTTGGCAGATATCAACCCAGAAGATATTGAATCTTTTGACGTTTTAAAAGATGGAGCTGCAACGGCTATTTATGGATCTAGAGCTGCAAATGGAGTTATTTTGATTACTACTAAAAGTGGTAAAAAAGGTAGTTTAAAAGTTTCTTATTCAACAGTTTTTGGTGTTGCTAGTACTGCTAAAACATACGATTTATTGCAAACACCTGATTTCTTAACAATTTCTAATGAAAAAAGAACCAACAGAGGACAAACTCCTTGGGCTATTGGAAATACATATAATACTGATTGGCAAGGTGCAATTTTTAGAAATGCACCACAAGTTACTCATAATCTTAATTTTAGTGGTGGATCAGATAAGACTAAATATTACTTGTCTTTAGGGTATTCTGATTTAGATGGTATCAATTTAGCTAACGATATGAAAAAATATTCTGTTAGAACTAATATAGATCAGGAAGTGAACAAATGGTTAAGTGTTGGTACAAATTTAAGTGTGAGCAGAACTGAATATAATGGATTAAATGTTAGTCCTAGTGGTCTGTCAGGTAATGTTTTTAATGCAATCAGACAGTTACCAAACACACCAATTTACAATCCAGCTAACCCAACAGGATATAACCTTTCGCCAAATAATGCGAATGTTGGTCAATGGGATAATACTGATCCTGCGGGAGATAATATTACAAATATTGTTTATGTTCTTAATCATAATAAATATAAGTCAACAACAACAAGAATTTTGCTTAGTGCATTTGCTAATGCAAAAATTACTTCTGATTTGAGTTATAAATTACAAGTAAGTGGTGATAATGCTATCACTGATGGTTACCAATATTGGAATCCAATTCATGGTGATGGACGTGGAACTAACGGATACTTGTATCAAGATAACACAAACCTTTTAAGATGGAACTGGCAGAATATTTTGAACTACAAGCACACTTTTGCAGAAAATCATAACATCGGTGTAACAGGTGTAGCTGAATATCAAAAATCAAGAGCGAAAAACTTCTGGGGTACTGGAACTGATATTTTAAGTGATTTCTATGATCAGAATTTAGTTACAGGTACTTATAGTACTAAAGATTCTGGTGGTGGTGCTTCTGAAAAAGGGATTATCTCTTACTTAGGACGTTTTACATACAATTATAAAGAAAAGTATTTTATACAAGCTTCTTTAAGACGTGATGGAATTTCTCAGTTTGAAAAAGATGTTAGATATCATAATTTCCCTGGAGTTTCAGCTGGTTGGACAGTTTCTAAAGAAAATTTCATGGAAGGAATTAGTAAAGTAGTTTCTGATTTGAAATTAAGAGGTTCTTATTCTGAAGTAGGTAACGTTGATATTTTAAATGGTGCAGCTTATCCTTCTAAAGGTCTTTTGGTTGGTTCTCCTTATGGACCTAATAATGGTCTTGGTTATTATCAATTTGGTAATGAAACATTACAATGGGAAACAAGTAATAAAACTGACTTTGGTGTAGATTTAGGTTTGTTCAATAATCGTTTAACTTTGGCTTTTGATTATTATAAAAATGATATTGATGGGTTAGTTTTAGCAGCACCAGTTGCTCCATCTTTAGGTATTCCTAATAGTATTATCAACTCGAACGTTGCAAAAATGTATAACCAAGGTTATGAATTCTCTGCTAGTTTTAAAGCAATAAATACAGCAAATTTTTCATGGGATGTTTCTTCTAACTTAACGCTTACTAAAAACGTAGTTACTAGTTTAGTTCAAGGACAAGATATTCCAGGTGGTTCATCATCTTTTGGTTCATCTACAGATATTGCGAACATTGCACCAAATATAATTATTAGACAAGGTGAGTCTATTAACTCTTTATACGGATATAAATATTGGGGAGTTAACAAAGCAAATGGTAACCCTGTTTATTATAAAGCAGATGGTAGTTTAGTACAAGCTGTATTGCCAGGAACTAGTTACACTGTTTTTGATCCTAATAATCCAGCAACAGCAGGTGCAGCAGCATCATTAAGTCTTGCAGATAAAGTAATCTTAGGAAACACTTTACCAAAATATTATGGATCATTTACATCTACTATGAAATATAAAAATCTTGATTTTGGTTTTATGTTTAGATTTAGTGGAGGAAATAAAATTTTCAATGCAACAAGAAGAGAGTTAATGAACCAAAACTTCAACAACAATGGTACTGAGATTTTGGGAAGATGGCAAAGTGTAGATAATCCTGGAGATGGATGGACACCAAGATTATATGCTTCTTCAAATACTTCAACTAACCTTTCAGGAAGTGCATCTTCTCGTTTTGTTGAAAAAGGTGATTTTATCTCACTTGATAATATTAGCTTAGGATATACATTACCTAAATTGGTATTAGATAAATTAGGAGTTGATAACTTTAGAATTTTTGCTCAGGCACAAAACATCTGGCTAATTTCAAAATATAAAGGTATCAATCCTGAAATGGAAACTAATGGAGTAGATATCAATGGTACTCCACGTTCTAAAGTGGTCTCAGTTGGATTAAATGTAAGTTTATAAAAAAACATATGAAAAATATAATAAAATCAATTTTACTTTCTCTAGTTGTACTCGGGATGAGCTCATGTACAGAGGAAAAACTATTGGATTTGAAACCAATAAATAATATTTCTGATGCGGATGCATTTACAACTCCTGCTTATATAGCTGCTTATATGAATGGTGTTTATAATGCTGCTGGAATTGGACAATATAACGCTGCATCAACTAGTCCAAATGGTGGTAGAGGTTATATTTGGGGAGCAGCTTTTGTTGAACAAGGTGAAGCAAGAGGTGAAGATGTTGTAAACATGGCTACTTTTTATCAGTTAACTTATACAGCAACTTATGATCCAACAACTGCTAATAATGTTTACTATTGGGTTGATGGTTACAGATTAATCAACAGATGTAATCTTATGATAGAAGGAGCTACAGGAGCTGTAGCTAAAGGTGTTATTACACAAGCTGTTGCAGATGATTATATTGGGCAAGCTAAATTTTTAAGAGCAATCACGCATTTTGAAATTCTTACCAATTTTGCAAGGCCATATAACTTTACAGCTGGTGCAACGCATCCTGGTATACCATACAGAGAAGTTGGAATTAATACAGTTGCAGAAATAAATTCTGAGCTACTAAAACCTAGAAATACAGTTGCAGAATGTTATACAAAAGTTTTGGCTGATTTAACAGATGCTGAAAAATTAATTTCTTCAAATGGTTTTACAGGAGGTAGAGTAGTTGCTAAAGCAACAAAATCTGCTGCAATAGCTTTCAAAACAAGAGTTTATCTTCAAAAAAGAGACTGGGCAAATGTAATTGCTGAAGGAATTAAATTAAACGGACTTTATACTTTAACAACTGATCCTTATGGTCCTTTTGTATTAGCTAATAATTTAACTAACTCTGAGTCTATTTTCTCTATTCAACATTCTTCTACATCTAATCCTGGTGTAAATGCATCTTTGGCTAGTATTTTGAAAAATAGAGCATTGGTTTGTATTAGTCCAATTCTTTGGAGAGACCCACAATGGTTGGCAGATGATAAAAGAAGAGAAGATGGTAAGTTTATCTATACTGCATCTGGTATTAAATATACAAATAAATACACAGATGTTGTTAATCAGTCAGATGCTGCACCAATTATTAGATATGCAGAAGTAGTATTAAATATGGCAGAAGCTCAAGCGCGTTTATCAAACTTACCAGTAGCTTTAACGTTATTAAATTCTGTTAGAAATAGAGCTTTAGCTAATCCAGCTACTCAAGCATACACTGCTGCGTCTTTCACTACTGATGCAACTATGGTTGCAGCTATTTTGAAAGAAAGAAGAATTGAGTTCTTACAAGAAGGACGTAGATGGGCTGATATTCACAGATTACAAGGGGATCCAATTGCTTCTGTTGCGATAAATGGAATTCCAGCTAAAGTTGCTAATGCTACTCCTTCTACTACAGCTTTTGTACTTGGCAATAGTTATGTTATTACTACTCCAGTGGCTGCTGTTCCTGGTTCTGATTATAAATTCTTATGGCCAATACCACAAACTGAATTAAGTACTAATCCAAATGTAGCTCAAAATACAGGCTGGTAGTATAAAAATAAATATTTTGATTTTTTTGAAAACCCTCAACCACTTTTCTGGTTGGGGGTTTTTGCTTGTATGATATGACCTGAAAAATAGTCTCAATAACAATGATTTGTTTTTTTATACGTTTTTATCTTTTACCTTTGCCTGACAAATTTTGTCGAAATAATTACATATAAAGCCATCAAATGAGAATATTCTTTTTTCTATATCTATTAGTTGTACCAGCGTTATTGTTTTCTCAGGAAAAAAACGTTCCTAAAAAGAATTTAGATATGAATACAAAATATTCAAGTATAACAGATACTGTAAAAAAGAAAAAGGCAAAAATTGCAACTATAGATCAGTATCAGATTATTACATTAGAGCATGATACTACTTATGTTGACACATCTTTGACACTAAAAAGTGCTTATAAGCAAAATCATATTAGAAAAGATGAATTTGGACTTTTACCTTTCTCAAATATTGGACAAACCTATAATACATTACAATATAGTTTAACCAGTTTTTCACCTTATCCGGAAATTGGTTTTAATGGAAAACATTTTAACTATATGCAGGCTGATGAAATTCGATATTATTCGGCAGCAACACCACTAACAGAATTGTTTTTCAATACAACAATTAATAAAGGTCAGAATGTAGATTCGTTTATTACC
Source organism: Flavobacterium chilense (assembly GCF_001602525.1). Taxonomy (GTDB): domain Bacteria; phylum Bacteroidota; class Bacteroidia; order Flavobacteriales; family Flavobacteriaceae; genus Flavobacterium; species Flavobacterium chilense. The sequence continues at coordinate 77,267 of NZ_LSYT01000013.1, forward strand.
TTAAATACTTCAAAAAATCTTAATTTTTCAATCGCATATAGAGGTTTACGTTCAGAAGGAAATTATATAAACCAGTTAGTTAGTGCAGGAAATTTCAGGTTTACAACCAGTTATTTTACAACTGACAGAAGATATGCCATAAATGCTCATTATACTTATCAGGACAATTCAAATGAAGAAAATGGCGGAATTACAAGACCATCTGATTTTGAAAGTGATAATAAAGATTATAAAAACCGTCAGAGATTACAAGTGTTTTTGACAGATGCAAAATCATTTCTTAAAGGAAGACGTTTGTTTTTTGATCATGCCTTTAGAGTAAATCCAAATGGAGGAAATAATAATTTGTATATAACACATCAATTTAACTACGAAAATAAATATTTCGAGTATAATCAGCCAACAGTAGCGTCAACAGTAACAACATCGACAGGTGCTAATCTGACTGTTAATAGATTTGGTAATTCCTATGTTACCAGCGGTATAAATGATCAGACAAAATATGAAAGGCTTTACAATAAAGCAGGCCTTACCTATGAAAATGTTCTTCTAGGGAAGTTTAATTTTTTTGTAGATGATTACAGATCTAATTATGAGTATGGAAGAATTATCGTAAAAGACAGTGGGAAAACAATTATTCCTAATAACTTATTTGTGCAAATTAATAATGTAGGAGGGCAATATGAATATCAAAAAAATAAATGGAATGGTCGTTTTTTATATTCAAGATCAATTACAAATCAGTCACTTTCTGATTTAGATGCAAAGTTGCGTTACGAAATGAATGATAAAATTCAATTTGATTTTAGATATCGTAACATTAATAAACTGCCAAATAATAATTATAACTTATATCAAAGTAGCTATATAAAATACAATTGGTCGAATAATTTTAAGAATGAAAAAATTAACTCTCTAGGAGCTAATGTTTATACCCCTTGGTTAAATGCAGAAGTTCAATATACCATTTTAAAAGATCATTTATATTTTGCAGATGTTTCATCTCCAACAGAAGCACAGAATTATACCCAAATTATAAACCCTGCTCAATATGGAAATGCGATTAATTACCTGGAATTAAAAGTAAGTCGTGAGTTTAAATTTGGTCATTTTGCTTTAGATAATACTTTATTATATCAGAAAGTAGATCAGTCAGATTTGATTTTAAATGTGCCGGATTTTGTAACAAGAAATACATTTTACTACTCAGGTCATTTTTTTGATAAAGCATTGTTTTTGCAAACTGGAGTCGTTTTTAACTATTTTACAAAATATTATGGTAACGATTACAATCCTGTTATTGGGGAATTTTTTGTTCAAAAAACAAAAGAAATTGGGGGGTATCCTTTGTTTGATCTTTTTCTTAATGCCAGAATTCGCCAGACTAGATTTTATGTAAAAGCTGAACATATAAATGCTATTTTTTCTAAAAGCGATTATTATTCCGCGCCTAATAATCCTTATCGTGATTTTGTTATCCGATTTGGTTTGGTTTGGAATTTCTTCCAATAAAAATCAAACCTTTATTACATTAAAAACCAAATATTAAAATTAAATAAAATGGACTTTTCAAATAATATTTTAGAAACAATTGGTAATACACCATTGGTAAAACTCAACAAAATTGTTGCTGAAATTGATGCACTAGTATTGGCAAAAGTCGAAACTTTTAATCCCGGAAATTCTGTAAAAGACAGAATGGCCGTAAAAATGATTGAAGATGCAGAGGCAGATGGCCGTTTAAAACCTGGAGGAACTATTATCGAAGGAACTTCTGGAAACACCGGAATGGGGTTGGCACTTGTAGCTATTATAAAAGGGTATAAGCTGATTTGTGTAATGTCAGACAAACAGTCAAAAGAGAAAATGGATATTTTGCGTGCTGTAGGGGCAAAAGTAGTAGTTTGTCCTACAGATGTTGAGCCAACAGATCCACGTTCTTATTATTCTGTTTCAAAACGATTAGCAAGTGAGACACCAAATTCATGGTATGTAAATCAGTATGATAATATGTCAAACTCTTTAGCACATTACGAACAAACGGGACCGGAAATCTGGAAACAGACAGAAGGGAAAATTACTCATTTTGTGGTTGGAGTAGGAACAGGTGGAACTATTTCAGGAGTTGGAAGATACTTAAAAGAAAAAAATCCAAATATTAAAATTTGGGGAATTGATACCTATGGTTCTGTCTTTAAAAAATATCATGAAACAGGAATTTTTGATGAGAATGAAATCTATTCCTATATTACAGAAGGAATTGGAGAGGATATCTTACCAAAAAATGTTGATTTCTCTTTAATCGATGGATTCACCAAAGTAACGGATAAAGATGCAGCTGTTTATACAAGAAAAATTGCCCTTGAAGAAGCTATTTTTGTTGGAAATTCAGCAGGAGCCTGTATAAAAGGATTATTACAGCTTAAAGAGCATTTTAAGCCGGATGATGTAGTTGTAGTACTTTTTCATGATTCAGGGAGTCGCTACGTAGGTAAAATGTTTAATGACGATTGGATGCGTGAACGTGGATTCCTAGATGAAAACGTTACTAAAGCCGAAGATGTTATCAAAGATCATATTGATAAACAATTGATCGTTGTTCGTACGGAAGAATTAGTTTCGCATGCTATTGAAAGAATGCGTAAGTACAAAATTTCGCAAATTCCGGTAGTAGATATCAACGGATTTGTTGGTTCTGTAGATGAGACAGATTTATTTAGAAGTTACGTTGCAGATAAAAATGTAGCTGAAAAACCTATTAAAGAAGTAATGGGAAAACCTTTTCCTATTGTAAAATTAGGTACACCAATCGAAGAAGTTTCTAAATTATTCACTAAAGAAAATGACGCAGTTTTAGTTGATCTTGAGAATGGAAATCATCATATTATTACAAAATATGACATCATTGGATCAATAAAATAAGTTAATAAACAACTTTATACATCCATAAATCTAGTTTTCAGGAATTAGGTTTATGGATTTTTTTAATCAATATATTTGAAAATGAATTTTACAGCCATAGATTTTGAAACGGCAACTGGATATCATCCTTGCTCAGTTGGTATTGTTACTGTTGAAAACGGATTGATTGTAGATGAATTTGTTACTCTCATAAAGCCGCCAAACAATGAATACAATTCATTTACAATTCAGGTACATGGCATCTATCCTCGTGATACAGTTAATGCAAAGACATTTTTGCAAGTCTACCCTGAAATTGAAAAGAGATTAAAAAACAGAGTGATTGTAGCGCATAATGAAAGCTTTGATCGGAATGTTTTGATGAAATCAATGATGCTAAATGGATTAAATTATGAGGATCTTAATATTGCTGCTAAATGGGAATGTACAGTAAAAATTTATAAAGCAAAAGGGCTGAAGCCTACAAAATTGAGTGATTGCTGTCGCGAAATGAAGATCCAGTTAAGTCACCACGAAGCATTATCTGATGCAAGAGCATGTGCCAAATTATATTTGTTAAAATAAAAAAGATAAAAATATTGTAAGATTAATATTATTTTAATTATTTTAGGCTTTTATAAATCGTTGTATAAGCCTAAGCATGAAAGAAGATTTTCTTCATTATATCTGGAGATTCAAGAAGTTTGAAACACTAAATTTACGAACAACCAGAAATGAGCAAGTAACTATTATTAAAGTTGGAGATTATCTGGAGCTTTCCGGTCCGGATTTTTTTAATGCCCAAATTAAAATCGGAAAACAAAAATGGGCGGGGAATGTAGAAATTCATTTAAAGTCTTCTGATTGGTATTTACATAATCATGAAAAAGATTCTGCCTATGAGAATGTGATTTTGCATGTAGTTTGGGAACATGACGCTGAAATATTCGATAAAAGCAATACAGAAATCCCTGTTTTGGTGCTAAAAGATTACGTCTCCTTAGAAATTATTTCGGCTTACCATTCTTTGATAACTCCTAAATCATGGATATTTTGTGAGAAAAATATCAAAGAGGTTGATGGTTTTGTGTTTCAGAATTGGCAAGAACGCTTATTTTTTGATCGTTTAGAGCGAAAATCAAAATTTATATATGATTTATTGAAAGAAACCAATCAGGATTGGGAAGCAGTTTTGTTTTTGTTATTGGCAAAGAATTTTGGGTTAAATACAAATGGAAATTCATTTTTTCAAATTGCGAAGTCAATCCCATTTTCGGTTATAAGGAAAGAAAGCTTTGAAGTAGAAAATCTTGAAGCTCTATTTTTTGGGAGCTCTGGTCTGTTAGATCATGATAAGGAAGATGTTTATTTTACAGATTTAAAAATTAGGTATTATTATCTTCTGAATAAATATCAATTAGAGAAAAGTCATGTCGATCAGATTCAGTTTTTTAAACACCGACCGGATAATTTTCCAACAATCCGACTTTCGCAATTGGCTAATTTGTATGGGAAACATCAAAATTTGTTTTCTAAAATTATTACTTTAAAATCAGCTGAAAAAGTTTATAATATATTGACAGTTTCTTCTGGTTTATATTGGCAAAACCATTATCAGTTTGATAAAGAGAGTCCGAAGAAGCCTAAAATATTGTCTAAATCATTTCTCGATTTATTATTATAAACACCATAATCCCTCTTCAATTTGCTTATTCGCATATAAAAGGAGAATCGATTTCTGATGATTTAATTGAATTTCTAAATGAAGTTTCTCCTGAAAAGAATGCAATTATTGATAAATTTCATTCATTTGGGATTTTCTCAAAAAATGCTTTTCAAACACAAACATTATTGGAGTTAAAAAATGAATATTGTAATAAAAAGGCTTGTCTTCAATGTGCATTAGGAATGGAATTGTTAAAGAATAATTAGTGATTAGAAATGTCTCAGATTATTTTTTGTATTTTTAACCAAAATCTAATATCAAAAACAATGTCAGCTATTTTAAAATTAAAATTCTTCTTTGAAAAATACGGTTTTCATGTATCTTCAAGATTAGCAGATAAATTGGGAATGCGGGTAACAAGTGTAAGGTTGTTTTTTATTTATATCTCGTTTGTCACTGCTGGATTAGGTTTTGGAATTTATTTAACCCTGGCTTTTTGGATTCGGCTTAAAGATTTAATTCGGGCAAAAAGAACTTCTGTTTTTGATTTATAAAGAAGATTAATGAAATAAAAAAGGATCATAAAATGTTTAGTTTTATGATCCTTTTTTTATTATGTATTATAGAATATTATTTTTCAGGATTATTTAATTTACTGTTTTTCTTACCGTAAAGAAAGTAAATAGCAATACCTAGTGCCATCCAGACAACAAGTCTTACCCAGCTTTCGTTAGGTAATGAATACATTAATGCCAAACAAATTACGATACCAGCAATAGGTACATAAGGAACTAGTGGTGTTCTGAAAGATCGCGGAGCATCCGGCATTCTTTTACGCATCACCATAACTCCAATACAAACTAATACAAAAGCTAATAAAGTTCCAATACTTACCATATGTCCTAAATCACTTACCGGAACAAGACCAGCAAATAAACTTACAAACACTAAAAAGAAAAGGTTTGTTTTCCAAGGAGTACGGAATCTAGGATGAATCGAACTAAAAAATGGAGGTAATAAACCGTCTTTACTCATTGTGTAAAACACACGGCTTTGCCCCATAAGCATAACTAATATTACTGATGTATAACCAGCTAAAATAGCTACAATTAAACCAGTTTGTAAAAAGTCGTATCCGGTTTTAGCAAAGGCAGTAGCGGCTGGTTTAGCATCTCCTGCAAACTCTTTATAATTAACAAGACCTGTCATTACGTGAGCAAAAAGCACATATAATAAGGTGCAGATTATTAGAGATCCTAAAATTCCAATCGGCATTCCTTTTTGTGGATTCTTAGCTTCTTGTGCAGCTGTAGATACAGCATCAAAACCAATAAAAGCAAAAAATACAGTTCCGGCTCCTGCAGCAATTCCAGACCATCCAAATTCTCCAAATACACCTGTATTTTGTGGTATGTAAGGCGTATAGTTAGAAGTGTCAATATAGCTCCATCCTAATACAATAAAGACAAGAACAACCGCTACTTTTACAACAACTAATAAGTTGTTTAATGTAGCTGACTCTTTTGTGCCTCTAATTAATAATAGGGATAACATAGATACAATGAAAATGGCAGGTAGATTTACAATTCCGCCTTCGATAACTGTTCCATTACTTAATTTCAGGGTTTCCCAGGGTGAACAAATATATTCATGCGGAAGATGTATTCCGTATTTATTTAATAATTCTAACAAATAACGAGACCAGCTTACACCAACGGTGGCGGCTCCCAAAGCGTATTCTAAAACTAAATCCCAACCGATAATCCAGGCCATAAATTCTCCCATTGTAGCGTAAGAATATGTATATGCGCTACCTGCAACCGGAATCATTGAAGCGAATTCTGCATAACAAAGACCTGCAAAAGCACATCCAACTGCTGCTAAAATAAAAGAAAGTGTAACTGCTGGTCCGGCATGTTCTGCTGCGGCAATTCCTGTTAACGAGAATAATCCGGCTCCAATAATTGCACCAACTCCAAGCGCAACAAGCGACCGTGAAGATAAGGTTCTTTTTAAGCCTTTTTCAGATTCGGATGCTTCGTCAAGCAATACCGAAAGTGGTTTAGTTTTCCAAATTGACATACTATTATATTGGTTTATTGTTATTAAGCTCCAAATGTATCGTTTTTTGTAAAAAATAAAAACATTTATCATGTTTTAAGTTATAAAATATTTAAATTTTTTATAAAACTCGCAATGATTATTCTTTAACCTCTGAGATTCATTAAATTAATTCAGCTTTAATCAGAGAATAATTAATTTACCTGAATAGCTTATTTTTAATATTTTTCTTAATAAATCAATATGTTTTTGCTTTATTTGTTGTTTTAAATTTAAAATATAAGTTCTGATTAATAATGAAAAATAGAATTATTACATCGCATTTAAAGTTTACAAATCATCAGCGTACAGGGATTTTTTTACTTTTTCTGGTTATTGTTGTTTTACAGGCGGTTTACTTTTTTGCAGACTTTAGCTTTTCTGAGAAAACCTTTCCTGAAAAGCAACAATGGATGGCTTTACAATCGGATATTGATTCGCTAAAATTGGTTAGGTCAAATGAAAAGCAGGGGATGCGTACTTTTAATCCCAACTTTATTTCAGATTATAAGGGATACAAGTTAGGAATGACGATTGAGGAAATAGACAGGTTGTTAGCGTTTCGTAAAGAAAATAAATATGTAAACTCTGCTAAGGAGTTTCAGGAAGTGACAATGATCTCAGATTCTTTATTAAGTGTTATTTCTCCATTTTTTAAATTTCCGGATTGGATTCAGAATAAATCTAACTTCAGGGCAGAAAAAAAAGAGTTTGTTAAAAATGTTTATCCAAAAAAAGAAAAGATAATTGTTTTGGATATCAATCAGGCTACTCAGGAAGATCTCATTAAGATTTATGGGATAGGTGAAGCTTTGTCATTGCGAATTTTAAAACAAAAGGGAATTTTAGGTTGCTTTGTTTCCATGGAACAAATGAATGATATTTGGGGGCTTTCGCCAGAAGTAATAGCAGAATTAAATAGTCATTTTAAAGTTTTACTGCCTTCGGGTTTCAAGAGGATAAATGTAAATGATGCTTCTTTAAAAGAGTTGTCGCAATTCCCTTATTTTAAATATTTACTGGCAAAAGAAATAGTGACTTATCGAAGTATGAACGGAAATTTTAATAATATTGAGGATTTAGCAAAAATTAAAGGTTTTCCTGTTGAAAAAGCAAAAATAATTAGTTTATATTTGGAGTTCTAAAAAAAGGGAAACAAAAATGAATTTTGATTACAACGAAATGCAATCTATGATTGCTCAGTCTATAAAAGATTTTGCAGAGAAAAATATTAAGCCATTTATAATGGAATGGGATGAAGCTCAGATTTTTCCAATTTCCTTATTTAAAAAATTAGGAGAAATGGGATTTATGGGGGTTTTGGTTCCTGAAGAATATGGAGGATCTGGTTTGGGTTATCATGAATATATTACAGTGGTTGAAGAAATTGCAAAAGTAGATCCTTCAATTGGTTTATCAGTTGCGGCTCATAATTCACTGTGTACAAATCATATCTTGACTTTTGGAAACGAGGAACAAAAGAAAAAATGGTTGCCAAAATTAGCTACAGCTGAATATATTGGAGCTTGGGGTTTGACAGAACACAATACGGGTTCTGATGCCGGTGGGATGAATACAACAGCAGTAAGAGACGGAGATCATTGGATCGTAAATGGAGCTAAAAATTTTATTACACATGCTATTTCTGGAGATGTTGCTGTAGTGATTGTTCGTACAGGCGAGAAGGGTGACTCTAAAGGTATGACCGCCTTTGTTTTCGAAAAAGGTATGAAAGGGTTTACTTCAGGTAAAAAAGAAAATAAGTTAGGAATGCGCGCCAGTGAAACTGCTGAATTGGTTTTTGATAGTTGTAGGGTTCCGGATGCAAACAGATTAGGAGAAGTTGGCCAGGGATTTATTCAGGCCATGAAAATATTAGACGGAGGACGAATTTCAATAGGGGCTTTGTCTTTAGGAATCTCAAAAGGAGCGTACGAAGCTGCTCTTAAATATTCAAAAGAAAGATATCAGTTTGGGCAGCCAATCAGTAATTTTCAGGGAATTTCGTTTAAGCTGGCTGATATGGCTACAGAAATTGAAGCTTCTGAGTTATTGTTACATAAAGCTGCATTCTTAAAACAGCAGCATAAACCTGTAACAACATTGGGAGCTATGGCGAAAATGTATGCATCAGAGGCTTGTGTAAAAATTGCAAATGAAGCTGTTCAGATTCACGGAGGTTACGGTTATACAAAAGATTTTCCAGTTGAGAAATTCTACAGAGATTCTAAATTGTGTACAATTGGGGAGGGAACTACTGAGATTCAGAAAGTAGTTATTTCCAGAAATCTGCTTAAAGAATAAACGAAAAGAAGTTTTGATTTATTCGCTTGTAGTTTTAAGTCTGCATCCTCATTTTTGTTCAAGTGAAAAATAATTTACAATTTATGGCTCATAATTCATAATTAATATATACTTTTGCAGTCTTAACGAGAGGAGGTGTCTATATTATGTTAATTATACCAATTAAAGACGGAGAAAATATCGATAGAGCATTAAAGCGCTATAAAAGAAAATTTGATAAAACAGGAACTGTTCGTCAATTAAGAGCACGTACTGCTTTTATTAAGCCATCAGTTATTAAAAGAGCTCAAATTCAAAAAGCAGCTTACATTCAAAACTTGAGAGATAGTTTAGAGAGTTAGTATTTAGCTTTTCAAAAATAATTACCGTTAGTTGTCGAAATTTTGACGCTAACGGTTTTTTTATGCTTAATTTTGAGGTGGGCAAGTAAGGAATTCGGGTTGTTTTTTTTATGTTGTGTAATGTAGGGAGAAAAGAGTTTGTTTTATGAAATCAAATAAGGAAGCATTTCGTGATTATCTTCAGTTGGAAAAAAAATATTCAACTCATACGGTTAATGCTTATTTGAGAGATATTTTGTTTTTTGAAACGTTTAATAAAGAACATTTTGAACAAGAGAATGTTGAGTATGTTAATTATAGTCAGATAAGGAGTTGGATAGTTTTGTTAGTTGATGCAGGTGTTTCTAATGTATCTGTTAATAGAAAAATGGCTTCTTTAAAATCTTTTTATAGATTCCTTTTGAAAACGAAGCAAATTGAAGTTAGTCCAATGCTGAAGCATAAAGCATTGAAAACTTCTAAAATTGTTCAGATTCCTTTTTCTGAAAAAGAACTGGCGGATTTGATGCAAGAAGTGGGTGATCCGGTTGGTTTCGAGGAGGTGCGTGATAAGCTTATTGTTGATTTGTTTTATACTACCGGAATGCGGAGAGCTGAATTGATTCATTTGATGAAAGCGAATGTTGATTTGTCTTCTAATGTGGTAAAGGTTTTAGGTAAGCGTAATAAGGAGCGTATCATTCCTGTTTTACCGATAATTGCTGAGCAGTTTAGTTTGTATTTGGCAGAGCGTGAATTGCTTGAAGAAATCGTTGATGGGGATTTCTTTTTTATTTCTCGAAAAGGGTTAAAATTGAGTGAATCTTTTGTGTATCGATTAATAAATTCTTACTTTAGTAAAGTCTCTGAAAAAGTAAAAAAGAGTCCGCATGTGCTCCGGCATACTTTTGCGACTCATTTATTGAATAATGGGGCAGATTTAAATTCAGTTAAGGAATTATTAGGGCATTCAAGTTTGGCGTCTACGCAGGTTTATACTCATAATAGTTTAGCAGAGCTTAAGAAAGTGTATAATAATGCGCATCCAAGGGGTGAATGATAATTCTGAAATGTTTAACCCAAAAATTTGTATTATGAAGGTAGATGTTCATGCAGTTAACTTTACTGTTGACAGAAAATTGGTAGATTTTATTCAGGAGAGAATGGATAAGCTAGAAAAGTATTATGATCGAGTTGTTTCGGCAGACGTTTTTTTAAAAGTAGAAAGAACAAGTGATAAAGAGAATAAGGCAGTAGAGATTAAGATTAATGTTCCGGGGGATGATTTTTTGGTTAAAAAGCAGTGTAAAACATTTGAGGAGGCAATTGAGCTTTCGGCGGAATCTTTAGAACGTTTGCTTGTAAAAAGGAAAGAAAAAATAAGAGCACATATATAATTGAAATTTTTTTTAAAAAATGTTTTGATTCAAAGATAAAATAGCTACATTTGCAGTCCGTTAGAAATAGCGGACTTTTTTAATGCATTCGCCGATGTAGCTCAGCTGGCTAGAGCAGCTGATTTGTAATCAGCAGGTCGTGGGTTCGAGTCCCTCTATCGGCTCAAAAAAAAGTTTCAAATGCGATTTGAAACGAGTTCTTTTAAAATATTGAAAAGAAATATTTGTGATATTAAGGAGTGATTTTGAGATTTAATCTGAAAATTATAGTTTTAAGTCATGAATTATTTAGGGGAGATACTCAAGCGGCCAACGAGGGCAGACTGTAAATCTGCTGTGTGAACTTCGCAGGTTCGAATCCTGCTCTCCCCACAAAAAAAGAAGTTAAGATTTCGGATTGTAGATTTTGGGTGTCAAAAAACTAAAGTCTAAATTCAAAAATCTAAAATCAGAACTCTCTGCCGGTGTAGCTCAGGGGTAGAGTGCTTCCTTGGTAAGGAAGAGGTCTCGGGTTCAAATCCCGACATTGGCTCAAGTAAGTAGGAAATTGAAAATTAATATATAACTAAGATTAAAAATTAAGTAAAATGGCAAAGGAGAATTTTAATCGTTCCAAACCGCACTTAAACATAGGTACAATTGGACACGTAGATCACGGAAAAACTACATTAACTGCTGCAATTACAAAAGTATTGTCAGATGCTGGTTACTGTCAAGCAAAATCGTTTGATCAAATCGATAACGCTCCAGAGGAGAAAGAAAGAGGTATTACTATTAATACATCACACGTAGAGTATGAAACAGCTAACCGTCACTACGCTCACGTTGACTGTCCAGGTCACGCGGATTACGTAAAGAACATGGTTACTGGTGCTGCTCAAATGGACGGAGCTATCTTAGTAGTTGCTGCTACAGATGGTCCAATGCCACAAACTCGTGAGCACATTCTTTTAGGTCGTCAGGTTGGTATTCCAAGAATCGTTGTTTTCATGAACAAAGTGGATATGGTTGATGATGCTGAATTGTTAGAGCTTGTTGAAATGGAAATTAGAGATTTATTATCTTTCTACGAATATGATGGAGATAATGGTCCTGTAGTTCAAGGTTCTGCTTTAGGAGGATTAAATAATGATCCTGCTTGGGTACCAAAAATCATTGAATTAATGGATGCTGTTGATGCTTGGATCGAAGAGCCAGTGCGTGACGTAGCTAAACCATTCTTGATGCCGGTTGAAGACGTATTTACAATTACTGGTCGTGGAACTGTTGCTACAGGTCGTATCGAAACAGGTATTGCTAATACAGGAGATCCAGTTGAAATCATTGGTATGGGAGCTGACAAATTAACTTCTACTATTACAGGAGTTGAGATGTTCCGTAAAATCCTTGATAGAGGTGAAGCTGGAGATAACGTAGGTTTATTGTTAAGAGGTATTGATAAAGAATCTATCAAAAGAGGAATGGTTATCATTAAGCCAGGATCAGTAAAACCACACGCTACTTTCAAAGCAGAGGTTTATATCTTGAAAAAAGAAGAAGGTGGACGTCATACTCCATTCCATAATAACTACCGTCCACAGTTCTACGTACGTACAACTGACGTAACAGGAGTTATTACTTTACCAGAAGGAGTAGAGATGGTAATGCCAGGAGATAACTTGACTATTAATGTTGCTTTATTAAGCCCAATCGCAATGAGCGTAGGTTTACGTTTTGCTATCCGTGAAGGTGGTAGAACAGTAGGAGCAGGTCAGGTGACTGAAATCATAGGATAATCCTATAAAAATTATAAAAAGCCAGTTGATTTTCTTAACTGAGATCACTGGCTTTTAATTACGGGCGTAGTTCAAGGGTAGAATAGCGGTCTCCAAAACCGTTGATGGGGGTTCGAATCCCTCCGCCCGTGCAATAAAAAATATATCAAATGACAAAAGTTACTAATTATTTATCAGAGGCTTTCGAAGAGTTAAAGTCAAATGTTACTTGGCCTGCTTGGGCTGAGGTTCAAAAATTGACAATTGTTGTGGCTGTATTTTCGGTTTTATTCGCTTTGGCAACATGGGGAGTAGACGAATTTTTTGCAAAAGCTTTGGCTGGATTTTTTAACTGGTTAAAAGGATAATTTTTTTGTGATGGCAGATAATAATGTGAAAAAATGGTATGTGGTTAGAGCTGTAAGCGGACAAGAAAATAAAGTCAAAGCTTACATTGAAACTGAGATTGCCAGATTAGGTATGGGTGATTATGTTTCCCAGGTTTTGGTACCTACTGAAAAAGTAGTTACAGTAAAAGAGGGAAAAAAAATGTCTAAGGATAAAGTTTATTTCCCTGGATATGTTATGATTGAAGCTAACTTAGTTGGTGAGATACCTCATATTATTAAGTCTATTACTAGTGTAATTGGTTTTCTGGGAGAAATCAAAGGAGGAGAACCTGTTCCTTTGAGACTTTCTGAAGTAAACAGAATGTTAGGTAAAGTAGATGAGTTAGCTGTAAATACAGATACTCGCGCTATTCCTTTCAACTTAGGAGAAACTGTTAAAGTGATCGATGGTCCTTTCAATGGTTTTAACGGTACAGTTGAAAAAATCAATGAAGAAAAGCGTAAACTTGAAGTAATGGTTAAGATTTTCGGAAGAAAGACTCCATTAGAATTAAGCTTTATGCAAGTTGAAAAAGTATAATTTTTTGTTACACATATAATATCCATTGTAATCGCTTCCATTGATTACAATGTTAAATTTTTTAAAAATGGCTAAAGAAATTAGTAAGGTAGTTAAACTACAAGTTAAGGGAGGTGCTGCGAACCCGTCGCCACCGGTTGGACCTGCTTTAGGAGCTGCTGGGGTTAATATCATGGAGTTTTGTAAGCAATTTAATGCTAGAACTCAGGATAAACCTGGCAAAATTTGTCCAGTGCAAATCACTGTGTACAAAGACAAATCATTCGATTTTGTTGTTAAGACTCCTCCAGCAGCAGTTCAGTTAATGGAAGCTGCAAAGCTAAAATCTGGTTCTGGTGAGCCTAATCGTAAAAAAGTAGCTAGTGTTACTTGGGAACAAATTAGAACTATTGCTGAAGACAAAATGCCGGACTTAAACGCTTTCACTATTGAGAAAGCAATGAGTATGGTTGCTGGAACAGCTAGATCTATGGGTATAACTGTATCAGGAGATGCTCCTTTTTAATTAAGAAAAAGACATGGCAAAATTAACAAAAAAGCAAAAAGAGGCTGCTTCAAAAATTGAAAAGAACAAATTATACTCTCTAAAAGATGCTGCGGCATTATTGAAAGTTGTTGCTTCTGCAAAATTTGATGAGTCTGTTGATATCGCAGTTCGTTTGGGTGTAGATCCAAGAAAAGCGAATCAAATGGTAAGAGGTGTGGTAACTTTACCTCACGGAACAGGAAAGGATGTTAAAGTATTAGCATTGGTTACTCCAGATAAAGAGGCTGAAGCAAGAGAGGCTGGAGCAGATCATGTTGGTCTTGATGATTACCTACAAAAAATTAAAGATGGTTGGACAGATGTTGATGTAATCATCACTATGCCGGCTGTTATGGGTAAATTAGGTCCATTAGGTCGTATTTTAGGACCTAGAGGTTTAATGCCAAACCCTAAAACAGGTACTGTAACTATGGATGTTGCAAAAGCTGTTCAAGAGGTTAAAGCTGGTAAAATTGACTTTAAAGTTGATAAAACTGGTATCGTTCACGCAGGAATTGGTAAAGTTTCTTTTGGAGCTGAGCAAATTGTTGACAACGCACACGAAATTATTCAAACATTAATAAAACTTAAACCAACTGCTGCTAAAGGTACATACATCAAAGGTATTCACCTTACAAGCACTATGAGTCCTGCTATTGCATTAGACCCAAAAGCAGTATAATTGGTAGTTAAAAATTTTTAGTATGACTAGAGAAGAAAAATCAATCGCGATTGAAAATTTAACTGCGCAGTTAGCTGGTACAAATATCATTTATGTATCTGATATTTCTGGTTTAAACGCAGAAACAACTTCAAACTTACGTAGAGCTTGTTTTAAAGCTGGTATCAAATTAGAAGTAGTAAAAAACACTTTGCTTGCAAAAGCAATGGAAGCTTCTTCTACTGATTATGGTGATTTACCTTCAGTTTTGACTGGTAATAGTGCTATATTCATTTCTGATGTAGCTAATGCTCCTGGAAAAATCATTAAAGATTTCCGTAAGAAATCTGATAAACCAGTTTTAAAAGGTGCTTTCATTAACAATGAAATTTATATTGGAGATAACCAATTAGATGCATTAGCAACTATTAAATCTAAAGAAGAGTTACTTGGAGAACTTATTGGATTATTACAATCTCCAGCTCAAAGAATTATTTCTGCTTTACAAAACAAATTCGCAGGTAGCGAAGAAGAAACTGAAGCATAATAATCAAAGCAGGGGAGCTTGCTTCCTTGTTGCTTAATTAGCGCACAATAATTAAATTATATTTTTTACAAATCATTTTAAACGATAGAGAAAATGGCAGATTTGAAACAATTCGCAGAACAATTAGTTAACTTAACAGTTAAAGAAGTTAACGAATTAGCAACAATATTAAAAGACGAGTATGGTATCGAGCCTGCTGCTGCAGCTGTAGTAGTTGCTGCTGGTGGTGGAGAAGGTGCTGCTGAAGAAGCACAAACTGAATTTACAGTTGTATTAAAAGAAGCTGGTGCTTCTAAATTAGCTGTTGTAAAATTAGTTAAAGAACTTACAGGTTTAGGTCTTAAAGAAGCTAAAGATGTAGTTGATGGTGCTCCAAGCAACGTAAAAGAAGGTGTTTCTAAAGAAGAGGCTGAAGGTCTTAAAAAATCATTAGAAGAAGCTGGAGCTGTTGTTGAGTTAAAATAACAAAACACAGTTTAGAACTAGGTTTAGACCTTGGACGGAATCGTTCAAGGGTCTAAACCATTTTTCGTATAATAAAATATATCAAGTTTTATTATCAAATAGTTTAAAATACGAAAAAGTTTTTGATCAATACGAAGAAAAAAAATTGAACTTACTTTTACCGGTTTATTTTTAAAGATGTATTGATTATAATAAGAAAGTATAGATTAAACAGTGTGTTTTTACACAAAAAAATTACTTTTTTTTAATCAAAATTTTGTCCATTGATGATAACAAATCAGACTGAAAGATTGAATTTTGCCTCTACAAAAAATATTCCTGACTATCCAGATTTC
This sequence comes from Flavobacterium chilense, assembly GCF_001602525.1. Lineage (GTDB taxonomy): Bacteria > Bacteroidota > Bacteroidia > Flavobacteriales > Flavobacteriaceae > Flavobacterium > Flavobacterium chilense. The sequence continues at coordinate 93,173 of NZ_LSYT01000013.1, forward strand.
TTAGATGTTCAGGTTAAATCTTTTAAAGATTTCTTTCAATTAGAAACGAAATCTGACGAAAGAGGCAACGAAGGGTTATACAACACCTTCATGGAAAACTTTCCAATCACAGATACAAGAAACAACTTTGTATTGGAGTTCCTAGATTATTTTGTTGATCCGCCACGTTATACAATTCAAGAATGTATAGAGAGAGGTCTTACTTATAGTGTGCCTTTAAAAGCCAGGTTAAAACTATACTGTACAGATCCAGAACACGAAGATTTTGAAACTATTGTACAAGATGTTTATCTTGGAACAATACCTTATATGACTCCAAGTGGTACTTTTGTTATCAATGGTGCCGAGCGTGTAGTAGTATCACAATTACACCGTTCTCCTGGGGTTTTCTTTGGACAATCATTCCACGCAAATGGAACTAAACTTTATTCTGCCAGAGTAATTCCTTTTAAAGGATCTTGGATAGAATTCTCTACTGATATCAACAGCGTAATGTACGCATATATCGATAGAAAGAAAAAATTACCTGTAACAACTTTATTCCGTGCAATTGGTTTCGAAAGAGATAAGGATATCCTTGAAATTTTCGACTTAGCAGAAGAAATTAAAGTGTCTAAAACAGGTATTAAAAAATATATTGGAAGAAGACTTGCTGCACGTGTTTTGAATACATGGCACGAGGATTTCGTTGATGAGGATACTGGTGAAGTAGTTTCTATCGAACGTAACGAAATCATCCTTGATAGAGATACTATTATCGACAAAGATAATGTTGAAGAGATCATTGATTCTAACGTAAAATCTATTTTGTTACACAAAGAGGATAATAACCAAGCAGATTATGCTATTATCCACAACACGTTACAAAAAGATCCAACAAACTCTGAAAAAGAAGCTGTTGAGCATATCTACAGACAATTGCGTAATGCAGAACCGCCTGATGAAGAAACTGCTCGTGGTATTATAGATAAATTGTTCTTCTCTGATCAACGTTATAACTTAGGTGAAGTTGGTCGTTACAGAATGAACAAAAAATTAGATTTAGATATCCCTATGGATAAGCAGGTGCTTACCAAAGAAGATATCATTACAATCGTAAAATATTTGATTGAGTTAATCAACTCTAAAGCAGAGATTGATGATATTGATCACTTATCTAACCGTCGTGTTAGAACAGTTGGAGAACAATTGTCTCAACAATTCGGTGTAGGTTTAGCACGTATGGCTAGAACTATTAGAGAGCGTATGAACGTTAGAGATAACGAGGTGTTTACACCAATTGATTTGATCAATGCTAAAACATTATCATCAGTTATCAACTCTTTCTTTGGAACTAACCAGTTATCTCAATTTATGGATCAAACGAATCCATTAGCTGAGATTACACACAAAAGAAGACTTTCTGCACTTGGACCAGGTGGACTTTCGAGAGAGAGAGCTGGTTTCGAGGTTCGTGACGTTCACTATACGCACTATGGTCGTTTATGTCCGATCGAAACTCCTGAGGGACCAAACATTGGTTTGATTTCATCTCTTGGTGTTTATGCAAAAGTTAACGGAATGGGATTCATCGAAACTCCATACCGTAAAGTAACTAATGGAGTAGTTGATTTAGAAAGTACTCCAATTTACTTAAGTGCTGAAGAAGAAGAAGGTAAAATGATTGCTCAGGCAAACATTGAAATGGATGAAACTGGTAAAATTACAGCTAGCAATGTTATTGCTCGTGAGGAAGGTGACTTCCCGGTTGTTGAACCATCTGTAGTTCATTATACAGACGTTGCTCCTAACCAGATCGCTTCGATTTCTGCGTCATTGATTCCTTTCTTGGAGCATGATGATGCGAACCGTGCGTTGATGGGATCGAACATGATGCGTCAGGCAGTTCCTTTGATCCGTCCTGAAGCACCAATTGTAGGTACAGGTTTAGAGCGTCAGGTAGCTTCAGATTCAAGAGTATTAATCAATGCTGAAGGGCATGGAACTGTTGAATATGTTGATGCTAATATCATTACTATTAAATACGATCGTACTGAAGACGAGAGAATGGTTAGTTTTGATGCTGATGAGAAAACATACAACCTTATTAAATTTAGAAAAACCAATCAAGGTACAAGTATCAACTTGAAACCAATCGTAAGAAAAGGTGACAGAGTTGTTCCTGGACAAGTATTGTCTGAAGGTTATGCTACTCAAAATGGAGAATTAGCTTTAGGTAGAAACCTAAAAGTTGCGTTCATGCCATGGAAAGGGTACAACTTCGAGGATGCGATTGTAATTTCTGAAAAAGTAGTTCGTGATGATATTTTTACATCTATCCACGTTGATGATTATTCATTAGAGGTTAGAGATACTAAGTTAGGAAACGAAGAGTTAACAAACGATATTCCTAACGTTTCTGAAGAAGCTACTAAAGATTTAGATGAAAACGGTATGATCAGAATTGGAGCAGAGGTTAAACCTGGCGACATTTTGATCGGAAAAATTACACCAAAAGGAGAATCAGATCCAACTCCGGAAGAGAAATTGCTTCGTGCAATCTTTGGAGATAAAGCAGGTGATGTAAAAGATGCTTCATTAAAAGCTTCTCCATCTTTACATGGTGTAGTTCTTGACAAAAAATTATTTGCAAGAGCCGTAAAAGATAAACGTAAACGTACTCAGGATAAAGATGCTTTAGGCGCTTTAGAAATGGAATTCGAAACTAAATTTGTTGAATTAAAAGACAGATTAGTTGAGAAATTATTCCTGATCGTGAACGGAAAAACATCTCAAGGTGTAATGAATGATTTGGGTGAAGAAGTTTTACCAAAAGGTAAAAAATATACTCAAAAAATGCTTTACGCAGTAGAAGATTTTGCTCACTTAAGCAAAGGTCAATGGGTTGCTGATGATGCTACAAATAAAATGGTTAATGATTTAATTCATAACTATAAAATTAAGCTGAACGACTTACAAGGATCTTTAAGAAGAGAGAAATTTACTATTACAGTTGGAGATGAATTACCATCTGGAATCTTGAAATTGGCTAAAATCTATATCGCTAAAAAACGTAAGTTAAAAGTTGGTGATAAAATGGCGGGACGTCACGGTAACAAAGGTATTGTTGCAAGAATCGTTCGTCATGAAGATATGCCTTTCTTAGAAGATGGAACACCGGTAGATATCGTATTGAATCCACTTGGGGTACCTTCACGTATGAACATTGGTCAGATTTATGAGACCGTTCTTGGATGGGCTGGTATGAACTTGGGTAGAAAATTTGCTACTCCAATTTTCGACGGTGCTTCTCTTGACGAGATCAACGCTTTGACTGATGAGGCTAATGTACCACGTTTCGGACATACATACCTTTATGATGGTGGAACTGGAGAGCGTTTTGCACAAAAAGCAACTGTGGGTGTAATTTACATGCTTAAATTAGGACACATGGTTGATGATAAGATGCACGCACGTTCTATTGGACCATACTCATTGATTACGCAACAACCACTTGGAGGTAAGGCTCAATTTGGAGGTCAGCGTTTTGGAGAGATGGAGGTTTGGGCACTTGAGGCTTATGGAGCTTCTAGTACACTGCGTGAAATCTTAACTGTTAAGTCTGATGACGTTATTGGTAGAGCTAAAACTTACGAAGCAATCGTTAAGGGAGAAACTATGCCAGAACCAGGTTTACCAGAATCATTCAATGTATTAATGCACGAATTGAAAGGTCTAGGTTTAGATCTTCGTTTAGAAGAATAATAAAAAGTTTTGTAATCAGTCTCATTTTTTAATGGGACTGATTACTCATTTATAAAAGTTTTTAAAGATTTATACCCGTAAACCGTTCCGATTTTTTATAACAATGCAAGGCATTTTATAACTAGCACTTCAAATTTAGTTTTTGAGGTTTAGAGAAGTAACCCGAGGTAGTAGCTGAATGATTAACTCTTTATTTTTAAAAGAGTAGATTATAAATCTAAATTCAATTTTTTTAATTGCAAAATAAATCAATAGTAAAAACTATGATGAATAACAGAAACAATAAAGATAAAAATCCAGTAAAAAGATTTAACAAAATTTCTATTGGATTGGCTTCACCAGAATCTATCCTGAAAGAATCAAGAGGAGAGGTTTTAAAGCCAGAAACAATTAACTATAGAACTCACAAACCAGAGCGTGACGGACTTTTCTGCGAAAGAATCTTCGGACCAGTAAAAGATTTCGAATGTGCTTGTGGTAAGTATAAAAGAATTCGTTACAAAGGTATCATCTGTGACCGTTGTGGTGTTGAAGTTACGGAGAAAAAAGTACGTCGTGACAGAGTAGGACACATCAACCTTGTTGTGCCAATTGCTCATATCTGGTACTTCCGTTCTCTTCCAAACAAAATTGGTTATATTCTTGGTCTTCCATCTAAGAAATTAGATATGATTATTTACTACGAAAGATACGTAGTAATCCAAGCTGGTATTGCTAAAAATGCAGACGGAGAATCTTTACAAAGATTAGACTTCTTAACAGAAGAAGAATACCTAAACATTTTAGATACTCTTCCGCAAGAAAACCAATATTTAGATGATTTAGATCCAAATAAATTTGTTGCCAAAATGGGAGCAGAGTGTATTATGGATTTATTAGCTCGTATTGATTTAGATGCTTTATCTTATGAATTAAGACACAGCGCTAACAACGAAACATCTAAACAACGTAAAACTGAAGCTTTAAAAAGATTACAAGTTGTTGAGTCTTTCCGTGAGTCTAACTTAAACCGCGAAAACCGTCCTGAATGGATGATTATGAAAGTGGTTCCGGTTATCCCGCCAGAATTACGTCCGCTTGTGCCGCTTGATGGAGGTCGTTTTGCAACTTCAGATTTAAATGACTTATACCGTCGTGTAATCATCCGTAATAACCGTTTGAAAAGATTAATGGAGATCAAAGCTCCTGAAGTTATCTTAAGAAACGAGAAACGTATGTTACAAGAATCTGTAGATTCATTATTTGATAACACTCGTAAAGCTTCTGCTGTTAAAACAGAATCTAACAGACCATTAAAATCATTATCTGACTCATTAAAAGGTAAACAAGGACGTTTCCGTCAAAACTTACTTGGAAAACGTGTGGATTATTCTGCTCGTTCGGTAATTGTTGTTGGTCCTGAATTAAAATTATTCGAATGTGGATTGCCAAAAGATATGGCATCTGAATTATACAAACCTTTCGTTATCCGTAAATTGATCGAAAGAGGTATTGTAAAAACAGTAAAATCTGCGAAGAAAATCATTGACAAAAAAGAGCCAGTAGTTTGGGATATTTTAGAAAATGTAATTAAAGGACACCCAGTATTACTGAACCGTGCTCCTACTTTGCACAGACTTGGTATTCAGGCTTTCCAGCCAAAATTAATTGAAGGAAAAGCGATCCAGTTACACCCATTAGTTTGTACGGCTTTCAACGCCGATTTCGACGGGGATCAGATGGCGGTTCACTTACCTTTAGGACCAGAAGCTATTTTAGAGGCTCAATTATTAATGTTGGCTTCTCATAATATCTTAAACCCTGCAAATGGTGCACCAATTACAGTACCATCTCAGGACATGGTTTTGGGTCTGTATTACATGACCAAAGAACGTATTTCTACAGAAGATCATAAAATTATAGGTCAGGATTTGACTTTTTACTCTGCTGAAGAAGTAAATATTGCATTAAACGAAGGAAGATTAGAATTGAATGCCCGTGTGAAAATCCGTGCAAAAGATTTTAATGATGCTGGAGAATTAGTGTATCAAATTATTCAAACAACTGCAGGACGTGTATTATTTAACGAAGTAGTACCTGAAGCAGCTGGATATATCAATGACGTATTGACTAAGAAAAACCTTAGAGATATTATCGGACACATTTTAAGTGTGACTGATGTACCTACAACGGCAGCTTTCTTGGACAATATGAAAGACATGGGGTATAAATTCGCATTTAGAGGAGGTTTATCATTCTCTTTAGGTGATATTAGAATTCCAGAACAAAAAACGAAGTTAATTGCAGATGCCAGAGAGCAAGTTGAAGGTATCTCAACTAACTATAACATGGGTCTTATCACAAATAACGAGCGTTACAATCAGGTTATTGACGTATGGACTTCAGCAAATGCTCAGTTAACAGAATTAGCAATGAAAAATATTAGAGAAGACCAACAAGGTTTCAACTCTGTATACATGATGCTTGACTCTGGGGCGAGGGGTTCTAAGGAACAGATTCGTCAGTTAACTGGTATGCGTGGTTTGATGGCTAAGCCTAAAAAATCTACTGCTGGTGGTGGTGAGATTATTGAAAACCCGATTCTTTCTAACTTTAAGGAAGGTCTTTCGATCCTTGAGTACTTCATTTCTACTCACGGTGCTCGTAAAGGTCTTGCGGATACGGCTCTTAAAACGGCCGATGCTGGTTACTTAACAAGAAGGCTTCATGACGTTTCTCAAGATGTTATTGTTAACATCGAAGATTGTGGAACTTTAAGAGGTGTTGAAGTTGCTGCATTGAAGAAAAATGAGGAAATCGTTGAGTCATTAGGAGAAAGAATTTTAGGACGTGTTGCATTACAGGATGTTATAAATCCACTTACTAATGAAGTAATGGTTCAGTCAGGTCAACAAATTACTGAAGCAATTATGAGAACTATCGAAGCTTCTCCAATTGAAAAAGTAGAAGTTAGATCTCCATTAACTTGTGAGGCTTTAAAAGGAATTTGTGCTAAATGTTACGGTAGAAACTTAGCTACCGGAAAAATGACACAAAGAGGTGAAGCTGTCGGAGTTATTGCAGCTCAGTCTATTGGAGAGCCTGGTACACAGTTAACACTTCGTACGTTCCACGTTGGAGGGGTTGCTGGAGGTATCTCTGAAGAATCTAGTATTATTACAAGATTCAACGGTAGACTTGAAATTGAAGACTTAAAAACAGTAAAAGGAGAAGACAGCGAAGGAAATTCAGTTGATATCGTGGTTTCACGTTCAACAGAATTGAAATTAGTTGATGAGAAAACCGGAATTGTTTTAAATACACACAACATTCCTTACGGATCTAGTATTTTCGTAAATGATGGCGATGTAGTTACTAAAGGAACTGTAATCTGTAAATGGGATCCATATAATGGTGTAATTGTTTCTGAATTTACTGGTAAGATTGCTTACGAAGATTTAGAGCAAGGACAATCATTCATGGTTGAAATTGATGAGCAGACAGGTTTCCAGGAAAAAGTAATTTCTGAGGCTAGAAATAAAAAATTAATTCCAACTTTATTAGTTTATGGTAAAGAAGGTGAATTAATTCGTTCTTACAACTTACCAGTAGGTGCACACTTAATGGTTGAAAACGGTGAGAAAATTAAAGCAGGTAAAGTATTAGTAAAAATTCCACGTCGTTCTTCTAAAGCAGGCGATATCACGGGAGGTTTACCAAGAATTACGGAGTTGCTTGAGGCTCGTAACCCTTCAAACCCGGCAGTTGTATCTGAAATTGATGGAGTTGTTTCTTTTGGAAAAATCAAAAGAGGTAACCGTGAGATTGTTATCGAGTCTAAATTTGGTGAAATTAAAAAGTATTTAGTTAAACTTTCAAGCCAAATCTTAGTACAAGAGAATGACTTCGTAAGAGCGGGAGTTCCATTGTCTGATGGTGCAATTACACCAGATGATATTTTAAGAATTCAAGGACCGGCTGCTGTTCAACAGTACTTGGTAAATGAAATTCAGGAAGTTTACCGTTTACAAGGGGTAAAAATTAATGACAAGCACTTTGAAGTAGTTATTCGTCAAATGATGCGTAAAGTAAGAGTTCAGGATCCGGGAGATACATTATTCTTAGAAGATCAATTAATTCATACTAAAGATTTCATCGTTCAAAACGATAAATTATATGGTATGAAAGTAGTTGAAGATGCTGGAGATTCTGCTGTATTAAAACCAGGTCAGATTATTACACCTCGTGAATTGCGTGATGAAAATTCATTATTGAAACGAAATGATAAAAATCTTGTTGTAGCAAGAGACGTAATTACTGCAACTGCAACGCCAGTTTTGCAAGGTATTACAAGAGCTTCGTTACAAACTAAATCATTCATTTCTGCGGCTTCATTCCAGGAAACAACAAAAGTACTTAACGAAGCTGCTGTAGCTGGTAAAGTAGATGATTTAGAAGGCTTGAAAGAAAATGTAATTGTTGGACACAGAATTCCTGCCGGAACAGGTATGAGAGAATACGATAACACTATCGTAGGTTCTAAAGACGATTACAATGAAATGATGGCTAATAAAGAAGAATATATTTATTAATTAGGAAACTATGAGTAATCCGAAACAACAACAGGAACAAATTAATATCGAGTTAGATGAAACAATTGCAGAAGGAATTTATTCCAATCTTGCAATTATCAATCACTCATCATCTGAGTTTGTTTTAGATTTTGTGAGCATTATGCCTGGTATTCCTAAAGCTAAGGTAAAATCAAGAATTGTCTTGACACCACAACATGCTAAAAGATTATTGCATGCTATAGGTGAAAATATCCATCGATTTGAAGCAGCTCATGGCGAGATCAAAGAGACAGAACAAGCACCAATACCGCTTAATTTTGGTCCAACAGGACAAGCATAAATTTAGAAAGCCCCATTTTAATGGGGCTTTTTTTTGATATTCAATTTAGAATTAAGTGTAGTTTGTCTGATTTAATCTACTTTAAACGATTAAATTTCTTTTTGCTCTTATATTATTTTAAATTGGTAGTTCCTATGAAAGATTAATTTTTGAAATATAATAACTTAGTAAGGTTAATTAATTCAAAGTTTAAAAAAGCGCTAATCAAATTAGCGCTTTTTTTATTTTTATAAATGAATATCAATTAATTAGAGATTAATACTAAAATATCTTATTTGCTTTCCAACCTTTTTATTAAAAACATACTCTATGTAAGTAAGAACCTTTTTTGAAGGATTTTAACTTAAATAAAGTATCGTATGAAAAAGAAATTCACCTTAAAAATAGCAAATCCTTGTTCTGAAAATTTTGATAAAATGATTCCAAATATTAGTGGCTCGTTTTGTAATTCCTGTGTGAAAAACGTAATTGATTTAAGTAAAAAAACAAATTCTGAAGTAGCCAAATTCATTACAGAAAATAAAGACAACAATATTTGTGCGAGGCTTAAAGCAACACAACTCAATGAACAGTTTGAATATAATGAAGCATCTAAGATTAATACTTTAAAATATGCGGCAGTTGCAGCATCAGTTTTGTTGACATCGAATCTAACTGCCCAGGGAAAAGAACCTGTTAAAACTGAAATGAACTGTCCCAAACCAAATACTTATACAATAGGTAAGATAGCTTACAGCCAAACTATAGATAAAGAAACACTTATAACAATAAAAGGAAAATTATTAGAAGCAAAAACAAACAGGCCATTTGATCAGGAATTATACCAAAATTTAATGCTTGCTGTAAATGGCTCACCAAATGCAGTGAAAGTAAACCCGAGAACTGGAGAATTTTCTATAACGACAGAAATACCAAAAGGTAGTAAAAGTCTAATGATTACTATTACAGGAAATGATTATTACCTTTTAAAAGAAATACCTTTTACTATTAAAGCAATAAAGAAAAATATATTGTTGCAAAATATAATAATAGGTGCTGAAGAACTTACTAAAATATATATTGCTGGTGGATTAGGAATTAATTATAAAAGTCAATGACGTAGTTATGATATTGTATAATAAAGAAATAGGCTGTCTAATGATTAGACAGCCTATTTATATTTTTTCTCTACGATATTAAATTAATCAAATTCAGAAGTAAAGAATAACTTCACGCTTGGATATTTATTTTGGGTCATTTGAATTGTAAAATCAGAATCGGCTAAAAATACCAATTGACCATATTTATCATGAGCAAGGAATTTTTGTTTGATTCGTTTAAATTCTTTGAACTCCTCATTTTTAGCATCATCAGGTTTTACCCAACAAGCTTTATGAACGGGGAAGTTTTCATAAGTACATTTTGCACCATATTCGTGTTCCAGGCGATACTGAATAACTTCATATTGAAGTGCACCAACCGTTCCGATAACTTTACGATTGTTCATTTCCAGTGTAAACAACTGAGCGACACCTTCATCCATTAACTGATCGACACCTTTTTCTAATTGCTTCGCTTTCATTGGATCAGCATTGTTGATATATCTAAAGTGTTCAGGAGAGAAGCTTGGAATCCCTTTGAAACTCATTATTTCACCTTCAGTTAAAGTATCTCCAATTTTAAAATTTCCGGTATCATGCAGACCAACAATATCACCAGGATATGAAATATCAACAATCTCTTTCTTCTCAGCAAAAAAGGCATTCGGGCTAGAAAATTTTAAATTTTTCTTTTGGCGAACGTGATAATAAGGTTTGTTTCTTTCGAAAGTTCCCGAAACAATTTTAATAAAAGCTAAACGGTCTCTGTGTTTTGGATCCATGTTCGCATGGATTTTAAAAACAAAACCGGTCATTTTTTCTTCTGCAGGATCAACCAAACGAGTTTCAGAATCTTTTGGTCTTGGAGACGGAGCGATTGCAACGAAACAATCTAACAATTCACGAACTCCAAAATTATTTAAAGCAGAACCGAAGAATACAGGCTGGATTTTTCCGTCTAAATAATCCTGACGCTCAAATTTTGGATAAACTTCATCGATTAATTCTAATTCTTCACGAAGTTTTTCGGCTGCTTTCTGACCCACAATTTTATCTAGTTCCGGATTATTTTGAACATCAGAAAAAGCGATAGTTTCTTCAATATTTTTACGGCTGTCTCCACTAAAAAGATTAATGTTTTCTTCCCATAAATTATAGATTCCCTGAAAATCATAACCCATTCCAATAGGAAAACTTAAAGGAGTAACTGTTAAACCCAGTTTTTGCTCCACTTCATCCATCAAATCAAAAGCATCTTTACCTTCACGGTCTAATTTGTTGATGAAAACAATCATCGGAATGTTACGCATTCTACAAACAGCAACTAATTTTTCTGTTTGTTCCTCAACCCCTTTTGCAACGTCAATAACCACAATTACACTATCGACTGCAGTTAAAGTTCTAAAGGTGTCTTCTGCAAAATCCTTGTGTCCCGGAGTATCAAGGATATTGATTTTTTTATCTTTATAATTAAAAGCAAGCACAGAAGTTGAAACCGAAATACCTCTTTGGCGTTCGATTTCCATAAAGTCACTCGTTGCTCCTTTTTTAATCTTATTGTTTTTTACAGCTCCTGCTTCCTGAATTGCACCTCCAAACAACAATAATTTTTCTGTCAAAGTTGTTTTACCAGCATCAGGATGCGATATAATTCCAAATGTTCTTCTGCGTTGTATTTCTTTTAAAAAGCTCATATTTCGTATAAATAGGTTGCAAAAGTACTATTAAATACGGCTTTATAAAAATATTCACTTCTTAAATTTGGAAGTCTTTCTTCATTAAGATGTTTTTTAGAAAAAAATAAGGCTGTTTTGCAACAGCCTTAAATAGTCATTTTAAAATTACTGATTAATTGACCAAATTGAATATCCTTTTGGAGGACATTGTATTTTTACCCATTTGTCTGCCTGAGTAGTTGGATACCAGGTTGAGTTTCCTGTAAAATCTTTAATTTGCGTATTCGCCCAATTTGTCTGAATCCATCTTTCCTGCCATGCGTCAGAATTATTAATGTAGACCACTAATCCTGGGTTCCCATTATAACCATTTCTTCTGGCAACATATTCATCATTGTCAGAATATAAAATAGAAGTTGTTCCCGTTGCTTTATTATTGTGAATCCAGATTAAATTGTTCAGTTTACTTTTATCCAGCCATTCTTCATAATCTCTGTAGAAAATAGTTGGGTATCCTTCGTGGGTTAAAATATAAGAGTAAGCCAGCATTTTGCTCCAAATTTCATCAGTATCATGATTCGTTACAAAAGTTACCGCTTTGTACGGATTTCTTTTCCACATCATATCATCATTCAAAAGAGCAAGATTATTTCCGTCAAAAGCATCATTCATTTTGTAATAACAGGCAAAATCAAAAACAGAACTATTAGCCGCGTTTGCCCAGTCATTTAATACATTTACATTCGAATCCCATAATTCCCCAACCGAAAAGCCTCCTACATTTGCATTCCATGCATTTACTACCCACGGACCAAATCCTTTTACATAATCAAATCTCCAGCCGTCAAACTTCATGGTATTTTTGTAATATTTACCAACTCCATCTGCTCTTAACCACAGCCAGTCCTGTACATGCGGATTTGCATGACATAAATCCGGAAAACCTCCAAAAGATCCTTCGTCATTATTACCATAGCTGTTTTTATAAAAGTCATTATAATTACGAGTAAATTTTCCCGATGCAACACCGCTAAAATTTGTCCAGGTATTTGTTCCGGTAAAAGGATTAGCTTCAGATTGTCCGCCGCTGTTATGATTGATTACAATATCTGCATATACTTTCATGTTTTCGTTGTGAGCAGCTGTAATTAAACTTACCAATTCAGTTTTTGACCCAAATCGGGTTTCAATGCTTCCGTTTTGATTATAATCTCCAAAATCAAAATAATCAGTAGGATCGTAGCCCATAGAAAAAGCTCCATTTTGAGCTTTTGAAGCAGGAGGGAGCCAAATAGACCCAATTCCGGCATTTGACCAGGCTGTTACTTTACTACTTACGGTATTCCACCAGTTTCCGCCAGCAGGAACATCCCAATAAAAAGCCTGCATCATTACTCCACCGCCTGGATTGTCAACATATTTTCCTGTTGGAGAAGATGAAGATCCACCCGTACTGAAAGGTTTTCCGTCATGATGTGTAACATTAATAATTTCAAATTTTTGGCTTTCGGCCTTTGAATCTACTTCGTTCGTTTCATTTTGCGAGCATGAATACAATAATGTTGTAAAAGCTGCAAGTAAATAAATCTTTACAATAGGTTTTTTCATAGTTTAGATTTGGTTAAGGGTTAGAAGTTAAAGTTGTAATTGTGTATTTATACGGCTTAAAAAAAGAGCTATTCGTAATTTTTTAGCCTTTAAATTATTAATTACGCATCTAAAGTATGTGTTTTTTGAATCGATTCGTTTTTATAAGAAAATATTTATTTCACGAAAACGTTGTAGTGTTGAGAACTTTTTTTATTTACATATAAATTCCTTGCTTGGATAAAGAAAGAATAGTGATAAAAGTAAACTCAGGGTTTTTCTATGTTGTTACCTTGAACTTTTCAGGCATATTTGTAATGTAAATCATTGCTGCTTTACGGAATTTAAGTGCGATCCATATAATTTTTTGTTAATAGTATAGCTGATAGTTGTATTATGTAATTGAATTGTTATTTTTGTTCGTTATAAGTCAAAATGAACTAGATCTTAATTATTTAGTGTTTTCATGCCAGCGTCCTGGAAATGCATTTTAAAAATGATTTTAGTTTAAAAAAGAAATTTTAAAACAAGATCTTTACATTCAAATTAAATTTAAAATAATGTTATTAAAAAAATTACAACTAAAAACAATTGATTACAAGTTAGTGTTGACAATGTGTTTTTTATTTTTTTTCAACTCCATCATTTCAGCTCAGGAAGTAATTAAGGATGCAGTAGCTGAGAAACCAGTAGAGAAACCATCTGGGCAGAAACAAAAAGTTGATGGTATTATTGCTACAGTTGGAGACTATATTGTTTTAGATTCAGATATTGATAAAGGTTTTTTAGAAATTACAGCACAGGGAGGTTCTATAAAGGATATTACCAGATGTCAGATGCTGGGTAAACTTTTAGAAGATAAACTATACGCACATCAGGCAATTCAGGATAGTATTGTAGTAAGTGATGCCGAAGTGCGAAGCATGATGGACGAGCGTTTGAATTACATGACACAACAAGTTGGTGATATCAATAAAGTTGTAGCCTATTACAAAAAGAATTCAGTAGAAGAATTTAAAACTTATTTTGCAGATATCTTAAAAGAGCAAAAACTGGCTCAGGAGATGACAAAAAAAATCGTTGATGCTGTAGAGATTACTCCGGAAGAAGTTCGTAATTTCTTTAAAAAAATACCAAAAGATGAATTGCCAACTTTTGGAGCAGAAATGGAAGTAGCTCAAATTGTAGTAGAACCTAAAGTTTCAAAAGAAGATGAGCAAAAGGTAATTGACAGGTTAAATGCTATTAGAAAAGATGTTCTGGAAGGATCAAGTTTTGCTACAAAAGCAGTTTTGTATTCACAAGATCCAGGATCGTCGCCAAATGGAGGTTTTTACAAAATGACAAGAAAAACTCCTTTTGTAAAAGAGTTTAAAGATGTTGCTTTTAGTTTAGGAGAAGGAGAAGTTTCTGAACCTTTTAAAACTACTTTTGGATACCATATTATCATGGTAGAGAAAATAAAAGGACAAGAGGTAGAATTACGTCATATTTTAATTGCGCCAACAGTTTCTGAAACAGCCTTGAAGGATGCTAAAGAAAGAATTACAAATATTAGAAATAAAATAGTAAACAAAGAGATCGCATTTGCAGAAGCTGCCAGAACAGAATCTGATGAAAAAGAAACCAGAGCAAACGGAGGGACTTTAGTAAATCCAAATACTCAGGATACCCGTTTTGAGTTGACTAAAATGGATCCAACTTTATACAGCCAGGTTTCTAACTTAAAAGATGATGAAGTTTCTCAGCCACTTTTAAATACAGATGATAAAGGAAAAAAGACATACAAATTGATCACTGTAACTAATAGAATTGATGGACATACCGCAGATTATGCTAAAGACTATACAAAAATTAAAGAATTAGCCTTAAAAGAAAAGCAGATTACTACAATCTCAAAATGGTTTGACACCAAAATTAAAGATACTTATATTAAAATTATTGGAGAGTACAGAGATTGTAATTTTGTATACAATTGGTTGAAAAAATAATTTTTATTAAATAAATAAAAAGAGTTAGTTTTATGAATTCATAACGCTAACTCTTTTTAATTTAAAAAATATATCTAAATGTCTGACGTAGCAGCAATTCATAATTTAGTTCAAAAACGAAACGAATTAAAAAACGAAATAGCAAAAATCATAGTAGGCCAGGATGCGGTTGTAGATCAAATTTTACTTTGTATATTTTCTGGAGGACATGCTCTTTTAATTGGAGTTCCAGGATTGGCAAAAACTTTAATGATAAATACTTTGGCGCAAGCTTTAGGTTTAGATTTTAAAAGAATTCAGTTCACGCCTGACTTAATGCCTTCTGATATTTTAGGAAGTGAAATTCTGGATGAAAACCGACATTTTAAATTCATAAAAGGACCAATTTTTTCTAATATTATCCTTGCTGACGAGATTAACAGAACACCACCTAAAACACAGGCCGCCTTACTTGAAGCAATGCAGGAACGTTCTGTTACAATTGCAGGACAAAACTATAAATTAGATTTGCCTTATTTTGTTCTGGCAACACAAAATCCAATTGAACAAGAAGGAACTTATCCTTTACCGGAAGCTCAATTAGATCGTTTTATGTTTGCTATTAAATTAGAATATCCCACTTTTGAAGAAGAAGTAAAGGTGGTAAAGCAGACAACATCTGATAATAAAGTAGAAATTAAACCATTATTTACAGCTCAGGAAATTATCGATTTTCAGCATTTAATCCGTAGAATTCCAGTGGCTGATAATGTAATTGAATATGCGGTAACTTTAGTAAGTAAAACACGTCCTGATAATAGTTTGTCAAATGATTTTGTAAAGAATTATCTGGATTGGGGAGCAGGGCCAAGAGCATCTCAAAATTTAATATTAGCTGCAAAAGCTCATGCTGCTTTTAATGGTAAGTTTTCACCAGACATTGAAGATGTAAAAGCGGTTGCAACCGGAATTTTGCGTCACAGAATTATCAAAAATTATAAAGCAGATGCGGAAGGAATTACAGAAGAGATTATTATTCAAAAATTGATGTAAATTATAAAAATAGATATGATAAAAGCCTGACAGATCTTGTCAGGCTTTTCTATTTTAATTGAAGACTTAGTTTTAAATAATAATTCAATTTTTAGATTTTAAAAAGAAGTAAAATTGATCTCAAAACGACAACTATAACGTTATAATAGCTTATTTAGAACTGTTCTTTGTGGAAATAGAGGTAAAATCTCACTTACTTTATAACATTAAATTTCGACTTTGTTAATGAAAAGATTTTAAAATATCAATAATTCATTTTTTTAATACAAAATTGATATTTTGGTAAAAACAAGCAGTGAAAATCGTTTTTTAGCAATAATAATTTTTGAAAAGGCGACTTCTGTTATATTTTTTTTAATTATCGCCTTTAATGCTTAAATTTGCGTAAAAAAAATAAATCTGCCTTTATTATGAATATTTATAAGGATTATATCCAGGAAATTGAAGAACGTAAAAATCAGGGACTTCACCCAAAACCAATTGATGGAGCTGAATTATTAAGCGAAATTATTGCACAAATTAAAGATTTAGATAACGAGTATCGAGAAGATTCTCTTAAGTTTTTTATTTATAATACCTTACCGGGAACCACAAGTGCTGCTGGTGAGAAAGCTAAGTTCTTAAAAGAAATTATTCTTGGTCAGTCTGAAGTGAAAGAAATCACTCCGACTTTTGCTTTTGAGTTATTATCACATATGAAAGGCGGGCCTTCTATTGAGGTATTACTTGATTTAGCTTTGGGTAATGATGCTGATATTGCAAAAGAAGCTGCAAAAGTTCTTAAAACGCAGGTTTTTCTTTATGAAGCGGACACAGACCGCTTAATAGAGGCTTTTAAAAATGACAATCAAATTGCTAAAGAAATTCTTGAAAGTTATGCTCAGGCCGAGTTTTTTACAAAGCTTCCAGAAGTAGCAGACACAATTAAAGTAGTAACATTTATTGCTGGTGAAGGTGATATTTCAACAGATTTACTTTCTCCGGGTAATCAGGCTCACTCGCGTTCAGATCGTGAACTTCACGGTCAATGTATGATTACGCCTCAGGCACAGCAAGAAATTAAAGCATTACAAGCACAGCATCCTGATGCAAGTGTGATGTTAATTGCTGAAAAAGGAACTATGGGTGTAGGATCTTCCAGAATGTCTGGTGTAAATAACGTGGCACTTTGGACAGGAAAACAAGCAAGTCCATATATTCCATTTGTAAACATTGCTCCAATTGTTGGAGGAACAAACGGAATTTCTCCAATTTTCCTTACTACTGTTGATGTTACTGGTGGTATTGGTTTAGACCTTAAAAACTGGGTTAAAAAAGTTGATGCAGAAGGAAATGTTATTCGTAACGAAAACGACGAACCAATTCTGGAGCAAACATATTCTGTTGCTACAGGAACGGTTTTGACAATCAATATTAAAGAGAAAAAACTTTATAATGGAGATCAGGAATTGATTGATATTTCTAAAGCATTTACTCCTCAAAAAATGGAATTTATCAAAGCTGGTGGTTCTTATGCTATCGTATTTGGTAAAAAACTTCAAACATTAGCAGCTAAAGTTCTTGATGTAGAAGCTCCTCTTGTATATGCTCCTTCAAAAGAGGTTTCTCACGAAGGACAAGGTCTTACTGCAGTAGAAAAAATCTTCAACAAAAATGCAGTTGGAATTGCTCCAGGAAAAGTATTGCACGCTGGTTCTGACGTTCGTGTAGAGGTTAACATTGTAGGTTCTCAAGATACTACAGGTTTAATGACTGCTCAGGAATTAGAGTCTATGGCAGCAACGGTGATTTCTCCAATCGTTGATGGAGCATACCAATCAGGTTGTCATACTGCTTCAGTTTGGGATAAAAAAGCTCAGGCAAACATTCCTAAATTAATGAAATTCATGAACGATTTTGGTTTGATCACAGCTCGTGACCCAAAAGGTGTTTATCATGCAATGACAGACGTAATCCACAAAGTACTTAACGATATCACTATTGATGAGTGGGCTATCATTATTGGTGGTGACTCTCATACCAGAATGTCAAAAGGTGTTGCTTTTGGTGCTGACTCAGGAACTGTTGCCCTAGCATTAGCTACTGGTGAAGCTTCAATGCCAATTCCGGAATCTGTAAAAGTTACTTTCAAAGGAGATATGAAAGGGTATATGGATTTCCGTGATGTTGTTCATGCTACTCAGGCGCAAATGCTTCACCAATTTGGAGGAGAAAATGTTTTTCAGGGTAGAATTATCGAAGTGCACATCGGAACTCTTACAGCTGACCAGGCATTTACATTTACTGACTGGACTGCAGAGATGAAAGCAAAAGCTTCTATCTGTATTTCTGAAGATGATACTTTAATCGAATCATTGGAAATTGCAAAAGGCAGAATCCAGATCATGATCGATAAAGGTATGGATAACGAGAAACACGTTCTTCAAGGATTGATCAACAAAGCAGATAAGAGAATTACTGAAATTAAATCAGCTGAAAAACCAGCTTTAACTCCGGATGCAAATGCTAAGTATTATGCTGAAGTTGTAGTAGATCTTGATTTGATTGCTGAGCCTATGATTGCCGATCCAGATGTAAATAATGCTGATGTTTCTAAAAGATATACGCACGATACAATCAGACCTTTATCTTTCTACGGAGGTGAGAAAAAAGTTGATCTTGGATTTATCGGATCTTGTATGGTTCACAAAGGAGACATGAAAATCCTTGCTCAAATGTTGAAAAACGTAGAAGCACAAAAAGGAAAAGTTGAATTCAACGCTCCGCTTGTTGTTGCTCCTCCAACTTATAATATTGTTGATGAGTTGAAAGCCGAAGGTGACTGGGAAGTTTTACAAAAATACTCAGGTTTCGAATTCGACGATAATGCTCCAAAAGGTGCTGCACGTACAGAATACGAAAACATGTTGTATTTAGAACGTCCAGGATGTAACCTTTGTATGGGGAACCAGGAAAAAGCAGCTAAAGGAGATACAGTAATGGCAACTTCAACGCGTTTATTCCAGGGAAGAGTTGTAGAAGATACTGAAGGCAAAAAAGGAGAGTCATTACTTTCGTCTACACCAGTTGTAGTCTTGTCTACAATTTTGGGTAGAACTCCAACATTAGAAGAATATACAACTGCCGTAGAAGGAATCAACTTAACTAAGTTTGCACCTTCTAATAAACAGTTAGTTATGTAATCATATGATTATTAATATTTCAAAAGCCCGAGTGATAAACTCGGGCTTTTTCTTTTATAGCTCCTCTATTTTTTGTAACTTGTGATGTTCTAAATAAAATAAAAAAACAAAAACAATTATAATATGGCTTTTGATATCGAAATGATTAAAAAAGTGTACGAAAACATGCCAGGCCGTGTTGACAAAGCACGCGAGATTGTTGGTCGTCCACTTACCTTAACAGAGAAAATTTTATACAATCACCTTTGGGATGGAAATCCAACAAAGGCATTTGGAAGAGGAGTTGATTATGTTGATTTTGCACCAGACCGTGTTGCATGTCAGGATGCGACTGCTCAAATGGCATTATTGCAATTTATGCATGCAGGAAAGTCTAAAGTTGCAGTTCCTACAACGGTACACTGCGATCACTTGATTCAGGCAAAAGTAGACGCTGCAACTGATTTGGCCAGAGCAAAAACACAAAGTAATGAAGTTTTTGACTTCCTGTCTTCAGTTTCTAATAAATACGGAATAGGCTTCTGGAAACCGGGAGCTGGAATCATTCACCAGGTAGTACTTGAAAACTACGCTTTCCCTGGCGGAATGATGATTGGTACAGATTCTCATACTGTAAATGCAGGAGGATTAGGAATGGTTGCCATTGGAGTTGGTGGAGCTGACGCAGTGGACGTAATGTCCGGAATGGCGTGGGAACTTAAATTTCCTAAATTAATTGGAGTAAAACTAACTGGTAAATTATCAGGATGGACAGCTCCTAAAGATGTTATTCTTAAAGTTGCCGGTATTTTGACCGTAAAAGGTGGTACAGGTGCTATCGTGGAATATTTTGGAGAAGGCGCAACTTCGATGTCTTGTACAGGGAAAGGTACGATTTGTAATATGGGAGCTGAAATTGGTGCTACTACTTCAACTTTTGGTTATGATGCTTCAATGGGACGTTACCTGCGTTCTACAAACAGAGCAGATGTAGCCGATGCTGCAGATAAAATTGCGCCGTATTTAACCGGAGATCCGGAAGTTTATGCAGACCCGGAAAAATATTTTGATCAGGTAATCGAAATTAACCTATCTGAATTAGAGCCGCATTTAAACGGTCCTTTTACTCCTGATTTAGCTACTCCAATTTCTAAAATGAAAGAAGAAGCAATCAAAAATAACTGGCCATTACAAATTCAGGTTGGTTTAATTGGTTCTTGTACCAACTCTTCTTACGAAGATATCTCTCGTGCAGCCTCTTTGGCAAGACAAGTTGCAGATAAAAACTTAAAAACAAAAGCCGAGTTTACGATTACTCCGGGTTCTGAAGTAGTTCGTTCAACTATTGAAAGAGATGGGTTTATTGATACCTTTCATAAAATTGGGGCAACTGTTTTTGCTAATGCCTGCGGACCATGTATTGGTATGTGGGATAGAGAAGGAGCAGAAAAAGAGGAAAGAAATACAATTGTTCACTCCTTCAATCGTAACTTCTCTAAACGTGCAGACGGTAACCCAAATACGCTAGCTTTTGTTGGTTCTCCGGAATTAGTAACGGCAATGGCAATCGCTGGTGATTTAGGCTTTAATCCCTTAACAGATAAATTAATCAACGAAGATGGAGAAGAAGTAATGCTGGATGCTCCAACAGGAGACGAACTTCCTGCTAAAGGTTTCTATGCCGAAGATCCGGGATTTCAGGCTCCGGCTGCAGATGGTTCAGGTGTTCAGGTAGTAGTAAATCCTGCATCAGAACGTTTACAGTTATTAGCTCCGTTTGATCCATGGGACGGGAAAAATATTACTGGCGCAAAACTATTGATCAAAGCCTTCGGAAAATGTACAACCGACCATATTTCAATGGCTGGGCCTTGGTTACGTTTCCGCGGACATTTAGATAATATTTCGAATAATATGTTGATTGGAGCAGTAAACGCTTACAACCAAAAAACAAACGCTGTTAAAAATCAATTAACAGGACAATATGATGCCGTTCCTGCTGTTGCCCGTACATACAAAGCTGCCGGAGTTCCGTCTATTGTTGTAGGAGATCACAATTACGGAGAAGGTTCTTCTCGTGAGCACGCTGCTATGGAACCACGTTTCTTAGGAGTTAAAGCGGTATTAGTGAAGTCTTTTGCTCGTATTCACGAAACAAACCTTAAAAAACAAGGGCTTTTAGGATTAACCTTCGCTAATGAAACAGATTACGATAAAATTCAGGAAGATGATACCATCAACTTCTTAGATTTAACGGAGTTTGCACCAGGAAAACCATTAACATTAGAGTTCGTTCACGCAGATGGTACTAAAGATATAATTCTGGCAAACCATACTTATAATGAAGGACAGATTGGCTGGTTTGTTGCAGGTTCTGCACTAAACTTAATTGCTGCCGGAAAAGCTTAAACTTTTAAAATTCAATTATACTAAAAAACGCGCTGTGTAAACAGTGCGTTTTTTTTATTAGAAGCTCATCCGGCTGTTCGCTGTATCTTTTTATTTTTAAAGAAAAAATAAAAAGGATGCCGCTTCCATCCGGGCTAAGGCATTTGTTTTCAAAAGAAAATTATCCATTAGTTTTTACTGTATTCACTTCTTGTGATAAAATTTTAGTTCTGGTAGGTTTTGTGGTTTCAAATTCTTCAATGTCAATACTTAAAACATCAGCAGAAGCAGTTTTAGAATAGTTTTTGTCATTAACCCCTCCTAAAATATATAATTTATCATTGTCAAAATACATGGCACTATGTTTTAATGGTAACTCAATTTCATATTCTTTCAATTGCTTCGTGTTTAGATTATAAACATACATTTTTCGGGCTTCAAAAAAATAAAGAATACTATCATGATAAGCAATGGCAGGTCTTTCTATTCCTGAAAACAATTCGCCTTCTGTTTGCCATTTTTGTGTGTTTAAATCAAAAGTTTCAATTTCTGATACAGGGTTTCCATTAGTGCCTCCAATCAGATAAATTTTGTCATTTATTGTGATTCCGGTAGTTTCTTTTGCTGTAGGCATATTGGCAAGTTCATACCAATATCCTGAAGTAAGGTTATATAAATGGACCTTATTGGTAAAATCTTTTTTGCCATTTTCCGTCATTTTTACAGAACCACCCATTACAATAATATTATCCTTGTAGAGGAAAGAAGCAAAATCAGAAGCCTGATGCGGATTTGTATTGTCTGTTTTAATAGTATTGCTGTTAAGGTCTAAAACTTCAATCTTATCTTGCAAATACTCAAATTTTCCGTTTACAGAGATTCTTTTTCCGCCTAATACATAAATGCTATTGTTGTATAAATGAACATTGTGATACGCTCTTTTTGCAAATTTTATAGGCGAAATTTCCCAACTATCAGTCTTAATATCATAAGTAGAAAAATCACCTTTATAAAGCAAAAGTGTAGAATTTTGTCGCAGTTCATCCTGAAGATCTTTTAAAGAAGGGTCAGGTTTTTCTGCAGTGAGTTTCTTCCATGGATCAGATTCACGAGATCCGTCTCCGCCAATAATATAGATTTTGCCATCCTTCAGAAACGATCCAAATGCAAAAATGGGATATTTTAAAGGAGAAAGTTTTTTGAACGAAAGTTTCGATTTTAACGTTAGCTTTTGGTTGACGGGAACAGTTACTCCGGATAAATTTTCAATGTCTTCTTTAAGCGAGACTTTAAACTTTTGCTGTGATAAATCACTCAGAGAAATTTTTGTTGTAAGATAACCAATATGAGAGAATTCTAATATTTCGTTATTATTGTATTTTGGAAGAAGCTTTAAAGTAAATTCACCGTTTTTATTCGTTATGGTTCCAACTTTACTAGATACAGCAAAAACGTTAGTATCTTCAATTGGAAGATTGTTTTTCTGAGAAACAATTACACCATTTATGGTTTGAGCAATTGAAAAGAAAGGAAGAAAAGCTAAAATTAAAAGTAATTTTTTCACACTATTTTCGGATTTAGATTAGTTTTGGTTCAAAAAATGTCTTCTTGTATAAAAAGCAGGATTTCAAAGTGTTGGCACAATTTCTATGCCGAGCTTGTTAAATCAAGGTAAATTAGTTGTTAAAAAAGGTGTATTATCGACTTTAAAAAGTTAAATTCGCTTTTTTAGGTAATATATTTGCTCCTTTTGAGTTTGAATTATTGTCTTAACTTAAAAAAGTATTCATTAAACTTTAATAGGTATGGTTTTTAGATTAATTATAGTATTGTTTTTTTTTAGTGTTGGTGTTTTTTCTCAGGAAAAATTTATCAAACATAAAATATCAAAAGGAGAAAACCTTACTGTAATTGCTAAGAAATACGGAGTTAAAGCTAAAGATATTGCAGAAGCAAATCCTAATGCCCCTAAAGTCTTAAAATTAAATTCAGTTTTATTAATCCCTAATAGTAATAAAAAAGGGACTTCAAAAAAAACAGAAGTTATTGTTAACACAACCCCTCCACCAACATCAGTATCAACTCCGGGAACACATGAAGTTTCAGCAAAAGAAACTCTTTGGGGAATTTCAAAAAAATACAATGTTTCAGTAGATGATTTAAAGAAAGCCAACCCGCTTTTAGAAACCGAAGGCTTAAAGATTGGGCAACAAATCAATATTCCGTCAAATGCCATTGCATCTTCTTCGCCAGTAATTGAAAACACTCAGCCACCAGTTCAAAATAATGTAGAAGTTTCACGGGAAGTTCAATCGAAAGAAACAAAATACGCCATTGCAAAAGAATTTGGAATAACGGTTGCCGAATTAGAAAAGCAAAATCCAGCAATCAAAAAAAGGTTAAAAGTAGGTTCGGTACTTAAAATACAAGTTTCTCAGGAAAAAGCAGATGCATTACAGGCATTAAAAACAGAGCAAACTATTTCTTCTGCAGAGCCAACTGTTCAGGTAGCCGAGGAATCAACTGTAAAAAAAGATTCAACCTCAGTATTCAGAGTAAGCAATCATTCAGATTTAATTAATCAATTGATTGTAAATGCAACCGAGAATATAGGGACACGTTATCGATCGGGAGGAACAACAAAAGCAGGTTTTGACTGCTCAGGATTAATGATCTGTACTTTTAATAATTTTGATATTAAGCTGCCAAGAAGCTCTATAGAACAATCAAGAATTGGTACAAGAGTAGGTACAGATGAAGCACAAAAGGGAGATTTAATCTTCTTTAAAACCAACGGAAGACGCCATATTAACCATGTTGGAATGGTGGTCGAAGTTTCAGACGGAGAAATTAAATTTGTTCATTCTTCAACCCATGGAGGAGTAATGATTTCTTCAACAAGAGAACCTTATTATCAAAGGTCTTTTTCTCAGGTAAATCGAATTTTAGAATAATTAATTAGAAGTTAAACTAATTATAGTAGTAAAGTCTTCAATCTGAAAAGGCTTGTTTAAAAATCCGGTTACATAATTATTCCCGTTTATTAAGTCAATTTCTTTTGGATCTAAAGTTGAGGAGAGTACAAAAATTTGAGTTTCTTTTTTTACTTCATTTTTAAGCTTATCAAAAGCATCCAAAAATTCAAAACCATTCATAACAGGCATTTGAATATCTAACAGGATAATCAAAGATTCATGGTTTTTCCTGGTAATGAGCCAATCAATACCTTCTTTACCATTGTTTGCAATTACAATTGAATCAACATGAAGCACTTTCTTAAATAATTGCCTGATAATAAGCTGATCAATTAAATTGTCTTCAATTAATAAAAATGTAGTTTTAAATTCCATGAGAGTGAGGTATAGTTACAGTAAACTTGCTTCCGATGTTGCTTTCTGAAACCACAGAAATCTGACCTTTAATATTTTCTACAGCTTCTTTTACAATATAAAGACCAAGTCCGGAGCCTTTATTTTTATTAGTACCAAAGTACATTTCAAAAATAGAATCTTTAAACTCTTCATTAATTCCAATTCCGTTATCAGCCACTTCAATATTATGAGAACCGTCTGCGATATAAGTTTTAATGCTAATAAACATTTCCTGTTTACTATTGTCAGCATATTTTATGGCATTCGAAATTAAATTACTGATAATGATCTTTAAGCGTAATCCATCACTCTGAATCTGATCAACCAATACTTCCTGTTTAAAAGTTATCTTGTTTGCATTTTCGATGTGCATGAGCTGCGAAATGGCTTCATTGAATAATTCCTGTAAACTAACAGGTTCAATTACAATTTGTTTTCGTTTGTTTTTAGAATAATCGATGATGTCGTTAATAAATTGGTCTTGTTTTGCCAGACTTTGATACATTAAACCCAAATAATCTTTTATCTGATCAATATCATCTTCCAGTTGTGTAATTTCGATTAAACCTTTTAATGAAGTTATAGGAGATCTTAAATCATGTGAGGCACTATAAACAAAACGGTCTAATTCGCGATTTACGAGTAATAGATCTTCATTTTTAACTTCGATTTCTTTTTTAGAAACAAGTAGCCGTTTTACCATTATAGAATAGTAAGAACAGACACTTAAGATGATAATAAGGATAAAAATTATATTGGTTATAATAAGAAGACTTTTAATTTTTCGGGTTCCCTCACCCAGAGTATTCGAAAAGTTACGTTCGTTAATAGTAAGCTTGTCGCTAATATTACTAATTTGATTAAGATATTTTTGCTGATCTAAAGCTGTCAGTGCGTTGTGTTGAATTTTTGCATTAATCTGTGTTCCAATAATAAAAAGCTCATTTATTAAATTATCACCTTGTTCCCATTCATGAATTGCTTTTGCCAGAAAAGAAATCTGTTTAAAATTTACAAACAGCCAAACAAGATCGTCAAGATCGTCTTTATGATTGCGTCCGATGGTAAAGCCTTGTCTTGCAACTTCATTATCACCTGCTTTTAAAAGAGTTCTACGCGCAATACCATCACCCTGAGGAACTTTAAGTTCTTCATTGTACAATTTCCATTGAATAGGCTCTTTGGTATATAAATAAGTAATCAAATGACGGGAAGCATCTTTTTGCCCTTTTGAATAGTGAGATTCACCATTAACATAAGCTCTGTTAGCAGACAATATTTTAATAGTAAAAAAATTGATGCAGATTAGTAAAGCACAGGAAATAAAAACAATTAGCAATAAAACAAAAACATTAGGAAGACGAAAATTCTTAAAAAAATGACCTTTAGACATAATTCTTCAATTTGTAGGTTAATAACTTAATTTTCTGCCTTAAAAAGTCCGCTTTGGCTGAGTGTCTGTTATAAAAAAACGTTTGGGAGCGATTTTTTTACTGTATAAATGATAAACAATTGTTAATTAAATTGTTCAGTATTTTATGACTTATAGACACCTGTATCAAATTTAATAAAAAAAGAGCATGTATTTACCTATAGTTTCTTTTTTCTTTTTAAAATTTAAATGATTCATAAGTATTTGTTAATCAGTTATTTATTACTTGTTTTTTGCTTATAAATTGAAGCTTGATGGATTTACTTAGCTAAAACAACCGTTGAGAATATACTTTTTTGTTTAACTTGAAAAAGAGTGATTTTGAGAGAAAACCTTACTTTCAATAGAATGATTTGGTAATAGAAAAATGTTATTGATGAGGTATTCTTTAATTAAGATTCATGCCAGAAATGCCCACAGCCATTTTTACATTCAGTGTTCCGTCTTTCAGTGTCTAATATTTTAAAAATCCAAACCAAAGAAATTAATATTTTTATATGTTCGTTTTCCGGAAGTTCAACTAATTTGTTGAATGCTATTTTTGTAGGGAATCTTTTTAGAAGTACTATAGAAGTACAGGTTGGCTTTAATGGAATTGTACTTATGGCGTTTTGATACGTTTCTGAATTATAATCTGTTTTATTTGGAATAGCATTAAAAATGAAAAATGTTATAATGAGATGAAATCTCTCAAAATTATATTCAGGATGTTCTAATAATTGCTGTATACCAAGATTAAAATCTAATTTGTTTTGAGCAATCTTATTTATTATTTCTTCTTGTTGATTTATCATTGATTGTAATGAAGTTTTACTGCTGTTAAAGTTATAGAATATAGTTTTTGAATTCTAAAATAATATATGATCTTGTTTTAAAAGACCTGGATTGGGATTTAATTAAGGTCTTCAAATTTGAATTTTAGTTGAGGAATTCTAATTCATAAAGCAAATAATCTAAAATTTGTTATCTAAAATCTAAAATTTCAGAAAAAAGTATATCTTTAACCAACCCAAAAACCAAAAAAAAATGCAAGAAAACGACCAGGAAAATTTTAAAAGAGAACTCGGATTATTAGACGGAACTATGCTTGTAGTAGGTTCTATGATTGGATCCGGGATATTTATTGTAAGTGCTGATATCGCCAGACAAGTAGGATCTGCAGGATGGCTAACATTGATTTGGCTAATATCAGGACTAATTACAATTATAGCCGCAGTAAGTTACGGCGAGCTGAGTGCAATGTTTCCCAAAGCAGGAGGACAGTATGTGTATTTAAAAGAAGCATACAATAAATTAATTGCCTTTTTGTATGGATGGAGCTTTTTTGCAGTAATTCAAACCGGAACAATTGCAGCAGTTGGAGTCGCTTTTTCAAAATTCGCGGCTTATTTATACGAACCTTTTAGCGATGAAAATATACTTTTCGAATTAGGTGCTTTTAAACTTAATGCAGCACAGCTTGTTTCGATTTTTACAATTGTTTTGTTAACATATATAAACAGTAGAGGTGTTAAGAACAGTAAAATTCTTCAAACGGTTTTAACGATTATCAAAATTTTATCATTACTTGGGTTGATTGTCTTTGGGTTAACGCTTGCAGCAAAAGCTTCTGTTTGGGATGCAAACTGGGCAGATGCCTGGAATACACGTTTGTTTAATAAAGAAACCGGATCATGGTTACCAATTGGCGGAACAGCTTTAATTACCGGAATCTCAGCAGCAATGGTAGGCTCATTATTTTCCAGTGATGCCTGGAATGGTGTTACTTTTATTGCCGGAGAAATTAAAAATCCAAAACGTAATGTAGGTTTCAGTTTATTTCTTGGAACTTTTATCGTGACGATAATTTATGTATTAACCAATATTATGTATTTAGCTGTAATTCCGCTTGACGAAATAGCAACAGCAAAATCAGACAGGGTAGCAGTTGTGGCTTCACAATATATTTTTGGAAACATAGGAACACTTATTATCGCAATCATGATTATGATTTCGACTTTTGCCTGTAACAACGGATTAATTATGGCAGGGGCCAGAGTTTATTATACCATGGCAAATGATGGATTATTCTTTAAAAAAGCTTCTGTTTTAAATAGTTCAAGTGTTCCGGCATGGGCACTTTGGGCACAATGTATCTGGGCTTCGGCCTTATGTCTAACAGGAAAATATGGAGATTTACTGGATTTCGTAATCATCATCGTTCTGATTTTCTATATTCTGACAATTTACGGAATCTTTATTCTGCGTAAAAAAATGCCGAATGTCGAAAGACCTTATAAAGCATTTGGATATCCGTTTTTACCAATGTTATACATCATTACTGCAGCAGCAATTTGCGTTTCATTGTTAATTACAAAATTCTCAACTTGTGGCTGGGGAGTATTAATTATGGTAACCGGAATTCCGGTTTACTACTTAACAAAACCAAAAGAAGAATAGATATTTTTAAGAAGTTAACATAAAAAAAAGACACTGCTTACAACAGTGTCTTTTTGATACCAAATAATCTATTGAGGTTGTTATACAACAGCAGGCTCAACAGATGATTTTATAGTCGAATTAATAATAGATATAGTAAGTGGATCTGATTCTCCAGAGAAAAACGCCTCTAATACTTCCTGAAATATTGGATTGGTATTTTCTGCCATCGAAAAAAGTGTCATAGACGAACGTAGTTTTCGGGCATCTAAATCTCCAAAAATTCCATCAGCTGATTTTCTTCTAAAGGTTAATAACAGTTCTGAAATTTCTATAAGATGCTTCCCTAAAATAGGATGTTGCAAAAATTCTGAAGCTTCTTTTAGATCGGCAATCGCATAAAGATTTGAAGTATCACTAGTACCCAATCCTTTTATTTGAGGAAAAATGAACCACATCCAATGCGTTTCTTTTTTTCCTTTTTTAATTTCAGAAAAAGCAGTAAGATATAGTTTATTTTGCGCATCCAGGAAACGCATTAAATCATTGTTTGAATAAGCCATTATAATATTGTAATTTAAAAAAGGGTTGCAAAAGTAGTAAAAAAGAAAGGGTCTGCCTAATAAAAGGTGCATACAATCAGTAATTTAACTTTTTTCGACAGAATTTTCCTTATCGCTGTTGAGTTAAAAAAATGATGTTATTTTTAAGTTTTCAATAAATCATTCTCTCCGTTTAACTTGCCTGAATGTTAAGTTGATTCTAGGTAAAACATTTCGTGCTGTTTTAGGAACCTGATGTTGCCAGAAACTATTAGTTGTTCCTGCCATTAATAAAAAAGAACCGTGATGCAACGGAATTTCAATTTGCGGAATCTCCTTACTGTATTTATGACGAAGTTTAAACATTCTGGTTTCTCCAAAAGTTACCGAAGCAATAACAGGATTTGGTCCGGTATTATGTTCTTTGTCACTATGCCAGCCTACACCATCATTTCCGTTTCGATATAAATTTAAAAGCAGACTATTAAAATCAAGTTGGGTTTCTTTCTCTACACGGCTTCTGATCATTAACAATTCATAAGTCCAGTCAGGACCTTTTGGATCTGCACCCGGATTATCTTTGTCTTCATACCAGGAAATCATTCGGGGAACAGTATAAGTTTTATCGTAAATTTCCATTTCATATTCTCGCCATTTGGTTTTGTGAAGTATTCTGTCATAAAAACGATCAGATTCTTCTTTTGTGAAAAAATTATCGATCAAAATCAATTCAGAATCCGGAATGTCAAATATCTTTTTTCCTCCCAAACCTGCGGTAAATAATTCGGTGTCGTTAAATAGTGTCATAACTTTATTTTTTACAGCTCTATTTTTTATTTAATATTGTTTATTAAAGAATACTTTACCCGGATATTTTTCTGCAAAAGCAAAAATCAAATGTACCATGTATTGATTGCCTTTATAAGCCGTAACATAATTTTTTACTTCTGATGGATCATGAATCGAAGCATCAGACGGAATATATCCCATACCATAAAAATGTCCGTTTTGGATCCAGATACAACTGCGTTCATCTTTAGATCTTCCTTTATCTATAATCGCAAAACTCGGCCTGTTATTTAATAAAAAATCAATAGCATTGTCAACTTGCTCATTATGAAGCGAAACATCGGGTAAATCTTTAATATCATTTTGAAAAAAATCTCCCTCTTCAGATTTGGTATATTTACAGAAACGATGATCAATTTCAAACTTTTCAGCCAGGCTTCGCAGTAAATTAATACCATCATATTGACTGTTAAATTCATGAATGCAAACTTGAAATTTGCTTACTTTTCCAATAGCCAGATATTTATAACCGCTTCTTGCCTCATATTGATAAAGCCCAAATTTGGGTTCAAAACGCTTTAATGCCCTATTGTAGGTTGGCCAAAGCTTTTTAATTTCTGTGCATTCCAGCAAAAGCGCCATTAGTTCGGTTGCACAAATCTCAAAGGAAATTCCGTAAATGTCTCTTAAAAAATGTTGTCTTTGAGGATTAATATTATTACCGCTAAAATGAGAAGCCACACGTTTTTTTATGTTAATGGCTTTACCAACATAAATCACCTTTTTTGCCTGATTATAAAAATAATATACGCCTGGTTTTTCAGGTAAATTATTAAAATCATCAGGAGGTAAATTGGGCGGTAAACGCTGATCTTGTGCTGTTTTTTTGATCATTTTGTCGATTTCTCCTGCATCATCCCATTCCAGTAATAAAGAAAACAATATAGCTGTTGCGTCTGCATCTCCGCCGGCACGATGCCTGTTTTCTAAAGATATATTTAAGGAATTGCAAAGATTGCCTAAACTGTAAGAACCTAATCCCGGTTTGATTTTTCTTGCCGCACGAACGGTACACAATTTTCTTGCTGTCCATTTAAAGCCAGCCTGTTCCAGCTGATGATGAACAAATGAATAATCGAAGTTGACATTATGAGCCACAAAAACACGATCTGTAAGCATCTCTAATACTTTTTCTGAAATATCATCGAAAATAGGCGCATGAGCAACCATTTCGTTATTGATACCCGTTAAGCCAAAAATAGAGAGTGGTATGTCTTTTTCAGGATTTACAAGTGTTTCATAGCGGTCAATAACATTTTTACCATCATGAATGATAATGGCAATTTCTGTAATGCGGCTGCCACTGGCATTACCACCCGTGGTTTCAATATCGACTATAGCGTATTCCGTATTTTTCATCTTTATATAACGTAAAACCGATTGTTTTTCTGTTGTTTATATTTAAACTTTAACTGTAATAACATCTTTGAGTACAGTAGAAAACTTGGGAGATAATCTGTTCTGCTTCATTTTCCATTGCCGTCCCAAAGACTGCACACCGAATTTAATTTTATTATTACCGTAACTCCTGTTCATTTGATCAATTGCCCTCATTAGAGGCTGATGTTTAGGATTTGAAGTTTCGAATAAATTAAGCTGTGTTTCACTATTTGGCGTTAAGCCCATTACAATTACGCCAGCTTTTTTATAGCGATATCCTTTTTTAAAAATAGCTTTAAATCCTTTTTGCGCAGCCTCATTAAGTTCTATTGTCGAATTGGTCGGAAAATCAGTAGTAATGGTAATACTACGTGAATAGTGCGATGGCTCATTCTTTAGAAAACTAGTCTGTATAAAAACAGTTACCATATTACAGTGACACTCCTGACGTCTTAATTTTTCAGCACAGGAAGCTGTAAACGTGCTGATTCGTTCTGAGATTTCTTCATAAGTAGTATATCTTTTTTCGAAAGATCTCGTCGTGGCAATCATTTTACGGTCTGCGGCTTCTTCTAAGTCTAAGGTTGGTTTTCCTTCTAATTCATGTTTTAACCGAAGTCCAACGACAGACATTTCTTTTCTTACCCAGGCATCCGGAAGTTGGGTAAACTCATAAGCCGTGTTGATTTTTTTTAATTTAAGCCGCTTGGCATGTTTTCTTCCAATTCCCCAAACGTCTTCAATTTTACTCCACTTTAATGCTTTAATTCTTTTTTCTTCAGAGTCCATACAATAAACACCTTGTGTACGATCTGCAAATTTTCGGGCAATTTTATTCGCCATTTTAGCCAAAGCTTTGGTAGGCGCAAAACCTATGCTGACAGGAATACCTGTTCCTTGAGTGACTTCTTTTCGCATTTTTAAACCCAGTGCATTCAGATCAAATAAATCATAACCTGAAAATTTTAGAAAAGCTTCATCGATACTGTAAATTTCGATTTCGGGAGTATAAGTCTGAAGCAGGTTCATGACCCGATTGCTCATATCACCGTATAGCGGATAATTAGAAGAATAGACAAAAATGTTTTTTTCTTTAAAAATAGCTTCATACTTAAAAGCAGGAATAGCCATTGGTATGCCCAGCGCTTTAGCTTCATCAGAACGCGAAATAACACAGCCATCATTGTTAGAGAGAATAACGATAGGTTTTCCTCTTAAACTTGGCTCAAATACTCTTTGACAAGAAGCATAAAAATTGTTACAATCGACTAAAGCAAACATTTCTAAACGTGTTTTTTATTTCTATTTTGTCACCCTGAGCGAAGTTGGAAGGCTCCATTGTATAAAAGGTCTTCAACTTCGCTCAGACTAACAATAAACTTAAAAGGATTTAATACTGTGAATTACAATTCCCCAGATCACAAAATTGTTTTCCGGAGTTACTTTTATAGGCTGATAATCTTCATTTTCGGCAATAAGCCAGATGATGTCTTTTTCTATTTTAATACGTTTTACGGTAAATTCACCATCGATTTGGCAAACCGCAATTTTATTATTTTGCGGTTCCAGGCTTTTATCAATAATTAATAAATCGCCATCGTTGATACCGGCATTTTTCATAGAATGTCCTTTTACCCGGGCAAAATAAGTAGTGTATTTATGTTTGATGAATTCTTTGTTGAGATCAATCGATAGTTCGATAAAGTCATCAGCAGGCGAAGGAAAACCTGCGCTGATACCAACGTCAAAAAAAGGCAGTTTAACTTCAGAACTTACATCGGGAATGTATAATTCTATTGATTGTGTGGTATTTATATTTCTCAATTTCATGATTCCTTCAAAAAAATGTTTTTTTGTATAAAGCAAAATTAGTACAGTTGATAACATTTTTTCGTATATTTGCTGTTCCAAATTATAACAAATTAATTATGTCCTTATTTTCAGACAACATCAGAGCATTAAGGGTTAAGCATAAAATATCGCAGGAGAAATTAGCTGGAAACCTTAGCATTACAAGAGGAAGATACGTGAAATACGAAGACGGAACTTCGGAAGCACCGTACGACATTTTAAAGAAAATCGCCTTGTTTTTTCATACAAGTATCGATTTGTTATTGTCGGTAGATATTCGAAAAATAAACATCGAAAATTTAATAAAACTCGAAGGCAACCGACTTATTTTACCTATTCAGGTAGATAATTTTGGCGAAAATTATATCGAAATTGTATCTCAAAAAGCAAAAGCAGGTTATCTAAACGGATATGCTGATCCCGAATATATCGAAAGTTTACAGCAGGTTTCGCTTCCGTTTTTAGGTCCGGGCAAGCATAGAGGTTTTCCTGTAGAAGGAGATTCGATGCCACCACACGAAGATGGATCCATTATTATTGGACGTTACGTAGAAAGGCTGGGAGAGGTGATGGATGGAAGAACTTACATCCTGATTACCAAAAGTGAAGGTATGGTATACAAACGTCTCAATAAAAACAAAAAGAACACATTGGTTTTAGAATCAGATAATAGTTTTTATCCAAATTATGAAGTGAAAGCTTCTGATATTTTGGAGATTTGGGAATACGAATGCAACATTGGCCGATCAGATAAAAAACAAACTTTATCTGAAACTGAGAGTATGAAAGAATTGCTTCTTGAAGTAAAAAGAGAAGTGATGGAGATTAAAAATAATACTTCAAATACATAATTTTTTCGCCAGGAATTCACGAATTTTAATTTAAAATAATTCGTGAATTCCTGGCGAAAAAGTTTTAAACCTTCAACGAAAACCAAAACGCACTTCCTAATCCTAAATTACTTTCTACGCCAACGCTTCCGTTTTGAGCTTCTATAAATTCTTTGCTAATTGCTAATCCCAATCCCGTTCCGGATTTTTGACTTCCCGGAACCTGAAAATATTTATCAAAAACCCTGTCTTTATATCGAGTATCAATTCCTTTTCCGGTGTCGATAACCTGAAATACGATTTGATTATTTTCTTTTTTTAATTTGATGGTAATCGTGCTTTTTTCAGAAGAATACCGAATGGCATTCGATAAATAATTAATCAAAACCCAGCCCGTTTTTTCACTGTCGGCTTTCACGTCCTGAAGGTTTTCGTCAGTATCAATTAAAAGCTTAATTTGCTTTTGATCAGCCTGAACTTTTACAGCCTCAACAGCATAATTTACAATTTCATGCGGATTACTTTTTTCAATATTCAGCTGAATATTTCCGGTTTCTAATTGAGACAGATTAAGCAATTCTCCTGTAATTTTCAATAACCGCTGACTGTCATCTTTAATACTTTCAACCAATTGTTTCTGATCGTCGTTCATGTCGCCCGTTTTGGTATTTTCAAGCAATTGAAGACTAAGTTTTATAGAAGCAATTGGCGTTTTTAATTCATGTGAAACTGTAGCAATAAAATTAGTTTTAGCAAAATCCAGTTCTTTAAAAAGTGTAATATTTCGAAGAATGATTACATCACCAATATTGATTTCTTTCTCTTCTCCCGTTGGGATTATGGTAATGTTCAGAATTTCTTTTTCGAAATAGCTTTCTTTTCCGTGAGCATAAATTTTAAGAGGCTGTTTTTTTGGAGAATCAGTATCTTGTTTTAAAATCAAAGAACGAATCAAATCATTCGATAAAGCCAAATCTGAAGCTGATTTACCAATAACATCTTCCAGTTTAAGACCAATAATTTTTAACGCTTCATCATTAGCAAACAAAACAATTCCTTCATGGTCCAGACCAATAATAGGATCATGCATATTATTGATTAAAGTTTCCAGTCGTTTCTTTTCAAAGAAGAGTTTGTATAAATTACTATCGTTG
Organism: Flavobacterium chilense; assembly: GCF_001602525.1. GTDB lineage: Bacteria > Bacteroidota > Bacteroidia > Flavobacteriales > Flavobacteriaceae > Flavobacterium > Flavobacterium chilense. The sequence continues at coordinate 128,551 of NZ_LSYT01000013.1, forward strand.
TATTCCTGAAGTTTCTGTGCCATTGTATTGAACGATTTTGCTAAATCTCCATATTCGTTATGATTGGTAAAATGTACTCGTTCCGAATAGTTTTTATTAGCAATTTCCTTAATACTCAGTGTTAATTCTTTTATTGGATTAGCAATATTATTGGGCAGGTTAACCAGTAAATTAAAAGCGATTAAAAAACATAAAGTCCCCACGATCGCAATCCATAAATTGGCAGTTTCGGCGGTATGTTTAGCAATATCACTTTTCTGTTTTATGGCATCGAGATTGAGTTTCATTATCGAGAAAATGTCCTGTCTGATTTGTGTTTTTATTGCTTCATTAGAACCATTTTTTTCTAAAACTGCAAAGCTTTTTTCGAGACTGGCTGTTGCTTCTTTCTCTCCCGGTTCAGTAACATTCTGCGTTTGCTTTTGCAGATACTCTTTAAAAACATGAATCTTATCATCATTGCTCATTTTAATTTCGTCCAAAGACAAAATCATATTTCTGGAATACTCAAGCGTATTATAATTTGCTTTCAGAATATTCTCCGTGTCTGCTTTTATCAAAAAAACAGAATACCCGCTCACTAATGAAAGTATGATAATCATTAAAAATAATAATCCAACTCCCAGATTCAATTTAGTTTTAATTCTCATAATTTGTTTTTTATAGTAAAAAGTTAATCGTGAAATGTAAAAGGTATTTCACAAAAACATCTCACATTTTACATAAAACATTTCACATTTAAGATAAAATAACAAGGTCTACATTCGATAAAGACAAACTATTTAATAATCGTCTGAAAATCGTTGTAGACAAAATTACTTTAAATAAATTCAAATGAGGTTTTCCGATACAAACAGTTGTAATTTGTTTTTCTTCTACAGTTGTCAAAATAGCATTTGCAATATTCGGATTTTCAAGTTTAATAACTTCTGCGCCCAATTGTACTGCCAGTTTAAAGTTATTAATCAAATGTCTTTGTTTGTCTAATGCAATTCTCGTACTGCTTTCTTTAGGTGTTTCTACATACAAAAGATACCAGGATCCATTATAATAACTTGCCAGACGTGCTGCTTTTCTAATCACAATTTTGGCGGTTTTATCATTACTGCTAATACAGGCGAGTAGTTTTTCGTGTCGTAATGCATGCAAATTAGGTACCTCATTTTCTACTTTGCGAACCACCTGACTTGCCACTTCCTTTAAAGCCAGTTCGCGCAATTGCAGAATTTGTTCCGATTTAAAAAAATTAGTCAACGCCGTCTGAATTTTATCCGGAGTATAAATTTTTCCTTCTTTCAAACGTGCAATCAAATCTTCAGAAGTCAAATCGATATTCACCACTTCATCTGCCAATCGCAAAACATTATCGGGAATACGCTCCTGAACATCAATTCCGGTAATGCGTTTTACATCTTCATTCAAACTCTCAATATGCTGAATATTCACTGCCGAAATCACATTGATTCCCGCTTCCAGAATTTCCAGAACATCCTGCCAGCGTTTTTCATTTTTACTTCCTTCAACATTCGTGTGCGCCAATTCATCAACAATGACCACTTCGGGTCTAAGATTGATAATGGCCTGTACATCGAGTTCTTCCAGCTCTTTTCCTTTATAGAAAATGGTTCGCCGCGGAATTACGGGCAAACCAGATAAAAGTTCATGCGTTTCCTTTCGCATATGTGTTTCGATGTAACCAATTTTCACGTCAATTCCGTTCTTCAGTAACGAATGAGCTTCTTGCAGCATCCGGTACGTTTTACCCACACCGGCGCTCATACCAATATAGACTTTAAACTTTCCTTTTCGTGATTTCTGAATTAAATCGAGAAAGTGCTGTGCATTATTTTCTTTTTCTTCTTTCATGTTTTTTTGCCACTAAGGCGCTAAGGCGTAAAGTTTTTTTAGCCACGAATTCACATTTTTATTTAAAATAATTCGTGAATTCGTGACAAATGAATCCTAGAAGCTAATTGCCAGCGAAGTCGTTACAAACGTATTTGTATCCGTTGGGAGATTGTCTTTTGTAAATATTTCATCTTTACTCGAAAGATTTCTAGCCTCTAATCTAAACATTACATTATCAGTAACTAAGTAATCAAAGTTAGCTGAAAATCCGTAAGTTTTAAAACCATTTGGAGTTCCTGTTGTAATAATCACTCCTTTTTCGTCACTATAATATTCGCCACGTGCTGCAAGCTGAATTTTATCAGTTGGTTTGTATTGCAGAATAACAACTGGCGAAAACCAGGTATCGTATTTAGTACTGTTTTTAGCCGACTGTTGCGAACCAACATCAAAACCAGCTGTTACGTTTGTTTTTTCCGTTATTTTAAATTGTCCGTAAAAGTTATTAAAGTAACGCCATTTTTTGTCAATATCCGGTTGCTCGTTTCCAATATAAGTACTCCAGTTCAAAACCACTTTGTTTGATGGTTTGTAAGTAATCTGGGTTCCAAAAGCTGGTGTTTGATTCCCTTTTACTTTCTCAATACGCTGCCAACCGTTCAAATACATTCCTGCCAAATACCATGCTCCGGACTCAGAGGTGTAACCAATTTTTACTCCCGTTTCATAATAAGGAGAGTTTTCGGCCAGAATGCTTCGGGTCAAAGTCTGGCAATCTTTTCCAATTGCACTTTCAAAACCTATATGTGCCGGCATGATTCCCGCATCGATCCATAAATTGTGACTTTGCGAAATCTTTACACCCACATTCGCTTCGTATACATTTTTCAATAAACCTTGTTCAGCCGCCATATTATATTCGGCGTAAGTTCCGGCCATTAACGCAAAATTCCCACGAACATTGCCTTTGTTGTAATTCACTTTTGCCATACCTAAATTAATATTCACTTCATTACTCTTATTATAATTGTAAAAAAAGTTTGGGCGTGTATGATTATCCGGTTTTCCAAAATCATAACTATAATAAGTATCTATATATCCCGAAAACGTAAACGGGCTTTTTGTTTCTTCCTGAGCATGTAAATTGCTAAAACCAAAAACGATTAAAGCGGTAAGTATTATTTTTTTCATTTTGTTAGTCATTGCGAGGAACGAAGCACTCGAGCGTCAGCGAACTGAGCGTAAGCTAATCTCATCCTCATAAGGTTATTTATTAAGTAGATTTTTTAGGAGCTATTTCCCGCTATCCGTTTCAATCTTTTGTGCCGAACCCCGGCACAAAAGGATTTTCACTACTATCGGGGCTAGGGCATTTGGGGTAAAAAAGGCGTTTTCGTTTCCTGCAAGGTTTTCAAAACCTTGTAGGTATTTAATTTTTTACGTTTTTGATTCAACGGCTAGTTTTGTCATTTCGACGAAGGAGAAATCTTCGCAAGTAGCTCCGCAAAGAATGTCAATCTGTGTCGATCTTGCAACGAAGATTTCTCCTTCGTCGAAATGACAAGAATACGCATAGAAAACTTGGAACCTCAGTGTCTTAGAACCTTAGCGGCTCAGAACCTCAGAACCTTTTCTAGCGAAGCGCATCCAAAGCCACATTCAATTCCAATACATTTACAGTTGGAGTTCCCATAACTTTTGGTGTATTGATGTTTGCTTCAACCAAAGCTTTTACTTTATCTTCAGATAATTTTCTTTCTTTGGCAACACGTTTCACCTGAATCAAAGCGCCTTGTGGAGAAATATTCGGATCCAGTCCACTTCCGGAAGCAGTCACCATATCTGATGGGATCTCCGATTTTTTCAAATACGGATGAGCTACTAAAAACGTATCAATTCTTTTTTGAACCAAAGCCAGATATTCAGCATTACTTGGTCCTTTATTACTTCCGGCACTTCCGGCAGCATTGTAATCCACAGCCGAAGGTCTTCCCCAGAAATAATTTGGCTTATCGAATTTCTGACCTATTTTTTGGTATCCAACCACCTTTCCGTTAACCGAAATAGTTTCTCCTTTTCCGTGATTTGGAGTAAATTGTGCAATTCCGTAAATCGCAAGAGGATAAATGACTGCAAACAGAACTAAAGTAAGCAGTGTAAGTTTTAAGAGTGAAAATATAGTTTTCATTTTTTTGAGATTCTAAGGGACTAAGTTGCTAAGGTTCTAAATTTTTTCTGAGAAGATTAGCAATCTAAAGTCTATGTTTTTAATTTGAATTTTTGAAAGTTCCTGAATTTTGCGACTCTAAGAAAAAACCTTAGTATCTTAGAGTCTTAACATCTCAGAACCTTAAATAAAAAGTGCAACAAGCAAGTCAATTAATTTAATTCCGATAAAAGGGACAATCAATCCGCCCAAACCATAAATCAACAGGTTTCTTTTTAGAATGGCACTTGCGCCAATTGGTTTATAATCAACACCTCTCAAAGCAAGCGGAATCAATATCGGAATGATAATCGCATTAAAAATTACAGCTGATAAAATGGCACTTTCAGGACTATGCAAACGCATGATATTTAAGCCTTCAAGCGCAGGAATCGCAGTAATAAAAAGAGCAGGAACAATAGCAAAATATTTCGCAACGTCATTTGCAATAGAAAAAGTAGTTAAAGTTCCCCGAGTCATTAAAAGCTGTTTACCAATTTCAATAATCTCAATTAATTTCGTTGGGTCATTGTCAAGATCGACCATGTTTCCGGCTTCTTTCGCAGCCTGAGTTCCGCTGTTCATTGCAACACCCACATTCGCTTGCGCAAGGGCAGGAGCATCGTTCGTTCCGTCACCCATCATGGCAACAAGTTTACCCAGGTTTTGTTCGTTTTTGATGTAGTTCATTTTATCCTCAGGTTTTGCTTCGGCAATAAAATCATCAACACCGGCAGCTTCAGCAATAAACTTTGCCGTAAGCGGATTATCTCCGGTAACCATCACTGTTTTTACGCCCATTTTTCTCAATCGGTCAAAACGTTCTTTCATTCCCGTTTTAATGATATCCTGTAATTCGATAACACCCTGAACCTGATTGTTTTTAATTACAACCAATGGTGTTCCTCCTTTAGACGAAATATCAATTACTTTTTGAGCAATATCATCAGGAAAAGAATTTCCGGCTTGTTGGGCAATATTTTTTGCAGCATCCTGAGCACCTTTTCTAATGTTGGTTCCGTCTTTTAAAACAACTCCGGAAGTTCTGGTTTCAGCAGTAAATTTTATTAAAGTAGCACCTACAATAGATAATTTACTGGCAGTTTCGGCACCTGCCAGTTCCACGATACTTTTTCCTTCCGGAGTGTCATCTGCTAGTGAACTTAACACAGCAGACTTTATAAAATCCTCTTCAGTAACACCTTTTGCAGGATAGAAATTTGTTGCTTTTCTGTTTCCAATGGTGATTGTTCCGGTTTTATCCAAAAGCAATACATCAATATCTCCGGCAGTTTCAACCGCTTTTCCGGATTTTGTAATCACGTTAGCACGCAACGCTCTGTCCATTCCCGCAATACCAATCGCAGAAAGTAAACCACCAATTGTAGTTGGAATCAAACAAACGAATAGCGCAATAAAAGCCGCAATCGTGATGGGTGCATTGGCATAGTCGGCAAACGGTTTTAGCGTAACGCACACAATCACGAAGATTAAAGTAAATGCGGCTAATAAAATGGTTAATGCAATTTCATTTGGTGTTTTCTGACGGCTTGCACCTTCAACCAAAGCAATCATTTTATCCAGAAAGCTTTCGCCAGGCTCTGAGGTTACGATTACTTTAATCTTATCAGACAATACTTTTGTTCCTCCGGTTACAGATGATTTATCCCCACCAGCTTCCCGAATTACAGGAGCACTTTCTCCAGTAATGGCACTTTCGTCAATGGTAGCCAGACCTTCGATAATTTCACCATCAGTTGCAATTAAATCACCTGATTCACAAACGAAAATATCACCTTTTTTCAATTCAGATGAACTGATGTTTTTGATTTCTCCGTTAGGCAAAATTTGTCTTGCCGGAGTTTCTTCACGTGTTTTTCTTAAACTATCCGCTTGTGCTTTTCCTCTGGCTTCGGCAATAGCCTCAGCAAAATTGGCAAACAAAAGTGTTATCAGTAAAATTAAAAACACAATTAAATTATAGATAAAACTACCCTGATCCTGTGCTCCAAGTAAAATGGAAACACAAACAGCAAACATAATGGCAGTTCCTATTTCAACGGTAAACATTACCGGATTTTTGATCATCATTTTTGGATTCAGCTTCACAAAAGACTGCACTAAGGCTTCTTTTACTTGCTTACTTTCAAACAACGATGTGGATTTATTAGTTGTCATTTTTTAAATTTTATTTATTAAGCTGATAATCCTTTAAACACATAGAGACATAGATTTTACTTTGAGATCAAGACATTTTATTTAAAATATAAACGCATAGCTATGTGTAAAAACTAGTTTTTTAGAATACCCTTTTTATTGATTTTTTATTTCTATGTTCCTATGTGTTTAAAATGTCCAGCATTAGAAAATGAATTGTTATTTTAAAGTAAAATATTCTGCTAACGGACCAAGCGCCAACGCTGGGAAGAATGATAAAGCGGCAATAATCGCGATCACGGCAAAAACCATTACACCAAAAATCGAAGTATCAGTTTTTAAAGTTCCGGCACTTTCAGGAATGTATTTTTTACCAGCTAATAATCCTGCAATTGCCAATGGTCCAACGATAGGAATAAAACGACTTAACAGCAATACAATTCCTGTAGTAATATTCCAGAACGGATTGTTATCGCCCAAACCTTCAAAACCAGAACCGTTATTAGCAGCACTCGAAGTATATTCATATAACATTTCAGAGAAACCATGATTTCCGGGATTGTTTAGCCAGCCTGTTGCGTTTCCGTTAAACCAATAACCCATCGCTGTATCATGTGCTGCAAAATAAGATGCTAAAGCAGTTCCTGATAATATTAATAAAGGGTGAAGAATGGCAATAAAAGCAGCAATTTTAACTTCCCGGGCTTCGATTTTCTTTCCTAAAAACTCAGGTGTTCGACCAACCATTAATCCGGAAATGAATACAGCCAGAATGATGAAAATGTAAAAGTTTAGAATACCAACACCACAGCCGCCATAAAAAGCATTGACCATCATAGATAATAATTGCATAGCACCCGATAAAGGCATTGAACTATCGTGCATACTATTTACAGAACCTGTAGAAATTACAGTTGTAGCAATACTCCAGAAACCAGAAATAGCAGGTCCAAATCGAACCTCTTTTCCTTCCATAGCTCCGGTTGTTTGGGTAATTCCCATTTTCTCGATAGCAGGATTTCCATTCATTTCACTCATAACTGTTGGAATAACCAGTAGTAAGAATCCAACCGTCATGACGCCAAAAATCACATAAGATAATTTTCTTTTCTTTAGGTAAAAGCCTAAAGCAAAAATCATAGCAAACGGAACAATTAATTGTGACCAAAGCTCCACAGCATTTGTAAAATAAGTAGGGTTTTCTAATGGATGTGCTGAATTGGCACCAAAAAATCCACCACCATTTGTACCTAAATGTTTAATGGCAATAAAAGCAGCAGCTGGTCCGCGGGAAACTTCTACATGATCTCCTTGTAAAGTTGTAATAGCATCTTTACTATCAAAATTCATTGGAGTACCGCTGAATGCTAATATAGTAGCTACAATTACTGAAAGTGGTAATAATATACGTGTACAACTTTTGATGAAATAGTTGTAAAAATTCCCTAATTTATCTGTGGTTCTCTCTTTCATTGCAGTAAAAATCATTGCAGCTGCAGCCATACCAACACCAGCAGAAACAAATTGCAAGAACATTAAGAACATTTGTGACAGGTAAGAAACACCACTTTCGCCAGAATAATGCTGTAAGTTACAGTTTACAACAAATGAAATGGCAGTATTAAAGGCCAGATCCGGGCTCATGGATGGGTTATTGTCTGGATTTAAAAACAACGATCCCTGAAAGAGTAAAACAAAAAAGCAAAGAAAAAACCAGATCATGTTAATACTTAAAAGTGCTTTTAAGTGTTGTTTCCAGTTCATTTCTTCAGAGGAATTAATACCGCTGATTTTAAAAATAAATTTTTCAATTGGATTGAAAATCGGATCAAACAATGTTTTATCGCCCAAATAAACTTTAGCGATATATTTCCCTAACGGAATGGCTAAAACTATCGAAACAATAAAAATACTGATGACGCCTAATAATTCTGTGTTCATAATTTTTTAAATTTTAGTGAAATGTCAGATGTGATTGGTAAAAGGAGATCGACGTATAACATCTAACATCTCACTTATAACTTTTAACATCATTAAAATTTTTCGGGTTTGATTAATACATAAACCAAATAGCCGAAAACGGCGATGGAAACAATAAATAGTGCAGTCATGATTTAGATTTTTTCAAAAAATTCAACTGATTTAAAACAGATTGCAAATAGCACAACAGCCAATGCGAGTAAAAGAAAAGTGATTAACATATTAAATGATTTTAGATTTGTGAAATGTGAGATGTGTCAAAAAGTGAAATGCATTTTACATTTCACAAAAGACATTTTACACACCAGAAGTATTAATTTGTTTGATATATTCAGCTTTTAGCGTTTGAGGGAAAAGATGTGAAATGTTGCAGTGACGAACTTCCATAAAAGAAGAAACAGAGAAAACATACACATTAGAAATGGCATTTTTAGTTTCGATACTTCCGCTAACGAATAAGCGTTCAGCAAGTGCCAGACATTTTTTTGCCCGAACAATATTGCCGGATATTATAGATCTTTTGGTAATCTCAGCAAAGCGTTCAGCTTGTTTGTAGATTGAAGTGACTTGATTTTTCATGAGAATGAATTTTTGTGTTCTACCTCCTTATGCCAAAAGATGTTCCGAAAAAGTCAAGTTGCAGTTAAAGTGCTGTCAATAAAAGAAATATAGTTTTATGCCAAAAATCAGGTATAAAAAAAGCCTATCAAAATGATAAGCTTTTATTAAAATGATAAGCATTCGAATTTATATTTTGAATTTTAAAAAGTCCCAGTGGGACGCCATATTTATAGAAAAATAGAAATAGTATTATTAGAGCCCCATCGGGGTGATATATTTTTGAATTGTGCAGGCTCTCCGTTGGAGCTTTTTATCATTAACAATAAATATGATACTTCTCTAAAGCTTTAAAACTTGTAATTGAAATTGAAATTTGATTTTTGCAATTGTTATTGAATACTATATTCCTCCAGTTTTCGATATAAAGTCGCAATGCCAATTTCCAATAATCGCGCCGTTTCAGCTTTATTACCTTTTGTATAATTTAAAACCTTCTGAATATGTAGTTTTTCAACACTCTGCATTGAGAAAGCCGACATAGGTTTAGTACTTTTTTCTGTTTGATGTTGTATTTCATATGGTAAAACATCAGAAGTTAAAGTGTCACCATTACTTAAAATAACAGATCTTTCGATAATGTTTTTAAGTTCCCGAATATTTCCCGGCCAGGAATAATGTTCTAATTTCTCAATAAAGTCATCAGTTATATGCAATGCTTTTTTATTGGTCTTTTCAGAAAATTGTTGAGCAAAAGAATAAGTTAAAAGAGCAATATCCTTTATTCTTTCACGTAAAGGCGGGAGTTTAATTTCGAAAATATTCAATCGAAAATACAAATCAGAACGAAAACGATGTGCTTCACTTTCTTCTTTTAAATCTCGGTTTGTAGCAGCAATTAATCTGAAATTTGATTTTTTAGGAGTTGTATCTCCAATCGGAATATATTCGCTGGTTTCTAAAACACGTAATAATTTAGCTTGAAGCTCTATTGGCATTTCTCCAATTTCATCCAGAAATAAAGTCCCGCCGTTAGCTTCTTCAATAAAACCCTTTTTATCTTTCAAAGCTCCTGTAAAAGCACCTTGTTTATGTCCGAATAATTCGCTTTCGAGAATTTCTTTGCTAAAAGTACTGCAGTTTAAAGCCACAAAAGATTTTCCAACACGATTGCTGTTTTCATGAATTGCCTGTGCAAAAACTTCTTTTCCGGTTCCCGTTTCTCCGGTAAGTAAAACAGTTGAATCAGTTTTGGCTACTTTTTGAGCTAAATCAATAATTTGTTCAATTCCTTTAGATTTTCCAATTATAGTATTAAAGGAATATTTATCGCCAATTCGTTTTTCGAGTTGTTTTACCTTTTTCTGTAAATGTACTTTTTCAACGGCTTTATAGAGTAGCGGAATAATTTTATCATTATCATCACCCTTTACAATATAATCAAAAGCACCATTTTTCATTGCCTGAACACCATCAGGAATATTTCCAAAAGCAGTCAGCAAAATAACTTCTGTAAGCGGAAAACTTCCTTTTATATTTTGAAGAAAATCAACACCATTTCCGTCAGGTAATTTTACGTCACATAAAACCACATCAACATCAGTTTGCTCCAGTTTTTTAAAACCTGATTTTAAATCCTTAGCTTCGATAACTTCAAATCCTTCTGATTTTATAATGCGTGCCAACAGACTTCTAAGTTTTTCTTCGTCGTCTATAATTAAAATTTTATGTGTCATTTTGAGGAAAAGTCTAGGGTGGAGATTTAGTTTAGAGATACAAATTTAGTTTTTAAATCATTTAACTTTTTTGATTAGTCAAAAAAACTTAAGAAAATTCAATCCTCAAAAATGTTATGTTTTGCTTTGTCAAAAGAAATGTATCTTTAGGAGCTTTAAATCAGTTATCTTAAATGAAAATACCACAACTTCAAACAAGACTGTTTTTGTCTTTCATATTTCTTATTATTAATGGAGTGTTTTTCTGTTCAGCAAACAATATAAGTAGAGTAATAGATCCTCCAAAATCGAAATTAATTTCATTCAGACTTAAATTAAAATCGGCTGAAAAAATAAAAATCGAAACAGCAGCTTTAAAATTCAATAAGCACTTAGCATATAGTTTTACACTAGATGACGGATACAGATCTGCTTATTTAACCGCTTTCCCTTTATTGAATGGAGGAAAAATCAGTTCAAAAAACAGAAGTGAGTGGAAAAATGACCAGGGCGGAGACGGAACAACATCAAAAGGACTTTTTTATACAGATGGTTTACGAAATAAAATACCATTCAAATTAGGGCTAGCCATTAATGGAGCAGCAATTGGTAACTTGCCCGCCAACCGTGGGCATCTTTCCTGGGATGAGGTAAAAGAAATGTACAATGCAGGTTGGGATATTTTGAATCACGGTTTTCATCACGCGACCAAACACGGAACCAATTTTTTAACCGAAGTGACAGAAAATACAACTTCAATACAACAAAATTTAAGTTTTACCATGTCACAGTTTGTGGTTCCGGGCGGAGAAAGCGATCCGGGCTATCAGTTAGAATACGAAAGAGACGCACTTGCAAATGGCTCTTTCTCCGTTGCATCTTATGTAGGTTCCGGACCCGTAATTAATGTAAAAGAAAAAGTAAATCTCGATAAGATGATTTATGCACGAACTTTTGTTCAAAGTTCAAAAGATACCATTGATTTTAAAACCATGGATCGTTATTTGAAAACCTTAGATTCAGTGGCAAAATTACCAAATCCAATTTGGTATAACGAATTCACACACGGAGTTGGAAATGAAAATCTATGGTCACTAAGTATGCGTTTTCCTGATTTTAAATATTATATGACAAACATTGCCAATAAATATGGTGTAAATGGTAATGATTCTATTTGGATGGCACCCTGGCAGGAAGTATATGAATATATTTGGCTTCGGGACAGAACGAAAATCGAGTATAAGCAAACAGAAAAAGAAGTTTTAGTAACGATTCTGATTCCTGAAATTCCCGAAACATTTAGATATCGGTCGATTTCATTAGCTGTTAATACATTATCAAAATTTGAAATAGAACAAAATTCCACTGACTTTACGATTTATCATGACGGAAAAATCAATCATAAACTAATTACGATTCAATTGAAATAATATTTGTAGCTACAAATATTATAATTCTATTAACATCAAAGAATTCAGGCTTTGTATCAAATGAAGTAATTTTGCATAAAAGCTACATTATATATGAAAGACCCAATTTCAATCTCAATATTAGAATTAGCTATCATCACCCAGGATAGCAATGCACCCGAAACATTTCAAAAAACAAAAGAAATAGCCCAACTTGCAGATAACTTAGGCTATAAGCGTTTTTGGCTGGCAGAACATCATAATATGGCACACGTTGCAAGTTCCGCGACTGTAGTCTTAATTGGTTATATCGCCAGTTATACAAAAGACATACGTGTGGGTTCCGGCGGAATCATGTTACCAAATCACTCTCCTTTAATAGTAGCTGAGCAATTTGGAACATTAGCAACACTTTATCCAAACCGAATTGATTTAGGATTAGGAAGAGCACCCGGAACAGATCAGCCCACTGCCGAAGCAATCCGAAAAGACTTTTTTGAGCAGGCACAGCGATTTCCGCAAAACGTGACCAGACTTCAGGACTATTTCTCAGTAGAAAATGCTACAGCCAAAGTTCGAGCTTTTCCTGCCGAAGGGACAAACGTTCCAATCTGGATTCTGGGTTCAAGTATGGAAAGTGCAGCACTTGCTGCTGCCTATGGTTTGCCTTATGCATTCGCAGGACATTTTGCACCACGCCAAATGATACAGGCTTTTGAGTTCTATCGCGAGAACTTTCAGCCTTCAGAAGTTTTAGATAAACCCAAAACAATGGCCTGCGTTAATATTATTGCAGCAGATACAAACGAAGAAGCTGAGTTGCTATCAACCAGTTTGTATCAAATGTTCCTTAATCTAATACGCAATGACCGCAAAGGGCTTCAGCCACCAGTTCCGTCACTAGATGACATCATGAGCGAAGAAGAACGTTTTCATGTCAATCAAATGACCGCATGCACCTTCACCGGAAACAAAGAGCAGCTCATAATAGATCTTAAAAAATTCATTAACTATGCGCGAGTAGACGAGTTAATGGCGACAAGTCCAATTTTTGATCATCAGGCCAAACTCAAAAGCATTCACATTACAAAAGAAGTAATAGATGATATCAACAATATATAAGGACAGTTTTCTCTCCTATATATAAGGTAAGATTTCAAACCCCGAACCCGACAGTTTTAAAAAAGCTGTCGGGTTTATTTTTTGTATACATATATTATGTATATATAAGAGTGACTATGTCCGGCTGAGCAAAGTCGAAGCCTTTGGAATTTGAATTTTAAAATTCAGAATTTAGTTTTAGGATCAGGAGCTTAATCCCGCTATTCGTTTCAATCTTTTGTGCCGAACCCCGTCACAAAAGGATTTCCACTACTATCGGGGCTAGGAGAGCAGTTTTCAAAAGAAACATTCGAGACAAAAGAAAAGAAAAACCGCCAAAAAAATCAAAACTTAGTGACTTCGCGTCTCTGC
>NZ_LSYT01000014.1 GCF_001602525.1 Flavobacterium chilense
TCACCTGTTGCAGGAAAACCAGCCAGGTTTGTAAATTCTAATACATCATCAACATAACTTGGTAATTGCGTTGTTAGGATAATTCCGTTGGCATCAAGAGTAGCGACTCCATTAGCGACTCCTTTTTCGCTTGAAGCAATTCTTGGTGTTGCATCTACTGCATTGATAGTAATATTTGTAGTTCCGTCAAAAGAAACTCCATTAATTGTTCTAGAGGCTGTTAATTTAGTTGCAGATAAAACATTTTTTGTTGCATCTGAGGTATTATTTACGTTGCTTAATCCTGCCGCAGATTTATCAAGAGTCTGCCAAGTTTTATCTCCTCTAAAGTATTGAAAATTTGTACCTACTGGTATTGATGTTTCTTTTGAATTTAATTGAGTTTGAATACTTGATGTAGCATCGTTGAAAGCCTGTTGATCTGCTGATTGAAATTTTCTGGTCGCTGTTTCTGTAATCTGATCTGCTGTGTAATTCCCGTTTACAGGCTCACCAGTAATTGATCCTGCATAATTATAAGTAATGCTCACCCAAAAGTCTTCACCCACAATCATTTCGTCAAGGATCTCTAATGAAGTAGGAGTGTTCATGCGATATTGTAGTGGTGCACCTGATGTGCCATTTAAGGTGATACCATCTACAACTACAGATAAAACATTTAGTGCCGGTTCGGATAAAGTAAATGTTTTTGGACCTGTAAATTCAAAGTTTTCTTTTCGGAATTTACTTGTTCCCAATCCTATATCACTAGGATCATTGAAAGTCAATTCTCCATTTTGATTTGTAATCAAGATTTTGTTTGGCAAATTGGTTTCTAAGTCGGATACTTTTATTCTATTATGATTTGTATTCATCTGAATTGATTGAAATTATTAATTTTAATTTTTTTTGAAAACGGGATGTGCTGATTTTTCTATGTAGAAGTTTTGTTATTAATTCTTGGATAAAAAAATCGTAATTAATAAAGAGAGTTCATAAAAAGTTAGGATTTAAATATGGTAATTTATTTATAGAACAATTTGTATGGTATACTGTAGCCAGTTACTAGCTGTTTTTTCATACATCAAAGCCCCACTGGCGATACTTAAACACTGAACTTTGAAACCTATACTTGCTAATGGATAAAGTGTATTGAGTTGGTTTTTACTTAGAGCTGTCAAAGTATTGTTAGTTACAGTTTTATTATCAACGTATTGCTTGGTAACTAAACTTCGTGAAGTGAAGTTTGCTTCATAATCGCCCTCATTCTCAAGACCTTTTTGAGTATAATTATCTACAATTCTTGATTTAACTTTGGAAAAGAATATTCCTTTTTGTAAAACTTCGTTATAAGTTTCTGTACCAATTCCAACTACATCTTTATCATTAAAAGTAGTTTCATCTGAACCATCAATCATATAAAACCCTCGATTATAGTTTGAATTAAAAGAAGCGTTTATTGTTGCATAATGTTTGAAAACACTATTAAATGTTTTTATTGCAACAGAACCGTAAAGTACTGGATCCGTACCTAATGTTTGCTGCCAAGAAGGTATTCCCGGAATCTCTATGTATGTATAAATTAAAGTTAAGTTTTGAGCTTCAAGTATTGGTATTAATCCTTTACCTATATCTGTTAATTCATAAACAAATTTAATGTCCATTATAGGATATTGGGGATATGTGTTTTCCATAATTGTTCCATTTTTTAATTATAATTTTTATGCTTTGCTCCTTTTTTTTCTCTCTATCTTCTTTACTGCTAAACATGACGGAATTCTGCTGATCATTAAAAATGTCTTTTGTAAATACATTCTTGATTTTTATCTCATTATGATTTGCATTATACCCAAAGTCTACATCTTGATTTGATTCTAATGTTTCATCAAAAAAGATCATTTTCTTATTATTAAGTCTTAAGTTTTTTATTTTAAATATTCCAGATAGAAATATAGGTTTATCAAGTAATCTGTTATTCAAATTAATTATATAACTTAAAATGTCGAAAGTACCTATTGGCTTCTCTAATATTGCATTGTTAAGAATTATTGTATCATCATCACTAAATAATGCTTCCCTATATTCTGATTTATAAAATAGTTTTAATAATTTATTTCTCGCAGTAGAGGCATTTACTATCTTTGAATTTATATACCTTATATTCTCTTGAATTATTAGATCTTCTTCTTTATTCATCCAACAAACAATTATATTGTATCCTAGTTTGGTATATAAGGCTATATTTCTCGCAAAATAGCTTTTGCGAATTGAGTTTCCATTAAAATAGGAACAGATGTACACTATTTTCGCATTAACTATATCTTCCTTCATACAAGACAATATTAACTTTGCTTTCAGTATCTAATATTGTTTTTTTAGCACTTGGTAATGTCGCTATGTAAGCATTAATTGCGGCTAACATATCGTCTTCTAACCCAAAAGCGTATAAGTCAAATAAGTTTATATATAAATTTCTAACGAAATTATTTTGTTCATTTATCTCTCCATTTCCAGTATTATTTTCTAATGCATCGTCAATACCTTGAAGGTGACCTTTTAAATCATTGCTTACTGCTGTATAATTACTGGTTTCAAGCTTTACATGTATATTTTCTTTGCTATGTTGAATTAGTTTTGTCATTATTCTTTAATTGTTTTTAATTTGTTATGAATCGGTCAATTTCAGTATATCGGTTTAGATCAGTCATTTCATCGAATAAAACTATTTGAATCAAAGTGGATTGATGATTTTTTTTAAGAAGATGTAAAACATACCTAACATTACCCTTTCTATAAGTATTTCTAGCAACTTCTAATAAAAAACTGTTGAATTTTTAAAGCATTTATTTGTTTATTTTGGTTAATAAATACTTTATCTGAGATTGCTGCTCTTTTATCGCTTCAATTAACAGAGGAACCACTTTTGCATAATTTACAGTCAAGTAGTTTTCCCCCGATTTTGATGTTTCAGTTCCATCTTCCATTATTTCTCTATCAAAAGGTGCTCTTGTAACAATTTCTGGCAGTACGGCCTGAACTTCCTGAGCAGAGAGTCCTAATTGTAAATCATCAGATTTATATCCAAAGCTTTTTGCCAAATCATTATTTTCATAATAAAAACCGTTTAATTTTGCGACTTTATCTAAAGCATTAGTAATGCTGCCTTTTTTAGTTTTTAATCTTTCATCAGAATAATATGCTATTACATCTCCGGTAGACATAATATTATTATTTACTAAAAGTTGCTTGTTTCCGTAAATTTCGACATTAGTACTATTTTGCATCCAAATTCCGCCTCCATAGGTTGAATTATACCAACCTGAAGTGCCTCCGGATCTAAACCATCCATCACAAGAAAATGAGTTAGCAACTCCGGAATCATATCCCGCTGCGAATCTTGATGCAGTAACAGATCCTGAAGTCCAGATCCCTGTACCAATTGCTGTTTTAGTTCCACCGGCTTCCATAACCAATAATTGGTGGCTTAATCCGGGAATAGACTGACCACCAACGTTAGGATGTGTCCAGACTAATCCGTAACAATTGTTAGTTGCTGTACCATCAGCTGCTAATTTATAAGCATCTCCCATAGCATAGATGCCTTGGTATCTTGTTGATGAGTATACACCTACAACTCCATTACCATAATTATCATCAATGTAAAAATTTCCATTTGCCCTAGATGATCTATCAGCAATTCTGGCTGAATCAACTCGCAAACCATAAGTATTTGCACCATTCCAGCCCATAAGAGAAGGATAAGTTGAATTCCAGGCTATTTCCGCATTAGCATTGCTCACTGTTGTACCACTAGGAGATAATGATGATGATGCGTCAAAAATCGTATGACCATTACCGTAGTTATTCCATCTAAGTTGGCTGGTCAAAGTTGAGCTATCTGCATTTCCTGATAAAGTACCAACAAAGCTAGAACCGGTAAATACGCCTGTTGCACTAATACTTGCTACATTGCTACTGGTTGAACGAAAAATCCAACCTCTGTTTGTCGCTCCAGCCATTGTAAAATAGGTTGCCCAATCTCCACTTACAGATCCGTATCCTCCATAATTTGATGTTGTAGCAAACATTAATCCATAAGAAGGCATTCCATTTACTGCTCCTGCATATAAGGATATTCCCTGACCAGATCCTGTTGTTTGAGCGACTCCTAAAGCAGAACTAGTTGTTAATCCGGTTGTAATTAAATCACCATTGCTGGCAAAAATAAATTTTGATGCAGCATTTGTAGCAGTACCAAAATGAAGTCCTATTGAATCTGTACCATATTGGCCGGAAGATCCTTGAAAATAACTCAAACCATATCCATCAGCATCACCAAATGACCAAACTCTGTTTCGGGTGTTAACAGCATAATTTGCAGTTTGAAATCCAGTACCAGAGGATACAAGGCCTGAAAATGAAGAATAATTTTTGTAACTATTAGTATTTATTGTAGGGTAAACATTTGTATTTAATGCCTGATTTGGTGCAGATGCATCGTTTGTTATGGTCCATCCTGTATTCCAGTCTGCGGTATTATATCCACCTACAACATCAAATACTGCTGCGCCTGAATAACTTCCTCCTGATAACCATACATAGGCTTTTCCATCAGAATCTTTCCCCATAATGACATTAAGAGGACTTGTACCGCAAATCATTAATGCTTTAGGTGAATACCAGTTATCAATGGTTTCATATAAATAACCTGAAAACTGTATATCATAGGCTTCATAAGATTGATACAATCTTACAGTAAAAGACACCATTTTACCTGAATTTGTACCGAAGGGAAGCTTAATTTTTAAACCACTTACACTACCATTTGTAGTGAAATATGTTGCGACTGGAGTCCCACTATATAGATTTGAAGGAATTGTTGACGCGGTGGTCGCTAATCCTAAAGTACTAATGAAATTTGCTGGGGTGTAATATCTTAGATATTGATCATCTGATGCATAGATTCTGTTGATGGAATTTGTTCCATTATTACCAGAAATTGTATTGATCCACCCAGCTTGAATATAGCCAAGATTGTCTGTTCTTACAATTTTATTTGGTTCATTGTTTCTGTCTGGATGAACAGGAAGTCCACCTACGGTATTTGAATTTCCTGTTACATTAATAGACCATGTACCTGATGCTCCTGATCCCGTTGAAGAAACTTTTGAATTTAGTTGTGTTTGAATGCTAGAAGTCGCATCATTAAAAATTTGTTGATTAGCAGATTGAAATTTTCTTGTTGTTGTTTCATTAATTTGATCAGTTGAATAATCTCCTGTTTGAGAAGTAATTGCTCCATTACGCCCAAAAACGGTTGTTACGGCACTGGTAGGGGTTAGTAGTTCCTGCCAGTCAGCTAAAGCTGCGGAGTTTGAACCTTTTAAAATAAAAGATTTACTTAAATCGGTTCTAACAGCAATATCTCCAGTCTCAGCTGTTAATGCCAGCATGGCCACCTCGGAAGCAATTACAAAGGTATCGTTTACAGTAATGGATGGGAGCTGAGAAGAAATTAATTTTCCGTCAGCACCAAGTCCTGCATATCCGTTGGCTGCATTTTTATCAGCTGTATTCTCGGGAGTAAAGCCTAAAAAAGATTGCTTGGCATTCCAGATGACTTTTTCCGTATCGCTTACAAACCTGTTGCCAGGATCCTGATTAATAATGCTTGCAGGATGATTTGCAGGATGTGTATAATTTGATAGTGTACCCAGACGAGCAATTTCAGTATCAGAGAGTAAACTTTTACCGTTTACTTTATCCACTTTATTGCTTTGTAAAGTTTTTCCCATTTCAGCAGTTAAAGCTTTTGTCGTGCCGCCGGTACTTAAATCATTTACTAATATTGTACTTAAAGAATTACGTAACGCTTTAATTGAATCACCTAATTTCTGAAGCGTATTTAAATCAGCATTATCTGAAGCCAGCAACTCGTTTGCATCATCAATTAGATCTTTTAAAACTTTTCCCTGCCTTGCGTCCAGAGTTTTACCAGGAACAATGTAATCAAGTGCGTTATAATTGCTTGCCTTAATGTTGTTTAGATCATTCGAAATTGTACTTATAGAAGTATGTAGAACTTTAATTGTATCACCTAATTTCTGAAGCGTATTTAAGTCAGTATTATCAGAAGTCAGTAACTCGTTTGCATCATCAATTAAATCTTTTAAAACCTTTCCTTGTCTTGCATCTAAAGCTTTACCAGCAACAATATAATCCAGTGCGTTATAAATGTCTGTTTTGATATTGTTTATATGGCTAAATTCTAATTCACCACTATTATTGGTCGTTAAAATTTTGTTTGGTTCATTTTTTTCTAAGTCAGCGACTTTTATTCTGTTATGATTGGTGTGCATTTATTAGTTTTGTTTTGATAATTATAAACTGTTTAAGTTTTTCTTTGAGAAAAAATTATACATGTAAATCCAAATTCCATACTATTTTTTTACCATAATTTTTTGGTTGTCAATTTTAAAAATGATTTTTCTGTGGAATTTGGATTAAATACTTGTATAACTTTAAAAAAAAAGGAACTGTTTTGTTTATTAAGTAGATGTTCCTTTATAGAACATTTTAAGGATATTGTAGTTATGAGTTATAAAATTCATTAACATACAAGGCGTTAAATAGATTTAAAGCGATTTGATAGGTGGTTTGTTTTTCTAAATTGACAGCAGTATAACAGGTTGAATTTTGTTATCCATCGTTCATAAATTTTTTCCTTTAAAAAGAATAAATCTCTCTAAAGTAATTATTAAGTGTAAAGGAGTAATCTCAAGCAAAATATCAGTAACAATAAATTTTTTATATTTCACTTATAGTTAGATTCAAAAGAAATAGTAATAAATACTATCAGTTAATTTTATTTTTAATTGTATACTCGGATTTCTATCGTAGTACCATACATTACCCCATCAGTATATACTGATGTGTCTGATTTGACGGTAGTGATTGTGCATTCGTTTTCACTTGTTCTGGCACCATTTGTTACAATTCCGCCAAATGACCCCGTTATGAAAAATACTGTTTTATTTGTTGTAAATACTCCTGATAAGTTAGCTATATATAAGCCTATCGAATTTCTTGACCAAACAGGTAAACCACCTAAAGTGTTTTCTAAGACAGTTGCAATTGGTGCATTTGTGCCGGATTGACTTAATAAAGCAGTATATACTTTGTACGGTCTGGCAATATTTTGGACAAAAGCGGTAGTTGCAATCTGACTAGTATTGGTTCCGGTTGGCGCAGTTGGTGCAGTTGGAATTCCTATCAGAGTTGCTCCTCCGGTAAATGTATTCGCTACAATATCTCCTGTTTTATTAAGAGTATAAGTATCAATTCCATTGTTTTGACCTTTAAAAAGCATAGCAGTAGATCCAGTAGCTCCATTTAGCTTAATTCCTGAACTTCCTGGATATATAGATTTTGAATTTATTAATATACCGTTAAATCCTTCCGTTTCTATTTTATATCCGGTTGCTGCTATAGCAACAGTAGTTGAAACTGCTGTACCGCCCTCAGCATCAAAAATAGCTCCTATGCTAAATGTATTAGCTCCTGAATTTGTTCGTATACCATTAATTAAGGAGGGATTTGGACCATTATCAAATGAAAGAATCCCCCTTTTTGCCTGATCACCACTTAATAAAACAGAATTGTTTGAAGCTGCTGAAGTAGCATTTCTAACAAAGGCAGTTGTTGCTAATTGTGAAGTATTTGTTCCAGCTGCCGCAGTTGGGGCTGCAGGTACTCCGGTAAATGTTGGAGATATTACTTCTGCTTTTGAATTCCATGAAGATTTCTCTGTATCTGATACAAATCTATTGGAAGAATCCTGAGTAATAATATTAGCAGGATGATTTACTGGATGAACATAATTGGAGAGTGTTCCTAAGCGCGTGATTTCAGTATCAGAAAGTAAACTTTTACCTGTAATTTTATCAACTTTACTATTTTGCAAAATCTTCCCCATTTCTGCAGTTAAAGCTTTTGTAGTGCCACCCGTGCTTAAATCATTTACTAATAATATATTTAAAGAATTACGGATCACTTCAATTGTATCACCTAATTTCTGAAGTGTATTTAAATCGACATTATCCGAAGCCAGTAATTCGTTTACATCATCAATTAAGTCCTTTAAAACTTTCCCCTGTCTTGCATCTAAGGCTTTCCCGGAGACAATATAGTCAAGGGCGTTATAACTGTCTATTTTGATATTGTTTATATCGTTAAATTCTAATTCACCACTATTGTTGGTCGTTAAAATTTTGTTTGGTTCATTTATTTCTAAGTCGACGACTTTTATTCTGTTATGATTAGTGTCCATTTTTTATTTTGTTTTGATAATTACAAACTGATTGAATTTTTTGTAGGAAAAAATTATAAACGTCAATCCAAATTCCACACTATTTTTGATTATCAATCTTAAAAGAAAAATTTTCTGTGGAATTTGGATTAATACTTATAAGGATTTTGTAGGAAAGAACTCTTTTTATTTATCAAGTTGACATACCGTTTTAATAATCATTTGCCATTGGTTGTTTGTAGTTATGGGTTAAAATTCCATTTGCGAAATAAGTATGAAACGGATTCAATGTTAAAGGATAGATTCTTCTTTCTTCTAAATTAACTGTAACAGCTATAACTGGTATAATTTCATTATTGATAGTGTATAAATTGTCTCCGACCTGAATATTTCCTAAAGGGATAAATTTCCAAAAACCATCTCGCTGAATTAATTGTAGATGAGTAGGAGTAGCCTCTAATAAACCACCATTTATTATCATTGTTTTATAGGCAAGTTTCTCTGAAATTTGTGTTATTGGTGATATTATTCTGTTTTCTGATAAATATTCAGAAGACCATTTGTACAATTCACTGGCATCATTGGTGTCGATTAGTGTTTCAATTTCAGCAGAAAGAAGTAATTGATTCAGTTGTAATTCTTCGATTGGTTTTTTTGATCCATCAGGTAATGTAATTAAGGTACCTTCCACAAAGCAGCCTCCGCTACCTCCACCACCTCCACTGGAAGGTGGAGTATAAATAACTTCACATGTTCCTGCATTATTTGCATATGTTTGAACATTTGCAGCTAACCATACATCTGCTTGTGCATTTGCATCTGCAAGACTTATGGTGGAGAAAAATTGATTAGGGTAAGAAGTAAGCGTAACGGTACTTCCGCTATATCCACTTCCGCAGTTGTTTCTTTTTGCGCTTAATTTCTTTTCTGAGCTATAATATCTCGTACTTGGAGTACAATTAGTAGTATCTAAAACCGGTGCAATATAATCAGGGTCTGTAACGACATTTGGTTTAGTTGGTTGTCCTGTCGGACTTCCATCATCGACATAGTATAATTCGAGTGAAGCAAAAGATTTATATCCTGTATTTCCCATAGTGTTGTTTTTTAATATTTAATTACGATTTGTCCAGTAGATGAATCTTTAATATAGGTGATGTACCCAAGATTAGTAACAGCTTCAATGTTCTTAGCCAGATTGGTACCCTGGATTGGTACTTTTTTGGAGAAGTTTTTTTGATCAACCAGAGTTCCACCAACGTTAATAATGTCGTATCCTGATTTTTCCATTGCACCACCAAGATACGTTACGATTTCAACATCAATATTTCCCGTACCTACAGTTCTATACCATGATCCAGCCATTCTTAACTGAACTGTATTGAGAGTAGGGTAGTCTGTTGTTATTTTACTAAAATTTACCAAACAACTTTCTACACCATTTGCCTGAGTATTATCACCTGCCCACATAATATATGAATCAGCGGCTAAAGCATTTACAGGAATTTCATTATTAAATCCATGTCCCCAGCCCATCCATTTGTTGTCCAGAGAAGTTCCGGAGTTGATGATTCCGGTATAAGTGTCGAAATCCTGACCTGCTCCTAATGCCCATTTATACCTAATAACCATATAGTTAAAAGGTGATAATGTTACTGTTGGTTCAACTACACAAGAAGGGTTTACTCCCCTCCAGGCTGTAATTCTACAGGAACCTGTGTTATTAGCATATGCCTGAACATTTGCTGCCAACCACGCATCCGCTTTTGCATTTGCATCTTCCACACTAATGGTCGAGGCAAACTGATTTGCATTTGCAATAAGCGTGACGGAAGTACCTATGACTCCGGCAGCGCAATCATTTTTTGCCGCAGTCAATGACCTGGCTATATTGTAATATTCCATACTTTGTTTATAATTGATTATGATTTGTCTCAACTTAGCGAAGAATTGCTTTAAGCAAAAGCTAGGTTTGATGAAGTGAAAAGCCATTTTATGTGCTTTTGATTTCACCTTTTTGAAGTGCTATTAATTTATTTTATCGCTAGAAAATTGAATTTTATAAAAGAGCAATAATTAAATGAAGTAGATTGTCTTGAAGTAAATAGACGAAGACTGCGATAGGAAGTATTATTATTTTATTTGAACTTGATTTTTACAAATTCAAGCCGTAGACCTAATAAAAGTTAATAGGAACCACGCCAGACAGGCTGATAAATTTGTGGTTCCTAAATAACTATTTAAAAATTATCTTCAAGGATTATTCTTGTCCTTGCTTTACAATTTCGCCGGTTTCAATGTTTACACGAATATCTCCGTATTCTTCTTTAATGACTTTTTCCAATTCATTAAAGTTTTGCTGCTGAACGGCAATCTGACTTAAAATATCTGCTTTTTGAAACTCGTACTGAATAGACAATTCTCCCAATGACAATCTCGCCTTATCCATAAAGAGATTAAAATCTTGTAATTTCTTTAATTGCTCTGCGTTGATTGTTTTTGCTTCTCCTTTATTGATTGTTACGTTTTCCATTTTTTTTATTACTTAGCTTTTTGTTTTTATTAAAATTGTTAGAAATATGAATGTTATGCTACGATTCCTCCATCTGTAATTCTCCAAGTGTTTGGAGTTCCTGTAAGAATTGCTCGTGCAGCTGCACTAGCTGACGTGTACTTAGCGGCTCCAAATGTAATTGATATTGAGGGTTTTACTGGTCTGGAACTCCATCCGTTGTAAATGGCATCTAAATTTGTGGAAGATAAAGTTGTAGTATCTTTACCATACATAAAATCTGAAAAATTAGTGACATTCGATATATTCCAAGAACCGATATTTTGATTAAAATTGCTGCTGGAACTAAATACACCTGCCATATTAGTAATTTTGCTTGTGTCCCAGTTTCCAATAGGCTGGTTGAATGTACGTGAATTAGAGAACATTTGATATATATTAGTTAATGCTCCTGTATTCCAATCTCCGATAGGTTGATTAAATGCAAATGCCTGACTAAACATAGCTGTCATATCACTAACTTTAGATGTGTCCCAAGTTCCAATAGGTTGATTAAAGACATAAGCATTTGTGAACATATAACTCATGTTAGTAATTGAAGATGTATTCCAGGTTCCTATAGGTTGATTAAATGAATATGCCGAGTAGAACATTAATCTCATATTAGTAACTTTAGTGGTATCCCAATTTCCTATAGCTTGATTGAATACATTGGCATTTTGAAACATGCTATACATGGTTGTAACCTTACTTGTATTCCAATTTCCAATAGGTTTATTGAATGAAAATGCTTGATAAAACATCCTTGACATATCTGTAACATTACTAGTGTCCCATGATGCAATATCCTGGTTGAATTTTGTAAAATTTACATATGAAGAGCCAAACATACCACTCATATTTGTAACATTACTAGTATTCCAATTTCCGATAGGCTGATTGAACTCACCATTAGTATGAAACATTTCTATCATATTTGTAACTTTACTAGTATTCCAGTTTCCAATAGGTTGATTGAATACAAACGCAAATAAAAACATGCCACTCATATTGGTAACAGAGCTAGTATCCCAGTTTGAGATGTCTTGATTAAATGCTTTTGCACTGTAAAACAAAGAACTCATATCAGTAACTGTACTAACATTCCATTCATTTGCTCTATTTATAGTTGAAAGTATTGTGCAGGAACTGAATGCATTAGATAACGAGGTGGTTTCACTTAAATCTAATATGTCTTCAACTGATGATAAACTAAGATTTGCACATCCATTAAAATAACCTCCTTCATTTTTGCCTAGTTTTAATGTTCCCCATTTAGAAATGGTTAATATTTTTAATTTATCTCCCGTATTATTAAATTTCCAGCCTTTACAAGTTCCTGTGATCGTAATCGTGTAAGTACCAGAAGTAGCGTATGTATGCATAATTTCAATTTGATCATATGAAGTTATGGAATTTGACATACCATCACCCCAATCTACATTAAAAGAATAAGTACCAGAGCTAATCAAAGGCAGTTTTATTTGGGATGCATTACTAGAACCTGTGGAGACATTATCAGTTTTCCAAGTGGAAACAAATGGAAGAGCAGGCGGAGTTTTGCTTAGTCCATATTCGTAAAATAATAATGGATTCATAATTATACGTTTGAAATTCTTAAATAATCAGTCGTGCCAATACTAGAAATTGTGGCAGTACTTCCAGCTGCTCCGTTTAGTGTTGCAGTTGCATTAACCTGAACTAATGTTCTTTCTGCTGCTTGTACAAATGTTATTGCGCCTGTACCATGTTTTAAGTATGATGCATTAAAATCTGTGCCACCATTTACAGTAATGTTTATTGCACTTGTTCCATTATTAATGATGACGTTTTTATCAATTTGTTTTTTGCCATTGGTATCAGGTGTATCGGTTGTAATACTTGTAGTTGTAGTAATGGTAATTTGAGAAGGCTCTGATGCTGTAACAATATCTCCAGATCCAAGAATGGATACACCATTTATGGTTTTAAGATTATTTTTAGTTACAAGGTTTGATAAATCAACATCAGTAGCTTTTAAATATTGGATATCTTCCAAGAATGTCGTTTTTATTATAAGACCTGTTGAATCTGTTTTTAAAACTTTTCTGTCAGTAAGGATTTTTATAGATTGAATGGTAGTACCGATAGAATATAATGTGTCATTTACACTTACAATATCTTGTGGACCATTAGTCATATAAACTCCTGTACCAACATTTTCTCCAGTAGAAATATTAATAGCTTGTACTGTATTTGCATAGACTCTTGTAACGTATAAGTTACTATCAATACCTTGAGTAATACTAGATGGCATATTACCAACATTCACTTTTAAGACTGAAGCATTACCAGTATTTGAATCTACTTTTATTATATTACCATCAGATTGATTAATAACATAGAAAAATCCATTTGATGCTTTGATTATTTCTCTAGCATTATTTAGTAATGAAGTACAAAAATCAGTAACTTTAAAAGTAATCATATCAACTTTTACAATTTTATTATCACTCCATAATATAATATACAAATTACCATCTATCCCTTGAACAAGACCTTGAGGCACATTGATTGAAACACCTGTTGTAGTAACGATACTTACAGCACCAGTGACAATATCAATTTTCCTTAAAGGCGCGCCACTAATACAAGTAACGTATAAAAAATTATCATTCCCTTGTATTATTTTTATAGGATTATTTAAACCTGTTGTAACGAAATCAGTTATTGTTAAACCATCGGGTGAAATACGCTGAATTTTATTTAAACTATTTTCCACAGAATAAAAGAATCCATCATTAGCCTTTATTATGCCACTGCCCTTTGCTGCTGAAAAATTTTCTGCTGATCCTGAAGAAAAGGAACTTGAGAGAATTTTTTTTAGTTTTAACCCACTAACATCACTTACGCCGCTATCAATAACCAACTCACCATTTTTAGTCTCTGTTGCATAACCAGTTTTGTGTAATACATTATCTAAAGCCGTCTGCGTAGCAGTAGAAACCGGCTTATTCAAATCGCTAGTATTATCAACATTAGCAAGTCCAACAGCTGTTTTATCAAGAGTCTGCCAAGTTTTATCACCTCTGAAATATTGAGCAGTAGTTCCTGTAGCAATAGTGTTTTCTTTTCCTGACAAATCAACCTCACCACCAATCTTCTTCTCAATCCCATCACTACCCATTACATACAAATCAGTAGTACCGTCAGTTTTGGCGTATAATTTTGCATGACCAGCTGTTGCAGTTTGAGAAGTAGAACCCGCTAAGGTTAATAATCCATCTGTAATATCTGCCTTTTCGTTTAAGGTTGTAAAAGAAGTTCCGGATACGTTTCCATCATGTGTAATAAATGCATTTTCTTGTTCCTTTTTTTGAACGCTAATGGCTTTTCTGTTTACATCATCAGTACTGGTATAAAAAGTAGATGTGGTAGCGTTAGAAGTAGAATTCTGAACTAATTTTAAGCAATTAGCACTATTGTTTTTGGTGATGGTTAAAACATCTTCTACAGAATTATCGTGTTTTAATTTTAATGCTCCATCTTTACTTTCATTACCAGAAGTATGAATTACTTTATTATCCTCTGCGTATGTTGTAGGATCAAGAAAACCATCTCCTTTTACAAATTCTGTACGCTGACCGCGAGCAGAAACAAATTTTTCAGCACTTACAATTCCCTCTGAATCAATTTTAGCTTTTACAACATTATCTTTGGTTACTTTTAAAGAATCACCTGTGGATGTTGTAGTTGAGTTTACTTGTATACCGGTTCCGGCTCCGGAATTGGATAATTTAATACCTGTTCCTGTTGCCGTATTTTGAACCGCAATACCGCTTCCAGTTCCACTAACTGTTACGTCCAGCACTTTTGCGCCAACATCGGTACCACTATTTGTTAATACAATTCCGCTGGTTGAGGTAGGAGTAGTGTTGTTGAAAGTTAAGATTCCATTTTTAGTTTCATTTCCTGTGGTATGTAAAAAACTTGTAAAGTCAATTTGTTGACCAGAACCGCCTCCTGGATTTGTATTTGGAGCTAAATTTTTATACCAATAATCGACTTCAATGTTTCTATTGTCAATATTGCCCGAAAAGGTAATTTTGGCCATTTCGTAATTGATGATGTAATCTCCATCATTTCCTTGGCCTTCTTTCTCTAGTAATAATTGCCCGTTTTTAAATACTTTAACGCTGTAATTAACTGGCGCATATTGCAAAGTAATGGTATCGCCAACAAATGAGTCAAAATGCTCTTTACGTGGCATATAGTTATTTCCAGTAATGATACCAATATTTTTTAAACCAGTATACAAAAGGGCAGGAGTTACATAATGCTGATTATCGGTTCCTGCTTCGACCATTTGAAAATCGGCTTTGTCTTCGTCAATATGAACGAAACTTTTAAACACCTCTTGGAAGTCTTCCTGCGATGGAATATCTCCTTTTTCGAATTTGTAGCCAATGTTAGTTCTGTCTGTTGCCATGTTGTTTGAAATTTATTTTCTTTCTGTAAATATTATTTTTGATTAGCTTGATTTTTGAATCCCAATGGCAGTTAAGCATTGGGATTCATTAAAAATTAAAGTGTTAGTATTTTTTCTTCACTACTGTACATACCTGAAGAGTTCTCTGCAAGTACTTTGAAATGGTGGTAGATTCTATCTCCATCATCATTTTTAATAGTCAATTCATCGGTTCCAAGTTTGGTTTCCAGTAATGATAATGTTACGATCTCTTCGTTAGAAACTTTTTCCTGAATTTTATCCCAATTTCCTTGATTGTTCATTTTGTATAAATGATATTTACCATTATGAATCGTTTTCTCCCAACTGAAAACAATTGGTTTCAAGACAGATTCATTTGCTCCTGTTACATCTCCAGAAGCTGTTAATACAGGAGATTCTGGAGCAACAGCATCTGCAATTACTGTTGCAGTAATTTTTGATGGCTGAGATGGCGTATAATCAATATTAACAATAGGATTAAGCTCTGTTGAACTTGGATCGGCATACTCAATTTCTCTAGAAACGGTAACTCTGTAAAAAAGACCATCTCCAAAAGGAACACTTTCTAAATCTTCAAACTCATCGTAAACAGTCCAAACGCTATTAAACTCAGTAGATAAAGTATCCTCATTAATCAAAATTTCTTTGACAGGAGTCATGGTTCTAATTGATTGTGCATCAAGCATATTCTTGGCACGATAGATATTTATTTTTCTGATGTTATATTCTGGTTTGTAAGCATTTAATTCTATTTGAATAGAAGGTTTGATTCCTAAAACCTGATTTTCCAACACAGGCATAATTCGCTTGATTTCTGGTGTCTGTGGCGGATTTGAAGGAACGAGTTTTACAGGACCTAGAAACGTACTAAATGGGCTGAAATTCAATTTAATATCCATTTCACGAACACCATAGAAATAAGTGCTTTGTGAGTTTCCATCTAGATTAAAATCTGTAAATTGTGTTCTAAATTCGGCAGCATTTGTGATTTTCATCATCGGTGCAATGTCCAGATCAGGATTAGGATATTTTAGAATATTTCCATTTTTATCTTTAATCGTTTGTTTTTTATTAATAGGCACATAGTCATTATCCCTGATGTATTCGTAAATAATTGGAACTTCTGTTAGTGGCACAAAAACAGAATGAATGGCTTGTTCAATAAAGTGAATTGCCAGCAAGTTTCTTTCAATTCCTTGTTTTGTCGAAATAATGATATCATTTAGATGAGTAAGAGCCGTAATTTTCTCAACAGGTGTTTGTGCAGGTTGTGATTCATTATGCCATTTAATAAACTCATTGATCGAATCAATTAACCACTGGCTGTCCGG
The DNA here is from genome assembly GCF_001602525.1 of Flavobacterium chilense. Lineage (GTDB taxonomy): Bacteria > Bacteroidota > Bacteroidia > Flavobacteriales > Flavobacteriaceae > Flavobacterium > Flavobacterium chilense. Next base: position 16,659 of record NZ_LSYT01000014.1, read on the forward strand.
TGTTGGAAAACGATAAGTAGCCAATGGCTCAACATCTGATGGATATACTTCATAACTTATTGATTTTCTTGGAGGCAAAACATTTGGTTGTTTATCAGGACCTAATAAATCAGTTGGATTCAGGAGATTGTTTTTATCTAATAATTCTTCAAAATTTAAGAAATTCTGCCATCTGTTGGTAAAATACTTCTCATTGTTTCCGCCTAGTTTACTTAGTTCTTCACGAATTGTTTTAACCGTTTCGGTTTTATACAAAACATTTAATAAAGCATCGTCACTCGCCCTGTAATATAGCATACCATAAGGTTTGCGGGTATATCTGGTTGTAATGGTATATGTAGATCTGTTGAAAAAGTCAGGTCTGGTTGCGTATAACGGCCCTTTTACATCTTCAGGTTTAACAGGTTTTTCAATTCTAACTGCATACATTGGATTTGGTACACTAATCTTAGAATCATAGTCATATAAATTTGAATGGCTGCTGATTCCAAAAATTGAGTAATGAGTGTTTTCTCCTTCTCTAGGCTGAATTTTTGCCGCTGTAATTCCGTTTGAAGGATCGGCAAAAAGATAAACTTTATAACTTGGATAATAATTTATTTCCTGCTCTTGTGGCTGATGCAATTCATTCTCTTTAATAATGATATGATCATAAGCAGGATCCATTTCCTGAGTTATGTCTTCTTTTATTTTGAAATTAGGATCAGTAATAATTAATTCCAAATCTTGATTTGTTCCAATATTATCTGCGCGTACAACTTTAAACTCTTTTCTAGATTTTACAGGAATTGGATTAGAACCCACAAAACAGCTCTTAGTAAATAAACGGACAGTACCGTTTGCCCATTCAACTGAATTTCCATTATTTTGATTGTATTGAGGATGCTGAGCTAATTTTAACCCTTTGAAAGTAAGTTTGTATAAACCAAAATGTTTTTGTTCGTTGTTAGGCAGTGGAATTGGATTTTCATTTTTATCTAATACATATTTGCCGTTTTCATCAACCTTAAAGGCTTTTTCCAGAACCTTTTCGATTACTACTCTCTTACTCCAGATTCCTCGAGTTTTTTCTACCTGTAAACTATCGTTACCTTGGCTGTCTTTTTGCAGAACAAGTTCTCTGTGAACTGTTTTTAAAGCTTCTGGTAACTGAATCTGCATGCTAATTGGACTTGGCTGATTCCAGTTTTCTGGCGTTAACATATTCTCAACCAAAGAACATAATTCGTTTACGGGTTTTTTAATCTCCTTAATTTGCTCAGAATCGATTGTAGCATCACCATCGGAAACAAGGCGGTCAGTCACTTCTTTTTTAAGTACTTCAACTGTAGCATAATTAAATGTTTCGCCAGTACGGACAACATTAATATTTTGAATGACATAGTTTTGTTCTCCAACCGTTAAAATCCCTCCAATAAATCGGTCTTTATTAGTCTTAGTCAGACCAATTTTAATTTCTTCGCCACTGCTAAAAATTTTGTATTCCTGAATTGTAATAATTGAAGTAAGTTCACTTGTTGGACTGTCTTGAATATCAGTGATTTTTGCATGTTCAATCTGAGGAAGACTATCCCTGAAATAAAGTTTAAAATAATCTGCAAACAGTTCTTCATTGTCTGGATAAATTTTATCAGAAAGTAAAGCTTCTGCATTCGTTACTCCATCGGGAATTGTATAGCTTAATAATTCCTGAATCGCATAATATTCGAAAAGAAGTCGGATATAAGTTTTATCTTTTATAGATTTATTATCTAATATTGCTTTAAGTTTAAGCTGTTCGCTCATTGAGGTGAACATCAACGGATTTTCTTCAGTAATTAACAACGAATTAATACCAGTTGGAGGCAACAACGTATTTTTCGGCTTAATATGAGAAGTAATTTCCAATTGTCTTCCAGATGTTGCTCTTGAGAAAATATTGATACCATAACCTTGATATACATACGTCTGCAAACCTGTTTTCTCCTGACGAACATTTAAAAATGATTTCCCTGAATCTGGAATAATAATAGGAGCCGGCTCAAAAGAACCAGTGGTCAAATCTTTTTTAACATTGAAATATGCCGTATCAGATGATAATTCTGGTTTTTGCCAATTGGCTTCGTCTTTAAATTTATAATCTACTCCTGCATAAATAGGGAATGTAAAAGAGCTTCCATCATATTCTTCTGTAGAATTAAAGAATGCAGTATCTACACTGTAATCTTTTATGTCACTCATAAATAAACTCACATATCTTTTTTTGCCATCAAAACTGTATCCTTCAGGATCTGTAATTTTTGGGGTTTGATTGTCTTCGTCTGAACCTGCATTTAGACCTGGTAAAAAATTACTTAATTGTACCGGAAGAGGCAAACGTTCTGTGTTAACAGAAGTTGGAATACTCATAGAAAGGTGTTGCACTTCTTTTTTTGTAGAATCTCCTTCTAAATTTTTAAACGTAATGTACTCTGCTAGATAGATATATTCTCCAGAAAGAACAGTTTCATCAATATCAATGCATCCTAAACCTAACATTCTGGCAACATGATAATCATTGGCTGCAATGTTTAATAAATCGAGATTTGATATTTGAGTTGAATTTTTAGCAAATTCTGCTTCTTCTCCAGGTTGAGGGTCATTGACAGGAATGTTATCATTAAACTGGATAGTTTCTAAAGCAGTCGGATTAGTGCCGTCAGCACTTAAGCCAATGTAACTTTGAATAACTTCCTTAATGTTTTTATCCTCTTCATCTGTTACTCGTTTCCATTTATCTTTATAGTTATTTACGTTTACGTATTCATCATCATTAAATTTCAGCCATTTTCCGTGAACGCAATTTAATTTAGGTTCTAACTGTTCAAATGCCTTATTATCATCAAGAGTCAAAGCATAGCTTCCTTTAAAATCCCAAACTCCATTATCATTTGCATGTTGGATGAAATCTCCGTAAAATTCAAAATTGATTTCGCTTACAAGGCAATTACTCGCTTTAAATCGAATACTTCTTCCATTTTCTGCTACAACGCGAATTGAATTAACTTCTGTAGAAGAGTAGGTTTTACGATTTGTAACTCTCTTTGATGCTACAAAGGTATTTTCAGCAACAGATAATGTTTCTAATTTAACAGTACCAGAGTTATTTGCATAACTGAATTTAAGTTCAGCGGCAAAAAATAATTCGCTTTTATTTTCAATCTCGATAATTTCATTTCCGTAAGCCTGAATGAAACCAGATGGGTTTAGCATCGGATCAATGCTCGCTCTTGCTAACAGATATTTTGCTTTGTTTTTGAAGTAAACATAAATTGATCTTTGCGGATCTGTTGTTTTATAAATCCACAATGCCTTTTGAATATCTACTGACTTTGGTTTTTTTGTTAAATCTAATTTATGAGCGACTTTAGTATAAGCAGCTCTGTATACTTTAACGAAATCTTCGGGTTTGTTAAAGTTAGAACCAGAATTAGCACCTTTATACAATTGACCTTTTGGAAGATGGTTTGTTCCTAATTCTCCAGCCAAAAGCCAGCGAAGATGAATTCCTTTTGTACTGTCAATACCTTTAGAACCGGCAGCTGAAATTTGTAAACTAGTAGATTGTAAAGCAGTTTTTCCTGAATTAAGATCAACAATATAAAGTTCTTTACCAACATTAAAATTGATTTGAAATCCGCTTAGGTTACTAACATTTGGCAAAGTAATCTTAGTAGAATAACTGCCAAGTGCATTGGGTGTTCCTTGTACCCGAACTGCTGCATCTATATTTGAAAGAGCAGGTACAACAATTGTATCTTGAAGTTTAAAAACTAGTCCGCCTAGATTGCTCGTGTTGTGAATTCTAGTTCCAGCAGGCAAAGTAAGAGCGACACGGCTTTTGTTTCTAAGAACCAAAGTTCCTGCACTTTCGTTTACGGCAAGTCCTTTTTTCAAGACAGGATAAGCTAATTTATTTTGGCTAATAATTACATTAGACAAACATCCAATTTGAGCAATAGATAAAGCACTGCCTAATTGATTTAATTCAGACCCTAAAGTGCTGAAATCTGGAACTCTGATATAATCTGTATCCAGCATTGAAAGACTGCCGTTTTTTACAACAGGAGCTTTTCCTAAAAAGGTAGTAATTGGCGTTACTAATTCAGAAGCATTGTTTACGGTGCTTGTAACACCGTAAACAAAAATATGTGATTTATCATTGAGATTCTGATATAAGCTTTTTAGAGAATCAATGTCGTTGACTTGTAAACCATCTGTAACAACCACAATGATATCTGGAGTTACGGTTAAGCTGTTTACAACCTCTAAACCAGATGCCCAGTGATCAGATTGAGGATCGGTAGATCTTGAACCAAAACCATTAATCCAACTTAAAAAACTGGAAGTATAGCCAGAAATTCTTTTTTGAATAACATGCTCTGATCTAGAATTGCTATCGCTATTAGACATTCCGATTAACGAAAGCGTAATTTTGCTCTGAGCCTGAGAATTGATAAATGAAGTCAACCCTTCACGTATTTGCTGCGCTTCATTACCATTTATCGAACCCGACTCATCGACAACGATAGCGATATATGTTTCGCAACCTGTGGATTGGCTTTCTTGAAGATTTATAGAACTCATTTTTATTGTTTTTTAAAGATTTATATTTTCAATAGTTAAAGTTACCGGCTCAGCAGCACGAACTGTTAATGCAGTGGCGTTAGGTCCAACGATTCCATTGTTATTCCACATTCTGTATTCAAACTTCAGTTTTAAACTTGTATCAGTAATTTTTTTACTGTCATTCATGATTAATACCTGAGCATAGTCTTTAGAATGAAGTACTTTATAGTTTGCTTTCATTACACCAGCATCGTCAACTACAGAAATAGTTTTTTGAATTTCTTCTAACGGAATTTTAGGAATATTGAACGGTTCAGGATTACGAACTAAAAGCGCTATTACTTCACCTGTATTGCTATCAATAATTCGGTTCACTTCTGTAGATTGAGCAGGATCAAGAGGAGACATTTTTAAAACTCCCTCAACAGCGCGATCAAATAAATGCTGATATTTCAAAGCAAATGCATCGCTTAATGGATCTTCTTCACCAAAAATGATATTGTTTAGAGAAGTAATCTGATCTTGACTTAAGCTTAACGGAACATCGAATAAAGCGTTACGTACTGGTTCAGTGCTTAATTTATAACTGTTTACCTGCTCTGCAAAGTCTCTGTATCGTGATGTTTGGAATCCGAATTGATGTACTAATACATTTTCATTATCAGTTGGCTTGTTATCCTGATTTTCATCAAAATAATTTTTAACTAAAACCGTGTACAGTTTTGAAGGTTTTAAATCGGTTAGTTTTACTTCATATCCATATGATTTTGGTTTAATAATATCTCCAATTTGAATTGAACACCTCAATTCAGGTCTGCTTCCCTGAATCATGTTTTGCAACATTTTAATGTTTAAAGGAATTCGAGGATCATTATCATCCACCCATTTTATATTTTTTTCCTCTGCTTTAGGATATGGCGTTGCTTCTGTTGGTAATGGATACTTAATAAGAACATCATTTAAAGGATCTTTGATAATAAGATTCATCAGCCCTTTAATTTTTGGTCTTCCTGCTCCATAATCGTCCCAATCTGTGAACATATGATATACATAAGGATTCTTGAAGAACATTGTGATCTTACACTGTTCGTTTCCATAGAATGAAGGTTTAGATAACAATAAACTTCCATCAGCATTTGGGTAAGAACGGTTATAATCTAAATACTGTCTTAATGAAGTCAGTGGCGATTTTGATAATTCTGTCAGTTCATTTTTAACATATGGTTTTTGACCTGGAGCAAGATCTTCGTCAGGAACAGGGTAGTGGCCAACAGGTCCTAATGTTTTGAAACCATAATAGTAATCGAATTTAACTGGCGCCCCATCATCTACTTTATCTGCTAAAGTAAATTTTAAGCAGTAAGTTGAATTTGGTCTCCAAATTGGCTGAGCCGTATTTTGAATTGCAGCTTCCATCGCTTTATTATCTTCAGCTACAGCTGTAGCACCAGGAATAGTTAAATTGTGTTCTGCGCTTTCCTTTGTCAGCCATTTAATTTCTTGAACGTAAGTAGTATATCCTAATTCATTGTCTTCATCTGGATTTCCTCCTGCGGAACATAGAATAGCATTAATTGTCAATAATTTTGAAGACTTAATTGCTCTTATGTATTCCGATTTTGTAACAGTTTCTAATTCACTCAGATTAGCAGTTGAATTAGTCAAAGCAGATGCAGACGAAACTACAGAAACAGTTTCTGTCGGATGTAAAGAACAGTTATCAAACTGATCATCAAATAGAGAGAAATAAATTCCTTTTTCATTTTGCCTAGACGAGAGCATTAAAATTTCATTCACTGATGGCTCGTTCTGAATATGAAGGACTGTGGTTTTATCATTTGTGCTTCCTCTTTCAATTAAGCGGACAAGCTGTAATGAAGTATTCAATACAAACAGATATTTTTCATTGTAAGCGATAACTGAATTGTCAGCCAGCGTTTTATTTGATAAATAAACTGGAGAATCAAAAATTGCATCATTTTTAACAACAGTAACTGCAGTTCCGTCAACTTGAGCCAATCCGAATTTTCCGTTTGTTAGTTTAACAGTAAGCAAGACTTTGTCATTTGAGATTACTGCATCGATAACTTCAAAAATTGATGGTTCAGAAACTAATTTGGCATCTGTAATCGTAATTGCTTTTGTACTTGGATTAATACCAAAGTGAACGATTTTTTTGTTTTTTGTAATTAGACTAAAATCAGTATTACTATGCTGAAGCACTTTTAGCGCTACTTCATCAATCTTTATGCGATGAATAATAGAGCGATCAGTTCCGTTAACCCAGTTAATTTGAGTTTCCGTTTCTAGCGCATTAATCCAAAGCAATTCATTATTTGATAATGGCAATAATTTATTGAAACCTGTAGAATAAGTATTTAGATACTGCATTCCGAAAGTTCTGTTTAATTCAGAATCAAGTTCAACAATTGCAGTTGTTTTAGTTGGAGCTACGCAACCTACAATAAAAGTATCATCGATAACAGCTTCTCCAATTCCTTTGCACTGAGTAGCATCTAAAGCTTGAGTAATTAATAAATTATTATTTACAACCTGCATTGATGTCATTAAACCATTCAATAAACGCTCTCTTACCAGATTTCCTTTGCCATCAATTTGTGCAATGACAGTCGTATTTGGACTCGGATGAAATGAAACTAAATAAGTGTCATTGTATTTGAAAACTTTATCAAAAGCATAATTTGTGTTTCCGTTATATCCATAAAAATGTGTAAATGTTAATGGAGTAGGAATTCCAGTTGGATTATCGTTACCAGCATTTGCTTTTAATTCAGCTAATAATGTCACTAAGCGATCGTATTCAGCTATATTGCTTGGTTCTGACACAATAAATTCTCCATCTGTTGAAGCATATGTATCGTTAAATAAAGCAGCAATTTTATTTCTAACATCTAAAATAGCATCAGCATTTGCAGCTACAGGACTAATGACAATTCTATCAATTTTCTTTTTCAATAAAACATCTCCGTTTTCATCAAATAAAGTTATTGGCGATCTTAGTTCAGCTTTAGTGTAGGCAATCTCATTTAAAGCTGGCGAATTTTTAGTCTTGCATATTTTAACTTGTTCATATCGAGGTAGCTTAGCGCCTTTATCGAAAACAGAAGTATAGGCAGTTATATTTACTGTTTTGGCTTGAGTTGTAAGTTTTAAAGTTGGTTCAATCGCAGCTTCAGGGAAAATAATTTCTAGTTTGTTATAGTTTTTGAACGAAAGAGATCTTCTAAAACCAAAAGGATTACTTTCTGCAGAAACGCTCATAAAATCTCCCCCAGAAAGCTTGCCATCCACGATTTCAGGAGTTTCACCAACGAGTTTAAAGAACAGACCATTGATTCTATCTGCTTCATATTGAGTAGGTACATAGTAACGTTTTCCTATTTTTTTATTTAAAAAATTGACAGACTCTTCTTCAATGCTATTAGAGACACAGAATAATTTAGAAGGAGTAATTCCAAATTGTTCAGGAACATGCCAGCCAGGTTCACCTGCACTTAAATAAGAGAATGGATTTGTTGCCAAAACACGAATACTGTCATATTGATCTATCACTTTTTGCCATTGCGCCCAAGGCAAATTTTCTACACTCGCTCTTGAATCTGAATCTACAACAGCTGCAAAAGGATGATAAGGCACCCAAGAATTTCCATTGGCAGAGCTTATCTCAATTGATTCAATAGAATATTGATGTTTTACTTGACGGAGTTTTCTACCCGCTTTCGATGTCGCTTCAGGAGGCATTAAATCAGTATAATTTTTCGCATCAGCTGTATATCCTCCAATTATTTTAGAAAGACTAGAATTAGGCAATACTCCTTTAGTCAGTTTAATATCAATGTAGGTATCTAATGGAATTATTTTAGAAATTTCACCCGGTTTAGGCATTGTATTAAAATAATTCAGTAAGAAAGCCTCATTGGTTAGCATGTGAACTCCTTTTACAGAATCGGCAGTTTTGTTATCATTAACATCTCCGTGAGTCCCCTTAGGAAGTGGGCTGTAAGGTGTTCGGTCAACAATTCTGTTAATATCCCATTGTAACTCGATTAAGAATGTCTTGCGGACTCTGACAAAAGCAATTTTGACACGTACGCTTAATTCTAATTTGGCATAAATCAGGAATGGTTTAAATGATTCTACAGAGAAAATGGTATCTAAAACAATTTCAACATTGATAATCCAGATTTTAATCTGAATTCCTCCACCAGCAGCGATGTAACCACCCATTTGAGGACGTTTGAACGAAATTTTTCCGCCCATTTCTAAGTAAGCCCATAATTTAACCTTAGCAGGCCCGAAACTTTTCTCGAGTTTAAAGTCTAATCTGGCACCGGCTTCGATTCCCTGAGCAGATAGCATAAGAAATGCTTTTGCAGTAAAAAGAGTTAGAATTCTCGCTGTAATTGGATCTTTTTTAGAACCAAGATTGATATACCAAGGTTTTTGGTTTTTAAAGAAAAAACCAGCTTCTAATAAGGCATGCAATTGGATAATTTCTCCACCGTCTTTAGGCATTTGGAAGTCTGCTCCAGCAGCAAGTTCAAGAGAGTTATCTCCAAAGGCAACCATTGCAAAGAATGGGGGAGTGCTTTGATCTTTCTCAATAGGACCTAGTCGATCACCAAGAACATTTAATCCCGCTTCGATGTAAAATAAAGTAGGTAGAGAAAGCAATAACATTGCTCTCATATTTAAAATGGTACCTCCCGTAGATTCAAAGGTTGCTCCAGCTCCAATAGAAAATGGTGAATCATACTGTAAGGAATCTGGTGGTCCACTGAATTTTCTAATATTAATTCCTGCTTTCGGATGTTTGTAATATTCGTACCAAGAATTATCTACTGTTAAACCGGCAGCTTTTTTGGTAGCAACATATCTAAATCCTAATAAACCTCTAAAACCGGTAATCGACAAAAATCCAAGCGGAATTCCGGTAGGCAATTCAATACTTGCATCAACTAAGAAAGCTGGATATTTAGGAGCAAAACGCATTCCTACGCTTCCTGTAATTTTTGCTTTTGGTAACTTTAATGAAACCTCTCCCATGAATTCTGGAGAAACTCCAGGTTCAGGAAGCGAAATCATACCATGAATAATTGCCATCGCAGATTCTTCTGTTGCAGTTCCTGGAATCATCAAATCGACTTCGATAGTCTGGATTCTGATGAAAGAATCTTTAAAACCTTCTTCTGTAGAGTAATAGTATTTAATACCTTCACCTCGTGCGTCAAGCCCTAGCGGATTGACACTGATGGCGCCGTCAAATCCCCAGAAATTGTATTTATGTCCATTAATTTGAGTTGAACCAAAGTTAATGTTGCTCACCGCCATCTGAACTGGTCCAAGATTTAGAGGAGGTAAATTAATAGGAATAGGAATAGATCCGCCTTCCACTTCTATGCTTCCATCACTATAAATTCGAAGTTTTTCAATATCAAACCCTTGACCTTTCATCAAAGTGTTCATTAATCCAGGAGGGAACGAAACATAACAAGAAGTACCTACAAAATAGTCATCATCCTGTTTTCCAAGTTCGAAACTATGAAAATCGAAATTTACTAAATTGAGTAAAGTAGCTTTAGGTTCGTTTGCTTTATCAAATGAGGCCGTTAGGTTAAAATCTCCGTCATCGTATAAGTGTCCTTCAATATCTACAACAAATGAATTATTACCTTTCTTAAATTTTGGAATTTCTAATGCGCCCTTTATTTTAGAAGAGATAACTCTATTTTGTTTGAAGGAAATATCAAACTTGTTAAAACCAACTTTGAAACTATTACCTAACTTGAACCACATGTAATCAGTTTCGCTAACAGGATTTCCTACAATTAAGGATTCTAATCCAATTGTTCCAGAAATTCCACCTTCAGTACCAATTAATAGCTGTTTTCCAGTAATTTGCAGTGTAGCGCCATTTTCTTTTTTGAACCATTTTTTAGGTAATGTAATTGCTGCTTTTTCAGCATACACACCTCTAAATGCAGCCCCTCTTCCGTCAGCATCTGCTTCAGGAATATTTTTATCTCTACTTAAATCTACTTTTAATCCTGAAAACTCTGCGATTAATCCAGTGTTTCCGATCATAGATCTATTTAAGCTAAAACTAGAGATATTATTAAAGATAAATCCGCGATTAGAAGAATATTCTAAACTGCCGACATCAAATTTTAAGTAGCTAAAATAATTATCTGGTAACGGCTGATCCAAAACTATATCGGTGGTAACATTTTCGGTACCTGTATAAACTGGTCGTAACCATTTATGAGGAAATTGAAGCCCTACGCTAATTTCGTTAATAGCCATTCTAAACTGAAGCGTTAAAGCTTCTTTTATGTTTTTTTCGATATTATCGAAATAATGTACAAATAATTTCTTTAAACGGTCTAGTCCTTCGCTGCCTACATTTAAGAGGTTTTCGTAAGCAAATTTTAGTAAGTCAATGTCAAGACTTCCAATTTGTTGTGATAAGTGTTCAACTTGATTGTCGAAAGATGCATTTACATCGTTTATAGTTGCTAAAGCATCTGTATGTACTGTATTGAACTGATCAACGAAATCAACTAATGCATTTGCGCCTGGATAAAATGTATTGATAAGTTCATTTAAAAATGTTTTTTCGTTTATTTCTGCTAATTCAAAAAGAATGCGTAAAACGGACTCAACAGTATTATCAAATGATTCAAAATTGAAATCATTGATGTATTTTAGAATAATCCAAGAATAATCAAAACTGATTGGAATTTCGGTATTGCCATTTACGGTTGGATTCAAAACTAATTTTAAATCTTGTGCAAGAGGAATATCAAGTCCAAGAGAATTGTACGTGGTTAATGTCATGCTGTAAAAACCAGAAGAGTTGTCATAGCTTTGACTGGCAATAAGATTTTTTACAAATACAGAATCAAAAAGACTGGCAAGTGCATCTCTAATTGCCTCGAGCTCATTTGGAATCTTGTCCAACGGTAATAATTGGCTTAATGACGGGTGCATTATTTGATTTGACATATTTTTAAGTTTATTTCTTTGTTAATGGTTTGTCGATTACAATTCAAAATTTATCTTCTATTATGCCGTAATGGTTTATCTTTTGAAAAAGGCATAAGTATTCTGTATTCCTTTCTTGAGAGAGAGGACAGGAAGAGTTTTGAAAAGTATTTTTGATTTTGTTTTACTACTGAATGTTGAAGTAGTTTTTTTGATGCATGTTGCTCTTAATTAGATATTTGTTTCTTTTTGACATTGCAAAGATTTACAAAAAAAAGTGCTTTAAAAAACAACTGCAAGGTTGTTGAACACTTGTATTGTAATACTTAACAGAGTTGTACAGAAAGTGGACAGCTATACTTTTTTCAAGGCGAAAAAATTAGTCTTTGAATGAAAAGAAAAGGGAAATTTCTCAATATTTAGAAATTGAGATTGTGAGCTTGAATTAAGCCTTTTTTAGAAAGTTAGAGATATAAATCTCAATACAAATAACGATTTTAAATACGCTTACAGAACGATGGCATCAGAAAAGATGTCTATGCTTTAAAGTAAATGAAAGCTACCTTTTACTGCGCTTAAAATAAAGCGCAGTATTGGGATAGTATTTTGTAAAAGACTAATTGTAATATTCGATTTTTCTTTCTGCAACCAAAGTCGGTTCTCTATCTGGTGTTCCTTCAAGGAATATGTTGCATTTTATCCAGTTGTTATGGCTGTCGTATTGGTAGGTGTAGTAACTTATCTTTTGAATGATATCTTGGTCTGGATAATCAGGAATGTATTCTCTTTTTATAATATCACCCTGTTCATTAAATGTTTTGACGAAATTTCTAGTAGGATTGGCTATTCCTCCATTTCCTGTCACATAATATTTTACAGTTTCTACATAATCTTTAATGGAATTGTAGCTATAATCTTGTTGCGCAACAACTTTTCCACATCCAAACATAATTATCTTGATAATGCGTGATTTTGAGTCATATTCATATTGTAATTGTAAGTCTTTACAATAAGAACACTCAGTACCTAAAAAGTGATATGCTATTTTATTCTGAGCATATAAACCAACTGTAATTTTTTGATTTGTAACTTGCCCTTTCTCATTATAGATAAATGTTGTTTGATTTACCAAATCATTATCATTGACTTTTTTGTTCATGGTTTCTTTACCAGTCCTATATACAAAATACTCTTTCGCATTAATAATTCTTCCTGCATCGTCAATTTCGTATTCAAATTTATCTTCTCTATAATGAGGCCAAATCTTACCATCTTCTTCAGATATTTCATCTGCTTTAGGAATGCTAATTTGATTTAATTTGATTAATAAATTATAATCCATCACAGGATAATACTTTTTTAAAGTAGATCTTAATTCCTTTTTTTCTACCCAGTCGGCTTCATTATATTCATATTCGTTTTCTGTTTTAGAATCATCTTCTAGATAGTTTAGACGTGGAAAAACAATACCTGATCTTTTTTGAAGCCTTTGAAATTTATCAAAATAGAAATAAACAGGACCTCTAATTCCATTATTAAAGATAGCATCTGTTTTTTTATATTCTGGAATATCCTCTTTTGGTTTACTTATTTTGAGATGAACAGATTTTACAGAATCTTTTAAGTTTTGATTACTAATCGCATTGTATTTTTCATAAAATAAGTTATTGTAATTTAGACTGTTTTGAGCGTTGACAATATTTGATAATAGTAATGAGCTAATAAAAATCAAAAAGCTAATTGTTGTTTTCATAAAAATTTAGTTCTCAGTAAAGGAAGGAAATTTACTGTATTTTTAGATGTGATTGTCATCTTTTTTTATAGAATATTATTTAAAGCACTTGAAATAATGTTTTTGCTTTAATTCGTTTATCATCGGTTATGTTTTCAAGTATATTTTCAATTTCTGTAAAGACTGCTTTTAAAGGATCGTTCGATTCTAGAAAAGTTATTTTGCCATTTTCATACAAAGTAGGCTTATAATTTATTTCAACAAAACCCTCTACCGAACCGCCAACAACTGCTCCAAATAAACCACCTTTAAATTCTGCATCTAATCCAAAGTTTAAACTACTATCAAGTTTAGCTTCAAATCCTGTTAAGGACGCTATAAAACTGAAAAGATTTATGATTTCAGTTATTGCATAATCTTCATCTTTATCGAGTTTGTAATTGTTCATATAAGAATTAGCATTAAAAATTCCCATAAGAAATCTCGCAGCAACAGTAAAATAATTCCCATGAGGATCTCCTTTGGAACTAATCTCTTTGTCTATAAACAAATTTAAACTATCGAGATTACTTTCTGGAATTTTGTTTTTACTATATATAAGCTCAAATTGTTTTTTTCCTTCTTCGATTTTCTGCCTTTTCAATTCTTTGAAAATTTCAGCTTTTTTGGTTTCAATATCTTTCTCCAATATTTGACCCAAAGCGTAGTTACCTTCGAAAGTTACATATTTCTGATATAATTTTTTTAATTGAAATTCAAGTAAATTTTTTAGTAAAGAATCTTCATTAAAATCAATGTTCATTTTTAGATCTAAGTTCAATTCTGTTTTTGTATGATTAAGAAATTTTTCTACAAATGCAACAATTGTTTTTGCTTCCATTTTTACAATATTAGCCTTTTTCATTGCCTGAATTATTTTGTCACATATAGAGTTGTCACTTATTGTTACATTGTTTGCTTTTCCATCAAAATCAAAGATTCCAACTTGTTTGTGAAGTTCGAGTCCTTTAAAAAGTTTAAAAGCCACGACAGAAGTAAAAGCGAAATTAAGTCCTGCTATCCACATATCATGAAATGTAGGCATATGTAGACGATATTTTCCGTCAGTTTTAGGAGAATCTGCATCACCTGAATAAGCTCCAATATGTAACGAGACTTCTTTAGATACATTACTACCACTTAAATATTTTAACGTAAAATCGTCTTCATCGTAAGTAATGTCACTAAAATTAAAATCATCACTAGTAAGGGAGTCTGGTGAACCTGTTCTTGTAAATTCATATAAAGTTCCTAGCATAATTCCCTTTTTATCAAATTCTATTTTGTCAAAAAGTTTTCCTATATAAGTGGGTTGAATTTCAGAGCCAGGGATGAGACTTTTAAAGATATTATTTATTAGTGAAAGATCAATTTTTCCATCAATATAATATTGATTTTCAATTTTTATTTTCGAAAATACCCGTCCCTTATTTCCTTTTGTATATGGGGCATCATCATATTCTGCTTCATAGCTATAAGCTGCTCCTGCATTTATGCTTATATCTCCATGAACACCAATTGAGGGGATTTTTTCAAAAATGTTAGACACAGAACCATAGCTTTTAGTCGCATTTTGAATCGTAGGATCTTCAACATTAGAATTAGGTATATCTAATCCTTTTTTTAACTTGGTACCGATCAGTGCTCCAACTTCTGCATCAATTCCTAAATTGTATTTTACTTCTAGTTTGGTTATATAGTGTTTAGGGTCGAGATTTAAAGATTCCAAGCATGTAAAAATTTTAGATGCTGATTGTAGTACTTGTCCAACAAAAACATTCATGACCATTGTTAATAGAGCTGTTTCATTTTGCCTTATAGGAAATTCATACTCTGAACTTTGGGTTAATGTTAATCCGGCTGTAGCTTCAAAACCTGCAAAAGCACCAAACAGTTTTTTTGAACGACCATGTCCAGAATATTGACCAATACCATAACTAAATCCTTCTGCATGTTCCACACTTAGTTCAAAAACCTGTTCATCAGTGTATATTAAAGTAAGTTCAGTTGCTTTTGTCATTTTACGAGAAATACTTTTTTCTACATCTGCCTTAGTTTTTACAGGAATTCCCCATGTTATCCCTACGCCGACCCCAAATTTCCCACCAAGTCCTCTAGGCCAGTAATCGACCAATGTCTGTATAACAAAATTATATGCAGAGACAAAAAAATCTAAAGTTTCATGGTATAAAGAAACTGCATCTTCTTTTACTTCTTCTGCTATTTCAGATAGGGCGTCCATGGAATCAGACATAAGATCAACAATATCACCTAAAGCTTCATTTTTAATATAGTCCATAACGGTTGAAGCTTCATCTTCCGGTTCTTTTTTAACTAGCATTTCATCATGTCTAAAATTTAAAAAATAATACATGGTGTCTGCAAATTGTCTGGAAGGAATTCTTATGTTTTCTCCTGGAACAGTTGTAAAAGAAGTTGTAATTCCTAGAGGATTAAAAATCATTTTACTATTTGCATTTAATTCTTCCATTTTTTTTAAAAAACGGTAATAATTTGGTAATGCCGTATTTGGATCCTCTTCTTTATACTCATTATCAAAAATATCCACCATGTCCAAATGATCAATTGTATATCTTTCGTAATTGTTAGTTCGAAATCCCCACTCATTTACGGGTTCACTTCCTTTTTTTTCAGAATTGTAATAGTACAATAAATTATGATAAAATTGAAAACGAGCATCATCTCCTCTTTTGTCTTCCGGGAACGGGATTCTTTCTTTTAAAGTAAAGATTGGAACATTGTTGTATGGATCCATAATAGCATAATCTCCACCTCCGTAATAATTGTCTAATACTATTTTAGATATAGTATCACCTTCTTTTAGTTTGTACAATTTAGCACCGTTATCATCAAATAATAAGGGAGCAGTTTTGCTTAATTCGTTTTGAATATTTGTCATTGGAACACTTGCATTAGCAAATTCCAAATTATAATCTAATTTTGCTAAACCAATACTTTTTATGGGAGGAATTCCTTCAATTGCTCGTTTTGAATTTTTTGCAATTACTAAGGGATGCTTGTCAATTTCAGTTTGAAATTTTTCATTTGGAACACCATATACATGTTTACCATCATTTCCAGAATTGATATAAGAGAAACCAAATTCTGGTTTGGCCTCAATTGTAATTTCATCACCACCTTCTATTATAATTTTATAATTGGGATGCGGATTAGATATATCACTGCCAATATAAAAAGATGATCTCGAGTTTACTTTTCCAACATATTTTTTCTTTTCGTAGTCAAAAATGTTATCTCGGCTCAATGCAGCATCAATTGCTAATAAAGTTTTTGAATCAACAATTCCATTGATATCAATAGATCTATTTGCCGTAAAAATTGTAGTTCCTTGGAAAGTTTTTATTGCATTTTCTAGATTGATATCAAAAATTCCTGTTGCGATTAATTCATTTGGAATTGTATATTCATCGTATATTGCATCAATGGCTGTTAAGGCCATTTTTAAAATTGTAATATGCTGACCAAAAGATTTGTATTTAAGTCCAAGTTTTTGATTAGCGACATCGTTTTTAGCTAATTTTACTAAATATTTACTAGTCGATAGTGGTTCATTTAACAGGATTCCTCCAATGTTGTCATTAGTGAGATTTTCATCTGTTAATGGTATATTGTTAATTGCGTTTTTGGATATATGTAAAGACATAATTTATAAGGATTGAAGATTAGTTAATGCTTGTTAAGGTAATGGGCAAGTCATCGTAAGTGATTTCTTCCAGTGAATCAGCAATTGTCATAAAATTTAGATCAGAATTTTTATTATCAACAAAAGTTGGAATTCCTAATGTTAAGGTATATTCTTCAAGTGTAAAAGTTTGATAAGCTTTAGAAGTATATTTTTTGCATTTTATAAATAGTGGTTGGTTAGGAAAATCACTATTTACACTTAGTTGATATGCTTTTAAAGAATTGTATTCATTATGAGTTAAAGTAATCGACTCAAAAGTTTTAAATATTGCATCATTAATACTCGTATCCCCTGTTTTTGAATAAGTAAGAAACTTAACAGTATCAGATGTATTTTCGGTATCAGAAATTGAAAACTTAGTTAATTCAAAGTTTCCAATTTTTGATGTTTTAACGATCTGATTTAAAAATCCAGTATGTGGATTCGTAGTGTTTTCATAATCATAATCTGCAGTATTAAATTTTATATTGAATTTACCTTTTCCAATTATAGCAACTGGATTGTCAGCTTTATTACTTACACTTTTAAAGGCGACTTCGTCTTTGTAAGAAAAAAAGGTGACATGATTTTTATCAATAGCAATTCCTGCAGTTGGTAAATAAGCTTCACCTTTTTTAGAGTCAATTATTAATGGAAAATTTATTGAAGAATAAGTGTAAATTCTAAAATCTCCATCAATTAAATCATTGAAACCAAAAATATTATTCATCTTTAAAGAGAAAAAATTGTTCCATATAGATGAAATATTCTGCGTGTTATTTGTATCTCCTTTCGTGGATTTTTTTAAAAGAATATAGTTACTACCTAGTTTATTGTCATTATATTTCCAGTTTTTTAATTTAACAGCCTCTGACTCTTTGAGTAGTATTTTATTACTTCCGTCTCCATCTGCAATTATAAAATGTTTCTTTTGGGTAGTATCTATTTCTGTTGAGATTTTGCCTACGTAAGAGGATAGGAAATTTGCGTTTATCGGACTTCCTATATATATTGGAATTTTGATATGAAACCACTTCTTACTATTGTTATAAATTTGATTAGTAATTTTAAGGATTGGCCAATCAGTATAATAATTCATATCAGTATATACAGGATCCTTGACAGCACTGTCTGCTGAGTAAAAACCAACCCTTAGTTCGTCTTTGAACTTAAAGAAGTGATTGTATGAAAAACCCCAATCATCTCTGATATCAATATAAACCGTATTCTTATTGTAAAACTTCTTTAAGAAGTTTTCACCGCTATCGGCACCTTTTATTCTTAATCCCTGATTTTTTGTAGCGCCATAAAATGCAGTAATATCAACATAGTTTAATATTTCTTCTTTCTTAAATCGGTTGTTGAATTTTAGCTTAAGTTTTTCGACGTCAGTTAAGTTCTCATTAATAGTTAGCTTGTCAATTTCTAAAGTATGATTTGAAGCTTTTAATAGTTTTAATGTTGGCTCATAACCAATCATATCAAGAACAACTTCAATTCCTGCAAGAGTTGATCCACCAGTAAATTTTCCAATTTGGCATCCAGCTTCAACAATAAGCGGATGGAAGCTGTCTGTGTCATCAAAAAATATTTTTTCGATAAAAGTAGTATCTGGAAGTTCAGAAAAGTTTAGGCCTAAGCAGTCTGGCTTAGCAATTAAATTGGTGCCATTTTTTGAATTCAGTTTATCCTGTACCTCTTTTATGACTTTAAGAATATTGCTTGAATCCCATGTTCCATCAGATTCTGGAATGTTTTGAAGGCTATCAACTAATGATGATTTTTTAATTCCTCTGTAAATAAACATTTTTACAGGGAAGCCACTCACATAAGTATTTAATGGAAGCAATGCAATGTTTAATAATGAATAATTGGCATTACTTGGCATTGCAAATACTAAAGATTTCGTAATTGCATAGGCTGGAGCATCCTCAGATACCGAAAAATTATTATCTAAATTGTATTTTTCAACACTCCCTACTTCAGGTTGTTGTCCAAAAGCCAATTCTGCTAATTGATCCGTTTCTATTGAACTTTCTTTTGTAAAAAAATATATTTTTGACATGTGTTTATTTTTATAATCTAAAATCCATTTGAAAATTTTAGAATGAATTATTTTTAAAATTGTTTACCTGGTTCTAGACTAGCCTATAGAATCTTGCAATTGGTTTGACTACATAATAAACCAACACCAAAAGAAAAATCCTCCCCAGCCAAATCTGCACCTTTTGCCAAAAAGTCAAATAGTTCACAAATTTTGTGGTGTTGATGGTTTTTACTTCGATTTCCTTAACCTGTTGAGATTTCCAGCGAGCATAGAGTTCCTGCTCTTTGAGTTCGCAGTCTACGTTGAGTTTGTTGTTCTCAAGACGAACCTTTGGGCTTTTTAATGTACGCCCTGGTTCGGCCTGAGTAACATTCTTAACAACTATTTTTCCGTTTTGACATTCAAGAAATGCTCTATAAGAGCTGCTGTCTTTCTGAATTTTAAAAACAGTATCGTGTACTGTTTCTTTGATAGTAATAGTTTTTGCCTTCTCTTCACTTAGAACCGGTTTCGGGCTGCGGCACGAGACCAGAACTAAGGCAGAAAAAAACAAAAAAATAATACTGTTTAAATTTCTTCTCATAGGATATATTTGTTTTTAATGATTTTGAAAAAGAGAGGACTACTAATTTGTATGTATTGCGGAGATTTTTTTGTGAGAGCAAAGATTGACTTAAAATGATTGCTAAAAAAAAAGATGCTAGGAGGTTGTACGGTTGTGTTCAAAGATTGTACAGAGTTGTAAAGTATTTGAATTATACATATAGTATTTAAAAAATTAGTACAATTGATGAGGTGAAAAAATAATATTTAGTTGTACAATTAAAGTTTGGTTTGTTTACTAATAGCTTCTTCTATTTTTTTTAATTCTATAGTTACAGAAGTGCATAAAATTTCATATAAAGTGGTGCGTGAAATAGGATAAACTGGACAAATATATTTTCTCCAGACCACAGTAGTTGGAATATCTTCTGTCTTGTGTTTGTAATAAAGATCTTTAATAAGTTTGTAACGTAATAGTTTATTTCTTTGTGTACCAAGACTTCTGTTTGTTGATATAGACATGTGGTTAATTTGTATTTACAGTTAGATTATTGTTTAGTTTTGGACATAGAAATTCCTTAGGTTTTAAAAAGATTTTTTAAAACAGTTTTAATGATTTTATGATAAAGAGTTTGATTTGATAAGGATTCCTTATCGCGAAATTACTTGTAAAATCTTCTTTTTTACATTTATTTCAAAAACATAATTTCTCAAAAGAAAACAACAGGTTTAGATAGGAAGGCGGAATATTTTAAGTTTATTTAGATTTTAATTGACTTTATTTTTACGTTCATTTTTGTATTGTTTAAAAGTTGTATTTATTTTAAAATTTAACCATTCCCTAAATATTAGTATGGGTTTTAGATTAGTAATGATAAGTAAAAAAGCTAATAAAAGTATTGTGCTAAAGTTGTAATTTGGTTCCATATTAAAATTCAGTTTCTGTTTTTTCAAAATCAAATGGATTTTGATGTATTGGTTTATAATTATACATTGCAATTAGTTTTTTAGTTTGCTCTATTTTTTCTTCTATTACAACAGAAACCAGCCTTGGTTCTGCTTCAGGATTAGAAAGTATATGTAACCATTGAAATCTCTCCTGATTGATACAGATTCTTTCTCCAACTGTAAATGTTTTGATTTGATCAGTACAAAATTGGAGAGATAAGTATAGTAGATTAATTCGATCGTTTATTTGAATTTTATTCATGGTTTACTTCTAATAAAGTTCTTAATTTCTTTAAATCTGATTCTATTAAATTGCGTTCAGAATTATTTGGATTTTCTATTAGCCAGGTTTCTAATTCTTGAATTTTGATTTTAATTTGAGAGTTTGTCATTTTTTTGCTGCAAGTTTAAGTATGATTCAATTTATTCGTTTTTTGTTTTTAGCTATAGACTTTCACGATACAATTATGATTTAAGTTAAGCTTCTGATTTATTTGATAGATTTTTTGTAGCACTTTCTTTGTTTTTTTATTCGTTTATCAGAGATATGCAGTTATCTTTAAACATAGTTTTAGGTTGTTATTTAGTATTATGGGCAATTAATTTTTAGTAACTTTGTTTTAAATTCGAAAACAAATATCGAAATTTATTTCGAATATAAAAATAAAAAACGAAACTTTTTTCGATATTATTTATAATGTGTTATATATGAGTACTATAAATGAAAAAATTGACGACCTGGCTATTAAAGAATACAAAGGAAACAACAGTGCTTTTGCAAAGGCTATGGGGACAAGTGAAGCTAATATTCGAAATTACAGAAAAGGTATTATACCCAAACTTGACTTTATAATCAAGTTGCATGAGGTATTCGGTATAAGTTTCGAGTGGCTTTTGCTGGATAAAAATGATGAATTTTCGTCTGATAAAACAAAAATTGAATGTTTAGATATAGAAACAGCAGAATATAAATTGTTAAGTTTAGAAAACGATTTACTAAAAGAAAGATTAAAGTTTCAACAGGAACAAATTGAATTTTATAAAAACAATATTGATTTTTTAACTTCACAAAATCCCGTAAATAAGGTTATGAGTCCAAAAGAAATTGAGAGCGGGCTAAATATCATTGATGAAATTGAAAGTATTTCATTAAAAAAATCGAGAAAATCAATTAAATGATTCTTTTTCACAAATAAGTAAAGCTTCTAATAACTCAATTGTTATTTTTCCTTCTAAAAATAATTTACGTAATAATTTAATATATTCCAGCTTTCTTTGAGGCATTTTTTATTTTTTATTAGTGAGAGATAATGTTATTTAAAGTCTTATTGAAAAAAGAAAATTTATGGAAATTGAACCATTTTTTTACTGTTATAATGGAATAGTAAGTTTGAATACTAAAATTGTCTTTTTCATTTTTTTAAATAAATGGAAGTTTTAATACTTGTTCTTTCATTTTCATTCAAATTTAAAGTAGCATTATAGCTATCATTTTATATCAAAAAAGGGTCATACTTTAATTGAAAAGTAGAACCCGAAAATGCTCATTTATGTTTTTTAGAAATAATGTTATGTAGCATAT
Source organism: Flavobacterium chilense (assembly GCF_001602525.1). Lineage (GTDB taxonomy): Bacteria > Bacteroidota > Bacteroidia > Flavobacteriales > Flavobacteriaceae > Flavobacterium > Flavobacterium chilense. The sequence goes on from NZ_LSYT01000014.1 coordinate 38,848, forward strand.
CTAACTAAAATTTGATATAAATATTGTACTATATATCATCATAATTTGTACAAAAAAACATAATATATTTTAATGGTTTTCTGTTGGTTTTTGTTCCTGAGGCAACTGTTATTGCATTACCTGCAGGAACAAATAAACCACAATGAGTTTTAAGTTTTATAACAAAATCGATGCCGCAAAATCTAAAATAGGTTAAACTACCTATGGATTTTCTAAGATAAACTTACAGTAATTCAATATTGTCATTTTTTGATTATATCTTTAAAATCAGATTTTAAAACATGGATTTAAAGATTATATATTTTTTAATTTATAGATGATTATAAGGAGTGAAAAGCATAATGATAAAAGATTACGTCTGTATATAAGGATTTTATATTTGGCTCCTGGGAATAGTACGATTAGGAACAGAGAATGAAGTTTTCAATATCATTTTTTTTCACTCCTTATTGTGGCCACAATTAATCACCATACCTAAATTTTTAGTATTTTTTTGATAATAAATTTATAGTTCTCAAGACGAATCTTTAGGTTTTTTAATCTACACCCTGATTCGGCTTGAGTAACACATAAATACTTTTATAGTTTTCTATATTAGAAATGGTCAAATTATTTATAGTCTTAAAAAGCCTTTTATTGTTTTGATTTCTCTTTTTCTTCTGCAAACCTTATATCCTTCACGGCTTCCGGTGTCATTAGTATTTCCTTCAATGGTATGAATAATATTTCCTGCTATTTTTTCAATTATCCCGGTATGTCCTAATCCCTTTCCTAAGTCCAGAATAAAGATGTCGCCTATTTCAGGAACTTTTTGAACTAAAAGCGGACTTGAATTGTATTGATCTAATACACCACCAGTTTTCTTTAAAGGATTTTTAAGTTTGGTCTGGAGAGCAGCATTTTGAGCACACCAGTATACAAAGGCCATGCACCAGGAATATCCTCTTGTAAGACCAACACTTTTTAAGTAAATTTCAACTTCAGGACCTGAATTACTATATTTCGGAATTTCCTGAACGCCAATTTGCGCAATGGCAATTTCTAATGTTTTTTGAGCTAATGTCATTGTTGCTTTCCGTTTAATTGTTTAAATTTTTGTAACTCATCAACTAATTGTTGATTTACAACCATTAGTTCTCTATGCTGTATTTCCATTTTTTTAATGGTTTCTGTTGCTGCTGTCAATCTTGCTGTAATATCATCAAGCAGGTCGCGATAATATTTTACAGCATTTACAGCGTTGTCAAGTTCTGCAGCCCGATCTTGGGCTAATGATTTTCTCATAGAGAATAACCAGGTGATAAAAGCAGCAAAAAATGCGGTAAGAGTTGGGTAGATAAATTGTTCCATTCAATGTTTATTATAAGAAATTCTATTTTTTATTCTTAATGGAAAAAACTGTAAACTTTAATAACAGGGATTTTTTCATCTTTCATTTAAGTTATTGTTTCTTTTTAAGATTGCAAAGATTGCTCGAAAGTGGGGCTTAAAAAAATAGATGTAAGATGGTTATACAGTTATGTTCCATTGCTTTACAAAAGTGTAAAGCAAGTTAACTTCGATAATCTCATCATGTAGCTTTTTTAGATAATTGAGTACAGTTTTTTTACAAGTATTTCTACTGTTAAGATTTTGAAAAATGTCCTGTAATATAATTGAACTTTGGTATTGTAGAAAAAAAAGCCCAATACCTGAAGATAGATAAGGGCTTTCTTTGTTGGTAAAAAAAAAATATTTGGTAAAAAAAATTAGTTAAGTAATTCTTTTTCAAATATTAATAGTGCTTCTAGTAATTTAATACATATTTTTTCTTCAAAATATAATTTGCGGATCATTCTAATGTATTCTAATTTTCCAGTTATCATGATTATGTTTTTAGGGTTATGATGTAAAATTCGTAATCGAAACAATCTGTTTATTGAGGTTTCACGTAAGAACAATAATTCATGATAAATTGATTTAAATTTTAATGCCAAAAATTAACATTTTTATAGAGCAAGGGGTTTTTAACTTATTTTGTTTTTAATGCGATTAATGTTATAATACTTCATAAATTTTAATAAAAATGATTCATTTATTAAAATTTATAAAAAAAAGTATTTAATGTAATCTTAATAAATTAATTGTTTTTAGACTGCTGTTCGTTTCAATTTTATAGTTTATTTAACTAATTTTTATATGTTTTCAACAAAATTTTATAAAGAAATTTTTTTATCAATGGAAAGTGTTAAGCAATAACAAAAAGAAAAAATCTGGTAATGAGAATTTATTTAATTTTCTCAAAAATGATTTTACTTTATATCTTCTCAATAATCCAATTTAACTATATAGGAGTCTTAGATTTTTAAATAAGGATTAGAATATTCTTTTAATTATTTTAAAATCAGGAAAACAGAGTTATAGAATTTCACTCAGATGTGACATAATATGAATATTTAGTCCTCAATCAGACAAATCTCAAAAACTGTTTTTTGGTCCTCGTATTTATGGTTTATGTAACCTCCATGAGCTTCAATAATGTTTTTTGATAAAGTCAGTCCAATTCCGGCACCTTCTGTTCTGGTGGTAAAAAACGGCAGAAATATTTTGTTTTCGATTTCTTTTTCTATACCATTTCCGGTATCGGTGATTCTAATGAAGAAGCGGTTTTCTTTGGCTTCCGCCGAAATAAAAATCTGTTTGTGCAAACTGTCTTTCAATGCATACATGCTATTGGTTAACAGATTAATTACGACTTGTTCAATTTGTTGAGCATCAACATTGATGTATCTTTTGAAATCTATTGTATTGATAACCTCAATATTTTTTTGTTTCAATAACAAATGCATGACCTCAAGACTATTATCGATCAATTGCTGTAATTCTGTTTTTTCTTTTTTAGGAGAAGGCAGCATGGCAAGTTTTCGATATCCTTCGACAAATTTTTGTAAATGATCACTTCGCCTTAACATCGTTTCGACGCTGTTTTTAACATCTTCTAAATCTTCATCAGACATAGAATCCTGTTCGACTAAATCCTGCAGATTCTGGCAAATAGAACGAATAGGAGTTATAGAATTTAAAAGTTCGTGCGAGATAACTTTCATCAAATTGACCCAGGCTTCTTTTTCTTTTTTCTCGACTACACTCTGAATCGAATCCAGTAAAACAATACTATAATCCTGTTCAAAAATTTCTGTTCTGGATGCCTGTAAAACAAAAGTCTGTCTGTTTTGTTCGTGTGCCTGAATTTCAATTGTAGTTTTAATTTCTTCAAAATTATCTTTTTCGATAATCTCACATAAAGCAGGCAATCGGTTTTTTAGATATTTCCATTTCGATATTTTCGGAACATTAAAATGAGTCGAAAAATAGTTGTTCATTAAAAAAACATTCCATTCTTTATCCTGTTTTTGCAAAATGATAATTCCGATATCAATATTGTTCAGGATCGAACGATAAATAATATCCCGTGAAGTTTGTTCGTTTTGTTTGTCCTTTAAAGTCTCATATAAAAGAAATAAATCAGTATAGTTTTTATTGAATTTCTGTTTCGAAAAATCTGAACTAAAATCATTTTGTAAAATTGAAGCGATTGTTTTGTTATAAACCAAAACAAAATTCCGGACATAAAAATACATTTCGCGCAACAGCAGAAAAACAATGAAAATTCCAAATATTCCAGTAAAAAGCAAATCTTTTTTAAAGAATAAAATCGAAACTTCGATTGCTGCGACAATAAGAATTAATCTCAGAAATAAAAGTTTGTATGTTTTAAAAGACTGAAACATATTAATTAATGCTGATGTTATATTTTTCTAAACGACGGTATAAAGAACCTCTTGATAATCCCAGTTCTTCGGCAGTTTTACTGATATTATTATTGTTCTTGTGTAATACTTTTTCGATAGCAGCTTTTTCAACTGAAGAAAGCTGAATATCAGCCGGATTTTCTTCATAAGCCGTTATGTTTTCCAAATCTAAATCAGCAACCGTAATCGTATTGTTTTCGCAAAGAATAACAGCGCGTTCAATCTTATTTTCCATCTCGCGAATGTTTCCGTTCCAGGCATGTTTTTCGATTTGTTCCGGCACTTTTTTATCAAAAGTAATTTCGTCCCTGCTGTATTTTTCGATCATTTTATTTAAAAGATATTCAGCCAGAGGAATTTTATCTTCGTTGCGTTCTCTTAGTGCAGGTAAAACAATCTCCATGGTATTGATGCGGTAATATAAATCTTCCCGAAAGCTTTTGTCCGCAACTTCTAGTTTCAGGTTTAAGTTGGTTGCAGTAATAATACGAACATTTAAAGGCCTTGCTTTTGTTTCGCCCAATCTTGTTACTGTTTTGGTTTGGATAACCTGCAGCAATTTTGATTGTAAATGCAGCGGAACATTTCCGATTTCGTCTAAAAATATAGTTCCGTTTTGTGCCATCTCAAAACGTCCTGGAGTATCTGTTTTGGCATCTGTAAAAGCACCTTTTACGTAGCCAAACAATTCACTTTCGAATATATTCGAATTTAAAGAACCTAAATCAACGGCTATAAAAGGATTGTTTTTCCTTTCAGATTGTTTGTAGATATGATGCGCCAGAACAAATTTTCCGGTTCCGTTTTCACCAAGAATCAAAACATTTGCATCGGTTTTGGCTACTTTATCGGCTAAAGAATAGGCTTTTTTTATGATTTCGGAAGTACCGATAAAAAAGTCGTCTTTTATCTCCATATTTTTTTCCTTCTTCTGCTCTTTGCGTGATTTGTCAACAGCCTGTTTTACAGATTCCAGTAGTTTTTTATTTTCCCAGGGTTTTAAAATATAATCAAAAGCTCCGGATTTTAAACCTTCAACAGCGGTTTCAACTTTGCCAAAAGCGGTCATTAAAATGACAACGGTTTTAGGCGAAAGCGTTTTTATTTCTTTCAATAAATACAAGCCTTCTTTTCCGTCTTCAAAACCTATTCTGTAATTCATGTCGAGTAAAACGACATCAATGCTTTTTTTCGACAATAATTCGACAATATTTTTCGGATTATTGAGTGTATAAATGTCTTCAAAATACTTTTTCAGGAACACTTTCGACGCAAAAAGGATGTCTTCCTGATCGTCTATGATTAAAATTGAGGCATTTGTCTTTTTCATTTTTGTTCAGTTTTGGACGAAAGCTGTCCATTTCCGGACACTTTTAAATTCTATTCAATAATAAAAAATTTAAAATAAGACAGTTACAAATTTTAAATTTTTGGCATGAAAATCACATTACCATTAGCAAATCATCAAATAGAAGAATCGTTATTGCTGGTAAATGTAACAAAAATAGATATTCATAGATTATGTTATCAATTATCTTAATTTAGGATCTGTTTTTTACTTCGGCAATAAAATTCTCAGAAAGAAAACAAACATCAAAAACAAATTATTATGATCAGGATTAAAAAGCTTTCAAAAACTTTTAGGACCGAAGAAGTAGAAACAAATGCTTTAAGCGAAATTTCATTAACCGTAAACGAAGGCGATTTTGTGTCGATCATGGGACCATCCGGAAGCGGAAAATCAACTTTGTTAAATATCATCGGATTATTAGACAGTGCTTCTGGCGGAAGTTATGAATTATTAGGACAGGAAATGATTGGGCTAAAAGAGAAATCAAAATCAAAAGCCAGAAAAGAGAATATAGGTTTCATTTTTCAGAATTTTAATTTAATCGATGAATTATCAGTTTATGACAATATCGAATTGCCGTTGATTTACAATAATATTCCATCATCAGAAAGAAAGAAAAAAGTAGAAAATATTGCCACGATATTAGGGATTTCACATCGTTTGAAACATTATCCGCAGCAACTTTCCGGAGGACAGCAACAACGTGTAGCTGTTGCAAGAGTTTTAATCAATAGTCCGAAAATTATTCTTGCCGATGAACCTACAGGAAACCTGGACAGTAAAAATGGAAATGAAGTAATGGAATTATTAACGGATCTTCATGCGAGCGGTGCTACAATTTTGATGGTGACGCACTCCGATTACGACGCTTCGTTTTCGCAAAGAACAATTGTTATGAAAGACGGAATCATTCTTTCTGAGAAAATGAACAATAGAAATGTAGATGTTTTAGTAACGAATTCAATAAATTAATCATGCTAAAGAACTGGATCAACATATTTATTTATCATATCAAAAACAATAAGCTTTTTACGGCTTTGAATGTTTTAGGATTGAGTATTGGAATTGCAGGATTAATTTTTGCCACTTTGTATTGGAATGATGAGCACTCTTATGATCAGTGGAATCCTAATAAGGATAAGATTTTTTTAGTTGCAAATAAAATGAATCCCACGACTTATTGGTCTGTCAGTTCAGCAGCAGTAGGATCTGCTATACAAACAATAAGCCCTAAAGTCGAATCGTTTTGTTATTTAAGTGGCAATTACGATGACGATATACTGTACTTTAACGATAAAAAAGTACAGTCTGACAAGATAACAATAGCTCAAAAAAACTTTTTTGAATATTTTCCTTATACGTTTATCGAGGGAAGTCAAAAAAATGCATTACCGGATGTAAATAGTATTTGTTTATCAAAAGATCTGGCTTATAAGCTTTTTGGAAACGAAACGGCTTTGGGTAAAAAAGTAATTTTGAAAAAGAAGGTTTTGATGGTCAGGGGCGTATATAAACTGGATGGAAAATCAGCCTATAATCCTTCTTGTGTAGTTAATTTTATGGATGAAAGAATACAGGCAAATATTCAGTTTTGGGGAAATTTTGATTTTATTTTATTGCTAAAATTAAAAAAAACTGAAGATCAAAAACGAGTAACCGGCAATCTGGAGAAGTTATATTTAGAAAACTTAACACTTCGCCGGGCAAAAGAGCAAGGCATTACTCCTAAAGAGTTTATTCGAAAATTTGGTGAAGTAAAACCTGTGTTAGAATCTTTATCATCAGTTCGTTTGCATACCAAAACGAGCGGTTTAATAGAAGCAAAAGGTAATCTGCAATTTTTACTTATTATGGCTGGATTATCAGTTTTAATCCTGTTGCTGTCTATTGTAAATTATGTAAATTCTGCTACAGCAGATGCTATAAAAAGAGCCAAAGAAGTTGGGGTTCGAAAGATTATCGGGGCTTCAAAATTTTCTATAATCCAGCAATTTATTTTTGAAACTGCTTTGATTTCGTTGTTTTCGATTTTAATATCGCTTGTTATTGTCGAGATTTCTTTACCATATTATAATACTTTTTTAGAGAAATCGCTTGTTCTGCAAAGTGGTCAGTTTTATTTGCAACTTGTGGTTATATTTTTTATAATTGTTGTAATGGCAGGAATATTTCCGGCTGTTTATGTTGCTAATTTTGAGCCGTTAAAAGTACTGAAAGGAAATTTTGGACGTAGTAAAAACGGGATCTGGCTTCGAAACGGAATGTTGATATTTCAATTTGGCGTGGCGGCTTTCTTCATTATCGGATCTTATATTGTTTATCAGCAAATAGAGCATATGAACTCAAAGGATTTAGGTTTTAATGGAAAACAAATCCTAAATATTTCATACAAAAATATTTATGGTCAAAACATTACGGATAAAGATCGATTAAACCAATATGATATTATCAAGAATCAATTATTGCACATAAAAGGCGTTAAAGAAGTTTCTGGTGGTGGTTTTGTTTTAGGATATGGCTCAAGATCTATTATATCCTATCAATATAAGGATAGAAGTATTGACGGGAACAATGTACCAATAGACTTTGGGTTGCTGGAAATGCTGAAAATTAAAATGGTGAAAGGACGTTATCTGAGTCCGAAATTTGCTCAGGATACCATAAATACCATGTTGATTAACGAGACCGCTTTAAAATTATTAAATGAAAAAAATCCAATAGGTAAAAAGGTAAACTGGAACGGCAAAGAAGTCATTATTGTGGGAATAGTAAAAGATTTTAATCTTTTAAATCCCGGTGAACCCATTCCGCCAATGTCTTTTTTGCATTTTAAAACAGTGCCCTGGTTTTCATCACTTTTAAATAATATTTATATCACAGCTGATTCTGAAAATATGCAGGAAACTTTAACAGATATAGAAAATCTCTGGACAAAAAAAATAGATACCGAATATCCGTTTTCATATGATTTTGTTGATAAAGGCTATAAAAGATCTTATAGTAATTATGTGAAACAGAAGAATCTTTTTTCTTTACTCAATGTCATTGTTATTATAATTGCCCTTTTCGGTTTATTTGCGCTGGCTTCATATTCCATCGAAAGACGAATGAAAGAAATTGCGATTCGAAAAACACTGGGAGCAGAAACGAATGTTTTATTAAAAGAACTTTGTAAACAATATGTGATCTTTAGTATAATTGGTTTTTTAATCGCTTTATTTCCGGTCTATTATTTACTAAATAAATGGCTGGAGAATTTTGCCTACAGAATTAGTATCTCAATTTATCCTTTTATAATTGGGTTTGTTGCTTTGTTGACATTAACATTATTAGTTGTACTTACAAGAGCTTATCAGGCTACCAGAATTAATGTTTTGAAGTATTTGAAATATGAATAGAATTTAAAATTTAAAAACCTCCAAAGTCAGTTGATTTTGGAGGCTTTAATTTTATTCAATGTTTTTATTAATTAACCATGTGCTGCTACAGAAACATCAGCCCATTCTTCCCATGTAGCCAGTTTTTGTTCGTAAGTTTGTTTGGCAAATGGTAAGGCAACTTTTCCTAAAAACAGACGTAGGGGAGGGTTTTCAGCTTCGATTAATTTAATAATTGCAGGAACTGTTGCGCTTATTTTTCCGAAAGAATCAGGATTATGGCCTTCTTCAATTGCTTTTTTGATTCCGTCATAAGCATCAATACGCTCGCTGTTAAATCCGTTACCCCAAATATCGGTAATATAACCGTTTGGTTCTACCAAAGTAACATTGATCCCGAATTGTTTTACTTCCTGAGCGAGTGTTTCTGTAAGACCTTCTACGGCAAATTTAGAGGCATTATAAAGACCTATGTTAGGTAAAGTGGTGATTCCTAAAATAGAAGAAACTTGTATGATATGACCGCTTTTTTGATTTCTCATAATAGGTAAAACCGCCTGAGTTAACCAAAGTGTGCCAAAAAAATTGGTTTCGAACTGTGCTCTGGCTTCTTTTTCGCTTGCTTCTTCTACAGCTCCGTTCAAAGCATACCCTGCATTATTAACCAGAATATCAATTCTTCCGAAATGTTGTCGTACTTTTTCTACTATTGCAAACGAATCTTCCCGCTTGTTTACATCTAGTGTTAAAGGCAAAATAGCATCACCATATTTTGCTTTTAAATCATTAAGCGTAGCTACATTTCTGGCTGCTGCCGCTACTTGATATCCTTTTTCTAAAAATGCTTCTGTCCAGGCTTTTCCAAAACCTTTAGATGCTCCTGTAATTAAAATTGTTTTTGACATTGTGTTATTTGTTTTAAATTATTGTGTTTGTTGTTTGTTGTTTGTTGTTTGTTGTTTGTTGTTTGTTGTTTGTTGTTTGTTGTTTGTTGTTTTGGGTTTTACAAAAGTGACTGATCGGTCATTTTTTTAATAAAAAAAATTAGAGTGTGTTTTCCTCTATAATTTTTTTTAATGTTTTTATTATGATTTTCATTTTATCATTATTACCTGATACTCTCGAAATGAGATGACCGCCTTCCATCATAGCAAACATAACGACTGCAAACTCTTTGGCATTCCATTCCGGTTTAAACTCTCCGTGAGCAATTCCTTTGTTTACACTATTAGCTAATAATTGTTGATTAGAGTTACAGCCTTTATTAATTTTTTCCTTTACAATCGGATTGGTATCGTCAGCCTCTGTCCCGAAATTCAATAACGGACAACCTCCGGCAAGTGGCGGATTTACAGGATCACTGAAAAAATCTATATACGTAAATAACTCTTCTTTTGCTGTTTTTGATCTGCTTAACTCAGCTTTAAGTTTGTCGCCCAGGATTTTCATATTATGATCGACAGCAGCGCAGGCAAGAACATCTTTATTTTCAAAATGAACATACATGCTTCCTTTAGACAATTTGGTAGCTTCCATAATATCACTCATAGCAGTAGCGGCAATCCCTTTTGTATTGAATATTGGCGCTGCTTTTTCTATGATAAATTGTTTGGTTTCTTCTCCCTTTGTCATGATCGATATCATTTTACAGGTACAAATATATGACCGATTGGTCATTTGTGCAAATTAAATTAATTTTTTATGATAAGTTTCACATTTTGAGGTTGATTATTTTGAGTTATTTTATTGGTTTGTAGGTGTTTATATCTTCTTTGCTTTTCTTATACAGATTTTGCAGGTTTAGCCAGACGTAAATCTAATCGCTTAACTCAATGGCTATGAATAAGTTTCTCATGTGTTTTTTATGCACATTTAAGACCGATATAAAACAAGCATTAAATGTAAAAGAAATCATAATTGCTGCAAAATATTTTTATTTATGTATTTAACTACGTAGTTTTGTTTAATAAAAAATATTGAATATGAATACAACTATTATTCCCATTGAAAATCAATACGAAGAAGCTATTGTTGATTTGATTTTAAACATTCAGCAAAAAGAATTTAATATTGCCATTACCATAAATGATCAGCCGGATTTACTTAATATAACTAACTTTTATTATGCTGACGGAGGGCATTTTTGGGGTGCTTTTATTAATGATGAACTGGTAGGAACAATTGCTTTAGTTAAATTTAGCAACACAGAAGCTGCGATTAGAAAAATGTTTGTAAAGAAAGAATACCGGGGAAAAGAGTTTGGTATTGCACAAAAATTATTAGACACTTTACTGGATTATTGCGCTGTAAATAAAATTGATAATATATATTTGGGAACAATATCAGTTTTAGAAGCTGCTTTACGTTTTTACGAAAGAAATCATTTTGTGCGAATCGAAAAAGACTCGCTTCCGGCTGCATTTCCGGTAATGAGTGCCGACAATGTATTTTGTCATTTAACCTTAAAATAATAGAGATGAACATTATAGACGAATCCGGAATTTTAGCTATTTCTACACGATTACAGCGTCTAAGCGAACAGCTGCGAAAAGATGGTGCATTGTTTTATAAATCGTACGGAATTGACTTTGAGCCCAAATGGTTTCCGGTCATTTATACGTTGTATCATAAAGAAGTTTTGAGTGTAGTAGAAATTGCAAATGAAATAGGGTACACACATCCATCTACTATTAGCCTTTTGAAAGAGCTGGAAAAACAAAAACTGATTCGTTCTAAAAAAGATAAGATCGATGAGCGTAAAAGACTTATTCAGCTTACTGCAAAAGGGCAGGAGCTTATTGAAAAAATGAAACCGGTCTGGGATGTAATGTCAACTGTTCTCAGTGAGATTACAGATAATGAGAACAATTTACTCCAGGCAATTAACGAAGCCGAAAAGAAGATCACACATCAGAGTTTTTTACAGCGTGCTTTGCAATTAAAAAGTGAAAATCAGGAATAACTAATTTGCTTATAAATTGGTTTATAAGCATTTTAGCATTCAAAAAATGTCAAAAGAAACAATTACGATTTTTTCTTTTTCTTCTTTCCTAACCAGATTAATAAGCCTGTAATAGGTAATGTCAAAGCAAAAAGACAAACTGAAAAAGCCAGTATTTTAGTCGGTAATCCGTAAATACTTCCTGTGTGAATAGGGTAGTTAAGACGTTTTAATTTGTCTCCTGTAGAAAATGCTTCATAGGGTCTTGCCTCAATTTCTTTAGCTGTATATTTATCAAAATAGGCAGCACTGGACTGATTTGGAATCGTTTTTTCGATATTTTCTTTCAGGACCAAAATACTGTTAATCGTATCAACAGGCATTCTGATTTGTATATTTCCGGTATACGGAAAAATACTGTCTGCTTTATCATAAATACTTTGATAAAAGGCAGTATTGTTTAGCTTAGGATCTATTTTTGTTGGATTTTTTACTTTGGCTGATGGTCTTTTTGTTGTTCCGTCTGCCAGCAAATAAACTCCGTCCTGAAACCAGTCAAAAGCAAAAGATAATCCGGTTAATGAGATAATTAATAATACTAAGAAACTGTAAAAACCAAAAGTCGAATGAAAATCCCAATTGACTCTTTTAAAAGAGCCGCTCCATTTTACAGTAAGTCTTTGCTTTAGGTTTTTTATCTTTTTTGGCCACCACAAAATAATACCCGATATAAGCATAAAAACAAAAATAAGACATGAGGTTCCCATAATTATCTGGCCTGTATCACCAAGCAATAATTGTCTGTGAAGGGATAAAACAACAACAAAAAAGCGACTTTCCTGTGGTGTTGTAGCCAGAACTTTCCCGGTATAAGGATCAATAGAAAAGAACTGAGCTTTTTTGTCAGAATCCTTTGCGAGAATCTGCATAGTTCGCGCAGGATCATTAAAGGTATAAATACGGGTTATTTTTTTTATGGAATATTGCTTCTGAAGGATATCTGTACAATAATCAATTGTTTTTTTAGTGGTTCCTATGGCAGATACATTATAATATTCTGGATTTATGGCTTTGTCAATTTCTTTTTCAAAAACTAAAATACTGCCGGTTAATGCAGCGATAAAAACAATTAAACCTGAACCAAGCCCCAGCCATAAATGCAGTAGACCAACATTTTTCTTAAATCCTTTCTTCATAATGTATACCAATTTGCAGATTTGTTTTATAGTCGTAAAATATATCTGAATTACAACTTATAAAGTGATCTGTAAAGATTCTTTTAACCTAATAATAGAAACACTAAAATTTCGTCGCAAATTTATGTTTATTTAGACTAAGTATGCAAAGTCTTAAGGGAATATTTAGTTAAGCTTTTAAGATAAAGGATAAAAAATAGGAATAAACATATAGAAAATTAAATTTGCAAGGGAATGGTGAAATTAAAAATGGGTTCTATTTTTTTTCTATGACTTTAAGCATACCATTTGACCTTATCTTTTGCTGACAAAGAAACTGACGTGAATTTTAAATATCTTTTACAGACTCAAAATGATAGTTTGTATGTGTTATACGATATGCTCAAATAACAATTCTATAGAATAAATAGAAATATTACTTGTTAAACGATTATTAATTTTTATTTTTGCACTGTTTTTATTGATTCTAAATAAAAACAAATACTAACCAAATTTAATAATCAATGAAATATTTTAGTTTAAAAACGCCACGGTTTTTATTTATTATGAGTTTTTTATTTTCTATATCATTCTCTTTTGCACAACAAACCAACGGAAAAATAAAGGGAAAAATAACAACTTCTGACGGAAAACCAGTTTCTGGAGTAACTATTACACTTAAAAACTCCAACTACAAAACCATAACCAACAGCAATGGAGGTTTTACATTTAATAAAGTTGCTGAAAACATTTATACTTTAGAAACCTCTTCGCCAAACTATGAAACTATCCAACAGCAAATTACTGTTGTAAATAATGAAACGGCAAATGTAAATTTAGTTTTAAAATTTTCAGGTAATGGCAATATAAAAGAAGTAGAAGAAGCTTCAGACAAAGGCGGCGATCAGCTGGATGAGATAATCGTTTCAGCAAGCAGAAAAGTAGAAACATTATCAAAAACGCCATCTTCGGTAACCGTAATCAACGCAAAAGATATTGAAGATTTATCTATAGTAAGTCCAAACATTGCCAATGTTGTCGCTTATGCAGTTCCGGGTTTAGGATCTGCAACTAATAATACAGGGAATTACGGACAAACTCTTCGAGGGAGAAATCCGCTGGTTCTTATAGACGGAATTCCGCAATCTACTCCGCTAAAATCAGCAGGAAGAGAGCTTCGTTCTATCGATCCTTCTGTAATTGAACGTATCGAGGTGATCAAAGGCGCAACGGCTATTTATGGTAACGGAGCTGATGGCGGACTGATTAATTATATCACTAAATCAGGCAAAACCGAAAAGAAATTTGCCGGATACAGCGAAGCAGGAACAACAGGAAACATAAAAGGAGACAGTACAGTTGGATACAGATTTAACCAGCAGTTTTACGGAAAAATTAAACGTTTTAATTATATGGTTGCCGGTACTTATGAAAAAACAGGTGTTTTTCGTGATGGAGAAGGACAGGTGATCTCACCGGAATATGGACTAGGAGAGACTAAAACGTATAATATTTTTACTAAAGTTGGTTACAATTTAACAAACAAACAAAGAATTGAACTGATGTATAATTATTTCAGTTCTAATCAGGATTCTGATTTTATCCTCAAAAATGGTGTTTACGGTGTATCTCCTGCCATTGGAATTCTCGGAAACAGACCCGGGGTTGACGAAGGAACACGATACAATCATAATGCGAACCTGCAATATGTAAACCGACAAATTTTTGGAAATACGTCACTTACGGCAAATGTTTATTTTCAGGATTTCTTAACGATATTTTCTAATTCTACTTTTTTCTACGGCAGTGGCCAGTCTCAGACAGCATCTGCGAAAAAAGGTTTAAGAGTTTATCTGAATTCTCCATTTACGGTTTCTTCAAACTTTACCGGAGATGTTACGTATGGTTTTGATTTACTTAATGACAAAACGAACCAAAAACTGGTTGACGGACGAGTTTGGGTTCCTAATATAAATATGGTTAATCTGGCTCCTTATGCACAATTATCAACTCAGTTGTTTGGCGACTGGACTGTAAAAGCAGGTTTGCGTGCTGAGAATATAAAGATAAATATCGACGATTATAATACCCTTGCGACAGGAGCAAACGGAGCGGGAAGTATTGCTGTAAAAGGCGGTGATCTTACTTATGATGCGTTTGTTTTTAATACCGGTATTCGATATTCGAGATTTAAATTCTTTAATCCTTTTGTGAGTTTTTCTCAATCTTTCTCTGTATTTGATCTGGGCCGTGTACTTACGAATGCTAAAGAAGATGCGATATCAAAATTACAGACAAAACCTATTATTGTAAATAATTATGAGGGAGGTTTTAGCAGCCAGTTAGGGAAATTTAATTTGAGTGCTGCTTATTATTTCAGTACTTCTAAACTTGGAACAAATCTGGTTCAGGTTGATGGTTATCTGGTGGCTGAACGTTTACCGGAAAGAGTATGGGGATATGAAGTACAGGCAGATTACCAAATCATCAAACAACTTACAATAGGAGGAAATTATGCTTATGTACAAGGTAGAGGTGATAAAGATTCTGACGGACATTTTTACGGAGATAATGATATATATTTAAAATCAAACCGAATTCCTCCGGTAAAAGTAACGGGTTATGCTAAATACGGTGATAAGAGATTAAATGTAGAATTATACTGGATGCTGGTTGGTGATCGTGATCTTTTTCAGCCTAATGCCAAAGGTGCTTATGCGATTGGAGAAGGACCAATAAAATCATTTAATTTATGGAATCTGGCTTCGGCTTATAAAGTAACAGATAGTATCAGGGTAAAACTTGGAATCGAAAATATATTCAATACAGATTATTATCCTACAACTTCTCAGTTCTATGGAACTAATGCAAATTATACCAGAGGAAACGGTACAAGATTTAACCTCGCACTTGGTTATAGCTTTTAAAAGATGGTAGAATAAAGAAGATTTTTTGTTTTTTTATTTGAGAGGTTTCTGGCGATTTTTTGTCAGGAACCTTTTTTTAATCCTAATTATCAAAATATTTTTTTGCTGCGAATGTGATTATAAAAAAAGGCTGCCAAAATTTTGACAGCCTTTTTAAATTGTTATCAGACAAGACTTTCCATTTCAAGCCATTCTTTAAGTATCGGGTAATTTACTTTTCCGTTAGCAGTAAGCGGTACATCTTGTATAGGCATTACTTTTAAAGAACTGGCATGCAGATTTAGCTTGGCTTTTAAAACTTTCAGAATTAATTCTTTGTTCAGGTTTGAATCTGTATACATAACAGCTAAATGTTTATCATTGATTCCTAAACAAATAAAAGTCTGTCCGCCCAAAGCATCTTTTAGAAGCAATTCTGTTTCATCGAGATTGAGTCGGACACCAAATAATTTTACAATTCGTTTTATTCGGCCTACAATATAATAATAACCTTCATCGTCGATTCTTGCTTTATCGCCTGTATGGAGTTTTTCCTGTTGTTCAAAAAACTGAAGATCTGATCTGATGTTAGCGTAACCACCAAATACATTTGGACCAATATAGATTAGTTCATCTGTTTCATTGTCGATTTCGAAACGTCCGTTTTTTACCGGCAAACCAATTGAAGTTCCTTTTCGTAATAAATCCTTTGGAGGCAGATAAGCCATTCTTCCGCAAGCTTCAGTCTGACCATATTGAGCAAAGAATAGTTTATCGAATTTTTTACTAAATTCAGCAATTGCTTCGATGAGTTTATGGTTTAGCATTCCGCCGGTATGCGTAAGATAACGGAGTGAAGGGTGATCTTTTTTGAAGAATCCAATACTGTACAGCATTTCATAAAAATAAGGAACACCACCCAGAGTAGAATATCCGTATTTTTTGAAATCTGACCAGAATTCTTTCTGAAAAGCATCTTTATCAGTACAAATAATCTGATTCGCTTTTATGCAATTGGTCGTAAAAATAGATAAGCCATACACAAAATTAATGGGCACATTCAATGGTACTACATCATCTGTTCGAATAGGCATATATTCCATAATAGACTTTGCATTCTGAACCAGATTTTCATCAGAAAGCCTGACGAATTTTGGAGAACCTGTTGTTCCGGATGTACTCAGTAAAAGTTTAATTTTAGCGTGTATCGGATAAATTAGATTTACATTTCGTTTGAACAAAACAATAGTATCTGAGGCATTTACCACGCTGTAACCTTCAATACTGGTACGTGTTGGATCATAGATATAATAAGGCGTATATTTTTGCTCTAAATTCTCCTTAAAATCCTCCAGCAATCCCATTCCTAATAAGGCTATTGTATACCTGCTCTGATAAAAATTCAGTAAAGCTTCAATTGCAGGTAACTGATTGTCATTGTAGATAAAAACCACCGAACGCAGGTTCTCGATATCCAGTGACTGATCCATTTCTGCAATAGATTTCGAAACTCCTGTACTGGAATCTGTAAAGGTCAGTTTTTCATTTTTCCTGATTAAATCGTATAGTTCCATAGGTTAAGGTCTATTCTAATTAATTTCAAATCCGTATTTTTTAAGGATATCTTTTATTTTTGCTACACTTCCCATTTCCAGAATATCTTCCATTTCGATAGCAATATCATAAGTACTTTCCAGTTCCTGAACCAGCACTAAATGGCTCATAGAATCCCATTCGGCTATAGCCTGATATTCTAACTGATCGTTTACTGCTTCAACAGGAATTTCAAAAGCTCTTGCAAATACTCCGTGTAATTGTTCTATTGTACTCATTTTTCTATTATTTAAATTAAATTGATTAAGGGTGTAATTATGTTTGTATGTGTTTGTTTTTTCATGTAGATTTTAAAAAGATTTAAGCAGATATATGTAGATAATTATCTCAAATTAAATCTGCTGTAATCTCTGAAATCTGCGTGAAATAAAAACTTTTAAATTATGTATTATGATAGCTGTCGCTCCGCTGGAGCTTTGGGAAACATGGCATTATAAATTTTCTATAAACAGGGTACTCCTCCGGAGCTTTTAATACATGTTAAGTCCCATTGGGACGTAATCTTTATAGAAAATCAAGTAGCTGTTTCGTTAAACCCCAGCGGGGTGACATATTATCTGTTGAATAACTTTTATTAAACTTTGGTATGTTTCCATTTTCCTTTTCGGAAAACAATTATACAGGCAACTGCAAGTACAATTTCAGAAACCAGAATGGCTGTAAAAACCCCGTTTGATCCCAGTTCAAAAGAAATTCCCAAGGCATAGGCAAGAGGGATCTGAACAATATAAAACATCAGGATATAAAGCCAGGTTACCACTTTGACTTCGCCTGCCGCATTAAGTGCTCTTGAAATGACCATGGTATAACCCAAAAGAATATAAGCCATGGAGATAAAATGAATATATCTGGTACTAAAAGAAATGACTTCCGGAATATCTGTAAAAATTTTAACCACCGGAACGGCAAGAAAAATCCAGGAGATTCCAATCAAAACCAGAAAACCCATATTCAGCATTCCTGCTCTCCAGACTGATTTTTCGGCTCTTTCAGGTTGTTTAGCCCCAAGATTTTGTCCGGTTAATATTCCGGCTGCATTTCCAAGTCCCCACGCGGGCATTGTGGCAATAGAGGTAACTCTTTGTGCGAGAATATATCCTGCCAGGGCATTAGGACCAAAGTGGGACATAATTTTAATCATGAATACCCAACTTGAAGCAGGAATGATAAACTGAACCGTACCACCAAAAGCTAGTTTTAGTACTCGTTTAAAAATAGCCAGCTGAAAAACCAATTGTGCCATTCCGATTTTCATCACCGTTTTGCCTCTTATAAGAAACCATGCCTGATACAATACGCCAATAATTCTGGCAATTAGAGTAGCTAATCCTACACCCAGTAAACCATAAGCGGGAATTGGTCCCCAGCCAAAAATAAATACAGGACATAAAATGATATTCAGGGCGTTAGAAAGCCAGAGTATTCGCATGGCAGTTGAAGCATCGCCCGCTCCGCGAAATATTCCGTTTATTACAATTCTTAGAATCAGGAATCCGCTGGAGGCAAACATCACGACACCATAATCAGTTCCTTCCTGAACCATAGCATCAGAAAGTCCCATGGCACTCATAATATCGGTGGTCCATACGGAACAAACAACACTAATGAGTATGGCAATTGGGGTTGTTACATAAATAACCTGCATTGCAGTCTGACCTGCTGCCTTGAATTTTTTTTCTCCAATTCTTCTCGAAATCATAGCTGATGCTGCAATACCAAGACCTATCGAAACAGAATAACAAAAGGTGATAAATGTTGTGGTAGCGCCCGCTATAGAAATAGCATTCGTACCTAATCTGCTTACGAAGAAAAGGTTGGAGCATACAAATAAAGATTCCATCAGCAACTCAGCCACCATAGGCACTGACAATAAAATAATGGTTTTATTGATGCTGCCTGAAGTAAAATTACTTTCAGTTCCTGCTAAAGAACGCCTTAAGAGGCTAAAGAAAGAGCGTGTTTTTAAAATTGCTTCTTTCATTAGTTTTCTTTTTCTATTAGTAACTCTTCTGCTATTAACTGATGTAAGGGATTAGGAATAAAACCACTTTTTTTCATGTGCGGAAAACCGGCCGTTTCTTCATAACCATTATATAAACGTCGGCTGTTAAAAATAAGACGCTTAAATTCCGGAATGAATAAATTGTATTTATCAAACATATCCTTAAGTTCCGGATGTTCCTGTTGATACTCTAAAATGATATCATGAACACAATTCCAAAAAGAAGCTTCAGAATAGTTCATAGTTGTAATTAATGTATCGCTTAAATACCTGAAAAAAGCATCAAAAACAGCGATAAGAATGGTTAATGGTGCGTTTTCCGGATTTGGAGAAGCTACAAACATATTCTCTATAAATTCTTGCGGAAGTTTTTTCTTTCCTTCTTCATTAATTAAAATATCTCCCACAAAGTCCTGTAAAGCGATGCGTGTTGGAATGTAATCTTTTAAAATAAGAATCACATTTTGTCCGTGAGGATCTATGCATAGAGCATGTTGGTAATAGATTTGAAGCACAGGTTTTAGATAAGCTGTCATATAAGCTTTTAACCATTGTTCTGTAGAAAGTCCGGATTTTTCTATCAGTTCTTCAACAAGACTTTTGCCATGATCGTCTACATAAAGCAATGCTGCCATGGTCATTAAATTTTCTCCGTGTTTTAGAAAGTTAACCGGACTCTCACGCCACATTGCACCCAGATATTCATTGTACTGATAGGGCGGATTTACAATTTTACTATAACTTGGATGTGTATAGGTAACAGAAACGGTTTCGCCCAAAAGAACAACGCCCATTTTTTGTAAATGCTCGTCTTTTTTAAGGATATCTTTTAGATATTCGGTAAGTCGTGGTGCGATCGATAACTGCCTTGGACATAAACCTCTGATATGGCTTGTGTTTAAAATAGACATCGATGTTTTTACATAATGTTTGTTGGGTTTGCTCTGATTAAAAAAGGTTCGAATACTTTGCTGCGGACTGTAAATATCTTCTGTTAATTCTAAAGGAATAAGATTTTTGGCGGCAATATCATTTGCAAACTGCATAACAAGTTTGTTTTGCCATTGCCATAAGTGCACAGGAATAAAAATATAATCTTCCGGATTAACTTTTGATTGTGACAGCTTGTCTTTGAATGCGGCTATTTTTTCATGACCAATTTCATCTTCATAAAAAGAATGTTCGCTCATACTGGTTTGCAAACGTAAAGTGGCTCTTTTTTTATGGGCTGCAATCCAGACCAAACGAGTTTTTTGACCGGATTCAGGCGTGTAATCTTCATAATCTTTAGAGTCAAAACCAATACGGCCTTTGTTTACAATTACCCACGGATGTCCGTCAAGGCTGTGTTCTATTGTCTGAAAATCGGCATCTGCCAGTTTTGCTGCAGACAAACGACGTTTAGAGTGAATAAAAGCATCAGCATATAAAGTATGCAATAGTTCCTCAATATAATGAGCAAGAGTAAAAGAATTGATGCCAAAAGTTTCCTGAAGTTCTATAAAAAAATTAGGAACATCGATACGGTCCTGTTTCAGTTCGTCTTCGATTTTATAAATGCTTTCTTTTACAATATGCCAGTAATTCAGGAATCTTGGATAAGCAGAAAAACTGTAATAAATATTCTCTTTATCAGTTTCAAGTATAAAATGAGTAAGACCATTTTCCTCACGGTTAATTATTTGTGGTTTTGCCACATCTTCGCGCATTAATTCTGCAATACTTTTGGCCAGCAGGTTTCGGTTTACCTGATCCCAAATTGCGCCGTAGAGATGTTGTGCGTCTTTGAATGTATTTTCTGGGGTTGTCATTCTAATGTTGTTATTAAAATCTAATTATTTAGTTGCTTGTTTAATTCCATAATCTGTAATTGATTTTAACACATAGAAACATAGGTTTTGAACTGTAAAAAAGATGTTTCACTTATTTAAAATGCACAGAGCTTATCTTGCTATGTGAAAGAAATGTATCTCCTTTTTTATTCTGCATTTAAAATCTATGTTTCCGGGTGTTTAATAAAAATTTTGGGAATTGCATCAAATGGATTGTTCGTCTATAAGTTCCATAACATCTGCCGGAGCGTAGGCAGCGGTTTCTTTTTGTACCCCAAATTGCTGGAAAGCAATTCGTTTTTCGACTTTATAAACTTCACGATTTGCAAGCTGGTTAATGATGATCGAATTTCGGTAAGCACCCATTCCTAAATCAGGAGTAGACAGACCGTGAGTGTGCAGCTCTGCATTCTGAACAAAAATGTCCGTTCCGTTTTTATCGATTGTATAATTACGGTGTACATTCAATAAACCATTTTCGAGACGATTGATCTTTCCTTGAATTCCGGATAAAATTTCAGGTTCTTTGTACTTATAACCAGTAGCCAGAATAACATAATCGCTTTGATCTTCATACGGTTCTTCCAGTTCAGTATGTATAAAATCCATAGTATAAGAACCATCAGTTGTTTCGTTTACAGAAGTAAGGCGCAGATTCGAACGCAATTCTACATTCAGCGGCGTATCTTCTAAACTCATCTCATACAAACTATCAAAGATTTCGTTTATTAATTCCTGATCAATTCCTTTATAAAGTCCGTGTTGTCTGGCCAAAAGCTGTCTTCGTTTTTCATCAGATAAACTATAAAAGTGATCGACATATTCCGGAGAAGTAAGCTCCAGTGTTAGTTTGGATTTATTATCAAGCGGGAAAAAGTGAGAAGAACGTGTAAACCATTTTAATTGTAAACCGTTTTCAGTATCAGGCAAAAGATCACGAAACACTTCTGCTGCACTTTGTCCGGAACCTATAATAGTCACCGAAGCATTTTTAGGAATATGGGATTTAAAATAAAGGTATTTCGAAGCGTGAATGACATTTGGTAAAGCTTCGTCATCAATAAACTCCGGAATATGCGGTGAAGTTCCTGTTCCCAGTACAATTTTATGTGCATAATAAGTCGAGGTTATACAAGTCTGAGTATTGATTACCATAATTTTATATACACCATCAACATGGTCAACCGAAACTACTTTATGAGAGAATTTACAATTGGTAAGCTGCGAAGCCACCCATTTGCAATATTCATTGTATTCTCTTCTGTAAATAAAGAAGTTTTCACGAATATAAAATTTATAGATACGTCCGCTTTGTTTAATATAGTTTAAAAAGCTATACTTATTTGACGGATCAGCCATCGTAACCAAATCTCCTAAAAACGGAACCTGAAGTGTGGCATTGTTTAGCATAAGTCCCGGATGCCAGTCGAAACCTTCTGCCTGATCAAAGAATAAAGCTGATAGCTCTTCTACCGGTTCGATAAGAGCGGCAAGCCCTAGATTAAAAGGACCAATTCCGATTCCGATAACTGAATATATTTTTTCTGTACTCATTTTTGTTTGTTATAAATTAAAGTTGAGGTGATGAAACGGTGTTGTTTTGAAAATCTTTGGCAGCAGGAAATTTGGCCCAATACCATTCTCTGTAACAAAAGTTTAGATTGGCTTTTTTATGTGGCATTTCGATTACCTTTTCGATTTTAAAACCTACATGCGCTTTATTCATCATTGATGCAATCGAGTCAACAGAACCTTCGCCAACCATTTTACCAACTTTTGGCTCTGCCAGTACAAAATCCATCATCGATTGTGTTGCAGGCGAACCGTATTTTAATTTAGGATCAACAGGGGCTATAAACTGATGTGTTCCGTAATCTGAAGGCAATACTTCATAATAATCGCCCACAATATCACGACTTGCCCAATATACCTCGATATTAAAAGTGGCAACACCATTTGCTTCTCCGATATAACTATGAGAATGATCTCCCGGAAGCAGCATTCTGTAATAGCTTTCTAATTCGCGAATTGGCCAGTTCATTTGCCATATTTTCAGTGCATGTTCACGATGAAACCATTCATGAAGCATCTCCAGATCTTTATCAATATCAACCGGACGCAGTGTTATGGTTACATTTTCTTTTTCAAAAAAACGACTGAATACGGTGTTGTGGTCTTTTGGCTGAATTAGTTTTTTAGAGAAAAAATGCTTGTTTAAAGGATTTGGATATTTCTTGTACACTGCCGGATTGGTTCTCGGAGCGCTCGCTTCATCCATATTGTTCAGGCTTGTTAGCAAGTTTCCTTTTACGACCAGCTTAACACTGTTTGTAAAATGAGCTACTAGACCTGTTGTATCTGATTCTTCCTGCTCTTTTATAGCTTCATAGATCAGATTAAGAAGCGTGATTTCGTCTGCAAGTTTATTTTTGCCCAAAACATTTACAATTCCAAACAAATGGTTAACTAACAGATAATATCCCCAGAAATCAGTAATTCTGCTTTCGGCTATAAAAGACCTGCTTTCTTTTCCAAAATCAGGAATAAATTGTTCCAGTTCTTCGACTTTTCCCTGACGGAAAAAATAGCCCTGATTGTCTCTGAAGTACATTTTTGAAGGAAAAAGATCGTCATCAAATTCAACAAGCATATTCTGCTGATGAAACTCTGATCCAAATCCGTATTTATTAAAAATACCAACCAAAGGTGTAATACTAATATTTAGATATTGTTTAAACCAGGAAAGGGCAGTATCTGTTGCCAATGCATTTTGTCTTTTGGCAGCTTCCTGAATGAGATTAAGGATTCTTGGTGATTCGCCCAAAATTCCATCCTGACATAAAGAAGCTACCATTGTTACATTTTTGCTGGCATTTGCACCATGAAACGGGTTTTGTCGTATACTGGTGCTAAAACCGTCAATAATTTTATCTTCATACGTAACGGCAATAAAAGCAGGATCAGTGATGAGTTGTATTTGAGGATATTCTTTACGGATATTATCTCCCCATTCTGTTTTCATGAGCTGTGCAGCATCATAACCACGGTTTAATTCATGAAGATAATTGACACGGAACGAATTCGTAATTTTAACATGAAGAGAGAATTTGTACATCCATTCGCTTTCGGCATTATAAACAGTACGAACAGAAGAGGTTGCTGTATACGAAGGACCAAACTGACCCAAGCTAAAGAGAAGTTGCTTTGCCTGCATTTCTTTTACTTCCTTTTGGTCTAAAAGATAATTCGCTTCCCATGGATGAACAGGAACTACTTTGTATTGTGTGTAAAAATCCAGTAATTCTTTAGTGTGTTTATCAGCATATTTTGAGATTTCTTCTCGTAAATAATGAGTGATCAGATAATCTTCGGCACTTTTTTCTATTACATTTTCAGGGTGAATCAGGAAAAAATGTAGCGAAAACTGACCTCCGGTTTCCGGCGAATATTTTACAAGTTCTTCTTTACTAAAACCTTCTCTGCTTTTAGGTAAAGGATGAACGGTATGTCCTAAAATCAAAGATTGTTCTGATTCGATAAAGGTTTGCTCCGGACTATTTGCCGTATGTTCACTATTTTGATAATGCTCGAGATACAATGCGAGGTTATCGATACTGTTTTGCATTCTTTTTTGCGTAGGCACTGCATCAATATCCGGATAATCTGCTTTGGCATAAGCACTGACAAGCTCAAGAAACTCCATAGGATTTAGTTCTTTAAACTCATCTGTAACAGTATTGCGTGCTACAACCGGAAAACTAAAAGAATGAACACCACTTTCTGAAAAGTAAGTCAAAGGAGCAAAAACTTCCTGACCAATAGCAGTAAAATCAAACCTTAGAAAAGAGCTATGCTCTATTGTTTGCATAAAATCAGCCAGAGTCTGATCGTATTTCGGAATACCTTCGTAGCGGCTCCAATTGCTAAACTCCCTGCAATAACAATTGAGCAGCGATTTAAAATTTACCTGTTCTGCCAGTTGGTTAAAATTAGTTAAGTCTGTGGTATTCATTTCCATTTTGTTTTATGAGGTTAAGAATGTTTTTAATATCATTTAGGGTTGTAAGCGGATTAAAAATGGTAAACTTCAGGTAGAATTCGCCGTTTACTTTAGTGCTGGCTACTAAGACTTCGCCGCTAAAAAATAGTTTTTCTTTTATATACTGATTGACTTTACATGAGTTAGATTCAGCAGGACCATCAAGATATCTGAACACCAGAACGCCCATATCAGAATGGCATAAAAGCTCAAAATTCTGATCAGATTCGATATATGCTGCTGTTTTTTGAGTGGTTTCAATGATCGTATCAGTATACTGACCTAACTTTTCTTTACCCAGATAACGAAGCGTAAACCACAGTTTCAAAGCATCAAAACGGCGGGTACTTTGTATAATCGATTTGTTGATTTGAGCCGGAAGTGCATCGTAGTTTTGCTCTTTTGGATTCAAATAATCAGCGTGATGCTTGATAATGTTAAGATGAAGTTTGTTTTTTACAATAAAAGCACTGCTGCTTATAGGCTGAAAAAATGATTTATGATAATCGATTGTTACAGAATCTGCCAGTTCGATACCGTTTAAAAGATGTCTGTGTTTATTGGTCAATAAAAGTCCGCAACCATAAGCAGCATCAACATGAAGCCATAAATTATTGCATGAGGCAATATCAGCAATAGCTTTTAGAGGATCAACATTTCCAAAATCAGTAGTGCCGGCAGTAGCCGTAATTGCAATTGGAATATTGCCTTTTTCTATTTCCTGAGCAATAGCTTTTTCGAGTTGTTCAGGATCCATTCGATACCTTTTGTCAACACCAACATGTACAATAGCCTGTTCTCCCAAACCTAAAATCCACGCATTTTTATGATTGCTGAAATGTGCTTTATCAGAAACAAAAACTCTGAATCTTGATGCATCCGGTGGAAGTCCGTCAAGTTTGATGTTCCATTTTTTATATTCTAAAGAATAAAAATCACGTGCCAGCAGCAGTCCCATTAAATTACTTTGAGAACCTCCTGCAGTAAAGATTCCGTCGCCTTGTGTATACCCGATTTGCTCACTTGTCCAGTCAATAAGTTTACGCTCCATAAAAGTTCCTCCTGCGCTCTGATCGTAGGTATCCTGAGAGGAATTAATGGCGCTTATAAGAACTTCTGCCGCCAATGCTGGTATTACGACAGGACAGTTGAGATGCGCAATATATTCCGGCAGGTGATAAGCAGTAGCATGGTTGACATACAATTCGTCTACTTCGTTAAGCAGGCTTTCGTAATCGGGCAGAGGAGAGTTAAAATCTATTTCTTCGACTTTAGATCTAATAGCTTCCGGTTTGATTCCGCTAAAAGGTTTGCGGTTGTTTTTCAGAAAATTAGATACACGTTCCTGTGCCAGTTGAACAGCCTGAGCATATTCTGTACCTGAATTTTGATGAAAAATATCTTTGTAAAAATCCTGGTCTGGCAAGAGCGCTTTGTCAGACACTTCTTCATTGATCAATGTGGTATTCATAAAATAAGTATTTAGGGGTTTAGTTACTATTATTCGAGATAAGTCACCTTTTTGGATAAAGGTGTTCTCTTTTTGCGGGACGTTTTTAAATCTTTTGGGTAATATCCCAGATAAAGAAGTCCTAATGATTTTTCATTCTCTGCCAAATCAAACTGAGCCACATAATCGATTGCTACTCCTTTGATACTCCAATAACTACCAATCTTATGAGCTGTGCAGGTAAGGGCTATGTTTTGCACTGCAGATGAAACGGCTGCTATTTCTTCCCATTCGGGCAGGTTAATTTTGGTATTGCGAACCATAATTACGCCAATAAGACAAGCAGCATTTAACGGATAGTTTTCGAGATAACTGAGTTTCTCTTTTTGGGCTTCGATAGATAAATCAGGATAGAAGTCTTTGTAATAATGAGCCATATAGGCACCATAATGTTTTAAATATTTACCTCTAAAAACAATAAATCTCCAGGGCTCTGTCATTTTATGATTTGGAGCCCAGGTGGCATTAATCAGTATTTCTTCGAGTAATTTTTCGGGCAGTTCTTTGCTGATAAACTCATTGGCGTAAATGCTTCTTCTGTTCCGAATATTCCTCGAAATTTTTTTTAGTTTATCAGATGAATCTGACTCCTTGATTTTACTGGGGTCATTCTTAATTTTCATATATTTTTGAAATTTTTTTAAGAAAAATCTTTTTATTTAGAGTAATAAAAAATATATTTGTAAGTAATTATTATTTAGAACAAATAAAAATAGTGCAGAACAAATGTATAAATTAATCTTAATAAAAAAAATAAATCCGAAAAAAAATATACGAATGCCCGTACATATAGGTATTTGATCTTTTGGGTTTGTTTTTGTATTATATTGATTTTTAATAATTTATTTAAATTTAAACCCCATCTTTTAATAACTAAAAAACGAATTAAAAAAATGAGATCACAATCAACAATTGCAGAAGAAAGAGCTGTAAAAAATATTTTAAATTTCGATATTCCTACAAAGCCATTAATTATAGAAATAACACCCCAGGAAAGGAATATTTTATCGAATGTTGGTAATCTTTTAGTAAAAGCATTTGAGCATTATGAAAACCCTGATTACATAGCGGCACTTCATTTGCACGCCTTTCAATTGCTTCCGGAACGAATCAGCCGAATCTTGAGTCAGTTTGGAACAGATTTTTCAGCAAATCAATATGGGGCTCTTGTTTTTAAGGGACTTTTAGAGGTAGATCAGGAAGATTTAGGACCAACGCCTCCAAACTGGCAGGGCGCTGATCATGAAAAGCTCAACAAATACGGGTTTATTTGTTCGCTGCTTCATGGTGCTGTTCCTTCGAAACCGGTACAATATTATGCTCAAAGAAAAGGAGGAGGGCTTTTGCATGCGGTTATTCCTGATGAAAAAATGGCTACAACACAAACAGGATCAGGATCCAAAACAGATTTGTATGTTCATACAGAAGATGCTTTTTTACTCAATCAGGCTGATTTTTTAAGTTTTCTGTATTTAAGAAATGAAGAAAGAGTTCCATCAACATTATATTCTATTCGTTCGCATGGAAAGATAAATCCGGTTATGGAAAAATTATTTGATCCGATTTATCAGTGTCCAAAAGATGCCAATTATGATGATGAAGCACTTATTCCGGGACCAACGGCTTCTGTTTTGTACGGAAATAAAGAACTTCCTTTTATTCGCTTCGATGCTGCCGAACAAATATTCAACGAAAATGCCGGACAAACTCCTGAAGCACTTTATAATCTGACTGAATTCTGGAACGAAGCAAAGGAACTTATCAATAGTGATTATATTCCTAATTCCGGCGATGTGATTTTTGTAAACAACCATTTATGTGCCCACGGCCGTAGCGCTTTTGTTGCCGGACAGCGCGAAGAAAATGGAAAAATAGTAAAATGCGAACGCCGTCAAATGCTCAGAATGATGAGTAAAACCAGTTTAATTCATATCAGATCTGTAACCCAGACTCATGATCCGTATTTTATTATGGAAGATCATTTAGGAAATGTCTTTGATCTGGCTTAACCTAATATAAAGGTATTGAGTTCGTAATAGTTTTTATTACAGACTGTATCAAACAAAAACTCCAAATTCTCATTTGAATTTGGAGTTTTTTATTGTATTATTTTATTATGATGATAGCTTGTAAAATGTTTAATTTTAGGTAATTATCAGCATTAATATTATTTGTTCACTTTTTTGAATCTCATCATTGGCACCTCATTCATCAATAAATTAAGTTTGCCATCTTTATCGATAGAGTAGGCGTTAACTTTTTTAATCGTTTGTAAAAAAGTCTGCTCTCCGCCACCTTCGCAAAACATTAAAGTAGTCGGGCCTTGTTCTCCAAACGAAAGTGATTTTCCTTTTAGGGTATAAGGAGCGCTATATCCGTTACAGCCCGCATTTCCGAATACCTGTTTGGCAGCTTCGTCAAATTTTATAAATGGTTTTTTGTCAGGATATAAACCTTCAAAAGCAATACGCGGACCGGTAATATATTCCAGTTCCCAGCTTGTATTGTAAAGATCTGCATTTTTTGGAGTGTCTTTCATCGTTTTACAGGAGTTAAAAGATAAAGCTAAAATTGAAACGAAAAGTAGTACGTAATTTTTCATATTTTAAGATTTTAGAACATAAATTTAAAGATTTTTATCAGATTTTAAGTAACAAAATGTAACTTTTTTTGACTGATTTTTTTGAAAAATGAAATTCAAAAGATCATTTTAGAGCAGATAAAAAAGATTGATTTACAATATAATGACCCGTTTTTACAGTCACAAAAAACGGTATAATCTCATACCTGTAAGGAAATAAATTTACTATTCAGTCAACAAATGTAAATTCATAAACTTTTTTAATGACTGACTTTTGTATCAGTTTTAAAATATATAAAAATGAAAACATTATTCAGTATCACTATTTTTCTGGTATTAACGTTAACAGTTTCGGCTCAGGATATTATTCATAAAAAAGTATTCAGCAAAAAAATGAATAAGGAGATTAACACAGTTATTGTTACCCCAAAATTCGTTAAAGGTAAAAACTATAAAACGGTTTATATTCTTCATGGCTATAGCGGAAATCCTGACAGGACTTACAAAGAGGATATTCCGAATCTTGCCGAAAAATCTCAAAAATACAATACCATTTACATATTGCCCGACGGAAATTTTAACAGCTGGTATGTAGACAGTCCTGTCGATAAAGCGTCACAATATCAAACTTTTATCGGAAAAGAACTGGTTGAATTTATTGATGCCAATTATCCAACCATACAAAGCCGAAATTCGAGAGGAATTCTGGGGTGGAGTATGGGAGGATATGGAGCGATGAATATTGGAATTGCTTATCAGAATACTTTCTCTATTGTGGGAAGTTCTTGTGGAGCATTAGATTTTAATCGCTTTGGCGAAAACTATCATAATTATCAGGTAGATAAAGTTTTGGGTAATTTTAAAAGTTTGCTGAAAGACTATTTTACATTCCAAAAAATCAATCAGATGATCTCGTCAAATCAATTTTATATACTGGATTGCGGAACAGAAGATACGCAGATGATTGATATGAACAACGAATTTCATAAACTCCTGACTGCGCAAAAGGTGGAGCATTTATATATTGAGTCTCCTGGCGCGCACGATCCTGAATATTGGAGCAAATCCTTATCAAACCAACTGGATCTCTTTGAGGGGCATTTAAAATAAAAGAATTGAATTATAAGCAGAATGGGGTTTTTCTTTATCTTTATAAAATAAATTTATAATCATGACCATTCAGCAATTAAAATATATAGTCGCTTTAGACGAAGAACGCCATTTTGCAAGAGCTGCTGAGGTGTGTATGGTAACACAACCCGGACTTACGATCCAGCTTAAAAATCTGGAGGAAGAAATTGGTATCAAAATCTTTGACCGAAATAAAGTACCACTAACACCTACAATACTTGGAACGGAGATTATCAATAGAGCAAAAAAAATCCTTCGTGAAGCAGATGAGATTCGGGATTTTGTGGTCAATGAAAAAAATCTATTAGAAGGAGAATTAAAATTAGGGATTATCTCAACCTTATCGCCTTATCTTATTCCGTTGTTTATCAAAGCAATGAAAGAGGCTGCTCCCAAAGTACATTTTATTATAAGAGAAGCCAATACAGGACAATTAATGAAGGATTTAGAAACCGGAGCACTTGATGTAGTCATTATGGCAACGCCCACCGGAAACCCTAATTTAATTGAACATCCTATCTTTAAAGAACCTTTTGTGGCTTATCTGAACGAATTGCATCCCATGGCAAATGATGAATTTTATGAGATGCAGCCGGGTGATAAAACTGAATTGCTTTTACTACATCATGAATTTTGCTATAATGCACAACTTTTGGATATCTGCGGATTAAAAACAGCTGATAAAATAAAAGAACAGTTTACTTATGACATCAGTTCGATCGAAACCTTAAAAAATCTGGTTCGTGCCCAATTAGGATTTGCTATTATTCCGCAGCTTTCTATTTTGAATGATTCGGCATCGGGATTTTTTAAGCCTTTTAAAGAACCAATTCCGGTACGTGAAATTAGTCTGGTGGTTTCAGATTCATTTTCGAAAAAACTATTACTTGAAAAAATGAATGAAGCAATCTGGAACTGTCTTCCGGATTCACTTAAAAAAGACTTTGCCTACAGAAAAATACGCTGGAATGATTCGCCCTATTTTGTCAAGTCTGTTAGTAAGTTTATGTAGAACAGATATACAGTTTTTAGCATACACAAAAACATAGCAAAAGGCGCTTCACTTGATTTAGTACACATAACAATGTGTATTTAGACAAGTGAAACGCCTTTTTTAAGTATTTAGAAAGTAATAAATTACTGTTTCTTAGACGCTGCAACGATTACTTTGGCAACTGCTTCAGGCTGAGACATAAAAACTACGTGACTTCCTTTGATTTCGGTAATTTTTGTGTTAGAACGTTTGTACATGGCACGCTCAATTTCAGGAGCAATACTTTTATCTTCAGTCGCCACAATTCCGTAGGCAGGTTTATCTTTCCAGGCTGCTTTGGTTATTGGAGTCGCAAAACCTTTTGCATAAAATGCACCTTGAGAAGCATACATAAAATCAGCTTCTTCTTTACTGATATCAGCAGCAAAACCGGCATGAAATTTTGCTTTATCATAATATACAATTCCTTTGTCATCCGGATTTAATACACCATTTTCAGGCGCAGGAGGAGCAGTTTGCAGCCAATGTAATGCTGATTCACCATTGTCAGGCTGAAAAGCCGCTACATAAACCAATGCTGCTACTTTTGGGTGATTTCCGGCTTCTGTAATCACAGCGCCACCCCAGGAGTGTCCTACCAGAACAGTTGGACCATCCTGTTTGTCTAATACCACATTTGTTGCTCTTACATCATCTTCCAGTGAACTTAACGGATTCTGAACGATCGTAACATTATACCCTTTTTTGGTCAAAACCTGATATAAAGCTTTCCATCCGGAACCATCTGCAAAAGCACCATGTACCAATACTACATTTTTGATAGGAGCAGTAGCGGCTGCTTTTTGTGCATTAACATTTGCTGTTGCAAATAACAAACTAAAAATAAATGCTGCGAACATGAAATAACGATTCAATTGTTCTCTTAAATACTGTGTTTTCATTGTTTTAAATTTTAAAGTTTTAATGTTATTGATTTTTAATATTGAAATTGATTTTGAACTTAATTTAAAGTAACCGCTAAAGTGATCTCTGTATTTAGTAACTTAGAAACAGGACAAATTTCTTTTGCTTTTTGTGCTGCTTTCTCAAAGTCTTCTGCTGAGATTCCGGGAACTTTTCCGGTAAGTTCTAACTGAATTAAAGTGATGGTTCCGTCTTCAAAAGTTACTTTGGCAACCGTATCTAAATCTTTCGGTATAAAACCTGCTTCCGAAAGTAAAAAACTCAACTGCATTGTAAAACAGCCTGAATGTGCTGCTGCGATTAATTCTTCAGGATTGGTTCCTACACCCTGATCAAAACGGGTTTTAAAAGATAATTGTGCATGGTCTAAAGTGGTACTTTGAGTACTAATAGTTCCTTTTCCTTCCATTCCTGTACCTTTCCAGTTTGCGTTTGCTCTTCTTGTAAATTTCATGATTTCTATTTTTTAAGTTGTTTTTTAAAATTCTCAAATCAGTTGTTTGATTTTGATGAGACAAATTTATGGCGACAGTTGTTATTAATCAAATTAATAATTTTTAGTAGTTATAAAATTAATTTATAATGTTAAAGTGATAATGAACTGTAACCTCGTTCGATACTGGACTCTGGTCTGGATTTTACTTCAATCGGAACAACAAGAAAGTCTTATTTATCCGGATAAATATTATTTACAGAATTTTAATAAAAGGCTGGTAATTTTTAAAGTTTTGTCTTTTTTGAGCGAATAAATCATTAAAAAGAGGCAAATAAGACAACTGTAGACTTGTTTTTTGTTCCAAATTAGAATTTGAAACCAAGTAAGTAGCTGATTAATAGTTTTATATGTTCTGTAAAGTTAATTTTATCCGAAACATTTTTTACAGGAAACCGAAAAAAAATAAACTTTCAATAAATAGTAATCTAATTTTTAAATCTATGAAAAAAGCTCTTCTAATAATTGTAGTTTGTGTTAGTTCCATTTTTTACTCGTGCAAAAAAGAGAAAACCCCTGATCAATCAAATTCGGAAGCCGAAAAATCTAATGCATCCGATTCTACTTTAATTGCCGATAATGGCTGGCCGCGTGAAGCTGAAAATAAAGGTGCAAAATTGGTTTATTACCAACCTCAGGTCGATGACTGGAATGATTATAAAGATCTTACCGCAAGACTGGCCTTTTCTTTAACTCCAAAAGACGGGAAACAAGTTTTGGGCGTAGCTTCGCTAAAGGCTGAAACATTGGTGGATAAAGACAACCGAAGTGTATTCTTTAAAAACGTTGAGGTAACAGATGTACGATTTCCTGCTCTTGACGAAAAGAAAGTCCCTGAAATGGAAAAATTGTTTAAAGAAACACTGCCAAAAGGCGGAGATCCAATTTCGGTAGATCGTATTCTGGCAGATTTAAACCACACCAAAAGTCCGGCAAAAGGAATTGTAGCTAAAAATGATCCTCCCGTAATTTTTTACAGCACTAATCCCGCTGTTTTACTTATTATACAAGGAGAACCGGTTTTAGTACCGGTAGAAAAATCAGATATACAATATGTTGTCAATACCAATTGGGATTTGTTTTTTGATAAAACAGCAAAAGATTATTATTTACTGGCGGATAATGTCTGGCTTACTTCTAAAAATTTAAATGAAAAATGGACAAGAACAACCAAACTGCCATCTGGTTTTAATAATCTGCCTTCGGGTCAAAATTTTGATGATGTCAAAAAAATGATTCCGCCTCCGTCTGACGGTACAACGCCGGAAGTTTTCTACAGCAACAAACCCGCAGAATTAATTGCAGTAAATGGAAATCCTAAATTTGTAAAAATAGAAGGAACCAAATTGTTATATATTGACAATACCGAAAATGATATTTTTGCCAATGAAGCTGATGGACAGTATTATGTATTACTGTCAGGAAGATGGTTTCGATCTAAAGGACTAACAGGACCGTGGACGTATGCAGGAAATAACCTGCCTGCTGATTTTGCCAAAATCCCTAAAGATTCGCCACGGGCAAATGTGCTGGCCTCTGTACCGGGAACACAGGAAGCCAAAGATGCAGTAATGCTGTCTCAGGTTCCTACAACAGCCATTATAAAGAAGGCTGATGCCGAAGCTAAAGCTAAAGTGACGTATGACGGAACGCCACAGTTTAAACCTATCGAGGGTACAAAAATGCAATATGCAAGCAATACTCAGGACAAAGTGATAAAAGTGGGCGATTTGTATTATTTGTGTTTTCAGGCGGTTTGGTTTATGTCAACAAGCCCTAACGGACCCTGGAAAACAGCTGATTCTGTTCCAAAAGAAATCTATACTATTCCGCCAAGTTCTCCGGTATATAATGTAACCTATGTAACGCAAACCACAACCGATACTACTGTAGAGAGCAGTACAACAGCGGGTTATTTAGGTGCTTTTATTATTGGTGCTACAGTAGGCGCTATACTAACTTATGGTACAGGATATTATTATCCGCCTTATGTTTATTATGGCGGATTATACCCAATTTACCGTCCGTGGCCGTATACATATGGAGCCGGAGCAGTTTACAATCCGTGGACAGGTGGCTGGGCTGCCGGAAGAAGGGTTTACGGACCTTATGGAGCTGCGGGAACATCGGCATGGTATAATCCGGCAACCGGAAGATACGGACGTTCTGCAAGTGTTCAGGGCTGGTATGGCGGTCGTACGGCTGCAAGTACTTATAATCCGTGGACAGGAAATTATGCCAGAACCAACCAAGGTCATAATGCGTATGCGCAATGGGGACATTCTGCCGCTACAAATGGCAGTCAATGGATACAAACCGGACATGTTACCACCAGACGCGGAACAGCAATTGGTTATGAAACTTCAGGCGGTGACAAA
Organism: Flavobacterium chilense; assembly: GCF_001602525.1. Classification (GTDB taxonomy): domain Bacteria; phylum Bacteroidota; class Bacteroidia; order Flavobacteriales; family Flavobacteriaceae; genus Flavobacterium; species Flavobacterium chilense. Next base: position 73,926 of record NZ_LSYT01000014.1, read on the forward strand.
GGCGTAATTACACATCGCAGAGGCGGAGGAACCACCATACATACCAACAATAATGTGTATGCCGGGCATGACGGACATGTTTATAAAAAGGATGCCAACGGAAACTGGAGTCATTATAATAATGGTAATGGTGGCTGGACACAAGCAGGAACTTTGGGTTCTTCAAAAAAATCTGGTGAAGCAATTCAGCGACCGGATCAAAAGCCAGGCGGAAATGGTGCAGGCGAAAGAATTCAACGTGACAATCTGCCTAAAACCAATCAAAATCTGGGAGGCGAAACCCGAATGGGAGACAGAACCCAACGCGATAATTTCCCAAAACCGGAGCAAACACTTGGTCAACCCAACAAACCTCTTGGCGAGGCAGGTCGTCCTGATGTTACCAACGATTTGGATCGTTCTGCTTTATCCCGGGATCGCGGAGAATCTCAAACCCGAAATTTTCAAAACTTCCAACGTGACGGAAACCGTTCAGGTGGCGGTGGTTTTAGAGGTGGCGGAGGCTTTAGAGGCCGAAGATAAATAAGATTATAGGTTAGTTATAATTGAAAAATCAGGAATAGTATGATTTACTAGACCTGATTTTTTTTGTTTAAAAAGTAGTATTTAGTTATTGAAATCTTCAGAGAGAGTAAAATATTGCAATACTATTTAAAAGACTTAATCTTATAACTTTCATTTTAAAAATGATTAATTCATTTTAAAAAGATACCTCTTAAAACATTATGGTTGGATGTAAAATATGGATAGGAAGGTTATTAATAAAAACCACTTTCTAACGTTTCAAAAACTCAAAATATAATCTTATAATATCTTTTCCTTTTGTAGTAAACAATATAATTAAAAATAAGGGGAAATATAAAAGCGATATAGATTAGAATTTCTGGTTGAACTTTTCCAAGAAGAAAAAAGTACACTATACCGATAATACTAAAAAGATTTATGCTTTGAAGTCCACTAAATATTATAAAAGCATGAATTTTAATATCACTATTATTTCTTTCAAAGATATTGCAATATGTTATCTTTAAAAGCTTATAGATATTAATCAAAATTAAATCAAAAAAAATCATTCTCAATTGGTTTTAAAATTACTTTTCTTCTCGACTAGCGTTATATTGCTTTGTCAAAAAATGCGCTTTCTTGTTTTTCATTTCTTTCAAATATAGAGAATTAAACATACAATGTAGTTATTTTCTTTCTTTTTTGAAAAAAAATAATTTTAAAAAAAATACATCTTAAAGTATTTTTGTTCAATGGAAAATATGGATATAGAGGTATTAATAAAAAATTGCTTTCTGACATTTTAAAAACTCAAAATCTCGCTAGGATGCGAGGTTTCTTTTTTATTGATAATCTTTATTGGTTCAAGGCCAGAAAGATTTGTGCAGCTTTTGAGTTGTACTGTTTGGAGAGGGGGCTTTTTGTGATATTTACAATCTGTCTCTAAAAATACTTTTTATTATTTGTCGATCTCATTTATTCCGCAGGAAATGATTTTTCACTTTACTTTGTTAGTCTGGCGGGTTTGTCAATGACAACAACTTTATGAGTCGCTCTAAATTCATTAGTTATTATTCTAGTCATTGCTTCTCCTTTACTATTTTTAGATCCGTTTTCTATCATAACTTCATCAATTATTATCCCATCAATGTAGTTCAATCCTAGTTTATTAAATTGGATACCATATAAAGGGATTAATCTATTGTTTCGTGCTCCAAATGTATCTTTTGTATTTTTCTTTAAAAAATCTTCACTATAATTTACATCTTGATGTTTTGTATAAGCGTAATATATATATCTATTTTTTTTTGTATCATCAAAACTTGTTGTAATTGTATCTAAATGACTTTTGTAATTAATGTTTCCATCATACATTTTATTAACAAAAACTGTATCCGGAAAATCAAAACTAAATTGTGCTTCCGCATATAAGACATTTCTTTTATTATTATTATTATTATTATCAACCTCTTTTTTACAAGAATTAAAAAAAACAAATGTCAACATTGTAAAAAAAGTAATTTTTATATTTTTCATAACTATTATTTATAGTAATCAAGTCTTCTTTGAAGTTTTTGGTTATTAGCATTTTTTTGTTCTTTAGCTCTTAAATAATTGGCACGATTATCTACCACTTCTTGCTGAATTGCAATCACATTGTTTATTATTAATTGGATTTATCCCTTTATAATCAAGCCTACTATCTGTATCACTGGGTATTTTATGTACAATCAAAAGACATTCATCTCCTTTTAAATCTTCTGCTGAAGTATATCACAATTATATCTGGGACCACAAGAAAACAAGCACAAACACGTAAATAATAAAACAATTTTTCTCATATGCAAGAGACAAAAAACATTACCACCCACCATTTTTTTTATCTTTTACTTTTTGTTTCTCAATATATTCTTTAGAATAAGGACCTATATGATTTTCTTTTGCATTTTGATCCATTAAGTAGATAGAAAAAATAAAATTTGCAATAATTAAAATTACAATACTCCAAACTATAAAAGAACCTATTCGATTTGTTTTTTTAGGTAATTTATCAAATTCATTTACAATTTCTTTCCATTGGTCTTTGTATTCAAAAATAAAAAAATTAGGAAGACATATTATACCAACATATAATATAGTAGCCCATTTGCCATCTCCTATTTGAAATTTTAAATCAATAAAAGTTCCATAGTTATATAATATGCTAGCGCCTATAAATATTAGTAAAATACCTAAATATAGAATTGCTACAAATTGACGAGGAAAAATAGAAGAAGGATTTGTAAATCTATATAATTGATAATAAAAATAATAGTATGCTTTTTTTAGTGACATTTTTTTAATTTAAAATATAATAATATGTTTTATAGGTAATTAGCAAACTATTATAATCCATCCATCGGTCTTGGACTCCAACCTGAACCTAGAATTGCTCTGTTGTCATCAGAATTTCTTACGTTAACTTCAATGATTTAAGATGATCCTTTTTCTGATACATTCCAAATATAGGCAATTTACAATATTTGTGTAATTTTTTTCTTTCTTTTTTTTCAATGCAAAATATGGATAGGATGGTTATTAATAAAAACCGCTTAACTCTTTACCGTTGTACTTATAATTGTTTGTCGATGCTCTTTGCGTTCACGAGCAAGATTCTCGCGCTAGATAGAGGGGAATTTTGTACCAAAATAGCCAACACAGGGAGGCGGTGGGGCGTGGGTTTTGATTTTGATTATTTTCGGGGTCATCCAGCGGTTACAGGATAATCTGAGCACAAAATTCAACCTTTTGAACCTTTTTTATGTTATAAAACTAAAAGCCACCCCATTTATAGAAGTGGCTTTTGTAGTATTAACTTGTTTTCTTTTTCTCGTTTGTGGACACCTTTGCAAAACTACGCTATCCAAATCGAGGTAATTACTGCATATCTAGAATGTCTAGGAAAAAGCAGCCCGAAGGTTATTTGGTTTTCCTTGTTTATATTTCTTCACTTGGTCTCCTTTTTTTGTTTTGACATAAATACTTCTATTCTATCGGAGGTACAGAATAGTATGAATTGAAAATAAAATCTTTAGAGGTTACTTCTAAAATATTCCAAGTAAATAAGCCATAAAAGTAAATATTCGTTTCAAAGCTTTTAGCAGAATTTAAACCTTTTAGCTGTATAATGTTTTTACCAAAACATAATGTTTGTCCTTTTGAATAAGATAAAGGAATATTAATGTTTAAAGTATCTATTCTTTTGTCGTTAACGATTAATACAAAATCATCTTTATAACTATTTAACTCACTTCCTCGAATACCTAAATAAGAATTTGATTTGAAACTAATATAATAATAGCCTTCGTAAAATAGACCTAGAATAATAAAACAATATAAAATAATTTTAATTTTTTTTCTCATTTTAATTAAATATTAAAAACAATTAATGATTAACTTTTCTTCTTTTCTCTGCCATTGGTATTTGTCAATATAACATTATCCGAACCAATAATTCCCGTATTTGGGAGCCCAAAAATTGTTGAATTAGTGCCATAATTAAGCTTACCCTCTTTATAATTTTTAATGATTGTACCAAATTGCGTCGGAGATAAATTTGTTCCATCTCCACCACCTTGCATCAAGCCACCCATTACATGTTCTAACCCAAATAGATGCCCAAATTCATGAGCTGAAGTTCTTTCTCCTTGATTTCCTATATATTTATCATACAAGCCAGAAAAATAATCCGCATCAACAAAAGCAACTTTACCATCAAAAAAATTACTTATTCCAAAAGGCTCACCTATCATCTGTCCATTTTCATCAAATTGTGGTTTTATTTTTTGAGCTAAAACCAGCAAATGGTCACTATCTTTGACATCTTTCATAGAATTTGCAACAGAAAAATTTGCAGTTGCTTTGACTTTGTCATCACCAAAGGTTCCACTAAATGATTTTTCTAATGATGTTGTAATATCAGAAACAGCCTTATCCATGTCAACATTATTATCTGAAAAATTTATTATTTTTCCAGTAATCGTAATATTTACATTTGTTAATATTCTATTACCATCTTTATCTCTAATTTCCTTTCCATTCTTATCTTTTTTATATATTAAGCTAATATCAATTTCTTTTCCATCAGGGTCAATAAAATAAACAGGATTATTAATAGCATAAGTGTTTGGGGAAAAATTAAAAGCTTTTTCAGCTAAAGGGTCAATATTCATCCAACGACCAAGTGCAGGGGCATAATTTCTCGCTCCATAATCGTATATCCCAAGCCTCAGCTCATCCTGCAGTTCTTTCCCGTTGTACTTGTACTTATAAGGATTTACAAATTTTCCTTAATCGTAATTATTGGGGTGCCAGTATTGATATAATTCAAAGAACTTGTTACTGATACGAAAATAGCTCTAGTTTGCGAAATATCCTAAAGTTAAAATAATCATGTATAAAAAAAACCGAATCATTTACGATTCGGTTTAATATTAATCTTTTCCCTAATAATTTATGTGGCGTCCCACAACATTTTAATTTCCTCACATATTACTTCTATGTCTTTTATCTTGTCAGTAATATTAACAGGAGAGGTAACAATTCCTTCACCAAAAACATCAATTGAAATGCATAATTCAGGCAAAACAATCTCTCCATTTTTGGCAACTTGAGATTCTAAATATTTATGAAGTGTACTAGCCACATACGTTTGCTGTTTTCTATCAAACTTATTCCCTTTAGAAATATGCGTCTTTACTGCTCCTAAATATTTTTTTCCATCAATATCAATTTCAATAATTAAATCTGGCGATACTATAACTTCTACACCTTTAATAACAATTGATTTTGATTCAACATTTTTCAAAACTTTGTAATCATAGTTTTTTAGCAAACTAGGAATTTGAATACTGACGAATCGCTGTAAAGCATCTAATGAAACAACTCTATCATTAATTTGCCTTGGTTTCGTTAACGTCTTACTTTTCAAAATTTCCATACCGTCCAACACTGGTTGGATGTCTCCTTTATTAGCCATTACCTTTTTAATTCTAGCCTTAGCTAATTGGTAATAAGCAATTTTAAAAGAGTTTGGCGTTTTTTGCTGTTTAATAATGCTTTTTTTCTTCGCAAGTGTGCTTTGCGAAAAATCAGCTAATTGATTTAACGAGATACTACATCCTCTAACCATTAGCCTCTTGGGGGATTATTATCGTTACCGTAACTATTCTTCTCTCTTATCTTACCATTCACACCGTGGATTAATAGTTCAGAACTGTTATTTTTGGCAACGTTTTTACCAATTTCAATAGCTTCTTGCTGAGTACTTACATTCCTGTAAGCCTTTTGGCTATTCTCTGTTTTTACGGACCATTCATCTCCGCTTTTTGACTTGACTACATGTACGTTCTTCTTTGTCATGCTTTTTTAATTTTTAAATTAACAAAATATTCTTTTGAAAAAATTTTGATTTATAAAAATTAAATGTACTTTTGCACCCTCTGACAGGCTCTAATTTTACATTAAATTTAAAAATCATTTTTTCGATAATCTTAGGAAAAGATTAAGATTTCATTAATACAAAAATTAGACCAAATTCATTATATTAAAATTTTTACATTATACAGCTGTCTTTTTGACAGCTTTTTTTATTGTTATCATTTTTTGTCACTGTCATGTCATAACGGAAAGAACTTATTAATCAATTCCCGTTGCTCTAAGCTATCTATTTTTATGTACTTCTCTGTCGTTCCAGGCCACTTATGCCCTGCAAGCTCCTGAACATGCTCCAAAGGCAGTTTCTTTTCATTGAGACAATTACAAATAACGCTCATTCGGATAGTTCTGGGGTTGAGGTTCTTATCTGGAAACAACGGCTTTAACGGCTCAATCATTGCATGAATACTGTTAACAGTAATAGGCTTGCCCAGTTTGCCAACAATCAGTTTGTCGGTTGCTCCTCTGAGCATTTTGGGTCTAACTTCGTTGATGTATTTAGAAAATAGCAATATTTGTTTAGCTAACAATGATAATTTGCGTCTATTCAAATTACTGGATGCTTTGATATAAATTGTTCCTGCGTCCAAATCAATATCCTGAACATTCAACTTTATGATTTCGTCACTAGTTAAACCTTGGTAAATCAGCAGATTCAAAAGAACGTTGTTTCTGGTGTCCAAATTCTCGTATCGATTCTCACGGGTCAAAAGAAGCTCTAGCTCTTCTGAGCTGAACAAATCCTGAACCTGAACAGCCTGATTGCTGTTAACCTTGATATTGAGCTTCCTGCACGGATGGTCTGTTCTGTATCCGCTCATAACCAGATAATCATAATATTTTTTGATTGCTGATAAAATGACAACTCGATATTTTCCATTGGGTTGCTCTCGGCTGATTTCTTCCATATACTGCACGATGTTCCTGTATTTGTAACGTTTAGCTTTGGGGTTCCGTTTTAAAAAATGGTTTATTGCAAATAAATAACTCTTTACTGTCTGTCTGCTGTAATCTTGAAGCAGGTAGTTTTCAATTGTCAGTTTAGTCATAGGCTGATTACTTAAAAGGTTGTTACTGGTTTTCGTTTTTTATTCCGAACCGCATAGATATAGGTTGTATTGATTCCCGAATGACCTAAAAATCCACGTATAAAATCTATTCCTGCGTTATTTTCCATTAGATGATTGGCAATGCTGTGTCTGAGGCAGTGAAGCGTTATCTCTTTCTGTATAAGCTGATAATCATTGGTTTGTTCAATTATTTTCTTTAGCATATTGTTGAGGTATTCGCCATTCATCGGTTTTCCGTTATCGTGGATAAAAAGTGCATCTTGAATTAAATCTTTGCTTATTACTTTCTGGTAACGTTCATCAATTATGTATTTTCTGAGATATTCAATGACCATATTGCTCATAGGAACCTCACGTCTTTTGCTTCCTTTTCCGTTCCTGACAATTAAAATACCTTTGAATAGCTGTATATCCCTTACATTCAAAGCTGTAATCTCTGACCTTCGAAGTCCGCATCCATAAGCAACTGATAACAAAGCCCGCTGTAAATCACTTACGCAATGCTGGTATATGTTCCTGACTTCATCAACGCTCAGGGCATTTCGAGATTTTCCAATTTCTCCCGAATAACTTGGAATGTAATATGCGTTTTCAATATGTCTGTTCTCCAGTAGATTCAAAACAAAGAGCCCTAAAGCAAACAGATGAAATTTTATGGTCTTTCCTGCCAGTGTTCCGTTTCCTCGGTGTTTGGGTCTTTTTATCAGATATTCAAAATAACTTACTGATTCTTTACCAGTTACACTTTTGATATTTGTGATTCCCGAATCTTCCAGCCAGATAAGGAATTCTGATATGGCATTCTGGTACATTGTGCCTTTTCCCTGTTTGTAATTCTTAACTTTTACATAGCTGTCAAACTCATTTAAAAGGTTTTGAAATGCAGGGGTCTGTATTGTTTTTTTCATCTTTTCGCAGGTTTTAAAATCATCATCTGTAAATGTTCCTTAGGCGCACTGGGCAAAACTGTGAACACTGGTGTTATATCACTTGTATTTACAGGGCTTCACGTGTTCTTTTAACTGATTTTCAACTGGTCTAACTGGCTTCCCATGTCTGTTTTTATCTTGGCTTTCAGCTTTTCCATATTGTCCCAATAACTCACTACATATTTAAATCCTTTGTTTGTGGAACCTTCTACAGCTTGTATGTATTCCAGTTCCTGCAGGGTCTGCATGTATTTAAAAGCCGATGTTTTGCTTATATTGAGCTCTTGCCGTATCTCACGGGTTGTGAATCGGCATGTTGTTCCGTTTGGCTGGCTTCTGACAAATCCTTTGAGATTTTCAAAAAACTGTCTGGTACTTTTATCGAGTTCATCTACTTTGATGATGATGGAACTAAAGAATATCTCAACGGCTTTTCTTACATCTTCTTCGGTAGCTATCAGTCTTCCCTTATCGTCTTTTTTTCGTTGATACTGATTTAAAATGGCTATCTGGGATACAAAATTTTGAAACTGGCTGTTTAATCTTCGAAGCATTTTAGCCTCCAGCGGTAACATAAGCTTATCGGCAAAGGGATTAACCACTTCATAACTCTTTAAAACTCTCATACAATTTCTAAGGAGCTGTTTTGCGTGCTGTTCGCTTTCAGTACTACTGTGACCAGTGTTTTTAAGGTTCTGCGCCTTGATGATGCGAAGTGTCTGCTCCAGACTCTCATCTACTCCCAAGATTACCGAACGGCTCATATTGTCATAATAGACCTCTGCTCTTGTAGTAGCGATAAGACTGGCAAAATGTGACTGTACCGTTTTCATCTTTCCTCTGGTATTGCCTTGCATATCCTTAACCACAGTGGAACTGGTCAGAAACTTAGCTGTCTGCATTTCTCTGAATGCAAATTGCGCTTCTTCATCCAATCCGTCAAAATCCTGAACAATGATAAGCTTGTTCATCAGCTCTTTATCTCTGTAATGATAAAGCGATTTGCTGGTAATTCTGGTCATGTTCATTACATCTTCCTGTGGCATGCAGTCTGCTATAGCGTTGATGAGGTGTGACTTGCCTTCTCCTGAACTTCCCTGTACGAGTCCATGCATCAGATATGGCATTTTGTAGCTGGATGCCAGTACAAACAATAAAAGCCTGTTGTCTTCTTCTCCAACAATTCCGCTTTGTCCCAATAGTTTATCTACATGTTCTAAAACACACGGCTTGGAGAGGAATTCTATCGCTTTTTCATGTGCTTGGGGCGTGAGTTCCTTTTCTGAAAATTGGTCGGTTACGGGGTTCATTTCAGCGTTGAAGATGTTTTCTCTATAATCTTCCAACAGGTCTGTGAACTGCTTCAAATCAGCTTCCAGCAAATTACCGTCAAAACCTTGTTTCTCGCTGATTTCCCTGCATTGGTTCTCAACACTGGTAAAATCAAACAGGTCAATTTTCACTCGATGTTTCTTCTGGCTCTCCTTTTCAACAATCTGTAGTGAAACTCTAAGGTTCCCCAAATCCATTGGCAGACTTCCAATGGCATAAAATGTTCCTGTTTTTCCTTTATAGCTGATTTTGTAGTCGCTGTGGATTTCAAGTGTCGGGACTGCTTTTTCTGTTTCTGGATTCTGTAAAAGCTCCACAATTCCATCGGTTCCGTAGTTTATCCACATATCATTCATGCTGTGACCCTCTGGGAGCTGAATCATGCTTACTGGCAATTCTGGTCTTATATTTTGTATTTGTGTTCTAATATTTTGCATGTGCTTAACGTTTAATGATTATTATTTCTTCCAATTCGTGCAGGGTTTTAATAGCTTCCAGATGCTGGGGAAATAACGCTCCGTTGTGCAGTGCAATCACGGCATCCCTATTCTCCAGCGCTTTGGACTGAATCAGGCTTGCACAGTCAATAACTGTCGGAGCGATATAGAGCCGTTTGGTTAAAGCATTGGGATAAGCTGGATAAATGCCTTCGCTGTTGAGGTATTCTTCCTTAGGAGCATCCAAATCAAACCGTAAAGCGAAATAATTTACAATCTCGTTTTTCTCACTCAACAATGGAAAAATCAGTCCGTATCTTCCAAAAACAGTATAAGCTGTCAGGTCTTCCTTTCTTACACCCGCATCGCTCTTTTTAAGCACTCCCAAAGCTTCAAAATCATCTTTGGCTTCTTGGCTTTTATTGTGATGAAACTGTCCTGAATTAAAGCCTATTCTCAGTTCCGCATAATCCAGACCTATTTTGTTTAGATAGTCTTTCGGCTTGGTCGCTTTTACGCTTCTGATACCAGTTTCAAAAGACTGGAACAGCGATTCTAAGTTTTGCATAAGCTTTCATTTTTTTAAGTTTAACACGTAATTTTTGGGCACAAGAATCCTGCTTCGGATATTGCACCGAACCTGTAATCTGAAATATAAATTTGATTTTTGAGCAAGTTGTTCAGCTTTACAACTCGCTCTTTTTCCATTCTTTAGCTATTAGAATGGCGAAATTTTCCTTGCAAGAATCTTTTCCTTTTAGATTTCTTTTACAAAGGTAGAGAAATTAAACACAACTCAAAAATACGTAAAAACCTACAATTATTGAATTAATAACCCCATATAGATTTATATGGATTTAAAAAGTCAACATATTAAATATCAACATATTATGGATTTTATATAGATTTATATGGATTTAAATTTGACTCTTTTGAATATTTTTTTAAAAAAAACATTAAAACCAATGAAATTTTTACGAATAATTTTTTGGCTATATACTCAAATATAGGTTACTTATCTCCTGTTCCCTTATTCCTAGGTAAATTTTTGTAGTAGATACACTCGTATGATTGAACATCTGAGACAACAATAATAGAGCTTGGTCACTGTATTTGTTTACTTCCCAAACTCTTCTTCCAAGTGTTTTACGCATGAAGTGGCTCGAATACTGACCTTTCACATTGTATTTTGTGAATATATCTTTGAGTTTGCTGTTCACGTATTGGATGCTGAACGGCTTATCTCCAAAACGGTTCACAAACATTAAGTCAGTTTCTTTGGCTTCCAGCTGGATAAATAATCTTTTAAGTATAATTTGTAGCTCTGGGTTGATGGTCACTTTACGGATTTTCTTGGTTTTCTTCTCCGTTATAGTAAAATGCTCCTCATTCAAAACCTGATTCCATCTTAGTTGAAGCAGGTCTGAAATCCTAAGACCGATGTAAGAACCCGTTGCAATGAGTAGCGCAAATTTCAGGTCATTGTCCCGCTCCAATTTCAATACGATAGTTTGCATCTTGTCCCACTCTAAAAAATCACTTGTTGTCTTTTGTCCTTTTAATGCCATTTTGCTTAATTTAAGTTTCACTTTTCTACCTATATCTATGTAAATGAAAGCGGTCATTTTAACAACCTTTGCGAACCCTTGTATTTGTTGGGTTTCTGCTGTTTGTTTCACTTCTTATCAATAGTGAAACAAATGTCCAGGTCTATTTTGGATTATCCTAGAAAAATCCTGGTTTTCCTGGGCTCACAAGCTTTTTGAATTTGAGGAACACAAAAAAACGAGATGTTAGCCTCGTTCTTTGGATTGTAATAATTTTTGAAACTCTGAAAATTCGTGGTCGGTAAAATCTTCCATTTTAAAACTAATAGGCAATTTCAGCGGTTCCGTACTGAGAATTCTTTTCAATTGAGAAAGTTTAAGTTTAATTCTCATCTTCTGCGATGCTTGTACTGTTATTGATAAAATCCCAGTCCTCACCGTTTAGACCAGCTTTGGACATGTAGAACAATCCTGCTTTATAACGGTCGTAAACGCTTACATCAACTCTATCATAATTAAAATGCTCCTGAATATCATTTATAATCTTCTCATGGAGCTTTTTATCTTCAATATGTAAAACAAAGTGATTATGAAAACCTTTTCTATTTGTGAACGGTTCCGTTGTAAAAAACATTCTCAATTCAGTAGAATCCTGATACTTTTCATTCAGATAATCATAAAGTCCGTGCATCTGCTTAAAACAGCTCATCTTCTGACGGTCTGCTTTATATGCAACCGTAAAGAAAAAACTCCAGTCCATCTGCCAGAATGTATGCTGAAAGCTCTCTTTATCTGCTAAACAGTCTATGAGGTTCCTCATGGATTTATTTTCTTGTCTCAGGATTTTATTCTCATCAAACATGATTTCAGAATCAAAATATCTTGCATGGTCAACAGGGAACATTCTCTTTCCAGTACTTAGCTTAGTTTCTAAGAATAAATCTTCATTTTTTTTGTAGAATCTGTAAATAGTACTTTTACTTGATTTTGTACTTATTATAAATTTCTTTAAATTCTCATATTTCATTTTTATTAGTTGATTAGTATCTCAATTATTGTTTAGATACAAGAACTCCATACAAGGAGGTTAATCAAGCATCTTTACAATAAATACTATCAAACTTTCAAAAGTGTAGCTTTTTGGCACTTTTTTTTTCAAAATATTTTTCTGGATGAGTAAATCAGTGTTCCAAAATGAGACAGTGAGTTAATCTGACGTGAAGATTAGCAGAATTATCGTTTGTCACATCGAGTGTATTGAATAGAATAAGCGTACAATTTATAGTACGGGGAAGTAACCTGAAGACTTAAATCAGGGAATTTAGTACTAAAATAGCCGATACAGGAGAGGGAGGGTTCGTAAATTCTGATTTTGTCTCTTTCGGGGACTTAGGAACAAATACGTGCTAATCTTAAGCTTCAATGTTCCATATATAAGTTATAAAAGCAAAAGCCACTCCGTTAGGAATGGCTTTGTTTATCTTTAAGTCGAGTTATTCTAAAATTCCTCCACTTAATTTCTTCGCTTCTTGTAATAGGGAATTACCAAGTGTGGCATTTTTAGCTAAATATTTACCTTCTAAATAGTACTTACCAAGAATATATTTGGCGTTTGGATGTTCCTTATCAGAAGCTTTTTCTAGATAATGTAGAGCCATCTTTCTGCTCTCTTCATCTAAAAAATCAATTTCAGGTAAGCTTGTGGATGAATTTTTTTTATCCAATCCTGCTAATGCCATAAATACATTTAATGATGCTTCTGAGTAATTCCATTTGTTTGAAACGATGATTGAATAAATTAATACATTATCATATGTATCAACCTTTACTATACTATCATAAAAGTTTTTATCAAACTTATCGATTAACCTTTCTTTAAATTTTGGATTTAAATCGTACTCACTTTGTGCTTCAGTTAGGTGCGTGTCATTAAATTCAGCAACATACTTTTTTTCATATTCTCTAACTGCTGAATTAGTAACATAATCAGTATAGTATTTTAATGCTATCACTAAAACTATTAGACTAAGAGCAATGCTTAAAAACAATTTTCTTTTCATGATTTTTTAAATTAATTTTTTCTTACTTAGGTTCTGCAATATCTTTTAAAGTTACTGGGTCAATTTCTACAGGTTGCCAATTCCATGGTCGAGTACCTACCTTTTCACCACCTCTATATATATTCCACACTCCTTTTTCATGCTTATTTGAGCCACTAAAAAACATACCAGAATCATTATCACTTGAAGGTGAAACATTCCTAGTTGGTCCAACAAAAATTACATTCGATAATTCTTCAATACCAGAAGCTTGCTCAAGAATGCCCCCTTTTGCTCCATTTCTACAGGCATAAGAAATAAAAGTTCCTCCATCTCTTTTTATTTCAACCCATCTTTCACCCACTGATGATTTGGTTAAAAAATTGTCAAGACCATCTGCAAATATTCTAGTACCATCTTTTTTGGTTCCTCTATAAGTTAAATGTCCATTATATCCATGTCCAAAAAATCTTAGAGCATCATCAGTTACATTCTCCATTAGTGCATATGCTGTTCTTACCAAACTTTGTTCCGCTACAGTACGTTTTGAGTATGTCTTATGAAAACCATTTAAAAAAACTGGTGGTTTCCCATTAATGGAATTACTATGATAAGCAATTGCAGAAGCTTGGTCTGATATTTCTCCTGTATTCTCATTTGTATATTCATTTGTATCATAATCATAATATATTCCAGACTGTCCCGCCCGTGGAGCCATTCCGTCAGGGTCAATAAAATAAACAGGATTATTAAAAGCATAATTATAAGGACTAAATCTTCGCATTTGTTCTGCTAATGGGTCAATATTCATCCATCGACCAAGTGCAGGGTCATAATTGCGTGCACTATAGTCATATACATTAAGCCCCAGCTCGTCCTGCAACTCTTTTCCGTTGTACTTATATTTATT
>NZ_LSYT01000015.1 GCF_001602525.1 Flavobacterium chilense
GATTTACTCTAATTTCATCACAGTAAAACCTGCCAGTTTTAGCAACTTTGCATCTTTTTAGCACTCTTTATCCAGATCTTTATACCTTACATAAGGAAGACTCGTCACCCTTTTTAGATGATTGAAAGAATAAAGCAACCACAGAGGGTGCTTTTCGCTATTTCTACTCGTTTAAATTAAACATCTAAGTCCGTTTGTTCATTTATACTCCTTATATATAGTGATTATAAAAACCTATAACTTAAGTCCGATAGCTGTAAAAATCTTTTTAGCCTCTGGTTCAGTATTAAAAACCCAAGAAAGGTAAAAAAATAAACATACTTATTAAAAAAGAATAAAGCCAGCAAAAATTTATACTGGCTTTATTCTTTGTTTTGAAAAAATTTAACGCCAGCCTAATTCCGGGGCGATGTATTTTAGTATAGACGATAGTATATGTACATTATAGTCTACGCCCAATGTGTTAGGTATTGTTAACAGCAAGGTATCTGCTTCCTGAATTGCTTCATCCTGGGCTAACTCTGCGATGAGCTTATCCGGTTCGGCGGCATAACTCTTTCCGAAGATTGCCCGTTTATCACTTTCTATATTACCAAAGCTATCAGAACCTTTACCCTGATCTCCAAAATAATATTTATCCTGATCTGTGATGAGTGCAAAAATTGAACGGCTAACAGAAACTCTTGGCTCGCGCTGATGTCCGGCTTTTTTCCAGGCTTCTTTATATAACCTGATCTGTTCGGCTTGTTGAATATGAAAAGGTTTTCCATTTTCATCATACTTCAGGGTAGAACTTTGCAGGTGCATTCCGTTTTCGGCCGCCCAAACAGCAGTAGCATTAGATGCCGCTCCCCACCAGATTCGTTCTCTTAGTCCTTCAGAATGTGGTTCCAGACGTAATAAGCCCGGTGGATTTGGAAACATAGGATATGGATTAGGCTCTGCAAATCCAACGCCATTTAACTTATCCAGAAATTCTAAAGCTTTTTTACGTCCCATATCAGCATCTGTTTCACCTTCTTTAGGTTCATACCCAAAAGAGCGCCAGCCGTCAATAACCTGCTCCGGTGATCCTCTGCTGATACCTAATTGTAAACGTCCTCCCGAAATTAAATCCGCAGAACTGGCATCTTCCACCATATACAATGGGTTTTCATACCGCATATCGATAACACCTGTCCCAATTTCTATCTGGCTCGTTTTTGCACCAATCGCCGAGAGTAAAGGAAAAGGCGATGCCAGCTGTCTTGCAAAATGATGAACTCTGAAATAAGCACCATCCAAGCCAATTTCCTCTGCAGCAACAGCCAAATCAATAGACTGAAGCAATGTATCGCTTGCTGTACGAGCTTTATAGGAAGGATGATCGGCCCAGTGTCCAAACGATAAAAATCCTATTTTCTTCATAGATAGCATTGTTAATATTTACAATTTCAAATATACGCATCATTATCGAGTGGGTTTATACTCTTTATTATAGAAAGTGTTAATCATTTGCTAAGTTTTATCTTTTCAGGTTTGCTTATAAGCTAAGTTTTCATAATCTAAATAAAATTAATTTAACTTACTGTAATATGGCAATTTAACAATGCTCGGCTAAAATTATATAACTTATCTCATCACCTAAAGTGTAATTTTAAGATAACCTAATTATAACATTAGGCATCGTTAATTTATTAATTTAATTTGATTAAATATGAGATCCGAAAATTACTTATACACACCTGAGGAATCTGTAGATGGTTTAACTTCTTACGAGGAGCAACTTTCATTAAATTATGATGATTATCTGGATGGCAGTTTTCAGGCTGCATTAAAAGCGAGCAGACATTATGACTTAGAACTTGGAGGACTGGAAGATGATCTTGAGGATGATTTCGAATCAGAGTACGATGAAAATGATTGGGAAGAAGAGTCTTCACACAAAGACTATGCAGGAGAATATGATAAAAATGAAGAGCAACCAGGTGCTTTTATAATACTTGACTAAAACTACACAAGCAAATCTTTTTAAAGCCAATGAGATATTCTTTGGCTTTTTACTTTAATATATGTACTTTTTAGGTGAAAGCTTTTCTTGAAAAGAATGAAACAGAAAAAAATTGTAACTAATTATATGTAGCCAAAACTGATCTGTAACTAATATCCTCAAAAATGAACTAAATTTGAGATACCTTTAAAAATACATTTATGAAAAATTTTTTAATGCTTTTAATATCCGTTTTCTTTTTTGCATGTCTACAAAAAGAAAATAGGAATACTTCGCCTGAAGGGTCAAAACCGATTCTCGCAAATAAAGACAAAGAAGAAAACAAACAAACCGGAGATACTATTTATATGAATGCAACAGATAAAAATGGTGTCTTTACAGCTGAAGGTGTTTTAGATTCTATTCATCCAAAAATATATGTCAAATTTAGAAATGAAAATTTAGGTGAATTAAAAGCAGTAATTCTACCTGTTGGTGGCAAAGGAAATATTCGCTTTAACCAAATTATTTTTCCCGATAAAACCTCTGATGGGCCTTTTGGAATGGATTTAAAAATTCAACTAACACAAAAAGGAGATCATATTATTGTAATTGGACATTCGCTAATGGCTGATAATCCTTTTTGGGGTAAATTTAAAGTGCAGTTTGAGAATAAAAAAGATTAATTTATAATGTAACAGAATTATTCTCTTAAAATTCTATTCTGATTTAAGAAAGTTACTAGCAGTCCTAATTCTTTACACCTGTTTTAATTCAGCCATTTTTTACGCTTAAACCAAATTAACGGAGCAACGAAACAGATTAATATTAATACTATTGCGTAAAAATATCCATACTCCCACTCTAATTCAGGCATATTCTTAAAGTTCATGCCATAAATTCCTGCAACCAGCATTGGTAGTGAAATGCACATTGTTATAATAGTTAATGTTTTAAAAATACGATTCTGCTCCAGGTCAATTTTTGTAGAGATATAATCTTTTAAATCATCTAAGCGTTCAAAATTATTTTGAACATATTCATTAATCACGGTTAAATCGCTTAATTCTAATAAAATCGTCTCTTTAATTTCAGCACTAAGTTTTGTGCTTTTTCTAAGCAAATGTAAAATCCTCCTAAATTCGTTCAGAGATTCCTTTACAAGAAGGTTGTTAAACTTGAGGGCTGTTATTTCATTTAAACCATGTTCAGAAAAATTGTTTTCTTTCTGTAAACCGGAGTAAATTGTTTTAATATTCTTTGCGATAACTTCTGTTAAGTCTGCAAAATAATCAGGGACTATTCCAATCATCATTAAAAGAAAAGTATCAATCGTAAATGGCAGGTTTTTAATTTTATCAAAATGTTCCTGTTTTTTATTTTCAGGTATGAACTTTTCAAAATTAATATCCATGAAAGAAAACATGATTTTCTCTTTTAAAATAAATGAAACAATTACTTCTTCAATTTTATTCTGAGTTGTAAAATATGGAAATGAAAAATTAAATGCTAATTGATTTTCTTTCTCCAGATAATGAGAACTCAATTCTATATCCTCGCTATTATTTAATATTGTTGTATCAATATCAAAAAGCCTTTCAAAAGTTGTAACATCTTCTTTTTTATAATTGATAATCTGTACACTGTTAATGTAGCTCAAATCTTTAGGAATCTGGTCAATACTTTTTACTTTAACGATGTTTTTATCTTTATCTAAAAGTTCGATTATCATGAATTGTTATTTTGTTTTCGGTTGTACTTTCCTGCCAACTTAACCTTATTATACATTTAATAAATACAGCAGTTACCTCTAAGATAACTCCATTCTCTGAAACTAACAAAATAACCTTCTTAATTTATTATTCAGCCTTGATAATCTTCTCTAAAGTGTTGCAGGATTTAAAAAACTCATAAGCTCTTTTCTCTGCGTAGGAATATGTTGAATTACGGAGAGGAAAAGCACAATGTCCTCCATATTTTGGAGTTTCGAGATAAACATATGCACTGTCTTTTGCTATAGCTCTGGGATAACATCTTTCTCCCAAAAAAGGATCATCGAGAGAATTAATAATTAAAACCGGGGTGGTAATATTTTTAAGGGAAAATTCCGGGGAAACACGTTGATAATAGTCATCACGACTCGCGAATCCGTGTAGTGGAGCTGTAAAATAATGGTCAACTTCATCAAAAGAAGAAATTTTATCAATCTGATCACGGTTTATAAAATCAGGAAACTGTGCCGCTTTGTATTTGAGTTTTCTTTTAATATCAATTGTAAAATTCTTTAAGTAAACTCTGTTAAAACCTTGTTTGAGTACAGCTGCACTTGTTGCAATATGTGTGGGTACTGAAATCGAAACTGCTCCTTTTATACGCTCATCGATTTTGGTCCAGCCAAAATAATTGAGAAGCTGAACACCTCCCATGGAATATCCGATTAAATAAACTTCTTCGAATCCTTTTTGTAAAACAAACTGTACTACCTCGTCAAGGTCATCGACTGCACCATGGTGATAAAGTCTCGGAAGTCGGTTCATTTCTCCTCCACAGGTACGATTGTTCCAGGCAAAAACTGAAAAACCTTTCTGCTGAAAATAGGCTGCACAACTATTATTGTACGTTCTGCGGGAATCTCCTTCTAAACCATGACATAAAATAACTGCTTTTTTAGAGTCATTTATTATAAAATCGATATTGATAAAATCTCCATCATTCAATTCACGTTTTTCCCTTGTATATCCGGGCGCGTCAAATTTTTTAAACAAAGCAGCATAAATGGTAGAAATATGCCTATTGCGATGAATAATAGAAGGAAAATTATATTCTGATTGTTCAATTATCGGCATGACAAAAAGTTTTTACGGTGCGTACTACAAATCTAAGAAATCAATCAATAGATTACTTAAAACCGGCTTTTTATTTCATTTTCAGGAATAACGACTTAAAAGAGGTATGCTGAAAAGTTAAGCCCTCTTATCTTAAAACGATTTGTAACTGTAGTAACAACGCTATTATTGTGCTTTTATTTCGACAGTCTTATTACTTCCTAAATTGTCTGTAAAGCTTATTTTTACAATGTCACCCTGAAGATAATCAGACAAGAATAGCTTGCACAATAAATCCATTTGGTTATTTGACAAATCAAAATCGTTAATTTTCGTGATCAAATATCCGTTTTGTAAACCTAATTTTTCGGCATCAGTATTTTTGTAAACTGCGGAAATGGTGTAAGCTCCATTAATCAATTGTGTGTCAAAACCAAAAAATGGAGGTGACTGATAGGTTTGAGATGCTGAATAAGGCTTAAAGTAAAAACTTTGCTCTAAATAATCTATAGTAATAATTCCGTATTTTGCCAATCCCATACCCATCGCATTTTTATTTTTATGCTCTGATACAGATGTTACAATATCTTTGATAACGGCATTGCCAAAAAGAACAATTTTTACTTCAACCCTGTTTTCTGTACCTGTTTTTCCGGCTCCATGCAATCCGGAAGATGTAGAGCCATAACCTTCGTTTATTACCTTCGCAATACCTTTTGAATTTAATTTTTTATATCCCTCTGCTGATAACAAAAGAAACTTATCTGAACCACTGTCAAATAAAGCCGTTAGATCATCATACTGACCAAAATCCGGTTTTATAAACGGCCTGCTGTTTTCATCCAGTTTTATTTTAGATTTAAAAGCAGTATTCAAATCTAATTTTGATGCTTTGTCAGTCAGAATAATAATCTTTTTGTTAAGATCAATTTGAACAACACAATGTTTTAATATCGTACTGCCAATTATGCCATCAATATTAAAACAATCTAACATTCCTGTTTTTTTACTATCAAAAACAATGGCAACACCATCCTTAAAAGAAACCTTTCCTATACTCAAAGCCGGAACCTTTACGATCTCCTGCTGTACAGTTTTCCCTCCAACATCTGTAACGTTAACAGATCCAAATGTAGTAGCATTTATAGCTTGCTTTAAGTTATTAGAAATAAGAAACGGAGCTCCTGTATCGAACAGGAAACGTTTTGGTTCATTGTTTATTACAACTTTCACAATTACTTTTCCGCGGATATATTCAAAAGGAATCGTATCACAAAAATTACTAACTGTTATTTCACTCTTATTTATGTTTTGACTAAATACCCCAAAAGGAATTAATAAAAAAACCAGAAAATAGAATTTTATCATTGTAACTTATTTATAAATTGAATGTTACACAAACTTACACAATAACAATGTTACGCTATTATTAAATATATTTTATTTGAATCCGCATTCAAATAACGAACAATCCAGTTTTACCATTTATCTATAAAAGCTTACAAATAAAATTGATGCTTGAAAATAGATCAAATTAATTTGCTTTTTATAAAATAACCATATCAAAAAAGTTACTGTGCAAAATCATTTTTAATTAACCAGAGTTATAAGCTATTTATTATTTTAACTGAAAGTGAAAACGTCGCAACCCAACGTAAACTTGACTTAAGGCCTGTCTTTATTAACACTTCCTTAACACTATCGCTTCTGAATGTTATAGTTTTGCCAAAAACAAAAAACTATATAAATGAAAAAAATTATTTTTATTTTGATTATTTTTCTATCAGCCTTAGGCCATGCTCAGGTTACGAGCTCAGCTATGTCAGGAACTGTTAGATCAAACAAGGGAGAAGCGCTTCCGGGAGCAACTGTGGAAATCGTTCACAAACCAACCGGAACAAAGTATTTCTCTACTACAGATTTCGACGGTGGATATGCTGCGCAAGGATTAAGACCAGGAGGTCCTTATACTTTAAAAGTAACTTATGTTGGCTTTAAAACAACTGAAATTACTGACATTAACGTTGGTTTAGGAAACAACCTTACTGTAAACGTTAAAATCGAGGAAGAATCAAATGCTCTTCAGGAAGTTGTGGTTACAACAAAATCAAACGGAAATTTCAACAAAGGGAAAACTGGTGCATCACAGCAGTTTACAAATAGAGAAATTTCAGCAGTTCCGGTATTAGGAGCCCGTTCTGTAAACTCTATTACAAAGTACAATGCTAATGCTGGAGCAAATGGAACTTTTGGTGGTCAGGATTCAAGATTAAACAATTTTACAATTGACGGTTCTGTTTTCAACAACGGATTTGGTCTTGGAAATGAGTCTCAGGCTGGAGGAAGAACCGGATCAACGGCTATTTCATTGGATGCAATTGAGCAATTACAAGTAAGTATAGCTCCTTATGATATTCGTCAGTCCGGATTTTTAGGATCTGGAATTAATGCGGTTACAAGAAGTGGAACAAACGAAATCGAAGGTTCTGTTTATAACTCTTTCAGAAGTAATAAATCAAGTTTTATAGGAACTCATGCTGGTGCTGTAGATATCGTACCTGGAAAATTTAACGAAAAAGTATGGGGAGCCCGTGTTGGAGCACCAATCATAAAAGATAAATTATTCTTCTTTGGTAACTTTGAGACTATCGATAACGTAAGCCCTGCTACGACCTGGACTTCTACAGGATCTCCGCAAGGAGGAGCACAAATTTCTGCACCAACTTATACTGAAATGCAAACGCTTTCTAACTATATGAAAGATAAGTTTGGATACATTACAGGTCCCTGGGAAAATTATGATGCTACTAAAACATCTAAAAAATTCTTAACCAGAATTGACTGGAATATTAACGACAATCACAAACTTACTGCTCGTTATGTATTTCACAATTCATCTTCAGACGAGTTAACTTCTAACTCAAACTCATTAGGTTTTGGTAACAGAAGAACCAGTTCTTTGGCAATGTCTTTCAAAAATAGTGGTTATACGATCTTAGATAATACAAGATCTATCGTTGTTGAATTGAACAGTAAACTGAGCAACTCATGGTATAATAACTTTATTGCTGGTTACGACAAACAAATTGAAGACAGAGGTTTACAAGGTGGTGGATTATTCCCAACTATTGATATCAAAAATGGTTCAGCTACTTACATTTCTGTTGGTTTGGATCCTTTTACACAAGGTAACAAGCTTTCGTATTCTACATTACACTTTACAGATAACTTAACTAAAACTATCGGAAAACATTCTCTTGTTTTAGGTGCTAACTTTGAATATTTCAAATCAAGCAACTTGTTCTTCTCAGGATCAAACGGAGTTTATGTATTCAACTCTTTAGCAGATTTTTATGCTGCTGCAGATCAGTCAGTAGCTAATGGTGGTAAACCATCAACTGCAACTGCTACTTCTCCGGCTCGTTTTCAATATAGATATTCAGCTTTGCCGGGTGGTGAAGAACCATTACAGGTTTTAAAGTCTAACAAACTTGATTTATACGCTCAGGACGAATTAAAACTAAGCGACAACTTTAAACTTACAGTGGGTCTTAGAGCATCAAGAGTATGGTTTGCTGATACTGCTTTAGAAAACCCAACTGTTACTGCTATGACTTTTGCTAACGGCGAAAAATTCAATACTGGTAAAATGCCGGATGCACAATATTTATTTGAACCTAGAGTTGGTTTCAATTTAGATTTGAACGGAAATGCTTCAACAATTTTACGTGGAGGTTCTGGTATCTTTACAGGTAGAGCTCCGTCTGTATTTTTATCAAACCAAATTGGAAACAATGGTGTATTAACTGGTTTCGTAGATGTAAGTGGGGCTGCTTTGGCTGCCGGAGGATATGGTTTTACACCTAAACCTGCAGATTATTTTACTCCTGCAACACCAACTTTACCTACTACTTTTGACTTAGCTTTTACAGATCAAAAATTCAAATATCCGCAAGTATGGAAAACGACTATGGCAGTTGATCAAAAACTTCCATTTGGTTTCACCGGTACAGTTGAAGGGATAATTCAAAAGAACATCAATGCAATAAGCTATTATAATGCGAACTTTGCCAATCCTGTTGGAACTTTTGCAGGAACTGATAACAGACCAAGATATTCTCGTACTGACGTAGGAACAAGAGTAAACAATAACGTTTCAAATGCAATTGTTTTAACAAATTCTGACAAAGGATACTTCTACTCTACTACATTTAAATTAGAATATCCTTACCAAAACGGTCTTTGGGGATCATTTGCTTATACGCACTCTGAGGCTGCTGATTTAATTTCTGCAGGTTCTATTGCTTCAGGATCATGGACAGGTGCAAGATCTGTAAACGGAAACAATGATTTGGATGTTTCTATCTCAAACAACAATACACCTCATCGTTTAGTGGGAGTTATTGGATACAAAATCGAATACGGAAAAGGTTTGTTAGGTGGTTCAACATCTATCAACTTAGGATATATTGGAGAAGTTGCAAATCCTTTTACTTACGCTTATAGCGGAGATATGAATGGAGACAGAGTAAGTGGTAATGATTTAATTTATGTACCAAAAAGTGCAAGTGAACTTCGTTTTACACCTCTTGTTGTTTCCAGTACTGTTGGTGGTGTTACAACATCAAGAACTTATACTGAAGCTGAGCAAAGAACTGCATTTGATGCTTATATCGATCAGGATAAATATCTTCGTACAAGAAGAGGTCAGTATGCTGAAAGAAATGGTGCTATTTTACCAATGTTACACAGATTAGATTTATCTATCTCACAAGATCTTAACATTAAAATTGGTGGTAAAAAGAACAGTTTCCAATTTAGAGCTGATATCTTAAACTTTACAAACATGTTAAACAAAAATTGGGGAGTTACACAAAGAGCAACTAATCCAAATGTCTTGGCATTCTCTTCGGCATCGACAGGTAATGTTCCTTTTTACACTTTGGCAACACAAACAGATGCGGTTGGAAACAGATTCTTAATTAAAGATACTTTCCAGAAAAACGCTTCTACATTTGATGTTTGGCAGGCACAATTTACAATTAGATACATCTTTGGTAAATAATTTAGTTTCTGGCTAAAACCAAATAAATAATTAAAAACGGCATTGACTTTTAAGTTTAATGCCGTTTTTTTATTTTTTAATTTTACAGCTAATTTACAGTTGCTCTAAGCATAAGTCTTATTATATTGAGCCTCTTAAATACCAATACTCTGATGTCTGAAAAATATGAAAGAAGATTACATTAAACGAATTAACAACATATTACTATATATTGATGAGAATTTAGATCAGGAACTGAATCTGGAAACCATTGCCAAAATTGGATATTATTCTCCATTTCATTTACATCGGATTTTTAAAGCAATTACCAACGAAACTTTAAATGAATACATTACCCGTAAAAGAATTGAAAAAACAGCATTAATACTTTTGCACAAAAGAGAAATAACAATCTCTGAGCTTTCTTTACAATATGGATTTAATAGTAATTCTTCCTTTACCCGAACTTTTAATAAATTTTACGGCATAAGCCCTACTGAATTCAGAAAGAATAATCCAAACAAGTTTAGCAAGATTAGTAAAGCAGATAGCAAGAATGGACAAGGCTCTGCATCCTTTGACGAATATATTTGCAACATCAATAATCATAAAAACTGGATTAAAATGAAAGCAAAAATTGAAATCAAAGAAATGCCAAAATTAGATCTCGCTTATATAACCCAAATTGGCCACAAGGGAATGCAAAATGCTTATGAGAAATTAATTAAATGGGCAGTGACTAAAAGACTTTTAGAAAATAAAGACTTAAAAGTAGTTACCATTTATCATGACAGTTTTAAAGTTACAGAACCTGACAAAGTTAGAATGAGTGCCTGTATTTCACTAAAGGAAAAAGTCGACATAAGCGGTGAAATTGGGTTAACAACAATTGAAAAGGGCAAATGTATTGTGGGACATTTTGAAATTGGAATACATGAATTTGAGAAATCATGGAGTGGCCTTTTTATTTGGATGAATGAAAACGGGTATACAAAAGCTGACCGAAATCCTTATGAAATTTATTATAACAATTTTAATGAACATCCGGAAAAAATTTGCATTGTAGATTTATGTATTCCAATAGAATAACAAGAAACTCTATGATATTTAAAGAAATAATAGTGTCAATAATTGCTGCTGCAATACTTTCAATATTAATGACAGGGCTAACATTTACGATCACTAGAAAGTATAACTATAAAGAAAAACCGGAAATTAATTCAACCCAAACAACAACGTATACAATAAGATTCTAAGAGTGATTTGTAGACATAAAAAAAGAGTACAATTAAGCACATCGTGTTTAATTATACTCTTTTTATCCAAAAAACAGTCTGAACCAGACTATAGATCAATTAGTAAAAAAGGATCGGTATCAATATAATTTTTGTTTAAAACCAGTTTTTTAATAGTCGGAATATCTTTTTGTTTAGAGCTAATATTTCCATTCAACGCCTGACTCAGCAACATTTCTCTTGCATCTCCTAAAGGAAAAATCTCCATTTCCTGCAGCTCATTCGATTCAACAGTTGGTTTTATACCTGCGGCATAATTTCCTTCATCATGAACATTAAAGAGTTTATAAATAACCGGATACAAAACCCAGCCCTGTTCACCTGAAATTCTATCATCTTCTATGGCAAAACCAGCAACATCTTTACCAACTGTTTTGTCGCCAATAACGATAACTTTCATATAAGGCTTCAAATTATTTATGATTATTTCAGAGGCTGATGCGGTATGATTGCCACTTAAAACATATAATTCCTGGATTGGTGGATGAACTGTTCGTAATGCATCAAAATTGGTCTGAGTTTCATTCATTTCCAAAGCCTCTTTAAACGTCTTCGTTACCAGTCCGCCATTTTTATTTCCTTTAAATTTAATAAAGACATCATTTGGTTTAATATTCGGGGCCAGAATAATACTTAAAGCTGCCGCAGAGGATACATCTCCTCCTCCATTGTACCGTAAATCAACAATTACTTTGGCAACCGACTGATTTTGAAATTCTTTAAAAACAGAAAGAAAAGAAGCTGCCAGACCAATATCAAAATGAGGAATTTCGATATAGCCCACTTTTTGATTATTGTATGAAATGATATTATGTTTTATTGATTTCGAAAAGGTGAAACCACGTGACACTTCTGTTTCTTTAAAAGCTGAGAATCCTGAAACTGAAGAATATTGTGCTAATTGTAATCGTATTTTATCTGAATTATTAAGATTAGCATATAGGTTTTCAAAATTTTGACTGTTTAACAATACACCGTTTATGGCCTTGATAAACTTTCCTCTTTTTAAACCGGAACGTTCTGCTGGCGAATCAGACAAAACATATAAAACAACACCGTAAGTTTGATTTTCAAATTCAACAAAAGAAATATCAAAGCCATAATTACTCCTTATGCTTTTAGGAAATGTTTCGGGTAATGCTACATTCACTGCATATGAAAAACGATCTTCTTTTTGCAATAATGTTTTAAAATAATCTTTAGCATTCAAGGACAAATCAGTATCCTCTGGCAAATTTTCATTCCAGAGATAATACTTTTTCATTTGCTCCAATATCCAGCTGTTTGCATATTGATTTGTTCCTTTTTCATACACTACCGGAGTATCTTCAGTCTGGCAGGATTGAAAAAAAAGAATACTGAGAAAAAAAACAGTAAAGAAAAAGTGGTGTTTTTTCATTTTTTGTATTTACACATTAAAAAACTAATTCCGGATAAGACTTTTTAAAAAGTAAAATAATCGGTCAAATTAATATTACCTTCTACACCTGAAAAAACATTTCCAGTTGCTTTTTCATCCAGAACAATAAGCTTTGATTTGTTATTTTGTAAAACCATTTGAAAGGTCACTTTTTTATCAGAAACGTACGAATCAGTAGTTCCGTGTTTTACAATTTCTACATTGACAATAGGCGGTGAACTAAACGGAAGTTCTAAATAAGAACTAAAAGTACGATTCGTAATGTTTTGAGATATTCCCAATACATCTCCGTTTGTTTTTTTAATTATAGCATCCAGAGATCCTGTGTAACCGCTTTTTGAATATAAATTGACTGATGGAAATATAAACCTGAATCCTACACGGTTGGTTGCTGATAATTTTCCGGGTTTCGATGATAATACATTCCCAATCCATACATTTTCTTTTGTGTAAAAGGAAAGTGTGTCAAGCGGTTTAGCATTTGTAAAATTATAGGATTGCAGCACCTCTTTGGTCTTTTTATTAATAACATCTATTTTTTTTGAACTGTTATCATAAAATACAAACTCGTAATTGTTCTCTATTTTTTTCACAAAAGCATTACGCTTGTCTATAACAAGTAATTTGCCATTTAATGAAATCTGGATTGAATCCTGTAATGCATTGTATCCTTTTATCACAACTTTACCTGCCTTTTGTGGTTGATAAACCGGAATTAAATCATCATTGGCACAGGCTGTAGAAATAACAGCAATAATCAAAAAAAGAATTCCTATTTTAATTGTCTTTGACATGGATTGTAAATACTAAATTATTTAAAATGGTTTTGACGTTTATATCCTGACCGATATATTATTTTTTAATGAATTTTATTTTTTCTGTCAATTTTCCATTTTCTATGACAAGAAAATAAACTCCTGACTGTAAATTATCAACAGCAATACCAGCCTCATTGTATTTTGATTCTTTAACTAATAATCCTACTGTATTGTATACTTTTAGCTTTAGATCTTCAGCGATTACCGCATCACTTAATTGCAGGTTTAAATAATTTTCGACCGGATTTTGTTTTAAAAATGTTTTGTTTTTTCCTGCAATATCATCAATACCTAAGGATGTAGCTGTAATTGAAACTTTATCTATTTCGTACCCTACATTGAGTGTATTAGAATTTAAAAAAGCAAAATATACTTTAGATTTTCCTGCAAACTGAGAAATATCCAGCACATAATCCTTAAACAAAACATCCAGAAGATTATCATTTGTTCTAATCATATTTAAGGCTCCAATCTGGGTAAAAGAAGCTATATCTGTATTCGTTGTAGAGGCATATACATATAAATTATCAGTTTCATCAAATATTGCTTTTTGCGCATTTACAATTAGTTGTATGCTTCCTCCGTAAAATGACAAATCCATTTCTGGCGTGATAGCCCAGTTTTTTTGTTCAACTCCAAGAGGTGAACCACTCGCCATATCAATATTGTAAGTTCCTAAAATTTTGTAAGTTCCATCAGCTACTGCTCCATTTCCGTCGATCTGAATGTTGGTACGTGTAATCCAGTTTACGGCATCGCCATCTGCATCAACCAAGGTCCAGTCTGATACATCTGCGTCATCAAAATCATCTTCCCAAATTGTAAATTGTGCTGATGCAATTCCGGAAATAAGCATAAATGCCAATACAAGTAATTTTTTTTTCATTTTTTAATGTTTAAAAGAGACTGTCTAAAGAGTGAGAACAGAAGCATACTTTGTTATCATAATGGTGAGCCACAACAGAGCAGATAAAAAGTATACAGAGCTGTTCTACTCTTCAAAAAAAAAACATATAAACACACTCTTTAGACAGTCTTTGTTATTTATTTAATTTATAATGCTATTAGAAATTATTAAATTTTGTCCAAGTATTTGTCCAGTTAGCTTCTGTTTTGAATGCTCCTGTAGCTCCTGTAAAATCTAATGTTCCGTTGTTAAAGAATGGCTGAGCCAAACTCCATGGTGTTGCAGGGTTTGCAGTAGATGTTCCGTTTCCGAAACCTAAAGCTGTACCAGCTGGCAATACTGTATTTGTAAATCCGTGAACAGAGATTGCACTCCATGTAGAATTAGCAGGTAATGAAGGGCTTTCCCATCTAATTCCTGTTACGTATCCTGTTACTGTTACATTGTTAAGGCTAATTTGACCTAATCTGCGTACGTGGATCGCATTTTCGTAAAGAGCAGCATCTGTAGGAGAACTATTTCCAATGATTGATAATTGAGAAATTACCGGTCTTGTAATAATTGCTGTACTTGTTCCTGTAGCGTTGTTGTCTAATTCGATACCATTTGAGTCAGGGCTTGTTCCGCTTAAACTGTGTGAAGAGTTTCTGTCAGCTATCGCAATTGCTTTAGTGATAGAACCTGTGTAACCAAAGTCAAAATCAAAATTATCATCGTCTGGTGCAAAAGAAACTAAGTGACTTGCGTTTACAGTTCCTCCAAAAAATTCAAATGAATCGTCTCTTCCGTAAGAAACCTGTACGTGATCGATTGTAGTACCACTACCAACTCCACCTAATGTTAAACCATTGATTTCAACACCTGTATCAGCATCTAAAATACGTCCTGCAAACTCGATACGAACATAATTCAAAGAACCTCCGTTGTGTAGATTGTTTGTACCTCCGTAATAAAAATCAGAAACATTAGGCTGATCTCCCAAACCTTCAATAACGTTTGTAACAAGACCTGTATTAACCTGTGCGTCTCCCAAGATTACTAAACCTCCAAAATCCCCAGGTGTAGCACCAGTTGCGCTGTTTCCGTCTAAAAGGTTGTAACTTGTAAAAATAATAGGAGATTCTGCAGTTCCTTGAGCATCAATCTGACCTGTTTTAGTAATTACTAATACTCCTGTAGCAACTCCAGGAGCTAAAGGTTTTGCTTTAATAAATGTACCTGGTTCGATTGTTAATTTAGCACCAATTACACGTACTACACCACTAATTTCCCAAACTCTGTCGTTTGTCCAGGTCGTATTAGTTGTAATGTTTCCGCTTACTGTTTGTACCGGGGTTGGGTAACCAGCATAGTCTGCACTCGCAGATTTCATTGCAAAAGATGAATCCGCTACAGCGTCATCATTTTGGCATGAGTTAAAGAACATAATTGCAATCGCTAACAAAAAAACTTTTTTCATGATTATTGAATTTTGATTACCTTTGCTGCTAATTTTCACATTAAGAGGTCGTTGGGAGGAGCAGCAAATTTTCTTCCCTCTGACCTTTCCTTTTGGTAAATCTTTTAATAAGCTTTCCGTTTTTACCTCCGGAAGACTATCCCTATCAATTTATCTTTCACTTTTAGGGGCATTGGTGAAAGCATCATTTTCTTTTAAAATCCAAACAAACAAAGCCGAAATTATTTTGGAACGTGAAAATCATTTTTACCATTTTAGTCTTTATATACCTGGATTTTTTTTGCAGATTTCTGACGTGTTAATTCTTTCAGTTTATGTGCTTCAGTTTTTCAAAGAATGAGTTTTAAACAGATCTGTTTAAGAGCAAGAATATTCTCTTATTTATATACATTAGATTTCAGAAGACAGAAAAATCACTTTGTTTTTTATTCTTAACAGTTTCTTAATTTTCATAACATCTTTTGTTAAAACAAAGCGGGAATATGAGGTTAGAATGAATAATTCAGGGACAAATTAATGCTTCTGCCATTCCATGCTTTAAAGATATTGCGGTCAATATCTTCATCGTATTTTTTTGTTGCTCCTGCTCCAAGCGCTTTTTGATCTCTTGGATTGGAACCGTATACATAATCTACATCTTTAGAGTAGCTATTGGCATTATTGTAGGTTTCCATGGCAGTATCAAAAAGGTTTTTTAATCCTAGTTTTACTTCCAGATTTTTTTCTTTAAAAAATTTATAACTAACCTGTGCATCGGTTACGGCATAAGGCTTGCGGATTTCTTCGGCCTGATAATCAAATCCTACCAAAATATACTGGTCTCCTGTAGCATTGTGCCTAATACTAAAACCAAGTCTTTCTCCAATATAATCTAAACCTAAGTTGTAATTATAAGGTGCCTGACCATACAAAGGTCTATTGGCCTCATAAAGTCCTCCGGTACCGTCAATATTGACATAACCTGTAACTTTGGTTTTGTTGAATGCGGCATTTGCGCATAAAAAAATTTGTTTTAAAATATCGCCTTCACCCAAAAAGGATAAGTTTTTATACAACTCCATTTCGACTCCAAAAAGTTTAGCACTATCAGAGTTCATGTTATAAATGGTACGGGAACCTCCGTCGTTTCCAATTTGTGTAACTCCTTCAATAGGATGTTTTATATCTTTGTGGTAAACTCCAAACGAAATAATCTCACCTTGTGACGGAAACCATTCTGTTTTAAAATCATAACTATCTACTAAAGTTGAGACAATTCCGCCTGTATAATTCAGCACTTTTGCATTTCGGACAGGATCATAATAAGGCATGTTTATTCGCTCTGCAAACTGAGGCCTTAAAACTGATTTATTATATCCCAATCTGATATTCATACTATTTACAGGACTTACAGTTAAGTTTACTGAAGGAAGATATTGCCAGATATCATCGTCTTTTTGTACAGTTTCAAAATCTGCTGCATTATCAGACTGACTTGCAATTTGAGTGTATACATAGCTTTCTGCACGAAGTCCCCATACCAGTCTTACATATTGGGTAATTTTGTTATCAAGCATTAAAAAAGGAGAATGAATTTTTACATCTCCAATATATTCATTTCCATATGTTGTAATTCTGTTCCAGCCAAAGCCTCCCCATTTATAATAACTTCCGTCCAGTAACTGAGAAATGGGAAAATCAATAATGGCTCGTTCTGTTCCTTGTCCTACAACTACCAAAGCAGATGTTTCCTGTTGATTGGTTGCTTTTTTATATGTACCAAAATATCCTGCCTTTACATTATTTTTAAATGATTCTCCAAAATTAAAAGCATAATTAAAATTGATTCCTACGTTATAATCTTTTTCGCTGTTGGTAAAATTTGATCTCTTGAATGCATCAGGACTGGCATTGTATATTTGCTGATAAAGTTGTGTATCCTCTCCTACTTTTCTTCTAAAACTGGTTAAGAAAGTAGCATCTTTTGTATCTTTTGAAGTATTGTTGTAAGCTCCAAACCAATTGATTTCGAAGTTTTCAAAACGGTGGTTTCCTTCTATTTTATTTTGAATGAAATTCTGGTAAACAGGATAATCTGTTTCTTTGGTAAATGGCAATAAAGTTCCGTTTACAATTCCCTCAACATCGCCTGCATAAAAATCCCAACCTGTAGTAGTGGTTAGCTGATTATCGTACATGTGCATATAAGTATTGCGAATGGTGATTTTATGTTTTCCTAATTGTATACCTGCATTGAACATTCCTCCCAAAGTAGAATTAAAATCATAAGAAGCCCCGGAATTTTTAAATCCATATTTTTTAAAAGTAGAATAACCTCCTTGTTTTTCAGGTAAAAACTCAGAATTGTGCATGTAATTTCCTCTTTCAGTATGGTCAATCTGTAATTGATCCTGCGTATTTTTGAAAATTGCTGAACCAACGAAACCAAATTTGTTGTTATTTTTTAACTCATATACTTGTCCTATAGCAAATTGCAAAGAAGTACCGGGAGCGGCATAAGTTTTATAGGTAGTAAAATTATCCTGTGTAAATCTTTTTGATTGTTCTAAAAATGGTCCTGATTCTGCCTGAGTAGTTGGTATGGCAATATTTACTAAACCTGAAGGATAATCTCTTGTTCCATCATCAAAACCTATATAATCGTTTGAGCCTTCCTGTTTTGTCAGCCGGTCTTTAAAGGTAGATCTGCTGTTGTATGATGTTCCAATAGAAAACGTCATGAAATTTTTCTTTGGAATGTCTTTCGTTTTTATTTCAACATAACCTCCGGCAAAATTAGCATTCATATCCGGTGTGGCATTTTTGCTTACTACGACACTTTCAACCATTGCAGTAGGGATAATATCAAAATTAAACTGCTGTTGATTGGGATCTGTACTTGGCAGATTAATACCGTCCATTACGGCCTGGTTCCACCTCTCACCCATAGAACGTACTACTACATATTTGTCGTCAATTGTGGTAACTCCTGTAATACGTTTTAGTGTACTTCCTACGTCTTTGTCCGGAGTTCTGGCGATTTGTTCTGCTGAGATACCATCTGAAAACTGAGCTGCTTTTTTTTGCTGTAATAACATTCCTTCTGTAGAAGCGGTTGCTTTTTGATAAGTTTGTGTGACTACAACTTCATTCAAAGATTCTGCATCATCTTTTAGCACCACATTCAGTACAACATCAGCGGCATCTGACAGTTTTATGTCTGTAATTTTTTGGGTTTGAAAAGACACATAACTCACTTCAAGAGAATATGTTCCTGTTTCCAGACTAAAGGAGTAATTTCCATCAAAATCTGAAACACCTGTACTCGCTGTTTCTAGTACCTTAACTGAAGCTCCGGGAAGTGCAAGACCATTTTTATCTACTACTTTTCCCGAAATACTCCCCAATTTTTTTGTCGCAGAAGTTTTTTTATTGACGGCAATATTAGTGTTGTTTCTTCTGAAATTTAAGTTTGTAATTGCCTGAAGTTCTTTTAAAACCTCATCTATCGTACTATTTTCTTTTTTTAGAGTAATCAGCGGCTTACTTAAATCCATATCTTTTTGATAGATAAACCGATACGGGGTTCTGGATTCTAAATTATCAAAAACTTCTTGTGGAGATGCATTTCTAAAATCTACAGATACAGTGCCGGACTGGGCATAAGTACTGGTAATTCCGAAGAAAATGCTAAAAAACAGAATTTGTACGGCAATAGGAAATTGCCTAAAATAATCATTCATAATAAATAATTTGTTTTTGGTTGTATGTATTTATATTTCACTGGATTATTATGGATATCAGGTTTAACAGACCTATTTCTCCAAACCTATCTGCTTACTACATAGGTATCGTTACCAATAGGCTTTATGGTAATTTCTAAAGCAAAAGCAATAGTTTGTAATATTTCTGAGATACTTTGTCTGGTATCCAGTGTGCCTTGTACCTGAAGTAGTTTTAAATCTTCCTGACTGTATTGCAGTGTAAAAGCGTGATCTGTTTTGAGTTTCCCAATAACCGCCTCAAATGTGAGGCCGTCAACATCAATAAGTGCTTTTTTCCATTCCGGTTCAAGGATTTGTGTTTTACGTTTTACAACTATATCCTGTCTTGGCACAAATACTGCAGCAAATCCTCTTTCTAAAAAAACAGCATTTTGTTTACTCTCTACTTTTACTTTACCGGTTCTCACATTTACCTCAGCAATATTACCATACGCTTTAACATCAAATGAGGTTCCTAAAACTGTGGTTTTTATATTTCCGGAATGAATAACAAAAGGACGTGTGGTATCTCTGGCTACTTCAAAAAAAGCTTCTCCTTTTAATTTTACAATTCGTTCCTTAGAACCAAACTTTTCAGGATATTCAATTTGGGTATTTTCGTTTACCCATACCCGGGTTCCGTCAGACAAACGAAGTAAGCGGATGTCCTGTGGAAATGTCTGTGTGATCATTTCCGGTATTTTAGGAGAATTAAATTCAGAATAAAGTTGATATCCGCCAAGAGAAATAAGAAGCACGGCACAGGCAGCAATTAATCTTCTGTAAATATTTTTGCGTTTATTAATTGTAGCCGAAGAAATAGTATTCCACATTCTTAACTTTACTTCTTCAGGAAAAATTCCTTTTTGTGGCAACGCATCCCATTCTTCTTTTAATTTATTCAATTTCATTTTATAAGAGTAAAAATTAATATTTCAAGAAAATTCTAAAAATATCCTATCTGCCTACATTAGACAGCCTTACTCCAAAAAATCACGGGCAATTTCACTCTTAATAATTTAGTAATATAAAAGAAGATCAATATTTTTATTAAGCCTTTATAATTCAGTGTTTTATAAAATAACACCTAAAATCAGGTTACATTTATTTTACATTGAAGACACATTCATCCCCAAAAGCATTTTTATGAATTATTAAAATTCATGAAAAGAATTTATGGATTGATAATGATTAATAAAAACCAATGCAAACCAATATAGTTCATGATTTTTGACTGAATTTTTCTTGAGATACTGCAATGTTTTTGAAATTTGATTGGCTACAGCAGTCTGAGACATTCCCATCTCTTCAGCGATTTCTTTGTAGCTCATTTCGTCAAATTTATGAAGTGTAAAAATCTTTCTTCTTCTCTCGGGAATTTGTTGTAATAAATGCTCTATTTTCTCCAGCTTTGAAGAGATATTTATTTCTGTTTCTTCCGGACTATCCAGTTCTTTGATTAATTGTGAATCTTCAATCGAAAAAATCCTGTTTTGCTTTTTATACCATTTAGAGATTTCCTGTTTGCAGCTTTTAAATAAAACAGAATCGAGTTCTACCGAAGGGTCAATTTTTTTACGATATTTCCAAAGATGTATAAAAACATTTTGTGTTATATCTTCGGCATCTGTTTGTTGTGCTGCATACTTTTTTACAAAACAAAATACTTTAAAATGATATAATTCGTAGATATCCTTAAAACATGAATCATCACCATCCCTTAATCTTGTAATTAAAATAGTACTCATAGTGTAATTTTACATTGGAAAAGAATACTTACAAAATTACCTTAAACCAAGTTCCTTTATTTTACTGCTATGTTCATTTAATGATTTATTAATATTGTGAATGCAGCTCATTACTTAAAAATAAATTTAAATGATCATTATTATTAAATGAATAATTATTACTAATTGTTTACAGATCAATTAACAGACATTCCTAAATACAAAAAGCCCGACAATTATTGCCGGGCTTTGTTATTATCCTCTATCAAAGATTTACTTTGTAATTCCAAACATCATTACCAGTTTATCATTAAGATAAAAATTCAGGGTTTGATCTGCTACATCAAAACGCAGGTCTTTGTTGTTCAAAAATGATACTATTTTTTGCTCTGTTTTATTCGCTTCTTCGCCAATACATGCCATTGCTGTTGTTCTTATGTTACTAAAACTAATATGGTCATTACTACTTTCATAAGTTCCTGAAAAACCATTACAACCTGTATTTCCGCTCACTAGTTTTTTTGCCGGATCAAATTTAATAGCTGCACGCCCATAATCCTGTCCAACATTTTCAAGCATAATTAGTTTCCAGTTATTCTTGGCTATATAACTCCAAAGTTGATTTTGTGTTGGTATAGCAAATTCCATAACAACTTTGTTCTTTAAATTTTTAAACTGTACTTTATTGTTTTTCTTTACAATTTTAAATTTTTTATTTTTTATTGCATCGGTAAAATCCTGTTCTAATTTCATACTCGCAGGATCACAAGCCATTAAAGTTCCAAAAGGAGAATCGGTTTTGATCTGATTTTTTGCAGAAAGCTTTGTATATTTTACATTAAAGTTATTACAGCCATTTTTACCGCTTATAGTATTGTTTTCTTCATTTATTGTAATGTATACTTTACCTGTACTTATTTTTTTGCCGTTTAACTGAGTTAAAACCATTTTTGTATTGTAAAGTCCTTTTTCTTCTTTTACGGCTGTTTTTGAAATAATACTTTTCAATTTATACTCGTATGAAGAAGCATCCGCAGGAATATTTCCTTGTCTTTTTGTTCTGACAACCATGATTTCATATCGGTTTCCTTTTTCAAAATTAAAACCCTGGATGTGATCGTAAAAAAGCTGCCACTCTTTATCATTGCCATATTTTACCTGCAAACATTCCATAGGTCCAACACCCTGGCATGGCACTTTATTTTCTTTTACAAACATTTTTAAATTTTCCTGACCATATGTAAATGTTGATAATAATACTACCACAAAAACATACATACTTTTAAATCTTTTCATTATTTTAATTTTTAGAATACTTATATGCATTCTGATTATTCATGATTTTTTGCAGGCATTAATTGTGCCATTTTAAAAAAAAGTACCTTTTTAACTTTTTTTTATTATCCGTCAATTGTTATTTTTTAATAGTAAAATTAATCAAAACAAAGAACATAAAACAATAACATACAACAAGTTAATACTTTTTATTTTATTTCATTATTGAATACTTTTTAATTTTTTGTCTTAACTTTTTCTTAGGGATGTTCTCAATATTCATTTCGCCTTGTCCCTGTCATGTTGATTCGATTCGAAACACTATAATACTTATCAGAAAATCTCTAGTTGATAAACTAAAAAGAGGCTGTTAATTAAAACAGCCTCTCAAAGAAATAGTTTACTATTTAAGATTTATTTTTTCACAATCTTTTTAATAACCTGCTCTTTACCATCTACAGTTATTTTTAGGAAGTACAACCCTGATGCAAAATTACTGCCATCAACAGTTATTGTATCGTTACTATTATCATATAACTTAGCAAAAACATTTTGTCCCAGACTGTTATAAATTAAAACAGCTACTTTATTTCCTGAAAATGAATCTGATTGAATATTTATTATCTCACCAAACGGATTTGGATAATTGGTATAGGTTACTGCTGTTCCAAAATCGATTCTACCCAAATTCGAAAACGTAAAAGGATTAACAGTATCAGGTGTTGTAATTAAAACTTCGGGTTCTGTATTATAAGCATATCTGATTACGGCAAAACTTTTTCCATCAGTACTTACTGCTGCTTCAAAATAGCCATAATATACCTGCCCGTTTTTAGCAAACTTAAATCCAATGAATCCCGTTTTTCCATTCCAGTTACTGTAAGCAGCATTACTCATAATGGCCGCTCCTGACAGATCCCAATTATTGGTTCCTCCAATCATTTGGCTGGTTCCGATATAACTAATGACGCTTTTTCCGGTTTCACTAACTAAACCATTATTGCTTAAAAATTTCACCCCATTTGCATCATGAGACAATGTAAACTCAGTATCATTTCCATCTACATCTGCAGTAATGTTGAATGAACCTGAAGGATTAGTTGCTGATACTATAATCGGACTTGGTAAATCAACTTTAACTACATTATAAACATTTATAAAAGTAAAATCAGTTGTAAATGATTTGTTTTCTAAAACTGCTGTACCTCCAGTAATAGCAGGGTTTAAAAAGGTAATTGTTGCAGTAGTCGCATTTACTGCTTCGTTAGCAATAGCTTTACCAATGTAACTTACCTGAGCAGTTGTATTGTTTAGAATACTAATATTCGCTGTTAAACCTGCCGGTAAACCTGTTACTGTAAAATCTGTACCTTCAACCAGACTTCCTGCACTTTTTGAAAAAGTTCCGCCATTTGTGGTCAATTGTACCGCAATAGTAGTGCTAAAAGTTCCATCATTAGTAAGCTTATCTTCGGTAATTCCAGCTGGTGTATTGGTCATTTTAACTAAACTTAACTGAGCTGGTGTTGTAATAGAAGCATTAGGAGCGGTATTGTAAGCATATTTTGCTATCGAATAACTCTGACCATCTGTACTTACAACTGCCTCAAAATAACCATAATAAGGAGCTCCGTTTTTAATATATTTAAAACCTATAAAACCGGTTTTTCCATCCCAAACGGTATAAGAACTACTTCTTAAAGTAGGCACTCTTGTTCCGTCCCAATTATTTGATCCGTTAATTGTCACGTTGTACCCCAGATAAGAAATATTGTTGATTCCAGGCTCGCAAACCAACTCCTTATTATAGGTTTCTAATTTTAAGTCACTGCCTGCAACATACAATCCGTAATCAGCATTGTCTGCATCTGCCGTAGTTCTGAAAAAATTCCATGTAGTACCTGTAACAGATACTGTTAAGGGAGCAGGTAAATCAACATAAATAATTTTGTAACTATCTATAAAAGTAAAGTCAGTCGTAAAATGGTCTACATCCAATTTGGCAATTCCGCCAGTAATAGCAGGATTTAGGAACGTAACTGTTGCTGTAACTGCATTTGCTGCTTCATTTAATGCTGCTTTACCGGAATATCTTACTTCGGCCGTTGTACTGCTTAATATATTTATGCCTGCAGTTAAACCTGCCGGTAATCCTGTCACTGTAAAATCTGTACCTTCGATAAGGCTTCCTGTGCTTTTTGCAAAAGTTCCGCCATTGATTTTTAGTTGTACAGCCGTACTAAACGTTCCGTCATTACTCACAGCATCTTCTGAAATACTGGCTGGCGTATTAGAAATATGGGCAAATAAAGCCGGAGTAGTAATAGCCCCTTCGGGCGCCGTATTATAAGCATATTTTGCTATCGAATAACTTTGACCATCTGCACTTACAACTGCTTCAAAATAACCATAATAAGTATGTCCGCCTTTTGTGTATTTAAAACCTATATAACCGGTTTTTCCATCCCAGGCGGTATAAGAACTGCTTCTTAAAGTAGGAACTCTTGTTCCGTCCCAATTACTTGTTCCATCAATTGTAGTATTATAACCAAGGTAGGAAATGTTATTAATTCCGGATTCGCAAACTAAATCTTTACCATAGTTTTCTAATTTTAACTCACTGCCTGAAACAAACAATCCGTAACTGGTATGATCTGCATCTGCTGTAATATTAAACGGACTCCATGTAGCACCTGTCGTAGAAACGGTTAAAGGAGCAGGTAAATCAACATAAATAATTTTGTAAGCATTTTTGAAAACAAATTTCGTCGTAAAATAATCTGTATCCAGAATAGCTGTTCCTCCTGTAATAGCAGGATTCAGAAAAGTAATTGTTGCTGTACTTGTATTTGCAGCCTCATTTGCAGTTGCTTTACCTGTATAACTTAGCTCAGCGGTTGTATTGTTTAATACGGCAATATTAGCTGCTAAACCTGCCGGTAATCCTGTTATTTTAAAATCTGTTCCTTCTGTTAAATTCCCTGAACTTTTTGTAAAAGTACCTCCGTTTGTAGTCAGCTGGATTGTAATTTTGGTATCAAAACTTCCGTCATTACTTAGTTCATTTTCATTGATTTCATCTGGTGTATTCGCTAAATGTACTGAAAGATCTACCGGAATATCTTCAGTATTTATACCTGCATTAGGTTCTGTATTATAAGCATACTCCAATAAAGTATATGCTGTTCCTTTGGCATTTACTTTTACTTTAAACCAGCCATAACATGGTTCATCAGCAATTGTAAATTTAAAACCAATATATCCTGTTTTTCCATCCCAGGATTTATAATTTGTATCTCTTAAATTGTGCAGATTAGGATAACTACCTCCTGCAATAAAATTACTATTACCATCAATAAGCTGGTTTGCTCCAATTAAAGAAATATTTAAAGAATTCCCCTCGCACACAATAGATTTAGTATATGTTTCTAATTTAAGGTCACCTTTATCTACAAAAACTCCATAATCCTGCTGGTCTGCATCTGCAGTAATTCTGAAAAATTTCCAGGTATTTGTGGCATCTGCTGTATAATTTAAATCTTTTACATGCACAATTGCATAAGGATCTCTGAAATTAATTTTAATAACAGCACCTGAACCGGATAAACCTGCTATTCCACCTGTAATGGCCGGATCTAAAAATGTAACCACTACTGAAGTACTTTGATCTTTTGAATGTGCTGTCGCATTTCCTGTAAAAGCTAATTGCACCTCGGTATTACTAATTACATTTAATTTAGCAGCTAGTCCTGCCGGAACACCTGTAATGGTATAATCTGTTCCCGGAGTCAATGTGCCTGAACTTTTAACAAAAGTTCCATTGTTAGTCGTTAGTTTAAAAGAAGAAGACTGAGTGATGCTTCCGTTATTCGCAGCTGCTTCTGAAAGGGCAACAGGAGAAACGCTTAACGCAATTTTATCTGTCATTACTGTATAGATTGCAGCTCCGGGCTGGGTATTATAAGCATATTCTACAATGCTATATCCTGCACCATCTGCATCAACAACTGCTTTGAACCAACCATAACATTTTTCTTCATCAATAGTATATTCAAAACCAAAATAATCGGTTTTGCCATCCCAGGCAGTATAAGACGGAGTTCTAAGATCTAATTGATTAGGATATGCACCCGGTGCCGTAAAATTGCTGCTTGCATTAATTGCAGTATTAAAACCAAGCGGCGTAATATTATTTGTACCGGCATTGGTAATCAATCTTTTTCCGTAAGTTTCTACTTTTAAATGATTGGCTGCAAAACGCCATGCGCCATATTTTGCATCGTCTCCTTTTTCAATCGCAAGATATTTCCAGGTAGAAGTTGGCGTAACTGTTGCGTCAGCAAGATCAACAAAGAAAATTCCGTAAGGGTCTCTAAATTTAAAATTCCAGCTCAAACCATCACAAAGCATACTGCTTACTCCACCTGTTATTGCAGGAGCTAACAAGGTAATTCCGCCAACAGAGTTATTACTTGCATTATGGTTTGTGGCTGTTCCGTTTATAGTAACAGTAGCCTGAGTGCTGGAATTAACTACAATTGCTGCATTTAAACCCGCTGGCAAATTAGCACTAAAATCAACTCCTGATGTTAATGTTCCTGTCGAATTAGCAAAAGTTGCCCCGTTTAATGTAATGATGGTACTACCCGATATCGTTCCGTTATTCGCAATGCCTTCTTTAAAACTGGTAACATCTGAGGTTAAACTGCTTCCTGTAGAATTTACTCCGGTATTAATTAAATTTTGCGCTGCCCAGAGTGTTTTTCTTGCAGGATGCTGTAAAGCAGCAAGCATTCTTAATACTTGCCCTTGTGTAAACATTTTACTGCATCCTTGTGCAGCATTGTACCCCATGTAGTTTTCTATATTTACTTTGTCGCCATCACAGTTGGTTCCCGGAGTACAGCCCAGAGAATGTTTTCCATCTTCAATTGGGGTATCATCGACCTCATCTGTTCCTGTACAGCCACCATCAAAAGTATGAATCAGGTTCAGGAAATGCCCAAATTCATGAGTAAGTACTGAGGCAAATTCTTTATCTGTATTTTCTCCCAGATAAGCTCCATTGTAAACACATCTCGCCAAATTATTGTCAGACATCCATGAATCCGGATACCAGCAAACACCTGAATTATTTGTTACTCCATCTGCATACAATTCATTTTGAATGTATACGTTCATGTATTTGTAATTGTCCCATGCATCTTCCTGAATTTGAGAATCGTAACCACTTCCGTTACCATATCCGTTTTTTTTCTTTTCAAAAATTACTCCAGTCGTACATTTTCCATTAGGATCTATCTGTGCCAGTTTAAATTCAATATTTAAAGTTCCTCTTCTTGCCTGAAAAAAAGGTTCTACAGTATTAAAGTCATCATTTAAACCCTGAAAATCTTCATTGAGATGCATTAATGCTTTTTGTATTTTCTCCAGAGTGACCGTTTTACCATTAAACGATGTTCCATAAACGTGAAAAACAACAGGAATTACATAAGTGGTATTGGCAGTTGTCTTTTTTGATTTGAGTTTTTTGGCATATTCTTTACTAAAAAGATTAAACTCTTTTTGTTCTTTTAAAGAATTTGGATGATTCTTTAATTGCAATTCATTGACCTCTCTTGTCCTGCAACTATGCGAAGGCTCAATTAAGTCTTGTGCTCTAATTCCCTGAAGAGTCCAAAGACAGCACAATACTAGTAATAGTAATTGTTTTTTCATTAATAATTGTTTTGGTTAATTTTTTGGTTAATTCTCAGTATTTGCTAGAAATCAGATAGTTGTTGTTTTGTAAATTAAGTTTTACAATTATTTTTTCCTCTTCAATTTCTAACTCAACTTTTCAAATCTAACTTTAACCCAATTATTATTTTTATCTTATATTATTACTAAATGATACTATATTGATGCTTTTTGAGGTGATTTTACATTTTAACACGACTTCTCTTCGATTTGATAATTGATAATAAAAAAACAATTCGTTTTTTTATTCAAAAAACAAATAAAATTCTTAAAAAATTAAATTATAGTAAATTGTTTAACTATTTTTAAATATTATACATTTTTTATTCGCTAATTATTACAAGTTTCCTAAACTGCATAAGTACATCTGAGCTTGTTCATCACTTGTAAAAATTCTTATTCTGAAACAGCCTGAAAAGGATTATAAAAATGTGCAAATGCCACTGGGTTTTGCACATTCTTTTTGCCTCAATTATTTCGTCCTGTATATCATTTGTCTTATGACCAATAATCTCCGCTTTGTGTCATTTTTTTATAATTGATTTTCTATCTCCAGTAATTTAGACTCATGGCAAAGCTTCTGTATTGCTATAAATACATGTCCAAAATCTACTATAAAAACAAAACTATGCACACAGAAAACTACGATGTAATTGTTATTGGCGGAGGACCAATAGGTCTGGCAACTGCCTATCATCTTGGCAAACGAAAAGCAAAAACTTTAGTATTGGAGCAATATACGTTTGTGAATCAGCTAGGAAGTT
The DNA here is from genome assembly GCF_001602525.1 of Flavobacterium chilense. Taxonomy (GTDB): domain Bacteria; phylum Bacteroidota; class Bacteroidia; order Flavobacteriales; family Flavobacteriaceae; genus Flavobacterium; species Flavobacterium chilense. The sequence goes on from NZ_LSYT01000015.1 coordinate 28,986, forward strand.
CTGCCGGAGTTTCACGACAGTTTAGAATTCCATATCCACAGGAATATATGGTACAAATGGCATTAGATGCACAGCCTTATTGGGATGCACTGGAAAAAGAAACGGATACTGCCTTGCTCGACAAAGTAGGTACGCTCTGGTTTGGAGATCCGGCTGTACATTCTACCGAAGGAAATATTGCCGAAGCCGAACAAGCCCTGAAGGAATTAGGAGTTCCTTATACCACACTGATAGCAAAAGAAATCGAAGAAAAATACCATTTTAAAAACTTACCCGAAACCTACACCGGATTATTTCAGGCAGATGGTGCCAGTATCAATTTTAAAGCAACAAATGAAACGCTTTTAAATTTGTGCCAAAAAGAAGAAACCGTTCAGTTAGAAGAGAATTCTCCTGTAATTGCAATCAATCAGGTGGGAGAACTTTTTGAACTTACTACTCCAAACGGAATTTATATCGCTAAAAAACTGGCTATTATTCCTGGTCCTTATATCAATAGTGTTATCAACCTGCTGGATTTTAAAATAGAAGCTACGTATTGGAATATGTCTTCAGCATATTTCAAAAAAACCGATCCTACAATTCAATACCCAACCTGGTTTGTATTTCAAAATGCAATAGGCGAAAATGGAAATCAGTTTTATGGTTTCCCTTCAGTTGATTGGGATCATCCGGAATACATTCGGGTAGCACCTGATTTTGTTATAAGTCCTTTAGAAGAACCAAGTGACCGAACCTTGATTCCTAATTCGCAAGAACTGGGCTATACTTCTGATTGGGTAAAAGACCACATGACAGGATTGAGTACAGAACCAGAATATACTTCTACATGTTTGATTGCTTTGAGTAAAATTGCGAATAAAGAACTACTAATTGATTTTGCTCCAAGCTATGTACCCAATCATAAAAACATTGTGTTATACGCAACCGGATGGGCAGCAAAATTTACTCCGTTTTTAGGAAAAGTTATGTCTGATCTTGCTTTAGACGGACATACTGATTTTGATATTACTCCTTTTCAATTAGGATACAAATACTTTAAAGCAATTTAAAAACCCCAATGTTATGAATAAAGATACTCCATTAAATTCAGGAATGAAACCTGATTTAAAAATCGAAACCGCCATTATTGGTGCCGGAACTTCCGGATTATATACTGCTTATCGTCTGGTAACCGATAAAAGATACACCGCTGATCAGGTACAAATTTTTGACATGAGCAATAAATTAGGCGGAAGACTTGAATCCGTTATTATGCCGGGAATGGATTTCTGGGGCGAATTAGGAGGCATGCGCTATCTTACCTCTCAGGAAATTGTAACCACATTAATTGAAGGATATGTATCTCCGGAAGATCCAAAGAAACGTATTCCTATTTTAAAGGATGTGATGACACCTGTACCTTTTCCAATGGGCGAATCGTCAAAATTATTAATGTACCTTCGAAAAGAACGCTTTAAACAAGATGCCTGGAACGAAGCTCAAAAAGTAAATAAAAAACTGCCCACCCGATATTACCTGAACGATAATGATTTTGGCTTTAGTTCTGATCAGCTTTTTAATAAAATTATTTACGATGTTTTAATGGCAGATTCCTGGGTGGCTAAAACATATAGCAAAAAAATCAAGAAAGGACCTTCTATTTATGATTATTCTTTTGAGTTAGACAGCAGAGACTGGGATGATATCAAACCTAAACTAATCTACAATTTCCCTCATTCTCCTTACCACAATCGTAAAGTAAATGATTTAGGTTTCTGGAACTTAATCAAAGATCAGGTTTCTCAGGAAGGATATGAATTTTTGGCAAATGCCGGAGGTTATTATTCAAATACAATCAATTGGAATTCAGCCGAAGCATTTCCATACATGGTAGGCGATTTTTCTGCCGGAACAATTTATAAAACGATCGAAGAAGGGTACGACAGTATTGCTTATGCTGTTGCCAATTCTTATATGGAACATGAAGGCGCCTGTATCTGGTCCGAAAATAAACTGGTGACTTTTACAAAAGAACATTCTGTAAAAACACATAAATACCAACTGACTTTTCTAAACCTGAAAACCAACAGTAAATGGCATGTATATACAAATTCAATTGTGTTGGCTATGCCGAGAAAATCTTTGGAACTTTTAGATCAGAACAATTTCTTTTTCGACATTAATGAAAATTCAGTTCTAAATGAAAACATCCGTTCAGTCATTATGGAACCTGCTTTTAAGATCTTAATGGGCTTTACTTATCCTTGGTGGAAAGAATTAGGAATTGACTCTGGACATTCTATTACGGATTTACCAATGAGACAATGTTACTACTTTGGAACAGATGAAAAAACTAAAAACTCCATGTTATTAGGAAGCTATGGCGATATGGAAACAGAAACATTCTGGAAAGCCCTTTCTGATGACAAAATACTTTTTGAAGTAAAAGCAGCCAATTCAGCCTCCCTAAAAGAACTCCACGAGTTAAATGATGTTCAGGCTACTAAACTGATGGTAGGCGAATTAATGAATCAGCTTCGTGAATTGCACGGCCCTGATGTAACAATACCGGAACCTTATGTAACTTATTTTAAAGACTGGACAGATGAACCTTTTGGCGCAGGTTATCATGCCTGGAAAGCCGGATTTTCAGTTAAACATGTGATGCCTTATATGAGAAAACCGGTACACGGGGAACAAATTCATATTTGTGGCGAAGCTTATTCTGACCAGCAAGGATGGGTTGAAGGCGCTTTTTGTGAAGCAGAAAAAATGCTTCAGGAATATTTTGGACTCGACCGTCCGTTCTGGCTGCCTGAAGATTATTATTTAGGATGGTAAATCCAGATCCTGTCAAAAAAGAACAAATCAACCCTTTTAATACAAAGATTAATTAACTACAAAAAACGATCATGTTAAAACGTAACAACCCCGATGAGATCAGTTTATCTCAAATCGCCGAAAATTTCAATGCAGGTAACAAAGAATTCTCACTTGAAACTACAGAAGATAACAAAGGTATATTAGAGAATTTGATGTCAGGCTATTCAAAAGTTCTAATCGAAAGCCCAATCAGACCCTTTAATGAAGATAATCTGCAAAGCATTGTAAACAATGTAGATTATGGTATTTTAAGAGCGTTAGAAGGAACCTGGGTTAGCTACAATCATAACGGGCAAAATAATCGGGAATTAATTGGTAGCGGTGTGCATACCACTATTATGCCATCGCCAGGTACAAATGCAGGGAGCATTCCAGGAAAGTATAGTTTTGAATGTGAAGAGTACATAGAAAAACTAACCTTCAATTTAGTACCCGGTGGAGTTCGCAATCGCGGTGGTGCAAACGAACAATTTTGTGGTGCGATTAAATACGATCAAAGTATTAAAAGTGTAAATACGATTACAGGTGAATCTACTTTAAAATACACCCCAATTCACGAAGAAAACGGAATGTACTTATGGCTAAGTGATGTATTTAATTATGCCGCCACTAAAAAAACAATAGAAGAAGATCGTGGTATACATGCTATCTCACCAACTGATCCTAATAAAGATTTATACAAAAGCGGATATCAGGATGAAACTCTTTTTTTGATCGTAAACGATCAGGGACAAAAAGAATATGTAACACTCGAAAATTTAAATGGCAGACCCTATTCTGAAATTATTGCTTCTAAAGAACTTAAACCCGGAGCCGGCCAAACAGGACCTTATTTTATTCCGGATTACTCTATCTCACGAAGCGGTGTAATTCCGCATGGAAGTACTATAACCTTATTAGGAGATCTGAAACCAAGTGGTAGAAATTATTTAATTCCGGGTGCTCCGCAATTTCCTGAAGGTAATGCTGCCTGGGAATATGATCATCTTTCGATTTCGAAAACTATGGGAGGAGCCGGTGCCAGCGAAGATGATCCTATAAATCTGGATCAGGCGCCACCTGACTGGGTATTCGAAAAACTTAATGGTGAAAATGATCGTCAGGAAAATAAAATCTATACTCAACGTATACTGGCTCATCCGCTGTATCCTTATTCTGTAAGACCTGATTTACGTCTTCGTGATTCCATCAAAGGAGAAATAATAAAAAATTATGTACTTATTGAGATGTCGTCTAAAAATAAAACGGGTGCTCAGGGAGGTATATTAAATGTGCCGTTTGTGAATCGTTTTGTTCCTACGGTTGAGATGAATATGAAAATGTGGATTGAAACTGTTGTCGAAGACGAAAAAGAAATTCTTCAGCTGCAATACGAACAAATTATATTTTTCGAATTTGATTTTGGCGATGATGGAGGTACTACAAGCTGGCCACACATACAGGTCAATACACTTCGCAAAATCGAAGATGTTTCTCCTGATCAGAAACGTTTATTTGAAGAGCAATTTCCAGGTTCCAATAAATTTGAAAATTCAGCGTCGGCTTCAGGATGTCCTTATCATAAAGAATAATTTTTAAGTCGCTACAGAACAAAAAAAAGCAAATCCCAATTTTAAAATTGGGATTTGCTTTTTATAATTTGATATTTGATATCTCGTTTATTCTAAAATAAAACTCACGCTAACGTTTGCAGTAATTTCGATTTCTCCAATTGCCAAAGTTTCATTTGTTGCTCCGGCGTTGCTATCCATTGCCATAGATTTCATAGCATACATTGGTTGTGGACGATAAACCTGAGTGTTATCAGAAATAGTATAAGCTTTACCAACTTTTTGTCCTAAAACTGAAACATAATCTTCTGCTTTTAATTTAGCATCTTTAATGGCTAATTTTCGAGCGTCTGATTCCAGTTGCGCTAATTTAGATGTTTCAAAAGAAACTCTGTCTATGCGGTTAATTCCTTGTTGAACCAAACCTTCCATCAATTCGTCGTATTTAGTTAAATCTCTTAATACGATTTCTACTGTTTGAGTAGCGTTATAGCTAGTTTTCTTTTTTTCGTAATCGTATTGCGGATTCAAAGCTACTTGTTTGGTTTTGTAATCAGCAGTTGGAACATTTGATTTTTTGATGAATTTTAAAATGGCATCGATCTTTTCGTCATTTTGCTTTTTGACATCTTTAGCATTATTCCCTTTTGTTTCAACCGTAGCTGAAATACAAACCTGATCAGGTGCTACTTTTACTTTTCCTTCCCCATTTACATTGATTTGAGGTATTTGCTTGTTTTCCTGGCCGTAAGACATAGTCATAAACATGATTGTTAAAAATAATACTACTTTCTTCATTTTTGTTATATTTAAGTTATTCGGTAAAGGTCTTCCAAAAGTTGTGCCACTGTTACAATTTGCCCAATTTAGCCATAATAAAAAGTACAAAAATTGGAATTGCCAGCAAAATAACCATCAAACTATGATCTACAAATAAGGATGGATCTTTTATTAAAGTTATCAAATATCCGCCTATAGCGCCTCCAAAATGTGCTGTATGCCCAATATTATCATTTTTGGCTTTCATACCGTAAATTGAATACAGTAAATATAAAATTCCGAATAAATATGCCGGCATCGGAATGACAAAAAAGATTCCCAATGTCATGTCCGGCTGCAATAATATTGCCGAATATAAAACTCCCGTTACAGCACCCGAAGCTCCCACGGCTCTATAACTATAATCGTTCTTATGAAAAACCATTGTAAGTAAACTTCCAAAAATCAAACTTCCAAAGTAAATCAAACCAAAAGAAATACTGCCCAGCCATTGTATTACTACTGGTCCAAAAAACCATAGTGTAAGCATATTAAATGCCAGGTGCATCATATCGGCATGTAAAAAACCTGACGAAAGCATTCTGATTTGCTCTCCCGAACGAATACTTCCAACATGAAATTCGTATTTTCTAAAAAAAGAAAGATCGTTAAAACCTTTGTAACTAATCAATACATTCGCAACTATAATCCCGATTAAAATGGTATTCATAAAAAACTTTTAATTTGAATTGTAAATATAGTCATTCTTAAACATATGTTAGCGTAAGACCAAAATATCCATGGCTAATCATTTTTACTTTATATTTGCATAAAAAAATTACATGCAATTTCTTGTTTATATATTGGCCTACCCTTTACTCTGGCTGATCTCTATACTTCCTTTTCGATTATTTTACATGTTATCTGATTTTGTATATTTTATTGTATACTACATTATCAGATACAGAAGAAAAGTAGTTCGTGACAATCTTACTCTTACTTTACCGCATTTAAGTAAAGAAGAACTAAAAAAAATCGAGAAAAAGTTTTACAGCCATATGTGCGATATGTTTCTGGAAACCATCAAAACGATGAGTATTTCGCCTGAAGAAATGGACAAAAGATTTCGCATTACCAATCTTGAACTTGTTAATGATTATGCTAAAAAAGGCAAAAGCGTTATTCTTGTAGCATCACATTATGCAAGTTACGAATGGCTTCTGACAATTAATCCAAAACTGGCTTTTAAAGGAATTGCTGTTTACAAAAAGGTGGCAAATCCTTATTTTGACAAACTGGTACGTAAAATACGTTCAAAGTACAATACTGAAATGATCGAAACCAGACTGGCAATTCCAACTATGGCAAAAAACCAACGTAACGGCATATTAAGTATGTATGGCTTAGCAAGCGATCAGTCGCCTAAACTGGACCGAATTTTTCATTCGCTAAAATTTATGGGAGTTGAAGTTCCTGTACATACTGGTGCCGAAATGCTGGCTAAAAAATACGACTTAAGCGTTATTTTTGTAAAAGTAGAAAAAGTAGCAAGAGGATATTATGAAGCAACCTTTATTTCTCTTGCAGATAATCCGAAAGATTACGAAAACTTTGATATTACAGAAAAGTACCTGAGAGAAGTTGAAAAACAAATTTACAAAGCTCCTGAATACTATTTATGGACACATAAAAGATGGAAACATCGTGTTGAAAATGTGCCTTCATAAATAAAAAATACCTCTTTCAAAATTCAATGAAAGAGGTATTTTTTTATGCTTTAATTACTAAAATTAAATTCCGGCAATTGCTTTTATTTCATCAATAATTCGAAGAGCCAAAACATCTGCTTTTTCCTGAGAAGGTGCTTCAGTATAAATTCTGATAATTGGTTCTGTATTTGATTTTCTTAAATGTACCCATTCTGTAGCAAAATCAATTTTTACACCATCGATTGTTGTAATATCTTCATTTTTATATTTTTCTGTCATCGCAACCAAAATCGCATCAACATCAATTTGAGGTGTCAATTCGATTTTATTTTTACTCATATAATATTCCGGATAAGAAGCTCTCAATGCCGAAACAGATACTTTTTTATTCGCTAAATGAGTCAGGAATAAAGCTACACCAACCAAACTATCTCTTCCGTAGTGAGATTCCGGATAAATGATTCCTCCATTACCTTCACCACCAATAATAGCGTTGTTTTTTTTCATTAACTCTACTACATTCACTTCTCCTACTGCACTGGCTTCATATTTTCCGCCGTGAGCAACTGTTACATCACGTAAAGCACGAGAAGATGACATATTAGAAACTGTATTTCCGGGAGTTTTGCTTAAAACATAATCAGCACAAGCTACCAATGTATACTCTTCACCAAACATTTCTCCGTCTTCGCTGATAAAAGCCAGACGATCAACATCCGGATCAACCACAACGCCCAAATGCGCTTTTTCTTTTACTACTAATTCTGAAATATCAGTTAAGTGTTCTTTTAAAGGTTCCGGGTTGTGAGGGAAATGTCCGTTTGGTTCGCAATACAATTTCACTACTTCAACACCCATTAATTCTAATAATTTCGGAATAATAACGCCTCCAGAAGAGTTTACACCATCAACCACTACTTTAAATTTTGCCGCTTTTACTGCTTCAACATCCACTAAAGGTAAATTTAAAACCTCGTCAATATGAATATCCATATAAGCATCATTTACTGTGATTTCGCCTAAGTTATCCACATTAGAGAAATCGAAAGCTTCAGCCTCGGCAATTTCAAGAATTTTCGCCCCTTCGTCTCCACTTAAAAATTCTCCTTTTGCATTTAGTAATTTTAAAGCATTCCATTGTTTTGGATTATGAGAAGCAGTCAAAATAATTCCACCATCAGCTTTTTCTAACGGAACTGCCACTTCTACAGTTGGTGTTGTCGAAAGTCCAAGATCAATTACATTAATTCCAAGACCTATTAAAGTATTTACAACCAAATTATGAATCATTGGTCCTGAAATTCTCGCGTCACGGCCAATTACAACTGTTAGTTTTTCTTTTGAAGTATTGTTTTTCAGAAAAGTACCATATGCTGATGCGAATTTTACAGCATCAACAGGAGTCAGGTTATCTCCTACTTTTCCACCAATTGTTCCTCGGATACCTGAAATCGATTTTATTAAAGTCATTTTTGTGAGTTATGGTTATTTTTATTACAAATATAAAAAAGTTGATGAGTTACTAAGAGCCTAAGTTGCTAAGATTTCAAAATAATCTTAAATTTTAGGAGATTACTATAAAGTAAATCACAAAAATGATTTAAAAAGTTTTTATACATTTACAAGAACAAACTTAGTTTACAGGCATCTGAGAACCTTAGTAACTCCAAAAACAAATGAATTTCCTAGCCCACATATATCTTTCCGGCGAAAATGATTTGATCAAAATTGGCAATTTTATGGCCGATGGAATTCGCGGAAAACAATTTCAGCATTTTCCTGAGGACGTTCAAAAAGGCATTCTTTTGCATCGTTCCATAGACACCTACACAGACTCGCATGATATTTTTAGACAAAGCACCAAACGATTGCATGAAAAATACCATCACTATTCCGGTGTTATTGTAGATATTGTTTATGATCATTTTTTAGCCAAAAACTGGACAAAATATTCAGATGAAAAACTGGAAGATTTTATCAATAGATTTTATAATTCATTACATGAAAATTACGACATCCTAACTGAAAAAACACAAGGTTTAATGCCTTATATGATCGAAAGAAACTGGCTTTTGAGTTATCAGACTGTTGAAGGAATTCATCAAATCCTGACACAAATGGACAGAAGATCAAAAAATCAGTCGAAAATGCAATTTGCCAGCGAAGAGCTAAAAGAATTCTATTCAGAATTTGAACAGGAATTCACTCTGTTTTTTGAGGATATTAAAACACATTCAAAGCAAAAATTACTTTCACTTTAATAATATAAAAAAAAGTATTACACTAAAAAACTATTACGACATATGAAAAAAACAGCACTTTTATTCACCTTCATATACATTACCTGCACCGCGCAACAACAACCTGTTACACCAACAGGATTAGTTGCCACAAAAGCTATGGTCGTTTCGGCACGTGCAGAAGCTTCAAAAATTGGAGTCGAGATCATGAAAAAAGGCGGAAATGCTTTTGATGCTATGGTGGGTACTGAATTAGCATTGGCAGTTGCATATCCATATGCAGGGAATATTGGTGGTGGAGGTTTTATGGTGTACCGAAAAGCCAATGGCGAAGTAGGCTCATTAGATTATCGCGAAAAGGCTCCATTGGCAGCAACAAAAAATATGTTTCTGGATAAAGACGGAAATGTAATAAAAGGTAAAAGTACCGAAACTGCTTTAGCAATTGGTGTTCCGGGAACTGTTGCCGGGGTTTTTGCTGTTCATAAAAAATTAGGCTCTTTGCCAATGTCGGAAATTTTAAAACCTGTAATTGCACTTGCCGAAAAAGGTGTGATTGTAACTCAAAAACAACAAAAACAGCTGGAAGCTTACCATGATGCTATTGTAAAGGTAAACGGTCCGAATACTTTAATGGCTGGAAAGTTTAAAGAAAATGATACGATTAAATATACAGCTTTGGCCAGTACTTTAAAACGCATTTTAAAGAACGGAAAAGATGAGTTTTATAAAGGTAAAACAGCTAAAGTTCTGGTAGAATATCTTCAGAAAAAGGGCGGTATTATTACTCTTAAAGATCTCTCAAGTTACGAAGCACAATGGAGAAAACCGTTACAGTTTAATTATAAAGAATTAAAAATCACCTCTATGACACCTCCAAGCAGTGGCGGAATTTGTCTGGCTCAGATCATGAAGATGATTTCTCCTTTTTATTTATCAAAAATGGGACACAATTCTGAACAATCTATTCAGGTTATTGTAGAGGCTGAAAGAAGAGCATATGCAGACAGAAGCCAGTTTTTAGGCGATCCTGATTTTGTTAAAATTCCAATTAACGGACTTTTATCTGATTCGTATTTAAAAGACCGAATGTCAACTTTTAATCCGGAGAAAGCCAGTTTATCATCTGAAATAAAAGAAGGAAAAGTAACGTACAATGAAAGTACCGAAACCACACATTATTCTATCGTAGATGCTCAAGGAAATGCTGTTGCAGCAACCACAACCATAAATGATGGTTTTGGATCCAAGTATTACTGTGATGAATTAGGTTTCTTTTTAAACAATGAAATGGATGATTTTAGTGCCAAACCGGGATCACCAAACATGTTTGGTTTAGTTGGAAACGAGGCAAATAGTATTGCTCCTCAAAAAAGAATGCTGAGTTCTATGACTCCAACAATTGTAGAAAAAAACGGAAACCTGTTTATGGTTGTTGGATCGCCAGGCGGATCAACTATCATTACCTCAGTTTTACAGGCTATTTTAAATGTTTATGAATATAACCTGAGCATGCAGGAAGCTGTAAATGCGCCACGTTTTCATCATCAATGGCTTCCGGATTTAATCACATTTGAACCTGATGCCTTTAGCGCTGCAACAATCGATAAGCTAAAAGCAAAAGGATATTTGATTAACGAAAAAACAACACCTGTAATTGGCAAATTAGACTGTATTTTAGTACTGCCAAACAAAAGTCTGGAAGGCGGAGCAGATTATCGCGGGGATGATACTGCTGTTGGTTTTTAAATTAAATTTAAAGATTTGCAGTAAATATTATACGAATTTGATTGTTATAGGCTAAATTTGCATTATCCCTAACTTTTTACAAACAGAATGCTAAAAAAATACTTTAGAAAACTAGAAAGCATAATTGCTTTGGCTCAATCATTAATGACTCCAAAGCAGTTTATTTTTTTATCAAGTGTTTTAATCGGGATTTCATGTTCTCTGGCTGTAATCGTTCTAAAAACTTTTGCCCATAGTGTATTTTCGTTTGCCACTTATATCAACGGAATTTTAAAATTAAGTTTCATTAACAGTATCCTTCCAATTATTGGAATTGTACTGACTGTTTTTGTGGTTAAAAGGGTTTTAAACGGAAGTATCGAAAAAGGTACTTCGCAAATTTTATATGCGGTTGCCAAAAAAGCAAGTATAATTCCCAGAAAGCAAATGTATGCCCAAATTGTAACCAGTTCCTTAACAGTTGGCTTAGGAGGATCTGCCGGTCTTGAAAGCCCAATTGTAATTACAGGAGCAGCATTTGGATCTAATTTTGCCCAAAATTACAGATTACCTTATAAAGACAGGACCTTACTTATTGGCTGTGGTGTTGCGGCAGGAATTTCAGCTGCTTTTAACGCTCCAATAGCCGGAGTTCTATTTGCTATTGAAGTTTTACTGGTCGATGTGAGTATCTCTGCCTTTACACCCATCATGATTTCGGCGGCAACAGGTGCATTAGTTTCGGCAATTGTATTAGACGAAACTATTTTACTCTCTTTCAAAAAACAAGAAGTTTTTAACTTTCATAATATTCCGTTTTATGTCCTTTTAGGATTATTAACCGGTTTTATAGCCGTTTACTATGCAAGAAATTTTCAAAGAGTAGAACATTATTTTGCCAAACAAAAAATTGGTCCATACAAAAAAGCACTAATTGGTTCTTCTTGTCTGGCGTTACTTATTTTTATATTTCCTACTCTTTTTGGTGAAGGATATGAAAGCATTAAAACTTTATCTGAAACTGATCCGGGACAATTATTAGACAATACTTTATTTGCAGATTTCAGAAACAATCAATGGGTTTTATTATTGTTTGTTGGCTGTACCATGATGGTCAAAGTTTTTGCCTCGGGATTAACCATAGGAAGTGGAGGAAACGGAGGAAACTTTGCTCCTTCCTTATTTCTGGGATCTTACTTAGGATATTTTTTCTCTAAATTTATAAGTTTAATTGGACTATCAAAACTGCCTATAAGCAACTTTACAATGGTTGGAATGGCTGGTATCCTGAGCGGATTATTTCATGCTCCGCTTACTGCAATTTTCCTGATTGCTGAAATTACAGGAGGTTACGGACTAATGATTCCGCTTATGATTGTTTCTTCGATAAGCTTTGCCATTTCTAAACGTTTTGAAAAATATTCGCTTGACGTAAAAAATCTGGCTAAAAAAGGACATGCATTTACCAGTAATAAAGATTCTAATATCTTATCTACTTTAGATATTGATACTATTATTCAGTGTGATTATTTAACGGTACATCCAGAAGATCATTTAAGCAAATTAGTAGATCTTATATCACATTCAAATCAAGTAGTTTTTGCTGTAGTAAACAACGAAAAAGAATTAGTCGGGATAGTTCATTTTAATGATATACGCGAAATCATCTTTAATGCCTATCGTGTTAAGTACACTTTGATTAAAGATGTAATGAAAACGCCGCCCGCTATTATTACCTCTGTGGACAGCATGGAAATCGTAATGAGTAAATTTGAACAATCAAAATCAGCATTTCTTCCTGTTATCCGAAATGAAAAATACTACGGATTCATCTCCAAATCTATAGCCCTTGAAGCCTATAGAACCAAACTGCGTTCTATGACAATTGAATAAGCTTAATATCGGATGGACTTAAAATTTGTTTTATCCGATATTAAGAAGTACTTTTGTAGGATTATGTGGAATATAGACCTGACATACAGAGAAGAATTTCAATCAACTTTTGATCGATTGTACCAAAAAAGGCTTGATTTGCAAAACAGCAGACCATTGCCCAATATTGCTTTGCACAAAATTCGTGAAAGCTTATCTCTCGAATGGACCTACAATTCTAATAGTATCGAAGGTAATACTATGAGTTTACGCGAAACCCAAATGGTTATTCAGGAAGGAATTACTATAAAAGGAAAATCACTTAGGGAACACTTTGAAACCCATAATCACGACAAAGCAATTGATTATCTATATGCTATTGTTGATGAAAATTACAAACTGAGAAGTATTGACATTTTATCGATTCATGGTTTGGTATTACGCTCTATCGAAGATGATTTTGCAGGACGCATACGAAATGGTGGTGTTCGAATTTCAGGAGCTAATTTTATGCCTCCAAATGCCAATAAGGTTTCAGATTATCTGGATGAATTAATTGATTTTATCAATACAAATCCGTTAGGATTAAATGATATAGAACTGGCAACTATTTACCATCATAAATTAGTCTGGATTCATCCTTTCTTTGATGGAAATGGCCGTACAGTTCGTTTAAGCATGAATTTGTTATTGATGCGTTGTGGCTTTCCTCCTGCCATTATACTTAAAAATGACAGGAAAAAATATTATGAGGCGCTTAATCAGGCTAATAATGGCAATTATCAAAAACTCACGCTTTTGATGTGTCAGGCACTTGAGAGAACGCTAAACATATATTTAAACGCCATGCCCGGAAGCACTTATGATTACCAGCCAATAACAAATATTGTGAGTGAACCCGGAACTCCATATGGTCAGGAATATGTTAGTCTACTTGCCAGAACAGGAAAAATAGATGCTTACAAAGAAGGTCGAAACTGGTATACTACCAAAGAAGCCATCGAAGAATATATGGCCACCAGAAAAAGAAAACGCTAACTTAGGCTGGCGTTTTTTTGTTACTATTTGTAACATAAAGTTTTGCTATCGAGCACAAAAAGAACAAATCAAAGTGGTAACTTTGCGTTTTGCTCAAAATTATGTTAGAAAAAGACAATACTATTGAAGTTCTTGGTGCAAGAGTTCATAATCTAAAAAATATAGACATTTCAATTCCGCGTGAAAAACTGGTTGTTATTACCGGTTTATCAGGTTCAGGAAAATCGTCATTGGCATTTGACACTATTTATGCTGAAGGACAGCGTCGTTATGTAGAAACTTTCTCTGCTTATGCCAGACAGTTTCTTGGCGGATTAGAACGTCCTGATGTTGATAAAATCGACGGACTTTCGCCGGTAATTGCGATTGAACAAAAAACAACAAGTAAAAGTCCGCGTTCAACCGTAGGAACCATTACTGAAATATACGATTTCCTTCGACTTCTTTATGCTCGTGGTGCAGATGCTTACAGTTATAATACAGGCGAAAAAATGGTTTCGTATTCTGATGACCAGATTAAAGATTTGATTATTCAGAATTTTAACGGAAAGCGCATTAATATTCTCGCTCCGGTTATCAGGGCAAGAAAAGGACATTACGCCGAGTTATTTCAACAAATTACCAAACAGGGATTTCTTAAAGTTCGTGTAAATGGCGAAGTTCAGGATTTGGTTTCCGGAATGAAACTGGATCGTTACAAAACACACGATATCGAAATTGTCGTTGACAGAATGCTGATCGAAAATACCGAAGACAATCAAAAACGATTGGCAGAAAGCATCAATACAGCCATGCATCATGGTGAAAATGTATTAATGATTTTAGATCAGGACACGAATGAAGTACGTTATTTTAGTAGAAATTTAATGTGTCCGACAACAGGAATTTCTTATCAGAACCCGGAGCCGAATTTATTTTCATTTAACTCTCCTAAAGGAGCTTGTCCGCATTGTAACGGATTGGGAACTGTGCATGAAATCAATGTAAAAAAGATTATTCCAAATCCTAAACTATCAATTAAAAGTGGTGGTTTTGCTCCGCTTGGCGAATATAAATCATCCTGGATTTTTAAGCAACTGGAAGTCATTGGAGAAAAATTCGGATTTAAATTAACCGATCCAATCGAGAAGATTCCGGAAGAAGCCATGAATATGATTTTACATGGCGGAAAAGAAAAATTCACTGTAAATTCTAAAGATTTAGGTGTAACCCGAGATTATAAAATAGATTTTGAAGGAATTTCACATTTCATCAAAAATCAATATGATGAAAGCGCTTCAACAACTATAAAACGTTGGGCAAAAGATTTCATGGACGAAATTAACTGCCCGGTTTGTGAAGGTTCCCGTCTTAAAAAAGAAGCTCAGTTTTTCAGGGTTAACGATAAAAACATCACTGAATTATGCGATATGGACATCTCAGATCTGACAGCATGGTTTCAGGATTTAAATAATCATCTAACAGATAAACAACTTTTGATTGCATCAGAAGTTGTTAAAGAAATAAAAGATCGTTTGAACTTTTTGATGAATGTTGGTTTGAATTATCTGGCTTTAAGCCGAAGCTCAAAATCACTTTCGGGTGGTGAAGCACAGCGTATTCGTCTGGCAACACAAATTGGTTCACAATTGGTTGGTGTTTTATACATTCTGGATGAGCCAAGTATTGGTTTACACCAAAGAGATAATGAGAAACTGATTAAATCCCTGGAACAATTACGTGATATTGGAAACTCAGTTATCGTAGTAGAACACGATAAAGACATGATCGAAACTGCTGATTATGTAATTGATATTGGACCAAAAGCAGGAAAATATGGTGGAGAAATTATTAGCATTGGAACTCCGGCAGAAACCCTAAAATCAAATACGATTACCGCTCAATATCTGAACGGTAAAATGAAATTAGAAATTCCAAAAGAGAGAAGAAAAGGAAACGGTAAATTTTTAAAACTAACCGGAGCAACAGGAAATAACCTGAAAAATGTTTCGATCGAAATACCTTTAGGTCAGCTAATTTGTGTGACAGGAGTTTCTGGTAGCGGAAAATCGACTTTGATTAACGAAACGCTCTACCCTATCCTGAATGCTTATTATTTTAATGGTGTAAAAAAACCACAGCCTTATAAAAAAATCGAAGGTTTAGAACATATTGACAAAGTAATTGATATTGACCAAAGTCCGATTGGAAGAACACCACGTTCAAATCCCGCAACTTATACCGAAGTTTTTACCGAAATCAGAAACTTATTCACCATGACTTCTGAGAGTATGATTCGTGGTTATAAAGCCGGACGTTTTAGCTTTAACGTAAAAGGCGGTCGCTGTGAAACTTGTGAAGGCTCAGGAGTTAGAACTATCGAAATGAACTTTTTACCGGATGTATATGTAGAATGTGAAACTTGTCAGGGAAAACGTTTTAACAGAGAAACTTTAGAGATTCGATACAAAGGAAAATCTATTTCGGATGTACTGAATATGACTGTTGATGAAGCAGTTCCGTTCTTTGAGAACATTCCGAAGATTTATAGGAAAGTAAAAACAATTCAGGATGTTGGTTTAGGCTATATTACACTTGGACAACAAAGCACAACACTTTCGGGTGGTGAGGCGCAACGTATTAAACTTGCAGGAGAATTATCGAAAAAAGATACCGGAAATACTTTCTATATTCTGGATGAACCCACTACAGGTTTACACTTTGAAGATATTCGTGTGTTGATGGAAGTCATTAACAAACTGGTTGACAAAGGAAATACGATTCTGGTTATTGAGCATAATATGGATGTTATTAAACTTGCAGATTATATTATAGATATTGGTCCAGAAGGCGGAAAAGGCGGCGGACAACTAATCGCCAAAGGAACTCCGGAAGAAGTTGCAAAAAATAAAAAAAGCTATACAGCTAAGTTTTTGAAAAAAGAACTGGAATAAAATATTGTTATAAAATGGACGGATTAAAATCCGTCCATACAATATAAATGAAACCTTAAGCACTTTGTTATAAGCTGAAAAAGTTTTAAGCAAACGATCTATTTTCTAACAACAGATTTTTGATCTGTTGATCTTTGATCTGTTTTAAAATATAATTTCGAGAAAACAAATGACATTTCAACTCAATTGTTTAATCTATTGATAATGAATCCTCCATCAAAATCAATGTAGAATAAACGTTACATTTAAATTAATAAACCTTGATTTTTGTAACAATTCTCGAAAAAAGCACTAATTTAGTACGCCCTTTTTGTCAAAGCATTTGATTTTGGCAATTTTTTTATGGGTTAAAAACAAAATTTCAATTAAAAATAAATGTCCTAGCCCTGATGGGAGCGGCATCCTTTTGTGGCGGGGTTCGCCGCAAAAGATATAGCGGACAGCAGGAAATAGCTCCTTAATTTGACTACAGGTTAGGATGACAATTAAAAAAAAGACACAACTGAAATAACAATATAAATAATTAAAATACCTAAAATGAGATTAGAAGATTTTGATAATGATGAGGACAAAGTAATTCAGGATCGTTTAAAACAAAAAACGTGGAATGAAATTAGAACCAATGACAGCTGGGCAATTTTTAAAATTATGGCTGAGTTTGTAAACGGTTACGAAAGCATGGGACGCATTGGTCCATGTGTATCTATTTTTGGATCGGCGAGAACAAAGCCAGACGATAAATACTATTTACTGGCAGAAAAAATTGCATATAAAATCAGTAAAGCTGGTTACGGTGTGATCACAGGAGGTGGTCCCGGAATCATGGAAGCTGGTAATAAAGGTGCACATTTAGGTGGCGGAACTTCGGTTGGTTTAAACATCGAATTGCCATTTGAACAACACTTTAACCCTTATATTGATCACGATAAAAACCTGAATTTCGATTATTTCTTTGTGAGAAAAGTAATGTTCGTTAAATATTCGCAAGGTTTTGTGGTTATGCCTGGAGGATTTGGAACTCTTGATGAAATGTTTGAAGCGATCACATTAATCCAAACTAAGAAAATTGGAAAATTCCCAATTATTTTAGTTGGTGTTGAATTCTGGTCTGGATTGATCGAATGGGTAAAAACAGTTCTGGTAGAAAAAATGCATACCGTTAGCCCGGAAGATTTAAACTTATTTAAGATTGTAGATACTGAGGATGAAGTAGTTGATGTATTAGATAAATTCTATAAAAAATACGATTTAAGTCCAAATTTCTAAATATTTTTAAATCCTGATAAGTTCTGTAAATCCATTTAAAAATGATGTATAAAGCATTAAACTTGAATTCCCTCACCTAACTTATATGGTAAAAAGACATTAAATCTTACAAAAAATGAAAGCTGTTTTTTAAAACAGCTTTTTTTATGCTATTTTTACAGAAAAGCGAATCATTTTTATGCTCGAAAATTAAGATCAATTAATCATTTTTACGCCAATCATTGAGATCAATTTATAAAATCATTATCGTTGTTTTTGTTTTATTCAGTTCGGCAAAACAGTACGCACAACATCAGTCTAAGATGGAGGTTGCGGTTAATCTTGAGCTTAAAACGCTGAATGTAAAACAGGATATTACCTATTATAACACTTCAAACGATTCTTTGATTTCGATTGTTCTGAATGACTGGAACAATGCTTTTTCTGATAAAAATACTCCATTGGCAAGACGTTTTTCTGATGAATTTTATCGAGGTTTTCATTTGGCAAAAGCTGCCGAAAGAGGAAACACAACCATTTTAAGCCTGACTGACTCCGATTATGCGGCTCTGGAATGGCAAAGAACGGCTAAAAATCCGGATTATATTGTGGTTAAATTAAACCGAAAATTACGTCCGGGGGAAAAAATTGATTTGCATTTAACTTATATTTCTAAAATTCCGAGTGACAAATTTACTCATTATGGTTTTGACCAAAATGGCGGTATGAACCTCAAAAACTGGTTTTTAAGCCCTGCCCGTTTTGAGAATCATCGCTTTATGAAATACAACAATTTCAACCTCGATGATATTGCCAATGCCGGCACAGATTATGAAATTGAAATCAAAATCCCAAATCAATACAGTATTACTTCTGATTTGAATATAACATCAGAAGATATCACCAATACTTCTTTTAAAACCTTGTTTTTATCCGGAAAAAACAGAACCGATTTTAACTTGTTTATCGAGAAACAAAACAGTTTTAGAAGTTATGAAAATGGCTCATTAGAAGTACTTACAAATCTTAAAAATAAAAAAATAAGCGAAATACAAAAAGCTATTATCATCAACAGAGTTGTGAGCTTTGCTAATAGTTTTATTGGAAAATATCCGCATCAGAAAATAACGGTTTCACAAGTAGATTATGACCGAAATCCGTTTTATGGTTTAAATCAGCTGCCTTCGTTTATTAGCCCGTTTTCGGATGATTTTGTATTCGAAATTACGTTCTTGAAGACGTATCTGAACAATTATCTAAAAAACAGTTTGCACTTAGATCCCCGAAAAGACAATTGGGTTTATGACGGAATCCAGATTTATGCGATGATGCATTTTATGGAAGAAAATCATCTGGATCAAAAAATGCTGGGAAAACTTTCGGACATGAAACTTTTAAAAAGTTACAACATTACAAGTCTGACTTTTAATGAACAATACAGCTATTATTATATGCTGATGGCCCGAAAAAATCTCGATCAGCCTCTTGGTGACCCGAAAAATACCTTAATAAAATTCAACGAGCAAATTGCCAGTAAATATCGCGCAGGTTTAAGTTTGAGTTATTTAGATGATTATTTAAACCATAATATTGTTCCGGAGAGTATACAGGAATTTTATGACCTGAATAAAAGCAAACAAACAAATCGATATGATCTTGAAAAAATCCTGATAAAAAATAGTCCTAAAAATATCAATTGGTTTTTTAAAACGATTATAGAATCCAGAGATATTATCGATTATAAATTTACAAATGTTTCCAGAACCAAAGACAGTGTACAGTTCTCTATAAAAAACAAAACAGGCATTTATGCTCCGATTCCGGTTTACGGAATTAAGAAAAATGAAGTTGTATTTAAAGAATGGATCGAACCTAAAAAAGCTGATTCAGTTTATGAATTTGACCGAAAAAATGCTGATAAAATAGTATTGAACTATGACAATGAGGTTCCGGAATATAACCAAAGAAACAACTGGAAATCATTAAAAAGCCTGGTCATTACCAATCGTCCGATAAAATTTAATTTTGCCAAAGATCTGGAAGATCCGTATTACAATCAGATTTTATATATTCCAACATTAACCTACAACTTATATGATGGTTTTACGCCCGGAATACGTTTTCACAATAAAACGATTCTGGACAAACCTTTTACATTTGACATTACTCCTGCTTATTCGCTTAATGCCCGAACAATTTCCGGTTCATCTGTTTTTTCATGGAGTGAGTATTATCGCAATAGCACACTTTACAACGTACGCTATTCTATTAGCCAAAACTATTTTCACTACGCACCGGATGCCACTTATCTAAGACTGAATCCGATGGTGCAGTTTAGAATTCGTGAAGAAAATTTCAGGGACAACAGAAAACAATTAATTATGTTTCGTCAGGTTATTGTAAATCGTGAAGCAAGTCAGTATATTACTGATAATTCGAAACCAAATTATTCGATTTTTAATGCACGCTACATGAATACTAAAACAGAATTAATTGACCATTTTAACTTTATGACAGATGTTCAGTTTTCGGGAAATTTTGGAAAATTGGCCGCAGAAGTCGAATACAGACGTTTGTTTGAAAACAATCATAAGTTAAATTTAAGAGTATACGCCGGAAGCTTTTTGTACAACACAACAAATTCAGATTATTTTAGTTTTGGTTTAGACAGACCAACTGATTATATGTTTGACTATAACTTTTATGGAAGATCTGAAAGTAGCGGATTTTTTAGTCAGCAGTTCATTATGGCCGAAGGAGGATTTAAGTCTAAAATAGAGCCATCCTACGCCAATCAATGGATGACAACACTGAACGCCAGTTATTCTATCTGGAACTGGATTGAAGTTTATGGTGATGTTGGTTTCATGAAAAACAAACACCAGAGTGACAATTTTGTTTACGATAGTGGTATCCGGTTAAATCTGGTTCCGGATTATTTTGAGCTTTATTTTCCGGTTTATTCTAATAATGGCTGGGAGGTTTCTCAAAATAAATATGATGAAAAAATACGTTTTGTAATGACTTTGTCTCCAAAAACATTAGTCAATCTTTTCACCAGAAAATGGTTTTAATTGAATAAATTTTAAACAAAAACATGCATAATTATCACAAAAATCATTTTTTTAGTGTAAATAACATAAATAAAACACCTGATTTTTTGAGTTTAAATACAAATAATTAAATTATATTTATTTTAAAGAATTATGATTATTGATTGTTTTTAAGTAATTTCGCAGTCTAAACATGTCCCTACAAGATTATGATAAAAGAAAAAAACAATACTACATTAACATTTGAAGATTTCAAAACTGAGGTATTGAACGACTACAGAATTGCAGTTATCAGCCGCGAATGTAGTCTTTTAGGTCGTAAGGAAGTATTAACAGGAAAAGCCAAATTTGGAATTTTTGGTGACGGAAAAGAAGTGCCACAGCTTGCTATGGCAAAAGCCTTTAAAAACGGAGATTTCCGTTCCGGATATTATCGCGATCAAACTTTTATGATGGCTATAGGCGAACTAACTCCAAAACAATTTTTCGCTGGTTTATACGGTCATACTGATTTAGATTTTGATCCAATGTCTGCCGGAAGACAAATGGGCGGACACTTTGTAACGCACAGTTTAAACGAAGACGGTTCCTGGAAAGATCTTACCAAACAAAAAAATTCAAGCTCAGATATATCGCCTACTGCAGGACAAATGCCAAGATTATTGGGATTGGCGCAGGCTTCTAAAATTTACAGAAACGTTGACGGAATTACCATTAAAGACAAATTCTCTGTAAACGGTAACGAAGTAGCATGGGGAACTATTGGAAACGCAAGTACATCTGAAGGTTTATTTTTTGAAACCATCAATGCTGCAGGAGTTTTACAAGTACCAATGGTAATGAGTGTGTGGGATGATGAATACGGAATTTCTGTTCATGCAAAACATCAGACTACTAAAGAAAATATTTCTGAAATTCTAAAAGGATACCAACGCGACGAAGACTCAAAAGGGTATGAAATTTTTAGAGTTAAAGGCTGGGATTATGCCGAGTTGGTTTCTACTTACGAAAGAGCCGGAGCTATTGCCCGCGAAGAACATATTCCTGTTTTAATTCATGTAAACGAATTAACACAACCTCAGGGTCACTCTACTTCAGGCTCACACGAACGTTACAAAAGCAGTGAAAGACTTGCCTGGGAAAGAGATTTTGATTGTATCCGTCAGATGCGTTTATGGATGATCGCCATCAATATTGCATCTCCTGAAGAACTTTCAGAACTTGATTTTGAATTGAAAAAAGAAGTCCTGGAAGCTAAAAAAGAGGCCTGGAATTCTTTTATCAACCCAATTATTGAAGATCAAAAAAATCTGTTGGCTTTATTGGAGCAAATTGCCGAAGCAAGCATCAACCATAAAGACAGAATCAGAAAATATATTTCAGAATTAAGTGCTATTAAGGCACCATTGAAAAAAGAAATACTGGTTTACGCCAGAAAAATATTGCGCTTTATTGAAGTTCCAAATAGTAAAGTTCTGTTATCTCAATGGATCACAAACTTTATTGCTGTAACACAACCAAAATTCAGCAGTAACCTGCATTCAGATTCAGATCAAAATGTATTTTCAGTAAAAAAGGTATTTCCTGAATATGCTGATAATGCAAAAGCTGATTTAGACGGACGTATGATTTTACGTGACAACTTTGATGCTTTATTTTCTAAATATCCTGAAACTTTAATTTTTGGTGAGGATGTTGGAAACATTGGTGATGTAAACCAAGGTTTAGAAGGTATGCAGGAAAAATACGGAGAACTTCGTGTTGCCGATGTTGGAATTCGTGAAGCTACTATTCTTGGACAAGGAATTGGAATGGCTTTAAGAGGTTTACGTCCAATTGCTGAAATTCAATATTTAGATTATTTACTATATGCCATCCAGATCATGAGTGATGATTTGGCAACTTTACAATACAGAACTGTAGGAAAACAAAAAGCACCATTAATCATCAGAACCCGCGGACACCGTTTAGAAGGTATCTGGCATTCTGGTTCTCCTATGGGAATGATTATTAATGCGATTCGCGGAATTCATGTTTTAGTTCCAAGAGACATGACACAAGCTGCCGGATTCTACAATACTCTTTTAGAATGTGATGAGCCTGCATTAGTAATCGAATGTTTAAATGGCTACCGTTTAAAAGAAAAAACACCTTTGAATTTTGGAGAATTCAAAACACCAATTGGTGTAGTTGAAACACTAAAAGAAGGTTCAGATATTACATTAGTTTCTTACGGATCAACATTGAGACTCGTACAGCAAGCTGCAACTGAGTTGTTAGATTTAGGCATTGATTGTGAAGTAATCGATATTCAGTCTTTACTTCCGTTTGACATCAATAAAGATATTGTAAAAAGTATTGCTAAAACAAACCGTTTGTTGGTAATTGATGAGGATGTTCCTGGTGGAGCTTCGGCTTTTATTTTACAGCAAATTCTGGAAGAACAAGACGCTTATCGTTATTTAGACAGCAAACCTCAGACTCTTGCCGCAAAAGCACACAGACCTGCTTACGGAACTGATGGTGATTATTTCTCTAAACCTTCTGCCGAAGATATTTTCGAAAAGGTTTACAGCATGATGAATGAAGTTAATCCTTCTAAATTCCCTGGTTTATACTAAGATTTTAGAATTTTAGATAAAAGAAAAGCTCCAAAATTATTGGAGCTTTTTTATTTTATACACAAAGTAACCATGCAGTTTGTCATTTCTCCTTCGTCGAAATGAAAAGATTGTGGATAATGCTCAAATCAATTATCAATTATCAATTATCAATTATCAATTATCAATTAATTAAATATCCTTCAGCATAATTCTAGCCTTCTCTAAATCTTCAGCAGTATCAATTCCAATTCCAACATGAGTTGTTTCAACCATTTTAATGCGTTTTCCAAACTCTAAATATCGTAATTGCTCCAGTTTCTCAGAAGCTTCTAAAGACTTCATTGGAAGGCTGTAAAAGTCTAATAACGCCTGTTTTCTAAAAGCATAAATCCCGATATGCTGAAAATAACGCACACCAACATCCTTATCTCTTGGATACGGAATAACAGAACGGGAAAAATACAATGCAAACTCCGATTGATCTACCACTACTTTTACATTATTAGGATTATTGATTTCATCTTCGTTTGTAATCTCACGCATTAGCGAAGCCAAATCAATCTTTTTATCTGTATCATTTTTAAATACTGACAAAACCTGTTCTAAAGGTCCGGCTTCTGTAAAAGGCTCGTCGCCTTGTACATTTACCACAATATCAACATCAAGATTAGCAACAGCTTCAGCAATTCGGTCGCTTCCGGATTCATGTTCTTTAATACTCATAATCGCTTTTCCGCCATGATTTACGATTTCATCAAATATCAAATCAGAATCTGTTACTACAAAAACATCATCGAATAATTGGGTCGAAACTGCAGCTTCATACGTTCTTAAAATTACTGTTTTGCCTCCCAAATCCTGCATTAATTTTGCAGGAAAACGTGTTGAGGCATATCGTGCCGGAATTACCGCTATTATTTTCATTTTAAATCTATATTTTAAGTAAAACAAATGTAGCTAATCAAAATTGAGATAAAAAACATAATTGTAATAGATAGTTACAAAACTGATTGACAACAATTTAAAAAATGCATTATATTTATCAGAAAAAATACCATGAAAAAACCTTCAATTCTGATCCTGCTTTTATTGAATTTAGTCATTTGTAATTCGGCTTTAAGCCAAAAAACCGATCCTAAAACAATGAATGCTTTTTCGAATAGAATTTTTGATGGAAAAGAGTATCAGCCACTTTCAGGCCTAAAATGGAAGTTTAAAACAGACGGAAAAATTTTCTCTTCTCCAATTGTTAAAAATGGAATGGTTTACATTGGCAGCGAAGATGGCTTTCTATATGCTATTGATGAAAAATCAGGAAATTTAAAATGGAATTTCAAAACGAACGGTGCAATTCATAGTTCTCCTGCTATTTTTGAAAACATGATTTATTTCGGAAGTTTCGATGGCAATTATTACGCTGTAAATACTGAAAATGGAAAACTTATCTGGAAATTTAAAACCGGAGGTGAACACTGGCTGGGAGAAACAGGAATGTGGGGCATGAAGCCGGAAACGCAATACATGGAGGATCTTTGGGATTTTTATTTATCGTCGCCTGTGGTGTATCAGAATAAAAATACTGCATCTGTTTTGTTTGGAAGCAGTGACGGAAATGTTTATTCGCTGGATGCAAAAACCGGAAGTTTAAAATGGAAATTTAAAACAAATGAACCTGTTCACGGAACTCCTGTAATCGATCAGAACAAAATTTATATTGGCGGCTGGGATGCGACTTTGTATGCATTAAACGCCGAAACAGGTAAAGCAATATGGCATTTTGCTACAGGAACTAAAATGGGTTTTAAAGGAATTCAATCATCAGTTGCTGTTGCAGGTGACAAAGTTTATTTTGGAGCACGGGAACCTTTCTTTTTTGCTTTAGATAAAGAAACAGGGAAACTGATTTGGAAATACGATGCCGAAAATTCCTGGATTTTGAGCTCAGCAGTAATTAAAGATAATACAGTGTATGTTGGAACTTCTGATACTTATGCTTTACTCGCTCTGGATGCTAAAACCGGTGCTGAAAAATACAGACTTAAAGTTAATGGTTATGTTTACACTTCGCCGGCAATAGCAGGAAACACGATTTATTTTGGAGATTTTACGGGTAATTTCTTTAGTCTGGATTTACTTTCTAATGGTAAAAAATCAAATTTTGTAAGTACCGAAAACCGCAAACAATTCGCAGCTTCTACTTTAAAAAATGATCTTTTAGATTTTGGATATGCGGCTCAAAATCTAGATTTGTCTGTTTATGACAACAACAAAAAGGTAATGGATAAGTTTTATCAATTAGGACCAATTGTTTCGTCGCCTTTTATCAGTAACAACACGATTTATTTTGGAAGTGCTGATGGTTATCTGTATGCTTACAACCTGCAGAAAGCTCAATAAATACAATATACTTTGCGAATCTCTGTGAAATTTTCGTGATTCTCTGTTGAAGAATTATTACACAAAGTTGCGCTAAAATTTCAAAGAGATTCGCAAAGATTTATAAAGCTATATTACATAATTTTTACTGAGGTCATACTCAAAGAACCAGCCAATAACTTATCATTGAACAAACTCAGTTCTTCTGATTTTTCCTTTAAGCCTAAAGTATACAACAAAGGCAAATAATGATCCGGAGTTGGAATCGCCAATTGAATCGCTTTATTCATTTTTTCAAAGTCTATTAAAGGCTGAAAATTACCATCGAGCAAATAATGATTAATGGTTTCGCGGGCTTCAATTGCCCAGTCGTAACCGTAATTGTCTTTATCAAAATTTCTAAAATCGACCAAACGCAGGTTATGAACAATATTTCCGCTTCCGATAATTAAAACACCTTTATGACGCAGGGATTGTAATTTCTGAGCCAGCTCAAAATGATATTGCCCCGATTTGGTATAATCAATACTCAACTGAATTACAGGAACATTTGCTTCCGGATATAAGTGCTTGATTACGCTCCAGGCGCCGTGATCTAATCCCCAGTGTTCATCTAAATCGATCTGAACAGGATCTAATAGTTTTTGAGTTTCTACCGCCAGTTCCGGACTTCCTTTTACAGGGTATTGTACATCAAAAAGCGCTTGCGGAAAACCTCCAAAATCATGAATCGTTCTTGGCATTTCCATCGAAGTTACTTTGGTTCCCTTTGTAAACCAGTGTGCCGAAATGCACAAAATAGCATTGGGCTGTGGTAATGTTTTTGCCAGATTACGAAAACCGGTTACAAACTGATTTTCTTCAATAGCATTCATTGGGCTGCCGTGTCCTAAAAATAAAACCGGCATTTTATCTGTATTCGAAAACGTAGACGAAATCGAATGTAAGTCGTTTAGTGTTGTCATTTTTTCGTATTTAAAACAGTAAAATTTTCCGCCACGAATTCACGAATTTATTTTTTAAAATCTATACGCAAAGTATTTGAATTAATTCGTGGCTATCAAAAAAACTATTCCTCAAAACTCTCGTCCTTAAATCCTATCAAATATAACTTATTTTTAGCTCGTGTCATAGCAGTATAAAGCCATCTGATATAATCACGATCAATTCCGTTTGGCAAATAAGGCTGCTCAATAAAAACTGTGTCCCACTGCCCTCCCTGCGATTTATGACAGGTAATAGCGTAAGAGAATTTTACCTGCAATCCGTTAAAATACTCATTCTCTTTGACCTTTTGAAACTTCTTATATTTTGTACTTTCACTTTCATAATCTTTCATCACTTCTTCATACAAACGATTTGATTCTTCGTAGGTTAACGATGGAGATTCACTTTTAATCGTATCTAAAATCAGTACAGTTTCAAAAGGTTTCTGATTGGGATAATCGACCATTCTGATTTTTACTTTCGCAAAATTGAATCCGTATAATTCCTTGATTCCAAAAAGTTCAAGCACTTCAATAATGTCACCGTTGGCAATAAACCCGGCTTCGTCTGTTTCTTTCAGCCAGAAGTAATTATTCTTAACGACCATTAAAAAATCACCAGCCGAAAGTTCACTTTCCTTAAACAGAATTCTGGTTCTGATCTGTTCATTGTACTGATTGGCTCTTTTATTTGAACGTACAATAAATGCGGTATCCTCGATACTGTAATTACTATAGGCAGAATTTATTGCATCCTGAATATCATAACCATCTGTTAAACGAACAATATCTTTAAATTTGCGGACATTGAATCTAAACTCTGTTATAAAACTTTCTTTCAGCAATTCACGTAATTCGGTTGCATTGTATAAAATCCCTGAACTTTCTTCCTGACGCATCACCTCATCCAGTTCGATATGCTCAATCTCTTTATCATAATGAACACCTAAAGTCTGAATATCAAGCGCCGGACTTATATCTAAATTTACCGGTGGCAACTGAGCTGTGTCTCCCAGTAAAATCATTTTGCAATTAACTCCGGAATAAACATAATTAATCAGATCGTCGAGAAGCGAACCACTGTCTAAAGTACTATCTGAAATCATCGAAGCCTCATCGACTATAAAAATGGTATTTTTATGTTTATTAACCTGTTTGGTAAAAGCAACTCCTCCTCCAGCCGATTTTTTAGGAAAATATATTTTTTTATGAATGGTAAATGCAGCTGTATTGGAGTAATTAGAAATAACTTTTGCAGCACGTCCGGTTGGGGCAAGCAAAACAAACTTTTTATTAATGTCGCCTAAATTGTTTACAATCGTCGAAATAACAGTCGTTTTTCCTGTTCCGGCATATCCTTTCAGCACAAAAATGGTATCATTATGTGTATCTGTTAGGAAAATGGCGATTTTCTGAAAAAAAATATCCTGTTTATATGTAGGTGCAAATGGAAATCGTTTTTGCAAAACGCTGTAAAACAATGCTGAAGTCATAGGGTAAAATTGAATCACAAAGTTCGGCTTTTTAAATGGTAATGTCAAATTTCAAGAATCAATGACAATGGCAAGAATCAATACAGTGACAAAAGCAATCTTCAATAATTTAAACCATATCAGTAATGTAAGTATATTTAAGCTTTGCTTCGAATTTTTATATCATATGAATTTATGGAGATTAAATCGTTTATAAAAAACAATGATAATACTTTGGTAACCTTGTTTTAATATTATTTTTTG
Organism: Flavobacterium chilense; assembly: GCF_001602525.1. Lineage (GTDB taxonomy): Bacteria > Bacteroidota > Bacteroidia > Flavobacteriales > Flavobacteriaceae > Flavobacterium > Flavobacterium chilense. Next base: position 57,679 of record NZ_LSYT01000015.1, read on the forward strand.
ATATTGCATCGATTTTTGATATCGAAATTGATTTTTGATATTGAAAATTGTTCCTTTTTAATTTGTAAGTTTGTGGTCGCCTTAAATTCTTTCTTGAAAATCAGGTAACGAATTGTAAATCAACATGTCATTACAAAATACTAACATCACTTCAAAAAATTACAAAAAGCTTTCCATTCAGGTTTCACTGACCGGATTGTCGTTTTGTTGTTTTGATACTTTAAATAACACGATAACTTCTCTAAAAGAAATTCATTTTGAAACTTTTCATAAAGCAACCAAAATCGAAGAATTATTTGGAGATGCTTTTAGGGATAATCCCGAGTTAAGAGATACTTACGACGAAATTTTAGTGATTCATAATAACAATCTTTCGACTTTTGTACCAACAGCTTTATTCGACGAAAATTTCCTGGGCAGCTATTTACAATACAATACAAAAGTTTTTGAAACTGATTTTTTTGCTTACGATCAGATTTCCAATTATCAGATGAATGCGGTTTACATTCCGTATGTTAACATCAATAATTTCTTTATTGACCAGTTTGGCGCTTTCGATTACAAGCACGCCAACAGTATTTTGGTCGAAAAAATTCTGGAAGGTTCTAAAAACAATGACGAAAAGAAAATGGTCGTTAACTTTAACTTTGGTCATTTTGAAATCATTGTGGTACAAAATCAAAAATTGTTGTTGTTTAATTCTTTTGAATATCAGACACCGGAAGATTTTATTTACTATTTGCTTTTTACAGCCGAACAATTAAGTTTAAATCCTGAAAGTTTTCATCTTGAACTTTTAGGCATAATAGACCAAAACGATCCATTTTATGCCATTGCGTATAAATACATTCGACATATTTCATTTTTGGATGTAAGCACTTTACAACAAAGAAACAGCTTTTCAACTGCGCAAAATCAAAAACATTATATCTTATTTCAATCATGAGAATTATTTCAGGAAAATACAAAGGACGCCGAATTTTTCCGCCAAAAAACCTTCCTGTAAGACCTACGACTGACATGAGCAAAGAAGCATTGTTTAATGTTTTGAATAATCATTTTAGTTTTGATAGCTTAAAGGTTTTGGACTTATTTTCGGGAACAGGAAATATTAGTTTTGAATTCGCTTCACGCGGAAGTGCTCCAATCACATCTGTTGATGGTGATTTTGGATGTGTAAAATTCATTAAACAGGTTTCATCAGAATATGATTTTGATATCGCTGCAACTAAAAGTGATGTTTATAAATTTCTTGAAAATTGTAAAACCTCTTACGATATTATTTTTGCCGATCCGCCATACGGATTTGATCAGGCGGCTTTTGAGAAAATTGTAGTAACGGTTTTCGAAAAAGAACTATTGCACGAAGACGGAATGATGATCATCGAGCATTCTAAATACACGAAAATGAATCATTTGAGTAATTTTTCTTTTCAGAAAAGTTATGGAGGTTCTTTTTTTAGTTTCTTCGAATTAAACTCGACTGATGATGACGAAGAACTTCCGGGTGATTCGGCTATAAAAGTTACAGAAGAAGACGAAGGGTAATTTTCGTTTTCAATTCATATCATACCAAGCAAAGCCGGAATTTTTAAACATTCCGGCTTTGTGCTTAAATGAATCATAATTTACAGCTTTTATTATCTAACCCGATCTGAATTCTCTTCTATACTTTTTCCTTTAAATGCTGTTTCTTTCACTTTCCCAAAAGAATATTTAACCGAAATAGAAATTTCATGTTCATCAACCAGATACCTTGCTTTTGAACTGACATTGTTGATTGTAAATACTTCTTCTTCGTCAATATTTTTAAATACATTATTAAAATTCAGGGCAAAATTCCAATTTTTAAAAAAAGTTTTAGAAACTGCCATGTCTACAATTCCTCTTGCGTTTCTTTCAAAAACTCCCTTATTTTGTTTTGTAACACCTCTTAAAACTACTACCATTGTATATCCTTTTGGAAGTTTAAATTCATTATTAAAATAATAATACAAATACGGTTTTGAAGAAAGAAATACTGCCGAAGCATCTTTTATTCTCTCTGAAACAAATACCAAAGAATTAGTTATTGTCCAGAACTTATATGTAAAAGGCATCTCAAGATCAAGAGTTACACCGGATTCTTTGTCAAAATTTATGTCTTTAAAAGTCATAATATTCTGTTCCTTATCAAAAAAGAAACTATTATAAACCGGATTTTTATTTTGATAATAACTCACTTTCACTGATTTGTTATTGTACTGAAAAGTCGAAGAGATTTCATCAATAAATGTTGGACCTAAATTGATATTACTTACATAAATAAAGTACGGATTTATATAAATGGCAACATTACTTAAGGAGGAATAATCAGGACGTGAAATACTTTTTGAATAATTGAGACTAATATTTTTTGTGCTGTCAATTGCCATAGAAAGCTGCATTTTCGGAAAAACATTCGTATAATTTTTACCAACCAAAGCCGAAGAATCTGTTCTGTATTTTCCGTTGACATTTGTATTTTCAACTCTAAGTCCGGCAGAAAAATTGATCTTTTTAATTTTTCCGGAAAACTGAGTGTAAGCTCCTAAATTTTCTTCTTTAAAATCATAATCCAAAGCCGTACTTTTATTTTCCTCAAAATCAAAAATATCTGTATCTGACTTGGATTTTGCTGTTGAATAAAGTCCGCCGTATTCTAATTTTATTTCATTTTTGAACTTTTTTTCCAGATCAATTCTTCCTGAAAACACATCAACATTAAACTTTTGGTTTCGGTTTTGTGCCAGATCAAATTCTGTTTCGTTATACTTATTTTTCACTAAAGTCTCCAAAGTCCGTTGAAGATTCGAATATTGGAAACCTGCAAAAAGCTGTGTATTAATTGCTTTTATATTCTTTGAATAATTGAGAAATGAGTTTACAAAATTCTTTTTACTCTTATTATCGCTCCAGGTTAAAACCGTATTTTCAGCATCTTGATTTTTGTTGTATGTAGCGGTATAAATGGGAAATGTTTCGCTTCGAAGTCTGGAATTAACATTAAACGAAAAATAATCATCTTCATTTATCTTATAGAACAAACCACCGCCAAAAACATATTGTTTTCGTTTGGTATTAGCCATAACATCATATTGAGATGCAATATTTGCATTTTCAATTTGATAATCGATACTGTGCCTTTCCCACGGATTAAGTGCATTATGATTAAAGTTAGCATTCCATTCTAGTTTATTCTTTTTAAAACTGGAATTAAATCCGATGTAATTGTTGTAATTTTTCTTAAAAGAAGCGACTTCAGAAATTTCGGTTCTAAAACTGTCTTTTTTACTAAACTTTTTGGTGATTAAAATAACAGACCGCCCTTCGGCTTCATATTTCGAAGATGGATTCTGAATGATTTCAATCGTTTTAATATCGGCTACAGCCAAAGCATTCAGGTCATTAATCCCCACTTTCTGATTATCTATATAAATTAAAGGATTTCCTCTGCCCACAACCGAAATACTTTCTTTATCAGCACTAACCTGAACAGTTGGCAATTTTGCCAGTAAATCGACTGTATTGGGAATTGAGCTATAAACAGAATTGGCAACATCTACTTTTATGTTTCCGTTTGTATTGGTAAACGTTTTCTTGTTTTGAGCAACTACAACTTCATTTAATGAATGAGAAAGACTGTCTTTGGGTGTTTCGTTTTGTGCATATCCAATTAAAGAAAGCAAAAACAAAAAGAGAATTAAAAAAAGTTTCACTAGCAAATTAAGGTTCATTTTGGTTCGATTTTAGATTGTAATCATGCAAAAATGCTTCTAAAAAAGTGTTGTGAAAGTTAATTGAAGGTTAATGCGGCGTTAATGTGTTTATTGTCTCATAAAAGCATTATTTTTGAAAAGCTTTATTTACTTTATGAAACAAAGAATCAATTTATTAATAGGCTTTTCTGTGATTGCTTTGATTGTTTTATCAACGGTTCAATGCTATTTGGTTAAAACTACTTATGACTATAAAGTAGCTCAGTTTCATACCGAAATCAAGAACAAAATTGCTCAAATCACTAACAATTACAGCGATATTGACTCTGTACTTGTTTCTAAAAAAGAAGAACTTTACAAGCAATTATCACAAAACTATATTCAGGGAAAAAATACCAAATCTGAGGTTAAAAACTATATTCTGGAAAATGAATATAATGATGTCTTAACACAAAAAATTCAGCGTAAGCTAAAAAGAGATTTACCCAACTTACAAATAGATTTTGCTATTGTACTCAATAAATTTATACTGTATCAAAACAAAATAAAAGCAGATACCATTTTCTCTGAAAAGCCTTTTATCAAAAACAAATTATACGGAAATCTGTCTTCTATAAATCAGGCTTTTTTGGTTCGAAATTATGTCAGGACCATGAACGGAATAACTGAAAATCACGAATATAAATTATTGACCGAAGATTCAATGTACGTTTCGGTTATCGATTGGGAAATGATTATTTTAAAGCGAATGACTTTTATTCTGATCTTGTCTTTGCTGTCGATCGTTACCATAATCAGTCTTTTTATAATTGCGATAAAAGCATTAATTAAACAGAAAAAAGTAAGCGATGTTAAAACCGATTTCATCAACAATATTACACACGAACTCAAAACACCCTTGGCTACTTTAGGGATTTCGACTAAAATTTTAGAACAGAAAAACATTCGTGACAACGATGAAAATTTCAATAACATTGTCAGTACCATTTCACGTCAGAACAATCGTCTTCAAAATCTAATTGATCAGGTTATGATCAATTCTTTGGCAGAAAATGAACTTGAATTACAAAAGGAAAAAATTGAAACAGAAGATTTTCTGCTTTCGATTGTAAACGATTTCAGGATCACGTTTCCAAATATTACAATTAAAACTGATTTTCAAACTCAAAATACAAGTCTGATTCTGGATAAATTTCATTTAACCACTGCGCTTGTAAACGTACTTGAAAATGCCGTGAAATATGGTTCAAAAATTATTACGATAAAAACCAAAACTGCCGAAAAACAATTCTCGATAAGTATTGAAGATGACGGAATTGGAATTGAAAAAAGCAAACAATCGCTACTTTTCGAAAAATTTTATCGTGTAGAACAAGGAAATCTTCACAATACAAAAGGTCTTGGTTTAGGACTTTATTATGTTGATCAGATTATAAAAGCGCATCAGGGTTCTATTGCTGTTATGAGCGATTTAGGAAAAGGTGCTGTGTTTACCATAATGTTTAAAATTTAATTTATTCCTTTTGAAAAAAATACTTTTAGCCGAAGATGATGCTGATTTTGCGAATGTTCTAAAACAATATTTAGAATTGCATCAATATGACGTTTTCTGGGCAGAAAACGGCGAAATAGCCTTAGAATATTTTAAAAACCAAACTTTTGATATTTGTGTTTTTGATGTTATGATGCCTAAACTCGACGGATTTTCTCTGGCAGAAAAAGTGGTCAAAATTAATCCCGAAGTTCCGTTTATTTTCCTGACAGCCAAAAAATTAAAAGAAGATAAAATCATCGGACTTAAATTAGGTGCCGACGATTATATCATAAAACCTTTTGAAGCCGAAGAACTGATTTTGCGCCTGCAAAATATCTTAAAAAGAATGGAGCAAAAAAGAAGTCTAAACGGAAATCACAGCATCGAAATAGGTTCTTATATTTTCGACAATGAACGCTTAACTCTTAATTCAAAAAATCATGTTCAACAGCTTACAGAAATGGAAGCTTCTCTTATTGAGTATTTGTATCTCAATCATAATCAGTTACTAAAGCGAGAACAAATTCTAATGTCTGTATGGAAAAAAGATGATTATTTCTCCGGTCGAAGTATGGATGTTTTTATCAGTAAACTTAGAAAATATTTTAATTCTGATCCTAGAATTAGTATTGAAACGGTACGAAGTATTGGTTTAGAATTTAAAATAGAAAAACCTTGACGAATCAAGGTTTTTTGATCTGTTTCTGAATTTATTTTCCAATAACCCAGCCTAAAGTAAAATTTGCTACAGGAACAAATTCAGTATCATATTTGTCAAAATTTACTCCTGGTCCAATATTAAACTCCAGATTAAACCTTCCTTTGTAAGTTCGTTGCAATCCCCAAAGGGCAGCAAGTGTAAAAGATGGAACCGCTTCTCTGTAATCTCTGTTTGTTGAAATAGATTCGAATGTATAAACTGCATTTCCTGCAAAATAATTTCCTGAATTTCGTTCTGTTTTTTTTCCTTTCGCAGCTCTTTTCTCCAAATTATAATAATGGCGAAATTGCTCATTGATATTAGGAAATATAGCAAAATTTGAACTATTGGAATTGACAGAAAATCCTAAACTTAAACTCGCCTCAGAATATAATGTGTTTTTTGTATCAAAACCATATTCGTAAACAAAGCCAGGCGATAACATATTAATCTTAAATTGATTTTTTTCAACAGAAACTGGATTATCATTTTGTGCATAAACGACACTTGCAAAAAGAATGGAGAATAATAAAAGAATTTGATTTTTTTTCATGTTTGGTTTTAAATTAGTTGCGCCAAAAATAACATTTAAAACAACATAAACTAGTTAAAAAAAATAAATATTTTCTCACAATAAATAACCCTGCTTTAATCTGCTACTCATTTGCATTTTGTTGTCTACTGTTAATGATATAAGTTTTAAAATCAATTGTATAACACGTTATAAAAACTACGTAATACATTTGTAATGAAACTTTTAAAAACCAATCATCATGAACCTAAAAAGATTTTTTGGAGGATTACTTACTATTCTTGGAATAGTAGGTTTAATCTACACTGCTGTGATATTTGCAGGAACATCCGGCGAAACACGGGATATTAAATCGTTAATTATTTATGGTATTCTTGGAATTGTATTTTTTACTTCCGGAATCAGCTTAGTTCGTGCTACAAAAGACGAATCATAAACATTTAAGACAATAAAGTATGAGCTATTTTTTCGTACAGAGGAGTTTTTACGCCATATTTTAAACCTTCATTTACTACAAATCTGGTAAGTGAAGTGGCTTCTATTTTATTACCCGCCAAATAATCCCTGTGCATAGATGAAGTCGCTTCTTTGGGCGATTTTTCTAGTTTAACGATTGTTTGTTCTACAATGTCGTCTGGTAATTGCAAACCTTTTGCTTTTGCTACCAGTTCGATTTCTTTTAGTAATTCTACATAAACCGCTTTAGAATCGGCATTTTTTATAATTTCTCCAATATTTTGGTTGAGATAAGAAGTTGCAGAAGCCAATGCCGAAATAAAGATAAATTTCTCCCAAACTGTTTCTTCGATATTGTCTACAAGATAACTTTCGATTTTAGCTTTTTGAAGAATACTTTGCAATTCATTTAGTTTTGAAACCTCAACTGCTTTTGAACCAAAAAACAATTTCTCATAAAAGCCCATTTTCCGAATAGTTCCCGGCAAAGTAATCATCGAAATAATATACACACAACCTTGTAGTACATCATTTTGAGGAAATATTTTTGTAATGCGTTCCTGAGCGTCAACACCATTATACAATGGTAAAATTATCGTTTGAGGAACAATACATTTTTGAAGAGAAAGTAAACTTTCTTCGATATCATAGGTTTTTGTAGCACAAATTAAATAATCCAAAACCCCTATTTCATCCGGATTATTAGACACTATTTTAGGATGAACTACGATTTCAGAATCATCAGTTACAATTTTTAATCCGCTTTCTGCAATCGCATTTTGTGTAGTGCCACGAGCAATAAAAATCACTTCGACTTCATCAGACTTATAATACGCTTTTGCCAAAAGTCCGCCAAAATAACCACCTACTCCACCAAGTCCTAAAATTCCAATTCTTTTCATAAATTTTAAATTAAAAAGTTCGCCAAAAATTAGCACAAATTAAAAGCAATATAATCCTATCGTTTGCCACTCACTATAAAGCAAAGCAAATTATTCTTCCAAAACAGGATCCAGATTCAACTCTGTAAAATCACGTTCGCTTTTCGAAATTATAATTGTTGCTACAGTATTTCCAATCAAATTGGTTATAGCACGGGCTTCACTCATAAATTTATCAACTCCCAGTAAAAAAGCCAAACCTTCGACCGGAATTTTATGTAATGCCGTTAAAGTCGAAGCCAAAACAATAAATCCGCTTCCGGTAACACCTGCTGCGCCTTTTGAAGTAACCATCAAAATCCCGATGACACTTAAAATTTCAAAAAAACTCAAATGCACATCATACAATTGCGCCAGAAATATAACCGACATGGACAAGTAAATCGAAGTCCCGTCCAGATTAAAAGAATAACCAGTCGGGATTACCAATCCCACAACTGATTTACTGCATCCCATTTGTTCCAGTTTTACCATAATACTTGGTAAAGCGGCTTCAGAAGATGAAGTTCCCAAAACCAGCAATAGTTCTTCTTTAATGTATTTCAGAATCGAAAGAATACTGATTTTGTAGTATCTCAAAATACTGCCTAAAACTAAAAAAACAAACAATGCCATTGTCAGATAAACACACAACATTAATTTACCAAGCGGAATAAGCGTTTGCAAACCAAATTTTCCAATGGTAAAAGCCATTCCTCCAAAAGCTCCGATTGGAGCAAGATACATGACGTATTTTAATCCCGAAAAAACGACTTTCGAAAAGCGTTCCAAGACTAAAATAGTCTGTTCTCTTTTTTTATAAAAATTCAATGCAATACCACAAATAATAGCTGCAAGTAAAACCTGTAAAGTAAAGTTCGAAAAGAAAAACTGCAGCCAGGAGAAATTTTCGGCAGCATGGTTTGTATATTGACTGGCATCTCCCAAAGTCAATCCTGATTTATCAATTTTTCCGGGTTTAAAAAAATATGCTATAGTAACTCCAATAGCCAGAGCAACCGTCGAAACCACTTCAAAATAGCCCAGTGCTTTAATACCAATTCGTCCTACTTTTTTCAGATTTCCCATTCCGGAAATTCCCAAAACAATCGTCAAAAAAATAATCGGTCCAATAAAAAGCTTGATAAGTGCAATAAATTTAGCCCCCAATATTTCCATTTTTATACCATTTTGGGGCGAGAAATGTCCGAGTAAAATCCCTGCAATAATAGCGATCAGGACCCAAAAAGTAAGATTGGTTACGATAGTATAAAAAACACCTTTTTTAGGTTTAGAGGTTGTTTTTGGAGTGGTTATATTCATGAAAATAGATTAGAGAGTTTCACAAATATATAAAAAATGCAGACCTGTAAGCCGGATTCTGTCTCTGATAAATCAGAGCCTTATCATTTATCTAGATTCCGAATTACTTCGGAACTCAAGCTACCTACCCTTCAACAACGGACGAGAAGCCCTTAAATGCTGATATACTTGGTATTTCACCGCATAGAGTTTACCTGGTTTCACTACAGCATTACCTGTACATACTTTCTGTTGCACTTGTCCTGAAGTTATTGCTAACCCCGACGGGTGTTACCCGCTATGCTTCTCTATGGTGTCCGGACTTTCCTCCCTCCCAATAAATTGAGACGACGATAAGGCGGTCTGCGGCGCAAAAGTAGCGATTTATCTACTAACTATAATAATTTAAAATTTTAGTTTTTTGACTTATTATGGTAACATTTTAATTTTAAAATAGTTATCTTTAAAATCCATAATTTTAAAATTCAATTATCATGATTAGAATGTATCACTACGCAACTGTTTCAAAAGCTTTAGATCAATTGAATGAAAAAGGATTTACGTTTGATTTTAACTTAAACTCAGACATGATTAAAAAGAATCCTGAAAAATTTGAAATTGTTCATGTGTATCGATACGAGGGTAATTCTGACCCGGGCGATGAGGCAGTTGTATACGGAATTAAATCAACATCTGGCAAAAAAGGAGTTTATGTAGCCGGTTTTTCTGCCGATTCTGATCAGGAAACGGCTAAGTTTTTATCTGATTTAAGTATTAAAGGAAGATAATTTTCAGGAGCCAATTCCTGCTATCCGCTGTATCTTTTCCTTGCTAAAGAAGCAAGAAAAAGGATGCCGCTTCTATCAGGGCTAAAGCAATAATTTTCAATAGAAAAATTGTTTTTTATGCCACGCAGATTTTACAGATTTGCAAAAAAAAATCTCATTTTATGTCACCCTGAGCGAAGTCGAAAAACTTGCCAATTGAAGCGTAGGCTTCGACTTCGCTCAGCCTGACAATTAAAGTTCACAAAAAAAGTCCATCATAAATGACAGACTTTTTTAAAACAGATCATAATGAAATTATGCTGTTGGTATCTTGATTTTCCAGCCTGGCTGAATCAGGTCAGGATTTTTAATAATATCTCTATTGGCTTCAAAAATCGATTCCCACGAAACACCATGTGCTTTACCAATTTTCGATAATGAATCACCACTCTGAATCGTATAATCTGTTGTTGCTCCTTCGGTAACAGCAATATTCATCACCACATCTGCAGATCTGAATTCAGGATCTATTTTTCCGTAAGCGTTCCAAAGCTTTTCTTTGTCATCAGCAGATTTGGCTGTACCATCTATATACAACACATTATCCTGTTCTCTTACCTGTAAATTAGCTATGCCTAAATTAGTAGCTAAATCAGTTAACTCTTTGTATTTATCTTGCAAACTCATAGCACACTTATTTAACGGTTAATTTATTTTCAACTTTTTTAGGCTTTAATTCCTGTACGCTTTTTATCAAATTAGGCAATTGGTCTTTTTTGATATTTCCCGTAAGGGTTACCACACCATCTTTTACAGTAGCAGTCACACCATTATATGTTTTCACCACTTCATTTACCGAAGTAGTCAAAACGCTATCCGCATTAATTTCAACGGGAGCAGTTGCAATCTCAGGTTCCGGAGCCGGAATCTCACAGTTATTCACCACTGTTTTAACTCCCTTAACACCTTTAACAATACTCTCTGCATTTTGTTTTAATGCTTCATCTTTACAAATTCCGGAAATAGTAGCAACACCTTTTACTACAGTCACTTCTACTCCTGGAAGAGCATTAATTTTTGCGTTAACTTCTTTTTGAATATCCGCGTCTTTAGGACCACAAGAGACTAACAAAAAGACAAAACTCATTGCTAATAAAATAGATTTAATCTTCATAATGATATTTTTTAGTTAATTAAAAACTTAAAGTTAACCAATTAAATATCAATATTTTACACAATTACGTTAATAAATTTATATTTTTCCCACTTCTGGAATTATTTTCTATTGGTGCTGCGTTACATCATTGTATTGCCACAGAACGTTTATAATTTTCCATTCTCCATTGGTTTTTACAATATGCATATAATCTATCCAGGCATCTGCTAATAATTTAACCGAAGCTGTTCTCGCTGAAACATCAAGCAGCTTAACCTCTTTTCTTGGATTTTTTGGAAATTTATCGCCTTTTATATTATAAGTCTCTGCAAGAATAACCATGTTCTCTGCAAAATATTCTGAGATGAAATCCTTTTGGGCAGTTTTATTTCTAAACACAGATCTTTTGACCAATCTGGGATGCAAAGCGCTTTCCATTAATTTAGGATTTGGATTATGCTGCGCCTCAATGTAAGCCAAAGCAACACGTTTAATATCAAGCGTATCCTGAGCAGTTTGCGCCTGAGACTGAAAAGAACAAAATACAATTGCGATCACTAATAGGTATTTTTTCATGGAAATTAGGGTTTTAAAATAAAAATTAACTCTTCTAACTGGGGTATTGACATTTTAACAACTGATTCGACCTGATCTTCTTTAGAAGAAAGAACCAGAACAGCTTCATTATCTTCCTCATAACCAACTGATTTAAAAGAATATTCCAGATCAGAAAATATCATTTCCTTTTTAGCATCTTTAAACCAGCCATAATTTGCTTCATAAATGACTTTATTTTCTAAAATATTTATGGTTTCTTCTCCATAAGTATTCCATAAAGCAACTCTGAGAAGATAAAATCCCAAAAGCGAGAATATTCCAACAGCAATAAAATATCCAATATTTAAACCGCTTCTGTTTGCTATACTTAAAATAACCCCGATTAAAGGAAAAATAAAAAAGGCAAAAGCAAAAAAGAATATTATAATTCTGATTATCAACGGCGATTTTTTAACTTTTAGATTTAAAGTGTTGTTTATAAAGTTGAATTGCTGCATCTCTTTAAATTAATTAAAATTGGCTTACTCTTTCTATTACCTTTAATTGCTCTTCTAAATTAACTGTTGAAATTTCCTTATTCCAATATGGCTTATTCTTTATAAATTTTAACCAATTATCAGAATGTCTTTCAAAATAATTTGTCGAATTTATTTTATCGAGATATAGAATCGCCTCCATCACAGCAGTTTGATCAAACCACAAATCAGGTTTCAAGAGATAATAATCCAGATATAAATTCAAATATTCAACACATTTTTCTGAATTAAAATAAGCTAAGACTTTACTATAAACGCTTCCTGCATAACAGACTTCACTCTTTAATAAATGAGTTCCTATGATATCTATAAATTGTACCTGATTTGTAATCGCTGAAAAAAAAGCTCCGGTTTGTCTTGTTCGCCAATTAAAATCACCCAGATTATTTTGAATAATATGCGTTGAAATTTCACCCTTAACAGAAACCAATTTATTTGTCCATTCATCACTAACATCATTAATATTCATATAAAACGGCACAACCCATTTATTAATAAAATCTTGCGATAATTCGAAATCATTTTTAAATGATTGTAGCTCTCCAAAAGGAGAATTATGTCGCACTGTTGCACCTGCAATGTGTAATTTTACTGCCGCTAATTCTTTTTCATCCATACTAAAAATATCTTTAATTCACTTTAGGAAAACGTCTTGTCAAAAAGTAAAACAGAATTATTTCGGATTAAAAATAGGATATTTTTTATCACAAAAAGAGCATTATCAATTTTATCATTAACAAATATTTAAATACAAAATAACTGAATTGAAAAAGTTTTTTGAAACAAAGCATTCTGTTACTTTCTCATATTCAAACCACTCAAAATCTTCTCCAAGATTTATGAATTTCAGATTTGTGATTTGGTAATTTTCAGCCTATATTTGCTATCGAATAAAAAGAATATGGAACAATTTGTAGTATCGGCCCGTAAGTATCGCCCACAGACGTTTAAGGATGTTGTGGGACAAAAAGCCATTACCAACACTTTACTAAATGCCATTGACAGCAATCACCTTGCTTCTGCCCTTTTATTCACCGGACCACGTGGAGTTGGAAAAACAACTTGTGCGCGTATTTTGGCGCGTAAAATAAATCAGCCCGGATATGATGATCCAAATGAGGATTTTGCTTTTAACGTTTTTGAGTTAGATGCGGCTTCTAACAACTCTGTTGATGACATTCGTAATCTGATTGATCAGGTTCGAATCCCGCCACAAACCGGACAATATAAAGTTTATATTATCGACGAGGTCCACATGTTGTCTTCGGCAGCTTTTAATGCTTTCCTTAAAACATTAGAAGAACCGCCAAAACATGCTATTTTTATTTTAGCAACTACAGAGAAACACAAGATTATTCCAACGATTTTATCCCGTTGTCAGATATTTGATTTCAAAAGGATTACCGTAAAAGATGCTAAAGAACATTTAGCAGAAGTTGCAACAAGTCAGGGAATCAATTTTGAAGACGATGCTTTGCACATTATCGCTCAAAAAGCTGATGGTGCCATGCGTGACGCTTTATCTATTTTTGACCGTGTGGTTTCGTATTGCGGAACTAACTTAACACGTCAGGCTGTAACCGAAAACCTAAACGTTTTAGATTACGAAACTTACATTAGCATTACTGATTTACTTTTAGAAAATAAAATCCCGGATCTTTTACTGGCATACAATGATATTCTGGCAAAAGGTTTTGACGGACATCATTTTATTGCCGGACTGGCTTCACATTTTAGAGATTTACTCGTAAGTAAAACTCCTGCTACTATTGCTTTACTCGAAGTGGGTGAACAAGCACAGCAAATGTATAATGTACAGGCTCAAAAATGTTCTCAGGACTTTCTATTAAAAGGTATTGATATTGCCAACGACTGTGATTTAAAGTACAAGCTAAGTCAGAACCAACGCCTTTTGGTTGAATTATGTTTAATGCAATTGGCCTCTATCAATTTTGATGGAGAAAAAAAAAAGCTGAGCAATTCATAATCCCCCCTGTTTATTATAAAAATGGCGGTTATTCTATAGTCGAAGTTAAAACTCCAAAAGTTGAAACTGCCGAAACTTCAACTGCAGGCACCCAGCCGGTAACTGAAATTAAAACGGTACAAAATACCGAAATTCCTTCAGAACCAAAGACTGAAACTCCGTTAGCTCCAAAAACTGAGGCTGGTAACGAACCTAAAGTTTCTGCTTTTTCTCTTGCCAGTATCCGCAGGAAAAAAGAACTGGAAGCGAGTACTAAATCTTACGTTAAGCCATCTTCTTCTGTTTTACCAACCGAGGAGTTTAACGAAACCGATATGCGTCTGCATTGGAACAAATATGCAGAACGTTTAGGTCAAAAAGGTCTTAGGATTATGGAATCGATATTACTGATTAATGATCCCGTATTAGACGGAACAAGAATTACTTATGAATTGCCCAATGAAGGTTCAAAATTAGATTTCGAAAGTCAAATTAACGGATTATTAGGGCATTTAAAGGGGCATTTACACAATCACGATATTACAATTGACGTAATTGTAAACGAAGAGGCACAAACGAAAAGAGCTTACAACGATCAGGATCGCTATAATCGCTTTTTAGAAATCAATCCAAACATTGAACTTTTACGTTCTACATTTGGATTAGATATAAATGATTAATTTTTTAGCGTGCGGAAACTAATTTCTTTTTTGTTTATTAATACTGCTGACTAATTTGCGTAAATTCATGAAATTCCCGGCAGACAATAAAACTATTTGTTTTGCAATCCGTAATGATAGACTTTTTCAAGCCATTTTTTTCTTTGTTCTTCGTTAGAACTTTTTATAACTCCAATATAACTGACTTTGACTGGTTTTACACCGCAAAATTCTAAAGTAGATCTCTTTAACTGATTAACACTTGGTCTTCCAAAAGATAATCTATAATACCAGCCTGGCTGATCTAAAGTTGTAATAATATGTGCTGTTTTTCCTTTTAGCAGTTTATCCCACCAAACGGAATTTTCGCGATACTGAAATGCCATTCCGGGTAAAAAAAGCCTGTCTATAAATCCTTTGGTAATGGCAGGTAAACCACCCCACCAAACCGGATGAATCCAAACTAAATGATCTGCTCTTTTTATCTTTTCCCAGGATTCAAGTAAATCAGGTTCTAATTCGGTTCGCTTTTGATAACCAAATTGCAGGTTTGGACTAAACTTTAAGTCCGCAATTGTTATAGTTTCTACCTGAGCTCCGGAAGCAATAGCACCTTTTAAATAAGATTCGGCCAGTCCAAAATTAAAACTTTCCGGATTTGGATGTCCGTTTATAATTAGTATCTTTTTCATATTTTATTCGCTTATTTTAAGATTGATCGTATTATAGCTCTTTAATGCATCAAAAATCTCTTGCGATGAATGCATTTGATGTCCAAAATAAATTCCATCCGACAAAGTTTCACTCAACATTTTTTCAATATGCAAAACCGTCGAAAATGCAGTTAACTCAGCCTGACCTTTAACACTTTGCAAACTAACCCGTTTTATTTTATCGCTTGTTTTAACCATAACCTCAAAAATGGTCTGATCACCGTTTCCACTAGAACCAAACAGCAACTGTCTTTCTCTTAAAAACATGATATTAAAAATCTTAAGCGATTGAAAAAGCCCCATTAAACTGGTTACAAATTTAGAATTATAGGTCATTTTAACTGAAACAGTTGGTATTTTCTCTATTTGATTCAAAATGAACAAATCCGGAACATCGAGATTATAAACCTGACGTTTTCCTATTCCGAATGAAAAATTAAATTTTTCAGAATCCAGAAAATGTTTGACTTTTTGTGGTTTGTTATTTTTATAGACAATAAATGGTTTACAGACATTTTCTGCTAAAAAATTAGCTGAACTTTTCCCTGCCAGATCTTTTATAGAATAATAAATGTAAATATTTGCTTCCTGGATTTTATTCTTGTCCGGCTCAGCAAAACTAACCAGACTTCCTACAATACCGCCCATCCAACCGGAGCCAAAAACAATTCTGCTATCTGTTTTTAGCATCTTTCGCTTCGCTAAATCATACGCAACAGTCAAATCAGGGGTTGGCTTTGTAATATCAATATAATCAAGTTTGTTTTTTATCGCAAACTGTAAAATCTCATTATTACTGTCTTTTGTACATAATACAATTAAGTCAATTTTATTGTGCGTGATACAGTCAAAAGTTTTCGGGTTGTCAACATCAATCATCAAATCGTTCTGTTTTTTCCCTAACTGACGGCTTCCCACAAAAAGATTATAATCTGGATTTCTTCCCTGAAGAATACGCAATATAACTTTACCCACTAACCCGGTTCCACCGATTACTAAAATATTTTTTCTCATCATTATATATTATTTTCAGCAAAAATAATGATGCAATATCCTTCGATTACCGGACAAATGTCCTATAAAATTGCTTTTCTGATTCGGCTTAAATGTCTTGGAGTTACCCCCAAATAAGAAGCAAGGTATTGTAGCGGAATTAACTGAAGGTATTTTTTATGATTTTTATAAAGCTCTTCATAACGTTGAGTTCCCGATAATTTTTGAAAAGAAATCATACGTTTTTGAAGTATAACATATTCCATTTCGGTTAATTTACGACCAATTTCCTGCCAATGTAAGCCTTGTTCGTAAAGCTTCTCCAAACTTTCACGGCTGATAACCTGTAATTCTGTTTCCGCCAGAGCCTGAATATTTTCTTCGGCTACATTTTGTGTTATAAAACTTGAAAACGAAGCCATCAATTCATTTTCAAAAGCGAAACAATTGGTGATTTCGTCTCCCTGATGATTGAAAAAATAAGATCTTAAAATACCGCTTTTTATAAAATAGATTTCGTTACAAACTTCGTTTTCTATCAATAAAAGCTCTCCTTTTTTAAGCTTTCGCATTGTAATGAGATCATCTAACTGATCTAATTCATTCTGAGGTATTACCTGAATGGACTGAAAAACGGATTTCATTTTAAACAAAATTATTCTTTTGAAGCAAAAACTCTTTCGATTCTTTTATCAGGGATAAGCCATAACATGGCTACAATAAAATATGCAGCACCTGAGATCCATTCGCTGTAAAATGAAAAAACTATTCCTATAATGTATAAAACTGAAGATGCATTTCCTTTAACATCTTTTCCTATTGCTTTGGCTATAATTGAATTTTTCCCTTCGCTGACAATGATAATTCTTTGCAGAATAAAGTAAGCTACAGAAGACAAAAGCAATACAACTCCGTACAATGTCATCGATGCTTTGGCAAAATTATGTTCTCCCATCCAGCCCGTTGCAACAGGAATCAGGGAAAGCCAAAACAGCAAATGCAGGTTTGCCCAAAGAATTTTTCCGTTGATTTTGGTTAAACTGTGAATTAAATAATGGTGATTGTTCCAGTAAATTCCAACATAAATAAAACTCAGGACATAACTCAGAAACTTCGGAATAAGCGGTTTTAGATCGGCAAATTCGTGTCCTTCCGGCACTTTAATTTCCAGAATCATAATGGTTATGATAATTGCCAAAACGCCATCACTAAAGGCTTCGAGTCTAGTTTTATTCATCTACTTGTTTATATAAAGTTCACCGCGAATTTCACTAATTTACACTATTTTTTTATTCTTAATGATAAGAATATAGCCCACAAAAATTAACGAAATTCGTGGCAAAAAAAATTAAATTTTACCGTAATACATTGCTTTTACGATTCCGTCAGAAAGTCCAATTTTAGGGACGTAAATCTGGCGTGCTCCACTCCATTTCATGGCATTCAGATAAATTCTTGTGGCATGAATAATTACGTCGGCACGATCTGAGTTTAATCCTAATTCGGCGATTCTTTGTTCGTACGTCAATGAGTTCAGGAAAGCATATTGCGAATTGATATAAATATACGATAACGGTTTTTCCTGTTGTTTTCCGGACATTTTAAACAATTTATTGATGTTTCCGCCAGAACCAATAAGGGTTACTTCTTCATAACCTGCCGTGTTTGTTCTGATCCATTTTTCGATTTCATCCCAAACTACATCATGAACCATATTGTTTAGCAAACGAACAGTTCCTGCTTTAAAAGATCTTGAATTGATCATTTTTCCGTCAGAGAACAAAGTAAATTCAGTACTTCCACCGCCCACATCTACAAAAAGATAGGTTTCATCTGTTTTTAACAGATGATGTAAATCTGTTGATGCTATAATTGCAGCTTCTTTTTTACCGTCTATGATTTCGATTTTTATATCGGCTTTTTTCTTAATTAATGCTACAACTTCTTTTGCATTATAAGCTTCACGCATTGCCGAAGTCGCAAAAGCCATATAACGCTCTACTTTATGTACTTTCATCAAAAGGTGAAATGCTTTCATTGCATCTACCATTCGATCTATGTTTTCTTCTGAAATTTCTCCAACAGTAAAGGCATCCTGCCCTAAACGAATTGGTACACGAACAAGTGAACTTTTATTAAATTGTGGTTCTTTACCATCCTGTTCTACAACATTCGATATCAGAAGCCTCATGGCGTTTGAGCCAATATCTATTGCTGCAAATTTTCTTATAGTAATCATGCTCACTTATGATTTGGAATTTTATTTTTTATGAATTTATTTTCTGTGGAATTTCTTCTACTGCCAAAACTTTATTTTGATAATATTTATAGGTTTCGAACTGGGCTCTAAACGGAGCATGATGGTTTCGTGGCTTATATTTGTTATCTAATTTATAGGAATGATATCTCACCTTAACATTCCCTTTCCAGGCTATATTGAAATTATCTATTAATTCTTTCTTTATCTCGAGATCGTAAATTGGACAGGTAACCTCAACTCTTCCGTCCAGGTTTCTGGTCATAAAATCGGCAGAAGAAATATAAACTTCGGTTAAACCGGCGTTTCCAAAAATATACACTCTGGAATGTTCCAGATAATTATCTACGATACTAATAGCTTCGATGTTTTCGCTCATTCCGGGAATTCCTGGTATTAACGAACAAATTCCTCTTACCTGAAGCTGAATTTTTACTCCTGCATTACTGGCTTCGTATAGTTTATCGATCATTTTAAAGTCAGACAAACTATTCATTTTTAACTTAATATGTGTTTTTCTACCAGCTAATGCATGCAGGATTTCACGATCTATTAATTTAATAAATTTAGTTCGGGTATAATGTGGTGATACAATCAAATGCTTGTATCTGTGTACTCTGTAATTGATATCAAAAAACTCGAATATTTTTGAGATGTCTTTTAAAATTCCCTGATGACAGGTAAAAAGGGTTACATCTGTATAAATTTTTGCTGTTGATTCATTAAAGTTTCCTGTTGAAATAAATCCGTAGCGGCGATTTTTTCCTTCTTCGGTTCTTTCAATCACACATATTTTACTGTGTACTTTTAATCCTTTAATTCCAAAGATAAGCTCGATTCCTTCTGTCTGCATTTGCTCGGCATACGAAATATTCGAAGCTTCATCAAAACGTGCCTGAAGCTCTATCTGAACGGTTACTTTTTTACCATTTTTAGCAGCATTAATCAATGAACTAATGATTTGAGAATTCTTAGCTAATCGGTATAATGTAATTTTTATACTGGTAACTTTGGGATCTAAGGCAGCTTCACGCAGAAACTTTGTCAAATAAGAGAATGACTGGTAAGGTGCATGAAGTAAATAATCTTTCCTGCTTATTTTTTCTAATATACTTCCGTCAAGACTTAAACCGGGAACTGGCAAAGGTTCATTTGGTTTATAAAGCAAATCATAACGTCCTAAATTTGGAAAATCCATATAATCGCGTCGATTATGATATCTTCCTCCCGGAATTATACTATCTGTTTCTACAATTTTCATTTTATCAAGGAAAAATTGTAGTGTATCTTCTTCGATTAAATTATCATAAATAAAACGTACCGGTTCTCCAATACGACGGTCTTTTACAGAAGAGGCGATTTTTTCGAGCATACTTTTACTCAAATCACTGTCGATATCTAACTGCGCATCTCGTGTAATTTTGATCATATGTGCCGAAACACTTTTATAATCGAAGATATTAAAGATGTTTTTCAGTTTTAGTCGAATAACATCATCAATTAAAATGACATATTGTTTCTCATCTTCAGAAGGGAGAACAACGAATCTATTAATGGTTTTAGGAATTTCGATCACTGCGTAACGAACTTCGTCGTTTGTATTCATCTCAAGACGAACAGCCAAATATCCCAACGTATCTTTAAGAATTGGAAATTCGGCTAAATCATTCAAAATAATAGTAACCAGTTCCGGACTTAATTTTTGCATAAAAAAGTCCTTCAAGAAGCATTCCTGTTTTGGAGTTACCTGATCTTCGTTTATGATAAAGATATTTTCTGCTTCGAGTTCGCTTTCGATATTACCCAAAATACGTAAACTTTCAGACTGCTGCTGAATTACGATTTCGGTAATATCTTTAATTAATTGGTGGGCAGAAACTCCACCCAGGTATTTTTCTCCGGAAATTCCGGAAAGACTTAATCTTCTAATTGCAGCATAACGAACTCTAAAAAATTCATCTAAGTTGTTCGAAAAAATTCCAACAAAACGCAACCTGTCTAAAAGCGGAACTGTATTGTCTGCAGCTTCCTGAAGTACTCTCGCATTAAACGCTAACCAACTTTTTTCTCTATCGATATATTTCTGTTCGTACACTTTATTTATTTTAAATCTTTGGGGAAAATTGTTTTATGGGTTTTGCCTTTATGAATAGAATCCCAACTTTCTGAATCAAACTGTAATGATACAAATCCTGAGGTCGGGACATTTTCGATAAAAACATCCCCAAATTTATTAACAAAATTTGTAATAGCCTCGTTATGTCCAAAAAGAATAACGCTTTCGAAACTATTATCACAAGATTTAATAACCTTTTCGAGTTGTTTATCATCAAAAGTATAAAGTTCATCCTTAAAAATAATACTATCTATAGGATATGAAATGTTTTGAGCAAAAATAAGAGCAGTTTCCTGTGCTCTCGCTGCTGTACTGCTCCAGATTATATAAGTTTTAGGGAGGAATTTCGAAATATTTGCAGATACATCATGAGCATCTAAAATTCCTTTTTTCATCAAAGGCCGGTCAAAATCTTTTAAAGGTGCTTCCCAACTAGATTTTGCATGACGTATTAAAATTAAATTTTTCATAAGCGAAAGGTTTAGAGATCTCTCAGGAGATTAAATATTTTTATTGAACTTCTAATTTACAAAAGAAATATTAAACCTTTCTCTTTTTTTATTTCTGTTAACATTAAATCGAAATTTTAACAAGAATAAAAAGTTTTAAAAGCTTTTAAAATTAAAAAAATCAAAATCTTGTTTTTTACGAAAAGTGTAATTCATCCATCAAAACAAACCGTTAATCGATATTGTGCATATTTATAAAAAATTAACTAAATATCTGATTATTAATCATTTAATGCATTTTTAAAATTAAGTTTTTGACCTAAAAAACAAAAAAATACTACTTTTTTTCAAGCTAAAAATGACAAAAAAAATTGCTTTTTAAACCATTATTTAACAAAAAAAATACATTTCAACGAGTTTTTAGGTTAGTTGTAGACAAAAAAAATCAAAACAAATCACTCTCTATAACTTTGATTCTGTTAAAATTTAAGAAATACCACTAACAAAAATCCTAAGTTATGAGAACTAAATCTACTCTTGAAAAAGCGGTGAAATTTGTTAACAATTGTAAGTTTATCTTTTCTTTCAAAAACAACATCTTTAAGAAAAATTTATTTGCCTTACTCTTTTTTTTAATTACCACAATTTCATTCGCACAATCCGGTTCGTGCAATGCTACATTGATTGTTGAAAATAATGGAAACGTTAGAAGTACTCCTCTTGACGGAACTTACTACTCGATGGTACTGACTAATAACAGCTCTTCTGCAGACACTTTTGTTTTAAGCAATAAGAATATTAATGCTTCCTGTGCTAATACTGACGGTAGTTCAACAGCAGGAAATGTGATAATCAATGCTGATTTTATAGATTCTGAAAGAAATGCTCTTAGCGAAATAACTTTAAGCGCCGGTCAGTCTGTCAACTTTTACATTCACATTACTGTACCTGCCGGTACTTCAATCCAAAAATGGTCTTGTAATCAGATTACTGCAACTTCAAAAAACTGTAGCAGCTATGCTGTTGATACTGTTTTACATACTTACATCATTAATCCGGTTAATGATTAAATAAAATAGATCAGGTATTCCCTTAAAATGATTTAAAATGGAAAAACTATTACTCTCTTTAAGCAATTTTTTACGAGATATAAAAAAAATATATTTTGTTGTATTATTTCTTCTGTCATCTTTAATTGGTTTCGCACAAACGATAACTACGAACAAAACGGTTACAGCAAATGCAACTAATTGTGGTATTGTAAACGTAAAAGTAGATATTACAGGTGCAAATCCAATTACCAGAAATTCAGATGTAATTCTGGCAATCGACATATCAGGTAGTATGGGTAACACTATTCCGGGAGATTTTAAAACTTCGATGGATTATGCCAAAGATGCTGCCTTAGCTTTTCTTAATCAGGCAAAAGCAAATCCTCAAAACCGAATTGCAATTGTAGCTTACAGTACAACTGCGAGTTTAAAAATAGGTCTTACTTATTTGAACGCTGCAGGTGTAGCTGCTATAACAACTCAGATTAATGCTCTGCAAGCTACTAATTCGACCAATATTTATGCAGGAATTGTGAGATCTGAAACTGAATTGGAAACCAATGGCCGATTTGATTGCAGTACTGCCAGAGCTATTATTTTATTGACAGATGGTGTAACAAACGTAACAGGTACAAGCGGAAATACAAATTGTAATGTTAGTAAAACATCTCAGTGCGTTACTGATGCTATCACTGCTGCAACAAATGCTAAAACGACTACAAAATCAAGTGTTGTGTATAACAATCAGGTTTTTTCTGTTGGTCTTTTTGGAGGTATCAGCGGAAATATAAATACCAACAACAGCGATCAGAATATTGCTAAATATACCTTAGACGGTATTCAGGGAAGTGCTGCTTATATTACACAAAGTGGTGCGAACCTGACTTCGATTTACAATCAGATTGCGACTCAGATTTCATGGGTAGCACAAAATTTAATTACAAAAGAAACAGTGATTCCCGGTTTTACGATAGGAGCAATTACAGCCACCAAAGGAACAGCTTCATTGTCCGGACAAGTGATCACATGGAATGCTGATTTTTTGAATTCAGAAACGATTACTTTAAATTATCAATTGACTCCAACAGGAACTGCCTGCGGAAATCAAATTGTGAGCACTTCTACTCTGAATTACCAAAACTCATCCTGTGCTGCCGATTCTAAAGCCATCAGTAGTCCGAGTTATTTTGTACCGTGTGCACCGGTTGTTACAGGAGTTCTAACCGCATGTGGATCTACTACTTTAACAGCTACCACAAATGCCGCTTCGCCAACTTATGTTTGGTATAAAGATAATGCTGTATTACCAGGTCAAACTTCTGCTACGCTTGTAGCGACAGCTAGTGGGGTTTATAAAGTGGCAGTAAAAAATGGGGTTACGAATTGTGAATTAACTTCGGCAGATTCAACTGTTTCAATTAGCCCGGCAGCAGCTCTTACTGCACCTGCAAATGCAAGTATTTCAGGATGTGGTACAGCAGCAATTACAGGACTTCCGTATAGTACAGCAAGTACTAATATAACCTTAGCACAATTAACAACAGCAGGCGGAACATTACCTAACAGTGGGGCAATTGGAACTTATACAATATCTTATTCTGATGTTGCTTCCGGTACTTGTCCAACAATTGTTACCCGAACTTTTAAAGTAGCAACAAGTTGTGGAAATATTACTGCTGTACAAACTATTACAATTAATGATACTACTGCTCCAACATGGACTACAACAGCAAATGCTTTAAACGTGACTTTGCAATGTAGCGATACAGCAGGATTAACAACTGCTCAAAATCAGGCGCCGGTGGCTACAGATAATTGTGGAGGAACGGTAACCTACACTAAAACTAGTGGAACTTTTACTGCAGGTTCTTGCGCTAACTC
>NZ_LSYT01000016.1 GCF_001602525.1 Flavobacterium chilense
ACAGGATTATTAAAAGCATAATTATAAGGACTAAATCTTCGCATTTGTTCTGCTAATGGGTCAATATTCATCCATCGACCAAGTGCAGGGTCATAATTGCGTGCACTATAGTCATATACATTAAGCCCCAGCTCGTCCTGCAACTCTTTTCCGTTGTACTTATATTTATTGTTTGTTGCTATATAATCATTATATCCCTTATGTTTTAATCCAAAAGGATAATAATTATTTTCTTCGATAATTTCAAGAACTTGTGTTTGAGGGTTTTTAGCATAACTTACTCTTATGTTGCCCAGATGATCTTTGTACTGAAATACATATTTTTGGTTTACATTATCAAAATACCCTTCTGCGGTAGGGAAAAATTGTAATGTAGGTACAGATGATACTGTAGTTACAGACAAAGCCTGCTGTACTCCACTAGCACGATTCGCTCCTCCTCCCGGGTTAGGAACAGGATCATAACCATCAATTGGCGGGTCTGTATCTCCCGGATCATCCGGCACATAACCTCCATTATCGACATAGCTGTACTGAAAACCTCCCAGATAATTGGTCGCGGTTACCACTCCATTTTCAGTAACAATTTTATCGAGTTTTTGTCCCGTTGCGTTGTAAATATACTCAATAGTATTATTGGTGCCAAATGTAATTTTCTTAGGCAGATTGAGCTGGTTGTATACAATTCCTGTGATATTTTTGTTTTTATCAGTGATCATGTTGCCATTTGCATCATAACTGTAATCATCTCCAGTTTTGTTGAAATCATTAAAACCACTGCTATTATTACTATTATCAGCCACTTTACTTAACTGGTTAGAATTTGCTGCATATGTATACACCAGAGCATCTATAGAATTTGTACCAATTTGAGGATCAATATCTCCGTTTCGGTTTAAGAACTTAATATTTCCATTTTTATCATAGGTTAAATTTTCGTTATACATATCTGTAACCGCTCCATTCTTTGCATATATCGCTGCTGATAATCGGTTTAAATCATCATATTGATAACCGTAAGAACGCTCTGTATTATCTGCTCCTGTTTTCCAGAAAGTTTCGGCAATATTTCCGTTGTACAAAGCCTCTACTTGCGAATTACCCGGCTGATTGTTGTAGTTGATTTTAAAGGCAAACAAATCTACAGGGTCTGAATCGTGTTGTAAGTCAGTGATATCGTTAATCCCCGTAAGCCAGCCTCTTACATTATAGGTAAAATGTACTTTTTGCAAGGGGTTTGCGGTGTTGTTACCCACATTTTTTTGAGTCAGTTGCCCTAAATTGTCATAGGTATTATCTGCTAAAAGCTGCACAACGCCTCCGTTAATCTGGTGGGTATGGGTCAGCAAACGGTCTTGTGGGGAGTAGGTGAACTCTTCTGTGATGGTCAGTTCATTATCTCCTGAGGTACGTTTGTGCCTGGTGATGGTATAGGCTGCTTTTCCGGTAAAATCAAGCTTGCTATCGGTAATGGTGTGTCCGCTTAAATGATTTTGCAGGTATATGCTTATTGGCCTTGCTTTTGTATCATAAAAGGTTGTAGTGGTTTCTCCTGCTGTTTGGTCAGCTGTGGTTACTGCCCTTGTCCAGTTTCCGGTAGCCAGACCTTTGGTATTGGCCAAAACATCCTGTCCTTCGATAGTTGTGGGTATCGAGGGTACATTGGGATAATCATAATCATCGTAATAGTTTACGGTTAAAAGTTTAAAACTGGTTGGCTCAATGGCATTGCTATAGTTTACACTAATATCGTCTATCGTTTCTGACGTTTGTTTGGTTTCAAACAAAGTCGTTTTAGTATTCTGGGCATCCTGCAATGATTTTCTGGTTGCCGCATTTGATGACTGGTTACTCCAGCCTGTATAAACCGGACGGCCAAAAGCATCGTATTTGGTTATGAGCCAGCCCTCGCTGGTATCGTTTTTAAATGGCGAAAAGACAGGTCCTGTGGCTACGGGTCTGTCGAGTTTATCGTATACAATAAATTCCCATTGTTTTCCCGGCAGCTTTTTCTCGACCAGACGGTTGCGGTTATCGTATTTGTATTGATAACACAAACCGTTTAGAATTTCATTATCGATAGTACCTGTTACTTTTGGCGGTAGTACATAAGTGAGGTTTCCGTAACTATCATAAACATAATAAGTATCATGTTTAACTCCTGACTCGTAGGTTCTTTTTAAAACAACCTGTCCTTCTTTGTTTTTAAATTCTACGGTAGAGCCTGCGGATTCACTGGGACTTGCAGCCGAGTTTTCATCATAGGTTACGTTTTTATAGAGCTCTTTTTCGTCATAGGTCGTTCCTGCATCTGAAAAACTAATGTCGTACAAACCCTGAGCAGCCTGCCAGGTGGTAGTGACTTGGTATAATTTTACGGCATCGGTATCACTATTGGTCTGATACTTTAATTTGATTTCATGTCCGTTTCCCATTTTCCAGGAAGTTCCCGGAGCGGCTTGTTTTAAAACTCTGTTTAGGGGCGAAGCTTCGAGTTGTTTCTCTGAGAACGGGTTACTGGTATTGTCATATTTACCGGTATTATAAAAATTTATTGCCGCATTTAGGGCTGTGGCAGGATCTATTTTAGAATAGTCATTGCCTGCATTAGACGTTGCATAAGGCAAATATTCTTTGAGCTGTCTGCCAAATCCATCATATTCTACAGGGGTTATAAGATCACTTCCGTTTCCGCCCTGCCCAATGGCAATGGTTTGTATGGGACGGCCTAATCCGTCAAAATAGGTTACATTTTGACTCATTTCGTCTTTGGTTAGTGTATTAAGTTTACCTGACGGCACTGCTTTTTTGGGCGTAATTGTATATATGAAGTTATCATCGCTAAAAGTCTGGGCTTTCATGCCCCAACCTGCAAATACTAACAGGATTATAATTGTAATATATTTTTTCATCAGTTTTGAGTGTCTTTAAAAATGAGTGAATTATTCTTCAGTTTCTCCTGAATTTAAACAACGCCCTACTTCATTTGCATAAGCTGGTCCGTAAGTATTAGCTTCTATCAAAGCCTTATTATCTGCATCTGCCTGGGATATCGTCGACTCGTATTTTCCAGCCTCAACATAATAATACACATACGGATTTGTTGTTCCTGCAGGACAATCTGTTTTATAATATATAGGATTTATTTGTTTGTTATAAAACCTGCACAATCCGTTTGAATTTGCATAAGCTTGTCCATAAGTATCTATCTGTAACTGAGCATAAGCATTTGCATCGGCCTGAGAGATATAAGAAGTATGTACTCCTGCTGCAACGGTATACCAAACACTGTCTGGTGTTGCTCCCGGAGCACAATTGTTTCGGGTAATTAATCTGCTTTGGACAGTATTTTTATATATACATCCCTGACTCGCATTTGCGTTTGCCTGACCATCTGCATAAAATTTTGTTGCAGCCAGCCCATCTGCATCTGCTTGCGATATTCTGGATGTTATTGTACCGGCAGCCTGCCCATAATATATTGAGGGACTTTCTCCTCCTTGACCGCAATTCGTTTTAGGAAAATACCCCCCTAAAGCAGCACTACTAAAAGTACAGAAACCATTAGCATTTATATAAGCCTGACCATCAGTAAACCATCTTATATATCCCTTAGAATTAGCATCCTCCTGAGAAACATTTGAGATCTCAATTCCGGCTGCCTGACTGTAAATTACTCCAGAGCCAACTCCTCCTGATGCACAATTGTCTTTTGTAATTTCAGAGCTTAAAGCAATACTGTAAAATGTACATATTGCATTAGCGTTGGCATAAGCCTGACCATTGTTATCAATCTGTTGCAGAGCCTGGGCATCAGCTGCCGCCTGAGAAACATTTGAATTGTAGGTTCCGGCAGCTACTGTATACCATACACTAGAAGGGGTTCCGCCAGCAGCACAATTATTTCTTGAGATCAATCTGCTTTGGGCAGTATTCCAAAAAATACATTTAGCATTATTATTGTCATTTGCAAATGCCTGGCCATTTGCATTGACATCATTTTGCGCCTGGGCATCTGCTGCTGCCTGTGAAACATCAGAACTATAACGACCCGCAGGAACAGTATATGTTGCACTTTGTGGAGTACCTCCGGCAGCGCAATTATTTCGGGTAAACACACCACTTTTTACCACACTGCTAAAAATACATTTTGCATTGCCATCATTGTTTGCATAAACCTGACCATTTACATTGACATCATTTTGCGCCTGGGCATCTGCTGCTGCCTGTGAAACATCAGAACTATAACGTCCGGCAGGAACGCATCAGAACTATAGCGTCCGGCAGGAACACTATACGTTACGCTTTGTGGAGTACCACCAGCAGCGCAATTGTTTCGGGTAAACACACCGCTTTTTGCTGCACTGCTAAAAATACATTTTGCATTGCTATCATTGTTTGCATAGGCCTCGCCATTTGTATTGACATCATTTTGCGCCTGGGCATCTGCTGCTGCCTGTGAAACATCAGAACTATAACGTCCGGCAGGAACAGTATACGTTACGCTTTGTGGAGTACCGCCGGCAGCGCAATTGTTACGGGTAAACACGCCGCTTTTTGCTGCACTTTTATAAATAAATACACTTGTTGAATTATTATTGCCACAATCTGTTTGCTGTCCTTTATAATTATAACAATATTTTTGAAGCACATTTAAATCCTGATCTTTTATAAACTTTAATCTTCCAACAGTATCATATTCATAATAGGAAGGTATTGCTTTAGGATCTGTGATACTGGTTACGCCAACCAATGGATTATAAGTATAAGTAGAAACAAATGCATTGGAAAATGTATTTCTTAAGGAATTTAATGCATTGCGCAAAAGCTGTTCCTTACAATTAGCAGACAAACAATTATCATCATCTGCATCAGACAGTACCTGAAGATCATTAACATAATTCACTACCTGATCATATGTTACATTTTCTATTTTAGCAATAGGTAATGTTTTATTGTACCCCCAGATTATAGAAACCGGCACTCCTGATTCAGGGGTATATTGGATCACATTGCCTTTATCATCATACAGATTATAAGTGATTTTCTTTTCGAGTTTGCCCACATTCGAAATATCAGGAAAATCATTAGGAAACTTAGCCGAATAAATTTCTTTTGGTAATAACAAATTGCCCGTTGAACCATCCTTGGCAAAAACAGTTTTATTTTTAGAAAGAAGTGTTCCGCCTTTATATTGCTCTGTAATTATGGGTGTACTGACTCTGTTTGCAGCACTTAAATCTGCCATAAATGGCTCACCTAATAAATCATCCGGATATGCATATTTGGTTTCGATTACCTCTCCTTTAGAATTTTTGACCGTTTGCGACGTTAACTGTGCGTGTGTAGGATTATCATATTTATAATCTTCTTCAGTTTTTAAAATCTTTCCGTCAAGATTTTCTTCTGTTGTTTTTTTATCCATATAATACCAGGCTGATATTGTTTTAGAACCGGTATAGTTGTACAAATTATAAAAACTTGCATTTTTCCTGTAAATGCTAACATCCAGCCCTCTTTTATGAAATTCATTTGGAAATGTAGCATTCATCAATGGAAAACCCGGATCACTAATTGAGGATTTATCTCCCGGAGGGGTATCTAAAAATTTATAAGACATTACAGTCTTTCTTACCATATCAGTTTTATTGAATTCATTAATTTGAGAAAGAAGCCCTCTTTTCCAATTGTATGATATTTTTGAAAACTGTGAAATTTCTCCAAACCTTATATCATCCGAAAAAGTAAAATATTTTTCAACTTTTATAATATTTGAAACATCCTGAGTATCGGTATTATTTTCGGTCACTTTTGTGTAAAAAATATGATATCCATTAAACCCAAATAAATCCGAAGGAATTCTGGAATACTGGACAGCATAAGTTATCAAACCATTCCCCATTGTATTAGCATCTGGATCGTTTATCTCAGAGAAATAACCATACTCATCAAAGTAAAATGGTTTCTCATACAAAATACCTGATGACTTACCATCCTCACGATAATCAAAAGAACGATGAGTTATAACATTACCTGTATCTTTTGTTTTTATATCTCGAATACGTAATCCTCCAACTTTTGCAACCTCAGCCTCATTCTTTTTTGAATATAAAAAATGAATGCTCGCAAATTTATTTTGATTTTCAAACGTATCGTAACATTTCAAAACAAGATAGTATTTTTGACCTTTAAGTAATCCATCTCCTTCAAGGGGCTTATAATTATATCCGGTTGTACCAATAAATTGAAAATTCATAAGGTGCCATTGCTCATCATAAATTTCTGCAATTGCATAATTTGATGTTGTGGCTTCTCCAGGACTGTATAAATCAAATGATATATAAGGAATAGTTATACTCTTCTCCGGAACGATAAAATCTTTTATGATTGTTATCTCATCTCCTGTAAATTTATCGTCCCCATTTGCATGTGCTTCATACGATTTCCATTCATATTCAGTGTAAGGAATACTACAACCAAAACATGTATTAAGCTCATAATTAAATTCTACCTCTCCTTTGGTTGGAAGAACAATATTCTTCAACACATTCGTCTTGGTTTTTTCTAAATTAGGTTCTTTTGTACCACCCAAATCACTAAAAAGTGTATTCATAGTATACCTTTCACAACTATTACTATAATATCCCCAGTGGTCCAGACAGGGATTATACCTTCCTACAACCTCTTCATTATAATAAGAAAAAACATAAGGGTTTTCGCCTGTTTTTTGAAAACTTTTTAGTTTTAGTGTATACCCATTATCTTGATATATTTCTGCTCCTTCAAAACTATTTGGGTTATACTGACTTTCAGGAATACCAAAATAACCATAATCAAATTGGTATGTTTCTATTTCATTTTTATATTTAATTTTAATATTATCCAGTGTTTTCGGGGCAGTTGTCTGAACTTTACCCTTTATATCTTTCCTGTATTTGTTATATAAAAATTCAATCTCATAATCCTGATTCACTTTAATTTTAGTTAAAACTTTAGTAGTAATTTCTGAATAATAAGAAGTAATTTTCTCCCCTCCGCCAAAAAACCAATGATAATATCTGGTGTAATCTTTATCATTTATCAGGTTGTATTTGACTGTATCATAAATAAAATCTACAATTTCATTATTGGGCGTTATAATCTGAGCTAAATAAAAAGTATATGAATTACTGTTAGACATTCCATTAAGCTTTGGGAATTTCAAACACACACTTTCTGCAGAATTTAAATTTTCGGTTACTATATTATAAATATACCTAACCCCATCTGTATCTGTAATTTCAAAGGTATAATTACTGCTGTTATAAATAATTTTTTCCTTTCCGAAAGGAATTTGCTTAACTTCAAAATTATTACCAAAGAAAAATTTACCTGATTTATTTGGTGTTGAATAATAAAAAATATCCGGTTGAGAATCTATATTATTCTCAGCAATATTGGTAAAAGTAGTATAATCAGTTCCGGCCCCATGTATACTGTCTAACTGAGCTCGCGAATAAGGACTTATAGTCCAGGATAAATCTGAAGAAGGTATTGGGAGCTTAAAATCTCTGTCATTAGGTAAATTCCAAACAGGGTTAGCCGGACTATGGGTATCCAGATCATTTTTTTGTACGACATTCTGCGTAATTTTTCCTCCTGCATTTAATTCCCATCCCAACCCTGTATTTCCTGCAACTTCTGAAGGTTTTAAACCAGAAGACTGATACGTTAAAGTTATAGGGATTGTCAGATTTTTTAATTTTATAATATGTACCGGAATGGAATAATTGGTAACTCCGGTTGAATAATTAACCGGAACATCTACATATTTTATTAAAGAACCAGCCTCTGGTGTTGGTGGAAAAAAATTATCCTTTCCATTCTGAGCCATTAATAAGGTGAACTGCAACAAAAAAAGTATAAGTAATGTTTTTTTCATTTTCTTTGTTAATTAACTGATTTAATAACTTTTACAGATTCTGTTTTTACATCGGTTTTAATTTTGATGATGTAAATTCCTTCAGAATACCTGCTTAGATTTACCGGAATGGTTCTGCCGGTAATAGCAAATTCCTGTAAAACACGTCCTGTAATATCGACCAGAGTGGCAGTACCTTCTTTAAAATCATACCCTACAATTACATTGGTATAACTGGATGCCGGATTAGGGATTGCCTCGATACTGGATTTGATTTTTTCTACTTTTTGCTTGTCTTTGAGTTTCACTACCCAAAAATCATTACCTCCAATATTACCGTTTTTGTCTTTTGAGGCACTGGAATTAGAGGTTCCTGCCATTAGATAACCTCCATCGCGGGTTTCGATTAACTTTCTGAGAATATCCTCTCCGGAGCTTCCTACGGTTTTGCTCCATAATTCTTCACCTTTATCATCAATCTTTAATGCGATATAATCATTAATACCGTCTTTTTCTTTATTGACAATCCCCATTGCTTTACCCACAATTCCTTCCCTAGGACGTTTGTTCTCACTTTGTGCATAACCTCCAATGAGATACGTATGATCTTTATTTTCGACCAGAGAAGTCAGAATATCTGTTTTTCCAAAATCGTAAGTTTTGCTCCAAATTACAGCTCCGTCCTGATCCAGTTTTAATACCCAGTAATCTGTACCATTACTAACAATACCGCCTAAAGTGGTTAAGGGATTTTTACTGTTGGAATTTCCTCCTGCTATGTAACCTCCATCTGCTGTCTGGTGAATCACATAAGGCTGATCATCGCCTTCTGCTCCATAGGTATTCTGCCACTGAATTTCGCCTGTATCATTTATTTTTATAATCCAAAAATCACCAACACCTTTATTATTTGCTGTTTTATCACCTGAAACCGGAGAATTGGAGTATCCTGCCAAAATATAACCATTGTCTGTAGTTTGTTCCATACTTCGCAGTATATCGGCATACTGTCCGCCATAGGTTTTCTGCCATTCTATGTTGCCCTGCTTGTCGAGTTTGACAATCCAGTAGTCCATATTGCCACGGCTTTTTTCAGATTTATTGAATAAATCAGCTTTAGTAGTTGCTGTTGATTTTGCATCCGGTTTTACCATTGAAAGGGCCGGAGGGCTAGAACTTGAAGAGCCGCCTAACATATAGCCGCCGTCTTTGGTCTGAAAGGCGCAGAGTAATTCATCCTGTCCTGGTCCGCCTATGGTTCTTTGCCATTGTTCTGCTCCTGAAGCATCTAATTTAATGACCCAAAAATCTGTAATGCCTTTGCAGTCTTCATTTTTTTGTCCTCCTTTTCCGGAACCTGAAGTTCCTGCCAGAATAAAACCACCATCCCGGGTATTTTTAATGCTTTGAAGTAAGTCGAAACCGTTGCCGCCAATACTTTTTTGCCAGTCCAGATCGCCTTTCTCATTCATTTTCCAGATCCAGTAATCTAAATCACCCTGGTTATCGCTGGTTTTATTGCCGGTTTTATTAGACAGGGAACTTCCTGCCAGAATAAAACCATAATCAGCCGTGGGCTGCGCATCAAAAAGATAATCAGCATGGGTACCTCCGTATGATTTTTCCCAAAGGATATCCTGAGGATAAGCCAATAAAGGAAAAATAAAAAGTAACAGTAAGTAAAGTTTTTTCATAAGCAAATTGGATTAATGCGGAATGTTAGATTTTACTGCGTAAATCTAAATTACCGCCAGGTTATAACTTTACGGTTTCCCGCATTTTCAATATATTTTTTATAATTTTTAATAAAATATTAAGAATAACAATTACAATTATAGAGATACTTTACCATAACCACAATACCCACTTTCGGTGATTTTTTACTTTTGTATAAAAAAACAAAGCCCTTCCGGAGAAGGGCTTTATCTAATATTTGCAGCTGTAGCACTTAACGCTCTAAAGCTATAACATTTATGTTTTAGTAATATAATTAGACTTTTAACAAAAAACTCAAAAACCCAAACATCACCCTATTATTCTGTTCTATAAACTGAGTTGTTTGCAAGATAGTATCTAAAGATTGAATGTATTTTGCATCAGTTAATTCGTTTTGTCCTGCCATTGTCATTTCGTGCATAGATTGAGGTGTTACTTCAAAATGAAACTGAAGTCCCAAAACATGATCTTTGTACAAAAATCCCTGATTTAAACAACCTTCAGACTGAAATAACCGAATTGCATTTTCCGGAATAGAAAATGTTTCTCCGTGCCAATGAAACACATTTAATTTTTTTGGAACATTTTTTAAAATAGGTAAATCTGGTGCTGTAACCTCAACAGGAAACCAGCCAATTTCTTTGTCTTTATTTTTAGAAACCGTTCCGCCCAAAACATTAGAAATCAATTGAGCTCCAAGACAAATTCCTATTACTTTTTTATTAGCATCAATTACGTCTTTTATAAATCTTTTTTCGGCTTTAAGCCACGGAAAATCGACTTCATCATGAACACTCATTTCTCCGCCCATTACAATCAGAACATCAATTTTATCGGGATCCGGAAGAGTTTCATTGTGGCATAAATGTGTGTATGTTAAGTTATGATTGTTTTCCAAAATCCATTCTTCCATACAGCCTAAGCCTTCGAAAGTAACATGTTGCAGACAATGGATATTTAATTTTTCAGACATGATTTGCTTGTGATCTAAGTGAATAACCTTTTCTCAAAAATACAAAAAAAGCACCCCAAACAGGAGTGCTTTTCTGAAATTGAATATAACTTAAGATTAGAAGTTTTTAGAAATTCCAATATTAAATGTCTGACCAAAGTTGAAATAGAATTTACTAACATCAGCACCGTTATTATCATAACTTAATGTTTCATATCCTAAACCACCAATACTGAAGTTTAAACCAAAACCTTTTTTCATGTTAATGAAAAGAGCCGGAGTTACACCAACGTACATACCATCTGCTTTTCTTTTTGAATAAGCATTTCCAGGACCATATACTTTAGATTTTGCATTTTGGAAACCTGCTCCCATATCTGCAAAAACAGAAAAAGTCTGGCTTAATGGCACTGAGTAACGAACAAAAGCTCCTAATTTGAAACCATTATCTTTAATTTCTCTTGCACCATTGTCATCAGTAGATGAAGACACTGTAAATTCACCCCCTACAGTCCAGTTGTCGTTAAATTGGTAACCAACTTTAGGAGAAAAGCTAAATGTATTAGTTTTTTCTTCGCTAAACTGATATTCAGTTTTTTCAGAAGAGTAGCCAATGTTACCACCTACTAAAATTGTTCCTTTTTGAGCATTTGCAAAACTGCAGATAGCCAATGCAGCCATCACTAGAATTTTTTTCATGTTTGAATTTTTTAATTTTAGCATTCCTTTAACAATAACGATGCCGTTGTTACAACTAAAAATTAAATTCTTTACAAGGCAAAATGTAGTAATCGAGACTATTTCTGTTTACTTTTGTAGCAAATAAAAAGTCATGTCGATAGAAGTAAACAGCATATCAAAAAGTTACGGAGAGCAAAAAGCTTTAAATGAAATTTCTTTTAAAATTGAGAAAGGAGAAATCGTAGGATTTCTTGGTCCGAACGGAGCCGGAAAATCTACTTTGATGAAAATTTTGACCACTTATTTACTTGCCGATAGTGGCTCAGCCCTTGTAAATAGCCATGATGTCATGACAAGCCCTAAAGAAGTTCAGCGTTCTATTGGATATTTACCGGAGCACAATCCGTTGTATCTGGATTTGTATGTTCGTGAGTATTTGGCTTTTAATGCTGATGTTTATAAGGTGCCAAAATCAAGAATTGAAGAGGTAATTAAACTGACAGGACTGACACCGGAAAGCCATAAAAAGATTGGGCAGCTGTCTAAAGGATACCGCCAGCGTGTAGGATTGGCAAATGCTTTATTACACAATCCTGATGTTTTAATTCTTGACGAACCTACTACCGGATTGGATCCTAATCAGTTAATGGAAATTCGTAATGTAATTAAAAATGTTGGGAAAGATAAAACCGTTTTTTTATCAACTCATATTATGCAGGAAGTAGAAGCTATTTGTGATCGTGTCATAATTATTGACAAAGGAAATATCGTAGCCGATAATAAATTAGACCATCTTGTTTCTGACAATAAAGAGCAAGTGATTGAAGTTGAGTTTGATTATCAAATCGAAGAGCAACTTTTAGCCAGACTGGAAAATATTACTTCATACAAAAACTTACATGACATGACCTGGGAGCTTACTTTTGTTGCTGACAAAGATATGCGTCCGTCTATTTTTGATTTTGCTAATGAAAATGGTTTAAAGACCTTGCAATTAAATCAGAAAAATAAAAACCTGGAAGCTGTTTTTAGAGAAATAACAAAATAAGTTTCCGTTTTCAACCCCAGTTACAGCTTACAGTTTTACTTATATATAACCAATTCTTTCTATTGAGATCGAATTGGTTTTTTTATGAAGTACTGTTTCACTTTGATGTCTTTTCTCTAGGAGCTCATCCTCTATTTCACTTCTTTTTTGCTTCGGAATCCTTCCTTTATTCTAAATTTTCTCATTTTAAGAAAAACAGAGAACCTTTAAATATCAATTCATTATGGTTTTTGAATGCAAATTTTAACTATTTTTATTTAGACTTGATATAAATAGTGTTATATTTGACAACTGAAACTTCAAAATACCATTATAATGTTCTCTATATTATACGCTTTCAAAACCTTTTTCTCGAAGCTCCTGAACCGTTTTTTACATTTTCGAAATATACTTTCTGATAAACTGGAACAAATCGTTTTGAAATAGAGAAAATCTTCTTTTCGCTAAGAATCGAGACTTCATTTAAATCCTTACTCCAAAAAATCAAATCCCAATATCATGAAGAATTTTATCACCTCTATTATGCTCGCCTTTTCGGTCTACGGATACTCGCAGACAGAAAAAGAAACAGACAGTATAGTAGAAACCTCTATAAATGTTTTAGAAGAAATCGTAATTACAAAAAAGAAAGTTTTATATACTCAAAAATCAGACAGATTAGTTTTTAATGTTGAAAATAGTATTGTTTCTGAAGGCGGAACTGCTTTAGACGTTTTATCTCGTGCTCCAGGTGTTGTTGTGTCTCAGGATGGAGAATTATCGATTCGCGGGCAACAAGGCGTTGGCGTTATGATAAACGGTAAACTAACACAGCTTTCGCAGAAGGAACTCGCCAATTATTTAAAATCGACTACTTCCTCTAACATCAAACAAATTGAAGTTATCACGAATCCATCTTCTAAATATGATGCAACAGGAAAAGCCGGAATCATTAATATCGTTTTAAAGAAACCAAATGCTGGCGGACTTAAAGGAACTGTGTTTACGAATTATGGCCGAAGCCGAAAAAACAGAACCAATTCCGGCATAAACTTAAATTATAATAAAGAAAAATTTGGTGTTTACGGGAACTACAGCTATACGTTTAGAGGTGAAGAAGAACGAAAAGAATTCAATCAAAATCAATATACGGATGCATCACGTCAGCAAATTTTAAGTAAAAATCACCAAACCTCAACGACTAACGAACCGTTGACATCAAACAATTTTAAGATAGGGACTACTTATGAAGTTTCTCCTAAAACAAATTTAGAAGTATATGTCGATGCCAAATTAGGACGTTACGAAAACATAGCAAATGGCAGAAACACTTTGCTTAATGCCATGGATCAGGTGCAATTTGATGCTGCGACCTATAACGACAGTAAAGAGAAATGGAATGATTATACGTATGCTTTCTCAGGGGTTCATAAATTTAACAGCGAAGGAAAAAACATGTCTTTTGATTTTGAATATGAAACTTCAAAATTCAGATCGAATCAATTTCAAAGTGCAAAAAATATTGATCCTTCAAGTACAACCAATATTAATGACAGACGAGGTTTTATTCCGTCTCAATTAAGAGTTTTTACCGGAAAAGTTGATTTTACCAATCCGCTAAAAGAGAAACAATCCATTGAATGGGGTTTTAAAGCCAGCGTAAAAAACAACGACAATCCATCGGTTTACGAATACAATGAGAACAATCAATGGATTGTAGATCTTAACTCGACCAATCATTTTGAATATAAGGAGCAAATTTATGCGGCTTATGCCAATTACAAATATCAGTTGGAAAAATTCAATATTCAGGGGGGCTTACGTTCAGAATATACTGCAATCAATATTTTACAGAAAACTCTAAACGAAGAACACAAAGACGATTATTTAAAATGGTTTCCGAGTGTTTCTATGAAATATGAATTGAGCAGCAATCATTCCTTACATGCCTCATACAGTAAAAGAATCAACAGACCAAGTCAGTTTGATCTGAATCCGTTTCGTTTTTATGATGACTCGTTTAATTACTCTCAGGGAAATCCGAATCTGATTCCTGAAATCACGCATTCAACAGAAATTGGTTATGCCTGGAAAAGTGCTTTTATGGCTTCACTCTATTTTAGTAAAACCAAAGATGTATTTACCGAAGTTTATGTCTACAATCCGTCCAACAATACCACAGTAACCACTCAGATTAATGTTGATAAGTCGTATAATTATGGTGCTAATATTACCAATACAGCTGAGATTTATAAATGGTGGGCTGTAAACACACTTTTTAATGTTTTCGAAAATAGATTTATGGGCAATGTAGTGAATACAGATAAAATTGATCCAATTGTTACGTTGAATTTAAGTGTACAAAACTCGTTTACAATTACCGAAAGTTTAAAGGCGGAGGCAAATGTACAATACCAGTCAAGATCGAATCTGGGTATTTATGAAAGAGATGCTTTTTTTGATTTCAGTATCGGAATTTCAAAACAAGTGCTTTCTAACAAAGGCAATATCAAATTTAATATTACTGATATTTTCAATAACAATAATTTCCACATCAATTCGGTTATCGCACAAACGAGCATCAATAAAAGATATGATCTTGATAATCGTATTGCCACGATAGCCTTTACTTATAGAATTTAATATTTTGAATCTTTAGTTTCCTTGTTTTTGTTTTTTTTTGATGGAAAAGAGTCTGTTTGTAGTTAGCAGACTCTTTCTGTTTTTAGTCCATAACTAAAAGTACAATTTACATCAGGATCATTAAAAAATGGCACGCAGATCAAATAGATTCAAACGGATTTATTTGTTTTTTATACCCAACAAATATTCATTTTTATCATCCGGAGAAATAAAAGATCAAACTATAAAATGATTAAGACTGATTTTTTATTTACCAGACTTCTCCAATGCTTTTTGGTTCACTCAGCCTCATAAAAATGTTGATGAATACCTGCATTTCATTATTTCTTAAATAAGAAAAAGCCTTTTGAAGAATGTTACTTCTCACAAAAGACTTTTAAAACTAACTAACAAAAAATAGATAAAAATCAAACCGGAGTTATGCTCGTGGTTTTTGCTTTTTCTTTCTTCCCCACCAAATATAAAATCCGGTAATGGGTAAACTGGCACAAACTAAACTGGCCGTGAAATATATAATCTTAGTTGGCAATCCGCCTATTGCTCCTATATGAAGACTATAATTAGAGCGCATTAACCAATTCGAAAATCGTTCGTCATTAATATATTGATGAGATTTTGGGAGTAGTTCGAGCGTTTTGGCATCAAAGTATAAATCTCTCCAAACTCCTTTATGCATATCGGTACAAGCATAAAAATCATCTTTTGGCTCATCCGGAAAATGAATGATTACAGCTTCTTTATTTTCCTTAGCGATTTCGGTTCGCACCTTCTTCCAGATAAAATCGGCAGCAGCCAGTTTGTCTAATTCTTGTTTCGACAAAGTATCTTTTGCAACCGGAATTACTTGTTCTTTTTTATCCTTTTCATCTGCCCAGCCACCGCTGATCCAATAGGTACTTTCTCGCAGCCAGTGAAAACTCATTAACATTCCGGTAAAAGAAATCAGTACTGCCAAAATAAGGGCATAAAAACCCATAACATTATGCAAGTCATAATTAAGTCGCTTAAACTTGGCATCCCATTTTATTTTAAAACTATTGTTTCTGGTGGTTTTATTCCACTTTTTCGGAAACCAGAGTATTAATCCGCTTATCAGCAAAAAGAAAAAAATAAAGGTGGCCCAGGCTGTTATTTGTGATCCAATATCCCGATCTAACCAGAGATTGCGATGCCCTTCGTCAATGATATGAAAGAAGTCTTCGTGATCGACCATTCCGGTAATTATGCCGTTATAGGGATTTACATAAATCAACGAATCCGATTCGATATCGACCTTAATTGATTTATCTAAACCATTATACCAAACTCCGTGAATCTCTTTATTGGGTAATACTTTATGAACAGCAGCATAAATTTGAGAAGGGGGCAATAATTTTTCAGGACTTTGAGCTTCTACACTTAAATAAGGCGATGTAAGTTGCTTTATTTCATGTTCGAAAACCAGAATACAGCCTGTAATTGCCATGATAAATACTATGATTCCAGAACCCAGTCCGAGCCATAAATGCAGCCAGGCATTGATTTTACTAAAACGTGATTTTCCTTTATTGGGTGGTTTACTGGTTCGGTTTTTAGAAATATTCATTGAAATTTTAATTTGAAAAAAGTGGTATTTTAAAGCCAAAATGATATTTATAAAATGGCCTGAGTAGTATCGAAATAATATCTCAAGCCATTTATAATCTTCTATTTAGTAAGTAAGCTTACCAATTGCAGGCAGGTAAAGTCCTTCTTTGATTAATGCTCCGGCTTTTGCAGTTCCGGTTGCAATATCGATTTGATACACACGTGCTTCAGTTCCTGTTACAAAACTTTTGTAGGCTTTTCCGTTTTCAACAAACATACTTCCTAATCCAAAAAACTCATCTCCGCCATGATCAGGTAATCCTGTAACCTGCACAATTGTTTTAGCAGATAAGTCTAAAATTGCCGATTTAAAGAGTGTATTTGTTCTAAGGAAACTATAAACAGGACTAACTGCATCTGTATCTTTAGTAATATAAGAGATAAATACTTTTTCTCCTCCTACCGGATATGCAGCCAGAACTTTTCCTTTTAGTGTACTAGCCTCGATATCGAAGAAATATCCTGGATCAAACTTAGCATCTCCTTTTTTGATACGTAAAACTCCTGATGATACTGCTGTTACAGGATAACCTCCAGCGCGGGCATTTGATGAAAAAGTATAAACATCTCCAGATTCTGTCTGAACAATTCCGGTATTGGTATAATACATCCCAATAGCAGCTGTTCTGGTGTCTCTTATAGTACTCACATATTCTAAAGAAGGATATTTATAAACTCTTACAACAGCATCAGAGGATAATACTTTATTGGTTCCGTCGCTAACATCTTTTGTATATACGGGAACAAAAAGTTTATCTCCGGAAACGGCTGCCCCTGTTGGCCAGTATAATATTTTTTTATTTTCAGGATTAACACTAAAATCATTAAACTTACGACCATCGATAGAAACCGTTGCCGGATTGTATATCATAAGTTCATAATCTGATGAGCTACCATCCCAGGTTGCTCCAATATTGATCATTTTTTTATCATCTGTATACCCAACTGCATAAGACGATTCGAAAGCAAGTTTTCCTCCCTGCATCAGTTTTCCTACACTGTTAAGATTAAACGAAACAGATCCGTCATCATCAGTACTTAGGGCAAAAAATGTATTTTGTACCGGAAAACAACTTCCGTTTTGCTCAATTCCTACTCCTTTTGCACTGATCTCGCCGGTCATTAACTGATCTGTAGAATTAAAATCTAATATATACTGTGTATAATCAGACAACCAGTACGATGCAACATATTTAGTACCATTTACAGTTGGCTCACCTGAAGATGAATCATCACTGCTACATGAAAAAATTGATAAGGACAGAAAAGCCAATGCAAAGCATTTTGCAAATTTGTTTACAAACATGATTATAATTATTAAGGGTTATTATTAAAATTGAATTACTGAAGAAAGTATCTGAACTTAACTGAAAAAGCGCGTCCCGGTTTTTGAACTTTAAAGTAATCGTACACTTTTACATCTGTAATATTGCGGCACTCAAACGCCAGATTGTATTTTCCGTTAAGGAAAGAATAAGCCACCATCGCGTTTTCAGTAAATTGTTCCGGAATTGCTTTTTTGGTTTCTAATGAACCTAAAACCGGCCAGGTCAGATAAAAAGCATCTATATAATTGGCACTTACATTTAAGGAAAGTCTGTCGCCTTTGTATTTGATGTTTTTAAAATTAAAAGTCAGATCAGCGTTTCCGTAAAAGATGGGAACGTTTGGCAATTGTGCATCATACAAAGCATCCGGACTGGTAGTTCCGGTTTTATATTTATTTTTATTCAGGCTTTTTTGATAAGTACCATTTACTTCAAAATTCAGAAAATCTTTGTAACCATATCGCAAAACACCATCAATACCCGTTATTTGCACATTCTGAAGGTTTTCATAAACTGTTTTATCTCCGTCTTGTCTTTCTCTGATAAAATCTTTGGCTTGTCTGTAGATCAAACTTGTTTCGGCACTAAACTGATTTTTATTTTTTTGAGTAAGAAAAGCCAAGCCTAAATTTGCATTGTCGCTGCTTTCCGGTTTTAATCCAATATTGCTGTTTACAGTTAATCCATCACCTAACATTTCAGTAGCCGAAGGCAAACGATAAGCATGTTCATATGATCCTTTGATTTGAAATTTATCCGATAAATGATAGGCTGAAGTCGCTCCGTAACCATAATTAACAGATGAGGATGACTGAGTAATACTATTAGAAATCATTTCGGTATTTAAGCCAAACATTTTACCAAAACCCGAAATCGCCAATCGATTGTCTAAACCACTAAAATTGTAACTTAATCCTAAAATATTTTTAATGATAGAAGGCTCTCCAAGTTCAACTACTTTTAGATATTCGTTTGTTTCTTTACGTTTATATCCCAAATAAGAATAGTTTACCGCAATAGAATGTTGATCATTTAACTGGTATTTTAAGTTTGTTGCAATTTGAGCGTTTTCTTCATCATAAACATAGATGGTTTTATTTCCCAATTCACCTTTATCATTAGCTCCTGCAAATTGCCTGTAGACATAATTTCCTGTCCAGTCATACACTCGTGAAGATGTATCGACAGAACGGTTGTTTACCAAAGCATAAGTGCTATTAATATTGACCGATAATCCTTTTGTGAATAGATTGTCTTTTTTATATTTTAAAGAAGTAATAAAACTATTGCTGTCTGTAAAAGCCTGCCCAACGACTTTTTGCATTGTTCTTCCCTGCTGAATTTCTTTTTTATTTCCTGCCAAAGCAAAACCAACAAGTAAATAATCTGCAAAACTTTTGTTCTTAAATCCCGCTTCAGCCATTACAGTTCCTGACTTGTAAGCATCATGAAAGTGTTTGTATTTTTGTTCGGGTAAAAACTTTGATGTGTTTTTATCGACCACACTTACATCGACTTTATAATCATTGTCTGAGTAATTTGTGAAAGCATTAATATTGGCAATAAATCCGTCACGCCCCGAAAATCGTGTGTTTACAGCAGCTCTGTGTGTATTGAACGAACCATAACTGTAAGATGCATCGATATAGCGATTCACGTTTTTATTGGTTACAATATTGACTGCTCCTCCCAAAGCATCTGCGCCCAATTCGATAGGAACAACTCCTTTGTAAACATCAATTCTTTCGGCCATATTTACGGGAATATTATTTAATGTTAATGCAGAACCATAACTATCCATAGGAACTCCATCCAGAAAAAACTTAACCTGATTACCGGAAAAACCATTTAGAGAAAAGTTAAAAGCAGATCCTAACCCTCCGTATTCACGAATACGAACTCCTGTAGTTTTGTTTAAAACCTGATTTAAATCGGCAGAAGTGTTGTATGTTTTTTTAAGATCGACAGCCGTAATATTATAAGCCTGTTCACGCACTCTTTGCACTTTAGATTTTCCTGTTACGGCAACTTCGTTTAAAGCCGCCATATCTTCTTCCATTGTAATATTCTGAGTTGGTTTTCCTCCTTGTTTTAAAGAAATTGCCGCTTCTGTTGTTTTAAAACCAACATGAGTAACCACTAAAATATAATCTCCGGCTTCTCCGCTAATTTTATATTCACCTTTGCTGTTCGTTAATGTCGCATAAGCTGTTCCTTTTAGTGCTACCGAAACTCCTTCTGCAGGTTTACCAAGATTTGTTAAAATAACTCCGGTTAAGTTTACTTTGTTTTTTTGTGAATACCCCTGAAAGGAAATGAAGAGAATTGTAATCAAGAGCATTAATCTACTTGTTTGCATCATTTAAATTTTGTTTTGGAAATTAAATTAGCAGCAAAATTAAGCTCTCATGTTATTTTTTCCAAACTATTTTTAATTATTCTAAATAAGAATAGTAATTAACTTTTAAACAGAGAATATTCTAAAAAATAATCAAATCCTTAATAAATAATTAAGCCTATCTTAATATTTGCTTAAAATTAAGTATTGAAAAAGTTAAAATTTAAAGCTTCTTTTTGGTGTAAAAGAGAAAAATGTGCATAAAAAAAGCCCGCTTATTAAATAAGCGGGCTCATTAAAAAT
Source organism: Flavobacterium chilense (assembly GCF_001602525.1). GTDB lineage: Bacteria > Bacteroidota > Bacteroidia > Flavobacteriales > Flavobacteriaceae > Flavobacterium > Flavobacterium chilense. The sequence continues at coordinate 20,515 of NZ_LSYT01000016.1, forward strand.
TAATAAAAACAGATTATAAATTTAAATCAGATACTGTTTCTTTAAGTTGTTCTATTATTATTTTAATATCTTTTTCTGTGGTTCGCCAGTTTACAAAAGAAGCTCTGATTCCCTTACGATTTTGATATACTGTTGGTGTCATAAATACTTTTCCTTTATCATTCAAAAGAGTTAAAAACGCACCAACATTTTCCTGATTGTGATCTCCCTTCAAAGTAAAACAAACATTATTGAGCCTAATAGGTGCCAACAATTCGAAATTATCATTTTCAATTAAAGCATTGGCAAAATGCAATGCTAATGCGGTGCTGTTTTCTACAATATCCTGAAAACCTTCTTTTCCGTATGCCAACAATGAAAACCAGACTGGCAAGGCTCGCAAACGTCTTGAATTTTCAGGTAATACATTCAGGTAATTAAAGTTTTCTAATGGATTCCCTAAATAAGGTGCATTCGAATTCTGAAATGTTTCGACCTGTAATTGTGTATGTTCTTTTTTAATTAAATAAAAAGCGCTTTCATAAGGTACATTGAGCCATTTATGGCAATCAATGGTAATACTATCCGCACCTTCCCAGCCTTCAACAAGATGTTTAAACTTTTCTGAAACTGCAGCAAAACCTCCAAAAGCGGCATCAATATGCCACCAGAAATTGTATTTTTCTTTTAGTTTTGAAATCGCTTCAAAATCATCAAAATCGGCAGTATTTACAGTTCCTGCGCTCGAGATTAGAATAAAAGGTTTTCCGTTTAGCTTTTCAATATTATTTTCTAAATCAGCAATATCAATAGCCTCACGATTTCCTTCAATAGTTTTTATTGCGGTATAATTATTACTGCCAATCCCTAACATCGATAATGTTTTTATTGAAGAAGAGTGTGGCGTAGCAGTCAATATATTGATGGGTTCTGAAATTCCGTTTTTCGCAAAATCTTTTCCGGATTGTGCCCCAAACCATTGTCTTGCAACTCCCAGACAGGTAAAATTTGACATGGTTGCACCCGTTACAAATCCGCCTAAAAATGTTGTGGGCAATTCCAGCAACTGCAATAATAAATGAATCGTTTCAAATTCGATTAAAGCCGAAGCTCCTCCTTGTGCTTTTATTGCCTGTGTATTTTGATCATAAACAGAGGCCAGCCAATCTCCAACTATAGAAGCAGGAGTTGAACCTCCGGTTACAAACCCTAAATATCTTGGTCCGGGCGAAGCCACCATTAATGGTGCTAATCGCTCTTTAAATTCCTGCAAAGTGGCTAAAGATCCTAATCCTTCTGCGTTTAAATTCCGCGTTGGATCAATGGTATGTTTATTTGATGTTGGAATATTTTCGAGATTATTCAGGAAATCTAATCCTTGCTGTTTTGTCTTTTCTAATATATTTTCGAAATCATTAAGATCGTGTTGTAATGCTGAATTCATTCTATATTTTTTTAATACTTAGTTATGCCATTTTCTGCTATACCAATAACTTACTAAGCTGATTAACACTGATTTTTGGGTTATAAAATAAAATTACCATTTGGTTTTCTCTGAGAATCGGGAAACCATCATAGAACAAATTACATCACCGTTTGCATTTAATAAAGTAGCAATTGGATCAACGAGTGTTCCTAAAATCATGGCGACGGGCAAGGCTTGTTCCATTGGAAAACCATAAACGGTTATGGCTAAGATTTCGCCAATGTAACCACCATTTGGGATTCCGCCTTCAACAATAGAAACTATTACTGTAATTCCTAAAGCTAAAAGGATTGTCATAGGATCTGTAAAATCTTTTCCAAACATGGCAAACAAAAAAGTGATTTTTAAAATGGATGACATACTCGAACCATCTTTATGCAAAGGCGCACCAAGCGGAATGACCAAATTTCGAACATGTGCCGGAATTCCCATTTTTTCTGCAGCATCCAAATTGGCCGGAATGGTTGCAATACTACTGCAAGTTCCCACTGCGGTTAATGATGGCGTAATATTATTGCTCCAAAAAACTTTAAAAGCTCTCTTTCCGCCAGCCACAAGTGCGTACAAACTAAAAAACACAAAGAAATAAAAGATACAGGCTGCATAATACACTGCCATAGGTTTTGCATACACTCCAAATAACTGTGGTCCGAAGATACCAACCTGATAGGCAAAATAAGCTCCTAAACCAATTGGTGCAAATTTCATTATAATGTTTAAAAGTTGTTTCATTACCTCGTTTCCCGAATCCAGAAAGCTTTTGAAAGCATTTCCTTTTTCTCCGGACTGTAATGTGGCAAAGCCAATTAAAAAAGAAAAAATAATCAACGCCAACATACTTTTTCGGGACAGCAGTTCGAAGAAATCATTTGCCGTAAGCAGCTTTGCAATTTGATCTCCGGCAGATCCTGATTCAATATTTTCAAACGGAATTTTAGTAATCTCTATATCCTGATGAATGGGAAAAAGATAAACGGCACAAATCATAACAAGGGCCGAAATAAGAATCGTAGCCAGAAAAACCAATACCATAATGATAAACAGTTTACCCAGTTTTTCTGTTTTCTCTAAATTAGCAATCGAGGAACCGATTGTAAAAAAGATAAGGGGAATAATGGCTGTAAAAAGTAAGTTCAGAAATATATCGCCAATTGGTTTTATGACCAAAACTTTTTCTCCAAACGCCAATCCAAAAATACTCCCGATTATAATGCCGCCAAGAAGCCATAAAATACTACTGTAGCTTTGTAAAAAATTGATTTTCTTAACTTCCATAATGGTACAAGGATTTAGAATTTAGCAACCTTTATTTTCTTAAAACACACAGAAACATAGTTCTCTTTGTCTATAAAGGCGTTTCACTTATTTAAACAAACATAGCTATGTGTGAAAAATGCGTTTTTCTTTTAGTTCTCGTTATTTTTAGACAAAACAAAACATCTATGTTTCTATGTGTCTAAAAATTTCAACTATTTCTCCAGAACAATTGTTGTAAAAGCCCTGTCGACCAATTCGCCTGTTTTACTTTTTACTTTTTCTGTCTGGGTTTCTGTATAGACTATTTTAAAAGGTGTTTTCTCAATTAATTTTTGCGCTTTTTCGGTACTGTAAAGCTCAAATTCAAATTGAGTAAACGGAAGTTGTTTCATGAAATCTTCCTGAGCAAAGGTTAAACAGAAATTTCCGTTTGGTTTTAGAACCCTGTAAATTTCTAAAAGTAGTTTTTCTGGTTCCTGCCAGAAATAAATGGTATTTACGGTAAATATTTTATCAAAAGATTCACCTTCAAACGGGATTTTATTTCCGTTATAAAGAGAAAAAAAGGCTTGTTTTTGAGAGACAAAATTTCTGTTGGTTTGACGCGCTTCCTGAAACATCAAGTCTGACATTTCGAGTCCGTAGTATTTCAGATTTTCAGCCTGTTCGAATAGAAACGCTACATGTCCCGCATTTCCGTGACCCAATTCGAGAATTTTATTTTCTTTGGATATATTTAGATTCTGAATCGAATGACGTGTCATATTGATGTTCGTTTCGTTCATCATATTACCCATTTCGATTCCTTTTTCTCCCGTTGGATTTTTTAATTGAGAGGCTATGGCTTGTAGTTCTTCTTGTTTCATGACTCGAAAATTTAAACTTCTAAATTAAACAAAATCCTTCAGCAATTTGTTGTCACTTGGCTCGGATTCCAACTAACGTTTGTTTTGTCATTTCGACGAAGGAGAAATCTCCACGAGAAGCTCGACAAAGATTGGATTCTCGTTGCGGAGTTACTTGCGAAGATTTCTCCTTCGTCGAAATGACAAACTCCCGTTATATTTAATAGAATTCCTTAAAAAACCTGACTTGCAATCTGACGAATATTCTCAGATTTCCCCATTGAATAATAGTGTAAAAACGGAACTCCGGCAGCTTTTAATTCTAATGACTGCTGAATTGCCCATTCGATTCCGACTTGTTTGATCTCTACATTATTTTTGCATTTATCAACGGCATCGATTAAATCTTCCGGTAAATCGATTCTGAAAATCTGTGGTAAAATTTGTAAATGCCTTTGAACGGCGATGGGTTTAATTCCCGGAATAATAGGAATTGTGATGCCCATTTCTCTTGCTTTTTCTACAAAGTTAAAATATTTAGCATTGTCAAAAAACATTTGTGTTACCACATAATCTGCTCCTGCATCTACTTTTTCTTTTAATCTTTTTAAGTCTGATTGCAATGATGGCGATTCTAAATGTTTCTCCGGATAACCGGCAACACCAATACAAAAATCGGCTTTGTTGTCTATATCCATTACTTCGTGCAAATATTTTCCGCAATTTAAATCGTTGATTTGTCGAACCAAATCAATAGCAAAACTATTTCCTCCGGCTTTTGGTACAAACGATTGTTCGTCTTTCATTGCATCGCCACGAAGCGCCATTACATTGTTGATTCCTAAATACTGGCAATCTACCAGCATATATTCTGTTTCTTCCTGCGTAAAGCCACCACAAAGTAAATGCGGAACGGTGTCTACATTGTATTTATGTTTTATAGAAGCGCAGATTCCGAGTGTTCCCGGTCGCATACGGGTTAATTTTTTATCCAAAAGTCCGTTGCCTTTATCAATATAAATATATTCTTCACGAGAAGTGGTTACATCAATAAATGGTGGTTTAAACTCCATCAAGGGATCGATATTATCATATAATTCCTGAATACTTTTCCCCTTTTGAGGCGGAATAATTTCAAATGAGAATAATGTTTTTCCTTTGGCGTTTTCTATATGCTCTGTTACTTTCATTTTAAGTCTTAAAGTTTGAAAGTCGAAAGTCGAAAGTCTTTCCTTTCGGACTTTAAGACTTTAGACTTTAGACTAATTTAATCTGCTATATTAGGATTTAACCATTTCATGGCGTAATCTGTTGGTACATTGCGTCGTTTGGCGTAATCTACTACCTGATCTTCTTTTATTTTTCCGAGTCCGAAATACCTGCTTTTTGGGTTTCCGAAATAATATCCAGAAACTGATGAAGCCGGCCACATTGCCATACTTTCTGTCAGGGTAACTCCTATTTCTTCGGCTACATTTAAGAGCTTCCAAATCGTTGGTTTTTCCAGGTGATCCGGGCAAGCCGGATAACCAGGAGCCGGACGAATTCCTTTATAATTTTCTTTAATCAATTCTTCGTTTGTTAAAGATTCTTCTCTATCATAACCCCAGAAATCTTTACGGACTCTCTCGTGAAGATATTCGGCGAAAGCCTCAGCAAAACGATCGGCAAGCGCTTTTACCATGATCGAATTATAATCATCTAAATTCTTTTCATATTCTGCTGCCCATTCATCTACACCAAAACCTGTGGTTACGCAAAAAGCTCCCATATAATCTTCTATTCCGCTTTCTTTTGGCAGAATAAAATCAGACAATGCAATATTGGGTGCACCTTTTGTTTTTTGTGACTGCTGGCGAAGCGTTAAGAATTTCTCCAGAACTTTTCCGTTTTCATCACGTAACTCGATGTCATCATCATCCACCTGATTCGCAGGGAAAATTCCATAAATACCTTTTGCTTTTAATTTTTTCTCTTCCAGAATTACTTTCAACATCGCCTGAGCATCTGCAAAAACAGAAGTCGCTTCTTTACCCACAACTTCATCCGTTAAAATCGCAGGATATTTTCCGTACAATTCCCAAGTTTGAAAAAATGGTGTCCAGTCGATATACGGAACCAAAACATCCAGTTCTATTTCGATGGTTTGTGCTCCAATTACTTTTGGTTTACTCGGAGTATATTCAGACCAATCCAATTGCATTTTATTTTTACGGGCATCTTCAATCGTCAGGAAGTTTTTGTCTCTTGAACGATTTAAGAATGTTTCTCTAAATGAATCGTATTCTGCACGAATATCTGCCGCATATATTTTTCTGTTATGATCTAACAGGTTTCCTGCAACAGTAACAGCTCTTGAAGCATCGTTTACGTGAATTACAGTTTCTCTATATTGTGGCGCAATTTTCACGGCAGTATGGGCACGCGAAGTGGTTGCTCCACCAATCATAATCGGAATTTTGATTCCTTGTTTGTCTAATTCTTTAGCCAGATACACCATTTCGTCAAGCGAAGGTGTGATCAGTCCGCTTAAACCAATAATATCAACATTGTGTTCGATCGCAGCCGCAATGATTTTTTCCGGAGGCACCATAACACCCAGATCTACAATCTCATAGTTGTTACAAGCCAAAACTACCGAAACGATGTTTTTACCAATATCGTGAACATCTCCTTTTACGGTTGCCATCAATATTTTTCCGTTTCCTTGTTTGTCTCCGGCTTGTTTGCTGGCTTCAATAAAAGGTAATAAATATGCTACGGCTTTTTTCATTACACGTGCCGACTTTACTACCTGAGGCAGGAACATCTTTCCGCTTCCAAATAAATCTCCAACGACATTCATTCCTGTCATCAAGTTGATTTCGATAACTTCAATAGGTTTTGTTGCTGCTAAACGGGCTTCTTCTACATCTTCTTCAATAAAAGCATCAACTCCTTTTACTAATGAGTGTGTTATACGCTCCTGAACGGTTCCTAAACGCCATTCCTGAACGGCTTTTTCATCGCTTTTTACTTCGCCTTTTACATTCTCGGCAAAATCTAAAAGTCTTTCTGTTGCATCATCACGTCTGTCAAGAATCACGTCTTCAACGTGTTCTAATAAATCTTTTGGGATATCGTCATAAATCGAAAGCATCTCCGGATTTACGATTCCCATTGTCATTCCGTTCTTGATCGCGTGGTATAAAAATACCGAGTGCATCGCTTCACGAACGGTATCGTTTCCTCTAAAAGAGAACGAAACGTTACTTACTCCACCACTAATATGAGCATGTGGTAAGTTATCACGAACCCATTTTGTACCTCTAAAAAAGTCCAAAGCATTTAAGCGATGTTCTTCCATTCCGGTTGCAACCGGGAAAATATTCAAATCGAAAATAATATCCTGTGGAGGAAAATCAACTTTGTTTACCAGTATATCATACGAACGCTGGCAAATCTCGACTCTTCGGTCATAATTATCTGCCTGACCTACTTCGTCAAAAGCCATAATAATAGCTGCCGCTCCGTATCGTTTGATTAGTTTGGCATGATGTATAAAGGCTTCTTCACCTTCTTTTAACGAAATCGAGTTTACAACACTTTTTCCTTGTACTACTTTAAGACCTGCTTCGATGATTTCCCATTTCGAGCTGTCGATCATAATAGGCACTCTTGAAATATCCGGTTCTGATGCAATTAAATTCAAAAATTTAGTCATTGCCTGAACACCATCAAGCATTCCTTCATCCATATTAATATCGATGATCTGTGCTCCCCCTTCTACCTGCTGCCTTGCAATATCAAGTGCCTCGTCATACTTCTCTTCCTTGATTAATCTTAGGAATTTTCGTGAACCTGTTACATTTGTACGTTCGCCAATGTTTACAAAAACACTGGTTGGTGTAATAATTAACGGTTCTAATCCTGATAATACAAGGTCTCTTCTATTTTCTGTCATTTCTTTTCTAAGTTACTAAGATCCTGAGATACTAAGGTTCTAAGTTTTTTATTCTATTTTCTTTCCTGTGAGGCTTTTAAAGCCTTGTAGGTATATTCGTTTTCAATATTTTAATTTGGGCGTGTCCTTCGGTCGGGCTATCCGTTACAAGTCCTCGACCAATTTCGTTTCACTGCATTGGTCTGCGGGCTTTTCACTTCTATCCCTCACGCAAACTCGGTTTCATAATAACCTTTATATTTCTTTTGCTTTTCAATTATCTTTCTACTTTCCATGCATCATATAAAGAACCTTCCCGTTTTTTGCTGAGATTTTAATATCAAAGACACCTCCAAAACCAATACTATTAAAAGTCCCTTCAATATGCCAAATAGAATCATTTTCTATTGTTACTTTATAAGGTCTTTGGTCTTTTATATGATCTTTACCATATGATTCAAATAAAATAGGTTCTGCTATTCCAACTGCTGTCTCTTCTTTTGTAACTAAACAATCTTCACATTTAATGCTTTTCTGAAAAACTGTATTGGTTGTATAATTGCAGCTTACAAGTGTCAAACTAATCAGAAACAAAATTTTCTTCATATTTATTTAAAAACTGATCATGAAATTATGCAAAAACCGGTGCCACACGTGGCTTATAATCCTTCGCAACCTCAGCAATTAATCTAATATGATCCGGAGTTGTTCCGCAGCAACCACCAATGATATTAATTAAATTATCGTCTAAATATTCTTTGATTAAAGCCTGAGTCTGTTCTGGTGTTTCATCGTATTGTCCGAATGCATTTGGTAATCCTGCATTTGGATGTGCCGAAACATTAAATTGTGTATGTTGGGATAATGTTTTTAAATACGGTTTCAACAAATCGGCTCCAAGAGCGCAATTAAATCCTACGCTTAATAACGGAATATGTGAAACTGAAATCAGAAACGCTTCAACGGTTTGCCCAGAAAGTGTTCTTCCGGAAGCATCCGTAATAGTTCCAGAAACCATGATTGGAATATCCAGATTGCGTTCTTCTTTTACTTCTTCTATCGCAAAAAGTGCTGCTTTTGCATTTAAAGTATCGAAAATCGTTTCTACCAAAAGTAAATCACAGCCGCCATCCATTAAGGCTTCTACTTGTTGTTTGTAAGCAATTCGTAAATCATCAAATGTTACGGCTCTGTAACCTGGATCGTTTACATCCGGAGACATACTCGCTGTTCTGTTTGTTGGACCAATTGAACCAGCTACGAAACGTGGTTTATCCGGATTTTTTGCGGTAAACTCATCGGCTACTTGTCTTGCGATTTTTGCCGATTCGTAGTTTAGTTCATAAACCAATTCTTCCAGGAAGTAATCGGCCATACCGATTGTCGTTCCTGAAAAAGTGTTGGTTTCTACAATGTCTGCACCAGCTTCAAAATAAGCTGCGTGAACATCGCGAATGGCGCCGGGTTGTGTTATGGATAGTAAATCGTTGTTTCCTTTTAACGGATGCGGAAAGTCTTTGAAACGCTCTCCACGAAAATCTTCTTCGGAGAAATTATAGCGTTGCAACATCGTTCCCATTGCTCCGTCAAGGATTAGGATATTTTTTTTTATTGCTTCTTGAATTGTAATTGCCATATTCTTTTGCCGCTAAGGCACTAAGGCGCAAAGCTTTTTAAATTATAATTTTGAAGGCTCTATTTAAACCCGATAGATTTTAAAAAACCTGTAGGGCTTCCCTTCGATATTTTTTTTTACATTAATTCCAAAAACACACTATTGCTGGCTCATTAGCCCCGATTGAAGTGGAAATTATTTTGCTTTTTCCTTTAAAAAGCAAAATGATTGCAACGTAAAGCGGGAACTATTGACCGCAAAAATGCGCCAATGATTCGCTCATGATACCAAAGTGAATTCGGTAAAATTATATTGTAAGTTGTCAGGAAGTGTTTTGAGAAATACTTTTATGTATTTGTGTTATCTATCTTAGATACTATGATTAGTACAAAGTAGAATGTAGCACCTTCTTTATGATAAAGGGTTGCTAAGGTTTCATTGGGTCTTTCCCTCCGCCTTTCGTGATAACTTTCAGTAATTTTAAGAACAGTGCAAAGTAAAGACATAAGCTGAACAATTGCAAGTGTTTTTTAAAGTTTCTAAGAAGCTAAGATTCTGAGGTTCTAAGTTCTTTTTTTAAGCTACTAAAGTTCTAAGATGCTGAGATGCTCAGTTTAGCGTTTTCTATCTGTTTTTTCATATTCTGATACACATCATCGAACTTTAAAAAGCGATATGATAATTCTATTATTGAATATTTCAACACGATGGACTAGGTCTATTTAATTTAAACTTGTAGTTATTTCTTCCTGCTTGCTTTTGCTAAAGGATTAAAGTCTAAACAAAGCTGTAACCAATACTCTAAATCCTGGTTTCTTTTCCAGGCAATCTCGGTAACAAAAATGTAGTTTTTCATTGGCTTATCAGCATTGGGCATTGGGAGCACATCGTCTCTTTCTATGGCTTCTGAGTAAGCAATATCATCAATTCTGCACAGAAGTAGATTTTCGTCAACTTTTTTGTCGAGACGGGTTCCGCAGCACAACTTATTATCTACCATAAAAACAATGCCACCAAACATTTTCTTTTCAAAAAAATCGGCGCCTTTATGCTGTAGAAAGATTCGGATTCTTTGGGCATTATGTTCGTCGAAAGCCATTTTTTTTAAGATTCTAATATTCTGAGCTACTAAGATACTAAGTTTATAACTTGTTTTAAAATTTTATAGCTACTGGCTACAGCCGTATATAATACGAGATATGTCGCTCCGCTGGAGCTTTTTATATACGGAATTGTTTATGTCTATAAATATGTTATCTCTCTGGGATTCTGCATGATGAATAAAAAAAAGCCCAAACCATAATGGTTTGGGCTTACTATATAAAAATCTTAGTTCCTTAGAAACTTAGACTAAACAATCGCCTTCACAACTGCTTTTGGTGCTTCTTTACGAGTTCCGTCGAAACCATCTACACCAGAAACTGTTGTGTATTTCAATACATATTTTTTACCTGGATTGATGATTTGGTATGCTGCCTGACACATTAAAGTTGCTTCGTGGAATCCACAAAGGATTAATTTTAATTTTCCTGGATAGGTATTTACGTCTCCAATAGCAAAGATTCCCGGAATATTAGTTTGGTAATCTAATGCATTATTTACTTTAATGGCATTTTTCTCGATTTCTAATCCCCAGTCGCCGATTGGACCTAATTTTGGTGTTAATCCAAAAAGTGGAATAAAATAGTCACATTCGATTTTACGGTGTGCACCGTTTTCTTCGATGTCTAATGATTCAACATGCTCTGCACCATTGATTCCGATAACTTCTGCCGGTGTAATTAATTTGATTTTTCCGGCTGTTTTTAATTCCTGTACTTTTTCTACAGAATCAAGAGCTCCTCTAAATTCGTTTCTTCTGTGAATTAAAGTTACTTCTGAAGCTACATTGGCAAGGAAAATACTCCAGTCTAATGCTGAATCTCCTCCTCCTGCAATAACAACTCTTTTATCTCTGAATTTTTCAGGATTTTTGATGAAGTATTTTACTCCTTTATCTTCATAAAACTCGATATCTTCAATAAGTGGTTTACGTGGCTCAAAACTTCCTAAACCTCCTGCGATAGCAATAACCGGTGCATGAAATTTAGTTCCTTTATTTGAGGTTACGATAAAACTTCCGTCTTCTTGTTTTTCGATTGTTTCTGCGCGCTCACCTAATGTAAAGCCTGGTTCGAATTGTTTGATTTGCTCTTGTAATCCGTCAATCAAATCTCCTGCTAAAACTTCAGGGAAACCAGGGATATCATAAATAGGTTTTTTTGGATACAATTCTGAAAGTTGTCCTCCTGCTTGTGGCAAAGCATCTAAAATATGGCATTTTAATTTTAATAATCCTGCCTCAAAAACGGCAAATAAACCTGTTGGTCCTGCTCCAATTATAAGTATATCTGTTTTAATCATTATGTTTGTTGTTTATAATCATTCTTAATAATACAAAGGAACGAATAATTTATTCTAATTTCAATGATTTTTATCATTCATTTCTTTGTGAAATTTTTTACTCTTTATTTTTTAATGAAGCGGTAATCTCGTTCATTCTTTTCACCTTGTCTTCAAAATTACCTTTCAGTGTTTTCCTGTATTCATTGAGATTCTCAACCATTTTATTGATATCATCCGGAATAACTTCTTCAAAAAACTCTCTTAGCCTTTTGGCTGTTGTTGGTGATTTTCCGTTGGTCGAAATGGCAATTTTTACATTTCCTTTTGTTACGATTCCACCCAGATAGTAATCACACAAATCCGGTGTATCGGCAATATTGCAAATCAGATAACGCTTTCTCGACAGTTCGTAAACTCTTTTATTGACTTTTAAATCATCGGTACAAGCGATTACCATATGACGCTTTTTGAGCATTTTCTTTTTAAACTTCGATTTTGTTAATGTTATCGAAGGATGGTTTTCTGCTAAAACTTTTATTTCTAAATGAAAATTTGGTGCAACAACCTCAACATTTGCATTTGGACTTGACTTTAACAAAAAAGAAAGCTTTTCCAGTCCTACGTTTCCTCCTCCCACAATTAAAACATTCAGATTATGAAGCTTTAAGAATATTGGATATAATTCGTTTTGTTCCATTTTAATTTAATTTCATCTAAACAAAATTAGATGATTTTTTGATGCATATTGAATTAAATATCCATGCGTTCCCAAGGTTGAAACCTCGGGCTATGTTTTATTATCTCACGATTTCTTTTGATAGAAATTCTTCGTAAAAACCTTTTAATTTGTTGCTTTCGCGGACAACTTCTCCCAGAACGATAATTGCTGGCGAACTCAATTTTTGTTCTTTTACAATTTCAACAATCGAATCTACTGTTCCAACTCCTACCTTTTCTTCTGATGTTGTTCCGTTTTGGATAATCGCAACGGGTAAATTTCCTTTATTTTCTTTTTGAAATAGATCAATAATCTGAGGCAGTTTGTGCATTCCCATCAAGATTACAACAGTTGCAGATGATTGTGCTGCCAAAGCTACATCTGAAGACAATTTTCTATCTGATGTTGTTCCGGTAATCGCCCAGAAGCTTTCTGAAACGCCACGTTTTGTAATCGAAATTCCCTGACTTGCAGGAACTGCAACTACAGATGAAATTCCCGGAACTACAAAGGTTGGGATTCCAAAACTTTCTACAAAGTCAATTTCTTCACTTCCACGTCCGAAGATAAACGGATCTCCACCTTTTAAACGTACCACATTTCCATACGTCAACGCATTATCAACAATCAACTGATTGATCTGATCTTGCGTATAAGCATGATTTCCGACTCTTTTTCCAACAAAAATCCTGATGGCATTTTTAGGAGCGTGTTCTAATATTTCGTCATTGGCCAGGGCATCGTACAAAACCACATTCGCTTCAGCTAGTGCTTTTACGGCCTTGAGCGTAAGCAAATCCGGATCACCGGGGCCTGCGCCAACTAAAGTTACTTTTGGTTTGATATTAAGCATTTGCTAATTCTTGAGCTCTGTATTTTTCTATTGTATCAAAAAATGAAATTCCTTGTTGAATATATGCTTTTGCAAATGCTTCTGATGGTTCATTTTGATTGATTTGATATACTAATTCTCTAAATGTTGTTGCCAATTCTATTTTAGATGTTGCGATGAAAACAGTATCAAATAAGTCTACAATTCCTGCGTGATTATTTGTTTTTTCATTTTCTGAAAGCAACAATGCTTTCGCACCGTTTACAAATCCTGCGTAAGCATGGTAAATAGCATCTGACCATTTTCCTTCGTCGAATGATTCCTGAGCAAACGTCAATTTATCTTTGGCTTCTAATAATAAAGTAGCAACTAAATCGATCACAACTCCCGCACATTCTCCAACTCCTACTGCTTTTACGTAGTTATCTGCGTTACCCCAGTCTACAAAATCAGCTTCGGTTAAATTGGTTACGTCTGCGAAAGGTTTTAAAATTTCATAGAAATATTTCTCTCCTTTTGCATCATAATAATTCAGGAATTTTTCTCCGTTTGCATTGGCATCAAAATCATTTAAAATGGTACGTAATGCATCTGGTCCTCTACGGCTTGGAATTTTGATCACTTTATCAGCAAAACGCCCTGATCCGTTTCCTAATCTTCCTCCGCCTAGTAAAACCTGTAATGCCGGAGCCACTAATTTTCCTGAGTTTATCGACATTCCCTGAAATCCAATTGCAGACATATTATGCTGGCCGCAGGCATTCATACAACCTGAAATTTTGATCTCTATTTCACGATTGTTTAGATATTGCGGGTATTCTGCATTTAGAACTTTCTCGAGTTCTTCTGCAATTCCGGTACTACTTGCAATCCCCAAATTACAAGTATCAGTACCCGGACATGCTGTAATATCTGCAGTAGAATTATAGCCTAAATGAACGAAGTTCAACTTGGCTAATTCCTGATAAAAGAATGGTAAATTTTCTTCTTTTACATGACGTATTACAATATTTTGACGCAATGAAAAACGCAATTCATTTGCTGCGTAATTTTTAATTAAATCAGCTAATAATCGGGCTTTATCAGTATAAAAATCTCCTAATAAAACTTTGATTCCAATAGCATAATAACCTTCTTGCTTTTGTGCAATTACATTCGATTTTTTCCATGCTTCGTAAGCTCCTGTATCTTCGATTGTAACTTGCGGAACTTCTAATACTGGTTCTGCAATTGGACCGTCAAAAGCAGTTGTATCTATTTCGTAGGTTTCAAAAGCAATGGCTTTTTTCTCTTTTTCAACCAAATCAAGGAAAACATCTCTTCCCATTTCTTTGATTAAAAATTTCATACGTGCTTTCATTCTTTTGGCACGCTCACCATATCTGTCAAAAATACGGATGATTCCTTCTGCTGTTGGAATGATTTCGTTTGCCGGAACAAACTCCGAAAGCAATTCGGCATGCGCTGGCTGAGATCCTAAACCTCCTCCAAACATAATTTTAAATCCGCGTTGTCCGTCTTTAATTTTTGGAATAAATCCTAAATCGTGTAAATAGCTTAAAGCAGTATCTTCTTCAGAAGAGGAGAACGAAATTTTGAATTTACGTCCCATTTCCTGACAAATTGGATTTCTTAGTAAGTATTGGAATAAAGCATGTGCATAAGGCGAAACATCAAATGGTTCGTTTACATCTACACCTGCCAGTTCACTTGCTGTAATGTTTCTTACTGTATTACCACAAGCTTCACGCAAGGTCACATCGTCTTTGGCTAAATTTGCCCAAAGTTCAGGAGTTCTGTCTAAACTTACATAGTGAATCTGAATGTCCTGACGTGTTGTAATATGCAAACGTCCTGTAGAATACTCATCAGAAACTTTAGTGATACGTATCAATTGTTCGCTGGTCACTTTACCATAAGGCAACTTGATACGAATCATTTGTACACCTTCCTGACGCTGTCCGTAAATTCCACGCGCTAAACGAAGACTACGAAAACGCTCATCATCAATTTTTCCTCCACGGAATAAATGAATTTTTTTCTCTAAATCGATGATCTCTTTCTGAACAATCGGATTTTCTATTTCTGTTCTAAAACTTTCCATTTCTTTTACGCTTTAGGCTTTAGGCTATACGCTTTAAACTTTATTAACTTTGTCTTTTTCTGGCTTGGCATTAGGTAAGAGGCTAAGCTTTCTTGCATGCCTTTTATACGTTTTTTGCTAAAAGCTTACAGCCTATAGCTTATTGTTTACAGCAGTGAAACTACCTAATGAATCCTACTCCTGCTGTTGTATTTGTTGCTTTATCAATTAAGATAAAAGCTCCGTTTGATTTGTTATCGTTATAGGCATCAAAATATAATGGTTTGCTTAGTTTGATGCTTACTTCTCCAATTTCGTTTATCGCTAATTGTGATGCTTCTTTTGTTCCGGAATAGTCTGTTGAGATTGTATTTTTAATACTTTCTACTTTTGCTAAAACTGAATTTGTATTGTGCTGTACAATGTATTTTGTTCCTGCAACCAGTTTCTTACTGTCCATCCAGCAAACTGTTGTGGTGATTTCTTTTTCAATTTTTGGAAGTTCTGATGATTTTACAATCATATCGCCTCTTGTTACATTGATATCATTTTCTAATTCGATTGTGATTGAAGAACCTGCAACGGCTTCATCAAATTGTTTATCGAAAAAGTGAATTTTAGATACTTTTGATTCTGTTAAAGATGGAAGAACTGTTACGGCATCTCCAACTTTAATTGAGTTTCCGTATAACTTTCCTGCGTAACCTCTAAAATCGTGGTATTCTTCTGTTTTTGGACGAATCACAGTCTGAACAGGGAAACGTGCTTTTCCTGTTTCAAAAACATCTGAAGAATGCAGTCCTTCTAAATGTTCTAATACCGTTTGTCCGTCATACCAAGGCATATTTGCAGATTTATCAACTACGTTTCCGCCATTGATTGCACTTAACGGAATGTAACTTACGTTTTGTTCTTTGAATGTACTTTTTGCATTTAATGCCTGAAAATCGGCTTTGATTTTATTGAAAACTTCTTCAGAATAATCAACTAAATCCATTTTATTAATCGCAACAATTACTTCTTTTACTCGCAATAAATTATTGATAAAAAAGTGACGGTATGTTTGCTCAATAACTCCTTTTCTGGCATCAATTAAAATAATAGAAACCTGAGAAGTTGAAGCTCCCGTAACCATGTTTCTGGTATATTCTACGTGACCCGGAGTATCGGCAATAATGTAACTTTTCTTTGCAGTCGAAAAATAAATGTGCGCAACGTCAATCGTGATTCCTTGTTCTCTTTCGGCTACTAATCCGTCAGTTGCCAAAGAAAAATCCAGATAATCGTATCCTTTTTGTTTACTGCTTTTTTCGATTGCTTCTATTTTGTCCGTTGTCAATGATTTTGTATCGTACAATAATCTCCCGATCAAAGTACTTTTTCCGTCATCTACACTTCCTGCTGTTGCTATTTTTAAAACTTCCATTCTTGTATGTTGTTTCAGGTTTAAAGTTTCAGGTTTCATGTTCTTTCGAAACTTATAAATCCGTATGTTTTTGTTTTCTTGATTCTACTTTTTAATTATCAATTGTTAATTATTAATTATCAATTAAAAATAACCTTGTTGTTTTCTCTTTTCCATGGCAGCTTCAGAACGTTTGTCATCAATTCTGGCTCCTCTTTCAGAAATGGTTGATTCTCTGATTTCTCCAACAACTTCTTCGATTGTTGCTGCGTAAGATTCAACTGCTGCTGTACAACTCATATCTCCAACGGTTCTGAAGCGAACAATTCTTTCTTCGATTTGTTCGTCTTCTTCCTGGTACACAAAAGGAGAATGCGACCAAATTAAACCGTCTCTCAAAAAAACTTTTCTTTTATGTGAAAAATAGATTGATGGAATTTCGATGTGTTCTTTTTCGATATAACTCCAAACATCTAATTCTGTCCAGTTTGAAATTGGAAAAACACGAACGTTTTGTCCGTTTTCAATCTTTCCATTTAAAATATCAAACAATTCAGGTCTCTGATTTTTCTCATCCCATTGTCCGAAATCATCACGAACTGAGAAAATACGTTCTTTAGCTCTTGCTTTTTCTTCATCACGACGTGCACCACCAATACAAGCATCAAACTTAAATTCTTCGATTGCATCTAAAAGTGTTGTTGTCTGCAGGCTGTTTCTACTAGAATATTTTCCTGTTTCTTCTACCACTTTTCCTTCATCAATAGCATCCTGAACATTACGTACGATCAACTCTAAACCTAATTCTTCTACCAATTTGTCTCTGAAAGCAATTGTTTCAGGGAAATTGTGTCCTGTATCAACGTGCAATAGAGGAAACGGAATCTTAGCAGGAAAAAATGCTTTTTGCGCTAAACGCACTAATGTAATAGAATCTTTTCCGCCTGAGAAAAGTAAAACCGGTTTGTCAAACTGTGAAATTACTTCTCTGAAAATGTATATCGCTTCACTCTCTAAAGCGTTTGTTTTTAATACTGAACTCATTGTTTTTTGTTTGATATTTTTTAGTTTCAAGTTTCAGGTTTTAAGTTGTGAGTTACTCTAAAACTTTCCGCTATTTATTCTGTTTTCTATTCTTCCCCGGATTAAAATCCGGCGCTACAATATGGATCGTTCCTTCAGAACTTTAAATCTATATTCTTTATTCTATTTTCTTGTCTCTTGCTTCTTGCCTCTAAAAATCTAGACTTAGTCTTTCTTAGCACTATGCAAACCACACTCTTTATGGCTTGATTCCCACCACCATCTTCCGGCTCTGATGTCTTCACCCGGAAAAATAGCTCTTGTACAAGGTGCACAGCCAATACTTACGAAACCTTGTTTGTGTAAAGCATTTTGAGGTACATTGTTTTCTTGCAGATACGTTTCAACTTCTTCTAAAGTCCATTTTAGTAACGGATTGAATTTTATGATTTCGAAGTTTCCGTCGTATTCAAACAAATGTAAATCCTGTCTGTTTTCTGATTGTTCGGCTCTTAATCCTGTAATCCAGACTGAATTTCCTGCCAAAGCTTTTCGTAGCGGAACTACTTTTCGAATAAAACAGCATTCTTTTCTGTTTTCTACTGAATCATAAAAGCTGTTTGGTCCTTTTATTTTTAGTAAATTTTCAACCGCAGCGGCTTCCGGAAAATAAACTTCGATAGGTCTTTTGTATTTTTTTAATGTCTTGTGAAAAACATCGTAAGTTTCCTGAAACAATCTTCCGGTGTCTAAAGTAAAAACGGTAACATCAGTATTACTTTTTGCAATAAAATCTGTAATTACCTGATCTTCCTGACCAAAAGAAGTGGAAAAAATTACTTTTCCCGGAAACTTTTCTGCTAAAAAAACTAATGTTTCATCTAGTGAAAAATCTTTAGTTTTATCTAATAATTCTTGTACAATAATCGCACTCATAATCTCTTTCTCCCTATCTAAAGAATTACAATAATTTAGATAATGTTTTTAAACTCAATAATATAATTAAAATCCCAACGGCAACCATCATTGGTTTTCTTTTGATTTTGTTTACCAAATATGCGGCTAATGGCGCTGAAATTAATCCTCCTAAAATTAATCCGATAATCACCTGCCAGCCATGAATTCCGCCAAAAAGCATAAATGTTATACCACTTGCAAACGAAATCGCAAACTCAGCTGCATTTACCGAACCAATTGTATATCTCGGATTTCTTCCTCTTCCTAATAAGGTCGAAGTTACAATTGGCCCCCAGCCTCCTCCTCCAACTGAATCCATAAAACCTCCAAAAACAGCCAGAGCTCCTAATTTTTTGGTTTTCTTTTTTACAATTGTTTTTTTCAAAGCTTTTCTGATAATGATAACCGCTAAAACAATCATGTAAACTGCAATAAATGGCTTAATAATATCTCCATTAATAACATCTGACAATAAATAAGCTCCAGTTATCGAACCTAAAACTCCCGGAATTAGCAAATGCTTTACGAGTTTTTTATTGATATTTCCAAAACGGTGATGTGAAAGTGCAGATGCTCCTGTTGTAAACATTTCAGACACGTGGACTGCAGTACTACTCACAACCGGCGGAACTCCGTAAGCCAATAAAAATGACGTTGAAGTTGCTCCGTAACCCATTCCTAAAGTTCCATCTACTAATTGTGCAAATACTCCAATAGCAAAAAACACTAAAAACTCCTGATTAAAACCACCTACAAACCCATCCCAAGAAAATTCGGCATAGTGATTATACAATAGTGTGATCAATAAACCTGCCAACAGAACTACCGGTATCACAACCCATAATTTCTCTTTTAACGCGGCATCGGCCTTAACGTTAATACTGTTTATTTTTAGTTCGTTCTCCATACTATTGTTTGTTTTTTCATCAAAAACCTATTACCCTATCGGACTAGTAGATTGAAAAGCAAAATTACTACTTATTTCTAAATATCAAAACAATATTTGATTTTTTTACGGCGCTAATTATCTTAAGATTACCACTGAAAGCACTTTACGAAATATAACAATTTGATTAATGTTGTTAAAAACCTTATCCTACTGTATTACAACAAGATAAACACTTTATTATCTAATTAATTCTAAAATGATTTTTAAAGTCTACCACATCCATAGGATAATTATAAAATTGTTTCTATTTTTACATCAAATTTTTATACATGGATTTTCAAATAGGTCTTGTAATTGCGGGTTTAGTAGTTGGATTTGTGGTTGGGTTAACGGGTGTTGGAGGCGGCTCTTTGATGACTCCTATTTTGTTATACTTTGGTATCCCTCCCACTACAGCAGTTGGTACAGATTTATTGTATGCGGCTTTTACTAAAGCAGGAGGCGTGTTTGTACATCATAAAAAAGGAAACATCAATTGGACGATTACAGGCTGGCTAACTTTAGGAAGTGTTCCGGCAGCTTTACTGACTTTATGGATATTAAATAGTATTAAAACAGATATATCGACTATCAATTCGGTTATAAAATACAGTTTAGGCTGGGCATTGCTTTTTACTTCGATTGCTATCTTATTTAAAAAGAAGTTATTGAAATATTCTCAAAAACATGCAGGAGATAAATTTCATAGCGAAAGTCACACACAAAACATGCTGACTATTGGTATTGGGGTTTTACTTGGAGCAACTGTTACGTTAACTTCTATTGGAGCAGGTGCTTTAGGAACTGTTACTTTATTTTTCCTTTACCCGCTTTTACCAACGCCCCGTTTGGTTGGAACTGAAATTGCTCATGCTGTTCCTTTAACTCTTGTTGCAGGAATTGGACATGCTTCTATGGGAAACTTAGATCTTGTTTTGCTGGGACAATTATTAATGGGATCTCTTCCCGGAATTTTTATTGGAAGTATGCTTAGCGGAAAGGTTCCGGATTTGTTTCTTAGAAACGCAATTGCGGTGATGCTTTTTCTGGCAGGATATAAATTGATTTTTTAATTTCTTTAAAAACCATATAAGTTATATAAGTTCATTTAATAAAAGCTTACAAAACTTACATTTTAAAGCAATTCTATTACTTTATATGACTCATATGGTTTGAAATTTTCTTTAAAATGCAATATCTGCAAGAGAATTACTTTCTAATATCTTAAGTGTATTGTCACGAACCTCCATCATTAAGCGTCTGGCTGCACAAGTAGATTCATCATCGCAGTCATCACATCTTTCATAAAAATTATGACTGGCACATGGCAACAATGCAATTGGTCCTTCAAGAATTCGATAGACCTTAGCCATGCTAATATCTTTAGGATCCTTGATAAGATAGTATCCTCCGCCTTTTCCTTTTTTAGCACCTAAAAAACCGGAATTTCTAAGCAACAATAAAATACTTTCCAAAAATTTGATTGAAATATGTTCACTTTTTGCAATTTCGGCAATTTGAACAGGATCATTATTCTCACGTCTGGCTAGATAAGTCAAGGCTTTAATTCCGTATTTTGTTTTCTTTGAAAGCACTATATTAATTTTAGATGGTGAAATGCAGATTTTAGACTTCTGCCTAAAAACAACAAACCACATATTTTTCTGCAACAAAAATAGGCTTTTTGAACGAGAATAATAACAGAATCAAAAATGATATTCTACTATATCTATCAATTTACTTCTTTAGCTCCAATTAAATTCAATTCTTTAAACATTTTTACTTCTGTATCTAACGCTTTTTTTCGCACTACATAAGTATCAGAAATTGAATCGTGCCATCCTCTTCCATTATTTCCCAGAAAAGAGAAAGCATCAAATGGGATTAAACGACATAAACTTCTTTTAAATATAGTACCAAAATCCGGTTTTTCTCCATTTTCATCTACTACTATCGTTCCTGTTATAAACTTTGCCAATGTTCTTCCAAAGAGAACTTCAAACAAGGTATAATAAATTAATGCCCCTATTATAGATAAAATTCTCCATCCTGCATCACCCAATTCATCAAACCAGTGCCCTACACCAGGAGCGCCAAGTAGTGCTGAAATAATGCTAATAGAAAGTAAAACGATAAATAAGAGAACCATGAATAAAATAAGATCTAAAATATAATTTAGAAAACGACTGCCATTGGATGCCAATAATTTATCATCCAGAACATAAGTAGAGTTACTCATAATTAATGTGGTTTTTAGTTTTTGGTTGTTATTAATTTTGTTATTTCATTTTAACAAAAATATATTTTTTACTGAAACAACCACCTAAAAAAATGACGATTTTTAACAGTAATAAATTTACAGTCAAAAATCGTCATTAATTTATATTTTTATCCCGAACAGTATCGGGATCAAGCTCTTAAATCTAAAATTAATCCAGCGCTTGTTTCAAATCAGCAATTACATCTTCTACAGTTTCCAGACCTACAGAAACACGTACTAAGCCTTGTGTAATACCAACAGCAAGCTGATCTTCTTCAGAGAGTTTACTATGTGTTGTTGATGCAGGATGTGTTACAATTGATCTGGTATCGCCAATATTAGCTGATAAAGAACAAAGCTTAATTGCGTTCAGGAATTTTCGTCCTGCTTCAATTCCGCCTTTAATTTCAAAAGCAATAATATTTCCTCCCAATTTCATTTGTTTTTTGGCAATTTCGTATTGTGGATGCGATTTCAGGAATGGATATTTTACGCTGTTTACATTTGGATGCGCTTCTAAAAATTCAGCTACTTTCAAAGCATTTTCGCAATGTTTCTCCACACGAATTGCCAGGGTTTCTAAACTTTTTGATAAAACCCAGGCATTAAATGGTGATAAAGCCGGACCTGTATTTCTTGAGAATAAATAAATCTGTCTGATTAAATCTTCGCTTCCAACGGTAACTCCGCCTAAAACACGTCCCTGACCGTCAATTAATTTTGTAGCAGAGTGAACTACTAAATGTGCTCCAAATTTTATTGGCTGCTGAATGTATGGCGTTGCAAAACAGTTATCGATTATTAAAATCAAATTGTGTTTTTTGGCAATATCTCCTAATAATTGCAAATCGATTACATCTACACCCGGATTTGTAGGTGATTCTGCGTATAATATTTTGGTATTTGGCTTAATGAAACTTTCTATAGTTTCTGGTTTGTTGATCTCAAAATAAGAAGTTTCGATATTCCATTTTGGGAAATAAGTCATAAACAATGCATGTGTAGAACCAAAAACACTGCTTGCTGAAACGATGTGATCTCCGGCATTTAATAAAGCGGCAAAAGTCGAATATACTGCTGCCATTCCGGTTGCGAAAGCATAACCCGCTTCAGCACCTTCCATTTTACAAATTTTATCTACAAATTCAGTCGTATTCGGATTACTGAAACGGCTGTAAATATTTCTTTCTTTTTCTTCTGTAAAAGAAGCTCTCATATCTTCGGCATCTTCAAATACAAAGCTTGACGATAAGTATAATGGCACCGAATGCTCCAGATACTGAGTTCTTTCTAATTGTGTTCTTATGGCTTGTGTTTCAAAACCAAATTCTTCTGTGTTCATTGTGTGTTGTTTTTTGTTTTTTGTTTTTTGTTTCAAGTTTCAGGTTTCAAGTTTTAAAAACTGAAATCTAAACTAAAACAAGTCAATTATTTATGCGCAATCTGAGCATTTTCTAATTATCTAATTGACAAATTATCTAATTTATAAAGCTTCGTTGTTCAAGACAACTTTGTAGCTTATTGTTGCTGTTGGTTCCACTGTTTTGGCTACAGAACAGTATTTTTCAAAAGAAAGCTGTGCTGCTTTTTTAGCTTTTTCAGGATTAATATCACCTTCTAAATAAAAAACCACATCGATTTCTTTAAAAGGTTTTGCTTCTCCAACTTGTACACGTTCTCCTTCAACCTCAGCGTTAAATGAGGTGATTTCCTGACGTTGTTTCTTTAAGATTGAAATCATATCAATGGCACTGCATCCTGCAACTCCCATCAATACCAATTCCATTGGACTCGCACCCAAATCACTTCCGCCAAATTCGGCTCTGCTGTCAACATCAACTACATGTCCGCGTTCATTTTTGAGTTTAAAATGAAAAGCGTCATTTACTCTGTTTAAAGTTACTTTCATGGTATTTTTCTTTTTTTTTATTTTTGAGTTTAGAAATCTTTAATCTGAACTCTATAATCTAAATTCTAAAATAGGTTATCCCTTATCAGACAATCTCAGGATGTCTCCAAAAACTCCTCTTGCTGTTACAGCAGAACCTGCACCGGCTCCCTGAATTACAATTGGACGATCTCCGTAAGATTCTGTATATATTTCGAAGAAAGAATCAGATCCTTTTAATCCGCCTAAAGCAGTATCTGAAGGTACTGAAACTAATTTCACTTCAAGAATTCCTTTGTCATTTTGCAAATCTCCAGACAATTCACCAATGTATCTTAATACATGATTGGGTTGTTGATCTGCTTTTATTTTCTCGTAAATTGGGTCGAACTCTTTTAATTTGCCCAGGAAATCAGCAACATTTCCTTCACGTAAATGTTCCGGGATTAAATTCTGAATTGAGATTTCTTCAAACTCATTTTGCAGATCTAATTCTCTTGCCAGAATCAATAATTTTCTTCCCACATCATTACCACATAAATCCTCACGCGGGTCCGGTTCTGTATAACCGTTATCAATCGCTTCTTGTAAAATCTCACTAAACGGAGCATCTTTTGCAGAGAAATTATTGAATAAATAACTCAATGTTCCGGAGAAAACTCCTTTTATCTTAGTAATATTTTCACCCGAAAGGTGCAATAATTTTATGGTATCAATTAATGGTAATCCTGCACCAACATTGGTTTCGTACAGATAGTTCTTTTGGTTTTCCGCCAAGGCTTTTCTCAACTCTTTATAAAAACCATAACTTAATGTATTGGCAACTTTATTAGACGAAATCAAATCAAAACTACTCTCTGCCAGTGTAATATAGTTTTCTACAAAAGTAGCACTTGCTGTATTATCAATTGCTATTAAATTTTCTAAATGATGTTGGTTCGCATACGCAATTACATCATTGATAGTATATTCAAGTCCGTTTTTCTGAATATCATTTTTCCAGTCAGCAGTTACACCGTTTTTGTTTAAAAGCAGTTTTTTAGAGTTTGCAATGGCAAAAACATTTAATTTAATGTCTTTACGTTTTTCGATAGAAGCTGCAGATTCCAAAATTTGATTGATTAAAGTTCCGCCTACTAATCCATGCCCAAAAATGGCAATGTTGATTTTTTTAGAAACTCCAAAAATCTCTCCGTGAATTACGTTTAAGGCTTTGTTTAGCTCGGCTTTTTTAACCACCAAACTCACGTTTTTACCCGTAACGGTGTTGTTGAATAATATTGGAACTATTTTATTTTTGATTAAAGCGGTATAAGGTTTATGAAAAGTGCTTAAATCCTGACCAATGATTGAAATTACAGAAACATTGTCTGTTACCGTGATTTGATTTACATCTTTAGAATAAAAGTCATTTTCAAACTCTTTTTCTAATTCTACCATTGCTATTGTGGCTTTTTCTGTCGCCACAACAAGACCAATTCCTCTTTCTGAAGAACCTTGTGAAATGATGCTTACACTAATATTGTGATCGCCCATTACTTTAAAAATTCGGGCATCTACCCCTGCTTTTCCAAGTAATCCGCGTCCTTCAAGATTAACCAACGATACGTTTTCTAAAACCGAAAGGGTCTTGATTCCTTCTTTTGCCGAATCTGAAGTGATTAAAGTTCCGCGGTTTTCGTGGTTAAAAGTATTCAGAATACGAAGCGGAATATTTTTTTCTAATAATGGAATTATCGTTTTGGCGTGCAAAATTGTTGCTCCAAAATTGGCTAATTCATTTGCTTCATTAAAAGACAGGAATTCAATTTTTTTAGCATCGGCAACCAAATCAGGATTTGCGGTGTAAATTCCGTCAACGTGCGTAAAATTTTGTAATTCTTCGGCATTTAAATAATTCGCAATCAATGATGCGGTATAATTACTGCCGTTTCTTCCTAAGGTTGTGGTATCGTTATTATTGTTTGAACCAATAAAACCGGTTACGATATTAACTGTTGCCCCATTATGCTCTTTGAAATAATTGATGACATTTTTCTTTGAAAGTTGCTCCAAAGGCTGTGCATCACCAAATTTAGAGTCGGTTTTTAATAATTCTCTTGAATCAACAAAATTAGCCGGAACTCCTTTTTCTTTTAGAATAGCGGTTAATAATTTAGCCGAAAGTAATTCGCCTTTAGATAAAATCTGATCTTTGATTTTGTTGCTGTAATCTCCAATCAGGCTGACACCTTCAAATAGTTTTTCTAAAACATTAAATTCTTCAGACAAATCTACTTGTGCATAATCTGATACCTGATAAGCTTTAAAGTTTTCAAATAATGGTTTGTAATTGCCATTTTTAGCGGCAAGTTTTAAAATATATTCTAGTTCATCTGTAGCATTTCCGCGAGCCGAAACGACAACTGCAATTTGTTCTCCTTGATTTACTTTATCAGAAATGATTGAAACTACTTTGTTAAGTCCTTCTCCGTTTGATAACGATTTGCCTCCAAATTTTAATATTTTCATTTTATTTTGCTATTGTTTCTGCCTTAAAAATATCGGCAAGTAAATGATCTAATTGTTTGTACTCGATTAAAAAAGCGTCATGTCCGTGAACCGAATCTATTTCGCTGTAAAAAACATTGTCTTTGAACTTTTTTAATTCCTGAAAAGTTTCCCGATTTTCTTTTGGTGTAAAGAACAAATCTGAGTTGATTCCGATAATGTGAATCGCGGCATTTGTTCTGGACAATAAAGTTTCAAAATCGTCACTATTTCTGGTAATATCTATGGTTTTAAGCAATTGATTCATCAATTTATAAGATGACAATTGGTATCTTTTTTGTAATTTTTCGCCGTGATGTGCCAGCCAGCTTTCTATATTAAAAACAGAAAGGTTGTTATTGATTGTTCGCTGAAATTTTTCTCTGAATGATTCAGGAGAGCGATAACACAACATGGCATGAATTCTGGCATCTTCTATAGGTTTTGAAGAATTGTTCAGGATTTGCTCTTGCAGGTAGCAATTGGCAATCATCCAGTCCGTCGATTTCCAGTCGGTGGCAATTGGAATTAGGTTTTGGGTAATATTAGGCTCTAATGCCAGAATTTCCCACGCAATTCCGCCTCCAACTGAACCACCAATTATGGTGTGAAGTTGTGTAATCTGTAAAGCTTCTAATCCTTTTATAAAAATTCTGGCAATATCTCTTGTTGTAAAGTCCTGATAATTTTCGATAATAAAAGAATCATTCCCATTTCCGGGAACATTGAATGCTATTACGGTATACTTGTTGGTATCGATTGTTTTTTCGTCGCCAATTAAATCATTCCACCATCCGTTTTCTCCTGTTACCTGAGCATTTCCGGTTAAAGCATGGTTAACCAAAACAACAGGCGCGCTGTGTAATGGCAAACCAAAAAGGGTAAAACTTAATGGCAGTAATGAATATGATGCACCACTCTCTGTGATGAAATCCTGAATTATAATGGGACTTGGTATATTTTCCAATTTCAAATCTTTTAAATTTTGATTTGTATGTGGAAATATTAGAAAGAAAGTCTAGAGTGAAACTAGAAAAATTCTTGTTGTTATCTTTCCACGTTTGGGCGTGGTAGAATGCAGCACCTTCTTCGACTTAACGAAGGGTTGCTAAGGATTCATCGGGTCTAATCCCTCGTCCTTTCTTTATAACATTTCAATACGTTTTTGAACTTAACGGTGCAAATTAACTACTAATTTCTTAAACTAACAAATTTTATCGAAACTGATTCCTCGATTTCTTAAACATAATTCAAACACAAACTATTGTACGCAAAAAATTACCGAACAATTTGCCCAGTAAAATTAAGCAGGTTTTACCCTATTTTATATCACTTTTTGAGTTAGATAAAAAGTGTTTCATTTTCTTTTGAATACATCAAAAACAATAATGAATCCGGATCTTTTTTCTCCGCTTTTTTATCCGTCTCAGTTATCCCGAATCTTGGGTGTACCAATTCATTTTTTGGCGGCGGATTGTTTCTTTCAGCTCTTAGGCTTTTCAATGTAGAAAGAGTTTTTGCTATGTAGTTTAATTTGCTCATGATATTTAAGTTTATGTTAGTTTGCGTTTTATAATCTTTATTGTTTGTTTAATTTTTTGTTATGGTAACCAAATGGAATAAAAAAACCCTTTTGGATTTTAATACCAAAAGGGTTTAAGTTTTTTACAACTTATATATACTTTTAGTATCAACAGACGCGTACACAAATACGTGCGACGTTAAACATCTTGTTCATCTGTAAGGATTTATTCATCTGTGATTTACGCTCTATTTTAAAAAATTCCTGCATTTGTTTAATTTTATAGCTTCTCGAAACTGTTGAAATATTTTTAACTTACTCTCTTTTAAAAATCAATAAGAAATAAAGTTAATTCAACTTTGGTCCCGATCGACATAACTATTATTTTCGAATAGCTAAATTTATTTATTTGTAATTTTGAGGTGTTACAAATGTGCGAATATTTTCTCAATTACGCAAGTGAGAATCAACAAATTAATCTTAAAAAACGTTAAAAAACATCATTTTATCGTTAAAAAACATCTTACAAAATTAGCATTTCACAAAAACAAAGTAAAAACTTACAAAAATTAACACAATAAATTTTTCTGTTTCAATATATCAAAGAACAACTCACTACTATTAGAAACCACTTACAGCCAAACTGCTTCTTTATTTTTAATTTTTTCGGCCACTTTCAAAATGTCAGTTATTATCCCTCTTGAAATAGCCTGCTTGCATGCCGAAGCACTTTGAATTGCTATTGGAACATCTGCGTAAGATTGTGTGTAAATTTCAAAAATGGTATCGGATCCTTTTAGCTGACCAATGGCTGAGGAAACCGGTTCTGAAACCAATTTGACTTCTAAGGTGTTTTTCTGTACATCAAATTCTCCTACATATCGTAATACATGATTATCTGCCTGGGTAATTTTTGCAATTTTGAAAAACCTGTCAATAGCTTCTTTATTCAAAATGCCATTTGGTTCTAAATGTTGTTCCTGAATTAAGGAATTGATTTTTATATCTGAAAGTTCAAAATCCTTTCCAATTTCTCTTGTCAGGATCAGTAGTTTTCTGGCTGTATCATTTCCGGATAAATCTTCTTTAAAAGTAGATCGCATTAATCCGAGTAAACTGGCATCTTTTAATAGCGATGAAAAAGAGGTTTCTTCATTCGCAAACCGATTAAAAACATAACTCAGGTTATCTGAAAATACGCCCCGGATCTTTGTAATTTTCTCTCCTGAATAATACAAATCTCTTAGCGTCTGCAAAACCGGAAAACCGGTATCAACTGATGTTTCGTACAAAAACTCTTTGTCGTATTTTTTAAGATTCGACCTGATTTCTTTATACAAATCAATTGGCAATGTATTGGCTTTTTTATTTACTGCTACAATATTAAATCCGTTTTCGATCAGCGTATTATAATGATGAATTAGCTCATCGCTTGCCGTTGCATCAACAGCAATCAGATTTTCAAATTCATTTTCTTTGGCAAATTCAATAATATCCTGCACTTTAAACGGAACTGCTAATTCCAGGAAATTGGTTTCCCAGGCATATCCAACACCTTCTTTCTCGAAAAAGGCGACTGTAGAATTTGTAATTATTGGAAAATGAAAATCGACATTTTTACTTTCGAGAAAAAACTCCTGACTTTCGATAATCTGATTGATCAAAGTACTTCCGATATTTCCAATTCCAAAAAGGATGATATTTATTTTAAGCTTTGACATAATTTCTAATGTATTGGGGGGGTTAATTAAACCATATAAGTGATCTAAGAAAATTTAAAAAAGAGCTGAAACGTAATGCAACGCTTAACATGAACTTATATCACTTATATGGTGAAAAAACTTTTATATGGTTAGTTTTTTATAAAAAATCACCTCTAGCAGAACTCACGCTGCTAAAGGCAATTTTTCAAACAAAAAACAAAAAAACCTAATTTTTATTAATGCTGTATTGCGATTGGGTAACGTTTGCGAAAGCAACCTGCAAATCAGCTATTAAATCTTCGATATCTTCAAGTCCGACAGAAAGTCGAACCAGATCTTTTGAAACTCCTGTTTCTAATTGTTCTGCATCAGACAATTGCTGGTGTGTTGTACTTGCCGGATGAATGATTAGTGATTTGGTATCACCAATATTAGCCAGAAGTGAGAACAATTTTGTTTGGTCTACCACTTTTTTAGCAGCTTCAAAACCGCCTTTTAGTCCAAATGTGATAACACCACTTTGTCCTTTTGGTAAATATTGTTGTGCCAAATCATAATATTTATTGTTTTTTAAACCCGGATAATTTACCCAGACTACCTCATCTTGTTTTTCTAACCAAGAGGCCAAAGCCAAAGCATTTTCACTATGCTTCTGGATTCGGATGGGTAATGTTTCTAATCCCTGAATGATCTGAAATGCATTAAACGGACTTAAAGCTGCGCCAAAATCACGTAACCCTTCGATTCTTGCTTTTGCAATGAAGGCTGCATTTCCCAGAGCTTCGTGATACACTAATCCGTGATACCCTGCAGAAGGTTCTGTAAACTCAGGAAATTTTCCGTTTGACCAGTCAAATTTTCCTGCATCGATAATCACACCACCTAAAGAAGTTCCGTTTCCTGAAATATATTTGGTTAAGGAGTGAATCACAATATCTGCCCCATGCTCAATTGGATTCAATAAATAAGGTGTAGCAACGGTATTGTCTACAATAAAAGGAACTTTAAAGTTTTTGGCTTCTGCCGAAATTCCTTTTAAGTCCAAAACGTCTAATTTTGGATTTCCTAAAGATTCTACAAAAAAGGCTCTTGTGTTTTCTTTGGCTGCTTTAGTGAAATTTTCCGGTTTTGAAGGATCTACAAAAGTTGTTGTAATCCCTAAACGTGGTAAGGTTACACTTAAAAGATTATAAGTTCCGCCATATAAACTATTAGAAGCTACAATATGATCTCCGGCTTTTAGCAAAGTCAATAAAGTAGTAGAAATTGCTGATGCTCCTGATGCTGTAACGACAGCTGCAATTCCGCCTTCCAGCGCTGCAAGTCGTTGTTCTAAGATATCATTTGTCGGGTTATTTAACCGGGTGTAAATAAATCCGGACTCAGCTAGACCAAATAAATTGGCAGCCTGATCTGAATCGTTAAACACATATGATGATGTTTGATAAATTGGTACTGCTCTTGTTCCTGCATTTTTAGTAACATCGTGTCCTGCATGTAGTGCGTTTGTGGCAAATTTTTGTGTACTCATGATTTCTTAGTTTTTAGGTATTGTTAATACTATTATATATTGTTATTTGATTTTTGAAATGGTTATTGAATTTTGAATTCGGTTTAAGCAAAAAAATCTTCTGCTTCTTCTTCAAGATCATACATTTGAAAAAGCAATGATTTTTGATTTTTTATATTCTGCTCTGTATTTATTCTGATAACTTCTCTTGTTATCTCTTCTGATTTAGTGTTGTTGTTTTGAGAATCGTTTCTCAACAAATATTCTACTGCTATTGAGTTTAGTGTTTTCATAATTTGTAATTTAAAAGTGTTGAAATGAAAAAAGCCCTTTCGGATGGCGACCAAAAGGGCTTATAGTTTAACTATAACAAAGATTGGATCTTTTACTTTTGGCAACAGCAAGGTTGGATGCACATTTGCATCATACTACAACACATCATGTTTTTTCTTGCTATTGTTTTCATTTCAATTTAAAATTTAATTCTTTTTTTAAACTCGACTAATTCGATAGAGTAAATGTAATATATATTTATTTAACTGCCAAATAAAATTTTGATATTTATCATTAAAATTATTTAATTCACCAAATTCAGGCAATTACAGCTGAATTCTACTGAAGAAGTTTAGCCACAGATTAAAAGCTGACACTGATTTTAAAATCAATGCTAATTCGTTTCATCTTTATAATCTGTGGCAGACTCATTCAATACTTAAAATTTAAAGCTTAAACGGGCAAATCCAAATCTTCCGTTTAGTCCAAATTGTGATACTGCTCTTGAATAGGCAAACTGATTTGCATTTGTTAAATCTGTACTTGGCGCAGGAGACAATGTTGGTGTTGTATTGGTAAATGCCGGAGTTGAAGGATTATTTCTGTCCGGATATACATCTCCTATATTATTAAACCCAAGTGTGAATCTGAATTTCTCGTTAATCTGATATCCAAAAGATAAATCAGTAACTATTTTTGAGCTGTAAACAGGGTGTTCGTAAACTGAAGATGATCCGTCTAAGTTTACATCTGTTGCCCCAGGATCTGTTACTTTTCCAAAATAACTGTTTCTTAAATAAATATCCAGTTTTTTAATGCTGAATGTTGTCATTAAATTTGCTTTTAGTTTTGGAATTGCTTCTTCTAAATAAATTCGGCTTGATTCCGGGAAAAATGAATATTTATAAGGATCTCCACCTGCATTAATAATGGATTGAGGAACATTTAAGTCTCCTACTCTTTTGGTTTCGTTGTAACTCAATGCAAAATCATTTCTGATTACAAAATCCGGGATTACATCGTATTTTTGAGAAATTACCACATCGATACCTTTTGTTTCAGAGTTGATTCCGTTTGTCCAGAACGAAGCTCTCTCTACTCCTTTTAAATCAAATGCCTGTTGAAACAGAGTCAGTGCATCTTTTTGTTCCGGCGAAGTAGCTGCATTTATCTGCGCATCTGTTGGTCTTGAATATTGTCCTGTTAATACTACCCTGTCATCGATTCTTGTAAAATAAGCATCGGTTGCAATCGTAATATTTGCTTCCGGGATTTTGAATGTAAATCCTGTACTGATACTTTTAGATTTTTCTGGTTTCAGGTTTTCAACTCCAATACTTTTTGCTGCCTGCGAATCATTTGTAAAATAACCTACCTGATATGGTGAGCCATTTATAAATTGGGTTGAACTTGATTCAAAATATTTTTGTTGTAATGATGGCGCTCTAAATCCGGTTTGCCCTGAAATTCTCCAGTTGATATTATCATTTAGTTTTAAAAGAGAAGCCAGTTTAAAAATTACGGTACTTCCAAAATCGGAATAATTTTCATAACGTGCAGCTCCGTTTATAAGCCAGTTTTTGGTAGCACTTAATTCTAAATCTACATAAGCTGCTCCGCTTTTTCTGTTTTTTTCTTTAGCATCCGAAGGCTGAAATCCTGAAAATCCCTGTGCTCCTGCTCCGCGTTTGTTTCCAAAAAAGTCTGTTACAATTAATGGTGAATTACTTGGCAAAATTCCTGAAACTAAATTTCCGTTTATATCATACAATCCATAAGAAGCTTCTTCTCCTGGTTTGATCTGATAGTTTTCATATCTGAACTCTCCACCAAAAGCAACGTTTAATCCTTCTAAAACATCCAGCTTTTTACTTAAATCTAAATTGGTAGTGCTTTGCAAAAATGAAACTTTTCCTGCATCAAAACTCGAAGCCGAATTGGTTCCTAAAGTAGCATTAATAGTATTGTTTACATCATATTGAAAAGAGTTTGTTCCTAAGTTTGTACTAAGGTCTGTATCAAAACCAAATAATTCTGTGGTCACTCCAATGGCAGATGAAGCATCTAAAATATTAGATTGTATTTCTGGCAGGAATCCGTTTTGATACACTTGCGTGAAAGTTCCGGAACCGTTTGGCAATCTGTTAAAAGCATATGATTTTCCGTTTCTATATGAAACTCCACCAAAAGAATATAAAGCTGTAGTCTCTGTTAACGGATACTTTGTATTATAATACAATTGTCCCGAAGCCAGTTCTGACTGACCAACACTCATATTGTAATCGCTTCTTTCCTGACCTCTGTATGCTAATTCATTATTGGTTACATCAAAATTCAAAGCAGTCTGCATCTGTGCCAATGTTGTTGCTGATGAAATAGCAGTTTGCTGTGCCGGTGTAAAATAACCTACTTGTGGTGCATATTGCTTTAATGAATTTAGAATTTGTGTGGTATTTGGAGTGTTATTAATGTTGCTGAACAATGAGTTAATAGCAACACCGTTTTGCGCAGCTCTGTTTTCGACAGCATTGTAAGCATTAAAAATACCATTGCTTCTAATTCCTGCCCTGCTTGTGGCCTGTCTTGTTACTGCACTACCTGTTATGTTCAGGAAACTTCCGGGTTTCCCTAAAGAGGTTCCGTAGTTTAGGTCTACTTGTACAGTCTGACCATCGGCTCCTCCTTTAAAGTTATTAGATCCTGAAGATAAATTAGTCCCGTACTGAATACCTCCCGAAATAAAGTTGGCATTCTTTTTTAATACAATATTAATAACTCCTGCAATGGCATCAGAACCATATTGAGCAGCAGCTCCATCTCGTAAAACTTCAATTCTTTCGATCGCAAAAGACGGAATGGCATTTAAATCTGTTCCAACAGATCCTCTTCCCGGTGATCCGTTTATGTTCACTAACGCACTTGTATGTCTTCGTTTACCGTTTACCAATATCAAAACCTGATCCGGTCCTAAACCTCTTAATTGTGCCGGATCGACGTGATCTGTTGCATCAGCGGTAGAAGTTGCATTACTGGTAAAGGATGGTGCAACATAATTTAAGATCTGGGTAACGCTTGTTTGCGGAGATCCTTTTGTTATATCTGATATATTAAAAACATCAACAGGAACAGGAACATCTGTTTTTACCCGGTTTTTACTTCTGGATCCTACTATCGTTACTTCCGATAATTCATTGTTCTTTAATGTATCCTGCTCTTTTTTATTATCCTGAGCATAGATTCCAGAAAATGTTAAAAGACCTAATGCGATTACTACATTTTTTTTCATTGTTTTTCTGATTTTATTATTTTGATGTAAAAAAAATTGTACAGTTTGGTTTCCTTTTTAAATAAAAAAACCCCTGCTGTTAGCAGAGGTTCTATATTAAGTCTTGAAAAAAACTACAACAGCGTCTCTGCGGAAGGCTCCGGCATCTTACAAGACATCATGTTGCAAACTGTTAATTTCATTCTTTCTATTATTTTGATGGGGCAAATTTGCAAACTATTTTTTAATCAACCAAACAAAAACAGAAATAATTTCTATTACCCTATCAATTTAGTATGTTTGTGTTAAATTTCTGTTTATAAAAATAAAAAAAGTTGAACTTTGATTTGCAAATCAAAATGGTTTTATACCTTTGCACGCGAATACAGAGGAAAAATTTGAACTGATTGCAACCTCTTCATAATGAAATGGTTCGTTATGGATGCTGAAAGATTGATTTCAGTAGTAAAAAATGCTAAAGCAGAAACTCTTCTTTAGCTTTTTCAGCAATTATTTTCCTCGCTTAATTTTAATTTAATAAATTATTATGGCTTATTTATTTACGTCAGAATCTGTTAGTGAAGGGCATCCAGACAAAGTTGCAGATCAAATTTCGGATGCATTAATTGATAATTTTCTGGCATTTGATGCTGACTCAAAAGTAGCTTGTGAAACTCTTGTTACTACAGGTCAGGTAATTTTAGCTGGTGAAGTAAAATCGAATACATATCTTGATGTGCAGCAAATTGCCCGTGATGTAATCCGTAAAATTGGATATACAAAAAGCGAGTATATGTTTGAGGCAAATTCTTGTGGAATTCTTTCTGCAATTCATGAACAATCAGCAGATATTAATCAAGGGGTTGACAGAGCTAAGCCAGAAGAGCAAGGTGCAGGAGACCAGGGAATGATGTTTGGTTACGCAACTAACGAAACTGACAACTACATGCCATTGGCACTTGATTTATCTCATAGCTTATTACAGGAATTAGCAATTTTAAGACGTGAGAATAAAGAAATCACTTATTTACGTCCTGATGCAAAATCGCAGGTAACTTTAGAATATAGCGATGATAACAAACCAACCCGTATTGATGCGATTGTAATCTCTACTCAACACGATGATTTTGATGAAGAAGCTGCTATGCTGGCTAAAATCAAAAAAGATATTATCGAAATTTTGATTCCAAGAATCATTGCTAAAAATCCAACTCACGCGCATTTATTCAATGATAAAATCAACTACCATATTAACCCAACAGGAAAATTCGTTATTGGAGGACCTCACGGAGATACTGGTTTAACAGGAAGAAAAATTATTGTTGATACTTACGGTGGTAAAGGTGCTCACGGTGGTGGTGCATTTTCTGGAAAAGATCCAAGTAAAGTAGACAGAAGTGCTGCTTATGCTACACGTCATATCGCTAAAAACTTAGTTGCTGCAGGTGTTGCTGATGAGATTTTAGTTCAGGTTTCTTATGCAATTGGAGTTGCTGAACCAATGGGAATTTTCATTGAAACTTACGGAACTTCTAAAGTAAACTTAACTAACGGTGAAATTGCTAAAAAAGTAGAAGCTATCTTCGATATGCGTCCTTACTTTATTGAGCAACGTTTGAAATTAAGAAATCCTATTTATAGTGAAACTGCCGCTTATGGTCACATGGGACGTAAACCGGAAACTGTAACTAAAACTTTTTCTGCTCCCGGAGGAAATGAAAAAACAGTTACTGTTGAATTGTTTACATGGGAAAAACTTGACTTTGTAGACCAGGTAAAAGCTGCATTTGGATTGTAATTTTAGATTACCAGACTAAATTAGATTGTTAGACAACTAATTTACTCTTAAACATAAAAAAGAGGCTATCTATTTATTTAGATAGCCTCTTTTATTTTTAGTGAGATTTATATTTAAATCTTATGTGTTATTTGAATAAAGATCAAACACATATATAATTCTTTATCGCTCTAATTGTACATTAGGTAATGTTTTAGGGCGAGAAGGATCATTAGATAAAATCCAGCCGGTGCGGTAAATCCACTCTGTCATTTTGTGCAATTTTACGAAATCAATATTTTCTGATTCGTCCATTGGTGTGTGGTATTGACTGTGCAAAACACTGGTATAGAAAACAGATGGGATTCCTTTTCTTGCATATGGCAAATGGTCGGAACGGAAGTAAAAATATTCCGGATGTTCCGGTCTGTCCCAAAGTTTATCCAGGTCAAATTTCGGCCCTTCATCATTTGCTTTTTTAGCAATGGCAACTAAATCTGAAGAGTTTTCATGTGGAGAACTGGAACCCAAAAGAGCAGCCTGATTTACATTGTTTCTACCAATCATGTCACCATTTAATACTGCAATAATATCCTTTTCAGGAACTGTTGGATGCGAAGCATACCATCTTGAACCTAATAAACCACGCTCTTCTGAACCATGGAATACAAACAAAGAGGTTCTTTTTCCTGGTTGTTTTTTATACGCTCGTGCAATAGCCAGCATTGCTACACATGTACTTGCATTATCATCAGCTCCGTTATAAATAGAATCCTGTCCATATTTTTGACGAACTCCGTCATGATCCTGATGTCCGCTGAAAAGAACATACTCGTTTTTTAATTTAGGATCTGTTCCTTCAATTTTCCCAACTACATTTACTGAAGGATACTTATAGGTTTCAGAAACTACTTCTGTTGATAATAGATCTTTAGTACTTTTTAAATATTCCAATTGATTATTGTGTACCCAGAAAACTGGCATTGTCGCCCCAATTTTATCACGAAAACCTTCGATTCCGTAAATACCTCTTGTCATTTGTGGTTCAACCTGAGACCAGCTTTGTTCAGCCAGTTCATCAGCGACCATAATAAGCGCTGTTGCCCCTTTTTTTACTACAAGGTCATAATATTTATTTCGAACAAGCCCCGGATAACGTCTGTCAAAAAGCGAAATATCATCTGCAATTCCTTCTTTCGAAGCTAATAAAACAACTGCTTTTCCTTTTACATCTGCTTTTTCAATTTCTTCTTTAGTAGCAGCTCCCAAATATACTAATGGTGCCTCTACTTTTATGTTTGTGGTTTCAGCTACAAGAACATCTTTCCATAATTTAAATTCTTTTTGCCCAATTTTAAACTTGGTGTTAGGCGTTACCTGATGTCTGTACAAATCAAAAAACTGAAAATAAGTTCCGTCATCACCAGCTGGCAACATTCCTGCTTCTTTGGCTTTATTGGCCAACCACATCGATACTTTTAGTTCGTCTAAAGTTCCTGCTTCCCGACCATTAAAATGATCACCAGCCATCTGGTACATATCGGTTTTAAGGTCTTTATCTGTAATTGCTGAAACTAACGGTTTTTTAATTGCCTGCGAAAAAACTACTCCTCCGTAAGCAATCAAAACGAGGATCATTTTATTTTTCATACGTTTTAATTTAATATTCCAAACTTAATCATTTATCGATAAAAAATTGCTTCCTGTTATTCGAAATAATACTGAAATACAAAATCAATAAAATGATGATACCATTTTTTTATCATTATTATTTTTATTTGTTTATCTCTTACAATTTGTCTTTCTTAGTACAAAATAACTGATTAAAAATGAGCAGACTTCCATCATTACAAAATGTTTTAAAATCAACACAAAAGACAATTCTCAGGTTTCCATTAGAAATTATAATTTCAATTTCAGGAACTATTTTTGCTATTATTCTTAATGAATTAAAATATAACGATCCTAATAAGGAGCTTTATCAAAAGGCACTTATGAGTTGTTCTTTATGTCTGGTTTTATTTCTTTCTGTGAGTTTGTTTTTTATAGCTGCAAAAAAGAATACTCTTCTGCGTTTCATTACGAGTATTGCACTTGGCAGTCTAATTTTTCTTTTTGTTTTTAACTTTCATCAATATATTACTGAAATAGAGATACAACAATTTTTCGTGCTTAGTATCGCTTTACATTTATTGGTTTCGTTTGCCGGATTTCTTCCAAGGGTTTACAATCAGGATGAGTTTTGGGAATTCAATAAACAACTTTTTCTCCGAATTCTCACGGCTGGTCTGTATAGTGTGGTATTGTATTCCGGTTTAGCATTGGCAATCCTGGCGATTGATAAGTTGTTTAATGTGAAGTTTTACAATGATATTTATCTCCACATCTTTTTTGTCATTGCCGGAATCTTTAATACTACTTTTTTCTTAAGCGGAGTTCCGGAGATTAATAATGCCGAAAATCCTTTGGTTTTGAATTACCCAAAAGGACTTAAAAATTTTACTCAATATGTCTTATTGCCTTTAATAAGCTTGTATCTGGTAATCTTAATCTGTTACGAAGCAAAAATCATTGTAACACAGTCTTTACCTGTTGGATGGGTTTCGTATCTGGTCCTTGTATTTGCTGTTTTTGGAATTCTCTCTTTTTTACTGGTTCATCCCATCGCTACAGAAACGAAGAATCTTTGGATGAGAACTTTTAACCGTTGGTTTTATTTACTGTTAATCCCATTATTAGGATTATTGTTTTGGGCTATTTTGTACCGAATCAATCTTTACGGGTTTACTCATGAACGCTATTATGTACTGTTATTATCTATATGGCTTTCTATAGTTGTAGCGTATTTTTTAATTCAAAAACAACCTAAAATAAAATTTATTCCTATAAGTATGTGCCTTGCTGCCTTACTTACTTTAGTTGGTCCTCAAAGTGCTAATTCAATTTCAAGAAACAGTCAGCTTTCCAGATTTGCAACTTATATGCAAAATCCAGATTCTAAAAAACTAACATTTGAGCAGGAACAGGACTTAAGTAGTATTGTTTCTTTTTTAGAAGAAAATTACGGGGTAGAAATTATGGTTCCGTATGCTAAAAATAAGCTGGACGCACTGCTTAAAAAAGATAAATCCCCAAGTGATTATAAAATTATGAAAGCTTTGGGGTATGAATACCGATCTGAATATGATCGAAAAAATGATACAGACAACAGCTTCTATTATTATTTTTATGGAAATGACGATAATAAAGTAGAAAACATTCACGGACAGGACTTTTTGTTTTCTATCTATAACAACAATGATTTTGATTGTAATAACTGTACTTCAATAAATGGTAAAACTTATACGATAAAATCAAAAGGAACTACTTATGGCGTGGATTTACAAATCAATCAGGACATCATCCCGATAAGAATAAATGATTTTGTTAATGCAAATTCAGCCTTTAGGAACAACAATAATTCTGATGAAAAAATTGTACAAAAAATAGACGATCCTAAATACACCATCGCATTGACTTATATTAATGCAAATGGTACAATTGAAAAAGGAAAAAAAGTTCTAAACAATTACCAGATCAAAGTAATGATAGCCATTAAAAAATAAAAAAGAACCCGACAAAATATAAAATCTTGTCGGGTTCATTTTTATATCAGATGATTATAAAATCTAATACATTCCGTTTTGCATTTTGTTTAATGTTGCTCTGATTTCTCCAGCGGTTTCTTCTTCTACATCTGCGTTTAGGTATTTAACAGCCAGTGTTTGTGTTTGAATCGCCTTGTCTTTTTGCCCGTCTTTATAATACAATTGCGCCAGGGTATCTAAATAATATGGATTATTTTTTGTTATAACCAAACTATATTCTGACCATGTAATGGCACGTTTTATAAAATCACTGTTTTCAGCTTTTAATACTACCGTCCAGGCAACAGAATTACAAAGATTTGAATGGTATTCTTTAAACGCATTCCAGCCGTCATAAGCAAAATCAGAATTGGAGTCCAGAGAAGAATAGATGGCATCCAGTCTTTCTATTGGATTTCCTGTTTTTGATCCCAGATTAGAATTAAAATAAGTATCGAACTCTTTTAGAAAAGAAATATCTGATCCATTTTTATCTTCAATCTGGCCTAAATTAAAGTAACTTCTGTATAACTCAAAATTAGCTTTTCCTGATGCGATAATTTTTTTATATAATTCTGCAATTTTAGCCTGATTTACTGCTTCCGGAGCTTTGTTTTGAACCACGTAACTATTTTGTTGTAATGCCGAAGAAATTTCAGAAATCACATTCCCTAAGGTATGCGTTTCGCCTTCTGTACTATTGAATGCTAAACGGTTTTCTTCTATAGCGTCAGAATGTTTTAAAAAATAATCAATAGAAAGAAAATCAGTATCATTTAAAATTCGGTCTTCGTTATCAATCTGTTTTGTAAAGCCCTGATTCTTGATTTCTTTTAAAATTGTTTCTACCAAATACATATTTGGTTTTGTGTCTTTTTGATGTGCTTCGATTAATTTTTTCCAGATTTGCGCAACTTCTTTTTTATCTAAAGTTGTATTTACAAACTTAAATTCAGTTGAAGTAACATCAGTTGAAGTAGCATCAGTTTCATAATCATACGGAATCTCAAGAACAGCAATTTTATTAAAAGCCATAATCAAATCAGTATCTGATGTCTTTTTATTTTTAATTGTCTTATCAAAAGTCAACAAACCATCCGCTCTTTGCAATTTCTTATAAACACCATCGTAATAACCAAACTGATATTGTTTATCTGTCAAATTAGATTTTGCAGTCGCCAAAATATCTCCGTTTCCATTTAAAACCAAAACACTCGGACTGTTTGTAATTTTATTTGTTTTTAACCATTTCTTATCATCAGCAGTGGTAAGATAATAATTAAACAAATCGTATTGTGGGTTGTATGTATCATACATACTATAGCTGATCTGAGTTTCCTGATTTTTTACAAAAGCATCAAAATCAGTTTTAGCCGAAGGATTTTTATCTTCAAAAGCAACCGCTAAAAATTTGGTTTTAGCCATTTTAGTTGCTGTAAGAGCATTTTTTAGGTTATCTTCTATTTTTAGTTTAAAATCAATTTGTTTTGAGACATAAGCATCTGTAGCAGGTGGCGCTATAGCTGTAGTATCTGCTGCAACACCAGATCCAAAATCTTCTGTAATGAAAGGCTCTTTTCCGGGATAAGTCCAATTTAATACTGTTTGATTTTCAAGAGGTTTGACTTTAGATGTTTTTTCAGGCTTTACATCTTTCTCATTTACAAACACTAAAGGATCTCGTCCTGACTGCTCAGAAATTTTTAATTCATTTGTTTTTCTGTCAAACAATCCGGCAATCTTTAAAT
This sequence comes from Flavobacterium chilense, assembly GCF_001602525.1. Lineage (GTDB taxonomy): Bacteria > Bacteroidota > Bacteroidia > Flavobacteriales > Flavobacteriaceae > Flavobacterium > Flavobacterium chilense. Next base: position 62,051 of record NZ_LSYT01000016.1, read on the forward strand.
CTGTTAAAAGTGCCGGTTCATAACTAACTGCAACTTCAGAAACATCTTTTGGTAATGCATATTTAAAAACATTACTTTGTCCGTTATAATCTTCGTAAACCAGATACAAAAAATCTGTTTTTTCAATATCAAATTCCAGATCTGTTTTTAGCCATTCCGGATCAACTTTGGTTTTTATATCTGAAACTCTCTGATATTGTACGGTTTCATTTCCTTTTTGGGTTCCTATGTAAAATGAATAATACGACGGATCTAAAAATTTAATTTTAATCTTTTTTGCTTTTTTATCTACTAAAAAAGAAAGATCAAAACCGCTTTCTGATTTATCCTTATTGGCAAAAATTAATGAGTCGCCTTTTACTTTGTATTCGCCTGAATAAAAAACCAACTCGTATTTATTGTCTTCCAATAAATTCAGCTTGATTTTTTGACCTTTATTACCTGAAATATATGTGCCTTTTTCGATTGTTCCGGTCTGCGAAAAAGAAACAGATGTAAAACAAAAGAACATTAAGAAACTCCAAATATAATTACGCATGCTTTAAATTTTAGTTGTTACTATTTAACGCAAAGATATTTCTTTCTTATCGAAAACAAGTCTCAAAAAGACAATTCCTGTAATTAAAATACTATAAATTATATTTCATCGAAAAGATAATGTAACGTGGTTGTACTGTATATTGTGAAACTCTTGTAGAGAACTGCGAGAAGCTGTCATCATTAAGATATTTTGTATTTAGCAAGTTGGTTGCAGATACTTTGTACTCCCATTTACTGTTCTTTTTTTGGTATATTAAACTAGCACTTAAAAAGTCATATTCATTATTGACTGTTTTATTACCATTATAATAATGGTAAAATTCATATTCAGATACAAAAGAAAAGCTGTTCAGGAAATAATAATCTAATCGGGCAAATGGCTTGTCTGTATAGTAAGTTGAACCACTGTATTTATTGATTAAAGCATTGTAACCAACCTCTATATTTGGAACATTTTTATAGTTTGTTGAAGCTTTTACCATATAACTTTGTACAAAACTTTCTGTGGTTGTTAAGGCATTATTCTGAATATTATTAAATTTTGACCAGTTAAGACTTGCACTTGCTGATGCTTTATAGTTCTTTAAAAAGGAGCGTCCGTAAGTTCCCATTCCTGAAAAAGTTTCGTCTGCTAAGTTTGAATTATACGGACTGGAAGATTGATTAATTCCCGTAAAATCGGCTTTTGTTTTTATTGCGTCGACCTTTTTCGTGTAGGTTGCATTGGCAAAAATGTTCTCAAAGTTGAACATATTGTATTTAAAATAACGCAAAGAGTGTACTTGAGAAGTTGCATTTTCTAAGAAACGATTTCCTCGAAACAAACTACTGTAATTGGATAAAACATAACCTGCCGCCAATTGATTAATATCTGTAAAATCATTGGTCAAGGAGAAATTATATGTTAAGGTTTCTGATTTTTTTATTTGATACAAGGCAAAAAAGTCAGGCAGTACTTTCATAAAATTTTGTGCATAATCAGTTCCCAATTGTGTGTTTTTCATGGTGTATGAATGCACACTAACTCCCGGGGTTAAGGTAAATTTTCCCGCTAAAATTTTATAATGAAATCCCAGGAACACATCATTAAAATTATAATTAACCTTATTGTTATTTTCAGGATCATTTAAATCGTTTTTATCTCCGTTATCCAAAATCTGAAAAATATGAGAATTAAAATCCTGATATGAAAACGTATTTCCTACTGTAATATTGATATTACTTTTTGGTGTCACCATATAATAGTAATCCAATTTAGCATCTACTTTATTAGTTTTTACAAATCGATCCTGATTGAGATCGTTTCTGTTTTGTCCCGGAATGTAATCTGATAAGCTAAAAGGCTGTGTACGTAAATTAGCATTGTAAAACGGGTTTTCATCCTGATACAAATGCTGCATTTCAAACGCAAAAATATTCTTTGTGTTTTTTGTGTAATACAAACTCAGGTTTTGGTTTATCGATGTTGGATCTTGTTTTTTATCTGTAAAAATGGTTTCTGTGGTTGTTCCTTTATTGTCTATCACTTCTCGCAACAAATCTCCATCTTCGTTTTGTTTGGATATTTTGGTTAAGATGTCATAATCAAACTGAAATTTATCATTGGGTTTATAAGTGGAACTCAGTTTAAAAAGTCCTAAATTATTTTTTTGATGTGTGAGTTCATCACTTTTTTGCTGATCTCCGGAAGACAAAATGGTAGTTTGCGATTTGGTTTCCATATCTGTTTTTGAAGTCGACAATATTCCAAACCCGCTAATATTCCATTTTTTTGTAATGGAATAAGCAAAATTTGTCGCTCCAAATTTGGTTTCAATTTCCTTAGCACGATCGTTTCTTAATATCGAAATCCCTAAGTCGTTTGATGAAACATTAAAGCTGCTTCCGCCCTTTTTCATCAGGTTTTTAAATCCTCCCGTAAACTTAAAATAATCCTGGGCTGTAAGAGGTAATTCTCCAATATTATTAAAATTGGTAATCAGATTAATACTGTATTTTGGACTGTAATAAAACAATTTAGGATTTATAATATAGCGACTGTCGAGTTCTCCAACTCCGGTTCCGGCAGTTACATCTCCAAACCAAAAGTTCTTTTTACCTTCTTTCAGTTTAATGTTCATTGCCACATTATCCTGATCATTTTCCAGTCCTTTTAGTTGTCCAACTTCATTATAGTTTCTTAGCACCTGGACTTTATCTATCGCATCTGCAGGAATATTTTTAACGCCAAGTTTTGTATCTCCGTCAAAAAAATCTTTTCCTTCAACCATTAACTTGCTGACCTTTTTACCTTCTACTTCAATTTCACCATCTGCATTTACTTCTACTCCGGGCAGTTTCTTTAATACATCTTCGAGTTTCTTTTCTGTTCCGGATTTAAAAGAATCGGCGTTGTATACAATGGTATCTCCTTTTATCGAAACGGGCATTTCACGAACAATTTCAACTCCTTCCAGCTCAATTCCCGCGTCATCCATTACAATGTTCTGAACGATGTTTGCATTTTGTGTGGTAATCGAAATTTCTTTTGACTTCATTCCCAGATAACTTACTTTGACAGAGTACGAAGTATTAGGTTTTAATGTGAGCTGAAACTTTCCTTTATCATTGGTAATTCCGTAAGAATCCATGGCTTTGGTAGTAATATTTACCGCCATGATATTGGCCATTTCTAACGGATTTTTTTTCTCATCCTGAATAAAACCGTCAAAACGAATACTTTGGGCAAAAGATATGGAGGTCATTATAAAAATGACAAAAACAAATATATTTTTCATTGAAAAGATCTAAAGATAGTATACGCCTGAAATTTATCGTCTGATCATTACCGGACCGCCTCCCGGACCACCGTCCCGACCACGATTCATTTCTCTAAATTCTTCCATTTTTTTGATTACTGTTTCATCGTAATCTTTCTGCGAAACTACTTTTCCTTTTTTAGATGGCTTGATCTCGACTTTGTCTTTGGCATTCAACACAATTTTAGAACATAAAATAGTTGTTCGTCCATCATTTACTTCCAGAATCAATCCGGGTAATCCCCAATAATTTTCAGGCCCCTGATTTACAGGAATCTCCGGTGAATACCAGGCTGTAATAACAATTTCTTTTGGTATCTCAAAGTTATCTTCAAAGTTGGTTTTCGTATCTCCTGAAGTTTTCTTAGCATCCGTTTTTTTATCTTCCGGCTTTTTATCGTCGTTGTTTTTAGGTCTGAAATTTCTAAAATCAGTTTTACTGGCTTCTTTTACCGCTGTGGCTTTATAACAGGTATAACCTCCAATTTGTTTGGTTTCAGATTCCATTTTCCAGTTTAGTTTTGGTAAAGAATCAACGACCAGAAATTCTTTGCCCATAAACTCTTTATCTACTGTATACGATTTGGTTTTTACATCTTTATAAAAAGTTCCTCCGCCACCCATAAAAGAGTTCATCATAACCCGCATTCCGCCGCCTTGTTGTCCCGGAGCTTCTAGCTTTTCTTCTTCTTTATAAATAGAAGCCGATTTATCAAAGTTCAGAATAAAAGTCTTTTCCAACATTTGTTTCATTCGCTCTTCTATGTTCTTTTGCATTTCAGGTGTAATATCACGATTCCCCCTCATACCTTCAAATTTTGGTGCCTGCGTTTTTGACTCATAAACAGCCATTCCCTGAAAATCTTTTTGTGCCTGCATTTGACTAAATGCAAGTACCAAAATCATACAAAAACTTATTTTTTTCATTAGACTACATTTTATTTTACTACATCCGATAAAACTTACATTTCAAATGTATTATTAATTTTCAAATATTAAAAGTTAAATATATTAGCACCCTCAAAACATAGACAAAACCGCCTATAATCCAGACTACTATATTACGAAAAGATTCAAAACCAAATCAGGATAATTAAAAATAATCCGTACTGTAGTTTTTTGTAATTTGGCTCTTCAGAAATCTAATCTTATGAGCAAAACGGCACATATCTTTTTATCGCTTTTATTTATTGTCTGTTCCTTCTCTGTTGCTTTATCGCAAAATCAAAAAATAAAAGCTGCTTTAATTTCTCAGTCAACAATCGACACTGATGAATTCTTAGGTTTTGATTCTTTTGGTTATTCTTATCAGATAAAAAACAATGTCTTCAGTAAAAGTAAAGGGAACGAGATATTTGAATATAAAAATGTTTCGTTAGGTCAGATTACCAAAGTTGATTTGCAAAATCCGCTTAAAATTGTACTGTTTTACGAAGATTTTAATACTGTAGTTTTATTAGACAATCAGTTGAATAAAATGACAGAGATTAATTTCTCTTTAAACAACACTCCGATTGTGGTTTCAGGAATTGGAATGTCAACACAAAATCAGCTTTGGGTTTACAATACTTTAAACCAGCAAATCGGACTTTTTGATTATTTAAAAAATGAATATAAAACGGTTTCAACTCCTTTAATAGAAACGATAAAGTATTACCAGACTGATTTTAATACTTTCTTTTGGATCGATAAAAAGAACAATTGGTATTCCTGTGACATTTTTGGCAAAACAACCGCCTTAGGAAAAGTACCTGATTTTGATTCGGTCGAAATCATCAATAATCATCAATTTCTCTACAGTAAGGCTAATTTGTTGTATTTTAAAGACCTTACAGATTCAAACACAGGCTCGTTTTATGGAATTGAAATTTTAGAAAAATCATTTCACAATTTTCATTACAAAGACCAAATTTTATCTATTTTTACAGCTAAAGAAATTTTGAATTATAAAATCGTAACACCGTAATGCACATAGCAATAGCAGGAAATATAGGAGCAGGAAAAACAACTCTAACCAAATTGTTGGCCAAACATTTTAAATGGGAACCCCATTATGAAGATGTGGTTGACAATCCATATCTGGATGATTTTTACCACCAAATGGAGCGTTGGTCATTTAATTTACAAATTTATTTCCTTAACAGTCGCTTCCGTCAGGTATTACAAATTCGTGAAAGTGGTAAGAAAATTATTCAGGACCGAACCATTTATGAAGATGCTCATATTTTTGCTCCCAACTTATATTCAATGGGATTAATGACGAGTCGTGATTTTGAAAATTATACTTCTCTTTTTGAATTAATGGAGTCTTTAGTAAAAGCTCCTGATCTATTAATATACTTAAGAAGCTCTATTCCTAATTTAGTGGGACAAATTCATAAACGCGGACGCGATTACGAAAACTCTATTTCTATTGATTATCTAAGCCGTCTGAACGAAAGATACGAAGCCTGGATTCAGACTTACACTAAAGGAAAATTATTGATCATCGATGTGGATAATATTAATTTTGTTGACAATCCTGAAGATTTAGGAAACATCATTAACAGGATTGATGCTGAATTAAACGGATTGTTTTAGGCTTCATTCTTAAAACAAATAAATCCGTATTGATTTATCTTCTCAATACATACTAAAATATAAAACAGGCTGCCTAAATTATAGACAGCCTGTTTTTTTATTCGGGTTTGTATATTGAAATAATCCTACAATGCGGTCACAATAAACTCGCTTCTTCTGTTCATCTGATGTTCTTCTTCAGAACATTTCACTCCGTCTGAACATCTGTTTACCAGTTGAGATTCGCCAT
>NZ_LSYT01000017.1 GCF_001602525.1 Flavobacterium chilense
TTGTAATTGTACTGGTTTTGAGAAAGGATATTGTTGTTTTTGTCTTTCACAAATTCAAGTCTTCCAAAGGAATCATAGGTATAAGTTATTTTATCTCCTTTAGGATCTGTTATGGTGCTTACTCCCACCAGTGGAATATAAGTGTAGGTCGTGATCATAGCATTTGGCAATGTTGTACGTAAGTTGTTTATACCTGCAAGACTACTCTCATCTATACTATTTATATCTGACAGTCCTAAAGCTGCAGCTACCTCTGCATTTGTAGCATTTTCTATCTTGGCAATAGGAACAGATTTAATGTATCCCCAGATAATTGTTACAGGACTTCCGTTTTCAGGGGTATATTGGGTGATATTCCCAAAAGTGTCATAACTGTCAAAAGTGATTTTTTTCTCTAATTGATCCGGTACAATATTCCCTTTTTTTGCATAAATATATTGAGGCAATAATAGAGATTGACCAGTTGGTGTATAGCTACCATACTTTGTTACCTTTTCAGATAATTTATTGCCATTATTGTAACTTTCTATTTTTAAAGGGCTGCCGATCATATTTTTTGAAATTAATAAATCTCTTAATGGTTCGCCTGCCATTACTGCATCTGTTGCATATGAATATTTGGTTTCTAATGTTTCTCCTTTAGAGTTTGTATTAATTTGGTTTGTAAGATAACCTGTGTTTAAATTGTAGTTATTTGCTGTGGTTTGAGTTATTTCCTGACCATAATAAAAACTTTTATTCTCATCAGTTAATAGACCATAATTTTTAGCTTCATGTCTAAACTGATTTACTTGATAATCGTTCATTGGTCTTGGATAAGGTAATATGCATCCTGATCCAATTACGTTGCCAGCAGGAAGCCAAGTTTCTCTTACTGCTTTTACTTCTAAAGCATAAACATATTGGGGTATGTCACGTTTTTCTCCAAATAAATAAGTATTTGCCTGATTGGTAAGTACTACATTAGCTTCGTTTTTTATTGTTTTTGTTTTTAACAGTCCAGTATAAAAATAATTTTCTTCATCAACTAAAGAGTTTGCAGAAGGTTGTCCATAATAAGTGAAAATAGTTTTACCATTGCTTAGCAATTGATTGTTTTGATTTTTCCCAAAGTCTGATTTTTCAACTGTTTTATATAGTACAGGGCTTCCTCTAAAATTAGAGAGAGGATAGACACTTGTATAATTATAAAAGTCTTGTCTGACATAAGTACTGTTACATCCTGTATTATCCTGAATATAATATCCGGAATAAAATTTAGGTCTTTGTAGCATTATTCCGGTACTTTTTGCATTCTGCTCATAATTATAAGCTGTAGTAATACATTCTCCGTTGAAATCACAATTTTTAATTTGTTTGATTCTGATTCCACCTACAGTTTGATTGAAATTATCAGGTAACTGCTCTAATTTTGTTGTTAATGATGCTGTTGTTCCCGGATCTGAAATAGCTACTAATTTGTATTTTCCAGCTGTAGAGATATAGGCTGTAGCTGTTCCGTTGACCGTAGCAACTCCTAGCCAGTTTCCTTCAAAATCCCAACCCTTTGAAGTACTATAGATTGTAGTTTGATCATCAATTTTTACTAATAACACTTTAGCATCTCTTCTGTTATCGGTTCTGGGATAGGATGTTAAGTTTCTCAGACTATAATTAAGACTCAGCGATACAGGAGCTTTAGTTATTTCTAAAGTATCATCTATTTTCGTTTCTCCATTGCTTTGTGCATTGGCGCCATAATTTTTTTCTGTTAAAGCATCTGCAGCATATGGAAAATTGTATTCTCCGGATTGCATAAGTACTTTGTTTGGTTCATATTCAATTAATGAATATCCTTTGGTTTGATAAGTAATTTTAGTTAAAGCCCCAATTTTAGTACTGTTGTAATCTGGTTTTATATTAGGATTACTGTCGATATTTATAGAAGAGTAAATTGCAGGTCTGCCTTTTTCATTGTAATAGCCCCATAAATCTTTTTTATAATAATCACTGTTGTCTGCAATAATAGGATAAGGAGTACTCATGTCGTATTCCATTTCATTGGTAATGGCTCCATTGTATTTTACATTCATCAAATTTGTTCTTCGGCCCGTCCATCCCGAATAAGAAAAATCATAACTTTTCACTGAATTTGAAGACTTATCTTTTACGCTTAGGTTTGTAATTACAGCGATAGCCGGTTCTGCTGGGTTAGTGTTATATTGTAATTCAATCGTGTAAGTACTTGTAATTATTTTTTTTAGTTTTAGAGTATTTAAGACTGTTGTTGTTGTATTTGTACGAAGTGAAAGGTTACTATAAGCTATTTGATTGCTTGTTTTTATAATACTTTGGGATTGATTAGAGTCATTATAGCTAATCGGATTAGAGTCATATTCAAATGTGATCTTGTTAGTAGTATTAGGAAAGTTAATTTCTTTTAATAAAAAAGAAGAAGTATAATTATAGTTTATATCGGATGATGATATAAAATCTGCTCCAAGTGCAATATTAAAAACGTAGTTGATTCCCTGATCATCTGTTAAGGTAAAGCCACTGTAGGAATAACCGGAAAGCTTGTAGTTTTCATTTTTTAAAAAAATAGGATTATTATTTTTGTCCAGATAAAAACTGCAGCTTAAATTACCTGCATTTACATTATATTTATCAGGTTCTCCATCAAAAATGCCATTGGCTATGTTTTCTAAAAAATGTTGAATTGTAGTTCTTCCTGCAGGACTGGTCACATCATCATAAGGAGGTAGTTTGTTTAAATATTTGTAAACATATTCTTTGTTATATTCGTGATTTTCATCATTTAGTCCGTTAACAGAATGCATGATGGAACCTCCGATATTAAAAGTCCAGCCTACTCCTGCATAACCGGGAGTTTCACTTAAAAGAAGTCCTGAATAATTATAAGATAAATTGATGGGCATAGTAAAATTACCCTCTTTAATCTCGAATATCGGAATAGTATAATTAATTCGGCCTGTTGAAATGTCAATAGGAATTTCGCCCACTTTACTAAGTGATGCAGCCTGAGGTGTAGAAACAGTAATATTTGGAATGTAATTTTTGTTTTCACCTTCAGTCTGGGCTCTTATATGTGTAAAACTTAAAAATAAAACAAATAAAAAAGTGCATGTAGTTAATTTCATAAAGATGTCTGGTTTGAATATAAAATTTTAAGAGTGTATATTTTTAGGTGAAAAGACTTTTTATTAATTTACCATTCGTTTAAAATGTAAAAAAAAAAATCTAGATTACTGATTTTTAGTTTGTTGTAAAATAGGTTGCAAGACTTAAAGCGAAGGCAATAATAACAAAAAAAATCTTATGGTTTTGTGTAATTATTAACAAATTATTTCTCATGATATCGTTTCTTGTTTTCTCAATAAAAAAGATATATTTGTAAAAATTAATTACACTTGTTTTGAAGAAAAATCTATTAAAAAAACTACCTTCTTTCAACCTTCAGGAAATGTTGATTGTTTTGGCCATTATAGGAATTTTACTTTTAATCGCATTGCCCAATCTGATGCCTTTAATAACCAAAGCCAAGAGTGTTGAGGCTCAGGTACAGTTAAAAGCAATTTATAATGCTGAAAAACAGTATTATTTTATGTACTCTAAATACAGTCCAAATTTTACAGAGATTGACTTTGAAGCACCTAAAACAACAAAAGAAAACGGAAGTGCTAATTATGTTTATGAAATTATTCAGTCTACAAACAACGAGTTTAAAGTAAAAGCTACTGCTATTACTGATTTTAATGGAAATGGTGTTTTTAATGTTTGGGAAATTGATCAAAATGGTGTACCCAAGCAAATTGTAAGCGATTAAATGTGGTGTTTAAAACTTCTATTAATTATTGTATTTGCGATTATTCTATATCAGGATTTTAAAAATCGCCTGGTATACTGGTTCTTATATCCTATTGTTGGAATTTTAGCTTTTGCGATTCAATTGTCTATAGTACCTTTAACAATCGTAGTTTTTAATACAGGTTTTAATTTATTGTTTGTGTTTCTTATTTTGGGAGTTAGTTTTTTCTATACGCGATTTCGCAATATAAATTTTCAAAATGCAATAGGAATAGGTGATGTTCTGTTTTTTATTTTTATTTGCTGCACCTTCTCAATAGTTTCTTTTTTTGTTTTATTTGTCTTTTCTTTACTTTTTTCTCTCATTTTGCATTTTGTGCTTAATAATAAAGAAAATAGAACTGTTCCTTTAGCAGGCTATATGTCGCTTTTTTTTGGAGCAGTATACATCATGACTTTTTTATATAACAGCACTTTTTTATATGCTTACTAAAATGGATAATTTCGATATTCCGATAGAATTTCAACAGCTTGTAAAATCAGAACAAGCATACTATTACAGAATTATTCCAATAGGGAAAAATGATCAGGCGGTTTTATTAAAGACAGATGCCTCTGATATTATAAGTTTGCAAAATGAGTTAGGGATTTTATTAAGTTTTAAAGTTGAATTAGAAGAGGATACAACAGAAAACATAAATCGTTATTTAAGCACAAATTATAGAAAAACGTCAAACAATAGTGTTTCAGAAATTCATTATACAGCTGATTTTTTAGAAAAAATTGTATTAAATGCCAAAGAAATTGGGAGCAGTGATATTCACTTTGAACCTTACGAAAAAAATGCCAGAGTTCGTTTTCGCATGGATGGAAAACTAAAAGAACAATTTCATATTTCGGTTGAGGAATATCCCATTATAGTCAATAAAATAAAGATCAGGGCTCAGCTTGATATTTCAGAGAAACGTTTACCGCAGGATGGGCGTATTACAATGGTAACAGATTATCAGGATTTTGATGTTCGTGTATCTGTTTTGCCTACTTTGCATGGAGAAAAAGTGGTGTTGCGTATTTTAAGTAAAGATACCAGTCATATTGATATTAATTCTCTTGGTTTTACAGAGAAAGAATTAACGGCCTATCTTGAAAACATAAAACGTCCAAATGGTATTGTGTTAATTTCTGGCCCAACAGGATCTGGAAAAACTACGACTTTATATGCTACTTTAAAAAAGCTAAATGTACCTAATACGAATATTTTAACAGTTGAAGACCCAATAGAGTATACTCTTGAAGGTATTAATCAGGTACAATTAAAAGAAAATATAGGGCTGGACTTTGCTACTACTCTCAGAACCTTTTTAAGGCAGGATCCTGATATTATAATGGTAGGAGAGATTCGTGATGTTAATACAGCCAATATGGCAATCAGGGCAGCTTTGACCGGGCACCTTGTTCTTTCGACAATACATACCAATTCGGCTTGGGCAACAGTCTCAAGATTAATTGATATGGGAATTCCATCTTTTTTAATTGCCAGCACATTAAATATTAGTGTTGCACAACGTTTGGTTCGTAAATTATGTGATACCTGCAAAGCTGAAGAAAAAATTTCTCCTGAAATTTTTCCGAGTTCATTTGAAATTCCTAATAATCTGCACTCTCATTATGTAGCTGTAGGTTGTGAACATTGTTATCATACAGGTTACTCTGGCCGAAAAGCGATTTATGAAATCTTACCCATTGGGGCTGAATTATCTAATTTAATCAAGAATAATCAACTGGATATTGATGCTTATCTGGAAGAAAATAACATTTTTACACTAAAAAAGAATGCATTGTTACTAATTAAAGATGGAATCACTTCGGTTGATGAAGTTTTTTCACTACTCTTGTAGTAAAATACACCTATAAAATTTACAATTGAACTAAATTCATGAAAAAAATAATTACGCTATTTTTAATACTAATTTTTCAAACTTCATTTTCACAGGAAAATAGAATATTACAACTTAAAAATAATATAGAAGCAATTACTGCTGATGCTCCGGGATTAAACGAAAAAATTAATGTCAACATTAAAGAGGCCTCATTATCAAGTTTTCTATTGGCAGTTTCTCAAGTACATAAATTAAATATTAGTGTAGCGCCCAATTTAAGCCAGATTAATATTGTCAATAATTTTTCAAATGTAACTGTAGGTGATTTACTTATTTTTTTATGTAAGGAATACAATCTTACAATTGATTTTACAGGAAACATTCTTTCTGTAAAATCATATGTAAAACCAGCTGAAATCCCTGCTCTAAAAACAATAGATGTAAGTTATGATTTAGTAAATAATTTACTTTCATTGAATTTAAAAGATGATAAATTATACGATGTTTTTAGAAAAATTATGGATGTAAGTGCTAAGAATTTAGTTTTTGCTCCAGGTCTGGAAAATCAACTTTTAACCGTTTATATAAAAAACATGCCTTTTGATGCAGCCCTTAATAAGCTTGCATTTGCTAATAATCTAACTGTTACAAAGTCAAGAGACAATTTTTATATTTTTGATAAACTTGAAGGAAATTTTGTAGTAGAAGGAACATCAGATCCAAATGGTGCAATAAGGCAAAACAAGCCACAACGACCAAGAAAATCTAATTTTTTCTTTACAGTAGTTGATGCTGATAAAAAATTACTGGATGTCGATTTTGAAAACACACCTATTTCAAGTATTGTATATGATATAGGACATGAATTAGATATCAACATGTTTCTTTCAAGTCCGTTAGAAGGGGCGGGTAATGCAACAGTTAAGGCTAAGAATATTACCTTTGATGCTCTTTTGACAAAAATATTCGAAAGCAGATCAGATAGTAATAGCAGTCCTTCAAATAATAATTCACAACAATTTAATAATAACTCAGGAACAAGTGTATCATCATCCTCAGGAGGTTCTTTTACCTTTATGAAAAATGGTCCTATTTATTATTTTGGTACAAAAGATCAACTAGTAGTAAGAACGATTAAATCCATCCCTTTGATGCATCGTTCGATTGAAATTTTAAGTGATCCGTCAAAAGAAGGGAGAAGTGCGGGAAGATTAAATAATACCAACAATTATTCAAATTATAGTTCAGGATATAATTCAAACAATAATTTTTCAGACAATAGAACGAACTCAAATTATCAAAATCAAAATAGTAATTATAATAGTAATGTTAGTAGTTCGTCCTCTTCATCCAGCAGTAACCCTTCGGAATCTATTTTAACAATAATCCCAGACGAAATAAAGAAGGATTTAGATATAAAAATTGATAAAGAACTAAATAGTTTTTTAGTGAATGGCCCTACAGCAAATATTGAGCGATTTGAATCCTTTATACAGTATATAGACAAAGCTGTTCCGGTTATTTTGATTGAGGTTATGCTTTTAGAAGTGAATCGAAATACAACTGTTGAAACAGGTATAAAGGCTGGTATTGGGGAAAAACCTGTTACTACTTCAGGAACTGTTTTTCCTAATGCAGATATTAATCTAGGAGCCTCTACGATCAATAAAATTATTGATGGTTTTAGCGGATTCGGGTCTCTAAATATAGGACAAGTTGTGCCTAATTTTTATTTAAGTCTTAAGGCGATGGAAACGAATGGAAATTTGAAAGTTCGTTCTTCCCCAAGATTATCTACATTAAATGGTCATAAGGCTTATTTGTCTATTGGAGAAACGACTTATTATGTAGTAACAAATCAAAACTTTTACGGATCACAAATTCCACAGGCTTCCGAGGTTAAAAATTACCAGCCTATAGATGCAGAACTGTCAGTAACAATAATGCCTTTGGTTTCTGGTAACGGACAAATAACAATGGATATCAAAGTAATACAGTCTAGTTTCAATGGTCAGAAAGTAGACAAGGATGCGCCTCCTGGAATTAATTCAAGAGAGTTTACATCGATTATCAGGGTTAAAGATCAGGACTTAATTGTATTGGGAGGACTTGAAGAATCGGTTAAAAATGATTCAGGAACAGGAGTACCGTTGCTATCAAGAATTCCTATCATTAAATGGATATTCAGCTCCCGTAAACGAGAAGATTCAAAGAAAAAATTAAGTGTTTTAATCAAACCTACTGTTATTTACTAATGACATTACCATCGATAACCAACTTTTTGCTAGGCAAACAATATATAGGCATCGAGCACTTTACTTTAAATAATGAAGATAAAGTAGCATTACTGCTAGTTGAAAAGAAAAAAGAAGGATTAGTAATTGCAAAAAAAGACAGGGTTAATTATAATGGAAAAATAGCAGAGAAATGGGATTCTAAATTACCATTTTTTTTAATTATAAATAATAATCAGGTTATTCAGAAAGAGATCTCTGGAATAGATCCATCTGATGAAAAATTATTACATAAAGCATTTCCAAATACAAATTGGGAAGAGTTTTATTTTGAAATTTGGAGACTTAAAACAAAATCGATAATTGCAATTGCAAGGCAATCCTATTTGAACGAAATAATTTCAAACTATGAAAAACAAAAAATAACAATTTCAGGAGTAAGTTTAGGAGTATGTTCTATAGCCGAAATCATAAATTATACAGAAGAAACGGAACTCTATACCAATTGTCAGATTGTTTCAAGACACGAACAAAATCAAGTTATAGTATCCAGTGTTCCGGATTCTGCGATAAGTTATACTATTAATGAGCTTAAGATAGAAAACAGACAGTTATTAGCGTTTTCAGGAATATTGAGATTGATAATGAATACGACTTTAAATACAGGTTCTATTGTATCTTATAGTGAAGAATTGTACGATCGATACAATCAAAAAATGTTTTTTGGCAAAAGTCTTAAAATTATGGTTGGGATACTTTTAGCAATTCTGCTCCTCAATTTTGTCTTTTTCTCTCACTATTACAAACTAGCTCAGGAAACATCTGAAACATTGTTGGTCAATAAATCTTCAATTGAGGATGTTAGTAAAATAAAGCAAAGAATACTTTTAAAAGAAGAAAAAGTTAAAAACATTGTAGGTAAAACGGTTTCTCAAAGTTCTCTGATTATAAATGAGATCACGAATAAAGTTCCTTCTTCTATTTTATTAACAGAGTTGACTTTTAACCCTTTGGAGAAAAAAGTAAAGCTAGAAGAGCCTATCCTTACACAAGAAAAAACAATTACAATTTCAGGAACAACAATCGCCAATAGTGCGTTTACCACTTGGGTTGAAGCAATTGAAAAGCTAAAATGGGTAGATAAAGTTTTAATAACTCATTTTGGAAAAAATGAAGCGAATGAAACAGAATTTTCAATAAAATTGACGTTGAAATAAGATGAAGTTAGATAAAAAAAATAAACTGCTTTTAGTTGGATTTCTGTTGGTGCTTTATATATGTTACTCGTTTGCTATATCAAATACAGTAAATTATTACAAAGAATATAGAACTAAGCAGGAGCAGATAGCCGTAGATAGTAATATGCCAAAATTGGTGGGTCAGCTAATTCAAAAAGAAAAGCAGTTAGATCAGGCGCTTTCTAATTATAATGTAAATATTTCAGAATCATTTCAAAATGATTTATTAAAGCAGCTTACTTCTTATAGTGATAGTTACAAACTTAAAATTGTCGATTTTCAGGAGCCGCATTCCGTATCGCAAAAAGGTTTTACGGTAACGAGCTATATTTTTTCGCTGGAAGGTTCTTTTAATGGTTGTTTAGCTGTGCTTAATAAAGTAGAAAACAATCCTGCTCTTGGGGTTATCAAGCATTTAAACTTTGTTAAAAAGAAAAATTATAAGACCAATACTGATGAGTTATTTGTAGAGGTTATTATGCAGAAAAATAAAGGAGTTTAACCAAAACTTACTATTAAAAACCAAATTTATTAATTATGAAAAAGATTTTTTTATTAGCTGTGGCATCCTTTGTCGCACAGATTTGCTTTGCT
Source organism: Flavobacterium chilense (assembly GCF_001602525.1). GTDB lineage: Bacteria > Bacteroidota > Bacteroidia > Flavobacteriales > Flavobacteriaceae > Flavobacterium > Flavobacterium chilense. The sequence goes on from NZ_LSYT01000017.1 coordinate 9,754, forward strand.
CAAAATACTTTTCCTGCTGATGGTAATGTTGGGATTGGGATGAGCAATCCAGCAACTAAATTAGATGTGAAAGGTACAATTAGTAGTTACGAACCTATACCATTAGGTTTTGTTATAAACTCTTATCAATTAATTAATCAAAGAAGTGGAAATGTGGGGGAAAATACAATTATAAATAGGTTGTGGACATATAGAGATGGTGCCCTGAATAATTGGTATACTTCAAGACTTCATGATGGTATTTCAATAGACGATTCTTTTAAAACACCAAATGTTGATACAAGAACTTGGTGGGAGAGAGACCCCTTGGACAATATTCAGTCATGGGGAAATGCTTCAGAAACGTATCTAACAATTAACAAAGGAAATATTGGAATTGACACAACAAATCCAACGCAGAAACTAGATGTAAACGGTAATGGAATTTTTAAAGGTAGTATTATCTCTAGTGTTTCTGATGTTATAGGAGGGCAAATTAATCTCGAAAATCCTTCTAAAACTGCTAATGACGCTGCAAAAAATTGGAGTATTTACAACATGACTGGTGGCTATGGAAATAGCTTACAATTTTGGGCTTATGATAATTTAGGTTGTACAAATGGAGGATTGTGTGCCAACAGATTTACTATTATGGATAATGGCAATGTGGGAATAGGTATTTTAAACCCAACCAACAAGCTAGATGTGAACGGTACCATCCACTCCAAAGAAGTAAAAGTAGATATGACAGGCTGGTCGGATTTTGTCTTAAAAAAAGAATACAATTTACCAACATTGGAAGAAGTTGAAAAGCACATTGTTGAAAAAGGACATCTGGAAAATATTCCAAATGAAGAAGAAGTCCTGAAAAACGGAATAAATTTAGGAGAAATGAATGCTAAACTTTTGCAGAAGATCGAGGAGCTGACACTTTATATGATTGAAATGAAAAAAGAAAACATTGAGATGAAGAAAGAAAATGTTGATATGAAAAAAAGAATAGAAAAAATAGAAAGAAAATAAAATATGAAAAAGATAACTTTCCTACTTATTCTGCTTATTGCACAAACTCATTCTGCACAAAGTATTTTTCCTACTGATGGAGGGAATGTTGGAATTGGAACTACTTCACCAACAAATAGTTTAACAATAAGAAAAACTCCAGATCAAAATTTTGCTCATATTTATTTTGGAGAACCTATGGCAGTATCTGGCCAGCCTTCGGCTAGTCTTTGTTTTGGAGGAGCTGGAATTCAGAATTCAGGATTTACGTGGGTACCAAGTAATACAGATGAAGGGAAATTGCATCTTTCATTTGGAGGGCAGGACAATGGAATTAAAAATCCCATAAAAATGACTTTTCAATCTAATGGTAATGTTGGTATTGGAACAACAAACCCTTTAAATGGTTTGCATGTTTTTAAACTAAATGATTTTAATGGGGGATCCATAAGATTTGGACATAGTGGTGCTTATGATGCTCTTTTAAGTTTTGGATGGAATAATTCAACTTCTGGAGATGCTTTTAAATTGTCTTATAGTCCTCATAACTCAATATCAAATGTTATAGATTTATTGACAATTGGAATAAGTGGTAATGTTGGTATTGGTACTACAAATCCAGATGCTAAATTAGCTGTAAATGGTACAATTCACTCCAAAGAAGTAAAGGTAGATTTGAATGTTCCTGCACCAGATTATGTTTTTAAAAATGAATATAATTTAAGAAGTTTACAAGAAGTTGAAAATTTTATAAATAAAAATAGCCATTTACCTGAGATCCCTTCGGCAAAAGAATTTGAAAAGAATGGTATTCAATTGGCAGAAATGAACATGGCGTTATTAAAGAAAATAGAGGAGTTGACATTGTATGTAATTGAGCAAAATAAGCGCATAGATGCAATTGAAAAAGAGAATAAGATTTTAAAAAAGAAATAAACTCTTTTTGAGTAATGAATTTTTATTAAAACTGTGCAATTGTCTTTGACTCTGTGCAGTTTTTTTTTGAATATCTCCTGATTGCGTATCCATAATCCGAATCAGGTATAAATATAAACGAAAAAAGCTCCGGATTTCTCTGGAGCTTTTTGTATTATTTTGTTTTTATAAGTTTAAGTATAAATTCCATTTGTGTATCCTTATGTTGGAAAAAATCTTCTAGAGATGGCCATACTTCGTAGTCTGGCATAATACCGTGGCCCTCTGGCTGATTGTCTTTTTTTGGGGCATCCTGTACCAGATTTACAATTGAAAATTGTGTTTTTATCTTTGAATTGGGAAGCTCATATACAAGTGGTGAATGTCCATTATGACGATAGTAACCGCCAACAGTCTCAACACCAACTATGGTAACATTTGGAACATACCCTTTTACCAGAGAAGCAAAATGTGAAGCAGCTGATGCTACATTTTCATTAATCAAAAGATAAAGATTACCTTTAAATCTAGGTGATTTAGGATGATAAACCGGATTGTATTTTTGGTTTTGAATGCTTATATTGTTTTTGAAAACCGGATACACATCTTTTAAGTATTCTTTTCCCATTTTTTTGGAAACACTATCCATTCGTTCTGATGTTGAAACACCCCAGAAATATTTTTCGAAAGGCAAAAAGGTTGGATCAAAAATTATAGATGCTTTTACATTTTCTTTGAAAGGTTTATCTGTTAGGTACATTACAGGTTGTTCAAAGTTAGGGTCACTACCGCCAGGATTATTTCTAACATCAATTATCAGATTAGAAACTTTGTTTTTGTCGAGTCCTGTAAAAACACTATCCAAAAATTGAACATAGGTTTCAAACTTAGGATCGTCGGATCCGTATGCCATACCGAACCATCTTAGATTTAACAAACCTGTAGTCTGATTAAGCATGCTAAAGCTATAGGGAGGCTGCTTTTTGAAATCTATCAATTCAGTAACAGGAGCACTAAATCTATTTTTAATGTTTGTTTCTCTTTGTTCTAGTGTCACTGCAGAAAGTACCTTTTTTTCAATAGACTCAGATTTTGGTGAATTGTATTCTATAATGAATTCATTACAAAGACCATATTCCAACAGATAGTTTATTCCAAACGATTTATTTACGCTGGCGGATAACTTTCCTGTCATGTTATGACCATCTGCTGTATAATATTTATAAAAAGATAGCATCAATTGTTTGTCATTTACCCCGTTTATGCTTCTGATCCTCGAACCGGCTGGTATATCTGATGATTGACCATCGAAAATAATTTGTTCGTTAATATAAATAAGAGGATAAGGAAAAAATGACTTTTGTCGTTTTAGAAAATTTATTAAGTCGAGATCAGGGATGGTATAATTATGTACACTTCCTTCATAGTCTGCCAGATGGAGCATTATTTTGTAAAACTCGATAACACTCATAGGCTTTTTAATACTTTTAATAGTAGTGTTGTAAATACTGTCTATTTGTTTTTTAGTGTGGTATTGGTATAGGCCTGAATTTGCTTTTTCATTTATGGAAAGAAGTATTTTAAGATCCTCATGGATCTGTTTTTCTGAAAGTATTTTATTGTACAGCATTAAACTATCTTTCGCGTTCTTGTCAAAACTTTGTGCCTGAACTTTACAAGACAGGAAAAATAATAATGTAAAAATTGATATCAGGTTTGTATTATTCATAAATGCATTAGTTAAAGATTAGAGTATATGTCAGTTTTAATCTGCTTCATTATAATTATATGTTTGTCATTTTTGAAACCAATAATTAATGTACCAGTGGATATATAAAGTAAAAAATGAAAAGATAAGATTGAAAACAATACTGAAATATGATGAGTTTTAGATCCTGAAGTTTGCCCTAATAACTGTTTCAATGGTAATAGAAAATAAATAAGCGATTACCAAAAAGGGGGTATCTATGGATTTAATAGTTACTGTTGATAATCGTTTTTGTTTTGTTTCTTGTGATAAAAATAAGATAAAATTTCAATTACAACAAAAGAAAAATAGTTTTAATAGATCAATAAAAATCAATAAGGGATAGTAATGAATTAATAGATTTCTAGCCGATCTTCAAAGAGTTTTCATGCAAGCTGTCGCTTTTACTTCACAGTTGCAATTTGAATCAGTTAAGATACAACTAACTATTTGAAAACTAATTTAGCTTTTCTTTTGTAGAGTTGTTTCTAAAGATTTATAGGTGATGAAAATATAAATATTTTCTTCGTATTAAGGATAGTTTCTGCTTCTGGTCTGGCAAAATGGAATAAAATGTCTGCACAATGGGAAGTTGCAATAACCAACTGCTTATAAAATGATGATAATCTATAATCAATACCTATCAGCTTTTTAGCGATAAACCATTGGTTATGGTTAAGAATGAATGATGAAAGCAGTATAATGAAAATTAGTCATATCAGCTTTCATCTAGGTAAAAGATTTATAGCGATTGTATTATCCAAAAACGATGACCAATATAATAATCAGAGTTATCTTTTAGGATAAATCAGAAAATAACTTATCTGTCTTTTTTTTGTGTCGTTCAATGCTATGTTATGGATGTATTCAGTTATCTAAGATTACATGTACAGTAAGGTCTCTGGATAAATTAATCTCAAAAAGTGAAAGAAAATTTTCTCATACCTAAATTTTTGGAAGAATTTAATTAAAAAATATTAATAAGTTAGGATTGTTATATTGATAATAAATTTTATATTTACCATTGTCAACTGTAATAATAATGAGAATATTTTGAGATTATGATTAACAATTATAGGGATTATGCAGAATATGTTGAAAAGCTTCGACATGATGTTTCAACCAATGATATCCTGAGCAGCTATAAAGAAAATCCTTTTGTAAGTGTAAAAACAGAGGCTGATCAATTTTTTACCAATTTAAATGGACATAATATACTGGCTGCCGATTCTGCCTTTGACAGACAGACTTCATTTTTTAAAGATGTGGTTTTTTATCAACTGATTAATCAATTAGACACCCAGTGTAATTACAAGCTTTTTACAGACGAACTCATTACTATTCGTAACACTGAATTCATACCCAAAACAGGACTGTTCTGTTCGTTTCATTACGGAGCTTTTATTCAGATTCCGGCCATCTTAAAAATACTGAATATCGATTTTGTGATCTTATCTATGGCAATAGACAGTAACGATGTGGTAAATTGGGAGACGAAAAATAAAACTGAAAATGAAACCAAAGAAAAAATTGATCAGCCCGTTTCCATTAGCCCTTTCGAGAAAGAAAGTATTTTCAAAATATTTAAATATTTAAAGAAAGGGGTTAGTGTATTAATTTATATTGACGGCATACAGGGAAACATTGATCAACAGGACAAAAGAGTTAAAAAAATAGATTTCTTCAATCAGCAATTGGTATTGTCTTCTGGAATCATGGAGATATCACAAAAATTAAAAATTCCTGTTGTTCCTGTAATAGCAGAAAGAAAAGAAGATTACAGAATAGAAGCCGTTTTCCATAATCTCGAAAACAAAGAGGATTTCGGTAATGAGAATTATGCTCAAAATGCTATTCAGAAAACAGTAGATATTCTGACTGGCTACCTAAAAAATCAGCCTGCGCAGTGGCAGGAGTGGACACATATTCATCAAAAAATGATTTACAAGAGTCCTAAAAAAAACATTGGATCCGTTTTTTTTGCCAGATTCCTTAAAAGAGTCAGACCATCAACGTATGATAAAAAGCCTCTGGCTCAATCACTCTTAAAGTTTAATAATGAGGAATACGAAATTGTCGATATTAATCATGAATCTTACATCGTGTGCATTCGAAATTATGTGAGCTTTAAAATTACCGATAAACTGAGACAAATTCTTTTATCACTGGAAAAATCAGAAGCCAAGATAATGGATCTGAATCAATTTGTGCCTGCCAGTTTATTAAAAGATTTATTGCACAACAAAATCATTGTCTCACGTTAGCCGGATTACATTCGCAAAAAAACTGAACCCAATATGAATATTACAATTACCGGTATGGGGATCATTTCCTCATTGGGAAAGAATCTTGAAGAAAACAGAAATAATCTGTTTTCCGGAAGTACTTTTATAAGTAAACCAGAATATTTGCAGACCAACAACAATCATTTTTCTATTGGAGAAGTTAAATACAGTGATAAATCTTTACAAGAGATGTCGGGGGAAGATCATAAAGGTTTATCCCGATCCAGTTATCTTTCAATAGTAGCTGCTAAAGAGGCCATTAAAAATGCAGGTTTCGACATTGACTCTTATACAGGAAAAATTGCCCTGATATCAGGTTCTACAGTGGGAGGAATGAGGGAGACGGAAATGCTGTACAAAACATATTTTCAGAATGATACTGAAGAGAATTATCTTGAAAATCATGAAGGAGCTAGTATAACAGAAGATCTGGCGGATATTCTGAAAATCAACCTTAATATATCCGTTAATACCGCATGTTCCTCATCTCTCAATACTATTATGTGCGGAGCCAGAATGATTAGGAATGGCTTATGTGATATAGCTATAGTAGGAGGTTCAGATGCATTATCGAAATTTACATTGAATGGGTTTAACTCCCTTTTATTATTAGACAAAGAAATATGCAAACCTTTTGACAGAGACAGAAAGGGAATAAATCTTGGCGAGGCTGCAGGTTATTTGATTCTGGAGTCGGAAAGTTCGGCCAAGAACAGAAATAAAACGCCTATAGCAAAAATAGCAGGATATGGGAATGCCAATGACGCTCATCACCCGTCAGCCTCTTCTGAAGAAGTTAACGGATTACAGCTGTCGATGAAAAAAGCCCTGAAAGAAGCTGGTCTTGATCCTTCAGAAATAGATTTTATCAATGCGCATGGTACAGGAACCCGAAATAATGACAGCACCGAAATAGCTTCTATGAAGAAGGTTTTTGGAGATATTCCGCAATTTAGTTCCACCAAATCACTAACAGGACACTGTCTTGCTGCGGCAGGAGTTGTAGAGTCTATATTTTCGATCATTTCACTTCAGGAAAACAGACCTGTTTTTAATTATAATTTTAAAAATCCTATAGAAGATACCTTGCCCTATATGGGGGAAATCTTTAATAAAGAGATTCGTCATATCATGAATAATTCTATTGCCATGGGAGGATTTTGTTCAACTTTAATATTTTCAAAAGTAAGCTAATATGAAGTTTTATATCGAAAATTCGTACTGCATTGGGCCTTTTGATCATCATGATTTTAAAGATTTTGCCACACAAAAAGCGACCGAAGGGAATGTATACAAGACAATCGAGCCTGATTATTATGAGTGCTTGAAGACACATATTGTAAGAAGAGGATCCCGAAGCGCAAAATTCGGAATGTATGCCGCATTGAAATGTATGGAGAACCGGAACAAAGACCATATTGATGGAATTATTGTCAGTACTTCTCTGGGAGGCCTTAGGAATTTTGAAGATTTTACGCTGCAAATGATTGATCAGGAAGAAGTGAATTTATCTCCTAATCCATTCATACAGTCTTTGCACAGTACTTTGTCCGGAAATTTGGCCTTAGAACTAGAAACTAACGTCTATAATATTACCTATACGAACAGAGGAAATGCTTTTGAAACAGCTCTTCTGGATGCCAGAATGAATTTAATGGAAGGCCACAGTGAAATTCTACTTGGGGCTTCAGATGAAATTTCGCTTAACTATCAGTTTTCTGTACTAAAAGACAACTTCCTCAACCATAAAGACTCATCTGAAGGCTGCTTAGGAGAAGGAGCTGCTTTTTTCAGGTTGTTAAAAGAAAAAAATCAAAATTCAATTACAGTAGAAGAAGTCGTTACATTTTATGGAATTGATGATGAAATGTTTAAAAAAGAGATATCAAATCTTTTGGATCGGAACGGAATATTACCTGAAAATATTGATGTAATCATATCAGGATTAAAAGATAATTTTTCCCACGATAGATTGTCGAAAGAGTCAACTATCTATTATAAGAACTTTGTGGGTGAATATCCCACTTCTATTTCTTTTGCTTTATGGCTTGGCGAAAATATGATCAGAGAGAATATCATTCCGGACGTATTTCATAAAAGCAGTACTAAAGCGATTGGTAATGTGTTGATAATAAATGAATACAGAAAATATAAATCTATAATTATTCTTTCAAAATAGTAAAACATTGGCTAAAATAGGCATCATTTCACCTCCGACTTTAGGACACGTAAATCCTTTTCTGATATTAGGCAGCGCGCTTATTAAAAGAGGGCATGACGTTGTTTTCTTTCAGCAGATAGACATGAAGGACAAGATTGAGAAAGCGGGCATCAGATTTTGCAGGCTTGGAAAATCTTTGCCATTGGACTCCATCAAAAATGTACAGCAAGAACTGGGAAATAGGCATGGTTTGAATGCCATGAGATTTTGGATGAAACAGCAGATCGGCTTATTTAAGTTGTGGTTTGTAGATCTGCCTAAACTTGTAGATCTTGAGAAAGTTGACTATATGCTAGTTGATCAAAGTGATCCTGTAGGAGCGTGTGTTGCGGAGTATAAAAATATTCCTTTTATTACGGTTTGTATGGGGCTGGATCTGGATTGGGAAGAAGAAATCCCTCCCTTCTTTCTGGATTGGGAATACGGAAACAGCGAGAAACTGATTTTACGCAATAAAATAGGTTTTAAGAATTTTGTAAAGGATTTTCAACCACTTTTTGACTATGTAAACAAAAAAAGAGAAGAATATAAAATACCATCATACGATTATACCAAAACACTTTATCCTGTATCTCCTATAGCGCAAATAGCGCAGCTTCCGGAGTTTTTGGATTATCCAAGAAAACACAAGTCGGTTGTCTTTCACAATGTAGGACCTTTTGTAGAGAATACTAATGCAGTGGAGATTAGTTTCCCGTATGAAAAACTCAACAGAAAACCGCTTGTTTATATTTCTTTGGGGACAATTTTGAATATGAGGTCTGATCTTTTTGAGATGATAGGGGAAAGCTTTTCGGATATCAACGCCCAGCTCGTGATTTCTACCGGAAATAAACTGTCTGCAATCAATACTGAAATTTTGCCCGAAGACAGCGTGATCTGCGATTATGTTCCGCAGCGTAAAGTCTTGGAAAGAGCGGTGTTGTGCATTACCCATGGTGGATTGAATACTGTTATGGATGCCTTGAGTAACGGAGTTCCGGTGCTGGTTATTCCGATATCATTTGATCAGCCGGGAACAGCGGCGAGAATAAAGTATAAAAAAGTAGGCGAATATATCAGGTACAATGCGCTTTCGAAAGAGGTAATCAATGAAACTGTAAAAAAAATCATGAATGATCCTGGGTACTATGAAAGGTCGGGAGAAATGAAAAGAGCCTTTTCAGAACTTAACGGATTAGAAACTGCAATTAGTATAATAGAGAAAAATATAATAGAGAAAAAAATAAAAGATAATGTTTGATAAAGATAATTTAACAGCTTTAGAAGCTCAGAGACAGGCCACCTTTATATGTTACGCCCCAATGATATTTCAATCCGTAAAAACGATGTTGAACTTAGGGATTATGGATGTGCTTAAGAAAGCAGGCGAAGAAGGAATAGTTATAGAAGAAATCGTAGAAAAAACCGGTGTCTGGAAATACGGCGTTAGAGTTCTTCTCCAATCTGCTTTAGGTGCTGGTGTAGTGTACCAGAAAGACGACAGGTACATTCTTACAAAAACTGGTTTTTTTCTTATTTCTAAACAATTGGCATCGCAAATCCATATCAATTTTGTCAACGATGTATGTTATAACGGAATGTTTTTCCTTGAAGACAGTATCAAGGATAAAAAGCCAAAAGGATTAAAGGTTTTGGGTAATTGGGATACAATCTACGACGGACTTTCAGAACTTTCACCTGAGGTAAAAAAAAGCTGGTTAGATTTGGATCACTATTTTTCAGACATATCTTATGATAAGGCTTTTAATATTCTTAGCGAAGAAAAATTCAATACGATACTCGATTTAGGCGGTAATACAGGTAAATTCTGTCGTTATGTTATAAAAAAAATGCCAGAGGTCGAATTTACTATTGCGGATTTGCCGGGTCAGATCAAGATGGCCAAAAAAGAAATGGAAGTTTCAGGATTGAATACCTCAAAAGTAAAGTATCAGGCCATTAATATTTTAAATGAAGGTTCAGAAATCGAAGGAAAGTTCGATATCATCTGGATGAGTCAGTTCCTGGATTGCTTTAATGAAGATGACATCAGCATCATCCTTAAAAAATGTAAAAAAGCATTAAAAGAAGACGGAAGCATATTTGTACAAGACGCCTTTTGGGACAGACAAAGATTTGAAACAGGTGCATTCTCTTTACAACAGTTTTCGCTCTATTTTACAGCGATGGCTAACGGAAGAAGTCAGATGTACGACTTTGCTACATTCAAAGAAGCTGTAGAAAACTCAGGTCTGGAAATTATAGCAATCAGCGATCATTTAGGACGAAGCAACAGTCTTTTAAAAATAAAATAACAACCGTTTAATGTATTTTTTTTTGTACTCCCATAATGTAATCGTATCCGGTAAAGACAAAGCTGCAATCTATGATCTGCAGCACGTTAGGATCATGTATATTCCTAATGCCTTTGTATCTGTGCTGGAAAAATTACAGATCATGAGTGTAGAACAGTTGAAAGATCTTTTTTTTCAGAATAATCAGGATATATTAGATCAGTACCTTGTAAAGTTGACGGAGAATAAAATGGGGAGGTATGTTCAGGATATTGAATGTTTTCCGAAACTGGATTTCTCGTATCATTTTCCGGGAACTATTCATTCTGCTGTTGTAGAAACAGATTTGGAAAAATATGATCCTTTTCCAGTAATTGATGATCTGGATAGATTAGGATGCCGGCACTTGGAGCTGAGAGTAAAGATAAGTTCAAAGCAATTAAACAGATTCAATATGTTACTTAATGTATTAGAAGAAAATATAACGCAGTCTTTGGATATTTTTTGGGAGTTTGATGCCTCAGTTACAGAAAAAGAGGTGGAAACGATCTATAATATATTTCAAAAGATAAATTCTATTGTAGTACATGGTGCTTCTGAAGAAAAAAAAATGACTGCTGTGATGTTTAGAAAAGCCTCTTTAAAAGAGTTGGAGAAAGAAGGAATGAATACAGATAAACACATACTGGATATGAAATATTATTGCGAGAGCCTTGCTTACAATACGACTTATCATCAAAAAGTTGCCATTGATTATTTAGGGGATATTAAGAATATCATCTTTGATAAAAATAGTTATGGTAACGTAAATCACGATAATCTGATCAATGTGGTAAATACCGATGAATTTCAAAAGTTTTGGGAGATCACTGCAGACCAAATTGAAGAGATCAAAGATTCTCCTCTCAGACATGCTATTTACAATCCGTTTCCAATCTATGAGAAAAACGGAAAATATTACATTAATTATTTAAACCAATAAGCTCTAATGAGAAAAATTGCCTTTATAACTGGTGCAGCAAAAGGATTGGGAAAAAATATTGCAATTGAATTTGCAGCTCAGGGCATTGATTTGATTCTTCATTATAACAGATCAGTAGAGGAAATGAAAAATCTGATTGAGGAAATTTCCCGGTATGATGTTTCTGTTGCTACCGTTCAGGCCGATTTTACAGAAAATCACCAGCTAGATCATTTTTTTGAAGAGAAGATCGTACCAATTCTGAATAACAGATCTGGTTCAAAGCTGGATTACCTTATTAATAATGCCGGTATTTACGAATTTGATAACTTCAACAAACTTAATACAGAATTTCTGGATAAAATGTTCAGTATCAATTTTAAGGCGCCACTGCTGTTGATGAAAAACTGTTTGAAACAAATGAATGATAACGGACGGATCATTAATATTCTTTCTACAACAGTTTCAAGGCCTTATAAAAAAATGATTGCTTATGGAGCTTCAAAGGCAGCACTTCAGAATGCATCAAATGCTCTGATCTCTGATTTTGGGAAAAGAAATATTACGGTGAATACTATTATTCCGGGAGTTTTAGCGTTGGACAATAAAAAAATAGGAGTCAGCGAAAAGATTATCAATGAAATGTACATCAGAAACTACGCGATAAAAAGAACCGGAACTGCCGAGGATGTTACAGGGTTAATCTTGTTTCTGATTAAAGAAGGATCCGGCTGGATCACAGGCGAAAACATTGAAGTATCAGGAGGATATGTATACGAATAAATTATGAAAGATATAGAAACTCGTTTAAAGCTATTAAACAAATTATTTAATAAATATTCAGAAAAATCAGATGTTTACCTGCATTCTGAATACCTACATAGGGATGTAAGATCACCAAAAGCTGTTCTTGAAATAGTACGGGAGACCGTTACTATAACCAGTGCCATAGATGTAGGCTGTGGATTAGGTTCCTGGCTTTCGGTATTAATGGATCAGGGGGTTGATGATGTTCTTGGTATTGATGGAGACTATCTGGCTCTTGATAAAATCATGATTCCAAAGGATAAAATTTTATGTACCAATCTCGACGAAACTTTTCCTGAAATTAGGAGAAAATATGATCTGGCCATCTGTCTGGAGGTAGCCGAACACCTGAGTGCGGAATCTGCCGATTCTCTGGTAACCTTTCTGACAGGTCTGAGTGATGCCGTATTGTTTTCTGCTGCTGTACCTTATCAGGGAGGAATCAATCATATTAATGAACAGTGGGTTGAATACTGGAAAGAAAAATTTAATAAACTGGGATTCGAATATTATGACCTCATACGAGCCAGAATATGGAACAATCCTGATGTGAAATGGTGGTATAAGCAAAACTGTTTTCTTATTTTAAATAAAGAAGCATTCGCAGGATTAGAGTTTAAAGAAATTCTGAATCTCATACATCCAGAATTGTTTCTCCAGTATAGAATACTGGAAGAAAAATAGGTTTTGCAGATCAAAATTTAAAAAAATCAAATCAACTGATATGAAAAATTATAAATTATTATGTATCCTGTTTCTTTTTATGACAGGTTCTGCAATTGGGCAGTCTGCTGATCAAACACAGGATTATAATAAAACGCTTTTACAAGCCGTACAGGAATTGAAGCATTCTGCCACCCAAGAAGCTTATGAAAATGTACTTCATAAATTTGAAAAATTGAATACTACAAAAAAGAAACAAGACTGGGTATTGCTGTATCATATTGCGTATTGTAAGATTGTGCTTTCCCGATGGAAGATAGAACCTTCTGCTTCTGCAGGTTTAGAAGATGCCGTTTCTAAATTGAAAACCGCAGCGAAACTAAGCCCGAACAACAGTGAAATACTGGCTCTGGAAAGCAGGGCTCTCATCTTGCTGATTGGTGCCAATATTGCTAAAAACGGTTCTAAGTATGCTCAAAGATGTAAAAGCAACCTGGATAAGGCCATTGCACTAAACAAAAATAATCCCCGTGCTTATGTGGTGTCCGGAATGTACTACGTCTATTTTCCTAAAATAGTAGGCGGAGACGTAGAAAAAGGCTGTAAAAATTTTCAACAGGCTGCCAGCTTGTACAATCATACAAAAGAAGATGCCAACACTGTAAAACCACAATGGGGGAAAGAACTGACTGACTGGTATTTAAAAAACAAATGTAAATCATGATATTGATATTAGGTTCTGATAGTTATGAGCAAGGAACCGATCCTGTTATCGATTGGTTGATCTATTATAAAGCCCCGTTTTTGAAAATCACTTTGAGCGACCTGTTTTATAACTACAACGAGCTTTTAGTTGATATTGGAAATAAAGAAATTTATTTTAAAGGTATTAATCTCACTAAGGAAGTTAATGTAGTGTGGTACAGGCATTTTTTAGAATGTTTTTCTTCGGCTGCCGAAAAAAAAGATTTAATCAATATAAGAAAGAACAAGGAAACCTTTAATGAAGTCAAATGTTTTATGGAAATGTTTCAGGAATTCCTCAAAGATAAAAAATGGTTTTCCGGAATAGATGCCATTTATCTCAATAAACTTACAGTATTGAATGATGCAGCAGCAGCTGGGTTCAAAACCCCCTATTCAGCGATATTTACATCAAAGAAAGAAGTACTGGAGGTGTTTGAGAAAAGAAAATTTGAAAAAATGATCTTAAAACCTTTTTCTGACAGAAGTAAATCTTATTACACCATTGGAGATGAATCTTATTTGTCTTTCGTTCAGGAGTTTTCAAAAGAAAGCGTCCAGAGCCTTCAGAATCATTTTTTTCCTGCTCTTTTTCAGGAAAAAATAAAAGCTGAATTTGAGATACGCGTCTTTTATCTTGACGGGATTTGTATGTCATCTGCAATATTTATAGAAGGAGGATGTGAGACTGACGACAGAAAAAAAATAATGGATGATAGCAAAATTAATGTCGTCAATTATGCTCTTCCTGAGACTGTGGGAGGTAATCTGAAAAAACTGATGAAAAAACTTAATCTTATGATGGGGTCTATAGATCTTATTTATACAGATAAGTGCGAATATGTATTTTTGGAGGTCAATCCGATCGGTCAATACAGTTATGAATCGGAAAAAAACAACTTCTATATTGAGAAAAATATAGCAGAACATTTGATCGGGTGTAATAATTTTACTAAAAAATGAAAAAAAAATTTGTCCTAATGAAAAAAAATAGTAATTTTCCTCTGTTTTATGATTATTTAATTAAAATCAAAAATGAAAATCTAAAAGAATTGTATATTCATCGAAGATTTGGTAAAAGTAGAACACATTGTTCAAAAAAGTATATCAAAAAAATTAGCTTTAAACCAATCACAGTATTGTATTTATAAAAAAAACTATATATGGAAACCAAAAGTGTAGCCTTTCTTGTAGACGAATTAAAAATGAAAATTATAGAGGAAATTAACCTCGTAAAAATAAACCCTGAGAGCATTACCGCAGAAACCAGTTTGTTTAGAGAAGGTTTAGGATTGGATTCTATAGATGCCCTCGAGTTGGTTGTAATATTTGAAAGAGATTACGGTATAGATGTAGAAGATATAGAAGCGATGTCTCCGCATTTTGCTACAATGGGAACCTTATCTCAATTTGTAAGCGATAACAGGACTAAGTAATTAAATCATCTTAATATTGCCAATTATGACCGATTATTCGCTTGTTTCAAAAATTGATCTGGTTAAAGTGAGTGACTCATTTTATACTGCAAACTATGGAAATAGAATATTTTCGATAGGTAATATGTTATATGAAATGCTCTGTCTTTTGAAAAAAGAGGAATCCATAGGTACTATTAAAAACAAAATCAACCAGCAGTACAATGTAGATATCACCGAATCTTTTATCAACAACGAAATAGAGAAATTTACAAACAAGCTGGTGCAAACCCATGAAAAAAGATCTTCTACGATAAATTATATCTATTTTAAGATTAAACTCTTTGGGAAGAATTTAATAGACTGGTTAACTTCGCCGCTTCTCATCTTGTTTCATAAATTTTTATTCCCAGTTTTGGTATCGATATCCATCATAGCCAGTGTATTTCTGGCTTATATCATATATGTAGACGGGATTTGGACTATAGAGTCCTCATTAAAGCATTCTTTGATTGGTATTGTTTTGATTTATTTAGGATTTGCAGCGATTGGATTATTTCATGAGTTGGGACATGCCGCGTCATCCCGTTTCTATGGCAAGCCGTCTGAGGAAATAGGTTTTGGCTTTTATCTGATATTTCCTGTTTTCTATACAGATGTAACCAAAATCTGGAACCTTGGAAGAGGCAAGAGAGTGGTAGTGAATCTGGCCGGGATATACTTTCAGCTACTCATTAATTTGCTCTTCTATGTCTTATATGTACTTATCGATAATGTAGAAACTAAAATAGCAATTAAATTTTTTTTTCTATCCAACATTATTCTGTTGGTGTATTCCTTAAATCCTTTTTTGAGAAATGATGGATACTGGGTATATAGTGATTTTTTTGGTATCCCGAATCTGATGAGTGAAGCTATAGCTTTTCCAAAGAAACTATATATAAAGCTTAAAAGTAATATTTCTTTCAGGCAAAAGATAAGTTTTGTTTTCAATAACAAAGCTCTGGGAATTTATTCCGTATTGCTGTATATAGTTTTTGTATTGCTTATCACTTTATTTATTTGGCTCACCTATCAGAATATTATAAAAATCCAGGAGATGTATAGTCTGAAGGATACAATGGACTGGAGCTCCTTCGAAGTTTATTATAAGTTTATTCACTTGGTAGTAGGGCTAACAATCAATATTTATTTTCTAACCGTTATCGTAAAAAGACTTAGGAATAGTAGAAGAACACTTCCTATTTAAGATAAAACAGGTAATGAAGGTCATTGTCTGTATTTTTTAACCACCATAAAACCATTATTTATGAAAAATTTAGAATTAGAATTGTCAGAAGGATTCATGTCTGTAGAATTAGAAGAAAGACTTGAAATGGTAAACTTGACAGTATTAGCAGGTGAAGCTGCTGCTGGAAGTTTACTTTGCGATTTCTCTGATGCTGCAGCAGTAGAGTAATTTATTTCCTATTGAATAGGATTTCTGGGCGGCACTTAAAAAGTCCGCCCTTTTAATTGATTTAAAGTTGTATTGAAAATGAAGCTGAATAAATTCGCAAGGATTTTGCTGTTTTTTACCATTGCCACATTACTTTCAAATATTTTCAGATTTGATGTGTTTTCGGTAAAAGAAAGCTTAAAAAGTATTCCGAACTGGCTCTATATTGTTGTAATGACTCTTTTAGAAGGGAGTGGGATACTAGTGGGTACAATCATCGGTCTGAAACTTTTACATCAAAGAAAAACTATAGCTGCTTCTATTTTTGGGAGTTCATTTGGGTACAGTGCTTTAATGATGGTTATTCCTGTTATCTTGTTTTTAGTATTTGGTGTCAACAACAACTTTAATATGAATAAACATGTATATGGCTTACTTGTCATTGTCTGTACATTATTATACTGCATTATAGAAGAATATGGCTGGCGTGGCTATCTTCAGGAAGAACTTCAGGATTTAAAACCATGGAAAAAATATACCCTAATAGGGTTTATGTGGTATATCTGGCACTTACCTTTTTTGTCAGAAACATCCCTTATGAGCAATTTGCTTTTTCTGGCTGGACTTATTCTGGGTAGCTGGGGAATCGGACAGGTAGTTATTTCCACCCGGTCTGTCAGTGCCTCAGCATGTTTTCATCTCATTATACAAATCTTATTGTATAATTCCTTAATAAAAAACGGAATAAATCAGAACCAAAAGGTCATCATTATAATTGTTTGTGTTGTATTATGGGTTTTTATTTTAAAAAAATGGGAAAAAGAAGATAAACTTAAAGCATCAAAGCAACGAATTTAGTCTGATTTTTTTAATTATATGTAACGTATAACCGATTTTATAAGTTTGCGATTTTCAAAATGGCGAAAAAAAAAATAACATTACAATATAAGCTATAAGTGTACATCTACCGGTATTTCAATTTAAAAGAGACGGAAACTGAAATTTTTACCGGTGTTCAGTATTCAGTACCTAAAGTAGGTTTAAGTTCAGAATTCATTGCAATAGATTATAAAATGATGGGAAAACTGATGTGGTTTTAATAAATAGTTCTAATAATTCAGAGACAAATCAATGTTGCATGTTTTGCAAACACTAATTGTGAATTTAAGACAAGAGCTAGCGGGGCAAGGCTACTCTTAGCGAGGGAGCACTTCCTATTTTTGTTCCTCCAATACAGACTGCTTCAAGGGATAATGATTTTTCTACTTCGACTTTTGAAATCGCTTTTGTTAACAAAGCCCGAAAAAAAAACATTTTTTCGGATTTCAGAAGATTTAAAGTGAATCTAGTTTTTACCCTTAGTTTCAATATTTTCAAGGGCTGAGAGGAGGGATAAACAACAAAAAACCCATCAATATTTTGATGGGTTGTTCTCTGTAGCGGGAACAGGACTCGAACCTGTGACCTTCGGGTTATGAGCCCGACGAGCTGCCTACTGCTCTATCCCGCGATGTTTCGGGTGCAAAGATAAGCACTAAATACGGTTATGCAAAGAAATTTGTTGATTATTTTTAAAATATAATGTTTTCTTGTTATGTTGTTGATATTTAGTTGTTTTTGTTTTGGTAAATGGAGATTTTACAATTTATACTTAAGTAATTCGATATAAGGGTCTCCGTTTAAACCTAATAAATAAGCAAAAGCGGGTTCGGTTTTGTAACCGTTTTGTTTGAGTTTGATGATTTCTAATCTGAAATTTTCATCTTTTGATTGCAAAATTTCATGTTCTATGATCATGTGTTTGTAACCATTTTGATTTTTGGAAGGAATGTTTTGCCCAAAAACTTCAATTTCAAAATGATCCGTTTTAAAGTTAGCAATAACTGATTTATTACCGTTAATTTCTATTTCTCTGATCCCGAAATCTTTTTCATTTTTAAAAAATAGCTTTAACTTTTCGATAAAATTAGTTTTGTCCCGCCAGTAGCAAATAATGTCCAGATCGCTGTTTTCGATATTAATATTTATCGGAATTGTACCTGCCAAAATTGGGTCAAATTCAGAGAGAACCTCAATAATGCTATTCTGGGTTAAAGTATTGTATGCCTGAACTTGTATCGGATTTCCGGTTTTTAAATAGGCTATATTGGTGAAATCGATCATTTAATTGTCGTAATTTTTTTCTTCCCTGATTTCTTCTTCCAACCTTTTGTTGATGTTGATTTTGGCATTGGTAAAAACAAAAATAGTAGTTCTGTATTCTCTTGCATATTGGTTCGTGATTTCACCCGCTATAAAACCAGATTCAAAATAAGAACCGGTCTCTTTCAATTCTTTGTTAGTTTCGTCAAAGTCCTTAATTCGTATCAGGTTTTTGTAATAGATGTTTAGATTGAACCAGTTTACATAATCAGCATTAAAAGAAACTGCTTTGATACCTTTTTTAGTGTAGTAATTTATCGCTCCGGCTTGTCCGTAATTGTCACAAAGTACTAATGTATTTTGTGATTTTGGAAATAATGCATAAACAGAATCTGTTTTGCGGGCGAGTTCTTTCCAGCCCAGCATATCGGCAAAATCCTGAGGCAATTGATGGTCTTTCCCGTCTTCCCAGCGAAGCATTCCCATTTTTTTATATTTTTCCGGATGTTTCACAATATACTCAGGACTTTTATTAGGAAAAACAAAGTTGTACATAGGAATGAAAAACAATAACGGAATAATAATGAAAACGGGTTTTAGAAAACGTTTCCAGCCTGTTTGTAAAACCTGAGAAAGAAAAGCAGTTCCAAAAGCAATATAAACAGGATATACACCTATAGCATAATAAGCTTTGGCTTTGAAATATAAAAAGATGGCAAGTGTAAAAATAATACTTGCAAAAAAGAATTTATATTTTGCAAAAGGCTTATAAAAAAGCAAAGCATAAAGGGCTGCAAGTATAACGAAGAACGAACCTATAAAAAAGAGTAATTGTTCTTTTAGAAAGCCTGCCCGGTCAACATTTACCAATTGCGTTTCTGCCAATTCTTTCATATGGTGTACAATTGGAAACTGGTTATTGTATTGCCAAAAAAGATTAGGTAAAATTATAACTAATCCTAAAACCAGAGCATAATAAAGTTTTTTCTGAGTCAATATTTGTCTTTGTTTGGATAACAAAAGGGCAGGTAAGAGCCCCATAAGAAGAAAAAGAATATTGTATTTATTAAGAAAGCCAATGGCAAATACGGTAGCACCAATAAAGAACCATTTTGGTTTTTCTGTAGTAATATATTGTATGATAACATAATAAAATGTTGTCCAGCACAACACATCTAAAGAGTTTGGCTGATACAATGTATTGAGGCGTAATAAGGTTGAAAATACAATACAAGTTGCTCCTAAAATCAAACCATACAAGTTTCCTTTGAGTATTTCGATGGTACGCCAAACAACTATAAGGGTTAAAACACCAAACAGTGCCGGAAAGAACTTTATCCAGAAAACAGAATTACCAAGCAGAAAAATAAGATATGAAATCCAGGATGTTACCGGAGGAACAGAGAGATAACCCCAGGCAAGATGATGTGCCTGATCAAGATGCAGGTATTCATCACGTTGTAAATCATATTCCGGACTGATTATAACATATTGCAGAATAAATTTTAAGAGAATAAATCCAATTAAAATAATGGTTTTTTTAGTCATAGAAATTTTTGGTTTGGTGGTTGTAATAGTATAGCTAATATATAATTTATTTTGAATTAAGTCGAAGATCAGATGGTTAGGAGGAAACAAAAAAAGCCTCAGATTTCTCTGAAGCTTTTTTTAAGTTTTTACGGTGTGTAATTATTCCTCTAATGCGGTTTCAAATTCCATATGGTCAATAGCTTCAACCTCAGCCTGAACTGGTTTAGAGGCTTTTAAGGCATTAAATCTTTCCAGCATTTCAGTTTCACCTTCTTCTCCGCTAAAATAAGGGAAAACATCCATAATTGGAGATTCAGAAATAGCAGGAATCGAATATTCTCCCATTGTACTTTGCATTACATGAAGTGTATTGTCAAAAGCTTCTCTTACATCATTTGCCTGTACTAACATATACATATTCGATTTTCTTTCTTTACCGCTTTCTTCATCATAAGCTAATAAAGAAACTTTCGATTTAAACCAGCGATCTGCATTTTCAAAAGGATGAATTTCTGCATAATTAGCTACTTTAATATTAGTAATTTTAAACTCTTCACTAATATAAGCTGCCATTTCTTCATTGATTCTTTTTTCGGCTTCAGTATAAGATAAAGCGTCAACCAAATAAGGTTCTGTTAGAACTTTTTGTCCGCCCGTTTCATCTGTTTTTCTATATTTTACTTTACATTCGTACCAAGTTGCGCTCATCTCTTATATTTTTTTAAGGATGCCAAAGATAGATTTTACGCCAAAATAAATTGAAAATTCCTGAAATAGATATTCACAATTTCGCTTCTTATTTTGTAAAGTGTTTGTTTTGAGTGTTTAGTAAGTAGAGATTGTTCTGATACTTGTTTTAATCAAAGCCAGTCCAGTGACCTGTTTAAATTGAATATCTTTTGGTTCATGTTGCGTATTCTCGCTTACTAATTTTATCCAGTCTTCTCCCTTTTCTGATTTTTTGATCCATTTAATCATAAGAAATTCTTCAAGATCATCTGTTGTAATAGAAATTAAATACATTTCGCCCCAAAATACATTTTCGATTGTATTATTCATTTTCTTAAACAAAATAATATCACCTGTTTTTAAAAGCGGATACATACTGTCTCCATTGACATAAATAGCACCGTCGCAGTTTTGCAAATTAGGTACTGATATATAATCTATAGGTTCGCTATTTGATTCTTTAAGAAAAGAATTAATTCCGGTAGAAGTTTCTGCATCATATAAAGGCACCGGTTTTTTTATTGTTTTGGTGTAAACAATACCCGGTTCTTCAATCCACTGGAGTGTAGATTCATTTTCAGAATAAACTTTTGGAGCCGTCATATATCCTTTTCCTGTAAGAAGCCATTCTGGATTAATATCAGGATAGGTAGTGAGTATATCTTCTATTTTTGATGCACCTATATCTTTTACCTTATCCAGAAAACCATTAGAAAGCCCTGTCTCGATATAGAATTTTCTTCTGCTAATTCCCTTGTATTTAATGAGTTGTAAAATTCTTTCGGTAATCATTTTAAATTTTTGTAGATTATTTACTCTTTTTGTGATAAAATATCACATATACTCTCTATATTTGTAAGTAAAAAGAAACAAATTAAGCAATAAACAAACGTACGAAAAAAAATAAGAAATATACTTATAACTCGAAATATCATTAAAAAACAGCTTGAAAATTGTAAGTAGTATTTCTGAGTGATTGCTTATGTGTTTTTAGAATTGAATCAGTATTAAAATGAAATCAGGTTTAACATGTGTAGAAATAATATGGATTGTTTACTTAAAATTGCATCCGGGAATCCTCATAAGGAAAGATTGGAAAGAGCCATTGCAGACTTACTTTATTTTATAGATGCAGGGGCAGTTTATGTCTCCTATAATGAAGTTACGAATGTTGTGGTTGTTACTTTTATTTTAAAAAAGAATTGCAGTCAGGATGGTGATATATTAACTCAAACGCTGGATAAACGAACCAATACATACTCTGATTTTATTTTTAAATTTATTAACTCGAATTGGGCAGAGTATGGTTTTAGAAAAAAGAAGCCATATTTTATTCAGCATTGTACACTTAAGGAACTGGTTTATTTTGATTCGGATTCTGAAATATTTTATCCCAACAAAAATATCTCGAAAGTATGTATTAAAAAGGCTAAAAAAAGATTTTGTATTGACATGGAGGCGGCAGTAGTCACTTTTAGAAATGTTACCGTTTACAGCCGAAATAATAAAACTGTAGAAGCTGCTTTTGCCTTGCATCAAACCTTACGATATATTTATATCTGTGCATCTGAGTTTATGACTCCGGCATTTATTAGTTCGAATTGTTTGCTTATACATTATGATTGTTTAATTGAATTTGCTCCATCTATAAAAAAGATATTAGATACAGACATTCAGGCAGATAAAAGTATTTTAATCATGCTTAATAGAGCTTACAGTGCTGTTACACAAAACCAGAATACAGGTATCATTGATCAGGCATTGATTGCGAGAGCTAAAGTTAAAGTCGAATTAATACAAAAAGAGATAAAAAGTCTCTTTAGTGAATACAAGAAATTATGTAAGGAAAAATTAAGAGAATTAAGTCATCAAAATTTTCTGGGTAAATCTATTTTTAATGATAAAATGAGATTCAACTATATTTTAGATAATGCCTTAACCAAAATCAGTACTGTATTGACTGAGGCTTTTAAAATAAGAACCATTTATTGTTTTGGATATGCTACTATACATAATTTAGATAAGAATATAAAGAGTACCCATTACTCAGAAAATTTGCCAAGATATCATTTTTATTTGCTGGTGGTTTATCTGGAGCCTACAACTAACGCTATTACTTCAATGCAGAGTTTGATACGTACCAAGTTTGAGGACCAATATAAAATAACTGTTTTAAATCACAGTTCGAATTATGTACGCAAGAAGAACCAAAACCAAAGATATTTTTTTGATACTATTATTGCTAATGGTCTTTTGGTCTATAATAATCCTTTGTATCTCATGTACGCTGCTATTCTTGATAAAGAACGGGATCTTAATTTTGCCAGAAAATATGTAAAGGGGCGTATCCAGATTGCGCAACAGTTGTTTAGTCTGGCACAAAATTGCTTTAATGATGATTCAGCCATTATAAAAAAAGTGCTTTTTTGTAAAACCATGGAGCAAATCTCGATTGGACTTATTTATTTGTTTTTAGGATATCATTCAGGAAAATTTTCGATAAACTATTTATTCTCATTATTAAAGTATGTAAAAGAAGTTGAGCTTCCATTTGATTTTAAAGACACAAAAGATAAAGCACTTTATCAGTTTATGTCTGAGAATCCTGAAGTTTCAAAGGAAAGAGAAAAATGTTATGACATTATACAAGATAATCAGGCTCTTGAATCCAAGTGTATTACATTTATTCAATATGCAATTGAGTTGACCCAAAATGCATTCGAAAAATTAGAAAATGGACTGAAATAATTTTGAGCTAATTTCAGTACAGAACTATTTAAAAACTGCACAAACATTTTCAATCTGAGCAGTTTTTAATATTCTTGTAGTTATCATAATTGAAATAAAAACAATCCTGATTAAAAAAGAGAGTTTGTATTTTATTGATAAAATTTTTGAAAAGAAAAATCAGTATGGCGCATTTGGATTTCGTTTACACTGGTTTCACGTTGAGCTTCAGTTGCATAAATAAACATTTTTTGTTCATAATTACTGATGGCAGCTTCTATCGTTTCGTATTTTTCGCCCGTTAAGTTTTCTGATAAGATCAAAGCATCTTTTAGACCGGTATTGACACCCTGACCTGCAAATGGTGGCATGATATGAGCTGCATCGCCAATTAATGTTATCGGTAAAGGACGTTTGTCTTTCCAGTTTTTTTCAAGTGATATTTTTCTGGTAGGCCATACCACAAATGAAGAGGTGTTTTGAATTAGTTGTTTGTATTT
The DNA here is from genome assembly GCF_001602525.1 of Flavobacterium chilense. Classification (GTDB taxonomy): domain Bacteria; phylum Bacteroidota; class Bacteroidia; order Flavobacteriales; family Flavobacteriaceae; genus Flavobacterium; species Flavobacterium chilense. Next base: position 33,835 of record NZ_LSYT01000017.1, read on the forward strand.
TTCATCCCAAAGTGATAATCGGTTTAAAAGGAATTCTCTAATACTATCTTTATCTGCAAAATTTATTTCACTCGTTGAGGATGCATCAGGTTTTTTGAACATTACATTATAGCTTAATAAGTTTCCGTTTTTTGGATTCGCTACTAATAAATTACCATTGCTTGCTGTCATTAATATAGTGTCGTTGCAAAGTTGAAGAAACTCAGGGCATACTGCCTCAGGTTGAAAAACTTCTCCTTGCATAATTAAGGTTCCGGTATATTCGACTTCAGCATCTGTGATATATTTTCTGGCCGAAGACATTCCGCCATTAGCACCAATTACCACATCTGCGGTTGCGGTTGTATTGTTTTCAAAATGTAAAAGCCATTTTCCATTTAGTTCTTCAAGATGTATAAATTTACTATTCCAGACAACTGTATCCTGTGTTAAACTACTTAAAAGTAATTGTCTCAAATCATTTCGGTTTATTTCAGGATTATGGTATTGTTCTTCGATAGCAGGCTTTTTAGAGAATACTATTTCGCCATGTTCATTGGCTATTGTTCTTCCCATTGGTATTGCCATTTTGTAATAACTCTCGAGTAATCCGGCTTTTTGCATAGCATCCTGTCCAGAGCCTTTATGAAGATCTAATGTACCGCCAGAAATTCGGGTTAATGCATTTTCATCTCTTTCATAAACCATTACATCAATTCCTTTTTGTTGCAGTAATCTTGCCATAGTTAATCCAACTGGTCCGGCACCTATAATGGCAATTTTTTTATTTTGTAGTAACATGAGTTTTGTTTTTTATAAAGCACAAAATTCTCAATTGTTACTGTATTAGGATTGTACAAATGCGACAAAATCATGGTCAAGAGCTAATTTCCCTTTTTTAGATTCTTTTGCAAATACGCCGGGAGTGGTACCGCTATAGCGCTTAAATTCCCGACTTAGATGAGACTGATCTGTATAACCCAATTCATGAGCCAAAGCCGCAATATTAGTATTTGGATCACCCCATAGTTGATTGCGAACCTGCTCAAAACGCATTAAACCTGATACATCTTTTACGCTATAACCAGATGATTGTTTAAATTTTCTTTCAAGTGTTCGTACTGTTGCATGTGCAGCCTTTGCGATCTGGCTAACAGGCATAGTGCCATTGGTTTTATCCATCGCAACTCCGGCTTTAAATAACATACTGTCAGTAGAGATTTGAGATCGTTCTGTTAAAAAATACTGCTGTATATGGGTAATAGCTTCGTTAATTCTCCCTTCAGAAATCAAGTTGTTTAACATGGGCTGAATTTGTGCTATTGGATGTTCAAAAATAGAAATACTGTTTTTACCTGATGGCAATTTAAGTAAATCAAAAACAGTCCATGGAAAACATCTTATACCAATGATTTCCAGACAATTTTTGGTGTAAAACTTAACAGGTTTATGGAGTAATCCCATCATGAACGGAGAAGGCAAAGACTTCAATTCTCCATTATTTGAAGTGCTGTAAAGATTTCCAAAATAGAAAATTATTTCAGCGTATCCATCAGGAACAACTTCAAAGCTGGACTGAAGTTCTCCAGCATCTCTTTTGTCATACCAAAAGCATTTTATAGCATCTTGTAGCTCTGTAGGCGGGTTAAATTCGAGATGTTGCATTTTAAAAGAATTGCTTGTTTGCTGAGGTTGTATCAAAGGTATTTAAATTTTATCAAATTAAAAGTGAGAAATAGGTTTGTGAATGAGCCTGATTTTTAGGAAAAAAGATCAAAGTATGATTGTTTAAATATGTCTTAAAGTTGGTTAAAAAAAACGTATAGAGGTAAATAAAACGATTTGATTTTGAGATATTTGCTAAAATAGTTAAGGATCATTTTATATATTGTTTTTGGATTACTTATAATTTGGAACTTAAAAATTTTAAATAATATTTAGTAAAGATGGGAGGGTATTTTTTATTCTCTCATCTTTTTTTTTGATATTGATCTTCTGTTAAATTAGATGAATCACTAATGTTTTTTATGGTGTTTCTTTTTATGGTGTAAGATGTATAGTAAGTTTTTACTATCTTTTTGCAATATATTTAAAGTTAATATATTGATTTTCAGTATATTTGTTAGGGTTAATGAAGTCTTAGAAAACCTAAATCTTGATTTCATGAGCATACAATTTTTTACGCCTTTCATATTTTACCTATACACCTATGTTAGTGAAATAATACACACTCTTTTTTAGAATTGTTTTTCTAGTATAATATTTTGATTATCAATTTATTTTTTTTCAGTTAAACAGAAACCGCTTAATTTTTTTAGAATTGAGCATACAATTAATAGGACAGTCATATTAACTAAATCTAATCAGGATGAAATTAAAAATACTTAAGAAGATATTCTATGTCTTTGCGGTTTTTATTATAAGTTTTATAGTTCAGGTTCAGTTAGGAATTGGGACTGTAAATAAAAAAATAATGAAAAACTACATTTTACATAAAATAGCTATGAATGCTGATAAATTTTCTTTTTACAGTAAGAAATCAACTTATATATCAGTTTGTTTAATAATTCTTTTTGCTCATCAAAAAGCATACAGCCAATTTTTAAATCAGGGAAACATAAAAATAAATTCTGGTACACTGGTATCTGTATATTTTGATTATAAAAATACAGTCACTGGAAATTTTATAAATGATGGCGAAGTACATGTTTTTGAAAATTGGGATAATGACGGAATAGTAACTTATACGACTACAGAAAACGGGAAAACTTTTTTTACCGGAACTACAGAACAAATAATTGAAGGTACAAAAACATCAGATTTTCAGAACATAATTTTTAATAATCAATCTACAGCGGTTCCTTTTCATTTAGCTTCTACAATTGCAGTTGGTAAACTTGCTGACTTTACAAATGGGATTATCAATGCCAAAGATTATAGTGGTTTAGTAGTTTTTAAAAAAGATGCCTTTCATATTCATGCAGGAAACCAAAGCTTTGTGAATGGACAGACAGAAAATAACATAGATGAACCATTTGAATTTCCTGTAGGAGATGCGCAATTTTTCAGACCTGCATTTTATACTTCCAATTCAGCACAGCAAACCATTTACACCTCCCAATATTTTTATAAAAACTCAGCAGACATTCATCCACATACAAGTAAAGAAGATAGTATTTTATTGATTGATGATAAAGAATACTGGAATATCATACAGAATCAGGGAACCGAAAAAATTGTTCTAAGTCTTACATTAAGCAAAAATACAACTCCGTCTGCTTTTTATAATCTTAATCCGGATACAGAACTAGTCATTGTACGTTGGGATGAAGCAACGTCTAAGTGGGTAAATGATGGTGGTGTTTTAAGCGAACCCATTTCAGGAGAAACCTATTCTAATTTATTGACAGGTCAGGTAAGTGGTTATGGACTTTTTACCATGGCTGTTGTCAAAAAATCAAATATTCCAACAGATGATTTAATTGTGTACAATGCCATCTCTCCAAATGGTGATGGAATCAATGATACATTTTATATTAAGGGTATTGACAAATATCCTGACAATACTGTTGAAATTTATAACAGATGGGGAGTAAAAGTTTATGAGGCCAGTGCATACAACGAAAATGATATTGTTTTTAAAGGTTACTCCGATGGTAGAGCTACAATAAACAGAGAAAATAAGCTGCCAACAGGAACTTATTTCTATATATTAAAGTATAATAATGCAGGAAAAATGATAAAAAAAGCAGGATACTTATACATCAATAATGATTAAACTTTTATACAATAAATTAAAAACTAAATTTTCAGTATTATCTCTTATTTATTGTAAACCAGAAGAAAAACTTTGATTTTAATCTGGAGAAATAAGTATTCTTATCAATAACATTTTGAATTTAGATAGCACTTGATGTTTTCTCTCTTACAAAAAACAGGGCAAGTAAGGTATACAAGAAATTTTTATCAAATCGTATAGGAAAATCAACTTTTAAAAGGCTATTCAAAATGTAATTGACAAAAATCGCCCAGCTGAAAAAAAAATATGGAAAAATACAACCAACAAAGAATACAAATGAACAGGCGAAACGAGCTTTTTAAAACTTAAAATAACAATACAGGGCGTTTTTAAAGCTGGTATAGATTTTCTATATCAGCTTTTTTTATCTCTTTATGTAGCTTTTTTTCTATTTATTATCTTGTTTTCTGATTTTTAGGGTAGAATATATGCTAAAAACACTATTATTTTCCTGTTTATGTGTAATAATAATCGTTAAAAGGTAGTTTATAATATTATATGAAAGAAAAATATTATATTTTTTAAAAATATGTCTTAAATTATGATATTAAAAACTTCTTGTGGCGGAAATAAAGTTGCTTTAAAAATAATTTTGTCCCTTCAAATCTAGGCATTTGAATTTTAACAACTTAATGAAATATTTAAACACATAATAATCAAGTTATGAAGAATAGGTTACTCCCTCTATTTGTTATTTTAGGAACTTATTCCGTTTATTCACAAGTGGGTATTGGAACTAAAAACCCGGATCTTTCGACACAATTACACGTGTCTGCCAAAGATAAGGGGATTTTAATTCCGAATGTTCCTTTAACAAGTACAACCGATGCCACAACAATTATAAATGGGAATAAAGAAAGTTTATTAGTTTTCAATACAACAGACAATGATCTTATTAAGCCAGGTTATTACTATTGGTTTGATAAAAGATGGAACAGAATGGCTGTTGCTGGTGAATCAGGTTCTGGAACAACTGGAACAACTGGAAAAGATGGAAAAGACGGAGTAGTTGGTGTTGCAGGAGGAGATGGAGCTCCAGGAGTAAAAGGAAGTTCAACCTATCCGGGAGATAATATCAATATTTATACAGATTATAAAACAAATACGGTTTATATCCAAAATGCAGATGGAACCTGGACCCCAATAAACGGTCCAAAAGGAGATCCCGGAAAAGACGGAAAAGACGGAGCAGTAGGAACCGGAGCCGGAGCCGGAGCACCTGGCATTGCAGGTACACCTGGAGCACCTGGAAAAGACATCAACATTTATACAGATACAGATACAAAAATTGTTTACGTTCAGAATGCTGATGGAACCTGGACCCCAATAAATGGTCCAAAAGGAGATCCCGGAAAAGACGGAGCAGTAGGCACTGCATCGGGACCTGGGGCACCTGGAATTGCAGGTAGTCCTGGAGCACCTGGAAAAGACATTAACATTTATACAGATACAGATACAAAAATTGTTTACGTTCAGAATACTGATGGCACCTGGACCCCAATAAATGGTCCAAAAGGAGATCCCGGAAAAGACGGA
>NZ_LSYT01000018.1 GCF_001602525.1 Flavobacterium chilense
GAAACCCGAAGCCTGCACTGCAGTCAGGAGCTTACCGGAACCGTAATTAGTGTTGCCACAGCAGAAGCACTCGCCAATACCAAACTATCCCTTTACGATGCCAGACATAATCTGGTAAGCAGCACCATTTCAGATCCCAAAGGCTTTTATAGTTTTGTGGTAGATTGCGGTAAAGTTTACTTTGTAAGGGCCGAAAAAGAAAATTATGCCACCAAAGAAGAACCCGTTACCATCTCCAAAGAGAATGGCAAGACCGATTTACCCATCGCACTGGAAGGATCAGAATGTCGTTTGACCATTGGGGACGATTTAGGAAAATGCTTCAACATCACCAATATCTATTTTGATTTAGACAAATCCACTATCACCCCAAAAGCGGTGATTGATTTAGAAAAGATTCTCGATGTACTGACCCAATATCCGTTAATGAAACTCGATATCCGCTCTCATACAGACAGCAGGGCAAGTTATAAATACAACGAAGCCTTGTCTGAGAGAAGAGCCAAATCAACGATCGAATGGCTGGTTAAAAACGGAGTTGACAAAAGCCGACTCACCGGAAAAGGATATGGCGAATCTCAACTGGTAAACAGATGTTCAGACGGAGTGAAATGTTCTGAAGAAGAACATCAGATGAACAGAAGAAGCGAGTTTATTGTGACCGCATTGTAGGATTATTTCAATATACAAACCCGAATAAAAAAACAGGCTGTCTATAATTTAGGCAGCCTGTTTTATGCAAAAAAGTCGTTGCAATTCTTTGAATTACAACGACCAATAAAAACCAACCAGTCCAATAATCGTTCTTATATCTTAACAAATATGTTAGTATAATATTTTTTTCCAGTCTTAGCATCAGTGGTTACTGCTAAGCCAAAATGGGTATAATCTCCCACAATATTCTCTTTATGTCCCGGACTATCCAGCCAGGCCCTTACCGCAGCATCAGAAGTTTTATAATTGTAGGCTACATTCTCTCCTACTTTTTTTGCTCCTAAAACAGCAATCAAATTATCTGAACGTGAAGTAAAATCATTATGATCAACTACATTGTTTTCAATCATGTATTTGTTATGTTCTTCACATTTAAAAGAAATATGATTTATTCTCTCAAGAGCATTTAGACCAATGCTCACCCGGTAATCATTTATTAATTTCATCGTTTCTAATTCCGAATCATTATAAGTGTAGTTTGTTACCAGGACTTCTGTTGTAGTACTACTTTCCGTTCCCTCAGCACTATCTGCTGAGCATGAGTTCATTGCAACAATCGTTACAACGAACATCATGACACGCATCATCTTTTTCATAATCAATAGCAGTTTAATTAGTCAAGTAAATGTTGGGGCAAATTCTTTAACTTATTTTTGGATAAATTGTTTAATTTCTTACTCAAACTTATTCAATCTATCGTTAAACTGCAAAATTAATCGATGAAATACATATATTTTATTTATTTTAACATAAAATTCTTACAACTATGAAGATAATCTTTCTATCTTCCATGAAAAATCAGATTGGCTCTGATAACGAATCCTGTCATGCAATCTGTTGGGTCTTCCCTGCCAAAATTCTACTTCTAAGGGTGTTACTAAAAAACCACCCCAATTTTCAGGTCGCGGAATGTGTTTTCCTTCAAAAGCTGTTTCTAATTTTTTCAGATTTTCTTCTAAAAATGTTCGGGACGGAATCACTTCACTTTGCTTGGAAACAATGGCTCCCAGCTTACTTCCATCTGGACGGGAATCAAAATAATTATCTGAAATAATTTCAGAAGTTTTCTGTGCAATTCCTTTAATAATTACCTGTCGTTCCATTTCCTGCCAAAAAAAAGACAGGCAAACACGAGGATTTTCTGCAATTGCTTTTCCTTTTTCAGAATCGTAATTGGTATAAAAAATAAAACCTTCTTCAGAAAATTTCTTTAATAAAACTACTCTCGATTTCGGAAAACCGTCTAATCCAATCGTAGAAACTGTCATAGCATTAACTTCGCCACTTGCACCAAAATCCTCTACTTCATGAAACCATCGGTTAAAAAGATTAATAGGATCTTCGGGAATATTAGTTTCTAACAATTCACTTTTTTCGTATGATTTTCTATAATTACTTAAATCATTCATTTTTCTATTTGTTAAATGTGACAAGTTAAATGTGATATGTCAGACAGTATAACTTTTTACTTCTAACATTTAACATCTAACAATTTAAAACTCAAAAGAAACTCCGTCATCTCCCAAAAGTACATTTGGAAAAATGGTTTCTGCTTCTTCTTTAAAACGTTCGATACCGTCGTATCTTGTAGAATAATGTCCTAAAATCAATTGTTTTGCATTTACCTTAAGCGCAATAGTAGCCGCTTCTTTTGCTGTTGAATGCAAGGTTTTATCAGCCAGGGCAGCTTCAGATTCCAGAAATGTAGCTTCATGGTACAAAACATCCACATCTTTTATAATTGGGAGAATGTCTTCATGATAAGCTGTATCTGAGCAAAAGGCATAACTCATGGCAGGAACCGGATCAAATGATAGTTTTTTATTTTCGATTACAGTTCCGTCATCCAGTGTAACATCTCCTCCACCTTTTATTTTTTGATAATAAGCCGTATGAATATTGTAGTGCTGAACAGCTTCGACATTTAGTTTTCGGTCAGCCGGCTTTTCCTGAAACAAAAAGCCATTGGTATATACACGATGCTTTAACGGAATCGTCTTTACAATAACTTTATTATCTTCAAAAATAACTTCGCTTTCTTTTGATTCTAATTCATGATAAAACAATTCATAGCTTAACCAGGAACTCGTTAATCTTAATTGCAAGGTAATGATCTCCTTCACTCCTTTCGGGCCATAAATATGTAAATCGGTTGTTCTTCCCAAAAGAGCAAAAGTCGAAATGGTACCAATTAATCCAAAAAGGTGATCTCCATGCAAATGCGAAATAAAGATATGATTGATTTTAGAAAATTTAATCTTGTTTTTACGCAATTGAACCTGGGTTCCTTCGCCACAATCTACTAAGAATATTTTGTTTTTTATTTCTAAAACCTGCGAAGTTGGGTTGGTAAGTGTTCTGGGAGTTGCGGCATAACAGCCAAGTATGGTTAATTTCATTTTAGAATTTAAATTTTAGATGGTTGATTTTAGATTGATAAAATTTTAGATTAAGCATTAAAAATCTAATATCTAAAATCAGAAATCTAAAATTAAAACCCAAGGTCTCTTTCTATTTCTTCCATTTCGATAATATCGTGTGCTTCCAATAGAGAAGGAACTACCGTTAATTTATCTGAAATAGCATTGAAGTCAAGATCTGAAACTACGATTACAAATGATTTTTTAGATTTTTTTTGCTGTTTTGCCAATGGCAAAAAAAGCTTTAAATCTTTCTCAGTCAATCCTGAATCAGCTGATAAATCGATTATAATATTTTGTTTTTCAAAGGTTTTAAATTGTTGCGTTACTTTTTCTACAAAGCCATTAAAATCACCCTGAGTATCTTTAATTGTAACAGTATGTCCTTTTTGATCTACTTTCATCTTATATATTATGCGCTCTTAACAAAATCAATATTTTTCAGAGCTAAGGTACGAAGTTTTTTTTTCTTAGTTATTTGAGGTTTCAAGTTTGTCAGGCTGAGCGAAGTCGAAGCCACGTTTGCAAAGCACATTTCGTTTTCAAAATCACTTCGACTTCGCTCAGTGTGACAGTCGAAGTATTTATATTTTAATAACTTAAAACCTGAAACAAAAACTATTGAATTTTAGATGCCAGCAAATAAATAACTGCCATTCTGATTGCTACACCATTTTCAACCTGATTCAAAATTACCGAATGATCAGAATCAGCCACTTCAGAAGTAATCTCTACTCCTCTATTGATTGGTCCAGGATGCATGATTACAATTTCTTTTCCAAGAGAATCCAAAAGCGGTTTGTCAACACCATATTGCTGAGCGTATTCGCGTGTCGATGGGAAAAAATTCACATCCATACGTTCGTTTTGTACACGAAGCATATTGGCAACATCACACCATTCGAGGGCTTTTCTTAAATTCGGTTCAACCGTAACACCAAGCGATTCAATATATCTTGGAATTAGTGTTTTTGGTCCGCAAACTTTAACCTCAGCACCCTGCATTTGCAAGGCATATATATTAGACAAGGCTACTCTCGAATGCAGAATATCACCTACAATAACTACTTTTTTTCCGGCTACATCACCCAGTTTTTCTCTGATCGAATAACTGTCTAATAACGCCTGAGTTGGATGTTCATGTGCTCCGTCTCCGGCATTTACGATGCTGGCTTTGACATTTTTGGATAAAAAATAAGCCGCTCCGGGATTGGAGTGGCGCATTACAACCATATCAACTTTCATTGACAGAATATTATTTACAGTATCAATCAGGGTTTCTCCTTTTTTAACTGAAGACTGTGCTGCCGAAAAACTAATGACGTCAGCAGATAACCGTTTCTGTGCTAATTCGAACGAAAGTTTGGTTCTGGTACTGTTTTCGAAAAAAATATTGGCAATCGTAATATCTCGTAATGAAGGAACTTTTTTAATTGGTCGGTTAATAACTTCTTTAAAATGATCGGCAGTTTCAAAAATCAGGTTAATATCATTCTCGTTGATATATTTAATTCCTAATAAATGATTTACGCTTAATTCTTTCATTTTTTATTGTTTAACTGTTTTTACTGTTTAATCGTTTATTTGTTTAACCGTTTAATCGCTTCCTTTCGATTAAACAATTAACCGGTTAACCGGTTAAACTAATTTGTCACTAGATGCACAACATCTTCACCTTCATTTTCTTTCCAGCTCACTTTTACTTTTTCACCATTGATAGCATCTACCTGGCGGCCGCGATAATCCGGCTGAATAGGTAAATTACGACTAAAACGTCTGTCTATTAACACTAACAATTCAATTTCAGATGGTCGCCCAAAAGACTGAATTGCAGTTAAAGCAGAACGAATACTTCGTCCGGTAAACAAAACGTCATCGATAAAAATGACTTTTTTGTCTTCGACTATAAAATTGATTTGTGTTTTATTGGCTTCAAGCGGTTTATCAGTACGGCGAAAGTCATCTCTAAAAAAAGTGATGTCCAGATATCCCAAAGAAATTTCAGGAACTTTATATTCGTCTTCTAATATTTGTTTTAAACGTTCAGCTAAAAAAACGCCTCTTGGCTGAATTCCCACTAAAATCGTATCGGAGAAATCAAGATGTTTTTCGATTAACTGACAAGCCAAACGATGGAGTATGATAGTAACTTCTTTTGAATTAAGTAATACTTTTTGGCTCATAATTAAGTGTAATGTTTGGTTGGGCAAATATACGAAATCAGAATTTATTTGTAGGGGTGTTGGGAAGGGAAATATTTTTTTACGTGGGTGAAAAGAATTAGAATCGTAAAATACATTTAAAAATAACTATATGATGTATCATTAAAAAATAAAATTTTATTTTTACTAATCAATAATATATCTTTTAGAATAACAAAATAATTAGTTTCATTTTCAAAATATAAAACTTCGTTAAATACAAATCACAATACTAAAATTATCCGAATGAAATTAGATAACATATTTTTTAGAGTCATGACATCTCTTTTAATGTTAGTTATACTTTCCTTTTTTAATAAAATTTCTAAGATTTCTGTCGAATTGATAAAAACTCAATTATGCATTAACTCCACATGGCAAAATAATAATCTCATAACACTTATTATTTATTTAGTAATTGGAACAATTTCTTTAATTATAATAATCACAGATAATAAATATTTTGAAAAAAATTATAATGTTACTTTTCTACGAAAAATCACAGCTTCAATATTCAGATTAATAGGTATTGTATCTATTTTTTTTATTTTATTTTCAATATACTTTTTAGTATTAAAATGATAACTCTATTTAGATAATATTTAAATCAGAAACACATTTAATAGATTATTGAAAAATAAACATTTTACCCAATGAAAACATGAATTGATGGCACCAGATTTTAATAAAAACACAATTGATACTTTAGCGAAAAGAGCAGCTTATAAATGCTCAAATCCCGATTGTAGAGTCCTAACTGTTGGTCCAAATTTTGATCCAGAAAAATCAACGAAAATAGGTGAAGCTGCTCACATTTATGGAGCTAGAATAGGCTCTAAAAGGTATAATGATAAAATGACAGATACTTCACGAGCAGAAATCACCAATTCAATATGGTTATGTCGCAATTGTCATAAACTTATTGATACCGACGAACATAAATATTCTTCTAACATATTATTTGCATGGAGAGAACAACATGAAGGTTTTATATCTTCTACTTTAGGAAACAATACGGATCAAATACTATATAAAGAACAAATTTCTTCTTTGAGAGATTTTGATATTTATCCTCATTTAATAAAACGAATTATTATTGACCAACCTGACGGATGGGAATACAGACTTACAGCTGAATTAATGAGGTTTCTAAACGAACCCCTTTTTAGAAAGCTTAATGATTTAAAAGATGGACTATATTTAAAGCAATCGGAAAATGTTGATTCAGAAAAAGCTTTTAGTTGGATTCAAGATAGAATAAATGAAATGTCAAGAATTACTATACCTGCAGTGGGATTATTAGAAAAACTAACAAAAAGTTGGGGTAAACTTGGGCAACCTGGAGATCTAAAAGAAATTCATCATGTTACCAAATTAATTAAAGAATATTTAGAACATGTCATAGCATTTGAAGAAAGGATTAGATTTGTAAATATTCCTTCAGAATATCAAAAAATTCTTTGTTTACTTCAGAATCTAATTGGTTCACAGGTGGAAAAATTATCCATTATTCCTTTAGAACTTGATAATGTTATTTCAATCATACAAAACCCTCGAAAAGAACATGAAACTCCTACAATAATCGAAAAAGAAATTACGTTTGAGGTACCTGCTTCTTGGCAAAAAGATCTTAACAGAGAAATCAATAAATTAGGTGGGTATTCAACCTCAAAGCATTCATCTGGATGCCTTATAGCGTTAATATTTTTAATAGTGTTTACAATTTATTTATTATATTAAATACCATAAAAACATGAAAGCAAAAATCACATCAATCCCAGTTCAGGATCAGGAAAAAGCATTACAGTTTTATACTCAAAAATTAGGTTTTATAAAAAAGCATGATATTCCATTAGGTGAAAATCACAGATGGTTAACCGTTGTTTCTAAAGATGAACCAGACGGTGTTGAAATCCTGCTTGAGCCATCACCCAATCATTTTGAACCTGCGAAAACCTATCAGAAAGCGCTTTTTGAAGCCGGAATTCCGTACACGCAATTTAATGTTGATAATCTTGACGAAGAATATAAGAGATTGATAAATCTTGATGTTGATTTTACCATGAAACCAACCGAAATGGGAAATGTAAAAATTGCTATCCTAGATGATACTTGTGGGAATAAAATTCAATTAATTGAAATGTTGTAACTATTCAACTGGATTAAAATCCAGCGCTACAATATACGCCGAACCTTTGGTTTTCTTTTTGGTTTGAATTATCCTTTAATCAAAATCATAAAACTTTTCAACCAAATTATGTAACACGTTTTTTTAATGACTGAAGTAATTTTATTGTAAGCAAATTAGAATACTCAATTCTTTTTAAAACAATTAAAACAGCAAAATCATGCAAAAGAATATTACACGTTTGTTAATGGTATTCGTAATACTATTTTCATTTACAAGTTGCGAAGTTATTGGAGACATTTTTAAAGCCGGAATGGGATTTGGAATCTTTATCGTGATCTTTATTATTGCGATTATTATTTTTATAATCAGTAAGGTTTTTGGAAGTAAATAAAACATAAAAAAATCCCCGTTATAATTATAACGGGGATTTTGTTTTTAAACACATAGAAACATGGTTTTTGAACTTAAAAAAAAGCGTTTCACTTTTCTGCAAAAAACATAGCTCTGTGTTTTATGTTATTAAAGATTGTACATCTTTTTTCTTTGCTCCTGAATTTTTTCATCATCAAGATATTCGTCAAATGTCATATAACGGTCAATTACTCCGTTTGGTGTTAACTCTACAATTCGGTTACCAACAGTTTGTGCAAATTCGTGGTCATGTGTTGTAAAAATTACAGAACCTTTAAAGTTTTTCAATGAGTTATTAAAAGCGGTAATAGATTCCAGATCTAAGTGATTTGTTGGTTCGTCCAGCATTAAAATGTTTGCACGTTCCATCATCATTCTGGATAACATACAACGTACTTTTTCTCCTCCTGATAATACACGACTTGTTTTTAGTGCTTCTTCTCCAGAGAAAATCATTTTTCCTAAGAAACCTCTAATAAATACTTCATCACGCTCTTCTTCTGTTTTGGCATATTGACGTAACCAGTCTACCAAAGTCAAATCATTTTCGAAGAATGAGTGATTTTCAGCAGGAAGGTAAGCCTGGTTTGTTGTAATTCCCCAATCGAAAGTTCCAGAATCTGCTTGTTGATTTCCGTTTAAGATTTCATAGAAAGCAGTTGTTGCACGTGAATCTTTAGAGAAAAGAACAATCTTGTCTCCTTTTGCCATATTCAAGTCAACATCTTTAAATAAAAGTTCTCCATCTACAGATGCAGATAAGTTTTCTACATTTAAAATCTGATCTCCGGCTTCACGATCCTGATCGAAAATAATCGCAGGATAACGACGGCTTGAAGGTTTGATTTCAGAAATATTCAGTTTTGAAATCATTTTTTTACGAGAAGTTGCCTGTTTTGATTTCGCCACGTTAGCACTAAAACGACGAATAAATTCTTCCAGCTCTTGTTTCTTCTCTTCTGCTTTTTTGTTTTGCTGAGCGCGTTGTTTTGCCGCTAATTGGCTAGACTCGTACCAAAATGTATAGTTTCCTGAATAGTGATTGATTTTTCCGAAATCAATATCAGAAATATGTGTACAAACCGCATCTAAAAAGTGACGGTCGTGAGATACCACGATTACTGTATTTTCGTAATTTGCCAGGAAGTTTTCTAACCAGGCGATTGTTTCGAAATCCAGGTCGTTGGTAGGCTCATCCATAATAAGTAAATCAGGATTTCCAAAAAGTGCCTGCGCCAAAAGCACACGAACTTTCATTTTTCCTTCCATATCACCCATTAAGGTATAATGATGCTCTTCTGTAATTCCAAGGTTAGACAACATTGCTGCAGCATCAGAATCGGCATTCCACCCGTTCATTTCTTCAAACTGTACCTGAAGCTCCCCTATTCTGTCAGCATTTTTATCGTTGTAGTCTAAATAAAGTTCATCCATTTCTTTTTTAACAGCATACAGAACTTTATTTCCCATTAGAACGGTTTCCAAAACAGTATGCTCATCGAACATGTTGTGGTTTTGGTTTAAAACCGACATACGTTTTCCCGGCTCTAAATGGATATGACCTGAAGTTGGGTCCATATCGCCAGAAATGATTTTTAGGAAAGTTGATTTTCCAGCACCATTGGCTCCAATAACGCCGTAAATATTTCCGTGAGTGAATGTGGTATTTACTTCGTCAAACAAAATTCGTTTGCCAAATTGAACTGATAAATTATTGACTGTTAACATGAATGTCTTTTTAATTAATTTGGTGCAAAAGTAAGGAAAAAGGTTCAGAGTTGCAAAGATGCAAAGGCTCTAAGTTTTTTACATTGCAAAATGTGAAAAGTGAAATGTAAAATCCTTCATTACACTCAAATACAATAACATCTCACTTCTTACTTTTAGCATCTCACTTTTTATAATTTACTTTCTTTTGCTAAAGCCACTTCTAAGCTTTCAAAATTAGGAAGGACTTTAGCTATTAGCCCTTCTTTGTTTAGAATAAAATGTGTTGGAAATGAATTCAGTTGTAAAGCTTCATTCATATACACTTTCATATCTGGAATAACCGAATAAGACAACGGTTTTCTGACTAAGAAGGTTTTTAGTTGTGCTGCTGAATCTTCTGCCAGACTTATAAAAAGAATATCTTTTCGGTCTTTGTATTCTTCAGTTAGCTTATTTACCTGCGGAAATTCTCTAATACAGGGTGTACAGTGAATATACCAGCATTTTATCACAATTATTTTTCCTTTCATGGATTCGTTGGTAACCAGATTTCCATTTAAATCTTTAAACGAAAATGGAGGAAATGCAGTGCCTTCCATCTTGTAATTTTTATATGCATCGAAACCAATTTGATTGATGGTTGCTTTTATACTGGTATCTGAATTAGGCTGAATTTTAAATAATTTATAATAATAAATAGTATCCTCAGATTTTAAACGGATTGGAATAAAGTTTCCGTTTGCTAACTGATCTAAAAAAGATTCTTTTGAGATTTCTTTAGAAAGAGGATCTAATGCTGTAAAATCTCTGGAAAGCATGATGTTTTTACTTTGATAGGCAGACCAGTCACTGAAATTCTTTTGAATTTGGATTGGGTCAGCTTCCGGATTTCCGAATTTATTCTGACTAAAAGAAATAGTTGTGATTAAAAGTGTGATTACAATGATGATTGATTTCTTCATGAAGATTTGGTACAATAATTTTCAGGCAAAAATACACTTTTTTATTACGTTTTTTTAACTGTAAAGAACGTAATAGGTTTACGAAGAGTTCGCAAAATCTGCATTTCTTTTTTAATGTTTTATTTGTGATAAAAATGAATGTCCTAGCCCTGATGGGAGCGGCATCCTTTTATGGCGGGGTTCGCCAGAAAAGATACAGCGGACAGCAGGAACCAGCTCCTTGAAATAATACTTTAAGAACAAACATAAAAAAACCTGGCAATTGTATTGCCAGGTTCATAATGCTCGCTTTTAAGTGAAAACCAAATAACAAAATCACCTAAATTTGATGCATTTATTCGAAATAAAAATTAGATTAAAAAATAAATAACCAAACTCAATTTTAACCGTCCCAATTTTTTATTCCTAAATTTTTCCATTCGAAAAGTGCTGAACTTTAGTTTAAAAAGTTCATTACTTTGAATGATTTTTTGTTTCCTGCTTTGTCTGTTACCACAACTATAAACAATTGCTTAGTGGTAAAACTTTGATTGTGAAGCAGTATTTCTTTATTATTTTGAACATTGTTATGATTTACCAGTAATTGTCCAATGGTATTGAATACATCTACCTGAGCAATTTCTTCGGTATCATTTGTAACTGATAGCGCGTTGTTTCTAAAGTATGCTATTGTGATATTGTTCTTTGACGGAACATTGTCAATCGCTAATGATTTTGCTGTTGATTGCGAAGCAAAATAAGCGGCATATGCTTTAGATAATTCAGATGAATTTCCACAAGAAGAGGCATCCCAGTTTACAGACCAAGTCATTAAACCTCTTAAAGAAGGATATGGCCCGCCTGGCTGCATAGTGTATGTTCTTCCTGAAAAAGTGGTTCCGGTTCTTAAATAATTCATAGCACTAATTCCTTCTGCCGGCGTTAAATAACCGCTACCTGCTGCACTTGGACAAGCTGGTAATGCAATAAGAACTTTTGAAGCCGGTAAACCATCAAAACGCATTCCTGTTGTAGCAATGTTGTACCCTTTTATCACCATATCAGTTAGGGCTGTTACCATGTTTGCTTTCTTAGCTGAACCATAATATTGACCATCTAATCCGTTTTCTCCTCCTGTATTATACAATTGTACAGCTAACAAATCTAATTCATTACGTAAGTTTTGAATGATTGGCAGGAAGGAACCAAAAGTATCATTGTAGGTCGAATATCCTCCTTGTACATATTGTGTTTCCGGAGCTGCAGTTAATAAAAATCCAGGACCATAATAAGCCTTTAATTCTTTACAGGCATCTACTACATTTTTTAGTCTTGGATAAGCAGAAATACCTGCATAAGAAATATCTCTTAAACCTCCTGCATTAAAATTCATTGATCCGCCTTCAAAATCCAAATCAACTCCATCAAATTGATACTCATCAATAATTGCTTTCAGACCATTTACAAAAATATTTTTTTGAGTTACATTATCTAAAACAACATGACCATTTTGACCTCCGATAGAGACTATAACAGGAACGCCGCTATCTCTTAAGGATTTTATATCATTTTTCAACAATTGTTTATTGAAAACACCATTGGTCAGGTATCTGTTATCATTTGTAGTTAATACTGGTGTATAACCATCACGATTAACTGTTTCTATGAAAGAATAATCAACTACGTTAAACTTACTTCCCACCATTTGAGAAAAATATAGAAACGGAGCGCCAGTATTTTCCCAGGAATGTGCATATCCTAAAATAATTTTAGATGGAAGCGGAATAAATCTATTAGTGCTCACCGGAGCAATTTTAATTGTATTGTTTAATGTAGTTACACCAGATTGATTATCGGTTGCTTTGATTACAACTGGATAATCCTGATAAGCAGATGGTGTAAAATTATACGTATAAGTATTATTTGCACCTGCTGTCATATTAAATGTACCTCCATTTATTGTAATAGTAACACCTGAAACCGATCCGTCACTATCAACGGCTATAACTGAAATTGGCACAACCTGGAAAGAACTTTGGTTTACTGTAGTATTTGATGGTGAATTCCAAGTAATTACAGGTAATGAATTAGGGCAAGTTGTTCCTGAACATTGTAAAGAGAATGTTTTTGTGTTTTCTGCTGTTGCTCCACTTGACGCTGTTAAAGTTGCTTTTAAAGTATAATTTTTATTAAAGTCTGCTGCAACTGGTGTCCAGTTTGCTACATATTCTGTTCCTGAAAGTGCTGCTGTGATATTTTGTCCGTTGATGTTGAATACAACTGACGAAATTGTTAAGCTGGCGTCTACACTTGCAGTTGCTTTAAGTTGAATAGCTGTTCCCGGAGCAATTGCTACTGTTGCCGCTGAAGGAGCCGTAATAGTAACCTGAGGCGGTGAAACTGTGTTGGTGTTAAAATTATAAATTGTTGGCGTTGTTGGCATTGCAAAGTTTGCCAGATTATTTGGATAGTAAGCTACTTCTCCATTTTGCCATGAATTTAATTTTAAACTTAAAATCTGTGTATAACCTGCTACAGCTGTGTTATCAAAACTATAATTTCCTGATGCATCTGTTGTTGCCAGAACGCTTTTCCAGTTATGTGTATTGTCTGTCCATGGCACAACCAATTCTACTTTGGCATTTGCAACCGGAGCTGAACCGTTTTTAACTGTACCGCTAATTAAGTTTGTGGCTGCTGCCAATGCTGTTTTAGCTGTTGAACTTGTATTAAAATTATAAACTGTTGGATTTGCAGGAATTGCAAAGTTGGCCAGATTATTTGGAAAATAAGCTACCTCTCCGTTTTGCCATGAATTTAACTTCAGGCTCAAAGCCTGTGTATAACCGTCTACAACTGAATTGTCAAAACTGTATTTTCCTTGTGCATCTGTTGTTGCAATTACACTTTTCCAATTGTGTGCATTATCTGTCCAAGGTAAAACCAATTCTACCTTTGCACCAGCAACCGGAGTCGTTCCGTTTTTAACAGTCCCGCTAATTTTGCTTGAATTTGACACAACATCCTGAGCAAAGTTTAAAGTTTTATTTGCATTCAAATTAGAATAAACCGTTGAAGCAGGTGTAAAAGTTTGTCCTGTTAAGGCAGCTGTTAGGGTATAATTTCCACCAGAAGTCAAAGTAAGCGAATAAGCTCCGCTTGTATTTGTAACTGCTGTTACATTGCCTGCAGTAGAAGCTGCAGTAATTGTTACGCCAGAAATCGGAGTTGTTCCGCTCAAAACTGTTCCGCTTACAGTATAAGTTACAACTGCTGCTCCCTGAGTGAAATTCAGTGTTTTATTGGCATCAATTGCGTTATATACTGTAGAAGCCGGAGTATAAGAGAATCCGGATTTTGCAGCTGTAACAGTAAAGTTAAGACCTGCTGTTAATCCTGCAACACTATAAGCTCCGCTTGCATTTGAAACCGCTGTTAATGTTGTACTTCCTGAAACTGCTGAAACTGTTACGCCAGAAACCGGAGTTGTTCCGTCCAGAACTGTTCCGCTTACGGTATATGTTGGCTGAGTCCCGTTGATTACAACAGCTGTCTGATTAACTGTTACGTTGTTTAAACTTACCGGAGTAAAAGTATAAGTTGCTTTTAAAGCAGTTAGTGTATAATTTTGTCCTGAAGTTAAGTTATTGAATGCAAAATTACCGTTAGCAGAAGCTACTGTTTGCAATACAACATTACTTGCATTACGCAGTTCAACTGTAACATCTGTTATTAGAGCTGCTCCGTTTTTTACAGAACCTGAAATACTTACGGTTCCGGGAACGATGCTTCCAAATGATGTATCAACCTGAGTTAATAATGAATTTGCAACAGCACCTCTGGTATCCTGAGACAGCTCCCAGATCATACCTCCTGCAAGATTTTTTGATTTAATATATTGTACTTTTAAATCCATCGATTGTTTATCCTCATAAGAGATAAACTGTTTTAAAGTAGCATTGTATAAATAAGGGACTTTTGTGGTGTTGTCAAAATAGCGTACCCATCCTGCCGAAGCTGCACTTGGTGTAACCAACATGGTATTTGGATCTAAATAAGCATGTGAATTGGTTACCGGATTACCCACTAAATCGCAGATTTCGATACTTCCTGAGCGTTCACAAGCTCCGGAACCATCCCATGTTCCAATTGGGTTTTGCGGATTTGTACATCCCGGAACAATATCTCTTGGTGCAGAAACGAATAATCCCGGTAAATTTGGATTAGTTCCGTTATTGGCAACATGATCAAATTTCTTTCCGTAAAAAGGTAATCCCATGATTAATTTGTTTGCCGGGAATCCAATTACATTGAGGTACTGACTGGTCAATTCATCCAATGATTCTGATTGCGTTGCGCCATACAACGGATCATTTGTGTTTCCACTTGCATATAGAGGGGCATTGTAACATGTTTTATCATACCAGTTTCCACCAAAATCATATCCAAAATAAGTGATATAATCACAATAAGTCGAAATGTCTTCTGTCATTCCGTATTGTGCTCTGTTGTTTGGTCCAAGATACTGTTTAGAAACATTTCGAACGTTGTTTCCGGCAGCAATAGTGATTAATTTATTTGGCATTGCCTGACGCATTGCTTTTAATAAATACACTAAATTTTTGTTGTCATCAGGGCTGTATTTTTGTGGAGGTACAGGTGAGCCATTCACTATTTCCGTACCATCAGTTCCTCCGGAAAGAGGATATTCCCAGTCGATGTCGAATCCGTCAATAAACGGATAAGTGACAATGAAATTTGCCATATCTGCAGCCAATGCGGCTCTTGCAACAGGACTTGCTGCAATTGGAGAAAGATCCTGTCCTTTTGTCCATCCTCCAACAGAGATTAAAATTTTTAAATGAGGATACTTTTGTTTCAACTTCATTAAGTCATAAAAATTTCCTTTTACCGGAGCATCCCAAGGGATTCCTCCTTCCATATGCTCGAAATCAGCATAAGTATCCAAACATTTTAATTTGGTGTTCTCCGGATGGGCAGGATCATAAGTTGTCCCATAAAAAGAATAATTCAAATGCGTCAATTTACTTCCGTCTATTTTGGGAACATTGAAATCCCGGGCATAAATAGACCATTGCGCATAATACCCTACTACTTTTTTACCGTGAGCTGGCTGAGCTGACGCAAGTAAGGGAAACAGTAACAAAAAGAGCAATCTGTAATAATGTTTCATAGTTAAATAATATTGGTTAATAGAAAATAAATATTCCAATTACGATACCTTACAAACCAAAAAGGCTTGTAAATGCAACAACTGGGATTCAATTCATTGCAAATAGAAAACATTGCAACTCACTGGAAATTAATTCTTATACTTCTAGAAATAAATATTACTATTACGATCATCCATAATCATTAGTGAATAGTATTGATTGATATTTATTTAAATAATTAGGTTAAACTCAAATGATAAATTTGGGATTCATCAATTTTAATACTCTACTTTTTTGTCATGTTTTTTATTCTCTCTATTTGGTTTTTAAATGTTAATAATTCTTTTTAGCGGTTATTTTTTGTTTGATTTGGTGAATGAATACATTTCATGTTTGTCATAAATATCTCTACTAGAAATCTCTAGTAGAGATAAATAAATTACTAAATAATCAGTGGTAACAAAACATACTAAATACTAACTCAAACCAAATTCATTATATTAATTTTTTAAGACTTTCGTAAACTGATAATTCTACATCTGCATGATCTTTACTATTACATAATTCTATCAGGTTCTTTAAGTCATCTGTTTTTAATGTTGATTTATTATCTAAAACAAGTAGCATTTCCTGCGATACATCATTTAAACTTTTTGACAATGGCAAAATTGGCTGTACCAGCGGCGCATTACCACTCAATTCAATTAGTCCTTTGTTTACTGCGATCCATTTATTAAAAAATGCTGCAACCTTTGCTTTGTTTTCCGGTGTTTTACTGCTTAAATATTGGGCAACGGCATCATCAAAAGCCAGGGAATCTTTTGCATCCGGTCCGCAGGCATCAGCAAAAAGCGTAAATGGAGAATACATTTGATATTCTGTTCCGCCTTTGTTACGCTTATATCCTTTTAATGGTTCACAAACATTGGTAAATTCGTTTAACGATTTAATATTCTGATTGTTTGAGATGTTTCTTAAAATAACAGCTTTGTTACGAATATGGGTAAGTCCCAGTTCTTCTAATCTAAATGAAACTACCTCAAGACGTTTGCGCATACTGGCTAAATCTGTAATATCTTCTGCTGACCAAAGTCTTTCTGCGATTGCTGCTGTTCTTGGCCAAAGCCTTGAATCTATAGTAGTTTCGGTTACCAGTTCTGACCACATTGTAGCTTCTCCGCCTAATACTCTTGCTTTTTCTTCTGCAGATAAATTAGCTCCTTTTGGCATTGGATCATTTAAATAATGACTTGCAATTGGGTACATTAAGTCAATATAATAGCCATTTGACTGTACTGTTTTATATCCTTTTTTTACGGCGTCAATCAATGATTGTCCTGCAACTACTCCTTCATTGGCTCCTCTCCATGCATGGATAATGGCATCTTTTGACATGTTTTTGGTCAAAATTTCTTCCCATCCCATTAGTTGTTTACCATGTTTTTTTAGCATTGGAACCAATTGCATGGTAAAGTAGGTTTGTAATTCATGATTGTTTGCCAGGTTGTTTTTCTTTTTAAATTCCTGAATCTTTGGGTTTGCATCCCAGTCTTTACCTTCATTTTCATCTCCCCCGATGTGAAAATAAGCGCCTGGGAATAATGGGCAAACCTCATCAAAAATTTCACTTAATAATTTATATGTTTTAGGATTTGAAGGATCTAATGTTGGCGAAAAAATACCTGCATTTCTTTCAATTCCATAGGTAGCGATTGCTGTACCCTGAATATTTTTTTCAGAAGTCCCACCTGTCAGTGTAATCACTTTACTGCCAATTTCAGGATAGGCAGTTAAAATTGCTGATCCATGACCTGGAACATCTATTTCCGGAACTATTAAAATACCTCGTTCATCAGCATATTTAATAATACTTCTAATTTCATCCTGTGTATAATACAATCCATCCGAAGCAAATTCGATTAGTCTTGGAAGTTTTTTCATTTCGATTCTCCATCCCTGGTCGTCTACTAAATGCCAGTGAAAAACGTTCATTTTCATAGCGGCCAGTCCGTCAATGTTTCTTTTGATAACATCAACCGGCTGAAAATGTCTGGCAGCGTCAACCATCAAACCTCTCCAGGTAAATCTTGGGAAATCTGATATTTGTGATGCCGGAAAATAAAATGATGTATTATTGTTTTGTAACAGTTGTAACAAGGTTTCAAGTCCGTGTAAGGCACCTAAATCGCTTGTTGCATTTATTGTAATTTGGTTTTGTTTGATATCTAAATGATAACTCTCATCTTCGTATAAACCAATTTTACCGTTTTTGGTACAATTGATCTGAAGTGAAGCAGTTGGAACTTCATTTAATTTTGTAATAAAACCTTGTTCGAAAAAAATACCGGTTCTACCATCTAAGCGACGTAAAAAACGAGTTACACCACCAAAAATTCGGGGATTTGGATTTCCGGTAATGTTTACTTTAAAATTTTTATTTAAAGCAAAATTTCCGTCGTTTAAAACAACACTTTGAGGCCAGGGCATAAGGTTTAATTGCTCTTTTTTAATTTGAGCACCAGACGTTAAACCCGCTAATAGTAGGACTAATAAATATTTCATTTTTACTGTTTTTGAAAGATGTTATCCTGAGATAACAGTTTTAATAAATAAAGGAAACAAAACTCAGAATGATCTCTGTTGGACCCTCACTATCTTTATGAAATCAATCTGAATTTTGTAATATGATTCGCTCTCACCCGAATCTTAAATTTTAATTTTAGTAATCAAAACGTTTAAAAGCTTCGATTGCTTCGTATTCAGCCAAACCTAGTTCATCGTATAAGATGGCTGTGTTTTTATTACGGTCTTCGGCTCTCACCCAGAATTCTCTGGAGTCATTACCCTGAAACATCACCCGGTCTTTTTGAGACTGGTGGTATAAAATGGCATGACGTTTCAACAATACTTCTGATGGGGAAAGCGGCACTGCCATATCGATTTCATGAATATCCCATTCGTGCCATGCTCCTCTGTACAACCATAACCAGCAATCATCCATGTATTTTTGATGTTTGAGTTCTTTCATGGCTGCAAAAATCGCGTTCAGACATACTTCATGGGTTCCGTGCGGATCGGCAAGATCTCCTGCTGCAAAAACCTGATGTGGTTTTATTCTGTCGATAATTTCTTTTACAAT
>NZ_LSYT01000019.1 GCF_001602525.1 Flavobacterium chilense
TCATTACAGGAAGTCGAAGATTTTATTAAAGAGAATAAACATTTACCAGAAGTCCCATCTGCTCAGGAAATTGAAAAGAATGGTTTGATGTTGGCAGAAATGAATATTAAGCTTTTACAAAAAATTGAAGAACTTACTTTATACATGATCGAATTAAAAAAAGAAAATGATGTAATAAAGAAAGAAAATAAAGAGATAAAAAAAGATATTTTAAACCTTAAATCAAAATAGATAAGATAATGAAAAAAATAGTTTTATTAATTTCACTATTGGTTTCACAAATAATTTTTAGTCAAAATACTTTCCCGGGAACTGGCAATGTATATTTTGATACCAGTTTGAAAATTGGCAAACAGGAAGCTCCAGCATCATCAATTGGAGAAATCAATAGATTATCACTTCAACCTTATGGTCATACCGGCGGTCCATGGAATTTTAAAACACGTGATGATACTACTTTGGCTTTTCTTGATATTGATTATGGCATTACCGGATCAGCCTTAACAATTACTAGTGACAAAAATATTGGGATTGGCACAACAAATCCACAAGCTAAACTAGATGTAAATGGATCTATACAGACAGGAGGAGGAGCAAATAATTTTTATGGTTTTGGTCCATCTTCTCCTTCAAAGCCAATTGATGTAAGATCTGGTTCTCATTATCCTTATGTTTTTAATTGGCATGAAGGTTTAACATTTAGTGCTCATTCTGGTTATGGTGGAATTCGTTTTTATAATCAAGGTTATCCAGATATGTTTGGAACAGGAGTTATGGTAATGTCCATAACAAATAACAACGTAGGCATTGGCACAACAAACCCAACATCAAAACTAACCGTTGCTGGAAACATTGCTTCACGTGAAGTAAAAGTTACCGTCGATGCCGGAGCTGATTTTGTTTTTGAAAATGATTATCCCCTGCCCCCTTTAGAATCTGTAGATAAATTCATTAAAGAAAATAAGCATTTGCCCGAAGTAGCTTCAGCCAAAGAAATGCAAAAAAACGGAATCAATTTATCTGAAATGAATATTAAACTTTTGCAAAAAATTGAAGAACTGACATTATATACGATTGATCAAAACGAAAAGATCAAGGAACTTGAAAGGCAAAATAAAAAGTTAGATAATATAGAAAAGCGATTAAAAAAAATTGAAAATGCTTCAAAATAGATCCAAAATAGAATTAAACATGAGAACAAAAATAATATTTCTTTATCTTGTATATCTTTCATTTAATATTTCTATACGTGCGCAATCTTATTTTCCGTCACGTAATGTAGAAACAAATTTACAATCTTTTTCTAAAATTGACGGACAATGGACAGCTGTAGCTCCTGCAAATAACAGTTTAGGAGGATATGTATACCAAGGTATAAACTTTGGTTACGATACAAACAATTATGTTAGTTTAGCAAATGGTGCAGGAACTAACGAGTTATATTTTGGACGATGGGATTATGAATGGAAAGGCTGGAATAAAATTTGGCATTCAGGAAATCTAAATAATTCATCCACTGATTTTACATCTAAAACATTAAACACAACTAAAATAAATTTAAGTGTACAGGGAGGTGGAGACCAAATTGATGCATTTACTATTGTTGTAGGTTCATTTGGAACATCCGAAAATAGTGCTAGAAGCAGTTATTTTAAGGTACAAGATATCGGTGCGGGAAATTGGATTCCATTTATTATAAAAGGAAATGGTAATGTAGGTATAGGCACAACAAATCCTTCTTCAATGTTAACTGTTGCAGGAAACATAGCTTCTCGAGAAGTAAAAGTAACTGTTGATGCCGGAGCTGATTTTGTTTTTGAAAATGATTACTCTCTCCCTTCCTTAGAGTCTGTAGATAAATTCATCCAAGAAAATAAACATTTACCTGAAATAGCTTCTGCCTCAGAAATGCAAAGAGACGGAATCAATTTATCTGAAATGAACATTAAACTTTTACAGAAAATTGAAGAACTTACTTTATACATGATCGAATTAAAAAAAGAAAATGATGTAATAAAGAAAGAAAATAAAGAGATAAAAAAAGACATTTTAAACCTTAAATCAAAACAAATAAGATAATGAAAAAACTAGTTTTATTAATTTCACTATTGGTTTCACAAATAAATTTTAGTCAAAATACGTTCCCGGGAACTGGAAATGTATATTTTGATACCAGTTTGAAAGTTGGCAAACAGGAAGCTCCATCATCATCAATTGGAGAAATCAATCGATTATCACTTCAACCTTATGGTCATACCGGTGGTCCATGGAATTTTAAAACACGTGATAATACTATTTTGGCTTTTCTTGATATTGATTATGGTATCACCGGATCAGCTTTAACAATTAGTAGTGACAAGAATATTGGAATTGGAGTAACAAATCCAACTCAAAAATTAGAGGTTAATGGTCATGGAATATTTCATGGTGCAATCGTTAGTTCAGCTTCAGATGATGCAGGAGGGCAAATACAATTAAAAAACCTTTCTAAGATTTCTAATGGAATTGCCAGCACATGGATGATCTATAATATGACAGGCACATATGGCAATAGTTTGCAATTTTGGGCTTATGATAATTTAGGTTGTGCAGGAAGCGGAATGTGTAATAATCGTTTTACTATTATGGATAATGGCAATGTAGGTATTGGATCGACAAACCCAACTAACAAGCTAGACGTAAACGGAACCATCCATTCTAAAGAAGTAAAAGTCGATATGACAGGCTGGTCAGACTTTGTTTTCAAAAAAGACTATAATCTCCCAACACTTCAGGAAGTTGAAAAGCATATAAGTGAAAAAGGACATTTAGAAAATATTCCTAGCGAAGAAGAAGTCCTGAAAGATGGAATTTCTTTAGGAGAGATGAATGCAAAACTTTTACAGAAAATTGAAGAAATGACACTTTATATGATTGAGATGAAAAAAGAAATTGAGTTATTAAAAAAAATAAAAAATTAAGAAGATGAAAAAAACAATATCCCTATTATTGCTAATTACATCATTCAATTCTTTCTCACAAATTCTTTCTCCAAATGGAAATAATGTTTTCTCTTATAATGGTTTAGCTGATATCACCTTTAGATACGCTGACCGAGGAACTGGTGGAAGAGCATTTGTACATGCAGATGGTAATATTTTATCACTAAACTTTGATAACGATTTTAAAGGCGGTACCAGAATTGGCAATGATGTATTCTTTAAAGACAATGGAAACTCATATATTTCTTCAGGAAATTTTGGTATCGGTACATACAATCCCTTATATAAATTAGACGTAATTGGGAGTTTGGGAATAGGCAGTGAAAGTGTGAATGCTAATACCACTAAGATTTTTTTAAGAAATCCTGTTGGTAAGACTTGGGCAATAAGTTCCGGAGCTAATATGGTTACTGAATCTAGTTTTTCTATATATAATTGGTCCGATAATCAATCTACTCCTTTTTTTCATATCGCTAGTAATGGAAATGTAGGTATTGGCAATTTCCAACCAGATGCACCATTGACTGTTTATGGAAAATCTCATTTTTATCCGGCAAGAATTGGTGCTGGAGATGCAAGATTTTTAGAAATCAGTAATTCTGCCAGCTTTTCAGCTTTTATCGACAATGATTTTCCTGTTTTCTTAAGAACTGGAGGAGGAAACCAACCTTTGATTCTAGATGCGGCAAGAGTAGGCATTGGTACTGCAAATCCTGATAGTCAATTAGCAGTAAACGGAACTATCCATTCCAAAGAAGTAAAAGTCGATTTAACAGGCTGGTCAGACTTTGTTTTCAAAAAAGAGTATAATCTCCCAACACTTCAGGAAGTCGAAAAACATATTAATGAAAAAGGACATTTAGAAAATATCCCAAGTGAAGACGATGCTTTAAAAAACGGAATTAATCTGGGTGAAATGAATGCCAAACTATTACAAAAAATTGAAGAATTAACGCTTTATTCTATTCAGCAAAATAAAAAAATTGAAGAGCAGTCGAAAGAAATTGAAAGTTTAAAAGAATTGGCTTTACGAGTTACAAAAATTGAAAACGAGTTAAGTAAAAAATAAAATTAGAATGAAAAATAAAAAAAACATATACATTCTTTTACCAATCGTACTATTTGTCTGGGGTGCTGTATTATTTCAATTATTTTCTTTTACAAGTTCAGATGAAACCATAATCGAAAACAATCCTGAATTTACAATTAAACCTTTAAAAATTAATAAAAGACAATCCTTTACCATAGATGTGAATTACAGAGATCCTTTTTTAGGAAAGATGTATGCAGCAAATACTGTTCAAACTACTACAAATACCACTAAAACGACAAAAGTTACAAAACCAAAAGAAACTTTAGTCTGGCCAACTATTTTGTACAAAGGTTTAATATCTGATACTAAAGACAAAAACAAAATTTTCATGCTAATTATAGACAATAAAAATTATTATATGAAAATTGGTGATACAGAAAATGAGATATTTTTAAAAAGCGGAGATAAGGAATCTGTTTATGTAAAATACAAAGGCAATTTAAACCTTATAATGCTCCAGGATTGAAATTAAAGTGTAAAATCAAATCCGGTGCCTTACAATTTACTGTTTTTATAGCAGTATTAATTGCGTTGCTTTTAGCGGGACTTATTTTGTATGCCTATACTTTTATTTATATGAAAGAACAGTCCAAAGGCGCTGTCGAAAATATTCAATTTGCTGATATAGGTATTCAAACTCTATTAGAGCAAAAAGAAATTAGCACTGATACTATTCAGGTTAATTTTATAAAAAAAGAAAATCAAATTATAAAAACTCACTTATCACAATGGGGAGTCTTTCAGAAAGGAATTGCCATCACTCAATTTCGAAAAAAGAAGTTTACAAAAATTGCGATAATTGGGTCACTAATTAATACAGCAGAATCTCCTACCCTTTTTCTAAAAGAAACTCACAATGCTTTAACTGTTGTAGGTACAACCAGTATAAGAGGAATTGCTTACTTGCCAACCCAGGGTGTAAATTCCGGGTATATAGCAGGTAATAGCTACTATGGCAAACAACTAATTTACGGAGCTATCAAAAAAAGCACTCCGGAACTACCTAAACCAGAGAAAGCTGTTCTTGATGGAATTCAATTTTATAGTAAAGAATATAAAATCAGTAATCAGGAAGATTATATCAACTTAAATTCAGGTTTAAGGATTGTTAATTCGTTTAAGGCTAAAACAAAAGGATACTATTCATTAGATCCAATCACGATAGAAAATAAATCAATTTCAGGTAATATTATTATTAAATCTGAAACAGCTATTAAAGTACGAAAAACAGCTTTACTAAAAGATATAATTTTAATAGCACCAATCATAGAAATCGAAGATGAAACTCAGGGTAATTTTCAGGCTTTAGCTTCTAAAAAAATTACCATGGGAAAAAACTGTAACTTAAGCTATCCTTCTGCTTTATTACTTTTTCAGGATAATAAAAATAGCGCTAATACAACCTCAACAATTCCGTTTGACAATCAGATTTATATTGATGCAAAAAGCAATGTAAAAGGAATTGTTTGTTACATTCAAACAAAAGAAACACCCGATTTTCAAACCCAGATTGTTTTAGAAAAAGAAGCCAGAATAAAAGGTCAGGTATATTGTAATGGAAATTTTGAATTAAGGGGAACCGTATCCGGATCTGTTTATACCAAACAATTTTTAGCGAATCAATCAGGGTCTATTTTTGTAAATCATATATATAACGGCACAATTGAAAATGAAAGCGTACCTCCAGTTTATGCTGGTTTACCTTTGGAACAAGAATCTAAAACTATTATGAAATGGTTATATTAAAAAAAATAAAATCAGCCACTTTAATCGAAGCTCTTGTAGCGACAGTATTAATTGTAATCATATTTATAGTAGCAAGCCTAGTACTCAACAATCTAGTTTTAAACACTTTATCTAAAAATACACATGCTATAGAAAACAGGATGAATGAACTGGAATACAATACACAAAATAACAATTTAAAGATACCCTATCAGGAAAACTATAAAGGCTGGGATATAAGTATAAACTTAGAAAAAATTTCAAACAAAAAAGTGATATCAATTTTGGCAACAAACACTAGTTCTAAAAAAGAAATTTTGAAACAACAAATCGCATGGCTGGAGGAAAATTAAAATCATTTACATTGGCTGAACTTTTAGTTGTTATGATTATAACGACAATCGTAGTGGGTATGGCATTTAGTGTATTACGTTTAGTTCAAAAACAAATTCATGCCATTCAGACCAATTTTGACAAAACCAGCAATCTGGCTCTGTTTGAACAAAAGTTATGGCAGGATTTTAATGAACCACATACTATAGTTTATGATAATCAAAAACAAATATTAATAATGACTTCAGAAATAGATACTGTTACCTATTCATTTCAGGACAAATTCACTATGCGTAATCTTGATACAATAAAATTAAAAATCAATCCAAATAAAATCTTTTTCAAAGGAAAAGAAATAAAATCTGGAACTATTGATGCGATCTCTTTATTTGCTCAAACAGAATTACCCGATTATCAAATTTTTGTATCAAAAAAAAATGATGTAACCTTATTTATGAATCAGGAAAATGGCCTTTAAAATAGAAAATACCCCAACCAAAAAAACAGTTCAGTCTAAAAAAACAAGTAGTATTGAAGATTTACTAAAAAAAGAAATTTCTCTTTTTGGTGATAGTTTTAATAATAAAAAGAAACAGGCTTTTTATCAGGAATTAGCGGTTTTATTAAAAGCAGGGGTCAGCTTTAAGGAAGGGTTATCCTTAATTGTAGAATCATTAAAAAAAAATGCTGATAAAGAGCTGATTCAGTCAATATTAAACCAGGTTGTAAACGGAAAACCATTTTCTGATGCTCTTGCTGCTTCAAAATCATTTACCGAGTATGAGTATTATTCTATTCAGATTGGAGAAGAAACCGGAACTACAGCTCAGGTTTGTAATGAATTAGGGCATTTTTTTGAACGTAAAAATGAACAAAAAAGAATTATAGTCGCTGCTCTTACCTACCCTTCTATCGTATTAAGCACTGCTGTACTTGTTGTGGTATTTATGCTAAGTTATGTCGTTCCGATGTTTCAGGACATCTTTAGGCAGAATAATATGGAATTACCGTTTCTTACCCAGGTAATCGTAAAACTTTCAGTTTGGACCAAAACATTTGGTGTCTACTTTTTATTAGCTTTCATTGCCTTTATCTTCTCTACCCGATTCTTTAAAGACAATGCTAAATACAAACGGGTATTACATCATTTTTTAATTAAAATTCCTGTATTAGGAGCTTTTATGACCAAAGTTTATCTGGCACAATTTACACAAGCTGTTACTTTACTAACTACAGCCAAAGTCCCTCTGTTGAATAGTATACAAATGGTCAAAAAAATGATTCATTTTGTGCCATTGCAAGAAGCCTTAGAAAAAGTTGAACAAAGTATCTTAAAAGGAAATAGTTTAAGCTCAAGCCTGAAAGATACTCCGCTTTTTGACAACAGAATCATATCTCTTGTAAAAGTAGCCGAAGAAACCAACCAAACCGAGTATGTTTTTAAGCAATTAAGCGAACAATACAATCAGGAAGTAGTACAGCAATCTAAAATTATGACCACTGTTTTAGAACCTTTTATTATTCTTTTTGTTGGAGTTTTAGTAGCTGTTTTATTAGTAGCAATGTACTTACCAATGTTCCAGCTGAGTAGTGCTATTAGTTGATTGAAACCTTAATTAGAATTACAAGAAACATGAGAATATTTTTTTTTAGTATTTTTCTTTTTAAAAAAATATTAAAAATATGAAAATTATTATATATTTAGAAACTCTATTAAAACCAAATAATTTATAATCTAATTTTATGAAAAAAAAATACTATTCCTTATTTCTTTTTCTGTTTCTGTCATTTATTGTAAATGCTCAAACACCTATAGGAAGCGATCCTAATCAGCCTATTGATGTAGGCCCTGGACTACCACCTATCGAAGTAGGTCCTGGTAGTGGTGGATCAGGCCCCCAATCTACAAACCTTAATGATTTACTGTACAGTGAAATTTTTAATCCAAAAATTGGAACCCCAAACGCTGCTGCATTTAGAAAAGTCAGCTTTTCTAATGTTTCAGAATACACTGGTTCAGCCAGTATTAACGTTCCTATATATCAAATTCAGATAGGACAAATTAGTATTCCTATAGAACTGAATTATTCCGCTACAGGTATTAAAGTAGAGGAAACCGCTTCAAATGTTGGTCAAAACTGGTCTTTAAATGCAGGAGGAATGGTAACAAAAGTGATTAAAGGTATAGAAGATTTCAAAGTTACCATAGAAGGTGCCTTACCATATGTTCCTAATAGTGATAATCATAAACTGAAATTTTCCCAAATAGGCACCTCTGATATACTGGGCATGAAATTAAAAGAAGTGGGCTGGTTGATGCAAAATGAAAGTATTTCTTTAAACAAATACTTTGATGTAACTTCTGCCACTGATAAAGTTTATAGCATTGCAGAAATGGGGTTCATTACAAATAAAAAAGACTTAGCCCCTGACCAGTTTTATGTAAATGCTCCAGGGCTTAATACTTCTTTTACCCATAAAAGAGATCGATCTGTAATGGAAATTGCGTTTCAGGGAAACAAAATAGAAACAACGATAGGACAAACAGCTGTTATTCCTTTTTTTTCAGAATTTAGAGATAATTATAAATTTACAGGAGACTTGCGCTATTTTGATGGCGGACCGCACAGAAAAATTCAGGGTGTTACTAAAGTCGAAGTTACAAATATAAACGGAACACAATATACTTTTGATCAATTAGATGTAAACCAATATGTTAACAGAAATATTTTTCAAACATATATAAACATGGAATCCAGCAGGGACCTTACATCTCAGGAGATAATGGCGTATAAGCTTAGTAAAATAAAAGATTTCAAAGGAAATGAAGTTACTTTCGAATATAATAAATACGCTATAAGCTATCCTGAATACCGAAAAACTGCTAATTATGAATTAAACAATTTACAAGGAGATCAAAGTACACTAAACCTTAGCTCTACAGAAATCAGATACCCTCTTTTAAACAGAATCAGTAAAATAATATATGCTGAAGGAACTGTAGAATTTAAATATGAAGAACCCAGACAAGACTTGCCGGGAGATTTTGCTTTATCAAAAATTATCGTAAAAGATATTTATGGCACTATCATAAAAACAGTAAAGCTGGAGTATGATTACATGACTTCAAATAATAATTGCAGTGATCCTACCTGCAAAAGATTACGACTTTTAGCCGTACAGGAAACAGGAAAAAACGATGCGGTTATTCCTCCATATCGATTTTATTATAATGACGATGTAAAATTACCGGAGCGAGGTTCTAACATTACAGATTATCTGGGATATGCTAATGGTCCTGTTTCAGGTGAATACAATAATGTTAGTGCTGTAACGTGCTTAACATGCCTGATACCACCTCCTAAATTATATTACAGCCCTAATAAAAAAGATTTCTCTGTATCACCATTTCCTATTTTTGACGGTAGTTTTGTTACAGCAGGAAGATCATTACAACCTTCTTTGGCATATACAAAAGCGGGAGTTTTAAATAAAGTAAAATATCCAACTGGCGGTACCGAAGAATTTGAATACGAATTAAATAGTTTTTATTCTTCTTTGGGCAACAAAAATGTTAACTCTGGCGGACTAAGGGTTTCAATTCATAAACTAATCGATAATAAAGGGACTGTACAGGTACATAAATACAATTATTTAAATATTAATAATAATTCATCCGGTATTTTAAATAATCTGCCAACACTTGGAATAGCTCAGGCATATAATGAACCACTGGCAGCAACTTATTTAGGTATTTCAAGTTATTCGTTGCAAACAGGTCTTACCCTTCATACTTTTTCAAACTCCAGATCTGATTTTGATGTTATTGAAGGTTCTAATGTAGGCTATACCAGAGTTCTGATTAAAGAAAATGCTGACAATGGTTATGTTGAAAAAATATTTTCAACAAGAGAGGATTTTCCGGTAGAACGTCCTTTATTTACCTATCAGAATTATGATAAAAATAAAATTGAATTTGGCTTTAATAACGGCTGGAGACTTCCTACTACTAATAATACAGAGCCATTAGTTGGAAAAATAAAATATACCCGAAAATACGATAAGGCAAACAATTTAGTAGAAGAAACTAAAAACAGTTACCAATACGATATTTTTGATCAGATTTCAGATAAAGTAGAAATTGCAAGAACTGAAGTTTTTCCTGCAGAAGCTGGTGACCTTGAGTCAATAGATCCTGATTTTGCATTTTATCCTTCAGTATATGCCAGCAGAAATTTAACCAGCGAAACTAAAACAACAACAAAATACAATCAAAACAAAGTTATAAATACTACTTCAACAACTTACGATCAAACATATTCATTACCAAAAGCAGTAGAAAGTATTGTTGAAGAATCAGGAAGTATAAACTCATTAATCAAGCAAACCAGTTATCCGCATAATTATGCTACTCCGTTAATGGTTAATTTGGTTAATGCCAATCGAATTGCAGAACCTGTACTTCAAAAAACCATTAGAAAAACAGATCAAACCCCGGAAGATCTTACCAGTCAGGAAGTATTGTATGATACTTTTACCAAAGGCAGCAAAACTTTAATACTCCCAAGAGCTGTACAGGCCATAAAAGGAATCCAAACCACTTCGAATCAATTCGAAGAAAAAATTCAGTTTCATGATTATGACAAATTTGGTAATCCAATAGAATCATCAAAAAAGGACGATACTCATACCGTTTATCTTTGGGGATATAATTATACCAAACCAATTGCAAAGATCGAAAATGCAACCTATTCGCAGGTTATGAACGCATTGGGGAAGAGTAATTCTGAAACCCTTGAATATATACAAAATTATAGTGACAATTCATTAAATACTGAAATTCAAAAAATAAGATCCAATTTAGGCAGCGCCATGGTCACATCATATGTGTATAAGCCATTAGTAGGTATTACATCAGTAGTAGACCCTAAAGGAACTTCGATATCATATGAATATGATGATTTAAATCGTCTTAAAAGAATCAAAGATCAGGATCAGAATATTATAGAAGAATATTGTTATGGTTATAATGGTGTGCTGAATGATTGCCAGAATCAGTCAATAATTCCATCTCCCGAAGATCAAAATACAGTAACAGATTTAGACTTACAAATAAAAATTGGAGATTATAAAGCATACAAAGTTCCTGTAGCTTGTGGCAGAGGAGTAAACTGGGAAGATAAATTACCTGATGGTGCCGAATATAAAGGCCGAAATATTTTAAGTCTTCATGATAAATTATATTTCCCTAATCCTTCTCAAATAGGAGTACATTATACTCCGGATTATATTCCATTACCGCTAGAATATTCGATGCTAAATCTTCCATATCCTACATCAGAGTATACCTGTAATTATTATGCAGAAAGATCAGGAAATACTTTTGATCTTTTAGGACTGAATAATTCAAAATTTTCAGGACCAAATAAAACTGCCGAATTAACTTGGTGGATGGAGATTGATGGAAAAAAGATTGAAATTCCGAAAGTACAGGAATACTCCAATGTATTTTTTATACCAAAATGTCTGGACGGAATGTCCGGCAGAATAATTTGTACGGTAAAAGTAACTTCCAGATGGATTGATCATGTTGAGGATCCTATTGCTCCAATAACATATATAGCAAAAAGTGATTTAATAAAATTTAAAAGTGGACTGAATGATTATGATAATGTATTAGCTTACTATAAATTAAGTTCAGTTAATCAATACTCCGGAAATGTATGCGACAAATCTTCAGGATATGGTATTGATGACAGCACTGCTTCAACAGAATCTGATCCAAAGTACTGGCAAGATACTCCATGGACTATTGATAACGGTGTAATCGTTGATCAGGATTTCAAAATTAGTATCGAAAAGTATAAACTTTATGACATTCCTGTTCCTTTTCTTCAGGGAACAAATTTTTCATGGCCTGGTACCACTACTCCAAGTTTACACCCTTTATTCTATTTCCCAAGGCCTTTTGGCGGTATTCACGGAGAAGATTTTCCTTATGTACCACATGCATACGATGCTGATATTACATTTCCTTATACTATGGATTCTTACTATGGTTTTTATGTTACAAAAGGCGGATATAAATTTGATAGAAACGCGATAAAACAACGTATAGGAAACAGCTCAGAATATGAATATCAATGGTTTTTAAAACTGGCAGATACCGGACAGGAAGTTCCCTTAATCAGAACCCTCGAAGCTAAAAACATCTTCTTTGTACCGCCGGCACTAAACGGAAAAAGAGGTAAACTAATTTGTATCGCCACAAAAATGTTCGGACTTACCGGAGCACCTTTATATTTTGAAAGCGAAAACATCACTTTCCAGCAAGGATTATCAAATGAAGATAACCTCGATTATCAGGTTCAGTTTCTTGATATGGAAGGGCTATAATTTATACGATTTAAAAACTTAATCATAAAATTATGATGATAAAAATTAAACACTATAGCATACAAATTATTTTGTTGCTATTAACCCTATATACTCAGGCCCAAACCCCGGCAACTATTTTAAAGGGTAATACTACTACCCCTTATATTGTAACAGGAGACGAAACTCTGGTTGCTACTCAAAGTATCATTCTTGGTCCGACAACCTGGATAAAGGCAGGTAGTACATTTTTGGCAAAAATTAATGCTGATGAGTATACACCGTTTGCTCTTAGTAACGGGAATTTTATTTTTACCCGTAAATACCAAACCGCTTTAAAATCTACAGAAGACATAGTCAACGATTCTGATGTACTCGAAAGTGTAATTTATCATGACGGCTTGGGCAGACCCATTCAGAGTATAGCTATCAAAGCTTCTCCTGGCAAAACCGATATCATTTCTCATACAGCCTATGACAATATAGGACGACAGGAAAAAGAATATCTTCCTTATCCGGATAACAATGGTCTCCTTGCATCCTATAGAAACAGCTTTACAGCGGTTAACGGAATAAATGATTATTACAAATTAAATTATCCGGATGATATTAATAATCTGGTACCAAACCCGTACTCGCAAAAACAATTTGACAACTCCCCGCTTAACAGGGTTTTATCACAGGCTTCTCCGGGAAAAGACTGGGCACTGGGCTCAGGCCATGAAATAAAACTGGAGTATGAAACCAATACTGCAACAGCTACAGACAATGTTAAATTGTATGTTGTCATAACAGCATTAAATTCTGAAGGCGTTTATATTCCTGCTGTTGCTTCTGCAATCAATTACTCAAACAACCAGTTATACAAGACCATAACAAAAAATGAAAACTGGGTAAGCGGAAAAAACAATACTACCGAAGAATTTAAAAACAAAGAAGGGCAAGTTATACTAAAACGTACCTACTCTGATTACGGTTCTCAAACAGAGGTCAAACATGACACCTATTATATTTACGATACCTACGGAAATTTAACCTATGTTTTACCGCCAAAAGCCGAAGGATTGACTGATAATTTAACTTTAAATGAATTAGGGTATCAGTATCGATATGATACTAAAAACAGATTGGTCGAGAAAAAACTTCCCGGTAAAGAATGGGAATACATTGTATATGACAAATTAGATAGACCTGTATTAACACAGGATGCCAATCTAAAAGCCTTAAATAAATGGCTCTTCACTAAATACGATGCCTTTAGCAGACCTGTTTATACCGGTGAATATGTAAATACAGTAAAAAAGACAAGATCTTCTGTACAGGAATTGATCAATCAAAGTACTGTTTTATATGAAACCAAACAGACGACCGCTACCAATATAAACGGAACAAGCGTTAACTATTCTAATAATGCTTTCCCTAATACTAATACGGATATTAATGTATTTACCATAAATTATTATGATGATTATCTTAATATCGACTTAGATGGCGGAACAACTGTGGTATCATATAACATTACTCCTATTACCAATGCCAAAGGTTTAAGCACCTGTTCCAAAGTACGCATTTTAGGTACTACAAACTGGACAACAAGTGTGAATTACTATGATACAAAAGCAAGAAGTATTTATACTTACAGTAAGAATAATTATTTAGGAACAATAGGTACTGTCAAAAATCAGTTTGATTTTAGCGGTAAAGTGTTAGAATCAACTACTACACATCAAAAAGGCTCTGATAGTCCTGTTATCATTATCAATACCTTTGTTTACGATCATACAGGCAGATTACTTACACAAAAACAAAAAATAAATAATCAGGCTCAGGAAACCATTTTTACTAACACTTATGACAATTTGGGGCAATTACTTACAAAAGGAGTTGGTGGTGCATCTGCAAATTTACAAGCTGTCAATTACAAATATAATATCAGAGGATGGCTCAAAAACATCAATGACATTAATACTCTCGGAAACGATTTGTTTGCTTTTAAGATCAATTACAATACTCCTACTGCAGGAACTGCCTTATACAACGGGAATATTAGTCAGACCTTTTGGAGAACAAATAATAACGATACTAGTTTAAAAAACTATACTTATACGTATGATGACTTAAACCGTTTAACAACTGCAACAGATAATCTGGGGCATTATAACGAAAATCCTTCATACGATAAAAATGGGAATATACTAACAATCTTCAGAAATGGTAATACAATTCCAAACACACCAAATTATGGTACAATTGATAATCTCGTTTATTCTTATGACAGCGGAAATAAATTATTAAAAGTAGAAGACAATGCTAATAATGCACAAGGATTTAATAACGGAACAAGTGGCTCAAATACAGATTACAGTTATGATCTTAACGGCAATATGATTACTGATGCCAATAAGGGTATTACTGCAATTTCATATAACCATTTAAATCTACCGGTTCAGATTACCTCTCAGGGAGGCAATATCAATTATATGTATGAT
The DNA here is from genome assembly GCF_001602525.1 of Flavobacterium chilense. GTDB lineage: Bacteria > Bacteroidota > Bacteroidia > Flavobacteriales > Flavobacteriaceae > Flavobacterium > Flavobacterium chilense. The sequence continues at coordinate 14,997 of NZ_LSYT01000019.1, forward strand.
GCCACCGGAGCCAAACAAAGAAAAATTGTAAACGGTATTACTACAGACTATGCCGGTGGTTTCCAGTACGAAAACAATGTTTTGCAATTTTTTCCACAACCAGAAGGATATGTAAGTAAAACCAATGGCATTTTTGAATATATTTACCAATACAAAGACCATTTGGGTAACATCCGTTTAAGTTATGATAAAAACTTAAGTATTGTCGAAGAGAATAATTATTACCCATTTGGTTTAAAACAAACTGATAATAATAACATGGTTAATTCTTTAGGAAATGCAACTGCACAAAAGTATAAGTACAACGGAAAAGAACTGCAGGACGAGTTGGGGCTTAACTTTTACGACTATGGAGCACGTAATTACGACCCTGCACTTGGTCGTTGGATGAATGTTGACCCGCTTGCAGAGAAAATGAGAAGATTTAGTCCTTATAATTATGCTTTTAACAATCCTGTAAGGTTTATTGATCCAGATGGAATGGAGCCAAATGATTGGATTCGCCGAATAGGAGAAAATGGTAAGAGTACTTTTTTCTTCGATTCAACCATTAAAACGCAAGAACAAGCAACTCAAACTTATGGTAGTGATGTTCAAATAGTAAAAGAAGGAACCAAAACATTCAGTACATCTAATGGAAAAGAAGATGGTCGCTATTCATATACATATCATAATGATGGGACAGTTACAAATACTAATAATGGAGTTGTAAATTTTTATGGAGATACAAAAATTGAAACTGCAGGAGGCACAACAATTGTAAATCCATCACATAGAGAAGGTTACTTTTCTGGCGCCTCACTTAGTGAGACAACAGGATTAGGTTTTTCCTTAGAAGCAGGTGTTGTAAGTGATCCTACGGGTGGCAAAGCATTATACTTTTCAATTGGAGGAAATGCAGGAATGGGTGGCGGTATTGGTGGAAAAGGAGGAGTTATCAAACCTACTGGTTCTAATCCTTTCTCTGTAAATGATTTCCCAGGCTTTAGTAGTTCAACTAGTTGGGGCACTGATTCTCCTATTGGTGGATATGGTATCGAAAGAGGAGGTTCAGAAGGAGATACATTTTTCGGTTATGGAGAACCAACTTCTTCCAATACAAGGCCCTACACTTATACATCATTAAGCACGGGAGGACCGTCAAGCCCTTCTTTAAAAGCTGGAGCTACAATTAATGGAACATATACATTTACAATCAATCTTAACTAATGATAACAAAATTTATTGAAGCATTAAATGCAAATAAAAAAACAATTTTAAATATTGCGATAATTTTATTTGCAGTATTTCTTTTTATTAGATCTTTTTTTATAGATACAGATCAGAAAAGATTTGAAGAAGGAATAAAAAATATTAAGGAACAAGAATTTCAGGGAGTAGTTGTAGATAAACAATTTGAAAAATTTAATCATAATGCTTCAATGATTTATTTAAATAATAATACAAAAGTTGCAATTTTTGGAGAATTTTGGCCAAAAATAAACATTGGTGATTCAGTTGTAAAAAGAAAAGGTGAAACAATTTGGACAGTTTATCGAGAAAAGCAAAAATTTATTTTAGATACTAAAGATGCCCTTGATAAATTTAAGAAATAATCCGATCGCTCAGATATGCGCAACGATAGCGCGGAAATTCTTTCCGTGCCCGCAAAGAACTTCGACAAAGAACACAAGAAGCAAACCCCGCCCTCGAGCGGGGTTTGCTACGTTTTAGAGTATAGGACCAGGCTTGTTTTTTCGGCATGAATGCCAACCTTAAACGTCAATTAAAATAAAAAATGTCCTGGGCATTTATGCAGGAAAACCAAGCATAGCCCTTATGGCGACTGAATAAACAAATAAAAGAATCCTAGTGCGTTGGCAAGTAGCGTCGGGACTCAGAGAGGTCTTTAAAACATGTGATATTTTACATAATGAGTTTATAGTGCAGTGCGAAGCGGTAGCACTATACTGACTTATTATGTAACATAGCTTTGGTGTGGTGTTACTACTATCGGTCTTGAAAACCCAATGCGCTTGAATGTTTAGCAATGAGAGTTTAAATTTGTCTTATTGTGTTGTAAATAAAGCTTTAACGGGTTTATTGTTTTTTTTGATTCCTAGTAATTTTGTAAAAAAATAAGATATGACCACGAATCCTATTGATTTTAGAAAAGTTGCAAAATTAGTACAGGAAAATACACAAAGAAAAGCAATACTTCAACAACGAATAAATATAAGTACAACGGAAAAGAGTTGCAGGACGAGCTGGGGCTTAATGTATATGACTATAGTGCACGCAATTATGACCCTGCACTTGGTCGATGGATGAATATTGACCCATTAGCAGAACAAATGCGAAGATTTAGTCCTTATAATTATGCTTTTAATAATCCTGT
>NZ_LSYT01000020.1 GCF_001602525.1 Flavobacterium chilense
TTGTAAAAGCTTAATATTCATTTCTGCCAACATCAAACCATTCTTTTCAATTTCCTGAGCAGATGGGACTTCTGGTAAATGTTTATTCTCTTTAATAAAATCTTCGACTTCCTGTAATGACTTCAATTTATAATCATTTGCAAAAACATAATCCGGAACTAACGGTCCAGCCATATCAACACGAACTTCCTGAGTATGAATTTTTCCTCTTACGGTTAACTTTTCGTCTGGTGCCATTGTTCCAATACCAACGTTATTTCCCATAATTAGGAAATTGTTAACCTGATGAGTTTCATTCATGTTCGGAGTGTAATTTTGTATATTTGAGAGTATATTTGTATTAACTGGCAGTCCATTTACTTCGTAGTTTATAGACTTCATATTTTCAGCAGTTGAGGTTGTCCATCCTGCAAATTTATAGCCATTGCTATGATAAGCAGCACTATATGGGACATCCAGAGCTAAATATTTCTTTCCATTGTAAGTACATGTTTTTAAAGTCCAATCTGCAAAGCCATCAGTAGATTTTATAGTTGCATAAGTTCCATTATATGCTGACGAAGAATTTATTTCTACTATATTTATTCTATTTCCAGCTCCTTCGTTTCCTCTAAATGCTGTAATGGTTCCTACAGCATTATTCATTCCTATTAATATATCATTATATATTTCGTGGAGTAAAATTAAGTTTTTTGTATAGTCACCAGTTCCATTCCAACCTAGGTCAATTACTTTGTAATCTCCAGTAATAGGAGTAACCTGAGCATTTATATTTATTGAAAGAAATAATATGAAAATAGATATAAATTTTATTTTACAAGTCATTGGTTTTGCTTTTAAGTTTATTTTCCAGAGTTGAAATTTTATCATTTTGTTTTACCATTTCCTTTTTCATCTCAATCATATAAAGTGTCATTTCTTCAATTTTTTGCAAAAGTTTAATATTCATTTCAGATAAATTAATACCATCTTTTTGCATTTCTTTGGCTGAAGCTACTTCGGGCAAATGCTTATTTTCTTTAATGAATTTATCTACAGATTCTAAAGAGGGCAGGGGATAATTATTTTCAAAAACAAAATCAGCTCCTGCATCAACAGTTACTTTTACTTCGCGTGAAGCAATGTTTCCAGCAACGGTTAGTTTTGATGTTGGGTTTGTTGTGCCAATGCCTACATTACCATTTTGGATATAATGATTTCCTGTTCCGCTAACTTTTAAATTTCCGCTAGTAGCTAAATCATAGTTTAGTTCATTTGGAGATGCAAAATCAGGAATATTAATAACATTTGGGGTTTGATTAATTTTGATTTGATTAATATCATTAATAACATCTACTTTTTCTTGTAGATAAGTAATCTTAATTCTATAAGTAGCATAATATCTAACATCAAAAAATATTGGTAATTCTTTATTAATATAACCGCCAACATTTGTTGCTAAGTCAATAGGTGTTCCTAAAGCAATTTTTCCAGAATGATATATCCCATTTGATTCGATAAGTTTAATAGCAGGCACACCATAATTTACCCCTTGTAAAAAACCATTTTCAACAACATATCTTTCATAACCTGTTCCATAGGATGTTTGATAAAGTTCTATTATGATAAGACCTCCAATTTGCCAGTGATGAGAATTATAACCTACTGAAGCTATTTCGTATCTTCTTGCTTGTTCTCCTTCAGCATTTAAACCAGATATGACACTTGTTTTTATTCCATTTTGATTTATATCAGTTTGCGAAAAGAGAAATGTTGAAAAAAAAAGTACTAGTATTGTAGCTATTTTTTTATTAAGGATTGTAGTCATTATACTTTTAGTAGATTTAGATTATTTTTTGCATTTAAGTTGTTGTATTTCTTTATTTTGTTGATCAATTTGTTCTTGTAATACTTTCATTTGTTTATTCTGATCAATCATATAAAGAGTCATTTCTTCAATTTTTTGCAAAAGTTTAATATTCATTTCAGATAAATTAATACCGTCTTTTTGCATTTCTTTGGCTGAAGCTACTTCGGGCAAATGCTTATTTTCTTTAATGAATTTATCTAGAGAATCTAAAGAGGGCAGAGGATAATCATTTTCAAAAACAAAATCAGCTCCTGCATCAACAGTTACTTTTACTTCGCGTGAAGCTATGTTTCCTGCAACAGTAAGCATTGAAGACGGATTTGTTGTGCCTATACCAACTCTTGCAGCATCCAGAATTAAAGGTTGGTTTCCTCCTCCTGTTTTTAATACTACCGGATAATTGTTATTTATGAATGGTGAAATATTCGCAGTATTGCCAATTTCTAAAGATCTACCATCCAGTGTTTCAGTTCTGGCAGGAAAAAAATGCGCTTTTCCATAAACAGTAAGTGGGGCAGTAGGGCTTTCTGAACCAATACTAACATAACCCAATGTATTTACATTTAAAGCCTGTTTATCTGTTCCAGAAGATGAAACAACATTAAATGACATTGAATTATCTAATAATCTTATATAAGAACCACCTCTGGCTGGATTTAATAATTTTAATAAGCCATTAGATGTCGTATAATTACTTATATTATTGCCCATCCCAACTCCTGTATAAGTTAAACCAGGCTCACTTGCCCAAAGCATTAAATCTGCCTGTCCAGCTTCATCACCACTACCAATTGAATGAAGTAGAATTCTTGAATCTGAGTGACTACCATAAACATTTAATTTATGTAATGGGGTATTAGTTCCAATTCCGATAAAATTATTTCCAGAAGCTCCTTGTATTAAGCCTCCTGGAGTGTAAATCTGAGCTTTTGTAGTAACAGTGAAAATTATAATAATTAAAAAAGTAAATTTTAGCTGCATTTTTTCATTTTGAATTAAGTGAATCTTCAATTTTTGAAAGTTTTTTATATAAAAATTCTATCTCTTTTGATTGTTGATTATTTTTCTTTTCTTGTTCAATCATATAGAGCGTCATTTCTTCAATTTTCTTCAATAAATTCATGTTCATTTCGGCAAGCATCAAACCATTCTTTTCAATTTCCTGAGCAGATGGGACTTCCGGTAAATGTTTATTCTCTTTAATAAAATCTTCGACTTCCTGTAATGATTTCAATTTATAATCATTTGCAAAAACATAATCCGGTACTAACGGTCCAGCCATATCAACACGAACTTCCTGAGTATGAATTTTTCCTTTTACGGTTAGTTTTTCGTCTGGCGACATTGTTCCAATACCAACGTTATTTCCCATAATGAGGTAATTGTTAACCTGATGAGTTTCATTCATATTTGAAATATAATCCTGTATATTCGATAGAATATTACTGTTTACAGGTAGACCGTTTATCTCATAAGCTACAGATTTCATGTTTTCTGCTGTAGATTTTGTCCACCCAGAAAATTTATATCCCCTATCATGGTAAGAATGACCGTAGGGAACATCGACAGCTAAATATTTTTTACCATTATAGATACAAGTTTTCAGTGCCCAGTTACCATTGTTATCTATTGTGCGTATGCTTGCTGAAGTTCCATCATATGCAGATGATGAATTGATCTCTAAAATATTTGTTCTGTTCAAAGATGAAACAGTGCCACGAAAAGCAGTAACAGTTCCGACAGCGTTATTCATTCCTATTAATGTACCATTATACATTTCGTGAAGTAAAATTAGATTTCGGGTAAAATCGCCTACTCCATTATCACCTATATCAATTACCTTGTAATCTCCGGCAACCTGAGTAATCTGGGCATTTATATTTATTGAAAGAAATAATATAAAAACAGATATAAATTTTATTTTACTAATCATTGGCTTTGCTTTTAAGTTTACTTTCCAGAGTTAAAATTTTATCATTTTGTTTTACCATTTCCTTTTTTATCTCAATCATATAAAGTGTCATTTCTTCTATTTTCTTTAATAGGTTCATATTCATTTCCGCCAGCATCAAACCGTTTTTCTCAATTTCATGGGCAGAAGGTATTTCAGGTAAATGTTTATTCTCTTTAATAAAATCTTCGACTTCCTGTAATGATTTCAATTTATAATCATTTGCAAAAACATAATCCGGTACTAACGGTCCAGCCATATCAACACGAACTTCCTGAGTATGAATTTTTCCTTTTACGGTTAGTTTTTCATCCGGGTTTATTGTGCCAATACCAACATTAGCAGCAAAATAAGCATTTCGATTTTGATAAGTTCCTGAAGGTATAGCATATTCTTCTACTGTTGTTCTAAAACTATGTGCAGGACCATTAACTTCATTATAAGGTAATGGATTTTGAACGCCATCATAAACAGTTGGATTTACGGGATAATTAGATTGATAATAATAAGTAGTTCCGCCACCACGTAACCAAATGATGATACAAGTACACGTTCCATTTCCTGTGGCATCTCTCCATTCAGCAATAAAACTGCCAACCGAACCTATCGAAGGTTTAATATTAGCATCAATAAAGTTAGAACCATGACCATATGCTGTTACGTGAAAGTTAAAGGCAGCCATTAATGATCCTCTCCAATCAGAATCGGTATGAACACTGCTTCTGCCTAATATTAGATTTGTAGGGGCATTATAATACCACCCACCATCATAAAATGTAACAGGATAAAATTTATCAATATCTCCACCAACATTAAAACTAGCAGATGTTTGTGCATAACTATTTTTTGTAAAAAAAATGATTATAATTATTAATACTACTTTCTTCATAATTCTATTTGTTTTCAATTGTTTGTATTCTTTTTTCAAGTTTTAGTTGATTGTTTCTTAAGGATTCATTCTCCTTTTTCATCTCAATCATATAAAGAGTCATTTCTTCAATTTTTTGCAAAAGTTTAATATTCATTTCAGATAAATTAATACCGTCTTTTTGCATTTCTTTGGCGGAAGCTATCTCAGGTAAGTGTTTGTTTTCTTTTATGAATTGATCTACAGATTCTAAAGAAGGTAAATTATAATTATTTTCAAAAACAAAATCTGCTCCGGCATCAACAGTTACTTTTACTTCACGTGAAGCTATGTTTCCGGCAACAGTGAGTTTTGATGTTGGATTTGTTGTACCAATACCAATGTTTCCATTTGGTAAAAAGGTCATATATTGATTATTGTAATCAGTTCCAATATAGCTGTTTACTACGCTTGTTATTCCATTTGTAACATTTCCAAAAGTTCCTAATGAAATATAACTTTGACTACCATTTTGATTTGTTACATAAAAACCTCTTGCCCAGCTACCATTTATACCAGGAAAATTAGATTTAATTTTTATGCCGTATGCAGGACCATCAATACCTATTGAGACATCATTAAAGGTTGTGTTTTGTGATTGTATTGAGTTGGCAATGCAAAAAAAAATAATTATTAACGAAACTGATTTTTTCATGAAAATTTAATTTTTGGTTTTAGTTTAAAGGAAAGTAGATAAGTATAACTTTTTAATTAATGGTGAAATTAAACACTGTACTTCTTGGGCTCACATTTCCAGCTTCATCAAATGATTTTACAAACCAGTAATAAGTACCTTTGACTAATGTTTTATTGTATGAACTAGAAGCTTTGTCTTTAAAATTTAGATTTGTTAATGCACTTTCGGTATAAACATAGATACTGTCTTTTTCTGTACTGCCTGCTATTGCAGTTCTGCTCCATTGAAAATTTATATTCGTGGTTGTTGTAGTGCTTGCATTTGCAGGACTTGACAATACAGGAGTGCTGGGAGCTTTTGTGTCTATTAAGATTACACGAGAGGTATATAAAGTTTGTGCTGTACCATTACTGGCTCTCACTTTCCACGTATATTTTCCTTCATCAAAAGTAAAATTAATTAGTGTAGATCCTGTACTTTGTTCTTTTACCAAAGTATTATTTTCATCCAATACCTGAAGCTGATATGAAGTTGTACCAATAATAGCATCCCAGGATAACTTTTGTAAGGCCGTTTTAGTGATTAAATTATTAACAGGAGTGAGTAAAATTACCGTGTTTTTTTGAAAATCATCATTGTTCAAAATTTGAAAACTACGTTTGGTATAAGCAGTTTCATAAGCACTGTTTACGGCTTTTACACGCCATTCGTATTTACCAATATTTAATTGTCGTGTAAAGGAATTTTTTGAAACCAAAGTATCTAAGACCAATTGTTGAGGATCATCGAAATTTGGTGTTGCAATTTGTAATTTATACTTATCAGCATTTTTTACATAATCCCAGGAGAGTGTTACTCCTGAAGATGAGAGAGCAACATTATTGCCTGGTGCTATAAGAACAACCTCCTCTTTAGATATGTCATCAACAAGTAATATTTCTTCACAGGAAAAGAAACTAAGTATAATCAATAATGTGAAGCATTTACGTAATGAAATTTTATTCATGATATAATAGAATGATATTTTTTAATTTAACAGGAAACCTTAATTTAGGTGTTGGTTTACATATCAAATAAACTTTTATTTTTTTTCTTTTTAGATATTCTTTTTTCTGTTGTTCCTTTACAGCTGTTGTATTCATTTACAATATCTGCCACATACCATTTCCCACGCTCGGAGCTTGTCCAACAAAATGAACTCAACTGATAAGCAACAATTGTTTCCGGGTTTATATCGATACTGTCAATTTTTTTTCCGGATTTGAAAATAGCGATGGTGTACTTTTTATACTGGTTGTTGGTAAGATAAAAAGCATCTGCCTGTCTTATTTTTGCAATTTCTTCATTAGTTAAACTAACAGCAAGACTAGAAATTATTTTAGACGATTGAGTATTTATCAATAAATTCAAAACTTCTATATTGTAATCAGAATTAATTTCATGAACTAAACCCGCTATGTCTAAAATGCGTATTGTTACTAATTCCGGTTTTATAGGTAAACTGTCTATAAAAGCAACTTTAGTTTGATTCTGATTGTATTTGGCTTTTGATTTATAAATTTTGTTCAATCTTCGATTATAAGGAACAACACCAATTTCAACACGAATATTATTTTGAAGAGTAGGTAAGGCCTTTGTTTCAAATTTGTTTTGATCGTAAGCGAATTTAGATTCTCCAATACTGCCCAGTTCTGTTACCGAAGATGAAAATTTGTAGTCTTCATTTTTAATTTGGGTTGTTTGGCATGCAGTGCAAATTAACACAGCCAGAACAACAATTTTTTTAAGCATAACTTTGATTTTTAATTAGATCCTATAAATAAACAGTCCATAAATAAACAGCTGGTTTTTAATTTATTTATATTAATATTTTCTTAACAAATCTAATGAAATAGATGTAAATGACTGTTAAAATTTAATTTAATTTCGAAGGTTTTTTCTATATGTTTCTATTTAAAAATATAATTGTTAATGTCTTTGTATAGATAACATTTTGGATTAATAAGTTTTAAAGCAAATAAAAAGGAATTAAAACTCTAGGAATAATTAAGTAATATCTTATGAGTTAAGAAATGTTTTTCAATTAATTTTTATTATTTGTTAGAGTTAACAAATCTATTTCCATTATAAGCATTTAATATTTTATTTTGAGTATCTCAATCGAATCTTTCCTGATGAAGTAAAACCTGTTTGATGAGTTTTCCTTCACACACATCACAGCCTTTTTGGTCAAAACAGCCTTTTGATACACCAAGTTTAATATTATTAATTTTTAAAACAGAATTAAGCATCAAAAATAAAGGGATGAGTACAATACCCATCCCTTTTTTAAAAGTTGATTTTATTTAATAAATGCTGATTATCAATGTATTTTGGTTCTATAAGAGCAATACAATACAATACAATACAATACAATTGATCCATTACTCATCTTTAAATTATTTTTCACTTATAATTATTCTATTCCAATATGTTAGAAATCTAAATTTCTATATCACTAACTTTGAAACACTACCAGTTATAATTATTGTTTTGCGTAAGTTTCTTTCCTTGTTTTGTTGTTGTTGCCCAAAAAAGTTCATTAGGAAGTGGTAATTCATAATTTAACTTTGACCATCTTAAATCAATTTCTCCAATAAATTTTAAAATATCATCTTCTGAATCGTAATTATAAGATTTAAATTCAGTTTCAGTTACATAAAAAACATCTATTAATTTTTCTTGCATTAATTCATGTAACATTTTTAACGTAAAGATTCTTTTGCTTTCCTTATTTACAACACTATCAAATTCATCTAGAATCGAAATCATCATATCCGCAAAAATATAATCATCTTTTCCAAAAACCAAAATTTTATCTTTAATATAGTTCCAATCCATAGTTTTAGTAATTTAATTTCTATTTATTCTGGGGACCAATAAATTCTAATGTTGAATGATTTAAATCGCCACTTTTAGTTGAAAAATTTCGCAATTGAATATTAGACATCGTTGCATTTATAATAGTATCTTTAGGAGTGTCAATAATTTTCTTAGTCCCACCTTGGGGTATATCATTGAAAAGAATTCTAGTATTTTCTCTGACTTTGCGCTACTCAAAGCAAATATATTCAAAAAACGTAAGCCTCTCAAAGTCTATGACTTAAAAATAAAACATCTTAATGTAAAATTCATCAAGACATAAACAGAAAAAGTCGGAGACTTTTGAGACGTTTTGTGTTTGAAGTAAAAAAAAATGCGCAAAGTCAGAGACATTTGCGCAGCTTTTCATAAGGAACTCTTCAAAGAGCGGGGAAAACTTATAGCTCTTCCAATTCTGGTTCTTCTAATGATAATACCTCAATTATATCATTTGGTGTTACAAAAAAGTAATGAGTAATCGCTTCTTCCAAATACATTCCACTACTTTCTTCAACAATCCAACTGATAAAATCACTTTTTTCAGCTCTAAATAAACACCACTGCCTACTATTCAAAGGAAATAAATTTAAAGATTTTAATCTTGCTCCTTCATCAGCATTTCTATATGAAATGTAATTATTAAATTTAAACTTAAAATGCTCTGATGAGTTTTCGCTTTTGACAATGACTCTAAACCCTTCGTAATCGTCGATAAGACTTGCAATATAAATTGTGTTAGGAAAATTAGTAAAATCAGGCTCCCATTTAATAATTTCTATTTTATCATTAATCATTATATCTAAATTTTGTTTTGTTTTTTCCATTTTGAATCTCCATTGTTGGTCTTCCATCCGAACTACCACTTCTTACATTTACAGTTCTTCCACCAGGTAACGTTCCAACTCTACCTCCTTCAATTTCTCTAACGTTCGTAGGATTTAAACTATCAAGTTCTTTATTAGCCGCATCTAAACCACCTTCTCTTTCAAATAAGGTAGACCTACCTTTGGTTTTTTCTCCTGGAGTGGATGGATCAACTAAATCATCAATCTTATTTTCAAGTCTTTTTATCCCTGTTTCTTCAATTGTTTTTTCTTCAACCTTATGGTCTTTGATACTTAATTTCTCATCAACTTTTATGTCAAATTTTAATGGTCTCTCATTTGTTCTTCCAAAATTAGGACTCATATAATCATGTAAGACCGCAGTTACAATGGAGACTACATTTGTAGTTAGTTTTGCTAGAGGACTCAAACCTCCAGCTACCTTTTCAACAACTTTAGGTGCAGATTGTTGTACAACTTCTGATTTAAACACGGTACCAACCAAACCTAGAACTGGTGTATTTTTAACTTTTATCGGTTCATGATTAGTGATGTCAGTTTTCCCATTAGAAGGAGCTCCTTCCAAACCTTCTATTTCAATTTTCCATACAGGATTATTATGAGCAAACTGATAAGTTGAGATTGACATGTATTCTTCCGAAACTGGGTCAACACCAAAAAATCTTCCAATAGCATAGTCGTAATTTCTATGTCTAAATGTATCCCAGTTCAGTCCCAGCTCATCCTGACGCTCTTGGCCAAGAAACTTATACTTTAAAGCTTCACTAGTTGAATTTTTAACCGTATTATATCCTTCCTGTTTAAGCCCAAACGGATAATAATTGTTTTCCTCCTGAATCACCAGGTTTTTGTTGTAACTCAAACGAACGTTACCCAGATGATCTTTGTATTGATATACATATTTGTAAGAACCTGCAGAAGGTTCTACATAAGCCTCTGTTGTTGGGAAAAACTTCAATATAGCATTATCATACTGATAACCTTACAGATAATCTGTTGTAACGGCAGGTTTTCACTTCTTGAGTGCAATATTTTTAAGAACATAATTTTAAAGGATAAACTTACTGTTTTATTGCTCAAATCCAAAAGTAAATTTTTAAAACAGCTGTAAAAACAATTAAACTTCTACTGAAACAGATTGTCCTGCAGTTAAGTCTTTTCAGATGAGTTCTGAGTGTCAAGTTTTTCCGTTCAATATGATTAGTTCCGAAACGTTTAACAGAATGTAGCTTCTCGTCAATAATGTATCTGTAGTTTTTAAGTCTGTCCGTAAATATCTTTTTTGCTTCTGCCAATTTTAGAGTTTCCAAAACACGATTCAGAGTTTTATTGGTTCGTTTGCCAACATTAAAACTCACAACTGTTTTAGAATTCTTTTCCAATGCATAAACCAGTCAGATATAATTTTTCTTGTGTCTAATATAAGTGCACAGCTCATCAACTTCATACGTTTTGCCTTTACTGATAATTGGCTTGGCAATTTTTCTGGCAATTGAAAGAATTCTTTTCAATAATGTTGTGGCTGATATTTTCAGTATTCTTGTCGTGCTTCTTATCCCTAAACCTTCTTTGGTTAATTAGATAATATTCTCGTTTATCTCTGCTATATAAGCTTGATAAGTATATTTTTCAACTTTAGTTTTCCCGCATATTGTGCAAATATATCTCTGACTGCCAGACTTTGTCTTTCCATACTTTATCATCTTTTGAATATCACCAACACATCTGTAACACCTACTCTGGTTTGACTCCATTTTTTCCGATTTAAGGCATTATAAAATAAAAAAACAGCCCAAAGGCTGTCTTAATTTTTATGCTATATTAATATAAATATCTGATTTTCTGTAAATGTTAGAGGCACTAATTAACCACCAACAAATCTGATACATTATCAACAGATTCTATTCAATAACATAGTTTAATATTCTATAATCATTGTCATCTATTTCAAAAATGAACCTTTCAACAGTCTTTTTCTTAACATACCAAACTTCATAATCCAATAAAATCCTATTATTAGAATTGGTAATCTTAGTAATTTTAGAGGCTATTAATTTTTTAGATTTAAAATTACCCATAACCTCTTTTTTTACTTTTAGGAAATTTACAAATTTGTTGTATGGAGTAACTTGATAAAATTGATAACTCATCAAAAGATCTATTGATCTGTAGTTACCTGCTTTTTCAAAATTGTAAAAGTCATCAACCTTACTTTCTGCTAGCTTTAATTCATTGGAATTTGATTCACATGCAAGCAATATTAGAGAAAAACACAATAAAAGGAGATTATAAAATTTATTTCTCATCTATAATTTTGTTATTTATTAAATCGTAAATAATCAAATGACCATCCTTCTTTTGTATTGTAGCACAAGAGTCGCCTTCTTTTTTTGAAATTGAGTCACCTATTTCTAAATAGGTTGAAAATTTCCAATGTATTGGCTGATTATTCCCATTCTTCAAAATAATTTTATTTGCAAAATGGTCAGTTGTATCAATGAATTTTTCTTTTATATATCCTGAATATGATTGTTTCTTAATATTATTACCATCAAGATTTTTTGATTTACCTAAAGATAAGCTAATAACAAAATATATAATAAAAATCACTATAACTAATGATAAGATATTTTTTAATTGTTTATTAGTTAATTCAATTGCCATACTGATGTATTTGATTTTCTATACATCGCACCAACAGATACTTTTCCAGAAGGACTTTGTATCAAGGAACGATTACCCTCTGTATTACCTCTGCCAGTATCACTTGTTCCATAATTTGATAAATTCAATCGTTGAGCAGATGATAAACTAGAAGAGAATGTTCCTCCATAATTTAATCCAATTCCCCCTAATGGAGTTTCAATTCCAACATTTGCAGATAGAGATTGTCCCACTGCGTCTTCAAGTAAAAACGGACCACTATGTTGTGATTTGATTGAACCGAAACTAAAACCAGTATCAGCACCAACCCCAACATTTGAATTACTACTTAAAAAGAACCCAGCATTTCCTCCTGAATCTTTTATAAAACCTGCATCAAATCCCCATCCTCCACCAAGTGAGCCATTAAAACCATAGGATACTTTAAAACCATCTTTTTTGTCAGAACCAATGATTCTTGTTCCCCCTTCTGTTTTTGTGCTTTCAGTTGTACCTAATGTTCCTCCATCTTTATCGGTAACTGTACCATTATCGTGAAAAGTGTATTGATATACTATTTCTCCACCTTTTGTACCTGTTAGAGTTGAACCTTCATCTAGATGCTTTGCCTCTTTACCATATTTTTCAGTTGCTTGTGCTTGCGACGTTACTGCTGAGTCATAGAAAATATTTTTACCCTTTTTAATCCAATCTGTAGCCTCCATCCCATCAGGATCAATAAAACGAATAGAATTATTAAGAGCATAAGTGTATGGAGAAAAGCGTCTTGATTTCTCCGCCAGCGGGTCAACATTCATCCAACGTCCAATTGTGGGGTCATAATTCCTTGCTCCATAATCATAAACATTAAGCCCTAACTCATCCTGCAATTCTTTTCCATTGTACTTATACTTTAAAGCATCACTAGTTGAATTTTTAACCGTATTATATCCTTCCTGTTTTAATTCAAACGGATAATAATTGTTTTCCTCCTGAATCACCAGGTTTTTATCATAGCTCAAACGAACGTTACCCAGATGATCTTTGTATTGATATACATATTTATATGAACCTGCTGAAGGTTCTATATAACCCTCTGTTGTTGGGAAAAACTTTAAAATACCATTTTC
>NZ_LSYT01000021.1 GCF_001602525.1 Flavobacterium chilense
CCGCAATCTACCACAAAACTATAAAAGCCTTTGGGATCTGAAATGGTGCTGCTTACCAGATTATGTCTGGCATCGTAAAGGGATAGTTTGGTATTGGCGAGTGCTTCTGCTGTGGCAACACTAATTACGGTTCCGGTAAGCTCCTGACTGCAGTGCAGGCTTCGGGTTTCCAGAAATTTGTAAATATCATCAGAACCTTGTCCGCCATCTTTGTTGGAACTAAAATAACCTGTTCTGGAAACCGGATCAATGATATAAGCAAAATCATCTTTTGGTGAGTTGATATCGCTTCCCAGATTCTGAATCGCGCTCACTGTTCCGTTTTCTTCAAGCTGTCCCACAAAAACATCGAGTCCGCCAAGTCCGGGATGACCATCTGAGGCAAAGTAGATTTCGTTTTCACTGGTCACATACGGAAAGGTTTCTTTTCCTTCAGTATTAATTGTTGGCCCCAGATTTTGAGGTGTTCCGTAACCACTGGATGTAATGCTAACTTTATAAATATCAGATTGTCCTAACGTTCCAGGCATATCAGATGCAAAATACAGTGTTTTTTCATCAGGACTAAGTGCAGGATGAGCTGTGCTGTAGTTATCACTATCAAAAGGGAGTTCGGTGATATTAGTCCATTTTCCGTTTTCAAGTGTGGCTTTGTAGATTTTTATTAAAGTAATTTTATGTTCATCTTTTCCTTTTTTGCCATTTACATAATTGTTTCTGGTAAAATAAACTGTTTTTCCGTCTTTGGTAAATACCGGAGAGGATTCATGAAATTTGGTATTAATAGAGGTTTTAAACTTATTTACTTTAGAAGCCGTGTGAGTTGTTGGATCTACATCGGCAAAATAAAGATTGGTAAAATATTCTCCTGTCCATTTATGCTTACGCTGAGAGAAATTTCCGGTATCTCTGGCGGAAGCAAAATATATTTTATTGTCATATACAAAAGTACTGTAATCTGAATATTTGGAGTTTATTCCGGCATCTTCGATTTTGTAACGTCCTGAATTGGCTTTAATCTCATCCAGATAATTCACATCGTCTTTGTAGAGTTTTCCTCTCGTATCGTTTTTATACTTAGTATTAAACTCCTGCAGGATTTTATTGGCTTTATCAGTCTGCCCTGTTGATTTTAAAGACTGTGCATAACGATAATAATATTCAGGCTCGACATTAGTATTCATGTCAAATAATTGAGTGTACCATTTTGCAGCTCCTTCAAACTCTGAATTGAAGTAATAAGAATTACCTAATTTTTTAAACATATCTTCTGATTTGTATCCTTTTTCGGCCACACGCTCATAGGTTTTAATGGCATCGATATAGGCATAACTGTCGTATTTTTTGTCGCCAGTATTAATCTTGGATTGTTGCGAATAACTGTTAGATGAAAAAGCAATGATAACAGTCAGGCAAAGGAATATATAATTTTTCATGATCATTTTTTTTAAAAGAAACGTGGGGTTGTGAGTTTACCATTGTTTTTGAAGAATTCATAACGCAGGAATATTTCATGTGATCCTGAGTTATAATTGTTTAAATGGGTGGTTTCACGATCATAGCCATATCCTATATAGAGTCCGTCTGTGATTTGAAATCCTGCCATGGCACTCAGCGAAGCGCTCCATCTGTAGGCTACTCCCAGAACAAATTTGTCGATGAACATAAAGTTGGCCGATACATCTACCTGAAGCGGTGCTCCTTCGACCATTTTGGTCAGTACGGCTGGTTTGAATTTGATGTATTGGTATTTATCCAGATCAAATACATATCCTGCCATTAAATAATAGTTGATTTTGTCTTTGTAAATGGCAATATCATTATCATCGTAGCGATTGGTTTCGATAAAATTAGGCACTGACAAACCAATGTAGGCTTTATCAGAGTGCCAGTAAACTCCGGCTCCAACATTGGGAGAGAATTTATTGTTGAGATCCTGAAATTGTGGATCTCCCTGATCTGCCGGATTTAGCTTATTAATATCAAGATTGAACAAATTGGCAGTTCCTTTGATTCCGAAGGAGAGTTTAAAATCGGCAGAAGTCTGAACAGTATAAGACAAATCTACTGATATATTATTCTCATTGGTGGGACCAATTTTATCATTTACTAAAGAAACTCCTACTCCTAAATTACTGTTATTAATAGGGGAGTTGACTGAAAAAGTGCTGGTTTTTGGTGCCCCGTCAAGTCCAACCCATTGGGTGCGGTATAGACCAAAAACACTTAAAACTCCACGAGATCCTGCATAGGCCGGATTTATGTTTATAGTATTGTACATATATTGGGTGAACTGGGCATCCTGCTGGCCATAGCTGCAAATGCTTACAAACATAATGACGAAGAAAAATAATTTTGTTCTCATAGTAGATATTATTTTAATTATTACTATTGATTTTTTTCTGTTTAAATCAAAAAAAGTCAATGCATTTGTATATCAAAAATAAGGATTTTTAGGTTAATTATTTGTAAATGTGGTTGTTATGTTGTTTTTTGTAATTGTGTTTTTATTTAGACAGATACAAATAGCCCTCTTTTTTATTATTTTGAATTACATTATTTCCATCCAGTGACTTGTATGTAATGATGTAGAAGTAAGTTCCGGCTGGCAATCCATCAGATTTTTTGATAGTTGTTCTGCCTCGTGAAGTTCCATCAAACGCATTGCTGGTATTGTTGTAATTATCTGTTTCAAAAACTAATACTCCCCAACGATTGTAGATTTCTACATTATTTTCAGGATAACAGGTTGTTTCATCAATATTATCAATTTTGAAAAAGTCATTTATTCCGTCGCCATTAGGAGAGAATGCATTGTGTACCAAAATGCTTCCACATGCCAAAACTTTACAATCATCATTGATTTCCATATTAATTAAAATACTTCTAGGACAGTTTTGATCGGTTATTTTATACTCAAAAGTATAATTGCCAAGTGATAGGCCTAACGGATTAAATGTTGCTCCGGATAATCTATTACTGTTGTTGGTATCAATCCATGTTCCTGATACTGGTGAGCCTTCTGGTAACAATGACATTAGATCTATAAGAGTTGAGTCATCATTACAGGCTTTACTTGTGATTGTTACAACGCTACTTGGTACTACAGTAATTGTTACAGTTGCTGTATCACAATTGTCAGAACTTAATTTGTCGCATATCTGATAGCTATAAGTATAAGTTCCTGCAGGTGTTAAGCTGGTAACAGTTACATTTCCTAAAGCATCAAAAGTTATGTTTGGATCTGTTTTTGTTCCATTTGTATTTTGTGGCAATAAAGTAAAGTTTACCAGTTCTAATGTTGCTTTGGCCTGACCTTTTAAATCATTGCTTAACACGTTTCCAACTAATCCAAATGTGTTGCAACCAATATTAGTGTAAACATCATCTGTAGCTACTACTGGTGTTGGCGGAGCTGGTGGTTCAGATACTACTACGGTTACAATGGCTGTATCACAGTTCCCAAAATCGGCTTTTTCGCATATTTGGTATGTTAATGTATAAGTTCCGCCAGGAGTTCCAGCTGCTACATCAACCGATCCGTTAGGATTTAGAGTCAATGCACCTTTAGGATCAGGTGTTACAATCGTTAGTGTAACATCATTTGATACTACAGCGTTATTATTTAACGTGTCATTTGTTAATACATTTATAACATTAGTTTGTCCTGTAACCCCATTTATTGGACCTGCATTATCATCATTAGCTACAATGGCAAATGTTGGTCTGGACGTACAATAAGGATCAGAAGGCGGATAATTTAACGTAATTGTTTCTGTTGGATTAAGGGATATAATTAAGTTAACACTAGGGCGAAGCGTTTCAAACCCGTCTGGACCCTGAACCCATTTATTGTTCTGGAAAATCCATCCAGGCCAGTCTATCCCTTTACCATTTCCATCAACCACAGCTCCCGGCCAAATGATACGTCCGCTAAGTGGTAAATCATTCATTGTCGTGATAACCGTATTACTGCTATTTGCCCATGAAATGGTAACACCATTTGCAGGAGTAAAATTGACAGGAGTTACTACATAGTCAACATAAGGAACATCGTTTACACAAATTGCTGTAGCAGTTACAGTCATTACCGGAGCTACAATTGTTACAGTAACAGTTGCTGTATCACAATTTGTTGTCTGGTCAGCTTCACATATTTGATAAACCATGGTTAAAGTTCCAACTGGAGCATTTGGTAAAACATCTACAGATCCATCAGCGTTTAATTGTAAAAACGGATTTGGTGTTACTGTTGTAATAATAACTTCAGAAGCCGTTACAGGAGCACCTTCAAGAGTATCGTTTTTCAATACATTTAAAACATTTGGTGTAGTATGATTTACCCCTGCAATTGGTCCTGCTGTATCATCATTGGCTACAATATCAGAGAATGTTTTACAATTAACTCCAAAATCAGCATCCAGATGTACGAGGTCTTCTGGTGTTACAGTTACAATATATCCCGCAGCACCTCCGGTTGTACTACAAACAGTGTGTACTTGTGCTTTACCGGATTTTGCTGTTTCTTTTTTATTTGTAACCGAAGGAAGAACTTTTACTAAACCTGTAGCTCCTAATGCCGCAGCAACCGTATCAAAGTTTGCATCTCTTACCAGTTTAATAGTGTAATCTCCATAAGGGTTTGCTGTTTCCGGTCTGTCTCTCCAGAATCCTTCAATACCTACAATTACTTCTTCATGATATCCGTTTGGACCATCTATAATGACATTTGCACTCAATGCATTTCCAAAACCACCTGCATTTAGCTCTCCAACATTTGAAGGTCCTGTATAGCTTCCATCTCCATTAAGATCAATCCATTCCCATTGACTGTAATCGATAGCTCCGTTTCCATCAGGAATATTTTTGGTTACAACACCATCATTGTTAGTATCATACCATTCATCCTGAATTCCGTTACCATTTGTATCATACCATACATAATCTCCTAAAACCGGAAGTTTTGATGTTCCGTATTCAAAGTTATGTTGTTGAATTTTACAGTCTTCAAGTGTGGTAAAGAATAAGCTTGAATCAACAGGATACAATTGATGTACACTATTTAAATTAGCATCCTGTACCTGAACCAAATAACTTCCGGCAGGCATACCTGAGAAATTATAAGCACCATCAGGGCCAGTTATGCGTAATAAAACAGGACCAGTTGTTGTGCCTTGTGGTACTAATGTAACAGGCACATTTGCGATTGGAGTATTAGTGTCTTTATTTATTACTTGTCCGGATATTTTAACTGTATAAGCAGGCTGTGTTATTACAACTGTTGCAGTAACTGAACAAGTTTGGTTTCCGGTATTTACAGGAGATGTTGCTGTTAGTGTGTAAGTTCCTGCAGGCAAATTTGTATTTCCAACAACTTCATTATTTTCATTTCTGATAATAACAGTTGAGCCAGGACTATTGGTTACTAAAATTGACCCGTCTTTTCCTCCAGAACAGCTTACATTAGTAGCAACACCGCTTACAGATACTTTATTTTCAACTGTAAAGGTTTGTCTTAACTCGGTTTTATTACCGGCACAATCTGTTAAAGTATACGTTCTGATTAAGATATAAGGATTCCCTTCGCAACCGCTTCCTCCATTATTAGAGTCATTCACTGTAATGTTTACTGTACTGCTACAGTTATCAGCAGCATCTTTTATATCATTTATATTTCCAACCGGAATGTCAGCAATACTTGATAAATTGGTTACATCAAGAGGTGCAGTTCCAGTAGGTGGAGTAGTGTCTCTAACTGTAATTATTTGAGTATATGTGGCTGTATTTCCACCGCAATCGCTGGTAGTCCATTTACGTGTTAAGGTGTAATTGGTAGCACATTGATTTTCTATATTGCTTTTAGTTTCGCTAAAAACTATAGGTAAATTTCCATTGCAATTGTCAGAAACCTGAATGGTTGCAGGTGCAGGAACAGCATCGCAAGAAACTGTAATATCTGATGGAAGATCTCCTGTAAAGATTGGTTTTGTAGTATCCTGAAGAGTAATCACCTGAGTAAAAGTGTCAGAAATATTTCCGCAATCATCTTTCACCGTCCATGTATTAGTATAAGTTCCTGCATTCGAACAACCAGCAGCAGCTACAAAAGCACCGCTTACTTTTACAATATTCGAAACATCAGTATCGCAAGAATCAGAAGCTGTTGGGAATAACGCTTGCGCGGAAGTCAAAGCTGCTGTATCACTACATTCGATAGTTTTGTTCAAAGAAGCAACAGGAGTTGTCCATGTTGGAGCAGTAGTATCCTGAAGAGTAATCACCTGAGTAAAAGTGTCGGAAATATTTCCGCAATCATCTTTTACGGTCCATGTATTGGTGTAAGTTCCCGCATTTGAACAACCAGCAGAAGCTACAAAAGCACCGCTTACTTTTACAATATTCGAAACATCAGTATCGCAAGAATCAGAAGCTGTTGGGAATAATGCTTGCGCGGAAGTCAAAGCTGCTGTATCACTACATTCGATAGTTTTATTTAAAGAAGCAATAGGAGTTGTCCATGTTGGAGCAGTAGTGTCCTGAATTGTAATCACCTGAGTGAAAGTATCAGAAATATTTCCGCAATCATCTTTCACCGTCCATGTATTAGTGTAAGTTCCCGCATTCGAACAACCAGCAGCAGCTACAAAAGCACCGCTTACTTTTACAATATTCGAAACATCAGCGCTTGCGCGGAAGTCAAAACTGCTGTATCACTGCATTCGATAGTTTTGTCTAAAGAACTTGCCTGAGTTGTCCAAGTTGGTTTTGTAGTATCTTCAATAGTGATTACTTGGGTAAAAGCATCAGTAACATTTCCACAATCGTCTTTTGCAATCCACGTATTGGTATATGTTCCTGCATTGGCACAAGAAGCAGACGAAATAAATTGCCCACGAGTTTTAGTATAAGTTACAATTGAACAATTTGCAGTAGCAGTTGGCGCTTGATTTTGAGCAGTTGCTAACCCTGTAATATTATTACATTCCAAAGTAACATTCAAAGATCCTGCCTGTGTAATCCAGGTTGGGATTGCAGTGTCCTGAACAGTAATTATCTGAGTAAATACAGTAGAAGTATTGTTGCAAATGTCTTTTGCTGTCCATGTATTAGTATAAGTTCCGGTACTTCCACAACTTCCTTTTTGAAATTGTCCACTGGTTTTAGTGTAGGTTACCGTTCCGCCACAATTATCAGTAGCCACCGGAGTTAATCCTGCTGTATCGCTACATTGTAAAGTCACGTTTAAGGCATTTGCAGTAGTAGTCCATGTTGGTGCAGTATTATCTTGTATTGTGATTACCTGAGTAAAAGTGGTGGAGGTGTTGTTACACACATCTTTTGCAACCCATGTATTGGTATATGTTCCAAAAAAGTTCCGCCACAATTATCAGTAGCCACCGGAGCCTGATTTTGAGCAGTGGTGAGTCCTGCTGTATCATTACATTGCAAAGTTACATTTAAGGCATTTGCAGTAGTAGTCCATGTCGGTGCAGTAGTATCTTGTATTGTAATTACCTGAGTAAAAGTGGTAGAAATATTGTTACACACATCTTTGGCAACCCATGTATTAGTATACGTTCCAGAGTTAGCGCAAGAACCTGCAGTAAAAGTTCCACTAGTTTTAGTGTAGGTTACCGTTCCGCCACAATTATCAGTAGCCACCGGAGCCTGATTTTGAGCAGT
>NZ_LSYT01000003.1 GCF_001602525.1 Flavobacterium chilense
GACTTTAGACTAAAAACCTTAAGGTGGTTATTGCGGCGGGGCTCACCTCTTCCCATCCCGAACAGAGTAGTTAAGCCCGCCTGCGCAGATGGTACTGCAGTTATGTGGGAGAGTATGTCGTCGCCTTTCTTTTAAGAATCCTCATCATTTATTTGATGAGGATTTTTTTTTGTTTTCCTTTATCATGATTTTACATTCACTTTGTCTTTCATTTACAATGTTGGTTTTGCATTTCTTTATTTTTGTTTTACCATTTGATCTTCAACTAAAATAGGCAACTCTTTGTATTCATGATTGAACTCTTCTCTGTTTATTAATATATAGTTTTTAGTGTCGTTGTGTTGCATATCCTCTTTAATGTCCTTAACATGGTCAAAGCCTATTTTCCATACACCAATCCTATCATGTGCAAAATCGGCCGCATTATCCATTTCATAAGACCTTAATTTACTGGTATCTGTCCTGCTTGCACCACCTATTTGTGCGGCATATATATTTAGAATGTCAATATTAGAACCAAACACATTGAAAGAACTTAAGAACTTCTTTAAGATTAATTGTTCAAGGGTATAACTTTTCCAGGTTTCAACCAGTATAAGAAACAACTTTTCAGTTTCTGGCAATAACTTATACATTTGTACAATTTGGTCTGAAACGAATTCGGGAAGGGTTTTAAACTCTTCATTATACATATAGGCTTTGGCTAATTTGTTTGCTTCGAGTGTGTGGTTTTTACAGATTACCAACAAGGGTTGTAATTCGCCTTTTAAAATCGGCAATTCTTCTTTGTTCAGGTTTTGTGTAGTCCAATGTTTCCATTCTTTTTCAAAGTTATTTTTGGCTTCATAAACATATTGAATGCTTTCTACTATCCTTAAATATAAAGCATCCCCTAGGATTCTGGGATCTCCAGTAGTGTCTCTTACAGCATTTTCTCCAGGTGATTTTGTTTCTCTAATTCGAAAATTATTTTCTGTCCAATATTCCCCTCCAACTTCTCTTTCTGCTATATCAATTTCTTGCCCTCGTCTCTGGTTACTTTCAGAATGATGTTCACCAACTACATTCAATTTTCCTCGCTCTAGTTTTTGGAGCTGAAACACAGATTGAGTAGTAATCAAGTCTTTTTTTTGTATAGGAAGAGCTGCGTGAGCATTGGCTATTGCCTGCAGTTGAAAAGCTTGTTTTACTTGTGGGCTATTGTTGGCTATTTCTTGTAATTGCAATTGAGCAGCAACCGAGGACAGATGAGAATCTGTAACAGGCAAAGCAGTATCTCTGTTATCTTTTTTATGGATAGCAGAGGGTGTTTGTTGCTTTTTATTCTCTTTATTGTTGTCGGCGTAAGTATTCATCGTTTACATTTATTTTAAACTGCCATTACTTTTAACTCAAATCAATGAAGGTAAAAACGGCAGAATAATTATAACACAAATAATCTAACACATTAAAAAAATAAATAGGTTAGGAAGTAAATTCAAGTTTTACTGCCTTTAATCTTATGGAACTTCTCTGGGTTTTATGAGAGGAAAAATTAAAAATTTCATGGCAAGCAGACCAATGAGAAATCCTCCGCCTAATATCTTTAAAATAGTTATAAAACTGGTTTCGCATTTTCCTGATTTTGACAATCCAAATCCGGAAAATCCGGGATTAAGAAATAAACATAACACGACACAAATAGTAAGGAAAACGCTCAAGAAAGTTAATATACCATAAAACAACTTACTTTTTGTCCAGTCATCGCCTAATTGTTTTTTTTGTTTTAAACAATATAAGGCAACCAAAACTAATACTGTAAAGAGTATTTCTGTAATTATAATAATTAAATCATCAGAAAACATTTTTTTACTGTCTTCCTTAGTAAAATCACATGGGTGATTAAAAAGCTTCTTATACAATTCAATTTCTTGCATAATTCTTCTTTTCCAGGAAGCCATTCTTCCTTCTTTTACAGGTGGTTTCAATACTGTGGTTTTCACCTTAATATACATGGTTTTGTCTATAAGGGCATTCCACATTTCAGGCCTTCCATCATCAGAACCTAGTCCCCATATACCAATTCCTCCAACGCCTTTGTTTAAAATAAAATCATATTTTTCAGATATGGTCTGTACATCATCAAACCATAATTGGCTGATAGTGTCTTTTTTATTTTTTATAATGTTTATTAATGCCCCATTGTTTTTATTATACAACGGAGTATACTTATTTAAATAATCTTTTACTATTGTATTATAGAACTTAAATTCAGATTTTTTTGATTTATAATGCCAAAGTATTCCATCGTAGGTAAGGCAGGCGATAATTTTTTTTGGAGGTATGTTTTTGTTGAGATAACGATCAAGACCAGTACCCAAACTATAATCAGATCCTTTAAGAGGCACTATAGGACCATAGTTATTTTTCTTTGTAAAATCTATAATAAAACGATCTACTAATGGTTCTATTTCTTCTATATCATAATTATGATATTGATCCACTACAGGAAGTGTAATCGTTAGCTGATAGGAACGATTTGCCTCTTTTAGTTTGTAATGAAGCAGACTTATAAATTCAGTAAAATTATTACGGTTTCGATCTCCAAAATTTTCAAAGAATATATTGATTCCATCAGCATTTTTTTCTTTTAATAGAAATTTTGTTTCCTCAATCAGGCGTAATTGAGCATCTCTGTTATTCAGAAACTCATCTAAACTTTTTTGGCTTTTATCAAAGATACACAAAAACACTTTGCATCCTTCTTTTTTAGCTTTGGGTATTACTTCTGCCGTATCCCAGCCATTAAGCGTTTTGTAACTCCCTGTTTTTCCGTTTAATTCATAGCCATAATAAATTAAAGTATTTAAAGCTTTATAGTTGTAATTGAGATAATATTTATTCATCCAGTGAGGGTGAAATCCATATACTTCGCTGTTTCGGGCTACTTTTCTGTTTATGGTTTTAACGGGTATATTATTTACTCTTACAGTAGTGATAACACCATACGGATATTGAAGCAAATCGCGTATTTTCTTTATTTTAGCCTGTCTTTTTTCTTCTTCTTCTTCGAGGTCAATTTTTTTCTGGACCATCGGCAGCAGTTTATCTACTAAATTGTTGATATCAATATTTGAAATTTTGGTAGAATCTACAGAAGTTGTAAAATCCAGAAAGAGGCTGTCAATTTGTTTCTGTATTGTACTTATAGGAACAGTATTATGGTTGGTGATATAGGTATTATTTATTGTAGTATCTCTAGGCTGCTCTGGTTTTTGCAGTCTGTTAATAATGGCTATAATACGTTTTTCTTCGCCCTTTCTAAAATTGGCTCTAAACTTAAAAGCATCTGTAATTTTTTTAAGCAGTGATTTTTTTATTTTAACAGTATCTGCTGGAATCTCAGTACTTACATTTTTCTTACTTACAGGAGCATTGGTTTTTTCCTGTGCAAAAGAAATTGTACAGGTAAAGGAGCAAAACACGATAATTATTATATAAATAAGACGCATTGTTGGGGCAAAATAGTTGATTGTTTGTTATTGATGAATATTTAAAAATTTCTCAAAAATACACTTTAATATGCTTGTAAATTTGTAGTTATGTTATTTTTTTTATAATAAATTAACATTAAAATATTTAAATATCTGTAAATCAGTAAATTATGTATTTTTAATGTTATTTGTAAATAAAATATTATTTATTTTACCTGTAAAAATTTTTTTTTTGAAAAAGAAATACTACGTTTGTTAAAATTTGAATTGTATGTATTTGATTTGTAATATATTATAAATTACTAGAAATTGCTATGATTTACGAAGCTCTAACATGTCTGTCTGAAGAACTAAATGACTTCTTTAAGCTAAAATTGAGCATCGCCGAAGAGAAAGTGATACTATCCGGGTTAGTTAATGCCGATGGTACAGTTGCGATTCCGGGAGAAAATAAAATAGTAATTACACTTGTTAATTTAGAGAAAGAAACATTACAAATGTTACCCTCAAAAGCAGTAACAACAAACTCTTTTGGAAACCAGAATATACCCTTACAAATTAATATTTACGTTTTGTTCTCGGCTTATTTCAGCAGTAATAACTACGGAGAATCATTGCGTTTTATATCGTTTATAATAGCTTATTTTCAAGGTAAAAATGTTTTTACCAAAAGTAATACCCCCAATATGGACCCCAAAATGGAAAAGTTAAGCATTGAGATTGTAGATATGAGTATGGATGGATTAAGTAATTTATGGTCACTGCTGGGTGCAAAATATATGCCGTCAGTCTTGTATAAAATCCGCATGCTGCATTTTGATGAATCTGTAGTAAGAGAGTTTAGACCGGGCGTTTCAAAAATTGACAATCAAAGTAAAACTAATTAAGAGATATAGTGATTGCTGAATACGAAATATTAACACAAGTAGAATTTAAGCATCGCTATTTTTTAAGCAATAAGTTAGAATGTTTTAGTATACAGCCAGATCCTGAGACACATCATTTTTTTTTAAAGTCAGGGCTTCTGTTTAAACCATTTAATAATGGTTTTAAGCTGTTTTTTAATGCATTCAATAATCAGGAAACGATTAAAAGAAATGATATTCTGGATGATTTTGTTTTGCGATTTCATATCGTATTAAACGATCCGTATTTTTTTAATTATACAGATTGTGGAGCAAAAAATTGGGATTCAGACTTTTATCACTTCCATAATTTCGCAGGCAAAAAGGAAAGATTTAGTATTAAAAATTTACATAATGAAGAATTTGTATCAGTAGAAGATACTGTTGAGGAGCATACGTTTGGGCAAAAGTTTTTAAGAAAACCGTTTGGAATCATAGAGCTGCAATTGCGATATGATTTACAGACACAATATGTGGTACATTTTAGAGAGATAGAAAGTTATTGGCGTTATATAATTGTGGGTGATCATTTTAAAAATTTATCTCAATTAGCAATTATAGGAAAAGATGTTGCATTTGATGGTCCCGGAAATATTACACTTCCGGATAATCGGGAGGGAATAAGTTTTGTTTCTGTATTACCGATTGGTCATAAACAAAGACCTGACCAGTATTTTAAATTAGTTGATCATTATAAAGAGGACGAAAGCACATTTAATGTTTTAATTAAGGCGCTTC
Organism: Flavobacterium chilense; assembly: GCF_001602525.1. Classification (GTDB taxonomy): domain Bacteria; phylum Bacteroidota; class Bacteroidia; order Flavobacteriales; family Flavobacteriaceae; genus Flavobacterium; species Flavobacterium chilense. Next base: position 5,117 of record NZ_LSYT01000003.1, read on the forward strand.
CGGTTCCGGACACAAAGCACATATCGTCAATAATAGAGAATAAAAACGATAAAAAGTATTATTCAGAAATTTTTATTTACTAAACAAACACATATATTTTATGATAAACAACCCTATGACCCCCGGTGTTTATATTGATGAAAAGAACGCGTTTCCTAGTTCTGCAGTATCAGTAGAAACTGCTATTCCTGTCTTTATCGGCTATACTGAAAAAGCCGAATGGAATGGTAAATCATTAGTAAATGTTCCAACCAGAGTTACCTCGTTTGCAGAATATGTAGAGCGCTTTGGAGGAGGATTTAAAGCAAAATTTAAAATTGTTGATGCGAATCCGGCTATCAAACAAGAAACATTTTCGCTTGACGGAAAAAACAAAGTAGTCGAAATAAACAAAGACAACACCCTGTATTTGTTTAATTCTATCCGCTTGTTTTATGCCAATGGCGGAGGCCCTTGTTATATCTTAACTGTCGATACCTATAAGGATAAAACAACATTAGAGATTAAGGCCGATGACTTTTTGGGCTCTACAACAAAATTAGATCCTTTTGAAATTCTGAAAAAAGAATTCGAACCTACACTTGTAGTGGTTCCGGATGCAATTGTATTAGGAGAAGCCTGCTACAATTCTATTTATACCAAAATTTTAAGTCACTGCGCTGCAATGCAAAGCCGTTTTGGACTTTTTGATTTGGTAAAACAACTGCCTTCTGAAGATACCACACCTATTGTTACAAGTTTCCGTGAAGGTATCGGAATGAACGATTTAAAATACGGAGCAGCTTATTATCCGTGGCTGAAATCAGGAGTAGTACAGCCAGGTGAAATAACTTTTGAAAACCTGGATGATTCTTTAGACCTTGCGACTATACTTCCTAAAAAAGAAGAAGCTGCTTTAAATATTATTAAAATATTCAAAACAGCAAAAGACTCGGCAGAAGATACTCCTCCTGCAGTATTCAAGGCTATAAAAGACGTTGAAAAAGCCGAAAAAGCATTGCAAGATGCCAAATTCGCAGAAGGCAACACCAAGAAAATAGCAATCGATAAAGCAAAAGCAGACTTAACAGCGGCACAAAGTGCAGATCCGGTTGATGATGCTAAAGTTAAAGAAGCCGAAAAAGCTGTAGCAGATTTAATCGCAGATACAGATCCAAGTGATGCTGTAAAAGCACTGGAGAAAGCAAAAACCGATGCTGATGAAGCTTTGGAAACAGCAAAAACAACTTCAGCAAAAGCCTTAGAAGCAGCAAAAGCAGAATTAGACGCAGCAAAAAATGCAGCTACAGTCGATGCTGATAAAGTGAAAGCTGCTGAGAAAAAAGTAGCAAAAGCAACTAATGATCTTTCAGAAAAAATACTTTTTCCTTCAGATAATGATAAACTAAATTTTCATCAATCCTTAAAAGCTACGAGCCCAACTTATACCAACATCCTCGAAGAAATCAGATCAAAATTAAACGAGTTGCCGCCAAGTGCAGCAATGGCAGGTATTTATACCGCTGTAGACAGCAGCCGAGGTGTTTGGAAATCTCCGGCAAACGTATCTGTAAGCATGGTAAATGCACCATCAATAAATATTTCAAGCGAGCAGCAAGAAAGTCTGAATGTTGATGTTGTGGCAGGAAAATCAATTAACGTTATTCGTTCATTTCAAGGGATTGGAACTCTGGTATGGGGTGCCAGAACTTTAGATGGTAATAGTCAGGATTGGCGCTACATTAACGTTAGAAGAACCTTAATCATGATTGAGCAATCTTTAAAATTAGCAACTCGATCTTATGTATTCGAACCTAACGATGCCAATACTTGGGTAACGGTAAAAAGTATGATGTCTAATTTCTTAACCAATTTATGGAAACAAGGCGCTTTAGCGGGAGCAGCTCCTGAGCAGGCATTTGACGTTCAGATTGGTTTAGGTTCTACGATGACACCTACCGATATCTTAGACGGAAAAATGCTAATTACTGTAAAAGTAGCAATTGTACGTCCTGCGGAGTTTATTATTATAACATTCCAGCAGCAAATGCAGCAATCTTAACTTATAACTATAATCAATTAAAATATATTTATTATGGCAGACGATGGTTCAACACAATCAGCGGCCACCTGGCCTTTAGTTAAATTTTCCTTTCAGGTAAAATGGGACGATGCAGAACTAATTTTTCAGGAGGTAACAGGTTTATCTTCTGAAACACAGGTGATAGAATATCGCGGAGGCAGCAGTAAAGTATACTCTACAGTAAAAATGCCCGGGATACAAAAATTTGGAAACGTAACGTTAAAAAAAGGGATGTTTTTAGGCGACAAAGCATTATGGGATAAGTACAATATTATTGCCATGAATACCTATAAAAGATCGACCATAACCATAAGCTTACTGGATGAAAAAAACGAAGTAGCAATGAGCTGGACTTTGGCCAATGCATTTCCGGTTAAGATTACCGTTACGGATATGAAATCTGACGGAAATGAAGTAGCAGTAGAATCAATAGAACTGGCACATGAAAAACTAACTATTGTGAAGTAATTAAATGGCATACGTTCCTAAAACACCACCATTTTTTCCTGCAGCATTTTCTTTTAAAGTAAATGTTGTAGGAATTACTGGTGTTTATGAAGGCAGTTTTCAGGAAGTAACCGGACTTGGAGCAAAATTGGGAGTAGAAACTATAAAAGAAGGCGGTGAGAACCGATTTGAACACCGTTTACCCAATCCTGTTAAATATGATAATTTAATTCTGAAAAGAGGAATGGTATTAAATTCAGGCCTCATTTTGTGGGCAAGAAGTTCTATCGAGTCTTTTAATTTTATTACAAAAACTGTAATAGTTAATTTATTAGATGAAACCGGTGCTCCAATTGCTTCATGGTCATTTAATGCCGCTTATCCTGTTGCTTTAAAAGTATCTGATTTAAAGGCTCAGGACAATGCTATTGTTATAGAAACACTCGAGTTATCTTATAGTTATTTTACGAGGATTTTTTAATTATAATTATAAAACTAAGGCCATGCCAATTGAAATTCGTGAATTAGTTATAAAAGTGAATATCGTTGAAGATCACAAAGCTACAGATACTGTAGATTCTCATAATTTATCAGATTTAAAAAGACAGATTATAAAGGAGTGTACAGAAAGAGTTATGGCTAAACTAGAGAAAAAATCAGAACGATAATATGGCATTACTTAAATTAAAAATTGAAGCTTTTTCTGATCCTGAATGCACCGCTTCTGTAGGCGATCCTATAGAAGCCATGTTTAATCCAAACACGTACACCCGTAAATATAAGGCGCAGTACAATGCCCCAAAAGTAATTGGGCAAAACGACAGAACCCTCATTTTTCAGGCGTTGGTAGGAAACGATATGACCTTAAAATTAATTGCCGATGGTACAGGTGTTGTGCCATTACCAAAAGGGATTTTAGATGTAGACGATTACATTAAAAAAATTAAGCAGCTTACGTATTCTTACAATGGATTAAAGCACAGACCTAATTACCTGACCATAGTTTGGGGAAGTTTATCTATGATTTGTGTTTGTAAAGCATTAAATGTAAGCTATAATTTATTTAAAGAAGATGGTACAGCGCTCCGGGCTTCAATTGAGCTTATGTTATCCGGAACATCTGATTTTGTTACCGTAGCCAAAGAAGCTAAAAAGAGTTCGCCAGACTTAACACATATTCGTACTGTAAAAGCCGGAGATACCTTGCCTTTAATGACTTTTAGAATATACGGAGACAGTTCTTATTATATGGAAGTAGCCAAAATAAATAACCTAACTAGTATAAATGCTATAAAACCTGGAGACCAATTGTATTTTCCCCCAATAAAAAAATAATAATAAATGCCAGCAAAATCACCATTAGATATTTCTGATCCTACTTTAAGGCTCACGATTAAAGCAAATGGAAGCCCTATAAAAGATTCGTACCCTGTAGAATCTGTAAATATTACCCATGAATTAAATAGAATATCATATGCCGAAATCAGTCTTATTGACGGAACTGTAGAATCTGCTGATTTTCCTATTAGCGAAAGCGCCGATTTGATTCCCGGAAATACAATTGAAATTACAGCAGGTTATGGATCTGATGCCGAAATATCCATTTTTAAAGGTGTAATTGTAAAACAAGCCATTCGTATTAATGATGGAGAGCCTTTTGCCTTAATTATTACCTGCAAACATAAAGCGGTTACCATGTGTTACAATAAAATGGAAGCACAATTTACCAGTAAAACCGATAGTGGTATTATGAATGTTATTGCCGGAAATTATGGTTTAAGTGCCACAATTGATGCGACTACACCAGTTTCTGAAGCCATGTTCCAAAAACTAGCTACAGATTGGGATTTTATCCTGGCACGTGCTGATTTTAATGGTTTTGTTATTTCATTAGATGGCGACGATATCACAATTGGAAAACCAAAAGTAGACGGATCTGCCGTATTGCGAATTGGTTTTGGAGAATCTATGTTTTCATTTGATGCCGAATTATCTGCAGAAAAACAACCTACATCTTTACAAGTAAGCAGTTGGGATATTAAACAGCAAAGCTTATTAGTATCGAGTGCAGCCGAGCCTGTTCTAAATGAGCAAGGCAATTTGAGTGCTAAAACATTATCAGGTAAACTCAATCAAAAAGAGTTAAAACTTACTTCAAATACACCTCTGACAAATGAAGATTTAACCGTTTGGGGAAATGCCAGTTTATTAAAAATCAGATTGGCTGCCATAAGAGGAATGGTTAGCTTTATGGGAAATGCAACGGTAAAACCCAATACTATAATCGAATTAGCAGGAGTAGGAGATCGTTTTAACGGAAATGCCTATGTAACGATGGTCAATCATGTTTTAGAAAGCGGAACCTGGACTACCAGAGTAAAATTTGGGCTTGATGAAAAGTTTGCTTACGAGAATAAAAATTTCTCTTATCCTAATGCTTCTGGTCAGCTGCCGCCCATTAATGGTTTACAGACCGCTACAGTAAAAAAAATATTTGGCGATCCGGATTCTCAATTTCGCATTTTAATAACATTACCCAGCAATGCCGAAAATCAAGACGGAATATGGGCAAGAATGGCCAATTTTCATGCTACAAATACAGCTGGGGCAGGTTTTTTGCCAGAAGTTGGAGATGAAGTTATCATAGGATTTTTAGAGAATGATCCGCGTTATCCTGTTATTTTGGGTTCATTGTACAGTACTGCTAAAGCAGCAGCAGCGACAGCTGCTGATAACAACAATTATATCAAAACAATTATCACAAAAAGTCAGCTCAAAATGACATTTGATGATGAGAAAAAGATACTCAAATTAGAAACACCAGCCGGAAATTACATCACGCTTAGTGATGATGCCAAATCTATAGAAATTAAAGACCAGCATACCAACTCGATTAAAATGGACTCCAATGGTATTTCTATTCAAAGTTTTAAGGACATTGTGCTGGATGCGAAAGGAAAAATTTCTTTAACCGCAGTACAAAATGTCGAGGTCGAAGCTAAAATGGATGTAAAAACAACGGGACTAAATATAAACAATAACGCCAGTATAGGGTTTGTTGCTAAAGGAGCTGCTACAGCAGAAATTTCTGCCAGCGGACAAACGACAGTAAAAGGCGCAATAGTAATGATAAACTAATTTAAAATATTAAAGATATGGGAGCCCCAGCCGCACGAATAACAGATATGCACACTTGTCCAATGGTAACACCGGGATTACCGCCAATACCACATGTAGGCGGCCCAATTGTAGCCGGTGCACCAACCGTTTTAATAGGTTCTCTGCCTGCTGCACGAGTAGGCGATATGCTCGTTTGTGTAGGACCGCCGGATAGTATTGTAAAAGGTTCTTCTACTGTACTTATCTGTGGAATGCCTGCTGCCAGAATGGGTGATACAACAGCACACGGAGGTTCAATTGTATTGGGCTTGCCAACGGTTTTGATAGGAGGATAAACAATGGAACTAAAATCATTTTTAGGAACAGGATGGAAATTTCCCCCTTCATTTAGCAAAGAAACTAAAAATGTAACATTGGTTTCGGATGAGACTGATATTGCAGAAAGTCTCCGTATTTTATTGAGTACAGATCCCGGCGAAAGATTAATGAGACCGGAATATGGCTGTAATCTTAGAAGATTTATGTTCGAGCGTCACGATACCTCTTTTGTTACAGGTTTAAACAATACCATTAGCAAGGCCATTTTAAATTTTGAAGCCCGTGTAGATTTTATTGATGCCAAAGTAGTAACCCGTAACGAGTTAGACGGAGTATTGCATATAGAAGTCAACTATAAAATCATTATAACAAACACAAGACACAATATCGTATTTCCTTTTTATCTTCTTGAGGGAACTAATTTATAATACTAAATATGAGCACCGAAATATTCATGACATCAAATCAAGGGCTTAGCCAGGCACAGCGCATGCTTGATACTTTGATGCCTGATTATTTTAAAATTGATTCAAGGGATATTCCGGAAATGATCAGCTATATTCATAAAATAGCACCTCAGTTTAATTATTATAATGCACAAACAAATGAAATAGATGGAACCTGGGAAGATTTTCTCTATAATGATCCTTATCTCGCCGCATTGTTAATCAGCAGAATAAATGTGGTAGATATCAGCGGTCAGTTCAGCACCCTGAAAAAAGCAATTGAACACGACAGTAATAGTAATCTGCTTTCTGAACGATTAGACAAATTGACTAAATTAATTGACTATCTATTTGATGTTATTGCCCAATTATCAAAACTACATTACTTATTAAATGCTTTGCCTTTGCCTAATGATATAGGAGAAGTATTAATGAATATTGAGCCAACAAATGATGAATCAGGTAAATTAAAAAATTATTGCGAAGAAGCTTCTTTAGTATTTATCAGCTTCAAAAATCCTGATCCGTCTCCAAAATTATCAGGGCATAAAAAAAAAGAAGACGTTGGTTTAGAAATACTATTGGAAAGTTCTAATAAGGAAAAAATAACGGGATCTATTCGTTATTTATCTGCTTTATTTGAATCTGTTATTGCAAAATTTAACGATTTAGTAAGAGCATCAAAATCGTATATTTCTAGAAAAAGCATAACAGAAGCTCAATTTTTACCACAGATCGCTTTATTAATCAGTTTTTTAGATTTATACAAATCGGCACAAGTAAAAATTAATGACTTTAACCGCAGGCATCTGGAGTATTATTATAAAGATGTTTTAGAATTAAAACCCAAAAAAGGATATAGAGATCAGCTCAACATAATTATTGAACCGGAAATAGGAATAAAGCGATTAGAAATTTCACCATCGGAATTATTAATTGCAGAAATTCCAAATGAAGAACAGCCTATAATTTATGAGTTAAATAATCCAATTACTTTATCGGCTGCCACAATAGCCGAGACCAAAACTATTTTTGTCAGTCAGTTTGCACAAGTAGCTTCTAAGAATATTGAAATTGATAATATTATTGAAAATCAGGTTTATCAGGCTTCTCCAAAAGTTTTTTCGGTAGCTGATTATCAAAAAAACAAAGACAATTATATTTCATGGCCTTGTCTTGGCGAAGATCAGCAGGGAAAGCTGGGCAATATGCGAACAATGGATAATGCTAATTTAGGAATATTCATTGCATCGCCTCTTTTGTATTTGCCGGAAGGAGAAAGAACCATCAGTATAAAAATCAAATTAGAACCTAAAAGTTTTGAAGCAGTACGGGATTATTTTTCTTCATATACAGATACTATAAATGAAAACAAATATCATTATGGCTATAAAACAGATGAATCTGAAAAAGGGGCAAAAACAATCGAAACGATTATTTATGAACTTTTATCAAGTGCATTTGTTATAACCTATACTTCAACAAAAGGCTGGGAAAACATAAAGAAATATTTTGTAAAATTTGATCCAACACCGGGCGGAGAAGAAGCAATTGAAATTATTTTGAAATTGAAAGCTATAGAAGAACCTATTGACAATTACAATAAGGGAATTCACAATCTCAATTTTGATTCTAAGTTTCCAATAGTTCGTATAGGGCTGAATAATTTCAGCAAACATTATGCGTACAGTTTTTTGCAGGACATCATAATAGAACGTATTACGATTAAAAGCGAGGCAAAAGGATTCCGTTCTTTACTCTTGCAAAATAGTATTGGTTTAGTAAGTCCTACAAGTCCGTTTCAGATATTTGGGCCGCAGCCTATCTTGGGTTCGTTTCTGGATATTAAGAATACCAATGTTTTTAATCGATACTTAACTGATTTCTCTATAAATATCAGCTGGTTGAATTTACCCAGAGAATACGGAGGTTTTGAAACCTATTATAAAGAATATCCGGAACCTTTTAGAAACAACTCTTTCGCCGTTAATCTTAAAGCATTAAAAACACAAAACTTATATTTAAATACCAAGAATGAACAGCAAAAAGAATTGTTCAGCATTAATAATAATGGTTTTTTAAGTGATTTTACGGTAATAGATAAAATAGATTTCAGCAAACTGGATTTTATTAATGAACCATCGCTGGTGCCTTCAGATAGTAATAATCCATTTGCTGTAGACGGAACTTTAAGGTTAGAACTTTCTTCTCCCGAAGAAACATTTGGACAAGAAGTATTTACTAAAATTTTTCCCGAAGCTGTTATGAGCCAGGCTAAAAAAAAAGTATTAAAACAAGCTTTGCCCAATCAGCCTATTATTCCCATTATAAAATCGATAGCATTAGATTATTCGCTTGAGTATTCAGAAATTCTTGATGGAGCTGCAAACCGCGAAAACTGTAAAATTCAGCTTATTCATGATTATCCGTTTGGGTATGATTACATCTATCCTAATAAGTATAAAAAGCAGACTAAATTTATGCCTGAGTTTTTAGACTACGACAACTTATGCATTGGTTTAAAAGATGTCGAACCTAAATCAGAATTGAATCTTTTGTTTAAGTTCGAAGATTCCAGTTTTCATTATACCTTAGAAAAAACAGAATTAATATGGAGTTATCTTAAAAACAATACCTGGATTCCCTTTTCAGACAAAGACATTATTTTTGATACGACCAATGATTTTATGGGCTCAGGCATTATCAGGCTTTTTGCTCCGTCCAGTATTCCATCAGGAAATACAATAATGAATCCGGATTTGTTTTGGATCAAAGCCACAACTTATAATGGCGTTGCAACGAAACCCAATTTATTAGGAATTGCATGTAACGGCGTTGTAGCGACAAGAAAATATTTACCCGAAAATCATTCAAAAAGAGGACTTTCTATTCCGCCATATTCCATTAAAGGATTTGAAAAAACAATAAAAGGCGTTAGTGCTTTATGGCAGTTGTTCAGCTCTATTAACGGAGAAGCGCCGGAAAGTACCGATAAGTTCTATACAAGAGTAAGCGAAAGATTAAGACACAAACAAAGACCAGTTCAAAACAGAGATATCGAACAAGTTGTATTAGAAAATTTTCCTGAAATAATGATGGTAAAAAGCTTTAATACAGAAATAGAAGGTTATGAAATTGTAGAAGGAACCAATTTACATTTAGTATTAATTCCTAAAGAATCCAGAAACAATCATCCCTTTAAAGATGTTCCCAGAGTAAGTTTATTAACGCTCTTTGATGTCAAATCATTTCTTGACAAGATCATTTCTCCTTTTATAACGATAGAAGTTGGAAATCCTATTTATGAAAGAGTCAAAGTAATTTGTGAAGTTGTTTTAACAGATAAAGCAAAAGAAGATTCCGGAAATTATTTACGCAAACTAACCAAAGATATTAATAATTATATAGCACCTTGGCTTTATGATAAATATGATGATTTTAAAATAGGAGATCGTATTTACAAATCAGATTTGTTATTGTTTATCAAAACACGTCCTTATATTGAGTATGTTACCGGATTTTCGCTGATTCATTTTTATAAAGAAAGACAATCATCAGATGATGTTTTGGTTTCAAAAATGACAGATAGTGCCTTGGGTGATATCAAATACATAGAATGTTCTTCTCCGGCTTCGGTATTTGTGCCTTCAGAATTTCATGTGCTAAAGGTGCTGGATAAACCCATTCATAAAACGGCGGTTCAGCTGGGTATTGCAGATTACATAGTAGGCGAAGAACTTTTGATAGAAGAAGATCCGGGTATAAGAATACCAAGCAGTGATGCTTCAGATTCTGAGTATGACGACGACGATGAACTTTTTAATTTTATTATTAATCCTAACATTTAAACGACATGGCCGACAACGAGATAAAAAAATTACATGGAAGAGCGGAGTTAATAGAATATTTTAGAAATGGAAGAATCCCTAACGAAACGCATTTTAAATCGCTTATAGATTCTGTAATTATTCAGCACGATGACGGAATATCTAAAGATGAAGAAAACGGGTACAGCATAACCTCTTTAGGAACATCATCCAGATTAATTACTTTTTACAAAAATATTGATCGTTTAGAACCTTTTTTCTTTGTAGAAAAGGATTTACTGGACAAACCAAGCCTAAAATTCCGCTCTGATACTGTCAAATCTACAGCAACAGAAGAAGAGAAAACATTTTTCTTTCATAACGACGGAAGTTTAGGAATAGGAAATAAAAGTAAAAACAATTTTAAACTGGATGTAAATGGTTTTACCGCTTCTAAAGGAAGAACCGGAACCTACAACACAAAAAAAGAAATTCCGGCCAATGGAGAATGGCACGATATAACTCCGGAATTAGATAACTGTCAGGCTTTTGAAATTGTAGCCCGCGCAGGGATAAAACATTCCGGAAAATTTTCTATGATGCATGCAACCGCATTGAGCACATTTGGAAAATCGCGATCAAAGATTAGAAAAACCCGAGCGTATTATGGATCATTCTGGTCGATTTGGAATAAACTGAATTTACGCTGGCATGGCACCACACATAATTACAAATTACAAATGCGTTCGAATTCCAATTTTGGTTCGGGAGCCATGATTTATTATACGATATGTGAACTTTGGGATGATGAACTTTTTGTACCCTTAAATTGTTATTATCCAAAAAAACAAGATGGTTTTGTTGATAAGGAAAGCCAGAATAAGAGAACTTAGTTACAACGTTAGAATAGAATACTTAACAATATGATTGAACCTCGGTTTATAAATAAAAACATAGACCCTACAGCTGATTTTGAAGTCATTTTAAAACAGGCAATTGATTTAGTTCAAAGGCTGACAGGACATCTATGGACAGACTATAATATTCATGATCCGGGCATTACCATTTTAGAACAATTATGTTTTGCATTAACCGACTTGCACTATAAAACAAAATTAAGTACCGAAGATATTTTAACCAATACAAGAGGGTTTATAAACAGAAATCAGCACTCTTTTTTCGAGAAAGAACATATCCTGACCTGTAATCCTGTAACGGTTAATGACTTTAGAAAAATTATTTTAGACAAAGTCAAAGAAGTAAACAATATCATGTTCAATCCAATTCTGTCTGTACACAGCAATCATTACATAAAAGGCTTGTATAGAATTGTAGTTAGAGCCAATGAAACCATAACCAACCAGTTTGTTACAGATAAAGAAGCAGAGGAGGAGTTTAAAGAAAAAATTAGAAAACTAACACTTTCTAAACGTAATATCTGCGAAGATATAATGGGAGATATTGTTATCCTGAAATGTCAGAAAATAGCAATTCATGCCAATATAAGTATCAAATACACCTCAGTTCCGGAGGAAATACTGCTTAGAATTTACAATAAGATAGAATCTCTGTTAAACCCAAAAATTCGATTTTATTCTAAATCCGAATTGCTGGATATGGGCTATACCATAGAGCAAATTTACGATGGTCCGTTATTAAACAACGGAATACTATTAGAAAGAGAGCTAAAACCAATTGCAACAGAAATAGATCCTATAGATGTTACCAATACCATTACGGTATTAGATGGCGTAAGCTATATTCAAAATTTAACAATAGAGAATATAGACAATTTTGATACTGAAGAAACAGCACTCAATGACGCTGATAAAGTAGAAAAAACAGATAGTTTTCCGTTTAAATTAAAGAAAGATCATTTTGCCTCTTTAGATAAAGATACTTTTCTGAAAAATGTAAAATTATATTCAGACGATTACCGTATTCCGATCAACGAAGCCCTTTTTTTAGAATTGTATGATCATAGAGAACCATTAAAAACGCAAGTCCGAAAAGATTCTGCAGGCAAGAAACAAGAGCGTAATATAAAAGCAGGTACTTACAAAGATGTAGGAACCTATTATTCGATACAAAACTATTTCCCTACCGTTTATGGCTTAAGAGAAAACGGATTATCTAAGTCGGAAACTAAAGAACGCAAAGCAGCGGCAAAACAACTCAAAGCTTATTTGCTTTTTTTTGAACAAATACTTGCCAATTATTCGGCGCAGTTAGCCAATCTGGGTAACCTTTATTCGACAGATTTAAGCACAAGCAATCAAAAATCATATTATACCCAAGATCTCTATAACGTTCCGGATATTCGCTATATATTAAAAGAATACAATCAAAATGGTGATAATCGCGCTTCGTTTGTAAATGAAATGAAATGGGAAAATTTTCAAAGCGACGAAGATAATGGTTATATGAAAGCATTACTAAGCGCTGTAGAAACTCCTGAAATCTATACCGACAGAAAGAATAAAATATTAGACCATTTGCTGGGACGCTTTAATCGCAAGCTAAGTATATATCCTATACTGCAGTATTTTAATAGTTATATTGGAGGAAGCAGTTTAGAGCGTGATACATTTGTGCTACAATGGAAAGCAAACGTTTTAAACCATTTACTCCATATAGACCAAGGCAAAATAAAAGGCTACGATTATTCTTCTCAAATAAACCTGATGTCTGGTTTTGAGTATAAAATATCAATATATCTCAACATTAATCACCTGGAATATCCAAGTCTGACAAAGTTTAAATCGAGAAAAGAAAGCCTGATGCGCCGAAGGCTGACAGATACTTTTAACAATACAGAAAAAAAGTATACCATTACACCAGTAAAACCAGCGCCTGCAGTTCAGGAAGAACAGGAAATAGATATTATCGAATTTAATGATGAAAATCTTGCCGTAATAACCAATTCAGCAGAAAATATAGAACTGGGCGAAAGCTTAGAGGCAGATACTATAGATCAATCGTATATATTCAATTCGCAGACAATATCGGTATTAGAATTTGGAATCCTGAGGGAGAACTATAAAATAATTCCCAAAGACGGTAAATACATTATTATATACAAACCGCCGCAAAAAGATATCATAACCCCAGAAGAAAAATGGCAGGTAATTGGCAGTTATCAAATAAAGAGTAAGGCTATTAATGCCCTGAATGAAGTAATAGAATCGCTGAAGAAACTAAGTGTAGAATCAGAAGGATTTCATTTGGTAGAACATTTATTGATGCGTCCTAAGCTCGATCAGCATAATTTCGGGTTCAGCTATTACGAAAGTGAAGACAGCATACTTTTTAAAAATGATGAATGGACCAGTTTTGAAGAAAGAGAAAACCGCCTGACAAAACTAAAAACCGCAGTACTGAATTTAGGAAAAAAAACGCCCGGAAACGATTTTGACTTTAAACTTAAATTTGCGGGCGACGATCAATTTAGTATTGTAAACACAGCGGTATTCAGTAAAAGAAAACAAGATTTAGATCCAAATCTTAAAAAAATAATAGCCGAAATTCATAAAATACAAGAAAACAAAATCTTTAGATATCCTCGTATTGAACTTTTGGCAAAACTATCCGGAAGAAAGGTTATTAATGAAAACTTTTACAGTCTGAAAGCAACAATAGTTTTACCTGCATGGCCAGCCCGTTTTCAGGACAAAGAATTTAAAATGTTTACCGAAGATTTAATAAAAGCGATTGCACCGGGTTATTTAACCTTAAACTTTAAATGGCTGGGAATTTCGAGAATGCAAAAGTTTGAAACGCTTTATTTTGAATGGCTGGAAGCAATTAAAACCAATTCTGATCCGAACGCAAGACTAGAATCATGTGAAGTTTTAACAAAATGGCTCCTGGAAACGGACATCAAAAATCAAAAATAAAAGAGCAAAATTTTAAATGAAAATCCAAAAACACATCATACAACAGCAGGTTGTTGAGGTAGAATTTTTTGATAAATCTGCCACACAAGATGTGTTTGCACAATTCAGCAGACTTTTTAAAACTAAATTAGGAGATATTACCAACACACTTTTAGATAATACCGTAAATGCTCATCATTTTATTAAGATAGACCAGTTAGAATTAAACATCGGTACATTGACCTATCCGTTTACCGATGATGAATTTGCTGAACTGTACGAGCAGGCATTAGAAAAAGCCTTATTTGATTATGCCACGCTGCACAGCATCAATAATACTGATGAAAAACCGGAAAACACTCAAGATTTCTTGGTAAGCTGTATCGAGTTACTGCATTTTTTTCTGAGCAATGGTGCACTGCCGTGGTGGGCGAGTGGTGACGTGTTTACAAATCCGGATAAAACTTTTTTAAAATTGTTTAGCGAAAACCCTGAACAGCTCAAAGATTTACTTTTTAAAACAGGAGCAGAGGAGCAGGTAAGAAAACGACTTTCGCAGCAATTTAATGATGAAATAATTACAAAAATCATCAAGCTTATAATACCGCTGCAAGTCAATTTTATCAGCCAGTATTTTGATAATGTATTGAAGATTCAGAAGCAGAAACAAATTATTAAAACACAGGAAAAAGTATTTGGACAAGCATTATGGTATTTTATTCTCACGTATTTGTTAGTAGATATGGGTGGACATTTTGAACGCAGGCTTTTTGTAAAAAGAACACTAACTCAAATGGCATCTCATTTTAATGTATCGTACGAAAGTATCTTAAAACTATTATCAGATGCTATTGAGACCCATCCTGATTTAATTCCGACAGATAAAAATTTTACGCTGTTTATAAAAGAGCTTACAGAAGAAACCAAAACAGGTTTAGAGACAAACGAATCTTTAAATGTTGAGGTTTATTTAGAAAAAGAAGTGACAAAAAATCATTTTGAAGCCCTTCATTATTACTTCTTCTTTGGATCATTGCCAGTTAAATATGATTATTATACGCCTCAAAAAATCAGTTTGCTGTTAGATACCATGATCAAAAAACATTCGGAGGAATTTATCCATGTATTTAGAAAACAGCAAAACATAACGCAATTTACAGAACGCTTAATGTTTATTGCACCAGAAACAGCTCTGTTGGACATCATTCGCATTATGGAACCTGCCAATTCTGATTTTATCATAAACTATTATAGAACTACGGTAAAAATTCAGAACAAAAAAAATGTTATTAAAACCAATGAGAAAGAATTAAAAAAAGCAATCCTTAAATTCATTTTTTCCTTTCTCTTTACTTCACATGGCAGTTTGTTTAGTGCTAAAATGTTTGTAGAAAATAATATTAAAAAACTGGCACAGCATTACAATATCGATTATCAGACCTTATTGCTGTTAATGGCGCAAGGTATGGCAGAAGCTCAGGCAATTGTAAAAGATCAGTCTTCGCTGTTTTTTATTTTCACCGAAATTCTGGGCGAAATACGAAACAGCACCATAAACAAACTTGATGTAGAAAATTTTCTATCAGAACATGAAGCGGTTCATAAAGACACAAAAAAAAGTACAAAAGAGAAAATAGATAAAACAGATACTGATAATCTTGTGTTACAAGATCTATTTCTGTTTTGGTTCACACAAGGCACTATACCTTGGTGGGCCAAAGAACAAAAATCAGCAGCTATAGCCGCATTATTTCAGGAACTGGTAATTGCAGAACCAGCTCTTGCTTTATTGGTTATGAAGCAAGCTGTTCAACTGGGTTTTAAAAAGCAGGAAATACTCAACAGCGTCTCAAAATCTGTATTACAGCTTTTGAATGTGTTGCCGCAAAACGAAAGCATTTTAAAAATATGGAACGAGTTGCAGCAATTAGGAGGAATATCGGAACTTGGTATTTCGGCAGACCGTTTACGTAGTCTTTTGCTAAAGTCAATATTAGAAACCTACCATCAATTACAATTTAATTCCTTTGATGTACTGCTTTTTTATGCCATTTTAATAAACTATCTGAAAAACGACATAGGAACATCAGAAACTAAATTAGAAAAATTCTTCGCAGTACAATTTAAAGAAAACAAATTACCTCATCTTAAAAGTTATATAAGCGACACTGTTAAGCAGAAAGATAGCCTTTTAGATATTTATAAATCGGTTTTGTTTCTGGATAGAAATGCATTGCTTACTGCCGACGATTTAGAAAGAAACGACCCATTTTCTTATGATGAATTTAAGCTGTTGACGAAATCAAACGATATGCTCAAAATGTCATTGGCTACCCTGATAGATAAGGCATATGACATTCTAAAATACTATCTACTTCATAACAAATTACCAGATGATATAAAGATTGACGATCAATCTGTAATGGCAAAAATTATAGAGAGATTGGTAATTGTAATTTTCGAAAAAGACCAGAATTTGCTGCATAACCTCATGCGTCAGGATAATGCATCGGCGACGGCCAAAATGACACTGCATACGAACTTCTCAAAACAAAGCAATCAGCAGGGACGAAATATTGCCAATCTGCTTAGCGAATATGAAGAGAAAGATTTTTTAGTTTATATAAAACAAATCTGGAAACAAGATCAGGCCTTTACAAACCTAAACGAAATTATCCATTTTATTAAACATCAGGGCAGTGATCTTGCAAAGCAGCAATTGCACAAACAAGTACTGCAATTAGCGAATACAACTTCACATTATGCCACTATTTACAAAGGCGCAGAATTTACTGCAATGATAAAATCATTGGCAGATAACACCTTACATGACCTCATCACCAGCCATATTTATATCCTGAATTTAGCCGTTAAAGATTCCTTTGAACGCGAAAAACTGTTATTGTATTTTAGAGAATTCAGCTTTTACTGGGCATCACAAAAAAATGCAGAAAATGTTAACCTGTTTTTTTATAGGTTTCTGGCATTTTTAAATTATAAAAAAAACTGGGATATAAAACACCTTTATCAACAGCTTACAAAAGTTTCTGATGCGATAAAACAGCTTAACAATATTTCATTAGAAAATAGAATAGCAGCTATGCAAAAAGATACACAAACCTATCTTACTCAGGATAAATACAAAAACGAAATCCTGTACCATGTTAAAGATGAGGTTTTAAAGAAGCTTGATTTTGAAGAATACGCAAAGCTAACCGAAGAAAAGAAAACCGAATCAGAAATAATCTACCAAGATGAAAACATAAAACTAAAAGAAGGGGAGAAGATCTATATCGAAAATGCCGGATTGGTCTTAGTACATCCGTTTTTAAGTACTTTGTTTGATCGTACCGGTTTAATAAAAAATGGTGAATTTGTTAATGATGAAGCCAAATTTAGAGCGCCGCATTTATTGCAATATCTGGTTAATTATGAGCAGGCAACTCCTGAACATGCTTTACTGCTTAATAAAATTTTATGCGGTATAGAATATCAGGAAGCTTTAACATTGGGCGTTATTTTAACCGAATTAGAAATGGAAACGGCAAATGAACTTCTTTATGTGGTAACACAACAATGGGAAAAATTAAAGAATACTTCGATTACCGGACTTCAGGAAAGTTTTTTACAGCGCAGCGGTTCTTTATGTTTATCGAGCGAAGGCTGGACATTAGTGGTAGAAAACAAAGCTTTTGATGTATTGCTTCAAACGCTTCCCTGGGGATTAAGTTTTATTAAAAATTCATGGATGACTGAACCAATATTTGTAGAATGGAGCTAGATATATTAAAACAAAACGCAGAGACACTTACTGCAGAATTGCAATGGTTAGAAGAAATAATCAATGTACGTATGAGATTATATTGGAACGAGGAGTGCAATTATAAAAGCATTGAAGAAATTCTTCCTCCTGATTTATCCAAAAATAATTCTCCATACGCCGGAATTTTAGACTATTATAAAATTAGTTTTTCAGAACGCATTATTTTATTGCTCGCCTTAGCAGTGCATATACAGCCCAAATTGCTGGATGTTTTCCTGATAAAAAATGCGGCTTACGATAAAGGTTTTACAGAATTTGGCGGTATAAAAGGCCAAAATTTTGGTGGTTTTATACCAACTGGAGAAACAGCAGTTTTCGTATTGGCGGCTAATAATCTTGAGAAACGTTTTAGAATTTCGGAGTTATTCTCGGATCATCATAAATTTAAAAAGTTTAATATTTTAAGCCTTGAATCCATTCCTGCAAACGAACCTTTTTTAAGCGGTGCGCTGACATTATCCTTGGAGTATTTGAGTTACTTTACAAAAGGAACTTCGCATAAACCCGATTTTAATGCCAATTTTCCGGCTAAACTCATTACAACTCAGGCCGTATGGGAAGACTTGGTTATCGAACAAAGCACGCTGACAGAAGTTAAGGAAATTGAAGACTGGATAATTTACGGACCAAAATTACTACACGAATGGGGTTTGCATAAAAAAATTAAACCAGGTTATCGATCTTTATTTTATGGTCCGCCCGGAACAGGAAAAACCATGACAGCCTCGTTATTAGGAAAATCAACGGAATTAGATGTTTACCGAATCGATTTATCTATGGTGGTGTCTAAATTTATTGGTGAAACCGAGAAAAACCTTTCCAATATTTTTGATCAGGCCGAACATAAAAACTGGATATTGTTTTTTGATGAAGCCGATGCACTTTTTGGTAAACGCACCCAAACCAGCAGTTCAAACGACAGATATGCCAATCAGGAAGTATCGTATTTACTGCAGCGTATCGAAGACTTTCCGGGAGTGGTAATTCTGGCAACCAATCTCAAAGCCAATCTGGATGAAGCCTTCAGCAGACGTTTTCAATCGATGATTCATTTTCCAATACCAAGCGCTCTGCAGCGAAAGAAATTATGGGAAAAAGCTTTTGCCGAAAATATTATTCTGGATAGCGATGTCAATCTTGATGAAATTGCTCAAAAATTTGAACTGGCAGGCGGCGCGATAATAAACGTACTGCGATACGTATCGTTAATAGCCATAAAACGAGGAGATAACAAGGTTACAAAAAAAGACATTATAAGCAGTATCAGGAGAGAATTTGGTAAAGAAGGAAAAATAGTCCAGTAAATAAATTATAAAATTTAAAATCATAAGAATATGAGTCTGACAAATTTATTGCTCAAAATGAATCCATTGTTAATGCTCACATTATTCATACTGTTATTTTCCGGAGCAGGAATAGTGGGAACTTATCTGGTACGGAAATACAGTAAACTGGGAGTTGGCAAATCGCATAACGAAGGCATTGCAAATGGTTTTGCAATGACCGGCGGATTGTACGGATTAATCCTGGCATTTGTTGTTTTTCTGGTTTGGGACCAGTACGACGATGCCCAGCAAAACGCCGACATGGAAGCAAGTTTGTGTAAAGGACTTTACAGAGATATTAAATTTTATCCCGCAGATAACAATCAGGAGGCACTTTTGCAAAAGAAAAAACTAACAGCGTCTTATATGTTTTACTTAAAAAATGTCATTACAGAAGATTCATTGCTAAATAACAAAGGGAAAGAATCTCCGGAATACATAGATTATCGATATACTAAAACGGTTAAATCATTTAATACTTTTTACAAAACGCTGGAGCAGATGCGCGACACCGTAACTTATAGAAATGAAAGAATAGAAGCGATGTTCAAACAGCTTAATGACTTGGGAACGTACAGAAATTTAAGAAGCCTGGCCGTCGACTCCGAAATTGATTTTTATATCTGGGTACCGCTTTGGCTTGGCGGTTTTATCATCATGTTGTTTGCTTATTTAATGAACATTGAAAACAAAACACTGCACATTATCATAAATGGATTAATAGGCGCCTTTATCGCACTAGTTTTTTATATTATTGTACTCTCAGATCATCCATTTAACGGCAGAATGCGAATCGACATTGGTAAAACTATAAACCAGATTATCGAATGGGAGAAAACCGGTATGATGGATGAGAAATGATAAAGAAATTTTACTAAACCTTTGTAGTTGGACTGGCGGTCATAAGGATTTGCTGTTTCAGTTTCAGGGTTGCGCTTTTGCGATTATTTGCAAACTGCGCGGTTGCAGTTTGCTGGTTCGTATTATTGTTCTACTCTAAAATATTGTTGCGAGTTTTGTAAGCCACAACTGACTCGATGATAATACCTTGTAAATTTATTTTCTTCATCGAGCGCTGTTTGCTAAATGACTCTAACCTCTTTAATTTTATTTGCGTAAAAATTAATTGAGAATCTGGTGCGATTAATTTCTCTTAAATAACTCTGAACCATTTAATTACTTTAATTAGTAATTTATTATCAAACTACCCAACGCATATTGCTCCCCCTCAAATTCTGCATACAAAAAGCCCTTATTATTAGCAGTATTAACTAACTCCTCATAAAATGGCCTGGTAATACGAGACATATGTCTAGCCTTTTCTTCAAGATTCATTTCTTTTGGATCTTTCGCATACAGTCCAGGGTTCTTTGCGTAATCCTCTTGAAGAATGAGATTGGCAGATTTAAGTTTTGTAACTATTTTTTCACCATATTTAGGAATATGATGCTTATAGCCGGGCTTCGTTAAATCCATTATTTCCGCATCAAAACCATACTTAATAACTATCTGATGCTGTAGTTTCATGTAGTTGTCTTTCTCATCAGGTTTCACAGCTCTTTCACCAGTAGATGGCGATGTCAGAGCCAAGCCCTTTTTCCCATCAACAACCAAGTCCAATCCTTTCGCACTTAAACCTTTCGCAATCGCTGCTACCAATGATGTGCTTTCATCCCCTGTGGTTTCAGGCAATCCGGCACTACAAGCAAGCACAGTGATTCCAGCGATGTGCGCTGGAACTGCTTTTCCATCAGCAGTCAATATATCAACTATTTGGCTTGCTGTAAAATTTTTAATTTTACCCGGTGCCCCATGTTCAAGAAGCATAAGGTCTTCATTAGATTCCATAGTACTAAAGTCCGCATTAACTCCAAAATCAACTACTGGTCCGCCAGCGTAGTCAAGAGCATATTTTAAATTAGTCATGATTACCAAATCATCCTCGGTATCTTTATCATCAAGAGCAAGGGCAACCATTCGCTGTACAGATCGTCCAGCTACCTCAGTCCTACTAGTATTGGTTTTGATAGTGTTATCCCCCGAATAACCTAGCGCTTTTGTCCCCATAACATCAGCTTCATTCTCTAATTCAGCGTCATCATTCACATTAATATTACCTTTCATCTGCAAAGTAGGTTGCACACGGCCTTGTTTTTGCTGCACGACATGCCAGGCTTCATGAGGCAAATGCTTTTCTTGCCCAGATGCGATATGAATATCAGTTCCCTGAGCATAAGCATGAGCCTGTAATTGGGCTGGTTTGTCGGAATTATAATGCACTTTTACATCATCCATTGCATAACCTGAAAGATTTTCAATACCAGATTTTAGATTATCAGGCAAGCCCGTGTTATTTTCTTTTTTTTGTATGGGTAAAGCAAATTTGCCTTGTAAAGGTTCTTCTTCCTCAATACCTTTTTTTTGAACAGGAATAGCTTTCATTTGGAGTTCTTCTTCCTCAACACCTTTTTTCTGAATAGGAATGGCTTTCATTTGCAGTTCTTCTTCTTCAATACCTTGTTTTTGAATTGGAATAGATTTCATTTGCAGTTCTTCTTCTTTAACACCTTTTTTCTGAATTGGCATCGAAAAATTAGCATTTGCCATTGTTTGCAGCTGCATGGCTTGTTTTACCTGCAGACTATTGTTGGCTATTTTTTGTAATTGCATTTGGGTAACAGCAGTTGAAGAAATATTTTTATAAGATAAAGCAGCGGTGCTGTTATTCTTCTTTTGAGTAACCGTATTTGGTGTGGTTTGTTTTTTGTTTTGCTGTATTTTGTCGGTATAAGAATTCATAGTCTGGTTTTTTAACTTTAAATATTTCTTTAACCAATTTCAATGCTTATAGAAGTTGTAGAAATAGGGGTTAACTGTGTCAAATATAATACATTACAATTGATTTTAACAATTGTAAGGTATTTTTTATTTGTTAGATTTTGTCACTTACGGAAATTTGTTTTTTGTGGATATTACAGACAATGGAAATTTGTATTTTTAACCCATCTGCAAAGCAACAAGAAATTATAAAGGAATGGCATTAGTCACAAAAATTAAAACCTATCATTTTCTTCCATACAAATATGGTTCAGAATTGTTGTTAGATATTGGACGCATCGAAACATTGGAAAATTATGTATTAGATAATACGTTACATCAACTTAGTTTTTACGAAGTCCTTTTCATTGAAGAAGGAGCGGGGACTATTACATTAAACGAAAATAAGATGTTAATAAGTCCACAAACGATTATTTTCACAAGTCCGGGACAAGTCCGTTGTTGGGAGATTGAGGAAGAAGTAAGAGGCTATACACTTTTCTTTGAAAAAGATTTTCTTCATCTTTTTTTTTCGGATGAACTATTTTTATATCGGTTTCAATATTTTCATCAATATTCGCATCCAACAGATATGCTGGTATCCGAGATATCATTTAAAAAGTGCCTTGAACTTTTATATGGAATTGAACTAGAGTTTAGGCAGCTTCAGAATGATAGCAGTCATTTGATCAGGTCGCTTCTATATCAATTATTGGTGATTCTCAACCGATATTATGGAGATGCTCACAATGTTCAAAGAGATACTTATGTTCATTTGGATTTTTATAGATTTCGATCTTTATTAGAAAAGAAATTTATAGAGGAGCATAATGTTGAAGCCTATTCGAAAATGCTTACTATCAGCTCAGGATTTCTCAATAAAATTTGCAAACAATTTAGCGGATTGTCAGCCCAACAGATGATTCATTACAAACTGATTTCAGAAATTAAGAAACAACTTAGCCAAAACAAATCTGCAAAAGAGATTTCTTATGAGTTTGGATTCTCAGATCCGTCGAATTTTAATCGTTTCTTTAAAAAATTTACAGGGACTACTCCTCAACAATATCGAAAGAAAATGTAAATGACCATTTTAAGAATAAAATGACCATTTTGGCAGGACGAAAGTATTCTAATTTTACAAAAAAAAGAATATGAAAAATATCACACTTACTTTCCTGTTGTTT
The DNA here is from genome assembly GCF_001602525.1 of Flavobacterium chilense. Classification (GTDB taxonomy): domain Bacteria; phylum Bacteroidota; class Bacteroidia; order Flavobacteriales; family Flavobacteriaceae; genus Flavobacterium; species Flavobacterium chilense. Next base: position 28,343 of record NZ_LSYT01000003.1, read on the forward strand.
ATAAGTGTATTCTCCTTACAGGCAGAACAGTTATACGTTAATCCTAAAACTGGTCACGATTCAAATTCTGGCCAGAAAACCCATCCCTTAAAAACACTTGCAGAAGCGGCCAAACGAGTAAACTTAAGCAAAGAACCGGGAGCAACCACAATTTTTCTTTCAGAAGGTGTACACCTATTAACTGAAACAGTTCTATTTACGAATGACAAGTATACCTTAAAAAACCGACTTGTTATCCGTGCGGATATTATGCCTGACGATGCTGACTGGACTCCGCAAAAAATGCCAATTGTAGTAACGGCAGTTCCGCTTTTACCGGGAGTGGGAGGAGAAGAGGCAAAAGGTATACAACCTGAGGTTAGTCATGTAACCATTGAAGGTCTACGATTTACAGGTAGTCCGGATTACTCTTATATGGATGGTAATAATTTGCGTCGTTCCTATCCCATCTGGCGTAATGGGAAAAATTTAGACGATTTGCTCGTAACACAATGCCTGTTTGCAGGAGATCCTGATGTATTGCCGTTGCATGTGGGGGTTATAGCCAATGGTTATGGCCTGGTTATCGATCATTGCGTTTTTTTTAACTGCAAAAATCCCGTTGTTTTTTGGAAAACCGATGGAGGAACCGGTAGTCCTAATGTTATGCGTTATTCATTGGTATATGGTAGTTATTTTAGTGGTGTTTGGACTACACAAAGTACGGATGGAGACAACTTCGACTTTCATCATAACATAATAGCAAATAGCAGTACAGTATGGATAAGAGAAAAAGGAAGTACACGTAATTACAAAGCTTTTGATTGCCTTTTTACAGATTACACCAATCTGGCAGGATATGGAAGTGGACCATTAAGTGATAATGATGCGACATCGACAGATTTTCTAAAAATGAAAAATGTACAAACTACCGGAACTGTAAAAATTGAAAAAGATCAGAGTAAACGTAATTACCTGCAATTAGCAGAAGGTTCAATAGGTTCAAACTTAAAAGCCGGGCTTTTCAAAAAAGAGCAATAAGCTTTTTAAAATTTAATGCCAGGGGATTAGAAAAGTATTAGTTAAAGAAGAAATTAATTATTGCTTTGATAAAAATAATTCGAATTATGAAGTTTCAAATTTAGTAGATTTGTATGGTAGCCCGCTAGAATTAGTATTTACGTTTTTGAATTTTTAAAATGTTTTTTAACCATAATTAGTGAATGATTTATAACCAAGAAAATTTTCCTGAAGTAACTTCAGAACGTAATTTAACTACTACTATTTTTGTATACACATTGTTCGGACTTTTGTTTATCGCAATGCTTGCTTTATTAATAGCACTTCCTTTAAGTATTCAGTTGGAGTATAATAGCCCTATATCGACTGGTGAGATGATTTTCAACCTAATATATTTCCCGATTCTGCTTTGGGGACTTTGGGCACTTTACAAGAATTATAAGCGTCAAAAATTAAAAAAAATTATCCTCATTTCTGTAGATCGGAATGGTATACACCATCACCAGTACAATGGTATTGTTCAGAGTATTTTATACAAACAGCTCGAAAGCAGCAAAGAACCTTATGTAAGTGATATCGATAGAAAAATTGGAACAAAATATTCTCCGGGATATATTTTCGGTTTTCAGGAAGGCAAACAGATTCCGATTCATTTTTCTAAACCTGACAATGGAATGACTTATATCCCGAAAAATAAATATGATCTCATTGGTCATTTTCTGCAGGGTGTAACTTTATTTTGCCCTCATATAAAAATTTCCCAGGCTGTTTATGCTGATTATTTTATAAATCCTACCACTTTTGAATTCAATAAAAAAGCACAAATAATAACCTATATGTTAGTGTTTGTTTTACTTGTAATCATGCTGATTGCTGTCGATTTATTTGTAAAATATACCAAAGGCTTTTCTATATTATTTTGAATACAGATCAATAACTTATTGTAGTAATTAAATTGTTAATATTAATGTAAGGTAATTTTAAAAATGACATAACCTCTGTTTTAATAATACATTGTTTTTTTGATATAAAAATTTTTTTATGGAAAATAACAATGATTTAAGCAGAAGAAGGTTTCTTAGAAATTCTTTATTGGCCGCTGGAGGAGTTTTCATCGCCCCACTTATTGAAAGCTGTAGTAACGATGATAAACCGGATAACAGCGGTGCACCGGATGGACTGAAAAATGAAGGATTTGAGACTGGAGTAGCCAGTTTTGACCCGACAGAAACAGGAGTGATTATCTGGACAAGGTATTCAGTAGGTTCAGATGCTGAAATAACCTGGGAGCTAAGTAAGGATGCCGGATTTTCTCAAGTAATGAGAAAAGGGCAGGCAACAGCATCATCCATAAATGATTTTACAATAGCGGTAGATGTTCAGAATATTACCTCTAATACAAAATATTTTTATAGATTTTATAACGCCAAAACCAAACAGGTAACTGTTATCGGGGAAACACGCACACTGCCCTCTAAAGCAGATAGTGTAAATGATGTAAAAATGGCTGTTGTTTCCTGTTCTAATTTTCCGGCAGGACTTTTTAATGTGTATGGTGCGATCGCTTCCTCAGATGCAGATGTAGTGGTTCATCTTGGAGATTATATTTACGAATATGCGCCGGGACAATATGGAACAAATCCATTTACCAATTCTCTGGGTAGAGAACATAAACCCGCCAGAGAGATTTTAAGCCTAAATGATTACAGAGAGCGTTACAGACAATACAGAGGAGATAAAAATCTTCAGCTTCTTCATCAAAAAAAGCCTTTTATATGTGTTTGGGATGACCATGAGTTTGCCAATGATACTTATAAATCCGGTGCAGAAAATCATCAGCCTGCCGAAGGAGATTTTCAGATGAGAAAAATGGCCGCTTTTCAGGCTTACAGCGAATATATTCCTCTTAAAACAGGAAAAGATCTTAGAATTTACAGAAGTTTTAATTTTGGTAATATTCTTTCGCTTTATATGATGGATACCAGAGTTATTGCCAGAGATAAACAGATGAGTTATTCTGATTATATTGATAATGTCGGGAATTTTGACCAGACAAAATTTAGAACCGATCTTTTAAGTGCAAACAGAAAATTGATTGGAAGCGAACAAATGACGTGGCTGGGATCACAGATTAATGCAGATACTGCTAAATGGAAAGTATTAGGACAGCAGATCCTGATGACAAAAATGCTGATTCCTGCAGAGCTGCTGCTGCTTTTGAATCAGGTTTTAGCAGAAGTAGATCATTTTGGAAGTGCACAGCCGGCAACTATGCAGGCGCTTATTGGTGCAATCTCTGAACTTGTTGTAATTAAAATGAGATACAAACAAAGTGATCCGTCTTTAACTACTCAGGAAATTGCGAGAGTTACGACAACTTTGCCTTATAATCTGGATGCCTGGGACGGTTATTTTGCAGAAAGAGAACAATTGTATGCTATACTTTCCGGTAAAAATGTTGTGGTGCTGGCCGGAGATACGCATAATGCCTGGATGGGTAAACTGACTAATATGCAGGGGAAATTTATAGGTACTGAAATTGCTTGTAGTTCTGTTTCTTCGCCAGGATTAGAAGCTTATCTTGGAATTACATCCGATCCTAAAAAGGCGATAGAATTAGCACAAGCATTTACAGTTTTGATAGATGATTTAGAATATGCAAATTTATACAAGCGAGGATATACCTATCTTAAATTTACACCATCTGGTTCTGAAGCTGAATGGCGATTTGTAGATAGTGTAACAACTGAAACTACAACTACTATTACAGAAAAAAAATATACGATAGCATAGGAATTTCATTTAGTATTAATTGATTTTTTCAGAAGTTATTTCTTCACTTTTTAAATAAGTACTAAAATTTTAAAAGCCATCTTAGTAATGAAAACTGAGATGGCTTTTTTTGTTTATTCTGATGAAATGTTCTAAAAATTAATCCATTTTAAACCTAGCATAAACTCCAGTTTTTATCCAGGAATTCATCCTCTCCGGGCTCTTCTGTTTTATAAGCAATTGCTTCCGGAATAGACGTTTTAGGTATGTTTACATGTATAATGGTATTTTCTTTAATATCGTCAAGCTGCTTTATAACGTCCTCGAGTTCGTCGAGAGTATTGACTTCAAAACCTTTGCCTCCAAATACATCAACGAGTTTCGCATATTTCCAGCGATGCATTTCGTTGTAATCATAAACGTTGTTTAAATCGGGAACGCTATATTCAACTTTGTCCGCACCACGAAAGGGATTTGGATTAACAAGCATTTGTTCAATACCATAAATGCCATTATCCAAAACAAAAACAATGGTGTCGTGTTTCAGTTTATTCTGTGTAGATATAGCCTGACAAGTTTCCTGAAAAGCACCGTCCCCAACAAATACTACCGGTCTTTTATCAGGTCTGGCACATTTTATTCCGGTTGCTGCAGGAACAGAATAACCTATCGAAAGCCATGATGCCTGTGCTACGAATCCGTTAGGTTCTGCAATACGAATACCCTGAGCACCCAATAAAGGAAAACCCGCATCGGCAACTACTATATGCCTCTCGTCTATAAAACTATTGATTCGGCTGAAAAACGTATCATAAGTAAGCGCTGGTTTTCCTCTTTTTGTTGTACTGTTATTAGCCAGGAAAAATGACTCAGGCAGCTGCTCAGCATCATACATTTCGTATGCACTAAAAGTAACTTTGGTAAGTTCTTCTTTCAGGAATATCATAAAATCTCTTAGCGATACATTGGCCACATAAGAAGCCCCAATACGTACACCGCTATGATTAGCAAGTACAGTATCTTCTTTCCATACATCAAAACCACCCAGATTTTTGCCGGTCGTCCAAACACCAAGACCAATTTTTAGCTGAGCTTTTGAAAATTTTTCCATGACATCTTTTGGCGATGCCTTGCCATTAAAAACTCCTTTGAATTTAGGATGATTTTCAGAGACGATTGATTTTCCGAGTATAGAAGTTACAAATTCGGTATCGGTAGTTTCAATCAGATCCAGAAATTCTTTTTGGATACCATAGCGTTGAATCTCAATACCGCCCCAGAAAATAATTTCTTTTCCTTTTGCCATTGCAGCAACTCTTTGAGCAGCCTTGCGTGCACTTGTCTGACATTTAGATGCCTCTCTTTCTACTAATGGAGCGAAAGGCGGATTGCATTCCATTCGCCATACGTCTTCAAAAACTTCAAGATAAACAGGTCTTCCATATAAAATACAGGCATTTAAAACGGAATCAATTTTATAAGGAGCATCTGATGAGCCTGTAACTTGTTCTGCCGCAACGGTAACATTTCGAAACACATTGATATTACTGTACATATCACCTGTCATGTGTGATGCCAGCATACCCTGAACAAGGCTTCTTTGCTGGTCTTTATTAGTCGGAGCTCCATTAATAACAAGTACGGGACAATGTTCTACATAAGAACCCGCCACCGAATTAAGCAGCGTAAATGCTCCTACGCCATACGTTACCGCTACTGCAGCGAAACCGTTTTGACGTGCGTAGGCATCAGTGCAATGTCCGGCGTTTATTTCATTCGTGTCGTTAACAATTTTAATTTTTGCATTTTTGTCTTCTTGAATGGTATTCAAAAACGGCGCGGTATAATTGCCTGCAATTCCAAATAAATGAGTAAGTCCTAATTGTTCAAGACGTATCTGCAGGTATTTTGCAACGGTAATTTTTTGCTGTGACATCTTAAATTGGGTTATTCAGGTTACCAGTATTTTCGTTGACTTCGAGTGCAGTACGGATTCCGGACTCGATGGCACCTTCAATCCAGGCATGTTTTAGCGAAGTATGTTCTCCGGCAAAGTGTGCTTTTCCGTTCCATTCAGTTGAGATGATATGACGCTGCAATAATTGCAACTGTCCTGGATTAAATATTGCCGCTTCACCATAAGCATACGGGTCGCGCATCCAGCTTTGTGTTGCTGCACCAATTAATTTTCCGCCTTTCTTTTTATAGTCCTTAATGCTCGAGGTAATTACGGCAAGATCTATAATGCGCTGCTGTTCTTTCTCGTCATCAGAGTGCATAATGGCAAGATTTTTAAGTGCATAAAAATATCGGTCGTCATCATCCATAGAATCCCAGCGGCTTGCTTCATCAGACCAGCAATACGATGCCAGCACGACACCATGTCCTTTAGCTCCCAAATCATTACTTGGATAATAAGTGAAACGGTTTGAAAAATCAGTAATCGTACCGCCGCCAACAATATTATAAGGTGCTTCCTGCCACCATTTTTCACGAAATTCTAATAATATTTTAGTAGCAGAATCGTAGTGTAGTTCTCGGATCGCTTTTCGTTTTTGCTGTTTGAATTGAGGTGTTACATATACATGTCTTAGTGCCGAAAAAGGGATGGTGACAATTACTTCATCAAACTCCAGATCACTCACCGGCGTTTTTAATGCTTTAAATCCTGCATCTTCATAAAACTGAAAGTCCCGTTGTACTTCAATATCCACTTCTATTTTTACCTTGTTGTTAACGAGCATCATTTTGGTCATTCTGCAATCAAAATAGGTGTTTTCTTCAAGATTATGAGCTTTAAAGAATTCATTTGGCAGCAGGTCGCTTCCGCCAACAATTTCCAAAAATCGAGTAGAATCCTTGATGATATTTTGCTCAATAAAACTTTGTATAAAATCGTAAGACATTCTGGATTCCAGATTTTGCAGCACTCCAATCATTTCGATGGCATTCTCTGAATACATAGAATTTTCTTTTAAGAAACGACGCATCGAATATTCTCCGTAACGCTCGATCAGCAAAGGCCAGTTTTTCTCAGGATCTTCTGCAATAAAAGCCTTAAGCGGATTAATAATATTGGCCATTAATTGGTCGGCACGCATATTTTCGCTGCTGCCCAGATGAAAGTCCAATAGTTTGTTTACATCGACTTTAGTTCCATCTTTTCGGATATATTCATTCTGCACAACGCGTTTGCGGTTAACATAGAAAAGAGAATTTCTAGTAACCTCAGGCTCTGGTTTAGAAGGGTCTGCCTGATATGCGATAGCCTGTTTTTTATCGACAGACAAATAATAAAAAGGCTCAGTTTTGAGTCCGAGTTTATCAATGTATTTGAGCACCATCTGGTGTATGGTCGGGATACGCATTGCACCGGCTTCGCCATAAACAGTGTCGTCTTCAAAATATTTTTTGTTTTCAGAATTTCTGAAAGTCTTAATCCTACCGCCAACACGAGTGTTTGATTCGACTATCGTAACATTATGTCCGGCTTCTTTTAATAAAGCCGCGGCTACCATTCCGGCCATTCCGGCACCAATGATTAATACGTCTTTTGGTTTATCCGTACATGGGATTCCCCCGTCAATGTATTTTAAGTAGTCTTGGATAATGGCGTCGTTGTCTTCGTCAAGTAAGCCGTGTAAATAGTTTTCCATGATTAGGTAGTTTAGTTATTGGGTTATTGTTTTTGGGAAATGAAATTATTTATAAATTAACTCACTTAAATCTTGATTTTTAAGCGTAATTCTACCTGTTTTTGTATGTAGAATGTTTGATTTTTAATGTTTTAGCTTAAACTCGAAAAAAATGAGCAGTTATCCAGGATTCTTTCCAACTGTTCCAAACTTCATCAAATGAAGAGGCATTTTCTTTATATTGTGTTTTAAATAGTTCTTTAGCTTCAGCAATATTGGTTTGTTGTTTCAAATAAGTCAAAAACTCAAATTGTTCTTTATGCAAATCATAAATAGCTAGTTTAAATTTGTGTCGCAGGACTACAGAATAACTTTCATTTTCAGAAGGCAAATGGGGTTGTTTTTCATTTTTAAAATCAGAATAGTATTTTCGAACAGGAAACTTAAATTTAAACAACTCACATATTGGTACGAGTTGTAGATTATTTTCATCCTTATCGATCGTAGCTAATGGATAATCTTCTTCGGCTTTCATTTCAAAAATAACTCCGATGGCATATTCAAATCGGGCGAGTTCGATCATGAAATCAATCCAGTCTTCTTTGATATTTTCATGAGCATCTGGTCTGTTCTTTTCAAGATAGTCTGCAAAATGAGCTCCTAAATAGGCTAAGTTATAGTTCTGCGAAGGCTTTGAAGCGAGATAATCATCGGCGAAAGCGCAAAATAGAGCCTCGCCTAAGGCATATTCTAAGGCACTAAATTGCTGCGACATACAGTTTCGCAAACGTGCAATATAACTTCTTTGGTAAATGCCCAAATGTTCCTGTGCGGTAAGTTTTTCAGAATGACAAATCACATCTTCAATTGAAGCAGCATTTAATTGATCCGAAAGCAAATCACTGGGATTGATGCTCGTTTGTTGGTAAGGATCCAGTAAAAGTTGCTGCATCCAATGTTGGAAATTTTTTAATGGTATTTTGACCGTTTGCTGCATTTTTTGTGCTTATATAAATTTATTCATTTCAAAAAGATTCAATGGGTTTGAAACCTGTTCTTTATCCATAAAATGGACTTCATTTTGAACTCCAACAAAGGTTTCATCCATATATTGTTTTGATTTTAGTAACTCGGAATGATACACATCGAAGGACGGAATATTCCCATCCCATTCTAATAAAACCGATGCTTCATTTGCCAGTTGATAAGCCAGTTGAAATAATTTCCATACCTGAGAATTCACTTCTCGATCGTGTGTGTCAATAATATAATTGCCACAATTTTGATGACCGGCCAAATGCATTTGTACAATCTTATCATGCGGAATTCCTTTGATATATTCTACGGGATCAAAATCATTATTGAAAGAAGAGACATAAACATTGTTGACATCCAGAAGTAATCCACAACCAGTTTCTTCGGTCATTATTCGTAAAAATTCCCATTCCGGAAGCGTAGAATTATTAAAGGCTGCATAAGTACTTGGATTTTCGACAATCAATGGTCGTTCTAAATAGTCCTGCACCTGATTGATTCTATTACAAACGTGTTTTAATGATTCATCATTTAGCGGAAGCGGAAGTAAATCGTGCGAATTGGTTGTTAAAACTCCTGTCCAGCACAAATGGTCGCTAACCCAGGCAGGTTGTACCTCAGTTGCCAATTGTTTTAAACTCTTGAGGTATTCAAAATTTAACGGATCAGTACTTCCAATAGACAACGATACCCCGTGCATAACTACGGGATATCGTTCTGCTATTTGATGTAAGATGTATCTTGGGCGTCCATGCGAATCCATAAAGTTCTCAGAAATTACTTCAAACCAATCTACGGCAGGATTCTTCTTTAGAATATGCTCAAAATGCTGGCTTCTAAGTCCTAAACCCAATCCTAAATTGGGTAATCCGAGTCTAGTAGCCATTCTTTTTTGGTTTACAATTTGAAAGACTCTCCGGTAGTTTTTCTGCACTTTCCTGTTCCATCTTTAAAACTCTTTTCTCTGCTGCAGCCTTTCTTTCAGCAGGATTATTTATGTAAGAGCAAGATCTTGAACCACTTTGTCCACAAGAAGAATAATCCTGACCTGTTGTATGGCGAATGGTGTTTACGTAGTCATCACTTGGTCCATATGGTAAAGGGGCTGGGCCAAATTCCTCTCCATTTTCTTTTCTTTTTTCTTCGAAACGTATTCTGGCTAATTGCCAAACGCTAAGCCCTCTGTTGGGACCCTGAGCCATAAAACGAGAAGATAAAATGGGTACACCACAGCTTCCTTGATAGCGGCATTCATTTTGACCCGGATGACAAAATTCTTCGGTAGTTCCAAAAATTCCACAACCACCTTGACCTTTACAGGCATTTAAGGTGTGACAAGGATGACCAACTGCTGTTGAGCAATCGCCTGTTCCTGCACAATCATTATTTCCTGAATATCCTGCATTTTTGCATGAGTTAAGCCCCATACATACATGAAGTTCTCTGTTTACTAATTCTGACATAATATATTTTTTTAATGATGATGTGTATAAGGTGTATTTGGTACTTTAGGAATATCGGCTACAATGCTGTAATCTAATCCTACATCTGGCAGAGCAGGAAAATAATTTTCGCTTTTTGTTGCCCAGCCCCAGTTGACAGGATCTGCTTTAGCCAATTGATCGACGATATTCATAATTTGTGCTTTTGGTCTCACGAAACTTTGCTCAAACGAAAAAGGTTCAAATGTAAGGGCACCTCTGTAAGCTGCATTGCCTTTGTTGTAAGTGTACTGATTGATTTGGTTTCCAACACCACTCAAAAGCCAGATCATCGATTTATGAATACCGTACATAAATAAATCATATTGGGTACTTTCGTCTTTGTGATAGCAGGCTTCGATCATTAAAAGAATATAAGCAAAAACGGCATTACCCAATTGTGAACACAATGCCAGTGCCTGATTACCGGAAGCAACATAATCGGCTGTTTTGGGATTAGCATCAGTATCATAAACAAAATAACTAAAGAAATCGTCTAAGCCCTGAATCTTACGAAACTTTTCCTGATAGTAACCACCAAAAGAGTAGGCTTCCAGAAATTTGGCAAAATGAGCCAATTCTTTTCCTGTATCATCATAATCACCTGGCCAAAAATCTGCCTTTCCATCAATAATTTTCATTGGCTCAGGCATTTTATTTTCGCCCCATTCTAAGATATGTTGTGGTTTTTTGTCAGTACTTTGTCCTTCTCCCTGTTCGATAATACGATGTAAAGCTTCAATTGCCGAATCAGCATCATGTACTCCAACGAGTCCGCCACTGTCATCATGATTTGCGAACTGAGGATTGTGATCTCGGTCATAATGCACAGTGTTCATAGAATTTTGAGAATAGAATGGTCTTGGACGTCCTGAATCATCTGGAGGAAGCAATTGTGGTCTGTAATTATATGGCCCGGGAAAATCTTCTTTTACACACGCAATAATCATTTCATATAAGCGACCAATGGTTTGATAATCAATTGTATTTAGTAATTGCTTGTCTGCGTAAGGATCTTTAAATGGTTCAGGACTTTCTATCTGCAGGAAAGTAGTCAATTGCTTTAATGATAATTTTGCAGCATTAATTTGGAACTCAGGAATATGTCCGTCTAATTGTGTTGGAAATGACAATACTTTTCCAATTCCCATAAGATCCGGTGCAGTTTGACAAACAGCTTGTTTGACATTGCATGCGAGAGCCAGGTGCAGCATTTCTTCGATAACAACACTCATGATTAAGGCAGCTGACTTATTAGAGTATACCAATATGTCAAGCTTCAGTTCTTGTGCCAATTCATCAATTTCTTCGTCAGTACGTTCGCCGGCTTGAGAAAGCTGAGCATGAATTTTAGCATACAATTTGTCCTGATCCTGTGCTCTGTTTATCGAATAATAGGTAGATAAATACGTTGGGATAGTAGCAAGTTCAAGCGCAATTACCTGTTGCATTACATCTTTGATATTTTCCTTTGTTACCTTATTCGAAAGTGTAAAGAGTTTTTTGGTTTTCATGTAGTTAATTTTTTTTGGGGATAGGTTTATTTTGTGTCTTTGTTGTTTTAAACTTTTATGCGTACCTGTAAACTGCCAATATTATCAGCTAATCCGGCTCCGTATTCAGCATTCAGATCATCGTTGATGCATAATTTTAATGTACCGCTTTGTCCTGCAGGAGTATTAACAGGTCCGTTTCCAATTAAGAACGGAGCATTATTTCCTACTTGGCCAATAAGGGCTCCCATATTCACATTTTGAAGCGGATAACCTGATTGTGTTACAATAATGCCCGGGCAGCCATTTGCACCGTACAAATTACCATTGTTTGTTCCGGGATCAGCAGTCCATTGACCTGACTTGTAGCTTATAGTTACAGGGTTTCCAGGTTGTACGGTAATACCTGTATTTTGCCATGGTTGAGTTGCATTAACTTGTGCGAATGTTTCTACCAATTGCAAAGTATTGGCATCAATATGCAGAAATTCAGTAGCGACGCCATTAACTAAAAACTGTAAAACAATATTTTGAATGTATTGTAACTGAACTGTTCCGTTACTCAAAGTTTCAACATACCAGGTGGTGTTCATTGAAATCACTTTTCCAAAAGAATTTTCAAAATTAATGTTGGTTACTCCGCCACCTTGATTAGTGGTACTTACCGTAATGCTGGAAAAGTTTGTAACTGTTATCCCATTGGCATTTAAAGCATTCAATTGTTGGGTTAAAACTGTTGATGGATCAATAATGGTAGGGTCGATAAAGGGTAATTGAGTTCTGTCGGCAGTTGGAAAAATCGGATTGCCTGTTCCGGTAACAACTGGTCCTCCCACCATCAAAATGGAAACGCCGTGTGGTACCGAAATTTGTTTGTTGTATTGAGTGGCTGGATTTTGTGTGGGAATTAAAGTATTGTCAGGAACTGTACCCGGCCCATAAGGTCCTTCCAGTTGAGGTTGTATAGCGTGGTAAAGCCAAGTGCCGTTTTCGGCATGAATTAAGGTGTTTTCTATGGGTTGAGCCCCGTTTGGATCGGCATTGTTAGCAATGTACACTCTTTGTTCATAAAAGAGTACACCACTTGTTTGTGTATATCGACCCTCGCGATTTGGTGCTCCACCCGCTATAGCTGAAAAAGAAATTTCTTCAAAATAAGGGAAGTTTTTAGTGATATAACCATTTATAGTATCTGCCTGAGGCAATGGCATAACGTTGTAACCCGTAGCTTCGGCTCCCGTGGGACTGTTCCAGGTACCAATAAAACTATTTAAAAGCCCGATATTGGAAGTACCAATAACTGGTGGCTGATTGGTTGTTGTTACAATTGGAGTTGTAATGTCAGGTATTACAGCTGCTGTAGCTGTTTGTTGCGCCAGATAAGGGCAAGTTTGTTGTTGTAGGTTAGTTGAATTTTCCATTTTATTGATTTTTGTTAATAGTGCTTTTTGGGGCAATTAAATCTCATTTGTTAAAGTGATCACGAGTTCCACTTTTGCGTTATACTACGATACTCTAACTCGTAAGAGTTTACAACTACTATACGATAATTAGAGGATTGATTAAAAAACATATTTGAAAATAGATCTGGTTAGGATTTTATTTATTCATAAAATTACTACGATGAAAAAGTTTAAATTAAAAAAAAGGCATGAGTGCCGATTTTTTATGCATAAGAGACCTAAATAGGAGTATGGGCTCCTTTTTTACATTTTAAAGTATACATTATTGAAATCAGATTTAGTTCATTTAATGTATTCGAAGTTAAGCTTATCGGATGCTTATTTGTGTGAGGTATTATTTGTGAAAACTGACCTGTGTCGCAATTTTGCTACAAAAATGGAGATAGTAAATAGGAACAATTAGATGCGAAAATGAAGTTTTGAACGACTTATTTTTAGCGTCGCAGCAAGAAGCTTTTCAAAATTATATTTTAGACAGTTTTAAATAGGTTTCACAAGTGCTTTTCAGTATAAAATGCAGAACAGAAAAGAGTACTTTAAAATTAAAAGAATATGTGATAAAGATAAAAGATATAGATAGTAGTTTAATTTTTCCTTTTAGAATTGTGTGGAGCTTATTCCTAATCAAAGTTTTCTAGATTACAAAAATGGTTCAGTCAACTGGTGTTTAAAAGAAAATAATACAAGTCCTACTTTTGATTTGATATTATACTTCTCAAATAAAGCAGCTCTGTAAGCCTCAATTGATTTTATTGACAGATTCATAATTTCTGCCATCTGTTCATAAGTTAATTCTCTTTCATCACAAACCAATCTAAGGAAATCTAATTCCCTTTGAGTTAAAACAATATTCCTTTTTTTCTCATTGTTGCTATCATAATTTCGCACTCGTTTAAGAATTTCGGAAACGTTGTTATATCCTATTTTAATAATGTTATCAATAGCAAATTTCAAATCGTGGGCCGTACAATTTTTATGCAAAAAACCTCTGGCTCCATGGTGATAAGCTGCATCGATTATTTGCTCATCAAGATGTTGTGTCAACAATAATATTTTGTATTCGTCCTCCTTTTCTTCAAGTGACTTTAATACTTCAATACCATTCATATTAGGCATGGAATAATCCAAAATATAAATATGCGGAGAAGGGTTTATTGGTAATGCCTGCAAGAAATCATCACCATTATCAAACTCATTAATTACCTTGTAGTTGCCAATTTTATGCAGTAATTCTTTTAGACCCTGTCTTACAATAGCATGATCATCAATTATACAAATAGTAGTCTGTTCCATACTTTAAGATCTTTTATTTTCTAAAAGGGTAATTTCGGTGCCGGATCCGATCTTACTTTTTACCGTAAAATTATAAGCTATACTATCGGCTCTATTTGCCATATTAATCAATCCCAAAGATAGTTTGTCTTTTTTGTCGGTAGAATCAAATCCTTTACCGTTATCTGAGATTATCATTTTGAAATCAGGACTGGTCGTTATAAAAATATTCATTTTAGAAGCTTTGGCGTGTTTAAAAACATTATTGATGCATTCTTGAAAAATGCGATAAATGATTATCTTTTCATTATCATCAAATTTCTTCACTTCGATTTCTTCAAAGGAATATGAAATGTCAATTTTACTGTTTTTTTTCAACCGCTTTATTTCTGTGGCTATAGCTTTTATCAGATCTTGCTGCAATAACAATTGGCTATTCAAGGCATGACTGATGCTCCGTATAGATTTTGATAAATTTCCAAGCGATTGTGATACAGGTTCTAATGTTTCTCCGAGCTCAGGTGAATCCAACTTTATATTTTCAATTTGAAAATTGATGTATGTCAACTGCTGTCCGGCATCATCATGAAGATCTTGAGAAATATTATTAAGTACCTGCTCCTGAGTTTCGATTACAGTTTGAGTAATGGCTTTTTGGAAATTGAGATCTTTCTCATGCAGAAGTTCTGTATATTTTTTTATCTTATTAAAATAAAGACGAATTAGAATAACAAAAAAAAACAGTATTAAACCAATAAAAATAAAGGCGATTATTATTCCTATGACGATTTGATTCATTTGTAGTTATTATTTTCTCTGTAGATGTAAATATTGATTAAAGAATAATAGGCGATACAAACTATATTAACAATGAAAACATATAGTGTAACCTGACCAAATAAAAGTATTTTTGTAACTCCTAATGGTTTGAATCCCAGTAACAAACCCATTCCGAAAAAGAAATACACTGGCGCGAATAAAAGAAGATAATTATTAGATAAAAAATACATTAAATTTTCTTCTTTTAATTGCTTATAACTTTCATAAATGAAAAGTGAGACATATAATAAGGCGCCAAAAACGAAGGTGTAATAATTATATTCGTCTGCTATTTCTATAATTATGAAATTAACAACAGAAAAAAGCACAAAAAGACAGAGTGTAACATTGTACATTTTTTTGCGATTTATTGTTTCTCTAAACGCGAGCATCCAAAAAATATCATGAAAAATAATGCTGATATTAAAAGGTATCCGAATTGGTCTGTTATTATATACCAGAATAGAATTTATCAATTCCGTAAAAAAAACTACAAAAAGAATATACAGTAGATAGCGATGCATTTTAATTCTCCATCGTAAGTTCCATAATGCAAAAAGCAGCGTTATTAAAACGCATGCTTTTATTGGATTAATAATATCTAATAGATTCATTTGTTTTTATTTACAATGGTATATTAAGATTAGGATTCTTATCCTTTTTTGAAGGATCAGTTGAATAATCAAAATATGTTTCATTGACCGATCCTCTGTTACTAGGGTCGTTAACCTGAATGATAACAACAGGTTCTACAGATTTATCTAGTATAGCAAAACTGAAATGAAATTCGGCATTATCATTTTTAACATATCTTTTAGCCAGACTTCTTATTAAAGCTGTGGAGAAACAATAAGCCCCCTTTTTGTAGTCTGATACCATGCTCAGTCCCAAGACTTCTTGCTTTTCATTATTAACTTCCAATCTGAGATATTTATTGTATCCGTAATCTTTAATAGTATCTTTAAGTTGTGCCCAACTTATAGAATATTTTCCTTTTTGATTAGTAACTTTACCTTTTACTTGATGAATCTCTAAGACAACCTTCTCTAGTATTTCTTTACAAACACTATCTCCTTTTTCTTTCAGCCATGCTATTTGTCCATCTAAATTAGTTATGGTATTATAATCCTCTAAAGTAATGCATTCAACATTTAGCATTTTCTGATCTGCATTATTATTTGCCTCTGGACTGCCTTCCTTTTCTTTTTTACACGCTGCAATGGTTAAAATAGCCATTAAAATTAGGGTACATTTTTTCATGATTAAAGTTATTTAAGGGTTAATAATTTATTCTTCAAATTTTATAATTATGCTCACCTACATAGTAGGGTAAAACCCTATTTTATCAGATTTTACCCCTATTAATCATTTCTTTAGCTAAAGTAGCGATTTTCCTGTAAATAAAACACAAATTATTAAAAGCTAAATGATTAGTTAAAAAACTACATTTTTCTTGGGTATTTACCCAAGTCACGAAATTGTAGATCGAAGTACTTTTGGAATGCATATTAGAAATAATGCAACCAGGCAGCTGAAAATGGTGTTTAGAGTAAGCAGAATTAAAATCAAAAAATTATGCCTAGAGAAATTAAATCAGTCCAACAATTGCAAGCGCAAAATGTAGTCACAAATGATTTTAAAGACCGATTAATAAAGCTGATTCCAGCAGAAATTATTGCTGCTTATGTTACGATATCAGGTTTAATAATAGGTTTTGCAAAGCATAAGCCAAATGCAGACCAGTCTAATTTATTATGGATTATCATCCTTATTCTAATGATTCTTACGCCTGTTTACTTGATGAAAGTCTCTGGAGTTTCAAAGAAAGGTCAACTCCTGTTTTCAACAATTGGATTTTTAATTTGGGCCTTTGCAACAGCTTCACCTTATACAAATGATGTACTTGGTTTTTCTTTTGAATTAATTACTTCTGTGATCTTGATTCTATATACTTTATTGATACCTCTTTTCTATAAAGGATAAGTAAAGAATATCACATAATTGATATCAAATCTAATTAACTAAACCTTTAATATTCTAACTATGAAAAAAATATTTACCCTTTTGTTGCTTTCTTTCAGCCTTTTAATGTTTGCACAAAATGATCCACCCAAGTATATAAAAGATGCCGTTGATAAATATTATCGAGATATTGGTATAAATGAAAAGGATAATAGTATCAATAAACTTATAGATAGTACGATTATTCCTCAAGTCATTATGATCACAGGCGCGAAATCAAATTTCATTACTGCACTTGTAAGGCAGCAAAATGATAAAGGCAGTAAACTACTATTAACACCCTCTGCATTAAATCAATTTTTTGCCTCAGAAATATCAAGTTATGTGACATCTTCAAAAGATCTTACTTTCCAAAAAGCTTATGCGGTTTTAAGTACTGCTGATGAAACATTGTTTTTGGGAGGCACTTTTGATACCAGGAAAGATGAAACAGATGCTGTACGTTTTTTGATTACTACTGGAGTCAAAGGCAAAGTTGATGATGATTTTACATCAATTTATAAAAATGGGAAGTTGCAAAACGATTTAGGATTTAATATAAAGTTCCATTATATAGGTAATGGTAGCATTTATTATGAGGGAGAACAAGAAGAAAAAATGAGCACTTTCCGAGAAAATGCAATTGAAAAACTCATTAAGGAAGCAGTTTATGATAATGTCTCAGATGATAAAACTACTAAGGAAAAACAAACCGATTTCTATAAAAAAATTGCTAAAGAAGAAGTGGATTATATGCGGAAATTCAGGTTGTATAATCTCAGTACAGATCATTGGTATTCAGTTGAAACGTATATACCTGTTTCAGCACGTCAGTATGAAATATTAAACGATATATCTACAACTCAGGTCAAAAAAGAAAATTTTTATCCTTGGTATATTACTGCTGGAGCTACAAAATATTGGAAATGGAGTAGTGGACAGTCATGTTACATCAGTGGATTTGGGAATATCAAAAATAATAATAATGTAGAAACAGAGACGCTTACGAAATATACTCTTCCTGTATATAGCCCTCAGAATAGTTTTCTTATTGAAGAAAATAAAACGGTTTATGGAGGTGATTTTCAAAAATTCATAACACCTTCTTTAAGTGCCGAATTTGTCAGCTTTTTTATCCTAGATGGTATATTTGGCTTTAGTTCTGGGATAGATAAGACTTTTGGAAAGTATGATACCTTAAACTGGAAACTTGGAATACCTTTTAGTTTAAAAGATAAGGAAGGAAAGCCGTCAGTTAATTTTGAACTTGTATGGAAAGAAGTCAACAAGGATCATTTTGTAGGAATTAATATCGGATTTACTTTTGGAAAATTCATACAGTAATTTTAAATGAAGCTTAATAGAATAAAAATACTTTTAATTGTAAAATAAATAAACTAAAATGGAAACAAAGAAAACAACTAAAACTGAGTCAGCTTTTGATTTAAATACATCAACATTTTTGCCAGCTGAAGAATATCGTCATGTTTACAACAATAAGGTAATTTGCGTTACTGATTCTAAAGGTTATCCAGAGCCAGATAATATGAATCCTAATAAAATTAGGGTAGGTACGGGTGGATTTATTCCTCTTTGGGATGTAGGTGTAAGTTTGAACTGGCGATTCAGTAAATCTTTTGATAGTTATTTTAAAAATCCTGAAGCTGCAAAAAATGGTGTACGAGAACTTTTTGTGCAAGCAACAATGGGTTGGAAAGATGCATGGCCTGTAAAATTTCATGAAGTCAGAGACGGGTGGGATTTTGAAATAGATATGCACACGGAGGATTGTGATAATTCAGGCTGCGTATTAGCATCGGCATTTTTTCCCGGTGCAGGACAAAATACATTTTACATTTATCCAACAATGTTTAAACAGACCTATCAGGAACAAATAGAAACTATTGAGCATGAAATGGGACATATTTTTGGACTAAGACATTTTTTTGCTAACATTAGTGAAACCAAATGGAAAAGCGAATTATTTGGAACAGATACACCTTTTTCAATTATGAATTATGGTGAAAAGAGTAAGTTAGAAAACACTGATATTGAAGATTTAAAAAAATTGTATCAATTAGTATGGAGTAATCAATTGACCGAAATTAATGGAACTCCTATTAAAAAGTTCGTTTCTTATCATATGAGTAAGAGTAAAACAATTGATTTTGGCGCAACGCCTGGTTTACAACTTTTACAAATCAATGCTGAACCTTCCTCAGACGGGTCTGTAAATTACTTAAGGGCTGATAATTATTATGCAGATCAGTTTTCATGTGTAGTACATGGATACAGCTATTACAGACTCACAAATATACACAGTGCTAACACCATCACGGGTTGTGTCACAAAAACCTGGCTCTATGAGGGAAGAGAAGTTTTTGAATATATACCTTTTACTTTAGCTCCAGGCGCCTGGAAAGTATTTGGATGTTTTTTTGTAACAATGAGTCAGCCTATAACTTTTAAAATTTGTTCTTTTTATGGAACTGTGCAAAAATGCACATGTTCTGCTTAATAGGTTAAATAGAGAAACTAAAGAAGAAATTATAAAAATAAAACAATTAATAATCATGGAACAAATAGGTTTAAATTCAAAAGCTGAATATCAAACAGCTATATACACGACAGATCCACTTAAGATTGGATTTATTTTGAACAAAGTTATTCATAATCCGGAGACGTCTATCCTTGTGGAAACTGGTAAAAATGAATATTGGGTCTTTTACACGGGAAATGCCTCGCTACCAGAAAAAGATACTAGGATTAAAAACTTTAAAATGCAAAATAAAGAAAGTAAAAATATAAAACTAGAAGATGATTCAGTTTTAGGACCTGATCGTTGGGTGTCAGAAATAGTTAAAATCCAGCGTGGTGATTTCTTTTTTGTGGACATCTGTAATGCGATCAACAAGATACGAAATAAGAATACTATCAGAATAGTTGTTGAACAAGGTGAAGAGGTGAACCGTAAACTATATTTTTATTATAAAACATGAAAAAGTTAATCTTTATTTTATATTTTCTAATATTTTTTCAATCAAAATCTATTAGTCAAAATACTGTTCATGGGCCTTCTGTGAAGTTTGGATATAGCACACTGGAAAAATATTCTTTTGGGGTCGGATATAATTTTTTAAAGTTTAAAGACAATTGGGGTTGGTCCAGACCAGCTCATAATTATTATTTAGAATATATTCCTGAATATAAAGCGATTGGTTTATCAGCAAACTTGCAGTATACTCTAATATTTGTAGAAGCTGGAATAGAAGCGAGTTTCCGTTCAAAAAATGAAAACAATGATTCTTATTTTTCATTTTATCCTCATATTGGTTTTGATTTGATCAATGTAGATTTATCATTTGGTCCAGAATTGTTAACATATAAATCAAATGGTAACAATATTGGTTTTAAGATATCTCTTAAGATTCATCCCAAGCTATTTAATCAGGGCACAAATAGATTAAAATTTAAAAAAGATTAAAAAATAGCATAATAAATATTTGAATCTTGTTTTTGTTAACCTTGATTTCATTGAGTATTTGTTTCTTTGATTAGCATTGTGTCACAACTCTGCCAGACAGATTTAGTTCGGTTAAGAAAATGAAAAGCAGTTTAAAATAAAAAACCTGTAAATCTAATGATTCGCATGTTTTCCATATTTATTTTCGAGTTTTTGAACATAAAAAAAAGTCCTAATTTTCATTAGGACTTTTTTGGTGGGGAGAGCAGGATTCGAACCTGCGAAGTTCACACAGCAGATTTACAGTCTGCCCTCGTTGGCCGCTTGAGTATCTCCCCTTAAGCTTTGTTTTGTTGTGCTTTGTTGTTCTAAGCGGTGGCAAAGATAGGAACTCTTTCTACATTTCCAAACAAAAAAAGTACTTAATTTTAAGTTATTTTAAAGTTATTTTTTAATTCGTTGGAATTGAATAAAATAAAAAAAGCTTATTTATGTGGTTTTTTATAAAAGTAGGATTATTTGTATGGTATTTTTGTCTTTTTTACTTTCAATTTAGGACTCTTAAAGTCGCCAGCCATTGCTATTATTCATGTATTAGAATTAAAAATGAAGAAATAACTTCTATTTGATAGTACTTAGAAATTGTATTATTTTAAAAATATTAAATATCTCTACAGATTAAATCATCTTTGCAATAGTTCCTTTTCAGGCTGTATTTTTATTCCTGTTTTGAAATAATATACTTTTCTAGATATTGGCTGTCTAAAAACAAAAAAATCTCCACCAGGGAGATTTTTTTTGTTGTATTGAATACTTGGTATTATTTAGCTAAAAGCTCTAAGATTTTCGCTTTCAATTCAGGTCCTCTTAAGTCCTGAGCAACTACTTTTCCTGATGCATCAAGAATAAAGGTTGCCGGAATAGATTCTACTCCGTATTGCTTAGCAATTGGCTCATCCCAGAATTTTAAGTTTGATACCTGAGTCCAGGTTAAACCATCTTTGGCGATAGCCTCTTTCCAGGCAGCAGCTTCTTTATCTAAAGAAACACCAATAATATTTAATCCTTTTGCGTGTAGTTCTTTGTAAATAGCTACAACGTTAGGGTTTTCTTTTCTGCATGGTCCGCACCATGAAGCCCAAAAGTCTACAATAGTAACTTTACCTAAACTTTCTTTTAGAGAAACTACTTTTCCTTCAGGATTAGGAGCTGAAAAATCTGCTCTTCATTTAGCGCTACCAACAGGAGGAGTAGCTGATGCTCCAACTGCAGGCATTTTCATTTCACCTAATTTTGTTTTAATTTCTTTACCAGTAGTACTGTTTTTTAATGACTCATCTAATGAGTTGTATAAAGCCTCAGCTTTTTTAATATCAGTACTTGGATCATTAATCATGCTTTGAACAATTAAAGCAGAGATAAATGCTTTTGGATGAGTTTCAGCGTAAGCTAAATATTTCTTTTTAGAATTAGCCTGAACTTCAGTTTGTAAAGTCATGTATTGTTTCATCAAGCTGTTGATTGTAGCAGTATCCTGAGCTTGTTGAGCTTGTTGCATTTTTTGAGTGTTTTTTTTCTGAAAATCGATTAAACTTTTTTGAGTTTTTGTCATATCTTCATTAAACTTTGTATACTCATCGTTATTGTAAGTTCCTGATATTTTAGATTTGTGAATACTATCTTTATCAATTGCGATAGTAATTTCTCCTGTCTCTAATATAAAAGGAATTGGACCATTAGCATCCTGAAGAATTAAAGTATGAAAAGCTGGCTCAGTTACTTTTCCTTTTATTTCGAATTTTCCATTTTCCACTTTTACAGTGTCAAGGGCTACAGGCATTTTTGTTTTAGGATCCTGACCTTGAAGAATGATTGTTTTTCCGTTTTCAATTCCTTTTGCAGTTCCGGTAATTAAGTATTCTCCGTCTTTAACTTTGCTGCATGAAATAATCGCTACAGAAGCGGTAAGTAAAAAAAGTATTTTTTTCATTATAAAAAATTAATTAGTTAATTGATTTGTGCAACAAAAGTATCTAAAAATATAAAACAGAAAGAATTTTGTAACCTAAAATTTTGTTATAGTTTTTTTAAGCTTAATTCTCATGTAATCAGGGTGTTTGTTGGTATTATTTGATTAAAAACTCTTAATTGTATTATTATAATGAGTATAAATTGATAATTTTTTAAATTTTACGCATAAAAAAAGCACTCTGATGTCAGAGTGCTTGTAGGAATATTTTAGAAGAAATCTATTCTTGATTTGTTTTCTTTCTCCACGTAAAAGAGTTTAAAATATGTCTTTTTGCGAATCTTCCAGGAGAATCAGCATTTACCATTTTTACGTAAGTAGCTTTAGGAACACTGATGTATTCGTAAACGCTTCCGTTAGAGAAATCAATAATTAAACGGCCTTCTACAAATTTATAATCTGTAATAGAACAAGTTGAAATTGTTTCAGTGTATTCAGGTAAATTAAGTTTGATAGTATCAGGGTGAATGCTTACTAAAAAGTGATAAGCTTCAATAATAGATTTACTTTTTTCTTCTGCAGCTTTTAAACCAGCATCATCACCTTGAAATTTATCAGGATGTGATTCTTTCATTGCATTACGATAAATCGTTTTTAAATCTTTTAACTCTGCAGTTTTGTCTACTTCTAGTAACTTACGGTATTCAACTATTTTTTTCATAAATAAAAGGTAACTTATTGTCTGTTAGTTTGAAATGGGTGTTTTTTATTTCAAAACGACAAATTTTTTGCAAAGGTACACTTTTTTTTAACTTTTCAGTTTTCATCGAAAAAATATTCAGAAAAGTTATTTGTAAATACATATTTAGCCGCAAAGCACTTTAAGTTTTACATACAGGCTTTTATAAAGCACAAAGTTCGCAAAGCCTCATGCAGATATAGCTTTGCGAACTTTATATTTCATTATTACTAAAGTAAAAAACTTAGTGTGCTTTGCGGTTAAATCTCCTCATTTCAAATTGAAACCTGAAACAACACTATTTATCCTCAGGCTTATTATTCGCTTTATTAAAGTTTTTTGATTTCTTTGGATATTTATCATAACTAATATCACTTGGATTTTCAATTACAGATTTTATGGTAATCCAGTCACCAATCTCAAAATTAGTGTGAGCTATCTTATAATCTAAAAGATATTCACCACAAAAATAATTGTTGTTTTCATCTTTTTCTATGATGCCGGTATAAACTCCTTTTTGCAACATTTTTTCGTGTGAATCTTTAGACATGATTTTTTATTTTAAAATTGAAGGTACAAAGTTAATCAATTTATCTTTGTTTTAGGGAGTTCGTGACAATCTCAGTATATTTGCACATGCAAAAAAACTTTAAGCCACATCCTAATTCGTTCAAAAATACCTTTTGTGTTTTTCATGAGGTGCTTTCAGATAAAATTGAAGGTCTGAAGAAACAGTTTGAAAGTAAAGCCGGAAGTACCTATTATTATACCGAAGCCGGAATGTATCGTGTTTCAAATCATTGGGGAAGATTGGCCAACAGCAAGTGGCGTTTGATAGCAATGGATCCGGAAACACCTTCTAAAACTAAAATAGGTTTTGCAGCCTGGAATGAGTTTTATCCTGATAATGCCGAAGATAAGTTATATTATATAGAGGCAGATTTTAATAAAAACACAGCAAATTATCAGCATAAAAATAATCCACAATATGATAAAAAAGCAATCTTGAGAACCAGTTTTGAAACTGCAAAAAGATTAAAACAAATCAGAAATTTGCAGCAATTAACCTCTTGGGCAAAATATTTTGATTATGATGATATTGAGAAGTTAAGAGAACAAATTATCAATGAATTGATATTTACAGAGAAGACTTTAGACGAAATTAAAAGAGAAATATAATGGGACGCAACAACGAAAGGAATATCAAAAAGCATAATGACAAATTGCATAAAGCCCAAAACAAAGTAAAACAGGCTGAAATTGCGCGTAAGGAAAAGCTAAAAGAAATCATTAAGAAATTCAACGAAGACAAAAAAGAGCAATAAATAATAGGTTTACCACGAATTTTCACGAATTATTTTTTTAAAATTTATGTTCAATAGAAATTAAAAATTAGTGGCAATTGGTGAAATTCGTGACAAAAAATATATATAAATATGAAATACGAAGACTTAAAAGCAAACGTACAGGAAATCATTGATTTGATTGCTGCAAAACAAAATAGAGAAGCTAATAACAAATTGCTTGAAGTAAGTGAAACATTAGACGATATGCTGGATCATGCAGAAGAAGATGAAGATCTGAGAGAAATTAGCAGATATCAGGTTCTGTTAAATCAGTTACATGTAAAAATTAATGGAGAAGAACAGGTTGATGAAGAGTAAAAAATGCTATTGCGATACCGGTTTACAGTTCGAAAATTGCTGCGGACAGTACCTGGAAAAAGATCAAAAAGCACCAACGGCATTAGCTTTAATGCGTTCAAGATACTCAGCTTATGCAACTCATCATGCAGATTATCTTGTAGAAACCACTTATGTTTCAGAACGGAAATATTATTCAAAGTCAGAAATTCTAAAATGGGCGACAAGTAATCAATGGCAAAAACTGGAAATCCTAAGTTTTACCGAAAATACAGTTGAATTTAAAGCCTATTTTCTAGATTCAAATTCAAAACCCCAGGTTCATTATGAGTTTTCGACCTTTAAATTCGAAAATAATGTCTGGTATTATCTTGACGGAAAGTTTGAATAATTAATATACTTCTTACCAATTTTAGTTCATTTATTTCAAATACTTTAACTAAAAATTAATAAACGTTTCTTTTTTCGTAATTCTAAAATAGCTTAATTTTAGAATTATGAAAAACGAATTTAGAAAAGGTTTTTATTTTAAAACATACGAAGCCCCATTTCAGTCTCCGTTTGAAAAACTATTTGGCATTTTCAAAGAGTTAATCACCCATACTTCGGGCGATTTTGATGAAGCTATAGACTGGCTTCGGGAGTTGGATAAAGAATATAAACTTACCGACGAAAATTATACCATCGATGATTTTATCGAAGATTTAAAAAAGAAAGGTTACATAAAAGACGAGGTTAAAGAAGACGGAACAGGTGGTTTTGGAATCACTGCTAAAACAGAACGCGCTATTAGGCAACAAGCTTTAGATCAGATCTTCGGAAATTTAAAGCGTTCCGGAAACGGAAATCACAAAACCAAACATGCCGGAAATGGCGATGAACATACAGGAGAATTTCGGGAATTTAGTTTTGGAGATGGTTTAGAGCGTATTTCGTTGACAGAAAGCCTGCGAAATGCCCAAATAAATAATGGTGTTGAAAGTTTCATGCTGACCGAAAATGATTTGGTGGTAGAAGAAACACAATATAAAGCCCAAATGAGTACGGTTTTGATGATCGATATCAGTCACAGTATGATTTTGTATGGAGAAGACAGAATCACTCCTGCTAAAAAAGTAGCAATGGCTTTGGCTGAATTAATCACAACACGTTACCCAAAAGACACACTTGATATATTGGTTTTTGGAAACGATGCCTGGACAATCCCAATTAAAGATTTACCTTATTTACAAGTGGGTCCTTATCATACCAATACAGTTGCAGGTTTACAATTGGCAATGGATATTTTGCGTAGAAAACGAAATACCAACAAGCAAATTTTTATGATTACTGACGGAAAACCGAGCTGCGTTCGCGAACGCGATGGTTCATATTACATGAACAGTAACGGACTCGACGAGTATATTGTAGACAAATGTTACACCCAGGCACAACAAGCCAGAAAATTACACATTCCGATTACGACCTTTATGATTGCAAACGACCCATATTTACAGCGTTTTGTCAATCATTTTACCGAAGCCAATCAGGGAAAAGCATTTTATACCGGATTGAAAGGTTTGGGCGAAATGATTTTTGAAGATTACGAAACGAATAGAAAAAAAAGAGTTCGTTAACTTAAGGTTCAAAAGTGACAAAGTCTCAAGGCAACAAAGACTTAAAAGCTTAAGTATCATGCTGAGCGGAGTCAAAGAATTTCTTTAAAACATCGAATGTCGTAAACAAGCACATCAGTGCATTTTACATCATCCAGATTAAATAACAAATTAGATATTTCAATAAAAATGGAAATAAAAAATATAAACACATTAGGTCAGTTAAAAGCCGCAGGATATCAAAGTATAAGTATCAAAGACGAATTACGTAATAATCTTCGCGAAAAAATAAAATCAGGGAAACCGGTTTTTGAAGGTGTTCATGGTTTCGAAAATACAGTAATTCCGGAATTAGAACGTGCGATTCTATCCCGTCATAATATAAATTTACTAGGACTTCGTGGTCAGGCAAAAACACGTTTGGCGCGTAAAATGGTTGAATTGTTAGACGAATATATTCCGTTTGTAACAGATTCTGAAATCAATGATGATCCATTGAATCCTATTTCGCGTTTTGCAAAAGATCTGATAGCTGAAAAAGGGGATCAAACTCCAGTTTCATGGTTGCACAGAAGTGAACGTTTCTTTGAAAAACTAGCAACTCCGGATGTAACTGTAGCTGATTTAATTGGAGATGTTGACCCGATAAAAGCGGCGAATTTAAAATTATCTTATGCAGATGATCGTGTGATTCACTTCGGAATGATTCCAAGAGCGAATCGTTGTATTTTTGTAATTAACGAATTACCCGATTTACAAGCCAGAATTCAGGTAGCGTTATTTAATATTTTGCAGGAAGGAGATATTCAAATTAGAGGATTCAAATTAAGAATGCCACTTGATATGCAATTTATTTTTACTGCAAATCCTGAAGATTATACCAATCGCGGAAGCATAGTAACACCGTTAAAAGACAGAATTGGTTCTCAAATCCTGACACATTATCCGGAAAGCGTTGCAATTGCCAGAACAATTACAGAGCAGGAAGCTAAGCTGGACGAAACACAACATAAATTAGTTTATGTACCAGGTTTGGCCAAAGATATTCTGGAACAAATAAGCTTTGAAGCTCGTGACAGTGAATACATCGATAATAAAAGTGGCGTAAGTGCGAGAATGAGCATTACTGCTTTTGAGAATTTAATGAGCACAGCAGAACGTCGTGCTTTAAAAGCAGGAGTAGATAAAACTACTTTAAGACTGTCTGATTTTATGGGAATTATTCCTGCCATTACCGGAAAAGTAGAATTGGTATATGAAGGAGAGCAGGAGGGAGCTGCTGCAGTAGCACAAAATCTAATAGGTTCAGCAATTAGAACGTTATTCCCGACACTTTTACCAAAAATCGAAAAATTAGAGAAACCGGGTGAGAAAACACCATATACAGATTTGATAGAATGGTTTTTTGCCGAAAGCGGTTTCGAATTGCTGGACGATGCATCAGACAAGGAGTATCAGGCCATTTTGGATGAAGTAACTCCGCTTGACGTATTACTAAAAAAATACCAGCCACAACTGGATAAAAAAGACCAATATTTCATGAAAGAATTTATTTTGTGGGGATTAGTCGAATATAAAAAATTGAGCAAAGATCGCTTTGCGCAAGGACATCAGTTTAAAGATATGTACGGAAGTTATATCAGTAAATTGTAGTTTTTTAACTTTAATAAAAGAGCCTGACTGAATTTTAAAATCTGTCAGGCTTTTTTTATTTATGATAAAATATGGTCTTTCCATTTTTATTTCGTCTACCTTGCTGCGTTAGCTGTATTTGCAGTCTTTCCCAAAGTAAAATGGAAAATGGTTTCGAGGATTTGATTGCGAGTTATATTGAGAATAATGTTGGAATATCCGAGCATTTTTTAAGCCCGGAATTAGCGAATCATTTAAAACAAAACTTACTCGATTTAAATAGCAAAAGCTTGTTGATGGCTGCAGGAATAGGCAATTCAGAAAAACTGTCTTATGATGGTGCTATCAGAAGTGATTCTATTTATTGGCTGGATAAAAAGCATAACAATGTTTTCGAAAATGAGTTCTTTGCTCAGATAGACGCTTTCATTATTTACTTAAATCAAACTTGTTACGCCGGAATCACCGGTTACGAGTTTCATTACTCTTTGTATGAAACCGGAGATTTTTATCTGAAACATTTAGATCAGTTTAAAAATAATCCGGGTCGTAAATATTCCATGATTAGTTATCTCAACAACAACTGGAAAGAAAGCGATGGAGGAGAACTGATGATTCATCAGGAAAATAACAATCAAAAAATTTCGCCTACACAGGGTAAAACAGTATTCTTTAAAAGTAATGAATTAGTTCACGAAGTACTGGTAACACAAAATACAAGAATGAGTATTACAGGCTGGTTAAAAAGCGATTAAAAACTTTATGCATAAACTAATTTGATACAGTTTTGTTATTTTTTTTAAATTATATTGATATATCAATTATATTTGCATCAAATAAAAAAAGATATGAAACTTGAAAATCCAACCGGAACTGCCCTTTATTCTATTGAAAAGGCAATTAAAGAATATCGAAAGCTGGCACAAAAAAATATTACCAAAGTGGTCGAAGACATTACGGTAGATCAGTGCCTGGTGTTGATTATACTAAATGATAATCAGGATATTTCTCAAAACGAACTAGCAAATCTTGTTTTTAAAGACAACGCTTCCATTACGAGAATGATCGAATTAATGGTGAAGAAAGAATATCTAACCCGAACAATCCATCCCGAAGACAGAAGAAAATTCAATCTTGAAATCACAAATAAAGGAATAAAAACACTTGAATTAATACAGCCGGTTATTAAGATCAACAGACAAACTGCACTTGATGGTTTATCGCTGGAAGAAATAACATTGCTGGATCAAACACTGAATAAAATAATCATTAATTGTAAAAAATAATTCGCATGAAATCAAAATTTACCCTAATCGTATTGTTGGTATTTGCTTTTGGATATTCGCAAAAAGAACTGAACAGTAAATTAGAACAATACATGGATGCACAATTTGCCATTAATGATTTTAGTGGTACAGTTTTGATTTCCAAAAATGATTCGATACTGCTCAAAAAAGCATATGGTTTTGCTGATTACGAATGGAAAGTAAAAAACACCATAGATTCAAAATTCAGTTTGGCTTCGGTTTCAAAGCAATTTACTGCTGTTGCTATTTTGCAATTAGCAGAAAACGGAAAGCTTTCATTAGATGATTCTTTAAATAAATACTTTAGTGATTTTCCAAAAGGAGAAAAGATAAGCTTAAAGATGATGCTGTCGCATAATGCCGGACTGCAAATGGATTTTGATGAATTGTATTTGACTAAAACTGATCTCGACAAAGATTCGGTATATGCTTATATAGCTAAAATGCCTTTGTTGTTTGAGCCTGGCACAAATACAGCTTACAGTAATATTGGTTATTATTTACTTGGCAGGATCATAGAAAAAGTATCCGGACAAACTTATTCAGCTTATCTGAAAGAGCATTTATTTGATAAAGCAAAAATGTACAATTCCGGCGTTACGACAAATGATGCAATAGTAGATAAAATGACTAAATTGTATTATGTTGACAATAACAAATTAATGAAAAATCCATATATCAACTGGAATTTTAATTTAGGACACGATGGTATTTATTCGACAGTCGAAGATTTAAATTTATGGAATAAGGCACTTTTCAATAGTCAAATCTTATTGTCGGAAGAATTTAAGAAAAAAATGTTCACATCATATAATGATCAAAATTTTGGTTTTGGAGTTATGATTAATCCGTTCTATAATCAAAATCATGAGTTAATTGCACACGATGGTGGTTTCTTTGGTGCGATGACTTCGTTTAATAAATTTACAAAGGATAATATTTTGATTACAGTTTTGTCGAATAATCAATCAAAATCATACTACATCGCTTATGGACTTGCCGGAATTTGTTTTGGAAAA
This sequence comes from Flavobacterium chilense, assembly GCF_001602525.1. Lineage (GTDB taxonomy): Bacteria > Bacteroidota > Bacteroidia > Flavobacteriales > Flavobacteriaceae > Flavobacterium > Flavobacterium chilense. The sequence goes on from NZ_LSYT01000003.1 coordinate 58,680, forward strand.
GCAGTTGAACTTCCGTACAAACACATTCAGATAGCAATAGATCCTAAAATTTACGATCAATACATAGGAGAGTATGAAAATATCCAAATTTTGAAGAAAGACAACAAGTTGTATTACATGGATTATAATATTGAATTGTTGCCAGAATCTCAGGCAAAATTTTTCCGCTCCGACAATAATAATACTACATTGGAATTTATCAAAAATAAAAAAGGAAAAATTATACAGTTAGAAATAAAAAAGGCTGGAATAAAAGAAATAAAAAATAAAACTAAAGGAGTTTAAACACTATTTTTGTGATCAAAATTTAGTCCTATGTTATTTCTTGTTTTAAGTATTTTATGCAGCGTAATTGTGGGTGTTATTTTCAAAATAACCCGTAAATATAATGGCAATCCCACGCAAATAATAGCTTTTAATTACATTATTGCCTTAATACTTTGTTATTTTACTTTTAATCCTGATTTGACCGAAGTAGATGCAAATGCACCCTGGAATATTTATATTGCTATTGGAGTTTTATTGCCGGTTGTTTTTCTGTTCTTAGTCGCTTCGATCAGACATACAGGAATTGTCAAAACTGATGCAGCACAGCGTTTGTCTTTATTTATTCCCATACTTGCCGCATGGTTTATTTTTAAAGAAGAATTTAATTCTTATAAAGTTATAGGGCTTGTAGTTGGGTTTCTGGCACTTTTATTTATTTTAAGAAAAGAATCTGATAACACAGAGAACAAATGGTTTTTTCCGGCTACTGTTTTAATTGGTTTCGGAATCATTGATATTCTTTTTAAGCAAATAGCGCTTTATACTACTTTGCCTTATCCAACTTCTTTATTCGTTGTATTTTGTATTGCATTGGGTATTGCAATCCTGATCTCAGTTTACGAAATCGGAATTAAAAATGTGAAACTCGAACCTAAAAACATCCTTTTTGGAGCTTTGGTTGGGATTTTTAATTTCGGAAATATTCTGTTTTACTTAAAAGCACATAAGGCTTTCGCCGAAAATCCTTCGACCGTTTTTGCCGGAATGAACATGGGAGTTATCATTTTAGGAAGTCTCGTTGGCTTGTTTTTTTTCAGGGAAAAATTATCCAAAATTAATTTTATTGGAATCTTTTTAGCCTTAATTTCGATCGTTTTGATCGTTATTTCTCAATTTAAATAAAATATTTTTATCTCGTAAGTGTTTATTTTACAGTGATTTTTAAATAAAGTTGTATCATATTTAAAATAAACTCTACTAATTCTATAGAATTTATAAATATAATTTATAAATTTGTCTCAACAATGAAAAACTATATCCTATATATCATCACGTTTGTATGCAGCTTCACGATGTGCTGCATGATGAACCATGTGCTGAAATGGCGTTAATAGAGAAAGTACTTGTTAGTTATTTTTTTTTTTTAGCCTTTCATGCACCATGAAAGGCTTTTTTTAGAATTATTAAAAAACAGATAAAATGAGATCAAATCGAAATACCAACATAATGATGCAATGTTGTCGGATTAAAATTCCATGTTGCAGTTGTCAAAACGATTTACAGCAGATAAAAGTTGTCTGTAAATCTTTAAAATAGAATGAATTAAATATAGTAAATCAAATACCCAAATTTAAAAAGATATATATCATGAGTACAGAATTAATAAAACAGAATCCTTTTCAATCAATGATTGATCGCTTTAATATCGCTGCTGATATTCTAAATTTAGAGGAATCGATCAGGCAGAAATTGCAACGACCTGAAAAACAAATTGTCGTAAACTTTTCAATCACCTTAGACAACGGAACAGAACAAAATTTCGAAGGTTACCGTGTCATTCACAATACAGCTTTAGGGCCGTCAAAAGGAGGGATTCGTTATGATAACGCCGTAAATCTGGACGAAGTAAAAGCACTGGCTGCCTGGATGACCTGGAAATCTGCCGTAACTGGAATTCCGTTTGGAGGAGCAAAAGGCGGTATTATTTGTGATCCGGCAACACTTTCGAAAACCGAATTAGAAAAAATTACAAGAGCTTATACCAAAGCATTATCTGATATTTTTGGACCTGAAAAAGATGTTCCTGCACCGGATATGGGAACAGGTCCGGACGAAATGGGCTGGCTGATGGATGAATTTTCATTGGTTCATGGTAAAACCATTCATGCCGTGGTAACCGGAAAACATTTGCATTCCGGAGGTTCATTAGGCAGAGTAGAGGCAACAGGACGCGGTGTGAGCATTATTACCTTACTGGCACTTCAAAAATTAAAATTAAGACCTGCAAGATCAAGTGTGGCTATTCAGGGCTTTGGTAATGTAGGATTACATTCGGCTTTATTTTTATATGAAAAAGGACTAAAAGTAGTTGCCGTTAGCGATGTACATGAAGCTTTTTATAACCCTGAAGGGCTTAATATTCCGGAGCTAATCCTCTATTACAATCTGAATAATAAAAGCATTAAAGGCTATCCAAATTCGGTTGCCATTAAACATGAAGAATTACTATTGCTGGATGTTGATGTATTGATTCCTGCAGCAAAAGAAGATGTTATTACACAAAAGAATGCCAGAGATATTCGTGCTAAAATCATTGTAGAAGGAGCAAACGGCCCGGTTTCGTCTGATGCTGATCAAATATTGCATGACAACAATGTTTTAGTTGTTCCGGATATTTTAGCAAATGCAGGAGGTGTAACCGTTTCGTATTTTGAATGGCTTCAGAATTCACTTTTGGAATCCTGGAGAATTCATCAGATTAATACACGTTTAGAAGATATTCTGGAAAAAGGTTTTGAAACTGTTTTTAGAATTGCAGCCAAACACAATGTTACACCTCGTATTGCAGCTTATATTATCGCCCTGCAAAAAGTTGCCGACACACAATCAGTAAAAGAAGTAGCATTGGCTGAGCCAAAGTTTAAGCAGAATTAAAAGATAGATTTTTAGCATACAAAGACTGTTTTCATTGATTAATATTATTTTCAAAAGAGAAGGTATTAATCGATGAAAATATCTTTGTTTTAAGTTAATAGTAATCTGTTAGAAATAATTACGCTCAACAGATTTAAGTGTTTTTTTATAAATCAAAAAAGTAATTTTTAAAATGAAACATATTAATTTTCTAGCTTTTGCAATGCCTGCTTTTTTCTTGTTCTTGTTTTTAGAATATAAACTGGCACAACGCAAGAAGAGACCGGAAATTTTTAATTACGAAAGCTCAGTGTCTAATATTAGTATTGGTATTGCTGAACGACTGATCAATTTATTTATAGCAGCAAGTTTCTATCAATTGTATTATCTGATTTATGACAATTATAGAATTTTAGATATTCCGAGTAATGTTTTTGTATGGTTTGCCCTTATTTTGGCTACCGATTTTGTTTGGTATTGGTACCACAGACTGGGGCATGAAGTCAATTTTTTCTGGGCTGCACATATTGTACATCATCATAGCGAAGAGTTTAATTTTACGGCTGCGGCCAGAATTACCACTTTTCAGGCTATTATTCGAACAGGATTTTGGTGTGTACTCCCTTTTATAGGTTTCCATCCATCAATGGTAATCACCATGTTAATCGTACACGGAGCTTATTCTTTTTTTACCCATACTCAGCTTATCGGAAGAATAAAATGGCTGGAATATGTTTTTGTAACGCCATCTGTTCATGGCGTTCATCATGCATCTGACGAGAAATATCTGGATAAAAATTACGGAGATATGTTTACTTTTTGGGACCGTCTTTTTGGAACCTTTCAGGAAGAAGAAGAAAAACCAAAATACGGATTAACACATCCATTAAAAAGCTATAGTTTTTTATGGCAGCATTTTCATTACTATTTTGAGATTTACGAATTATGGAAACGATCCAAAGGTTTTAAAGCCAGATGGAAGGCTGTTTTTGGAAGTCCCGCCCATATGGATCAGGATATTCGTCCAACGTTGGAAAAACGTTTTTTGCAGGATAAAGCCAATCCGCATCAGAGATTAAGATTTAAGAATTATCTTTACATTCAATTGGGTTTTTGCACGTTGTTTTTAACCGTTTTTACCTATTATTTTGAATTTTTAAATATTGCTGATAAAGTTTTTGTGCTTTCTGTTATTCTAATCACCTTAATCAACTGCGGTGCTTTGCTTGAACAGCGAAAATGGATGTATTACCTCGAATATGCACGTATTTTTATGGTAACGACTTACTTTTTATATGTAGAAAATTTAATCTCCTTTTTCTTTATTCCGCTTGCCGTTATGATTTTTGCCGAGCAATTATTTTCACTCAGCACACGGTATCAAAATGTGGTACTTCAATTAGAGCCTTCGGAGTAATTTTTTTACCATGGACTAGACAATTTTCACGAATTATTTTTTATTAATTTACAGTATAAAAAATTAGTGAAAATTGTGTAGTTCGTGGCAGATTTTTTAATTCTTTTTAAATCGTTTTTATCGCCATAATCTTCTCTTCAAAAGTATCTTTAAAATCTGATTTACTTTTAATTCTGGTTTTATATGTATAAATCGTAGCCACAGAAAGTTCCAGAAATTCTGCCATTTGATTGCTGTCCTGAATTCCTAATCGGTACAAAGCAAAAATGCGGAGTTCTGTGTTTAAAAGTTCCCCTTTTTTAACCACGCATTTATGATCATTTGGGAATAGATTATTAAAATCAGTTACAAAAGTGGGGAATAATTTCAGGAAGATTTCATCAAACTGATGAAAGAGATTTTCGCGTTCTTCCTTGACATTATAACGTTTTAAACTCGCAATAACTTCATCTGTTTTCTTGGTGATGATTTTATGCAGTGTACTTTTTTGAATATGATCTATTTTATTAATGAAAGCAGATGTTGCCTTAATAAAATACGTAATATATTCTTCTTTAATGGCATTGGCTTCACTTAAACTAATATTCATTTCCTGAAGCTGAGCATAGGACGAAGCCATAATTTTTCGGGCTTTATTTCTCTCTTTTAATTGTTTAAAAATAATAATAGAGAACAAAATAATAATCACAGTAAGAATTGTAAGTAAAATAATGATTCGCTCCAGCTTGTCATTTTTATCTTTTACATTATTCAGTTGCGCTTTTTCTATAATAGGCAAAATCGACGAAATCTCAATTTTACGATGTCTAGCATTATAAAAAGTCGCATCATCCATAGCAATGTTAATATATTCATTTGCCTTGTCTAAATATCCCATTTTAAAGAGTTCGTTGGCTAGATTTCTCAGTGCAACGGTTTCCTTTGTAGCATTTTTAACATCAGCAATAGCAGCAAGTGCCAGATACTGAATTGCCTTTTTGGTGTATCCTCTTTCAGAATAGATATAACCTAAACTCGAGGTAGCAATGCCATAATAATCCGGTGGCAGTTTATAGTTATTGATCCAGTAGCTAAAAGCAAATTCGGCACCACGCCAATCCTGTTGTTTTAATCTTTTCAGACTTTCTGCTGCCCAATATTCATTTGAGTTTGTACCAATAAGTTCTAAAGCTTTCTTTAGAAAATGATTGCCCTGTTGTACATAATGAATATTAAAGCGCTGATCACGGTTATAATCAGCCAGATCATAATAGGCTCGCGCTTTTATAGAATAATACTCGAACTTGTTTTTAAGATCCAGTTTTTTATCATCAATAACATTAAGTGTATCAATGGCTTCTTTAAACAATCCGGACGAAAGCAGCACGAAACCTTCTTTGATCCGGCTTTTGGCTAAGTATTTTGGTTCTTTTAAAACAATTGCCTTGATCTTGGCCTGTTCTAAATAATAATACGCAGAGTCGTATTTGAAGGATTTATACTCTTCAAACAACAACATATAAGTATCGTACAGTTTTTCGTTGTTCTGACTTAAAGTAAACTTGGAGACGTTTTTTTTAAGAATGTCTATTTTACGAAACTTTTGCTTTAAGTAAATATCCTTTTTCAGGAGTACTTTATCTAATTCTTCTAAAACAGGATTTGTCTCTTTCGCAGCTAGAGAAAAACCTGCAATGAAAAAATATAGAAATAATATTCTTCGCATGTTTTTTTGGTTTGGTTTAGGGGTAAAAAAATGTTTTTGGTCTGTTTGAGTTAATTCGTTTTTTAATTCAAAATTAGTTTAAGAGCTGATGATTAGCAACTTTTATAAACAGGAATGCCTTGTTTAATATACAACTAAAAAAAGCAGGATTATAGTGAGAAAGTGGTTTCTGATTGTTAAAAGTAGTCTAATAACTTGCAATTATACAATAAAAACCAATTAAATATATGTATAGTGAAAAAATAATATGTTTTAATTTAGATATTGTCATTTTTACCATATTTTATTTGCGTTTTTAGTCTAAACAACGTCTTGATTTTTGTAAATATAAAATTTATTTAAAATATTGATTTTTAATTAGTTGTGTTTTAAAATGTCTAAAAAATATCTTGATTTTTCAAAGATATTTTTTTTTAGATTTATTTAAGATCTAGTTTCGTGCTGTCCTTTTTAAAGGATGAAAAACTAACAAAAACCAAAATTTTATGAGATGTAAAAGTATTTACTGGTTAGCTGTTTTAATGTGTCTTTTTGCAATTAGTTGCGATAACACAGAAGATGGAAGCTACGTTGAACCAATAACCATTTATGAGAAAGTGAGTGGAAATTGGGGATTAACAAATTTAAAAATGGTCGATGAATTTGCCAAAGCAAATAAGATCGATCCAAACGAACAAAACTTGAGTACTTATTTTAACTACGAGGATTTTAAAATTAAATTCAGTGTAGATGAAAAGAACAATCCAACAAGTTATGAAGTTACCGGCAATGTGCCTCCTTTATTTGCCCCAAAAGGATTTTGGCAGCTAAGCTCAGATTTTCAGCCAACAACTCCGGGCAGTACCATCAAAATTTACTTGTATAGTGATGCACAAAAAACTCAAAAAACAGACGAGCTAAGATTATCATCAATTCCGGGAAAAAGCGGAGAGATGGAAATTCAATTGGCACGTACCTCTGGAGGAACTGATTTTGTGTCTTACGTGTTTAAATTAACTGCTATTAATTAAAAAGTAATATGAAAAAATTTATATATACAATTTTACTTGCCCTTTTGATGGCTCCTAATTTTATGAAGGCACAAGATGCCGCTGGAGCTGTAGGTGCAATGTCATCATTTCCGGTAGTCTACAAATATGATGAACAGGTTACCTGGTTTTTTGATCTTTCAGGAACCACATTTGCAGAGAATGAAGATCTTTATATGTGGATCTGGTCACCATCAGAACCAGATGCCGGGCATTGGGACAACTCATCAGATTTTGCGAAATTAACGCATGTTAAAGATAAAATCTGGAGCTTTACTTTAACTCCAACTCAATATTTTTCTAAAACTCCGGCAGAGATTGCAGCCAGTGCAGGATTTTGGTTTCGTTTGAAAAACAAAACCGGATCAAAACAAACCGAAGTGGCAAACATGCCTTATACCGATTTTACCTCATTTTACACGGCTAATGAGCTGATCAGAGCTTATCCAACCAAACCAACAATTGATAAAGGAGTAAGTATCCTGTTTAATGCCAATTTAGCTCCAGGATTTGCTGGTGCTACAAGTGTACACATGCACAGCGGATTGAACGACTGGGATATTAAGCAGGAATACCAGTCATGGTTGCCGGATATTTCGGCTAAAACAAAATTGAAAGATTTAGGAAATGGCTTTTATAAAATGGATTTAGTTCCAAAAGATTATTATAATGCTCCGGACGGTTATGAGATGAAAAATTTAGTTTTTCTGATGGTAAAAGATGATTGGGCAGGAACAACTCCGGATCAGATTTTATATGCCGGGGCTTATGTACCGCCACCAGCGCCGGTTTTTGCTTTTTTTCCTTTGCAGATCAGTCAGAAAGATTTTCTGGGAATGTCCAGAAAAAATAACGAATCGGGTGTAAACAAATTAATCTATACGATTACTGCCGGAAGCAAAGTGATCTCGGGTGAATTTACCGGAGGAACGGCTGAAATAAAAGGATTTGTCAACTTGGTTTCAGAACTAAATGGTATTCCAAATTTGAATCAGATACATGTTTTGGTAAAAGACAATAAAGACAAAACGATTTCAGATACTACCATTCCTCTTAAAACTTTAGACAAATAATTCACGATCAAATTAAAACATCAATTCTAATGAAATGAGCATACCCCATAAATTGGCAGAACAGCTAATAGTGGATATGCAAATTACATATGACCGATAAAAAACAATAAATAACTACATATGAATAGTAAAAATAAAAAAATAGTCCTGCATCAAATGTGGACTACTAAAAATGTGGTATTCATGATTTTCATGCTTTTTCTTTCGGCAGGAATGTTTGCGCAGGAAAAAAAGCAGGTATCAGGTACCGTTTATGATAATGCAGGAAGTGTATTACCGGGAGCTACGGTAATTGAAGTAGGAACCAGAAATGCAACTACAACAGATTTTGACGGAAAATTTGTATTGACGGTAGCCGTAGGAGGTTCAATTGAAGTATCGTTTATAGGATCAACAACACAAAAAGTACAGATTACAGCAGCAACAAAACCAAACATAGACGTTCGTTTGCAAAATGACGGTTATATGCTTGCCGAAGTTCAGGTGGTTTCTGTTGGATACGGAACACAGAAAAAATCAGATTTAACAGGCGCTATTTCGAGTGTTAAGGCTGATGATCTTGTAAAAGGGACAATCTCTTCTACAGAGCAGGTTTTACAAGGAAAAGTGGCTGGTTTAAATATCATTCGTCCTTCAGGAGATCCTGCAGCAGGCTCTACAATACGTTTACGTGGAGGAACATCTTTAACTGCAAGCAACAGTCCGCTAATTGTAGTAGATGGAATTGCAGGAGTAGACATTAATGTGGTTCAGCCATCAGATATTAAATCAGTAGATGTTTTAAAAGATGCTTCGGCTACAGCCATTTACGGATCAAGAGGAGCAAACGGAGTAATCATTATTACGACAAAATCCGGTACAAAAGGAGTTTCTGTAACTTATAGCGGTTTATCCAGTGTAGGTTATGTAACAGACAATTTAGATCTTTTATCAGCAAACCAATGGAGAAATTATGTTCGTTCTACAGGAAACAAAGATGCTGTTGATTATGGGGGAAACACAAACTGGCAAAAGGCGATTGAGCAAACCGCTATTTCACAATCACATACTTTAAGTATCAATTCCGGTAAAGCCGACAGTGGTTTTAGAACATCACTTTCTTACCTGAATAACGAAGGTGTTATCAAAAAAACAGGTTTAGAAAGATTAAGCGGAAATGTAAGTGCTTATCAATATCTTGGAGATAATAAAGAAGTAAAATTTGATATGGGTTTATTTGCCAATGTTGACAAATGGCATCCTGTAGATTATAGAATTTTTGAACGTGCTTATAATCTAAACCCAACAATTCCGGTATATGATTCTAACGGAAAATTTTCAAATGTAATCAATACATTATACGAAAACCCGGTTGAAATTTTAACAGACAGAACAACAAATAATGAAAGACACAGATTATTAGGATATTTTAAAACCGAAGTAAAGTTTTTAAAAGATTTCCTTGCTGTAGCTAATATTTCGTACGAGCACAATGCTGTTCAGGCAAACATATACAAACCAAGTTATGCTGTTCTGGAAGGTGCAACAGAAGGTGGTTATGCCCAAAAAACATATTCAGAATTTGCGAATGCACAAGGAGAGTTATATGTAAATTACAACAAAGTAATTGGCAAACACACGATTGGTGCTCTTGGAGGATACTCTTATCTTGAAAATATATACGAAGGTTTTGGAGCACAACGTAGTGGTTTTGTAACAGATGCTTTTAGCTACAACAATTTGGGTGCAGGTTACAAATACCGTTTGGGAGATGTTTTTTCTTATAAAGGAAAATCAAACTTAGTTTCGTTTTATGCACGTGCAAATTATTCGTATGACGGAAAATATTTGCTAACCGGTACTGTAAGAAGAGATGGTTCAAGCCGTTTTGGAGAAAACAACAAATGGGGAACATTTCCATCAGCTTCTGCAGCCTGGAAAATTTCAAACGAAGAATTTATGAGCTCAACAAAAGGATGGTTAGACAATCTTAAAGTGAGAGTAGGTTATGGTGTTACAGGAAATCAGGACGGAATTGGAGAGTATAAATCGCTTTCGATCTTAGGAGTTGGAAATGATAGTTATTACGATCCTGTTACAGGAACCTGGAGTTTAGCATATTCTCCGCAACAAAACCCAAATCCTGATTTGAAATGGGAATCAACAAAACAATTAAACATCGGATTAGATTTTAGCCTTTTTAACAGAATCACTGGATCATTCGAGTATTATTCAAAAAATACAAACGACTTATTATATACTTACGAAGTGCCTCAGCCTCCTTATTTAGTAGGAACGATGTTGGCAAACGTAGGAGAAATGTCAAACAAAGGAGTGGAGCTTACTTTGAATGCTGATATCGTAAAAGGGGATAAGTTTACATGGAATGCGAATTTGACTTTAGGACATAACGTTCAAAAAATTGAAAAACTATCAAATCCAACGTATAAAACAGATGTGATTTACAGTGGATCTTTACACGGTTTATCAGGTATGTCTGGACAATATTCTCAAATTATTGCTGAAGGTTATGCAGTTGGAACATTCTGGGGATTTGAAAGTGCAGGACTTGGAGCCGACGGAAAAATGTTATACTATAATGCTGCCGGAGACAAAGTTTTGGGCGATGCTTTGGTAGATGCTGATAAAAAAGCTTTAGGAGATGTTCAGCCAGATCTTACTATGGGACTTGGAATGAATTTTACTTACGGAAATTTTGATCTTGGTATTTCCGGATACGGAATGTTTGGACAAAAAGCATTAAATGCAACCAACATGATGTTAAACGACCCAAACAGATTGCCAACGTTTAATGTTCCTGATGATTTCCTGACCAGCGGTATTACATCGTCTCCAAAATATTCAAGTTATTGGATCGAAGATGCTTCATTCTTCAGACTTCAGACACTTTCTGTTGGATATACTTTGCCTTTAAAATACAAAAGTTCAAAACTTAGAATTTATCTAATGGGTGAAAATCTTGCTGTATTTACAAGTTATAAAGGAGTAGATCCTGAGATTGGTTTAAATGCGCAGGACGGAATTAATCAAACCGGAGTAATGGATCAAACTGGTTTGGCGGCTCCCGGAATTGACAGATATAATAATTATCCCCGACCAACAACGATTTCTGTTGGATTAAACTTTACGCTAAACAATTAAGCGAATTAACTCAAAAATATAGAAAATGAAAATCAAAATAACAGCAGCGTTATTAGTAAGCATGCTTTTTACGATATCATGTACGAATTTAAATGAAGATTTATATGATAAAGTAGAAGACGGAAAGTTTGGAAATACTCCAAAAGAAGTTGATGCATTAGTTGGTGGAGCATATTCTTCTTTAAGAGGTTTTAAAGATGACATATCAAACAATTTTCCAACCAGTGAGTATGTGTTTTTCCTGAATGAAACCGTTTCAGATGAAGCTACTATTCCAACAAGAGGAACAAACTGGTACGATGGAGGACAATATCAGGATGCACAAAAACATACCTGGAAAGCAGACAACCGTATGATTCTTTCGGCCTGGCGTTACAACTATACCGGAATTGCAAAAATCAACGCAATCATTTATCAAATCGATAAATCATCTTTGAGCGATACGGCAAAAGCACCAATTTATGCAGAATTAAAAGCACTAAGAGCATATTACTACTACAATCTTTTAGATTTATTTGGAAATGTGCCTATTGTAGTCAATTTTGAAGATACATCATTACCATCAAATTCTACCAGAAAACAAGTATATGATTTTGTTGAAAAAGAATTACTGGATGCTATTCCGCATTTAACCTCGAATATAGTATACTCTAAATTAACAAAAAACGTAGCTTATTCTATATTGGCAAGATTGTATCTAAACTCTGAAGCTTTTGTTGGTGTGGCACGTTGGCAGGACTGTATTAACATGTGTCAGAAAGTTACAGGATATTCTTTAACGCCTGATTTCTTTGCCAATTTTGCAACACAAAACGAAAAGTCACCAGAAATTATTTTTGCAATTCCTTACGATTCAAAAGCAGGTACAGTAGGAAATTACATGAACTCAATGTCTTGTCACTACCTGCACAAATTAACCATTTCTGCCATAGGAGATTATCCTTGGAGCGCAAACGGAATGTGTGCACAACCAGGAGTTTACTCAGCTTTTGCAGATACTGATAAAAGAAAAAAATGTATGATTGCGGGTGACCAGATTAATCTGGCAACAGGACAGGTTATTGTTATGGATAACGGAGAACCTTTAACCTATACAGAAGAAGTAACGAGTGTTGCCGATGCGAAAGATAATCAGGGAGTTCGTTTAGGAAAATACGAAATGAAAGCCGGTGAACAATGGGAACGCGATCATGACTTTGTTTTGATTCGTTATGCCGAAATCTTAATGATGCAAGCCGAATGTTATGTTCGTTTAGGATCTCCTGATTTAGCAAAACCATTCGTTCAGCAAATTACAACACGTGCCGGAGAAGAAATGCCAACAACAATTGATCTTGCCTTTATTGACAAAGAATTGCTTAAGGAATTTACTTTTGAAGGAAGAAGAAGAACAGATAACATTCGTTTTGGAACATTCTTCCTGCCTTGGTGGGAAAAAGGAGCAACTCCAAAATACAGAGCGATCTTTCCAATTCCAAGTACTGTTTTAACTACAAATAAAAACCTGTTACAAAATCCTGGGTATTAGGTTATGAGATGTCAGTCTTCCATGTTGGTTAGTCGTGGAAGGCTGACATATTTTTAACAGATAGAAACATATTTAAATTAAAAATTGACAATTAAAAATCTGCTGTATTTACGCAAAAAAATGCTCAGAATATCATGATTCCTAAAACATTTTTAATTTTTAATTCTGAATTTTTAATTGTTTTTATCTGTAGCAAAAAAAATAAAACAAACAACACATCAATATGAAAAGATCTATCACATTATTGTTTTTTGGGATCCTGAATATTTTAGTCGCCGCCGGTTGTAGCAGCGATGATAAAAATTCAGATAAACCTACAGAACCAGAAACATTTGAACCTGTTGCGATTGAAAAAACAAATAGCACCAAAATTTATGTTCATTATATGCCTTGGTTTGAAACCAACGAAAGTAGTGCCGATAAAAAATGGGGATATCACTGGACAATGGCCAACAAAAATCCAAACAACATTGGCGCAAACAATCGCAGAGAAATTGCGTCGTATTATTATCCACTAATTGGTCCTTATCATTCCGGCGATAAAAATGTGATCGAAAATCATTTATTATTGATGAAATATTCCGGAATCGATGGAGTCCTGATCGATTGGTATGGCACATTTGATGTAAACGATTACCGAATGGTAAAAGAAAACACAGAACAGCTTATCGCCATGTTAAACAAAGTAGGCTTAGAATATGCGATTGTATATGAAGACAGAGTAACAAAAAACGCAGTTGATGCCGGAAAAGCCATTTCGGTAACCAGTGCAGCAAAAACCGATTTAGCTTACATGCAAACCAATTATTTTGGAGATAAAAACTACATTAAAATAAATGGAAAACCATTGTTGCTTAATTTCGGGCCAATTGTATTGCAAACACCTGCTGAGTGGACAAATGTTTTTAATACTTTAACCACAAAACCTACTTTTTTAACCCTGTGGGATCAATCATTCGAAGCAGGCGATAATGCTTCCGGCGAATATGCCTGGGTATATAAAAACAGCAGTTATCTGACGAATTTTTATACCAATGCAAAACCAAAATTGGGTGTAGCAATAGGAAGTGCTTATCCCGGTTTTAAAGATTTTTATGCCGAAGGTGGCGGCGGAGCAGCTATTGGCTGGACCATTGACCATAATAACGGAGCAACTCTTGACGAAACACTTACGCTGGCTAAAAATGCAAATGTAAATTACCTGCAGCTCATTACCTGGAATGACTTTGGAGAAGGAACAATGTTCGAACCAACAGTAGAATTTGGTTACTCATATATCGAAAAAGTAAAAGCATTTGCGGGTGTAAAAAACACCGAAACTGTTTTTCCTGACATCAGTAAAATGTACAATCTGCGAATAGAAAAGAAAGGCAATGCCGATGCCCAGAAAAAATTAGACCAGGCATTTAATTATTTTGTTTCCATGCAGCCAGCAAAAGCAAAACAAGTAATAAACGAAATTAAATAAGAGTTGTAATTAATACAATCCACATAATGAAAAACATAAACTATAGATACTGTTTAATCGCCTTTGCATCCATATTGCTCTTTGCCTGCAGTACCAAAAAAACATACAAAATAAGTTCTCCGGGAAAAAATACCGAATTAGTTTTTGAATTGACTCCTTCAGGTCAGCCACAATACAGTTTTACCTCAAACGGAAAATCAGTAATAGAACCTTCCTTATTAGGATTTGAGTTTCAGGGAATCCAAAAAATGACCGATGGTTTTGAAGTGGTTTCTACCGAAGAAAAATCAGCAGATGAAACCTGGGAACAACCTTGGGGAGAATTTAAAAAAGTAAGAGATCATCACAACGAATTAATTGTTCATCTAAAAGAATCAAAAGGAGAAGAACGTTTGGTTGATATTATTTTCAGGGTTTTTGATGATGGAGTAGGTTTTCGATATGAATTTCCAAAACAACCTCATTTAGACAAAATAAAAATCTCAAATGAGATTACCCAATTTACTTTTAAATCAGATAATGATGTTTGGTGGATTCCTGTACATCGCGAAAACAGCTATTACGAAAGCACATATCGCAAAACACCTGTGAGTAAAACAGATACCATCAATACTCCGGCGACTTTAGAAACCAAAGAAAAATTATTTGTGGCTATTCACGAAGCCAACTTAACCGATTTTGCCTCAATGACGTTATTAAAAACAAATGATAAACAATACAAAAGCGAATTAGTGCCTTGGGCAGATGGTGTAAAAGTATATGCCGAAACTCCGTTTAAAACGCCTTGGAGAACCATAGTAGTAGGGAAAACTCCCGGCGATGTGGCGACTTCGACAATTATGTTAAATCTAAATGAACCTTCAAAAATTGAAGACCTTTCCTGGATCAGACCTTCAAAATATATTGGAATCTGGTGGGGAATGCATTTAGAAAAATACACCTGGGGACAAGGTCCTAAACATGGGGCGACGACTAAGAATACAAAAGAATATATTGATTTTGCTGCGAAAAACAATTTTGACGGCGTTCTGGTAGAAGGCTGGAACGAGGGCTGGGACGGCGACTGGACTGCTGATGGATCTTCATTTAGTTTTGTAAAAGCCTATCCCGATTTTAATTTAGAAGAAATTACTAAATATGCTGCTATTAAAAATGTTCGTTTAATAGGACATCATGAAACGGCAGGAGCAACCAAACATTACGAAAGCCAGTTAGAAGATGCCTTTAAACTGTATCAGAAAATGGGTGTAAATACCGTAAAAACAGGTTACGTAAATAAATATTTGGATAAAAAAGAATGGCATGACAGCCAGTATGGAGCACGTCATTACAGAAAAGTGATGGAAACGGCAGCGAAATATCATATCATGATCGACAATCACGAACCAATAAAAGGTACAGGGTTACAACGTACCTATCCGAACTTTATGTCACAAGAAGGCGGAAGAGGACAGGAATACAACGCCTGGTCTGTTGATGGCGGAAACACTCCGGAACATTTAACAACTTTGCCGTTTACCAGAATGCTTTCAGGACCTTTTGATTACACACCCGGAAATTTCAATTTTGATTATAAAACACCTTCGGGAGCGAGAGTACAAACCACTTTGGCAAACCAGCTGGCGTTGTATGTGATTATTTTCAGTCCGTTGCAAATGGCTTCAGATTTACCGGAGAATTATGTTGGAAAACCGGAATTTCAGTTTATAAAAGACGTGCCTTGTACCTGGTCAGATACAAAAGTTTTAGATTCAAAAATTGGAGAATACACTACAATTGTCCGTAAAGACTGGGAAGAAAAAAACTGGTATTTGGGCACTATTACCAACAGTAAAAGCAGAGACCTTAAAGTAGACTTATCCTTCCTGGATAAAGGAAAAGAATACGAAGCTGAAATTTATGCAGACGGAGCCGGAGCAAATTATAAAACAAATCCATATCCGGTGACGATTTCAAAACAAACAGTAAACAGTAAAAGTACTTTGGATCTTAAGTTGGCAGCTGGAGGAGGAACAGCTATAAAATTCACCCCAATCGAAAAATAAGTTTGTTTAGTTTATTTTGAGTTAAGTTGAGTTTGAGCAAATAAACCCGATAACTACAAAAGTTATCGGGTTTATTATTTTTGTTTCAGACTTCAAGTAAGAAGTTATGAGTTATAAGTTATAAGTTTTAGAATTAAAAAACTTAGAACCTTAGTACCTCAGTATCTCAGCACCTTTAAAAAAACTAATGTTTATAAAGCTTAACATGATGACCAAAAGCATAAGCCGCTGTAATAGTTGGTCCGTTGTAGCCCCATTTCAGATCTCCGTTTAGTCTTTCTTTTAAGGCATCTACTTTAAAATTCAGTCCGGTATATCCTGCCGTAAGACTAAAGTTTTGATGCACATTATAAGAAATAGCTAAATTATAACTAACAATCCGTCCATCTATATTGTCAATTTTTATGGCAAAATAATTGGCATTTACATACAATCCCCAGCGTTTTGCCAGTACAAATTCACCCCAAACACCAATATCCGGTAACGGAGCAGTAAAATTAAAGCTGTCTCTATACTCCAAACTAGCCTGATTTGCATCTACACGTAAGGCAAGATCTGCAAAAAGTACATGGGTACCAATTAATAAACCTGCTTCGTATTTTGGTTTGGATAAAAAAGCATAGCCATAAGCAATTCTGGCAATCTGAACATCAAAGAGAGCTGTTACCCTCGTGTTTATATTATAAGTATGTTCACCAAAATTAATTTCTTTTTCTAAGGTTTTAGTCGAACTTCTGTCAAGAGCAAAAAATTCAAAACCCAATCTCGATCTTCTCGAAATACGCCAGTCAAAAGTTCCCATAAAAGACGTGCTTGATTTTGAAAATCCTAAATCGTCTTCCAGATCTATTTCTGTACCGTGATTCCCGTTATTGGTACCAACCTGAATCTGAGTATTGTTAACAGGAAAAAATGCGCCTGCTGTAACTTTAAAACGTCGTGCATGCCATGGTAAATCTTCATCATAATTTTGTGGTGAAGAGGGAGCATTTAAATCATTTTGTAAAACCGCTGCTGTATTTTCCAGAGGAATTTCGGCAGTGTTTTGAGCCTGAATTGAAAAGAAGGGAAGAAGAACTATCAAAAAACAAAATAACTTTTTCATGGGATTTATTTTTAGATTTTATTGATATTTTTTTAACATTTAAAGTTAACGAAAAAAATCATTCATTTTTTATTTTTAGCTGTTTATTATTTTGACTATCAGGTTGTTATAGGATTTGTTAAAATTGGTTGACATGTCACTCTTTTTTGTAATTTTGTTTCATGGAAAAAAATAATACAGATTTTGATGCTTTTAAAGAAGAAATTTCGAATAGTTTTTTCTTTCAGATTCACCGTATGAAACGAACCATTTTTCGTCATACCAATGCCCTTATGACCGAAGCCGGAATTTATTTGCAATTGGAGCAGCTTCCGCTAATTATGATTTTGCAGCGCAAAAACTTGTCGCAAAGAGAACTTTCAGACATGACAATGCGGGACAAATCATCTATTTTGAGAAGTATAAATGCATTAGAAAAAAAAGCATTGGTAGAAGTCCAGAAAGATGAAGTTGATAAGCGTAAAAACATAGTAAGCCTTACAGAAGAAGGAATTACGCTGGCTAAAAATATCAGGCTTTTAATGAAAAAGGCAGAAGATGAGGTGATGGCAGTTTTTTCGGCACAAGAGAGGGCACAAGCACTTGAAACGATTAGAGGTTACGCAGATAAATTAGATACACTTTAACAGAACAACAAACAAAATGAACAAAAACGAATTATTAGAAGGTCCTATACTTTCTTCTTTATTAAAATTGGCAGTGCCTATTATGATTGCTAATTTGCTGCAAGCCGCTTACCAGCTGGTAGATGCTTTTTGGGTGGGACGTTTGGGTGGAGATGCTGTTGCAGCTGTATCTGTAAGTACACCCGTAATTTTCCTTACGATTGCTTTAGGAACCGGATTGGCTATTGCAGGTTCTATACTTATTGCACAATATTTTGGCGCAGGACAACAGCAAATGGTCAATCATGTTGCCGCACAAACGTTATTAATGGTGGTTACGGTTTCGATCGTTTTATCTATTATTGGATATTTCCTGAGTCCATATTTTTTGCAGGTGCTAAAAGTTACGCCTACCGTTTATAAAGATGCTTTGGGATTTATGCAGATAGCCTTTATTGGACTCGTTTTCAGTTTTAGTTTTATGATTTTTCAATCGGTGATGCGTGGTGTTGGGCGTGTTACTTTGCCGGTTTATATAGTATTAGGAACTGTAATTCTCAATTTTGCCTTAGATCCGTTGTTTATTTTTGGCTGGAATTTTATTCCGCCATTGGGAGTAAAAGGAGCGGCCCTGGCAACATTATCAACACAAAGTTTGGCGATTATTATTGGTTTTGCCATTTTGTTTAGAGGAAAACACGGAATTCATTTAAAATTAAAGGACTTCAGACCGGATTACAAACACATCAAAAAAGCATTCAAAATTGGTTTTCCGTCTTCGATAGAACAATCCATGCGTGCTATTGGTTTAACAGCGATTACTTTTCTAATAGTACATTTTGGTACAACTACCGTAGCTTCTTATGGAGCTGGTTCTAACCTGATTCAGTTAATTATGATTCCGGCTTTGGGACTTTCAATGGCAATTGCCACTCTTGTTGGACAGAATATTGGTGCGGGAAATATGCTTCGTGCCGGAAAAATTGCAAAACTGGGGGCTTATCTGGGCTTTGGATTATTAACCGTAATTGGATTAATTGCTTTTGCTCTGGCACCCTATTTAATTGCTTTTTTTGTGCCAAACGAGCCTTCGGTTATTGCAGGCGGAACCGTATTTTTGAGAATTACATGCCTTTCCTGGGGATTTTTAGGACTTCAGATGTGTTTGCTGGGTGTTTTTAGAGCGGTTGGTAATACAACACTTCCTATGATTCTGACTTTGGTTTCGCAATGGGTTTTACAATTTCCGCTGGCTTATATTTTATCGCATAATACTTCACTGAAACAAATCGGGATTTGGTGGGCTTTTCCAATTTCGACTGTTATTACCGCTATTATCACGATGCTTATTTATGCCAAAGGCGACTGGAAAAAAGAACGATTAACCGGAAAAACAAATAAACTGATTGACAAAGTAGAGAAGGAAATTGTTAATGAAGGTTTTGAGGTTAAATAAAGTTGCTGAGGTTATAATCTTCTGGAGTTTAGGTTCAGCGTTTCAAAGGTTTTTATACAGACGTACAATGGTTATTGTGCGTCTTTTTTTGTTTTAGAATACTATAATCTTATCATTTTGATCAGGGAGAAATTTGGAGATTTAATAATGGGTTCTTTTGAATATGAGGGTTGCGTGAGGGATAGGAGCAGTCCGCCGCAGCGGAGCGGATAGCCCGACAGCATTTAAAAAAAGGACCAATGAACGCAATATTGTTAGGGCCTTTTTTTAAATGGTGGCACGCCCAATAAATAATTCGATTCAATTTATAATTGTTATTAAAAAATGTATTCTCTATATTTGAAAGTAAATTCTCAATATAATTATGGATAAGAAATTAAAACAATTCTTTGTAAAGTCGTTTATAGTATTGCTGGTGATACATTTAGGGTATTTTTTATATGGCTATTTTAAGTTTGAAGGTGTTGGGAAAATCGATATCTATACTGAATTTTACCGATTTAAATTTTACGACGATGTATCGATCTCGCACTTTTTTGTAAGCGGATTGTTTTTGTTTTTCTTTCTTATTTTCCTGATCAGAAATCATTTTAAACAGCATTTTTCGTTTGGAAATTTGCTGAAAATTGGGGGCTTGTTGCTGTTGATTTCTTTTTTCACTTTCTCGTTTTTTATTAGCTATAGTTTTGGTGTGAATGCTAAACTGAAATCTGAATTGTCTGAAAAGAATTTTAATGAAGACAAAACATTGCTTAATGTTTTAAATCCGTTTTTATACAATTATACCTCTTACAGTTCTCAGAAACTGTTTAATCCGGTTAATATTTTATATCCAAAACCTTATCCGGTTATTGAGGTTGTTGACAGTACTTTAGTTACGGATCAGTATTATAGCGTCGAATATAATTACTATAGTATTGATACTTTGAAAGTTCTTACGGCTGATTTTAATAAGGCCTCAAATATAACAAATACGATTTTAGAGCGCATAGGTTTTGACAAAGAAGAAATAGCTAAAAGAATAATCAAAAAGAATGTTATAAAAGACAGTACACAAATTATCTACAAAGGCAGAGAAGTAAGTCCGCAATACGATAATGATATTTGTATCTTTTTAGAAAACAATACCTTGTTGGTTCCTGTAAAAGATGTTCCGGTTGAAAAGCAACAACTTCAGGCAGCTGTAAGGCGTCATAAATTATTATATAAGTTCAAACAGGATTCGTTGCTTCATGATTTTCAGAAGCTGGATACCTTGCTTAAAAAATACAAGATCGAAACTCATATTGTTCCTAAAGATCTGACCAAAGATGTTTTATTCTATAAAGAACATCATGATGAACCGCTAAATGCTATTAGAAATAATTTTGACAGAAAAGCCCTGGCAGAAAAACTGAATACCTTAAATAAGTTATTTTACCAGCCTAATTATCTGCATCCGTCGATTGTACCTATATTTTTTTCTGTGATTGCTGTAGTATGGTTCATTCTCTTTTTGATATGTGTATTATTTAACTTAAGAAAAAGAAAACACAACACTTAAACCAAATTTAGACAACCATTAATATTTGCAATTGTATTTACATTGATTATTGATATTGCCATTTATATTGATTATTGTCATTGATTTTTGCCATTGCATTGCCATTGATTTTTGCCATTGATTAAACCCTGTTATAATCGGCTTTCCAGTGTACAATTGCTTTTTTTATGGCATCGCCACTTAAGCCGTTTTTGAGTGTATCTTCTATAAGCGGAAGAATTTCATTATCAGGAGCAAATCTTAAAGCAAATATCTGATCGTCTGTCAATTTATATTCGAACTCTTCGAGTCGTTTTCCGGTTAAGGTAAAATAACGGTAACGAAGTTCTAATCGCACAATTCGGTTTTGGAGAATTAGGGCATAATGCTGTCTGAGCATATACGCCAGCCAAAAAAGAAATACAAAACCAACACTAATAAAAGACCAGATCAAAGCATCGTTTGTTGTAAAGGCAAAGTAAATGCTGCATCCCAAAAAGATCATTAAAACCGGATAATAAATAAAATGATGCGGTGTATAAAATCGTATATGATTGTAATAGGTCTGGATTTTCATAATAATCTGTTTTTGGGTTGAGGATAAAAAAACAAAGCTATCCTAAAAAAATAGAATAGCTTTCTTTTCCAAAAATAAACTAACATAACCAATGTTCCCTTTATAATTAAACTTATTTAAAGTTCTCTTAGTAATATCTATATTTTAAAAAAGCCTTACTTTGCATGATTATTCTTCTCATGGCTTTAATTTCCTGAGGTAAAATTAACATGATTGTAAGAACCTTTTGTTATACTTTAAAACGGAAATGTTACATTATTTCAACTAGCAGTTATTTTAAGTTATATTTTTTTGGTCTGATTGATGAATTTGCAGCAGTTATTTTATAGTTTACAACGTATTGATAATCTGCCATTCATCCAGTTTTGACTGAAAGCTTTGAGATGCATTTGCCGGACTTGTTGATGGCAAAGTAATAAGCTGGTACGTTTTCTTTAAATGCACGTATTTTTTAAAAAATGCGGCAGCCTTTTGACCATTAAATAAAATAGAGGTAATGTTAGGATGCTCTTCCAGAAACGTTTCAAAATCATTCGCAATTTCATTTTTTATAGCACTGTCTAAACTTCCAACGCGATCACAAAACTGTAAAACATCCCAAAGCGCTACGTTATTTTTTTGTAAAAGTGTTTTTCTGGTTTCATAATCAGTGGAGAAATCTTCCTTGAAAATGGTAAACATAAATTTCCAGAAATTATTCTGGTTATGTCCGTAATACTGATTGAGTTCCAGCGATTTTATACCCGGCATTGTACCTAAAATCAAAATGTTAGCATTAGAATTGGATATGGGTGCAAAGGAAAAACTTTTCATGAATTATTGTATTTGTGCTATAGTAAGGTACAGATTTTAAAACTTAAAAGAATCATCCAGAAGTAATTATAAAACAATTAGGAAAAATTATATAACATTTTTCCTGCATCCTTAACCGAACTTTGAATTCTAGATTTTTTAGAAATCCAATACTACAAAAACGGACTTTTTCTTTTAAAAATCTATATAAAAATAAGTAGAATTTAAATCCCTGCAAAATGAAAATAGTTACTATAAATACAGAAAAAATACAAAACATCTTTGACGAGTTAAATACAAACTTTGGTGGTAAGGTAACTTTTGATTTAAACGAATATATGCTCGAAACAAATAATAGTTTTGCAAAAGGATTCATTACCGGAGCTTCTTTTAATGATAATATTTCATACGTTCAGTTTGATATGACTTTCTCGGCTGATGTGAGAATGGATATTACCAATGTCAAAGCATCACCCATATTTTTTGCCTATTGTTCAAAAGGAAAATTATCACATAGTTTTGGTGTAACGGGGCAGGAAAGAACATTCAAAACGTTCCAGACAGCTATTGTAACTTCAAAAACAAAACAGGATAACATTTTGTTTTTCGAAAAAGATCAGCAAACAAAATTCACCTTAATAATTGTGGGAATGCAAACCGAGAATCAAATGCATTCTTTGAATCAGCAGGTAAAAGAAACTTTTTTTGAGAATAATCAGGCTCAGGATTTCTTTTATGTAGGTTCGTACAATCTTAAAATTGCCGAAAAAATAGAACAACTCAACGCCATTACTCAAACAGGAATTGTTAGAAATCTCCTGAAAGAGGGAATTTTAAGAATTATTCTGGCAATGGAAATCCAACAACATACTGACGATTTATGTGCTTTATCTAAAGATGCAAATTGCCTGACTTTGAGAGAAATGGAAGAAATAAAAGAGCTGTCAGAAGCTATAAAAGCCAATCCCGAAGAAGCTTTTACCATTAAATCGTTAAGCAAAAAATCAGGATTGTCTCCAAACAAACTGCAGGAAGGTTTTAAAATGATTCATAACCGAACCGTAAACGACTATATTACTCATATGAGAGTTTTAAAAGCCGAAATTCTGATTCGTACTTCTGATTTGAATATTTCAGAAATCGTGTATTGTATCGGCTTCACCAGCAGAAGTTACTTCTCGAAAATCTTCAAAGAAAAATTCAACTGCAGTCCAAAAGAGTATAAGTTTAATTTGAATCCGTTGGCTATAACAGCTTGATAAAAGTTGCAAAGTTATTAAGGTTTTTGAGTTGCTAAACTTTATACTTACAGATATTTATAGTAAGACGTACATCGAGTACGTCTTTTTTATGTTGTAATTTTTTGGAGCTTTTTACTTCGTCAGTTTGCTGTCAGGTCTAAGGCTCTCATTTTTATAAGATATTTTTTTAATTTAAGGATTTTAAGAAAAAAACTTAGATTCTTAGCAACTTAGAACTTTAGTATCTAAAAAATAATTACATTTACATAACTGGTTATGTAATTAATTATATATGGAATTTTTTAATAAAGTAGGTAAGGTGGCTTTAGGAAGTCGGTTACGTTTAATGACAGCAATTATAACAGATGATGCTGCCAGAATATATGAATCGTATGGTATGAATTTTTTGCCAAAATGGTTTCCGGTGTTTTATACATTAATGGAAGAAAAAGAAATGACGATTACAGAAATTGCCAACGAAATTGGGCATTCGCAACCGTCTGTAAGCAAAATTGTTCAGGAAATGATCGCAGCCGGATTGGTCGAAGAAAGCCTGAAAAGCAATGACAAACGAAGAAATATTGTCGATTTAACTCCTCAGGGACATGAATTTTCCAAAGAATTAAAACTACAGCTAAAAGATGTCGAAGCTGCCGTTGATGGCTTAATAACAGAATCAAGTCATAATCTTTGGGCTGCACTCGAAGAATGGGAGTTTCTCTTAGAACAAAAGTCATTGTTTAAACGAGTAAACGAACAAAAGAAAAAGCGCGAAAGCCTGGATGTAAAAATTATACCCTTTGAACCACAATATCTCGAAGCTTTTAAAGCCCTGAATATCGAATGGATTTCTACTTATTTCGAAATGGAAGAAGCAGATTATAAAGCTCTGGACAATCCGCAGGAATATATCCTGGACAAAGGCGGTAAAATTTTCGTGGCTTTATACCAGAACGAACCTGTTGGCGTTTGTGCCCTTATCAAAATGAAAGATTCAGATTATGATTTCGAAATGGCAAAAATGGCGGTTTCGCCCAAAGCACAAGGAAAAAATATTGGCTTTTTGTTAGGTCAGGCCATTGTAAACTGTGCCAGAGAAGAAGGTGCAAAAAAAATCTATCTGGAAAGTAATACCATCTTAAAACCCGCAATCAATTTGTATTATAAACTGGGTTTCCAAAAAGTCTTTGGTCTGGCAACACCTTATAAACGCTGTAATATTCAGATCGAGTTAGTGCTTTAGGGGCAAGAGGCTCAGAGGTTCAAAGTAGCAAAGGCTCAAAGGTTTTAAAACTTTGTTGCTCTGAACCTTTGCCACTCTGAACCTTAAAAAAAGCAAAAGCTTTTTTTAACGCCCAAATCGATAATACTCTAAATCCTGATTTTTTTTATTATGAATCGAGTCTAAAATCGAATTCATTCCTATAACGCTAAAAGTGATTCCGTTTCCTCCAAAACCCAGAACATAATGCTCGTTTTTATGAGGATCAGGTTTGCCAAAATAAGGCAATGCGTCTTGTGTTTCTCCAAAAGTTCCAGCCCAGGAATAGTCTAGTTTAAAATCGATTTTGGGGAATTTTTTATGAAAATGGCGTAATAAAAATTGCTCTTTTTTTGGTAATAATTTATCACGTTTTTTAGGATCTTTAAATTCTTCATCACCGCCACCGGCAATAATTCTGTTATCAGTAGTTGCCCTGAAATACAAGTACGGAGATGATGTATCCCAGAAAATAGCATTTTTAAAAGCACTTGGTAATGCAGGTAAACTTTCAGAAGTGATAACGTAAGTACTTTTTAAATCGACTACTTTTTCTGCAAGAGTTTCGGTACTCTCGTATCCTGTACAATGAATAATATGATCTGCTGTAATGGTAAATTTATTTTCAGTATATGCAATACATTTTCCTTTTTGATTTTGAATCGAAGTAATATTGGTACGATCCAGAATTTGCATACCCTTTTTTTGACAGTAAATCAGTAAATCATTCGCTAATTTAAACGGATCCATAACAGCAGCAGTAGTAGATTCGATTGCAGCAACAGCATTTAAACCCATTTCTTCCAAATCCCATCTTTCGAGCCAGTTTACATCAAATCCGTGTTCTTTTCTGCATTTGTATTCGTTTCTTAAAAACGGAATATCTTTTTTAACGGATGTAAAATAGATACTTTTTTTGAACTCGAACTTACAGTCACTTTTTATGGTATCAATGATAAGACGCAAGTCAAAAATCGCTTTTTTACCATTTTTATAACTGTCAACAGCACACTTTTCTCCTCTGAGTTTAATGAGTTCGTGCAGCGAAAGATCAATTTCATATTGTAGCAAAGCAGTACTGGCTGCGGTACTTCCGTTACAGACATCACGCCGATCAACAAGTACTGCTTTTTTTCCTTCGGTAATTAATTTATAAGCTATCAATGCACCTGTTATTCCGCCACCAATAATCAGAATCGGGGTAGTGATATCTGAATCGATAGAGGGATAACTGTTTTTCATAGCATATTTTAGGGGCCAGAAAGTTTCGGTAGAGCGTAGTTTCATTTTTTCGTGATATTTCGAGTGCGCGATTTAGTTCTGTTTTTGTCTTTGCGTTCGTGTTGTTCGTGCGCTTCGGCAACAGAATGTGAGTTTCTGATGCTTTCATCTTTTTTAGCAAGCGAACTAAGTCTTTGATAATATTTCTGAACAATCATCATTTCTTCTTCAGTCATACTTTCAATATCGACTAAGCTGTTGCTCGAATATTCATTTGAAGCGACCAATTCGTTTAATTTTAGCTGAATTGCTAATGAATCTTTATTCTGTGCTTTCTGAATTAAAAACACCATCAAAAAGGTAATAATTGTAGTTCCGGTATTGATGACCAATTGCCAGGTTTCTGAATAATCGAAAATAGGACCGGAAACTGCCCAGGCTACAACGATAATAAAAGCACCAATAAAAGCGGGTGTGCTTCCCGCAGCTTTTGAGACACTAGTAGCAAATTTTTCAAACGCACTACTTTTATTTTGTTTTTTAGTTTTCATTTAAACTTGATTTATGGTTTGCTGACTTTTTCTTCGCGGATTACTTTGTTGTGTACTTCATCGTAAATGGCGTCGTTAATTTTTTTACCGGTTTTACTAAATACTTTAATTTTTGGATCCTGATGTGTGCCGGTTATGACAATCGGGATTCCGATGATTCCAAAAGGCGGAAGTCCTAATCGCATTCTTAAATCTAATAATCCGTCAAAACTGGTTGTTCCTTTCACAGTAGGTCTAAAGGCGACTACACTAAACGTAAAAGGCTCCACATGAATTAAGTTATTATCGATATTCGATTTAATTTCGATTCCCTTCATATCCGGATTATCCAGACCTTTTTGTCCGGTTTTAGAGCTAATTCCGTCAAATAATTTTAAACCCTTAATTTGTACATCGCGCAGGTTTAGCGTTCCGCCACCTTCAAGAGATTCATAAATAGGTCCCATGTTTCCGTTTAAATCGCCTTTTATTTTATAATCGACAGAGATAATTCCGTGGGCTTTTTCGGCTACCGTAACCATATCATGAAACATTGGGATTTCCTTGTAAGCTCTTTGTACACTAAAATCTTTGGCTCTAAAGTGAGCATCAAAATGTGCCGAAGTTAGTGTTTCATCTTTGTATGAGGCGTCGATTCCTAAAATACAGTCTATGATACTAAAAGTCGCATTTTCTAAATAAAAACCAGTTTTGGCAATGCCTGCTTTTCCGGAAAGTTTATTTAAAACCAGTCCGTTGTATTCTACTTTATCCGCATTTGCATTTAGAGAAACATTTAAGTTTTTAGGTACAATAACAACACCACTCATTTTAGGGTGATCTTCTTTGGCATATTCTACCTCAATATTCCGGTCTGTATTTTCTCCTTTTTTGAGTGCCATGAATTCATCAACATTAATCAGTTTTGATTTCATGTTAAAGTTTCCGCTCAATGTTCCGTGCGATTCCAGAAAATAATTAATCGTATTGAGTAAATATCCGTTAATATCAAAATCAGATTTCCCGTAAGAAGCATTGAACTTTTCAAACCACATTTTTTCATTTTGAAAACGGAAATTTCCTTGTTTGATAAAAAAGGCTTTAGGAAAAAGTTCAGAGGTTGTTTTGATGTTTTTTAGCAAAAGTGTACCGCGATTATCCAACTTATCATATTGTCCTTTAGTCGCATAACTTTGTTTTCCTTTTAGCGAAAGATCAGCTTTTGCATAACCAGTAACATCAAGTCCTTTTTGAGAGAAAACCTGATAAATTCTGCCTACATTCAGTTCCCCTTTAATTTTAGCATTGTAAGCCAAATCACTAAAGTCTGAAAGTGTTGCATTTACATACATTGGATTTCCTTCAAAAACAAATGATGCCGGAGCAACAGCAACAATTAAATCCTGATAAGTTCCGGCTTTATTGAGCACATTCGCAACAAAGGTAATATTGGTAATTGGGTTAGGATAGGAGTCTGTTTTAAGCCATCCATCGCGAAGAGAAATTCCGCCAATCGTTTTTGGGAATAACTTTTTCGAAGTGCTAAAAACTCCTTTTGCCTGAATATTGGTTTTTAAAATTCCTTTAAGATCAATGGTATTTAATCCTAAAGCAGCATCGACTGTAGCAAGGTCCAAAGCGCCTTTTACGCTGGCATCGACAGTCATTTCGTTAAAACCTTTACTGCGTAAATAAGCCGTAAAATAATCCTTTTCGCCTACTTTGAATTTAAAGGTTTCAAGGTTTACCAAAAGCTTTTCAATATCAAGCGAAGGTAAAACAGCATTAAGATTCATTTGAAAATCAGTTAACGGAGCAGGTGCATTTTGATAATTTATGGCACCTTTATCAATCTTTAAATTGAAGGCTAAATCCGGTTTTTGGTTTTTAGAAACATTATAATTTCCTCTAAAAGTAAAAAGCAAATCACTTTTACCTGATATTTCGGTTTCATCCATCCAGGTTAAATATTCCGGAGGCATAACTGAAAATAAATCTTTTAAAGTAGTATTTTCTGATGCTGCCTTGATATTGATTTTATACCCCTCTCTTAGTATGGTAAACAAACCGGTAAATTTTAAAGGCAGTTTGTTAATCCTTAATTCGTTTTTCTGAAGAATAAACGAAAGGGCGTGTGTGTTGATTCTGGTAATTAAATCAGCTCGTACTTCTTTTTTTCGCAGATAGGCTGTTCTGTCATAATAAAAATCAACATTATCTATTCGGGCATCAGTATTTAAATCAAAAATGTCTTCGCTTAAATTTCCTTTTCCAATATAATTAAATCCTTTGGCGTCGACCAGAATTTTGGCAGACCGGTCATTGTATTTTACATGGCAATCTTCGAGATCAATTCGTTCCAGTCTAATGGCAGTTCCTTCTTCCGGAGCATTGGGATCGTTTGGTTTTTTATCTCGATCTTCAGGTGCAACATAAATATTGTAATTGGCTTGCCCTTTTTGGTTCACCATAATGTTGATTAAAGCTTTAGAAACATATAATTTATTAATCTTTACTTCATTATCAAAAATCAGTCTTTTTAAATTGATTCCAAAAGCAACCTGATCTGCTTTTAGCAAGGTATCATTACGAAATGGTGCTGAACCGGTAAGGGAAATATCATCCAGGGAAACAGTGAGCGAAGGAAAATGAGTAAAAAATGATAATCTTGACTTTGAGAAATCCAATTTTGTATCTAAACGTTCATTTGCAATTTTTTTAACTTCGGAGGCGACAGTTCCCGGAAAAAGTAACGGAATCAAAAATAGTAACAGCAAAATACTTGCTATTACTATTCCTGTTACTTTCAGGATTTTAAGGCTTATATTTTTATATGAAGTTTTCATATCCCTGGCTTTTATCTGTTATTGTTTTGCTTTCTCAGTCTGAGCTTTTTTAGCATCTTCTTCTTTTTGTTTGTCCTGTTTTTGTTTCTCTTTTTCTTCTTTAGCTTTTTCCTGCTTTTCTTTCTCTTCTTTGGCTTTTGCCTCTTTCTCTTTGGCAGCTTTTTCCTGTTGTTCTTCTTTTTTCTCTTTTAGCTCTTCTTTCTGTTTCGCTTTTTCTTTCTCTTTTTTCTTAAAGTAACCTCTAAACAAAAAATTACTTTTTGCAGCTTCCATATTATCGCTAAAACCTTTGGTTCCGGATTCTAAATTTGAAAGTGTATTCGAAACGCTGTTGGCCATTTTGTCATCGCGCACTAATCTTGCAAGCGCACCATTTCCGTTGTTCATGCTGTGGCTAAAAATGGCAAGTTCATCAGAGATTACACTAACATTATCCACACTTTTTTTGACACTTTTCATGATGTCATTCATTTCAATTCCGTCAATAGAAGCTATTTTGCCATTGTTTTCGATTTCTTTTGTTGATTTTACGCCCGGAGAAATCGTTAATACTTTATCGCCCATTAATCCGTCAGAACCAATACTGGCGCGTGCATCTGTTTTGATAAATTTTCGTACTTCATCTTTTATAACCATTGAAACCACTACAGAAGAATCGTTTATAAGTCTGATTTCTTCTACTGTTCCGATATTAATTCCTGAAAAACGAACATTATTACCCACTTCTAACCCGCTAACGGTTTTAAATTGCGATGTGATGTTGAATGTTGAACCAAAAAGGTTTTTTTGTTTTCCGATAAAGTAAATTGCCATTATAAAAAGCAACAAACCTATTGTTACAAACATTCCTAATTTCCAAGTATATCCAGATTGCTTATCCATGATTTCTAATTATTTGTTTTTAGTATTATTCAAAAAAAGAACGAACCCATTCGTCTTCATCTTTTTCCAGTTCTTCGTATGTTCCTTCTGCGTGAATTACTCCGTCTTTTAAAACCATGATTCGGTCAGCAGTAAGCTTTGCACAAGCCATATCGTGTGTAATAATGATCGAAGTTGTTTTGCGTTTATGTTTAATATCCAGAATTAATTCGCTTATTTCTCTTGATGTTATGGTGTCTAATCCTGTTGTGGGTTCATCATATAAAATAATCTCCGGTTTTAAGATTAAAGTTCTGGCTAAGCCAATTCTCTTTTGCATTCCGCCTGATAATTCAGATGGCATTTTGTCGATAGCATCGCTTAGTCCAACATTGTCAAGAGCTTCAATTACTTCTTTTTCAACTTCATCAGCAGTTAAATCCCGTTTGTGTTTTTTTAAGGTAAAAGCCAGATTTTCTCTAACAGACATAGAATCGTATAAAGCACCACTCTGAAATAAAAATCCAATTCGGACTCTAATTTCGTTAAGCTCACTTTTTTTAAGATTCAGTACATTTTCATTAAAAACTTTAATTTCGCCTTTGTCCGGTTCAATTAATCCCACAATACATTTTATAGTAACTGATTTTCCTGATCCGGAACGGCCTAAAATCACTAAATCTTCGCCTTTGTTTACGGTAAGATTTACGCCTTTTAAAATCTCATTGTCTTTGCCAAATGTTTTGTGCAAATCCCTGATCTCTATTATGGGAGTTTTATCTGCGGCTTTTTGTTTGGTGTCTTTATGTTGTTTTTCCTTAATCATCTTAAAAAAATAAATCGGTTATTTGAACAGCGACCATATCGATAATAAAAATGCTAAGTGATGCCGTTACTACTGCTGAGTTTGCAGCTCTACCCACACTTTCAGTTCCGTTTGAGGCATTAAAGCCTTTATAACATCCAATCATTCCGATAAAAAATCCAAAAAAGAATGTTTTTATTGTAGCGGGAATTAAATCCAGAAATTCAAGAGATTGCAATATTTGGGTTAGATATCTATAAAAATTGACATCTCCGTGAATGTTAATTCCAACATAACCACCAATAATCCCGATGGCATCAGCAAAAAATACCAATAACGGCACCATTAAAGTACAAGCCAAAATTCGGGTTACCACCAAATAGTTATAAGGATTAATAGCCGAAACTTCCATAGCATCTATTTGCTCTGTTACTTTCATTGAACCCAGTTCAGCACCAATTCCGGATGAAATTTTTCCTGCACAAATCAAAGCGGTAATTACCGGAGCAATTTCTCTGATTAGTGAGAGTGCCACCATTCCCGGTAACCAGGATTCGGCACCAAATTTTACCAGAGTTGGTCTTGACTGAAGCGTAAGAACCAATCCCATAATAAAACCGGTTATAGCAACCAAAGGCAAGGATTTATAGCCAATAACATAACATTGTTTCAAAAACTCTTTTGCCTCATAAGGCGGTACAAAAAACTCCTTAAAAAACTGTTTTGCAAACAGGGTTGCATTTCCTATTTCTGTGAATGTATTTTTTAAAGTAAGAATCAAAATACTAGGTTTTAAGTTAAATCTAATCCTTGAAAACCAACTCATTAATGATGTTCTGATCTCCTCGATTACTGATGATTAAATTTACTTTAGAACTGAAGAAAAAATCTTACACAACTTTTTTTGAAGTTTATATAATTAACATAATGAAGCACAATAATTAGAATAAAGCGTCGTTATGCGCAAATTGTTAAAAACAAAAAAAATCCCTTCCGGAGAAGGGATCTTAAAAATTAGGTATTATTTTTAGCTTTCATTACTCAATGTTTTTCTTAACATTTCGTTTGATTGTAGCTAAATTAATCTGTAAATTTTTTAAAGATGGAGCTTGCAATATGTCCGCCAAAGCCAAATGTATTACTCATGGCATAATTAACTGTTCTGGATTGTGCTTTTTCCAAAGTCAAATTAAACTTGTCTGCAAAGTCTTGTTCTATAATTTGTGTGTTTATAGTAGGAGGTACAATGTTTTCCTGAATTGCTTTTATACAGGCGATTGCCTCAATTGCTCCGGCGCCACCAAGTAAATGTCCTGTCATTGATTTTGTTGCACTAATATTTGCATTGGGATTAATGCCAAAAACTTTTTCTATAGCTTTAAGTTCACTTAAATCTCCTGTTGGAGTAGAAGTGGCATGAGCATTAATGTAATCAATTTTGTCCGGTGTAATTTCAGCTTCTTCAAGAGCAAGCTCCATTCCTAAAACTGCACCTACACCATCAGGATGTGTTGCTGTTAAGTGATAAGCATCTCCGGCTAATCCGCCTCCAACAATTTCAGCAAGAATCACGGCATTTCTTTTTATGGCGTGTTCATAGCTTTCTAATATCAGGGTACCCGCTCCTTCACCTAAAACAAATCCGTCTCTTGCAGCATCAAACGGACGTGACGCTTTGGTATAATCATCATTTAATGTAGACAATGCTTTTGAGGCATTAAAACCACCTATAGAAGATGCTGTAATCGAAGCTTCAGAGCCTCCGCTTATCATCATATCCGCTTTTCCCCAACGAATGTAGTTAAAAGCGTCTATGATTGCGGTATTACTGGCAGAACAGGCAGAAACTGTAGTATAATTAATTCCGCGAAGTCCATATTTAATTGAGATCGCTCCAGAAGCAATATTGATAATTCTTTTTGGAATGAAAAACGGACTAAATCGGGGAATTCCGTTGCCTGATTTATATTCTCCTATTTGTTCCTCGAAGGTAGAAACACCACCATCTCCGGAACCCCATATAACTCCAATTCTGTTTTTGTTTAAGGAATCAAAATCAATATTAGCATTTTTTATAGCCTCGTCTGTTGCATACAAAGCATATTGAGTAAACAAATCGTATTTTCTAATTTCGTTTTTTTCGAAGATATTTTGAGGATCAAAATTTTTAACCTCGCAGGCAAATTTGGTTTTGAATTGTGTGGTATCAAATCTTGTTATTTGAGATGCGCCGCTAACTCCATTAATCAACGAATGCCAGTATTCCTGAACATTGTTTCCAATAGGAGTTACAGCTCCTAATCCTGTTATTACTACTCTTTTCATTGTTTTTTAGGTCTTAATTCTGTTAATATGGTTTCTTTTACAATTTCAAAATCATTTCTGTCTGTAAGTCTCGACAGTTGTACAATAGCCACCATATTTGTTATGATCATTAATGCTTTTGTTCTTGGTGAGGTTTCAAAATCAAATATTTTTAGTTCCAGTCCTTCGGTTAGTATTTCAGTTATCCAGGTAATAACCAGCTGAGCAAATATTTTTAATTCCTCTTTTATGGATTCATCCAGTGTATTTAAATCTGTTGCGAGTGAGCCCACAATACAAACTTTATTTTCATATTCAATTTGTGTATGAACAGCTAAAAAGGATTCAAGTTTTGTTAACGGAGATTCATTGGCAACTTTTGCCTTTAAATCTTCATATCGGGCAATATGTTCTTTAATTGTAGCTACACCAAGATCTGATTTTGTTGGAAAATGATAGTGTATCGAAGCAGTTTTAATTCCAATGTCATTAGAAATGTCTTTAAAGCTAAAAGCGTTATAGCCTTTGTTTCTTATAAATTGATCTGCTTTATCTATAATTACTTCTCGTGTTGTCATCGCAATAAATTTTTAACAAATATACTACCTATTAGTAGATAGGCAAATTGTTTGCTATTTATTTTTATTGTAATTATTAAATAAAGGATTTAAAATGCTTTGCAATTTGATAGTTGTAGTAAAAATGAAAAACAAAAAATCCCTTTGTTAAAAGGGATTTTCTGGGTTTAATAGCATTTTGGTCAGTATTAATCGTGTGGTTTATTAAGAGTTGATAGCAACTCCGGTTCTGGATTTTATTAACGGAATTACTTTGGTTTCGGATAATTTCAGGTTTTCCATAATCAATCGGGCAGTTAAATAACATACCGTCGATTCGGCACCCTGATTTAAGTTAACGTTTTCTTTTTCAAGTCCGTCATAACCACCGCCGCTTACCGGATTGTACATAATCTGATTTAGATGATTTTTGCCTAAAAACCAGTTAAAAGCAGTTTTCATTTTATGTTTGTATTCCGGCATGTTAAACGCTTTATAAAAAGAGTTTAGGGTTTGAATGGTGTATGCTACATCAATAGGCTGTTCTCCGTATTCATGTGGTTCTGAATCTCTGTGCAGCCAGCCATTGTTCGAAATAACTTTGAAGCTGTTTTTATCAGTAAACATTTTCGACATTAAAAAGTCGAGCGAGTCTAAAGCTACTTTTTTGTAAATAGGTTTGTTGGTAACCAGATAGGCATAAAGCATAGATTCCGGTAAAACCCCATTTCCGTAAGTCATATAATTTTCAAACCATTTCCAGTCGTTTGAAGCATGAATTTCATAATTAGAAAGCAATTTGGCATTCAGTTTATTGATAATGGCAGCCACATACAAATTGGGAACAGCAGTATGATATAAATAAAGTCCTTTTGTTGCAAAACCTATAGAACGTGGGGATTGTATGTTTTCTGCCCATTTAAGAGAATGTAACAGGCATTTTGATGCTTTTTTAGAAATAGTGTCCGGTAAGATATTGGCAATTGAAACCACAGTTCCTAAAGCCCAAATAGCTCTCGCGTTTGAATCTTCCAGATTAACCTCGGCATTTTGTTCGATATGTTCTCTGTTTTCCTGATCGACATAATTGATAAAATCGCCTTTTGGTTTTTGACAACGTTCGATAAAATCCAGGTAAATTAAAATATAGGGTAAATCATCTTTGTCCTGAGTTAGTTTGTAATGCATGCAAAATGCAATCAAAGCACGAGCATTATCATCTAAGGTATAACCGGATTCTAAATCAGGAATCGAAATTTTACTAAATTGAATAATTCCTAAATCTGTAGTAAGTCTTTTGATATGTCTTAACTGAATGTCCGGATAGCTGAATTTTATTTCACCCGGATTATCAAGTAGGTTTTTATAGGTGTTCATGTGCGTAATGGCAACATTTTCCCAGGATGATGCACGTGTTTTGGTAAAAGAGTTAATGCCCATTTCACGTCTCAAATTATCATCAGAAAGTAGTTTGATGGTCGCTTCGGCAAACTGATCTACATTTCCAATATCGACCAATATTCCTGAATCCGGAGTTAATACTTCTCGTGTATGTGGAATTTTTGATGCTACGATTGGACAGGCGCAACTCATTGCATACGAAAAAGTGCCGCTTACTGCCTGATTAGGATCTTTTGAAGTAAATAAATAAATATCGGTAGCTTTTAAATAATCTAAAAGTTCATCAGTATCGAGATATTTATTGATAAAACGTACATTGTTTTGAAGATTTAATTCTTCAACAATAGCTTCTAATGTATCTCTGTAAGCATCAACGCCGTCAACAATTAAATTGGGGTGTGTTTTGCCAATGATCAGGTATAATACATTAGGATCTTTTTCGATAATTTTTGGCAATGCTCTCAAACCGGTTTCAATATTTTTACCTTCACCCAAAAGCCCAAATGTTGAAAGTACTTTTCTGTCCTGAATATCAAATTTTTGTTTTGCCTGATCCGGGGTTTCGTAAATGACAATATGCGTTCCGTGTGGTACACAAGTAATAATTTCCTCTTTGATATCGTAATCATTGATCAAAATTTCTTTGGATTGATTTGTCATTACAAATACCGAATTACTATAAGAAAGCAATAGTTTTACGAATGTTTTAAGTTCCTGATTCGGATTTGGAATCACGCTGTGAAACGTATAAGTCAAAGGTTTTTTGATCACATTTAAAAAATCTAACAGGTAATCTCCATAATTTCCTCCAAATAACCCAAATTCATGCTGAATATGAACTAGTTTAACTGACTTATCATTGTTGATTTCTTCGGCTACTTTTGTGTATTCTTCTTTATTTCTTGTGTTTAAAGTAAATGCCTGTGTTGGTTTTTCTTTTGGTTTGTCGACCAATTCGCAAATTTCACAAGTAATAGATTTACCAAAAACATCTGTAATTCCTTTTATGGTATCCTGTGTATAAGTAGCTATTCCGCATTGAGTTGGAGGAAATGTAGATAGAAAAACTATTTTTGATTTATTTGATATCGTTTTCATGGGGATTCTGTTTAAGTTCAGTTAATAAGTCGTTTAGGTTCAATGAAGCTACCGCAATTTTGTCATCGGCAGCACCGTAATAAATATATAGTTGGTCTTTAAATATGGCTGTTCCTGTTGGAAAAACTACATAATTAACATAACCGTGTCTTTCGTAATATTCTGCTGGTGTAATAATTGGTTTTGGTAATCTGGCTAATACCTTTTGCGGATTTTCCAGATCCAGTAAAACTGCCGAAGCATGATAAACCAATCCTTTTTCGCGTCGTTCTGCAGAATGGTAAATCAATAACCAGCCTTCTTTAGTTTCAATGGGCGGAGCACCCGGGCCAATATGGCTTGTTTCATGCTCGTATTTGGGTTCCATAACCATGTGGTCAGGAAGGTTTTTCATATACTCTTTCCAGTACTCCACTGTTAAATCTGTCTTTTTCTCAAAAGTGAAAATCTGAATAGAAGGAAACAAACGATGTAAACCCACAAATTTTCCGTTTATTTTTTTT
Organism: Flavobacterium chilense; assembly: GCF_001602525.1. GTDB lineage: Bacteria > Bacteroidota > Bacteroidia > Flavobacteriales > Flavobacteriaceae > Flavobacterium > Flavobacterium chilense. Next base: position 95,671 of record NZ_LSYT01000003.1, read on the forward strand.
GGAAAAAGAACTACATTTTTATCCCATACATACAAACTGTCTTTTAGTGTTTCAGTAAGCGGATAATGTCTTTCTATATTAAAAGCCAAAATTTTGGCAATGGATGGATTCTGTAAATGTTTTCTAATCAAATTAGTAAATTCATTCAGAATAAATTTTGGCGTGATAATTCCTTTCTTTTTAAAAGCTTTTAAATCTTTTGAGGTTGCAATGGCGCCACACGCATTCAAACCGTCATAAGTAACATAAGTCATATAAAACGTATCATCAATTTTTGTAATACGCGGATCTTCGACACCATGGATCTCATAAATATATTCCGGTACAAAAATGGGCTCAGTATGACGTTCGACTAATGTTAAGGGACCTTCAAAACGACAATAGCCTATTGTCGAAAAGTTACCTCTTTTTGCAGCCCTGTAAAACATATGTACCGTATTTCCGTCCTGATATATTGCCGGATTTAAAACTCCTAATTCTTCAAATGAACGTTCTGATTTTTCCAGAATCACACCATGTTTTGTAGCTAGTATATTTTGCGTTACGGCTAATTGCATATCTCTGAAATTTTTATCTAAAATTAGTTTAAGGACCAGGGGAGGATTAATCCAATCAATCAAAAAATTAACTCAAAAGCATTCGTATGGGAATTCTGTAAATGAAAAGAGGGAATTATAAAAGTACGGCAAAAAGTTGATTTGTAGTGTATTGCATTAAAAGTTTAACTTTTTGAGTTAAAATATTCTTTATGTTTTAAGGAACTTTGAGTAACAAACAAAAAGACTTTAAAAAGTCATATTTACAAACTTAAAGAACAAGATTATGTTACGATGGACAGTTACATTTATAATTCTGGCTATAATAGCAGGAATTTTTGGTTTTGGAGGTATTGCTGCCGGAGCCGCCAGTATTGCAAAAGTTTTATTCTTTATATTTATCGTTCTCTTTATTATTTCATTAATAACCGGAAGAACAAAAGTTTAGCAATAAATTCGTATAAATAAAAAAGCAGCCTCTGATTATAAATCAGAGGCTGCTTTTTTTGTTTCAGTTTTTAAGATTCAGGTTGTAAACGTTAAGTTAAAACTATTTTGGATTAGCATAATAATTTCTGGTAATAAAGGCAATAGGAAGCCCGATGCAGAACATTAAAATCAGCATGGATAAGAATAGCGGAAAATCTAAATGTTTTTCAGGTAAAACCGGAAATGCAATTGGTAATACAATCAGGTTCATGATAACCCAGACAAAAATTCCATATAAGAAACCAGAAATTATGGCATTTTTTTTAAGAAAGGGCAAGTAAGGATAAATGATAAAATAAAACCAGGCAAAACTAAGCGCAATTAGATAATGAAAAACCAAACCGCAAAAAGCCATTGGTAAACCGCCATCGTAGGCATCTTTTTTAAAAATAGCACTTGCTATTGATTGTAGAATTTTTATTCCGGTAGTTTTTTGCAGAATTACTGCGTAAACGACAATTGCAGCAGTAACATCAAATGTTCCGGCAACAAGTCCGGAGCGTAAAATAGTTTTAGTTTTAGATCTCATCTTTTAATTTCTTATTGCTTTATAAATATTTTGTAATTGATAAATATGTCTCTTTGTATGCACCACAGAAAAACTAATGAGTTCATAAATGGTTAAATAGCCAAAACCGGGCATTTCAAATTCCATGCAGGTTAATGCTAAATCATAATTTTCGGCTATATCAAGCAGTTCATTTTCGATTTGTTTTATTGTTGCCAAAAGAGCTTCCTTGTCATAATCTTTTGCTTCAGGGTAAATAAACTCAGGTGAATTCATTTTTGTACTAAAGTCCAGAAAAATTTTGATGATTGCCGGAACTTTTTCCTGAGGATTTCCAGCCAGTTTTTTAGTGTTAGAATCACAAATTTGTTTTAAACCAGACGTAGCCTTGATAATGTGTCTGGCAACCTGTCCGGAAGTCCAGCTTCCTTCAAACGGAATCGCATTAATTTCACTTTCAGTAAAAAGTGAAAGAGTTTGATATAATTTATCAAACGTATTTTTGATTTCTATCTTAAGCTCATTTCTCATAGTGGTTAATTTAAATTACTATTGGATTGGTTGACAGAAGTTATCCACCAGACATTACCAAACGGATCTGTAACACCGCATGTTCTGCCGTATTCCTGATTGCTTAATCCCATTAAAGAAACTGCTCCGTTTTCTAATGCTTTTAAATACGTTTTGTCTGCATTAGGAACATAAACAAACAAGTTGGCGGTTTGCTTTGACCAGTCCTGAGTCACATCAGTAACCATTATGGTACTTCCGTTTAAAGTAATTTCGGCATGAATTATCGTCCCGTCTTCCCGCAGGGCTTTTGAATGAGTTTGCGAGGCTCCAAAAACATTTTTTGTAAAATCGATGAATTGCGACGCGCCCTGAAGAATTAAATAAGGCATTATAGTCTGATGTTCTGCTGGTAAATTCATTTTTGAGGTTTTTTGAAGTTAGTATCTCAAAATTACAACATTTATTATAATGTTTTGTAAACCAGTTAAATGTAGTTTTACGGAAGTGCTTCGCAATGAAATCCATGTGAGTTCAGGATTTCTATAATTTTATAATTCGAAATCGAAGCAGCATGAATGCGCAAAATTTTGTCGCAATCTTCAAGATCAAAATTGATAGCACTGTTTGGGAAATGTTCAAGAAGCTTTCCCACAATCATGATAGACTGATCGACTTCCTGAACATTTGTTTTAAAAACCTCTATCATCTTTAAAAAGTTTACAAAGCGATATTTTTGTATCGCTCTATTTTATGATAATAGATATAAGAAATAGCCAGGATCACTAAAAAGATTAATGGAAAGAATCCCTGAAAGTTAATTCCGTCAACCGAAAAATGACTTATTGAAGCAAAGATAAAATCAAAACCAAAACCGGCATAAGCCCATTCTTTTACATTTTTAGGAACCTGCGGAATAACTAATGCCAGAACACCTAAGATTTTGAAAATAACCAGGGCAACCCCAAAATATTCCGGATAGCCTAAATGTTTGATTCCTTCTTTAGCAAGTTCTGTCTGAGAAGTTAAAGCCGGCATAACACCTTCAAACAGGAAAATAATAATAGTTGTAATCCAAAAAATAATTTTTGCTTTTTTCATGTGGTTTGTTTTTAAATAGTTATCAGTTAATGTATTACAAATGTACTATTCTTTACTTTTCATAAAACACATATTTCCGACTATTTTAGGGGCATTTCCGACAAGTTTGTTAGATGTTAGTTGTTAGATGTTAAATGTTAAATGTTAGTTGTTGGTTGTTTGTTGTTTGTTGTTTGTTGTTTGTTGTTCGTTTGGAACTTAAGATACAGTTTGTCTTCCCGAGGAACGAGGGATCTTCGTTAGGAGCTCCACAAAGATTATCGATGCTGATTACAGAGTTTATTGCGAAGATCCCTCGTTCCTCGGGATGACAAGATTGTGTTGAATGCTTCGACTTCTCTCAGCAGCACAAAAATGAGGTTAATTTATTATGTAGAAGTTATAGTTGTCAGTCTGAGCGGAGTCGAAGACCTTTTAACACGAAGCCGTTTCGACTTCGCTCAGCAGAACAAAATGAGGTTAATTCATTGTATAGAAGTTACAATTGTCAGTCTGAGCGGAGTCGAAGACCTTTTACCACGAAGCCGTTTCGACTTCGCTCGTCAGCACAAAAAATAAGATAAAAATCCGTTATAATCCGTGTTATCTGTGTCCTATTATTCAGCGCTCAAAACATAATTCTTAATCACAAACAAATCCTGAAAACCTAATCTCGTGTATATGTCTTTTCCCATTGCAGAAGCTTGTAATTGTGCATATTCAGCATTTAAATCTATAGAAAGATTAAGAGCAAACTTCATGATTTCCTCGGCAAAACCTTTTCTGCGCATTTCCGGAATTACACCAACGCCGTGAATTCCGATTGTTTTTCCGGTTTGGAAAAGCATAAACGTTCCAATTGGCTTTTCGTCTAAAGACACCAAATAAAAATGAACATTATTATGATTGTGAATCAGGATTTCTTTACTGATTACATATCCAAAAGCATTTGGGTATAAATTAGCCCATATTGTAGCGTCTTCATGATTCAAAACACGTTTGAAGGTCAGATTGTTTTGCAAAGCAAATTTTTGATCCAGTTTCAAAACCATTGCCACTTGTTCTGTTTTTAATGCAAAACCATATGCATCCAGTATTTCATAAGCTTTTGATTCGAAGATATCAAAGTAAGGTAAAACCAAATCCGGATTGGTTTGCATGGTTCTGACAACATTTAGCAGATGATTTTTTGTAATATCTTCCCGTAGCCACAATTTATTTGGCCAGCCAGAATTTTCTATTTTGCAGTATTCAAAAGTATTAGTAGTATGATAGGATAGGAAAGGAGTACCAACGGTTTTCCACAAACCGGTAAGATTATCAATATTATCTTTGATGAGGTTTATATTTTTCATTTTAATAAAGACTTTAATATACAGACAAAGATAAACCGACTGTTTCAGGAAAACCTTTACATATGTTGATTTAGAAATCTTTTTACAGATTTTTTCTGATTCGGCTTAATTGTGTTGGTGTAATACCCAAGTGTGACGCGATATGCAATAACGGAATACGTTCTGCAATATCCGGATGTGTTTCGAGAAGTTTTATATATCTTTCGGTTGCGTTTTGCATGACTAATGCAATCTCTCTTTGTTCTTTTTCGATCACCCAGTTTTTCTCTAAATAAGCGATATAGAAATTTTTTAAATCGTCATTTTGAAAAATCAGCTCTCGATACTTTTTATAATTCATTTTTAGAAGAATTGAATCTTCCAGAACTTCAATCGAAAATTCTGATGGCGTTTGCTGTAAAGATGATGCGGTTGAACCTGCAAAATTTCCTTCGAGAAAAATATTCTTGTTGTAAATATTTCCGGCTTTATCTGTAATAAAAGCACGTAAAGCACCTTTAGCAATAAAATAAATTTCTTTGGCAACTTTTCCATTCTGCAAAAGCAATTCTCCTTTTTGAACAGATTCAAACACTACAATATTCTCCATTAATTTCCAGGATTGCTCAGAAACAGGAGCGTAGCTGTTAAACTTTGATTTTAAATCCTGAAGATATGTATCGGAATCGATTGCCATTTTGGAATAATTAGATACTATCAAAAGTATTTAATTACGACGAAATTATCATTAAAAAAACCGCTAAAAACTTAAAAGCTTTTAGCGGTTTGATTGAAAGAGGTTCTATATTTTAGTATAATTTCTTATTTCATTTTAGAACTTAATCGGCATAATGATAAATACTTCTTTTAATGGTATTATTTATCTTTTCCAGCGTTACCTCGGTTACTCCGCCTTCATAATTCATAGTCATAGCCACTTTATCTTTAGTGATTTGATAATCAATTGAGATTAATCCGTTTTTATTTACTTCAACAGATTTGCTTTCACCCGGAATTGCAGTTAAAAAATATTCTGATTCTTCGACTTCTTTATTTTTTATGATATTTTGGTAAACCTTATCAAGATCTGTATTTTTTAGAATACATTCTCTTCCGGATCCCATTTCTACCTCAATATCTTTACAATCTTCTTTTTCGTCTGCCTTTTTTTCTTCTTTTACAGCAGCAATTGTATCCGCTGGTTTTGTTACTGATTTTAATTCTTGATCTGAATTATTTTTTTTGCAGTTTGTAAAAAGTAAAGCTAAAAGCGCAATACATGCAATTTTCTTCATGGGTTTTGATTTATTAATTAAAAGAGATTCAAAAGTAAGGAAATATGTGCAGATTTTTTACCGAAACACAGAAACAAAGCAATTTTTAAAGATTTATTTCACGCAGATTTTACAGATTTTAGCAGATTTTTTTAAAGCATAATGAATTTGCACAAATCTGCTTAAATCTTTTTTTTAAATCTGCGTGAAAACTCAACTTTGCGACTTAGCGTCTTTGCGAGAAATAACTTTGAGATAGATAAGAAAACTTAGTGCCTTCGTGGCAAAAAAATAAAAAACGCCATGAAACCTAAGTCTCACAGCGTTCTTCTCTCAAAAAATAAATAATTAACGGGTAATGTAACAGGTATTATTTCCAGCCTCCGCCCAGAGCGCGGTACAAATCGGTATTAGCTGTAAGTTGTTGTCTTTTGATATCGGCAAGTTCTAATTCGCTTTGTAATAAATTTGCCTGCGCTGTTAAAACTTCAAGATATTCTGCCATACCGTTTTTGAATAAAAGGTTGGCATTTTTAATGGCTTGCTGTAATGTTTTTACTTTCTCTTTCAAGAAAGTTTCCTGTTGCTGTAATTTCTCCACTTTAACTAAAGCATCAGAAACTTCGCTTACGGCAACTAAAACTTGTTGTCTAAAACTTAAAACCGCTTTTTCTCTTTCTGCGACAGCAATATTATATTGCGTTCTCACTTTTTTGCTGTTCAAAAGAGGTTGAGTTAAACCTCCTGCAACAGTTCCGAATAATGAAGCCGGAATGTTAAACCAATTACTGGTTTCGAAAGAGTTTACGCCGCCTTGAGCCGTAATTCTGAGAGCTGGGTATAAATCCGCTTTCGTGATACCGACATTGGCATTAGCTGCTTTAAGAGCTAATTCGGCACTTTTTACATCAGGTCTTCTGCTTACTAATGAAGACGGAATTCCGATAGCAGTATTCTGTTTTACTTCAATCGCACTTAAACGAATCGATCTTTCTTTTGAATTTGGGAAAGAACCCGTTAAAACACTCAAAGCATTTTCCTGAATCGCAATGTTTTGTTCCAATAAAGGAATCAATTGCGCTGAGTTTAATTTTTGAGCTTCAGATTGTTGAATCGCTAAAGTGGTTACCTGACCAGCATCGTATTTTAGTTTGATAATATTCGTTGTACTATCGTTTAATTTTAGATTTTGTCGGGCAATTTCTAATTGTGCATCCAGCATTAAAAGATTATAATATCCTCTTGAAACATTAGCCACAATATTGGTCTGTAATGCTTTCTTAACTTCTGCAGATTGTAAATATCCGGCATAAGCCCCTTTTTTCTGATTTCTGATTTTTCCCCAAATGTCAGCTTCCCACGAAAGTGAAGCTCCGGCTGAATAATCGTCAATATGTTTTGCACCAATGGCCTGATTTAGGTTCAATCCCGTAAAACTATTGTCAGACGGATTGTTAGTGCTGGCATTTACAAATAAATTAACCTGAGGCACATTTCCCCATTTTGACTGTGTAAAACGGTATTGTGCAATTTCGATGTTCTTTTCGGCAATCTGCAAATCGTTGTTTCTCGCAACGGCACTGTCGATCAGTTTGATAATATCTTTTTCAGTAAAGAAGTTTTTCCACTCCACATCAGCAATACTCGTTGTATCGCTTGAAACCGATGCATTCCTGAAATTTTCAGGAAATGCATCTTTTGGAGTTTCAATATCCTTCGAAACTTTACAGGATATTAAGGTCGTGATCAGAATGGCGAAGACCACGATTTTGGTTATATGATTTTTCATTCGTCTTTTTATTAATTTTTTTATCCGTTGGGTGTATTTTTTTAAACACATAGAAACATAGTTTTTTGAGGTTTAAAAAAAGGTGTTTCACTTATTTTAAATACACTTCTATGTGTTGAAACTAGTTTCTTTTATTTTCTTTTTTTCGAAACAAAATCTATGTTGCTATGTGTTAAAGTATTTTCCCCAAAAGGGTTAAATTTCTGTACAAGTATCTTTTTTTCTGGTTTCAAGATCTTTTGAGATTCTGTACGATATATAGCCGATGCCAAATACGATGGCTACCAAAGCTGTTGTTATATAATTTTCCATTTATTATTTTTCTTCGTTATGAATTACGGCAACTGGTTTCCCAGAAACCTTTTCCTGTAAATGCTGGAAGATGATGAATAAAACCGGAATGATAAACAATCCTAGAATTACTCCTGAAATCATACCTCCCGCAGCACCAATACTAATGGAGTGATTTCCCTGAGCTGATGGTCCTTTGGCACTCATCATTGGTACTAAACCAACAATAAAGGCAAGAGACGTCATGATAATTGGTCGTAAACGCAATTTAGCAGCATCGATTGAAGCCCTGATTAACGCTTGTCCCGATTTTCTTTTCTGCGAAGCAAACTCTACAATCAGAATGGCATTTTTGGCAAGAAGTCCAATCAGCATGACAAGGGCAACCTGTACATAAATGTTGTTTTCAATTCCTGTTAAACCAATCGCTACGAATACTCCAAAAATACCTGCAGGGATTGACAAGATTACAGCCAAAGGCAAAATGTAACTTTCGTACTGTGCAGCAAGTAAGAAATAAACGAATATCAAACACAGTAAGAATATTGTTGCCGATTGCCCTCCGGAAGAAATCTCCTCACGGGTTTGGCCCGAGAATTCAAACCCGTAACCTGCAGGTAATTGTTGTGCTGCTACTTCTTCAATTGCTTTAATGGCATCTCCGGAACTAAATCCTGGTTTTGGAATGGCATTAATAGAAATTGAGTTAAATAAATTGTATCGTGAAGCGGTTTCAGAACCATAAATACGGGTTAGTTTTACTAAAGTATTTATTGGCACCATTTCGCCTGTTTTGTTTTTTACAAAAACTCTGTCAATTGCTGTAGGATCAGCTCTGTCATCAATATCAGCCTGAACAACCACACGGTAATATTTACCAAATCTGTTGAAATCAGATGCCTGTGCACTACCAAAGTAAGCCTGCATGGTTTGTAAAATGTCTTTTACATTTACACCCAACTGATTTGCTTTTTCGTCATTAACCTCCAATTGTAATTGAGGATAATCTGCTTTGAAAGAGGTAAACGCTACTGCAATTTCCGGACGTTTCATCAACGCTCCAATAAATTCCTGAGAGATTCCGCTAAACTTATCCAGTTTTCCTCCCGTTTTATCCTGAAGAACTAAATCTAAAGCTTCAACGTTACTAAATCCGGGAACAGTTGGGAAACTGAATACGAAGAAACTTCCGCCTGAAATCGAGCCCAGTTTACCACGAACCTGATTCATGATTTCGTCAATATTTTTTACTTCTCCACGATCTTCATTTGGTTTAAGCAATACGAAAACTACTGCAGAAGACGGACTTGTAGAGTTGGTCAATAAATTGAAACCTGAAATTGCGGTTACGAATCTTGAAGCATCTAAACCTCTTAAAGTATTTTCGGCTTCGGTCATTACTTTTTGTGTTCCGTCTAATGATGTTCCGGATGGTGTATTTACTGCAATCGCAATAAATCCCTGATCTTCTGTTGGAATAAATCCTGCAGGAGTTGTTTTTACCATGATCACTGTTGCAACAGTAATTAAAGCTAATCCGCCTAAACTCAACCATTTTCTTCTGATTAAGAATTTAAGTCCGCCTACATAACGGTTTGTCAACGATTCAAAACTGCTGTTAAAAGCGGTAAAGAATTTTTCTTTAAATCCTTTTTTCTCATGGGCTCCGTCATGATTGTGTGCTCCGTGATTATCTTTCAGGAATAATGCAGCAAGCGCCGGACTCAATGTTAAGGCATTAACAGCCGAAATTACAATTGCAATCGCCATCGTAAAGGCAAACTGACGATAGAAAACTCCTGTTGAGCCTTCCATAAAACCAACCGGCAGGAATACAGCAGCCATTACCAGCGTAATCGAGATAATAGCACCCGTTATTTCGTGCATTGCTTCATGGGTTGCGATTTTTGGAGACAAACGTTTGTGCTCCATTTTCGCATGCACCGCTTCGACTACCACAATGGCATCATCGACCACAATACCAATCGCCAGAATTAATGCGAAAAGTGTTAAAAGGTTGATCGAAAATCCGAATAACTGCATGAAGAAGAACGTTCCTAAAATTGCTACAGGTACAGCAATAGCCGGGATTAATGTTGATCTAAAATCTTGCAAGAAGATAAATACCACAATAAATACCAGTATAAAAGCTTCTAATAAAGTATGCTCAACTTGTTCGATAGATTGGTCAAGAGATACTTTTGTACTATAGAAAATATTGTGTTTTATGCCTTTTGGAAAATCTTTAGAAGCCTTTTCCATCATTTTATTAATCGCAATCTGAATTTCATTAGAGTTAGACCCCGCTAACTGAATCACTCCAATTACAACTCCTTTTTTACCATTTAAACGTGTTAAACTGTTATAAGAATAAGCACCAAGTTCAACTCGCGCTACATCTTTAAGGCGAAGTACAGATCCATCTGCATTAGAACGTATCGCAATATTTTGATAGTCTTCAGGTTTGGTTAGTTTTCCTTTGTACTTAATTACATATTCAAAAACTTCTTTGCTTCGTTCTCCAAATTTCCCTGGAGCTGCTTCCAAACTTTTGTCCTGAATAGCCGCCATTACTTCACTTGGCGTTACTTTGTAAGTCGACATTTGTGTTGGGTTTAACCAAACACGCATAGAGTAATCTTTTACACCACCAAAAATACTGGCAGAACCTACACCTGGAATACGTTTTAATTCCGGAATAATATTGATCTGAGCGTAATTGGCAACAAAAGTCTGATCGTATTTTGCTTCATCATCGGTATACATACCAATCGCCATGATAAAACTGTTTTGTTGTTTCGCTGTAATAATACCTTGCTGAACAACCTCTGCAGGAAGCTGGCTCGTTGCTTGTGCTACTCTGTTTTGTACGTTTACCGCTGCCTGATCTGCATTTGTTCCTAATTTAAAGAACACAGTAATTGCTAAAGTACCATCGTTACTGGCAGTTGAGCTCATGTAAGTCATGTTCTCTACACCATTTATAGACTCTTCGATAGAAGGTGCCACAGAACGTAAAACCGTTTCTGCGTTTGCTCCCGGATAAACTGCCGTTACCAAAACCGATGGAGGCGCAATATCAGGAAACTGTTGTAAAGGCAGTTTAGTTAAACCCAATACCCCCAGAATCACCAACAAAATGGAAATTACGGTTGCCAGTACAGGTCTTTGTATAAATATTTTGAACATTTTCTTTTAGAATTATTTTTTATTAGTTACTTGGGCAACTTTAGTTGATTTTTCTGGCTGAATTGCTTGTCCGTCCTGAAGTTTGTCAATACCGCTTAATACGATTTGATCACCCGTTTTTACACCTTCTTTAATTAAATAATTGGTACCGCTTTTACCCACAACGATAATAGGCATTTTGGTTACTTTGTTGTCTTTACCTACAGTGAAAACAAATACTTTGTCCTGCATTTCAACTGTAGCTGACTGTGGTACTAAAATCGCATCATCATGCTCTAATCCTAAACGGATTTTTCCTGTGTTTCCTGAACGTAGCGTTCCGTTTGCATTAGGGAAAGTCGCTCTAATTGTGATCGCTCCGGTAGTTTTATCAAACTGACCGTCAACCATATCGATTTTTCCTGTTTGAGGATAAGCATTGTTATCAGCTAAAATCAAAGTAACAGGAGGTAATTTTTTGATTTTATCACCAAGAGAGCTTCCTGCGTATTGTGCTTTAAAGTTGATGAAATCTGTTTCACCCAAAGAGAAATAAGCAAATACTTCATGAACATCAGATAAAGTTGTTAAGGCTTCAACATCAGAAGCAGAAACTAAACTTCCTTGTTTTTTAGGTAGTCTTCCAATGTATCCGCTCACTGGAGCTGTTACATTTGTATATCCTAAATTAATCTTAGCAGAACCTACCATTGCTTTTGCCTGTTCGATATTGGCAGCAGCAATTTTTTGAGAAGCTTTAGCTGTTTTTAACTGATAATCAGAAACTACTTTGTTCTGTACTAAAGGAGTCAGTTTATCAACTTCTAAATTAGCGTTAATCAAAGCTGCTTCTGCAGCGTGAAGACTTGCCAAAGCATTGTTTAACTGCTCACGAAACGGACGTTCGTTTATTTTAAATAAAGTTTGTCCTTTGCTTACATAAGCACCTTCGTCTACAAAAATTCTGTCAAGGTTTCCACTTACTTGTGGGCGAATTTCAACATCAACAGTTCCTTGTATTGCAGCAGGATATTCAGCATCCGTTGTTGTATTGGCACTTGTGATAGCCAACACAGGTAAAACCGGAGGTGGCGGAGCAGTAGGTGCCTGATTTTTATCGGCACAGCTGCTTAATACTAAAGCCAGAATAAAACTGGTTATAATTACATTTTTCATTTTCATATTGGTTTTAATTGGTTGAACATTTTCTCGGATTAAATTCTTAGGTATTCTGGCATTCTCGGGATTCATATTTAATAAAATTAAATTATCTAACGTTGTTAAGTAAATGTGCACAAATTTTCATACTTTAAGCTTTTTCTATTTTGTTCCAAATCAGTATTAAAATATTTAACGGTGTTAAGTAAAAGTCTAAAAAAAGAGCTTTTATTACTCTATTAAATTTTCTAACAGTGTTAAGTGAAAGTTATAAAAAAAAGGATTTTACATTATCCGATTAAATTATTTTACACTGTTAAGTAAAACTTGAAAAAAAATCTATTGTATTGATTTGATGATACCACCAATGGCATCTTTCAAAATTTGGGCATTTATAGTTTCTAAAATATCACTTTTGTTAATGATATTGATGGCGATTAAACCATGAATAACAGAAAAGAAAGTGAAATACTTTTGTTTTATGATATCCTGACTCGGATTGCTGTCTTTCATTACTTCAGCAATAACCTGAGTGAATAATTTGTAAGGTCCCTCCTGAGCCGAACATCGCTGTGCGCAACAGGTCATTTGAACACCAAACATTAACTGATACATTTCAGTATTAGTAAAAGCGAAGTCCCAGTAAGTCATCCACATGGCTTCTAATTGATCTTCGGGTTTTTCAAACTTGTCGATTGCAATTTGCAGTTCTTTTGTTAGTTTGATAAAACCTTTGCCGGTTAGTTCTTCTAATATTGCTTCCTTATTCGAAAAGTATTCATAAATAATAGGAGCAGTATATTCGATTCTGTCGGCAATTTTACGCATACTCAAACCATTCCAGCCTTCTTCTTTTACGATATCATAAGCAGCGCCAAGGATGTTGTTCCTTGTCTCTTCTTTTTGTCTTAAAATTCGATCTTTGCTAGCCATTTTATTCGAGTATTAAATCGTTTAACACTGTTAGGCAAATGTATGGCGGTTTTTCTAATTATGAAATATTTTTATCATAATATTTTCTTATCGTGGCATAGAGAAGTTTGAAAAAGCTTGTTAAGCCTTTTTTTTATTGAAATTTTTATGGATGTAATTTTTTTAGGGAGCAGCTAATTTTGGTATTTTAAGGACATTTGTCCTGCTCTGTACTCTATCTTTTGTGGTGAACCCCACCACAAAAGGATGCCGTTTCGATCAGGGCTAGGCGAAAAGTATCATTTATTTCTATAAATATTTCGTTTCGTCGGGATTTTACGTTGAGAAGAAAATGAACGTGTTTAGTTGATATTCTGATTTATTTAAAAAATAAGAATCAAACTCTACAACTGCCCTAAAAATTTAATAATTTCGATTTTCATCGTCGATAATCCCGGTTCTTCATAAGGAGCATGACCACAATTTTCCAGAAAAATCACTTTTTTAGGACAATTTAGCTTTTCATAAAATGATTTACTGGTTTCAAATGTTGTCCAGGTATCTTTTTGCGGTTGCAAAAACAAAAGGGGAGAAGCGGTAAAGTTATCGGGTTCAATGGCAGGAATAAAGCTCATATACGTTCTTAAAAAACGCAATTTGATTTTGCTTCCTCCGGCAAGCTGATCATTCGAAAAGATTTTTGAAAAAGCAATATCATTGGTAATCCTCTCCATTTTGCAAAGCCATTTTATGGGCAATTTAAACGAATCCGAAAACAGTTTAAAAACATTCATAGCCGGCAAACCCACTCTGCTTAAAAATAAATTGCGAGCCAGATCATCTCGTACATTTTGAGCACGAGGATCTGCCAAAGTCGTCACCATAAGTGCTTTTACATTTTTATTCTTTGCAGCAACCTGATACGCCAACATCCCGCCCATGCTCAGTCCGAATAAAACAATGGGTCTATTGTCTTTTAAAAGTTCCTTGTCGATCAGATCGGAAACACAGTCAACCCAAACCGAATAATCGATATTCTTGTTTTTAAGATTTTGGGTTAGTCCGTAACCTATTAAATCAGGGGCAATATATTCGTAACCCTGATCGTGCAAAAAATTACCAAAGAAGCCAATAACCCTTCCGTTTCCTCCGGCACCATGAAGTACTATTACTTTTATGGGAGATTTTGGATTTCGCATTCGGTCCAAATGAATATTAAAATCTTTCCATTGCCAATATTCTTCTGTGGGAAGTTTATCTTCTTTGTATTGTAAGTCTTCCGGCAAAAAAGTATTGTATTTTTTCCAATACGATAACTGGCTGTAATATTTCATTTGGTTAAAAAACGATATAAAAATTTTGGTTGTTATTTTATAAAATCCATTTCGACATGCTCAATTCCGGCATCCAGAAAATAATTATCGGTTTGTTTAAATCCGTTTTTAATGTAAAAAGCGCTGGCATTTACCTGAGCATAAAGGTAAACTTTCTCTTCTGTTTTTAAGTCTTCGAGTATTTTTTGTAAAATAGCTTCGCCAATTCGTTTTCCTCTAAAGGTATTGAGAACCGCAATTCGTTCAATTTTTGCTCCTTTTTCCATTTTTCTGTATCGCGCTGCTCCGGCAGGCAAGCCGTTTACAATGGCAAGATAATGTACAGCTTCTTCATCATCCATCGATTCACGTTCAGGCGATACATTTTGTTCTTCAACAAATACTTGTTTTCTAATCGAGAATGCTGTTTCTATTTGTTTTTGATCGTCAACTCTTTCTACTATAATGGTATTATTGTTCATTTTGTTTCAGTATTTAATGTACTTCTGGTGGTATAAAATTAATTTGCGTACAAATTTACGTAGTTAACTACATATATTCAAAACGAAATTCAAAATTTAAGTTTTTATTATAATGGATGGTGGGTATTTTGGAATGGATTATTAGAAAAAGACATGAAAAATACAGACACAAATTTCATTACTTATAGAATTCAGTGTATTGATTATTAATAGTTTAATGTGGTTGACTGTTAAGGATAATTTGAATTAGAATTAATTTCTTAACTCTAAACTCTTTTCGGTTTGATCAATCCTTGTATCTGATTTTTTATTACATAATATATTCCAACGAAAAGCAAAAACAGGATTATTTTCATTAATAAGGAAAGTAAAAAGTTTGATGGATAAATATTTAGATCACTGTACATTGTCCAGGAGCTAGGTAAATAATCGCGATGAAAAGTAACGGTCAATATTATAATTTTTTCAATTGAAAGAATGAATAGAAAGCTGAACAGTATTCTCAATAGAACATTTTTTCTTATTCTTCTAAATCGTAGTGATTGTGTGATGACAAACCACAGAATATATTGTGACCAAAATCCAATCCAATATTTTCCAAACATTCTGTTGATCATACTGATTTTTTCTTCTGGATTATTTTCTGCGTAAAAAACAAATATTCCAATTATCCAGATGGTAAAATAAATTATACCAACCAAAGAAATGAACTTGACAGCTTCGTCATCTATTTTTGCCAGTAGTGGTTTCTTTAAAAAAATAGAAACAATTAGAAATAGTATTGAATATAAACCAAAGGCAGTAAAAAAGTCTACAGTTATTATTTGAAGAAGTAATAGTATATTTTCTTTCATAATTTATTTTGACGCTGTTTTCTTTTGCAGGTGATACTTTTAAGCCAAGTATTAAATTATCTTTTACATTAGTAATTTTTTCAAGCAGTTCTTGCTTAAATAATCCGAAATTAATATTCAGTTTTTAATTATTTACATTCTAAAAAATAATCATAGGAAGACTAACTAAAATTATTAAAAGAATCTTTTTCATATGTTTAACAATAAGATAAATAAGATGTATGTTGCTTTTAAGCTTGCTCTCAAAAATAGGATTTTCAAATGAATTTGTTAACTTATAATTCTCAAGTTTTAGTCTTTTGAATAAATTGCTGTTTTAGTTACAGATTAATAAAAAAAGCTTGAGTCAAAGAACATTTTGACTCAAGCTTTTAATCACTTTAAAATCACAACCTCTTCCGGTACCAAAAACAACAAAGTACATCCGGTTTTAGAAAACACAGAATGTGTACTTCCCGGAGGCATATACAAATAATCGCCTGTTTTTAGTTCGTCTTTTCCGGAGCGTACTTCGCCTTCGATAACGTAGATTTCTTCTCCGGCTGGATGCACATGATTAGGATAAGAAGCACCGGGTTCAAATCGTAATAAAAAAGTGGTTGGTCTTTTGGCAATGTCATCATAACATAAAATTTTTGCAGAAATTCCGTCTGTATTTACACCTTCTTCGATCAGAGGTTTCCAATTTAGTTCGCTGGATTTTGTGATTTGTTTTTCCATTTTTATCAATATTTAATTAGTTACTTTTTTAGAAATGTATTCGTCTAAACTCCATTTGTATTCTGGCATTGTCGACAAGAGAAAAGCGGCTATAGAAAATACAAATACAGAGTAATCAAGAGGTTCTTTTACTCCAAAGGAATACGTCATGGAGAGTGCAAATACAAAAGTCAGGATTGAAGCGCCCATAGCTGCTTTTCTGGTTTGATATCCGATCAATAAAAAAACAACAAACAACGTTTCCAGAAAAGTGCTGGTTATGGCAATAAACGGAATAAAGCTTTTAGGCAAAAAAGAATTTACTTTTTCGGCGTAAGCTAAAAAACTTTCCCATCCTGAAGATTGTTCTCCCAACCCGCCTAACCGACTTAGAACGGCAGATAGAAATCCTGCTGCAAGTGCCATTCGCAATAGTAAAACGGCATAATCCTGAAATCTTTTCATATCCTTTTTATTAATAATTATTAGTGATACAAAGATCTTGTAAGCCGTCTTGCTAAAGAATAGAGGATTCTGGAAAAAGCATGTAATTAAGTTTTTTTTGTGCGTTTTTTTTAACACATAGAAACATAGAATTGTAAGCTTAAAATAAAGGCATTTTACTTTTTTAAGTAAACATGGCGATATCTATTTCTATGTGTTTAAAAGAGGTTTTGCAGGATTCCAATTAGAAACCAATCGCTTTTTCTTTAAAGGATTTTGGAGAAGTATTGGTGTGTTTTTTAAAGAAGTTCGAAAAGTAAAAAGGATCATTAAATCCTAAGGCATAGGCAACTTCTTTTACTGATAATTTCTCGTACGTAAATAATCTTTTTGCTTCAGAAATGATTAATCCGAAAATGATATTTTGGGCAGTTTTATTGCAATGTAGTTTAGAAAGCTCGTTGAGTTTGGCTTCGGTTGTTCCGGTTAAATGGGCAATTTCGTTTACAGAAAGATTCTTGTCGAAGTTTTGTATTACGGTTTCCAGAAATTGTAGAAACAAGGCATCAGGTTTGTAGATTTCGTCACCGCGGTTGATTTTGGTTCTGTTGATTTCGATTAAAATCAGTTCGATTCGGCTATGAACAGAAATCTGATACTGATAAGGTTTTTCGATGATTTCTTTTGTGATTTCTTCCAGTTCTTTTGTAATGATTTGCGGATGATCGACTTTGATCATTTCGTTCATAGCGAAATGACAGAACAATCCATTATGGAAAATAAGTTCCATATCATTATCATCTTTACAAAAGAATGCGTAGGTAAATTCGAGAATATATCCTGTGGCATTTTGCATGTTTTTGAAATAATGAACCTGTCCGGAAGTAATCGTTAAAACACAGTTTTCGGTTAGTATAAATTCATTTTCATCAACTGAAACAGTGGTTTCTCCCGAAGTACAAAATACAAGTACGTATTTTAAAACACGTCGTGGATTTTCTAAATCTGTTGCCTGATTAAATGTTTTGATATCAATCATCTGGTTTTGTTTTGAATCAAAAGTAAGAATATTTTTTGTTTCAGGTTAAACCTGATTATGTGTTTAACCGTAAGGCACGCAAAGTTTTATATTGATTCTGCTTTGCGAAGCTGGCGTTTTTTTATAGATAGTGTATTAAATTTTTTGTGTGCTTTGCGTTTAGATAAAAAAAGCACCTTTAAACAAAATGTCTAAAGGTGCTTTTCAATTTATATAAGTAAGATTAAGATTCTGTGTTGTTCACATCTTTTTTACGATAGGCGAGGTAAAATACCTGAGGCAATACCGTAAGGGATAAGATCATACAGGTTATTAATCCGCCTACGATCATGATGGCAAGTGGTTTTTGAACTTCAGACCCCATTCCTGTTGATAAGGCTGCAGGTAATAATCCTAAAGATCCCATAAGTGCAATCATAACAATAGGACGAATTCTGCTATGAATTCCTTGTGAAATAGCGTCTTTTAAGTGCATTCCGGTTCTCATATTTTCTCTGATCATTCCAATGAGGACAATACTGTCGATGGCGCTGACACCAAAGAGAATAATAAATCCAATTCCTGCCGAGATCCCAAATACGGTTCCTGTAACCCAAAGCGATAAGAATCCGCCAATAAAGGCATAAGGCATTGCCGTTACAGCAATCATGGTGTCTTTGAAATTTCCGAAATTGAAATACAACAGGCATAAAATCAAGACTAAAACAACGGGTACAATCATTGCCAACTGTTTAGAAGCTCTTTCTTTGCTTTCAAATTCTCCAGCCCATTTGATTACATTTTCTTTAGGCAGTTTTACTTCGGCAGCTACTTTTTTCTGTGCCTCTTCGATGGTGCTTCCTAAATCTCGTCCCTGAATGTTAAATCCTACGGCAATGTAACGGCTGTTTCCTTCACGGTAAATAAAGGTTGGACCTGTTTTGTATTCTACCGTTGCAATTTCTTTTAATGGCACTTTTTTGCCATTCATAGTCGGAATCAGAATATTTTCGATTTTTTCTTTAGAATCACGATATTCTTTTTCGAAACGCAGGGTAATATCAAATATCTTTTCGTCATCATAAAATTTGGTTGCCGCCTGTCCGCCAATCGTCATTCTGATTACGGCTTGCGCATCGGCGGTTGTAACGGCATAGCGTGCCATTTTTTCGTCGTTCAGCTGAATTCTTAATTCCGGTAAACCAATATTTTTATAAACATTAATATCATCAATTCCTTTTACATCTTTGATCGATTTGGCAACTTTTGCAGCCATTTCTTCTAATTCGAAGAGATCACTTCCAAAAATCTTTATCGCGAGCGGACTTTTGACTCCGGCAACATATTCCTCGACATTATCCTGAATGGGCTGACTGAAACCAAATGCAATTCCGGGATATACATCGAGTATTTTTTTAATTTCTGCAATGAGTTCTTCTTTACTGATATCGTGTTTCCATTCGTCTTTATGTTTTAATTCAATATGGAATTCGATATTAAAAAATCCCGTTGGATCTGTTCCGTCATTTGGTCTTCCGGTTTGGGTTAAGATGAATTTTACTTCTTCAAATTTCCTTATTTTGGCTTTCATTTCTTTTGTCAGTCTGACTGATTCATCAAGATTGATGCTATTGGGCAAAGTGGCTCGGACATAAATTGCACCTTCGTTCAGCTTCGGAATAAATTCTGATCCATAAAAAGCAAATCGGGCACAACAGATAGTCAATAAGGCTAAAAATGCGTATATAGTTACTTTACGATGTCTGGTGCTCCATTTGAACAGTTTAAACAGGTTTTCTCTAAAGAAACGTGAAATCATGTTTTCTTTCTCCACAATGTTTTTCGTTAGCATAACTTTACACATTGCCGGAACATAAGTAAGGGATAAAATCAACGATCCTAATAATGCATAACCTAAAGTAAAGGCGAGGGGAGAGAACATTTTTCCTTCTACTTTAGTAAAAGAGAAAATTGGCATCAACGCAACAATCAAAATGATTAAGGCAAAGAAAATATAAGTAGCAACACTACCTACACTTTTCTTGATCAATCCCATTTTGCTCATACTGTTAAAGCGTTCCATACCCACCTGATGGGCTTTCTTTTCGAGCGAGACGAATACTTGCTCAACAATAACGAGTGTTCCTTCTAGTAAAAGTCCAAAATCTAATGCTCCCATCGAAATTAAATTCGCGGGCAATCCCTGGATTCGCAACATTATAATGGCGAACAAGAACGAAAGCGGAATTACTGAGGCTACAATTAAGGAAGTTCTCCAGTTGTAAAGGAAAATAAATACAATTAAGGATACTAATAATATACCTTCGGTAAGGTTTTTTGTAACTGTTTTTACAGTTGTATTCACCAATTCAGTACGATCAATAAAAGGAACTATTTTTACATTTTTAGGTAAAACTCTTTCGTTAAGTTCGTCCAGACGTACTTTTAATTTCTTAATTACTTCACCCGGATTTTCTCCGCGCAGCATGACTACGATTCCTTCAACAACATCATCGTTACCATCTAAACCTACTTGTCCTAATCTTGGTTTTGCTGATATGGAAACTTCGGCTACATTTTTTACTAATATTGGGGCAGAACCTTTGGTTTCAATCAAAATATTGCCAATATCTTCTACTTTATTGATCAATCCAACACCACGAACGACATAAGCCTGATCGCCACGTTTGATCACATCTCCGCCAACATTAATGTTACTTTTTGAAACCGCTTCGTAAACATCTAATGCCGACAGATTGTAATTTTCTAATTGTGTTGGATTGATTTTGATTTCGAACATTTTTTCTTCCCCACCAAAACTTACCACATCGGCAACACCGGGAACAGAGATTAATTCTCTCTCAATTACCCAATCCTGAATGGCTTTGATTTCTTTAATTGGTAAATCACTTTTGATTACATATCGGAATATTTCTCCGGTTGCTCCGGATGGCGGATCGATTTCGACATCGGCTCCTTCCGGTAAATCTAATCCGTTAAGACGATTTGAGGCATATTGCTGTGCGTAGAAATCTTCGACTCCGTCATCAAATAATACGGTTACTACTGATAATCCAAAAAGCGAAATAGAACGTACTTCTGACTTTTTAGGAATGGTATTCATTTGTTTTGAAATTGGCAATGTGACAAATTTCTCTACTTCTTCGGCACTTCTTCCCGGCCATTGTGTAATAATTCTTGCCCTTGTATTGGTTACATCGGGAAATGCTTCAATTGGTGTATGAATGTAACTTACTATTCCTGCGGCTAGTAATATGGCAGTCAGGAAAAAAACGATGAGAGAGTTTTTTAGCGAGAAAGCCACCAGACCTTGTACAAATTTTTTCATGTCTTGTATGGTATTTATCCGTTTTTAGGAATACTTAGTTTTTTAATCTTTCGTGAATTAAGAGCTGATTTTTAGTAATCACCATTTCACCTTCTTTAACACCTTTATCAAAATAAAGCCAGGTGTTGTTTTTTATAACCGGATTAATTTCTCTGGTTTCGATCGTGCAGTCGTTTTTGTAGATTAAGATGTAATCACGGTTATTGTCAAAAATGGCGGCTTTTGCAGGAACAGCAGCTAATGTTTCGCCACCCAGACTTTTATCAATTACAATGTCTGCAGTCATTCCTGGTTTTAATCTTAAGTCTTTGTTGTCCATTACAATTCTGGCTTTCAAAACATGTTCATCTTCATCAAAAACTTTAGCCATCATTTTTATTTTACCTTTAAAAACTTCTCCCGGATAAGCCGGAGTTGTAACATCTACAGGCATGTTCTCGGTTACATTTTTTAAATTACTGGTATATACATTTACCAAAACCCAGATTTCTTTTAGGTCAGAAATGGTAAAAAGCGGATCACTGCTGTCTGTTATCTGCATTCCGGGACTAATACTTTTGGCTACGATATACCCTTCGGTTGGTGCTTTGATCTGAAAAACTGATCTTTCGCTGCTGGCACTATACAGGGCAAGATTTGCTTTTACATTTTCCAGAGATGATTTTAAAACGTCTAATTCGCTTTGTGCCTGCATTAGATCTTTTTGCGACGAGATTTGGTCATCATACATAGATTTAACCGATTGTAAATTGCGTTGTGCTACTGCTATCTGAGATTGCAGTGATTTACTCTCAGATTGCATACTGTTAAGATCTGTACTTTTTATCTCGGCTAAAACTTGTCCTTTTTTGACATAATCGCCCAACGAAAAAGTAGTTTTGGTTATAATTCCTTGTACAAGGCTGTTAAACTGAACAATATGATCGCTGTTATAAGTAATATTTCCGGTAAGGTTTATCGATTCGCTCACTGCACGTTTTTGTACCGGTTCGATGGTGATTTTTTCTTTTAAGTCTTTGTCAATACAAAACTTTTCATCTTTATTTTCTTTAACTTCTTCCTTTTTGCCGCATCCGTAAACGAGCATTAACCCAAGTATCGGGAGTAAAATATATTTCTTCATTATGTTTGTTATTATTTTTTAATCATTAGATTTTAATTGATTTCCTCACCTGCGATGTAACGCAATTCTTCAAGGTTGTTGTTCAGGTCTTTTTTGGAGTTGAGCAAAATGGTTTTGTTGTCCAGATACGCATCAACAAAATCAAGGTATTCGAGCATACTGGTATTTTTTTGCATAAAATTTTTGCGATAAGCGTCCAAAAGTTTATCCAGATCACCTTCATAAGTTGCATCGACAGTATCATAAAGTTTTTTGGTCACGATTAAATCCTGATACGCCTGTAAAACTTCTGACTGTACAGTTAGTGTTTTCTCTTCTGTAGCTAGTTTTCCTTGTTCAACAGCTAGTTTTGCTGCTTTTATATTTCCTTTATTTCGGTTAAAAAAGGGCAGGTCGAGTGAGAAACCTAGACCAACAAAATCGTTCATTAAACTGGCTCCACGATCATAGCTAATACCAAGTGTAACATCAGGAGTTCGCACGGCTCTTTCGTATTTGTATTTAATGTCGTTATAATCATTTCCGAGTTTAAGGACTTTCATGTCCGGACGGTTTTCTACTGCTGATGCCATTAGATTGCCCAGGTTGATGTCTTCGATATTTTTATTTTCGGGAACAAAACCTTCATCGGTAAGTTTGATATAACTTGTTGGAGGAAGATTCATTAAAACTTTAAGCTCTTTTTGTAATGAATTGTTTTCTTTTTTTAAATCGCTGATTTCTTTTAAAAACTGTAGCTCAGATGCTTTTAACCTAATGTATTCGCCTTTGCCAACATTTCCTTGCGAAACCTGATTGCTATAGGCTTTTAGTAAGGTTTGCATAGACGAAAGTTGTTTTTTATACATTGCTTCCTGAGCTTGTGTGTATTGTAATTCGGTCAGATTGCCTCTAAACTCGATTTTAAGATTGCGCAAAAAGGTCTTGAAATATTCTTTGGCAATATCAACACCCACTTTTTCCATAGCAATCATCTTTTTTCGCTTTCCGGCAGTTTGCACTAATTGCTCCAGTTCTGCATTGACTTGCTGTGTTTTACCAAAATTGCCCCATAATGCAGGTAATTGCTGTGCAGTAGCATTGTCCCAAAGATTGATTTCGCTTACTGTAAGTGTAGGATTCGGCCATAATTTTGCCTGAATCACCTGTGCATCGGCAATATCAATGTTTAGTTTTTCAGAAATGATAGAGATATTTTTTTCCAGGAACAAAGCCTCGGCCTGTTTTCTGGAAAACACAATTGTATCGTTTAGAGCAGCAGTCTGCGCAACACTTTTGCAGGATACAATGATAAATAGGGTTAAAAGTATACGTTTCAAATTGAGTTGATTTTAATATGCCACAAAGCTATCTGTAGCACATTAAACCCTAATTTGAGACCTGTTAGAAAGGAGTTAGAGTTGGATTAGAAAACGATTAGAGTGGCGGGAATAATAAAGTTACCGTTGTTCCTTCGTCCTTTTTTGAGGTAATTGTAAAATGAATATTATTTTGCTTAAAGATGATATTTGCCAGTGAAAGTCCTACGCCGCTGCCTTTTATGTCTTTTACATTTTTGCCTCTGTAAAAGGTTTGTTTGATAAAAGTAAGATCATCTTCGCTAATGCCTGTACCGTGATCTTCAATTACAATTTTAAGTTGGTTTTCCTGTTGTAACAAACTTATTTTGATCGAATTTCCGTTGGAGTATTTTACGGCATTTTCTATGATATTGTATAAGGCAATTTTAATCTCGTTACTGTTTCCTTTTATTGAAAGCAGTTTGTCATTTACAATTTCTATGGCAATTTTGATTTGCGCATCTTTTAGTTGGTATACTTCGGGCAACTGATCGTTGATGTCCCAAACGAGTTCGTCGACCCTGAAAATTTCAGTGAGTTCAGTATTATCCCTTAAACCCGAAAGCATCATAAGTGTATTCATGGTATCTTCGATCTGATACACGTTCTCTAGTACTTTTTCAGACATTTCTTTGTATTCAGCACTTGTTCTGTCTTTTTGGGCAAATACTTCCAAATTGCCGGAAATAGCAGTTAAAGGCGTTTTAAATTCATGCGAAACATAATTGATAAAGTTTTTTTGGATGATAAAAGTATCAGATAAACGTTTGAATAAATTATTATACGTTTCAATCAGCTCCTGAATTTCATCTTTTGTATTGGGAGAAACAATATGACGATCCAGCGAAGTAGCTTCGATTTCGTTAACCTGATTGATAATGTTTTTGATTGGACTATATGCCAGATTTGAAAGTAAACGGCTTACGATATAAATAGCAATTAATCCGCTTATTAAAACCAGCAGCATAATAATAAGCAGTCTGTTGGTAACGGTTTTAAATTCCTGATCATTTTTTTTAACCAGGACTACAAAATTTCCCTGATTGTCATGGTAGTAATTCCCGAAATAAAAATGATGCTTGGATTTAAAACTCAATTTCCCATTCTTTCGAATATAATCCAGTTTTTCTTTGGTGATGTTATCGTCCGGTTTTTTGTCGCCGTATACAATTTGATTTTTGTTATCGTAAACGCGGGTGATCATTTCAAGTGAATTTTCCCTAAACTGTTTGCCAATAATTAAATGTTGATTCTCCGGTAATTCATCTTTTTCCAGATAAAAAATTCCCGTTAACAAACACGTTTTCTGGACTTCGTTAAAAATGATCTTTTCAGAATAGCTATAAAAAGAAAAATACGTAATAATCGAAGCAATGACAAATACAACGCTAAACGTAAGAGAAGATATTATGGTAAACCTGTTGCGTATTTTCATGACTATTCTTTCAGCATATATCCGGTTCCTTTTATGGTGTGGATAAATTTATGGTTCTGCTCAATTTTGTTTCTCAGATACGAAATATACACATCGACAACATTGGTGTTATTGTCATAATTAATGCCCCAAACCGCATTTAAGATTTGCGTTCTGGACATTACCTTGTTTCTGTTTTCCAGTAAAAAAAGCAATAGTTTGTATTCTCTTGGCGATAAATCGATCAATTCATCATTCTCTGTAACCTTATGTTCTTCCGGGTTTATAGTCAGACTTCCGCAGACATATAAACTTTCGACTTTATCATAATTAAATTTGGTTCTGCGTGTCAGGGCATTTACCCTTGAGATTAATTCTTTAAAATGAAACGGTTTAACCAAATAGTCATCAGCGCCGGAATCTAAAGCATTTACTTTATCATCGGTATCGCTGAGGGCGCTGAGCATTAAAATAGGCGTATGAATTTTTTTGAAACGCATCATTTTTGTTAGCTGAATACCATCAATTCCCGGAAGCATAATATCCATCAGGATAATATCCCAGGTATCATGCTGAATAAGATCTCTGGCAATTTCGCCCGTTTCGGCCAAATGCACTGTAAAGTTGTTTTCTTCTAACCCTTTTACAATAAACTCGCTAATACGTTTATCATCTTCAATGAGCAGCACATTCATACTTAAAAGTCTAATATTGTTATAATTGGTTGTTGTATTAATCAGGAAGTGCGAACGACCTAAAGTCGAAATGCCTGATGAATCGTTTTTAAGAGAAAATCAAAAATAGCAATTAATTATCGCAATCGCTGTTAAAATTGAATTTTGTAAGAATAGAAGAAATAGGAACTTACCTTAATTATGACAGGTATTGTTTCCATCGAGGCTATTAGAGTCTAATAATGATTTTAAGAACAGAAGTTCTATACTCCCTAAAGATCATTTCTGTTCTTCTGCATTGCTACTCATAAGAAAAAAAGAGCTTATTCTGATACTAAAATGACTTTTTGAAGACAATGAGAAATAATTTTTCGGGTATTTTTATTAAAACGAGTATTTCAGCAGTCTTAAAATTACGGCACCTGTCAAACTAGCAATAATTAGGAGAAAAGTGAAAATTAGGGTGGTTAATCCAGTAATATTTTATGCTTATTGAACCGAAAGCAGACAAACAATTTGAACCATTTCACTTTTGATTTTATGAAAAAAATACAACTCATTGCTATAGCACTGTTATTAGCCCTTAGCACTGCCTGCCAAAACAAAACAGAAGAGATGAAGAAATATTCTATAATGGATGATGAAAAAGACCCTGAATTTGAATGGGAAGAAATGTGCAATGCACCGCTGGGTTATCCTATAGAAGTTTATAAAGGAGGGATAGGCGGAGTAGGCTTAGCCAACGGGCTCTCAGCAGGAAATAATGGCGGCTGGGGCGCTTTTGGTAGTGGTTCCAGCCATGGCAAAAAAATATTGCCGCGTTCTCTTGATTGTATCTGGGTATCGTATGCCGAAGACTGTATGTACTCTATAGACTGTCCTATAGATTATGACAAACTTCTGGCATTGTTTCAGGAAGGATATCAGGATAGTAATTTTTTCTTTAATGGAAATGGCGAATACAAAAAAACAACCTATAATGCCATCATAGTAGGTTTTGCCCCTGGAGGGGTTGTGGTAGTGTGGGCTGCAGGAGCAGGCAGGCAAATGGAGGTTGGACGCTACAAAGGCACTCCGTACAAAGTACCCAAAGACGAGATTGCAGGACTAGATGCAAGCGGTGAGACTATTTTTGACCCCAAATTTAGAAAAATGATCATGACCTCGCCCAATATTATCCCTTTGGAAATGCAAAATAACCCGCAACCCATACCGTATGGGTTATGGGATAGCTACAGAACGCGATACAACTGGAAACCTGTGGTAGAAATACAAAATCAAGTAGAACTACTATATATTGCTTTTGATATGTATAACGGAGAAAAAGAAAAATTATTCGATCAGGGCTTAATTGTTAATAATTTTAAAAAGAGAGCAATACCCATAGGTATTAGTATTGGATGGAGAGATGCGAAAGGACAAGGTTATGGAGGTGATGTCAATTTTGACGAAAAGGAAATTACTGAAGCCTTTAAAGCAATGTACAAAGAGAGTCCTGATCAGGAGGCAGAATTGGTACTTATAGTAAACTATACCAACAATCATATTACATCCCTGCTAAGAAGCGGTGATAACGAAATAAGACTACCTAAAACAGAAGTTAATGTTATAAAATCCAGAAAATTATCAATCGATAAAAATTAATTATGGGATATTCATTTGTTTATAATGCAGACACATCTGACGATGATAGAAAAGATGATGAACTTCGTTTTGAGTTTGGCATTTTTATAGACGGCACACTAAATAATAAAAAAAATACGGAGACCCGAAAAATAGTGCGCGGAGAAACAAACGAACATGTCATTATAGATCCGGAGTCAAGACATCACAAAGCTAATTTGCACAAGGAGGCTTTAGACTATGAGAAAATTAAAGCCGGCAGAATACTGAAAAATGAAAAGCTCGAAAAACCGGAGGACTATACCAAATATATAAAAGGAGTATATAGAAATTTACTCGACAAGCAGGGTACAGACAACAGTTACAGCAACGATTATACCAATGTAGCGCGTTTATGGATGTGTTGTACCGAAGACTATAGAGTGTATGTAGAAGGTATGGGCACTATAGACATGGAACAGGATGATGGCGATGGGTTTATGTTTGGCGCAGGTGTAACCGGCATACGCGGACGGGTGCGTGAAGCCTGTACAAGAGTGGTTGAAAGAATTAAAGCAGAAACAGACAAACCAAAAAATGGTAAAAAAATAGTTAGTCAAATTACGCTCGATGTCTTTGGTTTTAGCCGTGGTGCGGCATCGGCACGCAATTTTATGTACGAGGTGACCAAACCGGCTTATTCTCCCAATGTGATAGCGGTTCAGGATGGTTATGAGCCTACATATGGGTATTATGAAGGAACAAGAGCACAAAAAAAATACAAAAAAGTACTGGCAGATACTGATGGTGTCTCAATAAACACCACCCTTCTGGTCGACGGTTTTATGCCGGAGTTTGGGCATTTAGGTTATTGCCTGCTGGAAAAAAAACTAATAACCCCAAAAGAATTAGAGCGGCTGGAAGTCGTGATACGGTTTGTAGGGGTATACGATACCGTTTCGTCTTATGATGAATTGGGGTCTGCTCTGGGAGGTTATAATTTTGACAACGATGTTGCAGAGCTGCATTTAAACAGTACAAGATTTCAAAAAATGGTACATTTTACGGCAAAAGACGAGCATCGAACCAATTTTGCCCTTACAAGGATAAACCCCTCAGCTAAAGCCATCGAAAAAAACTTTCCGGGAGTGCATTGTGATATTGGCGGAGCTTATGAGCACGGGCCGGAGGTTGTAGATGAAATAGGAACAAGTTTAAAGGATAACCATTTTAAAAGAGCTGCATACAAGATCTTATTCGACCCTTTGGCAATATATACCAAATCTGGTTTAGAAGAACTAACAGAGGAATTAATTGATCAGCACTGGTATAATCGGGGAGAATTAGTAATAAACAAACAATATTTACCCTCTGTATATGATCCGGTTGGATTAACAATTTTAGACGCATTGTATTATGAAAAACTAACCGGTACAAAAAAATTGGTACGAAAAGATTACAGTTGGATTTTTGCCCATTTTATGGAGGAGTTTTACAAAACCATTGTTATGAAGCCAAATTTTAATTTAAAAACGGTTGAGAAATACCCCATTCCGGAAAACTCTTTTTTAGGAAGCGTAAAAAAGCATTTGCATGATTATGTTTTTGGAGAGGGAAAAGAATGGGAATTTAAGACGGATGCACAACTGGAGTATGAAAGTAAAGAAAGAGAAAAATTAGACAAAAAACTCAAAGCACTGGAAAATAATAAACAGGCCGACCCTGCTGTAAAAACAGTTCAGGATAACTTAAACCCAACATACTATAAGTCCAAAACAGATAAGATACTTCCAGGAGATAATACAAAACCAGAAAAAACAGAACCCTCCCAACTCAAAGAGGTTGTAATTTATGGTTATAGTGTTCAAAAAGCCTTACGAATATTAAGACATGATTATTGCCATTGGTCCTCGACCAGAGACTGGTTTGGTATGGAACCCAACGGAGGTTTTTTTTCTGCACCGGAAGAAGATAGAAAAAGAAAATTTCATTAAAAAAAATAAAGTTAAACAATGAAAACTTCACACCCGGATTTTGCAATACAATTAAACGATTATTTACCCACACTTAATAAAATAGAACATTACTGTTTTGTTACCAGAACAACAAAATTTGAAAAAGCAAACAAAGATTGTGAAAATGAAGTAAAACGAAACGTTGCTATAATCTATTTGGGTATAAAAGAAGGCTTTAGGGTATATCAAATCATAACCACCAAAATTAATTTAATGGCTAACGGTACAT
Source organism: Flavobacterium chilense (assembly GCF_001602525.1). Taxonomy (GTDB): domain Bacteria; phylum Bacteroidota; class Bacteroidia; order Flavobacteriales; family Flavobacteriaceae; genus Flavobacterium; species Flavobacterium chilense. The sequence continues at coordinate 125,276 of NZ_LSYT01000003.1, forward strand.
TTTTAGACACCGTTTTTTTAAAAAAAATAGCATTTCTGTTTGATTATATCGAAGCAGGTGTAAACGATAAAGGATTTATAAAAAAAATCTTTAATATAAATGATTTAAAATTGCGTATGCAGCAGATAAAAAACGATTTAGAAACAGACAATCTGGGCAAAGCATTTATACAGGTTTTTGATAAAATGGCTGAATTGCTTCAGGATGAAAAAAAAGCCATCAGGCTCTTAGAATCTTACAGAATGTTTGGGCTGTATTTTAACGGGTTAAACCAGAGATTTCAAAAAACAGCATATAACCCATAATAAGAACAAAAAAGTTAAACGATTTTGGTCATATTGACATTCAGAAAGAAATAACAATTGAGGAAAACGACCACGACTACACTTTTACTTTAAACAAAAAAAGTAAAGCAGAAATAGAAGAATACAAGGGTTGCTATAAAACAAAATTCAACCACTTGTTATGGGGAACGGTTGTTGTAAAAAACGAAAAAACAAAAATAGAATATAGTGTATCATGGGAAGGATAAATGACTGGCTTACTAATTTTTTAATGGGAGATGATGAAGGCAAATTTGTTGATATTACATCATTAAACAATCACGAGGTAACTGAGGAAAGTTTCAAAGCAGGAAAATCTCTACTTGAAGAAGCCCAAAAAATAAACCAAAAAGAACAGGATGCCAAAGATGGTTTAAAACTTGTTATTGACAGAGCTAAGCTCAAATGCGATTTGTGTACCGTTCCGGCAGGAGATCTAAAAGTCAATTACGATACACCAGGTACACAAGACAAGCGAACGGCTACAGTAGCAGAGAAAGACAGTATAAGTTTAATTTTTAAGGGCAACTGCAAAAAAAGCCCTTACCAGTCAAGTCCCTGTGCTTCGGTAATGAAACTGAGCGAATGGAAAAATCCCGGAACCGTGCATTTTCAGGACAAATTAGCGCTGCTTCTAAAAAGCTCCATAAAATGCGAATACGGAGGCATTGATATAAAAATTACAGATTGCAGACAACGCAATGTAATAGACGAGATTGACATTACAGGAATGCCTGTGCATGATATAACAGAAGAAACAGATGTTGATTTTATTGTTTATCCAAGAATCTGGATGGATAATCCCTGGATGTTAAATTATAATTTAGATTGGAATAGAGATAAAGATGAAATTTTTCAATTACGCTCAAATGAACATTCCAAAATATTTGATAACTGTATACGGGGAAAAGATATTTTTACAGATTTTTATAACAAAAACAAAGTTAAGATTAACAATCAGGAATATTTTCCTCCTTATCTAAGGATGTTTAAAGATCATAATATTGTAACAGGAAACAATGTAGTTTTAAGTCTTTATTTAACATTTGATAAAGTTAAAAATATTAAGGATGAAAAAATAGTTTTAGATTATGACGCTGCCGTTTTTGATGCTGGATTTACAGATGATGGTATAACAATTCATAATAAAGATTTTATAATTGATAAAAAATATTTTAAAGATCAATATTATACTTTATCAGATAATGATCCGGAAAGAAAAACAAAATATGAAGTTATAGTTAAAAGCGATGAAAAAAAAATTATCATAAATAAGTTTATGATAAAGTGTAAACAAACTATAACAGATAATAAACAAATTAAATTTTTGAATAAAAAAAATGAAGTTGTTGGTGTTTTAACAGTAAGGCCAAACGACTCGTTCATTTTTTCAAAAAGGAAAATTAAATATATTAAAATAAAAAGAAAATCTTATGCCAATCAGGATCTCGAAACTATAAAACGAAATTTAACGAGTACATATATTCAGGATAACAACGGCAAAGAAATAAAATTTGATAATGAAAATACATTTTTACAAAAATTTACAGAAAAACTTATTAATACTTATTTCAGCAGAATTGGTGTAAACTTCCCTGTCAATTTTTCTTTGGATGAAATTGAAATTGATGAAAACTCGTTAATCGAAAAAAAGATAATTTCTAATTCATTGGTTTTAGATGGAGCTAAGTATTTGGAAATGGTTGAGAAACAATATTTTAAAGAAAAAGGAATTACAGAAGAAGATCTGAAAGAAAATATTTTTGTTTTTATAAGCCCAATTGATGAACCCATGAAAGCAGACACTAATGCAAAAACTGGTGCATTTGTAGTATATGAAGATGTTTTCATTTTTTCTGCAATGGTTTATATTTTTGATATAGATACTATTCTTCATGAAATAGGACATGAAATGGGATTAAAACATCCTTTTGCAATAGGGCTAAAAGATATAGTATCTAAACAGTCCTATCTAGAACAAATAAAGCATAATAAAGAGACTAAAGATGGAGAATCTAAAGTAGTAGAGAAATGGCGAGAAGATCTCAAAACTCGTAAATCTACAGGTTATCCATTCAAATTTGGTGAAGAAACTATTTCTAATAAAGTTGAGTGGAAAAAAAGAATAGATGAAGAAGAATTGATATATAAAACACAAATTGCTGATTTGGATCGTATAATAACTTCTACAGAAAATTTAATCCATTTTTTTACAAGAATAGAGGAATATCATAAAATATATTTTAATCAATATACAACTGATACCATAATGGATTATACAATTTTACATTATGGCTTTTTTGACTATCAATTTGATATAATAAAAAAACTCAATGATGAATTTAAACATATTTAAAATATTTTTTTTCTGCATTATATATACTTTTTCAGGATGTAAAACAAAAACATATATAGATGAAAAAATATCTGTAAATAATGGAGGTACACAAGTTATTGAATGGGAGTTAAGAAAAAACATAAAAGAAAAAAGAACAGGAATTTATATATACCCTAATTTAGGTACAAAATTTTCATTGAAGAAAGGAAAATTTAATGGAACCTTCCAGATAATTGATAAAACAGATAAAATCGATACAGTATTTTATTGTAACTATATTGATAATTTACCGATCGGTCAATACATTAAAAAATTTCATTATAGATATATTTATAGACATTACAGGACTCTTCCATTAAAACCTAAGATTGATTATGGAGATGGTTCAGGATTTTTTAATAATAAGCATCAAAAAGAAGGTTTCTGGATAGAATATTTTGGAAACTGTACACAAAAAGGTAATTATAGGGAAGGTAAAAAAGAAGGAACATGGAAAGAAAATTGTTTTGAAGATACAGAAGGGTATTATATAGAAAAACAAAATATTTATAAAAATGATAGTATAGTAAGCACAAGAATTGTGAAATAATAGTGCATTACAGATAAGTTATCAATTTTAAAATAAGAAATGAACTGCTTAGTTTTTTTTAATACATCAAAAAATAACTTTATGTAGTTTTTATATCTTTCAAGTATATTTTAGTTTTCGAGAAACCCACACTAACTTAAATGTTTTAAAAACTTACTAATCTAGACTGTTTATATTTCCATTTTTTTGATTTCTCATTATACTCAAATGTATTTTCGGATAATTGATAGGCATTGGCATGAACGTAGGTTATTAACCTTTTATTTTTTATGATGAATTTTGATGGGAAAAATTCCATTTCTGTGGTTAAAAAATTATCTAATGTAAAACTTTTATTTTTGCCCTGAATGTAATAGTTATATGTGGGACCTCCGTTTCCTCCTGAATCATTTTTAATAGCAAAATCTTCCAGATTATCAAAATTGAAGTCTGCTATTATTAAATCTCCAAAATCATTATCAATAGTTTCAGCGTCTTTATTAATGCCGGTTATATAAGATCTCACTGCCTTGCAATTAATAAAAGTTTTTTCGAAAAGAAAGTTGACTCCAAACTTAATTTCCTGTTTCTTATTTGATATTTTGTTATAGACAATAACTTTTACAGAATTGCTATCAATTGTTTCATTGGAAATTTTTATTTTTTTTACTTCATAATTAAATTCTTTTGATAAATTTTTATGCAGGCAAGTCTGAGCCAAAGCTATTTTTGGAAAAATTATGCAAACTAATAAAGCAATGGTGATTTTTATTTTCATTTTATGTTATTTTGATAGCACTGATTATAAATTCATGTTACAATTGTTTGTGTTTATCTAAAGTAAAAAAAAACTCTAATTTCGAAATTTATAATGATATTCTTTTTCTAAAATTTTTTGTTCGGTTTCTGTTAATCTCATAAAAGCAACGGATTGACCATAGCCATATTTATTTTCTCCCAGACATTCAACTATTCTTATGTTTTTAGTCTTGATCTTATCCATACAAATTTCGAATACTTTGCTGTCTAACCAATCATCAGAATATTTAGGTTCAAAGCCTACAATTTCGTTGTTGAATTTAAAATTTACTTTAATGGGACCAGAATGACTTAGCCACTTTTCCTCAATATTTTCAGGATCGAATGTCCCTTTTGATAGTAAAGAAAACATATTAATTACATCTTTATAGACATGGTTCTCTGAAGAAACATCAGCCTCTAAATCCATATAAATCATTTTATGGCTATCAAGGCATGCTAATTCAAATTCATCTATGTTCATGCCTGGATTGTATAATTTTTCAAACATTTCTGAGTATTCTTTTATTCTTCTGGCATGAAGTTTATCTAATACTTCTATATCTGTAAGGTTTTGGAATTCCTCAAAGAAACCACATTTTCTCAAAATAGATATATCCTGAATGACTTTTTCTTTTGAGATTTTCTTTTCAGTACTATTATGTGTCTCTTTTCTTTGGTTATTGCATGAAATAAAAAGAAGTACAAACAGAATTGCGAATTTTTTCATAGGATAAAAATATCATTTAAACTATAGATTTTATTTTGTCATTTTTGTTTTTATAAATGAGATGTTTGCTCGATTGTTATGCGAAGTCTCCTGACTTCGTACCCGTACCTAAAAGCAAATAAAGTAATGTAAAAAAGTTTTGATAACGGAAGTATTCTACAGCAATATATGCGAAGTCTGGAAACTTCGCACAGGGCATAAACTGTTAAGTATATTTTGGTTTTCGATAGACTCTAGAACCGGGGTAATGGTTTTGTTTTAATATTTAGTTATAAATCTAAGGTCAGTCCCGGATGACCAATTTTGATGAGATCTTTTATAGTAGTAGTGTTTGATCCGTTAATTTTTAATGTAATGGGAACGTTATGTAGTTTTGCTAAACTTACAAACTCTTTTAAATTTGTAGAACTGTATTTTTCACTTATGATCAGTTTTGCACCAAGCTTTATTAAACTTTTTATAGTAGTAGAGGAATATGTCATTTCCATAAAATTTAAATTTAGAGGCTAAAGGTATCAATTTGCCATTCTAAACAGCTGCGTACTTTTACCTGTTTATTCTTATAAATATTATTTTAGCCCTGATAGAAGGGAAAATCCTTTTTTATTGTTTTTCACAATAAAAAAGATTGGAATGATAGCAGGAAGAGCTACTGAAAAACTTTAAATACGCTCTTATAAAAACATAAAAAAGGACAGTACCTGATCAGAATACTGCCCTTTAAGGCAATTTTTAATTTACATTTTAAATCCATTTCTGATTTTAAAATGCCGCATTAAAGCGTACAGTTTTTGGTAATCACTAAATAAAAAGCAAAACGTTGGTTACTCGTTTTTAAAAGGCTTTTTTAGTCTCTTTGATGTAAAATTTATTATTGCATTCTGGTTTTGGTTAGTGAGTTGTTTTATGGTTAATTAAAAGAAAAACTGGTATGAATCTTATTACGTACTTTAGATTGAAATTTTTCTAAAATCAAATCGTATTTGACCTGACTTTTGTTTGTATTGTTGCTTAAAAACTCTCCCTGGCTGGCAACTTTAATACCACGATACGGATTGGTAAATCTTTCGAAATAAGATGTTGCCATTTTCAAAACTTCTTCTTTGGTGGTAAACGAATATTTTACTCCGTCTTTTCGTGTATATTCTTCACCTAGTTTTGGATAATATTTTTTGTCGTTATAAACAAAGGACTTTGGAATAGTCGACCAGAAATTATTATCAGAATCCTTAAAAACATATAAGGAATTATAAGACACAGAAAACAAAGTACCATTTTGTGTGTCCAGAATAGAATTATATTTTCCGTCAGAACTATTACTTAGGACAGAAATACCGTAACTGTATTTTTTTGATAGTAGTTCAATAACCTTCTTTATGTTGTGCATAACAATTACTTTAAATACTAATACATTTGTGATTTTGTAAATTTAAGTTTTAAATATTTGATTATACGACCCTTAGAAGTTATAAAAACAATAAAAAAAGGTAATAATTTATGTTGTCTATTTTGATTTTATAGAATAAAAAAAGGACAGCAATATATCAGTTGCTGTCCTTAAGGTAAATTGTAATTTTGCATTCTAAAATCTATTCCGATCTTTAAATGCCCGCATTAATGCGTACAGTTTTTGGTAATCACTAAATAGCAAGGCTAAACGCAGGTTATTCGTTTATGATATCGCCTTCTTTAGTTTCTTCGCTGGCAATTTTTACCAGTTTATCTTTTGGATTTAAATCGCCAAAGATTTCAATCTTATCGTCGATTTCTCGTCCTTTTTTTACATTTACTCTTGTTGCTTTATGATTTAATACTTTGATCACATACAATCCTTCAGCAGAACTCACTAAAGCTGATTTTGGAATCACAAACGTACTGTCTTTCGCATTAAGCGGCAATAAAACCTCTGCTACCATTCCCGGTAATAAATCTCCTTTTGTGTTATGAACGTCCATTTCAACCCTTTCAGAACGTAATTTCAGGTCTAATGCGCCCGACATTCTGGTAATCGTTGCTTTAAAAGTTTCCGGTAACGATTTTACATTAAAGCTCATTTCGTCGCCATTGTGTAAATATCCGGTGTACAATTCGGGTACAGAAACCGCTAAACGTAATTTGCTTTGTTCCTGAATGGTTAATAAAGGCAAATCTGAACCTTTTCCTGCAGGACCAACAAATGTTCCTAAGTTTACATTTCTTGCTGCTACAACTCCGTCAAAAGGAGCACGAATTTCAAGATAACCTCTCATGATCGACACTTCTTTGTGGGCTGCAACGGCTGCCTGGTATTGTGCGTAATCAGAATTTTTCTTTCCGTTTGCCATTTCTAAATCATTTTTAGAAATAGTCCCCTCTACCTTGCTGGTTTCGTACAAACGGTTGTAGGTACTTTTGCTGGTAGCATAAATGGCTTCCATTGATTTTAGTCTTGATTCGGCAGCAGCCAGTTGAGAGCTGATTTCCGGAGCTTCAAGCACGATCAAAAGCTGTCCTTTTTTTACTTTAGTACCAATATCTACTTTCAGTAATTTTACAAAACTACTTACTTTGGCATACAAATCTACTTGTTGAAAACCGGTTAATTCGGCTGGCAAACGTAGTTGTGTGCTTAGTTTTTCTTTTTCTAAAGTAAAAGTTTCTGTTTTAGGTTCTATTTCTGCAACAGGAGCTTCTTCTTTTTTAGAATTACAGCCCGTTAGAAAAAATACGGCTACAAAAAGTAATGCGGTCGATTGTATAATTTTATTTTTCATTTTTCGATTTTAATGATGAGATATAATGGATGCTTTCTTCGTCTTCAGGATCTAAAGAAACAGATTGTGTTGTTGTTTTTTCTTGTGCCCACGCAAAGATAAGCGGTAAGATAAGCAATACGGTAAAAGTTGAAAATAATAATCCTCCAATTACGGCTCTTCCTAATGGAGAAACCTGATCACCACCTTCGCCATGACCAATTGCCATTGGTAACATCCCTGCAATCATCGCTACCGAAGTCATGATAATTGGACGAAGACGCAACGCTGCAGCTTCACGAGCCGATTCTAATGCATTACCATTTCGTTTTCGAAGCTGTTCTGCATTCGTAACCAGTAAAACGGCATTGGCGATCGAAACCCCAACCGACATAATGATTCCCATATACGATTGTAAGTTTAGCGTAGAACCTGTAATCGTAAGCATTAATAATGCACCTAAAACTACCGCAGGAACTGTGGTTAGAATAACCAGCGAAACTTTGAACGATTGGAAATTAGCGGCTAACATTAAGAAGATTACAAATATGGCAACCAATAATCCGACTTGTAAACTACTTAATGTTTCTACCAACACTTTACTCATACCAATAGGCGTAATGAACAAACCACGAGGTAATTCACCCAATGAGTGTATGGTTGCATCCACATCTTTTACTGCCGTACCTAAATCGGTCTGGCTAATGTTGGCTGTAACGGTAATGTATGGCATAGCCCCTAAATTGTCATTCTCACCACTTACAAATCCGGGTGTAATTTTAGCAACATCACTTAAAACCGGACGAAGCGAATTTTTTAATACCGGAATTTCTCCAATATCAGTTTTACTTTTCATCTGATTTAGCGGAACCTGAACCTGAACTGCGTATGATAATCCGGCTCTTTCATCAACCCAAGTATTTTTTTCGGTGTATCTTGATGATGAGGTCGAAGCCACAAGCGAACGTGAAATGTCGTTCATATCAACACCTAATTCAGCAGCACGTGTTCTGTCTATATCAATATTCATTGCTGGATAATGAATTGGCTGACCAATTTGCACATCTCTGAAATATGAAATTGCTTTTAACTTATCTACAATTTGATTGGCGTATAATTCATTTTTCTTTTTGTCTTTTCCGGCAATACGAATTTCAATTGGAGTAGGAGATCCCTGGCTCAAAACTTTATCTGTCAATTCGATTGGCTCAAAAGATATTTTTACATCCGGAAGTACTTTTTTAAGTCGGGCTCTAAACTCGTCCTTAAAGTTATCCATGTCTGTATGGTATTCTTTTAAACTTACCTGAAAAACAGCTTCATGAGAACCTGCCATGAACAAATAAATTGGGTTAATCGAGAATAACGACGGGTGTTGTCCTACATAAACAGAAGAGATTCCGATATGTTCTTTGCCCACCATTTTTTGTAATTCTTTCAGCACAATAATTGCTTTTTCTTCGGTACGTTCCAAACGGGTTCCGTCAGGAGCACGCATTCTTAGCTGAAACTGACTTGAATTTGTTTTTGGAAAAACATCTTTTCCGATGAAATTAATAAAAACAACAGCTAAAAGTGTAATCACAATTAAATACGTTATACCAGCTGCCTTTTTAAACGGAAATAAACGATCCAGAGTTTTCATAAAACGGATTCTGAAGCGCTCAAAAGCACTAATTTTTCCGTCATTATTGGTGTCATCTTTTTCTACATATCCTTTTTTCTGAGTGATCAGATCTCGTTCAGATTCCGGTGTGATTCCGCTATCATTAAACTCCGCTTCATCATCTGTAATTTCAGGACCGTGTTCATGTTTGGCATGACCTTTCATTAACCAGTTTGCCATTACAGGCACAAAAGTCTGAGAAAGTAAAAATGAAATAACCATAGAGAAACCAATTGCTAAAGCCAAAGGCAGGAACAAAGCTCCCGGAATTCCAACCATTGTAAATGCCGGAGCAAATACAGCCAGAATACAAAGTAAGATCAATAATTTAGGTAAGGCGATTTCCTGACAGGCATCCCAAATGGCGAGCGCCTTGGGTTTTCCCATATCGAGATGCTGGTGAATATTTTCGATCGTTACAGTACTTTCATCCACCAAAATTCCAATGGCAAGAGCCAGTCCGCTTAAAGACATTAAGTTGATCGTTTGTCCGAATAATTTAAGGAATAAAACTCCTGAAATAATCGAAATTGGAATCGTCATGATTACAATCAAAGCCGCACGTCTGTCGCCAAGGAAAAGTAAAACCATCAATCCGGTTAAAACGGCTCCAATAATACCTTCTGTAATCAAACTTTTAACCGAGTTGATTACATAAACCGACTGGTCAAATTCGTATGATAATTTTACATCTTCCGGTAAAGTACTCTGAATTTTAGGTAATTCAGCTTTTAATTTCTGAACCACATCCCAGGTCGAAGCATCTCCGGCTTTTGCGATACTAATGTAAACCGAACGTTTACCGTTTACCAAAGCATAACCCGCAGTAATATCAGCACCATCTTTTACAGTCGCTACATCACCTAATTTTAAGTTTTGAACGCTTCCTTTAAACAACGGAATATTTTCAAAATCTTTAACTTCTTTAATCGTATTATTTGTTGGCGTAATATAGTTTTTGTCGCCCATTCTCACGTTTCCGGATGGAGCTGTCTGGTTGTTTACACGAATCGCTTCAACAATTTGATCCGGTGTCATATTGTGCGAACGCAATAAATCAGGATCTACGTTAACCTCAATAGTTCTTGGGCTTCCGCCGAAAGGTGCCGGAGACAATAATCCCGGGATAGAGGTAAACGAAGCACGAACGTAAACGTTGGCTAAATCCTGTAATTCATTATTTGATCTGATTTTACTGCTCAGAACCAATTGTCCGATTGGAAGAGAAGAAGCATCAAAACGAATGATAAACGGAGGCTGTGTTCCCGGAGGAAATGCCGCCTGAATCCTGTTCGAAAGCGAACTCAACTCGGCTGCAGCCTGCGCCATATTTGTGTTTTCATAATAGGTTAATTTCATAATCATTAACCCCTGAATATTCTTGGTTTCAACTGATTTTACACCATTTGCAAAGGGTAAAATGTTGACATAGTTTTTAGCAAAATAAGCTTCCATCTGGTCTGGAGTGTAACCACCAAAAGGATGCGCAATATAGATTACCGGTAAGTTCATTTTAGGTAAAATATCTACCTTAATGTCCTGTATGGCGCCAATTCCGAAGAAAAATAGACCCGCAACCAATACTAATATGGAGATGGGTTTGCGGAGTGCAAAACGTATTAAATTCATTAGGATCTATAATTAAAATTCATTTATAAATAAGTCAAAATTGCCTGTAGCAGCTACTTTAAGCAAAAACGACTGCCACACATTATTGTTGACAATATCACGGTCGATTTCGGCACGGTTTAACGTATACATTGTTTGTGTTAAATCGGTTAGGTCCGTTAATCCGTTTTTATATAAAGTCGATTTTTGTAAATAGGCTTTTTTTGCTGCATCGACCTGAATTGGTGCTTCGGCAAAGTTGTCCAGTGTGATTTTTATTTTATCATCTGCCAGTGCCAATTGCGATTTCAGTTCTCTGTCGGCCTGATTATATTCTTCCTGTAATCCTTGTGAAATATATTTTTGGGCACTTACCTGTTTACTCATTCTAAACGGAGTCGTCAGGTTCCAGCTAATTCCAATTCCAACCAGATAATTGGTACGATCCGGATTTACACCATCCCAATAATTTCTGTTAAACGAAGTCTGATCCGTAACATAATCGCTATTGAATCCTGAAGCACGCGTTTGCAAAACTCCAAAAGCACTCATGGTTGGGTAATAAAAACGTTTGTATAATTTAACCTGTTGGTTGCTGTAATCAATTTTAGTTTTGTAGAACTGAAGTAAAGGATGCAAACTGTCTGAAGTTGCGGTTCCTCTAAGAACTTCTTTCGGAATATCGTTTACAAACAATGTGTCTGTAACGAAATCCTGAGGGGCAACGCCCATCAAATCAACTAATTTGTTGTTTTGTTCTTTAACGAAGTTTTTAGCCAGGTTTAAAGCGATTTTTGCTTTAGAAACTTCGGCAGTTGCCAATGTAGAATCGACTCCGGCCAACAATCCGTTTTTAACTCGTGCAACAGCAGTTTTCTTAAAAACTTCGGCACGGCTTAAATTCTTTTGTTGCGAAATTAATAATCTTTGGCTGGCCAACAGATTCAGATAAGCAGCAGAAATTTTAATTTCCTGTTGAAATTGTTCCTGCTTTAAATCGTTTTCTTTTGCCTGAACATCGACTTTGGCTAAATTGATTTTTTCCTGCGTTTTTCCAAAAGTGAAAAAATCCCAGTTCATGTTGACCAGATACAAAGCACCAAAAGCTGAGTTCCAGTTTTGGTCCGGCAATGCAGGTCCTGAAGAAGCTGTTCCTAAACCATTAAAACCATACAAGGCACCGTTTTGTCCGTTGATGGTTCCGTAATCTTGTTGTGCCGATAAGTTTAGGTTTGGCAAATAATCGCGCTTGGATTGTTTTAAACTCTCGCGTGACGCATTGGTGTAATTGCTTTTTGCTTTGATAGAACCGTAGTTTTCTAAACCTGTTTTTATCGCTTCTTTTAAAGACAGATTTTGAGCATAACTACCACAGGCAAAAATCAAGAAAACCAATAAAGTAATTTTTCTGAAGTACATAAAATTAGTGGTGTGAATTTATAGAACAAAATTATTTGTCTTACGCTGATATATGTCATGATAAATGATGTACTGCGATAATAAATGACCAATTGAATTCGTCATTTTTTGAAAAAATAAATTAAATATTTGTTCGTACTTTGTACACTATTTAAGTTTTAAAAATGAATAAAAAATTTGATAACATATTGGATAACAAATGGTGGCAGGAAATTGCCGTTGTTGCCTTTTCATTTACGATCTATACGTTAAAAAATGACTGGATGTTATTTAGTTCTTTAGCTTCCATTTTAATGGGAGTCTTTTTCTATCTGATTTTATATGTACACGCCCAGTTCAATCGTTTTTTTCTGTTGCCTATCTTATTCAAAACACAACGACCTTTAACTTATATTTTTTTAACGCTTTTTGGAGTAATTGTCTTTTCGGTGATTTTGTATGAAATTACAATGATGGATATGTTCAGTAATTGCCGATTGTATCAAAACTCCCATCAGCGAAGTTATGTATATCAGCTGGCGAGTGTTTTAGGGACTTTGGTTTGTATTTTGAGCCCTATTATAGTGTTTAAATTCTATAGAATTCACAGAAAACAGACGAATGAAACTTTATTGTTTAACGAGATGCAACTGAACTCATTAAAAGGACAGTTGAATCCTCATTTCCTGTTCAATACCTTTAATACGCTTTACGGAATTAGTTTAGAATTTCCGGAAAGAACACCCGATTTGATTATGAAGGTGTCCCAATTGATGCGTTATCAGCTGGACAGCAACAGTAAAAAATGTGTTTCTCTTGAAGATGAACTGGAATTTATAAACAGTTATGTGCAGCTTGAAAAAGAAAGGGTAGGATACCGTTGTGAAATCACGTATGATTCTAAAATCGATAATCAGAACGCTTATAAAGTATCGCCGATGTTACTGATTGCTTTTATCGAAAATGCCTTTAAACATGGTACCTGTGCGATTGAGAAATGTTTTGTGAGAATTATTATTACAGTCGAAAACGGTTTATTGCATTTGCATGTTGTAAACTCGATTCCGACAAAAAAGACAGATGTTATTTCGACTAAAATTGGTTTGAAAAATACGATCGAACGTTTGAATTTAATTTACGGAAAAGACTATAAACTGAATATTCAGGACAATAAAAATACCTATATTGTAGATTTGAAATTGCAATTGAAAAAGTTTGTAGAATGAGAGAACCCAAAAAATGTATAATTGTAGATGATGAACCGGCAGCGCATTATGTGTTGGCGAACTACATCAAACAAAATCCGCAATTAGAGTTGGTTTTTCAGGGCTATAATGGTATTGAAGCAATGGATTACCTTCGTGAGAATCCTGTAGATTTGATGTTTTTGGATATTAACATGCCTGAGATTTCAGGTATGGAACTGCTAAAGATTATTCCAACGCATCCTAAAACGATTCTTACGACTGCTTATTCTGAATATGCACTGGAAAGTTACGATTATGGAGTAATAGATTACCTTTTAAAACCGATCTATTTTCCGAGGTTTTTAAAAGCAGTTGATCGTTTTTTTGCAACCGAAACGGTGAAAGTAAAAACAGAAGAAACTATTGTGAATTCTGTAAATGTAAAAGTTGACGGTTATTTTATGGATATCGAATTAGACCAGCTTTTATTTGCACAGAGTTTTGGTAATTATGTGAAATTGCACACTACAAAAAGAACCTATCTGGCCTCGATTACAACCAGTGAATTTGAGAAATGTTTACCTGAGAAGAATTTCATGCGCATTCATAAATCATACATTGTAGCGCTGGATAAAATAGAAACGACAGACAAAGATTTTGTCGTGATTAAAAATGAAAAATTACCAGTCGGGATTACTTATAAAAGAGAATTATCGGACCGACTAAAAAAATAAATGCCGGAGAAATATAAGATTATTTACTAATTCAATTATTTCAAAAGAAAAGCCTGTAAGGATGAATTTCCTGCAGGCTTTTTTGATTTTATAATTGTCGGGATTTTTTTTACCACGAATTCACTAATTATGATTTAACAGCATTTGTGAATCCCCTGCTTTTTTCATTTAAGCTATCTGTAATATGCTTAAGATATTCCCAAATTTTCAGATTTTAGAAGTCAATAATTCGTGAATTTGTAGCTATTGCTATTATTCTGATACCACTTTTTGTTGCCAGACTGAAAGATTTACACCTTTAAAAACAAGCCAGAGGCTGAGAGATAATTCAGCAATTAAGCAAGGCATTAAGATCACAATACTTGAGAGTTGTGGTACAAGGATTAAGGCAAAACTATTAAACAGATAACAGATTCCTGCAATAGTCATCAATACACCAATAGCTTTAGGAAAATAACCTGATTTAAATATCATATAACCTTCAAGAAGACATACAAAACCAAAAAAGATCAGTCCAACTCCAAAACCAAAATCATGCAGTTTAATAGAAAGATAAGATAAAGTATGCAATTGATCCGGAGAAAAAGATTTTAGATACTCAGCATCTCCCAAAAAGAATAATGCCGCCAGAAGATTTAATTTGTTAGCAACCAAAACAGCTGTTTGTATCAAATTGAAAGACAAATTAAGTAAGGCAAGTTTTTTATTGACTGGTTTTAAAAGGTAGTACAAAATTATCATTACCGGTAAATCGCAAATTTGCATAATAAGATCAGCTGTGATTCCAATTTTCCATTGAAACTGAAAAAACGTTATGTTATGTGCAGTAGCTGTAGGATTTCCTGAAACGAACAATTTATTTCTAACAAAAGTTTCAGCAAAGAATCCCATAACAATGATTACGAGATATAATATTCCGGCAATACGAGCGTAAAGCTGTGGAGAGTTTTCAAAATTCTTAAGATTAGATTTCATTGTTTTGGTTTTAGGTTAGAAGTAAGACGTACAATGTTAATCATTGTTACGGTGTCTTTTAACTTTTTTTTAAGAATTTCAACAATTTTTTAAAATTTCATCTTTTCTTCATTTTAAAGTAGTAATTTTAATACGTTATTTAAAGGAGTTAATTTTAAAACAGAGATTATGAAAAACATTTTTTTTATCATTACCTTTTTATATAGTGGTTTTTTAATAGGTCAAACCGGAGTTTCTCCTGATAAAATTGTAACGCCGCCGGAAAAAGTCCTTTATACTTTTCAAAAAGAATATCCGGGTAAAATAGCGGTCTGGACTATGAAATATGTAGGTGATGACGATGATGAAATTCGTTATGAAGCAAAATTTAATCCGGGTAAAACAACAAAAGCATTGGCGGTTTACGATAACCTGGGAGTTTTAAAAGCATTCGAACAACAGATTCCGCTAAGTCAGCTTCCGCAAAAAGCACAAGCTTACCTTAAGAAAAATTATCCGGGAAAAGCAATCAAAGAAATTGCCGTGGTGGTAGACGATAAAAACAAAACAACTTATGAGGTTGGAATACAAAAGGACACCAAATTTTACGATGTAGTATTTGATAAAGACGGAGGTTTTGATGTCATTATTCAAAAAGATTAATCAGGAATACTTACTAACTTCAATATATTCAAAAGGACAAACCCGACAGATTTTTAAAATCTGTCGGGTTTTGTTTTTGTAACCTGTTAAGGTTTTATTTTCTAAAATTTACAGCATCATTCCGCCTGAAACCTCAATACGTTGTGCATTTACCCAACGTGCATCTTCGGTACATAAAAAAGCAACAACGCCACCAATATCATCAGGTAAACCAACTCTGCCTAAAGCAGTCACAGAAGCAATTTGCTGATTCATCTGTTCATTATCACGAACAACTCCGCCGCCAAAATCAGTTTCTATTGCTCCGGGCGCCACTACATTTACTCTGATTTTTCTTTGTCCCAGCTCTTTTGCCTGATATCTTGTAAGTGTTTCAATCGCACCTTTCATAGCAGCATAAGCAGCATATCCGGGAAATGAAAAACGAGCAAGACCAGTTGAAATATTGATGATTCCACCACCGTCATTCATAACATTCAATCCTTTTTGCGTCAGGAAAAACGGGCCTTTAAACTGAATATTAGTTAATTGGTCAAATTCTGCTTCAGTAGTTCCAATAAACGAATTGTGAATTCCGATTCCGGCATTGTTTACTAAAAAGTCGAATTTATCGGTTTTAAATGTACTTTTTAAAATTTCAGAAATACTTCCGAAAAAAGCATCAAAAGTACCTGAATCTGCCACGTTTAACTGAAGTGAAGCTGCTTTTTGTCCCAAGCTTTCAATTTCTTTTACGACAGCATCTGCTTCATCTTTTTTGCTATTATAAGTAATGATTACGTCGATGCCTTTTTTTGCAATCGCAATTGCCATATTTTTTCCTAAACCTCTGCTACCGCCTGTAACAAGAGCTATTTTTGTATTTACTGCCATTGGTGTATAATGTTTATTGTTTTTATGTTGGTGAAATGTGATTTGTAATATGTTAGGTGTAAAATGTTAGGTGTTAGATGTAAAATGTAAATATGTGATGTGAGACTATGTGATGTGAGATGTTTTACTATGTAGGATTTCACATCTCACATTTTACACCTAACATCTCACATTTACATTTTACAAATTAGAATGCAATGCCTCAAAAGAAGCTTTTAATTCCGGTACACTTGCATTCAGTCTGGTTTCGCTGGTTCCAAAAGTGAGTTCATTTTTTCCTTCTTTTAATTGCTCAAAAATAGACTCGATAAAGCTGCTTACGCTTGGATGTGCGTCATGCAATCCAACACCGCCAAGGTCTGTATTTAATGCAGGTGGAATAATTTCTATTACTTCGATCTTTTTTGCTTTCAGGATATGACGTAATGAAAGGGTAAACGAACGGAAAAATGCTTTTGTAGCCGAATAAACGGGAACTTTTGCAAAAGGAGAAAAAGCCAATCCGGAGGTAACATTCATTACCGTTGTCAGAAAAGGTAAATGGATAAATAAGGAAGTTAAATGTAACGGAGCCTCGATATTGGTTGAGATCTCAGATTTCATACTTTCATAAAAATCAGCATCTGTAACCGAAACCCATTTCTGAATTCCCGCATTGTTTATTAAAACATTCAAATCGCTATGATTTTCTGCAATCCATTCGTAAAGTGCTTTACGTTCGGTTTCGCTTGATAAATCGCATACTTTTGTAATTACAGAAGGAAATTTTGCTTTTACTTCAGCCAAAACAGACTCACGTCTGCCGCAAATAATTACAGTATTGTTTTCTTCAATAAATCTTTGGGTAAGCCCAAGTCCGATGCCGCTTGCGCCACCGGTTATTAAAATTTTGTTGTTTGATACATTCATTTTTTCGATCTTTTAAATTGATGGTACAAAGGTAGAGGCGAAGCAGGAGTATAGAATTGTAAATATCAAACCGATGTTTGCAAAATTCAAATCATGAATTTAAGCCCGGAAGGCGAGAGGCGTAAAAGAAGTTTGTTTTTTAAAGAAATTAGAAAAATGTGCCAATTCTTCAAAACCTAAAGAAAAAGCAATTTCAGAGATATTCCAATCCGTTTGTTTCAGCAGGATTTTCGCTTCGTTGGTTAATCTGCTGCTGATTAATTCAGTGGTAGTTTTTCCGGTATTTTCCTTTAAAACTTTATTCAAATGATTTACGTGTACCGATAATCTTTCGGCAAAATCTTTGGCTGTTCTTAATTCTAATCGCTGGTTTGGAGATTCAATCGGGAATTGTCTTTCCAGTAATTCAGCAAATAAAGAAGAAACTCTTGCCGCCGAATTGTGTTTAGAATACAAAGCTGTTATAGGCTGTAATTTTTGTCCGAAGTGAATTAACTCTGCAACATAATTTCGGATTAAATCATATTTATAGATATAATCTGAATTGATCTCTTTTTGTATTTTGTTGAAAATCAATTCAACTTCGGTAACTTCTTCGTCAGTAAGCTGAAAAATAGGATAACCGTCTGAAGCAAAAATAGGAAGCTCGTCTAAATCAATTCCGCTTTTATTTTTAGATAAAAATTCACTCGTAAAAACACAAAACTGCCCTGACTGATTAGTATCCTGCGGAAGATAATTATACGGAATCTTGGGCGTAGCAAATAAAAGTCCTTGTTTTTCGATTTCGATTATCTTGTCAGCATACTCAGCACGGTTTTTACCTTTTATCAAACTGATTTTGTAATAAGCACGCCGATCATAAGGCATAATCGATTTCCCCTGAAGGCGCTCAAGAAGTTCTTTAATATCAAAGATATTAAAATGCCCAATCTCTTTTTGAATGTCATTGGGTAGTAACGAACTTGGTTCAACAGCTGAACCTTCAGTAATATCTTTGTAAAAGGAGTCCAGAGATTTCATAATGACTTCGAATTGTAAAATTCAAATATACGAAAAATTAAAGTTTCTGGTTTTTTGATTTGAAATTTTGCGTTTAAAACAAACTTCCCTGGATAAATTCAGGTTCAGGATTACTGCCAAACGCAAAAGTATCAATTACAAAAAACTGTTTGTGTGGTTCCAGTTCTCTTAAAACGATTTCTTTGCATAAAAAATCAATGTCAACTGTAGTAAAAAGCGTTGATGCAATTTTAAGATTTTCGGGAGTTAGTTTTCTTCCAATACTTATATGCGGGTCGTTGCTTTTTTTAAGTTTTAATGGTTTTAAAGATTCCTGAATCTTTTTCATGATTGGTTTTAAAGCACTTTTAGACGCTTCGTTTGGAGCAATGTAAAAAGCACCTGCAGTATCATAAGCACCAAAATGATCCAAATAAATCTGAAAAGGAGTAAAGCTATCACAGATTTTATGAAGTTTTTGTTTGTATTTCTGTAATTGTGATTCGTCAATAGTGAATTCGCAAATGGTAATATGGGCAACAGCATTTTTACTGTTAAACCAACCAATTTTTTCAGCCAGTTCTTCTTTCATTGTTTTGATTATCTCAATTCCGTTTTCAGAAGGCTGAATAACAACAGAATATTTCTTTTCCATTTGTTAATTTGGTTTTAGAGAAATTAAATTTTTCCTTTTAGATATAACCGGTGCAGGATTTCAGATTTTAATAATCCGCTTCCGCCGCCAAAGTGTTCAATTACTTCGACTTCCGGCTGATGTTTTAAACAAAAGGAAGTAAATTCTTTTTCGATATGATCCTCGATTCCGGAACTCAGCAAAACAATGTCGATTTTATTGTTCTGAAAGTATTCCTGAGCTTCTTTTTCATTATCAAAAGCAATTGCATTCCAATTTTCATCAGCATTTACAAGTCGAAGCAAAATGGCCAGAATTGCTTCATTTTTTCCCAGTAACAAGAATTCAAGAGTTTTCATGATCTATAGTTTATTTGACAAATTTATTTCAAAAAAAATAGTTTCAACTTAATCTAGGATAAGAAAGTGACTAAGACTTTAAATTGCTGATTTTCCGGGATTTTATCTGAATATTTTAAAATAAAAAAAAGAATAAATGCCTGGATTTACAGTTGCTTACTCAATTTTATGAAAATATTTTCTCAAAATGAGGAAACCCGTAATGTTTTCTCTAAAGTTGCTTGTAGTTTTGTACTGTAGCAATCGATATAGATGTTGTTTTTTACCTTTTTAAACACATTTTCGATGTTATGGTTAATGTTTTTGGAGAAACAAATTAACAATAAAAACGACATATTTACAGATTGTGAATATTTTGTATGAATTTGCAAGAATACGAAAAAGTCTAATTTTTATAGGGTTTTTAGATTTAGTCAATGGGGGGACAGATCTAAGGGCCCTTTTTTTATTTCTTATAAATATTGATTTAAAGTAATCCGCGGCTTTTTAACCATTCTTCACAATCTCTGGTCCAGAATTTACTGGTATCTTTTACACCCAATCCAAAACCATGTCCACCTTTTTCATAAAGATGTAACTCAGCCGGAACATTGTTTCTTTTAAGTGCCAGGTAATAATTGATGCTGTTTTCTGCCAGAACTGTAGTATCATCTGTTGCATGAACCAGAAAAGTTGTTGGAGTCTGGGTTGTAACTCTTTTCTCGCTCGAAAAATAATCCAGAAGTTCCTGTGAAGCTGTGCTTCCTAATAAATTGTTTTGTGAGCCTTTATGTGTAACTTCATTGACCATTGTAATTACAGGATAAATTAAAAGAGAAAAATCAGGTCGGGCACTTATATTTGAAGCGGTTTCATATACTTTGTCATCATAATGCGTGGCGAGCGTAGAAGCCAAATGTCCGCCTGCAGAAAAACCCATAATACCAATTTTGGTTGCATCGATATTGTATTTTGCTGCATTTTGTCTTACGTAGCGTACTGCTTCCTGTGCATCCTGCAACGGACCAATAGTTTTATTTTTCATTATTTTGTCGTTGGGTAATCTGTATTTTACCACAAATGCTGCAATTCCTAAACTATTAAGCCATTGAGCCACCTTAGTTCCTTCTTTATCAATTGCCAAATGCTGGTATCCGCCACCCGGAAAAATAAGAATTGCCGTTTGATTGGGTTTGCTTACTGCGGGTAAAAAAATACTCAATGTTGGAATAGAGACTAAACTTGTGCTCATTACTTTTCCGTCTGTTATTTGCTCTTTCTCCTTATAATCAGGAGCCTTGATTTCGTTCGGAATTTTACTCCAAAGTGGAACGATAGTTTGATTTTGAGCCACAATTTGATTCGTCATACCAATAAAAAGTGCTGAGATTAGCCCTATTTTTTTTTGCAAATGCTTTTTTAACGTTTTCAATTTTATAATGAATTAGTGAATAATACAACTATTAGGATAACCCATTGGGTGTAATACTAAATATTTTTTAAACACATAGAAACATAGGTTTTATACCTAAAAAAGTATAAAAAAAGAAACACATTTCTTTCACATAGCTAAGTTCTGTGCATTTTAACTAAGTGAAACGCCTATTTTGAGAAGCCAGAGTCTATGTTTCTATGTGTTAAAATTAATTACACCCAACGGGTTAAGACATTTCAAAAATAGAGCTTTTTAACCAATTCCCTCTTAATAAATGTAATTGTTACAATTGAATTTTACTGCAAAATAGAAGATAATCCTCAAAATTAATCAGAAGTGAAAGTTTTCTGTACAATTTTGATACTTAAAACGGACAAATTTCATATGTTAGCTTTTAACAAATATATTGTTTAATCTGTAATTTTGAGTTCTTTTTTTTATTCTATATGTTTAATAAATGAGTTAAAATAATTTTTTATATAATTTATTTGGAATATAAAGATTTAAAACTATATTTGTGCAATCGATTACATTTATTGATTTTCTTGTGTTTAATCCATGGATCAGGATGTTTTTGTACTCAGGCCAAAAAACGAATTGTATTACCCCATAAAATATAAATTTTATAATAAACCACTACTATGAATCAAACAGATGCAGTTATTATGAGCCAAACCAAAAAATCAACAGGAAGGTATCGTTGGAGTATATGTGCGTTACTTTTTTTTGCAACAACAATTAATTACTTAGACAGACAGGTACTTTCTTTGACATGGAGCGATTTTATTGCGCCGGAGTTTCATTGGACTAACAACGATTATGGTAATATCACTGCATTGTTTTCTATTTTTTATGCTGTTTCTTTATTGTTTGCCGGTCGTTTTGTAGACTGGATGGATACTAAAAAAGGTTTTTTATGGGCAATTGGAATCTGGTCTCTTGGAGCTTGTCTTCATGCATTTTGCGGAATTGCAACAGCAGGTATTATTACAGGAAACTGGTTTGTAGGTTTCGAAGGTGCCAAAGAAGCAATTCATTTGGTAAAAGATACCGGAATGGTAATTAATGTAAGTGTTACATTGTTCATATTTGCCCGTTTTGTTCTGGCAGTAGGTGAGGCAGGAAATTTTCCGGCAGCCATCAAAACTACAGCCGAATATTTTCCTAAAAAAGACAGAGCATTTTCAACTAGTATTTTTAATGCAGGTGCTACCGTAGGAGCATTAGCGGCTCCTATTTCAATTCCGTTTATTGCAAAATCTTTTGGTTGGGAAATGGCTTTTATTATTATTGGTGCTTTAGGCTTTGTCTGGATGGGATTCTGGATTTTTATGTATGATAAACCGGAAAGACATCCAAAAGTAAGTGCTGCAGAATTAGAATACATTCAACAAGATGATATTGCCGATAGTAAGATTGAAGGTTATGTGCCTGAAACCAAGACTAAAGTTTCTTTTGTAGAATGTTTTAAATACAAGCAAACCTGGGCTTTTGCTTTTGGTAAATTCATGACAGATGGAGTTTGGTGGTTTTTCTTATTCTGGACACCTGCTTATTTAAGTTCTGTTTACGGAATGGATTCAACTCAGGCTGCTTTGCCATTGTTTGTTTTATATATGATTACTTTGCTTTCTATCATTGGAGGCTGGCTGCCAACTTATTTCGTTGAAAAGAAAGGAATGAACCCTTATGAAGGAAGAATGAGAGCGATGTTAATTTTTGCATTTTTCCCATTATTGGCTTTAATCGCTCAGCCTTTAGGGTATATCAGTTATTGGATTCCAATCATTATTATTGGTATTGCAGGTGCAGCGCATCAATCATGGTCTGCAAATATTTTTACTACAGTAGGAGATATGTTTCCTAAAAAAGCAATTGCAACTATAACCGGAATTGGTGGTTTAGCCGGAGGTGTTGGTTCTACTTTTATCAACAAAGGTTCAGGAATGTTGTTTGATTATGCTAAAGAAAACAATATGGTGTTTATGGGCTTTCATGGCATCGAAGCAGGATATTTTATCATTTTTTCTATCTGTGCCGTTTGTTATTTGACAGGCTGGATAGTAATGAAAACATTAGTTCCTAAATACAGACCTATTACAGATTTATAATATTCAGAAAATTTTAATACATCAAAAATGTATTTTTAAAAATAAAAATATAATTTTGTGCAATCGATTACATTAAATTAAAAATTATGACAAAATATAGTTCAAGATACGCGTCAAGCCCCGAAGCAGTTAAAAAATATGATACACAGGAATTAAGAAACGAATTCTTAATTGATGACTTAATGCAGGAAGATGAAATTGTATTAACGTATTCGCATTATGATCGATACATTGCAGGATCAGCTGTTCCGGTAAAAGGAGATTTGAAATTAGAAAGCATTGATCCGCTTAAAGCGCCTTATTTTTTAGAAAGAAGAGAAATTGGGATTATTAATGTGGGCGGAAGCGGTTCTGTTGTGGTTGAAGGGCAAACTTTTGAACTAGGATTTAAAGACGCTTTGTATATCGGTAGCGGAAATAAAGAAGTAATCTTTAAAAGCGATGACAGTAAAAATCCGGCTAAATATTACATCAACTCTGCACCGGCTCATACTACTTACCCAACAGTAAAAGTAAGTCTGGCAGAAGCAAATAAATTAGAATTGGGTACTATGGAAACGGCAAATCACCGTACCGTAAACCAAATGATTATTGGCAGCGTGGTAACCACTTGCCAATTACAAATGGGAATGACCGAATTAAGACCGGGAAGCGTATGGAATACGATGCCGGCACACGTACACGATCGCAGAATGGAAGTTTACTTTTATTTAGACATTCCGGAAAATCAGGCAGTTTGCCATTTCATGGGACAACCTCAGGAAACCAGACATATCTGGATGAACAATCATCAGGCTGTTATTTCTCCGCCGTGGTCAATTCACTCAGGATCAGGAACCAGTAATTATACCTTTATCTGGGGAATGGCAGGTGAAAATTTAGATTATGGAGATATGGATGTTTGTAAAATCACTGATTTAAGATAAGAATTATGACAAACTTGTTTGATATTAAAGGAAAAGTTGCCCTGATTACAGGAAGTACACATGGACTGGGAATGGCAATGGCAAAAGGATTGGGTGAGGCAGGAGCAACTATTGTGGTAAACGGAAATTCTTCGCAGCAAAAAATTGATGATGCTGTAGCTTTACTTAAAAGTGAAGGGATTAATGCAGTTGGATATAAGTTTAATGTAACCGAAGAAAGAGAAGTCAAAGAAGCTGTTCAGAAAATAGAAAGTGAAGTTGGTCCAATTGATATCCTGATTAACAATGCCGGAATTATTAAAAGAATTCCGTTGCTGGATATGGAAGTGGCAGATTTCAGAGAAGTGATAGATATTGATTTAGTAAGTCCTTTTATTGTTTCTAAGCATGTAGCCAAAGGAATGATCGAAAGAAGACAAGGAAAAATAATCAACATTTGTTCGATGATGAGCGAATTGGGCAGAAATACTGTTTCGGCTTATGCTGCAGCAAAAGGCGGGTTGAAAATGCTGACCAAAAATATGGCTACAGAATGGGCAAAATACAATGTTCAGATCAACGGAATTGGACCGGGTTATTTTGCGACCGAACAAACAAAGCCTATCAGAGTTGACGGACATCCGTTTAACGATTTCATCATCAGCCGTACTCCGGCTGCAAAATGGGGGGATCCGGGTGATTTAGCCGGAGCAGCAATATTTTTATCTTCTAAGGCAAGTGACTTTGTAAACGGTCACATTTTATATGTTGATGGCGGAATCCTGGCTACTATTGGAAAACCATCAAACGAAGAATAATTCTCAAATTATATTAAAAAAGACATGAGCGCAAATCAAACATTCATAAACGATAATTTTTTACTGGAAAATAAATTTGCTGAAGAATTATATCATAATTACTCTAAAAATCAGCCCATAATAGATTATCACAATCACTTAAATCCTCAGTTTATCGCTGAAGATAAAATTTTTGACAACATCACACAGGTTTGGATCAACGGAGATCACTATAAATGGCGCGCCATGCGTACATTAGGAATCAACGAGCAATTTGTAACCGGAAACGGATCAGATAAAGATAAATTCTTAAACTGGGCAAAAACAGTTCCGTACACCATGCGTAATCCGTTGTACCATTGGACACACTTAGAATTAGCACGTTATTTTGATATTTATGATTTACTAAACGAAAAATCGGCAGAGAAAATCTATATCGAAACAACAGAAAAAATTAATTCTCAGGCATACAGTACACAAAACCTGCTTAAAAAAGTAAATGCTGAATTAGTTTGTACTACAGAAGATCCTATAGATTCTTTAGAGTTTCACCAAAAACTGGCTCAAAATCCTATTGGAACTAAAATGAGTACCGCTTTCAGACCTGATAAAGCTATCTTAATTTCTAATGATGGTTATAATGCATATCTGGACACATTAGGGGATGTGTCCGGAATTGCAATTCACACTTATACTGATTTATGCAGTGCATTAAGAAAACGAATTGAGTTCTTTAATCAAAACGGTTGTAAGCTTAGTGATCACGGTTTAGATCAGATTTATTTTGAAGAATTTACAGAAAGCGAAATCACGACCATCTTCAAAAAGAAAAGAGAAAACAGAATTATTACACCAGAAGAAGTATTAAAATTCCAAAGTGCAGTATTACAGTTTTTAGCTGAAACATATCATGAATTTGGATGGGTACAGCAGTTTCACTTAGGTGCATTACGTAATAATAATGCCCGTATGCACAGAATTTTAGGACCTGATACAGGCTGGGATTCTATTGGAGATTATCCACAGGCACAAAAATTATCAGGCTTTTTAAATGCTTTAGACAGTAAAGATAAATTGACAAAAACGATCATTTATAACTTAAATCCTGCTGATAATGAAGTTATGGCAACTATGATTGGAAATTTCAATGACGGAAGTGTTCGCGGTAAAGTACAGTTTGGTTCCGGATGGTGGTTTTTAGACCAGAAAGACGGAATGACTAAACAATTAAATGCACTTTCAAACATGGGATTGATTAGCTGTTTCGTAGGAATGCTGACAGATTCTAGAAGTTTCCTGTCTTTTCCAAGACATGAATATTTCAGACGTATTTTATGTAATCTTTTAGGTGATGAAATCAAACGTGGAGAACTTCCAAACGATATGGAATGGATAGGAAAATTAGTTTCTGACATTTCATACAATAACGCAAAAGAATATTTCAAATTTTAATTTTTTTTGAACCATTAAGATATTAAGGAAATGAAGTTTTGAGCTTAAAATTTATTTTTAAGATGAAAAGATAATAAAGCAGAAATGCTTAATAAACTTAATTTTAAAAAAAAGTATAGAACTAAAAAGTAAAGCTTAATTCTTTTAATATCTTAATGGTAAAAAATACTGGTAAAAACAATAAAAAAATATGAGTAGAGTAGTTGCATTTGGAGAAATCATGCTGCGTTTATCAACAGAAAGACATTTACGTTTTTCCCAATCTACGGCATTTGGTGCTACGTACGGAGGCGGAGAATTTAATGTATGTGTTTCTTTGGCTAATTATGGTTTAAATGCCGAATTTGTTACAAGATTACCTGAAAATGAAATTGGATTATCGGCATTAAAAGAAATGCGAAAAATGAACGTAGAATCTAAAAACATAGTTTACGGAGGAGAACGTTTAGGAATTTATTTCTTAGAAACCGGTGCAGGAACACGCGGAAGTAATGTAGTATATGATCGTGCACACAGCTCAATGGCAACGATTCAAAAAGGAACAATCGATTGGGAAAAAGTACTGCATGGTGCAAGTTGGTTTCACTGGAGCGGCATTACACCGGCTATTTCAGAGAGTGCTGCCGAAGCCTGTTTAGAAGCCATTAAAGTAGCTCATAAACTTGGAATCACGATTTCATGCGACTTAAATTACAGATCAAAATTGTGGCAATATGGTAAAACACCAAGCGAAGTTATGCCGGAAATGTTACAATACAGTAATGTTATTTTAGGCGATATTGACACGGCGTATTTTATGTTGGGAATTCCTAAAGTAAATCCAAATTATCAGGACGAAAAATCATTACCTGTTTTATACACGAAGTTGTTTGATTTGATTCCGAATTTAAAAACAGTAGCCACAACTTTACGTTATTCTGTAAGTGCGTCACACCAAAGAATTGGAGGTATTTTGTTTGATGGAAAAGCAATTTATCAGGCAGCAGTAAAAGAAGTAACACCAGTTGTGGACAGAGTAGGAAGCGGAGATGCTTTTATGGGCGGATTGATTTACGGATTACAACAATACCAGAATAATAATCAAAGAGCATTAGATTTTGCAGTAGCAGCCTGTTGTTTAAAACATACTATTGCGGGAGATTATAATCTGGTTACTTTAAAAGAAGTTGAAAATATGATTGATGGTGATGGTTCTGCATTAGTATCAAGATAATTAAAATAAAATGGCAAAATATTCAAGAATTGAAGTGGCGTTACAAATGAAAGAAAACGGAATGGTTCCGTTGTTTTTTCATTCAGATTTAGAAATAAGTAAAAAAGTATTAAAAGCCTGTTATGATGGTGGTTCCCGATTAATGGAGTTTACAAGCAGAGGCGATTTTGCCCATGAAGTTTTTGGTGCTTTAAACAAATATGCCCTGGCGGAATTACCGGGAATGATGTTGGGTGTAGGTTCAATAACCGATGCTGCTGCAGCTTCATTATACATGAGTTTAGGCGCTAATTTTATTGTAACTCCGGTTTTTAGAGAAGATATTGCCATTGCCTGTAATAGACGTAAAGTATTGTGGTCTCCGGGTTGCGGAACTTTAACTGAAATTGCAAGAGCTGAAGAATTAGGCTGTGAAATTGTAAAATTATTTCCGGGAGATATCTACGGGCCGGAATTTATAAAAGCCATAAAAGGACCATGCCCGTGGACAAATATTATGCCTACAGGCGGAGTTTTACCAACTGTTGAAAGTCTGACTTCATGGTTAAATGCGGGTGCAACCTGTGTAGGTATCGGATCACAGTTAATTTCAAAAGAAATACTGGATAATAAGGATTTCGACGGTTTAAAAAACAAAGTAAGTCAGGTACTTGATATTATAAAAAATATTAGAAAATAGATAAGGAGTAATCATGCCAATTCCTTATTTAAGATTGCGTTTTTTTTAGATTTTAGAGATTGTAATTGAACATTACACTTGCCAATAAAGAGTGTACTCCTCACAACACGCTTTATGTCCTCACACAAGTGTAATGTTTCTTTTACATGTTCAGAAAATGTTTTAAAGAAATAAATAAGGTATTTAAATGTGATTATTTATAACACTTTAAAGAAGAATTAAAATGGAAAAAATAAACAGATCAAACTCGGGGTTTTCAGATAAACTTCCTATCAAAATAGTACAATTTGGAGAAGGTAATTTTTTAAGAGCCTTTATAGAATATGCATTTCAAAAATTAAATCAGGAAGCTGATTTTAATGCAGGAATTGCAGTAGTACAGCCTATCGATAAAGGTTTAGTAAACATGATCAATGCACAGGATGGTTTGTATACCTTGTTCATGAAAGGAGTAAAAAAAGGGCAGGAAATTCAGGAAAAAGAATTGATTACCAATATTGTAAAAGCAATTGATCCTTATGCTTCTTTTCAGGAATATTTAGCTTTAGCTAAAGAAGAAGAATTAGCTTTTATAATTTCTAATACAACTGAAGCCGGTATCGAATATATCGCTTCAGATCTTCCAACGATGCAGCCTCCGGTTTCTTTCCCTGCAAAACTTACAGTTCTGCTTAACGAAAGATTTAAGCATTTTAACGGAGCAGCAAATAAAGGATTAACGATTATTCCTTGTGAATTAATCAATTACAATTCAGATACTTTAAAAGAAATTGTTTTCAAATATAGTGCTGACTGGAAATTAGGAGCAGAATTTGAATTTTGGTTAACTAACAGCTGTTCTTGGCATAATACATTAGTAGACAGAATTGTACCGGGATATCCAAAAGATCAAATCGAAGAATACAACAGTCAGTTAGATTACAAAGATGACTTGATTGTAAGTGCCGAAAGTTTCTTTTTATGGGTAATTGAAGGTGATGATAAACTGAAAGCAAAACTTCCGTTTGAAAAAACAGGTTTAGATGTGAAAATCGTTTCAGATATGCAGCCATACAGAACTCGTAAAGTGAGAATCTTAAATGGAGCGCATACTGCAATGGTACCGTTTTCATTGCTTTATGGAAATGAAACAGTAAAAGAAACAGTTGATAATGCTTTTACAGGAGATTTTGTAAACAAAGCTGTTTTCTATGAGATCAATGAAACATTGAACATGGACAAAGCGGAATTAGCAAGTTTCTCTGAAGAAATTCTGGATCGTTTTAGAAATCCGTTTATCAAACATTTATTGTCTTCGATTGCGCTAAATTCAATTTCAAAATTCAAAGTACGTGTGCTGCCAAGTTTAACAGGATATGTAGCTATTCATCATAAACTTCCGGCTCATTTAACGTTTGCATTTGCTGCTTTGATTCGTTTTTATCAGGGAACATGGAAAGGACAAAGCTTGCCGGTTAATGACAGTGAAGATATTGTTTCTTTCTTTGACGGACTTTGGAAATCTGATGATTATGAGAAAATAGCAAGACTTACTTTGCAGAATAAAAATTTCTGGGATGAAGATTTAACGCTTATTCCGGGTTTAACAAAAGCAATTACAACAGCATTAGAAGAAATTGATGCAAATGGTATAGAAAATGGTTTTGCCAATTTTCAAAAACAAGTAAATACAATAACTCAGAAAGTTTAGTTATGGCAACGCAAAAAAAATTAATAAAAGTTCACCCTACTGATAATGTAGCAGTAGCTTTGGTAAACCTTTCAGCTGGCGAAGTGATTCACTTTGAAGGCGAAGATGTTACCGTTGAGAGTGATGTGAAGATGAAACATAAAATCGCAATGGTTCCTTTTAATACAGGAGACAGGATTATTATGTATGGTGTTTTGGTAGGAAAAGCAAGTGCCAGAATCGAAAAAGGCGGACTACTTTCGACTTCAAATGTAAAACACGAAAGCGATAAAGTAACCGGAAAAACCGAAACCATTGGCTGGACGGCACCAAATATTGATAAGTGGAAAGACAGAACGTGGCAAGGCTATCACAGAGAAGACGGGCAAGTAGGAACAGAAAACGTATGGTTGTTTTTTCCGTTGGTATTTTGTGAAAACAGAAACATCGAAATCCTAAAAGATATTTTCGAAAAAGAGTTGATGAAACCTAAAGAAAACGATTATCAGTTATTGCTTCGTTCTTTAGTAAAATCAGAAACAGGAGGAGCAGGAAATCAGGAAGCTTCAAACGATGCTAACCTGTTCAATAATATCGAAGTAAAGTTTATTACACATCAGGGAGGTTGTGGAGGAATTCGTCAGGATTCACATAGTTTGGCTAAGCTTTTGGCTGGTTATGTAAACAATCCAAACGTAGCCGGAGCAACAGTTTTAAGTTTAGGATGTCAGAACCTGCAAATTCAAATCTTTAAAGATGCTCTGGATGCGATAAATCCAGACAGTAAAAAACCGGTATTGATTTACGATCAGCAACAAATAGGGACAATCGAAACCATGCTTAGCAGTGTTGTAAAAGATACTTTTGAGGCAATTAAAAAAGCAAACGAAATAAAAAGAACACCTGCACCTTTATCTAAATTAAGAATTGGTTTAGAATGTGGTGGTTCTGATGGATTTTCAGGGATTTCTGCAAACCCGACTTTAGGGGTTACTTCAGATTTATTAGCGGCTTTAGGAGGAACAACAATTCTTTCTGAGTTCCCTGAATTATGTGGAGTAGAGCAGGAATTAGTAAACCGTTGTGTAGAAGACGAAAGCGGAAAAAGATTTCTTGATTTGATGCAATGGTATGAAAAAACAGTGGTAGATGCAGGATCAGGATTTGATATGAACCCGTCACCGGGTAATATCAAAGACGGTTTGATTACTGATGCCATGAAATCTGCAGGAGCTGCTAAAAAAGGAGGAACTTCGCCAATTACAGGAGTATTTGATTATGGTGAATACATCACTAAACCAGGTTTAACGTTACTTTGTACGCCAGGAAACGACGTAGAATGTACCACTGCTATGGTAGGATCCGGGGCAAATATGGTATTGTTTACAACAGGTTTGGGGACGCCAACAGGAAACCCAATTGCACCGGTTGTAAAAATTTCATCCAATACTCAGTTAGCGAACAAAATGTCTGATATTATCGATATTGACACCGGAGGAATTGTCACCGGAGAAAAATCTATTGATGAAATGGCTGATGAAATGTTAGAATTCATCATTGATGTTGCAAGTGGTACTATAAAAACCAAAGCAGCAATTCTAAATCAAAACGATTTTATTCCCTGGAAAAGAGGAGTATCGCTTTAGTTTTTTAGGTACAAAGGTACAGAAAGACACAAAGTTGAAAGATTTATATGTAGAGGCGCACAGATAGTGCGTCTCTTTTTTTTAATAGAAAAGCTCCAGAGAAGCAAAATATTTATAGATAACAATTAGTCATCTAGATTAAAGCTCCAGAGGAGCGACATATTTAGTTCAGAAATAAAAAAAAGTTCACTTTTAGGTGAACTTATATAACTTATATGGTAAAAAAAAAGATTAAAAGGTGGTTCTTGACGATGATTTACGAATATGTAATTCCGGTGCAAGAACTACCTTCTTTTCGATTTTAATTGTATCGGTTTTGTCTACTTGTTCTAAGAATACGCGTGCAGACATTTTTCCCATCTCAAGTGGAGACTGATCTACAGACGTAATCGATAACTCCATGAATTTAGTAAAAGGCTCATTACTAAAACCTGCCACACAAAATTCTTTAGGAATAATAATGTTTCTTTCTTTTAACTCCTGAATTGCGCCCAAAGCAGCGAAATCACTCGATGAAAAAATAGCATCAGGAGGAACAGGCAACTGAAGTAACAAATCAACAGCTTCTTTTCCGGCTTCAACCATACTTTTTACAGGAATAACATATTCTTCCTTAAAAGTCATTCCGTTATCCAGTAAAGCTTGTTTGTAGCCTAAAAACCTGTTTTTAAATATCTCTAACGACTGATCTCCTGATAAATGAGCGATACAGCGACAGCCTTCGTTGATTAAGTGTTTTGTGGTTAAATATCCGCCTCTGAAATCATTGATGGTAACTGAGCTTACCCCTTCAATGTGTTTGCTTCTGTCAAAAAAGATAAGCGGAACATTTTTTTCTAATACATTCTGAAAAGCACCATCGTTTTCACCCGTAACATCTGTAACTGACATTATAATACCATCGACCTGAGCATCGATAAGTGTATATAAGTTCTCGTTTTCTCTTTTAGGGCTTTCATGCGTCTGGCAAATAATTACCTGATAACCGTGCGGATGTAGTTCTTCTTCAATTCCTCTAATAACAGATGCAAAAAAATTGCTGTCTATACGGGGAACAATTACCCCGATATTATTACTTCGGCCGCTTTTCAATGCTAGTGCAAGCTTATTTTGCTTATAGTTCATTGAGGCAGCGGTTTTAATAACCAACTCACGTGTACTCTCTTTAATTTTAGGGTTGTTGTTTAAAGCCCTTGAAACAGTAGCCGCAGTGATATTTAATTTCTCAGCAATATCGTAAATGGTTATTTTTTCGCTCATTAAAAAAGGATTTTCAAATTAATTACAGACAAAAATACATATTTTTTTATAACGTTACACAAATTGTTATCGATTACCATAATTTATAATTAAAACGTTTTCGGTTATACAATGATAATAAATTATAAGTTTTTTTACATTAAGTGTAATTATATTTCCTAATAAAAATTAAATATATAATTAATTTCTAAATAAATTTGGTGCATTGGAACTTATTTTATATTTTCGTGTAATCGATTACATAATTGCATTGTTTTGAATTTCAAACAATAAATACCATATAAATGATTACAGATAAGGTTATAGCATTTAAAACAATCTCAATTTTTAGCGCAGTTGCTTTAATGGTTTTATCCTGCGCACGACAAACCTCTGCCGTTTCAGATTCTGATCCCTGGAAAAAAAAAGAACTCATCATCAAAAGCATTCCACAAACCCATTTTGCTGATAAAGTTTATAGTATAACTGATTTTGGAGCTGTTGCTGACGGCAAAACGCTTAATACTTTAGCTTTCGAAAAAGCAATAAAAGCCTGTGCTGAAAATGGCGGAGGTCAGGTTTTGGTTCCCAATGGCAAATTCTTAACAGGCGCTATACATTTAGAAAGTAATGTCAATTTGCATTTGGCAGATAAAGCAGAAGTTCTTTTTAGCCTTAATCCCAAAGATTATCCTATTGTTCATACTTCGTTTGAAGGAACAGAACTTATGAACTATTCACCACTGATTTATGCCAAAAACAAAACCAATGTTGCCATAACCGGAAAAGGAATTTTAAACGGTCAGGCAGATCGTACCAATTGGTGGATCTGGTCCGGAGGAAAAGATTATGGATGGAAAAAAGGAATTCCATCTCAAAATGATCCTCAAAATCGTGAAGTTCTGGTAGACATGGCAGAAAAAAATATTCCGGTTGCAGAAAGAGTTTTTGGTGACGGACGTTATTTGCGCCCCAATTTTATAGAGTTTTTTGAATGTAATACTATTTTGGTAAAAGACATAACAGTAATTAATGCTCCATTTTGGATTTTACATCCGCTTAAATCAAACAATATCATTATTGACGGAGTAACAGTCAACAGTCACGGACCAAATAATGATGGTTGTGATCCTGAATATTCTCAAAACATACTCATTAAAAACTGCACATTTAATACCGGTGATGATTGTATTGCCATCAAAGCCGGACGTGATGCCGATGGCAGAAGAGTGGCCATACCCAGTAAAAATATCATAGTAGAAAATTGTAAAATGATCGACGGACATGGCGGAGTGGTGATTGGCAGCGAAATATCAGCCGGAGTCAACAATGTATTTGTCGAAAATTGTGTAATGGACAGTCCTAATCTGGATCGGGCCATTCGTATCAAAACAAATTCAAGAAGAGGCGGCGTTATAGAAGATGTTTATGTTCGAAACCTTGAAGTAGGAACAGTAAAAGAATGTGTCTTGCGAATTACGATGTTTTACAATGTATATGGATCACAAACAGGAGATTTTATTCCAACCGTACGAAACATCAGTCTTGAAAATGTAAAAGTAAAAAACGGTGGAAAGTATAGCGTCTGGGCTGATGGTTACGAGCAATCACCAACCGAAAATATCACATTGAAAAATGTAACAGTCCAAAAAGTAGATTCGATCTACTCACTAAAAAATGTAAAGAATATCAATTTTATAAATACTTACGTGAATGACAAAAAAGTAACATCTGTTAAAAACTAAACAACTATCAATTAACCAAACTTTTTAAACCAAATTATGAATAATACCAGACAACGATTAAAGAAAAAAATAAAATACAATACTGTATTTTTATTTTTTATGACCTTTCTGTTAAGCAGCAATATCAATGCTCAGTCGACAGTAATAGAAGGGAAAATCACTGATGCAGCAGGACTCTCATTACCAGGAGTTAATGTTCAGGAAAAAGGAACTAAAAACGGTACTTCTACAGATTTTGAGGGAAGTTTTAAAATCAATGTAACAAGCAATAAAGCTATTTTAGTGATTAGCTATTTGGGTTTTCAGACACAAGAAGTAAGTGTTGCCGGAAAAGCCAGAGTAAATGTTAGCCTTGCAGAACAATCCAACTCGCTTAATGAAGTTGTGGTTGTAGGGTATGGTTCTGTCAAAAAAACAGATCTTACCGGTTCTGTAAGTACAATTAGTGCAGCAACAATTACCGAAAGAAACACCACAAACGCACTGGAAGCAATTCAGGGAAGTACACCGGGAGTTCAGATTTCATCCAGCACTGGTCGTTCAGGTGATGGTTTTAAAGTTGTGATTAGAGGAAATAACTCTTTAATTGGATCTTCTCCATTATACATTGTAGATGGTGTACCAACTGACGGAATTGACTTTTTAAATCCGCAGGACATTGCCAGAATGGATGTTTTGAAAGATGCATCTTCAGCAGCAATTTATGGATCAAGAGGAGCTAGTGGTGTTATCATTGTAACAACCAAAAGCGGTATAAGTGCTAAATCAGGCATTAGTGTTTCTTATGATACTTCTTATGGAACTAAAACTGCCGCAAGACTACCAAAAATGATGAGCGGAGAAGAATGGTGGAAATTTCATCAGGTAGCCTATATGAGTGCTACACCAGCAACACAAACTCCGGCTCAACTTGCGACATTAGCCGGAAATCAAAGCCCATTATTAGTATCAAGAGCCAATAGCGGTTATAATTTTGACTGGTATGATGCCGTACTAAAAACAGGAATGACAGAGAATAATTATTTAAATATTTCAGGTCGCTCAGATTCAGGCTTAAGCTATAATTTAGGTTTTGGTGTTCAGAGTGATAAAGGACTTATCGATAATGACTCTACTGATAAATACTCTTTTAAGTTAGGATTAAACCATAAAATAAATGACAAGTTTTCTACTGGTGCGAACGTAACAATTGCACGTCTTGATACACAATTAGGAAGTGATTTGGCCATGCAGGATGCTTTTAGATTAAGTCCGCTTATGTCGCCATGGGCTGTTGATGCAGCAGGAAACGAAAAAGTAGGTACATTGTTTTTCCTGCCTGGAAAATTAACGTATCCTGACGGATCATGGGCAATCAACAAAACAAGTACCGTAAATCCGTTAATTGAGATTGCAAACTCATCTCAGACAGAAAAAACGTGGCAAACAGTGGGTAATGTATATTTACAATACCAGCCAATGAAATGGTTTTCATTCAAAACAACATTTGCAGCAGGAATCGAAAATACCGTTACAAGTACAGCTTATGGCGCACAAACAAATGCAGGTGTAACTTTAAACGGAAAAAATTCAGCCTCAATTAAAAACTTCAATAATTTCAATTATACCTGGGATAACCAGATCGATTTAAAACACACATTCAATAATGTACATGACGTTAGCGTATTATTATTGCAAAGTTTGTATTCAAATATTGACGAAACATCATATTTATATTCTAACAATCAGCCTTTTGATGTTGGATCAAATAATATGGGATCAGGAGTTCAGACCAGTTATAATTTAAGCTCAGGCTATGCAAAAAATACCTTGAGTTCGTATGCTATTCGTTTAAATTATACATTTAAAGACAAATATTTATTAACGGCTTCAAACAGATGGGATGGTTCATCCGTTTTATCAAAAGATAATAAATGGCAAAATTTCCCATCAGTAGCTTTGGGCTGGAAAATAAGTAAAGAATCATTTTTAGAAAATAATTTGGTTATTTCAGACTTAAAACTTAGAGCCAGTTTAGGATATACAGGAAATGATAATGTAGCTCCTTATACATCTCAGGCATTATTAAATCAACAAACATTTTATGCAAACGGAGCAAATGTAGTATCCGGATGGCAGTCTGAAAATCTTGCAAATCAACAATTAACGTGGGAGAAAACAAGAGAATTGAACTTTGGACTTGATTTTGGATTCTTAAAAAACAGAATCTCAGGTAGTGTTGATGTTTACGACAGATTATCAGATAAGCTAATTTACAAACAACAGTTACCATCTGAGTCAGGTTGGAAAAATACCTATTCAAACGTAGGTTCCGTTAGTAACAAAGGAGTAGAGGTTTTATTAACTACAAAAAATATAAAATCTAAGAATGTAAACTGGGAAACGACTTTCACCTTTACTAAAAACGTGAATAAGTTAGAATCGATTTACAATCAGGATAAAGTAAGCGATATTGGAAACAAACTGATTTTAGGGTCAGAGTTAAACCCAAATTACAACTATGTTTATGATGGTGTATGGCAGGAAAGCGAAGCGGCTCAGGCAGCGGCTTATGGTATGGCACCGGGACAGGCAAGACCGAAAGATTTAAATGGAGACGGAAAATTCAATCAGGATGACAGAACAGTAATTGGAAATGCAAATCCGGATTGGCAGGGAAGTTTATATTCTAAATTGACAGTGGGTCAGTTTGATTTTAACTTTTCTGTACTAACAAGTCAGGGACAAACCGTATTAAGTACTTTTCACCAAAACTTTGCCGATGTAAGCGACAGAGGTCGTCAAAAACTGGCAATGGATTACTTTATTCCAACAAACGGAACAGGTATTCCGGCAAATGCTAACAATACAAATCCAAGACCAGGACCGGTTGCTACAGGAGCCGGAGCTTATTGGACTTCTTTATTTGGCTACTACAGAGATGTATCTTATGTTAAAATTAAAAATATCTCATTAGGATACACTTTCAATTCAGAGTTACTTAAGAAATTAAGAATGAGCAATTTTAGAATTTACATAAATGTTTTAGACCCATTTGTATTTACAAAATTTGACGGATACGATCCGGAGTGGGCTGGTTCAGCTTTTGGTGTAAACCGTCCGGCATCAGTGACAACGCAATTGGGATTAAGTGTTAAATTTTAATAAGATATAAAATGAAAAAAATAATATTAATTTTAGGAATAATCATTACAGTTTTCACTTCATGTAATGACTATATCGAAGAAGAAAGTCTTTCTAATGTTCCGGCTGATGCCACATACAAAACAGCATCAGGTTTTCAGTTATTAGTAAATTCTAATTATGCATGGCTAAAAGGAATTTATGGAGGAAACCCGTGGTTATTTGAATCCGGTACCGATATGTATGCCGAAGGAAGAACCCCTGAACCGGCTGGTTTAAGTCAATATGCCTTATTAATCCCATCTTCCAGCAACGTTGATGAATTGTATATTTCATGTTATCAGCAAATTCAGTCTGTAAACAAAACAGTTTATTATTCAACCATAACAGAACAAACAGCAAACCTGAATACACTTGTTGGCGAAGCAAAATTTTTAAGAGCCAATGCTTATTTTTTATTAGTTCAGACTTATGGCGGGGTTCCAATTGTTTTGGATAATATTACAACGCCTGTTTTATCTTTTAAAAGAAATACAGCAGAAGAGGTTTATACTCAGATTATTTCAGATCTTGATGCAGCATTAGCAAGTGTAAATACTACTGCTTATGCAACCGGAGGAAAAGTAAATAAAAGAGCCGTAAACGATTTATTGGCAAAAGTGTATTTAACAAGAGGTTATGAAACCTTTGGTACTCCGGCAGATTTTACCAAAGCAGCAGCTTATGCAGATGCAGCCATTGCAGGACAAGCTTTAAATATTGCTTTTGACCAATTGTTCAAACCTGGAAATGACTTAAATGCAGAAACTATTTTCTCTGTTCAATATGATAAAGCTTCTACAAGTACATCTCCTACAACATTAGGAAACAATCAGTTTTACTATTTCAGTTCTTATTTAGGAGGTGCAGAAACAGGAGCTCCGCTAAGAAGTTATAATTTATGTCCAACAGATTATGCTTTAGGCCTCTATGAAAAAGGTGATAAAAGATGGGATGCTACCTTCATGACAGAAATTCTGGAAGGCCCGGAAACAACCAATGGCGTTACAAAAACAGTTTTGTATTATCCGTATTACAGAAGTACAAGCCCGGCAACATTAAAAGTGAGACATTTTTATGAGCCAAAATGGTTTACAGCAGCAGACAGAACAGCATGGAATACTGCAAATGCATCCAGAAAATCAGCCACATTTGTATACCACCCTTGGGGAGAATATTCGGCAGCACATACTCTAATTCAGAATTTAGATTGTTATACGATTCCCGTTAAGAAATTTGATGATCCGGATCCAACAACACCATCGAGTACAGGTCCTGTGAGCACAAGAGATATTATTGTAGCAAGATTGGGCGAAACCTATTTGGTAGCAGCTGAGGCGTATTTAAAAGCAGGAAATCCGCAAACAGGATTAGATCGTTTAAACGAAGTAAGAAGAAGAGCAGGAGTTGCAAATGCACTAATTGGAGAATTTAATATCGATTATATTCTAGATGAAAGAGGAAGAGAACTTGTAGGCGAATACAAACGCTGGTTCGATTTAAAACGTACCGGAACATTGGTAGCAAGAGCTTCGGCTTATAATTATAAAATCAAAGCAGCAAATTTTGTTGGAGTAGACGGAAAACTTAAAATTTTAAGACCAATACCACAAACAGCACTTGATTTAAATCAAAACAAGGATTTCCCTCAGAATCCTGGTTATTAGTAATTTGATAATTTATAGAGGTTACGTTTTTTTGAAGAAGTTAAAAAGGAGTTCGATGCCTGTATCGGACTCCTTTCTTAACTAAAAAAATAGATTCATTTTAATGCGAAAAATTGTATTCATATTAGTATTTATTACCTGCACCGTATCGGCGCAGCAAAGTTACATTGTAGATACATCCTACACGGTAAAAAGTACTTATGCCAAGCTGATCAAAAAATATCCATTTATAAAAATAGCAGAAGCAAAAGATAATCCGGATAATACCAAAATTGAAAATATAGTTTATTACAAAAACAATAACAGAGCATTGCATCTGGATGCTTTTTACAATAAAAAGCAAAAATCAAATCCTGCTGTAATAGTAATACATGGCGGCGGATGGAAATCAGGAAACAAAGACCAAATGCAGGTTTTAGCACAGGAAATAACCTCAAAAGGATATTCGTGCTTTGCGATAGAATACAGATTGTCACTCGAGGCAAAATATCCTCAGGGAATTTATGATGTCAAAAATGCGATCAGATTTATAAAAGATAATGCGAAAAAATTTCATGTAGATCCAAATAAAATTGCCGTTTTAGGATGTTCTTCGGGAGGTCAAATGGCAGCTTTAATTGGTACAACAAATGAGAACTTAGCTTTTGAAGATCAGCAATACAAGAGTAAATCAAATTCGAAAGTACAGGCTATAATTGATGTAGACGGAATTCTCGCCTTTAAGCATTCTGAATCCGAAGAAGGAGAAATGGCAGCATTTTGGCTTGGAGGTTCTTATGAAGAGAAACCGGAGAATTGGAAAAATGCTTCGGCATTAAATAATACCAATAAAGAGACACCTCCTGTATTGTTTATCAATAGTAGTTTTAGCAGGTTTCATGCTGGCAGAGATGATATGATAGCGATTTTAAATCAGCATAAGATTTACAATGAGATACATACTATTGATAATTCGCCGCATTCGTTTTGGTTTTTTCAGCCCTGGTTGGATGAAACAGTAAAGTACACAACACAATTTTTAAACAAGGTATTTAAGTAATTGTAATAAAAATAAAGACAAACGTTAACTAAAAAAATATGTTTAAACCTGTTTTCATAAAGGCTCATTTTACGATTCTGTTGCTATTTATTTTGAGTAGTAAAATTATTGGACAAACAAAAGAAAATATCAAACCTGACAATAATTTAAAATGGTCAGAAAGAACAGCCAATACAATCCTGAATAAATATCCCAATGCCTGGCAGATCGACGGGACAGAGAAACCAAAATGGGACTATAAAATGGGATTAGTATTGTCGGCTTTTGAAAAACTGTATCAAAAAACAAACAACGAAAAGTATTTCAATTACATAAAAGGATATGCAGATGAAATGATTGATGCTGATGGAAACATCAAAAAGTATGAAATGAGCGAGTACAATATCGATTGTGCAAATCCCGGAAAACTGCTTTTTAATTTATACAACAAAACAAAAGACAATCGCTATTTAAAAGTATTACAACAGTTAAGAACTCAACTCGAGAGTCAGCCCAGAACAGCAAGCGGAGGATTCTGGCACAAACAAATTTATCCCAATCAAATGTGGATTGATGGTTTATACATGGCAGAACCTTTTTATACCCAATATACGGTTACTTATGAAAAAGGTAAAGCACTCGATGATATTGCCAGACAATTTGAGTTGGTTCAAAAACATTTAACAGATCAAAAAACAGGATTAGTATATCATGCCTGGGATGAAAGCAAGGAAATAGGATGGGCAAATAAAGAAACAGGAACATCGCCAACTATCTGGGGACGCGGAATTGGCTGGTACATGATGGCGTTAGTAGAAACACTGGATTATTATCCAAAAACAAATAAAAACTATAAAACACTGATAGGGTACTTCAATCAAATTGCCAAAAGCGCCAATCAGTATAAAAGTCCATCAGGTTTATGGTATCAGGTTGCCGACAAACCTGAGATAGAAGGTAATTTTCTGGAATCGTCATCATCAGGAATGATTATCTATGCTTTGGCAAAAGGAGCAGACAAAGGATATTTAAGTTCCAATTATAAAAAGATTGCCCAGAAATCATTCGATGCCTTTATAAAAGAGTTTGTGAAAACAGATGAAAAAGGAGAGATTGTAATCTCTAATGTTTCATCGAATGTAGGTTTAGGAGGAAAACCATTTCGAGACGGAACAAATCAATATTATATCAACAGCAAAACAAAAGATAATAGCTCGCCTGCCTTAGCTGCATTTTTGTTAAGCGCAATCGAATTAAACAAATAAACCAGCATTTGGACATGAAAAAAAATAGAAATTATATTGCTTCAATCATGCTAATGAGTCTGATTGTATTTTCGGTACTAAAAAGTACTGCCCAGGGATCTTCAGAGAAAAATAATATAATTTCTAAAGATTTAAAATGGTCAGAAAGAATGGCACTTTCTATTATGAAACGTGATCCAAAAGCATGGCAAATCGATAATAACGAAAAGCCCAAATGGGATTATAAACTTGGTTTAGTAACCATGTCTTTTCAGGAACTTTACAAAAAGACCAAAAATCCTGTTTATGCCAATTATGTAAAAGAATATGGCGAAACCGTGATTAATAGTTCAGGAGAAATCATGAATTATAAACTGGAAGACTACAATATTGATTATGTAAATGCCGGAAAAATACTTTTCGATCTTTATAAAACAACAAAAGACAATCGTTATCTGATTGCCATGCAAACGCTGAGAAAACAATTAGAAACACATCCAAGAACAAATTCAGGCGGGTTCTGGCATAAAAAAATATACCCGTATCAAATGTGGCTTGACGGATTGTATATGGGAACACCTTTTTATGCCCGTTATACAGTAGAATTTGATAAAGGAAAAGATCTGGATGATGTAGCCAGACAGTTTGAGCAAATTCATTTACACACTATTGATCCAAAAACAGGATTGCTTTTTCATGCTTGGGACGAAAGTAAACAAATGCCCTGGGCGAACAAAGAAACAGGAACTTCACCAAATTTCTGGTCACGTTCTATTGGCTGGTATATGATGGCTCTGGTAGATGTTCTGGATTATATGCCAAAAGATCATCCAAAAAGAAAAGAACTGATTCAATATCTAAATGAAATTTCAACAGCAGTTGCAAAATATCAGGATCCGTCAGGATTGTGGTTTCAGGTTACAGATTCAGGAACCAAAGCAGGAAATTATCTCGAAGCATCAGGATCAGAAATGTTTGTTTATGCTTTTGCAAAAGGGGTAAAAAAAGGATATTTACCTAAAGGTTACAAACAACTGGCAGAAAAGGGATTTGACGGAATAATCAATAAATTAGTCACGGTAGATCCTGATGGAGAAATTCATATTACACAAGTTTGTGCCAGTGCCGGATTAGGAGGAAATCCGTATCGTGATGGTTCTTATGATTATTACATCAAAGAAAAAATAAAAACAGATAACTCGCATGGGTTAGGGCCGTTTATTCTGGCAGCATTAGAATTAGAAAAATAGTAGAATTTAAATATATTTTGAAATGAAAAATAATAAAAGACAAGGTTATTTTACATCAGTTGCTTTAGTGTGTTTAATGGCTTTTACGAGTTGCAAAGTGACTTCGCAGGAACCGGCAAAAAAAGAAATAGTAATTTCTAAAGATCTAAAATGGTCTGATAAAATGGCTTTGACCTTAATGAAACGTCACCCGGAAGCGTATATGATCGACGATTCAAAAGTCGCTAAATGGGATTATGTTCACGCTTTGGTTTTACATTCTATTGAAGAATTGTACAAGAAAAATCCCGATCCGCGTTACAAAGCTTATATCAGAGGATATGTCGATGCATTAGTTCAGGAAGACGGAACCATCAAAACCTACGAATTCGACAAATACAATATCGATTTGGTGGTGCCGGGACGTTTATTGTTTGATATTTATGCAGAAACCAAACAGGATAAATATCTAAAAGCACTACAATTAGTACGCAAGCAATTGACAGAACAGCCAAGAACAGCCAGTGGTGGATTCTGGCACAAACAAATTTATCCAAACCAAATGTGGT
This sequence comes from Flavobacterium chilense, assembly GCF_001602525.1. Classification (GTDB taxonomy): domain Bacteria; phylum Bacteroidota; class Bacteroidia; order Flavobacteriales; family Flavobacteriaceae; genus Flavobacterium; species Flavobacterium chilense. The sequence goes on from NZ_LSYT01000003.1 coordinate 168,511, forward strand.
TAGATGGTTTGTACATGGGTGAACCATTTTATGCACAATACACAGCAACGTTTGAAAACGGAAAAAGTTTTGATGATATCGCCAAACAATTCGAACTGATTCAGCTTCATGCAACAGATCCAAAAACCGGATTATTATATCATGGTTGGGATGAAAGCAAACAAATGGCGTGGGCAAATAAAGAAACAGGAAATTCGCCAAATTTCTGGTCAAGAGCTTTAGGCTGGTACGTTATGGCATTGGTTGATGTTTTGGATTATATGCCAAAAGAACATCCTAAACAAAAAGAACTTATAAAATACTTAAACAATGCCTGTGCAGCCCTGGCAAAATATCAGGACAAATCAGGATTGTGGTATCAGGTAACTGACAAAGGAGGAAAAGAAGGAAATTACCTTGAAGCATCAGGATCATCAATGTTTGCGTATGCTTTTGCAAAAGGTGCCAACAAAGGATATTTACCGGCAAAATATAAAAAATTAGCCAACAAAGCCTTTGATGGTTTAACCACTAAATTAATCACAAAAGTAGATGCCGATGGAGGAATTACATTAACACATGCTTGTCAGGTTGCAGGTTTAGGCGGTACACCATATCGCGACGGTTCGTATGAATATTATGTGAAAGAAAGAAAAAAAGACAACGATCCTAAAGCAACCGGACCTTTTATTCTGGCAGCTATAGAATTGAACAGATAGGTTAAATATTATTCTTAACAGAGCCCTGACAGTTTATTAAAATCTGTCAGGTCTCAATAAAAAGTGAATAAAGTAGTAATTACAATATATTGTTGTATTCAAAAAAATAGAAAAAATATACAATATATTGATTTTTGAGTTGCATAGATTAATATCACCTCTTTATGACTTTACGACTTTCAAACTTTCGGCTAACTTAATATCAGAAATGAAAAATATAAAAACCATACTCCTTCTTTTATTAGCAATATTTTCAATCCAGAAGAATAATGCCCAGGTTTGGGTACCTGATAATGGAGACGGGACTTACACCAATCCAATCATTCATGCCGATTATTCAGATCCGGATGTGGTGCGGGTAGGAGATGATTTTTATATGACAGCATCGTCTTTCAACTGTATACCGGGATTACCTGTTCTACATTCTAAAGATCTTGTAAACTGGAAAATTATCAGTTATGCACTAGCGAAACAACCACCATTCGAAACCTACAATAAAGTGCAGCATGGCAATGGCGTTTGGGCTCCAAGTATTACTTTTCATAACAATGAATTCTATATTTATTATCCCGATCCTGATTTTGGAATTTATATGATAAAATCAAAAAAAGCCGAAGGCCCGTGGTCTGAACCACTTTTAGTAAAAGAAGGAATCGGACTGATAGATCCTAGTCCGTTATGGGATGATGACGGAAAAGCCTATCTCGTTCACGCCTTTGCCGGAAGTCGTGCACAAATAAAAAGTTTACTCGTAGTTTGCAGTATGAATCCTGAAGGAACAATTGTCAATAATGATCAGGTTATGGTCATTGACGGACACGAAAGTGAAGGAACAATCGAAGGGCCAAAATTTTACAAACGAAACAATTACTATTACATTTTTGCTCCGGCTGGCGGAGTTGCCACAGGCTGGCAAACCGTTTTAAGGTCTAAAAATGTATTTGGGCCTTATGAAAAGAAAAAAGTTTTAGAGCAGGGATCAACCAAAATAAACGGACCACATCAGGGAGCTTGGGTACAAACACAAACCGGAGAAGACTGGTTTATTCATTTTCAGGACAAAGGAGCTTATGGCAGAATTGTACATCTGCAACCCATGAAATGGGAAAAAGACTGGCCGATAATGGGGCAGGATTTTGATAAAAACGGAATTGGAGAACCCGTAACCACATTTAAAAAGCCAAATATTGGGAAAAAATATCCAATAGAAAATCCGGAAACCTCAGATGAGTTCAACGAACCAAAGCTGGGTTTGCAATGGCAATGGCAGGCAAATGCTCAGATTAACTGGGGATTTCCAACCAGTTTAGGCTACTTAAATTTATTTTGCCAAACCACATTAAAAGATGATCAGAAAATTTTTGATGCTCCCAATTTATTATTGCAAAAATTCCCCGCCGAAGAGTTTACGGCAACAACCAAAATGACTTTTAATACCAGATTAAACGGAGAATCAACAGGACTTATAATTATGGGCTTAGACTATAGTTATTTGTGTTTTAAAAATGATAATGGTAAACTCTGTCTGAGTCAGAAAACAGGCACCTTTAATAAAACAGTTTCTGAGAATGAAACCAAACCGGTTTTAATCGCAAATAATACCATTTACCTAAGAGTAAAAGTTAAAAAAGGAGGAATCTGCAGTTTCTTTTATAGCACAGATGATAAAAATTATCAGGCAATAGGAACTGATTTTACATCAAAAGAAGGAAAATGGATTGGTGCAAAATTAGGACTTTTTGCATTGAGTCAAAAAGTAACAAACGATTCGGGAAATGTAGCCATAGATTGGTTTAGAATAACAAAATAAGGAAAAAATGATTCCATTAAAAAAACATATCATTTTAGTTTTGCTTAGCATTGGTTTTTGTGCACATGCTCAAAACACGAAAAAAGCGAATCTTTTTACCGTTGCTTTAGACGGTTCAGGCGATTTTACCAAAATTCAGGATGCAGTTTATGCTTGTCCCGCATTTCCGTATGAAAAAGTTACCATTTATGTAAAAAACGGAATTTACAACGAAAAAGTCCGAATTCCGGAATGGAACACCAATGTGGTTTTGCAGGGAGAAAGCAAAGAACAGACAATCATTACTTTTGATGATAATTTTTCTAAAATCAATTTAGGAAGAAACAGTACTTTTTATACCTATACGCTTTTAGTAGAAGGTGATGGTTTTTCAGCATCCAATTTAACCATTAAAAATGCTTCAGGAGATCATGGTCAGGGTATTGCATTATCGGTAGTGGCAAACAGGGCAAAAATTTCAAACTGTATTCTTTTAGGAAATCAGGATACATTGTATTTGTCTGGCAAAGCTGCAAAACAATATTTTAAAGATTGTTATATCGAAGGTACAACCGATTTTATTTTTGGAAGCGCAATAGCATTATTTGAAAATTGCCAGATTCACAGCATTAAGAGTTCTTATATTACAGCAGCTTCTACACTACAAAATACACCATTTGGGTTTGTTTTCAAAAATTGCAAACTAACAGCAGAACCATCTGCAACAGCCGTTTATTTAGGAAGACCATGGCGTATTTATGCCAAAACAGTATATATCAATTGCGACATGGGAAAACAAATAAAACCCGAAGGCTGGGAAAACTGGTCAAAACCTGAAGCTGAAAAAAATGCCTTTTATGCCGAATACAATTGTAAAGGCGAAGGTTTTCAGCCCACAAAAAGAGTTTCGTGGTCCCATCAGCTCACAAAAAAAGAAGCCGAAAAATATAGCACAGAAAATATCCTAAAAGACTCCATTCCGGATTGGTATTCAGATTTGACTGTTAGAAAGTAATTGATAAAAAGTCATTTAGTAAAAAAACAAGTATAAAAACAGAAACCTTAGAATCTCAGAACCTTAGCAACTTAGCACCTTTAAAAAAAATGAACTTTAAATATTTTATTCTTCTGTTAATTTCATGGACTTCTTTTGCTCAGCATAACGAATTTCCGAGCGCAAAAGTGGATTCGATTGTGAACAGAATTCAGCTTCCGGTAATTCCTTCTTTTCAAATTAATGTTTTGAAATTAGGTGCAAAAGGAGATTCAATTACCAACAACAAAGCGGCATTTGACAAAGCAATGGCTTTATGTAAAAAGAACAATGGCGGAACTATTATTGTGCCCAAAGGAATTTATAAAGTAAATGGTCCAATACATTTTGTAAGCAATGTAAACCTTAAATTAGAAAAAGGAGCAAAAATAAAATTCAGTGACAAACCAGAAGATTATTTGCCAATGGTTTTAACCAGTTGGGAAGGAACGATGTTGTATAATTACAGTCCGTTAATTTATGCCTACGAATGTTCGAATATTGCCATAACAGGAGAAGGAACAATTGATGGAGAAGGAGGAAAAACCTGGAAAAGTTTTAAAGCCAAAGAAGGAAAAGGAAAAGATTTGAGCCGTGAAATGAATCACAATAATACCGCTTTAAAAGACAGAAAGTTTGGTGATGGTTATTTTTTGCGTCCGCAAATGATTCAGTTTTTTAATTGTAAAAACATTTTAGTCGAAAACATCCGAATCGAAAATTCGCCTTTCTGGTGTTTACATTTATTAAAATCCCAAAGTATTACGGTACGCGGAGTAAGCTACAAATCATTAAACTATAACAATGATGGTATTGATCCGGAATATGCAAAAGATGTCCTGATTGAAAATGTAAATTTCGATAATGGAGATGATAATGTGGCAATTAAAGCAGGAAGAGATCATGAAGGAAGAGCAAATGCAGCAACGCCAAGCGAAAACATCGTAATCAGAAATTGTAATTTTAAAGGACTTCATGGTGTTGTCATTGGGAGCGAAATGTCGGCAGGAGTACAAAATGTATATGTCGAAAATTGTAAAACTGTCGGGTATTTAAAAAGAGGAATTTATTTAAAAACCAATGCCGACAGAGGCGGTTTTATAAAAAATGTTTTTGTTCGAAACATTCAACTCGATGAAGTAGAAGATTGCCTTTATATTACAGCAAATTATCACGGAGAAGGAAATGGATTTCAGTCCGACATTTCCAATATTTCATTTTCGAACATTAGCTGTAACAAAGCAACAGCTTCGGGAATTGTAATTCAGGGATTTCCGGATAAAAAAGTTCGCAATATCTCTTTGAATGATATCGATATAAAATGGGCAAAAAACGCCATTTCAAGTACAAATGCCGAAAATGTTTTATTAAATGAAGTTTTTATCGGAGAAAAAGCAACAGTGCCAACATCAGCGAAATAATTTTTTAAGAAGCTGCAAAGGAACAGAAGGACAAAGAGGCAAAGGTTTTTTGTAACGTTATATTACAATTTGAGAAACATTAATCTGATAGAAATCGCAGGATAGAAAAGTAATTCGGCAAAGAATATTGAATAAAAACCGAAGTAAGTTTAAAAAATAAGAAGTACAAAAAACGAATAAAATGAAATATTATCTATTTATCATCTGTTTGGTGACTACATGCTGTTTTGCTCAAAAAACAACATTATACACCATTGGCGATTCTACAATGGCAAACAAAAAAGATTCAGATCGCAATCCGGAACACGGTTGGGCACAAGTACTTCAGCCTTTTTTTACGAGCAATATAGTAGTCGAAAATAAAGCAGTAAACGGCAGAAGTACCAAGAGTTTTATAACCGAAAAACGCTGGGATTCTATTTATAAAAAACTAAAAAAAGGCGATTACGTTTTTATCGAATTTGGTCATAATGATGAAAAGATAGAAGATTCTGCACGTTATACCAATCCGCATACAAGTTACAGATATAACTTAATCAGGTTTGTAAAAGAAAGCCGTGAAAAAGGCGCAACACCGGTTTTGCTAACTTCTATTGCAAGACGTAATTTTAACGAAAAAGGCGTTTTAGTTCCCACGCACGGAGACTATCCTTTAGAAACCCGATTGGTTGCACAGGAATATAAAGTTCCTTTTATTGATTTAGAATATTATACAGAATTGATGGAACAATCATACGGACCGGAAAAATCTAAGCAACTGCACTTACACTTTAAAGCAGGAGAAAATCCTTATTATGATAAAGACAAAAATGATGATACACATCTGTCTTTAAAAGGAGCTACAGAAATTGCACAAATTGTAATTAATCAAATTAAGATGTTAAATGATCCTGGTCTGGAAAAGCTTAAAAAGGGAATTAAATAAGAAATGGTTTAGATAAAAAAATAAAAAGAATCAGAATGTTGAACCATAAGAAACCTAATTTTATGATGAAAAAAGTCTTAATCTGTTAGTATAAAACCGTTTAGAGGTAGTTCTGTTTTATTAAGAATGAGATATTTGTAGATATGTAATAATATTAAGAATTTGTTAGAAAGTAAAATTGTTAATTGTTTTCTTAATATTCTATTTCTAAATATTTTGATGATTTTTTTAAAAAGAGAACTTCGGTTCTCTTTTTTTGTTTAATTAATTATCCTTAAAAAAGAGCAGGTACAACGAATAACAGAGTAGCAAATTTCATCGAAAATGACGTTTTTTATTTAGATTAATTGATTTTAAATTGTAGATAAATAAAAAGACAAAAGCAATGAAAAACACAATCAGATTTTATCTGTCAGGGGCATTAATAACTATGATTTTTGCCAGTAGTAGTGCACAACAAAAAACAACTACAGAGAGTATTGTTTTAAAAAACAGTTCAGCTTTAACCTTGTCACAAAAGGCAATTTCAATAAATAGAAACCAGCTTTTACAGCGTGATATTACAGGGAAATTTCCAATTCTAATTCATAAAAAAGATACCATTCCGGCGCAGGTAAACGATCTTGATGGTGACGGAAAATGGGATGAACTTTTTTTAGTAGCCGATTTTTCTCCAAACGAAAAGAAAACGCTGGAATTAAAATGGTCAGAAACAGATCCTAAATATCCGGTAAAAACAAGCGTAAGATTTGGTAAACGAGAAGCTAAAAACCTGCCAGTTCACTCTGATACCCAAGAAGTATTAATGGCAAATCAGGTACACAAAAAACTGGGCTATCAAAAATACCAAACTGACGGACCAACCTGGGAAAATGATAAAGTAGGTTTTAGACATTATCTGGATGGAAGAAACTCGAAAGATGTTTTTGGAAAAAAAATCCCGGCTATAACTCCGGAAGATGTTGGAATTAACAGCAAAGGTGCTGTCGAAGATAATTACCATGTGATGTACGATTGGGGAAGGGATATTTTTCCTGTTGGAAATTCAGTTGGTTTAGGAGGTTACGCCTTATTGATTGATAACCAAATCCAAAGACTTGGTATTCTTGCCAATGATACTGTAAATAACGTAGAGAAAACCACATTTAAAATAGTAAGTGAAGGACCTGTAAAATCTGTTTTGAGCTATAATTATCAAAACTGGAAAGCTTCAGGAAACGAATATCAGGTACAGGAAACCACTTCAATCTGGCCGGGAATGTATGCTTATGAAAATACAGTAACCATAAACAGATTAAAAGGTAAAGAAACTTTTTTGGCGGCACTTTCCAATTTAAATAATAAAAACCCGCTAAAAGTAATAGAATCAGGAGACTGGGTTTGTCTTATTCAGCACGACTACTTAACTTATGAACGTCAGTGGATTTTGGGAACGGCGATTTTAGTACCCAAAAAAATCTACAAAGGTTATATCGAAGCTCCAAAAACAGGTCAGTTAACAGATTCATATCTGGCAAAATTAGCTGTAGAAAATAATAAACCAATAAGCTATTATGCAATTGCAGGCTGGGAATTAAGTGCTGATAAAAACTTTAAAGATGCGGCGTATTTTACAAATTATGTAACCAATCTGGCAAAGCAGCTTTCGGTAAAAGTGAAAGTAGAAATTGCAAAGTAAATCATTAAAAAAACAGGTAAAAAGCACAAAGTTGGATAAAACTATTGCTTAGACTAAAGCATTCCTGGACTAAATTTTCCTCAATGCAACGTGATTTTGGGGCAATAAGAATGAAAAAAAAGGAATATTCAGGCTCAATTAAAGAGAAAAGCGTATTGTTTTGAAAAAATAATTTGATCTGCGCTACAAAGCCCTGTTTTAAGGTGCTAAAAATAAGTGTCTGATTATTAGTTTATTGTTGGCTTAAGATTTTTAAAAAGCCGGAAAGGAAAGTAAATGTTAAGATTTATACGGAAAAATGGTAATAAATTTAACAGCAAATTTGTTGTATCTACCGAGCAAACTTTTATTTTTGCGACTTAATTTAATAATTATAAGCATGAAAGATCTATTAGAAAAAATCCACGCCGAAATTGAAACATTTAAAGTTGAGGCTGACTCATTAACTGAAAAAGGTATTAAAGCTGCAGGAGCAAGAGCACGTAAATCAACTTTAGAAATTGAAAAACTTTTAAAAGAATTCAGAAAAGTTTCTATCGAAGAATCAAAAAAATAATACTACTAAAAACCTCGTTTCACAACGAGGTTTTTTTTTGAGCGTTTTTACTATCATGATAAAACTTAGAACCTTATCGATTCAGGATCTTAGTAACCCTAAATAGAATTTCTGTCTATAAAATTAAAAGGAACCTTGAACTGACCTTTTTCTTTATTCAGAATCATTCGGGCAGCAGTTTCCCCCATTATATTAAAGTCTGTAGACATGACAGTTATTCCTAATAATTCTTTAAGAGGTGTTTCGTTATAAGAGATAACACCTATCTCTTTCCCCAGAATAAATTCTTCATCCCGAATCTGTTTCATCAAATTCACCAGATCAGATTCTTCAATAGTAATAAATAAATCTCCTTTTTTAAGAATCATATCGTCGTAGACCTCACTTAAAATTTCAAAATTAATTTCGTGTTCCACACAAAATTTTCTAAAACCATGTAAAATTCTTCGCGGATAAGGGTATACAGCTTTGTCAGGATAAACTAAGATTAAGCGCTTGTATTTGGTTATTTTAGAAAGACCTTCTTTTAAGGCGTTATAAATATCATTTTCAAAATCCTGATAAATTTTAATAACATTATCACCGGTTCCTAGTTTGATATTATCCAAAACAACCAGTTTTTCTTGTGGAATATTTTTGATGGCATTTACCACTTCATCAGTAAAGCTTAGATGTTTTAATTCATCGGTTTTAAAATGCGTTGTGATTACATAATAATCATAAGCGCCTTCAAACTTATCCAGGATATTTAAAAATAGTGTTTCATCGCAATGGTAAATCTGTAAATCGACATGCGCATTTGCCCCAAGAGTATTAATGAAAGAACTGTACGTTTTCATTTTATAAGAACTCAGTTTATTGGTCAGGAACAAAATATTTACCTTAGACTCTAGTTTTGTTCGGGTAATATAATAGCCTTTTCCTCTGATAGAAGAGATTATTTTTCGCTCTTTTAAAATATTATAAGCCTTTTCAACCGTATCTCTCGACATATAAAACTCCTCGCTAAAACTATTGATGGATGGAATTTTTTGATTGATTTTTAAATTTCCATTAGCAATATTCTGCAAGATAGAGTCTACAATTTGTTTGTATTTAGGAACTCTCGAATCTTCATCTATTTTAATCAGTTTAATCATTTTTTGTGGCTTATAAATTATGCGACAATTTGCTGTAAGGTCGTTTTGACTTATAATTGGAACAAAAGTTTAATCTTAAAACAGATAAAATAGCCCATCTGGCAATTTTCTCACAAACCTTTTAAAATTAAATAAGGCTTATTGTATGTTTTACTGATATGTTTATTGCTGGCAAATTGAGGATATAATAATTACGAAATCGATTGCTAAAATAGAAATTTTAAATTTATATTTCCAATATAATTAGGTTGTTCTTTATGATATTGCTCAGTTTTAACATAAATTGTAAGAGTATAAAGGATAGTACAGGACAGTTTTCTTTTTTACATTCTATTATTTTACAAAACCAAACTAACTTTCAAATTAACCAAAAACAAAAACATTAAATGGAGTCATTATTAGGAATCATTTTTCATTCTATTGGGGGCTTTTCTTCGGGTAGTTTTTATATGCCTTTTAAGAAAGTAAAAAATTGGGCTTGGGAAAGCTACTGGATCATTGGAGGATTTTTCTCCTGGCTGATAGTTCCGCCAATTGCAGCTTACTTAACGATTCCAAATTTTACTGATATTATTGCCACAGCATCACCAACTATAAGAGCATTTACATTTTTAATGGGATTGATTTGGGGAGTTGGAGGATTAACCTACGGATTAGGGATTCGATATCTTGGAATGTCGTTAGGAAACTCCATCATGTTAGGATTTTGCTCTGCATTTGGTGCTTTAGTTCCTTCTATATACTACGATTTATATCCCACAGCAGGAAAAGTTTCTTTTAGCGATATGCTTTCAAACACAGGCGGACAACTGGTTTTATCAGGAGTTGCGGTTTGTCTTGTAGGTATTGCAATATCAGGAAAAGCCGGAGTTTTAAAAGAAAAAGATTTTGCAACAGGTCATGAAGATAAAGACAAAGATTTTAGTTTAGTAAAAGGCTTAATAATAGCCGTTATTTCGGGGATTTTGAGCTCGTTTTTCAACTACGGAATCGAAGCCGGAAAACCTATGGCAGAAACAGCAGTAAACTACGGCTGTAACCCATTATTTCAAAACAATGTTACTTATATCGTTTTGATGTGGGGAGGTCTAACCACCAATTTTATCTGGTGTATGTACCTTAACTTTAAAAATAAAACATTCTCAGATTATACCAATACAAAAACACCAATTGCTAAAAACGTATTTTTTTCAGCAGTGGCAGGAACCATGTGGTTTTTACAATTTTTCTTTTACGGAATGGGAGAAAGCAAATTAGGAAACGGTGCAAGTTCATGGATATTACACATGGCAACCATTATTCTGACTGCAAATTTCTGGGGGTTTTACCTGAAAGAATGGTCAGGAGTTTCTAAAAAAACAATACGAACTTTTGCATGGGGAATTGGTTTAATAATGCTTTCGATTGTGCTGGTCGGAATTGGAAATTCATTGTAGAAAAAAGAAAATAAACAGTAAAACATATGTCCAATACAACAATGTCAAATATAAATATAAAAAATATGAATTTTAAGCATGTAAGCTACCTTTGGGACGAGGCTAAGGCAGCAGCATTAGCGGGAGATGAAGTAGCGCTTTTCATTTATCGATCTAACTTACTGGGAGCCGATTTAAGACTTACAAATTACGGCGGTGGAAATACCTCTGTAAAAATTACTGATAAAGATCCGTTAACCGGAGAAAGCTCTGAGGTAATGTGGATTAAAGGCTCAGGTGGTGATATTGGAACGTTGACAAAATCGGGTTGTGCAGCACTTTATTTAGACAGGCTTCGTAATCTTGAAAACGTATACAAAGGCATTGAATTTGAAGATGAAATGGTAGAATTGTTCAATCATTGTATTTTTGATTTGGCTTCAAAAGCGCCTTCTATAGATACACCTTTACATGGTTTTTTACCCTTTAAACATATTGATCACTTGCATCCTGATGCAGCAATTGCAATTGCTGCTGCAAAAGACGGAGCTAAAATTACCGATGAATTATTTAACGGTGAAATTGGCTGGGTAGGATGGCAGCGTCCGGGTTTTGACTTAGGACTTCAGTTAAGAAGCTGTCTGGAAGCAGCAGCTCAGAAAGGCAAAAAGCTACGCGGTATTATGTTAGGTTCTCATGGTTTGTTTACCTGGGGAGACACTGCTTACGAAAGTTATATCAATACACTGGAAGTAATCGAAAAATGTGCTGAATATTTAGAAAATAACTACGGAAAAAAACGCCCTGTTTTTGGAGGTAAAAAAATAGAAAGCCTTCCTGAAGCCGATCGTAAACTAAAAGCAGCAAAAGTAGCACCAATTTTAAGAGGTTTCTGCTCATCAGAACGCCAAATGATTGGACATTATACAGATGATGCAAGAGTTTTGGAATTCATTAATTCGAATGATTTATCAAAACTAGCGCCGCTGGGAACATCTTGTCCGGATCACTTTTTAAGAACAAAAATAAGTCCGTTGGTTTTAACTTTAGATCCAAACGAAGATTTATCAGATATCAATGCCGTTAAAGCAAAATTAGCTCCTGCTTTTGAAGGGTACAGAGCCTTGTACAAAGATTATTATAATGCTTGTAAAAAATCAAATTCACCGGCAATGCGTGACCCAAATCCGGTGGTGATTTTATATCCAGGTGTAGGAATGTTTACGTTTGCCAAAGATAAAACAATGGCACGTTTGGCATCAGAATACTATATCAATGCGGTTAATGTTATGAAAGGTGCCGAGGCAGTTTCAGAATATACTTCATTGCCACATCAGGAAGCTTTTGATATCGAATACTGGTTGCTGGAAGAAGCAAAACTGCAGCGTATGCCAAAACCAAAAGCATTGTCAGGAAGAGTAGCTGTTATTACAGGTTCTGCGGGCGGAATTGGTAAAGCTATTGCGAAAAAATTTGCTCAGGAAGGGGCATGCGTAGTCATCAACGACATTAATGAAGAGCGTTTAGAGCAGGCAACAGCAGATTTTGTTCAGTTATTTGGTAAAGATGCCGTTGCAAGTACCTTACTGAATGTAACGGATGAAAAAAGTACAGAAAAAGCATTAGACGAAGCTTGTCTGGCTTTTGGAGGTGCAGATATCATTGTAAACAATGCCGGAATTAGTATTTCTAAGTCTATTGCAGAACATACCCTTGAAGAATGGGACAGATTATACGATATTTTGGTAAAAGGACAATTTATAGTTTCTAAAGCCGGAATAGAAGTAATGCGCAAACAGGGATTTGGCGGCGATATTATCAATATTGTTTCAAAAAATGCAGTAGTAGCCGGACCAAACAATCCAGGTTATGGATCAGCAAAAGCGGCTCAGGCGCATCTAACGCGTTTGATGGCTGCAGAACTTGGAGCTGATAAAATTCGTGTAAATACAGTAAATCCTGATGCAGTAATTTCAGACTCTAATATATGGTCAGGAGGCTGGGCAGAAGGTCGTGCAAAAGCATATGGAATTACGGTAGAAGAATTACCGGCTTATTATGCAAAGCGTACGTTATTGAATGAAATTATATTGCCGGATGATATTGCAAACGCCTGTTATGCATTTGTGGGAGGTTTACTGGATAAATCAACAGGAAACGCCCTTAATGTAGATGGCGGAGTATCAATGGGCTTTTACAGATAAGTTGTTTAGGTTTTTATAAGTTTGTTTAAAACAAAAGTGGTTTTTTGTGATCTAACGTTCAACAACATTTGAGCGTTAGATTTTTTTAAATATAAAGACACTGAGAAAACCAGTAAAATAGCATAAAATAGTAACGTTAAACCAGAGTTCAATTTATAATAATTAGGCTGAAAAATGTACTGAACACACAGAAACATAGATTAGAATTTAAAGGTTTTTTTAGAAAATCATAATTTTTACACATAGATCTATGTGTATTAATGCAAGTGAAATGCCTTTTTAAGTTATGTTTCTATGTGTTAAAAAAAAACATATTAAAGCTTTTAATTATATATTGTAATCTCTATTAAAGTATAAAATATCATGATAATCGGATCAAACAATATTGAATCTCATAATGAAGATTTATTAAAAAAACATCAAAATAAATTAGCCTTTACATTATCAGAAATTGGTGAAACAGAATCCATTATTCAAAAATTAATCGATTTTCAAATCGCAATTCCATCCTGGGCATTAGGAACCGGAGGAACCAGATTTGGACGTTTTGCAGGAGGCGGAGAACCACGTTCTATAGAAGAAAAAATTGAAGATGTAGGTTTGCTTCATGCTTTAAACAATGCTTCGGGAGCTATTTCTCTGCATATTCCATGGGATATTCCTCAGGATTATAAAGCAATAAAAAGTCTTGCAGCACAACACAATTTAAGATTTGATGCTATGAATTCGAATACGTTTCAGGATCAGGCAAATCAGGAACATTCATATAAATTCGGATCCTTACAAAACGTAAACAAAGCAGTCCGCAAACAAGCGATTGCACACAATATCGAAGTCATTCAACACGGAATTGAATTAGGATCAGAATCTCTAACGGTTTGGTTAGCAGACGGATCTTCTTTTCCGGGGCAATTAAACTTTCGAAAAGCTTACCAGAATACATTAGAAAGTTTAGAAGAAATCTACGATGCATTGCCTTCAAACTGGAAGTTATTTTTAGAATACAAATGTGCAGAACCTAATTTCTATTCTACAACAGTGGCAGATTGGGGACAATCTTATTCGTATGTAAAAAAGTTAGGAGACAAAGCACAAACATTAGTTGACTTAGGACATCATTTACCAAATGCCAATATTGAGCAAATCGTTTCTTTATTGTTGATGGAAAATAAACTGGGAGGTTTTCACTTTAACGATTCAAAATACGGCGATGACGATTTAACAGCCGGAGCTTTAAAACCGTATCAGTTATTCCTGATTTTTAATGAATTGGTTGACGGAATGGACGCCAGAGGAATGAATCATGCTAAAGATTTAGGCTGGATGATCGATGCATCACACAACATCAAAGATCCGTTAGAGGATTTGTTACAATCTGTTGAAGCCATTATGATTGCTTATGCACAGGCACTTTCGGTAGACAGAAAAGCATTAGAAAAAGCACAGGAAGAAAATGATATGGTAAAAGCACAGGAAATTTTACAAAATGCCTTCCGTACAGATGTTCGTGCCCTGGTTGCCGAAGCACGTTTACGTTCTGGTGCAGCATTAAATCCGGTAGCATTATACCGTTCGATTCAAGTAAGACAAAATCTTATCGAAGAAAGAGGATTAAAAACACTGGCAACGGGATTGTAATTATGAGTTATGAATTATGAGTTATAAGTTAATAAAAAGACTTACTTAATAATCATAGTTCTATAATTCACAATTTACAATTCACAATTTACAATTAGAAAAATGAATGTAGTTGCAATTTTTGATATTGGTAAAACAAACAAAAAGGTATTTTTATTTGATGAAAACTATAAAATTGTTTGGGAAAAATCAGTTAATCTGGATGAAACCGTTGATGAAGATGGTTTTCCCTGCGAAAATATAGAAGTGCTCGAAAGCTGGATATTTGAAAGATTAGCCGAAATAAAAAACCTGACCAATTACGTTTTAAAAGCTATCAATTTTAGCACTTACGGTGCCAGTTTTGTTTACATTGATAAAGAAGGAAAAGTTTTAACTCCTCTGTATAATTATCTTAAAGATTATCCGGAGGATTTAAAAAATGATTTCTACCATAAATATAAAGGCAAAGAAAAGTTTGCAGTCAAAACAGCTTCTCCCGTTTTAGGAAGTCTGAATTCAGGAATGCAGCTTTACAGGCTAAAAGAAGAAAAACCGGAATTATTCAAACAGGTAAAGCACTGTTTACATTTACCACAGTATTTGAGTTTTTTGTTAACCAACGAAACTTATGCTGATATTACAAGTATTGGATGTCATACCAATCTTTGGAATTTCAAGAAAATGAAGTATCATAAATGGCTTAAAAACGAAAATATTTCGGCTAAAATTCCGCCGCTTCATCAAGGGAAAGACATCATCAAAAACGAAAACGGATTAGCAATTGGTGTTGGATTACACGACAGTTCTTCAGCTATTATTCCGTATACGATCAATTTTACAGAGCCTTTTGTTTTATTATCAACCGGAACCTGGAGTATCTCTCTTAATCCGTTTAATAATAAACCGTTGACTTTTGAAGAATTACAAAACGATTGTTTGTGCTATATGCAATACACAGATAAACCTGTAAAAGCAGCCCGTCTTTTCTCTGGCAACGAACATGAAGTGCAAACCAAAAGACTGGCAGAACATTTTAAAGTTCCTGTAGATACTTATAAAGATATTTATTTTGACAAAAATATAGTAGCAAATTTAAGAGCACTGAATTTTCAAATTCTTTATCCAAAGAAATATGATTTTGATATTTTAAAAGAATGTCCTTTTCAAAAAAGAGACCTTTCTTCTTTTAAAAGTTACGAAATCGCTTATCATCAATTGATGCTGGATTTGGTTGAACAACAGGTTTTTTCGACTAATTTAGTAGTGCAGAATAGTCCTGTAAAGAAAATTTTTGTGGATGGAGGATTCAGCAAAAATTCAATTTTCATGAATCTGTTAGCCGAAGCCTTTCCGGATATAGAAGTCTATGCCGCTTCGATGGCACAAGCCAGTGCCTTAGGTGCCGCATTAGCCATTCATCAAAACTGGAATCCAAAACCGATTCAAAATGATTTAATTGATTTGAAATTTTACAAACACTAGGTTTTGAATTAAAAATTGAGAATTAAAAATTAAAAAATAACCACAGATTAAAAAAGTTCCGGAGGAACGATTCATTTTGTAGCAACGGATTTTAATCCGTTCAATTGAAATTAAAAAAGGAAAATCTGGTTGGAAAAATATTTTATCACATAGAAACATAGATTTTATGTGTCAAAAAAGAATACAAAAGAAATACATTTCTATCACATAGTGCTATGAGTTTTATTTAAAGTGAAACACCTTTTTACGTTTTCTAAAGCTATGTTTCTATGTGTTTAAATAATAATTAATATGAAAATCGGATTATTTATACCGTGTTATGTTGACCAGTTTTACCCAAAAGTAGGTATTGCAACCTATGAGCTTTTGCAGAAATTAGGTTGCGAAGTTCATTTTCCGATGGGACAAACCTGTTGCGGACAGCCTATGGCAAACAGCGGCTATCAATATCTAACCAAAGGTTGTGATGCCAATTTTATAGCCAATTTTGCCGGATTCGATTATATAGTTTGTCCGTCCGGAAGCTGTGTTTTGCATGTAAAAGAACATTTGCATGACGAAAAACAAGAAGAACTGGCAGCCGAAATGAGAAAAAAAGTATTCGAACTCACAGAATTTATTACCGATATTCTCAAAGTAGATTCCATCAACGGAAATTTTCCATACAGAGTAGGAATGCATGTAAGCTGTCACGGTCAGCGCGGATTAAAGCTTTCGCAGATGACAGAATTAAACGCACCATTTTTCTCTAAACCGGAACAATTACTGCACAATATAAAAGGCCTGGATTTGGTTTCTTTATCCAGAAAAGACGAATGCTGCGGATTTGGAGGCACATTCTGTGTAACTGAAGAAGCTGTATCAGTAAAAATGGGACAAGATCGAATCAAAGATCATGAAAACCATCAGGTTGATTATATCACAGGTGGAGATATGTCGTGTTTGATGCACTTAGAAGGAATTCTGAAAAGACAAAAAAGCCCGATAAAAACCATTCATATCGCCGAAATATTAAATTCGTTCGAAAATTAAGTAAGTGATTTTTTTTAAATTAAACTTAATTTTCTTTTTACCATTAAGATATTAAGTTCATAAAGCCTGGCTTAAATTACTTAACGTCTTAAATGTAAAACAAACAAGAAAAAGATGTCTTCAAAAAAAACAATAGAACATAGCGAAGCTGCAGCACGTTTTAATAAAGATGTAGAACGGGTAAACTGGCACGATGAAACACTTTGGTTTGTACGTGAAAAACGGGATAAATCTGCACATCAAATCGCTGATTGGGAATTGCTTCGTGAAACCGCTTCAAAAATCAAAAACAATGTCCTCTCAAATATTCATGATTATTTGATTGAATTTGAAGCCAATGCTCAAAAAAACGGCATTATTGTACACTGGGCAGCCGATGCCAAAGAACACAATGAAATAGTACATTCGATCATGGTAAAACATGAGGTGAAGCAAATGGTAAAATCAAAATCGATGCTTACAGAAGAATGTCATCTAAATGATTATTTGGCAGAAAAAGGTATCGAAGTCATCGACTCTGATTTAGGAGAATATATTGTTCAGCTTCGTAAAGAACCGCCTAGTCATATTGTTTTACCAGCTATTCACCTTAAAAAAGAAGATGTAAGCGAAACTTTTCACGAACATTTAGGAACAGAAAAAGGCAATATCGATCCTCAATATTTAACCGAATCAGCACGTTTAAGTTTAAGAAATACATTTTTAACCCGAAAAGTGGCTCTAACAGGAGTCAATTTTGCCATTGCAGAAACTGGGGAAATTGTAGTGTGTACCAATGAAGGAAATGCCGACATGGGCGCACATTTAGCCGATGTGCATATTGCTTCTATGGGATTCGAAAAACTGATTCCGCAACGAAAACATTTAGGTGTTTTTCTAAGATTATTAGCAAGAAGCGCCACCGGACAGCCTATTACTACTTTTTCAAGTCATTTTAAGAAACCAAGAGACGGAAAAGAAATTCATATCGTTATTGTCGATAACGGCAGAAGCACACAATTAGGCAGGGAAGATTTTAGAAACTCTCTAAAATGTATTCGTTGTGGTGCGTGTATGAACACTTGTCCTGTGTACAGACGAAGCGGCGGACACAGTTATCATAATGCTGTAGCAGGACCAATTGGTTCTATTTTAGCGCCCAATTTAGATATGAGCAAAAATGCCGATTTACCTTTTGCGAGTACACTTTGTGGATCCTGTACCAATGTTTGTCCGGTAAAAATAGATATTCATGATCAATTGTACAAATGGCGTCAGGTTCTGGTAAAAGAAGGTCATACTCCAAAAGCTAAGACCATAGCAATGAAAACCATGGCAACCGTTCTGGCCAACCCAACGATCTTTAATCTTGCCGGAAAATCAGGAAGATTTGTAATGAAAAATGTCTCTTCATTAGTAAATAACAAAATGAATAAATGGTACGATCAACGCGAGATGCCAGCCGTTCCTGAGGAATCTTTTAGAGAATGGTACAAGAAAAATTCAAGAGAAGCAAAAGCAAAAGACAATGAGTAGTAAAGCTGAAATCTTAAAAAAAATAAAGCAAAATCAACCTGCTTTTGTCACAGACTTGCCGGATCTGAATCTTTTAGGCAAAGAGCAATTTGATGTACAGGAAACTTATAAAACAGTTCTGAAAAATATTGGAGGAGAAGCGGTTGAAGTAGCAAATTATCCAGAAATTATCCAGTACATCAAAACAAATTATGCAATCAAAAAACGCATTATAACCACTATTCCGGAGCTTTCAGAGATTGCATCTTTAAACTGGACAAACGATGATCCGCATTCGCTTCAGGATGTAGAATTAAATGTCATAAAAGCACATTTTGGCGTGGCTGAGAATAGTGCACTTTGGGTTACAGATGATTTATTAGGACAGCGTGTATCGCCTTTTATCGCACAATATTTAGCAATTATAGTACATAAAAAAGATATTCTTGCCACGATGCAGCAGGCGTATGACCAAATTGGGAATCAGGAATATGGTTTTGGAACTTTTATTGCCGGACCTTCTAAAACGGCAGATATTGAGCAATCGTTAGTTTTAGGAGCACATGGCGCAAGAGGCTTAATTGTTTTTTTATTAGATTAGATTAGAACATAAAAAAATATTTAAAAGAATTTAAAGAGGATTTGATAGTCCTCTTTTTTTATTTCCGGAAATGATATAAATAGGTCAGCAAAAAATAAAAGTCTAATTTTATAGTTAGAATATATTAAAAAGAAGTAGAGAATGAATAATGAAAAAAGCCTTAAAGCTGTAGCTTACGGAGAAGTTCTTTGGGATGTTTTTGATACGGAAAAAAAGATTGGAGGAGCGCCATTAAACGTTGCTTTGCGAATGAAAACATTAGGCTGCGATGTAGCAATGATTAGCTGCGTAGGAAATGATGAAAACGGAAAAGCAATTCTAAACCATATAAAAAGCTTAGGACTTGAAACAAGCGCCATTAGCACCATTGAAGATTTCCCGACAGGATTGGTCAATGTAACTTTAAACGATACCGGGGCTGCAAGTTATGTAATTCATTATCCATCGGCCTGGGATAAAATCAATGTAAATGATTCAGGAAAGAAATTAGTTTCTGAAGCTGATGTTTTAATTTTTGGAAGTTTAGTGTGTCGTGATGAGGTTTCCAGAAAATCCCTTGAAGCATTATTGCAAACCAAAACTTATAAAGTTTTTGATGTAAATTTAAGAAAACCGCATTATTCGTATCAAATTCTGGAGCGTCTGATACATGCTGCAGATTTTATCAAATTTAACGACGAAGAATTACTGGAAATTGCGACAGCTTTAGATTCACCTTTTACAACGCTGGAAGAAAACATACATTTTATTGCACAAAGAACTCATGCAAAAGCAATGTGCGTAACAAGAGGCGCACATGGCGCATTGTTGTTTTGGGATAACACACTTTATGAAAACAGCGGTTATCCTGTAAAAGTTGCAGATACTGTAGGAGCAGGCGATTCGTTTTTGGCCACCTTAATAACCTCATTGCTTACCGGAAAAGATCCGCAAAGCGCAGTAGATTTTGCATGCGCGATTGGAGCTTTAGTAGCAGAATCACCGGGAGCCAATCCGGAAATTTCTATAGAAAGGATCGAAGCCCTGATGCATAAAAAAATATAAATACTTGCAAAATCATTCGCAATTGCGATGATTGAAAAAGTTATGCATTATGTTTTGTCTTAAAGTTAGAAAAACAAACCGGAGTTTAACAGGGATGTTACTGTTAAACAAATCATGGTCATTTAAGAGTTGCTGAATCTCCGTTAAAAAAAATATAAAATTGAGTCTAATCACTAAAGACTGTTTCTTTTTTAAGAGGCAGTCTTTATTTTTTATATCAATCTAGAAAACAGTTATTCTCGCCGAAAAAGACATCAGTAAAATCGTTAGCCGAAAATGTTAAAAATAAGTAAAAATTGACATTTTAGATTTAATTACAACTTTTAGTTATATTCTATAAGAGGGTTGAGAGAGAGAAAAAAACAGATTATGCGTAATATTGCGGGGATAGAAGTTTTGTTTTAAAGCAATTATCTAAAACAGTCTTTAGCTGTTTTTGCTTTCATTCAAATTACTATATAATTCACTTTTTTTAAATAACCCCAAATTATTATGTTCTTTACCCTTACTCATGACCAGGTTCAGTTTCAGTATGGATCAAATCGATGGCAATACAATTTTAATGAGATTGCTGAACTTGGTTTACTTAAAAAAAAGAAGACCTACCTTCTTGAAAATTCTGCTTTTATTTCGGTAACAGCTTTGGCTTATTATTGTATGGTTTTTTCAAATTTATCTGAGTTGTATTACATAGGACCTACCTTATTGGCTTATACAATTCTTATTATTTTGAGATTTCATAACAATAAAGAATTTGATTATTATGTCATTGTGAGAGACATTTATAAAAAAGAAACCAAAGTTAAAATTAATCGTCAGGATCGTCCCGTGATTGGAAAACAAATTGATCAGTATCTAAGCTGTAATTTTGACCGACTTTTAAAAAAAGCAAAAACTAATCTATAAAGTCAAACCATGTTATTAACCGGAATCTCCGTTTATGATTTAGTTTTGATGGCAGCAGCTGTTGTATATGGTTTTGTTATTACTACTAAAAAAAAATGAACATATACTATATCATTAACCTACAATTGAAATAGTATGATAAACACACTAAACGCATAGCTGGAATACTAAAAGTTTAATAGCGGTCAGTTTTTAGCTATACAAAATACCCCAAAAATTATGACCTCTTCAATAAAAAATAAAATAAAAAGCATCAGAGAATTGAAAAATTACACGCAGGAATATATGGCAGATCAATTAGGAGTTACACAAGCAGGCTATAGTAAGATCGAAAAAGGAAAAACAATTCTTTCCTATGTTAAACTGGTAGAAATTGCCCGAATTTTAGAAGTTAGCGTAGAAGATGTTATTAGTTTTGACAGTCAGAGATATTTCAATAGTTTCAATAAAGTGAGAGGAAACAACAACGGAAGTATACAGATTAATTCAGATAACAGTGCTGCTTTGAAAGTACTTTATGAAGACAAAATTTTGCTTTTAGAAAAATTATTAAAAAAAACAGAAGAAGAATTATGTCGTTATAAAGACAAATTTGGACAAATCTAAAAATGTTCTAAAAAAGTCGGGATTTTAAAAGTTCCGACTTTTTTTTATTTTTCAAAATAATATTGGACTAGGAACAATACGCTCGCAGTAGCGGAGGAGTTTTTCATTGAGACTCCATGTATTCCTCTAAAATTTCAGGATATTCAGGCACATAAATAATTTTTACTTTTTTACCAATCTCTATAGATTCGTATGATGCATGCGAAAATCTTTTTTGTACTATTTCAACACCATTACGATTAACAAACTTATAACCTACCATATATCCATATTCTCCGTCGTTTCTCGTTATTCCGGTTAGCTTTTTATATTCTTCCTTAGATACAATTACAGCTGTAGCCTGAACACCATTTTCTTTCAGATAGTTCTCACTTTTGTTAAATAACAGAAAAGAAATTCCTCCCATTAATGTCATACAAAAACTACCTATTAATAGCCAATTACGAAACCAATGTGGCGTTTTATTAGAACCTTTATTTAAAAAGAACCTGTATAAATTAGCCTGTTTGTAATCAGCTACTGTAAACATAACCAATAAAGTGCCTGTAACCGAAAATGAAAATACCATCCCTATATAATTACCATAATAAAAGTGTACAGGAAGAAAGAAACAGATGTAAATACCAATTATTGAAATGATACTTATAACAATGAGCCATTTTTTAATCATTACATAGGATAAGAAATTTTATAAATTGGAAAGAGTACGAAGTCGGGGGCTTCATACAGCAATCTCTTAATTTTAGAACGTTTATTTTTTTGATCATACTTCATTTAGTTTGATTTTAGAAGTTTCGACTTTTTTGTTTATTTTCAAGTAGTATGTTAATCATTCCATCGTTTCACTTTTATTTTGGGATTAACAGCCAATACTTCCTTGATTAAATTTTCGGCAAGAAAGATATTCATGCCAGTGATTTTTAATTTATTTTCATCATTATTAGCACCAGCGGTTATTATGTAAACAAAACCGCCCTTTACAATCCTTCTTGTGATGGTGATAAAGTTCAATTTGTTGATATTGAAATATTTAACAGTTAATAATTCGAATACAACCACTTCTTGTTTGTTAATGATATAAGGTGTCCAGTACTTTTGGTAGCAAAGTAACCCTTCATTCATTGTTTTTAGTTTTAACAAGTCTGTTTTTGATAATCTTGTTATTACTTCTATATAGCGATTCATGTATGTCGTCATTGCTATTGCAAGTGCAACCATAAATAACATTCCGAAGCACCATATTACTAAAGCTTCTAAAAAGCAATCATGAATACGTTCAGTATATTCGTTGGCGCTCAAAAATTGTTTTCTGGCTATATTAGTCTCACGAACAGAAGTGTAAAGACTTATAATGCACAAAATAACCGGAATGCTAAAAAGAAAACAGTTAATGACAATTTTTCTTATCTTGATTTGTTTTATGGCTTTTTCAAGAAATGCTTGTGCTTCATCTGGAAAAGTAATGTTTGTCATTTTTTTTATTTTATCACTCTTTGATGGCAACTTTATCACCTGAATGAGGCAGAACCATCTCGTTATCAGGTAAAATTATCAAAAGCAAAACATGAAAACAGCTTTTAAAAGCCATCATTGTATCAAAATAAGTTTTAATAAAAGAGAATAAATTGGAGTAGAGAAGTTTGCTTTTCGTAGAGTAGACTATCAGCTTCATTCAAGTTGTTATTTTATAATATATTGGTAAGTAGTAATGATTTCTTTTGTATCTCTTTTCTCTTTTTTTTGAGTAGGATAACCATCATTATTATATTCATAAGTATAAGTAATTATATTTTTTACATCATTACTATTGCAATCATAAATTGTTTCCTTGATGATGTTATTTTTTTGAGGGATTATTCTCGGATCATGACCAATAATATTGATAAAAGGAGAATGTTTATTATCATATTGAAAGTTTGTTTTTATACACTTTCCATTTTTATATGATCTTTCTGTTTTGAGGTTATGATCATTATCATATTCATTAGATACAGATGTTAGTTTATCAGCTTGCATTTCTGAAACCAAACCGGAGCTGTTTAATTTTAATTTATAAATTTTCGGAAGGGAATACTTGTTATTACCAGTTGAAAAGATCTTAACTTCCTGATCGCTATAAACTAAAGAATCCTGAGTATTAAAATAATTATATTCTTTAAAAATATGCTTCTTTTTAGTAAGCTTGTTGTTTTTATCATAACTATTATAAACAGTTGATATTCCTAGTTGAACTTCTGTTATTCTGTTTAAAGAATCATATTTGTATTTTATAATTTCTTCCCGTTTTGCTTCTTGGTCTTTTATAGTCATCTGAGATATTAAATATACTGGATGTAAAATATCGGTAGTGAGAGCATGCTTTTTGATTATTGAAGCTTCATCATTTTTACAATAAGTAAAAAAAAATAATAGTAAAATATTCAAATAAATTTTATTCATTTTTAAACCTTTTTTGATTATTAATAAGTTAAATTTTATTGTTGCAGAATTGTATATTTGAAAAAGCAAAACGTGTCTTAAAAAGCAACCATGTGAGATTTAAAATTGTTTAGTTAAATCGTTAAATTCAATTACTTTTTTAGCCCCATTTTTTTTTGTTAAAAGTATATAGGGTTCTTTTTCTCCTTCCTGAATATTTGTGTACAACAATGAAATAACTATCTTAAAATTTTTATCCATTATACCATATTTTAAAACATTATTCCTATACTGACTGATTATATAATAATTTCTGTCATAAGAACATTGTATAATAGAATTATAAATAAATGGCACTAAAATTTCTAAACGACTATTTAAAACTCCTGTTTTAAAATTAATATTGACAGCTGTAACTGTACTATCTTTATCTGATAATATTTTAAAATCTATTAGTTTATTAAATGTTTTGATTTTTTGTAAATTTCTGTCAAGAACTTCTACTGTTTTTGAGTATGTTTTTTGAGTAAAGTATTTATCACCAACCTTTGTGAAAAGCGTGTATTCAAATGGTAAAAATGTATTACTATGGTTGATAACGACGTTTAATTGTTCATTTTTATTTTTTAAAACGTCAATACTATCATTTATACGAAGATGGAAATCTACAAAAGAAGAAACTTTTTCCAGCATTTTATTATTTACATCGAGCCAAAAAAGTTCGGTTTGTCCTCCATATGTCATGTAGTAAAACTCTCCTCGTTTTATCAAACGATCATATGATGCAGGCACTATAATGTTGGCATAACTATCTGAAACTCCATATTTATGATTTATGTCTTTATAGATTTTATAGAAATCTTTATTTTTATAGTTATAGATTAAACGGTTATTTATGACGGTATCTAATTTTGAAACATATCCCAATGATTTAGAGGATTTTTCCTGTGCATTAGAATTGAACCACATACAAAGTAATAGATAGTAAAAAAAAATTCTATTCATAATAAATATATTTTCCATTACTACCACACGAATCCTTTCGTGTGGTACATTCCAACTATACACTCAGGATTATAAAATTTACACTTCTACTCATTTTCTGGCTAAATTATTCTGAGAACCAAAAAAGGTGTTAACCATTTCATCCGTTATTTTGTATTTATTTTTAAAAAAAGAAGAAAGTTTTTCATCGATGGCTTTTAGTTCTTCTTTTGAATGTTTTTTCTTCATTTCGATGATATTTATATTAGCAGAAAATTCATCTTCTGTCGGAAAGTTTCCCACTGCCAGATATGTTGTAGGATTAACTTTTTTGTATTTCTTATATCCTCTTGCACCAATGCTCATAGCAAGCGAACCATACATGCAATCTATCTCGGGCGTGATATCACGATATTCATCAAAGTATATTTTATCCAATTCATCTTTATTTTTTTCAGAGCTTAAATCTTTGCTTCTGTCGTATGGGTTTATAAATTTCCATTCAAATCTGTCTGTATAACCGGTATACATTTTAATAATTTGGATTATATCGTACAAGGTATAACGTATTGGGAAATCCATCTGAATAAGTATGCCACGATAGTTTTCATTTTTTAGATCGATAGACATTGTTTTTGCTATTACAAATTTTGACATGTTTTTTTATGTTATTTAAATTCTATTAATTTCTCTTCAAAGTCTTCTATTGAACTAAAAATAGTATTTAGCAGTTTTATGCTTTTCGAAGTCAGGAAACAACATTGTATTTTATACAAGTACTATATTTTGTTCATCGTATGGCATATAAAAAACAGTTACGACACTTCCTTTTGTTAAAAAAAATAATCTTACTTGGGGAACAGGCTTGGTAATCGTTGTATTATAAGAGGTACCATCTGGTCTGGTAATTTGTAGATATAGCATCATTTCGCCTTCATCATTAATAATGTTACCCGTAGGCTGTATTGACAAAATTACGCCTTGGGCTTGTACTCTGCCTGTTACATCTGCTGTAGATCTTTCGGTTGTTGAATATTGCGTTGTTTTTGTATTGAATGTTGATTTGCCGAAGCTGAATTGAGTTTTGCCATTTGAAATTGTACCAAACTTTGAAAAATCTGACATCTTGCTTTTTATGTCATCAAAGGAATCAAAAGTAGAAAACTCAGTTTGTTCCCACGGATTTTGATTTTCTAAATCGTTTACAACTTGTTGAGAAGGCGAACCATATTTTGCTCTTGCTTTTTCTACATCACTAAACACTTTGATATGACTTGGATGTTTCGGGTCATACTTGAGTGGCACTATCCTGCCACGCCCAAAATCCGACATTTTGATTTGGGAAACATATACCCAATCTAAGGCTGTAATTTTTTCTTTGGCATTGGTGATATACGTTACTTCTAACTTTATTATTTTAACAGACTTTTCGCTTTCATTCCAGGCATTTATAATTTTACCCCAGACAACAGGACCCATATTTACTCTAATACCATGAAGCCGTTGCAGTACTAATGAAACCAAACCACTTAGAATCCCAAATCCAAACAAAAACAATCCTTCCATGCCAAAGGAATCCTTACCGATATATCCTAAAACAGTACCTGCAAATACGGCACATATACCAATAGTTAAAAGGATATTACCAATTCTTCTATATATAATCATTTGATTTATTATTTATTATTTATTGAAAATAAATACTCAATTGCTAGTAAGTTTGTTTCCCGCTTTTACACGAATCGTTTCTTGTGGCGTGTTCTGTTTTCAAGCACCAAGAATCATTATGTTTGCTCCGTTCCCTGAAGTCTTTTCGAATAAGCAAATGTTATTTTTAGAATGTTTATTTTTTAAAGAATATTTCATAGACTGAGTTTATATGTCTATTATTATAAAACTATTATTTAATCTCCAACTCTCTTTTAAGACTATTATTCTTAATAGCTTTTCTGCACATTATCATTCTTTTTACATTGCCTTTGCTTGCTAATCCTAAATTCAGTAAAATCCAATTCTGCAATTTGCAATCACCAAAGCGAATTTTTCTGTCCACTTTTAATGCCCTTGCAAACAGTTCTTCAAAATCATCTTCAAGAATGATAATGTTCTTATTTTTTGCATGATAACATGCCGATGTCAACATGCTCAATTCTGTTTCCTGTTCCGGATTTTTAAGTTCCGGATATTGGACAAAAATTGCTTTTAACTCTCCATATCTTCCCGCTTGTGCAAATGGTTCTACTATACACGAATGAAGACCTTTGCCAAGGTTTTTATGTTGACAAAGTTCTAATGATTTTTGTACACCATTTTGCAAAGTAAAATGCTGGACAAGTTTCCGTTTTGCCACATATACTTCTGTTTTATTAATAGCAGGTTTACTGAGTTTGAAATATTTAAAAAAGTTTTTGTCGTCACCTTTCTTTGCATAGTATTCCAAAATGATTAAGTAGCCTTTGTCCTGATTGTCTTCTTCTTTTCTAAATATGACTGTTTTTTTAAAGTGTTTTGTCATATTCACGGCCTCATCTATCTTATCTTTTTTGGTTAGGCTGGTAATAATATGCTTCAAAATATGATTAAAAATTATATCAGCATTTACAATTTTTTGTGCAGATTCCAGCATTTCGTCTTCGGTATAGTTTGCAAAATCGTATAGCCATATAATGGCACTTAACCACTGTAGCGTATAGGTAATAGTATTAACTATTGAAGAGCCCCTGCCTGTATAAGGTGGTGCCGATGCTTTGTGAATTGTTTCTATCACAAGCGCATCGTCTCCGACTGATTTCTGCGTTCCTTCAATCGGGTTGTTCAGTGCCTCAATACAGCAATCTATAGCTTTATTAATTTGGGTTGTAGTGATGTTTGTGTTCATAAATGATTGTATTTTTAAGAGTAGGTTTACTTGTAAAAATTAATTACCAACAATTCTAAGTCGATAATTAAAACTGTTTTTAGTAATTTAATTGTATCGAAATAAGTTTTAATTAACCTGCTCCCCGAAATCTTCCCAAACAAGTAAATGTTATTTTTAGAATGCACAGTAATCTCTTAATTTTTTGAATGTTTATTTTTTTAAGAATGCTTCATAGCTCGGGGCTATCTCTTTCCATTTTAACTATTCTTTATTATTCAAAAGTGCATCGTACCAGGGCAATTGAATTTCATGTCCTTTGTACAGTTTTACCAATGTATTGTAATAAAAAGTGGCTAGTTCTTTATTTTTCAGTAAAACGTGACAAGCAGTAATATTCATTACACACATCACCTTCATAGGAATAGCCGAGCAACTGATCAGCAATAGATATCTATATTTATCTACCCATGGGTGTTTCTCAAAATACTGGTGCATGTGGCTGAACAATGCTATGGCAGCTTCATATCGATGTTGTTTCATTAATGCTACACCCTGATTTAGCACCCGTACATACCTATAAAACTGCAACAAACATATTGCTACCATAAACAAAACAGTTATCAGCAAAACAATGGCGGCCTGTGCCCGATGTAATTTATAATGTTGGGCGAGTTCCATACTACAATGAACCACAATAATAGCCTCCGCAGCTTGCAAGCACAATGCAGCGACTGATATTTTTCGTTTAATTTCTATTTTCGACATAAATTGGTGTATTTAAGTACAGGGTGTTAGTTAACGGCAAGTGATGCGCTTATTTTGGAGCAATCGTTTAATTTTTAGAATGTTTATTTTGTAAAGAATACTTTGTAGAGTTTGAAGAAAAACATGTATGTCAACTTTCATGTTGTCTTTCTATTCTTTTTCTTAGTTGGTTAAGTTTGCTTTTCTTATTTATTTCTATATCTGTATTTTCTTTGTTATAAATATGTTCATGTTGGTAATATTTATAAATGGTATTTTTTGTAACAAACCAGAACTCGTAATAAGTAAGCAAATAATCGGGTAATGGCGGTATGCTACAAATCTTTTTCTGTTTATCTTTAACACTTGTAAAATAATATAGTTCCTGTAGATCTATTATTTTTTTATTCAACAAGTAAAATTTCATTGGGTTATTTGCAGAGAGTATTGTTATTTCGGGTTCATACAAATTAAAAGTTGTGTCGCGGGAACGCCAACTTTCTTTTTTCCGCAAAAAGTATTTATCTCCTTTCTTCCAAAACAGGTTTTCCTTTATTTCAGTAGTGCCAAAGTTTGATGTTATATCGCTATTTGAATTTGCAGGTTGTTGCATTCCGACTTCCTGTTTGCGAAAAAACATAAACGTTTTTATACCTTCTTTTTTCAACGAATCAATAATCTGTATTACATCATCAGGCATTTTTTCTACCGGGCTATTTTCTTTTGTTTGTGCTAAAAGAGAAATTGCATGTGTGCTTATAAATACAACTATTAATAACCTTTTTTTTATTCTATTTTCATTTTTTTTAGTGTGCCCGCTCCGAAGTCTTTTCAAACAAGCAAATATTACTTTTAGAATGTACATCAATCACTTAATTTTTAAATATATTTTTTTAATAATATTTTAGAGTGGGAGACTTAACAAAGCAGAAAACATTATTGTTACATATTTAATTCACTTCTAATTATTTCTGAATCCTTGTCTTTAGTGATGAGTGACATTATACCGCTATCGCCGTAGTACAAAAAATTACCATAAGAAATTGCCAGAAATTTTACAAAATCAATTACTGTATCAGTATGACTCCCTCTTAATATCCTGAACATATCTACTGGTTCGTTTTCATCTTCTATTTCGGTAAAGATTAGTCCAATGCTTTCAGTATTATTTTTACTGGCAATCAATTCGATTCTTCCGTTCTGATTTAATATTTCATTTGTTTGAAACCTATATTCAATGAGTGCTTTTTTTATTTCACTAACAGTTGGCATTTTAGAATAACAAGATTGTTTTATGTCTATGCCTGTTCCTGAAATAAAATCCTGAATCTTATTATTAAAAAACGATACTTCAGAAATAATATAATAATGGTTTGCCATTTTACTTTCTTAATAATTTTATAGTCTTTATTCTTCTCTTAATCAGTTAACTTGTAAAATATAATCATCTAATTATCAGGTAAAAATATCAAAAGTAAAACTTGAAAATAGCTTCTAAAAGCCATCATTATATCAAAATAAGTTTTAATAAAAAAAGGGATGGAGTAGGGAAGTTGCTTTTCTTTTTTAAATGCAGAAGAGAAATAAGCTTACGAGCGGAGGGCACACATGAATATGAGGATTCAAAAAATGTTGTTCTGCCATTGTATTATTCTTTGTTTACATTCTCCTTAAAAAATTGATCTATTTCTTTCCACTTTTTGGTTGTAGATAATACAGAAGTCAATAATGTGCCAATACCTCTTCCTGCTGCTGTTCCTAAGTGAAAATACCCACTTACATATACAATTGCTAATAATACGACAGTGATTGACATTGTCAACTGGAATGAGAAGATAGTAGAAATCTTTCGGAATACAAAGTACAAGCCCAAACCTAAACTTACCGGAATAACTGGAACTATAAAAAATTTAACGGTTTCAGCATCTGGCAAATTGGCGAGTATCATTATTGTTGGACCTACTGAGATATACAGGCACATCAAAAAAACAATTCTCAAGCCTATTATTTTCCTGTTGCTTGCTCTGATATCTATAGTAGCTGTATTGTTTAACCGCTTACTGTATTCCATTTCGGCTAATACATTCGTGTAGTATCCAAAAATGAATACAGCAAGCATAATTGAGAAAATTGTTGTATCAAAATTTTGCATTTGTATAATGCCCGGATTATTGAAGTCAGCACCTACACCGGCTATTCCTTTTAGTTTTGGGTCATAAGGAATGAGTTTGTCTTTATAATTAATCACATAAAAATGAATCAGCCAAAAACAAAACCCAAAAATGATGATTTCGAAAAACCGTTTAATCTTATTACTCATAATTTATCTCCTTTATACATGCTATACGGCTCAAAAGTATCAAATGCAAAACATGAATATAGCTTCTAAAAGCCATCATTATATCAAGATAAGTTTTAATCAAAGAGAAAAAATGAATAGGGAAATTTACTTTTTAAAGTTTAAATCGAAAGATTATTTTTAGCTGTTTTGTAAATCTATTCATGAATTAAGTGAAATTAGTAAACTTTTTTAGGATGAAATAGAATCACGGGTTAGATGCCAGCACCAGCGAGGAGCTACTTATTTTTTTAGACCTTCAAGATGTTTACTATCTTCTTGTATTCTTTGTTCCAATTCTTCGTGAGTTACTATACGACCTGTTATATAGCCCCAATTTTTATCTTTGGCGTAAGACAATATTCCAGTACTTAAGGAAACAGGCAATACTTTGAAGGTTTCGGCATCAGCTTCTTTTAGTAAATTATTGGTAAAATAAATTCTGTTTTGATCTTGTGAGTAATAAGCATTTTCATGCAATCTTTTCCATGTAGCGGGATTTGCTTTTGGCAGGCGTATACCACCGAAATAAACCTGTTTATCATCTTTAGAAAAACGGTCATCTATCCGTTGAAAAGTATTTTTATTGGTTCCTTTTATTAAAACCGGTTTGTATGAATAATAGTCCATCCACCAAATGCCGGATTTGTCACTGCTGAATGATAATTTAGAAATTCTCAATCCGTCACTGCTTATTTCAAATCCTGAATCTAAGACTTCAAAGGTTTCATAATCTACATTTTTCACTATTCCGTCTAGTGAATAAATGTTGTTTTTATCTTTGGCAAAATGGTAGTTTAAAATCTCAAAGGTTTCCGGGTTGGCGCCTTTGTACGCAGAGCCCGCTCTATAACATTTGTTTTTGTCCTTCGCAAAACCCATACAATGTACAAAGGTTCCAAAGACGGCACCCTTTACAGAGTAGCTGTTAAATAAAACTGTTTTACCATCAAGTGAGTAATAACTTTCGTCTTTTTCTTTGGTTCCGTCATTTCCAAATTTTGGCAAGGTTACCACTCTTATTTTTTTCCAGGTATTATTCATATTATTTTAATGTTGTTTATTAACCTCACTGGCACTAACATCCCGCTCGTAAATTTTGCGAATCTTTAAATTCAATAGAATCACCTGTTATCAAGTGAAATTATAAAAAGGGAAACACAAAAAAAGCTTCTAAAAGCCATCATTATATCAAGATAAGTTTTAATAAAGATAAAGGATTAAGGTAGTGAAGTTTATAAGAGAAATAAGTTCGCAAGCATGACGTTTATACCAGTCTGTTAACTAGTTTTGTATTATTGATTAAGCCATAGAATAACATTCCAAAGCGCATTCATTATTGATTTGTTATGCAGCCAAACCAGGTTTTCTGTATCATTTACAGGTACAAATTCAAAGGTTGCTCTTTTACCTTTTTTTAGTGCATTAAGATGTAAAAAATCAGAAAAGTCATTTAATGGAATTTCTCCAACCGCACCTAAAACAGTAGAATAATAAACATGTTTCTGACCAATGATGGTGTAAATTCCATCTTCTCTTTGTATTCCAAATAATGCACACTTGCCTTCTGCATTCAAAGAATTTATAATTTGTGAGGTATCATCTCTAAAATAAGCTCCTGCGTACTCTTCTAAATGATTGCGTTTAATTTTTGCTTTTAAAATACTGATATTCATTTGTAATTGTTTTTCAGGAGTATCTGTGACTTGTAGTAATTTTGAAAATGAGCACAGGTGAAGAATATTAAACAGATTTTCACCAATACTAATATAAAAAATCTGTTTAATCCGTGCCATTTGCGCGCTTTATTGTTTTTAGAAAATAGACATAAAAAAATCGGAACTTTTTAAATCCCGATTTTCTGATATTATTATTTCACTTAAACTGTCTGGTCATCAACAACAGCATCGGGAGCATTTTTCTTTACAGATTCAATGCCGTTTTCTCTTGCCGATACGCTTTCGTACATTTCGCTTGAGCCAATAATCTGACCATTGCTGGCTTTTAGATTAAAATACGGTTTTCCGTTTTTGGCTTCTTTTCTGTCGAAACGACCATCATCCTGCGAATTTGTTTTTACAGATTCGATTCCGTTATTACAGGCTGCTTTTGTAGTATAACCTTCGCTAGTCAAAATTGTTTGTCCATTGCCGGCTTTTAAATTAAATTGAAATTCGCCATTGGTTCTTTTAGTAATCACAAATTTTCCCATATAGATTTTATTTAAGTTAAATGTATTTTATTTTGCTATCTATAAAAATACAAAACTTGATCATATAAATGATATTGTAAGAAAAAATAATCGTTTAAAATTTGTTAAGGATGAATGGAGTAGCTATTTGGATTCTTATATTTTAGTTTTATAACGTAAGGAATTTTGGTATATTTGAGAGAATAATAAATCTAAAGAATATGAGAAATTTAGTTATTTTATTGGTAATTGCCATACAGCTGACAGCTTGTAATTCGAAAAAAAGAGAAGAA
Source organism: Flavobacterium chilense (assembly GCF_001602525.1). Taxonomy (GTDB): domain Bacteria; phylum Bacteroidota; class Bacteroidia; order Flavobacteriales; family Flavobacteriaceae; genus Flavobacterium; species Flavobacterium chilense. Next base: position 201,982 of record NZ_LSYT01000003.1, read on the forward strand.
GAAATTAAAGCAACCCAAACAGATTCGACAGCTGTAAATACAGAAAAAAAAGCAGTTCAGGATGTTTTGGTTTACGAGGGTTTACTGCCTTGCGCAGACTGCAGCGGTATACAAACGGTTCTTAAAATTGATTTGGGAAATGGAACAACCGAAGGTCAAAAATTTGAATTGTCAAGCATCTACAAAGGAAAATCTCCTGAGAAAGAATTTGTCGAAAAAGGAAATTTTAATACAGAACGAGGCTTAGAAAATGATCCTAACGGAACCATTTTTATTTTGAATTGGGACAAACCTGTTGATAAACAATCGTATTATGGCTATTTAAGCAGCGATACCACAAAGATTTATATGCTGGACCGTGATAAAAAAATAATAAAATCAAAGCTGAACTACATTTTAGATTTGAAAAAATAATGAAAGCAGAAAAGCTTTAAAAACAAAAAAGAGTCATGACATCAAAATTCTATTTTTATTCTCAATCCTGGTTGCTGAAATGAAAAAATTAAAGGAAGTACATACTCAATAAAGGCGAGTGGTATAGTTCTCTGATTCAATCAGAATGAAAAGGATGAAGTCACTGGTTTTCATGGTGAAGTTTGTATTGATAAATCAGATTTCAGTTGCGAAGGATCGATAAAGCAGGTTACTCCGATATACAAAGTGGTAAAGCCTATAAAATATTTTTTTAATTACTTTTTTACAGAAAGCTGTTTCCTTAACCGGAAGCAGCTTTTTTTTTTGATGATTAGTGAAGGCATGGATTTTTTTGAATTATTAATTTTATATTGTAAATATCCTATTTTCACGAGTAATTCTTTAATAAAGGATTGTTTTCATCTATAATGTGCTTTTTTATCATAATAAAAAATGTAAATATTTGATTACTAGTGTTTTAATATTCACTACTTTTACATTGTTTATTACTTCAAGCCTAATAAGGTCATAACTCATTTTAATTTGACCTAATTTATAATCTTAGCAATTTGTTTTTTTTCAAGAGATAAAAACAGCCCCAGTTGTCGTTTAGTTTATGCATTTTTTGATTTCTGTTTATTGAAAGTTTAGTAATCCGGTTTTCGTTTATTTATAAGCCTTTCAGCTATTTATTTAGATAATGTCCTGAGATGTTTTTGTTTTAAATATTTCAAATGACTACCCCATTTTTATTATTCAATATTTTATTCCTAGTTATAAAATTGTGTGATAACATTTAAATCAAACGTATGAAAAGCAAATTACTCCTCGTGGTTTTATTTTTAATCAGTTTTGCAACTTATTCCCAAGTAGGGATTGGAACACTAACGCCAAGTTCTTCTGCCCAATTAGAGGTTACTGCTAGTGACAAAGGTGTATTAATTCCAAGACTTAATTTAACAGGTTCGACCGATGCAACTACAATAACAAGTGGTAATATTAATAGCTTATTAGTATTTAATACAGCTACAGTTTCTGATATAAAACCCGGTTATTATTATTGGTACGAAAACAAATGGAATAGAATTATTATTTCCAGCGAAGTTAGTACCAGTCCGGGAACAGTTATTTATAATCCCACCACCCAAGTATTCAGTTATATTGATGTATCAGGAAACACACAGGTTATCGATATTAATACTATTGTAAAGGCAAACGAAACGATAACAACACTTGTTAATAATGGTGGAGGTTCATACACTTATACTAATGAATCGGGTACAGCAGTAAATATTGATGTGACAGGAGATGTTACAACGAATTTCAATACGATTGCAAGTAATCCGGTAGTAACCAATATTATTAAGGACATTGTCAAAAAAACAGAAGGGAATGTTACTTTCGATTCTATTACAAACGAGTTTAAATATGTTGATGTTTCTGGAAACACCCAGATTGTCAATATGAATACCATTGTAAAAGCTAATGAAACGGTAACAACACAGACCCAGGATTTGTTAACAGGAGCAATTACATACACAAATGAAGCAGGAACAACGAGTACTTCTCAGGTAAAAAGTGCTGATGCAGCTAATATTTTAACAGTTGGAACTGATGGAGGAACTTTATTGACACCAACTACGATTACAGCTGCAACAACGGTTTCAAATACATCAACAGGAAATAATTTAAGTACAACAGTAAACGGAAAAACCGGAACAGGAGTTAATATTATAAACAACAATGAAACGTCGTTAGCAGGAACTACTTTAATTACAACGGTAAATGGCGTTGCGAGTACAGCTTTGGATTTGGCTCCTGCAATTTCAGCCGGAACGACTAATACTTTGAGCTTGTTGGGTAATACTTTAACTTCAAATGTAAACGGAGTTTCTTCCACTTCGGATGCGGTGAGTGGTGTTTCGAATGCCTCAAATATAAACACAGCAACGGTTACTGTAAACGGAATAACAAGCACAGGTGCATCAATTGTCAATAGTAATGAAACGTCTTTAACAGGAACCAGTTTAACCACAACAGTAAACGGTGTTGCAAGTACGGCTTTGGATTTGGCTCCTGCAATTTCAGCCGGAACGACTAATACTTTGAGCTTGTTGGGGAATACCTTAACTTCAAGTGTAAACGGAATTTCTTCCACTTCGGATGCAGTGAGTGGTGTTTCGAATACATCAAATATAAACACATCAACGGTTACTGTAAACGGAATAACAAGTACAGGTGCTCCGATTGTCAATAGTAATGAAACGTCTTTAACAGGAACCAGTTTAACCACAACAGTAAACGGTGTAACAAGTACAGCTTTGGATTTGTCACCTGCAATTTCAGCCGGAACGACTAATACTTTGAGTTTGTTGGGCAATACCTTAACCTCAAATGTAAACGGTATTTCTTCAACATCAGATGCAGTGAGCGGTGTTTCCAATGCATCAAATATAAACACATCAACGGTTACTGTAAACGGAATAACAAGTACAGGTGCTCCGATTGTCAATAGTAATGAAACGTCTTTAACAGGAACCAGTTTAACCACAACAGTAAACGGTGTTGCAAGTACGCCTTTGGATTTGTCACCTGCAATTTCAGCCGGAACGACTAATACTTTGAGTTTGTTGGGGAACACTTTAACCTCAAATGTAAACGGTATTTCTTCCACTTCGGATGCGGTGAGCGGTGTTTCGAATACATCAAATATAAATACATCAACGGTTACCGTGAACGGAATCACAAGTTCTGGCGCACCAATTATTAATAGCAACACTTTAACAGCCACAAACGGAAATTTAGTATCAACTGTAAATGGCGTAGCAACGACCCCATCAGTTTCTGTACTCATTTCTGCGAACAATGGCTTAACAGCAACTAACGGTAATGTGCAATTAGGAGGAAGTTTAACAAATCCTACCACTATCGTTACTGATGCTGCTAATACTTTGGCTATTTCAGGTTTACCAACGGGTAACGCAGGAACAGATAACATTTTGGTAATAAATCCAACAAGCGAAATCTTAAAAACTGTTACACCATCTCTATCTCCTATGTGGGCTCTTATTGGCAATACCGGAACAAATCCTGCTATAAACTTTTTGGGAACAACAGACGACCAGCCATTAAAATTTAAAATAGATAACTCTAATGCTGGAAGCATCACCAAATTAAATACATCTTTAGGTTATATGGCACTTAATTCATTAACTCCAGGTAAGGTGCGTAATACCGCTATAGGTATTTCGGCACTTACAAACAATACTGATGGAGAAAGTAATACTGCTGTAGGTTATAACGCACTAACAGCAAACACAACTGGATTGACTAATACTGCTGTAGGTGCTTTGTCATTAAGAGCAAATACAACTGGGATTGGAAATAGTGCTTTTGGACAAAACTCTTCTTCTAGTGTTACAACTGGGAATTATAATAATAGTTTTGGCTATGCTTCACTAGCTTTTACAACAACTGGAGTTAATAATAGTGCCTTTGGTTTTAACTCTCTTAACAGTAACATTGATGGAAGCAACAATAGTGCTTTTGGTACAAGTTCATTAAGAGCTAACACATCTGGTATTAGTAATATAGCCATGGGTTTTAACTCTCTTGGAAATTCAACAACAGGGTCTTATAATATTGGTGTTGGTTATTTTGGTGGTGTCAATACAAATGGAAACAACAATATAGCAATAGGTTACTACAGTGTCTATGATCCTGTAAACTATAACACTGCCTATACTGGAAACAAAAACATCGTAATAGGAGATCAACTGACGCTGTCTGGATTTGCTGCTTCTAACGAATTGAACATAGGTAATACTTTGTTTGGTACAGGTATAAATGGCACTATTGCAACACCAACAGGAAAAATTGGGATTAATGTACAGAATCCTAGTGCAGAGCTGGATGTAAATGGTCAGGCAAGAGTTCGTAATCTGCCTACAGTTACTGCACCTACCACAGATAATCTGGTAACAGCAGATGCTAGTGGTAACTTACATCAAAGAACAGTAGCAGATGCGGTTGGCACAATAGGCTGGCTGACAACAGGAAATACCGGAACAAATCCTGCAACTAACTTTTTAGGCACAACAGATGATAAATCTTTAATGTTCAAAGTTAATGGTGCTAAGTCCGGGATTATTTCTACTCCTACAACTTTTAATAACACTGGCTTTGGTTATCAGGCACTTCAAAATATTGTCACTACTACTACACAATCAACGAGTTCTATAGACAATACAGCAGTAGGTTCAAATGCACTGGCAGCTTATAACGTTGCAGGTAATGGCAGCAACACTGCTGTAGGTTCAAGTGCATTGAAAGTTAGTTTGTCTAATGCAAATACAGCCGTAGGCGCTTCGGCAATGGGTAATTTTAGAGGCACTAGTGGTGCTGGAGGCTGGAATACGGCTGTAGGATACCTGGCACTAGTAGGTGCAGGCACCACAACTCTTAACACAGGCATCAATAACGTTGCTCTTGGTGTGAGTGCATTAAATACAAATCAATCTGGTCAGAGTAATGTTGCAGTGGGCAGCAGTGCGCTTTCAACTAATATAAGCGGTTCTAATAATACTGTTTTGGGAACAAATGCTCTTAATATTTCCACAGCAGGGAATTACAATGTAGCTATCGGAGCGAGTACCGGCACTGGTAATTTAATTGGTCTTACAACTGGCAGCAACAACATATTGATTGGTGGATCATCAGTCAATATTATAAATGCATCTACACAAACCGTCAGCAACGAAATGAACATTGGAAATACTTTATTTGGTACAGGCGTAAATGGCGCTGCAGGAGGAACTGCGGGCAGAATTGGTGTTAACACCAATGCACCTGGCACAACATTGGATGTAAACGGACAAGTAACCGTTCGTACTTTGTCAACAGGTACAGCTTTAGATAATGTTGTGGTGGCTGATGCAACAACCGGTCTTTTAAAAAAAATCAGCCAGACTACTTACGCAGAACCCTGGCAAGTCGAAAATTCAACAACATTGGCTACTGCAAACACTCAAAATATTTACCAAAATGCGAATGTAGGTATTGGTGATTTTAATGCCGCTGTTCCTTTAACAAATTTAGATGTACGTGGTTCGGTAAGAACAGGTTCTCCAAATACAGCTGCAATAATAGGATCAAACTCTTTTGCAGGTGGAACCAATAGTGTGGCATCATCACCCAATTCATTTGCTTTTGGCTCTGGTGCAACGGCAAGCGGAACAACTGGCTCTTCTGCCGCATTTGGAGGTGCTACTGCCAATGCTCCTAATGGTTTTGCATTTGCTGCAGGTTCTGCAACCGCAAGCGCCACTTTTAGTACTGCATTTGGTAACGCTACAACATTAGTCGCCGGAAATAGTTCTTTTGCTGCAGGAAATGGAAACAAAGTATACGCAAACAATGCTGCCGCCGTAGGAGTAGGAAACACTATTAATATAACACCAGTTGCAACTGTTGCTGCCGCGGGCTCATTTGCTGCAGGTAATCTCAATACTATCAACTCTCCAAATTCAGTAGCATTGGGATCAAGCAATACAATGAATAGTACTTATGCCAACCCGCAAGGATCAGTAGCTCTGGGAGTTGGTAACTCAACAGATGGTAATGCATCTATAGCAATGGGTGCCAATAATAAAAGTTTCTCAGACAGCAGTATCGCAATGGGTAATAATAACCAGATTGCAACCACGAGCAACTATAGTGTTTCAATGGGACTTAATAATACGATAAATGCTGGTAGTCCTAACGCTTTGGCTGTCGGACTGGCCAACACTATTACTGGTGGAACCAACTCAGCTGCAATAGGGCAAAATAATACAATAAGTACTTCAGACAGTGTCATAATTGGTACCTATTCCAGTGTACCTTCGCCTAATAATGGCTCAACCATTCTTACTGATGTTTCTAATAGTACAATTGTTGCTGCGACAGCACCAAACCAGTTTACAAGTTTGTTTAATGGCGGGTATCGTTTCTTAACCAATCGCAACAACCAAACAAACAGAGGGGTGTTTATTAACGATGACAACACAGGTACAGGCAGAGCCAAAGTAGGTATCAACAACCCAACTCCTAATGCGGATCTGGATGTACAGGGATCACAAGTAGTGAAAGTAGCTAATGTTTCGGGCAATTATACTGTAAAGACGAATGACTATATGCTGGTTGCTACTGCTGCTGGCACAAACACCATTACATTGCCAGTGGCAGCCGCAAACACAGGGCGGGTACTGATAATTAAAATAAGCGTCATTACAGGAAGTTCAGTTACTGTTAACACCTCCTCAGCTGCTGAAAAATTTGACGGAAGCTGGCCTGCCGCTGTTATTGGCGGATCGCCAACTATTGCCGGAAGTACAAGTATTGTTCTTGGTGCATCGGGAGTTAATGATCATATAACGGTTATTTCTGATGGAACTTCCTGGTATGTGAGCAACTAAAAACAGGAAAGTAAAGAAATAATCACAATAAAATAATCGAGTTATAGAAATAACAAACATCAGTAAATATGACAAAATCATAATATTCATAAAAGTATTCTAAGGGAGAATGTTTTTGTCTAAAATTGGTTGTCCTGTTAATTTGAAAAAAAACGAAAGCAAAAAAGCTTATAAAACAAAAAAGAGACATGTAAATGTCTCTTTTTTTATTTCAAATCGTATTGCTTGATGGCAATAAAAAAATTATTTAATTGTAATAGGCAATTCTACTGTTGTTTTATCCCATCCAATAACCAAATTTGCTACAGCACCTTGTGAAGTAAAAGCAATAGATAAAGCTTCTATTGGAGTAGAAACCGGTTTAGAAGGAACAGAAACTCTTACAATGTCTTTAGTCTCATCATAAGCATAATTACCCCACATATCAAGCTCTTTATTGATAATGATGGTCCATTTGTCTTTTTCAGGAATAGCAAATAAGCTGTAAGTACCAGCCGGAATGTTTTTACCATCGATTGTTACCGGTTTGTAGAATTTGATTTCTGTATTTTCGTTAGCACCAACTCTCCAAACTTCACCAAACTTAATTAATTCACCAAAAATGTTACGTCCTTTAGCCGAAGGTCTTGAATAAATAACCTTAATAGAAGGCGACGGATTATCTGTTTTTTTGAATTTAACTGCTTTATTTGGAAAATAAGCAATATCAACCGGACTAGCATCAAGCGGAGCAAATTTTACTACATCTTGTGCCTGAACTGTAAATGCAGCAAATAAAGTAACTGCCAGTAAACTTAATTTTTTCATAGGATTACAATTTTTTAGTATAACTACAAAGTAAGGTAATAATGAATAAAAATCATATCATTACAGTTTGTTTTTTGTTAATGAATTCCTAACAGTTTTGCGTTTAATTTAAAATGATACAGAAAGCTTTCATTTTTTCTCATTTTACAGCAGAATAGTTTTCGATTATTCTTTTTTCTTTTTAGCATACCAATCCTGCATAATATAAAATGCTTTCTTTTTGTTGCCATCATTTGAGATTAATCCTTTACGGTTATATCCGTCCTGGATTCCCGGAAGAAGTCGTTTTGGTGATCTGAAATCTACCAGAATCCACGGACTTAAACCGCTTAGATGAGGTATCTTTTCGATCATTTTCAGGTTCTGAATGTACAGGTATTCCTGATATTCTTCTGTCCAGCGCTCATTTTTTTCTCCGTGAAGTCCTTGTTTGGCATCACCGCCAAATTCAGAAACGACTACAGGTTTGTTGTACGGTGTGTTCCAAAAAGTTTTTTCGGCATTTTCCAAGTTTCCGCCATACCAGCCCAAATATTGGTTAAAAGCGATAATATCAAGCGATTTACCAATTTCGTCATCGATCATTCCAACCCCGTTTACATTGTGAGTTAATAATGCTGCGCTGATTAATCTCGTGGTATCAAGTGATTTGGTATGTGCTACTAAGTTTTTGATAAAAGTATTTCGGGCATCAGATACCGGAGTTTCATTTGCCATTGACCAGATAATAATACAAGCTCTGTTTTTATCTCTTGTAATGGCTGCTGTCAATTGATCTTCGGCATTTTTATACGTATCCTGATTTTTAAATTCTACAGTCCAGTATACCGGAATTTCTTCCCAAACCATTAAACCCATTTTATCAGCCGTTCTGATAATGTTTTCGTTATGCGGATAATGTGCCAGACGAACATAATTGCAACCCAGTTCTTTTGCCCAGTTTAGTAAACGTAAAGCATCTTCTTCAGAATTAGCACGTCCGCCTTTGGCATTTTCTTCATGGATAGAAATACCGCGTAAAAAGATTTGTTTTCCGTTTAACAGGATTTTATCTTCTTGTGTTTCAATAGTTCTGAAACCAATGTTGTCTTTTAGCTTTTCTCCGTTAAAATCAATTGTCACGTCGTATAATTTTGGGTTTTCCGGTGACCAATAGGAGATTTTCTTCGCCGGAATTTCAAAATTCACGATTCCGTTTGCACCAATTTTTCCATTATAATTGATTTTTAATTCCGGAATCGAAATGGTTACACCGTTTTGTGCCGAATTGAAATTGTTGATTTTTACAAAACCTGAAATCAAAGCTGCATTGCCTTTTTTAAGCTGAATGTTGTAATCTTCTACAAACGATTCATTTTCTTCGATTAAGGTAACATCACGTGTAATTCCACCATAATTCCACCAGTCTGTATTCGTAGTCGGAACATCTTCTTTATGTCTCGTGTTGTCTGCTTTTATCACCAGATAATTGTCTTTTGGTTTTACAATAGACGTAATTTCATAATTAAAAGGCGTAAAACCACCTTCATGACTTCCTAGTTTTTTTCCGTTCAAATACACATCAGACTTGTAATTGATAGCGCCCAGATACACAAAAAGACGTTTTTTTTCTTTTAGATCATAGTCAAAAGATTTTTTGAACCAAACGTTTCCTTCATAATATTTAAGTTCCGGAACCTGCGAATTCCAATCGCCCGGAATATTGATCTTTGCCGATTTATCAAAATCATATTCTACCAGCTCCTGTTTGTTTACTGCATGATAATTGTTGAAAAATGCCGCATTAGATGGCTTTTGCTGTTTGTCGTACTGATCATGGTGAAAGCTGTAAAATCCGGTTTCATAAGGATCAATAATGTAATTCCAAACGCCGTTTAAAGAAGTTGTGTTTCTATTGGCAACATTTGAAATCAGGTTTTGTGCCTGCCCGATAAAAGCAGCAGTAAGGAGTAGTAAGGTAATTAGTTTTTTCATGGGTAAAATTTATTTTTTAATCATTTTGATACCTTTAGACAAGGTATTTTCTTTCTTGAATTTGACAATATAAAGTCCCGATTTTAAAGACGATACATTTACAGTTTCAGAAATCGTATCATGAGCCATAACCTGTTTGCCGTTATTGTCATAGATTCGTAATCCAGTGTACTGATTCAAAATAGTTTCTGAAAGCTGGAGTTTATCTGCTACAGGATTCGGAAATTGTATATCAGCCTTGTTTGCCAAATGTTCTTTTGTCGATAAAGTCGTTAGCTCCTCGATGCTAAAATCCGAAAAGCGTAAAATTTCATCTCTCATATTCGCAATATCAGCCAGACTGCGATAGATTCCCCATTTAGGACGAATAAAAGAGTTGGCAGCATAAACCACTCCGGTAGACGAAGTATATGCAGGACGAATCGTTTGAATATTTGGATTGCTGTAATCCATTAAAACACTTCCGTCGCTTACTTTTTTTATTGTAATTGCATATGTTCCCTGCAAACCTACATTTATGGTTTCTATAGCTTCGACCCAGACTCCTTCAAACGAAGACATATTTGGAGTCTGATATTTTACGGTTGCGGCAGCGGCATCTTTATCGTAAATTAATTCCAGTCGTGTCCCGCCATTAGATAACTTTCGTAAAGTTAAAGTAAAAAGCGGATCGTCATCATCACCATCAACAGCCTTAACCTGATGAATGTGAGTAAAACTGGTTGTAGGTTTAAAACCTACAGGTACTTTAAAACGCCATTTGTATTGCACCGTTTCGCCAATAATCCCTTTTAAATTATCCGGAGAAGGCGCATACGATTTTATCTCAACACGTTGTCTGTCTGTTTTTCCAGCCACAGGTTCGTTGTCCGGAGGCGTGTTGCTCACATGCGAATGAAATTCGAAAACATATTTATTCAGATCAGTATCAAAAATTTCTGTGATATGCGGACCAAAAGCGGGATGTATAGCATCCGGTGCTTCAATAGCTCCGTTTACTGTTCCGGGAGCCAATGCATTGGTAATTAATTCATAAGTTCCAACTCCGCCTGGACCGTCGGCATTTAAGGTTACTTGTGCATGGCCCGAAAAACCTGTCAATACTAAAGCAATTCCATAAAAGATTGTATTTTTCATAACTTGCTGTTTTTATTATTTTTCATAATGCGATGAAGTTTTTTTCTCGCAGATTTTGCAGATTTGTTCTCCTGTTTATCATTTCGATTTCTATGATAAAAGCAAATCTTTATTTTTAGGAGCTAATCCCGCTATCCGTTTCAATCTTTTGTGGCGAACCCCGCCACAAAAGGATTTTCACTTCTATCGGGGCTAGGACAATCATTTTCATAACAATATTTTCGGCTCTTTATTATTGCTCGGATCTCTTCCGTAGAAATGATAAACCATATTTAAGTATGATATTAAAAAACCTGCTTAATCTGCAAAATTTGCGGGAAACAAAAATTTTTACGTTCCTTGTATAAAGCTTTGCGGTTAAGTTTAATGAACTAAAATCTTTAAATATTCTCCTTTAAAACTCTGGTTTAATGCCGTCATTTCAATAGGAGCGCCTGATCCATCCGGAACTACTTCGATAGAAGCTTTTCCGTTTGCCATTTTTATCGATTCACTTCCGGTTGGAGTTCCCTGACTTTTCATGGTTTTTCCGCCTTTCAAACACTGAAAATAAACGCTTTCTTCATAATCCAGACAACGCAAATTGTTATTGTCAATCGCAATTGCCGTTACCAGATAATTGCCGTTTTTTAATTTTTCGTAAGACAATTGTAATGAAGTTGCCGTGTCATTTTTATTGAAACGATAATTAACTTTTATAGTATCCGAAACTTTTTTTCCGTTTTTGGTTTCTCCAATCGCTATCAAAGTATTCTCACCTTTTAAAAAATTCACATCCCAAGTTAAGCCATTTGCGGGATATAGCGAAAGGTTGCGTTGTTTTTCTCCAAGCGATTTTCCCTGATGGTACAAAGTCACTTTATCACAATTGCTAAAAACGCTCAGGGTTCTTGGTGTATTTTCAGGTCCTTGTCTTTCTGTCCAGGTATGCGATTCGATATAAGTAAAAGGTTCGTCGCTCCAGTAACTTTTAAAAACATAATAGGCATCTTTTGGATTTCCGTTTCGGTCTGTTAATCCTTTTTGATTCATGTACGGAATATCGTCTTCCGGACGTAACGGCGTTGCAAAATCCTTAAATGCCCATTGAACATTTCCCACAAAATTTGGGTCATTCTCGGATATATGCAAATGCCAGTCAAATAAATCAACGATATAATTCTCGCTCCAATCGCCAATTTGTGCAATATTGGCCACTTTGGTTTGTACAATAGCTTCTTCCCAGCCTTCAGACTTGATAATGTTTTCGCCTGTAATTGGGTTTTCGCTATGACGTCCTACGTGGCTGTCCCCGCCATATTCGGCGTGAATAAAATGTTTGTATTCTTTCTTGTAAACATCGATTGCTTTTTGGTAGTTTTTATAACTTCCGGAATACCAGCCCGACCAGATAGAAGGGGAGAAGACATCTACAATTTGTGAACCTTCGTAATACTTTCTAATGGCTGTTTTGCGTGTTGGATCAAGTTGGTGTGCAATGTCGTTTAATTCAGTTAAAAAAACATTTGTTCTTTGTGTATTATCACCATCAGGAAAATCAGGTAACCAGTTCATTTCATTACCCAAAGACCAGATAATTATACTGGGGTGATTGTAATTTTGATTAATGATTTCCGCCAGCATATTTTTAGTGTTGGTTTGCCAGAGTTCACCGCCAATTCCGCCACGGCACCAGGGTAATTCGTCCCAAACCAATAAACCCAGTTCATCGCAGGCTTTGTAAACTTCAGGATCTTGCGGATAATGTGCCAGACGAACAAAATTGGCCCCCATTTTTTTGATAGATTCCATATCGGCACGATGTTGTGCATTGCTCATGGCAGCGCCAACTCCGGCTTGTTCTTCATGACGATGTGTACCGCGAATCAGTAATCGTTTTCCGTTTAAGTAAAACGGACCATGATCTTTAAACTCAAACCATCTGAAACCTACTTTTTCGTTTACACTGTCCCTGATTTGATTTTTCTCTGATAAAATAGCCGATATACGATATAAATTTGGCTTTTGAGTATCCCATAATTCCGGGTTTTTCAGGTTTTCAAATTTGATCGTAGTAGTGTTAGCCGAAACCGGAATCGTTTTACTTGCAATCTTTTTTCCTTTAGGGTTTTTAAGGATTACGGTTAACGATAAGTCTTTTGTGTTTTCAGGATTTACAGTTGAAGCTACAATGTTTAAAGAAGCTTTTTTTGCCGAAACTTCGGGAGTTGCAATTTTTAAATTCTCAATGTGATTTTTGTATTTAGACAGCAACCACACATCACGTGTTATCCCGCCATAAATAAAGAAATCGCTTTTTTGGGACGGAATAATTTCGATATCATAACTATTGTCAACCCGAACAAAAATGTCGTTGTTACCTTCTTTAATAAAAGAGGTAATATCGATTGTAAAACCAATGTAGCCGCCAATATGACCGCCGGCTTCTTTACCGTTTACGTATACTTTTGTGGTTACATTCGACCCTTCAAAATATAAAGAGTAACGCTGGTTTTGATCGATTTTGGCAATGTTCAGCTTTTTTTGATACCAGCTTGCATCACGTCTGTAACCCGGATTTAAATCAGTTGCATCTTCGGCGTTCCAGGTATGTGGTAAGTTTAAGGATGTCCAGTTTGTATTTTTTTGCGCTTCGTTAAGGTTCGGAGTATTATTTTCCAGATAAAGCCAATTGTCGTTGATATTCATCTTTGTCTGGGCAAAAGCGCTGCCCGGACAAATCTGAAAAAAAACAAAAAGTGTGTAAAATAAAAATGTATTATAGTGGTACAGTGGGTTCTTCATCGCTTATAAGCTTTTTTTTAGGTTCAAAGGTTCAGAGTTACAAAGGCTCAAAGGTTCTAAGGCTGAAAACCTTTGAGCCTTTGTAACTTTACCCCTCTGTACCTCATATACCTTTGTTACTTTTTTCTTAGTAATGCTTCCAGAAAATAATAGTCGGCATAGATAATAGGTTCGTCGATTTCGTCGTGTTTTGGCCAGTTTCCGGTGCTGTGACCGAATATAAAAGGCGCGTTTATTTTGGGATCTAAAATGTAGGTACCCGAATGTAAAGTCGCGATTACTTTATCGGCGAAAGCCAAATAGGTTTTATTTTTTGTGTAACCATACAGTTCGTACAATGCAGAAGCCATAACAGTTGCAGCAGAAACATCCCGTGCCGAATTTGGAATAGCAGGATCTCTAAAATCCCAATACGGAATCCCGTCTTCAGGAAGATTTTTATCCTTCATAAAAAACTGAGCTGTAGCTTCGGCTTGTTTTAAATAGGCAGGATCTTTAGTGTATCGATACGACATGGTAAATCCGTAAACTGCCCAGCCTTGCCCGCGTGCCCAAACCGAATCATCATTATAGCCCTGAAGTGTGGTTTTCTTTCTGACCGCTCCGGTAGCCGGATCATAATCTATAACATGGTAACAACTGTTGTTTGCCCTAAATTGATTTTTTAATGTGGTATTGGCATGTTTTATGGCAATGTCCTCATACTTTTTATTGCCTGATAATCTCGTAGCTTCAAAAAGTAATTCCAGGTTCATCATATTATCGATAATCACAGGATAATCCCAAATTTCCTTATTGAAATCCCAGGATCTGATGGCACCAACTTTTGGATCAAAACGGGTGCATAAAGTTTCAGCCCCCTTGATGATTACATCTTTGTATTCTTGCTTGTTCTCGACTTTTAAAGCTTCACCATAACTGCAATATACTTTAAAGCCAACATCATGTGAGCCTCGGTTTACACTTTCTTTTTTACTGAAAGGCGTCCATTTTTCAGCCTGTTTTTTATAGGCTGCATTTCCTGTCAGGCGATACAATTGCCAAAGATTTCCGGCAAAGAATGCGCTTGTCCAGTCTCTTGATGGAACTTTCTTTATTTGATTGGTTTTAATATCCATACTTCTGGGTATTGACATCGAATCAACAGGATAATCCAACAGCATTTTGTATCGGGTTTCCAGAAGATGTGCTGCCGTTGCAGCAGTATTTTTGGGTTGAGAATTAATTCCGGATTTGCACGCTGTCGCCAACAATGCAAATCCTAGAATTAAAGTAAAAAAACTAACTCTGTTCATATGCGGGTACTATTTGTTTTGTAATGGAATAAGGAATCGCCACTCTTCATGTTACTGTTTAGAATCATGGCGATTTCATACTAATTAATGTAACCTGCTGCGTGTAATTTCAACACATATTGACATAGTTTTCATAGCTTAAAAAGACGTTTACTCATTTCAAAACACATAGCTATGTGTAAATGATATATCATTTTCCTGACTCTTTAAATTTAAAACAAAAATCTATGTTTCTATCTGTTTAAAATAATCACACCCAATAGATTAACTAATCTGATGTTTAGTAACCAGGATTGTTTGGTTTTAAGTTAGGATTGATGGCTAACTCTGTTCCCGGTAACGGAAATAAATAATCTTTGTTTGGATCGAAATTTGGATGTGGTTCTAAACCATTTGGACCAAATACTTCGGGACCATTTTTAAGTCTTTTGATGTCGTACCATCTCACATATTCAAAAGCCAGTTCTAATCTTCGCTCCTCAATTACCATTTTTCTAAAAGCATCTTTAGATAATCCCGGCGTAACATTGGCAGGAAATGAAACCAGTTTTCCGGCTTTGTTTCTCGCTCTGGCACGTACCCGGTTTACATATCCGTCAGCTTCTGTAGTTCCCGGAGTAATTTCGTTTAAAGCTTCGGCAGCTGTCAGCAATACTTCTGCAAAACGCATCGTAATGTAGTTGTGCTGAGAGGTTCTTCCGTTAGCACCTGCTTTTCCCGGAAAACGGAAATATTTTGCAATATGCGGACGTGGTGCTTTTTCGTTATCGCTTGAAGGATATATTTGCAAAGCTCCGCCCGGACCGGTTTTCTTTCTGATAATGGTATCAAAACTTACGGCTCTTCTGTAATCTCTCTGATCCCAGGTATTGAATACTTTTAATGATGGAACGGCAACAGAGAATCCTTGTCCGTAGCTATAACTGTCATCTTTTAATGATCCTGTAAAAAATGCAGTATAATCCTGACCGTAGTTTCCTGAAACTAAGTTGTTGAAATCTACGGTAAACAAAGGCTCTTTTAGAGAAGCTGTTTTTGTAGCATTAAATAAATCCTGAAAATCTGCATCTAAACCTAAACCAAATTTGGCTTCGTTTGTAATCACATATTTAGCTTCGTCATAAGCTTTTTGGTAGTTGCCTAAAGTTAAATAAACAGATGACAGATATCCTGCTGCGGTACCTTTTCCGGGAACTGCTTTTACTTTTGGTTTATCTTCCAGCCATTGTTTGGCAAACTCTAAATCGGCAATGATTTTTGGGTATACTTCGGCCTCTTTCATTCGGCTTAAAGAGTTAACCTGCGATACATCGTTTACAACAAAATCAACATACGGAATATCTCCAAAAATTCGAACTAAATGATAGTAAGCAAAAGCTCTTGCAAAATAAGCCTGAGCCACAATAGCATTTACTTTTGCAGGATCTCCCGGTGTTTTTTTGGCTCCGGCGATGGCCTGATTGGCTGCGGTAATAATGATATACGATTGTGGCCAGAAATTGGCAACAAGCGCATTGGTATCGTTCATGCTCATATCATTTACATCGATACGTGCTGCCTGAGTAGTTCTGTCACCAATATCTGCCATATCATCACGTAACATTAGGGCAATGGTAAATTCTCTTCCCCAGTAATTATTGTGGGCAATGTTAGCAAAAGCCCCGTTTACAGCGGCTTGCAAGTCATCTGTATTATTAAAAAAGTTTTCAGGACGAATAACGCCTACCGGATGTTCTTCTAAATCTGAACATCCAAATGCGAATATTCCCAGGAACAGAAAAGCTATATATTTTTTCATGATATAATTTTTTTAAACTAGAATTTTAAATTGAAACCAAAAGTGAAAGTTCTCACGTTCGGGTAACTTCCGTAATCAAGACCTAAGTTGGTGTTACTTCTGGCATTGTTATCGTTCAGGTAATTTACCTCAGGATCAGAACCCGGATATTTTGTAATTGTCCATAAGTTTTGTGCACTGATGTAAAAACGAACTTTGCTCAATCCCATTTTCGAAACAATTTTATCGTCTAAACTATATCCAAGAGAAATGTTTTTTAAACGAATGTAACTGGCATCATAAACAAATCTTGAAGTTACTCTTTTGGTTCTTGCCGCATTTATAGGCACATTGGTATCTGTATGTGTTGGCGTCCAGGCATCCAGAACTTCTGTTGTTGCATTGTTGTTTCCTGAAGCCAGTTCCATTAAAGTATAGTTTAAAATCTGATTGCCCTCAGAACCCTGAAAGAAGATGTTCAGATCCAGGTTTTTATAAGTGAAATCGTTATTAAATCCAAAGATGAAATCAGGATTTGGGTTTCCGATGATGGTTTTATCATTCGAATCTAATTTTCCGTCGCCATTTACATCTTTAAATTTCTCTCCACCCGGAGTAGTTTCAAAATTCCCCGGTAAAACAGTTTCTCCCTGTTGAATTACGCCATCATAAACAAACCCGAAGAAAGAACCAACCGGTTGACCTACTCTTAAAATCTGAGATTCTGTTGCTAGGAAGTGTCCAGGCGTAGAGTTGATTAAAAGATCTTTGTTATCAGCCAGTTTCAATACTTTGTTTTTGTTTGATGAAATATTAAAACTTGTTGACCAGGTAAAATCTGCTCCAATAAAGTTTTTAGAATTAATACCCAGTTCCCAGCCTTTGTTTTCTAATTCACCAACGTTTTGAAGTTGTGAAGCAATTCCTGAAATTCCCGGTAAAGGTCTGTTGAACAATAAATCTTTAGTAATCGTTTTATAATAATCGGCAGTAATGCTGATTCGGTTATCAAACAAACCTAAATCAATTCCGTAATCCTGTTGATAAGATGTTTCCCATTTCAAATTAGGGTTATCCAGCGAAGTCAGCTGAACCGCATTTACAATGACATCACCACTTACATCATAAACTTCAGAAAATCTTGATAGTGTAGAGTAGGCGTCGATGGAAGGGTTTCCGGTTGCTCCGTAACTGGCTCTTAATTTAAGGTTCGAAATGGTTTTGTTTTCTTTTAAAAAGTTTTCCTTACCAATATTCCATCCTATAGCTCCCGAAGGAAAAGTTCCGTATTTGTAGTTTTTACTAAAACTTGAAGAACCGTCACGACGCGCTGTAAACGTAAACAAATATTTATCGTCGTAATCAAAATTCAGCCTTCCGAAAGCAGAAATTAATTCGGTTTCAGATAAGCTCGATTCCGGTTTTAAATACACAGTTCCCGCACCTAAATTATGATACGAATTGGTATTGGTTAAAAAACCTCTTGAAGCAGCATAAGAGCGTTCATTTTTGTTTTTTTGATAAGAGTAACCCGCCAAAACCGTTAGAATTCCTTTTTCGATAATTTCACGTTTAAACGTCAAATAGTTTTCTGTCAGGAAAGAAGAAAATCGGGTATTGTTTACAGAAGCTTCTCCTTTGATGTTTTTTCCTGCGATCAACGTAGACGGAATATATCTTCCGGTTTGAGAGTTGGTATCGGTTAAACCTAAAGTGGTTTTAAAATTAAGATCTTTTGTGATTTGATATGAAGCAAAGAAATTACTTCGGTTCACTATAGAAACCGTTTCAAGAATGTTTTCCATTGCCGTTGCGTATGGATTATCAATATCATCTCCAATTGGAGCAGTTGTTGTATAAGATCCATCTGCATTATAAATTCCTTTATCCGGCATAAAACGATATGCAGCAGCAATTACACCCGCAGCACCAGTTCCTCCGGCGCCTGTCTGGCTAATAATTCCCTGTTTGTTTTGCTTGCTTTGAAACAAATTCAAACCTACTTTAAACTTGTCTGACAAATCAGCTTCAAGATTGCTTACGATGGTATATTTATCGATTCCTGAATTGATTACGACTCCGTTTTGATTGAAGTAGTTTCCTGAAACATAATATCTGATTTTATCTGAACCTCCTGAAAATGATAATTGCGAATTCGAAATCATTCCTTCGCGATAAATTACATCCTGCCAGTCTGTGTTTGCTCCTCCGGAAGTATGTGTTGTAAAACTCTTTCTGTAAGCCACAAACTGATCTCCGTCTAATAAATCCAGTTTGTTATTTACGGATTGTACAGATGTTGAATTGCTGAACTCGATAACCGGTTTTCCTGGTTTTCCTTTTTTAGTGGTCACCATAATAACCCCGTTTGAACCTCTTGAACCGTAAATAGCCGTTGCCGAAGCATCTTTTAAAACCTCAATAGAAGCAATATCCTGAGGTGCCGGCATTGAAGCTCCTGCAAAACCATCTACTACCACAAGCGCATCTCCGCTGGCATTGATTGAGGTTCCTCCACGAACCCTGATTTTTACCGGAGCGCCCGGTTCACCACCATTATTTGATTGTACCGAAACTCCTGCTGCACGACCTTGTAAAGCCTGTTCTGCATTTAGTGTAGGATATGCCGTAAGTTCTTTTGCCGTTACTGAGGATACTGATCCGGTAATGTCGCTCTTTTTACGGGTTCCGTAACCTACCACAATTACTTCGTCGAGATTTTTAGTATCCGGTTTCAGGCTTACATTTACGATAGTTTTATTTCCTAACGGAACTTCGACAGTTTGATATCCTACATAATTAAAAACTAAGACAGCATTTTTTTCAGAAACTATTACAGTGTAATTTCCATCCATATCCGCAGATCCGCCAACAGATGATCCTTTGATATAAACATTTGCACCCGGCAGTCCCATTAAGTCTTCGCTGGAAGTGATTTTTCCGGTGACTTTTCTCTCCTGTGCATTCATCACAATATTTACCAGTAAAAAAGTAACCAGTAAACACCATTTAAGGGTTTTAAATTTTTGGTTTGTGAACATTCATTTTGGTTTTAGGTTAGTGTTAGATAAAATAAAAAAGCAATAAACTCATTCCTATGATTAGTATTATAAATAGAATCTGCAATAATAAAAATTTCGTTTTTTTGATTTTCATATGGGCAAATATAGAATCCGCAAACGATATAGAAATACAAAAAAGGGTATCTAAAAATACAGATACCCTTTTTTAACCCTTTTAAAATAATGGATTCCCTAAAATACTACTGAAGATTTAAAAAATTTATCAGCAAACTGAGTAGGAGTTTCTCCGTACTTTTTCTGGAAGCATTTACTAAAGTATTTTGGGTTGTTAAAACCTACTTTATAGCTAATTTCAGAGACATTTAATTTGTTTTGCTCTAACAATTGAGCGGCACGTTTTAATCGTATTTCATGAATGAATTCGTTTGGTGTAAAATTCGTCCAGGCTTTTATTTTTAAAAATAACATGGTGCGGCTTACTCCTAATTCTGTACAGAAAAACGGAATATCAAATTGTTCGTTCGAAATGTTTTCTTCTACAATTTTAAAGGCTTTTTTTAATAGTTCTTCGTCCAGGGAAGAAACGGTTATTTCTGACGGAATGAAATTATCTTCGCTTGAGAACTTATTTTTTAAACGCTCGGTTGAATTCAGCAGGTTTTTAACCCGAAGTTTAAATTCGGTTAAATTGAACGGCTTACTAATATAATCATCGGCGCCGCTTTCGAGTCCTTCAAATTTATAGACTAGTGAAGTTCTCGATGTGAGCAGAATAACCGGAATATGGCTGGTTTTTAAGTTCTCTTTGATTTTCGAACACAGTTCAGTTCCTACCATTTCGGGCATAATCACATCGCTGATAATTAAATTTGGCACATGTTGCAATGCTTTTTCAAAAGCAACTTTTCCGTTTTCTGCTTCGATGATATTATAATCTTCTTTGAGTAAATTTTTCATGAACGATCGTAAAACCTTATGATCTTCGACAATCAAAATGGTTTGTTTTTCTTCGTTTACTACAAAATCATCAATATCTTCCGGTTCCGTAACTTCGGCTGTTTCCAGTTGGGCAGTATATTGATCGATATCGTCACTAATTTTAAAATCGGTAATAATTTCACTGTCCAGTAAATGCGCCCTGCCAAGCGGAAGCGTTACAGTAAACACTACACCTTCAGGTTTTTTATTGGTAACATCAATGCTTCCTTTATGCAGTTTTACAATGTTTTTTACAATCGAAAGCCCAATTCCGGTTCCTTTATTGTAATTTTTCTGAACGTTGTTGTGCATCGGAACTTCAAAAAACAAATCAAAAATTTTATCGATATGTTCAGGCGCAATTCCAACACCTGAATCTTCCACGGCTATAAACAGATTCTCGTTGTCGTGTGATATTTTAAGATGAATATTTCCGCCTTTTGGTGTGTATCTAAAGGCATTCGAAATCAAATTATAAAAAACACGTTCTAATTTATAACGGTCAAAATACACCGGAATTTCATCTTCAGCCGATTCAAAAGTATAATTGTAACCGCCGTCTTTAGCATATTCAATAAAAGATAAAAAGATTTCTTTGGTAAACTTTACAATGTTTCCTTCGGCAGATTCGAGCGTAACCTGATGATTTTCGAGTTTTCTAAAATCCATTAAACGGTTAATCAGGCTTAAAAGATGATTTGCACTGCCTTCGATCACCAATAACTTTTTGTACATTTCATTGGTCCCGTTGTAATTGGCTAATATTTGCTGTAAAGGGCCTAAAATCAAGGTCAATGGCGTTCTGAATTCGTGTGAGATATTGGTAAAGAAATCTAATTTGGCAAGATTGTTTTCTTCGATTCTTTTGGTTTCCAGATATTCTAATTCCAGTTTTTGTTTCAGTCTGGCTTTCGATTTCATAATCCAGATTAAACCGTACAATGCCAGACCAATTACAATTCCGTAGAATATAAATGCCCAGATGCTGCGCCACGGAGCCGGTTTTACAATAACGGTAAGAGTTGTGGGAACTTTATTCCAAACCCCGTCATTATTGGATCCTTTTACTTCAAAAGTATAAGTACCCGGATTTTGGATAGCAAAAATGGCTTCGGTATTTTTAGTGGTAGTCCAGTTGTTTTCCAGTCCTGTTAAGCGGTAACTGTATTCGTTATTTTTAGATCTGATGTAATTAGGAATTGCAAAATCTATAGAGAAATTAGCCTTATCATAATCCAGTGTAATAGTTTTGGTGTAACCGATGCTTTTTTCTAAAATGCCAACAGAATCATTTGGATGAATGGTTTCGTTTTTGATTTTTAGATTGGTAATTAAAACCTGCGGGGCATATTGGTTTAAATTGATTTTTTTAGCGTCAAAAAAAGTAGCTCCGGACGGACTTCCAAAATAGAATTTATTCGAATCCAGTTTCAAAGCCGAATTATCGTTAAATTCATTACTCGCCAAACCGTCTTTTTGATCATAAATCACGACTGTTTTAAGCGTTGTACTGTATTTTATAATACCCTGATTGGTACTAATCCATAAGTTTTGGTCATCATCTTCTAAAATAGAATGTATCGAAGTGATGACTGTATTGCCTGCTTTCAACTTGATTTTATTGAATTTTTTACCATCAAAATAATGTAATCCTTTTGCTTTTGTTCCAACCCAGATTTTCTTTTGACTGTCCTGAAACAAAGTCAGAATGTCATCGCCGGACAATGACACAGAATCAAAAAAGTAATGTTTTATGGAGTAGGTAGTAGGTGTCAGGGTATTTAACGGAATATAATTAAGCCCGTTTTGTGTGCCTACCCAAACTCCTTTTTTCTGATCGACCAATATGGTTCGAACAATATTATTGGTGAGATAATTGGGTTTTGTATTGTCATACCCGATAATTTCAAAGGTTTTTGCCGCCATATTGTAGCGAATTAAACCTTTACCAAAAGTACCAATCCAGAGTATATCATTGCCTTCTGCCTTGATCGAATAAACACCGGATTCTTTTAAAAGAGTGTTTAATTCGCCCGAAATTCTTTGATCTTCTATTCTTTTCGAATTGATATTATAAGCTGATAATCCTTTTGAAAAAGTACCAATCCATAAAATATCATTCGCGAGACACATCGATTTAATATCATTTTTAACTGTTTGCCCGCTTTTACTGTTGATATAACTGATGGCTTCGGTATTTCTGTTGAAAATTGTAACACCGCCACCTTCGGTCCCAAAATAAACATTCTGATTTTTGTCGGCAATTATCGAACTCACCACATCAAAACTCATCGGAATCTTTTTAGAATTCTGATTGTAATTGGAGAAATTGACATTCGAAATATCCCAAATGTTCACGCCTTTATAATAACAGCCAATCCAGACGGAACCTTTTCGATCTATAAATACCGATTTTACTTTGTCGATTCCGTTGCTGTTATTGCTATTGTTTATTTTCTGAATGCTTTTATCTTTTCCCAAAATATAAATTCCGTCGTAAGCGCCAATCCATAAAGAACCCTGATTGTCGATGGCAAGAGAACGAATATCAGTATTGATTTCGCGATAGTTTTCGGGAGATAAAAACGACACAAAAGCATTCGTTGTTTTATCAAATTTTAAAAGTCCTTTGTTTTTTGTTCCAACCCATAAATTGCCTGAATCATCTTCGGCAATAGCCTGAACATTTAACTGATCTACAGCATTTAGCGGATAATCTTTAAAAACATATTTCCCGTTTTTTCGGCTTGTAAGCAGGCATAAACCTTTTGTGGTTCCAATCCAGATTTCTCCTTTTTTGGTTTTTAAAATGGTAATAATATTATTGCTCGGAACCGTTGTAGGATCTGTATCTGAATGAAAAACCGATATAAACTGATTGCTTTTTTTATTATAAACCGTCAATCCTTTTGAAGTCCCAAACCACATTTCCTCCCCAATTTCTTTGATCGACCAAATGGCATTGCTGCTTATGGTATGATTGTTTTTGGTGTGCAGGTATCTGGTAAAAGTATTTTTTACAGGATCATAACAGTTAAGTCCGTTGTATGTACCAACCCAGATTTTACCTGTATTATCTTCTTCAATCGATAAAATATCGTTGTTGCTGATCGAATGTTTGTTGGTAACATCATTCCTGAAAATGGTGAATTTACTTCCGTCATACTTGTTGAGTCCGTCACGCGTACCAAACCACATTTGCCCAAATTTATCTTGATGAATAGCAATGACAGAACTCTGCGAAAGTCCGTCAGTAGTCGAGATATTTTTAAGGTGGTATTTATTTTGAGAAGATACATTCCCAAAAACAAACAGGATTACGAGAAAAGCTATTTTGTATTTCATAGCGTTGTTTTTTTAGCCACAAAGTCACAAAGCCACAAAGTTTATTTATTTGCTTTGTGTCTTTGTGCCTTCGTGGCAGGCTTAACTTATTTTAATCGTTTTTGCAATTGATAATCATACAACGAAGGAACTTTGTCCAGCGGTGTATTTAGAAACTCAATATAAGCATCAGGTTCATATTTTACTTCGAATTTGGCGTTTCCGTTCACGCTAATAATCCTGGCAAAAGGGCCGTCTTTCATTCCGTACAGTACAACCGGTTTTGTATCCGGTTTTTCAATCTGTACATTCAGGTTCCAAAAAGTACTGAAAGGTCCGTGTGAAGGTTTCCAGTAATCAGCGCCACCGCCGCCAAACAAAAGATAGTTGTTGTTCTTATCCGGAGTTATATGCACGGTTATGTGATCAAATAAATTTTGATGATTTGCTCCAGAATGCTGATCTAAAAGCGGATCTGTAAAAATTTCACAATCCTGATACACGTTTTTAGTCGCAAAGGTGTTAAAGCTTAACGGATGAACTGTTTTGTTGTAGATTTTTAGATTTTTAACCAAAACATTATGCACGCCTCCCAAAGTCACAGTATAATGTGCCATATGTGTTCCATCGGTCACAATATCCTGAACTGTTACATTCGAGATTTCTTCGGCGAGAATTCCGCTGTCGGCATTAGTGATTTTGACATCTTTGACCCAGCTGTTAAAAAGACGTGTTAAAAAGATTCCGTTATTGCCCGGTTCCACATGATGTGCCACTCTTGGAATATCAGGAAATGTAAAACGCAGGTGTTCGATTCCAACTTCATCTAAATGCTTCCATTCGACCAATTGAGCCTGATAACCCGGTTTGACCGAAATGGTTAAAGGTGTTTTGATGGTTATTTTAGAACCTGAAATTTTTGTGATTTCAACTTGTTGTCGTACGATAGGAAGTTTCGGGAATTTCCAATGATGAGAACCCGGTTTTACGTTAGCGCCTTTGTATAAATCTTTGATGATTTCGCCATTTTCACCATCTTTATTAAACAACTCCAATTCGACAATATCGCCCACTTTTAAGCCTTTTACTTCTGAAACGGTTATAATATGTTCGCCCATAGTTCCGGAACTTACTTTAGCCAAAGGATTTGGTGTAGGTTCGTATTGGTCCAGATACGATTTTACACGTTCGTTAGGAACCTGTGTCCAGATAAATCCGCCGGACCAGGCATATTGAGAGAAAGGCAAATCGACATTGTTTTCGGGTTCGCGTTGTCTTTTATCAAATGTGGTTAAATATTCCCTAAGTTCGGCTAGCGATTCAGGATCTTTAAGATACATCATAGGCCTTGGAAAATAGAGTTCTGTTCCATTTTCATCAGAACCTGCACCACGAAGTACAAAATTGCTTCGTTCGATATATAAAATTTCACTTAAAATGATACGTCCGGCAGGCAATTGCAAAATGACATTTCCATCTACCGCATTTGCGGCTTTTAGAGCTTTTAATAAAGCTTTTGAATCGTCTAAACCATCGTTGGCTTTTACACCATAATCTGTTGCATTGATAATTTTTCCCTGAGCATCAGGAAGTTTTTTTTCTCCAAAATGGTAACCGGCATAACTAAAATCAGGCAGGTAATTTGTTTTGGAATCCGTGAGTATTTTTGGTGTTTGCTGGCCCATAACAATACTACTTATAAAAAGGCCACAGGAAATAATAAAGGTTTGGGTATTCATGGTTGTGGTTATTTGGTTAGGGTTAGTTTAGGTTTGCCACGAAGGCACAAAGGCTCAAAGTTTTTTTTATTTCACGCAGATTTTAAAAGATTTAAGCAGATTACGCAGAGATTATTTATACTTTTATTAATTAAATCAGCTTAAATCTTTTAGAATTTGCATGAGACTTTTTCTAAATCCTTTTGTCACTTGCTCTTAAAATAAAAAGCTTTGAGCCTTTGTGCCTTTGTGGCAAAAACCTTTTATAAGCTTCTTTTAATTCCCATTTCAAGTCCGCGTAATTCAGCAAGACCTCTCAAACGTCCAATTGCTGAATATCCCGGATTGGTCTTTTTATTTAAATCATCCAGCATTTGGTGTCCGTGATCCGGACGCATGGGCAACTGGCTGTTATTTCTTTTTTCGACTTCAAGGATGGCTTTTACCACTTCGTACATGTCAACATTGCCTTCAAGGTGATTGGCTTCGTAAAAACTTCCTTCTTCATCTCTTTGCGTACTTCTTAAGTGAATAAAATTCATTTTATCGCCATGACGTCTTACCATTCCCGCCAGATCATTATCAGCTCTTACACCGTAGGAACCGGTACACATCGTGAATCCGTTTGATTTTGATTCGGCAGCAGCCATTAATTCTGTTAAATCTTCTTCGGTACTTACGACTCTTGGTAAACCTAAAATCGGGTAGGGCGGATCATCAGGATGAATCGCCATCAAAACACCTTTACTTTCGGCAACCGGAATAATTTGTTTTAAAAAGAAGAATAAATTTTGCTTCAAACTGGCTCTGTCAATATGATTGTAACCGCTTAAAGTAACCAGAAAATCTTCTACTGAATAAGCTTCTTCTGCTCCCGGAAGCCCTGCCAGAATGTTTTGCTGTAATTTTACTTTATCAGCAGCTGTCATGGCTTCAAAATAGGTTTTTGCTTTCTGAATTTGTTCTGTGGAATATTCTTTTTCGGCTCCCGGTCTTTTTAAGATATACAATTCAAAAGCAGCAAAAGCATTAATATCAAAACGTAAAGCTTTAGATCCGTCAGCCACTTCATACGATAAATCAGTTCTTGACCAGTCTAAAACCGGCATGAAATTATAGCAAATACATTTGATACCGCATAAGGCTAAATTTCGAATGCTTTCTTTATAATTTTCAATGTACTGAAGATAATTTCCGGTTTGTTTTTTAATGTCTTCATGAACCGGAATACTTTCTACAACGGACCATGTCAAGCCCGAAGCGCCTTTTTTAGGATCTCCGTCTTCGTGTTCAATTTCGACTTTTCGTTTAATAATTTCGTCAATTTCCCATACCTGCCCGTTTGGAATATGGTGTAAAGCTGTAACAATTCCGGTAGCTCCGGTTTGTTTAATATCTTGTAAAGAAACCGGATCGTTTGGTCCGAACCATCTTAACGTTTGTTCCATTTTGATTTATTTTATTGATGATGTTAAATACTGGTAGCAGCAAATCCGCCGTCTACTTTTAAGATGGTTCCGGTTACGAATTTTGACATGTCGCTGCATAAAAATAAAAGGGCACCGTCTATATCTTCAGGAGTTCCAAATCTTCCCATTGGGGTATGATCGATAATTTTTTCACCTCTTGGAGTTAATTTTCCTTCGGGAGTTAATAGCAGGGCACGATTTTGTTCGCCAATAAAAAATCCGGGAGAAATAGCGTTTACACGAATTCCTTCGCCGTATTTTGAAGCCAGTTCAACCGCCATCCATTGCGTAAAATTATCGATAGCCGCTTTTGAAGCTGAATAGCCAACGACTCTGGTTAAAGGCCTTTGTGCTGATGCTGATGATATATTGATAATATTTCCTTCTTTTTGTTTAGCAAAAAGTTCTGAAAATACTTGAGTTGGTAACATGGTACCAATGATATTCAAATCGACTACTTTTTGTAAATCTTCTGTTTTCATATCATAAACTGCCTGATCTGGCTGGATCGTTGCGCCAGGCATATTTCCGCCGGCTGCATTGATTAAAATGTCAAGACGACCGTATTTTTCCAGTATAAAATCTCTGGCTTTTTCAAGTTCTTCCTTGTTTAAAACATTTGCCTGAATAGCAAAAGCCTGTCCGCCATTGCTTTCTATTGTTTCTACTGTTTTATTGGCTTTTTCAATCGATTGAGAAACGATTCCGGTAATAACGCCCTGTTTTGCCAGAACGTTTGCAAAGTTGCTTCCCAATACTCCGGCGCCACCCGTAATTAATGCAATTTTTCCTTTTAGGTTAAATATTGAATTCATGTTTAGTTATATGATTTATATTGTTTTATCTGATTGATAGAAATCTTTAATTAGCGTCTTATGGTTTCAATTATTTCCAGTGCTTTTCTGGCTTCATTTTCTATTACTTCATAATCCTGCTCTTCTATACGCTTTTTGCTAATGAGGTTACTGCCCAAACCAACTGCAGAGGCTCCTGCTAAAAACCAGCTTTGAATATTGGCGTGGGTAGTTTCGACTCCGCCTGTGGTCATGAAAACCAATGACGGGAATATGTCTTTTATGCTGCTTAAAAATGCTGTTCCTACGATGTTTCCCGGAAAAATTTTAATCAATTTGATTCCCGCATTTTCAGCTGTTATAATTTCCGTTGGCGTCATGCAGCCCGGCGCGTACAACACATTCTTACTGTTTAAGAAATCAGCCACTTCAGGAACAAATCCGGGGCTGATAAGAAAATCGGCTCCGGCACTTTCGAAGTCTTTGGCTTGTGCCAGATTTTTAATGGTTCCAATGCCTAACAGCATTTCCGGCAATTCGGCATTTCGAACAGCGACCATTTTTTTGAAGTTTGATAATGCTTCTGAGCCTCTGTTGGTATATTCTACGGCTTTTATTCCCGCTTTGTAAAGCGCTCTCAGGATTTCAACACTAATCGTTTCGTCTGTGGTAAAATAGAGTGGAAGTATACCTTGTTTAGCGATAACATCAATGTTATTTTGAATTGTGCCCATGTTTTAAATTTTTACTTTAATAACAATCTTTTTAAGTGTTCCTTCGCCAATCATTGCTGCATGAACATCTTCGGGAAATAAAATCGCAAACTGTTTTTCCTGTAATTCAAAAAACATGTCGGGTTTGTCGTGAAAAAAACGAACATCTCTTTCGTCGCTGTAATCACCATTTGGACTAACACATTTTTCTCTTGGTTTCCAGGCAAAAGTTTCAGGGCCTTGTATCGAAATTTGTATGTCGATGTTTTTATCATGGCATTCAAAACCTTTAATGCTTTCTTCTCTTGTGGCACCTTCGCCTGCAATTACAATAACTTTTAATCCTTCGGCAATTTCAAAAGCTCCTTCTTCAAGAATGCTGATGTCATTTTGATTTACGTAATCAAAAGCTTTTTTAAAATTGGGATGAAGACCGAAATACTTTGAGGCGTTTTGTAATGAATCTACAATCATTTTATTGGGTTTTATATTTTGTTTTGTGTGTTTTTTATTTTTTGAATCCTGTTTTTTCAGAACATTTTCGTGTCATGATTTTAGTATAAAAACAGCTAAGTGTTACTTTATGTTTTGTGATCTAACTTGCTGGTTTTTAATTGCTTTTTGTGTTCTTTATATCGTGATGTCAGTTGTGTTCAAAATTGTTATATTTCTATTACATCATTGACATTCTTTATCTTATATCTAAAAAAGAAACAATTAGATAAAACATCATTTTTGGACTGTTTAATTCCCTTTTTTATTGACACTGAATCGCTCTTTTTTGTATTAGAAGCTAAAATCTTAATAATATTTTTGCCTGATGTTATGTTATTATGTCATACATGTGTATATTTGCGTGTACGCACACGGGCTTTTACAAATGTATATAAAAAGTTAAGTAAAACAACTTAAATTTGATAAAAAAGAATAATTGTCTGTACGTTATCGAAATCATTTAACTTAAAAATCATCAATATCATAACAATAAAAAAAATTGCCGAATTAGCAAACGTTTCTCCGGGAACGGTTGACAGAATTATCCACAATCGCGGGCAGGTTGCTCAGGAAAATGTAGATAAGGTGAATGCTATTATAGAGGAGTATGGTTATAAGCGAAATATTCTGGCTAGTAATCTTGCCTTAAATAAGAAATTTCATTTTGCAGTATTTTTACCTCAGTATGAAAATCTGGAATATTGGAAAAGCCAAATCGCAGGAATCGAAAAAGCAGCAATAGAATTTAGTAAATTCGGAATTGTGCTGGATTATTTCTTTTATGATTTTAATGTGGCTTCGTTTAAAGAAGCAGTAAAAAAAGTATTGAAATTTGATTGTGACGGATTATTGTTTGCACCGATTTTTTATGAAGAATCCGTTCGGTTTTTAAGCGAGTATGAAAAGAAAAATATTCCGGTTGTTATGATCGATTCCAATATCGACTCGAATATCGAACATGCTTATGTAGGTCAGGATGCTTTTCAAAGTGGATATCTTGCCGGAAGGCTAATCAGTTTTGCAGTTAAAAACGAAAGACAGGTTTTGATCTTTAAAATTACAAGAGAAATAGAAAGTACTTCGGTTTACTTACAACGTATCGATGGGTTTTATTCGTTTTTTAAAGATCACGATGAACTTACAAACTTTAAATTTTCAGAAATCACGATCAAAGATTCCGGAATCGATCAGCTCAATCTGGAAATGTTCAGCGGAATTAACAGCGTTTTTGTACCCAATTCAAGAGCGTATATTGTAGCGCGTTTTTTAGAACACAACAATATAAAAGGGGTTCGGATTATTGGTTATGATTTATTGAAAGACAATATTGAGTATCTCAATAAAGGCGTAATTGACTTTTTGATCAATCAAAGACCGGAAGAACAAGGATATATGGGGATTAATCATCTTTACAAAAAGCTGGTTTTGCAGGAAGATGCAGAACGCACCCATTATATTCCGTTAGAAATTATTTTAAAAGAGAATTATTTTCCTGCCAGGAAATGATTTTTTAATGCAGTGTTATTTAATTATAATCTCACAAAGACGCTAAATTGCAAAGTTTTTATCTTAGCAACTTAGCGTCTTTCAGATATTACTTCTTTACCTTAACGATCAACGGATTATTGATTTTTTTAGCAAAAGAGCTCAAATAGCTTTCCCATTCCTGTTTGGTTTGAAACGGACTTCCTTTTTTCCATCCAAAGCCTGTATAATAGATTGCTTTATTGTTTTTTACTTCGATATTTCCGTAAAGGTTACTTAAATCTTTATCAGTGGTAATATGATTATCGAAACTGTTTAACGTATTTTTTGGGGCAACAATTCCGGTTCCAATTTCAGAATCGTCAATAGGCTCCCAATGGCTTAACCAGCCTTCTTTCAGGTTTGTTCCAATAGTTCCTTTTTTATCATGAAGTGTTAATCCGGCAGCAATAGATTTTGTTCCGGTAATATGGATTTCAAAACGGGAAAGATAGCTTCCGTAGTCCAGGCTAATCAGTTTTGATTCGGTTATTTTATTTCCTTTTGCATCCCAATCGGCATACGTCAGGATAAAACTCGTTCTGACAGGGCCAGTAGTAATGGTTTTCCAACTGGTAAAATTCTTCGAAAAATAATAGTTGTTGTCTGCTTTAACGGCAATTCCGCCCACGCCACGGCTGTCTCCCACATGAAAATTATCCAGACCTTCTCCTGTATCTTTATGATATGTTCCGGTTCCGTTAGTGGCTTTTTCGTACCATTTATTGATAATTGGGTAATCGACTCTTTTAAGCCAGGCATCGATTCCGCTTGTTAAAGTTCCTCCGGCAATTTTATCTTCGACCATTTTTTGTGCTACAGGACCATAAGTTCTAAATGCTACTTTGTTGTTTTCCCATGCATAATCATCTGTTCGCTCCGGAACAAATCTCGAATAACAGCTGACCGTTTTTGATGCGGATGGATTTTCGGCAACTAAAATCTCAAAATCTTTATGCGATGAAGCATTTATTTTAGGCTGAAATAAGATTACATCCATAATTCCGTCTCCATCATTATCTACTGTCTGGCTTTCTAAAAAAGTATTGGTACCGGCTTCTTTTACAGCATAGTTTTCCAGTTTAACTGTAGTGGGTAATCTGAGTGACTTTTTGGTTAACTCAATAGTTTCAAATTCACGGTTTACAGGCAAAGAATTGCTTACTGTTATGATTTTGTTTTGAGCATGAATGGCAAAACTACCTGCCATAATTGCGGTGAATAGAATATGTTTTTTCAAAGCTTTGTAATTATTAATTTGATTTAAAAACACAATTGTTTTTTTGAATCATAAATGTACAAATCAAATCTAAGCTGAGAATCCGAAAATGGAGTAAAAAAGTACAACCTGTTCTTTTGTAGTATGTTAAGACTTTTTTTTAATGAAAAAGTCTTTAGATAAAAGTCTTTTTTGTGAGATAAATCAATGTTGTTTTTTGATTTTATTTAGTTAGTTTTCAGGTAGTTATACGTGGTTTTTAATCCATAATTTATTTGTTGCTTTACCAGTATTATTAACCCCTAAAAACAAATAAAATGGAATCAGAAAGCAAACTAGTTACAGGTACAAACAACATAACGGTAGATATTCAGATTGGTAGTACAAGAAGTGTGGATGTAGGAACCAACAACCCTAATTTGGAAGTTAAAATTTCAAATGAAGGACCTTCTAATAATGTCATAATTTCTGCAACTGCAAGACGATATGAATTGAGAGCAGGTCAGCAAAGCACCTTTAAATTAGGTGATTTGACAAATCGAAGTGTTATAATTCTTCAAAATGATGGAGGACAACCTGCTAAAGTTCAAATCTCCTGGTAAATGTTTTAATTCAGAAAGAAATCCATGCGCTGTTTTGTATGGGTTTCTTTTAAATTTTAAACCACTTTAATGATTTCTTTTTTTTATCAGTTTTCTGAGATAGGCAGGCGGGTTTAAAAGGTATTATTTTAATGATGCTGTAACTTCTTCTTTTATTTTTTTGTAATTTACATAACGCGTAATCTCTATCAGGTTATGGTATAATTAAATGTAAATCAACAATATGATTAAATGTATTATTTTCGATTGTGATGGTGTTCTGGTTGATACAGAAAAAATTGGTAACGGAATTATGCTTTCAATGGCTGCCGAATATGGTTTTAAAATGAAATTAGAAGACGCTTACCGCGATTTTAACGGCCGTAATTTAAAAGAATGTTTCCTGCATATCGAAAATGCTATTGGCAAAAAACTTCCGGATAACTTTGAATCTGAATATCGTAAAAAAAGCTTTGAAGCTTTTAAAACTCAGGTGCAACCTATGGAAGGAATAATTTCGTTTATTGAAAAACTAAAAATTCCATATGGTGTGGCTTCGAGTGGTCCGGTGGATAAAATCAGGCTGAATCTTGAAGTAGCAGGTTTACTGGATAAATTCGAAAATAAAATATTCAGTTCTTATCAAATTAATTGCTGGAAACCCGATCCGGGAATTTTTCTGCACGCTGCAAAAGAAATGGGATTTGAAGTAAAAGACTGTATCGTGATTGAAGACAGCAAAGCAGGAGTAAAGGCAGGAATTCAGGGTGGATTTAAAGTTTATGGTTTCACGAACGGCTACAATAATGAAGATTTAGAAAAAGAAGGAGCGATTCTTTTTGATTCTTATGAGCAATTGAGTGAGATGCTTCAGCTTTAAAATTTATGCCAGAAGAAGCTTCGACTCCGCTCAGTGTGACAACAGCTGATTAGTAAAAAAAGCAGTAGGAACAAATGATATTTCAGCTTTAAAATTTATGCCAGAAGAAGCTTCGACTCCGCTCAGCCTGACAACAACTGATTAGTAAAAAAAGTAGTGGGAACAAATGATATTTCAGCTTTAAAATTTATGCCAGAAGAAGCTTCGACTCCGCTCAGTGTGACAACAGCTGATTAGTAAAAAAAGCAGTAGGAACAAATGATATTATAGGATGGATTTTAATCCATCCTTTGTCAGTATTCTTAGAATTGATATTAAATTTTAAGAATATCTAATTACCCAATTCTCTCATTATCTAATTCTTTTATCTCTTAATTTTCTCATTATCAAATTCTCTAATTCAAATGTAATTTGTTACATTAAAATAAATTTTTATATATTTGATTATAGAGATTCGTTTTTTTTAGTGCTTCAAATTATCAAATTGTAATTTTTGAAGAGATGATTAAACAGTTTCTTCCTGCTTGAAAATGCCTTTTCCCAAAGAGGAATTTTCAGGTATGTAGTTCTTACAAGCTACAAATTAACCTACAGACAGAAACAAATGACGAAATTAACCATTAGAATTTTAGTTCTATTACTATCTCTTTTATTTCCAATTGTTAATGCCCAAATTAAAAAAATTGGAGTTCCGTTTATTACCAATTATAATCCTAAAACTTATAAAGCAGCTTCAGAGAACTGGGATGTTCTGCAGGATTCAAAAGGCATGATGTTTTTTGCCAATCATTTTGGAATCATGCAGTTTGATGGCGTAAGATGGAGCATCGTAACGCAACCCGAAAACAGAAGTATGGTTCGCTCGCTTGCCATTGACAAAAAGGATAAAATGTATGTGGGCGCCCAGGGAGAATTTGGTTATACGGTTCAGTTGCCTAACGGACAATACAAATACACTTCATTAGTAAAATTAATTCCTGCTACTGCCAGAAATTTTGGAGATGTCCTGCACACGATTATTCGCAATAATGAAGTGATTTTTTTCTCGAATGAAGGAATATATATTTATAAGAACAACAAAATCAAAGTAATAAAATCAAAAAACAATTTTGATGATCTTTTTGAAGTCAATACTGAAATCTATGTTTCAGAGAATGCAAAAGGTTTATTGAAGCTTACAGAAGGTGTTTTGACTGAAATTCCGAATAGTGCACAATTTAGCGGAATGAAAATCAGAAAGATATTCGAAACTCAAAACGGGCTGATAGTACTAACACAAAAAAACGGACTTTATCTTTATAAAAACAATGTACTAAAACCTTTTGTAACTCAGGTGGATCACTTGCTGAAACAAAATCAGATCTCAACCGGAATTTTACTTTCTGATGGTTATATCGGAATTGGAACACGGCAGACGGGGTTGATAGTTATGGATAGTGCAGGAAATTTGATTCAGCATATCAATAAAGAAATGGGCTTACAGAATGAATATGTTACTAATCTTAAAGTAGACAAGGAAGGTAATTTATGGGTGACTTTAAAAGAAGGGATTTCGGTAATTCAGATTTCATCACCATTATCAAAAATACTGGATGCTTCGAATGCCGAAACCAAGATATATTGCAGTCAGATTTATCAGGACAAACTATATATCGCGACAGATAATGGTGTTTTTTGGCTGGACTGGCAAGGCTATAAAAAAGGACAGCATGAAAACGACCATTTTCAGCATATTACGGGAATGTCTGAGAATGTCTGGAATATTGGCGTTTTTGGAAACTCGCTTTTGGCTTTTGAAAAAAACGGAATCTTTGAAATAAAAGGCAACTCAGCTCAATTGCTGGCTAAAACAGATGGTGCGTGGAAAGGCGTAATTATCCCGAATCATCCTGATTTGTTACTTGTTGGCGGCTATACGGGATTGTATCTATTAAAAAAAAGCAACAATTCCTGGGTGTATCAGCATAAGATAAAAGGTTTTGATGAAAGCAGCCGGGTTATTGAAACAGAGAAAAACGGAAATATCTGGATTGCACACGGATACAAAGGGATTTTTAAAATTAAACTTAATAAAACATTCGATGCCGTTTCAGATCTTCAGTTTTATAATCAGAAAAATGGTTTTCCTTCGAGTTTGTTTTTAAATACCTTTAAACTCAATGATCAGATTCTTTTTGGAACCACAAAAGGAGTATACCAGCAGGATTCTCATTCGAACAAAATGATTCCTGATCCTATATTCAGGAAATATCTTGGTATGGACAGTCATATTCGTTTGCTTAAAGAAGACAATCAAAATAATATCTGGTACATTTCGGGAGAAAATACCGGAAAAATGAGCCGAAATGCTCAAGGGAAATTTGCAATAGAAGAATTGCCTTTTCGAAAGCTACGGTATTTGTATGTTCCGGGCTTCGAAAACATTCAGACGACTTCTGGCGGAGATGTCTTTTTCGGTACTCAAGATGGTCTGATTCATTATAATACTACTAAGACCAAAAAATACCAATCGAAATATAAAGCAGTCATTTCTGAAGTAAAATGTATTTTTCCAAAAGACAGTTTATTGTTTTCAAGCAGATACGATGTGCTTCCAACACATACAGCATCTGCTCAGGATAAATTTTCGGCTGTTTTGCCACATTCTAATAATGCCTTACATTTTTCGTTTGCATCACTTTGTTATGATGAAGCCGATGCTACTAAATACGAATACTGGCTGGAAGGTTTTGAACCCAAATGGTCAGAATACAGTCTTCAAACAGAAAAAGAATATACCAATTTACCTGAAAACGAATATGTTTTTCACGTAAGGGCAAAAAATATTTACGATGTAGTAAGCGAAGAAGCCGTTTTTAAATTTGAAGTTTTGCCGCCCTGGTACAGAACAAGCTGGGCTTATATCTTGTATCTTATACTTTTTGGTGTTTTAATTTATTCGATTATCAAATACCAAAAAAATCTGGCAGAACGGGATCGTGAGCAATTGATATTGAATCAGGAAAAGGAGTTGCTACGAAACCGTGCCGAACTAAATGAGCAAAAACTATTGCTCGAACAGGAAAATATGGCAATTATAAAGGATAACCTGGAAGCAACGATTAAACTTAAAAATGCTAAAGTAGCTTCAAATACGGTAAACCTGATTCATTTAAATGAAATTTTGCTGTCTATAAAAGAACTCATTAGTCAGATTGATAAAAAGAATGATTTTAATACCAACTACGGTTTATTGACCAAAATTAACAGGATCATTGATCACGAATTGCAGGGAGATCAGCACTGGAACGAGTTTGAGGAAATCTTTAATCAGCTTCATGATAACTTTATGCAGCGATTGAAAATGAGTTTTCCGGAATTAACTCCGCGTGATATGCGTTTGTGTGCCTATTTGCGAATGAATTTCAATACAAAAGAGATTGCACCGCTTTTAGGAATCTCTGTAAGAGGGGTTGAAGATACCCGATACCGTATTCGGAAAAAACTACAGCTTTCTTCTGAAGCAAATATTACAGAATTCATCCTTAATTTCTAAAAGTGTCATTTCTAATTTTTAAACACATCAAAACATAGATTTTTACAGTTTAATAAAATCTTAAAAGGCATTTCATTTTTTGTACCACATATAGATGTGATAAAAATGAGTTTCTTTTTTGTTTTCTTTTTCATAAATAATGAATCTATCTTTCTATATCCTAAAAATACCTCATCACAGCCGTTCTTTATTATAGGTTAAATCCCAGGTAGTTTTACGGGTTTTGACTTCTAATTACTACATTTTTTTATGAACACCGTAGTCAAACCGTACTCAAAAATGTAAGTCTTGCCTGATTTATTTGTTAATATTGTCCCACTATTACCAAAATAATAATCTATTTTTTACAAAGTAGTTTTTTATTGCGGTAATAATCTTTACTAACAAAAAACTAAAAAAAATGAATCAAAAAGACTCTTTTTTCGGCCGACCACCGAAAGACAATTTTTATTATTTTAAATTTTTGGCTGTGGCAATATTTATATTGCTGCCCTTTTTAAAAGTCCAGGCACAATGTAAAACATTAGTCTGGTCTGATGAATTTAATGGGACCACAGTCGATTTAACCAAATGGCAGAGTATTTCCGGAAATGGATGTCCTTCGCTCTGCGGATTCGGAAATGCAGAGGCACAGCGTTACGATCCTAATCAGGCCACAATTGTAAAAGAAGGAACGAACAGTTACTTAAATATTGAGGCAAAATACCAGCCGAGTGCGCAATTTCCGGATCAGCCGTATGCTTCTTCAAAATTAACGACAGAAGGTAAATATTCGCTCAAATACGGAAGAATCGAAGCTCGTATGAAATTATCAAATGGGCAGGGAGCCTGGCCGGCTTTCTGGATGCTTCCGGTTGGAGGAAACTGGCCTTTTACTGGTGAAATTGACATCATGGAAGCCAAACACCGAAACCCAAAATCTGTAGACGGAACCATTCATTATGATGGAAACGGATATCATTTTACAGGCAGAAGCTATAGTTCTCCAACTGATTTATCTTCTGATTTTCACATTTATGCCGTAGAATGGGGACCAAACTTTATTAAATGGTATGTTGATGATGTTTTGTTTCATACAGCAACACCCAACACTACTGTAAATGGCGGATGGCCTTTTAACGACAATCAGTTTTATATTATCTTAAATCTTGCTGTAGGAAGTGCAGGAACGCCTTATACAAGTGTAAACGGAGCAGGAGTTGCACCGGTTCCTGGCGATTTTCCGGCAAAATTACAGGTAGATTATGTTCGTGTTTATGACGGAAGTTATAAATACGGAATTGCGGGAGATGTAAAAGTATATCAGAACGAAACAAGCAAAACCTATTCTATAAATGCAGTTTCGGGAGCAACATATAACTGGACTGTTCCTGCCGGCGCGACAATAACTGCCGGACAGGGAACAAATGCTGTAACAGTAAACTGGGGAACCACAGGAGGAGACGTTGCCGTGACAACAACAGTTTCGGGCTGTACGGCTAATACGTATAAACTTGCTGTAGCAACAGAACCGGCAATTCCGGTAGAAAGAATCTATGAAGATTTTCAGTCGAACAGAAATGTGGTCTACGGACTGAAAACCGGAGTTTTAACGGAAGCTGTTGCTAATCCTTCTGCAACGGGAATCAACACCTCTGCTTTGGTTGGAAAATATGTTCGTAATTCGTCTGAGCTGTACGATGTATTTAATATCAAAAACGTAGTCATCAGTAATGCGAATGATTATGTTTACGGAAGAAAAAGAATCTCTTTTGATTTGTATACTTCGGCGCCTGTTGGAACCAAAATATCAATGCAGTTAGAAAATAGTCTTGTAACTACAGCGACCAATTATCCGTCAGGAAGACATAGCGGTTACAAAGCCACAACAACGGTTCAGAACAAATGGGAAACGATCGAATTTGAATTTGAAAAAATAATCGATCCTAATACCAGCGCTTTGACGATCAATAATGTAGTATTTCTTTTTGAATCGAATTCAAATTCCGGAGCAACTTATTATTTTGATAATCTTCTGACCAGAGCTACTCCTGAAAAACCTATTGTAGCTACAGATGTTTTACAAAACTATGATGGCATCAATAAAATTATCAAAGGAACCACTACCGGAGTATATTCTGTTGTAGCCAATCCGGGAGCCAATTCTGTTAACTCTTCGGCAAATGTGGCAAAGTACGTTCGAAATGTTACCGAACAATACGATGTACTTTTCTTTAATACACAAGACAATATCGAAGATGCAGGTTTGCTAAAAAACCAGACTAAAAAAATCATGATCGATGTGTACACCTCAGCACCAATAGGAACTGTCGTGAGTCTGAATTTAGAGAATAGTGCGACTTCGCTTCCGGCAAATTTTCCAACAGGAAGAAACAGTACGTATGTAGCCATTACCACAAAACAAAATCAATGGGAAACCCTGACTTTCTATTATAATTCAAGTCCGGATGAAGCCACTTCGAATCTGGCAGTAAACCAAATGGTGATATTAGCCAACTCAGGTTCATATACAAACGACACTTATTATTTTGATAATATCAGAATTGCTTCGACCAAATTACCGGATACTTTTACTCCGGGAGTCGTTTACGAAGATTATCAAACCATTCATAATATTACGTTTAGAGACGCAATTGGAACTTATACGCCCAATACACCAAATCCAAATGCAAGCGGAATCAATACCTCTTCAAATGTTGGAAAATATGTGAGAAAATCAACAGAGTTGTATGATAATTTCTCTTTCAATACCACTTTAACCAATATTGGAGATTTTAAAAGCGGTACAAAAAAGTTTGCTGTAGACGTTTATACTTCGGCGCCAGTAGGATCTGTAATTTCATGGCAGGCAGAAAGCAGCGCTTCAATTCCGTCTAATTATCCGGTGGGAAGACACAGTATTTATCAGGCAGTTGTAAAACAAACCAACACCTGGCATACGCTGGTGTTTACTTATGTAAGTGCTCCAGATGCATCAACTTTAGATAGCGAAGTTAACCGTTTTGTTTTTCTGGCAGAACCGGGTACCAATTCAGGAAACACTTATTACTTTGATAATATCAGAGCAGTAAACTTAGTGTCTGCAGAAAATCCGCCTGCTACTTTACCTGCACCGTGGGTGAGTACAGATTTAGGGGCTGTTACGCCGGCAGGAGAAGCGACTCACGCTAGCGGAACATTCACTATAAAAGGATCAGGAGTTGATATTTGGGACACAAGCGATCAGTTTCAGTTTGTGAATCAGCCTATAACAGGCGATGCCGAAATTATTGCTAAAGTAAATTCACTTACCAATACCAATACATACGCAAAAGCCGGCGTAATGTTCCGCGAAACTCTTACACCAACTTCAAAACATGCCATGACAGATGTAAGTGCAGCGGCAGGTATAGAATTTTTATCGAGAGATACTGTTTCAGGAATTACTACAGCTACAGTAGCTGCAGGCACGGCTCCAAAATGGATTCGTATTACAAGATCCGGAAATGTATTTACTTCTTATTCTTCGGATAACGGAACAACCTGGACACAGTTGGGTACGCCAAAAACAATTGCAATGGCAAGTACTGTTTATGTGGGAATGGCAGTGACTTCGCATGCAAACGGAACGCTGACAACAGGAGTTTTCAGTGATGTTACGGTTCGAAATATTACGCCTCCGGTTAACAATGTCAATTTAGCTTTGGCTAAAACCGCAGTCGCTTCTACAGAAGAAAATCCGACTTTATCTTCGGCGAAAGCCACAGACGGAGATGCCGGAACAAGATGGGCAAGTAGTTTTGCCAATGCAACAGAATGGATTTATGTTGATTTGGGAAGCAATTACAATATTAATCGTGTCGTTCTAAAATGGGAAGCAGCCTTTGCTACACAATACAAAGTGCAAATTTCAACAGACAATGTTTTCACCGAAAATGAAACTGTAAACACCCAAACAGCCAGCGATGGAGGAACGGATGACCTGACAGTAAGCGGAACCGGAAGATATATCAGGATTTTATGTACTGCAAAAGCTTTGGCTCCTTACGGATATTCGCTATTCGAAATAGAAGCTTACGGATCTGCTTCGACAGCCAAAAAAGCAGCAATTGCAGCAATTGCAGCAGAAGAAACAGAAGTGACCAGTACAGCATTTACAATGTATCCAAATCCGGCGAGCAACTATGTTCAGTTGGCAATCCCTGAAAATTTAGACCATAAAGTCATAACAATTTATGATGATTCAGGAACATTGCTTTTAGAGAAAAAAGTGGAAGGTACTGAAGGACTGATTGACATTAGTAAATTAAAAAGAGGAATCTATATTCTAAACTTTAAGTCTGATCAAAAAAGCTGGTCTAAAAAACTAATCAAGCAATAAGCTAAAAAAATCCGTTGGGTGTAATTTGTTTAGAATAAAGTTTTGCGTCTCCCCATACCCGAAACAAATTCTGAGAAAAACAAACCTGCATTACACCTGACGGATTTATAAAGTCATGAACCTGAAAAGGATTCCGGCTGAAAATCTATATGATGTAACCCCAAAATAATTTAGATATGAAAATAAACAAACTTAGAAGATTTTCTCTTCTGGCAATACTGTTTCTGGCATTGTCAAACCTCATGCACGGTCAGGGACCTATTCCGTTTACTATAAGCAATACCTCAACATTTAATGATAACGAATTGTATGTTGCCATTGTTGGAATTGATTACACTACCGGAAACCACGTTTGGGTAAATGCCAAAACAAGTCAGGTTTTACCCATGAGTTCTTCTTATAATACCGTTACCGGACCTACAATTGGCGGAAATACCGGACCGGGATTAAACTCAAAATACGCGAATTGTTTTACCAAATTAAGTGAGATTCCTAACAAAACTTTTACGCTGCCACAAATTGCCGGCTGCAGGGTTTTTATCTCTAAAGGACAACAATTGTATTTTTACTTTTTTGGCGCAAGCGGTGCACCATCCGGATATACATCACCAAATCCGTTGAATGCTACAGATCCAAATCAGGGAATTTTGTATGAAATCATCGAATTGACGAATAATCAATATGGTTTCTTTGGTAATCCATCAAGAGTAGATTCGTATAAATATCCAATGGGATTAGAATTATTTGGTGCCAACGGATATCAGAAAAGAGTAGGTGAATTAAAAAAACATGCTGATATAGTAGCGGCTTTTAAAGCCAATGTTCCCTCAGAGTTTCAGGGTTGTGTAAACGATGCAACAGGCGAAATTACAGCACCGTCAAAAACTCCGGCTTTTGCAGACGGAACAGGCGGAACAACTGTTGGCGCTCAGGCAAACTACTTAAAATCGTATATTGATGCAATCTGGAATAAATATAAAAATGAAGATTTAATATTCTATGCCGGAGATGCCGGAGTTTTTAAAGGAAGAGTGATTGGAGAACAGCTCGAAGTTGTGGGACAATCCGGAGGTTTTGTAGGCCGTACCGGAAGAGTTCAAAACAGACCAACAACTCAGGAAGCACTGGAAGGAAAAGGAGTTCTGGACAGAAGGCTGGTCGACGGAGATTTAGATCTTGTTGTTCAGGCACAATTAACAGCAGCAATTAACCGTCATGTGGTAAATACTACGACGCCAAATCCGGGACAGCAAAACTGGTACGATGCCTCGAAATTTTATCAGGTAAACCCAACGAATCATTATTCAAAATTCTGGCACTTACCGGGAATCAGTGTAGATAATCTGGCTTATGGTTTTGCTTATGATGATGTGGCAGATCAGTCGCCATCACTTCATTCGCCGCAGCCAACCAAAGTAATCGCTACTTTTGGTGGTTATGCCGGAACAGTACCTTCGGTTCCTGCAACTACAGATGTGATTACGGTGTATAGAGATTGCAATTACACCGGATTTTCTGGCGGATTAACAATTGGAGATTATAATCTGGCTCGTTTAAATACTTTAGGTGTTTTAAACGATGATATTTCTTCTCTTAAAATTACTCCGGGATTTCAGGCAATTTTATATCAGGATGATAATTTTACCGGAGCTTCAACTGTAATCAATTCTGATAATACTTGTCTGAATGCAACATGGAATGATAAAGTAACTTCTATTCGTGTAATCGCAAACGGAACGACAACTTTAGGGAATCAAACTTTCTTTTTGCAAAACAGAAACAGCGGTTTATACATGGACGTTTGGAATTCAAGTATGTCAAACGGTGCAGGAATCAACCAGGGCGCTTTGAATTCAGGAAACAACCAGAAATTTACTTTTACGCATTTAGGCGACGGAATGTATAAAATCATTGCGAATCATAGCGGTATGTCAATGGATATTAACAATTTCAATAAAGCCAATGGTGCAAGAGTAGAGCAATATCCATACAATGCAACAACAAACCAACAGTTTATTTTGGTTTCTACAAGCGATGGATTTTATAAAATTGTGGCCCGTCACAGCGGCAGAATCGTTGAGGTAGCAGGAGCAAGCACAGCTTCTGGAGCAATTGTACAACAATGGGATAATAACAACCAGACCTGCGGACAATGGAAATTAGTTCCGGCTACAAGTTCTCAAACCTCAGTTTTAATTCAGGCAGAAGACTATTCAGCTATGAGCGGTATTCAGGTTGAACCAACAACCGATACAGGCGGAGGATCAAATGTAGGGTATACTGATACTGGAGACTGGCTGGCTTATAATAATATTAATTTCCCTACTACAGGTTCCTATTTAATCGAATACCGCGTAGCTAGTGCTGTAACCGGCGGCAGATTATCATCTGATTTAAATGGCGGAACGATTGTATTAGGCAATGTAGATATTCCAAACACAGGCGGATGGCAAAACTGGCAAACCGTTTCTCAAACCGTAAACGTGAACGCCGGAACTTATAATTTCGGAATCTATATTCAGAATACAGGAATGAACATTAACTGGATCAAAATCACAAAAGTTGGTGCTGGTTTAGCTGCAAAAACGGCTGCTGCTCCAATAGTGGAAGAAGAAACAACCGCTTCAGTTTTAAATGTATATCCTAGTCCGGTAGAAAACACACTTTATATTACCACTGATGTTACAGGCGGAAATGTAAGTATAGTAGATTCTCAGACCGGAGCTGTGGTTTCAGGACAAAAATT
Organism: Flavobacterium chilense; assembly: GCF_001602525.1. GTDB lineage: Bacteria > Bacteroidota > Bacteroidia > Flavobacteriales > Flavobacteriaceae > Flavobacterium > Flavobacterium chilense. Next base: position 245,984 of record NZ_LSYT01000003.1, read on the forward strand.
AAACCATAACAGTATCGATGTATCGCATTTGAGAAAAGGTGTTTATCTGATTGTTTTTGAAAAAGACGGTACAAAAACGGTTAAACGTTTTATAAAAAAATAGCTTAAAAAAACAGATTTTAAATTTCAGTTTGGGATTTGGTACTGCTGATCATTGGTATCAAATTCCAAACTGAAGTCTGAAATCTATAGTTAAAAAATCTCCCCCATTTTTTACAAATTTTTATTAACCTATTAAATAATTATTATGAAAAACAATTACAAAAGAATGTCACTAAGATGGATGGTCATTTTAGTATTGGGTATTTTTAATTTATCAGTAGCCCAGAAAAAAGTAATCGCTTATGTTCCAAACTGGATCGATTTAAATTCGTTTTCGAGCAGTATTCAGTACAGTAAACTGACACATATCAATATTGCGTTCGAAAATCCTGATGCAAACGGATACTTGTCTTTTAATTCAGGAAGTAATACCATTATCAATGCAGCACATGCCCAAAATGTAAAAGTTTTTGTTTCCCTTGGCGGAGGCGCAGTTTCTGAAGGAGGCGCTATTCGTGATAACTATTTCAATCTTATTACAAGTAGCAACAGAACGGCTTTTATCCAGAAGATATACGATTATGTAGTTGCCCATAATTTTGATGGTGTCGATGTCGATCTTGAAGGTCCGGCGATTAATGGCGATTATGGCGCATTTGTAATTGCTTTGGCGAATAAACTGCACGCTAACGGAAAACAAATTACAGCAGCACTTTCAGAAGGATATGGCGGAGCCAATGTACCATCGTCTACTTTTGCCGCCTTTGACTGGATCAATATCATGGCGTATGATGCAACAGGACCATGGGCTCCTGGAAGTCCGGGTCAGCACTCTCCATACAGTATGGCTGTAAACCAGTTTAATTACTGGACCGGAAGAGGATTACCGGCAAGCAAAGCCATCATTGGGCTTCCGTTTTACGGATATGGTTTTGGAGCTTCAGCAAATCAGGGTATTTCTTATGCTAATATTGTAGCGCAATATCCGGGTGCCGAAAATCTGGATCAGGTAGGAAACACCATTTACTATAATGGAATTCCAACCATCAAACAAAAAACAACTTTTGCAATTCAAAATGCAGGAGGAGTGATGATTTGGGAATTGTCTCAGGATGCAACAGGTTCTAAATCCTTATTAACAGCGATCAATCAGGTTATTACAGGAAGTAATCCTCCAACAGGAACAGGAACTTTAATTCAGGCTGAAAATTACAATGCAATGAGCGGTGTTCAGACAGAACCTACCACGGATACCGGTGGTGGATTAAACGTAGGATATTGTGATACTGGCGACTGGATGGCATATTACAACATTAATTTTCCAACTTCAGGAAATTACGTAATTGAATACCGAGTGGCGAGTGCCGTTACAGGGGGAAGATTATCAGCTGATTTAAATGCCGGAACTATTCAGCTTGGGGCAATAAATGTACCCAATACAGGCGGATGGCAAAACTGGCAGACGATTACCCAAACTGTAAATGTAAATGCCGGAACGTATAACTTTGGGATATATGTTCAAAATACTGGTTTTAATATTAACTGGTTCAGAATTACAAAATCGGCTTCAGCTTTAGCAGCAAAATCAGCGGCTTCGGCAGAAACCCCTGTAGATATTGCAAGTGTTACTATTTATCCAAATCCAACAGAAAGTACACTTTTCTTTAGTGCCGAAGTTTCAGGAGCCAATGTGAGTATCATAAACTCTCAGGGCGGCGATACTGTTTCGACACAAAAAGCCAATAACAACAGTATTGATGTATCTGGCTTAAAAACCGGAATCTACCTGATTTTAGTAGAAAAAGACGGTATCAAAACCGTAAGACGTTTTATTAAAAAATAAGCTTTAACTGCAAAGCCCGCAAAGATTTACGCAAGGTTCGTTAAGTATTGTATGATAAAGAAACAAAGCTTTGCGAACCTTGCTTTTTCAACATATTCCATAGATAACAATCTTAGTGTGTTTTACGGTTCATATTTTCAGCAAATAGTATTGCAAAACCCAAACCCCAATTTTATATGAAAAAAAATTACAAACTTCGGTTAAGTTTACTCTTGTTTCTTGCCTTTGGCAGTTTTGCCATTGCGCAGACTTCTTTAGGTTCAAGTAAAACTTTTATGAATACTTTAAAGAAAGAATTAGTCAGCGGAACAACCTCAAAAGGTGCCGAAAAAACCGTTTTGCTTCAGGTCGAAAATTCAAAAAACTTTAACGGAAAAATAAATTATAACGAATCTAATACGTCCAGCGAATTTCTGATTGGAGAAATCAAAAATATTCCTGAATCTTCTTTTTACATTAAAGTAAAAGACAAATCGCTGGAAGGTCATATCATTTTAAAAAAAACAAAAGAAGCTTACAAATATTATTCAGATGCACAGGGAAATGCCTTTGTTTCTAAAGTTGATATTAACACACTTGTTTGTATTGATTATAGAAATGTACCTGAAAATACTGCCAAAGCAACCAATAAAACAGCAGTGGCAGCAGCAATTGCTCCGGCTTTGTTGAATTTGCAGAGTTTGCCGGGTGCAGCAGGTTGCGTAATGCTGGATTTTGATGGTTATAATATGCCTGCAGGAAATCTGTGGAATAACGGAAATGCAATTAATGCCGCACCATCCGGAATGAGCGATGCTGATGTACAACAACATTGGGAAGTAGTTTCAGAAGATTACCGACCTTTTAATCTGAATGTTACAACAAGCGAAGCCGTTTTTAACTCCTATCCAAGAAACAGAAGAATGCGCGTGGTGGTAACTCCAACCAATACTGCAGCTCCGGGAGCGGGAGGTGTAGCTTATATTGGTTCCTTCAATTGGGACAATGATGTACCATGTTGGGTATTTATTACTTCAGGTAAATCTGGTGGAGATGCCTCAGCGCATGAAATTGGACATACTTTTGATCTGGGTCATGACGGACGTACGAACCCGGCAGAGGATTATTTTGTTGGAATAGACGGAACTTCATGGGCGCCAATTATGGGAGCAGGATATTACAGACCTGTTGTACAATGGAGTAAAGGCGAATATAATTATGCCAATAACAAACAAGATGATGTGGCTTCGATTGCAAGCTCAAAATTTGGTGTAGGATATCGAGGTGATGATTATGGAGATAATACAGCTTCGGCAGCCAATTTAGATTATAACGCTAACGGAACAATTAATCAAAAAAACGGAATCATCTCCAGTGAAGCCGATTATGATTTTTTCACCTTTACAACAGGGGGAGGAAATGTTTCGATCAATGCAAATACAGTGAGCCGTGACGGAAACCTGCATCTTTTAATAAGACTCTATAATGCAGCCGGAGCCGAAATGGGAACCTATTGGAATTCTGATCCTTTTGCGTTGAATGCTGCTATGAATGTTAATTTGCCTGCCGGTAAATATTTTATAGGTGTTGATGGTACCGGAGCAGGAAATGTGGGTTATGGCGGATATTCTGCTTATGGATCTATCGGAAGTTATACTATTACAGGAACAATTCCTCCGGGAGGAAATATTAGTCCGTCTACCGATGTGATTACCGTTTATAAAGATTGCAATTATACAGGTTTCTCGGGCGGATTAACTATTGGCGATTATAATCTGGCACGTTTAAATTCGTTGGGAGTTTTAAATGATGATATATCGTCACTTAGAATCACACAGGGATTTCAGGCGATTTTGTATCAGGATGATAATTTTACAGGAGCTTCGACCGTAATTAATTCTGATAATTCCTGTTTGAATACCACCTGGAATGATAAAGTAAGTTCGATTAGAGTTATTGCAAACGGAACCACCACTTTAGGAAATCAGACTTTCTTTTTGCAAAATAGAAACAGCGGTTTGTATATGGATGTTTGGAATGCAAGTATGTCAAACGGAGCAGGAATTAATCAGGGTGGACTTAATTCAGGAAACAATCAAAAATTTACATTGACTCATTTAGGAGATGGAATGTATAAGATTATTGCAAACCACAGCGGACAGTCTATGGATGTCAATGGTTTTAATGTAGCTAATGGCACACGTGTTGAACAATATCCGTATAACGGAACTACCAATCAGCAGTTTATTTTAGTTTCGACGGGTGATGGATTCTATAAAATCGTAGCCAGACACAGTGGCAGAATTGTTGAGGTTGCCGGAGCGAGTACAGCTTCTGGTGCTATTGTACAGCAATGGGACAACAACAACCAGACTTGCGGACAATGGAAATTAATTGCGACAACAACTTCGCAAACCTCAACTTTAATTCAGGCCGAAGATTATTCAGCGATGAGTGGTATTCAGGTTGAACCAACCACAGATACAGGCGGAGGATCAAATGTAGGTTATACCGAAACTGGCGATTGGCTGGCATACAACAATATCAATTTTCCAACAACAGGTTCGTATTTAATCGAATATCGGGTAGCCAGCGGAGTAACCGGAGGCAGATTATCATCTGACTTAAATGGCGGAACGATTATTTTAGGCAATGTTGATATTCCAAATACAGGCGGATGGCAAAACTGGCAAACGGTAACACAAACCGTAAATGTAAATGCCGGAACCTATAATTTTGGAATCTACATTCAAAACACAGGAATGAACATCAACTGGATCCGAATTACTAAAATTGGCGCTGCTGCAACAATTCCTGTAAGCTCAGCAATTGTAACAGATGAAAAGGTTCAGGATGTGGCGCTAAATGTATACCCAAATCCGGTTTCAGATGTGTTATTGTTTAGTAAAGATATTTCAGGAGGAAATCTACGTGTTATAGATTCCCAAACAGGAGCAATCGTAATAACACAAAAAATCAATGAAAATAGTCTGGATGTTTCCCAATTAAGAAAAGGGGTTTATCTGATTGTTTTTGAGATAGAAGGTGTACAAACGATAAAACGTTTTATCAAAAAATAAATAGTTAGTTATATTTATCCAGCCTTTGTCAGAGTTTTAAATTTTGACAAAGGTTTTTTACGCAAACATTGTTATTGCAAGTATAAAGGCTGTCATTTTTGGCAGCCTTTTTTATACAGGTTCCCATTTTCCGTTTTCTTTCGCGAGATCAATCAGTTTTTGACCATGTTCTGTCATTAAACCCTGCTCAATCATTTTTGCTGCGCGATCTCTGTTAGGCTGGCTCCATTTACTTTTCTTCGGATTTCGGGGAGTAAAAGTCAGATAGAAACTTTCAAAATCCCGTTTTTTGCATAAACTGTCAATCCAGCCAAAACACAATGCTTCTTCAGTTGCTTCGACAAGATTAACACTTACTATATTGCTTTTTTTGTGATATAAAATGAGCCACACTGATTTCTCTGTCTGACTATTTTCCTGCAACCAATCACGCCATTCTTTTCGGGTCTGGGCATAAATGGCTTGTTTTCCATCTTTTGTTTCCATGATTAATTTGAATTGAAAATAGAATATAAATTTAATGAAATAATTTATTGATTACCAGTGTTTAAGTTTCATATAGGGGACATATTTATAGAAATATACAGAGCTTTTCGACATTAGAACATTTGCTTTTAATATTGCGCAGTTGTAAAGTTTTATTTCACGCAGATTTTAAAGATACAAGCAGAAAAACGAAGATTATTATTGTAATTAATTTAAAAATTAAATCTGCTACAATCTGTATAATCTGCGTTAAATGAATCCATAGAGATTGCAGGATTTTATTTTCTTTGCGGCTCTGCGACTTTGCGAGAAATTCAACATCAGTCTAAAAAAAACTTAGCGAACCTTTCGTAACCCTTTGCGATTAAATCAATTCAGCTTACAATAAAAATTATCATTACATAACAATAACATAAAGGTCTTTCAGGTTTTAATGCATAGAATTGCAAATCGTTTCATAAAATCCCCATTTGTAAAAGCTTAACCAAATGATTCCAAAATATACGCTCCTATATAAATATACCTTAACCGTTCTCTTTCTTATTCTTTTTCATGTTCCAATTTCAGCGCAAAAACAAAATAAGCTTGACGGTACACAGGTTGCTTTTTTATCAGATGTGCATTTACAGGATTTATTCGGAAACTTTTCAGATAACGATTATAAAGGTATTTTAAATCCAAAAACCGGAAAATATACTTTGATGAGGACTATGGCTTCTCAATTGCATTCGACCAGAATCTTCAATGAAAATTACTTTGCTTTTATAGCCGCGCTGGAAGATATCGCCAAACGAAAAATAAAATATGTGGCACTTCCCGGAGATTACACAGATGACGGTCAGCCAATACATGTAAAAGGTCTGGAGAAAATTTTAGAACAATACAGAAAAAAATATAATATCGAGTTTTTCATTACCACAGGAAACCACGATCCCGTTGGACCTTTTGCACAAGAATCCGGTAAAGAGGATTTTTTAGGAAAAGACGGAAAAAGCCAGCCCATTTATAGCAAAGAAGGCCTTTATAAGCCAAATTTAACTTTCGAACAGCCTGTAGTTGTTACTGCCGATATTGCTAAAATGGGTTATTTAGAAATTACGGATAATTTGAAAAACTTTGGTTTTTACCCAAATAAGAAATACAAATTCTGGGCAACACCATTTTCAACTTATACCAGTCAGAATTATAGTTTTGCAAAAGCCTCACAAGCAGCATTGTTATCCAATCGGGTTTATAATGTAGCGCCAGGGTTTGAAGTTCCGGATGTAAGTTATGTTGTTGAACCTGTCGACGGACTTTGGTTAATGGCAATTGATGGGAATGTTTATATCCCAAAGAAAAATGATGGAGATCCAAAAGATCCCAAAAATTATTCAGAAGCGAGTACAGGTTATAATAATGTACTGTCGAATAAAAAGCATCTGATAAAATGGGTTGAGGAAATTTCGGCGCAAGCCAAACTACAAGGAAAAACTTTGATTGCCTTTAGTCACTTTCCAATGATTGATTTTAACGACGACGCTTCTGCGGAAATAAAAGAATTATTAGGCCCGAACAAATGGCAGCTGAATCGGGTTCCGGTTGAAGAAGTCGCGCAGGTTTTTGCCGATGCCGGATTAAAAATTCATTTTGGCGGGCACATGCATATTAATGATACAGGAGTTCGTACAACTGCAAAAGGAAACACTTTGGTGAATATCCAGACACCATCTCTTGCAGCATATATTCCGGCATATAAATTACTAACAATCAAAAAAGACAATCATGTCGATATCCAGACAATTACAATCGATCAAGTTCCGGGATATAACGAACTTTTTGATTTGTATAAAATGGAGTACCAGTTCTTAGAAAGTCAAAATGCAAAAGACATCTGGAATATTGACATTTTAAAAACTAAAAATTACCATGATTTTACCGATTTCCATCTAAAGGAATTGGTTCGCTTAAGATTCCTGGCAGATGATTGGCCTTCTGCTTTCAAGAATTTTATTTTGAATGTTTCAGCCGAAGATTTGTTGGTTTTATCCAGCATCGAATCGGATAAAGATTTTGATGTAATTTTGAAAAACAAAGAAAACTTCAAAAACGAATGGACAGCAGCAGCAGATAAAACCGATAAATTTCTGTCTCAGCATAATCTCAAAAAGCAAGATTTTAACTGGACGGGTTATGATTTTCTGGTAGATTTTTATCGTTTCAGAAGCGCCGATGAATTGGCTCTGGCCGATGTTGGAACCGCAAGGGCGCAGCAATATAAAGTGCTGTCTCAGTTGTTTCTTGAAAACCATAAAGAAGATACCTCAAAAGAAAAATTATTACAAAATCAAATGCGATTGTTTCTGATCATTTTCAATAAATTCATGCATGAAGTTCCGGCAGATCATTTTAGTGTTGATTTAAAAACGGGCGACATTAAAAGGGTGGAGTAATTTTAACCACAAAGTAATGGCACACTGATGATACGGATTCGCTAATGCGAAAACGCGGATTTTTACGGATTTTTATTCTCATTTTATGTCATTGTGAGAAACGAAACAGCCTCACTAACAATTATACTGTACCTATTTTATTTTCATTTTATGTCTTCCTGAGCGAAGTCGAAGGACACGTAAGGAACTCCGCTCCTAAAATCATCAAATATTAGAAAGTTTTTGTTAACGTAAAGTAGCCCTGACAGGTTTAAAACCTATCAGGGCTAATTGTTGATTTTCTAGGGCGTCCTTCGACTTCGCTCAGAAGGACAATCATTGCGTGTGACAAAGCAAAACGAAAGAAAAAAATCCGTCAATCCATTCAAATCCGCGTCATCTGCGTGCCATAAAATAAACCAGAAGCTATTTTCCTCCATTAACCGGATCTACTCTCACATAACTTCCATCATCATATTTTATCTGATAAGGAGAATTAAAAAATGTACTAGGCAGATAATAATCGGTGGTGATGATTTGTGCTCCGGATTTTTTAGCAGCTTCAAAATGAGTGTAATCATTAGCTCTTGCTTCTTTGGTATCAGAATCTGCTCTGGTTCTTATAAGATATCCTTTTTGAACCAGATCAGCAATTTCAGGATCTTCGGAGTTGTTTCTAAATAAAGTAGCAGCTTCAGGTTTTCCAGGCTCGGCGTTGATAAAAACAGCACGACCTTTTAGCGAAGGATGATTCAGGGCGTATAAGTCTCTTTTGGCTCCGTTGTTGTCCAAAATAAATAAAAATTTACCTTTTCCTTTTTTCAGTGTTGGCCAATTGTTATGCAAAACAGCTTCTTCGAGTGTTTTGTATTTTCCTCTTACCATATCCGGCGTGATGAGTTTATCTCCTAAACCCTTGCGAAGTTCAGCATCTAAAGCGTCAAATAATTCAGGTGTAAAATCTTCAGGTTTAGTTCCAAAGAAATTTGCTTCACCATCTTTGGGTTCCAGTGTAATAAAAACAGGTACGTGATCCGGATTGGCGTCAGACCACTTTTTTAATTCGGCTAAACAAAGCTGGAAGGTATAACAGGAAGTTCGAAAATCAATATCCGGCATATGAAAAACTTTAAAGCCCGGTTTTTGCATTTCTCCTTTTGGATCATAAACCTGTTCAGATTTTACGACGTCTAATCCTTTCGGATGTGCATATTTTCCGCCCTTAGTATCAGCAAAAACATCAATTTCAAGATTTCTTAAACCTTTATTTAATTGTTCTGTAAGCGAAATATGAGTGTACTGCAACCCTTTTAAAGAACGCGAAGTATCTTTTGCCTGAATCAGATTGTATAAATCCGGTTCAATATTCTGACGGTAGCTGTTGTGTGAGCCAATTACCTGAATTTGATTGATTTTTAGATTGTCATTTTTTACCTGACTATTGCAATGTATAGTACCGGCAATACATAATGTAAACAGAATTTGTTTCATGATTTGAAATTGTAAATTAGTATTAACAGATAGGGGATAAGACAACTGAGTATTGCCTTTTTTTGAGTGTACTAAATTAGATTTGGTATTTGAATTTTATGTTAGTTAAAGAAAAACAAATCGCAACCTGAGTATCATGTTTACTTCAAAATAGTAGTATTAATACAACAAACGAATTCATAATTTAATTTAAAGTTAACGTTCAGGAAAAAAACATTGCTTTTTCATTTTATTATTTTACATCACCAAACAGTCCCAAAATAAGCTATGAAAAACCCTGAAATTTTTGAAAAAACGTATACCGATTACTGGAAAAAGCTAAATGCTTTTTCGTATACGATGACTCAGGATAAAGACTTGGCACAGAACATCGTTCAGGATGTTTTTATTGATTTATGGGAACGAAAAGACGACCTTAATATTAATGCTATAGAACCTTATTTGTTCAGGGCAGTAAAAAATCAGGTTTTCAAACACTATCAGAATAACCGGTTTGACAAGACGATTCTCGAAGATAAATTTGAAGATTATATTATTGACAATTTCAGCTCAATTGATCCGGAAATAATCGATCTTATTTATGCCTTACTGGATAAACTCCCAAAGAAGCGAAAAGAAGTTTTATTGATGTACAAATTTCAGGATATGTCGATTGATCAGATTGCAGATGAACTTGGTATTTCGAAACAAACCGTTAAAAATCAAATTTCATCGGCTTTGAAACAATTGCGTGAAGGCCTGAAAGACCTTGCTTGGCTTGCTCCATTCATTTTTTTTAATCAAAAGTTTTAAGATAACTTTCTGTTAATGGTTTCATAATATTTGCGGATAGTACGATTTTGGTTTTCGCGTACTTACTGGTAACAATAAGTATTATGATAAAAAGAATCAAGCATAGTTTAGAACATCTGATAGACAAAAGTTCTCAAAACAAAACCTCTGTAGCAGAAGAGAATTTATTGAATGATTTTGCTTTAAACCAATATCAAAAATCAAAATGGGATGAATCCCTAATGGGAAATGCTGATGCAGTTTCTCAGGATATATACGAAAATATTCAGCTTAGAATAGGAAAGAAGAAAACCTTCAATCCGTATTTAAAATATATGGCAGCTGCCAGTATTCTTTTTTTAATTGGTTTAGGATTTTTCTATAAACCAAACGTTACAGCCGAAAAGCAATTATCATTTAAGACGTCAGATACCCCCAAATCTATCCAATTAAGTGACGGCTCGAAAATTTATCTGGCAGCAAATTCATCATTTCAGTATCCTGAAAAATTTATGGGCGACGAGAGAAAAGTTTCTTTACTAAAAGGAAATGCTTTTTTTGAAGTTGCCAAAGACAAAAAACATCCTTTTATAATTCGTTCCGGCGACATTAAAACACGAGTTGTAGGAACTTCATTTCATGTCCAGTTATCAAAATTAAAATGCGAGGTAATTGTCGTTACCGGAAAAGTAAATGTTTCTACAAAAGGACAAAGTGTTGATTTAGTTCCAAACGAAGAAGCTTTGTTTAGCGCACAAAAATTAACCAAACAACAGGCAGATAAATCGTTTTTGGTTAACTGGTATGCTAAAGATGTGACACTGGATCAAACTACTCTTAAACAGGTAATTACTATTCTACAATATAAATACGGGGTTTCGTTTCAATACAATGACGAGCGTGTGTTGGGAACTCCGCTAACCGTATTCATTAAAAAGGATGCATCGTTAGAAAGTGTTTTACAACAAATAAATTATATCACAAACCTAAAATTTAAAGTTTATGGCGAAATCGTAAAAGTGAATTAAAAACAAAAAAAGCAGTTGCTGAGAACAACTGCCATTAATAATTAAGTATCGTAAAAAAACCAATAACTTAAATCATGTATTTTAAACTTACCTATTTAAATCTAAAGAGAATTGTCTTTTTAGTACTAGCGTTACTCGCCATTCAAAATGGTTACAGTAAAACTAATTTTTTTGAAGCATCAAAAGTAAAAAATAAAATAGAAAAAGCTACTCTGGTTTCTATTTTTTCAAAATTGAGCGAACAAACAGACTATAAATTTAGTTACGGACAAGCTATTATTGCTGATAACACGGTTTATACTGTAAACAATACAAACGAATCGGTGGCGCTAATTTTGAATGATCTTTCTAAAAAAGCCAGTTTTAATTACAGCATTAATGGTAAATTAGTTTTAATTCAAAAAACAATTGCACCTAAAACAACCAGCCATAAAGCAGCTGATAAAATAAAAGTAAAAGGAAAAATTGTAGACGAAAACAGAGTGCCAATTCCGGGTGCTACAATCGTAGAAACCAGTTCTTCTAATTCAACAGTTTCTGATTTTGACGGTGTATTTGAAATTACGGTTGGAGAAGGAAAAACCATCGACGTTTCGTATGTAGGATACAAAACCAAAACAGTGAACGTTCAAAATGGTTTCATGACAATTCAGTTAGAACCCAATACAGCTGAGCTGAATGAGGTTTTGGTAGTAGGTTATGGTAAACAATCTAAAAAAGATGTTACCGGAGCAGTTACCCAACTTGAAGCAGCAAATTTTAAACAAGGCGTTACCATTTCTCCTGATAATTTATTACAGGGAAAAGTAGCCGGAGTTCGTGTAGTTAGTACAAGTGGAGAACCGGGAGCTGGTGTAAATGTTACGATTCGTGGAGTTGGATCGATCAGAAGCGGAAGTACACCTTTATTTGTTGTTGATGGTATGCCACTGGCAAATGATGATGTAAGCCCTTCAGGATCAAATGTTGGTTTTGGAGCATCGGCAGCCAAAAATCCTTTAAACTTTTTGAACAGCAGTGATATCGAATCGATTACAGTTTTAAAAGATGCATCAGCATCTGCTATTTACGGAGCGAGAGGATCTAACGGAGTTGTTCTGATTACCACTAAAAAAGGTTCTAAAGGTGAAGGAACATTAACGTTTGACTCTTATATGGGAGTTTCGAATGTTGCTCATAAATTAGACGTTTTAAATGCAGATCAGTATAGAAAAGCTATCAAAGATAAATCATTTGACCATGGTGGAAACACAGATTGGCAGGATGTAATTTTTAGATCTGCGATTACTAAAAACAATGCTTTGTCTTTTGCAAAGCAAACAGAATCAGGTAATTATTTTGCATCTATTGCACAAATGGATCAGGAAGGTATTATTCGTAACAGTAATTTCAAACGTATTTCAGGCAGAATTAATGCTTCTGAATCATTTTTAGACAACAAACGTTTAAAATTAAAAGTGAATCTTACTGCGAGCCAGACTACAGATGATGGTGTCCCTACTAGTGACGATGGTGGTTCTAATGGACAATTGGTGATACATACCTTGATGGCTAATCCAACAAGATCCGTTTTTGATGCCAACGGAAACTACACCAACTTTAATATGAATGCGCATTATAACCCTGCTTATTTGCTAAGCATTTATGAAGATAAAACGAATACGCTGAGAGTTTTAGGAAATCTGGAGACTTCTTTCAGAATCGTTAACGGATTAGAATATAAATTAAACATTGGTATAGATCGTTCAACATCTGAAAGAAATACTACTATTTATCCAAACATTACAGATATCAGCAAAATAGGTAAATATGTTCAGAATAATCTGGATTCAAAAAACTCATTAATCGAGCATTATTTAACATACAATACCTCATTTGGTAAACATAAAATTGAAGCTTTAGGTGGTTTCTCTTATCAAAAATTCGAAAGATCTGGTACAAGTTTTAGTATTGAAGGAATTACGGAAAAAGGGGTTGGTGTAAAACCGGAAATCAATCCTGGATTTAAAGGGATACTGCCTGTACTTTCTGGATATGCCCAGGAAAACGAATTGCAGTCTTATTTTGGAAGATTGAACTATACCTTCAATGAAAAATACCTTTTAACAGCTTCGATGAGAGCTGACGGTTCAACTCGTTTTGGTGATAATAATAAATACGGTTATTTTCCTTCATTTGCTTTAGGATGGAATATTTTTAAAGAAAGTTTCCTAGAGGATGTATCCGCTATAAATAACTTAAAGTTAAGAGCAAGCTGGGGACAAACAGGAAATCAGGAAGTTGAAAATAAAATTACAAAAGCAAGTTACTCTTTATCTGGTGCTGACGGGTATTATTTATATGATGATTTAAATTTAGTAAATGGAGTTTCTGTAGTTAGAACACCAAATCCTAATTTAAAATGGGAAGTGGTAACACAATACAACTTAGGTTTAGATTTTAATTTATGGAAAGATAAATTTTACGGAACTCTTGATTATTTTAACAAAACCACTACAGATGCAATCTTAAACGTTTCTTCACCACCATTAAGCCCAACGCCAACAGTTTGGACAAACCTTAGTAATCAGGGTAAAATCGTGAATAAAGGTTTTGAATTTATGTTAGGTTCAAAATTAATTGACACTAAAGATTTTAGCTGGAATATTGATGTAAACGGAGCAACATTAAACAATAAAATTAAAGACTTACCAATTTCAGAAATTTTAACAGGAACTATTTCAGGTCCGGGACAATCTGGTGTAAATGCTAATATTTACAAAAGTGGATATGCAGCAGGTTCATTCTATTTATTGCAGCATATAGGTTTTGATGATAAAGGAGGAAACATCTTTAAAGATCAAAATGGTGATGGTAAAATTGATAACAGCGACAGAGTTATTATCGAAGGGGCCTTACCAACTTTTTACTACGGATTTAATAGTGATATGAGATATAAAAACTTTAGTTTCTCATTTTCAATTATTGGACAAGCGGGAGGTTATTTATTGAATAATACAGGATTAAACGCCTTAAATATCAACAACCTGGCTTCTGACAGAAACGTTGCTACAAATTATTATGAGTCCGGGGCAAACCCGACAAACTCACCAATTTTGTCAACTCTTTTCTTAGAGAAGTCTGACTTTATCCGATTAAATACAGCACGTATTGGTTATAATTTCGACTTAAAAGGACTGAACTGGTTAAACGGATTAACCCTTTATATAACAGGAAACAACCTGATTACAATAACGAATTATTCAGGATTTGACCCATTAATTAACAGCCCTAAACCAAACGGAGGAAACCAATCTATTGGTATTGATTACGCTGCTTACCCAACTTCAAGAACGTTCAGTTTTGGAGCAACTTTAAAATTATAAATCATGAAGACAAAGACATTTTTAAGCATAAAAATTTTAACAATATTCTCTTTTATTTTTCTCTTAAACAGTTGTACTGATTTAAATGAAGTTCTTTTAGATGAACAACCATCAAATAGTACTTCAAATCCGGCAGGTTCGCTTGCTGCAGCATATGACAGGCTTGGAGACGGAACTTTTACAGATCACGGAGCCGTTTTTGCCATGCAGGAATATACTACTGACGAAGCTATTTTACCAACTCGCGGAAGTGACTGGGGAGATGGTGGTAAATGGAGAGATATGCATGAATTCACATGGAGTTCTACTAATGCTATTATAGTTTCGAACTGGGATTTATTAACAAACGGAATTACACGTTCTTTGACTGCAGTTAAATCAGCACAGGAAAATACTTTTCCTGAAAAGACATTATTTTTAGCAGAAGCAAAAGGACTTTTAGCGTATTACACTTACACAACATTAGATTTATATGGACAGGCACCTTACAGAGATCCGTTGAATGTAAGTGCACCTTTGCAGGTTTTAAAAGCAGATACTCAAATTGACCAATTAATTAAAGATGTTGAAGCTTTAATTCCGGATTTGGCTGATATTGGAACACAGAGAACCCACCACGGCAGATTTACGAAACAAGCGGCTTATGCTTTTTTAGCGAATATGTATTTAAATCGTGCAGTTTTTAAAGATCGCAACAATGCGTCATCAAATTTCAATTTTAATGAAGCAGCAGTAAGTGGTGGCGGAACAGATATGGATCGTGTTATTTATTATACATCTTTATTAATCGATTCAGGAAAATTTAGTTTAGAAAGTGACTTTTTCAAAAACTTTGCAAGAGATAATGAAAATGGTAAAGAGCTTATTTTTGCGATTTCTCAAAAAATAGATTACATCCGTAACGGTTCTAACAGTTTTGCTTATGTGTGTATGGAACGTAATCAGAGAACATCTGCGGCAAACAGAGGAACAAACGCAGCTTGTACAACTCCTGAATTCTACGCAACATGGGATGGTAATCATGACGATCCACGATTTGAACAACATTATCAATATGCTGATGGTACATGGTTTATGAATGATGGTACAGATGTAAGTGTACCTGCAACAGACCTCGTTCCTAAAAGCAGTCCGGGTTTACCTTGGTTTCATTTTAACAGAGGAATTCAGGCGGGTCTTCAATATGGTCCAATATTATTGCCATCAGGATCTCTGGAAATGCTGGGGAACCGCATCAAAGTTTCTCCATTGTATATGGAAAAAAGCACGACTACAAGAATGAATTTTACACCATCATTGACATTTGCAGATCCTACCAAATCTGTTTTTGCTCAAAATGAAATTAATCAGGGAGCTCGTGTATTTAAATATGAGTTTGACCCAGAAGGAGGAAACGGTAACAGTAATGTTGATATTCCGTTATTCCGTTTAGGAGGAATTTATGCTATGAGAGCCGAGGCATATTTCAGAAAAGGAAGTGCTGGTCTGGCAATGGATGATTTAAACAAACTGCGTACAAGCAGAAAAAGAGAGTCTTTATTTGGAAATGCTCCCGGAAAAGCACTTACTTCTTTAGATGCACAGCAATTGTATAAAGAATTAGGTTTTGAGTTGTATTGGGAATTACAAAGAAGACCTCAAAGTATTCGTTTTGGAAAATTTGACTTACCTGGAACAGCAAAAGCTGCTACACAACCATACAGAAGAACATTTCCAATTCCTCAAACCGTTATTGATCAGAAAGTGATGCAACAAAATCAAGGTTACAATTAAAAAGTTTTGTGTTAGTTTATTTTTTTTTTACAAAGAGCCCGTTTCGCAAGAAACGGGCTTTTGTTGTTATAGACAATTCGGTAGACACAAAGTATTGCGTTTCTACAGAAAAACCTTAACGACTGGGAACCTCAGAGCCTCAAAACCTTCAAATATTGGTTTCAAATTAGAATTTGCAACCATTAAAACACTGGATGTGAGACACTTTTATTTTTATTTTGGATAATTTTGGAAAATGTAAAATCAAAGCTATATGTAGCAATTTGAAAAATATTGTAAATAAAAATTTACAATATAAAATCATTTAACTGCTATAGTAAAGTTTAAACCCTTTAAAAAAATCAAATTATGAAAAAGATTCATTTATTATTCATTGTTTTTTTCTTCTCGCTGGCAATGTCAGCTCAAAGTTCAGGAGCATTTTTATTAAATCTGTATGGAGGTTATACATTTTCTGATAAAGTAGATTTTGATAACTCATACGCCCGTGTAGAAGATGGTTTTGAGTATGGTGCAGGTTTAGAATATTTTATAATGGAAAATAGTTCTATTGAGTTAAAATATAACAGACTTGATACAAAGATGCCTTTATACACAAAGGTTTTTACACCTAATGGTAATCTTGCTCCGGGAACTCAGCTCAATGCAGGAAATGATAAAGGAGCCATAAACTATATATTGGCTGATTATACCTATTATTTTATGGATAGTTCACAGCAAGTCCGACCTTTTTTAGGCGCTGGTGCCGGTGCTTCAATTCTTGAAACACCTAATAGTGGTAGTGGAACTTATTTTGCCTGGGAAATTAAAGGAGGTGTAAAAATTAAAACCAGTTCACCATTATCAATAAACCTACATGCATATTTACAATCTATGTCGGCGGCTGTTGGATATGATTATTATTGGGATTACTATTGGGGACCTATAGCAGTTACTGATTATGCAACAACGTTTCAGTTTGGACTTGGAGCTTCTTTAAGTTACGATTTTAGTAAATAAAGAACTTTCGATAAAGACTTCAATTATTGATAAAATAGAGATCAAAAGCGAAAATGCATTCATTTGTGTTTTCGCTTTTTTGAATATTGGTAATTGTTTCATCCTGAAAAGTTTATATGATTTAGACTTACTTCCATAATTAATTTACAAAACACCTAAAATAATCTTTTGGCTAAAACTTATTTTGATACAGTAATGGCTTTTAGTAGCTGTTTTTGTTTTTGATTTATGATATTTTTGTTTGATAATGAGGTTGTTGTATTTTATTAATGATTCGCTAGGTTCACGAGCGGGACGCTCGCGCCAGGAGAGGGCAGGTATTAATGTTATTCATATGGTTAAATAAATATTATAGAATGTCATACTCACAGGATAATTTTAAAGAATGGATCTTTTATATCGATAATAAAATGGATTCTTTTACAACAGAATTTGCCAACAAAAATAATTTAAAATTGGATTATAGTATTCAATCATTAAATGAGTTAGAAAATTGGATTATCTCTAACTTTAAAGATAGGTTTGAATTACAAAACAATTCCCAGTTATTAGATTTGTTTACTATATACATAGGGGAAACTTTTAGAAAACATATAGAAGGAAAGTGGTATATGGACTTAGAAAATAAAGACAATGTCTATTATCACATGCCTGTGTTAACAAGTCCTGACTATAAAGGAGAAAAATATATTGCCCCTCTAACTTTTGCAACTGCATGTATAATGAGAAAACGAGGAAACTATATAAGTTCTATTCTAAAAAATTGTTTGCAAGACATGGGCACCCAGATAGCGTAGATTTGCAATCTGTGCCAGCAAAGTAATTCCCCACTTCTCCGCTCCCGCACGAATCCTTTCGTGTGGCGCAAAGTATGTCAAGATCTATTTTTTAAAAGTTTTAAATATTAAAATGAGTAGAAATTATAAATTTCATAATGCTGAGGGTATAGTTGGAATGTACCACACGAAAGGATTCGTGCGGTAGCGGGGGAATCAATCAAGATTGAATCTAAAAGTATAAATATTTATTCAACTAATTTATAATATCAATATAAACTCATGGCAGATTTATCTAAAATAACAGATTTTAAAACAGAGTTGATTAATTGTTTATTAGCATATTTGGCTCCTATTGGATATAAGTATAATAAGTCTAAGGAGATGTTTAGCATGTCTGAGGAGGAGTATAATTATAAAATTTTTGTCTATACAAACAAGAGAAGCCGAACCATTGCAGTTGAAACAAAAGGATATATTTCTTTTAATAAATTGGATAAGAAATTTAAAAACAATTCAATTACAAATTTAGACATTGGGCTGTGTGGTGGAGGTGGGAAAGCAATATGTGAAAAATATTTTAAGCAAAAATATTGGAATGAATATCCTGAAATGCAGTTTTATTTTGAAGGGGTTGATAAGATTGACAAAATAATAGATGCCTGGAAGTCGGATTTCGAACAATATTATGTGCCTTTTTTTAACGAATGCAAAAGCCCCTTCCAAATTAATGAGATTGTAAACGGAAATATCGAAGAAGTTGGACTTTGCCATACTTTTAAAGCGAAAGTTATGTACAGCCTTGATATTGCAAAAATGGCTAGTGTAAGTAATTCTGATTTATTGAAATTAGTATCTCAATATGAAAACTATTTAAAAAATAAATTTGATGATGGTGGTCGACTTTTAAATGCCTTTTTAGCTAATAAAGAACTATTCTTCAAATAGAGAGACTTGCATTGGTCCCCCCGCTACCGCACGATTCCTTTCGTGTGGCGCAAAGTATGTCAAGCTCTAGTTTTTAAAAATTAAAAATATTAAAATGACTAGAAATTATAAATTTCATAATGCTGAGGGTATAGTTGAAACGTACCACACGAAAGGATTAGTTCGGTAGCGGGGAAAGTGCAAATCCCGTCCCGATAGTGTAGATTTGCAATCCGTAAAGTATATTGACAAAATGAGAGAGAAAAAATAAAAGACATACCTATGAAAATCAAGTTTTTAATTTTGCTTTTAATCATTTGTAGTTGTGAAACTAAATCAAAAAAAAGCATACCTGACAATTCTAAAACAGAAAAACCTGTTAAAGAGAAAATTGGAATAGAAGATCAAAAGTTTTTTGTTGGAGATATTGATAATGATAAAGTCAGCGACACTGCCTTTGTATATTATAAATGGAATGATGAAACAAATGAAATTGAGTGTGGAGAGAAAATTTGTAATATAGATATTGAATTTAAAAGAAATATTCCAAAAATAAGTATTGAACAACGTTTAGTAGGCGTTTGGGTCATGAAAACCGAAGATATCAATCATGACAACGCAAATGAAATTTTAATTTTTTCCAGAACAAATGAAGGCTGGTGGAAAAACATTTCGGTTTGTTCTTTTCAAAAAGGAACCTGGAATGAAATTGCAAAAACAAATGCATTCATATCTGATGACAAAGATTTTGTAAACCATATAATTAAAGAAAAAGGGAAATACTATTTGATAGGACAAGACAAGTGGAACGAAGATGAAAATGGAAATTTCAAAATAATTAAAATTAAATTATAAAAACTCAAAGCCATGAAACCTTAATACAGATTGGTAAGCAACACTTAAGAAACAAATAATATGAAAAAATTCGCAGTAATTTTTACCTTAATAATCTTGACAAATTATTCATTTGGACAAGATAAGCTAATAAAAGATATAGATTTTGATGGTAAAGAGGATACTGTTTTTATTGACATTTCAAAATCGACAATTGTTTGTAAATTATCGACATTGAATTATAAAGCTATATCAAGCAGACCAATTGAAATCTTAAATGAAATGTCTGGAATTGTAGAATCAAAAAATGGATTTATATTCTTCAATGACTGGATGCGTTCAGGCTATAAAAATCAATTTAGATATAATTCCAAAACAAAAAAAATACAATTAATTGGAATGAGCTTCTATTATTTTGGAAATGTTGTAAATGACGGAAGCGGAGAATCGAGTATAAACCTACTGACGGATGATTATATTGGAAATTGGAACTATTATGATGAAAGGAAAGAGAAATTAATCAAAATACCAACCATTAAGACAAAAATGAAAATCAAAAGCACCAGTTTAGAAGATTTCTCGGAGGAAACCTATTTTGGCTATAATGAAAAGTGTACTGAATTATACTATAAACACAAGAAAATCAAAATGAATAAAAAATAATTTCCGTTAACAAAGGTTTTTACATCATTCAGTTTGAAGGGCGAAATGCAATGGTAGTTTTTCAATTAAAATTAAAATATTTACCTCTTTGTCCCTTTAAACCTCAGCTCCGCTCCCGCACGAATCCTTTCGTGTGGCGCAAAGTATGTCAAGCTCTAGTTTTTAAAAGTTTAAAATATTAAAATGAGTAGAAATTATAAATTTCATAGTGTTGAGGGTATAGTTGGAACGTACCACACGAAAGGATTCGTGCGGTAGCGGGGATTCGCTAAGTTCACGAATGAGGTAAACGAATTTCAATTTTTGGCACATTCTCAAGTGACCATAACCTATCAGAAACACTATGGCAAATGATTTAAATAAATTAGCAAAAACATTAAAGGAATTTCAGCAAGTTATACAAAGACCGGAAAGCCAGACTATATTATCTTTTGAAACAAGAGACCCTTCCTTTCCACTCAAAAAAATTGAAAATCACGATCTGTCACCCGAACTCACTTACTTATATTCTAATTACGAGACAGGTATTATAATGCCTACAAATATTCATATACAGTGGTATAATAAACTTTTCCCAATGGACTACACTATTGACAAAGGAAATACATTTCATCATTACACGCCCTGGAAGAGAGGAAAAGTTATCATTGCCACAACAGACGGCACAAAAAAGATTTTAGCAGATCCTACACAAAATGGCACCCCTGTATATGTAACAATTGGTAAAGAGAACGAAGAAGATGAAGTTCACGAACTTATCGCACCTACTTTAGAAATTTTTTTTCGGTTATTAACAGAGCTGTCAAAATGTGATAGCGATAATTTTAGTAAGTCACCAAAACCGGGCATAAATACCACAAATTGGGCAACTTACAGAGATGATATTGTATACTCTGATTTTTTAAACAGAGCTAAAACCATCATTAGCACAAAAAACGTAGAAGCCCTTGCCTGTTTCTTAAAAACTTAAAACTTGCTATGCAAAAAAAAACGATCGTGCGGATTTGCAAACCCCAATAGCGCAGATATATTTACACAAAGTTAGTGAGATTTTAAATCTGCGCTAACGGGCGGGTATTTGCGAGAGTAAAATGGGGTAAATGGTTTCTTTTTGCCTCTTTGTCCCTTTAAACCTCAGCACCTAAAAAAAGTTAAGAAATTGATAAAGAGCACTAAAAGTAAGGCAGTTGGATTTTATTTGATTAAATTTACTATAGTAATTTATAAATAAAATCTTATGAAAGCAGTACGTTTTTTTGGTAACAAAGATGTTAGGGTTGTAAATGACTTAGAAAAGCCCTCTCCAAAAGGAGATGAAGTATTATTAAAGATTGGCGGAGCAGGAGTGTGTCATTCTGATTTGCATATCATAGACGAAGGAATAGTATCCGGAGTTACTTTTACATTAGGACACGAAAATGCAGGATGGATAGAAGAAATAGGAGAGGATGTAAAAGGGTTTAAAAAAGGAGATGCTGTTTTGGTTTACGGACCCTGGGGTTGCGGACATTGCAAACCTTGCCAGCATTCGAATGAAAATTATTGTGATCATCAGTCTGAAATGGCTTTTGGTGGCGGACTAGGATTAAACGGCGGTATGGCAGATTATATGCTCGTTCCTTCTTCCCGCTTGCTGGTTCACATTCACGACTTAGATCCTGTTATTGCAGCTCCTTTAACAGATGCAGCCTTAACCCCGTACTCAGCAATTAAACGTTCTTTGCCTAAATTAATGCCTGATGAATATGTAGTCGTAATTGGAGTGGGCGGATTGGGTCATGTCGCCCTACAGATTTTATCAGAAATGTGCGGATCGACAATTATTGCCTGCGATATAACTCCTGAAAGACTTGAATTTGCAAAGAAATTAGGAGCTGCTTACGCAATTAATTCTACAGATAAAGATGCTGCAGAACAAATAAAAAAAATTACAGGAATCAAAAAAGCCAAAGTAGTACTTGATTTTGTAGGCGCCTCTTCTACCATTGATTTAGGAACAAAAGTGATCGGTTTAGATGGTGACTTAACGATTGTAGGCCTTGGCGGAGGAAAATATGAATACAACATGAACGGTTTGCCATTTGGAGTAAGTATGACCAATCCGTATTGGGGTTCCAGAACCGAGTTGATGGAAGTAATTGGATTGGCAATACAAAAGAAAATTCATATTGAAATCGAAAAATACAATTTAGACCAGGCAGTCGAAGTCTATGACAAACTACGACACGGACAAATAAAAGGAAGAGCAGTATTAATTCCATAATACAAAAAGCATAAGCAGATTGAAATTTATTTCGACCTGCTTTTTTTATAAAATGTATCTAAACTTTTATCCTTAAAAATACCCTTTTAAAACCTCAAATTCTTTTATACATAATGTAGTGATTCTATAAAAACAGAATGAGATCATATAAGGTTTCAGTTGTATTGTATAACTAAATTTGAAGGTGATTTATAGAACAGAAGCATAAATAATGAATAAAATAACTCAAAAAAATAAACTAAAATGATACATCAAATTGATACAACAGACAATATTGTAGCTTTTAGAGCATTGGCAGAAGTCTCTAAAGATGATTTTTTAAAAGTAGTAGTTCCAAGTGTAGAACATTTGGTAAAACAAATCAACGAAATCAATTTTTTATTGGTTTTAGACACAGACATAGAAAATTTTACTGCCGGAGCCTGGCTTGAAGATGCCTTACTGGGATTAAAGCATCTTGGCAAATGGAACAGGGCTGCGATCATCACAGATTCTGATGATATAATTACGTTTACCAACGGATTTAGTTTTGTAGTGCCTGGAGAATTTAAAGGATTCAAAAAAGTAGATTTTAATAAGGCTTTAAACTGGGTAGAAGGAAATATTCAGATTAAATAGCTTCATAATCTAATACCTTTAAAAACTTAAAAGTAAGCAGATAAACCATTTTAATTAAAAAGAGGTTTTGCTATATATTGAATATAAAAGCCACAAATTCAGGAATTTTCTATTGATAGTAATTCCTGAATTCGTGGCTTTATTTTGTGATTTTTATGCTTTACATGAAGTGGTTGTAACACATTCAATCTAAAACTAAACATTAATGGTTGTACTCAATTCCGCTGCTGTCATTAATTTCTCTTTTTGCTTTAGCGTTTTTTGCAATTTGTTTGTAACATGCTGTTGCCAATAGAGGTACTGCAAGGCTTCCTACAATTGCAGCAGTTTTATGTTGTCCCGTTTTTTTCAATACCGCACCAATTAAAAGCGAACTTACTCCGGCGCAAACTAAATTTTTTACAGATAATTTAGAGGCTGGTTTTGGCGTTATTCCGTGCAATAGCGGGTCTATGAAGTTTAAATTTTCCATGATTATAATAATTAATTTAGTTAAACCTGTTTGATATTTATACAGATAGTTTTTCACTATCCGTTTCATTTTCTATTTTTTCATTTTCTACCTTTTCCTTTTTTATCGCCTGTCTTAGCAAGGCAAAAAAACTCATGTAAACATTTGCCATAAAAACCAGCGAAAATCCTGCCAAAATATAACCGCGCCAATCATTTAGCAAAAGTTTATAATTACACAGGATTAAAAAAGCGATTGTGACATAATGGCTAAAACAATACTCACAGGTAAAAAGATAAAATGCCTTTCGTGACAAAAGAGTACGATCGTTTTTAGAATGCTTTACACACCATTCACGAGGCTCTTTAAATATTTCTTCGTGTGTAACTGTCCAGCTAATGCACGCTATCGGAATAGCGAGAACAAACAACCAGACAATTTGAGTTGTGATATCCATGATCTCAGTGTATTTTTAAATCAGATTTTAATTTAGCTAAAAACCAATAATTTAAAATTACTGCAATTCAATCTCTTAAGATTATATAGTTTTGTTTTTTTATTATAAAATTTCATTTCGAAATTCAATTTACAAAAAATAACCGTTAAGTTCAAATTCTTAACGGTTATCTATTCAAAACGTGTCATAATGTCTTAACATTTCAGGGATTTATACTCGGAAAAGGATCATGCGATACTTCGTCCGGCTCTTCGTCTATATCTCTCAAATTATCCCTGTCCTCTGAGTCATCATCATCCAGATCCCCATCTTTTTCTAAAGTATTATCCAGGCTTTCAGGATCTTCATCATTTGTAATCTGATCTTCTCCGTTTAGGATAGGTTCTCCGTTTGGATCGCTTTCGTTTCTGTTATAATCATTCGTTTGATGGTTGACATCATCAATATATTCTTCCTGATGTTGATATTGATCTTTCTCAATTGCATTTTCCTTATTAATGAGCGTATCAATATTCGGGCTAAAATCACGAGTATCCCGATCGTAATTTTGGTGGTTTCCGTTTTCCATAGTAATATACTTTAGAATTAATTATTTTTTTGCTGTCGAAGGTTTCTTGTCGTCTTTTGGATTATGTTTTACCTCTCTTTTTGGAGACGTTTCTTTTTTATCTATTTTCTTATCCATCGATTTTGCACCTGAAGTTGAAGTACTGCTGTTTTTTTGATCTGTAGTTTTCATGATATTTAATTTTTAAATGTTTGTTACCATACAAATCTACTCTGTAATGTTGGCATACGTCTTACACGAAAATAGTTTGTAATTTCATAATTAACAGGGTGTTATTATATGAAAGATAATGAGAATGGTGTAATTCTTATAGTATGTTCAATAATTTAGGCATATAAAATTTGAACTTATCATAACATAATTATGTCTTTTAGAAGATCATTAGTAAACAGATAGCATCTAATTTTGTACTGCTTCAAATACTTAATTAAACTTAAACTGCTAAAATGCGCGAATGAGATTCTAGTTTACAAGAAATTAGATATAAGTTAATGATTAGAATTTGATAAAATGAAAATTGATTTTATAAAATGCACCCATGATTCTTACGGTGGCAGACTTGTCGAGCCATTTAGGTATTTTGGAAAAATTATTTCTGACAGATTTGAACAAGAAGGCATAATGTTTTCTTTTGAAGAAATTCAAATACAACTTGCTTTTTTTTCAGCCAATCTTACAGACAAACATCTTTATATTAATTGGTATAATAAATTGCCAACTTATCATCGAAATAATAATATAGTTAAAGTGATTTTACCAGTTTTAGAAACTGAAAAAAGTTTAGAAGATGTTTTTAAATTAGCCTGTCAGGCTTTTAAAATTATGGCTCATAAAAAAAAGGAAATGGATATTTTTGATGAGCAGAAGATCGTACAAACATTACTTTCTTTAGAGTTAGAATTGCAAAATGCAGATCTGTGGGATTTAAACAAACAATACAAGTCAACTTTAAGAGCAACAGCGCTGAAAAGAAGTTTAGATGAAAGAACGGCAAGAGAAAATCGTATTATAGAAAATAAGAAATTGATCTATGATTTGCAATTTTATTATGAATTTGAAAATGCAGACAAGCTTTATTTCGCACCTTATGACAAGAGTTTTTGTGATAAAATATTAATAAAACTTCGTAAGGAAAAGTTCCGTTTACCGGATTATACTCATTTGCATATCATCGTTTCAGATTCTTTTGAAAATGCGTTGTATTATGCCGGAAGAGAAGAAAAATACTGTGCTTACGGAATTACAGTATTTAAAGATTATGCTGCTTATGCAGATAAAAGTGAAACAGAAAAAGAAAGAATAACTTTTGATCTCATTAAACAAGGTTTGTATGACATAGCCAAAATTGATAAATTAGATTTAGAAACCTTAGAAGCTGTTTTGGATGAAACCGAAAGAGAAATTGAGCGTAAAAGTTTTAGTTGGATTTAATTATGTATGATTATGAATGAAAATAATAACGTTTATGAAACTAAATTTGGACAACTCGTTTTAGGAGATGGACCTGAAAATGATTTTTACTGGACGGGTTATATTTCGAATACTTTTTTTTCAAACAAAATTCCTGTTTATGTCTTTACAAAAAACAGCAATATTTCCAGTCAGACAATTGACTTTATGCAAACAATTGTTTCAGATATCGATCGATATTTAGAAACCGCAATTTTGTTTATAAAACAGACTTTAAGCGAACAAAAAGAAAAGTATAATATTAGAGAAAATGAATATGAGTTTTTGAGCCTAGAGGTAAAACTTTTTCCTGTTGATCTGCCTGAACTTACCTTTTGGGAAGATTCAATCGAATGGATGATCCGGTTTGCAGAGGGAAACTTTTATATTTGTGATCCGTTAGGTATTGGAGTAACATTTAAATTTGACCAGCCCATAAGTGTCGATAATCTGGAAGACAGCGAATTGATATAATTCATATAAATGCTAAAAGCCATAAAGTTCATTCTTTATGGCTTTTAGCATTTTAAATTACTTTTTGATATAAAGAGAACCGTTTTTTATTGTCTTCTTACTCAGTTTTCCTTTCTCGAATAATTTCTCCAGAATAATTTCCGCTTCAGTATATGAGATATTAAAAATTACAGCATATTCCTTGGGTGTCAATGTGGGATAAATTTCAAAAAGTGAAAATGTAGTATCATTTGGTACCTTCTTCTTTTTGGCTTCAGGATATAATGCCAGTAAAGCATTTTCATAAGCACTATAAGGTTTAGAACCATAAACCGTTAACTTATTTTGGTTCTCATCAGCAAAAAATAAAGTCGGAAAACCTCTTACACCAAGTGTTCTTGCCAAATTTAAATCATCCTGAAAAAGTTTTTTAGCTTCACCATCATAATCTTTTTTTAGTTTGTCAAAATCCAGTTGCGCTGTTTTTGCGGCTTCGGTTATGTTTTGCCATTTAGCAATATTTCTCTTTTCGAGATACAATTTCTCACGAAGAACACGCATAAATTTTACCGCTTTATCTTTACTCTGAATTTGTGCTGCTTTCATGGCAATACAAGACGGGTAAGAAGAATCCAGAGGATCTTCGAGCCATACATCACCATCAATTGGCATTTCATAATGTAAACTGGCTTCATCCCAATGATGTGCAACATCTGAAGGTTTACTTATTCCGCCGCTGTTATAACTCCAGTCAGGTAATAAACCTCCCATTCTGTAATCAATTTCAAAATAATCTCCGTATTCCAGTTTTAGTTTTCTTAACTGAGGTTCAATTCCCCAGCACGAAGAACAAATAGGATCAGTATAATAAATTATTTTTACAGGTTTATTTTCTGTACTAATAACCGTTGTTTCATTTGAAGTTTCTCCCATTGGCATTTCGCATGTACCGCTAACAGGATCACACAACAACGGATTTGTTTTATTTTCATTCATTTTAGAATTAGTTTGCGACTGACAGCTTGCACTGCAAATCAGGGTTAACAACAGCAATAGTATTTTCATATAACTGTTTTTAGTTTACGCTTTAGGTTTAAATTTATAATTTTACGCAAAGTTCGTTCGTATTTAATCACAAGTCAATTAGTCTAAAAAAGATGACTACAGAAAATCACAGAGAAACAGAAAAAGAATGTCCTGCCGAAGGACTTTTAAAATTATTATCAGGCAAATGGAAACCGCAGATTTTTTTATTGGCTGTTGATGGTCCTTTGCGTTTCAACGGACTTTTAAGAGATATAAAAGGGGCTAATAAACAGTCGATTGCAGTTGCACTTCGCGAACTTGAAGATTTTGGACTTTTAGACAAAAATGTCATTAAATTAAAACCGCTTCATATCGAATATACTTTATCAGAAAAAGCAAAATCTCTAATTCCGGTTTTCAAACAATTGGAACTATTTTCAGAAAAATAAATTTTACAGACTATAATCTATTTTTAAATGACTTTAATACAAAAAATTAAACGCCTCTATAACCTTTCTGAAAACGAAAACCATGGATTTTCTGAAACTGAAATTCTTGACCTTGAAAAGAAATTAGAAGTAAAACTTCCAATAAAACTCAAAGAATATTATCTGGAATTAGGGAAAGAAGAAAACCTTAATTATTCTTATAACAGACTTTTAAAACCCGATGGAGAAATTGGTTTTTCAGAGGATAACTATTTGGTTATTTATGAAGAAAATCAGCTTGTAGCATTTTGGGGAATCAAAAAAGAAGATTTAAAAAAGGATAATCCGGCGGTTTATGGCAATTACGATACTATTGAAAAATCAGACTGGGAAATTGAGAGCCAAACAATCGAGGATTTCTTTTTGTTGATGGCTGTTTATAATGGGACTTTGGGAGGATTACAGTATAACGGAAATTTTTTTGGAGAAATTGATCCTGAAACTGTTAAGCAGATCGAAGAACGCTGGATGTTGGTACCCGAAATAAGCAGAGACAATCAAAAAGTGTTTACAGACAATTATTACGAAATGATAAGCCTTTCTTTTGATCAGGAAAATAATTGCACAGGAGCTTTTATTGGAACAAATGATCAGGAACGTTTTGATGCTATTTTAGAAAATTTAGATATAGACTGGTCTTATCTTTCATACGATGATGATGAAGAATATGACGAAGATGAGAATTAATAATTGCCATAATTTATTAGAATAAAAATTTAAAAATGAGAGAACTAAATTATTTAGTAAAAATAGAAGGCAATGAAGCCCTTTTAGAAAGATTCATTGATGCTATAAATGAAGGAACAATTAAAATTGACAAAGCATATCCGGAACCTTATTTGTTGCATACAGGAGAAAAATTTCTTCTGGATCCTATTGTAAAATATTTTTTCCAGACACGTCCATTTTCAAAAGAACTGTATATTTCTTTTGTAGAGAAACTTAGACAACTAAACGGATTTAGAAGTTATGAATATGCGCTGGGAAATTTGACAAAAGATTTGATTTGTAGTAAAATAGAACGTGTAAAGAAAAATAATTCCAGAATTTTTGTTCCTAAAACAGGTGAAAACCTGCCTCAGCCAATCCTGGCAGAAGAAGAAAATGAATTGTTGAGTTTTCTGTGTTATTTAGCCGTTTCACATATTAAATACGGGCCAAGTTATGCATCAGTTACAGCAAATCAATATTTTGATGTCGTTACAGCATTAGGTTCTGATGAAGTAGAAAAGCTTAAGAAAAATGGAACCGGAAAACTGTCAAAAGAACTTACAGGTTATAAAGACAGTGATTTTATAGGCAAGGCAAATGATGTTTTTGCAACCATCAATATAAAACTAACAAA
Organism: Flavobacterium chilense; assembly: GCF_001602525.1. Classification (GTDB taxonomy): domain Bacteria; phylum Bacteroidota; class Bacteroidia; order Flavobacteriales; family Flavobacteriaceae; genus Flavobacterium; species Flavobacterium chilense. The sequence continues at coordinate 275,570 of NZ_LSYT01000003.1, forward strand.
TGAAACCGAAGAGAGCTATAAAAAGGCATTAGTGTTCGTTAATAATCTGCTCAAATCAGATTTTCCTAAGAGTTATGAAATAGCATTTTCTTCAAAAAATAAAGAATTACTTCCTGTAAAAGGACTTCCAAAATGTGGACAAAACTACCTGTTTGCAGGAGCAGTAAAATATCCAAACCTTCATCAGGAAATCCTGGAATACATTAGTCTTGCCCGGCAAAAGTATGCATGGTACACCAATCTTGAAGACGAAAATTGTGCCATGCCTTCAACCTTTGCAGTTTTTGCATTAGGATTAGAAAGCGAAACTTATTTTGAGACACTCATTAGTTATTATCAAACAATAGATGAGGAACACCAATCGATTCAGCAAAAGTTTACACCGGTATTTTTGGAAAAATTTGGCGTAACCGAAAAATCAATAAAAGTTTATATCAATGCGATTTTATCGCTGCAGGAACATCCGCATAATAAAGCTTTCATTCCGTATTTTATTACCCAAAATAGCCTGAATTTATTATTAGACAGTAAAGAAAATTTTTCAGCCTATTATTTTACCGAAGAGCATCTGAAAGAATTCTCAAACGGTGAAACCGAAGTTCAGGAAATGGCAGATTATTATTGGGAAAGCGTTATGTACACCATTTTCGGGCAAAGCAAAGACTTTAATAAAATAGTAAAACAACTGAATAATGAGGAGAAAGTATTATTCGAAAAATTACAAATTCAGGAACAATAGAAAACCATAAAAAAGGAGATAACGGAGATACAATTTTGGTATCGTTCAAAATAATAAATCTTCTTTCAGGAATCAGTTATAAAATAATCAGCACTATTTTATCGAAAAACAAAAGCTGTAAATACAATTTTATCAAGCCGCAAAGTTGACTAAATGTCAAAATTGCGGCTTTTTTTATGTGATCTATTATTCAGTCTTATTTTAATATATAAATAGCTTTTTGTGAAGTACTTCAGTATTTGTGATTTATAAATTTGTATTCAGGCTAAATTATAATTTCAAAACAAGTACTAAAAAAATAAATCTTCTTTTGATACTGTATTAGAATTATAACCTAAAAACATAACGTTTATATTTTTGAGTAATAAAATAAAAAAACACATATAAAAAACACAGGAAAATATGTTTACAATTGGGACACAAAAATTTAAAGACGCGCAGGAATTACTTGATTATTTAGCAGCAGGTTATGGTTTTCCTGACGAATGTTTTGATCATAAAGCTATATTACATCCTATAGAATCTCTCATGGCAGAAGGTGCCGGAGATCTGGCTCATGGAATTTTTCAAAGAAGTAAACAAGTATTAGATCTTTACGAATATGATAGCTTTTTAAGTACCATTTATTCTGCTTTTGATTACAATACACCGGCAACTGAAAAAAATCTTGGATTCTTTTGGTATTTGGTTTCAAACACACAAAATATCAATGAAGAAGTAAGTAATAAAACATTATTAGAATATTATCTGGATCGTGGGTTACCGGTCGAGTTTTTTTATCTCTTATTAGAAGCAGGCTGCGATGTAAATTACAGAAGTAGTACAGGTCGTACTTATCTACACAACATCATTGATATTTATTGGCATATAATTAGCGACGACACCAAAATGGCATGGTTTCTCATGTTGATAGACGCAGGTATAGATATCAATCAGAAAAATAATGAGGGCGAAACCGCTTTAATATATGCCGTAAAAAATTGTGCATATCAGTATATTAAAACATTGCTGGATCATGATGCTGATCCAAACCAGACTGATGATTACAAATGTTCAGCTTTTTATTATACTATGGCACACGGTGAACGTAACCTTGCATTCGACTTAATGATGCAATATGCTTCTCCGGATTTTGATATGCTTAATCGTTATGGAGAAACATCGTTTATTGCTTTTATGAAACGATTTAGTGGTAGCGAAGAGGATATGAAATTACTGCCCAAGTTAATCGAAGCCGGAGCCGATTTTTCGCAAACCATTACAGGCCCTCATGGTGATAACATATCGGCAATTTCATTATTGGCACGCAAAAAAACGGAAGTATTAAAATTTGTATTAGAACAGAAGTTTATTGATGTCCATCAAAAAGATAATAATGGCGATACCATTTTGCATATGGTTTGTGCATCGTATACCGGATGGGACAGTGAAACAGCAAAAGAAGTATATCGTAAAGTGAAACTATTGCTTCAGGAAGGCGCAGATCCTGATTCATTGAATGATAGAGACGAAACGCCAATGATGCTCGCTGTTTTAGATGATGCCAAAGCTAAAACTGTAGAACTGCTCCTTGCTGCGAGATAAACAGAATAACCTCATTTTAATTCTTTGATTGAAGGTAGAGTTAATTATGTCAAACATAATACAACAACTAAATTTTATTATTGCAAAGATGGATATACACAATTGGATACATGTAAATAAAGAAACGACAGCAAAAATATTTTCATTTACAATACTCATAATGGGAATATTATTTATTCTGGGAGCTATTAAAGACTGGGATTGGCTCTACAAACCAGATGAATATTATCAAAGTAAATGGAGCCTTGGACAGGCAAGCCGCTATTGGGGAAGAAAAACATCCCGGATAATTGGTTTCATTAGCGGTGTGTTATTTACTATAATAGGCATTGGCTGGGTATATTTTACCTGTATAAAATAGCATTAGTTAGTTGTTTTTTAATGATTTGATTGTTTTGAAAAAAATAGCAATGAATGTTTCATCAACATCTTATAAATTGAATTTATTAATACTTGACAAAAATGGCCAATACATATACACAAATACATATTCAGTTTGTTTTTGCTGTAAAATTTCGAAAAGCATTAATTGATAAAGAATGGAAAGACAGATTACATCAATATATAACCGGAATAATTCAGTCAAATCAACACAAAATGTTATGTATAAACAGCATGCCTGATCATATTCATATTTTTATTGGTATGCGGCCAACGCAATCTATTTCCTCACTTATTCAGAATGTAAAAACAGAAACCAGTAAATGGATTAAAGAGCAAAATCTATCTCCTTATTTTGCATGGCAGGAAGGTTATGGTGCCTTTTCTTATTCAAAAAGCCATGTTCAGAATGTGATTCACTATATACAAAATCAGGAAGAACATCATAAAAAAGAAACATTTTTGGAAGAATATCAAAAGTTTCTAAAGGCATTTGAAATAGAGTATGATGAACAATATATATTTAAAGAGCCAGGTTCGTAATATAATGTGAGATCAAACGTTTCCATGAAACGATATGTATAGAGCTATTAATTAGTTGCCAATAAATGTTCCTCTTGAAGTTTTAAAGATGTTTAATATTACTCTTTGATTTGTTTTAAAAGTATCTAAATAAAAAGAATTTTATATAATTTAGTTCTGTTTTCTTAAAAGATCACATAGCTAAGATCAAACGTCCCTAAGGGACGACGATGTGAGAAAGAGGATTAATTAGTTACCAATAAAATGTTCCAATGGAACATTCATTAAATATGTTTTATATTGTTCATTAATATATTTTATAAAAATTTTTAAATTAAAACATTTCCATAAATTCAGTTATGTTCCATGGGAACATCTCATCGGTAGAACATCAAAAAAATAAAAGTTTTTACGTTCCGTAGGAACGTTTGAAAAGAAGAGTCATTTAATAATAAAAGCATAAAAAATGTCAAACGCTGTAAAAATCATAGACGAAATATCTACTTTTCTTGATAAGTTTTCTTTAAAGAAAAATAAACTTACTAAAGAAGACCTGATTCAGTTTATTGAAGAAAAATGGGCAGAAGCAGATGATGAAAAGTATCGTATTTATGAAGCTGTTATCATAATTGGAAGAATGACTAACGAATATATTTGGGCGGAAGATTTTCCTAATATGATGCGCTGGCTAGAATTTGACGATCTTCATTCGGCGTCAGAACGAAATGCGGCTTATGTTAGAAATTATTATAAAGGAGAATGCTGTTTAGAATGTAAAAATGAAGAAAAAGCGCTGGAATATTTTTATTTGTGCTATGATGAAAACCCAGATTATATATTTACCAGAGCGCCATTTTGCTACGAATTCTTTAATAAACATTTAGGTAGTCCCCGTGTACTTCCCAAACAAGAAGAAATCGAAGAGGAGGATTATTTCAATTGTATTGAATTAAAAGAATGGGCATCATTTTTTAATGAAGAAGACGATTGTATACAATGTGAAGTTTTATTTGATGATGAAGAGGAAGAAGAACTTACCAAAGAACATGAAAACGGAATCGAATATCTTGAAAATAATCAGATAAAAATACTCGAAAGTATTTTGACAGCACTAATGAAGGTATATCCCGAATGGCAAAAAAGATACAATTATAACGAAGAAGAAAAACCTGACTTCATGCCGGATATTGCGGAAATAAAAGATTTTGTAAATTTAATTTCGCCAACCACCATTTATATAACATCTGTTTTTAAAGACAATATTCCCTATATCGGTTATCTTTTTTCCTGTTCCTGGGATGGAGAGCATGGTTTAGGTATTATGACGCATAAAGACAGAGTAATTGAAATAGAAGGTGCTGATACCGCATTTTCGATTTGGTCAGCCGAAAAAGACAGAGAAAGCAAAGAATAATTATAAAATAGCCAATTAAGATCTGATTGATAAATACTTGTCTGACAGATAGATAATTTTTGGTTAATTAATATTATTTTTACAAATAAAACAAATTCAAAAAAAACAAGAGTAAACAATAAAACATAAAATATGAAAAAGCTATTTATAATTCTGTTATTATTATGGCAGATTCCTGCAATTTTTGGAAGCAGCCAGACTCAGGAACCTTCCTCTAAAAGAATTGTCGGAACGTGGTATGTTGATGCAAATCGAAATACAAAATGGGTATTTACTCAGGATGGAAAACTGTACAATTATGATAAGGATGTTTTTAAAGTGATGTATCGATATACGATTTCGCACAGTTGTCAAAACAACTCAGATGATACAACAGAATATTTAACTTTAATGGACAGAGACGGAGATGAGTTTTGTTTTAAAATCAACGCAATTAACGAAAACAAAAACGGAGTTTTATCTCTTACCAAAATGGATAATATGCAGACACTTTTGTTTGTAAATAATATAAATGTAAAAATCTAAGACATTTCTAAATGTTAAGTAATTATAGATTATATTAAAAGTAGCGATCAGTTTGTTTTTTAATTTGATCGAAAAAGAGCCCGATGCAATATCGGGCTCTTTTTTTGATTTATTCTGTCTTATAATGATATAATTATATCTTACTCTAAACATCTCATTATTAGGATCTCTATATTTTTGTAAGAAATGTTTTTTGCCGGATGTAAGATCCTTATCCTGATGCAAAAAAAAATAACTTAAATAATCCATATGTTATGTTTTAGTAGCTTCTATTGAAATCTCAATATAATAGAAGGTCGAACATTTTGGTCCAAACATTGATAAAACAACCGTAATGAAAAAGCATGATTATGTAAATCTAAAAATGGGCTTCATTGAGCAATATTCAATGATAATAAAAAAGAAAGAACTATCTCATTGGAAAAAATCTGGCTGGTTGGAATATAAAGAAATAGGTCTTCCCAGAGGTAACGAAAAGGCTTCTTTAATGTATGGAGAATTAAAAGAAAGAACAGAAACTTTAATTTTTAATAAGCCTTTATTATTCAAAGATACCGCTCAAAAAACAATTATAGGAAAATCAGTGACAAAAGTTAGTACCTCTCTGGGAAATTACGGAATGGGTGGTCCCGGATTTTTTGGATTATTGCTTGATGATACAGAGTTTATAGTATATGCCGTTTGGAGTGCCGATAACTATGTTTTTGTAGATGATATCATAGTAGGATGCCACTGGAGCTTTTATGACAGAACAAAACCCTGGATATCGAATATCTCAAGTGTTGCATGGGATAATTTAACAGATTATATCTATGGTAGCGTTATTGTTGACTACATTTTAAAAGAGGATACATTTAAGCTGATTTTAAAAAAAGATGACAAGAATATCGAAGTAAATTTTTTACGTAATGATGACAGGATACCAAGAAAAGCTGGCAGATTTCGTAATGCTTATAAGCAAGGAACCATAGATGAATTTATTGTTTTTCAGCATAAAGAAGCTACTTTAATTGTTTGATTTTTATGGTTTTAAATTTTTGTCTTAAAGGAATTAAAAAGAATTGGCTAACTGATTTTATAAACCAGATATTAATTTGAAACTAATCAAAGTATATGAATTGGAATAATTATTTATTAGAAGGAAAAGCACCTTCAGGAGATTTTGCTCATTTAGGTTCTTATAAAGATGCCATTAGAGGTATTTTTGATTTATCAGAAATTCCTAAAGACACTGTGTTTCTAGAAATGTCGACACCTCTTAAAAAGTTTAAATTAAAATATACTAACTTATCTTCTTTAAAGGAGAATGATAAAATAGAAGCCATTTCATTAGGAGATATTGATGAAGAGCGAATTTCGGTTTTTTCAACAATTTCGAACTTAAAATATTTAAAATTAAGTATAAATCAGCAGGACAAAATTCCAGACTTATCCAGTTTAAAATCTGTTGAAGTTTTGGTACTTGCCAATATCAAAAAAGTTCAGAATATTGACTTTTTAACAGGGATGAAAAGTTTAAAGACACTTTATATCTTTGGAATTAATAACCTATATGATTTAACCCCAATTTCTTCTTTAATAAATTTGCAAGAACTCTTTATTCATCACGGAAAAATAAGTGGCACAGGTAAATTGATTAAAAGTATAAGTCCATTAAAATCCTTAACTGAGTTGAAATATTTATATTTGAATATTGCATTCGAAGAAAAAAAAGTTGATTTATCTCTATTATATGAAATGAAAAAACTGCAAGAAATAGCATTACTTCCAAGGTATTTGAAAAATGAACAATGGGAGGCTTTGAAAAAAGAATTACCATTAATTCAATAATTAAAACAGTATTATAAATAGAATAAAAAATGAAGGAACAAACTTTTGATATCATAGAACTAATTCCAGGCAACAAACATTATTATGGGGATAGTATAAAAATGCCCCAAATATTACTAAAAAATGAATCATTAGTAAAAGCCAGTACACTAGATATTCCGTTAGGACATTCACGTTATGGCGGACCAATTGCTGATTTGAGGTAATTAGAATAAAATAATGTTTTATCTGAACAAAAAATAATATGAAAATGTACATTTTAGTAAAGCAGGATGTTCCGGACAAACTGGTTCCCGTAATAACAGCACATGCTTCTTTAGCCTGTTTTAGAAAGTTTGAACATAATGAGAATATGCAAACATGGATCAACGGAATATTTAAAAAAGTAGTTTGTGTAGTTTCTGAAAAAGAATTTATAAATGCAACAAAAGAAACAGATCATATTATACTAACAGAATCCGCATTAGAAAATAAAGAAGTTTGTATCGCATTTGTACCACGGGAAGAATACTCTAAAATGTTTAAGTTTTTTAGAATGTGGACACCACAAGATCATTTGTAACTATGAATAGACAGATAACAAAAGAAGAAATTCAGCATAATACCTTTTTCTGGAAATTGTATTTATGCTGGTTTAGAGGTTTTGATGATAAAAAAGAAATTAATATCGATGAAGCAGTTGAGGTTATAGAAACCAATGAAACTGATTTTTATGAATGGGAACGAATATTTTTTAATTATAAATCAATAGAGGAAAATCCAAGATATTTTACTGATGATCTAACAAATGATTTAAACTTTGCAATTGAGTTTCAGGAATACGAAATCAATTTTTTCCTGAACGATATATACATTGGTAATTTAGGAGGTCATTTTGAAATATGTTTTTTCACATTAAATGAATTATTAGCCTTTGAAAAATATCCTGTTTTCTTTTTACTTCTTTTGCCAATGGTTGGAATAGAAGAAAATCAGAAACCTATTTTGAAACCAATAATCGTAAAACATCTGGGAGCAATTCCAAAATTTGAAATACATTCTGAATATATTGCAGATTGTATTTTAAATGGTTTAATAATAAAATCTCCATTTGTGGAAACAGCTGAAATCGGGATAACAAACAATCAAAACCATAGCGTCAGGAATATAACTGCATATCCTCGTTATATAGAAGATGTAATAGAATTGAATAAAGCTTTGTCTCCTTTTAAAAAGTAAACTTTTTGTATTTGATAGAAAAATTTCACTGTAAAAAAGCACCAAACATTATAGAATTCCACAGGAACAAAATATATAAAACCTTTGTGCCTTTGTGGCTCTGAACCTTTGTAGTTCTAAAACAACTATTTCAAACCATTAAACTTTTATTAACAAAAAGTATATTTTCATTAGTTTATATTTGTAAGGCAAAACAAATCCTAAAGCGCTGTAACTTATGAAAATCAAGTCTTTTATCTATATTTTTCTTTTTGGATTTTTTTCAGCATCGGCTTACAGCCAGAATGTAAAACTGATTACTTTAGATCAGCTTAATGAAAGAATTAAAACAGGAAAAGACAGTACTTATGTTATCAACTTTTGGGCAACCTGGTGTGCACCTTGTATAAAAGAGCTTCCGCATTTCGAAAAACTGGCAGCAGATTATAAATCAGATAAGCTAAAAGTTTTGTTAGTAAGCGTTGATTTTAAATCGAAATTAAACTCAAACGTAATTCCCTTTGTAAAAAGAAAAAATCTAAAAAATGAAGTCTTTCTTCTAAACGAAAGCAGCCCGCAGGAATATATCGACAGAATTGATCCTTCATGGTCAGGCAGTATTCCCGCAACGCTTTTTATTAAAGGCGACACACGAAAATTTGTTGAAAGCGAATTTACCTACGAACAATTATTGAGCGAATATAAAAAGTTGTAGAACATTTATTAAAAATACAGAACCTTTAACTAATTAAAACTTTACCCAAAATGAAAAAAATAATCCTTTTATTAGTCTTGGCATTTTCTGCCTTTCTTTCTCAGGCACAAACGGCAACGCTTAAAGCCGGAGACACCGCACCGGAATTTAAATTGAAAAATGTAGACAACAAAGAAGTTTCTTTTGCAAGCTATCCAAAAGCCAAAGGTTTTATTGTAGTGTTTACCTGCAACACTTGTCCTTATGCTGTCGCTTATGAGCAAAGAATCATTGACTTAGACAAAAAGTTCAGATCACAAGGATATCCGGTAATTGCGATTAATCCAAACGATCCTGAAGCTTCAAAAGCAGATGCGTTTGATAAAATGCAGGATTTGGCAAAAGAAAAAAAATATCCTTTTCCGTATTTATTTGATGCCGGACAAAAAGTTACTGATCAGTACGGTGCAAAACATACACCACATCTTTTTATCGTATCTAAAACCGCCAAAGGAAATATCGTAGAATATGTTGGAGCAATAGATAATGATCCTGAAGGAACTAAAACTGAAAAAATAAAATATGCCGAAGATGCAATTGCAGCCTTAAAAAGCAATCAAAAACCGGCAGTTACGCAAACTAAAGAAATTGGTTGTACCGTAAAAAGAAAAGCAAAAGCTTAATAGCAATAAACCCTTTTAATTAAAAAAATGCCTCAATATATGAGGCATTTTTTTATAACATTGTTTCACTTAGTTTTTGCTGTTCCAAAAGTTCTAATTCAGCAATAATTTGCCTTTTCATTGTAGTATGAATGTAGTCTTTGACTTCGGCGTATGAGATATTGTATTTTCGTGGAATATCCTGCAAATGCAACGGAAAATCAGTTAATAGTTTATCGTAATAGTGATCAAGTTCTTTTTCAGTTGGCATTTCAAACTTTAGTTTAATCTGAAATCTCCTTAGCAAGGCTGTATCAATACTATTATAATAATTGGTTGCACAAATAAGCAAACTTTCTACAGGCAAATAATCTATCAACTGAATGATGGTGTTGACCAGACGTTTCATCTCGGCAACATCCTTGTCATCATTATCCCGGCTTTTGCCAATCTGATCAAATTCATCCAGAAACAGCACTGCTTTTTCACGAATCGCTTTATCAAAAATTGCCTTTACATTTTTTGAAGTTTCACCTATTTTAGCATTGATTAGCGTACTCAGATTAATTATAACAATACTTTTATTTAAAGCAGTAGCAATAGCCTTAGCTGTTGTCGTTTTACCACATCCGGAATGACCGTGAAGGAGTATTTTGTTATCAACCTTAAGATTGTATTTTTTTAACTCTTCAATGTATTGATGTTCTTTTATAGTTTGAAAAAGAGCAGATTTATTCTCTTCGCTAAAAAGTAAATCGTTCAGTGCTATTTTTTCAGTATCGTTTACAACAAGTTCGTACAGATTCATTTGAGCTTTTATTTGGTGCAAAATTAAGCTTTATTCTATAATATTTTCATTCCAGATTTCTTTTCCCAAAAAGCGGTTTCCAAAAACAGAAGTTCCAATTCTTACCAGATTTGAACCTTCGGCTATAGCCAGTTCCAAATCCTGTGACATTCCCATTGAAAGCTTTAAATCGTGAATACCATCAATATCAGCCTGATATATTTTATCCCTGATTTTTCGCAGCCAATATAAAGAAGGACGCATTTTCTCTTTCTCCACATCCAGTAATCCTATGGTCATTAAGCCTTTTATATTCAGTGTTTGGTAATTTTTTATTTCTTTAAGAAAAGAGATTACCTCATTAGGAGCTAAACCAAACTTGCTATCTTCAAACGAAGTATTAACCTGAACAAAAACATCAATAGAATGTCCTTCTTTTTGTAATTGTCTGTCTAGTTCCTGCGCCAGACTTAACCGGTCGAGAGACTGAATACAACTGGCATATTTCAGGACATCTTTTACTTTATTTGTTTGCAGATGACCAATAAAATGACGTTCGATATTTAAATCTTTCAAAGCCGAATCTTTATCACGTAACTCCTGCATTTTATTTTCACCAATCAGTGTTTCTCCCGTATCAATAGCAATTCGGATTTTTTCAGGGGAAACTGTTTTAGTAGCCAGTAATAATTGAACATCTGAAACCTCTCTGTCGGAAAATTGACAGGCATTTTCAATACGCTGATGAACCTGTTTCAGATTAAAAATAATGTCTTCTTTCATAAAGTCAAAAATAGGGAGTAAGGAGCATATCGAAAAGATCCAGTTTTAAGGATTACCAATAGTCCAGTCTTAATCTCAAAGTAGACCAGAATAGGATTATAAATGAAAAAACTGGATTATCAGGACGATTTTAAACCTGATTAATTTTGTAATGACAATAAAGTCAAAGTAAAACAAATTACAATGAGTAAATCAATTTTTTATCATGCCGGTTGTCCGGTTTGTGTAAGTGCAGAACACGATATTTTAAGTTTAATTAATCCGTCTGATGTTGAGGTAGTACATTTGGGCGAAGACAGATCTAAGATTTCTGAAGCTCAAAAAGCAGGAGTACAATCTGTTCCGGCTTTGGTAACACCAACCGGAAATGTACTTCATATTAATTTTGGTGCTTCAATTGCAGATGTTATTGGATAGATAACGAAATTTTTAATCTCAAACAAAGAAGTTTTCTTCGTTTTGATTCCAACCAAAAAAAGACTGATAACAAATAAGTTATCAGTCTTTTTTTGATGTATAAGAATTCTCGAAATGCAATACTTTTTGAGATAAATCAGGAAGAAATTACAAACTTTTTAATTTCTTCATAAAGGTAGGGAACACCTCGTTGAGTTCTTCAAACAATGGATTGTTACGATGTTTGATTTTTATTTCGCTAAACAATTTCAGTCCAAGTGCAAATTGTGTAGCTTCAGATTCGTTTTCAAATATATTTTTAGCTTTAATTCTTTCAATTATGCCAAAGATTTCATCGTGATTACTAAATTCAATACCAAGTTCTTTTGCCGGTTCGGTTTCACCATTTGCATATTGTTTCAGGCTTAATGTCAGATAATATTTGTTTGATCTTTTTTCCATGATAATACTATTTCAATTTTATTTTAACCATTTATCAACTATGGTTTTAAACGTTTCTTTGTATTGTTCACCAACCGTAATTTCTGTTTTTCCAATGAATATAGAATTCTTGCTTATTGCATTTATTTTATCCAGGGCAACAATAAAAGAACGGTTGATTCGCATAAATTTTGAGGTTGGTAATTTTTCTTCGAGAGCTTTTAAAGAAATAAGCGACATGAGTCCCTTTTGTGAATCTTCCAGATGTACTTTTACATAATCTTTTAAACTTTCGATATATAAAATATCTTTCAGTGAAATTCGAACCCATTGGTATTCTACTTTCAGAAATATAAATTCGTCATCGGCAGTAACAGAATGAAAGTGATTAGAAGCTTCTTCAGATAATTGAAGCACTTTGTTAGAGGCTCTTAAAAACTCTTCATAGCTAAAAGGCTTTAGTAAATAATCAACAGCATTTACCCTGTAACCTTCTATGGCATAATGGTTATAAGCAGTTGTGAAAATAATTTTAGGCAATGGGCCAGGTTGTTCCTGAAGCAATCTTGCCAGTTCCATTCCCGTTAAATTAGGCATGTTTATATCTAAAAAAACAACATCAGGCTGTTGTTCCCGTATCAGGCTCATGGCTTCTACCGCATTATCGCAGCTGTACAATAATTGCAAAAAAGGAGTTTGTCCTATAAAAGTTTCCACCAGTTTCAAAGCAAGTGGTTCGTCATCGACGGCTATACATTTTAATACAATCATTCTTCTAAAGTTATTTGCAGGTTTACTTTATAATTTCCGTTTTGATCAATTCCGGCAACCATAATATGCTTGTTCGGATAAATTAAATGCAACCTGCGTTTGGTATTTGTTAATCCAATTCCGCCCTGATCAGTGACCGAAGTTTTCTCAAAAAAAGTATTGATTACTTCAAATTCAAGATTAGTTCCTTCCTGTTTAAGTTTAATATGTATTTCGCTTTTATCTGTGGCATGAATGCCATGTTTAAAAGCATTTTCTACTAAAGGTAATAACAACATCGGAACAATTGGATAATCGTGTAATTTTTCCGGAATATCTGTTGTAATCGTTAGTTTACTATTGGCTCGAAGTTTCATCAAAGCAATAAAGTCTTTCATGAATTCTACTTCTTTCAGCACAGTAGTTCTTTCACCTTCAGTACTGTAAAGCAAATACCGCATCATACGGCTTAAAGTATGAAGTGCACCACGGGAATCTTCAATATTGGTATACGTAAGAGAATAAATACTGTTAAGTGAATTAAAGAAAAAATGCGGATTAATCTGCGCTTTCAGCATCGCAAGTTCTGCCATAGTTTTATCCTGTTCCAGTTTTTGTTTATGCTGTGCCGCTTTTTGCCAGTGATGTAGCATGGCCCAGCTTGTGCTGATACCTAAAACCAATAAAGTGATCGTAAAAACATAGTTGTCAAAATAATTGCTTCGGTATTTTTTAAAACCAAGTATAGCAGCAATTTTGTTATGTAAATCGGTATTCAGATTGTATAAATAAGCAATAAACTGCATCGCAAAAATGATAAAAAGTGCCCACAATAGAAATGGTGTGACCCTGTCTTTAATAATTGTTTTCGGAACTATTATTTTAGCATTCGAATAAAAGATAACAATCATAAAAAACAAGACGATCGATTGCCACAACCAAAAGATACTCGGAAGCACAATATTCCAGGTCAGAGGGATATAAAATAATAAGGTAAATCCCAATAATAACCAGGCAAGAATGTGTAATCCGGTGAATATGTATGGTTTAAAAAAGTTTGATGACATTATAATTTTTGATTTTGTGACAATATTACACTATATTTATAAAAGAAATAAAACCAATCGTCCAAAATAGAATCAGAATCCTTAAAAACCATTTTAGAGCCGACGAGCTTGTTTTAAAATAGAGAAATTTAACTAAATAAATTTCTATCGGTTCTTAAGTAATCTCCATCGATTGTTTTTTGCTTTACGTCTATTGAAAATTTTTTGCCTGTAATATTTTAGTTCTTTTGTTTCGATATAAATTGATAATTACACATTTTCACAATGAATAAGCAATCCTTTTTAAGCATTCTCGCAGCAGCTATTATCATCACATCGTGTGGTAATAAAAATGACAAATCGGCTCAGGCCGGAGGTGCACCACAAGTCAAAGAGTATAAAACGCTGACATTGCAGCCGAAATCCACAACCTTAAATACAGACTTTCCCGCAAGTATCCAGGGACAGCAAAACATAGAAATCCGACCGAGAGTTGAAGGCTACATCGAAAAGATTTTTGTTGATGAAGGTGCTGTTGTAAAAGCAGGTCAGCCTTTGTTTAAAATCAATGCGCCGGAATACGAACAACAGGTTCGTACTGCAACAGCAAGTATAAAAAGTGCTCAGGCAGATTTAAGTTCGGCAAAACTGGCTGTAAATAAAGTAAGACCACTGGTAGAAAAAGGAATCATTAGTAAATACGATTTAGAATCGGCACAATATACTTATGAATCTGCTGTAGCATCATTAGCACAGGCAAATGCCGCTTTAGTAAATGCTAAAACCAATTTAGGATATACTACCGTAACAAGTCCGGTTAACGGAGTTGTAGGTTCTATTCCGTTTCGTTTAGGAAGCTTAGTAAGTTCTAATACCACAGAACCTTTAACAACTGTTTCTAGTATTGGAAATGTGTATGCCTATTTTGCATTAAACGAAAAAATGCTTTTAAACTTTACTGAAAATGCCGGTGCAGGATCTTCGTTAACGCAAACAATTAAAAAAATACCGCCCGTTTCATTAATTCTGGCAGATGGTTCTGTTTATCCTGAAAAAGGATATGTAGAAACGGTAAACGGACTTATTAATACAGAAACGGGTTCCGTAAACATCAGAGCACGTTTTCCTAACCCAAAAGGAATCATCAGAAGCGGAAGCAGTACAATAGTAAGAATTCCAAAAGATGTAAAAGATGTTATTCTAATTCCTCAAAGTGCCACATTTGAACTTCAGGACAAAATTTTTGCAGTAACAGTGGGCAAAGACGGAAAAACGAAAAACACCAACATTACCATCCTTGAAAATACAGCAGGCAATTATTATGTTGTAACAAGCGGCTTAAAAGCAGGAGATGAAATTGTATTAGAAGGAGTAGCTTCCCTAAAAGACGGAAGTGAAATTAAACCTCAAAATCAGAAACCAGAAACGGTTTATGCTGACTTAAAATAAGAAAAAATGTTTAAAAAATTCATACAACGACCTGTCCTTTCGACAGTAATATCTGTTATTATTGTCATTTTAGGTATTCTGGGGCTTATTGAGTTGCCTATTTCTCAATACCCTGATATTGCTCCTCCAACAGTAAACGTTTCGGCAAGTTATACTGGTGCCAATGCAGATGTGGTACTTAAAAGTATTGTGATTCCGCTTGAAGAGCAGATTAATGGTGTAGAAAACATGACTTACATGACTTCTACAGCAACTAATGACGGAAATGCTTCGATCAAAATTTTCTTTAAAGTAGGAACCAATCCAGACTTAGCAGCGGTAAACGTTCAGAACAGGGTTTCCAGAGCTACAAGTTTATTACCGGTAGAGGTAACTCAGGCAGGTGTAACGGTAACAAAGAGCCAGAGTAGTAACTTATTGATTTTCTCTCTTTACAGTGATGATAAAGCTTACGATCAGACTTTCCTTCAAAACTATGCTAAAATCAACCTTGTACCACAAATTCAGCGTGTAGTTGGAGTAGGAGATGTAACCGTTTTTGGAGCAAAAGATTACTCTATGAGAATCTGGCTAAAACCGGATGTCATGCAACAATACAAACTGATTCCGAGCGATATTTCGGCTGTTTTGGCTGAACAAAACATTGAAGCGGCACCAGGTAAATTTGGTGAAAACGGAAATCAGGCATTTCAATATGTAATTAAATATAAAGGACGTTTAACAAGTGCCCAGGAATTTGAAGACATTGTCATAAAATCTGTAGGTAACGGACAAATGTTGCGATTAAAAGATGTGGCTAAAGTAGAGCTGGGATCTCTAAGTTATGCCTCAACCATTAAAACAAACGGTGTAGAATCGGCAGCGATGGCAATTAGCCAGACTCCGGGATCTAATGCCCGTGATGTAATCAACAACTCTAAAAAGCTGATTGAAGAAGCAGCGAAAAACTTTCCAAAAGGAGTAAAATATACGATTCTGGTAGACGTTAACGAAAACCTGGATGCTTCTATTGAAAAAGTAATTCATACCTTAATTGAAGCTTTTATATTGGTTTTCATAGTAGTATTTATATTCCTTCAGGATTTCAGGTCTACATTAATTCCCGCAATTGCAGTTCCGGTAGCGATTGTAGGTACGTTTTTCTTCCTGAATTTATTTGGATTTACGATCAACCTGTTAACGCTTTTTGCAATGGTACTTGCCATTGGTATTGTGGTCGATGATGCCATTGTCGTCGTCGAGGCAGTGCACGCCAAACTCGATCATGGTTATAAATCGTCTAAAAAAGCAACCATTGATGCAATGGATGAAATCTCAGGCGCGATTATTTCGATCACACTTGTTATGGCAGCCGTATTTATTCCGGTTACCTTTATTAATGGATCTACAGGGGTTTTCTACAAACAGTTTGGTATCACGCTGGCTGTTGCGATTATTCTTTCGGCAATCAACGCTTTAACTTTAAGTCCGGCATTATGTGCTTTACTTTTAAAACCGCATGCCGACGATCATCAGCATAAAAGTTTTATTCAAAGATTTTACACCTCATTCAACGTTGCATTTGATAATGTAACCCAAAAATACAAACGTTCCGTTACATTCCTTTCTGTCAAAAAATGGATTGCACTTCTGGCTATCGTTATTGCAGGTTCGGCATTATTTTATATGATGAAAACGACTCCGTCAGCCTTCGTTCCTGCGGAAGATCAGGGAACTGTTTTTGCCAACATTAGTCTGCCGCCATCAGCTTCAATGGAACGTTCTGAAGTAATTGCCAAAAAAGTAGACAGTATTGCCAATACGATTCCGGGAGTTAAAAATACCCTTCGTATCGTAGGACAAAACTTTACAGCAGGAGCAGGTAGTGCCTACAGTATGGTTATCGTAAAACTGGAAACCTGGGATAAACGTGAATTAAGTGTTAATGATGTAATTGGACAGCTTTTTGCCAAAACAAGCGGTATTCGCGAAGCTAATATTTTCTTTATTTCTCCGCCAACCATTCAGGGATTTGGACAAAGTGGTGGATTCGAATTCCAATTGCAGGACAAAGGAGGACATACTACCGCTGAATTCTTTAAAGTGAATACAGAATTCTTAGAAAAATTATCAAAACGTCCAGAAATACAATATGCAACAACGCCTTTTAATCCAGGGTTCCCTCAATATATGATGGATATTAACCTGGCAAAAGCGAAAGATGCAGGCGTATCAATCAATACGATTTTGTCTACGATGCAAGGGTATTATGGTGGATTGTATGCTTCGAATTTCAATAAATTCGGGAAACAATACCGTGTTATGATACAGGCTTCACCGGAGTTCAGAACCAATACAGAAGGATTAAACAAAATCTTTGTGAGAAACAGCTCGGGAACAATGGCTCCAATTACAGAGTTTGTAAAAATGACCAGAGTTTTTGGACCGGAATCTATTTCAAGATTTAACCTTTTCTCTTCTATTGCCATCACAGGAGCGCCAAATCCCGGATTTAGTTCAGGAGATGCAATCAAGGCAATTCAGGAAGTTGCTGCCGAAGAATTACCGGCAGGTTACGGATATGAATTCTCCGGATTAACACGTGAGGAATTAGCTTCAGGAAGTGAGACTATTTTCATCTTTATTCTGTGTCTGGTGTTTGTTTACTTCTTATTAAGTGCACAATACGAGAGTTATATTTTACCATTTGCGGTATTGTTATCCATTCCGTTTGGATTGGCGGGAGCTTATTTATTCTCGATCATTTTCAAATTAAACAGTAACATTTACTTGCAGATTTCCTTAATCATGTTGATTGGATTACTGGCGAAGAACGGTATTTTGATCGTCGAATTTGCCCTCGAAAGAAGGCGTAAAGGAATGCCAATTGTACAAGCCGCAGTCGAAGGAGCCGTAGCACGTTTACGACCAATTTTAATGACCTCTTTCGCCTTTATTTTAGGACTTGTTCCTTTAATGTTTGCTACAGGAGCAGGAGCTGTTGGTAATAAATCGATCGGAACAGGAGCTGTTGGAGGTATGTTAATCGGAACCATTTTAGGAGTATTTGTTATTCCGGTATTGTTTATCATTTTCCAGGGTTTACAGGAAAGAATAAGTGGTCCGGCGAAAGCAAGTTTTGATGAAGATGATGACGAGGAAATACAACTTATAGAAGCTCATAAAGAGTAATAATTTAATTAAGAAAAAATGACTCATAGTTCAAATAAATATATTCTTATGATAATCACAGCCACACTTTTAAGTGCGTGTTCGATTACTAAGAAATACGAGCGTCCATCGACCCTTTCGACGGATAAGTTATATCGAGACCAATCCGGTACCGATTCGACTACGATTGCTAATATGCCCTGGCAAACTGTTTTTAAAGATCAAAAACTAAATGCTTTAATTCAAAAAGGGTTAGACCAGAACCTCAACTTAAAAAATGCGATCGAAAACATTGTTCAGGCACGAGCAACTTTGCGTCAGACCAAATTGGCTTATTATCCAACTTTGGAGCTGGATGCAAATGCAACACGTAATAAGCAATCTAAAGCCGCATTAAATTTTCCGGCAGGAATTAATATCAATACCTTAACTACAACCTATAAATTAGGTTTAAGTACATCCTGGGAAGCTGATATTTGGGGAAAACTAAGCAGTTCTAAACGAGCAGCTCTGGCAACGTATCTTTCTACAGATGCTGCCAAACAAGCAGTTCAAACTCAATTGATATCAGACATTGCCAACAATTACTTTTTATTGTTAGCATATGATAAACAATTAGAAATTACGAAATCAACCTTAGAAAGCCGTATCAAAAATGTTGAAGTTATAAAAGCCTTAAAAGAAGGAGCAATAGTAACCGGAGCATCTGTAGTACAAAGTGAGGCGAACCAGCACGCGGCCGAAGTTTTGATTCCGGACTTAAAAAGAAGCATTCGTGAGACCGAAAATGCACTTAATATTTTGCTTGGGCAAGCTTCGGGACCAATTGACAGAGGTGTTTTAGCCGATCAGGTAATACCTGAAAAAATTGCGATTGGATTACCGGCACAATTATTAGAAAATCGTCCGGATGTACGTCAGGCTGAATTTGATTTCAGAACTGCTTTCGAAACAACAAACATGGCTAAAACCTATTTTTATCCAAGTTTGACACTTACAGCAAGTGGCGGATTATCGACTTTGCAATTAAAAAACTTCTTCGATCAGTCTATTTTCTATTCTATAATTGGAGGATTGACACAACCATTGTTTAATCAGGGACTTAACAGAGCAAGATTGACAAACGCACAATCAAGACAAGTGCAGGCTTATAATAATTTCCAGCAAAGCCTTTTAGTTGCAGGTCAGGAAGTTTCTAATGCGCTTTATGCTTATCAAATGGCAGTTGAAAAAGAAGATTCGAGAGAAAAACAAATTGAAGCCTTAGAAAAAGCAGTTGATTTTACACAACAACTTTTAGAATATAGTTCTGCAACTAATTACACCGATGTATTAACATCAGAACAAAACCTTTTAGCTGCTCAATTGAGCGGTGTTAACGATAATTTACAGAAGTTGCAAGCTGTAGTTGATTTGTACCGTGCTTTAGGTGGTGGATGGAAATAGATTTCTGATCAAAATCTTTTTTGAAAATTTCCACTGCTATTAAATTAAATTGTTGAAACGAAAAACGCCTCCTTTGTGAGGCGTTTTTTTATTGGAGAACTTCTGTCGGTTAAGAAGTGCTATACGTCGATTGGTTTTGCCTTTCCGTATAATGTATAGGAGAAAGGTAAAATGATGGCACTACTTTAGCTTTGTTTCAAATCAAATTTAATACTTAACAACAAACGAAATGAAAAAATTAGGAATCGCTCTAATGCTCCTGATGAGTGTTTTTGCAACTGCGCAAGTTTCAATCAATGTCAACATTGGTACACCTCCAAACTGGGGACCTCAGGGAAATGACAATAGCAGATATTATTACTTACCGGATATTGATGTTTATTATGATGTAAACCAAAGTCAGTTTATTTATGATAATAACGGAAGATGGATTCGTGAAAGCAAATTACCGGTACAATACAGACAATATGATCTTTATGGAGGTTATAAAGTAGTTTTAAATGATTACAGAGGAGATGCTCCTTATACGTATCATAAAAAACACAGAACCAGTTATCCAAAAGGTTATCAGGGACCACCTCAAAAAAACAGAGGAAACAGACCGGAGAAAAACAATAAACATGAGGGGAAACAAAAGCCAGAGAAGGGAAACGACAGAAAAGACAATTCAAAAAACGGAAAAGATTATTCCAACAAAGATCAGAAGCATGGGCATGATGATCGTCATTAAACAGAATTAACTAAATTGGAAGAACGCCTCAGAAATGGGGCGTTTTTTTTGTTTTACCAGCTTCCTTTTAGGCCTTCTTTTAAGGCAATATTGTATTTCTCTACATCAAAACGGTACAAATCCGGAGCTTTGTGTGCACCGCCTTTTCGTGATTCATCAAGTTTGGTTAAAATGTCGTAACGAAGAATTTTACGGTAGAAATTACCACGGTTAAGTTTTTTATCTAAAATGATTTCATACAACTTTTGAAGTTCCGGCATAGTGAATTTTTCAGGTAAAAGGTTATAACCAATCGGATGATTGTTTAATTGTTCCCGAAGCGTAAGTAAAGCTTTCTCAAAAATAGCTTTATGATCCATCATAAATGGTGGTAAATCATCAATCGATTTCCATTCGCAAGCCGATGAATATTCATCAATAACCAGATTCACTTTTGAATATTCTGCCAAGGCATAATACCCAATCGAAACAAATCGCTGTTTGTTCCATAGATCATCAGGATAATCTTCAAAAGCACTTTCAGAACGTTTTAGATTACCAAAAGTGTAAAATTGCTGTAAGTAGATATTTTCAGTTCCGGTTCTGTCTTTTAAAATACGAATCGCAGCATCATCTACATTTTCATCTTTTTGCACATATCCTCCCGGAAGTCCCCAGGATTCCTGATCTTTCATTTTAAGAGTCAGAACCTGAAGAGAAGTTTCATGAAAGCTAAAAATCACACAATCAATAGAAAGCGTTGGAATGTATTTTTTCCACGCTGCCTCAGATTGCTGTTCAAGTATCTTTTTAAATTCCATTACAATGATTTGTTTTCAAATGTACTGTTTTTGAAAATTATGAAGCAACAAAAAAATCTAAACTTCTTTTTTAGGTTTTTATTGCTATCTGCTCAGGCTTGGTAAATGCTCATTTTTAGATATTTATAATTCATGAAAATGAAATTTTAGAGGAATTTATTTGTTGATATGAGAAAAAGTTTTTAATATTGCTTCATTATGAAGCAATGAAAAATTTCAAAAAACCACTTACTATATTTTCATTCAAATTCTGTAAAATTTCTAACTATGAAACTAACCATTAAAAAAACAGCACGAACATCACTTTTAACCGTTTTAGTGATTTCAAATTTATCATGGAATACAATTCCGGATGACGAAACAAATCCGCGACTCTTAACCATAAATGGATTTACTTTTAAAGATTTAAACAAAAACGGAAAACTTGATATTTATGAAGATACTAGGCTTTCGATAAAAGAAAGGGCACATGATTTAGTCACCAAAATGACCGATGATGAAAAAGCTACATTTTTAATGGGAACCGGAATGCCGGGATTTGACGGAATTAAACCTGTTGTTGGTGCCATCGAAGGTCGTGTTCCCGGAGCTGCAGGAGGAACTTATGAAATAAAGCGTTTAGGAATTCCGGCAATTATTGTGGCCGATGGTCCTGCGGGACTTCGTATAAAACCCATTCGCGATAACGATTCCAAAACCTACTATTGCACTGCTTTTCCGGTTGGAACTGCTTTAGCATCGACATGGAATGAGGCTTTGATCGAAAAAGTGGGAAAAGCAATGGGAAATGAAGTAAAAGAATATGGTGTTGATGTTTTACTGGCGCCTGCTTTAAACATTCACAGAAACCCGTTATGTGGCAGAAACTTCGAATATTATTCTGAGGATCCGTTGGTTTCCGGAAAAATAGCTTCGGCAATGGTAAAAGGAATTCAGTCGAATGGAGTAGGAACTTCAATTAAACATTTCGCAGCAAATAATCAGGAAACAAATCGTCTTTCGATTAACGAACATATCAGCGAAAGAGCCATGCGTGAAATTTATCTGAAAGGCTTTGAAATCACAGTAAAAGAATCTAATCCCTGGACGGTAATGTCATCCTACAATTTGATTAACGGAACCTATACTTCTGCCAGAAAAGATTTGCTAACAGAAATTCTTCGTAATGAATGGGGATTTAAAGGAATCGTAATGACAGACTGGTTTGGTGGTTTTGCCGGAGCACAATCTATCATGGCAGGATCCAGTAATGTAACACAACAGCTTAATGCCGGAAATGATCTACTAATGCCCGGAATTGCAGCTCAAAAGAAAGCTATTGTTGAAAATATGCAAAACAAAGAACTTTCTAAAGAAGTCATTGATACCAATGTAGAAAGGATTTTAGAATTGGTTTTGAAATCTCCGGTGATGGAAAACTACAAGTACTCTGATCATCCAAACCTGAAAGAAAATGCACAAGTTACCAGACAGGCAGCCAGCGAAGGAATCATTTTATTAAAGAATGAGAAAAATGTTTTGCCTTACACCAATAAAAAAGGAAAAGTTGCAGCTTTTGGAGTTACTTCTTATGATTTTATTTCTGGCGGAACAGGAAGTGGAGATGTCAACGAAGCTTATACGATTTCACTAATAGATGGTTTAAAAAATGCCGGTTTTTCGCTTGACGAAGAATTAAAAAACACCTACACACCATTTGTGGCTAAAGTGAAAAATATTGAAATGGAAAACCGTAAAAAAGAAGGTTTTCTAGCCTTGCCAAAGAGGTTACCGGAATTAAAATTAGAAAAAAATGCAATAGAAAAAACAGCATCAGAAGCTGAACTGGCTATAATTACAATTGGAAGAAATTCCGGTGAAGGAGGAGACAGATCTATAGACAATGACTTTAATCTGGCAGCAGATGAAGTAGAGTTAATTAACCATGTATCAGAAGCATTTCATGCAAAAGGAAAAAAAGTAGTTGTAATTATGAATGTTGGCGGTGTTATCGAAACAGCCAGCTGGAAAGATAAAGCAGATGCTATTTTACTATCCTGGCAGCCGGGACAAGAAGGAGGGAATTCTGTAGCAGATGTTTTCTCCGGAAAAGTTAATCCGTCCGGTAAATTGACCATGACTTTTCCAATAAAATATGAAGATACACCATCAGCCAAAAACTGGTTAGGAACACCTGCCAATGATCCAACAAGCGTAACTTATGCAGAAGGTGTTTATGTGGGATATCGTTATTACAATACATTCAATGTGAAACCTTCTTATGAATTTGGTTTTGGCGGTTCTTATACCAATTTTGATTATACAAATGTAAAATTAAGTTCGCCTGTTTTCAATTCTAAAATGACCGTTTCAGTTACTGTAAAAAACACCGGAAAAGTCAGCGGAAAAGAAGTAGTTGAAGTTTATCTTTCGGCGCCCACAAAATCAATTGACAAACCAAAAGAAGAGTTAAAAGCATTTGGAAAAACCAAAGAATTAAAACCGGGAGAAAGTGAAACTTTACAACTGACTTTGTCTCCAAAAGATCTCGCTTCATTTTTAGAAAATAGAAATGCCTGGATTGCCGAAGCCGGAACTTATAAAATTTTAGTTGGAACCTCTTCTTTAAACATTAAAAAAACAGCTGAATTCTCTGTACCAAAAGAAATTACCGTTGAAAAAGTTAAAAAAGCTTTTGAATTAGATTCTAAATTTACAGAGCTTAAACCATAAAGTATTTAATATTGGTTAGTATTAAATAAAGAAAAGCCTTCTAAAACAATTGTTTTGAAGGCTTTTTGTCATTTAAAATAAAAAATCTTATTTCACTGTTTTAACCTTATGACCATACAATCCAAACGATAAAATAATCACAAAACACAAAAGCGGAATGATATATCCAGACTGAATATCATCATGTTTCATATCAATTAAAGTCCCCATTCCGTATGGAAGAATCGCTCCGCCCACAATTGACATTACCAGCCATGATGAACCCGTTTCAGTATTTGATTTTAAACCAACCAATCCTAAAGAAAAAATAGTTGGGAACATAATCGACATAAAAAATCCGATACCGCCCAAGGCATAAATAACCACAATTCCGGTTCCGTAAATAGCTAATAGGCAAAGCAGAATACTTGCCGCACAGTAAATAGAAAGTAAAGTATAGTCTTTTACAAACTTTAGGAAAAAAGTACCAATAAAACGTCCAGCCATAAACAAGAAACCATAAATACCAAGATAATATCCGGCAGTTTTTTCGTCTAAATGAGCACCTTGCTGTG
Source organism: Flavobacterium chilense (assembly GCF_001602525.1). Lineage (GTDB taxonomy): Bacteria > Bacteroidota > Bacteroidia > Flavobacteriales > Flavobacteriaceae > Flavobacterium > Flavobacterium chilense. The sequence continues at coordinate 300,162 of NZ_LSYT01000003.1, forward strand.
CAATTCTAATAAAGAAACTCGTAATGCAAACCTGCGCACCCACATAAAAGAATTGAGCTGCTACAGCCCAGCTTAAATGACGAAATTTTAAAACAGAGAAAAATCCAGGTTTAATTTCAGCTTCAGTATGTTGTGGTTTCATCGAAGGCAAATGCATGAAATAGAATATAATCGCCACTAAAACCAATACACTTCCTAAAATGATATACGGCATTTTTACGGCAGCCGCTTCGCCTAATAAATAGGATGCTTTTTCAGCTTCCGGCATTGCTGCCATTTGTTCCGGAGTATGATTTTTTCCGGAAAGTATAAATAGTGAACCCACAATTGGAGCCACCATCGCGGCTAATCCGTTGAAAGAAGCTGCTAAGTTCAGTCTCTTAGAAGAAGATTCAGCAGGGCCCAAAATCGCCGCATACGGATTGGCACTTGTTTCTAAAATCGTTAAGCCGCAGCCAATTACAAATAAGGCGAATAAAAACAATTCATAGGTTCTGGTATTGGCAGCAGGCACAAATAAAAAGGCTCCCGCAGCGAAAACCAATAATCCGGTAATAATACTGTTTTTGTAACCAAATCGTTTAATAAGCATTCCCGCCGGAATCGCCATTATAAAATAGGCGAAAAACACCGAAGTATCAATCAATGTCGATTGGCGGTTGTTTAATTCACACGCCTTTTTTAAGTGCGGAATTAAAATAGAATCCAGATTATGCGCCATTCCCCAAAGGAAAAATAAGCTGGTAATTAAAATAAATGGCAGAAGATAGTTGGTTTTTCCGCCTTCGTTTGGCACTTCGTGAAGATCGCCTGTTTGGTTTGTTACTTGCATTAGTTAGTTTTTTTTAAAGGTTCAAAGGGGCAAAGGTTCATAGGTTCAAAGATTTGTAAAGATGCTCAACAGCGCGTCTTTTTTAAAGATATTAAGAGGAAAACCTCTGTTCCTTTGTTGCTTTGAACCTTTGCACCTTAAAAAAGTTTCTTTTTAACCAAAAGAAGGTGGTCGCAGACCAAAACCACTTCACCTCTTTGGTTAATGATTTCGACATGTTCTGTTACGGTTCCCATTTCTAGATTTTTTGCTTCGCCTTTTTCGGAAATCGTGATTTCAGAATGGATTGTATCGCCAATATGAACCGGTTTTACAAAGCGCATTTTATCGTATCCTCTCGAAAAAGCTTCAGGATTTATTTCTGATGCCGTTAATCCAATACCGATGGCAAAAACCATAGTTCCGTGCGCAATACGCTGTCCGAATGGCTGTGTTTTGCACCATTCTTCATCCATGTGATGCGGGAAAAAATCTCCCGTGTGTCCGGCATGAACCACAAAATCAGTTTCTGTAATGGTTCTTCCTAATGTAACTCTTTTATCTTCAAGTTTATAATCCTCGAAAAATGTTGATTTGAAATACATATATTTTTTAGTTTGAAAGTTGTAAAGACTAAAGTCGAAAGTCCAAAGTTGTAAAGTGTAATAAAACCAAGGCTTTAAGACTTTCGACTTTTGACTTTAAGACTTAGATTAAAATTCCTCCGTTTGTATTGCTGATGTAGCAGGCTTCAACGACCTTCATGGTATCTAAAATGTCCTGAACGCTTGCTAATAATTTAGAATCTGAGCCTTCTTTAAAGCGCATTAGATTAGACATTGTCCCGATGAAAGCTTCTGGAAACCAGGAACCTTCAAGGTTAACTTTTTTCCATTCATATTGACCGTTTTCGTCCTCAATCGCATATTCAAAAATATCCGGGAGTCCGTCGGGATAATTCATTAGTAATCCCATTTTGGCTTTGATGGCGCCTTTTGTACCTTCCCATTTAATGTAACTTTCTTCATGATTTGGCCCAAAATGATGATCGTGATTCGTATTGATCACCACATGTTTGTCTTCACCATAATCTAAAATAATCGTAGAACGGCTCGATGACAATTTTTTAAGCGGATGTTTGGCTGTTTTTGCCATCACACTTTTCGGATTTCCCATAAACGAACGTATGCAATCGATATAGTGAACACTGTGAAAAAGAATTTCCAATCTAGGATGCTCCTTAATTAGTGGAAACAATTCCCATGGCGTATTTACCGTTATTTTAAATTCAAAATCGTATAAATCGCCAATCAATCCTTCGTTAATTAAATACCTCGCAGCGCTGACAAAAGGCGAAAAACGAAGCTGAAAATTGATCGCTGCAACAAGGTTTTTTCTTTCGCAAACTGCTACAATTTCTCTAGCCTGAGCCAAATCATTTCCCATTGGTTTCTGGATCAAAACCGCAGCATCGTTGGGTAATTGTTCCAATATTTCGATATATTGATCCGGAAGAACCGTAATGTCGTAGACCGCATTTGATGGCGCATTTTTTACTGCTTCAGCAACATTCTCAAAAACATGCTGAATTTCAAATTCTTTAGCTAAATCGTGTGCTTTTGCAATTGTTCTGTTCGTAATGCCAAAAACCGTAAAACCAGCCATTTTGTAAGCAGGCAGGTGCGCATCTTTTACAATACCGCTTGCACCGATAATGATAATGGGCTGTTTGGTTTCGGGCAGTAAAGGTTTATAGGGAATATTCATTTTTGTGCTATTTTAAGTTTATTGATCAGTTCTAATCAATTCGTTAGTTTTTCAATATTTTCCTGTGTTTGTTCTAAAAGTTTTTCCGAGGGAATATCTGTTTCAATTGCTTTTAAAACCATTTGATCTATCAATTCTGCCACCTTTGGCCAAATTGGTGTTTGCGGTAAAGTCAAAGCATTTTCATGCAGCATTTCCAGTTTATGATAATAGGGAATCGTTTTATTGATTTCGGCATCATTCCAGGTTGATTTTCTGCATCCAATGCCGCCTTCGGTTGTCAATAATTTATCGCTTTCGGCAGTTGTTGCAAATCGCAAAAAATCATAGGCAAGTGCTTTATTTTTGCTTCCAATACCAATTGTATAAAGCCAATACACATTTAATGAAGCCGTTTTGTGGTTTTCATCGTGCGGTAATTCAGTAATGTCAACTTTGCCTTTTACTTTCGATTCCTCAATTACTTCACACATCGAAGCAAATCCAAACCAATTAATTGCCATTGCGGCTTGTCCTTCGGCGAAAGCCATTCCAGCTTCAACAGAACCAAAATTTTTCGAACCCGGATGAAGGGCATTTGTATTGTTAACGATTTTTCTATAATAATCTAATGCTGCAGCTGCTGGATTATGATTGATATTTATTTTATTTTGATCGTTTAAAAGAGATCCGCCACGAGTCCATAACTGCAGGCAGAAATCAAAAACCATATTATGACCGTCGGGATAATTGGCAAAAACACAGCCGAATAAATTACTTTCCGGCCGATTAAAAAATGTGGTAATTTGGGTGAATTGCTCCCAAGTTTTTGGAGGGAACAATTCGTAACCAAATTGTTTCCTGAAGTTTTCTTTTTCGGATAAATCTTCAAATAAATCTTTTCTGTAAATCAAACATTCCGGCCCATCGTGAAACGGAAGTCCATAAATACTGCCATTAATATGCTGTAGGTTTAATAACGATTGATGCCATCCTTCAGGATAATCCTGCGGTGGATTTTGGTTGATAAAAGAAGTTAAATCGAGAACCGCTCTTTCATTTGCAGCATCAAAAATCCAATCGGTATTTAAGTGTGCAATATCCCATCTTCCGTTTTTTAAACCTTTATTCACGATAGTTTCTTCATAAAGATCGTGCAGTTCAAGCGGAATCATTTCAACTTCAACCTCAACATTATTTTTCAGACAGAATTTATCCCACAGCTTTTGCAGCGTGCTTTCAAAAGGAGAAAATTTTCTAACAGCGATTCTAAATTTTTCCATATCTATGCTATAAATTCTTTTATAATTCGCTCGTTATCTTGTCCTAATTTTGGAGAACCTTTAGTCGATGTAAAGTATTCACCGTCGATTTTTATAGGGCATCTTGTCGTTTTATAGGAGTAACCATCAAGCATTTCAACTTGCTGTGTAAATTCTAAAACTTTAAAACCGTCTTCTTTGAAGAGCTGTTCATAGTTTAAAACTCCGGCACACCAAATGTCGGCAGGTTCTAAAATATCCAGCCAAAACTGCGTTTCCTGTGTCAATAGGTGAGAAGCCAGAATATTTTTAATTTCGTCTCTAAGCGTAAATTTATTTTTTGGGAATTGTAATAATGCATCACATTTTAGCAATGAAGCCAAAACCAGAATTGATCCCATTGCCAGAGCCAGATAACCGTTCTTAGTTTCGTAAATTCCGTAAGGAGCGCCCAAATAAGCATGTGCATTATTGGTTTTGGTACGAACAGGAAGTTCACCGCCGTCATTAAAGAAAGTGGTAATCGTTTCAAACTGAAAATCAAATGCCGATTCGAGCATACTTACCTGAACTGTTCCGCCAATATTTTGTGCTGCTTTTCGATATAAAGCCGCTAAAATTCCCTGTGCTAAATGCGCGCCAGCCAGCATATCAACAATTGACAATCCCATTGGTACAGGGCCGTCTTCGTGATTGCCGCTCAGCCAGGTTAAAGCCGTTAAGGACTGTAATAACAAATCTTGTCCCGGTAAATCTTTAAGTTCAGGATGATTGCCGAAACCAGAAATCGAAGCGTAAACCACCGTTGGGTTTATCACTTTTACATCATCATAACTCAAACCAATGCGCTCCATAACGCCTGGTCTGAAATTGTGCATGACAACATCGGCTTTAGCCAATAATTTTTTTAATTTTTGAAGTTCCTCCGGCTGTTTAAAATCAATGGCAAACGATTCTTTATTTCTGTTTATGGTATGAAAAACAGACGATTCACCGTTCATGATTAAGTCAGAAGTATATAAGGTTCTGCAGATATCGCCAGTTCCCGGTTTTTCAATTTTTATAACGCGCGCTCCCAAATCAGCCAGGCGAAGACTCGCCGACGGACCCGAAAGAAACTGACTAAAATCTACTATTAAATAATCTTCTAAAGGTTTCATTTTTTTGTTTATTCGTTGAATCGTTTATTTGTTTAATCGTTTTCCTTCAATAATTAAAAATCTAATTTGATCTGCTAAAATTTTTTGAATCTGCGTGAAATAACTTTTTTGCATAAAGATTTTTTTACGCAGATTTGTGCAGATTAAAGCAGATTTTAATTTAAGCTGTTGAGTATTATTTAGATTCAATAAACTCCTTGTGTATGCTTAAATTATCCTGACCTACTTTTGGCGCTGCTTTTTCACTTAATAATATCTCGCCATCCAATTGTATCGGACTTCTGGTGGTTATCAAAGTTTCGCCTTCAGTATTTTTTACGGTTTGTTTCAGCTGTAATTCATTTACAAAAGGCTGATTATCTAATTCTTCATAATTGAAAACTTTTCCGCACCAAATGCCTTCTTTCTGCAAGATTTCAATCCAATAATCAGAAGTTTGGGTTTGAATTTTTTCACTCAAAATAGTTCTGATTTCGTCTCTTTTTTCAAACCAAAGATGTTTATCCGCAAACGCACTTAAATCTAAACCTAGTGTTTTTGCAATGAAAAGTAAATCGCCCATAGCAAGAGACAAAAAGCCGTCTTGTGTTTTGTAAACGCCATAAGGTGCACTTAAAAAAGCATGCGCACTTCCTTTAATATCACCTCGTTCCGGCTGTTGTCCGCCATCATTTAAGAAAGAAGTAATCGCTTCAAACTGAACATCTAAAATCGATTCCAGTAAACTCACTTCAATCAAAACGCCTTTTCCGGTTTTGACTCTTTTTAATAAAGCTGCTAAAATTCCCTGCACAAAATGATTGCCGCACATTAAATCGGCGACAGCCAGACCAAACGGAACAGGTCCCTGACTTTTTCGGCCGCTCAGCCAGCTTAAACCTGAGAGTGATTGCAAAAGCAAATCCTGTCCCGGTTTTTTTGCCCAAGGACCTTTATCGCCGTAACCTGTTATGGTTCCGTATATTATTTTTGGATTAATCGTAAGTGCTGCAGTAAAATCTAAACCGATTTTGTCCATTACACCCGGTCTGAAATTATGCGTCATAATATCTGCCTTTTCGATTAGTTTTTTAATTAAAACTAGATCGTCTGGATTTTTTAAATCGGCTGAAAAAGATTCTTTATTTCTGTTAATCGTGTGAAACAAAAGACTGCTGTCGTCAACAAAAAGATCTTTGATGCTTAATTGTCGGCAGGCTTCGCCTTTTACAGGACGCTCAATTTTAATCACTCTTGCACCTAAATCGGCTAATTTTAATCCGGCAGAAGGACCCGCCAAAAACTGGCAGAACTCTAATACAATTAATCCTTCTAATGGTTTCATGAATTTTGCAGTTTTAAGGATTTAGCATAAAGTGCATTCAATGCATCTAAAACCAGTTCTTCGTCACCACCATTCATTAAATAATCACGAACTACATCGCCTGCATGATCCTGAAAATACATATGTCCGGAATATCTTGGTCTTAAAAAAGCTCTTTCTAAAGCGGGTAAAGTATTCTTGAAATAATTGTTAGTTATAGAATTGATTCGGTCATTTTTCCAGGCTTGTAAATGTCCCGGCTGACCTCCGTTATCGGCAAAAATATTCTGCTGAACATGAGACGAGCCTGTAAATTCAGCATAACGAATCGCTTCCGGAATGTGTTTACTGAAAGATGAAACCGCTAATCCTGTTCCGCCCAGAGAGCTTATCATAGGCGCATTGTTCAGCTTAACCAAATCATAAAAATGAAGCAGATTTTTGCTATATCCGGCTCGTGAATAATTAGAATATCCATAAGCAAAAGGGCAGTAGGCAATTTCATCTGAATTGACCATTGCTTCGTAAACCTGAATTGGGTTTCGGTTAAAATTCTTCGGATCAATTAATTGTGCCAGTTCACGAAATAGCTGCAAAGCCTTTTTTCCTGTTTCTATAGAAATAACTTTTTCTTCAGACTGAAACGGAGCTTCGCTTAAACTGCAGCAAAACATATAAAAACTCATCAAAACATCAACCGGAATTCCTGCAAAGGCAACTAATCCTTTTTTAGCCAAAGCCAATAAATCATCGTATGTCTGAGGAACTTCAAGTCCCTTTTTTTCTAAAATATCCAAACGGGTTGCAGCAACGGGAGTCGCAGCATCAATTGGCAAAGCCCATAATTTATTACTGAAAACATAGCTTCCGTATGATTTTCCTACGGTATTTATTTCCTGATCTTTAATATAATCGGCAGGCAGAAAATCTGAAAGTGGGAGTATAGCATTAGTATGCGCTCCAAAACCTGTCCACGGATGATCGATAACCAATAGATCAAATCGTTTTGCCAGATCTTCGATAGAAGCATCTGCAAATTCTTGTAAACTTCTTTTCTCCCAGGTAATTTCGATATCCGGATTTAACTCGGTAAAGCGTTGTGCCGTTGCAACCATTGGGAGTAAACCTCTTGTATGATTCCACGTAATGCCTTTTAATACTGCCATTGGTATTGATTTAGGTGTAGGTAAAATAATAAATGTAAAAAATACAATTACAAAATTAGAAATAAGATTGGATTGCACAAGGAAATGTAACTTTTTGCATAATTTTTTTTGATAATAGTTTCGAAGGAATTGTATTTTTTTACAAACCGAATAAAAAATGTTATAATTTATTAAAGAATGATCATTTTATTATATTAGTATAAAAATAAAATGCAAATATTGTTTTAATCGATTACATTTGTAATTGTGTTTTTTACATTTATTATTTATTGGATATGTTTAAAGCCATAAAAGTTGATTTCTATAATACTAAATACCATTTAAAATGTTTTCATTACAAAATAAAAAAGCAGTCATAACAGGAGGCGGAAGCGGCATTGGAAGAGCAATTGCGTGCTTGTTTGCCAAACAGGGAGCAGAAGTTCATATTATCGATTTATCTATTGAAAGTGCACAGGATGCTGTTGACGAAATTAAAAATGCAGGAGGAAATGTGTTTTCGTATGGGTGTAATGTTTCCAATCAGGCTGATGTCAAAGCGACTTTCGAAAAAATTGGAAATATCAATATTCTAATCAATAATGCCGGAATTGCTAATGTTGGAAAAGCTGATACGACTTCTGAAACTGATTTTGATCGTGTAATGGACGTAAATGTAAAAGGCGTTTACAACTGCTTGTTTGCTGCGATCCCACAGTTCCGACTTTCAAATGGCGGTGTAATTTTAAACATGGCGTCGATTGCGGCATGGGTTGGAATCTCAGACCGATTTGCTTATTCAACTGCAAAAGGAGCTGTTATGGCGATGACTTTATCTGTAGCAAGAGATTATTTAAGTGAAAATATCAGATGTAATTCTATTTCTCCGGCAAGAGTTCATACGCCTTTTGTAGATGGATTTATCTCTAAAAATTACGCCGGAAAAGAAGAAGAAATGTTCGAAAAATTGTCTAAATCGCAGCCAATTGGTCGTATGGGAAAACCAGACGAAATTGCCGCTTTGGCGTTATACTTATGCAGCGAAGAAGCCGGATTCATCACCGGATGCGACTACCCAATCGACGGAGGATTTATTAAACTGAATAATTAATTTGAAGGTTCTGAGGGACTAAGGTTCTAAGGCATTAAGGAAAAAACTCAGAATCTTAAAACCTTAATCCCTCAATACCTTTAAAAGAAAACCTTAGAATCTCAGAACCTTAGCACCTTAGTAACTTTAAAAAAAAAATATATACAATGAAATTAATACGTTTTGGAGAAATCGGAAAAGAAAAACCAGGAGTTTTAATTAATGAAAAAAGATATGATGTTTCTTCTATCGTTTCAGACTTCAACGAAAGTTTTTTTGAAGAAAACGGATTGGAAAAACTGCAAAAAGCATTAGAAAGCAATCCTTCTTTGCCAGAAGTTGATGCCAGTGTACGCTTAGGATCTCCGGTAGCGAGACCTTCAAAAATAATCTGCATAGGGTTAAATTATGTGGATCACTGTAAAGAAACAGGTGCTCCAATTCCAACAGAACCAATTATCTTTTTTAAATCAACAACTTCTTTATGCGGTCCGGATGATGATGTAATTATTCCAAAAAACAGTGTAAAAACCGATTGGGAAGTAGAGTTAGCATTTATCGTGGGTAAAAAAGCAAGTTATGTTGAAGAAGCGGAAGCTTTAGATTACGTTGCAGGTTACGCTCTATTGAACGATTACAGCGAAAGAGAATTTCAAATTGAGCGCGGCGGACAATGGGCAAAAGGAAAAGGATGCGATACATTTGCGCCTCTTGGACCATTTTTGGCTACGAAAGAGGAAGTAAAAGATGTTGATAATTTATCGATGTGGTTAAGCGTAAACGGTAAAAAATACCAAGACAGTAATACTTTAAACCTTGTATTCAAAATTCCGTATTTAGTACATTATTTAAGTCAGTTTATGACTTTACTTCCGGGCGATATCATTAGTACAGGAACGCCTCCGGGAGTTGGTTTGGGGATTAAGCCAGATCCGGTTTATTTAAAAGCAGGCGATGTTGTAGAACTTGGAATTGAAGGTTTAGGAACAAGCAAGCAGACAGCTGTTGCATATAAAAAGTAAATTATTAACTCGTTGCGCATAATTATTTTTAAACACATAGAAACATAGATTTTGTTTATCTAAAAAAGGCGTTTCACTTGCAATAACAAACATAGCTATGTGTAAATGATGTATCATTTATTTTAGTCTTCTTGTTTAAAAAGGAAAAAATCTATGTTTCTATGTGTTTAAATAAAATGTTTACGAATTGTACCCTACGAGTTAGTTTTAAAAAAATCAAAGATGAAATTTATTGTATGCGAAAAGCCGCAGGAATTTAAACTAAAAGAAAAAGAAATTCCCGAACCAAAAGACGGTGAAGTTCTCTTAAAAATAAAAAGAATAGGTATCTGCGGAACTGATATTCACGCTTTTGGTGGCACTCAACCGTATTTTGAATATCCAAGAATTTTAGGGCACGAATTGGCTGCAGAATATGTAAAAGGAAATGCAGCAGGTTTTAAACCGGGTGATAAAGTAACTTTTATTCCGTATTTCAATTGCGGAAAATGTGTTGCGTGCCGAAACGGATTGACAAACTGCTGTGTAAATATTAAAGTTTTTGGAGTTCATATTGATGGCGGAATGGCTGAATATGTTTCAATTCCAGAACAATATTTACTTCACGGTCAAGGTTTAGATTATGATGAACTGGCTTTGGTTGAACCATTGGCAATTGCAGCACACGGAGTACGAAGAGCGGCTGTTAAGTCAACTGATACGGTTTTGGTAATGGGAGCAGGGCCAATTGGAATTGGATTGATTCAGTTTGCTAAAATTGCTGGAGCAAAAGTCATCGTAATGGATATCAACGATTACCGATTAAATTTCTGCAAAACGGAATTAAATGCCGATGAAACGATCAATCCGTTAAACAATGATGTAACCACAAAACTGGCTGAATTGACAAAAGGCGACATGGCAAACGTGGTAATTGATGCAACTGGAAATCAAAAAGTAATGAATAGTGCTTTTAATTACATTTCGCATGGTGGAAGATTTGTTTTGGTCGGACTTCAAAAAGGCGAATTAAGTTTTAGTCATCCCGATTTCCACAAAAGAGAATCGACTTTGATGAGCAGTCGAAATGCAACTATTGAAGATTTCGAATATGTAATGAAATGTTTGAAAGAAGGAAAAATCGATCCGAAGAAATACATCACACACAGAACAAGTTTTTCTGAAATGATTACTGATTTCGGACAATTAATCGATCCAAAAAACAATGTCATCAAAGCTTTAATTGAAATAGACTAAGAGTATAGTTAAAGTTTTACGCAAACTTTGTCATTTCGATGAACGAGAAATCTTCGCAAGAAACTCTACAAAGATTGGCGAATTTCTATGAGGAGATTCTTGTGAAGATCCTTCCTTTGTCAGGATGACAAAAATGTGAAAATCTAGCTACTATTAAACCTTAATAACCACAAAAATGGATTTAAATTTAAAAAACAAGATTGTTGTCGTTTCCGGTTCGGCTGGAAAAGAAGGCAGTATTGGAGAAACTATAATCAACCGAATAGCAGACGAAGGTGCGATTCCGGTTTTGGTTGACAGAAATGCAAGAGGTTTCGCTTACGCGGAAGCTTTCCAAAAAAGAGGAATTGATTCTTTATTTGTACAGACTGATGTTACTGATCCTATAGAAATCGAAAATGCTGTAAAAACAATCGTGGCAAAATACGGAAGAATCGACGCTGTTATCAACAATGTTGGAGTAAACGACGGTGCAGGTTTAGAGGCGAGTTACGAGGAATTTATGGATTCTTTAAAACTGAATGTAGTAAGTTACTTTTTGCTGGTTAAATACGCACTTCCGTACTTAAAAGAGTCAAAAGGAAATATCTTAAATATTGGTTCAAAAGTAGCTTTAACAGGGCAGGGAGGAACTTCTGGCTACGCGGCTGCTAAAGGCGGCGTTTTAGGGCTTACGAGAGAATGGGCGGTTGATTTAATCCAATTCGGAATCCGTTCGAATGCTATTATTATTGCTGAAAGTTATACTCCTGCATACGAAGACTGGATTAAAACTTTGGCAGATGGAGAAACCGTTTTAAAGAAAATCAACAAAAGTATTCCGTTTGAAGGCAGAATGACCAAAACAGAAGAAATTGCAGATACGGCTCTTTTTATTATTTCTGATCGTTCTTCGCACACTACAGGGCAATTTGTTTTTGTAGATGGCGGTTACGTGCATTTAGATCGTGCTTTAATCAACGATGTAAACTAATTCAGAATGAATAACCGAATTGATTCTCATCAGCATTTTTGGAAATTTGATCCTGTTAGAGACAGCTGGATTGATGAAAGTATGTCGAAAATTCAAAGAGATTTTCTTCCAGAAGATTTATGGCTTCTGCTTAAAGAAAACAAATTTTCGGGTTGTGTAGCGGTTCAGGCAAGTCAGTCTGAAAACGAAACCAATTTCCTTGCGGATCTGGCTTCAAAAAATGATTTTATAAAAGGAATCGTTGGCTGGGTTGATCTTCGGGACGAAAATATATCGGAACGTTTACATCATTTTTCTTCTAATAAAACAATTAAAGGATTCCGACACGTTGTACAAGGTGAGGCCGATGATTTTATGTTTAGGGAAGACTTCCGCAACGGAATTTCGGCTTTAAAAGAGTTTGATTTTACGTATGATATTCTGATTTTTCATCGTCAATTACCAGTAGCAATAAGTTTGGTAAAAGATTTTCCAAACCAAAAATTTGTAATCGATCATATTGCGAAACCAGACATTAAATCAGGAAGTATTGATTCTTGGAAAAGCGGCATCGAAGAAATTGCAAAATACGACAATGTCTGGTGTAAAATCTCAGGAATGGTCACAGAAGCCGATTGGAAAAACTGGAAACCGGAAGATTTAAAACCCTATTTAGATGTGATTTTCGAAAACTTTTTAATTGATAAATTGATGTACGGTTCAGACTGGCCAGTTTTAAATGTTGCTTCTGATTATAATGAGGTTGTAAAAACTTTAGAAGATTATATTTCGAAGTTTTCTGTTGAAGATCGGAATAAGATTTGGTTTGAGAATGCTAATGAATTTTATAGCTTGAATGACTAATATTTAATTTTAGATTTATAAAAAAAGCGTGAATTATTAATTCACGCTTTTTTGTTTTTAGACTCCAGTTTGTCATTTCGACCGAAGGGAGAAATCACACTAGAAATTCCGCAAGAATAATCACTAACTCTTTGTCGATTCTCGTGTGTGATTTGCTTCGCCTATTCGCTATCGCTCGGGTCTCCCTTCGGTCGAAATGACAAAAACATAGCCCGTAGTTTCAACCACGGGAACACAATACGAGACGTTACAATATTGCGTCCCCGTGGTTGAAACCACGGGCTATATTTGAAAATTGGATTTCAGTCGAAATGGTAAAAATTATTTCTAATTCTTCAAAACATCATTTTCAGGAGCCCATTTTTTCTGCCATTCTGGATATTTCTTCAATGCCTTTTCAGGCTTATCCGTATACCAGGCATACCCCGTTCTTCTTTCACGGCTTACTTCGGCTAAAGAATATAAAAACTCACTGTCACGATCAGAGAATAAAGGACGATGTGTTTTTAATTCGTAATAACGAGTCCAAATAGGTGGAGCAGTTGTATCGTGCACGACTCTTACGTCATTTTTGATCTTCTTGTATTTGGATTCCATTTCTTCAGCAGCAAAACTTTCAACTCTGGTATTATAGATTTTAGAATCCTGAAACCATTTTATAGCACCTTGTACCGCATTAATAATTTTTGCATCTGGATTATCAATATCCATTAAAAACAAAACTACATCGACACTTTCGGCATTACAGATGCTTGGTGGTTCAAATTTACGTGCCCATGCCGGTTCAAGTGTTATTTCGTCGTGTTGCTGGCACCAAGCAGTCAATTTTCCATTGTCTTTAATTTGCATTTTCAAAATGCAATCCAATCCTTTTTGGTAAGCATTAGCTACTTTTTTTCGGGTTTTAGCGTCAATAAAAGCATAATCAGGATCATTATTTACAATCTTTTTTAAAAGATTCATGATGCCCATATATGCTCCATCATTAAAAGTAATGTGTCGGCTATAACCTTTTTCTAAAGGAAAATATTGTGGCCAGCCTCCATTTGAATATTGCGCTTTTATGGTGAAATTAATTCCTCGTAGGCCTCCATCTTTATATTTCGGATCTTTTGTGAGCGTATAAACTTGTGCCAGATAATGAATATGAGTATAAGTTGTTTCATTATCAAAAGTTGTATGTTCAATATATTTCGTTTTGACTACACTATCAATCTGTTGTGGTGTCAAAATAGCTTTCATGTCATAATTCTTTGGCCATCCGCCATTATCACGCTGGAAATACAGAATATTATCGGCGATTTTCGTATAATCTGTTTCAGCATATTTCGGCTGATTCGGCACTGGATTTATGATATTGGTTTTGTCTTTTATAAAGTACCAATGATTCGTGCCATCTGTAAAAGGTTTTGTACTGATTTCAGTATTTGTCTGTGCATTAGAGCATAAAAATGAAAAAACACAAAAAGCAGATGCCAGTAATTTCGAGCTGTTTATGGAATTGAACATAGAATCTCGTTTTTAGAATTTAACCGCTTTCTTAGGCACGTTTTTATCGATAGTAGTGGTCTTAGAAAAATTAGCCGAAGAACCACTTAAATCAATATTCTTACTCGCTTCACCATTAATCGTAATTGCATTTGATGAAGAAGGGTTAAATTCGATATTTTTCAGCGAAAGGTTTTTAGTATTATAAATTTCAAAAGCATTTTTAGCCTCAATATCCAATTGTGTGTTACTGATTTTAATTCCGTTAGCGTCAATTATAGAAAAACCTTTTTGTGCTTTAGCAATTAGATTTGTGATTTCAATATTTTCTAAATTCATTTCTGGAAGACCTTGTAAAAATACGGCTTGCTGAGCACCTTTAATTGTAATATTTTTGATTACAATATTTTTAAACTGAGGCGTTTCTTCGTTTACCGGAATTGCTTTTGTGCTAACGGTATTTCCTCCTTCTGCTAAAGTCTCAGCGATTGATTTTCCGCCATAGTACAAATCAAACGAAATTGCCTGAGATGGAATATCAGTCATAAAAACATCTGAAATGTAAATGTTTTCTACAACACCGCCACGTCCGCGAGTACTTTTAAAACGAAGACCAACATCAGTTCCCATAAAAGTACAGTTAGAAACGTGCAGGTTTTTTACACCACCAGACATCTCACTTCCAACCGTAACACCGCCGTGACCGTGATATACGATATTGTTTTTTACAATGATATTTTCGCAAGGAACACCTCTGTCACGTCCGTCTTTATCTTTACCTGATTTAATGCAAATTGCATCGTCACCCACATCAAAACTTGAATTTTCGATTACTACATTTTTACAAGATTCTACATCAAGTCCGTCGCCGTTTTGAGAAAACCACGGATTGCGAACAGTTATATTTCGAACAATTAAATCTTCAATTAATAACGGGTGAATATTCCATGCAGGAGAATTTTGAAAAACAGGTCCGTCAAATAGCACTCTTTTACTATTTTGTATGCTTACCAAAACAGGACGCAGGAAATCATGAATCGCTTCAAAATCTTCTTTCGTTTTCAAGTCAAGACGAATATTTTGATCTGCACCTTTAGCACCTTTTAAATATTGTTCAGAAGGATACCAGCTGTCCTTTTTTTCGTTTAAAACCCCGCCAGAAGCTACAAATTTCTTCCATTGTTCATCTGTCAATTTACTCTTTTTAACTTGTCGCCAAGCTTCACCAGAACCATCCCAAACGCCATTTCCTGTAAATGCAACATTTTCTAGGTTTTTACCATAAATAGGAGAAATGCATCGCCAAGTATTTATGCCTTCAAAACTAGTTTCGATAATTGGATATAAAGTTTTGTCTGTAGAGAATTTAATCAAAGCGCCAGTTTGTGCATGAAGTTCAATATTGCTTTTTAAGATAATTGGTCCCGTCAGCCAGATTCCCGGCGGGATAATTAATTTTCCTCCGCCTTTTTTAGAAAGTGCATCAATTGCATCGGCGAAAGCCTTAGTATTTAAAACATAACCACCATTTACAGCTCCAAAATCTTTTAAATTTACACTGTAATTTGGAATGACAGGTTCTTGGACTTCAGCCATTTTAAACTCAATATTTTTATAAGTGTCAGCAGATTTTTGTGCCGAAGCGGTGTTGAAACTCAAAGCAAAAGAAGCGAGAGCGACACATAAAAGGTTAATTCGGTTAGTTTTCATTCTATTCTATTATAGTTAAAAGTCTTTTTAGGGAAATCGATTCACTATTAATTCAACTTTTAATTAATGAATTTTTTATTCAATAAATAAAATTATACTTTTTTAATTTGAAATATTTAATGTAATCGATTACACAAATCTATTAAAAAAATATTATGAAATAGAAATTTTAGCCTATTTATCACATCTTTTTTATGAATTTAATTTTTTTTGAATGCGAAATCAATAGAAAATGAAATGACTGTTTTTATAGAGAAAGTCTATAAAACATGATGTTTATCAAAGTTACAGGAGGGTACAGGATGCATAGTTTTTTATGTTCGATTAAATTGTGCCGAATATTTAATTTATCTGTTAAAATTAATCATGATGTAAAATTTTTAGTACTTAAAATTTATATCCTGATAATTTTAGAGAAGAAAAAAAGAAAATAATGCGTTCAATTCCTTTCAACAAATTACTGATCATTTTTTTAATGGTATTTACAGTTTCGGCAAATGCTGCTGAAATCTGGGTTTCTCCAAATGGAAAAGATATAAATTCTGGAACCAAAGAGAGTCCGTTGGCAACGGTTCACATGGCAATGCGAAAAGCCAGAGAACTTCGTCGCTTAAAAGATCCATCTATAAAAGACGGAATCCGAATCATAGTAATGAACGGAACGTATTATTTAAACGAACCTTTATTTGTGCGACCAGAAGATTCTGGAACTGCAGACAGCCCAACAACAATTGAAGCCGATGTAAATGCAAGACCCATTATAAGCGGTGGAATCGAAATTAAAAACTGGACAAAATCGACAACAGTAATAAACGGACTTAAAAAAGGTGCTGTTTGGGTAGCCGATGCTCCTAAAAAAGCAGGAAGTCTTATTGATTACAGACAATTGTGGGTAAACGGAAAAAAAGCCGTTAGAGCCAAAAATACTGCAGGAACCACAATGGAACGCATTTTATCATGGAATCACGAGGAACAAACCTGCTGGATTCCGTTTAAAGATAAATCGGTAAAGTTCGAGCCAGGAATGGAAATGTTTATTGTGCAATGGTGGTCGAATGCCAACTTGCGTATTAAAAATATTGAAGTGCAGAAAGACAGTGCCAAACTTTCATTTGAAGAACCAGAAAGCCGTATTCAAAGCGAACATCCGTGGCCAGCGCCGTGGATTTCTAAAAACAACGGAAATTCGGCTTATTTCTTAAACAACGCTTTTTCGCTTTTAAACGAACCAGGAGAATGGTATTTAGACAAGAAAAATGCTAAAATCTATTATATTCCAAGAGCTGGAGAAGAAATTAATTCGGTTACCATTACAGCTCCAGTTTTAGAAAATCTGGTAGAAGTAAAGGGAACAATCGATTCTCCTGTTCATCATTTTCAATTTAAAGGAATTTCGTTTCAATACAGCAACTGGCTTCGTCCATCGCAACAAGGTCATGTGCCGTTGCAATCTGGATTGTATTTGTTAGATGCTTATAAATTGAAACAACCGGGAACGCCAAATCAGGCAAGTTTAGAAAATCAGGCTTGGGTGGGAAGACCTCGTGCTGCGGTGGAAGTAAATTATGCTAATAATATTCAGTTTGAATCTTGCCGTTTTGAGCATTTAGCTTCGACTGGTTTAGATTTAAATAAAGGAACAAATCATAATACCATAAAAGGTAATTTATTTAAAGATATTGGCGGAAGTGCCATCAATGTTGGAGTTTTCTCAGAAGAAGCTTTTGAAGCGCATTTGCCTTTAATCATAAAAGACGAAAGAGAAATGTGTTCGGATGAAGTGATTTCGGATAATTTAATCACCAATGTAACCAATGAAGATTGGGGAACTTTAGGAATCAGTGCTGGTTTTGTTAGAAACATCACAATTGAACACAACGAAATTTCGGATGTATCGTATTCTGGAATGGCAATGGGCTGGGGTTGGACACATACGCCAAACGTGATGCAGAACAATAAAATTCTAGCAAATAAAATTCATCATTATGCAAAACATTTACATGATGTTGCTGGAATTTACACGCTTTCGGCTCAGCCAGGAAGCCGAATCGAAGAAAATTATATTGACAAAGTTTACAATAGTCCATACGCGCACGATCCGTTTTTATGGCTGTATTTATATACCGATGAAGGGAGTGAAGGTTTTACGATTAAAAACAACTGGATTGCCGAAAAGAAAATCCTTAAAAACCATAACGGTCCAAAAGGGAATATCTGGGAGCACAATGATCCGTATGTAAGCACTAAAATTAAAGATGCTGCAGGAATTAGAGCACCTTATAAAGATTTAGAAAAAGAAGTCGTAATCGATGAAAAATGGGGATTGCAGGAAATGCCAAAACCGTATGCAATCGAATTGATAGGTTCTGATTTTGATATCGAAAAAATCAAATCAACTTTAACCGGATTTAGAATTGTAGGTCAGGAATTGTACCAATGGAAAAATCATTTGGTGATTTACGGAAAAATGAATCAGCCAGAAAGAACAAAACGAAAACTAGCAGGCGCTTTTCCTTCTTTAGAAATTAAAATCTATGATGATTTGGTTTACGATTTCCAAAATTTCGAAAGATGTAAAGATTCAAAACCAGCATCAGATTGGGAAAATGTGGTTTTAACAGCGAATCTTCCTGCTGATGAAAAACTGCAAAAAGAATATGTAGAGTATCATAAAACGCAATTCGAAAAATGGCCAGAAGTTGCGAAAGGCTTTTGTAACGCCGATTTTCAGCAATTACAAGTTTTCAAAAAAGACAGACAATTAATCTTGGTAATCAGTATTCCGAAAGGGGAAAATCTGGATAAACTAAATCCAAAAACCACAGAAAATAACCCGCGTGTAGACGAATGGAATGCGCTAATGAAAAAATACCAATCTGGAATTGAAGGCGCAAAACCAGACGAAACATGGATTTTCTTGAATAAAGTTGAAACGAAATAAAAAGAGATAGCCACGAATTCACGAATTATTCTTTTACAATCTAGATGTAATATTAATTCGAATTATTCGAAAAAATAATTGCAAAGATTTTCAAATAATAATTCGTGAATTCGTGGCGAAAAAAAACTAATAATCTAAACTGACCACCAATGTTAAAAATAGCCATTCTAGGACTTGGAGAAGGACGAAGCACAATGTCGGCTGCCATAGAAAGTTCAAAACTAGAACTCGTTAAAATATGCGACCGAAACGAAGAATTGTGTAAACAGCGAGCAAAAGAATTCGATTTTCATTCGTACACAACCAATTACGACGATTTATTAAACGATTCGTCAATTGATATTATAGCGATTTATACGCCAGATCATCTTCATGCTCAACATGTAAAACAAGCTTTACTGCATGGAAAACATGTCGTTTGTACAAAACCTTTTATTGATGATCTTTCTGATGCAAAAGAGCTTTTAGAATTAAGCAAATCAACTGGAAAGAAAGTTTTTATTGGTCAAAGTTCTCGTTTTTTCGAACCAGCAAAAAGACAAAGAGCCGATTATGAAGCAGGGTTAATAGGAGATTTAATTACAATTGAAGCACAATATCATGCCGATCACAGATGGTTTTTAAAGAAAGAATGGTCGTTATTGCAATCGTTTAAATGGCTGTACGGAGGTTTGAGTCATCCTGTAGATTTTATCAGATGGTATTTGCCGAATATTCAGGAAGTGATGGGTTACGGAATGATTAGCAGTAACGGACAAAATGCAGGATTGAAAAATGAAGACACGATGCATTTTATCTTTAAAGCAACTGATGGAAGAATTGCTCGTGTAAGCGGTGTGTATACTTCGCCGACTCAGCCGGCACAGCGCGATAGCGGAATGAGTACAATTCTACGAGCAACAGAAGGAGCAAGCCAAGCTGATTATCATGAATTACGTTATGCCGTTACAGATAAAACAGGCGAAGAAAAAGTGATTACTTGGGGTGACAGCACAATAAAATATTATTTCCGTTTTGAAGGACAAAGTCACCACGGCGGAGAATATCAGAATTATTTAGAATATTTTACAGATAGTATTGAGCAAGGTTTTGAAGCGTATCCAAACATGGAAGAAGGAATTGGAACTGTGGCTTTGTTACAAGCAATGGATAAATCTTTGCAAACTGGAATGCCGGTTAAAATTGCCGATATTCTTAACGAATACGGACTATGAACAGCATCTACGATAAATTAACCACGCTCGATTTTGTAATTGTAGCAGGTTATTTAGTGGCTTTATTGGTCATTGGATATGTGGTAAGTATGAAACAGAGAAAGAAAAACGAAACGCTTTTTCTGGCCGGAAATTCATTAAACTGGTACAGCATCGGATTTAATATGTGGGGAACCAATGTTGGGCCTTCGTCGTTATTGGCTTTTGCAAGTATTGGTTACGCTACGGGAATTGTAGCCGGAAATTTCGAATGGTATGCTTTTGTGTTTTTACTGCTCTTGGCAATGGTTTTTGCGCCGAGATATATTGCAAGTAAAGTAAGCACAATGCCCGAATATATGGGAAAACGCTATGGCGACAGTACTCAGAATATTTTGGCTTGGTACGCTTTGGTAAAAATATTAGTAAGCTGGTTGTCTTTAGGATTATTCAGCGGAGGCGTTTTAGTACGTCAGATTTTGGGAATTCCGATGTGGCAGAGCGTTACCGTTTTAGTGATTTTCTCTGGAATTTTCACTTTTGCAGGTGGACTGAAAGCAATTGCTAAAGTGAATGTTTTTCAGATGATTCTGCTGATTGTAGTTTCATTGACGCTTTCCTTTTTGGGTTTGCAGAAACTAGGCGGAATAGATGTTTTAATTGCTAAAACTCCTTCTAACTTTTGGAATTTAGTTCGTCCTTCAGATGATGCGCATTATCCGTGGCCTGCTATTTTGTTAGGATATCCTGTAGCAGCAGTTGCTTTTTTCTGTACCGATCAATCGATGGTTCAGAGTGTTTTAGGAGCGAAAAACCTAGAGCAGGGACAATTGGGCGTAAACTTTATTGGATGGCTAAAAGTCATGGCTTTGCCGTTGTTTATTCTTCCTGGAATTTTGTGTTATGCTTTGTATCCTGAATTAGGAAGCAACTCTGATTTAGCTTATATGACAATGGTTACGAATCTTTTCCCAAGCGGAATGAACGGTTTGGTAATTTGTGTGATGATTGCCGTTTTGGTGGGAACAATTGGTTCTTCGCTAAACGCCTTAAGCACTGTTTTTACGAATGATATTTATGTAAAGAAAATAAACCCGACGGCGACAATTCAGGATCAGATTAAAATTGGACGTTTAACAATTGCTGCTGGTTGTGTATTTGCAATTCTGATTGCCGTTGCTATTGATAATATCAAAGGACAGAATTTATTCAACATTTTTCAGGCGGTTTTAGGTTTCCTGGCGCCTTCGTTATCTGTTGTTTTCCTTTTGAGTGTTTTCTGGAAACGTACCACAAAAAAAGCCGTAAATGCAACGCTTTCTTGGGGTTCTGCTTTTAGTTTGTTTGTTGGGGTTTTATATCTATGGATTTTTCCTGCCGATAAATATCCAGTTTGGCCTCACTTTTTGTTGATTTCCTTTTACATTTTTGCTGTGCTTTTAATTACGGCCGTTATTATTTCTTTAACTGATAGAAATCCTGAAGTTAATGTTTCAGATGAAACGGATATTCCTAAAACTAGTAAAAAGGTTAAGCTTTTGTTTGGGTTGTTGGGATTGACAATTTTGGTTTTGTATTTGGTTTTTAATGGGAATTAGAAAAAATAATATAGTATAAAAACAATAATTCTATTTATAAAAAATTTATTGTTTTTATACTATGTATTAATTTAGATTAAAAAGTGTAGGAATAAATATATTGTACTTTTAATCAATTAAAATTAAGAAAAGATTAATCGATAATATTTAAATTTCGAACTCAACTTTTTTTTCATTTACAATTACTTCAAACTTTATTTTTGCATTTAGTGCTTCAAATATTCGTTTTACCGTAAATAAATTTGCATTTTTTAAACTACTCTCAATGCGAGATATTTGTGATTTTTGAACTCCAATTCTTTCGCCTAGTTCTTCTTGTGTTAGATTTTGTTCCTTTCGGATCTCTTTAATTATATGACTTATCATTTTCATATTTAAATTAAACTCGTAGGCATCACGAATTTCAGAACCTTTTAGGCCAATTGCACCATCTTTTAATTGGTCAAGTGATAAAACTTCCATAGTAAAATTAATTTCGGGTTGAACCCTTAAAAATATTAAATAGCGTTCCATAAAATTTATGGGCGCAGAAAAAAACAACAGAGATTTTCTGTTTATTAAATGTCTTTTTTATAAATCGTATAATTGGTAATTATTAAGAAATAAAATAAAATTGGAGAATGAATTTTGTTCATTTTCATTCTCCAATTTTTTTCATATTAGGTAAAATACTCTGTATGTATTTTGTTAGCTTTTGTGATTTCGTTTAAAGGAGTTTTATTTGTTTTTTTAATAAAACCATTAGAACAAAAAATTATAGTATTTTCTTTATCTCTTTTATCCCAAAAGCACAATATTCTATAATGTATTCCTTGGATTCTAGTTCTAAATTCCCAAATCTCATTAGTTAACTTCTTTAATAAGTTTGAGTTAATATTGTTTGTTGCCAATTCAATATTTTCAATAATTTTTATTCTATGCTTTAAATCTACTTTCTGCAAAAACTCGCCTACTTGTTTGGCAAATTTTACTTCCATAATTTCAAATAACATTTTTATAAAGTGCAAATGTATAAAAAAGTTTCTATAAAGGGAAACTTTTTTTGTAAAAAAATCAAAGTATATTTCTATAACTTGACTCTTAGTTACTTATTTTATTTATTATTTTAAATCGTATTTTCGTTAAGTTAGAAATACTATCCTCTTTAAATATTAATATAAACATGAATAAAATATTGTTTTTTGAAATTCAATTTTGTAGCCCTATACCTTTTATTCTATTACACGATGAAAAAGCAATTAATCAATTTACAAGCCGTTTTTTTTACAAAGATTCGTTGATTTATTTTATTTGTAAGGTAAAAAAAGTGCGATTCGATATGAAATCGATATCGATTAATAAAGATGTTATAAATCTTAGTTTGATTTTTAATAAAAAAGTGATACCTGTAAAATTCTGTATTGTAAGAGATAGAGAAGTGAAATTGCTTGAAGGATCGACAAATAAATTATTATTAATAGATATTGAAGGATATGATGCAGAGAATCCAATGAAAATAACACCAGATTTAGTGTTGAGAAATTCAAAAATTGAAATTGGGAATAAACCACAGCTTATTTATATCGGATATTCTTTTAAGCCAATTAGAAGATTATTAAATCATGAAAAGATTATTAAAGCTTCAGCAGAAATAGAAGATGATGATGAATTAAGGTTATATGTTAGTTCATTTAAATTTAGCTTTTGTTATCTAAAAGAGAAAAAGAAATTAGTATGTATTAGTGATATTGGAATTCAAAAGGATGTAACATCTGATGAACAACTAAAAGAATATGTGATGTTAGTTGAGAGAATTTTAATTAACTATTTTCAAACTGAAGGCCTAAATGATAAACATGTAGATATGGATATAAATAAAGATCGTCTTTTTAAAAAGATTTTGAAGAAAAATGGAGTACGATTTATAGGTGGAGGATATGAAATGGAAGATGGTGAATATTTTGATTTTTTATCTAAACATATAGATTCCTCCGAAAAACATTTTTATCTTGACTATGAAAATATTAAAGATGGTTATTTAACACATGATGAAATAATGGATAGATTTCTGAATGGATAATCTTGAGTAATATTTTTAAACTAAAAATAAATAATTTAAGACTATTTATTCTCAGTAGAAACCAACAACTCCCGAATATCAACCTTCAAATATTTAGAAATCTCATAAAGTGTTTCAATAGAAGGCTGAGCTTCGTTTGTACACCAACGCGAAACAGTCGATACAGTTTTGCCTAAATGATTAGCTAATTCCTTACTAGTTCGATTGTTTTCAACCAAAACAACTTTTATTCTATTTAACTTAAGTTTCGACACAATGTTGATTTATTGATATTTCATGCAAATATCTTATAATTTAAATATAATAAAAAGAATATTTCAAATACTCAAAATTGCCCTAAAACAATAATTTAGTGTCTAAAAAATATTATTTGTAGTATAATTTTTATTATTTTTGTTTCAATGAAATAAAAATAAAATGAAACAATCAGCGAAAAGACGATTAAAAATACAGCCAAAACATATTGCAAGATCATATCATCGATACGTTATATTTCCAGAAATTCGTCTTTGCGGAAAATGGCTTCAGAAAATCGGTTTTAATTACGGGAATTTCGTAACGATTGAACATCAGCAAAATAAAATCATTTTTACAACCAATAATGAAATTGAAACGAAATAAAAATCATCTATTTAAACATAACCCGTGGTTTCAACCACGGGAACGCAATGTACAACATTACGTTTATAAATATACGTTTCCCGTGGTTGAAACCACGGGCTATGTTTTGAAAAAGATTGTAAATAACAAAGCAAAGCTATTTTTAATTGCCTCCAGTTTTAACTGGAGGTATATTTAAAAAGAATAGAAAAAGGCTTTAGCCAAACTGTGGATATTTTGGCTAAAGCCTTTTGAGCTTCCTAATTAATTTGTCATCCAGCTAAAGCTGGACGCAATTAAAACTTTTAAAAAAAACTTTGCGTCTTAGCGACTTTGCGGCATAAAAAAATTACTCAACCTTCTTTTTCTTCTCCAAATTAGGTAAGAACCCAGTAATAACCCCAATTAAAGGCAGAAACGCACAAATCTTAAATACATATTCAATACTAGTAGCATCGGCAATTTTTCCTAAAATAGCAGAACCTAAACCACCCATTCCGAAAGCAAATCCGAAGAAAAGACCCGCCACAAGTCCGACTTTTCCAGGCAATAATTCAGTTGCATAAACCAGAATTGCTGAGAATGCCGAAGAAAGAATCAACCCGATAATTACAGATAAAGTTCCAACCCAGAAAAGAGAAACGTAAGGTAACATTAAAGTAAACGGTGCAACTCCAAGAATTGAAACCCAGATTACATATTTTCTGCCGTATCTGTCTCCAATTGGCCCACCAATTAAAGTTCCTGCTGCAACAGCACCGGAGAACAAGAATAAATATACTTGCGATTGCTGAATCGTAATGTGGAATTTATCTATCAGGAAGAAAGTATAATAACTCGTAATACTACTCATGTAGAAATACTTAGAGAAAATCAGAACCAATAAAATAACCAACGAAGCAATTACTCGGTTTTTAGACAAATGATGTGTTTCTATTTGGTGAGAAGCTTTATTGGCATTTCTTTCCGATAGATGTGCAGTGTACCAAATCGCAATTTTATACAAAGCAAAAACTCCAATTAAAGCAATAATACAAAACCAAGCAATATAAGATTGTCCGTGCGGAATAACGATAAAAGCAGCTAATAAAGGTCCGATCGCACTTCCTGCATTTCCTCCCAATTGAAAGATAGACTGTGCCAAACCTCTTTTTCCGCCAGAAGCCAAATGCGCCACACGCGAAGATTCAGGATGAAAAATGGAAGATCCAATTCCGATTAAACTTACCGATAATAATAAGTTGATAAAACTCGAAGCGATCGAAACAAAGAAAAGTCCAACCATTGTAAAACACATTCCCACAATTAGCGAGTATGGTTTTGAGTTTTTATCGGTATACATTCCCACAAATGGCTGTAAAATAGACGCTACCATTTGGTAAGTTAGCGTAATAATACCAATTTGAGTAAAACTTAAACTAAAATTATCTTTTAAAAGAGGATAAATTGAAGGAACAACAGCTTGTAAAAGATCATTAATTAAATGAGAAAAACTAATGATAAATAAGATCGAATAAGTGGTTTTTTTAACTATGTCAGGATTTGCTTTAATAGTGTCCATGTGGTATTTTTTGATTTTTAAATTAGACTAAAAAACAACAGCTGTATTATTTTTTGCAAAGATTAAAAGAATACTAATGTCAGAATTGCTATATTTGGACAATGAATAGTCAATATCGGACATATAGAGTCGCGACGGATTTTGGATATCAAGTAGATTCCTCAATCCCAGTTATAGGTTATACTGAAACAGTTAACAACGAAATGTGTATCTCGCACTCGCATCCAAGAGCTCAATTGATCTATGCAACTCGTGGTGTAATGAATGTTGTGGTCGGCAATAACATTTGGGTTGTAAATCCGTTGCAAGGACTTTGGATTCCAAGCGGTGTAGAGCATCAGGTTACTTTTCAGAAAGACGTTAACTATTACAGTGTTTTTATTGATCCTTCTGCAATTGGAGGATTGCCAGAAAAGAGTTTTTCGTTTGATATTCCGATGTTTTTAAAGCAATTGGTTTTCAAAATCATTTCTTTTGGAGTCGAAGGAAATCTCACTCCGCCACAAAAAAGAATCATTGCTGTTTTTTTGGACGAATTGGCTTTAATTGAGCCAAGCGCCACTTTCTTGCCAACAACCAATCATGAAAGATTACAAAAAGTAGTCGAACTTTTAATGAATGATGTTGCCAGTAAAAATACGATAGAGTATTACGCCGAACTTTCGTTTATGAGTACGAGAACTTTATCCCGTTTATTCATCAAAGAATTGGGAATGAATTTCAGCGATTGGCGTACTCGTTTAAAATTACTCGAAGCGATAAAACGTTTGGGTGAAAAACAATCCATTAAAGAAATTGCATTCAATTTAGGTTATGAAACTACAAGTGCTTTCATTTATATGTTTAAAAAACATTTAGGCAAAACGCCTTCTAACTATATTTTAGAAGATGAGAATGAAAATGATAAATTATCGGCTTAGGTAATAAATGCAAATTAGAACGCGGATAAAACGGATTTACTTCGTAAAGACACGGATTGACACGGATTTTTTTAAACACATAGAAACATAGGTTTTATTTACTTAACAAAATACAGAATAAAAAAATGACTAGTCATAAACACATAGCTATGTGTGTTTATGCAAGTGAAACGCCTTTTATAGATAAAGTAATTCTATGTTTCTATGTGTTTAAAAAATAAAATCCGTTTTTATCCGTGTCTTTGCGATAGCGAATCCGTCTCGTCAGCGTCCCATAAAATTATAACATCATTTTTTTTAGTACTAAAAAAGTGATAAGTCATAATTTTTCCCTTAAAAATTTATCAAGAATCATAGTTTTTTATGAAATAACAGGATACTACAGGTTGTGAAATGTAAAAATAACACTTATCTTTAGTCCCAAAATAAACTAACTATGCTAAACCGCTTTTCCATTTTTAAGACTTTACTTCTTTTTGTTGTCCTTTTTTCCTGTTCGCTGTCATTTGCGCAAGAAAAACCAAAAGAAGCGACATGGATCTGGTATCCAGGAGATTTCGAAGTTTGGTTAAGCAACAAAATGCAAGTAAGACGTACTGAGCGCGAAGCCGTATTTCCTCCACTTTGGCAATATTACAGTCCTTATGCTTTGGTTACTTTTCAAACAGAAGTAGATATTCCAAAACCAGACGAAGTGAAAATCTTTTCAGAAGGACCTTTTCAATTACTTTTAGATGGCGTTCAGATTTACGGACAGCCAAAATCAATCGCAGTTCCTGCCGGAAAACACAAAATTTCTTTTAAAGTTTACAATCAGGAAGTGTTGCCAGCTATTTATATTAATGGAAAATACATTAAATCTGATGCTTCGTGGAAAGTTACCAACGAAGATAAACTTTGGATTGACGAAACTGGAAAAGCACAACAGTCTGGTACGCCTTGGGTTCCTGTTGGTTCTTGGAATTTTAATTCGCCAGAAAATAAACCTTCAGGATTCAAACTAACAACCAAACCTTTAACTGCAAAGAAAACAGAGAAAATAGGAACTGGTCAACTAGTAGATTTTGGTAAAGAAACTTTTGGTTATATTAAAATTCATGGTTTAAAAGGAAAAGGGAAACTAGCACTTTATTATGGAGAATCTCGTGAAGAAGCTTTGGATTCTGCTAAATGCGAAACCTTAGATCATTTATCTTTTGACGGAAAACAATCTGAAACTTACACTCATAACGGTTCAAAAGCATTTCGTTATGTTCAGTTGCAGGCAGATGCAGGGGTAAAATACGATTCGATTTCAATGCTTTATGAGTATCTGCCATTAGACTATCGCGGTGCATTCAAATCTTCAGATGAACAATTGAATAAAATTTGGGATGTGTCGGCTTATACGATGCATTTAACTTCTCGTGAATTTTTTATAGACGGAATCAAACGTGACCGTTGGGTTTGGTCTGGCGACGCTTATCAAAGTTATTTAATGAATTATTATTTATTCTTTGATTCGGCTTCGGTAGAAAGAACATTGTTAGCACTTCGCGGAAAAGATCCTGTAACGGCTCACGTCAATATCATTATGGATTATTCGCTGTATTGGTTTGTAGGCGTTTACGATTACTACTTACACACGGGTGATACGAAATTCATCAAAACTTTTTATCCAAGAATGAAATCGCTTATGGATTTCTGTTTAGAAAGAAGAAACAAAAATGGATTCCTGGAACCATTAGAAGGCGATTGGGTTTTTATTGATTGGGCAGACGGATTACCGAAAACAGGTGAAGTGAGTTTCGAGCAAATGCTTTTAGCAAGAAGTTTAGAAGCTATGGCTGTAAGTGCTGAAATTGCTGGTAAAACCGAAGACCAAAAGCAATATGAAAAATTAGGAACTGATTTAAAAACCAAATTATTTGATGTCTTTTGGGATAAAAAAGAAAACGTCATGAAACACCAGCGTATCGATGGAAAAATTCAAAATATTGTAACCAGATACGCTAATATGTTCGGTATTTTCTTCAATTATTTTACTGAAGAACAAAAACAAAGCGTAAAAAATAAAGTGCTACTGAATAAAGATGTTCTTCAAATCACAACTCCATACATGCGTTTTTATGAGTTGGAAGCATTATGCGCAATGGGGGAACAAAACTACGTTTTAAAAGAAATGAAAGATTATTGGGGCGGAATGTTAAATGAAGGCGCAACCTCTTTCTGGGAAGAATACAATCCAAAGAAAAAAGGAGCAGAACATTTAACAATGTACGGTCGCCCTTACGGAAAAAGCCTTTGCCACGCTTGGGGTGCGAGTCCGATTTACTTATTAGGAAAATATTATTTAGGTGTAAAACCAACGGCGCCCGGTTACTCTCAATATGAAATCAAACCAAATTTAGGAGGTTTAAAATGGATGGAAGGAAAAGTGCCAACACCAAACGGAGAAGTTGCCGTGTATTGCAGTACCAAAGAAATCAAAGTAAAAGCAGGCGAAGGAGAAGGAAAATTGATTTTTGAAAGTGCCAGCAAACCCAAAACAAACTCTGGAACGATTACAGAATTAGCCAAAAATAAATATCAGTTGATTGTAAAACCGAATGTGGAGTATAAAGTGAGTTATAAGGCTTTGTGAGTTATGAGTGATGAGTTATGAGTGATGAGTTATGAGTGATGAGTTATGAGTGATGAGTTATGAGTGATGAGTTATGAGTGATGAGTTATGAGTTATGAGTTGTTAGTGATTAGTGATTAGATTAGTCCTTAGTACCTAGTAATTAGTTCTTAGTTTATACCGTCCAGTTTGTCATTCCGACTGAAAGGAGGAATCACACTTGTAACCACAAAGATTATCACGTCCAGTTTTGTCATTTCGACGGAGGAGAAATCTTCGCAAGTAGCTCCACACCGAATGTCGCTAATCTTTGTAGAGTTTCTCGCGAAGATTTCTCCTTCGTCGAAATGACAAGATTGAAGAAATGTATCAGAAGAATAAAAGCAAAAAAATAATACCAATGTTTTCAAAAAGTAAAAAATACAGCTTCAAATTAAAAACAGCATTCTTAATGCTATTAACCGTCTGCATTCAAGCCACAGCACAAACAACAGGATGGAAACCAGCCTCATTTGAAATTGTAAAATCAAAATACAAGACATTCAAAACCGCACAATATGCTCATGTATTTTCAGGAAGCAAACACAATATTGTTCGTTTAGCTCCAGAATTGCAAGGCTTAACAGGAATTGAACTTCCTTTAGAAAAATATAAAAATGGAAATAATGCTCCATTACAATTAAAATTTAAAGAACAAGTTCAGGTTTTGATTGGAGTTTTTCAAGAAAATAATTCAGATTATCTTCAAGCTGATAAGCTTCAAAATGCCAAATTAATTTTAGAAAACGGATTGACCATTACAGGTTTACCTCCAGTAAATATATATGGGATTTCTTTCCCAAAAGGAACACAAACATTAAATTTTGGAAAAGGATTATTTGCAGTTTTAGGAGTTGTAAAAGCTTCTGAAAAACTAGAACCAAGAGATGCCAATTTCCCAGACGGAAAACTTTGGAACCCAACTTTTATCGTTGAAGGATTTTCAGATGAAAAACCACTTTTTGAAGTTATTGGTGGAGAAAACAAACCCGTTATTGATGAAGGAATGTCTGGAACAGATGGAATTCAAGGAGGTTTTGAAGGCGGGCGTGTCGTAAAAGTGGGCGATACCTATCATATGTTTCCAACTGAAAGAGCAGGAGAAAAAGGCGTTGATTATTACTACGATCGTGTAAAAACCAAAATAGGACATTGGACAAGTAAAGATGCAATCCATTGGAAAAGAGAATCAACCATTTATCAAGCAAGCGGAACTTATGCCGTTACTGAAGACGATAATCCAATGAATGATCGTCGTGCAGCTATTTGGTCGTATATGCCAGTTTTTAATGAAAAAGCAAACAAATGGTACGGCTATTATTTGGCTTATACTGTTAGTAAAGAAATAGAACCAAATCATTCATTCGGAAGAATATGGCGTTGCGAATCGACTGTGGATGGAATCGACGGAATTGGCGGACCTTATAAAGATATGGGGATCATCATGGAACCCGGATTAGATTCTCAACCTTGGGAAGGACGTCAGGGTGTAGCATCGTTTTTTCCATATCAGGTAGGAGATAAATATTTCGGATTCTATAGCGGTGCGTATCCGTTCAATTCATGGGCAGATTATCCAAAGAAATCTGGTAAAGGTTGGTTTGTTGCTTTAGCTGAATCTAAAAGTTTAGAAGGCCCTTGGTTAAGAATGAACAAAGGTTTGGAACCCATTAAAACAATACATCCGTTATTCGTAGAAAATCCAATTGTAAGTCAATTACCAAACGGACTGTATATCGCGATTTTCGACGGAGGTCCAGACGGCTGGGGGCATCATTTGCCAAACATGATTGCGTATTCATTATCAGCAGACGGCATTAATTGGGCAGAGGCGCATTATCTTCCAATAGAAACCAAAGTCGATAAATGGTGGGACATTATGAGAACGCCTTTGTGCTTAATCCCAGAAGGAAATGACGTTTACACAATAGTCTATAACGCCATCGACCTGAAAAGAAGATTTCATCCAACAGGAATGGTAAAAGTAAAATTGAACAAAGACGTAATGGAATCTAAATTAAAAGAATTGAAAAAATAATTTCACGCAGATTTTGCAGATTTTGGCTGATTAACGCAGATAAAAATCAATTAATAATCTGCTTAAATCTGTAAAATCTGCGTCAAACAAAAAATAAAAAAAACTTAGAGCCTTAGCGCCTTCGTGGCAAAAAAAACATAACCAAAATGAAAATTAAATATCTAATCCTAGCCATTTCAGCACTTGCTATAACCAGCTGTGCAACTAAATACAAGAAAAGAGAAATCACAGACAGTGTAATGCAGGAGATTTACGAAGAAATCAAAACGCCTTATAAATACGGTTTGGTGATGGTTCCTACTGACAACTCATACAAAATGGATTGTCCTAGTGTATTTAGAAAAGATGGCAAATGGTATATGACGTATTTAATTTATGACGGAAGGGGTTACGAAACTTGGTTAGCAGAAAGCGACAATCTTTTAGATTGGAAACATCTAGGAAAAGTAATGTCATTCTCAGAAAATGAAAAACATTGGGACGTCAACCAAAAAGCAGGATATATTTCGTTGCAAGATCTAACTTGGGGCGGAAGCTACGAATGGGAAAAATACGATGACAAATACTGGATGAGTTATTTTGGTGGAGATAGTAAAGGTTACGAAGCGGGTGTTTTATCAATTGGAATGGCATACACCAAAGAAGCGCCGACAAGACCACACGAATTCCAAAGATTAGAAAATCCGGTTTTAACACCAAAAGAGAAAGATGCCAAATGGTGGGACAATAGCACAATGTACAAAAACAGTGTGATTCGTGATAAAGATAAAGTGACAGGACACAATTTTATCATGTATTACAACGCCCGTGGTGATAGTATCAATCCTGCAAAAGGTGCTGAGCGTATTGCTATGGCAGTATCAAACGACATGAAAACATGGAAACGTTATGGCGATAAACCTTTAATAAACCATCATAAAGGAATCTCAGGAGACGCTTATATTCAGCGTATTAATGATACTTGGGTAATGTTCTATTTTGGAGCTTTCTGGACAGGTTGGAATCAAGGTGCATTTAACCGTTTTGCAGTTTCGAACGACTTAGTAAACTGGACCGATTGGAAAGGAGATGATTTAGTTAAATCTTCTGAACCTTACGATGATATGTTTGCTCATAAGTCATTTGTGGTAAAACATGATGGAGTTGTGTATCATTTCTATTGCGCTGTAAACAAAGCAGAGCAAAGAGGAATTGCTATTGCAACTTCTAAAGATCTAGGAAAAAGCAAATTGAATTTTGTGGCACCGCCGGAGAAAAAGAAGAAATAATTATGAGTTATGAGTTATGAGTTATGAAATATCTTAATACTCCCAACTGAAATGACTCCGCTAGGAGGCTCTCGTCGGTAGAAAAAAAATAGCGCATAGAAAATTTTGTCCCATAGGGACAATTGAATCAAAATAATAATGAACAATAATATAAAGCCAATGTTTACATCAAAATACAATAATCCATTTTTCAGATTACGATTTTTGACGTATACATTTTACATTTTACTATTCACAACTTACACGCAAGCCCAATCCGTAACAGGAGAGCCAGCGGGAGTTCCGGAATTGCATAAAAAATACGAATTTGCTCCTTGGGAAGATCCAACAATTACAAGTATTAACAGACAGCCATCAAGAGCAACTGCTTATTCGTATGCAAGTGTCGAAGACGCACTAAAAGGCGACAGAACCAAAAGTAGAATCCAGATGCTAAACGGCGATTGGGATTTTAAATATGCCATAAATCAGAAAGAAGCTTCAAAAGATTTCTATAAAAATACCGTTTCAGGCTGGGATAAAATCGAAGTGCCTTCTAACTGGGAAATGAAAGGTTATGATAATCCAATTTACAAAAGCGCCGTTTATCCGTTTAGACCCATAAATCCGCCTTATATCCCTAAAGATTATAACGGAGTTGGTTCTTACCAAAGAAGTTTTACCGTGCCAGAAAATTGGAAAGATATGACCGTAACTTTACATTTCGGAGCCGTAAGTTCAGGTTTTGAAGTTTGGCTTAACGGAGAATTTTTAGGATATGGAGAAGACAGTTTTCTACCATCAGAATTCGATATTACACCCTATTTAAAAGCGGGAGAAAATGTAGTTTCAGTTCGTGTAATTCGTTGGACAGATGGTTCTTATTTAGAAGATCAGGATCATTGGCGAATGAGTGGAATCCAGCGTGAAGTTTTCATTATGGCAGAGCCGAAACTACGTATTCAGGATTTCTTTGTTCAAACGAAATTAGACAAACAATACACAGATGCAATTTTTAAACTGCGTCCGAAAGTAGAGAATTTGACAGGAGAAAAAATCAAAAATTATACGATGAATGTTCAGTTGTATGACGCCAATAATACGGCCATCTTCAAAGAACCGCTTCAAAGACCTGTAATTGATTTAATCAACGAAAGTTATCCTCGTTTGGATAATGTTCGTTTCGGATTCTTTCAAGAAAAGATCAAAAATCCAAAAAAATGGAGTTCAGAAGAGCCGAATTTATACACGATGGTTATTTCTATAAAAGATAAAAACGGAAATGTTACTGAAGCCAAAAGCTGTAAAGTTGGTTTCCGTTCGATTGAATTTTCGAAAGAGAATGGAAAAATGCTCATCAACGGAAAAGAAACCTATGTATATGGCGTAAACCGTCACGATCATCATCCAACGAGAGGAAAAGCGGTTACAAGAGAAGATATCAAACAAGATATAACCACGATTAAAAAGTTCAATTTCAACTTTATACGTACAAGCCATTATCCAAACGATCCATATTTCTACGAATTATGCGATCAACACGGAATCATGGTTATGGATGAAGCCAATCAGGAAACACACGGAATTGGCGGGAAATTAAGCAACGATCCGCTTTGGACAAATGCTTATATGGAAAGAATGATACGAATGGTCGAAAGAGATAAAAACCATCCATCGGTCGTGATGTGGAGTTTAGGTAACGAAGGTGGAAAAGGGCCAAATCATGCTGCAATGTCGGGCTGGGTTCATGATTTTGATATTACACGTCCAGTTCATTATGAACCAGCGCAAGGAAATGCCAAATTAGACGGATATATTGATCCGCTTGATCCTGGATATCCAAAAACGATCGATCACGCTTATCGATTTGAAAATCCGCAGGATGATTCTTATGTTGACATGGTCAGCCGTTTTTATCCAGGCGTTTTCACACCTAAATTTTTAGTAGATCAAAAGAAAGATACACGACCAATTATTTTTGTGGAATATTCTCATGCGATGGGGAATTCAGTTGGAAATTTAAAAGAATTATGGGATGAATTCC
The DNA here is from genome assembly GCF_001602525.1 of Flavobacterium chilense. Classification (GTDB taxonomy): domain Bacteria; phylum Bacteroidota; class Bacteroidia; order Flavobacteriales; family Flavobacteriaceae; genus Flavobacterium; species Flavobacterium chilense. Next base: position 334,793 of record NZ_LSYT01000003.1, read on the forward strand.
GTTCGCTTCCAAGAGTAATTGGAGGTTGTATTTGGGAATTTAAAGATCAGGGAATCTTGAAATTTGATTCGAGATCAGGGCAGAATTATTTTGCTCACGGAGGAGATTTTGGCGAAAAATACCACGACGGAAACTTCAATACAAAAGGAATTGTAGATTCTAACGGAAAACCAAAAGGTTCTATTTTTGAAAACAAATGGGTGTATCAGCCAGCGATTTCGACTTTAAACGGAAATCAATTAGAAATTAAAAATCGTCAAGCTGTTAAATCTTTAGAAGGATATATTCCAGTTTTAAAAGTGTTGGAAAATGGAAACGTAATCAAAACTCAGATTTTAAAACCGTTAAAAGTAGAAGCAGGACAATCAACAACATTAGATATCAGTTCTTATCTTCCAAAAATGAAAGCTGATGCCGAATATATTTTAAATATAGAATTCCAACTTTCAAAAGACGAACTTTGGGCATCAAAAGGTTACGCTGTCGCGGAAGATCAGTTTATATTGAAAAAGAAAGAAGCCGTTTCTCCAGAATCTAAAAAAGAAATGCAGAACGTTTCTGAATCAGATTCCGATTTTAAAATAAAAGGGAAAACTTTTGATATTACAATTAATAAAACAAACGGAGCTTTGAGTTCGTATATTTTTAACGGAGAAGAACAAGTTTTTGCACCGCTATTGCCAAACTTTGTAAGACCACTTACAGATAATGACAAACGCGGATGGAAATCGCAAAAGCTACTGAAACAATGGTATAAAGCAAAACCAAAATTGGTTAACATTTCAATTGATAAATCATCTTCAGAAATCAAAATTACAAGCGATTACGAAGTTATAAAAGACAGCGCAAGTGTAAAAGTAATCTACAACATTTTACCAAACGGATTGATCAAAGTAGATTACAGCTTAAAAGCTTCAAACAAATTGCCAAACATTCCAAAAATCGGAATGCAGATGGGAGTTCAAAGAAAATTCGACCAAATTTCATGGTACGGAAAAGGAGAATTAGAAAATTACAGCGACAGAAGTTTTGGTTCGTTTGTTGGGAAATATTCGCTTCCAATAAATGATTTTATCGAACATTATCCAAAACCGCAAGAAAACGGAAACCGATGTGATGTAAGATGGATGGCATTAAGCACTCCGCAGAAAAACAACGGATTTTTGGTTATAAATGATTCTAAAGTTTTAAGCATGAGCGCATGGCCGTATACACAGGAAAACTTAAGCTCATCTGGTCATACATACGATTTGAAAGATCCAGGATTCTTAACGCTAAACATCGATTTAATCCAAATGGGAGTAGGAGGAAATGATAGCTGGACGATTGTAGCACAGCCTTTAGAGCAATATCAGATTAAGTCTGGAAATTATGAGTACAGTTTTTATTTGACGCCTTTCAGCGGTTCAAAAAATCAATTGGAAAATAGTTTGAAGAAGTTTAAATATTAGATTTTAAAAAATTAACCATATAAGTGATATAAGATAATTCAAGTGTTAGCTTCAACATGAATTCGTATGTTTTATTTAAAAAAATAGTACATATAAGAATAACAAAACAAAAAGCTATTTAAGCAAACTTAAATTATCTTATATCACTTATATGATAAAAAAAACAGTAATAATGTTTCAAAAAAAATACCTCTTTTTTATCCTCCTTTTTGCAAGCTTCGTCTCTGCACAAGAAGTCCATAAAAAAGAAACTAATTTTCAGCCAACTTTAGAATCCTCAAGACCTTGGGTATATTGGTATTGGATGAAATCGGCGTATTCTAAAGCAGGAATCACAGCCGATTTAGAAGCAATGAAACAAGCTGGAATTGCGGGCGCTTATTTAATGACGATTAAAGGGCCAGCCAATCCGCCATTGATAGATCCGCCAGTTTTACAGTTGACGCCTGAATTTTGGGATATGATTCATTGGGCATTTAAAGAAGCAGATCGCTTAGGGGTAAAACTAGCTTTTCACGGAGCTGACGGATTTGCCGTTGCCGGTGGACCGTGGATTACACCAGAAATGTCGATGCAGAAAGTTGTCTGGTCAACGACTGAAATTTTAGGCGGAAAAGAAGTTTCGTCGAAATTGCCAGTTCCAGCACATTACAAAGACTATTATAAAGACATTGCCACTTTTGCGATTCCGATAAAAGAATACCAAATTACTTCGCAGATGCAACTGCCAAAAGTAACCACATCAAACAATACAGATGCATCGTTTTTGGCTGATCCTAAAAAAGACGAAAACTTCAAGTTTGCTGATGCAGGTTGGATTCAGTACGAATTTGCTCAGCCTTTTACGTGCAAATCTATTGTAATTGAAACCAAAGGAAGAGATTTTCAGGCACAGCGTCTGATTGTCGAAGTAAGCGATGACGGAATCAATTTTAGATTTCACGAAAGAATGATTGCGCCACGTCACGGCTGGCAGGATATGGATTTCCCAAATACACATACTATTACGCCAGTTACAGCAAAATATTTCCGATTTGTTTATGATCCAAAAGGAACAGAACCCGGAGCAGAAGATTTGGATTTTGCGAAATGGAAACAAAACCTGAAAGTAAGTAAAATTACGCTTTCAAATCAGTCGTTGATTAATAATTACGAAGGAAAATCAGGAGCAATTTGGCGCTTGACTCCGCAGACTACTGAAAAAGAAATTCCAAATTCTGATGCATTCAAAAAATCAGAAATTATCAATATCTCCAATTTTGTTGATGCCGATGGAAATCTCAATTGGAAAGCTCCAAAAGGAAAGTGGAAAATCATCCGAATGGGACATACTTCTACAGGGCATGAAAATGCCACTGGCGGAGCAGGAAAAGGATTGGAAGTCGATAAATTTAATCCCGAATTAATTCGTTTTCAGTTGGATCATTGGTTTGGAGAAGCCGTTCGTTCTGCTGGACCAGAATTAGCTTCGAAAGTTCTTGAAATCCTTCATTTTGACAGTTGGGAATGTGGAAGTCAAAATTGGTCTTCGGTTTTTCAAGCTGAATTTAAAAAGAGACGTGGTTATGATATTATAGAATATCTGCCAGTTATGGCTGGAATTCCAGTAGAAAATACCGATTTCTCAGAGAAAGTTTTATACGATATTAGAAAAATAATTGCCGATTTAGTTGCCGATAATTTCTACGGAACTGTAGCGCAAATCGCCAAAGAAAACAACATAAAATTAAGCGCCGAGAATTTAGCGCCGGTTGTAACAAGCGATGCCTTGCTTCATTATAAATATGTTGATTATCCAAGTGGAGAGTTTTGGCTGAAAAGCCCAACACACGACAAACCTTTTGATATGGTCGATGCCATTTCGGGCGGACATATTTACGGAAAAGATATTATTCAGGCAGAATCTTTTACCGCTCTGCGTATGGATTGGGACGAACATCCAGGAAACTTAAAAACAACGGCTGACCGAAATTACGCTTTAGGAATCAACCGATTATTTTATCACGTTTTTGTACATAATCCATGGACAGACAGAAAACCGGGAATGACTTTAGATGATATCGGAACTTTTTTCCAAAGAGACCAAACGTGGTGGAAACCCGGAAAAGCTTGGTTTGATTATTGTCAAAGAGTACAGTTTCAATTGCAAAAAGGGAAACCTGTAATTGATTTAGCGGTTTTTATTGGCGAAGATTTTCCTTCACGTTCTTTTGCGCCGGATCGTTTGGTGCCATTTATTCCGAATGTGTTTGGAAAAGAAAGACTCGAAAGCGAGAAAATCCGTTTAGAAAATGAAGGTCAGCCAACGGCTAAAATGCCAAAAGAAGTGACTTATTCTAAAAATATCACCGATTTATCACAGTGGATTAATCCGTTAAATGGTTATCAATATGATTCTTTCAATGCTGATGTTTTAATCAACAGAGCGAAAGTGGTAAATGGAAAAACAACTTTTGAAGGTGGAATTGAATACAGTGCTTTATTCTTTCTAGGGAGTCATAAAATGGCACCGAATAAGATTTTATCTTTGGCTTCCGCCGAAAAAATCCTGCAGTTGCTAAAAGACGGTGCAACCATTTTTGTGGATGAAAAACCAAATATTCAGCCGGGAATTCAATCAGAAACAGATCAAAAGAAATGGCAAAATGTAATTGATGAAATCTGGAATAACGCCAATTTATCAACGTGGAAAATCGGAAAAGGAACGGTTGTTAAATTGCCGTATTTAGGAAATGATTTTGCTTCAATCGGAATCACACAAGACGTTTATTTTCCAAATTTAAGCAGAGCTGATTCAGAAACATTGGCTTGGGCGCATCGTAAATCTGAAAAGGAAGATGTTTATTTTATTTCGAATCAAAAAGAGGAAAAATGTTCTTTTGAAGCTTCTTTCAGGATTACAGGAAAAGTTCCGCAATGGTACAATCCGGTTACAGATCAAACTTCGGCATTAGCCAATTGGAAACTAGAAAACGGAAGAACAATTGTTTCGTTAACATTAGATGCCAACGAATCTGGTTTTGTGATTTTTAATGAGGTAACAAAAGAAGTTTTAGCGCAAGGAAAATCATCTGAGTTTGAAAAAGTGCAGACTTTAGATGAAAACTGGGAATTACGGTTTGATTCAACATTTAAAGGCCCGAAAGAAGTCGTAAAAACCAACAAACTTTTTGACTGGAGTACTTCTGAAAATGATCAGATTAAGTATTATTCAGGAACTGTTATTTACAAAAAAGAGTTCGTTTGGAAAGGAAAAGACACCAATAAAATTTGGTTAGATTTAGGTGAAATCTCAAATATCGCTGAAATCAAAATCAATGGAAAAGATTGCGGAACGCTTTGGACTTTCCCTTTCAAAACTGATATTTCAAAAGCTTTGCAAAAAGGAAAAAACACGATAGAAATAAAAGTTACAAACACCTGGGCAAATAGATTAATCGGGGATCAAAAATTGCCAAAAGAAGAAAGGTTAACGTGGACAACAGCGCCATTTCGTTTGGAAGGAGAACCATTGTTAAAAGCGGGATTGTTAGGACCGGTTATTATTTTTAAAGAAAAATAAAAGTTAGCCACTCCCGATAGCTATCGGGATAAAGGATTAAAAGAATTATTTAATCTGTGATAAAAAAGAAAAGAAAAATCAATTGCCTCCAGCTTTAGCTGGAGGTTTAGAAGAAGATAAAAATTGGGCTTTAGCCAAACTAATTATTTGGCTAAAGCCCTAGAAATGCAAATACTTTATGACCTCCAGCTAAAGCTGGAGGCAATTGAAAAAAATATCGCTCCTCTGGAGCTTTTGTATATTGTTGTTATTTTTCTATAAATATTTCGTCCCTCCGGGACTTTCATAAAAGCTCTGGAAGAGCGAAATATTTATAGAAAAAGAATGTTTAGAAATTAGTTTAGCTCCAGAGGAGCGACATATTTTTCAATAATTTAAAGAATAAAAAAAGCATATTAAAAGTTTAAAACAAAGATTAATAATCCAAATAATCCTTTAATCTGTGGAAAAAAAACAAAAAAAATGAAAAAATCAATTATTGTACTAGTAGCGATTTTAGCTAGTTTTCAAATCAATGCCAAAATCAAACTGCCTGCATTATTTACTGATAACATGATGTTACAGCAAAAATCAAACGCACCAATTTGGGGCTGGGCAGAAAAGAACGCTAACATTGTAATCAAAACTTCTTGGGATTCTAAAATCTATAAAATAAAAGCAGACGCGTCAGGTAAATGGAAAGCAGAATTACAGACTTCATCTTTTGGTGGTCCTTATACTATTGAAGTTTCAGAAGGAACTGAAAAAATAACCATCAAAAATGTTTTACTGGGTGAAGTTTGGCTTTGTTCAGGGCAATCGAATATGGAGATGCCATTAAAAGGATTTCAAGGACAGCCTGTTAAAAATGGAAACGAAATTATTGTAAGATCAACTAATAAAAACATTCGTTTAATTACGATTCCAAGAGCAACAGTTTTAGAACCTTTACAAGATTTTGAAGGGAAATGGGAAGAGGCTTCTCCAAAATCGACTTCAAACTTTAGTGCAACAGCTTGGTATTTTGGATCGCTTTTACAGGAAGTTTTAAATGTCCCTGTTGGATTGATTCATGTTTCGTACGGTGGTTCGAGTATGGAAGCGTGGATGAATCAGGAAATGTTGAAAGATTTCGCGAGCGCTAAAATTCCGACTACAAAAGAAGAATTGGTAAAAGATCCAAATCGAGTTCCAACGACTTTGTTTAACGGAATGCTTTCGCCTGTAATTGGTTACGGAATTAAAGGCTGTATTTGGTATCAGGGAGAATCAAATTACGAAAGAGCTTCTGAATATACTGCTTTAATGAAGAAAATGGTAAGCAGTTGGAGAGCGTTGTGGAATCAGGGAGAATTTCCTTTCTATTTCGCTCAGATTGCTCCGTTTAATTATGCTTCCTTTCATCCAAAAGATTATCAGGAAAAATACAATTCGGCTTATTTGAGAGAGGCGCAGTTTAAGGCTTCAAAGGAAATTCCGAATGCAGCAATGGCAGTTTTAATGGATGTTGGAGAAGAAAATAACATTCATCCAATGGATAAAGAAAAAGGAGGAAACCGTTTGGCTTTTCAGGCTTTGGCAAGAACTTACGGAATTGAAGGTTTTGAATTCGAAAGTCCGAAATACAAATCAATGGAAATAAAAGATGTTGCTGTAACGGTTTCTTTTGATGATGTTGCTAACGGAATTACGTCTTATGATAAAGAAGTTTTAGGTTTTGAAATAGCAGGAGCAGACAAAGTTTTTTATCCAGCTAAGACTGTGGTGAGAAGAAAATCGGTGGTGCTGACTTCTGATAAAGTGAAAAATCCTGTTGCAGTTCGCTATTTATGGAAGGATTTCGCAAAAGCGGAATTGTTTAGCGCAGGTGGTTTGCCAGTTTCTTCGTTTAGAACAGACGAATGGTAATTTTTTAAACCATATAAGTTATATAAGAAAATGTAAGTTTTGTGTTTTGCTTGTCTTTTAGGAAATATAAGTTTAGAAATGAAAGCTTAGCTTAAATTATCTTTTATGACTTATATGGTTCAATAATAGTATTCTATATAAAATATTAATACGTTGAAAAATTTAATACTTCTATTTTTTCTCTTCACGACACTTTGCCTCAAAGCGCAAATCCCTGCGCTCGATAATTACAATCAGGTTTGGACAACGCAGAGCAATAATTCATCAGAATCTATGCCTTTGGGAGGCGGAGATATTGGTATGAACATTTGGGTTGAGAAAGGCGATTTGTATTTTTATTTTTCACGAAGCGGAACTTTCGATGAACATAATACTTTATTGAAATTAGGAAGAGTAAAAATGACTTTAAGTCCGAATCCGTTTGAAGGAAAAGATGGTTTTCATCAGGAATTAAAATTGAAAGATGGTTATGTTTTAGTTGGGCAAAACAACACAAAAATCAAACTTTGGGTAGATGTTTTTAAACCGATTATTCATATGGATTTAGAAAGTAGAAATCCGTTGAAAATGACAGCTTCTTATGAAAGTTGGCGTTATCAAAATCGTTATCCGAAAGGAAAAGAAAACAACGCTAATTCCTATAAATGGGCGCCTCAAGGAGAGCTTGTTACGTATAAAGATTCTATTTCGTTTGAAAATAACGGTATCAAATTTTACCACAGAAATCGAGAAAATACGGTTTTTAACGTTGCGGTAAAACAACAGAAAATGGAATCGGTAAAAGACCAAATGCTGAATCCGATTGCGAATCTGACTTTTGGAGGATTCATGAAAGGCAATAATTTAAAACCAGACGGAACATATCTTGGGAAATATCAGGATACCGATTTTAAAGGTTTTAATTTAACAAGTATTAAACCATCCAAAAAACATTCATTAGAAATTTATTTAAACACCAATCAGTCAGATTTTTCTACTTGGGATAATGGATTGAAAAGTTTGATTTCTCAAAATAAAAACACAGCAAAACAAGCCGAAAAAAACACTCAAAAATGGTGGAATAATTTCTGGAATCGTAGTTTTATTTTCACTCAAAAAAATCAGTCAACTGCAAAAGATTCAGTGTATCAAATTGGACAGAATTATCAGTTGTTCCGATATATGCTGGGATGCAATGCGTACGGAAAATATCCAACCAAATTCAACGGCGGACTTTTTACGGTTGATCCTGTTTTTACTAATGCAGCCTTAGATTTTACTCCTGATTTCAGAAATTGGGGCGGAGGAACCATGACAGCTCAAAACCAAAGATTGGTTTATTTTCCGATGGTAAAAAGTGGTGATTTTGATATGATGAAATCTCAGTTGGATTATTACATCAGTCTTCAAAAAAATGCTGAATTGCGTTCTAAAGTCTATTGGAATCATAACGGAGCATCATTCACAGAACAATTAGAAAACTTTGGTTTGCCAAACCCGGCAGAATACGAATGGAAACGTCCTGCAGATTACGATCCGGGAATGGAATATAATGCGTGGCTAGAATATGAATGGGATACGGTTTTAGAATTCTGCCAAATGATGTTAAAGCAAAAAGAATATGCTGGAGAAGACATTCAAAAATACAACCAATTCATTATAAGCTGTCTTCGATTTTTCGATGAACATTATCAATATTTAGCCAAACAAAGAGGCAGAAAAGCTCTGGATGGAAACGGAAAATTAGTTCTTTTTCCGGGTTCGGGAGCAGAAACGTATAAAATGGCGAATAATGCCAATAGCACGATTTCGGCTTTGCAAGTTATTACAGAAAACCTTTTAAACCTTTCTGGTAATCAATTGTCAAAAGAAGACTCAGAATATTTAAAAGCATTTCAAACTAGAATTCCGCCTTTAAATTTCGGGCAGATCGAAAATCATAAAGTTTTACTACCTGCTAAAACTTGGGAAAGAGTGAATAATTCAGAAGTTCCACAATTGTATCCTGTTTATCCTTGGGGAATTTACGGTGTTGGAAAACCTGATTTAGAAACGGCTTTAAATACATGGAAATACGATCCAGATGCTTTAAAATTTAGAAGTCATGTAGGATGGAAGCAGGATAATATTTTTTCGGCTCGTTTGGGTTTAACCGAGGAAGCGATGAAATACAATACACTAAAAATGGCCAATTCAGAACGACGTTTTCCTGCTTTCTGGGGACCAGGTTTTGATTGGGTTCCAGATCATAATTGGGGCGGATCGGGAATGATTGGTATGCAGGAAATGCTTTTGCAGGAAGCAGACGGAAAGATCTATCTTTTCCCAGCATGGCCAAAAGATTGGAACGTTCATTTTAAATTACATGCCAAACAAAATACAACAATTGAAGCCGAACTCATGAATGGAGAATTGAAGGTTTTAAAAGTAATTCCAGAAGAAAGAAAAAAAGACATTATAAATCTGCTAGGAAAATCTGAAGTAGAGAAAACAAAATTAAACTAACTATTGCTAATTAAGATGATAAAGAAATTAATAAGTGCTGCAGTTTTGTCCATGCTTTTAACCACAAACGGACAAGCACAATCAGTTCAAAATACTGATAAACAAATTGTAAAAGTCGACTTTGATTTTTTTCAAAGAAGACTAGAAGAAGTTCATGATCCGAGTTATGATTCATGGGTAATTAACGAAGGAAAAGAAGCGGAGAAATCATTTAATAATGTGTCTTTTAAGTTAAAAGGAAACTTTACTTCAAAGTGGTACAAAGTCGGAATGAGTGCTCCATTTTATAATAGATTAGGAAGTGATGGTTTGGTTACAGCTGAGAATTTAGAATTGAAAATAAGCGGATTGAAATCTGGAAAACATACACTTTTGACTTTTCACAATGCTTTTGATGTCATTACAGGAAAAACTTTTTCTCCGATAAAAATCTACGTAAACGGAAAGCTTCAGGAAACGGTAAATGCGAGTCAGAGAGCCAATGCTAAAATTGACGCTTCGATGGCTTATATTACTTTTAATGCTGAAAAAGGGAAAGACGTGATCGTTCGTTTTGAAATTGATCCAACTTCAAATCCTGATATCGTAAAACAAATTGTAATCAACGGTTTTGAAATTGATACACCAAATTTGATGAATCAAGCGCGTACTCCAGAACCAAAAAATAGAGATGAACATGTTGAAGTAACAAAGAGCTTAACCTTAAAATGGGATGCTGTAAAAAATGTGGCCTCTCATAAATTGTACTTCGGTGAAGATAAAAATGCGGTAGAAAATGCAACTGAATCTTCAAAAGAATTTAAAGGAAAACTGACTGAGAAATCGTATTCAGTTTCTGATTTATACAGCGGAACAACTTATTACTGGAGAGTCGATGAAGTGGATAATAATGACGAAGTGACTTTAGGAAACGTTTGGTCGTTTAAACCTGCACAATTAGCATTTAAAGGCGCAGAAGGTTATGGACGTTACGCAGTTGGTGGACGTGGCGGAAAAGTAATTGAAGTAACCAATTTAAATGATGACGGTCCGGGAAGTTTACGTGATGCGATCAATCAGGAAATTGGACCAAGAACGATTGTTTTTAATGTTTCGGGAAATATAAAACTGGCTTCGAGATTAGTAGCAAATCAGCCTTATATTACTATTGCGGGACAAACAGCTCCGGGTGAAGGAATCACAATCAGCAGAGCGCCAATTGGTTTGACCGGAAATGATGGTGTAATTCGATTTTTAAAAGTAAGAATTGGCGGCGGAACTACTTTTGACGGAATGGGATTAACAGGCGCTGATTACAGCATTATTGATCATTGCTCGATCAGCTGGACAATTGATGAATCGTTTAGTTCGCGTGGTGCGCATCATATTACTTTACAACGAACTTTAATTTCTGAAGCTTTAAACATTGCGGGACATGATAAATATCCTGCTGGAAAAATGCACGGTTTTGCAGCAACAATTGGTGGAGATATTGGAAGTTTTCATCATAATTTACTAGCACATAATCAAGGTCGAAACTGGAGTATTGGCGGTGGCTTAAACGGTGACGGCTATTACACAGGAAGATTGGATATCACCAACAACGTGGTTTACAATTGGGGTGGAAGAACAACTGACGGAGGTGCAAACGAAGTAAATTTTGTAAACAATTTTTATAAACCGGGTGCTTCAACTACCATATTTGTAGCCTTAAATGCGCAACACGAAGGTGTCGGAAAAGGAATGCAACGTTACTATTTTAACGGAAACATAATGCCGGGTTACTTTGATGAGAAATCTCAGGATAAAGGCAGAAAATCTACTATAAGTCATAATGAGAAAGTAGATTATGAAACTTTCGTTGACAAACCATTTTTTCCTTCTTATGTAGAAACGCAATCAGCGAAAGCGGCTTATAAAAATGTGCTTTCAGATGTTGGTGCTAATCAGCCGTTTTTTGATAAACATGATAACAGAATTGTAGAGGAAACTTTAAAAGGAACTTTCACTTATAAAGGAAGTAAAAGCGGTTTAGGCGGAATGATTGATAACGAACAAGATGCAGGCGGATGGCCAAATTTTGTATCAGAAACTCGTCCAGCAGATTGGGATACAGATCATGACGGATTGCCAAACTGGTGGGAAAAAGCTTTTGGGTTAAACGAAAATTCAAAAGTTGGAGATTTCTCAGATGCAAATCAAGATAATGACAAAGACGGATTTACTCAATTAGATAATTATTTAGACTGGTTGGCTCAGCCTCATTATTTTATCAATTTAAAAGATAAAAAGACTTTAAACATAACAGATTATTTCAAAGGATATGAAAACAAACCAGTTTATACTTTCTCTGATCTTAAAAATGGAAAAGTGGTTTTAAAAGGAAAAGAAATTCAGTTTACAGCTGTTGAAAAAGGATTTGCTTCTTTCGTTCTAACTGTAAAAGATGTAGACGGAGATTCAATGAGCAGAACCATTAATTTCTTTGTAAAATAATATTAAACCATATAAGTGATATAAGAAATTATAAGATTGACTTAATGCTATGTGGTTTAAGTTCAAGAAAGTTTAGTTTAAATGAACTTAGATTACTTATATGGTTCAAAATCATTATAAAATGAAAAATTTATTAAATGTTTCCCTTAGCTTGTTTTTTATTAGTGCTGGAATATTGGCCCAAAATAAAGGTTTGGTTGCGAATTCAGAAAGTCCGTATTCAAAATTGCAAAGCGTAGGCTTGCAAGATGTAAAATGGACAAACGGTTTTTGGAAAGAACAATTTGATGTAGAAACCAAAAATACATTGCCATATATGTGGGATTTGTATCATAACGATGAGATTTCGCATGCATACAAAAACTTCGAAATTGCAGCAGGTTTAAGCAAAGGAACTTTCAAAGGGCCTTCGTTTCATGATGGTGATTTCTATAAGATTTTTGAGGGAATGGCAGCGACTTATGCTGTCACAAAAGATAAAAAACTCGATGCTGAAATGGATAAAACTATTGCGCTTTTCGCGAAAGTACAGCGCAAAGACGGTTACATTCATACGCCAGTTTTAATCGATGAACGTTGGGGTACTTTAGGCCCGGAGGAAGTGAAAAAACAATTGGGTTTCGAAAAATACAATATGGGACATTTAATGACTGCAGCTTGTATTCATTATCGTGCTACAGGAAAAACAAATTTCCTGAATATCGCAAAAGGTGTTGCTGATTTCTTGTATGATTTCTACAAAAAAGCTTCACCAGAATTGGCTCGAAATGCAATTTGTCCGTCTCATTACATGGGAATTGTAGAAATGTATAGGACGACCAAAAATCCGAAATACTTAGAATTGGCTAATAATCTAATTGATATTAGAGGAACTACAAATGACGGAACCGATGATAATCAAGATAGAGTTCCGTTTAGACAGCAGACTACCGCAATGGGTCACGCTGTAAGAGCAAATTATCTTTATGCCGGAGTTGCCGATTTGTATGCTGAAACGGGAGAAAAGAAATTATTAGACAATTTAGAATCCATTTGGGATGATGTAACCTATCGCAAAATGTACATTACTGGAGGTTGTGGATCTTTATACGATGGTGTTTCGCCAGACGGAACTTCTTATGATCCAACAATGGTTCAGAAAATTCATCAGGCTTACGGAAGACCTTTTCAATTGCCAAATGCAACAGCTCATACCGAAACCTGTGCTAATATTGGAAATGTATTATGGAATTGGAGAATGCTTCAAATTACGGGAGAAGCCAAATATGCTGACATCGTTGAATTAGCATTATACAATAGTGTGCTTTCGGGAATGGATTTAGAAGGAGAAAAATTCTTGTATAATAATCCGCTGAATGTTTCCAATGATTTGCCATTTCACCAGAGATGGGGAAATGAACGTGAAGGATATATTACCTTATCAAACTGTTGTGCGCCAAACGTAACGAGAACCGTGGCGGAAGTTGGAAATTATGCTTACAATATTTCGAAAGAAGGTTTGTATGTAAATTTATACGGAAGTAATCAATTGAAAACAAAGTCTTTAAATGGAGAAGAAATCGAAATCGAACAGCAAACCAATTATCCGTGGGACGGGAAAATAACATTGAAAATTGTAAAAGCGCCAAAAGATTTACAAAATTTCTTTTTAAGAATTCCTGGCTGGAGTCAGAATGCTGAAGTTTCAGTTAATAATTCGAAAATTACAGATAAAATCGCTTCTGGAACTTATTTGAAATTAAACCAAAAATGGAAAAAAGGAGATGTAATCGAATTGAATCTTCCAATGCCGGTTGAATTGATGGAAGCGAATCCGTTGGTTGAAGAAGTTAAAAATCAGGTTGCTGTAAAAAGAGGGCCTTTGGTTTATTGCTTAGAATCAGATCAGCTTCCTTCGAAAATAAGTGTAAATGATGTGGCTTTGAATTTGAAATCGAATTTCGCAACAAACAATTTCATCTTGAATAATAGAAATTTAGTAAGCATTGATGCAGAAACCGTTATAAATTCAAATAATTCATGGAATAAAACGTTGTACAAACCGCTTTCTTCTAAAAATGTTGATGCTGTACAAGTAAAATTGATTCCGTATTTTGCATGGGGAAATAAAGGAAAAGGAGAAATGACAGTTTGGATGTCGCACTAAATTTTGGATGCGGATGAAACGGATTTACTTCGTAAAGACGCGGATTATAAACGGATTTAACCCCACAGTTTGTCATTCCGAGGAACGAGGAATCTCCACAAGTAACTCTACAAAGATTGGCGAATCACAATGAGGAGTTACTTACGAAGATTTCTCCCTACGGTCGAAATGACAAATAGAAGAAGAATAAACAACTCAAAACATATGAAATATATCCTAGCATTACTTTTAATAACAACATTTTCCTTATCAGCCCAAACGCTCGATGATAAATTGACATTAACCGTTGCACAAGATGGTTCGGGAGATTTTAAAACCATTCAGGAAGCGATAAATAATTTGAAAGACAATTCAGTAAAAAGAGTTATAATTACTATAAAGCCAGGAAAGTATGTCGAGAAATTGGAAATTCCAACTTCAAAACCCTTTATTACTTTAAAAGGTTTAGACAGAAATAAAACCATTATTTCATTTGATGATTATTCGGGGAAACCGCTTCGAGAACTTGATTCGTCAGGAAAAAAAGAATTTGGAACAGGAACTTCGTATTCTTTCATGATCAAAGGAAATGATTGTACGCTTGAAAATCTAACTGTAGAAAATACAGCGGGACGAGTAGGGCAGGCGGTTGCACTTCACATTAAAGGCGATAGAATTATTGTTAAGAATTGCAATCTTTTAGCAAACCAGGATACACTTTATTTATCAGAAGGAAATACCCGAACTTATTTTGAAAATTGTTTTATCAACGGAACAACCGATTTTATCTTTGGCGCTGCAACGGCTTATTTCTATAAGTGTACTATTGAAAGTTTAGTCAATTCTTATATTACAGCGGCTTCAACTCCGCAAGGGCAAACTTATGGTTTTGTTTTTGTTGATTGTAAGCTTACTGCGAAAGACAAATCAGTCGATAAAGTATTTCTGGGAAGACCTTGGAGACCTTATGCACAAACTGTTTTCATTAATACAGATTTAGGTTCGCACATTATTCCAGAAGGTTGGAATGCCTGGATAGATACTAGATTTCCGGATAAAGACAAAACAGCTTATTATGCGGAATACGGAAGTAAAGGTGGGAGTGCAAAAAATATCTCACAGCGAGTGTCATGGTCACATCAATTAAAAAAAGAAGATATTAAAAAGTATAATAGAGATTTAGTTTTAAGTGAATGGAATCCTGATAAATAAATCTAAAAATTAGAATTATTATTCTTACCGATTATCTTGCGAGTGGCTGACCTTACTGCGTTGTAGTAAGTTTTGGTCACTCCTGTTTTTAAATTTAGTGTAAAAATCACGTTTCATTTTTTTATTGGTCAGAATTTACGTTTAAAAAAAATATTTTTTTGTGAAATATTTAAGGATTGTTTTAGGCCTCATTCCCTTGATTATCTTGTAAGTTTTTTACTTTTAATTGAAAAATGGATCGTAAAAGTGTAAGCATTTTTTGCTGAATTGATACTGACTTAACTTATTCAAAAACAGAGTGTCGGCGCGTTATTTTGCATAAAATAGACATAAAATTCCTTTTTGATGCATATTCTTTTTCTTTTATCAAAAAAGACTGCTTCCCATTTCGGTATGCTCAAACAATTTCTTTAATTTTTCTATATCGCACATTTATTCTTTCTCTTTTTTATTAATATTGTTTTTTTGAGTAGTTTTTTTTTAGATAATGCCATTAAAACAGGATAGAGCAGGACGGTTGTAATGTATCGTCGTTATATTTTTGGTATACAAAAAATAAATGTGTTTTAAACATTTAATAAGATTTACTTAAAGTTTGTTTTATTAAAAAGAAGCATATTAACATGACTAACAATTACTAACCTAACCAAAAAAAACATTTATGAAACAAACACTTTTAAAGAGATGTAGTTTTCTTTTGTTTACATTAATGACCGTGATGAGTTATGCTCAAAACTCGACCACTTACACTATTGTAACCATAACAGGAACTGTTACTGATAATTTAGGTGGCCAATTGCCCGGAGTTAACGTAACTGAAAAATCTACAAAAAATACAGTGACAACAGATTTTAATGGGCAGTATACAATTAAGGTAAAAGCAGGAGGGACCTTAGTATTTTCTTTCATCGGAATGAAAAAGTCTGAGATTGCATTAAACGGACGCACTATTATTAATGCCAAGTTAGTCGAAGATTCAAATCAATTAGATAATATAGTGGTTGTAGGTTATGGTACCCAGAAGAAAAAAGAACTTACAGGGGCTATTGCAACTATTAAACCAGATGATTTAATGGATTTGCCAGTAACCAACTTATCTGATGCCTTAAAAGGATTGGTACCAGGTCTTGCCGTTACAGGCGGTTCTGGTCGTCCGGGAGATGCTGCTAGTATTCAGATTCGTCAAACTTTTGGTTTTTCAAAAGATGGAAATTCAACTATACCATTAATTGTAATTGATGATATGGTTCAGGTTGACCCGGCAACAGGTAAAGCTACCTTAGATGCCTTTAACAGATTAGATCCTTCAGAAATTGAAAGTATTACTGTCTTAAAAGATGCATCAGCTGCTATTTACGGTTCACGTGCATCCCAAGGTGCCGTAATTGTAAAAACTAAGAGAGGAAAAGCAGGTAAAGCTAAATTTAGCTACAATAGCCAATTTGTAGTAAATGATGCAGTTAGCCATACCAAAACCATGAGTGCTTATGAGTTTGGAGTTTTTAGTAACAGGTTCTTCACAGGACAAAATCCGGCTACTGTTCCCGCTAACTTGTTTTCTGCAGCAGAACTGGAGGAAATGAAAGGTTTAAATTATGATTGGTTAAAAGAAGCCTGGAAACCAGCTATTCAGCAGAAACATTCGTTTAATGTAAACGGTGGTAGCGAAGATATTACTTATTTTGCAGGAGCTACATATTTAACGCAAGATGCAAATTTAGGATATCAGAAATATGATAAATGGAATTACCGTACCGGAATTAATGCCAAAATAGCGAAGAACTTAGATTTTTCTGCTTCTATTTCAGGAACTTCTGCATTTATAGATAAATCATTTACTAAAGCATCTGCAAATATTAGCGATGGTAGTTATGGTAGTGCCGCGGGTGGTGAACAAGCTGATTATGGATATTTAGTGCACATGCCGAAATTTATTCCATGGCAGACAGTAGTAGATGGTAAAACGTATTACATGTCTCCATTTCCTAACACGAATAAAAATTTTGGAAGTGCAAATGCAAATAACAATATAGCAGGATGGAATTACTTTGCCAACCTAAATAATGGATCTCACCAAACTACAGATGATTCTTCTTTCAATGTTAATGCTTCTTTGAACTATAAAGTTGCAGCTATTAAAGGATTATCTTTTAAAGCAACTTTTTCAAGAACTAAAAATTCTACCTATTCTGAACAAATCCAGTTACCATATGATTTAGCAAGAATTACAAATTACCAATTGCAGGATAATAAGCTTGCAAGTGCAGCTTATCCTAGTGCAATTACTAAAAATCCTGAGGTAGGAGGAATGATTGATTACGCTATAGAAACTAACGTTAGAAACTCAAGAGTATATTACAACAGTAATTTTTCTAAAAGTACACAAGCAGATTTTTTTGCCAATTATAGCAGAACTTTTGGAGATCACCAAATTAGTGGAATGTTTGGTATTGAAAGATCAGAATCTGAATGGGAGAGTACTCGCTTAGCATATACAAATACTCCTAAAGATTATCTTGGAGATTGGCGTACTGCAGGAACAGTAGATACAGGTAATTCTACAGCTCTAAAAGGAAACAATGCAACACTTTCGTATTTCGGAACTTTGAATTATAATTATAAATCAAAATATTTATTACAGTTTCTTTTGCGTAGTGATGCTTCTACAAAGTTTGCACCAGAAAATTATTGGGGAACTTTTCCTTCTCTTCAATTGGGTTGGGTTGCCTCTAAAGAAGAATGGTTTGAAAGAGCTCTTCCAGGAGTAAATTTCTTTAAATTAAGATACTCAATCGGTAAAACCGGAAAAGATAACCTTCAGCCTTGGAAATGGTATCAGTTTTATGATCTTACAGTCAACAAAGGTTGGCAGTTTGGACCTAATGGAGGTCAGTTAGGTTCAGGGTTAACTCCAAAAGTAAATCCAAACAGAGATGCAAAATGGGATTCTACATTAAAACAGAACCTTGGTCTAGATTTAGCTTTCTTAAAAAGTAGATTGGAAGTGAATGCAGATTTCTACTACGATATCACAAAAGATATGTTGACTGATATGGGTAGTGCGACAGGTGTGCCTATTTCAGTTGGAGGTGCATTTGCAGAACAAAATTATGCACATGTTGATGCTTGGGGATCTGAACTTAACATTAACTGGAATGATAAAGTTGGTAAAGTAAGTTACAGTGTAGGGGTGAACTTTAGTTATGCAGATAACAAAATTAAAAGATATCCGGACCAGGGAAATTTACTTCCATCAAATAATACACGAAGAGAAGGATATTCAGAAGGATTTAATCCGGTATGGGGATTCAAAACATGGAAAGGAACCTCAACAGGAGATGGTATTTTGCGTACAGATGAAGATATAGCCAACTATTGGAACTATCTAAGTACAAATGCAGCTGCAGCAGGTAAAACTCCAAGTTATTTAACAATAGTCGATCCAACTAAAATTCTGAAAGGGTCATTAGCTTATCAGGATCTTGCTGGTACTCTTAATGCTGATGGAACACTTACCGGACCTGATGGACAAATTCTTGCAGGTAATGATTATGCTAAATTGGCAAAAAGCAGCAGAACATATGGTTTTAATACCAATTTAGGTTTCAAGTACAGTAATCTATCTTTAAAGACTCAAATTTCAACATCTTGGGGAGGAGCTAATTTTGTTGACTTAGTAAGCCAGCCAACTTCTAGTGCCAGCAACATGTGGTCACGCGAGCCCTTCTGGAATGATATGTATGGGGTTGATAATTTAAATGGTAAATATCCTAATTTAGCAACAACAGGTGTATTAAGTCCTTCTGATTTTTGGCAGATTAGCACTTTTCGTTGTTTCATCAGAAATTTAACTGTTGCCTATGAAATTCCTAAACAAGTTTTCGCTAATACAAAAGTCAATAATATATCATTGGGTATAACAGGAAATAATCTTTGGGATTTATATAACCCATATCCGGGGCATTACAGAAATATGTACGATAATTCATCTGTGGGTTACCCTACACTTAGATCATGGTCGTTTAATTTCAATATCTCATTCTAATTTAAACTCGATTGTAACTATGAAAACAAAATTTAATATATATATAACTTTGGCACTTGTACTAGTTTTAAGTGCTTCCTGTAGTGAGAATTTTCTGGAAGATGTTAAGCCTATCGGACAATATGATGATTCGTTCTATCAAAATCAGGCACGTGTACAGGCTTATGTTGATAATCAGTATTATGATTTTTTTGCCTCTTTCAAAATGCCGACTGCCAGTGTAATTGGTGTTTACACAGATGCAAATACAAAACTTACCGAAGAACAGGGAGGCGTTCAGGATTATACAAATCCAAGTAAGCTCCTTAATACTTCAGATGCTGCTAAAGATTATTTTGGAGCAAAAATAGGTACAGGTCTTGTTAACAATGCTTATACAAGAATTAGAGAATGTAATAATTTAATTGAAGATATTGATGTAAAAGGAGCAAGCTTAGATAAAACATTCCGTGATCGTGCAAAAGGACAAATGTATTATATGCGTGCCATACAATATTTTGATTTAATGCGTACTTATGGAGGTGTTCCTATTGTTACGAAAGTTATGAGCCCTTCTGTTGATGATGAAAGTATAAAACTACCAAGAGCAAAAGTTTCTGAAGTTGTAGCTCAGATAGTTAAAGATTTAGATATGGCTGCCAGTTTATTACCGGGAGATTGGGATTCTGCCAATTACGGACGTTTCACAAAAGGGGCAGCTTTGGCGCAAAAATCCAGAGTATTATTAACCTTTGCAAGCCCTTTGTTTAATAAAAGTTGGGACGGATCGAATGAGCGTTGGCAGGCAGCATTAGACGCTGGATTGGCTGCAGAAGCAGAATTAAGTCAAAACGGTTACGGATTATACGGAAGTACAATTAAAGAATGGGAATCTATGTTTTTAATTGATAACATAAAATGTAGAGAAGCAATCACCGTACAGCTTTTATCTGCCTCAAATAGTGATGTCAATTTTAATGTAAATAATAACTGGGAAAAATCTACTCGTTTACCTAGTCAGGGTGGAACAGGCGGAATTTCTGCACCTAAAGAAATGATTGATTTATTCCCATTAGCAGATGGTAGAAGACCAACTGCAGCAAATGGTTATAATGATTTTACTTTCTTTGTTAACAGAGACCCTAGATTCTACAGAACTTTTGCTTTTTCAGGAGTTAAATGGGGGTATAAAGAAAGTGCTAATGCTGTTTTCTGGTCTTATCGTTGGCTGGATAGTGCTAACAAAGCTTACTTCAATGATCTTAATACTACAACAACAAGTCCGGCAGTGGTTAGAAAAATGACTAATCAGACGGCAAGTAATGCAATGAATTATGCTTATTCGCCAACTGATATTATAGAATATCGTTACGCAGAATTATTATTAAATATAGCAGAATGTTATGCGGCACTAGGACAAACTGGAAATACTATTGCTTATTTAGGAAAGATTAGAGCTCGTGTTGGTATTCCTTCAGGCAATAATTATGGAATTGGTACTTTGACAGACAAATATGCCGCTATTGAAGCTTGTTTATATGAGAGAAGAGTTGAATTAGCCTATGAAGGGAAACGTTTTTGGGATGTTCAGAGATGGATGTTATATGATAACGAAACACTTCCGGGTACTAGTGGAGGAACAGTTAGTAAATTAGGTTTAACACCAATTAACGGAACACAAAGAACTGGAAATTATTTACAATATAGAACTACAGCAACAGCAGCAGATCCTTTAACAGCTTCACGTGCAAGCATAGTTGTTGATCCAGATGCAGCTGCGGCTACTTTCCAAACGCAATTGAATACTTTGGCAGCTTATTACAATGCTAATTTTGTGCGCACTACTTTAGTTACTCCTATGGATAATGTTAGTGGAACTGCTGTTAAAATTAAATTCAATCCAAATTATTATATAAGTGGTCTTAATACAACTGCTTTAACATCAAACCCTTGGTTATTGCAAACAATAGGCTGGAATGATAATTTTGGTGGAGCTGGAACTTTCAACTATCAGGAATAAAACATAAAAACATAAAAAACGATCACCTGTACTCATTTTGATACAGGTGATTTGTTTAAAAACGCTTACCGTAATTAAAAATTAACATGAAAAATTCAGCATTATTTATCTTGACGCTTCTGTTTTTGGGAAGTGCAAATTGTTTCGCACAATACCCGAAGATAAGCCCGGAAGTTCAGGCGCAGGAAAAAGCTATTAAAGAAGAAGCTCAAAAACTTTCTGATGAAG
Organism: Flavobacterium chilense; assembly: GCF_001602525.1. GTDB lineage: Bacteria > Bacteroidota > Bacteroidia > Flavobacteriales > Flavobacteriaceae > Flavobacterium > Flavobacterium chilense. The sequence continues at coordinate 356,261 of NZ_LSYT01000003.1, forward strand.
CCTGGGAAAAAGCTTTAGTGATTATTGAAGAAGAAGCAAAACATGGAAAACCATATATTCCGTGGGCAGCAAGACCAACCGATTTACCTCAGGCAGAAATTCCTGCTTTCCCGGGTGCTGAAGGTGGCGGAATGTATACATTTGGAGGTCGTGGCGGAAACATCTACACCGTTACAAGTCTGGAAGACCGCGGACCTGGAACTTTACGTGAAGCCTGCGAAAAAGGAGGAGCAAGAATAATAGTATTCAATGTTGCCGGAATCATCAGATTAAAAAGCCCGTTAATTATTCGTGCACCATATATTACAATTGCAGGACAGACAGCTCCCGGAGATGGTATTTGTGTTGCCGGAGAATCAGTTTGGGTTGACACTCACGATGTAGTGATCAGGCATATGCGTTTTCGCCGTGGAGAAACTTTCGTAGGTCGTCGTGATGATGCTATTGGAGGAAATCCTGTTGGAAATATCATGATCGATCACGTATCTGCAACTTGGGGATTAGACGAAAATATGTCAATCTACAGACATATGTACAATCCGGGACCAGGTTATCCGGATATTAAAGTTGGAACGGTAAATATTACCATCCAAAACAGTTTATTCGGAGAAGCTTTGGATACTTACAATCATGCTTTCGGAAGTACTTTAGGTGGAGAAAACTGCTCTTTTATGAGAAATATGTGGGCAAACAATGCAGGTAGAAATCCTTCTATTGGTTGGAACGGAATTTTCAATTTTGTGAATAATGTAGTTTTCAACTGGTACAACAGATCTACAGATGGTGGAGATTATACTGCTAATTACAATATCATAAACAACTTCTATAAACCAGGACCTGTAACCGATTTAACACAGCCAATAAGCTATAGAATCCTAAAACCAGAATCAGGAAGAAGTAAATTACCATACATGGTTTTTGGTAGAGCTTATGTAAACGGAAACGTGGTAAACAATAACGAAAAAGTGACCAAAGACAATTGGGACGGCGGAATTCAGCTAGAAAATAAAAAAGGTGAGTTAATGACTTATGAAGAATCGAAAACGTATTTCGATAAAATGAAAGCAGACAAACCTTTCCCAATGCCTTGGTTCAACAAATTCATGACGGCTGAAGAATCGTATGAATTTGTACTTAAAAATGTTGGAGCTACTTTGCCAATCAGAGATAAAGTAGACGAAAGAATTGTAAGAACAGTAAAAACCGGAATTCCGGAATATGCAAAAGGATTAGAGAAAAAAGAATTCTACCAATTCGAACACAGACGTTTACCGATGGATTCGTATAAAAAAGGTATCATCACTGATATTTCTCAAGTTGGAGGATATCCGGAATACAAAGGAAAACCTTATGTAGATACAGACAAAGACGGAATGCCGGATGCATGGGAGAAAAAATACGGTTTAAACCCGAACGATCCATCTGATGCAAAAGGAGATTTAAACGGAGATGGATATACCAATATAGAAGATTACATCAACGGTGTAAATCCTGCAATAAAAGTAGACTGGAAAGATTTAGCTAATAACAAAGAGACTTTAGTTAGACCTTTATTAGATTTAAAATAAGAAAAACAGAAAAAATTATTTAACACATAGAAACATAGATTAAATCTAAAAAAGAAAATAAAAGAAAATCCAGATTTTGCACACATAGCTATGTGTATTAATAACAAGTGAAACGCCTTTTATGGACAAAGAAAATCTATGTTTCTATGTGTTTAAAAAAATAAAGACAATGGCACTAAATAAAATAAATGCTGGTTTATTATCGCTTGTTTTTGCATTTTCAACTTTAAATGCACAACAGCATTTAGATCCTGAATATGTAAAAGTTACTAACGAAAGAGCTGCAAAAATCGTTACCAAATTAGATTTGAAGAACGAAGCAAAAGAAAAAGCAGTTTCAAATATTATCGCGCAGCAATTTAGAGATTTAACTGAAATCCAGGACGGAAGAGATGCTGAAATAAAAAAAGTGAAAGAAGATACTTCTTTAGCCAAAGAAAAGCAAAACGAGAAAATTGATAAACTGAAGTCAAAAGCAGACGAATCAATTGCAAAACTGCATAAATCTTATATCAAAAAATTAGGTAAAGAATTATCAGAAGATAAAATCACTGAGGTAAAAGACGGAATGACTTATGGAGTGCTTCCTATCACAGTCGCAGGTTACAACGATATGTTGCCAAATTTAACTGCAGAACAAAAAGACTATATCTACAAAGCTTTAGTTGAAGCCAGAGAGCATGCAATGGATGCAGGTTCATCTAAAGAAAAACACGGCTGGTTTGGTAAATATAAAGGAAGAATCAATAACTATTTATCCAAACAAGGTTACGATTTAAATAAAGAAAGTGCTGACTGGCACAAACGTATCGAAGAAAGAGAGAAAAGTAAAACAAAAGATTCTACTGTAAAAGAATAAATTTCTTTGACTTTTTACCAAAAACTATTAACTACAACCACACACAATTCATGCAAAATATTTTTCCCAATCGTACTTTAAAGAGAACATTTATGGCGCTGTCATTTTGTTCGCTTGTATCATCGGCATATGCCCAATATCCCGTAATTCCAAAGCCTGTTCAGGAAAAAGCAGATGCTATTTTAGCGGATGAAGAAAAAAGGCTGAGCGAAATCTGGAATAATAATCTTCATATAATCAAAGAAGAAGCAAAACAAGGAAAACCATATTTACCTTGGGCATCCTATCCAAAAGATTTTGTTTTTGCTGATATTCCTGCTTTTCCAGGCGCAGAAGGCGGTGGAGCTTACACACAAGGCGGGCGCGGCGGAAAAATATTTGTAGTTACGAGTTTAGAAGACAGCGGAAAAGGTACTTTTCGTGAAGCTTGTGAAGCTGTTGGAGCGAGAACAATCGTCTTCAACGTTTCAGGAATTATTCGTTTAAAGAAAAGAATCAGCATGCGTGCGCCTTACGTAACCATTGCGGGGCAAACTGCTCCAGGTGACGGAATCTGTATTGCCGGAGAAACTTTAGAAATCGACACACATGACGTTATTATCAGACACATGCGTTTCAGACGTGGGGAAACTGATGTAACCAGAAGAGATGATGCGTTGGGAGGAAATCCGATGGGAAATATTATCGTAGACCACTGCTCGGTAAGCTGGGGATTAGACGAAAATGTTTCTTTATACAGACATCAGTTTGCTCCGAATTCAAAATCAAAATTGGAAAAATTACCAGCTTGTAATATCACGATTCAAAACACTATTTCATCAGAAGGTTTAGACACGTATAATCACGCTTTTGGAAGTACAATTGGCGGATTAAATAGTACTTTTATGCGCAACTTATGGGCCGACAACATTTCGAGAAACGCTTCTATCGGAATGTATGGTGACTTTAATTTTGTGAATAACGTAGTATTTAATTGGTGGAATCGTACGCTGGACGGAGGAGATTATCGTTCGATGTTGAATATCATCAACAATTATTTTAAACCGGGGCCAATTACACCACAAAACGAACCTATTGCACACAGAATCGTAAAACCTGAATCTGGATATATTGAGCCAAAACAATACGGAAGAGCTTACGTTTCAGGAAACTTTATTGTTGGTTCTCCTGAGGTGACAGCGGACAATTGGAATGGCGGTGTGCAATTGGAAAACCTTCCAGAAGCAGAAACAAAAGAATTTTTAGCCGCAATCAAACAGCCAAAACCTTTTTCAATGCCAAAATTCAATATCATGTCAGCAGAAGAAGCTTATGATTTTGTTTTGACGAATGTTGGAGCGACAATTCCGAAAAGAGATGCTGTTGACGAAAGAATTATCAAACAAGTTAAAACTGGAAAAATCGAAGTAAAAGACGGTTTAGAAAATTCAATCGGAAAAGAATATATCAAAAGAAGATTACCAGCCGATTCATATAAAAAAGGAATTATAACGCATCCTGATCAAGTTGGCGGATATCCAACTTACAAAGGAAAAGCGTATAAAGATTCAGATAATGACGGAATTCCAGATGCTTGGGAAAAGAAATACGGTTTAAATCCAAATGATGCTTCAGATGCTAATAAAGATGCAAACGGAGACGGATACACCAACATCGAGAAATATTTTAACGGAATCGATCCAAACACTAAAATTGATTGGACGAAAACGGAAAACAATACAGATACTCTAGCGAAGCTGAAATCATTGTTGCAATAGTTAAGTATTCTCAACGTAAACCTGACAGGTTTTTAAAACCTGTCAGGTTTATGTACACTAAGAATATCCACCTAGTTTGTGGAAAAAGACAAACCTAAAAATTATATGAGCTTATATTACTTATATGGTTTAATTTTAAAGTCTAAAAAAAATAATAAGGTGAATTTTATCCAGTTAAAAAATACAATCTCCCTTCAAAAAGATAAAATAGTTTTGTCTGGTTTGGCGATGCTTTTCAGTATAAACATCACAGCCCAAAACAATTTCCCAGATATCATCAAAACCAAAGAAGGAAAGCTTTCTTTCACAACAGATAATCAAGGAAATCAAATTCCTGATTTTTCTTTTGCAGGATATCGAAACTCTGAAGTTGCCATTCCAAATTTAGACAACAAAATTTTTGTTTCGAAACAAGAAGATGATGCAACACAGAAAATCCAAAATGCAATTGATTATGTAAGTGCATTAAAACCTGATAAATCAGGATTTCGTGGAGCGGTTTTGTTAGACAAAGGAACGTTCAAAATCAGCGGAACATTATACATTAGAAAATCAGGAGTTGTTTTAAGAGGAAGCGGTAATACAGAAAACGGAACCGTACTTTTAGGAACAGGTTTAGAAAGAGAAGCTTTAATTAGAGTTTTAGGCGAAAATGATAAAGCATATAAAGATTCATTTGAATTTATGAATGCTTACACACCACTTGGAACTCAGAAAATCCAATTAAAAAATACATCAAAATTAAAAGTTGGAGACGAAATAGAAATCAGCAAACCTTTAACGGATAATTTCATTAAAGAAGTAAACATGCAGGATTTCGGGGGAGAAACCTCTTGGATTGGATGGAAAAAAGGGGATTGGGAGACAACTTGGAATCGTGTCGTAACCAAAATAAACGGAAACGAAGTAATGGTAAACGCTCCAATCACAATGTCTTTAGATAATGTTTTCGGAACTTCTAAAGTAACTGTTTATTCTTGGCAAGGAAGAATTGAAAATAACGGAATTGAAAATATCTTAATAAAATCAACCTACAATTCTTCAAACTTAAAAGACGAAGAACACCGTTGGCAGGCAATCAGCATTGAAAGCGCTAGAAATGCTTGGGTAAAACAAGTAAATTTCAAACACTTTGCAGGTGGAGCCGTTACGGTTTTAAAGACAAGTCAGCAAATTACAGTTGAAGATTGTATTGCCACAGAACCAATTTCTGAAATCGCTTCATTTAGAAGACATACTTTTTATACAGAAGGTCAGCAGACTTTATTTCAACGCTGTTATTCAGAATTTGGATATCATGATTTCGCCGTAGGCGGATTTGGAACAACAGGTCCAAATGCGTTTGTTCAATGTGAATCACATTTACCATTCGAAAATAGCGGCGCAATAGGAAGCTGGGCAACCGGAGTTTTATTTGACATTACCAATATCGACGGAAAAGCATTAAGCTACAATAACAGAGAACAAGGAGGAAGAGGAGCAGGATGGACAGCTGCTAATTCTGTAATCTGGGAATCATCAGCCTCAAAAGTAGAATGTTATAGTCCGCAAACAGCACAAAACTGGGCTTTTGGAGTTTGGGGACAATTTGGTGGAAATGGACATTGGAAAAACGTAAACGAACATATCAGTCCAAGAAGTTTATTCTATATACAATTAGAAACAAGATTAGGAAAACTTCCGGTTCAGCCTTTTATTTATGATTTAGGTTCAGAAGCTTCTTCAAGTCCGAGTGTAGAAGTTGCTGCAGAATTGACTAAAAACTCTGCTACAACGGCAAAAAGTTTACAAGAATTGATTGCAGAAGCTTCAAAAGCAAATCCGATTAATACAGACAGTAAAGGTTTAAAAAATGCAAACGATTTAAAAGTTGCTTCAAATAAAACAGAAAAATCAACTTCTAAAGTAACTACAGAAAATGGCTGGTTAACTTTTGAAGGAAAAGTAATTGCAGGAAAACAAACCAATGTAGCTTGGTGGAGAGGAGATTTAACCGATGATTTCGTCAATAAATCAACACCGCATATCACTCGTTTCGTTCCAGGAAGAACAGGAAACGGATTGACAGACAAAGTGCAGGAAACAGTAGATTATTTGACTAAAAATAATATCGTTGCCTTAGAACACAATTATGGTTTATGGTACGACAGAAGAATGGACGATCACGAGCGTGTTCGCAGAGTTGATGATGATGTTTGGCCTCCATTTTACGAACAGCCTTTCGCCAGAAGCGGAAAAGATTTTGCTTGGGATCATTTGAGCAAATACGATTTGACTAAATTCAACGATTGGTACTGGAGCCGTTTAGCGCAGTTTGCAGCGCTGGCAGAACCAAACGGACAATTGTTAATCAATCAGCAATATTTTCAGCACAACATTTTAGAAGCCGGAGCGCATTGGGCAAGTTCACCTTGGCGTTCTGCTAACAATATCAACAGTACAGGATTTCCAGAGCCACCGCCTTATGCAGGAGACAAACGTATTTTTATGGCGGAGCAATTTTACGATATTACAAATGCTCAAAGAAGAAAATTACACGAAGGTTTCATTAGAAAATCATTTGAAAACTTTCAGGAAAACAGCAACGTAATTCAGTTAACAAGTGCCGAATATACTGGCCCGCTTCATTTTATGGAATTCTGGTTAGACCAAGCTCAAAAATGGAAAGACGAAACAGGAAAAAAAGGCTTAATTGGATTAAGTGCTACGAAAGACGTTCAAGATGCTATTTTAAATGATGCTAAAAGAAATAAAACTGTTGACGTAATCGACATTCGTTATTGGTATTACAAAGAAGACGGTTCGGCTTACGCTCCGCAAGGAGGTGTAAATTTAGCGCCAAGACAGCACGCCAGAAAACTGAAAACGGGAAAAGAAACCGATAATCAAGTGTATCGCGCTGTTCGTGAATACAGAGAAAAGTATCCAGAAAAAGTCATTTTGTATTCAACAGATGGTTCTTCAAGATTCGGATGGCCTGCTTTAATGGCTGGAGCTTCATTGCCAAACATTCCGAAAATTGAACTGCCTCACTTTTATGCCGCTTTAAGCGAAATGAAATTAGTTGAAGGAAATACGTTTTCAGACAATCTTTGGAAATTAGAAAACAAAGGAAAAAGCTATCTTTTCTATTTGAAAAACGACCAAGATATTACAATCGATTTATCAAACGAAAAAGGAACATTTGAAGTATTTGCAATTAATGCAACAACAGGAAATATAACGAAAAAAGCAAATATCAGCGGAGGAAAACAAATGGTAATCCCACAAGCTGAAATAAAAGAAAAAGTGCTTTTTGTAGTGAAAAAATAAAAGTTATTAGCCACGAATTCACGAATTAATCAGATTAATTAGAGAATAAAATCTGCTTAATTGCTCAAATCTGCGAGAGAAAAATTTCACGCAGATTTAGAAAATATTTAAGCAGATTTAGCAGATTTAGCAGATTTTTTAAATTTTAATCTGCCAAAATCAGCAGAATCTGCGTGAAATAAAACACAAAGATTATAAAAAAATAATTCGTGAATTCGTGGCTAAAAACCAAAAAACATAAATTCAAAAACAAACCAAAATGAATCTGAAAATTAAATCTTTATACGCTCTTTGTATAAGCTTTATGTTGACAGCACAAAACGGGTTTTCGCAATCTGCCAAAACAAAAGCAACTCTGCCTGAAATCAAAGTATCTAAAAATCAGCATTATTTTGTTACCGAAAACGAAAAACCATTTTTCTGGTTAGGCGACACAGGCTGGCTGGCATTCGGAAAACTAGACAGAGCAGGAATTGAGAAATATTTTAAAGACAGAAAAGACAAAGGATTCAACGTTGTTCAGGTAATGGTTTTGCATAATATCAATGCCGTTAACGTTTATGGCGATGCAGCTTTAATCAACGAAGACGTTTCAAAACCTTTGATTACGGCAGGAAATGATTTCAAAGATGCAAAACAATACGACTATTGGGATCACGTAGATTACACTTTAGATGTAGCTCAAAAAAACGGAATTTATGTAGCGATGGTTCCGGTTTGGGGAACCAACGTTTCAAAAGGAGATAAAGTTAGCAAAGAACAAGCAATAGTTTATGCTGATTTCTTGGCTAAAAGATATAAAAACAGAACCAACGTAATCTGGTTAAACGGTGGAGACACACACGGAAACGAATTTAAGGACATCTGGAATGCCATCGGAAATACTTTAAAAACAAACAATCCAAACCAGTTAGTGACTTTCCACCCGTTTGGAAGAACCGATTCTTCAGAGAATTTTCACAATGAAAAATGGCTGGATTTCAATATGTTCCAATCCGGACACAGAAGATACGATCAGGATTCTATAAAAACGAATTTCAAAGAAGACAATTACAAATTTGTGCTTAGAGATTTCGAATTAAAACCTACAAAACCTACACTTGATGGAGAACCATCTTATGAAGGAATTCCGCATGGTTTGCACGATACTCTACAGCCAAAATGGACAGCAAACGATGTTCGCCGTTACGGATATTGGTCAGTTTTATCGGGCGCAGCGGGTTACACATATGGGCACAATGCTGTAATGCAAATGTTCAGAAAAGGCGATAAACCAGCCTACGGAAACAAAGAATTATGGACATCGGCAATCAATGCGCCTGGAGCAAAACAAATGGTTTATATTAAGAAATTAATGGAAGAAGTGCCATTTTTAGAAGGAGTTCCAGATGTTTCTTTAGTAGTAAACCAAGGCGAGAAATACGATTATATTCCGGCAATAAAAGGAGAAAAATACGCTTTATTATACACTTACAATGGAAGAATAATAGAAGTAAAACTTGGAAAAATTGCTGGAGATAAATTCGAAGCGACTTGGTACAATCCGAGAAATGGGAAGAAAACTAAAATCGGAACTTTTGATAATAAAGGAACTCAAAATTTTCAGCCAGAAGGTAAAAAAGAAGATGGTAATGACTGGGTTTTGATTTTGAAGTCAAAGTAAAAAAAGTCTAGTATGTCCTCCTGAGCGAAGTCGAAGGACCGCAACGATTGGACATATTGTTTGATATAACATGCGCCCTTCGACTTCGCTCAGGGTGACAAAAATGAGAATAAAATATTTCACGCAGATTTAAAATGATTTAGCAAATTCTGCAGATTTTTTAAAATATAAATCTGCGTTGATCTGCCAAAATCTGCCAGATCTGCGTGAAACCAAAAACACAACTATGAAAAACATATTAATAATACTCTGCTTCATAACCGGATTGAACACCGCTTTCGCAAACGAAGGCTGGCTTAACATCCTAAACGAAGGCGGAAACAACAAAGGAATAAAATGCACCCAAGCCATTCAGAATGCGATTGAAAAAGCATCTAAAAACGGCGGAGGAACTATCTTTTTTCCTGCTGGAGAATACTTAACAGGAGCTTTAACACTAAGAAGCAACATTACGATTCACTTAGATTCTGGAGCACTTTTAAAGTTCTCAGAGAACTTTGATGATTTTCTGCCTTACGTAGAAATGCGTTATGAAGGAATTGTAATGAAAAGCTTCCAACCATTATTTTATGCAAAAGATGTAGAAAATATCACGATCACAGGAAGAGGAGTAATCGACGGACAAGGAAAAGTGTGGTGGAATGAGGTATACAGAATCGAAACAGCCAAAGAACCGCTTCCTCCAACAAAATACCAAACCATGTGGGAAGAGCAAAACAAAGGTCTTTACACAGAACCTTATTACAAAAGAACGGTTGATAAAAAATTCTTTAGACCATCGTTCTTTCAGGCTTACAACTGCAAAAACATTTTAATTGAAGGTGTTACGTTTCAAAATTCACCTTTTTGGACCATCAACCCGGAATTCTGTGATAATGTTACTGTAACCGGAATTTCAATTTTTAATCCGCATTCGCCAAATACTGACGGAATCAATCCTTCTTCTTGTACAAATGTTCACATTTCAAACTGTCATATCAGCGTTGGAGACGATTGTATTACAATCAAATCGGGAAGAGACGGAGATGGACGTAGATACGGAAAAGCAACAGAAAATGTTACGATTACCAATTGTACGATGTTAAGCGGTCACGGCGGTGTTGTAATCGGAAGCGAAATGTCGGGCGGAATCAAAAAAATTACCATCTCAAATTGTGTTTTTGACGGGACAGATCGTGGAATCCGCATAAAATCGGCTCGAGGAAGAGGCGGTGTTGTAGAAGATATTCGAGTAGATAATATCGTGATGAAAAACATCAAAGAAGAAGCTATCGTATTGAGTCTTTTCTACGATAAAGGAACACAGGTTGAACCAGTAACCGAAAAAACGCCGATCTTCAGAAATATTCACATGAGCAACATTACAGCTTCTAATGTAAACAAAGCTGGGCAAATTTTAGGAATTACAGAAATGCCAATTCAAAACATCACTTTTTCGAACATCAATATGGATGGAAAAGAAGGTTTTACCGTAAACACAGCAACAGATGTTGAATTTCACGATGTAAAAGTGAACGCAATTGTAGGTTCGTCTTTCAAAATATCAGATTCAAAAAACATCATTTTAGATAACGTTGGATCTTCAACAGCAATAAAAGGCGTTCCGGTTATCAAACTAGATAATGTTTCGAATGCGTTGATCAACAATAATTTTCCATTCAATCCAACTGATATTTTTATAGAGGCCGATGGAAAAGATACTAAAAATATTTTCTTGAAAAACAATGTTTTAAACAACGTAACAACGAAAATTAAAAAAGGAGCTTCTTTAGATAAAAAAGCAATTACAGAATAATCATTTAGTCGTATCCTAACAGGTTTTTAAAACCTGTTAGGTATTAATAATTAAAAGCAGAAAGATCAGGCATTTTTGGAAACATCGTCCCGCTCTTCGTTACAATCTTGTAAACTGAACCCCAGTTTACAAGGATTTCCACTTCGATCGGGGCTAGAGAGAAAGATTTGGCTTTTTTTGCAATCAGTAGGATTCTGGATTAAGCATAAAATATACCTACAAGGTTTTGAAAACCTGGTAGGAAAAGAAAACAAGACATGAAAAAAATATTCATCATAGTAACCCTTTCACTTTTTGCGATTAGTTATTCGCAGAAAAAGAAAGATTTGTATCTTTTTACGTCGTTTAGAGAACCCGCAACAGAAGGTTTATATTTGGCATACAGCGAAGACGGTTACAACTGGAAAGGATTAGAAGGATCGTTTTTAAAACCCGAAATCGGAGCGAGTAAAATCATGCGTGACCCGTCAATCACAAAAGGGGCAGACGGAACCTATCACATGGTTTGGACAACAGATTGGAAAGGTGGAAATGGTTTTGGTTACGCAAGTTCAAAAGACCTGATTCATTGGTCAGAACAGCAGTATATTCCCGTGATGAAAAACGAACCGGAAGTGGTAAATGTTTGGGCACCGGAAATTTTTTATGATGATGTAAAAAAAGAGTACATCATTATCTGGGCATCAACAATTCCATTCCGATTTGAAAAAGGAGTAGAAGACGAGAAAAACAACCACAGAATGTATTATGTAACGACTAAAGATTTTAAAACTTTTTCAGACACAAAATTATATTACGATCCAGGTTTTAGCGTAATCGATTGTGTGATTGTCAAAAAAGGAAAGAAAGATTATGTTTTGGTTTTGAAGGACAATACAAGACCGATGCGAAATATAAAAGTTGCTTTCGGAAAATCACCTTTAGGTCCGTTTCAGAAAAGTTCTGAACCTTTAACCGAGTATTTATCAGAAGGTCCAACAGTTGTGAAAGTCGGTAAAAACTGGTTATTGTATTATGATAATTATGGCTCAAAGAATTATAAAGTATTAAGTACAACAGATTTTGTTCATTTTGAAGATGTATCATCCAAAATAAGCCTTCCAGAAGGGCACAAACACGGAACGATTACAACAATCTCTGCGGACGTTTTAAAAGGACTAATTGAAAAGAAATAGATAGAAAAATTTCACGCAGATTTAAAATGATTAAAGCAGATGAGGCAGATTTTATTTTAATCAAAAGCAGATCAAAAAATCTGCTTATATCAGCTAAAATCTGCGAAATCTGCGTGAAACAAAAAATATAAACAATGATTACTTTCCAAAACATAAAAACCAACATTATTATAGCCACAATCCTTTTGGCTTGTACTGCTTTAAATGCGCAGAACGATACTGTGCGTTATGTTGGCAAAACACTTTCAAACATTGATTACCATCACGGAATGTTAAGTCCAGCGGTTGGAGTTCACGCTACACAAATCATGCGTGCAAGTCGTGAACATCCCGAAAAATCGGATGGTTTTGGATGGACATACAACCACCAGCCGATGATGGCGTATTGGAATAATACCTTTTATCTGCATTATTTAAGCGATCCTTCGGGCGAACATATTCCGCCAAGCCAGACTTTATTAATGACTTCTAAAGACGGCGTAGCGTGGACAAAACCAGAAGTGATTTTTCCAATTTATAGAATTCCAGACGGATGGAAGAAAGAAGGAGTTGAAGGCGTTGCCAAAAATCTGGATGCAATTATGCATCAAAGAATGGGCTTTTATACGTCAAAAGACAATAGACTTTTTGCTTTAGCATATTACGGAATCGCAATGGATGAAAAAGACGATCCAAACGATGGAAAAGGAATTGGTCGTGTGATTCGTGAAATTAAGAAAGACGGAAGTTTAGGCGAAATCTATTTCATCAGATATAATAAAACTTGGGATAAATCGAAATCTAAATTCCCATTTTATACTGCATCAAAAGACAAAGGTTTGAAAAAAGCTTGTGAAGAAATCTTATCAGAACCTTTGGTTTTACAGCAATGGGTTGAAGAAGCCGATCGTGACGATGAATTGATTCCGTTACAGAAACCGTACAAAGCTTTTAGTTATTACCATTTGCCAAACGGAAATGTAGTGGGATTATGGAAACACGCTTTAACTTCTATCAGTAGAGACGGAGGAAAATCTTGGGATTATATGCCATTACGTGCGCCAGGATTTGTAAATAGCAACGCTAAAATCTGGGGACAAAAAACGTCAGACAATCGTTATGCAACGCTTTATAATCCGTCGGAATATCGCTGGCCTTTGGCAATTTCAACAAGCGATGACGGATTAAATTATAAAGATTTATTGTTGGTTCACGGAGAAGTAGGTCCGATGCGTTACGGCGGAAACTACAAATCGGCAGGTCCTCAATACGTTCGCGGTATCACAGAAAAGAATGGAACTCCGCCAGACGGAAAAATCTGGGTAGGTTACAGCATGAACAAAGAGGATATTTGGGTAGCGTCGATTCCCGTTCCTGTAACTTCTGTAGTTACCGAAAATGTAAATGATGTTTTTAATAATCTTCCTGACGGAGACGAATTGAGATTGTGGAATACCTATGATCTTTCTTGGGCATCAACAAAAATCGAAAAGAAAGCCGATGGTAAAAAATGGCTGACTTTAAGAGATCAGGATTATTTTGATTATTCTCGTGCTGAAAGAGTAATTCCTTTTGCATCAAAAATGGAAGCCATTTTCACAGTTAAACCAGAGCAAAATAATCACGGTTTATTGCAGGTTGAATTTCAAAACAAACAAGGTCTGCCATCGGTAAGATTGATTTTTGATTCGGATGGAGAATTAAAGGTAAAAAATGGTGCGCGTTTGAGTTCGGTTACAAAATACGAAGCTAATAAAGCATATACAATCACAGTTAAATTAGATGCTAAAAACCGTCAGTACACTATAAAAGTAAATGAGGGAAAAGAATCAACAAAGATATTTTATGCGCCAACAGATGGTTTTGAGCGAATCATGTTCCGCACAGGAGAACAAAGACACACGCCAAATCCTGACACCGAGCCAGATACATACGATTACGACGATCTGCCTCAAACCGGAAAATTAATCCCAGAAGCAGTATTCAATATCGAATCGGTGATTACTAAAAAGTTGTAATTATTTTACCATTAAGATATTAAGTAAATTAAGCTGAATGTTTAGTTTGACTTATTTGAGGTCATAAAGTTTTCACATCGAAAGATTAAGTAACGGAAGACTTAATGAACTAAATTTAAGGCTTAGATTTTCGACATAGTGAGCTTAATTTACTTAATATCTTAATGGTTCAATTAAAAATTTATAAAGTGAATATTTCAAAATCCATATTAACCTTCATTTTTGTTTTTTTCTTTTTCATTTCGAATGGACAAATTCTGCCTATACGTTTAGCAACAGAAATGGCTGAAAACCCATTAGCAGTAATTCAGAATCAGCCGAGATTGAGCTGGCAATTGATTTCAAAAGAATCTGATGCATCACAAATCGCTTACATTATTTTGGTAGCCTCATCAGAAGAAAAATTAAATAATGACGAAGGAGATATTTGGAATTCTGGAAGAGTAAATACCGATAAAAATCTCCATATTGTTTACAACGGAAATCCATTAAAAAATGAAACTAAATATTTCTGGAAAGTAAAAGTTTGGAATCAGGAAGGAAAAATTTCTAAATGGAGTAAAGTCGCTTCTTTTAGAACTGCTTCGTTAGAATCAGATTTAAACGCAACTTGGATTGGTGCAATTACCAAAGCCGACAGTCATTTGCCGGAAGGTAGAAACTACCACACAGCCACTTTCAACAGAGAAAAAAAGATGTCCTTTATCAATGCTTCCGATTCTTTGGCACGTAGAAGTATTATGTTGCGCAAACCTTTCGAAATAGAGAAAGTAGTCAAAGAAGCTGTTGTTTATATTTCAGGTTTAGGACATTACGAATTAACTATCAATGGTAAAAAAGTGGGTAACAGCCAATTTGCACCTTTATGGACAGATTATGATAAAACGGTTAACTACAATGTTTACGAATTAAGTGCAAAAGAATTTCAAAAAGGCGATAACGTAATTGGCGTTTTGTTAGGAAACGGAATGTACAATACGCTTGCTGAAAGATATACCAAATTCTTCGTGAGTTTTGGACCGCCGACTTTATTCTTCAAAATGAAAATCAAATATAATGATGGTTCAGAAGAAATTATAAAGTCAGATAGATCTTGGAAATATAGCAAGAGTCCGATTACGTATAACAGTATTTTTGGAGGAGAAGATTACAATGCCAATTTAGAGCAAAAAGGTTGGGGTCGTAAAGGTTTCAAAGATAGAGATTGGAAAAAAGTAGTGATTCAGGAAGCGCCAAAAGGAGTTTTGAGACCGCAGACCGCATCGCCAGTTACCATTCAGAAACAATACGAAGTTAAAACCGTAAAAGAACTGAAACCCAATTTCTATGTTTTTGATATGGGGCAAAATCTCTCTGGATTTCCAACCATTAAAGTAAAAGGAAAAAGAGGACAGACGATTCGTGTTTGGGTGGCTGAAGGTTTAAATGAAGAAGGAACAATAGCGCAGGGAAGATCAGGAAAACCATACTATTACGATTATACTTTAAAAGGCGATGGAGTGGAAGAATGGACGCCAAAATTTAGTTTCTACGGTTATCAATATGTTCAAATTGAAAACATTAATTATAAAGAAGATAAAAATAAAGAGCTTCCAACTTTGGTTGATTTAAAATCGAATTTCATTTACAATTCGGCAGGAGAAGCAGGAAGTTTTTCATGTTCAAATGAGATTTTCAACAAAACACATGAACTAATCAATAACTCGATTAAAAGTAATTTCCAAAGTGTTTTTACCGATTGTCCGCAACGTGAAAAGTTAGGCTGGCTAGAAGAAATTCAGCTGAATGGCCCAGGTTTAATGTTCAATTATAACTTACAGACTTTCCTTCCAGCAACGATGCAGAATATTTCTGATTCGCAAAGAGACAATGGTTTAATTCCGACAATAGTTCCAGAATATGTAATTTTTGGAGGTGATTTTACCGATTCTCCAGAATGGGGTGTTACAGGCGTAATTCTGCCTTGGATGTATTATGAATATTACGGAGATGCTTCATTATTAGAGAAATATTTTCCTGTAATGAAAAACTATGTGGATTATTTGGGAACGAAAGCAACAAATCATATCGTTTCACACGGATTAGGCGATTGGTACGATTACGGAACGCATCCTGCAGGATATTCAAAGAATAGTCCGATTGCGCTTTCTGCGACTTCGCACTATTATTATGGAACTTATTTAGTAGCAAAAGCATCAAAATTACTAGGAAAAACCGAAGATTTTGAGAAATATAATGCTTTGGCTTCTGAGATTAAAACAGCTTTCAATGCGGCATTTTTCAACGAAGAAACCAAACAGTACGGTACCAATAGTCAGTTTAGCAACGCCGTTCCGATATTTATGGATATCGTAGAACCGCAATATAAAGAGGCAGTAATGCAGAATTTACTAGCAGATATCAAAGAAAAAGGAGATCGTCTGACAACGGGAGATGTTGGAAATCGTTATTTATTTCAGACTTTGGAAAGAAATGGCGAAAACGAAACCATGTACAGAATGCACAATCATTACGATGCGCCGGGTTATGGTTTTCAGATTAAATTTGGCTTGACCACTTTAACCGAGCAATGGGATCCGAGAAAAGGAAATTCTTGGAATCATTTTATGCTAGGTCAAATTGAAGAATGGTTTTATCAAAGTTTAGCCGGAATTATGTCTGATCCTGAAAAACCGGGTTTCAAACATTTCTTTATTCAGCCGGAAGTAGTCGGCGATATGACTTTCGCGAAAGCAGATTATCAATCGGTTTATGGAAAAATTGCTTCTTCTTGGGAAAAGAAAGATGGCAAATTTATTTTGACAGTTCAGATTCCTGTGAATACAACAGCGACAGTAAAATTACCAGTTGCTAAAAATTCAGAAATAAAAATTGATAATAAAAAGGTTAGAGCAGGTTTTGATGAAAAAGATAAGAAACCGATGCTAGAACTTGGTTCAGGAATTTATACAATAGAATGTCAATTGTAATTATGAATTATGAGTTATGAGTTATGAATTGTAAATAAACTCGAAAAAGTAGAAAAAATCAATTGCCTCCAGCTTTAGCTGGAGGTTTAAAATAAAGTAAGTCACAAGGCTTTAGCCAAATGAATAAGTTCGGCTAAAGCCAATTTAAAAAATCAATTTGTTTTCCTCCAGCTAAAGCAGGAGGCAATTCAAAAAATGTGTTGAATATCAAAATGAAAAAAATAAAATACATCTTCTTAGTTTCCATCTTAGCTTTGACATTTGCCAATGCACAAAGTACTTCTGATACGAATTTTAGAAAGCCAGTATCAGAAACCCTTAAAAAAATAGAAACTGTTTTTAATGTTACGATCAACGATGACAGAGGTTTATTAAAAGGAAAAGAACTAGATTATGCCGACTGGAGAATTGAACCTGGAAATTTAGCACTTTCGTTAACGAACATTTTAGCGCCGTTTGAATTGATGTATTTTAAACAACCCGATGGAACCTACATCATACGCAAGTATGAAAACCATAAAGTTTCGGTTGATAAAGGAAAAGAACGTTTGTTTTACTTAGAAAGTCTTTACTCGACCAAAGAAGAATGGGAAAAACGTAAAACGGAGTTAAAAGCTTGTATGATTGAATCATTTGGTTTGGATAAGGCGCCCCCTACACCGAAGTCTAAACCACTTTTAACTCCAAAAAGAATTTATAAAGATTACAGTGTCGAAAATATTGCATTGGAAATTTTGCCTGGTGTTTATGCGACAGGATCGATTTACAAACCATATCCGTTAAATAAAAAAGCAGCTGTTATTTTAACTCCTGACGGACATTTTGGCGACGGAAGATATAGAAAAGATGAGCAATATCGTTGTGCTATGATGGCAAAAATGGGAGCAATTGTGGTAGGTTACGATTTATTTGCTTGGGGAGAATCGTTACTACAATTTCCAGAAGAAACACATAGAAACAGCATTGCATCTACGGTTCAGGTTTTAACTGGAATTCGTTTATTGGATTATTTGGCAACGGTAAAAAATGCTGATATGTCAAGAGTTGGCGTTACAGGAGGTTCTGGTGGAGGATCGCACACGATGTTTTTAGCCGCAATTGATGACAGAGTTAAAGTTTCAGCTCCAGTTGTAATGGTTTCGTCTCACTTTTCAGGCGGTTGTCCATGCGAAAGCGGACGTGGAATTCACTTATGCGGAAACGGAACTAATAACGCCGAAATCTCAGCAATGATGGCACCAAAACCGCAATTGATTGTTTCTGACGGAAAAGACTGGACATTAGCAGTTCCAGAATTGGAATTTCCTTTTATCCAAAGAACCTATGAATTATACGGAAAGAAAGATTTAGTCGAAAATGCTCATTTTGCGAAAGAAGGACATGATTTCGGAATCTCGAAACGTATGGCTTTGTATCCGTTTATGGCGAAATATTTAAATTTAGATTTGAATAAAGTGAAGAACGATAAAGGTGAAATCGACGAATCGAGTTGTGTGATTGAGCCAAAGGAAAAGTTGCTTGTCTTTGGAGATAAAGGCGAAAAACTGCCAGCGAATGCTTTAAAAGACATCAATAAATTATATGAAATGTTTGGAGAAAAAAATCTGAAAGTTTACGAGGTTAAGAAGTAATAGAGTTTGCCACTAATTTCACGAATTGGCACGAATTATTTTTTTGCCACAGATTACACAGATTAAAAGGATTTTTTTATCTCCTTAATCTGCAAAATCTTCGGGAGTAAAATTTTCACGCAGATTTAGCAGATCTAGCAGATTTTTAATTAGTGGAAATCCTTTTAATCTGTGGCAAAATAAATTAGAGAAATTGAATTAAAAATTTAAAAAAGAAATTAGTGTTAATTCGTGTAATTCGTGGCAAGAAAAAAAATATTTATGAAGTTAAAAATTAAAGTAACGGTAATCTGTATAGGAATTTTTTCCTTGACTGCAACAGCTCAAAGTAACCTAAAATTATGGTATGATAAACCAGCTGCAATCTGGAACGAAGCTTTGCCTTTAGGCAACGGACGTTTGGGCGCAATGGTTTTTGGTGATCCGGCAGTAGAACGTTTACAATTGAATGAAGAAACCATTTGGGCGGGTTCTCCAAACAGTAATGCACATTCAAAATCTTTGAAAGCACTTCCAATTGTTCGTCAGTTGATTTTTGACGGGAAGTTTGATGAAGCACAAGATTTGGCAACACAAGATATTATGTCGCAGACGAATGATGGAATGCCGTATCAGACTTTTGGAAGCGTTTATATTTCATTCAATGGACATCAAAAATATACCGATTATTACCGTGATTTAGACATCAGCAACGCTACTACAAAAGTAAAATACAAAGTAAATGGAGTTGAATTTACACGAGAAATTCTAACCGCATTTTTAGATCAGGTTATTGTAGTAAAGCTTTCTGCAAGTCAGCCGGGACAGATTACTTGTAATGTTTTTATGAACAGTCCGATTGATAAAACGGTTGCTTCGACAGAAGGAAACCAGATTATACTTTCAGGAGTTGGGACTAACTTTGAAGGCGTAAAAGGAAAAGTAAAATTTCAGGGAAGATTAAGTGCTAAAAATAAAGGTGGCCAAATCGATGTCAGCAATGGCGTTTTAAGCATTAACAAGGCTGATGAAGTGACTTTGTACATTTCGATTGCAACTAATTTCAAAAACTATCAGGACATTTCAGGAGATGAAATTGCAAAAAGCAAAGATTATTTGGCTAAGGCCGAAGTAAAAGATTTTGAAACAATAAAGAAAGCCCATGTTGATTATTACCAAAAATTCTTCAACAGAGTATCTTTAGATTTAGGTTCGAATGAATTACTAAAGAAACCTACAAACGAAAGAATCAGAGATTTTTCGAAACAATTTGATCCTCAATTAGCGTCGTTATATTTCCAATTCGGACGTTATCTTTTAATTTCGAGTTCACAGCCGGGCGGACAGCCAGCGAATTTACAAGGAATTTGGAACGATATGGTGACTCCGCCTTGGGACAGTAAGTACACCACAAACATTAATGCCGAAATGAATTATTGGCCTGCACAGGTAACCAACCTGCAGGAAATGCACGAACCTTTTGTACAAATGGCAAAAGAATTAAGTCTAACTGGTGGAGAAACGGCTAGAACAATGTACAATGCCAACGGATGGGTTTTACATCACAACACTGATATTTGGCGCGTTACAGCTCCAGTAGATTCAGCTGCTTCGGGAATGTGGCCGACTGGTGGTGCTTGGGTTTGTCAGGATTTATGGGAAAGATATTTGTATACAGGAGATAAAAAGTATTTAGCAGAGATTTATCCGATCATGAAAGGCGCTGCCGATTTCTTTTTAGACTTCATGATTGTAGATCCAAACACAGGATATTTGGTTGTAGTTCCTTCAAGTTCTCCAGAAAACACACACGCTGGAGGAACTGGAAAATCGACAATTGCATCAGGAACGACAATGGATAATCAGTTGGTTTTTGATTTGTTTACACATGTTATGGAAGCTTCGGCTTTGGTTGCTCCAGATGCTGCTTTTGTGAAAAAAATAAGTGATGCTTTGGCAAAAATGGCTCCAATGAAAATTGGAAAACACAATCAGTTGCAGGAATGGCAGGATGATTGGGACAATCCGAAAGACAATCACAGACATGTTTCGCATTTGTACGGATTGTATCCGAGTAATCAGATTTCACCAACTAAAACACCTGAATTATTTGAAGCCGCTAAACAATCTTTAATTTACAGAACAGACGAATCTACTGGGTGGTCAATGGGATGGAAAGTGAACTTGTGGGCGAGATTATTAGACGGAAATCACGCTTATAAATTAATTCAGGATCAATTGCATTTGGTAACGGCAGATCAAAGAAAAGGTGGTGGAACGTATCCGAATATGTTAGACGCGCATCAGCCTTTTCAAATTGATGGAAACTTTGGATGTACTGCCGGTTTTGCTGAAATGCTGATGCAGAGTCAGGAAGATGCGATTCATTTATTGCCGGCACTACCAAGTGTTTGGAAAGATGGAAGCATAAAAGGATTGGTTGCTAGAGGCGGTTTTGTAATTGATATGACTTGGAAAAACAATAAAGTTTCTGAATTAAAAATCTATTCGAAAATTGGAGGGAATTGTAGGTTAAAAGTAGAAAACACGCTGAAAGGATCTTCAATCAAAAAAGCAAAAGGAAAAAATCCAAATATGTTGTTTTACGATGTGGAAGTGAAGAAACCGATAATTTCTAAAGAAGCAAAATTGCCTAAAGTACAGTTGCCAACGTACAATATTTATGATGTAAATATGAAAGCTGGGCAGACTTATATTTTTACTGGGAATTAAAATAACAAATTAAACCCGACAGGTTTTGAAAACCTGTCGGGTTTACGTACAGTTTGTCATTCCGAGGAACGAGGAATCTCCGTTAGAAGCTCGACAAAGATTGGACTTTCGGCGCGGAGCTACTTACAAAGATTTCTCCTTCGTCGAAATGACAAGATTGTATTAAAAAAAATAACATACCTACAAGGTTTTTAAAACCTTGCAGGATTAGTAAACCTTGAAAGAGTAGGAAAACGTAAAGGTCTCTTGCGTGAGTGATGGAAGTGGAGCTCTCCCGATTTTTCATCGGGAAGCGGGAACGGACAGCACGACCCAGAGGGACAGGCCCAAAGAATTAGTTTAAAAAAAATAATTAGAATATGTTACAACATTTCAAACATAAAATAATAACGCTTTTAATAGTAATCGCTTGTATAAACAGCGGTTGCAAATCGACTGCAGAACATTCTCAAAAAGGAAAATCGGTTATTTTAAAAGAAAAAAACTTCAAACATTATGTTGATTATTTCAACACGATGGAAGACGAGAATTTAAAATTTGCGATTCCGAATGACAGTGCTTGGGCTTGGATGGAAAAGAATATTCCGTTGTTTGAATGTCCACAGCAGAATTTTGAGGAAATCTATTATTTCCGTTGGTGGAGTGTTCGAAAACATATTAAAAATACACCACAAGGGTTTGCAATTACAGAGTTTTTGGTAGATCGTTCGTATGCCGACAAATACAATATGATCAGTTGTGCTTTGGGACATCATATCAATGAATTCAGATGGGTTCACGATCCGAAATATATCGAGCAGGATGTCAAACTTTGGTATAGAGGAAATGATGGAAAACCAATGAACAAATTGTATAAATTCAGCAGTTGGACAGCCGATGCTTTGTACAATCGTTATTTAGTGAATAAGGATGAAAAATTTTTATTGGATTTGTATCCAGATATGATCACTGATTATGCGGTTTGGGAAAAAGATCGTCAGCGTAAAGATGGTTTGTTCTGGCAACATGATGTGAAAGATGGAATGGAAGAATCTTTAAGCGGAGGAAGAAAAGTACAAAATGCTAGACCAACAATTAACAGTTATATGTACGGGAATGCTGTAGCGGTTTCTAAAATGGCTGAGCTGAAAGGTGATAAGGAAACAGAAACCAAATTCAAAGCAAAAGCTGACGTTTTACAACAATTAGTTGAAACCAAATTATGGAATTCAAAAAGTGAGTTTTTTGAAACTTTAACAGAAAAAGATACTTTAGCACAAGTTAGGGAAGCGATTGGGTTTATTCCTTGGTATTTTGATCTTCCTGAAAATGGGAAAGGATTTGAAAAAGCCTGGGAACAGATTAAAGATGAAAAAGGATTTTCGGCACCATTTGGTTTGACAACGGCTGAAAGAAGAAGTCCGAGATTTAGAACTCATGGAACAGGAACCTGTGAATGGGATGGTGCGATTTGGCCATTTGCAAGTTCGCAGACCTTAACGGCTTTAGCTAATGTTTTAAATAATTACAATCAGAATTATGTTGCGAAAACAGATTATTTCAAACAAATGGATTTATATGTGCAATCTCAATATTACAGAGGAAAACCATATCTTGGCGAATATTTGGACGAAACAACGGGTTATTGGTTAATGGGCGACAGAGAAAGAAGCCGTTACTACAATCATTCGACATTTAATGATTTAGTTATTACAGGATTGGTTGGTTTACGTCCGAGAGCTGATGAAAAAATTGAAGTAAATCCGTTGATTCCGCAAGAAAAATGGGATTGGTTTTGTTTGGATAATGTTTTGTATCACGGGAATATTATTACGATTCTTTGGGATAAAACTGGAGAAAAATATAAAAAAGGAAAAGGTTTTAGAATCTTTAAAAATGGAAAAGAAATTGCGGTTTCTGAGAAATTGGAAAAGTTAGTTTCTGAATAATTTTAAAACCAACAGTTTTTTAAAACTTGTCAGGTTTAGTAGTTAAAATTGATTTAGTTAAGAATAAAATTTGGAGAAAACATTATTAAATTATTCAATCAAAGGAGGTGTATTTCATATTGCATGGAATATGGTATTTGTGGTTTTAGGCATTTACTTTTTATCACTCATAAATATTGAAAAAATTACATTTAAATTTAGCAATTTAGTATTACCAATTGTCGCTGTTTTGTTTATCATCGTTTATGGAAAAAAGGCGGTAATGACTCTTTTTAATTTTCATAAAAAAATAGTATTCTCGCAAGAAGGATTAGAACTTAATGAGATTTTTTATGAATGGAAAGATATTGTATTTCCAAGAGTTATCGCCAAAACAGAACACACGGCAAAGTACAATTTGTCATACAAGGAGTTTTACCTCACTTTTGTTTATAAGCAGAAAACGATCGAAATAAAAATAGATGATTACGATGTATCTGAAAATGAAATTAAGGAACTTCTAAAAAAGTATACTCCAAAGTTTACACCAAGCACTATGAGCGAAAATAAAATTGTTTACCAACCTATTCATGATTTTGACCAGATCATCACGCTAGATGAATATTACGATCTTGAATATGAGGAATCTGAAGAAGCGATTAAAGACATTCAGAAATTGGCAGTAAAAGATCTAGAGTCAGTAAAGCGTTTTTGTGAAAACAATCTTTATACACAGCCTGATAAAGTTAGGTTTGTCTACTATGCATTGAGTGAGGATGAAGATCTTGATAAATGGGCAGATTTTCTTTCGGATGAATTCAGAAGGGTTTACCAAATAGGATTAGAGCAAAATAAAGTTAATGAACTTTCTTCTGTTATTAATGAGATTATAGTCGAGACAATAGATTCTTATGGTGCGGAAAGGGTTAGAGAAACATTGCTAAAAGGTTTGGATCATAAAGAATTTGAAACTCGTTTGAATGCCTTGGAATTTCTTTCTGATTGGATTGATGAACAAGTTTTAAAGAGTAATCCATCTATAGTATCGAAGCTGAGACAAAAGCTGAAAGACCCAGAGTGGAAAATACGCTGGGAAACAAGTAAGTTATTAGAACGGAATAAAATAGCTTTTGAGAGTTTAGGCACATTGGATAAATTAAGACGATTTGTAAATCCTTAACAATCTAATTTTGAGCTTCGGAGAAGCTTAATATTTATAGCAAAATAAAGATCCAAATGATAAAAGCTCCAACGGAGCGATACCTATAGAAAATTATGTCACTCCGCTGGAGCTTATTGAACTTGTTATTATAAAATCTATAAATATATCGTCCCTCTGGGACTGAAAATAAAATCATGAAAAAGTTTTTTTTACATCTTACCTTAATCATTTCACTATTCACAATTTCGGCGAAAGCCCAAAACAAAATTATTGTAAGTGATTTAAAATGCGAAATGCTGACCAATCCGGAAGGAATTGATATTTTGCAGCCAAGACTGAGCTGGAAAATAAAAGCAGATATTAATGATGTAAAACAAACAGCTTATCAAATCACAGCTTCTTCATCTTTAGAAAAACTAAATGCAGGAAACGGAGATTTATGGGACAGCGGAAAAGTACAAAGCGACGAATCTGTAAATGTAATTTATAACGGAAAAAAGCTAAAAGACAGACAAGACGTTTATTGGAAAGTAAATGTTTTTACGAATAAAGGCGAGGTTCAATCAAAAGAAATGGCACATTTCAGTATTGGAATTTTAACTTATGCCGACTGGAAATCGACTCGTTGGATTGGTTATGAGAAAACTTCTCCAGGAGATAGTATTTCGCAATATTCCAGATTATCAGCAAGATATTTAAGAAAAGAAATTGACTTTAAAAAGAAAGTCAAAAGTGCCAAGGTTTATATCATGGGAATGGGCTTGTACGAGTTATACATTAACGGAAATAAAATTGGTGATCAGGTTTTAGCTCCCGTTCCTACGGATTATACAAAGAATGTAAAATACAATGTTTTTGATGTGACTTCGCAATTTCAGGAAGGAAAAAACGCGTTGGGAACGATTTTAGGAAACGGACGTTTTTTTACGATGCGTCAAGATTATAAACCTTATAAAATCAAAACTTTTGGTTACCCTAAAATGGCTTTGCAGTTGTTTGTAGAATATACGGATGGAAGCAAAGATGTTATTCGCACAGATGACACTTGGAAGATAACGACTGATGGACCAATCTTATCCAACAACGAATACGACGGCGAGGAATACGATGCCCGTAAAGAAATGAAAGGCTGGAATACCATTAATTTTAATGATAAGAAATGGCTTTCGGCAGAATATGTTCAGGAACCAGGTGGATTCTACGAAGGACAGATGTCGGCGAATATGAAAATTAAACGCGAAGTAAAACCGATTTCAATCAAACAAACACAAAAAGGAACTTATATCTTGGATATGGGGCAAAATATGGTGGGTTGGTTGCAGTTGAAAGTGAAAGGAAATGCAGGAGATAAAATCACGATGAAATTTGCTGAATCTTTACAGCCTGACGGTTCGTTATATATTGCCAATTTACGTGATGCCAAAACAACGGATATTTATACGTTAAAAGGAGAAGGCGAAGAAGTTTGGGAACCTCGTTTTATTTTTCACGGATTTAGATTTGTTGAAATTTCAGGTTTCAAAACTAAGCCTACTTTAGAAAATTTCGTTGGAAAAGTCGTTTATGATGACATTGCTACAACAGGAACTTTTGATTCTTCAAACCCAATTATGAATCAGATTTTTAAAAATGCTTGGTGGGGAATCAGCGGAAATTATAAAGGAATGCCAATTGATTGTCCGCAGAGGAATGAGCGTCAGCCTTGGTTGGGAGATAGAACGACTGGAGCTTACGGCGAAAGTTTCTTATTTGATAATCAGACTTTGTACGCAAAATGGTTAGATGATATTAAAAATGCCCAAACTATCGATGGCGGAATTCCAGATGTTGCACCAGCTTTTTGGCGTTATTACGGCGATAATGTGACTTGGCCGGGAACTTATATTACCGTTGCTGATATGCTGTATCAGCAGTTTGGAGATAAAAAAGTTGTGGAGAAACAATATCCGTCGATGAAAAAATGGATGGATTATATGGAAGAAAACTATTTGGTTGATGATATTATGACCAAAGATAAATACGGCGATTGGTGTGTTCCGCCAGAATCGTTGGAATTAATTCGTTCGAAAGATCCTTCTCGTTTAACAGATGGCGAATTGATTTCGAGTGCATTTTTCTATCAGCTTTTAAATACCATGAAAAAGTTTGCTGTAATCGCAAATGCCGAAAATGATATTAAACATTATGATGAATTAGCTTCAAGAATTAAAAAAGCATTTAACGTTAAATATTTTAATGCATCCAAAAACAATTACGCTAATAATACCGTAACAGCCAATTTACTTCCTTTAACTTTTGGAATGGCTCCGGAAAATTTACAGCAAAAAGTTTTCGAAAATCTGGTACACGAAGTGGAAGTGACTAAAAACGGTCATGTAAGCACTGGGGTTATTGGAACCCAGTTTTTAATGCGAACATTAACCAATTTCGGTCGTGGCGATTTGGCTTTCAAATTAGCTTCAAATAAAACTTATCCAAGCTGGGGTTATATGGTCGAAAACGGCGCCACTACGATTTGGGAATTATGGAACGGAAACACTGCCGATCCTGCAATGAATTCGCAAAATCACGTTATGCTTTTAGGCGATTTACTGATTTGGTATTATGAAAATATGGCAGGAATCAAAAGCAATCCTGAAACTCCTGGTTTCAAGCAAATTATTATGAAACCCGATTTTAATGCCGGATTGACTTATGTAAGTGCTTCATACGAATCAATTTATGGAACAATTAAAAGTGACTGGAAAAAAGATAAAAAGGCCTTGGTTTGGAATATTACGATTCCTGCAAATACTTCTGCAATTGTATATCTTCCAACAACTGATATTTCGAATATTTCCATTAATAAACAGAAACTGGATAAGACTTCTTATGTTTATTCAACGGAAAAAAATCAAACAGTTATCACACTTTCGTCAGGAAATTTTGCAATTAGCGTTAAATAATTTGCATTTTTAATAATTCGGGACAGTACAGGATACATTGTTAATTTTTTAGTGTTATTTTTACACTTAATAAATATTTTTACCTAAAAAAATGTTAGGTGTGTATTTATAGTCAGAAAAAATAATTCATAATTTAATTAAGAATGAAGATAACAAAATTAGCATTTGTCTTGTTTGGACTTTTCCTTTTAGGAAGTTGTAAATCGGCTTTAGAGAAAAAGACTTGGAAAGAAGGAATTTTAGTAGATGAGTTTATTTATGATAAAGCGCCTTATCCGTCTTGCCACGCCGTTACAATTGTCGAAGCATCAAATGGTGATTTAGTTTCATCTTGGTTTGGAGGAACTCACGAAAGGCATCCTGATGTTTGTATTTACGTTTCCATCAAACCTAAAGGAAGCGATAAATGGGGTGAAGGTGTGAAAGTTGCTGATGGTGTGATGAAAGAAGGCCCAAGATTACCAACGTGGAATCCGGTTTTATATCAAATTCCGGGTGGCGATTTAATGTTATTCTACAAAATCGGGCCAAAACCATCGGAATGGTGGGGCGTAATCAGAACTTCATCTGATGGCGGAAAAACATGGTCTGAAGCTCAAAAAATGCCAGATGGTTTCTTAGGGCCAATCAAAAACAAACCTGTTTTATTAAGCAACGGCACTTTATTATGTCCGTCAAGTATTGAAGGTGACGGTTGGAGACTTCGTATGGAATCTACTCCAGATTTCGGGAAAACTTGGGTAATGGGCGATACGCTTCCAAGAGGAAAACAAAAAATAAATGCGATTCAGCCAAGTATTTTATTTCACAAAGATGGAAGTATTCAAGCTATCGGAAGAACTAGAAATAGAGCCATTTTCAGTACATTCTCAAAAGACAACGGAAAAACCTGGTCTGATGTAGAGTTAATCGGACTTCCAAATAACAACTCAGGAACTGATGCTGTAACACTTAAAGACGGCAGGCATTTACTAGTTTACAATCATGTTCTTCCTCCGGGAAAAGAAGCAAAAGGGCCAAGAACGCCTTTGAATGTTTCGGTTTCTAAAGACGGAATCAATTGGAATGCGGCTTTAGTTTTAGAAGATTCAAAAATCAGCCAATATTCTTATCCTTCAATGATTCAAAGTTCTGACGGAATGGTTCATATCGTCTATACTTGGAGAAGAGAAAAACTGAAATACGTAAAAGTGGATCCAAGTAAATTGGTTGCACTTCCAATCAA
Source organism: Flavobacterium chilense (assembly GCF_001602525.1). Lineage (GTDB taxonomy): Bacteria > Bacteroidota > Bacteroidia > Flavobacteriales > Flavobacteriaceae > Flavobacterium > Flavobacterium chilense. The sequence continues at coordinate 384,938 of NZ_LSYT01000003.1, forward strand.
AAACGGTGTTTGGCCGGGTGACGAAGGAAAAGTGGTAACAGCAGTAAAAGCGGAAGAAGAGTAAAATAAAGTTCGCCACGAATTTCACTAATTTCCACAAATTTTTTTAAATACTAATTCGTGAAAATTCGTGGAATTAGTGGCAAAGAATCTAAAGCCACAGATTAAAAGGATTAAAATGATTTTTTCTAATTAATCTCCAAAATCTGCGAGAGTAATTTTTTTTCACGCAGATTTAGCAGATTTTTTTTAATCCATTTAATCTTTATAATCTGTGGCAAAAAAATATAAAGCATGAAATCTAAAAAACATTTATTTATTGCAATGCTTGTTGTTCTATCAGCAACATTCAATAGCTGTGCAACGGCTCAATCTTCCAAAAAACAAAAATATAAAGTGGCGGTTTGTGACTGGATGATTTTAAAAAGACAAAAATTAGGTTCTTTTGCTTTAGCAGCTGAAATAAAAGCGGACGGAATCGAACTAGATATGGGAGGTTTAGGAAATAGACCAACTTTTGACAGCAAACTGGGTGATCCAGTTGAAAGGCAAAAATTTTTAGATAAATCAAAAGAAACTGGCGTTGGAATCAGTTCAATTGCCATGTCTGGATTTTATGCACAGTCTTTTGCCACAAGAGAAATCACACCAATGATTGTGGATTGTATCAAAGCTATGAAAGACATGAAAGTAAAAGTGGCTTATCTTCCATTAGGAACACAAACGGATTTAGTTAAAAATCCGGAGTTACGTCCAGAAGTGATTAAAAGACTGCAATGGGCAGGAAAAGAAGTGGGGAAAATTGGTGGAGTAATTGCAATGGAAACTTCTTTGAGCGCTACAGAAGAGAAAAAACTTTTAGACGAAGTCGGTTCAAAATACATTAAAAGTTCTTTCAATTTTGCGAATGCTTTAGATAATAAAAGAGATATTTCTTCGGAATTGAAAATCTTAGGGAAGAAATATTTAGCTCAGATTCACGCTTCGAATACCGATCAATTTTGGTTAGAAAATGACAAAGCGATTGATATGCCAAAAATCAAACAAACTTTGGACGAAATGAAATGGAGCGGATGGTTGATTGTAGAACGTTCTCGCGATGTAACGCAAGTGCATAATGTAAAAGCCAATTACGGAGCTAATGTGGCTTATTTAAAACGCATTTTCCAGAATTAATTTTACGTCTGAATGAAGACCTAACAGGTTTTTAAAACCTGTTAGGTCTTTAAATCGTTCCCCAAGAATAAAACTAAAATACTATGAAATATTTACAATTACTTTTTTTATGTCTTTATGTCTCTTTCGCGACAGCGCAGAGTATCACTATTGTTAGTGATCCGAATTCCCCAAGAGCAAAATTTGGAGCAGAGAAATTATCAGAAACCCTTTCGGCAAAAGGATTCAGCGTAACTTCTTCTGATAAATTCAAAAAATCAAAAGATAAAGTAATTGTAATTGGAGAAAAAGGAACTGATTTCTGGAAGAAAAACGCGAAAAGCGCTAAAATCGATGATAACAAATTAAACAAGAAAGAAGGTTTTCAGATTCGTACTCAAAACAATGTAATCTATATTGAAGGAACAGATGCTTCTGGAACTTTGTATGGCTCTTTGGAATTAACAGATAAAATTAAATCTTCGGGTCAGCTTCCTTCAGAAATTAATCTTGAAGACAGTCCAGAAATGGTTTTGAGAGGAGCTTGCATCGGAATGCAGAAACCTGTTTATCTTCCAGGTCGTGATGTTTACGAATATCCATATACACCAGAAACTTTTCCTTGGTTTTATGATAAAGCTTTATGGGTAAAATATCTTGATATGCTGGTAGAAAACCGTATGAACTCGCTTTATTTATGGAACGGACATCCTTTTGCTTCTTTAGTAAAATTAAAAGAATATCCATTTGCGGTAGAAGTAAGTGACGAAGATTTCAAAAAGAATGAAGAAATCTATAAATTCTTAACGGTTGAAGCCAATAAAAGAGGAATTTGGGTAATTCAGATGTTTTATAATATTATTGTTTCTAAACCATTTGCAGAGCATTACAACATTAAAACACAAGATCGTTCACGACCAATTACGCCTTTGTTGTCAGATTATACGAGAAAATCTATTGCAGCTTTTATCGAAAAATACCCAAATGTTGGGCTGCTAGTATGTTTAGGAGAAGCTATAAACACGATTGATGATGATGTAGAATGGTTTACCAAAACGATTATTCCGGGAGTTCAAGACGGATTAAAAGCGTTGGGAAGAACTGATGAACCGCCGATTATTTTGCGTTCTCATGATACTGACGGGCCTTTGGTTATGGAAAAATCACTTCCGTTATACAAAAACCTTTACACAGAAAGTAAATATACAGGAGAATCTTTAACGACTTATACGCCGGGCGGACCTTGGGGAGAAACCCATAAACAGTTAAGTGCTTTAAAATCAATTCATATTGAAAACGTTCATATTTTGGCAAACTTAGAACCTTTTAGATATGGCTCGCCAGATTTTATTCAGAAAACGGTTAAAGCGATGCATAGTGTTCATGGCGCAAATGCATTGCATTTATATCCGCAAGCATCGTATTGGGATTGGCCTTACTCGGCAGATAAGACGAAATCAGGAGAACGTTTATTAGAAATGGATCGTGACTGGATTTGGTACAAAGCATGGGCAAGATATGCTTGGGACAGCAAAAGAGATAGAAACGAAGAAGTTGAATATTGGGATAAAGATTTAGCTGCGAAATTCGGAACTTCTCAAGAAGCGGCAAATAACATTCTAAAAGCGTACGAAGAAACGGGAGAAATTGCTCCAAAAACATTAAGACGTTTTGGAATCACAGAAGGAAACCGTCAGACTTTATTGTTAGGAATGTTTGAAAGTCAATTGGTAAATCCGTCAAAATGGAGAGTGTATCCGGGATTCCACGAATCGTGTGGACCAGCGGGCGAATTGCTTTTGGAATATGCTAAAAAAGAATGGAACAAAGAACCACATTCGGGCGAACTTCCAACGCAAATTATTGCTGGAATTACAGAACACGGAAGATTGGCAGTTGAAGCTATCGATAAAGCTGAAGCCAGCGTAACTAAAGACAAAGAAGAATTTGAACGTCTTAAAAATGATATTCATGCTTATAAGGCTTTCGCCGATTTCTTCTCAGAAAAAGTAAAAGCAGCTTTATTGGTTTTAAGATACAGTTATTCAAATGATATTACCGATTTAGATAAAGCGATGCCTCATTTAGAAAAGAGTATTGAGTATTATGAGTTATTGGTAAAACTAACAAAAGATACGTACTATTATGCCAACAGTATGCAGACTGCTCAACGTAGAATTCCGATTGGAGGAGACGATGGGAACAACAAAACTTGGGCAGAATTGTTACCGCATTATGAGCGTGAATTGGCTAATTTTAAAAGAAATCTAGAGAAGCTAAAATCTTCTAAAGATGGTAAAATTGAAACTAAAGAAGGAAAACCTTGGAAACCAGCAGAATTAACTTTTATAGATGAAAAACCAGGAACGTATTTAGTAAAAACGGGAACAAAAGTGTACGGAACAGATATTTCTGAATTAACAAAAGTTGCTCCAGAACTTCAGAATTTAAGAGGATTTTCATTTGTAGAAAACGATCAAAACGAAAAAGGAACACATTTGAAGTTTAGAAATACAAAAGCCGTTAAATTAGTGGTGGGTTATTTCAATTCAGATCAAAGGAGATTTTTATTGCCGCCAAGTTTGGAAACAGATGCAGCAGGAAATGCGCACGGTCAAGCCGAAGTGATTTTGGCAAGTGCCTTGAATTTAAAGGATTTACCTCGTGTAAACATTCATACGTATACTTTCCAGCCGGGCGAGAATAAATTAGATTTAGGAAAAGGAAAAGTATTGATTTTAGGTTTTATCGATGCAGACCAAACCATAACACCACGCGATGTTGGATATATCGATGCAGGAGAAAAAGCAGCTATTGACTGGTTGTTTTATTAAAAATGATTTGGGCGTGCCCTTTCGGGTCGGGCTTTCGGCTATATCTTTTATTCCGCTCCGCTACATAAAAGGATAACGCCTCAATCCCTCACGCAAACTCGTAGTTAATTTAGACCTAACATGTTTTTAAAATCTGTTAGTTTTAATTAAGAATATAAACACAATCTTGTCATCCCGAGGAACGAGGGATCTTCGCAAGAAACTCAACAAAGATTGGCGACATTTCTATGCGGAGTTACTTGTGAAGATTTCTCCTTACGTCGAAATGACAAAAAGGTGAGTAAAATAAAAACTTAAACAACCTTATAATCACTTATATGGTTTTAAAAATATGAATAGAATAGTTTTTTTTATTTTTTGTTTTTTTTCAAGTCTTTGCTTTGTTTGGAGTCAGAGCAAAGATTCGGGGAAGTTTCGTAAAGAAATTTCGCTGAATTCGTCTTGGGAAACCGTAATACTGGATAATCTTCCGCTGAAAGAAGAAGATTTTGTAGAAAATCCAAAAACTGATTCCAATTGGCAGCAGGTTAGTGTGCCTCACAATTGGGATCAGTATTATGGTTTTAGAAGAACAAAACATGGAAATTTGCACGGTACTGCTTGGTACAAAAAAACGCTAAAACTTGACAAAAAAGACAGTTCAAAACAGCATTTTCTCTATTTTGAAGGCGTTAGTTCTTATGCAACGGTTTGGATAAATGGTAAAAAAGTGGGCGAACACAAAGGCGGAAGAACTACTTTCACCTTAGATATTACAAGAGCAATTTCTTTCGACAAAGAAAATATCATTTTAGTAAAAGCAGCGCATCCCTCTTTTATTGCCGATTTGCCTTGGGTTTGCGGTGGCTGTTCGGGAGAATGGGGATTTTCAGAAGGTTCTCAGCCAATGGGGATTTTCAGGCCAGTTTCTTTGGTTGTTACCAACGATGTTAGAATTCAGCCTTTCGGTGTTCATATCTGGAATGATAAATCGGTTTCGAAACAAAAAGCGATTCTTCATACTACGACCGAAATCAAGAATTATGGTACTTCACAACGAAATTTAACTATAGAAAATATTCTTTTTGATGCATCAGGAAAGAAAACTGCTATTATAAAAAGCGACAACAAAATCAATTCGGGAGAAACAAAAGAAATAGCACAGACACTTCCTGAGATTCAGAATCCGAAATTATGGTCGCCATCCAATCCTTATTTGTATAAATTAGTTACTTCAGTTTATGAAAACGGAAAAATAATTGATCAGTTAACAACTTCGTACGGAATTCGTTGGGTAAGCTGGCCAGTTAGTCGTGATGGAAAAGACAATCGTTTTTTCATTAATGATGAACCTGTTTTTATAAACGGCGTTTGCGAATACGAACATTTAATTGGAAAAAGTCATTCGTTTTCAGACGAAATGATTCATTCACGAATACAACAAATCAAAGCAGGCGGATTTAATGCTTTTAGAGAAGCACATCAGCCTCATAATTTATTATATCAAAAAGAATTAGACGAAAACGGAATCTTATTTTGGAGTCAGTTTTCAGCACATATTTGGTACGATACGCCAGAGTTTAAGGAAAACTTTAAAACTCTTTTACGAGAATGGATTAAGGAACGCAGAAACAGTCCGTCGGTTGTCATGTGGGGATTGCAGAATGAAAGTACCATTCCGAAGGAATTTGCAGAGGAATGCACCAAGATAATCCGCGAAATGGATCCGTTATCGGCATCGCAAAGAATCGTAACAACTTGTAACGGCGGAGAAGGAACAGACTGGAATGTCGTTCAAAACTGGTCTGGAACGTATGGCGGAGATCCTTTAAAATATCATTTAGAAATGACGACTCAGCTTTTAAACGGAGAATACGGCGCATGGCGTTCTGCCGATTTACATACCGAAGGCGAATTTGACCAAAAAGGAGTTTTAAGCGAAAACCGTTTTTCTCAATTAATGGAAATTAAAGTTAGAGAAGCTGAATCGGTAAAAGATAAAATTGCAGGACAATTCAACTGGCTTTTTGCTTCGCATGAGAATCCGGGACGTTTACAAAACGGAGAAGGTTTTAGAGATATTGATAAAGTTGGTCCAGTAAATTATAAAGGACTTTTTACGATTTGGGGCGAACCTTTGGATGCGTTTTACATGTATCGTGCGAATTATGTTTCGAACAAAACCAACCCGATGGTTTATATTGTTTCGCACACGTGGCCAAGCCGTTGGGAAAAGCCAGGAATTAAAAACGGAATCGATATTTATTCGAATTGTGATGAAGTAGAATTGTTCAATGACGTCAATAAATCTTCTTTAGGAAAACTAAAAAATCCAGGAATCGGACAGCATTTTCAATTCAATAATGTCAATATTCAGTACAATGTTTTATATGCCGTTGGATATGTAAATGGAAAAGCAGTTGCCAAAGATTATATCGTTTTAAATTCACTTCCAAAATCACCAAATTTTGATGCTTTAACAACGGATAAAACCGATATTACAAAAGCAAAAAGTGGTTACAATTATATTTACAGAGTCAATTGCGGAGGTTCTCAATTGACAGATTCTGCTGGAAATACTTGGTTTACCGATACGCATAAAAACGGTCAAAATACTTGGGGTTCGTTATCATGGACAGATAATTTTGAAAAATTGCCAGATTTTTTTGCCAGTCAAAGAACAACTTTCGATCCAATTAATGGAACAAAAGATTCAGAGTTATTTCAAAGTTTTAGATATGGAGTTGATAAACTGCGTTACGAATTTCCTGCACCAGACGGCGAATATTTAGTAGAATTATATTTCACAGAAACTTGGTACGGAACTGGCGGGGGGGTAGACTGCAAAGGCTGGCGTTTGTTTGATGTTGCAATAAATGAAAATGTAGTTTTAAAAGACTTTGATATTTGGGCAGAAGCAGGACATGATAATGCGTTGAAAAAGACATTCAAAGTAAAAAGTACAAACGGAAAAATTGTTATTTCGTTTCCAAATGTAAAAGCTTCACAAGCGATAATTTCTGCGATTGCGATTGCGACAAAAGACATTCACGCAAGACCAGCAGAAGAATCTTCAAAAAACATTCAAAATCTGGTTTTAGATTCTTATAATAAAACTAACAGAGTGGCTTCATGGCTGGATATTAATTCAAAACAATATTTAGATTCTGATGTTATTTTTACCGAATTGCCTTCGGAAGTTTTTGGAGCGGATTATATGCAGTTTTCATCTCATTCTAAAAATAAAGGTTCGTTTACAGCTAAAGAAGATTCGGAATTATACCTTTTTATAGATAATAAAAGTTTTAATTTAAAGTCATTTTCGGAGTATAAAAAATTAGAAGAAAAAGCGAAAAATAGCAATGGAATTTCATTTGATGTTTTCACTAAAAAAGTGAAGAAAGGCGAGAAAGTTCTGTTTGATAATTCGGAAACAATTTCTACAATTGCAATGGTTCCAACTTACGATATGGGCGAAAAAGACGATTCGAGACCAGTTGTAATCATTGAAGCTGAAAAGACAAAAACAACGGGAACAGGAATCGAAAAAGGAAATTTCAAAAAAGCGGATTATATTGAGTTCACAAAAAAGACAAACAACAGCATTGAGTTTGAAGTAAAACCTGGAGTTGCCGGAATTTATTTAATGCGTTTCCGTTTTATGAATAGAAATGAAAAACCATTAAAAGTCAAATTCAAAATGGAAGATGCTTACGGAATTTTGATGCGAAATGATACGATTGAGTTTTTCCCTTCCCCTGAAAAATGGAAGATTTTGAATACAACTTCTGGTGGATATATTAATGCTGGAACGTATAAAATTACACTTGAAGGTGATGATTTGAAGGGATTAATGTTGGATAATTTCGAATTTCAATAGTTTTTTTGAGGTTCAAAGAGGCAAAGGAGCAAAGGAGCAAAGATTTATGTTGTTTGTCAGGCTGAGCGAAGTCGAAGCCCACGTAAAGTTTATACCAAGTCTAGTTTGTCATTTCGACGAAGGAGAAATCTCCACAAGAAGCTCGACAAAGATTGGCGAATTACATTGCGGAGTTACTCGCGAAGATTTCTCCTTCGTCGAAATGACAAGATTGTAGAAATTTGGAATTTTAAAAAAGAGATTATTTATATATTATGATTTTAAAAAAGATAGTAGTTGCAATAATAATATTATTTTCAGTATCAGTTTTTGCACAAAAACAAGCCAGAATTGTCGAAGATTTTAACAAAAACTGGAACTTCAAATTAGGTGATTATCCTGAAGCAGTTAATGCCAATTTCAATGCATCAGATTGGAGAGCACTTCAATTGCCACACGATTGGAGTATTGAAGGCGCTTTTGACAAAGACAGCAAAACCAAACAAGCACAGGGATTTTTGCCCGCTGGAAAAGGCTGGTATCGCAAAGCGTTTACTATTCCTGCAAATTGGAAAAACAAAACGATTTCAATTGAGTTTGATGGTGTTTTTAAGAATAGTGAAGTTTTCATTAATGGAAAATCATTAGGAGTTCGCCCGAATGGCTATATATCTTTTGGATATGATTTAACGCAGTATTTAAATTTCGGAAAAGAGAATTTGATTGCTGTAAAAGTTGATAACGATGCACAACCCAATTCAAGATGGTATACAGGTTCTGGGATTTATAGAAATGTGCGTTTGGTTGCAAGTGAAAAACTTCATGTTGGAAAATGGGGAACTTATGTTACTACGCCTGAAGTTTCGGTAGAAAAATCAAAAATACATGTAGAAGTTACGATTGATAATGATAATACTGTAGCAAAAGAATTTAAACTCGTTACTTCGATTGTAAATGCAGAAAATAAAGAAGTTGCTAATTATACTTCAACAGAAAAAATTGTTGCTAAAACATCAGAAAAAAAGGTTCATGATTTGGTTTTAAATCAGCCGAAATTATGGAGTACAGAGAATCCGTATTTGTATAAAGTAATTACAAAAGTTTACGAGAAATCGAAATTGATTGATAATTATGAAACTCCTCTTGGATTTAGATTTTTTAATTTTGATTCAGAAAAAGGTTTTTCATTAAATGGCGTTCCAACGAAAATTTACGGAGTTTGTCTGCATCATGATAATGGCGCTTTGGGTGCGGTAGAAAACATTCATGCGGTTCGCAGAAAACTGGCTTTAATGAAAGAAATGGGAGCAAATGCTATCAGAATGTCTCATAATCCGCATTCTTTGGAAATGATGCAATTGTGTGACGAAATGGGATTTATTGTTCAGGACGAAGCTTTTGACGTTTGGAAAAAGAAAAAAGTAACCAACGATTATCACAAAGATTGGGATGCGTGGCATAAACAGGATTTAGAAGATTTTATCAAAAGAGATCGTAATCATCCATCGGTTATGATGTGGAGTATTGGTAACGAAATCAGAGAACAATTTGATTCGACCGGAATTGCGATTACAAGAGAATTGGCCAAGATTGTTAAATCTTTAGATGTTACTCGCCCTGTAACTTCGGCTTTGACAGAGAATGTAATTGAGAAAAACTTTATTTATCAGTCAGGAGCTTTAGATCTTTTGGGATTCAATTACAAACACGAAGAGTATAAAGATTTTCCAACTAAATTTAAAGGACAGAAAATCTTAGCTTCTGAAAGTGTTTCGGCTTTAGAAACACGTGGACATTATGATTTTCCTGACGGAATTAAAGCATGGCCAACAAAATACGGCGCTGCGTTTGATGGAAATGCAGATTGGACGGTTTCGGCTTATGATCAGGTGAAATCGTATTGGGGAGCCACGCACGAAGAAAACTGGAAAACTATTAAAAGTCAGGATTTCATGGCGGGAACTTTTATCTGGACAGGTTTTGATTATATTGGAGAACCAGACCCGTATCCATTTCCTGCAAGAAGTTCATATTTCGGAATCGTTGATTTAGCCGGACTTCCAAAAGATGTGTATTATATGTACCAAAGCGAATGGTCGAATAAAACGGTTCTGCATATTTTACCGCATTGGAACTGGAAAAAAGATCAAGAAGTAGAAGTTTGGGCGTATTACAATAATGCGGATGAAGTAGAATTATTTTTAAACGGAAAGTCGTTAGGAAAGAAAGTCAAACAAAATGATGATTTGCATATTTCTTGGAGAGTAAAATTTGAACATGGAACATTAAAAGCGGTTTCTAGAAAGAACGGAAAAGTAGTTTTAGAAAAGGAAATCCACACAGCAGGAGAAGTTTCAAAATTAGACTTGCAAGCCGATAAAACTGCAATCAAAAACGATACTTACGATTTGGTTTACGTAACCGTTTCTATGACAGATAAAGATGGAAATTTACTGCCAAACGCAATGGATTTAATCAATTTTGAAGTTTCTGGCGGAGGAAAATTAGTTGGAGTTGATAATGGTTATCAAGCCAATTTGGATTCTTTTAAAGCGAATTCCTGTAAATTGTTTAATGGAAAATGTATTGCGATTATTCAGTCGAATGGGAAGAAAGAAAATATTCAGTTGAAGGCTAAGACTGGAAATGGAATTCCGGTTTCAGCAATTGATATAAAGGTTAATTGATTGTTATTGAATTTATATGTCGCCCCGCTGGGGCTTTGATACTCTAATCTTTTATTTTGCTATAAATATTAAGCTCCTCTGGAGCTTTTTTTTGTATAGAATTGTTTAGCTCTGGAAGAGCAAAATATTTATAGAAATAGTAATTTAAGATAGAATAGCTCCATAGGAGCGGCATATAAAATATTCTACAAAAAAGGATTATTTTTTTTAAACCGCCCGTTATTTCTAAGGTTTATAAAATTATGCTTGGATCTTTTGTAGGATTAAACTTATATTAGCCAGTATAATAATATAAAAGCCAAAAAATGATTTGTACCATTTATTCGCATCATTTAGGACTTGAAAGAATAAAGGAAATATTTCTTTCACATATTCCTAAAGGAAGTTTTTCAGGTGATAATGAATTTCTAGAATTTGAAATTAAGGGAGGAATTTTAAATCCTTCAAAAAAAGTAAAAATTTCATATAGAGAAAGGGCTATTCCTTCTTATCAAATTCCTGAAATTGATGATTCTGAATTAACAGCTAATCTGAAAGGATTATATGGCTTTGTAAACTCATTGCCAACTGTAAATGAAAAAGTTAAAAACCTATTTCTTCATAAAATACTAACGCTGAATTCTGAGTTTTCGATTAACGAGGAAAAAGGGGAAATAAAGGAATTAAAAAACATCATAAAAGATATTGCGCAAGAATTTGATGCTGTTTTGTTTGTACAGCCTGATACGATCGTTAGTAAATCAGATACACAGCATTTTTTAGATAAAGATTTAAATTTGATAATTGATACTAATGGAAATTGTGACATTGATGATCTGGGAGTAAGTATAAATTCAGTTTATTTTGATGAAGATCAAAATGAGGTAGATGATGATCAAAAACAAAGAAAAGATAACAGCGAGAAAATTCTTGAAAAAGGGAATATCAAAATAAACAAACATTTGCCTTGTATTGAATCTGAAAATGAAACTACGATCAGAACACCAAAAGAAATTGCAGAAAGAGTAAGTGTTTTGGCTGTAACAAATTTAGTTGCCTTTAATAGTATTTCTTCTGAAGAAGCTATTGATTATCTGCAAAACTATAAATTGTGGGATTTTACTACGGAAGGCGAAAAAGAGTTTTTAGCTAATCCAACAGATGATAAAAAGGCCTATGAAAGCTGGAAATGTGAAGGAATCTGGACGTTGATGTGGGCTTTAAATAAAGTTGAAAAATTAGATTTCCCGAATGAATTCTGTAATTTAGAAAATATCAATTCTGAGGATTATCCTGTGGGGAAAGATAAAGATCCTTTTGATTTTATTAATTCGATAGTTTCTTCCCGATCTAAAAGTGAAATTTTAGATGCAAATGATTTGTACTACAGATACAATTGGGCTTGTGTAGATGAAAGAATTAACGGCAGACAGATCGAAGAAATCAATCCCGGAATTGTTTATGAAAGACAATATGCCCTGAACTGGCTTATAAATTACATGGAGCAGGATTGGGATTCTATTTCTTGTGATACTTAAAATTAGAGGTAATTAATTTTACTACGAAGAACGCTAATATTTTTAGAATACTATTAAAAATAAACATTCCGCTCCAAAATAATGAAGCGGAATGTTCCCATTAAAAAAAAAACTCAAGTAATAACAATTGTTACAGTTAGCATTGCTGCCTCTGTATATTTTTAGAATACACCAATATAATGGTTTCCAGGTTTGTTGATTAATTTAGCACCTTTAGTAACAGCACCTGTTGGGATATCAATAATGTATATGTTACCATCTTTTCCTACTGGTGTAACTGCAATGTATAAATCGTTTCCGTCTACTACAAAACCTTGGTATTGACCAAAATCTAAAGCAGGGTCATAAGCAATACCTTCAACCAGTTTAGCTGTTTTTGCATTAAGGTCGATTCTTGCTACAAAACCTTGCCCGTTTGAACCGTCATGTGTATATAAAGCATAGGCAATTCCGTTTCCGGCATATCTCCAGGCATCGATGTAAGATCCTTTAACACCAAGTGCGGTATCTAAACTAAAAGAATAAGAGTTGTCGTATTGATTGTTTTGGTTGATTTTTAAGATATAAGAACCATTTTTAGTATCTCTTTGAGTAGCCTGATAAATGTTACCATCTGTACCAACAAAACTATTGAAACTGCGGAAACCGCTTGTATCTCCAAATGCTACTGTCGAAGTAATAATTTGAGGATTCTGTAAAGATGGGTAATCTACAACAATCGATTTAGAACCTAAGCGATCAAATGTAGCCTCGATTTTTCCTGTAGCAGGATCAGTTTTACGCATCCAGGTTCCAATGATAAGTTTGTTTCCAGCCTTATTAAGTGTTGGAGCATCTAAACGAAAGATATGATGTCCTTTTGCTTCTTCTGCAGCCGTTAACGGAAGTTCATATTGCTTGAATGCTGAAATTAAAATGTTTTGTAAATCTAAAGATAAAACAGTAGCCACACCTCTTGTATGTTTGTATGTTTTTCCATCTGCCTCTGTAACTACTACAGGAGCTGTTACATTTACAGCTACACCAGTTTTATCTCCGTCAAAAAGTTTATTCCATCTTGGAGATGTTCCGGCATATTGAGAAATATTGACAGTAGTTCCGGATTGTACAAAATTTTTGGCTCCGTTTACTTTATAGGTCATAAACTCACCACCATTTGCACCGGTATAGGTAATATTAAAAAGCGTATTTCCATCCACTGACGATTGTAAACGAGCTGTTCTACTGGATTGCACTGGCGCACCATTTTCATATACATCGATAGAAAAGTTAGGATTTTTTGCATCGGCTTTGCTTACTGAATATACTTTTGTTCCTCCGTTTCCGTCTCCGGGATCTGTCTGCATTAATGCTCCGGCAATAGTTATCCAGCGGTCTTTAGTTTCTGGATTTACCGGTGTTTCATTTTTGTTATCATCACTGCTGCAGCTTGTAGTAAGTGCAAATGTGGTTAAAACCAATCCACATGCAAGTAATTTAAATGTACTTCTTTTCATATTTATAGCATTAAAAATTAATTATTTAGGTATTAAAACTTATTGATGATGTAGTTAAGCTTTAAGTAAAAAGCTCTTCCGGGTTTTTGTACGGCAAAATTGTCGTAAACCTGTTCGTTTGTTATATTTTTGGCATCAAAACTTACAATGAACTTTTTATTAGGGAGTACATAACTGATTCCTAAATCATGTGGAAACTGAGCCGTTGTTTTATCAATCTCAAGCCAGGTAGTATAAAATTCTCCTACATATCCAAAATTGTAATAAAGGTTTAATTCTGAATTTTTTTGAAGAATATCTTTAAAATTATACTGTACGTTGCCATTAACTGTGAAATAAGGTTCGTTGGGAAGTTGTTTATTATAATGGGGCAGTATACCACCATTGATGTCGTATTTATCTTTGAAAAGCGAATTAAATTTTGACATGTTCATACCAATAAATAACCTGTTATTGTATGAATATTCAAAAGAGGCCTCGTAACCTATTGACTGTGCTTTTCCTAAGTTTACAGATGGTGTAGTTTGTAATGCTTCGTTCAAACGATTGCTAAACTGACGTACAATTTTGTCTTTGGAATTTCTCCAGAAACCAGATCCTCCAATGCTTAATTTGTGATCATTAATTTTATAAGGACCAAATCTTAGTCCAACATTTAAATTGTCACTTTGTTCCGGTTTTAATGAACTGTTTCCGATAAGGTTTTCAGCCGGATCGCCAAATATCTCATTCTCATTAGGCATTCTGATCGCTTTTTCTGCGGATAAGGTGAACATCATTTTTGGGAGAATAAAGTATGAAGAAGCAAATCCGTAGCCATAAAAAGAGATATCATTTTTTCTGATTACCTCAACAATTTTGTTCTGTCCATTTTCAGTTACAATTGTAGGATCTCTTTCTTCTGTTTTTTGTCCGTAATGTTTTCCAAAGGCATTGATTCTTAATCGTGAATCAAAAGCTTGTAATTCATAGCCCAGTGAAAGCACGTTTTTTTGCAGGTCACGTGTTGGTAAAAAAGCACTTGTAAGTGGTGATAATTCATCATATTGTATTCTGTCAACGGTATAGAACATGCTGTTAAAAACAAACTTATTGTTTTCATTCAGGTTATACATTAAACCTGCTCTTGTGCTAAAAATATTGCTGTTGATGTGTTGTATTGTTTTTGCTCCCTGTTGTGCACCACTTGGTGATAAAATAGGATCACCATAAAGTCCCAAAGCTTTTTCTCCAAACCAGTTGTAATTCCATTTAACGGTATCGTTGACTACTTCATTTCTTTGGCTGAAAACAGAGTTTACAGTAAATTCAAGGTCTTTAACCAGAAAGTCCTTTTTTGCATAATTCAGACTGATAACCCTGGAATTAGCTTCACTAAATCTTCCTTTATAAGGTTTTGTCATTGATTGTCCATGCTGAATTTCATTAAAATCTTCAGAAACATTCATGCCTATTAAAAAAGTATCAGCCCATTTAACATCGGTAAAACCAGCTTCAATCCTGCCTCCATAAGATCTGTAGGCATCATTAAAACGTTTGGCTTTTACGTATTCATATCGGCCATTAGGTAAAATGTTGTACACAAATTTTCCCCAAACCTCATAATCATTATCAGAGTAATTATAAAAACCGGAGCCTTTTACGGTAAAACCTGATTTGTCACGAAACGTAGTATTAAAATTAGACTGAACAGTATTAAATGAACCGTAAGATACTGAGGCATTCAACGTATTTTTTGCTCCTTTTTTCAAAATTACATTAATAGCACCGCCTAAGGCATCATCTGCCAAATGAGCGGGAACAACACCTTTATAAACTTCGATACGTTCTATTAATGCGGGAGGAATACTATTTAAACTGAAAGAGGATCCATATGTTGAAATTGGAATTCCGTCTATAAAAATTCGGATTGAATTACCCGACATTCCGTTTAGATTGTAATTAACGCTGGAACCTAATCCCCCGTTTTGTCTTACCCGAACACCAGCCGATTGGCTTAATAAATCATTTGTCTGAATATTTCTTCTTGCTGCATCCTGAGTTTCTATAACATTGACAGAGAAACCTTTGTCTGTAATTTCTTTTTTTACAGTTGTCTTTTTAACTACAACTTCATTTAAAATTTTAGGATCATTTGTTTTTTCTAATGAAATATGTACGGAATGGGAAGGTTGTTTTAAATGAACATTTACGATTTTTGTTTTGGCTTCGAGTGATGATATTTCTAATGCATAATGTCCGTAAGCCAGTCCTTTTAGTTCGAATTTGCCATCTTGATCTACAATAACAAATTTTTGCGTTCCTGAAACTAATACTGTAGCTCCAAAAGCCGTTTCGGAATTTCCAAAAGTTACTTTTCCTGTGATTTTTCCGTTTTGGGAATAGACTGAAACATTAAGAATCAAAAGAACAAATAATAAAAACCTCATAACTAATTTTGCTTATCAATATGAGCGCAAAACTAGATTATTGTTTATATTTAATCTAAATAAATGAATTAGAAGATTATTAGATTTACATTAGAAATTTTAATGTTGGGTTTTATGATGCAAAGAACCTAATTCACAAAGATTTAATTTTGAATTGACTTCGGTTTGAGCCTGATTAGCTATAAATAAATTAGAAAAAACTTAGTGTCTAAGTGCCTTTGCGATAATCATTACAACTTCGCTGTAAACTTTTTAATTGAGAAATTTTTAGACTTGATGACTTTTCCATTATCGGTAATCATCAGACAGCTGTAATTTGGAAATTTTTGAAGTAGCAATAAACCTTCATTCTTACCCAGAACCATCATGGAGGTGCTTAATCCGTTGGCAGTTTCTGCATCAGGACCAAAGACTGTTACGCTGCATAAACCGGTTGCAGGATATCCGGTTGCAGGATTTATAATGTGTGAATATCGTTTGCCGTTAAAAACAACAAATTTTTCATAGCTGCCCGAAGTCGTAACAGCGCCTCCATTGAGGGGAACAATGGCCAATACTTTTTCAGGTTTAAACGGATTTGTAATGCCAATTTTCCATGGCTGTCCACTAGGTTGTTTTCCCCAAGTGCTCATATCTCCGGAACCGTTTATAATTCCGGCTTCAATTCCTTTTGCTATCATCATGGCTCGACATTTATCAGTTGCATAACCTTCGCCTAAAGCGCCAAAACCAATTTTCATTCCTTTTAATTTCAGGAAAATTGTTGACTGAACAGAATCTAAAATGATATTTTTATAACCTACTTTCTCTACAGATTTTTTTATGGCTTCCGCCGAAGGCATTTCGGTCATCGACCCGTCAAATTTCCAGATTCTGTCCATTGCAGCGAAACTTACATCAAATCCGCCTTTTGTTATTTCAGATAATTTCAGGGCTCTTTGTGTGAGTTCAAAAACTTCACGATCTACTTTTACCGGTTTGATTCCTGCATTTTGATTGACTTCAGACACCTGAGAGGTTGGTTTCCAGTCAGAGATTAAATTTTCAATTCGGGTAATTTCAGCAATTACTTCGTTGATGTTTTGTTCAGCAGTTAAAGAATCTTTAGCAACAATACTAATGTCAAAACGTCCGCCCATAAGCAGTGTTGTTCTTTTTCTTAAAACCTGTGAGTTTGCTGAAAAGCACGAGATAATTATAAATAGAAATAAGAATTTATATGACAATTTTTTATGCATCTTTTTTATGAATTTGATAAAGCTTCAGCAGAGTGATATATGCCACCCCGCTGGGGCTTTTGGTTTGCGATAAACTTAAATTAATCTATAAATATATCATCCCTCCGGGATTTGTATTATCTATTTTTTAAACCAACAATCTAAAGTTTGTTATCTAATTTATTTAGAAATTAATAAGGCTCCAGCGGAGTGATATATGCCACCCCGCTGGGGCTTTTGGTTTGCGATAAACTTAAATTAATCTATAAATATATCATCCCTCTGGGATTTGTATTATCTAAAATCTAATAACAATCCGTTAATAATTGCCCGTTATTTTTATATTCTGATAAACTTTTTGTTCCATTTTCCAGACACAATTGATTTAGAATAATTTCAACATCCTGTTGCATGGCAAGCGATCCGCAAATCATAATCACACCACCTTGTTTCAATAAATCAATAAAAAAGGCTTCATCTCTTTTGATTAAATCCATTACATAAATATGCTGGGCTTCGCGTGATAAGGCAACATGAAAATGATCAAGATGTTCTCTTTGAATCATGATTCCGGCAAACTTTTTATAAGCTAAAAGTGTTGGCGTTTCCATTCTAAATCCGCTATAAAGATGTATTTCTTTCTTGGTTTTATTTTGCTCGATCATTCCTAAGAAAGGCGCAATTCCGGTTCCGTTCGAGATAAAAGCTACTTTTGGAGCTTTCTTAGGAAAATGAAAAGCTTTGTTATTGATAATTCTGGCCTTGATTGTATTTCCCGGTTCGAGATTATTTAAAAAGCCCGAACCTAATCCGTTTGGATGTAGTTTTACAACCAATTGAACATTTCCGGAATGGTTTCCAATAGAGTAAAGACGCTCTCTCGAATCATTAGCAGGATAAATAGCCAGTAAATCACCTGAGGCAAATTTAGATCTGCTATTGGCGCGTAAAGTCAGTATGAAAGTATGTTCGGTTTCTGAGATTGGCGTTTTATCCAAAACCATTAATTTTTCTAAACCTTTTGGAACATGATTGTATAAAGATGGAGTAGTGGCTAATGAAATTTCAGCTTTAGCACTCCATAATTTTACCCATTCTACAAATTCCACAGCCGATTTATCGTTAACCGTCTGCAAATCTAAAAAGCGTTCTGCCCAGTTTTGAGCTTCTAATAGCTGATCGATTTCAATAGCAAACTGACAGAAATCAGGATATGATTTTGAACCAAAACCAACGACTGAAAACTTAATTTTTTGTTCCTGATTTTGTTTTTGTAATAATGTTTTAAATTTTGTCCCGTTTGATGGAGCATCTCCCAGACCATGAGTTGAAGAAAAAACAATAATATGTTCTGCTTTTGGGTAAACCGAAAAACTATTTAATTCGGCAATAAAAGCTTTTTTTCCATGACCTATTAATTGTTTAAGGATCGCATTGGCAAATCGAAATGAGCTTCCGTTTTCAGAACCCACCAAAAGGATGTAGTTACTTTCGTTAGCTTTAAATTTATTTTTGATTCGGCTGGATCTTCGTTTTAAAGTAATTGCAAATCCTGAATAAATAAAGAAAAGGATATTAAGACACGCAATGGCCAGAATTACAGCCCAGATTCCGTTTATCCTTCCGGTATGAAGGTCAAGGCTTAAAGCCGATAACTGAACAGTAAATGGTGAACGTTTTTCTGAAAGTACCGTTCCGTCAACCTGATTGACTTCAATTTCACGATCTTTAAGTTCGATGATATAATATTCTTCGGGATCATCAGTAAAAGGAAATTCGATTTTCTTTACATCAGACAGCAATGTGGTTTTAAAGATTGAAGTTTTTTTTGCTTCAGCCGAAAGCTCTGTTTTTACGGGTTTTGCTTTTTCTTCTCCCATAAAAAAGTTGAATCGTTCCAGCGATAAATAAGTTCCGGTAAGAGCAATAATCAAAATCGGAATTAAAGCCAGACGTCCTAAAACAACATGATAATATTGGGCAAAATATTCTTTGATTACTTTCGAAAAGAAATTGCGGATTCCTCTTTGTCTTTTTAAAACCAATACAAAACCTGAAATAGAGATTAATAGTAAACAAAAAGAAATTACACCAACAAAAAATCGTCCGGTTTGATGAAGAAACAACGAACGATGGAAACTTGTGACCCATTGAATAAATTCACTCTTTTTTGCAGGAGTTCCTAATGCTTTTCCTGTTTTTGGATCAATGTAAGCATTTATATCATTTCCGTCAGCATCAATAGCTTTAAGCGTTACAAATTGATTGTAATCGACACTCAATTCTGTAATTTCTGAATATTCTTTTTTTAATATTGGCAGCGTTTGTCCTAGAGTAATTTTATCAAAATTTTCAGCTTTGTAAGGCAGCGTTTTTTCCTGTACTGCATCGACTGCCAGAATAATTCCGGAAACAGAAGCCAAAAGCAAAAATATCGAAGAAAATAGGGCCAAAGCCAAATGTACGTAACGCCAAAAAGAGAGAGTCATTGAATGTAATCTATTGAAATGTAATCAAATATATAAGCTTTGTTAAAGTCTTAAACTTCGACAAAGCCCGGATTCAATTTTAAGCAGAAAAAAAGGATTTATGCTTATAATTATGTTAAAAAATAATGTGCTAAAAATTATATTTTGTTAAGTCTTACATATTTGATGTAACCTTTACCTTCGGTTTTATCAGCAAGACCTTCTGTTGTAAGCGGAATTTCAAGATCGCTCACAAAATATTTCTGATCTTCAACTGCAGATTCAAAACGTAATTTGTAACCTTTGTTGATTTTTGAGTCTTCGATTTCTATTGTGGTAACACTGCGATCGCCTCCTGTAACAGATGCTCCGGTTTTAGCACTAATATCTTCTGATTTTTGAGTGTGAAATTTATTCCACTCTTTTAATGATTTGTACCATTTTTTATCATCACCCATTACATAAAGTGTCTTTTCGTATCCACCTGTTGGGTTAATAAGCGAAACTACAATGTAAGCTCCTTCTCCCATATAGTTTGACATTTGCAACATACATTTGTATTTGCTTGCCTGAGCATTTGCCTGAAAAGAGATTAAACAGATTAAAGCGCTTGTAAGAGCGATTTTTAATATAGATTTCATTCGAGTTGTGAGTTAAAAATTAAAAATTATTAAGTTTCAGGTTAAGGGGTATAGATTTTTTTATAGATTCAGATTTTTAACTCATAACCTACAACCCTTAACTTTTTAAGTATTATTTTAAGAAATCAATTGAAACGTTATTTTTTGTCAACAGTTCATTTTCTTTGGCTAAAGCATAAGCTGTTTCGTCAAACTCTGTGTTGATGTCTTTTTTTGCGCCAATTGAAATTAGATATTTTAAAATACTGTCGTCTTTTGCTACCATTGCAGCTTTGTGTAAAGCAGTTAAACCATCTTTGTTTTTAGCATTTACATCAATATTTAAGGCTGCTAATTTTTTAACCAAAGTTAAATCGTTTTTAGCAATAGCAAAGTGATACAAAGTACTTCCGTCTTTTTGAGCGGCAGCAAGATTTAATCCTTTTTCCTGAAGTAATTTTACTTTGGCTTCAAAAGGATCTTGTGCTGCAGTTTCGCCACGTCCGGCTGGACGGTATGATTGCACTAAATAAACTCCCAGATTGTTTCCGTCTTTATCTTTTACATTTACATCTGCTCCTTTATTTAAAAGAAGAGAAACTGCTTCAGGATTACCTGATCTGACTGCAAAGGTCAAAGCTGATTCTCCTTTTGAGTTTTGTAAATTAATATTTTTAGTTACCGGAAGTAATTTTTCTAATGCGCTGGTTTCTCTTCCTGCTGCAATCATCAGAGCTGTATTTCCGTCGTTATTTACTTTATTTGCATCTACGCCTTTTGCTAAGAAATAAGCAATTATTTCGGTCTGGTTTTGCTTACCTGCAATAAGATGCAATACATTTTCTCCTGATTTGTTGGTAGCAGTAGCTTTTAATTTTACTTCCTCAACTAAATATTTATAGGTTTCAAGCGGAGTAGTTTCTCTGCGTGCCCCTTGTGTAGCAATAAAAAGGGCATTGTCTGTCGCTTTAATTCCTTTTGCAGCAATCTTTTTCAAAAGATTTACGTTTCCAAGTCTTGCTGCATAATCAAAAGCAGTAGCACCGTTTTTATCTGTATCTTTTAGAGACAATCCTTTGGTAATCAGATAATCTGTAAACGTAAGATCTTTATCAAACGGAATTGCCAAAAGCAAAAGACTCGCTCCATCTGAATATTTTTTTCTGGCATCAAGACCAGCTTTAAAAAATGCATCACAAACTCCAGAATTCAATAATCCGTTAACAGCAGCAAATGCGATAGGAGTAGTCCCGTGGCTGTCTTCAAAATTAATATCAGACCCTTTGCTAATAAGATATTGTACTAGTTCTGTGTTTCCTCTGTATGCCGCCCAGTGCAGGTATATACGATTATCGTGTGTTGATTTGTTTACTGGATTTCCGGGTTGATCCAGTAGAAATTTAATACTGGCAAGCGGTGCATCGTTGTTTATAGCAACAGTTGTAACGTCAAAAGCATTGGCATTGGCTTCGGCCGGATTATTTCCTTTTGAAATTTCAGCTTTAACTGCATTTACATCCGGTGCTGTTTTCCAGAATGACTGTTCTAATAATATGTTTTTTTGTTGAGCACTAACAAATAAAGTTGCGACTAATGCAAAAGAGATAAAAATATTCTTTTTCATATTTGGGTATTTATTATTTTAAATTAGTTACGATTTGATGTTGTAATCTAAAAGATTGATTTAAGAATCTATTTAGAATAATTAAAAATAACGCAAATGTAAAAATTAATATTAGTAAATCAAGTTTATTTAGGGAATAAACACCAATTCTAATCTAATTTTAATGTTGAACCCAAATTTTAAGTTCAGTTAAATAAGAAGTTTTACTTAATACTAATAAATATGAGAATACCTCTAATATATAAGTCGCAAATATTAAATACTGATTTCCTGATTGTTATTATATAGACAGAAACAGATGAAATTAGTAATTAATATGTCCTATGATTTTGGCAACAGTATTCCAGGCTTTTTTAGAATCTTTTGCAATAATACTTTCCAGCAGTTGTTCGTGAATTGCACAGGTATCCTGAAATATTTTAGTTTCCTCATAAAGATGAAGAAATCCTTTTTTTAAATACACTGAAACTGATTTATAAAGATCGGCCAGAATTTCATTTTTAGAAGCTGTAGCAATTGCAATATGAAATTGTATATCGGCTTCAACACATTCTTCAAGTTTACCTTCATTGGCTGCAATCATTCTGTTTTCCAGATGTTCTTTCATGGCGGTAATATCATCTTCAGTTCTGTTAATGGCTGCTTTTTCGGCGATTTTCATTTCGAGTAATTGTCGTACTTCGTCCAGATCCTGTACATTGGCACGCATTAGCCTTTGGTCCATTGGTTCGCGTGTACTGTTAAGGCTTTCTACAAATGTGCCTAGACCTTGCTGTATACGAAGTAAACCTGAATTTGCGAGGATTTTCATGGCTTCTCTTACCGTAGAACGTCCCACACCAAAACTTTTCATAAGTTCTGCTTCGATAGGTAATTTTTCATTGACTTTATAATGTCCCAGGTTTATTTGCTCTTCTATCTTAGTGGCAACTTCCTGAGCTAGTGATTTTTTCTGTATTAATGCTTTCATTTGTCATATCATCTGATGATTGTAAAAATAAAAATTAATTTTAAATGACATCACTTTAATGGGGCTTTTAAGGCCTTCATTATCATTTGTAAAGTCGAATGCTGTTAATGCATGTCTTAATTGTATAACTTTTCGGATAAATTATATAAGGATATTAAAATACAATTGTAGAAATTTGAATTCAGTTCTCCCAAATTAATTCTTATTTAACTTAAAACTATTCACAACATGAGAAATCTAAAACCTATTACGATTCTTTCGGGCTTGTTATTGACCATTTTTAGCTGTTCGAATGACAAAGATGTTGAAACTAATCCAGGTACTGTTACAAATCCTGTAGAAGGAAATGCTGCAAACACAACATATAAACCTGCTTTTGCGGGACAAACCCGTATTAATGGTGTTATTACCAATACGCCTTATCAGGCTGATGTGATTACAAGTGCATTAACAGCTCCGTGGGGTATAAAAAGTCTTCCTGATGGACGTCTTTTAGTTACCCAAAAATCCGGAACTTTTCGTATTGTTACTACTGCAGGGGTAGTTAGTGCTCCCATTACAGGCGCTCCGGCTGTTAATGCCGCAGGGCAGGGTGGCTTGTTAGGCTTATGCCTTGATCCTGAATTTGCATCCAATCGTATGATTTATTGGGTTTTCTCAGAAGTTGTTGGCGGTGGAAATAATACGGCTGTAGCCAAAGGAAAATTATCTGCTGACGAAAAAACAATCGAAGGGGCTACCGTTATTTATCGTGCAAATCCAGCCAATGCAAGTACTTTGCACTATGGCGGAAGAATTCTTTTTGATAAATTAGGAAATCTTGTTGTAAGTACCGGAGAGCGTTCTGTACTAGAAACAAGACCTCTGGCGCAATCACTTACTTCTGGTTTGGGTAAAGTGGTTAGAATTACAAAAGATGGTCAGCCGGCAACCGGAAACCCTTCTTTTAGTGTAACAGGCGCATTACCGGAATTATATACTTACGGACACAGAAATCCGCAAGGTTTAGCTCTTAACCCCAATACTGGAGATATATGGCTTGCTGAACACGGACCTCGTGGCGGTGACGAAATCAATCGCTTAAAAGCAGGTTCTAACTACGGATGGCCAACAATAACCTATGGTATTGAATATAGCGGAGAAAAAGTAGGAGCAGGAATTCAGCAACAGGATGGTATGGAACAGCCTGTTTATTACTGGGATCCGGTAGTATCGCCAAGTGGAATGACGTTTTACACGGGTAATCGTGTTCCGGAATGGCAGAATAATCTTTTCATTGGCGCTTTAAGCGGAATGCATATTGTACGTCTTGCTATCGAAAACAATAAAGTAGTAGGTGAAGAAAGACTTCTGGCTTCAGAAAACCAACGATTCAGAGATGTTACACAAGGACCGGATGGTGCTTTGTACGCTATTACTGATGGAGGAAAACTGTACAAAATCGATAAGAAATCATAATTTTATCAACTTATTATATCACAAACAATGGCGCTATATGGCGCCATTGTTTATTATGGGATTATTTGACTGAACTTATACACCAGCATTGACTATATTTGAATATCGATTAAAGCAAAGTCAATTGAATAACAAGATTAGCACATACTCGCTGGAACATCACAAGAGTTTGTTTACAAATGCCAACAATAAAGAGGATTATTTTTATATACAGGCACAGGATCATCCTTATATAAGCGAACCTTATCGGGCAGAAAGTTATGCAATTGAGTTTCTAAGAAAAGGAAGTATTGTCATGCAAACCCAATTAGATAAAGTTGTGGTTCATGCGCCCGCTATTATTGCTTTAAGCCCATCGGTCATTCGGAGTTTTACCAAAAACAGTGATGAAATTCTAATTGACATTATTTTTTTTAAACCGCAGTTTTTTCTCGAAACTCAAACGAATGTTTTTTTTCTGTTGCAATATCAGTTTTTTGAGAACAATCATGTATTTCATCTGGAAAAAGAAACAGAAGATAAATTCGAACAAATCTTTAATCTGATTAGTCAAACCTTTAAAGCTAATTACGAAAATCAGGCTGTTATATTAAGGAGTTATCTTTATATCTTGATTTATGAAATTGACAATATTCAAAAAAGGAATTCTCAGGATACAGTCCAAAATCCTATTTTCGAAAAGTTCAAAGAAATCTTGTTTAGGGATTTTTTAATGGAGCGATCTGTTCAGCATTATGCCAATTCATTAAACATTACCCGTAAATATCTTTCCGAAGTTGTAAAAAAGAATAGTGGAAAAACAGCCGGTAACTGGATCGATGATATGGTAATTCTCGAAGCTAAAGTATTGTTGCAAAACAAAGATTTAACCATTAGCCAGGTTAGTGATATACTGAACTTTTCTAATCAGTCTGTTTTTGGACGGTTTTTTAAACTTCATGTGGGCGTTTCACCTTTGGAATACCGGAAGTGAGGTTGAATTATCAATTATGAATTATCAATTATGAGTTATAGGAATGCATGACCGTGTGTATAACTCACTCTAAGTTTTATGTTTTAAATACAGCTGAGAACCGACTTTTTGAACAAAAGAGCTGACATTTTGCTCTTTTCTGCTAATGCAAATCAATGCAATTTTGTTTAAAAAAAGAAAACATGACTAAAGTTGCACAATTTGTAGTAATCATTAATGATAATGTGGTTTGGATGGAAAGCAAAGCGCTTGAATTCTATTCGGCTTTATTCGGGCAAAAAGAATTGGGAGAAAAGTTTGTTGCCGAAAATCTTTCGCATCAAAAACTATTTAAAATACAAAACGATTTTTCGGTCGAAATGTTAATGGCGTACGATGGAGAAAATCCATTGGCGTTTATGAAATTGAATTCTTCAAGATTATCCAACCAAAACCTGGGAGTAAACAAAGCAATTGGAGCAGAACATGTAGTGTATTCTGGTTCTGATGATTTAATAGTGCTTTTTAACCGTGCCGAACAGGTAGCACTACAAAGAAAACATGATTTAATCTGGGTAAAAGTATTATCTATTGATATTGTTTTAATTGAAGCATTACAATCTCTACATTATAAGGAATTTACTTTTGAAGATCCTCTTGCAAAAGAAACAGACCCAAAACTGATTTATTTTAAAAAGTCAGTTCAATAGTTATTTACCAATCGTTTCGATGATTTTTTCGCGATGACTTAAACCCCATTGTACCAAAGTTTCTGTAACCGGAAGCACTGATTTTCCATATTCAGTAATAGCATATACTACCGTAATGGGTCGTGTTTGCTGTTCTGTTCTGGAAATAAGTAAATTAATTTCGAGTTCTTTTAATTCCTTGCTCAGCATTTTGGCAGAAATACCATCGATCTCGCGCTGCATTTTTTTGAAATTAATAATCTGGTGGGTTCTGTTGGTTAAGAAACGTAAAATCATCAGTTTCCATTTTCCGCCCAAAACATCCAGACTATCGCGCATTGCCATCAATTCTTCTGAGCAATTGGCTTCGCGTATCGTTCCGTTATCGTTAATTTTTGCCATAATAGTTTCTCTCAGGTAACCGGTTACCTCGGGTTAACCCATAGCAAAAATAAGGGATTTCTGCTGTAATTTCGTATCTATAAAAGAATAAAAGTGAGAGCAGTTGTTTTACATCAAAATGGAGAATTTTATTTGGAAGAGGTAAATACACCTCAGCCTGAAAGCGATCAGGTTCAGGTAAAAATAAGCGCAGCAGGTTTTAATCCGATCGATTATCAGATGACCGAAAATGCAATGGAACGAAAGTTACTGCATTCGCCCATATTGGGCCGGGAATTTTCCGGAGTCGTCTCGGCAGTTGGCAGCAACGTAACCGATTTTAAAATTGGTGATAGTGTCTTTTGTGGTTCAGGAAGTATGGGATCTAATGGAACTTATGCCGAATATATTTGTGTTCCGGCTGCAATTGTAATGCATCTGCCAGCCAATATTTCTTTATATCAGGCGGCAGCAATACCTTCTGTTGGACTGACTGCATTACAGATTGTGAACCGAATGAAAGCAAATGTAAATGATAGCATTTTTGTAACTGGTGCAGCGGGCGGAGTAGGGAATACGCTGCTTAAATTATTGCTGGTAAAAAGCTATCAGCATCTTGTGGTCACTGCGGGAAACGAAAGTAGTATAACTGCATTGCATAACATTGGGATTAAAGACAGCCAGATTATAAATTACAAAAAGGATGATGTTTATGAAGCTGCTTTGATGCTAAACAATAATGAACGTTTTGATTTTGTTGTGGATTTAGTGGGAAATGAAATTGCTGTTGTGGCAGCGAAGCTTTTAAAAACAAACGGAATTTTTGCAGATGTAACCAATTTTTTAACACCGGATTCACGTGAAGTTCTTTTTAATAAAGGTGCAACGATTCTCAATATTTCCAATTATGCATACGGACTGGAAAAGAAATATGATTATTATAAAAACGGATTAGAGGAATTAGCTTCTTTACTAAAACAAGAATTGATTACACCGCCGGAGATTGAAATTATGGGGAATTTAGAAACTGATTCGGTTTTAAAAGCACATGCTATACTTCGGGAGAACAAAACAAATGGAAAGAAATTAATCATGCAAATACAATAGGTTTATGAAAACAATTCCGAGAAGGATCGTTACAGGTTTACAAAATGGAAAATCAATAATTGAACAGGATGCAATAGTTACAAATGTTTCGGAACATTTTCCGGGTTTGTTTATATCAGATATCTGGTCGACGGATAGTATGCCGGTTGAGCTTAAAGAAGAAAAAGTGATCGAAAACACGGCTTTTCCTCATACTCCCAAAAACGGAAGTTATTTTAGATACGTTCAGATTCCGCCAGATGCAGATTTAGGAATAGTTGCGCCAGAAGGCCAGCCGCATCCTTTAATGCACCAAACTGATACGCTGGATTATATCGTGATTCTTTCGGGTGAAATTTATCTTATTGTTGATGAGGGCGAAACGCTGTTACAAGCCGGAGATATTGTGGTGCAAAGAGGTACAAACCATGCCTGGAGTAATCGATCCAATCTTCCTTGTATTCAATTGGCTATTTTACTGGATGCCGGAAAGGGAAATTAATTGATTTTAATCCGTTGCATTATTTTTAGCTCTTTGACTCCGCTCAGGGTGACGTTCGATGTAATGAAAAAGTTATTATTAAAATTTTAGAATTTTTACTTTTTTTTAATCGCCTTTTTGATTTTATATTTGATCCCATTTATACCTGTTGGTTGTTTAGGTTTATAGATTTCATTTTTTCCATCAACATAAATAGTTGTTCTTTTTTCTAATATCCAATTGTCGTATTCTTTTTTGTACCTATAAATTTCCGAAACATCAAATCCCATCATTCCTTCTTTCGTTTGACTAGTTTCTATACATCCTTTTTTGCAATTAAAAAAACTAATACCTTCAAAGCCAACACCTAGATTAAAAATATATTTTTTACCATTAGCGCTTATAATTTTGCATTTGTAAATTGGCCCGTCAACGGAATCGTTTACAAATTTATATTCTAATGTGTCTTCGATGTTATCATTGTCAAAATAACCTAATTCTTTTTCTTGAGCAACACCTAAAGAATAATTTAAAATAACTAAAACTAAAATAACTATTTTCTTAATCATCATGACTTTGAATGCTTTGTTTATTATCTTTTCCCCATTTTGTATTCTTCATATCACTTGTGTCGTATTTATATTCTCCTATTTGTTTATCATCTAAATTTATACAGCTATCTTTTACTTTCATTAAATTTAATATGTTTTTTAAATTAGTTTTCCGGTGATCAAATCTTCCATAGAAATGGTTAATGATTGTTAATTTAAAATAGAGAACCTTTTGTCAGTATAATTGTCTAATTACTGTGTTAGAGTCTTTGAGAGTTATTACCTTTTTACTTTTTCTTGGTAGCCTTTTTGATTTATATTCAATTCCATTAATTCCTATTGGGGATTTGTGGTTGTAAATTACTTTTCTTCCGTTTTAGTATATGGTTTCATCTTTTTCTAAAATCCAATTGTCGTAATTATTTTATATAAATAGATCTCGGTTTCTTCAAAACCATCAATACCGGTTTTCCATTGATAAATCATGATACAACCTTTTTATTGCATTTAGAAACTTGTATTGAACTATATCCAAGATGAAGATCGAAATTAAATATTTTTCCATTTCCTCTTATAATTTTACATTTGTATGAAATATCTTTGTCTCTAAATTGATTATCAAAAGTTAAATTCGTGGAATGCAATGTCTCGATTATAGTGTCATTATCAAAATTCCTTATTATTTTTTTTCTCTATTTTGTAAAAAACTAAAAGGCAATTTGATAAGATTAGTGTATGAAATAATTTAGATTTAGTCATCTAAGTATAAAATATTGCTTTATTAATAAGATGCTACGCTGGCATTACGACTTATTTTATTTTTACTTTAAAATCATCTTTTAAAAAGGATTCTAGTTCTTTAAAAGAGAAAAATAAATTGTTTTCGATATCAGTCTCCCCTTTATTGAAACCATAATTATATATAATTTCAATACCTTTTTCATGTATAATAAACGAATTTAGACTGTCACGATTAAATACAACTTTTGTATTAACTAAAGAACTATATATATCTAAGTTGTTACGATTTTCTTTTTCTTCTTTATATAAATCTTTTAGTCGGTTTTTTAAGATTTTATTACAAATACTAATCAATACATTTATTTTTCTTTCTTTGAATATGTCTTTGTAATTTAGTATTTGTGAATTTTTAATATCGAAATTATAATAGTACACATCTAAATTTAAGCTTCCTGCAAGAGATTCGTAATTCATAATGATACTCAGTAAGTTTAAATTATTAATGTAAATAATGCAACTTGTATTTATCAAGCCGCTAAAATTATCATTCTCACAGTTTGTTTCTTTTAATTTAATGGCTTCATTTACAATTTGCTTAGGATTTTTTAATGTTTTTTTAGTCTCTAAATAGCTTATATAATCGTTTGCAATAATAGTATTAAAAAAATTATTTTCATTTTTACCTAATATATCAGGAAAAACAAAAGTAGATGTTCCTTCATTTTTACATTTAATAGAATCTTTAATAATAGAAATTTTGGTCTGTGGTTTTTCTAAAATTTGACCTTGAGAAAAATGAAAAATGAAAAAAAAATATATTAAATACTGAATACTTATTTTCATAGTTTGGCTTTTACTTTTTAAGTTTTTCTTCTTTATTAGGCTCTAATTCGTCTAATAAACTCTTTGCATTGTCATCTTTAAAATTAACTATTTTTTTTGTAGCTGAATCTTTTTGATTTCTTACTTCTAATAGAAAATTTAACCTTGCTATAACTTTTTTCTTTTCTTCATCAGTACCGTTTTCATATTCAAGTTTATAATGTTTAAAAACTTTAAAACCATTATCTTGTCTAGCTAATATTGTATATTTATTTCTTATTTCTAAACCATTATGACCTCCATTAACAGCTTTAGTTACTTTTTTTACATCATCTAAATCTCCATTTTTGTATACACTTCCATTTCCCTCTATCCAAAACCAATTCGCAGATTGTACGCCGTATATGGTATTATTAGCAACTTTATCAAAATTACCTTCAAGTTTGATATTATCTGTTGTTAAAGTAAAATCAATATCCCCAGTTTTGTCATCAGGGAAGGGATTAGCTTTTCTAAATTTCGTGAAATTCTTATAATTATCTTTAAACGTAATTTGTTTGATTCCTTTGCCTCTGAATTTCCAACCATCTCTGCTCATTTCATCTCCATTACCAAATCTATTAGCATAAGCCCTTGATAGAATTGGAATGCCAAAAGAGGAATGTATTTTTAAATATATTTGATAATTAATAGTTTTATCAGGGTTTAAAACCTCTTTAAGTAATTTATCAACTCGCTTTTTACTATTTTTTGGGTCTTTTTCTCCTCCGTATTTGCCATATAATTCTTTTTCGTCAACAATGATTTTTTGTGTTTTTAAAATAGTTTTTAATTCAGTATTGCTCTTTGTTACAATTTCACCATTTTTATCTACTATTTTAAAAATATTTATTAAATAATCATTTAAAGATTCTAAAACAACATCGTCAATTTCTTGATTATTTCTAAATCGAGTTGTACCTTGATTAAATATACTTAAAGCGGAAGCAGGAAAGGTACTTCCTTCATAGGTACTTTCAAACTTAGATTCAGCACCTACTTGAGATATAAAATGAGCCTTTCTAAGACAAGTATCTAGTTTAAAATCTATTCTATACTTATTGAGTAATTCTATTATTTCTTTAACTTTGGATTCATCATTTAACTTACCATCAACTTTCCCTGTTATTACATATCTTATTTGTTTTAAAGTTATTTCTTCTTCACAATAAGTACATTTAAAGGGAGCTATTTCTTTCGGACTAGGCACAGGCGCACCAATAGTATCAATATTTGTAATTAGATTCCGTTGTCCGCAATCTGTAATTTTGATATCAACTCCTCCGTATTCGCATTTTATAGTGCTTCTTAAAAGTACAGGTAACTGATCCTGAAAATATACAGTTCCGGGATCTTTCCAATCGGTCAGTTTCATTACCGAGGCACATGGACTGGAACTGTAAGGGCTTTTTTTGCAATTGCCTTTAAAGATCAGACTTGTCATGTCTTTTTCTACTACTGTAACAACACGTTTGTCTTGTATGCTGGGAGTATCAAAATTTGCTTTTAGGTCTCCATCTGGAACGGTACATAAATCGCAGCTGATTTTGGCTCCATCAATAACAAATTTCAAACCATCTTCGGCGTTTTCTTTTTCTTCACGCATTTTTCGTTTTAAAGTATTATCCGGTTTTGCCATTATAAAAGAAGTTTAACATTATAAAAGGTGTTTATTTTTTCAGATCCGTATTCTGCAAACAGGATTTTAGTAAAGTTGAAAAAACAGAATTCTTTTATAGGCCTTTATAAGTTATATGAATGACAGAATAAGACTTTTAACTACATAAAAAACTGGAGTAACAGGCAAGGATTTTTTCAAAGAACAAAAAAAGACAATACACTATTTTAGTATATTGTCTTTTGTTGATAGCGTATAAATTTTAAAATGAACTGAAAAGCTTACTCCGAACGATGGTGTAGTTAAGAAAATCATCAATATTTCTCGGATTATTTTGAAAGGATTTTTATACTCATAAACTTTTCTTATAAAACCAAATGCCCTAGCCCTGATGGGAGGGAAAATCCTTTTGTGCCGGGGTTCGGCATAAAAGATTGGAAGGACAGCAGGAAATAGCTCCTGATTTTTAATATTAGTCTATTATATTGATAGGTTAATAAAAGTTTTACTGTTTTTTGCATTGAAATTAAAAATATCTCATTAAATTTGCCGCACCAATGAGAAACAATGACCAGAATACAAATTATTACAGCTGCAACATGATGATGTGTTGTAATACTGTAATGAGATGTATGGAGCTGGCTTATTTATAAAATGATACTATTTATTTCAAAAAGCCTTTCATGATTAACTGAAGGGCTTTTTTGTTTTTAAACTTGAATTACAGAATGATTGAATTAAAAAATATTACCAAAACTTTTCATCAGAAAGACAGGATTGTTGCTGCTTTGTCAGATGTTTCGCTTAAGGTTCCGCCAGGGAAAATCTTTGGCGTAATTGGAACTTCGGGAGCAGGAAAAAGTACTCTGATTCGATGTGTGAATTTATTGGAAAGACCTACTTCGGGAGAAATTATCGTAGATGGAAAGTCTTTGATACAGTTATCGAATGCACAACTGGCAATTGAAAGAAGGCAAATAGGCATGATTTTTCAGCATTTTAATCTGCTTTCGTCACGAACTGTTTTTGAGAATGTGGCTTTTCCGCTGGAACTTGTTGGAGTTTCAAAATCAGATATTCAAAAGCGTGTTTTAGAATTACTGGATTTGGTGGGCTTAAAAGAAAAGGCAAACGATTATCCGGCAAGTCTTTCGGGCGGACAAAAACAAAGGGTTGCCATTGCGAGAACTTTGGCAAACAATCCGAAAGTATTGTTGTGTGATGAAGCGACAAGTGCGCTTGATCCGGCGACTACGAGATCGATTCTGAATTTACTGAAAGATATTAACCGCCGTTTAAATATTACGGTTTTATTGATTACACATCAGATGGAGGTCGTGAAATCGATTTGTGATGAGGTAGCAGTAATTAGTCACGGGAAATTAATCGAACAGGGAAGTGTAGGCGAAATTTTTGCCGATCCAAAACACGAACTCACAAAGGAATTTATTGCTTCGTCATTACATCTTGACATCCCGAGAGTGTATCAGGAACGATTACAAAAAGAAGATGGCGAAGGCTTGAGTCCGTTGTTGCGACTGGAAATGACAGGGAAATCAGTAAACGAACCTGTAATTTCTGAAGTTTCAAGATTGTTCGATACCAACTTTAAAATTGTAAGCGCACAAATGGATCAGGCAGGAGATGTGAATTTTGGTGTGATGCTGATCGAATTGTCCGGAAAACGCGAAAATTACGAAGCCGCAATACAGTATTTTATTTCTAAACATATTAAAACAGAAATTATAGGTTATGTCTGAATCCATTATTGATTTATTATTAAAAGGAACCTGGGAAACGATAGTGATGACATTTGTGTCGGGCTTTTTTGGTTTTGTATTAGGGCTTCCAACTGGTATTTTGCTTTTTCTTACCCGAAAAAATCAAATATTAGAACAGCCGGTTTTAAACAGAACGTTATCGGTTTTGGTTAATATTTTCCGTTCTATTCCATTCATCATTTTAATTGTATGGATGATTCCGTTTACACGTGCTTTGGTTGGAACTTCGATTGGCGTTAGTGCTGCATTGGTTCCGTTAAGTATTGGTGCGGCACCGTTTATTGCACGACTTGTTGAGAATAGCCTTTTAGGATTGCCTTCGGGATTAATAGAAGCTGCAAGGGCTTTGGGCGCAACACCTTTTCAGATTGTGTATAAAGTATTATTACCGGAAGCTTTGCCATCATTAATCAATGCTGCATCGATTACCTTAATTACGCTTGTGGGATATTCTGCAATGGGCGGAGCAGTAGGAGCAGGAGGTTTAGGACAGGTTGGTTATCAATACGGATATATTGGTTACGATGCCGTAACAATGAACTCAGTATTAGGCTTGCTGGTTATTTTGGTATTTCTGATTCAGTTTGCCGGAGATGCTTTATCCAAACGATTTGATCATAGATAGTTATCAATTAAGAATTAAAAATTAAAATATAGAAAAATGAATACTAAATTGAATTTTTTTAAAACAGCCGGAATTATTGCATTAGCACTTGTGGTGGCAAATTGCGGAAAAAGTAAAGAAAACGATCCGCATCATATTAAAGTAGGTGTTGCAACCGGACCGGAATATAAAGTTGCAGAAGCAGCTAAAAAAGTAGCCAAAGACAAATACGGACTTGAGGTAGAATTGGTTTCTTTTAATGATTATGTAATTCCAAATGAAGCTTTAAGTCAGGGAGATATTGATGTGAATGCTTTTCAGCATAAACCTTATTTAGACGAACAGGCTAAACAACGCGGATACAAACTGGCAATTATTGGAAAAACCTTTATTTATCCAATTGCAGCCTATTCTAAAAAGATTAAAAACATTTCTGAATTGAAAAATGAAAGTACTATTATCATTCCAAATGATCCAACAAATGGTGGTCGTTCGTTATTGCTTTTAGAGAAAAACGGCTTGTTAAAGCTTAAAGAGGGAATTGGATTATTGCCAAAAGTAACGGATATTGTCAGTAATCCTAAAAACCTAAAAATATTAGAATTAGAAGCGCCTCAACTGCCAAGAGCATTGGATGATGCAAATGTATCGATTGCAATAATCAATAATACTTTTGCGTCACAAGCCGGATTAATTCCTTCTCGTGATGCTTTGTTTGTTGAGGATAAAGATTCTCCTTATGTAAACTTAGTGGTAAGCCGTGAGGACAATAAAAACGAAGAAAAAGTAAAACAATTTTTGCAGGCTTTTCAATCTGCAGAAGTAGAGCAGGCAGCTATTCGCGAGTTTAAAGGCGGAGCTGTAAAAGGCTGGTAAAATATCAAACATTTCGCTATAATAAAAAGCGCCAGGTTTATTGACCTGGCGCTTTTTTATGTTTTATGATTAAGATTTATAAGTAATTAAAATACAGTTGCAGGATGTTTTTAAACTAGTATAGCATCTAAAGTACTTACCAATTCATGAAAACTATTGGGTTTTGTAAAAATTTGTACCGAACTAAATTCATTGGTTAATTTTTTCAGGGTTTCATGTGAGTGTGAAGAATAAATGACAACCTGAATTTTACTCAGTTCCGGAATCTGTCGCAATTCGTGTATAAATTCTGCTCCGCTCAAATAGGGCATTTGCATATCCAGAAATATAAAGTCGGGCAGGACTGCTGCGGTCTTTAAATTGTTTAAAGCTTCTAAAGAATTATTAGAAATTGTAGTGAGAATATCTTTGTTTAATGAAGCGATGGCTGCAATAAAAAGTTCGCAGTCGTCTTCGTCATCATCGACTAATAAAATTACTGTATTTTTCATTCCATGAAATTATTTTAAATTCAGGAAAACAGAGTTATAGAATTTCACTCAGATGTTACATAATATGAATATTTTATTATGAAGAGTATTTTGAAAATGAAGTAAAGATAAAATAACTTAAACCCGACAGTTTTGAAATTTGCCGGGCTTAAATATTGGCTAATCTTAGTTCTTATATTTGAGTAATGCTCCCTCGCTTATGTTATAAGTTTTTTAGTTACTACTAAGAAGATATTTTTAAAGCGAGCATCATTTAATAATGCTAATATAATTTTACACTTTTTGGTTGTAAATCACTAAATTTTACTATTCTAAAAAATCTAGTAACTTATTTATTGATTCATAATATTCAGGATATATAATTTTTACATGTTCGCTAAAATTCTCAGCTACTTTTTCATTATACTTGTTAATTAATAAATGAGTATATCCGGATTCAGTAGGAGACTCATAATAAGGGTCTATTATTGTACCAATTGATAATCCCATTTTATCTGCTATAACAGCACAGAAATACTGTTCCCATATCACACATAATTTATCTAACGGGACACAAGATTTAAAATGTTTTTCGTTATTGTCGATAAATGTAAATACTGAATCGCAAAACAAGCGGTTAAAATCTAGATTGTTGCAACCATAAATGCCTAAATTAAACGCATGCTTTGTGTCACAAAAACCAATGGGTAAATTTTTTCCATGGTTTTTTAATAAATCAATATAAGCTAGATAAGTTTTATTATATGGATCTGTAGTAAATGGTTCAAAGTTTTGAACATATAATTCATTACTTACCAGTTTGTCAGATAATGCTTCATATAGAATAACATCTAAATCTACATGTATGAAAGGCTCGTTTTGAATACTGTAGGCTTTTATCTTTCCTAATGCCCATGAGTTCTTATCATATCTGTCTAATTCGTCAAGATCAGTTTTAATGGATTCGAATGGTAAGTCTAATTTTTCAATCCATAATTTACTACTGCTATCCGTAACCATCTCGACTCTTCCATAATGTTTATAGCTGTTCAGAACAGATATTACCATGGATGACAACATAAATCTCGAGTTAAACCAGTTACCAGGTTTCTTTAATCCACTACCGGTTTCCCAGTAACTATAAACTACTTTCATAGGTTATTTTATATATATAATTATAGTGTATTGTGGCCCTGAGGAGGTAACAGTAGCTCTCAAACTACTTCCCATGTTTGAAAAGTATCCATTTGTACTATTTGATCCGGCAGTCATGTAAAAATAATTTGACGTATTTAATCCTACTGTAGGTGTGTATAAATCCATCACAAATGTACCATTATAGAATATTAAATTAGTATAGGATGTGCTAAATTTAAAACTATCTCCATTGGCTAATGTTGGTAAAGTAATGTAAGCGATATTGGTTCCATTCGCTTTAATTGCCATATATGTTGCACTAATTGTACGACCTGTATTATTCCATATTACACCTGTGTTAACAGTTCCACCTCCACTGGATCCTCCACCAGAAGAGGCTGTATGATTATAATTATAAAATTCGCTTATGCTATGTGGTGCAACTCCATTAGGTTTTGAACTACTGGCGGCGTTGATATTAGTAGTAGACAATGATGTTAAAGAGATATTTGTTAATTGTGTGATTTTTTTTTCACCACAAATGTCATTTATTGATATTTTACCAGATGAATTTAGAGCCATTGTTATTTTATTTTTTTTAGAATAATTTTAATTTCTTCGCTTTGTTTCTTATTAATCAATCGTTGTTGTTCAATTTGTGTTTGTTGCTCTTTAATAGCCTCAAACAATACAGCGACAGCATTTTGATATTTAACAGCTTTGGTTCCATCTTCACGGGTAAGCACCAATTCAGGAAAATTTTCTTCAAGCTCTTGGGCTATAAAACCGATATTGTCTTTTTGTTCATTATCGATTCTATCATAAACGACTCCTCTTGAAGCCTTAATTCTTTCAATCGCATTTGAAATTGGTCGTATATTTTTTTTGACTCTTTCATCAGAAAAAGCAGTAACATCTCCGGTAACAGTTAAGGAAGCGCCTGTAATTTCACCTGAAAATGCTGAATAAGCAGTATAATTAATATCTGTTAAAACGGTTTTCCAAGAAGTCCAACCGGTAGTCCCACTACCTGTATTATTTCCTCTAAATTTCATGCCACTACCGTCTCTAGAAATGGTTAATTGTTGTCTGCCATCTCCAGAAGCCATATGCAATGTTGATGTATAACTATAACCTGAAGAAGGGGATTCTTCTCTCGCAATAGTTGAAATACTACCAGATAAATTATCTAATTGTATACCTTGTTGGAATGGAAATCCTGTAGAGTTTCCAGTTAAATTTCCAACAAAAGCAGGAGCAGTTACTATTCCAGTAAATATTGGAGAAGCTACAGGAGCTTTTAAAGTATCATTACCATTAAGTTTACTTATAGCTGATAAAACGGTATCAGATGCAGAAATCGTTCCTGCTGCAGAAGCATAACCTGTTAATGTTGATGCAATAGCTCGTGCATTTGAAAAATATAAGTTACCAGATTCCGGAACATTAGCTGTATTTAAAGCCTGCCAAGTTTTATCACCTCTCCAATATTGAACAGGTGTACCAGAGCTTATGCTGTTTTCTTTGCCTGTATCTGTAATTGTAATGTTTGTAGATCCGTCAAAAGAAACTCCATTAATTGTTCTAGGGTTTGTTAGTTTAGTTGCAGATAAAACATTTTTTGTCACATCAGTTGTATTGTCAACATTTGAAAGGCCTACATCAGTTTTGGTTAGTGTTACTACACCAGTTTTTCCTGCAACACTGTCTACTGCTCCGCTTGTAATAAAGACGTACGCAGTGCCGCTCCAGCGATATGTTTTATTAGTATCTTTTGCGATATAAATTTTTCCTGTCTGTCCTGTTGCAGGAAAACCAGCCAGGTTTGTAAATTCTAATACATCATCAACATAACTTGGTAATTGCGTTGTTAGGATAATTCCG
>NZ_LSYT01000004.1 GCF_001602525.1 Flavobacterium chilense
AAAGTGATCACATTGCTAAAACTTAGTCCTTCTTCTCTGTGCATTCTCACTAATTCTTCATAGACTTTTATAGGAGAAGAACCTGTTGCTAAACCTAATACACAAGTTTTGTTTTTTTCTTGTTTAGATCTAATTAATTGCGCGATTTCCTGCGCTACAATTATAGAAGCATCTGCTGAATTTCTGAAGATTTCATTGTGGATTTTCTCAAATCTGGTTTCTTCAAACTTTCCCGCACTTTTATAGCTGATATCAGGTTTTATTTCTAAAGCACTTTTCATTTCTTTTCTTTTTTTGTATTTACAATTTTGGTTTTTGAAATGGTATAAGCAATTTGCATTGCCTATACCATTTACTAACCAAACTTAAATTCTTTTTATTCTTTTTGCATTTATTAGAATTTGTTCACTCCGGTATCCCACCAAAGTCTTGTTGCTCCGGTATCAACTCCTCCTAAAAGGCTAACACCTTGTGCATATCCGGTTGGATTAGAAGTTTTTTCATTTACATAGAAATTCAGTCTTCTAACGAATGTACCATTTGGAATTTTTCCTCCTGAGAAGTTATTTGCAGGCAAGAATAATTTTGGATATCCTGTTCTTCTGGTTTCAGCCCACGCTTCTTGTCCGTCAGGGAAACCTGCGATCCATTTTTGTGTGATGATTTTTTGCAGCTTAACTTCGTTAGATACGGCATCAGACCATTTTACTGTTACTAAATTTTGTGCAGCAATATTATTAGAAGCATTTAATGGATCTGTAAAATTTGCCGGCATTGAAGTATCGTCACTAATATAAGCAGAAGCACTACCTACTGATAATTGTGCAAAAGAAGTTGCAATTCCTGCTTCATAAAATGATTGTGCAGATCCACCAACGTTCCATCCTTTTAATGCACCTTCAGCTTTTAGGAAATATGACTCAGACGCATTGAACCAAGGAATCATGTTATTTTCTACAATAGGTCCAACTTTAGAGAATAAGTCTGCTTTAGCTGTTCTGTAATTAGCATCAACAATGCTTCCCATTCTGATACCCTGATAAACACCTCCGGTAGCAGTGTGAAAGAAAGCTGCTCTTCTTGGGTCATTGTAACCATTCATGATAGAGGCAATTGCACCACCAACATTGATATCTGCCCAAGGACCTGTGTACGTTTTAACAGGATGTTCTGCCAGATAAGCCATGTTATCAGCATTAGAAGTAATTACTCCTAATCCAGCCAATGCAGCTTCTCCTTCAGCTTTTGCTTTTACAGGATCGATATTAGAAATACGGATTGCTAAACGTAATCTTAAAGAGTTCGCAAATTTTACCCATTTTTGTATATTACCTGCTGCTGTAGTTCCGTCTGTTGCATCTCCTGAAGGGAAAAAGGTAGCAGAAGCATCTGCAGCTTTTGGAGTTAAGATATCAATAGCCGTTTTTAACTCTGCAAAAAACTGATCATAAACTGCTTTTTGAGAATCGTAAGGAGTTGTTCCGTCTGCATTTCCAAAACCTGAATATACGATTGGTCCATAATAATCCGTGGTTTTGTGCATAGCATATACTTTTAGGATCAGAGACCATGCATAAAACTGAGGGTATTTGTCTTTAGTTAATTTCTCCAGATTATAAGCACTAACCATTTCTTTTTGGTACTTCTGAACCCATTCAGCACCATTCCAGCCATCTAAAAGTGCGTAGGTTGAATTGTTTGCATTACCTTCAAAATCATGAGGAGTTCCCATATATCCTGAAAAGATATCTGCACTTAAATTAAACTGAATATCTCCTTGCCAGTCATCTGCAACCAGGATATACATCCCTCTTTGCATTGTTTTAATAGGTGCTTTTACCTGATTAAAGTCTTGTTCTAATTGAGTGTTACTAAAACCAGCCTCATTGGTATTTATATCCTCAAAGTTACTTGTACAGCTACCTAATGAAAGGGCTAAAACTGAACCTAATATTAATAATTTATTTTTCATTTGTGAATTTTTATGGTTAATTAAAATCATTTTTATTGATTTATAAGTCTACCCGTTTAGGGTTTAATTGTTTGTTGTTTTTCGTTATTCTACATTCATCAACAAACAAAATGTCTTACAACAACCAAAAGGTTTTGTCCTTTTATTATATTATTTAGAAAGTTAAATTTAAATTAACACCTATACTTCTTGTTGAAGGCATTCCAAAAATATCAACACCTTGCAATCCTTCTCCTGAACTTAATGTTACGTTTGGATCAAACGGAGCATCTTTGTAGAAAAAGAATAAGTTTTTACCAACAAGGGATACATTCACTGTTTTGAAGATTGTTTCTTTACTGAAATCAAAAGTATATCCTAATGATAGTTCTCCTAATTTAACATTTGTTGCTTTGTACATATATTCTCCTGTAGCACCTGCTCTGTCTCCTACCTGGCTGTAATAATCCTGAGCTTTCATTGACGTTACAGCATTTCCGTTAGTATCTACTGCATTGATTTTAACACCTCCGGCATCTCTTGCATCTCCACTTGCTTTAGACACACCATAAGAATCTAACATTGCTTCAGTCATACTCATTACATTACCACCAAATCTACCGTCAATAAGTACATTTAAGAATATTTTTTTGTATTTGAATGAGTTTGAGAAACCTAACATAAAATCAGGATTTGAACTACCTAAATCAACCCAATCCGTTTTTTGAATACGTCCGGCAGCATCTAATAAAATTTGTCCCTGAGCATTGCGTA
Organism: Flavobacterium chilense; assembly: GCF_001602525.1. Lineage (GTDB taxonomy): Bacteria > Bacteroidota > Bacteroidia > Flavobacteriales > Flavobacteriaceae > Flavobacterium > Flavobacterium chilense. Next base: position 2,726 of record NZ_LSYT01000004.1, read on the forward strand.
CAATGTTTTTACCCTGAATTTCACCAAATGGTTTTCCTACTTCTAATATATATCTGTAGCTGTTTGGATCTCCGTTAGTTAAGATCACTTTATTAACATCTCCATTTGCACCTGTACCTAAATCAAGTACTGTATTTTTGTTTGAAGCAAAATTCAACCCAAGATCCCAAGAGAAATTATCATTAGCAATTGCTTTTCCTGATACTGTGATCTCAAAACCTTTATTTTCGATACTACCTGCATTAAATGCATAATTAGTAAATCCTGTAGTATTTGGAATTGGAGCCGGAGCTGTAATTAATTGGTTTTTAGTTTCATTTCTATAGTAAGTAAAATCAAATCCAATTCTGTTATTTAAGAATCTCCATTCTGTTCCAAATTCATAAGAATTTTGCATTTCAGGTTTCAATGAAGTTCCCGGTTTTGGTCCAACAATTGGAGCTGTAACGATACCACCAACAAGTGTGTTTACCGGTGAAGTTAAAAAAGCATTAACATCATTACCTACTTGTGCATAAGAAGCTCTTACTTTTGCATAGCTAATAGCTTCCGGCATTGTTACCATTTGGCTTAAGATAGCTGATAAACCTACAGAAGGATAGAAGAAACTGATGTTGTCTGTGTTTACTAAAGTTGATGACCAGTCATTTCTTCCTGTTACATCAAGATAAACCATGTCTTTGTATCCAAAAGTTGCACTTGCAAAAACGGACTGAACTTCTTTTTTACCACCAATGGTGTGAGCATTTCTTTCTGCAGAAACAAAGTTTCCTGTGTTAAACCAGTTAGCATTAACTAACCCGTTTTTTTGACCTGAATCGCTTACATAAGCATCATTGATTGTAGATTTAGTAACACTTGTACCAATGTTAGCACTGAATGAAAAATCTTCAGTGAATTTTGTATTGATTGTAGCGATTAAATCACCATATAACTGAGAGCTTTCGCTATCAGAGTAGATGTATCTACCTGTAGCCGGAGCCAGTGTTTCATTTGTACCAGCATACATTTTTTTATCAAATGTATTGTACAATCTGTTATAACCTCCTCTTGCTTTAACACTTAACCAGTTATTAGCTTTGTAAGTAACAGCTGCAGAAGTAATTAATGATTGATTTTTGTCGATAGAAGCGTTTCTGTTTAAGATCCATCCCGGGTTTTGAATAATATCTGCTGTAGCTGATGGCCATCTTTGTGTCATCAGGTTTCTTGCAGCATCAAATTGTTCGAAATTAGTATAGTAATCATTAAAATCATTACCTCTTGGAAACAAATAAACTCCTGTTAATGGATTGAAATACAATCCATTTGTTGGTTTATTTGTAATTTTTTGTTCAGCATAAGACAACGAAGCGTCAATAGTTATCTTATCGTCAAATAGTTTAGCACTTTGGCGAAGTGCAATATTGTTTTTCTTAAACTCGTTTGTTGGTATTATTCCATCAACATTAGTATTTGCATACGTAAGACTTGTTGACATTTTCTCATTACCTCCATTTACAGCAATAGAGTTGATCATAGTTACACCTGTATTGTAAAAACCTTTAACGTGATCAGGAGATTGTTTTGCAGCTCCCCAGGATTTATCAGATGCAGGATCTGCTCCATAACTTGTTTGAAATTTAGGTAATGAAACAACATTGTCTACAAATACACTTGCATTATAAGTTGCTGTTACTTTTCCTTCTTTACCTTTTTTAGTTGTTATTAAGATAACACCATTTGCTCCCTGAGAACCGTACAAAGCAGCAGCAGATGCTCCTTTAAGAACTGTCATAGATTCGATATCGTCAGGGTTCATCATAGAAATTGCATCTCCACCATCTCTGTTACCTCCTGCTGTATCACCAAAAACCTGATTCGCCTGAGCTGAATTAGAGTTCAATAACGGGATACCGTCAACAACATATAATGGTTGGTTGTTTGTAGCAGATGAGTTACCACGAATAGTTACTTTTACAGCACCACCAGCTCCTGCGGAACTTTTACCAACAATAAGACCTGCAACTTTACCAGATAAACTGTTCATTAAGTTGGCGTCTTTAACTCTTGTTACCTCTTCTCCTTTTACTTCTTGTGCAGCATAAGTAAGAGTCTTTTTTGATCTTTTAAGTCCTAATGAAGTTACCACTACTTCGCTTAATGCATTTGATGCTGCTGTAACCATTTTTACATTAATTGTAGCAGCATCTCCTACAACTATTTTTTGTGTTTCAAGACCTACATAAGTAAAAACTAGAGTCTGTCCTTTTTGTGCTTCAATTGAGTACAAACCGTCAAAATCGGTAGTAGAACCTTTTTGACCTCCTTGTACTGCAACAGATGCCCCTGGCAATGGCATCCCATCAGAATCTGTAATCACACCCTTGATATTTTTTACCTGAGCAAGAGAAACCTGCGCCGTAAAAACAATCATAAAGATTAAGAAAATTTTTTTCATGTTAATTTATTTTGTTAGTTATGGTGTAAATTTATTCTTAAGGGATTGTTAAAAAAAATAATTTATACAAACGGCTTTAAATTTTAAACGAACGACATAAAACAATCAACAATACGCTACACGAAAACGTTTTCAAATTAACGTATTTACTGTATTTTACTTATTTAACTGTGTTTTACTTAGTTATTTTAATAATTTAATAAATTTTTCTCACAACCAACAATACACTAATTATCTGATACTTATGAAAATATTACGCATAAAACCACTAATAAGGTTAAAGAAACAACAACTAAATACTTGTTAATTTAACAATGTATTATGTTTTAAATCAAACACACATAGAGTCTTTTTATTCATTGCCACACAAGCTGGTAGTTTTCACTTTTAGGGCTGTATATTTTTTATGAATAACATCTAATAAAGAATATTCTCCAAATGAATCTTGTGCCAATTCCCATATCATAATTCCTCCTGTATTTTGAGAAGCATATGCTACTTTTTGAGCAATTGTTGGTCTTCCGTTATAAAAGATTTTCCCTAATTCATCCTGATCTGCAAATTGATTTCCTACTTCTGTAATTTGACTAAAGGTGGAACTTGTTACTGTCGGATAAGTAAAATTGTAACCGTAAAAAGGAACACCAAGAGTAAGCTTATCAGCTGGAACATTTTGAAGTTTATGCCAAAAATCAACACCTTGCCTGGCAAATTCAAAACTACTATGCTGCTCTGCTTTATTAGGACTCCATGGACCTGTGCTGTCATATGCCATGATATTTATAAAATCGAAAGCATTTAAGGCTGCCGAATTTATATTTTCAAATCGGGAATTATTGGGTAATGCCGCAGTTAATATTTTTTTTCTTTCGGTAAGACTTTTTTTTAATTCAATAACAAAACCGCTGTATCCGGTAGTTACGGCATCCCATTCGAGATCTACATCTACTCCGTCTAAATGATGCAATTCGACAAAATTTATTATGTTTTGAATTAAAGCGGGTCTGTTTTCAGGTTTATCAATTAGAAAAGACCAATTTGTGGCTTGTTCTGCAGATAATACCCCTCCTCCCAGGGAAATACTAATGACAATATTAGAATTAACAGATTTAGCATAATTAATAAGTCTGTCAATATCTCCGCTAAAGATTAGATTTCCATTTTTATCAGGATTTGCAAAAGCAATATTAAGATGTGTTAATTTGCAAAACTGAATTGAACTCATCTTATCGAAATTATCCGAAGACAAATAACCAACTACTCTTGCTGTTTTGATTTTTGAGTGTTCCGGATCAGTTTCTTTTTGAGTTGAACAGCTATAGGCTGAAAAAAGGGAACTTATAAAAAAAAGGATGCCTAATAAGGCTTTATTTTTTATCATAATTTTGAAATTAAACTTGTTGTTTTTTAATCTTTAATTAGAATGAAAATAACACCTTATCAGGCATAACTTTATTTGGGGCTATTTTTTAGTTTTTATCCCACCAAACTTTATTTAACCAGTCATTTTTGCCGCCCATTCTTGATAAAGCTTCTAAATAGTTGGCTTCGTTTTTCTGCATTTCATCATTTGGATAATATAAACGAGTTGGTGTAATTCCTCCGGTTTCAGAATCCGGATTTGTTATCGGAATTAATTTTGGAAATCCTGTTCTTCTCCAGTTCGAGTATGCTTCTATACTATTGAAGATATAGGTAATCCAAAGTTGTGTTCCAATTTGCTCTTTTTCCTGCCCTGCAACGAGTGGTTTAGCATTTAAATAAGCATCTATACTTGCCTGAGTTGCTGGTAAAGCACCATAAATCTCTAATTGTTTTATACCTGCTTCTACTCCTTTTTTGTAATAATCTGCAGCAGACCCCGAAACCCATCCTCTAAAAGCTGCTTCGGCGAGCAATAATTGAGTTTCAGAATAACTTACATGTAAATAAGGGGTTGTTTTTTTCTTAAAGTAAGATTGTATTCCTGAAGTCGAGCTTGCTCCCATTGGCACTTCCCATTGAAAAAGTCCAGGTTTTACACCTTCATACAAATTTTCACCTGGTTGAATTGGTCCGCCATATGCCAGACCGCTGGTTGTTTTTGGTGTTGCATACATGGTTAACCTTGGATCTCCGTTATCTCTTAAATAGTTTATCACTAATGTACTAAAGTGATCACCGTTTTCATTCCCTACAAAAGCATAAGCAAGACCGTTTCCTCTAAAATCTATAGAAGCCGGATCATCATTAAAAGTAGCATCCAGATGGTGCATGATACAGTTATCATCATTGCTTGCAAAAACACCAGCCTGCAAAGCTGCTTTTACCTGCTTTTCTGCTTCGGCAGGTTTTACTTCAGAAAGTCTCATTCCTAAACGCAAACGTAATGTATTTGCAAGTTTTTTCCATTTTAGAATATCTCCGTTATAAAACAGATCACCTTTTACAGTTCCTCCTCCAACATTTAATTGATTGTGCGCTTCTTCTAAATCCTTAAAAAATGAAGTATAAATATCTTCCTGTTTATCATATTTAGGCGTTACAATACCTTTTGAGAAACCTAATCCGGCTTCAGAATAAGGAATATCTCCGTAAATATCTGTTAGACGCTGTGCTACCATTACCTTCATAATTTTAGCTACAGCATTCATATTTACCGCTTTTGGGTCAGCGCTTGTTTTCTCCAGAATGTCTACTACATTTTTTAATTCGTTAGCATATACATTTCTCCACAAAGCAGTTGCATATCCATCATCTTTTTTGAATTTGCTTCCAAATTCAGTTACATTCCAGGCACCTGCATAATGCTGCACAAAACCTCCTGAATAAATTAAATTTGCTCTCCACTGATAAAATCCATCACCAGACATACACAATTGTGTAAACGTAAGTTGTCCTGCCGGATTTGCAGTCAATGCAACCGGATCTTTTTCCAGTTCGTCAAAATTTTCGGTACAGCCAACTGCTGTAAACAATGCGAGTATGGCTATTATTATTTGTTTAAATTTCATAATTTCTTTTTTTAGAATGCAACTTTAATATTAAAACCATACGATCTTCTAAACGGTAATGAACCATATTCAAATCCTTGTCCGTTTCCTGAAGTATACATTGATTCCGGATCAACATTAGGAAGATCTTTATTAAAGGTCAATAGGTTTCTGGCAAATGCCGAAATGTAAATTGAATTTATTTTTGCTCCTCCAAATACACTTTTGGGTATGGTGTAACCTAAACTAACTTCTCTTAATTTTACATAAGAAGCATCATAAATAAATGGTGCTGGTGTATTATTAAATACTGTATTCCAGTAATCCTGAGGATTAACAGGCGTGGTATTTTTTACATATACCGGGTTAGCTGCTGTTCCTGTATTTACCACTCCTTCTGCAATATATCCTGCTGTAGGAACCCAGGTAGCCTGACTAAAGTTAGGATCATTGGCAACTGCCTGTGCTCTTGCATGATTGTAAGCATCTCTGCCTTCTGTAGTAACATCTAAAAGTCCTTTTGTTGCAGCAACTGAATTGGTCATAGAATACACATCCATACCAAATTTCATATCAATTAAGAACTGAAGTGTAATTCCTTTATAGCTAAATCTATTGGTTAAACCCGCAGCCCAATCCGGAAGTCCTTTTCCTAATGCTACTTTTTCATCTGTAAATAATGGCAAACCATTTGCTCCCACTACTTTTTCTCCTGCTGCATTTCTTAGGAAATCTCTACCCATGATGGTTCCGTACTGACCGCCAACCTGTGCCACAATCGCGGCTCCTGCCCAACGTGCTTCAGAAATTGTATAGGTATTAATATCCGGATGCAATGTGATAATCGAGTTTTTGTTTTTTGAGAAGTTCAGATCAATTCCCCATTCGAAATTTTTATTTTTAATAGGTGAACCTGATAAAAACACCTCAATACCTTCGTTACGTAATTTTCCGGCATTTACAGAGATATATTCATAACCTGATGTTGCAGATGAAGGTAAATCAAGTGTCTGATCAGAAGTATCTTCACGATATACGGTAATATCAGCTTTTAAACGGTTTTTAAAGAAAGCGGTTTCAAGACCAAATTCAGTTCCTGTTTTAGACTGATAGGTTAAATCCGGATTTGGTGCAGCACTATTTTTGATATTTACCACACTCTGACCGTTGTATGAAGCAAAAGTGGTATAGTTTAAGGAATTTTTGTAAGCTCCCGGTGCATTTGAAACACGTGCTATAGAAGCTCTGAATTTTCCATAAGAAAAAGAATCGTTTTGTATACCAAATGCATCCGAGAATACAAAACCTAATGAAGCTCCCGGATAAAAAGCATCTTTGTTGATTACACTAAACCAGTCATTTCTTCCGGTAAACTCAGCATACAAATAGCCTTTGTAATCAAACTTTGCAGAGCCATATAGTGAATTCGTTCTTGTTTTGGTTTCAATTGGCGCATTTTCTGTCTGATTTACAAAGTTGCTGATATATTCTGTTCCTGGTTCAATAATTTTAGTACCAAATCTTGAATTTTGCTCTCTTCTAAAATCTCTTCTGCTCGCTCCCAGAATTCCTGAAAAAGTTAAATCAGTTGCTAATTTTATTTCACTAAAAGTGGCAATTAAATCTGTGTTCATTTCTGACACATTAATATTATTCAATCCCAGATACCCTTCGTCTCTTCCCGGCCATGTACTTCCGGCTGCCATAAAATCTTTAGCACTAAAAGCATACGTATCTATACCTGTTCTAAAGGTTAAGGCTACCCATTTTTCTAATCTGTAAGTTCCGGCAACATTTCCAATAAAACGATTTTTCTTAGAAGAGTTGTGATTATCATTAACTACAAAATAAGGGTTTAACTGATACACATTGTTATTCCATGGGTAAATAACACCTGTTTCGTCATTTTTGTAATTTTTCAGCCATGCCTGATCTATATTTGGCGCTAAATTGCTTAATGAATATCCTATATTATTAGGCGAATCTCCTAATCCTGGTCTGTTGTTAGTCGTTTCAGCAATATAATTAACATTGGCATCCAAAGTAAATTTATCTGATTTTAAAGTAGCATTTAAGCTGGCATCGTTTCTTTCAAGACCCGTATTTGGAATTACGTCATCGTTTTTCAGATTATTATATCCAAAACGAACAAAAGCATTTTCGGCTCCTCCTGATACTGCTACTCCATTTGTAGTGGTGAATCCTGTTCTGAAAAAATCCTGAATATTATTTTTAACTCTTTCATAAGGTTTTGTTGAACCATCAAATATCTTTATTTGTTGCCCTACAGTTTCAGAAAATTTAGGTCCCCATGCATTTGTAGTATTGCTGTAAATTTCTGTAGGCGATTTAGAAGGATCAGGCAATAAACCATTTGATCCGGTTCCATACTCTGTTTGAAAATCTTTATACTTAGCATTTACACGATCAAAACTCACACCGCTGGTTAATTCGACCTGAAGTTTTCCTTTGCTACCTTTTTTGGTTGTAATTAAAATTACTCCATTTAATGCTCTTGAACCATACAAAGCTGCTGCCGCCGCTCCTTTTAGTACTGTTAAGCTTTCGATGTTATTAGGATTGATTCCTGAAATCCCGTCTCCGTTATCGCGTCCGTCAAACCATTTGCTTGTTGCAGCATTATCGTTAGACAAACCTCCGTTATCAATAGGGATACCATCTACAATATATAGCGGCTGGTTACTCTCGCCAATACTGGATATACCTCTAATAATAACTCTTGTACTTCCTGCAACTCCTGTTGCTGGTATCGAAACATCGACTCCGGCAACTCTACCCGAAAGCGCAGTAGTTACATTTGTTGTGATCACTTTGTTTAACTGTTCTCCTTTAACATCCTGAACAGCATAACCCAGTTCTTTCTTCTGTCTCTTAATCCCTAATGCTGTAACAACAACTTCATTCAGGTTTTGAGCATCTTCTGTTAGCACAACATTTATTGTTGGCGAAGATCCTACTGTTACAGCTTTAGTTTTAATTCCGATATACGAAAAAACAAGTACATCCCCTGTCGATGCCTGTATCGTATAAATTCCGTCATAATCAGATTGCGTTGCTGTTTTTCCGCCTTGAATAATAACAGTTACTCCCGGCAACGGCAATCCGTTTTGATCACTCACTAAACCTTTGATTGTTTTTACCTGCGCAAGCGAGACCTGCACTGTAAAGACAGTCAAAAAGATTAACATAATTTGTTTCATTTTTATCATGGTTTTGCTGGTTAAGCAGTAAATCTATTGTTAAAATTAACATAAATAAAACATTTTATACAAACAACACAAAACCTTAAACGAACGACACAAAACATTCAATAATACGCTGTACGAAAACGATATACCATTTAAATAACACAATAATTCTCTTTTTTTACAAAATTTTATTTAAAAGAATTGCGTTTTATCAACTAATTGTCTAAAGTTGCATAATATTAAAATGAAGCCCAAATCACCGAAAAATCTTAAAAATTTAAGTTGAACGAAATTCGAAAATTAAAATTTGACATTAAACTTCAAAACCATATTTGGTTTTGGGCCAGTTATTTTACTCTTAATTTTTTAAGATGGGGAGCTTACTTTAATGATTATCCTTATTCGTTCAAATCAAACCTGATCGAATTCTCCTTGCACATTCCTTTAGTATATTTTAATCTTTTTGTTTTAGTACCGCGCTATGTACTGAAACAAAAATATATCACCTACACCTTTTTATTAATCGTAAGTTTGTTTTGCATTTACTTATTAAAAACAGCTCTTACCTATTATATCATATCAGAAAATATCTGGCCCGAAGCCAATAGAGAATATCACCCGTTTGATATCAATCATATTTTAGCAGTTTGTATTGGTGAATTGTATGTTCTTGCCATGGCTTCATCAGTTTATTTAACCTTAACCTGGCTAAGAGAACGCGAAAGAAACAGATCATTAAGAGAAAACCAGTTCAAGATTAAACTTAAATATCTCGAAAATCAGATTCAGCCTCATTTCTTTTTCAATACTTTAAATAATTTGTATGCTTTATCTTTAGAATCATCCGATAAGGTTCCGGATGTTATTATAAAACTGTCAAATTTGATGGAATATGTTTTGTATGATGTAAAAGGAACCAAATTCGTTCCCTTAATAAAAGAAATAGATTACATACAAAACTATATTGAAATCGAGAAGTTACGCTTTGAGAATGTAGAAGTTACCATTAATCTGGAGTCTAATATTGAAGATATTGTAGTACCACCGCTAATATTTATTTCCTTGGTTGAAAACGCCTTTAAACATGGCGGCTTAAACAACAATAACTTAAAAATTAAGATTAATTGTAAAGTTATTAATAATAAAATGTTAGACTTTGAAATCTTAAATAATTTTGTAATTTCACAAAATCTTAATTCAAAAGGCGGAATTGGTTTAGTCAATACTAAAAAGAGACTAAAATTAATTTACAAGAATAATTTCAGTCTAAAAGACAAAACTAAATTAAATTACTATATAATCCGTTTGCAAATACCTATTGATAATGAAGATTAAATGCGTGTTGATTGACGATGAGCCTTTAGCCATCAAAGTCCTGCAAAATTATTTCAACAATTTTACAGATTTTGAAGTAATTGGCACCTTCAATAATTCTTTAGAAGCACTTGATTTTATAAACAGTACAACTGTCGATGCCGTATTTTTAGACATCAATATGCCTATGATGACGGGCTTTGAGTTAATTAGCCTTATTGAAAACAAAACCAAAGTTATCATCACCACTGCTTTTAGAGAATTTGCAGCTGAAAGTTATGACCTCGATGTGCTGGATTATCTGGTAAAACCAATTCCGTTACCCCGATTTATAAAATGTATCAATAAAATAACAACCGAATACAATTTAAAGAACAATATTAAAATCGAAACCACTAAAGGCGATTCTCATATTTTTATTAAAGTAGATAAAAAGATGATGAAAATTAATATTGAAGAAATCTTATTTGTAGAAGGAATGAAGGAATACATCAAAGTTGTAACTCCCGACAAAACCTATATTACACACAAATCACTGACCTCATTATCTGAAGAATTACCCGCAGATCGCTTTTTACGAATCCATAAATCATATGTAATTGCACTAAATAAGGTTAAATCTATTGAAGGAAACCGCATTCAGATCCAATCTTACACCATTCCTATTGGAAGAAATTACAGCAAAGAGGTCAAAAACAAAATTTTAGAATAAAAACACCTCTATAAATCCATTTTCTAACTCGGTAAAAATTAACACTTTGTTGAAAAAATAGTGCCGTTGGTATAATTTTAACATTATTTGTGTCTTTTTATTTTTTTTTGAAACGCTTAACAAATATATTTACGGTCTTCAAAAAACAATAAAATTAAAAAATTAACCTTATTACAATTATGAGTTCAGAAAATGTTCAAACCAAGTGGGGACAGTTCATCCCTCTTGTCATCGTATTCTTCTTTTGGGGATTCGTCGCTGCCAGCAATGATATCTTAATTCCTGTTTTCAAGACAGCTTTCAATTTATCCCAAGGAGAAAGTCAGTTAGTATCATTGGCATTTTATATTGCCTATACAGTAGGATCACTAATTTACATGGGAATTTCTCTTTTAATAAAAGAAGATTTGGTGAACAAAATAGGCTACAAAAATGGTCTTTCACTAGGTTTACTTATTTCTGCACTAGGAACATTATTATTCTATCCTGCTGCAAATACAGGATCATTTCCTTTAATGTTATCAGGATTATTTATTGTTGCCTTAGGTTTCTCATTACAACAAACCGTAGCAAACCCTCTTGCAATTGCTTTAGGACCTATTACAACAGGATCTCAGCGTTTAACTTTAGCAGGTGGAATCAACAACTTAGGAACCACTATTGGACCGCTTATTGTAACTTTTGCTATTTTTGGATCAAGCACAGGAGCTTCAACTCTAAGTATTGAAAGCGTAAAAATCCCTTATTTAATATTAGGTCTAGCATTTTTATTGGTAGCTATTTTATTGAAATTCTCTTCTTTACCAGACAGACCTGCTTTGATCGAAGAAGAAATTGCAGCAGAAGGTAACACAGCAAAAAAATCAGCATTGCAATACCCACAATTGGTTATGGGTATGATCGCAATCTTCCTTTATGTTGGTGTTGAAGTGTCTACAGCAAGTAACTTACCTGCTTACATGGAATCTCTTATAAATACAAAAACAGGTGTTCTTTATACCTTACAGGAAATATCTCCATACATATCTCTTTATTGGGCAAGTTTAATGATTGGTCGTTGGACAGGAGCTATTGAAGCTTTTACAGATAAAGCGAGTTTACAGCAAATATTACGTTTTGTTGCACCTTATTTAGCATTTGGAGTATTCTTAGCTGTAAATGCAATTGCAAAACACGATTTAACACCATTTTACATCTACGGATTAATCATCTTAGTTTTAATTTTTGCAGATATTGCCAGTAAAGGAAATCCTGCCAGAATGTTGCTTATATTCTCAACATTAGGAATCGTTGCTTTAGCTATCGGAATGTCGACTAAAGGTATCGTAAGTATCTATGCTTTCACAAGTGTTGGTTTATTCTGTAGTACACTTTGGCCATGTATCTTTACATTAGCAGTAAGCGGATTAGGAAAAAATACAAGCCAGGGAAGCAGCTTCCTGATCATGATGATCATGGGTGGTGGAGTTATCAGCTGGTTACAAGGTTTTGTATCTGAGTTTATTGGTATCCACAGCAGTTATTTAGTTGGTGTTTTATGTTTTGCTTACCTTGCGTTTTATGCATGGACTGTAAGCGGAATTCTTAAAAAACAAGGAATCAACTTTGACAAAAAACTTTCTGGTGGTCACTAGAAATTAAAATACAACAAATAATAAAGTCCCGTTTTTAATATAAAAACGGGACTTTATATTTTTATAAAACACAATTATTTTGTTTTATTTAGCTGTTATGATGGCATTCAGATTCTTTTTAAAAACAGCCTTATTTGTCGCTGATAAATCATAAACCACATCTTTGTCCGCATGAACAATAACTTTATCAATATTAGCTTCTAATAGCGCTTTAGGGTCTTTAATTTTAATTGTACAGGCTCCATCAAAAAAACCATCATCTTCAATAATCTTTTTAGCCTGCAAAATGGTTCCGTCACTTAATACTGCCGAAATGGTCATCGTATTATTTAATGTTTTCGAATAAAACCCATCCATGACCAACATTAATCGGTATGAATTTTTCATTTCAGGCCCTTTAAACTCATGACGGGTAATATTATATCGCAATCCCTTGGCCAATGTTGGAAATTTAACCGAACAATCCAACTCAAAACTCGCCACATCTCCGGCATCATTAACTCCTTTTATAACATTGACCGTTTGCGCCTGTACCGCTATACCAATCATAAAAAACACTAAAATCAGGATACTTTTTTTCATATGTATTTCTTTTTGAGACACATAAAAGTAAAAAAAATCGCTGTCTTTCTGATGAAAAACAGCGATTTTTAATTTATAAGTAGCTAAGTATTACTTGTTTCCTTTTTCAAAATCAGCCACAAACTGAGCTAAACCAATGTCTGTTAACGGGTGTTTCAATAATCCGTAAATTGCAGAAAGAGGCCCTGTCATAACATCTGCACCAATTTTAGCACAATTTACAATATGCATGGTATGACGTACAGAAGCAGCCAGGATTTGAGTCTCGTAACCGTAGTTATCATAAACCAGTCTAATTTCTTCGATCAGGTTTAATCCGTCAGTAGAAACATCATCCAAACGACCAATAAATGGAGAAACATAGGTAGCTCCTGCTTTTGCAGCCAAAATAGCCTGTCCAACAGAAAACACAAGTGTAACGTTAGTTTTAATTCCTTTATCCGAAAAATATTTTGCAGCCATCACACCTTCTTTAGTCATTGGCAATTTCACCACGATTTGCTCATGTAATTCTGCCAACTCCTCACCTTCTTTAATCATCCCATCATAATCCAGCGCATTTACTTCGGCACTTACATCTCCATCAACAAGATTGCAAATGTCAACATAATGCTTTAAAATGTTATTTTTTCCGGTGATTCCTTCTTTTGCCATCAAAGACGGATTAGTTGTTACACCATCTAAAACACCTAAAGCCTGTGCTTCTTTAATCTGAGCTAAATTAGCTGTGTCTATAAAAAATTTCATAATCTATTTATATTTAATTGTGTTGATTATTCTTTTAGCGTGTTCACCGCGGCAAACGGGCTTTCGGCTTTATCTTTTGTTCCGTTTCTCTTCACAAAAGAATACTACCTTTATCCCTCACGCAAATCCTGTGCAAAATTACAACTTAAAATTACGTAGAAGAATTCTTTTTATTTAATTCTTTCTATTCAACTCTAATTTATTCAGTAACGCTCGTATTCACGTTACAAAACTGCATTCATCTTTCTTATTTATAGCTTATAATGATTCATTAACATCTTTTCATACACTTTATCCGGAAGAGCGCGTTTTAAAACAATAGAAAACTTTTGCATAAAAGCTCCTACTTTGTAATGTACATTTGGCCTTTTTTGCTGCATGATTTTATAAACAGCCTCTGCCATTTCGTTTGGATTACTTCCGGCATCTACATGTTCATTCATCGTTGCAAGTGTTTCTCCATATACTTTTTCATATGCTGAACCTTTTAAAACCGGAGCATGATAACGCCCCGAAGCAATATTGGTAGCAAAATCTCCAGGTGCTACATTTGTGATTTCGATTCCAAATGATTTTACCTCCATACGCAAAGCCTCTGTAATCAATTCTAAAGCTCCTTTTGAAGCTGAATAAACACTTCTGTAAGGCAATCCCATATATCCGGCAATAGAAGTAATATTGATAATCAAACCTGATTTTTGTTCACGCATTTGTGGCAAAACAGCTTTCATTACTTCAATAGGACCAAAAAAATTGGTTTCGAAATTATTTTTAATTTCTTCCATTGGAATTTCCTCCAAAGGTCCGGTAATTCCAACACCGGCATTATTAATCACCACATCTAATCGTCCTGAATTTGCAATAATTTTAGCCACAGCCGACTTTATTGATTCGGCATTGCGAACATCTAAAGCCACCAAAGGAAAAACTGAATTCAAGACTTTCTCAGGATTTCTACTCGTTCCGTAAACGACGAAACCTTTTTTTTGTAAAAATTCTCCAATTGATTTTCCAATCCCTGAGGATCCTCCGGTAATTAAAACGACTTTATTCATTTTTTTGGGGTTAGATGTTAAATGTTATAAGTTAATTGACATAAGCCGAAATTTAATGCAAAAATTAAAAGGCATCTAACTTTTCACATACAACTTCTCACTTCAGAAAGGTCCAAAAATAAAAAAATCCCCCCGAAGGAAGACTACTTTTATATAAATTCTAAAAAATAAAAAATGGCAAGCGACCTACATCGCACCGCTCAACCACGTACCCTTGCTATGTTCCCATCCTGGGGGAGTCTGCAGGAGCTGGTCGTGTAGGACTTGCCGGTGCAAATATACAATCTTTTTATATTTTTGCAAGAGCTTTGTTGCTATAAAAATATCGTCGTATATTGGCTTATTCAAATTTTAAACTATGAAAAAATATAACTTCCTAACTGTCATTTTATTAGGAATCACATTAATTGGATGTGGAGATACAAAAAAAGGTGAAAATTCTTTGTTTAACATCGATGATTCTGCTTTTCCTGCCCATTTTTTACCACAAGAGTCAGTTTCAATAGCGATTTTGAACCCAAATTCGAAAGAAATTGACAGCGTTGCTTACTTTATTAACGACAAAAGAGTAGGAACAACTAAAGGTGCTGAAAAATTTAAATTTGAACTAAAAGATCAAAAATTAGGGTATCAGTATTTAAAAGCTGTAGTACATTTTGGAAGCGATTCTTCTAATGCAACTAAAAGAATTGAATTGGTATCGAACATTGAACCAAAATTATTAAAATACAAAGTCGTGAATACTTACCCTCACGACAAGAAATCTTTTACTGAAGGTTTGGAGTTTCACAATGATACTTTATACGAAAGCACAGGACAGGAAGGTGCCTCTTACCTAAGAAAATACGATTATAAGACAGGAAAAATTTTCAAACAAATTGATCTTGACAAAAAATATTTTGGAGAAGGAATTACTTTTATCAACGGAAAATTATTTCAATTAACCTGGCAAAACAAAACCGGTTTTATCTATGATGCCAAAACTTTAAAACTGGAAAAAACCTTTACTTACGATAAAGATATCGAAGGATGGGGAATGACAAATGACGGCAAATACATTTATCAGACTGATAAAACAGAAAAAATCTGGAAAATGGACCCTGCAACGCAAAAGATGATAGATTACATCAACGTTTATTCCGGAACTTCAAAAATTAAAGCCATAAACGAATTGGAATGGATTAACGGAAAAATCTATACGAATGTATGGTTTAAAGATGCTATTGCTGTTGTAAACCCTACATCTGGAGCTGTTGAAGGAATTTTAAACATGTCTGATTTGCGTAAATCGATGAATGATATTACTTCTGACGATGTTTTAAACGGAATTGCTTACAATCCTAAAACCAAAACCATTTTTGTAACAGGTAAAAACTGGAGCAAAATGTTTGAAATAACGGTTTCAGAATAAATAAAACAGATTTAAACACGAATTACACAGATTTCACGGATTAGATTAGTTCGTGAAATTTGTATTTTTACAATACCCTAAAACAAATGATTACTTTAATTACAAACATACAAGAGCTGCTTCAGGTTCGCGAAACTTCTGTTTCTAAAGTTTCTGGTGCAGAAATGGCGATTCTTCCCACTATTAAAAATGCCTTTTTACTTCTAAAAGACGATCTTATTAGTGATTTTGGTTCTATGGAGAATCTTCCTGAAATTAATGCTGATCATATTATAGATGCAACCGGAAAAGTAGTTCTTCCGTCCTGGTGTGACAGCCACACTCATATTGTGTATGCCGGCAATCGGGAGCAGGAATTTGTTGACCGAATTAACGGATTTTCATATGAAGAGATTGCAAATCGTGGAGGCGGAATTTTAAATTCGGCTAAAAAACTCAATGAGACTTCTGAAGACGAAATTTACGAACAATCAAAACTCCGTCTGGAAGAAGTTATGCATTTAGGAACCGGAGCAGTCGAAATTAAATCCGGTTACGGACTTACTATAGAAGGCGAATTGAAAATGCTTCGTGTTATTAAAAAACTGGCTGCTCATTATCCAGTTACCATAAAAGCGACTTTTCTGGGAGCTCATGCATTTCCGCTTCATTACAAAGAAAACAAAAGCGGATACATCAATGAAATCATCACTAAAATGATTCCCGAAATTGCTCAGGATAAACTAGCGGATTATATTGATGTATTTTGTGAAACAGGTTATTTTTCTGTAGAAGAAACAGAGCAAATCATGCAGGCAGGTATTCAATTTGGTTTAATACCAAAAATTCATGTCAACCAGTTTAATTCTATTGGAGGTTTACAGGCTGCCGTTAAATTTAAAGCGCTTTCTGTCGATCACCTTGAAATTATGAATCCTGAAGACATTGAAGCTTTAAAAAACACCGAAACAATGCCTGTTGCACTACCATCATGTTCTTACTTTTTAAGTATTCCTTACACTCCGGCCCGCGAAATGATAAAAGCAGGTTTACCACTTGCACTGGCAACTGATTTCAATCCCGGCTCTACTCCATCCGGAAACATGAATTTTGTAGTCGCTACGGCTTGTATCAAGATGAAAATGACTCCGGAAGAAGCTATCAATGCCGCAACCATTAACGGTGCTTATGCAATGGGAATTTCTGAAACACACGGAAGCATTACCAAAGGCAAAAAAGCCAACTTAATTATCACAAAACCAATTTCATCTTATTATCAGATTCCGTATGCCTTTGGGAGCAATCTGATCGAAAATGTTTTGGTAAACGGTAAAATCCTATAAGATTACTTTCGAGATTTATTTAATTCCTTAAAAACGAAAGTAAATAAAACAAAAGTAATTTCAATCCATAAAAAAAGGTCTGTGAAAAAATCACAGACCTTTAATATTTTAGTGGTATTTGTCCTAATCGACTTAGATTATCTTAAGCTGAAGCTTGTTTTAGAAACCAATTCATCATTATCAAAAACATTGATAAAGTAAGTTCCTTTAGCGAAATCTTTTCCTGGTAAATCTTCTGTAACATTTACTGTTTTGTTTTCATACTTAACAGTAGTTTTGAAACTGTAAGTTAAAGAATTATCTCCAAAGCTTTCTGTTTTTTTCTCGCCTAAAACATTGTTTTTAGAATCGATAACTTGTACATAATATGTTTTATCACCAGATTTTGCAATTTGGTTTTCAGCGATAGTAAAACTAATTTTTAAGATATCTGCACGACTTGCTTTATCTGTTTCAATTTGTTTACCTGAACTTCTTAATTTGTAAGCAGAAGTTTTAGTATTTAAAATAGACAATTTAGCTCCTTTTTCTACAGTTTTAGCTAATTCTTCGTTTTGACCAACTAATACCTCATTGTATTTTTTAGATTCACCTAATACGACAATAGTACTGTCTCTTTGAGTAGTTAAAACACCATTTTGTTTTTTCAACTCATCATTCTCAGCAACCAAAGTTTTCATTTTACCTTGCATAGCCTGAACTTGTGCTCTGTATTTAGATACATCTCCTTTAGATTTATTTAAATCGTCCATCAAAGCTACTACTTTGTCTCTTTCCTGAATTAACTCATCAGACATTGAAGTATTTTCAGCAATTGCAGCATCATAAGTTGCTTTTAATTCCTGTAAATCTTTCATAACAGATTCTTTTTCTGTCATTGTCGTTGTAAGTTCAGTTTTAACTACATCTGTATCAGATGATAATTTAAAAATATACACTAAGCTACCAATTAGTAGGACTGCTAAAACTGCGATTACCGCCTTTAGACTTGAGTTGTTGTTCTTTGGGTTTTCCATATTTAAAATAATTTTCTTTAAAACAAATTTAAGAATTAATATAAAGGTAATAACGTAAGTTGTTACAATTATATTATTTTTGGAAAATATTTTTTTTCAATGGAGAAACTAATTCCTTTTACTGTTAACGATCTGGCAAAAGTCACTAATCATCGTAGTGGTGAAATAAAATTCGGAGAAAAAATGGTTGTTATCCCTAAAGGAGTTGACACAATCAGTTTTTTAAAAGAGTCTGAGGCTAAGTATGTACTTTTTGGTATTCCGGAAGATATTGGCGTTCGTGCCAATTATGGAAGACCAGGAGCAGCGTCAGCATGGGAAAGTGCCATAAAAAGTATTGCCAATATCCAGCACAATCGTTTTTCTAAAGGCAGCCAGATTATTGTTTTAGGACAATTAAACGTTGCAGAGGAAATGCGTGACGTAGAAAACCTTGACTTTAATGATATTGACGACCGTTCTAAACTAAGTCAGCTTGTTGAAAAAATTGACAAAGAGGTTTCGCATATTATTTTTACGATTATAAAAGCAGGAAAAACTCCTATTATTATTGGCGGTGGACACAATAATGCTTATGGAAATATTAAAGGTTCGGCTTTAGCCAAAGGGAAACCCATAAACGCTATTAACTTTGATGCCCATTCTGATTTTAGAATTCTGGAAGGGCGTCATAGCGGAAATAGTTTCTCGTATGCCTATGAAGAAGGTTTCCTGAAAAAATATTTTATTTTTGGCCTGCACGAAAACTATACTTCAAAAAGCGTTTTAGATATTATCAAAAAACTCGAAGACAGAGTCCGTTACAATACTTATGACAGCGTAAACATTCGTAAAGAAAAAGATTTTGAACGTGAAATGGCCTTGGCTTTAGAATTCATAAAAACTGATTCTTTTGGAATCGAAATCGATCTGGATGCTATTCCTAACATTGCCAGCAGCGCTATGACTATCAGTGGTTTTTCTGTAGAAGAGTTACGCCAGTTTATTTCTTTTTTCGGGCAACATAAAAATGCTACTTATTTACACATTTGCGAAGGAGCACCGGATCTCGCTGATTCTCCAAACAACAATTTAATTGGTAAACTAATTGGATATCTTATCACGGATTTTATAAAAGCCAATAACGAAAAAGAAAAAATCAACTGAAGGCCAACTGGCTTAAAACCACACATTTCCCAAATAATCCAAGAATCAAATCAACGATTAACCGAATAAACCTATCTTTGCACAGCATTTTAGTACTTAAAACTAAAATCCTAACACTTAAGATATGTTATTCGAAGATTTATCACTTTCAAAAAGTATACAAAAAGCCGTATTTGAAGAAGGCTATCTAAACCCTACCCCTATTCAGGAACAATCTATTCCGATTATTCTGGCTGGGAGGGATTTAATAGGTTGCGCACAAACCGGTACGGGAAAAACCGCTGCATTTGCAATTCCAATCATACATCAGTTACACCGAATTGTAGGTTCATCTAAAAAAGCCAAGCAAATTCGTGCTCTAATAGTTACTCCAACCCGTGAATTAGCGGTTCAGATTGGACAAAGTTTTGACACTTATGCCAAATATACCAACCTGACCCAGTTAACCATTTTTGGCGGAGTTTCGCAGAATCCACAGGTTGATACTCTAAAAAACGGAGTAGATATTTTGGTGGCTACACCGGGACGTTTGCTTGATCTGCACAAACAAGGTTTTCTTGATTTAGATCATTTACACACGCTGGTTTTGGATGAGGCTGATCAAATGCTGGATATGGGTTTTATAAACGATGTAAAAAAGATCGTAAAACTAACTCCAAAAAACAGACAAACTTTATTGTTTTCTGCCACAATGCCAATTGCTATTCGTGAGCTGGCTGAAATGTTTTTGAAGGATCCTGAAAAAGTAGAAGTTTCTCCTGTTTCATCAACCTCAGAAAATGTAGAACAACGCATTTATTTTGTTGAAAAAACAGAAAAAAGAAATTTATTATATCATTTAATCAAAAACGAAAATTTGTCGAATGTATTGGTTTTTTCAAGAACCAAACACGGGGCAGATAATGTTGTAAAAGCATTGCGCAAAAAAGATATTCCTGCTGAAGCAATTCACGGTGATAAATCGCAAAATGCCAGACAACGTGTTCTGGATGCTTTTAAAAACAAAGAAGTTGGTGTTCTTGTAGCAACAGATATTGCTGCACGAGGAATAGATATTGATCAGTTGCCTTATGTAATCAATTTTGATTTACCGAACATCCCTGAAACTTATGTTCACCGAATTGGACGTACGGGTCGTGCCGGAAACGGAGGAATCGCGATTTCATTTTGCGGTAAAGACGAACAGCCTTACTGGAAAGACATTCAGAAATTAATAAAAGTGGATGTAAAAACGATTACAGATCATCCGTACCAATGGCATTCCGGAAGTCCGGACGCAACGGCAGAAAAACCTAAAAACTCCAACCGAAGCGGTGGTGCTCACAAATCGAGAAAATCAAATGCTTCTAAACAAAATAAAAAACGCTGGTATTAATATCCAGCGTTTTTTGCTTCATTTATTAAATAGCTTATAATTTTAAAAAGTCGTACAGGTTCAAAAGGCTTAATGATAATATCATTGATTCCTGAAGAGATTGCCTCATCTGTTATTTCATCTTTATCAAATGCTGTCAGAGCCACTACAGGTGTTTTTATGTTCTTTAAACGAATTCTTTTAGTCGTTTCGAACCCATTCATCAAAGGCATATTGATATCCATTAAAATAAGATCAAAATCTTCTTTTTCTAAAATAGCCAAAGCAGCAAAACCATCATCAACAACTTTACAGATGTAATTATTCTTTTCGATGATTTTTTTGGTCACCAACTGATTGATCACATTATCTTCTACTATTAAAATCTTGTACGTATCATTTGAAGTTAAGTCTACTTCTATTTCGTCAATAATACGCTTGGTCTTTTTAGGATCATGTTCAAAAGGAATCATAAACGTAAATGAAGTACCAATACCAATATTACTCTCTAAAGTAATGGTGCTTCCAAAAAGCCCTAACAATCTTTTTACAATGCTCAATCCTAAGCCTGTTCCCTGATAATCTTCGTCCTTTCGTCCAACCTGAACAAACTTTTCAAAAATTTTACCCTGATCGACAGTAGCGATTCCAACGCCGTTATCCTTTATAAGAAAATCCAGGAAATATATTTTACCTTCGACTTTACTTAATTTAACCACAATTTCAACTACACCATTTTTAGTAAATTTCAAGGCATTACTCACCAGATTCATCAGGATCTGAGCCAGTCTTAACTTATCGCCAATTAAATATTCCGGAATACAGGGATCGATTGAAACGGAGATTTTGTTATTATTTTTTTGAGACAGAAAAGAAAGCGAATTTTTAATCATTGTAATCTCATCAGAAATATTGAAAGTGAGATTTTCTAAAACAACTTTATTTTCTTCAATTTTATTGATCTGAAGAATATCATTTACAAGAGACAGTAAATATCGTGCAGAGAATTTTAAGGCGCTTAAATGTTTGCTTTGAGCCAGTTCTTTATGCTCTTCGAGTAACATATTTGTTATTCCTACCACACCATATAACGGAGTACGCAATTCGTGGCTTATAGTCGAAATAAATTGTGTTTTGAGTAGAGAAGCTTCTTCGGCAACTTCTTTTGCCTTTAAAAGCTCTAAATTGTGCTTTTTCTTGAATCTGATATTTTTTATAAGGGTAATAATCAGAATAAAAAGAATTAAGGAAACAAGGACAAATAAGATAACAATAATCCTTGATTTTTTAAGACTCTGGTATTGTGAATCTTTTTCACTTTCAATTTTATCAATTTGTCTTTTATATTCATCGAGCTCAAGATTAAATCCGGCTATAGATGCTTTTTTGAGTTTCTCCTGATTGTATAACTCTTCTGTGATTTTATTGTATGCTGTAAGCTCCTGATAAGCTTCTTTGTATTTTTGGTTTTTAGTCAAAAACTTTGAGTATTCCAGATGCGCAAAAGACAGATCTGATTTCTCTTCAGCTTTTTTCCCTGCATTGACTGCTTTTATAAAATAATCATTTGCCGCTTCGTATTGATTCCGGTAACTTGAATACATACCATTAAGCATATTTACGATAGTCTCTGTAGACTGATTCCCGTATTTATTTTTATTGCTGTTGACAAATTTTAAAAAAGGATAACCTTCATCAAATTTTTTAATATCAAAATAAGCCCATGCGATATTTACGTTTGTAAAATATATCTGGCTCATATTGCTAATCTTTAAGCCATATGCAATTGACTTTTTATAATACTGAATCCCTTTATTAAATTGTTTCTTCTCAAAACAATATACATTTCCAAGATTATTATAGAGGTTGTATTTTATCGAATCGTTATCAGTTCTGTTGGCGTAATACAAACTTTTATTATAAAAAAACAAAGCTTTATCAATCTCTGCCAGCTCGTTGTAGTTTGCTGCAATAATATTATAAGAACGCGAAATTAAACGGTCGTTTTTGGCACTTGTAGCAGCGTTTAATGCAATTCTGGAGATAATGAGCGACTTCTCGAAGTTTGATTCTCTATAATTAGCCAGTGCTTCTTTTACAAGCTCATTTATCTTTGCTTCTGAGGAAGGTTCAGGTTGCGCAAACACTGAACTGGTAAGACAGTTCAACAATAAGAGCAATAAAAAAATCCGTTTTTGGGGCATAAATCGGCTAATTTCATCAAATATACATTTAAAAATAAAAAAAAGCCGTATTTCACAGGAAAATACGGCTTTCATTCTTATTTATTTTGTGTTAATTTTTCATCTTAACCCAGATAAAAATCAAACAATTATTAGTCTTCAGAAACAATATCAGATTCTTTATCATCTTCCCATTTTCCAACAACAGATGTTGCCAGAGCATTTCCAAGTACGTTTGTCGCACTTCTGAACATATCGCAAAAGTGGTCAATTGGCAGGATTAACGCAATTCCTTCTACCGGAATTTTAAACATTCCACAAGTAGCCGCCACGACAACTAAACTTGCTCTTGGCACACCTGCAATACCCTTACTGGTCAGCATTAAAACTAAAAGCATGACCATTTGCGTTCCTAAATCTAAATGTACTCCATAAAACTGAGCGATAAAGATACTTGCAAAAGTCATGTACATCATACTTCCGTCCAGATTAAACGAATATCCAAGCGGCAACATAAAAGATACAATCTTGTCTTTTACACCAAAATCCTCTAATTCTTCAGTTAATTTTGGAAAAACAGCCTCACTGCTCGTTGTTCCAAAAGCAATTGCCAATGGCCCAACAATACGTCTTAATAGCTCAGTCATTCTTCCTTTCAGGAAAATATAACCAACTAATATCAATACAAACCACAAAGTACTAATTCCCACTAAAAACGATCCGAAGAATTTAAAATACGTAATAATCAATTCCTCTGCATCTCTAATAGCAAATACTCCTGCAATAGCTCCAAAAACTCCTATTGGAGCAAAGTTCATTACATAGTTTACCATTTTTAAAACAATGTGTGATACTTTATCTAAGGCATTTATTACCGGTTTTACTGTACTTCCTAATGAAGCGGCCGCTAAACCAAAAAAGATCGAGAATATTACAATTTGTAAAATTTCATTGGTTGCCATGGCTTCAAAAATACTTTTAGGAACAATGTGTTCAATAAAGTTTTCAAAAGACAGAGTCGTTGTTTTTGCTGTTACTTCAGTTGCTGCGCTCATATCAACATGATCCAGCTTTAAACCTACACCCGGCTCTAAAACATTTACATAAAACAATCCAATTAGCAACGATATAAACGAAGCTGTAAAAAACCAACCCAACGCTTTTCCACCTACTCTTCCTACGGTTTTTATATCTCCTAACTTAGCAATTCCAACTACCAGAGTAGTAAATACCAAAGGAGAGATAATCATTTGCACCAATCGGATAAAAACAGTCGCCAGCATTTTAATTTTAGTACTGAACGATTGTGCTGCTTCAGGCGAAATCGAGTTGTGCAATATAATTCCTAAAGTTGCACCAAGAACCATTGCAATTATAATTTGCCCTGTTAATCCTGAAAGAAATGATTTTTTTTTAGTTTCTGTAACTTGCATTAATTTGTTTTTTTAGATTAAAATATTAAGACCCTCACTGCCTTAACTTTAATTAATATGTCTTGTTGATTAAATAAAAATCAGCCAAAACAATTGCAGCCATTGCCTCAACAATTGGCACTGCACGAGGTACTACACACGGATCATGACGGCCTTTACCGGTCATAGGTGTAATATTTCCTTTATTATCAAGAGAATCCTGTGTTTGCATGATTGTCGCAACAGGTTTAAAAGCAACTCTGAAATAAATATCCATTCCGTTACTTATTCCTCCCTGAATTCCTCCTGAAAGATTTGTTTTCGTTGTTCCGTCAGGATTGTATAAATCGTTATGTTCACTTCCTTTCATTTCAGAACCGGAGAAACCGCTTCCGTATTCAAAACCTTTTACCGCATTTATAGAAAGCATTGCTTTTCCTAATTCAGCATGTAATTTGTCAAAAACAGGTTCACCTAAACCAACCGGAACATTTTGAATAACACACGAAACAACGCCACCAACAGTATCTCCCTGTTTGCGGATATCACGAATATATTCTTCCATAATTACTGCCGATTTTTCATCAGGACAACGAACAGGGTTACTTTCTATTTTCGAAAAATCCAAATCCTGATAAGGTGTATCTAAATGAATTGGCCCAACCGAAGAAACATATGCATTAATTTTAATTTCAGGCAACATTTGCTTTGCAATTGCACCGGCTACTACCCTGCTTGCTGTTTCTCTGGCAGAACTTCTTCCGCCTCCGCGATAATCACGAAAACCATATTTCTGATCATACACATAATCTGCATGACTAGGTCTGTAATTGTCTTTTATATGTGAATAATCATCTGATTTCTGATTGGTATTCGGAATGATAAACCCGATAGGGGTTCCTGTAGTTTTACCTTCAAATATTCCGGATAAAAACTGAACTGCATCCGGTTCTTTACGTTGCGTTACAATTGCTGATTGTCCTGGTTTTCTTCGGGACATTTCCACTTCAATTGCTTCCAGATCAAGTTCGATTCCTGATGGACAACCATCTATAATTCCGCCTAAAGCCTCACCATGAGATTCTCCAAATGTTGTAACTTTATATAGGGTGCCGTAGCTATTTCCTGCCATTGTAATTTGTTTTGAGCAAATGTAAGTTTTATGAATTAAATTAAAAAATTTAAAATTAGTATTGTTAAGTAAAGGTTGCGGTCATTAAAAATCATAATTTATTAAAATTGTACCCAAATTGATAACCTTTTGATAAAACAAATCCCACGTAAGATTCTTTTATTTGTTAAACTTCAAAAAAAGAAAAATTGAAAAAGAGAAATGTCGAATTGGTCATTCTTTCAGATGTCCATTTAGGAACTTACGGCAGTCACGCAAAAGAACTAAATAACTACCTGTCAAGCATTAAACCCAAAACACTTGTTTTAAACGGTGATATTATTGACGCCTGGCAATTTAGAAAATCCTACTTTCCAAAATCGCATTTAAGAGTCATTCAAAGAATAATCGGAATGGCTTCTAAAGGCACAAAAGTGTATTATATCACTGGTAATCACGATGAGATTCTGAGAAAGTTTAGTGATATGAACATGGGTAATTTTTCTTTGGTAGACAAATTAGTTCTGGAACTGGACGATAAAAGAGCATGGATTTTTCATGGAGATGTTTTTGATGCCTCAGTTCAGCATTCTAAATGGATCGCAAAACTGGGCGGATTAGGTTATGATTATTTAATCCTGACGAATCGTTTTGCAAACTGGTGCCTGGCAAAATTAGGCCGAGAACCTTATTCCTTTTCAAAAAAAATAAAAGCCAGCGTTAAAAAAGCTGTTAAATTTATATCTGATTTTGAAACCACTGCTACAGATTTGGCTATCGAAAAAAAATACGATTATGTAATCTGCGGACATATTCACGAACCAAAAATCATTACTAAAGAGAACAAATACGGTTCTACCCTATATTTGAATTCCGGTGATTGGGTAGAGAATTTAACCGCATTGGAGTATCATAAAAAACGCTGGAAATTATACTCTTACGCTGAAAGCAATTTTACCGAAGAAGAAAATCTTTTTGAAATGGAAGATATTCTGAGCTCGCAATT
This sequence comes from Flavobacterium chilense, assembly GCF_001602525.1. GTDB lineage: Bacteria > Bacteroidota > Bacteroidia > Flavobacteriales > Flavobacteriaceae > Flavobacterium > Flavobacterium chilense. The sequence goes on from NZ_LSYT01000004.1 coordinate 29,352, forward strand.
AATCTCTTCCATCATTTTGAATAAATAAAATACAACCACCTTAAACCCCATTTTATAAGGCAAAACTCTACTTAAAATAAATTCCGGTTATTGATAAAATGTGAATTATATAACAATTTTCAAAAATAATATACGTTTGAAGATTGTACGCAACATTACATTTGAAAAAAATTAATAACCCCTTTTATGAAAAAAATCATTTTATCTGCCATCATGCTATTAGGATTAGCATTTACGGCACAATCTCAAGAAATTGCTAAAAATGCGCTTGGTATACGTTTAGGCGACAATAACGGTTTTGGTGGAGAAGTATCTTACCAAAGAGGATTAAATCAAAAAAACAGACTTGAATTTGATTTAGGATGGAGAAACAGCAGCAATATAGATGCCATAAAAGCAGTTGCACTTTATCAATGGGTTTGGAACATTGATGGTGGTTTTAACTGGTATGCCGGTGTTGGTGGTGGTATCGCCGCATGGGATCACGATTATTATGCAAACAACAATAGATATAAGGATAGCGGAACTTATGTATTCGCAGCCGGAGATATCGGAATAGAATATGCTTTTAAAGAAGTGCCTATTACACTTTCATTAGATGCAAGACCAGAAATTGGTTCTGGATACTATGACGATGACAATTTTGGATTTGACGTAGGTTTAGGAGTTAAATTCAGATTCTAAGATTAAAGTAAAAAATAATTGTAAAAGAAATCCTGTCGTTGAAAAGCGACAGGATTTTTTTATGATTAAAATTGACAACTATTGTCACCCTGAGCGGAGTCGAAGGGCGTTTGCATTGCGAGGGCTTCGACTCCGCTCAGCCTGACATCTGACTAATAACGAATGACTAATAACTTTTCACTAATCACTAATTACTTAATAATAATTTCTTTTTTAGAATGCACCTTTACTACGGTATAAGGGTACGTAATAGCTTGTGTTACCATAGCATCCGGAGCAGGATTATTTTCTTTAACCGTAATGATAATGTTTTTATCCGTTTCTTCTACTTTTTCGATTCCAATAGAATAACCTCCGGTATTTTTTTCTCCCATATTCAGGATCACATAATTCGAATTTCCAATATCATCATGTTTCATTTTATCCTTTAATAACGGATCGTTTTCTAACATTTTGATTTCGTTTGGTTCTGTGAGAATTTCAAAAAATTTAATATTTCCGCCACCATCAGATTGCTCTGTCAGCACTTCATACAAAACTTTCGATCCTGATTCTGTAGTTTTTTTTGCTCCACAGGAAATCAAAACCAAAACGATTAAAACCGAAATTACTTTTTTCATTTACGTTTATTTTAAAAATTAATCCCTTTATTCTTTATAATCATCGATTGCTTTTTGATACAAAGCTTCATATTTAGGCAGGATATTCTTTATATCAAATTTCTTCGCCACTTCAAGAGCATTCTTTTTAAACTCTTTCAGCGTTTCATCATCCTTCAAAATTTTAATTGCATTTGCAGCCATTTCATCCACATTTCCAACATTGCTCAAATAACCTGAAACGCCATCAAAATTAACTTCAGGCAAACCACCCGAATTACTAGAAATCACCGGAACCCCAAGAGCCATCGCTTCTAAAGCAGCTAAACCAAAGCTTTCCGTTTCTGAAGGAAGTAAAAACAAATCAGTCATGCATAAAATTTTATCAATCTCGTTACTGTTTCCAAAGAAAATTACTTTATCGTAAATTCCTAATTCCATGCACAGAACCTCGGCTTTTTCCTTTTCAGGACCATCACCTACCATCATCAATTTAGCTGGCATTTCTTTCTGAATATTATAGAAAATCTTAATAATATCCGGAATTCGTTTCACCTTTCTAAAGTTACTGATATGCGTCACAATACGCTCATTTTCTTTTGCCATCACATAACGATGACAAGGTGCATCTGGATCTTTTACCACTTTATCCAACTCGATAAAATTCGGAATCACCTTAATTTTATTCTTGATTTTGAATAATTTCAAGGTATCATCTTTCAAACTCTGGGAAACCGAAGTCACATAATCCGATTTGTTGATACTAAAAGTCACCGCAGGTTTATAAAAAGGATGATTTCCAACCAAAGTAATATCAGTACCGTGAAGCGTTGTAATCATTGGAAGATTGATTCCTTCATTCTTCAGCATTTGTTTTGCCATATAACCTGCATAAGCATGAGGAATAGCATAATGCACGTGTAAAACTTCAATCTTATATAATTTCACCATATCAACCAATTTGCTTGACAAAGCCAACTCATAAGGCTGATAATGAAATAATGGATACTCCGGAACATTTACTTCATGGTAATGAACATTCGGATTTAAAAGTGCCAACCTCACGGGCTGACTGTATGTTATAAAATGTATTTCGTGTCCTCTTCTGGCTAATTCGAGTCCTAACTCCGTGGCTACTACACCACTACCTCCAAAAGTAGGATAACAAACAATTGCTATTTTCATGGATTAAATTTAATTCTACGAAAATACTCAAAAATAGCGTTTAATTGAGGTTTTGAAGTGTTAGATTTTCGACAAAATTAGATTAATTCTAGTTGATAAATATTTCCGGAAGCATGACAATATCCGCAAAAAAGACCAGTTGTCCCGCTGTCCGCTATATCTTTTTCTGTCTAAAAAAGCCAGAAAAAGGATGCCGCTTCCATCGGGGCTAGATTAGACGTTTTTATTTTCATAAGCGATTCGTAGCGGTAATTTTGACAAAATTTAAAACTTTGACAAAGTTATATCCCGCTAAGTTTTTCATTCCGAGGTACGAGGAATCTCCGCAAGAAACTCCGTAGCGTATATTACCAATCTTTGTAGAACTACTTCTGGAGATTCCTCGTACCTCGGAATGAAAAACTTTGGCGAAACCTGAAACTTTAAACCTGAAACAATTAAAACAAAAAAAGGCACAAAATCTAAATTTCATGCCTTTTCTAATATTATAAATTTCTCTTAGAAAAATCTACTATGCCAGCTATCGGCAGCAGGAACTTCCCAGGATTCGTTAAATTCTTCGATATTGTTTACCAGATTATTGAAAACAATTGTATTCTCAGAAACTGATTTATCTTTCACCATTTTCTTGAAATCAATCAATGGTTTGTGTGCAATATGTTCGCCCAGTTTAAAAGTAACGTTCATTTTATCTAACAAATCAACATTGTACTTTTTCTCTAAACCCTGAATAAATTCTACAGAACTATCAATAGAACAGCCAGTCGCTGCCTGTACATCCTGATTTACAGCTAATATGATAAAACGATTGTATTTTAGTAAAAACGAAGCTTCAAGACTCGTTCCGTGTGCAGCCCATTGTTCTACAAAAGCTTTCAAATCTGTTTCTATTTCAGAAAACTCTTCCTCAGAAAATTTTCTGTTCGATTGGTAAATCCAGACTCTTGATTCACCAGGTAAATTTTCAAAAGGTATATACATTTTTTTTTATTTTTTGTTTGTCTTGTTTCAAGTTAAAAGTTAAAAAACTTACAACCTAAGCACCTTATTATCTCAGCACCTCTTTTTAAAGATCTTGTGCATTTGCTATCAACTCAGCGATATCCATTACTTTAACCTGTCCTTCTTTTTCCTGATGTTTGATACCATCTGTTAGCATCGTATTGCAGAACGGACAACCCGCTGCAATAATATCCGGTTTTACTTCCAGAGCATCTTCTGTACGCAATACGTTGACTTCTTTGTTTCCGGGTTCAGCATCTTTAAACATTTGTGCCCCACCGGCTCCACAACATAATCCGTTTGCTTTTGAACGTTTCATTTCGACCAATTCAACATCCAGCTTCTGAATTAAATCTCTTGGCGCTTCGTATACTTTATTTGCCCTTCCTAAATAGCAAGGATCATGAAAAGTAATTTTCTTTCCTTTAAATTGTCCACCTTCAACAGTTAATCTTCCATCATCAATTAATGACTTTAAAAACTCTGTATGATGAATTACCTCATAATTACCTCCTAACTCAGGATATTCATTTTTTAGCGTATTAAAACAATGCGGACAAGCGGTAACGATTTTTTTTGCTTCATAAGCATTCAGAACCTCGATATTCATCATAGCCTGCATTTGAAACAAAAACTCATTTCCGGCACGTTTTGCAGGATCTCCGGTACAACTTTCTTCAGTACCCAGAACTGCAAAAGACACATTAGTACGATTTAAGATTCGTACAAATGCTTTTGTTATTTTTTTTGCTCTATCATCAAAACTTCCTGCACAACCCACCCAAAATAAAACTTCTGGCTGAGTTCCCTGGGCTAGCATTTCAGCCATTGTTGGCACTACTAAACTTTCTGACATCTTATTCTTTTGTTAAATCGGTTAATCGTTTATTTGTTTAATCGCCCTTTAAGCGATGAACAAAAACTAAAACCGAAATTATTTTAAAATCGATTAAACGGTTAAACAATTAACCGATTAAACAATAAATCTTAATTTTCGTTCTTCCAATTCAGCCTGTCTTGCTGGCTGTATTGCCATGGCGCACCATTATTTTCGATATTGGTCATCATAGCATTTAGTGACATTGGAGCAGCACTTTGTTCCATCACTAAATAACGACGCATATCCATAATAATAGACAACGGACTAATATTTACCGGACATTCTTCTACACAAGCATTACAAGAGGTACATGCCCACAATTCTTCTGGTGTAATATAATCGTTTAATAAGGTTTTGTTATCCGGAACAAAAACACCTTTGTTAGCATCAATATTTTTTCCTACTTCCTGCAAACGATCTCTTGTATCCATCATAATTTTACGAGGAGACAATTTTTTTCCTGTTTGATTTGCAGGACATGATGATGTACAACGACCACACTCTGTACAAGTATAAGCATTTAATAACTGTACCCAGTTTAAATCCTGAACATCACTTGCTCCAAATTTAGCCGGAGCTGCATTTTCATCTACCGGAGCAGCTGCAAACGGATCTGCATTTGGATCCATCATTAACTTTACCTCTTTGGTTACTGATTCTAAATTGTCAAATTGTCCTTCCGGATTCAAATTAGCAAAATAAGTATTTGGGAAAGCCAAAAGGATATGTAAATGTTTTGAGAAGTACAAATAGTTCATAAAAACTAAAATACCCACAATATGCAACCACCAAAAAGCTTCAAACAATAACCCAACTAATTCGTTCGACATTCCGTTAAACATTGGTGCGATAAACTGGCTTACAGGAAAGCTTCCTGCTTTATGAAAATGAGAAAATCCTCCGGGAACATTTTGCAAATGCAAATCAGAAGCATTCATTAACAAGAACAAAATCATCAGAACGGTTTCGAAATACAAAATATAATTTGCATCGCTTCGTGGAAATCCATTTAAATCAGGATTTATAAAACGTTTTAATTTGATGACATTTCTTCTGATCCAAAAAACGGTTACAGCAAAAATGACAAGTATTGCTAATATTTCAAATGATGCAATTAAAACATCATAGACTACTCCTAAATAAGGTGCAAAAATTCTATGTGTTCCAAATAACCCATCAATGATAATTTCGAGTAATTCGATATTAATAATTATAAAACCTACATATACAAAAATATGCAATATTCCGGCTACAGGGCGTCTCACCATTTTTGACTGCCCAAGAGCAATCATTGCCATGTTTTTCCATCGAGCTTTAGAATTATCTTTTCGATTTACATCTACTCCTAAATTAATATTTCGGATGATTTTTTTTACGCTCGCTGCAAAAAAACCGAAACCAATTATAAGAAGTATAGCGAATAAAATATTATCTAAATAACCCATTCTAATTATTTTTTAGTCGTTGAATTAGTATCTTCTGTAGGCGCTACATAAGGTTTGTTTTTCTTTCCAAAAAGAGAAACATTTACATAACGTGTTGGGTAAAGACGAACATCCTGTAATAACAACTCTAACTCTTTTGAAGTTTTAGCCAGATTATTATACAAAGCATCATCATTTAACAGTTTACCTGCTGTACCTTTTCCTGAGTTCAAGTTACTCATTATACCATCAACTTTAGCCAAAGTCTGATTCAGGTTTCTAACTGTTTTTCCTAAATCGGCTTTGTTTAAAGAATCAGAAATTTTATTAAAGTTGCTTGACATTTTATTAAAGTTCGTCACAACTCCGTTAATCTGACCTTTGTTGGTATCTAAAATAGAGTTAAGGCTTCCTGAAGCTCTATGAAATTGCTCCATGGTCTGACTTAGTTCTGATAATGATTTTTTAAGATCTTCCTGCCCTTTTTTGTCTAAAACATTATTTAAACCGGTAACCAGCGTATTAATATTGACAAGCATTTGATCTAATTTTTGCTGGATAGGCTCGATTTTATTCCCTAAAGATTCTGTTAATCCCAGCTTTACATCAGACTGGAGTGTCTGACCATCCTCAGCAGGATCTTTATCTGCTAAATTAGCAATAATAGCAATTTGCTTTCCTCCAATTAAACTGGCTGAATATAAAGATGCCTTACTTGATTTAGAAATAGGAAAATCTGTTTTTAACTGAAGTTCAACTAATAATTTACCAGTTACTTCATTAATTGTAATCTTATTTACCTTACCAACTACAAGTCCGTTTATGGTAACAGGTGCTGATTGTGCCAGTTCTTCAACATTATCGTATTCTACATATAATGTTTTATAATTTGTAAAAAGGTCTTTGCCTTTTAAAAAACTATAACCCCAAATAAATAATAAGATTGACGCGATGACTAATATAGCCGTTTTAATTTCTCTTGTTAGTTTCAAAATTCTTAGTGTTTGTACAAAATTAATATAAATATTCGAACTAGAAGCTATTATTTAATGGCGTCTTGAATACTGATCTTTTCTCCGTCTTTAGTTGCAACTAAATAAGCAGCTCCATATCCTTTATCTTTAGCTTCTTCCAAATATTTTTTGGCAGTGTCGTAACTTGAAGTTTCCTGATAAAAATATTTATAAATATTATTTTCGTACAGCATTGTAACATTTTTTAGTCCTTTAAAGTTTTTTGGCTCTAATGGTGTTTTTTTAATGCTGGCAATTAATTGTACTTTGAAGAAAACTCCTTTTGGAGCATTTTTAGCCACTGCAGCCGTTTCGACTACTTTAGTTTTTTTGGGTGTTGAAGTATCTTTTGCCGGTTTTGCTTCTATTATTTCAGAAGCTCCTGAACCAAAATATTCGTTCTTGTAGCTTAAAATTGCTTCTGCTATGGCTTTTGCAATATCGTTTTGCCCTTCTTCAGAATTTAGAATATTTCCTTCTGTAGGATTCGAAACAAAGCCTGTTTCTACTAATACTCTTGGCATGTAAGCTTTATGAAGTACCATAAAAGGAGCTTGTTTTACCCCTCCATGACGAAGCTTTTTTCCAAGTTTATCAAAATTGTCTTCGATTTTGCTGGCCAATGAAATACTGTTATCTAAATATTCTTCCTGCATTAAGATCATCCCCGTCATTGATTCCGGCGAATTAGGATCGAAACCTTCATATTTACGTTTATAATCTTTTTCTAACGTAATTACAGAGTTCTCTTTTTTCGCAGCTTCAAGATTTGATGCTACTTTACTTAAACCCATTACATAAGTTTCTGTTCCGTCTGCAGCAGTGTTTTTGTTGGCATTACAGTGTATAGACACAAAAATATTAGAATTTGCTCTGTTGGCAATGTTAGCTCTTTCTACTAAATCAATAAAAACATCCGTTTTACGGGTATAAATTACATTAACATTTGGACTCGCTTCTAAAATTTTACCCACTTTTAGAACAATAGCCAAAGCAATATTTTTTTCAATTCGTCCACTATAAACGGCGCCAAAGTCATGATCTCCATGTCCTGCATCAAGTGTTACCTTAAAAACATTTGCCTGACTATAACCACAAAATGACAATATCGTTAGAAAAAAAGTAAATATTACTTTAATTTTGTTAAATCTATTCATAAATCTAAAAGTTAATTTTAATAAAACGCAACAGCTATAATTTTCACAATTGATTATTTTTGACAAAAAATTATATGTAAGTTTGACATGTCAAAAAACAAGCCATAATTTTACAAAAATAGCATTTAAACCTTTGCATACAAACTTATTTAATATCGTTTTATTATCATTTTTCCTAACTTTAGGATGTGGTAATTTATATTCGCAGGAGATAAAAAACAAAAAAAAGCCCTTACCAACTGTAAAACAAACAGATAAATCAAAATCTGCTACAGAGAAAGCCCCAGCTACAGTAACTGACACTATAAAATTAGACACAGTTAAGGCAAAAAAGAATTTTCTTGATGCTGTTACCAAATATAAAGCTAAAGATTACGCAAAATACGACAAGAAGGCCAAAACGCTTACTTTATATAATGAAGCGGAACTATATTATAAAGATGTTGAATTAAAATCCGGTATCATTGTTTTAAATCTTGAAAAAGATGAAGTTTACGCCGGAAGAATAAAAGATTCAGCAGGAGTTTTAATTCAGTACCCGAATTTTAAACAGGGAGCCAGTGAAGTTCAGCCGGATTCGATTCGTTTTAATTTCAAAACAAAAAAAGCCTTAATCTACAATTCCAGAACTGAACAAGGCGAATTTAAAATAAAAGCAGCCGTGACCAAAAAAGAAAACGATTCTGTTTACTTTTTAAAAGGCGCGCGTTTCACCACAGCAAAAGATATTGATGATCCGGAATACTATTTCCGAACGAACAAGGTAAAATTTGTTCCTAATAAAAAAGTTGTAGTTGGAATTACTCAAATGGTAATTGCAGATGTACCTACTCCTTTGGCATTGCCTTTTGCTTTTTTTCCTATGACTCAGGAAAAAAGTGTTTCAGGTATTATTATCCCTAGTTACAATGACTCTAATACGAGAGGATTCTCTTTACAAAACGGAGGTTATTATTTTGCTTTAAGCGACAATTATGACTTAACTGTTTTAGGGGATTATTACACAAATGGTAGTTATGCCATGCGTTTTGAATCGGCATATGCAACACGATATAAATATCGGGGAAATATTAATGTACGTTTCGAAAACCTGATTAGCAGCGAAAGAGGATATCCGGACTATTCTAAACAGAGTATCTATAATATTCAATGGTCACATTCTAAAGACACTAAATCAAACCCGAATTCGACTTTTTCTGCTTCGGTGAACATGGGTAGCAGTAAATACTTTAAGCGATCGATTAACCAGGCCAATATAGGATCGAACCTGAACAATACTTTGAGTTCATCGATTTCTTATAATAAAACGTTTAATACGATTCCGCAGGCACGTATTTCCTTAACAGCTACACACCAGCAAAACACCCAAACTGAGGACATCCAGATGACCTTACCATCTTTGCAGGGTAGTATTGATCGTGTTTACCCTTTTGTTGGAAAAGACGGTGTTAAAAAAGGTTTTATAAAAAACATCAACTTACAATATAACGTAAGCGGTAAAAACAGCTTTTCTACAAAAGACTCATTGTTTTTTAAACCGCAAATGTTCAAAGATGCTCAAATAGGTATGCAACATAGTATTCCTATTAGTACCAACTTTAAAATATTTAAATATTTTAGTGCCGGGGCCTCAACAAATTATCAGGAAACATGGGTAACTAAAACCATCGATAAAAATTACGATCCATCACAGGGCAAAATTGTAGACAAGACAGTAAATGGTTTTGACGCTTACAGAACATACAATTTCAGCACAAATTTAGGAACCACAATTTATGGTACTTTTAACTTTGGTGATGATAAAAGAATCCAGTCTATTCGCCACGTGATGCGTCCAACTATTACTTATTCGTATACACCAAGTTTTGATCAGTATTACAACAACTACACAGTTGATGCTTCTGGTAAAATCTCTACATATTCAAGATTTGAAGGAGGTATTTTTGGTGCACCCGGAAAAAGTAATTCTAATATTGTATCATTTGCTTTAAGCAATACTTTTGAAGCCAAAGTAAGAGACAGGGACAGCACAAAAACAGAGCCTAAAAAGATTATGCTGTTAAACAACTTAAACTTTAGTACGAGCTATAATTTTGATGCAGACGGAAAACAAACTTTAGCATGGCAACCAGTACTTGTAAGTGGCGGAACACAACTTTTTGACAATAAAATGAATGTGAATTTTGGTGCTACATTAGATCCTTATGCAATTGATAATGGCGGAACCAGAATTAACACTTATAACATTGATAACGGTGGAAGTTTATTTAGAATGACAAGTGCGAATGTTACTTTAAACTACTCGTTTTCGAATAAAGGCGGCAAGGAACAGGAAAACAAACAAAGTGAGCGGAACGGTGGTCGTAAAGATGATTTATTCGGAACAAATACCGACTTAAACGATAGTAGAAATAGTCAGTTTGCAAATGAAAAAGATGATGATAAAGACGTCATAACTGAATTCTTCAATTCTAAACTTCCGTGGGATATGACATTAGCTTATTCCCTAACCTATTCTAATGTAAACAGAGAAAATAAGATTAGTAACAACTCTATTATGATTTCTGCCAATATGGATATTACACCAAAATGGAAAGGCGGAGTTTCGACAGGATATGACTTTGTACAAAAAGGGGTTACTTTTACACAATTTCGTTTTGAAAGAGATCTGTTAAGCTGGAGAATGGCTTTTAACTGGACTCCGATTGGGGTAAACTCTAACTGGAATTTCTTTATTGGAATCAAATCAGGAATGCTTAGTGATATTAAATGGAACAAACGCAGCACATCAAACAGATAATCGACGTTCAAAAAATTTCACCATAATTACTGGCTCCTAAAACCAAATATTATTTTAGATATGAAAAAAATCATCTTTACAGAAAAAGCACCGGCACCAATTGGCCCTTATAATCAGGCCGTATTATCAGGCAATACACTTTATGCTTCTGGCCAGATTGCTATTAATCCGGCTTCGGGAGAATTAATTACTGACAACATCAATGACGAAACTACTCAGGTAATGCAGAATATTTCTGCCATTTTAGAAGCAGCAGGTATGACTTTTGAAAACGTTGTTAAAGCCACTATTTTTATTATGGATATGAATAATTTTGGTGCTATAAATACTATTTACGGTTCTTATTTTGACGAAAAAACTGCTCCTGCACGTGAAACTGTACAAGTAGCATGTTTACCTAAAAATGTAAATGTTGAGATTTCTGTAATTGCAGTGCAATAAAGGAATTGTTTCAAGTTTCAAAGTTTCAGGTTTATCTCTTTGAGTTAAACACATGAACTTGAACTAAAATCATAACACAAAAAAGCCGTTACAAATATATTGCAACGGCTTTTTTTATATCTAAAAATGGCTTTTCTATAACTGCAAAGCGATAGCATTTAATAATAATTGCGATGAAGCTTCATTTGTTGCCAATGGCAAATTATGAACATCACAAACACGAATTAGCATATTAATATCAACTTCGTGAGCGTGGCTGGCAAGCGGATCTTTAAAGAAAAAAACCATTTGCGTTTTTCCTTCTGCTACTCTTGCCGCAATTTGTGCATCACCTCCAAGAGGTCCTGAAAGCATTTTTTTTACCTTAAATCCAGCATTTTCGGCTTTCCCTCCTGTTGTTCCTGTTGCAATTAGTTTAATGTTTTCCTTAAGAAGAAGGCTTTTGTTTTTGTTTAAAAACTGAACCATATCTGCCTTTTTTCCATCGTGAGCTATTATAGCTATTTCCATCTCTTAATTTTATTTATTGATTGGCAACGTGATAAGCAATTAATCCGTCAATAGGTCTTCTTAAAACGTTTCCTAATTGAAGTTCATACTTATTAAATGTTTCCTGTAATTCATCTTTTAGATAAAAAGCAATAGAACCTACAAAATGTACCGGAACTTCTTTACAATTATCAAATTGCTTAATGTAGTTCTTTACAAAAGATTTCATTCCTTTAAAAATGATTTTTCTACAAAATTCTGTGTCTTTATGTTTGATCAGGAATTTTGCAAAAGTTGCCAAATAAGCATTTGGATTTGGCTCTTTGTATAATTTGTTTTTAATAAAATCAGGGTCAACGTCGTATTCTTTTTCAAATTCAACTGCTAATTCCTTCGGCATTTTATTGAAATAATATTTTCTGATTAATTCTTTTCCGAAAACATTTCCGCTACAATCATCCATTACGATATATCCTAATGACTGTACTTTTTGATGCAATGCTTTTCCATCAAAATAACTGCAGTTAGAACCTGTTCCTAAAATAGATACAATTGCCTCTTCGCCTTTTGGAGTTGTAGCATAAACCGCAGCATATGTATCTTCCTGAACATCTACAATTGCGTTTGTAAAATACTCCTGAAAAATTCGTTTTAACTCTTCTTTCATTCGGTCAGTTCCACAACCTGCTCCGTAAAAGAACAAATGAGTCGCATTTTTTTTATTTTGTAAAATATCAAAACGATCGTTTAATCGTACAACAATTTCCGGCTCGTCAAGAATTTCAGGATTTAATCCTAAAGTTTGTGTGGTGAATAATACCTTTCCATTATCATCAATTGCAATCCAATCGGCTTTAGTAGATCCACTATCAACTATTAATTTCATTTTATTTAGTTTTTGGATTAGTTTTTCTCTAACCAGTTAAAAGTGTTATTTTTACACTAATTAAAGACATAACAAAATAAGAAAATCCCGTTATTTTTAGATAACGGGATTTTGCAAAAATATATAATATTATTTTAAACCTGCAATATGCACAGACAAATCAATTAATTTGCTTGAATATCCGTACTCATTGTCATACCAGGAAACTAATTTAAAGAAAGTAGAATTTAAACCAATACCTGCACCAGCATCTACGATTGAAGTTCTTTTGTCAGAAATAAAATCCTGAGATACAACAGCATCTTCAGTATATCCTAGGATACCTTTCATTTCGTTTTCTGAAGCTTTTTTCAATACAGCCAAGATTTCTTCGTAAGTAGTTTCTTTAGCAACTTTTACAGTTAAATCTACTACAGAAACGTCAGCAGTAGGTACACGGAAAGACATTCCTGTTAATTTTCCATTCAAAGAAGGAATAACTTTTCCAACCGCTTTTGCAGCACCTGTTGAAGAAGGAATGATGTTTATTGCAGCTGCACGTCCACCTCTCCAGTCTTTTCTAGAAGGTCCGTCAGCAGTCATTTGAGTTGAAGTAGTTGCGTGAACAGTAGTCATTAAACCTTCAACAATTTCGAAATTATCGTGAATAACTTTAGCTAATGGAGCTAAACAGTTTGTAGTACAAGATGCATTAGAAACAACTAAATCAGAAGCTTTTGCAGTTTCGTGGTTCACACCCATTACAAACATTGGAGCATCAGCAGACGGAGCAGAAATAATTACTTTTTTAGCTCCTCCTTTTAAGTGCTCGCTTGCAGTTTCGATAGTGGTAAAAATACCAGTACATTCTGCTACAACATCAACATCAACTTCGTTCCATTTTAAGTCAGCTGGATTTCTTTCTGCAGTGATACGGATGTTTCTTCCGTTTACATAAAGCTTTCCTTCTTTTACTTCTACAGTTCCGTTGAAACGACCGTGAACTGAATCATATTTTAATAAGTAAGCTAAGTGATCTACGTCTAATAAATCGTTGATTGCTACAACTTCTACATTATCTCTATTGAAAGACTCTCTAAAAACGATTCTTCCGATACGTCCAAATCCGTTTATTCCTAATTTTACTTTTGACATTTTACTTAATTTTTGCTTTTGTTTTTATTACACTATTTTAAAGTCTAATTTCCTCACAATAAACTTCATTTCTTTTTAAACTTTTATCTTATGTCGACATGATGTCAGATACTCTCAACAATTCTCTATCTATTTCAGATTTTCCTTTGATTGCTTGTTCAAGAGGAGTCAGCGCTACTTTATCAGCTTGTAAACCTACCATGTAGTTTGACTTTCCTTCGATTAATGACTCTACTGCTTTAACACCTAAACGGCTTGCTAAAACACGGTCAAAACAAGATGGAGATCCACCACGCTGCATGTGTCCTAAAACAGATACTCTTACGTCGTATTCAGGCAGATTAGCCTCAACGTAATCTTTTAATTCAAATACGTTTTTACCAATTTTATCTCCCTCGGCAATAACCACTATACTTGATGATTTTCCTGACGCTTTACTTTTTTGAAGTGAGTCTAGCAATCTGTCTAAACCTAAATCTTCTTCAGGAATAAGGATTTCTTCGGCACCAGCCCCAATTCCGGCATTAAGAGCAATATGCCCTGCATCTCTACCCATAACCTCTACAAAAAACAAGCGGTTATGTGAACTTGCAGTATCTCTGATTTTATCGATACAATCTACTACTGTATTTAAAGCCGTATCATATCCTAAAGTATGACTGGTTCCATAAATATCATTATCAATTGTACCCGGGATTCCCATTACCGGGAAATTATATTCTGAATTAAAAATCAATCCACCGGTAAAACTTCCGTCTCCTCCAATAACAACAAGAGCATCAACTCCTGCTTTTAAAAGATTCTCGTGAGCCTTTTTTCTACCTTCCGGGGTTCTAAACTCAACTGAACGAGCTGATTTCAGGATCGTTCCACCTTTGTTTACAATATTATTTACGCTTCGGGGTCCCATTTCTTTGAAGTCGCCTTCAATCATTCCCTGATACCCTCTATAAATTCCGATGCATTCTATATTATGAAAAGCGCATGTTCGAACTACTGATCGTATTGCGGCATTCATTCCTGGTGAGTCTCCTCCCGATGTTAGAACACCAACTTTTTTTATTGTTTTTGGCATTATTTAAGTATTAAAGTGTAAAATTAGCAAACATTCACCACTTTACGGGTTATGTTTATAATAAATTAATAAAATGTGTTAAATTCAAACGTTTTCGTTAATAAGTTTTTTGATAGCAAAAAATTCATTTAAAATAATAAAAGGTGCTTTTTTTAATTAATTATTTAAAATTAACAATACATAACTGAAGTGTTACAAAATTTCAAAGTCTGGTTGTTCCTCAAAAAACAAAAAGGATCTTAAATTTAGCATAAAAAAAACCATTCGTCGCAACGAATGGTTTTTATAAGCATATTTTAACAGTTCCTCTAGAAATCATTGTCAGGAATTAATCCTTCATTATTGTTTTGAGGTGGTGGATTTTTCTTCTCTTCGTCTTTTTTATCTGTTTTCTTTTTATTCTTTTCGGCATCCTTTTTATTAGAGAAATTAATAAGTTCCGGATTTAGATAAGAATCCTGTAAATCATCAGACGATTTTATCGCTTTTTCGAGTTTGTGGTTTTTAAACAATTTATTGACTAACTCACTAAAAGTATCAAAATCTACTTCGTACGAAATACCCACACCTTGCGTATACCCAATTCCCTGTCCTATATAATTGATATCATTTTCTTTATTAAACAAACGAAGGTTCATTGATCCGTCTTCATTTACACGATACAGAATTTCAATATCTCCAACAATTGCTGATTCGTTTACTCCGCCAATTGGAACTCCTAATTTTCCGTTTATTGTAATTCTCTCGTTTACCTGAGAACTAATATTTGCTACAAACTGACCATCAGCCTCCTGCCCTAGTCTTTTATCAGCAGAAATATAATTTAAATCAATATTTACTTTTTCATTACCTGATTTGATGATTGAACCCAACAAACTCGAAGCTGTTTCTGCAAATGTTCCGGACAAGTCACCCTGGCTAAATCCGTCTGTACTCATAAACGAACCTGTAGACAAAAGATAAAGAGCCTGTGTCTGACGAATATCTTTATCATCCAGCTTATATTGTATCTCAGATTTTAAAACATTACTAACGGATGGAAACTGTATATCAAAATTAGGTTCCGGACTGGCTAAATCCCCTCTTAAACCTATGACAACTTCTACCGGTACCTTTTTATTAAATGAAGAGGTATTATCCAGCAACACAGCCGGATTTGCTGATGTTTTATAAACTGCTTCAAGATTTAACTGAGCTTTCATCGGGTTACCTTCCCAAATAATAGAACCTCCTTTTTTAACCGAGAATTTTTTATCGATCAAACCTCCATATTTAAAATTATAAGTTCCTTCATATGCCTGGAAATCTCCCCACATATTAAACTTACCTAATGTATTAATTTTAAACAATAAAGATCCATATCCTTTTCCTTTCATACCATGACCTGAATTTCGATCCAGAATTACTTCTACTTCTGCATCAGGGGTAATGTCAAAATCAAATTCGAGTTCCAGACCATTATAGTTTCTGGTTTTCTCTACAATACCGTTTGCCAGGTTGTATTTTTCTTTTGGTGTCACAAAATGAATCCAGCTGCTTTCTCCAACACTTTGTGTGTTATTGATAGGAATCTTGACTTCGGTACCTTTTTCTGATTTCGCATCTACTTTTATAAACAAGCTTTCTGTAGGACCTTTGATACTTGCAGTACCATTTATAAAGGCTGTACCAAAATAAGCCGCATCTTCACTGTCTTTGGTGTCAAGGGCGAGTAAACGCTTAGAAGTAATGGTTAAATCCAGTTTCCAGTCTCCAAAATTATGATGTTCTATACTTCCGTTTAGCAAACCTTTTGTTCCGTATTTCGTATCGGTAAGCTGATTGTTTCTAAACAAGAACTTTTCATCAGTTAAATCAATCACAGTACGATCTGCTAACTCATAATCCGTATTTAGGTATGGAATAGTCATTCCTGCTTTTTCTACATACAAACGTCCGTTAATTTCAGGTTTTTTAAGATTACCAATAACAGCTGCATTTCCGGAAACAGATCCCCGGACATTAGACAAAACATCTCCTCCGACTGTTCCTAAAGTTGCAAGATTAAATCCTTCCAGTTTTAGGTTTAGATCCAGAAAGGTCTCTTTGTTTTCAATAGCAAAAGTTCCATTAGCTTTAAATGATTCCGAAAATCCATTTTGAATAGACGAATTTATCGTGAATTTTTTAAAGTTTTCATCGCCGGCAATATCAAAGTTTAAGGTTCCCAGATCTGTCTTATTCAGATTAAGATGATCTATAACAATAGATGCCGTGGGCTGGTACACATTCTTATTCTGCTTATAATTGATATTTCCGTTTAAATTACCATTAAAAACAAACTTCGAATTTAATGGCGTAATTTTATTAATATCAACGTCCTCAAAATTCAGGACGAGATCTTTATAATCATTTCCTTTGATGACTCCGTTTAAATCAATTTTCTGATTTTCATGAGATAAAATGATATTATTAATCGTGAAATTTTTAAAATACTGATCAAAAACAATCTGATTGTCTTTTTCCTCATGTTCGTTTAAATACCATAAATAGTCTTTAAACTTCATTTCAGATTTCTTAATCCCTACAATATTATTTTTGTTTTTATCAATGGTATGAAATAAATCCAGGTTATAATAATCTTCGCCTTTTTCTCCTCCTTTAAACTCAGAACGCACAAACAAAGTATCTTTTGCTGTTACATTAATTAAATTAAAATCGCGTATTTTATAATAAGGTGTCTTAATACTATCTAATTCAACAAACGCATTATAAAGTGCATTTTTATTGTCAATATTAATTCTGATGTTATCAAAAGTATTTTTTGCTGCCGTAATTTTCTGTGAATTAAACCTGAATTTAAATTCCTGTAAATCAGAATCAATTTTTCCGCGAACTACAGTGGTAGAATCGATATTAATTTCAGGATAAAGCATTTCTACTACTTTATCATAAACATGGAAATTGAAACGTAAAAACTGCCCCTTCTTGACTTTATAGGGTTTATAATTGGTATAAAGACTTCCAACAGAATTCATAACCAGTTTATCTAATTGTCCAAACTGAAATTTACCTACGATTTCACCATTTACAACATCTTTAGAATTAATGGTTATAGTACGTAATTTATCTGCATCAAAATTCGAGTTTATCGTAATCTCATCAAAAGCATAAGTAGCTTTAGGATTTTGATAAACAGCATCTTTAATAAAAATATTTCCCTGAAGATTTTCTATAGAGTTCCCGCTCACCTGAACAACAGCATCTCCTGTAAACTGAGAAATAGAATCATCAATAAATTTAAGTTTCTGCAAATTGGCATTTTCGACATTAATATGAAAATCATATCTGCTTTCTCGTTTACTTAAATCCAGTAAACCATCAAAGGTTAAACTTAAATTAGGATCATTTACAGAAACCTGTCCTTTATAATAAGGCAGTTTAAAGTTTCCGTTTACTACAATATTATTATAGGTATATTTATTATAATCCAGTTTTGAGATATCTCCTTTTAAAATCGTATTAAGGTATTTTTCTGTAAAACCAACTCCGTCAACATCCAGATTTAAAGTAGTTTTCCCAATGTCTTTTCGCTTCAGTAAAGCTCCAATATTAAAATTATCCAAAATGATATTTCCAGAATAAGATGCCTTATCAATAAAATCCATATTATTGATATGCAAATCAGCCTGACCGTTCCCCAGATCGGTAATCATTTTAAAATTGGTTTCCAGATCTGTAGTCGAAACTTTAGCCTTACCAACAATATTAAACGTCCCAATTCTCTGAAGTTCTTTTGGAAGTTTTTTTCCTAAAATACCAGGCAATAAAACCACCAGATTATCATAACTTGAAGCCAGCTTATCAAACTTTCCGTCCATTGAAAACTTTTGTTCTTTGGTTCCCAGAAGGTTTTTGAAGTTAATCGTACCAAAAATTTTCGAACCGTTTGTATCAGTTAGTTTAAGGTGTCTTAAATTAAGATCGTTCAGCGTTCCTTTTATTTTGGTTTTAATTTTAAAATGCTGGTTTTTACCCAATCCGTCATAAAAATAACGAATATCATTAGACGCAATTGAAGCAGAATCTAATGCTACATCAAACTGCACTTTATCTGTAAAGTGAAGAAAATCTTCTACTTTATAATTTAAAATCGCTTTTCCGTAAATCGATGATCTTTTGGTTTTTATTGCCAGATTTTCGACTTTGATCTGTTTCTTGGTATAACTAAATTTCCCGGCAAAATTTGACACATACAATCCACGATGATCTAAAAAAGAAAACCTGTGAATGATCGTATTTACATCGGGACCATATAATTTGAAATCACTTATATAAGCGTTTAACTTTTTAAAATCGAGAAATTTTGGTGTATTTTTATTTTCATCAACTACCGAAAATGCACCTTGCGAAATGTAGGCGTTTCTGGCTGTCAGCAAAAAGTGCTTATTAGATTTGGGAGTCTTTTTACCTGTCTCAAACAATTTAATAAATTTATTAATATTGTTTTCGTCTTCGTTTTTATAGGTCTTCAAATTAAAAATCATCCCTGTAAGCCGGATATCCCCAAAAAGCAAATCACCATCTAACAATCTTTTGATACTTAAAATGTCAGTGGTAATGATATCGGAGTAAATCAGGGTTTTCTTGTGATGGTCTAAAATTAAAACCTTCTTGAGTTTTACGCCGCCAAATATATTTATAGCGACTTTGTCTACACTAATATTGGTTTTAAAATCAGTGTTTAAAGATTCTGTAATATATTTTGCGATTTTTGTCTGAACGACAGGCAGAGCCAGTATGATAACGAGTGCTAACAAAAGTAAAATTAACCCAATTAGGGTTCTGGATATTATTTTCTTTACTTTTTTGATAGCTGCTTTTATTTTAGTTTTCTTTTAAATTTACTTTGAACAGACAAAGAACGACTGTTTTTGATAAAAATTCTTTAATTTTGGCTTCTCCTTATCATAAAAGAAAATCAAAATATTTGACTTGTCAAATATAATTCAAAATTCGTGCCTTTATATGCAAAATTCAGAGGTTTTTATTCTTGCCATCGAAAGTTCATGCGATGATACTGCTGCCGCGGTTTTACATAACGATAAAGTACTCTCAAATGTTGTGGCCAATCAGTTAATTCACAATCAATATGGTGGTGTTGTTCCTGAATTAGCTTCAAGAGCACACCAGCAAAATATTGTTCCTGTAATTGATGCCGCTCTTAAAAAAGCAAATGTACAAAAAGATCAATTAACTGCCATTGCCTTTACACAAGGTCCCGGTTTAATGGGCTCTTTGCTCGTAGGAAGTTCTTTTAGTAAATCATTATCCTTAGCATTAAAAATTCCGCTTATTGCGGTTAATCATATGCATGCCCATATCCTGGCCCATTTTATAGACGAAGAAGGCTTTGATAAACCGGAATTTCCGTTTTTAGCCTTAACTATTAGTGGCGGACATACCCAAATTGTAAAAGTTAACGGCTTTTTTGATATGGAAATTATTGGAGAAACAACAGATGATGCTGTGGGAGAAGCTTTTGATAAGAGTGCCAAAATTCTGGGATTGCCTTATCCCGGCGGACCTTTGATTGATAAATATGCCAAAGAAGGAAATCCAAAAGCTTTTACCTTTACAAAACCGAAAGTTCCGGGATTAGATTTTAGTTTCTCCGGACTTAAAACAGCTATTCTTTATTTTATTCAGAAGAATAAACTGGAAAATCCAAATTTTATCGAAGAAAACTTAAATGATATCTGTGCTTCTATCCAATATACGATTATCGAAATTTTAATGGATAAATTAAAATTAGCGGTAAAAGAAACCGGAATCAAACAAGTGGCAATTGGCGGAGGTGTTTCTGCTAATTCAGGAATCAGAGCCCGATTGAAAGAAAGTGAAAGCAAATACGGCTGGAAAACTTTTATTCCAAAATTCGAATACACAACAGATAATGCCGCAATGATTGGAATTGTAGGGTATCAAAAATATTTATCAAACCGTTTCGAAACTTCAGCAGTAGTTTCTAAAGCCCGAATTCAGTTTTAACCATGCAATTATTTTACAATCCTGATATTGACGAAACCACTGAAAGTTTTTCTTTTGACAAAGAGGAAAGCCGACATATTATAAAAGTTTTACGCAAGAAAGATTCAGATATTCTACATGTTACCAATGGACATGGCTTATTGTTTGAAACCGAAATTACGCTGGCATCTGATAATAAATGTATTGTTGATGTCTTATCTATAAAAAAAGCACCGGAGCCTAAATTTCGTTTGCATTTAGCAGTTGCCCCTACCAAAATGAACGATCGTTTTGAATGGTTCCTTGAAAAAGCAACCGAAATTGGAATTCAGGAAATTACCCCTGTTTTTTGCGACCGGTCTGAACGAAAAGTAATTAATCCGGAACGTTTTGAAAAAATTATTCTTTCGGCAATGAAACAATCTAATGAGACTTATTTGCCAAAATTAAATGAAGCTATTTCATTTAAGGAATTCATTAAACAAAAAAATGAGGGTTTACAATTGATTGCTCATTGCGAAGAAACCGATAAAAAATCATTGAAAGAAGTTTTAAAACCAAATGAAAATGTAACTTTATTAATTGGTCCTGAAGGTGATTTTTCTGAAAAAGAAATTGCATTGGGAATCGAAAATAATTATCAGCCCGTAACTTTAGGAAATACCCGCTTACGTACAGAAACTGCTGCTGTTGTAGCCTGCCATAGTGTTGTATTTTTTAATGAAACTCCCAATTAACTGATACCGGAATAAGTATGAAAAAATTATTGCTTTTGTTTTTACTGGTTACTGTTTCTTCATTTTCGCAGGAAATTGCTTTATTAAAATACAGCGGTGGCGGCGATTGGTATGCAAATCCAACTTCTCTGCCTAATTTAATTAAGTTTTGTAATGCTAATATTAATACCCGAATAAAAGCAAAACCATCAACTGTAGAACCAAGCAATCCGGATTTACTTTCGTATCCTTTTGTTCATATGACGGGGCACGGAAATGTCGTTTTTAGCGATGCTGATGTAAGCAATCTTAGAAATTATTTAAATGGTGGCGGTTTTTTACATATTGATGATAATTACGGAATGGATCAATACATTCGAAAAGAAATAAAAAAAATATTTCCTAACAATAATCTAGTGGAAATTCCGGCAAATCATCCCATATTTCAAAAACCATTTCCTTTCCCGAACGGATTACCAAAAATTCACGAACATGACGGAACCCGTGCACAGGCTTTTGGAATATTTGTCGAAAATAAACTTGTTTTGTTATATACCTATGAATGTGATTTAGGTGATGGCTGGGAAGATGCCGAAGTTCACAATGATCCTTTGGCCGTAAGAGAAAAAGCCTTAAAAATGGGTGCCAATATCATCAATTATATTTTTACAAATTAGTAAATAGTAATTAGTAAATAGTAATTAGTGATTGGTAATTAGCTATTCATCAAATAAAAAACAACAATACCCCGATTTACCACTTTTCACATTTCATTTTTCACATTTCACATTTTACATTTTACATTTCACATTTTACAAAAAAAAAATGCAGCTTACCCACGAAGAAAATCAATTTGAAAGAAAAACATTTCCAATAACATTGGTTTGTGATCATATTTATTTTCAACAAAACATTGGCTCATTATTTAGAATCAGTGAAGCGTTTGGTGTTGAAAATATTATCTTTTTAGGTAAGGATATTCCGCTGACTCCAAGAAAAATTAACAAGACTTCAAGAAGCACTCATCTTCATGTACCTCACATTATCATTGAGGAGACAAACGATCTTGTTGATTATTTACTCCAAAATAACTTTGAAATTATTGCCTTAGAAATCGCAAGCAATAGTAAACCTCTAAGAGAAGTTATAATCCCTGAAAATCAAAAAATTGCCCTTCTGATTGGAAGTGAAATTAACGGAATCTCAAATGAACTTTTGAAAATTTCGAACCAAATTGTACACATAAATATGTTCGGAAAAAACTCAAGTATGAATGTTGTGCAAGCTGCAAGTATAGCATTGTACGAATTTACATCATAATAATTTAAGTCAAATTTTTGTAAGAACTAGACTATACAAGGGTTTTGTAATTTTCTGACAAAAAATATATTGTAAATGTTTTGCTACAATATTTTTTTGTTATAAAATTGCTGAATGAATAACAAATTTTAATTTTTTATAACAAAAACCCCAATTATTATGAAAAAAGTTTTTATTTCCGCATTCGCAGCGCTAGTGCTGTTCTCATGTCAAAATGACCAAACAGGATCTTCAGATTCAAATGTTAGCGCTGTTGCCCGTCGCGGATGTGCAACTCAGGAAGTTTTAGAAGCTCAATTAAAAGCTGATCCAACATTAGCGATCAGAATGAACGAAATTGAAGCCTTTACAAACAAAAGTATTTTAACTAATCGTCTGGTAAACGGTAAAATTGAAATTCCGGTTGTAGTTAATGTTCTGTACAGAACAACTGCAGAAAACATTTCTGATGCACAAATTCAAACGCAAATCGATGTTCTAAACAAAGATTTTAACGCGTTAAACTCAGATTACAACAGTGTACCAGCACTATTTTCTGGTGTAAAAGCAAATGTTGGTATTACGTTTGTTTTAGATCAGGTTATCAGAAAATCTACTACCAAAACTTCATGGGGTACCAGTGATGCCATGAAAAAAACGGCTCAGGGAGGTTTAGCACCAACTTCGCCAACAACCAAACTTAACTTATGGGCTTGCACAATTGGTGGCGGAATTTTAGGTTATGCACAATTTCCTGGAGGAGCTTCAGCTACTGACGGAGTTGTAATTGACTCTAAATATTTCGGTTTATCAGGTGCTGCAAATGCTCCTTACAACTTAGGAAGAACAGCAACTCACGAAGTGGGACACTGGATGAATTTACGCCACATTTGGGGAGATGCAACTTGCGGAAGCGATTTAGTAGCTGATACTCCTACGCACAACACTGCAAATTATGGTGTACCAGCTTATCCTCACTATAGTACTTGTTCAGGAACTCCTGTTGAAATGACAATGAACTATATGGATTATGTTGATGACAATGCAATGTATATGTTCTCTAACGGACAAAAAAGCAGAATGGCTGCAATATTTGTTAGTGGAGGTCCAAGAGCTGCTTTTGGAATCTAAAACATATCCAATTAATAAATTGAAAAGCGAGATGATATCATCTCGCTTTTTTTGCTTTAATCCAAAATTTTAAAAGCTTTTTCCTATATTTATCCTCTAAACTTTAATTATGATAACCTCAAAAATTATATCTAACGGAATCTTAAGAGCTTTAACCACAATCTTAGTTATTGCAGCCATTTTATATTTTCTGTATGCCATACAAACCGTAATTGTTTACTTGTGTATTTCCTTATTATTGTGCTTAATTGCCAATCCGTTAGTACAATTTTTAAAAAACAAATTAAAGTTCAGTAACTCACTCGCTGCTTCAACAGCACTAATTATTTTTATCCTTTCAATAGTGGGTTTCATACTGTTGTTTGTTCCTTTGATTATTTCGCAGGCCAATAACTTATCCTTATTAGACACCCAAAATCTTCAACAACAGTTTACAGAAACAGAGCATACTCTTGAGACATATTTTAATATTCAGCATCTGGATTTAAATAAAGTTTTAAAAGATTCTAAAATTACATCGATCATCGATTTTAGCTATTTTACCGGTTTTATCAACACGATTTTAAATTTTATGGCTGATATGGGAATGGGACTTGTTTCTGTATTCTTTATTACCTTTTTCTTTATAAAGGATCAGGACGCCTTTAAAGTAAGTGCCCGTAAAATTCTTCCTGATACAAATGAGGATAAAATCTTAAATTCGATTACTAAAATAAATCACTTTCTAACCCGCTATTTTATTGGATTGTTATTGCAATTAACGGTTGTTTTTATTTTGTATCTGATTGTTTTAATGATTTTTGGAAATCAAAATGCTTTTGTAATTGCTTTTTTATGTGCTATCCTGAATGTTATACCTTATATAGGACCAATAATTGGAACCATATTAGCTGCACTTTTAACAATGATTAGTATGATTGGAAGTGATTTTCAATCTGAAATTCTGCCAAGAACAATTTATGTAGTCATAGGTTTCTTATTGGTTCAGGCAATTGATAACAACGTTAGTCAGCCCATAATTTCATCAAAAAGTGTAAATTCGCATCCGCTGGAAATATTTCTGATTACTTTAATAAGCGGAATTACTTTTGGAATTGTCGGAATGATTATTGCCATTCCTGTTTTTACAATGGTAAAGGTAATTTTGAAAGAATTTTTTCCTGATAACAAAATTGTCTCTGTATTAACCGAAAGAATTTAAAATTGAACACTTCTATTTTGCACCAAAATATTCAGGAATTTATAACTCAAAATAGTGGTGTCCCGATTGCAAAACTTGCGCTTCAGAAAAATCCGTTTCCTGAAATCGACTGGATTTTAATTTTAAACCAAATTGAAGCGAAGTCTAAAGCAAAAGATAAGTTGCCTACCTGGTTTTCAACCAAGGATATTATTTATCCAGGTAAAATTTCGGTTGAGCAAACCTCTTCAGAAAAAACTGCTGCTTACAAGGCTTCTTTAATTTCCGGAGAAACTTTAATCGATCTTACAGGAGGTTTTGGCGTTGATGATTATTACTTTGCTAAAAACTTTAAAAGCATTGCACATTGCGAAATAAACGAAGAGTTATCTGCCATTGTAAAACATAATTACGAACAATTAGGCGTTACAAATTGTAGTTTTTATGCAGGTGATTCTACAAATGTTCTAAATAAAGTAAATCAAAAATGGGATTGGATTTACATTGATCCTTCACGCAGAAATGATGCAAAAGGCAAAGTTTTTATGCTTAAAGACTGTTTGCCAAATGTACCTGATTTATTGGATTTTTATTTTGAGAAAACTGATTCGGTTTTAATAAAAACGGCTCCTTTATTGGATCTTTCTGCAGGTTTATCTGAATTAAAATTCGTTAAAAATATACATATTATTGCACTCGAAAATGAAGTCAAAGAGTTGCTTTTTGAAATTCACAATCAATACACAGGTAAAATAACGATTAAGACCGCTAATATCGTTAAAGATAAAACGGAGACTTTTGAGTTTATTCTGGGTGATGAAACCGTGTTTGCCTCTTTTCATTTACCGCAAAAATATGTTTATGAGCCTAATGCAGCTATTATGAAATCCGGAGGGTTTGATGAAGTGAGTGCTGTTTTTAATCTCAACAAGCTCCATAAACACTCGCATTTATACACTTCTGAAGACTTAATCGATTTTCCCGGTAGACGTTTTGAAATCGAAAAAGTGATTCCGTACAGCAAAAACGAAATGAAAATGACACTTGCCAATCAGCAGGCAAATATCACAACGCGAAACTTTCCGGACACTGTAGAAAACATTCGAAAAAAATGGAAAATAAAAAATGGAGGAAATTTGTATTGTTTTTTTACAACTGATACAAATGATAACAAAATAGTTTTAATTTGCAGAAAAATAACTTAGAAATGAAACAACTAATTACACTAACTCTTTTTTTATTAACGTTTACTGCTTTTGCACAAAAACCATGTGAATACAGTGCAAATGTCAAAGATTCTATTGGTACTTACAAG
Source organism: Flavobacterium chilense (assembly GCF_001602525.1). Lineage (GTDB taxonomy): Bacteria > Bacteroidota > Bacteroidia > Flavobacteriales > Flavobacteriaceae > Flavobacterium > Flavobacterium chilense. Next base: position 55,771 of record NZ_LSYT01000004.1, read on the forward strand.
GTAACGAATGAATATATGGTGAGCGAAAAATATTTTGGAGGAACCTTCAACTATATTTTCTTCTCGCTGGCACAAACTGATGGTTTACCAACCTTAAACCTGCAATTGATTCAAAAAAGTAAAGATTTTATAAAAGCGAACTGCTTTGATAAAAGCTCTAAAATATTTTTACAATTAGAAAACGGAAAAATCGTAACCTTAATGCATATCGATCGTGAAAGCTGCGGAACGCTTATTCATGATGATAAAGGTTTTGACAATCGTATCAATACCGGAATTTTTATGTTTGTGAAAGACAATTATGAGGAACTGAAAAAGTCCCCTATTTCGATCATGAGAATAAAATATTTAACCGATACTGAAGACTTTATTGTTAAAAGTGATTTAACATCAGAACTAAACGGTAAAGTGTATCATCCGAATACTTATTTCATGGACAACATTAGGTGTGTGGAGTAATTAATTGCATTTCCATTTTTGATTGGAAACATTATCCTTTAAACCAGCTTTTAAATTGTAATGCCACCATTCTGAATCAAACGAATTAAAGCCATTTTTGATCATTATTTTCTTAAGGTATTTTCTATTTGATTTTACCTGATTAGAAAGCATGGTATAATTGTGACTGGCTCTTATCCCAAAAAAATCAAAAGGAGTTCCCATATCAACTTCTTTTCCATTAATATCAACCAGCGAAATATCAACGGCTCCTCCTCTATTATGGATGGAGCCTTTTTTTGGATCTGCCACATATTCAGGATTTGACACAATCTCCCACATTTTTTTCTGAATTGATAACGGTCGGTAACAATCGTATAATTTGATTTTATATCCTTTTTTATTAAAATCATTATTGGCTGCAATTAGTGCTTTTACTGTTTTAAGGCGCAATAAACATTCGGCACAATCATATACTTTCGCTTTCAAAAAATTATCTTCGGTAGCATATTTCATATCGTAAATAAAATCATTGCTATAATCTCTTAAATTTACAAAAGTAGTATCGCTAACTTCCTGTGTTCCTTCACTTGAATAAGCTTCATGCTGCGCTGTAGAAGTCGCTATCCAAAAGAAAGAAATCAGAAAAAATAAAGGTTTGATAAATGGTGTCATGAGCTTTAAAATTTGAAAAATGAAATTAGTCAAAAAATGCTCAATCTCCTATTTAATCATTCGTATTTAAAACCAATCCTGTATTTCTAAGGCAAAAAACATGCTGTTACATACAAATATTAAAACTTCTCCTGCTTTTTTTAGAACAATCTTTCCTGTTTTTTCTTTAAATTAGCTAAATAGTGATTTATAAATCAATTAGTTAATTAAAAACAAAATGCTATGAGCAAAAAAACAAAGCAATTATTGGTATTTGTATTAAGCGGTTTTACATTAATTTCCTGTAAAAAAGAAACTATCAAAAATGTCCCTACAACAGATTCTACTTCTGTAAAAATCGATGCTTTAAAATCAGATTCAGCTATCATTAATCCAACAGATACTTTAAAAAATCTGGTAGATAAAAGTGTTATCGGATCAGGTATTTTAACAAAAAGCAGTATTACACCAAGATTAAAAAGTCTTTTAGGAAATGATTATGATGAAATGGTAAAACTCTGGAATACAGAAACTCCATTTACGTTAGAAGGCGATATTTTGCATGCCAGCGGATGCAAACAACACGATTGCAACAGCTATTCTTATGATCTTTATATTGATGTAAAAAACAATAAAATTAATGTCTATAAATTTAGCAAATCAAAACTGGATGTATTTGCCGAAGACCATTATCGCATTCAGCTGAAAGATTCATTATTACAGGAATTAAACACTAAAAAGCTTAATGCCAATATTGTAAAAGACAAATAAGCTTTTTCAATCTGTTTTTATCCTAAATCTCTCCGGTCATCAGAATGTTTTCTGTTATGCCTTTATTTTTTAACATCCTAAAATGAGACCGAACAGCGTGGTAAAATGGATATGATGTATACGGTAAATCATATTCCTGAGCATAACGCATGATAATTGGAGTGATATAAGGGTAATAAGTATGACCAACTCCAGGAAAAAGATGATGTGCCACATGATGTGTAAAACCTCCATATAGAAAATTTGCCAATTTACTATTGGTACTAAAATCCTTTGTTACAATCATTTGATGTACTGCCCAGGTTGCAGAGAGATTTCCGTCTTGATCTGTTCCCGGAAAATGGGCATCTTCATCGACATGTGTCGAAACGAGTGCTATAACTCCCAAAGCACTGCCGCATAAATGCATGGTAAACCAGGCTCCTAAAACCAAATACCAGGGCTGGTTTAAAAAAAACATGGGAATAAAAAGCAGGTAAATCAGGTTTACAATCTTAGCCGCAAATAATATAAAAATCTGTTTTGGCGGAATTTTGTCTACTACTTTTTTTACATAATTGTTTTTCTTTCCAAAAAAGTCTTTAAAATCCCGAATATAAATCCAGTTCAGACTGTAAAGCGGATAAATAAACCACATATAAATGTGCTGATATTTGTGATATTTAAACAAAGGACTATTTGGAAAAATGCGAATAATATCACTCTGTTTAATATCAATATCCCAATCGGGAACATTAGGATATGCATGGTGTAAATTGATATGTCTGCGCATCCAGAGCCAGTGATTGCCTCCAAAAAGCTCTAAAACATACAAAAACCACTCGTTGTGTTTTGCTTTTTTAAATAAAGCTCCATGAGCGGCGTCATGAAAAGCATTTATAAAAAGTACAATCATGGTAAAACCACATAAAATATAAAAAAGAAAAAGTAAAGGTGTAGTGTTACCAAAAAACAAAATACAGCCATAAAACAAAAAAAACAGAACCAAAAGACCTAAAGACTTTATAACGTTTAAGAGGTACAATGATGCGTTTTGCAAAATAGTTTCGTTTACTTCTACACGCATCTTCTTAAAAAAATCATCAGTACCAGCTTTGAGATAAACCGGGCGTTTTAATTTTTCCATAAAAATAGGTATTGCTAGAAATTGTCCTATCAAATTTAATAAAAAAAGTTAAAACACACGATAACAAACTCTTACAAGTATAAATAAAATTAACTTAAAAAATTTAGAGCCAGAGTTGAACAGAAAAAATCCTGACTGATATGATTACCTTATCGAAATTTAATAACTTTACTTCAGTCCAAAAAATACAATTTATTCGGTTTAATTAACCGCCTTAAACTTTCAAATTTTCTGAAAATGAAAAAAAGAGAAAAACTTCAAATCATCCAAAAATACTATCCTAATGCCTTAACTACGATAGATTTTATAAACAAAATTATTGATTATATCGAGGAGAAACTGGATCTGGAGCCGGCACAAATAATGTTTGCCGACAGTATTTGCAGTGATGATGTAAACAGTATTCAATATCCGGTAAGAGCAAATGAATTTTTAGGACCGTTTAAAATGGGAGGATTGGACGGGTTTCCTTTTACAGGATTAACAGGTATGCAGGCATTTGCAAGCCATGTTCCGGATGAAGGAGCTGTTTTTATCTATTATGGACCGCATATTGGGATTTCGAAAGAAGGAAAGATTGGAGAAATCAATCGCTTTGGACAAAATAAACCTTCCAGTTGTTGTGGTGCTGCTAATGGTGCTTTGAATAAATTAACCGATAATGCTATAGAATCCGGACATATAACGGAAATAGATTATCAGATGAATACGATTGAACAAATCCTTTTAAGCCAGAAAGAAAGTATCTTAAAAGCCGAAATACCACTTTATGAGGCTACAGAAATCATTTATGAATCGATCGACAAACGAATTCAGGAACTCATTGCCGCCACCAAATACAATTGCAAGTATATTATTATTGTTGGCGCTATTCTGATTAATAGTGACAGCGACGTAGGTTCATTTTCATCAACCAAAAGATTTGATGTTATAGACCTGAAAACAGGAGTTAGAGAGAATTTGTTGCCAACTATAAATTTGACTTTATAATCAGAACAAAAAACGTATTTAACTGGAAATTCTTTTGTGTGTTGATTCTTAGTTCTGATTGATAAAATACAGCGGTTGCTCATAATTGGCAATTGCCATCAAAGCATTATAAATATATTTTGTGACCAAACCTCCGCCATCACTGTTAATTAAATCAATATCATCTTCGGGAGTATGGTATTGTGGATGTCCTCCGGTATGAAATCCAATGCAGGAAATCGAAGCTTTGTAGAATGAAACATGATCAGATCCGCCTACTTCTCCGGCATGAATAACCGGGTTTAGTCCGCTGTTTTCTCCTAGTTTTTTCATCAGTTCTACACCATCCGGAAAGGTTCCGGCACCACCCATGTAAATTTGTTTTTCTGTATTTAATCTGCCCACCATATCCATGTTGAGCATTACTTTTACAGCTTCTTTTTTAACCGGTAAATGATTAACGAAGTATTTAAAAATTATTCAAATATTTTTGACAAAACATAAACATCTATCAATCAAAAAGATAAAATCTTTCTTATAAAAAAAATAAAATGTAAAAGACTTTATGTTAAAAAAAGACTAATATTGTTCTAAAATCCAAAGTTATTTAGAATGATTATAAACAATTTTCAATTAATTATCCGCCCTTATTTAAAAGCAATATTATTTATTTTGCTTTTCAGTTTTAACAATGTAAGTGCTCAAGCCCCAAAATCTCCTGAAGTAGCTAATTTATATAAAGTATTAACGGCAGAAATAGACCAAAGCACAGGTTTATCAAATACTTCAATTCCCTTGCATAATTTAAAAGTTGATGAAATTAATGTTCCAATAACCTTAAAATATGATTCAAAAGGGGTTAAATTAGAAAACGAATCAAGTAATATTGGAACTTCATGGTCTTTGAGTATGGGTGGTATTATTATACGAAACCAGGAAGGCCTACCTGACGAATACACCCAAACCTATCAAATGTATCCTACTTTTGATACGCAGGGTAACCCTTCATGTACACAATTTGTAATTCAAAATAATGTTTCATATGCTGAGCATGCTGACATAAGTAATAATGCCGCTGATTACTTTTCAACGAATGGCAATTTTAACAATTATTCAGGCCCAATTTATGCCAGTTCTTTAGATAAAAGCCCAGCACCGGACATCTTTCAATACATGCTGCCAGATGGTCGTAATGGTTCGTTTATTATTAAAAATTTTAGTTTAAATACTGTTATTTCCTCTACAAGTGACAAGATCTCAGTTTATCTTGACATTAAAGGAAATATTTCAAGTTTTACCGTTATCGACGATAAGGGAAATTCATATTTTTTTAATGATATTGAACAAAATAACGCTAATTTATGGGATAGTACATTATTTGGATCAATTTCAAGAGACACTCCGCTCCTACAAGCTTCTACGACAAGCATCAAATCAGACGTGTGGTCATTTAATTACTGTACAGAAGGTAAAAATGCCGGATACAGTGAACCCGGAGCTTTTGCATTAGCAAATAGACCAACTAATAGTTCTTGGTTTCTCTCTAAAATTGTTTCTGCAAACAAAAATGAAATTAATTTCACTTACGAAAATGAGAGACATTCAAAATTATCTAATACAGCACTCGCATACAATCAGGGACATGTAAAGATAGTTGTAAATATGGCCACATTCGGCAATTATTTCGAAAATGGTAATAATTACAATCAATTTGTCACTAAACGGTTAAAAGAAATAAAATCACCATCTGGATCCATTGTGTTTCAATACGACGCAAAAAAAAGAGAAGATGTTAAAGATTCTTATAATGAAACTAGTGGTTTGTTTAATTCTGCCAATAACTTTTCAGAAGTAAGAGCAATAAAACAAATTAACATTCTCAATAGTCAAAATCAAATAGTTAAAAAAATTGACTTTTATAATAGCTATAAAATTTCAAGTGGTATTGAAAATGTTGAAGAAAGTAATAAATATCTATACAAGCGATTATGGCTTGATAAAATTGTTGTTAACGACACTGAAGAATATAGATTTAATTATATATCAGGAAATCTGCCTTATAAATTTTCATACGAACAAGACTATTGGGGGGGATATAACGATAATAAAGCAGATTTGAATAAAAAAACTATGCTCCCTGATTTATGGTTTTACCCAAATGATCCAAGAAGTTTCACCAGGAGAACTAATTTCTCTATTTACAAGAGAAAAAACTTTATTGGACCAGAGTATAAATTATCTACTTCTCCGGATTTCAATTCTGCAATTGGAAACTATGTATCAAATCGCGATATCAACGAAACATCTCAACAAATTGGAATGCTTAAAAAAATAACTTTTCCTTCTGGAGGTTACTTAAAATTCACTTACGAGTCAAATGATTTTCTCTTAGATAATGAATTAAAAAAAGGATTTGGATTAAGAGTTAAAAAAGTTGAAACCTATGACAATGATGTATTAGCTTCTACCACAGATTATAAGTATGTAAATAAAGATGGGACTTCATCAGGAATAATTACATCTTTAAATCTGTATGGAAAAATTTCTGCTAAAGATCCAAGAACAGAAAAAATATTATTTTTAATCTCTTCTAATTCTTTATTAATGAATACAGACGTATATTATAAAAGAATAGAAAAGATCATTCCAAACAATGGAAAAATAGTCTCTGAATATTTAATTCCTTACGATATTAATACTGAGAATGCGCTTTATATGGCAAATTCAAATGTACCATTATATAAAAACAGCCTGAATCTTGCTAAATTTAGGATTTCTTGTGGAATATCTTTAACTTGTAGGGTAAACGGGGTAACTAAATTTATAAAGAATACTTTCGAATATCCTTCATTTGATTTAAATAAAAATTATCAAAATCTTTTTGGACGAAAGTTAAGGGATTCGATATACGACAAAAATGGACTTATTGTAAAAACAATAGAAAACTCATATACTTTAAGTGGCTTTTCAAAAAATCAAAAATGCTTTTTTGGTGAAACAAATAATCAGACTGCCGACCAAGAATTAGGTGTAGGAGATCAGTACATCAGAACGTATGCATTTTGTGACTATGTTTTAGAATCTTCAAAAACTACAGATTTTTTTGGTACAAAAAGCGTTTCAGATTTAGTTGAATACAAATATTTTTCGAACAATGTTTTTCATCATAATCCAATAAGTATCAAACAAACATCGAGTAAGGGAGAACAATTGACCACATACTATAAGTATCCTAATGATTATAATTTTAACGTAACATTTCCTCCTATTTTATCTGGATTTTCTGAAGTGTTGTTGGCAATGGTTAAGAGAAATATATTAGTTCCAATCGAAACAAAACAAACATTGAATGCAAATGGAATCGAAAAAGTACTCAATTCTTCTTTAACTGAATATAGATATGATAATACTAACCTTGTAAAATCAAGCATATATAATTTAAAACGATCTAATACAGCTTTTGTAGACTCTTATTTACAATCTAATTCTCCGTATTTAAATTTCACAAAATCAGAAAATTATTTTGAAGATACTGTTTTTCAAAATTATTATTTAAATGGAAATATAAAAGAGGTTACAAAAAAAGATGGTACTCACACTGTGTATATCTGGGGTTATAATCAAACGCAGGTTGTTGCTGAAATTAAAAACGCAACATCTAGCGAAGTGGAGCAGTACATAACAAATATACAGGATATTTCTAATGGAGATAATGAGCAATTATTAATTACTGAGCTTAATAAATTGAGAACTAATTTAGTAAAAGCCATGGTAACCACCTATACACACAAGCCATTAATAGGTGTAAGTACAATAACTGATCCTAAAGGCAATCTAACGAGTTATCATTATGATAATTCTGGAAGATTAGAATTTGTAAAAGACAAAGATGTCAATCTTCTTCAGGAATATGTTTACAACTATAAAACCCCGCAAGTTGAATACGAAAGTATTGCAAGAAACGGATCCTTTGTAAAGACTAACTGTGCTCAGGGTGGTGTTTCAGGCGCTAGCATACCTTTTAGTCAGTTAGAAGGAGCTTATGTGTCGAAAATCTCTCAGGCAGATGCTGATGCCAAAGGACTAGAGTTATTTAATAAAAACGGTGAGGCAAATGCAAATGTAAATGGAACTTGTACTTTTAGCAGTATTGCGCTGAGCGGCTCATTTGAAAGAGATGATTGTTGGTCATTTGGAGCTGTTGGTGAAAGCGTAGTATACAGTCAGGCAGCTGGTGTTGAAACATCAACAATTTCACAGGAAGATGCTGATTCAAAAGGGCTTGCCAGATTTAATAAAAATGGTCGTGCTTATGCAAGAATAAAAGCTAAATGCATATATAGTAGTATTGCCAGAAGCGGTTCGTTTTTTAAAAATAATTGTCTTGAAGGCGAAGAAGGTTCAAAAGTTGATTACAGTCAGGCAGCTGGAGCAGTAACCTCTACCGTTTCTCAAGCTGCGGCAGATGATGATGGGCTATTGTTATTTAATAAGTCAGGTCAGGCAAATGCAAATGCAAATGGAACTTGTACCAAATTTATTACTTATGTACCTAGATGGAATGCTGTTAATAAAACCTTAGCTCTTTTAGCTATTGCTTCTTCTTCAAATCATAATGGGGTAACGCTTAGATTTAATATCAATTACGAGAATAATGGTAGCAATTCACAGCCTGCAACAATTTTTATTCCTGCTGGTCAAACCTCAAAAGGGGTAAATATTATATTACCTTCTCAATACACACCAACTGTACAATTGATCGCAATAGAAAGAAATTAAAAAATTTTATGCCTGTTAAAATGAATATATTCATAATGAAAAAATATCTGTCCTTATTAATTTTATTATTAATTGCAAGTCCGCATATAATAGCCCAGACAGCAACGAATATTACTAAACCTGAAGCTCCAAATACAGAGTATAATGTAACAGGAAGTGAAACCCTTACAGCTACACAGAGTATTACATTAAAGCCAGATACCTGGATAAAAAACGGAAGTACATTTATTGCCAAAATAAGCTCTGATGCATATATTAATGCAACATTCAGCGATGAAAATTATGTATTTACCCGATTATATCAAAATCCCCTAAAAAAAAATTCTGAAATAGCTTCAAACAAAGATGTTTCAGAAAAAATTACTTATTATGACGGATTAGGAAGACCAATGCAAAGTATTGCTATAAAAGCTTCACCTACTTACAAAGACATTGTTATTCCTATCGAATATGATAACTTTGGCAGACAAGATAAAGATTATCTCCCTTATATGGATAGTAATGGTGCTAATGCATCCTTTAGAAATACTGCTGATGCTATTGCAAGAGATATTAACTATTATAAATCTTATTATCCACTTGAGATTAATAATGACAAGCCTAATCCTTTTTCGCAAAAAAAACTGGAAGACTCTCCTTTAAACAGAGTATTTCAACAAGCAAGTCCAGGTTCTGATTGGGCTTTAGGGAATGGCCACGAAATAAAACTTGATTATCAAACTAATACAAATGGAGAGGTGAAAATGTATGTTGTAAGTTTAGAACTCCAAAACAATATATACAAACCTACTCTTGCTTTAAGTATTACTAATAGTGGGAATTACCCAGAAGGGGTATTATTTAAGAATGTCGTTAAGGATGAAAATAATAATATTACCGAGCAGTTCAAAGACAAACAAGGTAATTTAATACTAAAAAAAGTATATGGTGTTTCTATCGTAAATGGTATATCCACAAATACAGCACATGAAACATATTATATTTATGATGATTATGGAAATTTAACTTATGTATTGCCCCCAAAAACAAATAATGAATTCACAGATTCAATATTAGAGAGTTTAAGTTATCAATACAGATATGATGCTAAAAATAGATTAGCAGAAAAAAAACTACCAGGGAAAGGCTGGGAATATATAATTTATGATAAATTAGACAGACCTGTTTTAACTCAGGATGCTAACTTGAGGGCTGAAAATAAATGGTTATTTACCAAATATGATAATTTTAACAGACCTGTTTATACTGGTGAGTACTTAAATACGGTAGAAACTACAAGAGTACTAGTGCAAAATCTGGCAGACAGTAGTGTTTTATTTGAAAACAGAACAACAACCGCTTTAACTATTAATGGATCAGACGTTAATTACACCAATGTTGCATTTCCTAAAGATGATATAAATTTATTAACCATTAATTATTACGATGATTATCTAAATTTTAATTCGGACGATTCTGATATGCCTAATCCAGCAAATGTTGTTTCTTATGGCATCACTCCAATTTCAAATGCAAAGGGATTAATCACATGTACTAAAGTTCGGGTTTTAGATAATCCTACCTGGATCAAAACGGTAAATTATTATGATGTTAATGGTAGAATTATCTATAATTATAGTAAAAATAATTTTTTAGAAATTGTCAGCACTACTAAAAGCCAGTTTGATTTTGTTGGAAAATTGCTAGAGTCTACAGCTACACACCAAAGATCGGGAACAACCATAACCATTGTAGATACTTTTACTTACGATCACACTGGAAGAATACTAACGCAAAAACAAAAAATCAATAATCAGGATCAAGAAGTAATTGCTTCAAATAGCTATGACAATCTTGGTAAATTGATGACTAAAGAGGTCGGAGGCAAAATAAATCAATCACGTTTACAGACAGTTAATTATCTTTACAATATAAGAGGATGGCTTAAAAATATTAACGATATAAATGCAATTGGAAGCGATTTGTTTGCTTTTCAGATTAATTATAATGATATCACTGATAATAGCAAAAAGTTATATAATGGGAATATCAGCCAAACTTTCTGGAAAACTGCTAATCTAGATAAGAATCTAAAAAGTTATACTTATACCTATGACGGATTAAATCGTTTAACCTTTGCGGCAGATAATCTTGACCGATTTAACGAGAACCTAACTTATGATAAAAATGGAAATATCCTACAGCTGTTTAGAAATGGAAACACCATTCCCGGAACAGCTAATTTTGGGCCTATTGATAGTTTGATTTATTCCTATAATGGCAATAAACTTACCAAAGTAAAAGACAACGTAGCAAGTAATACAGAAGGATTTATCGATGGTTCTGATATACTGGAAGAATATAGCTATGATGCCAATGGTAATATGAAAACAGATACTAACAAAGGTATTATAACTCCTGTTTCTTATAATTTTTTAAACTTACCGAACACAATAACTTTGCCAGGTGGAGTTATAAAATACATTTACGATGCAACTGGAGTAAAACAAAGAAAAGTAGTAAACGGGATTACTACTGATTATGCTAATGGTTTTCAGTATGAAAAGAATGAATTAAAGTTTTTTCCACATACTGAAGGATATGTTTCTAATAATGGAGGGATTTATAATTATATTTACAACTATAAAGATCATTTAGGAAACATACGTCTTAGTTTTGGAGATGAAAATAATAATGGTAGTATTGAAAACTCTGAAATTCTCCAGGAAGATAACTATTACCCTTTTGGCTTAAAGCATAGTGGTTATAATAATGCAATATCTTTAGGAAAAGGAAATGCAACGGCCCAAAAATATTTGTACAATGGAAAAGAATTCCAAAATGAAGATGTCGCAGGTCTAAAGTTAAATTTTTATGATTTTGGAGCGAGAAATTATGACCCTGCTATAGGAAGATGGATGAATGTTGATCCTTTGACTGAGCATTCTCCTAACAAAACACCTTATCATTATTGTTCAAATAACCCAATAAATAGAATAGATCCAACAGGAATGTGTGATTCTCCTAATTGTTCTCATGGAGCAATTAGAAGAGGATGGGATTCAATAGGTAGAGGTTTAGGTTTATGGGGATATAGCGACGCAAATAATAAACAAAATGGGGTTCAAGCAGGACCAATTCAAGAAATAGATCCTCAATCTCCTGAAGAACAAGCAAAATATCAACAAGATATACAAAATTTAAATTCTAATTTTGGAGGCCTCATTGAAGGAATGATACATTTTATTACTTTAACTTCTGGAGGAGCAATAGGAGAGGGAAAAATTGCTGCAGAGGAAAGTCTTATTTTAGCTGAAGAAAGTGCTGCTGCAGAATCTGTAAGCTTGATTTCTGCAAAAAGTTCTGCGCCACAGATTGGCGAATCTTTTGGAAGCTTAAGTTCAACTATTAATGAAGGTAAAATTTCAATTGGAGGAAGATCAATTACGAATGGTAAATTTGATTTTGTTGTAACAGCTAATGGAGAATTAAAAGTAGGCAGTGGACATTACAATATGTCTGGTGAGGCACAAGGTGTACAAGCAGTGGGGCAGATAAAACTCACTAACGGAGAATTAACCGAAATAAACAATGTTTCTGGGCATTATCAACCTTCAGCATTTGAAGCTCGAAAGTTTCCATCAATATTTGAGAATCTAGGAGTGAATGTTTCAAAAACAAAACTTAGAACATATGAATAAGACCAATAAAAAAATTATTGTAGAAGAAAAAACTAAAGATTTAATTAATAAACTATCATCTCATTCTTTAAAAAGTGTTGAACATTATTTTCCAATTGATAGATTTTTTATTGAAGAACATCATTATTTAGAAAAAATACAAAAAACTGACAAATTAGAATTTATATTTTATAATTTGGAAAATAATAGTACAACCTATACGATACAGTTATTTATATGCTTACCTGAATTATGGGAAAAAATTGAATATGAAGATTTATTGTTGTTGATGGAAAATTTCACAAACTCTTTTTCTTTTTATTCATTGATTGGTTTTACTTATAAATATCTTGAAATAGATCTATTAAATGAATTTTTATTAAATAAGAATATTGATACGAAGTTTAAAAAAGATTGTTTGAATTATTTTTCAAAAATTCTTGCAACTTTTTATATGGATGAAAATGATTTATTAGATTTCGATAACAATGTATTTGGAATTGAACGAAAAAAATGGGATTTAGTAAGGAAAAAAATTCATGATAACAATAAATTTACGAAAAGCTTATCTATATCAGAATTAAGTCTTAAACTAACAGAATTTGAGATAAGTTAGAATATAAGATGTGATAGTGATCAATAATTCTACCTAACATTTCCAAATAGTTAGAGATTTATAGTAATATCGTATAAAAATTAAAACAATCCTCGGTTTGTTCAAAATCAAAAAAGTCACTTCATTATGCAATGCCCCCAAAAAAGTTAGACACTATTTGGGGGCATTTTTATAGAAAGAAAAGTCAAATATGATTATGATTTTGAAGAAAATTTAGGATTTGGATTAGGAGACAAATATGCTTTAAACTACAGTTTCCTACACCCTTTAAAAATTAAAAAAAATGATTATAAAAATTGGTTTTTCATTATTCTTTCTATTGCTTAATTTTATTATTTATCTAAAAATTAATAACAAGGCAATCAGCAAAAATTATTTAAGTTTATTACTATTTGGATTGATACTCATTGTGTCAAATTATTATTTTCAAGTTTTATCTAATAGATTATTTTTCTTCTTACTGATTTTTTCTTTTGGAATTTTTATTATGAAGTACTTTTCAACATTTATAAATGCTTTAAAAAAAAGTGAATTAACTGATGATGAGAAAGTTGTTACTTTTAAAGAGATGATATTAAAAAAAGTATTTCCTGTATTAATAACGATTTTCCAAATAGTTACAATTTGGTTTGACAAAGATTTCAACTAATAAGAAGGATGTTGAATCGTATCCATAAATTAATAATCAAAATATTAAAGCAATAAAATTTGAATAATATAATATTCAATTTAAATATTTTTAGAAATTTTCACTTCTCTCTTTGCTTTCATAATTAACCAAGTGACTCTAATAATTTATTAAAAATTACTTATCTAATCCTGTTTAATAAAATATATAATCTGCTCATAATTGGCAATTGCCATCAAAGCATTATAAATATATTTTGTGACCAAAGCTCCGCCATCACTGTTAATTAAATCAATATCATCTTCGGGAGTATGGTATTGCGGATGTCCTCCGGTATGAAATCCAATGCAGGAAATCGAAGCTTTGTAGAACGAAACATGATCAGATCCGCCTACTTCTCCGGCATGAATAACCGGGTTTAGTCCGCTGTTTTCTCCTAGTTTTTTCATCAGTTCTACACCATCCGGAAAAGTTCCGGCACCGCCCATATAAATTTGTTTTTCTGCATTTAATCTGCCTACCATATCCATGTTGAGCATTACTTTTACAGCTTCTTTTTTAACCGGTAAATGATTAACAAAGTATTTCGATCCTAATAATCCTTCTTCTTCTCCACTAAAACCAATAAAAATAATACTTCGTTTGGGTTTTATTTTAGATTTTACTGTTTCCTGTAAAATACATAACAAAGCGGCAACACCAGAAGCATTATCATCGGCTCCGTTGTGAATTGCAAGGGTGTCTTTCTTTTTACTTCCTGAACCTTTTCCGCCCCAGCCCCAATGATCGTAATGTGCTCCTATCACGATAAATTCATTTTTAAGATCCGGATCTGAACCTTCAAGATACCCCAAAACATTTTGTGTTGATACACTGTCTGATTTCATTTTGTTGATTCCTTCTTTGACAAACAGTTTAAAAGGCTGATCATAATTGTTACCAAATGGTTTTAACCCATATTTTGTGAAATGTTTTTTAATATAAACTGCTGCATCGTTATTGCCTTTTGTTCCCGGAAAACGACCTTCGAGCTTATCCGAAGAAAGATATTTATCGTGTTTATAAAAGGTTTGAGCCATGGCATTTTTTTGTGCTTTTACAGCAATGCAAAAAAATAATAAGCAGATAAAAACGGTCTTAGTTTTTAAGTTTTGAAAAAAAATCATAATGAGTTTATAGCAGAATTTTATATTTTATTTCAGTTCGAAGATTTTCTCCATCAAAATCCATTTTTCTCCGGATTTTGCCTGTGGAAGTGCTTTTTGGAATTTCCACATCAAGGTTTCCCATTCCTGAACTTTTGGGTTTGAGACGTCGAGTTTTGCTTTTTCTTCGAATGAAAAATCAGAACCGGCTTCGATGATCATAAACAAACGATCTCCAATATGGTAAATTTCCAGATTTTGAATTCCGGAATCTTGGAGGCTTTTTTGTATTTCCGGCCAGACATTTTTATGAAAATCAACATATTCGGCAATCAAATCCCGATCATCAATTAAGTCTAAAGCGAGACAATATCTTTGCATAATTTCTATTTTTAATGGTTGCAATTCATTTTAACACTTACAAACACAGATTCTATATTCTGGAAAAAGGCATTTTACTTCATTGTAAAACACAAAGCTTTCTATCGGAAAGAAATCTGTTTCTTTTTATATTTTTTTACACATACAATCTATGTTTCTATGTGTTTGATATTATTTTCTGAAATTGCATATAATCATTACAATTATTTCAAATCGAATATGGTATGCCTGATAAACTTTCGATTATAGGTATACAAAATATGTACTTTTTGATCAGAAGTCTGAATGATAGCCGGATAACTGAATTCGCCTTCTGGCTGGTTTTCCAAATCTAATATTTTTTTCCAATGTACGCCATCTTTTGAAGATTCAACATCTAAAATATTTCTTCCGTTAAACCAATCTTTTCCCATCTTAAGCGGATTATTGACCAATAAAAATGATTGATTTGACAAGGTTACTGCGTCAACTCCTGAATTTGAATTTACGACATTAATACTGTCTGTTCGCTGCCAGGTTTTTCCGTTATCCTCAGACCAGCTCGAGATTAATTTATTGTGCCTGCTTCTGGATAAAATCTGAATTTCTTTATGAGAATGAACTAAAAATGTGGGCTGAATAATATCAAATTCTTTTTGATCATCAATAGCTATTTTTTCCCATGTATCGTTGTTTTCTGTATATCTTTCTAAATGAACCCGCCATTTATTATCATCGATACTTTCGGTACTGCTTCCGCATAAAATAATTCCGGGAGTTGTTTCGATTGGTTTATTACGAATAGGTCCTAATATTCCTTTTGGAAGGTATTTAGGATTACTCCAGCTGTTTCCGTTGTCTTTTGAAACAATCATGGCACCAAACCATTCTCTCGGATTTTTTCCCACTTTATAAAACAAATACAAATTCTGGCTTTTGCTTTTAAATAAAACGGGATTCCAGCAAGGCAATGTATCTCCATTTTTTACCAAAGGTTCAATAAGCTTTTTGGGTGCGGACCATTTTTTTTCTTTGTATGATGAAACATAAATACTCACATCTTTGGCTCCTTCATATTTTCCGCCAAACCAGGCTGCCAAAAGTGTATTAGGTTTCAGTTCTACCAATGTCGAGGCGTGACTTGCAGCTGTAACAGGATTATCTGTAATGTAATTTTGAATGATATTAACTGCTTTGGGTTCTTTTTTTAATGATGCACAAGAAAGAGAAAACAAAATCAATACTATAAACGGGCAATAGATTTTTAAATTCATAAGCTGATTTTTATATATAGCAAAAGAAGAGTTTCCTCTCCTTTTGCATTTTTAAGCAAAGACCATTAACATCCTTACTAACCAAATTAATTATTTTGTATCCCACCAAAGTTTTGTTCCTCCGGTATCAGGACCTCCTAGTTTTGAAATACCATCTGTAACTGCTGCTTTATTAGAAGAATATTCGTTTGTGGTATAAATAATTCTCTTCATTAAAGATTTTCCAACTCCTGCATCATTATTATCTGTATAAAGTGGTGGATAAATAACTTTTGCATCGCTTCTGCGTAAGTCTGCCCACGCTTCCCATGATTCCGGAAAAATCGCCAAATATTTCTGAACTGCAATTTGTGTACGTTGATTGGCAACAGTTGCTGACCATGCTACAGGCAGTTTTACTGGTATATCCTGTAGATCTAAAGTTGGGTAAACCGTCAAAACATTTGGTAATGTTGGCAATGTAGATCCTGCGATATAAGCATTCACTGCTGTAGCATCTGTGATTCCCCATTGTGCCAGAGACAATCTAATACCTGTTTCATACAAAGTTTTAGCATCTCCACCCATGTTCCATCCATTTAAAGCTCCTTCTGCTCTGCTTAAATAATTTTCAGAAGCCATAAATATTTCAATATTTTTAGATTCGCTAAGGTTTCCTGCAGCACCATTACCCATAACATCATTGTTAAAAGCAGAGAATTTAGTGGTTCCAAACTGATCCTGTAAACCTCCAATAGGCTGACCTCTGTAAACTCCGCTGTCAATTGGGGCAAACCATTTTGCTAAACGCGGATCTTTGTATCCAACCAAAATACTTTCCATAGAAGCGGTCATTACATAACCCCAGCTATTTACAATCATATTTAAGTTGTTTGGCGTAATATTACTGGCTTTAAAGAAAGCACTTTGATCGTTGGTCTGCATTACTCCTGCAGCTACAGCAGCTTCGGCTTCTGTTTTTGCTTTTGCAGCATCTTTGTCTGAAATTCTTAAGGCTAAACGAAGTCTTAAACTGTTTCCAAAAACTCTCCATTTGTCTACACTTCCTGCATAAACTCTGTCATTTGGCTGAAGAGAAGCCACCGTTGTAGCTGAGGAACCGGATAATGTTGCATTTGCCTCACTCAACAATTTAAAGAAATCTGTATAGATAAATTCTACACTGTCGTAAGCTACTTTTTCTTTACCATTTCCAGCTTCAGTGTACGGAATTGGCCCGTAAGCATCTACCATTTGGTTGTACATAAAAACTTTCCAGATTTTAAGAACTGCCAAAGCTTCGGCATTTCCCTGAGATGCTTTTACAGCATTGTTTAAAGCCGGAACAGCAACGGTGTAAAATCTTGTCCATCCACGTCCTTCATAACCATTTACAAAGGCATTTCTTTCAGTACCATATCTACAATCTAAATACTGAATGAAAGTAGAAGACAGAATTCCTGTAGCGATACCCCATGTTCCCTGGTCATCAACTCCCGGAGAGGAGTAAGACCCATTGTGGATACCTGCATAAAGTGCAGAGGCAAATGAAGGTCCTGCAAGGGTAGCATCTAACTGATCTTCTGTAAGAGAATTAGGGTCTGTGTTTATTTCATTAAAATCCCCGGTACAGCCTGATAAAATAGAAACTGCCATTAATGCAATTCCTAATTTTTTTATTTTAAAACTATATTTCATGATATCTCTTTTTTTAATTAAAATCCAAATTTGACATTTACCCCATAATCTCTCGTTGAAGGAATATTGAAAGATTCTATACCCTGTAAGTTTCCTGTACCTGCACCCGCTTCCGGATCAAAATATTTCGCTTTGTTTACAAAGAAGAATAAATTTCTTCCTACTAATGAGAAATCAATACTTGTAAATCCTGAAGTGCCTAACATACGTTTTGGTAATGAATAACCAAAAACAAGCTCTCTCAATCTGATGTTTGTCGCATCATAAATAAATGGTTCTGCAATAGGTGTTCTTTGTCCAATCGCTGTCCAGTATTGTTCTGCTGTAATACTTGTTGTATTTGGAGAATAAGTTCCATTTCCGTTAGAAACAACACCATCAACAACAATACCGCCTGCTCTTCCTGCCAAAGTAACATCACTAACTCCTAAACCAGCTTGTCTTGCCTGAGTGTATGAGATAACTTCACCACCAATTCTAAAATCAATAAGGAAGCTTAAAGAGAAATCTTTGTATTTAAAATTATTTTTGAAACCTGCTGTCCAGTCCGGGTTAAAGTTACCGGCACGAACATCAAAACTGTTTGTTGCTAACGGAATACCGGCGCTGCTTACAATAATGTTTCCGCTTGGATCTCTTTGAAAACCTTTAATGTATAAGTCTCCGTATTCTCCTCCTACCACTACTTTGCTTCTTACTAAACGTCCTTCACCTAAAACTAATTCTTCTCTTCCGTCTGCAATAGATTTTACTTTTGATTTGTAAGAGGCATAATTCGCTGTAATGTCCCAGCTAAAGTTTTCTGTTTGAACAGGAGTTGCCGTAAGTGTAAGCTCGATACCTTTGTTCTGAATATCTCCACCATTTACGATAGCTCTCGAATATCCTGAAGACTCCGGAGTATTGATATAGAAAATCTGGTTATTTGTTAAGGAATTGAAATAAGTAAAATCTAAACCTAAACGGTTATTAAAGAATCTCACATCTGCACCAAACTCTGTAGATGAAGATATCTCTGGTTTAAGATTTGGATTTGCCGCAGTTGTTTGTCCGTACAACATACCACCGTTTCCTCCAATATATGAGAATCTTTGTTGTGTTTGATAAGGATCAGTATCATTACCCACTTGTGCATAAGAAGCTCTAACTTTTGCAAAACTAATAACTTCCGGTAATTTTGCCATATCTGAAATAACAGCTGAAAGACCAACAGATGGATAAAAATAGTCATTAGGTATAGTAGACGACCAGTCATTTCTGGCTGTTAAATCTAAGAACAAGTAGTTTCTAAAACCAATTTGACCAAATCCGTAAACAGAGTTAATTCTTTTTTCTGAAGCTGTAGAAGTAGATTGAATGGTAGAAACATTACTTAGGGCAAAAAAGTTTCTTTTACTCAAAACACCTCCCGAAGTCAACGCTGAACTGTTTTGTTGCAGTGAACTTGCTCCGGCATTAAGTCCGATAGAGAAATCTCCAAATTTTTCATTATAAGAAAGTAAAGCATCTGTATTAAACTCACTTACTGTCTCGTAAGTTTCACTGTATGACCCCAGATTGTTGTTGAATGCAACTGTAGCATATCTGTTTCTAACATTCTTGTTTGTCATTTGATCTAAACCGGCTCTTACCTGTAAACTTAACGTTTTTGTAAATTCATATTTTAAAGACGCCAAACCAATAAATCTGTTTCTTTTATCAGAACGTGCATCATCTCTCAAAGCAGACCAAAATGGGTTTCCGCCTGGAGCTCCTGTTTCGTCAAGGAAATAATTTACTTGTCTTTGTCCTGCGGCATCAAAATACTCGAAGTTTTTGTAATCATTGTATGCAATACTACGAGGCAATAAATAAGCCGATGTTCCAATAGATTCTTCTCCTGTTCTCAATAAATTATCAATATCCTGAACGATATAATTTGTTTTAGCATCTAATGTTAATTTATCAGAAATTTTACTTGTCAGTCTTAAATTTAAATTGTGTCTGTCTAATTTATTACCGCCCACAATACCTTCAGCTTTTGTATTGGTATAAGAAAAATAACCCTGTGCTTTTTCGTTACCGGCAGTCACTGTTAAGGTATTCGCCAAATTGTAACCCATTTTGTAAAAATCAATAACGTTATTAGGCTGTGGAGAATAGCTTTGTGTAGCCGGGCCTGCATAACCCGGGTTACGGACCAACTGCCAGTTCGAAACTTGGCTTCCGTCTAATTTACCTCCCCAGCTTGAACTTGAAGTTGGATTGTAAACACCATTTGTTCCCTGTCCGTATTCATTTTGCAAATTCATCAGATTATACGCTGATGATGCCATAAAATTAGACGATAATGAAACCGATGTTTTTCCTGCTTTACCGGATTTCGTCGTAATTACGATAACACCATTCGAAGCTCTTGATCCGTAAAGTGCTGCCGCAGATGGCCCTTTAAGAACCGTCATCGAAGCAATATCTTCCGGATTAATGTTTGAAATACCGTCCGGCTGAGTTGTACCTCCTGTATCAATGTCCGGGTTTGTAGTGGTTGTACCATTACTAATTGGCACACCATCTACAACATACAATGGCTGATTGTTCCCGTTAAGAGACCTGTTTCCTCTTAATGTAATTCTTGAAGACGAACCTACACCATTTGAAGTTGTAGAGAAGTTAAGACCGGCAACTTTACCTGAAAGTGAGTTGGCAACGTTTAATGATCTTGCTTCAGAAAGTTCGTCTACTGAAACGTTTTGAGCAGAATAGGTAATCGCTTTTTTCTCTCTTTTTATACCAAGAGCTGTCACCACGACTTCACCCAACTGCTGGGTGGCTGCACCTAATGCTACATCTACTGTGCTTCGATTTCCTACCGCTACTTCTTTTGGAGCTGAGCCCACATAAGTAAAAATCAAAATAGCAGATTGATTTGGAACTGAAATACTGTACTTACCATCAAAATCTGATGATGCACTCGTTTTTGTTCCTTTAACCACAACATTTGCCCCAGGGATCGGAATTCCGCTTTGAGCATCTGTTATCGTTCCTTTTACTGTTGTTTGTGCCTGCAGACCCTGAAATCCGAATAAGCAAATTACAAACAGTAATTTTAGTACGTCCTTAATCATGTTTAGTTGTTTTTGAGTTAATAACATGTTAAACTTAGGAATACATTTTGTTAAGAAAATATAATTTCGACAAATGACAATTTTGAAAAGGTGTAGGTAATACATTTGTAATTTCAGGTTACGAAAACGTTATAATTTGTAATCAAAATCCTCTTTAATTCTAAATTGCATTTCGAATTAATCTAACCTATTTACCCTTTTTTCAATGGCATTCTTTTATTAACATCCTAATCGTTAAACATTTCACTCAATTTTCCGGATTTAGTCTAAAACTTTGAAATTTGTTTTTAATAGATCGACTGAATTTCCTCCTACGAGAACTTCAAAATCGCCGGGTTCCACAACTTTTTTCATTTCACGATTCCATATAGACAGTTCATCTCGTGTAAGAGTAAATTCAACTGTCGCAGTCTCGCCTTTTTTGATGTTTATTCTTTTAAATCCTTTTAGCGTTTTTTCAGGAGTAGTTACACTACTGTAGATATCATGAAGGTATAATTGTACAACCTCATCTCCGTCCAGATTTCCTGTGTTTTTAACCTCTACACTTACTTTCAATTCGCCATTGGCTTTAATAGTTGGAGAACTAATTTTAAGATTTGAGTATTCAAACTTCGTATAACTCAATCCGA
The DNA here is from genome assembly GCF_001602525.1 of Flavobacterium chilense. Lineage (GTDB taxonomy): Bacteria > Bacteroidota > Bacteroidia > Flavobacteriales > Flavobacteriaceae > Flavobacterium > Flavobacterium chilense. The sequence continues at coordinate 77,603 of NZ_LSYT01000004.1, forward strand.
AACCAAATCTGTATAATGGATGTTCGCTCTCTGCTACATACCTGTGAATCGCTGATGGTTTCTGATTATAATATATAGGTAACTGCCCAACTGATTTTGGAACTGTAATTGGTAATCTTCCGCCCGGATTGTAATCTCCAAATAAAACATCGACTACAGCCTTTCCTCCTAACTCACCCGGAAACCATGCTTCGACCACTGCCGGAATGTTTTCGCTAATCCAGTTTGTAGAAAGCGGACGTCCGTTTAGCAATACACAAACTACAGGAGTTCCCGTTTTTTGAATGGCTTCGATCAATTCCTGCTGCATTCCGAATAAATCCAGTGAAGCAACATCTCTGTTTTCTTCCACCAGTTCGTTTGATTCTCCTAAAACTACAATCGCAACATCGGCTTTTTTAGCCGCTTCAATTGCAGGCTGTAAGTTTACTTTTTCCAGATTCCAACGCAAGTGCGCTCTGGCTCCCCAGCCACCTTCCCACATTTCGATGCGGACTTTGTATTTTTTACCTGCTTCGATGTTTTTTGGAGTCGTCACCATGCTTGTCGCTCCTTTTGTCCAGTTGTCGATCACCAGTTGATCATCAATCCACATTCTGATTCCGTCATCAGAACTTAAACCTAACCAGCCATCAAATGACTTGTCTGATTTGATATAACCTGTCCAGCGAATAGAGAAATCATCATCTGTAACACCGTCACCGGGAGACCACGGCCAGTCAAATTCTAATTGATTGTCGATACGTGTTAATGCCGGAGTTCCTTCTACATTTCTGTTATTGAAATATTCTCCTTTTAATCCGTTTTGAGATTCATCCGGCGTAAATAAATATTTCGACGGAATAATTTGTCCTTTTACAATTAAAGGAACACCTTCTTCATACAGAACATTTGCTGTTTTTCCCACCACTTCCTGAACACCTTCTAAAACCGTTGTTCCAATTTTGTTCTTTACTGCATATCCTCCTAATCTTGAAGCATTTGCATTAGGGCCTATAACTGCAATGGTTTTAATATCTTTTTTTAAAGGCAGCATATTGTTTTCGTTCTTTAACAAAACGATCGATTTATGCGCCGCTTCTAAGGCAACATCCTGATTTTCTTTGGTATGAAAGCGTTCTTTGATCAGGTTTTTATCCGTATATGGATTTTCGAATAGTCCTAATAAGAACTTTAGTCTTAAAACTCCTCCGGCAGCACGATCTATTTGTTCCATTGTGAGTTTCTTTTCGTTGACCAATTCTATAATGCTGGTTTGCCAAAATTCATTGGTAAAATCATAAAACTGCATATCTACTCCTGCCGAAACTGCTTCTCTGATACTTTCTTTTGGAGAACTTGCCACATAATGGGTCACCTGCAAATATTTAATAGCGCCTAAATCTGAAACAACAATTCCTTTAAAACCCCATTCTTTTCTTAAAACATCTGTCAGTAACCAATGGTTTGCTGCACAAGGAATTCCGTCAAGTTCAGAATATGCACACATGGTTCCTAATGCACCGCCTTTTTTGAACGCTTTTTCAAATGAAGGTAAAAAGTCCTGACGTGCTGCACGTTCTCCAATTAAAACCGGAGAAGAATTTGCTCCGCCTTCCGGAACACCGTGAACAGCAAAATGCTTAGGTTCTGCAATGATAGAACGATCAGATCTTAAGTCATCGCCCTGCATTCCTTTAATCATTGCGGTTCCCATTTCGCCAACCAAATAGACATCTTCACCAAACGTTTCGGCAACTCTTCCCCAACGCGGTTCACGACCAACGTCAAGATTTGGTCCTAAGCCAAAATGAACTCCATGCGCTCTGGCTTCGGTACCAATTACACCTCCAACTCTACCCATTAAAGCAGTATCCCAGGTGGCTCCTAAACCAATGTTCATTGGAAAAGCCGTACTTCCGTCGTCTAAATAACCATGAAGCATCTCACACATAATCAATGCAGGAATTCCCCATTTGTTCTTTTTAATAATCTCACTTTGCAGATCATTAATCATTTTTGCCGAACGCGGATAAATGTCATGGATTGCTCCAATACCCAGATTTCCAATTTTAGCATCTGATTTTGATTTCGAGAAATCTTCTTTTTCTTTAAAGAATTCGCCTTTGTACATATCCATCTGGCGTACCTTTTCTTCCAGGCTCATTCGGTTTAACAAGTCTTTTACCCTGTCTTCAACAGGCAGTTTTGCATCCTGATAGGGATATTTTACCTGGGCACAGGCCGGGCTGAAAAAACCTGCAGCCATTACAAAAATAATGGCTGCCTTTTTGATTTTAAGTTGTAACATAATTGTATGTGTTTTAATTTTGAATCACTTTTAGCTTTGTTCCGTTCACAAAATCTTCATGCGAAATAAAAAAGCTATTAAGTGGTTTTCCGTTTATCTCAATCGAATTGATTTTTCCCTCATTATTCTCTTGCCTTTCAATTACAATGCTTTCTTTTTTATAATATGCCGGATCTAATTTGATCGTCACTCTATGAAACATTGGTGTTGTAATGGTATAAATTGGGTCTCCGGGCGATATTGGATAAATTCCCATCATGGAATAAACCAACCAGGCCGACATGGTTCCGGTATCATCATTACCCGGTAATCCTTTTGGTTTGTTCTGGAAATATTCTTTTACCAGTTTTTTTACCAGTTCCTGACTTTTCCATTCTTCGCCTTTTACATAATTGAATAAATAAGGATAGGCAATATCCGGCTCATTTGCCATATCAAATTGTTTGAGGTCGAAGACTTTTTGCAATTGATCGGAGAATGCTTTATCACCTCCCATTAATTTTATTAATCCTTTCATATCATGTGGTACCATAAAAGCATATTGCCACGCATTTCCTTCTATAAAACCTACATTTGCCTGAAAATTAGCCCCTGCTTCGGGATCAAAAGGTTCATACCATTTTCCGTTAGCAGTTCTTGGCCGAAGTAATTTTAAATCTTTATCATATAATTTTTGATAAGACAGTGAACGTTTCGTAAAACGTTTATAATCTTCTTTTTTACCTAAAGCTTTCGCTAAAAGTGAAATCGCATAATCTGATGTATTATATTCCAGTGTTGTAGAAACAGGACCGGCATAATTAGTCGATAAATATCCTTTTTCGATATATTCTTTAAGTCCGGGACGTAACGGATTATCTTCGATTTGATCTGCACCTTTTAACATGGCATAGTATGCTTTGTAAAAATCAAAATCCTGAATTCCCTTTAAACAGGCATCGACGATGACTATGCTAGCCGGATCTCCTACCATGGTAAATGTTTCTGTTGAATTTAATTCCCATTTTGGCAGCCAGCCGTTTTCATCATACATTTCCAGCATACTTTTGATCATATCAGATTGTTGCTTTGGATAAATTAAAGAGGTTAGCGGATGCATGTTTCGATAGGTATCCCATAAAGAAAATACGGTATATCGTGTACCTTCGGTTTTACCAATTTTGCTTCTTTTAATCTTCGGATATTCTCCGTTAATGTCATTTAAAGTATTGGGATGAATCAATGTATGATACAAAGCGGTGTAAAAAATGGTTTGATCGTCTTTTGAACCGCCTTCAACCAGAACTTTCGAAAGTTCTTCGTTCCATTCGTTGTACGTTTCTTCGTAAACGGCATCAAAAGATTTGTTTCCGGTTTCTCTTTCTAAGTTTTCACGGGCATTGTCGATACTCACGTACGAAATTCCAATTTTAACTTCAACGGTTTCTTCTTTGTCGAATTTATAAGTAAAATAACTCCCAATACTATCTCCAACAACGGTTTTAATGGTATTTTCCATTATTCTGGTTTTGCCATTGTATCCCATCCATTGTGCTTCGACTCCATTGTATTTGGCAGGTTTTTTCCAGACTCCAAAGTTATGGGCAGGTTTAGAAAATTTCGCTACAAAATAAACGGGATAAGCATCTTCAGGACTGTTGTAACAAAAGGAGCCAACAGTACGCATTCCTTCTATTTCTGTAGACGAAACGACTTTAATCATGGCGCCTTCTTCATTGGTCAATCCTAATCCGAGGTTTAATAAAATATTCGATTTTCCTTTCGGGAAAGTGAATCGGCTTACGCCTACTCTTTTTGAGGCTGTAAATTCTCCTTTAATTTTGTACTTATCAAGATTTACGCTGTAGTACGCTGCTTTTGCAACTTCATTAGAATAGGTCGATCCGTATTTTAAATGATCGGTTTCGACTTCGCCTGTTGTGGGCATTAGCAAAATAACTCCCAAATCAGGACAGCCAACTCCGCTTAAATTTACCTGACTGAATCCGGTTAAAAAAGTATTTTCGTTTACGTAGGGATTAGACAACCACTGACTGTCTTTCTCCATTGGCGTATTTTTTACTCCGGCAACATTAAACGGGCTTATACTTGCCATTCCTCTTGGAGCAATTGGTCCCGGAAAAGCGGCTCCAAAATTAGAAGTTCCTATAAACGGATTGACAAGATCAACCGGTTTTTGTGCAAAAATAGCAATGCTAAAAAACAGCATGTAAAAGCTACATGCTATTTGTGATATTATTTTGGGTATTGAAAACATATTCTTATCTGTTAATAGCTTCAACTTTTAAAGTCCAGGCTTCTTTTGCCGGTAAATTATTTCTAAGGCTTTCCGGAATTACTACTTTAAATCCATTTCCTTCTTTTGTCCATTTAAGAGACGTTTTAGAACCTAACATGGTAATTTTTGTTCCTTTTTTAGGGCTGATTGATTTTACGGTAACGGTTGCCGGAATTTTATCTTCTCCGTCTTTTGCTAAATAAAAGGCGAATACATTTCCGGCTTTATTTTGTGTAAAGCAAATGTTCTCTTCTTTAAAAGGCTCGATTGGTTTTGTATCGTAAATTGCTGTGCTGTTTACTTTCATCCAGTCTGCATAAGCTGCCAATAAATCGTATGCTCCTTTTTGCCATTCTCCTTCAGGACTTGGTGCAATATTCAATAATAAGTTTCCGCCTTTTGCGACTACATCAACCAACATATGAATTCCTTGTCTTCCTGTTAAATAGGTAGCATCCGGAGTATAGGACCATCCACCGCCAGAAGTAATACAAGATTCCCAAGGGTAAGGCAATGTTTTTTCAGGAACTCTGTTTTCAGGCGTTAAATAGTTTTGGTTTTTACCGTGAACCGCTCTGTCAACTACGATCAATCCCGGTTGTTTTTGACGTGCTTTTACAACCAGTTCGTCCATTTTAGGATCTTGTTCTACAATTCTGTGTTTGATGAAACCGTTTTTAGATTCGTTTTCGGCAAATTTCTCTTCGTAGTTTTCTTTGATGTTTTGCTGATCTCTTTTTCTAACCCATCCTCCATCTAACCATAAAATGTCAACTTTACCGTAATTGGTAAGAATTTCTAAAATCTGATTGTGTGTAAAATCAACATATTTCTGCCATTTTTCAGGGTATAATGTCGGGTCATAGTTTACATTTCTGTCGAAAGGAGGAAAATAAGGATCCCAATAGTTTTCGTTATGCCAGTCCGGTTTAGAAAAATATGCTCCGGTTGAGATATTTTCGGCTCTAAAAGCATTGAATACTTCTTTCAAAATATCTGCTTTCGGATTTGTACTAAACGGACAAGCTGCATCTGTTACTTTATAATCAGAATATTTGGTGTCGTACATATTAAATCCGTCATGGTGTTTGGTGGTAAAAACCATGTATTTCATTCCTGCTGCTTTGGCTGCTTTTGCCCACTTTGCAGGATCAAATTTGGTTGGGTTGAATGATTTTTTTAATCCTTCGTACTCTTTTACATATTCAGTATAATTGCCTGGATGGGTTCCTTTTTTACGTTCGCACCATCCATAATCTTCCGGGCAAATAGACCAGGATTCTACAATTCCCCATTGGCTGTAAGTTCCCCAGTGCATTAACAATCCAAACTTTTTGCCTTGCCATTGTTCTAAATTTTTCAACACTAACGGGTCCGTTTCCGGTACATAGCGCTCATCTTCATAAATGGCCTGCGAAAACAGCTGGACTGAAAATAATATTGCAATTATGAATATTCCTCTTTTCATCTTTATTCTATTTTATGGTTTTGTTTTTTTGTTCTTTGTTAGTTATTTTTTTAACACATAGAGACATCGTTTTCATAGCGTATAAGAGCGTTTCATATGTGTTTAAAATCAGCGTGATCTAAAGCGGTACTTTTAATTCACTAAAATTTCATCGACAAACAGCCATGAAGATTCTCCTTTTGGGCTTTTCTTCAGGTTTGATCCGATTACTTTAATAAATCTGGCATTTGTTTTTTCAAAACTGATTTTGAAGTCTTTTAATTCCGAAGTTACATTTGCTGCATACGGACGCGAAATTTTACCGACTTCTTTATACTGAATACCGTCGTTTGATACCAGAACTTTTAGTTGTGTTGGAAAGAAAACACCGGAACCCTGACTTTCTAAAGTTCCAATTGTTACCTGTTGTACACTTTCAGGTTTTTCAAGATCAATAACTACTTCCATATCATTGACTAACCAGGCTTGCCATTGTCCGTCATGGAAATTTTTAGATCCGCGAATGGTATTGACCAACGTAAAAGGTCCGTCGCCTTTGTAATTATCGTTATAGGGCGTTAAATATTTCACTTTGTGCGCTACGGCTTTATGAAATATAATCGTATCAGTAAAGGTTTTTCCAACGGGTTTATCGTTTTGAAACAAAGAGGCTTTTAAAACTGTTGTTTCGTTAACCTGAATTGGATTTGTATATTTTACAGCATTCTGATCGATGGTTTTATTGCCCAAAACATAACGAATATCCGGATTTGGAAATTCATTTTTTAAAGACAGATTGATTTGTTTTTTAGTTAAATCTGCGCTTGAGGAAACTGTAACCAAATAAGCACTTTTGGCATAATTGATTCCCAAATACTCGTAACGTTTTAACATTGGCATTAATCTCGCGGTGAAATCATTCCAGTTTTTATTTTCTTTTGAGCTCCATAAAACTTCCGATAAAGCAGCTAATCTTGGAAAAATCATGTATTCGGAGTCTTTTGGTCCCGGAAGATATTCTGCCCATAAATTCGCCTGTCCGCCCAAAACATGATTCGCTTCAATAGACGACATTGTTGGCACAACCGGATCAAACTCGTACACTTTACTCAATGGCGTATAACCATCAAAAGCTAAAGGTTCTTCGTTTTGAGGTCCCTGATAGAAATTAAAATAACAATGCGATTCAGGAGTCATAATTACATCATGTCCCTGGTCTGCCGCTTCAATGCCGCCTTTTGTTCCTCTCCAACTCATTACCGTTGCTTCCGGAGCTAATCCGCCTTCTAATATTTCATCCCAGCCAATTACTTTTTTACCTTTAGAATTGATGTATTTTTCAATTCGTTTTACAAAATAACTCTGTAATTCATCTGTATTTTTTAATCCTTGTTCCTTGATTCTTTTTTGACAGTGCGGACATTTTATCCAGTTGGTTTTCGTGGCTTCGTCTCCGCCAATATGAATGTATTTTGAAGGAAAAATAGCCATTACTTCGTCCAGTACATTTTCTAAAAACTCAAATGTATTTTCTTTTCCGGCACAATAAATATCGGTAAGTGGCCAGACTCCGCCTGACGGAACTCCAATACGCTGATCAAAACAAGACAGTTCCGGGTAAGCTGCAATAGCACTGCTTACGTGTGCTGGCATTTCGATTTCCGGAATTACTTCGATATTTTTTGTTGCAGCATATTTTACGATTTCTTTTAATTCTTCCTGAGTTAAAAATCCGCCGTAAGTTCCTTTTTCATCCGGATTTGTGGTGAGTCTTGCATTCCAGGCTACATTTTCCTGATCTACTCTCCAGGCACCCATTTCGGTTAGTTTGGGATATTTTTTTATTTCGATTCTCCAGCCCTGGTCGTCTACCAAATGCAAATGCAAAACGTTCATTTTATGCATTGCCAAACGATCGATGGTTGCCATAATATAATTTTTGTCAAAGAAATGACGTGATAAATCGAGCATTAAACCTCTCCATTGAAAACGAGGTTCATCTGTAATCGTTACATTTGGAATCTGCCATTTCTGACCGGCAATCATATGTTTGCTTTCTATCGCAACCGGCAGCAATTGTCTGATGGTTTCTAATGCGTAGATAAAACCCGCATTTCCTTTGGCTGTAATCGTAATGTTGTTGTTATTGACTTCTAATTTATAGGCTTCTTTATGAAGATTCTGATCCACTTTAAACTGGATAAAATTACTTTGCGGTGCTTTTGCTCCCAAAACCGGACGCCATCCTGCGGCAGCTCCAAATTTATTAATCAAAGTATTCGAAATATCTTTTTGAAAATCTGTACTGGCAACGAAAACAGTATTTTTTGAAAACTCAAAAGTACCCGGCTGTATTACCAACTGATTGGGTTTTGGAATGATCTGAATGTCTTTTTCCGTGATGATTTTTTGACTATAACCCGAACTTAAAACGGCTAAGAAGATTAAGATGTAAATTGTTTTTAATGTTCTCATAATTGTTATTTTAAAGATGGTATTATTTTAAACTGATACGCATAGGTTTTATCTCTAAGCAGATATTTTTCCATTGGCCAGGCTTGCCAGCTGTCTATACCGCCTACTCCCATTTGTTTGTAATCAATTTTTAAACTCGTTAAGTCTCTTTCTTTCAATTCGGCGGCGTGTCTTTGGTCCTTTTGCAATCCGTCGTCTAAATCTTCATTTAAAAAATGTAAAGCCGTTATGGCTAATAATTCGTCAGATGTTATGGTTAATTTCAGTTTATCTCCTGATAATTCCAGAAAACGAACATCGGTTTTGTTTCCTGTTTCCTGCGGACGGATATAAGGATAATATTGCTCAGAAACCGTTTGGGTATACAATCCCACTTTTGAACTGTAATTTCTGTCGATATAATTTTCATGCGGGCCTCTTCCGTAATAAGTCATATTGCTAAAATCTTTCGGAACAATTACTTCCATACCAAATCTTGGTAAAATAGGCTGCTCTTTGGTTTTATCTATATTTAAAACTTCTTTTACAACTAATTCGCCGTTACTGTTTAGCTCATAATTCAATTCTAAAGTCGAAGAAACCTGCGGTAAACTATACGTTGCTTTTACCAAAATTTTATTGTCTTTTGTTGCAGAGAATATCCAGTTTACCAAAGTTGGATTTTCTGTAGCGTCTTTCCAGGCTTTTAAGTTTATCTGAAAATTAGCGCCAAAATCATTGTCGTTTGGTGCTCTCCAAAAATTAGGACGCAATTGATATCCGTCTTTTATAATAGCAAGATTATTAAAGGAGTAACCGTTGATAAATCCTGTTTTTTTGTCGAAAGTAATCTCTGCTTTATCGCTTTTGAAAACGGTATTATTTACATTTTTCTCCACTGTAATTTTTCCTGATCCTTCAATTTTTATATCATTTTTCCAGTTTCCTTTATACGCCAGTTGTTCTGTTGCAATTTCGAAACCTTTTGGTAAAAACGGTTCGTCTTGTTTTAACTGATAACTTATGTTTATAAAAGCTTCCTGAAATTTTTTATCACCTAATTTAATTGGTAATGTATACGTTTTAGATTGTTTGGGATCAATGGCTAAATAATCGATAACGCCTGTTCCCTCTTTAACTCCATCTAAAATTAATGTCCAGTGTAAAGTTACATTACTCAAATCTTTAAATGAGAATTCATTATACACTTTAATTGTTGAAGTTTCTTTATTTTCCCATGATGTGAGAATGTTTTGATATACATTTCGCATTTCTAAAGCATGCGGATTTGGTTTTCTGTCAACCGTAAATACGCCGTTATTCACAAAATTATTATCGCTTTTTACATCTTTTGGTCCAAAATCTCCTCCGTAAGCCAGAATTGTAATTCCGTCAGCCAGTTTTTTATAAACGGACTGATCGATCATATCCCAGATAAATCCGCCCTGAAAGTTTGGATATTTACGAATCACATCCCAATAATCCTTGAAATTTCCCATTGAGTTTCCCATCGCATGCGCATATTCGCACTGAATGTAAGGTCTTGACGGATTTGGGTTTGCCAGAATATATTCTTCCATTTTATTGGGAGAACTGTACATTGGATCAATAATATCTGAATCCCATTCGAACTTTAAATCTTTTCCGTCCCAGGCTCCTGCAGTGGCTCTTTCGTACTGAATTGGTCTTGATTTATCACGGTTTTTAATCCACAAATATCCTCTGTAAAAGTTGTAACCGTTTCCGGCTTCGTTGCCCATACTCCAGATAATAATCGAGGTATGATTTTTATCTCTTTCGATCATACGCTGCATACGCTGCAAATGCGCCAGTTCCCAGTCAGGTTTATTCCCCAGAGTTTTGGTGATATCGTAGCCCATTCCGTGTGATTCTATATTGGCTTCATCCACTACATAAATTCCGTACTTATCGCACAGTTCATAGAAATATTCATCGTTTGGATAATGTGACATTCTTACCGCATTGATATTAAATTCTTTCATCAGTTTAATATCTTGTTCCATACGTTCTCTCGAAATGGTTTGTCCTGTAACCGGATCAACTTCATGACGGTTTACGCCTTTTATATAAATGGCTTTTCCGTTTACCAAAAGCTGTCCGCCTTTGATTTCTACTTTTCTAAAACCAACATTCTGGTGGATTACCTCTACAATAGTTCCTTTTTTATCTTTTAAAAGAAAACAGATTTGGTATAAATTCGGAATTTCGGCACTCCATTTTTTAGGATTGTTTACTGTAAAATCAAAGGTTTGTTTTTCGCTTAAAGCGGAAATTACTTTTGAAGCTATAATTTTATCTTCTTCTTTTAACTGAACCTCTAAAGTGTAACTGTCTTTTTTATCTAAATCAGAGAATTGTGTTGAAATTTTTAAGCTTCCGTTTACATAATTTGCATCCAGATCGGGAATAATTTCATAGTCTTTTAAATGGGCTTTATTTCTGGCAACTAAATAAGAATCACGCGTAATTCCGCTCATTCTCCACATGTCCTGACATTCTAAATACGAACCGTCATTCCATTTCATCACTTGCAAAACAAGGGTGTTTTTACCTGTTTTTACATATTTGTTCAGATTGAATTCTGATGGTAATTTTCCATCTTCTCCATATCCTACATAAACGCCGTTTACCCAAACAGTAAGGTTTGACTTTGCGGTTCCTATGTGAAGAAAAATGTCTTTTCCTTCCCACGATTTATCGATTGTAATTTCTTTTCTGTAAACTCCTGTCGGGTTGTATTTTGTGGGTACAAACGGCGGATTTGGCGCCATTAAATAATCAAAATCATAAGTGGTATTTACATAAACCGGATATCCATAACCATTTACATCCCAGCTTGCGGGAATTCTAAAGTTATCCCAGCTTTTATCATTAAAATTTGTTTTCTCAAAATCTTTAGGCAGATCATTTGGACTGTCTGCATATTTAAATTTCCAGGCTCCATTAATATCGAGGTAATTTTTAGATTGTCTCCATTCGTTTTTAACAGCTAATGCTTCATTCTCAAAAACATAATAAGCTGCATGCATGGGTTCACGATGTTCTTCGTTGATTTTTTCATTCTGCCAAAACGGAACTTTTTCCTGCGCATTAACCGTTACTATTGAAGTAATTAGTAATGATACTATGGATATTATTTTGTTCATTCTTTGTTTTTTTATTCTTGCCTGCTATTTTTATTCTGAACGCATAGAAACATAGATTTTAAAGTTAAAAAAAAGACATTTAAATTGTATCATTTCACAGAGCAATGTGAATAATTCTGTCGATAATTTTAATCTTGTGAGAAAAAAAATCTATGTTTCTATGTGTTTAAAAATAATCTGCTATTTTAGACCTGCTTTTGTTGCTGCGATGGTTTTCAGGTTACTTTCTGTCAATGCATTTCCGTCAAAGAAAGAAACTCCTGCTGCTCCGTTTTCTTTTGCGAGTAAAATCGCTTCTTTAAGTTCTTTATCGTTTTTTAATCCCGGAATATAAATTCCTGTGTTGATTTTTGTTTTCTTGTCTTCTAAATCAGCAACACCTTGTTTGGTGGCATAACCAACCCAGTCAATTTCTTCATTATAAAAACTATGGTAAATCATAGGATATACTTCGTCGATATTCCATTTGTCCCAACGCTGGCGCACCATATGATCTGCCATTTCAGGATACGGAAACACTGCTGCGGTTAGTTTTTTATTGTGTTTGTGTGCAATGGTATAAGCATCATTTACAACTGCTTGTATGGCATTTAACCTGAAGTTTTTCCACTCCATATCAATCGAAGTGTTATGACTTTCTTTTGGATTTTTATGATGGATTTTTTCGAATGCCCTGATACATTCATCGCAATAGCAAAAATCAAACTGAGGTAATTCTGTATCCTGAACCAAGTTGTATTTTGGCAATAAACTGATTGGTAAAAAAATGTCCGGAAAACGAATATAATCTAAGTGAACGCTTTCGATCCCGTCAACTTTTGCTAATTCTTCTACTAAATGTAAAACATGTTCTCTTGATTCTTTTCTGGTTGGACACAACCATTGGTAATAATCTACATAAGGGCGATTGTCAAAACAGGATTTTCCTTCTTTACTTACCATATACCAATCCGGATGTTGTAATGCCAGAGAATCTCCGGGCCTGTTCATCGCCATAATCCAGGCATGCACTTTTAAGCCTTCTTTGGTGGCAAGAGGCACTAATCTTTTTAAGAGTTTTGGATCTGTTGTGGTATTAATTAATACCTCATCGATTCCGCCCTCTTTGTATTTTTTAAATTCTTTCGAATAATCAGCATCTGATTTTTTGGCATCTGCGGTGGTCCAGACTCCAAATTTAAAAGTGGTTTGTTCTTCTTTCTTAGCACAGGAAAAAATCGTTAGTGCCAATATAAAAAGTAATAGTTTTGGTAGTTTCATAGTGGTTTATTTTTGTATTATTTTACCATCCTGCCTGATTATAAAGGTTTGATTAGAAAATGGACTTTTTACTGCAATATTAAATCCGGATGCATGATTTTCTACTACCGGTTTTAAAATTTTATGATCAATACTGATGGTTTCTTTTGTAAGGCTGGCAATCGATTTTGCCCATACTTTATTTTTCTGATAATACTCTTTTTGGGCTCTGTATAAATTATAAAGTTCCCATTTTACTTTTTCATCCTGCGGAATGGTAAAGTTATCTTTTCCTTCTTTGGAAGAAAAATAAACATAGCCCCATTTTTCTGGTTCATGCATATTGATGACACCCATTGGCGACCAAACCCAATTGTACTCCGGCAAAAATTTTCCGTCGGCATCTTTTTTTCGTTCGTATTTGCCATCAACAAGGGAATGCTGCCAGTTAACTCTTGAAAAATTGACTCTCCAGAATTTATCTACAGGTACGTTCTGATCAAAATAAGAGGTTTTGTAAGCTGCCCACGGAATTGCCATTTCTAAAGTCCATCCCTGATCAATATCATTGGGATTATTTAATGTTCCATGAATTTTAACTGCTGATTTAAGTCCGGGAATATTCCAGTCGTTTAAAACAACATTATCATTTTCACGATACGGTTTTGATAAAAATAGATCCCAAGCGGTATTTAAGGCGTTTATTTCTAATTCATAATAGTTAAAAGTGTCGCTATCGGGATCTATAAAGACTTCAAAATCATTGTTATAAAAAATAATGGTATCGCGTTGTTTTAAATTTGCCCAAACATGCGGTTCTTCCATTTTTGCTACAATATAGAAATTGGTTTCATCCCAGAGCATTTTTACTTTTGTAGCATACTTTGGTTTTATACCATTCTCAATATCTTCAAAAAGTTCTGTCCAGTCTGCTTTACTCCAGGCGGCATCAGTTTCATCACCATCGATCACAATTGGAGTTGTTGTTTTTACTGCTACATAGGTTTTAGGAATAATGGTATTTTTCTTTGACTGTGAAAAACCCACAACCGAAAGAAAACCTATAACCACTGTTAACCATTGAAATTTTAAACGCATGCTTTTTTTATAAACTGTTATCTTTTGTAAACTGAATTACTTCGCTTAATTTACCAAATGCAATAGCTACAACTGTATCTGCTGCTCCATAATATACGGCCAGTTTATCTTCTTCTGTATCGTGTAAAGCAGCACATGGGAAAACTACATTTGGTACATCGCCTACTTGTTCGTAAAGTTCTGCTGGTCCTAATAAATAAGGCTGTGTTCTATATTTTACCTGATCCGGTGCATCAACATCTAAAAGTGCTGAACCCATTGCATAACGAAAACCGTTGCAGGTATTGATAACTCCGTGATAGATCATAAGCCAGCCTTCGTTGGTTAAAATAGGAATTGGTCCTGCTCCAATTTTGGTACATTGCCACGCACTGTCTTCAAAAGGAGTTGGTTTCATGACCAAACGATGTTCTCCCCAATATTTCATATCCGGACTGTAACTGATCCAGATATCTCCAAAAGGTGTATGTCCGTTATCACTTGGACGGCTTAACATGGCATATTTTCCGTTTATTTTTTGCGGGAATAAAACACCGTTTCTGTTGAATGGCAAAAAGGCATTTTCGCATTGAAAAAACTCTTTAAAATCAAACGTATATCCAATACCAATTGTTGGTCCGTTGTAACCGTTACACCAGGTAATCCAGTAACGATCTTCGATGAAAACCACACGTGGATCGTACTTATAAGCCGATTCGATCATGTCTGTGTTACCAGACTGCATTACGATGGGTTCGTGGTTGATATCCCAATCGATTCCGTTTTTACTAAATCCGGCAAAAATATTCATTTGAACCGCTTTGTTATCACATCTGAAAACACCCGCAAAACCATCTCCAAAAGGTACAACAGCACTATTAAAAACACTGTTTGATGATGGAATTGCATACCTGTCGATAATTGGATTTTCAGAATATCTCCACATTACATCGTTACTGTTTTCGGGTCTGTCTTGCCAGGGAATACTGCTCATTTTTTTGTTTTTTATTTATTGTTTCTATTCTATCACTTTTGTCATTTATTTAAACACATAGGAACATAGTTTTTGAAAACCGCTTAAAGGCGTTTCACTTGCATTAACAAATCCCGAAGCCTCGGGACTATGTGTTAGAAACTAGTTTCTTTTGTATTCTTTTTATACACACTTAAACCTATGTTTCTATGTGTTTAAAAATATTTCCAAAGCTTTGTCAAAGTTTTAAACTTTGACAAAGCTCTTGCTTCTTGCTTCTTTTATCTTAATCTTCGATTTTTCTAACTTTATCCAGCCATGTAAATTTTAATATCGTGGTTGTTACTAAAAACACCAGTAATGCTGTAATGGCTTTTGGATAATCTCTGATAATAAAAAATATAGGAAGCAGGATCATACTCGACTGCCATACAATCCCGATGGCACAGTTTAGCATATCTTTCCAGAAATCATTATTTTTTTCGAAAGTCTGATCTTCTGCTCTTAATAATTTATAAACCGGTTTCCACCAACCCCAGGGTCTTACATTGGTATAAAAAGATTTTAGCACTTCGATATCTGTTGGTTTACTCAGGAATGTTCCTAAAAGACAACCCAGAATCGAGAAACCAAATATTAGCGGGAATAAATAAATCGCCTGTACTTGCGCTAAATCGTACAAAAATGATCCTTCGGTTAAACTTCCTTTGGCCTGACCTAAAGCAAATTGCAAAGAAGCTACCACTAATCCGGCGAACATTCCCCAGAAATAACCCCAGCCATTAAAACGCCACCAAATCCATTTTAAGAAATTGGCTGCGACATAACCTCCGTACAAAGCACTTGTAATCCAAAGTGTTAAGGAATTGATGGAGTCTGCAAAAAATCCCATAAAAACGCCCAGCCCTACTACCAGAAAAGAAGAAATCTGACTTACTTTGATATAATGCGCATTTGAGGCAACAGGCTTGAAATATTTTTTATAAATATCGTTGACTATGTAAGCAGGTCCTGCGTTTACAAATGCTGAAAATCCGGACATGAAAGCGGCTAATAAACCGGCTAGCAAAATTCCTTTGATTCCAACAGGAATGTATAAATTAACGACTTTTGGCATTAATAATTCTAAATCGGCTCCGGTTAAACCTGTATTGGCATTTAATTCCGGTGCTAAATTTACCAACGCAATTACTACAATTCCGGTGATTAATAAATATCTCGGAATGAATAAAATCAAATTGGTAAAACCGCTCATATACGCTGCTTCTTTTACGGATTTGGTAGAAAGTATTCTTTGCAAATCATAACTTGGCGTTGGTCCGGCTACACTGGCAAAGAAACCTTTGAACAAAGTCATTCCGATAAAAGCACCGAACATTTTATATCCTTCTGAATCTATTAAATTATTGAAGGTTTGAAATTTATCACTCCATTGGGTTTCAAATTGCCAACCAAAGAAAACATTTTTCCACTCTTCTGTAATGACCGAATTGATCTGAATATCAGTATAATTGATAAATGCATAACCGGCAATCAGGACACCAGCGGTAATCATGATTAAATATTGTACCACTTCGGTAGCAACTACAGAAAACATTCCGCCTTTTACGGTGTAAACTGTAGTAAGAAATATAATAATCAGCGCATAAGAACGCTCAGAAGTCAGTATAATTAAATCGCCATAATGAAGCGTTAAATCCCACGGAAGAATAATGGTTACAAATTTACCGATACCTTCAAAAAAATAAGCGATAAAACCAATGGTAGAAATTATAGCAAAAATGGCGACGATAATATGAGATGCTTTTCCGGCCCTGTCACTTCCAAAACGGGTTAGAATCCATTCAGAACCAGTCATTACTTTTGATTTTCTAATCCAGACGGCAAGGAACATCATCACAAAAATCTGGTTCCAGATTGGCCAGAGCCACATAAACATAAAACTTTTTACACCATATAAAAACAATACTCCAATCATCCAGGAAGTTCCTGAAACATCAAACATTCCTGATCCGTTGCTTAGGCCTAAAAAATACCATTTGATTGTTTTTCCGCCAAGGAAGTAATCGTCGAGTCCTTTTGATGCTTTTCTTGAAATCCAAATTCCTATTCCTACCGAGAGCAGAATATAGGCTACAATGATTGATACGTCAATTATATCCATTAATTTATGTTTATTTATTAGTTATGTGGTTGGTTATAGTTTTACTCCCCAGTTTTTATTGGGTTGGGATCCCATTACAAAATGCAAAGTCCCGCCCTGCAATATTTGCTGATGTGTAATAGCTGTTTTATTGAACGGAACACCATTGAGTGTTGCCGACTGGATATAAAAGTTTTTATCTGAAACGTTTTCTGCTTCGATTACAAAAGATTTTCCGTTTTCAAGATTGATTTTTGCTTTTTCGAAAATCGGGCTTCCTATTTCATATTCTCCCGAAGCCGGATTCATTGGATATAATCCCATGGAACTAAAAACATACCAAGCCGACATTTGTCCGCAGTCTTCGTTACCACTTAAACCGTTTGGGGTTGTATTGTATTGAGTATCTAAAATATGACGTACCCAATATTGTGTTCTCCAGGGCTGTCCGGCATGATTGAACATATAAGCAATGTGATGACTTGGCTCGTTTCCGTGTGCATACTGACCAATTAATCCTGAAATATCTGCTGAAACATTGCTTCCTGTAATTTCTGAACTTTCTGTAAATAATTGTTCTAAACGTTTTACGAAAATCTCATTACTTCCGTGCAGTGAAATAAAATCTTCTACATTTTGAGGAACAAACCAGCTGTGTTGCCAGGCATTTCCTTCGGTATAATCTGTATGTTCTCTGTGGTTGGAATGTTTTGGATCAAAAGGTTCGTTCCATGATTTTCCATCATCCGATTTTCCTCTCATGAATCCTGTTTTAGGATCAAATAAATGTTGGTAGGCTTTGGAACGGTTCAGGAAAAATTGATAATCTTCGTTTTTCCCTAAGGCTTTTGCCATTTGTGCCACACACCAATCATCATAAGCATATTCTAAAGTAATCGTAACTGATTCATCCAGTAAGTTAAACGGAATATAACCGTATTTTTTATAGTAATTCAATCCTCGCTCATCCTGCATCATAGTCGCTTTCATGGCTTGATAAGCTTTTTCTGCATCAAAACCTTTAATTCCTTTTAGATAAGCATCTGCAATTACAGGGATTGAATGATAGCCTGTCATGGTATTGGTTTCGTTGGCATATAACGTCCAGACCGGTAATATTTTTTTTGTATCGTAATAGGCTAACATTGAGTTTACAATGTCTGAAGTTTTGTTCGGAGCCAATAAAGTCAGTAATGGATTTTCGGCTCTAAAAGTATCCCATAGTGATAAGGTCGAGTAAGCGGTATAATCTTTTGCCGTAGCAATTTGATCATCCTCTTTTCTAAACTGACCGTTTTTATCACTATAGGTTACAGGGGCAACTTGGGCGTGGAACATCGCGGTATAGAAAATGGTCTTTAATGAATCTGTTGGGGTTTCAACTTCGATTTTGCTCAAAGCAGTATTCCATATAGTAGCTGCTTTAGATTTTGTGGTATCAAAAGTTGACTTTTCATCGTCCAGATTGTCTTTGGCATTAGCCACACTTACCGAAGATAAAGCTACTTTAACCCATAACTGATCTGATTTTTTCGGGTCAAAAAACAGTTGTGCCGATGTGTTTTCTGCGTCGGCTTTTTTGGAATTAATGATTTGCTTGTCAGCAATTAAAACTGATTCTGTAATAGGTTTCGAAAATTTGGCGACAAAAAATACTTTCTGATTTTTTGCCCAGCCTGTACTATAGCGATATCCGCTTATCGTGTATTGGTCTTCAATTGTGATTCCGGTTTTTACCGTTTTGTCCCAATTAATCGCAAATCCTAAATCGATAACTACAGATTGTGTATCGTTTTTTGCAAAGGTGTATTTATGAAATGCTGTGCGTTGTGAAGAGGTTAATTCTACATTGATCTTAGGATCCTCAAGAAAAACCTGGTAAGAACCCGGTGTTGCTTTTTCGTTAACATGACTGTATTTTGATTTATATGGTAATTGATCTCGTGAAGTTGTTTTTGTAGTTAAATCAAGTTTTTTATTGGTCGGCATGAAAAGAATATCTGCCAGATCGCCAATTCCGGTTCCGCTTAAATGCAAATGGCTAAAACCCGCTACAATAGAATCTGAGTAATGATATCCGGAACACCAGTCCCAACTTGAGATTCCGTTGTCAGGACTTACCTGAAGCATTCCAAAAGGAACCGTTGCTCCCGGATAAGTATGTCCGTGACCTCCTGTACCAATAAAAGGATCTACATGATTAACAAAAAGTATTTTTTGCTCGCTATTTTTATTTACATTTATTTTGCAACTTGCAGTCAAAATGACCAATAAGCCCAGCAGGGTAAAATTCTTCATATAAAACAATCTTAATTTAACTTTAAATTTAAATAAATTAGAATTTTATTAAAACTAATTTAGACGGACGACAGTTTAACTAAGATAAACACCAAAAAAAGTCACAAAAAATACCAGTATTATGAATTTCAGTTCCGGCAAACTTTATCGCATACCATTGCATTATCACATCTTTTTTTGGCTTACTTACTTTTTATTTAACACATTTCGATGGGGAAGCTATTTTAATGACTATCTCTATTCGTTCAAAACAAACTTATTGGGATTTCCTATTCACATGACTTTGTGTTATCTGAATATTTTGGTGTTTATGCCGTATCTGGTCTATCGAAAAAAGTACCTTTTGTATATACTGGCCATTTTATCTTCTCTATTTTTAATGGTTATCGTAAAATTTAACCTTACATATCTATTAATAAACCATAACGTTTGGCCTGAAGGCCCGGAATTTATAGATGAGTTAACCCTCAACTATACTATAGATATGATGATGGGTGAACTGTATGTGATCACTTTTGTTACGGCTATTAAGATTACATTAGATTTTTTGAAGGAACAAAAAAGGGTTACGGATCTGGAAAAATCTCAATTAGAAACGGAATTGCTTTTCCTGAAATCTCAAATTTCTCCGCACTTTTTCTTTAATACACTCAATAACATTTATTCTTTATCTGTCGAAAAATCAAACAAAACACCAAAAATTGTCCTGAAACTTTCTGAGCTAATGCGCTATATGCTGTACGATACAAGAAGCAAAAGACAGACTCTGGAAAATGAAATACTTTGCATTCAGAATTATCTTGATCTGGAGAGAATCCGAAATGATGACCGATTAGAGGTAAATATGTCTATATCCGGTGATATTCATGACAAAGAGATTTCTCCTATCATATTATTAACTTTTATTGAAAATGCTTTTAAACACGGTGTAAACAAAAATACCGGCAAAGTGGTGATCAATATAAATTTTAAGATAAAAGGCGATTACCTGCATTTTACTATTTCTAATCCAACGCCAGAAATTACACAACATGAGGACAATTTTAACAAGTCAAGTGGCATAGGTATTGAGAATGTAAAAAAAAGATTGGAGTTAGGTTATAATAAAAATGACTATAAGCTTTCATTTAAAAATAAAAAAGATATTTTTGTCGTAAAACTTGTGATTAAAGTAACCTAGACACAACTTTTCTTCGTATATAAATTTACCTGCTAAATTATTTCGCTCAAATAACTAAGATTATAGAAATGAAAATAAATTGTTTGATTATTGACGATGAGCCTTTGGCGATTAATGTTATTAAAAATTATTTAGAGCCGATTGAAAATTTTGAGGTAATAAATACTTTCAGCAATCCAATTGAAGGTTTAAATTTCCTGAAAAATAACACCGTTGATGTTATCTTTCTCGATATCAACATGCCTGTTCTTGATGGTATTAATTTTATAAAGAGCCTTGAAAATCCACCAATTCTTATTATCACGAGTGCCTATAGTCAGTTTGCAATTGAAACTTACGAACTGGATGTTTTAGATTATCTGGTAAAACCAATCGAGTTTCCGAGGTTAATGAAAACCTTAAATAAGATTAGTAAAAGACTCGAAAATAAAACTAATATTCCGCAGGAAAGCAGTGCCGACAGCCCTTTTATATTCGTAAAAATCGACAAGAAAAGAATGAAAAAGATTTTCTTTAATGAAATTCTGGTTATCGAAAGCTTAAAAGATTATTTAAAAATAAACACTCTAACAGGTAAATATATAATTCACAGCACACTGTCTGATTTTACAGATTTGCTTCCGGAGAGAAATTTTTTAAGAATACACAGATCCTATACAATTGCTATTGATAAAATTGATGCCGTTGAAGGAAACAGCATCGAAATTGAAGGTTTACGATATGTAATTGGCAGATCGTATATCGATCATGTAAAACAAAGAATTTTGAATTCTTCGATTTGATTTTGTGAGAAGTTAATAAGTAAAATGTTAGATGTTTAACGTATTGAAACCTTAATCAATGTTTAAAAACATTGATTAAAGTTTTTTTGTTTTAGCGCCCTTCGACTTCGCTCAGGGTGACAAAACTGAGAGAAAAAGTTTGCGGTAAAACCCCACAAAACAAAAAAATGCAGCCAACCACGGCTGCATTTTCAAAACTGGTAACTAACCAATAAACCACATGAAATAGCTTATTACGTTTTTAAAACAAAATTTCTCTAAAAGAAATATCGTTTAAATGCTTCGATGGCAGAATAGTCTGCTAATCCTAAAGCATGATATTTTTCTGCCGTTAATCTGTTTCGGTCTTCTACCCTTACCCAGAATTCGCGGCTGTCATCGCCCTGAAACATTACCCCGTCTTTTTGTGACTGATGGTAAAAAATAGCATGACGTTTTTTAAGTACCTGATCCGGACTCATTGGAACCGCCATTTCGATTTGGTACGATTCCCATTCATGCCAGGCTCCTCTATACAGCCAAACCCAGCAATCATCCATAAAGCTTTTGTGTTTTAATCGCTTTAAAGCTTCAAACAAACTATCAAGGCACACTTTGTGCGTTCCGTGTGGATCTGCCAAATCTCCTGCTGCATAAATCTGATGTGGTTTTATCCTTTCGATAATATCACACATAATTTGTATATCAGCCTCTCCAAGGTTATTTTTCTTAACTGTTCCAGTTTCATAAAATGGTAAATCTAAAAAGTTAACATTTGAATCCGGTACACCTAAATATCTGGTTGCTGCAACTGATTCACTTCTTCTAATCAATCCTTTTAATCTTCTCACTTCTAATGAGTCAATATCATTTGCTTTTTTATTCTTTAAAAAGTTGATGATATTTTCAGCTTCTTCAGAGTTTTTATTTAATGCCATCGAAATTTCGGCAAACTTTAAAGCCTCTTCATTCGAAACTGCTATATTTCCTGAGGTTTGATACGCAATATGAACATCATGTCCCTGCTCTACCAATCGGTCAAAAGTTCCTCCCATCGAAATAACATCATCATCCGGATGCGGACTAAATATGATGATTCTTTTTCTTTCGGGAGTTGCACGTTCCGGTCTGTTGGTATCATCAGCATTAGGTTTTCCACCCGGCCATCCTGTGATGGTTTGCTGCATTTTATTGAACATTTTAATATTCAAATGGTAAGCAGTTCCTTCTTCTGCCAAAACGCTCGACATTCCGTTATCGTTATAATCTTTGTCCGTTAGTTTCAGGAAAGGTTTTTTGGTCAATTCACTTAACCACGCAACGGCTTTTAGTTTTAACTCTTCTGTCCAGATTACCGATTTTACCAGCCAGGGGGTTTTTACTCTCGTTAGTTCTGATGATGCTTCTGTATCTAACACAAATGTTGTATTGTTGTGCTGTTGTAAATACGTAGCCGGAACTCTCGATGAAATTTCTCCTTCGATTGTTTTCTTTATTATTTCTGCTTTACTGATTCCCCATCCGAGAAGCACAATTCGCTTGGCATTTTTTACAGTACCAATTCCCATTGTGATGGCTTTTCTCGGCACATTATCCACTCCCAAAAAGGAAGATGCAGCATCCTGACGTGTTAAATGATCGAGTGTAATACTTCGTGTTGCTGAATTAACATGCGATCCCGGTTCATTAAATCCAATATGCCCCGTTCTCCCGATTCCTAACAACTGAAAATCTAATCCTCCGTAGGATTTAATCTTCATTTCGTAATCGATACAATATTGCTGCAGGTCTTCATTACTGATATTTCCGTCAGGAATATTGATGTTTTGAGGTAAAATATTAACATGATTAAAAAGATGTTCATGCATGAAATACCAGTAACTCTGAATATCGTTTTTATCCATTGGATAATATTCATCTAAATTGAAAGTCACGACGTTTGCAAAACTCAAACCTTCTTCTTTATGAAGTCTTACCAGCTCTTCGTATACTTTTACAGGTGAAGATCCTGTCGCAAGTCCTAAAATACATGGCTCGTTTAATTCTTCTTTTCTTTGAATGATATTGGCTATTTCCTGAGCGACTAAAATCGAAGCTTCCTGAGATGAATCGAAAATCACATTATGAATTTTCTCGAAGCGGGTTTCTTCGAACTTTCCTGCTTCTTTGAAATTTATACTTTCTTTAATCATTTGCCTGTTGTTCTAATTATTTAATATAAAATTAAATATTAGACCATGGAAATAATCAAAAATTCGACTAATAACGTGTAAACTTCGCTAGAAAACACAATTTAAAACTTTAAGAAAAAAGATCACAAACCGAAACCAGCTTACAAGGTTTCAATTACATTTATTTCTGCAATCGAAACTGTCGATCCCTTAGAAACTGCCGACTTTGCTACAAAACGAAGATATCTTGCTTTACTTTTTTTAAATGTTTTTACCTGTTCGATCGGATTGTTTTTTATATTCGAAAATTCCCCTTCAGACTGCAAAGTCCATTTTACATTATCCAGACTGGTGTAAAATTCATAGTTAGAGATTAGATTGAGATTATTTCCAACTTGTTGTGGCATATAAGTAAACCCGTTTATGTTTAAAATACTTCCCATATCGATTGTTATTTCCTGTGGAAGTTTATTAGTATCATTACCAAAACTCCAGTCTGTATCAGGATTTCCATCGATAATTCGGTTTGCCATTGTTAAATCTCCACTGGAAGCAGTAACTATTTTCCAGTTTTCTTTTGATGCACCATACTTTGCCGTTTTTATGGCGCTGCTGATATTTTCGTTTGTATTAATAGCAATCGCTTTTATCTGAACGGCTTTATTGTATTTGAATACTCCTTTATATAAAGTACTTTTTTTCGTTGGATTTTTTCCGTCAAGCGAATAATAAACCGGATTTCCATCTTCAGATTTTATTGTTATATCGCCGTTTTTATCTCGCTGAATTTCCGGCATACGCACAAAAACAGGCGCATTATATGCCTGAATATTTGAAATTACAATGCTCGCTTTTGAATCTGTAATGTTGATTCTTAATGCAGACGCTTTAACCCTGTCAATTCTTAGAATTCGTTTGTACCCAATAGTAGTTTCTGCGGCAACAGTTTTCCAGATTCTATCTGTTTTAACCTCAACATTAAAAGTTTTAACACGTTGTCCCAGTGGAATATATTCCTGAAGCAATACACGGTTTATATCAGTTGGTTTATCAAATTCAAAAGTTATCGAAGCTGTTTTAATATTATCATCGGTTGCCCAATACGAATTTTTATTTCCGTCAGTTACATTTTTTGCCCCAAACTCATTACTATTTCCTCTAACATTATTAGCAGAGATTTTTGTTCGGGATAATAATTCTGTTTTAAAATCGGCTTTTATAGTAGCGACTAATTCTTTTAGTCTTGTCTCATCATTTTCATGAACCAAACCTCTTTTATCCACCGGAAGATTTAGTAGCAAAGTTGCATTTCGCCCAACCGATTCATAATAAATGTCGACCATTTCATCCAGCGAACGTACTTTATCATCTTCAACAGCATGGTAAAACCATCCTGGTCTTATTGAAACATCGGCTTCGCCCGGAACCCATTTTTCGCCATCTTCATGTCCCGACATGAATTCAGTATAATGAACTTTCCCTGCCAGCTCATCCTTTTGACGTAAAAGAGACCAGTTTGTTTTTCCGGCACGACCTTCTTCATTTCCAATCCATCGGGCTTCTGAAGGTCCAACTCCCCAAACTAGTGTTTTTGGTGCTATTTTATAAATCAACTTATAAGTTTCATCCCAATTGTAATATTCAAGGGTATTAATTTTTCGGGTTTCGTTGGCACCGCCATAATAACCGTCTCCACCATTGGCTCCGTCAAACCACATTTCGAAAACATCTCCATAATTGGTCAATAATTCTTTTAACTGATTTCTGAAATAAGTAACATATTCGGGTTTACCATAATCTGCACGATTTCTGTCCCAGGGCGAAAGATATAATCCGAGTTTCAGTCCGTATTCCTTGCAGGCTACCGCTAATTCTTTTACCAAATCACCTTTACCATTTTTCCATGGGGAATTTTTTACAGAACGTTCTGTATATGCCGATGGCCACAAACAAAATCCATCATGATGTTTGGCTACCAAAATAATTCCTTTCATTCCGGCAGCTTTTACAATACGCGCCCATTGACGAACATCTAAATTCGTTGGATTAAAAAGTTGCGGAGATTCATCTCCATAACCCCATTCTTTATTGGTAAAAGTGTTTAATGAAAAATGTACAAAGCCATAAAATTCCATTTCCTGCCAGTCAATTTGTTTTTGTGTTGGCAACGGACCAAATGGCGCAGGAGTTTTTACCAATTCCTGAGAGCAAATTGATGTGATGAAGGAAAAAAAACTCAGTATTAAAAAAATATTTTTCATTTATACTCCGGATACTATTTTGACTGAAAGTGAATTAAAATCTAAATTTAAATCAAATCCATATTTTATTCACTACTATTTCGACCAACAACATTTTTAAAAGAGTATACGGAGACTACAAAGTCATAAAACCAAAAAAGCGACCCCATCGAATCGCTCTTTACTCTTTACTCTTTACTCTTTACTCTTTACTCTTTACTCTTTACTCTTTACTCTTTACTCTTTACTCTTTACTCTTTACTCTTTACTCTTTACTCTGCAAACTGATCCAGCATATCAAAAGTAGGAACAAAGAAAAGAGTTCCGGTTTTCGCTGTACTAAAATCTAAAATACGATCATAATTACCTATTGGAGAACCAACAAACATATTGGTCAGCATTTTTTGTATGGTACTGAATGTACTGGCATAAGCAATAAAATAAGTTCCCATTTCATTAGAAGATACATTACCAAATGGCATATTATCACGTACAATTTTTAAATCGTCTCCCACATTGGCAAGTGCCGAATGTGAATTGGAAGGTTTCTCTTCATCAGACATTTCGATATCATCGGCTTTTGATCTGCCAATTACTTTTTCCTGTTCCTGAACAGACAGAGATTTCCAGGCATTGAGATCGTGAATGTATTTTTGAACAAATAAATAACTCCCGCCTTTATACAAAGAATCCTCGTCGCCAATTATTCCAAAATATTCCCGATCACTACCGTGTGGATTTTCTGTACCATCTACAAATCCCAAAATACTTCGGCTATCCCAATATCTAAAACCATGAATTTCTTCGATACTTTCTCCAATTTCTGATAAAACATCTGAAATAGCTGATGCTGCATCGATACAAAAACTAAACTCTGTAGATCGTATATGAAAATGTAAATCTCCGCTGGTGGCAACTGCCGTGTGTTTAGATCCTACGATGGGTTCAAATGGCACTAATTCTTTTGGAAGCGGTTTAGGTAAGTTTAATAATAGCCACGCTTCATAACCAATTCCCATAACGATACTCGCCTTACAATCCGGAAAACGGGTATTCGCAGAATTATTAAGGTTGATAATTAAGGAACAGAGCTTTTTAAAAGTATCATCAGGAGAAGTATTTTTTTTCAAATTCCAAACCATAAAAATGGTGTTGTTATTCGCATAATCTAATACATTTTGAGAGTTAATGCTCATAAATAAAATTTTCAATAATTAGACGTAGAGATCATTTTAGAATCAAAACTTAAAAACATTTTAATTTTCAATTTTTAAAATCATTATCGTACTAAAGGTACAAAAAATGGGATGTAAATTTTAAGTAGCGTTTTTAAATGACTTTAAATTTTACCTCTAAAAGGTAAATTTAATTTCAGGATTTTCAATCTTCTTCATTACATTTTACACACTCTAATGAAACAGAAACCATTAGAAATTTAATTTGTATTTTCGTTTAACCTAAAATACTTTAAACTTCTATTACCACTAAAGATGAAGTAAAGTTTTATAACGCCAAAACAAAACCATATGAAACAACTGAAAATATTTACCGGATTGCTTACAATATCAATTCTTGTTTCGTCATGTTCAACTGTTTTAAAAAGCACAAAAATTGATTATCTGACCACCAATTTTTGTCAGCCCACCATATCATATGATTATTCTCAAATCGAAATTCCTAAAACCAACACACACAAACAAGACAGTATTTTAAATGCTAACTTATCGAAACATGACATCCTGATCAGTAAAGCAATTGGTATTGAAATTTATTTAGCAGAGTATCTTCAGACTAAAAAAGATACTTTGAAACGGTTAGTCCTAAAACAAAAAATTACTGATCGCTTACTACTTACCAATATAGAGATCAATGCATTGGCATCAGAATTAGATTGTAATGGTGAGCGCATCAATAAACTAGCCGACTTTGTAGACGATCTTAATAACAAAAAAACCAAAAATCTTACAGTCGCTTCTGTTACTTTAGGTGCGCTGACAACTGTTGCAACTGTTTTAATAAAAAACAACAATGCCAGTAATTTAGTTGGTGTAAGTGGCGGATTGCTTAGCGCCGGATTGGGAGCTTTGACTATTTCACCAAAAGGAAAAAAAATTGACCTTAAACTTGAAAGAAACCTGTTGCGAAATATTTGGTACAATGACAATTCTAATCAAACGTATCCAAATTCGATCTGGACTATTCTTAACGAGAAACAATTTAGTAATTCCGGAGAAAACGACTTGCAGGAAAGCATAAAAAACCGATGGCTGCAATATAATTTTGATGGAAAGATAGATCCTAAAACTCAAAAACTTTTCTTTGACGAAGGCGGAATTTATACAGCAGACAATTTACATTCCAGAGCTAACATGCTTAATGAGCTACAGTCTACGATTCGTTCTCTTGAACAGGATTTAAAAAGTTTAGCCATAAGACTTAATAGTTTTTAATACCTAAAATTCACACAGCTCCTATTTCAGTCAATTTAAAAAATCCCCATATTTTCGGGTTTGATCGTAAATCCTATACGCACCATGCTTTTGTGTTCCTGATAATCAATTAAACTTTCTGTGTAACCTACAAACCACTGCAATGTGAGATAATAATTTTCGCTTTTATAAGGTCTCCAGTTTACCTGTGTCTGTAAGGATCCATAATTGATAAGACCACTTCCTTTTCTAAAAAGAATGTCTGCGCTCCATCGTCCGGGTTGTATCTGATAAGTTGCACTCGCTTCGCCATATCCTACATATTTGGTAAGTCCGGGATTATCTTCTTTATCAACAAGCGGAATCCATCCTCTTAAGCCAACAATCCACCTTGGAGAAACTTGCGATTTTAATGAAAAAGCAAGCATGTTCCAGGTTCTGGAATAAATAGAATCCCTGCCATTGGATTCATGCTCAAAAGAGATTGATCCGTAGGTTAGCCTTCCGCCTTTTAAATAAAACGGACGAACAAGGGCAACACCTGGATTAAAATTAATTTCTGAAAACGGTTTTGAGCTTGCATAAATATCCCAAAAAGCTTTTTGAGTGTACATTAAATACGGAAAAAATCCACCCCATAAAGGCTTTGAGTTTAATCGCAACTTAAAACTAACCTGATATTTTACATCAGCAGTGTTTCGTGTAATAGCGGTATTAACAGGAACTCCGGTTAAGAAATAATTGTCTTTGTGAACAGAAAAGCTAGGTTCTTTTAACAGCGAATCTGCTGCACGGAAGTTTTTTTTAGTTTCTAAAATTTGTGAATTTGATGTGATTGTAAACAAAATCAAACACAGGAATAGGTATTTTAAGTACATTCTGATAGTTTAAATTGAGGCTTCTTTTTGAGCTTTTGGCTTTTTACTATAAATATACATCATTTACACCAATCGCATTAACGCAATAAAAACAAGAGTTAACGCAATAAAATAACTTCAGCTATTTCAAAATTGAAATTCTAATTTTAAAGGGCTATCATTAAAACTGGTAAGATACAAAAACAAAAAAGCCACTCGATTGAGTGGCTTTTTGTGAACGCAGAAGGATTCGAACCTTCGACCGCCTGCTTAGAAGGCAGGTGCTCTATCCAGCTGAGCTATGCGTCCATTAATTTTAAAACTTTATCGCTTAAAGTTTTAGTCGGGGTGGCAGGATTCGAACCTGCGGCCTCCTGCTCCCAAAGCAGGCGCGATAACCGGGCTACGCTACACCCCGAGGCAAAATTTAAGCGGAGAGACAGGGACTCGAACCCTGGCGACGGTTACCCGTCGACAGATTAGCAATCTGCTCCATTACCGCTCTGGCACCTCTCCAAGCTCAAGAAACGTGTTCTGTTTTGCGGTTGCAAAGGTATGACAACATTACATTTCTCACAACTATTTTGGAGCTTTTTTTTATTTTTTTTTGCATTTTTTTTTAAAACACTTAACAATCAAACAAATAGAATTAACGAAAATTTCATCTTAAATTTAAAATTCAATCGAATTGATCCAAAATTTGAATTTATTCAAATAAACAGTAAATTTGCTTGATTAACTAATATTAACAGAAAATGAACAAAAGAGTTGTTATCGTTTCTGCCGTTAGAACACCTATCGGAAGTTTCATGGGAGGTTTATCTACCGTACCCGCACCAAAATTAGGTGCTGCCGCTATAAAAGGAGCACTTCAAAAAATTAACCTTGACCCAAAATTAGTTGATGAAGTTTTCATGGGGAATGTTGTACAAGCCGGAGTTGGACAAGCGCCAGCACGTCAGGCAGCACTTTTTGCAGGTTTATCTGAAGAAGTTGCCGCAACAACAGTAAACAAAGTTTGTGCCTCCGGAATGAAAGCTGTTATGTTTGGCGCCCAGGCAATTGCTTGCGGAGATGCTGAAATTGTTGTCGCTGGTGGAATGGAAAACATGAGTTTGATTCCACATTATGTACAAATGCGCAACGGAAACAAATTTGGTCCGGCAACGATGCTTGACGGAATGCAAAAAGATGGTTTGACAGATGCTTACGATAACAACGCAATGGGAGTTTGCGCTGATTTATGTGCGTCTGAATACAACATCAGCCGTGAAGAACAGGATAATTTTGCTATTCAGTCTTATGAAAGAAGTGCAAAAGCCTGGGATGCCGGAAAATTTGACAACGAAATTGTTCCTGTAGAAGTTCCGCAAAGGCGTGGTGAACCTGTTATCGTTTCTAAAGACGAAGAATACACCAATGTAAAACTCGATAAAATTCCTTCGTTAAGTGCTGTTTTCACAAAAGACGGAACTGTTACAGCTGCAAATGCCTCTACAATAAACGATGGTGCTGCTGCTTTAGTTTTAATGTCTGAAGAAAAAGCAAACGAATTAGGTTTAAAACCTTTAGCCTACATAAAAGGATATGCAGATGCTGCACAAGAACCAAAATGGTTTACTACAAGTCCGGCAAAAGCATTACCAAAAGCATTAAACAAAGCCGGAATTGCAATAGATAATGTTGATTATTTTGAATTCAACGAAGCATTTGCAGTTGTTGGTTTGGCCAATGCAAAAATCCTAAATCTGGATAACAATAAAGTAAATGTAAACGGTGGAGCTGTTTCGTTAGGACACCCTCTTGGATGTTCAGGAGCCAGAATCATTGTAACTTTACTAAATGTTTTAGAACAAAATAATGCTAAAACCGGAGCCGCAGCAATCTGCAATGGCGGAGGTGGTGCATCGGCAATTGTTATCGAAAGAGCTTAAATAATATTAAATTAGGAGTTATTAATTTCTATAACTCCTAATTTTCAAACTAATACATTACCTAAATGTTCGGAATTTGCAATTTAGCCATAGTACCCGTTCGATCTGAGCCAAGCGACAGAAGTGAAATTGTTACACAACTTTTGTTTGGTGAACATATCGAAATTTTAGAACGTCAAAACCAATGGGCGCGAATAAAAATTCAATATGATGACTACGAAGGCTGGGTAGATTCTAAACAATATCAGGTAATTTCTGAAGAACACTACAATCAGTTAAGCAAAGAAGCCATTATTTTAAATGCTGATTTAATTGATTATATCACCGCTCCGGATAATTTATTACTACCTATTCCGCTTGGTGCTTCCCTGACATTTTTAAACAACAACGAAATCAATATATCAAATTTTGATTTTGAAGGAACCAAAACCAGTGGTATCAAACCCAAAAGTGCGCTTATAAGTACTGCTTTTATGTATCTGAACGCACCTTATTTGTGGGGAGGAAAAACACCTTTTGGTATTGATTGTTCCGGTTTTACACAAATGGTTTACAAACTAAACGGCTATAAAATTCACCGTGATGCCTCGCAACAGGCACTAGACGGAGAACCGTTGAGTTTTATCGAAGAAAGTGAAGCTGGCGATTTAGCCTTTTTTGATAACGATGAAGGAAACATCATTCACGTTGGCATCATTATGGAAAACAATTACATCATTCACGCCAGTGGAAAAGTACGTATTGACCGTTTAGATCATTTAGGAATTTACAATCCTGAAATCAACAAGCACACCCACAAACTTCGTGTGATCAAAAAAATCATTTAACTCCTCTATAATTCTTAAAGAATCAGACTTTGACAAAGCTTTCATTATCTAAAACAGACTTTACCATTAACGATGTTTCCATTCAGTTTCCAATTGATATAGATAATTTAAAAAAGGCTTTGGGAGAATGCCGATACACAAAGAAACAGTATAATCATATTTATACCTGGGATGAGCTTGGTATTCTGGCGTTTTCTAAAGAAGGAATACAAGCAGAGCATTTGATGCTTGAACTTGTAACAAACCAATACGATTATTGTTCTCAAAACCCTTTTAAAGGGCAATTTCTTTTTGATGGCAACGATATATTCGATTTCTGTAAATCGAACAAAAATCAGCTTGTAAAACTTTTTAAAGGAGACAAAACAGGAGCTTTAATCCTTAACGGAATGAGCATATGGTTTGACAAAGAAGATGGCGAAATTACTGTTTTGGATATTTCAGCTTACGAAGAAAAAGAAAAGCAAAAAACAGAAAAAACACCACTTGATCCGGAATTTGCACAATTCGAAACTTTATGGCAGGAATGGATTTCTGAAATCAATAAAATTGTCGAAACAGATCATGATTATTACAACTTAACAGACGGTATCACTTTAGAAACCATTACAAAACATGCTGTATTAGAAGACGAAATAACAATTCCGCCGGCACTTTTAAACTTTTACAAAGTTCAAAATGTAGAGTATGATGCTGTAACCTCTGCTTTTCAGTTTTTAACACACAATTGGAGTTACGATTTAATTCCGTTTGCAGACATTCCTGAAGAATGGAATTCGATACAAGATTTACAATTTGACGAAGACGATCTTCCAGAACAGGAAATAGATTTCGAAAAACTTCAAACCAACAATTACACCAACCCAAAATGGATTCCGTTCGCCACAGGAAGAAACGGAGATTATTTACTATACGATACAGATCCTGCCGAAAAAGGAAAATTTGGTCAGATTATAGAACTTCAAAACGAATCCTGGCAGCGAAATATAGTCGCAGAATCTCTCGAAGAACTCTTAAATAACGAAATCAATAATTTAAAAACCGGTAACCATCAGCACTTTGATTTTATTATTAGCAAAAAAGGTTTTGAATAAAAAGAAATAAGTCCTGGTTTTCAACTAAAATATTCTCAAGCTTTTTTAATGTATTTAATTTTGCCTTCCTTGTCTATAAAATCCAAAGAAGTAGCATTAACAGCTCCAAATTTTTCAAAATTTAATTTTGCTTCTTTCAAGGTCATATGATTCGGACCGTCTCCCCCATTTTCCCAAAAGCAAACAGAACAAATATCCCATAAACCATCTTCTCCATATCCAATTGAATAATATTCACAGCAAGGGCATAAACCAGCTTTTTCTACTTCGCCAGTTACTTTATCATCAAAATTTAAACCTGTATTATTCAATTTAAGTTCCAAATAAGAATTGCTTACAAACGACAATTCTCTTTTTAGATAATCTAATAATAATACTTCTGATTCTTCATTAAGAATTGGATTTGGAGTATTATTAATTAATTCTATAAAACTGTATGAAATTTTAGGATAACATCCGTTCTCTATAGCATTAACAATACCTTCTTTATCGCCAAAAAACCAATAATTATTTTCTAAAATCTCAAGCTTATCCTGATCAGATAAACTCTTCAATTCACATGCTGCAATAGCTTTTTTCGCTTCTTCTCTATCCATCTGTTTAAATTCGTCTCATCCGCGTGCCAACATCACGCACTAATACGAATCGTTTTTCTAAACTCCGAAGGACTATTCCCTCTTTGTTTCTTAAAGAATTTATTAAAGTGACTTTCATCCGTAAAGCCAAATTCATACGCAATTTCGTTAATACGTTTATCACTAAATTGCAAACGATGCTCAATTAGTTTCGTTTTATAATTACTGATATATTGCTGCATCGTTTCGCTGGCATGTTTTTTAAAATATCGTCCTAAATACGTATTCGAAATTCCAAAATAATCACTTATAGATTCCGCTTTAATCTTCTCCGGATAATAAATATTAGTCTGGATATATTGCAGAATATCCATTGCTTTAGCCTCACAACCAATATTTACCTGTTCCGGCAAATACTTCGCAATATTCCTTGCTACAATAATAATCAGCGTATTGACCAATTGCTGAATCAATTCCTGATTGTAAACATCTTTATCCTGATGTTCACGGCAAATAGCTTCAATCATTACTTTTACCAAACATTTATCCGCATCATTTTTTAAAATACAACCCGGCTGATGATTCGCATTTTGCAGAATATACTCTAAACGCTGAATATTCTCGTTTTGTAAACTGGAATTCTTTAAATAAATATCATTAAACCTCAAAAAGAAAAATTTTGTTTTTGTTTCGATCGTAAAATTATGACAATCCTCAGGCGTTAATAAAAACATATGTCCGGCATCATATTCAAAAATATTTTTGTTGATGCATTGGGTTCCGGTTCCGCTCAGAATATAAACCAATTCAAAGAAATTATGACGATCTCCAACATCCGGATATTCATCCAGTGTTTCAAAAGATACAGTAAACGGTTCATATAAATTTTCTTTTTTCATGAGTTGCAAATTATTTGAAGTTGCAAATTTACATAAAAAAGGCAAATATATACAAGTTAACACTCTTAAAAATGGTATAATTTTGCCAAGTAAAATTTAAGATTTAAAATACAACATCATGGAATATAGAAAATTAGGCAACTCAGAACTTGAATTATCAACTATAACTTACGGTGCATTTGCTATTGGCGGGAACATGTGGGGCGGAAACGAAAAGAAAGATTCTATCGATTCTATCCACGCCTCAATCGATCACGGTGTAACTACAATCGACACCGCTCCTTTTTACGGATTTGGTTTAAGTGAAGAAATGATTGGAGAAGCTTTAAAATCTCAAGACCGTTCAAAAGTACAATTGCTAACCAAATTTGGTTTGGTTTGGGACGGAAGCAACAACGGAAAAGGCGATTTCTTTTTTGATGCCGACGACAACGGAAAAAAAATACCAGTCTACAAATATTCGTCAAAAGAAAGCGTAATAAAAGAAGTCGAAGAAAGCCTGAAACGTCTTCAAACAGATTATATCGACTTATTACAAATTCACTGGCCAGACACAACAACACCAATTTCTGAAACGATGCAAGCCGTTGAAACATTACTTCAGCAAGGAAAAATCAGAGCATTTGGCGTAAGCAATTACAGCATTCCGCAAATTCAGGAAGCGCAAAAAACAGTTCAGATTGCATCAAATCAGGTTGCTTTCAGTATGCTGAACCGCAAAATTGAAACCGATTTAATTCCGTTCACCGTTTCAGAAAACATCGGAATCATTGCTTACAGTCCAATGGAAAGAGGTTTGTTAACCGGAAAATATTTCACCGACAGCAAGTTAAAAGAAAACGATCACAGAAATGGTTATTTCGGTCAGTTTGATCTTCAAAAAGTAAAAACTTTAGTTGAAGAATTGAGTTCATTGGCACATTCAAAACACATTTCAATTTCGCAATTAGTATTACGCTGGACGACTTTACAAAAAGGAATTGCAATTGTTTTAGCCGGAGCAAGAAACGCAGAACAAGCCATTTCTAATGCCAAAACAATGGATTTCGATTTATCTGTTTCAGAATTAGATTTCATTAATCAGGCTATTTCAAAATTAAAATAATATTTTAAACACATAGAAAAATAGTTTTACTTTCTCTATAAAGGCGTTTCACTTATTTAAAATGTACATAGTATTCGCAATCTGGTCATTCCGGGAAACGAGAAAGAACTAACTTTAAGAACTATGCTTTAAAAACTAGTTTCTTTCCATTCTCTTTTCCAGATAGAAAAACCTATGTTTCTATGTGTTTAAAAACAATCTCAAAAATTAAATAACTAGAATTTGGGCGTGTCCCAAGCGCCGGGCTATCCGTTGCAATCTTTTATGCCGAACCCCGGCACAAAAGGATTTCCACTACTATCCCTCACGCATCCATTTTCAAAAGAACATAAAGTAAAAATGAAAAAAATATTTATTATCAACGGAAGTCAAAATTTTGCCCATTCAGGTGGAAAATTCAACGAAACCGTTACCGATTGGACAATTGAGTTTTTAAAAAGCAAAAACTACGAAATAAAAACAACTGATATTAAACAAGATATCGATCTTGACGAAGAAGTAGAAAAATTCGTCTGGGCAGATATTGTAGTGTATCATACACCTGTTTGGTGGTTTCAGGTCCCTAATCTTTTCAAAAAATACATCGACGATGTTTTCACTGCCGGACACAACAAAGGAATTTATAAAAGTGACGGCAGAACAAGAACAAATCCGGACATTAATTACGGTACCGGCGGACAATTACACGGACGTAAATACATGCTTACCACAAGCTGGAATGCGCCTGCAACGGCCTTTACTCTTCCGGGAGAATTCTTCGAAGAAACATCTGTAGATGACGGAGTTATGTTTGGTTTCCATAAAATGAATAAATTTGTAGGAATGCAAAAACTGGACGGGTTTCATTTTCACGATGTTGAGAAAGGCGCAACAGCTGAAAACATTGAAATCTTTAAAGAAAACTATACCAAACATTTAGAACAAACCTTTAAAACTCTATAACTATGATTTCAATTACAGCAATTTTAAAAAGCAAACCGGAAACTACAGAACAAATACGAAGCATGTTAAATCATTTGGTTACCGAAACCAGAAAAGAAGCTGCCTGCGTACGTTACGACCTTCATGCTGTCGATCATGTTTTTATTATTTGGGAAGAATGGAAAGATCAGCCAGGTCTTGACATTCATAACAATCAGCCCTATTTAGTTGATTTTATTGCTCAAAGCGAAAGTTTGGTTGCCTCGCCTATTCAGGTTTACAAAACAACACAAATACTATAATCTAAAAACGATGAAAGCACTATTGACCAATACTTACGAATCTGAATTTGTAAGCACCGAAATTGATAAACCAACTCCTAAAAAAGGAGAAGTGTTAGTCAAAATACACGCAAGCGGCGTAAATCCAATCGATAACAAAATCAGAATTGGAGTTTCTCCTTATGCATCACCTGTATTACCTGCCGTTCTAGGAACTGATCTTGCCGGCGTTATTGAACAAATTGGCGAAGGCGTTACGCAATTTAAAGTGGGAGATGAAGTTTACGGACTTGCCGGAGGCGTTTTAGGTCTTCAGGGAACTTTAGCAGAATATACTGCTGTAGATGCTGATTTATTGGCCATAAAACCAAAAAATCTAACCATGAAAGAAGCAGCAGGAATTCCGCTTGTATTGCTTACTGCCTGGGAAGGTTTGATTGACAGAGCCCAGGTAAAAAAAGGGGATAAAGTTTTAGTTCATGCCGGAGCCGGTGGCGTTGGACATATGGTTGTTCAATTGGCTAAAATTTTTGGTGCAGAGGTTTATGCAACTGTTTCTTCTCAAAAAGCAGACACTGTAAAATCATTTGGAGCTACAGCAATTGATAAAAATACTCCTGTAGAAGATTATGTAAATCAATACACTGACGGAAAAGGTTTTGATATTGTTTATGACACCCTTGGTGGTCAGTCACTTGACAACTCTTTTAAGGCCATTCGTCATTATGGTCAAATTAGCAGTTGCGCTGCTTTTGGCACTCATACGCTGGCAACAAGTTCACTTCGTTCAGGTAGCATTCATGGTGTTTTTGTTTTGCACCCAATGATTAGCGGCGACGGAAGAAAACATCATGGTGATATCCTGACAGAAGTAACCAGACTAATCGAAGAAGGAAAATTAAAACCAATCATCGATCCAAGAAAATTCACCTTAGATAATGCTATAGAAGCGCACAAAGCGGTAAGTGACGGCTCTTCTTTTGGTAAAATTGTTATTGATGTAATTTAATTTTTAGAATAAAATTAATCATTTTAAGCCTGACTTTTATTGCAGAATCAAGCTATTACATACAAAAAGAGACTATCTCACGATAGTCTCTTTTTTTTATATTCTGTAACTTACTTCTTTATTATTTTTTGTGTATACGACTTCTTAGCAGACGAAGTCACATTAAGAAAATATATTCCCTTGGTTTTACCTGATAAATTAATAGCTTTATCAGTACTGCTACCACCAGAGAAAGTTTCTGTATAAATTAGTTTTCCTTCCGGGCTATGAACTGTAACAGTATAATTATCTGCTGTAGGCGGCGTAGCCAGATAAAACACATTACTTGACGGATTAGGATATACCTGAACTCCTTTTAAATTATTTATTTCTTTTGGATTAGTTACAGCCAGATTAGATGCGTTATCTATTTTTAAATTATCAAACCAAATTCTGGTTCCGTATCCTGAAGTATTTTTTATTTTAAGTAAAACATTTTTCTGTTGCTGTACGATACTTAAATCAACTTTTTCAGTTCTCCAGTCAGAATCTTTAGTCGGAATCCAATCGTTTGTTTCATTTGATCCTGTTGTTGCCGGATCATCCTGAATGGGCGGCGAAACAGTCTGCAACTGCAATTGGTTTTTAGAATATACTTTTGTCCAGGTCACACCACAATCTGACGATACTTCTATATCAATCTGATCAGGAGCCGGAGTTGGATCATAAGCATTTAAATATTGCGTATAAGCCAGATCAAAGTGCAAATATGGTGTTGTAACAGCAGAAAAATCTAACGATTTTAAAATCAACTCATCGATCTTACCCGTAGGATTATCAGCATTATTAATTACCAGACAAGACAAATCACCTTTGCCTGCATCAGAACGTTTTTCCCATGTTATCGCGTCCTGATCAGGATTAATGATTTCCCAGTCCTCAATAGGAAAACTTCCTTCAAAATTTTCTGAAAAAGGAATACTGTTTTTGCTTTTCACTACCACTACACCTGTTTTTGATTGTAGAGTTCCTGTTCCATAGGCATTAGAAGCAGTTAAAGTTACATTATATTTTCCCGGACTATTATAAATAACCGCCGGGGTTTTACTTGTAGAAGTAGCCGGTGTACCGCCCGGAAATGACCACGACCATGCGGTAGGTTCTCCTGTTGAATTGTCTTTGAACGTAATAGGAAGATCACTGCATAATCTTTGATTTTCGATTACAAATTCTGAAACCGGTGTTTCTTTACTGTCAAAAGTAAATTTTAGATTATCAATCCATATCCTTGAACCATATCCCGAAGTATTTTTAAATTTAAATAAAACATTCGATTGTCCTTTAAAATTTGACAATAACACCCTTTCTGTCCTCCAGTCAGAATCTGAGGCCGGAATCCAGTTGTTC
Organism: Flavobacterium chilense; assembly: GCF_001602525.1. GTDB lineage: Bacteria > Bacteroidota > Bacteroidia > Flavobacteriales > Flavobacteriaceae > Flavobacterium > Flavobacterium chilense. The sequence goes on from NZ_LSYT01000004.1 coordinate 116,638, forward strand.
GGATCATTACTCACTGCGGTTTCCAATTCAGTATGTGTTTTTAAATAAACACTTTCCCAGGTAAGACCACAATCTTTTGAAGCCAGAATTTCAAGAACATCCGGACTTGCAGTATCAAATTTAGCATAAGCAATATCAAATGAAAAATCCGTTACTCCAACCGATAAATCAGTCGGTTTGAGGATAATTTCATCTACCTCGCCTACTTTACTATTGTCTGCATTATTCATCATCATACACGACGCTGAATTATGTCCTACTCCTGTATGTTTTTCCCAGGTTAGTTTTGTATCCGGATTGATGATTTCCCATTCAGCAGGAGGAAAAGAACCTTCAAAACCTTCAGTAAAAGAAGTTCTATAAGGATCAACAACGTTTATAAAATTATTTTTAGTCATAGTTGTTCCTGTACCATTTGCATTTTTAGTTGTAAGTGTTACAGCATATGAACCAGGCGAATTATAATGAACTACCGGATTTTGATCTGTAGACGTTGCAGGTGTTCCTCCAGGGAAAGTCCAGTTCCAGGAAGTAGGATTTCCTGTTGAAGCATCTATAAAAGGAGCCGTAACACTATTGCATCGGGTACCTCTCACTGCAGAAGCAAAATCAGAGACAGGAGTAGCCGCCTGAGTTATCGCTACATTTACATTATCAATCCAGATTCTTGTTCCGTAACCCGACACATTTACAAACCGAATAGAAACATTGTTATTTCCTATATAAGCACTAAGATCTACAATTTCTTTTCTCCAGTTGGCATCTGAAACTGGTATCCAGTTATTAGCCAGAGCCGTAGGGACAGCCGTGGTTTCTAAATCAGTATGCATTTTCGAATATACATCGTTCCAGTTTAGACCACAATCTGTAGAAACCTGAACTTTTAAAATATCCGGACTTGAATCATCAAACTTTGTATAAGCGACATCAAAAAACAGCTGACTGTTTTGTCCAGAAGTAAAATCAAAATAAGGTAATCTGATATAATCTAAAGCACCTACCACAGCATTATCGGCATTGTTCATGATCATGCACGAACTATCATTATGCCCCACATCTTTACGTTTTTCCCAGCCTAATCCTTTATCGGGATTTGTAATTTCCCAACCCGCAGGAGGAAAACTTCCGGCAAAAGTCTCTGTTAAATTTACAGTTGATTTTTGATCTACTTCAATGTAATTTGCTATTTCTTTTGTATTTGTTCCCAAGGAATTGGTTACCTGCAAAGTCACTTTATACCTTCCGGATGCATTATAAGTCACTACCGGATTTTTAGCTGTAGAAGTAGCAGGAACACCACCTTCAAAAGTCCACACTCTCGAAGTAGGCAATCCAAAAGAAGCATCATTAAAAGCAATTGTTTTTCCGGAGCAAATAGCTGTTGTACTGCTGCTGAAATTGGCAACCGGAGCAGTTTCGATCACCCCAACAGAACCAAGATTGCTTTCCTGCCATAACAATCCTCTCGGATATTTGGCCACAGTCTTATCTTCTAACCAAAACGTCATTGCATTCGTCTGATCTCTGGTGTACATGTTCTGGCAATCTGTATTATAATCCATGTGGTTTTCTGCATTTGCATATACGCCACAGCTATTTAACACGTTTCTGGTACAGCCCTCAGCAACTTTAGTTGGCGGAGTATCAGCCATACCATCATTTACAGGATCACAATCATCCTGAAAAGTATGTTTTAATCCAAAATAATGACCAAACTCATGTGTCATTACTTTTGCGAAAGTAGCACTTGCATTTGAGCCACAAGTACTTCCTATATATCGGTGATTGTAAGCAACACGCGGAATGGCATCCTGAATAGGCAAAAATGCATGTCCGGAACCAACAGATCCCTGACCCGTATTGGGCTCATCAACCACGAGAACATCCAGATAATAACGGTTATTTTTACCATACCAGATATAATCATAAATTTTAGCATCGTATCCGTCTACAACATGTGCTTCCGGATGCCAGTCTAAACCGGGAATTTCCAAAGGATTTCCGTCAGGATCAACAGTTGCCAGAACAAACTGAATATTCATTTTACTTTTAACAGCATCAAAACGGGGATCCGTCATGTTATATTCCGGAAACAAACCGTTAAAATCCTTATTTACCGTAAGCAATGCATCATCAATTCTGCATTTCATATCAGCTTTGGTAAAGACATTGTTAATATTTGTTCCATCAGTCAAAATGTGAAATACCACCGGAATGATATAAGGAACATTTGCTGTTTTTTTCGTATTTCCCTTTTTCCAGGTTTTAATTTTAGATAAGGATTTCTGAAATACAGCCTCCTCTTTTTGAGATAATTGAGTTCCGCATCCAATTGGGTTTTGGTTTTGCCCAAAGGTAATGCAGCATTGAAGCAGAAAAACTGCAGCAATAAAGTAGTTTTTTTTCAAGGTAGTCGTTTTTTTGTTAGTTATACTCAAATACAGGATTATCAAAAGATCAGTTAAAAAGGTCAGTTTTAAATGTTCCTCTTTTTCAATTCCTGAATCTGAACTTGTTTTTTGATAAAAATATTTATTTCACTAACAAACAATCGATATTATCTTATCGTAAAACAATTGTATATTATCTGCTTTTCATCTCTTATTAAATTTTTAAAACCTGAAAATCTATAAAGCATTTATATCTGTAAAACAGAAATAATCCCTTATTTAATCCCTCCAAAAGCACCAAAGCACATATTCTTGTGCAAAATCTCTACGCTTTTAAAACCTGTTTTTTTCATTAAATCCAATTGATAATTCATTGATCTTGGCGTATCTTCTTTGGCAATATAATCAAACACGTTTTTACGATATTCAGCTCCGCCAATTCCTTCTAAATATTCGCCATATCGTTGCCAGGTATATTCATTCAATAAATCAGTATCCTGCGTAATCAAGTCCGAAATCATAAAACAGCCACCCGGCTTTAATAATCTGAAAATCTTAGCAAAAGTTGTTTCCCAGTCCTGATCATCACGTAAATGATGCAAAACTGCTCCTGCCAAAATAATATCAAAAGAGTTTTCTTCTAAATCTACTTCCCTGATATCTCCTTGCTTAATTTCGACATTCCCGTTTGTTTCTGCCGACACTCTTTCATAAGCTTTATCCAGCATTGGCAAACTCAAATCGACCAATGTGCAGTTTAAGTCCGGTACTTTCGACAACATCATTAAAGTATAATTTCCTGCTCCACAACCAATATCCAAAACCGTTTTGGCATTAGGCACAATTCTTTTAGAAGCTTCTGTAATAAGTTCTAAAGAAATTTTAGCATCAATTGTAGACAATTGTCCGGTTTCTAAATTTGAAAATCGTTCGACATCATTATCGAATCTTTCTTTGATTTCTGTAATAGTTGATTTTTCCATGGTTTTTTTTAGTTTTTTCATTAGATGTTAGACGTAAGATGTTATGAGTTATTTACCAACAATCCATTTTTCGCGTTTAGCTTCTAACACCTAACATTTAACAAACCAAAATTATTGTTTTAATATATACTCTAAAAATACTTATTTTAGCAATTATTAATACTTAATAGGTATTTATGGAATTACGTCATCTTAAATATTTTTTGGCTGTAGCCGAAGAACTCAGCTTTACCAAAGCATCTGAAAAACTTTTTATTTCACAACCACCGTTAAGTCGGCAGATTATGGAATTAGAAGAAGAACTTCAGGCAAAACTTTTTATCCGGAACAATAAAAAAGTGGAACTTACCGAAGCCGGAAAGTATTTTGAAAAAGAAGTAACAGCACTTTTTCAGCATTTGGAACGCATTTCATTAAAGACAAAGAAAATTGCAGAGAACGTTTCCGGAGAATTCAGAATCGCTTATATCAGTTCGATTTATTCCTCAGTTATTTCAGAATTAATCAAACATTTAAAAACACAATTTCCGTATGTCAATTTCAAGCTTTTTGAAGTTTCTACCACAAAACAAATCACAGCTTTAGAACAAGGAAAGATTGAAATGGGAATTATTCGTTCTCCTGTAAAATCACCCAAAATAAAAGCCCAATTGTGGTTTCAGGATGGTTTTTCACTGGTTTACAATAAACAGTTCATTCAAATTAATTCAGAAAAAGAAATTCCGAATCTAAAAGAAGAAACCTTTGTGTTTTTCAATAAAGACTATGCCCCGCATTATCATGAAGTATTGTTAGAACTCTGTGCTTTTTATGGCTTTACGCCAAAAGTGGTTCACGAATCAAACAATATCAATTCGATTGTACAATTGGTAAAAAACGGCTTGGGAATTTCGATCGTTCCATCAAATATTGCCCAAAACAATCCGGATCCTGACATTGGTTTTATCGAGTTAAAAAAAGTAAATCTGCGCACTGATGTTTCGATCATAACCTCAAAAGAAGACGATTCTGAAATTACGAGATCTGCTGTTGAATTTTTGTTAAAAAAAGAATAGCCACGAATTCACGAATTTCTTTTTTAGTTTGCGCATAGATTTTAAAAATGAAAATCCGTGACTCTAGCCGCAGCAAACAAGCAAAAAAATTATAGCTATAACAAAAATTCGTTACAATTTATTACAGTAATCCACATTATAAAAAGCGAACTTTTAAATACCTTAGCAAATTATAATTCTACTAAAAAAACTCAATAAAAATGGCTGAACAATCATCAATTCAGTGCCCAAATTGCGGAACAACTATCGATGTCAATGATATTTTAAAACATCAGCTGGAAGATAGCATCCGTAAAGAATTTCAACAAAAAGCAACTCTCCAAAACAAAGAGTTAGAGCTTAAAAACGAGCAATTCGAAAAAGCCAAAGCTGAATTTGAAGCCAAGAAAAAACAGGAAAATGAACTTTTTGCCGAGCGTTTGGAGCGTGAGAAAAAGACAGCCGAAAAAGAAATCTCTGAAAGATTAAAAGTCAAACTTGAAGAAGAAAATAAAGATCGTTTGCTTTTGATGGAAAAAGAACTCTCTGAAAAATCAGAAAAAATCAGGGAATTGAATAAAATGGAAGGTGAAATTGCGAAACTCCAACGCGAAAAACTGGAAATGAAAGAAGCCATTCAGGCTGAAGCCGAAAAGCAACTCAACGCCACTTTAGTACTTGAACGTGATAAAATCCGTAAACAGGAAGAAGAAAAAAACGAGCTAAAAATAAAAGAATACCAAAAGCAATCTGACGATCAAAAAAAGCTGATCGAAGAAATGAAACGCAAGCAGGAACAAGGTTCTATGCAATTGCAAGGTGAAGTAATGGAATTGGCTATCGAAGAATGGCTGGCAAACAATTTTCCGCTGGACACGATTGATGAAATTAAAAAGGGTGCAAATGGTGCAGATTGTCTTCAGATTGTAAATACCCGAGAACTGCAAAATTGTGGTTCTATTTATTACGAAAGTAAGCGCACCAAAGCTTTTCAACCGGCATGGATTGAGAAATTTAAAAATGATATTAGAACCAAAAGAGCCAATATTGGTGTTCTGGTTACCGAAGTAATGCCCGCCGGAATGGATAGAATGGGAATGCGTGACGGCATCTGGATTTGTACTTATGAAGAATTTAAAGGTTTAAGTGCTGTTTTACGTCAATCTCTAATTCAGATTAGTCATGCGGTGCAGGCACAGGAAAACAAAGGCGATAAAATGTCGATGTTGTATGATTTCTTAACCAGCAACGAATTCCGCTTGCAAATTGAAGGAATTGTCGAAGGCTTTACGCAAATGCAAAATGATCTTGATTCTGAAAAAAGAGCCATGCAAAGAATCTGGAAACAACGCGAAAAACAAATCGAAAAAGTAGTACATAACACTTTAGGAATGTACGGTTCTATTCGTGGTATTGCCGGAAATGCAGTACAAGCCGTAAGAGCTCTGGAACTGGATTTTATCGAAGGTGATGATGAAGATCCTAAAGAATTAGAATAAGCTTTTGGGCTTCGCTCAGAATGACAAACCAAATAATCAGACTGAGCGAAGCCGAAGCTTTTATAACAATCAATCTACTTTTCTGAAAATTAAAAGTTTTCCTGAAGGATTGGATAAAGTTAATCTGTTATCTCCTATAGAATAAGTTGTAGTACTTTGAAGTGCTTTAATAAAATCTCCTTCTTTATTTCCCGGAGGACAAGCCATCAAAGTCGAAATAACTTTTGAAAATCTCAGTAAATCTTTTTCATAAAATATAGAACCGCTCATCGAATTACATCCGCCATATCCCATAAATCTATTCTCTGCAGAATTGATTTCGATTCTTGGTAATTCTCTTTGAAAATCAGTCGGAAAAACTTTAAATCCGTTTAATTCTTCCAGAACCCAAATATCATGCAGGCGATAATCGGTTATGTATTTTCCGCAGCCATCCAGCTTTTTTGCCTGCAATTCTGAATTGTTTTTAATTTCAACCGAAACTTTGTACGGAGAAATTTCACCAGACATGGAGTTCTGACAATCTAATTGCTGAATGGTAATGGTTGCACCTGATGTTTCATTACTAATCCTGTACATTTTAACATTGGCATCCATCGCTTTTATGGCTTCAGCCGAAGGAAAAACAAGCTTTTCTTTTCCCGGAATTAAAGAGGTAAAAACAATATTATCGTTTCCCATTTTTAATCCCCAAAAAGGTTCATTTCCGGTTGCTTTAAAATAAAAGTTCATATCATCTTCCTGAACGTTTGCTGAAGTTGTTTCTTTTGTATCTGAATTTTTGCCTGCTGTAGTTTTACAACTTACTATCAAAGAAAGTATTAGCAATAAAGAGAATATTTTTTTCATAGGATTTTATATTAAAGAATGTTTTTCTAAATACATAAAATTCCTATGAATTTACGACAATTTTTTAAAACCTGATATTTCAATTTCAAAATAATTGCAACAGAAAAAATCTTCTTAAGCCTGATTAGAACAGAATTTCAATCTAAAAAAGCATAAATCACATATAATTTACCTTTCTGCATCTTCAAAAAAACATCTCAAAGACTTAATTTGTATATTTGAAATCTGTTATCCCATTAAAAAAATGAACACACCTTTTCAAAAAGCAAGCGAGTGGATTGATGCTGAAAATGCTCAGGATCCAAACATTGAAACCGATCAGAATACATCATATCCAAAAGAATTATTATATTCTGACAGAATGTATAAAAAGCTGATGCAGTTTGAGCCCGAAGCTTCAGAGGAGGTTCAGATCGCATCAAAAGCACAGCACATTTGCAGATGGAAAGTAGCACGCGAATCTTATCCAATGGATCGTGTAGGGTATTTGAAATGGAGAGAAGAACTTAAAAAATTTCATGCCAAAACCACTGCCGAAATTTTACACAGAGCAGAATACAACCAAACTTTTATTGATCGCGTTTCATTTTTAATTGAGAAAAAATTACTGAAAAAAGACAGTGAAACCCAATTATTAGAAGATGTTATCTGTCTGGTATTTTTAGAATATTACCTGGAACCATTTGTTCATAAGCATGACGAGGAAAAACTAAAAAACATCATCAAAAAAACCTGGGATAAAATGTCTGAAAAAGGACATCAGGAAGCCTTAAAAATCAATTATTCCGAAGAAAATTTGAATCTGATAAAAGCTTCTTTAGGATTATAATCTAAATAAAACTCCATTTTTTAACTCCTCTCTTTGTCAGTTCAAACAAAACTTAGACAAAGCAATAGGCTTATTTCCTATCCTAAAAAAACACAGCTACAAGTATTGGTAAGTTATTAAACCAAAATTGATGTTACATTGATATTGACATTGATATTGATATTGACATTGCCATTGATATTGTCATTGATATTCTTCCCTCTGTTTATAATTTTTTAATGAAATTTTAATGTTATGTTTAATATTAGGATTATGGTTCTTAAAGAATCACGTATATTAGCATCTTCTTTATAGATAAATATACGTAAAAAATCAGGATCAAAATTAAGTAGTTTATGAATACTATCATTCGTGTTGTACTGGCAGATGACCATGTTTTTGTTAGAGACGGAATTAAATCTTTACTCGAAAACGAAGGAAACATCGAGGTTTTAGGTGAAGCTATGGATGGTTTTGAAGCATTTGAAGTCGTTACAGCTACCAAACCTGATTTACTGATAACAGATATTCGTATGCCAAATTTAAACGGCATAGAACTGCTGGAAAAACTCAGAAGTGAAAATATTGATGTAAAAATCATTATGCTTACTATGCACGAATCTGAAGAATATGTATTAAAATCACTAAAAGCTGGTGCCGATGGTTATTTGCTAAAAGGTTCCGGCAAAGAAGAATTCCTAAAAGCATTATATACTGTAGCTTCCGGCGGGAAATTTTTCTGTGGAGACGTTTCTGCCATCTTAATAAATCAATTGACCAATTCATCAACATCAGAACCTAAACAAAATTTAGGCGAACAAATGATGATTACCAAAAGAGAAAAAGAAATCCTCACACTTTTATTATCAGGAAAAGGCAACAAAGAAGTTGCTGAATCACTTGCCATCAGTAAACGAACTGCCGAAGTACATCGTTTTAACTTAATGAAAAAATTAAAAGTAAAAAACCTGATGGAACTTTCGAATAAAGCATCTGAGTATGCTTTGATGTAATAATTACGTATAAATACGTAATTATTACAAATTAAAAAAACTCCTCATCGTTCTTAATTACGTTTTTTCTGGTTTTGAAAAAGGGCTATTTTTTGACTCGTCACCCCATATTATGTGCTTCTATTTGGGTATATTTGATTGATCAAAATTCAGGTTTGTATAGCATTACAAACCTTTATCATTCCTTAATTTAAATAACAAAAATGAACAACTGGACCCAAAGATGGGACGACCGTTACAGCAACGAAGAGTTTGCATACGGCACAGCCCCCAACAATTACTTAAAAGAGCAAATCGAAAAATTACAACCCGGATCGATTTTATTTCCTGCCGAAGGAGAAGGCCGAAATGCTGTTTTTGCAGCCACATTAGGATGGCAGGTTTCTGCTTTTGATATTAGTGCCGAAGGAAAAAATAAAGCATTGAAACTTGCTGAAGACAATACTGTCGAAATTGATTATCAGGTTGGAGAACTGGACACTTTAAATTATCAACCAGAACAATTTGACGCTATTGCCTTGATTTATGCCCATTTTCCGGCAGAAATAAAATCGGCAATTCATAAAGCACTGGATAAATATCTACGTAAAGGCGGTACTATTATTTTTGAGGCTTTTAGCAAAAAACATCTTGAATATCTGGCTGTAAACGATAAAGTTGGCGGACCAAAAGATATTGAATCTTTATTCTCTATAGAAGAAATACAAGCAGATTTTCCAAATTATGAGATTGTAACCTTAGAAGAAAAAGAAATAGAACTTAATGAAGGTCTTTTTCATAACGGAAAAGGTTCTGTAATTCGTTTTATTGGTACAAAAAAATAACAGCATCCGTCGCAGAGATGCACTGAGGTGTGTCTCTGCAAAATGAAATTCACTTCCCTTCTGTCCCATTTGACTATTGTTTGCCCATAACCTTTTGGCTTTCATGACAATGGTTTTTCCTTCACTTTGCGATATTTCCTGGTAAAATTGTTAAGAGATTTTATGTTTTCAATTTGACGAAAAACATAAAAATCTAACATTCAATATGTTAATTTTAAAATTTATTGAAAAACTTAACATTGGCGAGTTTGTTTTATGATTATATTTACTTAACTCAAAGTTAACAATTTGGTTACATTAGTAGTATTATCCTCATCTAAAAGCGCATTAAATATGGAAAACAAACCCGCAGAAACCAATCCGGAAAAAATTGATTCACCAACTCCTGAAAACAGTCAGCCAGTTGCAGAAAACATAAAAACTGAAAGTCCGGCACCTGTAAAAGCTCCGGTTCGCAGAACCACAACAGCTAAAGCAACAACTGCCACAATTAAACCAGCAGCAGCAAAACCAGCTGCTACGGCAACAAAACCGGCTGCATCTGCCACTGTAAAACCTGCAGCTACAAAAGCTCCGGTAAAAACTGTTACCAAAACACCAGCAGCTACAACTCCTAAACCAGCCGTGAGAAGAGCTCCTGCTAAAAAAGTTACTGCTACAGCAGTAAAACCTGCAGTAACTAAAACTCCTGCTGTAGAAACAAAAGAAGAAGAAAAACCAGCTGACATAGTTGCAAACGAAGAGAGTAAAAAAGATAATTCAACAGATAAAAAGAAGAAAAAGGTGAAAGACAAAGACAAAGACAAAGACAAGGAAAAAGAGAAAAAGAAATTAGCTAAGAAAAAAGAGAAAGCTAAAAAAGACAAAAAGAAAGAAAAAGCTAAAAAAGCAAAACTAAAAGCTGCAGCTAAGAAAAAAGAAAAAGCCAAAAAAGCCAAAGACAAAGCCAAAGCAAAAAAAATAGCCAAAAAGAAAGCTAAAGCTCAGAAAAAAGCAAAAGCTAAAAAGAAAAAATAATTTCAAAAAAAGGTTTAACTTCAAATAAGTTAAGCCTTTTTTTATGGTTCTGTTGATCCCAAATCATTATCATTAATAAACTAAACTACTACAACAATCCGTCATTAAAATGTTCCTGAAAATAAGTATTCAGCTGTGATGTATTTTTTACCACTTCACCAATAACAATAATTGCAGGCGAAGAAAGTTTATGCTCTGCTACCAGTTTTACAATTGTACGGATCGTTCCAACCACTTTTTGCTCTGTATCTTTAGTTCCGTTTTGGATGATAGCAATGGGCAAATCATCTGCTCTGTTTTGTTTGTAAATGGTAACAATTTCTTCCAGTTTATGCATTCCCATTAAAATAACAACTGTCGCATTCGATTTTGAAGCAAGATGAACATCTTTGGATAATTCATGATTGGATGTTGTTCCTGTAATGACCCAAAAACTATCTGCCACCAAACGCTCTGTCAGACTAATTCCAACTGAAGAAGGCACACCTAAAGCAGAGGATATTCCGGGAACAATTTCGGTCTTTAAACCAAACTTTTCTACATATTCGATTTCTTCACTTCCGCGTCCAAAAACAAACGGATCACCACCTTTTAAACGTACCACATGACCATAACGATTTGCCATTGAAACAATAAGGTCATTAATCTGATCCTGGGTATAAGCGTGACATCCGGATCGTTTTCCAACAAAAATAATTTCGGCTTTTGGCGCGTATTGCAATAATTCTTCGTTAACCAAAGCATCATACAAAACAACATCGGCAGTTTTTAAGGCTTTAATGGCTTTTAATGTAATTAACTCTGCATCTCCCGGACCAGCACCTACGATAGTTAATTTTGGTGTTTTTAAACTTTGCATAATCTTTAACTCAAATTGATATTCAGGTCGTCTAATTCGTCGGCTGAATTGATATTGTTCAGATGAAAACTCTCGCTTTCTTCTATTTTTATAATTTGATGCGGAATTGTTGCTAATAAATTCATCATCTTTAAATCGTCATTGTCAATTGCCTTCTTAATAACAGGTAATACATTTTTAGAATAAATTCCAATTAAAGGATGCATTCTCGTTTCTGAAGCAAAAACAGTAATTTCAGCTTCCTGATTGTGTTTTGAAATTAATTCCAATAATAATTCGGTTGAAATTAACGGAATATCACAACTCAAAATTAAATTAAATTCGGTTTCAGTATTGGTCAGCGCTGTATAAATACCGCCTAAAGGTCCTTTATCAGTAATAATATCCGGTATTTTTGGATACGGCAGATAATCATATTCTCTGGATGTTGTAATCAGTTTTATTTGATCAGTGATAGGTAAAATTGCCTGAATGATGTGCTCTATAAAAGGTTTGTGCTGAAACAAAACCAAGCCTTTCTCAGATTGCATTCGGGAACTTTCGCCTCCGCACAAAATAAATACTGTTAGTGTTTCCATGATCACATTGTTTACAAATTATTTTTTTCAGACCTAAAAGACTATTTCATTCCAATCCATCTATAACATTCTTAATCCCTATAAAATTACTCTAATTTATTCAAAATCAACTTTAAAAACAATGCTAGTTTTTTTCTTTAAGAATCTCTTTTCAACTTAAATAAATCATTTCCAGACGTTTTTTAGCTTTTTCAGGAATATGTTAAGGAATTAAAAATTAGAAAATTAAGTATAAAATACTACATTTTAGAAGTATCAGAAAAAATATTTTTAACACTTTAGCAAATTTAAAAACAACATATAAATTACTGATTAACAATGTTTTAAATAAAAATCAACACCCTTAAAACTTTCCTTTTTGAGACGATAATTAAAAAAGTTAAACATTTTTTTGGTTTTTATTAGATAAAAATTAACTTTGTCTATAGAATTAGTAGAGTTTAAAATAATATTTGAAACCAAAAAAACTATATTTTGAAAACAACCGAAAGCATATCGTATTACATTCTTCCTAAAAAATATACTTATAACACTTTTTGTTATATGTGCTTCTGTTGCTAAATCCTGGCAATTTTTCGTTTTACATACGATTCTTCTTTTATATCGAATCGATTTAAAAACGAGTTACAAAATAACCACACACTTTCTTATTGAAAATTCCAAAATTCTCTTTGATACATTGTTTTGTATGAAAAGGATTCTTGAAACTATACCTATACATTAAAAAGAAAAAATGACTAATAACTAAAAAAAACTGAAATGAAGAAGATGCAAAATTGTTGCTGTAAATAAAAAAAGCCATTTCTGCGGCAACAGAAATGGCGAGGCTTAAAGAACATTTATCACTAAATCAAGAATACCTGTAGAGAGTTGAAAAATCAACTTTCAAGGCGCCTTGTTAATTACTTAAAACCAGTACAAAGAAATGAAAAAAAAATTAAAAATATACTCATTCCTGTTTCTCTTGCTCCTGTCGGCAGGAATTCATGCCCAAAATACAACTCCTCTTATACAATCTAAACTAGACGGAACTGTTGTAGACGATATAACCAATCAACCCGTTATTGGCGCATCTGTTGTCATAAAAGGTACAACTCACGGAGTTCAGACTGATGCTGAGGGGAAATTCTATTTTCAAACCGGTCAAAAATTTCCTTATACTTTAATCGTAACCTATATTGGATATAAAAAAGCAGAAATTGTAGTAGATAAAAATCCGGTCACTATACACTTAAAAGAAGAACGTCAGGAATTAGACGAATTAGTGGTTGTAGGTTATGGTTCTCAAAAGAGAAAAGACATTACAGGATCTGTAGCTTCTGTACCAAAAGCAAATTTATCACAGGTAACCTCATCGGCAGACAACCTATTAAGAGGAGCAATTCCGGGTGTGGTAGTTACACAAAGTTCAGGACGTCCGGGAGCTTCATCAAGCGTTCGTATTAGAGGCGGAAACTCTATCACTGCCGGTAATGAGCCGCTATATGTTGTTGACGGAATATTAATTTACAACGATAACAACAATAGTACAGCCGGAGTTACCAACGCTGGTGCTACAGTCAACGTATTATCAACCATTAATCCGGCTGATATCGAGTCTATCGAAGTTTTAAAAGACGCTTCTGCAACGGCAATTTACGGATCACGTGGTGCCAATGGTGTTGTTATTATTACAACTAAAAAAGGAATTAAAGGACAGGATAATATTTCATACCAGGGTTATTTTGGGTTTCAGAATGTTTCAAAGAAATTAAACCTGATGGATGCCAGCCAATGGGCAAGTTTGCGTAATGATGTTCAGGCAAGTATTGGTCAGGCACCTTCTTTTTCTGCAGATCAGATTGAAGCGTTTAAAACATCCGGAAGTTACAACTGGCAGGATGCGCTTTTTAGAACTGCGGCTCCAATACAAAATCATCAATTATCATTTTCAGGCGGAGACGAACGTTCACGCTACGCCATATCTGCAGGATATTTTCAGCAGGACGGAATTATAATTGCATCTGACTTTAAAAGAATTTCACTTCGTGCGAATTACGAAAGAAATTATTCTCCCAATTTTAAATTTGGTGTAAATGCAAATTATAGCAATTCAGTATCAAACGGTATAGGAACAAATGGCGGTGCTACTGCCGGAAGATCACCAAATCCGATAGTTGTGGCTTTGTATCAGCCACCTGTAGTACCTATTAAAAATGCAGACGGCAGTTATAATTTAACCAACAATCCTTATGCAACAGCCACAAACGGTATCATTCCAAATCCAATTAATGATTTGGTAAGTACAACCAATGAAACTAAGATTAACCGAATCCTGACGAGTTTATTTGGTGAATACAAAATCACTAAAAAGCTTACGGCAAAAGTAGCTGTAAGCGGCGATGTAATTAACACCAAGCAAAACTATTATGCTCCGGCAACCACAACTACAGGTGCAGGAACAAAAGGACTGGCTTCGGTTGGAGATCGTCAGGTAAGTTCTGTTTTAAACGAAAATACCCTGAATTACAATACAACATTTGGCGAAAGCCACAAATTCTCTGCTTTAGCAGGATATACACTTCAATACACGCAAGGTGAAGTAGTCAATGCAGGAGCGCAAACATTTGTAAACGACGCCAATACTTACAACGCTTTACAGGATGGTGTTCCGGTAAAACCGTATAGCGATGCATTCGAAAGTGTATTAAAATCATGGTTAGCCAGAGTAAACTATTCGTATAAAGGAAAATATAATTTTACGCTTTCCGGACGTGCAGATGGTTCTTCAAGATTTGGTTCTAAATCGCTTTGGGGCTACTTTCCATCGGCAGGATTTTCATGGAATATTACCGATGAAGATTTCGCCAAAAACATTAAAGGTGTAACCGAAGCCAAACTAAGAATTACAGCAGGAACAACCGGAAACCAGGAAATTGGCAACTACCTTTCTCTGGCTCAAATGGGTTCTGTTAACTATTCTTTCGGAGGTACATTATACACAGGTTTGGCTCCTACTCGACTGGCAAATCCGGATTTGAAATGGGAAAAAACAAATCAATACAACGTAGGTTTAGATTTATCCTTATTAGACCGAAAAATCAATTTTGTGTTTGATGTGTATTACAAAAAAACAAACGATTTATTAATCAGTGTGCCTGTTCCATTGACTTCAGGTTATGCGAGTGTGCTTCAAAATATTGGTGGAGTTGAAAATAAAGGAATTGAAATTGGTTTAACTACCGAAAACGTAAAAACAGAAAATTTCTCCTGGAATTCAAATGTGGTTTTCTCTGCCAACAGAAACAAAGTAGTTTCGATAGGAAACGGTGTAGATCAGTTTTTTCCTGTAGTACCAAACGGTTCTTTATTACAACAACAGCCTGTAACCGTAAAAGTAGGTTTGCCTTTGGGAACTTTCTGGGGATACAGAACCAACGGAATTTTCCAGACTCAGGAAGAGGTGAATACACAACCTAAAATAAACAGTTTAGCCAACACTAAAGTTGGTGACAGAAAATATGTAGATACCAACGGAGATGGTGTGATTACAGCACTTGACAAAGGAAACCTTGGAAGCTCTCAGCCTAAATTTGTTGGAAGTTTCAGTAACACTGTTTCTTTTCATGATTTTGATCTTAACTTCTCTTTTCAGGGATCTTACGGAGGTAAAATCTTCAATGCTTTAAACCAGCAATTAGAGATTTCTACTTTGGGAACCAATGCCAATGTTACGCTTGTAGATCGTTGGACACCAACAAATCCAAGCAATGAAATTCCAAGAGCAACAAGTTCTCCACTTGGTATTGTTTCAGAACGTTATGTAGAAGATGCTTCATTCCTGAGATTAAAATTAATTACACTGGGATATACTTTACCTAAAAGCCTTTCTCAAAGACTCGGAGCCAAAAGCGTTAAATTCTATGTATCTGCAGAGAACTTAATCACATGGACTAAATACACCGGGTTTGATCCCGAAGTAAGTTCATACGAACAAAATAACTTATATCCGGGAATTGATTTTGGATCGTATCCAAACTCCAAAACATTCATTTCCGGTCTGAACGTAACTTTCTAAGTAAAAATATATACACCATGAAAAAAATTATAATTCTATTAATAGCAAGTGCCGGTTTGTTTGCATCGTGCACAGACCTGGAGGTAACACCAACCTCATTTGTTACCGAAGAAAATTACTTTAAAACCCAGGACGACGCTATTGCAAGTGTAACTGCTGTTTATGCTTCATTAAGTTTAGATCCGGGTGAACAAAGCTTATTTGGCAGAAACCTCTATTTCTTAACGGATATGGGTTCTGATTATACCGCCGCAGGAGTTTCTGCGACCAATCCTCAGGTAAGAGCCATGAGCAGCTTAACTCATGATGCTACCAATGACCGCGTTCAGGTTGCCTGGCGACAAATTTATAATGGGATTAACAGGGCCAATGTTTCTATAGACAATATTCCTAAAGTAGCCGGAACTGATGCTGTAAAGACAAGGCTGATTAATGAAGCAAAATTTATCAGGGCATTATTGTATTTTCAGGCAGTTCGTCTTTGGGGCGGAGTTCCAATTGTGTTGCACGAACCAACCTCAATTCAGTTAGAAAGCCTGAAATCAAAAAGAGCAACGGTTGACGAAGTATATACTCAGATTATTACCGATTTGAAAGATGCCGAAAACTTACCATCGACTTATCCTTCAACAGATGTTGGACGTGCCACTTCGGGTGCTGCAAAAGCCATTTTAGCCAAAGTTTACTTAACAAGAAAAGATTATCCAAACGCTATTTTAAAAGCCCGAGAAGTAATTAATGGCGGTTATGGATATGCTCTTTTTGAAAGTTTTGCCGATATTTTTAATAAAGCCAAAAAGAACGGAAAAGAACATATTTTCTCTGTACAGTTTGAACCAAATCAGGCAGGAAACGGATCCAGCGGAAGTACTTTTCAATCGACATCCTTTACCGGATTTACAGCAACAGAACCGGCAGATATTATTTCAGATGTAGCTTTGTTTTATGATATTTATGCAGCCGGAGATACCAGAAGAGATGTAAGTTATGCCAAAACATTACCTATTCCCGGTACTGCAAACATTTATACTTTCCCGAAACCTATCTTCAAAAAGTATCTGGATTTAACCAATCTGGCAACGCCTGGTAACGTAGCTATTAATTTTCCTATAATTCGTTATGCTGATATTTTATTATCTCTGGCAGAAGCCATAAACGAGCAGGGAGCACCAACTGCCGAAGCTTATGAACTGATCAATCAGGTAAGAAGAAGAGCTTTTGGAAAACCAATTACCACACCGGATGCCACAGTAGATTTATCAGGATTAAACCAAACCACTTTCAGGGCAGCCATTCAGGAAGAACGCAAAAAAGAATTCGTTCAGGAAGGACAACGCTGGTTTGACCTTGTTCGTTGGGGAACTCTGGTTACCGAAGTCAAAAAAGTAACGGCTAAAAATTCTGTTTCAGAACGAAATAACCTCTATCCTATTCCTCAAAGCGAAAGAAATATCGATCCGGTAGGTTTACCACAAAATCCAGGCTATTAATAAAAGACTTACATACGAGTAACTAAAATGATTAAAAAACTGCTCCTTCTTGCCCTATTGGTTGTTGCGCAATTTCAGCTTTTTGCACAGAAAAAGCAACCTAACATCATCGTCATTCTGGCGGATGATTTAGGTTTCTCAGATATTGGTGCTTTTGGCTCAGAAATTAACACCAAAAACTTGAATAAGCTCGCTAAAAACGGGCTTGTTTTAAAGCAGTTTTATAATGCTGGACGTTGCTGCCCCTCGCGGGCTTCACTACTCACAGGTTTATATCCGCATCAGGCAGGTGTTGGGGACATGGTTCAGGACAAAGGGGTTCCTGCGTATCAGGGATATTTAAATGAGCATTGTATCACGATTGGGCAAGCACTCAAACAGGCAGGGTACAACACTATTGTTTCCGGAAAATGGCACGTTGGTCTGGTACCATCAGCCTGGGCAGTTAATAGAGGGTTTGATGATTCTTTTACTTTACAAAACAATGGAAGCAGTTATTTTAACTCAGAACCTTTGTACAACGACGGAAGAAAAATAACTTTTTTGAAAGGAGATAAAGAAATTATTCGCACGGATGCTTCTACTTATCTGACTCAGGAGATTACCAATTTTGCTATTAATTCTTTAGAAAAACAGCGAAACCAGAAACATCCTTTTTTTCTTTATGTTGCTTATAATGCTCCACACTGGCCCATTCAGGCATTGCCGGAAGATATTGCAAAATACAAAGGCAAATACATCGAAGGCTGGGATAAATTAAGAGCAAGACGTTTTAAAAAATTAAAAGAACAAGGAATCATTGATAAAGATTGGGACTTATCCAATCGTTTTGAAAAAGTACCGGATTGGGAAAAACTAAGTACAGAAGAAAAAGACAAATGGGATACCCGAATGGCAATTTATGCCGCGATGATCGACAGGATGGACGCCGGAATTGGAGAAATCCTGCAGAAAGTCAAGTCTTTGGGAGAAGAAGACAATACCCTCGTTCTTTTTCTTTCGGATAATGGCGGAAGTGCCGATGATGTAAAAAACTGGAATTATGTTACACAAAAAAATGGAAAACCGGGTTCGGTTGCCTCGATTGACAGTTACGAAAGTCCGTGGGGAAATGTGAGCAACACTCCTTTTCAATTATTCAAAAAGAACACTCACGAAGGTGGTATTGCTTCTCCTTTTATCGCTTATTATCCAAAGCATATTAAATCAGGTACACAAAGTAACAGAGTAAGTCATTTGATTGATATTTTGCCAACTTGTCTGGAATATGCTGGCTCCCAATATCCTGCTTCTTTTCAGGGAAAAAATCTCCTGCCCCTGGAAGGAATTAGCTTAAAAAAAGAATTTGAAGGACAACAATCTGATGCACATGAGGCTTTGTTTTGGGAACATGAAGGCAGTAAAGCCATAAGAAAAGGGGAATGGAAAGCAGTAGCCGAAAACAATCAGCCATGGGAATTGTACAATCTTGCCAAAGACCGGACAGAGACAAAAAACCTGGCAAAATCACAACCAAAACTGCTTCAAAGCCTGATCGAATTACATCAACAATGGTCCCTAAAAGTAGGTGTCGAAGATTGGAACAAAATAAAATAGTATCGTAAGATACGACTAATGATAATAAATATAAAAAATACATAAAATGAAAAAAATTAAAAATAATGTAGTAAGCTTCAAAAGCCCTAAAAAAGGGCTTTTGATTACGGCATTGCTGGTTGCACAACTAGGTCTTGCCCAAACTAATCCAAATGCCGATTTTAAAGGTGTTATTGGTAAAACATTAGCCGATTCTAAAGAGTATTGGCCAGAACCCGTAAAAGCTCCCGCAGGTGCACCCAATGTGATCTGGATTTTACTTGATGATGTAGGATTTGGAGCTTCAAACGCTTTTGGAGGTTTAATACAAACCCCAACTTTTGATGCTCTGGCTAATAATGGTTTACGTTACACCAACTTTCATACAACAGCTATTTGTGCGCCAACACGTGCGGCATTATTGACCGGAAGAAATTCAGGAAGAGTGCACGTAAGCGGATTTTCACATACCATCCTTTCAGCAGGATTTCCGGGTTGGGATGGCAGAATTCCAGCCGACAAAGGAACTATTGCCGAAATTTTACGTGAAAACGGCTACAATACTTTTGCCGTTGGTAAATACGGTGTAACTCCGGATGAAGATGCAACAGATGCGGGACCATTTGACAGATGGCCAACCGGAAAAGGTTTCGATCATTTCTACGGATTCCTGGGGTCGCAAACCGATCAGTACAATCCTGATTTAGTAGAAGATCAGGTTCATATAAAACCAGACGGACGCCACTTAAGCGAATTGATTACAGACAAAGCTATCAGTTATATCCAGAAGCAGCAAAAAGCAGCACCGGGAAAACCATTCTTCCTGTATTATGCACCGGGAGCAGCACATGCACCGCATCAGGTGGCTACAAAATGGAGCGATCCGTACAAAGGAAAATTTGATGATGGCTGGGATGCTTACCGCGAAAAAGTAATTGCCAACCAAAAGAAATTAGGCGTAATTCCTGCCAATGCCGTTTTGCCGGAACGTAACCCGTTAATTACAGACTGGAAAAAACTAACTCCGGATCAAAAGAAAGTCTATGCCCGTTTTATGGAAGTTTACGCCGGATTCCTGACTTACACTGATTATGAAGTGGGAAGGGTTGTGAATTATCTAAAAGAAACGAATCAGCTAGACAATACCGTAATTTTTGTAGCGATTGGGGATAATGGAGCCAGTAAAGAAGGAACTACAGAAGGAACAATCAACCAGAGTTTATTTTCTCAGGGGACATCTGATGAGGAAAACCTGAAGAAAAACTTAGCGAATATTGACGAAATTGGTACGCCAAAAGGTTTAAATACTAATTATCCTTTAGGATGGGCACAAGCCACAAACGTTCCGTTTAAAAACTGGAAACAAGACGCACAATCAGAAGGAGGCACACACAATCCGTTAATTGTTTTTTATCCAAAGGGAATTAAAGACAAAGGCGGAATCAGAAATCAATACAGCCATGTAACTGACTTATTGCCGACAACATTGGATATTACCGGAATCAAAGCACCGGAATACATCAAAAATGTAAAACAGGATATTATTCAGGGATCGTCTTTATATGCTTCTTTAAATGATGCTAAAGCAGAATCATTACATAAAATTCAGTATTACTACATTTTTGGAAACAGAGCCATTTATAAAGATGGCTGGAAAGCCGGAGCAGCACATTTACCGGATTCTTTTGCTGTTAAAAAAGCGTTGGGCAAAAGCGAAAAACCTGCCGAAAGTAATTTTGATGCCGATGTTTGGGAATTATACAACCTAAACGAAGATTTTAACGAGCGTAACAACCTTGCTAAAAAATATCCTGAAAAACTGGCTGAGCTTCAAAAACTGTTTGACGAACAAGCCAAAGAAAATAATGTTTATCCGTTAATCGACTGGCAGGATGTATACAACAGAAGAATACATAACACCGGAGCTGATAAAGGTAAAACGCTTCAGGATTTGGTAAAACAAGTTACCAAACCCGGAAGTGCCGGAAGCAGTAATTAAGACGTGTTAACATAAAACCTGCAGGGTTTTCAAAACCTTGCAGGTTATCTATAATCAATAAAAATCAAGTACATTATGGCAGCAACAAAACCACTAGTCAAAAAAGGCATTTTTGCCTTGATTCTTGTAGTAATTGCAGTAAGCTTTTACTACCTCACCATTTGGGTAACTCCGTATTATGTGCAGCATAAATTTGCCGAAAAAAGTCTGGGCGTTATCAATACACCTCAATTTAGAAATCAGCCCAATGCCGAAAACAGCCGCGTAATTCCGTTACCAAATCCTGACTTTTTATATTCTACCATCAATTATGATTTGAAGGAAAATGTATTGAAAATTTCAGGAATTGTTCCGGATTCTACGTATTGGTCCATCTCTGCATATCAGGAAAATACCACCAATTATTTTGTAGAAAACGAAGAAAAAGTAAAAGCCAGATTCGAATATTATTTAGCTCCTGAAGGAAGTACAACCGAAGTATTGAAAAACATTCCGAAAGAGAAAATCATTTACAGCCCAACAACCAAAGGATTGATTCTGTTTCGTTACTTAGTTTCGAAAGCCTATCCGGTAAAAACATTAGCTGAATTGCAGCACGGTGTTACGGTAGAAAAATTAGGGAAGTAACTACAATCTTTGTCCTCCTGAGCGAAGCCGAAATACGCAATCGTTTATTGTTAAAGATTCTCGACATTGTTTACGGAGTTCGTATGTGAAAAGCATATAAGTAATTCGACAAAGAATGGCCTAGCCCCGATAGAAGTGGAAATCCTTTTGTTCCAGGGTTCGGAACAAAAGATTGAAACGGATAGCGGGATTAGCTCCTGAAAAAATAAAATGTTCAACTTAAAATCAACCAAAAATGGCTTTAAATCAAAAAATAAAAAAGATAGGTCTTGGAGTGGCGCTGATCATTCTGGCGATCATATTTGGAAGTGCCGTTGGTGTTTACAACATCAAATCAGGCAAAAGCGATTCGCAACGCATTATTGGCAACTGGCAAACTGTTGATAAAGAGAAAGACCTCAACTCAGCCGATTTACTAACAATTGCTCAAGTCGCAGTTTATGGCCCTTATGCCTTAACAAAAAAAGAAGTAATCTACTTAAGTACCCATACAGACAGCGAAGGAAACGAATTAGATCCTAAAGCAGATTATATAATCAGCGGGAAAAAATTAGATGCCAAATACTGGAGTATTACAGCCTATGACGAAAATGGATTTTTAATTAAAAACCCTATCAATACTTACAGCTATAATATTGAAACTGTAAAATATGATGCAGACAGTACTTCGTATAAAATCAATCTTTCAGGATCCGAGAAAAAAGAAAACTGGCTGCCAATAAATAATGTTCAAAAAGCAAGTCTGATCATTCGTTTGTATTTGCCATCAGATAAACTTAGGGATAATTTGTCGGTTGAAACACTTCCAACCATTCAAAAAATAAAATAACAACATCAATACGTATTATAACAAATTTTGAAAAATCTAATAAATAAAATTCTACTAAATCTATAGAATTATAATAGTATTTAATTTATTTTTACATTTCATAAAACACACTGATTTTCAATAGCGTTGTATACCTAAAAATTAAAAATCATGAAGAGAGTAGACTTTGAGATAATAGGAAAAAAAATCATCGTAGGACTGATCGTTTTTCTGGTTCCACTTTTTATACTGGCGGGAGGTTTAGCACTAATTAGTAACTTTTTAAAATAAAAAATCATGGCGATAATAAATCACAATTCAAGAAACAGACTCATCAGAGATTTAAGTATTAGTTTCGTAATATATTCACTGCCTGTAGTGGCAATTTTTCTTTATTTTAAACTAACAAATGGCTTTGTTGCTGAGTCGCATCTTACATTGCCATCGTTCTTAGAATTTTCGAAACCCGCTTTTGAACACATTCGTACCTGGGGATTAACTGCTTTTATGTTAGTTTTGGGAGTTATTGAATTTACAGCAGGTTTATACGATGACGACTGGACTGGTGAAGAACGCAAGGTAGACATTGTTTGTTTTCTGGCGCCAAAACTACTTTTACCACCTGTAATTGCTTTTTTCAGTTTAACTGCCTTACCTTATTTAATTCCAAATTTAGCCAACTCGCTTTCGTGGGTTCCGTTTTGGGGAGGTTTTTTCCTGATTGCAATTGCCGATGATTTAACACAATACTGGTACCATCGTTTACACCATCAGGTTCCGTTTTTATGGCGTTTTCACAGAACACATCATTCTGCACCTTACATGGGAATGGCAATGGCATCCAGACAAAACTTTATTTATACTATTTTATTTTCTCAAATCTATCTAACGGCTACTTTAACGTATTTAGGCTTAGGATTACCAGCATTATTTGTTTTGGTCATTAAAAGTTTTATCACACTTGGTGCCCATTCAAGTATTAAATGGGATAAGCCTTTTTACAAATACAAAGTATTGCATCCAATTGCATGGGTTTTAGAACGTGTTATTTCGACTCCTGCAACACATCATGCGCATCATGCAGATACGAGCGGTGATGGTGTTGGGCATTTTAAAGGCAATTTTGGAAACATGTTTTTTATCTGGGACATTATTTTTGGAACTGCATTAATTACGCGTAAATACCCAAAATCATACGGAATGAAATCATACAAACAAGAAGAATGGTACGCACAGTTTTTATGGCCAATATTCAAATCTAAAAAAGAAGGAAGCGCCCTGGCAGAAGGAGTCCTGGCAGTTCCGATAAGAGCAAAAGCAGAAAACGTTACAGCCGGCCCGGTTTTATATGAGCAAGCTCAGTCTTAAAAAAATTAAAGTTTTATAACACAGTGTATTCATCTCTAAATTTTGAATACACTGTTCATCTTATAAATGTAATTATCATGAAAAAGAAAACATTAAAAAACAGTTTCGTAATCGTATGCCTGTTTTTGACAACCCTTATTTTTTCACAAGCCAAAAGTTCAAATACGGTATCATTAGACGTTTTTTACAGTAAAATTCAAGCCGAAAAAAATCCGCAAATAATTGATGCGAGGGGTCCTGAAGAATTTGCTTTAAACCATATAAACGGTGCCGTAAATTTTAATCTGGAATCTAAAGATTACGAAAAACGCATTGCGGCTTTAGACAAATCAAAACCTGTTTTTACCTATTCTATCGGAGCAGGAAGAAGTGTTTGGTTAGCAGATGATTTACTAAAAAAAGGTTTTAAAGAAGCTTATAGTTTAGAAGGCGGAATTGCCAACTGGATTGGAAACGGAAAACCTTTTTACGCCAATTCTAAAAGCAAATTAACCCTGTCCGAATACAAAAAAATCATTGCAGAAAACAAAGATGTTTTAGTCGATATTGGTTCGGTTTATTGTGGTGCGTGCAAAAAAGTAAAACCTGTTTTAGAAACCATCAAAGCACAATACGGCAGCAATCTAAAAGTTGTAGAAATAGATTTAGAAGACAGTCCGCAAGTAATCGCAGATCTAAAAACAGTAAAAGTTTTCCCTACTTTGATTTTATACAAAAACGGAAAAATTGTGTTTAAAAAAGAAGGTTTAGGCGATTTAAAAAACGATGTTGACTTGGCCTTGGCTTCTAAATAAAAATAAAAACCATGGCATTATCCAAAGCAAAAAAAATTATTTTCTCAATAGTCATTGTACTTTTTATTCTGGCAGTATTTTTATTCTGGCCCATCAATACTGATGGTACATTAATACAACCGGATAAAAAACTACTAAACGGAAAAACAGCATTTCTGGCTGAAAAAATCTCTGCAGACCCTTCTTTCAAAAAACCAAACATCATTATAATTCTGGCCGATGATTTAGGCAAATATGATATTTCGCTGTATGGAGGAAAATCAACACCAACACCTCAAATTGATTCGCTTGCCGCTTCAGGAGTAACTTTTCAGGACGGTTATGTTTCGGCTTCAATTTGTTCGCCATCGCGTGCGGGACTTTTAACGGGACGTTATCAGGAACGTTTTGGACATGAATTTCAGCCCGGAGATCGTTATCCAAAAAACAATCTGGAATATTATGGTTTTAAATATCTGATCAATACCAATAACTGGAGATTAAACCCTAAAATCAATTATCCAAACGAAGCTTCGATTGCGACACAAGGTTTGCCACAATCTGAAATTACCTTTGCTGATTTAGCCAAAAGACAAGGCTACAGCACTGCAATTATAGGAAAATGGCATTTGGGACATAACAAAGGATTTTTTCCTTTAGACAGAGGTTTCGATTATCATTATGGTTTTTATCAGGCATTTTCGCTTTATACGCCCGAAGATGACAATCCGGATATTATCAACCATCATCATAAAGATTTTACCGATAAAATGATTTGGGGAAATGGCCGCGTTGGCATTGGACAAATTCGTCGTGATACTACCATTATTCACAACAAAGCTTATTTAACCGAAACATTCGCTGATGAAGCTGAAGCGTTTATTGATAAAAATAAAACAAAACCTTTCCTGCTTTACGTTCCGTTTAATGCACCGCACACGCCATTTCAGGTTCGCAAAAAATATTACGATCGTTTTCCGAATGTAAAAGATGAAAACAAACGGGTTTATTTTGCCATGATAAGCGCCTTAGACGATGCTGTGGGAAGAATCAGGGCAAAAGTCAAAAAAGAAGGTCTTGAGGAGAATACACTAATCTTTTTTGCCAGCGACAACGGTGGTGCCGATTATACTTTTGCTACCACAAACGCACCTTTAAAAGCCGGAAAGTTTTCTCATTTTGAAGGTGGCGTAAATGTTCCTTTTGCGCTTTCGTGGAAGGGAAAAATCAAACCGCATACAATCTATAAAACTCCGGTAAGTACATTGGATATTTTTAGTAAGATTGCTGCTGCAATACATTCTGATCTGCCAAAAGATCGTGTTTATGATGGTGTTGACCTTGTAAGTACAGTTAATGAAAACAAAGAAGCACATAAAACTTTATACTGGCGTTCCGGCGATGCAAAAGCGATCAGAAGCGGTGACTGGAAATTAATCATCAGCGGAAAAACGCACGAAGAATGGCTTTATAATCTGGCAAAAGACAAATCTGAAACAACAGATCTGGCTCAGAAAAATCCGGAAAAAGTAAAAGAATTACATGTTGCTTTACAAAACTGGGAAAAAGATCTGGTAAAACCTTTATGGCCGAATCTAACGCATTATGAATTTGATTTTGGCAAACAAAAATATTTTGTTGATTTATAGTCAGCGTCATACAAACCCGACAGGTTTTAAAAACCCATTGGGTTTAACTCAGCATATCCTTTTTTACATCGATTCTATGAATTACCTCCAGCTTTAGCTGGAGTTTAAAAATGAAGATATTCAAAGGCTTTAGCCAAATAAAAAGTTCGGCCAAAGCCAATTTTCATTGAAATAACAATAATCTCCGGCTAAAGCTGGAGTCTATTCAAAAAAATTAAAACCATTAAACAATACAATGTCAACCCCAACCCAATCATCTCACCTTCACGAAGACTGGACCGTCGTAATTCTCGGATTTATAATCATCGGGATTTCTCTCTTTGTTTTTCTCCCTGAAGTTCCCGTTTTTAAATGGACGACCGGAACCGATTTATTACATGACGTATTCGATTTCGAAAACCTGAAAATCCTCGGATTGCAATTTTTATACCTTCTTTCAATTGGAACTTTAGGTGCTTTTTTAATCGGAAAATCGGTAAAATACTTTTTACTCGGTTTTCCTGTAGTTTATATTTTAACGATTATTGCCTTGATTATTGCCGGAAATACTGGCGTAAAAGGATTGAATCTCGAAGCTGTAATTTTTAGTTTGATTATTGGTTTAGCGATTGGTAATTTCTTCCAGCTTCCGGACTGGTTTCGATCAGCACTTTCTACAGAAGTCTTTGTCAAAATTGGATTGGTTTTGTTAGGTACCAGTGTGATCTTTTCAGACATTCTAAAAGCAGGCTCTTTAGGATTAATTCAGGCTTTGGTTGTCGTTTTGTCCGTTTGGTATTTTGCTTTTTGGTTGTGCAAAAAACTAAAAGTTGATGACGAATTAACGATGATGATTTCGAGTGCTGTTTCTATCTGTGGTGTTTCTGCCGCCATTGCTACTTCGGGAGCCATCAAAGGAGATTCTAAAAAGTTATCTTATGTCATTTCGATTGTATTGGTCACCGCAATTCCAATGATGATTTTCATGCCCATAATTGCCAGATATTTTAACTTTCCTGAAGAAGTGACAGGAGCCTGGCTGGGCGGAAGCATTGATACCTCTGGTGCTGTTGTTGCTTCGGGTTCTTTGGTTGGCGAAACCGCATTGAAGATTAGCACAATTGTAAAATTCTCTCAAAATGTATTGTTAGGAATCGCCGCTTTTGCTATATCGGTTTATTGGACATATACCCACAATAAATCGGCAGAAGCCATAGAATCAAAACCAACTTTAGGTGTTATCTGGGAACGTTTTCCTAAATTCGTTATTGGTTTTATTGCCGCTTCGATATTGTTTTCTTTTCTGCTTACTTCTGAAACCAGAGATGGCGTAAAAGACAGTCTGAAAAATTTGCAGGGAATTTGGTTTGCACTGGCTTTTACAAGCATTGGTCTTGAAACCAACTTTAAAGATTTACTAAGCAATAATAGCCGAAAACCTCTATACGCCTTTTTAATTGCTCAATTGTTTAATGTGATTATTACGCTGATTATTGCGTTTTTGTTGTTTAGTAAGTAAGCTTTTTTTAACCCATAGAAACATATCTTTTAGAAATATTCAAAAAAAGTCGTTTCACTCAAAATAAAATGCATACCGAAAAGTAAAAAATAATCATAAGCCTTGTCATCCCTTGTTTCTCGGGGCGACAAACCAGACGAAAATATTATTATGAAAATAATTGGCCTAGCCCCGATAGAAGTGGAAATCCTTTTGTTCCGGGGTTCGGAACAAAAGATTGAAACGGATAGCGGGATTAGCTCCTAAAAAAATTTGGTTTTATCATAGAAATCGGAATGGCAGCAATGTAAAAAATGGACTAAAAACTATCTCTACAACATGAATAAATTAAAATATCAACTATAATGAAAAAAACAATTATTACGTTAAACCTTCTGTTATCAGTCGTTTTAGTTTCGGCACAAAATAAAACAACTGCTGAAAAACCCAATATCATTTTAATCATGGTTGATGATATGGGGTATTCTGATTTAGGAAATTATGGTTCCGAAATTAAAACACCAAACTTAGACAAACTAGCCAGTGAAGGTTTACGTTTACGAGAATTTTACAATAACTCGATTTGTGCGCCAACAAGAGCTTCTCTCCTAACTGGACAATATCAGCATAAAGCCGGAGTTGGTTTCTTTGATGTCAATTTAGGATTACCGGCATATCAGGGTTATTTAAACAAAGAATCTCTGACTTTGGGCGAAGTTTTTCGTTCCGGAGGTTACAGTACTTTACTTTCAGGAAAATGGCATGTAGGTTCTGAAGATCAGGCGCAATGGCCCAATCAGCGAGGTTTTGATAAGTTTTATGGCATCTTAAAAGGCGCTTCGAACTATTTCGACACGAAACCTTTGCCTTTTGGAAAAACACCTTATCCCGTAAAACTAATTCGTAATAATGAAGAACTGCACCCAAAGGACGATTCGTATTATTTTACAGATGAAATCGGGAATAATGCCGTGACATTCTTAGACGAACAAAATAAAGAAAACAAACCGTTTTTCTTGTATTTAGCATTTACAGCCCCGCATTGGCCGTTACAGGCAAAACCGGTTGATATTGCCAAATACAGAGGGAAATTTGATGAAGGCTGGGATGTTTTAAGAGAAAAAAGAATTGCAAAACTAAAAGCAAACGGAATTTTATCTGCCGATCAAACGGTTTCACCAAGAGATCCTGAAGTTCCGGAATGGAGTAAATTAACCTATGATGAAAAACAATTCTGGAAAGCCAAAATGGAAGTTTACGCTGCCATGGTCGATAATATGGATCAGAATGTGGGAAAAGTTCTCGGGAAACTAAAAGCTTTGAAGAAAGATAAAAACACGCTGATCATCTTTATCTCAGACAATGGTGCGCAGGGTGGTTTCAATACCTATAATCCGTTAGGGAGAGGTTTGGTTAGAAATGACGGACCTATTGGAACCTCAGGATCATTTGATTATCAGGAACAAAACTGGGCGTATTTATCAAACACTCCACTTCAGCAATATAAAAACAATATGCACGAAGGTGGGTTTAGTTCGCCATTTATAGCGTGGTTTCCGTCAAAAATAAAAGCAGGCAGAATCGATAAAGGAACTGGACATATTATTGACCTTGCCCCTACTTTTTATGAACTGGCAGGAATCGAATATCCAAAAGAATACAATGGTGTAAACTCTAATCCGTTGCCGGGAAAAAGTTTAATACCTGTTTTATTCGATAATGTTTCTGAAGTAAACAGAGGTGCCCCTTTATTTTGGGAAAGAGCCGGAAACAGAGCCGTAAGAGATGGCAAATGGAAACTGGTTTCCATCTACCCTTCATACGAATGGGAACTTTACAATATTGAAACCGATCGTGGAGAAACTACAAATGTTGCTCAACAAAACCCGGGAATCGTAAACAAACTTTCGGCTGCTTATTTTGATTGGGCAGATAAAACCGGAGTTGTAGAATACAGTAAATTCAAATTAAAAACAGAAGTTATGCCGGGTGGCGCAGCATTAAAAAAATAGATTACTTAGAAATAGTTTGTTTTTTATAACCTGTTTGTCCGGAGTATCATACCAAACTATAATTCAACAAATTGCATTTTATTTCACAGTAAATTAAACTGCTTTTATTTCGCTCTTTTTCATTTTTAATATAAATTTACTTATAAGCATTTTTAACCAAAAATAATTAATCCTAAAACCACTAAGCCATGGCTGAATCAAAACAACAACAGACAGCATTAGGAGATGTTGCAGCAAGACAATTAGCAATTGCAACACGTACGGTCCCTCAAATTGGAACAATTTCACCACGCTGGTTAACGCATCTTTTACATTGGGTACCAGTAGAGTCAGGTGTGTTTCGTTTGAATAAAGTAAAAGACGGAAGCCATATCGAAGTCGATTGTTCGGCACGTGACGAAAGAGTTTTACCCAATACTTTTGTCGATTATATCGATAATCCAAGAGAATACAATCTGGCAGCGGTTCAGACTATTGTAGATGTACATACGAGAGTTTCTGACTTATACAGCAAACCTTACAATCAGATTTCTGAACAGCTGCGTTTAGCAATTGAAACCATCAAAGAACGTCAGGAAAGCGAATTAATCAATAATAAGGATTATGGTTTGTTAAGCAATGTGGCAAAATCGCAGATTATTAAAACCAGAACCGGTGCACCAACGCCTGACGATTTAGACGAATTATTGACAAAAGTCTGGAAAGAACCGGGATTTTTCTTGCTGCATCCTTTAGCCATTGCCGCTTTTGGACGTGAATGTACACGTCGCGGAGTTCCGCCTCCTACTACTTCTTTATTTGGATCTCAGTTTTTAACCTGGAGAGGAATTCCGCTTATTCCATCAGATAAATTACCAATCGTAAACGGAAAATCAAAAATCATCTTATTACGTACAGGCGAAAGCCGTCAGGGAGTTATCGGATTAATTCAGCCGGGACTACAAGGCGAACAATCACCAGGATTATCAGTTCGTTTTATGGGAATCAATGAAAAAGCCATTGCCTCCTATTTAGTATCCCTTTATTGTTCACTGGCAATTTTAGTAGATGATGCAATTGCAGTTCTGGAAGATGTAGAAATAGGAAAGTACCATGAGTATAAATATTAACAACGACGGTTTACCTAACATTGATGATTTGCAGCTTTTGGCTAACGAATTGTTCAAGGCGTTACCAAATGAATTTCCAAAAGAAATTTCATTAAGTCCTGATCGCAATGAACATCCGCGTGCTGTAAAAATTGCAGAAACCTTGTTGAATACGGGAAATTCAGGCGGAGGCAACATCACCTCTGTTCCGTCACAAAACATAGCAAATGTACCTGCTGCCCCATCTGCTTTTAGCGGTTTTGGAGCATCTCCATCAGTTGCTAATTATGGTTCAGGAGCTTCAGCTTTATACCCTAATGCCGGAGCCGGATTTGATCCTCAAAACAGCATTTCTCCATCAGGAATTCCACACGGAAATAATGTCAATGTCAACAATCCGCAAACGGGTTTTCATGATGCTAATTTCAGGAATGGAGAAACAGCTCAGTTAAACGAAGAAACGTTTTTTTCGAAATTGCTTTTAAACAATGATTATCTGCCTTTTCAAACCGAAAGTTCTTCTTTTGAAACCGAACTAAAAGCAGCATTATCTTTTGTAGATACGCAATTTACAAAGCGTATAGATTTTCCGTTAAACGGAAATGAAAGTACCAATTCATATTATTTTTTAGACCAAAATCCGTTTGCTTTTGATCAGAGAAATACCAATTTGATTGTTGGAAATATTTTCGAAAAACAAGATTTTGGCAATATAAGCAGTTCTCATTTTGATGCCAGTCTGGTTAAGAAAGATTTTCCAATTTTAAGAGAAACCGTAAATGGTAAACCTCTGGTTTGGTTTGATAATGCGGCTACAACCCAAAAACCACAATCGGTTATTGATCGTATTGCCTATTTCTACGAACACGAAAATTCCAATATTCATCGTGCGGCGCATGAACTTGCAGCCCGTGCATCTGATGCTTACGAAGCGGCCCGTGAAAAAGTAAAAGTGTTTTTAAACGCTTCTTCGGTAAACGAAATTGTATTTGTTCGCGGCGCTACAGAAGGAATCAATTTAGTCGCTCAAAGTTGGGGTGATCAAAATCTGGCTGCCGGAGACGAAATCATTGTAAGCAATCTGGAACATCATGCGAACATCGTTCCATGGAAAAGGTTAGCCGATAAAAAAGGGCTGAAACTTCGTGTAATTCCTGTTGACGACGACGGACAAATTTTGCTGGATGAATATGCAAAACTGCTCAATTCAAAAACACGTTTGGTGGCGTTTACACAAGTTTCTAATGCACTTGGAACAGTAACTCCTGC
The DNA here is from genome assembly GCF_001602525.1 of Flavobacterium chilense. GTDB lineage: Bacteria > Bacteroidota > Bacteroidia > Flavobacteriales > Flavobacteriaceae > Flavobacterium > Flavobacterium chilense. Next base: position 148,684 of record NZ_LSYT01000004.1, read on the forward strand.
TAAAAGAATTGTTGAAATGGCGCATGCTGCCGGAGCAAAAGTTTTAATCGACGGAGCACAATCAGTTTCTCATATGAAAGTGGATGTTCAGGATTTAAATCCTGATTGGCTGGTTTTTTCCGGACACAAACTTTTTGGTCCAACCGGAATTGGCGCTTTGTATGGAAAAGAAGATTTACTAAACGAAATGCAGCCTTATCAATCCGGAGGAAATATGATTCAGGATGTTACTTTTGAGGAAATAAAATACCACAAAGCACCCAATCGTTTTGAAGCCGGAACAGGAAATATTGCCGATGCCATTGGTCTTGGAGCTGCGATTGATTATGTTACCAAACTAGGAATCGAGGCTATCGGACATTATGAACACCAATTACTGGAATACGCAACAAGGCTGTTAAAAGAAATTCCAGGAGTCCGGTTAATAGGAACAGCAGCTGATAAAGCCAGTGTACTTTCTTTTAATTTACAGGGCTACACTAACGATCAGGTAGGTCAGGCTTTAAACAAAGAAGGTGTTGCCGTACGAACCGGACATCATTGTGCACAGCCTATTTTACGACGAATGGGAGTCGAAACTACTGTTCGCCCGTCTTTGGCTTTTTACAATACCACTCAGGACGTTGATACTTTTATTAAAACGTTATGGGAACTTAAAAAAGTTAGGTTTTAAAGCATAGTTACTTTTTTTGATATTTTAAGTAATTATACCCAAAAGCGATTGTTTTAGGACAATCGCTTTTTTATTGAAGTATTATTATCTCAAAACAAAAATAATAACAATAGATATATATTTTTCACTAAATCACTATATAAAAAGCAGTTAAACAAATAAAAGAATTACATAATAGACAATAAAAAATATTTATTTTTAGAAATAGCGGTATATTTCCATATAAAAGTTACACATAACACAAAAACAACATAAATTGTGATATTTTATGTTAATAAAGCAAGGATCATTAACATTTATTTAAGATATTTGGAATAACTAATCCAAAACTTTTTAAAAATGAAAATTAACTTAAAGCATTTTTTGTGGCTTTTATTGGTATTATCCGTACAAATAGCCACAGCACAAGGAGGATCTATTTCAGGAAAAGTTACTGACGCGAAGCGAGTACCTATTCCGGGAGTAAATATTGTACTTAAAGGCACTGATATCAGTACTCAGACTGATTTTGACGGGAATTTTAAAATAGCAGCAAAAAAAGGAGATATTTTAGTTGTAAGCTATGTAAGCTTTGCAACAGTTCATGTACCAGCCTCTAATTTAATGACAGTAGAATTGGTTGAAACCCAGAATGAACTTGAAGCTGTTATGGTGGTAGGTTACGGAACACAAACCAAGAGAAACTCAACAGACAATATTGCCCGTGTAACGGCCAAAGATATTCAGCAAATACCGGTTTCAAACCTGCAAAATGCTTTGGTTGGTAAATTAGCCGGAGTACAAATTACGCAGACAAACGGTAAAGTTGAAGGCGGAATAAACATCAGAGTGCGTGGAGCTGCCAGTATTAGTGCCGGAACTCAGCCATTGTATGTTTTAGACGGAATTCCTTTAATTAATGATGACGAATCCAGCAACGGAGCACCAACCAATCCGTTGTTGACTTTAAGCACCAACGAAATTGAATCTATAGATGTTTTAAAAGACGCTTCGTCTGCAGCTATTTATGGAGCACGTGGAGCAAACGGAGTTGTAATTATTACCACTAAGAAAGGAAAAGAAGGAAAAGGCAATTTTTCTATCAATTTCTCACAAGGTGTTAGCGAGGCTACTCATAAAAAGAAATGGCTGAACGCAAAACAATATGTAGAATTATTGCAGGAAGCCGGTAGAAATGTTGGTGATTTAGAATCTGTAGAAGACGAACTGGAATTTTTATCACAGGGAACAGACTGGAGAAATGGCGCAGTAGATACCAACTGGCAAAACATAGCCTTAAAAACAGGTTATACAACTGATGCTGATTTTTCGGTTTCAGGAGGTGATGACAAGACCAAATACTTTTTTGCCGGTTCTTACAACAAAACTATCGGAATTGTAGACAGCAATAGTTTAGAAAGATTGACTGCCAGAAGCAACTTGTCACACAAAGTAACAGATCGTTTTACTGCCGGAATGAATATTGGATTTTCAAGATCGTTAATCGACCGGGTGCAGGATGATAACTCCTTCTCTACTCCTTTGCAGTCTGTGGCACAAGCCCCGATTTCGCAAGCCAGATTAGCAGATGGAACTGCAAACCCTAACACTGAATATTCTAATTATCTTTTGGCTAAAGACAATACGTTCTGGAAAACAATCATGAGAAGAGTAACCGGAAAAATATTTGCCGAACTTAAAATATTGAACTCTTTAAAATTCAATTCTGATTTCTCTTATGATTTCTTAAGTCAGACCGAAGATTACTGGCAAGGAAAAAATGCGCCTTTTATGGCTACAGACGGAGCTGTATTTGCAACCTCAGTAAATACTGAAAATTATGTTTTTAGTAACTATTTTACTTACGACAAAACTTTTGCCGAAAAACACACTTTAAATCTGGTTGCCGGTATGGAATTTAATAAATACCACAGAAGGTATCAGGATGTAAATAGTATTTATTTCCCTAACGATAATTTCCAGACGGTTGATGGCGGAGCCGAAGTAAATGAAGGCCACGGCAGCGAAACCGATTATGCCTTTGTTTCTCAGTTTGGAAGGTTAAACTACAGCTACGACGGTAAATATCTTTTTAAAGCAAGTGTGCGTCGTGATGGTTCTTCCCGTTTTGGAAAAAACAATAAATTCGGGATTTTCCCTGCCTTTTCTGCTGGTTGGGTTATCTCTCAGGAAGAATTCTTAAAAGACAATCCCGTTTTAAGTTATTTAAAGATAAAAGGAAGCTGGGGTAAATTAGGAAATGCCGAGATTGGAAATTTTGCTTCACGCCAATTGTACAGACCAAATCCGTATAACCTGAAATCAGGTCTTACTTTTGATCAGGCAGGAAATAATGATCTGACCTGGGAAAAATCAACACAAACAGATGTTGGTTTCGAAATTGGATTCTTAAACAAAATTTCGCTTGAAGCAGATTACTATCAAAAAGATACAGACGGATTACTTTTTGAAGTACCATTACCTTTAAGTTCAGGGGAATCATCCATTAACAAGAACATCGGAAAAATCAGAAGCAACGGTTTTGAGTTTACTTTAAACACGAAAAATATTGAAACAGAAGAGTTCAAATGGAATACCAGTTTCAATCTAACCACCAACCAGTCTAAAGTAAAATCATTACCAAATAATAATACTGACATCATTACCAGTTACAACATCAATAGAGTTGGTGAATACATTTCAGCATTTTATCTGGTAGAATATGCAGGAGTTGATCCGGCAAACGGAGATGCTCTTTTTGTAAAAAACACTAAAAATGCTGACGGAAGTGTTGACAGAAGCACGACAAATGATTATAGTGAAGCAAAAAGAATTGTTGCAGGAAATCCGTTTCCAACTTTAATGTCCGGTTTAACCAATACAATCACTTACAAAGGTGTTGATTTTACCTTTACTTTTCAGGGAGAATGGGGCGCCAGTATTTATAATTCAGCCGGAAGATACCAATCGACTGCAGCAGATTATTTTGATAATCAAACAGCAGATCAGTTAAACCGCTGGCAAAAACCAGGCGATATTACCAATGTTCCTCAGGCCAGATTTGAAGGTTCAAACGGAACTCAGGAATCTACCCGTTATTTGGGCAAATCTGATTTTGTTCGTTTAAGAAATACAACATTGGGGTATTCTTTACCAAAAGCAACTGTAAAAGATATGGGAATGAGCAATCTGAGAGTATATATTACGGCTGTTAACCTTTTAACTTTTACCAGTTATAAAGGCAATGATCCAGAAGCAAGAAGAGATGATACCGGTATTGGAGAAGATTTCTACTCAGCTCCGCCAGCCAGAACAATCGCCATGGGAGTAAATATTAATTTTTAAAACGAACAAAATGAAAGCAAATAAAATAATATTATATCTATTTTTCGCAGCGCTTTTTGCAAGTTGCGAAAATGAACTAAACATTGATCCTAAACAACGAGAAGATGCATCGGTTACACTAAGCACAGAAGGCGGGATAACCAATGTACTTACCGGAACCTATACTCTGGCAGCAAACGGAAATGCTTATGGTGGACGTATTTTACTCTATGCTGATTTATTAGGCGTGAGCGGTGCTCTAAATACAACCGATTTCAGATGGCGCGGAAGTTATGGTGAATTGAGACAAATGTACATTAAAGCCATGTTGTCAGACAATGCGATTATCGAAGGAACGTATTCCAGATGTTACGAAATAATCAATGCGGCAAACACAGTAATCGAAAACATTGATAAAGTAAAAGATCCTGCAAAACAAACCAGAATGATTGGTGAAGCCAGTTTTTTAAGATCTCTTGCTTATTTTGATCTTGTTCGCTTTTTTGCCAAACCTTATGTGAGTGGCCAGGCGAATACACAATTGGGAGTTGTCATCAGACCTAACGCGATTTACAATTTCAATGTGGATCTTTCAAAAGAAAGAAGTACTGTTGACGAAGTGTACAAAGTAATCATAGACGGTTTAAATGTTGCCTACACTAATCTGCCTGCTGAAAACAGTTTTTATGCCGATAAATATGCTGCAAAAGCGTTATTAGCCAGAGTATATCTGCAACAAGGCAATTATACTCAGGCAAGAGATGCTGCTAATGATGTAATTCAAAATAGCGGACACGGATTATCTCTAACTTATGCAGCTGCATTTAATCATGATACCGATCAGACCGAAGATGTATTTGCGATACAAATTACCAAACAAACCGGATTAAATGATCTGAATACTTTTTATGAGTCTGAAGATAATGGCGGACGTGGCGGAGATTTTTCAATCAGAGATCATTACCTGGAAAAATTTAGCGATCCTGATGACAGAGCAACGTTTAATTATGAAAATGCAGCAAACGGCAGAATATTAACTTCTAAATTTACAGATCAGTTTGCTGATGTAGCCGTTATTCGCTTAGCCGAAATGTATTTAATAAGAGCCGAAGCGAATCTAAGACTGGGAACAACAGTTGGAAAAACACCACTGGACGATATTAATACGATTCGATCAAGAGCAAAAGCAGATCCTTTGTTAACCGTTACTGTTGATGATATTTTACTGGAACGCGAATTAGAATTAGGAATGGAAGGTTTCTTAATTCACGATATCAAAAGAACCAAGCGCTCAATCGATATTAGTGAAAACGGAGATGGTTCCAGTTTAATACTTTATGATGCCAATAATCTCGTATTCCCTATTCCGTTAAAAGAAACTGATGCCAACAAAAAAATCACTCAAAATCCGGGATATAACAATTAATAGAAATAGAAAAAAACATTTTAACCTTGATAATCTGTAACAAAAAATTTGGGCAATTCGAGTAATTCGTGCCTAAAATGCTGCACGCAGATTAAGCAGATTTAAAAGTCATTTCAGTCTTTTTAATCTGTATAAAAAACAAAAAACCATTCCGCTTTCGTGGAATGGTTTTTTAAATTTCAATAGAATTTATGATAATGCTGGAACAGCTGACGACACTACTTGTGAAGAAGTAATAGATAAAGTACGTGAATCTGAATAGCCTAAGAAAAAAGTATCAATGATTTCCTTAAAAACAGGATGAGCACCTTCAACCTGAGAAAACAGAGTCATAGACGAACATAATTTACGGGCACCCAAATCTCCTAAAATCGAATCAATTGATTTTCTTTTAAAAGTTAACAGAAGCTCTGAAATTCCTATCAGATGTTTGGATAAAATAGGATGATTTAAAAATGCTTCGGCTTCTTTAAGATCAGAAATGGCATAATATTTTGAAACATTACTCGTACCCAATCCTTTTATTTGCGGAAATATAAACCACATCCAGTGCGTTTCTTTTTTTCCTTTTCTAATTTCAGAAAAAGCAGTGAGATAAAGTTTATTCTGTGCATCTAAAAAACGCGTCAGGTCATTATTTGAGTAAGCCATTTGTAGATTTTATAAAAGTTAATAAATCAATTCCTGTTTTGGTTTCCTGTAGTTAAAAACAAAATCAGGATTACTGTATTTTATTTCCTTTTTCAGGACATTCAAAACTACTCATCCTCTCCTCCAAAATAATTATACAATTCATCCGGATCGTTATATAATTTTCGGATTGACTTAAAAACAAAAAAAAGTTGCAAAAACATCGTTCCTGCAACTTTTCTATTTTATAATTAAAAAGAAACTTTTAGTCTCTAAAATCGTTTAATGATTTCTCGATAATTTCAAGACATTCTTTAATTTGATCTTCTGTCATTACCAATGGTGGCGCCAATCTGATTTTATTTCCGTGAGTTGGTTTTGCCAATAATCCGTTATCTCTGAATTTCAGGCAAATTTCCCAGGCCAGATCAGAATCTTCACCGCAATTAATTACAATCGCATTCAGTAAACCTTTACCGCGAACCAGCGTGATCAGACTATTTCTTTCGGCAATTTCATTCAAACCTTTTCTTAAAATAATTCCAAGACGTTCCGCATTTTCAGCCAGATTTTCTTCTTTAATTACCTCAAGTGCCGCAATCGCGACAGCAGCAGCAACAGGGTTTCCTCCAAAAGTCGATCCGTGTTGTCCCGGTTTAATCACATTCATAATTTCATTATTTGCCAAAACTGCCGAAACCGGATACACTCCGCCTGAAATAGCTTTCCCTAAAATTAAAATATCAGGCTGAACATTTTCATGATGAACCGCTAATAATTTTCCGGTACGCGCAATTCCCGTCTGAACCTCATCAGCAATAAACAGAACATTATGTTTCTCACACAAAGCTTTTGCTTTTGCTAAATATCCTTCAGAAGGCACATAAACCCCTGCTTCACCCTGTATAGGTTCAACTAGAAATCCTGCTATATTTTTTGATGAATCTAAAGCTTTTTCAAGAGCTTCAAGATTATCGTATTCAATTTTTATAAATCCGTCTGTAAAAGGTCCAAAGTTTTTACGGGCAGTTTCATCATTAGAAAACGAAATGATGGTAGTTGTTCTTCCGTGAAAGTTATTTTCACAAACAATAACCTGTGCCTGATTTTCAGGAATTCCTTTTACTTCATAAGCCCATTTTCTACATACTTTAAGTGCCGTTTCAACAGCCTCAGCACCGGTATTCATTGGCAGCACTTTATCAAAACCAAAATACTGGGTAACAAATTCTTCATAATTTCCCAGTTTGTCATTATAAAAAGCACGGGAAGTCAAAGTCAGTTTTTGTGCCTGATCAACCATTGCTTTTACAATTTTCGGATGACAATGCCCCTGATTTACCGCAGAATAGGCAGATAAAAAGTCATAATATTTTTTTCCGTCTACATCCCAAACATATACACCTTCTCCTCTTTCCAGTACCACCGGAAGCGGATGATAATTATGAGCTCCGTATTTATTTTCTTTTTCAATCAAAACTTCTGATTTTGACGAAAGTGATTTTTCAGTATGTATCATGATCTATTTCTTTTAAAGTGCAAAAGTATTAAAATTTATTCATTAACAAGCTAAAAAATATCAATTTTGACTTTAAAAACGATTATTTTAAGTCAAAAATAACTTTTACTGCATTATAAAAAGTAAATACACTTATTTTCTAATTCAGTTTTATTAAGCGTTTATTAAAAAAAATAGTTACTTTTATGAATTAGAAAAACAAATTACAACCCAATTTAAAATAATGGATATATTAGACGAATTTGATATTAGCATACTTAAAGAATTAGAAAAAGATGGCAGAATGGCGTTTTCTGCAATTGCCACTAATTTGAAAATATCAAACACTATGGTGCATCAACGTATTAACCGAATGATCGAGCAAGGCATTATTGGCGGTATAAAACCTATTATTCAGGAAAAGAAAATGGGTTATGACTGGGCTTCCTTTACGGGAATTACCTTAAATAAAGATTCAGATTCTGACCGAATTATCGAAGAAATGAAAAAAATTCCTGAAATTACAGAATGCTATTATGTTACAGGGTCATTCACGCTTTACATCAAAATTATTGCAAAGAATCATGAACATATGCGTAAAATTCTCTATGAAAAAATCGACAGTATTCCCGGTATTGCCAAAACCGATTCGATTATTGAATTAGGCTGTGCTTTCAAACGAAATATTACTTTATAAGCTAAAAAAATGCGTTTACGAATTCTCCTTTTATTTACTCTGCTTTGTTGTAAATCATTGTTGTTTTCGCAGACTGCAGTTTCAAATCCGTCCAAAAGTGATTTTTCCGGAACACTCTCTTTTTTAGCTTCCAACTGGATGGAAGGCCGCGGAGCCACACAAAAAGGAGGTCTTATGGCATCTGAATATATTGCATCGATGATGGGATTGTACCAATTGGTTCCTTATAGTACTGAATCAGGATATTATCAGGATTTCAATATCATCGAACATACTGTAAAAAAAGCTTCTTTCGAAATCAGAAAAAAGGACAAAGAAGCTTTTGTACTTTCTTCTTCAACTGATTTTCAGGTTACACCAATAGCACAATCTTTACAAAAAAAAGCGCAACTGTTTTTTGCAGGTTACGGATTGGATTTGGCAAAGGAAAATTACGATGATTATAAAAATCAAAATGTAAAAGATAAAATTGTCGTTGTACTCAAAGGATTCCCCGGATATAAGGACAGTACTTCTGTAACCTATCGAAAATTCAAGAAAATATTTCCCGAAGAAAATAATCTCGAAGAAATCAAACTGCAAACTGCTATTCACAAAGGAGCAATTGCTTTGGTTATAATTGAAGAAAAAGAAAATTTTAAATCCCAAAATTCGGGTGAAAATGCCGTTTTTCATTCTTTGGTAAATCCGGTAATATCTTCAATTCCAATTTTCAGACTGAGTAAATCTGCTGCTCAGAAACTTTTTGCAGGAACTCCTGTTTCATTAGAAACAATAGAGAAAAAAGCGGCTCAAAAACCAATTCCAGTTGCTACTCTTTTAAAAGATACCGAAGTTAATTTCTCTATCGAATTGCAATCTCAAAGTTTTCCGGTTCGCAATGTTTTAGGCATGATTCCCGGAAAAGACACTACCAAAACTATTATTGTAGGCGCACATTATGACCATTTGGGTATTATAAAAGATTCTGTATATAATGGTGCCGACGATAATGCTTCGGGAGCTTCAGGAATGCTGGCACTGGCAAAAAAATGGTCTGAGTCTAAAACAAAACCTCCTTATAACATGCTTTTTGCTTCGTGGACAGCCGAAGAAATGGGACTTTTAGGAAGTGAATATTTTGTTCAGAATTTTGATTTCAGTAAACAGAAAATACTTTTGGCAATCAATATGGATATGATTTCCCGAAATGCACCAGAAGATAAAAACCGTAGAATTTTAAGCATTGGCACTGAAAAAAAAGATGAAACTCTACGAATAATGTCCACCGAAATCAATTCAAAACTTCAAACCCCTTTTGCACTTGATCTTTGGGAAACCAACGGACATACTGGAAGTGATTACGCATCGTTTACCGCAAAAGGAATTCCGATTATGACTTTTTTCAGCGGTTTTCACAACGATTATCACACGACTCGCGATACTGCCGAAAAAGTAGATTTAGACAAGATCAAAGATGTACTTTTTATTGTCAATACATCTCTTTTAAAGTTTATAGAAAATCAGCATTAACCCAACCAAAATAACGCCATGAAAAACCAGTTTCTATTCCAGTTTTCGTTTCTAAAACCTTTGTTGGTTTTATTTCTCTTTACAGGTTATGTTCTGCAAGCCCAGACACCAAAAGGAAAGCTTTTCATTATTGGCGGAGGCGACCGGTCTGATGTGTTGATGAAACAAGTTTTAAGCGTTGCTGATCTTTCCAAAAAAGATTATATCGTTGTTTTACCCATGTCCAGCGAAGAGCCGGACAGTTCGTTTATCTTCTTTAAGAATCAAATGGTTAAACTAACCTCAAATCCAATTGTGATGCTGAATTTTAATGCAGCAACTGCTCAAAATAAAACCTTAACCGATTCTCTTCAAAAAGCAAAACTAATTTTTATCAGCGGTGGCGATCAGGTTCGTTTTATGAATGTGGTTCAAAATACTCCCATAAAAACGGCAATACAAAAAGCCTACGAAAACGGAAGTACGATTTCAGGAACCAGTGCCGGAGCAGCCGTAATGTCTGAGAAAATGATCACAGGTAATCAAAAATTACAAAAAGAATACTCCGGAACTTTTGACAATATACGATATGACAATCTCGAAACAGCTGAAGGGTTGGGATTATTAAAAACGGCTGTAATCGATCAGCATTTTTTAAAACGAAACCGATACAACCGTCTACTTTCGGCTTTAGCTGAATTTCCTGCTTTAACCGGAATAGGAATTGATGAAAGTACGGCAATTATCGTTCGAAACAATCAAATTGAAGTAGCCGGAGAAAGCGAAGTTATTGTAGTCAGAAACCCGAAAGGAATTGCAAAAGCAAAACAAAATAACCTTATTTCTATCGAAAGTCTTCAAATGAGTATTTATACTGCCGGACAAAAATTTAATATCAAATAATCATGTTTCATTATACCAAAATAGTACGACTAACTTTTATCTTTTGTTTTATTAGCTTCCAGATTGCAGCACAAAAAATCAATCCAAAAGAAATTAGTCGGCTGGAAAAATTAGCACAACAGGTTTCTGTTATCAGAGATCAATGGGGAATTCCGCATGTTTACGGAAAAACAGATGCCGATGCTGTTTTTGGTTTGCTTTATGCGCAATGCGAAGACGATTTTAAACGAATTGAAATGAATTATATTGAAAAACTGGGACGCCTTGCTGAACTAAAAGGACAATCGGTTTTATACAATGATTTAGAAATTCGCCTTTTAATTGATGCTCAAGAAGCCAAATCTGATTATAAAAAAGCACCTGTCTGGCTTAAAAAATTACTGAACAATTATGCTGATGCGATTAATTTTTATTTATACAAGCATCCCGAAGTTAAGCCGGCACTTTTAACGCATTTCGAACCCTGGTTTCCTTTGCTTTGGACAGACGGAAGTATTGGCGCCATAAGTACTGCTGATCTTACAACAGGAGAATTAAAAGCTTTTTATTCCGGTAATAATGATAAAGTCGCTTATGTAGAAAGAGAGAAAAACGTACAAACGGGCTCTAATGGATTTGCTTTCTCGCCTTCTAAAACTGACGACGGAAATGCTATTTTATACATCAATCCGCACACCACTTTTTACTTTAGACCCGAAGTTCAAATCGCAAGTGAAGAAGGTTTAAATGTTTACGGAGCCGTAACCTGGGGACAATTTTTTATTTATCAGGGTTTTAATGAGAATTGCGGCTGGATGCATACTTCATCAAATGTTGATGTTGCCGATATGTATGCTGAAAAAATCATCAACAAAAACAACAAACTATTCTATGAATTCGACAAAAAGCTTTTGCCTGTTATAGAAAAAGAGATTACAATCAATTATACCGAAAACGGAAAGCTAATTCCTAAAAAGTTCAAAACCTATTTTACCAACAATGGTCCAATAATGGCGAAACGCGACGGAAAATGGATTAGTTTAAAATCGAATAATCGTTCGATGACCAGTCTGATTCAGAGTTGGGTCAGAACCAAATCCAAAAGTTTCGAAGAGTATAAAAAAGCGATGGATCTAAAAGCCAATACATCCAACAATACAGTTTACGCAGACAGTAAAGGAAATATCGCTTACTGGCATGGAAACTTTATCCCAATACGAGATAAAAACCTTAATTGGTCCAAAGTGGTTGACGGATCAACCTCGGCAACACAATGGAAAGGTTTGCATGAAGTCAATGAAACTGTTCACATCTATAATCCGGTAAATGGCTGGTTACAAAATTGTAATTCGACACCTTATACTGTTGCCGGAGAAAATAGTCCGAAAAGAGAAAACTACCTGCCTTATATGGCGCCGGATGGTGAAAACTTTAGAGGAATAAATGCAGTTCGAATTTTCAGCAAAGGAGATCATTATACTTTAGACAAAGTTATTGCAGACGGATACGATACAAAGTTATCAATTTTTGAAATTCTGATTCCGAGTTTAATTACCGTTTTCGAGAAAAATATCAAACCTTCAGATCCTGAATACTCAGAATTGATTGAACCGGTTACAATGTTGAAAAACTGGGATTATTATGCCAAAGAAAATTCGGTAGCTACTACATTGGCAGTTGAATGGGCTTATAAATTAGATCCTATTATCTTAAAAGCCTATATTGACGAAGGCGAATTGGATCAGGTTCAGAATACCAAAAAATTTGCAGCAACAGCAACTGTTAAACAATTAATTCCTCAGTTGCAGGAAGTCGTAAAAGATCTCCAATCAAAATGGGGAACCTGGCAAGTCGCCTGGGGAGAAATCAACCGTTTCCAGCGTTCCAGCGGAGATATTGATCTAAAATATGATGATACCAAACCTAGTTTACCTATTGCTTTTGGTCCTGGTTCGTGGGGAAGCTTACCTTCTTTTAAAAGCAGTTATCAAAATGGTACTAAAAAACGATACGGTTACAACGGAAACAGTTTTGTTTGTGCAGTAGAATTTGGCAAAAAAATTAAAGCAAAATCATTATTAGCAGGTGGAAACAGCAGCGATCCAGACTCTAAACATTTTAGCGATCAGTCTGAAATGTATCAAAAAGGACAATTTAAAGAAGTCTTATTTTATAAAGAAGATGTACTCAAAAATGCTGAGAAAACATACCATCCCGGCGAATGATTTTAATCTTATAAATTAACGCAGAAACCTCGGAAGAAATACCTTTCGAGGTTTTTTTGTAACATAATATTTCTGATATTTGTTAAAAATTGTAAAACTATGAAAAATTCAGCCCTACTATTATTTGCCACTATATTGTTTTCTAACACTATAAATGCACAATTAAAAGCTGTAAAATATACAGATGGTAATCAGGCATTAAACGGATTGTTTGCAAAATCTGCTAAAAAAAGCGCTCAAAATCCGGGTATTTTACTTTTACCGGCATGGCTGGGAATTGATAAAGCTTCAAAAGATATTGCTGAAAATTTAGCAAAATTAGGTTATAATGTTTTCATCGCTGATATTTATGGAGAAGGAAATTATCCTGCCAATACAGCTGAAGCCGGAAAACAAGCGGGTTATTACAAAAAAAATTATGAAGTGTATCAAAAACGTATCAATGCCGCTTTGCAGGAATTAATTAAATCCGGAGCAAATGCGGATAACATTGTAGCTATTGGATATTGTTTTGGAGGAACAGGAGTTCTTGAAGCCGCCCGCGGACATTTAAATCTAAAAGGTGTTGCTTCGTTTCACGGAGGTTTAGGTAAAGATGCTACGCGACCTGCTACGGCTATCACTACAAAAGTTCTGGTTTGTCATGGTGCTGATGATCCGTTTGAATCTGCAGCAGAAATTACCGCTTTTCAACAGGAAATGCGTGATGCTAAAGCCGACTGGCAAATGATTTACTATGCAAATGCAGTTCACTCTTTCACGAATCCTGAAGCCGGAAACGACAACTCAAAAGGTGCAGCATACAATGCCGTTGCCGCAAAAAGATCATTTGAGCATTTACAACTTTTTTTAAACGAAGTACTAAAAAAATAATCTGCTAAAAAAGCAAAAAAACTTTACCAATAAATCAAATAACCCAAAACCAAATCAACAGAATAACCAATGTCACATAGTCCGATTAGAAAAGATAAAACCTGCTTAAACTGCAGGCACGTTGTGGAACAGAATTTTTGCCCAAATTGCGGACAGGAAAATACCGATAGCCGAAAAACCTTTCACCATTTATTCATTCACTTCTTTGAGGATCTGACGCATTATGAAAATGCTTTCTGGAAAACCATTCGTAATTTACTTTTTAAACCATCTACATTAACCAAAGAATATCTTTCCGGAAAAAGATTATCCTACCTTGCTCCTGTTCGTCTTTATATTTTTATAAGTTTTATTACGTTTTTAATGATCGCATTATTTCCGGGTCATGACACTGAAATTGTAACTTCAGACAAGAATAATAAAACAGAAAAAGAAGTTCCTAAAAATATTTTGACCGGAACTTTAAATGATCTTGAACCCGGAGACGATTTTGATGATTTTACCAAAAAAGTAGATTCGATACAAAAATTTGGACCTGAAGAAAAAAAGGCAGATGAGTTTACCTACTGGGCAATCAAAAAGATTCAGTATGTAAAAGAACACAATACCAAAAAAGATATTATTAATAAATTTACGGAATCCTTTATTCACAACATTCCCAAAGTACTCTTTATTATAATGCCATTTTTTGCTTTCTTTTTATGGCTTTTTCACAACAAAAAGAAATGGTATTATTTTGATCATGGAATATTTACACTGCATTATTTTTCATTTCTACTTTTAATATTTCTGATTTTATTTATCATTAGAAGAGTGATTGGATTATTTGGAGAAGACAATCCACTAACTTTCATATCATATATAACTGATTTTCTAGGCTTTACATGGATGTGTTATTATTTTTATCCGGCGCACCATCGTTTTTATGGAGAAAGCAGATTTGTTTCATTTGTTAAAAGTGTCTTATTGTTCTGTATTAACTTCTTTTTTATCCTATTTTTACTAATATTTTATGTTTTCTACACCTTTGTAAACTTACATTAAAACCAATATGAAAAAATTTATAATTCTATTATTAATTGCTACTACCTTCTCCTGCAAGAATGCACAGTCTGTGGTATCAAAAGACAATTCGGATCCGAGTAAATATATAAAAGCCATTTCTGAAAAAGATCTAAAAACCATGTTATACACTGTAGCTTCTGACGAAATGGAAGGACGTGAAACAGGATCTAAAGGACAGAAAAAAGCTGGTCTTTATATGATTGAACAATACAAAAAAAGCGGTATTTCGTTTCCTAAAGGAGCAACGGACTATTACCAGCATATTCCGGCAGCTTTTTTGAATGCAAAACGCAATGAAAACTTACCGGATTCAGAAAACATCTGGGCATATATTGAAGGCTCTGAAAAACCGGATGAAGTTTTGGTCATTTCTGCACACTATGACCACGTAGGAATAAAAAATGGCGAGGTTTACAATGGAGCTGATGATGATGGTTCCGGAACGGTAGCGGTAATAGAAATGGCAAAAGCTTTTGCAAAAGCCAAAAAAGAAGGACACGGACCTAAACGTTCTATTTTATTTCTTCACGTAACCGGTGAAGAACATGGTTTACACGGATCACGTTATTATTCTGAAAATCCGTTATTCCCAATCGCAAACACTATCACTGATATTAATATTGATATGATTGGTCGTCGTGATGTAGAACATGCTAAAACCAATAATTATGTTTATATAATTGGCGCTGACCGACTTTCAACAGATTTACACAATATTGTAGTCGCTCAAAACGAGAAATACACCAAATTAGACTTAGATTTTAAATTTAATGATCCCAAAGATCCAAATCATTTTTATGAGCGTTCTGATCATTACAACTTTGCAAAACATGGTATTCCGTCAGTATTTTTCTTTAATGGAGTTCACGAAGATTACCACCAAAAAGGAGATGAACCTCAAAAAATCGAATACGATGCTTTGACTAAAAGAACACAATTAGCATTCTCGATTGCCTGGGATTTAGCAAATAGAGAAAACAGACCGGTAGTTGATAAACCTATTAAATAGGTTCAAAGACTCAAAGAGGCAAAGGTTCAGAGTTTTTTTGAGACTTTAAAATAATAAAAAAAGGATAAGCTTAGCTTATCCTTTTTTATTTATATCTATTTTATTAATTCAAGATTCTCAAGCAAAACCTTTGCCACTTTGAACCTCAGAACCTTTGTACCTTTTTTTAGTCATTCATAGAAATCAAAAATTCCTCATTATTTTTTGTTTTCTTGAAACGATCGTTTACAAAATCCATAGATTCTACCGGGTTCATATCAGATAGATATTTACGCATAATCCACATTCTTTGTAATGTTTTCTCGTCTAATAATAAATCATCACGACGTGTACTTGACGAAGTAAGATCAATTGCAGGGAAAATACGTTTGTTGGCAATTTTACGATCCAACTGAAGCTCCATATTACCAGTTCCTTTAAATTCTTCAAAGATTACCTCATCCATTTTAGAACCTGTTTCTGTCAGTGCAGTTGCAATGATACTCAACGAACCTCCGTTTTCTACATTTCTTGCAGCTCCAAAGAAACGTTTTGGTTTTTGTAATGCATTAGCATCAACACCACCACTTAATACTTTTCCGGATGCAGGCTGAACGGTATTATAAGCTCTTGCCAAACGTGTAATCGAATCTAATAAGATTACTACATCATGACCACATTCTACCAAACGTTTTGCTTTTTCAAGAACAATATTGGCAATTTTCACGTGCTCTTGCGGCTCTCTGTCAAATGTCGAAGCAATTACTTCTCCTCGCACACTACGCTGCATATCTGTAACCTCTTCAGGACGCTCGTCAATTAAAAGAACAATAAGATAAACTTCCGGATGGTTTGCTGCAATTGCGTTTGCAATGTCTTTTAACAACATTGTTTTACCCGTTTTTGGCTGGGCAACGATCATACCACGTTGTCCTTTTCCTATAGGAGAAAATAAATCAATAATACGGGTTGAAATAGAACTGCCTTTTTCGGCCAATTTAAATTTTTCTGAAGGAAAAACGGGTGTCAGGTGTTCAAAAGAAACTCTGTCGCGAACTACCTGCGGATCGTGACCATTGATTTTAAGTACACGAACTAAAGGGAAAAACTTCTCGCCTTCTTTAGGAGGACGAACCACTCCTTTTACTGTATCTCCGGTTTTAAGACCGAATAATCTGATTTGTGAAGTTGATAAATAAATATCATCCGGAGAGGCTAAATAATTATAATCCGATGAACGTAAAAATCCGTATCCGTCCGGCATCATTTCAAGAACACCTTCACTTTCTATGATTCCGTCAAATTCAAAATCTGAATCTCTGAAATTGTTCTTTTTATTTTTATGGTTTTGATTTTGATTTCCGTTATTCCCATTTCCGTTACCGTTACCATTTTGATTTGGATTTGGATTTTGGTTTTGAACCTGATTCGGATTCTGGTTTTGGTTTGGATTTTGATTTTTATTCTGGTTCGGATTGATCTTTTTTACAGGAGCATTTCCTTCTGTTTTTTCAGCTGCCGGAGCTATAACTTCTGCAACTTCTTCTGTACTTACCTCTTTTACAGTTTCTTTCTCTTTTTGAAGAGCTACCTTTTTCTCGTAAGCGGCTTTATTAAATTTTACAATTTTCGGGCCTTTCTTTTCTTCAGCTACCGGCTGCTCATCAACAGTTTCCTGATTTTCTGCCGGTTGTTTTTTAACAGGCTGAATTTTTGGTGCTGCCTGATTTTTTGGTGTCGGCTGATTTTTTGCATTTGGTTTTGAAACAATTGGAGTTTCTTTTTTCTCCGGAGTTTCCTCAACCTGATCAAATTCAAGAACTGGTGCATTTTTAGAAACAGCAGGCTTTTTAGCAGGTGCAATTCTCGCTCTTTTCGGTTTGTCATCTCCTGCTTCCTTTTCTGCAACAGCAGAAACGGGCGGCAATGCTGCAGTCGCTTCCTGATGCGCTAAAATCTGACTGATTAAAGTGTCTTTTTTAACGCCATTAAACTTTATATTTTTAGCTAACTTAGCTATTTCTTGAAGCTCAGCAAGCTTCATTTCTTTTAATGCAGAAATATCAAACATGAATATTCTATGAATTTAATTATTTTAAAGGAAATACTGTAAAAAGAATAGGTAGATAATTGTTTTCAATTGACCGCAGTATGAAGTGCTTACGGTATTTTGATGCAATAATACGAATAAAATTTAATCATACAATAGTATTTTAAAAAAAGAAAATATATTTTTGTAAAACAATTTCAGATCATGATACAACGAATTCAGACCGTATATTTAATTCTTACCTTCCTAATTACAGGAGTTCTTATGTTTTTTGTTCCGCTTTGGACATTAAATAATGGTAAGGCATTTTATTTTATGCAAGATCAGTTTTACACTATTTTATTAGGTCTGAGTACCATGCTTTCTATCATCAGCATTATTTCATACAAAAAAAGACAAAATCAGTTTGTAATGGGCAGACTGAACATAATATTGAATTTAATTTTATTAGGATTGTTTGTATATCGTTCTCTAAATTTATCTGGAGATACTACTACTATTGTATCAGAGAAAGGTATTGGGATGTTTCTACCTATTGTTGCTATCGTGTTATTAGTTTTAGCTAATAAGGCCATCAAAAAGGATGAGGATCTTGTAAAATCTGTAGACCGTTTGAGGTAAACCTATAAACTTAAGTTTTTTGTGCGAAGAGAACCCGAATTTTATAATTCGGGTTTTTTTGTGCCTATTTTTTTTGTAATTAAAACAAGAGCGTTAAAACAAATTTAAAAAACAACCTTGTAAGATATTTTTTTCATAGTTTTGTTTCATAGTTTCCAAAAATATTATGAAATATAAAATAAGGATACATCTTGCCGATGATCATCAGGTACTTATTGACGGGCTAACCAATTTATTGCAGACGGTAAGTAATTTTGAAGTTGTGGGTAATTCAAAAGATGGTACTACTATTTATGACGATGTTGCTCAAAACAATGCTGACATTTTAGTTTTGGATATCAGTATGCCTAAAAAAGACGGAATTGAGGTTCTAAAAGAATTTAGTCAAAAAGGCTTTCCCTGCAAAGTTATTATCCTATCCAGCTATGATGATCTAAAAATCATTAAAGAGGTAATGAAATTAGGTGCTAAAGGCTACCTTACAAAAAAATGCGCAGGAGAAAATATCATCGAAGCTATTGAAGCCGTTTACCAGGGACAGGAATATTTTTGTGACGCCGTGAGAGAGAAAATCTTTAACAGCTTTACCCATAATAATCCAAAACTCAATAAAAACCTGAATGTAGACAATCCTATTTTAAGTGCCCGTGAAATCGAAATCATCACTCTGATTTCATTAGAATATAGCGGTAAAGAGATTAGTGAACAGCTTTTCATCAGTGTCAATACCGTTGAGACACACCGAAAAAACATCATGAAAAAATTAAAAACAAAAAGCACTATTGGCCTTGTAAAATATGCTTTAAAAAACAACCTGATCAATCCTTAACAGCTTATAAAGTTTTAATCTTTATATAATTTGTATTCTTTATGTCAATTTTTAGAACTTTTATATCATTTCTCTTATTTCTTTTCCTGAACGGAAACATGGCCTTTAGTCAGGAAAAAGAAGTTTTAAAAGACACCACAGTTGTTTCTGCCCAGAGTTCAAAAGAAAAAAACACCATATTTAAACTTCAGAATACTGAGAAAGCAAAGAGCAAAAGAATAGTCAGCCTTACTATTGTTCTTGTTGTCATACTATTCTTTTTGTTTTATTTCTTTTATCAAAACAATAAACTGAAACAAAAGATTAAAAGAAAAGATACCAAACAAAAAATATTACTCAATGTTATTAATGCGGGAATCGACACTCAGGAAATTGAGCGTAAACGTGTTGCCTCATTTTTGCACGACAATATAAACTCTTTACTTTCATCCGTAGGTTTACATTTGAACGCTTTTACCTCTCAAAACAACATCAAATCTGAAGAAATCCAAAAAGCAAAAGCTATACTGGAAGAAGCCCATGACTTACTGCGGGACATGTCGCACGACTTAGTTCCTACATTATTGGTTCGCTTTGGACTGATTTATGCTTTGGAAGATTTATGCGAAAAAAACTCCAACTCTACAATTACTTTTGATTTTTCAAGCACCGTTTCAACAGAAAAAAGATATAATGAAAAATTTGAAATGAAAATTTATTTTATTGTTTCTGAATTATTCAACAATGTGATCAAACACAGTAATGCAAAAAATGCACAGCTTTCACTGGCAGAAGATCGTGATAATTTTGTAGTCATTATTCAGGATAACGGAAAAGGCTTTAAGGCAAAAAAGCTACATGAAGTTGAAGGCTTTGGCTTAAATCGTATCAGAGCCCGAATAAAAAAATACAAAGGAAATATTTCGATTATTTCTAAACCAAACGAAGGAACACTGATTCAGATTCAGGTTCCACTACCTTAATCAAAATTACTTTTTCCCTATCTCAACAATTTCGAGATCTTTGATTTTATCATCGTCTATTACAAACCTTAACATTGTTCGAACCTGATGAAATCCGCTTTTTCCGGCTGCACCGGGATTCATATGCAATAAGTTATTGTTTTTATCGAACATTACTTTTAAGATGTGCGAATGTCCGCAAATAAATAATTTAGGAGGATTTGATGCCATTTCTTCTCTTATAGCCGGATTATATTTGCCCGGATATCCCCCAATATGCGTAATCCAAACCGAAACATTTTCACATAAAAATCTATTGTTCAAAGGAAATTCTAATCTTGCCTGAGCATCATCAATATTCCCGTAAACACAACGTAAAGGTTTCAGCTTTTTTATAGTATCGGTAACACTCAAATCTCCAATATCTCCCGCATGCCAAACCTCATCTGCCTGATTAACATATTTTAAAATCGTATCATCAATATGACTGTGAGTATCGGAAAGGAGAAGGATTTTTTTCATTCTTTTTTAAGAGGCAAAGGTTAAGAGGCGCAAAGGTACAAAGGTTTTTTTTAAAGATGCTAAGATTCTGAGGTGCTAAGGTTCTGAGGTACTAAGTTGCTAAGCTTTTTAATAAAAAATCCGATTTGCTTACGCAAATCGGATTTCAAACTTTGTGTTAGATGCACTGCTGTTTGTGTCTACATTATACGATGTATTTTACATTCCACATCTAACATTTTACAAAAATTACTGTTTCTTAGGATTTTTTAGATCTTTAGTATCTTTAGCCTCTTTAGTATCCATCATTTCCATTAGTTTTAATCCTAATAAACCACTTATAGATCCATCAGAACCAGCATTTCCTGAAATTAACACGTCAGGAATTACTTTGATGTTTCCTTTACCAATTTCCTCTGTGACTTTATATCTGGTAAAATTATCACCGCCCATTGCACTAACCTGAAGTTGGTAGGATTCAGCAGTCGATTTACCAATTGCCATGATTTTTTCGGCTTCGGCCAAACCTGTTTTTGAGATTCTCTCTGCTTCGGCACTTGCATTCAGTTTTGTTGCTTCTGCCTGTGCTCCTGCTCTTGCTTTTGTCGCTTCGGCTTCTGCATTGGCACGCATTTTTGTTGCTTCCGCTTCAGCATTAACATTCAGTTTTAAACTGGTTGCATCTCCTTCTGCTTTTTTTACAGTTGCATCGGCAGTACGTTGTGCAATTTCAACACTTTGTGACGCACGAACGATCTCTTTTTGCATATCGGCAATTGCCGTTTCTTTTTCCATTCCCTGACGTTGTTCCTGCGCCATTCTTTGGGTTTGATATGTTTTTTGTTCTTCTTCGGCTAGTTTTCTGTCTGTTAAAGTTTTCATCAGTGAATCCGGCGGAACGATATCTCCAATCAAAGTATCAACTGCATTTACATTGTATTCGTCTAATACTAGTTTGATATGATTTTTAGCTGATTCCTGACGCTCTTTTCTCGTTGACAAGAACGAAATTACATCGCTATCCTGAGCCGAGTTTCTGAAATAGTTACCAATTGTAGGTTCTAAAACCTGAGAAACCAGATTATTCATACTTCCAAAACGTGCAATAACTTTTGGTGCTTCAGCAGCCGGAACGTGAATAATTTGTGCAACATCCAGATTAAACGGGAAACCATCTTTTGAACGAACGGTAATTGTAGATAGGTTTTTATCTAAATCATGCGATTCACTTCGTGCATTTGCCCAGTTCAGCACCAGATTGGTTGTTGGAACAGCTTCAAGCTTGGTTGTATACTTATTTAAGGCATATTTTCCTGGTCCAAAAGGCTCCATCCATACACCACGTTGTCCTTTTGAAACAATATTTCCGTGTTTAAAAGTATCTCCGGTAACATCCTGTCCGTCTTCTCCAATATATGAAATCACAACACCAACATATCCAATAGGCACATCGGTCATTGGGTTTTGTTCGATTAAAATTCCCCAGGTATTAATATAATAAGATCCTGCCAGCATAACCTGAGGTTGTAAACCACGGTTTCCGCCATGTTCCAGAAATTTATCAAAATCCTGAAAGTTATTATGGTCTTCGACAAATTTACCTGCAATTTGTCCCTGCGGAATTGGTTCTCCGTCAAGTGCCGTTACGATACCAATCATATTTTCATAAATCTTGATCTGATCTGCAATAACAATTTCAAATAAGAATGTATTAATACGATATGAACCTGTGGTAATAAAAGCAGTCTGACGTCCTTTTTGTCCGCCATTATTTAAGAAAGCTGTAGCATCCTGAAAGTTGTCACTTTCTACTCTTCTGGCTAAGATTCTACCGGTTGGAATTTCTTTTCCATCCTTACTTAAAACCAGTCCAATTTTTCCTTCCGGAATTAGCGTAAAACTGGTCATATCTATCGAATATTGCCAGATCCACATTCCCCAGTATAAACCTGGAGCAAGTGTTTGTGCCTGATAACCTGCCTCTCCTTTTGTCGCTATAATACGACCATCAGGAAGTGATTTGTCAGCCCCAAACAAAACGAATTTCTTGGTTACTAAACCAATTTTATCCTCCGGAACCATTACCATTCCGAAGAAAACGCGCAAAATAAATTTGTGAAAAAGAATGGAGAATAATATTAAAATTATCCACCAGTAAGAAGTAATTTCATTCATGATTTTTTGATATTTAGACTACAAACATAAGAGAAATATTTCCTGTTAAAATGAATTATTTGTAAAATTAACATTTGCTAATTTTCTTTCACAGATGTTAAAAAAAAGTTTTATTTAAATCGTTGGAATTGTCAATTTCTGACCTGATTTTTTCATGAACAAACTGTGATTGGTATTTTGGGTTTTAACAGTTTCTAGAAAGATTCAGAGGTGCAGAGTGGCAAAGGTTCAAAGGTTTTGTTATTTAATTTTTAAAAGTATTGTAGTAAATAAAAACATATATTTTTCTACAACGATTTTAAGGTTTTCCGTAAAGATGATTACATATGATATGAACAAAGAGATAACATCATTAAAAAAACCTATGAACCTTTGTTGCTTTGAACCTTTGAACCTATTAAGAAAAAAAACTTTGTACCTTTGCACCTTAGAACCTCTGCACCTTAAAATGAGATATTTTATTCAATTTGCATATAACGGCACACATTATCATGGCTGGCAATTTCAACCCAACGCATCCTCTGTTCAGGAAACCTTAAACAAGGCGCTTTCGGTTTTATTAAATACACCTATAAATGTAATGGGAGCCGGACGAACTGATACCGGTGTTCATGCTGAGGAAATGTATGGCCACTTTGACTTAGAAACCCCTATTGACACTCTAAACCTAATACACAAACTCAATTCGTATTTGCCAAAAGACATTGCGATTTTTGATATTATTTTGGTGCATGACGATGCACATTGTCGTTTTGATGCTACCAAAAGAACGTATGAATACCATATCAATACAGTTAAAAATCCGTTTTTACAGGAATTGAGCTGGTATTTTAATCAAAAATTAGATGTAGCTTTGATGAATGAAGCAGCAAAGATTTTACTAAAGCATACCGATTTTCAGTGTTTCTCGAAGGTAAATACAGATGTAAACACTTTTGATTGCACGATTTTTGAGGCGTACTGGAAACAGGAAAACAGTAAATTGGTTTTTACTATTTCGGCAAACCGATTTTTAAGAAATATGGTTCGTTCTATTGTGGGAACTTTAGTAAATATAGGACTGCACAAAATTACGTTAGCTGATTTTGAAAACATTATTGCGAGTAAAAGCAGAGAAAAAGCTGGATTTTCGGTTCCGGCGCATGGTTTATATTTAACCGAAATAAAATACGATTACATCACCAAATAGCCCTGATTGCAGTGAAAAGCTTTTTTGAAAAAAATATTGTTTTTGTAATTTTTATGGAGCGACCAACGGAAGCTTTATAAAAATTATACAAAAACATATTTTTGAGAAAAACTTGTAACGAAAAGCAGGAATAGCTCCTTAAAATACATGAAAGCAAAAGCATTCGATACCGGTTTATTCAAACGAATCCTAAAATATACCAAGCCTTATAAATGGCGCTATTACGGCGTTATTCTTTTTGCAGTTTCGTTATCGATTTTTGCAGCACTTCGTCCCTATTTATTAAAAGAAACGGTCGACGGCTATATCAAGACACACGACAAGCATGGTTTGTTGTTATACATTATTTTAATGGGTGTTGTTTTGCTAATGGAAGTTTTCTCCCAATTCTATTTTGTGTACTGGGCAAACTGGCTGGGTCAGGATATTGTAAAAGATATTCGAACAAAACTTTTCAAACATATTCTGAGTTTTAGAATGAAATATTTTGATTTGGTTCCGGTTGGGCAATTGGTGACCAGATCAGTTTCAGACATTGAATCGATTGCACGTATTTTCAGCCAGGGTCTTTTTATGATTATAAGTGACCTGATGAAAATGCTGGTGGTCTTGATTTTTATGTTTTATATGAACTGGAAACTAACCTGGATTGTGGTCGTTGCTATGCCAATTCTGGTTTTTATTACCCGAATTTTTCAACGCAAAATGCAGGTTGCTTTTGAGGAAGTCCGAACCCAGATTGCCAACATGAACTCATTTGTTCAGGAACGTGTGACGGGAATGAAGATTGTTCAGCTTTTTAACCGTGAGAAAATCGAAGCCGAAAACTTTAAAGAAATCAACAACAAACACAGAGTTGCCTGGATTAAAACGATTTTATACAACTCGATATTTTTTCCAATTGCTGATATTATTTCGTCTATTACTTTAGGACTGGTTGTGGTTTATGGCGGGTTTAAAATTCTGAATGGAGATCATTTTACCACTTTTGGAGATTTATTCTCCTATACGATGTTTATTGGTATGTTGTTTAATCCGCTGC
The DNA here is from genome assembly GCF_001602525.1 of Flavobacterium chilense. Classification (GTDB taxonomy): domain Bacteria; phylum Bacteroidota; class Bacteroidia; order Flavobacteriales; family Flavobacteriaceae; genus Flavobacterium; species Flavobacterium chilense. Next base: position 173,783 of record NZ_LSYT01000004.1, read on the forward strand.
GTCAGATTGCAGATAAGTTTAATGAGATGCAATTAGGTATGATTGCTGCCAATCGTGTTTTTGATATTATCGATACTCAGGATCATATTCAGGATACCGGAACCATCGAAGCACCTATTTTTAACGGAAGTATTGAATTTAAAAATGTCCGTTTTAGTTATATTCCTGAAGAGGAAGTTATAAAAGGAATTGATTTATCTGTCGCTTCCGGGCAAACAGTTGCTATTGTAGGATCTACCGGAGCCGGAAAATCTACTATTATAAATTTACTCAATCGTTTTTACGAAATAAACAGCGGAACCATTTTTATTGACGGTCATAATATCGAGAACTATACTTTGGCTTCACTACGAAAACAAATTGCGGTTGTATTACAGGATGTATTTTTGTTTGCCGATACAATTTACAATAATATCACTTTGCATAATCCGGAGATTACCCGTGAAAAAGTTTTGGACGCTGCCAAAAAAATTGGTGTTCATGATTTTATCATGAGCCTGCCTGATAATTATGATTTTGATGTAAAAGAACGCGGTGTGATGCTTTCGTCAGGACAACGTCAGTTAATTGCCTTTTTACGATCGTATGTGAGTAATCCTAGTATTTTGATTTTGGATGAAGCAACATCATCAATTGACACGTATTCTGAAGAATTGATTCAGCGTGCGACCGAAACAATTACCAAAGGAAGAACTTCTATTATTATCGCACACCGATTGGCTACAATTGTAAATGCAGATAAAATTGTGGTAATGGACAAAGGATTGATTGTTGAACAGGGAACGCACCATGAATTGCTCAATAAAACCGACGGATTCTACAAAAATCTCTACGACTCACAATTTTCGGTTGCGAATTAGAGATTCAAATGCTAAAAAAGTTCTTAAAAAAGTTAAATTAGCGTTATAAGAATCATAAAACTGATGCTTCACTGCCAGTGGGATAGCAGTACTTTTTTTTGAATTATTTATCTTTGAGAGACAAAATTCAAATGCAAAAGAAAATGCCACAAAACAGATTTTATCCAAACGAAGAATTCAAAGAAATAGAAATAAACGCCTCATTACAACTTAGATATGCAATTTCAAATAAAGGCCGATTAATAAGCTTTACAGATGAAATTCAAAACGGACGTCTCTTAAAAGGCGGTTTAAGTGACGGATATCCTACTTTTAGATTTAAGGTCAGAAATGACGACAAAATTGTCAATAAATATCTCTTTTTATACAAATTAGTCGCTCAGTATTTTATTCCAAAACAATCAGAAGAACAAACGTATGTACTTCATTTAGATTACAACCGTAGCAACGATGATGTAAATAATTTGCGTTGGGCAACCAAAGCCGAAATGATGGCACACAGTCGTAAAAGTCCGCGTGTGATTCAGGCTAAAAAGAACCTGATCGAGCACAACTTAAAAGCTGACGGAAGAAAATTAACCACTACCAAAGTGATGTTAATTAAAAAAATCCTCGCCCGACCAGAACAAAAAACACGTTTAAAAATGATTGCTAAACAATTTGGCGTAAGCGAAATGCAGATTCGCAGAATCGCAAGCGGTGAAAACTGGGGACACGTTAAGGTTTAATTGTTGTTGAAAAAGGTAAAGGGTAAAATGTGAAATGTTAGAATATTTAAACTAACATTTCACATTTTACCTTTTTAATTTTAAATCTCAACCAATTAACATCTCACTTTTTCACATTTTCACATTTTACCTTTTTACAACTTACTATTTTTTAAAATAAATCCTTAAATTCGCAATCACAAATAACAAAGAAAAAAATCGATAAATGAGTTTCGGAATTAAACTTCATTATTCGGTAATAAATACTAAAAACCAAAAAAATGAAATACGACGTTATTGTTTTAGGAAGTGGTCCTGGCGGATATGTAACAGCGATTAGAGCTTCACAATTAGGCTTTAAAGTAGCTGTAGTTGAAAAAGAAAACCTTGGTGGTGTATGTTTAAACTGGGGATGTATCCCAACAAAAGCATTACTAAAATCAGCTCAGGTTTTTGATTATTTAAAACATGCCTCTGACTACGGATTGAAAGTTTCTGAATTCGATAAAGATTTCCCTGCTGTAGTACAACGTAGCCGTGGTGTTGCTGAAGGAATGAGCAAAGGAGTTCAATTCTTAATGAAAAAAAACAAAATTGACGTTATAGAAGGTTTTGGAAAATTAAAACCAGGAAAAAAACTTGACGTTACTGATAAAGACAATAAAGTAACTGAATATAGCGCTGATCATATTATTATTGCTACCGGAGCTCGCTCTCGTGAGTTACCAAATTTACCACAAGATGGTGTAAAAGTAATTGGATACCGTCAGGCAATGACATTACCAACACAGCCAAAATCTATGATTATTGTAGGTTCCGGAGCAATTGGAGTTGAGTTTGCTCACTTCTATAACTCAATGGGGACTGAAGTTACTATTGTAGAATTTATGCCTAACATTGTTCCTGTTGAAGACGAGGATATCTCTAAACAAATGGAGCGTTCTATGAAAAAAGCAGGTGTAAAAATTATGACCAACTCTTCTGTTGAGAAAATTGACACTACAGGAAATGGCGTTAAAGCAACTGTAAAAACGGCTAAAGGAGAAGAAATTCTTGAAGCTGACATCGTACTTTCGGCAGTTGGAATCAAAACTAACATTGAAAACATTGGTTTAGAAGAAGTTGGAATCGCTGTTGACAGAGATAAAATCTTAGTAAACGCTTACAACGCAACTAACATCCCTGGATATTATGCTATTGGAGACGTTACTCCAGGACAAGCTTTAGCACACGTTGCTTCTGCAGAAGGAATCAACTGTGTAGAGAAAATTGCTGGTTTACATGTAGATCCAATCGATTACGGAAACGTTCCTGGTTGTACTTACGCAACTCCTGAAATCGCTTCTGTAGGTTTAACAGAAAAACAAGCAAAAGAAAAAGGTTACGAATTAAAAATTGGTAAATTCCCATTCTCAGCTTCTGGAAAAGCAAAAGCTGCAGGTGCTGCTGACGGATTCGTAAAAGTAATCTTTGATGCTAAATACGGAGAATGGTTAGGATGCCACATGATTGGTGCTGGTGTTACAGATATGATTGCTGAAGCAGTTGTAGCCCGTAAACTTGAAACTACAGGTCATGAAATCCTTAAATCTATCCACCCTCACCCAACAATGAGCGAGGCGGTTATGGAAGCTGTAGCTGATGCTTACGGCGAAGTAATTCACTTGTAATAATATACCGTTTACGGTTATATATAATTTTTCAATTTATAAAATCCGATTTGTGATAACAGATCGGATTTTTTGTTTTGTCATTTCGAGGAAGGAAAAATGACAATACTTACATAAATATCATGAACTTTAAATTTTATAAAGAAAAGTTGTTAAAAACTTCACATTAAAAAATTTTCTCATCGTCTTATAATTCCTATTTTTATTTTTTATAAATAAGATTTTATGAAACTACCTTTTATAGAAATAATCGAAGCCACAACCAGTAATCCTAATTTACTAATGTGGAAGTTTTATGATGAAGATAAAGAAATAAAAAACGGGGCAAAACTAACTGTTCGTGAAAGTCAACATGTTATGTTATTAAATGAAGGTCAGCTTGCCGATGTTTTCTCTCCGGGACTTTACACTTTATCTACAGAAAACATTCCGGTTTTAAGCAAACTAAAAGGCTGGAAATACGGTTTTGAAAGTCCGTTTAAAGTCGATGTTTATTTTTTCAACACCCATCAGTTTATCAATAACAAATGGGGAACTCCTGCTCCTATTCTATTAAACGATCCACAATTTGGACAAATCAGGGTTCGTGCTTTTGGAAGTTTCGACATTAAAATCATTGATGTTGCCAAATTCTTTCGTCAATATGCCGGAACGTATCAGCAGCTTACCATTTTTGAATTACAAAACCAGTTAAGAGATTTTGTAGCACCTAAATTTGGAGAAGTTCTCGCAAATGAAAACATCACTGTTACTGATATTGCCGGAAACATTACACAATTAGGCCATAAAATTGAACCTTATCTTAAACCTTATTTTCTTCAGTTTGGAATCGAATTAACGCAATTTGTCATCACCAGCGTAACATTACCTGAAGAAGTTACAGCACATTACGATAAAATAACCAATATGAATATGGTAACCGATATGGATAAATTTACCAAATTCAATACCGCAACTGCTATTGGCGATAAAGGAACAGCACTTCATGATGCAACTCAAAATGCGTTAAGTATGGGAATTCTTTTTAATCAGCTTCAGCAAAATAAAGAAACTCCCAAGCAGGAAACCACAGACGATTTAACTTCGAAACTTCAAAAACTAAAGTCTTTATTTGACGCTGGTTTAATTGATGAAGACGAGTTTAAAACCAAAAAAACGGAATTATTAAATCAATTGTGATGGAAGAAAAAAAAGTAAACTCATTCCTGGATAAACTTAAAGAGAAAGCCAAAAACCAAACCAATTATGGCGGCGAAGCGGAGATGAATGATGCTCAGATGAATCTTCGGGACTGTCCTAACTGTGGTGCGGGAAGAGCCAAACAAGATGGTGTGACACATTGTGCTTACTGTGGTTTTGAGTTTATAAACGTAAAACTTACTGATGGTGTTTACATAAAAAAAGAAGACAATTCAATTTAAAAATAAAAGATAGTGTTCGGATTATTCAATAAACAAAAAGACGAGGCTCTGCCAGAATGGTATTCAGAACTTCAGCAGTCGCAGGAAAGATGGTTTTCTTTTCTGGAAAAACTCGAAGCCAAAACAGAAGAATTTGCAACAGCAGCAATTCCGGAATTAAAAGACATTCTGCAAAGCGATGATGATTTATACAAAAGAACTTTTCACAGAGTATATTCTGGTGTAAATGGTCAGTTGCAAAACATCAGAAGCAAAGCCAGAGATACTTATGAGGAAAAAATAATTGATGTTTACCAAAATTACAACATGCAGATTTCTGTGTTAAGCAAGCATCATAATTTAGTATCAGATTTTAGAACAGCTTGTTCAGATCGTTACAGCGATTTTGAAGATAAATGCGAATATTGGAGAAATCAGATTGAAAAAACCCAGGAACGCGATCTTCAAATCGAATATCAAAAAATACTCGACGAATACGAAACCATTAAAAACAAATTCAACTGCACACAATGTGGCGGAAATATTGAAATCGAAAAAATCTTTTTAATCGAAACATACATTTCGTGTCCGTATTGCAAAACCCAAAATACATTTGCACCCAGCACACAGGCAAGAAATCTGCAAAATATTGCGCGAGGACTAGCAGAGCAAAGAACAGCACATTTGTATGAAGCTTTCGAAACCGAAAATAGTAAAGAACGTGAATTGTACCATCAGCGTCATGAATTAAGTCTGAGTAAAATTCACGAATCTGATAAAAAAGTGCTGAGCCAAATCCAGGCAAAAATGGATGAACTCGAAGAACAAAGGCAATTTGTGATTAAGAACACCCAAAAATTACATCAGGTTTATTTGCGTGCTATGTATGACGAATGGAACAAAATCACGCCCGATTTAAAAGAACACAACGAAAAAATGTATCAAAATCAATTGCAATATTTATAATTTATTAACCTTAAAACTTGAAAAATGTTTAAAAAACTTTTTGGAGCCTTAACCGGAGACAACAAACAGGAAAATCAAAATTATGAAGCTCAAACTTCAAATAATTATGAGAATGATTATGAAGATAACTATCAGGAAGTAGAATACGATCCTGAAACTTTACACGGAACACATTATACTGCAGAAGATTTTGATGATGAAGTGGCATCAAGAGCTGAAGCCTGGATCGCAGACGAACGAGATAATGGCGAAAATCTTGAAGAAAAAGACATTCAAAACATCTATTTCAATTACAGAAGAGAAGTTTATACAGAATGGAACAACTGCGATTCAGATCAAATGATTCGATTTGAGCACGCTAATTCATTAAAATATACCGGAATTCAGACCTCAGGCTTTATAAAAGTTGATGATGACAATCCGTTTCTTCAGCCTGTTCATGGTGTAGATTTAAGAACTTACACAGCAATGTGCCTTAAAATTAGTGCCGGAATTGATTATCTTGAAGTTTGCAAAGCAATGGGCTTCGAACCTGTAATCTGGGAAGAACTAAACACAATCTGGCCGCAACGTATGGGCGAAGACACATCGTTTACAGTAACTACTTTGTTTGGACAATATTATGCTGAAAACGTAACTGTACCACAATTAGAAAATCTTAAAGCTGAAATTTCTGAAGAAGGAGCTGCAAATCTTGAAAGAATAAAAAACGATCGTTATTTCTATGAAGAACTTACAGGTGCAAGACAAGCTGCATACGAATACGGAATTGACGGTGCACAATGGATTTTAGATAACTTTGGAATAAACCTTGCCGATTTTCAATCTGTAGCCATGCAATGGATGACAGAACAAAATCAAAACTGGAACTCTGAAGACATTCTCGAATTCTCGAATTACCAACAGGAAAAACAAAAAGAATATGCTACTAAGTTTGCTCAGGAACAAGGCGGAAATATTGCTGACGATGTAAATTTTTAAAATTAACATTTACTTAAATAAACAGAAATCCGATTTAGTTTTAAATCGGATTTTTATTTTCATAACTTTATGACCAAACAAAAAAGGTCATGAAAGAAATCTGTATTGTTGAATTTCCCTCAAATCTGGGCTTAAAAGAACCGGAAACCGGAAAAGAACCCGGCGTAAAAAATTTACCGGATTGGTTCTGGAAACATAATTTGCATAAAGCCATTCATCCCAAGAACATCATCAGACTTGATCCTCCAAAATACAGCAACAGCAGAGATCCCGAAACCAATATCCTAAACGCAAATTCGTTAGTCGATTATGCAAGAGAACAAGCATATCTGATCAACAATTTACTCACACAAAATAAATTTCCGTTTATATTGGGCGGCGATTGCAGTATTCTTTTAGGTCCGGCGATTGCCTTAAAACAAAAAGGAAATTACTGCTTGTTTTATCTTGACGGTCACACTGATTTTATGAATATCTCGTTATCAGAAACCGGAGGTGTTGGCGGAATGGCTGCTTCGATCGTTACAGGAAACGGACACGAAAAACTAACCAACATTCTCAACTTATCGCCTTATATCAACGAAGAAAACCTTTGGTGTGTAGGCAATCGTGAATATGATGACGAATACGAAAATGAAATACGAAACTCATCTGCCACTTACATCAGTCTTCAGGAATTACGCAAACAGGGCGTTTCAAACTGTGTAAAATCATTTCTTTCGCAAATAGAAAACAAAAATCTTGACGGTTTCTGGCTTCATATCGATGTCGATGTATTAAACGATACTTTAATGCCATGTGTAGACAGCCGTACACCAGACGGTTTGACTTATGAGGAATTCAATGAGCTTACGTCGTATTTATTCGAAAGTTCAAAATTAAGCGGTCTTGAAATCACCATTTTAGATCCAGATCTGGATGATACAGGACAATACACAAAAAGTTTTGTAGAAAACATATCAACGACTTTCAAAAAACATTTTAATACGTTGACTTAAAATAAAAATGTTTTAGATTAGTCTTATCATGATCCTTCCAAAAGGATTTTTTAAAGCGTCTCATTTCTTAAACAATAAAAAACATGACATTAGAAGAATACAAAAAAGAATTTTCTGAAGATGATGCTGTGGGCTGGCTGGAGATCGATAAACAATTCGATGAGCTTTATCCCAATCAGGAACCCAAACATTTTGCCCCTGCGATAAGCTATATGCTGGGTGGAGAAGATCCGCTTGACGGAATAAGTATTTACGAAAGTAAAAACCAAACAGATCATTTTCATTTTGTAACGTACGGATTTTCAGAATTATATTATAACGAAGAAAAACTGGACAGTGAATTTAGCAAATGGGGATTTGAACTTACTTTTAGATTAAAACCTTTTAGCGGCGACGGCGAAACTCCAGGCTGGCCAATTGCTCTTTTGCAAAACATAGCCAAATATGTTTTTAGCAGCGGAAACTGGTTTGAAGAGTTTCATTATATGCCGGCAAATGGTCCAATCAGACTTGATACAGATACGGATATCACAGCTTTATTGTTTGTAAACGATCCGGAAATAGAAAAGATTCAGACACCACATGGAGAAGTTTCGTTTTTGCAAATCGTTGGAATAACTTCTGCCGAATATGAGCACATCAAAGAAAATCCTGATACAGTCGAAGAATTAGTCAATAAATTAAAGAAAGACAATCCTTTGTTGGTAACTGATTTAAACAGAAAATAAAAATGGCAAATACTTTCTATTCTTATTCTGCTTATATATTACCATCTTCAAATGCAGAAATCACTGTCTTAAAAGGATACTTAGATAGTTTCTATCATAAACCTGACAATATTGATGAGCCAAAAATTGTATTAAACGACAATCAAATCACAATAACTTTTAATGACGAGTACAATTTCTATATTTATTTATCTCAGGAAAAACATATAAATGACGAAGCTGTAGAAATTGCTGATGATCTTGAAACTGACTGGAATGAAAACTTTTATGACAAAGAAAAACTGAAGACTTCAATAAAAAGATTTGAAGTTTGGGGAGATCCTGATTTTGACATGGATTACTTCAACGACAGTCTTTTTATAATAGATCAAATCGAAAAATTTAGCGACATCCTCATTTTTCAAAACCAATAGATTACTTTAAATATCAAAATCCGATTTATGAAAATAGATCGGATTTTTTATCCTAAAAAAAGAGTATTTTAGCTTAACTAAAAACTCAACTCACCAAATTATCTACTATTTTTCAGTAAATATTAAGAGGACTATAATCAAAAATGAATAACGAAAAATTAATACAATTACTAATTTATTCTCATGCTGTATTTGGTGGCGTCGCTCTTATCTCGGGTTTGATTTCATTAATTGTAACCAAAGGAAAAGTTATTCATAAAAAATCCGGAAAACTCTTTTATTACTGCATGCTTTTATCAGCATTGACAGCTTTAATTATTTCCAGTTTACCGCAACACAAAAGTCCGTTTTTATTCGCAATCGGAATCTTTAGCTCTTATTTTATCATAACAGGCTACAGAGCTTTACAATTCAAAAATAAAAACATCAATTTAAAGAAAGATAAGATTATTTCAGGAATTATGATTGCAACAGGAATATTGATGATTTTATACAATCCGTTAATAAATCAAAAAATCAATATTGTCTTAACTGCTTTTGGTTGTATTGGACTCCTTTTTTCTGTACGGGATTTAATACTCTATAAAAATCGGGAAAAACTACACCAGGACTGGCTAAAACTGCATCTTGGAAAAATGATTGGTGGTTACATTTCTGCTACAACCGCTTTTGTTGTTGTAAACGAATTTTTTCCCAGCTTTTATGGCTGGTTTATCCCGGGAACTTTTGGCGCAGTCTGTATTATTTTCTGGATAAAAAAATTAAATAAAAAGCAACAACAAAACCCAATAAGAATAGAATAAGATTATCATCAAAGAAGGAAAATAAATTATTTATAAAATATTGTAAGCTTCTTTCTAAATTAAATTTAGCTCCTAAAATTATAATGAAAAAACGAATAACATATCAGATAGATTCTTTTACAAAAGAAAGATTTAAAGGAAACCCCGCAGGAGTTGTGGTAAACGCAGAAGGATTGAATGATTACCAAATGCAGCAAATTGCAAGAGAATTAAACAATTCTGAAACTGCATTTCTTTTTCCTCCCGATACTGACGATTGCGATGGTATTATACGCTATTTTACTCCCAATACCGAAGTTCCGATTTGCGGTCACGCTACAATTGCAGCAATGTATGCAAAAGCTGTTGAAGAGAAATTAGATTCTTGTGTATTAAGATATAAAACCAAAGTAGGCATACTGCCGTTTGAAATAATCAAAAACAACGAAGATTATCAAATTTTAATGACACAGGGAACTTTCGAACTTAGTCCGCCATTTAATGATATTATTACACAAAAAATGTTAGGTGCTTTAGGATTAGAAAAGTCTGATATTGAAGACAAATGTCCTATTCAAATTGCTTCTACAGGACATTCTAAAGTAATGATTGGAATTAAAAGCAGAACAAAACTGAACAATTTAACACCTGACTATCCTGAATTAGCAAGCTTAAGCAAAGAGATTAACTGCAACGGTTATTTTGTTTTTACATTTGATTCTGATGATAAAGATATCCTGACTTATGGCAGAATGTTTGCCCCGGGAATTGGTATCAACGAAGATCCTGTAACCGGAAACGCAAACGGACCATTGGGCGGTTATCTGATACAAAATGAAATTGTTGCTTTTGATGGTAATGAGTTTGAGTTTAACGGACGACAAGGTGAAAAAATAGACCGTTTAGGTGTCATAAAAGTTAAGGTCTCAATTGAAGATAACAAACCAAAATTAATTCAGATAAAAGGTGATGCTGTTGTTGTTTTTAAAACTGAAATAGAAATTTAAAAATACAATTCATCTCTGCCAGATTCGAAAACAGTAATGGAAATAACCTTAATCAAAAAAACCGATCATGATCTTTTAAGAACGTTATTCTTAAAAGAAAGGCAAGCTACCTTTTACTGGCTAGATCCGGCAACATTTCAATTAAATGATTTTGACAGAAATACAAAGGATGAAGTTATTCTCGTAGCACGAATTGGCGGAATTCCTGTTGGATTTATTTCTATCTGGATGAGAGATCGGTTTATTCATCATTTGTATGTCGATCAGCAATATCATGGTAAAGGCATTGGAACAGCTTTATTGAAGGCTGCCATTGACAAAACCAGCTTGCCTATTACCCTTAAATGTTTAGAGAACAATACCAAAGCTGCTATTTTTTATGAGAAAAAAGGTTTTACTATAAAAGAAAGAGGCCGATCTGAACACGGTGCTTATATTGTATTTGAATTGACAGAAAACATGAATTAAATCAAAAAATTAACGTAACACAAAATACTAACGCAACCATTTAACAAATTCTACATCTATTAATTAAACCAATGACAGATTTTAACCAATGAAAAAAAATTTACTCTTACTTGTTTTAATTATAATGAGTTCCTGCTCTAATAATGATGCAATAAATTCGACCAAAAAATCTTTACAGGGCAAATGGAACTGGATTGGTTCTAGCGGTGGATTTGCAGGAACAACAGAAACTCCAAAATCTACTAACAAAGTGATTCAAATTGAGTTTTCCGGTTCTTCTTACAAAAAATATATTGATGGACAACTGGTCTTTGATTATCCGTTTGAAATAAAAACCCAAAAATCTATTTTTGGTGGTGAAAGACCTATGATTGTAAGTACTGACCCTGCAATATATTTTCCTGCCATGTCTTTTGAATTTGAAGATAATAAACTGCACTTAAGCGAGGAATGTTATGACTGTTTTGGATCTGGATATGTTCGTATAAAATAAAACTTAACGTTAAATCAAAAATCATGAAAAACATAATTACGTTACTCTTAATCGTTTTTACATTTGCAGGTTGCTCTAATGATGGTGATGATAAAACTCAAAATCCTGTGGTTGGAAACTGGAAGTTAATAAAAACCCGAAATATTATACAAGGCAATAATAATCCCATTGTTTTTACCGATTATTCAAGCCAAAATAAGATTTATAAATTCGATACAAAATCAAATCTAACCATCACAACGGGGTCGAATATAGAACATTACAAATACGAGTACAAAATTGATTATTTAACGGGAGATGCTACTTCCGGAGGTACAAAATCACCCGTTGTGATTATTGAAGGTGTAAAATATGGTTATTTGTTTCTTGACGGACAAATGATATTAGAACAATCTTATGTAGATGGTGAAGACTTATATCTTGTAAAACAATAAGTCTTTGACCTTTTATAAATAATACCTTTCTCGTTTAGCCCCGATGGAAACGACATCCTTTTTCCGGTTTCTTTAACCGGGAAAAGATATAGTGTAAAGCGGGACAAAAGGTCTGAAAGAACAAAAACAATACTGCTTCCAAAAAAAAAAATCCGCTCCTCGAAAAGATCTGAAGAGCGGAAATCAATTGTTTTGTTTTTTAGCGTACTAAGAAAAGTGCATTACTGAATAATAGTACTCCGTTTTCCCAGAAACCTCTAAAAAGCGGATTGTCCATCATGTAAATTACGGTTCCGTCGCCTCTTTTGTCTACAGCAAAACTCACGGTTTCGTTAAGTTTTTTCCTGATATCGTTTCCAACAAAGCCATAACTTAAATAGTCTTTTGGAATATACGCGACATTAACAGCGTTTTTAAGTAATGAGAACGATCTTTCGTTGCTTTTAAGGCTAAAATAAGTATTTCCTAACCCAAATGCCATTGGATAGGTTTTGTCTAATTTATTTTCGATTATGGCACCCGGAATAGAACCTGAAATGTTTCTTCGCTCTGAGCCTTCAAAATCCAGAAAGCGTTTTTTAAGTTCGGTTTCTTTTTGTTCTTTCTCTGATTTTTCTTTGTCTTCTTTACTTGCAAACAAACTCAAAGCATAACCGTCGCGATCCTGAAATAAAGAAATAGCATTGCTTATTGCGATTACCTTTCCGCCATTTTTAACCCATTCGTCGATTTGTTTTTTCTGGTCTTCAGATAAGTCATAACTACCGTCTGACAGAATCAAAGTATTGTAATTATACAATTTAACTCTATTAAAATTACTCGTTTCAACAATACTAACCGGATAACTTATGGTTTCATCCAGATAATACCAGGTTGAACCAAACTCTGTAGAAACGATTCCTTTTCCGGAAAGCATTAAGATTTTTGGCGCTTTGAGCAATGCAAAATTCTCACCGCCAATATCTTTAGAATTGGTCGAAAATCCTGTGGTTATAAAACTATAATCGGTTTTGATTTTGATAATATCGCTTACAGTTTTTTCGAAATCGGTTATTTTTGGATTATCGGCACGGCTTACAATTAATCCACCCGGTTCTATAGAAACAGTTCCAAAAACTGCCTTTTTCATGGCTGATCGTACTTTTATTCCCGCCTGATGTAATAATGAAATCACCTGAGCCGAAGTTCTGTTATTCCACGGTACGTAAAAAGCATAGACACTTGCCGGAACTGTTTTTTCGGCATTCTCGATCTTAGATTTTGTTTTAATCTGAAGATTATTTTTTACCGCATAACCTTCAACTCCATATGCCAAAGGCAATGCCCAGGCTGTAATATCATACGATAAACTATCGTTTAATTTCTGATTTGGTTCAAATAAAACCTGAGCCAGAACAGATCTTGGCTGATCTGCTTTAATAATTAAATCATTTGGCTCAACCTTAAAGTTTTCATTTTTCTTGTTTTGATAATGAAATCCTGAAGCGCTTGCAGAGGCATCTGCATAAGTAAACTCAATATCATTTTTCTTTAGCATTTCGGTTAATTGTTCCAGTTTCGGATTGCTTTTCAGAACATACATATTGTAGACTCCTTTTGCCTTTTTTCTGGCATTGGTATGAAAATCCCTGAAACCTTTTAGAAGCACATCTTTTTGCGAAGCAGCACTTTCTACAACCGTTAAAACAGCTGTGGCATGATGTGTTAATCGGTCTTTTATGGTAACATTGGTACCGTTTTCCATTGTAACCTCACGTCCTGCTCCTATTCCGCCCTGTTCCAGCGTTAATCCTACTGCACCGTTGTATGTTGGGTAAGTATCGCCATAACTTGGGTAAAACAAATCAAATCGTTCGCGGGTGTTGTACATCCAGTTTTGCTTGTCGAATTTTTGTGAAATATTTTTACCCAAAACATTATAAAAATCCTTTTGGTATTGTTCAATAAATTCGTGCAAAGGTTCTGCTGCAGGAGGAAAAAAGTAAGGCGAATTATAACTCATTTCATGCACATCAGTATGAACCTGAGGCATCCATTGATTATACAACTTAATACGTTGTTGCGATTCGATTTGAGTTTGCCACGCCCAGTCTCTGTTGAGATCAAAAAGGTAATGGTTGTATCTTCCGCCCGGCCAGACTTCCATGTGTTCTCTGTCGTATAACCCAGGATGTGTTTTTTTTCCGGAAATTTCTCTTAACCAGTTTCCGTATCTTGAATATCCATCAGGATTAATACACGGATCGAGAATTACAATCGTGTTTTTCAACCATTGTTTTGCAGCTTCGTTTGACGGATTCAAAAGTTCGTAAGCTACGGTCATGGCACTTTCGGTTCCAGCAAATTCATTTCCGTGAACGTTGAAACTCAGCCAGACTATAATTTTATCTTCAACAGCTGTATTTTTTTTATCTGATAAGCCAATTGCCGCCAAGTTATTATTTCGGATTTGTTCCAGGTTGGCTAAATTTTCAGGTGTCGAAATATAATACACATTTAAATCACGCTGCTCGTTTGTTGAGCCGTATTGCTGTTTTTTGATCGACTGCGATTGCTCCGTCAGATATTTAAAATAATCTCCGACCTGATGGTAGTAACTAATTTGTTTTCCGTAATTCGGAATAAATTCTGAGGGTGTTTTTAGTTGTGCAAAAACAGAAAAAGAAACGGTAAACAGCACTATAGCCGTGAGTAATGTTTTCTTCATAAGTAAATTGAATTTGATAGGGGATTAAAAATAGCAATTAACTTTATACCAATTTAAAAATTGTACTAAATATTATTTTATATTTAAAACCTTAAATAAAAACCAAATTGGAAACCAAAACCCATCTCATAAGCAATACCAGAATTGCTGAAATAAATTCCAACAAAATAATCATTGAATCGACACAGGACGGTGCAGATTTAATTGCCAATACTTATTATCAGGATTTTGATAAAGTAATTCTTTATGAAAAAGATATTACGCCTCTTTTCTTTGACCTGAAAACCGGAATCGCCGGCGAGATCCTGCAAAAAGTCTCTAATTTTAGAATGCGTCTGGCAATAATAGGCGATTTCGAAAAATATGAGAGTAAAAGCATGAAGGATTTTATTTTTGAAAGTAATAAAAACAGACAGGTTAATTTTGTGCCTACTTTACAAGAAGCTTTAGACAGACTTTCTAACTAATAAACTATTATTTTAATTTGTATTTTTGTCAGAAAATAAATACAAGCCAATTTAAAACACACCAGTAAATACATTATGGAAGAAACAATTGAAAAATCAGTTTTTGAAGAAATCCCAACAGGAAAAATTTATACCGAAAAAGCAATCCAGTCCGGAACATTTCTGGGCGGACCATTAGTTGCCGGCTATTTTATGGCAGAAAACTTTAAAACTTTTGGCGATTTTAAGAATGCAAAGAAAACCTGGATTATTGCCATACTATCTACTATCGTAATTTTTGGTCTGATTTTCTTTATTCCTGAAAACATCAAGATCCCTAATGTTATTTTTCCGCTTATTTATATGATGATTGCAGGTTACCTCACCAAAAAATATCAGGAACAAAAAATAAATGAACACCTGAAAAACGGCGGTGAAAAATTTAATGGCTGGCGTACTGCCGGTGTTTCTCTTATTGGCTGTGCCGTTACTGTTGGCGCAATATTAAGTATCTCCCTTTTGAATGAAGCTGGCAGCGGAACACTCACAGAATCAACCAAAACATACGGTTCAGTAAACAACGAAATCGTATATCAAAACAACATCAACGAAAACGAAGCCGACCAAATTGCCAATTCTTTTGAAAAAACAGGCTTTTTTGACAACTCATTAACGAAATACATTTATCTGGAAAAAATAGACAATAACTACGAAGTCTCTATTTCCTGTAATGAATCAATTGAGACTGATTTAACCGCTTACCAATCATTTGTTCAGTTAAGAAAAGATATGCAAAATGATTTCCCTAAAAATAAAATCATTTTAAAACTAGTTGTTAATGATCTTGATAATGTTGTAAAGCGAATTGAATAAAACAAAAACCAAATGACGATAGAAGAAATCATTGATGCCCAAATGTTGGCATTCAATAACAAAGACATCAAAAGTATGATGCCTTTATATACCGAAGATACCAAAATCTATAATTTTCAGGATCATACAGCTATAATCGATGGCAAAAAAGACTGCGAAAACATGTTTATCACACTTTTTGAACAATCGCCTGAGCTAAATGCTGAAGTCATTAAAACGATATTTTTTGATAACAAAGCAATCGTTCATGAATATGTTTACGGGAGAAATGGAAGTAACGAGAAGAAAGAACAAGTGGTTATTTTTGAAATAAAAAATCAAAAAATAAGCCGAATGGATTTAATAAAATGAGTGTAAAAAAAAGTGTCTTAGAACAAAAATCAGACAAACAATTAGAAGAATATATTAAGCCTGAAAGCAGATTTGTACCTCAGGCAATAAAATTTGCTTATGAAATACTTAAAGCAAGAGGCAGAGATTTCTCAGAGGAAGAAACCGGAATAATCACTTCATTAATCACTAAAAAAGAAGAAAAAGAAAAGGAAAAGAAACCGCTTGTGATTCATGAAAATCATATACAATCCTCTAATTTAATGTATTTATCAGCTGCTTTAGGATTGATAAACTTTTTTTTGTCAGGTGAAGCAGCGATTAAAACCAATTTTAAAAGTGCTCTTTTTGGTATTCTTTTCGTTGTTTTTTAGGTGCTTTAATTAGAAGAGGTTATAATGGCGTAAAATATGTATTGCTGGTTTCCCTATTATTAGGCTCAATAGTTTCTCTTCCCTATTTAATTTATGACCTAAAAAATTTCCCTCTAAACGGAATTATAGATCTTTGTAATTACATCGCACAAATTGCCGCTACAATTCTTTTATTCCTGATTCCGAAAGAAAACGAAAACACGATGAAAGAAATACAGGACTCGGTTTCGGATATTTAAAAAAACATAAAATACAGGCTTCGGTTTCGTTCAGTCTGAAAATTGATTGACGAAACCCACTTTCATTTTTTATAAATAATAAATGTCCGGTTTAGCCCCGATGGAAGCGGTATCCTTTTATGGCAGAGTTTGCCATAAAAGATATAGCGTACAGCGGGACGAAAGGTTCTTTTAAAAATAATTTTTCTGCTCCTTTAAAATAAATCAAAAAACTACTTCTGTCTGATTTACCCCTCAAATTTGTCTTCAATCAACCCTAACTATCTGAATTTTAAAAGATAAATTTGTTGTATAACTTTCTAAAATCAAATAAGATGAGTGCAACAAATTTTACGACTACAATAAAAGTAAGCCAGTCTCCGCAAGAAGTTTTTAATGCTGTTACGAATGTTCGGGGCTGGTGGTCTGAAGAAATTGTAGGCAATACAGCCCAATTAAATGACATTTTTGATTATCATTATGAAGATGTCCATCGCTGCAAAGTGAAACTGATTGAAGTAATAGAGAACCAAAAAGTCGTTTGGCTGATCGAGAAAAATTATTTTAAGTTTACCGAAGACGAAACGGAATGGACAGGTACAAAACCTACGTTTGAAATCTCGGAAAAAGACGGAAAAACCGAGCTTCGTTTTACTCATTTTGGGTTGGTTCCGGAATACGAATGTTTTGAAATTTGCCGTGATGCCTGGACCAATTACATTCAGAATAGTTTATTCAAGCTTATTACTACAGGAAAAGGCGAGCCAAACGCCACGGGAAAACCTCAAACCGAAAATGAAAAAAAATTATCTGAAAAATAATTTCAGCATTTAAGGCATCCACGTTTAGACTACGATAATAATAGTTTTGGCTAAATCTCTTTTTTTGATGTTGCGCAACTTTGTACTATTAAAAAAAGAGATCAAATGAAAATTACAATTACAGGTTCTTTAGGGAACATCAGCAAGCCACTAACTCAGGAGTTAGTGCAAAAAGGGCATCAGGTTACGGTGATTAGCAGCAGTGTTGAAAAGCAACCGGAGATTGAAGCTTTAGGAGCTTTGGCAGCAATTGGTTCTGTCGAAGATGTGGCATTTTTGACCAAAATTTTTACAGCTGCAGATGCGGTTTATTGTATGATTCCGCGAGCGAATTATTTTGACCCGAATCTTGATCTCGATGCTTTTACCAGAAAAATCGGGAACAGTTATGCCGAAGCCATTAAAAAATCTGGAGTAAAACGTGTCGTATTTTTAAGCAGTATTGGCGCACATTTAGAGCAAAATTCGGGAATTATTCAGCGTTACAATGAAATCGAAAATGTTCTGAATAAACTTCAGGATGTTTCGATCACTTTTATGCGTCCGACTTCGTTCTTTTACAATTTGCTGGCTTATATTCCGATGATTAAATCTCAGGGCGTAATTGCTGCAAATTATGGTGCAGACAGTATGATTCCGTGGGTTTCGCCAAATGATATTTCGGCTGCCATTGCAGAAGAACTCACTACTTTGACTGACGGAAAAAAGATTCGTTATGTAGCAAGCGAGGAACTTACAGGTCATGAAACTGCCCGTATTTTGGGCAAAGCGATAGGAAAGCCAGATTTAAAATGGGTTTTAATAAGCAACGAAGAAAACTTAAACAGTCTGATAAATGTGGGGATGCAGCCTAAAGTCGCTCACGGTTTGATTGAAATGTATACCGCACTTTACGATGGTACTTTGGGAGCGGATTATATACGTAACAAACCAGCCCTAATGGGGAAAGTAAAACTGGCGGATTATGCCAAAGAATTTGCTGCTATATTTAATCAGAATTAAGTACCTTGTATTATGGCAAAT
Organism: Flavobacterium chilense; assembly: GCF_001602525.1. Classification (GTDB taxonomy): domain Bacteria; phylum Bacteroidota; class Bacteroidia; order Flavobacteriales; family Flavobacteriaceae; genus Flavobacterium; species Flavobacterium chilense. The sequence continues at coordinate 192,482 of NZ_LSYT01000004.1, forward strand.
CATCAACCACATAAAATTAAAACCATAAGCGAATTTCATCAATTTCGGGATTTGCCTAAGCCGGAACATCCTTTAGTTTCGGTTTACAATTTTGAAGATTTGAAATACCTCAACGCAGAAGAGCCCAAAAGCTTAATGCTGGATTTCTATACGATTGCCTTAAAACGCAGTCCAAATGCCAAGATGCGATACGGTCAGCAGGAATATGATTTTAATGAAGGGGTTTTATTGTTTATTTCGCCGGGACAGGTTTTTTCTATAGAAAGCAATGCCGAATTACAGCATACAGGATGGTCATTATTGGTCCATCCTGATTTTTTATGGAATACACCGCTTGCCAAAAAAATCAAACAATACGAGTATTTTGGATATTCAGTTTACGAAGCTTTACACCTTTCTGACAAAGAAGAAAAAATGATCATTGGGATCATGAAAAATATCCAGCAGGAATATCAGTCAAACATTGATAAATTCAGTCAGGATGTTATTATTGCCCAAATCGAATTGCTGCTTACCTATGCCGAGCGTTTTTACAACCGTCAGTTTATTACCCGAAAAATTAGCAATCACCAGATTCTGGCTCGTTTAGAAAACCTGCTTGACGATTATTTTAGCAGTGATTCTCTGGCTCAAAATGGTTTGCCTACAGTGCATTTTATCGCCGAAAGTTTAAATGTTACTCCCAATTATTTAAGTGGTTTGCTAAAATCATTAACAGGACAAAGTACACAACAGCATATTCATGATAAACTTATCGAAAAGGCCAAAGAAAAACTCTCGACAACTAATTTATCAATAAGCGAAATCGCTTTTGAACTGGGTTTTGAGCATCAGCAGTCTTTTAGTAAATTATTTAAAACAAAAACCAATGTTTCGCCTTTAGAATTCAGACAGTCTTTTAATTAATAAGGCTTATAATTTTCTTAAATTCGTAGTAACGCTAATTAAATCCTTTTTAAAATGAATGATATATCTACCCATGTAAAACCGGCAAAAATGTGCTATGAACATATTGGTGGTAAACTCGGTCAATTGCTTGCCATAACTTTTGCAGAAAAGGGCTGGATTGCCAAACAGAAACCAACAGACAAGCACTTTTATATAACAGCTTTAGGTCAGGAAGAATTCGGGAAATTAGGCATTGATCTGAGTCAGATAAAATCAGAAAATTTATAAATTTATTTTAAAATTCAGTCTTTGTTTCCTTAAAATCATACTTTTAAATTTCATAACTTAGTTAGCTTTTAAATTTTAAAATCATGACTAATAAAGAAATTGCCCAGGATTTTTTAAAACTTGCCGCCAAAGGGCACTCGCACGAAGCATTTCGACTTTATGTAGGCAAAAATTTCAAACATCATAATGCTTATTTTAAAGGTGATGCCGACACTTTGATGCTGGCAATGGAAGAATCGACAAGAACAAATCCCAATAAAATTTTTAAAATTCATCATATCTTAGAAGATGGCAATCTGGTTGCCGTGCATTCTCATTTAAAACAAACTCCTGTAGATTTAGGTTTTGCTGTTGTTCATATTTTAAAATTTAAAGAAAACAAAATTATTGAACTTTGGGATTTAGGACAACCAATTCCAAAAGAGCCTATTAACGAAAACGGAATGTTTTGATTTTTACGATAAAGAACGCTAAGATTTTTTCTAATTTTAACCTGAAATCTGAAACTAAAAAAAATGACACCCATTCTTAGAATTTGCTCTTTATTAACTATTCTTTTTTTACTATCAAACGGCAATTCTTATGCTCAGAAAGGAGATCATTATTCGTTACAAATTGACAGTTTGATTAAAGTTTCAGATCCTAAATTTAATGGGGTAATTTTAATTTCTAAAAACGGAAAAACACTATATTCCAGAGCTGAGGGGTTTGCCAATTTCGATTCTAAAAAACCTTTAACCCTGAACAGTCAATTTGAACTTATGTCTAACAGCAAACAAATTGCTGCAGTTTTGATTTTATTGGAAGTCGAAAAGGGAAAAATCAATTTACAGGATCCAATTAAAAAATACATCCCGGAACTTACGCAAACCTGGGCAGATTCTGTAACCGTTCATCAGCTTTTAAACCATACACATGGTATTGTTGATCTGCAAAAACCATTGACTTTTAAACCCGGAACAAACTTTAAATACGGCAATTTAAGTTTTAATTTACTTGGAAAAATTGTCGAATTCACAACTCAAAAAAGCTATTCAGAAGTTGCCAATACACTTTTCAGAAAGTTAAAAATGAAAAACACATGGGCTTATGCTCCGGATAAGACTTCAAATTTAGTTTCAGGGCATTTTAATGTTAATGGTATTTTTAAAGTAAAAAAAGAATCACAGATTACTCCTGAAAGTTTAGGTGCTGACGGGATTATTTCTACCGCAAATGATTTGGCAATTTGGAACAATAACCTCCATAAAGGAAAAATTCTAAAACCTGAAACTTATCAATTAATGATAAAATCAACTGTTTTGTCACAGCACAATTTCTTTGGAAAAGAAAAAGACGGTTATGGTTACGGAATTCGTACTATTGAAAAAGAATCTGTCAAATATCTTGGTCACACCGGTTTAGGTGATGGATTTTCTTCTGTAAATTTGTATTTCCCTAAAAGTGACGTAAGCCTGATTATTTTAGAAAATCAGATGCCTGAAAATGCAGACCTGTTTTATGCTTCTGAATTTAAAATTAAAAATATTTTACTGAAGAGTTATGTACTAAACCAAAAATAAAAGACCATGGCAAAGAATAAAACTACGGAAACCGAAAGCAGTGTAACTGACTTTATCAATAAAATCGAAGATGATGCAAAAAAAAGTGATGCTTTTGAACTTGTAAATATTATGCAAAAAGCAACCGGTTTTGACTCTAAAATGTGGGGACCAAGTATTATTGGTTTCGGAAGTTATCATTACAAATATGATAGTGGTCACGAAGGCGATGCACCATTAGCCGCATTTTCACCAAGAAAAGCAGCCATATCGCTTTATTTATCTTTATCTCCTGAAAACAGAGAAGAACTGCTTTCACAATTAGGAAAACACAAATCATCAAAAGGTTGTATTTATGTCAAAAAAATAGCAGATATTGATGTTGAAATTCTAAAAAAACTTATTGTACTTTCGGTTGAAAACCTAAACAAATTATATCCTTCAAATTAATCCCAATCATGATCCTTACCATACTGATTCTTTTACTGGCATTACTTTATCTTTTTTTACAACACCCGCAATTTGGTAAGAAACCTTCAGGCGAAAGATTAGCATTAATTCAGAAATCACCACACTTTAAAAACGGTAAATTCGAGAACCTAAGTCCTACACCGGAACTTGCAGAAGGCTATGGCTATTCTCAGGTTTTATATGATTTTTTCTTCAAAAAAGTAGACCGAAAAATTCCAACAGATTTAATTCCGTCTGTCAAAACTAATTTAATAGAACTCGCTCGTGATAAAGATATCCTCGTTTGGTTTGGACATTCGTCGTATTACATTCAGCTTGAGGGAAAGCGTTTTTTAATTGATCCCGTTTTTAGCGGAAACGCCTCTCCTATTCCCGGAACTACAAAAGCCTTTAAAGGAACTGATATTTATACGGTTGATGATATTCCTGAAATTGATTATTTATTGATTACACACGATCACTATGACCATTTAGATTATAAAACGATTTTGAAATTAAAGTCTAAAACCAAGAAAATCGTTTGTGCTCTCGGAGTTGGTTCACATTTTGAATTTTGGGGTTTTCCAAGCGAAAATATCATCGAAAAAGACTGGTACGAAAAAATAGAACTCGATCAAAACCTGACACTTTACACTACTCCGTCCCGACATTTTTCCGGCAGAAGTTTTAAACGTTGTAACACGCTCTGGACATCCTTTGTACTAGAGGCAAATAACTTTAAAATGTATTTGGGCGGCGACAGTGGTTACGATTCTCACTTTAAGGAAATTGGCGATAAATTTGGTCCTTTTGATCTTGCTCTTATCGATAACGGACAATATAATCCGGCATGGAAATACATTCATAACTTACCCGAAGATGTCATAAAAGCAATGAAAGATCTGAATACCAAAAGAGTATTTCCGGTTCATTCATCAAAATTTGCACTGGCATTACATTCCTGGGATGAACCCTTAAGTAAAGTAACAGCCTTAAACGCAGCTTCAGAAAATCCAATTCCGTTAATCACGCCAAAAATTGGAGAATTGGTTGAATTAAAAAATGAAAAACAAGAATTTCAACAATGGTGGAATGGCGTTAAATAAATTTTAGCCGAACACAAAATGAGCCTGCGAAATCTTTTTTTCGCTTAAAAAATATCATGGAAACAACAAACTATATTATCCGAAATGCGGATGTTTTGGAATTTGAAGCAATCGGAAAACTTTTGATTCGTGTTTATTCGCAGCTGGAAGGTTTTCCGAAAGAAAATGAACAACCCAATTATTATAAAATGCTGGCCAATATTGGCGATTTTACAAAATATCCTGAAACGGAACTTTTGGTGGCAACTGATCAAAAAAACACGATTTTAGGAGCTGTAGTTTATTTTAATGACATGCAATATTATGGTTCAGGCGGAATCGCAACTCAGGAACAAGATTCGGCAGGTTTTAGATTATTAGGTGTTGATACTACAGCACGCGGAAAAGGAATTGGAAAGCTTTTGACGCAGGAATGCATCAATAAAGCTACAAAAAGCAAGCAAAAGCAACTTATTATTCATTCGACCCTTGCTATGAAAACAGCCTGGAAAATGTATGAGAATCTTGGTTTTCAAAGATCAGAAGATTTAGATTTCATGCAGGGAGAGCTAGCAGTATTTGGTTTTAGATTGCCTATTATTTCGTGAAACTAACAACTAAAAAAACAACACCTTGAAACTTAAAATACATTTCTTTACGATTGCTTTTCTGGTCACTTTCAATTTATTTTCTCAAAATACTTATGTGTTTTTAGGATCATACAATCTTGATAAATTGGCAGAAGCCATTCGGGTTTATCAATTGAATCCTTTAAACGGAGAACTGACCAAAGTAGCTTCTGTGAAAAATGTTGTAAATCCGTCTTATTTAACCGTTTCTCCAAACGGAAAATATGTTTATGCCTGTACAGATACCAAAACACCAAATGCAGGAAGTATCAGCAGTTTTGAATTTAATGCTAAAAATAAAACTCTTACTTTTTTAAACAGCCAGAGAAGCGGCGGCGAAAATCCGGTTTATGTTACAGTTCATAAAAACGGAAAATGGATTGCTAATGCCAATTATACTGAAGGAAGTGTTTCTGTTTTTCCCATTTTAGAAAATGGAAAAATCGATTCAATCGCACAAAATTTTCAATACCTGGACGGAAGTATTAATAAGGAACGACAAACCAGATCGCATGTTCATTCGGCAGTATTTTCTCCCCGATTTGACTATTTGTTTTTACCGGATTTAGGTGCTGATAAAATCCGTTGTTATGCATTTGATGAAAATCAGAAAAAACCACTTATCGAGACCCAAAACCCATTTACAAAAACAGATTTAGAAGCCGGACCAAGACATTTTACATTTCATCCTAACGGAAAATTTGGTTATGGTATCGAAGAGATGGCTGGCGCTGTAACAGTGTATAAATATAAAAACGGGACTTTAAATAAAATTCAGAGAATCGATACACACCCTGATCAAATAAAAGATGGATTTAACAGTTCTGATATACACATTTCGCCTGACGCAAAATTTCTTTACGCTTCAAACCGTGGAAACGAAAACAACATTGCTATTTTTTCTATTGCCAAAAATGGTCTTTTGAAAAACATTGGATATCAATCGACTTTAGGAGATCATCCGCGTATTTTTGCAATAGATGAAAGTGGTAAATTTCTGGTTGCAACCAATGTTAATTCCGGAAACGTAATTGTATTTAAAAGAAATCAAAAAACAGGCTTGCTTACAAAAACAGGGCATGAAATAAAAATGGAAAATGTTTCCTGCGTTCAGATTAAAAAGATTTAAAATAGCACACACAGATGACAGATATAAACGTATTTTGTTTAATCTGTGATAAAAAAACTTATGAAAATGACAAAACCAGCATTCAACTTACAGCCAGAGTTTTTAGAAGATGAAATCACAAAACTAGTTCCGCTGCAGGAAAGTGATTTCGAGGCACTTTATCAAATCGCTTCAGATCCTTTAATCTGGGAACAACACCCCATGAAAGACCGCTATAAAATAGAAGTTTTCAAACCTTTCTTTGAAGCAGCCCTCAATTCGAAAAGCGCCTTTTTAATTGTAGATAGAAAAACCAACGAAATTATAGGCAATACCCGATATTATGATTACAATCCGGAAAAATCAAGTATTGCGATTGGCTATACTTTTATTGCAAGAAAATTTTGGGGTGGTTTATACAATAAATCCAATAAAAAATTACTGATTGATTACGCTTTTGAACATGTAGATTCTGTACTGTTTCATATTGGTGCAGATAACATCCGTTCACAAAAAGCTGTTTCGAAACTGGGAGCCGTAAAAATCGGTGAAATGCATGTAACCAGCAACGGAGTTGATATACCTCATTTTGAATATGAGTTAAAAGCTGAAAATTATAAATTATAGAATAGTAGCAAGATGTGGTTTGTAAAATGTGAGAAGTGAAATGTGAGAAGTGAAATGTGAGAAGTGAAAAGTGAAAAGTAAAATGTCAGAGGTTTAAAATTATTCTTTTATTATTTTTTCGTAAGAAAAAAACAATTAATTAAAACATTTCATTTCTCACTTCTCACATTTCACTTCTCACATTTCACTTCTCACTTTTCACATTTTACTTTTTACATTTCACATTTCATTAAAAAAAACAACAATGAAAAGAATTACAGTCTTCTGCGGATCCAGCTTTGGAACCGAAGAAATATATAAAGAGCAGGCAACTTTGCTGGGAGAGACCCTGGCACAACAAAATATAGAATTGGTTTATGGTGGCGCCAATGTAGGTTTAATGGGTGCTGTAGCTGATGGTGTTTTAAATGCAGGCGGAAAAGCAATTGGTGTTTTACCCAACTTTTTAAGATCTAAAGAAATTGCGCATTTAGGTTTAACCGAATTGATTCTGGTGGAAAGCATGCACGAAAGAAAAACCAAAATGAACGATTTATGCGATGGCGTAATTGCACTTCCGGGTGGTTTTGGAACACTTGAAGAACTTTTCGAAATGCTAACCTGGGCACAATTGGGACTTCACAAAAAGCCAATTGCTGTTTTGAACATCAACGGTTTTTATGATGCGCTTATTGAATTAACCCAAACAATGGTTGAAAAAGGTTTATTGAAAGATGTCAATCAACAAATGCTTCTAGTAAGTGATAATATTGACGGGTTATTAGAAAAAATGAGAAACTACACTCCTCCAACCGTTGGAAAATGGATTAATAAGGATAAAATGTAATCCCTCTAAAATCTAATTTTTAAACTGCTTTTTATAGTCACTTGGATTCAATCCTGTATACTTCTTGAACAATCGATTCAGGTGACTTGCATCGCTAAAACCAAATTCATATACAATTTCATTAATTTGCATATTGGTAAATTTGAGTCGGGTTTCGATGAGTTTCACTTTATAAGCAATGGTATATTGCTGAATACTTTGACCTGTTTTGTTTTTAAAGTATTCGCTGATATACGTTGGAGAAACATTAAATTCTAAAGCTATTTTTGCTGCTTTTAGTGCTTCCGGCTGATAGATATTCTGATGTACATAATTGAGCAAATCCAAACTTGGTTCAGCATTAGACAGAGTAATTGCAAGTGGTGCAATAAGCGAAATATTTCTTGCTGCAATTGTAATAACAGTATTCAGAATCTGTTTAATGACTTCCTGCTGCTGCGGAAAATTGTTCTTTTCTTCCTGAATCAGGGCTTCGATCATGGCTCTTAATAACGGCTTATCGCTTACTGTTTTTAAAATACAGCCCGGTAAATGATTATGGTTATGAAAAATAAATTCCAGTTTCTGGATCCAGTCACTACTTTGCGTTTTAAGATAACTGTCATGAAACCGGATAAAGAAAAACTTAGTCTTTTCAATCACTTCAAAGCTGTGTGTATCTTGCGGAAAAATCAAAAACAACTTGTCGCAGGCATAAGGCAAACGGTGATCATTAATAATCTGAATGCCTTTTCCTTCCAGAACAAAAACCATTTCAAAAAAAGTATTTTTGCGTTCTTTGGCTTCATATTCTGAAACTTCCAAAAACTGAAGCTCAAAAGGATGGTATAAATTTCTAATTTCCATCTTTCAAAAATACAAATTATTCCAATGATTGTACAAATTTTACAAGGCTGTTCTTTGCAACTTTGTCTTATAAAATCACACAAAATATGGAAACAACCTCTTTTTTATTATTACGTCTTGCCGTCGCTATAAGCATGTTTGGCCACGGACTGGTACGTCTCCCAAAATTAACCATCTTTAGCAACTGGATGATTGGCAGTTTCGAAAATTCTATGCTGCCTAAATTCATTGTAACGCCTTTTAGTTACATTTTACCAATAACCGAATTTGTAATTGGATTGCTTTTAATATTGGGTTTATTTACCAAACCTTCCCTGATTGCCGGTGGTTTTGTCATGCTTGCTTTATTATTTGGAACCTCAATGATTGAGAACTGGGAAGCCATTCCGTCGCAATTAATTCACGTTGCCTTTTTTGCTTTGTTATTGCATTTTATCGATTATAACAGTTGGGCAATTGATACTTTAATTAAAAAATAATAGTTATGAGTTCAAGAAGAAATTTTATAAAACAAACCGGAATTATAGGAATGGTAGGAATGATGAATCCTATAGAAGCTTTTTCAGAAGTATCACAACCGGTATCATTTTTAGCTCCACAGAAAACAAAATGGGCTGATGGTTCAAGATTAGTTGTTTCGATTTCGATGCAATTTGAAGCTGGCGGACAACCTGATAATGCCGAAAGTCCGTTTCCTCAAAATATACAAAAAGGATATATTGATCTTCCCGCTGCAACCTGGTACAATTACGGTTATAAAGAAGGAATTCCGCGTATGCTCGACAATTGGGATAAACTGGGTGTAAAAGTCACTTCGCATATGGTGGGAACAGCAGTTTTGAAAAATCCGGAACTCGCCAAAGAAATTGTACAACGCGGACACGAAGCCGCTGCACATGGAATGAACTGGAGCACACAATATACCATGCCTTATGATGAAGAAAAAAAGTTTATAAAAGATGGTGTTGATGCGATCAAGAATGTAACCGGTTTTACGCCTGTTGGTTATAATGCAAACTGGCTTCGACGTGGCACCAATACGCTAAACATCTTGCAGGAACTGGGTTTTAAATATCATATTGATGATATCAGCAGAGATGAACCTTTTATCATTCAGGTAAAAAACAAGGATTTTGCTGTAGTTCCGTATACACTTCGTTGCAATGATATTGTTTTAATAGAAGGGAAAAACTTTTCGGCAGATCAGTTTTTACAACAGGTTAAAATGGAGTTTGATCAACTATATGCCGAAAGTGAAACACAACGCCGACAAATGTCAATTAGTTTTCATGACCGTATTGGCGGAACTCCACAAATGGTAAAAGCCGCAAATGATCTTATTCGATATATGCAACAACATAAAGGGGTGAGTTTTAAACGTAAAGATGAAATTGCCCAAATGGCATTACAGGACAAAACAACAATTAGAGAATGATATATTTCGAATTCCATTTAAAATCCATACAGGTTAAAACTTGTGTGGATTTTTTATTTCAGGTAATTCGAATTTCTTTCTTAAATTAGAGCTTCGAAAAATTGTTTCGATTTTCAAATTTATTATTTGAAAGTTTTTACTCCATTTTACAACACACATTTTACAAATCAAAAATGAAAACAGAAAATAACCACTTCGCAAAAGCCGAAATGTTGATTAGAAAACCTGTTTCAGAAGTTTTTCAGGCTTTCACAGATCCGGAAATTACCTGTAAATTTTGGTTTACCAAAGGTTCCGGAAAATTAGAACAAGATACCACAACTGAGTGGACCTGGGAAATGTATGGCTTTTCGTTAACCGTAACCACATATGTTTTACAGGAAAACAAAAAGATTGTCATCGAATGGGGAAATCCCAATGAAACGACTTTAGTCGAATGGATTTTTAGTCCGCTCAACGAAAACGAAACATTTGTAAGCATTACCAATTCGGGTTTAAAAGGCGATTCAGATAAAATAATCGATCAGGTCAGAAATTCTACTGAAGGTTTTACATTGGTTTTAGCCGGGGCAAAAGCCTATTTAGAACATAATATTTTGTTGAATTTGGTTCTGGATCGATTTCCAAAAGGACTGGCATAAAGAAGTTTCAGGTTCTTTGCGAAAACCTGAAACTTGAAACCTGAAACTAAAAAAACAATAAATGGATATAAAGAAACCCGAAAATATTGATGATTACATTGGTACATTCCCAAATGACGTTCAGGAAATTTTAGAAAAAATCAGAGTAACAATTCAGAAAGCCGCTCCGGATGCCAAAGAAAAAATCAGTTATTCAATGCCTGCTTTTGAACAAAACGGAATTGTGGTTTATTTTGCTGCTTTCAAAAATCATATTGGTTTGTATGCTTTACCAAGCGGACATGAAGCGTTTAAAGATGAACTATCGAAATATAAGTCCGGAAAAGGTTCCGTACAATTTCCTCTTGACCAACCTATGCCGTTTGATTTAATTACCAAAATTGTGAAATTTAGAGTTCAGGAAAATCTTGAAAAAGCAAAAAAGAAATAACCTTCAATGAATCTAACTGAACATTATAATCAGCTTTATAAAACATCTTCCGACGCGATTTTAGCTGGTAATTATAAAATAGATCAGCATATTAATGATGTATCAGATTCCCGATTCGGAATCACATTACTTATTCGCCCAAGTGAAGCGATAAAAGCTAATATTCAGTTGTTTTTAGAGGAATTAAAGGCAATTGATCCCACTCAGTATTATTATCCTGATTCTGATCTTCATATTACCGTGATGTCTATTATTTCCTGTTATGAAGATTTTACTTTAGATAAGATTAAAGCTGAAGATTATGTCGAGATTATCAAAGAAAGTTTAATTGATTTAAGCGAAATTAAAATTGAATTTCGAGGTGTTACAGCTTCACCTTCTGCTCTCATGATTCAGGGGTTTCCAACTGATGAATCTTTACATATTTTACGGGATAAACTTCGTGAGAATTTTAAAAAGTCGGCTTTGCAGCAAAGTATTGATAGCCGATATGCAATTGCAACGGCACATGCTACTGTGGTACGTTTTCAGAAGAAACTTCAAAATCCAAAGAAAATAATGGAGATTACAGAACAATATTGCGATTACAATTTTGGAACGTTTGCAGTTGCAAATTTAGAATTGGTTTATAATGATTGGTACCAGCGAAAAGAAAACACAATTCATTTAGCCGATTTTCATATCAAATAAAAAATAGCCGCAAATTTAATTTGTCAGTTATAAATATCTTTTATGCTGATTTTTGCCAATACAAATCCAAAAAAGGCTTTGAATCTGTCTTCGTAGCAAAACTTTTTTATTTATTAAACTTCCCAAAATGCCATAAAACACCAGACGGATCGTGCAAAAAACACTCGCTTCCCCAATCAAAATGTTTCGTTGGAGTTAATTTCACTCCATATTTCTCCGTTAGATTGAGTTTCAAAAGTTCATTGTAATAATAATCTACATCTTCGACTTCCAGAAAAATCATTGTATTTTCGTTCCAGCTTTTATCGTAATAATCCTGAAGATAAAAGGCCAAATCTCCTGTTTTAAAAACAGAAAACTTAGGATCTAAAACGCCTTCTTCAAAACCTAAATCCTGATAGAAACTTCTGGAGATTTCAAAATCTTTGGCTCCAATAAACGGTCTGATTGATATTGCTTTATGTTTCATAATTCATGTCATAAAAATTAAAAATAGTATTATCAATAACTTTAACTTTAGAATACATCATAACTTTCTAAAACCTCAAAACCAAGTCCGCCTTTTTTTATATTAATTTTGACACTGTCTGCTGAACTAACTTTTTCTGTATCTCTAAATTTAAAGACAAGTTCTTTCTCAAAATCAAAATATTTAAATCTAACTAAAGGTTCTCTTTCACTTCGACTTCCTTTTGGTCCTGGCATTGAACTTTTTGCGATAATTTTTGCCTGATAATTTTTAACAACTGGATTTGCCAAATAATAATTTGCAGCCATAAATAAATAGCAACAAATAAAACCCCAGGATCCTAAATTCTGTAGTAGTGTGATAAAATTACCAGAAGTTGAATATATTTTTTTATAATGTTCATTACTAAAATAGAAACCAATAAAGCCAGTTCCTATTATAATAGAAATTGGTATGTATACTACAATTAGAGTTTTCCTAAAAATTTCAATTTCAAAAACAGCCAAAATAAGACCAATCATAAAAACAGAGAAATAGAAAAATTTCCATTTCCATTCTTTTTTTAATTCAGCGTTTTTTTGCACAGCTTTAACTTTCTTCATAAAAACGATTCTGCTCCTACAAATATTTTCTAAATCTTTACTAGTTTATAAAATCTGTAAACAAAGTTTTATTGCTCAAAACCAAGTTGTTTTCGTAAATCTAAATTTAAGCTGTATTGTTCCTGAACCGGAATTATTTTTCGCGAATTTTTATTAATGTCACTGCCTTCAGCCGTCCAAAGAAACGGATAAAAATTAAAAACCTGATCAGCTTTTAATTTTGAAACTTCTTCTCTCCATCCGTTCCATCTGTTCCCTTCATAAAATTTATCCAGATCATTATCAAAGCAAAATCCTAAAAACTCAGAATAGGTAATATCAAGCTGTTCATACTCTAAATTGTCCGGTGAAAAATAATAGATTTTCCCAACATCATTTCCTAATCCGCCTCCATTTAAAAGGTAAAAACCACCAATAGCATCATCTGCAATTAATAAAAAAGGAGGAGTTTCGCCAAACTCTTCAAACGATTTTCCTTTGTTCCAATCTGGCAGTGAACGATCAAATTTTGGACTTCCTGAGCCCAGAATTCTGATCCAGCCATCATCAATTAAAAGTCCGCCGGTCATAAAAACTACTGCCCCCATTGTTGAGCGCGTTGTAACCTGAATTTTATACAATGCGTCTTTGGCCTTTACGGCATCGACTGGTAGAATTTCAACCTTATTTTTTGCTGTATTAATCCAATCTTCTACAATTGCCCAACCTGGATCTTTTTTATCAATTAGTTCTTCAACCTTTTTCATTTTATTCTGTCCAATTGTTACAAATTTTATAAATATCAATTACAATTACTAGAAAATTTCTTTTCATTTATAATGCTATAAATGTATTTATTCTAACCTTTCTTCAAAATATTCCCTAACCCTCTTCCAATCTGCTCAATGGCTTCAAGACCTTTTGTTAATGGAGTTGCGGTAAAATCTTCGTAAGCATCCATCGAAGTTCCTTTACGGTCGTCTTGTGCATATACCAAAATGAGGTTATTGTCATTAAATGATTTTTCGAATTTTTGAGGTAATTTATCAAAGATTGACTGATACGAAACAGCACCTTTTCTGGCAAGATTAAAAACAATTAAGTCTGTTGTTTTAATTTCATCCGAAATAGATTCAAAATTGTCCCAATCCAAAATGCTTTTAAATCCAAGCTTGGCATTCAGTTTTAGATTATTTGCAATTTGCTGAATAGCCTGATGTGTTTTATATTCGGCATAAATGACAATCGGAATACTTAATTCTTGTGATAATCGACAGATTTTTTGCAATAATAAATGAAATCCAACTCCTCTTTCAGAAAAAGGCGGACAAATAAAAACCAGTCTCTTTTCTTCTATAAATGTTTTTTGAAACCTACAGATAAACAAACTTTTACCAACATTGTTGATAATTGAATCTACATTTTCACCAAAAATTTTATCCAGAAAACCTGTTTTTCTCGGCCAGCCTACAATCACAATATCCGACATGATTTCTTTAGAAGTTCTGGCAATTCCGCTCGCAGGATTATGATCAATTCTGGCGATCGTATTTATCTTCACCTCAGATGCTGATCCCTGAATAACAAATTTATCGACTGCTTTTCTATATTTTAAAATATTTTTTTCGGCCTGATCGTTATTGGGTACAATCGTTAACAACGTTACAGGATTTGCAGATTTTTTATCTTTTATTAAAAGTGCAAAGTCTAATAAACTGGCTGTTGCCGAAGTTTTAGCCAACGGAATCAAAATGTGCTCGTCCAGAATCTGATCACTGTTTGCTTCTTCATGCGAAACTTCTTCCTCGCAAATCGCGATTTTTTTAGCCGCTTTTTCAGTCGCAAACGAGGCTACAATACACGTAATCAAAATTAAGATAATGGTTCCGTTTAAGATATTTTCATCCAGAATCTGAGCTTTAAATCCAACCAGAATAACGGCAAGAGTTGCTGCAGCATGTGCACTGCTTAATCCGAAAATCAATTGTCGTTCGGTTTTAGTATATTTAAAAACAATCTGAGTAAAAAAGGCTGCGATCCATTTTCCAAAAATAGCTACAACACTCAATGTTCCTGCTACAATTAATGCTGTTGGCCCACTTAAAATGACACTAATGTCAACCAGCATTCCCACAGAAATCAGGAAAAACGGAATGAACAATGAATTTCCAATAAACTCAATTCGGTTCATCAATGCTGACGAATGCGGAATTAAAGGATTAAGTGCCAAACCGGCAACAAACGCTCCAATAATAGGCTCTACTCCTGCTACTTCGGCTAGAAACGCTGCAAAGAAAACCACAGAGAGTACAAAAATATAATGGGCGTGTTTTTCGCTTTCCAGTTTTTTAAAGAACCATTTTGCAATTCTTGGAATCACGAGGAACATAATAGCAGAAAAAATCGCCAGTGAAACACTTAATTTTATCCAAAAAGCCTGATTTAGGTTTCCCTGACTGCTTCCCATGATAACTGCCAGAATAATCAAAACGGCTGTATCGGTCAATATTGTACCTCCAACTGTTATAGCAACCGCCTGATTTTTGGCAATGCCAAGCTTACTTACAATAGGATATGCCACCAAAGTGTGTGTAGCAAACATACTCGCGGTTAAAAAACTCGCATTAAAATCATATTTCAGTAAATAAAAACAAACAGGAAATCCTATAGAAAGTGGGAGAATAAAAGTAAAAAAACCAAATAATAAACTTTTATTGCGGTTGGCTTTAAACTCGTTCATGTCTAGTTCCAAGCCTGCAATAAACATAATATACAAAAGCCCTATTGTAGAGAATAAATCAACGGCTGAATTTTTTGCCAGAATATTAAGTCCGTGAGGTCCAATGATCACACCAGAAATAATAAGCCCAATAATTCCAGGAATATTAATTTTTTTAAGTAAAATAGGCGACAAGAGAATAATGAAAAGTATTAACGAAAAAATCAATACTGGATTGCTAAGCGGTAATTCGAATTCTTGTAAAAAATGCTTGAAAAATTCTATCATAATGTAATTTTATCTTCTTAGTGGTATTTCAATTTTTCGTAAAAAGGCATCCAAATTAAAATGAAATGTAAGAAGTTATTAATTTTCGGATTTATGCTAAAAACAATAAAACCGGATTCTTTAGTGATTGCTTCATTACAAAAATACCTAAAAAAAATGCGAACTCTGAACGAAAACTGCATATTAAGCAATTAAATTTGTTTCGTTATCAAATTACTAAAATTTAATATTTATTTTAACAAAACTGCAACATTTACAAACGAAAATAAATGTTCATTGCATTATTCAATTATCTTTGTCTTAATAAATATTGCACAATGGAAGAATGTATCTCTGTTTTTGATATGCTTAAAATTGGCGTTGGTCCCTCAAGTTCGCATACTTTAGGGCCCTGGAGAGCCGCAGAACGTTTTTTAGAAGAGTTAAAAAACGAATCAATTTTAGACCAAATTAAACGTGTAAAAGTCGATTTATACGGATCACTTTCCTTAACTGGTAAAGGTCATGCTACCGATCTATCTGTAATGTTAGGTTTAAGCGGACAGGATCCTGAATATATTCCGGTCGAAAATATTGCCGGAATTATCAAAAATATCGAAGATAAAAACGAAATCAATTTGGCAAACCAATACCATATTCCTTTTTATTTTCTTCAGGATATTGTATTCAATAAAGAGTTTCTTCCTTTTCATGCCAACGGATTAAAATTCACGGCATACAAAAATGACGATTCTGAATATGAATCTACTTTTTACTCCATTGGAGGAGGCTTCGTGGTTAAAGAAGAACGGGAAAATGCCAAAATCAAAGAGGTGATAAAATGTGCGTTTCCGTTTCCGATTCAAAATGCGGTTGAACTTTTAAACTATACCGTTTCAGAAAACAAATCGATCTCTGAGATTGTTTATGAAAACGAAAAATCAATGCGTTCAGAAGCTGAAATTCACTCTGAATTGATGCGTATCTGGAATACGATGTTAGAATGTATGTACATTGGCTGTCATTCTGAAGGCATTCTTCCGGGCGGATTAAACGTACGCAGAAGGGCTTTTGATATGCACCAAAACTTAATAGGTTTATCGAATTATACAGATCCGCAAAGCTGGCTGGAAGAAATCAGAAAAACCGAAGTTAAATTTCGTCAGATCCTTAAATGGGTAAGTTGTTTTGCACTTGCCGTAAACGAAGTAAATGCGTCTCTGGGACGTGTTGTTACAGCGCCAACAAACGGAAGTGCAGGAGTTATCCCGGCAGTTTTAATGTATTATCTGGTGATTGAAAACCATAATGCAGGCGAAAAAGAAATCAAGCAATTCCTGATGGTTGCCGGAGAAATTGGAAGTATCTTTAAAAAAGGTTCTACGATTTCTGCTGCAATGGGCGGATGTCAGGCCGAAATTGGCGTTTCGTCATCAATGGCTGCTGCAGCGCTTTGCGAACTAATGGGCGGAACTCCTGCTCAGGTTTTAATGGCTGCCGAAATCGCTATGGAACATCACTTAGGTTTAACCTGTGACCCGATTGGAGGTTTGGTACAGATTCCGTGTATTGAAAGAAATACAATGGGTGCTATAAAAGCCATAAATGCTGCCGAATTAGCGCTTGAAACTGATTCCAAAAATGCCAAAGTTCCTTTAGACAAGGTTATCAATACGATGTGGCAAACTGCAAAAGACATGAATTCTAAATACAAGGAAACTTCTGAAGGAGGATTGGCAATTGCAGTAAACATGGCGGATTGCTAAAAAAAGTTTGCCACGAATTTTCACGAATTAAAATTTAACCTTTGCTTTACGCATATAAAAATTAGCGGAAATTCGTGGCAAACAAAAAAAATCAACTGAATGAAAAAATACCAATTTATAGCAGCATTCTTTTTATGCTCTGTTTTACTACATGCTCAGGAACGTTATTTCATTAATTCAGATACTCGCTTATATACTTCGGCAAATGCTTTTGATTTTTTAGGTTATTTTAAATATGGTGCCGAAATTCAGTTATTATCTGAAAGTAAAAACGGATGGTATAAAGTAAAAGCCGATAATTTATCTGAAGGTTATATCCCTGAAAAATATGTTGCCACCCGCCTGAATGCTAAAGATGTAAAAACCAAAGACCCCGAAAATCCAATATTAGACGGGGGAGATAATTACTACGGCGGAAACCATCTTTTTGTTTTAGTAGCCGGTTTAAAAGCCAGGGCATTACCCGATAAAAATTCAAAAATCAGAGAAATTTTATTTGCAGGAGATCCTGTAGCCATTAATTATTTACCTAAAAACCAGGAAGACTGGGTAAATATAAGCGGTCAGTTTAGTGATGAATATGCCCGATTTACACTCAGAAAATTTGTTGGCAAAAGACCTGATTTTAATTCTTTACTAAAAGACTTTGACAAGCTCGATGTTAGCAATATTACAGAACGCAAAACCATTGGCGAAAGACTTGTAGAACTAGCCTGGAATAGCGAGAAAGAAACTTTGGCTCCGGCTTATAAAAGATATTACGAAGTTGTAAAACAAATAAATGATCCTAAACTTCTTTCTGATACAGAACTAAATATGGCTGTAGCCAAAGGATTAGCCAAACATAAAAGCCCTGAAGAAGTTCTTGCCTTTGTTAAAAAATCTGAATTTGTTTTGAAAGGAGTAAGAACAAAATCCTGGTATTTTTCTCAAAAAGAGCTGATAAAAACATTTGGAAAGCCTCCAAAAAAGGCAAATGTAAGCGATGAATGCGGGATTTATTTAAGTGAGCTTTTTTATTATTATCCGGATTTAGAAGCATCTGTAGATGAACAAAAAAATCAGGCAGAAATAACGAAAGTTTTCATTAACGAAAACAATAAACTGATCTTAAACCCAAACGCAATATTAGATCATACCGTATCTGAAAAAGCATTTATCGAAAAATACGGGACTTATATCGATGCTTCGATAAAGGCGCCGCATATATATTCTATTCTTTTGGAAGACAGTCAATTCAGAGTCGAATTCAAAGACGGAAAACTTTTTTCTATCGAAATATTCTTCTATTGCTGATTCCAATCTATAATTATTCAATACTTTTACACCTTCAAAAAAAAACAAAATGTCAGTAGCAAAAAAAGATTATAAAAGAATCACAACAAAGTCATTAATCGAAATGAAAAGCAACGGAGAAAAAATCTCTATGTTAACTGCTTACGATTTTACAATGGCTAAAATTGTCGATACCGCAGGAGTCGATGTGATTTTAGTGGGCGATTCAGCATCAAATGTTATGGCAGGTCACGAAACGACATTGCCAATTACTTTAGATCAAATGATTTATCACGCTTCATCTGTAGTTCGTGCTGTCGAAAGAGCTTTGGTTGTGGTAGATTTGCCTTTTGGAAGTTACCAGTCTGACCCAAAAGAAGCTTTGCGTTCTGCAATCAGAATCATGAAAGAAAGCGGCGGACACGCTGTAAAACTTGAAGGAGGAAAAGAAATTAAAGAATCAATCAAAAAAATATTAAATGCAGGAATCCCGGTTATGGGACACTTGGGTTTAACACCGCAATCTATCTATAAATTTGGAACTTACAGCGTTCGTGCCAAAGAAGATCAGGAAGCCGAAAAACTAATCGAAGATGCAAAACTACTTGAAAAAGTAGGCTGTTTTGCCGTTGTTTTAGAAAAAATCCCTGCTGATCTTGCCAAAAAAGTAGCTGACAGTATCTCAATCCCGGTTATCGGAATTGGTGCCGGAGGCGGCGTAGACGGACAGGTTTTAGTGATTCATGATATGTTAGGAATGAATAATGAATTCAGCCCGCGTTTCTTACGTCGTTACTTAAATCTGTACGAAGAAATGACAAAAGCAATTGGTCAATATGCTGCTGATGTTAAATCTAGTGATTTTCCAAATGCTGGTGAACAATACTAGATAGATTTTTCGATTGTTGGATTTTTCGATTGCCGGAAGCAACTAGCTAAATAAATTAAAAATTATAATGCACAGATTTAAAGATTTGGAAATTTGGAAATCAAGTAGAAAATTCTGCTCTGAAATTTATAACATTACATCCAATTTCCCCGAATCAGAAAAATTCGGTTTAACCAATCAACTTCGTCGTGCTTCTGTGTCTGTACCTTCAAATATAGCAGAAGGATGTTCACGAAGCAGTAACAAAGATTTTTCAAGGTTTCTTGAAATTGCAATTGGTTCTATTTTTGAAATTGAAACTCAACTATTAATCTCTTTTGATTTAGGTTATATAAATCAGATCAAACTAGATGAATTGTGCTTTAATCTCGATAGAATTGTAAAAATGACATCAAAATTTAGATCTACTTTAACTTAAGTTTAGTCCAACAATCTAAAAATCCAATAATCTAAAAATCGATTTTGAAAATACTTTCTAACAAAAACAATCTCCAGATATTACACGAAGACAATCACATCATTGTGGTTAATAAACGTGTTGGTGATATTGTACAAGGTGATAAAACAGGTGACAAACCATTATCAGATATTGTAAAGGAATATATTAAAGACAAATACAATAAACCTGGTGACGTATTTCTGGGGGTGATTCATCGTTTAGACAGACCTACAACCGGAATTGTAGTTTTTGCAAGAACCAGTAAAGCGTTAACCAGAATGAACGAAATGTTCAGTAATCGTGAAACGCAGAAAACCTATTGGGCAGTGGTAAAAAATAAACCTTCCGAAACATCTGCCAAATTAGTTCATTACTTAAAAAGAAACGAAAAGAACAATACTTCGAAAGCGCATTTAAAAGAAGTTCCTGATAGCAAACTGGCAAGTCTGGATTATAAGATCATTAAAGAACTTCAAAATTACACCGCACTCGAAATCAATTTACATACGGGTCGCCATCATCAAATTCGTGCACAGTTGGCAGCAATTGGCTCTCCAATAAAAGGCGATCTAAAATATGGTTTTGACCGAAGTAATCCTGATGGCGGAATTCATCTTCATGCCCGAAAATTAGTTTTCATTCATCCTGTTTCCAAAGAGAACATTACAATCATAGCACCAACTCCGGACGAAACCATCTGGAACGCCATTTGATTTTATGATTAAATTGTTAATTTTTTAATTTTTATCGATTAACTTGCATACACTAAAAAAACAAGTTGATCATAAAATGGACTTTAAAAACGACATCGGATACAGAAAAGAAACGCTCAAAAAATTGTTGTACAACATTCAAAAAAGCGAAGACTTAATTGTAAAAGCTTTGTACGATGATTTTAAAAAGCCGGAATTTGAAGCTGTTTTAACCGAGACAAATTATGTCATTTCGGAACTTAAAGACACGATCAAAAACATCAACAAATGGGCAAAACGAAAACGTGTTTTTCCGTCAATCCTTAACTTTCCTTCTACAGATTATATTTTTAAAGAACCTTACGGAAACGTATTGGTAATTGCTCCCTGGAATTATCCGTTTCAATTGGCATTATGCCCTTTAATTTCTGCCGTAGCAGCAGGAAACAGAGTCGTTTTGAAACCGTCAGAACTTACACCGCATACCTCCGCCATTATAACCAAAATCATCGAAAAAACATTTCATGTTAATCATGTTGAAGTTTTTGAAGGCGGAGTCGAAGTCTCGAATAAACTTCTGGCGCAACGTTGGGATTATATATTCTTTACCGGAAGTGTCGCTGTTGGAAAAATAGTCGCCAGAGCCGCAGCAGAAAATTTAACCCCTGTTACTCTTGAACTGGGCGGAAAAAACCCTTGTATAATTGATGAAACTTCTAATTTAAAACTAGCGGCCAAACGTATCGTATGGGGAAAATTTATTAATGCAGGTCAGACTTGTATTGCACCGGATTATATCGTGATCCAAAAGAATATGAAAGTCAATTTTATTTCTTTTTTAATAGAAGAAATCATAAAAGCATATGGCAAAAAAATGGAAAAATCTCCGGATTTTGCCCGTATCATCAACACCAAAAACTGGGTTAGACTGGACAGTATGATTGAACGCGAAAAAGTAATTTTTGGCGGAGAAACTGATGCCGAAAAGTTATATATCTCTCCCACTCTGATTGAGGACCCGGCTTTAGACAGTCCTGTCATGAAAGAAGAAATATTTGGACCTATTTTACCAATTCTTACTTACGAAACAGAATCTGAAATTCATAACATCGTCAGTCAATATGAGAAACCTCTTGCATTTTATGTTTTTAGTGAAAATAAATCATTTGCAAAAAAACTTATTACAACCTACTCTTTTGGAGGCGGATGTATTAATGATACTGTCGTTCATTTTTCCAATAAAAGACTGCCTTTTGGCGGTGTAGGACATAGTGGTATCGGGGCTTATCATGGTCAGTTGAGCTTTGATATTTTTTCACATCATAAAGCAGTTGTAAAAAAAGCAAACTGGCTGGATCTTCCTATGCGTTATGCACCTTACAAAGACAAACTGGCATCATTAAAGCGATTATTAGACTGGATGTAGAAAATGAGTAATGTTTTTTAGATTTTTAAGCGAATTTGATTAAAAATATTATATTTACGTTTGCTTAACCATTACAAATCACAAAAAACATAAAATAATTCTACTCAGTCAAAATGAAATCTATACCAGATCAAATCGAAGACATTAAAAATCATGGTTATGCCTTAGATTTTTCAAATGTCTTTAACTATGCTTTTGAAAACTATAAAAAAATAGCGCTTTACGCAGGATTAATATTATTGGTTTTTTCAGTATTTTTTGGCTTCATAGCTTATAGTATTTTAGTGACAATTTTTGGTGTTGACAAAATAAGCAATCCTGAATTTTTCAACATACAGCCTCAGCATTTATCACAGCTTCAACTGGCATATTATATTATTGGCTCATCACTGATATCGGCATTGTTTAGCCCTTTTAGTGCCGGATTTCTAAAAATGGCAGACTGTGCACAAAAAGACGAGGAGTTTAAAGTAGCAACCATTTTTACCTACTACAAAACACATCATTTTTTTCAAATTTTCCTTTCCACTTTACTGATTTCATTAATTGGTGGCGGAATATCGACATTGTTAGAACTTTTCAAGCTAAATTTCTTAGGCTTTATCATTTCTCTGTCTATTTCTTTTTTCACCTTTTTAACGATTCCGCTTATTGTATTCGGAAACTTAAAAGCCCTGAACGCTATAAAATCAAGTTTCATCCTTATATCTAAACAACCATTAATATTATTAGCCTTAATCATTACCATTATTGGGGCTATACTTGTTGGTTTTTGCGGATTTTGTATTGGAGTACTCTTTACAATCCCGTTTAGCTATTCGATGACTTATGCAATATATTGTGCCATTTTTAAAGTTGACAAAGAAGATCCAATTGACGCTATCGGAAAATCGGATTTTTAAAAAATAGAAAGTTCTGAACAACACGAGCCTTACCTACTCGGTCTGAATTTTCAAAAAGCCATTTTTACTAAACCAAACATACCCCAAATTCTATGGTAGCAAACTGTAGTCTTTTTAAGTCGTTGATTTCAGGAATTACCGCAATTGGTAATACCTTAAAATCAATTATAACAAATTGGTATGTTTTTAACTCTGAAATAATCTTTTACAACAATCCTAAACTAATCATTTTAGGTCTCGCTTTATTAGGTTTTTTAGGAATTCTGGTTTATCAGTTCTTTAAAATTAAATCCCGGATAGGTTATTTTATCGAAAAGAAACTCGAAACAGAAACTGTAAACAGAGAATATCAGCTCTATATCCTGTTTTTTGGTATTGCAGTAATTGTAATCGAAATTATCAACGAAATTTTTAAAATCCGGCCAAAAAGCCTCTTGATCACAAACGTATCTATTGGCTTTGCTGTTCTGCTTATTTATGTTATAACAGAAAAAGTAAAATTTTTGCGTGACAAAGTTCAGCCACTATTCATATTCTTTTTCTTCATCTATATCTTTTACGTTGCCCACAATATTATTTTTCTGCGAAATGATATTGTTCCCATTATCGTTTTTTTAATCTCTTTTTACTTTTCCTACAGTGTTTTAAAACCCATAAAAATATACTGGCTTTTTGTAGGCTTAGTGTTTACCTTCCTTATTACTACTGTCATTTTTCATTTGATTTCTGTAAAATCATCTATACTGCTTATCAATTTTTGCATCCTGATATTTATAATCAATCAGGTAAAATATGCCGTTTTGCTTAATAATCGTGATAATTTCAGGTTTACAAACGAAATTGTACATAAAGGAAATTCGCTTACAATAGCTACAAACCATAAAAATGAAGTCTTATTTTGCAGTGAAACGATAACCGCAATATTAGGTTATTTACCGGATGAAGTTATGGGATCCCGATTCTGGAAACTGACAAAAGAAATTGATTCTAATTCGATACAAACCTTCAATTATCCGGAAAACACGCTTTATATCCGGAAATTAAAAAGCAAAAACGGAGAATACAAATACATCCAATGGAAAGATAAAAAATTCTCTGACGATCTTATAATCAGTATTGGCCAGGATGTTACCGAACAAATTATCGTTCGGGACCAATACAAAAATCTGATTCAGACGGCTACAGATATTATTTTCGAAATTGATTCTGACGGATATTTTACGTTTATAAACGATTTTGGGTTCTCGATTTTAGGTTATGCCGAAAGCGAAATTATTTCGCAGCACTACTCCAATTTCATCCATGAAAATTACCAGCGAAATGCCGTTGATTTTTACGAAAACCTGGAACTCAACGAAAACAATTTTCCAACCATAGAAATTCCGATCTTAAAGAAAAACGGAAAAAAACTATGGATTTCACAAAAGATCATTGTACGCAAAAATGATTTAGGACAAACAATTGGATTTGCCGGAATAGCCCGTGATATTACCGACATCAGAAACATCGAAAACGAGAAAAAAAAGCGCCTTAAAAAAATTGAAGCTTATAATAATTCGACCAATAAATTATCAACCACAGATTTTAGCAGATATGACAATCTAGACATTGTTATTGATTATATTATTAAAGAAGCTGCATCTGTAACAAAAACAAACCGGGTTAGTTTCTGGAAATATTACAAAGATGTAATTAGCTGCAAAAACTTATTCAGTATTGATAATCAAAATCTGAACGATAAAAACATTCTTGACAAAGAATCATATCCAATCTATTTTGAAACATTAAAAAGCAAAGCTATTATCAATGCTCCCGATGTTTTCAACAAACTAGAAACATCAGAATTTCAAAGACTGTATTTTACCAAAAATCACATTAAATCAATGCTGGATGTTCCGATTTTTTTAAACGGGCAATTGGCAGGTGTAATTTGTTTTGAAAGTACCGAAGAAAAAAGGGATTGGGATAACGAAGACATTAATTACGCCCGAACCATTGCCGATGTGATTTCGCTTGCGATTTCATCCCAAATGCGGTTAGAAGCTGAACGCAGGTTAGAATTTAAAAGTCAGTTACTCTCTGCACTGTCACTTTGTACCGAAAAGTTTTTGATGAGTAAAACAACTCAGGAAATGTTTCAGGAAACCTATGATATAATAGGAAAAGCAGCAAAAGTAGATCATATGTATTACTACGAAAAAGAGTTTACAAATGATACTGTAAGTCAAAAATACAAATGGTCCAGACAAGGAGTAGCACATCAGATTACAAAAACGCAACCGCTTACAAAAGATCATCTAAAAGAAATTTACGAAGCTGCTGCTAACAAAAAAATTGTCAATACACATACCCGAAAACTTCAGGATACTTTTTTCAGGCAGTTACTAATGGACAACGAAATCAAATCGATCCTGATTTTGCCGCTTTATATCAACGATATTTTTACAGGATTTATAGGCTTTGATGACTGTACCAAAGAAAGAAAATGGTCTGAAGAAGAAATTTATATTTTTCAGGTTCTGGCCAATAACATCTCATCAGCTCTGGAACGAAACCAGAAAGAAACAAAAATTATCGAAAGTGAAGAGAAGTTCAAATTAATCGCTAACAATATTCCGGGTACCGTTTATTTATCAAAATTTGATGCCTTTTCGACTAAAATATTCCTTAACGATGAAGTTTTAAATCTGACAGGTTACTCCAAATCAGAATTTATCGAAAATAATTTATCGTTTTTATCATTGATTCATCCTGATGATAAAGATGAAGTCATCAACAGTCAGATTGACAATCTACAAAGCGGAATGCCTTTGCATAACGTTTATCGTATTCGAAAAAAAACCGGCGAATTTATTTGGGTAGAAGAATTTGGAGACGTGATTAAAAAAGGAGACGAGATCGAATTTGTGGGTGGAATTTACTTTGATATTACCAACAAAAAAGAAACCGAAGACGCGATAAAAGCCAAACAACTGGCGGAAGCCGCCAATAAATCGAAATCAGACTTTCTCGCCAATATGTCGCATGAAATCAGAACACCGCTAAACGGTATTATTGGGTTTACACATTTACTGATGAAAACTGAACTTGAAGAAATTCAGGAAAAGTACATGACAACCATCAATCAGTCAGCACATTCGTTGTTGGAGATTATAAACGATATTCTTGATTTTTCTAAAATCGAAGCCGGAAAACTGGAACTTTTCATTGATTTGTATGATATTAAAAAAGTATTGGGTCAGGTTTTCGATCTAATTGTTTACGAATCCAATCAAAAAAATCTTGAATTAGAACTCAATGTAGATCCTGATGTTCCTAAATACATCTGGACAGATATTGTAAGGATCAAACAAATTTTAATCAATTTACTTTCAAACGCAGTAAAATTTACCAATGAAGGTTCAATTAAATTAAATGTTTCTGTTTTATCCAAAAGCAAAAACAACAATTACACCATTCGATTCTCTGTCATTGATACCGGAATTGGAATCCTGGAAAAAAATCAGAAAAAAATCTTTAAAGCTTTCTCTCAGGAAGATAGCTCCACAACGAGAAAATTTGGAGGAACCGGTTTAGGGTTAACCATTTCTAATCAGTTATTAGCCTTAATGGACAGTAAACTACAACTGGAAAGCAAAATTGATATTGGTAGTAATTTTTACTTTGATCTGAATTTAAAAACAAGCAATCAAAGCATTAACGAAAAGTACAATGCCGAGCTTAAAAAAATAAATCTCGAATTAAGCACCAATAATATCAACCACAATCAAAAAAACATTACGTTTTTAATTGTAGAAGACAACAAAGTAAACATGCTGCTTTTAAAAACTATTATTAAAAATCTGTATAACAGTGCTTATATTTATGAATGTGAAAACGGTTATGATGCTGTAAGCCAATTTGAAAAGATCAATCCGGACCTGGTTTTCATGGATATTCAAATGCCTATTATGAATGGTTATGAAACTACAAAAGCCATCCGAAATACCAAAACTGGAAAAGATATTCCGATAATTGCCGTAACCGCAGGTGCAGAAAAAGAAGAACGAAACAAATGTTTATCTGCCGGAATGGACGATTATATTTCAAAACCAATCATGAAAGGCATCGTTGAAGAAGCTTTGGTAAAATGGTTAAAATAGTTAAAACTTAATAGCATCTCTTATCCTATTATTCCCAAAAAAAATATAAATTCGTATAACATTAAGAACACAATAAGCTAAAATACAACATTATATGAAATGGCAAGGCAGAAGACAAAGTGATAACGTAGAAGACAGAAGAGGTATCTCTGGCGGAAAAGTAGCCGTTGGAGGTGGAATTATTGGTATTATAATTTTATTACTAAATGTTTTTGGTGGTGAAACCGGCCAGACTATAGGAAATGTATTAGAACAAGTACAAGGCGGACAACAACAAACTGAAGCTGCTGCTCCGTTAAGCAAAGAAGACGAGGAAATGGGGAATTTTGTTCGTGTTATCCTTGCCGATAATGAAGACATTTGGGGTAAAATATTTGCGGAGAACGGAATGACTTATAAAAATCCAAAATTAGTCCTTTTTAGAGGTTCGGTAAATACAGCTTGTGGCGGTGCATCATCCGCATCAGGGCCTTTTTATTGTCCGGGAGATCAAAAAGTATATATGGATTTAGGCTTCTTTGAGGAACTAAAAAATAAATTTGGAGCTAAGGGTGGTGATTTTGCCATTGCGTACGTTATAGCGCATGAAATTGGCCATCACGTGCAAACCTTACTGGGAACCTCAGCAAAAATGCATCAGGCACAACAAGGAAAAAGCGAAGCCGAAGCTAATAAACTATCTGTAGCCTTAGAATTACAAGCTGATTTCTATGCCGGAGTCTGGACACATTATAATCAGGAAAATTTAGATACCGGAGATATCGAAGAAGCTCTAAGTGCTGCCAATGCTGTTGGTGACGATGCGATTCAAAGTAAGATGCAGGGACATGTGGTTCCCGATTCTTTCACGCACGGAACTTCAGAGCAAAGAATGTACTGGTTTAAAAAAGGTTTTAAAACCGGAGACATCAAACAAGGGAATACCTTTGATGAAATAAGATAATTCACAAACCAAACTATAATAACCAAAAAAGCACAACTTAACCGTTGTGCTTTTTTATTGTTCAATTTTGTTTACTGTTGAAAACAAAAAAAGCCTTGAATTTCTTCAAGGCTTTAAATTTCTGGGTGGCTGACCGGGTTCGAACCGGCGACCCGCGGCACCACAAACCGCTACTCTAACCAGCTGAGCTACAACCACCATTTTTGCTTAGCGAGTGCAAATATAGAACAAAGGTTGAGTTCTACAAAGAAAAAAATGAAAAATTTACAATAAATTTTCTAAACTATTGACTGCCAAACATCTTTCAACAGTAAAACCTTCGGCAAAATCTTTACCAACCAATCTTCCTAAGTCCTGCGCACGATAGTTTAAACTCTCAAAGAAGTTTTTACTTGTAATTGGCGTTACAGGTTCTTTTGAATCCGGATCATAAAACTGTGTTTTGTATGCCATAATCGCTTCAACCTTTTTCTTTTCGAAACCGGTAATATCAACTACAAAGTCAGGCTGAATGTTTTTCCACTGAATATAGTGATACACCACCTTTGGTCTCCATGCTTCCTGATTCACTCCGTCGATCGAAGTTTCGATTTTCATTAATCCTGATAAAAAGCAGGCATCCGAAACTAATTTACTTCCTTTTCCGTGGTCAATATGGCGATCATCAATCGCATTACACAATACAATTTCCGGTTTATATTTTCGGATCATTTTAATCACTTCCAGCTGATGTTTTTCGTCATTGGTAAAAAAACCATCACGCATTGCCAGATTTTCGCGCACTAAAACGCCTAAAATCTTTGCTGCAGCTTTTGCCTCTTCATCTCTGATTTCTGCCGTACCACGCGTTCCTAATTCGCCACGCGTTAAATCAACGATTCCAACTTTCTTTCCAAGAGAAACTTCTTTTAAAATCGTTCCCGCACAACCCAATTCTACATCATCAGGATGTGCCCCAAAAGCTAATATGTCTAATTTCATAATTTTTAATATCAATGTCAAAAATCAATTTCAATTACAATTTTCTAAAATTAAAATTGATTTTTTATCTATACTCTTTATTCTATTTTCTGTGTTCTATGTTCTATTTTCTATTTTCAAAACCCTTTTCATCGTCATGGATTTATTGACGCTTTCCTCCCATTCTTTTTCAGGAATACTTTCTTTTGTAATACCGCATCCCATATACAAAATCGCTTTATTATCCTGAATTTGCATACTTCGTAAATTTACAAATAAATCAGAACTAATGTCACTATGGGCAAAGCTGCTGTTTAATTCGCCCAGAAAACCGGTATAAAACGTTCTGTCGTAATTTTCATTTTCTACAATGAATACTTTTGCTTTTTTCTTGGGCAAACCACAAACCGCAGGCGTT
This sequence comes from Flavobacterium chilense, assembly GCF_001602525.1. Classification (GTDB taxonomy): domain Bacteria; phylum Bacteroidota; class Bacteroidia; order Flavobacteriales; family Flavobacteriaceae; genus Flavobacterium; species Flavobacterium chilense. The sequence continues at coordinate 221,854 of NZ_LSYT01000004.1, forward strand.
GGATGCAATGTGTCGATTACTTCTTCTAATGTCGAATTATCATTCAGTACGCCTGAGATATCTGTTTTAATATGCCAGATCGATCCTGCTTTTACACTATACGGTTCTGTTACATTTACTGATGAAGCTACTTCGCGGAGTCTTTTTACAATAAAGTCCGTAACATATTGCTGCTCGTCTTTTTCTTTTTGCTGCCAGGAAATATCACTTTCCAGCGTTGCTTTTTGCGTTCCTGCCAAAGCCATCGTTTCAAAAACATTTCCGTTAGCTTTTAATAATTGTTCAGGTGTTGCGCCCATCCAGAATCCAACTTCAGGATGAAAAAAACAATACGAAAAAGTCGTTGGGTACAATTCGATCAAATGCTGAAAAGTGGCTACAAAATCAAATCCTGCCAAATTAACCTCTTCTCTTCTGGACAAAACCACTTTCTTGAATTCGTCATTCTTAATCGCTTCAACTCCTTTTGCAACTAAACTTTCATACTGCATTTTAGCTGCTGTATCAAAATTCAGATCATCTATTTCGACAGGTTCAAAAGTAAGATCCAATTGCTCTGTTGTAATAATTTCAGATTCATTCTCCGGAATCAAAATCAGTTGTTTCTCATCAAAAGAAGCAAAAACAAAACCTTTCTCTTTATAGTCAGAGATTTTATGCAAAGTATTGTTTTGCTGTAAAAGTCCAAAAATGCTAGTCGAATTAGGCTTAGAATACATCACAAAAGGTAAATGCTTTTTGTAATGTTGTTTTATTTTAGAAAAAAAGTCATTCATGTTCTATTCTGTTTTCTTTTTTTCTAAAACCATATTGGTCAGTTTACAAAGCGAAATCAGATTTCCGGCTTCATCTGTAATTTTAATTTCCCAAAGATGAATACTTCTTCCTTTGTGAATAATTCTTGCTGTTCCAAAAACCCAGCCTTCGCGAATACTTTTTAAGTGATTTGCCGAAATTTCGATTCCGCGTACTTCCTGCTCTTTTGGATTAATAAAGAAAAATGATGCTGCGCTGCCTACACTTTCTGCCAAGGCTACAGAAGCACCTCCGTGTAAAAGTCCCATAGGTTGGTGAACTGAAGGATTTACTGGCATTTTTGCAGTCAAAAAATCATCTCCGGCATCTATATATTCTATTTTTAGCGTTTCCATTAGCGTGTTTTTAGAAAATTCATTACAACGCGCTAAAACCTGCTCTTTTGTATAATTCATTTAAATTAGGCTTTAAAATCGTAAAATTAAAGAAAAGAAGAGATACAAATTAGAAAATCCAATTCTAAATTAAAAATCATCGGTAAACGTGTAAGTTTTTTGTTATTTTTACAAAAAGATTCAATTACAGATCTGATGCCGAAATAGCTTTTTTTGCTACAGGTTTTACAGATTTAAAAAATTTATACAGCCAAAATCTCTAGCAAAAAACTAAACCTATTCAAATGCGTCAACACTTTGTCTTCTTAATTTTCGGAATAATTATAGCTTTCAGTTCTTGTCGTACTGATTTTGATACCGTTGCCAGTTCCGGAGATTTAAAGTTTTCAAAAGATACTGTTTATCTTGATACCGTATTTAAAAATATTGGTTCCAGTACCTATCAGCTCAAAGTTTACAACCAAAGTAAAAATGATATTTCGATTCCGGTGATTCAGCTTAAAAACGGTTTAAATTCTAAATACAGAATGACAGTTGACGGAATGAGCGGAAACAATGGCAAAATTTTTAAAGACGTCACACTTTTAGCCAAAGACAGTTTGTATATTTTTATAGAAACAACAGCAGATATTACAGACGCCAATCCAACAGACTTTTTATATACTGATAAAATTCAGTTTGACAGTGGTGCTAATCTTCAGGAAGTTGCTTTGGTCACGCTGATTCAGGATGCTGTTTTCCTATATCCAAAACAAAATGCCGACGGAACTAAAGAAAAAATTCAAATTGACGGAAAAGCAGTTGATGGTTTTTATCTGAACGAAAGCGATCCTGTAAACGGAAATGAATTACTCTTTACCAACAAAAAACCATACGTGATTTATGGCTTTGCAGGCGTTCCCGAAAGCAAAACCGTAACTTTTGAAGCCGGAGCAAGAGTTTTTTTTCATGCTAATTCCGGACTTTATATAGATAACAAAGCAACACTTCAGATTAATGGAGCTGTATCTGCAACAGATAAATTAGAAAATGAAGTAATTTTTGAAGGCGATCGTTTAGAATCTCTTTACGATGATATTCCCGGACAGTGGAACTCTGTGATCTTATCAAAAGGAAGCAAAAATCATTTGATAAACCACCTTACTTTAAAAAATGCAATTACAGGTTTAAACCTAAATAATCCGGACAACACAACGACAATTCAAATTAAAAACACGCAGATTTACAATTGCGCCGAATATGGAATTTTAGCTCAAAATGCCCGTATTAACGGAGAAAACATTGTGATTAATTATGCCGGTTTAACAAGCTTATCATGTGTTTATGGTGGAAATTATATTTTTACCCATTGCACGTTCAACAACAACTGGCAAAGCAGTGCACAGTTTGCCGTTAACTTAAGTAACAGTCAGGCTGGCGCAACTCCGGAAACAAATCCGTTGACACAAGCTACTTTCAACAATTGTATTATTTATGGTTCCGGTACTAACGAATTTAATTTGAATAAAAATGCCACTACTCCATTTGTCTATCAACTGAATAATTGCTTATTGAAATTTAGCAGCTCAAGCACAAATCCTGATTATCAGTTTAAAACAGATGCAGTGCATTACAACCAAATCATTTTAAATGAAAATCCGAAATATTATAATGTTTCTAAAAATCAACTGAACATTGATAAAACTTCTGCTGCTTTCGCGAAAGGGAATCCGGCTTATATAATTTCGCAAGATATTTTAGGAATTACAAGAACTTCCCCGCCAGATTTAGGCGCTTATCAAAGTAAAAATTTCCCTTCTAAATAAAATCAGAAGTTTAAATAAGTTTCTTTGAAATTGTGAACGCAGACTTTTGTTGTCAGAGTCTTCATATTATGTTTAAAACCAAAACATAATCATCACTTAACACGTTTTTTGCTTTAAAGCTGTAATCTTGCCCTAAGAACTAAACGTATTAATTTTAAGACTTTAAGTCGCAATTTTAACCTATTTATTTATGAAAAAAAACTACTTTTTTCTCTTTTCCCTGATTTTCACATCTGCCTTTGCACAAATTCCAACAGGATATTATGATACGGCAACAGGAACCGGGTATGCATTAAAAACGCAATTGTACAATATTATTAAAGGCCATACGGACAATGGATATGGTGGACTTTATGTAACGTACGCCACATCAGACCTTGATCATTTTTATGAAAATGATGGTTCGGTTTTAGATATGTATTCAGAAAATCCATCAGGAACAGATCCTTACACATACAGTATTGCTACTACTCAAAGATGTGGTAATTACGTTAAAGAAGGCGATTGTTATAACAGAGAGCACATTATTCCACAATCTGTATTTAGTGAAAAATCACCAATGGTTGCCGATGCTCATTTTATCACACCAACAGATGGAAAAGTTAACGGAATGCGCTCGAATTATCCTCATGGTGTTGTAAACAACCCAACTTACACTTCTTTAAACGGAAGTAAACTAGGTTCAAATTCCACTGCCGGATATTCAGGAACTGTTTTCGAACCAATTGATGAATTTAAGGGTGACATTGCCCGAATGTATTTTTATTTTGCAACACGATATGAAAACACAATTGCGGGATATTCATACCCAATGTTTGACGGAACTTCGAATAAAGTTTTTACAGCAGCTTTCTTAAATATTCTTCTAACCTGGCATAAACAAGATCCGGTAAGTCCGAGAGAAATAGAACGAAACAATGCTATTTATGTTCGCCAGAACAACCGAAATCCATTTATCGATCATCCCGAATATGTAAATCAAATCTGGGCAACTGAAGCAGATGATACTACACCACCAACTACACCTCTAAACTTAACGGTTACACAAAGCACTTCAAACTCAATAAGTTTAAGCTGGTCGGCTTCGACAGATAATGCAGGAATTTCAGGTTATGCGGTTTACGTAAACAATGTTTTTAAACAAAATGCAACGAGCACAACTGCTACAATATCTGGGTTAACACCTTCAACAACATATTCTTTTTATGTAATTGCAAAAGACACGTCAAATAATTTATCACCTCAAAGTACTTCTGTAAATGGAATTACAACTGAAGCATCTTCTGGAGGCGGCGGTACAATTACTAATGAAATTTTCTTTACAGAATATGTTGAAGGTTCTGGTAACAATAAATATCTGGAAGTTTCAAATTTCACAGGAAATACAGTCGATTTAACTAAATACACCATTAAAAAGCAAGTTAACGGGGCCGGGCCGTGGACATCTGCATCTGGACTTTCATTAACAGGAACATTAGCTCATGGTGCATCATACGTAATTGCATACAATCAGAGTGCTTCAACTTGTTTTAGTCCGGCAAATGCTAATCTATCAAGTGGCGCAACTGAACTTCAATTTAACGGAAACGATCCTGTTGGATTATTTAAAAATGATGTTTTAATTGATATAATTGGTACTTTAGGTAATACTGCTAACTTTTCTATTGATGAAACTTTAAGAAGAAAACCAACGATTTCTTCACCAAATACAACTTTTAATAAAGCTGCAGAATGGGATGTGTATCCTAAAGACACTTGCAGCGGATTAGGAAGCCATAGTTTAGCCAATTTAGGAACGGGAGATTTTGAATCTAATGTGTTTTCAATTTATCCAAACCCTTCAAATGGTCATTTTACTATTCAGCTGAAAGATTCAAATGAAGCTTCAAATATTGAAATAATATCAATTTTAGGACAAAGCGTTTTCTCACAAAAAAATAGTCTTAATTCATCAATAAACGTGAATAATCTTCAAAAAGGAATTTATATTGTACGTATTACTCAGGGTTCAAAAACAAGCAGTAAAAAAATAATTATCAACTAGCTAAGTTATTCTGGCTTAATATATCTCCCGCAAAGACTCTGATTTTCAAAAATCGTGTCTCTGCGGGATTATATTTGTAAAAATACCCGTAAGAAAATATTTCCAAAATTAAACATTGCTTAACGCTGCGTATTTATAAAAGTAGTAGATTTGTTACAATCCATTTTTAAATTTCTAAAAATCAGAGCATTAAAAACGAATTTAACCCCAAAATCTTAAACTACTATTTATGAAAAAAAACTACTTTTTACTGTTATTACTGTCTTTCAGCATTGGCTTTGCCCAAATTCCATCTGGTTATTACAATACTGCAACCGGAACGAGTTATACTTTAAAAACGCAATTGTACAACATTATTAAAGGCCATACAGATAATGGTTACGCCGGTCTGTACACAACCTATCAAACCTCTGACGTAGATAATTTTTACGAGAATGACGGAACTGTTTTAGATATGTATTCTGAAAATCCTTCCGGAACAGATCCTTATAATTACAGCACAGGGAGTACACAACGTTGTGGCAATTATTCTGTTGAAGGCGATTGCTACAATAGAGAACATATTATTCCACAATCGGTTTTTAACGAGCAGTCACCAATGGTTGCCGATGCTCATTTCATAACTCCAACCGACGGAAAAGTAAACGGAATGCGTTCTAATTATCCACACGGAACTGTCGCTTCAGCAACTTATACTTCTCAAAACGGAAGTAAATTAGGATCAAGCTCAGTATCCGGGTATTCAGGAACCGTTTTCGAACCAATCAACGCTTTTAAGGGCGATATTGCCCGAATGTATTTTTATTTTGCAACTCGATATGAAAATACTGTTGCTGGTTATTCTTACGCTATGTTTAACGGAACAAGCAACCAGGTTTTCACAACAGCTTTTCTGAATATGCTTTTAGCCTGGCATACGCAAGATCCTGTAAGTGCAAGAGAAATTGCAAGAAACAATGCTGTTTATGCACGTCAGGGCAATAGAAATCCGTATATCGACCACCCAGAATATGTAAATCAAATTTGGGGAGGAACGCCTTCTGGAGATACTCAGGCTCCAACTGCTCCAACAAGTTTGGCTTCAACATCAAAAACAGCAACTTCAATTACACTTTCATGGACAGCTTCTACAGATAATGTAGCCGTTACAGGTTATGATATTTATGCAAATAGTGTTTTAAAAACAACTGTTTCCGGCACAACCGCAACGATTACCGGTTTAACTGCTTCTACTGCTTATTCCATTTATGCAAAAGCAAAAGATGCGGCTGGAAACACTTCTGCGTCAAGCAATACGATTTCAGTTACAACCAACAACAGCGGAACCGGAACTGCAACAGATTTACTTTTCTCTGAATACATTGAAGGTTCTGGAAATAACAAAGCGTTGGAAATTGCTAATAACACTGGAAGTTCTGTAAGCTTATCTGCTTACACTATTAAAAAACAAACAAACGGGGCAGGTTCTTGGAGCACAGGTTTAGCTTTGACTGGCACTTTGACAACAGGAAGTAAATTTGTAATTGTAAACAGTTCTATGTCTTCTGCTTGTTTTTCTACAAGTGCAGCCAATATTTCTACAACTGCAACTGAATTGACTTTTAACGGAAATGATGCTGTAGGTTTATTCAAAAATGGAGTTCTAATTGACATCATTGGAACTTTTAATGGAGGAACAGCCAATTTTGCTGTTGATGTAACTTTAAGAAGAAAATCGACAGTAACTTCTCCAAGCACCACTTTTAATTTGAGTGCTCAATGGGATTCCTTTTCACAAGATACTTGTAATAATTTAGGAAGCAAAAAAGTACCACAGGCAGAAGAAGAAATTGTGGAACTTTCAAATGAAATTGTTGTTTTTCCTAATCCTTCAAACGGATTGTTTAATGTTATTTTAGATAATTCAAACTCTTCTTATTCGGTAGAAATTCTTTCTTTTTCCGGACAGAAAGTTTACGAAAAACAAAATACTACAGATCCTGTTATTTCGGCAAATCATCTTTCGAGTGGTATTTATGTTCTTAAAATCGAAAAAGACTCAAAAACGATTATTAAAAAGATAGTCATCAACTAAATATTTTTTTTTCACGCAGATTCAGCAGCTTAAACAGATAAAGATTTTAATAAACATTGACACAGATTTATTAATAACTCTAAACAAAAAATCTGCTGAATCTGCGTGAAACTAAAAAAATACTCTTTTGCGACAATCCCTTAAAACAAGCAGATTCTTAATTTTTAACTTAATTTCAAATCAACATCATTTTTTTAAAAAGAGTTTGTTATCAAATTTGCGCTTACTATTTATTTAAACTAAATTTGCAGCTCAATACAACAAACTACACATCACAATGATCCATTTCTTTGAAAACCAAAGCAAAACTGTTTTTGCCGTACAAACGCAAAACGAAATTTCAGCTCAAGACATTTCAAAATTAAACTGGCTTTTTGCCAACTCTAATAAGATCGAAAAATCCGCACTGACGGATTTTTTTGTTGGTCCACGCGCCACTATGATCACACCCTGGAGTACAAATGCTGTAGAAATTACTCAAAATATGGGTATTCCGGGCATCATCAGAATCGAAGAATTTTTTCCGGCTACGGAAGATTTCACAGATTTTGATCCAATGCTTTTTCAAAAATTCAACCAATTAGATCAGGAGATTTTCACGATAAACATTCAGCCGGAACCAATTCTGGAAATTGATGATATCGCAACATACAATAAAGTAGAAGGTTTAGCTTTAAGCGAGGAAGAAGTAGATTACTTAAACAATCTTTCAACAAAACTTGGAAGAAAATTAACTGATTCTGAAATTTTCGCTTTCTCTCAGGCAAACTCAGAACACTGTCGTCACAAAATTTTCAACGGAACTTTTGTAATTGATGGTGAAGAAAAAGAGACTTCTCTTTTTAAATTAATCAAAAAAACATCTCAGGAAAATCCTAACGATATAGTATCTGCTTACAAAGACAACGTTGCTTTTGTAAAAGGACCAAAAGTGCAGCAATTTGCACCAAAATCGGCAGACAAACCTGATTTTTACGAAATAAAAGAATTCGATTCTGTTTTATCTTTAAAAGCAGAAACACACAATTTCCCAACAACTGTTGAGCCTTTCAATGGAGCCGCAACAGGTTCAGGAGGAGAAATTCGTGACCGTTTAGCCGGAGGCCAAGGTTCTTTGCCATTAGCCGGAACTGCTGTTTATATGACTTCGTATTCTCGTTTGAAATCCTTCGACTCCTCTCAGGATTACAGGTCTTGGGAAAATGCAATGGAAGAAAGAAAATGGTTATACCAGACTCCAATGGATATTTTGATCAAAGCTTCAAACGGAGCTTCTGATTTTGGAAATAAATTTGGTCAGCCGCTAATTACAGGTTCGGTTTTAACTTTCGAACATTCAGAAAACGACCGTAAAATTGGTTACGATAAAGTAATCATGCAAGCGGGTGGAATTGGCTACGGAAAATTAGATCAGGCTATTAAAAAGAAACCACAAGTAGGCGATAAAATCGTAATTCTTGGAGGAGAAAATTATAGAATCGGGATGGGTGGTGCTGCGGTTTCATCTGCAGATACAGGAGCTTTTGGTTCAGGAATTGAATTAAATGCTATTCAGCGTTCAAACCCTGAAATGCAAAAACGTGCTGCAAACGCGATTCGTGGTTTGGTAGAAAGCGACAATAACCCAATTGTTTCGATTCACGATCACGGAGCTGGAGGACACTTAAACTGTCTTTCGGAATTGGTAGAAGAAACGGGTGGTTTAATCGATTTAGATAAATTACCTGTTGGAGACCCTACTCTTTCTGCAAAAGAAATTATCGGTAACGAATCTCAGGAAAGAATGGGATTAGTTATTGGTCAAAAAGATATTGATACCTTACAAAGAATCGCCGACAGAGAGCGTTCGCCAATGTATCAGGTTGGAGATGTAACGGGAGATCACCGTTTTACTTTCGAATCAAAATCAAATGGTTCAAAACCGATGGATTATGCTTTAGAAGATTTCTTCGGAAGTTCGCCAAAAACGGTTATGACAGACAAAACTATTGACAGAAAATATGCTGATGTTGCATACAACACAGGAGATTTCGAAAGTTATTTAAAAGACGTTTTACGTTTAGAAGCAGTTGCCTCAAAAGACTGGTTAACTAATAAGGTGGACCGTTGTGTGGGTGGAAAAGTAGCTAAACAACAAAACGCCGGACCATTGCAATTGCCTTTAAATAATGTTGGGGTTATGGCGCTGGATTATTTAGGAAAAGAAGGTATTGCAACTTCTATTGGCCACGCTCCTATTGCCGCTTTGATTGATCCGGTTGCAGGAAGCAGAAATGCTATTGCCGAATCGTTATCAAACTTAGTTTGGGCACCAATTATTAATGGTTTAAAAGGAGTTTCATTATCCGCAAACTGGATGTGGGCTTGTAAAAATGAAGGTGAAGACGCTCGTTTATATGCTGCTGTTGAAGGTTGTTCTGAATTTGCAATCGAATTGGGAATCAATATTCCAACAGGAAAAGATTCACTTTCGATGAAACAGAAATATCCAAATGACGAAGTAATTGCGCCAGGAACAGTTATTATTTCGGCTGCCGGAAACTGTACAGATATTAGAAAAGTAGTGGAACCTGTTTTACAGAAAAACGGAGATTCAATTTACTATATCAATTTGTCTCAGGATGATTTCAAATTAGGAGGTTCTTCTTTTGCACAAATCAGAAACACAATTGGAAACGAAACTTCTACTATAAAAGATGCTTCTTTCTTTAAAAATGCTTTTAATACGATTCAGGAATTAATCGGTGAAAACCAAATCTTAGCAGGTCACGATATCGGAAGCGGTGGTTTAATCACTACTTTATTAGAATTGTGTTTTGCTGATGTAAACCTTGGAGCTAAAATTGATTTCAGCGCTTTCGCGGAAAAAGATTTATTGAAAATCCTTTTCGCTGAAAACATCGGAATCGTATTCCAGGCTAAATCTGATGCAACTGTTGAAGCTAAATTGAATGCAAACAACATCGAATTTTTCAAATTAGGAAAAGCGACAACTACTGAGACTTTAGACCTTGGACTTTGGACTTTAGACATAAAAGCTTATAGAGACATTTGGTTTGAAACTTCTTATTTATTAGATCAAAAGCAATCTAAAAACGGAAGAGCTCAGGCACGTTTTGAAAACTATAAAAATCAGGTTTTAAACTATACATTCCCTGCACATTTTACAGGAAAAAAACCAGTAATCGATGCTTCACAACCAAGACCAAAAGCAGCTATTATTCGTGAAAAAGGAAGTAATTCTGAGCGTGAAATGGCAAATGCTATGTACTTAGCAGGTTTTGATGTAAAAGATGTTCACATGACGGATTTAATTTCTGGTCGTGAAACGCTTGAAGATATTCAGTTTATTGGTGCTGTTGGAGGATTCTCTAATTCAGATGTTTTAGGTTCTGCTAAAGGTTGGGCTGGAGCTTTCTTATACAACGAAAAAGCAAAAACAGCTTTGGATAATTTCTTTAAAAGAGAAGACACTTTATCTGTTGGAATCTGTAACGGATGTCAGTTATTTATGGAATTGGAAGTTATTAATCCAGAACATGAAGTTCACGGAAAAATGCACCATAACGAAAGCCAAAAACACGAAAGTATCTTTACTTCTGTAAAAGTTCAGGAAAACAACTCGGTTATGTTATCAACATTGGCCGGAAGTACTTTGGGAGTTTGGGTTTCTCACGGAGAAGGTAAATTTAAATTGCCTTATGCAGAAGACCAGTACAACATCGTTTCTAAATATGCTTACGAAGGTTATCCTGCAAACCCTAACGGATCTGACTACAACACAGCAATGATGTGTGACAAAACAGGAAGACATTTAGTAATGATGCCTCACATTGAGCGTTCGACTTTTCAATGGAACTGGGCACATTATCCAAAAGACAGAAATGACGAGGTTTCGCCTTGGCACGAAGCTTTTGTTAATGCCAGAAAATGGATTGAGAAAAACTAAAAAATATATTTTTACTAAAGCGCCCGAATTTTATCGGGCGTTTTTTTTTGCCATAAATTACACAGATTAGCACAGATTTTTTCTACATGAAAAAAATCTGTGCTAATCTGTGGCTATAAAAAAATAATTCGTGAATTCGTGGCTATAAATCATTTATTTTAAAACATACTCTTCATTTAAAAAATGCCCCAATGCTATCCCCAAATAGCCGGAGCATTTTTTTAATTTCTAAAAGCTGTGGTAATACCTGTTACAATATTCGAAGCACCATAAGCAAATAAACCTGAAGCAACTGCATTTTGACCTGCAAAAAATTGATTTTCTGCAATAGCATTACTAAAGAATAATCCGCCTGCAGCACCTGCAATTAGTCCAATACCAATTAATGTAACAGTCCACCATGGTTCCGGATCCGGTGGCGGCGGAGGATTTTTCCAAAAACGTTTCCACCAGCCCGGGTATCTGGTTCCACACCATCCCATTGCTAAAAACAAAGCAGTTTCCATAATTTTATCATTTAATCTACGCCTACTCTTTTGCTTTTCGGCTTCCGCATTTAACTGAGGTAAAATTAGATCAGCTGTAATGTAAATTAACAAGGCATATTACGGTTTTTTGAAGGGGAAAAACCCGCTTTTTTATGCTTTAACCCATTCGCTAATTTTACTTTTGGACAAAAAAATGCTGACATAAAAGAAATTATTTCTGACGAAAAAGCTATTGAAAAATCAGTTTTTAGCAACATAGTATTTTTATAAAAATAAAATAACTCATTCTTATAATCTGATTTCATTTTCTATGGAAATTTAAAGTATATTCGCCAAAAAATCATGCCACCGATTTTTTTTTGCGTTTCCAAAAACACTTAAACCTACATAGAATGAAATCAATACACTTATTGCTTACTGCCTTATTTTTTGTTGCCACCTCATCGTATTCGCAAGTTCAGGTAGATCAGATTAGTTACAATGGCCGCGATCATTTTATTACCACTACAATTGGTTATCCGGTTCCGGGAACTTATATCCCTACAGGCCAAAAACAACCCATGACTTTACTTAATCCGGATGGTACCGGCGTTATTCAGGCTGATGATTTAAGTAAAAAAAAGATCAACTGGGGAATCGAATGTACTGATGAAGGTATTCCGGTTTTTAAAGAAGGATTCAATAGTGCCTCTTATACATTCTGGTACAGAACAAACGATAGTGATACCTGGGCATATTCTCAATTCTCTATACATTTTACCAAGAAAAAAATGTTTTTAATGGGAGAAAGAGTAAAAGAATATGTTGATTATAATGTGCAATAAAATAACACAAAATTAAATTTTTCTTGATTTTTCTAAAATTTACTACAAAAAAGAAAACGTTTTCGTTGATTTTTAAGAGTACCTATAATTTTTCCCATAAAATTGCATAAAATTAAAAATTATACCTATTTTTTATTTAATTTGCGGTAAAATTCAATATATTAAACATGGTTTCAATCACACGCCTTTTTGATTTTCCCTATTATCAACAAGAAACTTATAACCTTCCGGTTGCCCTAGCAACTAAAAAAAACGGAGTCTGGGAAAAAACATCTAGCCAGGAATATATTGCAAAAGCAAATGCTGTTTCGAGAGCATTATTGCGCATGGGCGTTCAAAAGGATGATAAAATTGCCCTGATTACCTCTAACAATCGCACTGAATGGAATATCATGGATATTGGTATTCTGCAAACGGGAGCACAAAACGTTCCTATTTACCCCACAATTGCCGAAGAAGATTACGAATATATATTAAACCATAGCGGTAGTATTTACTGTTTTGTATCTGATACAGAAGTATTGGATAAAGTAAATGCTATTAAAGCAAATGTTCCAACATTAAAAGAAGTTTATTCTTTTAATGAGATCGAAGGCTGCAAACACTGGACAGAGTTATTGACTCTGGGAGAAGATGCAAGCAATCAAAATGAAGTTGATGCCAGAAAAGACAGTATTCATACAGATGATCTGGCTACTATTATCTATACTTCAGGAACTACAGGAAGACCTAAAGGTGTAATGCTGTCTCATAAAAACATTGTTTCGAATGTTCTGGACAGTGCACCAAGAATTCCTTTTGATCCGGGAAAAAGTTCTGCATTGAGCTTCTTACCTATTTGTCATATTTTTGAAAGAATGATTTTATACATCTATCAATTCTATGGTGTTTCTGTTTACTTTGGAGAATCAATTGATAAAATCAGTGACAACTTAAAAGAAGTACGTCCAACAGTTATTACGGCTGTTCCGAGACTTTTAGAAAAAGTTTACGATAAAATTTATGCAAAAGGAACTGAATTAACTGGTATTAAGAAAAAACTATTTTTCTGGGCTATTGATTTAGGTTTAAAATATGAGCCATACGGAGCTAATGGTTTCTGGTATGAATTTCAGTTAAAAATTGCCCGAAAACTTATTTTCAGTAAATGGAAAGAAGGTTTGGGTGGAAATTTAGAATTAATGGTTTCCGGAAGTGCTGCTTTACAGCCACGTTTAACAAGAGTTTTTGCCGCTGCCGAAATTCCGGTTATGGAAGGTTATGGTTTATCTGAAACTTCTCCGGTAATTGCTGTTAACGATCAAAGAAACAAAGGTTTTAAAATTGGAACTGTTGGAAAAGTAATTCGCAATGTTGAAGTTAAAATTGCTCAGGATGGCGAAATTCTTTGCAAAGGACCAAATGTAATGTTAGGATACTTTAAAGATCCTGAAAAAACAGCCGAAGCTTTACAGGACGGATATTTTCACACAGGAGATATTGGAGAAATTGACAGCGAAGGCTTCCTTAAAATTACAGACCGTAAAAAAGAAATGTTCAAAACTTCAGGAGGAAAGTATATTGCTCCACAATTGATTGAAAACGCGATGAAACAATCCCGTTTTATTGAACAAATTATGGTAATTGGTGAAGGCGAAAAAATGCCGGCAGCTTTTATTCAGCCAAACTTTGAATTTGTAAAAGAATGGGCAAAAATCCATAAAATTACTTTAGGAAGTACTGATGCTGAAATTAGTACAAATCCTGAAGTTGTTAAACGTATTGACAATGAAGTTGAAGAAGTCAACAAAAAATTCGGACACTGGGAACAAATTAAACGTTTTGAGCTTACTCCGGATGTTTGGTCTATCGATGGCGGACAACTTACTCCTACTCTTAAACTGAAACGTAAAATCATAAAAGAGATTTACAAAGATCTTTATGCTAAAATTTATGGTCAGAATTAAATCAAAATAATATAACCAAGTGAGAACGGCTGTCAATAGACAGCCGTTTTTATTTTCTCCCTTTTAGTTTATACTTCATAACATCTTTTAGCATCGATTTGTTCTTTTCATTAAAGGCAACCAATTCTGATGCAATGTCTGGTTTAGCAGTAATCTTATCGGCTACAATTTCGTAAGCAATATTTTTAGTAATTTCTTCTAAATCCTCATGTTTTCTAAACTCATGCTTCATCGCCTGCAAAAACAACTCAGAATTCTCCTCCGAAACCTCAGACTCATAAATTGAGGCTATCGCAGCGGATAATTTCTCTGTCGATTCGATATTTACAAAATAGTTATTCAGGCAATTAAATGCATCTTTATTACTTTTCCAGCCTGTTAGCAATACTTCTTGCGCTCCGCTTGTATCTTCGATTTTATCTTTATAAATAAACGATGCTTTTACATATTGGTTATTTGTTTTATACTCCTCTATCACTTTACCATAATACTTATCAGCTTCCGGTTTGTCTTTCAGAATTGTATACAAATCGCCCACTTTTTCGTTTTGATTGAGCTCTCTGTATAATTCAATTGCTTGTTTGTACACATGACCTTTTTCATAACACTCCGCCGCTTTGTTTTTATTATTACAATACTTAAGATGAACCGCTGCGGCTTCACTGTACAACTTCCCTTCTTCAAGAACATCTGCTGCTTTGTAATGATTTTTAAGCAGTTTCATGTACACATGTGCTGCCTTAGCAAAATCTTTTCTTTCTTTAAATTCTTCAGCCATTTTTTCATATCGGTTTTGTATTGTGGCAAAACGCTCAGAATCTATCAGGGCTGAACCTCCTGAACCTGATGGCTGGCGTGGTGGTGAATAACTTCTGGAAGAACTGGAAGAATTATTACTAAGAAGTGCCAATGCTATTATTAAACCAATTGCAAACACAATAATGATTAAAGCAAGAGACGAATTGGCTCCAATATTAGTATTATTGAAATTACAACTTTTCAGATTAAACAGAATGACCAGCACAAAAATTATCTTAAAGACAATTATAAAAGGTTTACCATCAAATTCAGGTCCATCCATTTTATTTCTGCTTCCTCCTGAAAAAGAACTACCTGCAGCTGAACCCGAACCAATTCCTTCAAAAGAAAGTCTTCCATCAAATCCTCCTCGTGCAGTTCCTAAAGTATCCAGCGGAATAGCCAGTTTTAAAGCCATTTCTGGATTTTTATCCAGAAACGCCAAAAACTTATCCATTTCCTTTTGATTTCCTTTCATTAATTCCTCCATATCAAATGGCAAATCATCTGGCATATCTTCCTGTGAAAATGGCTTTTCCAGCGCTTCCAGAATATCTTCCGTATTTGCTTCGTAGCGCAATGAGGATATATGCTGCGGAATATGAATTGTTTTTGAAGGTTCGAGTATATCTATTTCCTTTAAAACTGGTGTTTCAATTAAATTGATCCACGAAACTTCTTCTTTTAATTCCACTAATCCAATATCCGGATGCATAAAATGATAATGCTCTGAAAACAAATTGTGCCACTCAGCCTTTGTTAACTGAGGGGTCACAATCGTATTTTCAGGAATAAACAATTTGTTTTCTATCAATTGACAGAAATAATTCTTTCCTACACTATCTGTTTTAATCAGACTCTGATCCAAAATCAACAAACACCCGAATAACTCATTGGCATTTGCACCGGGAACAGGGAAGGCTTTGACTAAATGGAACGCCAATCCAATATTCTGAATTTCCTGAAGCCATACTTTTGGCAATCCGCTTTTTATAAAAACACCTCCTTTAGGATATGTGTTTCTGGAATTTATGCTAAGTTTGAGTTCCATGCTGTCTTACATTTTGTATAAATGGATCTAAATATTTTTCCAGAAAGTCTTTTTCTTTTATACTTTCCAGAAAAGAATCTGTTATAAAATAATCATTACCGGAATATTCACTTTCTGAGGCCATAATAGTTCTTCCGTTTGCGATAAAAGGAATATAAAATTTAGGAATTTCTTCCTTACTGCTTTCAAATATTAAAATTCCGTCCTTGTTGGTTACTCTGCTTCCGTCCTGCGACTCAAAAAACAAGGTTTCGATGTAACAAACTGCGCTGCCTCTTTCAATTATTTTCTTTAAATTATCAGCTTCTTGTCTTGTTACATTATTTAAAATAATACCAAGTTCCTCATCTACAACAGCTTTACTTTCTGCTAAAGATTTATCTGTATTTTGTTTTATTATCTGGACAAGATCAATAACTGATGTTCCTTTGTTTTTCAAAATAAGCTTTACTTTTTCCTCAAATCGTATTGTCTCTTGTCTAGATTCACTCGGGTGATAGTAATTTCTTTTAGAAAATTCTAAGTGAGTGAAGTTAAACCCATTAATTTCGAAATGATTATTTACAATTGACATTCCTTTTAGTTTTTTTATAACACTGTATTTGAATTTACTGTTCATAAAATCTCTGACAAAAGAATTTTGTTTTATGCTATAGTTCACAAAAGCATCATTAATCAAATTACTGAACTCAGACTTCATTTTTTTTAAACCATCATCGACACGCCAATAGCTTGTACCATCAGTCAAATAAAATTCACTTTTATGTCCAAAAACATTAACTTTTAAATCATTAAAATCTTCATTAGAAACCAAATTACTTTTTAGCTCCTGTTTATCAATATTATAAATACTAATTTTTGGAGTGGAATCGCTTACATAACACAGTAGAAATCTTTCTCCTTTGCCATTTGTTTTTATAGCAAAATCTCCTTTGTCAAAAGGAAGATTTGAAGCCACTTTTTTAAATCCTTTGTTGAATTCATTACTGACAAACCGAAATAAATTTCCGTTCAGATAGGTATAAAAATCCGTCCCATAATAAAAGATATTCTGATAGCTTCTTTCTACCGGAAATAAAAGCGGAATATTATCAAAGTCTGTTTCTGAATACTTATGACTTGGTAAATCTCCCTTTTCTTTTTTCCACAGTTCTTCCAGCGGCATTATAATATGCTGCAGCATCTTTCTTCCTTTGTTCTGATTTTTATAGACCTTAATACCCTCCATCTCCATTTCAAAAACATACTTAATCTCGGTATAATAAGTGCTTATCACGTTTTTCATCGCCGTCAGTTTCAAACTGTCTTCTGAAGAAAAAAGAAATACTTCCTGATTTTTACTGCTGATTTTATTTTGCTGAAAAAACGATTCAAGTCCTTGCGAGCAATCCAGTTTACCACTAAGTTCACTCAACGCCTGAATTACATCATGAATGTTCTCTAACGGAACTTCTTTAAAATCCTGACCTGCTACAAAAACTCTGCATTTAATATCGGTTTTGGGATGTCTTGCAATCGCAATTGCCGAAGCAAAAGAAAGAATCTTAGGATTTCCCCAGTTTTTTAACGAACTGTCGATAATCAAAATACGTTCGAACTTATCTGCTTCCGGTGGCACTTCTCTTTGAATATATAATGCTTCGTTGTTTGCAATTCTGGACATAAAAACGTCATCATCATACGCAAATTCAGAGATTACCAATTTGTCAAAATCACCTTTGTTTGTCAAATCCGAGATTCCTCCCAAAGGCTGTTCACTTGGATGATTATGGTGCAACGGAATATGAAGTCCCGACCAAAGTCGATTGATAAGACTTCCTACATGAAATGTACGATCATCATTTATAAGTTGCTCTACAAAAGTGGCTGTATCGCTAAGATTTTCCTCTTCTAAAATTTCTTCTTTCAGCTTATCCTTTAAATCCTCATGCGGATTATCCTCCATGGCGTACAAAATCGACTGCACTGTTGGGAACCTCTTTTTGAGTAAAGCCAGTGTTCTGAAATCTTTTATAAAATTGGCATCATTGAAAGGCTCTTTTACTCCTGCTCGCACCAAATGATGTCTTTTGTCTTTATATTCGTCGAGAATCTTCTTTGCTTTTTCAGTAGAAATTCTGTTATGACATCCGTCAAAAATAGTCTGAAACATTTTCAGTCTTCTCTCACCGGTTTTATATTCGTCAGGCAAAGCCGAAAGCTGTCTCATAAAACCAATACTGGCACCTAATCGAAACGAATGTTCTATAGGAAAAGATTTGGTTATTTCTATACCTTTTGCCCATTCCTGAATTCTGTCAATTGTTTCCTTGCTATCGTGATTGGTCGCGGTAATAGCCAATAAAAGAGTTCCGAATGGCGGAAAATTACTATCAGAAAGTGCTTCTAAAATTTCAAAGACAAATTTCTCATAACCGATAGTTTGTCCATTCGGAATTGTGATCGTTTCAAATACACTATCCGGAGAAAATATCTGATTTTCCCATTCCCAAAAATAGTCTGTGAACGATTGAAAGTATCTTTGAAATTCCATTTTTATTTTATGAAAAAGTTAAGCGAAATGAACTAATTGATAATGGTTTTATATTTTGTTTGGAAATAGAAGAATAACTGTTATCCTTATTCCATAGTATTATATTTTTATCGAAAGGATTTAATTTATCCTTAAGTGCCTGGGTCAAAACAGTCCATTCAAAATCATATCCTGAAGGCAGTAAAAAATCATTCTTAAACCAATATGTATCACCTTTTAAGGGCAATAAAGGTTTGCCGATAATCAATGCTTTATTATGGATTACAATCCATTGCAAAGGTTCAAGTCGAAATTTTGGAGCTAATTCGATATAAGATTTCAATTCCTGATATTCTACTAGTAAAGCATGCGCTTCTTTTACATTTTCTGATCGTTTTAATGTAATCTGAAGTGTCTGATCTATACCAAAAAAGTTATGATTGAAATTTGGCAAGGAAACAGGTAAACCCCTCAAAACGGGCGACCATAACAAACCCGAAGGCAGTTTTTTGGTTGGCAGCTGTTTTCCTATCTCAAACAACAAATTATCTTTTAGCTCGTATGTTTTGGTATACGGAATCTGGAGAACCTCAGCCGAGTTTATTTGTTCGGCTGAGAACTCTTTTATCCAGATTGTATTGGTCTCAAAAGCTATTTTGAGATTCTCCCAATGTCGCACTGCACCAAGAAAATCTTTATGCTCTTTATTAATTTCTAAAAAGTACATGTTAAATAGTTTGAAGAATTTTTTGCCACAAAGATTCTATATGTTCCTGAATATACTTTTTCTTTTCTGCATCTTTGATCCAGTCGCAACGGGTTTGAATATATCTTAATTTATCTTTGATCACATTTTGTTCTTCAAAAGAAAGACTCTCATCCTGCCATTTTTCGATCAGATAATTTACTTCTTTCATCACACTTTCGGCATCCGGTGTTTTATTGTACATCGCCTGTGGGTGCGCTTCTGTAGAAGTATCTTTTTCGATGATTTTATTGATGATTCCTTCCAGAATTTCAATTTGCTCTTCGTTATCCCAGATATATTTTAAAACCCAGAAATCAGACACAATCGATTCTTTTCTTCCGCACATTAACGCACTTGCTGCGATAAGATTCTGAAGTTTTACTGCACGTCGGTCAGAGACTTTGATTCCCGTATTTCGAAGACTATGAATAATATCTACATATTCGTTTCGTGTAGCGCTCAAATCTACCTGACGGCAAAGTTTTTGCAATTCGCGAACCTCATCTGCCGAAATGGTTGGCGCTTCTTCAGTCACAGAACTTTCCAGTTTCCATCCGGCAAGTAACACCTGATGCAATAAATCCGGTTCTACATAATCACATTTAATACGAATCAGAAAACGGTCAAGCAAAGCATTTAGCGATTCATCTTCAGGCATAAGGTTACTTGCACCTACAAACATCAATGCCGGCAATTTTTTAGTTTCTTTACCACGACGAAATATTTTTTCGTTAAGCGCCATCAGCAAACTGTTCAGAATAGCCGAATTGGCGTTAAAAATCTCATCCAGGAAAACCATCGATGCTTCGGGCATCATACCATCAGTATTGGTAATCAGTTCCCCTTCTTTCAGTTTTCGAATATCAAAAGGTCCAAAGATCTCATTGGGTTCTGTAAAACGGGTCAATAGGTATTCGAAATTTTTGTCGCCTTCGATTCCTTTAGAAAGCGATCTTACGATGGCACTTTTTGCAGTTCCCGGAGGCCCGAGCAAAAAGGCATTTTCTCGTGCCAGTAATCCAATTCCTAACAGATCTATGATTTCATTTTTTCCAACAAAAGTTTCTTTGATATGTTTTAGAACGGCATTTAATTTAGCTGTAGCATTCATTATTTTACTTCTATTTTATTAATTCGTTTTTTTAAAGTTGTGCCCAGAAAAGTTTTTGGTAGTCTCCAAATCCTATTTCTAATTGTTTTTTTATAAAATCAGATTGTGCCCATCTTATGGATTTTCTTTGTACGATTCGATCAATGTAAAGCTGCAGCAGGCAATCATTTGTTACAAGTGTTTCAAAATTTACATTTTCAGTATCCAGATCAGATCCAATGGCCGAATAGTGAAATTGGATTAAATGTTTCTCCAAAATCTCAATCACCAAATCTTCCGGATCTATTTCCCTAATTTTAGTTATAATCTGAGGTAAAAAACGAAGACAAAGATCTGCCGAAATAATTGCAGAAGCATCCAGTACACCTATATAAAAAGGCAAAAGTTCCTTTACATCGTTCATTTTATGCTCTCTGTGCAATAATAGTTGTGTAGCTAAATATAGTGTTCTGGCTCCCCATAATGCAGCTCCTGCATTAAAATCAGGAGCTATGCCCGGGTATTCTAAAATTTCGTTTTCATATTCTGTTTCCAGAAATAAAACGACTTCGGTTTCCTCTGTCTGGGCAATTGTAATTAGCTTATCATACAAAATAATCTGTTCGATGGTTCTGAGATGATAAATGGTATCTAAAAAAGGCGTTTTTATTTTCTCCATATTGTTAATTATACCTTTTTGAGTCGGATTATTTTTTAAAGAAAGTGAATTTCCCGTCTCATACGAAAAATTGTACACTAACAAATATATTATTAAATCCGAACCTTTGTTCAAATATTACTTTTAGCTTTTGCAATTATTTTTAACAAAAAGCGAAACTACAGCTTTTAACAACTGTAGTTTCCTTTTACAGCTATCAACTATCCATTTTGATAACTGTGATCAACAAATTAAATTCTAATTTTTAAGACACCAGTGCAAAATTTTAGCGATATTCTTAGCGTCGTCAATGCCTCTGTGGTGCGTTCCTTCTAACGGAATATTCAGAATATGCAAAGCACCATTCATTCCGGTTGATCGTTGTAAACCAAACTTTTCGGCAAAATGTTCTTTTACATTTATATGATCTTCTCCCATAGGATATGCAACACCAAACGATTTACATTGCTTTTTCAGTATATTCAGATCGTACTGACCATAACTTGCCCACGTAAACAAATCAGGATTGTATTCGTCGATTAACACATTGATTGCTTCCTCAAAACTTACACCGTTTTGATCCAGTAAATCCTGGGTAATTGTTGTTAACTCGGTACAAAACGGACTCACGCTTGAGCGTTGCGGCTTGACTAGTATTCCTTTATTTTTAGTGATTTCACCAGTCTCAGAATCTAAGACAGCCAATCCAATTTCAATAATTTCGTTTTGCTCGCCTTGTGGGACTGCACTTTGCCAACATGTGGCTTCTAAATCAATAATGATAATTTTATCTATAGTTTTCATTTTTTTTAATTTTTAAATAATTTTTTTTTTACCGCAAAGAGCGCAAAGATTTACACCAAGAAACGCTAAGGTTTGTTTCACGCAGATTGAGCAGATTTGGGCAGATTTTTTATAATCCTTTTAATCCTCTAATCTGTAGCTAAAAAAACTTCGTGCCTTAGCGCCTTTGTTGCAAAAAGCTTAGAAAAACATACTCTTGAAATCCAGAAAGAAACTTCTTTTTTTAGTTTTTTCCTTTTTTTCAGCATTCTTCTTTTCAAAAACTGCCTTAGCTTTCTCGATCCGTTTAACTGGTTTTTCTTCCGTTTTAGAATTTTCGTAAAACTTTTTGAAAGGACGCGGATGAAAATCAACCAAAATTGCAGCCATATTTATAGCATCAATATTTGAAGGATCTGTTTCTCCTTTAAAGAACGTTTCAATAGGTCTGAATTTATCTTTCTTTTCCTTAAACTTATTCTTTTTGGTGTGATCAAAATCTAAAGACAATAGATTTCTAAAAACATTTAAGTCATCCTGAGTTGGGTTATTCTCGAAAATGAGCCAGCACAAATCACGCAGTTTTCCACGAGAAGGCTTGTACAAATAATCAAAATATTTCCTCTCTTTTTCTATGTCATATTTAGCTCTGATAGCTTTTTTATATTGTTTTAATGTATTAGTGTTCATGGTATTTTTTTTGTAATTCTTGGGAACCTCAGGAAAACGTAAGACGCCTGGAAACCCAATATCTACAAAGCTTAAAACACCAATACTTTGCCGGAGAAAAATCTCCTAAACGATATAAATTTCCTTTAATCTTACCTTTTCATTCCATTTTTTATTGAGCTCTAAATGCGTTCCTTTACACGAGGCAAATGGGAACTCACCAAACTCAACTAGAGCTGTATGACCAAAATGACGGTCAGACGCAAATACTATTTCTTGATTCATCCTTAAATTTTTATTATTAAACTAAAACGATCAACATTTACTGTTAATGGTTTCTATTTTACTTTACGAAGATTTCTTTTAATTGACCAATTACGTTTCCACTACCAGAAATGGTGATTTCACCAATTTTATCTGCGATTTTTTCAACGTACTCCATCTCTTTTAACTTCCACAACATTTCATTTTCTTCCATCAGCTTAGCTGTGTTAAGTAAACTTCTTGTTGCAGCAGTTTCTTCTCTTCTCATGATGCTGTTCGCCTGTGCTTTTTTTTCGGCAACCAAAACCTGATTCATGATTTCTTTCATATCTCCCGGAAGAATTACATCTCTAATTCCGGCGTCTGAAATTTTCAAACCTAAGTTTTCGATTTTTGAACCCACTTCTGCTAAAATTTCTTCAGCAATAGCATCTTTTTTGTTTAACAATTCATCCAAGGTCAAACCTCCGATAAAAGCTCTCAAAGCCAATTGCATTGCTACATACAACTGCTTTTCAAAGTCCTTGTTTTCTATTAAAGCTTTCATGATATCAACAACCTGGTATCTCACAAAGAAATTGATTCTCAATCCTGCTTTATCTTTAGTCAACAATTCCTGACCTGAAATCTCTACTTGCTGTTGTCTCATATCGATTGTTTTTACTTCGATTGTAATGGCGTTGTTCCAGAAGTAATGCGTTCCGGATTTCAACTCTTTTACAAAAGCTCCGTTCACAAACAACAACGCTTTGTCGTTGCTCGCTACAATAAACTTTCTTATGAAGTATCTCATTTTCACATTTTCCAATAAGGTAACCTTAATGTTTTCTGTGATTTCGATCTTTGACAAATCAGCTTTTGTGAATTCATTTTTCACAATTCCTTTCCAAAAAGCATATCTTCCCGGAGTTAAAACTTCTTTAAAGTTTCCGTTCACGAACTGCAATACAATTTCGTTATCGGCAACCTCAACAATTTCAAGCATTGAAACCAAAACTTCATTTTCCAATAAAATATTCAATTCAAATGGAGCCTGAAAAACGGCATTCATATCGTAGATCAACACATTTTTGTTTCCAAAAATCCAGTGTAAGCCTGCTTCTAATACTTTTATTAATTTTCTATTTTCGAAAAGCAAACCCACCTGGTATGCTTCGATTTTAATTTTCTTTATCATTTTTATTTTGTTTTAAGGTTTCAGATTTAAAGTTTCATGTTTTGAAATCTATAAAACCTCTATTTTCTTTATTCTATTCTCTTTATTCTAAATTTAAAAAACCTCCTTGTCTTCGTCCTCCGGGAAAAACGGGTGAAAAGTTGTCAATGGTTTACCTAAAATTGTTTGCGATTGTATTTTATTTAAATGATTTCAAAATCATTTGAACAATCAAATCGAAAAGAAATCAGGTATTTCAAAAAACATTACTTTTCGCACTGGCTTTATCGTGAGTGTGAAATTTTAGAATCTAAAATTCCTAGTTTCACTGACAAAGACAAATCAGTTTTTTTTAATGGTACATCTTTTTAAGAGTGATGCGCTCTACTGCTTACAGATTTTCAGTCTGTTGACTTACCAATTTGTCTAACCGAGTTATAGTCGGTGTAGGATTCGAACCTACATAAACACTCTAATGTTCTATCCTGATTGAACTATCGTATTACTACGAGTGGGATTCGAACCCACAACCCTTAGATCCCTTGTGTGAGATAGTTTTTTGGAAAACCATCAAAACCTCCAAATCAAGTTGTATAGAGAAACATGATTCGCCTCTGCGAAAAGTCCCCTACAATGGTGCTATACAGAAACACTCAACCGGACTTGTTTGATATTTTTACTCAAAGCCTAAACTTTGATGTATTTCAATTTATAAAAGAACTTTTTTTATTTCTTATTCAAATATTCAAATCACACTGCGCAATTATTTTGCGCAGTCTAGAAAAATTAGTTAATCCATTCTATAACAGTTGACAAATAAATTTGCCTAACTTCTTCGAATCGGGTTATGTTGGGTATATGATTTACTTCTAATAAATATTTAGTACCATCATTTGCAACGATATAATCGTTTCCAATCATATCCATTTGCAAAACATTCTTGATATAAAGCGTATCCTCTAACAAATCCTGATCAACGGGCATAAAATTGGCATTATCAGGATGGATCGATTTTAACCAATCATCACCTTCTAGTTTTATCTGCCAATAGGTATCACCTATCATCATGATACGAACAGCTTCACCTTCGAAATAAGGTTCTATGGTTGCGGTAAATTCGCTTTCCCATTCTCCAGTAAAACGATGTTTGTTCTCTCCGCAATGCCAGTTTCCCCATTTTGCAATGGTATCCTGAGCTGTATTTACAGAAGCGCCTGCACTTATAAATCCGCGTGGAGCACTAAACCTTGAAAGAGATAAAGCTTTTACCAGACAAGGAATTTTAAAACGGCAGTCGAGCATTGCTGAAGCCTTTGGATAACAATCTCCATTCCAGATCGCAAGACCTGTAATAAAATCGAAATCATTGTCATAAATTCCGTAATACACCACTTTATCCACAGGTAACATTCCAATTCCATTTGATTTTTCCATATACAAAACCTCATCTTTAACTACAATTTTCGGTATAGACTGATGCCAGATAATATGTCCTGAATACTGCACTTTTATAATGTCATATTCTTCTTGTTCAATTCCAACAAGGGCTATTCGGTTGTATTTTTGTTTCATCGTTTTTAATTTTAAATGTTATTTTTTTCTGCCACGAAGGCTCTAAGGCATAAAGTTTATTTTTCTTAGCGTCTTGGCGATTTTGCGTGAAAATTACTCACCAACTTTTTTTGTTACTTTGTCAATCTCTCGCAAAGGCGCAGATTCGCAAAATTTTATTTCCTTAGTGTCTTAGAGCCTTTGTGGCAAAGTCCTTTAAACTACTTCCATTTTTAATCGTTTAATTCCAAAATCAGATTTTCTTAATTTGCACATTCTTTCGTCTGAAATATGATGGAAAACAATTCCTTCAATATCATTTTCTGATAAGATTCTTTCTAAATCATCAAAATCAAGACTTACAAAATCAAGTACTTCACTACCGTGTTTTACTAAAGTATGTTTCTCAAAATTTTCAGGGTTTCCTTGTACTTTTGGTCCGCATAATTCGTATGTCCCATCAGTTTTATCCTCTAAGCGATCGAATGCTTCGAAGAAATGTTTGTCTTCAGGTTTTGAACGATCACATTTTAACCAGTGAGGGTGATGTCCTGTAATTACATCAGCTTCCTGACATGGGATTGCATTTGCCGGAATTGTACGTCCCTTTTTGGCATCGAATCTTTTGAATAATTCTCCGTTGATAATAGCTGCCGCCGTACCATCAAATTTTCTGGTTGCGATTGCTTCTCCGTTTATTACCCATTTATTTTCTGCATTAATTTTATTTACTACTCTCGCTAAATCGTTTGGATCTTTAGCGAATAATGTGCTTATCTTTTTCATGTTTATTTTTTTTTAGTTTGCCACTAAGGCACTAAGGCTCAAAGTTTTTTTTCTTTGCGTCTTGGCGGCTTTGCGAGAATATTGCTAGCTACTGCATCTTTAAAATCTCTCGCAAAGTCGCAGAGTCGCAAAGTTTTCTTTTTATATCTTCTTTTTAAACCTTTACGACTTTGTGTCTTCGTGGCATTTTCAATATTTTGTCTGGAAAGCAAGACTCGAACCTGCAACCTCCTGCATCCAAAGCAGGTAAACAACCAATCGTTATCTTCCCAGTTTTTTTTCTGCCGCGAAGACACTAAGACACAAAGTTTTTTTCCTTAACATCTTGGCGACTTTGCGAGAATATTACTAGCTACTGCATCTTTAAAGTTTCACGCAAAGTCGCAGAGTCGCTAAGTTTTCTTTTTATATCTTCTTTTTAAACCTTTACGACTTTGTGTCTTCGTGGCATTTTCAATATTTGTCTGGGAAGCAGGACTCGAACCTGCAACCTCCTGCATCCAAAGCAGGTAAACAGCCAATCGTTATCTTCCCAGTTTTTTCTGCCGCGAAGACACTAAGACACAAAGTTTTTTTCCTTAACATCTTGGCGACTTTGCGAGAAAATTGCTCGCCAGCTCTTTTTACAATACTTTCTTAATCTCTCGCAAAATCGCAAAGTTTTCACTTTAAAGAATTTGCAAAATCTGCTCTATCTGCGGGAAACAAAAAACTTTGTGGCTTAGCGCCTTTGTGGCAAAAATCGCGGCTCATACGGGAGTCGAACCCGTTTCTCCCGAGAGACAGTCGGGAAGGTTAGCCAGTAACCCCAATGAGCCAGTTCTTTCTAGAGAACAAGTGATTTTGGAAGGATTCGAACCTTCGACCATCTGCTTAGAAGGCAGACGCTCTATCCAACTGAGCTACAAAATCAGTTATTTTTCTTTTTGCCACAAAGGCGCTAAGACTCAAAGTTTTCTATTTTTAAAGCTTATTAAACCTTTGCGACTTTGTGCCTTCGTGCAAAAAACAATAGGCATAAAAAAAGCACCTGATCAAAGGTGCCTTACAAAATTCAACGTGATATAACTATCCTATTGCCTATAGTGATGCACCTGCATTGCGAAACGTCCAAGATCGAATCTTGCGTTTAGTGGTAATCCGTATGATATTTTATTTTGTAAAGCCATTTTATATGCTGTATTATATTTTAAAATTCTTATCATTATTTGAAACGCTGTGTTTCAATTTTGTTCGGCAAAGATAATGTTGAAAAAATCATATTTCCAAATATTTTTTAAGATTATTTTTCTGAATATCAATTAGTTACAACCTAATATAAAGCAAAGAAATTCCTGTCCGCAAACTAGTGCAGATTTATCTTTTTATCCAAATGACTGTTACTCATTAGATTACTTTCCAAGATTATATTTCCCTATTTTGATTAATCATTAAACATTTGGTCAATTATTTTTTTAGTTATTTTTAGTTAAATTTTCTTTTTAATCATTTTTTTAATCTCCTTTTTGTACTATCCGATGAATTCAAATTGTTTAAAAACAAAAAAAAGCGTCCTGAAATGAGAACGCTTTTTGGTTTTATGATGAGTTTGACTCTAAATTTTACATTTTAATTTCATAAAAACACATATAGCATCCTGAGCTTTCAGCTGGATAATCTCCCGCTAATTGTTCAAAAATTCTGCTTGATGATAGTGTCATGTGTATTTTTATATTTTTAATTACGGGAACAAATGTAGTCTTTTTTTGTCTTAATTTAACAATTTATTCTGAAATTGTTATTTTTTCAACATAATCAAAAATCCTCATAAGTGAACTTAATTTCGTAAGGAAAATTTTCATTCGTGTCTTTTTCAAGTACTTTTCTTCCTAGCTTATCATAAGAATACGTATGAGTTATAACTTTTCTCCCTTCTTCTCTTTCTCCTTGAGGCGATACAATATAACTTCCCTTTGAGTTTTGACTATCTTTTTGCTCATGATTATAATTCCTGCCAACCATTTCATTTTTTTTATTATAGCTGAAATTATCAGTTCTAACCACTTTCGGTGGATTATTACCATCTAAAACCATCCACACACTTTTTGTAAGGTTTTTATTTTGATAATCATATTGAGTACGATTAAGAATTACCTTTCCCTTTTGCCAATTCATTTCTTTAAGTTGATATAAATTATCATAATAAAAATTGTACATATATAAATCATCAAATTCAGTACTTACAGTTGCACCTTCTCCTTTACTAGGTAGTAACAATACTCGAAGTGTGAACGAATCAGGAGTTTTAACCAATATTGTTTCATACGATTTTGAATTAATATCAGTACGTTCATTAAAGTGATCCATTTTTTTTATCAATCCATCCTCAAAATATTTTACTTTATATGTATCAATATTAGTATTGTCATACAATTTTCTCTGATAAGCCACAATACGATGCTGTTTGTCATATTCAAAAGTATAATTTCTACCCTTCCAACTGCCTGTTGTATATTCGATATAAACCTTTTTGGTATTCTTCAAAGTTTTATAATCTGGAATAATATTATCTTCTACAAACAAGGCTTTGAAAATATTATTATTAGCCATATCTACTGCATCTGCAGGAAAAGCAATATGTTTCCCTTCAGTTTCATTAATATCATTTACTTTACTTTTGAAATCTTTTTTAAATTGTTTATTGTTTTTTCTGTCTTCTTTTTCCTTAAATGTCTTTAACATTTTCTGAAAAGCTTCTGAATTTGCAACCTCAAAGTAGGTTTTAAATTCAGGCAGATACGAATCTTTCAAACCTCTAATGATAACAGGAGCATTATAACCATTGCTAAGAATAAGACCATATTTCGGCAAATAAACACTGTCTATTACAAATTCTCCATCTTCATTTTCAAAACTTATAGCAGTAGTTGACGTATTTGTGATATCGAACGAATCGGGAATAGCACCTTCAAAACTAGAGAACAAATAAATCTCTTTCATCAGCTCTTTAAATTTATAGTACTGTTCTGTATTTTTATTTCTGTAATTACTAATAAAAATAGCAGAAGGTGCACCAACAATGCGCATTCCGTTCGCTTTTTGTTCTTGTATTTGTTTAAGAGCTTTTGGAGACAGCGTTTCTATATTCGGCAGTTTTTCTAAAGTGGTTTGCGCCTGCAATAAACATATTGGAAATAGGAGAAAAAAAATAACACTATAAAAAGCTTTTTTTAAATTACATAAAGGATTATACATAGAATTGTTTTATAAATAAATTGAAAAATATTAAATATTTAAGAAATCGTCATTTTCACTGCCAAAATATGTTTGCAAATTCCTCTTTTTCCCTGATAAGCAGTAAACCAGTCACAAGTGCATCTTTGCGAAGTATCATCTATAATCACTTTATGTACCACTCCGGAACCTTTTACTTTAGCCTCAATATAATTGGCTTTTCGTTCTACTATTTCTATTTCTTCGTTATCGATTAGTTTTTTAGCGTTTTTAAGTCTTGGGTTTAAAGATAGTATTCTTTCTGTCTTAAAAGGAAGACGACGATAAAAATGAGCCTTTTCGCTTAAATCATATCCTAATAATCCCATTGAAGATAAATTAGATGTGAGATTATCCATAGTTCCAAAATCAATATCATTTTCGATAGAAAGCATCGTTGGGTCAAACATTTCATTTGATTTTAAAAGACTGTTTAAGCCGTATACCCATTCTATTGGTAAATTTTCGGTCATGGTTTCCAGTACATTTCCTTCACCGGAAAAGCCACGATATGAGTCAGGAGAAAATGCCATTAGTAATTGCATTTTGCCAAACTCGCATACAATAGAACAGGTTTGTTTATCTGACGATTCGTAAATGAAAATTTTATCTACAATTGCCAGAATACCTTCTAACAATCGTAATCTTTGTACACCTCCAATTCTAACGCTGTCTGCAGTTGCCAAAGTCGAAAACATAAATTTTCCGGCTCTTTTGGTAATGAAAAATTCGCCTTTTACGTTTCCTTTTGGCAGACTTTGAAATAACTGAATTGTCTGGATTTTATTGAGTTCAAATTTTAAATCCATATCGGCCAGATAAAGCTGAACGCTTGTTAATCCTTTTATCCAGCGCATGGGCAGTGTTACTTTTTTCTCGACTACTTTTGCTTTACTTGTAATTACCTGAACATCCTGCTGACCAACAGCCAGTGTTACTTTTTCATTTTTCTGAATGGCATTAAGTGCATTGAGCATCGGATCATTAAAATCGACATTGGTTGTCCCGCTTGCAATAAATTCTCCGTCTACTGCGTCTGGTTTCATATCGAGTCTTACATATACGCCATTACAGGAAGAAAAACCTTCGAAACGAAGTCTTTCAGATCCTGCCGAAACAATAGGATCGCGAAGACTTGGCGGAATTGGCCCAAAACGGGAACGAACCACTTTGGCAATTGTACTCCAGCATTTGGCGGTAACATAAGGATCTGTCAAGCTTCCCCAGAAAAAACACGGAATATTATTGATTTCTTCAATTTCAGTCTGGTGTGCTAAAACCAGGTTGTTGATTCCTTTTGTTTTACTGTAGGTCGAAATTCCTTTATAATTATATTCTAAATCGGTCATGTTCTTTATTTTAAAATCTGCTTAACTAATGATTTAAGCGCTAAATTATCTTTCCATTGCTCGAAAAACCCAATTGCTTTTGCCGAAGGTTTCTGATTTGTTTTCATCAGAATGTCTACATAATTTTCCACCATTTTTTTGAAATTCGTTGGCAGTTTGTCTTTTACCTCAAGGTTTTCAAAAAATACTTTAAACAATTTTACCAAAGCACTGTTATGAAGCGGAGAAATATCTTTCAGGGCTGCTAATCCGTCTGAAAACCTTAAGAAAACTCCATATTTTTCAGATGCCAGACTTGCTGCTTTTTGAGCAAATATTGCTACATCAACAGCTTGTTTTTCGATTAAATTAATTAAAACTTCTCCTGCCAGTAATCGTAAATCTTTCTTTTCCTGAAAGAAACAGGCCGCGAATAAAAGTAACGTAGTTTCTGAAAATCTAAATTCAGATCGGTTCATTACATCCAGGAATCCTTTTAATTCCGGTTTAGAACCGTCTCCCGTTGCACAATTCTGTAGTAAGGTCAAGGCCAAAGCATCTGAATTCTGCGGTGTTAAACTATGCCAGTAATACGTATTCCCTGCGTAGTTTAATAAATAATCCCAGCCGTTTCCACGATTATAAATATCCTGACTGTATAATAAGTAATTTGGAATTTTGGTATAATTCGGTAAATCAAATTTTAACTCGTACCAGGATGGTGTTCGTTCTTTTTCTTTGGTTTGATAATTTGTCCATTCATTCCATTTTTCCTTAAATTTTATTTCTGCTACAAATGGTGCAACCACATATGGGACTTCTTTTAAATAGGTATTTTCAAATTCTGTAAAAGTACCGTTTGGATAAAATGTACGTGCTGCCGTAGCCCAAAGAGATAAGTTCCCGGTTTCTTTCGTAGTTTTTCCTAAAACCGCCAGTGCTTTTGAAAATAAAGAATTTGAATCTAAACTCAGTTTTTCATCAACACCAAGACAAAATGATAAAAGTGGTTGGAGTTCTCCTTCGATCTGATTTAATAACGGAATTGCTTCTTCGACATTTTCCCTTGGCATACGTGCCATCGCAATTGCTAAATCGACCGAATCAATTTCTTCTTTGTTTTTTTGGTATTCGATAACTCTTTCCAGCAAAACTTTTGGTGCTACCCAATACGGCTTATGGCTTGGGAAAGAAAGCAGCGGTAAGGCCGAATTTGAATCCATTTTTTCCTGTACTTTTTCCAGTAAAGGTTTGATTAAAATAAGGGTATTTATTTTTGAATAATGTTTGTATCGGCTGTCAAATTTGCCATCTACATTTTCTATTTTCTGCTGTAGAAATGACTTCATGAAATTTTTATGAACGGCTTCAAAATAGTGTTTTTGCAGCTGTTTTTCATAAGGCTGTAATTGTGCTTTATAGTCTGCCGGAAACAAATCTCTTTGCTGGATGTAGGTATTCATTAGAATTTCTGTATCCAGAACCTCATTAGAACCAATGAAATTTCCAAACTGAAATACGATATCATTCCAGTCCTTTGGCAGCTCAACTTCCTCGATAAGTAATACTTCTTTTTGAGGTGCAAAATGATATTCTTCTAAGGTATCCTGATCCATAGTCAGGGTTTCTTCATCTAAAAATGAACTCAATCCTGATTTTATATTGCCCTGCATTAAAGTAACATACGAACTCAGTTTTTCCTTTAATACTTTGTCTTTTGGAGATGCGATTTTCAGGATAATTTTAGATACTTTTTCCTGTAAGGTCAAATCAGAAATTACATAAACATCAGCCAGAATTGAAGCTATGGCGTTGTTTAATTTCGGGTTTGCTTTGCTTATTTTTTCTAAAACCGGCAACACACTTTTTATAGCCGCTTTACAGTCGCCACGCATCATTAAAGGTTCAAGCCATTCCAGAAATGATTTGGTTTTAAATTTAGGGTGATTGTAAATTTTCTTCACCAATTCAATTCCGTAGCTTGTAATGGGCGGATAGGCATTATGCAAAAACGAGAATATATTTTCCTGATATACGATCAGTTCGTCTTCTGAAGCTTTAAATTCTTCTATTCTTTTTCTAAAAAATGATTTCAGGTTATTGTTCCATTCTTTGGTTTGAATCTGGATGGCATTTTCAATAAAGAAACTGCGTTCCATTTTTTTCTCATCAAGTAAGGTTTTGTAAATAACACTCCAGGTCTGGAATTCATCATGTTTTTGAGCATGATCATCTCTGAAAAAATTATTATGAAGTACGGTTTCGTAGTTAAACAACTCAGGAATATCTCTCTGGTAAGCTGTTTTATCATTTACGACTTTAT
This sequence comes from Flavobacterium chilense, assembly GCF_001602525.1. GTDB lineage: Bacteria > Bacteroidota > Bacteroidia > Flavobacteriales > Flavobacteriaceae > Flavobacterium > Flavobacterium chilense. The sequence continues at coordinate 255,104 of NZ_LSYT01000004.1, forward strand.
CGATAAATTTTCTGGCTTTCATTTTGGTTCGCCATTCATTTACATCGGCAAGACATAAAGCATACAATTCAGGATTAAACTGTATTAAACCCAATTCTTCAAACTGATGCAGGATATAATAATTAAAACTTTGCCAATCCTGTCTTTTTACTTTTTCGAGAATAAAAGTTTCGAGCCAATTGGGTTTCGCCCATAATAGAGTATCTGTAACATACGCTTTTTCATTTGCTTCGTTAAGAAGATGTAGCGCTTCATCCCATGAATTAATTTCGGTTTTGTCAAATAATGCTATAGCACTCAGGGTGATGATTTCCTTTTGTTTCTGATCTCCTCTGGTTCCCCATGAAGACCCCCAATTATTATTGGTTTTATTTTTTTTGAGATATTCAGGTTCTTTGGATAAATCTATGTATTGATTCCAAAATCTGTTATTTTTTTTAATATGTTTCTTTAATGCTTCGATATTGCCTTTTGAATTTTCTTTTAAAAAAGGCAATAAATGTGCAATATCCTTAGATTTTATGATTTCATCGTATTCTTGCAGAACAGCTGCAGAACTTATGCCTTTGGCTGTTTTAGGTTTAGAAATTATAGTAACTTCTCCGCTTTCAGAATATCCTTTTTTTATTTTTTCATTTAATAATTTTTCAGCAACTCTTAAGCATTCTTCATCTGTAGCAAAACTTTTGGTTTGAGAAGTTCCTGTGGTTCCGTTTTTACCATAAGTCACAGTATATTCAAATCCTGTCACATTTATTTCCCAGAATTTATCTGAATTGCCATCAATATATTTAAGACTTTTTTTCATTATATCGTAAAGAAAGGTTTTAGGGTTATGTTTGTTTTTAAAAAATCAGGTTTTAAAAAGGCTGTTCTGATCCTGAACAGCCTTTTCTCAACATTTTATTTTAAGCATAGGTTTTATCAATCTGACTTAAAATGGTTGGATCCTGTATTTCATTGTCTTTGGCAAACAGTAAAACTTTAGACATCACCTCAGCCGATTTTGGATCATCATCTGCAAACGGCAGAAATAAACGTCCTCTATGCTGCGAATGAATTGGCAGTACAGATAAATATTTACCCGGAAGCTGATGTACAATCGCACTTCCTAAATGAACGCTGTATTCTGCCATCTGTCCTTTTATGATAGCGTGGTTTCCGGTAATTTCTACATTGTTAATTTTGAATAAACGCAGTGTTTCTCTTAACAGAACAGCTCTCATTTCGATAGAAGAATGACTCGCTTCAGGGTCAACTCCGCCTACATGGGCAACGCTTACCACGAGATCAATATCACGCATTACTTCTGAAAAAATCCTTGGATTAATATCTTCAAAAGCAATGTTTTTATAATCTTTTAATGAATGGAATTCAATCGTTTCTAAAGTCGGACTTTCGACATCTGCCGGAGAGAACCAGTCTGCTAAGGCGTACATTTTTACCTGATAGCCTTCTTTATGGAAAACTTTCTGCAATCCTTCTTCGTAATCTACTTTCCAGCCTCTTCCTTTTAATAATGCTAAAGTCTGATTTGGCTGAACCTGATGTCCGGCGTAACGTCTTGAAATTGATTTTTCTTTTAATTCATCCGGTGTTGGAACATATAATTCTCTGAATACTTGTTTAAAAGGCTGTTGCAATTTATTGTCGAAACAATACTTTTGATAATCTGTCCAAACGTTGTTTTTATGCAAATCATAACAATGTGCTATTCTAAAAGTTTGTTTTTCATTTAATGCAATCACTTCGCCTAAAGCGGTTACGAGATTTCCATCTACATAAAAACCAATTTGATCTTCGTTGGAGATAAAAACCAGTTTCTCTAAATGTTTAGAAATAATTGGATGTTCGAAAAGATTCTGCATTTCGGCAAATAAAAACTCATCGCCGCGAATCATACTTTCTTCAAGTCCTTTTCTCGAACGTGTCCATTGCTCACGCATGGTTTTACGATAATTTGTAAGTTCCAGAATTCCTTTGTCTTTTTTGTATTTTGGCGGAATTGCTTTGATCTCCTTATCTCCTTTAAAGGTTACAAGATCTGCTTTTCCTTCTTTATTAATTACCAGACTTATCGTTACATCATCCAATTTAACCTCGGTTTCTTTTGATAAAATATTCTGGATTTGTTTGGTTTCCATTGCCCAGGTCAAACGAACCGGATCCGGATAACCTGCATTTCTTGCTAAGTTTTCTAAAGCCACACGAATCGCCAAAGCTTCGCTCGCCTGTTTCATCGAACCAAACTCTTTACTTTCTTTTTTAAACTGCTGTAAATATTCGTAACGTGCCAGAATATCCTTTTCGGGACTCGTTTTGCTTAAAGGCACCAAACCGTAAACACGCAAATAATCCTGATCGCGTTTGTCTTTTACCTTGGCTGTCACTTCCCTGATTTTCAAATCGCCTGTAATGGTGTCTGCATATAAGCGGGCGCGACGATGTCCGTTTCCGTCTGTTACGTATTTGGCTGCTTCATATAGCAATTCCCATTTGGCTTTTCCTAATTGTTTGTAGGCTGATACGAACCAGTCTTTGTCTACTGCCCCATCTTTAAAATCCTGTAAATCGATAGAAGAGAATTTTGCCATTTCACTTTCCAGTTCCGAATTTACAGCGCTGTAAGTGGCCGTTTTAGTATGTGCATGAAACCACCAGATTCCTTCGTCTAATCCTTTCCAGTTTAAATAACTGCTCACAAATTTCTGCCATTGTGGTGCATAAATTGCTGCCTGAACCAATCTTTCTTCTGAGATTTTGGCTTTTTTAACGGCTTCATTAAACATTTCCTGTGTATCTGAAGCTAACGGATAACATCTTTTTAGCAAATAACTAAACAGTTTTTGTTTGGTTAGTTCGGTATAACTCCAGGAATAAATATATCCTTTGTATAAACTTGCTTTTCCAAGCGCCGTAAGCATTTCTATTAAACGGTTAATCCCGAAAACTTTCTGGAAACTCTGAACCAAAGGTGTAACTGAGGTATTCGAATCACCTCTTTTGACTTCGACATCCAAAAATGTTTCGCGGATTTTATCAATCATCGGAACTAAAAACGGAAATCTTTTGGTCAATTCATCACTTTTAAAATGTCTGTAATGCTTGCTTTCTCCCGTTAAAACCGAAATTCTTTCCGGTTCCAGAATACCTTCGTACAATTCGCCTTCGGTAATTAATTGCTGTTCAAAAGCAATGCAATAAGAATAAATTGGTGGTCGGTTATACGAAATGTTTCTTTCCAGTCCGTTTAACTGTCTCCATCTGTAAAGATTCCATATTTTAATATCCTGTTCAACAGTTAAGTCTTCCCTGATTTTATTTAGATAAATATCAAAAAAGCCCTGGTTTTGCCAGCCATTTCCGTTATCTGAGTTATAATAATATTCATCTTTTGATGGTTTGTATTCAAATTCTAAAACAGATTTTGGAAGATCAGCATACAAAGTACTGCAGGCATCAATCAGGAAATCTGTTTTTTCTGTAAAGACATATTTTAGCTGTAAAGCATTCAAAATATTCAGGATTGCATTATCCCAGTCGTAACCTCTTTTGTTTTGGTGAGGCAATAATTCTTTATAATAAAAAACATGTTTTTCAAGGAAATCACGCCAGATTTTTCGATCGCAATTGCTAATCAGTGTCATTAAAAACAAATCTCTTTCAGCCAGTCCTGAATCTTTAAACCAGCCTGACCAAACCTCGTATAACGGATAATTGGTAGCCGTTACTTCAGGATCTTTTTCGTCTTTCAGGTTTTTTAATGTTCTAAAAGTATTTCCAAGTAATACAGTCGATTTACTGTTGTCGTAATTTTCGATTTCGTATTCGTAATTTCGATTGTCTTCATACAATTTATACAGTTTCGAAATTTCGGTTTTAATGTGAGACATCGGTTTTGAGAAACCATATTGCTGCGCTTTAACCGATTTAGCATGCAAGGAATCAGAATCTGGTTTTGGGAGTGCATAAGCCGAAATTTCATTTGGCGTAAAGAATCCGTAACCGTTTTCGGCACTTAGAATGTTTTTCTTTTGCGACGGTTCTAACTGCTCTATAAATTTGGTTTCTTTTTCGGTAATTTTTGGTCTTGCCGAATAGACTTTTACCCAATCGTTTACTTTATCAGCTAATTTACTGTTTTTCTGAAGCTGCAGCATAATATCCAAAGCCGACATACGCTGTTCCAGATCTCCTTTTTCCAGAATTGTGTCTACAAAAGTGGTTATTTTTTGGTCTTCCTGTTTCAGTAAAATTGCCGTTAGGTTTTTCTTTAAATTCGAATTTTTACGTTTGTACAATTCCTGAAAAATGGTCAATTCATCTTCAGTTAGATTTAAATTATTTAAAGTAGAAATTGCCGAAGCCACAAGAGATTCTCCTCTGTCTTTTAAGATTCTTAAAGCAAAACTTCTTTGAAAATCTGTTGGTGCTTTTTTATCTTTTCCGCTATTGCTTTTAAAACTGTAAAATGAATAACAGTAATAATCACCCAGAATCTGACGGGTTAGTTTTTCTCTTAAATTGATAGAAAAGCTTTCGAACTGATTTAATATAAGTGCCAGCCTTTCATTGTTTTTACCAACTAAATTAATCGCTGCAGAATACAATGTATCTTTTTCGAACTTTACATTTAACCATGAAAATACTTTACCTTCAAATGTTTTCTCTTTTACTGTTAAGGTTTGAGCGAGGTTGTAGACTTTATCAAAGAAGTTAGGATAATCTGTATTTTCGATATAAAATTCAGATTTGGCATTAGAATCCAGAAGCATGTTCATTCTTGGAACGGCAAATGCCAAAACCTGCAGGTTTTCATCGTCTAAAGCTTTAAAATAAAGCGGCATTTCGATATACGGATCGTTGGTTTCTCCTGCAAATTTCAATGCCAGACATTTCTTTTCGACAGAACCTTTTTCTATTAATTCATGCAGATACGGAACGGTTTTTTCGACATCAAAAACGCCCTGAACCCAAAGTGCCATATAGGCTTCGTTATTATTTTTACTGCGAATTCCGGCAGGAATAGTTTCGGGATTAGAAAAATAACCCGACGTCAGATTGATGATATTTCGAACGGTGGTTTCTTTTTCAGAATCCCAGCCCAAACCGGTCCAGGTATCGATTCCGCGAACCACAGATGAAAAACGGGTTAGTTTATTATCTATGATTACTTTGATCATGTATTGCAAAGCGCCAATACTGGTTTCATCCAAAGCCTCTAAAACTGTCTGGCGAAGTCCTTCCTGACGTTGTGCTGCCAAAAGTAATTTTTCGACCAGTTCCCAGCTTTCTTTTTTCTCGCTGTTTAAAAGCGCTTTGATAATATTACGGGAAACTTTTCCTCTTGGATCTTTATTGAAAATAATATCTTCAAACAGCTGAAACAGATTTTCTTTGTTTAAATCAAGAGCGGCAGACCAGATCATAAACTGGTTTTTAGAATTTGAAACTTCGGTATCAAAACGTATCTGATCTTCGATACTCAAATCGTAATAAGCCGTATTTGCATCCTGATAACTGTAAATTTGCGGGGCATGAAGCACCGATCTTAAAAAGTTGACCTGATTTACGAGTAAATATTTTTTATTGTTTGGTGCCCTGAACGAACGTCTGGTATAGCCATCCTGATACATTTTCAGCGGGAGACGGTTCCAGGATTCTTTTACATAAACGGCATTTTGTTCTCCAAAAAAGTAAACCAGAAGATCGTGGTAATTTTTATCTTCCCACATATCATCTTTTACCCATTTTTCGAACTCCTTAACTTCTTTCGAACCCAAAGAAACATAAGTACCGTAATAATTGTCTTTTAGTTTTAAAAGTTCTAAACCAAACTCGGCTACTTCTTTTTTAAGTTTTGTTTTCGATAGTAATTTCGTAACCAGATTGCTGTTTACAATTTCTTCCAGTTCTTTTTTGAATCTCTTTATTGGATTCTCGATTACTTTACTTTTTAGTAAATCTTCTATTGTCATAATTTTTATTTTTTTGTGAAATGTGAAATGTGAAATGTAAATTGTGAAATGTTTTTTGTAAAAGCCTAAATCTAACTTTTTACATTTAACATCTCATAACTAAAATTTTAATTCCCACATTTCACGTTTCACGTTTTACATCTTGCAAACAACAATTACCAATAGCTTCCCGCCAGAAACGTAAGCCTGATAAAAGTGATGGATTTGTTTTTGGATAAATCGATTTCCTGGGTTAGGGTTTCGAGTTGGTCGTCGCCATAGAAAACGGCATACAATCCGTCTTCAAAAGCTACAATAGCATTTTCCTGTGCTACAGCGAGATCTACCCGGTTTTGATTGTAGATCGCGCCAAAACCCACTTTTCCTGTGTCGGTTAAAATAGGAAGGTAATTTTCTTTTGGAAGATGAATTGTGTCCTGATCTTCCCACTCAAATGAAGCGGAATGAAACAACTCAACCTGATGTTTTACGATTAATTCTAAGAAAGTACGAACAGTAACAACTGAAGTGGTATTGTCTAAACTGATTATTTTTTCCTGAAGTATAGGATATTTTCTTCCTAATTGTTTGACTGATATGCTTATATTCATTTTTTTACCGGCTTTTATTTGAACGTGTAAAATAATAAATTATAAAATATCCCGACACAAAAATGACATATTTTAAGTGTTAAAAAAAATTATTTAACATACTCTTAGATAAAGATCATTCCAGATTTAAAAAAAATACCCTGCGAATATCAATTCGCAGGGCTTAAGTTTTATCAGGCGGTTCTAACCCGCATTATTTTTGAAGAAAAGAAGCATACAAATTTAGTTAGCCTGAGATATACTAATTTTTTCTACGGTAACTTTAGCATCTCCGCCTCCTGTTTTTTTGATGATAATTTCGAAGTTATTATCTGTATTTACCAAATTATCTGAAATGTAATATGCATAATTCAGTTTTACTCCGGTTTCTGCCATTGTATGATTCCCTCCCATTCCGTGATCATGTGCCACACCAAAAAAGGTCATGGTTCCCACGTATTGATCTTTTTTGCCGGGATAACGAAGGTAAACCGTATAAAAGTCTTTTGGTTCTTTGTAAACTACTACTTCTAAATTCAGTATTATTCTCGAATTGGCTTCGCTTTTAAAAACTTTATTGGTGCTTTTCGCAAAATTGCTGGTTACTTTGTGTATAAATCCGGTATTTTCAATTGTTTTTCCAATTTTTTGTTCCCAGATAACTTTTTCTTTGGAGTCCTGAAATGATACTTTCTTTTTTACTGATTCATTGCCTGCCAAAACAGGTGTTTTAGATCCGTAAAGTAAATTATCATATTTATAATCTAAATCAAAAACGATTTTATATACTTCTTCCATCGTATAAGTAACGCGCTTTCCGTCTGGAGCTATAAATTCATAAGGCCACGGATTGGCTTTTAATTGCTCTAAAGTAGGACGCTGCCCATAAATAGAAACATCCCAGGATTCCCAAATACGGTCAATCATACTATGGTGCAGCCAGAAAACGGGATCAAATCCTGCCGAAGGTACATTTGCCATTAAACCAGACATTTTTTCCTGATAAATTTCATTATAATAAGTTTCACTCGGATCAGCATATTCTCCACCTATAAGATCGTGCATGAAACCATGAGGGGCATTTTCCAGGTTTTTACTAAACCCTGCCAATCCTGTAAAAGACGGGTTGGTTTTTAGTTCGTTCAAGGAAAGCTGAATTTGGGTAAGATCGTTTGCCGGAATAGGTTTTCCGTTGTTTAATACAGTGTATCTTGCAGCTGTATACAAAGAACCGGATTTGTCTCTGATTTCTTTCGCCATAATATTATCGATTGTTGATGTGCTTCCGTAATTCCAATAAGGCAAAGCAAAATCTTTTTTACCGGACAATTCGCGAACAATTTTCTCCAGATACCAAATGTACATTCTGTGCCATAAAAGAAAGTTTAAGTTTGCAGCTTCTGAGTTTTTTTTATGTGTACAATCGCCCCATGCCCATAATTTATCCTTACTGAATTGGTATTGGGCACAAAGTTGGTTTTTGCCATTAATTGTATCCGGAATATTATGAATGGCTCCCTGATAATACCAGCCCAGGCCATTTTCGCATCCCATAGCTCTCATTTTTTTAAAAGCAATATTCATTGCCTGCAGGTCTGCCTGCCCTTCGACTGTGTTCACATTATGCCGAACAAATTTTACATTACCTTCATTCTGACCATAACCATAGCCTGAAAGTGTAATTAAAATAATAAAAGATAAAATTGTAATTTTTTTCATTTTGTTTGTTTTTGGGTTAATAATAGGTTGTTTATTGATATTAGAGGACTTCTACTTCGAAGGTTAAAATTTTTGCATATTCCGGATTCGCCTTGTCGTAGATTTTAAACTTGACAACGCCGTTTCCTGTTTTGTTTTCGGGAATGACATGAATAGCTATAAATCCCTGCTGATCTGCATTGAGTTTGCTAAAAGCAGAACCTTTTGGAATCCCGATCTGGCACGCACCATGCTGGCACATCGAACAATCCCATTCTTTGGGAAAAGTATTCGAAACGGTTTCCCAAACCAGATAAATGGGTTTATTGGATATATTTGCTACTTTTATTTTAGAAATATCCAGTCGCTTGTTTTTTAGCAGACTTTCTTTATTTATGCCGTTACCAACTACCGAAAAAGTGGGTTTACTTTGCGCAGAAGCGAAGGAAAAATAAAGCAGTGTAATGAGGTAAAAGAATTGTTTTTTCATGGGGCTTTTGTTTACATTTTAATAAAAAACCGGAATATCGGCCTGATGGAATACTTTGTTTGAAACAGGATCTATAAACTGATAACTGATCTTTCCTTTTTGGGGAGTGTCGCCCAAAAAAACATGCAATTCGAGACATTCTCCCAAATCGAGCTGTATGTTGTATCCTGTTGATGATGTTGTTATATGAGTTTGATTTCCTGAAATAAATCCGATTTTTGTACTCAACGGAAACTGTATTTCATGCCGATATAATCCTGCATTTACCAAACGAAGCAATACGGCTTCATTTTTATGTTCTAAAGATTGCAAACCTTTGTTTTTTAAGGCTGTTTCGCCATTGATCAGGAAATAATTGGGTTTATACTCCGGAAGAACAACAGCTTTATTAGATACATCGTATTCTGTGCCCATGATGGCATCTGTATGCCATTTGGGATCTATTTCGTTACTGCACCAAAGTATTTCTTTTGAAGGTTTTACAACTGCAGCATCTTTTTCTTCTGAACGAATTATGATCACACCAAACATTCCTGCCTGAAGATTGAAAGGATAATTTTCAGGGCTATAATACAAATAGGTTCCTGCTTTTTTTGCCTGAAACGAATAAAACCCATGTTCCATATGATGAACAGGTTCTTTGACTTTCATGATTTCGTTGTCTTTACTGCGCTGTACAAATTCTATTTCTTTGCAGTATAAAGACACCGGATTGCCTTGCGAAATATTCCAGAAATCGATATTCACCTCATCTCCTTCCTGAGCCTCAATGGCATATCCCGGCAAAGTAATTTGTCCCGAAAGTGAACTGGCAAAACCAAAAGTCCTGATCGTTGTTTTATTCGAAAGCGCTAGTTTTCCTGTTGTTCTGCCAATGATTAAACGTTCATTTTGAGAAAACAAAAAAGAGGTAACGAATAAGAAAGAAACTACAAACAGGATTTTATAAAACGCTTTCATTGCTACACTTAAATTATTCAACATCAGTTTGATAATTCAAATGTATACCTATTGAAAATTTTAGAACAGCGTAGAAATACGTGTTTTTGTAGTAAAAAACTGAAAAGTGATTATTTGTTTAAAAGTAAAATTTATAAACACAGATTGTTTGGATAGAATTTCCATGCCTAACCTGGCTCTTTCCTGAAATGATATTTTGCAGTTCATTTTTCATGAAGTTTATAATGCCAATATAGAGATTTAAAGTTATTATTTAACTAAAGTAAGAAAAAGCATATATTTACATCGCGAAAAAAAACAACCACAATTGTATTTTATCAAATCGATCGTGTTTTTTACGGATCGTTATTATTTTGAAAATTTTTAAATACCTTTGAATTATGAGTACAACAGAAAAACCCAAACATATTGGCCGAAATATAAGCCGAATAAGAGAACTTCGAGGTATGAAACAAGGAGCACTTGCTGATGCTATTGGTACAAGCCAGCAGACTATTTCGAGCATTGAAACCAGCGAAACTGTTGATTTTGATAAATTAGTGCAAATTGCCAAAGCGCTTGGCGTAACTGTAGAAGCTATTGAAAATTTTACAGAAGAATCTGTTTTTAATTTCTTTAATAACTTTTACGATAATAGTTCTAATACTGGTGCTCAAGGAAATACTCATAACAATCATTGCACTTTCAATCCTCTTGATAAAGTTGTCGAACTTTATGAACGTTTGGTTCAGGCTGAAAAAGATAAAGTTGAATATTTAGAAAAATTGATGAAATTGAAATAAGGATTTTTCTTTTTATATAGAATTGAAAAAGCGCAAAACTTTGAGGTTTGCGCTTTTTTATAGGCTATATTTTTTTAAATTTCTAACTTACGATGCTTTCATTAAAAACATAATTAATTTTTCTTTACTAATTTCTGTATCCCAAATTCTCTCTTCATTCAAATAAAAACAAAATAACTCTTCTTCATAATTCTCAAAAAAAATCTTTCTAAAAGAAAAAACCGGATCGTCAGATTCGTAACTAAAATCGAAAGATCTTGTGCTTATTTTTAATCTTGCATTAAACTCTTTATATCTATTTTCTTCAAATTGCAGATTATACAGAACATCACATGATATAATTTCATCCGCCAATTTTACATTGTAAAATGAAATATTATAATCATAATATAATAGTTCAGGTAATTTTAAATCAACTTCAGATCTATCTTTTAAAAAGCTCCATTTTTTATAACCGTCAAACGCGAATTTCAATTTATTATCAACAGTATAAAGGCATCTTATTTCTTCCGGCTCAAAAGAATTTTCCTGTTTTTTAAATTTCAATTTAAAAGTAAAAGGCTCATAAATTCTTCCTTCCATTTCAGGAACAAATGGAAAAATGGATTTAAAAAAAGAATTATTAGTTTTATTTAGACTGCTAAACTGTTCTTTTTCAAACTCATCTACTGTATACGTTTTTTCACTAGAATAATAGTTTAAAACTTTATTCGAATCTTCAAAATTTACAATTACAGTACTATGATCATAGCCTAATTCACTTTTAAAATTATCGTAAGAAATCTTTCTCGCATACTTCAAATCCATTTCATCATTCTTAAAAATAACTCGTGTAATTTCTCTACCAAAAAAATCCTGAACTAAAATTCCTTTGTAATATCCAATTTCTAATGTCTCAACTACACTTTCAAAAATATCATACACAAAATATCCATTTTGATGCTTTTTATTATGATAAACAATATAATTTCTTGTAGAATAAAATTCGAAATCTTCTGGTTTTTCCTGATCGGAACAATAGTATTCTACAAAAGAACAGGAATTATCTTTATAAGTTTTGATTTCTTTTGTGAGCTGGTTTATTTTTACTTCTTTCTGATATTCATACACTTTATCAATTTCCGTTTCATCGATAACTTTACCAAGATGATTTTTATAAATAATTTCTATTTCATCTTTTGAGCTTTCCGGAACCTCTGAAAAAAAAGATTTAAAAAAAGGTTCTTCTATCCTTTTAATATAAGTTTCAAATTTTAGATTTGGCATTTCCCAAACTGTATCTTCCCACATAGAATCAGAATCAAAACCACAATCATCTATATAAGATAATGAACCACAATTATCATACTTAAAAATACTCAGTATCTGAGATTCATAATTATTTTTGTAACAATACTTGATTAAAGAATGGGTTATAAATTCATTGCCTAGAAGATAATTAACACTAATCAGTTGATCTTGATAATTGTATACTTCATTTCTTTTTTCAATTAAAACACCTTTTTCATCATACTTTATAATTTCCCAATAGATACAATTATTTTTAATTACTGGTTTATGATAAAAGCAATATTCAATTCCATTTTGCATCACTTCTAAAAAGTCCTCTATGTTTTCTTCTTTACTTAGATAATTCGTTTTCGATATAATTTTTCCATACGCAAATCTTTCAACTAATCGTTTCTTTTTATCTAAATACAATGTTTTATGAAAGAATCTTTCCGTAAAAATTTCTTTAAATGCTATTTTATTTTTGTAATCATCTGAATATTCTATCAAAATTTCAGGAATCTTAAAATCTGAATTAGGAATTACAGGAAAAAATGATTTAAAAAAATCTTTATCAATATTTAGCTCATATCTTTCTGAAAAATCATTTGTAAATAAAAATTCCTGAAGATTCATTTCTAAATTTTCATTAGAAAAATATGCTGACTTAAAATCTCCGTTTTCAAAATAGTTAACTCTAACAGTCGAATCTTCTTCAACCTTTCTACTCAAAATTGAATATTTAGCATCACTTTTTATTGTTTTGGAAAAATTAAAAAAACTAGAATCCTCATAAGTTTTCAAGCTATTACCAGTTTTTACAACTAAATTTTCCTCTTTATCTTTTATGATAATCGATTGTTGTTCAAGATTTCTAAAATCATAACTTTGAAACAAATAGACTGTAAAACCTAATTTATCGAATAATTTATAATGAAAACTTCTATCTAAAAATTGATTGTTTTCAAGCAATATTTCTTCTATTGACTGATTGTTATTCAAATAGTAAATCGTAAAATTACTATTACTGTTAGATGAGATATATTCTGTTCTAATAAGTTCTTCATCAATATAAAAATTCTTAAAAAAGTTTTTTACAGTATGAAGTTCTTCCTTTGAAATAATTTTTTCATTTCTACCTGATTTATATATAATTTTTTCTTCCATTTTAAAAGCATTATTTGATTTCATTGTTTATTCACAAGAAATTACAATTTCTTTCATATTCATTTTCAACAGTATATACTCCATCAAATTAAAATTAGCGCCACAATGATCTAAAATCCATGCATCAGAAGTTACAGCAATCCAATTACTTTCTGCTATAACTTTATCTGGATTGTAAACTAGACAAATCACGAATAAAACCATCTTGCCCTTTAAAAACATAAGCGTTAGACAAAATGCTTTCTAACAAAATCAAAACATTAAAACCATCTATAGCAATTTCTTTACCTTCTAAATCCTGACTTTGAATTTCTTTAGATTTTCGATCTTCAATTTGACTTTGAGAAGCGCTCATTCCGCGAACTGCCTGTTGCTGTCGGGAATTTAAACGATATCGGTTTCCAACTAAAGCTAATGTTGCTTTTTCGCCATAACCTCTAGTTAGAAAATAAGTCAAATCTGTTACGGCTCCTTTTAGTTTCAATTGTATTTTTTCTGTTCCAAACAAAGTATCGTCACTTGCTTCTTTTCCTCTGTTTTTGAGATTTGTCATTGATAAAACTTTCTATTTCAACTGAGTCCTAAATATTTTAATTTATTGGATTATTTTTTAACCACCATTTAGCCTTTTCTATAACTTTTTGTTCAATATTGCTAATATTAATTCCCCTATACCAATAGTCAGGATCATATTTCATATCAAGCCAAATTTCACTAAGAACACCAAAATTAAGTTCCGTTTCTGGGTGTGATTTTCGATCATTTCCATCAGAGAATATAGCCGCACGGAATAAATTTGATTTAACATCTTCACCTTTTATAACCCTATTAAAATGATATCGTGCATAACATATTTCAGCGTCATCTCCTTCCTTTTCTTTTAAATTCAATTCTAAAAAAGTACGCTTTAAATAAGGCATAATTTCATCAGGATTAATAGGCTTATAAAAAGTAGCTAAGTTATAAAGAGCTTCATTCTCACATCCTAAATTGATTAATTGTATTGCCCAATCTTCAATTAAATCAAAATCCGTTAAATCTAAATCAGAATTAAAATCGCCCCATAGATTAATTGACAATATATAATCTGTGAGTATCTTGAAATCTTCATTTTCTTTTTCCATAGCTATTTTTTCTGTAAATCTATACAACCTTTTAGAATTCTAAATCCCAAAAAAGCTTTTAGAATTCCTAGTCGTTTCTTCCGCCACTACAATCCTCGAAACTCCTTTAAATTGTGCCAGATAACCTTTTGAAACTTAAAATAAAGGTGCGCAGGGATTCGAACCCGCAACCTCTTGCCTGCCAAGCAAGCGCTCTTCCGGTTGAGCTAACACCTTTTTTTATTTTGCCACGAAGGCGCTAAGACACAAAGTTTTTTTAACCTTTTGAACCTTTGCGACTCTAAGCCTTTGAATCTTCTAAATAAAAATCTAAACCTAAAAAAGTAAAGGTGTGCAAGGACTCGAACCTGCAACCCTCTGATTTGCTGTCAGACGCTCTTCCAATTGAGCTAACACCTTAGTAGGATAGTTGGGATTCGAACCCAAAATTACTACAGTGGCAGTAATTGTTTTTCCAGTTAAACTACTATCCTGTTTTTACCATGGAGAAATTCTATAATTTTTTAACAGAACTCCAAATATACTTTTTCCTTTGATTCCCTGCACTATCGGATCGAAAATTCTGCTGGCTCCATCTACAGCATCCAATGGCGGAATATAACCTTCTTCGAATTGTTTTTTTCGTAAACTTTCTTTCGCACCCGTCGAAATCCAGCCAACATCTACACTGGTCATAAAAATCGAATCGGCAGCAAATTCTCTGGCAGAAGTGAGTGTCATCATATTCAGTGCAGCCTTTGTCATATTGGTATGCGGATGAAAAATGGTTTTGTTGGTATAACTAAAAATTCCTTCTGATGATGTGACATTTACGATAAAACATTCTTCAAATTCTGAATTTAAAAACAATGGTTTTAGTTCTTTTATCAAAAAATAAGGTGCCATTTGATTGATCAGGTTTACTTCGACCAATTCATACATACTGATTTCTTCTAAGGTCGAATTCCAGCTTGTTTTTTCGCGATTGTCGACCGGCTGTCCAAAACGGGTTAATTTTAGTTCTGTTTTTTCTTCGTTACCATATTCCAGTGCTTTTACTTCTTTGGTTACACTTGTTTCGTTGGCAATCAGCCTGGTATTTGATTTGAATTCTAACAGTAACTTTTCTTCCTTTTGTATCAAAGGGATATAATACTCATCCGGATATTTTATTGTTTGCGCTGCATTGTTAATTAGAATATCCAGCGTTTCAAATTTTGATTTGTAAAACGCAATGAACTCATTAATGGCATTGAGGTTTCGTAAATCTAAACCGTAGATTATGAGGTTTTGTTCCCATTCTTTAAAATCGTTTTCCTGACGAAACTGTTCCAGTGCCAGCGCCGGAAAACGCGTCGTAAGCACTACACTGGCATTGTTTCGCAATAATCGTAATGCGGTTGCAAATCCCACTTTTACACGTCCGCCGGTCAAGATTACCTTTCGGCCTTTTAATTCTGTATTCTGAAAACGTTTTTCATAATTTTCTTCGGCACATTCCGGACAAAGTCGGGTGTAAAAACTATGTGCGAGTTTATAAGGTTTATTACAGGCATAACAGTTTTTAGGCAGGTTTAATTCTGTAAACTGCTGATCGTCCGGATTTTCTTTTTCTGCAAAAAGAGTTTCTCCGTTCAGGGCTTTTGCAACTAATTCTGCATTAAGTGTGATCTCACGGTCTTCTTTCTTTTTTGAAGTATAACTCGTGCTTCGGATATTCTTTTTGGCATTTTTATGAATTTTCGTAATTAGTCCCGCAAACAAATCATTGTTTGGATTTTCAAACGGAGTTTCCTTTAAAGCTGTTAAAACTTTAATGCAATTTGTCCATTCTTCCTCGCTAAAAGCGTAATGTTTATTTTCTTCCATTTTACTCGTCTAAAAAATCTTCTAAAAATCCTATGAATTGTTTTCCATCCGCTGACCATCTAAGTCCTTGTCCGTTTTCTAGTCTTATCTCATATACCAGACCGTGTTTGTAATGATAAAAGATATTCCACCATGTTTTGTGTCCTATCATATGATTTACCAGTTTTTCTGCCATTATACGCTTCTGGTCACGGTTTCCCTTTATTTGCCCCAAAACTGTATTGCTGTCTTTTGTTCTGCCAACATGTTTTTCCCAGGCTCTTACAGCAATCGTAATTTCGTCATTATAAGGTTCAAAACAACTTTCGATAAGATTTTGCTTTGATGGCGGAATCCCGTTTTCGTCACGTTTACTTGCCGAAGTTAACCGCTGCCCTAAAATAAGCAGTATAATTTCAAAAGGTGTTTCCTGCAAAGCTTTAATAAGACTGGATTGCAATTGATCCGGATTATGCTCAAAAGCTTCCAGAACATCCTTAAAATAGAACATATTGTCTTGCATCGAAACAATAATTTCGTCTTTAAAATAAGGTTTTCTTACTACATCTGTTTTTTGGCTGTGAAATAAAATCAGGTTCGCTGAAAAAAGATACAGATTAGTATCAGTTAAAAACAAAGCATATTTTTCTTTCCAGTCTTTGTCTAAATGTGGAATTACAGCTTTTAATTCATTAAAAAACGGAATTGGATGCATTATTATTTGCTTTGAATTATGGTTTCATTTGTATCTAAATCTGCCAAAACATATTGCATTAAATTGAAATTAGCACCACAATGATCTAAAATCCATGCATCAGAAGTTATGGCAATCAAATCACTTTTGGCGATTATTTTATCAGGATTATAAACCAGTTCTACTTCCCAATTATATTGTTTTTCTAATGCCATTTCTTCAATTAGTTTTTTTAATCGGCCGCTGTTTGAAACTGGTTTATCAAACAACCAATAGGCTTTTTTGATCTTTTCTTTTATAAAAAAATCAGCTACAATTTCGATGGCTTGCGAGGTCTGTTTTACTTTTTTATAGGTTCCGTAAACGCTTGACAAGTCTCTCACAAATCCGTCTAATCCTTTAAAAACGTAAGCATTAGACAATATACTTTCTAATAAAATCAATACATTAAAACCATCAATCACAATTTCTTTTCCTGCCAGATTCTGAGGTTCGACTTCTTTTGACAGTCGGGTATCAATCTGGCTTTGAGAAGCACTCATTCCGCGAACGGCTTGTTGCTGACGGGAATTTAGCCTATAGCGGTTTCCAACTAAAGCCAGTGTTGCTTTTTCGCCATAACCTCTGTTAAGAAAATAATGCATATCAACAACTGCTTCTTTGAGTTTCAACTGTATTTTTTCTGTTCCGAATAAAGTATCGTCACTTGCTTCTTTTCCTCTGTTTTTAAGATTTGTCATTCTTATTGGAATTTTACTTTTACAAGCTCCGATGGAGCGATATTTATTTTAATTTGCTATATAACACCCCGATGGGCTCTTTTCTGAATTAAAACCTAACAATTCTATAAGTACCGCATCCCTCCGGGACTTGAATATTTAATTGGATAAAGAGGTTAAAACATTTTAAAGATACATTCTAAATATTAAAAAAACTTTTAGAATTCTTCGTCGTTTCTTCCGCCACTACAATCCCCGAAACTCCTTTAAATTGTGCCACAGTTGCTGCTACAAAAGGCAGAAAAGCAGGTTCGCAACGACGTTCGTGGTATTTCTTTAAAAGGCTGTTCGGGACATTTTTAGGAAGCATAAACGGCGCATCGGTTTCGATCATCATTCGGTCGAGCGGTACGTACTGGATTACTTCTTTTAAATGTGCGAAACGTTTAACGTCTGAAATCGCTCCGGTAAAACCCAGATAAAATCCGTTATCGAGATAGGTTTTCGCTTCTTGTAAAGTTCCTGTAAAACAGTGTACAACGGCTTTTGGCAATTGCGGCAAATAATCTTTTGTAACGCCCATAAACCTTGTAAAAGCGGCTCTTTCGTGCAAAAACAAAGATTTCTGGACTTCGATTGCCAGTTCTAACTGGGCTTTATAACATTCTTCCTGTTTGTTTCGGGGCGAAAAGTCACGATCAAAATCGAGTCCGCACTCGCCAACGGAAACGACTTGTTTCTGCTTTATTAAATTTCGCAGTCGTGAAATACTTTTGTCGTCAAAGCTTTTCGCATCATGCGGATGAATTCCGGCTGTCGAATACAATATTCCGGGATATTCTTTCGCGATTTCAAGTGAAGCTTCGCTGTTTCGTACGCTTGTTCCCGTTAGGATCATTTGCGATACATCGGCATCTAAAGCATTTTGTACGACATCGTCTATGTCGTTTTCGAATTGTTTGTTGGTTAGGTTTATTCCTATGTCTATATATGTTTTCATTTTTTTTAAGTTACAAAGGCTCAAAGAGGCAAAGGTTCAGAGGTTTTTCTCTTTGGGTCTTTATGTTTTTTAATTTTAGATTTTTTAGAAAAAAGAAGCAAGAAACAAAACAATTATTATCTTTCTTCTTGGCTCTTATTTCTTTTCACTTCTCACTTTTCACTTCTCACTTTTCACTTCTCACTTTTCACTTCTCACTTTTCACTTCTCACTTTTTCACTTCTCACTTTTTCACTTCTCGCAAAGATCACCTCATTTTTAAATTCTGCCTGAACTACTTTTCCGTAAATGATTTTTGTCCAGCCATTTTCGAATCCGTGATTATTGGCGATTAGGAAGCCTTTATTGGCGTCGGTTTTTATGATTTTATGGGCATCGATATATCTGCCTTTTACTTTGCAGAATACAATATCTCCTATTTGATAATTTTCACTTTTTTGAAAAGTTAAGAGACTTCCGTTTTTTAAAATGGGCCGCATTGAGTCTCCAAATGCTTTCATCTTTCCATTGCCGACTGTTTCTAATTCTGTTTTCAGTCGTTCATATTTGTTCATTTTCTTTTAAGTTGCAAAGGCTCAGAGAGGCAAAGGTTCAGAGGTTTTTCTCTTTGGGTCTTTTTATTTTTAATTGTTTTTATTTTTTGCCACTAAGGCGTTTGTGTTCAACGTTTTTTGTTTCACGCAGATTTAAAAAGATTTAAGCAGATGTTCGCAAATCATTTTAAAAAAATCTCATTAAATCTGCCGGAATCTGCAAAATCTGCGTGGAAAATCTTTAACCACAAAGTTTGTCATTTTCCTAAGGGAGACTCGAGCGACAGCGAACTGACATGCAGCATGGATAAACCTCTGTCACTTTGCTGCTTTGTCACTTTGAACCTTTTTTTAAAAATCCCCATAATACACCTGGAAGCAAGGTAATTTTAAGTCATTTCTCCAGGTATCAACTACTTGGTTTCTATCGTCCAGAACAAATTCTACGAAATATTTATCTTTTATAAATTCGTTATAGATTTCGGTTTTGATGATCGAATCTTTTCGGCTGTCTTGGGTTTTACGCATGATCAGTTCGTCGTATTCGATTTGGTGTTTTTCAAGAAAACGCAATGTTGGGTCTTTGTATCGGTCTTCTCTTCCGGAAACCAACAATATCTCATATCCCAGTTTTTTGTAATTTCTCAACACATTTGCCACCGGATCGTTGATCTCATCCTCATCACATTTGCTGGCATCAAAAGGATTTCTTCCGTTCATTAGCGCCAGTGTTCCGTCAAGATCACAGATTATGGCTTTTGGCAGTTCAGGATTTTGATCGCAATATTCCGGTGAATCTTTAAAAAACTGACGGTGCATTTTTTTAATTACTTTTTCTCCAACCGGTTTTTCTCTTAGCGCATCTCTTTCAATACAAACCGCAAGATCTGTATTAACTTCTATAACTTCTACCTCAACCTTTTCGTTGAATTTTGTATTGTATTCGTTCACCAATTGAGAAACACGTTTTAAATTCGTATCAGATAAATTTGTATCATCTATAATTATACTTTTCCCTTCTTCAAGAGATTTTACGATTAATAGATCACGAACTTTTTTAACAAATTTTTCATTACTCTGAGAGGTAATTCCATTATCAAACATGGCACGCAGATCATCTCTGTTGATTCGTTTGTATGTTTCCGGATTTTCTGCTATTATCTTTTTTGCCAAAGTAGATTTTCCACTTCCCGGCAATCCTTTCATTAAAATTACTTTTCTCATTTTATTCTTCTTCTTTATTAAACGGTTTTTCAAATGTTGGACGAATCGTTTTCCAGATAATTTCTGAGTAATCTTTGCCATTTAACATTGCAAATAAGACTCCCGAATATTTAAATGTAAGGAAATACAAAGCGGTTTCTTTACATGATTCCATAATTTTAAAATCCTTTTTGCATTGTGCTTCGATTGCCAGATATTGATTTTCTAAATCACTTTTGGTTTGTTTAACCCAATCGAAAAATTCATCCGGAACCCGTTCCAAAATTTCTTCCATGGATTGATTCGTTTTTAAATATTCCCAGATATTCAGATTCGAAACCTGAGTAATGATTCGGTGTAAACGAAGGTATTCATCAAATTTAATTTTTATACGAAAATTGTTCGCATATTTAATAATGAAACCTTCTTTGTTGACCAATTCCATTTCTCTTAGAGTCTGAATATCTTTGATTCCGTTGTATTTTTCAACTATAGGAAAACCTATATCTTCCAGCGGAAATTCGTCTCCTGTTTCGGTATCAATAACTGCCAGCAAAACCAGCTCTTCTGATGCTCCGTAATCTAAAACAATTCTATTTTCAGGATAAATAATTTCGAACATATAGGTTTTCGTTTTATCCAAAAGTGACCAGGAATTGCTGTATTTTGTATGCAGCATTTCATTTGCTTTATCAGACTGGTCACTTGCAAAGGAACCTCTGCTTGCTATAAACGGAACCTCATCGATCCAATATAAAATTCCTAATGAACCATCCATTTTATCGTACACTTCAAAAGTGGTATCAGGCAGAATTTGATTTTCCATTTCGCCTAAATTGAAAAACTTAGCAAAAGGTCTTGCCACAATATTCAAATCTTTATCTAAAATTAAACCTCTGCATGCCAGTGTAACCTCATTCCAGATTCTCTCAAACTGAGCACTTTGAGTGTAATTATAAATATATAAATCATGTTTAGGGTGTTTGTTTACCTTTACATAATTTTTTGAAATCATCTCTTTTAAAAGTGTTGTATTCATTAGTTCTTATCTTTAAACAAAGATTCAAAACTTAGTACGCAATCATTCCGCGTAGTTAAAATCATTTTCGCCTTCATATTTATATTCAGACGTATTTTTCATTTTTAAACTTCTTTTTTTCAACAGTTTAACGAAATACAAAAGTTCTTTTTGTAAATCGTTTAAGTTGACATTTTTTTCCCTGAAAATATATTTTTGCAATTCAGGAAAACAATCTGCAATTTGATTTTTAGTATACAGTTCTTTTCCTTCCTGAAGTGCTATGCATTGCCCTAACTGAAAAGCGATTGATTTTATGATATCACTGTTATTTTTTCCTTTTCCGAAAGAAACAATTTTTGTTAAATCCAGTTTTTGCAGAACATTCATTTTTTCAGAGAGACTTCCTTTTAAAGCATTTTTTACCAAAACCCGATATTCGGTTTTACTTGCAAAAGACAAAATCATACGCATGCTTCTTAAAAATTTCAAATCGACATCACGCACCAAAAGTTTTGTAATTTGATTTTCCTGATTTTGTTTATGAAAATCATAGGTATAAAACAAAGCATTATTTAGTTC
The DNA here is from genome assembly GCF_001602525.1 of Flavobacterium chilense. GTDB lineage: Bacteria > Bacteroidota > Bacteroidia > Flavobacteriales > Flavobacteriaceae > Flavobacterium > Flavobacterium chilense. The sequence continues at coordinate 276,717 of NZ_LSYT01000004.1, forward strand.
ATCCGTTGTTCCTTTGTACACTTCTGTTAAATGTCCGTTTTTACAAACGGCAAGATTGGTATTCAGTTCTTTTTCCGGAAAAAATGAAGTGATTGATTCGCTTAACTTTTTTGATAATGAAAGCTTCTCTAAAATCGTTTCGGGCATTTTTTGAATAAAGAAAACCAAATCGACATCAAATGAATTTTCAGATCCGAATATTTGATAGATTGGTGTGGTCATAATTGTAATCTCATAAGTTCATATTTTAAATATTCCCTCAAATTATATCCAAACATAATAATATCGGCACCCCAGACAGAAATAACCGGCGATAGATATTTATCTTCAAAAACCACCAGAACACGATGATGATGCATTGGTATGTACCCTACTATTTTTGAAACATCAAAACCAGCCTCGGTTAAAACACTTTCTGCTTCAATTTTATTATCATTAAGCTCCTCAATGATCCATCTCGATTTTTCGTAATCTTCAGGATATTGATAAAAGAAATGATCCTCAGAATATTCTATATCTGATTCATCCTCCGGATTAATTGAAATGGTTGGTCTATCTAAATTAGAAAAAAGCAAAAGCATTTCTCTATATTCCCAGGGAAAATCAAATCCAAACAATATTTGCAATTGATCAATTTCTTTTCTGCTGATACCGTTTACAAGTTTACTACCAGGTTGAATTTGAAATCCGTAAATATCATTGTAAAGTTTTATTTTTTGAAGCCTCTTTTCTATTTTATATTTAAGGTCTTTGATTGTCATCATCTTTCTATTTTTTAAATAAAAACCACGAACTCAATTAAGAATCCGCGGTTTCTGTTTTTAATCTATTAATAATTGTGTCACCACTGCCGGATTCATCGCCCATTGTGCTGTGTAAACCTCATCGGCAATTTCATTTTCGGTGATTGTTAAACCTTGAGCTTCTGCTTTAAGCTGTAACAAACTACCAATATTCAATTTGCTGTTTAGTTTTGATAACAATGCCTGAACACCTTTGAAATCTAAACCACCTACAACCTGACCTCCGAAAGTCATTTCTAACCAAACGATTTCTCTTTTGGCTACATCCAACACTCCAAAAACCAAACCTTTGGCAACATTCTGCGTCACACGAACCTGATGATCTACACAAGACGGATCGTAGGCAACACCCGTTTTCTCCGAAATTTTCATCGGATGTTTGCTGTTCATCCAACCTACGACTAAATTTGGTGTAATACTTCCGTTGCTGTAGGCATTACAAGTAAAAGTCACAAACTTAGCTTTCGCTTTCGCCAATTCGTCAATATTGATGTTGATATATTCGGCAGTTCCAATTTTATTCGGAATACTTCTGATATCTCCACTATGCTGGCAACCTGTTGTAGTCAATCGGCTGAAAGAACAAATATCTGAACGATCTTCGTATGCGATATGACAGCTTAAATCCATATCCAGATGCTGTGCTGGCAAATCTTTACCCCATTGCATAAACAGTCGCACTTCGTTTCCTTCAACCAGAAAACGTGTTCCCATTAAAGCAACCGGTAAATCCTGAACAGTTTCGCTTCGGTCTCCTATAGAAACCGGAATGTTAAACAATTGCGGATCGATATAGATTGTTTTGTTGGTATTCGCAATTTTTGCAAATCGTTTTTTCATAGCTAAAAGACATAATGATTCGATTTGATTTTTCATTGCTTCTAACTGCACATCATCATACAACTTCAACAAACCATTTGGTTCGATTCGTTTGTTTGTTCCTCCTAATGGTTTCACACTTCTTTGTATGTTTTTATCAAAATAATTTTGAGCATACATATTTAATGTAAACACCAATCGAGCCGGAACTTTATCGATGATTTCTTCAAAATGAGCAATAGTTTCCTCTGCTCCAAACCATAGCATATTCGAAAATAACGAACGGGCAAATAATCCCGGACGCTGTTTCAATAAGGCAAAAGTCTTATCGGCATCAAATTTCAATCTTGACGAATCTACTTTGCTTTGCCAAACATCATAGACCTGGTTATAAAATACATCCATTAAAAAATTCAATTTCTCAAACCCTTTTCTTTTGCTGTATTCTGCCAAACGCAACGCTCGGATAAAACGAACCCACATTCTTCTTTTTGGATGCATCGTTTCGCACATTGCTTCAACATCCATATTCATGTTGTTTAACCAATTTGCCACCATTAAACATTCTTTTCGGGAATATTTCAATTTTAAGTCTTTTTGAGCTGCAATTTTTGCTTTCGCACTTGCATCCATAAATTCATAAAAATGTGTTTCGCTTTTTGCTGTTCTCTTTACAATAGTTTTAGGCTCGATAATTTGTAACAATCCAGTGTTTTTATACCATAAATATCGTAAGATATCGGTTGGCGTTTTTAAAAACTGAGACGCTTCGGCTTCTTTACCATTTTCGATCAAAAGATCGATTACCAGCATTAAAGTTTCCTTCATTGCTACGTCTGTTTTTGGTAAAGGCAAATATTGCATCGCCATTTTTAAACTGTCTACCTGAGTAGCGTCTAAAGCGGTTTTAGATTGCAATAACGATATATAAAAATCATTTAAATCTTTTTCTGACCACAATTCAAGCATTTTTAATTTGCTTCCTTGTCCGATCTTTTCCAGTTTTCCAAATTCAAACGGAGTTCCACAGAATGGGCAACCGTTGTATCTTTCTAATGGAAAAGTATTATCCGGAATAATATGTCCGCATTGTAAAGTTGTTCCGTTTTTAGTTTTAAAAACGTTTCCGAAATACGTGATAATATGATCTACAACAGATTCACCTGTTGGAATATTCCATTCTTTTACCAATGGCGTCCAGTTTTTATCTGTTCCTAAAACTTCTCTTAGAACTTCTAAAACCTCAACTTTATAATTTGGGTTAACACTGTTTAAAGCATGTAATAACGGTTCAGAAAATGTAAATCCAAGTTTTGAAACATTCGCTAACAAAACGGATGTTGTTCCTGATAAATTTTTAACATCATTCGCAATCATTTCTGACGGAATGAAAATAGCATTTTGACGTAAACTGATTTTTAATAATTCTTTTGTTTTCATTTTTTTTAATTTTTAAAATTTAGATAATGGTGTTTCTGAGTTCTACCTAAAAGAGTTTTGAAGTAAGAAACACTTGACCTGAAATTGGAGTGTAAATGGATTAACTAACAAATTATCGGATTGGAAGAAGTAAGTTAATCTTGACCCTCATTTTTTATTAATGATGATTCTAAAACTTGCCGGACTCGAACCGGAGTAACCAATTGTCTGAAGTAAGTTTTAATTGACCATTAATTGTGGAACAGGTGGGATTCGAACCCACGACCCGGACATTAAAAGTGTAAGAAGTAAATTTTGATTGACCTTTGATGGATAATTTCAAAACTACCTGCTCTAACCGCTGAGCTACTGCCCCAATTATGATTATAAAATAAAAAGGTAATGGTGTAAGTGTGTACATTGGAAAGTGTTTTCGAAGTAACTCAAACTTGACCTGTTTTATTCTTGTTTTTATTTCTATGAACGTTTGTTTTTTATTTCTGAACAAAGATTTCTAAACTAGTGCGCAATTATTCTGCGTAGTGAAAAATATTTGTTTTTTTGTAACCCTGATGAGATTCGAACTCATATTCCCTCTCGGGCATTGCGGCTCTAAATACGCTTCCCTACTTTCCCTAACGATTTCGGTGCTTCTGTAAATTCTACCCATTAGTCCGCTCGGGTCTAACCGGAATATCCGCAAACTCTATAGTCAGTAATTTTTCTATAGGCTTTTCCTTTTAAGCTACAAGGTCTTTCGTTTTGACATTACAAAGATTTCAGAACTACTACGCAATTATTTTGCGTAGTAAAAAAAGAACTCTATATTTGAGTATATGTTTATTTGATAAAACCGTGTAAGTCCCAGAAGAGCGGCATATTTATAGCCCTTTTTCAAGAATGTATTTTTAAGAGCCCCAGCGGGGTGACATATTTATTAAGCATAAGAACCGAAATGTAGCTTCGCCGGAGCTTTCATCAGATTTAAATAAAAACAACATGAATTTACACCAAACTTATTCCGAATTACTCTCAAATATAGGCTTACCAACAGATAAAGTTCAGAAAAACTGGACAGATCTAGAAAAGGCATACTCCAAAAAATCAAGGCATTATCATAACCTGACACATATTGCAGCTATGATAGAGAGTTTTGAAATTTATTGTGATAAACTTCAAAACCCGAATGAAATATTATTTTCTATTTTTTATCATGATTTTGTGTATTCGGCTTCCAAAAAGGATAACGAACTCAAAAGTGCTGAATATGCTTTGTCTATTTTACCTGAAAATTGCAACTTAAATAAACACCTCGTTTTTGATGCCATTTGTGCAACACAGCAACATCAGCAAAATACAATTGAAGATATAAACTGGTTAATCGATTTTGATTTAAAGGTTCTCGCCTGGGATTGGGAAGATTATAAAACCTATTTTGAACAAATTAGGAAAGAATATCGCATTTATCCTGATTTTCTATATAAACCGGGACGTGCAAAAGCTTTGAAACATTTTCTGGAGAATGAGTTTATTTTTCAAACTGATGAATTCAGGGATTTGTATGAAGAGAAAGCGAGAATTAATATTGAAAAAGAGATTTTATTGTTAACGTAAATTGCGTGAGGGATTGAGGCGGTATCCTTTTGTGAAGAGAAACGGAACAAAAGATATAGCCGAAAGCCCGACCCGGAGGGGCACGCCCAAAATATATAACGCGGAATTAATCTCGCAAAGTCGCTAAGGCGCAAAGTTTTGTTTCACGCAGATTAGGCAGATTTAAGCAGACTTTTAAAATCCTTTTAATCTGTGGCATAAAAAATAAAGTTTTAGTGTCCTCGTGCCTTTGTGGCAAAACAACACAAAAATGTCACAAAACAAAAACGCCTTGATTCGGTACAAAACGATCGATAAATGCCTGCAGAACAGATACCGGCAATGGACTCTCGAAGATTTAATCGAATGCTGTTCTGAAGCTTTATTTGAATATGAAGGCCGGGAAAATCCAATTAGCAAGCGAACGATCCAGATGGATATTCAACTGATGCGAAGTGAAAAATTGGGTTACAATGCGCCAATCGTTGTTTATGATAAAAAGTATTACAAATATGACGACGACGAATTTACGATAACCGATATTCCGCTGACGGAAACAGATATGAATGTTTTAACTGAAACGGTTTCGATGCTGAAACAGTTTAAGGATTTCTCTTTATTTAATGATGTATCGGATATTTTACAGCGACTGGAAGATAAAATCTATTCTGAAAAGTCGAATACAAATCCTGTAATTTATCTTGATAAAAATGAGAACCTTAAAGGCTTGCATTATTTAGACGAAGTTTATCAGGCAATTATCAAAAAAGTAGTTCTGGTTGTTACTTACAAATCGTTTAAATCTATTGAAGAAAGTAAATTTCATTTTCATCCGTTTATTTTAAAGGAATTTAATAACCGCTGGTTTTTGATTGGAAAAACAAAAGGTTCACAACCTATCACGAATTTGGCACTTGACAGGATTATTGCAATTGATTATGATTTTAATGTTCCCTATTTAGAAGAACATTTTGATGCTGATACCTATTATAAGGATATTATTGGTGTAACCGTTAATTCTGGTTTACAGCCAAGACGCATAGAACTTTGGATTGATGCTGTAAACGCACCTTATGTTACTACAAAACCGCTGCATCCGTCACAACGACTGATCAGGGAAAATGAAGACAAGAGTATTGTGATTCATTTGTTTATTATACCTAATTATGAAATGGAACGTCTTTTATTAGGTTTTGGGGATTCTATTGAGATTTTAAGACCGGAAGGCTTACGAAACCGGATGAAAAAAACACTTGAAAGAGCAATTTCAAGATATAATCCTGAAAATACAACTGAATTAAATTCATAATTTTTTAAATAATACAGAATTAAAAGCGATTTAAAAACCAAAAAATGATTTTTACACTATTAAAAATGTTAAAATCTAAAAAAAGAATAGTATATTTCACTTTAAATAAACCACCAAACCACTCTAAATCAGTGATATTTTTTAACTAACCAAAAAATTATTAAAAAATTATATGCATGCATAGTATTTTTTGATTATATTTGAAATCGATATAGTTACCTATGAAAGACAAAACAATAGATTATATTTTGAGAGCTACATGGCAGGCTGTTTCAAGAATGTATAATGAAGAGGCTGCGAAGTACGATGCTACCATGGCAACAGGATTTGCTCTTTTAAGTATGGATAAGGAAGAAGGAACTCCGTCAACCGCTTTAGGCCCAAGAATGGGTATGGAAGCAACCAGCTTAACAAGAACATTAAAATCTATGGAAGAAAAAGGTTTAATTGTTCGCAAAAAGAACCCAAGCGACGGCCGAGGTGTTTTAATTTACCTGACCGATTTTGGAAAAGAAAAAAGAGATTTATCTAAAAATACAGTTCTGAAGTTTAATGAAACCGTTAGAAAACATGTCTCAGACGAAAAACTGAAACATTTTATCGAAGTTTCTGAAATCATAAACGAATTAATTCAGGACAAAAACATATTCAGTCAAACAGAAAACACAGAAAATGAATAATCTTTTTTAAGAGAAACTCATTTTCTACCCAAAAAACAAATTTTACAAATATGAAACGCACAATTAAAAAAGTTGCTGTAATTGGATCCGGAATTATGGGTTCAGGTATAGCTTGTCATTTTGCCAACATTGGTGTCGAAGTTTTACTTCTTGACATTGTACCTCGCGAACTGACAGAAGCTGAAGCTAAAAAAGGATTAACACTTGAAAGTAAAGCCGTTCGCAACCGTGTGGTAAACGAACATTTGGCGAATTCATTAAAATCAAAACCTTCTCCTATTTACAGTCAAAAATTCGCCAGCCGAATTACAACTGGAAATACAACAGATGATATGGCAAAAATTGCCAATGTTGACTGGATTATCGAGGTTGTAGTAGAACGTTTAGACATCAAAAAATTGGTTTTTGAACAAATCGAAAAATTCCGCAAACCGGGGACTTTGGTTACTTCAAACACTTCCGGTATTCCAATTCACTTTATGAGTGAAGGAAGAAGTGAAGATTTTCAACAACACTTCTGCGGAACACACTTTTTTAACCCTGCGCGTTACTTAAAATTATTTGAAATTATTCCTGGTCCAAAAACTTCTACTGAAGTATTGGATTTCTTAAACGAATACGGATCTAAATTCTTAGGAAAAACTTCGGTTGTTGCTAAAGATACTCCGGCGTTTATTGGAAACAGAATTGGTATTTACGGAATCCAGAGTTTATTCCATTTAGTAAAAGAAATGGGATTAACGATTGAAGAAGTTGATAAATTGACTGGTCCTGTAATTGGTCGTCCAAAATCGGCTACTTTCCGTACTGTTGACGTTGTTGGTTTAGATACTTTGGTACACGTTGCCAATGGTATTTACGAAAACTGCCCGAACGACGAACAACACGAATTGTTTAAACTTCCTGATTTCATCAACAAAATGATGGAAAATAATTGGTTAGGAAGCAAAACCGGACAAGGTTTCTACAAAAAAGTAGGTAAAGATATTCTTTCTTTAGACTTGAATACACTAGAATACCGCGCTGCGAAAAAAGCAAATTTTGCTACTCTTGAGCTAACAAAAACTATCGATAAACCAATCAATCGTTTTAAAGTTTTAGTAAAAGGAACTGATAAAGCAGGTGAATTCTACCGTAAGAGTTTCGCCGGAATGTTTGCTTACGTGTCAAACAGAGTTCCTGAAATCTCAGACGAATTATACAAAATTGATGATGCCATGAAAGCTGGTTTTGGATGGGAAAATGGTCCATTCGAAATCTGGGATGCTATTGGTGTTGCCAAAGGAATTGAAATCATGAAAGCGGAAGGTTTAGCGCCTGCTGCATGGGTTACTGAAATGTTGGCTTCTGGAAGTGACAGTTTCTACACTGTAAAAGAAGGAGCGACTTATTTCTATAACATTCCAACAAAATCACAAGTTAAAGTTCCTGGACAAGATTCATTTATTATTCTGAACAACATTCGCGAAAGCAAAAAAGTTTGGAGCAACAGTGGTGCAATCATTCAGGATTTAGGAGACGGAATCTTGAACTTAGAATTCCAATCTAAAATGAATACAATTGGTGGTGATGTACTTCAAGCTATCAATAAAGCAATCGACTTATCTGAAAAAGAATATCAAGGTTTAGTTATTGGTAATCAAGCAGCGAATTTCTCTGTTGGTGCTAATATCGGAATGATTTTCATGATGGCAGTTGAGCAGGAATACGACGAATTGAACATGGCAATTAAATTGTTCCAAGATACAATGATGCGTGTTCGTTACTCTTCTATTCCAGTTGTAGTGGCTCCTCACGGAATGACTTTTGGTGGTGGATGCGAGATGAGCTTACACGCTGATAAAGTAGTTGCTGCTGCAGAAACGTATATGGGATTAGTTGAATTTGGTGTTGGTGTACTTCCTGGTGGTGGTGGATCTAAAGAAATGGCTTTAAGAGCTTCAGATTTATTCCGCAAAAACGATGTGGAGTTGAACGTTCTTCAAGAGTATTTCTTGACTATCGCAATGGCAAAAGTATCAACTTCTGGTTATGAAGCTTTTGATACTGGACTTTTACAGCACGGAAAAGACGTTATTGTCGTAAACAAAGATCGTCAGATTGCTGAAGCTAAAAAACATGCTTTGTTAATGGCTGAAGCTGGTTATACACAACCTATCAGAAGAACTGATGTTAAAGTATTAGGAAAACAAGCTCTTGGAATGTTCTTAGTTGGAACTGATCAAATGGAAGCTGGAAAATACATTTCTGAGCACGACAAGAAAATCGCTAACAAACTTGCTTACGTAATGGCTGGTGGTGATTTATCTGAAGCAACTTTAGTATCTGAACAATATTTATTAGATATCGAACGTGAAGCTTTCCTGAGTTTATGTACAGAACGTAAGACTTTAGAGAGAATTCAATATATGTTAACTAAAGGAAAACCGCTTCGTAACTAGATAAAAGATGCAAGAAACAAGAAGCAAGACTTTAGAAATATCTTGCCTCTTGCCTCTTTCTTCTAATAAATCTTAAAAAACAAAAACAAATGAAAACAGCATATATAGTAAAAGCATATAGAACAGCAGTTGGAAAAGCTCCAAAAGGTGTTTTTAGATTTAAAAGACCTGACGAATTAGCAGCAGAAACGATCCAGTTTATGATGGACGAACTGCCTAATTTTGATAAAAAACGTATCGATGATGTTATGGTAGGAAATGCCATGCCGGAAGCAGAACAAGGTTTAAACGTTGGACGTTTGATCTCTTTAATGGGATTGAAAGTTGAAGATGTTCCTGGTGTTACAGTAAACCGTTACTGTGCATCTGGATTAGAAACTATCGGAATGGCGACTGCTAAAATTCAATCAGGAATGGCAGATTGTATCATCGCTGGTGGTGCAGAAAGTATGAGTTATATTCCGATGGGAGGTTACAAACCAACTCCGGATTATAAAGTTGCTGCTGCAGGTCACGAAGATTACTATTGGGGAATGGGTTTAACTGCTGAAGCGGTTGCTAACCAATACAAAATCTCAAGAGAAGATCAGGATGAGTTTGCTTATAACTCTCATATGAAAGCCTTAAAAGCACAAGCAGAAGGAAAATTTGACAAACAAATCGTTCCGATTACTGTTGAGCAGACTTTCATCAATGAAAATGGTAAAAAAGAAACAAAATCATACGTAGTAAACAAAGATGAAGGTCCAAGAGCGGGAACTTCTAAAGAAGCTTTAGCAGGTTTAAGACCAGTTTTTGCTGCTGACGGAAGTGTAACTGCAGGTAACTCTTCTCAAATGAGCGACGGTGCTGCATTCGTTTTAATCATGAGTGAAGAAATGGTAAAAGAATTAAATCTTGAGCCAATTGCTCGTTTGGTAAACTTTGCATCTTCTGGTGTTGAGCCAAGAATTATGGGTATTGGTCCTGTAAAAGCAATTCCGAAAGCCTTAAAACAAGCGGGATTAACATTAAACGATATCGAGTTAATTGAGTTAAACGAAGCTTTTGCTTCACAAGCTTTAGCAGTTACTCGCGAATTAAACATTAACCCAGAAATCGTAAACGTAAACGGTGGAGCTATCGCTTTAGGTCATCCGCTGGGATGTACAGGAGCTAAACTTTCTGTTCAGTTATTCGACGAAATGAAACGCAGAGGAAACAAATACGGAATTGTTTCTATGTGTGTGGGAACTGGACAAGGTTCTGCAGGGGTTTACGAGGTGTTGTAGCTTTTTTGAAAGGAAAGAAGCAAGAAGCAAGACTTAATTTTGGAATGAATGTATTCTGAAACAACGCTTTAAAAAGTAGCAAAAAACCTACTTTTATTTTTTCTTCTTATCTTGCCTCAAAAAAACATGAGACACAATTTTAAGAATTTGAAAATTTGGATTATAGCTATGGAAATCACTAATGATGTCTATAAACTAACATCCACCTTTCCAAAATCAGAGACGTATAGTTTGTCAAATCAAATGAATCGATGTTCTGTTTCAATGCCTTCTAATATTGCTGAAGGCTCTAACAGAGGAAATAAACACTTTCAGCATTATTTGAATATTAGTTTAGGTTCATCATTTGAATTACAAACACAATTACTGATAGCTTTTCAAAATGAATATCTATCTAAGACAAAAACAGAAGAAATAGAAAACAAAATAATTGAATTTCAAAAGATGACAACAGGTTTCATAAACAAGTTAGATCAAAATCTTTCTTCTTGACTCTTACATCTTTTAATCTAAACAAAAACAAAATGGCAGATACAATCGAAAAAAACGTAACCCGTGGTGGTCAGTTTTTAGTTAAAGAAACAAAGAGCGAAGATATCTTTACACCAGAAGATTTCTCTGAAGAGCAGTTAATGATGCGTGACTCTGTAAAAGAGTTCGTTGACAAAGAATTATGGGCACACAAAGATCGTTTTGAGAAAAAAGATTATGCTTATACTGAATCATCTATGCGTAAAGCTGGTGAACTAGGACTTCTTGGAGTTGCAGTTCCTGAAGAATACGGCGGATTAGGAATGGGATTCGTATCTACAATGTTAGTTTGTGACTACATTTCCGGAGCAACAGGATCTTTCTCAACTGCTTTTGGTGCGCATACCGGAATTGGAACTATGCCAATTACCCTTTACGGTACTGAAGAACAAAAGAAAAAATACGTTCCTAAATTAGCTACCGGAGAATGGTTTGGAGCTTATTGCTTAACTGAACCAGGTGCTGGATCTGATGCTAACTCAGGAAAAACAAAAGCTGTTTTATCTGAAGATGGAAAATACTATTCTATTACAGGACAAAAAATGTGGATTTCGAATGCAGGTTTCTGCAGCGTTTTCATCGTTTTTGCCCGTATTGGAGATGATAAAAACATTACAGGTTTCATCGTAGAAAACGATCCTTCAAACGGAATTTCTATGAATGAAGAAGAGCATAAATTAGGAATCCGTGCTTCTTCTACTCGTCAGGTTTTCTTCAACGAAACAAAAGTTCCTGTTGAAAACATGTTATCTGAAAGAGGAAACGGTTTCAAAATTGCCATGAATGCTTTAAATGTTGGTCGTATTAAATTAGCTGCTGCTTGTCTTGATGCTCAAAGAAGAGTAACAACCGGAGCTGTAAAATATGCTAACGAAAGAATTCAGTTCAATACTTCTATTTCATCATTTGGAGCTATCCGTTCTAAATTAGCTGAAATGGCAACTAACGCTTACGCTGGAGAAAGTGCTTCTTACCGTGCTGCAAAAGATATCGAAGACAGAATTGCTGCTCGTGAAGCAGAAGGAACTTCTCACCAAGAAGCAGAATTAAAAGGTGTTGAAGAATATGCTATCGAGTGTTCTATCTTGAAAGTAGCAGTTTCTGAGGACGTTCAAAACTGTTCTGATGAAGGAATCCAGATTTTTGGCGGAATGGGATTCTCTGAAGATACTCCAATGGAAAGTGCCTGGAGAGATGCTCGTATTGCTAGAATCTACGAAGGAACGAATGAAATCAACAGAATGCTTTCTGTAGGTATGCTGATCAAAAAAGCAATGAAAGGTCACGTTGATTTACTTGGACCAGCAATGAAAGTTCAGGAAGAATTAATGGGAATTCCATCTTTTGATACTCCAGATTTCTCTGAATTATTTGCAGAAGAAAAAGTAATCGTGGCAAACCTGAAAAAAGTATTCTTAATGGTTGCCGGAAGCGCTGTTCAAAAATATGGTCCTGAATTAGATTCTCACCAGCAATTATTAATGGCTGCTGCTGATATCTTAATCGAAATTTACATGGCTGAAAGTACAATTCTTAGAACTGAGAAATTAGCTAAAAGAGAAGGTGAAGATAAAGTACAAGAGCAAATTGCTATGGCAAAATTATACTTGTACAAAGCAGTTGATATTGTAAACTTAAGAGGAAAAGAAGGAATTGCTTCTTTCTCTGAAGGAGACGAACAACGTATGATGTTAATGGGGTTAAAACGTTTTACAAAATACACCAACCTGCCAAATGTTGTGGCATTAAGAGAAACAATTGCCTCTAAATTAGTTGCAGAGAATTCATACTGCTTCTAATATAAAAATAGTTTTTAGCTTTTAATTTGTTTAAACCCACACAACTCCGAAACTGTGCGGGTTTATTTTTTGTTTTTCAAAACCATAATAAGCAATATAAACCCAGTCTAAAATGAACTTATATTACGTATATGGTTTAACCATTTCACAAATCTTTATTAAAATTAGGTTTATGTTACAGGATCAATAGCAAATTTTAGAACCTAATGTTTTATATTTAGCATTCTAAAAACGCTAAAAAACATAAAATGAAACAAATTAACCTGATTGCCTTGCTTTTATTGTGCTGTTTTACAACTACTATTTTCGCACAAAAAAGCAAAAAATTCGACATCATCGCTTATTATACAGGTGATGATAAGCTAATTAACGAATATGAAGTTAATAAGCTGGATCAAATTATTTTTAGTTTCTGTCATTTAAAAGATGGTAAATTAAGTGTTGATTCACCTAAAGATTCAACTACTATTAAATATTTGGTTTCTTTAAAAGCAAAAAATCCACAGCTTAAAATTATTCTTTCGCTTGGTGGCTGGGGAGGCTGCGAGCCATGTTCTGCTGCTTTTTCAACGACTGAAGGAAGATTAACTTTTGCAAAATCAGTAAAAGAAGTAAGTAACTATTTTAAAGTAGATGGTTTAGATTTAGATTGGGAATATCCGGCAATTGAGGGACTGCCTGGACATTTATTTCAAGCCGCCGATAAGCCTAACTTTACAGAGTTAATCAAAATTCTTCGCTCTACATTGGGTAAAAAATATGAATTAAGTTTTGCTGCAGGAGGCTTCCAAAAATATTTAGATGAATCTATCGATTGGAAAGCTGTAACTCCGTTAGTAAATCGTATCAACATTATGAGCTATGACTTGGTGAACGGATATTCTAAAGTTACAGGTCACCACACACCATTATATAGTACAAATCCAAAAGAAGAATCAACAGACAGAGCTGTAACTTATTTATTAAAACAAGGTGTTCCGGCTGAAAAATTAATAATTGGCGGTGCATTTTATACCAGAACCTGGAAAAATGTTGAAAATATAAATAATGGTCTTTATCAGGCAGGCGAACATGTTCAGGGAGTTGATTTTAAAAACTTCGCAACAACATACACTGAAGCAAATGGCTGGAAATATTTCTGGGATGATAAAGCAAAAGCGCCATATTGGTACAACGAGAAGGAAAAAACATTTGCAACCGGAGACGATTTAAAATCTATAAAGGCAAAAACGGAATACGCAAAATCTAAAAACCTGGGCGGAATCATGTTTTGGGAACTTCCTTTAGATGCTACAAGAAACGGAATGGTGAATGCTATCTATGAGGTTAAAACTTCAAAATAAGAATTCTTTAAAACTATAAAAAAACGGCAGTTATAAACTCATAACTGCCGTTTTTTTATTCTGCTAATTAGAAAACTATTGAACTTTTGTCTTATCAAGTTCTCCTATAAAAGGAATAGATTCCAGAATTTCAGCTCTGATTATAGTCTGCAAATACACTTCTAACTGGATAAACTTAGCAGCATTTATAGCTCCAATTGCTTTCTTTGCTTTTCCATAAGTTTTGGAGTATAATTTTTCATAAGCAATATGATTTTTTAAAGTCCCTTTTGCCAGCTCATCTGCTTTGGCATCTGTAAGTGTAGCATAATTTGCTGCATAATCATTAATTAACTGAAACTTTGTTTGCCCAAGCGCTTTACGTTCTGTTTCATAATCATCATAAACTTTGGTAAAAGCTACTGATTGCGTGTCAGATAAATTCATGTATTGTTTTACAAGATCACTTTTTGATTTTCCGTAAACACTTTGCAAAACCTCAACATCTTCTTTAAAGGAAGACTGAGCATAAGAAGAAAATGTGGCAAGTGCCATAAAAAGAATAAGACTTAATTTTTTCATAGTTTTAATTTTAAATTTGTTTTTAAAAATTCACACACAGTATAAAATATATTCTTGTTCAAGCCATTTTACTATTTTATTTTTTAGTCTCATCTGTTTTTGGCGCTCTAATTTCTCCATCGTAAGAAATTGATGCTCTGTTATTACTAATAATCGAAAGTGTTGTGCCACCATCAAAAAAAATCGAGAACATTAGATTATAAACATCATCTTTCCCCCTTACAGACGTTTTTAAAGTATAACTATTTTTCTTTTTCTCTACTTTGATATCCTGAGGAATTCCTTCAAATTTAATTCCGCCATCACCCCCATAAGGTACATTAAATGCACGTCCAAAGAAGGGTAAATCACAAGTCGTTTTTTCCGGATTGAATTTTAAGAAATAAGTGTTATAATCTAAAATAATAAACCTTCCTCCTTGCGGAGTGACCTTTTGTGCTTCAAAATCAAATTTCTTAGCATCTATCAGCGCTTCAATTTCTTTTTGTTTCTGAAGTTCTCTTTCTGCTTTCAATTCTTTTTTTGTTTTTTCCTGAGCAAAAACGGGAAAGTTTAAAAAACAACATAACACTAATAAAATGGATAGTTTAGTTTTCATAAAATATGTATTTAATAGAGTTAAAGGTATTTTTCTATTTTTTAGTGAATCGCATCATTGCTATATCACCGGAAATAAAATTTAAGGTTTTGCCATTATCTGTAATATCGTATGAAGTTATTTTGGGCAAAGTGCTCATAAAAACCTGTTCTCCCTGCCCATTCATACACATCATTTTGGTCACCGCCATAGGCTGATTGAAATCAATTTTGTTTCCGGTTACGCTTAGTTTACCATTAAAGGAGTTACAACTGTTATTTCCTGAAACACGATTCTCTTTTAGATCAAAATTTATAGTTGGTTTTTTATTGGGATATAAACCGTCAAAAGCAATTCTTGGGCCGGTTATATAATTGAGTTCCCATGTTCCTTCGAGTGTGGAAACTGAATTGTTTTTTGGAGCTTTAGAAGCATTACATGAAATAAAGATTACTCCCAGAAAAACTAAAATCAAAACTTTCTTTATCATAATTTTAAAGATTAAATTAAAAATAAATGAACGCAGGTTTCCAAAATTTTCATTCAGGACTATACGAATTTACGCAATAATTTCGTGTTCTTTGCTTAAAATATCAATAAATTACAATCAATAGTTTTAGATTTATTTAACTTTTGGCACCAATCAATGTCGGAATTTTATGTTAAATTTACTTAATCTTTAATTTAAAAGCCACATATATGAAAAAAATAATCGTCTCGTTTGCTATAATTACAGCCTTAATTATTGGCTGTAAGACTAATACAAAATCAAGTGATGCCAAAACATTAACTGTTGCCTTAGAGCCAAAAAGCAATAGTACAGTTACAGGAACAGCTACTTTTACAGAAAAAAATGGTAAAGTAACTTTTGTTGCAAAAGTGAGCGGCTTACAACCTGGCGTTCATGCTATCCATATTCACGAAAAGGCAGATTGTAGTGCAGCTGATGGAAGTTCTGCTGGCGGACACTGGAATCCTACTTTTAAAAAGCATGGAAAATGGGGTGTTGCTGAATACCATAAAGGTGACATTGGAAACTTTACTGCTGATGCAAAAGGAAACGGAACTATAACATTAACTACTGACGAATGGTGCATTGGCTGCGGTGATGCAACCAAAGATGTTTTAGGTAAAGGTTTAATTGTTCATCAGGGAGCAGATGATTTTACTACCCAGCCAACAGGAAATGCCGGAGGCCGAGTTGCCTGTGCAGGGATCATCAAATAAGAAAAAACAATAACCACTATTTTTCACAAAAATCTAGTGGTTATTTTATTTTTAATTCCTTCTAAAACAAGAAAAAGATATAGCTTTGCAGCTATAAATTTAATTCAATGATCAACCCATCAGCACACGGCTGGATAGATAAATTTTTTAGTGAACAAAAGTTTTCAGAAGCAATTCCTTTTGACACTACTGACTCGTTTTATTATAAAGTGAGAGAAACCGGATTCATCTACGGACACATCATTGCTATTGATTCTCAAATTCCCGTTCCGATAAAAGGCTGGTTTAAAACTGAAATTTCCAAAGTTGCCTTATTAAATACCTTATATCACGTTTTTTGTTTAGAAAGAAGAACCTTTGAACCAAACATTTTCATCAAAGAAGTTCTGAAGTTTTATAATGAAATGAACCCTGAAGGTTTTAATTTATTTAAAATATTACTTCCAAAAGATACTCCTTCCCTTTCGTTAGAAAATATTATAGATCAGCGCGTTCAGACGAATGATAGCATTATTAGTAAAAACTTTTCACATTTGGTTACTAATGCTCTTTTGTTTATTGATGTTCTGGCTTTTAGACAGTATTTAGAAAAAGGAACGATTCCTGAAAAGTATTTAAAACGAATTGAAGAAACTGTTCTAGGTATCGTCGCTTTGGCTTTAAAAACAAAAACTGTAAAATCGCAGCATGACGATTTGTTAATCAAACTTTTTGAAGCTTCTATTCGATATTCAAAATTCTCGAAAGTAACTGTTGATACTTTAGAAACTTTACAATTGGATTATTTTAGCAATAAACTGGAACAATACTATTTAATCGATATGGCCGGAATGGCTTTATGGAGTGATGGTGTTGTAGAAAACGAAGAAGCTTACTTTTTATATTCATTAGGTTCTATGATGGGCGTTTCTGATGATTTTGTAACCAATAGCATCAATACTACCAATACATTTATTACAACCCATAAAAAGAAAATTCCATATTTTAACTACTCGAATCCTGTAAAACATTTTTATGATCAAATGACTCACAGCGTTGTAAAATTGATCGTAAGAAATAAAAACAGACTGGTTAAGGAAATCATTCAGAGTAAAGAGTTAATGGTTTTACTGGCTTATTCTACAACCAGAGATCTGGATGCCAAAGAAAAGAAAAAAGTCAAAAAACAACTTTTGGATATCTGTAAAACAATTCCGTCACTTACTATATTTTTACTTCCGGGCGGAAGTTTGTTATTGCCTATTTTAATAAAGTTTATTCCAACTTTATTACCATCTGCATTTAACGAAAATCTTGATGAAAACGAATAAAAAAATCGCCCTTTTGAGGCGATTTTTTTATATAAAGTATAACTTCTATAAATCTAATTGGTAAACCTGATCTAATTCTTCATTAGAACTGATTGTTACATTTAAATCAGTTACAAAACCTGAATTTAAGCCGTAAACCCATCCGTGAAGCATTAAATCCTGACCGTTTTTCCAGGCTCCCTGTACAATCGAAGTTTTAGCTAAGTTGTAAACCTGCTCTTTAGCATTGATTTCGACAAAAGCATTAAAACGCTCTGTTTCATCCTGGATTGAATTTAGGTATTTATCATGTAAACGGTATTCATCTTTAATATGACGAAGCCAGTTGTCGATAATTCCAACAGACTGATTTCCCATAGCCGCTTTTACACCACCACAACCATAATGTCCGCAAACAATAACGTGCTTAACTTTTAAAACGTTTACTGCATAATCCAGTACGCTCAACATATTCATATCAGAGTGAACGACCATGTTGGCAATATTTCTATGTACAAATACTTCTCCCGGTTTTGCTCCAATGATTTCATTTGCAGGTACACGGCTGTCAGAACATCCAATCCATAATAATGGCGGAGATTGTCCTTTTGCTAAATCAGCAAAATAATTTGGATCTTTCGCCAAAGAATCTTCTACCCACTTTTTATTGTTCTCAAGTATTTGTTTATAAAACTCTCTCATTTTTTTTTTGTTTTTTGATTTGCATTTCTACAGTTTAAGTGTACCAAAGTACTATAGTGTAAAGTTATCTATTTTAATACTCTTAAGCCTAAGAAATACATTAATTTATTAATTTGTAAAATTTTCTTTTGTTACCTCTTTCTCAACTAATGCTCTTTTTGCAACATCGTAGTAATGTTCGATTGAAACATGATTATTAATTTCAGGCGAATTTTCAAGCTCATAGGCTTCTTTAAATCCTTTAAGTTTTACTTTAATGTTTTCATCGATTGCACGTGTTTCCTTAAACTCACGGATTAAATCTAAAACATCATGAGCAATATACTCTGTATCATGAGCATTGATGATTACTTTAGAATTTTCAGGAATATCATTCAGAGTTTGTTTGATAGCCGCTTTGTTGAGGAACGAAACTTCCTGTGCCAAATCGATATGAATAACATCTCCATCTTCGTATTCTTCTTTCTTGAAAACGTAAGCTCTTTTTAAGTTTCCTCTTAAGACAAAAATAATACTAATGATGATTCCCAAAGCAACACCTTTTAGTAAATCTGTAGCAACTACAAATACTAAAGTGGCAATAAAAGGCACAAACTGGTATTTTCCTTTCTCCCAAAAATGCTTGAAAGTTGCAGGTTTCGCCAATTTATATCCAACTAAAATTAAAACGGTAGCCAATGTTGCCAACGGAATTTTATTTAAAATTGTTGGAATTGCCAAAACACTTATCAGCAAAAGTATACCGTGAATAATAGCCGACATTTTTGATTTTGCTCCTGCATTATTATTAGCAGATGACCTCACTACAACAGATGTCATAGGCAATCCGCCCAGAAGCGAACTTACGATATTACCAATACCCTGTGCTTTAAGTTCGACATTGGTATTAGTATAACGTTTTTGAACATCCATACGGTCAGAGGCTTCAATACAAAGTAATGTTTCAATAGAAGCCACAATGGCAATTGTAATAGCAACTACCCAAACTTGCGGATTTGTAATAGCGGCAAAATTTGGTGTAATTAGAATTGATTTAAATTCATCAAAAGATTTTGGAACTGGCAAAGAAACCAAATGTTCTTTTGCAATTGCCAATGAGCTTCCTGTAGAAACAAATACTTCATTTAAAACCACTCCGGCAATTACGGCAACAAGTGCTCCGGGAACTAATTTTAATCTCTTTAAGAAAGAAACTTTTTCCCAGGAAATTAAGATCACGAATGAGATAAGTGAAATAACAACCGCACCTAATTGTATATGATTTAAAACATTGAATAAAAATGAAAATGAATTGCTTCCGTCGTTTTGAACAAAAGCCTGATCACCTTCAAAATCTGCATCATAACCAAAAGCATGAGGCAATTGTTTTAAAATAATTATAATACCGATACCTGCCAACATACCTTCGATTACATTGGTTGGAAAATAGTTTGATATACTTCCGGCTTTTAAAAATCCTAATGCTAATTGAATTAATCCAGCAATAAAAACAGACATTAAAAAAACATCGAAAGCACCAAGATCAGTAATTGCGGTTAAAATAATAGCCGTTAACCCAGCTGCAGGTCCGGAGACACTAATATGAGACTGACTTAAATAACCTACTACGATACCACCAACAACACCCGCGATAATTCCGGAAAATAAAGGTGCTCCAGAAGCCATTGCAATACCTAAACACAATGGAAGAGCCACCAAAAAAACCACTAAACCTGAAGCAAAATCAGATTTAAGGTTGGCAAAAAGATTGATTTTTTTTGTCATAATAATATAATAC
Organism: Flavobacterium chilense; assembly: GCF_001602525.1. Classification (GTDB taxonomy): domain Bacteria; phylum Bacteroidota; class Bacteroidia; order Flavobacteriales; family Flavobacteriaceae; genus Flavobacterium; species Flavobacterium chilense. Next base: position 296,858 of record NZ_LSYT01000004.1, read on the forward strand.
TAAAGAAATTATTCATTAAAGATTAACCATACTTATGTAAGCACAGTTTAATTCAAAATAATCGGAAGTATTATACCAGGTTGGGAGGTGGAGCAAAAATGCTCGGAGAAATATTGTCTAGTTTTACAATATTTTCAGACACTATAGTCTTTTTTTCAATATAAACAGGCATTACAACTTCATGTTGAAATATTGCCGGATAAACAGCTGCCTTAAGTTCTTTATGAGAGTGCTCCTCTTCAGAAAAACTGAAGAACATAGACGTATCATTACTTTTCTTTAACACCGTAACAATAGTAGGTGTTGCCAGAAAAGCAATAAATATGAATAATAATATGCGAGCGACTAATTTCATTGTGGCAAAAATAGCGTTAAACAAATAAAATCAAAGCGGGAATACAAAATTTTTATAGAAATTTAACATTAATAAAAAAGCAGAACAATCAATTTAGATCATTCTGCTTTTTAGTTCTTTAATTAACAATGAATTACAACTCTTCTTCAAGCCATGCATTCATCATCCAGATTGTTTTTTCCTGTTCAGCAATGAAGTCACTCATCATAGAATTGGTACCTTCATCACCTATTTCATCTGATTGTTTCAATATTTCTCTTTCAATTTTTAATAAATCTGATAAAGAATTTACAATTAAATGTACTGCTTTTTCATCGTTAGAAATATTTTTACCAACGGTTAATTTATTGTTTTTGATGTAATCATCAAAAGTATGTAACGGAGTTCCGCCAATAGTCAAAACTCTTTCGGCAATCATATCAATTTTCAATTGGGCATCTGTATATAATTCTTCAAATTTTACGTGTAAATCAAAGAAACGTTTTCCACGGATATTCCAATGAATACCTCTTAAATTTTGATAATAAACCTGAAAATTTGAAAGCAAAACATTTAATTCTTTTACTAATAATTCTGACTCTTTAACGGGTAATCCTAAAATATTTGTTTTCATAGTTATCATTTTTACACTAATTTACTACAAATTTAAAAGAAGTTCCACTAAATTTAGATAAAAAAAAATTATATTTTCTTATTTTTGCATCAAAAATTACTATCAAAATGACTATAACTCAATTACAATATGTATTAGCCGTTGCAGAACATAAAAATTTTACGCTTGCCGCTGAAAAATGTTTCGTCACACAGCCTACTTTAAGTATGCAGATTCAAAAAATTGAAGAAGAACTTAATATTTTAATTTTTGACAGAAGCAAAAAACCGATCCAACTTACTGATATTGGTCAGAAGATTGTAAATCAGGCTAAGAATATCGTAAACGAAGCCGACAGGATTAAAGATATAGTAGAACAGCAAAAAGGTTTTATTGGAGGTGAATTTCGCCTGGGAATTATCCCTACCATTATGCCAACGCTTTTACCCATGTTTTTAAACAACTTTATTAAAAAATACCCTAAGGTTAAACTTTTAATTGAAGAGCTAAATACAGATGAAATTATTCTAAAATTAAAAAATGGTCATCTTGACGCTGCAATTGCTGCAACTCCTCTTGAAGACGAAAAGATAAAAGAGATCGTTTTGTATTTTGAGCCTTTCGTGGCCTACATTCCGGAGCATCATGCCAGTTTTCAAAAAGAAGAAATTGAAGTATCTGACTTAAACTTAAACGAAATTTTACTTTTACAGGATGGACATTGTTTTAGAGACGGGATTTTAAACTTATGCAAAAACGGTACTGACATCGATCAGAATAATTTTCAGATTCAAAGCGGAAGTTTTGAAACCCTGATAAAATTAGCCGATGAAGGTTTGGGTACAACATTACTTCCGTACTTGCACACCTTAGACTTAAAAGAATCCGATAAACTGAAACTTCGAAATTTTAAGGAACCAAAACCTGCCCGTGAGGTAAGTTTAATTTACCCAAAGAGCGAATTAAAAATGCAAATCATTGATGCCATCAGATCTACCATTGCCGGAGTTGTAAAAGGAGCAATCGTTTTTCAGAATGTTCAAATCATTAGTCCGCTACAAAAGAAACAATAATAAAAAAGGAGCCAAATTGGCTCCTTTTTTTATACTTTAATTAGTAGTAGACTTTGTTTTAATTCAGGTTTCTCAATAATAAAATTCAGTAACCATTCTTGCAATTGTTCCATTTCGTATGGTAACAGTGTTTTGATAGCTTTCTCTAATTCTTTACAGAAAAGTATCGGATCGAAACTTACTCTTTCAAGTATTGATTTCGTGTAATCAAACATCATTTTTGACATAATAAAATAAGATTTTTGGGGGTTATCTATATTTTTAAACTCGCAACAAATTTAAACAAATAACATTCATGAGCACTCATTTTAACTTATTTTTTTAAAAACTTTAGCAGCGAATACGTTTTCTTAATAAACATAAATCAATATAGAATCATTCTAAACAATTCATTTAAACCTTTTTAGAGGCTCGAAACATCTCTCTTTTTCCGGGAGGTCCGGCTAATTTTTCAACCGTAAATCCAACCTCAATCATGCTTCTTTTAACAACTCCGCGAGCAGCATATGTAACCAAAACTCCATTTGGCTTTAAACTATTGTACATTTTTCGAAAAATTTCAGTACTCCACAACTCTGGTTGCACCCGATATCCGAAGGCATCAAAGTAAATCAAATCAAAAATTTCAAAATCGTCAATTTCATCAAAAAATTGTTTTCTTTTAGTTAAGGAGAATTTGCTGCTAATTTCTATTTTCTTGTCCCATTCTGTTTTATGCATTTTTTGAAAAATCTTATCAAATTCCAATGCGTCCAGTTCTGCAACATAATTCATTGCCAAAACTTCATCAGCATTTACCGGGTATGCTTCTACTCCAACATAATCTATCTGCTGTTGCTTTTGTTCCGATTCTAAAAAAGTAATAAAAGCATTTAAACCCGTTCCAAAACCAATTTCAAGAATAGAAACCGGATTATTATCAAATAAAGACAAACCATTTTTTATAAATACATGTTTTGCTTCCTGAATTGCACCGTGTTTAGAATGGTAACTTTCATTCCATTCTTCTAAATGAATTGTGGTTGAACCATCTAGCGTTTTAATTATTTCTCTTTTCACAATTTTCGAATTTTACAATAGATTTTTACCAATTCTGAGTCAAATTTATCAGTCAAATTTAGTCAAAACAAATGCGTAAAGCCTTAAAAAACGACAGTTTTTTCATAAATTCTTTATAAAACTTCGCTAAAATTTTAGGTTTATTATAAGATAAATAAATCTCAGTCAAATGCAGGAATTAATGCAGTTTTACCAAGTAAATTATATATTTTTCCGTAATTTTGCATTCAACAAAACCTATTCTTCATCAGATCATTACATTAGATTTTCATCTGCTAAAGAATACAAATTAGATAAAAACTTTACATAATTATGAGTACAACTCAAACAAGCAAAATTGAAATCAGAAAAGCTGAATCGTCTAAGATAAGCTCTGTAGACTTTGAAAACTTAAGCTTTGGTGCTGTATTTACAGACCATTTATTTGAATGTGATTACAAAAACGGACAATGGCAGACTCCGGTCATTAAGCCTTATGCTCCTATTTTAATGGATCCATCTTCTAAAGTCTTTCATTACGGACAAGCGATTTTTGAAGGAATGAAAGCTTATAAAGATGAAAATAATGATGTTTGGTTGTTTAGACCTGATGAAAACTACAAACGTTTCAACAATTCTGCTGTTCGTATGGCAATGCCGGAAGTTCCGGAAGCTATTTTTATGGATGGTTTAAATGAATTATTAAAAGTCGATCAGGAATGGATTCAGAGAGGAAACGGAGCGAGTATGTACATCCGTCCTTTTATGATTGCTACAGGACCTGGTGTTATTGCAAATCCATCTGATGAATATAAATTCATGATTTTACTTTCTCCAGCCAAATCATATTATGGAGGCGAAGTAAAAGTAATTATTGCTGAACATTACAGTAGAGCTGCAAATGGCGGAATTGGTGCTGCAAAAGCAGCAGGAAACTACGCTGCACAGTTTTACCCAACAAATTTAGCTAACAAAGATGGTTTCCAACAAGTTATCTGGACAGATGATGCAACGCATACAAAACTGGAAGAAGCGGGAACAATGAACGTATTTTTCAGAATCAACGATACTTTATTAACTGCTCCAACAAGCGAAAGAATTTTAGATGGTATTACCAGAAAAAGTTTAATTGCAATGGCAGAAAAAGAAGGATTAAATGTTGAAGTTCGCCCGGTTATTGTTTCTGAATTAGTTGAAGCTGCTAAAAACGGATCTTTAAAAGAAATTTTTGGAGCCGGAACTGCTGCTGTTATCAGCGTAATTAAAGGCTTCTCATATAAAGGTGAATATTATGAAATGACACCAATTGAGAACTCATACGCTTCGTTCTTAAAAGAAAAATTAACAAGTCTTCAAAACAAACTTTCTGAAGATACTTACGGATGGACAGTTAAAGTTCAATAATCCTTAAATTGACATAAAACAAACCCGATAGATTTTAAAAATCTATCGGGTTTCCTATTTCGTATAATTCCTAAAATGCAAACTAATTTTAGCGCAAAGCGCACTAAAATTAAACACAATCTTTTACAACAACTTCGAAAAATCAGGTTTAAAATAATTTGGACCTTTCATTACTTTTCCGTCTTCTCTGTAAATTGGTTTTCCATCTTCGCCCAGTTTACTCATATTACTGCGCTGAATTTCATCAAAAACAGCTTCGATTTTATCCTGCAAACCGTGTTCGATAATTGTTCCGCACAAAATATACATCATATCTCCAAGAGCATCTGCAATCTCTACTAAATCATTATTCTGAACTGCTTCAAGATATTCTTCATTTTCTTCTTTCATTAAATTATAACGAAGTAGTTTTTTCGTTTCTCCCAAATCAGCAATTGGCGTCTGACTGTGACCTATTTTAAAAGCAGTATGAAATTCAGTAACCGCATCAAGTTGTTTCTTCATGATATTATTTGATTAAATGAAACGGCAAATTAGCAACAATTCGTGGACAATTCTCTAAATTTGTCAAAAATAATTTCAACTATGTTTAGTCAAGGACAATTAATATTCGCTCTCTGTTTTTTTATTGCATTTGTAATCGTAATGATCTTCGCTTATCGAAAAGATCTTGCTTTACACAAAATTTTCTACAAAGGAAATTATAAAGTATTAATTGTGTTTCTGCTTTTCATAGCTATTTTATTTGTGATCAAATTTTTCTTTAAAAGATAATTCGAAAATTTATTTTATATTTAGGATTTAATAATTCCGGAAGCTTATGATTTAACTTTTTAAAAACGTTTTATTTCAGGCTTTTTTTGACCGAAATACTTTTTTAAAGTGTACTTTTATTGCTGTACCGCTAGTGCGGCTAGTAATAAAATTTATAACTTTACGACATCAAATAACCTACTCCATGAAGATTCTAAAATATTTATTCCTTCTATTATTATTAAGCTTAGTTGCTCTTACTGTTTTTGTTGCTACTCAAAAGGGAATTTTCTCTGTTGAAAGAAGTAAAGTAATCAATTCGCCAAAAGCGACTGTATATGCTTATATAAATGATTTTAGAAATTATGAAGATTTTGAATCCTGGTCAATTGAAGATCCTTCGATAAAAATGACTTTTCCAAATAAAACAGTAGGCAATGGAGCTTCTTTTTATTGGGTTGGAGCCAAAGGAAACGGAAATGCCATTACATTAAAAACAAAAGAAGGCGAAAGTATTCAGCAAAAAATGAAATATGACGGAACAGAAGCTGATGTAAACTGGACGTTTAAAGACACACTTGCAGGAAAAACAAAAGTAACCTGGAAAGCTTCAGGAACGATGAGTTTTCTGTTCAAAATATACACTGCCTTAAATGGAGGGTCAAATAAAGTTATTGGAACTATTTACGAAAAAAGTCTTGCCAATATTGACAAAAACCTGGATTACGAAACTAAAACATATGCGATTAAAGTAAATGGATTGGTTAAGAAAATCGAAACTCCTTATATCAAACAAACCTTTACCAGTGAAATTTCGAAAATTGCTAAAAATGCAAAAATCGTAATTCCAAAACTTATTGAGTTTAGCAAAAACAATGGCTTAGACACTAACGGAAAACCTTTTATCATTTACCATACATACGATACTGCAACAGGATTAGCCAAGATTTCGATTTGTTTACCTACAAACAAAGAAATCATGACAACTTCAGGAAGCGATATTTCAGGTGGAACCCTAAACGGATTTGAAGCGGTTAAAACAACTTTAAGAGGTGATTACTCTCACATTAACGAAGCAATTACCAAAACAACTGCTTTTATAAACAAAGAAAAAATCACACCCGATTTAACCTGGTCACACCTGGAGATTCTAACAATTAGTAAATTAGACGTTAAAAGTTCGTCTAAACTAATGACAGAAATTTATTTCCCGACAAAACCAAAAGTTGTTCCGCCTCCTGCTCCCGTTTCTACTTACGTTCCTAAACCAGCGACAGAAACCTCACCCCAAAAACCAGCAGAAACCCCAAAGCCAACTCCTAAAACAGAGGAAGAACAATCTGAATTCTAAAGAATTATGATTGATTAAACCTTTTATCCGGAATTCATTCTAAATAGATAAATCGGGAAATTTGACAGAAGAAAAGGAATTTATACAACAACTATTAAATCCCCAAACGCAAAATACCGCGTTTCAAAAACTCTTGTCTGATTACCAGAGACCATTATATTCTCATATTCGAAACATCGTTTTAAGTCATGATGATGCTGATGATGTATTACAAAACACCTTTGTCAAGGTTTTTCAGTATTTAAAAAATTTTAAGGGAGAAAGTAAACTCTTTTCCTGGATGTACAGAATTGCTACTAACGAAGCTTTAACTTTTCTAAACCAAAAGGCAAAATTAAACGGAATTTCATCTGAAGCTTTACAAAATAAAACAATAGACAATTTAAAAGCAGATGATTATTTTGATGGTGATGAAATTCAGGTCAAATTACAAAAAGCAATTGTAACATTACCGGAGAAACAACAACTAGTCTTTAAAATGAAATATTTTGAAGAATTAAAATATGAAGAAATTGCTGAAATTCTCGGGACTTCAGTGGGAGCCTTAAAAGCATCTTATCATCACGCAGTAAAAAAAATCGAAATATATGTTACATCAAATTAAACCTTTTGTTATAAAATATATCTTATAGACATTATGAAAGCATTTAAATTAGAAAACGAACCAAAAATAACAACCGGATTTAAAACTCCGGAGCGTTACTTTGATGACTTTTCAGTAAAAGTTCTTCAACAAATTAATGAAGAAAAGACAGTAAAAATAATTCCGATTTACAAACGCAAAAAAGTATTATCACTTGCTGCCGCCGCTGCTGTTGTTATAACATTTATGATTCCTATTGTAAATAATTACAACGCTACATCTAAAGATCTGGATGAAGACACTTTAGAAACATATTTATCTTACCAGTCTAATTTGAATCAATATGATTTAATTCAAAAATTAGACACCAAAGACATTCAAAAACTAGGTGAAAACGATGCCATTGAAGAAGAAACTCTTGAAGACATTTTAGTAACTAATCCAAATATTGAACATTTAATCTCAGAATAAATAAAAGATGAAAATCAAAAATGTACTTCCGATAATCTTGTTTCTGGTTAGTTTTTCATTTTATGCACAAGGTGGAAAAACCGACGAAAAACGTGAAAAAATAAAAGCCTATAAAGTTTCTTTTTTAACAACTGAACTTGAATTAACCTCAACAGAGGCTGAGAAATTCTGGCCTGTTTACAATACTTATGATGATAAACAGTTCGAGTTAAGACATCAGAAAATGAAAATGTACATGCGTAAACTAGATGATGAGTATATCACTTCAATGTCTGAAAAAGATGCAGCAGCGCTTCTTGCTCAAATCGAAAGCACTGATAAAGAATTATATCTTTTACGCGATAAATATATGAGTAACTTAAAAAAGATTCTTTCAGCAAAAAAGATATTAAAGCTTAAAAAATCAGAGGACGATTTTAATCGTAAATTATTACAGCAATATCGAGATAAAGCAGCTAATAATAAAGAATAGCATATACAAAACAACAGCAGCAAGAACCCTATATAATAATACTTACTTTATTATTTAGGGTTCTTGTTTTTTTATTTAAAGCGAATTCGGATTACTTTATTGTGACCTGCAGCAATAGCAGTATTTCTATTCACAAATCTAATCGTAAAAAGCTTTGTATCAGTTGATAATTGTGTCCAGTTTTCACCTCCGTTTTGAGAATACTGTATTCCTTCAGAACCTACACAAATAATTTCTTTGCCATTTCCTCCCGGAACATACTGTACGCATGAAGCATATCCAAAGCCCATCTCCTGACCAATTAATCTCCAGGTATTTCCACCATCAGTAGTAAAAGCTTTATTATCTGTTTTTTTGGTTGGAAAATCATAATCACCACCAGCAATAAATCCGTGTTTAGCATCGTAAAAATCAGCCGTAAAAATACCAGTCATGGTTTTTCCCTGAACTATAGGTGTCTCGACTACTTTCCATGTTTTTGCTTTATCCGGAGAATAAAAAACACGTGATTTTTTTCCTCCTGAAACCAGCCATGTATCTTCTCCTTTTATAACAATATTGGTGTTACTAGCCGCAAAAGCAGCTTCTCCGGATGCATTTGTTGGCAATTTATCAGATAATAGCTTTGTCCAGGTTTCTCCTCCATCACGGGTAACGATGATCGAAAAAGTATCTTCAGTAGGATCGCCAATTGCTATACCTTCTTTATCATTCCAAAATTGCATACTATCATAAAACACTTTAGGATTTACTTCTTTGTAAACTAATTTAACTTTTTGTGTTTTTTTTGAAACAGAATAAAGAAGAGCGGGATTTCCTACACTTAATAAAAAAACATCTTTAGAAGTCTGCGCAATACTTCTAAATTCTAATTTTAAAGTATCACGATAAATATGATCTTCAAACTTTTCTTTTTTATCCAAATCATAAAAGCCAAAACGTGAATTATCAGCTCCGTACCAAATTTTATTTTTATCGATTGAGATAGCTCTAATACTAATTTTATCCTGAAATAAAGTATCTATTTGTATAGATGTAAAACCGTTATTAAATACTTTTTTATCATTATGATTCAAGGTTTTAAAAGACATAAATACAATAAAAACACTCAAAAACAAAACTACTTTTCTCATATAAATTAAAATTTGCTTGGTGCTAAAATACAATTATTTACAACATCTCAAATATCTTTTGTTTTTTTTCGGGTCTAATAATTTTTAGGCCTCTTTTTTGCACAACCTAAAACCGGAATGCTCAAACAAATTTTAAAAACCTATAAGACAAGGAGTTCACTTACCACAAAACATCAAATATAATTTGTGGCACAGTAATTGGATATCTCACAATATTAATCTTTAATAATGATTTTATCATGAAAACTAAATTACTTTTAATAGCGTTTGCAGCCTTAGTTTTTGGTTCTTGTTCAGCACAAGGTCAAACTACAGTTTACGCAAAAAATTCGGATATAAGTGATAACTTAGATCTTAGAGCAGTTGCTTCTATGTTTGGAGAATCTGCCAACCTTCAGGATTTCGAAAGACGCTTAAATGATCCTAAATACCAAATATCAAATCTTGACTTAAATGGCGATAACGAGGTAGATTATCTACGTGTAATTGAATCTGTAGAAAACAGAACACACGTTATAATCATTCAGGCTGTTCTTGATCGTGACGTTTATCAGGATGTAGCTACAATCGATGTTGAGAGAGACAATTATAACAAAGTAAGTGTACAGGTTGTAGGTAATTCTTATTTATATGGTTCGAATTATATTTATGAGCCTGTTTATAATGTAGTACCGGTTATATATTCTTCATTTTGGGTTACTAACTACAGACCTTACTGTTCAACATGGCGTTGGAATTATTACCCAACTTATTACACAGCATGGAATCCATATCCTGTTTACAGATATAGAAACAATATCAATATCTGTATCAACGTAAACAACCGTTACAACTATGTAAACACAAGAAGAAGCTACACAGCTCCTGTTATATACGAATCAAGACGTACTTATGGTTACGAAACCAGACGTCCTGACTACAGCTTTGCTCAAAGAAACTACAATGTAAACAACAGATATGATTTAGATCAAAGACGTATCGCAAGCAGAGATGCAGTAAGAAATCAGAATACTTACTATACAAACAGACAAAACACAACAGGAAGAGTTTCTACAATGGACAATAGAACCCCGGACAGAAATTATGCTGATAACAGAGTATCCGGAAACAGAACATACAACACAAACCGTACAGAGACAATAAGCAGAGACAATTCAGCCACTGTAAACAATCCTGTACGAGTAGAAAACAATTCAAGAACAGAAAACAGAAGAGATTACGATCAAAACAATTCTAATATTTCAAGAGGAAATTCACAAGGGAATATGAACACTAACAGATCATATTCAAACCAAAGAATAGAAGCTCCAAGAAATTATTCAGAAAACAGATCAGGTGGTATGTCCAGATCTGAAAACACACAACGTTCTGAATCTCCAAGAGCAAGTCAGGAATCCAGAAGCAGTCAGCCTCAAAGAGAAAGTGGCTCTGGTTCAAGAGGCAATGGAGGAAGAAGAGGTTAATACCAATTTCACATTTCTGCACAATAATCAAAAGCACAATTTAACGATTGTGCTTTTTTTTATCTTTTTAATTATAATTGATGCTAATTTGTTTTAAAACAGTAAATTTGCAACCGTCTTTTATAAAAATATACATGAGCGCATCGCATAAAAACTTACATAGTAAGTTGTCTATTGGGGGTTTATTAATCACATTAGGAATTATTTATGGAGATATTGGTACTTCTCCGTTATATGTAATGAAAGCCATACTTGGTGACTACTCTATCAATTCTGATATTGTTTTAGGAGGTATTTCATGCGTTTTTTGGACTTTAACTTTACAGACTACTATAAAGTATGTTCTTATAACCTTAAGTGCTGACAATCATGGCGAAGGTGGAATTTTTGCCTTGTATGCCTTAGTCAAAAAAACAAAAATTCAATGGCTCATTGTACCCGCCATTATTGGAGGAAGTGCACTTCTTGCTGACGGAATTATAACACCGCCAATTTCTATCTCATCAGCAGTTGAAGGAATCAGGGCATTTTATCCTACAATGGAAACACAAACCATTGTTTATATCGTTATCACGATTCTCTTTATACTATTTACCATACAACAATTTGGAACTAAGCTCGTTGGGAAATTTTTCGCTCCAATGATGCTAATTTGGTTCGCCATGTTGGGAACTTTAGGTGCTATTCAGATCTTACATCATCCTGAAGTTATAAAAGCGGTAAACCCTTATTATGCTTATCATTTATTATCGATCCATCCTGATGGTTTCTTTGTACTTGGATTTGTATTTTTATGTACAACCGGTGCTGAAGCTTTATATTCGGACATGGGACACTGTGGTAGAAAAAATATCAGAATCAGCTGGGTTTTTGTTAAAACCACTTTGGTATTAAATTACTTTGGACAGGCTGCTTATTTAATCCACCATGAAGGAAGTACGCTACAGCAATTAGGAGGAGAAAACGGAAATCCGTTTTACCTGATTATGCCACACTGGTTTTTACCATTTGGAATTGTAGTTGCAACTCTAGCGGCTGTAATTGCTTCTCAGGCTCTTATAAGCGGATCATTTACTTTGATTAACGAAGCCATGAGACTTAATTTCTGGCCAAAAGTAAAAATTAAATATCCTACAGAAGTAAAAGGACAATTGTACATTCCATCGATTAACTGGTTGTTATTTTTTGGTTGTGTGGGCATCGTTTTACACTTTGAAAAATCAGGAAATATGGAGCATGCCTATGGTCTTGCGATTATTTTATGCATGATTATGACTACTATTTTACTTAATTATTATTTAATAATGAAACGAGTAAAATTGTATTTAATGGTGCCACTTATTACAACTTATCTGTTAATCGAATTTAGTTTCTTAATCGCAAACATCACCAAATTTGCTGAGGGTGGTTATGTAACGTTAATCATAGCAAGTTTACTTATCTTAATTATGACTATTTGGTATCTGGCTAAGAAAATTAATAAAAGCTATACCAAAATCATCAAGATTGACGATTATAAAAAGGTATTAATGGAATTGAGCGAAGATTTATCAATCCCTAAATATGCGACACATTTAGTTTATATGACTAATGCGAATCGTGTTGACGAATTGGAGGAAAAAGTAATCTACTCTATTTTACAAAAACGTCCAAAAAGAGCTGATATCTATTGGTTTGTACACGTAAATATTTTGACTGAACCTTATAAAACACAATACAAGGTAACTGAAATTGCCAAAGATGATATCTACAGAATCGATTTTAACTTAGGATTCAGAGAGCCTACCAAAATCAATTTAATGTTCAGAGAGGTAATTCGTGATATGGTAAAACGTGGCGAAGTTGATATTACCAGCCGTTACGAGTCATTGAATAAAAACAATATTATTGGAGACTTTAAATTTGTATTGTCAGAAAAATTCCTTTCGAATGACAATGACTTAAGATGGCATGAAAACATTATCATGAACTCTTATTTCTTCATCAAAAAACTGAGTTTATCTGAAGAAAGAGCCTTTGGTTTAGACAGCAGTTCGGTAAAAATAGAGAAATTCCCAATGGTGCTTCACGCTCCAGAAAACATCGGATTGACCCGAATTACAAAATAAATCATTTACAACATATTCAAAAAAAACACTCTTTTAAACTTTATCAGAGTGTTTTTTTCTTTTAAAAGAAGGTTAAAGCAACAATCCTAATTAAAAATTTAACTTTCAATCAATTAATAGTACCTTTGCAACTCAAATAATTAAAATGAGATTACACAGAAATTTAGTTTATACTACCATCGATTCTTTAAATGCAATTTTCAATGAAGGAGAATATGCAGACAAAGTGGTAGCCAGAGCATTAAAAAAAGACAAACGTTGGGGAAGTTCTGACAGGAAGTTTGTTGCTGAAACGATATACGAAATTGTTCGTTGGAAAAGATTATACGCAGAAATTGCCGAAGTAAAAGAACCTTTCGACAGAGATAACTTATGGAGAATGTTCGCCGTTTGGGCAGTTTTAAGAGGATATCCAATTCCGGATTGGAGACAATTGGAAGGAACTCCTGAAAGAAAAATTAAAGGACGTTTTGACGAACTTTCAAAAGTTAGAGCTTTAAAAGAATCTATTCCGGATTGGATGGATGAATTGGGCGTAAAAGAATTAGGCGAAAAAGTTTGGGCAAAAGAAATTGCAGCTCAAAATCAGCCTGCTAAAGTTATTTTAAGAACCAATACACTCAAAGGAACCAAAGAAAGCTTAAGAAACACACTGATGGATTTAAATATTGAAACAGAATATTTGAAAGATCAGCCAGAAGCTTTAGTACTTAAAGAAAGAGCCAATGTATTTTTAACAGATGCTTTTAAACAAGGGCTTTTTGAAGTTCAGGATGCCAACTCACAATTGGTTGCCGGTTTCCTTGATGTAAAACCCGGAATGCGTGTAGTTGATACTTGTGCAGGAGCCGGAGGAAAAACATTGCACATTGCTTCTTTGATGGAAAACAAAGGACAATTGATTGCAATGGATTTGTATGAAAGCAAATTGAAACAATTAAAATTAAGAGCAAAAAGAAATGGCGCTTTTAATATTGAATACCGTATCATTGACACTACAAAAGTGATCAAAAAATTGCACGAAAAAGCAGATCGTGTTTTAATTGACGCACCTTGTAGCGGATTAGGAGTTCTTAAAAGAAATCCTGACTCTAAATGGAAATTACAACCTGAATTTATTGATAATATTCGTAAAGTTCAGTCTGAAGTTTTAGAAAGTTATTCTAAAATTGTAAAACCAGGTGGAAAATTAGTTTACGCTACTTGTTCTGTTTTACCATCAGAAAATCAGGAGCAGGTACAAAAATTCTTAAAAACCGAAATCGGACAGCAATTTACTTTTGTAGAAGATCGTAAATTACTGGCTTCAGAATCTGGCTTTGATGGATTTTATATGGCATTATTAGAACGTAAGAAATAAATATTTCAAGAATTTAAATATTTAAAAAATCCCAAACTCCAATTAGATAACTGGAATTTGGGATTTTTATTTTTATCTGAAATTTTTAAGATTGTAAACTGGGTTTACGCAATAACTTTCCGTTTTCGTTTTCCTTGAATTTTGGAACAAAAACAATTTCTTTTGGCTTTTCGAATTTTCCTAAAACATCAAAAAAGTCAGGAGCAAATTCTTGTTTTTCTCCTTCGATAACCAAAATTAATTTCTCTCCTAAAGCAGAATCAGGAACACCGGTTACAAAAAAACGGTTCGTTATCTTCCCTATTAATTTTGCTTCTATCTGCTCCGGAATGAGTTTTACACCTCCACTGTTTATTACATTATCAATTCTTCCCAGAAAAACAAACTGATTATCATTAATGAGTTCAACGAGATCATTTGTAACAATTGGTTCATCAGAAATAGAAGAAACATGAATGACAAGACACCCACGATCGTCTGTAGCTATTTTTACATTTGGTAAAATCGAAAATGCCTTTTCTCCTATTCTTTTGGCAGCGATATGAGTAATCGTTTCCGTCATACCATAAGTCTCATAAATTTCAGTTTTCAGGGGCAATAGTTTTTCTTCAAGTGCACTGTCTATTTTTGCTCCTCCAATAATCAGCTTCTTTATGTTTACTAGCTTTTCGATAGAATTCTGAACCTGTAAAGGAACCATGGCTACAAAATCATATTGCTTTTTATTGTACAACAGAGGTTCAGTACTTGGAGAAACAACATCAATATCCAAACCTAAAATCAGGCTTCGAACCAACATCATTTTACCAGCTATAAACTGAGTTGGCAAACACAGCAAAGCCCTGTCTCCCGGTTCTAAACCAAAAAAATCTCCCGTGGCTAAAGCTGACTGAATCATAGCTTGTTTTTCTAATCGTACCAACTTTGGAAGTCCAGTCGTCCCCGAAGTCGTCATTTCGATATAGTCTTTATCATCAAACCAATCCAGAAAAAATTCACCTATCGCCCTTTCATAAACATCTCCTTCCTTGATAAAACTGTACCCTACCCTACACAGATCTTTTCCGTTTAGATGATACCCGTTTAACTTAAAATAATTATGTACATTTTTGTGTGTTAATTTTGACATGACATTTTTAATTTGAAATTTCTACAACATTTATTTTCCCTGTTAGCTTTTCTTTCCAATTACTCCAATTGTATTTTTTACTAAAGATAAAAAGTAAAATAGGGTAAATCACTACAATAGGCAATATAACATCAAAGCCAGCAGAAGGCTCTGACATATCTTTAAAAATAGAATGAGTTTGAAAAACAGACCAGTCTGAAGTAACCAGTAAAGCACCAATTAAATTATTGGCAGCATGAAAACCTAAAGAAAGCTCCATCCCTTCATCCATAAGAGTTATAATTCCTAAAAACAATCCGGTTCCAATGTAATATATCATTATAATATATCCCATTTTTGTCACTTCAGGATTAAAAATATGCATAGATCCAAATATAAGCGACGTCATCATTAAAGGGAACCATTTATTTTGAGCCAGATTAGCAAATCCCTGCATTAAATAACCTCTAAAAACATATTCTTCTGTACTCGTTTGTATAGGTATTAAAACAGATCCCACAAGAACCAAAATCAAAAACGGAACTAATTTAAAATTCCAGACAAAATTTTCCGGAGATTTTAGGTAAACCACTAAAAAGCTTATTACCGAAAAGAAAGTCCATAAAAAGAAGGAAAACAAAATACGGCTCCAGTCTACTTTTTTTCTGGACGTTGTTACAGATAACATCGTTTGATGATGCAAATATTTTACCACAAAGTAAATTCCGGCAAACGCAAATGCGAAAGAAATCATAACCAAAAACAAAGTAAGATTAGGTTCGAAAATTTTCATTATAGCAGCATTATCAGTTGGAAAAGCTTCATTAGAAACATAACTTTTGTAAAGCACTGCAACCGAAAAAGGAATCTGACCAATAAACGACGCGATGATAATCAGAACTGATCCTAAAAGATATAACCAAAATTTGTTCTGAGGTTTGATTCCTTGTTCTAAAAACATATATAATAATTTAAAAATGAGAATTTGTTTTAATAAGTAAAGCTTATTTTTGGTCTTGCTAAAATACCTAATTTTTAGCTCAATTATCTTACAACTTTTTAAATATAATTAGAATGATACAAATTTATCATAATCCACGTTGCGGAAAATCAAGAACCTGTCTGGCATTTATAGAACAATCAAAACAAGAATATGAGATTATTCAATACCTCACAGAAACTCCAACCTTTGAAGAACTAAAAACCTTACTTGAAAAATTAGAGCTGCAACCTATTCAGCTGGTCCGAATTAAGGAAAAAATCTGGATTGAAAATTATAAAGGAAAAAGTTTAACCAATCAGGAAATCATTCAGGCTATAGTCGACAATCCTATTTTAATTGAACGTCCAATTGTTGTAAAAAACGGGAAAGCAATCATAGGACGAGACATGGATTTAGTATCTGCCTTTTTAGATTGATTATAAAATAGTAAATTAACATTATTTTGTGATTTTCATCTTTAAACCAAAAGCTACATTTGCCGTCTAATGAGCAATTGAAACCAAAATAAACAATGAAAAAAATCAAATTTGCTGTATTACTTGTACTTTTATTTACAGGTTTTTACAACTATGCACAACAAGGGCCACCGGCTCAAAACAAAGTAAAAGTTACAGGGAAAGTTTTCGAAAAAATAAGCAAGCAACCTCTAGAATACGCAACAATATCTATAACTGCTCCAAATGACACCAAAGTTATTGCGGGCGGAATCACTAACCCAAAAGGTGAATTTGATGTAGCTGTAGCTCCGGGAACTTACGACATCAAAGTTGAATTTATTTCGTTTAAGCCAACTGAAATCAAAGGAAAAAAAATTCAGGGCGATACTAATTTAGGAATTGTAAACCTGTCTGAAGACGCTGCACAATTGAATGAAGTTGTAGTACGTGCTGAAAAATCGACAGTAGAAATAAAACTGGATAAAAAAGTTTATAATGTAGGTCAGGACATGATGGTAAAAGGCGGAACTGTAAGTGACGTTTTAGACAATGTACCGTCTGTTTCTGTTGATACCGAAGGAAATGTAAGCTTAAGAGGAAGTGACAATATCCGAATTTTAATTGACGGACGTCCTTCAAATGCTATCAATGTAGCCGAGGCATTACGTCAGCTTCCGGCTGACGCAATTGACAAAGTTGAAGTAATCACTAATCCATCAGCACGTTATGATGCCGAAGGAGGTTCAGGATTAATCAATATCATTCTTAAAAAAGGAAAAAACCAAGGTTTAAACGGAACTTTTATTGCCTCAACAGGTATACCTGAAACGTATGGTTTAAGTGCCAATTTGAATTATAAAACTGAAAAGTTAAACTACTTTACTACTTTAGGCTACAATCACAGAACCAGTGAAGGTGCCGGTTTAACAAATACACAGTATTTTAATGCAGACGGATCTCCAAAAAGCTATCTGGATGAAGATCGTGATACCAAAAGAACTTCTGACGGATTCAACGGAAGAGCGGGTATAGAATGGACAGTGGCTCCAAATACTTACTGGACAAACGCCATTAATTACCAAAAAAGCACAGGTGATACCAGAGATTTAATCAATTATAACAATTTTGACGCTAATCATGCTTTTACAGGAACTTCATTCCGATTAAACAATGGAGACACTGGAAGTGAGAACATTGAGTATACCTCAAATTTGATTAAAAATTTCAACAATAAAGGACATAAACTTACTGCAGATTTATCGGTTTCAAGAAACACAGATGACAGCAACAGTATCATTACAGCTTCACCAAATTTCAATACAACGCTAAATAATCAGGTTCAAAAACAAATACAGTTACAAGCTGATTATGTTTTACCTTTAGGAGAAGGAAGTCAGTTTGAAGCCGGATATAAAGGAAGTTTTGGAGATCTGAACAATGAATATTTCGTTACTGATGATCAGGGTGCAAGAGATCCTAACTTATCAAACACTTTAGAATACAAAGAAAACATAAACGCGATTTATACACAGTATGGTTTCAAGGTAAATAAATTCTCTTATTTATTTGGTTTACGTTGGGAAGACACCAATATTCAGGTTAACTTGTTAGACAACAACGACTTTAACACTAAGAAATACAATAACTTATTCCCTAGTGCTTTTATTAGTTATGCTATTTCAGATCAAAGTAACTTTACCGCTAGTTACAGTAAACGTTTAACAAGACCAAGAGGTCGTTTCATGAACCCTGCTGTAAACTACTCAAGTAATATTAATATTTTTCAGGGAAATCCTGATTTAGATCCTTCATTAACGGATAAATATGATATTGGATATATCAAACGCTGGGATAAAGTAACTTTTAATACCTCAGCTTATTTTGAAGATACTAAAGATGTTTTTAGCTTCGTAAGAACTCCAAACGGTCAGGAAGTAAACGGAATCCCGGTTATCTTAAGCAGACCAATTAACCTAGGAAAAGAACAAAAATTTGGTTTCGAATTTACTTTAAATTACACGCCGTTTAAAATATGGAGAGTAAACAGTAACTTCAACTTTTATAATGTTAAAACAACCGGAGAAAACACTTACACCGATACAAACGGAAATCTGGTAGTTCAGAATCTTGACAACCAAGCCAATACCTGGTTTGCGAGAATCAACTCAAAACTTACTTTACCATACAAAATCGACTGGCAATTAAGCGGTGTTTACAATGGAGAACAAAAAACTGCACAAGGTAAAAACCTTGGACAATTTGGAATGAACACAGCATTTAGTAAAGATGTTTTAAAAGACAAAGCTACAATTGCTTTCAATATCAGCGACGTTTTCAACTCAAGAATCATGAGATCATATACATATCTTCAAAATGATACAACAAATGAAAGTCAAACATCATATGGCGAAATGCAGTTCCGTAAACGTCAGTTCAACTTATCATTTACCTATCGCTTTAACAAACCAAAAAGCGAAAGAGACAGAAACGCAATACCTAAAAATGACGGTGGTGGCGACGGAGGAGAATATCCGGGATAATATAAGCTAAAATTTAAAAATCCAAATTTCAATTCATGAGACTTTATTAAGTTTTGAAAATTGGAATTTGGATTTTTTTTGTCATAAAAAAAAGGACTCGTAAAACGGGTCCTTTTTTATTGAAATCAATTTAAAATTAAATTGACTGTTCTTGTTTCTTCTTTGCTCTTTTCTCTTTGAACATTTCCCAGCTAGCTCCCGTAACCCAGTAAGATACGAAACCAACTAAGAAAAACATCAACCAAAACCCTATAGTTAGTATGGTCAAGAAAAGTAAAAAACCTAAGTACTGTGAAAATTCAAACATGTTTTCCGGAATTTTTGAATGTAAGGACAAATGTAAGTTTTATATTTTTCGTTAGCAATAAAATCCAAATCAATTTTCATGAAATAACATTTATCCGTATATTTATACTCATTTTAAATAAGGATTTTTTTCGGATATATTTTAACTGTCTAAACAAGAAGATCATGAGTGTTTTCAGGAGCTGCTTCCTGCTGTTCGCTATATCTTTTATGGCAAACCCTGCCATAAAAGGATGCCGCTTCCATCAGGGCTAAGACAGCTATTTTCATAAAAAATCCGGTTTCACTTCAAAAACAACAAACATATATAACAAAATGAAATACCGTATAGAAAAAGACACCATGGGCGAAGTACAAGTTCCTGCCGATAAATATTGGGGTGCACAAACAGAACGTTCCAGAAATAATTTCAAAATCGGAGCATCGGCTTCTATGCCACAAGAAATCATTGAAGGTTTTGCTTATCTAAAAAAAGCTGCGGCTTATGCCAACTATGATCTAGGTGTTTTACCAATAGAAAAAAGAGACGCTATCGCTGCAGTTTGCGACGAAATCCTGGAAGGAAAACTAGACGATCAATTTCCTCTGGTAATCTGGCAGACCGGTTCAGGTACACAAAGCAACATGAATGTCAATGAAGTAATCGCAAACCGTGCTCAGGTACTTAAAGGTTTTGAAATTGGCGAAGGCGAACAATTTATAAAAGCAAATGATGATGTCAACAAATCACAATCATCAAATGATACTTTCCCAACCGGAATGCATATTGCTGCTTACAAAATGATTGTCGAAACTACTATTCCCGGAGTAGAAAAACTAAATGCAACTTTGGTAAAAAAAGCAACTGAATTTGCAACAGTTGTAAAAATCGGACGTACACACCTTATGGATGCAACACCATTAACACTTGGACAGGAAATTTCAGGATATGCCGCTCAATTGGCTTTTGGATTAAAAGCACTTAAAAACACTTTAGCTCATTTATCTGAAATTGCTTTGGGTGGAACTGCTGTTGGAACGGGATTAAATACTCCAAAAGGTTATGATGTAAAAGTAGCCGAATATATTGCAAAATTCACCAATCACCCCTTTGTTACTGCCGAAAACAAATTTGAAGCACTAGCTGCACATGATGCCATTGTAGAATCACATGGCGCCTTAAAACAATTAGCTGTTTCTCTCAATAAAATAGCAAACGATGTTCGAATGTTAGCTTCCGGGCCACGCTCCGGAATTGGAGAAATCCATATTCCTGAAAACGAGCCAGGATCTTCTATCATGCCCGGAAAAGTAAATCCTACACAATGTGAAGCTTTAACCATGGTTTGTGCTCAGGTAATAGGAAACGATATGGCAATTGCTGTTGGCGGCATGCAGGGACATTATGAACTAAATGTCTTTAAACCGGTTATGGCTGCCAACTTCCTGCAATCAGCACGATTACTGGGAGATGCCTGTATCTCATTTGACGAGCATTGCGCTCAGGGCATTGAACCTAACTACAAACGCATTAAAGAATTAGTTGATAATTCACTAATGCTAGTTACTGCTCTAAACACCAAAATAGGATACTACAAAGCCGCAGAAATCGCTCAGACTGCACATAAAAACGGAACAACATTAAAAGAAGAAGCTGTTCGTCTGGGTTATGTAACCCCTGAAGATTTTGATGCCTGGGTAAAACCTGAGGAAATGGTTTAATTTCAAGTTATGAGTTATAAGTTAGGAATTATGAGTTAGCTTATTGAATCTGTTTAACAAAATAAAAAAGGTAAAACATATGTGTTTTACCTTTTTTACATTTATCAAGAATGATAACTTATAACTCATAATTTATTTCCCATCCACATAATCCTGTAAGTAACTAAACCTTGGGGTTAGTTTTCCTTTTTCAGTTATTTTGGCACGTTGCAGAATTCCATCTTTATCTCCATTGAAGAAAGCAGGAATCACATATTCCATAAACTGTTCTCCAAAACCTTCGCTGGAATCTTTTGGAATCTCACATGGTAAATTATCAACCGCCATTACCGCAACTGCAGCCGGATGAAAGAAATCAACTTCTTTATCTTCTAAAGGAAAATATCCATACAAAGGCTCTGCAATGGTTGATGACCGAAGCGTACAGGCAATTGGTCCGTTTACATCACAAGAAATATCAGCTACTACTTTCAACTTGCAATCACTCGCATTTAGCATTTCTCTTGTCAAAATCATTGGCGCATTGCTGGCATGAAAATGACCCGCAAAATAAATATCCGAAACCTTAGTAAATTTTTCAAAATCCGAAGTATATGCTTCAGGATGATTTACAAAATCATCAAAATCTAAAACCTGTCCGTCAATCCTTTTATTATATTCTAAAACATCCAGCTGCACATAAACAGCCTGAGTGTATTTTTTAGTCAAATAATTGTCGACCGTAATTTCCTTTATCTTTATAGCATCCAAAATTTCTTTGGCACCACTACCTACTTTACCCGTTCCGGTAACAACAAATTTTAATGCAGGCATTGTGATACGTTTTAAATGCATAATCAAAGCTTCTTTTCCCGCAAGTGTTTCTGCTTTAGGCAGTTTAAACA
This sequence comes from Flavobacterium chilense, assembly GCF_001602525.1. GTDB lineage: Bacteria > Bacteroidota > Bacteroidia > Flavobacteriales > Flavobacteriaceae > Flavobacterium > Flavobacterium chilense. The sequence goes on from NZ_LSYT01000004.1 coordinate 318,993, forward strand.
ATTCGAATTTTAAACCAAAAGCACGAATACCGTTATAAACCCCAACCATTCCGGCATATTTTCCAAAGCCAATTAAACGGCGATTCTGATCATCCACAATGGTTTCATGATCATAGAGATCAATATTTTTTTCTAAAATAGCCTTTAATAATTTCTGGTTGTAAGGCTGCTTTTTTATCGTATGCGAAAAAAAGAAATAAGACTTATTCGGAATAAGGCTTTCTACAGGAACTTCTTTCACACCAAACAAAACATCACAATTAGAAACATCCTCTGTAATAGTGATTCCCATGTTCTTATACTCCGCATCTGAAAAAATTCGGATATCCGAACTTTCTACCTCAACTGAGGCCTCATGGTACGTTTGTTTTAATTTTGCTAGTTCATCTGGAGAAAATACAACGCGTCTGTCCGGCGGATTTTTTCTTTCTTTTATAATTCCGAATTTCATTTATATCAGGTTAAAATAATTATTAATATAACTTTTTCAATTCAATTTGTTTCAAATATAACAAATTTAGTTAAAGTTTTGTTGTCGAATTGCAATTTAAAATGTTTTAAAACCGTTAAAAGCTGAATAACAAAGAACTAATAAAACAAAATCTTAATTTTTTGTTAAATTATTCTTTTTAACCTTCTAAAAAGGGCAAAACATCAATATTGAATTCTATATATTTGTTTTTAAAGAATGATGAAAATGAGTTTCCTTAAAAAGACAAATATACCACAAATACTTTTCCTGATTTTAGTTTTAGGTTCATGTGGTAAAGATAAAAGCACTACAAATAAAGAAGAGGTAACAGTTGAAGATACCTTACCTAAGATGAAGCCATTAGGCTCTGAAAAAAAACTTTCACAAGCTTACATAAATTCAGTAACAGGAAGAATAAACCACTTTTACAATAAAAACTGGCCTAACAATACCATGAACGGAAGCTTTTTAGTAGCCCGAAATGGTCAAATAATTTTTGAACGTTATAATGGTTTTGCAAATAAAAATGAAGGAACAAAAATAACTGCAGAAACTCCTGTTCAAATTGCTTCAGTGAGTAAAGTATTAACCGCTACAGCAGTTTTAAAACTGGTGAATGCTGGTAAAATAGATTTAGATCAAAAAGTAAATACAATCTTAAAAACATTTCCTTACGAAGATTGTACTATCAGAATGCTTTTAAGCCACCGAAGTGGTATGCGTAATTATGCCTATTTTACTGACAGGGATAAATCTGTTTGGGACAGACATAATCAACTTACTAATAAAGACATTCTAAACATTCTGGCAACAAAAGACATTGGTTTAGAATCTAAAACCGGAACACGTTTTAGTTATTGCAATACCAATTATGCTATGCTGGCACTTATCATTGAAAAAATTACCGGTCTGACTTATAAAGAGGCAATGTCGCAAATGATTTTTAAACCTTTAGGAATGTCACATACTTATGTTTTTGATGATGACAAAGACAGAAAAAAAATTGTCCCTTCATATAAAGGTAATGGTGTCGAAATAGGTTTTGATTATCTGGACAATGTTTATGGTGACAAAAATGTTTTTTCTACTGCAAGAGATCTTTTAAAATTTGATCGTGCGAGACAATCACCAGATTTTTTAAAGCCTGAATTGCTAAAACAGGTTTATACAGGTTACAGTAATGAACGCAAAGGCACTAAGAATTATGGTTTAGGCATCAGAATGATCAATTGGGAAACCGGACAAAATTATTATTTCCATAACGGATGGTGGCATGGTAATACCTCATCATACATCCCGCTTATGAAAGAAAATGTTACCATAATTGCCTTGTCTAATAAAATGACAAGAAACACTTATGCGGTTCGTAAACTGGCACCAATCTTTGGAGATTATCCTTTTAATTTCAAAGACGAAGAATAAGAAAATTTTTCTCAAAATTTTAATATAAACTAAATGCAAATAACCTAAATTTGCAAACTCATTTTTGGGGTCGACTGGTTTTGACAGCAAGTCGAATTGAAAAGTAAGCACGCCGAGCATTGAGACCTTGCTCGTAAATATAAGATCTCGAACTTTTACACGGCGAAAATAATTACGCTTTAGCTGCTTAATCCGAATCATAGTAAGATTGCGCCACGTCTCTACAAGGTAGAGAAGCTGGATTCTCCTGGAAAGCCTTGGTTTGTGGCGTTCCGTTAAGGAGAACCGTAAAAATAAACCTAGATATCCATGAGCTTCGGGTGGATTTCGAAAATTAAGAAGATAAGTGTTCGGTGGCTGTTTCTGGCCTAGCTTAACATCGAAAATCTAATCAGGAAATAAGCGTGTAGAAAGCTCTTTAGTTGCTTGTTTGGACCCGGGTTCGATTCCCGGCGACTCCACAAAAAAGCCTGTAAACTCAATGTTTACAGGCTTTTTACTTTTCAGTTGACAATTTAGTTGATATTTTTGATTGTTAATAATTCAATTGATTACAAAATTATAAAACAAGTATAAAAACCAAATCACATATCTATTTTTACCTTTAATCAGATTTAAATACCTAATTCGCGCTTAAAAAAAATGGAAGATAACTTTATATATTTTGTAAATTTAGATGATTTTTTAGTTTGTGCTAATTTCGCAAATACAAATAGAATATCAACATCAACTGTCTCTCATTATATTGATCACAAGGAATTACACCCAGTATACACTTTATCAATTGAAGATTTGAAAAATAGTTATGTGATGAACACTTACACTAGCCCTAGACTTCAATTCTTAACAAAGTCTAATGGTAGCAAGAAAGGTCTTAAATTAGCAATTGGACTTGACAATCCAATTTTCCTAAATGAAAATGAATTAAAAAGAATTCACGAAATTGCAGATATCGAATTTGAGTTTGAACGAATTCGCAGATTAACAAATCAATATTTACCTAGTAGGCTCGTTTCTATTTATTTAGCAGAAGACAATTTTGAAGGCAGAACAATGCTTAAAAATATGTTCATACATAAGAAAGATTTCATAATTGTTCCTATTAATATTACTACAAAAGCAATGTTTCACAAAGCAGATTCCCAATGGTTTGATGATTATATCCAAACAAAAAATCCAGATTCAATTAAAAACTATTGGAATGGAATTGACTTTAACAACATACCTCTATATGAATATTTAGTTGATGGAGCAATTGAATTACGAAATGAAGATGATAGAAATGTAATCCTAAAAGAATATGAAAAGAGATTTTAAATTACAAATGATATTTCATTAAAAAACCTGTTTCGTTCGAAACAGGTTTTAGTTAAATAATAATCGTTTTAAAAGTTATATAATTTAGTAATCTAATTCTACTTTCAACTTTCTGACTTTTGAATCTACATTTAAATAATCTTGTAAGTCTGAACTAGATTGCAAATATATTTTATCAAACTCAATTTCATTTAAACCAAACATCTCACACAATTCATTTTTTGAATATTGCAAGTCTTGAAAATGAAGTTTTAGCATTTTATACAATAACTTAGGTTCTGATATTTCAAATTCTAAAGGTTCTTGTTTTCTCCACCCATAGTAACTAATCTTGGTAACCCATCTACGATATTGATCTTGTGTTAGCGCTCCAGTATCTTTAGCTTTAAAAAGAAGAGCCTGAATCGAAACTTTCCAATATCTTTTCAAATCTCCCAATTTCTCATCAGTTAAATAATAAAGACTAGATTTAATTTCAGAACTAGGCATTAAAAAACTAGATGCAAATCTGTCTGCCTCATTTTCTACATTTCTATCTTCACTAATAATTCCACCTTTAAAATGCATTAGAATATGCCCTAATTCATGTGCAATAGTAAAAACCTTTCTCGAATTAGGCATATTCTTATTAAGAATCATAACAGGAACCCCAACAGGAGTAATATAACTAACACCTGAAATCTTCAAATCTGAAGTAAAATCAAAAAAATGAATAATAACACCTTGCTGTTCTACAACTTTAATCAAATCTTTTATTGGTCCTTTGGGAAGATTAAAATAATCTCTAACTCGATCTGCCATTTGTTCAGGAGACAAACCTGTTTTATATAAATCAGTAAACGGTAAATCAATTTCAATTTCTACTGCATCTAATAAATCACAAATATTACCTGACAGTATATTGATTTGTGATTCTAAAAGCCTAGCTTTTGTCATACTCATTCCTAAATTTTTTCTAAAATAAAAATGTTTTAAAGGATAGACATCGTGTTTCTTGTAAAAGAAATCTTTAGGGTAGTCCAAAATTAAACTTAGTTCAGTAAATACATCGTCAGTTACGTTAGATAATCCTTTTTCAATTTTAGATAATAAAACTTGTGATGCTGATTTCATTTCTTTTGCCAAAGTAGATTGAGAATATCCTCGACTTTCTCTAGCTAATTTAATTCTTTCGATGTTGATTGTACTCATATCATTTTTAATTGTTTTTTTAGTTGATTGGCTACTAAATGATGAATAAATCTGGTTTAGGATTTAATAAGTCAAAAATCCAAATGGCGAACGGGACTTTATTTATTATTTATTATTAGCTTGTTTCTGACTTGGTCTCTCCAAATCTTTCTTCACTTTTACAATTTCTTTTTCAGTTTCAACAACTTTTACGTTATTTAATTGCTTAACTTCACTTTCACTAAATAAGTCATTACTTATTAAACTCCAATTTATCTCATTTCTGCTAATTAATGAAGTGACAAAAGCATCTGTTTCACTTAAATTACTCAGATTTGGCCCGATAAACAAAACAGGAATATGTTCTTTTAATCCAGGAAATAATGTTCCATCGAAAAGCCTATTGCTATTTGGTGTTGGATAACTATTAGGCTTGTTTTGATTCCCATAAAGTCTCTTAACATACAAAATATATTTATCTTTAATTATGAAATAAACTGAGCCGGAATTCTTTCTGATTCTAACCTTATTCCTAAAGACAGAATCAGAATCTATTCTTCTAATTATCTGTTCTTTAATAGTTGCATTTAAATCTTGAGAATAAAAAGCTCTTTGGTTGTATTTGACATCATTCTGAAATTTTCTGTCATCTACCTCCTTCTTAGCAGTTTTTATTATCTGGTTAAATACCTTTATAACATCTCCAATTTCGGACTTTACAGCCTCCGGATTAGCTATATCTTTATAAATCGGCACAAAAGCTTGCTTTTCCGATTCTGTTGCATTACCTTTGCGGTAACGATTTGCTACAACACTTTCCCCAGTGTTACTCATTGTTCTACTCATATTACGTCTAGTATTAAATTGCCCGTTCGCCAAAATGGGCTTTTTTATTATCTACTCTTGCGCAAAGATAGGTTATTTTATAACAAAAACCAAATTTTTTATTAAATATTTTGTAGTTTTATTTATTTTTTGTATGAAGTACTTCTAACCACTAATTGATTACTCCCGCAAATCATAAATATCAAATCAACTTTTGAAAATTTTATCTACAAATCAATAATAAACAGCAAGTCACAAATTAGGAGAAATAAAAAATGCGAGACATAAAGCTCGCATTTATAATAATAATTAACAACGTTTCTAATTCAATAGCATTGTGTTGCTCTGAGACGTTTCGATATTTCTTCTTTTTTTTTATTATCAATTTCATCACATAGTTGTACATATTGATCAATAACATCTGTGTTATCCAAACACATTTTTATTAGTCTACCACTAGTTAATGAAGTGATTCCTTCATTTTCAATATTTGAAATAGTGTTTTTACTAAATCCTAAAATGACACTTAAAGTAGAAGCTGAAATATCATATTTATGTCTAAAAAAAATTATTTCACTAGGTGAAGCAGATCCTTTTGCAACATGATATGCATTTTTTAATGCTTTCAAATTTCGGTCCATTTGATTTTTTGTATAATGTTTTTCTTTAACATTCTCATCAATCATTCCCGTGTCCTCGTCCACAATATAATCTAAATAATACACTTCATTATATTGCAGTTTAACGCCCTTATAAACTTTTTCTACAATTTCTTGTAATTCATCAGTCGGGTCGTTTTTTCTTGTCAATACTTTTTTAGTTTCCATAATTAATTTCTCTATCGATCTTTTGATCTTACTATTTTACAATCTGCCAATTTTACAATTTCATTCTACAATTATCATTATCTCAACTGTAGTTTCATATAATTTCAGTTTTAGTTTTACTTTTTTATCTTTTACGGAAAACCGTACTTTTTATTTAAACTTTTTACTTACAATTTTGTATTTTGTAATTTTAAATCCTTAACATCTTTTTTAATTTTTAAACGGCTGACTCATCGGAAAGTCTGGTACATGACAAGAAATTAGTAATATCTCCAAACCGTTTACTTGCAATCCATATTTCAAATAAATCTCGATGTTCTCTTTACCCACTGTTGTACAAAAAACACAAAGATCAAAATCGCCTCTAAAAGACGGATCAATTCCTCTATAATAGTTTTCTGTTGTAAGATTTTCTATTGCATCTAAAATATCATCAGTTTCAATATCGTAAGTTAAAGCTAAGTCACCAAGTTCCCTACTTGCTTTTAAAGAGTATGTAACCTCAATTCCCTGGGAAATTCTCTTTTTTGTTTCGTCTAAAAACTCTTGTACTAAAGTTACATTGTCGCTCGTATATGGTAGTTGTAGCATAATTGAAATATGTTTTAAATATTATAATGCAAATGTACTAAAAAATATTATAAATTCCCAATGATTGGGAATTATATTTTATAAGACATTAATTTTCAATACTTAAATATTTTTTAACTTTAGGACTAAAGAAAACGTTACAATCGATAAATTAAGCTCGATATTTTAGATTTGAATTATTTATAATATTATTTTCGAGAGAAAATACGGTTAAAAAAGTTTTATAACTGTAATGAGAATGCAAAGAAATATTTTATTATCCTCTTTTAGTGAAGTTTTATTAAAGATTATATAAAATCATAAGTAACCTTTTCTAATTCTTTATTTAGAAAATTCTCATACAAATCATTATATCTGTAATCAGTCAGATGTTCATCTTCTAAATCCTCATCAAATTCATTAGTAAATTTTTCTAATACAAAATCCAAAAATATAAATTGGTATTCTGTCTTAAAACGTTCGTAATCTTCAGCTAAACTTAGATATAATATTGTTAAAGATTCACTATTAAATTCATTGTCTCTTTTCTCTAAGGTACATTGACTTAAGAAATCTATACAATGTAATATAAATTCCGTCGCAGAAGTACCTAGTCCCTTATTCGTTTTCCATTCCGGAAAAGAAATATCCATGAAATGAATTATTTCTTTAAATAATTCTGTTTCTGAATGCTCATACATTAAATTATAGTATTCAATCATAATAAATCGTTCGGTATTAAATAGTTTATGTTCCCGTTACTATAGTAAAACAGTGCTATAGTAATTTTTTATTATAGAAGACATCTAATTAAATTGGCAATTAATTATTTCTCTTCGTGTTTCTTTTGTTTAAACCACCATTCGTTTTTGTACTTCTCATTGAATTCCTTTAATTCTTTTTTATATTCTTTAATATCAAAATCATAAGGTAAAGTAAGAATATTCAACAATGGTTCAATTTTATTATAAGTGATTAACAATTTGACCAAATTTTCAACTGAAAAATTATTTCCGTTTTCAATAGAACTAACTGTTTTTCTACTTATTCCAACTTCATCCGTGATATCAGTTTGAGTCATATCCATATTTAGACGAAGCTTTTCAAGCTTATCACCGATTAGAATCATGTATTCTTCTAAAGTTTTAATTTCCTCCATAATGTAACGCTTATGTTACAAATATACAAAAAACAGATATAATGAGTAGTATACTACTCATTATATCTGTTTTTTGTATCCCCAAAAATCTTTTGTTTATTAGAAACGAAGAAGTTAGCGGCAAGAAAGAAATAATTGTAATTTTGGCTTTATAAATTTAATAAATTCCGCAAAAAATAAAAGGTTATGGATAATAATGACAATTTTATTTACAATCAAAAGGTGAAAGTAATTCACCCTGGCATAATTCTTAGAATGGAATTAATAGATGGTAGAAATTTATCTATAGAAGAAATTGCAAAATCTTTGAATATTTCTCCTACGACTGTTGGAAATTTGTTTGAAGGGCTTCTTCCTATATCTTCAGAAATTGCAATCAATATTTCTTCTACTTATGGAGGAACTCCAGAGCATTTTATTCGCTTACAAAATACTTATGATTTAAATATTGGTAAATCATAAACGAAAAAAAAATACCTCAGATTTTTTTGCTTAACTAATAGATTTAGAAATAGATAAATACAGAGATAAATAAATATAGTACTACCATACTATAGTAATATATTATGGTAGTACTATAGTAATTACTTACTTTCTTAATTTAGTAATTAATTACTTAATATAGTAAATGATTTTTCGGCTCAATATTCAAATTTCAGTTTCTCATTTTGAGCTATCGCTTCTTATGCACTCTTCTATTTTTGAATAAATCTGTTTTATATCATTAATGTTTTTAATCAAATAGGATATTTCCGTTTTAGTAAAATAATCTAACTTCTTTTGATGGAAACTTTTGATTAACTGATTGAAGTTGTTTCCAATTCTTCGAACTTCTTCAATTAATATTCCTTTTTTAATCCGAGCGTCGTTATCAAAGGTTATTATTCTATACTGCTTGTTAAGAAGAATATCTCTGATCATACTGTTCATATTTGTATAATCACTCTTTTCGAATAATTCATTTAGTTTTTTATACTCGTCATCAGACAACATTACCTTTTTATTATTTGATCGTTTAAGCTCTTTTTCAGGTCTACCTCCTTTATTCATTTTCTATGATATTTAGTTTAAAAAATACGACTCCGGAGTATTTAATTTCTCGAAACGAAGTGCGGAGCAAGAAGTTTAGTGCATCAAAAACAAATTCGAAGAATTTAGGTTTTTGGGGCATCTAAACACACCTTGCTACTCAACTGTGATGTGAAAAAATTTATTTCCCTTCGGTTTATTGTACTCCGCAGAATTGAACCAAAGGGAAATAAAAATCATATCAGTTTTAAGCTTATTTTATGTTTTGGGCAAAGCATACAAAAATGTCTTAAAAACTGATGAATTGATGACAAAACTTTCTAAGTCCTTTTATTTACTGGGTTTCCTGTTTCATCAAATTGTCATCAATTCATCATTTTAAATTAGATCGCATCCTTTTTTATCATCACTCTTCTTTTTTGATGACAAAATGATGACAAGTTAAATTAAAGAATATCAAGAGTTAAGATAACACTGTCATCTATTCATCAAAAATATTAGATAAAAATTCTCTTGAAACTGTATAGTATCGTCCTTTGCTTAAATTTTGATAGAAGTCCAAATCATTTGTAATTGTAATCTTTTGGTATTGATTTGAATTAGATTGTTGCAGTAACTTCCAATCATTTCGAATAATTTTTTTAATCTCATTAGCATCATGTTTAATTCTAAACTTATTTAGAAAGTTCAATAAATCGGAAAAGCAAAACTGAATTATTTCTACATCTAAACTATCTAATATATTGATTAAAACATTGCCTACTTCAACCTCCATTTTATTCGAATTAAATTTCACGAGCTTATCCAATGCCTTAGTTCTTACTTGCTGTGGTGTAAACCACATTCTTGAGCTATTTTCCGTAGATAATTTTCGATTAGAAAGGAAATCCAAAAAAGCTGGAATTTCTGCAATTAATTTGTCTAAAAAATGAACATCTTTTTTTTCTAAAACTTTTAATTTTCTTACCCAAAACCTAGTTTCGTCAGCATTTATTTTTATAAATGAAGTTTCATTGTTTGAACATAAAATAAATTTTCCGAAAAAATGAGCTTCTTTTTTATCTTTCCCTTTAGCTTCAGTTTTATGAGAATTAGTTGTAGATAAATATTTAATTCTCTCCGTCATTTCATCTGTTCTAAATAAGACTTCATCAATTGCGATAATTAATCGGTTCGTCCAATCACTATTGAATTGTGAGTTGAAATCATTATTAGTTAAGAAAGTCATGTTGAACTCAAAAATTGCTTTTAACCACTTTAAGAATGTAGATTTACCTGTATTATTCTCCTTGCTTACAAGGCAGAGAATAGGAAGAATCTGGGCTGGCTTCAAATACAAAAGTTGAAGATAATCTAACCCCATCTGGAACTGATCTTCAAAAATATGCTCAATAAATTTTAATGTAGTAGAAATATCTCCTTTAAGTGGCGTTTTACTAATTTGATGATATGTGTTGTAATAATCCTTTATCTTTTTTTGAAAATATTCGGGACGATTTTCCGGAATGCATATAAAACCATCGTATCTCTCAACTTTAGAGAGAGCATCTTTACCATGATCTTGCCTAATTAATTCGGGTGACCAAACAACCAAAATCTCAATAGAATCACCAGATAAAGAAGGGTACAGGGATTTTTTATAGTAGGTCGTCCCTACTCTAATATATTCTTTCATTTATACAATAGAGATTTAATTGTATATTTGCCATATACAATAGATTAACAAAAAAAAGACAAGCACAGAAATTGCACTTTCTATGCTTGTCTTTTATATTTTAGGGATTTCACTTCATTAAGAGAATCAAATAATTCCTCATGATTTATTAAAATTCTTCTCCCAATGAAAGAGGCTTTAATATTACCTCTTTCAATGTGATTTCTAATAGTCTGACTATCCACATGCAAAAGTTCTGCAGCTTCCTTGATAGTATAAATATTATTAGATAAGTCTTTTTCAGGTTTAGTTAAAAGTTGAGTAACTAAACCTTTTAGCTCTTTCAATTCAGATTGAATTGTTTCAAATGGATTTTGCATCATAACGTTGTCGATTTAAATTTCGAGCAATGTTATAGCTCCTTACCTCTTGATTTACTTGATAAAGTGTAATAAAGTTAGATAAAGCAAATACTTATTAATTATGAAATATTTTCAACTATAAGAATCTTTGAAAATTCATTATACAATTCAAAATATTCAGATTGATTGTTCAATCCAATAATCTTACTAATGTTCATTTTATCAAATTCGAATAAAGTTTTTTTAATATTTGAAGAAAAATATGCATCGGAAAAATCTATTTCGTCTTTAAATTGTTGATCATCTAAGCAATAATGCTTTTTAAAATGTTCTTTAAAGCTTTTTAAAAAGACCTTTTGATTTACATTCGAAAACTTTTTACTGTGTGAATCAAACATTATCAAGTTTAGCAAAACTGCTAATTGTGTTTTACTTTTAAATCTATAACCTGGCAAACCAAATTGTCCATTAGTTTTACCATACACTTTATGTTTTTCAATGATAGCGAAAAGTTTTTCAAGAAATTCGATATCAAAAATATTTGACTCTTCATTAGCATTGATACTCTTTTCAGTTGCTTGCAAAACTTTTCCACTACGTAATTCTGGAAATTTATCAGAATATGCAGTTACCATAAATATGAGTGCGAAGAAAAACAGTAAGATGCCAACAATAAAAAAGAATATTTGAATTGAATTTGATCTATTAATAAAACCTTGATATATAAAAAAGAATGAAACAAAAAACAATGCAAAACTCAATATAAAGAAGCTAAATTGCTTGTTTCCTGTTACTGATCGAATAAATAAAAACGTTTCGTCAAATTGTTCTTTAAATCCTCGTAGATATAAGATTGGGTGTTTTTTCATAATATAGCAAACTAGTTCTCTCCAACTATTTTTAGTGGTATTTCAACATCAAAAACTTGATCCATGGCTTCCTTTTTCTCAGGCTCACTTATTTGATAATACTGGTTCAATGTTTTCATATCATTATGCCCGGTTATGGAAGCAATCAATTTATCGCTTTTACCCTGTCTTTTCATCATGGTAATAAAAGTTCTTCTCGCAGTATGTGTACTTATCCTATCGTAAAAGAACATTTCTTCCTTGATGTTTTCTTTCCCTTTGGTTGTTACTTTCTGAACCTTGTTGTTGTATTCCATTACTTCAAAAACTTCTTTTATATACTTATTTTGTTTTTGATTTGCTATTAATGGAAGCTTGTAATCGTATTTCGTCAAAATATATCTTGAGATACTTGTTAAAGGTATTTCTCTGGTTTCTTTTGTTTCGTCTTTATCCTCTTTAAGTAGTATAAAATCGTTAGTTACAGTACTTCTTTTTACTAAAGAAAGTTCTCCAAAACGCATTCCTGTAACGCATGCAAATACAAAGACATCACGAACTTTTTCATGTTTTACACTCTTAAATTCATGTTGCATCAATTTATTTAAATCCTCGATAGTTAATGCAATTTGATTCGTAATTACTCTCTCAACCTTTTTAAACTCTATAAAATTATCATTGTAAGTAAATTTATTTTTCTTCGCCCAAAACATAAAAGTTTTAAAAAGACCCAAATTTCTAGCATAAGTATTATTTATATGCTTCAGATCATCCATACAGTAAGAAGTAAATTCTCTATGGAAAACTTCATCAATCTTACTGAATGTTAATTTAAATTTTCTAGCTTTTTCGAAGTTTTCAAGAATGTTCTTGATGTTTTTATATCGCTTAATTGTTGCTTCCGACCATTCTTTCCCTTTTTCTTTTTCTTCCCGAAATTGATCATAAGCATCAAAGAATATATTTTTCCCTGCAGGAGCTTTTTTGAACTCTTCTTCAAATACCTTTTTTAAATTCTTTGAGGTAAAGGATTCATTTATTCTTTTGTATAGACTTTCTGTTTCTAGAAACAAATCTGAATAACGGTTCAATTGAAGTTTTATACTTTGAACAAACTTTGATTTCTTTTTACCACTTACATAAGGGAATCTGTTTTCAAAATCCCAATTTTCAGGAAGGATTTTTTCTCCAGTCGAAAAAACAAATTTTCTGTTTTCATTTTTGAAATAGCATGAAAATAGAATCAATGTTTCCTTATCGCTTTTAGGTTCTTTAAGATTGAAAGTGTATTTCATTCAGTTGACAATTTAGTTGACAATAATGTTATAATTAGTTATAAAAACTCAATATTAACAAATATAACAATTCCCGTAAAACAGGGCGTTTTTACTGAAAATCACTTATCAACAACCAAATGAAATATAACTAGCTCAATACCCGGCGACTCCACAAAAAAAGCCTGTAAACTCAATGTTTACAGGCTTTTTTAAATTTATAACCCCAAAAAAGTTAAACCTGCTCAAAAATACTTTTAAACTGATATAGAATTCTTTCTATTAATCTTAAGTCTTCTGTCAGGATTTCAGCCTTTCCTTTCATTTCCTGCTGAAATGGGATTCTTTTCCTGTAAGATGTCTGCAAACCATCTGGAAGTGAAACATCTAATAATAAGTTTCCATCTTTGTCCGGAACCAGCGAAATATTATGAATTTTACCTCTTAATACTCCAAATTCCCTATCAGGAAAATTAGCCAGTCTTATGTTTACGTTTTGACCAACTTTTATTTTTCCTGAATTTAAAGGTGTTGCTTTTACTTTTCCAACAAAACCATTTTCTTTATCCGGAATAATCGAAAAAACATTATCTCCTTCATTAATCGTTTGGTTTTCTGTCCAAACCTGCAAAAAAGTAACTACGCCGCTAACCGAAGATCTTAAGGTATTAGTAAGCTCCCATTCCTTTATCACTTTTTTTAACTGATAAAAAGACTGTGCCATATTCCTGTTTAGATTCACTTCTTCTTTAGTACCACTTATTTGTGAGTTATCACTCATTTTTGTATTATCTATCAAAGAAGATCTTAATTGAGAAATCGATGATAACAGACTTCTGTAATTTTTCTGGGCTTGTAAATAGCTCAGTTTTTTGGTTTCTATTTCCTGAGCCGAAATAATTCCTTTATTAAAAAGCGTTTCAAATCGGGTAATTTCATTTTTCTGAAGCTGTAATTCGCTTTCATTAATTACTTTTTGCTGTTGTAGAATTTCTAACCTTTCTTTAATTTGAACTTTTTCAGAAATCTGTGCTTTATTTTCAACTTGAAAAGGCTGCAAATTTTCATTTAGTTTTTCAACTTCATAGTCTTTTTGAAAAATAGCAAAAGCACTTTCAATTTCACCTAATTGTTTGTTTTTCATTACGGCAAAAGGAAATTCTTTTTTTGTATCGTTAATATCATAATCAGCAATAATATTTTTGAGTAAAAAGACATCTTTATAGTTTGCTGAATTTTCAATAACTGCCAGTGTCGTATTCTTTTTAACAGTTGCTTTATCGCTTATTAGTATGGCTTCTATTCGGCCGGATGATTTAGAGACTAATTTCTCCGGCGGAATATTAGTTGTAATGACAATTTCTGTACTTACAACATCCGGATATCTTATAATGTATGACACATAAAACAGTATAACGATTATTGAAAATATTACAATCGTTCCCCATCGAATCATCCAAATGGGTGTTTTTGAAAGCACATCCTGAATTTCTTCACTTCTTAACTCTAGTGTAATATCTTGCTCCATAATTTAATTTCCAAGCTGTAATTGATTTTTAACTAACTCAAAATAATTTCCTCTCTGCTCTACAAGAGTGGTATGATTTCCTATTTCGATGATTTTTCCTTTGTCTAAAACTACAATCTGATCAGCATTCATTACCGTGCTTAATCGGTGTGCAATAACCACAACGGTTTTATCTTTAAAAAAAAGATTCAGTTTATGCATAATTTCTTTCTCATTATTCGCATCAAGTGCCGAAGTAGCTTCATCAAAAAACAACATTTCGGGATTTTTGTAAACCGCTCTTGCAATAAGAAGTCTTTGTTTTTGTCCTGTACTCATTCCTATTCCTTCAGAACCAATCATAGTATTAAAGCCCAAAGGCTGTTCATTAATGTAACTCATTATATTAGCCACATCTGCCGCATACAGCAGTCTTTTTTTATCAATTCTATCTTCACCAATTGCAATATTGTTTGCGATTGTATCATTAAAAATAAACCCTTCCTGCATAACAGCGCCAATAGTGCCGCGCCATGCTTTTTGCGCTATCATTGAAAGAGATGTCGAAGAAAAGGCATTTTCACTTTGAGTTGCAAGAATTATGTCTCCTTTATCCGGCTCGTAAAACTTGAGCAACAGTTTCATTAAAGTTGTTTTGCCGCTGCCGCTTGTTCCTACTATAGCCGTAATTTTATTGGCTGGTATGGTAAGATTTAAATCTTTAAGAACAGGAGTATCTGATCCTGTGTAACGAAAAGACAAATTATTAATAATCATATCAAAATCTTTTGGAACATCATGAGTCTGATGCTGTTCCTGCTCAACCTCGTCCTCTCTTTGGTGTATTTCAGATAAACGTCCCATCGATATTTTAGCATCCTGAAATTCTCTCACAAAATCAACCAGCTGCGTTATCGGGCCATTTAAGCTTCCCACAATTGAACTAATGGCCAGCATCATACCTAGTGTAATGGAACCGTCAATAACCAGTTTTGCCGAGAAGAAAATTATAATTATGTTTTTTAATTCATTAATAAAGTTTGAACCTACAGTTTGTGTCTGTTCTAATATTAATGCTTTCATAGAAACTCTAAAAAGTCTTGCCTGTATATATTCCCATCCCCAACGTTTTTGTTTTTCGGCATTATGGAGCTTTATTTCCTGCATGCCGTTTACAAGCTCAATAACTTTACTCTGTTCGTTACTTATTTCTGCAAAACGTTTATAATCGAGAACTTCTCTTTTTTTAAGAAAAAGTGCCATCCAAAGAAAATAAAAGAAACTTCCAAGAAAAAACACTACAAAAATCTGGATATTATAATACGCCAAAACGCCTCCCATGATTACCATATTAATAGTAGAAAACAAAACATTAAGTGACGAAGTCGTCAGGATACGTTCTATTCTGTGATGATCATTGATGCGCTGCAGAATATCTCCGGTCATTCTTACATCAAAAAATGAAATGGGAAGATTCATTAATTTAATAAAGAAATCTGAAATAAGTGAAATGTTTATTCGGGTAGAAAGATGCAACAGTATCCAACTGCGGATAAGATCTAAAGCTGATTTTCCAAAAAACAGAAATAACTGCGCAAAAAGAATCAAATAAATAAAATGAATACTTCTGTTTTGTACACCAATATCAATAATGCTTTGTGTAAGAAAAGGAAAAATAAGCTGCAAAAAACTCCCCGCTATTAAACCAATAACCAGCTGTACAACAAAAGACTTATAAGGCAGTATGTATTTGGCTAATAATGAAAATCCAACTGTATTTTTTTCTTCCGCATCAAATTCACTTTGATAAAATTTTGGAGTAGGTTCTAAAAACAAAGCAATTCCTTCTGATGTAGTTTCATTGGCTTTTCTCCCAATCCAATTTTTCACAAAATCTTCTTTAGAATATTTCACCAAACCAATCGCCGGGTCAGAAACGTAGTAAAAATTATTTTTAATATTGTACAGTACAACATAGTGGCAGTTATCCCAAAACAAGATACAAGGCAGAGGCATTTCATCAAGTCTTTTTAAATTTAACTTAATACCTATAGACCTAAACCCTATTTTTTCGACAGCATCACTTAATGATAATAAATTACTCCCGCCGCGATTTGTCTCACTATAATCACGAAGTTCCTGAATATTAACAGTTTTTCCATAATATTTTGCTATCATTTTAATGCAGGTTGGCCCGCAGTCTTTAGACTCTTCCTGTTTAAAATTCGGAAACTTTTTAAAATTTTTCATTTATTTTACACTTATCTTGAATGATAAATTTTGGTTTTACTTAAATAATATTTGTTTGGAATTTTTCTCTGTGTTTTCTCAGGTATATAATCCTTTTTAAACCAAAACAAATGATACATTATTCCTTCAAATTGATTTTTATAGTAAATCCGTCCATTATCAAAAGTTATTCTGCCGGTTAATCCTTCCAGAAGAATAAAATCGAAATGAGCCTCAATCTCTTTTTCCTGCTCTGCTTTTTTAATAAGATGCGTAAAACTTTCAACCTCTGTTTGTAAATCAAATATTGACATTCCGGCTGTCAACGCATCCCAGGCAAAACTGCATTCGTCAAAACAAAAGTGTTTTGATTCAGAAAACACCTTCTTGTAATCTTTACTTCTCATAAAAAAAGTATTCATTACTTCATTATTTCTGTATAAAGCAAAACATCCTGTTGTATAATCATGTCTCACGCTAATAAAATCAAACTTATTGAGCATTTCATTTGTTATAAAATCCCTCACATTTCCATAAATAATATCCAAATCACTCTGGCCCCAAAAATCATAATCTTTTATAATTTCCGGAAAAAAGAAACCATACGCAGGTTTAAAATCACAAAGCTTGTAAGGGTCGTCAATATTTACAGTAAATCCCAATTTTGCAGAAGCATTGGCAATTATCTCGGCTTTTGTTTTATATATAATGATGACATTATCCGGTTTTCCGGGTATAAAGTCAGTATTGTCTGTTATAATATAAAAATCCACAGTTGGATTAAATGTGCAGGAGTGTATAAAATAGGGAAAATACCACGGATATTTTCCATACCAGCATGTTAGTACAGCTATTGATTTCATTTTGTCAATATTTAAAATTCGTCTTCGATGAAATCCTTTATAAAAAATGGCAAAGTCTTTCTATCATACATTTTTGGATATTCATATCCGTTTATAAGAATAGCCGGCGTGAAATTAAAATCGTTTTCTTCGCACCATTTGTATTGAAAATCAAATATTGAATCAAATTCTGATGTTATATTTCTAGGAAATCTTTCAAGCCATGCTGTCAGGTTCGTATTTTCAAACCATGCCTGCAGTGCTGTTAAAAAGCTTTTTTCGCCTTCATTCATATAAATATTGATCAGACTTCTAAACAATTTTACTGAATGTTCGTTTTCGCGTTCCAGATCTGCTTTTAAAACAAGTTCTATTTGTACATCATCTGAATAGTTTTCCAGAATAGTTTCTATTACAGTATGTGCATCTTTGCAATAACCACAGAAAGGATTTGATATAAGGACAATTTTTGTTGAACTTTCTCTGTTGCCAAATAGCAGCGGACTTTGCAGCATTTCGGTTTTTTCTTTTGCGAGCAGAGAATTTCTAAAAACATCATAATTTTTTTCAAATCGAATGGCTTTTAGCTGATATTCTTTTAATTCTTTTTGTTTGATAAGTATTTCTTTAAGCGAAATCCAAATGGTAACAACAGTCAGAACAACTAATGAAAAAACAATAATAGAAACAGGAGAAAAAGCAAAAACAGTATTCTCAAATACAAACAAATAAGTTAACTCCAACAGTACAACACTCATTATAGTAAGACAAATTGGGCACCATTTTTTTTCTACCATTTTTTGAAAATACAAAGACAACAATAAAATAGGCAGCGCTCCTAAAAGCAGAACTTTTTGTATTGAAAAATAGGTTGCTGTGTCACCCAGAAGCAGTAAAGAAAAAAAACCTGTTAATTGAGAAACAAAGAAAACTACACTTAAATCACTAAAATTTATGATTTCAAAAATTTTCCATTTATCAGAGTTCACAACTGTCGAACAGCTTGTTGACGAAGCCATATTGCAAAAACTATTCAGCAGTTTTATTTTTGTTCCAAATAAATCCTTAAGTGCCGCGATAGAAAACAAAATTCCAATAGCAGGAAAAACAAAAAATAATTTAGTTATCAGATTACTTGGCGTATAAAACAAATAAGAAGAAAACAAAACAAAACATAAGACTGGTAACAGCCAGCTAAAACTTTTTTTAGAAGCTATTGGCAATACTTCATTTTCAGGTTTTTCTAATAACAAAATAAATCCGCTCCATACTTCGGGTATAACGACATACTCTTCAGTTGTATTACTGCCTTTTTTATAAGTATAGTTTTCACCTTTTTTTTCTATAAAACAAAGCTGCTGCTCGCCCAGATTTAAAAGTGCAACGAAATGATCCGGTAAAGCATCAATTTCTGCATGATCAACCTGAAGAACACCATTTTTAATATTAAAAAAACTTAAAGTATCAACCACAGATAATAAAGTTGGGTAATCCGGATGTGACTGTATCTGAAAATCAAATTCAGATTTATCAATAACTATATTTTCTTTTTCCAAATATTGAAAAAGGTAATTAAAATCTTCATTCATAAAATTTTATATTTCTGTGTAGCAAGGAGTGTTTAACAGTATTTTGCCCAGTGATTACTTGGCATCTTTATATTAAATAAGCTATAAGCAAAATTGTGAAATAGTGCTTATAGCTTAAAAAATTATCAATTAGTAAGCATTTAAAAATTTTTGACTTGTGAAGTATAATTTGAAAGCACTTTACTAAATATTAACTTTAGAAGTTAAGTGTCACTTATTATCTAGGACAAGCATCCCAGCATTCTTGAACACTGCTTTTACATCCATTATAATTACCATTACAGTAGCAAGGAAAAGTTCCAGAAGGACATCCGCTTCCTGCCATAATTGTTTTCATTTCGTTTCTTGATAATTTTCCCTGTGCGTTAGCAAGACTCATTTTTTGAATTTTCATAATCTGATTTTTTTGTTATTGTTAATAATAATATTTAAAAAATGTAGTATTGAAAATTAGAAAACGACTCTGCGCACAAATCATTAAAAAATTAACAGTTGTTACATTTTTTTCAAAATTGAAATTTAAATATTTCTCCTACAATGCTTTTTCAAGCATAAAATATGCTGATTCTGACATATTTATTGTCAATATTAAATTTCTAAGGGTGTTTGATGTGTTTTTGTAGTGCTTTTTATCTTACATATCCTACGATTTTTTTTCTTCGATAAAATAAATTTCTCTAAGTTGCTACCCTCTTAAAGTGAGAAAAAACACAAAAAAAGACGCTGATTTTTCGAGAAACCCAAAAACAAAATATCAAACAATAACCATTATGATTAAACAAAAACTAATTACTAAACGGATTGAGAAAAATAAAACGCAGGAAGAAATTGCGCATCTTTTAGGAATGACACAATCGCAGTACAGCCGAAGAGAATCCGGCATAACTAAAATTACCAAAAGTGAATGGGACAGTCTTGCTAAAATTTTAGAAACAAATATGGAAGCAATTTATGAACCTGAAGACGGCATATATATTTTAAATAGTGAAAAAAGCAACATTAATCCAGATAAACACAGCAATGACTACAATAATTTTACACTTGATGTAATGAAAAAATATATTGAAAAATTAGAGTATGAAAACAGATATCTAAAATCACAGCTTGAAAAATTCTCATTATAATGTTAAAATAAATCAAGATTTCTAAATTTAAAACATAATTAGTCCTTTAGTAAGCATAAGCAACTCTCGAAAAAGTCCTGTAAACAAATAAGTCTACAGGCTTTTTTTATGAATCATCAAATAAAACACTTTTAAATAGGTATGATTATCAAAGTATAAATCAATTATTGTGTTTTTTAGATTCAATAGTCTGTTTTTCAAATTAAGTGTATTTTTTATACTTAAAAACTATCACAACCAACCCCCAAAAGCGGACTATTTTACCCTTAGTTTTTCATCATTTTTCTCTAACTTAGCGGAGTAAATCTTAAAATATAAGATTCGAACAAACTTTGTTTTTCTGCAAAGAACTGAATGAAAAAGCATTACTGTTTTTTCTCTTACATTTTTTTCAAAAAAACATTCTTCTAATAATTTTAGTTAATTGAAAACTATGAACAAATTTGATTTTGGAATTGTAGGACTCGGTGTAATGGGCCGTAACTTACTTTTAAATATTGCGAGCCATAACTTTGCGGCTGCAGGTTTAGATTTGGATACCGAAAAAGTCAACTCGCTTCAACAAGAAGCAGATCCTGATCATACCATTGAAGCCACAACAGATGTTAAACATTTTGTAGAGCTTATTCAAAAACCAAGAGCTATTATGCTGCTCGTTCCTGCCGGAAAACCTGTTGACAGTGCTATCGCCAGTTTATTGCCTCATTTAGACCAGGGCGATATTATAATAGATGGTGGAAACACTTATTTTACTGATACCGACAGAAGATTTTTAGAATTGTCTGCTAAAGGAATTCATTTCTTCGGAATGGGAATTTCAGGCGGAGAAAAAGGTGCCAGATTTGGTCCTGCTATGATGCCGGGCGGTGATCAGAAAGCATACGAAAGACTTCGTCCTATTTTTGAAGCTATTGCTGCAAAAGTAGACGGTGAACCTTGTGTCGAATATTTAGGAAACGGTTCTGCCGGAAACTATGTAAAAATGGTTCATAACGGAATCGAATACGGAATTATGCAGTTGATTTCTGAGATTTATGACCTTATGAAAAGAGGTTATAACTTAGACGATGAAACGATTCAGAAAACTTTTGAAGAATGGAACCAAACGGATGACCTAAGATCGTATCTGATTGAAATTACCGGAAAAATTTTAAAACAAAAAGACGAAGACGGAAGCCTTCTTATCAATAAAATTTCAGATTGGGCAAAATCTAAAGGAACAGGAAAATGGACTTCTCAAAATGCAATGGATTTGCAGGTTCCGGTTCCAACTATCGACGCTGCTGTTATAATGCGCGATATGTCTAAAACAAAACCTGAAAGAATTGAAGCTGCAAAAAACTTAGTTTGGAATACTCCTGAAAGCAATGTAAATACAAGCGAAGCAATTGCTGCTTTAAAATCGGCATTATACCTTTCTATTGTTGTAACGTATGCTCAGGGATTAGCTCAGCTTCATACTGCTTCTAAAGAATATAATTATGGATTAAACCTGGAAACTGTTGCTAAAATCTGGCGCGGGGGCTGTATCATTCGTGCGACTATTCTGGAAGATTTCAGAAAAGCGTATGTCGCAAAATCTGATTTACCAAACTTACTTTTAGATTCTGGAATAGCTTCAAAATTAACTGAAAACCAAGCAGGAATGAGAGCTGTAATTCAGTTTGCAGTTCAAAAAGGATTACCTGTAGCGGGACTTATGAATTCATTAGCCTATTTTGATGCCTACCGATCTGAAAATCTTCCAACAAATTTAATTCAGGCACAGCGTGATTATTTTGGAGCTCACACCTACGAACGTATCGATAAAACAGGTGTTTTTCACACACAATGGTCTGAATAAAGAACTATAAGCAACACAACACACAAAATGAGTAAGTTCAAAAATATAAATCCAACAATCATAGTTATTTTTGGAGGAACCGGAGATCTGGCAAAAAGAAAACTCTTTCCCGCATTTCAAAATCTGTATCTTGACGGCCGTATGTCGAAGAAATTTCAGATTATTGCTTTAGGAAGAGCCGAAAAAAGTGATGAAGAGTTCCGCAGTTATGTCTTAGAAAATCTGGAGACTTTTTCAAGAAAAAAAGGACTTTCTGATCCGGAGACTCAAAAATTTCTTTCTCATATCACCTATCAAAGCCTTGATATTGACAAAGAAGAATCTTATCAAAGATTAAACGAGAAAATAAATGGTATTGATCAGGCTTTTGGAGAACGTGCCAATCGTCTTTTTTACCTTTCGATTACTCCTTCTTTCATCACTACAATCTCTAATAATATCAAAAAAATAGGTCTTGCTGCAAATGCCGGACAGGATCGTATCATTATTGAAAAGCCTTTTGGTTATGATAAAACCTCAGCGATTGCGCTTAATGCAATGCTTTCGGAGACTTTTAAAGAAGAACAGATTTACAGAATCGACCATTATTTAGGCAAAGAAACGGTTCAGAACATTCTTGCTTTCCGTTTTGGAAATTCGATGTTCGAGCCTTTATGGAGCCGTAATTTTATTGATTTTGTTCAGATTACAGTAGCAGAAGAAGTTGGCGTAGAAGAACGAGGCGGATTTTACGAAGGCGTTGGAGCATTAAAAGACATGATTCAGAATCATTTGCTTCAAATTTTATGTATGACGGCTATGGAAGCTCCGGCTTCTTTGGAGGCAGATGACATTCGTAACCGTAAAGCAGATGTCCTGAAATCTATTCGCCGAATTAAACCTGATGAAGTAGATCATTATATAGTAAGAGGTCAGTATGATGCCGGTATTGTAAAAGGAAAACCCGTTCCAGGATATCGTCAGGATAAAGGAATTGCTCCGGATTCTAATACCGAAACTTATGTTGCTATGAAGATTTATCTGGACAACTGGAGATGGCAGGGAATTCCGTTTTATTTGCGCACCGGAAAAAGAATGGAAGAAAAACAATCTTCGATCATTATACAATTTAAACCGGTTCCGCATTCTGCATTTTCATATGGAAAAGAAGGCATGACTCCAAACAGACTAATTATCAACATTCAGCCTGCTATGGATATTAAACTGCAGTTTATGACCAAAAAACCAGGTCTTTCATTGTCATTAAGACCGGCAGAAATGATATTTGATTATTTTTCATGCTCAACCATGTCACCAGAAGCTTATGAAACACTGATTGCAGATGCTTTGGCAGGAGATCCTACTCTATTTATGCGTTGGGATCAGGTAGAACAAGCCTGGGATGCTATTGATACAATACAGCAAGTATGGAAAACTACGGCACCTACCAATTTCCCTAATTACAAAGCAGGAAGCTGGGGACCTGAAGAAGCCGACGAATTACTGGCACGTCAGGGGCACGCCTGGATTCCAAATACACAAACAAAAGAAGAAGTTTTAAATGATACAGATATACAATAATACAGCAGAAATTAATACTACAGCTGCAGATCTTTTTACAGCAGCCGCACAAAAAGCAATAGCCGAAAAAGGAAAATTTACAGCCGTTCTTACAGGAGGTTCTTCTCCTGCAGGAATTTACAAATTATTAGCTTCGGATGACTATAAAAGCAAAATAGACTGGAGTAAAGTTTTTATATTCTGGGGAGATGAGCGTTGGGTTCCGCTTAGTGATGACTTGAGTAATGCAAAAATGTCTTATACTACATTATTAAGCCACGTTCCTATTCCGTCTGAAAATATTTTTGAGATGTACAAAGATGATGTTACTGCTGAAGAATTTGCTTATGCATATGAACAATCTATTCGAAAAGTGCTGGGAGATGAAGGAAAATTTGACCTCATCTTATTAGGAATGGGAGATGATGGACACACAGCTTCTCTTTTTCCTGGTCAGGCAGTATTAGAGGAACAGAATAAATGGGTTGCTGCTTACTACCTTGAACCTCAAAATATGTTTCGCATTACATTGACAGCGCCATTAATTAATAAAGCCGAAAAAATTATTGTTGTTGCCTTTGGAGAGAAAAAAGCTCCAGCCTTAAAAGAGGTAACAACCGGAGCATACAATCCTGCAACTTACCCAATGCAATTGATTAAACCTGTTTCGGGAGAATTATTATTTCTGGTAGATAAAAGTGCTGCCGGCGAGAATTAAGAAATTGTTTTTTATGACTAAATATAAAAAACGTTTATACTTTTCAGTATAAACGTTTTTTTAATTATATACTACAAGAAGTTATTTAGAAATAGCTTTAACTTCCTGTTTGGCAAGTCTTTCACGCCATTTATCACTTAAATATTTCCTTATCGGAATATCGTAAATTACCATAACCAAGTATGCAGCACCAACTAAAAGAATTATTCCGGCTGTAACAATAAGAGTTAACTCTGCTGTATCTGGTTTATGGGAAGTATAATAATTACCAAACATCCATAAAACGGCATAATGCGTCATGTATAATGGATAAGAGATTTGTCCTGAAAAAATACAAACCTTTTTCAAACGAGGTTTTAAAACTGATCCCGCACCCAAAGCTACTAACAGCGGAAAATAAAGTAACACGACCAATGGTTCAGAAAGCCAGTTCCATTTTGAAAATGGCATTACAAAAGCTAATAACAATAATACAGATAAACCTGCAAATCCAAGTTTGTTTTTAATAATCCAGTTAGAACGGTAAATAAGTAATCCTGCTAAAAATGAATAGGATATTCGGGCACATCCATCCCAAAACGTTGGACCACTCCAGCCTCCTAATAAATTGCCGGAACTGTACCCAACATAACAAATCGCAACAGCCGACAAGATGGTTAATACTAACAAATAACTACGTCTGATTCGATACAATACAAACGCATAAACAATATTTGCCATATATTCCCAAAACAGTGACCATGCCGGTGCATTAAAACTAAACAGATTAAAACCACGATCAGCAATTACAGGTAAAGGAATAAGAAACAGGGAACACAAAAAGGTCAGCATAATTTTACCTGCACTGTACAATTCAAGGTGGCCGCCAAACGGATCGAACATAAATGCCAGTAAACCCAAAACTGATCCTGCGATAACTAACGGATGAAGCCTAATAATTCTTGACATAAAAAATTTACGAAGTCCCATTTTTGCAATACGATCATCATAAGCATATCCAATTACGAATCCGGAAAGACAAAAGAAGAAATCAACGGCCAGAAAACCGTGTCCGATAAAATTTTTACCAGGATCAGTATAAACCCATTCCATAAAATGAAATAGTACAACTGCCAGAGCTGCTACTCCCCTTAATCCGTCTAAAATTTCGAAATGCTGTTTGGTTTGAAGAATTGAAGCCGAAGAATTGTTTGTATTCATTTTGATATAATTCCTGTCAGATTAAGAATAATATGACGATGATAGTTGATTTACTGCTATCGCAAATTATACAAATTAAAGTTTAAATCAAAACCCGAAATATAGTTATAGGTTAAAAGGCCTTATCTTAAATTATTTACTCTTTAAAAGAATAGTTATCAGTTGATGCTAATTAAGATCTTGTTGTTTCTTTTTTGAATAAGTTCGTTTCTCAATTTCTTCAAGAAACTCTGAATCAAATTCAGAATAGGCACGTAAAGTATACTTTTCATCTCTCTTTTGCATTACGAGACGAATTTTTTGTACCATTAACCAGATTGGATGATAACGTTTATGTCCTAATAAGTATTGCAACTGTAATATGGAGAATTTTCGTTTAGAAAGTGTCATCAATTCTATGCAAATCATCCAGTATCGTATAGGCAAATTTGAATTTTCCATTACTGTACCGGAGCGAAGACCAATTCTGTTTCCGCATTTTTTGCATTGAAATTTCAAATCAACTCGTCTAAAAGAATGCAAATTAGATGAGCATATCCTGCAAATCAGGCCATTATCCAGCCGTTTGTTTTTAAATTCTTCTATGCAGGTTTCTTCATTGTGGTATTTTTCGAAGTACTCCCGTAATTCCATACTGCAAAATTTGTTTATGGTTTAAATATAAATCAATCTCTGCAGACAAAAAACTATATAAAATAAAAAAGGGAATTATTCAAACTGAACATCTTCCCTCTTCAACAATTAATAACATCATTATAGCTTTCCGCTTATTTCTTTTTTATATTTATTCAGAATCGATTTTGTCATACCCAGATTTGCCCTGGTAGCATCGACAGCTAAATAAATAAAATATTCTCCATTATCAGAGACATCAATAATATGAATTTGTGAAGTAAGAGTAATCATGATGTTATCAATCACCTGTCCATTTAATTTTAAAGCTTTTATAGCGTTCATCTTTGCTTTAACTACTTCAAGATTATATGCGGAAGCAAGCTCCGGATCAAAATCACTCAAAGCTGATTGTGAATAATATGACATTCCGCTTCGGATTTCAGCCACAGATACGGCGATAAAACCCGGTACATTCTTTTTTAGATCTTCTCCAAATTGTTTTAAAAAATCAGACATAAGTATTAGTTTAATTTAAGGTTTTAGAAATTATTTTCCCGAGGATTATATACAAAATTATAGATCTGATTTTATTTAATTATCCGCAATTCGTACCTAAGTTTGTTTTTTTTGTATTTATTTACCTAAAAAAAAGACAAGCCTATATTTGTAGAAAAACAGCATTTTAAGCAGCATAATTGAAAAGTTTTTTATCAAATAATGCATTCGTTATATACAATCTCTCCATTTACTGATTCGAAAACTATCCATGCATTTTAATGAATACAAAAATCCATCATCTTATAAATGTTATAAAGATGATGGATTAAAAAAGTATATTATTCTACTCCCCCGCCCAAAGCACGGTATAGATTGATCGCAGCATTTAGCTTTTCTAATTTTATAGCAACGACATCCAGATCATTTTGCAAAGCACTGTTTTGTGCTGTTATTACTTCAAGATAATTTGCCATACCGCTTTTGTATAAAAGCGAAGCATCTGATGTGGCTTTTTCCAAAGAAGATGCTTTTTCTTCTGATAGTTTTATACGTTCATCAGCATATTTTAACTGCGACATGGCATCAGAAACTTCACCAACAGCCGTGATAAATGATTGTTTAAACTGTACAACTGCTTTTTCCTGTTCTAAAACAGCTACCTCATAAGCCGTTCTTAATGCTTTCTTCTGAAAAATAGGCTGTGCCAGATTCGCTGCTATATTTTTTGTAACCGATCCCGGAAAATTAAACCAGGTATCAAACTCAAATGAATTTATTCCAATTGACGGACTTAAACTCAATGTTGGATACATCGTAGCTTTTGCTAATCCTGTTTTGGCTGTAGCCGACATTACTGCATATTCGCTTGCTTTTACATCGGGTCTTCGGCTTAAAAGTGAAGCTGGAATTCCTGCTGGCATTTCAAAAGCAAATTCATCTACATTAAGATTTCCGGAACGTGTTATGGTATTTGGATATTCTCCGCATAAAATTTGTAACGCGTTTTCCTGAACTGCAATATTAGCTTTTGCTAAAGGAACCAGTAATTCAGCCGTTTTTTTCTGGGCTTCAGTCTGATTTACTGCCAAAGAACTGATTGAACCTGAATTGTACTGTAGCTTCATCATTTGCAAAGTACTGTCGCTCAATTCAATATTTTTCTGAGCAATTTTAAGCTGTTCGTCTAAACCTAAAAGATTGTAGTACGACTGCGCCACCTGAACAATAATTCGGGTTTTTAAAGCCGAAAGGTTTTCTTTTTGAGCAAAATAAGCCGCTTTAGCATCTCTTTTCTGCATGGCCGCTTTTCCCCAAATATCTACTTCCCAGGACATACGAAGATTGGCGCTGTAATCATCCATATAATCTTTACTTGTAAATTGAGCGCTCAAAGATCCGTTTAACGAATTCTTAGACAAATACGAGCGTGTAGCTGCTGCATCAAAATCTAATGTTGGCAATAAAGATAATTTCGCTTGTTTATAGCTTAAATCCAGTTGTTCCATGCTTTTAACCGTGATAAGCACCTCGTTGTTTTTAACGAGGGCTTTTTCGATCAAATCAACTAAAAGCGGATCTTTATAATAGGTCTTCCAGGAATGCAAAATAGTATCTCCTGTTACGGTTAACTCTTCACGGTATTTTTCGGGAGCATTTAACTCAGTGCGGGAATATTTTTTTCCCACTACGCATGATGTTAAGATCATACCCGAAAATACCACCATTCCAATTTTATATAATATTTTCATTATTATTCTTTTATGGTTTGAACTACATTCTTCTTACCAGATACTTTTTCCTGCAGGTATTGAAATACGATGAAAAGCAACGGAATTACAAAAACTCCTAAAACAACACCACTCAACATCCCAATCGAAGCACTCACACTAATAGATCGGTTTCCCACTGCAGTTCCTCCGGCAGCAAACATTAACGGAATCATACCCACAATAAATGCCAATGAAGTCATGATAATTGGTCGTAATCTTGACCTTGCTCCTTCTATAGCAGATTCTATTATAGACAAACCTGCGTGACGTCTTTGGAGAGCAAACTCTACAATCAAAATCGCGTTTTTGGCCAAAAGCCCAACCAGCATGATTAATCCAACCTGAACATAAATATTGTTATCCAGGCCTACTGCTTTGATTCCTGCAAATGCTCCTAAAATTCCGGTTGGAATGGAAAGCAATACTGCCAAAGGCAATAAATAACTCTCGTATTGTGCTGCCAGTAAGAAGAATACAAAAAGCAGACATAATCCGAAAATCGCAATGGTTTGATTTCCTCCTGATTTTTCTTCCAAACTTAATCCTGTCCATTCATAACTGTAATCAGACGGAAGTTTATCTAAAACCTTTTCAAGATTCCCCATAATTTGTCCGTTACTAAATCCCGGAAGTGCTACTGCTGTAATATTGACAGAGTTGTAAAGATTGTATCGGTTTACAGATTCTGGTCCGTACACTTTATGCAATTTTACAAACGATTTTACAGGTACCATTTCCATATTGGCATTTCGGACAAATATTTCATTAAAGGCATCCTCATCTACTCTAAAAACACCATCGGCTTTTACATTTACTCTGTAGAATTTACCAAATCTTGTAAAATCAGATGACTGATCTCCTGCAAAATAGGTTTGAATATTCCCTAAAAGTTCACGCATATTGATGCCCATTTGTCTGGCTTTTTCTTCATCTACTTCCAGTTCTAGCTGCGGATAATCGGCTCTGAAAGTTGTATAAGCATACTGAACTCCCGGTTGCTGCATAATCTGCCCGATTACTTTATCTGCCATTGCTTTTAAAGTTGCAGGATCACGCGCTGTTCTGTCCTGAAGTACGATTTCGGCACCACTTGTTACTCCAAATCCTTCCACCGGAGGCATTCTCAATACCATTATCGAACCTTCTTTGATCTTCGCTAATTTGCCATTTACAGTATTTAGGATCTCGTCAATATCTTTTACTGCTCCTCTTTCGTTTTTAGGTTTTAATTTTATAAATCCTAATCCGTAAGCAGTACTGGCACTATTACTCAAAATGTTGTATCCGGTAATACTGGTATTATTGGCAACGGCATCAACTGTTGCAATTTCTTTTTCCATTCTGGTCATCACTTCTGTAGTACGATCCAGAGCGGTTCCCGGAGGCATTGATAAACTGTAGAGCATGAATCCGTCATCTTCAAGCGGTACAAAACTTTTTGGAGTTGACATCATCATCCATATTGCAATTGCACTTATTCCTGTTACTAATCCTGCTGCAAGCCATTTTCTTCCAATAAGAAAACGAACCGCTTTAATGTATCTTCCGGTTAAGTTGTTGAAACCGGTATTAAACCCAACAAAAAAACGTTCTTTAAAACTTGTTTTATGTTCATGTTCTCCGTGCTCTCCACTGTGAACATTCTTTAAAAGAAGCGCACACAATGCCGGAGTTAACGTAAGTGCATTTACAGCCGAAATAATAATCGCAATAGCCAGTGTATAAGCAAACTGCTTATAAAAAATCCCCGACGAACCTGTCATGAAACCAATTGGAATAAATACAGCGGACATTACTAAAGTGATCGAAATAACGGCTCCTGTAATCTCTGCCATTGCGCCATGGGTAGCTTCTTTGGCTGTTAAATTGCCATCTTCTTCCATTTTACTGTGCACGGCTTCAACGACTACAATGGCATCATCGACCACAATACCAATGGCTAATACCAAGGCAAAAAGTGTTAAAATATTAATGGTAAAACCAAACACCAACAGGAAGAAAAACGTTCCCACAATCGCTACCGGAACGGCAATCGCCGGAATAATCGTCGAGCGAATATCCTGCAGGAATATAAATACTACAATAAAAACCAGAATAAACGCTTCGATCAAGGTTGATTTAACCTGTCCTGTAGCTTCGTCAAGTCTTTCTTTGGTACTCATTACATTGACGTATTTAATTCCGGGAGGGAAAGATTTAGATAATCTCTCTACTTCTCGGTTTACACCAATTTCAATATCATTTGCATTAGAGCCCGAAGTCTGTAAAATAGCCATGGTTAC
This sequence comes from Flavobacterium chilense, assembly GCF_001602525.1. Classification (GTDB taxonomy): domain Bacteria; phylum Bacteroidota; class Bacteroidia; order Flavobacteriales; family Flavobacteriaceae; genus Flavobacterium; species Flavobacterium chilense. Next base: position 349,677 of record NZ_LSYT01000004.1, read on the forward strand.
AGCATTTAACGAGTTCGATTTATTATCTCCGCTATATGAAATAGAACCAAACTCAACTCTCGCCACATCTTTAAGTCTTAAAAGACTTCCGCCGTTATTTTTAACTACAATATTCTCATATTGTTCAGGTTTATTTTTCTTTCCTTTATAACGAATTACATATTCTAAAGCTGCTCTGGATTCTTCACCAAGTTTTCCCGGTGCCGACTCTAAACTTTGATCTGCAATGGCTTGCGTAACATCTGAAGGCACTAAACCTGCATTTGCCATTTTTCTGGGATCAAGCCATACACGCATCGAGTAATCTTTCTGTCCAAAAATCTGAACCTGTCCCACTCCCGGAACACGTTTCATTTGTGGTACCAGATTGATGTTGGCATAGTTCTGCAAAAACAACTCATCGTATTTACTGTTATCATCTGTATAAAGATTGAAAATAACAATCATACTGTTTTGTTGTTTTGAGGTAGTAAGCCCCATTCGAACTACTTCCTGAGGCAGTTTTGGAGTCGCTTGCTGCACTCTGTTTTGTACATTTACAGCAGCCTGATCAGGGTCGATTCCCTGTTTAAAAATTACGCTGATCGAAAATGATCCGTCGTTACTCGCAGTCGATTTAATGTACTGCATATTTTCAACACCATTTATTTGTTCTTCAAGCGGTGTTACTACTGAACGAATTACAGTTTCACTGTTACCTCCTGGATAAGAACCACTAACCATTACAGTTGGAGGCGAAATATCAGGAAATCTTGTAACCGATAATCTGGTAAGACCTATGATACCTAATATCACCAAAACTATGGAGATAACGGTGGCCAATACGGGCCTGTCTATTATTTTCTTTAACATGGAAAATGTTATTTATATTAAAATCAAAAGTTATTTACTGCTCAACGTTTTTGCAGTGGTTTTTGGAACTACTTCTACATTGTCATACAAAGCATCGATTGAGTTTAAAGCGATTTTATCACCTGATTTTAAACCTGATTTCACAAAGTAATTTGTTCCTGAGTTTCCGGCAATTTCGATGGGTACCATGGCTACTTTATTTCCCGGTTTTAAAACAAAAACGAAAAATTTGTCTTGTATATCCTTCACGCTCGCCATAGGGATCGTGATGACAGATGATAAACTGTTATTTAAAATCACTCTTGCAGAACCTCCTGAACGAAGCATTTTTTTAGGGTTTGGAAAAATAGCTTTTAGCGAAATAGTTCCTGTATTACGATCGATATTTCCACTTGCTACTTCCAGCTTTCCTTTTTGGTCGTATTCGCTGTCATCGGCCATAATTAAACTTACGGTCTGGTTTGATTTAGGATCTTTTGAAAAGGCAAGATAGTCTGCTTCTGTAAGAGAAAAATAAACAAAAACAGTATTAATTTCTGAAAGTACTGTTAATGGCACGGCATCATTTGGTGTAACTAAATTTCCAATACGATTTGGAATTCGGCTGATATAACCGCTTACCGGCGCTTTTATCAAAGAGAAATCAGCATTTAACTGTGAAGATCCTAAAGCTGCTTTTGCCTGAGCAACTTGCGCCACCGCAGCTTCATAATTAGCCTGAGCTGTTTTTAACTGCATGTCTGAAAAAACTTTTCCATCAACAAGAGGTTTGATTTTTTCTACTTCCAGTTTAGCATTCGCCAGATTCGCCTGCCCACTCTTATAAGCAGCACGACTATTATTTACCTGCTCTGCATATACATCTCCTTTAATTTTAAAAAGAGATTGCCCTTTGTTGACATAATCTCCTTCTTTAACATAAATAGCTTCAAGATAGCCCGAAACCTGTGCTTTTATGTCAACGTTAACTGTACCTTCAACAGTTCCGGGATATTTTTTTTCTACTTGACCTGTAATCGATTTTGTTTTGAGAAAATCAACTTCAGGTTTTGGCGGTGCAAAAGCTCCTGCATCTGAACCACTTTTACCGCAGGATGAAAAACCGATTATAATCAATAAAACTAATGCCTTACTGAGTGTTTTATAATTTTGAAAAATTTGTTTTGCCATTTTATTTCACATTTAATGAATTCGTCTAATTTGACGGCAAAATAACATCTCAAAACGCCTTTAAAACGGGATAATTTTACCCAAACGTAATTTTTCGATACCGAAACGAATACGTCGGTCAACCCAAATAATCGCGCATAAAAAAAGCCTTACACTATAGATTTGCATACTATAGAAAGGCTTATTTTTATTTTTTGAAAGAAGGATTCTCAACGATCCATCCAGTGTTTAAAATGTGGTGCTTTTTCCCGACTTATAATTACTTCACGTTCGGGATCTGCTTTTAACTGAATTTTCAGTTTGGCATTAAAATAATTGGCAATCGCTTTTATGCTTTCGGCACGAATGAAAAACTGCCTGTTGGCACGAAAGAAAACATCCGGATCAAGCTCCTGCTCCAGTTCTTCCATCGTCTGCGGAATTGGAATCACCATACCTGATTTAAGAACCAGGTTTGAGGTTTTAAACTCAGAATAAATAAAATCAATATCAGTAACATTCACACTTTTGTAACCGTCCCGGTATGAAACCAGAAAGCGAAGGCGGAAACTCGGTTTATTAATAAAGCCTTTTAAAATTCCGGCAATATCATGATAAGTATCTATTTTTGATAACGCCTTGAATTTTTGCAAAGCAAATTCTAATTCGGTTTTATCAATGGGTTTCATCAAATAATCAATGCTGTTAACTTTAAAGGCCCTTACAGCATATTCGTCATAAGCAGTTGTAAAAATAACAGGACTGGTAATTTTTATTTCTTCAAAAATAGAAAAGCTAATACCATCAGCCAGACGAATGTCCATTGTAATTAAATCCGGTTTTTCATTCGACTTTAGCCATTTTACGGCACCTTCGACTGTATCAATAATATCCAGAATCTCACAGTTGGGTTCGAGTTCTTCTAAAAGCCTTTTCAGTCGGCTGGCATTAATACTCTCATCTTCAATAATCAAAATTCTCATACTCTCTATATTAATGGTAAACGCACGGTAAAACTTTCAAGCGATTGTGAAAAAACAGGTTTTTCGTTGAATAAAATTTTATAACGAAATTCTATATTTTTGCGTCCAACACCTGTCGAAACTAACGTTTTACCAGTAGTGGGCTGTAAATTATTTTTCACGACCATGTTTTTTCCATCAGAATAAATAGAAATAATAAGCGGACTTGACAATGTTGCCATATTATGTTTTACGGCATTTTCCACCAATAATTGTAAAGTTAAAGGCGGTAAATGAAGATCAAGACAAGCGCTGTCGACTTCTAACTGTAAATCGATTTTTTCGCCCAATCGTTTCTTTAAAAGATAAAAATAGGCATTCAGGAACTCAATTTCTTCTCTTACTGTTATGGTATCTTTATCCAGATTAGAAATCATATAACGGTAAACCCTAGTAATGTTTTCTAAAAAAGAAGCCGCTGCTTTTTGATCTTCATGAATGAGCTCTGTCAAAGTGCTGAAATTATTAAAGATAAAATGCGGATCTAACTGCAATTTCAAAGATTCCAGCTCAGAACGTGTTACTGCTTCCTGAAGTTCTGATGCTTTGATTTTTAGCTCAGCTGCTTCATTTGAAGTTACACGCCATCTGTTAAGCAAGAATATTCCGGTATGAATTGAGCTTATAAAAAGAGACAAAATGACTGCCATTAGATTAGACTGCCAGATGATTACGAGTTCGTTTTCTTCTAAAGAAGTATTTGGATATAGAAAATCCCATAACCATGAAAAAACATAATTTAAAAGAATGTTTCCTGCAATAAGGCAGATAAATTGTGCTATTGCCCTAAAAATAGGATTGTGTTCCCAACGTATGAGACGATTCAAACTTCGGCCTACAAAAAGACTTAGTTCTGTAAGCACTGCACAGTATACTAAAATTATAAAAATATCAAAAGTCCAGTCTAAAACCAGTAAAGAGTCTTCGTCAAAATTACGGTATGGATTTAGAAAATAATAGGAAGAAAGGTAAACCAAGAAAACCACCGGAATCACTATAACTCTATAATATTTATAGAAGAAATTTTTTCCGGTGGTTTTATTTTGAATACTTGAACCCATTTACTAAAAACAAAGATTGGTGAATTAATAAAATTATATTTTAATTTAAACAATGATAAAATTTTGAAAAAGCCTGTTGTAATTAGAAATGCTATTACTTTTTATAGTTGAGGCATTAGGATATTCTCTTTTTTATTATTGGTTTTTATAGATTTTTGCGTTTTTTTTTCTCTCATAACTCCCCATTTTAAACAGGTCGCTCCCCATGAAAATCCTGCTCCAAAAGTAGTAATTAGCAGGTTTTGACCTTCTTTAAAGTCTGCTGCAAAATCCCATAAACATAACGGAATCGTTGCTGATGTTGTATTGCCATATCTGTCAATATTTACTTTAACTTTCTCGGCACCAATATTCAGATTTTCACTAACTGCGTTTATGATTCTCAGGTTAGCCTGATGTGGGATAACCCAGTCAATTTCATCTGCCTCGATACCATTACTTGCTAAAACATCTTTTGAAACTCCTGACATAGATTCAACTGCTTTTTTAAATACAAGTGATCCTTCTTGTCTTATAAAATGCTTTCTGTGCAAAATACTCTGCATGCTTGCCGGAAATTTTGATCCACCAGCCGGAACCAATAAAGCAGATGTTCCGCTTCCGTCTGTACGCAAGATGCTTTTCATCATTCCGTATTCTGACTCTGTTTTTTCCAGGAGAACTGCTCCTGCCCCGTCACCAAAAAGAATACAGGTGTTACGGTCTTCATAATCTACAATTGAGCTCATTTTGTCTGCACCAACTATAATAATCTTCTGGTATCGTCCACTTTCAATTAAAGTAGCTCCCATTTCCAGTGCATATAAAAAGCCACTACATGCTCCGTTCATGTCAAAACCAAATGCATTTACAAGTCCACTTTGCTCGCATACTTTACTGGCTGTTGGTGCCAAAATGTGATCTGGTGTCGCTGTTGCAAGTATTAATGCATCAATTTCTGACGCATCAACATCATAATTACTCATCAAGTTTTCAATCGCAGCGCAGGCGAGATCTGATGTGCCTTTGCCTACTGCTATTCGTCTTTCTTTTATTCCGGTTCTTTTTTCAATCCATTCTTCTGTCGTTTCGACAGTTTCCGAAATTGTTTTATTGTCAAGGATCGAAGTGGGTACAAAACCGCCAATAGCTGTAATTACTGCCTTCATTTTTTTGTTTTTTTAATTTATTAATCAATATTTTGGAATAGATAATAGTGGAATATCTAAACCTGCTGCCATAATTCTGGTCTTGCTTTTGTGAACTAATGAGTCCCAAAAACCATACCTTTGTGGTACCATTACTAAAATGTCAGCATTAAATTTTTTGATTTCTTTCCTAATCTCATTAATTACGGCATTTGAACGGACATTTTTGTAAATATATTTTACTTCTTCCAATTCTTTATCTATTGCTGAATTCAGTAAAATTTTACCTTGTTCTTCTTTGATTTCATCTAATTTATCGTTTACACTAAAAAACTCAATTTCAGAGCCTAAGTTTCCTATCACTTGTCTAATCCAGCTAAATCTTTTTATAGATGATAAACTCAAAGTATCGCAGGCATACAGGATTTTTTTGGCATTATGAAAACGGGCATTTTCCGGAACTGCCAAAACCGGAATATTTAAATTTTTAATGACAGAAGTAGTCGAATTTCCTAATAAATCCTGCTCAAGCGAACGTTCTGCCATTCCCATTACGACCAGATTGGCATTTGTATTATCGATGATGGAAGGAAGCTCTTCTTCTAAAAATGAATAACTGCAAAAACTGTCTACCGAAATCTTAAATAAATCTGCAATCTCCAAACCTAAAGTCTGAAGTTTTAATGTCGCTTTTTCGATCTGCTTTTGCATCGTTTCTGCAGTGATTAAAGAATTAGCACTGTGAACACTTAAAGAAAATGAATTAAACAAAATAAGTTTAGCACCTGTTGCTTTTGCAAGTTCTGCTGCATACGTTACAGCATTATTAGCTATTGAAGAAAAATTAGTGGCAGCGATTATAGTAAGTGGAGAAGTCATAATAGAATCAATTAAACATTTTTCTGCCAAAATTGCTTAATTAATCTTTCCTATTTACTCTAAACTTACCGAATGATCATTTTTTAGACCTCAACCGTATTTTTGGCTGTCTAAAAATAAAGTAATCAAAATATACATCTATCAAATAATGATTTTATTTACTTTACAAAATAAAAGATATTTACATCATAGTATTGATGCGAATACTTGCTTTTATAAGTGCTAAAGCTGAAATTTTAGAAATATGAATATCTTTGGGTTGATGATGTGAATTCTGACTTACCAATCTTACAAAATCTTGTCCTTGCTCTGATTTTTGAACATATTTTACCGTTATATATTCTTCCCAGTCATTTAATCTTACACTTAAGAGATACATCTCACCAAAAAAGATATTTTCAAATTCTGTTTCTTTATACAAAATTATATCTCCTGATTTAAGCAGCGGATACATACTGTCTCCAGTTACCGAAATGGCTCCATCGCATTTTGGCAGATTTGGAATTTTAATAGTATCCAAAATTCTTTGTGGCTTTCCACTGTTAAACAATTCTCTTAAACCAGCAACTGCTTCAAGATCATACAATGGTATTTCCTGACTTAAATGCAACGAATCAACGGTTTTTCTATCACTATTCATTATTACAATATCGGTATTTGTTTCTTTTAACATTGAGCCATTTCCAGTCAACAGCCATTCTGAATTCATTTCAGGATAATAATGTAATATTTTACACGCCTTATCTGTTCCCATGTTACTGCTATTGTCTAAAAACTTGTTTGAAAACCCCAAATCATTGCAGAACTTATACTTTGTAATCCCTTTAAAATCAAGAAATTCTTTAATCCTTTCAGTTGACCCCATAAAAAATGTATTATTTTACGTTAATTATTTGTTTTAATGTATTATTTTACATTATATTTGCAAAGTAAAGAAATTAAAATTTCATAATAAAATATTTTGCTACAAAATTAATAGGCAATATCCAATACATAAAAAAGAAAAATCATTATTAACAACAAACTCAGATATAATTTAATAAAATCTAAAATAATTAAAAACATAATAGAACCATTAACCCTTTTAATTACATAAAATGAAAACAGATCAAATTGAAGAAAAAATCAACGAGTTGGAAAACTGGCTGATTAAAAATCCAAATAGCGCTGAAAGAAATCTTATAGAATCTGACATAAAAAAATTAAAAACAATTTTAAAGAAAAATCATGAGTAGAAAACAAATCGAAGAACGCATTGCTTTATTATACCTTGCTTTGCAGTTTTGTTCTGAAAGAACAAAAACATTTACCACAGGAGAGAGAATCTGCATTAATCAGGAACGTTTTCAATGGATGCATATTCTCGAGAACCCAACAGCTGTATCCAGGCCTGTTTCTATAATTATAGAAAACAAAATAAAAAGTATTTCAAAACTTTCTCTTGCACAAAATTTTAAACCTTATTATGAAGATCCATTTAAAGAAGAAATTGAAATTTTATAATCAAAATTTAACCTCAGGAAAAATCATGAACACTATAACTACTAATACACAAGCAAAAACTATTGATTTATCTCATTTTTCTGTACAACAATTAAAAGAAGCTTTGTCAAGTATAGAAAAGAAAAAAAATGAAGAAAGAGAGACATATAAAAAACTGGTAGCGGAAACAATACCTAAAGCAATTTTAAAACTACATAAAGCATCTAAAATAATCAGTAATGTAAAAACTGAAACATTTCAGCTTTTTGAAACTATTCTCGATTTAAAAAATCAGGTTTATGGTTTTAAAGAAAAGCAAATGTCCCATACCTTTTCGAATGACAAAGAAGAAATTACAATTGGCTATCGAATTAATGAAGGCTGGGATGACACTGTAACTATTGGAATTGAAAAAGTGCAAAATTACATTTCATCACTTTCTACCAATAAAGAAACAGCTTCTCTGGTTAAAATTGTTTTCAATCTTCTTAAAAAAGATGCAAAAGGGAACTTAAAAGGCTCAAGAGTTCTTGAACTACAGAAACTTACCAAAGAGTTCAATAATGAAGAATTTACCGATGGAGTTGATATTATTGCCTCCTCTTTTAAACCTGTACGCTCAAGTTGGTTTATTGAGGCTAGTTTAATTAATGAAAATGGCACAAGAACAAATATCCCTTTATCTATGTCATCAGTCAGTTTTTTAAATGGATATATTTTTAATTTTTTTAACCAACAAAACGAACAGACAAATGCAGCCTAATAATGACATTTACGCATCGTTGCTTCTAACCATATTACTTATAGCAACGAATTTAAAACCAATTATACTATTCCATGAATGGCTTTTTTTCAAAATAAATACAACTTTTAAACAATATAAAAATGAGCGTAAAAATAAAACCAATAGTAGACCATGAAAGCTACAAAGTAAATGACAATACAATTTTTAAAGATGGAATTGGAAACTGGAATTGCAAAAATGAGCTTTCAAATAAGGAGCGCTTTGCTTTTAATCAATATGAGAATATCGTAATTAAAAATCCGAGATTTAAAAAGCATAGTATATCAATATACAAAGGATAATCCCTACAAGACTTAAAATAAAAAAACAACTATAGTTAGAAGTCAAAAAAAAGCTTTAGTCTTAGTGTTAACCTTCAGAGATTAAAGCAAATAAAAAAAATCATTTTTCAAAACAATATTACTAATCCAATAATCTCTATTATAACTTTACTTCATAAATCTCATTTTCTCTAAAAATCTTTCTTCATCTTCTCTATTATTCATTTAATACCACATCTTATGCCTATATCTGCAAATAGAAGTCTCGGAATTCAAAAAAACAAACTCCTTCGCTATAAACTTGTAAAAGAACTGTATCAGAAACACAAAACAGATGATATCCCTACAACGGTAGTCTGGCGTAAATATATTTACCCTATTTATCCCATTTCACGAACTACTTTGTACGAAATCCTCTGCACATCCATAACTTCAGAATTAAAAAAAATCGAAGAACTTATGATTAATCAGAAAAAACACTATTAATATGTTATATGCGAATATATTAGCTATCCAAATAAAATTATCAACTTAAAAGCCTGCAACTCTTCGTTGAGGCAATATTATTAAATACTTTAAGTCATAAAAGAGATAGTACAGACAAAGATCCTACATCAATTTCTGCACTATCTCTTTTAATTTATATTTCTTAAAATAATTAGGAACGATTAACTTTTAATTTCATTTTTATAATACTTTATATGAAGTTGTCATAAACTCTTTTCAAAGATTATTATATAAGTTATAAAAAAGTAAATTTTTAAATAGTTTTTCATCCATTCATCTCTTATTCAATCTCTTATTTTAAAAAAATAAATCAAGTCATTCAATATATGTAAGTTTTTATTTATCTTTATTGAATCTTCTTTTGAAAAAGAAGCATATTTGATCAAAAATTACAGCATAAATTATTTACATTATTATTTTATTGATATAAATATCTGTCCCAAATCTCACTTTACAAGCCCTTACACTAAAAAGCCATTTCATGACAGGAAAAAGCCGTTCTATGACATCTTTTTTCCAGTTAAGACTTTTGCTCTTTAATTTTAAATCCAGAATTAAACGAATAGTATTTATAATAGAGAAGAACTAAAAAATCTGTGTTTAAAAACAGGTGTTTATACGTGCTTTTTAAACTACTTACATACAGTAACTTAGCCTTACAACAATAAAAAATGTTGCGCTAATTTACAGTACTTAATCATTCATTTAGTAGGACTGTTATTTACAAGTTTAAGTTAACTATTTAAATCAATATAATTATGGATGGAACAATTGGAGAAATACGTCAATTTGCAGCAAATTTTGCACCCAGAAACTGGGCATTTTGTAATGGGCAAACCGTTGCTATAAGATCTAATACAGCGTTGTTTTCTATTATTGGCACTTACTATGGCGGAGACGGCCAAACTACTTTTAAACTCCCTGACTTTGGGGGACGTGTAGCTATAGGAGCGGGTCAGGGAAACGGTTTATCACAATATGTTATAGGAGAATCATCCGGAACTAATGGTATAGCATTAACGACTTTAAACCTCCCTTCTCATACACATGCTACTACTGCTGCTGTTTCAATTCCTGCTTATTCGGATGAAGGTGATGCCAGTACTCCATCTGGAAATATTCTTGCAGCAAAAGCATCTATGTATAGTACTGATGAAGGAGATACAAGCATGAAAGCTGCTACATATAATGTGACCGTTACTCCTGTTGGGTCAGGACAACCACTTTCTATAACGCAGCCATCTATTGGAATGAACTATATTATTTGTTTGTTTGGAAATTTTCCGCCACGCTCATAAATACAATAATTACAAGCAACTTAAAAATTATAATTTAAATTTAAAATATAACTAACTATGGAAGGAACTATAGGAGAAATAAGATTATTTGCTGGGAATTTTCCACCATTAAACTGGGCTTTTTGTAATGGATCTTCTCAAAGTATTGCTAATTATGAAGCTCTATTTGTAATAATTGGTACAACATATGGCGGAGATGGTCAGGTTACATTTAATCTTCCTGATTTACGAAGCCGTGTTCCTGTTGGTACAGGTCAGGGTCCGGGACTTCCTAATATTGTACTTGGACAAGTTGGTGGTACAGAAACAGCCACAATGACTATAAATCAAATGCCTTCACATACTCACGTTGCGACAGGCTCTATTGCTCTTCCTGCTTATAATGCCACTGGAGAATCAGGATCACCAACAAATACTATTTTAGCAGGTTTGGCTGACGCTTATTCTACAGCTCAGGCAGATACCAATCTAAAAGCACAAACTTCAGCTGTTACACTTAACAATACAGGCAGTAACAACCCTTTCAGTATTATACAACCATACCTTTCTACAAATTATATTATTTGCATGCAAGGTATTTTCCCAACTAGAAACTAATAAAAAACAAAATTATGGAAGGAACAATATCTGAAATTCGCCTCTTCGCTGGTAATTTTACTCCAAAATATTGGGCAACATGTTCAGGGCAACTTATGAATATCAGTACCAATCAGGCATTATTTAGCCTCTTGGGTACAACATATGGCGGCAATGGCATTACTACTTTTGCATTACCTGATTATAGAGGCAGAATTCCTGTTGGAACCGGAATTGCGCAAGGTGTTACCCAATTTCCTCTCGGAAGTATTACTGGAACAAATACTGTAACGGCAACCAGCTTAAATTTACCATTGCATACACATGTTGCACCGCAAGCTTCTTTTGCATTAAAATCATTTGCAGACACGGGTGGTACAGGCTCTCCAACCAATGCTAATTTAGCTTCATTAACTGGACTTTATTCAGCTAAAACAGCTGATAGCGCCCTTAAACCTGTTACACCTGTTATAACCGTTGCTCAAACCGGAAATAATCAGCCAATAACAATACAACAACCATACTTGGGTATGAACTATGTAATATGTCTTCAGGGAATTTTTCCTTCAAGAAACTAACATTAATAACCCATTAGAAATTCTACTGGGTTATTTTGTTTTAAATTATCTATTAAAATTGTTTATGAAAATAGCTTTACTCTTGCCCCGATCTGTCATTTACCCTTCAATGTCTTTTGACATAATGGATGGTTTTAAATCTGCTTTAAAGAAAACAGGGAGTCTTGAAAAACATGAAATTGTAACTGCCAATATAGGAGTTGGTGGTAACAACAGAGAAATTTATACTTGCTGCGAAGAATTACTCTTAAATAGTACAGATATCATTGTAGCTTATATAAACCCTGTTACCGCTGAATTTATACAGCCTCTTTTTGAAAGTACTGATAAATTGCTAATTGTATTAGACAGTGGATATCATTTTCAAAGCTTTGAAAAAAAATTGTCTAATATGTATTTTATTTCATTAGAAGGCAATTTATGTTCCCGTGCTATTGTTCGCAAAGCAATTGAAGAAGGACAAAATAATTTTGCATTTACCTGTTCATTTTATGATGCAGGCTATCGTCCTCCTTATACTTATTCTACAGCTTTAGAAGACAAAGGGATTAGTATTAGCTATAATCATATTACACCTTTACAACGTGCCGAATTCAATTTAGGCCCATTAGATGAATATATTCAACAAAATAAAAATGTTTCAATATTTACATCCTTTTGTGGCGATATGGCAGAAGACTTTTTTAGAGAATCATCAAAATTAACAAATATTGCTTCATGCAAAACGTATGGAAGCGGTTTTACTGCCGAAGAATTATGGCTAAATAAAATACCATATCCCGGATATGACTGGAGTTGTGCCATTCCTTGGGCCTCAAATACAGACAATAAAGAAAATGAAGATTTCTTATTAACAATGAAAGGGATTAAAGAAAATAAAGCCAATATCTTTTCTCTTTTAGGATGGGAAGCCGCTTTGTTTATTCAAAATTCAGATGGTCAATCATTAGACAATCTTGTTATAAACTCTCCGCGTGGAAAAGTTTATATGAACCCTTATACAGGTTACTCTGAAGCTCCTTTATATTATGCAACAGTAACAAAAAATGAAGAAACAGGTAATTGTCTTTTAGAAAATATATCTGAGGTAACCAATTTAGAACAAGAACGTAAACGCTTACAGTATCATATTCTCGCAGCTCAGGATATAGCCTCAAATTCATGGTTTAACTCTTATGCCTGTTTAGAATCATGAGTACTATAAATGACATAGTTGTTTTGTGTAATAATAGAATGGCGTTTCCTGCTATACAAGCTTTATATGCTCTTGGCAGATTACATACTATTGGAGTGCCAATCGAGAATGAAGATGTAAAAGCCTTTTGTATACATTTTGCTTCACAGACAGGTATTAATTTAATATGGATCGAAAAATCTAAACTAAAAAATCAGCTAGAAGAAATCATCAAAATCAGTAATCCTAAATACATTTTTACCATGACTTTTCCTTGGAAAATATCAGAAGAAATTATAAAACAGCATTCTAATTTGTTTTATAACTTCCACTATGGTCTTTTACCAGAAATGCGTGGGGCTGATCCTGTTTTTGAATCTATTAAAAAACAAAAAAAAGAAACCGGAATTTCTGTTCACAGTATCGATAAAGAGATTGATAAAGGAAAAATAATCTTAAAAAAAACATTTCCATTGCATGCAGATCTAACTCATGGTATGGTTTGTACCAATTTATCTTATCTCGCTTCTCATATCCTGCCTGAACTATTGACTGTATTACATCTTAATGATGAAGGAATTACCCAGGATGAAACAAAAGCTCAATATTATAAAAAACCAACAATTACTGATGTCAGTATTCAATGGGAGAATCAGGATTCAAAATCTATTCAGGCTCTTGTTAACGCCTGTAATCCATGGAATAAAGGTGCATATACTCAATGGAATGGTTTAAATGTACGTATTGTAGAAGTTTCACAAATCGATTCTTCGGGTATAAACTCAAAAACCCCGGGAACCATTTTAGAAATAAATGAAAATAACGGTTTAATCATACAATGTTATGATAACACCCAATTGCGTATAAACACAGTTTATACGGATGAAGGATTTATGAGTGGGCATAAATTGCTCGCTTTTGGTATAAAAAACGGTGAACAATTTGCCTCTTTATAATTTAACTATCTTAATTATGAAACATTTTTACTCTCAAATCAAGAATTTTATAAATATCGCCTTGTTCTTAGGGATATTTTTACAGAGTTACTTAGGTAATTCTCAAACGACTTTAGCGGCAGGAGATATTGTCTTCAGTGGGTTTGATGCAACTGCTAATGCAACATCAGCTGCTGACTCTTATTCTTTTGTATTGCTTACTAATATTTCTGCTAACACTGTAATTAGTTTTTCTGACAGAGGGTATGCAGGTGGCGGTAGTTGGGCATCGGCTACAGCAACTACAGAAGGAGCTGTAACATGGACTTCAGGAACTGCAATTGCTGCAGGAACTGAAATAGTCATAAAAGGCTTAACTGCTTCTGTTTACAATCCTACTACCAGTACTTTAACTCCTAATGGAACTGTTGTAGCCACAGAATCGACTCTTTTGTACGGATTATCCTTATCAAGTGTTGGTGACCAGATCATTGTTTTTCAAGGCGGAGGAGGTGTAATTAGTGGAGGAGGTGTAACTGTAATAACGGGACTTACATATTATACGAGTGCGGGATGTGCACCAACAGTGGCAACTTGGGATGTACCATCAGGAACATGTACTATTGGCCCTAACTCTTCTGTTATACCTCCAGGGCTTACAGGTGGTGTAAATGCTTTTTTTACAGGTGGTAGTAATCCTACTTCAGGTGTATTTAATGGTACAGGCGCACCATTTGCCAATGTTGCCGCTATTAGAGCTGCTTTAACGAATCAGTCTAACTGGACACTTTCTTCGGCTGCAACAGGCATTACAATGCCTTCCGGATATAACTTTTTAGGTGTTTTACCAACAATAACAGGTAATCCGGCTAACAGAACGATTTGTCCTGCCGGAAACACTACTTTTAATGTTACTGCAACCAATGCAACTAGCTATAAATGGCAGGTTAATACCGGAAGCGGCTTTACCGATCTTGCAAACGGTGCTCCTTACTCCGGAGTAACTACTGCAATTTTAGCGATCAGCGGAGCAACCACTGGTATGAATGGTTATCTTTACCGATGTGTAGTTAGTGGAGCCGGATCTGTAAATTCAAATTCAGCAACATTATCAATTCCTAATACAACTGTTACCACAACTGCTCAAACCAATGTAAGCTGTAATGGTGGAAACACCGGATCTGCTACAGTATCAGCTTCAGGAGGTTTTGTTCCATATACTTATTCATGGTCATTGTCTTCAACAATAGTAGGAACAACGGCAACTGTAACAAATCTAACTGCTGGAACATATACTGTTACAGTTACAGATAACATTGGATGTCAAACTCCACATACTGTAATCATAACAGAACCTACATTGGCAGCTTCATCGCCATCAGTAACTACTCAGCCTGCTTCTTATGCAGCCTGTACAGGATCAACTGCTTCATTTTCTGTGGTGGCAACCAATACTGCAACATATCAATGGGAAGTAAATACAGGTTCTGGATATACCCCTATTACCAATGGAGGAGGTAGTCCTAATTATTCAGGATCTAATACTGCAAATCTTAATATTAGTTCTATCACATCAGCTATGAATGGATATACGTATAGAGTTGCACTTACAAGTTCCTGCTCAAACACAATAACATCAAATGGTTTGGCATTATTAAACGTTACTGCTTTACCTGTAGCAACAGCAACTCCTGCTTCTGCAACAATTTGTAGCGGAACTTCACCAAATATAGCTTTAACATCAGCACCAACAGGGGCTACCTTTTCATGGACAGTTGTTACAACAAGTGGTACTGTTAGTGGTGCTTCTGCCGGTTCAGGAACTTCAATCAACCAAACCCTTACAGGCAATGGTGTAGTTACTTATACAGTAACCCCTACTCTTAATAGTTGTCCCGGTACCCCTATTACGATACCCGTAACAGTGAACCCTCTTCCGGTTATAACAGCTCAACCTTCAGATTCTCCAATATGTGCAGGAGCAAATACGACTTTTTCTGCTAGTGCTGCTAATGCCACCGCCTATAAATGGCAAGTAAATCAAGGTGCAGGTTTCTCTGATATTTCAGATAATGCTCTTTACTCAGGGGCTACCACAACAACACTTACTATAACTGCAGCACCTGCAATATTGAATGGTTACTTTTACAGAATGGTAGCTATAGGGACATGTACACCGAATGCAGTTTCAAATGCTGTAGTACTAACTGTTAATTCTGCACCTAGTATTACGGCACAACCTTCTGCAAGTACAATTTGTGCAGGAGCGAATACTACTTTTACTGCTACAGCGTCTGGCGCTACCGGATATCAATGGCAGGTAGATCAGGGAGCTGGTTTTTCTAATATTGCAAATGGAGCGCCTTACTCCGGAGCGACTACAGCAACACTTACTATAACAGGAGCGACTACAGCACTAAACGGATATATATATCGAGTTGTTGCTACGGGGTTATGTACGCCTAATGCAACTTCAAACAATGCAGCGCTTACGATTAATTCTGCGCCATTTATTACAGCACAGCCTAGTAACAGTATCACTTGTTTAGGTTCAGATGCGACTTTTACAGTTGTTGCTGCCAATGTTACCGGATATCAATGGCAGGTAAATCAGGGAGCTGGTTTCTTTAATATTCCAAATATTGCTCCTTATTCCGGAGCAACTACAGCAACGCTTACCATAACAGGTGTTACTGCGGGTATGAATGGATATGTATATCGAGTGGTAGCCACCGGTTTATGTACACCAGCAGCAACATCTTCAGCCAGAACATTAACAATACCTGTTATTATTGCAGGAGCATCACAAACTAATATTGCTTGTAATGGAGGTGCAACTGGTATTGCAACAGTTACACCAACCGGAGGAACTGCGCCCTATACTTATCTTTGGTCTAACAACGAAACTTCGGCTACAATAAGCGGTCTTACAGCAGGTAGTTATAGTGTAAAAATCAAAGACGCTAACCAATGCGAAAAAATTCAAGCTTTCACAATAACTGAACCACCAGCATTAATTGCTACTCAGGGAACCGTAAATAATGTAAGCTGTTATAATAGTGCAAACGGAACTGCTACAGTAAACGTAACAGGAGGAACTGGTGCAGGTACTTATACTTATTCATGGGTTCCATCTGTAGGCTCTACTGCTACTGTTACAGGATTAGCTGCAGGAACATATGAAGTTACTGTTACAGATGCAAATTCTTGTACAACTACGCAGGCTTTTCTTATTACACAACCACCTGCATTTTCTATAACACCTTCTCAAACGAATATTTTATGTAATGGCGCAGCAACCGGATCTGCAAGTGTTGCTGTAACGGGAGGAACAGGTAATTACAGCTATTCATGGAGTCCTGCCGTAGGTTCAGGTGCAACAGCATCAGCATTAACTGCCGGTACTTATACTGTAACTATTAAAGACGATAATTTATGTCAGGCTACTCAAACATTTACCATAACAGAGCCAACTGCCCTGACAGCAACGCAAGGTCCAATTACCAACATAAGCTGTCATGGAGACGCAACCGGTTCTGCTACTGTAAATGTAACTGGTGGAACCAGTGCAACTGGTGAATACCACTATTCCTGGGCACCTTCTGGAGGAACTGGAGCTACGGCTACTGGATTAATAGCAGGAGCCTATATTGTAACTATTACAGATGATAACTCTTGTACTACTACACAAAATTTCAATATAACTGAGCCTGCAGCAGCTTTATCTGCAACAACTGCAAGCATTCCTGTAAGTTGTTTTGGAGGAAGTAATGGTTCTGCAAGTGTAACAGTATCAGGAGGCACTCCTCTTTATACTTATCAATGGGCACCTCTTGGTGGTACAACTGCTGTAATAACAGGCAGACCAGCCGGAGATTATACCTGTACCATTACAGATGCCAATGGATGTAAACTCATAAAAAATATTACTATTGACACACCTGCAGTATTATCGGCTACTTCTACTAAAACAGATGTTTCCTGTAATGGCGGAGGTAACGGATCTGCAACAGTAACCGTAACCGGAGGAACTGGTGATTATCATTATTCCTGGTCTCCAACAGGTGGAGCTGCAGCAACAGCAACCGGACTTACTGCTGGTACTTATACTGTAACGATTACAGATGATAATACCTGTTCTATAACACAGAACATTATAATAGACCAACCTGCAGCTCTTGCAGCTACACAATCACAAACAGATGTGCTTTGTAATGGCAGTGCTACCGGTACCGCAACTGTTACAGTAACAGGTGGAACACCAAATTATTCTTACACATGGTCCCCTTCTGTAGGAAATCAGGCTACAGTTACTGGATTGACTGCAGGAACATACACTTGTAGAATAACGGATGGTAAAGGATGTATAATTGACAAAACTTTTGTTATTGGAGAGCCTGCAGTTTTAAGTGCAACTCAAAGTCAGATCAATGCAACTTGTTCAACAGGCGGACAGGCAGCAGTAAATGTTACTGGTGGGGCTACACCATATACTTATTCATGGGCACCTTCCGGAGCTACTACAGCACTTGCAACAGGATTAGCTGCAGGAATACATACTGTTTTAATTAGAGATGATAATGGTTGTACAATAACAAAAACCTTTACTATTGGTACCACAAATACTTTAGTAGCAGTTCAATCTCAAACTGATGTTTTGTGCAATGGATCCAATACAGGTTCTGCAACAGTAATTCCGACAGGAGCTCCAGGCCCTTTTACCTACGAATGGTCACCTTCAGTAGGAAATTCTGCAACAGTAAATAATCTTACTGCAGGTAATTATGCTGTAACAATAACATCTGCAAATGGTTGTTCTATTATAAAAAACTTTACCATTACAGAACCTAATGCCTTAACGGTTACGACATCGCAAACAAATATAGCATGCAATGGAGGAGTTACAGGCTCAGCTACTGTAAATGTAACAGGAGGAACAGGCCTTTATACTTATAATTGGACACCAATGGGTGGTACAGCTGCTACAGCTTCTGGTTTAGCTGCCGGAACTTATGTTGTAACGATTAAAGATGCTAACTTATGTCAAACAACTCAAAGTTTTACTATTACGCAACCTGCTGCGATTGTAGCTACTACATCTCAAACTAATGTTTCTTGTAATGGCGGTTCAAACGGGTCTGCGACTGTAAATGTAACCGGAGGAACTGGTGATTATCATTATAGCTGGTCTCCAACAGGCGGAGGTGCAGCAACAGCAACAGGACTTTCAGCAGGAACCTATACGGTAACTATTACAGATGATAACTCTTGTACTACTACACAAAATGTTACCATAACAGAACCTGCAGCACTTTCTGCTACTACATCAAAAACTGATGTTTCCTGTAATGGTGCCAATGACGGAACAGCTTCTGTAACTGTAACGGGTGGAACTGGTGCTTACACCTATTCCTGGTTACCTTCTGGCCAAACTGCAGCTACAGCTTCAGGTCTTGCTCCGGGAACTTATACAGTAACTGCCACAGATGCAAACGGATGTTTTATAACTCAAACTGTTACTATCATCACAACTCCGGATGTAACTGCACCTGTACCTAATGTTGCATCTCTTCCTGACATTACTAACTATTGTGCAGTTTTGGCTTCACAGATTACAATTCCAACAGCTACAGATAATTGTGTAGGAACTGTAAACGGAACTACAACTGATCCATTAACTTATAATGCTGTAGGTACTTATACCATTACATGGAAATATGTTGATGCAAGTGGAAATAGTACTACACAACCGCAAACGGTAAAAGTGGTTGCTTCTCCATTAAATGCTGTAACATTTACTAATGCTCAGTTTACTTATGATGGAAATGCGCACCCTCTTCAGGTTGCTAATCTTCCAACTGGTGCTACTGTTACATATTCAGCAAATAATACATCGGTAAATGCAGGAGCTTATGTAGTTACGGCTACAGTAACACCTTCTGCAAGTTCTCCTAATTGTTCCCCAGTAGTGCTTACAGCTAATTTGGTTATCAATAAGGCAGCACAACAAATTACATTTGGTGCAATTCCGGTTAAAACACTTGGAGCAAATAACAGTTTCAACTTAACAGCAACTTCAAGTTCTAACTTGCCTGTAACCTATACTTTTACCTATACTTCAGCATTACCACCGGCAACAGTTACAGCATCTGGCGCAGTTACTATGTTAAGATCAGGTCAGGGAACAATCACGGCGCAACAGGCTGGAAATGCTAATTATCTTCCTGCAACAGATGTTTCGCAATTACTGGTAATCTTAAACAACAATATTGATGTTAAGAGAATTACATTAGGAACTAAAGTTTTTGATAATCCTGGAAAAACAATTTACCATTTATTATCATGTGGAGAAACCAATCCTAACGTTTCAATTTTAAACGAATCAGGAGCGACTATTACACCATCTGCTAATTTTACGATCCAAACGCCTAAACCTGGAATTTATACTCAGAATGCGACTATCACATCACAAGATGGAAGTTTGTCTGCAGTGTATTCTATTACAGTCGAAAAACCATTTGGATTCTTTGATATTGTACATCAAAAATTCAACAATGTATTGCTTGTGAATAATAATCCACAAACAAATGGCGGTTATGAATTTGTTGCCTATCAATGGTTTAAAAACGGACAGTTAATAGGAACTGGTCAATATTACTCTGCAGGAGAAAGTATTAATACTAATTTAGATCCTACTGCAGATTACAGTGTAAAAATGACCACTAAAGATGGAAAGGTATTACAAACTTGTACTTCTAAAATTACGTTCACTAAAAAACTTGAGGCAAAACTTTATCCTAATCCAATTCAAACAGGAAAAGTTATCACTGTTGAGGCTGACTTCCCGGAAGAAGAATTGCAAAACATGCAAATAAGCCTTTACTCTGCCACAGGTCAATTAGTTAAAGTAGTACAATCATCTTCAGTGAAAACTGAAATACAATTACCACCAACAACAGAAAGTAGTATGTATCTGGTAGTTCTTGAAACTCCTAATGTCAAAAAATCTTTCAAAGTAATTGTAAAATAAATTAAATCCTGCCAGTACCAGATCAAAATGGTACTGGCATAATATAACTTAAGATGAAAAAATATACAACATCACTCGCTATAATTACTGCACTTTTGGCTGCATGTTTTAACAGTTTTGGTCAGGATAAAAAACACGAATTTTCTATTTCTGTAGGCGGTCCGTTTTCATTTGTAAAATCTGTTTCTGCCGGAGAAACAGTTCCCGGAAATGGTATTAATGCAGGCATTCGCTATGCCTATTATTTAAATGAAGGACTTAGTTTAGGTATTGGTGTAGAGTATCAAACTTACAACACTGACTTGAAATATGGTTTTATTGGAGGACAATACAATAGTGTTGATGCCGAAAATGAAGCATTTCAGTTTAGATATAAAGCCACAAATTTAAGAGAAGAGCAAAAATTGGGATATATTAATGTTCCAATAGGCATTCAGTTCGAAACTCCCGGTACAACAAAATTGTATCTGGCTGCCGGAGCAAAAATAGGCTTCGCTTCAAGCGGAACTTATGAATCATCAATAGGAAACCTTACTACAAGTGGTTATTATCCTCAATACAATGTAGAATTGTTTAGTCCTGCATTTGCCGGTTTTGGAAGTGCCAATGATGTAAGAACCTCTAAACAGGATCTTAATACTAAAACTTCTTATTCAGCTACTTTCGAAACAGGTTTGAAACAGCAAATCGGAAGTAAAAATTCAATTTACATTGGTGTTTATTTAGATTATGGTCTGAATAATGTTTATGATAAAAATGAAAACAAGAATCTGGTACAATACAATCCTGCACTTCCTGTACAATTTACATACAATAGTGTATTTGATTCAGGTTTGGCAAGAGATATGAGATTAGTTTCTTATGGTTTAAAGTTAAGAATTGCAATGCGTTAGCATCAAAAAAATCAAAATATTTAATTGTAATCTTGACAATTGTAAAAGCCTGAGAATAATCATTCTCAGGCTTTTTTTATGCAAACCCCGGAAACAGATAAAAGCATTTTGCTGATCGAAATTTTAATTACCTCACCCTCTTTTTTAGATAATGTATTACTTTTACAATATTACAATCTGGTAGTTCATGTCTAAAAATTTCACAAACAATCCCGTTAAATTACCGTTTTCTTATTATCTAAATCAGGATGTACTTTTTCTGGCTAAAGATCTTTTAGGAAAAGTACTTTTTACTCAAATAGAAGGAAAAATAACAGCAGGTATAATTGTAGAAACCGAAGCTTATTTTGGTGTACAGGATAAAGCTTCTCATGCTTATGGCGGTCGACGAACTAACCGAACCGAAACATTATACAGCGAAGGCGGTATTTCGTATGTTTACTTATGTTACGGCATTCATAATCTTTTCAATGTAGTGAGTTCTGCTGATGGTGAACCACATGCTATTTTGATCAGAGCAGTTGAACCTTTAATAGGTAAAGACATCATGGAAATAAGACGAAATATGTCTGCTACAAAAGGAGCTATTTCTGCCGGTCCGGGTTCTGCGGCAAAAGCCTTGGGAATTGACCGTACCTTTAACCAAAAAGATTTAACCGGAGAAGAAATCTGGATTGAAGATCATGGCATTAAATATCCTCCGGATGAGGTTGCTGCAACACCAAGAGTGGGTGTTGCATATGCACAGGAAGATGCACTTTTGCCCTGGCGTTTTTTCATTAAAAACAACAAATATGTAAGCAAGCCAAATAAAGTTTAAAATCTCAATTCTTAAAATAAAAAAATGCCAGCACAATTAACCGATATTATAGACCATAACTTAAAAGTTCTTTTCTGCGGAATTAATCCTGGCTTAAAATCAGCATTAGATGGTCATCATTTTTCAGGAAGAAGCAATCGTTTCTGGAAAGTTTTACATCAGTCAGGATTTACACCTGAGCAAATCGAACCAGAAAATGACACAACAATTCTTCAGTCAGGATTGGGACTAACAACGGCTGTGGCAAGAGCTACGGCGCGTGCAGACGAACTTTCTAAAGAGGAGTTTAAAGAATCAATAGAAATTTTCAAAACCAAAGTAGAACAATTCCAGCCTCAATATATCGCATTTTTAGGCAAACCTGCTTACATCGCTTTTTCAGGAAAAAAACAAATTTCATGGGGATTACAAGCTGACGATTTTTGTGGTGCTAAGGTTTGGGTTTTACCAAATCCGAGTGGTTTAAATCGTGGCTTTAGTCTGGATGATTTAGTGCGTCATTATGCTGAATTGTATCAGGTGATTTCCAGAATAAATTAAAATTTTGAAGATTTAATTTTCTCTTTGCTACGATGTTTTTCTATAGTTCAAAATTGCTGCGGTATTCAATACAATCGCAAATCCTATTATAATCAAAATGTGTTTACGAATATCTTTAAAGCCGCTTCCTTTAATGATGACCATTCTCATCACATCGATAAAGTAACTTATAGGATTAAATTTTGAAACCGTTTTGGCCCAATCCGGCATACTGTCTATTGGTGTAAATAAACCGCCCATTAAAACAAATATCATCACAAAAAAGAACATGATCAGCATGGCTTGCTGTTGTGTTTCGCAAATGGTAGAAATAAGCAATCCAAATCCTAAAATAGCCAACAAATAAACCCAGATAAAAGTATATAAAACCAATAAATTTCCTAGCGGAAGAATACCATAAAAAATCCATCCTACCAGCAATCCTAACGTAAAAACCACATTCCCCAAAATCCAGAACGGAATCAGTTTTCCCAGAATAAAATGATATTTTTTAACCGGCGAAACATTAATTTGTTCAATAGTTCCGGCTTCTTTTTCTTTTACAATATTCAATGATGAAAGAAAACCACCAACAAGTGTAACCAAAATAGCCAGTATTCCCGGAACCATAAAAAGTCTGTAATTCAAATGCGGATTGTACCAGTTTGATGATGTAATTTCTATTACCGGAAGAGTATTAAAACTTCCTGATACATTTAATTTTTTTCGTAAACTATTATTATATGCTCTGATAATATCGCTAATATAGCCCGCTCCTAACCCGGCTTTTGTTCCGTTTATTGCATTTACACCAATAAAAAGCTGTTGTTTGTTTTCTTTAATTAAATCTTGCTCAAATCCGCGGGGAATTTCCAGGATCAAGTCGGCATTATCATCTTCTATTTGTGTAAAAGCCTGTTGATAAGAATCATTGTAACTTTTTAGTTTAAAATAACCCGATGCCACAACCTGACTGATCAAATCTCTTGAATAATCAGAACGGTCATTGTCGACCACCGCCAAATTAATGTTTTTAATTTCATAATTGGCGGCAAGCGGTAAAATAATAAGCTGCATAACCGGCATTACCATAATAACGGCTAATATCGCTTTATTACGAAATATTTGTTTGAACTCTTTGATGAGCAAAAATTTGATGATTCTCATGACAAACGTATTTTAAAACTTTTAAGACTTATGATCAATAAGAAAACGGTTATACCAAAAAGAATCAGCGTTTCTTTCCATATATAAGAAAATCCTAATCCTTTTATCATAATGCCTTTTACAATGATGTAATACCATTTTGAAGGCACAATATTCGAAAACCATTGTAACGGAAGCGGCATATTTTCGATAGGAAACATAAAACCGCTAAAAAGCAATGTTGGCAATAACATTCCGAGTAATGAAATCAGCATTGCCGTTTGTTGAGAATCGGTTTTAACCGAAATAAAAATACCTAAAGTCAAACAGGTTATGATAAACAAAGTACTTTCGGCAAAAAGCAACACTATATTTCCGGCAATTGGCAAATCGAGTACAAAAACACTCAATAACAAAATAGAAATCACATTTACCATTGAAAGGATGAGGTAAGGAACCGCTTTAGACAAGATAACCATTAAAGGTTTAAAGGGCGAAACCAAAAGAATCTCCATTGTTCCGGTTTCTTTTTCTTTTACAATAGAAATTGCTGTCATCATCACACAAACCAGCATTAAAACCAAAGCCATAACACCGGGAACAAAATTTGGAGCCCCTTTTAATTGCGGATTATACAACATTTTTACTTCGGGTTTAATCTGTAACGGCAGAGGATTAGTCTGATTTAATTCTGCCTGATAATCGTTTATAATGGAGGAAACATAATTGGTCAGAGTTGTAGCATTATTAGGGTCTGAAGCATCAGCAATAACCTGGATCTGGGCTTTGTTCTGATGCAATAATTGATTATTAAAACCTTCCGGAAATACAATCGCCATTTTTATTTCTCCGGTTTTAAATGCTGCCTCAAGAGCTGCACTTCCTGAAAGGCTTTTTGTGATTTCAAAGTAACGGCTGGCTTCGATTTTGCTGATTATTTTTTGTGAAGCAATATCTTTGGCATAATCAACCACCACAATTTTGGAGTTTTTAACTTCATTGGTCAGGGCAAAACCAAAAATCAGAATTTGCACTACCGGCATTCCAAACAAAATGAATAATGTTTTCCTGTCACGCAGTACGTGCAAAAACTCTTTTTTAACGAATGTTAGAAACTGTTTCATATTTAGAATTTATTCTCCGCGTTTTGCTTCTCTGGCAAGATGATAAAATACCTCGTCCATTGTCATTACGCTAAATTGTTTTTTTAAATTGGCTGGCGTATCAAGTGCTTCTACCCTTCCGTCTACCATTATTGAAACCCGGTTGCAATATTCGGCTTCATCCATATAATGCGTAGTTACAAAAATGGTTATCCCATTTCCTGATGCTTCATAAATTAAATCCCAGAACTGTCTGCGTGTTACGGGATCAACGCCGCCTGTTGGTTCGTCCAGAAACACAATTTCAGGTTTATGAATAATGGCGGTCGAAAAAGCCAGTTTCTGCTTCCATCCCAACGGAAGCGAGCCAACCATTTTATTTGCCTGATCTTCCATACCCAATTGTTTCAAAAGTGCAGCACTGTTTTCTTTAATTGCTTTATCGCTCAAACCGTAAATTCCGGCAAAAAAAGTAATGTTTTCCAGCACCGTCAAATCATCATACAACGAGAATTTCTGACTCATATAACCAATACTTTTCTTTATTTTCTCTGTTTGTTTATAAACATCAAAACCTGCAATTTTTGCTTCTCCGGAACTTGGGGTCGATAAACCGCATAACATTCGCATTGCGGTTGTTTTACCTGCTCCGTTTGCACCCAAAAAACCAAAAATTTCTCCTTTTTCTACCTCAAAAGTGATAGCGTCTACGGCAATAAAATCTCCAAATCGTTTGGTTAAGGCTTTGCATGAAATTACTTTTTCGCTCATAAAAATGGTTTTAAACGATCTTCTTTAGTCATTATTTTTTTTATTAAACACATAGAAACATAGATTCTGTACTCTTAAAAAAGGCATTTCATTTATTTAAAAAATACATAGTCAGAGCTATGTGATTTATTTTGAGTGAAACATCTTTTATCCGCTCTTTATACTATGTTTTTATGTGTTAAAATTAATGTACAACTATTTTAACTTAAGAGTTTAATAAAACTGTCTTCAATAGTTACGGCTGCTTCTTTGATCTCTATATTCTGAATCCCTTTTGTTTCCAAATATTGTAACAAATCTTTCTTGTTAGGGTTTCCTTTAAAAGAAAAATGAGCAAATTCTCCAAAAGCATAACTTGTTAGCCGATCGGGATATTTTTCCAAAGCCTGTAAAAGCGGATACATTTTATCAGCTTTTATGGCAAAAAGTGCATCCGGATAATTCTCTATTATATTTTTTGGAGTATCTATCGAAAGTATTTTTCCTTCCTGAATAAGGGCAATACGATCACAAAGATTGGCTTCATCCATATAAGGCGTCGAAACAATAATGGTAATATCCTGTTGTTTTAACTTTTTGAGCATTTCCCAAAATTCCTTTCTTGATACAGGATCAACTCCGGTTGTAGGTTCGTCCAGAAAAAGCACGTTGGGTTTATGAATTAAGGCACAGCACAACGCCAGTTTTTGTTTCATCCCGCCCGATAATTTTCCGGCTCTTCGGGTTTTAAATGGTTCAATCTGAATGTAAATATCTTTGATCAGATCATAATTTTCCTGAATTGTAGTTCCAAATAATGTGGCGAAAAAATTCAGATTTTCTTCGACTGTTAAATCCTGATAAAGCGAAAACTTCCCCGGCATATAACCAATGGTATTTCGAATGGATTTAAAATCTTTTACCACATCCAGCCCATCAATTGAAGCCGAACCACTATCAGCCAGTAAAAGCGTGGTCAGGATTCTGAAAATACTCGTTTTTCCTGCACCATCAGGACCAATTAATCCAAAAAGTTCACCTTTGCTCACTGAAAACGAAACATCATCAACGGCGATCTTTTTCTCTTTTCCGTAAGTTTTAATGATGTTTTTTACAACAACAGATTCCATTATTTCGAAAGTTTTATTTCGCCATACATACCTATTTTCAGATAACCATCATTTTTAACTCTCACTTTAACCGCATAAACCAAATTAGCGCGTTCATCTTTTGTCTGGATAGTTTTGGGTGTAAACTCTGCTTTGTCGCTTATCCATTCTACAACACCGCTGTATTCTTTGTAGGTTTTGTTTGTGGCGTCTACAAAAACTTTTACAGGATCATTTAGCTTTACAGCCGGTAATTGATCTCCTGTAATGTAAACCCTTAAAATTATTGTCGACAAATCGGCTATTTTATACAACGGTTTTCCTATCGTTGCCATCTCTCCTGTTTCGGCATATTTGGTCAATACAGTCCCGTTGACTTTATTTGAAATTTTAGATTTCGATAATTGATCGTTAAGCTGACTGATCTGTACTTTTAAGGTTTGCGTTTCATCATCGATTCCGGTTGTACTGATGTTTAATTGTTTTTGCAGTGCCGTAATTTGTTTCTGGATAAGCGCAACTTTTGTCGTTGCATCATCGAGTTGTTTTCTGGTTGCAGCATCGGCTTTTACCAGATTCTGCATGCGTTGCTGGTCAATTTTGGCTTGTCTCAATTCTTCTCTGTAAACATCCAGTTGCGAATTAATATCCGGTTTTTTACTTTGGGTTGCCTTAATTTGCGCCAAAAGCTGATCACGCTTAAGCGAAAGTGGTATCGTATCTATGTAACCTACAACCTGACCTTCTTCTAAGGTGTTTCCTTCCTCTACTTTTAAATCTTTAATTATACCGCTTGCCTCAGCAGGAATAATAGTTTCTACAGCTTCAAAAGTTCCTGTTGCATCAAATTCATTTTTGTTATCAGAACAGGATATTGTAAATGCTGCTATTGTTATAAATACTATTTTTTTCATCTTATGATTAGTTACCGGTTATTAATTTTTGTCTGTATTTGGCCAAAAGCAAATCTGTTTCATGAATAATTTTATTTTGCGTGGCGGCATTCTCTTCATTTACTTCGCGCAAATAATCACTCGAATCGATTACGCCATTGTCTAACTGTGCCAAAGCCGCTTTTTTTACATTATTTCTAAGTGTAATAATTTCGTTATCCGAAACCAGATATTCTTCCAGTTTGGTAATCTCAGCACTTTGTTGTTTTATAGATTGATGGGTATTAAATAAGAAAACTTCTTTATCGACTTCGAGTTGCTGCTTATTAATGTCGATAATTTGTTTCTGTTTTTTATCTGTGTACAAACCTGTTAAAGACCAGTTTAATCGTATTCCGCCAATATAGTAGGATTCCCACCCAACTTGTAGCATATTAAGTCCCGGATTTCCATAACCACCCTGCAGGAAAAAATTGAACTTAGGCAGATTGGCAATTTCAACTGTTTTTTTGCCTAATTCTAAACTTTCATTTCTGTAATCAAAAAGTGCGAGTTCCGGACGGTTTATTTCGAGTGAATTTACAATATCATCAGGCGTTTCTAATTTGGTATTCGAACTCAATTCTAAATTAATAAAAAGTCCAAGCATATCTAAATAAGCTTTTTTATAATTACGAATTCCAATCGCTGTCTGATCTGCTTTTAAATATTCTGCTTTAAGCAAATCAAGACTGCTTCTGTAAGCCGTTCCGTTAGCCAATTGAACCTGAACAGTTTTAATACCGATATTGATATCATTTTTCAGTAAATCATTTTGATGCAGTTGTTCATCAAAAACCAATATCCCAAAATAAAGTTCCGTAATACGTTGTTTTACAGCATACAAATCAACTTTAAGCTGCTGTTCTGAAACTTTGGTTTGCTTTTCTGTGATTTCTTTTTGCTGTTTGAGATTTCCTCCGTCATAAATAAGCTGATTCACTTCGGCGTAAGCACGATACTGATCTTTATTCAGAATGGGAACATCAACTCCGGGAAGACTTATGGGCAATTTAGTCACATCAGACTGATAGGTTGCCTGACCAAAAACATCAAATCTGGGATAATATCCTTTGGCAATATTATCAATTGTGAATTCGCTGCTTTTGGCAATCAAATCACGCTTTTTAGATAAGGGATAATTTTCTTCTGCCAATGCATAACAATCCTGAAGCCGTAATAACTTGTCGTTTTGTTGTGCATAAAAATGAAATACAGGAAGAAAAATCAGTATAACTACAAATAACCTTTTCATATTCAAACTTTTACTATTTAATATTTCGTTTTAATCATTTGATTAAATTAAATCCAAAAAAATAGCTATGAGTTGATCATAGCTTTAAACCATTGCACAATCAATGTTTTTCTTTCTTCTGTAAAATCGCTCAATTGAGTTGAAGTCATTACTCCTGCCGATTCCAGAACGGGTTTGGCAATAAAAGGAAAAATCGACATTGATAATATATTTAATACAAAATGAAACGGATGTATATCCGGTTTCTTTTCCATAAGCTGTTTTACAAAATAAGATTCTGTTAGTAATTTTCCGGCCTGTATCCGGTTACCAAAATGTTCGGGATTGTTTCGTATTTCACTTAAAACAAACAATGGTAAACCCGGATTTTGGGTAAGCATTACAATATAAGCATCTACAATTAAGGTTACTTTTTCATCCAAAGATGTTTTTTCGTTGTTTACTATTGGTGCGATTACGCCAAATAACTTAGCCACTTTTTCGGCCATTACTAATTCAAAAAGTTTCTCTTTACTCCTGAAATAATAATTCAAAAGTGCCAGGTTAATTCCGGCTTCTTCGGCAATGTCACGAGTACGCGTAGCAGAATATCCTTTTTGTGTAAACACGGTTCGGGCTGCTTCTTTAATTTTTTCCTCGGTACTTGCGTCTTTGCTTTTTGGTGCCATAATAATTTTAAATCTTCAGCAAAGATAGAAAAGTTAATTCTATTTTAAACAAAAGATTTAATCAAATGATTAAAAATATACATTATGCGATTGTTATTATTCTGCAAAAAAGATCAAAAAACCCAAAACAAGTATTTATACTCATTTGTATTTCAATGATTTAACTTAATTTTCATATAATAAATTTTAAACCCAGTTCAATTAAAAAACAGCCTAAAACAGTGTAAGATTGGCAGAATCATGTTTTTATTTTTCTCTCAATTTTAAAGATACTGCCTCTTTTTATCCTTCTTCACCCTTCTTTTTCCATCAATTAATAATCTAAATATTCAAACCATGTCAAATTTTACAACATTTTACGAAGAACATTTTATTAGAGAATTAGAGAATCAAAAGAAACTAACCAAGAATCAGGAAACTGATATCAAATTAGCCACTTTTGCTAATCGGGTTGGCCGCATGGCTGACAGTGGTGCCGGAATTACGGTTTTAGATCTTGAACGTTATATGGGTCGTAATGATCTTTTGCGTTTTAATTATTTGTCACGCGGAATGCAGGCTGGTAAAGCAGTGTGCCGAATTTATGTTGCAGACAAATTTGGCGGTGGTTCCTGGGGCACAGGATTCTTAATTACACCTAATCTCATCATCACCAATAATCATGTTATACCGGATTCTGAAAGTGCTACACGTTCTTTTGCCGAATTTGGCTATGAAGCTGACAATAATGGTCTTGTACAACAAGGTAAGCGTTTTAAAATACAACCCGAAAAAACTTTTGTGACCAGTATCGCAAACGAACTTGATATTACAATTCTGGGTGTATCTGATATTGCCGATGATGGCATTACCAATATTGCCGATTATGGTTTTCTGCGAATGAACCCTGCATTGCATAAAGTCGAAGAATTAGAATTTGTGTCTATCATCCAGCATCCAAGCGGCGACGAAAAATACATTTCGATCAGAGAAAATAAAGTCATTAAAATTGGTGACACAAATCCTGATAAAGATATTAAAATATGGTATGAATGTGATACTGCAAAAGGATCATCAGGAGCTGCGGTGTTTAACGATCAATGGCAGGTTGTGGCGCTACATCACAGCAGTGTGGCAGACAGCAGAAATAACAATGGCACCATTGAAGTAAAACTGGCTTCGGGAGAATGGATTCCAAAAAATGAAGAAGACAGTTACGAAGAGAATCTTTGTTATATTGCCAATGAAGGAATTCGTACGAGCAGAATTGTCGCTTACATTAAAAACTATATTGGATTGCCCGAAAACCAGGCTACTAACTTGTCTTTTTTACAAGAGTTTCTTGATGATGTTTTAGGAGTTAAATCGATCACAACTTCTAACACCAAGGAAAGCATTGCAAGTACTGTTGCACCTGCACCAACTGCTTCGTTTCCTGAAGCATATAAAGATAAATCAAAAAACATCTGGCCTATTGAGCATTACATTGGGCGCAAAGGATATCAGGATGACTTTTTAGGAATAACTATTCCGCTTCCTGAAGTAACTCCAAATGCATTAAAATATGGTCCTGTAACACCGGTACAAGGAACCCTTGATAATGTTTTAAGGTATCAGCATTTTTCTGTAATACACAATTCAAAACGAAAAATAGCTTTTGTAACTGCCGTAAACATCGACGGAAGCAGCTGGAAAAACATAAC
The DNA here is from genome assembly GCF_001602525.1 of Flavobacterium chilense. GTDB lineage: Bacteria > Bacteroidota > Bacteroidia > Flavobacteriales > Flavobacteriaceae > Flavobacterium > Flavobacterium chilense. The sequence goes on from NZ_LSYT01000004.1 coordinate 381,289, forward strand.
ACGTGGCGTTGATAAATGGTATTACGATTCCCGAATTCCTCTGGATGTACAATTGGGCGAAGAAATGTATTCGAACGAACCTTCTCCTGACGGAAGTAAAAAAGGCTGGTTTGATCGCGGTCATTTGGTCAGAAGACAAGATCCGGACTGGGGCACAAACGATGAGGCATTACTGGCAGATGAAGATACTTTTCATTGGGCCAACTGCTCGCCGCAATACTGGTTTTTTAATCAAAAACAGGAACTTTGGCAGGGATTAGAGAATTATATTTTGTACAATACTGATAAAGATGATTTAAAAGCATCTGTTTTTTCAGGACCTGTTTTTGATGAGAACGATGAACCACACAGAGGCGTGCAAATTCCGCAATATTTCTTTAAAATAGTTGCCGTTATTGATAGTACCGGAAAACTCTTTAGCAGTGCTTATGTCGTATCTCAGAAAAAATGGGCAATAGATATTCCGTTTGAAGTACTGCCTGTAGGAGATCATAATAATTTTCAAACGACAATTGCAAAAGTAGAACAAATGACCGGCTTGCGATTTCCTGATGCTTTGAGAGAAGCAGATGTTAGAAAAGACAAAGGCGATGTTGGTTTAAGATCTCTGGCAGATGTTGCAATACCTAGAAGAAAATAACCTATTTATAATCTGTTAAAGCCATAAAAAGGCAGGTTCGTAATTAACCTGCCTTTTTTCATTTAGACTTTTACAGCGCTATTCAGTCATCAGTTCTACTACATTTTCATAATTTAGTAAATCTCTGTTACTTTCATCATAAAGAAGCTGCCATTTAAAATCCGGAATTAAAATCTTAGTGGTAGCCTGTTCATTCCATTTCACTTCAAAACCATTTTTCTTTAGAATTTCGGCTACTTTTTTACCTACCGCAATGGTAACATCAACATTCGAATTGTTTATTTTCTGAAAAGCAATATACAAACTCGGATCTTCTGTTATCACTGCTCTCGAAAGATCCTGTTCGTGATAAAAACAATATCCTGTCGATGCTTTTCTTCTGTCATTCAGTTCTTGTTCAACCTGTACAACTTCATATTCTCCGTCACTTGTGGTATATCCGGCATTGTGCAGGGCAATAATGTTTTCTTTGCACAATTCATCAAATGCTGTTATCAATCTGTCTGTATCAGTAGGTTTACTCCATTTTTCGCTTTCAGTTAAAACCTTTTGATATTCATTATCAATCAGGTCATTTGCCCATTGTTCTGAAATTTCATCTTCAAATTCGTTATCTTCAATTTCTTCCAGTATGTTTTCCTTAATTTCATCAAGTGATAAAAATCCCATCCTTACCTGATTAAATATAGACTCGTATATAAATTCTTCGTTTTCTGTCATTTTATTTCCTTTATCCATTTATTTTATTTTTCTAGTACCGGAATAATATGTTCCCAATTCAGCTCTTTGGCAAAATCTAAAGGCGTTTTACCATTTTTGGTTTTCGCTTCTTTATCAATTCCTAAATCCAGTAAAACTTCGACTAAGGTTACATTACCAGCAATAGTTTCTCTGTGCAGAAAATTATATCCCAAATCATCACTTAATAATTCTTTTGGATTCTGTTTTAAAAAGTCAACTAAACTGTCCTTCATGTTAATACTCATTGGATGTTCGATTAAACTCTCCGGATTTTCGTCCTGTTTATAAACAAGTCTGATATTATTATAATCATCAAAATCCAATCCCCAGGCTTCATCATGTTCTGCTCTTTCCTGATCGCTCATTTCAGAGCGCATAGCCTGAATAGTAAAACCTCCGTATGTTTTTCCTTCAGAGGCAAATAACCAGTCACTAATCTGATTTAGCGGAATTTCTACATGATCTCCGTTATCAATATTGGTAAGCTCATTTGGCGTATTAATCAGGATTCCTTTTATTGTTTCTCCGTCAAACTCAATATCATTGATCCACATGTGTTCTACTGCGGTTTCATCTTCAAATTCCTGCGAGAATGCCACTTTTACACAAGCCACATCCAAACCTGGAACTATACGTCTGTATTCCCAGGATAATTCTCTCCAAAAATATTTAAATGTATTTTGTGCTCTTTCAAAAGCTTCAATCATTTTCGGACTGTCTCCTTTTGCAAAATAGATTTTATTATCTGCCATGTACTTTATTTTTAATTCAACGTTTATTCTAATTTTTATTTTTTACGAATCCTTGATTTTGCTTCAAATTACGATCAGCAATGATAAGAATTATTTAGACTCTGGCGAAGTTTAAACTGGTATTTGTAAGTTTTTATTTGATAATCAGATCTGCCTGTTTTTATATCTGAAACAAAAGCAGTTACAGGACTTATCAATGCTAACGCATAATTTATACTAATCTTGTAATGTAAATCTTCTTTTTTTTGTAAATCTTTTTAATTTAAAAGTAACTTATAGTAAAACAATCAGTTAAAAGCTCCTGTTTTCTAAAATCCTAAAAAGAGAATTAAAAAGAATTGAGAACTTTTCATACTTTTATTCAAACATTTAAAATCCAATGACAACAGATATTATAGAATTAAATGACTTTATTGTTTTGATCGAACAATCGAATACATCTAAAACTATAGTGCAAAGGTGTGAAATTGACGGAGATGCCGTTGGGTTTGCTTTTTATGGTTCCGGTAATGTCGAATTAGAAATCAAGCACAACAATCAGACGAAATACCTGACCAATACCACAGGTTTGGCAATTTGCTTTTTCGGAAATCAAAAAGTGGAATTCTCGCATAAAATAGAACCGGATAAACCATTGCAATCGATCAGTATTTTTACCAAATTAAAAAATCTGAATGCATTGCCTCAGGCCGAAAAAGAGATTTTCGAAAATCATCTTCCGGAATTATTAAACCCGAATGAGCATTTTGTAAAAGGCCCATCATTTTATATGACTCTGGATATGCAACTGGCTGTTCAGAAAATCTTTAACACTACTTATACCGGCAACACCCGATTGCTGTTTTTAAAAAGTCAGGTCAATGAACTTTTGGCACATTTTTTTGCACTTTTAACCACAGGTTCTAAAATTGATTTTTCAGAAATAGACAAAAACAAACTTTATAAGGCTAAAGAAATTGTCACGAACAGTTATTCTAAACCACCTTCGATTACACAACTTTCTCAAATGGTAGGTTTGAACAGCAGTAAACTAAAAAAGAATTTTAAAGAGCTTTTTGGCATTCCGGTTTTTAAATATGTTCAGGAAGAACGATTGCACAAAGCCTATGAATTGCTTCGTGACAGCGAAAAAACAGTACAGGAATCTGCCTGGGAAGTAGGTTATGAAAGCCTGAGTTCGTTCTCAAATGCTTTTCACAAAAAATTCGGAATGCGTCCTATCGAAGTCAGACAACAATTCCTTTCAGACAAATCTTAATTCTTTTCAGACAAATGATTCTTTTTTAATCTAAGCAACTTTGTATCAGTAATCATTTAAAAAGATATTGATATGAAAAAGAAAATTTTAGTTCTGGGTTCCAACGGAAAAACAGGACGCAGAGTAGTCGAAAGATTAGAACAGGCTGAAAACATCGAAATCCGTTTGGGATCACGAAACGAAAAAATACCTTTTGACTGGGAAAAACCAGAATCCTGGCAAGCGGTTTTGCAGGATATCGATACGGTTTATATCACTTTTCAGCCTGATCTTGCCATTCCATCAGCAGTTCATACGATCGAACAATTTACAAATCTTGCTACAGCATCAGGAGTTCAGAAAATGGTTTTATTATCCGGAAGAGGTGAAAAAGAAGCCCAGCTTTGTGAAGAAATAGTAAAGCAAAATGCCAAAAACTGGACCATTGTACGCGCCAGCTGGTTCAATCAAAACTTTAGCGAAAGCATCTTTTTAGAACCTATATTAGCCGGAGTAGTTGCCTTGCCAAGAGCCGAAGCTCTCGAACCCTTTACAGATGCCGATGATATTGCTGAGGTTGTCACCGAAGTACTTTTGAACGATAACCACAACGGAAAAACTTACGAATTAACTGGTCCAAGATTATTAACTTTTGAAGATGCTGTAAATGAAATTGCCAATGCCAGTGGCCAGAAAATTGCTTTTCAGGGAATGCCTTTAGAAGATTATATTCAGATGCTTAGAGAATATCAGGTTCCTGAAGATCATATCTGGCTAATTAATTATCTCTTTGAACAGGTTTTAGACGGAAGAAATGCTACCGTAACATCAGATATAGAAAAGGTTTTGGGCAGAAAGGCAAAAGATTTTTCTGCTTACGCGAAAGAAACGGCAAAAACCGGAATCTGGAATACTCAAAACTAATGCGATGCATTATTTCAGGGGAATTTTTTCAGGAATTATAGTCTGGTTATGTATCAGTATTTCTTTTTTTGTTCTGGAACATATTCCTCCGGTTCTCAAAAAATCTTTTCTGACACAAGCCGCGATTGTAATGGTTCTTACGGTATTTTATGCCTTTACAGCAGCCGGATTTTATTATAAAAAACGATACAAAACAAATGGTTTAAGACTTGGAATAGCAATCTCAGGAACTGCTTTGCTTCTAGATGTTTTAATAACCGTTCCTTTTATTGAAATTCCAAACGGACGAAGTTATGGAAGTTTTTTCAGCAGTCCGGTATTGTGGTTTTTGGCCTTAATAAGTACATTTTCGGTTTATTTCTACTGGAGAAAAAAAGTACGTTGAAACGAAACAATTCATTTTTAAATATCTAAATTTATTGTGTTCTTTTCAATAGATCTTAATAATCTCATGATAAAAAAATACAGCTCCTTAATTGCTTTCATTATTATCGAAATTGGTATCGCATTGGTCAGTTTAAGTAATTTTATTTACAATGATTCGATTTTAATTTCTGTTTTAACTGCCCTGTTTTTAATCGTTACACCCACTTTTTATTACATACTCACTAATAAAAAACAAACTGAATTTACGTTTTGGTTTGTTTTTTATTCTGTTTTTAAAATCACTCCTTATATTTTCAAAATGGAGGGTAATTTTTTTGAATCAATTTTTCAGTGGAAAATCTATTTAAACATTATATTTTTAGTTTTCTTAGTATGGAAAGTATTTCTATTTATTCAGAACTTTAGAAAAGAAGTAAAACAAAAAGACACTATTGAACACGACGAATATGCTATTATTTCAAATTCTTTAAAAAAATCAGTTCCATTTAAAAAATTAGGAAAAATAATTTCTTTTGAAGTTTGTTCGTTTTATTATTGCTTTATAAAATGGAAAGGAAATAAGAAAACGAACGACAGTTTCTCAGGATATCGCGAAAGTGGCGTAACCGCAGTTTACATCGGTTTAATGCTGGTTTCTGTTGTTGAAGCAGTTGGTGTGCATATGCTCTTAATTTCGTGGAATACAACTGTAGCTATTCTTTTTCTTTTGTTTCATACTTATTTGCTAATCAATTTAACAGGACATTTAAAAGCTATTTTCTTTAGAACTCATCTGGTTTTATCGCAAAAAGTTATAATCCGTTATGGGCTTTTTGATACTTTAGAAATCCCTCTTGATTCTATCAGTCTCCTAAAAAAATTTGAAGGTGATTATGAAAAAAGCCATGACCTTGTAAAATTTGCATTACTGGGCAGATTAGAACCTCATAACATTTCAATCGAGCTAAAAGAAAGCAGGAGCATTTCTTTACCATTTGGTATCACAAAAAAACCAAAAAGAATATTGCTTTATATTGACAACATAAATGATTTTATAAAAGCTGTAAAAGACCAGACAGAAGAACCTAAAACAGCTGATTCAGTATTTTTAAAACTAGAAAAAAGCATGTGATATATAGGAATCACATGCTTTTTTCTAGTTTTAAAAGAGATAATATTTTACATTTTCAGTGCTTTTTCTTTCGACTTCACCAACTGATTAACTCTCCAGATTAAAAACACTGTTAAGAGTGTAATCACGGCAATTACATATCCTAAAACATCATAGTTTTCCAGCGGAGCCGATTTTGTTTTTTGATGTACAATATAGCCGGCGAAAACAGCACCTATTCCGCCTGCAATTTGCTGTAATGAAGACGAAATCGACATATAAGCGCCACGGTCTTTCATTTCAGGAATGGCAGTATTTAAGGTTGTTGCCGGAATCATACGACTCATAATTCCCATAAACAAAATCATATTGATTACTACGATTTCCCATAGCGGAATTGGATTTAAGTTCGTATAAAATATAATCATGACAATCGAAATAAGTGATCCTCCTGCAAATAATTTAAACTTGCTTACTTTATCACTCAGTTTTCCAATTAACGGCATGATAAATAAAACCGAAAGTCCGGTAAAGAAAAATACCATTGGCAATTCAAGCTGACTGATATGAATATTATTAACCAAAAAGGCACTTCCAAAAGGCTGTAACATAAAACCTCCAACAGAAAGAAATGCAATAGACGCAAAACCTATCTGATATTGTTTATTGCTCAAAGTATGCCAAAGATGCAAAAACGGACTTTTGTCTAATTGCAATGCCAGGTGTTTATTAATCGCCTCCATTTGTGTTATGATTGCAATAAGAATCAAAACTCCCAAAGCGGCAATCATTAAAAATGAAGAATGCCATCCCCAGTTATTCGCGCAATATAATCCAATTGGGATTCCTAAAATCTGGCTTGTTGCATATGCCATTTGTATAAAACCCATGACACGTCCTCTTTGGTGAATAACAAATAAATCTGTTACAATCGCCAAAGAAACAGAACCAATAACGCCACCAAAAAGTCCGGTAACAATTCTCGCCAAAAGCAACATCGTGTAACTTGTAGAAAGAGCACAGAAAACAGTACCAATAATAAATCCTGTATAAAAGAAAATCAGCAATTTTTTTCGGTCAAATTTATCTGCAAAACCTGCGGCCAGTAATCCTGAAATTCCGGCACTAAAAGCATAAGCTGAAACTGCAAAACCAAAGTTTGCGGTTGTCATATTAAGTGTTTTCATTAAAATATCTCCAAGCGGAGAAATAACCATAAAATCAAGTATTACCGTAAACTGTAAAAGTGCCAGAATAGCAATAATGATAATTTGGTGTGAAGTAAAAGCGGGACTTTCCCCAGTAGTTTTTTCCATATAAATGGGCTATTTTTTTAAATTAAGATAATTCCTGACACTCATGACCTAATGTTGTGATCATAGTAATAATAATTTCAGGCTTCAGTACGTCAGATACAATTCGCAGTACACAATCAACATCTTCGTGATCGATAGTCCACTCTGCAATATCTGAATGACTATTTAAAGTCTTGTGCAGTTCGCAAGACGGATCTGCATTTTTAATATTCGTTTTAAAAACATGTATTGTATTTAAATCTGTTTCCATAATTTTTCATGGTTTTAAAGCTTTAATCGTTGCCTTAAAAGCTTCTTGCATCATTTCTCTGGTAAGTTTAAATGGCTTTCCTCCCATACTCTTACCCTCAGTATGGAGGTTTAACAAAGTATATAACGGCCCATATGCCACAGCCCAGAATACTTCAAATGTCATGGGGATGAGTTCTTTATTACGCAGACCGTTTTCGATAAACTCCTTCATAATCATTCTAAAATCTGCAAACTCTTTAATAGAATCCAGAATGACTTCTCCGTGAGGTGAATGTTTGATGATTTCAAAAAAAGCAACTTCTTTAGGATATTTCATTGTAAAGGCTGCCCGATTCTCCCATTGTTTCCACAGCCCTTCTTCAAATGACATTTTCGGCGAAAAATCTTTTACTGTACCTGTAAAAAATTTGAGTGCTATCACCGCTCCTATTTTTTGTATTAAATCATCTTTGTCTTTGTAATAAATGTATAGAGTACCAACAGAAATAGAACAGGCTTTTGCTAATTTATTCATGCTAAAACCCTGAAATCCGTCCTGCACAATTTGATCAATTGCAGTCGCAATTACCAGTTTCTCTTTGTCTGTATCTCTAACTCTCATGCCATTTTTTTGACAAAGATAAAATAATAAATGAATGAACATTCTTTTATTTAATTATTTTTCATAAGCGAAACTATTATTTAACATTGGAGCTAAAATCAACTCATCTCTGTATAGTCTTTTATATCATGATGTAGAGATTTTTTATTTCTATTATTATAAAATTTTAAAAACTGTTCTGTAATAACTAAAAATTTTAATATTGAACTTCAAATACGAATATTAATTTAAAAATTATACTAAGTTTGTATATCTTAATTTCTGTAATTTATAAAACCATGAGTTTAAAAGACTTATTAGACGTTAGCAAAGACAAAAGCCTCTCTGGGCAAAAATGGCACATGCTTAGACAATCTATTACAAAACGATTGCTATCCGGCGGCAATGCTACTATTGCAGAATTAAGTACAGAATTACAATCGAGTGTTCCTACTGTAACTAAAGCCGTTAACGAATTATTGACCGAAGGTTATGTAATCGACATGGGAAAAATTACCAATAGTGGCGGACGCAGACCTTCATTATACAGTATCAATCCTACCTGTGCTTACTTTTTGGGTGTTGAGGTAGGAATTAGCAGTATGTCGATTGGATTACAAAATATCAAAAATGAATTGGTTAGTGTCGAACTTGGCACTTCGTTTATATTAGAAAACACCCAGAAATCATTATTAAAATTCTGCGAACTCATCAATTCTTTTATCGAAGACAGCTCAGTTGAGAAAAAAATGATTGTGGGAGTTTGTATCAACTTCTCAGGCCGAATCAATTCGATGGAAGGTTTTAGTTATAATTATTTCTTTAGCGAAAACAGGCCTTTAAATGAGATTATCTCAGAACAATTAAATCTTCCTGTACATTTAGAAAATGACACACGGGCAATGGCTTTTGGCGAATATTGCGAAGGCGTTGTAGACGATGAACAAAATATCATTTTTGTAAATTACAGTTGGGGTGTTGCTATTGGAATGATTACTGATGGAAAATTATATTATGGAAAATCAGGATATTCGGGCGAATTTGGTCATAGTACCATTTTCAATAATGACATCATGTGCCAGTGTGGTAAACTAGGCTGTCTGGAAACCGAAATTTCGGGCTGGTCTTTAATCAATCAGTTTAAAGATGCTGTAAAAGAAGGCAAACAATCTAAAGTAATCCTTGATGAAAACTCCACGATACTACAACATAATGCCATTATAAACGGAGCTGTAAATCTGGAAGACACACTTTGTGTTGATTTAGTGACCAAGCAAAGTGAAAAAATGGGACGTTATTTATCTATACTATTAAACATTTTCAACCCTGATCTGTTGGTAATTGGCGGAGATTTCGCACAATTAGGTGATTATGCTTTACTACCTATTCAATCTGCTTTAAAAAAATATTCTCTTGGTTTAGTGAACCGCGATATGAAGCTTAAAAAGTCTGCTTTAGGCCGTCGTGCGGGCGTTATTGGTGCTTGTTGTGTTATTAAGGAAAAGATGTTATTTCCGTTAATTAATAACTAAATTCATTAACCACTTCTTAATTATTAAAATATTTTAATAACTAAATTTGATATATTAAAATATTTTATATCTTTACCTCATAATAATAAATTAATTTATTGTTAAAGTTCTCGTAACCTTTACTGTCGTATTGAAAAAAACTTCAATACGAAAACAACCAAGATATTAGAAATACTATAATCGTTGATTCGCTTATAATATTCTTTTTTGTGCAAATTAAAGTTTTTGAAGTTTAGCAAAAATTAATTTTTAGAAAATTACCCATTTATCGGGTAAAACAAAAATCCGTTTTTACAATATCAACAGAATACAAGTTTTATATATGAAGTAAGAAATTAAAGATCAACTATAAATATCAATTCAAACCATTGCATACCTATTTATTTCCTGATCATAAAAAAGCCAGCTAATGCTCGCAACATCGCTGGCCAGATTCCTTAAAGGAATAATGATTAGAGATAGATAATAGACCTTTAACAAAGTTATTATTAACCAAACCATTACAAAAGTATGAAATTATTGCCTAAAAGTAAACCTAAAAATTTCAGGTTTACTCCTAAACACGTAAAAGTTATCAAATTAACATCGACGTTGCTTTTAGTTTTAAGTCTGCAGTTAGTTACTGCAAGAACAGAAAAAAGTATTGCGCTTACAGATAAAAATGTAAAAAAAATTGATCCCATCCAGAAAAAAGTAACCGGTGTTGTTACCAATGAAAAAGGCGAAGCTTTACCTGGTGTAAATATTGTGGCAAAAGGAACAAACTTTAGCACTCAGACTGATTTTGACGGAAAATTTTCTTTTGAAGTTCCTGATAACGCCACTACCTTAATTGTTTCTTATATTGGTCTTCAGGAACAGGAAGTCACTATTACTAATGCTCCTCTTACCATTGTACTAAAAGAAATAGGACAACAAATGAATGAGGTAATTGTGGTAGGGTACGGTTCTCAAAACAGACGAACTTTAAGTACAGCAGTTTCTAAACTGGATAAAAAAGTTTTAGAAAACGTACCTTACTCAAACGTAACACAATCGCTTCAGGGAAATGTTACCGGATTGGTGGTTAAAACCTCATCTGGTCAGCCGGGAAAAGCATCAAACATTTTGGTTCGTGGTGGTACTTCTATAGATAATCCCGCAGGAGCTACTCCATTATATATAGTAGATGGTGTAATTCGTACTCAAATCGACGATATAAACTCGTTTGATATTGCTTCACTTCAGGTTTTAAAAGATGCTGCTGCAACTTCTATCTACGGAGCCCGTGCTTCAAATGGTGTTATTATCATTACAACAAATACAGGAAAAGCCGGAAAAATGAAAGTTACTTATAATGTTTCTACTCAAAGCAGCAGAATAGGTAAAAAATATGACTTCATGGACGGAGGAGATTATATCAAATTTCAACGTCAGGGTCTTTATAATGCTGCCGAAATTGCCGGACTTGGCACAACAACCGGTATAGCAAGATTAGGACAGTTAACAGGTGCTACTCCTGCAGGAACAGGAAACAACCTTCAAAACAATACTCCTTTTGCTACTTTATTAAAATCTAATTTATCTGCAGAAACTATTAGTACACTACAGGCAAAAGGCTGGCAGGAACTACAGGATCCGTTAAATCCTACCAGTACTATCATGTACAAAAGTACGGACTGGAATGATGTTTTGTTTCAAAATGCCATGACCCAAAGTCATACATTGGGCTTTAGCGGTGGTACTGAAAATGGTGTTTTTGATTTAAGTCTGGGATATCTGAAAGGCGATGGAATTACCATTTTTACAGGATATCAAAGATTTACCGGTAAATTAAATGCTTCCTTAAAAGTAGCCGATAATTTTACTGTTAATGGTCGTGTTTTATTTTCTAAGTCCAGCAACAATCAGGTTGTAGCAAACAGTGTGGTTTTTAACAGATATCTGGGAAATTCTCCAACTACAAAATTATATCTGGAAGACGGGACATTGGCTCCGGGTCAAAATAATATTAATGGAAATCCATTATACCAAATGGGTAAAATTAAAGGAATCAACGAAAATAATAAATTACAGATGGGCGTAGATGGTGAATTAAAACTTGCCAAAGATTTTACCTTCACTCCTGCCTTATCACTTTACAGTGAAAACGAAAATGACAATACTTTTCAACAGGCATTTTTAAGCGGAAGCAGCGGATTAGTAGACAATACACGTACTGCAACACGATTGAGCAACCAGATTTATCAGGTACAATACGAAGGTGTTTTTGCCTATAAAAAAGGATGGGATAATATTGGTGATTTTGATGCTAAACTGGGTGTTTCACAATACGACCGAAGCATAAAAGCTTTTAACGCTTCAGGAAAAGGAAGTCCGTCAGATTTAGCACAAACTTTAGATTCATCTCCAATTCCCGTTTCTGTTTACAGCAACAATACAAGACTGGTTTTAAACAGTGTTTTTGGAAGAGTAAACTATGATTATAAAAACAGGTATTTTGCAACTGCATCCTTTCGTTATGATGGTGCATCAAGTTTGGGACCTGATAATAGATACGGTTTCTTTCCCGGAATTTCTGCAGGATGGAATGTACAGGAAGAAAAATTCTGGACTGCTGCCATGCCAAAATTCTTTTCATCACTTAAACTTCGCGGAAGTTATGGTGTAAACGGTAACCTGGGTACACTAGGCGATTTTCAGGCAGGCGGATTATATTCAGGCTCAACAAATGGTGTAGCAAACAGTTACAACGGACAATCGGCTATTATAAACTCACAAATTGCAAATCCGGGCTTAAAATGGGAGCAATCTCAAACCATAAACGGAGGTTTTGATTTAGGATTCAACGAAGATAAAATCAGGGTTATTGGAGATTTCTACAACAAACTAACATCAGATTTGTTAACGAATCTTACTTTACCATCAAACAGTGGTTTCTCAACAGTTCTAACCAATCTGGGCGGATTAAGAAGTAAAGGTTTTGAGCTGGAAGTACAAGCCAATGTTTACAATCAAAACGACTGGAGAATTAATGTTGGGGCAAACGTTTCGCACAATACCAACACGATCGAAAAACTTCCGTCTAACGGAAACTTAAACAATAGAATTGGCGGAACCGAAATTTGGGATACCAAAAGTGGTACTTATCAATATGTGGGAGGTTTACAGGAAGGACAAAGAATTGGAAACTTCTATGCACACAAACAATTATATATTCTTTCTACTCAGGCAGAAGCTGATGCTTACAACTTAAAAGTTCACGATACCTATGTAACTAAAACTGCCGTTGGAGGCGGAAATCCGGAAGGTAAAAAATTCGCCGGAGATGCCGTTTTTGAAGACACAGACGGAAATGGTATCATCGACAGCAGAGACAGACAATATATGGGTAATATGTTCCCAACGTTTGTAGGAGGTTTTAATTTTGATGCTACTTACAAAGGATTCTCCTTAACCGTAAGAACAGATTATTCGTTAGGAGCTACAATTTATAACGAAGCAAGAGCCCGTTTCCTGGGTCAGTTTCAGGGTAACTACGGATTACTGGCAGAAAGTGCACAATCATGGCAAAAAGAAGGTGACATTACAGATGTTCCAAGATACCGTTGGGCAGATCAAACCAATCAAAACAACTTATTCAGATCTGAAGCAAGCGGAGCAGCATACAACACAAATATGTTTCAGGGAAATAGCCGTTACTACGAAAGTGGAGATTACTTATGCATTAGAGAAATCACTTTTAGCTACAACTTTCCAAAAACATTTGTCGAAAAAGCAAGGTTAGCTTCACTTCGTATGTACGTGACAGGAAGCAACTTATACTACTTCACAAAATACAGCGGATTAAGTCCTGAAGTTCAGGGTATTGATGGAGGATCCAGTTTAGGATTAAGTGCTGCCGGATCTACCGGTACTTATCCTGTTCCCAGAAATATTATCCTTGGTTTAAACATCAGTTTGTAAATTTTAATACTAAAATCATGAAAAAGAAATTCCTTTTATACACTATACTTTTTGCCAGTCTTTCGCTATTCAATTCCTGTCAGGACGATTTAGAGCTAACCTCTGATAGTGTAATTACATCTGATAGTTTTTGGAAAACAGAAGATGATGCCAAAGCCGGTGTAAACGGTATGTATGTTAATTTTAGAATCCAGACACAGCAAAATTACTACTTACTGGGCGGCGCCAGAAGTGCCGAAATCACAGCCGGAGTTCAGTCTCCGTTAACCTTAGCCAATTATTACAACAACAATCTTACACCTCAGAATATAGATGTAGACTGGGCAGGTTTATATACCGTAATTCATCAGGCCAACTTAGTTCTAAAATATGTACCTAAAATTACATTTAGTCCAACTACAGTAAACGAGCAAAAAAGATATATCGCTCAGGCTTATTCCATGCGTGCATTGTGTTACTTTATCATGGCACGTTCCTGGGGAGGAGTTCCAATTGTTACAGATCCTACAGAAAACACCAATCAGTCGCAATACATCATTCCGCGTAATACAATCGAAGAAACATTTGCTTTCATTAAAACCGATATTGATGCTGCAATCACCAATTTTCCGGATGCCGGCAATAACACCACGCAATTATCTCTTGCCTCTGTTTACGCTTTAAAAGCCGATGTAAATTTATGGACAGCAAAACAATTAAACGGAGGAACAACTGATTTGAATACCGCTCTTACAGCAATAAATACAATTCCGGGAACTCCAACTTTATTGCTTAACTTTAAAGATGTTTTTGCTTATGATAAAAAAGGAAATGCTGAGGTAGTTTTTGCCGTTCGTTATTCTCTTGCTGATTTACCATCAAATTTATCAGACAACTGGAACTCTTTCATGTTTGTTGGACCAGCTGATTTTGCTCCATTAACATCTGCAACAGCAATTGCAACTTTCGGGACTTTGGGTTCTGGTGCAGGAAATGCCGGAATATCAAGAGTTCAGCCTGATATTACCCGATTTAATTTTGCCAGCACAGATACACGAAAAGCAGCTACTTACCTAACTTTATACAACGGAACCACTCCTGTAGTTACTGGTTTAGTAAAGTATAACGGAACAGTAGACGGAACAGTTAGACGATTTGTAAGCGATATTATCATTTACCGTTGGGCTGACATTTTACTGATGAAAGCCGAAATTAAAAATGCTTTAGGTCAGGATCCAAGTACAGAAATGAACCTGGTTATGAAAAGAGCAGATGCTTCGGCTTCTTTCACAAATGATACTCCGGCAAATAATGACAATGTGATTTTAAATGAAAGATTAAAAGAATTAGCTTTCGAAGGAAAAGCATGGTGGGATTTAGTTCGCTTCAAAAAAACAAGCTTAGTACCATCTATGGCAGGAAAACAAATCTTGTTTCCGATTTCTCAGAATACCATCAATTTCAATCCAAAAATTACTCAGAATCCATTGTAAACCGGATTTAAAAACAAAATAAAATCAGACTGGAAACGTAAAAATTTCCAGTCTTTAAAATACAACAAACAACAAAAAAACAAAGTCATGAAAATTGAACATTTACAAGGTCTGATTTCTGCTCCGTTTAGTCCTTTTGACAGTAACGGAAAATTAGATGTAAGCCTTATTCCGCCTTACTATGCATTTCTGAAAAGAAACGGAGTTACAGGAGCTTTTATCAACGGATCAACAGGTGAAGGGGTTTCTATTTCTTTAGAAGAAAAAAAAGCCGTGGCTCAAGCCTGGGCAGATTGTTCGAATCACGATACCGATTTTAAAGTAATGGTTTTCCTTGGAGGAACCTGCTTAACAGATTGTATCGATTTGGCCAAACACGCTTACGAAATTGGATTATATGCTGTTTCTTTAACTGCACCATTTTACTTTAAACCCGGAAATGTTGATACACTTGCAGAAATCTGTATCAAAGTAGGAGAAAGTGTTCCCAATATGCCCTTATATTATTATCACATTCCGGTATTAACAGGCGTAAACATCCCGATGTATGATTTAGTACGCGCTTTAGATGGAAAACTTCCAAACTTTGCCGGAGTAAAATACACACACGAAGATTTTATGGATTTCCAGAGTTGCATGAGCTACGAAAACGGAAAATTTGATATGCTTTGGGGACGTGATGAAAACATGTTATCTGCCTTAGTTCTGGGAGCAAAAGGAGCTGTTGGAAGTACTTTTAATTATGCCGCTCCATTGTATTATGATTTAATTGATGCATTTAATAATAATGATTTGGTTAAGGCAAGAGCGCTTCAGCAAAAATCAATTGATATGATTCGTTTCTTAGGCAAATATGGCGGAATCTCTGTTGGAAAAGCTTATATGAAGTTAGTAGGTCATGATTTAGGAGAATTTAGATTACCGGTTAAAAACATGAACGCTGAGCAATTTGAATTATTTAAAAAAGATGTCGCAGGTTTAAACTTCGATGCTTTTAAATCTAAATAAATCAGTTCGTTTTTTCTAAAGCAAAACTATATGAATTCGTTTTTTTCTTCCTTAATCCTTACTATTTTAATTATGTCTACAACCTTAGGTTTTTCGCAAAAAACAAAGATTACAAATGTCGAATGGAAAAAAGCAGCACAATTGCAAAATGCTGACGGAAGTATTTCTTTAGGTTTTGCAGGTCCGATAAACGGGGTTACGCATAACGTTTTGATTGTTGCCGGAGGAGCTAACTTTCCCGATAAAATGCCTTGGGAAGGAGGAAAAAAACATTACTCGAACGAAATTCATGTTTTAGAAAAAACAGGCAATACTTTTCATTGGAATAAAAAAGTTACCAATACATTACCCGAACCCATCGCATATCCGGGAAATACAACAACAAATTCAGGAATTGTTTATGTAGGCGGAGAAAACGAAAACGGGCTTTCGAACAAAGCGTATCTTTTAAATTGGAATGCCGGTGAAAATAAAGCAGAGATAAAATCACTTCCGGATTTTCCGTTAGCGATTATCAATATTGCGCTTACACATTCAGGAAATATAGTTTATGCAATTGGCGGAGACGAAGCAAAACAATCTTCCGATTTAGTTTTTAGTCTTGATTTGGATGCTGAAAAACCAACATGGAAATCGTTAGCCAAATTACCTTTTGCTTTAGCGAATTCAGTTTCGGTAATTCTGAATGATGTACTTTATGTTATTGGCGGAAGAACTAAAACGCCATCAGGAATAAGTGATTTGCACAACACCACTTTGGCTTTTGATCTCAAAAAACAAGTTTGGGAAACCAAAGCCAATATTACTGACGGAAAGCAAACGACAAATTTTTCTGCCGGTGCAGGAGTTGCCATTGGCAATGAATTTATTTTAATTCTGGGCGGAGATAACGGAACTACTTTTCATAAAATCGAAACCTATTTATCTCAAATTGTAAAAGCTGCGTCTGAAGAAGAAAAATCAAATCTTATCGCCGAAAAAAACATTTTAAACACAACACACAAAGGCTTTTACAACGACATTTTAGTATACAACACACACACGAATAGATGGTCAAAAATTGGCGAATTGCCTTTTCTGGCCCAGGTAACTACAACAGCAACGATCTGGAATAATAAAGTTGTTTTATCGAATGGAGAAATTAAACCCGGAATTCGTACACCGGATGTCATGCTGGGAACTATTAAATAAAAGATTAAACACGAATTGCACAAATTACCACAAATTAAAATCATTATAATCTTTTTAATCAGTGTCATCAAAAATTAAACACATAGAAACATAAGTTCAAAATCAAAGTAAAGGTGATTAAAAAAAAGCTTTTTTTTTACATAGCACTATGAGTTTTATTTCAAGTGAAACACCTTTTCAAGCTATAAAAACTATGTCTCTATGTGTTAAAAATAACCGATTAAACCAAAAAATAAGCATATCAAAATATGAAGAACTCTAAATATTATCCCTGGCTCGTAGTTGCGTTACTCTGGATTGTAGCGTTGCTCAACTATATGGACAGACAAATGCTGGCAACCATGCGACCTTCTATGGAAGCTGACATTCCTGAACTGGTTTCAGGTGAAAATTTTGGACGCTTAATGGCCATTTTTCTTTGGATTTATGCTTTGATGAGCCCTGTTTCCGGTATTATTGCCGACAAATTAAACCGAAAATGGTTAATTATAGGAAGTTTATTTGTTTGGTCAGCCGTTACATTTGCAATGGGATATGCCACAACCTACAATCAAATTTATTGGCTAAGAGCCGTTATGGGCGTGAGTGAAGCCTTGTATATTCCGGCAGGTTTGGCTCTAATTGCCGATTATCATCAGCAAAAAACAAGGTCGCTTGCCATTGGTATTCACATGACCGGATTGTATGTAGGATCAGCATTGGGTGGTTTTGGTGCTACGATCGCTGCCCGATTCTCATGGCATGCTACTTTTCATAATTTTGGTATTGTGGGTATTATTTATTCGATTGTTTTAATTTTCTTTTTATACGAGAAAAAAGAAAAAACAGTAATCTTTGATCCTGAATTTAATAAAACACACGAAAAAGATTCCCTTTTTAAAGGCCTGGCATTATTGTTTACCAATATTTCCTTCTGGGTCATTTTATTCTATTTTGCCATTATCAGTTTACCGGGCTGGGCAACAAAAAACTGGCTTCCTACCCTATTCTCAGACAATTTGGGCATTTCAATGGATCAGGCCGGACCAATCGCTACAATTACTATTTCTTTTTCTTCATTGCTAGGCGTAATCTTTGGTGGAATTTTATCAGACAAATGGGTTCAAAAAAATATCAAGGGAAGAGTTTATACCAGTGCCATTGGGCTAAGTTTAACCATTCCCGCATTGTTGTTGATCGGTTTTGGGCATTCCTTATTTCACGTCGTTGGTGCCGTTTTATGTTTTGGTATAGGATATGGAATGTTTGATGCGAATAATATGCCCATCATCTGTCAATTTGTTTCATCCAAACATCGGGCAACGGCCTATGGTGTTCTTAATATGACCGGAGTTGGTTGTGGTGCTTTGGTCACTTCCTTACTGGGTAAATCTGCAGATACCGGAACTTTAGGTTTTGGTTTTGCGCTAATGGCGGGTGTCGTGTTGGTTGCACTACTCGTTCAGCTTGGTTTTCTGCGTCCAAAAGTAAATGATTTTGCAGATGCGTAGCAGGTAAAGTTCACCCCTTTTTACAATTTAAGAGTTAGTTGATTTTTGGTTTTTGAATAAGCCAGGGCGAAGCTATGCGTTTTGCCCGGCTTATAGTTACCACATTTTTAATAATAGTTCTAAGAAAAATGAGAACAAACAATCGAAATATTCATATCGTAATGCTGCTTCTTTTCCTGATTTTAAATCTTGAAATGAGCGCACAAACTCCACTAAAAATTGCCTGTATAGGCGATTCGGTTACGGCTGGTTATCTTTTAGCTAATCCACAGACAGAATCATATCCTTCGCAGCTTCAAATTTTAATGGGCAATCAATATGAAGTCAAAAATTTTGGACACAGCGGCGCCACCCTTTTAAAGAAAGGAAGTACACCTTATTTTAAAACCGAAAAATGTGCAGAAGCTATTGCCTATCGACCGGATATTGCGATTATTCATTTAGGATTAAACGATACTGATCCGAGAAACTGGCCAAATTACAAAGAAGATTTTGATGCTGATTATTCATGGTTGATCGATACTTTAAAAACACAAAATCCAAAAGTCAAAATTTACATCTGCAAAATGACCCCAATATTCAACGAACATCCTCGTTTTAAATCGGGAACAAGAGATTGGTTTTGGCAAATTCAGGAGCATATTCTGGCAATTGCAAAAGCCAATAATGTAAAATTAATTGACCTTCACGAAAGATTATACAATCGCCCTGATCTTTTCCCGGATGCTTTACATCCAGTAAAAGAAGGCGCAACCATTCTGGCGCAAACCGTTTACAGTACTATTACACAAGATTTTGGCGGACTAAAACTACCACCCATTTTCACTGATAATATGGTACTTCAAAGAAATCAGCCAATTGTAATTTATGGAACCGCAAATGGCGGTGAGAAAATAGAAATCACTTTCAACAATCGAAAAGAAATTGCCACTACAAATGAATACGGAAAATGGAAAGCAATTTTCCCTGCCATGAAATCGGGCAAAAATTATCAAATTACGATTGCATCAAAAGAAAAAGAAATCATTTTAAAAAACATATTGATTGGTGATGTTTGGTTTTGTTCCGGACAATCGAATATGGCATTCCCACTTCAAAAATCAGAAAACGGAATCGCTGACGTTAAAAACGCCATCAAAAATACCAATCTTCGCTTATTTCATTTTGAAGCCATTGCCGAAACCGATGAAAAAGCATGGGATTCGATTACTTTGGAAAAGACAAATCAACTAAAATTCTTCTCCGGAAAATGGAAAATCAGTGATTCTATAAGTGCTAAGGATTTTTCGGCCATAGCCTATTACTTCGGGCAAAATATAACACACGAAGAAAATGTCCCAATTGGTTTAATAGAAGTTGCCGTTGGCGGATCTCCCATAGAATCCTGGATCGACCGCTATACTTTAGAACACGATGACAAAGTAGTCGATGTATTGACCAACTGGCGAAAATCTGATTTTCTGATGCTGTGGGTCAGATCACGTGCTGATGAAAATTTAAAAAATGCCAAAAATCCAAAACAACGACATCCGTATGGACCGTGTTATAATTTTGAAGCCGGAGTATCCTATTTTACCGATTTTCCTATAAAAGGAATTATTTGGTATCAGGGCGAAAGTAACGCACATAATATCGAATTGTACGAACATTTAATGCCTGTATTGGCAGAAAGCTGGCGTAAAGCCTGGGGAACTTCCCTGCCCTTTTATTATGTTCAATTGTCAGGAACAGATCGTCCAGCCTGGCCGTCCTTTAGAGATGCACAAACCAGAATTCAGAAAAAAATCCCTAATAGCGGCATGGCGATTAGTATGGATTATGGTGATGCTACAAATGTACATCCTATTCAAAAAAAGCAGGTTGGAGATCGTCTGGCGCTTTTGGCACTGAAGTATACTTATGGAAAAAAGATAACCGCAAACGGACCATTTCCGGTAAAAGCCATTCAAAAAGGAAATCAGATTGTAGTTTCTTTTTCGAATGCCAAATCATTATCTACAGCCAGCCAAAAAGAATTAACAGGTTTTGAATTGGTAACCGAAAAAGGAATCCGAATAGAAAGTGCCGCCACAATTCTAAAAAATCAGGTTTTAATTCCTATTTCAAAAAATGAAAAAATAAAAACTGTTTTATACGCCTGGAAACCGTACACAACAGCAAATCTGGTCAATGAAGCTAATTTACCGTGTTCGACTTTTCAATTGGATTTAGACAATAATAATAATTAAAACACAAATGGCACGAATTGACACCAATTAAAATCATACTCTTTTTTTAAGCTATGTCGCTATGTGTTAAAAATAGGCAAACAAAAAAATCAACACTTAGTAAACATAAATACTAAGTCAAAAAATATATAAAATGAGTTATTCAAATACTGATCTTCTACACCTGAAAGATTTTTATCAGCATCAATTATTAAAAGATACGGTACCGTTTTGGTTTCCAAAGTCGATAGACACCATACATGGAGGTTATTTATTAATGCGTGACCAAAATGGCGATTTAATCGATGATGATAAATCAGTTTGGTTTCAAGGCAGAACAGCCTGGTTATTATCAACACTTTACAATACTGTTGAACCAAAACAAGAATGGCTGGACGGTGCCAAATCCGGAATCGACTTCATCAATCAACATTGTTTTGATACAGATGGAAGAATGTTTTTTCATGTAACCCGCAACGGAAATCCGATTCGTAAACGTCGTTATTATTTTTCTGAAACCTTTGCCGTAATTGCCCTGAGTGCTTACGCAAAAGCCAGCGGAGACAGAAAAATTGCAGAACAGGCACGTTATTTATTTGGAGAATGCATCAAATATTCGAGTACACCGGGATTATTAGAGCCAAAATACACTAATGAACGTCCGTCTAAAGGAATTGGTTCTCCGATGATTATGATCAATACAGCGCAACAAATAAGAGAAACCATTGGAGATCCGCGTTGTGATGAATGGATCACCAAATGGATTGCCGAAATCGAAAATGATTTTGTAAAACACGACATTAAATGTGTGATGGAACAAGTGGCTCCAAATGGTGATATCATTGATCATATCGATGGTCGTACACTGAATCCGGGTCACGCGATCGAAGGCGCCTGGTTCATTTTGCACGAAGCAAAATATAGAAATAACGATCCGCGTTTGATTGCATTAGGCTGCAAAATGCTGGATTATATGTGGGAACGCGGTTGGGACAAAGAGCATGGCGGAATTTTATATTTCTGTGATGTTTATGGAAAACCGGTTCAGGAATATTGGCAGGACATGAAATTCTGGTGGCCTCATAACGAAGTCATTATTGCAACATTATTGGCTTACACCATGACTGGAAACGAAAAATATGCAAAATGGCATAAAATGATTCATGATTATGCGTACAGTAAATTTCATGATAAAGAAAACGGAGAATGGTTTGGGTATTTACATCGTGACGGAACCGTAGCGCAAACTGCAAAAGGAAATCTATACAAAGGTCCTTTTCATTTACCACGTCAGGAATGGTATTGCACACAAATATTAAACGAATATCTTGAAAAAACAGTCAAACATGAAAATCAAAGTTTGTAAAGCGTTGTGCCGTTAGGCACATTCAATCCTGATGTATATTTCTATGTGTTAGAAAAATGACACAAATACGATTCAGCATCTTGACATAAAAACCTGTTTTCCATCAGGTTATTTGTTATCAACCTTATGCTTATTAACCAATTTTAACCAAATATAAAAACTATGAAAAATTTATTACGTTTATTTTGTTCGTGTTTTATGTGCTTATACTGTACCAGCAGTTTACAGGCACAAAGTGGTAAGGTTTTGAACCTCGATGGAATTTCTACTTTTATGACAGTTGCAGATCATCCTGATTTAGACTTCGGCGCAGGCCAAAACAAAACAATTACCTGCTGGATAAAAACAACCACAGCCACAGGAACACCCAGAATTTTTGCCAAACGAAACGGAGCTTCAGGAAACGGCTACGAATTTTGGACAGGAAATGGTAGCAATGCCGGAAAATTTGCGATGAACCTGAGCGGAACCGCAACTCCAAACAATATCAGTACAGCAGGATATTCTGCTAATTCTATTGCTGACGGAACCTGGCATCATATTGCATTGGTTTTGGACGCTTCAAGCAATCGTACAATGTATGGTTATATCGATGGCGTTTTGGCGAATACCGGAAAAACATTCACTTCTGTTACGTCAGATTTCTCGAACGCTTTAAGCTTTGTTGTTGGAGCCACTTCTGATGCCGGAAACAGCTACAAATGGGCTGGTCAGATTGATAATGTACGTGTTTGGAACAAAGCCATGACTGCAACTGAACTACAGGCAGATATGACCGCTGTTGTAAATGCTCCCGCAACAGATCTTCTTGCAGCATGGAATTTTGAAAACATAAGCGGCACTTCGGTTCCTGATGTTTCGGGCAATAATCACCCCGGAACTCTTACAGGATCGCCAACAACATCAAATGCTTTTCCGATGGTTTTATCTTTAGATGGCGTTAATGATTATATGTCTGTAGTCAATCATACTGATTTTAATATAGCTGCTGGTCAGAGTTTAACGGTAACCTGCAAAATCAAAACATCTGATTTTGGAAAACGAATCATAAGCAAACGTCCAGGAGGCGCAGGAATTGGATATGAATTTATCAATAATACATCAGCCGGAGGTGGACAATTTGGAGTGAATTTAACCACAAGTGCCGGAGCGGCGGGGCCTCCATACGGAACATCCAATATAGCTGACAATGTTTGGCATCATCTGGCCATGGTTGTCGATGTTGCTTCAACAAGCTGTAAAATTTATGTCGATGGTGTTTTACAGCAAACCAAAACGTCTGCCAATATTGGCGGAACCAACACGGTTTCGAATACCGGAGATCTATTATTTGGTACACTCAGCACTTTTGCTTCATATATGAATGCACAATTAGACGATATTCGTTTTTGGAATAAAGCAATGACAGCCGCAGAAATCATAACCGATAAAACAGCAATTGTCACCGGAACCGAAGCCAATCTAATTGCAGCCTGGGATTTCGAAAATGTTAGCGGTACAACTGTTCCGGATATTTCGGGAAACAATCATCCGGGAACTTTAAATAACGGAGCAGCGGTTATTGCACAAACCAACGAAATGCAGATTAATTCTGTCTCTTTAGTTCAAACTGAATTACCAACCGGAATTGGAGATACCAATCAGCGTATTATTGCGATAAAAGCTTCTGTGAATGGCACTATAAATCCGCTTACGGTGAGTGCTTTAAAATTTACCATGAACGGAACTACAAATATTTCTGATGTTACCAATATTAAAATTTACTCCAGCGGATCTGCTGCCATTTTTAATTTGGCTACGGCAACTTTATTTGGAAATGTTGCTCCGTCAGGCGGAAATTTGGTTGTAAACGGTTCGAAAGCATTAGTAAACGGCGATAATTATTTTTGGATTACGTATGATGTTTCAGCTTCAGCTACCGAGGGTAATCTTTTAGATGCGACTTGCGAATCGATCGTAGCCAATAGCATTACTTACAATACAACTGCAAATACTGTGACAGGAAATCGCGTTATTTTACTAGCCAACACTTTACTTTTTACACCCGGAGATGCAGGTTCTGCCAGTTATCGAATTCCGGCCATTATTACTGCTGCCGATGGTTCATTGGTAACTGTAACGGATAAAAGATGGAATGGTTCGGGAGATTTAGCGGCTAAAATAGATCCTGTCGTTCGCCGAAGTACAGATAACGGAAAAACATGGTCTGCACCTTTAACGATAGCCAATTTTGGTGCTTCAACGGGAGCGGGCGATGCTGCTCTGGTTTTGGATAAAACAACTGGTGAATTATTATGTCTGGTTTCTGCCGAAAAAGGTTTTTTTGCTTCTACAAATGCAGCTCCAGCCAAAGTTCTCGTAATTCACAGTACTGATAATGGTGTAACCTGGGGAACTCCGGTAGATATTACCAGTCAGATTTATGGACCAAATCCGGGTTGGAAAGGTTTATTTGTCGCTTCAGGAAGAGCACATCAATTGCGTGACGGAAAAATTGTGGCAGCGATTGCTGTTCGCGAAAATGTCTCGGGAGTCGAACATATCAATAATTATATGATAACCAGTGCTGATCACGGAATTACCTGGACAGCATCAACCGGAAGAGCCGAATTAGACGGTGACGAAGCCAAGGTTGTCGAATTAAATAATGGTAATATTATGATGAGTATTCGCAACTCGGGAACACGTCGTTTTAATGTTTCTACAGATAAAGGCGCAACCTGGGGAACGGCTTACAATCAAACCAGTATTACTGACCCAAATTGCGACGGCGATTTTATTCGCTACACTTCTACCCTTGACGGATATGACAAGAACAGATTATTACATTCTATTCCGTTTTCAGGAAGCCGAAAAAATGTAAGCGTATTGTTGAGTACAGATGAAGGAACAAGCTGGGGAACACCAAAAACTATTTTTACAGGAGCTTCGGCCTATTCAAGTTTAACGATATTGCCGGACGGGACAATTGGTATTTATTATGAAAATGGAGAAAACTCTACTTATCAAATGTATTTTGTTCGTTTTAGTTTAAATTGGTTAACGAACGGTTCCGATACATTTGTACCAGCCAATACGAATTCTTTAAGCAAAAAAACAGAAGAAATTAATTCCGGTACTTTAGATTTTGATGTTATGGTTGAACCAAATCCAACCCGTGATATTTTTAATGTGAATATTCAGAATGCAAAAGGAAATGTTGTGCTTAAAATAGTAGATGTTTCAGGAAAAGTAATTCAAAAAATAACCTTAAATAATTTCGAAACAAGCAAAACGTTTTCTTTGGGCAATAAACCTAATGGAATCTATATTATACAAATTAGTGATTCAAATACAACCTTAACCCGCAAAGTGATTAAAAAATAAAGAAAAAACCAGTGGTTCGGCAAATTGTAAAAGGCCGGATTTTAATCCGGTCTAAATAATTTAAAAAATAGAGCAAAGAGTCAATGGCTCGACTAATTTTGTAGAGCAGGATTAAAATCCGGCGCTGTAAAACAATCAAAAGAAAGCAAAAAATGAAACAAGCGATTATCAATACAACCGTGCACACAGGTGATGAGATCATTACCAACGGAGTCATTATTATCGAAAACGGAAGTATTCTTCCTGTTCAAAAAGAAATTCCAAAGGATATTGAAACGATAGATTTAAAAGGAAATCATATTGCAGCAGGCTTTATCGATATTCAGATTAATGGCGGAGAAAGACTTTATTTTAGTCAAACCCCAACCGAAGAAACGATTCAGGATATTTATGATGCCAGTTTAAAATACGGAACGACTCATGTATTGCCGTGTTTGATCTCTTCTTCGCATGAAACGATTCTTCAGGGAATTGAAGCCGTTCGTAATTACATGAAAAAGCATGATAATGGCGTGATCGGAATGCATTTGGAAGGTCCTTTTTTGAATCCGTTAAAACGTGGCGCACATAGTATTGATCAGGTTCGCAAACCAACAAATGCCGAACTCGAAGAAATTATCCGACTTGGAAAAGATGTTATTAAAGTAATTACCATTGCACCGGAATATTTTACAGAAGAACAACTAAACATGCTGATCGAGAGCGGTATCGTAATCTCGATTGGACATTCGACTGTTACGCACAAAGAAGCGCAGGTTTATTTTTCGAAAGGCATCAAACTTGTAACTCATTTATTTAATGCAATGACACAATTCGGACATCGCGAACCGGGTTTGGTAGGTGCTGTTTTTGAAAACGAAAATGTCTATGCCCCTGTTATTTTAGATGGTGCACATTGTGATTATGCTGCTGCAAAAGTGGCTTATAAACTCAAACAGGACAAATTCTTTTTGATTAGTGATGCTACCTTTTTAGGACGAAAAGTAGCAACTTTTAAATGGGACAATTTTGATGCACATCTTGACAATGGTTTTTACCGAAATGACGATGGTAATCTGGCCGGAGCAACAATTTCAATGTTAGAAGCCGTTCAGAATGCTTACAACCATTTAGAAGTTTCAGTAGATGAAGCGATCAAAATGGCAACTTCACGAGTTGCAAGTGCGATTGGTTTAGAAGACCAATTCGGGAAAATAAAAGCTGGTTTTCCGGCAAGTTTTGTTCAGTTTAATCATGATTTATCTGAGATAGAAACCTTGAATTTCTCTAAAACTTCAACTCTTGCTTCAGAATAATGATAAAAGAAAAAATGCTTCCGATTACTGCTAAAATCAAAGAATTCAAAATCATTTTTGCCGGAATATTATTTTCCTTTTTATGGGCATCTGCATCCACAGCCACCAAAATTGGATTACATGCTGCTCAGCCTTTTGTGATTTCCATTTTCAGATTTATAATAGCCGGAAGCATTATGCTTTTAATTTCACATATCGTAATGGCAAAACGATTTCCACAAAAAAAAGAATGGATCCAAATCAGTATTTATGGTTTGTTCAATATTACTTTTTATCTGGGATTGTATGTCATTGCCATGCAAAAAGTATCCGCCGGTTTGGGAAGTTTAGCTGTAGCAACTAATCCTGTTTTTATTGTTTTGATCTCAGCTGTTTGGTTATCGCATAAAATCAAGTTCAAAAACATTCTTAGTTTAATCCTTTGTTTTATAGGTGTATTTTTAGCGGCTTATCCTTTATTACAAAGCAGTTTTGCAACTCCCGGCGGCATACTTATTTTAGTTACCAGCATGATTGCGTATTCATTAGGAACTATTTATTATTCCAGACAAAACTGGAACGGATTACACATTTTAACCATCAATGGGTGGCAAACTATTATTGGTGCTGTATTTCTGCTTCCGGTTTTATTTGTAACCTATCAATCTGAAAAGAATGTTTTTAATCGTGATTTTTGGTTTTCGACCTCATGGTTGGCAATTGCGGTTTCTATTGGCGCTGTTCAGTTTTGGCTGTATTTACTCAAAATCAATCCTATAAAAGCTTCGTATTGGCTTTTTCTGTGTCCGATTTTCGGATTTCTAATTGCCTATTTTATGGTAGATGAACCGCTTACTTTATATACGCTTTTTGGAGTTGTATTCGTCATCATCGGATTGTACACTACTCTTTCTTCTGAGAAAAAAATAAAAACATGAACTGAGCATATATTTTCTCTCGCAGATTTTTTTTTTAAAATCTGTGGTTCTGAAAATAAAACACTTAGAAAAGTAAATCACATAGCTATGTGAATTAATACAAGTGAAACGCCTGTGCAGGCAAAGAAAAGCTATGTCTCTATGTGTTAAAATAATATGGATTAACAAATAAAAATAACCAAATAAAATTTATAAAAATGGAAACTGATTTAGAAACCAAACCTGATATCAGCTATAAAAGTGCGGGAAAGTTTGAAGAAACCAGATTTGAGAAAATCCACAATGAAATCTTCAGAAATTCAGCAGAAGCTTCTATAATTGTAGCGCAGGAAATCGCGCAATTAATTAGATCTAAACAAGAAAAAAACAAAACTTGTGTATTAGGTTTAGCAACAGGTTCTTCTCCTATAAAAGTCTATGAAGAATTAGTGAGAATGCACAGAGAAGAAGGACTAAGTTTTAGCAATGTGATCACTTTCAATCTGGATGAATATTATCCAATGAGCAAAGAGAACAATCAGAGCTATCATTATTTCATGCATCAGCATCTTTTTAATCATATTGATATCAAACCCGAAAATGTTAATATTCCCGACGGAACTGTACATATTGATGAACTGAATCAATATTGCATCGACTACGAAATGAATATTAAAAATGCCGGAGGACTCGATTTTCAATTATTAGGAATTGGACGTACAGGTCACGTAGGTTTCAACGAACCGGGATCACACATCAATTCAGGAACCCGAATCATTACACTGGATCATATTACAAGAGTAGATGCTTCATCAGATTTTAACGGAATAGACAATGTTCCTAAAAGAGCGATCACGATGGGTGTTTCAACCATCATGAGATCTAAGCGTATTGTACTGATGGCCTGGGGACAAAACAAAGCCGATATCATCAAGAGAACCATTCAGGGCGATATCAGTTCAGAAGTTCCGGCAACCTTTTTACAAAATCATCCAAATGCGACCTTCGTATTGGATCAGTCTGCAGCATCAGAACTAACCCGTTTTAAAACCCCTTGGTTAGTAGGAGAATGCATCTGGACGCAAGAATTAAAAAGCAAAGCGATTGTTTGGTTGTGCCAAAAAACAAAACAATCCATATTAAAATTAACAGACAGAGATTACAACAACAACGGAATGTCTGATCTTTTGGCACAGGAAGGTTCTGCTTATGATCTGAACATTAATATGTTCAACGTTTTGCAGCATACCATTACAGGATGGCCGGGTGGAAAACCCAATACCGATGATTCGCATCGTCCGGAAAGAGCCAATCCGTCAAAAAAACGAGTGATCCTTTTTAGTCCGCATCCTGATGATGATGTGATTTCTATGGGAGGAACTTTTTCAAAATTGATAAAACAAGGCCATGATGTACATGTTGTATATCAAACCTCCGGAAATATAGCTGTTACAGACGACGAAGCCTTAAAATTTGCTGAGGTATCGAGTGATTTTATAACAGATGAAAAAACAAAAATCAACTTCAAATCAGTCATTGAGTTTTTAAACAACAAATCCGAGAATCAGATTGATTCTCTGGAAGTTCGAAAATTAAAAGGATTGATCCGAAGAAGAGAGTCTTATGCCGCAACGAGATACATCGGACTCAAAGATGAGAATACACACTTTTTAGACCTTCCGTTTTACGAAACAGGACAGGTTAAAAAGAATCCTCTGGGAGCAGAAGACATTGCGATTGTAAAAGAAATTATCGACAGAATAAAACCACATCAGGTTTTTGCAGCAGGAGATCTTGCCGATCCGCACGGAACCCATGAAGTATGTCTGAACGCGATTTTTGCAGCCATGAAAGAACTCAAACATCAAAAATACATGGATGATTGCTGGTTATGGTTGTACAGAGG
>NZ_LSYT01000005.1 GCF_001602525.1 Flavobacterium chilense
TCTTTGATCGCGGCATAGTATGTTCCGCTGGTTAAAGCAGTTGTAGAAGCAATTGCTGTTCCGCCTGTTAAAGCAGTATACCAAACGATATTGGCTTCGTTGAACTGAACACTTGCAAATGTTGGTGCGTTTACCAAACAGAAGTTTTGTGTTCCTGCTGTTACCAATGTTGGTGTTCCAGGATCGGTAACACTTATCGTTACGGCTAATCTTTCAGCACTTTCGCATAAGGTAGTTGGATCTTTGATCGCGGCATAGTATGTTCCGCTGGTTAAAGCAGTTGTAGAAGCAATTGCTGTTCCGCCTGTTAAAGCAGTATACCAAACGATATTGGCTTCGTTAAACTGAACACTTGCAAATGTTGGCGCATTAGCCAAACAGAAGTTTTGTGTTCCTGCTGTTACTAGTGTTGGTGTGCCAGGATCGGTAACACTAATGGTTACAGCTAATCTTTCTGCACTTTCACATAAGGTAGTTGGATCTTTGATCGCGGCATAGTATGTTCCGCTGGTTAAAGCAGTTGTAGAAGCAATTGCTGTTCCGCCTGTTAAAGCAGTATACCAAACGATATTGGCTTCGTTGAACTGAACACTTGCAAATGTTGGTGCGTTTACCAAACAGAAATTTTGTGTTCCCGCTGTTACTAAAGTTGGTGTTCCAGGATCAGAAACTATAACTGCTACTACAGATCGAATTGAACTTTCACAGCCCATCGGATCTTTTATTGCGCCGTAGTAAGTCCCGGTTACTAAAGCAGTTGTAGGATCTAATGCTGTTCCTCCAGATGCTGCTGTGTACCAAACTACATTTGCTTCGTTAGCCTGAAGATTAGCAACTGTTGGAACATTTATCAAACAGAAATTCTGATTATAACTTGTAGAAGTTGGCGTGGCCGGATCATTAACAATCACCGTTGCAACTTTAAGTTCTCCATTTTTATTCTGACATGTATTATCACTTGTTACAGCTACATAATAAGAAATAGGACTCATAGCAGTTGTAAGACCTGATACCGTTAAGACTCCGGTCGTATTGTTAACTGCATATGTTACTCCGCCTACTGTTCCATTAAGAATTGGCTGAGTTTTATTAGCATCCAGATACCAAAAGAAAACCGGATTTGCCAGAGTGCTTGTTGGTGTTAATACTGCATTTGTATCATGACAAATAGATGCATTATCTACTTCAATATCTGTAGGCAATGAAGTTGGTAAAATAGTAAACGTTACTTGTTTTCTATTTGCTGGTAAAGTTTCACAAAACTCATCTGAGCTAACTCCAACATAGTAAGTATAAGTTCCGGGAGCTAATCCTGTTACTATTAGTTTAGCAGTATTTTCACCTGCAATTAACTGGCTTGTGGTTCCATCGAAACTGTACCAATGATATACAGGATTAGTAAGTACTGGTGTGTTGCTCAAAATTGCATCCAGTGTTACCTGACCAGTTTCTGAACAAATTATAGTACTATTTCCTCCGTTTATAGTTACACTTGCTATTGCTCCGGCAGGAGTTGTAGCTCTAACTACTACTGTTACTTCTCCTCTTTCTAAAGCAGCACAACCGTAACGAATTGGCTGAACATAATATTTGTAAGTTCCTGCAGCTAATGTAGCCGGTATAGTATAAGTTTGACCGCTCGCTACAAGATTTCCTCCGGTTGGCGAATCATACCAGGCATAATCGGCACAGGATTTGGGCGGAACCTGGAGCGTGACAGCTGCTCCGGGACAGACCGTAATTTTATTTTCGGGATCAGCACCAATAACCTGAGTATTGGTTACACGATCAATAGTGTGAACTCTAAGCTGATCTAAAACGCTTGCAACTCCTCCAAAAGTAATTACTACTTTATCGTATGGCTGAGTTTGAGGTGCAACAATAGTCATAGCCATTGTATCTCCTGAAAGTAATTTTAAAGTCAATAAATTACTTGTATTTTGTATTGGGGCACCTACAGCAATATTTCCTGAATAAAGCTGAATTGTAAATCCGGTAAGTAAATTAAGATTTAAAAGTGTTCCCGGTTTAGAAATTGTGATTCTTAAACTATCACCCACCATAGATGGTGTTCTAAAAGTTGTTGTAAGCTCTGCTGCAGCAAGTACTCCTGCACCGCTAAACATTGTAGCATAAGTAGCAATGTCACCATCAGCCACATTCCATGGATTAGAAACCCCCACAGTAGCGGTCAGTGCACCAACTCCTAAATCTTTAACCCCAGAGAATATATCTTCGATATCACCTTGTCCACAAGCAATTTGTGTAACTTGTTTTTTATAATAGGCATCATAAACATTAATGTTTTGTGCCACACTTAAAACAGATCCTAATTGTACACGGATACCATCATAATCCTGAAGTCCTGAAGTATTAGAAGGTACAAATGTATATTCGAATGAATTTTGACCTGGTAATAAATTCAATAATGATCCTGATACAGATTGTAAAGTTCCAATATCAATTGGATTATTAGATCCGTCGCGTTTAGTACCTATTACTGATATACTTTGTCCAACAGCAATTAAACTGTTTTCTAAACCTAATTTTACCGTTACCGGAGTTCCTTTAGGAATAGTCGTTGGCCATTGCAGATTTTGCCAGGTAGTTCCAATACCTAAAAGCCCTAAACCAGTTGTAATGGTTGAAAAAGTACTTGGATCATTATCTACAGCCAAAGGTCCGTTTGTCACTGTTCCCGTAATAACAGAACCTGATAGTTGAGAATTAGCGTATACTCTTTCTAATAATGTATCACAAGTCGCAGGATCAATAACACTAATTGTTACTGTTTGACTGGTAGTACAAGATCCGTTGCTGGCAATTACAGTATAAGTAAAAACTCCTACTGTATTTAAAGGACCTGTACTATTAGATCCTAAAACATTTCCTTGTGGATCATACCAGGTAATTGTTCCGTTTGATGTTGCATTCAAAGTAACCGAAGAACCTTTTGTAACCGCTATTGAACTTGTTACTCCTGTTAAGGTTGGTAATGGAGTTACGTTTACAGTTACCGGTAATTTTGCAGATGGACATGCAACACCTGTTGTCTGAGCCTGAATAAAATAATTACCACTAGAAGTGATGTTTGATGCAACCTGATCTGTAATTGGATTATTGGCTGAATCAAAGAAAGTATAAGTTGTATTTCCTGATGTATCAAAATTTACAATCGCATCTTTCAGGCTTACTTTCGCACAACCTCCAAACGGACTTGTAACTGCTAAAGCTGAACCTACAGGATAATCTACCTCTACAGCTTTTAGTGATCCGTTTATATTTTCACAAATACCTCCGTTAAGAACTGATACATAATAAGTATAAGGTGCATTGGCAGCAATAAGTCCGCTAATAGTAAGTGCTCCTGTTGTAGGATCTTTTACATAAGTTACTCCTGCTACGGTACCTGTTGTAATTTCTTGTGTTTTATTTTGATCAGTATAATATTTAAAAGTTGCTCCTGCTAAAGCAGATGTTGGTGCTAATACAATACCTCCGGCACAAGAAGCTGTTAAAGGACTTGCAATTGTAATATCTGCTGCAGTTGGCAGAGGCAATACAGTAATTGTTACTGGCTGACGTACACTATTGATACAAGTTCCTCCACGGGTAGCTTCTAAATAATAAGTAGTAGTTGCGGTTAAAGCAGCCGTTGGATTAACAGTTACTACATTTCCTCCTGTGGGAGCATCATACCATGTAAATGTTTCCGTTCCTGTAGAAGATGCTGCTAGTGTAACGGTTGATCCTGAACAAATTGGAGATGAAGCTCCTGTTATTGTTGCATTTGGAAATCTATATGAAGCTCCATAAATGTTCAGAGTAGTTAATAAAGTTGCTGCTGCTCCTCCAATACGAATTTCAAGTTTATTAAATGCTGCAGTTGCTGCAAAAGTGGCTTTAAATTTATTTCCTGACAGTAATTGTAAGCTCAATAAATTATTTGTAAGCAAAAATCTGTCATTATTAGAGGTTGCTCCATTATAGGTTGCAAAACTAATTCCACCTCCTAATAAAGATACATCAGCAAGACCGTTTGGTAATTCTAAATCTACCTCTATAATATCTCCTGCCTGACCCGGATTAGGGAAAGTCAATTGCTGTTGTATGTAAGCACCTAATGCTGCAACCGGAGTATGAAGGCTGGCAAATGTATTTATATCTCCATCGACAGAATCATCCGGGTTAGAAGAAGTACATAAAGCACAAAGTACACCATCTGTAGATGTTACCTGAGAATCAGGCTGTAAACAATTACTAACCGTATTGATTACCATCACATTAATTACAGCTCTTGTGCTACTTGTACAATCTGAAATTAAAGCTCTTCCCTGAACATAGAATGTTTTATTTGCAGTTAAAGCCGGACTAGGTGTATATGTACTTGAATTTGCTAATAAAAGATTTCCTCCTGTTGGAGCATCATACCAATCATATTCAAATCCTGCACTTGCTGTAACTGCTAAAGTTACACTTTGACCGGAATGAATCACCACATTTGATGATAATGGAACTGGTGCCGCTGGTCTTGGATTCACTGTTACCGTAACAGGTGTACGAGTTGCGCTCAAACAGCTTCCAATTCCTGCTTCAACATAGTAAGTTGTAGTCGCAGTTAAGTTTGGCGTCGCGTATGAAGTACCCGTAAATACCAAATTCCCACCAGTAGCTGCATCATACCATCTATAGGTTGTTCCTGCAATTGGTGAGTCGATTGTTATTGTTGTTGTATCACCACTACATAAATTAGAAGGGCTGGCAGTAACAACTAATGGAGCTACAGGATTACTTACTGTTACAACAACAGGGTTTCTTTCACTATTTACACAACCACTACGTGTTAATTCTACATAATAAGTTGTATTAACAGTTAAAGGCAGCGTTGTATAAGCAGCCGTACTGCTTAATAAGTTTCCTCCGGTTATGGCATCATACCATTTGATTGTTTCACCTAAGGCCAGATTAGCCGTTAAAGTTGTAGTTTGACCACCGCAGATTGCTACGTTGCCTGAAATTACAGGTGCTTTATATCGGTAAGTTGCCTGATAAATATCCAGATTTGTTAATGCTGTTACAACACCGCCCAATCTAATTTCGACACGATCAAAATTTGCACCTGCTACAATACTTGCTTTAAATCTGTTTCCTGATAATAATTGCAAAGTAACCAAAGGATTATTGATAAAAACTCGGTCACCATTATATGTTGCTCCATTATATGTGGCTAAACTCACAGCTCCTAATAATGAAAGATCGGCAATACCTCCTGGTAAGGCCAATTCTACATCTACAATATCTCCCGTTTTACCCGGATTATTAAATTGTAATGTTTGTTGAATCCATCCATTTACTAAACCAACCGGAAGTGTTAATCTGGCTGCTGTAGCACTATTACCATCTACAGAATTATTTGGAGTTGTAGAAGAACAAAGCAAACAAAGTCCGTTTTGAGTAGTCTGCTGGCTATTGGCTTCAAGACAGCCTCCTAACGGAGCTGGTAAAACGGTCACTGTTACAGGTACTCTTGTTGCACTTACACATGCTCCAACAGTTGAGCGTGATTCAACATAATATGTTTTAGTTGCCGTTAAAATTGGAGTTGTAAATGTATTTGAATCTCCTAATAATTTAGTTCCACCTGTTGGTACATCATACCAGTCTAAAGTAACATTTGCTTCAGAAGTTGAAGCATTTAATGTGGCATTCTGACCAGATAATATAGATACACTTTGGGTTAAAATTGTTGCAAGTCCCGGAACCGGTGTCGAAGTAACAGTAACCTGAGTTCGTGTTGGGGTTTTACAAATACCTATTGCCGCTTCTACATAGAAATTAGTAGTCCCTACAGGAACAGTTGGTGTATAGGTATTTCCCGTAATTAAAAGATTCCCACCTGTTGCAGCATCATACCAGGAATAAGTAGTTCCTAATACCGGATTTATCACTGATAAAGTTGTCGCCTGGGTTGCCCCCGCTGAACAAATCGAAGTTCCTGTGGTGCTTATCGTCGGCAAAACAGGATTCAAGATATTTATAGTTACTGGCAATCGCTCACTACCCTCACAACCTGCAGCTCTGGTCACTCCTATATAATAAGTGGTATTAGCATTTAAAGTAGGAGTAGTAAAAGTATTGGCAGTAGATAAAGCAGCAGTTGATGTTGGCGAATCATACCACGCTAAAGATGTTCCTGCTACCGGAGTAGCTGTTAATGTCGTAGAAGTTCCTGTACAAATTGATTGAGTTGTACCTCCGGTAATCGTTGGTTTTGCAAAATCTAATCGTACATCGTAAATTTTTAAATTTACAAGAAGACTCAAAAGGCCTCCAACCTGAATCTGTACTTGATTGGTATCTCCTGTCACAGTATATTTAAATACTCCAATAGTATTACCGTTAAGTAAATTCAGATTAAGCAGCGGACTGTTTAAAGGTAGACTTGAACCTACATTAACTCCTGAAAGCTTAGTCTGAAGAGTTACATTCGATAACAATCCTACATCCAGTAAACCATTGCCTGTACCTAAATACAAAACAATTTGATCTCCTGCTTTTGCAGTTTGATTCAGGGTTAAAGTCTCTTCGACAAAACACCCTACACCGACGGCATTTGTCAGACTCGCATAAGTCGCTAAGCTTGCGTCATTATCATATGCGCTCGCGGGATTAGTTACATTTAATCCTACACATAAAAGTCCACCCTGGCTATTGGTTTGAGAGATAGGTCTACAAACAGTTTGCGCAAAAGTGTTACTACATAAAAGGAATAAAAGTAATAGTCCGAATAATCTCTTTTGAAAATCGAGATCATAAAAAGTAAAAGTTTTTTTCATAATTTGGAAGATTAGAAAATGGACAATAAAATACCTCTTGCGATAAGCACGTATGCTTAGGCAATTTAAAAAACACTAAAAATCAACTAGTTAAAATGAAATTTAAATTCGTAGTATACTAAGAATGTAAACTCCATTTCGTAAAAAAAATCATGTTGTATTGCGTATAACAAAGTATACTAAAGAGCATTTTTTATTCGATGTGAATAAAAAAGATCTCAAAAAATTTGAGGAATACTGATCTAAACCAGAATTCCGGGAGGAGTGATTTGTTATAGTACTAATTTTCATAAAAGAAAATTTAAGTTTAGGAGAACTGGGGTATTCCTTGATATATAGTATAATTCAATATTCATAAAAAGTTGATTAGGCTTTCTATAAACTTTGTTTCTTTAGATTAAACTCTAAAAATTGAATCAATTTATTTTAATAGCAATAGTGTCGAATTTAAAATTTTAAACACGACAATGCATTTCATTCACAAAATCTCCGATTGGGATTTGTAAATAAAAAAATAATATAATTGGAAAATTGTTGAAATAAGTTTGAAGTGGAACTAAAATTGAATTTGATGATAAATTCAATTTTATTCAAACTAATAAAAAATAAAGCTAAAATAATACTAATTCCTAATGCAAGCCAGATAAAGAAAGTAATGATCAATTCCATAAGCAAATTAATTAAGGATTATAAAAAACTTTAACTACAAACCATAATAAAAGTAAAACCACTTTTATTATAAACATTTAAAGACTTTTAAATGATGTTTTTGGAAAAGCAACAAAAGTAACTTTGTTTAACTTTATTATTCTAAAATTAGGAAAAAGGGAAACACAAAACAAGTATAAAATTCCTATTTTTTTGATTTTAGTAAAAATTTAGTTTTGGGAAATAAAGGGAAACACCACAAAAAACTACTGTTTACAAAGAAAAAAGGGTGTTATAAATATCTTAAAAAAAGATGCACATTTTCTGTTAAATCTCTAAAAAGAAAGTTATAACTTACAAAATAAATCACACAATCGATTTAAATTTGAATTTAAAAAGATAAATGAGAACAAAATCTTACAAATACAAAGATGTTTTTTGTTTTTTTGAGTTATTCAAAAAAAACACGTAGAAATACGGGGTAAAAAAAATACAAAACTTTAAACAAAAGTTAAATAATTAAAAATAGGTAAATAATTTAACATCAATTACTTACCTATTTTATGATTAATTTGAGTAAAAATTAAGATTCTATAATAGTATTGATTTGAGTAAACAATTGTCCATCACTTAAAAAGGCACCTTGCTGAATCAATTCAAAAATAGAAGCATTTCGATCTTCAGTAAAAACTTTTTTACCTACTTTCATCTCTATATTTTCTGTAAACATATTATCACTAAGCCATTGTAAACCTTCTTTAGTTAAAAAATCAGTTTCAGGAACCAAAGATTTTAATACTATTGACTTAACATCTTTTTCAAAACACTGGAATAAAAAGATATGATTCCTAGAGAAATGTTCCAGAAATTCTGCTCTGGATAAAACACCTTCCCAGATCAAATCTGAAAATACATCCAGTTCCTGTTCTGCTACTTCAGGTTTATTTATTTTTAGAGAATCCCACTCTGCTTTATCAATAGTTTGAGTTGCTAAAAAATTAGCGAATTCAGCGTGCAATTCATCAAATTGCTCTTTTGTTAATCTTGCGTATTTCATTTTCTTTTAGGCTTTATGCCTCACGCTATAAGCTTTAAGCAAGCTGCTTTGCGCCAATAACTTTAAGTCTGATTAATTATATTACCTGATTTAAACAAAAAAATCCCGATTCGCATCGGGATTTTTATATAGTACATAAAACTATTACTTTTCAGCGATAATTTCGTATGGTAATTCAACGATAACATCTCTGTGTAAACGGATGCTAGCAGAATATTTTCCAGTACGTTTAACGATACCGCTAGTGATGAATTTTCTATCGATAGCGTTACCAGATTTCTCTAAAGCTTCAGCAATATCGATGTTTGTGATAGAACCAAAAAGTTTCTCTCCACCAGCTTTTGCAGTAAGTTTAATTTCAAGAGCTTTTAAAGTTTCAGCTAATGCTTTAGCATCAGCAACAACTTTAGCTTCTTTGTGTGCTCTTTGTTTTAGGTTTTCAGCTAAAACTTTTTTAGCAGAAGGAGTTGCTAAAGTAGCAAAACCCTGAGGAATTAAATAGTTACGTCCGTAACCAGGTTTTACAGATACTACATCATCTTTAAATCCTAAGTTTTGTACGTCTTGTTTTAAAATAAGTTCCATGTTGTTGTCCTTATATTTTAGAAGTTAGGTTCTGTTTTAATCAGAAACCAGCGACTAGAGTTTTTAATTATTTTAATAAATCGGCCACGTATGGCATTAAAGCTAAGTGACGAGCTCTTTTTACAGCTACAGAAACTTTTCTTTGGTATTTTAATGAAGTACCTGTTAAACGACGAGGAAGAATTTTTCCTTGCTCATTAACAAATTTCAATAAGAAATCAGCATCTTTATAATCGATGTATTTGATTCCTGATTTTTTGAAACGGCAATACTTTTTAGTTTTGTTAGTTTCAATGTTTAAAGGCGTTAAATATCTGATATCTCCGTCTTTTTTTCCTTTTGCAGATTGTTCGATTGTAGACATAATAATTACGCTTTAGTAGATTTTAATTTAGCTCTTCTTCTTTCCGCCCAAGAGATAGCGTGCTTATCTAAACTTACAGTTAAGAAACGCATAACTCTTTCGTCACGTCTGAATTCAGTTTCAAAAGCTAAAAGAACTTCTCCAGCTACTTTGAATTCGAATAAATGGTAAAAACCACTTTTTTTGTTTTGGATTTCGTAAGCCATTTTTTTAAGACCCCAATCCTCTTTCGATACCATTTCAGCTCCTCTACTAGTAAGAAATTCTTCAAATTTCGTTACTGTTTCCTTCACCTGAACCTCAGATAAAACGGGATTTAAAATGAAAACAGTTTCATAATGATTCATAAATACAATATTTATTTGTTAAAATTGGGTGCAAAAGTAATCATTAAATTTAAATATCCAACACTTTTTCAGTTTTATTCGTTGTAAAGCAAAAAATATACGCCGTCTTTAGTTTTTTTTATAAAAAAATAATACATTTACTACTGCTATCCTGAATTTATTTTAAATTTTAAATGTTATGAAACTAAACTGTGTTGTTGTAGATGATAGTTCTATACAAAGGACCATTATTGCAAAATTAGTTAATAATCACCCAGGTTTGCACTTAATCGGGGACTTTTCTAATGCAATAGAAGCAAAAAGCTGTATCTCTTTAAATAATATTGATTTAATTTTTCTGGATATAGAAATGCCTGTTATTAATGGTTTTGACTTTCTTGACGGCTTAAAATCTAAGCCACAAATTATATTTATTACTTCTAAAGCTGAATATGCTTTAAAAGCGTTTGACTATGATGCAACAGATTATCTTCAAAAACCTATTGCTGTAGATCGTTTTAATGCTTCTGTAAAAAGAGCCATTGATATGCATTTACTTAAAAAAGACGTAAAAGAGGAAGAAGGAGAGCATATATTCATTAAAAGTAATCTTAAAAAGCTTAAAATCTTTACAGCAAAAATCAAATGGATTGAAGCATTTGGAGATTATGTAAGAGTAGTTACCGAAGACGATAGTAATCTGGTACTTTCTACTATGAAATCTTTTGAAAACGATTTATCCAAAGACAAATTCATTCGTGTACACAAGTCCTACATTATCAATATAGATAAGGTAGAACGCTTTAATAGTAAATTTGCCGAAATTGGTATTACAAAAATTCCGCTTAGCCGAAACAAAAAAGAAGATCTTGTAAAAGCATTGTCAACGTCGTCTTAATAAAAATCGACGTTTGCAATTACCTTTATAGCTCTGTACTGAGCAACCGCTTCAAAACTATTCAACATTTTCTGAATAGTTTTTTTTGTGCTTCCCAGAGGCAGGTTCTGCGGAATCTTTATCAAAATGGTTCTGATATATTCATTCCTGATTCTGCTAATCGCCGGTTCTTCTGGTCCCAAAACAGGCATATTCAGGTTCTGGCTTAAAACCTGATACAGCCACATTGAGCCTTCTTTTAGCTTTTCAAAATCACGGTGTTTCAAAGTTAGCTTGATAATCCTGAAATAGGGAGGATATTTATAAATCTGACGATCATACAATTGCTCCTTATACATACCTATATAATTATGGTTTGTAACCTGCTGAATTGTATTGTGATTTGGATTATAAGTCTGAATTACAACTTTACCCTGTTTTTCAGATCTTCCTGCTCTTCCCGCAACCTGTGTCATCATTTGAAAACTACGCTCAAAAGCCCTAAAATCGGGATGATGCAGCATATTATCTGCATTCATAATCCCAACCAGACTAACATTATCAAAATCCAGACCTTTGGCAAGCATTTGAGTTCCTACCAAAATATCAATTTCACGATTTTTAAAAGAATCTATTATCTTTTCAAAACCAAATTTCCCACGGGTAGTGTCCTGATCCATTCTTCCGGTTTTGGCTTTTGGAAAAAGAGAAACCAACTCCTGTTCGATTTGTTCCGTTCCAAACCCTTTTGTTGTTAAATCAATACTCGAACAACTATGACAATGTGTTGGTTTTGCAATTGAATAACCACAATAATGGCAACGCAACTGATTTTTATGTTTATGATAAGTAAGACTCACATCGCACTGCTGACAATGAGGCACGTGTCCGCAAGTCAGACATTCAATTATAGGCGAATATCCTCTTCTGTTTTGAAATAAAATAATCTGCTCGCCCAACGACAAAGATTCTGCAATTTCTTCAATTAAAAGGTCGCTAAAATGCCCTGTCATTTTTTTTCTGAAATGCTTGTCTTTTAAATCAACTAAAAGTACTTCAGGCAAACGCACATTTTTATAGCGTTCAGAAAGCGTTACCAATCCGTATTTATCGTTTTGTGTATTAAAATAGGTCTCAATACTTGGAGTTGCAGAACCTAACAACACTTTAGCTTTATGGAAATTAGCCAGAACAATTGCAGCATCTCTGGCATGGTATCTTGGCGCAGGATCGGTTTGTTTAAAAGTCTGCTCGTGCTCTTCGTCAACAATCAGTAATCCTAATTCATTAAAAGGTAAAAACAAAGCTGATCTCGCACCTATTACAATTTGCGCTTTTGGTGAATTCTCGAGCGTTTGCCTCCAAACCTCAACTCTTTCATTATTGCTGTATTTAGAATGAAAAACAGCTACTTTATCTCCAAAATGAAGCCTTAAACGAGAAACCAGTTGCGTGGTAAGTGCAATTTCCGGAAGCAAATACAAAACCTGCCTTCCCGTTTCCAGATATTCTTCAATTAGTTTAATATAAATTTCCGTTTTTCCGCTTGAAGTAACGCCGTGAAGCAAACAAACTTCTTTTTCGGAAAAACTCTCTTTTATGGCTGTAAAAGCATTTTCCTGAGCTTCGCTCAAAAGTAATTGCTTATCTGTAGCTTCCCCGGAAAAAGAAACCCTGTCGTGCTGCAAAAGATATTCCTCAAAAATTTCTTTGTCAATTAAAGCTTTTACAATAGACGAAGTCGAATTAGAAACCTCAACCAATTGTTTTACTGTAATTGGTTTCTTCTCAGTTGCCATAATTTGAAAATAAGCCAAAACAACTTCCTTTTGTTTGTTGGCATTTTTCAAAACTTCTAACAATCCACCCAAACCATTATCTAATTCGTATCTAGCATGCAATTTTACATACCGAATTAATTTGGGCTTATAACTTTCTTTAATTTCTTCTTCTAAAAAAATGATATCTTTTGCAATCATTTTTTGAAGAACTGGAAAAATATTTTTCTTGTTTAGTATCGAAATAATATCCTGGACTTTAAGCGAACTCTGATGATGTAAAGCTTCGTAAACCAGAAACTCTTCATCAGAAAGTTCAGAATCATTTACTACGACATCCGGCTTATGCGAAATAATAGTTTCGCTCTCCAGTAATAATCCACTCGGGAAAGCGCCTCGATAGACATCGCCAATTCCGCACATATAATATGTCGCCACCCAAAGCCAGTGCTTGATCTGAACTTCAGTAGCAATAGGTCTTTCATCCAGAATCTGATGAATCTCTTTTGCCTCATACAAATTGGGTTCATTTTGATGAATATCAATAACCAATGCTGTATATATTTTGCTTTTACCAAAAGGCACCGCAACCCGCATTCCTTTTTTAATGAAATGAAATTCGGCCTCAGAAATACGATACGTAAAAGTTTTAGCTAAGGAAAGCGGCAGAACAACTTCGACAAAAAACATGTAACTATTTTATAAGATTGGTGGATTATTTTTTTTCTGAAGTTTTTGCTTCATTGTAAGCCTGAACTAATTTTAAAGTATGATCTAAAGAGGTTAACACTTTCCAATCATCATGACCGGTAATAATATATTTAGGACTCTTGAATTTCGCCTGTACTATTTTAATAGACTTCTCCCATGCTTTAACATCAGCATCACCCAGATAACCTAAATCTTTAGCCTCGGCACTTTTAATAAAGCAGCCTCCGTAAAGCACTTTTTCTTTATTAAACCAAACTACAATATTATCCTGTGCATGACCTTTACCAGGATAAAACACTTCAAAAGTATGATTTCCTACCGTAAATGTAGTATCATTTGGGATTATAAAT
Organism: Flavobacterium chilense; assembly: GCF_001602525.1. GTDB lineage: Bacteria > Bacteroidota > Bacteroidia > Flavobacteriales > Flavobacteriaceae > Flavobacterium > Flavobacterium chilense. Next base: position 13,533 of record NZ_LSYT01000005.1, read on the forward strand.
TCAGCTCTTTTTTCGTTATTCTTTTGCAGGATCTGATCCGTTAATTTTATTGTATACGTTTTGATCCCTTTTTGTCTGTAAAAATCCAGACCTCCTGCCCTGTCTTCATGCGAATGTGTAGCAAAATGCATAATAACACTCTTATTATGTTTTGCCTTTATACTATCCAGTAAAGGCTGAAATTGTGTTTTATCCCAGGGTGCATCAAACAAAACAACTCCTTTGTTTGTAACAAGATACATCGCATTTGCAGAAATCAGTGTTCCATTGTAATCATGAAAAGTTCTATAAACATAAAAGTCACCTGTTAGATGACTTATTTGTAATGGCGAACTCTTAGATTGTGCAAAACTATGCGATAGTATTCCTAAGAATAAAAGTAATGATGCTAATTTTCGCATTTTATTTTTTATGAAATTAATTTTTCACTCTCGTCCAATATTGCGTTCTTCCCATAATAGAAATTCCAATATAACCACGAAGCTTTAATTTATCAGCCGAATCAAGTGTAATATAACATTTGTATTTTTTTCCGTTTGTTGGATCCAAAATAGTACCGCCGTTATATTCAGAACCGTCTTTTTTAAGACCATTAATAATGATCATTCCTAAAATAGGCTTGTTTTTTTCTGCACCATCACATTTAGAACAAACATCTTTTTTATGATCTTCACGAAGTATCTCTACAACTTTTCCATATAATTTTCCAGACTTCTCGTAAACTTCTACAATCGATTTTGCCTCTCCGGTTTCATCATCAATTGTTTTCCATTTTCCAATTACACTTTGAGCTTGCATACTCAATGCGCAGAAAAAAACACCAAGCGTTAACATCCAATTTTTCATACTATTTATTTTTTTTTTGTTTTAATTTTCTGATCGTAGCATTCAGTTCGAACCCTAAAAGCAGTATCATACAGTTTATCCAAATATAAAACATTAGAATTAATAATGTCCCAATTGAACCATAAAGTTCGTTATATTTTGAGAATTTTATAACCCAAATCCCAAAAAAGAACGAAGATATAACAATTAAGATGGTGGTAAAAACAGATCCAATGCTTATAAAAGGCACTTTATTATACTGTTTTGTACCATAACGCAATAATATTGAAGATGTTATCAAAATCATTAAAATCACAAACAAATATCGACCCAGAATAATCAGCGGAATACGATCACTAAGTACATCCTGAATAATTGTTTTTTGAATAAATACCTCAAAAACCACGATGGTTGCTACTGTAACAAACAATATAATGGTCATGATAAGCGAAATTGCCAAAGCAACCAGATACTGGCTAAAAAAACCTCGCTTGTCAAAAACATGCTTAGAGGATTCAAATCCGCTTAAAATACCATTGATACCATTTGCCATCAGGAAAATCGAAAGTAAAAAACCGGATGACAGCAATCCGGAGTGACTGTTGTTTAAAATATCGCTAATAATTTTACTGATCGCATCAAAAGTATTTGGAGGAACGCTTTGCTGCACAAACTGCAGAAAATCATTCTGGAAATTATCTATTGGAATAAACGGAATTAAGTTTAAAATAAATAAAGCAAAAGGAAATAAAGCCATAAAAAAGCTAAAAGAAACCGCACTCGCATGATACGAAAATGCTCCTTCAAGAATCCCTAAAGTATACATTTCGAGCAAATCATACAGTGAAAAACCTTCTAACCAGGGTAGTTTTATTCTCTTAAGAAATCGGGCACCATATCGTACAACTGGTATCTTTTCAATCCGATCTTCTATCTCTTGCGACATATTTTTAGATTTTAGATTTCTGAGTTTAGTCCAGCTATTGGGATAGATTTACAAAACTCATAACTTATAACTCAAAATTTATAACTTCGTTAAAAAGCTTTCAGGCTCAAATCCATGTTATAAACAGAGTGTGTTAAAGCACCGGATGAAATGTAATTTACACCGCATAAACCATATCCGCGAATTGTTTTTTCGTTGATATTTCCTGAAGATTCTGTTTGGCATTTATTACCAATTAACTCTACAGCGGTTTTAGTATCTTCATAATTAAAATTATCAATAAGGATTCTGTGTACACCATCGCTTAAAAGAATTTCACGAATCTCGTCAAGATTTCTGGCTTCAACAATAATTTTTAAATCCAGATTATTGGCTTTCAGATATTCTTTGGTTTTCTTTATTGCCAAAGTAATTCCGCCTGCAAAATCAATATGATTGTCTTTTAACATAATCATATCATACAAAGCATAACGATGATTTTCTCCTCCACCAATTTTAACTGCCCATTTTTCAGCAGCCCTGAAATTTGGAGTCGTTTTACGTGTATCCAGAATTTTAGCTCCGGTTCCTTCTAAAAGCTCCATCAAATGACTTGTTTTGGTTGCAATTGCAGACATACGCTGCATAGTATTCAGTACTACTCTTTCGGCTTTTAAGATCGATTGAGAACTTCCTGAAACTTCAAAAACAACTTCTCCGTATTCTACATGTGTTCCGTCTTCAATATAAGTCTTGATTTTTAGTTTTGGATCTACATATTCAAAAATCATTTTTGCAAGTGCAACACCTGCAATAATTCCTTGATCTTTTACTAATAATTTAGCCTGTCCGTGAGCCATTTCCGGAATACACGCCAATGAACTATAATCGCCCGGCCCCACATCTTCACGAATTGCATTGCTAATTAATAGTTGTAATTCGGTTTGAAATTGTACTTCGCTAATCATTCTTCTTAAATTTTATAAGATGCTAAAGTAGGATATATTTTGTGGATTTGAAAATTCAGCTTCTCCGAAAATTTTATTATTAACTAAAAATCTGATCAAAGTTACCCCATAAACCCCATATTTTTAAACACATAGAAACATAGATTTTGTAAACTCGCAAAGGACGTTTTACTTCCCATTAATCAACATAGTTTAGCGCCTTAGCTATGTGTTAAAATCCAGATTTTTTTTTAAATCATCTTCACTATATAATTTAAAATTCTATATTTCTATGTGTTTAAAAATTTCACGCAAAAACTATAATTTTAATTAGAAACATTAAATATCTTTGAGGTTCATTCAAACAAAATCATGGGCTTAATTAAAGATATTTACTCTGTTTCCTTTTACGAAAAATTTGGTCAGGCTGTCGCCGAAGTACATTCCGCTTTCGATAAACAAAAATTTATAACCACCATTTACGAAGGCGATTTTGCCCAAAAAGAATGGAAAGACCGCATGAAGCACACTACAACTGTATTACATCAGTTTATGCCTCAGTCTTTTCCTGAAGCTGTTGCCATAATCGATAAAATCATCCAAAACCTAAAGAAAAATAAATTTACAGATGGTAATCTGGCTTTTATTTTTTTTGCTGATTATATCGAAATGTATGGCTTAGATGATTTTAAAACTTCGGCAAAAGCCTTTGTTTCTATTACTCAATTTATCAGTTGCGAATTTGCTGTTCGTCCTTTTATTTTAAAATATAAAGAAAAAATGATTGACGAAATGACAACATGGTCGTTACACGAAAATCATCATGTACGAAGATTAGCCAGCGAAGGTTCCCGTCCGAGATTACCCTGGGCAATGGCAATTCCGTTCTTAAAACAAGATCCTTCTTCTATTCTGCCCATTTTAGAAAATCTAAAAAATGATCCTTCGGAATATGTTCGCAGAAGCGTTGCTAATAATTTAAATGATATTGCCAAAGACAACCCTCAAATTGTCCTTGAAATTGCGAGTAAATGGAAAAACATCTCTAAAGAAACCGACGGAATTATCAAACACGGATGCAGAACGTTACTAAAACAAGGGCATCCTGAAATTCTAAGTCATTATGGATTAGAAAGTACTAATATTGAACTTTCTTCTTTTGAAATCAAAACACCCATTGTAAAAATTGGAGATTATTTACAGTTTCAGTTTCATCTAAACAATAAAAACGAAGAACCAAAAACGATTCGTTTAGAATATGCCGTTCATTACAAAAAAGCCAAAGGACATTTGGCAAAAAAAGTCTTTAAAATCAGTGAGAAAATTTACCATCCTAATCAATTGACTAAGATTGAAAGAAATCAGTCTTTTAAATTAATTACAACCCGTGTTTTTCATACCGGAGTACATCAATTGTCGATTATCATTAATGGAACTGAGAGTGAAGTTTTAGAATTTGATTTAGTTCAATAATTTTAACTATTGCAATTTCATGCTCCAGCGGAGCAAAACATTTATAGAGAACAACAACATACCGTAAAAAAAGCTCCAGCGGAGCGACATATATTTTGTCCCAATGGGACTTTTAAACTTAAATTTAATCATCTCCTACAAAACTTAACCAACGTTTTTTCTTATTTTTATAAAACTAAAAATCTAAAAACAAGTTTTCTTAATCTAAATTAAGTTACAGATTCCTGTTACCACTGTAATTTTGTTTTCAAATCAAATCAAATTAATCATGTCAAATATTAATCTAATTATCGAAGAACGTGCTGCCAACATTGGCAACTTTATGGTAGGCCGATTATTGCCTTTCCGTGAAAAAAGAGCCGTTGGACCATTTGTGTTTATCGATCATATGGGACCTGCACATTTAAATCAATATCAAAATATGGATGTTCCGCCACATCCGCATATCGGACTTTCGACTTTGACATTTTTGTTTGAAGGAAGCATTATGCACCGCGATAGTTTAGGAACAGAATTAGAAATAAAACCTGGTGCCGTAAACTGGATGACTGCCGGAAAAGCAATCGTTCACTCTGAAAGAACGCCTGAATATTTAAGACATTCTGACAAAATGCTTCACGGTTTACAGATTTGGGTAGCGCTTCCGAAAGAATTAGAACAGATGAACCCAAACTTCACCCATGTTGAAGCTGATGATATTCCGGCTTGGAAAGAAGACGGTGTATCGTATAAATTAATTGCCGGAGAAGCATTCGGAAAAAAATCACCGGTTCCTGTTTATAGCCCTTTATACTTTATTGAAATAAAAAGTACCGAAGCTAGAAAGATAAACATAGGACATCATTTATTCGGCGAAAGCGGCTTATATATTTTGGAAGGAAGCATTAAAAGCGGTGAACATGTTTACGATCCAAAACAAATTTTAATTACAAACGACAGTACACTTTGTGAGTTTGAAATAGCCGAAAATTCTACGGTTTACATTTTTGGAGGAACACCTTTTCCTGAAGAACATTTTATATTCTGGAATTTTGTTTCTTCAGATAAAGAACTAATCGAAAAAGCAAAAAAAGACTGGACAGAACAAACTTTCCCGAAAGTTCCGGGTGAAACTGAATTTGTACCATTACCAGAACCCCGAATGAAATAATATATGGAAACGATATCAGCACAAATAGATACACGTTTGTATCGAACGGAAATAAAATCAGCCAGCGGAAATATTGTAATCGCCGATGAACCTCAGGAAATGGGAGGTAAAAATTTAGGTTTTAGCCCATCAGAACTTTTGGCTTCATCACTCGCATCCTGCACTTTGATTACGTTACGAATGTATATTAATCGTAAACAATGGGACGTTTCTGAAATCAATATCAAAGTTGATTTTGAACGTAATACCGATCAGAAAATATCTGTATTTACCCGAAAAATCGAAATTATAGGGGAAGTCGACGACAAGCAAAGACAGCGTTTAGAAACCATCGCAAACAGCTGTCCGATTCATAAAACATTAACAAACGCAATAGAAATTAAAACCACATTAATATAAAACATCATGGAAATTCAACAAATAAACGATACAAGAAGAGGTTACTTTGAAGCTGTAGAAGACGGAAAACAAGCCGGAAAAATGACCTATACCTGGGCAGGAGACTCAAAATTCATCATAGACCACACCGAAGTAAACGAAGAGTTTAACGGAAAAGGCGTTGGTAAAAAACTAGTTATGGCAGCCGTAGAATATGCCAGAACGAACAATCTTAAAATTATTCCGCTTTGTCCTTTTGCAAAAAGTGTTTTTGATAAAGTGACAGAGATTCATGATGTGCTTTTTTCGTAAGGTGCTAAGGTTCTAAGTTTTTAGGTTCAAAGAAGCAAAGGTTCAAAGATTTTTTATAGAGACGCACGAATTGTGCGTCTTTCTTGCTTTTTATAATATGTATTTCTCTTAAACTTTGTCCCTTTGCTCCTTTTACCTCTTGTGCCTAAAAACAAAAATTTTAAAGTCTGCTCGGAAACTTGTATATTTGCATGTAATTTAAACTTAGAGTATGACAAGGATAATTACGCTTTTCTGTTTTTTCATAGCACAAATCGGCTTTTCTCAATCGGCTGAAAATTATTTAGAAAAAATCAGAAATAACGAAGCTCTCTTAACAGCTTTCTTTCAACAAATGCCAAAAGGCGGAGATTTACACCATCATTTTTCGGGATCTATTTATGCAGAACCTCTTTTAGAAAGAGCCATTGCAGAAGATTTTTATCTGAATTTAGAAACGATGGCGGTTTCGAAAACAAAACCTGAAAAAGGAAACTGGGAAAGCTTTTCATCTCTTAAAGCAAAAGATAAACTAGAGTATTACGAACAGCAAATTATGCAGACTTGGTCTGTTAAAGATTACAATGGTTCTGTTCCTTCTGATGATCAGTTTTTTGACTCTTTTATGAAATTCGAACCTACTATCAAAGGTCATTTTGCAGAAGGAATGCTTGAATTAAAAAAACGTGCCATTGCCGAAAATGTAAGCTATATCGAGACACAATTATCAACAATTCCGTGTGACATGAATGTTTCTGACTTAAGTGATTTTAATACAAAACTACGTCAGGCAGCATCCCAAAAAGACGAAAAAGCAGTTTTAAAGCTTTTAGACGAATTGTATAAATTGATTCAGCAAAAAGAAGCCAAAAAATATGCAATTGATTTCAATACCAATTTTATAGCAAAACTACACAAAGACTTAAAAATTGATGATGACCGATTCACGATGCGCTATCAAAATTTTGTGCTTCGTTTTATGGATCCGGTTAATTTGTTCAAAAACCTGAGCATCGCTTTTATCTCGGCAAACGACAGCAAATTGGTTGCCGGTGTAAACATTGTTTCTCCGGAACATGGCGAAAATTCGATGAAAGATTATTGGCTGCATATGGTTATGTTCAAGTATTGTCATTCTAAATTTCCGGATGTAAAATATACGCTTCATGCAGGCGAGCTGACTCTTGGTCTGGTGCTGCCGGAAGATTTAACATGGCATATTAACGATGCCATTTATGTTGCAGGAGCTAACCGAATTGGTCATGGGGTTGATATTGCTTACGAAGCAAATTCATACGAATTATTGAAATATATGTCTAAAAATAATATTCCGGTTGAGATCAATTTGGCGAGCAACGAATTCATTTTAAAAGTAAAAGAAAACAGACATCCGTTTACACTTTACAAAGAATTTAATGTGCCAATTGTGATTAGTACAGACGATGCCGGAATCTTGAGAACCAATATGACAGAACAATATGTTTTACTAGCCAAAAGATATCCTGATGTTTCGTACGCTACAATAAAACAATATGTTTACAACAGCATCAATTATAGTTTTATTCAGGATGCATCAGTAAAAAAACAATTAGTGAAGGATTTGGATGCAAGATTTAAAACTTTTGAAGATAAATTTTCTAAGAATTAAAACTGTCCAATCTTTGCGAAAATTGCACGCAGATCTAAACTGATTGAAGCGGATTGGCACAGATTTTTTATAATAATATTAAAAAATTAAATCTGCTTAAATCTGTAAAATCTGCGTAAAAAAAATATAATATGATTCTAGAAGCCGCATATCTTTATGTAAAACCAAATTTAGCAACTCAATTTGAAGCTGATTTTGCAAAAGCAAGCCAATACATTTCATCAATTGACGGCTATTTAGGACATCGGTTAGAGAAATGTCTTGAAGTCGAAAATAAGTATCTTTTACTGGTTGACTGGAATACACTTGAAGATCATACAATTGGTTTTAGAACTTCTGAAGCTTATCTCGAATGGAAAAAGATTTTACATCATTATTATGAACCTTTTCCTATCGTAGAACATTTCGAAACGGTTTTTGAGAATAAAAAATAATAAATTGCTTTGCGCATACAATTAAATACATAGAAACACAGATATAATTGTTTCTGTTTAAGATTACAGAAAAAGCAAGCTTTAAAACATAGCTATGTGTATTGCAATTAGGGAAGCGCCTTTTACAAACAAAGAGAAACTATCTCTCTATGTGTTTAAATTAAATTTGTGCTAATTCGAGCAATTCGTGACAAAAAAATAAAACAAATGAACATCAAACTCATCGCAATAGGCAAAACAGATAATAAATCACTTCAGACTTTGATTGATGATTACACCAAACGTTTGTCATTTTATATCAAATTTGATTTGGAGATTATTCCCGATATCAAAAACGTAAAGAATTTATCTGAGAGTCAGCAAAAGGAAAAAGAAGGTGAATTGATTCTTTCTAAACTTTCACCAACCGATCAGTTGATTTTATTGGATGAAAACGGAAAAAACTTCTCCAGTGTCGGTTTTTCTGAAGAATTACAAAAGAAAATGAATTCCGGAATCAAAACTTTGGTTTTCATAATCGGCGGACCTTACGGATTCTCTGATACAGTTTACAGTAAAGCTCAAGGAAAAGTTTCACTTTCACTGATGACTTTTTCGCATCAAATGGTTCGTTTGTTCTTTATCGAACAATTGTATCGCGGATTTACAATTTTACGCAACGAACCTTACCATCATCAGTAAAGGTTAATCGTTAATTTGTTTAATCGAATTCAGCTTAAAAGACGAATTCATCGTCTGTTAGATTCAGTACCGGAAAAGGAAATTTTAAAGTTCTTATCAGGATTTTGCTATTGATATAACCTCCGTAATTTAAATCTTTATCAAAAGAGAACATATATTTATTCGGTTTATCGCAGGGTACATTATCAAGATAATCTTGTAATTTTTCTTTTTGAACCAATACTCCATTTACTAAAATTGAGTTATCTTTTTTAAAATAAACTGTTACGCCAAATTTTGGTTTCTCCATTTTATAATACACTTTCGTGAAAGGTAAAAAAGCTAAATTCTTCCCGATAGAATCTGCGTACGAATAATAATTTTGTGCATCTTCGTTTTTATGAGCGCTGTCTGCACGTTTTTTTTCCTGTAATTTCATTACCTGAGGAATAACTAATTTCAAAGGCAAACGCTTATCAATATTAAAAATCCAGTTGGTAGAAATAATGCTGTTTTTTCTATTTACATCAGCGATTGTATCCTTTCCTTCTGTTTTAAAAAAGATATAAATTGGCGAGAGATCCTGTACCTCTTTTACAACCGTTACGTTTGATTTTGGAAGGAAAACATCTTCTTTTTTTCCACAGGAAAAAAGAAGTAAAACTAAAACTAACGCAATGTATTTCATAAAAAAGCTTTTTTAAAATTTTTAAACACTAATAATTCAAACCCGGCGATTACAATATCATTTTATTAAACAAAGTAACGCATTCTACAGCTTCTTTTACATCATGAACCCGAAGAATCTTCGCCCCTTTTGTCAAAGCAATTGTATTAAGAAACGTTGTTCCGTTTAAAGCTTCCTGAGGTGTAATTCCGAGTGTTTTATAAATCATTGATTTCCTTGAAACACCTGCTAAAACTGGTAATTCAAGTAAATTAAAAAGTTCCATTTTTTGTAAAACTTCATAGTTCTGATCGGTTGTTTTGGCGAACCCAAAACCAGGATCTAGAATCAAATCATTAATTCCGAGACTTCTCGCTTTTTGTACTTTTTCAGAAAAATAAAAAAGCATTTCTTTTACAATATCATCATATTGCGTCAGGCTTTGCATGGTTTGCGGGTTTCCACACATGTGCATCATAATATAAGGCACATTATATTTTGCAATTACATCAAACATTTTATCGTCTAATCCTCCGGCTGCGATATCGTTTATAATCGCTGCGCCACTTTCAATACTCGCTTTTGCCACCTCAGCCCTAAAAGTATCTATAGACAATAATGCTTCAGGAAAATGCTTTAAAATCAGTTCTATTGCAGGAACAATTCGGTCAATCTCCTCTTGTTCTGTAACAAATTCGGCACTTGGTTTACTGGAATAAGCTCCAATATCAATAAATGTCGCTCCTTCTGAAAGCATTTTATCGACCTGAGAAATAATCTCATTTTCATTTTTATATTTTCCTCCGTCAAAGAAAGAATTTGGCGTTACATTCAAAATTCCCATTACTCTAGGAATCGATAAATCTATAAGTTCGCCTTTGCAGTTAATTAGCATTTTCATTTATTTTTTGTTTCAAGTTTGAGGTTTCAAATTGATGCAGATTGTGCAAGTACCAGAACCTGAAACTTGAAACTTTATTTTATTTCAGGTTTTAAGTTGTTACCGTTAACACTTTGTTTAGAAAAAACTTTAAACAAAGAAAACCTGAAACTTGAAACTCTTTAATATTATCCCTATTTTTGAAGAAATTTTAGCAAATATACAGCAATAAATGAAGAATACTTCCCTTGAATTTGATAATGTAATTACGGTTTGCCGTACTTTATTTATCAATAAAATGAAAGATTACGGCAGTGCATGGAGAATATTAAGACTTCCTTCGCTAACGGATCAGATATTCATAAAAGCGCAAAGAATCAGAAGTTTACAGGAAAACGAAACGCGTAAAGTTGATGAAGACGAAAAAGGAGAATTTATCGGAATCATTAACTATTCGATTATGGCTTTGATTCAGTTAGAATTGGGTGTAGTTGATCAGCCTGATCTGGATGTAGAGCAGGCAACTGCATTATACGATGCTAAAGTTAAATTAACCAAGGAATTAATGGAAGCTAAAAACCATGATTATGGTGAAGCCTGGCGCGATATGCGAGTGAGTTCCTTAACAGACTTAATTTTGCAAAAATTACTTCGTGTAAAACAAATTGAAGATAATAAAGGTAAAACTTTAGTTTCTGAAGGTATTGATGCGAATTATCAGGATATGATAAATTATTCTGTTTTTGCTTTAATCCTTGAACCTATCAAATAAATATAAGCCACGAATTAGTTACTATAAATTAGTTACAAAAAATAAAAAACATGAAAAACATTATTACCCAATTCTCAAGATTATTTGTCGGTGTATTATTTATCATTTCCGGATTAATTAAATTAAATGATCCTGTTGGATTCTCGTATAAATTAGCCGAATATTTTAGCGAACCGGTTTTCAATATGCCATTTTTAGAGCCTTTGGCTTTAGGGTTAGCGATATTTTTAGTGATTCTTGAAGTAGTTTTGGGTGTCATGTTACTGGTAGGCTACAAATCAAAATTAACGATCTGGGCTTTATTGTTATTGATCGTTTTCTTTACATTCCTTACCTTTTACTCTGCTTATTTTGATGTGGTAAAAGATTGTGGATGTTTTGGTGATGCTTTACACTTAACACCTTGGCAGTCTTTCTCAAAAGATATCGTTTTATTGTTCTTTATTCTGATTTTATTCATCAATAAAAAATTAGTTAAGCCTTTATTCTCCAATCCTGTAACCAATATCATTACCTATGCAAGTGTCGTTTTGTGTATTTTTATGGCTGTTTGGGTATTGAATCATAATCCAATAAAAGATTTCCGTCCGTATAAAGTGGGAACAAACATCGAAAAAGGAATGGAAATTCCGGAAGGTGCACCAAAATCTGTAGTAGAAATGATTTTTATCTACAAAGTAAATGGTGTTGACAAGGAATTTGCCGAAAAAGATTTAGCAAACATTCCTACAGGTGCTACTTTTGTTGATCGCAAAGACAAGGTAATTACAGAAGGTTATGTACCGCCAATTCACGATTTTACAATGGTTAAAGATGATTCTGATTATAAAGATGAATTATTAAAAGAACCAAAATTATTAGTTTTTGTAACTTACGATCTGACTTTGTCTAATCCTGACGGAATGAAAAAATTAGAAGGTTTAAGCAAAGAAGCTAAAACAAAAGGATACAAAGTAATTGCCATGACAGCTTCAGGAGCAGATGAAATTGCAAAAGCTAAAAAACAATATGGCTTAGATGTCGATTTTTATTTCTGTGACGCTACAGCCTTAAAAACAATCGAAAGAGCAAATCCAAGTATTGTCGTTTTACAAAAAGGGACTGTGATTCAAAAAGTGCATTACAATGACATTAAGGACTTGAAGTTGTAATTTCTAATAAAACATAAATACAAAAGCATAATGAATAAGATTTTTAATTCCATTAATTTTTTACTCATTATGCTTTTTTGCATTTTAGGGTTTAGTCAGGAAAAAGCAACTCATAAAGATCAACGTTATATTTTCTTTCTTCATAATAAATTTATCGAAGAAAATGATTTAAACACCTCACATCCTGAATATGGCAAAGCCGAATACAATGAGATTATCAACTCTTTTAAAAAAGATCATTTTATTGTTTTAAGCGAAATCCGAAGCAAGAATACCGATCCTTCGGCGTATGCAAAAAAAATTGTAACTCAAATTAAGGAGTTGCTTAAAAAAGGAATCACTCCCGATAAAATAACAGTTATCGGAACTTCAAAAGGCGGTTATATTGCCCAATATGTTTCAACTTATTTAGCCAATCCCAATGTGAATTTTGTTTTTATTGGAAGTGTCGGAAAAACAGATGTAGAAGAAATTCCTCAGATTAATTTTTGCGGAAATATTCTAAACATATATGAAAAATCAGATGTATATGGCGTTTCGGCTATCCAAAGAAAAGAATCTTCAAAATTAAAGATCAATCACTTTAAAGAAATAGAACTAAATACCAATCTGAAACATGGTTTTCTGTTCAAGGCTTTAGATGCATGGATTGTACCTTGCAAAAAATGGGCTAATGCCAATTATGAGCTGAATTAAAACTCATAGAAAGAATAGTGAAAAAGTCTTCAATATAATCTGATTCAGAATAAAATATTGAAGGCTTTTTTTATGTTAATCTGACGTTTTTTGTCGGCAAAAAGTTTCTCTTTCTAAAAAAATATCTGTTTTTGTATGTTTCATCAAATTGTATTTTTAAAAAATTGCTAAAAATTGAAGTTTTTAGAAACAACTATTACGTTTTCAGAACTTATTTTTTAACCGATATTTCTTCTTTTTTGATAAAATAAAGGTGTCTTCAAATTTTGTTAATCTCCATTTGGCTTTCGATTTGTTTGTTTAACTTTGTTGGGAAACATAAATTTATGAAATCGCCATGATTCCATATTTCAAAAACAAATGAAGAATGGCGCCTATAAACCATTAAACAAAATATTTTAAAATGAAACAAATAGCTCTTGTCTTAATTGCATTTATTACCTTTTCTTGTTCACAGGCTCAGAAAACAAGTTTTTCAAAAGAAGCATTATCTGAAAAATTATCCGCTACTGACGGAAGTCAGGTTACTTTCAAAAACATTTTAAAAAAATACAAAGGCAAAACACTGGTAATTGAAGTTTGGGCTTCGTGGTGTGGCGACTGTGTAAAAGCAATGCCAAAAGTAAAAGAATTACAAGCTAATAATCCTGATGTTTCTTACCTGTTTCTTTCGGCTGATAAAACAGCTGACAAATGGAAAATTGGAATTGAAAAACACGAATTAAAAGGAGATCATTTTATGATGAACGACGGTATGAAAGGTGTTTTTGGAAAAGCAATAGATTTAGACTGGATTCCGAGATATATCATTGTTGACAAAACAGGAAAAATTGTATTGTACCGTGCTATCGAAACAGATTTTGATAAAATCAATGAAACTTTAAAAGGTTTAAAATAAGACTTCAATATCAATGGCAATGACAGGTTTAAAGTCAATGCCTGCGAAAACTTCATAAAAACAAAAAATTAAAAGAATAAATAAAAACTACCAAAATGAGAAAAAAGATTGTTGCAGGAAACTGGAAAATGCATAAAAATGCAGGACAAACTCAAGAATTATTAAGTGAATTAATTGCAAAAATACCAGCACAAACTACTGCACAAGTAATTGTTGCACCAACATTTGTAAACTTACAGGCAGCGGTTGCTCAATTAGAAAACACTACTATTGGTGTTGCTGCTCAAAACGTTCACCAGGCTGAAGGTGGTGCTTTTACAGGAGAAATCTCTGCAGATATGTTAACTAGTATTGGCGTAAACACGGTAATTCTTGGTCACTCTGAGCGTAGAGCTATTTTTCATGAAACTGACGCTTTGATCGCAAATAAAGTAGATACTGCTTTGAAACATGACATGACCGTAATTTTCTGTTTTGGAGAAGAATTAAAAGACCGTCAATCAGACAATCATTTCAATATTGTTGAAAATCAATTACGTGACGGTTTATTTCATATTGCAAAAGAATCATGGGCAAAAGTGGTTTTAGCATATGAGCCGGTTTGGGCTATTGGAACGGGAGAAACTGCTTCACCGGAGCAAGCTCAGGAAATGCATGAATTTATCAGAGAAACTATCCGTAAAGCTTTTGGGGCTGATATCGCTGATGAAGTTTCAATATTGTATGGTGGTTCTGTTAAACCGGATAATGCAAAAGAAATTTTCTCTAAACCAGACGTAGACGGTGGTTTAATTGGTGGTGCTGCTTTAAAAGCAGATGACTTTTTAGCTATTGTTACTGCAATCTAAAAAAATCCAGCATAGATTAAAAATAATAAAAGCGTTCGCATTAGCGAACGTTTTTTTTACCATATAAGCAATATAAGTTCATTTAAAGTTTTTGCGCTAAGTCAGGATTAAATTTTCTTATATTGCTTATATGGTGAAAAAATTAATTTATAAATGATTCTAATAAAGGACAATTGTATTTTTTAAACGTTGGCGTTGTTTTGTAAACCGAATAAAAATTAAACAGCTCCTTCCCTGCCTTAAACGGATTCTTTTCTGCTTCTTCAGATGAAATAATACTTGCATAATGATTGTAATAATTACATTCAAAAATCATTAAACTTGCCATGGCTTTTTCATTCCTATTTTTAGACATTTTTAATGCTTTCTCGTAATAAAACTTAGCCATCTTTAAATTGTAATAATTCCCTTTTTGATATGTTTTTTCATTTTCGGTATTGTCTCCATATGTATAATCCACATACGATTCTCCTGATGACCAGTCGTATGCCAGCATCATCCAGGAATTTCCCTGATAGGAAACATTAAAATAAGCATGTGCCAATTGTAAATTACTGGTTGCTGTGTTTTGCTTTTTCAGCTGAATCAGTTTTGCCAGGAATTCGGCCTTATTAAAACGATAATTAAATTTTCGTTCTTCATATCTCTGTAGAATTTTTGGCAAAAACGGATTTTCGTTCAAATAGTTTTTATACTCATAATTCTTTTCCCAAAAGTCTTCTGGCATACTTGCAAAGGTTTCGTAAGCCAATTCTAAATTGTTGTTTCTAAAAGCGATCGTTCCTTTTAGATCTTTATAATAATTTATGTTTGAAGCTATGGTTCCGGAACAAATGTATTTTTCAAAAGGCGTTTTATCTTCTTTTTGCTGTAATGCCATCAAACGATCCATATCTTCAACTGTTGCACTTCTGTCAAAATAACCAATATACGTATAAAAATAAGGGCTTCCATAATCAAAGTATCCTCCTTCGTTTTTGAGATCAGATTTCATCATTAATAACCCTGCCGTAACGCGATCGCCTTGTTTAGCAAAATCTGCACTTGCAATTCGGTACAAACTGTATAAATTCTTGAATAATCCGTTATCTTTTTCAACCAGACTTTCGACTGAATCGAAGTATTTAAAAAGTTGGTCCTGAACTTTTTCATTTTTTAAATCATCCTGTTTTAATGAAACCAGCGCCAACTGAATGTTTTTTTGCATTTGTATGGATGTATTGGCGTTAGCTGAGATCATATTGGTATACTTTTTACCCAATTCAGCATCATCGCCAATAAAACAAAGCTGAGCGATTGCTGCAGTAATATAATCTTTTTGTTCTCCTGATGTTTGCTCGCGAATCGAAATCAAAAAGTATTCAAGTTCTCTTAAATACAAAATGTCTTTGTTCAGGTTTTCTTCTTTTGCTTTTGCATAATTTTCATACCAGGAATCTCTGTCAAACACAACCGAAGGACTTCCTTCATTGGTGTATTGTGGTGTAAAAATCCAGTCTTCGAGTTTATTGATTTCTCTTCCAATCAAAAAACTCAAATTAACACTATTGGGGCTCAGTTTGTAAACTTCCTGAATGGTTTTTAAATCCGGACCGGGATTACGAAAACTCCCGATTGAAAGAATCACGCTTCGTTCTTCATCATTTTGGGCTAAAGCCAAAGTTTCTGTCGTTAATTTGAAGTTATAATGCTGTAAAACGGCAAATGACTTTTCTTCGCAAGTCGCAAATACTTTACTTAACAAATAGTTTTGTAAAGGTAAATTATCTAGACACAACGCTTTATAATACAAAGCCCAGGGCTCTAAAATAGTGTTTTTGTTATCTGTAAAATACGTATCATACAAACGAATCACTTCTTCTTTATTTTGAGCATAAAAACTATATCTCAAAATCAAAAACGCATATCGCTGTTTCAGGAACGGATCTTTTGCTGTTTTAATTTTCTTTTCAAAATCATTTACATTGGCCAGCTGATGATCTTTACTTTGATACCCTATCTGGCTCCAGGATTCCCATTTTACATCAGGATTGCTGTTGTATTCAAGCGTTTTTGCAAACAACATATAATTTAGTAAAGCTTTATTTTTAGGCTTTAATAGAGCTTCTATAAAAGTATTGTTCTCAAATACTTTTTTTAATGATTTGGTTTCGTAAGCCGTTTCAAATTGTTCTCCGTCTGTTTCGTATAAAATTATATGAACATCTTTTGGATTAATAGAATTACCAAGCTTCTTTTTCCATTCTAAGCAGTTTAATTCCTGATCGACAGTCGAAATGTTATCGGTAAAATAGTAATAATCTGCCGAATAGTAAAAAGGTGTCAATTTAAAAAAACCTTCCCGCTGTGCTTTAAACAAAGCCAATCGGGTTGTTTCTGCCGAAGCTCCCCAGCCACAGGCAAATGAAACCTGAAAGCTTAAAACCAAAAGTAAACTACTAAAAACTCTCATAATATTTTGATATATTTTGGGTTCCATAATCATTAATGTATTTTTTATCAAAAGAGAAAAATGTGACTTTTGTCTGGTTGTCAATTTGTATTTTGTTTTTTACAATCGAAATCATTTTTTCCAGTTCATCTTCAGAGATTTTTTCAATTCTAATCTCATCTCCGTTTCGCAGATAAGTTTGTCCAACCAGAATATCATCTTTCAAAACATATTTGGAGTCTGATACTTTTTTTAGCTTAATGGTATCATTTCGCAATTCATCATAATCTGATAAAATTCCTTTAAACTGATTTCCTCTAAAAACCACTGCCCAACTGTACAATGGCAAAGCAATATCCAGTTTTAATTTGTACTTGTCGTGTGTGATATATTGTGCCAGTTCGTCGCTGGTTCCTATCGAATTTTTAGTTTTAAAATCGTCCGGTTTTGTTAGATTATAACACATCAACAAACCTTTATCAACTGGCGGAATTCCGGCTTTTTCGGCATATTTATATTGCCATAGGCGAATTGTAGCAGCAAGTTTTGCAGTTGGAATTTCCTTTTTGATTTGCTTCAATAAATAAAAATAATTCTTTTGGGATTTTTCTGTCCAGTCACAATCAATTAAAATCTCTTTAAAATCAACTTTTAATTTTGCCAGTTCAATCGATTTTACCGAGTCATAATTTATACTTTTTCTATTCTCCTGCTTGTAATAATCTTCGGGATAAGCAATTTCTTCGGCAGCTTTACTTGCTTTATTTTCATTTATCTGCATTCCGATTTGTTTCACACGTTTTGCAATTCGCGCCGCCAGACTATCCAATTGTTTGTTATCAGATTGTAAAACAACTTCGTTTGTTATAAAAATACTTGGCGTAATTTCAGGATTATTCCTATTCAGCCTTATATCCTTAATTGTGGCAACAGGCAGAGGTTCTTTGGCATACGGATTCCAGTCGACATCAAAAAAGCGAACATACATATGCTGCATTTTCAAATTCTTAATCAGTGAATCGTCTTGTTTATCGAAATTCAGATCTGTTTTCCAGTAACAAAATGATCTTATGACTTCGTGCTCTTTCTCACAAGTTGCTCCATTAAGTATCACAAAGAGCAAAATAAAAACGATATTCTTCATATTTTAAAAAACCTTACAAATTCAAGTCAAAATTAACACTAATATATGTAAGGATCTTGATTATTTATGAACAACTTCTACTTTGTATTCTTACCTTTGCAAAAAATTTATTTATGTCGAATATATATTTAGGATACCATTTTACAATTGAGCCAAAAGAATTGGGTTCAGAAATTTTAGTTGCTGAATTAGGCGAAAAAGCGTTTGAAAGTTTTACAGAAACTGAAAACGGAATTTCGGCTTTTGTAAAGAAAGATTTATGGGATGAGAATATTCTGGATGACATTTATATTTTAGGATCTGAAGAGTTTAAAATTGAATATACAATTGAAGAAATCGATCAGGTAAACTGGAACGAAGAGTGGGAAAAGAATTTTGAAGCGATCGATGTAGACGGTAAATGTCATGTTCGTGCTCCTTTTCATGAAAAAACTGATGCTGAATTTGATATCGTGATCGAACCTAAAATGAGTTTTGGAACCGGACATCACGAAACTACTCATATGATGATTCAGCATTTATTAGAAATGGATGTTCAGGGCTTAAAAACGCTTGATATGGGCTGCGGAACTGCGATTTTAGCCATTTTAGCCGAAATGAAAGGTGCTCAGCCAATTGATGCTATTGATATTGATAACTGGTGTTACTTAAATTCAATTGAAAATGCTGAACGCAATAATTGCAAACACATTACCGTTTATGAAGGCGATGCGGCTTTATTGGCCGGCAAAAAATACGATTTGATTATTGCCAATATCAACCGTAATATCCTGTTGAACGATATGCAGAGTTATGTTGATGCCTTAAATCCAAAAGGTATTATACTTTTTAGCGGTTTTTATGAAGAAGACATTCCTTTTATTGATGCTTCATGTACAGAAAAAGGATTGACTTATGTTAAAAAATTTCAAAGAAACAACTGGGTTTCATTAAAATACGTAAATTAGATACTTGATTATCTGACCATTAAACAGAGAAATATTGATTTATTTTTTTAAGAATCTATTTCATCTGTAACAAAGAAAATTAGTAATTACAACAGTACAAAAACTTAGAAAAATGAGTACTAAAGAAAAAGTAAGAGAAAGAGTTAGAGAAAAGGAAGCGACAGTTTTCAATAACGAAATCATTGTTTATAATGATGATGTAAACACTTTTGATCACGTAATTGATACTTTAATGCGTGTTTGTAACCACACGCCTGAACAAGCTGAGCAATGTTCCTTAATTGTACATTACAACGGAAAATGCACTGTAAAAACAGGGCCAATTGACAAATTAAAACCTCAATGCACGCAACTTCTGGAAGCTGGATTAAGCGCAGAAATTGTTTAATTACAAATAATAAAAACAGCATTCTATTTTGTTCTTAACCCGGATAAAATAGAATGCTGTTTTTTTATACCTATTTTATAAGTTTTGATGTGTGTTATTTATTAAAAGTAAGAATTATGAAAATGTTCAGGATTTTTCTATTACTATTTCCGCTGCTATCGATATGTCAGCCAAAATTTAATCCTATTCGGGAACAATTAACTACAAGTAAAAAATATGAATACGTTTATAATTTTGAAAATAATTATGCCGCATTCAGAACTTTTAAAGGAAAAATGGGATTGATTGACAGTACAGGAAATGTAGTCATTAAACCCAATTATGAGTTTATTAATAACAAACCGGAACTTAAAAACTTATATGAAGCCGGTATTTCGATCCATAAAAAATATAAAAGAGGTTTTATAGATCTAAAAAGCAATATCAGAATTCCTTTTGAATACGAGGATGTTTACTATTTTGGAAACGGTCTTATCAGAGTTTCAAAAAATAATAAAACCGGCGTTTTAGACACTTTAAACAGGATTGTACTGCCATTAAAGTTCGATTATATCATGGCACAAGATGGAATTTTGTTTGTTCAGACGATTAATACAATTGACCTTTTTGACTCAACAGGAAAACAAATAACCCGTTTTAAAGCAAAAGATATTGACTATTTTAAAGATCACAGAGCCATTGTTACACTTCAAAACAGCACTAAATTAATAATTGATAATCAGGGAAAAGTAGTTTTGAGTCCTGTAAAAAACCATCAATTTGAAAAGGTAATTAATTCAGATTCTTTTCTCATTCGTAATACGCTCACCAACAAAAAAGGCATCATAAATTCGTTGGGAGAATACGAAATCGAATGTAAATACGATGACATCATCACCGATAAATCAATTTATATTGTAAAGAACAAACTCAAATATGGCTTGGTTACTCCAAAAGATTCTGTTTTAAAACCATTAATTTATGATGCCATTTATGCCGCAAATTACAACGATGATACTCTTTTTAAAAATCAGTTTCTGGCTAAAAAAGGAGATCTTGAAGGTATTATAGATCCCTTCTCAGAAAAAGATATAATTCCTTGCCAGTATAAAAACATACAAACGTTTTCTAATTTCTATGTTGTAACAAACTCAAACGATAAAAATGGTTTGTTCTCTGAAAAGGGAGAAGTTGTTATCGACGAGAATTATGATTTTTATGCCATTGCTCAAAACAAAATTTTTGCGACTAAAAATGATAAAAAATATCTCCTGACTATTCTAGAGAACACCTATTCTGAAATCGAAATTCCTGTTGATGAGTTTGCAAGAAAAAAACTTTTTTATAACGGTTTTATCAAAAGTAAATATCAGATTTTTAAAACCGGAAATCAATTTGGTGTGATGAGTAACCAAAACAAAATTGTAATTCCATGTGAGTTTGATGCAATTGAGAACATCTACACTTCCTCTGAATTTGTTGTGAAGAAAAATAACAAATATGGTGTTGTAAACACAAAAAACGAGGTGCTTTTACCTGTAAAATATGACTCTTACAACATTATAAAAGAATCTATTAAGTTTGAAAATAAAGGTCAGAAAGAAATAAAACATTATGCTGTAAATTTTTCTCAGGACACAGAATAGACAGTGTTTTCTTAGCTAACTAAAAAAATAGTAATCAAATCGCTACCTCCTTATTAAAAAGTAAATTGTTTACTTACAAATAATTTAAAATGCATCCTATTTTATTTTATATTTGAATAAAATAGAATGTTTATTTTATGGAAGAATATGGAAAGATATTGATAATCGCAACGCCTATTTTTTTAGTTTTAATTATAATTGAAAAAATATACGGCATTTACAAAAAGGACGATACTGCACCTTTGATCGATAGCGTGTCCAGTATTAGTTCAGGAATTACCAATTCTGTTAAAGATGTTTTAGGATTAAGCCTTACTTTTATTTCTTATGAATGGATGGTTTCTAAAATCGCCCTGTTTCATCAGGAAGCAAATGTTCTCTCCTATTGCATTGCCTTTTTTGTTATCGACTTTTATGGCTACTGGAGCCATCGCTGGGCGCATCAAATCAATCTTTTCTGGAACAAACATGCTATTCATCACAGCAGCGAAGAGTTTAATCTTGCCTGTGCTTTACGTCAGCCTATTGCGAGTTTAGCCAATTTATTTACCTTTTTACTTATTCCGGCAGCTTTACTAGGGGTTCCTGCCTCAGTAATTGCGATTACTTTACCGCTTCATTTATTCCTGCAATTTTGGTATCATACCAAACACATTAAAAAAATGGGCTTTCTGGAATATATACTTGTTACACCATCGCATCATCGAGTACATCACGCCATAAACCCCGAATATCTGGACAAAAACCATTCGCAGATTTTTATTTTCTGGGATAAGCTTTTTGGTACTTTCCAGGCTGAATTAGATGACGTTCCGCCTATTTTTGGTATCACAAGACCGGCACATACCTGGAACCCGATCCGTATTAATTTTCAGCATTTAACTTTACTGATAAAAGATGCCTGGAGATCTGAAAACTGGAAAGATAAATTTACAATCTGGTTCAGGCCAACGGGCTGGCGACCTGAAAATTTTGAAGAAAAATATCCTGTAAACAAAATCGAAAATGTTTTTGATTTTGATAAATATGGCACACAAAACTCACAAAAGCTAATTTATTGGTCTGTTGCACAAGTTTTAATCACGCTTTTGTTTGTAACATATCTATTTGACAATATTGCCAAAATTGGCTTGCCCAATATTTTTATTTATGGCTTTTTTATTCTGATAACGATTTATAGTTACACAGAGTTAATGGACAAAAGTAAATATGCCATTTTTTGGGAAGGTTTACGTTTTATGATTGCTATTGGAATTATAGCCTATTACGGAGACTGGTTTGGCTTAAATCGTGTTTTTTCTGCAAGTAATTATATTATTTTAGGTTATTTAAGTCTTTCGTTTTTGATAACGATTTACTTTGTAACTATTGATTTTAAAACCATCCAAACCCAACCAATAAATTCATAAACCGCTTATGAAAAATACTGCATTTTTTAAAATCTATATTGTATTTAGCATTTTATATCTCATTGTGCTCCTTTCCGGATATGAAAATCTGGATTTATTTTTAAAACCAATTTTGATTCCGTTATTAGGATTTGGCGTTTATTTTCGCCAAAAATTCCCCTCAAAAAATATTCTTTTAACCGCATTGCTTTTTTCCTGGATTGGAGATGTTATTTTACTTTTTGCCGATATAGGCGAAATCTACTTTATTCTGGGACTGGTGTCTTTTTTAATTGCTCACATTACTTATTGTGTGTTGTTTAACAAGCAAATTACCGGAGAAATACAGATCAACAAGCCTCTTTTTGGAATTGGAAGTCTTGTTATTGCATTCTATTTAGTTGGAATGATTTATGTTTTGATGCCTTCTTTAGGCGATTTAAAAATTCCTGTAATTGTGTATGCCGCAGTAATTTCGACCATGCTTTTATTTGCTTTTAACGGGTATTTAATCTGGCAGAAAAACGGTGCTTTATACATTTTTTTGGGTGCAGCCGTATTTGTTGTTTCGGATAGTATTCTGGCAGTCAATAAATTTCATACTGCAATTCAAAAAAGTTCATTTTTCATTATGCTCACTTATCTTGTGGCACAATATCTGATTGTAATTGGTGTTTTAAAACTAAATTCAAAGAACGTTGAAAACTAATTTTTCGCAAGAAGACTTTACAGATTTAACAGGTTTTTAAAATCTTTTAAGCTGTAGATAAAAACGTTTACTTTTGTAATACCAATAACCATAAACCATGAAAAAAATAGCTCTTTTTATCATTTTGATGCTTACTGCAACATCTTGTGTCAGTACAAGATCAACCTTAAAAAATGTTGATGATAATGCTCCTGATTTAGTTTTAAAAAAGGACAATACTTTTGTGATTACACTTTTCAGCACCGATAAAAAATACGGTTATGACCCTGATTATCCGGTTAATATTTTTTTTAGAAATACTAAGGATGAAGCTTTAAATGAAACTCGTTTTTTAAATGCTCTTGCTGGTCCAAACGGTGAAAAAATAACCTATACCCGACTTGAAACCTGTTGTCCCTTTCCTACCAAAAGAAGTGATATGGGAGCCGGATTTTTAAATGTCTACGAATTGAAATGGGAAGGTCAAAAAAAGCCCATAAAACTTTATTTGAATATTTATGAAAAAGGAATTTTAATGGTTCCGATGGGATTGAGACTGAAGGACAATTAGATTTTCATACATAAAACTTTTATTTAAGAATTAAATTTATGTACGGAACATCTCCTTTTATTTTAATTATTCTGCCATTGCTCTTTCAGCTAATATATGGCCGAAAAGCAATTGGTGAAACCATTTCATTACAATTTGGAATGGTATGCCTTATTAGTTTTATTCTACAAATCATTTTGTCAATTGTATCGTTTTATATTGCTTCATACAATTTTGCAGAAAGTATGAAAGAAACTCCTTATCGATGCGGAATGGGATTATTGGGAATTATTACTCTTGACTTTCTTCTTATTATTATTCTTATAGTAATCATGATTATTCAGTATTTTATAAAAAGATCTTACGAAAAGTAAAAGATCTTATTTTACAATATCTCACTTCTCTATGGAGAGCTTCACGCCCGTGTCCAAAATCTAAATCAGCACTAAATATTAAGTCTGGAAAAAAATTGTAAAATAGAAAAGCACCACGATTACTATAATATGACAAATGTCATTTAATGGTTTCTTTCGATATCTTAATATTGCTTTTTATTTAACATTTATGATTACACAAAATTTTCTATTCGATTTTATAATGCCACAGCATTTTTAGCCCTGATAGAAGCGAAAATCATTTATTGAGAAAGCCTGTTTTTTCCGGTATTTACAGAGCGACCGGAGGAAGCTCCTGTAAAGGCCAGGAAAAAAGGATTTGGAGATAAATATTGCAGCGGATAGCAGGATAAGCTTCTTAAAAAAAACTTAAATCTTAATCTGCTATTCATAAATCATAACTACCTTTGCGCTGTCAAAAAATCATATTATGAACATACAACATATTCCACAAATTAAGCATACTGAAAGCGGTAATTTCTTTTTATTGGCGGGGCCTTGCGCTATCGAAGGAGAAGAAATGGCTCTAAGAATTGCTGAAAAATTAGTTGGTATTACCGACAAACTTGAGATTCCTTATGTATTTAAAGGATCATTTAAAAAAGCAAACCGTTCCAGAATTGATAGTTTTTCAGGAATTGGTGACGAAAAAGCATTAAAAATTTTAAGAAAAGTTTCAGAAACTTTTCACATTCCAACCGTAACAGATATTCATACTAATGAAGATGCTGATATGGCTGCACAATATGTAGATGTTTTGCAAATCCCTGCATTTTTAGTACGTCAGACTGATTTGGTTGTTGCTGCGGCAAATACCGGAAAAGTGGTCAACCTGAAAAAAGGACAATTTATGAGTCCGGAAAGCATGAAACACGCGGTGCAAAAAGTATTGGATTGCCATAACGAGAATGTAATCGTTACAGATCGTGGTACTATGTTTGGCTACCAGGACATGATTGTTGATTACAGAGGAATTCCTACTATGCAGCAATATGCGACTACGGTTCTTGATGTAACGCACTCTTTGCAACAACCTAACCAAACGGCTGGTGTTACAGGCGGAAGACCTGATATGATCGAAACTGTAGCCAAAGCGGGTATCGCTGTAGGTGTTGATGGTATTTTTATCGAAACTCATTTTGATCCTGCAAATGCTAAAAGTGATGGTGCCAACATGTTACATTTAGATTATTTTGAAGGCTTAATGACCAAGTTGGTTGCTATCAGAAAAACAGTTAACTCATTTTAATTTTTTAATACTATTTTCATTGAAAACAAATATTTTATTTTTCTTCTTGTTGTGTTTCTCTGTAAACACATTTGCTCAGGAAGAAATCGCAGTACAAAGATACACTGCACATAACAAAGGAAAATTCTTCGTTTCATGGGGAGGAAACAGAGACAGTTACACTAAATCTGATGTAAATTTCAGAGGTAAGGATTACAACTTTACGGTTGCGGATATGAAAGCTCATGATAAACCTAAAGGATGGCATGTTGACTATGTAAATCCGGTAAACATGACGATTCCGCAAACTAACTTTAGAATGGGATATTTCATTAGCGACCATTACAGTGTTTCGATTGGCTGGGACCACATGAAGTATGTGATGACCCAAAATCAAACGGCGAATGTTACCGGTAATATTAATTTACCTGCTGATCAGGCTGGATCTTATTACAATGGAGTATATAATAATACACCTGTAGATATGTCTCAACATGGTGCTATTGAAGGCGGTTATGATAAAGGTGTTGCTCAGGGAAATCCTCCTGCTTTTTTAATGTACGAACATACAGATGGTTTGAACTATATTAATACTGAGGTTTCCAGACATGACGATATTTCGAAATTGTTTGGTTTACCTAATACAGATAAAGTTCAGATTAACTTAACTGAAGGTTTAGGAGTTGGAGTTTTATATCCAAAAACAAATACAACTTTATTAGGAATGGAACGTCATGATGATTTTCATATTTCCGGATATGGTTTATCTGCAAAAGCCGGAATTAACTTTACTTTCTTCAAATATTTCTATATTCAGGGAGAGCTAAAAGGTGGTTACATCAACATGCAGGATATTAGAACTACACAAAGTAATGATGATAAAGCTTCGCAGGATTTCTTCTTTTTTCAAAGAATTATTGCTGTGGGCGGGATTTTCAGAATCTAATATTTCGTAAAAAAATATTCAAAAAAATAGCTATCATTTATTTGGTAGCTATTTTTTTTATTATTTACTTTGTAATTCAAAGTTCTTTTTGATTTAGTTAAAATATTTAAAAATAATAATTGACCTAAAACTTTATAAAGTACTTTTAGCATTCAATTTTAAAAAGATGAAAAAACAAAAATACCTGTTTCTTGGAATTACATTTCTGTTGAGTTTTGGCTGTGCATTGTTTGTAGCAATGTCTGTTTTTCCAAACAATCCGTTTTCAAAGACTAAAACAGAAAATACAATTCTAAGCAAGCTTAAAAATGGCGATATCATTTTTCAGACTTCTCAGTCTCCACAGTGCGAAGCAGTACGTATTGCTACTAATTCTAAGTTTTCTCATTGTGGTATTATTTACAATATGAACGGGAAATGGTATGTTTTTGAAGCGGTTCAGCCTGTAAAACTTACTCTTTTTGAAGATTGGACTGCGCATGGAAAGGACAGCAAATATGTCGTTAAAAGATTAAAAAATGCTGATACCGTTTTGACGCCTGAAGTGCTCGAAAAGATGAAAGATTATAGTCACCAGTTTAACGGAAAAGAATATGATGCCTACTTTGAATGGACAGATACAAGAATTTACTGTTCTGAATTAGTCTGGAAAATCTATAAAAATGCAGCCGGAATTGAACTTTCGAAATTAAGAGAACTGAAAGATTTTAATTTAAGCGATCCAAGAGTTCAGAAGATATTAAAAGAAAGATATGGCAACGAAATACCTCTTGAAGAAAAAGTGGTTGCCCCTGTTGATCTCGCCAATTCAGACTTGCTTAAAACGATTATTGACAATTACTAAAAATCTATAAAAAGCTAATCTTTAAACCTGTTAGCTTTTTTCTTTAATTATTTACTTTGAATTTCAAAGAACTTTTAAAAATAAACTTTATGAAAGATTATTGTTTTGAAAAATTGTACGAGTCCAGTAAAGAGCCTTATCAAAAATATTTTAAGAAAAACGAATCCTGGAAAATTAAAAAGGAGGAATTGATGAGCTATCCTCAAAATAGTTTAGGATTTGGTTTAGGCAATTTTCTATACAAGAATAATTTTGATATTCAGGAAAAATTGGAAGATCATGATGTTATGCATGTTTTGACCAACACAGGAGTTTCTGTTTATGAAGAAATTGGAATGCAGTATTATCTTTTAGGAAATGGAAAAAAAAGCCTTTACTTATTTCTGGTTATAACAACTAGTACACTCTTTTATCCAACACAAATAAAATATTTCATACAGCAATACAAAAGAGGAAAACAAGCACTTCCGTTTCATTATCTGGATTTTTCGAAAATGCTTTTTATGCCTGTTAAATCTATTCAACAAGCTTTTAAAATTTAAATTTATGAAAACTCATGACAAAATTTTTGAAGAAAGACAATCAACAGAATTAGCTGTTGGCACTTTTATAATCAGTACGCTTTTATTTGTACTTTATATCGTTTCAAATGAAAGCCCTACTATTTTGGTTATTGCCTGGCCTTTTGCAGCATCGGCAATACTTTTAAACCTCATCATGCTCACTCATTTAACAGATCGGTTTATATACTTACCGGAATACCGAAAAGATATCGCTTTTAAAGCACTTATTCTTCTTTCTAATATTCCGATAACCTTTTTGTATTATTGGGTTGTAATGAGGCTTTAATGATTTTAATTCGATAATTTCTAAACAAAAAAGCTACAAGTATAAACTTGTAGCTTTTAATATATCGATTTTAAAAATCTTAATTTGCTGTTGGAAGAACGATTCCGTTTTGATCCATTAAATACATTAACGTTGTCATTGTGGCGGCACCTAGTTCCAGTTCTCTTTTATTGATGGCATCAAATTTATCATTTGCTGCATGGTGATAATCAAAATAACGTTGTGAATCTGGTTTTAAACCTGCTTTAACGATTGCTTTAGAAGTTAAATGTCCAATATCTGAACCTGCGTGTCCAATTGTAAAACTGTGTACTAAATAAGGCTCAAAAAGATCTTTATACTCTTTTATTTTTTTATAATTGGCATCATCTGCTTCGATTGAAAATCCTCTAGGAGAAAATCCTCCTGAATCACTTTCTAAGGCAAAAATATGGTTTTCATTGTTTTGCTTCGAAACTTCTTCGTATTTGGCTCCGCCTTTTCCTCCGTTTTCTTCATTCATGAATAATACTACACGAATGGTGTTTTTAGGTTTGTAGTTTAAGTTTTTCAGGATGCGAATTACTTCCATACTTTGTACTACTCCTGCTCCGTCATCATGTGAACCATCAGCTAGATCCCATGAATCTAAGTGTCCGCCAACTACCATAATGTTGGATGGGTTTACAGTTCCTGTTAATTCTCCAATTACGTTATAAGACAATACATCCGGTAATGTTTCGCAGGATTGTTTGAAATAAAATTTTAAAGCAGGATTTGCTTTTAATGATTTACTTAATAACTCTGCTCCGTTTGTACTAATGGCTGCTGTTGGAATATATTGCTCTTTTGGTAAATCGCCATAACTTTGAGCGCCTGTATGAGGAAAATCATCTAAACGTAAGTTCATTGAACGAACAATTGATCCTACAGCTCCAAGTTTAGCAGCTTCTTTTGCTCCGGCAAATCTTTGATCCACACAAGCGCCGTATGATACAAAAGTTTCAATGTTTTCAGGATTCATTGGTCTGTTAAAAAACACAATTTTCCCTTTTACTTTATCCCCCAATTCTTTTAGTTCATTAATTCCCTGTACTTCTACAATTTCAGCTGTTAGTCCGGTTTTTGGTGTTGCAACTGATCCGCCCAGGGCACAAATTGGTACAACTGTTTTCGTTTTTCCATCTAAAATATAGGCGGTTTCTTTTTGACCACGAACCCAGTGAGGCACCATAACTTCTTGCAGATAAACTTTATCAAGACCTAAACTTTCAAGCTGTCTTTTGGTGTACTGAACGGCTTGTTCTGCAGTTGGTGAACCTGATAATCGTGCACCGATATCATTAGATAAATACTCTAACCAGGAATAACACTTCGATTCGGTTAAAGCTTTTTTGTAAAATAATTTAATGTTTTTTTCATCATTTGACTGTGCAAAAGATGTCAATCCGTTTAAAACCAAAACAGTTAAAAGAATCGTTTTTTTCATAGGTTATGTAGTATTTTTTGGTTGTGTTACAAAGGAACAAAATTCTTTAAGAAATCACATCGATTTTATATCTCCTTTTCCAAAAATAAAACTAAAATTATTTTACTTCTAATAATTCATTTTTTACGCCAATTCCGTTTTCGTTAAAAGCTTCAATTGTAAAATAATACTTCGTTCCTTTATCCAAACCTCTAAAATCATACGAACTGTCATCATAAACCATAATACTGTTGTAAAGTTTACCCGGTTCAATTCCGTAATAAATATTATAACCAATAGCATCTGCCTGCTTTTTCCATGAGATTATGGCATTTCTGGAATCAGCTGTATTTCTGTTTACTTTAAATTCAGAAACTGCTTTTGGCTTTTCTGCCAGCCCGTTTCCAAAGACTCTGAAATCAGAAATTGCAAATAAACCTGAAGCATTGTGAATATTTTCCATTTTAATGTAACGTGCTTTTATGGCTTTTGTTAACTCCACATAATCATGCGGTACATCTTTGGCATTTCTGGATTTATCGACTACCAATTTCCAATTTACTGCATCATCAGACATGTAAATTTTATATTGATAATAAATATCCATTGCTTTGTTAAACTGGGTTGCTTTATGATCTGCGTAATTAATCTGTAATGCATTTATTTGCATTGGTCTGCCTAAATCTAATTGCAGCCACTCACCAGGATTAGCTGTTTTGGCTGACCAATAAGTCTGTATATTTTCATCGGTCAGGTTATCAGCACCGTAACAAAATTTCTCGTATACTTTTTTACCTCCATTATCCATTCGGTGCGTTTCGACTTCCATACATTCTTCTGCAGAAGAAACAGTGACAGGTTTTTTATATGAAAGCAACATCCAGCCGGAAGAAGCTCCTTTTTCCTGATTGCGTTTTTTGGTTGAAAGCATTATTGGGAAATCTCCGTAAGAAGTGATCGAATACATGACATCATCTTTATCAAATCCGGCAGGAAACATATCAATACGACGCTCAAAACGGTCTTTTATTGATATTTTACAAGTTCCGGTATTCCAGTAATTGCCATAATTATCTGCAAATGTGTTTCCGTGTCCAGCACCAATTACAAATCCTCCCGGTTTATAAGACATCGGGTTGTGCTTTTGATAGGTAAAAGGTCCCAGCGGACTATTCCCTACATGAACTCCGTTTGCATAACCTTTAAATTCGGTTGCAGGTGCTCCGTATTGCATATAATATTTTCCGTTGTGTTTGGTCATCCATGCTCCTTCGATAAAATTCCCCCAAGGTGCAGGTTCCATGTCATTATTAGGTCCAAAGCGTTCCCAACCGTGAGCTGAAGGATCTAAACCAACTACTTCTTTGATTTGTCCGTAAGGACGCTGAATATCTTCGACTTCTGTCGCTTTGTATAATTGGGCATAATCGGCCTGGTTTCCTTTTGGAAGCCAGGTTTTATAATCTACTTCTACTCCTACAAGTGGTAATTTTCCGCTTGAACCGTAGTACATGTATACTTTTTTATCGTCATCCTGAAAAATGGCAGGATCCCATGTTGGTAACATAGCTTTATCTACATGTCGCAACCATTGACCTGATTTTGGATCGGCTGTTTTCCAGACTGGATGATCTCTTTTCCAGGTGGAGCCTACATAGAACAACGTGTCGTTTACGACCCATGCAGCCGGAGCACACTGATCATCATCTGCAGGTTTTCTTTGGAAACTTCCGTATACAAATTTCCAGTCTGACATGTCTTTACTCCAGAAATATCCTGCCTGATTGGTAGCAAACAAATAATATTCGCCTTTGTAGGTTATAATAACCGGATCTGCACTGGATCTTCTGGATTCTGGTATTCCGTTATGATTTTCAGTTGTATAATTGTATCCAATGTTTATTGGATTACAGTATGTTGTTGCTTTTTTATTTGGATCAAACCATTCTGTTTTACCCGGAATAGTTGTTTTTTGTGCCCATGTATGATTGCCGCAAACGAAAAAAAGCAGCAAAAGTGGTATTGATACGAGTTGAGACATTTTTTTCATTTTATTTTTTGTTTTTTATTCTTTGATTCAACAATTCAGGTTCGTTGGTGGTGATGTAATCAAACTTATTTTTGATAATCCAATCCATAACCTCAGCATCGTTAACGGTCCAGACGTTGAGCGTAATCTTATTGTCTTTTGCTTCCTGTATCCATTCCGGGTGTTTTTGAAAAACGGAGTAATGAAAATCAACACCTGTAATATGATCTGATTTTACTGTTGCCGGAGATTTGTTTCCCTCAAGGTATTGTAAAGAAGTTACAGGATCTATTTGTCGAATTTGTTTCAGGATTTCGTAATCGAAACTAATGTAAGAGGTGATTTTGTCTGCGTTAAGTTTCTTTATGGTCTGTACTGCTTTTACAGCAGTTTCCTTTCCTCTTTCTTTGCTTATTTCTGAAGGTTTTATTTCGCAGACTAAAAGGGTATGCTTATTATTTTTTTTCCCTTCTGTGATGTACTCATGCAAAGTTGGAAGCTTTTCTCCATTAGAGAGTTTATACTTTGTTAAGTCGGCATAATTTGTCTCTTCGATAAGCAACTTGTTGTAATGTGCGTCGTGATTGATTACTAATGAATCATCAGCTGTTCTCCAGACATCAAATTCTGAACCTGTAAGTTTTAAATCAATTGCGTGTCTTAAAGATGCAATTGAATTTTCAGGCAGATTATTTTTTTTCCATGCGCCACGATGTGCCACAATACCATTTTTTGAAGCGGTACAAGATGAAAAAACAACTAGTACAAACATCGAAAAAAATGCAGTAAATGGTTTCATTGTATTCATTATGTAGAAATTAAGATTTATATTTTTTTTAAGTCTGACAGCATAAATTGTAAATAATTACTGCGTTTTATCAGACTAAAAGGCTAAAAAAAGCCCTTCGCTAACCATACGAAGGGCTAATTACTAATCAATAAAACCAACTATTTAGTTAATTCAAAACTAACTTTCTTGTCGGCAGTTGAATTTCCGCCAACGAAAACATCAAACTGTCCAGGTTCTGCTACGAATTGTAAATCAGAATTATAAAATTTTAAATCTTCAACTGTGATCTCGAAAGTCACGGTTTGTTTTTCTCCTTTTTTAAGTGCTATTTTTTGGAAATTTTTAAGTTCTCTAACTGGTCTTGTTACAGAACCTACTAAATCTCTGATGTATAACTGAACGGTTTCTTTTCCGTCATAATTTCCTGTATTGGCAACATCTACTGTTACTTTCAATTTGCCGCCTGGATTCATTTTATCAGATGAGATCTTCAGGTTTGAATAGTCAAAAGTGGTGTAGCTTAAACCAAAACCAAATGGAAATAATGGTTCGTTTCTTTCGTCTATATAGTTTGATCTGAATTTTTCGAATTTCCCTTCTGTGTTAGAAAGTGGCCTTCCTGTATTTTTGTGTGCATAGTAAATTGGCAATTGACCAACGCTTCTTGGGAAAGTTGATGTTAATTTTCCCGAAGGATTTACATCTCCAAATAATACATCTGCAATAGCATAACCTGCTTCGCTACCTGCAAACCAAACGTTCAGGATAGCAGGAACAGTTTCGTTTTCTTCTTTTATCACTAAAGGACGACCATCAAATAAAACTAATACTACTGGTTTTCCTGTTTTTAATAAAGCATTCAATAAATCTTTTTGAGCCTGAGGAATTTCAAGATTTGTACGGCTGCTTGATTCTCCACTCATTTCTGCAGATTCTCCAAGTGCTGCTACAATTACATCTGACTGATTGGCTACTTTTAAAGCTTCTGCCAATAATTCTTCTTTTGAGCGACCATCACGGTGTAAGGTTTTACCAAACATGGTTGCGTTTGTTTCAAACGTTTCATCGTAATCTAAGTTGCTGCCTTTTGCATATAATACTTTTGTAGAAGGTCCTGCTACTTCTTTGATTCCGGCTAAAAGTGAAATGGCATTTTCCATTTTTGTAGCTACACTCCAGGTTCCCGGCATATTTTCTTTTGCATCTGCCAATGGCCCGATAAGAGCAATTGTTCCTGATTTTTTGAGTGGCAATACCTGATTTTGGTTTTTTAATAAAACTAATGATTGCGCAGAGATTGATCTTGCTTCTTTTCTGCTGCTTGCTGTAAAGATTTCAGTTTTAGCTCTGTTCGCATCACAATATTTATATGGATCGCTAAATAATCCTAAATCGTATTTTGCTTCTAAAATTAATTTAACAGCATTATCGATTGTTTCGATCGTTACTTTTTTCTCATCAAGAGATTTTTTTAATGTTCCTAAGAAACCTTCTCCAACCATATCCATTTCAACACCTGCATTAAGAGATAAAGCAGAAACTGCCTGAAGATCTCCCATTCCGTGTTCGATCATTTCCGGAATTCCGGTAAAGTCTGTTACAACAAAACCTTTAAAACCCCATTGTTTTCTTAAAACATCAGTCATTAACCATTTGTTTCCTGTTGCGGGGATTCCGTCAATTTCGTTGAAAGATGCCATTACAGAACCTACTCCGGCGTCAACTGCTGCTTTGTAAGGTGGAAAATAATCGTTAAACATTCTGATATGGCTCATATCAACAGTGTTGTAATCACGACCTGCTTCCGGAGCACCGTATAAAGCGAAGTGTTTTACACATGCCATGATCGAATTGTTTTTCGAAAGATCATGTTGTTGGTACCCGTTTACCATTGCTTTTGCAATTTGACTTCCTAAGTACGGATCTTCTCCTGAACCTTCAGAAACTCTTCCCCAACGCGGGTCACGAGATACATCTACCATTGGAGAAAATGTCCAGTTGATACCATCTGCACTTGCTTCCTGAGCTGCGATTTGCGCACTTCTTTCGATTAAGCCCATATCCCATGTACAAGATAATCCTAACGGAATTGGGAATGTGGTTTCGTAACCATGAATAACATCCATTCCAAAAATCAACGGAATTTTTAAACGGCTTTTTTCAACAGCTATTTTTTGTACTTCTCTGATTTTTTGAACAGATTTAATATTGAATAAACCTCCAACTTTACCTTCAGCAATTTTTTTAGCCACATCAGAACTGTTTGCCTGTCCTGTAGTTATATCTCCAGAAGTTGGTAAATTAAGCTGGCCTAATTTTTCGTCTAATGTCATTTTTGACAATAGTTCTGCTACAAACTCTGATTTTGGTTTAATTTTTACTGTACTTTTAGTGTTCTTTTTTTGAGCATAACCCAAAACAGCACATCCTAAAAATAGTAAGACTAATTTGTTTTTCATGTGTATTTAATATTTGTATTTTTAATGGAACATGAAACCGCTATTCTTCATTTTATTTAGAATCGTATCGATTTCATTCTATCTATACTTATTTGTTTGTATTTGTTTTTATTTGCTTAAACATCCAGTCGTATATTTCAGGATTGTCATAAACTCTTGTCCAGCTATCATGGCCCGCATCATCAAAAATGGTTAGCTGCACATCTTTAGCGTTGCATTTTTTCAGCTCTTTGTAAATGGTTATGGCATAATCTACTTTTACCACATCATCTAATAATCCGTGAAAAATTCTGGTTGGTATATTGGCAATTTTACAGGCACTTTCTAACTCTATCAAATCAACAAAACCTGAAATTGGCACTAATGCCGCAAATTTGTCAGGATAGGAAAGCGCTAAATTCCACGCAGCCCAACCTCCGGAACTTAATCCTGTAACATATATTCTGTTAGAGTCTATTTTATTCTCTTTCTGAATTTTTAAAATCAATTCATAAATAGATTCAATACTCCAGTTTTCATCTTCTTTGCATTGTGGAGCCAGAACGTAAGCATCTAATGCATGAGTTTTTAAATACTTTAAAGGCCCGTGAATTTTTACTTTCTCGATATCTGTCCCTTTTTCTCCATCTCCTGAAATAAAAACAATTAATGGCTTTTTCTCTTTTGTATTGGCTGGTTTATGTAAGGCATAACCCAGTTCATAATGGGTCATCACAACCGTTTTTATTTTTCCGTTGGTTTCACTTTGCGCAAAACTTAACAGAGAAAATAAGAGTGCTATTAATGTTAGTTTTTGTTTCATTTAGATTCCGTATTTTCCGGATTTAAATCCAAGTTTGGTTAAACCTTGTTTTACTTCCGGCGCATTCATGAATAATTTCCATAATAATCCGGTACGGTAGTTTTCTAGCATTACTACTTCAGGTCCCTGATCAATAGCCAGATAACGTTTTGCTACCCAATTATTTTGTAAACTAAGGGCATCGTAAAAACCGCCATTTCCCCAAGTTTCTTTTTTATGATTTTCGTATAAATTGCGAATTACAGCCATTGATTCTTTTGGTGTATATACAATTGAACTTATTGCTGCGGTTGGCGAAATAACTCCCTGATCATTGCTTGGCATATGAGCATTATATCCTATTGATCCGTCAGCATTTCTTGAATATGATGCTGTTAAACCCCAGTAATTAGGTCCGTAACCCTGAAATTTTTGAGGATTTTCGACACAATATTCATAATTGATTTTGGTTTGATTTACATTCAGATTCCAATAATTAGCATATTTGTCTGTTAATTGATTTGGATCTAGTCCAACATAAGAATAATGTGCCCAAAATAAAGGCCCGCCAAATTCTTCTGCTCCATTATGCTTTAAAATAAGCGGAATATTATATTTTGTTTTTGAAGAAACGATTCCGCCACTTCTCGCCCAGCCTTCGTGATACACTTTTGGGTCAATTGTATGTGTTGGTGAAGAAGCTGCCATAACGTAAGTAATCAAACATTCGTTATATCCTTCTAACGGAAAGTTCATTTGCCAGTCGTAGGTTGGCGACCAGTGCCAGTACAGTACATTTTTATTATTGGTGTACCATTGCCAGTCTACTCCTTTCCAAAGTGCATCGTATTTTTGAGCTACAGCTTTTTCAGTTTCAGAACCATCTTTCAGATATTCACGAACGGTAATCATTCCTGCAACCAAAAATGAGGTTTCGACTAAATCTCCTCCATTATCCTTGGTTCCAAAAGGTTTTACTTTTCCTGTATTTCCGTCGATCCAGTGGGACCATGCTCCGTGAAAACGATCTGCTTTGCCTAAAAAGTCAGCAATTTTATTTAGTCTTTCTACTCCTTGTTGTTTGGTAATATATCCTTGAGATATTCCAGAAACAATTGCCATTAATCCAAAACCTGAACCTCCTGTTGTTACAATGTGTGCATCATTTTCAGGGTAATTTCCGTCAGGATGGTAACGTTCTCTGGCTAATCCTGAATTTGGTTCAGCATAATCCCAGAAGTATTTAAAAGTTTCTTTTTGAACTGTTGCCAAAAGCTGGTCATCTGATAATTTAATTTCAGTTGATACTGTTTCTTTTTGTTTGTCTACATTGGTAGTGCTACAGTTAAAAAAAGTAAGTGATAAAAATAGAAGTGAAAATCGAACCATTTTCATTTTTTTTATGTGATTGCTTAATAAAAATCACTTCCTTCTTGCGAAGGAAGTGATTTCGGAATTATAAATTACTAGTAACCAGGATTCTGTTGTGATAAACCGTTTGCTTGTATGATGAATGTTGCCGGAATTGGGAACAATTCATTTTTACCTTCTGTAAAGGTTCTTCCGTTAGGGAAGAATTCACTTTTATCAGCTGCAAAAGCGGCTTTAGCCTGACCAGTTCTAACTAGATCAAAGAATCTGTCAAACTCAAAAGCTAACTCAACTCTTCTTTCTTTCCAGATTGCAGTTCTAACAGCAGCCTGAGAAGTTGCAGGAGTATCTCCTAAACCAGCTCTGTGTCTGATGTCGTTTAACAAAGGAATAGCTGCAGAAGTTTGCCCTAATTCGTTTAAAGCTTCAGCTTTCATCAACAATACTTCTCCATATCTTAAGTATTTGATGTTTGCATCTGTTTCCCATGCATCTGTAAATGATGAAGAATAAGCTTTGAAGTTGTACATTGCATTTTCTACTGTAGACGGCACTACTCTTCCATCATATAAAGTTGAATTTCTGAAAATAATAGTAGCATCTTTTCTAAGGTCGCCTGTTTCATAAGCATTTAACAAACTTTGTGACGGAGTATTGAATCCCCATCCCCATCCTCCGGCACCACGAGCGCCCTGGACGTTAGAATATCCCTGAATTCCTTTAGTTGGTACTGCACCATGCCCGTTAATTTCGAACATAGATTCAATATCATTTTCACCTTCTAATCTAAACATTTTAGCATAGCTTGGGTTTAATGAATATCCTGTAATCAAATTACAGTTATCCACTACTTGTTGCCATTTCTTTTGGTACAGGCTCACTTTTGCTAACAAAGCATAAGCAGCACCTTTTGAAGCTCTTTCTTTTTCATCTGCTGAATAAGCTGATTTTAAAGGCAATACGGCAATTGCATCTGCTAAGTCTTTTTCGATAAAAGCATATACCTCAGCAACTGGTTTACGGGTAAGCAACATCTTTTTATCTTCTTCAGAAGTTGGATTTTGCAAACGGTCTACAATTGGAACTCCACCGTAACATTTTACTAATGTAAAATACATGAAAGCTCTTAAAAATTTAGCCTCTCCCATTAATCTCTCTCTTAAAGCAGGATCTGCTTTATCTAATTTAGGTATAATAGCTAATGCCTGATTACATCTGTTAATACCATCATATTGAGCAATAAAAGTACTTTCTGCAGATGGGTTTGATGAGTTGTACGTTAAGGCATCCAGTACATCTTTATCTGTTCCGCTGTCTCCTGGAGATGATCCTTTATCAGCATCATCAGAAGTAATACTCGCTAATCCGATCCATCCAAATGAGCTCATATCCCAATCTAAAAACTTACTGTAAATTGCAGTTACAAAAGTTTTTGCCCCACTATCACTATTATATAATTCAGTGTCAGATGTAGGTATAGACTGTGTAGGATTAACATCTAAAAAGTCGTCCTGACAACCTGTAAAAAACAATGCTGACAATGCAAACATTGATATATATATCTTTTTCATAATATTAAAATTTTAAATTAGCACCAACAACGAAAGATCTTAAAGTAGGATAAGCATCAAGCTCAATTCCTTGATTTCCGTAAGGATTACCATCACCATTTAACTCAGGAGAAAATCCAGAGAATTTTTGCGTAATAAATGGATTAATTGCATTTACATATAATCTGCAATAGTTAACAAAACTTGTGTCATTTAAAGGAAGTTTATATCCTAAAGTGATGTTATTAATTCTAAAGAAATCACCTGACTCTAAATAATATGTAGAGGCAACTGGTACTTCATTAAATGGTTTTGGATTTGATGCATTAGGATTCGCTGCAGTCCAGTAGTTGTTTGTTAAAGAAGCTTCTACATTTTCACCTGTAAAACGTTGTGCTTTTTTTCCATTGTATACTTTTGCTCCACCTGTACCGTATCCGTCAACAGAAAAATCGATGTTTTTGTAAGTTAATCCCAGTGTCACACCATAGTTATTTTTTGGTAAAATTGAACCTACATATTTTTTATCTTTAGTAGCATCTAAAGCTGTTTGAACTACTTTATCACCAGCTGCGTTGTAGTACAACATTTTACCATTTGCAGGATCTATTCCGGCATATTCGTATACATAAAAACTACCTAATGGCTGACCTACAGAAGTTTTGTTAAGCATTTTAGTATCCTGACCATTTCCTAAATTTCCTCCAATTACTGGCGAAATATCAAAATCTTTTAAAGAAGAAAGTTTGTTGATATTTTGAGAAAAGTTTCCTCCAACCCAGTAACTTAAGTTATCTGAAATTTTATCATCCCAACGTAAAGAAAGTTCATAACCTTTGTTTGATACTTTACCAACATGTGCAGGAGTTGCAATTGTTAATCCTGAAGACATATAAGGTTTTGTATTTAAAATTACGTTGCTTGTATTTTTATCATAATAATCTGCTGATCCTTTTAATCTGCTGTTGAATAATTCGAAATCAAGACCTACAGAAGCTTCTTCTGTAATTTCCCAAGATAAACTTGGATCAATTTGAGAGTTAATTGTAGTTCCAGGGTACAAGATTGAACCTCCTAAATAAGCATCTAATCCTGAAGCATAAGCCTGGCTGTTTAAAGGAACATTTTGGTTACCTAATTTACCCCAGCTTCCTCTTAATTTGATTAAATCAAGACCTTTGATATTTGATAAGAAGTTTTCTTTTGTCATAATCCATCCTAAACCAAAAGATGGAAAAGTTCCCCAACGGTAATCTTTTGCAAAGTTTGAAGATCCGTCACGTCTGATTGTTCCGGTAACTAAATATCGGTCCATTAATTTATATTGGAAACGACCAAAGTAAGATGCTAATCTGCTTTCGTTGTACGTTACATCATATAAACTAGTGATATCACCTACATATTCTACTCCATGTGCATCTTTTGCATTGTATAAAGACCAGTAGTTAGAATTTGGGCTAACATTTTTTCTTGCGATTGTTAATGTTTCTCTTGGTCCTTTTACAGAAGCCTCCATACCTGCAGTTAATTCAAGATCATGAATACCACCAAAAACTTTATTATAAGTAAAATAGTTCGATAAGTTCCAGTTAAAATACTGCTCTCTACCTCTTGTTAATAAATTTACAGGATCACTTTTATGGCTAGCTACATAATCAGCAGCTGTTGTGTTTGGATTTGCTGCCATCCAGATACCTTGTTTATCCTCATAATTGTATTGTTTCCAGGAATAGTATTCACCATTAAATTGAGAAGTGAATTTTAATCCTTTGATAATTTCGTAATCTAATTTTAAACCACCTTGTAACGTTACACTTCTTTGTTGCTCGTTATAAAAGTCTAATTGCGCTACAGGATTACCAACATTATTAAATGAAGATCCAACTTGATTAGCTACACCACTTGCATTAACACGAGATACACCATATTGTCCGTCAGAAAAACGTACCGGAACTAAAGGTGATTGTTTATATGCATTTGTAAAAGCTCCTAAAGGCTTTGGAGCAGAATTTGCTGAAGTAAAACTTAAATTTTGGCTTAAAGTTACTTTTTTAGAAATTTTAAACTCGTTGTTGTTTCTAAAAGTAGTACGACCATAGTTTAATCCGTTTAAGATTGCCTGCTCTTCATAGTTACCTGCACTAAAAAAGTATTTGATATTTTCTGAAGCACCAGAAATCGAAATGTTGTTCTGAGTATAAGAACCAGTTCTTGTAATTGCATCAAGCCAATTTGTATTAACTGGTTGATTTGCAGCAAATGTATTAGTACCTAAAGCTGCATTAGAATATGCTGCATATTGGTTTGCATCTGCCATTTTAACCTTTTTAAGAGGGTTTCTGAAACCAGCAAAACTTTCAATTTCTACTGATACTTTATCACCTTTACCTTTTTTAGTTGTAATAATGATAACCCCGTTTGCCGCTCTTGTACCATAAATTGCTAAAGATGAAGCATCTTTAAGAATTTCATACGAAGTAATATCATTTGTATTGATATTATTGATATTCTCCGTTGGCATTCCATCAACAATGTATAAAGGAGATCTTCCTCCTAATGCAGTACCTAAACCTCTAATTACTACAGAAGGTGTGCTCCCTGGTAAATCAGATGAAATAACCTGAACACCAGCTGCTTTACCCTGAATAGCCTGAGATGCGTTTAATACTTTTGTTTTGGTAACATCTTCAGCTTTTAAAGAAGTAATTGCTGAAGTATTGTCTACTTTTTTTCTTGTTCCGTATCCAATTACTACTACATCCTTTAATACAGTATCACCTGCTTCTTTTAATGTAATGGTCATTGGAGCGGATGTTGCTGCTAATGATACACTATCAAAACCCAGCATTGTAATTTTTAAAGTCTCTCCTACTTTGGCATTGATTGTAAAATTCCCGTCGAAATCAGCATCAGCGGTAGCTCTGGAATTTGAAGCAGAAATTATCGCTCCAGGTATTCCCATTCCACTACTGTCTACTACTTTTCCTTTAATTGCTTGACCAGACATGTAAGCTGGAAGTAGCAAAAGCGCTAAAAAGCTAAAAATAAAATTTTTCATACAGTTTGTAATCGTTTAAGTTAGTAGAGCCAAATTAAGCAATTACAACGTTGTAGTACATCAAATACCACTACTACATAGCTACATCATTATGTTAAAATTAGAATGTATCATACTCATTATCAAGAAACTAAATGTTAATTTTATTTTGTTAACATAACGTTATGATGTAGTAATGATGTATTGGAATTATGTAATAAAAGAACTGGAAAAATATAAGATCTTTAAAAAACAAATACAAATCTTACACACTTAATAAAAATTTTGAGAGGTTTTCGTCCTGAGTAAGGTTTAATTTCTTTCTTAGACGATATCTGTGCAATTCTACGCCTCTAAAAGAGATATTCATCATAGGTGCAATTTCCTTCGAAGAAAGGTTCATTTTTAGATAAACACACAATTTTATATCTTTTGGAGTAAGGTTTGGGAATTTTTTAGAAAGGTTTATGATAAATTCATTGTGAATCTGATTTAGATTGGTTTCAAAAATCTCCCATTCGTGTTTATTCACTTCATTAATCTTAATTGCTTTTTTAATTTCACTTTTAAGTTTATTAAAATCTTTTTCAGAATCTAAAATGTTTTGAATATTATCGATCATTTCGCTTTGTTTGGCAATCGACAACGATTTGCCAGCCACTTCTGATGATTTGGTCTGTAATTCTAATTCCAGAATATGTTTTTCGTATTCCTGAAGATTTAATTCATTTTCTGCTTTTAACTCCATCTCCAAAATTTCGCGCTGGTGTTTTAATTCTTCTGCCTGCAATTTGAGTTTTTGCATGTAACGAAGTTTGTTCCATTTATAATAAAAGAAAAGTACTGCTCCTATTATTAATAAATAAAGTAAAATCATCCAGAAAGAAAAATACCAGGGTTGTGCTACTTTAAAATCAAAACCCGAAACCTTTTCGTAATTTGCACCGTCATGTTTAAAAATGACAACAGAATGTGAACCACTACTCAGGTTGTTTAAA
This sequence comes from Flavobacterium chilense, assembly GCF_001602525.1. Lineage (GTDB taxonomy): Bacteria > Bacteroidota > Bacteroidia > Flavobacteriales > Flavobacteriaceae > Flavobacterium > Flavobacterium chilense. The sequence goes on from NZ_LSYT01000005.1 coordinate 56,061, forward strand.
ACTATAGCTCCATTTGAAATTGGAATGTAGTTTTTGCTTTTATTAATCTGATAGAATAAATTTGGTTTGCTCGCACCATAAATACCTGAAATAACATTTATTCGCAGCTCTGTATTGTGTTTTATTTTTTCATCGTTTGGCAATAGTTCACCATTATTATACGCTTCTACCCTAACACCTTTGTTTTGCTTATTCTGATATTCTAATTGAAGCGAAATAAAACCATCATCCAGGTTCATTAAATAATGATTCTGACTTCTGAAAATTCTTAAGTTTTCATTAATTAGTTTTCCTTTATAATATTTCTCCTGAATAATGTTCCATACAAATTTATTACCATGGGCATATATATGATAAAGAATTCCTTCCTGAAGCACGATAAAATGATCCTGATCGATCGCTACAACATCTGAGATATTTTTAAAATTGCCATTAAAGAGTTCGTTTTCTTCTAATTTATTTGAAATAGAATTAAAGGTGTACCAGACATTATTAATCAGAAACAGTATTTCGTCTCTAAACTCAAAAATCTTAACTCCAAAATCATTTTTTATTTTACTCTGCTGAGTAATATTTTCTATTTTTTTGGTTTTGTAATTATCATCAAACTGAACCTTGTATAATCCACGGTAATTATCTGCTGCCCAAATTTCATTCTTTTTATTCTGGGCTACATATTTTATAGGTTTCGAAAGATCGTTGATTATTTTATTTTCGGTCAGCTTCGAAACATCATCATATACTAAAATCCCACTGTAAGTTGATTGAAAATAGGTATCGTTAATGATACTTTTTGACAGGTTCCAGCCACCGCTTACATTATTAATTTTGGACAATACACCATTTTCATAACAAAAAGTTCCATCGTTATGACCAATGATATATTTGTTTCCAATTTTTGTAATATTCCAGCCCTGACCCTGTGTATTAGGCAGCATTTTAAAATTTCCTGAATTAAACTCAAAAATTCCGTGATTCGAAGCAATTAAATATCCTTTATTTGTTGTCGCAACAGAATAAACAGAACCTAAAATTCCTGAGTTATCGTAAAAAAATGAAATAGGCGAATTGATTTCAACATGCGCAATTCCGTTATCCAGTCCAAGCCATAAATCTTCTTCTTTATCAAAACCAATACATAAAACCGAATTGTTCATGAGAACATTATTACGGTCGATATTTTTATACGTTTCCGTATTAAAATCATAGATGTAAACACCTTTGTTTCCCGTACCTACAACAAGCTTATTGTTTTTGATAAATTTGGCAACATTTATTCCGTTTGCTTTTAAGGTTTCATTTAAGGGGTTATTCCATGGGGTTAAACTTGCTTTTTCAGCAATAAAAATCCCTTTTTTTTGTGTAAAAATATAAGTCTTGCCTTTGTATTTTTCGATCGCATGCACCACAGTGTTTTTCAGAATGTCCCAGCCTTTAGGATTAGATATCCTTGAACCATTCATCCTAAAAAGTCCTTTATTTACAGAAGCTACGTAAAGATTGTTATCTACAACAAAGCAATAAGAAATTAAAAATGGAAACTTGATTTTTTTAATATGTTTTCCATCATAAATAAAAACATCATTAAAGGACTGAAAATACAATGAACCATTAAATCTGAATATTTTCCAGATTTCCTCATTATCTTTTTCATCAAACAGCCTTAGATTTTTGGTAATCGAAACATATTTCATTTTACCGTTTTCTCGATACCAATAGCCAAATTCTTTGTATGAACCAGAGTAAATACGATCTCCTTCGATTAAAATCGAACGAATAATGGTTTTATTAGGAAGTGAGTATTTTTCCCATACTACGCCATCATATCGCAATAAATAATGATTGTTAGCAAAATACATGGCTTTATCATTACCCTGAGCCACGTTCCAGATTTGATTATCGCCCTGATAATCTGATTTATTATAGTTTTCTACGAAAGGAAGTAATTCTTGTGCCTGGATCTGTAAAGCGATGAAAAAGAAGAAAACTGATTTTAAAAGTATCGATTTCAAGATATTTAGATTTATGTATCAAAGGTACTGACAAATATTTAATCTTAAAGCATAAAAAAACTCCTCGATGGAGGAGTTTTTTTATGCTTTATATGCATTTAAAGTTCACTATGCAACAAATGGTAAACCTGATTGGCAATTTCGTATTCTTCGTCTGTTGGTATAACTAAAACTTTTGTTCTTGAATCCGGCTTATTGATTTCTCTGATTTGTTTAGAGCGAATTTGGTTTTTATCATCGTCTACACCAATTCCGAAATATTCCATATCTGTGCAAACCAATTTTCGCATGTATGATGAATTTTCTCCTATTCCGGCTGTAAAAACAATAGCATCTAAACCGTTTAATGCTGCAGTATAAGCTCCGATCGTTTTTTTGATTCTGTAAGCGTTCATTAATAAAGCCAACTGGCAATCGGCATTTCCTTTTTCTGCTTCTGATTCAATATCACGTAAATCGCTATAGCCCGTAAGTCCAAGCATTCCGCTTTGTTTCAACAAAATCGCATTTACTTCATCAGGCGTATAGCCTAAATTTTTAATCATATAAAAAACAATAGACTGATCAATATCGCCAGAACGTGTACCCATTATTAACCCATTTGAAGGCGAAAAACCCATTGTGGTGTCTATACACTTTCCGTCTTTAATAGCTGCCATACTGCAACCGTTTCCTAAATGAATGGTTATAATTTTAGAATTATGCTCTAAAAAGTCAATTGCTTTTTCAGAAACATATTTGTGGCTTGTACCATGAAAACCATAAACACGCACTTTATTTTCGGTCAGAAGGTAGTTTGGAATGGCATATTTATATGCTATCTCAGGCATGGTCTGATGAAAAGCGGTATCAAAAACAGCAATTTGCTCAGCTGAACTAAAAATTTCCTCTGCCACATTAATTCCTTCTAAATTGGCGGGATTATGCAAAGGCGCCAATTCAAAAAGTTGTTTGATTTTTGCTTTTACTTTTTCGTCAATTTTTACTGTATTACTAAAATCACTACCGCCATGTACTACACGATGTCCAACTGCTGCAATTTCTGAAGTTGATTTTATAACGCCTTTTTCTGCATCTAAAAGCAGATTGGCTACTTTTTGCAATCCAACTTTATGAGTTGGGATAGGCAGCGTTTCTTCAATTGTATTCGATGCTGTCTTAAATGATACATTCGAAGTTTCCAGTCCAATTCTGTCGATCATACCTGAACAAATCACTTCGTTTGTTGGCATGACCATTAATTGATATTTTATTGATGAACTTCCTGAGTTTATTATTAATATTTTCATTTCTTTTTAAGTTGCTAAGGTTCTGAGATGCTAAGATTCTAAGGCTCGTAGTTTTATTTTTAATTGAATATTGCTGGGATTAGCACGCTGAAGATGCGTATTTTCTTCGTAAAGACATGGATTAAAACGGATCTTTTTTTTCCAAAATAAAATCCGTGTAAATCTGCGTTTTCGCATAGCGAATCAGTCTCATCCGCGTTCTATTTTTAATTTTTAATTCTAAAATTTTAATTGACTAAAGTCCCTGTGCCTGAATTGCTGTAATGACAACTGTATTGATAATATCATCTACAGTACAACCACGGCTTAAATCGTTTACAGGTTTGTTTAACCCCTGCAACATTGGTCCAATAGCCAAAGCACCGGTTTCTCTTTGTACTGCTTTGTATGTATTGTTTCCGGTATTTAAATCAGGAAAAATAAGTACACTCGCCTGCCCTGCTACTTCAGAATCCGGCATTTTGCTTTTTCCAACGGCACGATCTACCGCAGCATCGTACTGAATTGGTCCTTCGATTTTTAAATCCGGACGTTTTTGTTTTACAATTTCTGTGGCTGTACGTACTTTTTCAACCTCATCTCCTTTTCCGGATGATCCTGAAGAATACGAAAGCATTGCTATTTTAGGTTCAATTCCGAAAGCTGAACTGGAATCAGCTGATGAAATCGCGATTTCTGCCAATTGTTCTGCTGTTGGGTTTGGATTAATCGCACAGTCTCCAAATACCGAAACACGATCTTCTAAACACATAAAGAATACGGATGAAACTACAGATGAATTTGGTTTTGTTTTAATGAATTGTAATGCAGGTAAAATAGTATGTTGTGTGGTATGGGCTGCACCAGAAACCATTCCGTCAGCGTGGCCTTTGTACACCATCATTGTACCGAAATACGAAACGTCTTCCATTAAATCTCTTGCCATGGTTATGCTCACATTTTTTGCCTTTCGAAGCTCATAATAGGTATTTGCATAATCTTCGTAATCTTTTGATTCAATTGGATTGATAATATTTACTTTAGAAAAATCTAATGAAATTCCTAATTCAGCAACCTTGCTTTCAATTTGTTTTTTGTCTCCAATAATTGAAATATCAACAACATCCATTGACAGAAGCCTTGAAGCTGCAATAATGATCCTGTCATCATTTCCTTCCGGCAGAACAATATGTTTACGATGCTGTCTGGCTCTTTTAACCATGTTGTACTGAAACATTTTTGGCGTCATACCTTCGGCTACAAAAGTGATCAGACGTTCTGATAAATCATCTATTTGCACATATTTTTCAAAAGTACTGATCGATGTTTCTATTTTATGGGTATTGTTGGCATAAATCTCAGATTTTATCGCACCAATTCTGTTGGTAATATGATAGGTTCCACCATCAACAGCAATTATGGGAACAATAGCAGAAAGTCCTTCGATAAGCTTTAAAATACTCTCCTCAGGCACAATATTACCTGTTAGGATAATTCCTGATATTGTGGGATAATTAGCCGATTCATTGGCTTGTAAAGCGCCTAAAATAATATCCGAACGATCACCCGGAGTAATCACCAGTGCATTATCATGCAAATGAACCAAATAGTTATGCAATTGCATTGCTCCAACGCTAAAATGCCCGATTTCATTGTTCAGATAATTTTCTCCAAACAAAACCTTGGCATCGAGTTCATTTACGATTTCCTGCATGGTTGGATTGTTTAAACTCGAAATCAGCGGAATTGTATTGATCAATACGCTTTCAGGTAAACTTTTCTGAAGACTTTTAGTCACCAGTTCTATATTTTCGGGCTGTACTTTATTGGCAAAAACAGATAAAACTTCAACCTCTTTTACCTTAAATGAATCATAAACCAAATACAGGCTGTCAACTAATTCTTCTAATGTTTTTCCTACTCCGGAACCAATAATAATGGTTGGAATTCCTAGGTTTTTTGCAATCAAAACATTCAAATCTAATTCGATCGAAGTTCCCTCGCCTGTAAAGCTCGTACCTTCGACCAAAACAAAATCAAAACGTTCTTCGAGTTTTTTATATTTCTCAATAATTAAGTCTAAAACTTCGCCTATTTTTCCTTTATTTTTCTTTTTGATCAATTTGCTTTTTGTGATCGCAAAGGCATCTTCAAATTTAATATCAAGATTAAAATAAGAGAGAACTGTCTCGATATGATTATCTAATTCTCCGTCAACAAAATCCTCCACTATAGGTCTAAAATATCCTACTCTTGCCGTTTTTCCAATCAGAATGCTCATCAAACCGAGTGTAATAATCGATTTTCCGCTATTTTGATCGCTGGTGGCAATATATATCGCTTTACTCATAATTTATATTTTGAAACTAAACAAATGTCGTGTAAATAGTATTTTTTATAGATAAAGAAACGTTAAAACCAACGTCTTTTTTTGAAATAGATAATTAAAGCTATCACCAGAAAAATCATCGCAATCATAACACTGTGATAGCCATATTTATATTTAAGTTCAGGCATATTCTCAAAGTTCATTCCGTACACTCCCACAATAAAAGTAAGCGGAATAAATATGGCGGAGATAATGGTAAGTGTCTTCATAATCTCATTCATTTTTCGGCTTTGTTCCGAGAAATAAAAGTTAGAAGCACTTTCTAATGAACTCATATCTGATTCGATTTGCTCTAAAAGTTCTAAACTTTTTTGATGCAGACGAATGAAAAAATTAAAGGTATCTTTTTGAATTAGATTGCTTGTATCATCATCTTTAATGGTTTTTAAATAATACAAGGAATCTCTAAGCGGAACTATGGAGCGCTTTAGGAAATTAAAATTATCACGATGATTTTCAATTTTTTCCAGTATTACAGGATCGGCACCTTTTTTCGTTAAATTAATTAACTCTTCAAGTTTCTCCTCTTCATCTTCAATTGTAATATAAAAGTTTTCGATTATCGCATCTAATAACAGATAGAGTAAATAATCTACTTTTTTGGTTCTTACGATGCCGGCATGTGTACGAAGTCGCTCGCGAATATGAGTAAAGAAATCGCTTCGTTTTTCCTGAAACGAGAACAAGATTCCGTCTTTCAGAATAAAACTAATTTGTTCAACACTAATATTATCGGAATATTCAGAGGGCAACAGCGATTTTATATTAAAAAATAAAATATCCTTTTGCTCTTCAAGTTTAGTTCGTTTGGTAGTATTTAAAATATCGGCTAATAAAAAATCATCTAACTTAAAATGTTCACCAATTGTTTTAAGCAAACCAATATCGTTTAAGCCATGAACATTGAGCCAGTTATTCTTTGTGTAATCAAAACAAGAATTTAATGCTGCTACTGTAAACTTATCATATTCAACAACATCGTTATCATCATATACAAAAAGCTGCATCTCTGTTTCATGCTCTTTATGTGTTCCTGTATACTCTAAAGTAATATGTTGCAGCTTACGTCCTTTCTTGTATTTTATCTTTCTCATTCAAAAATATTTACAATAGTAATATTACGAAAAAGAATCCGAAAAGGAAATGACAATTGTCATTTTGTGACTCACATCAGTATAAAAAAAGCACAAAAAAAAGACGCACAATTATGTACGTCTTTTAAAACATTAAATGCTAATACAATAATTATGGTGTTGTAATAACTTTATATGACAAGTTGGTAAATACACCATTTTTTACCTCAACAATATTTGGAGTTACTACTTTAGTTTGTAATGTTCCAACTTTCTCTGAAGTAAAGCTAAAAGTTCCTGAAACCGTTTTTTTGTCAGCATCCATAGAAGTTATGGTTATTTTTCCGGTTTTAACGAAATGCTCAGTATATGTATTTCCATCAATTAAATAAGTATTTATGAACAATGCATCCATATCATCATTATCTTCATCAAAACTATAAGCTTTAAGTGGCATCACATCAGTTGTTGTAAGCGAGCTCACACACGCTAATGACAACATTTGGGAATTGTCCTGAATATTGATATCAAAACGCTGTTGGTTTTCGCTTTTTACTTTTATTAAAGTGACACTGTTCACTTTTGTTGCGTTCCATGCTGTACCATTTATAGTAGCCGAAGCGGAGTTATTACTATTGTTATCAATGCCGTCATCGCTGCTGCATCCTGCAAATAAAATGGTTAGAAAGACTAACCCAAGGTTTAAGATTTTTTTCATTGGTGGTATTTGTTTTACGTTAATTTTTATCAAAACTAAAATAAAACCAAATCATAACTTTGCGGAAAACCTCATTTTGGGCATTTTTCATACAAATCCTTTTAGACATCCACCTTTTAAGCTGATTTACAGTAAGTTATTTTAAAAATAAGCACAAAAAAACCGAGTCATTTCTGACTCGGTTTTCTATCTTAATACTTTGTACTAATTACTTAATACTAAAGAATTATTTTACCTCTTCGAATTCAACGTCTTCAACATTGTCTCCAGATTGCTCTTGTTGTGGAGCAGCTTGTTGACCTTGTTCACCACCTTGAGCGTACATTGCTTCTGTAGCTGTTTTCCAAGCTGCATTTACATTGTCTAATCCTTTTTGGATTGCATCAAGATCTTGAGATTGGTGAGCCATTCTCAATTCAGTTAAAGCATATTCGATAGCTGTTTTGTGCTCATCTGTCAATTTATCTCCCAATTCTTTCAATTGACTTTCAGTTTGGAAAATAGTACTGTCAGCTTCGTTCAATTTCTCAGCTCTTTCTTTTGCGATTCTGTCAGCATCAGCATTAGCTTCAGCATCTTTTTTCATTTTTTCGATTTCTTCAGCTGTTAAACCAGAAGAAGCTTCGATACGGATATCGTGAGATTTTCCAGTTCCTTTATCAGTTGCAGAAACTTTGATGATACCATTAGCATCGATATCGAAAGTTACTTCGATTTGAGGAACTCCTCTTGGTGCTGGTGGAATACCATCTAAGTGGAAACGACCGATAGTTTTGTTATCAGCAGCCATTGCTCTTTCTCCTTGTAATACGTGGATTTCAACAGATGGTTGAGAATCAGCAGCAGTAGAGAATACTTGAGATTTTTTAGTTGGGATAGTTGTGTTAGACTCGATTAATTTAGTCAATACACCACCCATAGTTTCGATACCTAAAGAAAGAGGTGTTACGTCAAGTAACAATACATCTTTTACATCTCCAGATAAAACTCCACCTTGAATAGCAGCTCCAATAGCAACAACCTCATCAGGGTTAACACCTTTAGATGCTTTTTTACCGAAGAATTTTTCAACTTCGTCAGCGATTCTTGGCATACGAGTAGAACCTCCAACAAGGATTACTTCGTCGATATCAGATGTAGATAAACCTGCATCTTTTAATGCTTTAGCAACTGGCTCCATAGAACGTTTTACTAAAGTATCAGATAATTGCTCAAATTTAGCTCTTGATAATTTTTTCACTAAGTGTTTTGGTCCAGAAGCAGTAGCAGTTACGTATGGTAAGTTGATTTCTGTTTCAGCAGAAGATGATAATTCAATCTTAGCTTTCTCAGCAGCTTCTTTCAAACGTTGTAATGACATTGGATCTAAACGCAAATCAATACCTTCTTCAGTTTTGAATTCGTCAGCTAACCAGTCAATAATAACCTGGTCAAAATCATCACCACCTAAGTGAGTATCACCATTTGTAGATAATACTTCGAATACACCGTCTCCTAATTCAAGAACAGAGATATCAAAAGTACCTCCACCTAAATCGTAAACAGCAATTTTTTGATCAGTTCCTTTTTTATCTAATCCGTAAGCAAGTGCAGCAGCAGTTGGCTCGTTGATGATACGCATAACTTTAAGACCAGCAATTTCACCAGCTTCTTTAGTAGCCTGACGTTGTGCATCGTTAAAGTAAGCAGGAACAGTAATAACTGCTTCAGTTACAGTTTGACCTAAATAGTCTTCAGCAGTTTTTTTCATTTTTTGAAGTGTCATTGCAGACAATTCCTGAGCAGTGTATAAACGACCGTCAATATCCACACGTGGAGTATTGTTGTCACCTTTTACAACACTGTAAGGAACTCTTTTTGCCTCATCCTGAGTTTCAGCAAAAGTGTGTCCCATAAAACGTTTAATAGAAGCAATCGTTTTTGTAGGATTCGTTACTGCTTGTCTTTTTGCAGGATCACCCACTTTAATTTCTCCACCTTCAACAAAAGCGATGATAGATGGTGTAGTTCTTTTTCCTTCTGCGTTAGGGATAACAACTGCTTCGTTACCTTCCATTACAGAAACACAAGAGTTCGTCGTACCTAAGTCAATTCCGATTATTTTACCCATTTTTTATATATTTAATTTTTGATTTAATTTTATAACTCAGGTGGCATAAGTCAATCTTTGTGCCAATATAAAAAACCAAAGTAAATTGTCAGTTTTCATATTGGCACACTAATAATCATCTGACAACATGACATTTTTAAGGACTGACATACGTGGCATATCAGTACTTTACATGTCATTCCTAAGGAGCTTCTTCCTGCTATACGCTATATCTTTTATGGCGAACCCCGCCATAAAAGGATACCGCTTCTATCAGGGCTAGAACAATCGTTGATATAATTATATCTTACATGTCATCAATAAACAAAAAAACATTATTGTCCTACTCTTTTTTACTTTATCAAATACATCAAAATTACATCTGTCTAAAACTATTACGTCAATGAAACATTTCATAAGAAAAAGATTATATTTGAAAAATCTTTAATAAAATTATTTATTAGAGTTGAGACTGATATTTTACTACTACTGATTTTATACAAATTTTGATATTTTTAATCTTTGCAGCCAGAACCGAATTAAACCAAATTATAATGAATAAACTAATTACATTATGTATATTGATTTTCTCAATGCAATCTTGTGAAAATAGCTCTAAAAGAAATGTGGATTCTTACCAAAAAAACGATAATACAGATGAACAAATTAAAGAAAAAGATCGAGCGATTACAAGAAGTCTGTCTGCAAAATTTGATAATGATAATTTAGTCGATGATTTTAAGATTGAAAAAAATGAGGATGAAATAGTTCAAAATGTACTTTCAATTTTTCTGTCTTCGCAGAAGAAAGAGATTAAAATTAACCTGATAAATAATAGCATTCTGTATAATAATAAAGAATCAATTTATTACACATTATTTACCGTAACCGAAAAAAAAATATGCATCGTTACTCTTAGATATGCCAATCAAAAATCAATCCCGAATATCTCGGGAGAAAAGAAAAATTTAATAGAAAAAATAAAGTACCGTTTTGATAATAAAAATCATAAAATCAGAGTGATTGGATATGAATTATCCTATCAGAGAAACACAAAATTCATTACAAAATCTTTCAACTTCATTACTGGAAAATACATAGCCATCCAAAAAGATAATGGAAAAAACTCTACTATGAGTGGCTGGGCAGCAGAACTTGAAAATGTTTATGCAGAAAATTGGGATTTTCCATTTTTACGTGATAAGATCTTTTGGTACGGAAACGAAATCGAATAATATCCATTGCAAAAAGATCTTTCGGTTTCCGATCTGGATGCAAATTTAATTAATAATAATTTTGTCTTATTACTTCTATTTTCCTCAGAATGTTATTCTTTAAGCTCTATTAATCTTAATAACAATACAATCAAATTCATTAACACTGAACCAGACTATAAAAAAGATCCTAAATGATAAGACGAACTGAATTATTTGTTAGGAAAACAGCATATATTTGAAAAACATTAAAAATATATTTGATAATGGAAATTGATAAAATTAGATGGCTAAATTATAAAGATCCGGATATAATATCAAAAGTTGACAAAATTATCTTTAAAAATCTGAATGAAAGCAAATTGCTGGTTTAAACAAAAATTAAAGCAATAATGGAAAACTACAGCATCATTATACTTATTCTGGCCATCGTTATAGGGCTATCTGCTTTTGCAGATAAAGTAAAATTACCATATCCTATCCTACTTGTTATTGTAGGCGTTGCAATTGGTTTTATACCTACCATGACCGAAATTCAGATCAATCCGGAGATAATTTTTCTAATCTTTCTGCCTCCATTATTATATGATGCTTCTTTTAATATCTCCCCAAAAGATTTCAAAACCAATATTAATACCATTAGTACACTTGCAATATCTTTAGTTTTTCTTACCACGCTTGGTATCGCAGTTGTAGCTCATTTTACAATTCCCGGAATGAGCTGGCCATTAGCATTTGTACTAGGCTCCATACTTTCTGCTACAGATGCCGTTGCAGCCATAAGCATCACAAAAGGGCTAAAAATATCGCATAAAACAATTACCATACTTGAAGGTGAAAGTTTAATCAATGATGCATCTGCTCTAGTAGCGTATCGTTTTGCAGTAGCCGCTGTAATGGGATCGGCTTTTATAATCTGGAAAGCTACTCTTGAATTTATACTGTTATTAGGAGGTGGTTTTTTAGTAGGTTTTGTTATGGCTAAAATTTTAAGCTTTATACTTACCAGAGTACATAAAAATGTAAATGTTACGATTAGTTTTATGCTCTTAATGCCCTTTGTTACTTATCTTGTAGCGGAGAATCTACAGGTTTCAGGAGTAATTGCAGTCGTTATTTTAGGATTAGCAATTGCGCGTTTCAGTAAAAAAATATTCCCGGAAAGTTTAAAAAACCAATCCAGAAACCTTTGGGACATTATCATCTTTTTATTAAACGGATTAATCTTTATCTTAATCGGACTCAACTTTCGTTACATCTTAAAAGATATTGACGATCATATGATCCTGCCGTATATTGGTTATGCCGTAATAATTACCATTGTCGCGCTATTGATTAGAATGGCGAGAATATTTCTTCAGAAAATTAATCTTCAAAAAGCATTTCAAAACACCAAACGAAAAAGAAAAGTAAGCGAACACGCGCTTTTAGATTTCAATAATAGTATTATTTTAAGCTGGTCCGGAATGCGTGGGATTGTTTCTCTTGCCATCGCCATTGGTATCCCAAAAGTTTTGGAAGACAGAACACCTTTTCCGGAACGAACCGTTATTATATTTATTTCCGTAGCTGTTGTTTTATTAACCCTTATCGGACAAGGACTTACTTTACCATGGATTGTTAAAAAATTAAGCATCGAAAAAGAAGAACAGTCGAAAATCTAAACATAAACCAATTACAAATACAGAAAAATCAAAAACATGAATAGCGAATTAAAAAGCCATTTTGACGAATTTGAAAAACCAGTTATAATCAGAAGAAAACTTCTGCCATGGTGGATTAAAACATTTTGCTGGATTTTTATGATTTTAGGCGTTTGTGCCATAAGCGCCTTAATTGGAAACTTATTTACATCAAATATTCAATTATCTCTTTATGGTTTTTCCAGTAATTATGCTTATTCAGGAACCGGACTTTTTATCATCGCAATTGCTGTATTCAAAGGTTTTGCTGCCTATTCACTTTGGTTTGAAAAACCTAATGCCATTTCGATAGGTAAAATTGATGCGATTTGCGGAATTGTAATTTGCCTGGCATCTATGTTTATTCATCCTTTTACCAGCGATGACGGTCACTTCCCGATTCGCTTAGAAATACTACTTCTGATTCCCTATTACATAAAATTAAACAAAATAGAGTACGAATGGGATAATCTGGAAAGCTTAGAATAGAACGTCCTCTATTTTTCAGGCAAATTTCATTTCGGCAATTTAATATGAATCAGACAAAGGTTATGAACCAGCTTTGTCAAACAAGACTTTGAATTTTCTCTTAAACAGTTTCCATTTTTATTCGTAATTTCGGTTTCTCATTAAAATTACAAATACAAAATGGCTTCATTTACTAAAGAATTATCTTTTCGCTGGTCAGATCTTGATCCAAATTTTCACGTTCGTCATAGCGCTTATTACGATTTTGGCGCACAACATCGTATCGAAATCCTAGAAGAACTGGGTTTAACTTTAAAAGTGATGCAAACAGAAGGTTTTGGACCTGTTTTGTTTAGAGAAGAATGCATCTTCAGAAAAGAACTAAAACTTTCTGACAAGATATTCATCCACACCAAAACTTCAAAAATGAAAGCCGATGCCTCACGTTGGTCTATCATTCACGAATTCAGAAAAGAAGATGATACCCTTTGTGCCGTTATTACAGTCGATGGTGCCTGGATGGACACAAAACTAAGAAAACTAGCTTCTCCAACACCTGAAATCGCGATACAGGCTTTGAGTATTTTTCCTAAAAGTGATGACTTTGTCGGACTTTAAAAATTAATCTGATTGGTTACAAATTATCAAATCCAAAAAACACATTTAAAACAATTGCTTTTTGGATTTTTTTAAAATAAAAGTTATGATCGATTATTTAAAAGACTTTAGAATTGGTATTTTCATTGCAATTATAGCCATAATTACAATTGTTTTGGGTGCGATTACAGACAAGGTACTTCGTTATCTTTTGTATCGTAAACAAACCAATAAAGAATATGACGCAACCGGATTCAGATTTCTAAAACACCTGATTATAACCATAATTTATATTTTAGGATTTGCCTTTGCTTTAATACAAATTCCGGAATTTAGAATTATTGGACATTCTTTTCTGGCCGGAGCTGGAGTTATTTCTCTGGTTGCCGGTCTTGCATCGCAACAAGCTTTAAGCAATATTGTAAGCGGAATATTTCTGGTGATTTTTAAACCTTTCCGAATTAACGATAAAATTACCATCAACAATTTTGTGGGTACAGTCGAAGACATCAATTTAAGACAAGTCGTCTTAAAAGACGCTGAAAATAACCGAATCATCATTCCAAATTCAGTAATTAGTGCCCAGATTATTGTCAACACCAATATGAACGACACAAAATGTTGTAAAGTAATCGAAATTGGCGTTGGATACGATTCAAATATCGAAAATGCCTTGGCAATCATTCAGGACGAAATCGCCAAACATCCTTTTTTTATTGACACACGAACAGCCGAAAATAAAAAGCAAAAAGTTCCATTAGTGATTGCACGTGTGGTAGCTTTGGCAGATTCAAGCGTACAATTAAAAGCATGGGCGTGGGCAAAAAATTCCACAGATGGTTTTGTCATGTATTGTGATTTACTACAAAGCATTAAAAAACGTTTCGACGAGGCAAAAATCGACATTCCTTATCCACAAAGAGTGGTCACAGTAAAAAATAATACAAATGAAACCTTCGGAAAGTAAACCAATCGAAACCCTGCATCTCTTCCCTATTCTGGATAGCTTGCTAATTGACCTTTTGAAATCATTAACCGAAGAAGAATGGAATGCGAAAACAGTTGCTAAAAAATGGACTGTAAAAGACATCTCTTCACATTTACTCGATGGAAATTTAAGAGGTTTATCGATTTCCAGAGATCAGTATTTTGGAGAAAAACCTGAAAACATAAACTCATACAGCGATTTGGTTGATTTTCTGAATCAGCTTAATATGACCTGGACAAATGCGACAAAAAGACTCAGTCCAAACGTCATCATTAGTTTATTAGAAACTACAGGAAAAGAATATTATGAGCATTTACAAACATTAAATCCTTTTGAAAATGCTATCTTTTCAGTTGCCTGGGCAGGTGAAGAAACGTCATTAAACTGGTTTCATATTGCGCGCGAGTACACTGAAAAATTTCTTCATCAGCAACAAATCAGGGATGCTGTTGGAAAACCAGCGCTTTTTACCAAAGATTTATTTTATCCCTTCATTCATACCTTTATGCAGGCTTTACCAAATGCATACAGAAATACAAATGCGAAAAACGGTACAGTTATAAGTTTAATTGTTACCACTTCAATTGGCGGACAATGGAGCATTATTAAAGAAGATGAAATCTGGAAATTTATCGATACTCCTGCCCAATCTGATGCCATCATAAAAATTGATCCAAATGATGCCTGGCTTTTATTTTCTAAAGGAATGACTTCTACAGATGCAAAAGAAAAAGTAGAAATCATTGGCGATACAACTCTCGCCGAAACAGCTTTGCATATTGTAGCCGTTATGGCATAAATCACATCTTAATTGTTTTTTCTGATAAATTTAAGGTTATAATTTTTGCTTTTAAAATGGTTTAGTTTTAATTTAGAGATCCCTAATAAATACCATTCAAAAATGAAAACCATAAAATTTATAATCTTACTACTTCCCTTTTTATGTTTTTCGCAACAGGAAAATATAAAGGCTCTCGATATCAATTTAACCAATTACGAATATCCTTTTCCTGTACAATTTTTAGAACTGAGCAATCAGCAGCAGAATCTTAAAATGGCGTACATGGATATTAAACCGGAAAAGTATAACAACAAAAATATTGTTTTACTTCACGGAAAAAACTTTAACGGAGCTTATTGGGAAACGACAATAAAAGCACTGAGAAAAGAAGGTTTCAGAGTAATAGTTCCCGATCAGATTGGTTTTGGAAAATCATCTAAACCAGATCATTTTCAATACACTTTTCAGCAATTTGCCCAAAATACCAAAAAATTACTGGATCATTTAGGAATAGAGAAAACAACTATTTTGGGACATTCTATGGGCGGAATGTTAGCTACAAGATTTGCCTTAATGTATCCGGAAACTACTGAAAAATTAGTGCTGGAAAATCCAATTGGTTTAGAAGACTGGAAACTCATTGTACCTTACAAACCAGTAGACTGGTGGTATGAATCAGAATTAAAACAAAACTATCAAAATATAAAAAGCTATCAGATGGCGAATTATTATGATGGAAAATGGAATGCTGATTTCCAGAAATGGGCAGAACTTGGCGCCGGATGGACATCGGCTCCTGATTATGCTAAAGTTGCCTGGAACTCTGCTTTGATGTACGACATGATTTTTACACAACCCGTTTTGTATGAATTCAAAAACATCAAAAGTCCAACCCTTTTAATTATCGGAACCAGAGATAAAACAGCCATTGGAAAACCTTTAGTATCAGAAGAAATTAGAAAAACAATGGGAAATTATTTAGAATTGGGAAAGAAAACTCAAAAAGCAATTCCAAACTCCAACTTAGTCG
Organism: Flavobacterium chilense; assembly: GCF_001602525.1. GTDB lineage: Bacteria > Bacteroidota > Bacteroidia > Flavobacteriales > Flavobacteriaceae > Flavobacterium > Flavobacterium chilense. The sequence continues at coordinate 72,370 of NZ_LSYT01000005.1, forward strand.
AAGTTCCTAATACCGGGCATTTGCCCCATATTGAATCTTTTGATCAATTTATAAAACCATTAATCGTATTTTTGAAATAATATTTTTTTTATGCCATCAATTTTGTGGCAAACTTTAACTTAAAAACTAAAACACATGTTTACAATTGAACAAATAAAAGAAGCGCATGCTAAAGTACAAAGCGGTGCAGATTTTCCAAATTATATACAAGATTTGATTATTTTGGGCGTAAAAGGTTATGATACCTTTGTACATAACGGCAACGTAGAATATTATGGAGTTAATAATTACAAAGTTTCATCTGACGAAAAATATGCTGAAATTGAGGTTGCTCCTGTCGCCAACAAAGAACGTTTTATTGAATTTTTAGTCATGCATCAGGATGGACAAACCGATTATTTGACATTTTGCAAACATGCCGCGCAATCCGGAATTGCAAAATGGCGTGTTGACATCATCGAAATGACCTGTACTTATTTTGACAAAGCAGATAACGAAATACTCATCGAGAAAATCCCTTCTTAATTTTTATCCAGCCAACCAATAACAGGGTAAATAACCACTATTTACCCACTTTTAACTTTTTTTACTGTGAAAACAATATTCGCTCTAGCCCTTTCTACCATTTTATTTGCCTGTAACTCCAACCAAAAGGATCATAAAATAAATCAACCAAAAAAAGAAACACCAACTGAAAAAGTTGCCGATAAAAAAAGCAAAAAAGATACTATTTATGAACTAATGTCTGCATACGACGATCCTAAAATGGCTAATCAAATAATTGATAATAAGAAAACATTAAAGGAGCTTTCGGACAAACAGGTATTTTTAGACATTCAGACAAAATTACTTCCAAAACTACCTATTGAACAACAAACTTTTTTTCAGGAAAACCCAGATTACGAATTAATTTCACTGGCAAAAGGAAGCCTGTTTGAAAAAAACAGCAACGACTTTGCTTTTATTGTTTATGATAAAAAGAAGAATAAAATTTCGATTCTGTTCTATAATGGTGTAACAGATAAATATGTTAAACTGCATGAAGACATAAAAGTCATAGACGGTTTTAGAACTGAAGTTTCCGACGACTATCCTAGTGGATCACCCGAATATCAATTTGCAAATGACTTTTTAATTTACGACCAAAGTCAACTTGAAAAAAGTACCAATACTTATTTAGAATATCCTCAAATTAAAATTACTGACATATCAAAAGACGAAGATTTTGTATTAAAGCACGGATCTTTTGCAAAAAAAGCTTCAAAAACAAATTTAGCCCATACATTTTGCATCGCCACAAGCAATGTTTACAGCAATTGGGATTGCTTGCAATACAACAAAACAAACAATACTTTTTTATATTTTTATACACAGGCTTTTGCAGATTAGTAATATTTAAAATGATTTAAAGAAAAAACAACCAAAGAGACCTAAATGTCAGATCAAATTTTGCTCCGTACCACTCCTAAAGATCTTTTACAATCAAAAGCTTCTTTTTTCAGAAAAATCATTCTGATGATCCTGTTTTCAATTTGTTTTTCAGGTTTTGCACAAAATAAAAAAGCAAATTCTAAATTTAAAGTAATTGCTTTTTATACAGCCAAAAACGACCAGGCTCATATCAGTTTTGTACATGAAGCAAATAAGTGGTTTCCAAAAATAGCACAGGAAAATCATTTTGAATATGATTCGACCAGCAATTGGGACAACCTGAATGCAAAGTTTTTAGCCCAATATAAAGTTGTTTTATTTTTAGACACCAGACCCGAAACACCAAACCAGCGGGAAGCTTTCCAGAAATATATGGAAAACGGAGGCGGCTTTATTGGGTTCCACTTTTCTGCCTTCGCATTAAATGGTTCTGCTTATACACAAAACTGGAATTGGTATCACAATACTTTTCTGGGTTCCGGTGAATATGGCAGCAATACCTGGCGACCAACATCGGCAGTTTTACGAATTGAAAGCCAACATCCTGTAACTAAAAACATCTCAAAAACATTCAAATCAGCACCAAACGAATGGTACAGATGGAGTAATGATTTGAGAAAAAATCCCGATATAAAAATACTTGTTGCGATTGATGACAGTAGTTTTCCGCTGGGAACAGGCCCAAAACCAAACGAAATCTGGCATGAAGGTTATTATCCGGTAGTCTGGACAAACAAGAATTATAAAATGCTTTATGTCAATATGGGACACAATGATATTGATTACGAAAACAAAACCAATAAAACCCTTTCGTATACTTTTGAAAATAAAGTACAAAGTCAGCTCATTGTCAATGCATTGCTTTGGATGGGAAATTCTAAAAAATAAATGTACTAAAAGATGTCAAATATACTTTCGCCAATTATAGATCCTGAAGACTTACTAAAAATAAAAGATTCTTCTGCAGTAGTTTTAATCGATGCCAGAGCCGGAATCAATGCTAACGAAAATTATCAAAAAGAACATCTTAAAGATGCTCGTTTTGTAGATTTAAATAAAGATTTAGCAACCGTCGAAAATCCGGTAAACGGCGGAAGACATCCTTTACCATCTTTAGAAAAATTTTCGAAAGTACTTGCTAAACTCGGGATTTCACCCAAAAGTCATGTCATCATTTATGACGATAAAAACGGGTCAAACGCTGCTGCCCGATTTTGGTGGATGCTCCGAGCCATAGAACATGAAAAAGTTCAGGTTTTAAACGGAGGTTTACAAGCTGCTATAAAAACCGGATATCCAACAAGCTCAGAAATCGAAAATTTTGAACCTGCTGAAAATTATTCAATTCCTGAATGGAAATTGGGTATAGCCGATATTAATGAAGTTGAAAGAGCCCGAAATAGCAACGAAAACATTGTAATTGATGTAAGAGACAAAAACAGATTTGATGGCTTAACAGAACCGCTTGATTTAATCGCAGGACATATTCCGGGCGCAATAAATATCCCGTTTAGTGAAAACTTAGACGAAAATGGATTTTATAAACCAGCAGAAGTTTTAGCAGAAAAATATTCAAAAATTACAGAAAATAAAAATTCTGAAAATATAATCGTGCATTGTGGTTCAGGCGTTACAGCCTGTCATACTTTGCTAGCGATGGATTATGCAGGACTTGCAATTCCAAAACTTTATGTAGGATCCTGGAGCGAATGGTCAAGAAACGATCGCGAATTGGCAACAAAATAAAACATTGTTTTTGATACTAACACATAGAAACATAATTTTTATGTGTGTAAATAAAGAATACAAAAAGAAACACGTTTCTTACACATAGCTATGTTTGTTTAAATAAGTGAAACGCCTATTTTAAAATTTACAAAAACTATGTTTCTATGTGTTAAGAATACCAACAACAGTTTTAAAATACAAATACAAAATGCAACATTGGGATATACTTTTATCAAATCAGGTAAATAAAAAAGCTTTTATAGAAACATTACTTTCCGGCGAAGCCAAAGGAGAATTAGCCGTTTTTAACAACCAAAAAGGAATTTTGTTCTCAGACATCGCCATCGAGAAATTTATCGAAAAAGAATACCAATATGATATCGTCGAAGCCGCTCCGGATTCACACAGACAACTGAGAACCTTTTCATCAGGCGAACGTAAAAAAGAGTTTTTAAAATATTGCATCAATCAAAATCCTGATTTTATCATTTTTGATAATCCCTTTGATCATTTAGATCAGGCTTCGCGTGTAACCCTGGCGCAATCTCTTGAAAAACTAACCAATACTATTGCCATTATCCAACTAGTCAATCGTGTTGTTGATGTTTTGGATTTTGTTCCCAATAAAGCCCAAATCAAAGACAATACATTCGAGTTACATCCTGTTTTAAAAACAGAAAATCACTTTAAAACCCTGAATACGTCAGCAATTCCAAAAGCGATAGAACCACATTCCTTCCACGAAAGTGTATTAATCAAAATGGATCATGTTTCTGTAAGTTATGACGACCGAAAAATTGTAGACAACATTTCATGGACTATAAAACAAGGCGAATTCTGGCAGTTAATTGGTCCAAACGGTTCCGGAAAAAGCACTATTTTATCCTTAATTACAGGAGATAACCCAAAAGGATTTGGGCAAAATTTATATTTATTCGGAAGAAAAAAAGGAACTGGCGAGAGCGTTTGGGACATCAAAAAACAAATTGGAATTTTCACTACTTCAATGACAGATCTGTTCCAAAAAGGACACACCTTAGAAGAAATGATACTTTCCGGCTTTTTTGACTCTATTGGTCTTTACATCGAACCAACCACTTTACAAAAACAAACTGTAGCCCAATGGCTTGAAGTAATTGAAATGAGTCATTTACGTAAAAAACGTTTTATCGATCTTTCAATCGGTCAGCAAAGAGTTGCCTTAATTGTTCGTGCCGTTCTTAAACATCCGCCATTATTGATTTTAGATGAACCTGTAGAAGGTTTAGACGACGAAAATGTCGATTTGGTTATTCAGTTAATCAATACCATAAAACAAGAAACAAATGTTAGTATTTTATACGTTTCGCATCGTATAGAATCCGGCCTTGCTCCTACTTCGGTTTTTGAACTTTTGCCAAATCCAACAGGATCAATTGGTAAAATAAAATACCACTCGGAGTTAAATTAAAAACAAAATGAAAATAAAATATATCCTGGTATTAGCATTACCTCTGCTCATTACTTCGTGTTGCAATACAATTTCGACAACAAAAACAGCATACAAAATAAGCGAAACCACTGCCCTGAAATCCAACTGGAATTTCAATTCTAAAGAATGGTTTCTCGAAAAAGACACCTTAACAGGAACCGGAGGTCCAATGCATTGGGGCGTAATCGAATCTAAAAAGAAGCTTCCGGCAAATTACGAAATCACGTTTAATGCAAACATGACCAAAGAGTCTTTGTTTGAAATCATGTTAAACATTGATAAAGAAAATTACATCAGGACTTACTTATATCAAATCGATCAGAATATTGTAATTGGTAAAGGTGTTTACCACAAAAACAGTGACGAATATGATAAACGAGGCGGTCCAACATTATTTAAAAAAGTAATGAAACTGGAAAATAACAAATGGTATTCGATAAAGATTAAGGTTCAAAACAACCAATTATACTTCTCAGTTGACAACACCAGCTTTTTAGAATGTTCAATCGAAAAAAGCAATTTAAGCCCAAAAGGAAAGCTAGGTTTCATCACAAACGGCGAAGTCAAAATAACTGACTTAACAATTAAAGCCATTCAATAAGTTTTAACCATTCAGGGATTAAGAAAATTAAGTTCAACGGTTAACTAACTTAATCTCTTAATAGTAAAATAAAAAAAGCTCCCAACAGGAGCTTTTTTTACTATAAAATTATCTAATTGACCAATTATCACATTATCTAATTAATTCTCTTCATCTTCAGTATTATGCGATTTCACATAATTACGCCATTTCTCTAAACAATCCTGAAAATCCTGAGGCAACTCCGTATCAAAACGCATCATTTCGCCTGTATTTGGATGCACAAAACCAAGTGTTTTAGCATGAAGCGCCTGACGAGGTAAAGCTTTAAAACAATTCTCTATAAACTGTTTGTATTTTGTAAACGTAGTTCCTTTCAAAATCAAATGACCACCGTAACGCTCGTCGTTAAACAACGGATGCCCAATGTGTTTCATGTGAGCACGAATCTGGTGTGTTCTTCCTGTTTCCAGTTTACAGGAAATCAAAGTCACATATCCAAAACGCTCCAAAACTTTATAATGGGTAATCGCAGGTTTTCCAATCTCAGGATCAGCAAAAACAGCCATTTGCATACGATCTTTCAAATGTCTGGCAAGGTTACCTTCAATCGTTCCTTCTTCTTCAGCAACATTTCCCCAAACCAGAGCGATATACTCACGTTCAGATGTTTTGGCCTCAAATTGTTTCGCCAGGTGTGTCATCGCAGCTTCAGTTTTTGCCACCACCAAAAGTCCGGATGTATCCTTATCAATTCGGTGTACCAATCCCGGGCGTTCGCTACTGTTCATTGGCAAATTATCAAAATGATGTGCCAAAGCATTTACCAAAGTTCCTGTATAGTTTCCGTGACCAGGATGCACCACCATTCCCGGCTCTTTATTAATCAGCAACAAAGCTTCATCTTCATAAACAATATTCAACGGAATATCTTCCGGAAGAATATGGTTTTCAAATGGCGGATGTGATAACATTACCGTTACTACATCAAATGGTTTAACCTTATAATTTGATTTTACCGGAATATCATTTACAAAGATATTTCCTTCAGTTGCAGCGTTCTGAATTTTATTTCGTGTTGCATTCTGAATCAAATTCATTAAATATTTGTCAATACGCAAAAGCGCCTGACCTTTAGGGACTTCAAATCTGAAATGTTCGAATAATTCGTCTTCCAGATCTAAATTTTCAATATTATTGCTCATCTTTTGGGGTTTCAGTAGTTGGTGCAGCTGTACTGTCTGCAGCCTGACCTTCATCTTCATAAGTTGCTTTTCCGTCTCCTAAAACCAAGTCGATTTTTGAAGCTTTCAACACACGATCTCCTACTTTTAAATTTCTTCCTTTATAACGCATTTCCAAAACCATATCTTTTCCAAGATTCGGAATATATGTAATCGTTCCTGCCTCAAGCCCTAAAGCTTTTAAAGTTGGAACCGCCTCACGATATGTTTTCTCAATCAAATCAGGGATTCTGACAGATGAAAAACCAGATGCATTAATTTTAATATATATTTTTCTTCCCACTTTAACCATCGTTCCCGGCAACGGATCCTGCTCAACAACGCTGTATTTTGGAAATTCACTTCTATAATCAACACTGTCCAAAAGCACATAATCTAAATCCAGTTCATCTAATTTTGCCTCCACTTGCTCTTCAGTTAGTTTAGCCAAATTTGGAACCGCAATTTCGTGTCCGTGATCAGTTGTAAAAGTCAACCAATGCATAAACAAATAACCCAAAACCGCAATAATAGCAGCCGCACTCAATACTTGTAAAAAAAACACCCGGCTAGTTAAATACTTACGTAAACTCATATATTTATTTTTAGTTGACGCAAAGATAAAGCTATTTCGTTTCAAAAAAAATGATAATTTTGTTTAAAACAAGAAAGCTTTTAATACAGGTTATGATAAGGAGCTGTTTCCTGCTGTCCGCTATATCTTTTATGGCGAACACCGCCACAAAAGGATGTCGCTCCCATCAGGGCTAAGAGTTCAGTTTTCATAAGATTATTTTCGGCACTATTTGTCAGACTGATTGAAGCCGAAGTTCTTCAAAGTGAATTTGAATTAGTGAAAATTCTAGGCAAAACCTTAAATAAATAAACGATTAAATAAATAAACATCATAAAATGAAAAACATAGCCATCATCATGGGCGGATATTCAAGCGAATATAAAATTTCGCTTATCAGCGGAAACGTTGTTTATCAATATCTTGACAAAACAAAATACAACGGGTTCCGTATTCACATTTTTAAAGAAAAGTGGGTATATGTAGACGAAAAAGATGCTGAATATGCAATCGATAAAAATGATTTCTCTGTAACGGTAAACGACCAGAAAATTACTTTTGACTGTGTTTTCAACGCCATTCACGGAACTCCGGGCGAAGACGGTTTAATGCAGGCTTATTTTGAATTATTAGATATTCCGCAATCGTCTTGCGATTATTATCAGGCAGCACTTACCTTCAATAAACGTGATTTACTATCTGTATTAAAACCATACGGAATCAAAACAGCGATTTCTTATTACCTGAACAAAGGCGATGTTATTAATACACAGGAAATTGTAAAAAAAGTAGGTTTACCATGTTTTGTAAAACCAAATAAAGCAGGTTCAAGCTTTGGAATTTCAAAAGTAAAAACCGAAGCCGAATTACCAATTGCCATCGAAGTAGCTTACAAAGAAGACAACGAAATTATCATCGAAAGTTTCCTTGACGGAACCGAAGTTTCTGTTGGAGTAATTAATTATCAGGGAGAAATCAAAGTATTACCAATTACAGAAATTGTTTCTGATAATGATTTCTTTGATTACGAAGCCAAATACGAAGGAAAATCACAAGAAATCACACCGGCAAGAATCTCAGACGAACTAACTCAAAAAGTAGCTGAAACTGCCAAACGTGCTTATGAAGTGCTAAAAATGAAAGGGTTCTCCAGAAGTGAATTTATCATCGTTAACAATGAACCACATATGTTAGAAATGAATACCATTCCGGGATTAACCACCGAAAGTTTGATTCCGCAGCAAGCAAAAGCAGCCGGAATTTCTCTGGAAGATTTATTCACCAATGCAATTGAACTAGCTCTTTCTTAAAGAGGCTAAGATACTAAGGTGCTAAGATTCTAAGATTTTAGCACCTTATTTTTTCAATTATAAAGTTAAACGAAGTCGAAGTTTACCTTTGAACCTAAAAAAACTTAGTCCTTTAGAATCTCAAAACCTTAGAAACTTTAAAGAAATGCGAAAAGCCATATTCCCGGGATCATTTGACCCTATTACACTTGGACATGAAGACATTATTAAAAGAGGAATTTCTCTTTTTGATGAAATTGTAATCGCAATTGGTGTCAATGCCGAAAAGAAATACATGTTTTCACTCGAAGAAAGAAAACGTTTCATCGAAGAAACCTTCAAAGACGAACCTAAAATTTCGGTTATCACTTACGAAGGTTTAACGATTGATTTAGCACATAAACAAAAAGCACATTTTATATTAAGAGGTTTGCGTAACCCCGCCGATTTTGAATTCGAAAAAGCCATAGCCCATACCAACAGACGTCTTTCTAAAATCGAAACTGTATTTCTGTTAACCGCTGCAAAAACATCTTATATCAGTTCAAGCATTGTTCGTGATGTATTGCGTAATGGCGGTGAGTACGAAATGCTGGTACCGGATGCGGTTAGGGTGAAGAAGTAATTCAAAAAGAATTATTGCTAAGAAAGAGACAAATTATATCTTTCAAAGTGATTCAGCTATTGTATTGAGATTGCTTCGTTCCTCGCAATGATAAAAAAACACCCTCAAAAATAACAAACTTGCACGCGAAGCAAATTATAAGTAATTTCGCATTTTTAAAACAAACAACAAATAATGAGTATCGAGAGAGAATTAAGCAAACGAAGCGGATCTAAATGTGAACTTTGCGGTAATGAAGAAAATTTAAAAGTTTATCAAGTTCTGCCAACTAAAAAAGGTGGAATTGATGAAGCTGTATTAGCCTGTAACACTTGTATTGATCAGATTGAAAACCCGGAAAAAACAGATTTAAATCACTGGAGATGTCTTAATGACAGCATGTGGAATGAAAACGTTGCGGTACAAGTCGTTGCCTGGAGAATGTTAAGCCGTATGCGTGCAGCAGGCTGGCCTCAGGAATTGCTGGACATGATGTATTTAGACGAAGATACCCTTGCATGGGCTCAAGCAACAGGAGAAGGCGAAGACGATGAAAACAAAATTATTCACCGTGATAGTAATGGAGTAATCTTAGAACACGGAGATTCTGTAGTTTTAATCAAAGATCTTAAAGTAAAAGGATCGAGTATGGTTGCCAAACAAGGAACTGCCGTACGTAACATCCGTTTAGACCACGAAAATGCCGAATATATTGAAGGAAAAGTAGACGGTCAACAAATTGTAATCATCACACAATACGTGAAGAAAATATAGTTTTTTTGAGGTACTAAGTTGCTAAGATTCTGAGGGGCTAAGTTTTTATTTTTTTTGCCAAAACTCTCAAGTTAACAAACCTGAAACCTGAAACTTTAAACAAAAAACTCAAACCTGAAACAATATAAAAAAGGCTATTCAAAATCTCGAATAGCCTTTTTTAATACGGTATTTTAAAGTAAATTATTTTTGGAATAATTTATTGATCTGATCTTTTACAAATGGCTCAGAAACGCTGCTTGTTGCAGAAGAAGCTTCTTTAGAAGAAACCATAAACTGAACTGTAGCTTTTTCAGGAATTACACTTCCTGTGTAGTGCAACCAAATATAGTTATTAGGCAATTCTAATTTGATATCATATAAAGGACTTGCAGAAAAACCATTAATAATGATATTGTAAAGACTTGTGTAATCATTGTTAACATTTTTGAATGTAAACTTTCTCAAACTTGAAGACTCATCATCATTCTGAATACTTGTATAATAAACAGTATATTCATCTCCAATTTTTTGAATATAGTTGTTATTTACTTTTCCTAATTTTTCAACCGGTACAGTTTCAATAACCTTAATTTGTGCAAAAGACACAACACTAAACAACAAAATGGCAATCGTAATAATTCTTTTCATAATTAATTTGGGGTTTATTATTTACCGGTACAAGAAACGCAGAAAATATGATAAATTAAAGCCTTATCCGTTAATTTATTAACAATAAATTAAGATTGCTCTTTGAAATCAATTTAAAACAACATTTATCCCCAAATAAAATACTGAAAATCAACAAAATAAGACTAGGTTAAACACATCAAATCTACCAAAGAATTTAGCTAAAATCAGCATTTAAAAAGCCTGTAAACATCATAAATTAACAGCTTTTTTATTACAATAAATACATCTTAACTTTCAAAAAATCGTCAGCTTAAACAAAGTTGTCATTCAAAAAAACTGAAATCCGAAACCTGAAGCAAAAAACTATCTCTCCTCCTCTTTCTTCACTACTTTACGGGCAACTTCAATTTTAAATTTCTTGCCTTTCATTTTTTCGTCTTTTACATTCTTAAGTAAATCTTTTACCTTATTGTATTTTACAGCAGCAAACGAAATAAAGTCTTTTACTTCTATCAAACCTAAATCGCCTTTTTCCAGTTTTCCTTTTTGAGAAAAGAACCCCACAATATCAATTTTATTCAGTTTTGTTTTCTTTCCGCCACTAATATAAATAGTTTGAAATTCTGGTGGCTTAGGCAAAGTAGTTGCGTTTTCGACCTGTAAAACCTCCATTCCGTAGTCAATATAATCCAGTTTTTTTTCACTTTCGTGAATAATAATATAAGCCGTTCCGGTAGCCTGCATACGCGCTGTACGACCATTACGGTGTGTAAACTCATCTTCTTTTAAAGGCAAATGATAATGAATAACATGTTTCATCTCGGGAATATCCAAACCACGGGCAGCCAAATCTGTTGTGATGAGGTAACTCATGCTTCCGTTTCTAAACTGAATCAAAGCACGTTCGCGCTCTTCCTGATCCATTCCGCCATGATAATAAGTAGCGTAAATTCCTTTTTCGTTTAAAGTATCACTGATTCTCTCCGCCGCATCACGGTGATTACAAAATATGATTGCCGATTGTGATTTCAGGGAACAAATCAAATTAAACAAACTTTCCAGTTTATCTTTTGCAGGCGAAACCACCATCTTCATCGAAAGATTCGTTTTTTCTTCTTCCTCAGGAATAAAATCTAAAACTGTCGGGTTTACTACTCGTGTATATTTCGGAATTTCAATATCAGAAGTTGCCGAAACCAAAACACGTTTGTTTAGTTTAGTGAGTTTTCCAATGATATAAGACATTTGCTCATGGAAACCCAATTGCAATGATTTATCGAATTCATCCAGAATTAAAGTCTGGATTTTATCTGTCCTGAAAGTTTCCCTGTCGATATGATCGGCGATTCTTCCGGGCGTTCCAATTAAAACAGCCGGAGGATTACTAAGGTTTTTAATTTCAGTATCGATCGAATGTCCGCCGTAACAAATATTTACCTTATAATCTGTACCCATTTTTTTCCAAACCTGTTCGATTTGTAAACCTAATTCGCGCGAAGGCACTAAAATTAAGCATTGAACCGAAAGAATTTCAGGTTGTAACAGTTCTAAAACAGGCAATAAAAAAGCCAGGGTTTTTCCTGAACCTGTAGGAGAAAGTAACAAAACATTATTATCGTTTAAAATTGCATCCTGAGCAACTTCCTGCATTTCGTTTAGGCTCTCAATTCCTAAGTTCGAAAGTATATTGTTGGAATGGTGTTTTTTATTCATTTTGCAAAAGTAGTCAAAATAGTTTTTGTTTCAGGTTTTGTTTGTTTCAGGTTCGAAATGAGAATAAAATCGTCTGAAAATTTAACTGCAGAGTGCGCAAAGTTATTTTAGGCAAGATTCTATAAAACAGAAAGTCCGCAAAGCTCTGGCTATAAACTTTGCGAACTTTGCGTAAACCTTTGTGTCTTTGCGGTTAAAAGACTTCTTTTAAAATCAATTTAAATTCGGCTATTTCATTTTCAGTCAATGGTTTCAAAGGGCTTCTTAAAAAACCGCCTTCTATTCCCTGAATTTTCAAACCTGCTTTTATAGTCCTTGGTAAACCTTTGCTGACAATAAATTTTAAAAGATTCAATTGTTTGTAAAAAACCTTCTGAGCTTCCTGTAAATCATTATCCTGAATCGCCTGATACAAATTCAGATTCAGTTCAGGAATCAAATTGGGAGCAGCTGTACACCATCCCGAAGCACCTGCCGAAAACGCAGCCAATGCCAACGGATTTGAACCATTATAAAAAGCAACCTCTTCGCCCAATTCTCTCTTCAAATAATGCATTCGCTGTACATCTCCCGTACTTTCTTTAATCATGGTCACATTCGGAATTTCTAAAAGCCTTTTTAGCAAAGCTGGCGACATATCTACTCCTCCCGTTGCCGGATTATTGTATGCCATGATGGGAATCGAAATTTGTCTGGCAACAGCATCATAATGCTTTACAATTTCATCATCCGTAAGTTTCCAGTAACTCATCGGGATAATCATAACCGCACTTGCTCCGGCTTTTTCAGCAAATTTGGCGTGATAAATAGTTTTATCAGTGGTTAAGTTTGAAACTCCCACCAAAACAGGAACCCTATTGTTGACTTGTTGCAAAGTTGCTTCTGTAATCGCTTCTTTTTCTTCATCTGTCAAATAAGGCATTACACCCGTACTTCCTAACGGAGCAACAGCATGAGAGCCGGAAACAACCAATCTTTCCAATAGTTTTTTATACAATAAAATATCAACTTTCTCTTCCTGATCAAACGGCGTAATCGGATAAGCAATAATACCTTTAAGTGTTGTATTCTTCATTTTTTAGCTATTAAACATTATAAATCCCTTCCTTCTTCTTCTCTTAAAGCAACACCCAGATTCTGAAGCTGAGGTGCATTTTCGCAGGCAATATATTTGGCTGATTCCTCGCTGCTCAGATTTTTATGTCTATGCCACGCCCAGCTCGGGATATAAACGGCATCACCCGCTTTCCATTCTACTTTTTGATCTTCAACTTCAGTATAACCATGCCCTTCAATTACGTATAAAACCGTCTCATAAGTATGTCGGTGTTTATTAGTCATTTGGTCCGGCAATAAACCTCCAATCGTCATGCTCACATTCTTACTCGGAAGATCAACAAAAAACACAGGATGTTTTCGTTCTGTAGAAAATTGAGAATGAACTCCCGCTTGTTCGACATTTTTGTGAATTAACTTTTCTGGCATAACAAATTTTGGTCTGGCAAATGTTTCGTGAAAATCTTTGGATGAAAATTGTTTTTTAGTTTCCATAATTTCTAAATTATTATTGTTTTGCATTATTGCGTTTCAAAATTATCTTAACTTTGGACTACCCTACTGACACAGTTTTAATTTAAACAACTAGACCAGATGTTACGACCTTGGCAATTAGAAATTCAGTTGAATACCAATTGTGATAAAGCAATTTATTTGCAAATCGCTGATGCTTTAATTGAAGCTATTAAAACAGGAATGCTTAACAGCGGAAATGCATTACCCGGAAGCCGACAGCTCGCAGGATTATTAAAAGTGAACCGAAATACTGTTATTGAAGCACTCGATGTTCTGATTGCCGAAGGCTGGCTGATTACCTTAGAAAGAAAAGGAACTTTTGTTGCCGATGTTTTACCGCTCACTACTAAAATCAAAAAACAAAATCAGATCCATAAACCAGTAGATGAAGCAATAAAACCACTTATTATTTTTGATGATGGAATTCCCGACAGCCGGATTGCTCCAATGAATGAACTAGCAAGAGCTTACAGACAGATTTTTAATCGAAAATCTCGTTGGCAGATTATGGGGTATAGCACTGAATTTGGAAATTTAGAATTCAGAAAAGCTATCGTTCAGATGCTGAATTTTAAAAGAGGAATGAATATTACGTCCGATCAAATTTGCATTACACGAGGGAGCCAGATGGCAATGTATTTAACTTCTTTTTGTTTGTTTGAAAAAGATGATTATGTAATGGTTGAAAATCCGGGCTATAAACCTGCATGGGAAACTTTTGAAAATGCCGGAGCTAAATTATTACCCATAAATGTTGACAAAGACGGCTTGATAATCGATGAGGTCAGGGCGTATTTAGAAAAATACAACAACATAAAAGCTATTTATGTAACACCACACCATCAGTTTCCAACCACTGTTACACTTAGTCTTAAAAGACGGTTACAGCTTATCGAATTGTCCAATCAATACAACTTTACAATTATTGAAGATGATTATGATAATGAATTTCATTTTGGGCAAAGACCTATTTTACCCATTTCAAGTTACAGTAATGCCAAAAACACGGTTTACATTGGAACCTTAAGTAAAATTGTCGCGCCAGCCTTAAGAATTGGTTATTTGGTTAGTAATACTGAAACAATTTTAAAAGTCGGAAAACATCGAAAAATGATCGATGTTCAGGGCGATAATATAATGGAAGAAGCTGTTCTACAACTCATAAACGAAGGCGAGATCAAAAGACACCTGAAAAGAACAACACTAATTTACAAAGCAAAAAGAGATTACTTTGAAACGATCTGCAATCAATATCTCAAAGACAAAACCACATTTATAAAACCCGAAGGCGGTTTGGCCTTTTGGATTGTTCCCAATTCGCCTGTAGATATTTTTGAAATTGCCGATAAATTACTTCTCAAAGGAATAAAAATCATGACTCCCGAAAAGTTCAGTTTCAATCAGCCCGTCTCAGGATTCAGATTAGGTTATGCCTCTTTAACAGAAAAACAAATCGAAGAAGGAATAATCGAGCTTGCTAAGTTGTTGTGAGTTTTGTTTGTTTTTTTGTTTCAGGTTTCAGGTTTCAGGTTGAAATGCGATTAAATTTTGCGTACAGTTTATCGCAAAGATGCAAAGGTTTACGCAAAGTTCACCAAGTCTGTCTTTAAAGCTTTGCGAACTTTGTGTTTTTATAAAATCCTGTATAGCAAAAAACTTAGTGTACTTTGCTGTTAATCTTTTTATCCCATTCAAAACCTTAAACCTGAAACAAACAAAAACCTGAAACAAAATTTAATTATATTTGATTCTTGCTATAAAACCAAAACCATGAAACTTCTTACCATTATCATTTCACTTTTCACACTCACCATTTTCGCTCAAAACAATAAAAAATACGACACTTTTTTTGAAAAAGGAAACGGAAACCAATCCGCAACTTATGCAGAAACTATAGCCTATTTTAAGATGTTGGCAAATGATTTTCCAACCATTCAGGTGAAAGAAATGGGATTAACAGATTCCGGAGAACCTTTGCACATGGTTACCTACAATCCTGACGCAGTATTTGACTTTGATAAAATTCAGAAAAATAAAGCAGTCCTTTTTGTCAATAACGGAATCCATGCCGGAGAACCTGACGGAATCGACGCTACGATGCAATTTTACCGTGATTTGGCAATTGGAAAAATTAAGGCACCAAAAAATACGGTTCTGGTTACTATTCCGGTTTATAATATTGGAGGTGCTTTAAACCGAAATTCGACTACAAGAGCGAATCAGGACGGACCTGAAATTTATGGTTTTAGGGGAAATGCCAGAAATTATGATCTGAATCGTGATTTAATGAAATCTGACACCCGAAATACAAAGAGTTTTGTCGAAATTTTTCAAAAAATAAATGCCGATGTTTTCATCGACAATCATGTCAGCAACGGATCTGATTATCAATACAAACTAACTTATATCATGACACAGCATAATAAGCTAGGAACCGTTTTGGGCGATTTTATGAATACCGAAATGATGCCGGCTTTAGTCAAAGATTTACAGAAAAAGAAAATCGAAACCACGCCTTATGTAGATTCGTTTAAAGATACTCCGGACAAAGGATTTGGTCAGTTTGTGGATAGTCCGAGATATACAACCGGTTATACGTCATTATTTAATACGATTGGTTTCGTGGTTGAAACACACATGCTGAAAAAATATGCTGAACGTGTAAAAATGACTTACGAATACATGAAATCGACTTTGGATTTTACTGATGCCAATTATCAAAAAATCAAGGAACTTCGAGTGAAGAACCTGGAACAATATCAGCCTAAAAAGCCCTATACTTTAAAATGGGAATTAGACAGTACAAAAGCCACCACATTTTCATTTCTAGGATACGAAGCCGGTTATAAAAAAAGCGAAGCCACAACCGGAAACCGCTTGTATTATGACCGAAACAAACCATACAAAAAAGATGTTCCTTATATCAAAGAATTTAAATCTGTAAAAGAAGTTGTGATTCCAACAGCTTATATTATTCCGCGTGGTTATTGGAATATTATAGATCTTTTAAAAAACAATAACATTTCGTTTCAACAAATTAAAAACGATACCATTATAGAGGTAGAAAGTTATAGAATTGCAGACTTTAAAACGGTTTCAAATGCTTACGAAGGGCATTATTTGCATTACAATACAACCCTAACTTCTAAAATGGTTAAAATGGCTTTCGCCAAAGGTGATTACCTAGTTCCAACAAATCAAAAAGGCGTGAAATATTTAGTAGAAGCTTTCGAACCCGAAGGTGTTGACTCTTTCTTTAACTGGAATTTCTTCGATCCTATTTTACAGCAAAAAGAACATTACTCAGAATATATTTTTGAAGATACCGCTGCAAAACTCCTAAAAGATAATCCAGCTTTAAAAGCAGAGTTAGAATCTAAAAAACAAACTGACGCTGTATTTGCTAAAAACCCGGAAGCCCAATTAGATTGGATTTACAAGCATTCTGTTTATTATGAAAAGGCGCATTTACAGTATCCTGTTTATCGAGTGCTTTAGTTTTATTATCGAAAAGTACACTAAGTTTTTTCTTTTGGCTATTTTGTAAAAACACTAAGATCGCAAAGCTTTACATAGAAATCTTTGTCAAAGTTTTGAACTTTAATAAAGACTAAAATCAAATTACTTTTTATTATTCCAATCATTAAATATCAAACAAAATGAATACTTCTTTTTATCTGGAACATTTTCAAAAAATCGCCAATCAAATCGATCAGGAGCTTTTGCTCCAAAAATCTATAGAAGTTGCAGTGGGTATTTATGTTGATTCGGTTTTTATCAAATTGTACAAAAAATCATGGGCAAGCAATCCAGAAGAAGCCTTAACAGCTGAGTCGAGAATTTTCTTTTCTGTTTGGGTTAATGATGCAACAATAGCCAAACAAAAAATAATGTACAATATTCATGCTTTAAAATTGAGGAAATTAAAAGGTTATTCTATTCAAAGCAGAAAGTTTGCCGAGGCTTTTAGAGAAGATTTTAAAGAATACGAACAAAAGTGGAAAAATGTAAGTGCTAATCATGGTCCGTTAACTTTAATGGAAGGCTGGATAAAATTAAATCCTGAAAACTTACAGGAAGAAGTTTTAAAACTTACTCATAATTTTTTAGAGATGGAGTATTTAATTGATAATACACTTAATCAGTTTAAACTAAGGATGTAAAAACGATTCATTTTAATTTGTATTTTCGTACAATATAGATTAACCAACTAACCCCTATTTTTATGTCATTTCAAGGATATTTAAAAACAATCAAAGAAAAAACAGGAAACGGACCGGCAGAGTTTAAAGCTTTAGCAGAGCAAAAAGGTTTTACAGCAGATGGAAAACTCAAATCTGAGGTAAAAGCCGGAGATATTGTAAACTGGCTTAAAGAAGATTTTGACTTGGGTCAGGGTCATGCAATGGCTATTTATGCGCTTCTTAAGGGAATCAAAGACGAGAACAGCAAGTAACACTAAAAGTTATTGATAGTCCAGCGTGAGGGATAGAAGCAAGCTACCGAAGTAGCGCGTATAGCCCGACAGCATTAAAAAAAAGACCCAATGAACGCAAAGTTGATTGGGTCTTTTTTTTAATGGTGGCACGTTATCAATATCAAAAATCAATGGCAAAAATCAATTTTGAAATAAGAATAATGTCAAAAATATTAATCCTGAAATTTGATATTGATTTTTGCAATTGACATTGCAATTGTTTTTTTATCTAATCATTATTTCAATTGATTCTCTTCTTCAAACAACAATTTTATATTCTCATAAGAGTTTTTTAAAGCATCTTTGATTTGTTCCGGATTTAACCAGGCAACCTTTTCGATACCTTCTTCAATTTGTCCTTGTGGAGTTCCTTCAAAATCTGAATACATTTCGAACCAATGCGTGATTTTGAGTTTGTATTTTCCGTTACGTTTAAAAATATGATACGTTTTTTGAAGCTTATTTGTAATTCGAAGCTTATTTACGCCAGTTTCCTCTTCGACCTCGCGCATAGCTGTTGCTTCAATTTCTTCTCCTTTTTCGATTCCGCCTTTCGGTAAATCCCATTTTCCGTTTCTGAAGATAAATAAAACTTCGCCTTTTTTATTATATACAAAGCCTCCACCCGCTTTACTTACAGGGATTTTGGCTTTTAATGTTTTCATAATTTCCTTTTCGTCAGGATGATACAGATAAGCTTTTTGTATTTTATTTTGAAATATTTTTACAATAAGCTGCTCAATATCAATACTCTCTAATAGGAATAGTTGAAAATTAGTCTCTTTTGAGATTTCATTTGTCAAAAAAAGTGGTTTGTCGTTCACAAAAACTTTATACATTTGTACTATGATTTTTAATAAAGATACTGCCGAAAAAACAGCCGAATTGCTTTTGCAAATAAATGCAATTAAATTGAATCCCGAAAATCCTTTTACATGGGCTTCTGGTTGGAAATCTCCTATTTACTGTGATAATAGGTTAATTCTTTCATTTCCGAGCATCCGAAACTACGTTCGTGATGAGTTTGCGAAAAACATTGAAAAACAATTTGGGAAACCTGATGTGATTGCCGGTGTTGCCACTGGAGCTATTGGAGTGGGGATTCTTGTTGCCGAAAGCCTTGGATTGCCTTTTGTATATGTACGTCCGGAAGCAAAAAAACACGGAAGACAAAATCAGGTAGAAGGTTTTTTACAAAAAGGACAAAATGTTGTTGTGGTCGAAGATTTAATTAGTACCGGAAACAGCAGTTTAATGGCTGTGGAAGCTTTACGCAATGAAGGTGCTAATATTAAAGGAATGGCAGCAATTTTTACATACGGATTTAATGTTGCCGAAGAAAACTTTAAAAATGCCAACATTGATTTGTATACTTTAAGTAATTATGAAAATTTACTGGACTTAGCAGTTCAAAAACAATATATCAGCGAAGATCAGCAATCTACTTTACTGGAATGGAACGGAAGTCCGTCTACCTGGGGAAAAGAAGAAGCGTAATTTTAGATTTTTATAAATTTAAACAGATGTCGCTTTACGAACTTTGCGTTATAAAATTTAGTAGATAAAAAACTTTGCGCCCTTTGCGGTTAAATTATAAAACAAAAAATAAAATATGAACTTAGAAAGTCCAAAAGTTACTGTTCAGAAATCAGCTCAGGATTTATTTGATTTATTGACTGATGTAAAGAATTTTGAAAAATTAATGCCGGATAACATCGCTAAATTTGAAGTAATTGGCGAAGATGCTTTTATTTTTGGATTGAAAGGTATGCCGGAAATTAAACTAAAAATGAAAGACAAAGTGGCTCCTAGTAAAATTGTTTTGGGAGCAGCAAGCGATAAACTTCCTTTTACTTTAGTTTCTAATATTGATAGCATTTCTGACTCAGAAAGTGCTGTTCAGCTATTCTTTGAAGGCGAATTCAATGCTATGATGGCCATGATGGTAAAAGGTCCAATCAGCAAGTTTATTGAAACTTTAGCTAATAACATGACAAAATTATAATTGCAACTTATTAGTTTTAAATTATAAAAAAAGTCCAATCATTAGATTGGACTTTTTTTATATCGCAAAAACATAAAAGAATAAGTTTCTTAAAATCCCCAAAACTTTCTGTCTTTATAAAAAACTCAGAACCTTAGAATCTTAGTCCCTTAGCGCCTCTCAATAAAGCATCTGAATCTCCTTAATATCAAATTCTGCAACAGAATCATCTTCCAGTAAAACCTGTAGTTTACCAATATTTGAAACACCCTGAATGATTCCCATAAAATTTTCTCCTGAAGATTTTGGATGAAGATTCTTAAAAGGCATTGGAACTCCTTTTCGGAATAATGAATTGAAATATTCTTTCCAGAAAACTTCCGAACTGCTTTCCCATAATCTGATTTTTTCGTTTACCCTTTTTACAACCATTGGCGGAAAACTGTCTTTGTCGAAAGTATTGCCTGAAATAACTGCCAATGAAGAGGCATTTGGTAATCCATCAAAATTAGTTTGGTTTACATTAAGTCCAAATCCAACAACTGACACGATCCTGCCATCACTTTTTATGGTATTTTCGATTAATATGCCACCAATTTTCTTGGTGTATGACATAATGTCGTTAGGCCATTTTATACTTAAATCAGGAATATTTAACGATTTTAAAACTTCAATTACACTTAAAGAAATAATAATGTTAAGGTTAAAAACCTGTTCATTATCAAAGACAAAATCCTTTACCAAGACACTCATAATTAAGTTTTTACCTGACTCAGACTGCCACTTTGCTCCCATTTGTCCTTTGCCTTTTGTCTGATTTTCAGCCGTTACCACTGTAAAATTATCAAGTTCATCCTGGCTTGCCAATGCCTTAAGAAAGTCGTTTGTCGAATCTATGGCATCGAGTTTGATTAGTTTCATTTAAGTAATTTAAATAACTTAATTTAATATTTTGTTAAGGTTCAAAAATAATCACAAAATTTGGTAACTTTACAAATTCATATAAAATAATTCATGGCGAAAAAGACTATTAATAATGATGTTCTATTGGCGAACATAATAAAAGGGATTGAAGAAGTAAAAGGAAATGATATCGACATTCTTGACTTAAGAGAGATAGACACAGCGGTTTGTGACTATTTTGTAATTTGCAACGGAAATTCAAATACCCAGGTTAACGCCATAGTAAACTCAATTCAAAAAACTGTATCGAAAGACCTTAAAGATAAACCCTGGCACGTAGAAGGAACCGATAACGCTGAGTGGGTCCTAATGGATTATGTGCATATCGTGGTACATGTTTTCCAGAAACACATTCGTGAATACTACAATATCGAGAGCCTTTGGGGTGATGCCAAAATAACTACAATCGAAAACAAATACTAAAGAAAATTTTTCTAATGGCTAAAGATAATAATCCAAATCCGAGTAAATTTAAAATAAGTCCCTGGTTAATATACACCGCAATACTTTTAGTTTTTTTATTTATTAGTTTTGCAACCGGAGGATCTAACTTAAGCGAGCCTGCACAATTAACTTCTTCTAAATTCAATACATTATTAGAAAAAGGACAAATTGAAAAAGTGATCGTTTACAATAAAGCAGAAGCTGAGGTATATTTAAATGCTGCTGCCCTTAAAGATCCTGCCAACAAAAAAGTAGCTAAAGATATTTTTGAAAGACCAAACAAAGGTCCTCACTATACTTTAGAGATTGGTAATGATCAGATTTTTCAAACTAAATTAGAAAAAGCAGTTGGCGAAGGCAAACTGAAAGATTTTAATTTCCTGCAAAAAAACAACTGGAGCGACATTTTAATCAGTCTTCTTCCAATCATCATCATTATAGGTGTATGGATTTTCATTATGCGTAAAATGTCAGGCGGAGCTGGTGGCGGTGGCGGACAAATTTTCAACATAGGAAAATCGAAAGCCAAATTGTTTGACGAAAAAACAGATATCAAAACAACATTTAAAGATGTTGCCGGTTTAGAAGGTGCTAAAGAAGAAATACAAGAGATTGTAGAATTCCTTAAAAACCCTGAAAAATATACAAACTTAGGAGGTAAAATCCCAAAAGGAGCTTTACTTGTAGGACCTCCGGGAACTGGTAAAACCTTATTAGCAAAAGCCGTTGCTGGCGAAGCACAGGTACCGTTTTTCTCTTTATCAGGTTCTGATTTCGTAGAAATGTTTGTTGGAGTTGGTGCTTCACGTGTTCGTGACCTATTCAAACAGGCAAAAGAAAAATCTCCTGCTATTATCTTCATCGACGAGATTGATGCTGTTGGTAGAGCAAGAGGAAAAAGTAACATGTCAGGCGGAAACGACGAAAGAGAAAACACTCTGAACCAATTACTAACAGAAATGGATGGTTTTGGTACAAACTCTAATGTAATTGTTTTAGCTGCAACCAACAGAGCTGATGTTCTTGACAAAGCTTTAATGCGTGCAGGTCGTTTTGACAGACAAATTTTTGTTGACTTACCGGACATTCGCGAAAGAGCAGAGATATTTGCAGTGCATTTAGCACCAATCAAAAAAGTCGAAGGTCTTGACCTTGATTTCTTAGCAAAGCAAACTCCTGGATTCTCTGGTGCTGATATTGCAAATGTTTGTAACGAAGCTGCCTTAATTGCTGCCCGTAACAACAAAACTGCCGTTGACAGACAAGATTTCCTTGATGCAGTTGACAGAATTATTGGTGGTCTTGAAAAGAAAAACAAAATCATTACTCCTGAAGAAAAAAGAGCAATCGCAATTCACGAAGCAGGTCACGCTACTGTAAGCTGGATGCTGGAACATGCTGCACCACTTATTAAAGTAACTATTGTACCTCGTGGACAAAGTTTAGGAGCTGCATGGTACCTACCAGAAGAAAGACAAATCGTGAGAACTGACCAAATGCTGGACGAAATGTGTGCTACGATGGGCGGAAGAGCTGCTGAAAAAGTAACTTTTGACAGAATTTCTACTGGTGCTTTAAGCGATTTAGAAAAAGTAACACGTCAGGCCCGTGCCATGGTAACCATTTACGGATTGAACGAAAAAATAGGAAACGTTACTTATTATGATTCAACAGGTCAGAGCGAATACAACTTCTCTAAACCATATTCTGACGAAACAGCTAAAATTATCGATGCTGAAATTTCAGAATTAATTGAAGGCCAATACCAAAGAGCGATTCAAATTCTGCAAGAGAACAAAGACAAACTAAATCAACTTGCTGATATATTGATCGAAAAAGAAGTTATTTTTAAAGATGACTTAGAGAACATTTTCGGAAAACGTACTTTTGATAAAAACTTAGAAGAAGTAGTTTCATAAATTACGCAATAAATATTCAATATTTTTTAAAATCTTAATTCAAAATGACCTTTTGAATTAAGATTTTTTTATCTTTGAACGTTTTCAATTAACATGTAAAGTATTTCATATAAAATGAATTTTTTCAAAAAAATATTTGGTTCAAGCGATGCTGCCTCTGATGAAGAGAACGAAAGCCAATATGGAGGAAATCCAATTCAGGATAGTCATCTTTCTATAGACGAAAGGTTCATTTTTAACTTTAAGAAAAATGGCGGAAAATTTTTGTATTGCGAAAACAAACAGGAAGTTGCAGAACAGTTTGAAAATATCTTAGAAGAGAATGATTGGTTTGAAAAGGAAGTTTTATGTTATGAGCCTGCTCTTTTTAGCTTATTAGAAGAGAATAAATTACTTTATATCTCCCCTCGAAATCCCGAATTTTTACTTGCTTCGTGCGAAAATTTAATTGCTGATGAAGGTTCTATCTTATTTTCATCAAAACAAATCAGACAAGACAAACCAAACGAATTACCCGCAAATATTGTTATTATTGCCACAACCAGCCAGATTCTTTCCATAAAAAGTGACGGACTTAGCGCCATTAAACGCAAATACGAAAGAGATTATCCAACTAATATCACCACAATAAAATATTTCGAAAAAGCAAAAGAAGAAGATTTCACACAATACGGAAGTGTTGCCAAGAATTTATATTTATTGCTTTTAGAAGACCTTTAAGATGAATGAAACACTCAAGAGGACCATTTCTGGTGCTGTTTATATTGCTTTACTACTAACATCTATTCTGTTTTCTACCGAAAGCTTTATTATTCTTTTTGGCATTTTTCTAATCATTACCATTTACGAATTTTCCAACTTAGTAAATCTTAATAAAATCTTTTCGATTCTGTTTGGCACTTTACTATATGCAGTAATTATACTGATTAGCCATTACAATAAACAAACAACCTCATATCTGAATGGATTGACTAAATCTAATTTGGATTTAGAAACCAATATCCAACAAATGGATTTGGTACTTCTGGGGATTACTTTAGTGGTATCAATCAAATGTATTTTGTTCTTGTTTTATGACTCTGTTCAAAAAGTAAGTACTTCTTCAAAATATTTATACCTCTTAGGCTATATTACGCTTCCTTTTATTTTTATTGTAAAAATCTCATTTGGAACTAATAGTTACAATCCTAAAATTATCCTTGGATTATTTATCCTGATCTGGACAAACGATACCTTTGCCTATCTTGTTGGTAAATCTATGGGAAAACACAAATTATTTGAACGCGTTTCTCCTAAAAAAACGGTAGAAGGTTTTCTGGGTGGAGCCATATTTGCCGCTTTTGCCGGATTTTTAATTTCAAAACTTTACATTCAGCCTAATCCCGCTTTTAGTAATAAATCTATTTTAATATGGACTATTATTGCTTTAATCGTGAGTGTTTTTGGAACGATTGGTGACCTGATCGAATCAAAATTTAAAAGAATTGCCGGAGTAAAAGACAGCGGTTCAATCATGCCCGGACACGGCGGTATTCTAGATCGATTAGATAGTGTTATATTTGTAGCACCAATTATATTTTTATTTTATCAAATTTTGTATTATGTTTCATAAAGAAGGAGCCCCATCCATTTTAATAGGTACTGTATTTGCAGTAGCTGTACTTTTAATTGCTGACAGATTCATTGATATTGCCTGGCTAAGAATGCTGGTTCAATTTGCCGGCCTACTAGTTCTTATCATTATTTTACAATTCTTTAGAAATCCTAAAAGAATTGCCATCAGAAACAGCGATCAGATTCTTGCTCCTGTTGACGGAAAAGTGGTAGTAATTGAAGAAGTTTACGAAGGTGAGTATTTTAAAGATAAACGTTTACAGGTTTCTATCTTTATGTCTCCAATAAACGTACACGTAACACGTTACGCAATGGACGGAATTATAAAATTCAGTAAATACCATCCGGGTAAATTTTTAGTAGCATGGCATCCAAAAGCAAGCGAAGAAAATGAAAGAACTACTGTAGTAATCGAAAACGAAACTTTCGGACAAATACTATACAGACAAATTGCAGGTGCTTTGGCACGCAGAATTGTAAATTATGCTCAGGAAGGTATGCAGGTTGTTCAGGGTACTGATGCCGGTTTTATAAAATTTGGTTCAAGAGTAGATTTATTTTTACCTTTAGGTACTCCAATTAATGTAGTATTAAACCAAAAAGCAATTGGAGGAAAAACCATTATCGCTACAAAAGCTTAATGATCGAAAAAGATTTAGATACTCGTTTTTCTGAGGCTGTCGAAACTGCTCTAAAAATGACCCAGGCCTCACTGCCACAAGATGTGCAGTTAAGACTTTATGCCTATTATAAACAAGCAACTTTTGGAACTGCAGTATACAATCAATCTGAAAATTTTGATTTAAGAGATGCTTTCAAAACAAATGCATGGATGCAGATAAGTCACATATCTATTGATGAAGCCAAAGAAAATTATATTGAAATCATTAATTCACTAACATCAAAATAACTAACATTATGAAGAAAAGCATTGTTCGTTTCAGCATTTTAGCTTCATTTTTTCTATTATTTTCTTGTAATGATAACAATAAGCTAACCGAAGTTGTAGAAGTCCCTTTACCTACTAAAGAGGAAAAAATAACCATTGGATCGCCAAATGATGTAAAAGCAGATCCGGGTTCTTTTGAGATGACAAAGCTTCCTTTTGCTTATGATGGTTTAGCTCCGGCAATAAAAACACTTACCTTAGAAACGCATTATTCGAAACATTATTTAACGTACACGAATAATTTTAATAAAGAAATTGTAAATACTGAATTTGAAAATTCGCCAATCGAAGACATCCTGAAGAAAATGGATCTTAGCAATGCTAAGCTTCGTCAGAATGCTGGTGGATACTATAATCATACGCTTTATTTCAACATCTTGACTCCAAAAGAAGAAACTCCAAAAGACACTCTTGCAGGTTCTATAAATAAAGAATTTGGTTCTTTTAACAATCTTACGAGTCAATTTAAAGCACAGGCAGAAAAACAGTTTGGTTCAGGCTGGGTTTGGCTGGTTGTTGACCGTTATGGAAAATTACAAATAACAACTACAGAAAATCAGGATAATCCTTTGATGAAAAACGCTTTAATTCCAGGCACACCTATTTTAGGTATTGATTTATGGGAACATGCTTATTATCTGGATTATCAAAACAGAAAAGGAAGTTATATTGATGCTTTTTACGAACATATCAATTGGGAAAAAGTAAACGAATATTACGTCGAGGCTTTAAAGAAAGTCAAGAAAGTATAAACAAAAAGCTGATACAAATTAAAGTATCAGCTTTTTTTATGGGTTATTCTTATTTTGAATTACCAAAAAATATCAGAACCTATAAATCCTATTTTAATTCATAAATAAACGATTCTGAAGGCAAAGTTTTAATTCTTGCCACTCCTACTCCATTTTCTATTTTTAACAACGTTTTATTCGCTTGATACAATTGATCCGTAAGTTGATATTCACCATCTTTTAAATTCCATTTTGCAATAACATCTGCCGGAATCTTCAACTCAAATTCGCTTGTTTTCTCAGAAGAAAAATTAGCAACAACAATCAGTTTTTGATTTTCGGACCAACGAACAAAAGAATAAATCAATTCATCATATCCGGCATTATTTTCACGATTTACACTTTGTATTTCCTGAAAACCTCCCATTAATGCCGGGCTGACAATTGAAAAATTCAATAACCGTTTGTAAAAATCACGAAGACTTTTCTCTGATTCAGAAAGCTGACCTCCATCAAACTTTCCATTGTTCATCCAACGCTGGTGATTTGGAACACCAATATAATCAAAAATCGAAGTTCTGGAGCGAGTACCAAAACCCGCATTTTCATTTCCAGGCTCTCCTACTTCCTGCCCAAAATAAACCATTGTTGGCGATGTGCTTAAAGTTGTTGAAACGACCATTAAAGGTTTTCCGCGTTCTGGTGTTCCGGCAAACTCAGGACTTGCTAAACGCTGTTCATCATGATTATCCAGAAAATGAAGCATGTGATGTTCAATATCCGCCATTCCTTTCTGAATATCTGAAAGCCCATCAGGAGATGATTTCCCACGAATAATATCTTTTAGTTTATCATAAGTTTCTACTTTATCGTATAAATAATCCATTTTTCCTAAATGAATATAATTACGATATTCTTTGGGATTATAAACTTCTGCCAGTAAAAAAGCGTTCGGGTTTTTCATTTTGATCGCAGAATTCATATAACTCCAAAATTCATACGGAACCATTTCGGCCATATCATAACGAAATCCATCAACACCTTTTGCGGTCCAGTATAATGCAATTGATTTAAATTTTTTCCAGGAATCCGGTACATCTTTGTCTTGCCAAAAAGCAAAATGTTCTTTGTAATCCTTTTGATCAAATCCAGCCGGAAGTTCAGGAAAATCTTTAGAACCATCAGGACGAACTCCGTAATTTACTTTTACAGTTTCATACCAGTCGTTTTGATCCGGTTTCATTTTTCGGGATCCGTTTCCTGTCCATTTTGCAGGATTTTCATCAAATACGCCGTCTACTAACGGATTTTTTTCTCCGTTTAACGGAATGTCTCCATCCGGAATTTCAAAGTGCGCTTTTGGAATATAATAGAAATTATTATCTCTTTTGTATTCAACATTCACATCATCATCTGCGCCAAAATCTTTTACTCCTTCAGGATTGCTTTTTCCTTCATATTTTCGGGCAATATGATTAGGCACAATGTCAATAATTAATTTTAGGCCTGCTTTATGCGTTCTGTCAATCAAAGCTTCAAATTCCTGCAGTCTCTTAGCCGGATTTACTGCTAAATCAGGATTTACATTATAATAATCTTTTACAGCGTAAGGAGAACCTGCGCGCCCTTTAACCACTTCAGGATCATTATCAGAAATTCCATAAGCTTTATAATCCCGAACCAAAGCATGATGCGGAACTCCAGTATACCAAATATAAGTTACCCCCAGATCTTTTATTTCATGAAGTGCTCTATCTGTAAAATCATTAAATTTTCCAACGCCATTTTCTTCAATTGTGCCCCAGGGTTTATTGGTTGTATTTTTATTTCCAAACAAACGGGTAAAAACCTGATATACTACAATTTTCTTTTCAGCGGTATTTTCCTTTTTAGCTGTATTCATTTTTAAATCTTTGGTTTTACATGCGCTAAACAGCATGGCTGCAGCCAATCCTGCAACAAAAACTTTTTTATTTACCATAATGCATTTATAAACTAATTCTTTTCCTGAATTAGAGATCAAATCACCATTCAGAAATCATTTTCTAAATTTAGGCTAAATTTTAAATTCATAAGAGACTAAAATCATCTTTGTCGCAATTGCGCTTTGAAAAACTCAACTACAACGAAAGAGTTCTGTATTTTGTTGATAATTTTAAAAAGTGGCAGAGGTTCAGAGTGACAAAGGTTCAAAGGTTTTCTACAGAACCTAAAACTTGAAATCTTTGCATTTTTGACTTTAAGCCTACAACGCTTTGTTAGACGTACTTTTGTACATCTCTATGATATACATTGTAAATAAAATTCATTTACAAAAACACTAACAAACCCTTTTAGCTTTGCCACTCTGAACCTTTTATCTAAAAACTATAATTTAATCCTAATAACATTATATGGTTGTAACCTTTTTCATAAATTTGACAAAAATTTAATCAATTGAAGAAATCACTCTTTTTCATATTTTATTGTTTGCTTTTTCTAAGCGTACAATCCACTTTTGCACAAAAACCGAAAACTATATTTGTTGAAAATGCAGACTTTCAGGAAATAAACGAAAATGAAGTTCCCGGCGCTTTGTTACTAATTGGAAACGTAAAAGTAAATCACGATGGCGTGGTTTTAACTTGTAATAAAGCTTACTATTTTCAAAAAGACAACTACCTTAAAGCTTTTGGAAATGTACAATTGGTACAAGGTGATACTTTATTTTTGAATAGTAAATATGCGGAATATAGCGGAAATCTGAAAAAAGCTTTTGCAACAGGTGATGCTGTAATGAGCTCACCGGATGCAACTTTAAAAACTGATACAATTAATTTTGATCGAAATGTTCAGCAGGTTTTTTATAACACTAAAGGTACAATTGTAAATAAAGACAATACATTGGTGAGTAAATCCGGAAGGTATTTTGTTGAAGAGAAAAAATTTCAATTTCTGACAGAAGTTACCATTACAAATCCAAAATATGTTATAAAATCAAATCATTTAGATTATTACAGCAATTCCGGACACACTTATTTATTTGGTCCTTCGACCATTACCAGTAAATCTAATTACATCTACACTGAAAAAGGTTTTTACGATACCAAGAAAAACCTGGCCCATTTTTTAAGAAAATCCTATATCAAATACGATGACCGGCTTATAGAAGGGGACAGTTTGTATTACAACCGGAATATTGAATTTGCCTCGGCGACCCGAAATGTAAAAATCACAGACTCGATTAATCGCGGAATTGTAAAAGGTCATTATGCCGAAATTTACAAACTAAAAGATTCGATGTTTGTAACCAAAAGAGCTGTAGCTATAAATCTTGTCGAAAAAGATTCCGTTTATATTCACGGACAAAAATTAATGGTTACGGGAAAAGAAGGCGAACGAATTTTGAGGGCGTATAAAAATGTACGTTTTTATAAAATCGATATGAGCGGAAAGTGCGATTCGATCCATTCGAATTCTAAAACTGCTTTAACCAAACTGATTGGAAACCCGATTTTATGGAATGGAGAAAGCCAGATCACCGGCGATATTATGCATTTAATTGGAGATAATAATACCAAAAAATTAGATTCCTTAAAAGTACTCAACAATACTTTTATAGTCTCGCGGGACACTCTTGGAACCGGATATAATCAGGTTAAGGGACTCAATTTATTTGGAAAATTCAAAGATGGAAAACTCCATAACGTTGATGTGATTAAAAACACCGAAGTCGTTTATTATATGCGGAATGATGACAATGAACTCATTGGAATCAATAAAAATGTGAGCAGTAAAATCAATCTTATTTTAGAAAATAATGATATCCAAACCATCACCTTTTTTAATAAAGTAGACGGAGATGTATACCCTGAAGCTGATTTACCTGAAAATGCCCGTAAACTAAAAGGCTTGCGTTGGCGTGGTGATGAACGAATAAAATCAAAAGATGATATTTTTACTGCCGAAGACAATGAACTCAATGACAAATTAATTCAGGAAGGAAAAGATGAAGAAGCTACGAACAAAAACGTTCCGATGAAAATAAGACAGGAAACCCTGAATTACGATAAAAAGAAACCTGCAGTAAAAACAAGTACAACGAAAACAAGCACCACAAAAGCAAACACGAAGACTAAGAAATAGTTTTCAGTTTCACTTTTTTGTGGCAAAATTAGTCGCAGTTTCAATCAGGGTTTACAGTTTAAAAACTTTGCAAGCTTTGCATTTTAATAATACAAACTTGATTTAAAACTTAGCCAACTTTGCATAAAACTTTGCGATCTTTGCGGATAAATTCAGTCTCAGTCTCAGTTTTTAGTTTCCAGTCAACCTGAAACCTGAAACTTTTAAAACAAACAACAGTGAATTCAGATTTTATAAAATACCAGGCACAAACTTCTCCTTATCCTTTAGGAATGGAAGTTTCACATGCTATTGGCTCTTACATTTATGATACCAGCGATAATAAATATTTAGATTTTGTTGCCGGAGTTTCGGCTTGCACACTCGGGCATCAGCATCCAAGAGTAAATCAGGCCATTAAAGATCAGCTGGACAAATATTCGCACGTTATGGTTTATGGTGAATATTCACAAAGTCCGGCAGTGCAATATTGCAAATTATTAGCTTCACTCCTGCCTGAATCTTTAAACAAAACCTATTTAGTCAATTCAGGTACAGAAGCAATTGAAGGTGCTTTAAAACTAGCCAAAAGAACAACAGGACGCAGTCAGCTTATTTCGTGTCACAATGCTTATCATGGCAATACAATGGGCTCAATGAGTGTAATGGGTTTTGAAGAACGCAAACAGGCTTTTCGCCCTTTGCTACCTGATGTTGATTTTATCACATTTAACAACGAAGAAGATTTACAAAAAATAACAACCAAAACAGCCGCAATACTTTTAGAAACGATTCAGGGCGGAGCTGGATTTATTCAGCCCCAGGATAATTTTCTACAAAAAGTACGTAAACGCTGTGATGAGGTTGGAGCCTTGATGATTGTAGACGAAATTCAGCCGGGATTTGGGAGAACCGGAAAACTTTTCGGCTTTCAAAACTACGATGTCATACCAGATATTGTCGTTATGGGAAAAGGAATGGGCGGCGGAATGCCGGTTGGTGCATTTACTGCATCTGCAGAAAAAATGGATCTTTTGACTGAAAACCCAAAATTGGGACATATAACTACTTTTGGAGGCCACCCTGTCATTGCGTCAGCCTGTTTGGCAACTTTGCAGGAATTAACTGAAACAAATCTAATGCAGGAAGCTTTAGACAAGGAAAAACTCTTCAGATCGCTTTTGGTACATCCTTTGATAAAGGAAGTTAGAGGAAAAGGATTAATGCTTGCCGCCATGACAGAAACAGCCGAAATAACCAATCAGGTTATTTTAAACTGTCAGGACAAAGGGCTTATTTTATTCTGGTTATTGTTTGAAGGATGCGCAATAAGAATAACACCGCCGTTAACCATTTCTGAAGAAGAAATAAAAGAAGGTTGTGCCATAATCTTAAATGTTATGGATGAAATCATGAAAAATAAATAAGCAAAGTAAAATTCAAAATTAATCTTTAAAAAATCAAAGATTATAACTAAAAACAGAATCGAAATTCTGTCCATATTGTTAATTAAATTGTTCACAACAATTAATTTCCATTCCTCACAACAATAATATGGTTGCCTAAATTTATAACAGGCTAATTTCAAATAAAGAGAGTATGCAATTAAGCAACGAAGAAGAAGATTATAACCTATCCCTATCCAAATTTGAGTCTATGTTAAAAACTAACAAAGTACTCTTTTTTGACTCTGAAGAATTTGAAGAAATTATTCTTCATTATTTAGACATAGGCAAGGCTAATTTAGCAAAAAAAGCCTTGAAACTTGCATTAGACCAGCACCCAAAATCTACAGGCTTAAAATTAGTACAAGTAGAAATGCTGGTTTACGACGACAAACTAGAAATCGCCGAGAAACTCTTAAATGAGTTATATGCAATCGAACCTAACAACGAGGAAATTTACATCCAGAAAGCCAATATTTGTTCTAAAAGAGATCAACACGAAAAAGCGGTAGAATTACTTAAAATTGCCCTGCAATATACTGATGACTATGCTGATGTGTACAACTTGATTGGAATGGAATATCTTTTTATGGATAACCTTGAGATGGCAAAAGACAGCTTCATCAAATGTCTTGAAGAAGATTTGGAAGATCAGTCTGCCTTGTATAACGTAGTGTACTGTTTTGAATTTTTAGATCAAAATCAGGAAGCGATCGTTTATCTTAATGATTACATCAATAAAAACCCATACAGCGAAATCGCCTGGCATCAGCTTGGGCGCCTGCATTATGGTGTAAAAGAATACGAAAATGCGATTCGCGCTTTTGATTATGCAACCCTGATTGACGATGAGTTTTTAGGGGCATTTATGGAAAAAGCAAAAGCTTACGAACGTTTGAAAAAGTACACTGAAGCTATCGAAAGCTACAATCGTACTATCGAACTTGACGATGCAACTTCTTATGCTTTATTGCGTATTGGAAAATGCTACGAAAAATTAGGTAATTCTATAAAAGCACTTCAATATTACAATCAGACTGTTCATGAAGATCCGCTTTTAGACAAAGGCTGGATTGCGATTACAGACTTTTACGTTCGTCAAAAAAACTTCCAGAAAGCATTATTCTTTGTCAATAAAGCTTTGGCTATCGACAATCAAAATCGATTGTACTGGAAACGTTATGCAACGATAAACAAACAAATGAACTTTTTTGAAGAAGCTGAATTTGGTTATAGAAAAGCCGTAGAATTTGGAGATTACGCCTTAGACACCTGGTTGTTTTGGGTAGATATTCTTCAGTTTCTGGGCGAATTTGAAACTGCAATTCAAACCTTACTTCAGGCTTCAGAATATTTTCCGGAAGAGAACGAAATCGAATATCGTTTAGCCGGATTGTATTTCATGATTCAGGACAATACCAAAGCAAAATTCCATTTAAGCAATGGTTTACGTTTAAACTTTGATAACTATATTTTAATCGAAGATTTATTTCCTGTAGTATGGTCAAAAAAAATGGTTAAAAATTATATTGAAAAACATAGAAAGTAATAATGATTGATATTTTAAGAAGACGTTTTGGCTTGTTAGGCCGCAATATTAGTTACTCATTTTCTAAAGGATATTTTACAGAAAAATTTAGTGATGAGGTTTTTGCCGGTAACAGCTACGAGAATTTTGACATTGCCGATATTAACCATTTAACAGGTTTACTTAAAAATAATCCTGATTTAAAAGGACTAAATGTTACAATTCCGTACAAAGAACAAGTAATTCCCTTCTTAGACAAACTTTCAAAAAAAGCAGCTTTAATTGGTGCTGTAAATACTATTAAGTTTACTAAAAATGGTAAATTAAAAGGTTACAACACCGATTATTATGGCTTCAAAAAATCATTAGAACCTTTATTGGAACCACATCATAAAAAAGCACTTATTCTGGGTACTGGCGGTGCATCAAAAGGTGTTGCTTTTGCCCTTGATGAACTTGGCATTTTATACACTTTTGTTTCAAGAGAAGCCAAAGAAAACATTATTGATTATAACTTAATCAATGCAACTACTTTTGATAACTTTCAAATTATCATTAATTGCACACCAGTTGGTACAAGTCCAAATACAGAAGCTTGTCCTGATCTTCCTTATGAGTTTTTTACAGAAAAGCATATTGCCTACGATCTAATATACAATCCGGCAGAAACTCAATTTTTAAAAAATGCAAAAGAAAGAGGTGCAGTAATCAAAAACGGATACGATATGCTTATCTTTCAGGCAGAAAAAGCATGGAAAATCTGGAATAAATAAAAACAAATCGTTAATCTAATTTTCGTAATTTAGACTACTCATTAATAAGTAGTTATGAATAAATTACATTTTTATTTATTAGCCTTTTTAATTCCTTATTCCATAATAGCTCAGGATACCTCAGAGCTTAAAACAAATCCTTATACCGAGGCAAGGTATCATTATTATTTAAAAACAATTTTACTCTTTAATGAGTATTTAGATACGCATTCCGGATCGTATAACACTACAGAACTTCGATTCTTACATCCTATCGCTAACAAAGCATGGAATCTAAGAGTCGATTTACCTTTAATATCAACCAATACTTCTTCTATTAACAAAACCGGAATTGGAGATATTGGAGTTGGCATAAGTTACATTCCTTATTTAAACAAAAACAAAGGACTTGCCTTTAGAGTCAGAGTGATTTCAAATTCGGCTGTAGATCCGGCATTAGGGACCGGAAAATGGGTTCTGGCTCCGGCAATATTTTATGGCGCTTATATAAAAGAAAAAAAGATACTCTGGATCGCTTCTTTAGAAAACCAGGCTAGCTTTGCCGGATCTGATAACAGACAAAACGTAAACACAACTGCATTCGAAAATTATTTCATGTACCTTCTTGGAAAAAACTGGATTGCAGCCGATGTTGCTTTTAGATATAATGCAACGGCAAAAAGTTACCCAAATAATGCTTTCATAGAATTTGGGAGAAAGATAACCAAAAACGATATGGCGTACCTTCATCCAAGTATAGGCTTTGGAGGTCATAAATCCTATAATTATGGTATAGAAGCCGGAATGTTGATTTTGTTTTAATTTAAAGTAAAATCAAAATTTAGAATTAACGATACCAATTTAATTTCAATTTTCTTAAAAGAGTATTGATTCTTAATTTGAATTTACTGCAACGAAAACAACTAAAAAATTCTGATCATAAGCCAAAATATAGACAATGAATAAGAATTTCATCGCAAAATAGCGTATAAACAAACGATTTATTTTGTATTTAGAAACACCTTTACTATCTTTCGCTCTGTTTAAAATAAAAACCTTATACATTTAAAATGTTAGAAGAAAAGAATGATAACCTGCAGGAAGCAGACGGAAAATTAGAAATCGAAATTACCGATTCTACACCAGATAATGCAATTGAAGCATCAGAATCTGAAACAGTTGCTGAAAATTTAACCTCAGAAACTGAAACTGAAGCAGAAAACACAGCTGAAGTTACAGAAACCAATCATCAAACTGCATTAGATGCCATAACAAATTCAAATGCCGAAGAAAGTGAAGATGAAACGCTAAAAGAGCGTCATGACATTCCTATGCAGGATTATGACACTTTCTCTATGGATGCATTAGTTGATGAGCTAAAAAAACTGGTTAATACAGATAAAGTAATGTCTGTAAAAGATCATATTGAAGAAATTAAAAAGTCATTTTTATTACAATACAACCATCTGATAGAGGAGAAAAAAGAAGAATTTAACGCTTCTAAAGAAGATCCAAATGAAGAATTTGAATATCATTCTCCGTTAAAATCTAAATTTGACGAATATTACAACGTTTTTAGAGAAAAAAGAAATGCTCATTTCAAGCATTTACAAACCAATCTAAAATCAAATTTAGATACCAGACTTGCCATAGTTGAAGAACTTAAAGAACTTATAAATCCGCAGGAAAATATTAAAGATACTCTTAAACATTTTAATGATTTAAGAGAAAGATGGAAGAATGCCGGAGCAATTCCAAAAGACAAATACAATCACGTTTGGAACAATTATCACTTTCATGTAGAGAATTTTTATGATTACCTGCATTTAGATCGTGAAGCAAGAGATTTAGATTTTAAATACAATCTGGATCAAAAACAAAAAATAATTGCCCGTGTTGAAGAGTTAGTAAACGAAGCAGACATTAGCAAAGCATTCCGCGAATTACAGGACTTACACAGAATCTGGAAAGAAGATATCGGACCGGTTTCTAAAGAACATCGTGATACGATCTGGAATAAATTTAGCGAACTCACTAAAAAAATCCATGATAAAAGAGAAGTTTTGTTTGAAAGCCAAAGAGCAAACGAACAACAAAATCTTGAAGTTAAAAAAGAAATCATTGCTAAAATTGAGGTTTTAGGTACTGAAAAAGTAAATTCACACTCGCAGTGGCTGATACAAATACAAAAAGTAGAAGCACTTAGAAACGAGTTTTTTGCTGCCGGAAAAGTTCCATCTGAAGTAAACGAAGAAACCTGGGCTGCATTTAAAGCTGCCGTTAGAAACTTTAATGCTTTTAAAAATTCTTTTTACAAAGACATAAAAAAGGATCAAAACGACAACCTGAACAAAAAAATGGCATTGGTTGCCAAAGCAAAAGAATTACAGGAAAGCACAGATTTTGGGGCTACTACTCCAATCATGAAGCAAATTCAGGAAGAATGGAAACAAATTGGACATGTGCCTAAAAAATATTCAGATAAAATCTGGAAAGAATTCAAAGATGCCTGCAACCATTATTTTGATAAACTAAAAGAACACAAATCTGAAGAAAACGTTGATGAGGTAGCTGCTTTTGACAATAAAAAAGCATACTTAGACATTCTAAGAGCTTATCAGCTTACTGGCGACCATAAGACAGATCTTGATGCCATAAAAGCACATATTGAAATCTGGAAAGGTTATGGAAAAGTACCTTTTTCAAGACGTCATATCGAAGGAAAATTCAATAAAATTTTGGATGCCCTTTTTGAAAAATTAAGCTTGAGTAAAAAAGAAACTGAAATGATGCGTTTCTCTAATCGTCTGGATTCATTATCTGATAGTAACGATACCCGAAAATTAGATAACGAAAAGATTTTCTTAATGCGTAAAATTGAAGAAGTTCAAAACGAGATTTTCCAGTTAGAGAACAATATCCAGTTTTTTACGAATACTAAAAATGCTAAAAAAGAAAACTCAATTGTCCTTGAGGTTCGCAAAAACATTGCAATCCACAAAGAAAGTCTTGAAGTTTGGAAAGACAAATTGAAACAATTACGTAACCTGGGACAAGAATAAAGTTCTAAGTTTCTACAATAAATTAAATAAGGTGTAATGAAAATATCATTGCACCTTTTTTGTTGGGATCATTTTACCGCAAAAATGCAAAGGTTTACACAAAGTTCGCAATGCTTTGTGTCGAAATAGCTTTGTGAACTTTGCGTTTTTTTTCATAAACACCTAAGCGATAAAAACCTTTGCATCTTTGCGGTAAAATCCACATCAACCTTTATCTCATTCCAACCTGAAACCTGAAACTTAACATTTCCTATTCAACTTCATAAAACAATTCTGTAAAATATTGATTATATTTGATTAACCACATCATCTTTTGATAATCCAAAAAACACACAAATTCAAATTATTAATCTTAATAACAACGAAAATGAAATTTACAAGAAAAGCAAATGCCAACTGGAAAGGAACCGGTATGGAGGGAACAGGAAAAATAAGCACTCAGAGCACAACATTAGACAATGCTCAATTATCATTTAAAACAAGATTTGCTGACGGAGTTGGGACAAATCCTGAAGAATTGGTTGCTGCAGCGCATTCTGGCTGTTTTACGATGCAATTAAGTTTTTTACTTAACGAGGGAGGTTTTACCGCAGATGATTTAAATACAGAAGCTACAGTAACTTTTGAAGATGGATCAATAACATTGATTCATTTAGATTTAAAAGGAAAAGTTCCTAATATCTCGGCAGAAGAATTCGAGAAGACAGCAGCAAAAGCAAAAGAAATTTGTCCAATTTCCAAGCTTTTAAATACCACAATTACATTATCAGCTGCTTTAGTTGATTAATAAGATACTTTTTAAGCAAAAAAAATCCCGCAAAAGCGGGATTTTTTTATATCAAAAATGAAATATTAATTCATTGTAGCTTTTAATGCTTTTGCCTCAGCAGTCATTTCTAACGCTTTATAAACTCCTAATAATGTTTTAGCAACATCTTCGTTTTTAGGATCTAATTCATTTGCTTTTTTAAGATAAGGAATTACTCCTTTAAAAACGTTTTCTCTTTGTGCTTTCAATACATCATAACGTTTCATATCTTTTGCAGAAGTACCCAATTTATTCATCTCATCGATAATTGGTTTTTCAGCTTCTAATTTTAAAGCTGCCAGGTTAAGATAAGCGTTTGCATAGCTTGGATTGATCTCGATTGCTTTTAGGTAATATTTCTCAGCATCAGCATTGTTTTTTGCATTTGCACTAAGAACTCCTAAGTTAAATACTAAATCAGCATTGTTTGGTTCTTTTTGTAAAGCCTCACCAACTAATTTTTTGTATGTTTCAAAATCTTTAGACTCTAAATACAAGTTAGCCTCAGTAAGAATCAAAGAAGTATCTTCCGGATTCGCTTTTCTAGCATCAGCGATTGCTTTTTTAGCATCTTCGCTACGTCCTTTTTGAACTAAAATTAAAGCTAAATTTTTGTAAATCTCACCTCTTTTAGAAGGAATTGGTTCTGTTTTAGGTTTTTCGTGAGTTCCTAATTTTACAGCTAAATCTCTTTCTTTAGCATTATTAAAACCATCTTCGTTTCCGGAAATTTTATTTACAGCTGTGTAGCTTGTTCCTTTTCCTGAAAAGTTCAATTTTTTTAACTCTTCATACATTGGTAAAGCAAGATCAAAATCCTGAGCGTTTACTGCTGTAGAAGCTGCATAATATAAATTGATTGTATCTTTTTTATCTAATAAATAAGCATCATACAATTTTTTTGCTCCTTCTACATGTTTGCTGGCCTGAGAATCTGCAATAGCAGAATTAATCAATTTTCCTTTAATTTCAGCAATTGAAGCTGCAGCCTGAGTAGAGTACTTTTGTTTTCCTGATGCGTTTTCAATGTCAATTAATTTTCTAAAAGTCTCAGCTGCAAGTGACAAGTTTTTCCCTTCTTCAACTTTTTTATTTGCTAAATCTAAATAAGAATTAGCCTGTACGAAATAGTACTGAGCTTGTTCAACATCTTTGGCATTTACTACCAGATTTTCAGCATCTTTTAATATAGCAAGCGCTCCTTGAGCATCACCATTTTTCAATGCTTTTTCAGCACTTTTAATCTGATCTTTTTGAGCAAAAGTAGCTACTGAAATCAATAATGCTGACGCAAGTATTACATATTTACTTTTCATAGTATTCAATTTGTATATTTAAATTATAAGTGGTTATTATTTTATTCTTCAGATTCCTCTTCTTCAGAGTCGTCTTCGTCTTCAATTTCTTCTTCAGAATCGTCATCATCGTCATCCTCCACAGGACCTTCGTCCTCAAGAACCTCTAAATCCGGTTTAACTCTTTCGATAACAGATTCAATAACATTACCATCTTCATCTACAACAACTTCTGCAACATCATCTTTCATAACTTTTGTTACAGCTGCAATAGAATCTTTACCTTTTAAATTAATCAATCGAACTCCTTGCGTTGCACGACCCATTACACGTAAATCTTCAATAGCCATTCTAATCGTTAATCCTGATTTATTAATAATCATCAAATCATCAGCATCTGTTACTGCATTGATCGAAATTAATTTTCCGGTTTTTTCAGTAATATTAAGCGTTTTAACTCCTTTTCCTCCACGATTCGTGATTCTGTAAACATCTTCTCCATCGTCATCCACTAATTTGGTACGTTTTCCGTATCCATTTTCAGTTACAACTAAGATCTGTGAATCATTAACATCTTCTTTCGCAACAGTAACCATACCGATTACTTCATCAGTATCATCTTTCAAAGTAATTCCACGAACTCCGGAAGCTGTTCTTCCCATCGGACGTGTTTTGGTTTCTTCAAAACGAACTAATTTACCTGATTTAACAGCTAAAATAATCTGGCTTTCTCCGTTAGTTAATTGCGCTCCCATTAATTCATCACCTTCTTTAATTGTGATCGCTGCAACTCCATTTACCCTTGGTTTAGAATATTTCTCTAAAGAAGTTTTCTTAACCTGACCTTGTTTAGTTACCATAACAAGGTTATGACTGTTGATATAATCTTTGTCTTTTAAGTCCTGAGTACAAATAAAAGCTTTTACTTTATCATCACTTTCAATATTCACCAGGTTCTGAATTGCTCTACCTTTTGCAGTTTTACTTCCTTCCGGAATTTCATAAACACGCATCCAGAAACATTTTCCTTTTTGTGTAAAGAACATCATATATTGATGGTTGGTCGCAACGAACATATGCTCAAGGAAATCCTGATCTCTTGTTCCTGCACTTTTTTGACCAACTCCACCTCTGTTTTGAGTTTTATATTCTGTAAGGTTTGTACGTTTGATGTAACCAGCGTGCGAAATTGTAATAACTACATTCTCATCAGCAATTAAATCTTCGATACTCACATCTCCACCAGAATATTCGATTTTAGAACGACGCTCATCTCCGTATTTCTCGCGAATTTCTTCAAGCTCTTCTTTAATTAAGTTAGTTCTCAAATTTACATCTGCTAATAAAGCTTTCAAATGCTCAATTAACTTCATTAATTCTTCAAACTCTGCTCTTAACTTATCTTGTTCCAGACCTGTTAACTGACGTAAACGCATCTCAACAATAGCACGAGCCTGAATATCTGATAAACTAAATCTTTCGATTAATTTCTCACGGGCTTCTTCTGTATTTTTAGAACCTCTGATGATCGCAATTACTTCATCAATATTGTCAGAAGCAATAATTAAACCTTCTAAAATATGAGCTCTTTCTTCTGCTTTACGCAATTCAAACTGCGTTCTTCTTACTACTACATCATGACGGTGCTCAATAAAATAGTGAATCATATCTTTTAGATTCAACATTTGTGGGCGGCCTTTTACCAATGCAATATTGTTTACACTGAAAGAGGATTGTAATGAAGTAAATTTATATAAAGTATTCAAAACTACGTTTGGCGTAGCATCACGTTTCAGGATGTAAACGATACGCATACCATTTCTATCTGATTCGTCACGAATATTCGCAATACCTTCAATTTTTTTATCGTTTACCAAATCAGCCGTACGTTTGATCATTTCGGCTTTATTCACCTGATACGGAATCTCGGTAACAATAATACATTCTCTTCCGTCAACTTCTTCAAAACCAACTTTTGCACGCATGACAATACGTCCTCTACCTGTTTTAAAAGCTTCACGAACACCTTCATAACCATATATTACACCACCGGTTGGAAAATCGGGAGCTTTAATATGTGTCATTAATTCGTCTACTTCAATATCGTTATTATCAAGATATGCTAATGTACCATTAATAACCTCAGTTAAATTGTGTGGTGGCATATTGGTTGCCATACCTACTGCAATACCTGTCGCTCCGTTTACTAATAAAGTTGGAACTCTTGTAGGCATTACTTTTGGTTCATATAAGGTATCGTCAAAGTTAAGTTGAAAGTCAACTGTTTCTTTTTCGATATCTGCCATAATATCTTCTGAGATTTTACGCATTCTGGCCTCAGTATAACGCATTGCTGCCGGACTGTCTCCATCGACAGATCCAAAGTTACCCTGACCATCAACTAATAAATATCGCATACTCCACTCCTGAGCCATACGAACCATTGCATCATAAACAGAGGTATCACCGTGCGGGTGATATTTACCCAAAACCTCCCCTACGATTCTTGCAGATTTTTTGTGGGCTGATCTTGACGTTACACCTAAATCATACATTCCGTAAAGAACTCTTCGATGCACTGGTTTCAAGCCATCTCTAACATCAGGAAGCGCTCTCGATACGATTACTGACATCGAATAATCGATGTAAGCTGATTTCATTTCATCTTCAATGTTAATAGGAATTAACCTTTCTCCTTCAGACATAAGTTGTTATGTTTAAATAATTATATTAGTTTCAAAGCGTGCCAAGATACGTTTTTTTCGAATTTTTTCAGCTATTTCCTTACACTTATTTCAATGATTTATTAACAACTTTATTTTTATTTTTAGTTAATAAATTAAGCGTTTTTTAACGCTTTTATTGTTATTTTTTTTGTCTATTAGCTGACAGTAGTTCTCAATGGGTACGGTTTTTGTTTTTCAAACTGTAATTCACTAAATTTACAATACCAATTATATATTATGGATGATAATTTTTCACCAAGAGTAAAAGATGTTATTACATACAGTAAAGAAGAAGCCCTTCGTTTAGGACACGACTTTATTGGTACTGAACATCTAATGCTGGGTATTTTAAGAGATGGTAACGGAAAAGCTATTCATATACTTAATAACCTAGCAGTCGATTTAGATCATTTACGCAGGAAAGTAGAAATACTGAGTCCAGCCAACCAGAGCGTTGAGGTAAATGCCGAAAAGAAAAATCTCCATCTTACGCGCCAGGCCGAAAGGGCACTAAAGACTACTTTTCTTGAAGCTAAAGTATTTCAAAGCTCGTCGATTAGCACAGCTCACCTGCTTTTATGCATCTTACGAAACGAAAACGATCCAACAACCAAGCTATTGAATAAGCTAAAAATAGATTATGATGTAGCTAAAGAACAATATTTAAATATGACTCCAAACGAAGAAGAATTCTTAGAAAACTTGCCAAGAAACGAATCGTATAATGACGATTCAGGACAAGATGACAGTCTAAAAGAAAGTAGTTTCAATAATCCAGCCAATAAGTCAAACAAAAAATCGAAGACTCCGGTTTTAGATAATTTTGGGAGAGATTTAACAGAAATGGCGGAAGAAGGAAAACTTGATCCTGTTGTAGGACGCGAAAAAGAAATTGAACGTGTTTCTCAGATTTTAAGCCGAAGAAAAAAGAACAACCCACTTCTTATTGGAGAACCAGGAGTTGGTAAATCTGCTATTGCAGAAGGTCTCGCACTTCGTATCATACAAAAGAAAGTATCCCGTATCCTTTTTCACAAACGTGTTGTAACGCTGGATTTGGCAAGTTTAGTTGCTGGAACAAAATACAGAGGACAGTTTGAAGAAAGAATGAAAGCCGTAATGAACGAGCTGGAGAAAAACGACGATATCATTCTTTTTATTGACGAAATTCACACTATCGTAGGTGCTGGCGGAGCAACAGGTTCACTTGATGCTTCAAACATGTTTAAACCTGCTTTAGCAAGAGGCGAAATACAATGTATTGGTGCTACAACACTTGACGAGTACAGACAATATATTGAAAAAGACGGCGCACTCGAAAGACGTTTCCAAAAAGTAATTGTAGAGCCAACTTCTGTTGAGGAAACAATCGCTATTTTGAACAACGTTAAAGACAAATACGAAGATCACCATAATGTTACCTATACTCAGGAAGCCATTGAAGCTTGTGTTAAATTAACGAACAGATATATGTCTGAGCGTTTCTTACCAGACAAAGCGATTGATGCTATGGATGAGGCGGGATCACGTGTACACATCACTAATATTGACGTCCCAAAACAGATTTTAGATTTGGAACGTCAGTTAGAAGAAGTTCGCGAAATGAAAAATATGGTAGTTAAAAAACAAAAATATGAAGAAGCTGCCAAACTTCGCGACGATGAAAAACGTATTGAAAAAGATTTAGCCGTTGCTCAGGAACAATGGGAAGAAGACTCTAAAAACAACAGAATTGAAGTTACAGAAGATAATGTAGCCGATGTTGTTTCGATGATGACCGGAATTCCTGTAAACAGAATTGCACAAACAGAAAGCAACAAATTAGCTCAATTACCTGAATTAATTCAGAATAAAGTAATTGGTCAAAATGAAGCAGTTCT
Organism: Flavobacterium chilense; assembly: GCF_001602525.1. GTDB lineage: Bacteria > Bacteroidota > Bacteroidia > Flavobacteriales > Flavobacteriaceae > Flavobacterium > Flavobacterium chilense. The sequence continues at coordinate 116,622 of NZ_LSYT01000005.1, forward strand.
TAAAATTGCACGTTCTATTCAGCGTAACAGAGCCGGACTTAAAGATCCTAACAAACCAATTGGTTCGTTCATTTTCTTAGGTCAGACCGGGGTTGGTAAAACACAATTAGCAAAAGTATTAGCAAAAGAATTATTCGATTCTGAAGATGCGTTAGTTCGTATCGACATGAGTGAATACATGGAAAAATTTGCAATCTCTCGTTTAGTTGGAGCGCCTCCGGGATACGTAGGTTACGAAGAAGGCGGACAGTTGACTGAAAAAGTTCGCAGAAAACCATATTGTGTTGTTCTTTTAGACGAGATCGAAAAAGCGCATCCGGATGTGTTTAATATGATGTTACAAGTTCTTGATGATGGATATCTAACAGATAGTTTAGGTCGCAAAATCGACTTTAAAAACACTATCATTATCATGACATCCAACGTTGGAGCACGTCAGTTAAAAGATTTTGGACAAGGTGTTGGATTTGGAACTGCTGCAAAAGTAGCTCAGGCCGATGAAAACTCAAAAAGCATTATCGAAAATGCATTGAAAAAAACTTTTGCTCCTGAATTCTTAAACAGAATTGATGATGTAATTGTATTTAACAGTCTTGAAAAAGCAGATATTGATTTAATTATCGAAATCGAACTTAAAAAACTGTATTTACGTATCGCTGAATTAGGTTATAAATTAAGCTTAACCGATAAAGCAAAAGCTTTTATTGCAGACAAAGGTTTCGACAAACAATTTGGTGCAAGACCGCTAAAAAGAGCTATTCAGAAATATGTTGAAGATTTACTGGCAGAAGAAATCATCACTTCAAAAATACATTCAGGTGATGAAATCTTAATGGATTTAAAAGATGATTCTCAAGAACTATCAGTAGAAATTCACAAAGCCGAAGAGCCTACAAATCAATAAAATGATTTAAAATTATAACAGAATTAATATACCCGTTACGTTTTCATAACATAACGGGTATTTTTTTTGAGTAATTTACTATCTTTAGTAAAAGCAAATAGCTATTTTTGAATATTAAATTTTATAATACAAAACAACGTATGCTTCAAAACAAAGTCATTTTAGGTAGCGAAGAATGGTGCTCATTTCCAGAACTTGGAATCCCGACAATCAAGGCCCGAGTAGATTCCGGAGCCAAAACTTCGGCGATGCACGCTATAAACATAGCTCCTTTTATAAAAAATGATGCTAATTGGGTTAAATTTGACATTAATCCAATTCAGAATAATATTAAAACCATCATTCATTGCGAAGCTCCGTTGGTGGATAAAAGAATTGTAAAAAGTTCAAGTGGTTTTAGAGAACATCGCTACGTAATTCAGACGCATTTAAAAATTGGTGATGTAAAATGGCCAATCGAAATGACTTTGACCAATCGTGACTCAATGGGTTTCAGAATGCTTTTAGGACGTGAGGCCATGAGCGGACGTGTACTGGTTGATCCTGAAGAAAAATATTTACTGGGACAACCTACAACTGAAGCTTTAAAAGAATTATACCAAAACTCTGAAAAAGCTACTTCCGGTTTGCGTATTGGACTTTTAGCCAGTAATCCTGAATTATACAGTAATAAAAGAATCATGGAAGCAGGTGAAATGCGTGGTCATGAAATGCATTTTTTGAACATCAAAGAATGCTACATGAAACTGGATGCCAAAACTCCGGAAATTCATTATCGCGGCGGAAAAATATTAAATCAATTTGACGCTATTATCCCTAGAATCCGACCAAGCATCACCTTTTACGGTTGTGCTTTAACACGTCAGTTTGAAGCTTTAAAGGTTTTCGTTTTAAATTCGGCTACAGCCATAACACAATCGAGAGATAAATTATATTCTCTTCAATTGCTTTTAAACAGCGGAATTGATATTCCAACAACTGGTTTTGCCAATTCTCCCCTTGATACTGACAACTTAATCAAAATGGTTGGCGGCTCACCTTTAATTGTAAAATTACTGGAAGGAACACAAGGAAAAGGAGTTGTTCTTGCCGAAACTAAAAAAGCAGCAGAAAGTGTTATTAATGCTTTTAAAAGCTTAAATGCCAATATCTTAGTTCAGGAGTTTATTAAAGAAGCTAACGGAAAAGATATTCGTTGTTTTGTAATTGACGGAAAAGTAGTGGCTGCCATTCAGCGTGAAGCGATGCCGGGAGAATTCAGAGCAAATATTCACCTTGGCGGAACAGCATCTGTCATAAAAGTTACTGCCGAAGAAAAAAAGATTGCCATAAAAGCCGCAAAAGCAATGGATTTAAAAGTGGCTGGTGTTGATATTATTCGTTCTTCAAAAGGACCATTATTACTTGAAGTAAATTCTTCTCCTGGTCTTGAAGGAATCGAAGGCGCTACAAATAAAGATGTTGCCGGAGAAATGATCAAAGCTATTGAGAAGAATTTCAAACTTTGTTAAATTCATTTAAACTTAATATCCCATAAATAATTTAGCAGCTTTGTCAAAGTTTAAAACTTTGACAAAGCTTTTTTATTTAACTTTAATAAAACAAAAGAATAAAAATGATGCAATTTCCCTATTTAGATATCATATTAAGAAGTGTTGCTGTTTATTTTTTCATGACAATAGCACTTCGTGTTTTCGGAAAAAAAGAACTTTCGCAATTAAACACTGCCGATATTATTCTGATTTTATTGATTAGTAACTCCGTTCAAAATGCTATGGTTGGTCCTGACACAAGTCTTTCAGGAGGTCTGGTTGCGGCACTGGTTTTATTCGTTATTAATTTTGCCATCAAAAAATTAACTCATAAATATAAAATACTAAACGATTTACTTCTAGACAAACCCGAAATCTTAATTCATGACGGCAAACTGGATTTTAAAAGTTTAAGTAAATTAGACATTTCAGACGAAGAACTAAAAGAAGCCATGCGCGAACATGGTTTAGAATATTTTAAAGATGTTAAACTGGCTATGCTCGAAATAGACGGAACTATCAGCATCATTTCTGAAGACAAAAAGAGTCTAAAACAAACCAACTACAAGCGAAAACACAATCGCAAAAACCTGCAAAAGCAGTTCTAAAACAAACAAACCATTAAAAATCAAAACATTAAAAGCTTGTATTAAAAAACTTAGCTATATACTTTGTTATACTATGTATTTTGTTATACATTAGCAACATGAACGAAACATTTGTAACAAACTGGAAATCGCAGGTAAAGAAAGGTACACTAACTTTCATTATTCTGAATGTGCTCAAAAACAATGAGTATTACGGTTATGAACTTATCGAACAAATAAGAAAGCATACCGAAATAGAAATTGCAGAAGGAACGCTTTATCCTTTAATGAATCGGTTAAAAACAGAAGAATTGGTCGATTCGAAATGGGTTGAACAGGAAACAGGAATTCCCCGAAAGTATTACTCGCTAACTGAAGCCGGAATTGAAACACTGAATCAGATGAATATCTATTGGGAAAATCTTGAGAAATCAATTAAAAAAATCATTCAATGAGAATAGAAGATCTAAAATTTGAACAAAAAGCTTCACAGCGAATTTATAACGATTATATGAAGCGCATTAGAAAAGTAACGGCTTCATTATCAAAAATAAACCAGGATGATATTTACATGGAATTCAATAGCCATATTTTTGAAGCGATCCAGCACAAAAAAGAAACCAACGAAATAGATGCTCTTTTAGATATTATAGAAAAACTGGGCATTCCGGAAGAAGTCTTAAAACCACTTGTAGCCGATAAAAAACTGGAACAGGCAACCAGAACATTCAACCCGGTTCATGTTTTTAAGGCATTAATCTTAAACTTCACCAATGGTATTTCATATATCCTTTTCTTTATTTTATACCTGTTTTTGTTTGGTTTCGTATTCCTGATTTTTGCTAAAATCGTCAATCCGTCCCTGGTTGGTTTATATGTTAACAAACAATCCCTTTCTGTAGTGGTTCTTGGAATGATGAATCCAGAAAGTCAAATTAAAAACCAGACAACAGAAATACTTGGAAACTGGTTTATTCCGGCAATGTTATTTTCTATCGTATTCTTTTATTTCCTTATCACCCTATTACTAAAATTCAAAAAATCAATCAACCAAAAAACACCATTATGAAAAAAATTATTACCGGTTTATTTGCTCTTATTGCTACGAGCGCGTTTTCACAAACATTCAATACTGTACGTCTTGACAGCTTGTTTATGCTATTGGAGAAAAACAATAAATTTATGGGCAGTATTGCGATTTCTGAAAACGGAAAAACTGTTTACACCAAATCAATTGGATATGATGATGTTGCGGCTTCAGAAAAATCAAATATAAACACCAAATACAGAATAGGATCTATCTCTAAAACATTTACTGCCACTCTTGTTTTTAAAGCTATAGAAGAAAAGAAAATCAATCTGGATCAAACTATCGACAAGTATTTTCCAACAATAAAAAATGCTACAAAAATCACTATCAGTAATTTATTAAACCACAGAAGCGGTATTCATGATTTTACAAATGATAGTGATTACTTAAAATGGAATACTCAGTTTCAGCCCAGAGCAAAAATGATTGAGCGCATTAATGCCGGAGAAGCTGCATTTGAACCTGATACAAAAGGCCAATACAGCAACTCTAATTATATATTATTATCTTATATACTTGAAGATGTCTACAAGAAGCCATTTAGCGAAATTCTGAGTCAAAAAATTGCAAGACCTTTAAATCTAAAAAACACTTATTTGGGCGGGAAAATTAGTCTGGCAAATAATGAATGTTATTCTTATACCCTTTCCGGAAAATGGGAAAAAGAAAATGAGACAGACATATCTATTCCGCTTGGAGCCGGAGGCATTGTTTCTAATCCAACTGATTTAAATCTTTTTATTGAAGGTCTTTTTGCCGGAAAAATTATTTCTGCAGAACATTTAAATCAAATGAAAACGGTTAAAGAGAAATTTGGTATGGGAATTTTTGAATTTCCGTTTTTCGAAACAAAAAGCTACGGTCATACTGGAGGAATTGATGGTTTCAGAGCTGTTGTAAGCTATTTCCCGACTGAAAAAATAGCATTAGCAATAACCTCCAACGGATTAGGTTATGATTACAACAACATCTTATTATGCGCTTTAAGCTCTTATTTTAACAAGCCATATAAAATGCCTTCTTTTAGTAATATTTCAGTTTCAGCAGCAACTCTTGATGCTTATTCAGGAATTTATGCCAGTTCACAAGTTCCGTTAAAAATTAATATCTCTAAAAAAGACAATACACTGATTGCACAAGCAAACGGACAACCCTCTTTTCCTTTAGAATCTACTACTGTAAATAGTTTCAAATTTGATCCGGCCGGAATTGTTTTAGAATTTAATGCCGAGAAAAAAGAGATGCTTTTAAAACAAGGCGGAAAAGAATATCTTTTTCAAAAAGAATAAAAAATAGGATTTTAAAGAACATAAAAAAAGCTGATTTCTTAATACGGAATCAGCTTTTTATTTTAATTGTCTACATTGATTGCTTTTATACTAGTGTTCGTTAAACCAAATGGTTTTAATCTATGATTAAGATTAACAAGAATATAATCTTCTTCCACAAGGTATTTTTCAGCAATGCGTTTGTAATATTTCAAAAGTTTACGATCTTCTACTCCATCTAAAGCCTGCAAAACGATATGCACAACCCTATTCGAATTATCGTTCAAACCATCAATAAAAACATCCAGATAATCAGCTTTATTCTCCAATTGTCCAAGCGAATAATAAGCGCTAACTCTTATATTTTCATTATCATTAGAGGCAAAAGGAACAACAATATCTCCGTAATCCAGATTCATTTCTTCCAGCAAATAGGTACAAAACACAAATGTTTTCTCGTCATTTATCTGATCAATGTTAGCTTTAATAATTTCCAGCCAATCAGAGCTTTTATCTTTGGCATACCAGAATACAAATTGAAAAACATCTAACAGGCTTTCTTTTGTAAATTCAACCAGATAAGGATATACTTTTGCATAATCAAACTTGGTAAGGATCTGAAGCAATACTTTTCGAATTTCACCTGAATTTAATTTATATTGTTCCTCAAGTATATCAATCGTTTCTGAATTCAGTTTTTCTTTTTTCAAGAATGCATATAAACATTCCATTTTTACTTCTTCATCTTTTGCAGAAAGATAGCCTTTTAAAATATGTTTTGGAGTTCCTCCCAATGTATAACTAAACAATTTCTCCTGATTTTCTTTTACATCCTCAGGTATAATTTCATCAAGCCATCTCTCATACCAATCCAAAAAATTCAATTCAGAAACAAAATATGGTTTCTGCCTGTCAATATCAACATTTACAATCCTTCCTTTAAAATCTCCATTCAAAACCAATGCCGAATAATATGTACAACCCTGACTACTAAGCGGTAAAATGCCCGAAAAGATCTTTCCTGATTCACTATCATAATCTTCATCAGAAATAGTATCACTCTCAATATTTTCAGTAAGTTCTTTCCAAAATTCAGCGCTCATTTTTGGATACAACTTACAATCTTCTTTTAAAAACTGTTTTGGATTCTCAACAAATTCGTTAAGATTTTTTCCAAACGGAAATATTCCATAACAAGGTCCTGCAGCAGAATTTTGATACGATATTCCTCCATTACCAATATGCAATAAAAATGCTTTATAAGCTTCCGGAAGCATTACATTATATTCATTTTCGAAATCTAAAATCTGATCATTATTTACTGTTTCCCCTAAAAAATATTGATGACTTTCTGCTCCAAATGTCTTTAAATCTTTATCGGCTTCTTTTGCAATAATTAATTTATGTTTAATTCTTTCTATTTGATTTAATTCTTCCATTCTCTAACCTTAATGCTTATTTTTTTATAGTAAATGTAAACACATTATCTCTTTAAACAACCAATATTTTCAAACAAAAAAGCCGGTTTCAATAAAGAAACCGGCTTTTGTTTATGTTTTAAAAATGTGATTTTACTTCTCACATCTTATAAATGTCATTTTATTATGAGATAAACACACTTAAAATAAAATATACTAAACCTGCTAGTAATGCTGAAATTGGAATAGTTAAAATCCATGCCCAGATTAAACTTACTGTTACTCCCCAACGAACTGCAGATACACGTTTTGTCAATCCAACTCCAATAATAGAACCTGTAATCGTGTGCGTTGTACTTACCGGAATTTTTAAATGCTCTGTAAAATAAAGTGTTAAGGCTCCGGCCGTTTCAGCAGCAACTCCTTCAAACGAAGTTACTTTTGTGATTTTAGAACCCATTGTTTTTACAATTTTCCATCCACCACTTAAAGTTCCTGCCGCAATAGCAGAATAACAAGCTAATGGAATCCAGCCCGGCATTACTCCTTTTATTCCTAAATCATCGTTTGGTAAAACAACATCCAACCAGGAATCCATATGAACACCAGGATTTGTGTTGATATAAACTGCAACAGCAGCTGCAATAATACCCATTACTTTTTGAGAATCGTTTCCACCGTGACCTAAACTGAAAGCTGCAGAAGATAATAATTGCATTTTCTTCAAAGCTGCATCTGCCTGATGAAGATTTAAACTACTGAATATTAAACAAAAAGCACTTACAGTTAAGATAATAAAAGCAACTAAAAACCATTTAATATTATGTGCATCAAAAGCTACACTCCAAAAATGAGATTCGAATCTTGGTTTTTCAATCTGTGCATAAGGCACCATTAAAGAACTAACGAACCAAACTGTTGCAATCATTAGTGCAACTGTAAATATCTTAGGATAGATACTTTTACGGGAAGCATTTAACAACCAAATCGAAATTAGATAAGAAGCTAAAGCCCCTAATAATGGTGCTAAAACAATAAAGGCAATAATGATAATAACCCCGGAAGGCATTCCGCCATCTTTTCCGGCTTTATACCAGCTTACAATTTGATACCAGTAATGCGTCGCTCCGTCTGTACCTACATAACCTGAAAAGCCATGTACCGCAATAGCGTGAGCTACTGCTGCTCCTGCAAAACCACCAATTAAAGTATGTGATGAACTTGAAGGAATTCCTAGCCACCAGGTTAATAAATTCCAGCAAATTGCCGCAATCACACCGGCAAGAATTACAACCAGGTTAATTTCCATGGTGTGCGCTGTTTTAGCAACAGTATCCGCAACACCAAATCCGAAAACCCAATAAGCCAAAAAGTTAAAAAATGCTGCCCAAAGAACCGCCTGAAAAGGCGTTAGAACCTTTGTAGCAACAACAGTCGCTATAGCATTTGCCGCATCATGAAAACCATTGATGTAATCAAAAATTAAGGCTAATACTATAATTAATATAAGTAGCGTCATAAAGTTATAACTTCAGAATGAAAAATTGAATTAAGAATGTTTTACAGAAATAGATTCCAGTATATTCGCAACACTCTTACATTTGTCTGTTGCTGATTCTAAAACAGATAATACCTCTTTATATTTGATAATATTTTTAGCATCTGTTTCGTTTTCAAAAATTTCAAAAACTGCTTTGTTATAAACGTTATCAGACTTGTTTTCTAATTTATTAATTCTCGAACAAGCATCTTTAATGACTTTGAAATTTTTTAAATTTCTCAATTCTTTTACTGCACTGTCAATATTTTGACAAGCTTCAAGGTTGATTTCTGTCATCTTTCTGATCGATTTTGTAATCTTATCAACCTGATACAGTCTCATACGGCTAGATGCACCATGAAGGTAATCTGCAACGTTGTCAATTGAAGTAATTAACGTATGAATATCTTCTCTGTCAAATGGAGTAATAAAATTTCTGCTCAACTCCAGGTTAGTCTGACGGGTAATGTCTTCTCCTTTTTGCTCTAATTCGTCAATTTTTTGAAAAAGAATTTCTCTTTCTTTTAATGGTAAATTTACAGCTTCGTGTAAGTTAGAAGCCAGTTCAATTAAATTGCTTGAAGCCTCTTCAAAAAGTGGAAAGAATTTCTTGTCTTTCGGCACTAAAAATTGGAAAATACTGTTTATTGACATTTTTATATTTTTGATAGTGCAAAATTACTTCAATAATATTTTGCAATGTTAAGCCATTGTTAACAAATCGTTTTCAATTTGGAAACTGTCAAGGAATTGAACGGTTTTCTCAATGTCGTAATGCAAAATTCTATCTTCCTTAACCAGAGGAACTACCTCTCTGTAACTGCTTAAAAACATCTCGATAAAGTCACTCGATTTCAAAGGTTCTCTGTAAGCAATTGCCTGCGAAGCATTCAATAATTCGATAGCCAGAATACGTTCTAAATTATCCAGAACACGCAACGCTTTTGTGGCTCCGTTTGCTCCCATACTTACGTGATCTTCCTGTCCGTTACTCGAAACAATACTGTCCACACTTGAAGGTGTTGCCAGTTGTTTATTTTGACTTGCAATACTTGCAGCAGTATATTGCGGAATCATAAATCCTGAATTCAATCCCGGATTATCGACTAAAAATGCCGGAAGATTACGCAATCCTGAGATAAGCTGATAGGTTCTTCTTTCTGAAATACTTCCTAATTCAGCCAAAGCAATTGCCATAAAATCTAAAGCTAAAGCCAAAGGTTGTCCGTGGAAATTACCTCCGGAAATAATCTGATCTGCTTCTATAAATATATTAGGGTTATCAGTAACCGAATTAATCTCTGTTTTGAATACTTTTCGAACATAATCGATCGCATCTTTTGAAGCACCGTGAACCTGAGGCATGCAACGGAAAGAATACGGGTCCTGTACATGTTTTTTCTCCTGGGCAATAATTTCGCTACCATCCAGAAATTCAGTAATACGCTGTGCGGTAACAATTTGTCCTTTGTGCGGACGTATGTAATGAATCAATTCGTTAAAAGGCTCTATTCTTCCATCAAAACCTTCTAATGAAATGGTTCCGATTAAATCTGCCAGATAAGAATATTTGTAGGCTTTTATTAAAATATGAGCTCCATAAGCACTCATAAACTGTGTCCCGTTTAACAAAGCCAAACCTTCTTTTGATTGTAAAACGATTGGTTCCCAGTTAAAATGTTTTAAAACTTCGGCAGAAGCTGTTTTTTTTCCTTCAAATAAAACCTCTCCTTCTCCCAGTAACGGTAAAGACAAATGTGCTAAAGGTGCTAAATCTCCAGAAGCTCCCAAAGAACCCTGAGTATAGATTACAGGTAAAATATCATTGTTGTAAAAATCAACCAAACGATTTACAGTTTGCAACTGAACTCCCGAATGTCCGTAACTTAAAGATTGAATTTTAAGCAACAACATCAGCTTTACAATCTCAGCAGGAACCTCTTCTCCTGTTCCGCAAGCATGAGATTTTACCAGGTTCTCCTGAAGTTGTGATAAATTTTCGTTAGAGATTTTCACATTACAAAGTGATCCAAATCCAGTATTTATGCCATAAATAGGCTCAGAATGTGAAGCCATTTTTTTATCTAAATAATCACGGCATTTTTGAACATTTACTTTAGCTTCTTCTGATAATTCAAGTATTTTTTGATTTACTATAATTTCTTGTAAAGCTTCTAAATTTAAGGTTTCAGTACTTATATAATGGATTTCTCTCATGTTGTTTGTGGTTTTAAACGTCAAAATTCAACAAATCAATATTAAAAAGCAACATTTCTTCACAATAATTAAAATTTGCATCATTTGGATTCTTAACTTTTATGCATTTCATAATCCTTATCATACAAAAAACCAGCTGTTTAATTTGATAAAAAAAATTGCTTTGAATTTTTACTCCGGAAAAAGTTAAAAAACACTTTCCTAGTTAACAGATAGATTAAATTAGTCTTTTTTTGAATCTTTTTTATAAAAAATCAAATACGATTATTCTTTCAGACATTAACAAAAAAAGTCTTAAATATAGGAATAAGACATCTTTAGAGTTCTAATTTTAGCAAATACTCAATATTGAATTATTCAAATTTAAATTATTAAAATATTCGTAAAAAGGATTTTAGGGTTTTTAACTTTTATAAAAAACTGTACTTTTGAAACATCAAAAATGAAAAGTAACAGCACAAAATATCATTCTACAATAACAACTCAAACCGGAGTTGCAATTGCTGCTACCATTATTTCTACTACAACAACTACTACCCCTTAGGGGTATACATTTTTACATATAATCCGGGTTATCTATACTTTTTTCTAAAAAGAAGAAAGGTATTGGATAGATGAAAACATTTGCATAAAAAGAAAAAAATATCACAATGAAAATATTAAAATTTGGCGGAACTTCCGTTGCCAATGCTCAAAATATAAAACTCGTTCTCGAAATTATAAATCAAAAATCTAAGCAGGATAAATTAGTTGTAGTTGTTTCTGCTTTAAGCAAAGTCACTGATTTACTGCAACTCGCAGCAGCAAAAGCAGCGGCAAACGACGAAAGCTTTAGAGAAATTGTAGCCGAAATCGAAAAAAAACACCTTGACACTTTAAAGGAACTTATTCCGGTAAGTGAACAAAGCAGTTTGTTAAGTCATGTAAAAAGAATCATCAATCATTTAGAAACTTTGTTAGACGGCTGTTTCCTTTTAGGAGAATTATCTCCAAGAACTGCCGATACTATTTTAAGTTTTGGTGAACTACTTTCTTCTTACATCATCGCACAGGCATATCAGCAAATTGACAAAGATGTTGTTTACAAAGACAGCCGTGAATTAATTAAAACCAATAATAATTTTGGAAAAGCGGTCGTAAACTTTGAAATTTCAAACCAATTGATTCAGGAATATTTTGCTGAAAATCAATCAAAACTTACTATTCTACCAGGATTTATAGCGCAGACTCTTGACGGAATCACTTCGACTTTAGGACGAGGAGGTTCTGATTATACTGCTGCAATTATTGCCGGAGCTATTGATGCAGAGCAATTGGAAATCTGGACAGATGTGAACGGAATGTTTACTGCAAACCCAAAAATTGTAAAACAAGCGCAGCCTATTGCCACTATTTCGTATCAGGAAGCAATGGAATTATCGCATTTTGGCGCCAAAGTATTGTATCCGCCAACTATTCAGCCTGTTTTAAGAAAAAACATTCCTATTTTAATCAAAAATACTTTTGAACCGGAAGCCGAAGGAACTTTAATTTCCAGTCATGTTTCATCAAAAGACACAGTTGTAAAAGGAATTAGCCATATCGATAATATTTCGTTAGTTACGCTTGAAGGTCCCGGGATGATTGGAGTTTCAGGCTCATCAAAACGTTTGTTTGAGGTATTATCTCAGGAAAAAATCAATGTCATTTTTATTACTCAGGCTTCTTCTGAACACTCCATTTGTATCGGAATTTTAAATTCGGATGCCGATAATGCCGAAGCTGCGATCAATAAAGCTTTTGAAATCGAAATTTCGCAAAACAAAATAGATCCTTGTATTGTTGAAAAAGATCTTTGCATTATTGCGCTGGTTGGTGAAAACATGAAAAATCATCAGGGTTTAAGCGGAAGAATGTTTAGTACTTTAGGGAAAAACAACGTAAACATTCGCGCCATTGCACAAGGTGCTTCTGAAAGAAATATCTCGACTGTAATTAACGAAAGAGACGTTAAAAAAGCATTGAATACATTGCACGAAAACTTCTTTGAAGAAAACACCAAACAGCTCAATTTATTTGTAATGGGAGTTGGAAATGTGGGCGAAAAATTCATCGAGCAAATACACAACCAAAGAAAGTTTTTAAAAGACAATTTAAAAATCAATGTTCGTGTCATTGCCTTATCGAATTCCAGAAAAATGCTTTTCGACGAAGACGGAATTTCTCTAAAAGACTGGCAGTCGACTTTAGACAAGGGTGAAGAAGCAATTGCAACAGAGTTCATCGCACGTGCAAAAGAATTGAACTTACGTAATAGTATTTTTGTTGATATTACAGCAAACTCTAGCGTTTCTGAAATGTATGAGAAGTTCTTAAAACAAAGTATTGCCGTTGTTACCTGCAATAAAATTGCCTGTTCATCTGCTTACGACAATTATAAAAAACTAAAAAACTTATCACGTCAGTACAATGCTCCGTTTTTGTTTGAAACAAATGTTGGTGCAGGATTACCGATTATTGATACCGTAAAAAACTTAATTGCTTCTGGTGATAAAGTGCATAAAATCCAGGCGGTTTTATCCGGAAGTCTGAATTTCATTTTCAACAATTTCGATAAAAACAATTCTTTTCACGATGTAGTAAGAGAAGCCGGAGTTCAGGGATTCACAGAACCAGATCCGAAAATTGATTTAAGCGGAATCGACGTAGCGCGTAAAATCCTGATTCTGATTCGCGAAAGCGGTTACGAAATGGACATCGACGCCATCGCAAACGAATCATTCCTGCCTGCAGAATGTTTAGCGACAACAAACAACGAAGACTTTTTTGCTTCGTTAATCAAACATGCTTCTCATTTTGAAGGTATTTACAGTGAAGCTTTAGTAAAAGATTCAAGATTGAAATACGTAGCGCAATTCGAAAACGGAAAAGCCAGTGTTGGTCTTCAATTCATTCCAAAAGATCATCCTTTTTACAATCTGGAAGGAAAAGACAATATCGTCTTGTTCTACACAGATCGTTACGTAGATCAGCCTTTATTGATCAAAGGAGCCGGAGCCGGTGCAGCTGTGACTGCTTCAGGAATTTTTGCAGATGTAATTCGAATTGGTAATGTATAGCCGCTAAGGCACTAAGACGCTAAGTTTCTAAGTTTTTTTTATACTTAGTATCTTAGAAACTTAGCATCTCAGAAACTATAAAAATAAACTTTGTGACTTTGTGCCTTCGTGGCAAAACCAACCAGAAATGAAAGAAATAAAACTATTTTGCCCGGCAACTATCGCCAACCTCTCGTGCGGATTTGACGTACTCGGGCTTTGCCTGGACAATGCGGGCGATGAAATGATTGTTCGAAAAGTCGATCAAAAAGGAGTTAGAATCACTAAAATTGTTGGTGCCGATTTACCTCTGGAAACCGAGAAAAACGTTTCGGGAGTTGCAGCTTTAGCAATGCTTGAAACTTTAGGTGACTTGGATTTTGGCTTCGAAATCGAAATTTACAAACACATTAAAGCCGGAAGCGGAATCGGGAGCAGTGCTGCAAGTTCTGCCGGAGCAGTTTTCGGAATTAATGAATTATTAGGCAGACCTTATTCCCGTAAAGATTTGGTACAATTTGCGATGCAGGGCGAAAAATTAGCCAGCGGAAACGCTCATGCCGATAACGTTGCTCCTGCCCTTTTAGGCGGATTTACTTTGGTAAGAAGTTATGCGCCGCTTGATATTATCAGAATTGACAGCCCGGAAGAATTGTACGCAACAGTAGTTCATCCGCAAATTGAATTAAAAACATCTGATGCACGTTCGGTTTTAAAACAAAATGTTTCGCTAAAAAGCGCTATTATGCAATGGGGAAATGTAGGCGGATTAGTTGCCGGATTGTATACAAAAGATTACGATTTGATCGGAAGATCACTTCATGATGAAATCGTTGAACCTTTAAGAAGCGTTTTGATTCCCGGTTTTGATTTAATCAAACAAACGGCTTACGAAAACGGCGCTTTAGGTTCCGGAATTTCAGGTTCTGGCCCGTCGATTTTTGCTTTAAGCAGAGGAAAAAACACCGCCGACCAAATCGCAAAAGCCATGAGCGACGTTTACGAAAAGATGAATTTACCGTATGAAATTCACGTTTCGAAGATTAACCCTGATGGAGTGCGTATTTTGTAAAATGTGAAATGTATTAAGTAAAAAGAATTAAGCATTAAGACAAAGCTTGTCAGGCTGAGCGGAGTCGAAGCCCCGCAAAGTATGACACGTAAAGTTTGTCATTTCGACGTAAGGAGAAATCTCCACAAGAAGCTCGACAAAGTACAGACACAAAGCATAAACATAGACATATCGTTTGTCATTTCGAGGAACGAGAAATCACATTAGTTTGTTGACAAAGATTTGGATTAACGTTGCGGAGTTACTTGCGAAGATTTCTCCTCCGTCGAAATGACAAGAAAACCGAATAATTATTATTGAAATTAAAAAAAGCAATATTTAAATAATTACAGGCTTCGTTCACACAAGGCAAAAAGCTTAGAGCCTACTGCCTAAAGCCTAAAGCAATAAAAAAAATGAAATACTACAGTTTAAACCATAATGCCCCAAAAGTTTCTTTTCAGGAAGCTGTAATACAAGGATTAGCGAGTGATAAAGGATTATATTTCCCGGAAAGCATAACACCGCTTGATCCTTCTTTTTTTGATAAAATTGAAAGTTTAAGTCATGAACACATTGCTTTTGAAGCCATAAAACAATTTGTTGGCGACGAAATACCGGCAGATAAATTAAAAGAAATCATTGCTGATACTTTGGTTTTTGATTTTCCGGTTGTGAAAGTCGAAGACGGAATCTATTCGTTAGAATTATTTCACGGTCCAACAATGGCTTTTAAAGACGTTGGAGCACGTTTTATGTCACGTTGTCTGGGATATTTCAACAAAGACAAAAAAGATGCTAAGAACACCGTTTTAGTAGCTACTTCCGGAGATACAGGCGGAGCTGTTGCCAGCGGATTTTTAGGCGTTGACGGTGTAGATGTTGTCATTTTATATCCGTCAGGAAAAGTAAGCGACATTCAGGAAAAACAATTAACGACTTTAGGACAAAACATTAAAGCCCTTGAAGTGGATGGCGTTTTTGACGATTGTCAGGATATGGTAAAAAAAGCGTTTTTAGATGACACTTTAGCGCATAAAAACCTGACTTCGGCGAATTCTATTAATATTGCGCGCTGGTTACCCCAAATGTTCTATTTTTTCTTTGCTTACAAAGCGTTGAAAAGCCAAAACAAACCTTTAGTTTTCTCATGCCCAAGCGGAAACTTCGGAAATATCTGTGCCGGAATTATGACAAAAAAATTAGGTTTGCCAATTGAACATTTTGTAGCGTCTACAAACGTAAACGATACGGTACCAAGATTCTTAGAAAACGGAAAATACGACCCGAAACCTTCTAAAGCCACAATCTCTAACGCCATGGACGTTGGAAACCCAAGCAACTTTATCAGAATTCAGGAATTATACAACAATGACCTAAAAGCTTTCGAAAAAGATTTTTCTTCTTATAGTTATACCGATGAAGAAACGCTTGAAGCTCTAAAGAAAATTTATAACACAGACGGTTACATCGCAGAACCACACGGCGCTGTTGGTTATTTAGGTCTCAAAAAAGAACTAGAAAAACACCCAAATGCTATTGGAGTTTTCTTAGAGACTGCACATCCTATTAAATTCTTAGATGTTGTTGAACCAGCTTTAGGAATTACACTTCCTATTCCTGCTCAAATTGAGAGTGTTTTAGATAAGGAAAAAGTGAGTGTTAAAATTAAAACTTATGAGGAGTTGAAGAGTTTTTTAGGGTAATATTTATAGAACATCAGAGATAAAACGACTAATTCAAGATTGGTCGTTTTTTTTATTTAAAAAAAGGGTTCTAAAATTCCAAAATTTGCCTCTTTTAATTTAGTAGAAATTTTTCCTACTAAATATTTTTATATCTTAGCATACTCAACAACTTACATATCAACAAATCATTAATCAATTAAACTTACTAAGTAAATAATGAAATCAGAATCGATTACTGTCGAAAAAATTATAAAGAATGCCAAAATAAATAATCTTAAAGAACTTGATTTGAGGTATACAAATGAAGAATTTGATGAAATCCCTTCTGAATTATTTAATTTAACTAATCTTGAAAGTTTGATATTAGGTAACAAATTTAATCTTAAATCTATTCCTAAAGAGCTAATTAAATTAAAAAAATTAAAACGATTAGAAATAAGCGGAACTTTCGAGGAATTTCCTTTAATTCTATCAAACCTAACCAATTTAGCCTCACTAACTTTAATAAGTAATTCTCTAAAAATTATTCCAAAAGAAATAGAAAGCTGGACTACAATCACCTATTTAAACTTAGGCCAATGTATAAATATTCAACAAATAAATGGACTTCCTTCAAACTTAACTTACATTTATCTAAATGGAAAAAGTCAAAATAAAATCCCTGAATCTATATATACCTTAAAATACCTCAATAAAATTGTATTAGCAAGCTTTAAATTAAAAGCAATACCTAGAAAAATTTTTGAACTACAAAATATAAGATCTTTCTTGTTCAGTGATAGTAATCTAACATCTTTGCCAAAAGAAATTTTAAATTTTAAACATTTGCATGAGCTATGGCTAGATGGTAATAAATTTAAAAAATTTCCTGAAATTCTTTTTGAAATTCCAAAACTGCGAAGACTAATTTTAAAAGATAATTTACTTGAAAAATTACCTGATGAATTATACAAACTATATAACTTACATTTTTTAGATTTAGGATCTAATAATTTTAAAACATTTCCAGTTCAAGTTTTTAGTCTTAAAAATTTAACCGAGCTGAAGTTTGGAAATTATATGCATCACAATAGCACATCAAAAAACACCTTCACCTCCATTCCTATAGAATTATTAAAGCTTGAAAAAATTAAAATACTTAATTTATTTCAAATTGAAATAGATAATATTCCTATTGAAATTATCAAGGAAGGTATTGAGGCTATAAAAAACTATCTCAAATCAAAACTTGAAGCAGATGAAGAGGAATATTTATATGAAGCAAAAATGGTTGTTGTTGGTAGAGGTGACGTTGGCAAATCTGTACTAACGAAGAAATTAACGATTCCAAATTACTCATTATCCGAAAGCACAACAACTAAAGGCATAGATATATTAAAAAATCCTTGGGAGTTTAAAATGGATGGTCTAAAAAACAGCTCAAATTTTCGATTTAATATCTGGGATTTCGGTGGTCAAGAAAAATATGATGCTACACATCAACTTTTTATCACTAATCGATCCGTATATTTATTTTTAACCGAAGCTAGGGCCGAAAGTAATTATCAAGATATTTTTTATTGGTTAAATACAATACGTCTTTTAAGTTATAATAGCCCAATTATTGTTATTTTAAGTAAATGTGATGAAAGGAAGAAAATTTTACCTCAAAACATTTATAAGGAACAATTTCCTAATATAGTTAATTTTATTGATGTAAGTTGTGCGGATGGATATGAATATTCTATTGAAAATTTAAAAGCTTCTATCGCGGATGCGGTAACTTTATTACCACAAACAAAATTGACACTATCTAATCACTGGATAAATATTAGAAAAAAGCTAGAACAACTTTCTCAAAATCATGATTATATAGATTATTCAGAATATTTGGAAATATGTAAAAATAATAAGCTAGATAAAAAACGTGCCGATTTTCTTAGTGAATATTTGAATGATTTAGGCGTAATTATTCATCATAAACATGATCTACTCCTTAAGAAGACCGTCTTTATTAATACTGATTGGTGTGTAGACGGAATGTACAAAGTTCTTGATAATGAATTTGTGTTTCAAAATAAGGGTAAATTTACAAATGATGATTTAGAAAAAATTTGGGAAGATGATCGTTTCGCAAATAAACAACCTGAATTGATACGCCTAATGCAAGATTATGGTCTTTGTTTTGAAATATCTGACAAAAGCGCATATATAGCACCCGATTTATTATTGCCTGATATGCCTGAAGAATTAGATTGGATAATCACAGACAATCTTTTATTCGAATATCAATATACATTTATGCCAACTGGTATGATTAGTCGGTTCATTGTTAAAGCTCATAACTTCATCAAAAATAATTTATTCTGGAAATATGGCGTAATACTAAAATATGATGATACTGAAGCATTAGTTCAAGAAGATTATATAAATAGTAAAATAAAAATTTCTTTACGCGGAAATAATAAAAAAGGATTGCTTTCTGCTATAAAAATGTTTGTTGAAGAGGTTCACAAAGACTTTGATAAAGATAACAAATTAGTCTTTGAAGAAATGATTCCTTGTAATTGCCCAAGTTGTATTACAAGTCCAATACCTCATTTTTATAAATTCAATGTTTTAAAAAAATTTGAACAAAAACCAATTTTAGAAATACCTTGTGAAAAAAGTAGTGAAATTGTAAAAATTAAAAACTTGATAAATGATGTACAACTCCAAAGCATTGAAAATCAAATTATAACCAATAAAGATCTTCAAGATTTTATTGTTTCTTTATTGAATAACGTTTTAGACAAAGAAATCAAATTAAAACAAGGAAATATAAACTTTTGGAGAGATCAGAAATGTTCAATTCCAAAAGATGAAGTTGAAGTACAACCATATATTAGTAATACTTTAGATACGTTATGCAAAATTAAAGGAATAAATCTAGCCAGAGAAATAAAAGAAGGCAATGGAAATGTTGATATAGTATTTTCTTACAATAATATATTTGGTGAAATATTGAAAGTTTGTGTTGAAATTAAAAAAGCACATCATTCAGACATTGAAAATGCAATTAAAAATCAACTTCCAGTTTATTTAGATAGTGCTGGTACAAATGCAGGGATTTACATAGTCATTTGGTACAAAGGAACTGAGTTCAATCAACCTACAAAATACAAAACAGAAGATGAATTGATGTCTCTTATTCAGGTTAACAATCCTGACCCAGAAAATATTTTTGTAAAAATTCTTAACTGTTCTAAACAAATTTCTCCTTCAAAAATTAAAGGCAAAAAATAAAAATATCTTTTTTACTTGATTCAATTATTATGATGGGTTGATCTATAAACAAAAAGTATTATAGCTAGCATCAGCTAGTGAACACAAATAATAAAAGAGATCTTAAGATCTCTTTTATTATTATTATAGTCTAAAAAACATTATTTCCCGTTCAATAATTTCTCCAAATACTCCACTTTATCTTTTTCAGCTTGCACCAAACGTTCATAAAGTTCTACAACTTTATCTAAAGGATTAAAAGTACAATTGCAATTGTA
Source organism: Flavobacterium chilense (assembly GCF_001602525.1). Lineage (GTDB taxonomy): Bacteria > Bacteroidota > Bacteroidia > Flavobacteriales > Flavobacteriaceae > Flavobacterium > Flavobacterium chilense. The sequence continues at coordinate 136,515 of NZ_LSYT01000005.1, forward strand.
AACTGCACTTTGATCTTGAAAAGTATTTCCAATAATATTAAAAACCGCTTCTTCCGAAAAGTTTTTAATTGCTTCAACAGAAACTCCAAGAACATTTGCGATCTCAATTAATCTTTGTTCTTCGACAGTTTCGCTGTTTTCAATAGCCGAAATCGTCTGCTGACTTATTCCTAAAGCATACGCCAGTGCGTCCTGTTTCATATCTTTAAGCTCTCTGATACGGCTTATATTTCTGCCGATATGTTTTGGTTTTATTGCTGTACTCATAATTCAAAGATATTTAAAATTCTTAAACGAAAATAAATTTCGGTAAAAAACAAGTTGTTTTTTGTAAGATACTCTTTTCATAATTGCTATAAGTTGCTAAATTCGGCTTTAGCCAAAAACATAAAAGGTTACACTAAAGCCATTTTCTAATATAATTTTGTTTCTGCAGCCAAAATACAAGGTTATTCAAAAAATCAAAAATCTGTTTATTAAGCATTTTCATAAAATAGTCTCCTCTCTAATACATACTAAAAACCATCACTTATTATTTTTTTATATCTTTAAAAACTCTAAATATTTACCAGTTTAGAACATTTAAACACCATCATTAAAACAACACTCTATTTCTATGAAAAAAACTTTAATTTCATTTCTTTTAGTTGGATTTTTTACTTCATATGCTCAGGAGACAAAACCAAAAGCCGCCGATAAACCTCCGGTTGCAAAAGAAGAAAGTTCTGCTGCTAACCTTACTTTCAATCCGGATTCTCAAGTCATCACCAATCATACCACCACAATAAAAGGACAAAAAGTTGCTTATAAGGCAACAACAGGTACAATGCCGGTTTGGGACGAAGACGGAAAAGCAATTGCCGGATTATTCTACACCTATTATGAGCGTTCTGATGTAAAAGACAGAGATTCACGTCCTTTGGTTATTTCATTTAATGGCGGTCCCGGTTCTGCTTCGGTTTGGATGCAGATCGCTTATACAGGACCAAATTTGTTAAATATTGATGACGAGGGATATCCTGTACAACCTTACGGAATAAAGGAAAATCCTTATTCTATCTTAGATGTTGCTGATATCGTTTTTGTAAACCCTGTCAACACAGCTTACTCAAGACCTACCAGCAAAGAAATCCCTACTACAAAATTCTTTGGCGTAAATGCCGACATTAAATACCTTGCCGATTGGATTAATGGTTTTGTAACCCGTTCTAATCGTTGGGCTTCACCTAAATACCTGATTGGTGAAAGTTATGGTACAACCCGTGTTTCGGGATTGGCGCTTCAATTACAAAATAGTCAATGGATGTATCTTAACGGAGTGATTTTGGTCTCTCCTACTGATTTAGGAATAACCCGCGGAGTTGTTTCTGATGCTGCTCTTAAATTACCTTATTTTGCAGCCACAGCCTGGTATCACAAAATGCTTAGTCCTGATCTGCAAAATAAAGATTTAACGGCTATGTTACCCGAGGTTGAAGATTTTACTGTAAACGAACTTCTTCCTGCGCTGACCAAAGGAGGATCTCTGGAGGAACAAAAAAGAAAGGAAATTGCGGCTAAAATGGCACGTTATTCCGGCATTTCGGAGAAAGTTATCCTGCAAAACAATTTAGATGTTCCTTATGATTATTTTTGGAAAGAACTCTTACGGGATAAAGGCTACACAATAGGAAGACTTGATTCAAGATACAAAGGAATTGACCGTAAAGATTCTGGTGAAAGCCCTGATTTTAATGCTGAACTTACGTCCTGGCTGCACTCGTTTACACCAGCCATTAATATGTATGTACGCAATAATCTTAATTACAAAACGGACTTTAAATACAATATGTTTGGTCCTGTACATCCTTGGGACAGATCGAATGATAAAACAGGAGAAAACCTGAGACAAGCCATGGCACAAAATCCATATTTGCATGTCATGGTGCAATCAGGATATTATGATGGTGCCTGCGATTACTTTAACTCTAAATACAATTTATGGCAAATGGATCCAGGCGGAAAACTAGCCGATAGAATGTCATGGAAAGGTTACAGAAGCGGTCATATGATGTATTTGAGAAAAGCTGACTTAGAAGCTGCAAATGAAGACATCAGAACATTCATAAAACAATCATTACCTAAAGCGGGAGAACCTGCAAAATATTAAATCTGATTTCCAATCACAAAGAAGCTAAATTACAACTATTACAATTCATGATCTCAAAAGCAACATTAGCCGATATTCCTGCTTTGAATATCTTAATCAATTCAGCATACAGAGGCGAAACCTCAAAAAAAGGCTGGACTACCGAAGCGCATTTATTAGAAGGCAAAAGAACGAACGAAGAAGAATTAACCCAAACGCTTCTTAAACCTGAAAATACCATTCTGAAATTCACAGAAAATGATACAATTATTGGTTCGGTTTTATTGGTTGAGAAAGAAAAACAGCTGTATTTAGGAATGTTAACTGTTTCTCCTGAACTTCAAAATAACGGTATGGGTAAAAAGCTTTTGGTTGAAGCCGAAAATCATGCTAAATCCTTAGGTTTATCCAGTATTATTATGTCTGTTATTTCGGTTCGTGAAGAGCTTATTGCCTGGTACAAACGCCACGGTTATGTCGATACAGGCAAAAGAGAAGCTTTTCCGGAAAGTGACATTCATATTACAATTTCAGATGAGCCATTGGAGTTCATTTTTCTGGAGAAGCAACTTTAGCTTTTTACCGCAAAGAGTCACAAAGAATTACGCAAAGGCTCACAAAGGTTTTTACAGCTGTAATCCTTTATAGTCTCGCAAAGTTGCAAAGACGCAAAGAAAAATCAAACTTTGCGTCTTTGCGACTTTGCGAGATTCTTTTTTTTCTAAAAGGCTTAGCAACTTCTCTTAATTTTCGATAAAAATTCGTGTGAAACGCCAAGATAAGACGATAAATTTCTGTTATTGATTTTATCTGCTTTATGCGAATAACGTGCTATAAACTCCAGATATCTTTGTTTAGACGTTTTATTTAAAACATCGATAAGCCTTTGCTGAATAGCAATATTAGCCTTTTCAACCATAAGTATATGAAACTGGATTAACTTGGGCACCTGTTCAAACAAAAGGGCTTTATTGGTTTTGCTGATCACCAAAATCTCACTTTCTTCTATTGCTTTTATATTGTACGTTGTTGGCTTTTGATGATAGAAACTTTCGAGGTCACAAATCCATTCGTTTTCGAAAGAGAAAAAAATAACACTTTCGGTACCGTTATCATTTAAAATATAGGTTTTAAAAGTACCCTTTAAAATAAATCCTTCGTAAGAACTATTTGAATCCTGAATTTGCAGGAATTCATTTTTTTTAAGTTTAATAAATTTTACTTTTTCAACCACAAAATTCCATTCCTCATCTGTTAACGGAATTTTGCGTTCAATGCTTGATCGTAGGTCTTTATACATGTGGTTTTTACTTTTTATTCTTACTCAGGGGCGTAAGTAGGTGAATGAATGAAAAATAATGTAATCGATTACGTAAAAATATACTTTTTTGTAATGTAACGGTTATTAAAAACACAATTAATAGTAAATTATTTTCAAAACATTGAACTTGTTCAACTTTTTTCATACTAATTATAAGCAGATTTGCACTATTAACTATTTAACCAAACTTAATTATTATGAAATTTAAATCGACTTGGAGAGTGTTAGCCTTAACACTTGTATTAGGATTTGCAAGCTGCAACTCCGAAGAAATTGCTTCTTCTCAAACCACTGAGAATGCTATTGTTGAAACCGTAACGCCTTCGTCCGGCAATATGACCGCGAAAGTTGGCAATTGCTCTGAAGTTCCGGGATGGGCTTCGCAAAACGGAAGTACAACCGGAGGAGGAACTTCTGCCGAAACAGTTGTTACAACTTATGCCCAACTGAAAACAGCAATTGAAAGCAGTACCGTAAAAGTGATCAAAGTTACAGGTACTATTACCATTACAGCAAGACTGACTTTACAGGATCAAAGCAGTAAAACTATTTATGGTGCGAGCGGTGCAAAATTAGTTTCGAACGATCAGACAAAAGATGGTTCCGGTATTATCAACATTAAAAGATGTACGAATTTAATCATCAGAAATCTAATTTTTGAAGGTCCGGGAGCTTACGACACAGATGGCTGGGACAATGCGGTTCTGGACAATTGTCAAAATGTATGGGTAGACCATTGCGAATTTAGAGATGGTGTTGACGGAAACTTTGACATTAAAAACCAATCTGATTATGTAACGGTTTCGTACACTAAATTTGGTTACTTAAAAGCTCCAAAAGCAGGAGGTTCAGGCGGAACAGATGACCACAGATTTTCGAACTTAATTGGTTCAAGTGATGGTGCAACTGCAGATCGTGGCAAACTGAGAATTACATTTGCCCGTTGCTGGTGGGCTCCTGGCTGTAAAGAAAGAATGCCAAGAGTACGTTTTGGAAAAGTACACTTAATCAACAACTATTTTAATAGTACGGTAAGCAATAAATGTATCGCAGCAGGGTTTGAAGCTAATCTTCGTGTAGAAAACAATGTTTTTGAAGGTGTAAAAACGCCTATCGATTTAATGACAGGTTATACAGCTGTTACAGCAGTTGGAAACGTATTTACCAACACAACAGGAAACACAGCCGGAAGCAATACTGCTTTTACTCCTCCGTATTCTATTGTAACTCTGGCAGCTTCTGCTGTTAAAGCTGATATTACAGCCGGAGCAGGTGCTACTTTTACTGGTAATACTTGTGGATCGTTTTAGTAAAATATAAGAGTTAGTTTTTTTTTGACCATATAAGTCATTTAAGTCTTAAGCTTTAAGAATTCTTAAATGATTTATATGGTTGTTTTTTTACTTTCCAAAGAAATCTTTTGAATCTTTGTTTATCCCTATGAACCTTTAAAGAACTAATTCTTCAAACAATCTTTGAATTGTTTTTTCTAAATCTTCGCACAAACCCGGATGTGGCCTTGATGTTTGTATTGCAGAACTGCGAATGGCTGTTAACCATCTAAAACGCTCCGGAATATCGAACTCAGCAATTGGACCGCCGTCTTTGGCTCCCTTTGTGATTTTTTCTAATGAAGTTAAATTACATTCTAATTGTTCGATGTCAAAATCGGCAGAAAGGGCCTGGATTTTTTCTTTATTGAGATGAAAAAGTACTTTTATAAATTTGGCTTTTTTACAAAACAAAATGATTCCGATATTTAGGAATTCTTCGCGCTCCACTCTTGGAACCACACGAATTACGGCATACTCATATAAGTGACTATCTTGCATTTTGAGCCTGATTTACAAAGATTTCGGAATTGTTTAATCTTGTTTGCAAAAACTGTAAGTATACATTTCGCAAAGCTTCGGGTGTTTCATCGGTATCTTCCCATTGCAGCCATTCCAGCGGAATTGTATTTACAATTTCCTCGAGAATTTCATTGGTTAAAATCGCTTTGAACTCAGTATCTACTTCTTTTAGCAGTGAAGCCTGAGGCAATAAAACGTGATCTTTTATCAATGCAAACGGACTTTTTGCATGCTGCTCCCAATTGTTCCAGGAATGATGAAAATACAAACACGCGCCATGATCAATCAGCCATAATTCTTTGTGCCAAATAAGCATATTGGTATTCTTAAAAGTTCGGTCAACATTGGTAATATAAGCATCCAGCCATACGATTTGCGATGCTAATTTAGCATCAACGATAGTTACAACAGGATCAAAAGTAATGGCTCCCGACAAAAAATGAAGTGCCAGATTTAATCCCTGACTTCCTTGTAGTAAATCCTGAATTTCTTCATCGGCTTCGGTTCTTCCAAAAGCTTCATCGAGATTGGCAAAAACCAGTTCCGGAAGTTGTAGTTTTAGGGCTTTTGCAATTTGTCCGCCTACTAATTCGGCTATTAAAGCTTTTACACCGTGTCCGGCTCCTTTAAATTTTAAGACGTATTTAAAATCATCATCGGCTTCAGCCAAAGCGGGTAAAGAACCGCCTTCACGCAATGGTGATATATATCGTGTAACGTTTACCGTTCTAAGATCAAAATTGTTTTTCATAAGCAGCATTTACTGGAATACAAACTTACTAATTTAGATTGTTAGATTGTTAGACTTCTTAGATTATTGGATTTCTTAGACTTCTTAGATTGATAGATTGTTGGATTATTGGATTATTGGACTGTTGGATTATTGGATTTCTTAGATTATTGGATTGTTTAGATTGTTGGATTGTTAGATTTTGCTTATTTAACGGTAATGATCACACAGATTATGAGATTTTAAAACTATCGCCATTTTGTAATCCTGAACGAAGTCGAAGGATGTAACAACCGGATCGAGGGCTTCGACTCCGCTCAGCCTGACATTGGGTATTCAGATAAAATTATGATAAGTACGACCTGAATTACCTCATTACCTCATTACCTCATTACCTCATTACCTCATTATCTCATTATCTCATTATCTCATTATCTCATTATCTAAGAAGTCTAACAATCTAAGCAGTCTAATAATCTAATAATCCAACAATCCAATAATCTAACAATCTAATTCTAAAAAAGCCTTTCCCAGATTCTCTATAATATCTGAAGCTATAAACGACTGATAACCTGTTTGTGGCAAAGCAATATCGGCGGTTAATCCGTGGAGGAAAACGCCTAGTTTTACGGCATATTTGGGTTCGTAACCCTGCGCGATAAAACTTGTTATGATTCCTGTTAGCGTGTCTCCGCTTCCGGCTGTCGCCAATGCAGCGTTTCCGGTTGTGTTTTCGTAGATTTCGCTTTTATTAATGATATAAGTTGGCGCGCCTTTCATAACGATAATAACTTTGTATTTTTCAGAAAAAGCAATTGTTTTTTGAAATTTTTCAGATTCTGAATTCCATTTTCCTATTAAGCGTTCCAGTTCTTTTGGATGAGGTGTCAGAATAGTATTTTCGGGAACCAATTCTAGCCAGGATAAATTTTGTGCTAAAATATTCAATGCATCGGCATCGAGAACCAAAGGTGTTTTATTGATTCTTAAAAATTCGAACAATGCTTTTTGTGTGCCTAACTCCTGCCCTATTCCCGGACCAATTGCAATTGCCTGCGGAATTAAAGGAAGGTGTATATTGGTAATAAAATTGGTGTTTTCATCGGTAATAACCATTACTTCGGGAATCGAGATTTGCAGGATCTGATAGCCGCACTTGGGTGTAAAAGTAGTTACAAGCCCGCAACCGGATTTTAAACAGGATTTTGAAGCTAAAACGGCTGCGCCTATTTTGCCATAACTTCCGGCAATAATCACGGCATGTCCCTGAAGTCCTTTATGTGTGTGAGGATTTACAGGTTTGTAAAATTTCAGAATATCTTCTTTCGTGATTAAAAACGGCTCTTTCATGGCATTAATTTATGAATTAAAGTTACATAAAAAATGAAGAAGAAAATAGTTCTGGTTACGTTAAATGCCTAGCCCTGATAGCAGCGGTATCCTTTTTGTTTTTTCTTTAAAAACAAAAAGATATAGCGGATAGCAGGAAATAGCTCCTAATTGTTGCGAAATTTATAATTTAGACTATAAAAAATTGATATTTTTTAAATAAATTTGCGACACAATTTTATAAAACAACACAATGAAAAATACTGCGCTTACGCACATACATGAGAGTTTGGGAGCGAAAATGCTTCCGTTTGCCGGTTATAATATGCCTATTACTTACGAAGGTGTAAATGCTGAACACGAAACAGTTCGTAATAGTGTGGGCGTTTTTGACGTTTCGCATATGGGTGAATTTTTGTTAACAGGTCCAAATGCTTTGGCTTTGATTCAGAAAGTGACTTCGAATGATGCTTCGACTTTGACTATTGGAAGAGCACAATATTCGTGCTTACCAAACAATGAAGGCGGAATCGTTGACGATTTGATTGTGTATAAAATGAAAGATGAAGAGTATTTACTGGTTGTAAATGCTTCGAATATTGAAAAAGACTGGAACTGGATTTCATCTCACAATGATTTGGGTGTTGAAATGAGAAACTTATCTGATGATTATTCTTTATTGGCTATTCAGGGACCAAAAGCGGTTGAAGCTATGCAGGCTTTATCGTCTATAGATTTATCTGCAATTGCTTATTATCATTTTGAAGTGGCTGATTTTGCCGGTTTCAATGATGTAATTATATCAGCTACTGGTTATACCGGTTCTGGCGGATTTGAAATTTATTGCAAAAATGCTGATGCTGAAGCGATCTGGAATAAGGTTTTTGAAGCTGGTGCTGCTTACGGAATTAAACCTATTGGTCTTGCTGCCCGTGATACATTACGTCTTGAAATGGGATTCTGCTTATACGGAAACGATATTAACGATACTACTTCTCCGCTTGAAGCAGGTTTAGGATGGATTACAAAATTTACTAAGGATTTTACTAATTCTGAAAACCTGAAAAAACAAAAAGAAGAAGGTGTTACTAAAAAATTGGTAGCTTTTGAAATGCAGGAACGTGCTGTACCAAGACACGATTACGAAATTGTAGATGCTTCGGGAGCTGTTATTGGTGTGGTAACATCTGGAACAATGTCACCTTCTATGAATAAAGGTATTGGTTTAGGATACGTTACGGTAAACAATAGCGCGGTTGACAGTGATATTTTTATCAGAATTAGAAAAAATGATGTTCCTGCAAAAGTGGTAAAATTACCTTTTTACAAGAAATAGTTTTTATAAAACATATTTAGAATGCGTTACCTAAAAGAGTAACGCATTTTTTTTGCAGTAAACTCAATACAAGAATTAATTACCAGCTGAATTTCTTACTAAAAAGAAATTATTCTGATGTAAGAAATTTTACAAAAATTGTAACTTTTTATCAAAAAATAAAATGTAATTTTAGACTAAACGAAGATTTTCGATTTATGAAAAAAATATTACTGGTATTGATATTAGGTACAAATGTCCTGTTTAGTCAAAATAGTGACAACACCTGCGACATAATAAATAAAATAAATGCCCTTATCCAGGCAGACCATATTCGACCAAAACCGGTGGACGATAGTTTATCGATTTTTGTTTTTGATAATCTGATGAACGAACTGGATCCTTCACGAAATATATTTTTTAAAACAGAATACGACGAACTGGTTGATAAATATCGTACCAATCTCGACGATTTGATTCTTAGTGACCATTGCGATTTTCTAACCGATATTACTGATAAATATAAAAATGGTCTTTTGAGAACTAAAGCTGTTCTGGAAAAAATCCAGAAAGAGCCAATCGATTATAATAAAAATGATACTATCCGATTTTATAAAAAATCATTTCCTTTTTATCTGAAAAAAGAAGATGTAGAGAAAGTATGGCTCAAAAAAATACGTTATCAGATTCTGGATGAAATTGCCGAAACTAGTGATAACCTGGATTCTATAAAAGCGAATTTTAAGTCTATTGAATTCAAAGCAAAAAATCTGGTTCTTTCGAATGAAATATGCCGAATTAATACACTTTTAGAAACAAATGTCAAGCAGGAAGAAAAGGTATACAATTTCTTTTGTACCTATTTTGACCCGCATACGGCTTATTTTAGTGATGATTCTAAAACAAGTTTCGTAGCCTCTTTATCAAAAGAGCATTTGTCTTTAGGAATGACTGTAAATCTAAACGAGAAAAACGAAATTATTGTAGCCGAGCTTGATCCTAATGGTCCTGCCTATCAAACAGGACAAATAAAAAAAGGCGATCAGATTGTGTCTATATCCAATCAAAAAGAAACTTTGCAGGTTTCGTGCGCCTCACTGGAAACTATTTCGACCATGATTTTGTCTGAATCTAATAAGAATATCACACTTACGCTAAAGCGAAACGCAGGCAAGACATTTGATGTTTTCATCGAGAAAAAAGTAATGAAAGATGAAGACAATTCTGTTTTTAGTTTCATTGTGGGGAAAGACAGCAAAATTGGGTATATTAAAATCCCTAGTTTTTATGCTGATTTAGATGGAAACACCCGAAAAGGCTGTGCTGATGATGTTGCCCGCGAAGTTTTGAAACTGGAAAAAGATAATATTCAAGGTCTTGTAATTGATTTGATCGATAATGGTGGAGGATCGATGGAGGAAGCTATAAAACTAGCCGGAATGTTTATCGATTATGGCCCTCTTTCTATTGTTGTAGATAACACGCAAAGTAAATCGGTTATTAATGATCCTTATAAAGGTCTTATTTATAAAGGTCCGATCGTGATTTTGGTAAACAGCAATACAGCTTCGGCAAGTGAGTTTTTCTCTTCTATATTACAAGATTACAATCGTGCTTTATTAATAGGAAGCAATACACTCGGCAAAGCAACCATGCAAACCATTCTTTCGCTTGACGAAACTAAAAATACTGATTTCTTAAAAATTACAATCAACAAATTTTACAGGGTTACAGGAAAGAGTCATCAGTATATTGGTGTAAAACCGGATGTTGTTTTACCTGAATTTTATGAAAGTGTTTATCAAAAAGAAAGTGATTTTCCTACTGCGATAAAAAACGACAGTTTAGAACCTTTTTTAAAGTTTAAACCTTACGTAAAAAGAAGTCTTATTGATAAACTGGCGAAAAACAGTACTGCCAGATTATCTGATAATTACTTTTTTAATAACATCAAAAAAATCAATTTAAAAATCGATCAGTTGGTAAACACACCTAAAGCGGAACTTCCGATGACTCTTGATGCAGTTTTTAATCAGAAAAAAACAATAAATGCCCTTTGGACTGAGATCAATACTTTTAATGATGAAAATAACCCGCTGGATGTCTACAATTCTAGTGTAAATCAGTTTTTACTGGGTTCGTATCCAAATGATAAAACGATAAATCAATACCAGATTGATAATCTAAAAACGAATCCGTACCTAAACGAAGCTGTAAATATCATTAATGAGTTTAATGCTTCGAAATAGATTTCAGGTTTGAAATGAGAATAAAAAATAAAATGCAAAGTCTTTTAATCTAAAGTATATTGATAAATGCAAAGAACACAAAGCTTTGCGAACTTTACTTTTTCTATAGCGTTTTAATTGAGAACTAGCTTTGTGTGCTTTGCAGTAAAACGTATACAAACCTATCTTCATTTTAAAAACGGAAACCTAAAACATAAAACTTTTTAACATCTAACTTCTAACCAACGCTAAAAAAAGAATAAAATTGATTTTGGAAAAATAAGGAATAACCGTATTTTTGCATCACAAAACTAAAAATTAGAAATGGGAAGAGCGTTCGAATTTAGAAAAGGAAGAAAAATGAAACGTTGGTCAGCAATGGCTAAAACATTTACCCGAATTGGTAAAGACATCGTTATGGCTGTTAAAGAAGGCGGACCTAACCCAGATGCCAACTCTAGATTAAGAGCTGTAATACAAAATGCAAAAGCCGCTAACATGCCGAAAGACAATGTGGAGCGTGCAATAAAAAATGCAAGTAATAAAGATACTGCCAACTATAAAGAAATTTTGTTTGAAGGATATGCCCCTCACGGAATTGCTATCCTGATCGAAACAGCATCTGACAATAATAACAGAACTGTAGCAAACATTCGCAGCTACTTTAACAAATGCAACGGAACAATGGGAACTCAGGGTTCTGTTGAATTTATGTTTGACCATACTTGCAACTTCAGAATTGCAAATAATGGTCTTGACGCTGAGGAATTAGAGTTAGAGTTAATTGATTTTGGTGCCGAGGAAGTTTTTGAAGACGAAGACGGAATCTTAATCTACGCTCCTTTTGGAAGCTTTGGTGCTTTACAGAAAGAATTAGAAAACAGAGGTCTTGAAATTTTATCTTCTGGTTTTGAGCGTATTCCACAAATCACAAAAGAACTTACTGAAGCTCAAATCGCTGATGTTGAAAAACTAATCGAAAAAATTGAAGAAGATGATGACGTAATGAACGTTTATCATACGATGAAAGAAGAGTAATATTTTTCTTTTTATATTATAAAAAAAAACTCCAGAGAGATCTGGAGTTTTTTTTGCTATAATGTGGAATCCCGTAAAGATAAAAATAAGGAATGTTTTAAGTTTGGCAGATTAATTTGGAGCTGGGAATAATATAAAATTTAACAGGAATGTTATAATAACTTTTTATAAACAATTTTTTTCCTATTAATTTTTTTTTATATTGGCTCTCTAAATGCCCAACCAAAACCTACAAAAAATTGAAAAAAACTACTCTTAGATTACGCTTACTCGTATACATTTTAGTTTTATTTACGACCAGTTTCAACTGTTTTTCAAGCACTTATACAGATACGATAAGTAATTCGAAAAAACTTTCACTTAGTAAGAATAATACTCCAAAGCCTAATTTTCTTCCTGAGAATAATTTCTTCAATTTTATTCAAAATTCTGAAAGTGAGTTTACGAATGAATACCTAAGAAAGAATTTTCCTATTGCAGAACAAACTTCTGATGACTTACAAAAAGCAATAGCTACTTGTCTCAAAATAGATGAAAATGGTAACCTTACTGACAATCTCGAACCTAAAAGTCTGTCGCAGTTACCTTTGGGTATAAAAAAGACAATTGGCGGTATTCAATATCTTTTAGGAATTAGTAATGCAAAATTTACCCCTGAATATACAGAGCTAACGGCTTTTGTCAGAATCATTATACCACAACACGGAGCTGACGGAAAACCAAAGGAATTATTTTTTGGGGCAAACAACATCAAATTGAGTCATAAAGGTGGTTTAGTTGGTGATACTAATTTGATCTTACTTGGTGATGTACCTATTAAAATAAACGGCGAAAACTTATTATTGATCCTCAAAGGAGGAATGGATATGAAGACAGGTGCCGTTGCTAACAAAACCTATGTAACTATCGATTGTAATGGTTTTAAGGAACTTGGAATAACAGCTGATGTACAATTTTCAAGAAATATTCTGGAGCCGGTAGACAATAATTATGTAGCTCTCCCTTCTCCTGCTCTTGTTACCGGAAACTTTAAAACTATTGTTTCAAACTGGAACGATATTTTGGTCGAAATATCATTACCTAAGTTTCAGTTAACATCTAAAAAAGGTTTTTGCTTTGAATTAAATAACGCTGTAATCGATTTTAGTGATTTACAGAACTCTAAAAGTGTAAAATGGCCACCGGATTATGCTGCAAAATATTTAGTACCCGGAAATGAAAATCTTTGGCGTGGTCTTTATGTACAATCTCTTAAAATAGTTTTACCTGAAGAGTTTAAGAAAAAAGAAAGCAAGGAAAGGATTCGCTTTGAAGCGACAGATTTATTAATTGACCGTATGGGAGTTTCCGGAACATTTTCGGGAAATAATCTAATAGGTATTGATGAAGGAAACGCATCAGGATGGCAAATGTCTCTTGATAATATAAGTATAACCTTAGTTGCCAATTCTTTAACATCTGCCAGTTTTGGCGGGGATATTCTTCTACCTCTTTCAGAAAAATCAGCAAATTGTAATGCCGGTGCGAGATCAGAGTTAGCGTATAAAGCATTAATAGATCCCGTTAATAATGAATATGTTTTAAATGCACAGGTAACAAACGGTTTATGTTTTCAGGCCTTTAAGGCAAATGCTATTATAGAAAAAAACTCTTATATAGAGTTAAAAGTCAAGGATGGTAACTTTTTACCAAAAGCAGTTCTGTACGGTACGCTATCCTTAAAAGCCAGTAACAAACCAATTACGGCTGCTGAAGCCCAATCCGGAACGAATGCAGAAACTAAAGAAACTGTTGACTTTAAAGGAATTATATTTCAGAATTTAACCCTGCAAACAGTATCTCCATACTTAAGTGCAGATTATTTTGGATATAAAAATATTCAGGGTAAAGATGCCACTGTTAGTAATTTTCCGGTAACGATTAATGAAATTGCTTTAATTACCAGTCCTGAAAGCGCTAGTTTAAAGGTTGATCTTGCTATTAATATGATGGAAAATCAATTTAATGGGCAGACTAAATTTTATGTGGTTGGGAAATTTGGTAAAGATCAGGGAATTCAGAAATGGAAATATGACCATCTTAAATTTGAAGAAATTTCAATTACAGCCGATTTAGGCGGAATGAAATTAAAAGGTAGCATTGCCATAATGGATAATGATCCTGTTTATGGTAAAGGCTTTAAAGGATCCTTAAGTTGCGATTTTACTGGTGGTATTAAAGTAGAAGCCAATGCTATTTTTGGATCTACAACGTTTAGATATTGGTATGTTGATGCGATGGTAGATAATTTAAACATCCCTGCAGGAGCTATTACATTTAAAGGCTTTGGCGGAGGTGCTTACTATCGAATGAAAAAAGATGGTTTCAGCAACCGATTTGCTGCTTCAGGATCAAATTATGTACCCGATATCGATTCAGGATTAGGAGTAAAAGCCATAATCAAATTTGCCGGTACCGCTACTGCAAATGCATTTTGGGGCGGATGTGGTTTTGAAATTGCCTTTAATAGCAATTCTGGTATAAACAGAATTAGTATTTATGGTGAAGGTCACGTAATGCAAACTTTTGTAATACCTGGTGCAGAGGCATTAACGGGTGCTTTAAAAGCAGTAACCGAAAATGAGTCCCTTCTTTCTAAAGTAGCATTAGAAGCCTTAAAAACAACAAACCTATCAAAAGCTGCTGAACAATTATATCCAAATGATGTAAAAAACTCAATGGGAATTAATGCCTTTGCTGCTATTGAATATGACTTTAGAGCAAAAACATTACACGGATCTTTTGACTTATACATTGATACTCCGGGTGGTTTTATAAAAGGTCGTGCGTCAGGAAACCGTGCAGGATGGGCAGTATTACATTTTGGTCCGGACAAATGGTACATCCATATGGGAAAACCAACAGACAGATTAGGAATAAAACTTGCCGTTGGTCCTATAGAAGTTGAAGCCGGAGGTTACTTTATGCTTGGAGATGAAATTCCTGGAAGTCCTCCACCACCAGATATTGTTGCGCAATTACTGGGTGTAGATGTTGCAAAACTGAACTACATGCGAGATGAAAACAGCGTTGCTTCGGGTAAAGGTTTTGCTTTTGGTGCAGATTTTAGCCTTAAAACAGGAAATTTAAGCTTTTTGATGTTCTATGCCAATTTCCAGGCAGGATTTGGATTCGATATTATGGTAAAAGATTATGGTGAAGCTGCTTGTAAAGGCTCAGGTCAAATTGGTATTGATGGCTGGTATGCAAACGGACAATCGTATGCCTACATGCAGGGAGAACTTGGTATTAATATAAAATTGTTCTTTATAAAAAAGAAAATATCAATCATAAAAGGCGGAGGTGCTGTTTTATTACAGGCAAAATTACCTAATCCATTATGGATTCGGGGTTATATGGCCGGCTATTTTAATCTATTAGGAGGTGCTATAAAAGGAAGTTTCAGGTTTAAATTGGAATTTGGTAAGCAATGTGAATTTATAAGCAATAATCCTTTGCAGGGCTTAAAAGCAATTGCTGACATCACTCCTGCTGAAGGAACTAAAGGTGTTGATGTATTTACGCTTCCGCAAGTTGGCTTTAATATGCCTGTCGAAAAAGTCTTTACTCTTGAAGATGATACGGGGGTAAAAAGTTATATGCTTAAACTTGAAGAATATAGTATTAAGAAAGATGGAATTTCTATTCCCGGTACTTTAAGCTGGAATGATACCAAAGATTTAGTGACTTTTACTTCTTCGGATGTATTACCTCCAAGTTCAAGTCTTACCGTAAATGTAAAATTAAGTTTCCAGGAGAGAGTAAATGGAAACTGGAAAACTATATACGATCAGGGACAAATTGCTATGGAAAGTGAAACCAAAAATTTCACAACAGGTGTTGCGCCAAGTAATATTCCTGTCAATAATATTGCTTATTGTTACCCTGTTTTTGATCAAAAATACGTTTATCAAAATGAATCAAAACAAGCTTACATTGTTTTAAAACAAGGACAGCCATATTTATTTGATTTAAAAGATGGTCAATCACAAAAGGCGTTTTATAAAACGGCAGATAAAACCGCTACAGCAACTTTACGTTATGATAGTTCACTAAAAAAAGTTCTTGTTGACCTACCGGTTTTACAAACTTCTAAAGCGTACAATCTTAGTTTAAAAACACTGGCGACCAAAACTGATGCAAATGGAAATCTATCTGAAAACTATCAAAAACAAGAATCAGAAGATACGAACATCGATATTAAGAATAACGAATTAGCTGAAACTATTACTGCCGGAAGTGATATTGAACTTTTGCAATATAATTTTAATACAAGTCAATACAATACTTTTCAGGAAAAAATGAGTGCTAAAAAAGCACGAAATACTTATATCGAAATTATTTATCCAGATGTACATGCCTTACATGCAGAAAATGCTCCAACAGAACCTTTTGATGAAATCGAAATAATTGGTAATGATAAGACTTTAAACATTCCATTAGTCAATGTTGAAGCAATGTTAGATGATAATTATTATAAAAATTATATCTATCCGTTGCTCTATAAAGGATATCCTCTGGAATCTGGTTTAAGTTTTAGCAGAGACACCAACATCTTAGGGGTTCCTCCAACAAAAGGAATCGAGCTTTTGACCTGGTATCAATCTGATCTGGCAAATAATCCAAATAGTTCTTATTTAAGAGAAAGACTGCCTTATCGCTATAATCAGCCATATTATTATAAGACTGATTTTGTCGATTTACAATACAAAGTAGTTAATAAATACCTGAATAGCTCAAATACAGCCATGATTGAAAGATACGATTATATTATAAATGGAATTTTTCCTATGATACAGGATGGAAAATATACCGTTAAACTAAACTATACATTACCTGGCGGACAAGCAGGTACAAGTTCAATTTTTACATTCAATAAATCAAATTAGCATGAAGCTTAAATTTTTAATTATTCTTGTTCTTTCAATAATTAGTAATGGTTATTCACAACAAAAAAGTACTAAAGATACTGTCTCAACTGAAAAAAAGATTGGGATAGAAGTTATAGCAAGAGTTCAAAAAGACAAAATTTTATTGCGATGGGCTGTAAATGATCCGCTAGCCTGGAAAAAACTTAATACTTATGGTTATTTGTTAGAGAGATTTACTGTAACCAGGGATAATAAAACGCTATCAAAGCCTGAACGAGTTATTTTATCTCAGATTTGTAAACCAGAACCTGTTGAAAAATGGGAAAAACTAATTGACGAAAATGATAATGCTGCCATTGTTGCACAAGCAATTTATGGTGAATCTTTTACTGTTGGAGGTGCTGATAACATAGAATCTATAGTAAATATCTCGGAAGAAAATGAACAAAGATTCACATTTGCATTGTTTTCAGCTGATAAAGACTTTGAGATTGCAAAAAAAGCAGGTTTAGGTTTTGAGGATAAAACGGTCAAACAAAATGAAAAATATGCTTATAGAATTTCTTCAAATGTACCGCAAAAAGAAATGAATATCGTTTATGGAGGTGTATTTGTAGGGCTAAAAGATTATGAGCCTCTGCCTAAACCTATGGATTTTACTGCTCATTTTACTGATAGCAGTACGATGTTGAGCTGGAATTTTAAAATATTATCTCACGTTTATGGAAGTTACTTTGTTGAAAGATCTACAGACAAGAAAAATTTTAAAAGAATCACAGATAAACCTTATACAAGTTTGAGTCAGCAAAACGCAAACAATAAACAAATTTTTTATGTTGATTCGATATCAAATAATATACAATACAGTTATAGAATTCAGGGTATTTCTCCATTTGGTGAATTAGGTCCGTATTCTGAAGTAGTTTCAGGAAAGGCAAAATCAATTTTAAAATATGTTCCTCATCTTACGGTTAAGGAATTTAAAGATGATACAACCGTAAATTTGATTTGGGAATTTCCTGAGGAAGGAAATAACGAAATTTCTGGTTTTGAACTTAATCGTTCTGATCAGGATGATGCTAATTATAAGACCGTTGTTAAAAACATTTCACCTAAATCCCGTAATGTAGTTTATGACAAATTATCTTCTACCAATTATTTTACACTGACCGCTATTGGAAAAAACGGAAGTAACAGGGTCTCTTTTCCAATGCTTGTACAGCCCGTTGATTCAATTCCGCCAGCAAAACCTATTGGACTTAAAGGTGTAATTGATAGTTTAGGAGTGGTAAAATTAACCTGGGATAAAAACAAAGAAAAAGATCTGTTGGGTTATCGAATTTACAAAGCCAATAATCCTGATGAAGAATATAGCCAGCTCACCATAAGTCCAAACGAAACAAACGCTTTTGAAGATAAAGTGGTTATAAAAACATTAAACAGCAAAGTATACTATAAAGTCATTGCTGTTGATTATCGTTATAACATGTCTGCTTTTTCAGATCCATTAATATTAAAAAAACCTGATGTAATACCTCCTGCTTCTCCTGCATTCACGAAATATGATATAAAAGATGGTCTTATATTTCTTGAATGGGCAAATAGTTCAAGCGAAGATGTAGCTGTTCATCAATTGTATCGAAAAGAAAATGGACAGCAAGATTGGTCTCTGATTTTTGAAACAAAAAATAAAGAAGAAAAATTTCAGGACAAAAATGTAAAAGACGGAACAGCTTATAAATATGCCATTTTTGCAAAAGATGAAAGCAGCCTTATTTCTAATCCTTCACCAGAATTAAATTTATTTGTACCAAAATATTCTGTAATGCCTGCAATTAAAGGCTTTTTTGCACAGGCAAATAAAACTACCAATACAATTGATTTGTCTTGGGAATATTCTAATACAGAAGTAGAAAGCTTTGAAATTTATAAAGCTTCTGATAAAGATGCTTTACAATTAATACAGATTGTAACTGGAAAAACAAAACGTTTATCTGATCCTACAGTTACCATCAATACTAATTATAAATACGGAATTAGAGCCGTATTTAAAGACGGAAGAGCATCAAAAATGGATTTTTATACTTTGAAATTTTAAGAATGATTGGTTTTTATTTTTTCTTAACCGAAATTAATAAATATCTATTTATAAGTCCATATAATATGCCTGTTGAAAAAGAAGGTAAACATAATGTTATAATTATGGGCAGTAATGATTGTGTAGAGAAATAATTATATGAAGAGAATTTTACTATTGTTTATTATTTTATTGTCGGTTAACAGCTTTGGGCAACTAACCTATAGAGTTAATCTGGAAGCCGGATCTCTTGGTTGTGGGTGTTCTTCTCCGGGTGCCGAAAATTTCTATGCATATGATGCAAGTAATAACCTTATACCATCTATTAATTTTAATGCAGATAATTATCCCAGCATTAGTTTTGAAACACTCATAAAACCATCTAAAATAATACAAGTTTTGGGATGTGAACCTACTGGAGACGATTTTTGTTATCCTTTTCCTTACAATGAGATTTCTCAAGTTATTTTGGATAATGCCAGTAGTTGCGAATATAAAAGTGCCAGCCAGCCTTTTGGTCTTAGAGTGAATGTTCAGGCTATTGGAAATATAAATAATACAGGCTGCGTTACAAGCAATCTTACCTGCTCAGGCAGCATTGAAAGATGGGAAGTAAGAAAACCAGGAAGTAATGTTTATGAAGTTATACCAAATTCTAATGTAAATACCTTAACTAAAACTTATAATCAAATTTATTCTGATAATTCAGGAATAAATAAAACCACTTATTTCAGAGCCAAATTTACCGGGACTCAGGTGTATACCTATCATCCCTTTATATTTGTTTTTTGCTCTCCAAATTTAAATAATACATCAGATCCTAATATTACCTTTTGCAATTATAGCAATGGCGAGGTTATATTCACTTTTAGCAGACCTTTAGAAGTTGGTGAGAAATATCTATTTTCCCGTAACCCAGTAGGTCAAGACATCATAACATCTTCATATTCTGATGATGTTACAAATGTTGAGAAAATCTCAGCCACTGTCTTTAAATGGAAAAATATACCTCCCGGAAAATACGAATTTAAATATCAAACACAGTTTGAAAACAATACACCATCTAGTGTTGGCCCGACCACATTTTTTACCATAACACCAAAAGAAAAATTAAATTTTACGCTTACAGCAATACAGCCATTGTGCAATAACAGTAATGGCTCAATTCAAGTTTCAGCAACAGGTGGAACACCACCATATTATTATATTTTAGATAATGAAACGAATAAAAACTCATTTACAAGTCCGTACATGATACCAATTACAAGAGAAGGAAATCATAGCGTGATAGTTGTAGATAGTCGTGATTGCATTGAAAAATAGACCGATAAAAATTAAATCGATATGAAAAAAATTACATTCTTAATTCTGTTATTTTCGAGTATAGCCAGTTTTTCGCAAGAACAAGTTATGCTTGATATTGATCTTCTCTTAACTAATAATGGTAATGGGAACTTAAGAGTATCAAATAGTTCAGGTCAGACTTTATATGATAGTTATGGAGCTGGTGTAGATAATTATGGTATGATTATTAATTTATCGATAGCTAATTTTCCTTTAACTATTAATTGGAGACCTGGTATTTATGCAGGATGTACAATTCCGCAAAACTTTACTTATACTTATAGTGATTATGTAGCCGGAACTATATTGTCAGGTGGTTGTGCCCCAGAGTACTTTTACATAAAATCACCTTATATAAACCAATTGACACCTTCAACATCTACTGTAGGCGTATGTGAAAATATTACCTTACAATCAGGTAATCGTCATTATTACAGCACAGATGGCACTACCTGGAATTCATGTTCATATAAATTTACTCCGGCAAGCATACTGGGGTCAGGTTTCAGGGGAAGTTTGAAAATTAAATCAGACATTGATTCCTTTCATGCCGTTCCTAAAGTAACGATGCAGTCAAAAGTGATTACTTACACTGTTATTGGCTGTTCTCCTGAACTAGATGGCCAACCCATAGCTGATAAAACTAAATGCAAATATGAAAGTTCCGGAAGTGTAACTTTAAAATTTAAAACAGAACTTAAAGATGGCGATAAATTTCTTTTTAACATCTTTAAAAATGGAATTTTCGACAAAAGTACATTTGTAACAAAAGATCAAATCATCAATTTGACATATACATGGTCAGGTTTAGCCGAAGGATCCTATTTCATAAAATACCAATCTCAAACTACTACAGATTCTAATACAATTGTTGGAGCCACTGCAATTACAACAGATCCTTTTGTTGTTGGAAGCCCAGATCCGTTAACCTTTACCATAACACAATTACAGCCGAAATGTCATGATGAACAAGGTGCTGTACAAATTTCCGCTTCAGGAGGAACGTCTCCTTATTATTATATGATTGATAGTGAAACACTGTTACAAAAACATCCGTTAACGGCTAATCCCATTCAATTATCAGAAGGTCCTCATAAGATTACAGTTGTTGACAGTAATTCCTGTATAGAAAAATAAAAAACCAAATATTCAAGCATCATTATGAAAAAACATTACTTATTATTATTGTTCTTTATGAGTTTATTTGGTTATTCCCAACAAGCTGATATAAATGGAGCAAAATCTGTTACAATTATTAATCCACCTGCATTAGTTCCTATTACAGGGAATGTCACCAATGTAACGGGAGCAGGATTATCTGACGGAACTATTTCCCTGAACACTATTTCGGGGGGAACACCCGGATATACTGTTAATTGGTCTAACATTACCAATCCGCTACAACCTGTAAATATAAATGCTCTTAAAGCAGGAACATACAGAGTGAAAGTAAATGATGCTAATGGTTGTTTCTTTTTAGAAAAAGACTTTACAGTATATCAACCGGATCAAATTGAAGTCATTATTAATCAACCAGCCAAGATCACTTGTTTTGGAAATAACGGAAGTTTAACTGCACAAGCTAAAGGCGGTTATCCTTATGGTGGATCTCCAAATTATACGTATAGCTGGTTCAAATGTGATAATATAAATGGTGATAATCCGGTGCCTGTTAATGGTACAGGCCCACAATTACTTAACGTAAAAGCTGGTTTCTATATGGTACATGTAATAGATAACCAAAACGCTACTATTGCAAAAGACATAAAAGAATTAACTCAAAATCCAAAAATATTAGTTAATGAAGTTATTACTCCCATTAGCTGTCGTGGGGCTGCTACAGGAGCTATCAATCTAACGCCTTCTGGAGGTACACCAAACACAACCTATACAGTGGTGTGGAGTGATAATACTTCTATAAGATCTTTCGAACGTACCGGATTAACAGCAGGAACTTACAGGTATACCATAACAGATGATCAGGTATCAGGATGCTCAACAGTACTAACTACTGTTACAGTTAGCGAGCCTGCGCTTGATTTAAACGTTACATACACCTCTAAACAACCAACACTAACAAATAATAATGGTCAAATCATATTAAATGCTACAGGCGGAATTCTTCCTGGCGGAAATAATAGCTATACCTACCAATGGTCTAAAGTTGGTGACCCTACATTTTCACCAGGAAATGTAAGTCAGAAAACCGATTTAGCAAATGGTACATATAATATTAATGTCACATCATCTTCAGGATGTACTTTTCCTGTCATAACAATAAAATTAGAAGCCTTAAACCTGGAATTTGTACAACAAGTTAATGTAAAATGTTTTGGTGATGCTACAGGTCTAATAGCAGTAAAAGGAATTGGAGGTACCATAACATCAGATTATGATTATACATGGTTTAAAAATGGAGCTCCAATTGCAGAAAAAACTTCAACGTTAACCGGAATTACTTCCGGAACTTTTCGTGTAGAAATAAGAGATAGTAAAGGCGATATGGTAGAAGAAACATATAACATTACCCAACCTGCTGCACCTTTATTAGTTTCCAGTTCTTTACAACAAAATGTTTCTTGTAAAAATGGTAGTAACGGTAAGATCTCAACCATTGTTTCTGGAGGAACAATTGGAAGTGGCTATAAATATTTATGGAGTAATGGAAGTACACAACCAACAGCAGACAACCTAATCGCCGGAAAATATTCACTAACTGTAACAGATGCAAATGGTTGTCAGGCTTTTTTAACTGATATTGAAATCACAGAGCCTCTTACAATAACAATTCCTGCAGCAACTATAACACATGTAGCAATTTTTGGTGAAAGTACCGGAGCTATTACACTTGGAAATGTAACTGGTGGAAATGGTGGTTATAATTACAACTGGTCTTCGAGCACTTATCCTTCATTTACAAGTAGTACAAAAGATATATCCGGATTAAAAACAGGCTCATACACATTATTAGTGACGGATAGTAAATCATGCACAGCAACGCAAACTTTTATTGTCAATCAAAATTCTTTATTGGAAGTTGAAATCACAGAATCAAAATTCATCAAATGTTATGGCAATACCAACGGAGAATTAACTGCAGTTGTTAAAGGAGGAGTTACGCCATACAAATACGTGTGGACAAAAAACGGAACTGTTATTCCGGGAGAAAATACTGCGAAAATTTCGAACCTTGGTTTCGGCTTTTATAGCGTTTATGTAACCGACAACGCCAACCCAAGCGGGCCTTTTGCTTTGGCACAACAACTAAATTACGAATTAAAACAACCAAATGAATTAAAAGTAACTGCATTGAGCCAAACAAATGTTTTATGTTATGGTGCCGCAACAGGAGCAATCAATATCAATATTACAGGAGGAACCGGGCCTTACACACAGCAATGGACTAAAAATGGTATCGCTTATTCTGTAGGAGCCGATTTATCAGATCTTGAAACAGGTACATACAATGTTATTGTTACTGACAGAACAGATCATGGCTGTACCGCAACACTTGCGCAGGCTATTGTGATTACTCAACCCACTGCACCATTAAAAATCGAAAGTGTAACCCCAGTTAATCTAACTGGTTTTGAGACTAATAATGGTAGTATATCCGTAACTGTTTCAGGAGGTAAGCCCAATTATAACTATCAGTGGACCAAAGATACTAATCCTGCTATAATTGGTTCAGGTCCTTCGATAACAGGTTTAAGTATTGGAATTTATCATTTGATAGTAAAAGATGATAATGGATGTACTTTACCACAAGCAGATTATGAAATTACTCAACCTGCTAAATTTGAAATCGTTAGCATAACCCAAACTTCAAATACAAATATTGCCTGTTTTGGAGATACATCTGCAGAATTCAATGCTGTAGTTACCGGTGGTGTTAAAGAATATACTTTTGAATGGTTAAATACAACTAACGGAGTAAAACATGCTTCATCAGAAAATATCTCGCCAACCTCAACCGTATCAAAAGCATCAAATTTACCCGCAGGTAATTATGTAATTACAGTAAAAGATGCTAAAAATAATATTCTTTTTGGTACCAATACTTTTACCATTTTACAACCGGATAAATTAGCTTTTACTTATACCAAAACAAATGTATCATGCTTTCAGGGAAGTAACGGAAGTATAAAACTAAATATTACTGGCGGAACTAAATTTGCAGATATTACAAAACCATATACGATTATTTCAAGTGGAATAATTGATTCGCAAAACGGAATTATTTCAGGACTCACCCAGGGAACTTATACCGTAAAAATAATTGATGCAAATGGTTGTCAAACCGCTGAGCAGACTATTATAATTACTGAACCTGCAAATTCTGTATTTATAAACAATCAGACTATTACTCCAACTACTGGTTTTGGTTTATCTACAGGAAAAATTGTGATTACTGTTGCAGGCGGAACCGCAGGGTATTCATACCAATGGAAAAATAGCTTAGGTTTTACTGTTGGTACAAATAGTCCTGTTTTAAATAATATTCCAGCCGGAACTTATACTGTTTTGGTTACAGATGCAAATTCTTGTACTACTACAAATAGTTATACTGTAGAACAACCTACAAAACCGCTTTTAACAGAAACTCACATACAAGCAAGATGTAATGGTTTACTAGGTTCGTTAGATGCTCTTGCAACCGGAGGAGCTACTTTTGGTCAAAATCAATCTAACAGAATTTATACTTATAAGTTAAAAAATAAAACTACAAATGCTGTAATTACAATTGTTGGTAATGAAGCTAAATTTGAAAATATTTCAGATGGAGATTATACGCTTACTGCTACAGATGTGGGAGGAGTTGATTCTAATAATATTGATGTTACCTTCAAACAACCTACACCAATCATAGTAAATCTCGACTCAAAATTGAACGTAAGTTGTTTTGATGGTCAGGATGGTTCAATTATTATATCAGTTACAGGAGGAACACCTTTTATAATTAACAATGCACCTGTTTATAATTATCAATGGAAAAAGAAAAATAAAGCAACCAATATCTACGAAAACTTTACACCAAGTGCATTAAATGCATTAACCGAAGGTACTTATGCCGTTGAAGTTCGTGATGCCAATTATAATTCTGCTGATGCCAGTCATTGTGTTGGTATTTTAGATGAAATTATAATTACTCAGCCAGCAGATTTTGGTTTTGACATAGATAAAATTACCTATATTAATCCATCTGCACAAAATGGAAATGATGGTGCCTTACATTTTGAAATCAAAGGTGGAAAAACAAATTATGAATATAAGCTTTACACTAAAAATGCACAAGGAAACGAAACAATCTTAAAAACCATTTCAAATACATCAGCTAAAATGGTTGATTTTACAGATCTTATTAAAGATCATTATTATGTATCTGTTCAGGATGATACAGGTTGTACCAAATATACCGATTTTGATTTTACTGATAACCCACTTACCATTACCATTAGCCAAACTCAGGATATGACTTGTTTCGAATCTAATGATGCTATAATAAAAGCAACTGTAAACGGAGGTTTTGGTGTCAAAAAAATATCCTGGTATCTAAACAATGTTTTATTACCTAATGAAAACAATACAGAACTGCTAAATGCAAAAATAGGAACTTATTATGCTGTTGTAAAAGACTCTAAAACAATTGAAGTTACCACTGCCCCTATAACTATTACTCAACCTGATCTTGTAACTTTTACAACTATTCAGGAACCTGTAAAATGTCTTGGCGATAATAATGGTAGTATATCAATTACAGCAGCCGGAGGAAATGGAACTTACAAATATCGTTATTTCCAGAACGGAACTTTAATTAAAGACTGGACAAGTTTTGTAAGTGGGGCAAAAACCATTATAACTGATTTAGCAGATGGTGAATATACACTTCAGGTACAAGACACTCAACAATGTAAAAGCACTGATGCAACTGTAAAAATTACATCACCAACTGCTTTAACCATTAGTAATGTTGTATCAGTTCCTGCAACAGGAAAAGGATTAAGTAATGGTTCTATTACCATAACAGCTCAGGGATCAAACGGAAATTACACTTACAAATGGTTCAAAAGCGATGCTACAAATCTTAACCAAACAGCTCCAACAGCGGCTAATTTAGCAGCAGGGAAATATTATGTAATTATAACAGATGCTAAAAATTGTAGCTTAACATCTGAATTATTAGAAGTAACTGAACCTGCACTTTTAGAAACTAATATAGAGGTGCAAAACGTTATTTTATGTAACGGTGATAAAAACGGAAGTTTAAAACCAACAACAATTGGCGGATTTTTAAAACCCGGAGAAAGCTATACCTACCAATGGTTTGAAAATGGTAATGCAACCCCATTGACTGCGAGTACTATCCTGAGCGGAATAGGAAAAGGTTCATATTATACGATAGTAACAGACTCAAACGGAAATAAAGCTAAAAGTAAAGTCCTTATTATAGCCGAACCTTTAATTTTAGATAATACCTTAACCTCAGATTACATGATTTGTGGTGATGCAAATGACTGGACTATTAATGCAACACCATCCGGAGGAACTCTTCCGTATAATTATGTATGGAATACAGGAGCAAAAACTGCTACTATTCAAAATGTTCCTCCAGGTAATTATTCAGTATTAGTAACAGATAATCATGGCTGTACCATTACAAAAATCATTACTATTGTTGCGCCTGTTCATTTGGCAACATCCGAAGTAATAAAAATACCAACTTGTTATGCTGGCTCTGATGCTACAATTACATTAACATCTTCAGGAGGAAAAGCACCTTACACTTATTTATGGAATACAGGCGAAAAATCGAATGTATTAAGCAATGCTTCAGCCGGTGATTATAATGTAATGGTTACTGATAGCAAAGGCTGTATGATCAATCATACTTATACTATTGTAAATCCGCCTAAAGATATTATCAATCTTGGCGAAGATGTAACCTTATGTTTTGATCAGACTTTAACTATCAATGCAACTATTGACGATGTTAAAGCTACTTATGCATGGACTTCAGACAAAGGATTCAAAAGCAACAAAGCGATGATCACCGTTTCTCAACCTGCAAATTATACGGTAATTGTTACCAACAAATTAGGTTGTGAGGCTACAGATACTATCAAAATATCAAGCCAGAGTACTGCTATTAGTGCTGAATTCGCTGTTTCCAGTCAGGTATTTAAAAATGAGAAATTTATACTTGTTGATATTAGTAATCCTGCTGCCGATGAAATCGAATGGATTTTACCAGCCAATGCCACTATAGTTTCTAAAAATAAAGATTTTGCTGAGATAAGTTTTAATGAGGCTGGTCAATATGATGTT
Organism: Flavobacterium chilense; assembly: GCF_001602525.1. Lineage (GTDB taxonomy): Bacteria > Bacteroidota > Bacteroidia > Flavobacteriales > Flavobacteriaceae > Flavobacterium > Flavobacterium chilense. The sequence goes on from NZ_LSYT01000005.1 coordinate 164,114, forward strand.
ACCATGAATACTAAAAAAGGAGATTGTACTGCTTATCAAACCAAAACAATATTAGTTACTGAAGGTGAATTTGAAGAGAATAATCCGGATGAGGTTTCGAAAAAATTTGATTTAAAAATTTATCCAAATCCATCAAAAGGAACTTTCACAGTAGATGTATTACTAGATAAAGTAATGCCGGCGCATGTTAAGGTTTTTAATTTGAATAACAATATGCTTATTGATTCAAAAACTCAGGATGGCAAAGATAATTACCTGTTCAACTTTAGTTTTAACGGACTTCCTTCAGGGGTTTATTTCGTACTATTTGAGTCGCAGCAAGGAAGTAAATTGAGAAAAATTATCATTCAATAAACTTTAGTCAAGTAAGTAAAAATTATCAATTTCAAATAATAAATGAAAATCAGATTGAAAATAAACTCTGATTTTCATGCCTCTAAAGAATGGTTTTAAAAAAAATAATTTTAATTACAATATTGCTTTTTATAAGTACTTTGGGGTTTTCGCAAAACTTTAATGTTCAGGAACTAGGTAAAGCAAAATTGATAAATGTAAGTGGCGGCGCATCTGCTAATACTGTTTTCTATTCCGGAAATGCTGCAAGAGAACCTTTTAGCTATTTCTTGAACGGAAACATCAATTTCAACATTGCAAATTTGTACAATGTTCCATTTTCATTTTCTTATACGAATCAAAAATTCGGTTATAATAAACCCGTTTTAATGAATCGTTTAAGCATACATCCATCATATAAATGGATCACTGCCCATATTGGCGATGTTAGCATGAGTTTCTCTCCTTATACTTTAAGCGGTCATCAGTTTACAGGTTTTGGAGTTGATTTAACTCCACAGGGAAAATTTAAGATTAGTGCAATGTATGGGCGATTAATAAAAAGTAGCGAATATGACTCAGCTTATCCGGATATTTTGCCAGCATATAAGAGGTTTGGTTATGGTTTTAAAACATCATATGCGTTAGAAAAAATAAATTTAGGCCTTACTTTATTCAAAGCCAAAGACCAGATCAATTCCTTAAACAATCCTGTCCCATTTGAGCTGGATGTAACTCCAAAAGAAAATACTGCGATTAGTTTTGAAACAACATTTAAACTTTTTCAGAAATTACAAGTCTCTACAGAATATGCAAACAGTAGTATTACTGAAGATTTAAGAGTCACAGAAGGTGGAAAAGCACAAGGAATTTCTTCTTTTCTGATGGGCAGAAATAGTACAACTACAAGTTATGATGCTTTTAAGGGGCAATTAATTTATCCTGCCGGAAAAGGAACATTAGGACTTGGATATGAAAGAATTGATCCAAATTACCGAACTTTTGGTGGTTATTATTTTAATAATGATTTAGAAAATATTACCGTTAATGCAACACAAAACCTTTACAAAGACAAAGTTTCTCTTGCTGTAAATCTTGGACTCCAAAAGGATAATTTAGATAAGCAAAAAGAAAGTCAGATGAAACGTTTAGTATCTTCTGTTAATGCTGATTTCAGACCTAACCAGAAATTAAACCTCAATTTTAATTATTCTAATTTTCAATCCTATACCAACAGCCGTAATCAGTTTGATTATATCAATCAGGTTTCTAATTATGATTATCTCGATACTTTAAATTTTAGACAAGTCAATCAAAATATCGGGCTTACCGTAAATTATTTATTAAAAAATGATAAAAAACTGAAAAAAGCCATTAGTGCTAATTTTACAATGCAAGATGCCCAAAATCAACAACAAGGGCGAACTGTTCCTGGTGGGGCTTCTACTTATTATAACTCAGCACTTACCTATTCTCTTGGTTATCCGGAAAAAGATTTAAGTTTTAACGGTTCCCTAAACAATACCTATGGAAAAACAGATTCTGGTAAAAGCCTCATCATTGGTCCTACAATAGGAGTTACAAAGTTATTTTTTGATAAAAAATTAAATACCTCTGCCTCTACTAGCTATAACACCAGTTATAGCAATGGTGATAAGCAAAATGACATTTTCAATTTTAGACTTAACGGATCTTATATTTATCTCCAAAAACACAATTTCAACATGAGTATGATTTCTTTGTTTAATAATTCCGCTGGGCGTAAAAACAATGATCTAACAGCTACTCTGTCCTATGCTTATTCTTTTGATAAAATAAAAATGCGTCCAAAAAGAGAGCCAAGGATTGAAGATGATATGAAATTAAATCCGGCAAATCCTGTTCTGAAAATAAACCTTAACGGAAAAGTCTTTGAAGGCACAAGGGACGAAATTACAGCACAATTAAAAGATATGCAGTTGGCATTAAGCCCAATTCCAACAGAAGAAAGTAACAATTTAGAACATTTATTAACATTAGCTACCCTGGCTCCTGATGATAAAGACTTTAAAGAAAAAGTGTTAGATTATCTGGAAGCTTACAACATAGAAGCTAAGAATCTGAAGAGTTATAACGAATATATCATAGAAGCAGCTCAAAAGCTTGAAAAAGAAATGAAGAACAAAGATGAAAGTCTTGAAAATGCTTATGTAATGGCCATTGGAAGAGTAAACAGCCATAAATTACATGGCGTAAACGAAACTGAGATTACTGATAAAACTGCTTATAAATCGTATTTAAAATTAGTTGAAAGAAGCAACAATAACCGTGATCAGTTAATGCATCACAGATGGATGTTAAAAGAAATTTCAACATTGTCAAAAATATCCACAGCTGAAATTCAACAAAATCAAAATATAGCTGATTTTAGTAAAGAAGAAGTTCAGGAAGCTTTTAAATTAATAAAAGATAAAAAATCCGATGCTGAAATAACAGATGCGATAGAATTAAAGATGATTCCGTTTTATCATGAATTAGCCGTCAAAAATGCTACAATTGATGAAATTGATCTTAAACATATTCAAAAATAAAGTAGTAAGATACTAACCCAACAAAAAATGGATAAACCTCAATTACCCAAAATGCTAAAAAAATTATACTTATACCTATTATTGTTATGTTCCTTAGCAGGGTTTAGAAGCTATGCGCAGACATTTCCTATCTCGGTCACAACCCAAATCACACAGCCCTCACCTATTTATCTGACTAAATATGCTGATGCAGCTACTATAAACAGCCCTATAAAAATTCAGTTAACTTTAAACGATTTAACCATTTCAAATCGTCAGGTAAGGTTAAAGATTTATTTTCAGGGTAATGGGATTTCATTTAATACTAATGATTTTGTGGTAGGTGCAAAACCATTGTATCTCGAAGGAGGATTTCCGCTTCAGTTAACCAATGTTGACCTGGCTCCATATTTTGAATATCAAAACCTGTTAGGAGTCAATCAAAATCAATATGCACAACCCTTACCAGAAGGTATTTACAATATATATGTAGAAGTATACGATTTTGCGACAGGAAAAAAACTGTCTAAAAAAACAGGTTCAACAACCATTATTTTTCAGAATGAACCTCCTTTTTTAAACCTGCCTTTGAACAATGCTTCGATTATGCAGCAAAATATTCAAAATATTGTTTTTAGCTGGACACCACGAAGCATCAATGTTAGTAATGTAGAATACGAATTTTCATTGGTAGAAATTTGGGATAATTATACTCCGGTTCAAAATGCATTTGCTTATTCGCCTCCATTGTATACCACTACGACCAAAATGACAACTTTGCAATATGGTATAAACGAACCTCAACTTATTCCAGGCAAAAAATATGCATGGCGTATAAAAGCAAAAGCAATTTTAGGAGCCGAAGAAATTGGTGTATTCAAAAATAATGGATATACAGAAATTTTTGCTTTTACCTACGAAATGTTTTGTACTGCTCCGCTGGCTATTACAACTTCCGGCGTTAGTCAGGATCAGGCTAAAATAACATGGAGCGGTAATATAGATAATTTTGACTATCAGGTAAATTATCGTGAAAAAAATGCCGGTTCAGAATGGTATAAAGCCGTAACTCCCAGAGAAAATATTACCCTTAGTAATTTAAAACCTAATACAACATACGAGTATACTGTAGGGTCATCCTGTGATGTAGGTAAATATATTCACAGTACAATTAATGAATTTACAACCATTGCAAAAGATGAAATTACATTTGCCGGTTGTGGTATAAAACCAGATCCAAATGATTTGGCTAATAAAACTCCTTTGCCTAATCTTTATCCTAATGATGTAGTTACAGCAGGAGATTTTCCAATTGTTGTATCAAAAGCGACAGGAAGCAATGGTAGCTTTACTGGAGAAGGCTATGTAACCCTTCCTTTTTTAGAGAAATTCAAAAAACTAATTGATGCTGCTGATGCTCTTGGAGGCGATAAAACCAATATAGGAAAATTTTCCCGTATTAGAATTACCTTCAACAACATTGGTGTTAATACCGACTTTAAATTAATCTCCGGAGAAATTGTTGCGAGTTATGATCCTGCCTGGACTGGTGTTGGAGATTTAGATGGTGTGGTAAATGATGCATTTGGAGACGCAGGAAATGTTGTTAATCATCAATATGATTTATCTATAAAGTCTGTTGTAAAAAATCCTGATGGCACTATAACAGTTACCAGCACTACAGGAGTAACCTCCGTAATAGACAAAACGGTAAATGATATTATTATTACAGATAAAGATGGTAAACAATTTACTGTTCCTGCTAATGCTACAGCCGGAAATATAGAACAAACCGGACAACTGGCTCCAGGCGGAATACCAACTCCTAAAAACACAAACGGAATGGGATCCGGAGGTGATGTCGCTGAAATTTCTTCACCAGATGTCAAAGTAACTTTCTCTCAGGGAGATGGAAAATATTCTTTTGATACTGCTCCATTAGCTGATAATGGAAGTCTGGGTAAAACTTATCAGGCAATTCCACAAAAAAATGGTGGAACATACAAAGTAAATTACAAAGCTATTTCAGACAGTCCAAATTCGACTGATGTTGTAGTGGCTACAGTTGATTTCAAGAACGGAAAAACAAAGAAAGACCTTGTCTTTAAAACACAAAACGGTACTGCTATCGACAGTACTAAAATTGTTTGGAAAGACAATGTTGCCACTCTTACGCTGAAAAAAACTTTAGATTTTGCAAAAGAAACTATCATTGCAACAGTAAAACCTGTAGCACCAAAAGATACTAAAGAAACTGCTGGCAAATATGATATTGCAGGAACAATTGATTTGTGGCATTTAACAAATAAAAAAGTAAATGTGACCTTGGTAAGTGTTAATAACGCAACAATACCAAATGATGCGCAAAAACAATTAAACGCAATTTATGAACCTGCCGGAATAACTTTTGAGGTTAACACGATCAATGTCAGTTTAGATAATAGCTGGGGAGATAGTATTGAGACGAGTGATAGTGACTTATTAAATACTTACACACCAGAACAGCAACAAATAACAGCAAATTTAAAGATACAATTAGGATCAAATTATAAAAAAGATACCTATTATGTTATTTATACTGATGCACCATCTAACAAATCAAACCTGCTTGGCTTTATGCCTCTTAAGCGTCAATATGGTTTTATCTTTAATAAAAACAATACTGTTCGCACACTAGCGCACGAATTAGGGCATGGTGTTTTTGGCTTACAACATCCTTTTACCCAATTCAATACTTCTACAACAACAGACCTATTAATGGATTATGGTACTGGAGTTGTATTAAGCCATAATGACTGGCAGGTTCTTCATGCGCCAGGATTGCAATTGTACCCGTTTATTCAAGGGGACAGTGATGGGGAACATGTTGAAGTAAGTAACATGGAAAATTTATATACCAACTTTAAAAATACTGATGGCTCACTTACTTTTTTAACACCAGCAGGAAAGCCATTTACTATTAAAGAGAAGATAAGTAGTGTTGGTTTTTCTTACTTTGACGATAACTGGTCTACAGACAGAACTAGTTTTGAAGATACGGTTTTACCTATTGGTACATTAAAAAGATTCACTTTAACTAATGGTAAAACATACTCAATAGCTCATCCTGTAAAAGATGATAATAAAATAGATATTGTAGGATATGCTGAATTGGACAAAAATGGACAGGCAATCCAAAATACATTGTACATAGATAAAACAAGTTCTGTCTTAAAAACTAGAAATATTATTGTAGGTATTCCTGCAATTGAAAAAGGTCAGCTTATCTTTAAAGTTCAAAAAATAAATAATTATAAAAATTCAGATATACCAAAAGACAATTATGGTAGTGGACCTCAAGAAAGTGTCTACTTTTTAAATACTTATATTAAAGAACTTAAACAAGGTATAAATATTTCGAGTTCAATAAGTCCATTGGATATAAATGAACTTTATTTCATAAGTGAATTCAGTAGTGATTTATACGGAATGAATGCACTTCATGCCATTCGTATTGCTTATTTTTTACGTAATAATCCAGATTTAATTAATTGTTTAGGTTATGCACAAAATCAAATAGGAAAAGATGTAACCTTACGATTTAATCAAGAAATGAGAGATGGTTTACGTTCATCACTCTCAAAAAATCAGGGAACGACAAGAGTTTCTATCCCTGTTTTTTATGCAGACATATCAAATAATGTTAAAAAAGACATTTTTACATCAACAAAGTATTTAGCTAGTCTAGACGCTATTCTTCACACATATTATAATGAGCTTAAAAACAAAGGAAACGTTTCAATTGATTTATCGTTAAGTGACTTATCAGAAGTAATTGATGGTCTGGGTAGAGAATGTCTATTAAGTAATATTCCTATTGAAAAAAGGGTAGAGTTTTTAAAGCAATACAAAACCTGGAAAATTTCAGGCTCAAAAGAAGATATGCTTCTTGAATTATTAATAAATATCAGACCAAGTGATATTCCTCAATTGCTGACTAACTTAGCAGATAATAATTATGAATTATTAAGAGGTTTATATAATGATATGAATGATAAAGAAGATTATTATACTTTATTATCAGTCATATCTACTTATGTAGCAGAACAAAAAAAGAATACTCCTGAAGCAATCAGTTTACAAGGAGATTGGAAAGCAGGAGCAGAAAAATATGTGTATGTCTGCAAAGATGCAATGCATATTTTGACGTGTAACGTTGAGATAACTGAATTTAACAAAGCTAATGGAAAAGTTATAATTAAATTTCAGGATTTCTCAAATACATTTAATGATAAACCTGTTTTTAAAACAGTAGAGGTAGATCCCTTTGATTTGATTCGAGTTAAATTTGAAAATGATTTTGACATCAAAGGCACTAATGGTAAAGAAATAAAAGAGGGACAAGATGCAATAGTACCTGCAATTTATCTTTATTGGATAATGAAACAACAACAGGATAAAACAATAAGTGTACAAGTTAGAATTGCCCTAGACATTTTGGCAATTATTCCAGCAGTATTTAGTGCAAATCCAGAGTTAGTTGTATTAGTTGATGCTGCAGTTGCTACTACTGATATAGCTTTCCAACTTTCTTCAGATGCTATTAAAAGTTCTGACAATCAAGCTTTAAATAATTTGGTTGATGGTTGGGATGACATTTATAAAGTATATTCTTTAGGACGTTTAGTATCCTCAGCTCCAGCTATATTAAAAGGCGGAAAAGACTTAGGAAAAGTAGTATTTAATAGAGAAAACTTAAATAAAACTATAACAAGAGCAAAAGCTATACCAAGCGAATTAAATAATATAAGTAAGGTCTTTTATAAATTTTACAAAGCCATAAAAAATAGTGAAAGTATAACAATCGTTGCTACGAAGAAACAAATTTTAGAAAATACTATTTATGGCGCATATGTCGAGATAACTTTAGCAGAAAAATGTACTGCTCTGGATGAATTTAAATTATTATTTCAAAATAATAAAATAATCGTTGGTGTTAATTCAAAAATGGCAAATGGTACAAGTTACGCTCAAGGTGTTAGTGTAGCAAGTGTTACAGAAACCAATGGAGCTTTAATTTTATCTGAGTTAAGAACTTTACCTTCAACTTATACTGGAAGTACTAAAGTTGTAGAAACTATTAAAAATGTTAGTATTGCCGGAAAAGGGGTGCAAACCATTGAAATTATCACTACAGATATTGGTCAGTTTTATGCAAGACAACTTTTGGCTGCTTCACAAGATAGTAACTTCATTGCATCTATAGAAAAGAATTACCCAACTACTTTTAGCAAAATTAAAAATGATATTACTTTAAAAAACAAGTTTGAAACAGATTTCAAAAACGCAAATACTTCTGTTTTAACTGAAATTGAAGATATTGCTCATTTTGATGATGATTACAATTCTTTTGTAACATTATGGAAATCTACAAGTAGTACTGAATTATTAAATTATGTCAAAGATTTAGATAAATTTAAAGCATGGTGGTATCCAAATAAAGCAAAAGTAAATAATGAATTTTTCATTAATCTAAAAGCTTATGAAGAATCATTAAACGCAGGATATTTACAAACTTTACATCTAGAAAAAATATCAAGTAATGTTAGAGGTCAGTACTGGAATTATTATAAACAAAGTCAATGGGATAAACTTGAAGCATTAGCAAAAGAATATAAAATAAATTTTGATGCTAAAAGTAATGCATTATGGCCACCTGCAAACGGTGGATATGGCCCATTAGTTAAAAGGGTACCAAATGAGAATGAAGTATTTGACAGATATGGAGGCTCTTTTGGAGATCTGCCAGATGGAACACCAAATTTAGGAGGAGCCTACACAAGCCCAATGTTTAATGGAAAACCTTATGATTTTGATGGAAGGGCTCTAAATATGGAAAAAGAAAAATACGATTTTTACTATAAAATAATAATCAAAGATCCATCAAAATTCGAAATTGAAACCAATAGGGCAATTCCATGGTTTGGAAAAGTTGGTAAGGCAGAACAATCTCGATTTATAATAAAAGATAAAGATCCTGTATCTGGTTATGCAAAAACATGGTCACAATTGGCACAAGAAGGCTCTGTTGAAATACAAGTTATAGAATCCCCAAGCGGAAAATATTCAACATGGGTTGGAAAAGGAAGAACGATATCTAAGACTATTACAAGTGGTGGTAATACTTTGAGTGAATTAAAAAGTTTAGGGTTTACAGATGATATTGCTAATAAAATTATTGCCAAAAATAAATCATTAAATTTGTCAGAAGCAGAAGTAAAAACACTTATGCAGGATTTAAAAAACAACTCTACGTTAATGAAAACAGTTAATCAAAACCCTGAAAATGGTATTGAAGCCTGGAAGATATTTACGGATAATAAAAAAGCCCTTTGCGACTAGACATGATACAAATAAAACAAATCGAACATTTAAGTTTCTATAAAACAGTAAATAAAAGAATAGAGCTTAAATATATGGGCTGGGAAGAACCTAATAGAGGCCAGGAACTTGTATATTATTCCCTATTAATTGATGGTAAAGATAAAACCGAGGAATTATTTTCAGCAAAAACCATTCAATGTTTATTGAATGAAAAAATTGAAATAGAACATCCAACCAAAAACTTTGCTTTCATTCCGTGTATCGATTTTTATTTACTCAACACTTTAGATTATACAAAAAAAAGTTTGAAAGTCTACTTTAGAGAAAACGGAAATACCACTATAGATAGTTTGGTAGGAAGTTTTTTTTATCCTGAAAAACACTTACTGATTAATAAAAGAAGCTTAGTTTTAACCGATTTGTTAACTCTGGAAATTGAAAAAATAAAATTTGATAGCAATATTGATATAGAATGGGCATATTTAATTAATTCAAGGCAAATTCAAGTTATTCAGTCATTTTCTAATTCCTGTTTTATTTATGATTTAGACGAAGAAAAAATTATAGATAAAAAAAGTATTGTCAATGAGCTACTTTATCCAAATATTTTCAGATGGATTTACAGAGGGCAGGATTATGATACAAATCAAGTAGAAATGGAACTACTTCAAAAAGCAAATAACAAATTTACAAGTACTTACTTTAAAATGAACTAAATGAAAAATATAATAAAAAGATTGTTTTTTTATTTAATACTGTTATCAAATCTAATCATAAATGCTGGACCTGGGGATCCCTGTCCTCTGGCAGTATTAGTAAATGATTTATCTACTTCCAGTGCTGACTTCAAAGTCCTAATTAAAGAAACTAATGGTTTTAATGCATGGTTAATTCTAAACAATGAAGCTTCATCATTACGAACCAATATTGAAGAACTTACTTTAGTATCTAAAAATCTAGATAACATTAATAAAGTTGGAGGATATGTGAAGTGGAAATCTCTAAGCGGAGTTGGTGAGAAATTTGATAATTTACTTAAAAACACAAGTTATAATTCCATTTATGAACCTTTAAAAAATGGTTCACATATCCGTAAATATGCAAACTACAATATTTCAATTGCAGAAGAAGCTGCATATAAGTTATTTATTCAGGATAATTATTATTCTAATTTTAATAAGGCTTTAAGTGGCGTAATTTCTATGACTCCAGAATACACTGAAATGAAAGATTTAATGCTTTCTGCATATTCTAAGTTTCCAAAACAAATAGGTATAAATGTTTTTAGGGGTGCTGGTGCATCAGAATCTAATTTTGCAAAAAAATTAGTAAAAGGTCAAAAGTTTAATTTTGAAGGACGCTTTACCTCTAGTTCATTAGATGATTATACCGCAGATATATTTAGACGTGGTAATAAAGGAGATGTAATTTGGGAAATAGAATCAAAGACAGGAGTAGACTTAAAATTAATTAATGGCTCTGAATCCGAAATATTATTTAAACCATTCGCACAATTTGAAGTCGTGGATATACTTCCAAGCACAACAACTCCCAATGTTTTTATTTATAAAATTAAAGAGCTATAAATATGTGTAACTGGGAAGAAATAAAAAGTAAATATATTTTATTAGCAGATGACATCAATAAATTTAAAGATGAATTTAAATGGTTAGATAAAAACTATTCATTAACAATAGATGATGTGGATGAAAATTGGAATAATCTTACTAACACTCAAAAACAAATTAAGCGCTTGTATTGGTCTAAAATGGCTAGAAAAACAGATTCTTACAATAAACAAGGTTTTAATTATGAAGAAAGTATAATTGATTTATATGAATCAAGTATATCTTGTCTTAATAAATTAAATTCTAATAAAGTAGAAAATATTCATTCTGTTAGATTAAAAGCTCACTTATGTCTACTCCAAAAAAATATTAATAGATATAAAGATTCCAGAAAAATAGATAGTTTTAATTATGAGCAATTAAAATCAGTTATATATGATTGTTTAAATTCTAATTTAGAAAAATATTTTATTGAAAATATAAATATTTTATATTTAGAAAATAAATTAGAAACTATACATCATATAATTTCTAATAAAAAATTCTAAAATTTAAAGATGAGTGAAGAAATTTTTCAATAAAAAAAATTAAAGTAATTTCTTTTTTTTAACTTAAAAAAGCATTTTGAAATTTTAGAGAGCTTTTTCATTATTATTTTTTGATTGCATATTACAAAAGCTCATTTCTTTTTGATTGAGTTTAAATTTCTAATCTACTTTTTCGCAGCCCCATTAGTCACTTTTATCAAATAAGTTCCTTCTGGCAAATCACCAATGTTCGAAGCGTTCGTTCCTATTATCTTTCGTCCCTGAGAGAAAACCTCAACCGTTTTAGAGCCAACATTTGTTTCTGTTACAGATCCGGTCGATACTTTAGTAGCCATTACAGCTTTTACTGGTGCAACTGCTTCTTTTTTAATAGTATTTGAAGAAACTGTTGTTTCGACTACAGTATTAACAGCTGGTTTCGAACTGTTGTAAGATTCCATAACCTGCTCATCTGTCATTGCAACACTATAGATTTTAAGATCGTCTACATCTGCATTAAGCCCGGTTGTAGTATTCATGGCTCCCAATCTCAATATATAGCCTTTTGTTGAGCGCTGGATGCCATCAACTGTTTTCAATAATTCGCCATTACGGTATATTTTAGAGGTGTTTCCGTCGTAAGTAATACTGTATTGATACCAAACATCTTTTGTAAGAGGAACCGATACAATAGCATTGTTTGTATCTCCCCAGCCAACCAAACTTAAATCTGAGTTACCAGAAGATACAGGTTGCTGTAATAAACCAAAATACTGTGTATTTACCGCACTTCCATAGCCTAAAATATAATTTACCGAATTAATGGTATTAAATTTTACCCAAATAGATATTGATCTCGGTTTATTTCCCTGAGCAAGATCTCCAACCACACCCTGCAAAACTTTATTCGTGATTCGTAAAGCTCCTTTAGCAGTACCCATCCTGTCGTTTACAAAATTAGCTGTTCCTAAAAAGGATATCGTATTATCTATATTGTTTAAATTTCCGTTGAAATTAAATTCCTGAACCGGATTTTGAGCATTCGTATTTAAAAAACTTACAAACAGTAATGTCAGTAATAATTTCTTCATATCTACAGATTTAATCGATTTTAAGATGATGTCATTTATAATAATACCAAACTATATTTCTCTAATAGCCAGAAGTCAAAACTGATAAAGCAAGAGACTTAAAAAGCTAGATAATAATTAAAATTGATAACTTTATTTTATCAATTATTTTAATTTATAATTTATTTATTTTTGTTAAAACTATAAATTTAATTCAAAGACACCAAACACTTTTCTCAAATAAATACAGTATTATTATTTAAATAAAAGAAAATCAACACTAAGCTACATAAGCATGAATCATTTGTAAAAACATCTTTACAAAAAATTAATTTTCATCTTATATAAAAAAGTGATTATAATCTAAAAACAAAAAACCTTCTAAATTAACTCCAGAAGGCTTTTTCACTATTCAAAAAATTGGCTTGTTTACCAAAAACTAAACAACATGAGAAAATAAAAACTAATTATTAACCTTATTTTTAATTTGAAGTCATTTTTTTAGGAGCGGCTTTTGTTATTTTCAACAAATATGTTCCTTCCAGCAGCTGATTAATATTTAAAGCGTTGCTGCTTCCCAAAACTTTCTGTCCTTGCGAAAACACTTCAACATTTTTAGCCACTGTATTTACATCATCAGTTGTAATAATTGTATTTGATGTATTGGTTTTAGCTACTGGTTTTGTTTTAATTGTGGTTGCTTTCTTTTCTACTTTCAAAGCAGTAGTTTCTGCTATCGCAATAAGAGGTTTTGAACTATTATAATAAGCCTTAACCTGTTCGTTTGTCAAAGCAACATCATAAATCTTTAAATCATCTATATCTGCATTAATCCCTACTGTTGTATTTATCTCTCCCAGTCTAAAGATATTGCCCTTGGTAGAACGTGAAATTCCGTCAACAGATTTTAACAATTCACCATTTCGATATATTTTAGAGGCTTTTCCATCGTAAGTTATTGTATATTGATACCAAACCTCTTTAGCAAGCGGAGCCGAAACAATAACATCGTTAGAAGCTCCCCAACCAGCCAGACTTAAGTCTGAATTAGATAAAGTTGTACCTTGTTGCAATAATCCGCAATATTGAGCATTATAAGCGATCCCGTAACCCCATATATAATTGGCAGATGCAATATCATTAAACTTAACCCAGATACTTACAGATCTTGCGCTATTGCCCTGAGGAAGATTCTCAACCACAGCTTCCATAGCCTTGTTTGCAAGACGTTGAGCCCCATTGACAGCTCCTGTTCTGTCTGCCACAAAATTATTAGTTCCAATAAACGAAGTGGTATTAGCCGTATTATTTAAAGTCCCGTTGAAATTAAACTCCTGAATTGGATTTTGAGCATTAACATTCAAATAACTTACAAACATTAAAGTGAGTAGAAATTTTTTCATAATAGTAGATTTAGGATATTAAAACATTGTGTCATTTTAACATAGCTAAACTAGATTATTATGCTTTTGAGCGGAAATTTACTCGATAACGAACCTAAATAATCGTTAAAATAACCAAAATCGATCATTTTAAACTATTAATTACATTTATTTATACAAACACAGATTTTACTAAAAAGATGAATTAAACATAAGTGAAATAAAAATTTATTGCGTAGTTATACATTTTTTAACAATTAATACAAAACATCTGGATCATGTTTTTTCAAAAAAAACACCTAGACAAATGATAATAAGCTATTTAAGAAATAAAAAAAGCTCCATTCGTAAAACGAATGGAGCTTTTATATCTAAAAAAGTAGTTAAGCTACTTTACAAATTCAATTTTCTGAACTTCTTCTTCATTGACACTGTCAAAGAAACCTTGTTCGTTCATCCAGTCATCGCTAAATACTTTACTCATGTAACGAGAACCGTGATCAGGGAAAATAGCAATAATATTACTATCTTTTGTAAACTCTCCTTCTTCTGCATATTGTTTAATTGCCTGCATTACTGCCCCGGAAGTATATCCAACAAATAATCCTTCTTTTCTGGTAATTTCTCTGGCAGAGTGTGCACTTTCCTCATCTGTCACTTTCATGAACTTATCGATAATATCGAAATCAGTAGCAGATGGAATCAGGTTTTTACCTAAACCTTCTATTCGATACGGATAAATTTCTTTACTGTCGAATTCTCTTGTTTCGTGGTATTTCTTCAAAACAGACCCGAAAGCATCTACACCCAGAATTCTAATATTTGGATTTTGCTCTTTTAAGAATTTTGCAGTTCCTGAGATTGTTCCTCCTGTTCCGCTACAAGCAATAAGATGTGTTATTTTTCCTTTTGTTTGTTCCCAGATTTCTGGTCCTGTAGTGTTATAATGGGCATCAACATTTAATTGATTAAAATATTGATTGATGTAAACAGATCCTTTTGTTTCTTCGTGTAAACGTTTAGCAACATTATAATAAGATCTTTCATCATCTGCTGAAACGTGAGCCGGACAAACATAAACTTTTGCTCCTAAACTCCTCAACATGTCAATTTTATCTTTGGATGATTTTGAACTTACAGCCAAAATACAATTATAACCTTTTATAATACTTACCATTGCTAAACTAAAACCTGTATTACCGGATGTAGTTTCGATGATGGTATCACCTGGCGATAGAATTCCTCTTTTCTCAGCCTCTTCAATAATATATAACGCTATTCTATCTTTTGAGGAATGTCCCGGATTAAAAGCTTCTACCTTTGCGTAGAAATTACCTTCTAACTCTTCGGTGATTTTATTTAGCTTAATAAGTGGGGTATTACCTATTAACTCTAAAACATTATTATAAGCGTTTATTTCTTCTTTCATAAAAAAATAGTTAATCAAAGGTATTTTTAAATAACCTTGATAGGTTGCAAATTTAACAAAAAATTTCTAATTAGCTTTTAATTTTTTCTAAATCTAATAAAAAACTAAATTCTTTTGCTAAGTCTTTTAGGGCCTCAAAACGCCCTGAAGCGCCGCCATGACCGGCATCCATGTTGGTATCTAAAAATAATTGATTCTCATTTGTTTTTAGATTTCTCAACTTAGCGACCCACTTGGCTGGCTCCCAATATTGTACCTGCGAATCGTGTAATCCGGTAGAAACATACATATTAGGATAATTTTGTGCTTTTACGTTATCATACGGTGAATACGATAACATATAGTCATAATATTTTTTATTGTTTGGGTTTCCCCATTCATCATATTCTCCGGTTGTTAACGGAATACTGTCATCCAGCATTGTTGTTATTACATCTACAAAAGGTACCTGAGCGATAACACCATTATATAATTCCGGAGCTTCATTTACAATCACTCCCATTAAAAGTCCTCCTGCAGATCCTCCTTCAGCATATAAATGTTCAGGAGATGTATATTTTTCGTTTATTACAAATTTAGAGCAATCAATGAAATCTGTAAAGGTATTTTTCTTTTTTAACAGTTTTCCGTCTTCATACCATTGTCTTCCTAAATCTTCTCCTCCTCTAATATGTGCGATAGCATAAACAAAACCGCGGTCTAAGAGCGAAAGTCTTGTCGAAGAGAAATAAGCATCCATGGTTATTCCGTATGAACCGTAAGCATACAAAAGCAACGGATTTTTACCCGTTTTTTGTAATCCTTTACGATAAATCATCGAAACAGGCACCTTTACTCCATCTCTGGCTGTTGCCCAAACACGCTCTTCGATATAATTTTCTTTATCAAATTTACCTCCCAAAACCTGCTGCTCTTTTAAGATCTCTTTGGCTTTAGTTTTCATATTAAAATCGATAATAGAAGATGGTGTTGCCAGCGATTGATAGCTGTAACGCAAAACATCTGTATCGAAATCGATGTTTGTTGTAGTATAAGCATTGTACGTTTCGCTGCCAAAAGGGAGATAATAATCAGCATCACCATTCCATGGCATAATACGAATATGATTTAATCCGTTTGAGCGTTCTTCGACAACTAAGTAATTTTTAAAAATTTCGATATCTTCTAATAAAACATCTTCGCGGTGCGGAATAAGGTCTACCCAGTTTTTCTTTCCTGTTTTATTTTCAGGCGTTTTCATCAACTTAAAATTGGTCGCCTTATCTTTATTTGTCAGGATATAAAAAGAGTCCTCATAATGCGAAATACTGTATTCTAAACCACGAACACGAGGCTGAAATACTTCAAACTCTCCATCTGGGTTATCTGAGTTCAGAATTCTGTATTCAGTAGTCAGCGTGCTTCCTGAGCTTATAACGATATATTTTCTTGATTTTTCTTTACTGACTGAAACATTAAAAGTATCATCGGTTTCATTATAAACCAAAACATCATCTTTTGAATCTGCATTTAATTTATGTCTGAAAATTTTATCAGCTCTTAAAGTAACTTCATCCTGTTTGGTATAGAAAACAGTTTTATTATCATTTGCCCAAACAGATCCTCCAGTAGCATTTTCTATTTTATCTGCTAAAATCTCTCCTGTTTCCAGATTTTTAAACTGAATGGTATAAATTCTTCTTCCCACAATATCAATCCCAAAACTGGCAAATTTATTGTCGGGACTTATACTTAAACCGCCTAATTTAAAATAAGCATGCCCTTTTGCCATTTCATTGCAATTGAACATGATTTCTTCATCTGCCGAAAGGCTTCCTTTTTTTCTTGAAAATATAGGATAATCCTGTCCTGTTTCAAAACGTGTTATATAAAAATAACCATTATAGAAATAAGGCACTGATGAATCATCTTCTTTGATTCTGCCTTTCATTTCTTCATACAAATTTTCCTGAAGACCTTTTGTATGCGAAGTCATACTCTGGTAATAAGAGTTTTCCTGATTTAGATAATCAATAACCTCAGGATTCTCGCGGTCATTCAACCAAAAATAATTATCAACTCTGGTTTCTTTATGTTTTTTTAATGTTTTTGGAATTTCTTTGGCTTTTGGAGCCGATATATCGTTTTGCATTGATTGAGCATTAGTTTTTAAATACGAAGGTGCAAAAATACTACAAAGACAACAGAACCAAATTAATTTTTTCATAAAATATTCTATTGATATGATACAGCAATATACTAATTTTGTATGAAATAATTTAAAAATCAACAAAAATGGATTTAATGGGAATGATGGGTAAACTTAAAGAAACCCAACAAAAAATTGAAGATACTAAAAAGCGTTTGGATACTGTTTTAATAGACGAACAAAGCGCTGACGGATTATTAAAAATAACCTTAACTGCAAATAGAAAAGTAAAATCAATCTCTATTGATGACTCTTTACTAGAAGATAAAGAACAGCTGGAAGATTACTTAATTGTAACTTTAAATAAAGCAATCGAAAAAGCAACAAGTGTAAACGAAAGAGAACTTGACGCTGTTGCAAAAATGGACATGCCAATGATTCCGGGAATGGATAATTTGTTTAAATAAGATTCAAAGTCTCATAGTTGCAAAGGTTCAAAGGTTTTATTTTGTAAACTTTGAATTTCCCGAATAAAAAAAGATGCATAGTGATGCATCTTTTTTTATTTAACCTTTGCAACTTTGAACCTTCTTCCTAAAACTTCGAAAGTGTTTCAATCACATAAGTATGCATAACTTCTTTGTAATCTAAATGCGTTACAATTCGGAGTTTGTTATGTCCCATCGAACTGATCAAGATATTTTTTTGTTTTAATTTTTCCATCAAAAGCTTATCACTATATCCTTCTGCAAGCGAAAAAATCAAAATATTAGTTTCTACAGGTTCAATTTCCGCAATCCAGGGTTTTGTACTTAAAACAGCCGCAATTTCTTTAGCTCTTCTGTGATCTTCCGCCAGCCTTTCGATATTGTTCGCCAAAGCATACAATCCGGCTGCTGCCAAATAGCCAACCTGACGCATTCCGCCGCCCAGTATCTTTCTGATTCTCAATGCTCTGTGAATATCAACCTTACTTCCCAGCAAAACAGAACCTATTGGAGCACCTAAACCTTTAGACAAACAAACTGAAATCGTATCGAAAATAGCCCCAAATTCTTTTGGATTTTGTCTTTTGGCTACTAATGCATTCCAAATTCTGGCTCCATCCAAATGAAATTTCAGATTATTAGCATCACAAACTTTTTTTATCTCTCTTAAATCTTCTAATTCATAACAAGCACCGCCACCTTTATTGGTTGTATTCTCAACACAAACCAAACTGGTCAGCGGACTATGATAAAACTCAGGATCATTAATTGCTGCTGCTACCTGACTTGCAGTAATCATTCCGCGATTTCCGTCTAATAAACAGCAGGAAACACCACTATTAAACGAAACTCCTCCTCCTTCATAATGATAAACATGTGCATATTTGTCGGCAATTAACTGCTCTCCGGGTTGTGTATGTAATTTTATAGCGGTTTGATTAGCCATTGTTCCGGACGGAAAAAAAAGTCCGGCTTCCATTCCAAAAAACTCAGCTACTCTGGTTTCCAGTTCGATAACTGTTGGATCCTGTCTGTATACATCATCGCCAACATGAGCGTTAAACATATACTGCAACATTTCGTATGTAGGTTTAGTAATGGTATCGCTAATTAAATTTATTTCCATATTCTAAAAAGGTATATCTTTTTTGTACAGCAAAATTACGTATTACTAACAGTTATTCTTGGCAAGTTTTGCTAAAATTTAACTTGTGAATACTATAGAACCAAATTAACGTAATATTTACAAAAAACATATAAAAGTACTATTAATATTCTAAAATTGATTTATATTTCTATAAACCAATTGATTAAACTAAAAATTTTATCTTCAATTTACTCCTTAATAAAAAGGGATATTTCTGATTATCAGCTATAAAATATATTCTTAAAATTAGTCTCAGAAAAAATAAAAAGAGCCTAATTTAATTTTTTAAGCCAGTATCATTTAACAACCTTAATTTCAAAATATAATCCTGAAAAATGCTTTACAGCTAAATCATAATTAATTCCTGTTAATCCTAATAAATTTTAATACCGGATTCTAAAAACTATATGTTATTTTTGTACAGCGAAATGGTGTTTTTTAACCATCGCAAAATCAACAAAAAAACATATAAAAACTATTATTAATTTATGACAACAGCCGAACAAATAAAAGGTATTGTGGAGCGCCTTGGTGCGTTGAGGAGGTATCTTTGACGTTGATGCCAAGCTAATCGAAATTGCCAACGAAGAAGAAAAGACTTTTGCACCTGATTTTTGGAACAATCCCAAAGAAGCAGAAAACACAGTAAAGAATCTTCGAAACAAGAAAAAATGGATTGAAGATTATGACAAAGCAGTCTCACTTACAGATGAACTGCAACTGGCTTATGATTTCTACAAAGAAGGCGAACTTACTCCTGAAGAATTAGACGAGCAATACAATGTAACACAAACGCATATTGAAAATATCGAATTCAAAAATATGCTTTCTGATGAAGGAGACAGCTTAAGTGCCGTTCTTCAAATTACTGCCGGAGCCGGCGGAACCGAAAGTTGCGATTGGGCAGGAATGCTAATGCGTATGTATATGATGTGGGGAGAAAGTTATGGCTATAAAATAAAAGAGCTAAACTTTCAGGCAGGTGATGTTGCCGGAATTAAAACGGTTACTTTAGAATTTGAAGGAGACTACTCTTTTGGATATTTAAAAGGAGAAAACGGTGTACATCGTCTCGTTCGAATTTCCCCTTTTGACAGTAATGCCAAACGTCATACCTCATTTGCCTCCGTTTATGTTTATCCGCTTGTTGATGACAGTATCGAAATTGACATTAATCCTGCTGATATCGAAATTACAACTTCTCGTTCTAGTGGTGCCGGAGGACAAAATGTGAATAAAGTTGAAACAAAAGTTCAATTGGTACACAAACCAACCGGAATCCAGATTCAATGTTCTGAAACAAGATCTCAGCAAGACAACAGACAGCGTGCTATGCAAATGCTTCGTTCTCAACTATACGAAATCGAATTAAAGAAACAACAGGCACAACGTGCTGATATTGAAGCCGGAAAAATGAAAATCGAATGGGGTTCGCAAATACGTAATTATGTAATGCAACCTTATAAATTAGTAAAAGATGTTCGTACCGGTTATGAAACCAGCGATGTTGATGGTGTTATGAACGGAAATATTGATCCGTTCTTAAAAGCATTCTTAATGATGATGGGACAAAAAGAGGAAGAATAAGCAAATGAATAAATATCTCAAGGGTTGTTTGGTTTTTATTGGAATCTGCCTTGGTATATACTTGCAATACTAACAAGTTTATTCTTGTGGTCCTAGCATAGTAACAGAAAAGATGCCGAAGTAGACAGCGTCAAATTTTCAAAAGAATGTGATTCTGTCAAATATATTACCGAACAACCTGAGATTAAGCTTTCCGGATTTAAGGAAAATGAAATTAATATCCTTACCTTTCAGCTACTTCGAAATGGGAAGTTTATTAATAAAATTGTAATTAAAGATGGTTTTAAAAAAGGAACGGATGTTTATTCAAGTCCATCAATTACAATTCCATATCAAAAGTTCTTAAAAACAGATACTATTGTTGTAACTACAAAAAACAAATTACAATATTACATTTCCGGTTATCATCATTACCCTTATTTACATTACGGAATGTTTGGTTATGTAGGTTCTCATGACTGTCGATTTTCTGATGATAATGTGATCATCAATAATAATGCATCAGGTAATGCAACTTTATCCCGAATTGAAGGTTGGGTAAATCCCGAAATAGGAAAACAGATTCGAAAAATTAATGCCATAGATAATGAATATCAAGAATTCTCAAAACAAAGCCCTATAAAAATAAAAGACGCTGAGAAGATTTTTATGGATAACCGAAAAAACAAAACCTTGCTTTCTCTTTATTCTTATGGTATTGAAATTACTCCGGAAAACAGTTACTATATTTTTGGAGAAGAAGTAGAATCAAAAAAAAATCAAATTGACATAGTAAAAATAAACGCAAAAAATGGTGCCTGTAAGCGCTATACAAATTATCCTTTCGAAAACTAAGTTTTAAATTAAAGTTAGTATCTTTATTACTATACAAAAGCAACAATTATGATAAAATGGGCAGATGTAATTCATTTTACAAATAAAGGAAATCCAATTCCTGACAAAAGAGTAGAAAAAACAGAAGAAGAATGGAAACAGCTTTTAACTCCTGAAGAATATCAGGTAACACGTTTAAAAGGTACAGAAAGATCATTTAGTTCTGAACTTTGCAGTTTATTCGACCCTGGATTGTACGAATGTAAATGTTGTGGTACTTTGCTTTTTGATGCAAGCGAAAAATTTGAATCAGGAACAGGCTGGCCTTCTTTTACACAACCACTAAAAGAAAATGCTATTGGGTATCATGCCGACAAATCATACGGAATGATTCGGGTTGAGGTGGTCTGCAATACCTGTGATGCACATTTAGGACATGTTTTTCCAGACGGACCTGGACCAAGCGGTTTACGTTATTGCATTAATGCCATATCATTATCAAAAATAAAAGAGCAATAAAAATTCAAAAGCGATTCACTTTTACAAAGAATCGCTTTTTTTATGTTAGTTCAACTATAAAGAGCAGCTCTGGCAGATAATTTCAAAAGCAAGAATTATTTTAAACATAAGATAAAACCTATCAATTATAACAGCTTTGAAAATCACTTTGAAAAAAAATCTCAAAAAAAACAATTGCAAATCTTTATTTCATTCCTTTTCTTCAAAAAATTATCAAAATTTTTCCAAAAATAAATATCTCGTAAATAGAGGAAACCAAAACCTACAAAACATTATACATTTTCATTTCTTAATTACATCCCCAATTTAGAACTCCTGTTACTATAAAAGAAGTTGAAATGAAGCAAGATAGGATTGTAAAACACGTCTGCAACACATTATATAAAATGTTAAAGAAAACACGTTGAGAACCTTACAAATAACAGGATCAAAAGCAAATTAAAAACGATTAAGACTGCTATTAATTTAAAAACAATCAAAAATTTAATAGATTTAATGTTAAATTTGTAATATTTAAACTATTATTTAAAATACTATTTAAAAAACTTCAAAATAAGATTAGGTAATTTAAATCTAATTGATTTTATTTGGTGCGAAATAACCCCTAAATCAATTCAATTAAATCAAATTCATTCAATGAAATCCTATTCAATTCAAGAAATTAATGAAGTTATTAACGGCGTAATTTACGGTACAACTTCCCAAAGTATAACAGCAACAGAACAATTAGAAAAAGCGACCACTTCTGAAATTTCATTTATAGGAAATAAAAAATATGAAAAATTCTGGGAAGGATCAAAAGCTTCAATTGCAGTTGTTAACGAAGACATTTCTATTGAACCAGGAGATAATCGTGCTTTTATAAAAGTAAAGAATGCCGATTTGGCGATGTCTCAAATCCTGGCATTGTTTGCTCCGCCTACTCCAATATTTCACAACAATATACATAAATCAGCAAATGTCGACGAGACAGCAATTATAGGCGAAGGCGCAAGAATTGGTGCCGGTTGCTATATAGGTCCAAAAGTCGAAATTGGTGCCAATGTTACTATATATCCAAATGTTACTATTTTAGACGAATGTACTATAGGAAAAAATACTATAATCTGGTCAGGAACTGTAGTTCGTGAACGTTGTCATATTGGTAATGATTGTATTATTCATCCAAATGCAACAATAGGTGCTGATGGTTTCGGATTTCGTCCATGTAGCGAAAAAGGCTTAGTAAAAATTCCACAAATTGGTAATGTAATTATAGGAAACGGAGTTGAAATTGGAGCTAATTCCTGTGTTGATCGCGGAAAATTTAGTTCAACTGTTCTTGGTGATGGATGCAAAATTGATAATTTAGTTCAAATTGGTCATAACAGTAAACTGGGTAAATTTTGCATCATGGCTGGAAACAGTGGTTTAGCCGGTTCAGTAACTTTAGGAAATGGTGTTATCATTGGCGGAAGTGCTTCTATAAAAGACCATACTACTATAGGTGATGGGGCTGTTATTGGGGCAGGTTCAGGTGTAACCGGAGATGTACCTGCAGGAAAAACAATGTTAGGATATCCGGCTGTTGAAGCACGTGATGCTTTAAAACAATGGGCAATCCTAAAACGAATGGTTTGCGATTCTAAAAAATAAAATCAAATACATAATATATAAAAAACAGGAGCTTGCTTCTGTTTTTTTTTGCCTGAAACTCACTGAAAAACTCTTAAATACTCTTTGTTTCCAAAATACTAACTTCAAATTATAAAGCCATTTTTATTTTATGAGAACAATGTATTTTATTATGGGAATTTCAATTGATTTTGTAAATTAGCCAACACTATTTTGAAAAAACAACAATATATCATGGATTTAAACTTCAATAAAAACGAAGATCACAATAAATTATTACTTTCTGACTTAATTCAAAAATTTGCCAAAGTAAAATTAGGCGGAGGTGAAAAACGAATTCAAAAACTACATGCAGAAGGCAAAATGACAGCCCGTGAAAGGATTGCATATTTACTGGATGAAGATTCTAAAAGTATTGAAATTGGAGGATTTGCCGGAGACGGAATGTATGCAGAACATGGTGGTTGCCCATCAGGTGGTGTTGTTATCAAAATAGGATATATACGAGGTAAACAATGTATTGTAGTTGCCAATGATGCTACTGTAAAAGCTGGCGCCTGGTTTCCTATAACGGGGAAGAAAAACCTTCGCGCACAAGAAATCGCAATGGAAAACAGATTGCCTATTATTTATTTAGTAGACAGTGCCGGTGTTTATCTGCCTATGCAGGATGAAATATTCCCTGACAAAGAGCACTTTGGCCGAATCTTTAGAAACAATGCACAAATGAGCAGTATGGGAATCACACAAATTGCTGCTGTAATGGGTAGTTGTGTTGCCGGTGGAGCTTATTTGCCTATTATGAGTGATGAGGCTCTGATTGTAGACAAAACCGGAAGTATTTTTCTTGCCGGAAGTTATTTGGTAAAAGCAGCCATTGGAGAAACTATTGATAATGAAACTTTAGGCGGCGCGACAACACATTGTGAAATCTCCGGAGTTACTGATTATAAAGCAAAAGACGACAAAGATGCTTTAGATAAAATTAAAAATATTGTAGATAAAATAGGCGATTACGACAAAGCAGGCTACAGTCGAATTAAAGCAGAAAAACCTGCTTTGGAACCAAAAGATATTTACGGAATTTTGCCAAAAGCCAGAAATGAGCAATATGATATGATGGAAATTATCAATCGTTTGGTTGATAATTCAGAATTTGAAGCTTACAAAGATGGTTACGGACAAACCATTATTACTGGTTATGCCAGAATTGATGGCTGGGCTGTTGGTATTGTAGCCAATCAGCGAAAAGTAGTTAAAACCAAAAAAGGTGAAATGCAGTTTGGTGGGGTTATTTATTCTGACAGTGCAGATAAAGCAACCCGTTTTATTGCCAATTGTAATCAGAAAAAAATTCCTTTGGTGTTTTTACAGGATGTTACCGGCTTTATGGTAGGATCAAAATCTGAACATGGCGGGATTATAAAAGACGGCGCTAAAATGGTTAATGCTGTTAGTAACTCTGTAGTTCCAAAATTTACCGTGATTGTTGGTAATTCTTATGGCGCAGGAAATTATGCCATGTGTGGAAAAGCATATGATCCAAGATTAATTTTTGCTTGGCCAAGTGCAGAACTTGCCGTTATGGGCGGAACTCAGGCAGCAAAAGTTTTGGCACAAATTGAAGCTTCTTCGCTTAAAGCGAAAGGAGAAATTATAGACGAGGCCAAAGAAAGTGAGCTATTTGCTAAAATAAAAGCCAGATACGATGAGCAGACTTCTCCTTATTATGCTGCTGCACGATTATGGACAGATGCTATAATTGATCCTTTAGATACCCGCAAATGGATCTCTATGGGAATTGAGGCTGCAAATCATGCTCCAATTCAAAAAGCATTCAATCTGGGGGTTATTCAGGTTTAGCTTTTCAGAAATTCTCAACATACTGTTAAATAAAAAGTAAAAAACTTATTTTCAAGCACTTAAAAAAACATATATCATTAAAAATTAGTAACTTTATGTATAATTTTTAATAACGTAGTATCATGGAAAATGTAAAAAGCTTGAATAAATGGGCAAATGCGCACACTTATTTACCTGTAGATTTAGTACGTATTGTATTGGGTATTTTTTTATTTATGAAAGGTGTTTCGTTTGTAACTAACGCCCAATATTTACATGATTTAATTTCTCCAATTGATCAGTACGGAGGCGGAATGTTTCTTTTACATTATATCGCCCCGGCTCACATGATTGGCGGAATTATGATTGTTTTTGGACTGCTTACCCGTTGGGCAATTGCCGCTCAATTACCAATTCTTTTTGGGGCTGTTCTTATAAATTTTATGGGACACATGCACTCTGAAAGCCTAATTCTGGCAATTGTAGTACTATTAGTTTGTGTTTTCTTTTTATTTTACGGAAGTGGCAAACATTCAGCTGATTATTATTTCAAAATGCAACAATAACCTTGTTTTATCCTCAACCATAATTATTAAATGTTGAGGATAAAATAATAACTACAATTTAAAAGTTAATTAATTCTTTAAAATTTCTTTAATTGTCTTTTATGAATTAAATTCGCGACCATGAATTGGATTCGTAAAACGATTATTTTTGTATCACTTTTGATCATTGCCTTTTTTGCCTGTCAGGTAAACGAAGTTGCTGTGCAAAAAATCGAAACTGAAAAAAGCGATACCAATTTCTCAATTGACCATTCCGATTCTCTGGCTTTTATACAACCTCAGTCAGGATATCAGCTTGTAGGTAACATCAAATCAAGTCAGCCAGGTTTAATTAAATGGTTCGAGTCTTTATTACTTATTGTACCTCAGCATCAGGCAATAACTTCAATATCAAACTTTGCAAATCAATTTGCAACACAGAGCAAAAAGGTTCTTTTAATGCTCTACCCCTTCCATTTTTTCTGGTAGTAATTTCATGAAATTCTGATGGAAAGAAATTATATTCTTTCACCACAATAGACTGCTTTTAGCTTAAAGGCAGCTTATTATTTTATTTCATAATAATCTATCAAATTTTAAAACAAAATGGAAACAAGTGTAACCATTATTGGTATTGTGATTGCGATCATAGTAGCCATTCCTGTTTATTTTTCTGCACGATCGAGCGCTGCAAGCAAATCAAGAATTTTAAATATCAAAAAGAAATTCAATCCAACACATCCGGAAAATTTCGATTTAACAGAATCGCAAAGCAATAAAACGCTTACGATAGACCAAAAAGACAGAAGATTTATCTTGATGAATTTTAATCCAAATCAGCAAGAATCAACATATTTAGATTTAAAAAGTGTTTCT
This sequence comes from Flavobacterium chilense, assembly GCF_001602525.1. Lineage (GTDB taxonomy): Bacteria > Bacteroidota > Bacteroidia > Flavobacteriales > Flavobacteriaceae > Flavobacterium > Flavobacterium chilense. Next base: position 190,894 of record NZ_LSYT01000005.1, read on the forward strand.
TCAGCCAAATTAGTTTTGACTACTGAAAGTCCTTCAGACACGATTGTCAAGATTGATTTTGAATTTCAGGACAGAGAAACCCCTAAAAAAATTACAATCCCATTCTATGATTTCGATGATGACCGCATTAAACAAATAAGCGCTTATCAGGATCATATGTTTGCTAAAAAATGGCTTAAAATCATTCAGGATTCTATTTAATGTTAGTTATTTAATTCAAGTAAAAGAGGCTCATTTTGGGTCTCTTTTTTTATTACATGATATTTGTCATTTTATATCGTCAATCGATACTCTAATTTTGATTTGTCCAAAAATGCACTTTTATGAAAATATCACTTACTCAAAAATACAATGTTCCCGGTCCAAGATACACAAGTTATCCAACCGTTCCGTATTGGAATGAAAGTGAATTTACAGAACAAAAATGGATCAGTTCATTCCAAAAGGCATTTTCTGAAAGTAATTCCCAAAACGGAATCAGCTTATACATACACCTCCCTTTTTGCGAAAGTATGTGTACTTTTTGTGGTTGTAATAAGCGTATTACAAAAAATCATTCTGTCGAGGAAACCTATATAAAAGCACTTATAAAAGAGTGGAGCTTATATTGTAAAGTTCTTTCGGAAAGACCTTTAATAAAAGAAATACATCTTGGAGGCGGAACTCCTACTTTTTTCTCAAAAGAAAATTTAGAGCAATTAATAAATGGTATTTTTTCTTTTGCCAATAAAGCTGAAAATTATGAATTTAGCTTTGAAGGACATCCAAATAATACAACTTACGAACAGCTAAAAAAATTATATGATCTTGGCTTTCGCCGAGTAAGTTTTGGTGTTCAGGATTATGCAGAAAAGGTTCAAAAAGCAATCAATCGTATACAGCCTTTTCATAATGTTGCCAAAGTTACTTTTTGGGCTAAAGAAATTGGATACAAATCTATTGGGCACGATATCATATTTGGATTACCGTTTCAGACACTTGCAGATGTAATTGATACAGTTGAAAAGACAAATTCATTAAAACCGGATAGGCTGGCATTTTACAGCTATGCGCGTGTACCATGGATTAAAGGAAATGGTCAGCGTGGGTTTAATGATGAAAATCTTCCAAAAGACGCAGAAAAAAGAAAACTTTACGAAATTGGAAAACAAATGCTCTCCAAAAATGGCTATCATGAAATTGGAATGGATCATTTTGCTTTAGAATCTGACAGCTTGTTTAAAGCCGCTCAAACTCAAAAATTACATCGAAACTTTATGGGATACAGCGCCTCAAAAACACAATTAATGATTGGTTTAGGTGTTTCTTCTATTAGTGACAGCTGGTATAGTTTTGCTCAAAACACAAAGAGCCTGGAAGATTATTATCAGTTATTAGAATGGGATAAACTGCCTGTTGTAAAAGGTCATATTCTAAACAATGAAGATCTAATTATAAGAAAACATATTCTGAACCTGACTTGTGAATTTGAAACTTCCTGGAGTGATGAAATGCTTTACTTTAAAGAGATTTCGGATGTATTGGCAGATCTTGAAGAAATCGAAAAAGACGGATTGATAGTTATAGCAGAAAACAAAATAAGAATCACAGAAGCCGGAAGACCTTTTGTACGCAACATTTGTATGGCTTTTGATTTACATCTAAAAAGAAAATCTCCCGAAACTAATCTGTTTTCTATGACGGTTTAATGACAGTTAGGAGACGACTGAACAAACAAACTCATATTAGCCGGAGAAACATAAGGAATTCCCAAACCTAAACCTCTCAAAATAAATAAAACCCCAATTACTACCGCAACATAAGGAATTGCCTTTTGAATTTTATTTCGAAATGGCAATTTCAACAACGAATGAATATAAACTACTATTGTCATTAACGGAATCGTTCCTAATCCGTACAATAACATGTAGAGTACGCCAAAACCGGCACTTTGCATGGCTATTGCACCAAATAAGGCTACATAGACCATTCCGCATGGCAGGAAACCGTTTAACAAGCCTATTGTAAAAAGCGATTTATAACTTTTCTTTTTAAACTGACTGCCTAAAGTTGATTTTATATTGGAGATTACCTTGTAAACAGGTTTTGAGAAATTATATTTAGCGAATATTTTTTCGGGTATTAAAACAACAAGTATCATTCCAATACCAATAAAGATTGACATTTTTTGTTGCATTCCAGCCAAAAAGAAGCCTCTTCCCAACAGTCCGAATATTAAACCAATTATAGAATAAGCGGTTAATCTTCCTAAATGATAAGTAATAATCTGAGTTACTTTTTTAACTTCATTTTGATGATCAACCGGAAGCATCATAGCAATTGGGCCACACATTCCAACACAATGCAGGCTGCTGATAAGACCCAATATAAAAGCCGAGATTAACATTTTTATTAATTTACGTAAATAACTTCTTTAGTTAAGAATTTTTTGCCCTCATATTGCCATTCCATATTAACATCCCAACGTCCTTTGATTAGTTTTTTCTGAGGTATCATTAATGACGAATTGGTTAAAGCAATCTGAGTATCAAAATCAAATTTTTTATTTGATGGACGGTATAATAAAATATTCCCTTGTACTTTATCGCTTTCAAAAGATGCAGGAAAAGTCACTTTTACACCATCATTCTCCCATTTAATTGAAGGTTTATGCTGTAAATCGTGCGCATTTTGAATTCTAGCCATTTCGTCCTGAAAATGAGAATCATGTTTGTAATATTCTTCTACAACTAAATCATTGTCATATTTGGTATTTGACTGTACTTCAAAAACAAAATATAAAATAAAGCTCATAAAGAGTGCAAATGCAATGACTATTCCGGTTCCCCAATTAATTTTCATATCTGTAAATTTTACTTGTTAGTAGTCAGGATATATAATCGCTTTTTAGTTATTCATTTTTGTTTTGCAAAAGTTTTATTAGCGGCGATTTTATCATGTATTTTTTTTAATTAAAACTTCGTGGTCCTAAGAAATTTGTAGTTGTAGTTTCAAGAAGTTCTTTGCCATTATAAACGCCAATTTTCACATTGGTTTTATCACTTTCTAACAGAACTTCTTTTATTTCTATAAATAATGTTCCTTGTGAGATACCTTCTTTTGCTACTTTAAAATGTTGTTTTCCAACATTTTTTATTTCACCTTTTTGATTGATTAATTCAAAATGAATGTCGTTATAATCTTTCATTGTTTTGTTGACAATTTTATACGTATAAACGTTACTGATTTTGTCTCCTTTATGCTGAAAAAGCTGTCCCGGTAATCGTAAAATAACAGCCTGAACATCTGTTCTAAGAAATAACATTCCAATAAAAACACTCAGTAAAATAAATAGAACTGCTGTATAGCCTTTCATTCTTGTGGTAAACTTAAAAGGTTCTTTTTTCGCAATTTCATCTTCAGAAGCGTAGCGAATAAGTCCTTTTGGTAATCCTACCGTTTCCATTATATGGTCACATTCATCAATACAGGCAGTACAATTTGTACATTCCAACTGAGTTCCGTTTCTAATATCGATTCCCATTGGACAAACATGAACACACTGAAGGCAATCAATACAATCTCCTTTTCCTGTTATGGCTCTGTCTTCTTTTTTATTGAATTTAGCTCGTCCTTTTTCTTTTTCGCCACGTACAAAATCATACGCCACATTAATTGATTTATTATCTAAAAGAACGCCTTGTAATCTTCCGTAAGGACATGCAATAATACAAACCTGCTCACGAAACCATACAAAAACAAAATAAAAAACTCCTGTAAAAATAAGAAGTGCAGTAAAATTACTTGCCTGTTCAACAGGACCTTGCTCTACCATTAAAAACAATGCATCACTACCTACTAAATAAGCCAGAAAAACATTGGCGATCCCAAAAGAAATCAGGAAGAAAATTGTCCACTTAATAAGTCTCTTTCTAATTTTCTCCGCATTCCATTCCTGTCTGGCTAAACGGGATTGCGCGCCACGGTCTCCATCAATCCAGTATTCGATTCGGCGAAAAACCATTTCGAGAAAAATAGTTTGCGGACATATCCATCCGCAAAAAATCCTTCCAAAAACAACGGTAAATAAAATTACAAAGACAACGCCAACAAGCATTGAAATTACAAATAGGTAGAAATCCTGGGGCCAAAAAGGAAATCCAAAAATATTAAATCGACGTTCTAATATATTGAACATCATAAATTGGTTTCCGTTTACTTTAATAAAAGGATTTACGATTAAAATGGTCAGCAAAATATAGCTGACCATTTTTCGGTAATTATAAAACTTACCAGACGGTTTCTTGGGAAAAATAAATTTTCTGTTACCACCTTCATCTATAGTTCCAATGGTATCTCTAAAAGCTTCGTCTGGTAAATTTGACATGATATTCTAATTATTTTTTAACTTCTGTGGTATCTTTTTCTGTTTTTGCAGCTCCGTCTTTTTTAGGAGCGCTGTCATCGACCCAAATTTCACCTTCAGGTGCTTTTGGATCTTTTGGGTTACTACCCTGCAATGACAAAATGTAACTGGCAACTTTCTGAATTTCTTTTGGCTTCATACCATTTGTTTTCCAGGAAACCATTCCTTTGCCGTCACGTCCTCCGTTCGTAATGGTGTGAAATATATTTTTAATTCCTCCACCTAAAATCCAATGGTCATCTGTTAGGTTTGGCCCAATCTGACCTCCGGCATCTGCTCTGTGGCAAGCTGCACAGTTCGTCATGAAAATTTCCTTTCCTGCTGCTAAACTTGGTGCATCTGTTAACAAAACAACTGTTTTTTCATCCATCAAATCAGGGGCAGTTTTAAGATATTCTTCGACTTCTATCTTTGCCTTCGCCATATCTTTTTTAAGTTCTGTTTCCTGATCATCTCCACCAAATAACTCATAACTTGCTACATAGACTACACCAAAAATGATACAGATGTAGAATAAATAAACCCACCATGGTGGTAAATTATTATCAAGCTCTTTGATACCATCATAATCATGATCCATCAAAAGATCTCCTTCTTTTTCTATTGGTTCTGTTTTGGTAAGCTTGTGCATAAGGTTTTTAAACCAGGCACTTTCTTTTAGGCTTAAAGTATTTTCATATTCTAATTTTGCCTTTTCTTCTGGTGACAATAACTGATACATCACTCTATTTACTGCACTAAGTGTAACTTCAATAGCAATTAAGATAAACAGGAAGACAAACAAAAAGACAGATACCATTGGATATTTTATAAAAGCCGGTCTGTCGCCCGAGTCAATAAAATATTCCATCAAAGCAAAAACGATGAAAAAAATCAACGGTACTCTAACATATACTGGGAAAAACTTTTTCATTTTATCTATCTTTTGAAATTATAATACTTCCTTCTTCTAAAGGGATCTGGCTCATTTCATCAATTTTGTCTTTTTTATAAGAGAATACCCAAAAGCCTAATCCTACGAAAAAGAAAAAGAAAATCAAGAGAGAAATAATCGGGTAAACTTCTATACCCGATATGGTTTCCATGTTGTGTTTTATTTGTTCAAACATAATGCTGTTATTTAGAAGTTTCTTTTACCTTAATATCAGTACCAAGCCTTTGTATATAAGCAATCAAAGCCACAATCTCTCTTTCGTTCATTGGTACGAATTTTTCACCTTTTGCTGCTGCTTTTTTCTTACTGTCTTCATAACTCTTCACATAATCAGGATCGTTTTCTAAGCTTTTTTCTATCTTAAGCGCCTGAGTTCTTAAGGTTTTTTGTGCATTTGTAACTTCATCCTGAGTATAAGGAACTCCAAGTGATATCATAGCCTGCATTTTTTTCTCTGTCAATGAAAGATCCATTGGTTTATTATCAAACAACCATTTGTATCCTGGCATTATTGATCCTGCAGAAGTACTTTGCGGATTCCACATATGATTAAAGTGCCAGTTATCATTATACTTACCACCTACTCTTAATAAATCCGGGCCTGTACGTTTTGATCCCCATAAGAATGGATGATCGTATACAAATTCTCCTGCTTTAGATTGTGGTCCGTAACGTTCTACTTCACTTCTAAACGGACGAACTGATTGTGAGTGACAACCAACACAGCCTTCTCTGATATATAAATCACGTCCTTCAAGCTCTAACGGTGTATATGGTTTTACACTTGAAATGGTTGGGATATTAGATTTGACCATAATGGTTGGTACAATTTGAATAATACCTCCAATTAAAATAGCAATGGTAGCTAAAATGGTTAACTGAATTGGTTTTCTTTCTAACCATGAATGGAATTTTTCTCCACTTAATCTTGTACTGTTTATTTTTTGTAAAGCCGGTGCCTGAGCCAACTCGTCTTCGATAGTATTTCCTGCTCTTACGGTCATAATAATATTATAAACCAGTGTTAGCATTCCAATCAGATATAAAGTACCACCAATAGCTCTCATCCAGTACATTGGCATAATAGCTGTTACTGTTTCAAGGAAGTTACCATACGTTAAGGTACCATCAGGGTTAAATTGTTTCCACATTGTAGCTTGCTGAAAACCTGCTACGTACAACGGAATTGTATATATAATAATTCCTAAAGTACCAATCCAGAAGTGAAAGTTGGCTAATTTTTTAGAGAATAATGTAGATTTTGTCATTCTTGGTATCAACCAATAAATCATACCAAAAGACATAAATCCGTTCCAGGCCAATGCTCCAACGTGAACGTGAGCAATAATCCAGTCTGTATAGTGCGCAATAGCATTTACATTTTTCAGAGAAAGCATTGGTCCTTCAAAAGTTGCCATTCCGTAACCTGTGATCGCTACTACGAAGAATTTTAAAACCGGTTCTTCACGAACTTTGTCCCATGCACCTCTTAAAGTTAAAAGCCCGTTGATCATACCTCCCCATGATGGAGCAATCAGCATTACAGAAAATGCAACTCCTAAATTCTGAGCCCAGTTTGGTAAAGCAGAATATAATAAGTGGTGTGGTCCTGCCCAGATATAAATAAAGATTAAAGACCAAAAGTGAATAATAGATAATCTATAAGAATATATAGGACGGTTGGCTACTTTTGGAATAAAGTAATACATTAATCCCAAAAACGGTGTTGTTAAGAAAAATGCTACTGCATTATGTCCGTACCACCATTGCACCAATGCATCCTGAACTCCTGCATATACAGAATAACTTTTTAAAGCAGAAACCGGTATTTCTATATTATTAAAAATATGCAATACTGCAACCGTAACAAATGTTGCAATGTAAAACCAAATTGCTACATACAAATGTCTTTCTCTACGACGCAACATGGTACCAATCATGTTGATTCCCATTACCACCCAAATAAGTGCAATAGCAATATCAATTGGCCATTCTAACTCGGCATACTCTTTTGATGAAGTATATCCTAATGGCAATGTAATTGCAGCTGCGACAATAATAAGCTGCCATCCCCAAAAATGTAAATTACTTAAAAAGTCACTAAACATTCTGGCTTTTAGTAATCGCTGCAGCGAATAATACATACCCGCAAAAAAGGCATTTCCAACAAAGGCAAAAATTACCGCATTGGTGTGTAAAGGTCTTAATCGACCATAACTAAGCCATGAAATCCCATCTGTCATGTTGGGAAAAAGGTACATAACCGCTAAGGTTAGCCCCACTAACATACCCACTACTCCAAAAAGGATAGTGGCGTAAATGAATTTTTTTACAATTTTGTTGTCGTAGTAAAACTGTTCCATTTCCATAATTATACTTGTTTTTCTTCGGTTGGTGAATTATTATTCTGGGGAGTAATTTTGGTTTCATCGTCAAAAAGCATTCTGACTGATGGCGTATAATCATCATCATATTGTCCTGATTTAACAGCTACAATAAAGGCGATAAAGAACCCTATTGCTACGAAAATACTTACTGAAATTAATAGATAAATAACACTCATACCTTAATTTTATGTTAACAAAATTACTAGTTTAGAGGCGGGGAAAATATGATAATTATCATACTAAAAGACTAATGTTAAATTTAAAGAAAAATACTTTTAAATTATTTATAATCGTTTTAAATTGCTGTTACTGAAATAGTTAGACATTAAAGTAACAAAACTAACAATAGTAATTGTACTTAACGGCATTATAATAGCCGCAACTAACGGAAGCAGGTTTCCTGTAACAGCAAAAGTGAGCCCAACTACGTTATAAAGCAATGATAAAACAAAACTCATTTTAATGATTGTAATAGACTTATGAGACAATTTTAAAAAATAGTCCAATCGTGAAAATTCGCTCGCATCGAGTATAGCATCACAAGCCGGAGAGAATACATTTACGTTTTCTGAAATCGAAATCCCCACATTACTTTGTGCCAGTGCGCCGGCATCATTTAAGCCATCTCCAACCATCATTACATTCTGGCCTTTTTCCTGAAGCTTTTTAATAAACTCCAGTTTTTGCTCAGGTTTTTGATTAAACACGAGTTCAGTTCCTGCTGGTAAAATTGTTTCCAGATTCGTTCGCTCTCCATCATTATCTCCTGAAAGTACTTTTATCTGGTAGTTTTTACTTAATGACAAAAATAACGTTGCAAGACCATCTCTATATTGGTTCTGAAAGCTAAATCTTCCATAATAAATATCATTGATCTTAATATGAAGTGCGGTTTTTTCGATTTCTGAAGAATTCAGTTCCGGACTTTCAACAAATGAAGCCGAACCTATTTTAATTGTTTTATCTTCAAAAGAAGCTAAAATTCCTTTTCCTGTTATTTCCTGAAAATCATCTATTTTAATTCTTTTTGATTCCGGCAGAAAATCATATAACATTCGGCTTAAAGGATGATTTGAAGCACGAAGTACGTTTTTTATCAATACATAATCTTCTTCTGAAAGCGCTTCACCTTCGTAGGTAATATTCGATTTTTTATTGGTTGTAATCGTTCCTGTTTTATCAAAAACAATGGTATCAACTTTTGCCAATTGTTCTATAACCAGAGCGTTTTTAAGATACATTTTTTGTTTTCCCATAATTCTCAGGATATTCCCAAATGTAAAAGGAGCCGTAAGTGCAAGTGCACAAGGGCATGCTACTATTAAAACAGCTGTAAAAACATTAAAAGCAGTATTTGCATCAATAAATATCCAATACCCAAATCCTGCTAAAGCAATTAGCAATAATATAGGTGTAAAATAACGACTGATTTTATCGGTAATTGTTTTGTGTTTTTGCTCTACATTTTTCTGAAAAATCTCATTACTCCATAATTGGGTCAGATAACTTTGTGATACAGAATGCAGGACTTCCATTTCGATTACTTTACCAATTTGCTTTCCGCCGGCGAATAATTTATCACCGGATTTTTTGGTAATCGGAACTGCTTCTCCGGTTACAAAACTATAATCAATCTCTGCTTTTTCACTAATTAAAATACCATCAACCGGAATTAACTCCTGATTTCTAATTAACAATCTGTCGCCTTTTAAAACATCATAAATAGGAACACTTTCTTCTGAAGTATTAGAATTGATTCGGGTAACTGCGATTGGAAAATAGGATTTAAAGTCTCTTTCAAAACTTAAAAAGCTATAGGTTTTAATTTGAAACATTTTTCCAAGAAGCATAAAGAAAACCAATCCTGCTAAGCTGTCAAAAAAACCGGATCCGTAGTTCATGACAATATCAAAAGTACTTCGAATAAACATTACAACAATTCCTAAAGCGATAGGAATGTCAATATTCAGCATTTTGGATTTTATACTTTTATAGGCTGAAACATAATAGCCACTGGCTGAATACAAAAAACTTGGTAATGCTAAAATAAAAATCAACCATCTAAAAAAGGGTTTGTAGTTATCAAGCCAAAACTCTTTGATCTCAAAGTATTCAGGAAAGGATAACAGCATAATATTTCCAAAACAAAAAAACGCAACACCAAGTTTATAGGTTAAACTTCTGTCTACTTTATTTTTTCCGGTTTCGTAGTTTTCTAAACTTATATAGGGTTCATAACCTATTGAACTTAATAAATAAGCAATTGATTTTAGAGATACAGTATCTGAATTGTAAGTAATTCGAACTTTCTTTTCCGGAAAATTAACTTGTGATATGCTTATTCCTGGTTGCAGGCGATTAAGATTCTCCAGAATCCAAATACAGGAACTACAATGAATATGCGGAATATTTAAGGAAACTATTGCAGTATTGCCTTCCTGAAATTCCAAAACTTTTGATAGGATAGTTTCATTTTCAAGAAAGTCATATTTTCCTTTTATGTCTTGAGGAGTAGCACCTGGTGATTTTTCAAAATCATAGTAACAGGTCAAATCATTGAGACTAAAAATTTCATAAACTGTTTTACAACCGGTACAACAAAACTTTTTTTCATCAAAATTGATTTCTTCATCTTTTGGAATGGTTAATCCACAATGAAAACAACTCTGCTCACTCATAATTTGTTTTTTTAATCCGACAAATATTCAAAATATGCAGCGATTATAACTATGACATTTATCATGTTGTAATGAAATCGAATTCTAATTTAAGCAAATAAAGCAGTCAGATTACATTATTATGTTTTTTCTGTATTTTTTAAGCAATAAAACTACCTCCGAACCGCAATATTGGTTAATTTTGCACTAAATTACTTTTGCTATGAATAAATGTGATCAATGTATCGTAAGACAGCTTTCTTCATTAAAAGCACTTAACAAAGATGAGGTTATAAAACTGGCTAATAGCAAAACAACTTATACAATAAAAAAAGGCGAAGCTATTTTTGAAGAAGGTGAAGTTACCAATGGTGTTTTTTGCGTTAAAGACGGAGTTGGAAAACTTTCTAAATTAAGTGCTAACGGAAAAGATCAAATCGTAAAACTGGTGAAATCCGGAGAGCTTTTGGGACAACGTTCCATGATTAGCAATGAGCCTGCAAATTTATCTGCAAAAGCAATTGCTGATATGGAAGTTTGCTTTATTCCGAAATCTGAAATCATCCATTTTTTTAATAACAACAATCAATTCTCTTTGAATTTGATGCAGTCTGTTTGTGAAGATTTGAAAGAATCTGAAAACGATAAAATTGCGTTAGTTCAAAAAACAGTAAAACAACGTCTGGCAGAAACTTTATTACATCTGGACGATGCTTTTGGTGAAAACGAGGATAAAACTTTAAAAGTCCAGCTAACCCGTGAAGAATTAGCCGGAATTATTGGCACTGCCACAGAAAGTTGCATCAGATTATTGTCTGATTTCAACAAACTGGGTCTGATTGAATTAGTGGGTAAAAAAATTAAGCTAAAAGATATAAAAGCACTCAAAAAATTAGCTGAATAATTACAGCTTTTTAGCTTCGTTCCAGAATACATCCATTTCGGCAAGGGTCATATCCATTAAAGGCTTTCCTAATTCTCCAGCTTTACTTTCCAGATACTGAAAACGTTTTATGAATTTTTTATTGGTGCGTTCTAAAGCATCTTCAGGGTTTACGTTCAAAAATCGGGCGTAATTAATCATCGAGAATAAAACATCACCAAATTCAGCTTCTATTTTATCCTGATCACCTGCCTTTACTTCGACTTGCAGCTCTTCGAGTTCCTCCTGAACTTTATCCCAAACTTGTTGCGGTTCTTCCCAATCAAACCCAACACCTTTTACTTTATCCTGAATTCGGCTTGCTTTTACCAATGCCGGTAAACTTCTTGGAACCCCTTCTAAAACTGATTTTTTGCCTTCTTTGAGTTTTAACTTTTCCCAGTTTTGTTTTACTTCTTCTTCATCTTTTACTTTTGTATCGCTGTAAATATGAGGATGACGGTGAATTAATTTATCACAGATTTCATTACAAACATCTGCCATATCAAAATCGTTTGTTTCAGAGCCTATTTTGGCGTAAAAAACGATATGCAGCAGCAAATCACCTAATTCTTTTTTGACTTCATTTAAATCATTATCCAAAATGGCATCTCCTAATTCATACGTTTCTTCAATGGTAAGATGCCTAAGGGTTTGCAGCGTTTGCTTTTTATCCCACGGACATTGTTCACGAAGTTCATCCATGATAATTAATAATCTTTCGAAGGCTTTTAGCTGAAGTTCTTTACTCATTTTTTATTTTTTTTAGGTTGTCACCGAATAGTGTAAAAGTAAAAAATCCTGCTAAGAAAATATCTTAACAGGATTATTATATTTTGAATGTAGCAACCTACTATTCTTCTTTTTTAGCTTTTGCTTTTTTAGCAGCCGGAGCTTTTTTTGGTTTTTCCTCAGCAATCGGAGCTTCTTCTGTAGTTTCTGCAGCAGCCGGAGCTAAATCAGTAACTAAACCTTTTGCCTGAAGCGTGTTGTACCAGTTTAATACTTTTTTAATATCTGAAGGATATACTCTTTCTTCATCATATTCTGGTAAGATTTCTTTAAAATAAGCTGTTAAAGTAGCATTATCTTCTTTATGTGAAATAGCTTGTCCTTTATTTTCTTTAGTTGCAATACGTTGCATTACTTCAGTAAGAGGTTTTTCGCCTTCGTAAGTATAAATTGAAATCTCTGATAATAAACTTACATTACTTTTTAAGTTTACTGTAATTTTTTTTCCATCTAATAATGATTCTGCCACAAAACCTGTACGAGTTTGCACTTTCAATACATATAAACCTGGTTTCCCAGAAATGGCTAAAATTTTCTCTAAATTCATGTTTATTAAAATTAGTATTAAGAATTTGATTTATTATGTTTTGTTGATTCTAAAATAGATTTAGAATTCTTATCTCCCTTTTTTAGCTGCCGCAAATTTCATTCTGTATTCCTGAGAGGTTTTACCTTCAGTAATATTTTTTAATTTCTTTTGAATTAAACGTTTTTTCAAAGATGAAATTTTGTCTGTAAATAAAACTCCTTCGATATGATCGTATTCGTGTTGAATAACTCTTGCAATTAAACCGTCAAAAACTTCTGTTTTCATTACAAAATCTTCCTCACAATATTCAATTGTAACGATTGGTTTTCTATATACATCTTCTCTAACATCAGGAATACTTAAGCATCCTTCGTTAAAACTCCACTCCTCGCCTTCTTCTTTTACAATTTTAGCATTGATAAAAGTTTTCTTAAAACCTTTTAAATCTTTTTGCTCTTCAGAAGGTAAATCTTCGTCATCACTAAAAGGAGTTGTATCAATAACAAACAAACGGATTGGCATACCTACCTGCGGTGCGGCAAGTCCTACGCCGTAAGCGTTATACATGGTTTCATACATGTTTGCTATTGTTTCTTTTAAGTTTGGATAGTCTGGCGTAATTGCCTCACCTACTTTTCTTAAAACAGGATCACCATATCCTACAATTGGTAAAATCATTTGTGTTATTTTAATGTATTATCTACTGAAAATCCTGAATTTCGTTCTCCTAATTCAGCTGGCAAAAATAGTAAAAAATAGTCAATGAATAATTCTAAAGCTATATTATATATCATTTTTTGCATTCAGCTTAAAATCTCAGCTATAATTATGCCAAATTAATTCGTACAATTCGTACTTTTGTTTATAAACCTCACTATATGTTTGATCGCATCTCAAAATTTACTAACAGTACTTCTTTTTTAAACGCCTCTAAAGTAACTATCGCTTCTGTTGTTCCTGTTTTAATTTTGAATTTTTTAGGGCATTTTGAAATAGGTTTTACTATTGCTCTGGGTGCTTTTTATACTTATCCCAGTGATATTCCGAGTTCGTTAAGCCATAAAATAAAAGGATTAATTGTTGCTTCTTTTATAGTTTCTGGCGTTAACTTATTAGTCAATTTTGCCTATCCATACCCGTTTTTATTTTATCCGTTTCTGGGTTTTTTACTTTTTTTGTGTTCTATGATTTCTGTTTACGGACAACGTGCTACTTTGGTTTCGTTCTCTGCTTTACTTTCAATTTCATTATCATTTGGGCATTTACATGAAGGCTGGGAAGCTTTTCAGTATTCCGGTTTTATTTTTATTGGAGGGATTTTATATTTGATTGTTTCACTAGTATTTCATTTTGTACAACCTTATAAATATGTAGAGTTACAAATTGCAGAAGGCATAAAGCTAACGGCAAAATATCTAAAATTAAGAGGTGATTTATGGAGTCCGGAAGCGAATCGTGAAAAAATCATTGAGAAACAACTGGCTATTCAAGTTGATCTTAATCTGATTCATGAAGATTTAAGAAAGATGCTCATTGGCAATCAAAACTCATCCGGAACAACAAGTCAAAACCGAAAAATGCTTTTGGTTTTTATTACTTTGGTTGAAATTCAGGAATTAGCTTTATACACTTCATTTGATCATAATAAACTACATGAAAAGTTTGCCAAACATCCTGAAGTACTTCGCACGTATCAAAATGTAGCCTACAAATTAGCCTCCACTTTAAAGAAGCTTTCTAAAAACGTACATCATATCGCGGTTTATGTAGATAAAAATGACTTGAAAAATGAATTAGACGCACTTGAATTTGCCATTTTTGATTATGAAAAAAGTTTAGGTAAAGACGAAGCCGCAGAAGGCGTTCTGATGCTTACCAACATGCTAAAATATGCTAAAAATCAGGTAGGCAAAATCAAAATCATTCAGCGTGCTTTATCGCTTGCTATGCAATCTTATAAATTAAAAGACAAAGACAAGGAGTTAGAAAAATTCTTAACACCACAATATTATCCGTTACGAACATTGATTGAAAATTTAAGTTATTCTTCTTCTATTTTCAGACATTCGATCCGGTTGACCATTACCATTTTGATAGGTTTTATTATTGGACAGCTTTTACCTTTTCAAAATGTTTACTGGATTTTATTAACTATCGTTGTCATCATGCGACCAGGTTATGGTTTAACCAAAGAACGATCTTATAACAGGATTTTCGGTACTGTTTTAGGAGGATTACTGGCTTTTGGAATTGTGTCGGTTATTCAGAATCACGTTGCATTAAGTATATTATCCATTGTTTGTATGCTTCTTGGAATCTCATTTACACAAATTAATTATAAAATAAGCGCCACTTTTGTCACGATGTATGTGGTTTTTATTTATGGAATTTTAACTCCGGATGTTGTTGAGGTTATTCAGTTTCGCGTTTTAGATACTTTAGCCGGAGCTACTCTGGCCTTTTTAGCCAATCAGTTTTTATGGCCCGCATGGGAATTTATCAATACGCCAATTCATATCGAGAACTCTATTCGCGCCAATCGAAATTACCTTAAAGAAATTGCGGATTTCTATAATAAAAAAGGAGAAGTTCCAACCTCATACCGACTGGCAAGAAAAAACGCGTTTGTTGAAATTGGAAATTTAATGACTTCTTTTCAGCGTATGATGCAGGAACCAAAATCGAAACAAAAAACACTTCCGTTAGTAAACAAACTGGTGGTTTTAAATCATTCTATTTTATCAGCTTTAGCTTCTTTATCGACTTACATTCAATCTCACCAAACCACATCAGCATCAGAATCATTTAATTATATTATAAAAACAATCTTAGCCAATTTAGACCATTCTATTGCTATTTTGCGAAATGAGTCTATTATCACAGATACATTTTTCGATAAGGAAGATGTGACTTTGCAGTTCGAAGAACTAAAACGTGTTAATTTTACGCGTTTGGCAACAGATGAGGATTTAGATAAAGAAACACGTCAGGCCAAAATGCAGGAAGCTCAAATGGTTATCGAGCAATTAATCTGGATGAGCAATCTGGCAGAAAAGATTCTAAAAATCACGAAAGAATTTAAAGAAACCAGTCAGGATTAAAAACAATTGCTGTTATTGACAAGCTATTTTTTTGTCTTTAACAATAATATATACTCCTGGAAAATTTTATAAAAAAAGGGCTTAGTTTTGATAAAAAACTAAGCCCTTATATTTTTTCCAGATTATTATTAATTATTCAGCTTTAAAACTTCAGAAGTATGTTTTCTAAGCTCTGCTAAAAACTCTGGTTTATCATTTAAAGTTTGTCCGTAAGAAGGGATCATGTTTTTCATTTTTGCTTCCCATTCCGGTGTTTTAATCTGACTTGTAAAACATCTGCTAATTAAATCTACCATAATAGCAACTGCAGTTGATGCCCCGGGAGAAGCTCCTAATAAAACTGCCAAAGTACCGTCATGTGTATTAATTACTTCTGTACCAAATTCTAAAACTCCGCCTTCTTTTTCATCTTTTTTGATGACTTGTACACGTTGTCCCGCTCTTTCTAATTTCCAGTCTTTAGATCGTGCTGTAGGCAAATATTCACGCAAAGCTTTCATTCTGTCTTTTGGTGACTGACGAACCTGTTCAATTAAATATTTGGTAAGTGGAATATTGTGATATCCCGCCGAAAGCATTGGGATCAAATTGTTTGCTTTTATAGATAATGGTAAATCTAAATAAGAACCATTTTTTAAGAAACGTGTTGAAAATCCGGCAAAAGGACCAAAAAGAAGTGCTTTTTCTCCATCAATTACACGGGTATCTATATGAGGAACAGACATTGGAGGTGCTCCAACGCTTGCTTTTCCGTAAACTTTAGCCTGATGTTTTGCAATTACTTCAGGGTTTGTACATTTTAGCCATTGACCACTTACCGGGAAACCTCCATAACCATTTCCTTCAGGAACATTTGCTTTTTCTAATAATGGCAATGATCCTCCACCAGCTCCAATGAATACAAACTTGGTATATGCTTTTCGTTTTTGACCTGTAGCTAAATCTGTAATTTTAATTCTCCAGGATTTATCTTCACGTTGTTTCAGTTTTGTTACTTCATGATTAAAGTACAAAGAAACACCGTCTAATTTTTCCAGGTAATTAAACATACTTCTGGTCAGCGCTCCAAAATTCACATCGGTACCAATTTCCATGTGAGTTGCGGCCAATGCTTCGTTAGGTTCTCTGCCTTCCATAACAAGTGGCATCCATTTTTTTAATTGCTCAAAATCTGAACTAAATTCCATTTGAGAAAAAATCGGATTACTTTGTAATGCTTCGAATCTCTTTTTTAGATACTCAACATTTTTTTCTCCCCAAACAAAACTCATATGAGGAACACTTTTTATAAAATTATCAGGAGATGGCACTTTATTTTGTTGCACTAAATAAGACCAGAATTGACGCGAGATCTCGAATGATTCTGCTATACTTATTGCTTTTTTGGGATCAATACTTCCGTCAGCCTTTTCCGGAGTGTAATTTAACTCACAAAAAGCTGAATGTCCTGTTCCTGCATTATTCCAGGCATCTGAGCTTTCGGCAGCAGCAACATCTAATCTTTCGTAAATTTCAATTTTTATATCAGGTTGTAATTCTTTTAAAATTACCCCAAGGGTAGCACTCATAATTCCCGCTCCAATGAGTACTACTTCACTATTAGAACGTATTGTTTCGTTAGGCATGACTGTATTATTTTTAAAGTGCAAAGGTACTTTTTATAATTGCAAAAAAAAACTAAAATTGCATGATAAAAGTTATGTTTTTCTAAAAAAGAATCTGAATTACAATGAATAAATATAATTTTTAAAATCGTTTTGAAGAAAGATAATCCTGAAGCATGATTGTTGCCGAAATTTCGTCGATCAAACCTTTATTTTGTCGTTGCTTTTTACTCAATCCGCTATCAATCATAGTCTGAAAAGCCATTTTTGAAGTAAAACGCTCATCTACTCGCACTACTTTCATATCCGGAAAGATATTCGAAAAATGAGTTACAAAACCTTTAATAACCGATGCACTTTCTGAAGGCTGTCCATTCATTTGCTTTGGCTCCCCAATTAAGACTGCTTCGACTTTTTCTTTCGTAAAATAATCTTTCAAAAAGTCTATTAAGGTGGTAGTTGGAATCGTTGTTAAACCTGATGCGATAATTTGCATTTCGTCTGTAACCGCAATTCCGGTTCGTTTTTGTCCGTAATCTATAGAGAGGATTCTTGGCATTTTTTTAGATTTTATATCAAAACAAAATTTCAACACTTATTATATATAATGACATATAATACATTTAAGAATGCAAAGATAAACTTTTTGTGCCGCATACTATTAAGTTTCGATATTACAAGAAAGACCTCTTTGTAATTCATATAAAAAAATCCGTTCTGAAAATTCAAAACGGATTTACCCAACTATTTAAAACTAATAAAAAATACAATAAACTTATCTATTAAATAATCTTCTAAAAAATCCTCTTTCCTCCTCTTCATCATCTTCCTGTGCTTCATAATTCGCAAACTTTGATTGCGCTTTCTCATGTTCGTATATTAACTCCTTAATATATTCTACATAAGTTCTCTTTTTTTCCTCTAAAAATCCAATCAGATATTTTTCACTAAACTCTACTCCGCTTGCAGCTTCGATCTGAAGTAGTTTTTTATATAAAGGCTCAATATGCATCGCAATAACTTCTTGCGGAACTGCTTGCCTTCTTCCAAAATAATTTACAATAACACCATGTTCATCACGTGCAATCTCAAAATCTGTAATCACCCAATAGTATCTTCCTGACTTGGCTAAGTTTTTTACAATAGCATGAAAGTTTTTTCCATTTTTAAGATTTTCCCACAATACTTTAAAAATCACCTTTGGCATATCCGGATGACGAATAATATTATGTGGTTGCCCCATTAACTCGTAATCTTCATAACCACAAACATCAACAAAAACTTCATTGGCATATTCGATAATACCAAAAGCATTTGTTTTACTCATAATTACTTGCGTTTTATCCCATGTAACTTCTTTATCAATAACTGTCACTGGAGTTCGAAGTTGATTTTCTTGATTCATTTCTTGTTGATTATATTTTATGATTTGGAATTGGTAATACTAAATTCTGATTCATCAGATTTAATCCGGCAAAAGTATTGAGAAGAAAAAATTCAAAACCTGACTTTTGTCATATTTTGATATAAAAAAAACTTTTAGTGGCTTGTTATTAAAATTAAGTTTCTTATTGAATTATTTTTATTTATCAAATTAAAAACAAAAAGTTACATTTATAACTTTTTCAAGTCCCTTAACTTTTTTGCTTTTCTACAAATACGTTATCTTTGCCAAAAATTAAAACTTATGAATTCTTTACAGACTATAATTGAACAAGCTTGGGAAAACAGAGCTTTATTACAAGAAAAAGCGACAACTGATGCTATCAGAGAAGTTATCGAATTGGTTGACGCAGGAAAATTACGTGTTGCTGAACCAGTTGGTGATAAGTGGCAGGTAAACGAATGGGTAAAGAAAGCTGTTGTTATGTATTTCCCAATTCAAAAAATGGAAACATGGGAGTCTGGTATTTTCGAATATCACGATAAAATGTTACTAAAAAGAGGTTATGCTGAAAAAGGAATTCGTGTAGTACCAAATGCAGTAGCACGTTACGGAGCTTATATTTCCAGTGGTGTTATTTTAATGCCTAGTTATGTAAATATTGGTGCTTATGTAGACGAAGGTACAATGGTTGACACTTGGGCGACTGTAGGTAGTTGCGCACAGATTGGTAAAAATGTTCACTTAAGTGGTGGTGTTGGAATTGGTGGTGTATTAGAACCACTACAAGCTGCTCCGGTAATTATCGAAGACGGTGCTTTTATTGGTTCTCGTTGTATTGTTGTAGAAGGCGTTCATGTTGGTAAAGAAGCCGTTCTTGGTGCTAATGTTTGTTTAACTGCTTCAACAAAAATTATTGATGTAACTGGTGATGAGCCTGTTGAAATGAAAGGTTTTGTTCCTGCACGTTCTGTAGTAATCCCTGGAAGTTATACCAAAAAGTTTGCTGCCGGAGAGTTTCAGGTTCCATGTGCTTTAATTATTGGTACCCGCAAACCATCTACAGATTTAAAAACTTCATTGAATAATGCGCTTCGTGAATACGACGTTGCAGTATAAGTTTAAATAAAAACGAATTAAAAATCCAAATTCCGATCACTATCAATTGGAATTTGGACTTTTTTTGCTTCAATTTGTAATCTTATAAAAGATTCCTTTTTTCTCTATGAAGATACTTGTGATTCAGCAAAAAATGATTGGCGATGTTTTGATTAGCAGTATTATCTGCAATAATTTACGCGCTGCTTATCCGGATGCTCAAATAGATTATTTGGTTTATGCCTCTACAGCTCCTGTTTTAGAAGGAAATTCAAATATTAGTAATATTATTTTATTTGAAGAAAAACACCGTAAAAGCAAAAAGGAATTACTCCGTTTAGGACTTCAGATCAGAAATGAAAAGTACGATTTATTAATTGATGCCTATTCAAAATTAGAAAGCTGGATATTGGTTTTATTAAGTAATGCCAAACGAAAAATATCTTATAAAAAGCCAGGCAGAAACTTCCTTTATACTAACAATGTACCTTTTGAACCTTTTCGTAAGACAAATTTAGGCTTGGCAATTGAAAGAAGACTTTCACTTTTAGGACCATTAGATTTAAAAATAAAAATTGATCCAATTCCGAAGTTATTTGTTTCTGAAAAAGAAAATCAGGAAGCTATCGCATTTTTTGAAAAACATAATGTTCAAAAAGATCGCAAAACAGTAATGATTAGTCTTTTAGGAAGCGAGAAATTAAAGACATATCCTTTAGATTACATGGCAAAAGTAGTCGATTATTTCGCTGATAATGCTAATGTAAATATCCTATTTAACTATTTTCCAAAGCAATTAGAAGAGGCTAAAACTGTTTTTAATGCCTGCAAACCTTCTACTCAGGAAAAAATTTATTTTGATTTACTGGGAGGTGATTTGCGATCTTTTATAGGTATAATGAATCAGTGTGACTTAATTATTGGTAATGATGGCGGAGCAATAAACATGGCGAAAGCGTTGGAAAAACCTTCATTTATAATTTTTTCTCCATGGATCGAAAAGAAGATCTGGGCTACTTTTGAAGACGAAATTCACCATCTATCGGTACATCTGAAAGATTATCGTTCTGACTTATTCGAACAAAAAACCGAAAAAATGCTTAAAAAAGAATCTCTGTCTTTATATCAGGAATTTAAACCTGATTTCTTTAAAGAGAAAATCAAACAATTTTTAGATCAAAATATCTAGTATTTAAAACAGATACTATTATATAATAAGGAGTAATAATGAAGAACAGAAATTAAGAAACTGTTCCTCATTATTTATTCTTAAGCTCATTATTTGCTTTCGGGTATTTTAAAAAGTTAATCTTTTGAAGCAACAGTAGCATATTGCAAATAAAATATATCCATTTGAGTAAAGAGAAACAAAATATTGTACAAATAAGGCTTGAATGATCCAGTTCTCCTAATACCTTCATGAATCTTAATAGCATATCCTGCTTCTTTGTACATTCGTTTTATGCTTTTTCCTGTAAAAAATCGCATATGAGTAAAATCCATTACGCCATGTTGTTCATACTTCCAGTCTTTTTTTAGCAAAAACATAGTCATTTGATTATGATAACGAATATTAGGAATTGAGCTAATAACAACACCTTTATCTGAAAGCTTCTTTTTAATTTCCTTCAATAAAGCATAAGGATCATACATATGTTCCAGAACATCATTAAAGTAAATTGCATCAAAATAATTATCAGGCAGATCATCAATGAAATCTTCGCACATTCCAACAAAAACCTTATCTAAAACTTCTTTAGCTTTAGCTCCTTCTTCAGGCATCATCTCAATACCCCAAACCTCTTTATTGCTTTTTTCTTTAATTAGAACTCCAAAACAGCCATTTCCACAACCTACTTCTAATATTTTTGTAGCGTTTTCAGGTAAGTATTTTAGCATTTCATAACGAACTTTGCTGTAATAATGTCCCGGTTTATTATCGTAATTCATCTATATATTTTTTCTAAATATATAAAATCAGAAATAAATAAAACTATTTTTTGATGTTTTGAGATCAGAAAATCTTCTCAAATGAAAGTTTTTTCAGTAAAATCAACAGAGAATTAGACTACTACGACTTCCAGAATTTAAGTTTCTTTTTAAGTCTTTTCTTTTTAGCAAATTCTTCCTGAAAGTGAGTTGTTGCAAACCACATGGATTCAAATATCTCATTTTCAGATTTATCAGTATAAAGTTTTGCATATTCATTACTCATTACTTCAATCATATCTTTTCTTGGTGTTAAACGTCTGAAATTATTCATGCGTTGTTCGAAAGTCATGTTATGATGAAAATTCATTCGATTCAAGTCGACCAAAAAGAATTCATATTGAGCCTCACTTACTTTTTTAATCAAAGTATTTCCGGGAGAATGATCTAAAAACTCCACTCCTTTTTGATGTAGCTCAAAGGTAAATCTTGTAAATTGTCGTAATATATTGTTATGATCAGGATAATCAGGGATTTCAACTAATTCTCTATATGTTAATTCTGTTACTAAATGTTCACTGACATAGTAGCTATCTTTTAAGCCTAAAAAATTAAAATTCTCATAATATGCAATTGGAGCAGGAGTTCCGATTCCTTTTTCTAATAAGATTGTAGCATATTCAAACGAACGTTTTGCTTTTGATTTTCTAAAATATTTGTACGCTACCTTATTAATAATATTTGGAATCTTAAACGATTTAATATTGAATGTCTTTCCATTCCAATCAAACAATTTAATTTTATTGCGGTCTCCGTTTCCAAAAAGTTCACCGGAATTTTTAAAATTCTGAATAAGTGAGAGAACCGCATTGTACTCCTTTTTACTTTTATCTTCCGTAAAATTTTCTTTATTATTAGAGATAATTAATTTATAAGCCATGTTTTTTTATGATTAAATCTATCTGTAAACCCCAATAAAATCAGCGTTTTTCTCTCTGTAGATATTTTTTTTATTTTTTTTTATTTCCGGATTAAACCTTTGACAACAAAATTAGTCTAATATCTAATAAAACTTCATTGTTGACTAAATTTTTATTTACTGATACTCTTATTTACCGCCCTAAATCGGAATATCAAGATACAATGAAGCAGGAAAAAATGAGAATTAATTTAAACTAAAAAACCCTACTTAATGATTATAATATTACATAATTACATCATGCATTTATTACTGAATGTGGAAATTATATAATTTATAAAAAATAGGTTTAACTAATTTTACACCAACATGAATAAATCTACCATGCACATTACCTTGATTAGTTTTGATAACTGGGGGCTAAACAAAAACATAGCAACAGCACTTAAAGAACAAGGACATCATGTAACTCACATTGATTTTAATTCTTTTAAGTACAAATACCCAACGCCTTTTCATAAAGTGTACAATTTTTTTTCAAAACACATTTTAAACAGAAATTTGAAAAACTTGTATTATGGCAAGGAAATTATCAAACAATTAAAACAAAACGAACAAATTCAGGATGCAATTTTAACTATTAAAGGAGACTTTATCGATCCTAAAAGTATTATTGAATTTAAAAAATACACCAAAAAATCGATTGGTTATTTTAATGATAACAGTTTTCGCTGTCCAAAAATAGCTCGTGTCTTTAAATATTTTGATGAAGCTTATTCCTTTGAAAAAGAAGATTGTGAAAAATTTGGTTTAAAATTTATGCCAAACTGGATTTACAATTCTGATACTGCTTCAAATACTGAAAATTCATTTGATTTTGATGTTTTTAACATTAGTTCGGTTGACAGACGCTTACCTATTTTAACTGGCGTTGCCAAAGAATTAAAAGCTAAAAATATTAATTTCAAATTTTTAATTTTTGATAAAAAACATGAACCCACAAGTGACAACATTAGTTATATCAATCAACAAATACCGTTAACAGAAGTAAACAATTATATACATCGTTCAAAAGTATTGCTAGATATTAACCGAATTGGTCAAAGCGGTTTAACTTTTAGGGTTTTTGAAAGTCTTGGTTTAGAGAAAAAACTAATTACAACAAATCCCGACATTAAAAATTACGATTTTTACAATCCCAATAATATTCTGATTATTGATGAGAAAAATCCAGTTATTCCAAAGGGTTTCTTTGAAAATGAATATGAAAAAATACCCGATTCTATTTTGAATAAATACACTATAGAAGGCTGGATCGAAAATACAATTATGAGAAATGTTTCTTAAGATATCTTTTTAAAAAGCGCATCAGATAAGGTTTTTACTAGTTTACCCTCAAATTTGAATTAGTAAAAACCAAATCTTTATTTAGAATAATTTCTTTCTGCCCAGCTTTACTTTCTTTTTAAAAGTCTCAAACGAATCTTTGCCCCTAATATCAATACGCTGTATTTTATAAATATCTGTCATTGGAAATATGTTGATTCTGTTTCCAATTCTTAGTCCGTATTTAATACCGTATTTTTTTAACAACTCAAAAAACTGAGCTTGTTCTGGTCCTTTTTTTCTGTAATAACCTCCATAAGTATAAGCTAAAGCAGGAAATACATTTAGTTCTTCTCTGGTAATTACTTCCTGACAAAGCTGCAAATCTTTTTCTATTTCATTTAATGATAAATGGGCATAATTATCATGTTTAAAGGTATGATAGCCTAATTCAATATGAGAAGAAATAGCCAATAATTGCTCTTTATTCATCAACTGCATATTGTCATTATCATTAATAAATTTTCCGCTCCAGTCGATTCTCTTACCAATTCTTCCTAGAACCATAAAACAGACTGCTTTAAAATTATACTCTTTTAACAAAGGATACAATTCAGTATAATTATCTAAAAAACCATCATCAAAGGTTAACACTACTGATTTTTCAGGCAATTCCTGCTTATTGTTTTTTATAGCATCAACTTCTGAAAGCCATAAAGTTGTATAATTATTCTTTTTCAGGTATTCAAATTGCTCAATTATGTTTTCCTTTTTAATAGTAATTTGATCTTCAAAACCATTTGTAGAAATAGAATGATATTCTAGAATTCTTAATTTGTTTTTAGCAGGATAAAATAACTTAAACTGAGCATTTATTACAATCAAAAAAACAAGTAATAAAATAAATAAAACTGAAAAAATATAGATCATAAACGTTTTTTAAAATGCATTATAAACAACTACATTATTAGGAACTTCGTTGACAACAACATCATTTGCAACTGCAAAAACTTTAGACCCAATAATCAAACGAGTCGAAGTACTCATCAAAAAGTCGTATCCTTTCTGTATGAATTTCTCCTTCATTAATTCATCATCGATTAGAGTTTCAACTTTGTCTGCAAAATCAATCGCATTTCCAACTTCTGCCAGTAAACCTGTTTCATTATCCAATAAAACAGTTGGTATTCCTCCTGCTTTTGCTGCTACAACCGGAACTTTACACGCATAACTTTCTAAGATTACTCCTCCTGTTGCTTCGTTTTTGGAAGTAAATAAAAATAAATCCAGTTCAGGAAGGCATTTTTGTATGTCTTTTCTAAAACCTGCAAAAATAATTTCATTTTCCAATCCTTTTGATGAAACATAATCTTTTATTTCCTGCTCCATCGAACCTTCGCCAATTAAAACATATTTTGCCTTAAGTCCTCTTTTATACAATTCTTCGACAGTATTTACCCAGGTAAAATGATCTTTTACTTTACAAAAAGCAGATACGTTCCCAACAATTTTATGGTCTAAAGGAATATTAAATTCCTGATGTAAAAACCCATTTTTTGCATTGTTCACAAATTTATCTGTATCAACAACACTACCAATAACAGTTAGTTTTGTGTGATCTTTTACAGATAGTTTAAGAATTTCTGCTACAGGATCTGATATGCAAACAATTTTCCTGATTAACTTATAATTGTATTTGTATTTTCTGAAGAAATTAGTCCCTACATTTTTTATCAGAGTTCTAAAAAGAACCATTGGCACTTTTAGACCAAAAAAAACGGATGACAAAACTGCAGTAGTATGTGCCTTACTGTTATGAAGAAATAAAACAGCAGGATCAAATTTTTCAATTTCTTTTTTGAAGTTTTTCGCAAAGCCAAGACTGTACTCAGACTTAAAATCTAATCCTAAAACTTCCAACTTTTTTTGAGTTGCAACCTTAAAAATTTCCGAATCTTTTGGGCAAATAATCAGTTGTTCGTTTACAGAACTATTATCTCTTAAAGATTCAAAAATATCTATTATCATCTGCTCATGTCCCCTCCAGACTTTTGAAGCAGTAAAATGTACTAAGCGCATATTTATAAGATCATTTTAATTTTGCGAATGTACTAGTTTTTTGGATTCTAATTTATTATATCACAAAATTTTAGCTTAAAAATACCTTAAGAACAAAATGACCACAACTAAACCCCGAAAACTTCAAAAATCCAATTCTCTAATTTGTACTTTTTAACAATGTCAGAATCTACTTCTACATACTCTGTTTTAAAGAACTCAACGGGTATATCAACATTATCCTCTGATACAACAAAAATATTATTTGGATGGTAGAAATCATAATTTACAACATCCTGATTGTTAGTAATTAGCTTTTTACTATAGCCTAAAGCCTCAAAAATTCTAAAACTTAAACCATTTTGTTTCTTTTTTTGTAAGTCAATTAATACTAAGCTAGTTGCAATATGATCTTTTACTTCACTAATGGGCAAATATTTCTTTGACATTGTGATTGTATCATGCACAAAAGGCTTGTCTTTTTTTACGATAAAGAGAAACGAAATCTTATTTTGGGTTAAATAATGTGCGATTTTTTCCAGAAAAGGAAAACGTTGATCAAAAGACGAAATATTAAATGCCAGGTTTTCTATTTCTTTCTTTTCAATTTTATCATCATAAATATAATTAGTTAAGAATTTAAAATTGTAATCTGCAACATCTTTTTTATCATAACTAAAAATAGTATCAAAAAACGATAATGTTTTTTTTTGATCTACAAAATTTTCAATTCCATCAAAGAAAAAACTAGTCATTTTTATTGTATTTTCTCTTAGAAAAATCAAGGCTTCTTTCTCTAATTTATCAGGTCGTATAATCAAAACCTGATCAAATTTTTTATCACCTGAAAGCGTTTTTTTTATAAAATCTGTTCTGTTTTTTTCTTTCAATCCTGAAAAAGAAAACAGTTTTAAAATTGCATTACTAACTCTTGAAAGTTTATTTTTATACTTAAAAGGTATGGAATCTATATTAATATAAATTAAATCAACATTTTCATAACTCTTTAATTTGTTGACTAAGAAATCTATATATCCAAATGAATGGGTAGCTATTATAGCTATCTTTTTATTATCTGCCATTATCCTTATCTTTGTAATTAAATTTATTTTAAACAAAAATAGAAATATCTCAAATAATTCCTAATTATATAATGAACGAAGAAATAATAAAAGCATACGAAGTCATCAAAGAAGGCGGAATCATTCTTTATCCAACTGATACGGTTTGGGGAATTGGTTGTGATGCGACTAATCCGGAAGCTGTTGCCAAAATATACAAACTCAAACAACGTGCAGAAACACAAAGTATGATTGTTTTGATGAATGGCGAAAAAATGATGTACAATGTATTTAAAGATATACCGGAAGTAGCCTGGCAAATTTTAGATTTATCTGAAAAACCAACAACATTAATTCTGGACGGACCAAGAAATGTCGCTCCAAACATCATTGCGGCAGATAATTCTCTTGGAATTCGTTTAGTAAAAGAGCCATTTTGTTTTAAATTATTAGAGCGAATGAAAAAGCCTTTGGTTTCTACTTCGGCCAACATCTCAGGACAACCTACACCTATTGCTTTTAAAGATATTAATCCGGAAATTGTTAACGGTGTTGATTATGTCGTAAATTTATACCACGACAGAGTTGCTGGAAAACCATCGACTATTATAAAGTTAACGAAGGATTCTCAGGTAAAAGTCATTAGAAAATAGTTTTTTTTCGCTTTAGGTTTCAAGTTATTACAAAACCTTTGTTCTTTTGTAACCCTGAACCTTTGAATCTCTAAATAGTTTTCAAACTTTCTATCAACCAATCAATATCTTCTTTGGTATTGTAATGACTAAATGAAATTCGGAGATTTGGTAATTTTAAATCTGTCTCCGATAACATTTCTTTTAAAACGTGCGAAGGTTTTATACTTCCGGACTGACAGGCACTTCCTCTCGAAACCGCAATTCCTTTCATATCCAAACTAAACAAAAGCATAGATGTTTTGTCTGCAGAAAAGGGCAAAATGATATTGATAATATTATAAAAATCATCTTTTTTTCCGTTGATTCTATACCCTGGAAAATGAACTTCAAGTTGATCGATCAAATACATTTTTAAGTCTGTAATATAGCTTCTCTCCTGCTCTAAATTCTCATACGAAAGAGATAAAGCTTTGGCCATTCCGGCAATTTGATGCACAGCTTCTGTTCCGGCACGAAGCCCTTTTTCCTGTTCTCCTCCAAAAATCAAGGGTTGTAAACCGGAATTTTTTCGAATAAAAGCAAACCCAACTCCTTTAGGTCCATGAAATTTATGTGCACTTGCTACAATAAAATCAACTGGGGTATTTTGCAGATCAATTTCTGTTTTGCCAACTGACTGAATCGTATCCGAGTGAAACAAAGCGTTATATTGCTTACAGACAACCCCAACTCTATTTAGATCTAAAACAGTTCCGGTTTCATTGTTTACATGCATTAAGCTCACAATTGTTTTCTTTTCTTCGGCCAATAAATTTGACAAATGGGTTAAATCAATACTTCCATCTGTGTTTATATTTACATAATCAACTTGAATATTATAATCTGCCTCTAATGCCAATGCAGTATAAAGCACTGCATGATGCTCTATTTTCGTGGTAATAATACGCTCAATTTTAAGATCTTCAACTGCTGATCTAAGAATCCAATTATCTGCTTCGGTCCCGCCTGAAGTAAAAATAATTTCTTGCGCTGTACAATTTAAATGCTTAGCAATACTTTTTCTGGAAAGTTCTAAAATTGTCTTGCCATTTCGTCCATAGCTGTGTGTCGAAGACGGATTACCAAAATCTTCTGTCATTACTTTTGTCATCTCCTGAATAACTTCAGGGCGCATAGCAGTTGTAGAGGCGTTATCGAGGTATACTTTTTTCATTGCTGCAAAGTTAAGAAATATCAATTGTCTAATCTTAAATATCATTTGCGAAATTTTTCACTATTTTTGACGTCAAATAAAATTACGATGAAAAAATATGCATGCCTTCTATTCTTTGCGCTTTTATTAAACGGTTGCGATGATGGTGATCTAACAGTCGATTCAGTTAATTTTGATAGTGTTACACCGCAAAGTTGTGATACAATTAACAGGCTAATCTATAAATTAAAAAGTCAGGAATCATTACTATTACAACTCCCTCCTAATAGTATTAAAAATGATGTTACAGTACCTGGAACTCCTATAATTTATAATATTGATTCTAACGGAAACGGATCTTATCGTTTTCTATACAGAGCTTATGATGGTACAGTAGCGACTGCCAATATTTGTGGTACAATACCACCTAAAACCCCAAATGTTACTCAGGAATGGGTTGCGATTTCAGGACAGATAGTAATTATAAGTACGCAGGATTTTGAAACGGATGCCACGACTGGAGCAACCAAAATTACAGGATACACCCATAATATCAATTTAAAAAACGTGACATTTTCAAAACCTTCCGGTATAGATCAGGTTCAGGAAGATTTTCCTTTTGGAAATTTCACAACAAAATTACTTAATCCTGTAGCAATTAGTTTTACAGATACAAATGCCGGATATTGTGAGATTGCTAAGAAAATTTACAACGATAACGGAACCTCTGCAGTCATCATTAAAAACTTCGATGATACGTTAATTA
Organism: Flavobacterium chilense; assembly: GCF_001602525.1. Taxonomy (GTDB): domain Bacteria; phylum Bacteroidota; class Bacteroidia; order Flavobacteriales; family Flavobacteriaceae; genus Flavobacterium; species Flavobacterium chilense. The sequence goes on from NZ_LSYT01000005.1 coordinate 220,593, forward strand.
AAAACGAAGTTACTCCTCCAGGTCAACCAAGAACCCGTGTAATTAATGCAACTGCTACAACAAATAATGTCACTTATGAAACTTATGCAGGTACTTTACCGGATAAAACAAGTGATTATTTTTGTGCAGGTCAGACTTCCAGTCCTCCTGTAAATTCGACCTGGGTAGCTAACACAGGATCAAGTACAAATCAAACCGGAATTATAGAAGTTACTACAACGGAAGAGACCAATGTATTTAGACACAAAGTGGTTCTTAGAAGCACAACATTCCAAAAAGGAAATAGTACTTTTACGCCTGGAACTACATTCCTGATAGGAACATTTACAACTTCTAAATAATTCCTTTTTATTAAGTTATAGAGAATTAAAATCACTTTTAAAATTCTTACAAAAAAACATCCATTTTTCATTCTGGTTTCCTATTGAAATTAGTCTTGAAAAATGGATGTTTTTTTATGCTTTAATATAGAGCTGTTTTTATACAAAAAAAACAGCTTATTTATTGTTTTGTCTAAAATAAACTTCAGTAGCTCCCAAGCCATATTTTTGATAATTGGCATCCTGAAAATCGATTCCGTCATAACGTCCTAATAAAAAATCAAGTTCGGCTTTTAGAATTCCTTCACCAACACCATGAATAAAAACAATTTTAGGAATACGATTTTTGATCGCAAATTCAATATGTCTTTTTGCTGTTTCCGTTTGCAAAGTCAGAATATCATAATTTGACATTCCGCGTTTATTTGGAACCAGTTTTTCTATATGCAAATCAAATTCAGGAGCGGCAATTTCGCGTTTATCCTTCTTTTCTTTCACAAAACTTCGTGGTTTTGGCTCTGTTTTTTCTTTTGAAATCTCATCTAAATTAATTCTTTTAATAGATTTCATTAAATCACTGGATTCTTGCACTTTAATTAATTCATTGACAAAAAATGTCATCATAAATCCATCTTCAGTTTCGATCAAAACTTCTTTGTTTTTCACCGAAACTACTGTTCCGTTTATAGCTTCGTCTAAGACAGAAACCTTATCTCCTTTAATCAACATCCTGCTCCTCTTTATCTTGGTTCTTACTCGGTGTTTTTGCACTTAACTGCATCATTCCAAACATGAAAACTGCAATTGCAATTACTGTTATATAAATATTTTTTTCTGGCGAAACCTGCTCATATAATGCAACTGAGATCGCAAGAATCATTATTAAAATTTTAAATGTTTTCATCTTATTTTAGTATTTGGAGATTCAAAAGTATAAAACTTTAAAATAGCAGTTCAATATTCCTGAAATGATCTTGATGATTTTTGCTTTTAAATTTCAAAAAACAGGGGCTTAAAAAATTAAAAAACATGACTATTATTTGCTTTCAGATATTGTTTACCATTCAAACCAAAAAGCTGTTCTTCAGTATTTAAAATTCTTACTTTTCAGCATACTGTTTCAGATTCTTTCAGAACATTATTCAACGACCATTTTCCTCCCTTTTTTTTGATTTCTTTGTTTCAGACAGATTAAAAAATTATTAGATATTTTCCCCGAAGAAATATCATGTTACAGGTTTTACAATATCACTTTTAATTTTCTTTTTTAGAGAATTATTTTTTAATCTGATTCAAAATATCATTCATCATTTCAATTTGAACTTTTTGAATTTCGATTAATTCCTGTTGTTGATGCATAATCAAATGATCAATTTTATCATGAATCATTCTAATCTCTAATTCTGATTTTAGGTTGATCATATAATCTTTTTTGGCACGATTTCGATCTTTTTCTTCCTGGCGATTTTGACTCATCATAATTACCGGAGCTTGTAAGGCAGCAATACACGACAAGATCAAATTAAGCAAAATAAACGGATAGGGATCAAATCCTTTGTTAACCAAAATATATACATTGGAACCAATCCAGATTACAATAAACACAACAAAAGAAATTATGAATGTCCAGCTTCCTCCAAAATCTGCCACCTGATCTGCTACTCTTTGTCCAAAGTTTCTGGATTCCGGTTCATCTTCAACAATAGAAACAATTGACTTATCTTCTTTAAGTGAAGAAATTACGTTTTTTTCAAGATCAGAAAGCGCGCCGATTTCAGTTGATAAATAGTTCGAAATATATTTTTGACGGTACACATTCAACTCTTTGACTGCAATACAATCTTCATCACTAAAAGTTGGATGATCTGCAATGATTAACCCCAGAATAGGATCATGTATGGATTTTCCATAAATTTTCTCGCTCTTTGGAAAGGAAAGATCAGAAATAGCACTTTTAAAAGTCGAATTATTTTTCATTTTTGTAAATTTTACTGGCTAATTTACACAATTAACTCCTTAAGAATTATATAAAAATACAACTCTTTGCATTTCTTTTATTTATCACAAATACAATTCTCAAAAGAAAATTTCTTTGTAAAATTCGTGCCCTTATTTACAAAAAACGCCTTACTTTTAACGTTTCAAAAAATCCACTCAATTATACAATTGTGACAAAAGACACTATCATACAAAACATACAGGCTCTAAAAAGCCATTCTAATATAAACTACGGGATCAAAACCAAAACAGAAGATTTTACCGAGAAGCTTTTTTATACACTATTTGATTCTAATGCCGCTTTAAGCGAAAGTATTGATGAACTGGAAATTCGCTTTAAAGAAATTGCCGTTTTAGCCTGCAAAAAGCCACAAAATTTATGCGAATCGATTTGGGATCGCTTTTTGGAAAAACTACCCGGAGTTCTTGAAAAATTAAATCAGGACGCAGAATATATACTTAAAAATGATCCGGCATCAAACAGTATCGACGAAGTTTATTTGGGATATCCTGGTTTTTACGCCATTGCAATTTACAGATTAAGCCATGAACTTTACAAATTAGATTTACTGCTTTTTTCGAGGTTAATGAGCGAATATGCGCATCGTATTACAGGAACAGATATCCATGCGGGCGCAGATATTGCCTCTCCTTTTTTTATTGATCATGCTACCGGAATTGTTATTGGAGAAACAACAGTCATTAAAAAACATGTGAAGATTTATCAGGGAGTAACTTTAGGTGCTTTGAGCGTTAGCAAGGAAATGAAAAATGCAAAAAGACATCCAACTGTAGAAGCAAATGTATGTATTTATGCTAATGCAACCATTTTGGGAGGTGAAACCGTTATTGGAAAAAATAGTATTGTGGGAGGAAATGCCTGGATTACCAAATCGATTCCGGCAGAATCGATTGTACTGAATACCACTACAACAGAAGTTAAAATAAAAGAAAAAAAATAAAATGGGTCCACAGAAATTGTTAAACCTAATTGGGAATACTCCTTTGATGGAAACGGTCAATTTGGTTAAAAATAAAAACGTAAAACTTTTACTGAAACTTGAAGGAAATAATCCTGGCGGAAGCGTAAAGGACAGAGCGGCATATAATATGATTGCTTCGGCACTTGAAAGGGGCGAAATTAAAAAAGGAGACAAGTTAATTGAAGCCACTAGTGGCAACACAGGAATTGCGCTTGCCATGATTGCTCAGCTGTTTCAAATTGAAATAGAATTGGTCTTACCTGAAGATTCTACAAAAGAGCGAACCCAAACCATGCGTGCTTATGGCGCTACAGTTATTTTAACGCCCGCTAGCGAAGGAATTATTGGTTCGCGTGACTATGCCGACAAAAAAGTGGCCGAAGGCGGTTATTTAATGCTAAATCAATTTGCTAATGATGACAACTGGAAGGCACATTATAAAACTACTGGTCCGGAAATCTGGAATGACACAGACGGAACGGTAACCCACTTCGTTTCTGCAATGGGAACAACAGGAACAATCATTGGAACTTCGACTTACTTAAAAGAAAAAAATCCGGCAGTTCAGATTATAGGTGCACAACCAAGCGACGGATCTCAAATTCCGGGAATACGTAAATGGCCACAAGAATATTTACCTAAAATATTTGATCCTTCAAAAGTAGATACTGTTGTAGATGTTAGTGAAGAAGAAGCCAGAGAAATGACCAAAAGATTAGCACTCGAAGAAGGCGTTTTTGCCGGAATGAGCAGCGGAGGCTCTGTAGCTGTAGCACTAAAAATTGCAGAAAAATTAGAATCCGGAGTTGTTGTAGCTGTGATTTGTGATCGCGGTGATCGCTATTTGTCTTCGGATTTATTTGATTGAAAAAGGTTCAAAGTAGCAAAGGTTCAGAGGTACAAAGTTTCTTTACCTCTTCAAAAAACCTTTGCCACTTTGAACCCCAGAACCTTTGAACCTCAAAAAAATGATTTACAGAAAATTAGGAAAAACAAACTTTAATATATCAGAAATCTCACTTGGTACCTGGCAGGTTGGCGGAAAATGGGGATCGGGATTTAATGACAAAACTGCTGACGAACTTATCAATACCGCAATCGACAATGGCGTAAATTTTATTGATACTGCCGATGTTTATGAAAACGGTTTAAGTGAAACTGCTGTTGGACGAGTAGTTCGCTCACGATCTGAACGTATTTATGTAGCTACAAAATGTGGCCGACATATTAATCCGCATGTTAGTGAAGGATATCAGCCAAAAGTGCTTCAGAAATTTGTAGAAGACAGCTTAAAAAGAATGGGATTAGAAACATTAGATCTTATTCAGTTACACTGTCCTCCTACTGAAGTTTTTTATCGTCCTGAAATTTTTGAACTGTTCGATCGTTTAAAAGATCAGGGTAAAATTTTAAATCTGGGTGTTAGTGTCGAAAAAGTGGAAGAAGCTTTAAAAGCAATCGAATATTCGAATGTTACAACAGTCCAGATTATTTTTAACCTGTTTCGTCAGCGTCCTTCGCAATTGTTTTTCTCTGAAGCGAGAAAGAAAGATATCGGAATTATTGCCAGAGTTCCTTTGGCAAGCGGACTTTTAACCGGTAAATTTGATTTAAAAACCACTTTTGACGCACAAGATCACCGAAACTTTAATCGCAATGGAGATGCTTTTGATAAAGGCGAAACTTTTTCAGGCATCAATTATGAATTAGGTTTAAAAGCAGTTGAAAAACTAAAAGCATTATTCCCTGAAACAACCAATCTTGCCCCTATTGCTTTACAGTGGATTTTAAGTTTTGAGGATATCAGCTGTATTATTCCGGGTGCTTCTACATCAAATCATGTATTATCAAATCTGTCTGTTTATGACTTACCTAAATTAAGTCCTGAAAAAATAACAGCAATGAATGAAATTTACGAAGAATACATCAAACCTTCTGTACATCAGCTTTGGTAAATATTTTTATAAAAAACTTCTAAGATGTAAATTCTCAATAAATTTCAACATTTTAGAAGTTTTAATTTTAAAAAAAATCTTACAGCTTTACGCAACCTTTTCTATATTAGCACATCTATATAATAAAACTAACTTAAAATTATTCGCCATGAAAAAAGTAAGCTTTATATTATTTGTTCTATCATTAACAATCGTTGGTTGCAGCAATGATGAAAGTACACGGGAAGAAGAGTCAGCAAGACTTGATAAAATGTACAAAGAAATTGTCGAATATTCTCAAGTTAACTCCAAGCCCTGCACTAATCCAGACGAATGGACCTTTATGAAATTGGGTGCTTCTACCTGTTCTGGATACATTGTATATGGCAAAAAAATTGATGTTACTGCTTTTCAGAAAAAAATTGATCAATATATCAATGCCCGGGGAAAGTACGATGCAAAATGGGGGATTGTTTATGATTGCATGATGATGCCTCCTCCAACAGGCGTAAAATGTGTCGATGAGAAACCAACTTTAATCTATTAGTTTCAATACAGCAAATTAACAATACAACATTTAAAAGGTTATTAAGGTTATAAAAATCTTAGTAACCTTAATTTTACACATCAAACTCAATTCTAAACTCAGCACCTTTATTTTTACCTTCACTTGTTGCGCTTAGCCTTCCTTTGTTTTTTTCGATGATTTTTTTACATAAATACAACCCAATACCGGTCGACGATTCATTGGCTGTTCCTAATCGGCTCATTTTGGTGAATTTTTTAAACAACTCATCAATCTGATTTTTATCAAATCCAATTCCGCGATCTGTAACTGTTATTATAAATTTAGAATTTTCATTGTAAACCCTAACTTTAATTTCACTGTCAAAATAAGAGAACTTTACAGCATTACTGATTAAATTCACGATAACCTGAACCAGCAACCCTTCATCAATTCGAAGTTTTGCTTCGATTAACTCCAGATTTAAAGTCAATTTGATATTCTTGTCGATCAAACGCTGCTCTACCTGTTCATTTATAAAAGGTAATATATTAGGAAAAGATATCATTCGCATCTCCAGATTCCCTTTTACAACACGATCCTGTTCCTGCAATAACTTGATAAAATTTTCAATATAACGAAATTGTAAATTGGTCGATTCGCAAATTAATTCTGCCAGCTGTCGAATAGATTCTGATGGATTTTCGCTTATAATTAAATTCGCCAGACCTTGTGGATTTCCTGCAAAATTTTTCAAATCATGAGACAGCATATAAATCAAATCCTGTTTTTCATTTATAAAACTCTCTGATTCATAAATAGATTCCTGAATATTACAAAGCAATAAACCGGCTTCATCTGTATATTCTGTAGGCAAAATAGATAATTTTCGGTTGTTTCTGTAATCATCCAAAGACTTTGAAGCAAGAGAAATGGGTTTGATTAACTGATTTAAAACGACAAGTGTAATTAAAGTCGCCAGCAAAGTCATAACCAGGGAAAAAATCAGGATTGAAGTAGGCGAAACACTATGATTGTAGTAAAGGACAAAAAATAAGATCCCGATCAAAGGAATATGGATTCCTATAAAAGCAACAAATAAAAATTTGAAGGCATAACTTTTTTTCAAAAAGCCAATTTGTGAAAGATTATGATACAACTTCATAAAAACATAACAATCTATAGATTAAGAATAGCAGATTTAGGCGAATTGCTAGTAACAAAGTTAAGTTTTAAAGTCAATTAAAATAATAAATTAAACAATTTGATAAAATATTTTGAAATTTAAATTTGAAAAAGTTTACAAACCCTTATTTTTGCGCTATGGGAAGAAAAAATACAGACAAAATTGTCTTTCATCAAATACAGGTTCTTGATGCCGGAGCAAAAGGAGTATCAGTAGCAAAGGCTCCTGATGGAAAAGTAATCTTTATTCCGAACGTGGTTCCGGGTGATGTAGTTGACGTACAAACGTTCAAAAAAAGAAAAGCCTATTATGAAGGCAAAGCCGTAAAATTTCACGAATTATCAGAGCATCGTATTGATCCAATTTGCGATCACTTTGGCGTTTGTGGCGGATGTAAATGGCAAAATATGAAATACAGCCAACAGTTGTATTACAAACAAAACGAAGTAAAAAATCATTTACAGCGTATAGGAAAAGTTGAGCTTCCGGAATTTGAAACTATTTTAGGTTCTGAAAAGCAGTTTTTCTACAGAAACAAAATGGAGTTTTCGTTTTCTAACAGTCGTTGGTTAACTGAAAAAGAAATTGGCAGCACTGAAGATTTAGGAAACAGAAATGCCTTAGGATTCCACATTCCTAAAATGTGGGATAAAATTTTAGACATTAACAAATGTCACTTACAGGAAGATCCCTCGAATGCTATCAGAAATGAAATCAGGGCCTTTGCTAACGATCATAACCTGGCATTCTTTAATCCAAGAGAACATTCGGGATTACTAAGAACCTTAATGATTCGTACTGCTTCAACTGGCGAAATCATGGTTTTAATTCAGTTTTTTGAAGATGACAAAGAAAATCGGGAATTGGTTTTAGATCATCTTTACGAAAAATTCCCTCAAATTACATCGTTACAATATGTCGTAAATGCAAAACAAAACGATACAATTTACGATCAGGACATTAAATTATACAAAGGAAGAGATTACATTCTGGAAGAAATGGAAGGTTTAAAATTTAGCATTAACGCTAAATCTTTTTACCAGACCAACTCTGATCAGGCTTATGAATTGTATAAAATAACACGTGACTTTGCAGGACTTTCAGGCAACGAAACTGTTTATGATTTATATACCGGAACCGGAACTATTGCACAATTCGTATCTAAAAAAGCCAAAAAAGTAATTGGAGTAGAAAGTGTTCCTGAAGCTATTTTAGATGCCAAAGCAAATGCAGAACGCAATAATATTACAAATTGCGAGTTTTTTGTAGGTGACATGAAAGTAGTTTTTAACGAAAGCTTTATTGCTCAGCACGGAAAACCTGATGTTATTATTACAGATCCGCCAAGAGACGGTATGCATGCGGCAGTTATTGACCAGATTTTGAAAATTGCTCCTAAAAAAGTAGTTTATGTAAGTTGTAATTCAGCAACACAAGCACGTGACTTAGCTTTAATGGACGAAAAATATAAAGTAACACGAGTAAGACCAGTTGATATGTTTCCACAAACGCATCATGTCGAAAATGTTGTACTTTTAGAACTTCGCTAATAAAATTTAAATGAAAAAAATAATCTCTCTTTTATTAATATTCACTTTTGGTTTATCAAGCTGTGAGAAAGATGATATTTGCGATGCAAATACGCCAACCACTCCCCGTCTTGTCATTTCATTTTTTGAGAACCGTACTCCTTTAGTACCCAAAAATGTAATTAATTTAAAAGTAGTGGGTAAAGACAGTCCGGGTGGACAAGGTATTATTTTTAATGCAAGTGGAGATGATACGACGAAGTATTTAACAAATGCGAATAAAATCTCTATCCCGTTAAAAACAGATACAGATTCAACAACCTATAGTTTTACTTATGACTCAGGAAATCCTAATGCTGCAGCGGTAAACACAGATGTTATTACATTTTATTACACACGTCAGAATGTTTATGTATCAAGAGCCTGCGGATTTAAAACCATTTTCACCTTAAATCCATCTTCTACAGATCCTTTCTCTGCTCCTTTTATACAAACAGATCCAGCTGGTGACGGCATTTGGATGACAAGACTTATCCTTCAGACTTATAACATTGATAGCGAAAATGAAGCACATATTAAAGTATACTTTTAGCCTTTCCTTATTGTTTTCAATGTTTTTGACTAATGCTCAGGAAACATCAACAAAAACAGTAGCAAAACCAGCTCAGCCAAAACCAAAAACTGAGGCTGCAAAACCGGCAATTCAGGAAGTTAAACCAGACAGCATTAAAACAGATCGTTATGGTCTTCGTGTGGGTGTTGACTTGTATAAACTGACACGTGGTTTATATGACAAAAATTACAAAGGCATTGAGGTTACAGGAGATTTTCGTCTAACAAAGAAATACTATCTGGCTGCAGAACTTGGTTTTGAAGATAAAACAACTGACGATGACCGTTTAAATTCGACTGCAACAGGAACTTATATTAAAGGAGGATTTGATTACAATATGTATCAAAACTGGCTTGATATGGAAAACCTGATCACAATAGGTATGCGAGGTGGTTTTAGCACATTTAGCCAACAATTAAACAGCTACAAGATTTACAACCCAAATCCGTATTGGGGAGAGCAACCAGCAATTGTTGACGGTCACAAATATACCGGACTCACAGCGGGCTGGATTGAAGTTACCGGAGGCGTAAAAGCAAAAATTTTCAATAATGTATTTGTAGGTTTTGGTGTTCAGCTGAAATTATTAGTCATGAACCAAAAACCTTCAGGATTCGATAATCTTTACATCCCGGGTTTCAACAGAACATATGATGGTAGTTTTGGAATAGGATTCAATTATACCGTTTCTTACTTCATTCCGCTTTACAAGAAAAAAACCATTATACCGGTATTAACAAAACCTGCTCCTAAAAAGTAATTCAACAAAATGAAAAGAATACTTGTCTTTTTTATCTTTAGCCAAATTGCTTTTGCTCAAAAGACAAGTGTTAAAACATTTTTACATTTCTCCGGTAAAATAGATAAATATCCTATCGAAATGACTATTGAATTTTCGCAAGGAAAAGATTCTGTTTCTGGAGAATATTATTACTCAAAAAAAGGAAAAGGCATATCTATTTCCTTAAAAGGAATTCTAAATAGCAACGAAATAAGACTTACCGAAACTACTTATGTTCCGTCTAAAGAAGGAAACATTCCTAAAAAGACAGGCAGTTTTTCTCTAAAGCTTACTAGTAATTATGAATTAAACGGTATTTGGCAAAATGATAAAAAAGACAAACGATTTGATGCATCGCTTAGCTGTATCGAGAATTTAACAGCATTTAATCCTAAAAATTACAGCTACAAGCTAAACTCTTATAAAGGAAAAGCTGAAAACACCACTAATGAACCCGCCGATTATTACTTAATCGACCGACTGGATATTTACAATTCAAAAGAAAAAACACAAACGCTTTCCGGTTTCAAAAATGTCTTATACGGTAATAATGGCGAAGTTGAACTGGAAGACATTAATTTTGACGGGCTTTTAGATATCAAAATTCCGATTTATTTTCCTGAACGAACAAAATATGACGGCAGCTTTCTTTATTTTGTTTATGATAAAGCGAAAAATCAATTCATCAGAAACAGTAAACTTGAAAAATTAGAGTATTTGTCTTTTGATCAGAAAAACAAAGAATTTGTCCGATCTGAAGCCGACGGAAGCGGTAATGAGTCTGATCGGTATTATAAATGGTTAAACAATAATTTTTACCTTATCAGAGAAGTCAAATCCTTTGAGGATAGTAATAAAACCTTTTATACTGAATATCAAATCAGGAACAATAAATCAGTAAAAATTAAAGAGTATCAAAAATAAAAAAGCCATGATTTAAATTATAAATCATAGCTTTTTTTATTTGTATTGTAATATTTATTTCTACGATTAAGACAATTGAAACTCAACTACTGCATTTGAATGTATCAAAGCGGTATCAAAAACAGGAACAGCAATGTCTCCCGGTTTTATAACTAAAGGAATTTCGGTACAACCTAAAATAATACCTTCTGCACCTTCTTCTATTAATTGATTTGCAATTTCCAGATAACGTTTCTTTGTAGCATCAGTGACAATGCCTTTTCCTAATTCTTCAAAAATAGTGGTATGAATAAAATCACGATCTTCATCATTTTTAGGAATAATCGCTTCGATTCCTTTCTCAACAAGTTTATCCTTAAAAAAATCAAGTTCCATTGTAAACTTAGTTCCCAACAGTCCTACTTTTTTCATTTCCTGTTTCTGAATTTCTACAGCAGTTACAGTTGCAATATGAATAATTGGTAAACCTATTGCCTTTTCAAGTCGGTCGGCAATAAAATGCATCGTGTTTGCACATAGAACAATCGCTTCTGCTCCACCCGATTTTAAAAACTGGCATCCTTTTAAAAGCATATTAAAAGTCGAATCCCAATCGTTGTTTTCATTATTCTTTTTTATATCAGCATAATTAAAAGAGTATAGCAGACATTCTGAGAAGTTAAGTCCACCCAGTTTTTCATTTATACCTTCATTTATAAGTTTGTAATAATCAGCCGTAGAAACCCAGCTAATACCTCCTATAAGTCCAATTATCCTCATATAAGTTCGAATTAATTATCCAATTTCTCTAATTCCTTTTATAAAAATCCATTTCATGAAAAGCTTTTCACCATCCTTGGTTTTCGCTGCCTGAAACTTAGGAGAGATTAAAGTCGCTACTATAAATGCCGTTACCGGAATCCATAACCCTGTTAATCCGGTATACACTGCCACTAAATATCTGCCTGCAATAAACAAGATTGCAAAACATCCTAATTGATATAAAAAAGCTCTTACTTGTAGTTTTGTCATTTTTTTTCTTTTTAAGTTTCAAAGCGGCAAAGGCTCAGAGGTACAAAGGCCATCACTTTACGCTTGTAAAACTATATTTCCTTGCTGCTTTTATTCTATTTGAAATTTTATTCTTTTTTATAAACTCAACATTACAAAAACTCGCCGCAACAAAGTTTTAAAATCTCTGTCACTCTGAACCTTTGCCGCTTTGAACCTATCTACTCAGAAACCTGAAATTTCGTTCTCTTACTTCCTTCGTACATTTCGTATTTTACCAAACGTGCTTCAAGACTTCCGTTAAAAAGTTTGATTTTACGTGAAGGTTTTAATCCTACAAATTTCAATGCTTCAAGATTTGCAGTAATAAACCAGGCATTTGTACCCGGATAATTTTTCTTTAAAGTATCACCAATATTTTTGTAGAATTCTTCCATGTGAATATCCAGACGTTCATCATACGGCGGATTAAAAACGATATGCAATTTCCCTTCGACTGCTTTTTCTGTATCAAAAAAGTTGTTTTCTTCGATCGTTACATAATCATCCAGATTGGCATTTCTAATATTATCTTTGGCTTTGTTTACAGCACTTGGTGCTTTGTCAAAACCTTTTATGGTATAATGAAATTCTTTTGTTTTTTTCATCAGACTGTTTACAATCTCATCAAACAAATCATTATCCCAGTCTTTCCATTTTTCAAAAGCAAATTCCTTACGATTAATATTTGCCGGAATATTACAGGCAATCATAGCGGCTTCTGCCAGGAAAGTCCCTGAACCACACATTGGATCCAGAAAATGACTTTGTCCTTCCCAACCTGATAACAGTAAAATTCCTGCTGCCAAAACTTCATTAATTGGTGCAATATTCGTAGCAGTTCTGTAACCACGCTGATGCAGTGAGTTTCCGGATGTATCTAAAGCAACCGAAACCTGATCTTTATCGATATGAACATTAATTCTTAAATCAGGAAAAGCTTTATCTATGCTTGGTCGTTGTCCTGTTCTTTCTCTAAACTGATCGACAATAGCATCTTTACATTTTTGAGAAACAAATTCAGAATGATTAAAATAAGTCGAATGTACTGTTGCATCAATCACAAAAGTCTGATTAGCATTGAGCAGCTTAGACCAGTTTATTCCTGAGATTCCTTTGTATAATGCCTGTTCATTATTGGCTCTGAACGAATAAATAGGTTTTAAAACTTTAAGAGCAGTTCGCAACGATAAATTGGCTTTGTACATAAAACCTTTATCGCCTTTAAAACTTACCATTCTCACTCCTTTTTCGACATCCTGAGCTCCAAGAGTACGCAATTCTTTTTCTAATATTTCTTCAAAACCAAAAAAACATTTGGCTATCATTCTAAAATTTTCTTCCATCTTTATTTTAAATTAAAAAACAATCTATTTTAAGATGCGTTGTTATACTTCTCTTCAGGTATCGTCACGAAATAGTTATTTTTCGGCAAAAATACACTAAATTTGCGGGACTTTGAATTAATTGAAATAGAATAAATGTCTGAAGCACCAAACTCATCAACACCAAATCAGGAGCGTAATACCGAAAATTGGTTTACTTCATGGTTTGACACTCCTTATTATCACATTCTTTATAAAGACCGAAACTATCGCGAAGCTCAGATTTTTATGGATAATCTGACACATTATCTTAATCTGCCTGAAAAAGCAAAGGTTCTTGATTTAGCATGCGGAAAAGGACGCCATTCTATTTATTTAAATCAATTGGGATTTAATGTTTTAGGTGCCGATTTATCAGAAAACAGTATTGCCGAAGCCAGTAAAAACAGTAACGATACCCTGCATTTTAAAGTGCACGATATGCGTGAACCTTTCGAAGAAAAATTCGATGCTATTTTTAATTTGTTTACCAGTTTTGGTTATTTCGAAAACGACGACGATAATCTGACCACATTAAAAGCAATCAAAGAAAGCTTATCTGAATACGGATTTGCCGTGATTGACTTCATGAACGTAACGAATGTAATCGAAACTCTTGTTCCTGAAGAAGTAAAAACTGTCGACGGGATCGATTTTAAAATTAAGAGATATGTTCAGGACGGACATATTTTTAAAGAAATAGATTTTGAAGATCAGGGACATCAATATCATTTTACCGAAAAAGTAAAAGCTTTAACACTAAAAGACTTTGAAGAATTAATGGCAGAAGCCGGTATTTTTCTATTAGATATTTTTGGAGATTACAAACTCAAAAAATTTCACAAAACCGAAAGCGAGAGATTAATCATGATTTTTAAGTAAATTGGTTAATAGTTTAATTGTGTAACCGTTTCAATCGGTGAACAAAAAAAACAGTTAAACGATTAAACGAATCAACGATTAAACAAATACAAATGAACTATCTATTACCCCTATTTTCTGTACTTTTAGGTTATGCTGTAGCTTTGTTTTTTAAACCAAAAAGCAAAACCAATCTAAAATTATTACTCGCTTTTAGCGGTTCATTTTTGTTATCGTTAACCGTCATGCATTTGCTGCCGGAAGTTTACGAAACACACAACCACCATATTGGTATTTTTATCATGGTCGGGATATTATTCCAGATCATACTTGAGTTCTTCTCCAAAGGAGCTGAACACGGACATGTTCACGGACATGCACAAATGAGTCAGATTCCGTGGCTGCTTTTTATCAGTTTGTGTATTCATGCCTTTCTGGAAGGTTTTCCTGTAAGTCATCATCATGATTTAGCACTCGGAATTGCTATTCATCACCTGCCAATTGCAGTAATTCTGACCACATTTTTTATCAATGCAAACCTGAATAAAAAAGCTATTTTTATTTTCATGCTTACCTTTGCGATTATGACACCGCTTGGTACAATTGCATCTGAATATTTACCTTCGCTAAACGAATACTATACTGAAATCACTGCTGTTGTCATTGGTATTTTATTTCATATTTCGTCTACTATTATCTTTGAAAGCAGCGAAGGACATAAATTTAATGTTGCCAAAGTTTCTATGATTATACTTGGGATTGTATTGGCATTCTTTTTATAATCAGGGCGTGACCACATTTACAAAAGGCGCTGTTTAACAAACCGCTTATGCGCGCCTTTCGCAAATACGGTCGGGCTATCCGTACTACTTCGGTAGTTTACTCCTATCCCTCACGCAAAAAACAAGAACTTTACTCATTCAAAAAAACTGTAAGGACACCTATTTTTATTACCCTTTTTCAAACCTCAATTATCCAATTGATTAGTTATCTAACTTAAAAAATTACCTCGCTCTGTTTTTCTCCTCTTCATTTCCAAAACTACGCTGGTTAACATTGATTTTTTTATTTCCAAAATTATAAACCACAGATAAACGTGCAAATCGGTTGCTTTCGTTTTGACTATAAACCTGCTTTACACCATTTACAATAGACACATCATCTTTTAAGTAAGATGTATTAAAAATATCGTTTATCAAAAAAGCAATCTGCATTGCTTTGCTCAACAAATCTTGTTTAAAACCAATATTTAAACCTGATGTATAACCTGTATTGTACAAACCGCTTTTATAAGGCGTAGTATAATTAAAATCTATTTGGAGTTTGCTGGTTTTGCTCAATGAAAAAGTATTATTGGTCGAGAAATTTACTTCAGGACTATTTGCCGGTATTGCATTAATATCTTTTGTAAACTTAATTTTTGATCCTAAAAAATACAACGAGTTTTCGCTCTGCCACCAGTCTGCAAAATTAGCCGAGTATGTTTCTCCAATTCCATAATTAATACCATTAAAATAATTCTCTCTTGATACAACCTGTGTTTGTGTTTCCGGATTTGCAGTAAATATTACGCCATAACCATCTGTAATTGCATTTAAAAAAACATTCGTTCTCAATACTTTTTTATACGAATGCGAAAACTCAAAATTGTCACTAAAAGAAGGTTTCAAAAACGGATTTCCCTCAGAATAACTATTACTGCTAATATATACACGAAACGGATTTAATAAGCTAAAACCTGGTCTGCGGATTCTTCTTCCATAATTTAAACTAAAACTATTGTTTTCGTTTTTCTGATAAGAAGCATAAAAGGTTGGAAATAATTTCAGATAATTGTTTACGGTTTCCTGGTTCATATTTTTCGAAAAACCATTTGTCTGCGTATTTTCCAATCGCAATCCTGCCTGAAGATTCCATTTCTCATTGATTTTTTTATCTGCACTAATATAAACTGCCTGATTATTTTCGATGTATTTAAATTGGTTGGTTTGGTTAACATCCAGTTCCGGAGTTCCGGTAATGGTATTAAAGAAAACAACATCGCTATTGCTTTTTGTAAAACTCACTTTGGCACCATAAGATAAGTTTAGTTCCTGAAGCGGATGTTCCATATCAGCCTTAAAACTCAAATTATCAATAGCCTGATTTGAAGTATTTCGCCCTGATTGATTGACATCGATAAAAGTTCCGTCTGAAGCATAATTGTTTGCAATAAAATCCCTGCCGAATTTTGAATCATAATCAAAGTAATCTATATCAAATGATAATTTTCGGTTGAGCGAATCGAGTTTAGTAATCAAATGTAAATTATACGTCTGATTGCCTGATTTTCTGTCTAAAAAACTCTCATTGATTATATAGCGCTCTAATACGTTTTGAGTATTGTAGGTATTAATTCTAATATCTGAGTCAAAATCCGGATTGCTTTTATCTTTTAAAAATTGAAAACCAATGGTCGTTTTTTCTGAAAAATCATAATCTAAAGCTATTTTTCCTGAAACGTTTTCTTCATTCAATTTTGTAATTATATCCATTTCCGTAGGTCCTTGAGTAAAATGCATATCCAGATTTTCAGTAATATTTTTATACCCCGCTTTTCCATTAACACTGGCCGAAAACCTAAACTTGTCTTTACTGTAAAAGAAATTATTTCTTAAAGCATAAATTCCATATTTACTTTGATCATAAGAAGCTGTGGTTGTATTTTTCCAGGAATTACGAGCGCCTCTTTTCATTACAATATTAATCAGTCCGCCAGTTCCGTCTGCCTCATATTTAGAGGAAGGATTACTTATTATCTCGATGTTTTTAATATCACTTGCCGAAATAGATTTCAGGAAATTATTCAGTTCCTCTCCGGTTAATTCGATCATTCTTCCATCCATCATCACACGAGAAGCACCTTTTCCTAATATAGTAATAACATTATTTTGCACCACAACTCCAGGTGCAGTATTTATTGCACTAAAAGCATCTCCGGCAACATTTGTTATGTTGTTTTCAAGATTGTAAACCAAACGATCTGTTTTTTGTTCAATCGTATTTTTTCGGGACTGAATAACCACTTCTCCTAAACTTGTCGCGTTTTCCTTCAAGAGAATTAAACCTAAATTGGTATCTTTTTCGATCATAATCTCTTTCTCAAATTCAGAATATCCCATCGGACTAATTTTTACTTTATAAAATCCTTTGCTCAGAATCACTTCGAAACTGCCATCTTCCTTTGTTGTCGTTCCGTTTATAATCTTTCCTTCCTGATTTGATATTACAACATCAGTCCAGGCTACTGATGTTTTTTCATCAGAAACTTTTCCATTTAACTTAAAGGTTTGTGCTAAACAAAAGAGAGGTAA
Organism: Flavobacterium chilense; assembly: GCF_001602525.1. Classification (GTDB taxonomy): domain Bacteria; phylum Bacteroidota; class Bacteroidia; order Flavobacteriales; family Flavobacteriaceae; genus Flavobacterium; species Flavobacterium chilense. The sequence goes on from NZ_LSYT01000005.1 coordinate 237,973, forward strand.
TAATAAAAAAATAAAAAGGTTAACTTTTTTCATGATTTCTAATTTTAAATTGGTTCGTTTAATTTGAAGCAAAATTGCCTTAGAAATTTTCGATACGCGACCGACAAAAAAAAGTCGAACCAATTTCTATTGAAGAAATCAGTTCGACTTTATTAAACCAGAAGTACGACTTTTTACAAAACGTTAATTATGAAGCGTTTCGATAAGCTGTAGGCGTTAAATTTGTATATTTTTTAAAAGAAGTATTAAATGAAGATTTTGAATTAAAACCTACTTCGTATAGAATTTCTAAAACAGTCAAATCGCTTTTTAAAGGATTTTTTAGAATACTCATTGCTTTTTGAATACGATATTCGTTTACAAAATCAAAAAAATGCTGATCCATATGATGATTAATCAAAATAGATAAATCCCGAACCGGAATATCAATTTGATTGGAGAGTTCCTGAATCGTAAGCGACGGATCAAGAAAAGGTTCTTTCTCTTCCATATACTGTTTCAATGTCGAAATTTGATTCGTAATGATCTCGTTTTGAATACCTTTCATCTCAGTAACCTCTTCATTTTTTTTAGGAAGAATTTCTCTTGCCAATAACAATTTAGAATCGATACCTCTAAAAAGTTCAGGATAATTTAAGGCTTTCAAAACAAACCAGCAGGTTACTGTTAAAACCAAAAATTGTAACAGGAAATTAGACCAAATCCATAAAAAATCAATATCAGCATATCTCACAATATTCTTAATGATCGATAAGTAATACAAAACAAAGAGCACAATCGCTATTTGAAACAACCACTTAAAAATAGAAGTTCTGGGGTTAGTATAATTTTCCTGATATATTTCTCTATATTTCTTTAAAGCCAAAAATACTCCTATACTATATAATACGGTTTGGAGACCTAATACAAAAAACAAAAAGGACATCTCCGGCGATTGATCACGGTGGGCGTAAAATAGTGTTTTTTCTACATCATTTAAAAGGTAAAGCCTTGATAAAAAAAATGCATTTGTGATTATAAACGGAATAATATGCAACAGGTGTTTAAACTTTAAGCGAAAATCTGCAAAACAAACTGACAATACATACAAATAAAAAGCAGGCAATATCAGAGCACAAATAGTCCATCTGAAAAACTCCAGATTAAAATGATTTCTAATGAAGTTATCATCAATAAAAATTCCACTATTATCAATAGCAAAAAATATCAGATACAAAGCAAAGAGCCCATTTGCTAATTTATTTTTTGTTTGCACAGTGAGCAGAAAGAAGGCCAGCAATAAGGAAACAAAAACTGATATCACGGCCATACCAGTTAAAAAGCTTATTATATTCATTCCTTTTTTTAATTATTTAACAAATATAATATTTTAGATCTTTTAATATCGTTTATAGAAAGTAATCGTCGTGTGATAATGATACGAAAAAAAAGATTTTTAATCTTCGTTACTTTACATTCTAAATTTCGGGATTGCAATAAAAAAGATTAATTTTGAACCGGCTTAATTAACAAGAGAAAATGGCATTTACCAAAACCACTGAACAATCTTCAAAATACGAACATTTAGAGAAAATGTCTCTGCATGAATTACTTACCAACATCAATCAGGAAGATAAAACCGTTCCAAATGCAGTCGAAAAAGCAATACCACAAATTGAAGCATTAGTTACCCAAATAGTTGCTAAACTCCAGCTGGGCGGACGATTGTTTTATATTGGAGCCGGAACATCCGGCCGATTAGGTGTCGTTGATGCCTCAGAATGCCCTCCTACTTTTGGTGTTCCTTTTGATTTGGTAAACGGAATCATCGCCGGAGGTGATACTGCTATTCGTCGCGCTGTAGAAAATGCAGAAGATAATGCTACACAAGCCTGGATCGACTTACAAAACAATAATATTGGTGCAAATGATGTTGTGATTGGTATCGCAGCTTCCGGAACAACTCCGTATGTTATTGGTGGTTTAGAAACCTGTAATCAAAATAATATCCTGACAGGTTGTATTACTAATAATGCAGGAAGTCCGTTGGCACTAACTGCTCAATTTCCTATTGAAGTTGTTGTAGGTCCTGAATTTATTACAGGAAGTTCAAGAATGAAAGCCGGAACTGCCCAAAAATTAGTTTTGAATATGATTTCGACAGCTGCCATGATTCAGATTGGAAAAGTAAGAGGCAATAAAATGGTCGATATGCAGCTAAGCAATGTAAAGTTGATAGATCGTGGTGTAAAGATGATCATGGGAGAAATTCCGGTTTCTTATGATGAAGCCTCAGAATTATTAAAAAAATATGGCAGTGTAAGAAACGCTGTTGATAATTATAACAAGTAAAAATGTTTCGGCATTGTTTGTACAAAGAATGTAAAGTTTTAGGCAGAGTTTGAAACTTGAAACAAAAAAACCTGAAACAAAATTAAAATATGGCAACAAATAAAGAATTACTGGGAAAAGGAATTAAATACTTATCAGGTTCACTGCCTCTATTATTTATTGGTCCTTCTTTAATATATAATGCTTTCATGAATCAGCATACCAACTGGCATTATCTGGTTTTAGGAATTGGAATTGTGGCTTGTCTAAGTGCCATGTTTTTAATTTTTTACGGATTAAAAATCATTATGAAAGGGTTATTTAATGACTAACACTCTGATTTAATTACAACTAATTCTTTTAAATCTCCCTATACAAGCAAAGTTATGGAAAGTCTAATTCACATTCAGAAAACCTTCGAGAAAGTCATTTACATTGATAAAAAAATAAACAATCGGGAGTTTGAAGATTGTGTTTTTAAAAACTGTGATTTCTCAAATAGCAATTTTGCTTATAATACTTTTTTAGATTGCGAATTTATCGACTGCAATTTGTCAATGACAAGTTTGTCAGGTACAAATCTAAAAAATGTGACTTTTAAAAACTGTAAGCTTTTAGGAATTGCCTTTAACGAATGCGACGATTTTTTATTTCAGGTTTATTTTGAAGAATGTGCACTTGATTATGCGGCATTCTCTAACAAAAAAATGCCAAAGACCAAATTTATCAATTCATCATTACGAGATGTCGCTTTTATTGGCTGCAACCTGACCAGTTCATTATTTGATAATTGCAATTTAGAAGGCGCTATTTTTAACGACACTCAATTAGCCAGTGTTGATTTCAGGACAGCTTATAATTATAAAATCGATCCGGAATTTAACCCAATGCGAAAAGCACAGTTTTCTACTCAGGGAATCGTTGGGCTTTTAGATAAATACGATATTAAAATTGTTTAAAAATCCGGGCATTAATAATGATACAAAATGCTGTAAATTTCACAAATTCACCCCAATTAAAGTTATAATTATTTTCATTGAAATATAGAATTTGTGCAAATTCGTAGCGAACAATAACATATTTCCGTAGCGGAAAGTACTCTAAAATTGTATGTTTTATGGAAGCAAATGAATCTTATTTAGAAAGCGTTAAAAAGCAATTTTTATATTACAAAATGCTTGGCGAAAAAGCAATAGCGCAATTACAGCCTGAACAGCTTTTTATATCTGTAAACGATGATACCAATAGTATTGCGACTATAATTAAACATATTTCTGGCAATATGCTGTCGAGATGGACAGATTTCCTGACTTCTGATGGTGAAAAAGAATGGCGAAACCGTGATGCTGAATTTGAAAACGACTTACGATCAAAAGAAGAAGTGTTAGTGGTTTGGAATAAAGGATGGGATTGCTTTGAAAATGCTTTGAATGGCTTAAAACCGGAACAGCTTTCAGACATTATTTATATCCGTAATGAAGGTCATACCGTAATCGAAGCTATAAGTCGTCAACTGGCACATTATCCTTATCATATTGGGCAAATTGTTTTTTATGCCAAACAGCTTAAAAATGGTTCCTGGGACAGTTTATCGATCCCGAAAAATAAATCAGGAAATTACAATGCCGAAAAGTTTGCTAAGGAAAAAGAAATTAAGAACTTTACGGATGATGAATTAGAAAGACTGAAATAATTCTTGTCAGGCTGAGCAAAGTCGAAGCCCTTTTAAGAACGAAATTGTTCGGGTCTGCTGAGGATCACATGAAAAACATTTGTACTTTCTAGCCCTGATTGCAATGAAAATCCTTTTTATTTTTTTCTTTAAAAAATAAAAAGATTGTAATGAAAAGCAGGATTAGCTCCTAAAAAAAACAACTTATTTAAAATGAAAAAAATACTATTCTTATTTCCGATACTGGCTTTGGTATCCTGCTACAATGCTGAACACAATTGTAAAGATTTTAAAAACGGAAAATTCAAGTTTGAGTTTGAAGTAAATGGCGTAAAAAAAACTACCGTTTTTGAGCGCAAAGATGGTATTGAAATTGAAACTTTTGATGGAAAAACGGATACCTCAACTGTACGCTGGGTAAGTGATTGCGAATATATTCTGCAAAAGAAACACCCAAAAAATATGGCCGAAGAAAAAGCTATTAGCATGAAGATTTTAACTACTTCTAAGGATTCATATACTTTTGAATTTGGTATGGTAGGTTCTGATCAGAAACAACGTGGTACGGTTGTAAAAGTGGAGTAATTAATCTAACGAAACAATTTTTGGTATGGAAGTTTTTTTGAATCCCGATGCATGGATCGCTTTATTGACGCTGACTTTTCTTGAAATTGTTTTAGGAATTGATAATATCATTTTTATTTCGATTGTAACTGGAAAATTACCTGAGGAAGATCGCAAAAAGGCAACAAGAATTGGTTTGTTTCTCGCTATGTTTATGCGAATTGCTTTATTGATGGGGATTTCATATTTAATTGCTATGAAAGCTACATTATTTAGTATTAACTGGGGCTGGTTTGAAGGCGATTTTACCGGACAGGCTTTGATTTTGTTTTTGGGAGGTTTATTTTTAATTTATAAAAGTACCAAAGAAATTAGTGAAAAGGTAGATCATAAAGGTGATGAAGAAAAGACTATAGAAACGGCTGCCAAAAAATCATTTTCGAATGTTATTTTACAAATTTTACTGATCGATTTAATCTTTTCTGTCGATTCTATCTTAACAGCAGTTGGTATGACAAATGGTGTTCCTGGTGCATTGACGATTATGATTACAGCAGTTATTATATCGGTTATGGTAATGATGTTATTTGCTGTTCCGGTTGGAAATTTCGTGAATAAAAACCCTTCTATTCAAATATTAGGACTTTCATTTTTGATCCTGATAGGATTTATGCTAATTACTGAAAGCATGCATTTATCGAATGCTTCGCTTGCCGGGGAGCATATTGGCGCGGTACCTAAAGGTTATTTGTATTTTGCGATTTCTTTTTCGCTGGCGGTAGAATTTATCAATATGCGAATCCGAAAAAAACAATCATAAATTTAAAAGTTCCTTTTTGGAACTTTTTTTTATCCTGCACTTCAGGCAAATAAAAGTTCATGTTTTAAGGCAAATTAAAAAAAGTTTAAAGGTGTTTCTTTTACATTTCTATTTTAAGTCTTACTTTAGAACCAAATCTAACGTATGAAAAATACCATTTCGCAAAGGGTTGCCGACTTTTTAAAAGGCTTCCCTCCTTTTAGCTTTTTACATCAAAAAGATTTAGAAAAATTATCTGAACAGATTTCTATTGTTTATAAAGATAAAGACGCTGTGATTTTTGCCGAAAACGATAAAACCCATGATTCATTTTATGTCGTTCACAAAGGAGCTGTCGCACTCAAAAAAAGTACAAAAAACACTGTTTTGGATATGTGTGATGAGGGAGATATTTTTGGATTACGTCCGTTATTAGCTCAGGAAAACTACATCATGGAAGCTGTTGCGCACGAAGAAACCATATTATATGCTATTCCCATTTCGGTTTTTAAACCTTATGCGCTTGAAAACAGAAATGTTGGTAATTTCCTGATTGAAAGTTACGCCTCAAACACCAGAAATCCGTACTCTGATATTCATAAAGATAAATTATACGGAGATGATGCACTAAATGACAATCTCCATTCCAGTAATCATTCTTTTGATCTGGCTCCAATTAAATATTCAAAGAAAATTGTGACTTGTAGCCCGTCAACAACAGTTCGCGATATTGCCAAGATCATGAATCAGAAAAAAGTGGGTGCCATATTAATTGTTGATGAAATGCTGCCTATTGGTATTTTAACAGACAAAGACCTTCGTAATAAAATTGTCACAGGAGATTATCCCATTACCACAACTGCGGAAACTATTATGACAAAACCTGTTATTACGTATCCCAAAAAAATGACGGTTACCGAAGCACAGATGGCCATGATGAAAAGTAATATCAGTCATTTATGTTTAACAAAAGATGGTACTGTAAACACAAAAGCAGTTGGAATTTTATCGAAACACGATGTAATGGTTGCGCTCGGGAACAATCCGGCTGTTTTAATAAAGGCTTTAAAACGAACTAAAAAAATCAAGGAAATAAAGCCAATTCGCAACCAGATTATGCAATTATTACAAGGTTATCTGGATCAAAATATTCCGATGACGCTGATTACAAAGATCATTACAGAGCTTAATGAGGCTTGTACGAATCGTGTTATTGAAATTTGTCTGGATAAAATGAGCAGTCCCCCTCCCGTAAAATTTGCGTGGCTGGCACTTGGCAGCCAGGGACGAGGCGAACAAATGCTTCATACAGATCAGGACAATGCGATTGTTTATGAAAATGTATCGGAAGTTTTTAAAGACGAAACAAAAATCTATTTCCTAAAATTTGCTGCCCTTGTCAACAAAGGTCTTTTTGATATTGGTTACGATTACTGTCCTGCCGAAATGATGGCTTCGAATCCAAAATGGTGTATGAGTCTGGACGAATGGAAAAGTCAGGTAAAACACTGGATAACAAATCCCGGAAAAAATGAAGTATTACTTTCTTTTATATTTTTTGATTATAGCCTCACGTATGGAGATACTGAAATTGTAAATGAACTTTCGGAATTTATATTTGAAAACGTAAAAGCAAATCCTGTTTTTTACGTTCATTTGGTTAGTGGTGCCTTGCAAAGTCCTTCGCCAACCGGTTTTTTCAGGCAATTTTTAGTAGAACAGGACGGAGCCAATAAAGATCATTTTGATATTAAAAGAAGAGCTTTAATGCCCTTAACGGATGCTGCACGTGTATTGATCCTGTCCCATTCGGTTAAATCGATTAGCAATACTGCAGAACGATTCGAAAAACTGGCAGAGTTAGAGCCCAATAACAGCGAATTGTATTTATCCTGTTCTTATTCGTTTAAAGCGTTACTGAAATTCAGAACCAAACAAGGACTTTTACATCACGATTCAGGACAATTTATTGCACTTGAAACGTTATCAAAAATGGAAAAAATTAAACTAAAAAGAACATTTAAAACGATTAAAGAGCTTCAGGAATTAATTTCGGTCCGTTTTAATATTTCAAATCTGGTATAATGAAGAGTTTACTTAATTTCTGGAAAAAAGAAGAAGAACCTTTTGATGAAAATACCACAATCGAAGAAACCCGTTTTGTGGTTTTAGATACCGAAACCACTGGTTTTGATTATGATCACGACCGGATATTATGTATTGGTGCTTTGGTTCTACAAAACGGAACAATCGCAATACAAAATAGTTTTGAAGTTTATATCGAACAGGATCATTACGACAAATCGACAGCACAGATTCATGGTATCTTAAAAGATTTGCTTGTTAAACGTCCAAGCGAATTAGAGGTTTTACAGCAGTTTCTGGATTTTTTGGAAGATTCGATAATCATAGCACATCATACTATTTTTGATATTACGATGATCAATAAAGCTTTAGAAAGAAACGAACTCCCGCAATTAACAAACAAAACTTTAGATACAGCTTATTTGTATAAAAAGACTTTAATTAAATCGCATTTGTTTGAACGAAAAGATCATTACACACTGGATGATCTTGCTGATAAATTTGATATTTCAAAAAAAGACCGTCATACCGCCTTGGGTGATGCGTACATTACTGCAATTGCTTTTTTGAAAATTGTAAAAAAGCTAAAAGAGAAAAAACATGTTAATCTGAATTCGCTTTTTAAATAAAAAATGCTGAAATATAATGTATTCTTAGCATTGCTTTATCCCAAATTATAAACAAAAAATCCATTCGTCCCCAAGCGAATGGATTTTTGCATTATATAGCATTCTTTAACTTTATTCTACTTTACAATCTACTTTAGTCAAGGTATTTTTTTGATCAAATTTCAGCTTTGTTTTGTCTTTAAAAGATACTTTATTGTTTGTGGTAACTACATCTCCATAACCTTCAATAAGAGTTCCTTCTCTTTGCAAAAAAGCCACTTCTCTTACAGAAGAAACTCCTTCAGACATAAAGGTATAATCTGCAATTAAAGTATCACCTTTCATGTTTCCAACAATAGTTCCTTCATTTTTGTCTTTTCCGGAAATGTCATAATGCAATTTCCCATTCACTTCCTGATGCGAATTAACATTAAAACTCAATTCAATAGTGCTGTTATTTGCTTTTGAAGCGTAGCACTGATTTCCGGCAGGTTCTGCAATCTCAGCTTCTTTTGGCGGATTTGGAGTAATTTGTACCGGTTCAGTAGTGGTCGTTTTTTTACATGAAATAAAAACGGTTAAAATAAGGGTCGATATTGCTAATAGTTTTTTCATAATTTGTCTTTTTATTTTGTGATTATGATATAAAGTTAGCCTAAATAAAAAAAAATCCATTCCTGATAAGAATGGATTTTTTTATATAATTCCCATATTGGGAATCTATTTCTAAAAGACCTTACGAAACGTCTACTGTTGTACGTTCTGCAATTTCTTTGTAAGTTCCGTTTACTAATTTCTCACGAATTGCTTCAAAAGCACTCAATGTTTCATCAATATCAGCCAAAGTATGAGAAGCAGTAGGGATCATTCTTAACAAAATAATTCCTTTTGGAATAACCGGATATACTACAATAGAAAGGAAAATACCATAATTTTCTCTTAAATCATTTACCATAACCATTGCTTCCGGAATACTTCCTTCTAAGTATACTGGTGTGATACAAGTATTTGTATCTCCAATATTAAATCCTTTTTCTCTTAAACCATTTTGTAATGCATTTACATTCTCCCAAAGTTTATCTTTGATTTCAGATGAATTACGCAATAATTCCAAACGTTTTAATGACCCAATTGTCTGAATCATTGGCAACGCTTTTGCAAACATTTGCGAACGTAAATTATATTTTAAGTAATCAATAACGGTTTTATCTGCTGCTACAAAAGCACCAATATTTGCCATAGATTTTGCAAAAGTAGAGAAGTACACATCGATATCATCTTGTACTCCCTGCTCCTCACCTGCTCCGGCACCTGTTTTTCCAAGTGTACCAAAACCGTGTGCATCATCTACTAATAAACGGAAATTGTATTTTTGTTTCATCGCAACAATTTCTTTCAATTTTCCTTGTTGCCCACGCATTCCAAAAACACCTTCGGTAATAAATAAAATACCACCACCTGTTTCTAATGCCATTTTAGTAGCACGTTGCAGGTTTTTCTCCATACTTTCAAGATCATTGTGTTTGTATGTAAAACGTTTACCCATGTGTAAACGAACACCATCAATAATACAAGCATGAGAATCGACATCATAAACAATAATGTCGTTTTTAGTCACCAAGGCATCGATAATAGATACCATTCCCTGGTAACCAAAATTTAATAAATAAGCTGATTCTTTCATTACAAAAGCAGCCAGTTCTTCTTCTAATTGTTCGTGGTATTTTGTATGTCCTGACATCATACGAGCTCCCATTGGATAAGCTGCACCAAATTGTATTGCTGCATCTGTATCTGCCTGGCGAACTTCAGGATGATTAGCCAAGCCGAGGTAATCATTCAAACTCCAGTTTAGAATATTTTTTCCGTGAAATGTCATTCTTGGTCCCAACTCTCCTTCTAATTTCGGGAAAACATAGTAACCTTCTGCTTGTGAAGCCCATTTTCCTAAAGGTCCTTTATTGTCCTGAATTCTTTCGAATAAATCTTTTACCATAATATATAGTGTAGTAATAATTTTATTTTATACAGGGTGCAAAAATAATGATTATTATTCTAAAATTGGGTGAGCCATTTATTTTTCTTAAAAAATATTGTAAATACTGATCTTCAAAAGAATTCCCTTTACTTATCTAAAATTTTTAACAAGATTAAACTTTAGATAAAAACCTAAATCAGTATAAATAAAGGTTATATTTCGACATCAAAACCTCAATTTTTGCTTAAATATAAAGATAGAAAAAAGATGTTTTGCATTAAAAAAACACTAAAACCCAAAAAGGGATTAAAATTCTATTTATTTTTTATTCAGCAATTAATACACTTTTCAAAACATAGATCTACTAACTGATCCTTATAGATATATCCATATCTACAACAAAAGATAGTTTTATTTTTAGTATCTTTTTACAAAGAAACTGTTATTTATAACCAGAATAATTTACAGAACAATCACCACTTATTCTATATCTGATTCTTAATAAAACCAATTTTAGTTTTACCTTTGAAAGTACTAATTTTCTAACACCTAAATAATGGCCTTAAGCACCTCAAAAGATTTAAAATTAGCTGTTCTTATTGATGCCGATAATGTACCTTACAGTAATGTGAAAGGTATGATGGAAGAAATAACAAAATTTGGAACGCCAACTACCAAACGAATTTATGCCGATTGGACTAAACCAAATTCTAACGGATGGAAAGGTGTTTTACTCGAACACGCCATTACTCCTATTCAACAATACAGTTATACTGTTGGGAAAAATTCATCCGATTCTGCTTTAATTATTGATGCCATGGATTTGCTTTATTCCGGAAAATTAGACGGATTTTGCATTGTTTCCAGCGACAGCGATTTTACCCGTTTAGCAATCAGATTAAGAGAATCCGGTATGAAAGTGATCGGTATTGGAGAAAAGAAAACTCCCAATTCTTTTATTGTTGCCTGTGACAGGTTTATTTATATTGAGGTTTTAGACGGGGCAATCCAGAAGAAAAAACCCAAAACAGTTACTGCTGCAGATGCTAAAAAACCTGTTGAAAAACCTGCCGAAAAAGCACTACACAAAATTGATGCTCCTACCATAGAACTTATCGAAGCTACGATTGAAGATATTGAAGACGATGATGGCTGGGCATTTCTTGGCGATGTTGGAAATCTTATTGTAAAGAAGAAACCCGAATTTGACCCTAGAAATTATGGCTTTTCTAAGCTTACGCCAATGCTAAAATCATTGACTGATATTCTTGAAATTGACGAAAGAGAATCAGACAAAAAAGGAATCAAACACGTATATGTTCGTTTAAGATTCAACTAATTATCAAATTATTACTTTTTATTTTTTAAAAACATGAGAAAAAAATTCTTTATCTACGGATTCTTATTGTTTCTAATTGTTCTGGCAATTTACCTTTACACCAAACGTGGTTTTTTACTCGTAATTATTCTTCCAATATTATTGGTTATTGGAGTTTATAATACGATTCAGAAAAAGCATGCTATTCTGAGAAACTTTCCGGTTCTGGGCTATTTCAGGTATTTATTTGAAATGATCGCTCCTGAAATTCAGCAATATTTTATCGAAAGATCAACTGACGGAAAGCCATTTTCACGAAATCAACGTTCGTTAGTGTACCAAAGAGCTAAAAATATTGATTCGAGCACACCTTTTGGAACACAACAAAACCTGAATCATGATAGTTACGAAGGTATAAAACATTCTATTTTTCCGGCAAAAGTAAACGAAGAATTACCTCGTGTATTAGTAGGTGGAAAAGACTGTAAACAACCTTATCTCGCTTCTTTATTTAACGTTTCTGCTATGAGTTTTGGTTCGCTTAGCGAAAATGCCGTTCGTGCCATAAACATTGGTGCTCAAAAAGGAAACTTCTATCAAAATACCGGAGAAGGTGGTCTGACTGAATTTCATCTTGCCGGAGGTGGCGACATTACCTGGCAAATTGGTACCGGATATTTTGGATGCCGTGACGCCGAAGGAAACTTCAGTCCTGAAAAATTCTCAGAAAAAGCCAATCTTCCTAACGTTAAAATGATCGAAATTAAGCTTTCGCAAGGTGCAAAACCAGGTCACGGTGGTGTACTTCCTGCAGCTAAAAATACGGAGCAAATTGCTAAGATCAGAGGTGTTGAACCACATACAATGATTCTTTCTCCTCCGGGTCATCATGCTTTTTCAGACACTAAAGGGCTTATTCGTTTTATTGCTCAATTGCGGGAATTATCAAACGGAAAACCAATTGGATTTAAGCTTTGTATTGGAAACACAACCGAATTTGAGGCTATTTGTCACGAAATGATTGCAGAAGATACTTATCCTGATTTTATAACCGTTGATGGAGCCGAAGGCGGAACCGGAGCTGCTCCGTTAGAATTTGCCGATGGCGTTGGAATGCCTTTTGAACCAGCCTTAATTTTTGTCAATAAAACATTAATCAGTTTAAATATTCGTGACAAAATGCGCATTATTGGAAGCGGAAAAATTATTTCCGGTTATTCTATTCTGCATGCAGTTGCATTAGGTGCTGATATGTGCAACAGTGCGAGAGGTTTTATGTTCTCATTGGGCTGTATTCAGGCTCTGCGTTGTCATAATAACGAATGCCCGACAGGAGTTGCCACTCAAAACAAAATGCTCATGAAAGGTTTAGTGGTTACTGACAAATCTGATCGTGTGTATCATTTTCATAAAAATACTTTACATTCTGCCAATGAACTTCTTGCGGCAGCAGGCAAGAAAAGCTTTGCCGATGTAGACATTAATATTTTCATGCGTGGTGATGAATTTGCCAATTTATCTGATCTTTACTTTCCGGATATCCTGACAAATGTTACCAAACACTAAAAAATAAAAAGCCTCTTTTAGATTGTAAAAGAGGCTTTTTTTTGATTTATATTTATTAAAAAATCTTTTTACTTTATTGAATCAAAGCTTAGCTGTTTCTTTATTTTGTACAGTAGCTGCTCCTTTTTCTAAAATAGCCAATTCTTCTTTATTGACTAATTGTTGAGCTAGAATAGCATTATTATAGGCTAAAAAATAAACATCAAAAGTTACACCTTCTTCAATTAAAGCCGTAGAGATCTGATCATTTTTAATCATTTCTTTCAGCAAATCCGGAAATGATTCTTTATAAGCTAATTTATTAGAATCGTTTTCTTCCAGATTAGTTTCAATCCTTATTTCAATTTTATTGTCATTTAAAAATGCTTTGGCTGATGTACTTGTAATTCCGTGCCCTTTTATCGAAGACGAATTGTTATAAGTAGTTACATGTTCCTGAATTTTTTGCTTGGTATTTTTACAACTTACCAGCAACGCTAAAACAGCAAAAGCAAATGCGATTTGGGTAATTTTTTTCATAATTTTTTTGGTTTTTGGTTAATTTTTAACTCAAACATAACAAACTTAAAACACAAAAACAACTTAAACTCATAAAAACACAAAATGTAATTATTTGACTACAAATCAATTACAGCGAAATTAAATGCAAAAACAAAAACCGAATAAAAAAGTCAATCTCAGCTTCAAACAACTAAAAAAGCCTCTTTAAAAATAATTATAGAGGCTTTTTTATTAAGAGATACGAACGTTTCCGTTACTTTAACAACTCTGGTATTGATTCTTTATTTATGATCTGTTTCACCAAAACAGTATTATCATCAGCCAGAAAATAAGCATCAAACTGCACACCTTCTTCTACCAAATCTTTAGGAATTTGATTTTTACGAATCATATCTTTCAACAGATTAGGAAAGGATGTATTGGCAGCCACTTTATTCGGTTCGTTTTGCTCAAGATTGGTTTCAAATCGCAGTTCAATTTTATCATCATTGATATACCCACGGGCAGTTGTAAGCGTTACGTTTTCAGCCTTAAAGCCCGAAGCAGCCGCATTATAAGAAACAACATATTCCTGAAGCTTTTGCTTGGCATTTTTACAGTTTACCAGCATAAATACAATCATAATTGCAAATGAAATTTGAGCTATTCTCTTCATCATAATAAATTTATTTTAGTTTTTGAAGTCTTAAAAGTGCTTCTAAATAATAATAGTCAGCATAATTTATAGAACAGTCAATTTCGCTTCCGGCTGGCTTGTGCCCGGTCGAATGCAGCAAAAATGCCGAATTGGTATCACGACTTTGATAATGTTCTGAAAGCGAAACGATCATCTTTTTAGACTTTTGTAAATATTCTTTTTTCAAATTTACATCTTTTGTATAAGAACTCAACTCTAAAAGTGCCGAAGATACAATTGCCGCAGCAGAAGCATCTCTTGGCTCATTTGGAATTCCCGGCGCATTAAAATCCCAATATGGTATTAAGTCTTCGGTAGTTAACCGGTCCAAATAAACACGTGTCAGTTTATGGGCAAAATCGAGAAATTTAGGATCTTTTGTTTCGCGATAAACCATCGTAAAACCATAAATAGCCCAAGCTTGTCCCCTTGCCCACATACTATCATCACTATATCCTTGAGCGGTTATTCCTTTTATCTTTTTACCTGTATTATAATCGTAAATAATAACATGATACGATGAATTATCTGGACGAAAATGATTGTTCATTGTCGTTTCGGCATGTTTTACCGCAATATCATAAAGCTTTTTATTTCCTCCGTTTTTAGAAGCCCAAAACAGCAATTCTAAATTCATCATATTATCTATAATCGTATTGTGTCCGCCATATTTATTATGCGGCCACGATAATATTGTTCCCACTTTTGGATTAAAAAGAGTCGCCAGCGTATCAGCCGTTTTTAAAATAATTTCTTTGTATTCCGGATTCTTTGTTAATCGATATCCGTTTCCGAAACTATTAAAAATCTGAAAACCGAGATCATGATCAGCAGCTTTACTAACTGATAAAGGGGTCAAGAACCGACTGAATTTATCTGCTTCCTTTTCCCATTTTTTATCTCCGGTGGCTTCATACAAATACCATAATTCTCCAGGCCAGAAACCGCTTGTCCAGTCTTTGTAACTTACAAATTTCCAGTCTTTGCTTCCGTTAGGAATTGTTCTTGGTGAAGTTCCGTCATTTGGAATCACTTTTAATGTTTTTGAAGCTTGTTCTGCGCAATAATTCAGTTGCTTTTTAATGTTAAACGAATTGTTTTTTTGAGAATAGCTTTGTGTTGCTACAAGAAACAAAGCTAATATCAAGGTGATAAATCCTGAATTCATGTGGTTAATTTTGATAGAAAGTTTATAGAACCGATAAATTTATAAAATAAGAAGACTCTATCTAAATCTTTGTATTTTTGTTTACCTAAAAAAGTACTAATTTTTACCAATACAACTAAACTTGAATAAATCCAGAATTTATTATTCGATCCTTTTTCTTTTGGTTATTTTCCTTGGAATTCTCTCCAGAAAAATTTCATTTATTCCATTATGTACAGGTGATTTTCTTTATGCTGTAATGATCTATCTTTTGATTAGAATCGTATTCATCAGCAAAACATTTTTTCAAATTCTGATTTTAGCTTTATTAACCTGTTATGCAATTGAGTTCTTTCAGCTTTATCAGGCAGAATGGATCATTGAGTTGAGACAAACTCTTTTTGGAAGATATGTTTTAGGGCAAGGCTTTTTATGGTCTGATATTTTAGCATATACTTTTGGTGCAGCCTCAGCTTACATCACAGAAAGAATAATTTTAAAAGACAACATCAATCAAACGTCTGCGTAATTTTATCAATATTCAAACTATTCGCCATTGCTGTAAATATTTGATAGTAGACTGATTTATTATCATACAGTTCATCATGTGTTCCTTTCTCGACACACCTTCCCTGCTCGAGAACTATTATATTGGAGGCATCAATAATTTGAGAAATACTATGCGAAATAATAATTACTGTTCTGTCTTTTTTTATGGCATCCAATGATTTTTTTATCTGCTCTGTCGCAATAGCATCTAAACTCGCAGTAGGTTCATCCAAGAAAATAATAGGCGGATTTTTCAAAAATAATCTCGCAATTGCGATACGCTGTTGTTGTCCTCCTGAAAGCAAATGCGCATCAGAATCATATCCTTTAGGCAATTGCATGATCTGATCATGAATATAAGCCTGTTGAGCAGCCTCTATAATCTCAGAGTGTGAAGCTTCTGGTTTTCCGTAAAGAATATTTTCGGCAATTGTACCTTTAAAAATGTGATTTTTCTGCAAAACCAATCCAATATTTTTACGCAGGAAATCAGTATTGTAATCATTCAGATCGACTCCATCCAAAAAAATCTGACCTGATGAAGGCAGATAAAATTTATCCAGCAAATTAATAATAGTGCTTTTTCCGGCCCCGCTTAATCCAACCAAAGCACTTGTTTCGTTTGGTTTTATGGTAAAATTAATATTATAAAGCGCCTGAGTTCCGTTTGGATAAACAAAATCGACGTTTTTAACTTCAATAAGTCCTACGATTTTTTCCGGAATATAATCTCCACTCGTTTCTTTTTCATGATCAGATTCCAGAATATCAAAAAATCCTTCAGAATATATTAAAGCATCGTTTACTTCATCATAAATACGGTGCAACTGTCTGATAGGAGACGAAACATTGTTGAACAACATAATATGAAACATAATTGCTCCAATTGTCATCGTATTATTCAAAACAAAATAAGCGGTAAGAATAATGATAATAACCACACCTATTTGTTCAATAAATCCTTTTACACTTTCAAAAATAAAACTGGTTTTTCTGGTCGCCAGCTGATTTTCGGTCATTTCGTATTGAATATCCTGATGGCGTTCTGCTTCCATCGGCTCTCTTACAAAGGATTTAATTACCGTTATAGATTCGATTAAACTAATAATTCCGTTATTTTTAGTTTCACGGTAATTTCGCATTCTTCTTCTAAATCCGCTTAGCTTAGTCGCTTGTAACTGACTAACATAAAAATAAATCGGGATAATACACAAACTTACTAACCCTACATAAACATTGGCATAAAACATCAATACCAAAGCCACAAATGCATTGGCAAACAACGGAAGAATATCAATAAAAAAATTCTGAACGAGTCTGGTCAGACTACTAATACCCAAATCGATTCTGGTTTGCAGTTTTCCGCTTTCGTTTTCACCTGAAGTATAAAACTCCATTCGATAACTCAGAATTTTTTCGACAATAGCCTGAGAAATATCTCTTGTAATAAAAATTCGAAGCTTTTCTCCGTAAAATTTCTGTCCAAATTGCACCACAGAATACACGAGTTCTTTCGAAAGCAAAACAATACTAATAATCCCCAATAAATGAAATCCTTTTGATAAAGGTTCATGAGCTACCATCAGGTTACTGATTGAATCAACTGTATATTTTAGTATTAAGGCATTTACCTGTGCAGCAAACGAACCTAAAAATGTAAGCAGTAATGTGGCAATTACCATTTTTTTGTAAGGTTTTACAAAAGGAGTTATTTTTTTATACAGGACTGATAATTGCATTTATTTCTATTTTTAATCCTATATCAAATATAAGAATTCTAAATTTGTGTTTTAAAGATAGTATTAAACATTATAAATTTATATACCATGCAACTTGTATTCGCTTCTAACAATATCAATAAAATTAAAGAAATTCAAAGCATCCTAAACGGATCTATACAATTATTAAGTCTTGAAGATATTGGCTGCTACGAAGATATCCCTGAAACAGCAGATACGATTGAAGGAAATGCAATTTTGAAAGCAAACTATGTAACAGAAAAATTTGGTTACGATTGTTTTGCAGATGATACAGGCTTAGAAGTTCATGCCTTAAACGGAGAACCTGGTGTTTATTCAGCAAGATATGCGGGAGAACAACGCAATGCTGATGATAATATGAATAAGCTTTTGGATGCTTTATCAGCGAAAGAAGATCGCAGCGCCCAGTTCAAGACCGTTATTGCTTTAAACCTAAAAGGCGAACAGCATCTTTTTACCGGAATTGTAAAGGGAGAAATTACTTTAAGCAAAACCGGAGATCATGGTTTTGGTTATGATCCGGTTTTTAAACCTGAAAATTACACGGAAACATTTGCAGAATTAGCTGCTGAAATTAAAAATAAAATTGGTCATCGCGGAAAGGCAACCCAGCAACTGATTGATTATCTGAACTCCACTAAATAATTGTTTAAAATACAACATTTTAGACTAGAAAATTGATATTTCACGACGTTTTTTTTCTCAAATTTTTTCAGTTGGTTTTAAAAATGATTTTACATATCGTGTAACTTTTTGAAAATCAAATCATAAGAAATACATAATTCTTAAAACAGCATTAGTTTATCTGAATAATTAACAGTAATTTTGCACCCTATTTTAAAAACACATATGAATAAATTTGAACAATTAGGATTGAATGAATCGTTACTGAAGGCGATTTTAGATCTAGGATTTGAAAATCCGTCAGAGGTACAGGAAAAGGCGATTCCCCTATTATTGGAAAAAGACACGGATATGGTTGCGTTGGCTCAAACAGGGACAGGGAAAACGGCAGCTTTCGGTTTTCCGCTAATTCAAAAAATTGATGCCGACAACAGAAATACACAAGCATTAGTTTTATCGCCAACACGCGAGCTTTGTTTACAGATTACTAACGAACTTAAAAACTACTCTAAATACGAAAAAGGTATTAATGTGGTAGCAGTTTACGGAGGAGCTAGTATTACAGAGCAGGCAAGAGAAATAAAAAGAGGGGCACAGATTATTGTGGCTACTCCGGGAAGAATGCAAGACATGATCAACAGAGGTCTGGTTAACATTAAAAATATAGATTACTGTATTCTTGATGAGGCTGACGAAATGTTGAACATGGGATTCTATGAGGATATCGTATCTATTTTATCAGATACTCCAGACGAAAAAAGCACATGGTTGTTTTCTGCAACAATGCCACAGGAAGTTGCCAGAATTGCAAAACAATTCATGAGCGAGCCTGTTGAAATTACTGTTGGAGCTAAAAACTCAGGTTCTGCAACAGTTTCTCACGAATTTTATTTAGTAAATGCACGTGACCGTTACGAAGCTTTAAAACGTTTAGCCGATGCTAACCCGGATATCTTTTCTGTGGTTTTCTGTCGTACAAAAAGAGACACTCAGGCTATTGCCGAGAAATTAATAGAAGACGGATATAGCGCTGCTGCGTTGCACGGAGATTTATCTCAGGCACAACGTGATGGTGTAATGAAATCTTTCCGTGGAAGACAAATTCAGATGCTTGTTGCTACTGACGTTGCTGCACGTGGTATTGACGTTGATAACGTAACTCACGTTGTTAACTACCAGTTACCTGACGAAATCGAAACGTACAACCACCGTTCAGGACGTACAGGTAGAGCAGGAAAATTAGGTACTTCTATTGTAATCGTTACAAAAAGTGAGTTACGTAAAATTTCTTCTATCGAAAGAATTATCAAGCAAAAATTTGTTGAGAAATCTATTCCATCAGGAATTGAAATCTGCGAAATTCAATTATTGCACTTAGCAAACAAAATTAAAGATACTGAGGTTGATCACGAAATTGACAACTATTTACCAGCAATCAATAATGTCCTTGAAGGTTTATCTAAAGAAGAACTAATTAAGAAAATGGTTTCGGTAGAATTTAACCGTTTCATTACTTACTACAAAAAGAATAGAGATATCTCTACTCAATCTTCTGGAGAAAGACGTGAAAGAAATGATTCTGAGCCAAGAGAATTCAACAACAACGGAGCAGTTCGTTATTTTGTAAACATTGGTTCAAGAGACAATTTCGACTGGATGTCGCTTAAAGATTACTTAAAAGAAACATTAGATTTAGGTCGTGATGATGTTTTCAAAGTAGATGTAAAAGAAGGTTTCTCTTTCTTTAACACAGATCCTGAGCACACTGATAAAGTAATGGACATTTTAAACAACGTTCAGTTAGAAGGACGTCGTATTAATGTTGAAATTTCTAAAAATGACGGTGGCGGTAGACGTGATCACAACAATCGTGGTGGCGGACGTAGTTCAGGACCAAGAAGAGAAGGAAACTTTACTCCAAGACGTGAAGGTTCTGGTGGCGGATTCAGAAGCGACAGAAACTCAGCTCCAAGACGTGAAGGTTCTGGAGGAGGTTTTAGAAGCGACAGAAATGCTGCTCCAAGAGAAGGTGGTTTCAGAAGAAACGAAGGAGGTTCAGACAGAGCTCCAAGACGTTCTGAAAGCTTTGGTGATTCACCAAGACCAAGAAGACCAAGAAGAGATTAATACCCTCTGTTAATTTTCTTATAATTATATTCGAAGACTGCGAAATATTTAATCCTGATTTACTACTTTTAGTGCTTTAAATCAGGATATGAAATATTTCGCAGTTTTCTTTTTCACATTACTATCAGCCGTTGGTTTTGCACAAGACACCGAGTCCAGTGCGCCACAGAGAGTTTCAGGTTATATTATTAATGATAATACTAAACAACCTCTTCCAAACGTAAATATTATTAACACCAATAAAGTACGCGGTGCAAAATCTGATGCTAAAGGGTATTTTGAAATCGATGTTCAACTGAACGATACTATTCACTTTTCGATTCTAGGATTTCAATCTCTACGAATCAGAGTAACAAATGACTGGATAAAAAACAAAGTAACCAGAATTCAGCTTACCGAAAAAGCAATCGCACTTGAAGAAGTTGTTATTACCCCTTTTAACTTAACCGGATATCTTGAGGTTGACTCTAAATTAATTCCAACTAAAGAAAATTATCGTTACAGTATTTCAGGCCTTACTCAGGGTTATGAGGCAGGTGAATATTCACCAAATGCTTTTGGAAAAGTTTTAGGATCTATTTTTAATCCCGCCGATGTCCTCTACGGTTTCTTTGGTAAAAACGGACGGGAACTCAAGAAACTTAAAGAAATGCGAAAGGATGATACGGTGAGAAACCTACTGGAATCTAAATATGACCGTGAAACTATTTCAGTTCTATTAGGAATCAGCAAAGACGAAATTCCTGAAATTTTACAACGCTGTAACTATTCTGATTCATTTATTCAAACCGCAAATGACTTACAGATCATGGACGCTATCAGCGGATGTTACGAACAATATAAAGTCTTAAAACGTAATTAAAAACACGTTTACATCAATACCTAAATCCTCAGTTTTTAAAATTGGGGATTTTTTTTATTTAAAAAACTACATAATACCCTCTTGCAAATTATAGTACTTTACCACAAAGTATAGGTTTTAGCATTTTTTTTGATTAAATTAGACTCTTACTACTCTAAAAATTAGTCTTCAACTATAATTTCCAATCGCTCTCATGACAGATATAACTCAAAAAGTTTTAAATTTTATTGATCTTCATAAAGGCGAAGAGAATAAAAAATCAGTTATAGAAAATATAACAGGTGCTATATCTTTTAGAGGCTCAAATATTTGGATTTTGGCTTGTGCCATTATAATTGCTTCTGTTGGCTTAAATGTTAATTCGACAGCTGTAATTATTGGAGCAATGTTGATTTCTCCATTAATGGGTCCAATTGTTGGCGCCGGCTTTGGTTTAGGAATGTATGATTTTGAGCTTTTAAAAAAATCAATAAAAAACCTGGTTATTGCAACAGTTGTAAGCCTGGCCACTTCAACTATATACTTCTATATTAGCCCTTTTAAAGAAGCGCAATCTGAATTACTAGCCAGAACTTCTCCCAATATTTACGATATTTTAATTGCCTTTTTCGGAGGTTTGGTTGGTGTAATTGCTGTAACACGTGTAGAAAAAGGAAATCCTATTCCTGGTGTAGCTATTGCAACTGCCTTGATGCCCCCACTTTGCACTGCAGGTTATGGATTGGCACTTGGAAATTATCTTTACTTTTTTGGAGCCTTATATCTCTACACTATTAATTGTGTTTTTATTTGTATTGCTACTTTTGTAATTGTAAAGTTTTTAAACTACCCTATTGCACAACAACTGAACCTAAAGCATCAAAAACGAGTAAAATATGGTATCACAATATTGATTTTACTTTTAATCTTACCCAGTATTTATTTTGCCTATCAGTTATACGTTCAAAAAAATTACACTACAAAAACAGAGGTTTTTATCCAAAAAGAATTTCTGGACAAAGATTATCCAGTCATTTACAAGAAAATCAGATACAATACAGATCCAAAAAGAATTGAATTGGCTTTTTTAACCAAAAAATTCAGTGATACAGCAATCATTAATCTCAATAAAAAACTGCCTAATTATGGTCTTCTAAATACGAAATTAATTATCAGACAGGATACTGTAAATTTGAGAAATGACATCATGAATCAAATCAATAGCAATCAGAGTATTGTAGATCAAAAAGATATTTTAATCAATAATTTACGCAACCAATTAGCGCAATATCAATTCAATAACAATCAGATCAGTAATGAAGCCAAAATACTTTTCCCTGCTATTACCTCTCTCACTATTGGAAACTATACTACAGAAAACGAAACAAATAAATCAAAAGTTATTCCGGTAATTCTTTTTCAAAGCAAGAAAAAGGTTGATTTGGAAATGAAACAAAAAATGAAAATGTGGCTAAAGGAAAGACTTGAAAAAGATTCAATTGAAGTATATCAGCAAAATAATTAATACAAACCCAAAAATAGAACCTATATTTACTTTAAAAATAATTTAACTATTACTAAATCAAAATATTATGGCAAAGGGTCAGGACGCTAAAAAAACAGCAAAAAAAGAACCGTTAAAAACGGCTAAAGAAAAGAAAGAAGAAAAACGGGAAAAGAAAAATAGTCCAAAGAGAGATTAAAAAATAGTGATCAGAGATCCGCTTTTTAGCTTTCAGATTCACAAAGAAATAAAAGTAGTGTTCAGTTTTTTGGTTATCAGTAAATTTGATAACTAAAAAACTGAACACTGAATAACCTTATTTAACCGGAATATTTGAAAGAATCTCCAATACAAATTTCCAATATTTTTGAGCCGAAGATATACTTGCTCTTTCATCAGGAGAATGTGCTCCATGAATTGTTGGTCCAAAAGAAATCATATCCATATCCGGATAATTTGTCCCTAAAATTCCACATTCTAAACCTGCGTGACAAGCTACAACTTTTGGTTTTTCATTATTTTGTTTCTCATAAATCCCAACCAAAGTATCTAAGATTTCAGAATTTACATTTGGAGTCCATCCCGGATAAGAACCAGAAAGTTCTACTTCGCAGCCTACCAATTCAAAAGCAGATCTCAACGCATTTGCGAGGTCATATTTTGAAGTTTCAACAGAAGAACGTGTTAAACATCCAATTGATATTTCACCGTCTTTTACAATAACTCTGGCAATATTATTTGAAGTTTCAACTAAGTCAGCCATATCAGCGCTCATTCTGTAAACACCATTATGTGCTGCATAAATTGCTCTGATAATTCCTTCCTGAACACCTAAATCCATTACTTTTTCAGGCAAATCGCATTTTACGATTTCAATAGTAAGATTTGGTTCAGTAGTTTTATATTCAGCTTTAATATCGTTGATGATTTCCTGCATATCAAAAATATAAGCCTCATCAAACATTTCAGAAATGATTACTTTCGCAACACTTTCTCTAGGAATTGCATTTCTTAAACTTCCACCATTAATCTCAACAACCTGTAAACCAAAGTTTTCAAATGCATCAAATAATAAACGGTTCATGATTTTATTAGCATTTCCTAAACCTTTATGAATATCCATTCCCGAATGACCTCCATTAAGCCCTTTTACGGTAATAATATGCCCTACAGATCCTTCCGGAACTTCTTCTTCATGATACGTTCTTGTAGCCGTTACATCAATTCCTCCGGCACAGCCAATATCAATTTCATCATCTTCTTCTGTATCCAGATTTAATAAAATCTGACCTTGCAGAATTCCGCCTTTAAGGTTTAATGCTCCGGTCATTCCGGTTTCTTCGTCAATTGTAAACAAAGCTTCGATTGCGGGATGCGGAATATCTTTACTTTCTAAAATAGCCATTATTGTTGCAACTCCTAATCCGTTGTCAGCTCCTAAAGTTGTGCCACGCGCACGAACCCAGTCACCATCAACATACATATCGATTCCCTGAGTATCGAAATCAAAAATAGTGTCTGCATTTTTTTGGTGCACCATATCAAGGTGTCCCTGCATTACAATTGCTTTTCGGTTTTCCATTCCCGGTGTTGCCGGTTTTCTGATAATTACATTTCGAATCTCGTCTTCAAAAGTTTCCAAACCTAAGCTGTTTCCAAAGTTTTTCATGAACTCGATTACACGTTCTTCTTTCTTTGACGGACGCGGAACTGCGTTCAGATCAGCAAACTTATTCCATAGTGCTTTTGGTTCCAGATTTCTTATTTCCTGACTCATTATATTTTGTTTGAAGTTTAACAATTAAGAATGTCAAAGTTACAAAGTTTATATTTTTTTTCGCCACGAATTTCACGAATTAGCATCAATCATTTTGAAATTAAAAACCAATTTCACGAATACTTCTCAATTTTGTATCATTACGAATTCCAGATTAGTGAAAATTGATAGAATTCATTACTAACTTTTTCTTATCGGTTAATATTGTATTTATATTTACGTATTCAAAAATTAAATTGTGAAGTCAAAATATATCTTACCGCTATTACTTCTTTTACAAATCATTGTTTTAAGAATCCTTCCTTATTTTCCGGAATTCATAGAACGTTTTTACAGCAACGGATTGTATTTGAATATCTCTCATTTTTCAAGAATATTATTTGGTAAAATCCCATTTTCAGTTGGCGATTGTATGTATAGTATCCTGATTTTATTTTTAATCAGATGGTTTTGGCTAACTAGAAAATCATGGAGGACAAACTGGAAAAATAATCTTTTACAAGTATTAAGCGTACTATCTGTTTTTTACTTTTTCTTTCATTTGCTTTGGGCTTTCAATTATTATCGCGAACCACTTTTCGAAAAAATGAAAATTGAAAAAGAATACACAGATGCTCAATTATTAGCTTTTACAAAAAAGCTCATTGTTAAAACCAATGCAATTCAGTTTCAGATTACTAAAAATGACAGTTCTAAAGTTGTTTTTCCCTACACTCAAAAACAAGCTTTTCAGATGGATTTAAACGGATATGAAAATCTATCAAAAGAACATCCTTATTTTAAATACGAAATTTTAAGTGTCAAGAAATCATTATTCAGCCTGCCTTTAACTTATATGGGCTTTGGTGGTTATTTAAATCCGTTTACAAATGAGGCACAGGTAAATGATTTGATGCCTATGTATAATTTTCCAGTTACCACGTGTCATGAAATGGCACATCAAATGGGTTATGCCAGCGAAAGCGAATGCAATTTTATTGGTGTTTTAGCTGCCGTAAAAAACGATAATTTATATTATCAGTATTCAGGATATAGTTTTGCTTTGCGTTATTGTTTAGGGATCTGGCAGGTCAAAAATGAAAAAATATTTGAGCAATTAAAAAAACAAACTCATATTGGAATTTTAAAGAATTACCAGGAAAGTCAGGATTTCTGGAAACAATATGATACTTTTATAGATGAAGGTTTTCGCATTTTTTATGATAATTTCTTAAAGACCAACAATCAAAAAGACGGAATGGACAGTTACAGCAAATTTATTGACCTGATGCTGAATTATTATAAAACCAGAAAATTATAGCTTTATAACAAGCTTAGATCACATGAATAAAGATAAATCCTGAATGATCTTTTTTAAATTATGATAAAAAAATAAAAAACTACTGTAACAAAATATATTGCAATACTACTAATACTAATATGAGCGAAAATCTAGAACAGTCATTTGTTGCGCAATTGCAGGCAAATCAGAATATAATCCACAAGATTTGTAGATTATATACTGCCGGCGAAGATGCACATAAAGACTTGTTTCAGGAGATTACAATTCAGCTCTGGAAAGCATATCCTAAATTTAGGGGCGACAGTAAATTTTCAACCTGGACGTATCGCGTTGCTTTAAATACCGCCATTACCTTATACCGAAAAACAAAACGTACCGTATCTACAGTAGAATACGAAAGTCATCAGCATTTTGTAAAAGATGTTGATTACAATTATGAAGAGGAAGAACAGATTAAATTGATGTATAAAGCCGTTTATCAGCTTAATGACATTGAAAAAGCATTAGTTTTTATGTATTTAGAAGACAAAGATTATCAAGAAATAGCAGAGACCTTGGGGATCAGCGAAGTGAATGCTCGTGTGAAAATGAACAGAATTAAAGGGAAACTTAAAAAAATACTAAATCCTTAAAAATTATTATGAAAGAACTGGATTTATTAAAAAAAGACTGGAAAAAGAACTCGGATTCTTTTCAACAAATTTCTGAAAAAGAGATTTATAAAATGATTCATAAAAAATCATCTTCAATTGTAAAATGGATTTTGATTATTAGCATTTTAGAAATTTCTTTTTGGACTTTTTCTAACTTATTTATCAATACTGATGATTTATTAAAAAAAATGAATCATCCTGAGATTGTATTGACCCTTGAGTTTTTAACTTACTTTAATTATATCGTTGTACTGATTTTTGTGGTTATTTTTTATAAAAACTATAAAACCATTTCAACAACTGTTGCCACAAAATCATTGATGAGTGCCATTTTACGAACCCGAAAAACGGTTCAGTATTATGTATGGTATAATCTTGGAATGATTGTTATTACAGCAATATTAAGTTATTTTATCGCTTTTGTTTATAATCCTGACATGGACTTTTTAAGGGAAAAACTAGCCCTAAACGGAAAAGCAGTGTTTTTTACTGTAGGAATCCTAATCCTGATTATACTAGGCTTATTCGGAATCTTCTGGTGTATTTACAGATTACTATACGGAACACTGTTACGCAGATTATATGCGAACTATAAAGAATTGAAGAAGATCGATTTTTAGGACAAGATACAAAGGCTCTGAGGAACAGAGGTGCAAAGTTTTTTTTTTATAAAGTGCTGATATTCTGAGATATTAAGGTTCTAAGTTTTTGGAGCCTCAACAAAAAAATCTAAAATCAAAAATCTACGATCTAATAATCCCATCTTCTGAGTTTGTTAAGCTCTTCCTGAACTTTGATCTCTTCGGCTGGAATCACTTTTAAAAACGATGGATGTTGCTCAATAGCATATTCTACTTTTTCAACTATTTCATCGATAGTATCATTTTCGTAATCAATATCAAGTGGCTCTTTGATGATGAAAGATTGCAGGATACCTTTTTTCTTCATTCGCAATCCCTTTTTATCAAATGAACGACGGAAACCGTCAATAACAATAGGAATTACGATTGGTTTGTGCTGTTTGATAATATGTGCAGTTCCTTTACGAACAGGTTTAAACGATTTTGTTGTGCCTTGCGGAAATGTAATTACCCAGCCATCTTCAAGCGCAATTCTGATGTTTTCGGTATCGTTAGGATTAACCTCTCTTTTTTCGGTAACATCAACACCTTTTGCCCGCCAGGTTCTTTCTACAGTAATTGCTCCTACATAGGCTAAAATTCTAGGTAATAAACCAGCCTGCATGGTTTCTTTTGCAGCTACATAATAAATATTCATTTTAGGTTGCCACAGATAACCAATATTCTTAATATTATCCTGACGTCCGCTTAAACTTGCATTAAATACATGAAACATAGCCACAACATCAGCAAAATAAGTCTGGTGATTGGATATAAACAATACATTAGTATCAGGCAATGTTTTAATAATCTCAGATCCTTCAATCTGCAAATCATTAAACCCTCTGTATCTTCGGTGTGTCATAGCACCCAAAATACGGATTAACCATTTCTTGATGAATAATATATGTCCAAAAGGATTTCGTTTAAACAATCCCATAGCTGTTTATTGTATTTTTTTGTTAGCACGCAAACATACAAAAATTATTCTTTGAGCAATAGTAATAAACAATTTCAAAAATAAATTGTTATCCTAATGAATATCAAATTGTTAATTTTGAGTTATTACACATTTGCTTCAAAAGTCATTTTCAAAACATCTCTCAATTCACTTAAAATCATAGCTGTCGCTCCCCAAACGATATGATTCTGGATATTAAATGCCGGAACTAAAATATTATTTCCGTAAGAAGTTGACAATGTGGCCTCGGTAATAATTTCATCATTTAAAAACACTGAAAGCGGCAATTCGATTATATCCGCTACTTCTCTTATATCCGGATAAAAAGAAAGTTCTTCTTTCGATATTCCTAAAAACGGATGTACCAGAAAATTACTTGGCGGAATATACATTGGCGTAAAATGCCTGATTACTTCTATTTTCTCTGGCGCAACACCTACTTCTTCCTGTGTTTCTCTTAAAGCTGTTTCCTGATAATCTGCATCTGAGCTTTCATATTTTCCTCCCGGAAAAGCAATTTGCGACGAATGAACTCCATTATAAGCATTTCGAACAATTAAAATCAAATGCGTTTTTTCATTTTTAGGATAAAGCAGCATCATTACAGCTGCAATTCTGGGGTTTTCAATTTTTAAATCAGGGTTTTTCAAAGCTGCAATTCGTTCCTTCGGAGCCATTTTTATATGCGAAGCAACTGCCGGCAGCTCAACTGGAATTAAATTAGGAACATATTGTAAAAAATCTTGAAAATCCATATTCAAAGTTTATTTTTGTATTTTCAAATAAAATATAAATATAGTCCAGAAAACGCGGTTCTACAAGTTTTCTAAAATCAAAGCCATAAAAATGTACAGCAGAGAAGAATCACAAAGATTAAAAAGAGAGTTTTGGGTGGCTTTCGCCGAAAAATATCCACGTAAATGGGTACTTTATGATACCAAGATTAAAGATTTCTCTTTTAAGTTTTATGTAGACAATAAAAAAGCACAGGTTTTAATTGATATTGAACAGAGAAGTGATGAAAAAAGAATTGCTTATTTCGAGAAATTAGAAGCTTTAAAAAGTATTCTGGAAGAAGAATTTATCAAAGATCTGGTCTTCGAAAAAAACTATACGCTCGAAAGCGGCAAGACTATTAGCCGAATCTGGGTCGAAAAATTAGGCGTTGGTTTCAGCAATCGCAATAACTGGGATGCTATTTTTGATTTTTTCAACGAAAACATGCATGCTTTGGAAATGTTTTATTTAGAGTATGATGAGTTCATTAAAGATATTGAATCTTAAAGAAAGATACTAAGGTGCTGAGACGTTAAGGTTCTAAGGCTTTTAAATAATAAACCCGACAGTTTTTAAACGCTGTCGGGTTTTTCATTTAAACACTAAATATATTATAAACGATAATATGGTTGTCGTAATTGATGTAAAGTTGCTTACGATAATCTTGTTTTTTGCGGGTAATAATAGAAAGTTTACATTCTTTACCATCGTTGTCTTTGCACATAAACGAGTACACAATATCAGTATCATTTTCTTCACGTTCGATATAATCCAGGATATTAAACAGTTGAATTTCCTGCGAGTAGACCACAATTCTATGTTTGTTGGTATCGAGAATTACAGATAAATTGACCAAATCAAGATTGGACCATTCACCCCATTTTCCTCTTTCATTTTTCTCTAAAACACTAAACCCTGATGTCCTGAATTTATAAGACTGACTATAAGTTTGCTGGAAACCTAGTCCTAAAAAAAGCAACAGCGTAAAAGTGCGTATAAAATTCATCATATTTTTCTAGCAGGTAATTAAAACTCAAATTTAGCCTTTTCCTGGCGGGCAATTTCAAATTCAGCAATCATTTCCTGAACAATTTTTTCTACGGGTAAAATTTCATGAATTAAACCTGCTATTTGTCCAATCTCGAGTTCACCTTCTTCAAGATCTCCCTCAAACATTCCTTTTTTGGCTCTTGCTCTGCCTAAAAGCTGTACTAAATCTTCTTTTGAAGGGCATTTTTCATATAATTCCTGAACGTCCTGATAGAATTTATTCTTCACCAAACGAACAGGAGCTAATTCTTTCAATGTCAAATGAGTATCTCCTTCTTTAACTTTAACTATAGTTTCTTTAAAATTATTGTGTGCAGATGATTCTATAGACGCTGCAAAACGACTTCCAACCTGTACACCATCAGCGCCAAGTATCATCGTAGCAAGCATTCCTCTTCCAGTGGCGATTCCTCCTGCAGCAATAATCGGAATCTGAACTTTTTCTTTCACCATTGGGATCAGAGCTAAAGTTGTGGTTTCATCACGTCCGTTGTGTCCGCCTGCTTCAAAACCTTCAGCAACGATTGCATCCACTCCTGCTTCCTGTGCTTTTAAAGCAAAAATGCTGCTACTTACAACATGCACGACTGTAATTCCTTTTTCTTTTAAGAAAGAAGTCCAGGTTTTAGGGTTTCCTGCTGATGTAAAAACAATTTTTACTCCTTCTTCGATCACAATATTCATGATTTCTTCGATATTGGGATACAACATTGGAATATTAACACCAAAAGGTTTGTCTGTAACTTTTTTACATTTCTGAATGTGCTCACGCAAAATTTCCGGATACATTGAACCTGCACCAATTAAACCTAAACCTCCGGCATTACTTACGGCAGAAGCCAGTTTATATCCGCTGTTCCAAATCATTCCTCCCTGAATAATTGGATATTTTATATTAAAAAGCTGGGTAATTTTATTCATTCAAAAATGCTGTTATTGTTTGATTAGCTTTCCTGTTTTGTGTAAATCGTCAGAATCAAAAGTATAAAAATAGAGTCCGCTTTTTAGATTTTCAACAGAAAGAACCGGGTTTTGATTTGTTATTTGTTTTTCGATTACTTTTTGTCCTAAAATGGAGTAAACCGAAACTGAAGCTGTATTATTTTCAAACAGAAATGAAACTGTTGTTTGTGCAGGATTAGGATATATTGAAAAAAGAGATTTTGAAGCCTCAAAAGTTGCTGTACCTAAAGTTGATCCAAAATTTGGAATTCCATAACCATAATTATTATTAGGGGCACTATACCTATCTGCAGACTGAAGAACCATTTGTCTGATTTCTTTATTTGTTTTTGATGGAAACGCCTGCCATAGACAAGCAATCATTCCTGCCATGATCGGGCATGAAAAAGATGTTCCGTCTGCTACTCCAATATTTCCGGCAGTATCTGAAACAACTGCAGAACTTCCTAAAGCCATGACGTCCGGCTTTACTCTTCCATCATAACTTGGACCTATAGAACTAAAACCGGTTTTTGTTTTTGAAGCTGTAACTGCTCCAACAGTAATTACCGAAACTGCATCGGCAGGACCACCAATATGAGGTTCAGAAGTAGCTCCTTCATTTCCTGCTGATGCCACCACAATAATCCCTTTACTAAAAGCAATTTCAGCACCTCGCGAAATAAAATTCGTTGAGCCATTCATGTCGCTATAATTATGACTATAATTCGGATTATCAAATTTAAAATATCCCAATGATGTGGTAATAATATCAACTCCTAAAGCATCTGCTTTTTCAGCTGCTTCAACCCAATATGATTCTTCAACAGGATTTTCGGTAGGATCATATTCCGTAATAAACAAATAGTAAGAAGCATCAGGAGCAGTGCCTATCAAAGCATTTTCTTTATATCCGCCCATCGTTGAGAGTACCATTGTTCCGTGATCATCGCCTGTGAAGAAATTTTCATTTCTATTGACAAAATCATAACCGCCTAAGATTTGATTATTATCAATGAGTTTTTTAAAGGGTTGTGCCGTATTTACACCCGGAAAACCGGCATCTAAAACTGCTATTATTTTACCTGAACCGGTTTT
Source organism: Flavobacterium chilense (assembly GCF_001602525.1). GTDB lineage: Bacteria > Bacteroidota > Bacteroidia > Flavobacteriales > Flavobacteriaceae > Flavobacterium > Flavobacterium chilense. The sequence continues at coordinate 269,762 of NZ_LSYT01000005.1, forward strand.
ATTTTGTTGATGCAAAACCTGTCCGTTAAGCATTTGGATTTGATTTGCAGAAGTTCCATAAGCATAATTGATTGTAGTTTTAAGCTTATCTTTTGTTTGGGCAGTCTGATTTTCTGAAACTTTTTTTGAGGAAACATTTAAAGTTCTATTGGCAAAAACTACTTTATCGACAAATGATAATGTTTTTAATGCCAAAATATTAGCTTCAGTTCCACGGATATGAAGTGCATTCAACCATTTCGATTGCGCCATTACAGTTATTCCTATGCTTAATTTTACCTGATTTATATAGGTATCTTCTACAGGAACATCTGTAAGATCCAAAGCAATATTTTGATTCGTTCTGCGATCTAATGCTCGTTGCGAAAGCATTGTTGCAGGATTATCCAAAAAGGTTTGCGCATTGGGTTTGTCTTTAAAATAAACCCATCCATCTTCTTGCGAAAACATCGCAGCCGAAAAAACCAATAAAAGAAATGTAAAATAGTATTTCATAGTTTACTTTTTTAAAAGACAAAGTCTCCGTAAAAAAGTATAAAGCTAAGAAATTACTCCCGAACCAACTAATTCATTTTCTAAATACCAGGCAACAAACTGACCTTCAGTAATGGCTGATTGCGCTTCTTCAAACTGAACATACATTCCGTCTTCAAATTGGTGTAAAGTTGCTTTTTGCAAAGGCTGACGGTAACGAATTCTCGCCATTACTTCCATCGTCTGACCTGTTTTTAAAGCTAAATCAGCACGAACCCAGTGCACTTCAGAGTTTCCAACGAATAATGCTTTTTTAAACAATCCCGGATGATTGCTTGTTAAACCTGTATAAATAGTATTAGTATCAACATCTGTAGCGATCACAAATAACGGGTCTGTAGTTCCGCCAACGTTAAGCCCTTTTCTTTGTCCGTTTGTAAAATAATGTGCTCCCTGATGTTTCCCTAACACTTTTCCCATTGTTGGAAGATAGTGCGGTTTTTGGGCCTCAATTTTCAATTCTTCTTCTAAAGATAATCCAGCTTGTTTTTCAACATTATAAATTGGATCATTTTTATCAATCTGAATTATTTGTCCTTCTTTGGGTTGCAATTTTTGTTGTAAAAATTCCGGCAAACGAACTTTACCAATAAAACATAATCCTTGCGAATCTTTCTTTTCGGCAGTAACCAATTCCATTTCAGCCGCTATTTCGCGTACTTCCGGTTTTGTTAATGCTCCAATTGGAAACAATGCTTTAGATAATTGTTCTTGTGACAGCTGACATAAAAAATAAGACTGATCTTTGTTAACGTCATTTCCGGCAATCAATTGATATACCGTTTTTCCATCCACTTCAATTTCGCTTTTTTGACAATAATGACCTGTTGCTACATAATCAGCACCAAGACTTAAAGCAATTTTCATGAAAACATCAAATTTGATTTCGCGGTTACAAAGTACGTCAGGATTTGGAGTTCTCCCTTTTTCGTATTCATTGAACATATAGTCAACGATTTTTTCTTTGTATTCTTCGCTTAAATCTACAGTCTGAAACGGTATGCCAAGTTTTTCAGCTACTAATAAAGCATCATTACTATCTTCTAACCACGGACATTCATTAGAAATAGTAACCGAATCATCATGCCAGTTTTTCATAAAAAGGCCAATAACTTCGTATCCTTGTTGTTGCAATAAATAGGCTGCAACACTCGAATCTACTCCACCGGAAAGTCCAACAACTACACGTTTCATTCTAAATCGTTTATATTTTTACAAGGGTGCAAAGATAAGCCCTATTTTTGATAATTGTGGTAGTTTTGATTAGTTTATATAATGACGTTGTAGATAAAACTTATTATTAAAAAATAATTTGGTTTTTAAAACGGCTATTAATTCATTTTAGGTTTTGAATCGGCTTTATAGCTCTCCTTTGGATCACTCATATTAACTTCTTTGATCAATTTACCTTTTAAGTAAAATTGCCACATATTGGCTTTTTTTCCGTTTACAAATTTTCCTTTTGAAGCCACTACTCCATCTGCATCATAAAAAACGGCATCACCATTGTATTCGTTATTTTTATAAGTTGTTTGTTCAAGGATCGTTCCGTTTTGTCCATATTTTTTATAAACTCCTTCTTTAGAACCATTTACATAGTTTATTTCTTCGGCAATTTTAGCATTTGGATAATAAACCGTTCTAAGGCCTTCTAATTTACCATTTTTATAGTTTTCAAGTGTCATTACTACTTTTGAAGCTTTATGATAATATTTCCATTCCCCTTCACGGGCTTTACCAATCTCTTTTCCTTCACTTACTTTATTTTTATTCTGATCATAAAAAATAGTGTATGAACTTCCGTCATTAGCTGTAAAATCACGAGTTGCTATAACATCTCCTTTTTTGGTATCATCAAAAAATTTAAATATTCCGGTTTCTTTTCCATGATCAAAAGTTCCTTCGTAACGAGGACGTTTGGACACTTCGTAAGTCCCTTTCCAGACTCCGTCTTTTTTTCCGCTAGCGTCTGTTTTATTAAAATCCTGTGCACTTACCAAAAAGGTGTTTAAGAAAAGTAACCCTATAATTATTCTTTTATAAATCATTTTTATTTCATTTTAAACTTTAACGAAACTGAGCTTAATAAAGTATGTTGCTAAAATAAAAAAATCCCGATGAATCGGGATTTTTTTATTTTATTATTTCTTTTTATTCTGAGCTTTTGCAGCTTCTTGTTGTTCCATTACTTCCTGAAGACGTTGCTGAAACTTGCTTTGCTTTTTAGGCTCTTTTAATTTATTCTCTTGTATCTGAGCATGAATTTTATCTGTATCTACAATGTAGTTTTTAATTACAAACATAATTCCAATAGTAATTAAGTTAGATATAAAGTTGTATAAACTCAAACCTGCACCATAACTATTAAAGAAAATTAACATCATTAATGGCGAAACATAAATCATGATTTTCATCATTTTTGCCATATCCGGCATACCTTCTTGCTGAGGCGCTGCCATTTGCTGATCTCCTGAAGTCATTTTCATGTAGAAGAAAATCGCAACTGCTGCCAAAATTGGGAACAAACTAATATGATCTCCATATAACGGAATGTGGAATGGTAATTTTACAACAGCATCAAATGATGATAAATCGTCTGCCCAAAGAAATCCTTTTTGTCTTAACTCAAAAGCTGATGGGAAGAACTGGAATGACGCATACATAAACGGAAGCTGAATCAATGCCGGAATACATCCTGCCATTGGGTTTACTCCTGCTTTGTTGTACAGTTTCATTGTTTCCTGTTGTTTTTTCATTGGGTCTTTTTTGAATTTTTCTCCCAACTCTGTAATCTCCGGACGTAAAACTTTCATTTTTGCCTGAGACAGGAATGACTTATAGGTAATTGGCGACATTGCCAATTTGATGATAATCGTAAAAATGATAATCGCAATTCCTAATGACAATCCAATTGTCGAACTTAAGAACCCGAATAACGGAATAAAGATCCATTTGTTGATCCAACCGAAAATTCCCCAACCTAATGGAATAATTTTCTCGAAATTTTTATCGTACGATTTTAAAATTTTATAATCAGCTGGTCCAAAATACCAGTTCATTTTGTAATCAACTTCTCCGTTTGTAAAAGCCAAAGGAACTGTTGCTTTAAATTGTTTGGTAAAAACAGTATCTATTTTTTCATCCTTAACTAAATTATCTGATTGTAATTTCGATTTTTCGAATGGTTTATCAGTAGATAAGATAGTAGTAAAAAAGTGTTGTTTGAAAGCTACATAACTTACTTTTTCAGGAGTTTCTTCTTTTCCTGTACCGTTTGGACTTACAGAACTATATTTTTCATCTCCATACTCATACTCAATTTGAGCATAACGGTTTTCATAAGAAACACTTTTTTCGTTTCTGTATGTTTTTAAGTCCCAAACTAAATCTAATGGTTTAGACGAATTTAAAACTTTGTTTAATCCTTGAGAACGAACATCAAAACCTACTAAATAATCGTTTGCTTTTAATACATATTTGTATTCTAAAAACTCATTAGCTCCGGCTTTCAAACGCATTGTCAGTATTTGATCAGCACCGTTTTTAGTTAATGTTGGTTCAAAAAACAGGTCTTTAGAATTTAAAGTTCTGTTATCTGTTGTTTGCAGCTGAATATTCAGATGAGAGTTATTGTCTTTAATCAATTCTACTAATTGACCTGAGTTTTTCTCAAACTTTTTAAACTCTTTTAAAGTAGCTTCAACTATATAACCTCCTTTATTAGCAATTTTTAGTTTTATCTTTTCGTTTTCGATAGTTGTAAAACCTTCTTTAGCAGAAGGAAGTGTAGCTGAATAAGCAAAACCTCCTAATGTTTTTTGCAATTGTGCCAATTGAACTGTATCACCAGGAGTTCCTGTAGCAGCAACTGGTAAAACAGCCGTTTTAGCTTTTTCAGCTTTCGCCTGAGCTTCTTGTTTGGCAACTAATTCTTTCTTGGCTTTTTCAGCAGCAATTTCTTTATCAGAAGGCTGATTTTGGTACATTATCCAAATCAAAATTCCGAATATCAATACAAAACCAATGATTGAATTAAGGTCTAATTTTTTTTCTTCCATTATTTTAAAAAAAGTTATTCGTTTGAGGTTATTAGTTATCCGTTTAAGTTAAAAGTTACACCTCTTGGAATGAATTATTATTTTTTATGCGCATTTACTGCAGCAGCCACAAAATTTACGAAAATTGGATGTGGGTTTGCTACTGTACTTTTATACTCCGGATGGTATTGTACTCCAATAAAAAACGGATGGTTTTCAAGCTCTACAATTTCTACTAAACCTGTGTCCGGATTTACTCCTGAAGCTTTTAAACCGGCTTTTTGTAATTCATCAGCATATTTATTATTGTACTCATAACGGTGACGGTGACGTTCTGAAATGGTAGTTTCTCCATAAATTTTATGCGCTAATGTGTTAGGTTTAATATCACATTTCCAGGCTCCAAGACGCATTGTTCCGCCTTTATCGGTTACTGTTTTTTGTTCTTCCATTAAATTCACAACCGGATGAGCCGTTTTCTCGTTCATCTCTGTAGAATTGGCATCAGCATAACCTAAAATATTTCTTGAATATTCGATCACTGACATTTGCATTCCTAAACAAATTCCGAAAAACGGAATGTTGTTTTCACGTGCATAACGAACTGCTTCGATTTTTCCTTCAATACCTCTTTCTCCAAATCCCGGAGCAACCAAAACTCCGTCAAGGTGTGATAATTTCTCTTCGATATTATCACTATTAATGTGCTCTGAGTGAATAGAAATCACATTAACTTTTGTTTCATTTGCAGCACCTGCATGAATAAACGCCTCTAAAATAGATTTGTAACAATCCTGCATCTCTACATATTTTCCAATCAAACCAATATTTACGGTATGTTTTGGATTTTTTAATCTGCGTAAAAAAGTATTCCAGGTTTTTAAGTCCGGAGCAGCTTTTTTAGGTAAATCTAATTTTTTCAAAGCTACCACATCTAATCCTTCTTCAAGCATTAAATTTGGAACTTCATATATGGTTGAAGCATCAATTGACTGAATAACAGCTTCTTTCTTAACATTACAAAACAAAGCCAGCTTTTGACGTAGTTCCTGAGACAATTCATGCTCTGTTCTACAAACCAAAATATCTGCTTTGATTCCGCTTTCCATCAAAGTTTTTACAGAGTGTTGGGTAGGTTTTGTTTTTAACTCACCTGCAGCAGCCAAATAAGGAACTAATGTTAAATGAATAACGATTCCGTTATTTTCACCTAATTCCCATACTAACTGACGAACTGACTCTATATAAGGTAATGATTCAATATCACCAACTGTTCCTCCAATTTCAGTAATTACAATATCATAATCGCCGGATTTCCCAAGCAATTGCATTCTGTCTTTGATTTCGTTAGTAATATGAGGAACAACCTGAACTGTTTTTCCTAAAAATTCTCCTCTTCTTTCTTTTTCAATAACCGAAAGATAAACTCTTCCTGTAGTAACGTTATTAGCCTGAGAAGTAGGAACATTTAAGAAACGCTCATAGTGACCTAAATCTAAATCTGTTTCAGCACCATCATCTGTTACATAACATTCTCCATGCTCATACGGATTCAAAGTACCCGGATCCACGTTTATATACGGATCAAATTTTTGAATAGTTGTACGATATCCTCTTCCTTGTAACAATTTTGCTAAAGATGCCGCGATAATTCCTTTTCCTAATGAAGAAGTCACACCGCCTGTAACAAAAATATATTTTGTTTGATTCATTCTGTTGTTGTTTGTATTGTAGTTGTGTAAAAAACTTGGCAAAAGTACAAATTTAATTAGATAATTTATCAATTAGATAATGAGATAATTTGCAAATTTTTAAATAGAACGATTACATCATTTCGTAATCGATAATTTTAACTTTTAATTAGATATTTTTTTGAATAATCTGCTTAATAAGTTTCGATTTTTTATATCATTACTAAGTTGTAGAATGAGAATATAAAGAATAACCCGCTACAGCATATGTCTACTGTTACTACTTTTTTAAAATTAGATAAGCGAACTATTTTATTGATGCTAAAACGGGCGATCAATTGAATAAGAAAAAATAATAAGACTTTTATACTATAAGGATTTAGTACAATTGCCTGACTAAAGTTAAATCTTAATATTTGAGAAAATGCTCTGGTGAGACCACGGCTTTTACAATAACTTAATGGCATTCCTTCGCAAGACGAGCGGAAACCAAAACTTAAATAAGGAAGCATAAAGCTATAAAAAAAGATAAACATGATTATTACAATAAAAATCATGTTTATCTTTTTATAGGAATCTATTTCGTAAGAAGTTTTTCTTTCCACAAAAGAGATTTATTATTTTGTTTCTTCTACTTTTACTTTTACAGTATCGGTTTCTATTTCGACTGCATTATTTAAAGAATCCTGAGCTTTTGCTGACTCAACATTTGCAGAATCGATCGCTTTTTTAATTTCATCTGTATGAGTTGCAACTGCTGATCCAATAGTACCTACAATAACCAACATCCAAATAATAACAAATGCTGTTGCTACGATTCCTAAAATCAAACCTGCTTTAGGCATTGTAGTAGAAGCATTTCCTTTTTTTGCCTGAGACAATGCAATTGCTCCAAAAATAATAGCAAGAACTCCAAAAAGTATTGCGATGAAACCAAAGCAAGGTATAAATGCCGCTATAGCAGCTACTATTCCTAATACTAAAGCTGCAATACCCATTCCCTGGCCTGCATTTGGTGTGTGTAAATCGTTTTCCATAAAGTTTTTTAGTGTTAATTTTTACAAAAATATAAAAACACTTAAGCGAACAGGAAAGAATATGTTAAAGTTATTAACAAATAAATTAAAGAGAGATTTCTTGTTATTGGAAAAACTTTGATTTGTAATTTTTATATTATCGATACCGATTATTAGTAAAGCATCGAAAAAATCCCTGAATATATTTCTCTAATCCCAAAAAGACAGAGCTCCAAAAATAGCCCCAAAAACTAACGTAAGAATTATTGAAAATACCAATGCAACGATACCTAAAATCAGGCTTATTTTAGGCAATACTTTTGGTGCATTTGCTGTTATTGCTTTATTTAATCCAATCGCAGCAAAAATTATGGTAAGCAGTGAGGTAATTATTGCAACTATATTTATGCAAGGTATAAAAGCAACTATAATAGAAATTATTCCTAATACTAAAGCTGCGATGCTGATGTTTTCACCGGCATTTGATCGTTGTAATTTTTTTTCCATTTATTTCCAATCTTAATTACTACAATAATTTATGATATTACTCTTTAGTGTTTTGAATTAATTCTTTTACAGATAACTTCATTACTATCTCAATTTTATCTTACCAAAGATTTGAGAATATCCAGAAAGATTAACATCATCATAATTGATAATAGTGTCGCCACAATACCTAAAATCAAACCTATTTGAGGTAATGTTTTTGAAGTATTTGCTTTTTTTGCATGAGATAAACCAATGGCTCCAAAAACGATAGCCAGAATCCCGCCAATTAATGCAAGAGCATCAAAACAAGGGATAAAAGAAGCTATACACGATATTACTCCTAATACTACAGCTGCAATACTAATGCCTTCACCTGAATTTGACTGTCGTAAATTATCTTTCATGCATTATATTGATTTGATTATTTTAAAGGTGTTGGATATTGTTTTTTGATGTTTCGTATCAATTCTTCTAATCCATTTAATTTTAGCTCGTAGATTAATTGCAATTGCTGACCTAACTCTCCTTTAGGAAAACCTTTGTTGTGATACCAAACTACATAATATTCAGGAAGATCAATTAAATAACGTCCTTCGTATTTCCCGAAAGGCATTTTGGTATGGGCTAATTTTATAAGAAGTTTTTTGTCTTGTTCCATTTTTTTAAGAAGAAAGAAGCAAGATTAAAGAATATAAACTCATTCTTCTTTCTTGCTTCTTGTTAGCACAAAGCTATTCTAATTTTTTATTTTTTTACTACAGATTAAAAGAATTAAAATGATTTTCTACTCTGTGTGTTTATTACCAGATAGTAACAGGTTTAAATAATTTCGCCACGAATTCATGAATTAGTTTTTAATATAATTCATGAATTCGTGGCGAATATTAAAATTTAGAGACTGAGTTATTCAGAACCTTAACAACTTAGTAATGCCATCTCACAAAGGCTTCCATTGCCGCATAAGTTGCCAAACCTAATTGTTGGTATAAAGCGGCTGTTTCTGCATTTCGGTCTTCGGCTCTTTGCCAAAATTCTCTTGCGTCAGTTCCCTGAAAAACAACTCCGTCTTTTTGAGATTGATGTTTGAAAATTCCGTGACGTTTTGCCAACACCTGATCCGGGCTCATTGGCACTGCCATTTCGACTTCGTCAATTCCCCATTCCTGCCATGCTCCTCGATACAACCATAACCAGCAATCATCCATAAATGATTTTGGTTTTAAAGCTTTTACTGCTTCAAAAATAGCATCCAGACATACTTTATGCGTTCCGTGTGGATCTGCTAAATCTCCTGCAGCATAGATTTGATGTGGTTTAATTTTTTCTATTAAATCCATTGTTAGTTGAATATCCTCTGGTCCGATTGGTTTTTTCTCAATTGTTCCGGTTTCATAAAATGGTAATTCCATAAAATGAATCTGATCATCATTTAAACCAACAAAATGACTGGTTGCTCTTGCTTCTCCTTTTCTGATTAATCCTTTAATGTAACGAACTTCTGGAATATCAATTTCACTATTCTTTTTGTTCTCTAAAAAGGTTTGTGCTTTTTGATAGATATTATCTGCTTCAGCACTTTTGATTCCGAATTTTTCATTGTAATCAATTACGAATCTTGCAAAACGCAACGCTTCATCATCCGCTACAGCGATATTTCCAGAGGTTTGATACGCTACGTGAACTTCATGGCCCTGCTCCTGCAAACGCATAAAAGTTCCTCCCATACTGATAATATCATCATCCGGATGCGGACTAAAAATCAATACACGTTTTTTTGCAGGTTCTGCTCTTTCAGGACGATTGGTGTCATCAGAATTGGGTTTTCCTCCCGGCCAGCCTGTAATTGTATTTTGTAATTTATTGAATATTTTAATATTGATGTCGTAAGCCGGACCTGAATCTGCCAATAAATCGCTCATTCCGTTTTCGATATAATCAGCATCGGTAAGCATTAAAATTGGTTTTTTAAGATCTAGTGCCAATCCTAAAACTGCTTTTCTGATTAATTTATCTGTCCAGATAATTTTCTCTACTAACCATGGTTTGTTAATTCTGGTTAGTTTTGAGGAAGCTTCTTTATCTAAAACAAAAACAGCATTGTTATGCTCCTGCAAAAATGAAGCTGGAACCCTGTTTGTAACTTCATCTTCAACAGATTTTTTTACAATATTTGATTTTCCTTCTCCCCAGGCCAATAAAATAACCTGTTTGGCTTCCATAATTTTTTTAACTCCAAGGGTAATAGCGGTTCTTGGCGTATTGCTTAATCCAAAGAAATCTTTACTTGCTGCTACTCTTGTAATATGATCCAGCGCCACTAAACGTGTTTTTGAATTTTGAAGAGATCCGGATTCGTTAAAACCTATATGTCCGTTTCCTCCAATTCCCAGGATTTGTAAATCGATTCCGCCCAAAGCTTCAATTTTAGCTTCATAATTATGGCAATAATCCGCGATTTGTTCTTTGGTTAAAAGTCCGTCTGGTACATGAGCGTTTTCAGGTAAAATATCGACATGATCAAACAACAATTCTTTCATGAAACGAACATAACTGTTGATTGAATTAGGTTCCATTGGATAATATTCATCCAGATTAAAACTGATTACGTTTTTAAAACTCAAGCCTTCTTCTTTATGCAAACGAACTAGTTCTGCATATAATCCTTTTGGAGAAGAACCGGTTGCCAAGCCCAGAATACATGGTTTATTTTCTTTTTGCTTGGATTGAATTAAAGCTGCAATTTCCTGCGCTACGGCTTTTGAAGCATCGCCGGAATTTTCGAAAACAACGGTATTGATGTTTTCAAATCGTTTTTCAAAACCTGTCGCTTTGTCTATTTTACTTTTTAACATGATATAGTTTTTTTTAATTCCTCTCTTAAATTTTCCAACTTCGGTATTTATGACCTTTTATAGCATAAAAAAGAATCATGGCATACGATGGCAATAACATTAAATAAGCAATCTGATTTCCGCTTTTTGAAGTTTCAACCGTTCCGTTTGCGATATTTAATGCGTTTATATTTTCTGTGATCAATCCGTAGAACAAAGGAAATATTGCTCCTCCAATAATTCCCATAATCAAAATTGCACTTCCTATTTTTGTATATCCTCCTAAATCTTCTAATGCCATTGGCCATATTGCGGGCCAGCATAATGCATTTGCTAATCCTAATAATGCTACTAAAAGTATTACAACCGGCAAACTTGGAATACCGGGTAACTGAACCGTTATTTTTGGCGAAATCAATACGATTACCAATACTAAGATTAAACCTAAAATTCCGGATGCTTTTAAAGCCGTTACCTGCGAAATATATTTTGGGATTAATGTGATTCCTAAAATATATCCTACTACCATTGCCGACATGGTGAAAGAAGTCAATTTTAAATAAAAATTTCCTTCGGTTCCATATACTCCTAATTCTTTTCCGAAAGCTCCAATCGAATCTCCGGCTAAAACTTCGGCAGCTAAATACAGCATTAAAGTAATTACTCCTAAAACCAATTGCGGGCGTCTGAAAGCATTTCTGACTTGTTTAAAAATGCTTAAATGTGATACATTTCCACCTTCATCCAAATCGATTTCAGGAAGCGGGGAAAGCTTTACCAGCAACGCCAAAACCATTATAATCAATCCCATATAAAGGTAAGGTCTTTGCAATTGTAATGCAAGAGAATTTAAAGCATTTGATTTTGAAACTGAATCCAATAATGCGATTTTATCTGCGGTAAACTCCTGCATATTTGACAACACTAAAGCCGTTAAGATAAGCGGCGCTAAAAATCCTGCAAGTTTATTGGCAATTCCCAGAACACTAATCCTGGCAGCAGCACTTTCTCTTGGACCAATAACTACTACATAAGGATTTGATGCTGTTTGTAAAATCGCCAAACCGGTTCCCATTACAAATAAAGCTATTAAAAACAATAAAAAAGTTCGGCTTTCGGCAGCCGGATAAAACATAAAAGCACCGGCAGCAATGATTAATAAGCCTAATGAAATACCATTTTTATACCCTACTTTTTCAATTACCCATGATGATGGAACTGCCATGACAAAATAGGCAATATAAAAAGCAAATGTTACAAAATACGCCTGAGAAGAGGTTAACTCACACGCTAATTGAAAAAATGGAATTAACGGTCCGTTGAGCCAGGTTACAAAACCCAGAATAAAAAATAATGCAGTTAAGATTATCATCGGAATAATGGTACTCCTTTTCTCTATATGTAATGCACTTTCAATGTTTGACATAATACTTTTGGTTGATTGTTAATAGATTAGTTATTTTTTATCCATCTAAAATAACATCAACACTTTTGTAATTATTTTGCAATTTTTACGCAAATATATGCGTATTTTTTGCAATTCAAAGCAAAAGTACTTTAATAAGTTGTACTTATCCGTAAATTAGATATCAAATTTTTGTTAATTTTTTTAAACGTTCCAGTCTAAAACCGGATAGTATTGTTGCAAATATTTTTTAACATCAGCAATATCTTCTTTAGCTGTTAAATCCGGAACATGTTCTGAAAACGGAATTCCTAATGTAGTATTGGGATGTTCTTTTACGGCGTTTAAAAGCACGGTTGGTAATTCTTTTTCATCTCTTTCAGGATGAACAGGACAATTTTTAAGATGTGTGTACAAAGTACTTCCGTTAAACTTGAAAGCGTTCATACTCACTCTTATTTTACCTTCAATATCTTTGTAATCAGCTAAAACTTCAGGCGAAGGCTTTTCGAGAATATCCAGTAATTGATTGTTTAAATCTAATTTAGCAATTGCAAAACGTGAAATTCTTTCTGAAGGAAATTCTAAAGCATCACGGTCATAAGCAATAAAAGCATTTGGACTACTGGTTTCTCTCAATGCCAATAATGCTGCTGCCGAATATAAATTATCGCTGTTACAAACCGAATATTGTTGGGAATTTAGCTCCGGAAATTGCTCAACTGCCTGAAACAAAGCGTCGGCAGTACCAAATGGCTTTACTCTTCCTTCCGGAATATATTGTACTGCAAATGAGATATTAAGTCCATGAAAATCATTATTGGTATTTTGATTTCCGTAGAACTCTTTAAAAAGTTCGCCTTGTTCTCCAATAATAATATAGATATTTTTATATCCTGCTTTTTTAGCATTCAGTAAAAGATAATCTAACAGAGGTCTTCCGCTTGTTCCTACTCCAATCAGTCCTTTGCTTCTTTCGTTTGCCTGAGCTATTTCTTCTGCAGATAAATTATCTGTAACGGTTTCTTTTTTCATGCGGGATGATGCTCCGCCCGCCAAAATAACTAAATTATTATGCATGTTTTGCTTTTTAAATTTCAATGTTTTCAATAATTCGCACACCCGGATCTACATCTACGGCATAAGCTTCCAGAGCTCCTGCTTCTAAAATAGCAGCTATAACCTGATCTTCTTTTGCAGGATCAGCAATCACAACAATACTTCCGCCACCTCCTGAACCTACAATTTTGGCTCCGTAAGCTCCTGCTTTTAAGGCTGCGTTGATCATATTATCAATTAAGGGAACTGTAATTTTTAATAAATCACGCAAAACTTCATGATGCTGATTCATTAATGCTCCAATTTTTTTAAGATCTAAAACAGGCTTTTCAAATTCTTTTAAAGCTTCTTTGGTGTAATGATAATTTTTTAAGGCTGCTTCAAAAAACGGAATCAATCGATCCGGCAAACAATTTCTATATTTATCAATATCTTCAATTTGAGAGGTATTAAGATCAAATTCAGGAAAATTTTGTTTGACAATACCTATCGACATCAAGGCATTTCCTTTTATTTCACCAATTAAGCCAATGGTTTCTTTTGGAACTCCGGAAACTCCGGTGATTAACCCTTTTAGTCCCGTTCCGATAATTTCGTATGAAAAAGGCTCTTTGGTATTGATATACACAATATTGCCTACACCAATACTAAAATGATCCATCATTCCGCCCGGTTCTCCGTGTTCCAAAACTTCAGATTCATATCCTATTTTTGAAATGAATTCAGGCGTAACTTCCTGATCGACTCCAAAAGCTTCAATCAAAAAGCGAATCCATGCCATTAATAAAGCGGATGAGCTTGACGTTCCTGAATTAATTGGAATATTTCCTGTGATGGTTATATTATATCCCACTTTTGGCACACAACCATATCTGCGTAATACACGCATTGACGAAGCAAAATAATCACGGGATTCTAAAGTTTCAAAAGTAGCATCGATAGGAATCTTGCGAACTTCGTTGATATCGACCATATTCAGAACAAAAGTTCTGGTATCATTTTGTTCGGCGGTTAATTTTATATCTCGATCGATTGCACAGGCAATAACCGGCAATCCTAAATAATCCTGATGATCTCCAAAGAGACATGTCCGGCCTGGGGCTAATGAAGTAATTTTTTTCACTTAAAATTTTTATAATAAAACATTGCAAAACAATAAATTACAATGTAAACAGGTTAAGAATTTAATTTATTTTTTTGGTTTTGATTCTACGAAACTATATATTATATTTCTATTAAACAAGAAAAAATCTAAAAATGTGCTCGAACACACTAAATAAATGTTCTCGAGCACACTAAATAATTCTTTGACCATTTTTAAATAATTAAATCAAAGTTTCTATATTTGCTCGTATGGATAAAAAGTACACAATTAAGGATATAGCAAAAATGGCGGGAGTTTCTAAAGGGACTGTTGACAGGGTTTTGCATAATAGAGGAAAAGTATCTGCAACAGCGCTTGAAAAGATAAACGAAGTTTTAAACGTTATTAATTATGAGCCTAACTTAATTGCCAGAAATTTAAAAAACACAAAAATTTACCGTATTTGTGTTTTACTTCCAGATCCTAAAATTGACCCGTACTGGCTTCCTTGTGTGAACGGAATTCAGGAAGCAATGACGGAGTTTAAAGCCTACAGCATTGTTATTGAAACGCATTATTTTAATCCTGAAAGCACCAAATCGTTTTTAAACACCCACGAAACCATTATCAGTCAATCGCCTGATGCTGTTTTAATTGCTCCATTATTTCATAAAGAAACCCTGGAGATTGTAAAACAATACGACGAACTGGGTATTATAGTAAATACTTTCAACAATCAAATTGAAGGCGAGTCTATTAAAGGTTTTGTTGGACAGGATTTATACAAAAGCGGCCGTGTAGCAGCCAGTTTAATGAACCTGATTTTAACTGAAGGTCATATTGCAATTATCCATATTGATGAAAGCCTTAAAAATGCGCTTCACATGCAGGAAAAAGAAAAGGGTTTTAGAAACTACTTCGATGAAAAAAAGATTGCCGGTTTTTCTTTAACTACTTTAAAATTAAAACATCCGAACGTTGAAACTAAGTTTTCGGCATTTTTGGACGAAAATCCAAACCTGAAGGGAATTTTCATCACGACTTCAAAAGCATATCAGATTGCCTCTCTTCTGGCTCCATTAAAAGATAAAAAAATTGCATTGATTGGTTACGATTTAGTCGAGAAAAATGTAAACTTCCTCAATCAGGGATTGGTTCACTTTTTAATTCATCAAAATCAAAAAAGACAGGCTTATTTAGGAATCAGTACTTTGGTAGAGCATTTCTTATTCCGCAAGGATATTCCCGAAACTATTTTGTTGCCTATTGATATTATCAATGTAGAAAATGCTTCATTTTATGTTTCTTAGCTTGTAGTTACAAAGGTACAGAGAAGCAAAGGTACAAAGGATCTTTTTCGACTAAATCCTGGAGGCTAAAAAACACAAACTATTATTAGATTTTTTGAGCCATAACAGGCACAAAGATTTGACAGATATAATAATTTATACTGAATCTTTTTTTTATCTCATTCACGTTAAGACTCTGAACTTTTACCCTTTGAGCCTTTGCACCTTTGAGCCTTTGCACCTTTGAAAACCTTTCGATACCTTTTCTACACCAGCTTAAACTTACCAAAAGAAGAAGCAATATGAAAATTAGGCGTTTCGGTATTTGGATTAATCCACGAGATCCAGGTTGGCTCGTATTGCAGGTTTTGAACCAGAGAAAATTTTGCCCTGAAAACTCCTGCCTCGATGGTATTATTCTCAATTAAATTTAAATCTTTCAGGGATTGAAGGCTAATGCTGCCAGAAACTATAAAAGATGTTTGGTCTCTTGAGGTTTCTACTTTCAGCTCTTTTTCAGGCCATTTCCAGTCAAAATCAAAATCTTTGTTCGGATAAGCTTTAAAATCCATTATTCGTCCAGATGTATCAATTTCCAGACAGTAATACGGATTTAAATTTTCATTAGTTCTAAAAAACAATTCTACCCGATCTGAATTTCCTATACTATCAAAACTATCATCTTTTTGATCGAGATAAATATCAGTGTCAAAGACCCTAAAATTAAAGTAGAAATTTTCATGATCAGAAAGTGCCCTGAATTCAATTTTTGAAAGTGAATCATTATTCCAGGGAGAACAAAAATCGGTTAGACAATTTGCTTTTTCGAAAAATTTCAGACTTGATTTTTCATTCGGAATTTGCTCTTTTGTACCAATTGAATTTACATGATATTCTTTCACAATCTGACTCTTAAATTTTGTTAATTTTTATTTTTTGAAATTTTGAAAAATGACACAAAAAAGGTTTTGAAATTTCTTCATTTTTACCTCTTACGAATGTAAATAAAAAATTGGTTATTTATTACCTAAAAACAATCCTTCAAAATTTACTTTTATTAGTAAGAAAAGCAATAATAAAAGCTTTATTATTTATTACCAATTTCACTTATGATTTACGAAATTCTTAAAAAATCAAAGCAACAGCCTTCATTATTATTGCAAATAATATTTTCCTCAGAAAGAATGATAAAATTCAAAACTCTTTTTTGTCTCAAATATTTTATAATAATGGCACGAATTTAAGTCAAAAAAAACGATTCACACAATTTTATGTGCTCGAGAACATTAATTTTGTGTGTTCGAGCACATTTTTTATGTTTTTTCTTGTTTAATAAAAATATAATCAATAGTTTCGTCACATATTAATCTTAAAACTAAGTTAATTGAAGAAATTTTTAGAGGTTTTTGAGCTCTCAAAAGCGAATAAAAAAAGAAGAAATAAGCCGAAAAAAGATTGAAAACAGAGTGTTTATAATTTTCCAAAAAACACTCTTTTAAGAGACCAGTTAGAAATCAAAAAAAATTAATTCAGCAAAAAAAGAAATCTAAAACTTACAAACAAAAAAAAAGCAAATTAACATTAACCAAACCCAATTTAAGTATGAAATTATTAACCCAAAAAAAACCTAGAGATTTTCGGATTAACGTTCTGGCGAATAAAGAAATTAAACTCACAGTTCTTTCGCTACTAGTTTTTACATTTCAGACTACAGTTGCTTCTGAAATAAAAACATCTGAAAATAATTATACAGTCTTGTTTTTTGAAAAAACAATAAAAGGTACTGTAACAGATCAAAATGGTATGCCGCTTCCTGGTGCAAACGTAGTTGTAAAAGGATCTTCTAAAGGTGTTCAAACGGATGTTGACGGAAGTTTTGCGATTACTGTTGCCGATAATGTCACTAAACTTGTCATTACTTATATTGGTATGGAAGATCAGGAAGTGACAATAGGAAATACTCCGCTAAAGATTGTGATGAAAGAGGCCGGACAAAAATTAGAAGAAGTAGTAATTGGATACGGAAAAGCTAAGAAAAAAGACATTACCGGTTCTGTAACTTCAGTTGGCAAAGACAACTTAAATTTAGGTGGTACAGTTGCCAATGTTGGTCAGGCTTTGCAAGGTCGTGCTTCCGGAGTTCAGGTACAACAAAACAGTTATGCTCCCGGAGCTTCTCCAACCATAGTTATCAGAGGAGGAAACTCAATTACAACCTCAAATGCACCATTGTATGTAGTCGATGGGTTTATTACCAGCACTGGTGCATCTATCAGTCCAAATGATATCGAAAGCATTCAGATTCTTAAAGATGCTGCTTCTACGGCAATTTACGGTTCAAGAGGAGGAAATGGTGTAATTATGATTACAACCAAAAAAGGAAAATCGGGTAAAATGCAGATTGAAGGTGAAATTTCAGATGGTTTTCAAAATATTATTAAAGAACCATCATTACTTACCGGACAACAATATGCTTCTATCCAAAATGCTATTGCTGCTGAAAATGGGAGACCTGCAGTTTTTCCATCAAGTTTTCCAATTGCCAATACTAATTGGTTTAAAGCTGCAACGCGTCCTGGTGAAGTACTCAACAGAACGATAACTTTTAGCGGAAGCGATAAAACATCGAAATTTTTCTTATCCGGAAATTATCTAAAACAAACCGGGGCAATGGAAAATACCGATTATACAAGATATAGTGTTCGTATTGGAACTGAGAAAAAATTTACGGATAAAGTAACTGTGGGAGCCAATGTATATGGTGCTGCAAGCGATGGGCATAACAGTGATTTTGGTGATAATATTTTATCTCCTATGTTTTCTATTCAGACTGCACCACCAGCTATTCCTATTTATAATGCTGACGGTACGTACTACAAATACCAGGGAAAAGATAATGCCTTGGCACTTTTACTGGAACCAACAGATCATATCATAAACCGATTGGTGAATGGAAATATGTTTATGGATTATGAAATCATCAAAAACTTAACTTATCACTTTGGAGCCGGTGCAGAATGGCAGGAGAATATCGAAGGAAAATATACGCCAAGAACATTAGTTGCAGGAGCAGCACTAAACGGTACAGGATCTGAAGAAAACAAAACGTATTTTAGATGGAGTACAGAACAATATTTAACGTATAAATTCAATTTAAAAGAACACCATTCTTTTACCACAATGATTGGAACATCGAACCAAAAAGACACTTTCGAAAGAATGAAAGCGTCCGGTTCTGGTTTTGCTAATGATATATTAACCTATTACAATCTTGAAAGTGCTTCTGTTTACCTGAAACCTGAAACTCAAAAACAAGAAACAAAACTTACGTCGTATTTTGGTAGGTTAAGTTATTCTTTTGATGACAAATATTTAGCTTCATTTACAGTTAGACGCGATGGTTCTTCTCGTTTTGGTCCAAATAACAAATACGGTACATTCCCATCAGGAGCAGTAGCCTGGAGAATCTCAAAAGAGGCGTTTATGCAAAACTTTAATACGCTTTCAGAACTAAAATTAAGAGTTAGTTATGGTATTACAGGAAATGACGGAATTGCAGATTATGCATACATGTCTACTTTACAGCCTTGGAATACTACTATTGCCGATGGTTCTTTTCAAGGAGGTAATGAACCTAAAAATTTAGCAAATCCTGATCTGAAATGGGAACAACAAGCTCAGGCCAATATTGGTTTAGACATGGGATTCTTCAATGACAGACTTACTGCTACAATTGATGTCTACAAAAAAAGAACAACAGATGCGCTTTTGGATGTGCCTGTTGGAGGATGGTGGGGATTTAAAACCCAAACACTTAACTCAGGTACAATTGATAATAAAGGAATTGAACTTGGCATAAGCAGTGAAAATTTTAAAAATGATAAATTCTACTGGAGAACGTCTTTAAATGTTGCGTACAATAAACAAGAGGTTATTGCGCTTGCAGATAATGTTAAAATAATCAGTTATAATACTTCTAATCCAAGTGGTACAGTTTCTGGTCGTGAATTTACAAGACTTGAACCAGGAAAAGAAATGGGACTTTTGTATGGTTTTGTTTATGAAGGTGTTATCAAAACTGGTGAAGTTTATGCTCCACAACCACTATCAAAACCCGGAGATCCAAAATATGCTGATCTTGATGGAGACGGTAAAATTACAGCCGCCGATAGAACTTATTTAGGAAATTCTACGCCGCATTATATTGTTGGTTTTAATAATGATTTTAGATTCGGAAATTTTGATGTAAATATCTTCTTTCAGGGCGCTCTTGATTATTCTGTTTACAACATGACCAAAATGGTAGGCGAATCATCCACCAGTACTGATGCTTTAAATCGTTGGGTTGCCGGAACAAATGAAAATACTGATATTCCAAGAGATGGTTATTACAAAAGCACTTATGGTAGTTATGTAAATTCAAAATTCGTTGAAGATGCCTCTTACCTGCGCCTTAAGAATTTATCTATTGGATATTCTATTCCGGAAAGCATCTTAAAACCAACCAAGTTTATCGACAACATAAGATTGTATGCTACAGGTCAAAATTTACTGACCATTACAAAATATTCTGGAAACGATCCTGAAATAAACGGACATACCACTACTGCTACAGCACAAAACCTTGGCGGAGGAATTGATTTTAACTCTTTCCCGGCTTCAAGAACGTTTATATTAGGGATAAAAATAGCAATTCATTAATAGCTTTTTCAGTAACATTAAATTTATCAAAATGAAAAAATATACAATATTATTGCTTTTACTTGCTGCAGGTTTACAATATTCCTGTAATGAAGATCTTGATCCTACAGTATACAGCAGTTTAACTAATACCAATGGATACCAAACCAAATCTGATGCTATTGCTGCTGTTAATTCTATTTATGGCAGGTTAAAAGGACCATCAGTAGGAGACAATTTTTCGTATTGGGCAACACGCCACTTTGCGTTGACTGATATTGCAACAGATTTAGGACATTGTCAGTTTGGCGGAGATCCCGGACAATTATCATTAGGAACATGGAACTCAGCAAATGGTTTACTTCTTGAAGACTGGAATGCCATGTATAAATTAATTTCTAATGCAAATAATGCTATTTATTACATTGGAAAAATGTCTTCAATTTCAGAAGTTGAAAAAGCACAGTTTATAGCTGAAGCCAAATTTCTAAGAGCATCTTCTTATATGGATTTAACAGACTCATGGGGTCCCGTTATTTTAATTACTGAGGATAACTTAGTAAATCCTAATTATCTGGAACAAACGCCTCCAACATCTGTAGAAGATATTGATAAACTTCTTATCAAAGACCTTACAGAAGCTGCTGCTGTATTACCGGTTAATTATAAACAAAATGTAATTTACGGAAGTAATGATGTAGGCCGTGCTACAAAAGGGGCAGCACTTACTTTATTGGCAAAATTATATTTACGCAGCCATGACTGGCAAAAAGTGGTTACACTTACACAACAAGTAATCGACCTGAATGAGTACAGTCTTTATCCTTCGTACTTAGGTTTGTTTAAAGAAAGTAACAAATGGTGCAGCGAAAATATCTTTTCGTCTCTAAGTGATGCTAATACAAACGGAACTGAATTATTGAACCACTTTGGTCCAACAGATCATCCGGTTGTTCAAAATAGATGGCAATATTACACTGTGAACTGGGATTTTTACAACACTTTTGGTGATGAAGACGACAGAAAAAAATGTTTTTTCCCGGAATTTATGGGTTCAGATAAATTATTGCATACACAAGCACCAACTTTAGGCGCACAACCACCGGCTGGTGTACTTTATATGCCTGATGTATCAACCAGAAAATATGCAGATGATGAAACTACAACCTATTATGATGGTCATAGTGTAAACATATTGCGTTATGCTGATGTATTGTTAAGCAGAGCCGAAGCCTTAAACGAAATTAGCGGTCCAACTCAGGAAGCTATTGACCTTATCAATAAAGTAAAAGGAAGATCGCATGCAAAACTTTTAAATATAGGCGATTACAATCAGACTACATTAAGAGATGCTATTTTGCAGGAAAGAGGATGGGAACTTTTCTATGAAGGAAAACGTCGTGCCGATTTAATCAGAATGAACAAATATGATGTTCTTGTAAACGCTTATCACTTAAGAGTTGGAGAAGCTGCATTAATTAAAATGCCACAAAATAAATATTACACATATCCTCAAAGTCAGGTAGATCTTAACCCTAAGTTAAGTAACGCTGACAGACAATAATAAGGAGTAAAATCAAGAATAGGCAGACAAATTAAAACTGTCTATTCTTGATTTTTATATAAAAAATGTACTTTTCTGTTTCACAAAAGAAGCCTAAAGATGATACAAAAATTAATCGTAAAATGGAGTTTTGTTTTAGCATTACTTGCTTTGGCAGGCTGCTCTAAAAATCAGGGCAATTCGATCTCAAATATCAATATTGGGACTCATAGCAACAACGAATTGAAAATTCAGATCGATGTTACTACGAATGACAATGTGCAGGTATATGCAGAATATTGGTCTGATAAAAAAGGAGTAAAAAACAAAATAACATCGCCAGTTTCAAAAACAGGTCTCTCCCATTCATTAGTTCTTTGCAACATCACTCCCGAAACCAATTACAGCTTTCAATTGGTCACTATTGAGGGAAATACAAAAAACACCAGCAAAGTCTATACTTTCAAATCCCGAAAATTGCCGGAATGGCTTCAAAAACAATTCAAAGCAAATATTCCAAAACCGGAATTATTACCAGAAAATTTCAAAAAAGGATTTATGCTTTTAGCCAAAAGAGAAACTCCCGGAACAGCATATATTGTAGATTACAAAGGCAACTTAAGATGGTATCATACTATTGAAGGAACCGGATTTAAAGTAGCACATTTTACCAAAGAGCAAAGTATCATTGCTATTTTAGGAAAAAATGATGAACCAACAAGCTACGGAAGCGAGATTCTTGAAATCAATTTACAGGGTGATACCTTAACACATATCAAAAAAGGGCAAGGCGATTTAAAACAAGTTATCCATCATGAAATTATAAAAAAATCGGCAAATGAAATTGTCACTTTATTTGTTGATGCCAGAATCACTGATTTAACCGCGATTGGCGGAAAACAAAAAGATACCATCAATGGTGACGGAATTTTGATTTTGGATAAAAAAGGAAAACAAATCTGGAAATGGAGTGTTTTTGATGACTTAGATCCAATGAAAGACAAGGCATTACTGAAAACAAAAAAAGACTGGATGCACGCCAACAGTCTTAATTATGATAAAGATGGTAATTTTCTAATCTCTTTTTACAACAACGGACAAATCTGGAAAATAGATTCGAAAACCGGAAAAGTAATCTGGAAATTAGGAAAAGGAGGAGATATGAAAATGTCAAAAGATAGCGAATTCTCTCAGGCACATGCCGCTCACATCAATCCCGAAGGAAGTCTAATGTTTTTTGATAATGGTGTAAATAAAAAACAATCTTCGGTATTTGCCTTAAAAGTAGATGAAAAAGGAAAATCGGCAAAACTGGATTTCCACATCAATCTACCAAAAGATATTTACAATGACCGAATGGGAAGTGCTTATATGATCGACAAAGAAACTGTATTATGTTGCTGTTCAAAAAGACATATTACTGTTCTGACTAACAAAAAAGGAGTATTACTTTGGGCATTAGAGTCGGAAATTCCGCCCTATCGCGTACAGTTTATTCCGGAAGAAAACATGAAACCATTTCTTCTTAATTAGACAAATTATTATACTACAAGGCTTTGAATTCTTGCAGACATTAAAACAACTTGTTAAGTACAAAATATTAAACACATAGAAACATAGATTAATATGTCTAAAAAAGAAAGCAAAAAGAAATACACTTCTCTCACATAGATAGCTATGTGTGTTTAAATTAAGTGAGACGCCTTTTTTAAGTAACCAAAAGCTATGTTTCTATGTGGTTACCAACAGTTCAGAATATAAAATTAAAATACTTAACAGGTTTCAAAAATCTGTTAGGATAAAAATAGTAAACATGAAAAAAATAATTCTTATTGGTCTCTTTTCAGCATTGCCAATGGTTGTTTTCAATTCCTGCAATACTTCAAATTCACAGACATTGGCAGCAAAAACAACCGAAGATGATTCGTATATCACCATCGATACTTCAAAAATTCCCGATGACGAATTTGGAGCATCTGTACGTTACGGAAGAGAATTAATGCTAAAAACAGCTTATTATATTGGTCCAAATGGGATTAACGGAAAATATTTGGGCAATAAAATGAACTGTACCAATTGTCATCAGGATGCAGGTACCAAACCTCATGCCTTCAATTTAATGTCATCTCATGATAATTATCCTCAATACCGCGGACGTGAAAATAAAGTGCTTACACTGGCTGAACGTGTAAACAATTGTATCATGCGCCCGCATTCCGGAAAACCACTTCCGCTTGACGGAAAAGAAATGGTTGCTTTTCTGTCTTATTTTAAATGGATCAGCAAATTTGTTCCAAAAGACGGAAATTTTAAAGGCGCTAAAAACTTAGAAATAGAATTTCCGGATGTAGCCGCAAGTCCGGTAAGAGGAAAAGCATTATTTGTTGAAAATTGTGCCCGCTGTCACGGAAATAATGGCGAAGGAGTTTACAATGCAGATAAATCAGGATACACCTATCCTCCACTTTGGGGAGAATACGGATACCAACCCGGCTCAAGCATGCACAGAGTAATCAAACAGGCGCAATGGCTAAAAAGCAATATGCCTTATGACAAAGTAACTCTTGGAAAACCGTACCTTACAGACTTGCAGGCACTGGATATTGCCGCTTATGTAAATGACGATGAAATACATACAAGACCAAACCCAAAAACATTAGATTATCCAAACAAAATGGGCAAACCTATTGATTATGCACATAGCCCGTTTAATGATAATTTTTCTGAAGAACAACACAAATACGGACCATACAAACCTATTATTGCCTACTGGAAAAAAAATGGATGGAAAGCCGTTTACTAACTTTACAAAATAAGCATACCTTTTTAACCTGAACATCAAAACAATGAAACTAAACTCACACAACACACCAATTTTAAGCCGAATATTGATCCTGTGCTTTTTCATTCTCAGTATTCCCTTAGCCGCACAACAAATAAAATATACAGACGGAAACGATAGCTGGAACCCAAATCAACTGGGGAACCATCGTGTTGCAGTAGCATTTTCCGGAACAGGAAATGTTGCTAAAACTACTATCGAATGGCGCAGAAGAGACGAAAATCCAGAGCTGAAAAAAATCATTGTTCAGGATGCTTCAGGTAAAGAAATCCAAAACATAAAAACCACCAACATCAATAGAGAAAACGGAACTGTTTTCTTTGAACCTGTTTCAGGAAAAGGAACTTATTATGTGTATTATATGCCTTATATTGATGAAGGTACAGCAAATTATCCAAAAGGAATTTATGCAAAACCAGAGTATAAAGCAGATGCACAATGGCTATCAAAGATCAACACCAATCTGACTGACAATTGTATTGTAACCGAAATTCAGAGTATAAACGCATTCAATAGTTTTTACCCAATGGAAGTCATTGCGACTGCTGCCGAAACCAAGGATCTTATTGCCAAAAATAGTGGAAACACTTTCCTGGTTTTCCCGGAAGACAGATTGTATTCAATCCGAATGAAAAATGATTTACCACAACGCTGGATTCAAAAAGGAGTTCAAAATACATTTTCAGATACCGCGCAAAAAGGAGAATATTTAGCTTTTCAATTAGGTGTTTATGCTTTGCAGGATTTAAGCAATGTAAAAGTTACTTTTTCGGATTTAAAAAATAATACCGGAGAAACCATCTCATCAAAAAATATCAGTTGTATAAATACGGATGGAGTGAAATACGATGGTTCCGTTTTTATGAATACAGTTTCCGTTTCAAAAGGAAAAGTTCAGGCAATGTGGTGCGGAATCGACGTTCCTCAAACTGCAGCAGCCGGGACTTATACCGGAAAAGCAACAGTAATTGCTGATGGAAAATCTACAGCAATCACACTTCAGATAAAAGTAACAAACGAAGTTACCAAAAACGGAGGAATTGACAGCCCGGAAAAAATGACACGTCTTAAATGGCTGAATTCTACTTTAGCACAGGAAAATACCGTTATTGCGCCCTACACTCCATTAGTTGTAAAAGATGCTGAAATATCTTTATTGGGCAGAAAACTAGTTTTAGGAGCAAATGGTTTGCCAGCACAAATTCAGACTTTCTTTACTCCTGAAATGACCACTGTAACGACAAAAGCCAATGATATTTTGAGTGCCCCTTTTGCTTTTCATTTTGTAGATGCATCAGGAAAAGAAGTTTCACAATGGAAAAACTCAGGGTTAAAATTCACTAAAAAAGAGGCCGGAACAGTTTCCTGGGAAAATACTTCTACGTCTAAATCAGTACAGATGGATGTAAATGCATCGATAGAATTTGACGGTTTTTTACATTATACTGTAAAAGTTACCGCACTTGAAGATGCTTCTTTTAATGATATTAATTTTCAAATACCAATGCAGCCAACATCTGCCAAATACATGATGGGATTAGGTCAAAAAGGAGGCGATCGTCCTGCAACTTTTGACTGGAAATGGGATGTAGCACATAAAAATCAAGACGGGGCATGGATTGGAAATGTAAACTCAGGATTGCAATTTTCTTTAAGAGACGAAAAATACAGCCGTCCGTTAAACACCAATTTCTATTTACAAAAACCATTGTTATTACCAACTTCATGGGGTAACGAAAACAAAGGTGGAATTACGATTACACCAAACCCAAAATCAGTTTTGGTAAATGCTTACAGCGGCGCCCGCAGCATGAAAAAAGGAGATGTTTTGTATTATAACTTTACTTTGTTAATTACACCATTTCATACCATAAACACCGATTTTCAATGGGATACTAAATTCTATCATAAATACAGTCCAATCGATTCTATTGCCAAAACTGGTGCAACAGTAATCAATATTCATCATGCAAATGCTATAAATCCATATATCAATTATCCTTTTATCGAATTTAAAAAGATGAAAACATATATTGATGAAGCACATGAAAAGGGATTAAAAGTGAAGATTTACAATACCGTAAGAGAGGTTTCGAACAAAGCTTACGAAACTTTTGCCTTAAGAAGTCTGGGTCATGAAATTTATTCTCCAGGAAAAGGCGGCGGATTCTCATGGTTACAGGAACATGTTGGTGACGATTACATCGCAGCATGGTTTGTACCTGAAATTAAAGACGCTGCAATTGTAAACAGTGGCATGAATCGTTGGCATAACTATTATGTTGAAGGTATGAACTGGTTAACACAAAACGTAGGTATCGACGGTATTTACCTTGACGATGTTGCTTTTGACAGAATCACCATGAAACGTATCAAAAGAGTATTGACAAAAGACGGACATCCGGGAATTATCGATTTGCACAGCGCAAATCAATACAACAAAAGTGACGGATTTAATAATAGTGCCAATCTGTATATGGAACACTTTCCGTACATCAATAAATTATGGTTCGGAGAATATTTTGATTACGAGAAAAACCAACCTGACTTTTTCTTAACTGAAGTAAGCGGAATTCCTTTTGGGTTAATGGGAGAAATGCTTCAGGGTGGCGGAAATCCATGGAGAGGAATGGTTTACGGAATGACCAACAGATTACCTTGGAGCGATAATGCTGATCCAAGAAATATTTGGAAATTATGGGATACTTTCGGGATTAAAGGTTCTGAAATGATTGGATACTGGAGCGAAAACTGTCCGGTAAAAACATCTAACGATAAAGTCTTAGCGACAGTTTACAAAAAGAACGGAACCGCTTTAATTTCAATTGCAAGCTGGGCAGATACTGATGTAAATGTAAAACTGAACATTGACTGGAAAAAACTGGGAATTAATCCAGCCAAAGCCACTATTACAGCTCCTGAAATTACAAATTTCCAACCGGCAAAAACGTTTACAGCAAAAGACGAACTACCTGTTTCAAAAGGAAAAGGCTGGTTGCTAATTGTTAAGTAATTTTTGAACAACAGTAATTACCGCGTTCTGTTTGTCATTCCTCGAAATGACAAACAGAATGCTAAAACAACCTGATCATCTAACTAATCATAACCACATAATATGAAATTTAGACCAATATTATCTATTTTGCTCTTTGGAAGCCTGTTTGCCAATGCACAAAATAAAACCACTATAAAAGAATACAAAAAAGTATTTACTACTTATCCGTTTTCAGATCCGGATCCGATCCCAAAGCCGGATACCAAAATCTATCCTTATTATCGTTTTGACGGTTTTACCAATAAATCTGTTCAAAAAGAATGGAAAGTAATTGAACTTGAAAACGACTATATCAAATTAATGATCCTGCCGGAAATAGGTGGAAAAGTTTGGTCGGCAGTAGAAAAATCAACAGGAAAGGATTTTATTTACAACAATCATGTCATTAAATTCAGAGATATTGCCATGCGTGGTCCGTGGACAAGCGGCGGTGTCGAAGGCAATTATGGCATCATTGGACATACACCAAATTGTGCCACTCCGGTCGATTATACCATCATTAACAGAGAAGACGGAAGCATAAGCTGTGTAATTGGGGTTTTGGATTTACTAACGCGTACTTCATGGAAACTCGACATCAATTTACCAAAAGACAAAGCTTATTTTACAACCAGTTCATTTTGGTTCAATTCAACCGAAGCAGAACAGCCTTATTACACCTGGATGAATACCGGGCTTAAAGCAGGTCAGGATTTGCAATTTATTTATCCTGGACAAAGTTATATTGGTCACAATGGCGAACACAATTCATGGCCAATTGACAAAGAAAACGGTAAAGATTTGTCTTATTATAAAAACAATAATTTTGGCGGTTATAAATCCTATCATGTGTTTGGCAAATACAATGATTTCTTTGGCGGATATTATCATAACGAGGATTTCGGAATGGGAAGATATGGCAACTATGATGATAAGCCCGGCAAAAAAATATGGATTTGGGGACTCTCTCAACAAGGTATGATTTGGGAAAAACTACTAACCGATACTGATGGTCAGTATGTAGAAGTTCAAAGTGGCAGACTATTCAATCAGGCGAGCGAAGGCAGTAATTTAACCCCGTTTAAACAACGCTCTTTTGCACCTTATCAAACAGATTCGTGGACAGAATACTGGTTTCCTGTAAAACAAACTAAAGGTTTTGTAAAAGCCAATAATTATGGGGCCGTAAATGTAAAAAACGAAAACGGCTGGCTGAAAATCTATTTTTCCCCACTTCAAAAATTAAATGAAAAACTGGAAGTTTTTAATGACGGAAAGAAAGTATATTCTAAAGATATTTCAGTTAATACCTTACAAGTATTCAAGGATTCTGTTCAGGTTGCAGTTGACGAGCACAAATTGAAACTGACACTTGGCGAAAATAAACTGGTTTGGAATTCAGCTCCGGAAGATGGAAACCTAAACAGACCTTTAGAAGTTCCTAAAGATTTCGATAATAACTCTGTTTATGGCTTATACCTTCAGGGGAAAAATTATATCAGTTTTAAAGATTATGTAAAAGCTGAAGAAAAACTAAGTGCCTGTTTGCAAAAAGATCCAAACTACGCACCTGCCCTTTCTGATATGGCAGTATTACAAATTCGTAAATTTCAATATAACGAAGCCATTGCGACAGCCGCCAAAGCCTTATCTATAAACACTTATGATCCTGCTGCCAATTATTATTACGGTGTTGCCAATTTACACGCAGGAAATACAACCGATGCCAAAGATGGTTTTGATATTGCAGCTGCAAGTACAGAATTTCGCAGTCCTGCTTATACTGCTTTAAGCAAAATTTATTTTACCGAAAATAATCAGGCAAAAGCTATTGAATATGCTGAAAAAAGCCTGCTCAATAATCAGTACAATTTAGAAGGATTGCAGTTACTGGCCGTTATTTATCGTTTACAAAACAATACTGCCAAAGCAACCGAAATGCTAAATACCATCAACAAAGTCGATCCCTTAAATCATTTTGTTGGTTTTGAAAAATTCCTTTTCGAAAATTCAGATACCTCAAAAGGACGTTTTACTGCTTCTATTCGAAACGAAATGCCGGAGCAAAGCTATCTTGAATTAGCAATCTGGTATGCACAATTAGAACGTAAAGACGAAGCTTTGAAAGTTTTGTCTCTTGCTGTTCCGAATGCTGAAATTATGTATTGGAAAGCCTTTTTAGAAAACACAAAAGTTGATTTGCGTCAGATTCAGCCTCAAATTAGCTTTCCATTCCGCTCAGAAACAGCCGGGATTCTAAAAAAACTAATCCAAACCAACGATCAATGGCAATTAAAATATCATTTAGCCTTAATCGAATGGAATCATGAAAATATTTCTGATGCTAAAGAATTGTTTTTGCAATGCGGAAACATACCTACAGATCCTGCTTTTTATGCCGCAAAAGCAGCTTTGATGAAAGACGATTCGCAATTGGTAATCTCAAGTCTTCAACAAGCAATCAGGCTTGATAATCAAGGATGGAGATATCATAAATTACTGGCAGAACACTATATCATCCAAAAACAAAATGACAAAGCTTTGGCCATTGCTGAACCTTTTTACAAAAAACATTCAGAAAATTATTTGATGGGAATGTTATATGCCAAAACATTATTACTCAACAAAAAATATGCTGCTGCCGATGCTTTTTTAACCAAATTAGAAATCCTTCCTTTTGAAGGAGCGACTGCAGGCAGACAATTGTATCATGAAGCCAAACTGATGCAGGCATTATCAGAAATGAAAAACAAGCAATACAAAAAAGCATTAAAATTTATTGCCGAAGCTAAATTATGGCCACAAAACCTGGGTGTAGGAAAACCATACGACGAAAACATTGACGAAAGGCTGGAAAACTGGTTAGACTATCAATGTTACACCAATTTGGGCGACGATAAAACCGCTGTAAAATTATTACAAAAAATTATTACTTTTACTCCAAAAGTCGACAACACCGTGATGAACTTTTTACCGGCAAATCAATTGGTTTCAGCCTGGGCCATCGAAAAAACATCATCAGCACAAAAAGCAGAAGAATGGTTGAGCAATCAGGCAAAATTATATCCAGATAATAAAATTATTCAATGGAGTTTAGCCGTTTACACTAAAAAGCAATCGGATTTACTAACCGAAGATGAAAAAGATGGTGAAGTCAGAATAATAGAAAAACTTTAAATTTTATAACAAACAACCATGAACAGACTATTTTTAAAATATGCCGTTTTTAGTCTTATCCTTTCAGCAGGTTCAAAAGTACAGGCTCAAAATGCAGATCAGAATAAAGATCCATTATCAGTTTACAGAGTTACCGCATTAAAAGTAAACGATTTGGTTCATACCAAATTAGAGGTTTCTTTTGATTATGGTAAGAAATATTTATACGGAAAAGAATGGCTAACCTTAAAGCCACACTTTTACGAAACAGATTCACTTACCTTAGATGCCAAAGGGATGGACTTTAAAGAAATCGCGATCATTGATGGTAAAAAAAGTATTCCGTTAAAGTATACCTATGACAACGAACAGCTTTTTATTACATTAAACCGAAAGTATAAAAGCACTGAAAAATATACACTTTTCATTAATTATACCGCAAAACCTGATGAGTTAAAAGTTAAAGGAAGTAATGCCATTACCAATGCAAAAGGATTGTATTTTATAAATCCTGATGGTAAAGCAAACAAACCTGTTCAAATCTGGACTCAGGGTGAAACAGAAGCATCTTCTTGCTGGTTTCCAACGATAGACAAACCAAATCAAAAAACCACATCTGAAATTGCGATGACGGTTGAATCTAAGTATACTACTTTATCGAATGGTAAATTAACATCGCAAAAAGCCAACAATAACGGAACCAGAACTGATGTCTGGAAAATGGATCAGCCTAATGCACCCTATTTGTTTATGATGGCTGTTGGAGATTTTAAAATTTACAAAGACTCCTACAATGGAAAAGAAGTAAGCTATTATCTGGAACCAAAATTTGCACCTTACGCCAAACAGATTTTTGGAAAAACTCCGGATATGATGAATTTTTACAGTAAAATGCTGGGAGTAGAATATCCATGGGTTAAATATTCTCAAATTGTTGCCCGTGATTATGTGTCTGGCGCAATGGAAAACACATCTGCTACTTTACATGGCGAATATGTACAAAAAACAGAAAGAGAATTGCTGGATGATAATCAGGAAAGTACCATAGCACATGAACTTTTTCACCAATGGTTTGGAGATTATGTTACGGCTGAATCCTGGTCAAACCTAACCATGAACGAATCTTTTGCCACTTTTGGAGAAGTACTTTGGCATGGACACGATGCCGGACAAGATGCAGAAGACAGATCACGTTACGAAAAATTACAAAACTATTTACGTTCTTCTAAAAACGGAGACAGTCCAGTTTTAGCTCGTTTTTATTACAACGACAAAGAAGATTTGTTTGACAATATAAGTTACTCAAAAGGTTCAATCATCTTGTATGCAGCAAAAAATCAAATGGGAGATGCAGCATTCTTTAAATCCTTAAACTTATATCTAACCGCAAATGCATACAAATCCGGAGAAACACACCAATTGCGTCTCGCAATGGAAGAAATTACCGGAAAAGACTGGAGCCCGTATTTTAACCAATGGTATTATCAGGGAGGAAATCCAATATTGAATGTTGAATACGGATATGCTAACGGAAAAGCGACAATTGCAGTAAAACAAGTTCAGGAAAGCAAAGTTCAGACTTTCAGCCTTCCGTTAAAGGTTGATTTTTATGTAAACGGAACTAAAATCAGAAAAGATATTCTTATTGATAAAAGAGAACAAAATTTCAGTTTTGATGTACCTGCACAGCCTACTTTCGTAGATCTGGATCCTGATAAAATTTTAGTAGGTCAGGTTCTGGATAACAAAAAAGTATCAGATTATTTATTTCAATATAAAAATGCTCCATCTTACTACAACAGAATTGAAGCGATAAAATTTGCAATAAAAGATAAAAGCCATGAAGCACAATTGATTTTACTGGCAGGTCTTGAAGATCAGCAAGAAGATTTAAGAACACTTAGTATAAAAGGATTAGATTTAAGTGATAATCAAATCAAAGATCCGGCTTTAAAAAGTCTGCTTAACATTGCGAAAAATGATAAAAAAACGATCGCAAGAGCTGCTGCGATTATAAAATTAGCTGCAACAGGCGATGCTTCTTATAAAGCGTTAATGATCGAGAGCACTAAAAATCAATCGTACAATGTAATTGCTGCCGGAATATGCGGATTATCTAAATTCTCAACGGATGAAGCAGATAAAACCTTAGCAGCACTAGATGAGGATACTAAAAATCACGTAACACCACTTATTAAAAGGTTTAACAACCAAAAATAAGCTACCATATCATACTTTCGATAGCCTGAAAGTATTAAAAGAACATTATTTTAAATTAGTAATTTTTTTTAAATATTGTTTGTTTTTGAGGCCTCTCTAATTGGATAAATTAGAGAGGTAATTCAAAAGACAAATCGTTTGTATTTAGATGATTATTAAAATCAAAAATTAATTTATGAAAAACCATATTGCAAAATTTATCATTGTTGCTTTTATTTTGTTTGGAGGAACATCGGCATCAGCACAAATGATTAAAACCAAAACTCCGGCTCGTGCCAAAGGACAACAAGATGTTTTACGTTTGGCAGCAGCACCTATTCCAACGGTTCGTGTCGCTTTTATCGGACTCGGAATGCGTGGTCCCGGAGCAGTTGAGCGTATGACTCATATTCCGGGTGTGGAAATTGTGGCACTTTGTGATATGTTAGAAAAAAACACACAATCAGCCAATGAAATTTTAACCAAAGCAGGATTCCCTAAAGCGCAGGAATTTTTTGGAGATGAAAATGCTTGGAGAAAAGTTACAGCGTTACCAAATGTTGATTTAGTTTATGTGGCTACAGATTGGAAACATCATGCGATTATTGGTGTTCAGGCGATGAAAGATGGAAAACATGTTGCAATAGAAGTTCCGGGAGCTTTGACCATGAAAGAAATCTGGGAGCTTATAGATACTTCTGAAAAGACCAGAAAACACTGTATGCAGCTTGAAAATTGTGTCTACGACTTCTTCGAACTCACTACTTTAAACATGGCGCAACAAGGTTTATTTGGAGAAATCCTTCATGCCGAAGGTTCTTACATTCATGGTTTACAACCTTTTTGGGGTGAATACTGGAACAACTGGAGAATGGATTACAACATTAAACATCGCGGAGATGTATACGCGACTCACGGAATGGGACCTGCTTGTCAGGCTTTGAATATCCATCGTGGAGATAAAATGAATTTTCTGGTTTCTATGGATACCAAAGCAGTTGGAAATCCGGCTTACATTAAAGAAAAATCGGGTCAGGAAATAAAAGATTTTAGAAACGGAGATCACACCATGACTATGATTCGTACTGAAAACGGAAAAACAATACAGATTCAGCATGATGTTACTTCTCCCCGTCCGTACAGCAGAATGTATCAACTGAGCGGAACGAAAGGTTTTGCCAACAAATATCCGTTAGAAGGTTATGCTTTAGACGGAAAAGAATTAAGCGATGATGTTAAACCAAATCACGAAAAATTAAGCGCACACTCGTTTGTCCCTGAAGATGTCAAAAAAGCATTAATGGAAAAATACAAACATCCAATGGTAAAGAACATCGAGGAACAAGCCAAAAAAGTGGGCGGTCATGGCGGAATGGATTTTATAATGGATTATCGTTTAATTCATTGCCTTCAAAAAGGACTTCCGTTAGATATGGATGTTTACGATTTAGCCGAATGGTCCTGTTTAGGTCCGTTAACCGAAATCTCTCTTGATAATAATTCTTCACCTGTTCAAATTCCTGATTTCACGCGTGGCGGATGGAACAAATTACAAAAATTAGAATTTTCAGAATAATTTATTCATTGGTTAGTTGATAGTTAAAACGAGAAAGAGGCTATCCGAAAAGTATTGGGGAAAAAATCTGCTTCGGAGAAGCAAAATATTTATAGAAATCAGATTATTATCAATAGTAAAGCTCCAGCGGAGCGACATATTTCTTATATGACTCTATATTTCGCTCCGCTGGAGCTCTTTTATGGATGTCGTTTAATTTCTATAAATATTTTGCTCCGCTGGAGCTTAATCAAAAAATGGATATAATAAAATGAGATTACTCAATACTTTTCGGAAAACCTTTTCTTATTTTATATTTTAAAATTACTTCCAGTTAAAAGTAATTTTCTTTTCTATTTCACTGCTTAAACTCAAAAACACAGGACAAGTCATTCCTGCACGTTCCAGAATTGTTCTGTTTTTTTCATCTTCAACACCCTGCATGTCAAAAACAATTTCGATTGCCCCAATTCGTCTTGGTTCAGCATTCATTATTTTCGTTACTTCGGCAGTCGAACCAACAAAATCTACGTTTAAATCGCGTGCTTTGATTCCCATAATGGTCATCATACAACTCGCTAAAGCATTGGCAACTGTATCTGTTGGAGAAAATGCTTCTCCTTTTCCGTTATTGTCCAGTGGTGCATCAGAGATAATCTCACTTCCTGATTGCACATGAATTGATTTTGTTCTTAGATCTCCTAAATAGGTTACTTTTGATGTCATTAATTTGCTACTTTTAAAGTTAAGTCTGAATCGTAATATAAAATGTAAACACCTTTATTAGCGTGTCCGCCATCTTCTTTTCTGTAAAACTGAAATTTATTGTCAACCTGTTCTGTTGTCATTAAATCTGCTGTTTCCTGATATGTTTTTCCTTGTACCAAACGCATCATAGTGTCGAACGTAACATCAAATCCGCGAGTTGCATATGTACTTGGGTTTACTTTATTTTTCAATCGGTATTCTTTTTCAAAAACCAAAACTCCTGCTTCGTCGCTTTCGCGTGTTACAGACGGATACATCAATTTTAATTTTACCAAACTATCAAAACTAATTTCGTCAGTATCCAAAGTACTGTTTGGTTCTAAAATCACCAATTGTACCTGACATGATTTTTGTGCATCCAATAATGCTTTAATCGTAGTCTTAACCATAGCCGTATTAGCTGTTTCCATTACCACATAGTTCATACGATTTGGCAACAATAAACTTTTTAGGTTAGCTACATCCAAAGCTCCTGTTTCTGTCAAACCAGCAAAAACAACTCCTTTTTGATTTTGTTTGATATAACTGATAACCGATTCTTTTTTCTTATCAACCACAGCCACAATATTCCCGTTTTTCGCACGCATATAATCAAAAACAGCATTACGAACTACGTCATTTGATGGAATGGTCTGGTATAAATTATCAATTGGGTTTGCTTTATCTTTTGATAATGGCGAAATGACCGGAATGTTATACAAACGCAATGTATTTGCTGTAGACTCGGCATTGTTTTGGTAAAATGGCCCGATAACGGCATTCGCATCCTGTAATTTATTTTGTGCCAGTAAATTTGAAACGTTTGAGCTGCTTTTGGTTTCCTGAGAATCGTAAATCGCTACATCAATTGGTAATTTCAAAGTTCTCGCTGAATCGATTGCCATCAAAGCCCCTGAATAAAAATCAAGAGTCATATTCAGGAATTTATCATTTTTAATTCGTGTAGCAGAACTTGTCGTATCATTTTGCATTTTAGCCAGATTAAACGGCAATAGTAAAACTAATTTCTGGCGATCTGTTTGTCCGCGTTTTTTAGTCAGTTCAACAACTTCAGGATTTACAGAAACCGTTTCAGATTTTACTTTGTCTATAATTTGTATTCCTCCTGTACTTTTATTTTCCAGCGCTTTTTCAATAGTTTGTGGTTGGTGTTCCTGCACCACAATTGGAGAAGGTGCTAAATATCCCGCAGGAACTTTTAAAACCATCCCTTCTTTTACCCCTTCAGAAAGTGACGGGTTTAATGCCGTTAATTCTTCCTGAGTAATATGAAATGTTCTTGATAAGCTATAAAAAGTCTCTTTTGGTTTTACCTGATAATCCATGTAAGAAGTTACTTTTTTTGTAGTTTCAGCTGTTTTTTTAACTTCAGCCGGTTTTGCAGAACTTACCGCTGCTGCAGCAGTTTCTGTTTTAGGAGCCGTTCCTTTTATTGTCAGTCGATATCCAACAGGTAAATTTGAAACAATTTCAGGATTGCGTTTTTCTAATTCTTCAATAGAAATACCATATTGTTTTGCAATCGAAAACTTAGTTTCTTTTGCCACCACATCATGATACACATATTTTTCCTGAACCAATGATTTAGTTGCCGGTTTTGCAGCTGCAGCCGAAACTGTTTTTGCTGTACTCCCTTTTCCCGGAATTACAAGAGTCTGCCCTGTTTGTAAGCCATCATGAACTAAAAAAGGATTTGCAGCTTTTAAAGCTTCATCAGAAATGCCATATTTTTTTTCAATACCAAACAGTGTTTCTTTTGGCTGTACTTCATGCGTAGTGGCTTTTCCTGAAGCTGAATTTTTTACCTCTGCAGTTTCTGTTTTTGCCGTTGCTGATTTTGAAGCACTTGTTGGAATCAACAAAACCGTATTGGGTTTTACTCCATTTCTGGCATCCGGATTTAATGCATAAATATCATAAGGTGTAACCTTAAATTTTACTGCAATCTGATTAATAGTCTCTCCGCTTGAAACCGTATATTTTACTACCTTTTCCTGCGAAAAAGCATTACTGGTTACAAAAAAAACTAAAGACAATAATGTTGAATAATATTTCATAATAAGGCTTAAAACAATTTAATTTCTAATTCAAAACAAGTTCGTAATTTCTCTTTAAATCAAGATTCCTGTCACTTTCAAATCCAGCGCCAATTATTCTCTAAGATCAATTTCTACCTTGGCAATAATAATCTCTTTATATAACTCATCTTCTTCTTTTTTCTTGCATTTATAAAGCACTTCTTCCATATTTTGGTACTTATCTGAGTAAACATAGTACGAAAGACTGTTTATATTAAAAAAGAAACTAGCGTTAAAATCGCCAGAATCAATGAGTTTCATAATGAACTTATCTCTTAACATTGCGTCTGTAAATATACCTAAAACTAAGTAATAGCCGTTTGAAACTTCTCTAAGATTATCATAAACTTCAACCTTTACCGTTTTATCCGTTTTAAGCGGGTTTTCCTTTAGTTCGCGCTTCATTTCTTCTAAGGAAACTGCTTTTGAAGTTTCTGCCAAACCAGTTTTATTTTGATTTTTTATCGCTTCATCCTGATATTTTTTCAGTTTAATCAAAGCCACTTTATCGTCAAATTTTCGCGCTTCCATACTATAATAAGATGCCTTGCTGATATGACGTTTTATCTCAATAGTTTTCTGTGTATCCAGCGAATCAATTTTAGCAATCAAAAGCTGATTTTGTGCATCACCTTGCTCCTGCTGTATTTTGTAACGCTTGATTTCTTCCAGTGAAAGACGTTGTTGCAACGAAGTGTTGGTATTATTTTTTTCGCTTTCGCGGATTTTCTTCTTGTATTCCTGATTTTCTTCGACAGCAATTTTCTCTACTTTATTCATTAAACCGGCATACGCTTTTCGGTTTTCTGCCAGTTCTTTTTTTAATTGGGATGATAATTCGCTGGTTTTGCCAATGCTGGCGTAAGATTGTTTTTCTAATCGTTTTGATTCATCGACATTCAAAATATCCATTCTTTTTAAATCGATTAAATCATTATTCATTGTATTGACTAATGAATCTAATTTTGCCATTAAAATATCCTGAACATTTTTATTGGCTTCCAGAACCAAACGCAGTTTTTCGACCGAATTTTCTTTTGATCCGTTCATGTCATTCAGATTTACTTTTAAATCATTAATCTTTATGATTTTCTGATTCATTTCTTTCTGAACAACCAATCTGTCTTTTAAATCTTCTAATTCAACCGTTTTGGCTTTTCCTTTTTCAACTACCACTTGTTTTTCGGCAAGAGCCAGCATCAATTCTTCGCTTTCATTGGCAGGTTTTATTGCTGCAGTATTAATCGCTAATTTATTCCCTACAACCAAACCGTTTACAATTTCTGGATTTTGAGATTCTAACTGATCGATCGAAATGCCGTATTTTTTAGCAATCGAAAATTTGGTTTCCTTTGGCTCGACCACATGAAAAACAGTTTCCTGATTGATCACACGAACACGTCCGTCTAATGTTTTACGTTTATT
Source organism: Flavobacterium chilense (assembly GCF_001602525.1). Taxonomy (GTDB): domain Bacteria; phylum Bacteroidota; class Bacteroidia; order Flavobacteriales; family Flavobacteriaceae; genus Flavobacterium; species Flavobacterium chilense. Next base: position 308,477 of record NZ_LSYT01000005.1, read on the forward strand.
TGGAATAGCAATCGTTTGTCCGATTTGCAATCCGTTTTGTAATAACTCTTTGTTGAGATTTTCTAAATCCTGAACCGAAACATTGTATTGTCTGGCAATACTAAACAATGATTCTTTAGCAACAACCTGATGTGTTACTTTTGAAGAAACAGTAATTTCAGTTTTAGAAAGATTCGCAGGGTTTTGCGGAATACTTAATTCCTGACCAATCTGAAGTCCATTGGCAAGAATTGGATTGGCATTTTGAATGGCTTCTACAGAAACATTGTATTGTTTCGACAAGCCAAAAAGAGTTTCTTTTGCCCCAACAATATGTGTAATTTGCTGGTTTGGGTTTTGCTTTTCTGCAGAGTGAACCGGAATCTTAATAATTTGATTGTCTTTGATTCCGTTTTGAGACTCGGGGTTGAGTTTGTAAATTTCATCAACAGAAACCTTGTATTTTTGGGCAATAAAATAGGCAGTTTCTCCTTTTTGAATTTTGTGTTCAATAATTGAATCTTGCGCAGTTATTTTGTTAAAAGACAAAATAAAGACAAGAGAAATCGTTAAAAAATCTCTCATACATAGTAGGTTTAAAAAATTAAGGCATTACAAATGTAACGCCTTAATTTGAAAAACAATACTATTCCCACTCAATTGTTGCTGGTGGTTTTGAGCTAATATCGTAAACGACACGGTTCACGCCTTTTACTTTATTTATAATGTCATTTGATACTTTCATCAAGAAATCATAAGGTAAATGAACCCAGTCAGCCGTCATACCATCTGTTGATTCTACAGCTCTAAGCGCTACTACTTTTTCATACGTACGCTCATCCCCCATGACACCAACACTGTTTACAGGAAGCAAGATTGCTCCAGCCTGCCAAACTTTGTCGTATAATCCCCATGATTTTAATCCGTCGATAAAAACAGCATCAACATCTTGTAAAATCTGAACTTTCTCAGGAGTAATATCTCCTAAAATTCTGATCGATAATCCTGGTCCCGGGAAAGGGTGTCTTCCTAACAATTCAGGATCTATTCCTAAAGTAGCCCCTACTCTTCGAACTTCGTCTTTAAACAACATTCTAAGCGGTTCTACAATTTTTAATTTCATATAATCCGGCAATCCACCCACATTGTGGTGCGATTTAATCGTTGCCGATGGTCCTTTTACCGAAACAGATTCGATTACGTCAGGATAAATAGTTCCTTGCGCCAACCATTTTACATCTTCGATTAAGTGTGATTCATCATCAAAAACTTCGATAAATACACGGCCAATTGTTTTACGTTTGGTTTCAGGATCACTGATTCCGGCAAGTTCAGAAAGGAAACGATCTCCGGCATCAACACCTTTTACGTTTAATCCCATTCCTTTATATTGGTTCAGTACATTTTCGAATTCGTTTTTACGAAGTAAACCGTTATTTACGAAAATACAATATAAGTTTTTACCAATTGCCTGGTTCAATAAAACTGCTGCTACAGTAGAATCTACTCCGCCTGACAATCCTAAAACTACTTTATCATCTCCTAATTTCTCTTTTAATTCTCCCACCATTTCTTCAACAAAAGCATTTGGTGTAAAGTTTTGAGGAACCTGAGCAATGTCTACTAAAAAGTTTTTCAGCATTTTTGATCCATCTGTAGAATGGAAAACTTCAGGATGATACTGAATTGCATAAGTCGTTTCGCCTTCGATTTTATAAGCAGCAAATTCTACATCATGTGTACTGGCTAATTTTACGGCATTAGTTGGTAAAGCCTTGATACTATCGCTATGACTCATCCAAACCTGACTGTTTTCTGAAACTCCGTTAAAGAAAACTTCATTCTCTTTAATGTAAGATAAATTAGCTCTACCATATTCTCTCGTATTCGAAGCCGCTACTTCTCCTCCGCTAAAGTGAGCTAAATATTGTGCGCCATAACAAACTGCCAACATAGGAAGCTTGCCTCGAATTTGAGATAAATCAGGATGTGGAGCATCTTCTGCACGAACAGAAAAAGGGCTTCCTCCTAAAATTACGGCTTTATAAGGTGATAAATCACTAGGAAAGTGATTGTAAGGGAAAATTTCGCAGAATATATTTAATTCGCGAACTCTACGCGCAATAAGCTGTGTATATTGCGATCCGAAATCTAAAATAAGTACGTTGTGTTGCATGCGCAAAAATACTTTTTATTCTCGAAATTGAAAAATCAGAACGTTGAAAAAATATTTTTTTTTTCAACGTTGCGATTTTGAGGTTCAAAGGATCAGAAACACAAAGGTTCAGAAGTTTATAAATTTATAAAAGTTTTTTTGCTTTGTTCCTCTGAACCTTTGCATCTTTGAACCTGAAAAACAAAAAACCAAAAACGTAAATATTTCGTATTTATCCAAAAACCCCTTTAAATTTAACTATGAAATCAAAACTTATTGCCCTCACTCTTTTATTATCCTTGTTTTTAACATCTTGCAGCGCTGTAGATGACTTATTGAGTTTTACTATTTCTAATGCGACTTCAATTAAAATTCAAAGCACATCGCCTATTAATTTACCATCAGAAATCATCACGCCTGATGTAACCACAAATTCTTCGGCTGAATTTCAAAACAACAAAACCAAAGCCAGTCTGGTAAAAGATGTCAAGATCAGATCTCTTAAATTAACCATTTCCGATCCGTCAGATAAAACTTTTACGTTTCTAAAATCAGTTCATTTGTACATCTCTACTACAGATTCTGATGAAATCGAATTGGCTTATCAGGACAATATCAATTCTTCCAGCAATACAATTGACTTAATTTGTACCGATGCCAGATTAGATCAGTACATCAAAGCCGACAAATACAAAATCAGAACAAAAGTTACCTTAAAAGAAACATTAACTAAAGATGTAACCATAAAAGCAGATATGAAGTTTAGAGTAACTGCAGATCCGTTCTAAAAAAGGTTCAAAGTTGCAAAGAGACAAAGGTTCAAAGGTTCAAGGGTAAACAAGGTGTAAAAATTTGTCCCTTTGAACCTTTATTTCTTTGTACCTTAAAAAGAAAAACCTCTGCCTCTTTGAACCTTTGCTTCTTTGCACCTCAAAAAAAAAATACAAAATCAGAACAAAAGTTACCTTAAAAGAAACATTAACTAAAGATGTAACTATAAAAGCAGATATGAAGTTTAGAGTAACTGCAGATCCATTCTAAAAAAGGTTCAAAGTTGCAAAGAGACAAAGATTCAAAGGTTCAAGGGTAAACAAGGTGTAAAAATTTGTCCCTTTGAACCTTTGCTTCTTTGCACCTCAAAAAAAAAAAATACAAAATCAGAACAAAAGTTACCTTAAAAGAAACATTAACTAAAGATGTAACTATAAAAGCAGATATGAAGTTTAGAGTAACTGCAGATCCATTCTAAAAAAGGTTCAAAGTTGCAAAGAGACAAAGGTTCAAAGGTAAACAAGGTGTAAAACTTTGTCCCTTTGAACCTTTATTTCTTTGTACCTTAAAAGAAAAAAACTCTGCCTCTTTGAGCCTTTGTCTCTTTGCACCTTAAAAAAAGAACTTTTCTTACTTTGTACCTCCAAAAAAACCAAAACTTTTCATTAAATTTATTGAACCATACCAAAAACCGCTTTTACATCATAACCAAGTGTATCTTAAAATGTAATCATTAAGAGAGTAAATTAAACCTTAACCAATGTTTATACTTCTCAAATATTAATTTTAAAAATATAACCCATGAGTAAAATAGTTGCAGAACAATTAGTTGAAATGTTGGTAGAAGCCGGAGTAAAACGCGTTTATGCAGTAACCGGCGATAGTTTAAATTATTTTAATGATGCCATACGCAAAAACGGCAAGATAAAATGGATTCATGTTCGACATGAAGAAGTAGGTGCTTATGCAGCAGCTGCCGAAGCAGAATTGGATGGTTTTGCGGTCTGTGCCGGAAGCTGTGGCCCCGGACACGTTCATCTAATTAATGGTTTATATGATGCACATCGCTCTCATGTTCCTTTACTGGCGATTGCATCCACTATTAATACGGGCGAAATGGGAATGGATTATTTTCAGGAAACCAATACCATTAAACTTTTTGACGATTGCAGTTGCTATAATCAGATGATTATGACTGCCGAACAAGCGCCCCGAATCATACAAACTGCTATACAACATGCTTTGGGTAAAAAAGGAGTTGCCGTAATTGGCTTACCCGGTGATGTTTCTGAACTAAAAGCAGTTGAAAGCAATATCTCTACTCAATATTTTCATTGTAATCCCGTAATCCGCCCTTCGGATCAGGAATTGCAGCATTTAGCGAAAGCCATTAATGAAAGTACTAAGATAACCTTGTTTTGCGGAATCGGAGCTGAGAAAGCACACGATCAGGTCGTACAATTATCCCAACACATTAAAGCTCCTGTTGGATATTCTTTCCGCGGAAAAATGAGCATTCAGCCTAATAATCCCAATGAAATAGGAATGACAGGTTTACTTGGTCAGCCTTCAGCTTATCACAGTATGCATGAATCTCACTTGGTTTTATTATTGGGAACTGATTTTCCTTATGATAAATTCATGCCTGCAGACAATAAAATTATCCAAATCGATACTAGCACGGAGCGTTTAGGACGCAGAGCCAATCTTTATATGGGATTATGTGGCGATGTTGCTGATACTATAGAAGCTTTAATACCCTTATTAGAAACTAAAACTGACGATAGTTTTTTACAGGCACAGCTTAAATTCTACAATAGTGTAAAAGAAAACATGGACATTTATATTAAGGATAATGGCGACGAAGACACCATTCAGCCGGAATATCTTGCTCATATTATTGATCAGCTTGCCAGTAAAGATGCCATTTTTACGGTAGATACCGGAATGACCTGTGTTTGGGGAGCCCGTTTTATTAAAGGAACAGGAGAACGAAAAATGCTGGGTTCTTTTAATCACGGATCTATGGCTAATGCAATGCCAATGGCAATTGGAGCCGCTTTGGCACATCCGGAAAGACAAGTTATTGCGATGTGTGGCGATGGTGGATTATCAATGTTACTGGGTGATTTGGCTACAATTCATCAATATAATATTCCCATCAAAATTATTGTTTTTAACAATCGTGCTTTGGGAATGGTAAAACTTGAAATGGAGGTAAATGGTTTACCGGATAACGAAACAGATATGGTGAATCCTGATTTTGGACTTATTGCCCAGGCTATGGGATTTCAGGGTATAAATGTTCACAAACCCGAAGAAGTTGTTCCGGCAATTGAAAATGCATTTCGTCATAATTGCCCCGTTTTACTAAATGTTTTCACTAATCCAAATGCTTTGGCAATGCCTCCAAAAGTAGAATGGGAACAAGTTCTGGGTATGGCAAAGTCAATGACTAAATTAATGCTTGGCGGCAAAATGGAAGAAGTTTTCGATACCATTAAATCTAATTATAAACACTTAAAAGAAGGTATTTAAAAGTAATTTTTATACACCATTACAAACACGAATTTCACGAATTATCACTAACTTATTCGTGAAATCCGTGTTCATTTAAGTACCTGCTTTAATAAAACAAATTCCCTATGGATATCAATACTGATAAATCGTATACCAAATACTATGTTATTGCATGGGTATTTGGTCTGGTTTTCTATTTTTTAGATTATGTAATACGTTCTGCTCCGGCGGTTATGTTGCCGGAACTTGCTCAAAGCTATTCTGTCAATGAGATCAGATTAGTAACTATTGTGGGCACTTATTATTATACCTACTCAACCTGTAGTTTAATTGCCGGAATTGCACTGGATCGCTTTGGAGCGAAATACTCGCTCTTTGCCGGAGCCCTTATTCTGGGAATTGGCTGTTTATTATTTATGATTTCCAGTCAGTTTAGTGGTGTTACCGGTCGATTGTTTCAGGGTGCCGGATGTGCTTTTGCTTTTCCCGGCTGTGTGTATCTTGCCAGTAAAGGATTCTCCGCAAAATCATTGGCAACAGCCATTGGATTTACACAATGCCTGGGAATGCTGGGTGGTTCTGCAGGACAATTTGTTGTTGGCCCGTTAATTGAAAAAGGAATGGAGATCAACACTTTCTGGCTTTCTATTGGAATTTTCACCATAATTGTTGCCTTTGGACTTTGGTTTATAACTCCGGCAAACATCGTAGAGAAAAAGACAGAAAACGCAGAGAAAAAACAAAGTTTATTAGATCCGTATAAAATTGTTTTTAGCAATCCGCAATCCTGGTTGTGTGGCATTATTTCAGGATTATTATTTGCACCTACTACGATATTTGCGATGACATGGGCGGTAGATTTTTTTCAGAAAGATCGCGCCTTAGACTTTCATACTGCCACAATTTCGAGTGCTATGGTAGCTTTTGGCTGGGTTTTCGGATGTCCATTATTAGGATATATTACTGATAAATTAAAAAGACGAAAACCGGTTTTAATGTTTGGTGCATTATTGATGATTGTAGCTTTGGTTCAGCTTTTGTATTTACCGGATTTGCTTCCTGCTAAATTTAGTATGTTTTTATTAGGCGTGGCTTCAGGAGCTGCTATGATTCCGTATTCCATCATTAAAGAAGCAAATCCTGATCATGTAAAAGGAAGCGCGACAGGAGCAATTAACTTTATAACTTTTGGGGTAACAACACTTTTAAGTCCGCTGTTCAGCCGTTTATTCGGAAGAACCCTTCATGATACTCTTGATAAAACCGCTCATTTTCAACAAGCCGGTTTATTTTGGATTGTGGGAATTTCGATTGCAATTTTGGTCAGTTTTATGCTAAAAGAAACTGGTGAAGGAAAAGCTGTTAATTCATAAGAATATAAAATACAGAATAAGATGCAACAGCATTATGAGTTGTATCTTATTCTTCTTTTGTAACGACTATAGAAGCTTTAAATCCGGCAGCAAGGTTATCCCAATAATCATTGGTAACCAATTGACCTTTATCATCATAAACCTGAATTTCGGCCGTATTTCCTCCTAAGGTTCCAATATTTAAGGCTTCAAAATCTAATTTATTAAAGCCATTGGCAAGATCAATTTTTACATCTTTAAAATTAGCTTCTAAAAGTATTTGTTCACGTATTACGACATCATTAGAAGACACTTTAACCAAGTCTCCATCGATCGCTCCAAAATCACGAAATTTTACGATAAAGTATTTCGATTTTGTTCTGAAATCTCCTAGTGAAATATTATGTTTTACTAATGTACCGCGACCTTCTTTTAATCCTGCATCTTTTAAGGCTTTATCTAAGTCCTTCTCCATTTTAGGAACATAACGATCCCCCGGATTTGCAAAATCTGTTTCGGTAGACATTGTAAATTTGCTTTTCTCTGCTCCTATCTGAAATTGAGATTTTGGCGTAATACTCGTATTATTAAAAACATTTGGTGTTTTAATAGCCGGCATATCCAAATTATCTGCCTGAGGATCTTTTACTTCAGGAATTGGTGTTTTTTTTGGTTTTGCGCCAAATTTTGGTGCTGCGATTGGCTTGAATTTAGTACTAAATTCAGTTTGGGCTGATACAGTTACAGCAGTAAAAAATAATATGAAAAATAAAATGTGCTTCATTGAAAAAGTATTATCGAATCGGCTTTTATAGTTTTATAAAATCAAAGTATAGCATCACAAAAATAGCATAATTTAGTTTGGCTCTACAACTTTAAGACTATTATAACAATATATTAGGCTAATTTTTGGAATCAAAAAACCTGCCAATTATCAAATTAAATGGCAATAAAAAAAATCCAAATTTCAAAATCAGCTCAGAACACTGTCCGTTTTTTTCATTTAAATCCAACGCATCATTTTGATAATTACCAACTTATTCCTAACTTCAAGGTTTTAATTTATCTTTATAAAAATACACGCAAATGGACTACATTGACTATTATAAAGTGTTAGATATCACGAAATCGGCTACAGAAGCTGAAATCAAAAAGGCCTATCGTAAGTTAGCCCGAAAATATCATCCTGATTTAAATCCGAATGATAAAGAAGCGGAGAAAAAATTCAAGGAAATAAACGAAGCCAATGAAGTTTTAAGCAATCCTGAAAATCGTAAAAAATACGACAAATACGGAAAAGACTGGAAACATGCTGATGAATTTGAAAAAGCAGGTTACGATCCTAATCAGCAACAATATTCCAGACAACAGCAAGGTGGTAATCAAAGTTATTCTGATTTTGGCGGAGGCAGTTTTTCCGAAAGTGATTTTTCGGATTTCTTTAATTCGATGTATGGTTCTGCCGGGCGAAGCTCCAGAGGTCAGTCCAAATACAGAGGACAGGATTTTAATGCCGAATTGCAACTGGATTTAGCTTCTGCTTACACCACACACAAACAAAATTTAACGGTAAACGGTAAAAATATCCGAATTACAATTCCGGCCGGAGTTGAAAACGGACAAATTATAAAAATTCCAAATCATGGCGCTCCCGGAGCAAATGGTGGTCCAAATGGTGATTTGTACATTACTTTTTTAATTGATAATAATTCTGATTTTAAACGAGAAGGCAATAATTTATATGCCGATGTTGATCTGGATTTATACACTGCCATTTTAGGAGGCGAAATTTATGTAAATACTTTTGATGGGAAAGTAAAAATAAAAGTCGCTCCCGAAACTCAGCCCGGAACCAAAGTAAAACTAAAAGGAAAAGGTTTTCCGGTGTATAAAAAAGAGAATCAGTTTGGAGATCTGTATATAACTTATACTTTAAAAATTCCAACAAAACTGTCTGCAAAAGAAAAAGAATTATTCGAAGAATTAGCAAAATTAAGAAATCATGAATAGCAAAAACTTAATTCAGATAAAACAATTCTGTCTGTATCACGAAATTGAAAATACCTTTATATCAGAGTTACACAATTATGGACTGGTAAATATCATAGTTCTCGAGGAAGATGAATACTTACAACCAGAACAATTACCTGCAGTCGAAAAAATGATTCGGCTTCATTATGATCTTAAAATTAATCTAGAAGGTATTGATGCTATTGCAAACCTGTTGAATAAAATCGAAGCTTTGCAGCAAAATCTTACGGCAACCCAAAATAAACTTCGGCTTTATGAACAGCATCAAACAGAATAAATAATGTTAAAACTGATTCATTAAAATATCACAAAAAAGAACGAATTGCGAAGTGATTTCAATTCAATCGTACTTCTTTTCATCTGCATATTTTATAAATTGCGACTGAATTAACTAACCAGAATTTGATTTAAAAACACAAAACAAATTCAATAAAACAGAAGAAATGAAAAGAGAAAACATCTTAACAGGATCACCATGGGAAGACAAAATGGGATATTGTCGTGCAGTAAGAATTGGCAATATCATTGAAGTTTCAGGAACTGTGGCTATTGTTGATGGTGAAAAAGTAAAAGCCGATGACGCTTTTGCCCAAACCTACAACATTCTGGAACGTGTCGAAAAAGTTTTGGAAGATTTGAATGTTGGAATGAAAGATGTAATCAGAACCAGAATTTTCACCACTGATATTACTTCTTTTGAAGAAGTTGCCAGAGCACACTCTGCTTTTTTTAAAGATGTAAAACCTACAACCGGTTTTTATGAAATCAGCAAACTGGTTGCGCCTGAATATTTAGTTGAAATTGAATTCACAGCTGTTGTACAGTAATTTTTTTGCCCGGAATTTCACGAATTTCTACTAATTTCTTTTCTACATTTAAGAGATTTCTTTTTTGTTTCTCTCAATTAAAACATTTTAATTCGTGAAATTTGTGGCTAGAAAAAACATCCTAAATTATTAATGACTTTACAAAACCCAAAACAAATAGTGTTTTCAATTTTCAAATGGATTCTCATTTGTATTTTGATCGGTATTTTGTCCGGATCTGCCTCAGCATTTTTTTTAGTTGCTCTAGAATGGGTTACACAATTTAGAATTCATCATGACTGGATCGTATGGCTTTTGCCTTTTGGCGGGTTATTAGTAGGCTTTAGTTACTATTACTGGGGAGAATCTGTTGTAAAAGGCAATAATTTATTGCTGGACGAATACGAAAATCCTAAGAAAGTAATTCCGTTTAAAATGGCTCCTTTAGTACTTTTAGGAACTCTGCTTACACATTTATTTGGAGGCTCTGCCGGTCGCGAGGGCACAGCAGTACAAATGGGCGGTGCCATTGCTGATCAGTTTACCAGAATTTTTAATTTAGACAATACTGAACGTAAAATTCTAATTATTCTTGGAATCAGTGCAGGTTTTGCATCCGTTTTTGGTACGCCTTTAGCAGGTGCTATTTTTGCTTTGGAAGTTTTATACTTTAGTAAAATCAATTTTAAAAGTATAGTTTTATCATTTTTAGTAGCATATGCTGCTTATTTTACGGTAGAATTTTGGGAAATAAAACATACACATTACAGTATTCCCGTTGTTCCTGAAATCAGTTTTATCAACTTATTTTTTGTTCTTTTAATTGGGACTTTATCCGGCTTCGCTGCATTATTATTTTCCAGAAGTACTCATTTTTGGGGCTCTCTTTTTTCAAAAAACATCAAATATCCGCCTTTACGTCCTTTTATTGGCGGAATTGTTTTGGCTATTGCTATTGCTGGTTTTGGATTTACAAAATTCTCCGGATTAGGAGTTCCGGTAATCGTAGATTCTTTTTCGAATGCAAATCCGTGGTACGACTTTTTACTTAAAATACTGTTTACAGGTTTTACTTTAGGAGCAGGTTTTAAAGGTGGCGAAGTTACTCCGTTATTCTTTGTAGGTGCCACTTTAGGAAGTGCTTTATCTCTAATCATTCCTTTACCTATTGCTTTTTTAGCTGGTTTAGGATTTGTAGCCGTATTTTCGGGTGCAACCCACACTCCTATCGCCTGTACGGTTATGGGCATGGAACTTTTTGGAATTGAATCCGGAATTTTCATTGCAATTGCCTGCACAATTGCCTATTTTACTTCAGGACCTGTTGGAATTTATAAATCTCAAATTGTAAAAGGAGCCAAATATAAATTGTACCAAAAATTAAATCCTAATTTTTAAATGGCAACGACAATACTAAAAAGCAAATTTGTCTTTATTTAATCTATTTTCTGAATTCTTTGTAGCTCTTTGTAAAAGAGATGCCATTTTAGACTCTATACCTACAATTCATATCTTACAAATCATAGCCAGCATAAAAGTGTGTTAATCTGTAAAATGATTTCAACTTTACATTAAAAAAATGTAAATTCGCACACTATGAAAATACAAGATATTCAAGCGATACAATTGTTACTCGCAAGCCCAAAGAAAATCGTCATAATTCCGCATAGAGGTCCTGACGGTGATGCTATGGGTTCAACCTTAGGTTTATACCACTTTTTAATAAAAAACAATCATCAGGCAACTGTGATTGCTCCAAATGATTTTCCTGATTTTCTGGCCTGGTTACCGGGTTCTGAAACAGTAAAAATATTCGAAAAAGACACTGAAAACTGCACCCGAATATTAGAAGAAGCCGAGTTAATTTTTACACTCGACTTCAATGCTTTTCATCGTACTGGCGAAATGGAACATACTTTAGCCCGACTAACGGCTCCATTTATCATGATCGATCATCATCAAAAACCGGATGATTATGCTGCTTATATGTACTCTGATACTACATTTGGTTCTACTTGTGAAATGGTTTACAATTTTATTTCTTTCTTAGGAAAAAAAGAAGATTTAGACAAAACCATAGCAACCTGTATTTATACCGGAATTCTAACTGATTCAGGTTCTTTTCGCTTTCCGGGAACTACTGGTAATACACACAGAATCATTGCTGAACTGATTGACCTGGGAGTTGAAAATACTGAAATTCCTGTTTTATTGTTTGATAACAGCTCTTACAGCCGTTTGCAATTATTGGGTCGTGCTTTGCAAAATATGAAAGTGTTTGAAGAGCATAAAACATCTTATACAACGCTTACTCAAAGCGAACTGGATTCTTTTGATTACGTAAAAGGTGACACCGAAGGAATCGTAAATTATGGGTTGAGTATAAAAGGTATTGTTTTTACTGCTATTTTTATCGAAAATAAAGACGAGAAAATTATCAAGATTTCGTTCCGTTCGCAAGGCGGATTTGACGTGAATCAATTTGCAAGAGATCACTTTAATGGTGGAGGACACAGCAATGCAGCCGGCGGAAGATCTGATGTTTCGATGGAAGAAACCGTGAAGAAATTTGAAGATTTGGTACAAAAATTAAAAATATAACCCCATATGAACTATTTAAAACAAAGCATTTACATCCTACTTTTTGCTGTTTTACTGGTAAGTTGTAAACATCATGAAGAAGCCAGAAGACCAATTTCTCAGGCTTCAGGTACTTTCATGAAAAAATCGGCTGACCGAAATAAAAAACTGGTTGCTAATGAAGAAGATGTGATTAAAAAAATCATCAAAAGCAATCCAAAAATAAAATATTACGCTACCAGAAAAGGATATTGGCTGTATTACGATGAACAAAATCATACTGATACTGCAACACCAAAAAAAGGAGATATTGCTTATTTCAATTTAGAAGTAAAAGATATCAACGGCAAAATTATCTATTCTGAAGCAGATCTTGGTCCTCAGACTTATTATGTAGACAAACAAGACATCATGATGGGATTGCGTGACGGTATTAAAATGATGCATAAAAATGAAACTGTTACTTTCTTATTTCCATCTCATATCGCCTATGGCTATCACGGAGACAATAAAAAAATTGGAACCAACCAATCTTTAATCTGCACTGTTACACTTCGCAATTTTGTACCGGATCCGGCAGCAGCGACACCAGCTCCAGTTGTTGGACAAGCACAAAAAACAGTAGCTCCAAAAGCTCCTGTTCAAACCAAAAAAGATACAATAAACCCATAAAACAACATTTTGAAAATGAAAAAAAGTATTTTAGTATTACTACTGGCTGTTACTGCCTTATATTCCTGTAAGGACGAACACAGCAATTTGCCTGATGGTTTGTATGCAGATATCGAAACCAATAAAGGTCATATTATTGTTGAATTAGATTATAAAAAAGCACCTGTTACAGTGGCTAATTTTGTAACCTTAGCCGAGGGTAAAAGTGAATTCGTAACTAAAGATTACTTGAAAAACAAACCTTTTTACGACGGATTAAAATTTCACAGAGTTATTGAAGATTTTATGATTCAGACCGGAGACCCTGAAGGAACTGGTTCTGGAGATGCAGGATATAAATTTAAAGACGAAATCACGGATTTAAAATTTGACAAAGCCGGTATTTTGGCAATGGCAAATAATGGTCCCGGAACAAACAGCAGTCAGTTTTTCATCACACATGTTGAAACTCCATGGTTAGATGGTAAACATACTATTTTTGGTCATGTTGTAGATAAAGGCCAGGAAGTAGTTAACCAAATCAAACAAGATGATAAAATTGTTTCTGTAACGATTGTTAGAAACGGTGAAGCAGCTAAAAAGTTTGATGCCGTAAAAGTATTTCATGATTACTTCTCTGAAATTGCGAAAGAAAAAAGCAAATTTGCAGGGGTTCAAAAAGAAAAAGTAGACTATTTCGCTTCTGTTTTACCAAAAACAACCAAAACAAGTTCAGGATTGCAATATTTGATTACTGAAAAAGGAACTGGTAAAAAACCGGCTACAGGAGCTCAATTATATATCAATTACTCTGGTTTCTTAGAAGACGGAACTTTATTTGATTCAAGTGTAGAATCTGTAAATAAAGCTTTCGGTAAATTTGACTCTGCAAGAGCTGAGCAACACGGATACCAGCCAATTCCTTTTCAGGCAGGTCGTAAAGATGGTATGATCCCTGGATTTATTGAAGGTATCGAACAGCTTTCATTTGGAGACAAAGCGATTCTTTTTATTCCGTCACACTTAGCTTACGGAGCAACTGGCGCAGGAGGAGTTATTCCGCCAAATGCAAATATCATTTTTGAAATTCAATTATTAGAAAAGCCACAATAATACATTTTAAAGTTTAATACAGACTTAAATTCGGAAGACCATGAAGTTTAAATTTTTATTTTTATTTTGCCTTGCAGTAGTAAATATTCAGGCTCAGACAACAAAAAAACCTGTTGCTAAGGCAAAACCAAAAGCTGCAGCAACAACTACAAAAGCAGCTCCTAAAACAGATCCTAACGACGGGATTTTTGCAACAATTTCTACAACAAAAGGAGATATTGTTGTGTCTTTAGAATATGTAAGGACTCCGGTAACTGTAGCTAACTTTATTTCGCTGGCAGAAGGAACTAATCCAAATGTAAAAGTGGAAAGACTTAAAGGAAAACCATTTTATGACGGATTAAAATTTCACAGAGTAATCAATGATTTTATGATCCAGGGTGGAGATCCGGACGGAAACGGTTCAGGAGGTCCGGGATATTCATTTAAAGATGAATTTACTGAAGAATTAAAATTCGAAAAAGGCGGTGTTTTGGCTATGGCTAATTCCGGTCCTGCTACAAACGGAAGCCAGTTCTTTATTACACATAAAGATACTCCGTGGTTAAACGGAAAACATACTATTTTTGGTCATGTGGTTTCTGGAATGGATAATGTAAACAAAATTGTTCAGGATGATATCATGACAAAAATTACCATTACCCGTAAAGGTGATGCTGCCAAAAAATTTAATGCGGTAAAAGTTTTAGCAGATGATGCTAAAAAAGAAGAAGCTAAAAAAGGAGAAGCACAAAAAGTAATCACACAAAAAGCGGCTTATTTTGCAGCTACAAAAGCCAAAGCGACTACTACTGCATCAGGTTTGAAATATGTTGTAACCAAAAAAGGAACAGGAGTTAAAGGTGCAGAAGGATCAACGATTTATTTTCACTACGCAGGTTATTTCGAAGACGGAAATCTTTTTGACAGCAGCATGTCAGGTGTAGCAAAAGCTTATGGTAAATACGATGCCAACCGTGATGCTCAAAAAGGATATCAGGCTTTTCCGTTTACTGTTGGTAAAAAAGACGGAATGATTCCTGGTTTTATTGAGGCTTTAGACATGATGACAGATGGTGAAAAAGCAATCTTCTTTCTTCCTTCTAATTTAGCTTATGGAGAAAAAGGTGCCGGAGGAGTTATTCCGCCAAACACAACTTTGATCTTCGAAATCGAAACGTATCAAAATCAGCCAGTAAAGTAATATAAACTTTTCTATAGAGTTCAAAATGAGCCATCGGGATGTTATTCCGGTGGCTTTTTTATTTTATCTAATTCTGTGATATCTGTAATTTTAGAACTTCATAAAATACCAAAAACAAATTAATAATAACGTTTATCGCAATTTTCTATTAAATCCTAAACAAAATAACTTACCTTTGCCGGCTTTAATTTTTCAAAACAAACAAATTAAGATGTCACAAAACAACGTATTAAAAGGAGTATTTTTAGTAGCAATTGGAGCTACAACTTATGGAATGTTAGCCACTTTTGTAAAAATGGCCTATTCTGAAGGATATACCACTGCCGAAGTAACCACATCTCAATTTATATTAGGAATTATTGGTATTCTTATCATCAATACTTTCCAGAAAATAAAGCATAAAAGCAATGTTGTAAAAGCAACTCCAAAAAACATATTCAGCCTGATGCTTGCCGGTACTTCTTTAGGAATGACAAGTTTGTTTTATTATCTGGCGGTAAAATTTATTCCCGTTTCTATTGGTATTGTTTTATTGATGCAAACTGTTTGGATGGGGGTTTTACTGGAAATGATTTTAGAAAAAAAATTACCTTCAAAACAAAAAGTATTTGCTGTAATTATAGTACTTATCGGGACTGTTTTAGCAACTAATATTATTCATAATGATATAACACTGGACTGGCGTGGTATTGCCTGGGGAATCCTGGCCGCTGCCTCGTTTACCACAACTATGTTTACGGCAAATCGTGTTGCTACAGAAATTTCTTCTGCACAACGTAGTTTATATATGTTGTTGGGCGGAGCAGTAATTGTATTTTCGTTTGCCTTTGCAACTCAGGTAACTCCTTTTAATTTTGAAATTTTCATGAAATGGGGAATTATACTTGCTTTATTTGGAACTATTATCCCGCCAATGCTTATGACTGCCGGCTTCCCTTTAACCGGAATTGGACTTGGTAGTATTGTTTCCGCATTGGAACTTCCGGTTTCTGTTATGATGGCTTATGTGTTACTGGATGAAAAAGTAATCTTCTCTCAATGGGTTGGAATTGTTTTAATCATTCTGGCGATCATTATTATGAATGTAAATTTCAAGCGTAAAAATTAACATATTTTGAGGAGGGTTAAAAAAAAGCCGTTCAAAACATCATAATTGTTAATTTTTTTATAAATTCGTAATAAATAATTTCATATTATGAATTTACCCTGGCATTTATATTTAATGGCTGTGCTTTATATTATTGCCGGATTAAATCATTTTAGGAATCCCGGAATGTATATCAGAATCATTCCTCCTTATTTCTCAAATCCCAAATTACTAAATACTCTAAGCGGAGCTGCCGAAATCATTCTCGGCATTCTCCTCCTGATTCCTTCTACAAGCCCTTTTGCTGCATGGGGAATTATAGTATTATTAATTGCTGTATTTCCTGCTAATCTCTTTATGTACCGTAAGAAAAAAGGTTCTTTTTCTTGGCTAAAATTTATTTTATTAATACGTTTGCCCTTACAAATCGTATTGATTGTATGGGCGTACTTATATACCCGTTAATAATTAAACTATTAATTAAAATTATTTTATTATGAAAAAATTATTTGCAGAATTTTTCGGAACATTCTGGCTTGTTTTTGGTGGTTGCGGCAGCGCAATCTTTGCAGCCGGAATTCCTGATTTAGGAATTGGTTTTGCCGGTGTAGCCTTAGCATTTGGTTTGACTGTATTAACAATGGCATATGCCGTTGGGCATATTTCGGGAGGACATTTTAACCCTGCTGTTTCATTTGGTTTGTGGGCCGGCGGAAGATTTCCGGCAAAGGACCTTATTCCTTACATTATTGCTCAATGTGTTGGAGCGATAGCCGCAGCAGGTACTTTGTATACCATTGCATCAGGAAAAGCCGGTTTCGTAATTGATAATACTAAAGCCGGAGCTTTTGCATCAAATGGTTTTGGAGCATTCTCACCAGACGGGTATTCTTTACAATCTGCTTTTATTGCTGAATTTGTATTAACCTTGTTTTTCTTATTGGTTATTCTTGGTGCAACAGATAAGTTTGCCAATGGCAGATTTGCCGGTATAGCAATTGGTTTAGCTCTGACTTTAATCCATTTAATTAGTATTCCTATTACCAATACTTCTGTAAATCCTGCAAGATCATTATCTCAGGCAATCTTTGTTGGCGGAGAACCATTATCACAGGTCTGGCTGTTTTGGGTAGCCCCAATTTTAGGAGCTGTTGTAGCCGGTTTTATATATAAGACATTATTACAAAATCACGCAGAAGCGTAACACAAACTTTTACTAATTCATAAAAAATTAAAATATGTCATTTCTATATTTTTTACTTATTGGAGCAATTTCCGGATGGCTGGCAGGTCAAATCTGGAAAGGTGCCGGTTTTGGACTCCTTGGCAACATTGTCGTAGGTATTGTTGGCGGAATCATTGGTGGCTGGATTGCAGGTAATCTGGGTATTGGAGGCGGCGGACTTTTATGGCAAATTATAATTGCTGTTGGAGGGGCTTGGGTACTACTTTTTATCATTAGCCTGATCAAAAAAGGATAAAAACATTTCACCTAATAAATTCATTTAAAGAGAAAATCAGATATATTTATATTCGGTTTTCTCTTTTTTACATCCCAACAACCCGGATTCATCTTTTCATAGAACACGCAAAACTTTACTTTTATGAATGATATAGTAGCATATTTCAGTACAATTCCGTCCACCCACCGAAGCTTAATTCTGGTTGGGGGAATTACTATTTTTTGGCTCATCGAAAATGCTTTTCCGTTATTTCATATGCGGTATAGAAAATGGCATCATGCGGGAATCAATTTCTTCTTGACATTTACGACCATAGTAGTCAATTTTGTTTTAGCTTTTATCTTAATTAAAACGGCAAACTGGACCACCGAAAATCATTTTGGTATCCTGCAAAGACTGCCGGAGATTCCGCTTTGGCTGTAAACTCTTATCGGATTACTTTTGTTAGATTTAACAGGAGCTTATCTGGCACATTATGTTCAGCATAAATTTAAATTTTTATGGCGTTTTCACATCGTTCACCATACTGATACCTGGATTGATACTACAACAGCAAACCGTCATCATCCGGGAGAAAGTGTAATCCGGTTTGTATTTACAACACTTGGCGTTTTGGTTGTGGGTAGTCCTATGTGGATGGTATTTTTGTATCAGAGTTTATCTGTAGTATTTTCACAATTTAATCATGCCAACATTTCTTTGCCCGATAAACTAGATACTTTTTTGAGTTATTTCATCATTTCGCCCAACATGCATAAAGTACACCATCATTATGTCCTGCCTTACACAGACAGCAATTACGGAAATATCTTTTCGGTTTGGGATCGTCTTTTTGGCACTTTCACCAGCTTGCCCAAAGAAAAGCTTATTTATGGATTGGATACTCATATGGCAACGGAAGAAAACAATCAATTGAAAAATTTATTAAAAATACCGTTTCAAAAATCAAGATCTGCAAAAAACAGTTAAAATCATTAAAAAAAATATCCTTCATCGAACCAAGTAATTATTTTTTTTATTAATATTGATACTTAATTTGAAAATCAATCTATTAATCATTAACCCCTATTTTGAATTAATTTTCACGTGATGAAAAAGAGTAACCGCAAAGAATTGAATTGGGAACAAACGGAAAGACTTGTTTCGTTAGCTTTAGAAGAAAAAAATCCATTTGAGATCATTAAAAAAGAATTTGGATTGGCAGAAAAAGAAGTTTTGGAAATCATGAAGAAGAAAATGCCTCTTGAAAAATTTGAAATGTGGAAAAAGAAGGCAATCGCAAATAAACCAAAACCAAAACCCGTTAAAATAGATGATTTTGATGAAGATTTGGATGGCAAATATTATATAAAAAACAAACTAGACTAAAACAGAACTCCTGAAATTCAGGAGTTTTTTTATATTTTTTAACTCAATGTAACTTTTTTACATTTTGTAAGTCAAATAGCAATAATCAAACTCAAACAAATGAAGAAAATACTTTACACCTTAGCTCTTGCGGTGACACTTTGGAGCTGTAAAACCGGAAGCTCAACAGGTGCTGCAAAAAGCAATGTTGTAGATGTTAATATTAATCTTGTTGACGTAAAAGACGATAAGGTTTTAGTAACCGTTACTCCTCCACAAATAAAAACAGACGAAATTGTCTACAGTATTCCTAAAACAGTTCCCGGAACTTATTCTACAGATAATTATGGTAAGTTTTCTGATGGTTTTAAAGCTTATGATGCAAAAGGAAATGAGTTAACAGTAAAAAGAATTGACGATAATTCATGGTCTATCTCTAACGCCAAAACATTAAAAAAGATTACTTATCTGGTTGGCGATACTTTTGATACTGAAAAAGGAACCGGATTTGGTAATGATGATGTATTTTCACCTGCAGGAACCAATATCAATGCAGGAGTTAATTTCCTGGTGAACACACATGGTTTTGTAGGTTATTTCCAGGATAAATTAGATGTTCCGTACAAAGTTACGATTACACATCCTGAAACACTTTGGGGGGCAACATCAATGACTGATGAAGATGCAAGCAACACCAGTGACGTTTTTACTACTTCGCGTTATGCTGTTTTGGTCGAAAATCCAATTATGTATTCTAAACCGGATTATACCACATTTAATGTAAACGGAATGGATATCTTGATTGCAGTTTACTCTCCAACAGGAAAATTTACTGCCGAAAGTATCACACCGGAAATGAAAACAATGATGACGGCGCAAAAAAACTTTTTAGGTAAAGTAAATGCAACTAAAAAATATACTGTTTTATTGTACTTATCCAGTATGGCCAAAGATGATGCTCATGGTTTTGGAGCTTTGGAACACCCAACTGCCACTACAGTAGTTTTGCCTGAAACAATGCCAAAAGACAAGTTAGTAGAATCAATGAAAGACGTGGTTTCTCATGAGTTTTTTCATATTGTAACACCATTAACCATTCACTCAAAAGAAATTCAGTTTTTTGATTATAATGCACCTAAAATGTCTGAGCATTTATGGATGTATGAAGGGGTAACAGAATATTTTGCAAACCTGTTCCAGATCAATCAGGGATTAATTAATGAAAATGAATTTTATACGCGTATTGCAGATAAAATCGAAGAAGCAAAAGGCTTAAACGATACAATGTCATTTACTGTAATGAGTAAAAATGTACTGGAGCAGCCTTATAAAGATCAATATTTAAATGTATACCAAAAAGGAGCATTAATTGGAATGTGTATTGACATTATCATTAGAGAGAAAAGCAATGGCGAAAGAGGAATTCTGGATTTAATGCACAAGTTATCTAATGAATATGGTGTTGAAAAACCATTTAACGATAGTGAGCTTTTTGCTAAAATCACTGAGTTAACGTATCCTGAAGTGGGTGAATTCCTAAATAAATATGTTGCCGGAACAACCCCAATTCCTTACGATTTTTATTTAGCCAAAGTAGGTGTTGGTAAAGCATCTGAAAAAGTTCCGGGATCAATTTTCATCAAAGGACAAAATCCATACATTGGAGTTGATAAAGCTACTAAAGTAATCAGTGTACGTCCAGAAATTGACCTAAACGTGTTCTTTACGAATTTGAATTTAAAAGCCAATGATCAAATCCTTACTGTAAACAATAAAGCATACAATCTGGATAATATCTATGACTTAATCACAGAAAGCGAAAACTGGAAAGAAAATGATCCAATTACGATCAAAATAAAACGTGCCGGTGCTGAGCAAACTATCAAAGGAACTGTGAAGATACCATTTGAAGAAAAAGAAACTTTTAAAGTAATCGATCCTTCAAAAGAAAAACTTAGAAATGCATGGTTAAAAGGATAATTTTCTTTTAGCATTTATCATAAAAAAAACCGACAATTACTTGTCGGTTTTTTTATGCAAGTTTAATACTTTACAAAGATTTCAAACTCATCTGTTTATTTCTTAGCTGGAAATTTCCAGTCAAATTCGTCTTTATCGTTGATGATAGCGCCAATTTCAAACTTTACTACTTCATCAAATTCTGTTTGAAGAATAAACCAATTGTCTTCATTGAAATAATTTTCGAAAGTATCAAAAGTCTCCTGATTGTATTTCGTAATTCCTTTTGTCGCTAAATCTTTCTTAACATCAGCAATTTTTCTTCCGATTATTTTGAATCCGAAAACTTCTAAATCATTACTTGAAGCAACAAGATAACCTAGTTTTAAATCTTCTTCTTCATAAAATGTCAATCTGATTTTGTGGGCATTATATACAAAAATCACATTATCATCTTCGTCTTTGTAATTTTTATCAGGTTTTCCTAAAGCAGCCGTTACATCGTTTTGCTTCATTCCGAAAAGCAATTTATCAATTCCTGATTTTAGATTTACTTTCATATTTAATCGTCTTTATTTGAAGTGCAAATTTCGTGAAGTTTTTCCTTGTTTCGTCACGAATTACACAAATTTTCTCGAATTTTAATATTGTTATGTCTGTCTAAGCTCCCTTTTATGTCCGGCTGAGCGAAGTCGAAGCCATTTTGGTCGTGAAAGCTTTTCGACTTCGCTCAGGGTGACAACCGAGCCTAACAGGCTTTTAAAAACCTTTTAGGTCTGTCATGAAGCTAATTTTGGTAATTCTTCTTATTCGGTTTGGCACTCATGTAAAATGTAATTTTTCCGCCATTGATAACATCTTCATGTTTTAAAAAAGGCTTTTTAAGTTCTTTTCCATTCAAAAGTACTTTGCTCACAAACACATTTTTATCGGATTGATTAACGGTTTCAACTTCGAAATTTTTTCCACTTTCTAAATTAAAGATTGCTTTTTTTACTAACGGACTTCCTAATGCATATTCATCAGAACCCGGCGCAACTGGATAAAATCCTAAACTGCTGAAAATATACCAGGCACTCATTTGACCAAAATCATCATTTCCTCCTAAACCATCAGCGCCATTTCGGTACATTTTTTTCAGGATCATTCTGATTTTGTCCTGTGCTTTCCACGGAGAATTTGTCCAATCATACAAATACACCACATGATGTGAAGGTTCGTTTCCATGAACATAATTTCCAATAATTCCGTCTCTCGTAATATCTTCTGTATTTTCAAAATATTTGTCTGGCAAATGCATGCTGAATAAGGAATCTAACCGCACATTAAACTTCTCATTTCCGCCCATCATTTTAATCATATCGGCAGGATCCTGCGGAACGTACAAACTGTAATTCCAGGAATTTCCTTCAATAAAACCTTGTCCGTGCGTATCTAACGGATCAAATTCTTTTTTAAAAGTTCCATCGTTTAATTTCGGACGCATAAAACCTGTTTTTGCATCGTAAACGTTTTTATAATTTTTAGATCTTTCGATGAATTCATTATAAATATCCGTTTTCCCTAATTTCTTAGCAGCCTGTGCAATTGCCCAATCATCGTAAGCATATTCTAAAGTTTTAGATACTGATGATCCGTTTTTATCTTCCGGAACATAACCCATCTTCATATAATATTCCAATCCGTCATAATAAGGTACTTTTGCTGTATTTACACATGCCTGAAGTGCTTTTTCGGGATCAAAACCTGTATTGCCTTTTACAATAGCATCAGCAATAACAGAAACAGAATGATACCCAATCATACACCAGTTTTCATTGGCATAATGTGACCAGACAGGCAACATTTTATGTACACTCTGATCTGAATGTGCCAGCATCGAACTGATCATATCAGAATTGCGTTTAGGCTGAACTAAATTGAATAAGGGATGCAAAGCTCTATAAGTATCCCATAATGAATAGCTGGTATAGTTTTTAAAGTTTTCGGCTTTATGAACATTCATATCAAGACCTTTGTAGTTTCCGTCTAAATCCATGTATTCTGTTGGACCTAAAAAGGCATGATACATTGAGGTATAAAAGTTTACCAGATCTTCTTTTTGTATGGTTTCTACCTGAATTTTATTCAATTCGTTATTCCATATTTCCTGACTTTGTTTTTTTACTTTTTCGAAATCCCAGCCCGGAACTTCTTTTTTCATGTTTTCAAGTGCTCCGGCAGAACTTACTGGCGATAAAGCCATTTTAATTTTGATTTTTTCACCTTCTTCAGTATTAAAATCAAAGAATAATTTCAGGTTTTGACCTGCCATTTCAGGAAAGTTTTTGGTTTGGTCAAATCTTCCCCAAAAACCTCTGTAAACACTTTTTTCTACTGCAGCTTGTCCGTAGCTTTTAATAGGTTTACTAAAAGACATGGCAAAATAAACGGTTCTGGTTCTCGCCCATCCGTTAGTCTGACGGTATCCTGTAATTAAAGTATCATTTTCTACACGAACAAATGTCCACACATTCTTTTTGTCGTAGTTGTAAATTCCCGATGTCAGATCTAAAATAATATGGGCTTCTTCAGATTTTGGAAATGTATATTGATGCATTCCTACTCTCGTTGTTGCTGTAAGCTCAGCTTTAATTTTATGGTCTTCTAAAAATACGCTGTAATAAGCAGGTTCTGCTTTTTCGGTCGAATGAGAGAATGCTGATCTGTAACCTGATAGTGGTTTTGAGGCTATTCCGGGATTCAGTTGCAATTTTCCGGTTGTAGGCATAATTAAGAAATCGCCCAGATCTGAATGTCCTGTTCCGCTAAAATGGGTATGGCTAAAACCTACGATAGTTTTGTCTTCATATTGGTATCCGGCACAATATTTATAAACATCTCCATTGTATTTTCCGTTTAAACTGTAAGCAATGGTATCGGTTTCCGGACTTAACTGTACGCTTCCAAACGGAACTGTTGCTCCGGGATATGTATGTCCCATTTTTGCGGTACCAATCATGGGATCAACATACTGAATGAGGTTTCGTTTTTCGATTGTTTTTTTCTGTGCTTTAATTTCATTGGCAAAACCAAAAGCTAAAATGGATAACCCGAAGAGAAAACCTTTGCTATTTACAATATTCATCAGTTATTTTTTTATTATTATTTTATGTCTTTAATAAAATCAATGTCTTACTAAAACGATTTAATACATTTTTCAGGTTAGAAAATTACAATAAAATATGGGTTTTAAAAAATATAGGCTAAAAAGGTTTTTGAATATCTTTGAAGATCTAAAAAAGACAATTTGTAGATGAAAAATTATATTTTATTTCTGGTTCTCTCTTTCTCAACATTTGGTTTTTCGCAAAAAACAGAAAGCTACAAATTGTCTAAAGAAGAAATAAAACAACGCGAACTGAATCAAATTTCAGATTTTCCTATTTATAAAGCATTTGAATGTTCAGATAAAAGCGGTGTTTATGAATTGCTTTTGTGCGAAAATCAAAAAAACATTTCTAAAAAAGATACTTTAAACACTAAAATTGAGGCTATTTGTACCATGAATGACCATGGTGGCTTTTTAGAAAAATGGAGAATTAAGGATTTACTGGAAAATTACGATCCTAAAGAAACTACAATCTGGTTCTGGACAAAATATTGCAGTACTAAAGATCTTGATGGCGATGGTTATATTGATCCGGTTATTGTTTATGGATCAAAAACAGAGTATGGAGAAATAAGACGTGTAAAAATTATAACGGTTTACAAGAACAAAAAATACGCAATTCGCGCGGTTGAATGTGATTTAGATTATTGCAGAAGTTTCAAAAAAGATGAAAACTGGAACTCATTACCTCCGAAAATAAAAACTTATGTAAATGAATTAGTTGCAAAAATTAGAAAAGAGCAAAATTTGCTATTGAAAGATGGGTAATGGTAATATCAATTGCAAAATTCAATGGCAATGACAATATCAAATATCAATGGCAATCGCAAAATTCAATGGCAATGGCAAAATTCAATGGCAATGACAATATCAAATCTCAATATTAATCTATAATTCTTAATTTTTAATTCTTAATTTTTAATTCTTAATTTTTAATTTGACTTTTAGGTTCTCTTTTACCTCATCGAACCATTCATTTTTCAGGATGCTTAAAACGATAGAATCGCGACGTACTTCGCTGTTGGCTGTTGGCATATGGTTTCGTAAAATGCCTTCGACTTTACATCCGATGCTTTTCATGGCGGCAATACTGCGTTCGTTATTATTATCGGCACGAAATTCTACTCGTTCCATTCCGAGGGTTTCGAAAGCAAATTGAAGTAATAAAAATTTGCAGTGCTTATTAAGTCCGGTTCCTCTAAAAGCTGAACCATACCAGGTATATCCTAATTGAAGGGTTTTGAATTCGAGGTTCATATCGTAAAAACGGGTTGAGCCTGCATATTTTTGAGTTTTTTTATCGAAAACAATAAACGGAAATTCTTTTTGATTTTCTCTCGCTTTTATTGCCAGTTGAATGTATTTGATCAGATTTTCTTTTCCGTCTGCACCAACCAATGAATATTTCCAGGTTTCGGGTTCGTTGATTGAAATTTCTAATAAGTTATCGACATCTGATTCTTGCAAAGAACGCAATAAAACCTGATCGTCTTCTAAAATTATATTATCTGAGAAATTAAAGTTTGAATTTGTCATGGCTTATGTTTTTGAGAGTCTTATGAAATCTTTTTAAGTCTTGTGCTGTTTATAAAATAATCGCTTCCATAAATCAGATATCTGATTTAATTAAATCTTTTATCTTTTTTAATTCCTTTAATTTGCCAAAAGATTCCCAGAAGTAATCCAACTGCACCTCCTAAATAACTAAAACTGTGCATTTCAGAAACTGCAATAAAATTTTTCACGTTATGAATTTCAAGCGGAAAACAGCAATCTGAGTCTAACCGGGAAAAACCGAGAAATCCATAACATAATCCAATAAATCCAAATATTAGAGATGTACTTAACGTAATTAGGGTCGCCCCTTTTATACTTTTTATCATTTGTCTGATATCTGAATGAAATAAACTTACAATTGAAAATACAGTACCTGTAATTAATCCCATCCACCAAGTTGACCATCCTCCAATTATTGAAGCCGTTAATCTTGGAGTATCTTGTCCATATTCTGTAAATCCAAATCTTTCAAACATCAGTTTGGTGAAAAATTCATCAGAAACAGTAAATGTAAATTGATTGTGAATTACACCATAAGATACTGCAATAATAACACTTAAGAAAATAGAGGTTATAAATAGTAATGCTTTTTTCATCAATTTTCAGATATCACAAAAATAGATTATTCACTCATTTCATCGTATCGTTCCGGCACTTGCGGATCATATAGCGGACATTTGAATTCCTGCATTACATCTACAAGTTTATTCATGGTTTTACCTTCGGTTCCGTAGCAGTCGATTTTTATACTTTGTGGTGTTGTAATTACCTGAAAAGCACCTTTTCCTGAGTTATTTTTCCAGCTGTTTTCATCGACTCTTTCCCATTGTGAGAAAACAGAATTGATTCGGTTGATGATAACTGCTACCGGAAGTGTTTCAAGACCTTCGACTTCTTCTTTTTCTACAAGTGCTTCGTAGACTTCATGATGGTTTAGATAAACTTCTTCTAAATATCTCCAAAAAAGTAATTCGTACATAGTCTGGTGTTTTTTAGCCCCGATAGTAGTGAAAATCCTTTTATCTGCCACAGCGGATAAAAGATTGTAACGAATAGCGGGATTAGCTCCTAAAAAAGCTAATTATTAATAAAAAAGGTTCTGTTGTAAACTCCAGTATAAAAACCTTTGTAACTCAGAACCTTTAAACCTTTTTAACTCAAAATATTAATATTCGAAAGTTCCGTATTCACTGGTGATAGTTAATTTCTTAGCTTCTGAAGCTTCTACTCTACCTACGATTTGTGCATCGACATTGAACGATTTTGAAATCGCAATGATATTCTGTGCAATATTTTCCGGAACGTAAATTTCCATACGATGTCCACAGTTAAAAACCTGATACATTTCTTTCCAGTCAGTTTTTGATTGTTCCTGAATTAATTTGAACAATGGCGGAACCGGAAATAAATTGTCTTTTATAATGTGTAAATTCTGAACGAAATGTAAAATTTTAGTTTGCGCTCCTCCACTACAATGCACCATTCCGTGAATATCTTCTGGTGTGTAAGTATCTAAAATTTTCTTGATGACCGGAGCATAAGTTCTGGTTGGAGAAAGTACTAACTGACCTGCATTTATTGGACTGTTTTCTACCTCATCTGTCAGGTTTACCTGTCCGGAATAAATTAATTCTTCGGGTACAGCGGCATCGAAACTTTCCGGATATTTTTGGGCTAAATATTTTCCGAAAACATCATGACGTGCAGAGGTTAGTCCATTACTTCCCATTCCGCCGTTATAACTTTTTTCGTAAGTTGCCTGACCAAAAGAAGCTAAACCAACGATTACGTCACCAGCTTTAATATTGGCATTGTCTACTACATCGCTGCGTTTCATACGGGCAGTTACGGTAGAATCTACAATAATCGTACGAACTACATCTCCAACATCAGCAGTTTCTCCGCCTGTTGAATGAATGGTAACTCCAAATGATTTTAGTTCGTTGATTAATTCTTCTGTCCCGTTGATGATTGCTGAGATAACTTCGGCAGGAATTAAATTTTTATTTCTTCCAATGGTTGAAGACAGCAAAATATTATCGGTTGCCCCAACACATAACAAATCATCAATATTCATGATTAAAGCATCCTGAGCAATTCCTTTCCAAACTGAAACATCTCCTGTTTCTTTCCAGTACATATAGGCTAATGATGATTTTGTACCTGCACCATCTGCATGCATAATCAGGCAATAATCCTGGTCCTGTGTTAAATAATCAGGAACGATTTTACAAAATGCTTGAGGAAATAAACCTTTATCGATATTTTTTATGGCGTTGTGTACGTCTTCTTTTGATGCCGAAACACCTCTTTGTGCGTACCTTTTGCTTGAATCTGAACTCATGAAACTTAGTTTGTGTTGATGTGGTGCAAAGATAATCCCTTTTTTTAATTCTTAAGGCTATACGATTTAAAATTGAATACTTTGGTTCACAAAAAAAATTCGGCAGGTTTTGTAACACTGCCGAATTTTTAGGCAATCTGGTTTTAAATTTTGGCATTTAAAAGTTATTCCCAGTCCGGCATAGAGGTTCCGGAAAACAGAATGATTCTTGAGTTTGTTGCTCCAATAGTAGTTTTTACAATGTTTTTTACTGAAATACCATCATTTGAGGTATTGGTAAAAATAAGTTCTGATTCATTTGGCGAATATCGAACGTCGAGATCATTTGTTCCCAGAATTTTCTCTGTTGCGATTTGGGTCAAAGTTCCTGCTCCAAAATTATATTCGAAGATTCTGGAATCGAGTTGTCGGTAATTTAAGTTTTCAAAACCGGCTACATCTCTGGTATAGACTAGTTTTTGTCCTGTTACAGAAAAGTGCAATCCGCCGGCTGCTCCGGTTTGTCCTGAAAGTATTGAGGTAAGCACTACTCCTGCGGTATTAATGACATAAATTTCGACATTGTAACCGTTTGCATCATTTACTTTTAAGGCAATTTTTGATCCATCGGCACTCCAGTCGCACTCTGATATAAATTTACCGTTTGGAGTCTGGAATATTTTGGTTAATCCGCTTCCGTCGCTGCTGATTTTGTATAATTTATCAAAATTAGGGTAAATCAATTCACTTCCGGAGGCATTCCACGAATAGTCGATATAATCTGAGTTAAAACCGGCTATTGGTACTGAACTGGTTACTCTTTTTATTCCTGTACCGTCAAAATTCATGGTGTAAATATCGTTCTGAGAACCGTTTGTTCCTATAAAAGCTATTTTTTGTGCCTGGTTATTTCTTCTCGGACGCCAGTAATTTTTATCTGAACTTGTTAACTGATATTGTTTTCCTGCATCATCGGCTGTAAAAATAACATTGTTTCCGTTTATAGTTTTTACAAATAAATATCGGGTAGTTGGAAATGCTAATGTGGTAAAGGCACTTACTGTACTTAAAACAGGGGTGTTTATACCATCTGTTGCTTCAACCTGCCAATAGTATTTGGTACCATAAATCAGATCTGTTAAGGTTAGTTTCTTGTCTTTTATGCCGTCATAGGTTTTTACATCGCTATTGCTGCTGTTTCTAAGGGTTACTTTAAAAGTAAGAACATCATTATCGGGATCTGTATCAGTCCAGGTTAAATCCAGCGAAACGGCCTGATTTATACTATTATCTACCGGACTTACCAGTACAGGAACTGTTGGCGGCTTATTATTGGCTGTGGCTGTTTTGAGTTCAAAAACAACTTCTGAGGTATTGTTTGCCGTTACGGTTGTAGCTTCAAATTTGGCTATAAATCCATCTTTTTGAGCCTGAAACGAGTATTCGCCTGTTTTTACATTCGAAACTGTAAATTTACCATCTGCATCTGTAAACACAGTGCTTGAAGTTGGGCTTGAAAGTATCTTGACATTCTCGATTGGCACAAAACTATCTGCATTGACCACTCTTCCGGTAACGGTACCATATTCTGAGTCTCCTATTTTTTCTTCACTACATGAAACCAAAAACAATAAAAAAAGTACGCTTGTTATGTTGTATATATACTTCATTATTAATTTGTTTTTAAATTTAAACTTTGTCGTTGTATTTTAAAATATGCTGTTTTTAATTACGCTATTTTTTCTTTTTTCCGAAATAATAGGTAAGCCCTAACCCGAATTTATAATAGTAATCGTCCCGGGTTCCTGCCTTGATATAGTCGACATTATCACTGAAGTTGATATTTTGCTCAGCAAATAATTTTACGCCAATCCGGTCTGATGCCATATATTCTAAACCTGCACCAAACTGAACTTTACTGTATGTGTTTTCAAATTTCCGGTTCATGGCAAATCCTCCCCCTCCGTATAAATAAGGTGTTAATTTGTCTTTAGGAAGCAAAATCCATTCGAGATTAAGATCGTAAGTGATATAACCTACATCGAGTAGATTTTTATTGGCGAGATTGACGACGTTTGTTGAAGCGCTGATATTAAAGGCGGGCGTTATAAAGAATTTCAAAGCGCCACGACCAAAAGGTCTTAAAAGCGGATCTTTATAATCTCCATTCATTAAGGTAGAACCACCAGAAATCTCGATCGCAAATTTACTTCTCCTGTCTTCCATAACCCTTCCATAAAGTCCAGTTACATCGGCTGTTTTGGTTTCTTCATTATAAGCTTTCAGTAAATTATCAACCTGCCATTTTGGTGCATCGGCTTCCCATATATTATCTTTTATTCCTTCCAGGATCAAAGACTCAACGGCTTTTTCGATGGCTTCTGTAACCGCCATGTGTACGGGTTCATTGGTTGTATAACCAGTTTCTACCTCAAGCAGTCTTTTAAAGTTTACATATCGAAATAAGCTTTCGTCAATCGCCTGTGATAAAATGGTTTTGGAAATATAAACCGATTTCAGAATTTTTCCGTTGGATGTTGAAATCATTCTCAAATACACCGTAACACGATCCTGACGGTATTTTACTGATGCTCCTGCTCCAAAATATCGTGCTCCAAAACCTCCTGTAATGATGTTAGAATCATACGAAACGATTCCGCCTTCTAATAAAACTCCGGCATATAATAAAGGAGTTAATTGCGGATCATTAGGGTTGGCATTTTTTACATATTCCTGACGTGTTGCCCGAATCAGATTTCGTTCCTGAAGTAAATTCCCGATATTTTCGCGTTCTATGGGCACAAACCATTTCGAATCTTCAAGTGCTTTTATCAATATAGAAGTGGCACCCTGGGTTACGGCTGTACTAAAACTGCTTCCGTTTTCCTGAGGTTTATATTGTCCGGTCTGATCTCTGAATTTGTAGACTCCCACGACAACTGGTTCTTTTGGCTTTGGCAAATCTTTTAATAAGGAAGTTGCAGGAGTTCCTTCTCCTAAAATGGCTTTTTCAACGCCTGTTGGCTGATTGTAATAGGCACCGCAACCCGAAAAAAGAAATCCGGATACTATAAATAAGTAGTGATGTAATCTCATGTTATTGATTTGGGATAATTACCTGAGTTTGTTCTCCTGTATTGGTGTCTAAAATGTTAAGGGTAAGCCCGCCTGAAGATGGGTAAACGTCGACTGAATAGCTTCCGAAGGTATAAGAACCTGCTTTAATACCATCAGTACCAAATTGTTGTTTGTAAAGCTGACTGGAAATCTGACTTAATAGCTGCGAATTTAAATTGGCTTTAAATCGCTCCAGATCTGTTTGTGTAGCAGTCTCGGCTGTTTTATCCTTCTGCTTATTTTGAGCTTCTGCACTGCTCAAGAGCCATTGATAATTGAATGTGTCTCCCCCAAAGGCTGGATTTACGGGTTTATAAACTAAAGCCTGCGCGTTTATAAGTGGAGAAATGAGTAGTAATACTACCAGGGTTACAATAAATTTCATGTCGTTAATAATAAAATTAATACTGAGTGAAATATTTTCGGTGCTTTTCTTTTTCTTTAAAGTAAGTAAAGGTTGCATTTACAGATTCTTCTGCAACTGCATCTAAAAATTCATCGTCTGGTCTTGCGAGAAACTCATATATAACTTCGTTATCTACAGATACGGTTATGGCTGTATTTCTTGCAAAACTATATTCTTCACCTATTGTTACTATTTTTTCAGCATTTATTCCAATATCATTGTACTTGTAATAATACCGATCATAAAAATCTTTACCAATTTTTGTTTTGGTGTCGTCTGTAATGATTCCTCTCAACACAAATCCGTCAGCAGGAAGTATTATTACATCGTCTTTTTTTTTTCTTCACCCAAAACCACACGATCTTTTGCTATTATTTGTTTGTTTTCATCATAAAACAATAACAAAACGATTACCTCATCATCTTCTGAAAGATTGATCTGAGAGGTAGATAATTTTTGCAGTTCGTTGGGTTGCAGAGTAAAAACACCAACCTGATCGTTGTTAGACTGATTATTACTTTTACTATTATTTTTTATAACTGACATTCTGTAGGCAGCACTCCTGATTACATCTGTGAGGTTTTCAGCAGTTCCTGTAATTTTTATATTACCTTCGATTTTTTCGATTTCCAGTTTAGCTTTTATTTTGTCCTGGGGAACCTGACCATAAGTAATGGCAGTAAAAAACAGTAATACGAAAATGATATGTCGATATAAAAAACGCATGTTTTTAATTTATTTGTTAATGAGAATTATGGAGGCTCCATTTCCTGTCTGGGTAATTTTCATGTTTTTTGACAGTGAATTGGTTCCAATACTTTGTATGTTTTGATTGTCTCCTTTTTGGATCATTTCCATGTTTACATTATAGTTCGTGTATAATGTAAAATCAGAAATCTTATTGTTGTCGCCTTGCTGAATAATGCGTTGCGTTAATGTTTTAGCATTTTTATCTAAAAGCAATTCATTTCGGTCTCCATTTTGATCCACAGCAACTTTTGTTTCATTTGATCTTAAGTTTGCCACTACTTTATTTAAATCCCCTATTTGCTGTATCTGAATACCGGCCTGAATTTTTGAATTTAAATCGTCCTGTGCTTTTTTATTCATACTCGAAACAACGCTTAACGCTTTTTCTTTTGAATTAAAAACCGAAGAACTATAAGGCTTAAAATCTGAATTATCTTCTTTTTCCTGTGCATAAAATACAATGGGAAAAAGTAAAAATAATGCGATATTTAAAATGAAAGTTTTCATCGTAATTGATTTAGATTAAAAAATGAGATAGTCACGTTCTATGACTATCTCATCTTTATTTTTCAAAATTACATACCTGATTGTGTAACTGTAATAGTATTCATGTTTCCGTTAGAGAAGGCAACACTACTATGAGCAGCACCAGTTTGAGTAACGGTTGCAATATTTTTGTTTCCAATTTGCAATGTACTTTCAGTTAACTTAGTACCGTTTTGAACAGTTGTTGCGCTGTTTTCATCACCATATTGATAGTGGTATGATTTGTTGGCATCTGCAGCAGAAGTTCCTGTTGGAGAAGTTTGAGTTTGCCATGATTTGTTTTTAACACCACCCTGAGAAGCATATGCAATGTTGTTGTCTCCTGTTTGAGTCTGAGTAGCTTCATTTGAGTTATGAGGTGCAAATGGCACTGCTACTGCCGCTACAGTTGCAAGTTGAGCTGCTGAAAAAGGAGCTCCGGTTGGTTTTTCATTTCCGGTTGTACCCTGATCGATAGTAGCATCGTTACTTTTTCCTTTTTGTACCTGAGTTGCTTTATCAAATCCGCCAAGTGCTGATACCGGAGGAGCGATCTGATCTTGCCAGATTGTTGCTTTGTTCCAGTCTCCTGTTTGAGTTTGATACGCTTTGTTGTCGTGGTTACTTTGAGAAATAAAAGCACCATTGTTGTTACCTTTTTGTTTTACATCAGATAAATTGTTTTTAGCATTGTAAATACCCGGCTGAATTCCCTGATACACTTCGGATTTGTTGCTGTCACCTAATTGATCAACTGTAGCTCCGTTAGTAGCTCCATTTTGAGTAACAATACCAGTGTCAGAATTACCATTTTGATTTACTGAAGAGGTGTTACCTTGCGCAAAAGCTGCGACTCCCACAAACAGCATCGCTGAGATGCTTAAAATTACTTTTTTCATAATAAATATATTTAATTGGTTATTAATACAACTTATTATGCAGGTTCGCGATTTGGGGAAAAATATGGGGCTTTTCAACTTCATTTGAAAACAAAATCTAAATCTTATTTTCTCTTTTCATGACCAAAATTAGAAAACTTATTAATACACGATTCAAGTAGAAATACCTATTTTCCAATAACTTAACTTCTTTTCGATGAACTGTAAAACTATGTCGATGAACTACTAAAATGGCTAAAAATATAAATAGGAAATTACTGTCTTATTACAATTAATTTACATTTAGCCCCAAAGATTTGTTAAAAACAATATTCATTACCCATTATTTTAACATTAAAACAAAAAAAGCCCATCTTTAATTTGATGGGCTTTTAAGAAAAATTAACTTCTTATTTATTTTGTAAACAATAATTCTCTGTATTTTGTTAAGGTCCAGCTTTCGTCATCAACCAATAATTCTAATTTATCACAATGATTACGGATATCTTCAAAATACGGTTTCACATTATTACAGTATGCTTCTGCCATTTTTTGGGCATCTGTTAAGTGGTTTGCCGTTTTTCTTTCGTTGGTCATAGCCAGTACTTTTGAATTAATTCCTTCAATATGACCTGAAATTTCTTTAATTAAAACGATTTGCTCTTTTGCAATGGTTTCAAATTCCTTCCCGAAGATTTCTTTTAATCCTTTTACATTTTCGATTAATGTATTTTGATAGCGAATAGCAGTTGGAATTACGTGATTTCTTGCAATATCTCCTAAAACTCTTCCTTCGATCTGAATTTTTTTAGTATATTCTTCCAGTTCTATTTCATAGCGTGCCTCTGCCTCTACATGATTTAAGATTCCTAATTCAGAAAATAAATCCAGGGCTTGTTTAGAAACTTTAGCTTTTATAGCTTCAGGTGTTGTTTTAAAATTGCTCAAACCTCTTTTGGCAGCTTCTTTTTCCCATGCTTCACTGTATCCGTCACCTTCAAAAAGTATTTTTTTAGATTGTTTAATGTATTCTCTCAAAACATTAAAAATAGCATCGTCTTTTTTCATGTCTTTTGACTCGATCAAAGTATCGACTTCTATTTTAAAATCTTTTAATTGTTTGGCTACAATACCATTAAGGGTTGTCATTGAATTTGAACAGTTTGAATTTGATCCTACTGCTCTAAATTCGAATTTATTTCCTGTAAAGGCAAAAGGCGAAGTTCTGTTTCGGTCTGTATTGTCTAATAACACATCCGGAATTTTACCTACTACATTTAATTTTAAATCTGTTTTTTCTTCCGGAGATAATTTTCCTGTGGTTACGCTTTCTAATTCCAGTAACACTTTTGATAATTGTGCTCCAATAAAAACCGACATAATTGCCGGAGGTGCTTCATTTGCTCCTAATCTATGATCGTTACTTGCTGTTGCAATAGAAGCTCTTAATAGTGTTTCGTAATCATTTACCGCTTTTATGGTATTGATAAAAAAGGTAAGAAATTGCAAATTGCTCATTGGCGTTTTACTCGGACTCAATAAATTGACTCCTGTATCTGTAGCCAGCGACCAGTTGTTATGTTTTCCGGAACCGTTTACACCTTTAAATGGTTTTTCGTGAAATAATACTTTAAAATCATGACGCTCTGCCACTCTTTGCATTACATCCATCAATAAAGAGTTGTGATCTACGGCAAGATTGGTTTCTTCAAAAATAGGTGCCAGCTCAAATTGGTTAGGCGCTACTTCGTTATGGCGTGTTTTTACCGGAATTCCTAACAACATACATTCCTGCTCTAAATCTCTCATATAAGTTAAAGCACGTGTTGGAATTGACCCGAAATAATGATCGTCTAATTGTTGTCCTTTTGCAGAGGTATGCCCTAATAAGGTTCTTCCGGTCATCATTAAATCCGGACGGGAATTTGCCAAAGCTTTATCGATCAGAAAATATTCCTGCTCCCACCCTAAAGTTGCCGTTACCTTTTTTACGTTTTTGTCAAAGTATTTACAAACCTCAGTTGCAGCTTCATCAATTGCAGATAAAGCTCTTAACAACGGAATTTTGTTATCTAAAGCTTCTCCTGTATAGGCAATAAAAACGGTTGGAATACATAAAGTTGTTCCATAAATAAATGCCGGAGAAGTTGGATCCCAGGCTGTATATCCTCTGGCTTCGAATGTATTTCTGATTCCGCCATTAGGAAAACTCGAGGCATCCGGTTCTTGTTGTACGAGTTGTGCTCCGCCAAATTTTTCTACAGGATCACTTCCGTCATAAGATGTTTCAAAAAAAGCATCGTGTTTTTCTGCAGTTGTTCCTGTAAGCGGCTGAAACCAGTGTGTATAATGTGTAACACCTTTTGATAACGCCCATTCTTTCATTCCCATGGCGATGTAATCTGCCAGTTTTCTGTCTATTTTAGTTCCGTGCTGAATGGCGTCTCTTACTCCTTTTAAAGCATCCGAAGTCAAAAACTGCTTCATTGCTTTTTCATTAAACACATTTGAACCAAAAATATTAGACTTTCTGTCTATTTCTTCAAAATGTACCGGCTTTCTTGTAGAAGCTTGTTGTAAAGCTTGGAAACGTAATGTTGACATGTATATAATTTTAAAAATTCGTAATCATTTTCATTAAAAAAAGAGGAACAAATATAAACAATAAAACGCCCTGTTTAAAACATAAATTTTAGATTTTTAAACGACGATTTTTCAACATAACATCATTTTTTCAAAGAATAATGAATTTGATTCAAAGAAATATAACAAAATACCTTAGCATTCTTCATTAAATAAACATTTTTTCATAATTCCTTAACGATGAATTTTAAAAATCATATATAATTTTTGCGAATTTATTTTTTAAAGGTGTTAAAAATTGCTTTTTACAAAATATACCCCTCTCAAAATTGCGCTTATCCAAAAAATTATAGTCAGCAAAACAAAATAGCCCCCTAATTTTTAGGACTAAAAAAATAAATCTATATTTGACCCAACGAAAAAAAACAAAAAAATTAATTTATATTATTATGGCTAAAATTAAGTTAGAGTACATTTGGTTAGATGGATATGAACCAACTCAAAATCTTAGAAGTAAAACTAAAGTTGAAGAGCACGAAAATTTCAAAGGAACATTAGCTGAACTTGGAAACTGGTCATTTGATGGTTCATCAACAAAACAAGCTGAAGGTGGTTCTTCTGACTGTCTTTTAGTTCCGGTTGCAATCTATCCAGATCCAACCCGTATCAATGGATGGTTAGTAATGTCTGAAGTTATGTATGCTGACGGAACTCCACACCCTTCTAACGGTAGAGCTACAATTGATGATGATAATGATGATTTTTGGTTTGGATTCGAACAAGAGTATTTCATCATGGATACTAAAACTCAACTTCCACTTGGATTTCCAGTTGGAGGATACCCTGCTCCACAAGGGATGTACTACTGTTCAGTAGGTGGAAAAAACACACACGGTAGAAAATTAGTTGAAGAGCATGCTGATTTATGTATCGCTGCAGGAATCAACTTTGAAGGAATCAACCAAGAGGTTGCTTGCGGACAATGGGAATTCCAATTATTCGCTAAAGGTGCCAAAAAAGCCGGAGACGAAATCTGGGTTGCCCGTTACTTACTAGACCGTTTGACTGAAAAATATGGTTACTATATCGAATACCACCCAAAACCTCTGGGAGATACTGACTGGAATGGTTCTGGAATGCACGCTAACTTCTCTAACGAAGTATTAAGAACATGTGGAGATCAGGCAACTTACGAAAGAATTTGTGAGGCTTTCCGTCCTGTTACTGCTGAGCATATCGCAGTTTACGGAGCTTACAACGACCAACGTTTAACTGGTAAACATGAAACTGCTTCTATTCACGATTTCTCTTATGGAGTTTCAGACAGAGGATGTTCTATCAGAATTCCTTTGATGACAGTTCAAAAAGGATGGAAAGGTTGGTTAGAAGACAGAAGACCAGCTTCAAACGGAGATCCATACAAAATTGCTGCAAGAATTATCAAAACTGTTAAATCAGCATTATAATTCAAAGCTTAGATTATATACCAGAAGTGCCATCGTAATTGTTGGCACTTTTTTTATTTATCAGTGTTGAACATTTCCATTTTCTAAATATAAAATGCACTCTAAATTCAAAAGGAACCGAGAACCAATAACTGCATTTCGGCTTCGCTCAATGTGACAATTTTTTTTTGTATTTCTAATGTGCTAAATAGGACAAACGCGATGTCAGTTCGAGCGGAGTCGAGAACCATTTGCTGCATTTCGACTTCACTCAATGTGACAGATCTATTATCATACAGAGTTAGCAAACCACTTATACACCTAAAATCTAAAGTTAACTTTAAACAATTTCCTTTTTAAGTTAAATATCATAAGCTATCTTTGTAGTAACCACTAAAAAATAACGAATTATGATAGTCTGGATTTTATTTTTATTAGCCGTAGTTCTTATTCTTGCGTTAGACCTGGGTGTTTTTAATAAAAACCCTCATATTATAAGTACTAAAGAAGCCAGCAAATGGACTCTTATCTGGGTTACTTTATCTTTTCTTTTTTCAGGAGTTATTTACTGGCTTTACACCACAGATTTTATTGCAAATCCGGATAAGCTGAAACCAGCTGTCGCCTCAATGAAGTTTATTACGGGTTATTTAATCGAACTGTCTTTAAGTGTCGATAATATTTTTGTGATTGCGATTATTTTTGCCTCATTCAAAATTCCGCAAAAATACCAGCATCGTGTTTTATTCTGGGGAATCCTGGGCGCGGTTATTTTCCGCGGACTCATGATTTTCTTTGGCGTTATGTTAATCAATAAATTTGCCTGGACTACTTACGTCTTTGGTGTCTTTTTACTTTTTACTGCTATAAAAATGCTTTTTTCAGGAAAAGAAGAAGATTTTCATCCCAAAGATTCCTTTATCTATAAGTTTTTAGGAAAAGTGATTCCGATAACTTCTCAAATGGAACACGAGAAATTTTTCATTCTCACAGAGAAAGGAAAAAAAGCAGCAACTCCGCTGTTTGTTGCCCTTATTGTAATTGAATTTATGGATGTTCTTTTTGCTGTTGACAGTGTTCCTGCAATTCTTGCGATTACAAAAGATCCTTTTTTAGTATTTAGTTCTAATATTTTTGCCATTCTCGGACTACGTTCGATGTATTTTTTCCTTGCTAATATGCTGGCAAAATTCAGTTATCTGGAATATAGTTTAATCGCGATTTTAAGTTTCGTAGGATTAAAAATGCTATTACACGAATGGTTTCCTGTACCGGAATGGGCTTCGTTAGGATTTATAGCGGTTTCATTATTAGTGGGGATTCTGGTTTCTTTAAAATTTGGAGAAGAAAAAGAACTTAGTGATGCTGATCAGGAATAATATTTTCAATATATATTCATAAAAAAAGGAAATCTTACGATTTCCTTTTTTTATTTTATTTCAGCAATTAGTTTAATTTCTTAACATTACTATCATCAATATTATATTTCTTGATAACTGCATTGTAATCTGAAAATTCAGATTTATTAGCTGATTTACCAGTTGTAGAGAAACCTCCAGGAACAATTACAATTCTAAAAGTTTGTTTATTAAGAAACTCTGGAGTTAAGGATAAATCATAATTTCCACCTGCATAAATTGTAAAATCTTGCTTACTAAAGTCAAAATCATAATCAAGTTCTCCTTTTGAAGTGTATAAAGTTCGTGGAATTTGTTGCCAAACTGGTGTATTAGAATCAATAGTACCCGCTAATCTATAAATCAAGATAACATCAGAAGGAAAAATTGTAGGGTTTAACTTTTGATAAATATTATATCCATCATTTGCATTATAGGCAAAATTCACATTTTGAAGCTCAAAAACTTCAGCAATCAATCCATCTTGTCCAGGAGGCCCTTCTGGTCCTTCACAACTAGAAAACACGATTAATCCAACAACTGCGAAAAGGGTAAGTATCTTTTTCATAATATTTAATTTTTAAGATTTATAAAAGGTATTCCAAAAACCAAACCAAAAAAAAAATTTTGGTTAATTCAGTATTAAAAATTTTAAGATTTCTTTACAACTTGCTGATTTTTAAGCAAAATTTTGTTAAAGAATAATACATGGTAAGGTAGTGAATTTTCCCAATATTCCCAAGTATGTGCTCCGGGACGTTCTGTATAATCGTGATCTACTTTATTGTAAACCAATCTTCTGTGTAATTCTCTGTTGGGTTCTATCAAAAAATCGTCTACTCCGCAATCAATAATCAAAGCCAGTTTGTTTGCTTTTAGCTTATCTAACATTCCCATTACAGCATATTGTGCATACATTTCTGAGTTGTCGCTTTTATCTCCAAACACAGGCTGCATTAATTTAACTACCTGTGCAGAAGACTCCCGATTAAGCATCGTGCTCATATCTACGGCTCCGCTCATACTGCCAGCGGCACAAAATAAATCGGGATGTTTGGCAGACAAATACAAAGCGCCATGTCCTCCCATAGAAAGCCCCGTAATAACGCGTCCGGTTCTGTTGCTTATCGTTCTATAGGTTTTATCTACTTTTTGAATGACTTCCTGCGTAATAAAAGTTTCAAACTGACTGCCTTTGTTTACCGGACTGTCCAGATAAAAACTAAACGTTTCGCCTTCTGGCATTACAATAATTATATTGTACTGATCAGCTAAGCTTTGTACTAACTTTTTATTTGGCGTATTTTTTAACCAGTCACTAAAATGTCCATAAGCGCCATGTAACAAATACATAACCGGAAATGCCGATTTGCTTTTTGCATACGAATTTGGTAAAACAACCGCAGCTTTATAAGTTTTGCTCATGGCGGTACTTGCAACTTGTAAAGTATCTACTTTGGCAGCATAACTCATTGACGTTACGCATAAAAGGAAAGCAAATACCAAAAATCTAAAGTTTCTCATATTTATTTTTTTCTGATTAGGGATTGTAAATATACTTTTTTCTAAATAAATCATATGAAAAATCTGATTGGTTTTTCTGTAATTATGTTATGATTTTGCAGATGATTAGAAAAAGGTTTGTCTCAAATTTGCACGAATGAATGGTTAAAAAACCCATTTAATCTGCGGCAAAAATTCTGTAAATAAAAAAACCATTCGCCGCAACGAATGGTTTTAATTAAACTTGAATTTATTTTTTACCAGATTACTACTCGTAAACTATCCGGTTGGTACATTTTATCTCCTTGTTTAACATTGAATGCTTTATGAAACTCCGGGATATTACTCAAAGGTCCGTTAACCCTGAATTGTTCCGGTGCATGTACATCAGTCATAATTTGATTGATTTTCGATTCGTCTCTACGGTTAATCATCCAGGAATATCCATACGCCAGAAAATAACGCTGATCCGGTGTTAATCCGTTTATTTTTTCTTTGTTTTTAAACTGAGCTGTTTTTTGAAATGCCTCATATCCCATAATTACACCACCTAAATCGGCAATATTTTCACCCTGAGTTGCAGAACCATTTATATGTTTGCCTAAAACCTCAAATTTATTGTATTGATCTACAATCAGTTTTGTTTTGGCCTTGAATTTTTTCAAATCTTCCGGTGTCCACCAGTTGTTTAGATTTCCTTTTTCATCATACTGACTTCCCTGATCATCAAAACCATGTGTAATCTCGTGTCCAAAGAAAGAACCTCCAATTATTCCGTACAATATTGCATCGTCCGGCATACGTCCTTCGTAACCCGGAACAATAATATTACAAGCCGGAATTACAATTTCATTATTACTTGGGTTATAATACGCATTATAGGTTTGTGGCTGCATTACCCATTCGTTTCTGTCAACCGGTTTTCCGTATTTGTTGATCATGTATTTATAATCCCAGATATTGGCATTCATCACATTACCACAATACGATTTTCTGTCTATCGAAAGCTGGCTCATATCTTTCCATTTATCCGGATAGCCTAATTTCATTACCATTTTACTCAGCTTGTATAATGCTTTTTGCTTGGTAGCTTCGCTCATCCAGTCCAGTTTTTTAATATGCGAAGCAAATACATCACGAATATTATTTCCTATTTCCAGCAATTTCTCTTTTACTCCTTTTGGCATATAATCAGCAACATAAACCTGACCAATTAATTCTCCCAGAGATTCATCTGTTTGTCCTACTACTCTTTTCCAACGTGGTTTTTGAGTCGAAACACCATTTAATGTAGTGTAATAGAATTTGAAATTTTGCTTTTCAATATCTTTCGTTAAATAAGGCGCATAAATATTTACCAGATTCCATTTCAGGTATGTTTTCCATTCTTCAATCGTGTACTTTTTAATGGTTGTATTTAATGTTTTGAAGAATTCCGGCTGACCTACAATTACAGAATCGGCTTTTGTAATACCTAAAATTGGCAATACTTTTTTCCAGTCGATATTTGGGGTCATGGCATTAAACTGATCTACAGACAATTTATTGTAGTTTTCTAAAGGATCACGAAGATCTTCTAGCTTTCTGGAAGATTTTGCCAGTTCGGTTTCGAGTTTCATTACCGTTGCAGCATTTTTTGCAGCAACAGCATCTGCTTCTCCTGTAAATTGCATCATCGTTTTAAGATGCGACAGATAAGCTGCACGAATTTCGACATTACGTTTATCCGAGTCCAGATAATAATCTCTTTGTTTCATTCCTAAACCACCCTGAGAAAAAAACAAAGCATATTTTGTGCTTATTTTATCATCTTGCGCAACATAAAATGTAAATCCGGGATCTGCTCCTACTGTTTGCAAATGTGCAATAGTATTAACCAGTCCATCGACATCTTTGATTTCACTGATTTTTTTGATTTCGTTGTTCAATGGAGACAAACCGGCTTTTTCGATGGCAATAGTATCCATTCCGGAAGCATAAAAATCACCTATTTTTTGCTTATTACTTCCTTTAGCGGCTGATGCGTCTTTGGCCGAATTTTCGCAAATACTTTTAATTTGTGCATTAATAGTATCCATCACGGTTCTCATGATTCCGTTATTGCTGTCAGCAGGCGAAATTGGATTTTTTTTGAACCATCCGTTATTGGCATAATTAAAAAAGTCTTCGGCAGGATTTACCGTTGTATCACGGTTGGTAATTAATGGATCTGAAAATGCTGTGTCTTTTTTATTACAGCTCAGAAATGTCATTCCAATAACTAGAAAGGCGATTGGTTTTCTAAATAAATTCATTTGGTTATAAAATTTGGTGATGTATTAAATCTCTATTCACATACTTGTTATATTTTAATTACAACAAGTATGTAAATATAATTTTTATAACAATAGATTAAAAATCAAATGCCAAATTTTAAAGATCCAAATTTCAAAAGAACCAGAGCCCGGATTTCGATCAGTCTGAAGAATCGATATAATTAATAATTCTTATACCGTAAAGCAAAAAAGGCTGCCACGAATTGCACTAATTCTTCTCAACAAAATAAAAATATTAATTGCTGAGAATTTGTGATCTGAGCGATAGCAAATTAGCGGAACAGATTTGAATATCTAAAATTTCTAAACCTCTGCTCTACCAGACCAATATTTTAGCTAATAATAATTTTATGTTCGTGACGGTATTGCGAAGCGCTTTTTCCGGTGTATTGCTTGAAAGATTTGCTAAAGTGACTAAAATTATTGAATCCGCTTTCGTAACATACTTCGTTGATACTAATTGGTTTTTCGGCCAAAAGTTTTGATGCGTGAACCAAACGATATTCGTTTACAAACTCTGTAAAGGTTTTATTGGAGATCTTTTTAAAATAACGACAAAAAGATGGTGTTGTCATACTTACCAGACTCGAAACCTCATCGATAGCAATCGATTCCTGAAAATGATCTTTTACGTAATTAAAAATCACATTCATACGGTCGTTGTCTTGTGTTTGCAATTCTAATGAAAACCCATCAGCGTTAAGTAAAGTATATTCCTGAGATGAATCGAGTTCGTCTAAAATTGCGAGAAGTGTGAGCAAACGCTGAAACGGAGACTGATTTTCCATCATCTCGATTTTCTGTCCGATTTCTTTTTTGGTTTCTCCGCCAA
This sequence comes from Flavobacterium chilense, assembly GCF_001602525.1. Lineage (GTDB taxonomy): Bacteria > Bacteroidota > Bacteroidia > Flavobacteriales > Flavobacteriaceae > Flavobacterium > Flavobacterium chilense. Next base: position 352,256 of record NZ_LSYT01000005.1, read on the forward strand.
AAGCGATTCCGCCTTTAGCCTGACTAAAAAGATTTTGAACCTTTTTCATTTCGGGCGCAACAAAAAAGTCATTCCCCAAAAATTCAGGTTTAATATGAATAACCGTTTCGTTTATGTTTCCTGTTTGTTCGTTTGTAAAACCACAATGTGGCAAATTAGCACCTATCAGAATCAAACTCCCATTGGTATAATAAGAAACATGGCTTCCTATTTGTCTTTTTCCTGCACCGCCATTTATATAAACCAATTCAATTTCAGGATGATAGTGCCATACATGAGCTTTACTATTGGTCTTTTCGGGATGTTTTGTATAGGTAAAAGAACTTCCGTATGAGTTAGTTATCACTTCAAGAGCTGGGGCAATTGTCTTCATGATAAATCCTTTAAAAAATAATAGCAAATTTAACAAAAATACCTAATATAATTTAAAAATTAACCTATAACGGTTTCGCAAATGAGAATTTTTCATCAAAATCAACAAAAGTTACATTATACTATTTTACCTTTTGAGCCATTTTTTAAATGACCGATATTTTTTTCGATGATTTTTTTAATATATCGTATTAATTCTACCATTTTTATAGACATATATCATTTCTGTAAGAATATTAGACGTCACCAAAAAATATTAACATTTAAAAATGTTTGAAAAATAATAGCTGAATTAACTAAAACACCTAAAATAATTCAAATTTTAACCTATAACGGTTTCGTAAATGAGAATATAGCACATAAATTGGAAAATACAGTTGTGCAAAAAAAGCCATTGCCAGAGTAATTTAGCATCAGAAAATTAGAACAAATAATTTAAAACTAAGAGCTATGAAAAACATTTTAAAATTAAGTTTAGTTTGTGCAGTACTATTAACTGGAATAAGCACTTATGCAATTGATGGAAATGGGAATGGAAACGCAGATTTTAATCTTCATGTATTAAAAGCTAATGGAAAGCTAATTACGTTTGCTCTAAACCAGGTTCAAAAAGCAAGCTTAAGTATATATGACAAAAACGGAAACTTAATCTATACTGAGAATGCTTCCGGAAAAGAAGGTATTTTAAGAACTTTTAGCTTAGAAGAATTTCCTGCAGGAACTTATTTCTTAGAAGTTGAAGACAATGTGAAAAAAGTAAGACATGAAATCCAAATTACTGATGATGCTTCTGTATTATCATCAAAAGCGGTTTCATCAGCATATAAAGCAGGTTTCTCTGCTCAAAATACAGACGTAGCAATACGCTAAAAAGTTTATACTTCTCATAAAAGTATAAAAATGAGGTTAGATAGTTAGTAAAGTTAAAAACTTGATTGTTTTAAAACAGCTCTTTGTGGTTATTGGGCTGTTTTTTTTATGCCTTATTTTAGCATTAACCACAAAGACACAAAGGTTTTCGCAAAGTTCGCAAAGTTTAATACTATTAGCTTTGCGAACTTTTTGTTTGTATAAAACTTTACCTGCTTTGCGGTTAAACAATCTGTTTTTGTTGAATGAGATTTAACTGCAAAGTGGGCTAAGGATTTTATCTTATAATATGTTCAGAAACACAAAACCATGTATTAAAAAAACTTTGTGTGCCTTGTAGTAAGTCTTTTAATCAGGATCTTTTTTGTAAGAAATACAGACAATTCAATATTATCTTATTTCAAACAAAACATTAAAAAATAATAACCGAATTAACACAAACGATGAAAATAATTCAAATTTTAACCTATAACGGTTTCGTAAATGAGAATATAGCATCGAAATAAGAAAATAGAGTTGTGAAAAAACAGGCATTTTGGAAGTAATTTAGCATCAGAGAATTACAGATTATTAATCTAAAAACAAATGTCATGAAAAAGATTTTAAAATTAAGTTTAGTATGTGCAGTGCTTTTTTCAGGATTAAGCACTTATGCAATTGACGGGAATGAAGATTTTAATCTTCATGTATTAAAAGCTAATGGAAAGCTTATTACGTTTGCTCTTAACAAGGTACACAAAGCTAACCTGGCGATATACGATAAAGACGATAATTTAATTTATTCTGAAAGTGCTTCAGGTAAAGACGGAATTTTGAGAACTTTTAGCTTAGAGGAGTTTCCGGAAGGAACTTACTTTTTAGAAGTTGAAGATAATGTAAAAAAAGTGAGACATGAAATTACCATTACTGATGATGCTACTTTATTATCAAGAAAAGCAATTTCATCAGTTTACAAAGCAGGGTTTTCTGCAAAAAATACAAGCGTAGCAGTACGCTAAAAAAGTTATACTGCATACAGTATAAAAGTGAGGTTAGATAGTTAGTAAAAACTTACGTTTTAAAACAGCTCTTTGTGGTTATTGAGCTGTTTTTTTTATGTCTTTTTTTTAATGAGATCATTTTGAAGTTCATTTTTACAAAATAATTCTTAATAAATATAAACAACTGGTTTTTAAATCATTAAAAAAATCAAATTAAAAACATCCGTAAACCCAGTAATTACGTACATTGTTCAAACAAAAGACACAATGATCTTTAATTCAGCAATTTAAACATTAAAAAAAGTATTTTTTTTGCATAAAATTAAATTTCTATTTGTAGTTTTGGGCGTTCCAAAAATAGTAATTAACAATTAAAAAAAGCATGACAAATTTTACGAGAATGGGCTTAGTTGTTGCCGTATTTTTAACAACAATCTTTACGTATGCAATTGATGGAAAAGGTGATTATATTTTGAATATAAAAACCGGAAACGGAAAAGTAGTTAGTTTTAACTTCAACACCGTTGAAAAATCAATTTTTACTATCTACGATGAAAATAATAATTTAGTGTACACTGGCGAATCTGCTACTAACAAATTAGAAATTTCAAAAACAATAAGTTTAGAAGATTTTCCAGCAGGAACTTATGTTTTAGAGGTAAAAGAAAATGGTAAAGTTGCGAAACACCAAATTGCGGTTTCAGCGAAGAAAACAAAAACTGTTAAGTTAGACGAGTCTGTAAACGAAAGTCCTTCGTTTCGTCGTTAATTGTTTTTTACATTACAATTAAAAAGCATCGGTTGCGGCTGATGCTTTTTTTATGTTAAAATTTAAAATGAAATTCATTTTCTGGTGGCGGATTACCATTATTCCATTCTAAAGTTATGAATTTAGAGGTGTGTTCCCTCATATCATCATACCCATCAAGCAAAATTGCTGAACCCCCATCTTTAACCGCATCCTTTACCATTTTAAAGGCAAGCTCAGTTCCTTGCGAATCCAATGCTGGCAGGTCAAATATTATATCTTTTGTTTTTGAAAGAGCCGCATACAAAGTTAAAAGCTTTCGTACAGTTCCTGGCAACCTTTCTATTTTAGTTTCTTTTTTAATCCATTCATCTTCAAATATTTTATTAGAAAAATGACTTCTGGGATTTGCATTTTTCCTAAGGTATATTCCAACTGTTAAAGGAAAAAAAGTATCTCTAAAATATGATCTTCTAAAATACTCAACAAATCTCATCTTTCGATAAAGGATCACATTTTCATGTTTAATTTTACCGCAAAAAATATCCCTGAGCAATATCTCGGTATCATATAAATGTTTTCCGTTGTATAAGTACAAAACAACAACTTCGCCTTCATACAAAACAAAAGGCGGTATATAAAAAGTATCTGTTTTAATTCCTTTATTTTCTAGTACAATTTTCATTATCGCGCTAAGATTTGTTTTTTGCCTTAAAATTGAAAAGCACCAACCGTGGCTGATGCTTTTTTATAAATAAATCTGTCTCGAAAATATTATTTCCCTTGAAGTAATTTTTCCAGATATTCGATTTTATCTTGTTCCGCTTTAAGCAAACGCTCGTAAAGCTTTTTATTTTCGTCTACAGTTTCCATTAATTTATCTAATGGATTGAATGTACAATTAGTAAGTCCGAAATAATTGTTAGGACTTTCATTAAAAGTATTAAAATAGTTTATCACACCTTCTTCTGAAAAATTTTTAATTGCTTCAACGGTTACACCAAGTGCTTTTGCGACTTCAATAAGTCTTTCTTCTTCTATAGTTTCGCTGTTTTCGATAGCAGATATTGTTTGCTGACTTATTCCCAAAGCCTGTGCCAAAGCTTCCTGTTTCATATCACGAAGTTCACGAATACGGCTGATCTTGCGCCCTATATGATTTGGTTTTGTTAATGTGCTCATAATTCAAAGATAATAATTAAGTGTGAAAAACCTCAACTGGTAAAAAACTTATTTCGTCTGTTCAGATACCAACCAAAACGGTTTGGTACGATACAATCTATTTCTTCCTTCGCTGAATCAAACAAAAGTACACTTTTTCTTATAATAAAATAATAAAAGTCTAACTGTAAAACGATAAATAACTAAAAATATACGCCATGGAAACCAATGAAACCAAAAAGCTGAATTATCTTAAAGAATTAGCCTCCAGATATTGCAATACTTTAACTACGTCTAAGGACAAAACCGAAACTTATACCGCTCAAATTAAAGTAGCAAATTATTTTGAGTTAGGCTGCATGATTACCGAAACACTAAAATTATGCATTGCAGCATTAGAACAAGATGCACATCAGGTTTCGAGTACAATTAAATATTCGCCTATTAATGTGGCTCTTATTTTAGAAATGGTGTTAGCAATGTTTCCTTTGGATGAATTTGAGTTGATAACAGAAATTAATGAGGCGTTGGTTGGGGAATAATGTTTTTCTAAAGAATATGTGTTTAAAATTTAATCGCAATATTGTCATTTCGACAAAGGAGAAATCTTCGCAAGTAACTCTACATTCACTATTAGTAGTATAGAAAACTTTATTATCTATTTTATTTATTAGATTGATAACATCAGTTCTGAAATCATCAAAAACTGTAAAACCATTTTGAGTTTTTCTTGTCAATTAAACTATAATTAAACAAATCATCATAATGACGCTCATAATTTTGTTCGTTTTTTGTTGGTCTAACCTTAATATATTGCTTTTCTTTGACAAACTTATTACCTCGCAAGCTATACAAATTAATTTTTGTTTCTTTTTTCCTCCAATCTATAAAATCTAAATTACCATCAAAATTAAAATCACCAAAACAGTTTAGGGTAATTTCCGGACAATCAATAAAAGCAAAACTTTTCGCCACTTTATCGTTTTTAATCTCAAGTAAAATCAAATGATAATACAAAACATTATTAAAAAAGCGACGTTCAGTAACGCGAAAAACAGCAAATTCTCTATTATTAAATGTAAACGTATAATAATCTTCAAATTTTACATAGGTTTGATATTTTACTGAACTGTTGATTGCATTAATGAATAAAGAATCTAAATTTATTTTATTATTTATATACAATAAGTATTCGGTCTGGTTATTGACCTGATTCTCTTGTATCGAATCATTACATACATGAAAAATAGGTGGACTTTCATTAATTTTAATATCAATTAAATTTGATTTGTGAACTGTCTTTGCCATTCCAAAAGCGGGAAGTATATCATATGCATTTTTAGCCTTCATAAGACTCAACTCATGATTCATAAATTTTATAGGATGACTTTTAAGTTTGCTATAATCAAATTTTTGAGCATATCCATAATTCGATAAGAGTAAAAATAAAATTATACTATTTAATATTTTTTGCTTCTTTTTCATAATCTTCAATCGTTCTTAAAAGATCTACTCCTGTTTTTTCAAGAGATTTACCCTCTTTTATCCTGAAAAAAATACACTTTGCCTTTATAATTAGAATTAAACATTGTACAATATGAACAATCTTCTAAGTGCTTTTTTAGATCAATTTAAAGATTCACCTGAACAAGTTTTATCTTTCAGACTTTTTATTTTATACTTCTTGAATTTTAAGATTTCATTTACCTGGTAATCTTCAAAATAATCTATATTTTTTTTTACGATGGGTACAGGCTTAATTTCTATTAAAAGTCCCAATTCATACCATATATAAGGACCATTGTATCCATCATAATGTGGATAGATGTATAAATATTCTTTATTATTAAGAGTAAAAAATAATAATGATTCATAATATAGAATGTTCTTAAAACAGTGAAGTAATTGTTTTCCCATAAATACCTTATCATCTATAAAATATAATCTCAATTTTAATTTGTTTTTAAAAAAGAGAGTGTCAAACGGATAATAATCTACCATTGTTATACCATCCACGACTTTTCTTTTATTTACTAAAGATTTATTAAAAGTCGAAGAGTATTTAATTATTTCATTTTTCTTTTGTGAGAATGAATTAAAATGCATTAACATTAAAAAGATTAAAAAATAACTACTTTTTTTCAAACCAAATTTTAATAAATTAATGTCTTCTATATTTTGAACCAACTGTTTCCCAATAGTGATCTTTCTGACTACATACATAACCATATACAGTTTAATCTTCTCTAAATTTTTAATTAAAATTTATAGCTATTAGGAACACATATCCTTCTGGTTGAATCAATTCTACATTTTATAGAATTTTTCGAATCATAAACAAATTTTTTATTTTTGAACTCAAAGTATTGTATTGAATCTATGTCATTACTTAATATAAATAATTTTCCTTTATTTATACCAAGACTTGTAGCAACACCAGAATCCCATCCTGTAAAAGGGATATATAGTTTGTTTTTAGAAAATAATATAATCAAATTAAAGGTTTTAGAATTTAAGTTAAGCCCATTTGATGTGTATAATTTTAATAAATAAAAAGTTCCTTCTTTGTTCTTAAACGACTCCATATTCAGTAAATCATAGTTATAGTTTATATTATTTCTTATGCCTACTTTGTCATTGATTAGATATTTCGTTTTTTCAAATAATATATAATTACCATTTTTAATATCCTTTTTCGTTAATACTAATGTTGCTTTGCTATTAATTTTTATCTTAACGTTGTCTTTAGTATCTATTTCAACGTATTTACAAATTTTGGTATAAATTGGTATTGAAATCAAGTCATTGAGTCCCTCGTCAAGGCATCTCCAATCCTCTTGAAAATTAAATGGAAAAATAAATAGTAGAGTTGTAAATAAGTATTTAATCATGATTTCAGGATTTTTTTCTATTTAGTCTGTCAATATCTGCTTGTAGACGTGTGTCAAGAAAAAGGTGACTATATTTAGATGTTCCATCTTTTCTTAACACCTTATCCTTGCCAAGTTTTTTGACCTGTCTTTCGTATGATTCATCAGCTGGGGTAAGTTTTTCCCCTTTTACGATTTCATTTTTATAAAGATAGTTACGATACCCTAACCATTGTGTTGCATTTGGAGTTGGGTCTGTAGTGATTCCTCTTTGTTGATCCATAACAGCCTTAATGACAGTATCTGCATTTTTTAGCTCATTAAGGTCATTTAAATCAATTCGGGCTTTAGCAAAATCATCATAATTTTCATAACCAGTTTTACCTGAAAAAAATACACTTTTTCCTTTATATTTGTTATCAGACATTGTACAATACGTGCCTTCCTCTGAAAATCCTTTCCCATGATATCCCCATTTCTTCATATTTTCAATTGTATGTGCATACTCAGTTGCAAATTCTCCCCTTCCTTCTCCAAATATCCAATGCGCTCTGTCTAACATTTGCGTATTATTCAATCCATATTTTTCAGTAAAGTTAATAATCTTATCATCTGAAACTTTTTTCCCTTTTTCTATCTCTGAAAAAGAAGCCTGATCAGTGATGTAAACCTTGTCATCTGTTCCTATTTTTCCAAGATATTTACCTTCTTTTGTGTAAAAATAGCCACTTATATAATTATTAGGATCTTCTTTCTCTTCTTTTGGTGCATAATAAACCGGTTCTTCTGGTGGTAACCATGACACTTGCCAATGTTTTACCAGATCTTTATCGCTTCCGTAATTTTGAATAGCAGGCGAAATGGTTAAAACAGTTTGCATGTTTTCTGTTCCATCTGCATAAAAAATCTCCGAAAATTCGACTAAGTAAGCATCTCTAAATTTATATTTTCTTATTGGGTTATCTTCATCACCTTTGCTATAAAAGTGAATTTCCCCTTTTTCCATTCTATCTGTTTCTTTCTCAATATTTTTAGTCATATTATGCAAGAAAAGATCATCGCTTTCTTGTGTTACAAAACACAAGGTAAGAAGCCCTCCTTCGATATCACTTGACGGAGAATTATCAGACAGCGTATATCTGTAATAATTTGTATGTACCCATAGTAGCTCCCGTTCTTCTCCTAAAATAAATAATTTAGCTGATGTCATGTTTTTACAGTATCGAATCCAAATAAAAATAAATAAAAACTTACACTACAAGAGGATCTATACGGTAATAAAACACCAAAATAAGACAAAAGAACGAAGGCTAAATTATATCATATTCTTGTGCGAAAACTAATTTGGTTAACTACAAATTGTAAACAACTAATGGTTTTCTCCAAATAATTCCACAAAAAAACCTCTCATTGCTGAGAGGTTTTTCTATTATTAGAATCTAAAAAAATTACATATTTCTTCTATATTGCCCACCCACTTCAAACAACGCCGAAGTAATCTGACCTAAAGAACAAACCTTTGTGGCTTCCATTAAATGATCGAATAAGTTTTCATTTTTAATCGCTGCATCCTGTAGTTTACTTAAATGCTCATTTACTTGCGCTTCGTGAAACTGATGTAAGTTATCCAGCATCGTGATTTGGTATTGTTTTTCTTCTTCGGTGGCGCGAATTACTTCTGCCGGAATTACCGTTGGAGAACCTTTTGAGCTCAGGAACGTATTTACACCCACAATTGGGAAATCTCCGTTGTGTTTTAAAGTTTCGTAATACAAACTTTCTTCCTGAATTTTAGAACGTTGGTACATGGTTTCCATTGCACCAAGAACTCCGCCACGTTCTGTGATTCGGTCGAATTCCTGTAAAACTGCAGCTTCTACCAAATCTGTTAATTCTTCGATAATGAATGAACCTTGTATTGGGTTTTCGTTTTTCGCTAAACCTAATTCTTTATTGATAATCAACTGAATTGCCATTGCTCTACGTACAGATTCTTCGGTTGGCGTTGTAATCGCTTCGTCGTAGGCATTGGTGTGTAATGAATTACAGTTGTCGTAAATCGCATATAAGGCCTGTAAAGTGGTTCTGATATCGTTAAAGTCAATTTCCTGCGCGTGTAATGAACGTCCGGAAGTTTGAATATGATATTTCAGCATTTGTGCTCTTTCGTTTGCTCCGTATTTGTTTTTCATGGCTTTTGCCCAGATTTTACGAGCTACACGACCAATTACAGAATATTCCGGATCTACTCCGTTCGAGAAGAAAAACGATAAGTTTGGTCCAAAATCGTTGATGTTCATGCCACGGCTCAAATAATATTCCACGTAAGTGAAACCATTCGAAAGCGTAAACGCCAACTGCGTAATTGGGTTTGCTCCTGCCTCGGCAATGTGATATCCTGAAATCGAAACCGAATAGAAATTACGAACGTTTTTAGTAATAAAATATTCCTGAACGTCTCCCATTAATCGCAAAGCAAATTCGGTAGAGAAAATACAGGTATTTTGTGCCTGATCTTCTTTCAGGATATCAGCCTGAACCGTCCCACGAACCTGCGATAATGTTTTGGCTTTAATATCGTTATAAACCTCCAGAGGTAAAACCTGATCTCCGGTAACCCCTAAAAGCATTAATCCCAGACCGTTGTTTCCTTCTGGTAAATCGCCCTGGTATTTTGGGCGCTCAAGACCTTTGTCTTTGTATATTTTGTTGATCTTAGCTTCAACTTCTTTTTCGAGTTCGTTTGCTTTGATGTAATATTCGCATTGCTGATCGATCGCTGCATTCATAAAAAAGCCTAACAACATTGGTGCTGGCCCGTTTATCGTCATACTTACCGATGTTAAAGCGTGTACCAGGTCGAAACCTGAATACAGTTTTTTAGCATCATCCAGACAGCAGATTGAAACTCCCGCATTTCCAATTTTTCCGTAAATATCAGGACGAATATCCGGATCGTTTCCGTACAATGTCACACTGTCAAAAGCAGTCGAAAGTCGTTTTGCCGGCAATCCTGCACTTACATAATGAAAACGTTTGTTGGTTCTTTCCGGTCCGCCTTCTCCGGCAAACATTCTTGACGGATCTTCACCTTCCCGTTTAAAAGGATATAATCCTGAAGCAAACGGAAATTCTCCCGGAATATTTTCCTGAAGATTCCAACGCAGGATATCGCCCCAGCCTTCGTACTTAGGTAAAGCTATTTTTGGAATTTGTAAATGCGATAAACTTTCAGAATGTGTCGCAATTTTAATTTCTTTATCACGAACCTTAAAGCTGTAAACCGGATTTTTGTATTTGGCAACTTTTTCATCCCAATTCAGGATAATTTCCCAATTGTACGGATCTAAGTCCATTTTTACTTTATCAAACTGATTGAGTAAAAGATTCAAAAAGATTCTGTTTTCGTCCAGTCCTTCGACTCCGCTCAGGATGACACTATTGTCATCAATTCCCGCTTTATTAATTTGAGGAACTTTACCTGAAACTGATTCTATGGTTTTAAAGATTCCGTATAGTTTCTGTGCTACTTTTTGTTGTAAAGCAGCGATTTCATCATAAGATCTGTTATTCTCTGCAATTTCAGATAAATAACGGGTTCTGTGAGGCGGAATCACGAAGATTTTCTCGCTCATTTCCTTAGTAATCTGGAAAGTCGATTTTAATTCGGATGCTGTTTTCTCTACAATTTTATCCATAATCGCTTTATAAAGCGTGTTCATTCCGGGATCGTTAAACTGAGAAGCTATGGTTCCAAAAACGGGCATTTCGTCCGGATTTTTATCCCATAAATTATGATTGCGCTGATATTGTTTTTTAACGTCACGAATGGCGTCAAGAGCACCTCTTTTATCAAATTTGTTCAACGCTACCAAATCAGCAAAATCAAGCATGTCGATTTTTTCTAATTGTGTTGCTGCTCCAAATTCCGGAGTCATTACATATAAGGATACATCTGAGTGGTCCATAATCTCGGTATCAGATTGTCCGATTCCCGAAGTTTCCAGAATAATCAGATCGTATTTTGCTGCTTTTAAAACCTGAATAGCTTCGGCAACATATTTAGACAATGCCAAATTCGACTGACGGGTAGCCAGCGAACGCATATACACACGAGGATTGTTAATGGCATTCATACGGATTCTGTCTCCTAACAATGCTCCTCCTGTTTTTCTCTTTGAAGGATCGACAGAAATTAATCCGATTGTTTTTTCTGGAAAATCGATTAAAAAACGACGAACCAGTTCATCTACCAAAGATGATTTTCCGGCTCCTCCTGTTCCAGTAATTCCAAGAACCGGAATTATAGAATTGGTATTGTTTTCGTGAATTTTATCAAAAACCGGTTTTGCAATTTCAGGGAAATTCTCTGCCGCCGAAATTAATCTTGCAATTGCGGTTGGCGTTTTATTTTCGATATGATCTATTTCACCATTTAGCTGGTCTCCAATCGGGTAATCAGAACGTTCTACCAAATCGTTGATCATTCCTTGTAAACCCAAAGAACGTCCGTCATCCGGAGAATAAATTCTGGTAATACCATATTCATGTAATTCTGAAATTTCGCTTGGCAGAATTACTCCGCCTCCGCCTCCAAAAATTCTGATATGCCCTGCTCCTTTTTCATGAAGCAAGTCATACATATATTTAAAGTATTCATTGTGCCCACCCTGATACGAAGTCATGGCAATCGCATTTGCATCTTCCTGAATGGCGGTATTTACCACTTCTTCAACACTGCGGTCATGTCCTAAATGAATCACTTCGACTCCTGTAGACTGAATAATACGGCGCATAATATTAATTGCGGCATCATGTCCGTCAAAAAGAGATGCAGCTGTTACAATTCTTACTTTATTTTTAGGAATATATGGTTTTTGTTGTTCCATTTTATGAATATGATAATTTTAAGGGAGCAATTTACAAAATATTAAAATATTTGTTTACCCTAATATCTTTTTGTTAACAAAAAAAAGAATCTTTTTTAATCTACAGGGGTAACATTTTGAATAACTGGCGTATTTATCTTATATAAGTCTTATAGAAATGTTAACAACATGGCAATCTTGAAAAATTTAAATTAAATACAACAACTTGTTACACAGCATCATGAAGTAATTTAGCATGGTAGAAAAGCCCCAAATTTTTACCCAAAACTTTTACAATTAAGTAATAACGTAAAAATTTAAAAAAATGAAAACATTATATCCATTCACCATAATTTTAAGCTTGAGTTTTTTTGTATCTTCTTTCAACAGAGCAGAAAACGACATTGTTTCCTATAAAAAAACTTCAACTATTGCCCCCGTTTACAACAATTCAGGTTCTGATAATGTAGACGAAATTTCAAATGACTTCTTTAAAAGATATTCGGATTTGAAAAAATATAAATCTGATGTGATGTCATTATACAAAAACAGAACACTGGGAACTATTTGGTTTGATGAAGATGCAATCAACGAGTTTGGTACTGCATTATATGAAAAAGCTAAAAAAACAAATGATCTGATTATTCCTTATCAAAAAGAAATCGATGAACTTTTTTCTTCTTCAGAAACAAAGCTGTCTAAAACAGATGCTGATATGCTTTTGAGTTCTTTATATATTGCTTACGCTAAAAAAAGCAATTCAGATGCTAAGAAAAAAATATCTTATGACGCTATGCTGAAAGATTTTCTAAACTATAGTACAATCGAAGAAGTTACTGCTTCGACCACTGAAAATGTTAAAGTAGAATATGATCAGTATTACAAATTACAAGACGTTCTAAAAAAATATAAAAAATTAGATCGTTCTAATAAATGGAAACCAATTGTTCCGGAAGAAACTCCTTATAAAGATTTACGCCCGGATGCTGTTTCAAGTACTATTGCACAGGTTAGAACCCGATTATATTTATTGGGAGATTTAAAAAATGACTCTAAAAGTAACGTTTACGACCGTGAACTGATGGATGCTGTAATGAAATATAAAGTTCGTAATGGTTTTAAACCTAACTATATATTATCAGAAGATCATATCAAAGAAATGAATGTACCACTTTCTGATAAAATGGAGACATTAAAACTTAACATGGAAAGATGTCGTGCAATTTCGGCTCAGATTGCCAGCAGCGATGAGTATGTTTTAGTAAACGTTCCTTCGTATGAATTAATTTATGTTAAAAACGGAAAGGTACAATTGACTTCTAGTGTGTTTGTTGGAGCTCCTTTAACCAAAACAACCATTTTTAACGGTGAAATTGACAGAATCGTTTTTAGTCCTTACTGGACCGTTCCGCAAAGTATTGTAAACAATGAACTAAAAGGTAAAATCGCTGCAGATAAAAATTATCTTGCCGAAAAAAACATGGAGATTGTAAATGGTCAGGTACGACAAAAACCAGGACCAGACAACTCTTTAGGATTGGTAAAATTTATGTTTCCAAATCCGGATGATATTTATTTACACGATACTCCGTCTAAAACTTTATTCGATTTTGAAAAAAGAACTTTCAGCCATGGTTGTATCAACGTAAAAATGGCAAAAGAATTAGCTGTTGCCATGCTTAAAGATTATCCTGAATGGACTCCCGATAAAATTGATAAAGCAATGGCGGGTAAAACAGAAAACAGTTTTAAACTGACCAAAAAAGTACCTATTTATATTACTTATTTTACTTCGTTGGTAAATGAAAATGGAGAAATTGGTTTCTTTCAGGATGTTTATGACCGAGACAGCGAATTAAATAAAACAGTTGCTCCTCAGGCTGGAGTGGCAACAAACTAATCGCCTTAAATTAAAATATTTCTATGGCTTGCTTCAATTGAGGCAAGCCATTTTTTTGTCTATTTTATTTCGCCGATTATTAAAATAATATCCAACTAAAAATTCATTTGTATTTCGATTCTAATTAATAGTATCTTTCTAACTTTAAACTCAATTTTAAACTAACTTTTTTAATTTATGGAAGAAGACTATTATCAACCTAAAAGAAGCTGGTGGGACAGAAACTGGAAATGGTTTGTGCCAACAGGCTGCCTAAGTATTTTAGTCATTTTTGGTTTATTTATAGCGAGCCTTTTTTTCGGAATTACCTCAATGATGAAAAGTTCTGATGCTTATAAAGAATCTATGGTTATAGTACAGCACAATAAAACAGTAATCGAAAAATTGGGGGAACCAATTGAAAATGACGGAATGGTTTCAGGAAGTATTAGCACCGGCAATGACACCGGACATTGCGATTTACAAATTCCGATAAAAGGTTCTAAAGGAAAAGCAACTTTATTTGTGACTGGCGAAAAAAGAGGAAAATGGAAATACAAACAAATGTCGGTTTATATTAAGAAAACTGATGAAGAAATAGATTTACTTCAAAAATAATAATCTATCCAACACTAATTTTAGATGAGATCTATTTTCTTTTTATTCGCAGGATTTTTTCTGTGTTTTTCTTCATTCGCGCAAACTGACGCAAATTACCAAACGTATGCAAATAGAATTAAACAATTCTCAAAGCCTGCCAGAATTTTGTATCGTAATGTTGATGCACAGGGAAATGGCTATATTGAATTTACAAATCCTAAGAACGAGATACTTCGTTTTCGCTTAAATCATAACAAACCTCAACCTGGATCTTGCAGAATTGTTTTTGAAATCTATTATTATGAAAATAATTATTTAAGAAAAATTGAATCGCTTGACAGTACTGGAAATTTAATTGGATGTAATTTAAAACTAAATGGAGAGGCTGTCACAGAATTTACTATTGAAAAGCCTGATTTGTACCTGAAAAAGAAGAAATTAATCGACGATGCCGAAGGAAATATTAATATGAAGGATGACTCCGAAGAAAAAATCATTCGTATTAGATACTTTGATACCAATAAGAAACCAATACTGCAGCTACAGCCCACTTATATTTCAAGCAAAACCTATTGGGATTATACTATTCGAATGGCTTGGCCTTAATTTAAAAGTACTTAGCAACTAAGTTTTTAAATGTTAATTTTTCTTGTGTTAAGTTTACAACAAAATGTTTCTGCTCCTAAAAGAAAATTGTGGCTTTATTTTTGGATAAGTAGTATTTTTGAAACTTATATAAAACCCAACTAATGAAAAAGATTTTAATTCTGTCTCTTGTATTATCTTTAAGTTCTTATGCTCAGGTAAAAGAAACTTTAGCTCAAAAATTATCCAAATTATCTACCCAAATTTCAGGAGTTGGCGGCGTTGACATCGCATCAGGACTAAAAGAAGCTTTAAACAAAGGAATTACGCAACAGGTGAGTAAATTAACCGCTGTTGATGGTTTTTATAAAAACGAAGCCGTAAAAATTTTAATGCCCGAAGAATTACAAAAAGTAGACGCTACTTTACGCAAAATCGGACTTTCATCTCTTGCAGATGATGGTATCAAAGTACTGAACCGCGCTGCCGAAGATGCCGTAAAAGAAGCCACCCCAATATTTGTTTCGGCGGTAAAAAATATGTCGTTTACAGATGCTAAAAATATTCTGCTGGGCAATGAAAGTGCAGCAACGACTTATTTACAAGGCAATACGACTACAGCTTTGTACGCAAAATTTAATCCGGTGATTAAAAATTCGTTCGAAAAAGTAGGTGCCGATGTGATTTGGAAAAACATCATTAACAAATACAACGCAATTCCATTAGTTCGAAAAGTAAATCCTGATTTGACTGATTATACAACAAATAAGGCTTTGGCAGGGGTTTTTAAAATGATTGCTGTCGAAGAAAAAGATATTCGTACCAATATTAATGCAAGAACAACGCCTTTGTTGCAAAAAGTTTTTGCAATGCAGGACAAAAAATAATTTTTCTACTAAGGTTCAAAGGCTCAGAGTAACAAAGGCACAAAGCAACCTTTGCAACTTTGAACCTTTATGCCTTTGTAACTAACCCAAAAACTAACCCTTGAAATGCAAAAAATTACCATCCTGATTCACTGTAAAGACCAAAAAGGAATTATAGCAGCAGTGACTACTTTTATTGCAAAAGTAGAAGGAAATATTACCTACATCGACCAGCATGTTGATGTAGAGCAAAATGTGTTTTTTATGCGATTAGAATGCGAATTTATCAACCATACTATTAGCATTGATTCTATAAAAGAAGACTTTACACAAACCATCGCGACTGATTTTAATATGTCCTGGGATTTATACAATCAGGAGCAGAAACCTAAAATGGCATTGTTTGTATCCAAATACGATCATTGCTTGTTTGATATTTTAGGCCGTTACAGTGCCGGAGAATTAAATGTAGAAATTCCGGTTATTATAAGCAATCATAATGATTTAAGAGCGATTGCAGAGCGATTTGATATTCCGTTTCATTGTGTGCCTTTTACAAAAGACAATAAAGAAGAAGGTGAAGCCAAACAAATTGAGTTGCTAAAAAGATACCAAATCAATTTTATTGTTCTGGCGCGCTATATGCAAATCATTACACCAAATTTAATCCAGCTTTACGAGAATAGAATCATTAATATCCACCATTCGTTTTTACCTGCTTTTCCGGGTGCTAAACCGTATCATTCGGCTTTTAAACGTGGTGTGAAAATTATTGGTGCAACAAGTCATTATGTAACCGAAGAATTAGACGAAGGACCAATCATTGAGCAGGATATTGCACGTGTTTCGCACATACATTCGGTGGAAGATTTTATTATGAAAGGCCGTGATTTAGAGCGTATTGTTTTGGCTCGGGCCATAAAATTACATGCTGAACGTAAGACTATGGTGTATAGTAATAAGACAGTTGTATTTTCTTAGTTTTTAAGGCACAAAGAGGCAAAGGCTCATAGGTTTTCCCTTTTTAAATAAACAAACCCGACAAATTTTAAAAATCTGTCGGGTTTACTTTTTAATTCAATATCTAAACTCAGAACCTTTGAACCTTTGTTACTCTGAGCCTTAAAAACTTTTTAACGAACCACAATTGACAATCTTGGATCATCAAAAGTATTTACTTCGTTCATGGTTAAGCCCAAAGCATTGGCTACACCTTCTCCATAAGCAGGATCTGCTTTATAGCAATTTCTAATGTGACGAATCTGAATAAACTTTTGTGCTCCTCCTACCTGTGCAGCAGTATTTTTGAATAATAGTTGTTTTTTCTCATCAGTTAGTAAACGGAAAAGCAAACCTGGCTGTGTGAAATAGTCATTATCATCTTCTCTGAAATTATGAGCATAAGCATCGCCATGAAGTGCCAATGGCGGCTCTTTGAATTCTGGTTGCTCCTCCCATTCGCCAAAACTATTGGGTTCATAATGTTTACGACTGCCGTAATTTCCGTCAACACGCATTGCTCCGTCTCTGTGGAAACTGTTATACGGACATCTTGATGAGTTTACCGGAATTTGATAATTGTTTACTCCTAAACGATAACGGTGTGCATCTCCATAAGAAAACAAACGTGCCTGCAACATTTTATCCGGTGAGAAACTAATTCCCGGTGGTACGTGTGCCGGATTAAAAGCAGCCTGTTCTACTTCGGCAAAATAGTTTTCAGGATTTTTATTTAATTCGAATTCTCCAACCGGAATTAGTGGAAAATCACCTTTTAACCAAACTTTGGTCAAATCAAAAGGATGGAAACGATAATTAGCTGCCTGCTCCTCTGTCATGACTTGTATAAACATTTTCCATTTTGGAAAATTACCTTCTTCAATAGCATCATATAAATCTCTTTGATGGCTTTCGCGATCGCCACCAACTAATTTTGCTGCTTCTTCGTCAGAAAGATTATCGATTCCTTGTTGTGTTACAAAGTGAAACTTAACGTAATGTCTTTCATTTTGTGCATTTATAAAGCTAAATGTATGGCTTCCAAATCCGTGCATTTGTCGGTATGATCTTGGTATTCCGCGATCACTCATTACGATGGTAACCTGATGTAAGGCTTCGGGTAATAAAGTCCAAAAATCCCAATTGTTATCAGCACTTCTCAAATTGGTTCTTGGATCACGTTTTACTGCATGGTTTAAGTCCGGAAATTTCATTGGATCACGAAAAAAGAAAACCGGAGTATTATTTCCTACCAAATCCCAGTTTCCTTCGTTTGTATAAAATTTCAACGCGAAGCCACGAATATCTCTTTCAGCGTCTGCAGCACCTCTTTCTCCGGCAACAGTTGAAAAACGAGCAAACATCTCTGTTTTTTTTCCAATTTCCGAAAACAAATCGGCTCTTGTATATTTTGTAATATCATGTGTTACCGTAAAAGTTCCGTAAGCTCCTGAACCTTTTGCATGCATTCTTCGTTCCGGAATTACCTCACGATCAAAATGTGCCATTTTTTCCAGAAACCAAAAATCCTGCAATAAAACGGGACCACGTGGACCAGCTGTTTGAATATTTTGATTGTCCGGAACGGGAGTTCCTGTTGCAGTTGTTAATTTTTTCTTTGAATCCATAATGCTGATATTTAATGTTTTATCAAATATACGAAGATATACTTACGATATTCATAAGCAAAATTGATTGTTATTATATTTTAATAATCAAAAATTATTTAACGCTACAGAAAGCTCAGAAACCGTTCTTACAGAATCTTAACTTATGTCCAACAAAGTAATAACAAAACCTTAACAGCAAAACATTCATATATGTTGGATCTTTGTAGTGTAATAAACTGGTTATTTATTATTTTGGTTTTGGTTAGTTAAATGATGCCGGCGTCTTCGAGATGCCGGCATTCTTTTTTATATCTGTTTTGTTTCAGGTTTCAAGTTTCATTTGTTTCAGGTTACCTAACTTTGAACATAATTTAACCGCAAAGCGCGCAAAGTTTTTTTATTTGTAAGTGCTTATACAAACGTAAAGTCCGCAAAGTTTTGAGATAAAATTTTGCGAACTTTGCGTGAAATCTTAGCACTCTTTGCGGTTAACCGTGCGTTCCAACAACCTGAAACCTGAAACTTGAAACAAAAAATAAGACATTAACTTATATTCAACAAAGTAATAACAAGACCTTAACACCATAAGATTGCTATATTTCGGATCTTTGTAATGTAATAAACTGGTTATTTATTATTTTGGTTTTGGTTAGTTAAATAGTGCCGGCGTCTTCGAGATGCCGGCATTTTTTTTTGTACTATTTTGTTTCAGGTTTCAGGTTTTCTTTGTTTAAGGTTGCTCTACTTTGAGTATAATTTTATCGCAAAGAGCGCTAAGAATTTTATTCATAAGACTTTATATAAAGCGCAAAGTTCGCAAAGCTTTCTGTAAAAAACTTTGCGAACTTTGCGTAAACCTTTGTGCTCTTTGTGGTTAAATATAAGTTCCAACAACTTTAAACCTGAAACAAAAAATTAATTCTTCAATCTTTCATGGAGTAGTTTGAAATAAGTAAAAGCTTTTAATAAGCGGCTTCCATGCCAGGAGAACATTTCGCCGTCGACAAAAATGGTTTTGGCGTGATGTGTAAATCTTCCAATCTCAAAAGCATCTTCTTCCTTAAAAGGATAAGGTTCTGATGAAAGGAAAACAATATCAGGATCACCTTCCAGACGCATTTTTTTAAGTTCGACTTCAGGATAACGTCCTTTGTCTGCATATATATTCTGAAAATGATTCAGCTTTAATAATTCATTGATATAAGTATCATTTCCGGCAACCATATAAGGATTTTTCCAGATAAAATAGGCTGCTTTTTTTATCGAAATATCGGCGACATATTTTTTAAAATCGCTTAAAGCGAAAGTTAGTTTGTCACTCCACTTTTGAGCTTCGGTCCTGCAATTAAAAAGTTGTCCGAAATCAGAAATCATCTGAAAATTATCTTCCACCGTAATAATATTCGTTACCCAAACCGGACAAATAGTACTTAATTGGGCTACAATTTCGGGCGTATTTTCTTCTTTATTACAAATGATAATATCTGGCTGAAGCAATTTTATCTTTTCAAAATGAATTTTCTTGGTTCCTCCAACTATTTTCTTCGTCGCTTTTAAGTGATACGGATGAACACAAAACTTCGTAATTCCGATGATTTTATCTTCTAAACCCAAATCATATAATAATTCTGTTTGAGAAGGTACCAGTGAAATAATCCGTTTGGGAGTTGTCTCAAATTTATGCAGAGTACCGAGCTGGTCGATTATTTGTTTCATGTTTCAAGCTCTTATAGTTTGAAGTGGTTAAATTGTGTGGCTTTATCACAAAGATTCACAAAGCATTAAACTAAAAGTTTTGCGAATCTTTGTGCAAAAACTCTGTGGCAAAATCATTTTAAACCTGAAACTTTAAACTAATAATACTTTCCATTTCCTGTTGTACTTTCAAAGCTTCTTCTCTTGCTTTTTCTGCAAAGTCCGTTCCTTTTGAGGCGTATATAATCGCTCTGGCTGAGTTTACTAATAAACCTATTTTGTCATTCATTCCGTATTTGCAAACTTCAGACAAACTTCCGCCCTGAGCGCCAATTCCGGGAACTAGCAGAAAACTGTCCGGAACAATTTTTCTGATATCGGCAAAGTATTCTGCTTTTGTCGCACCCACCACATACATTAAGTTGTGGCTGTTTTTCCAGCTTTTAGATGTTTCTAAAACCTGTTTGTATAATTCTGTTCCATTTGTATTTAAGGTCTGAAAATCGAAAGCGCCTTCGTTAGAAGTCAGTGCTAACATAATGGTATGCTTGTTTTCGAAAGCCAGAAATGGCTCAACAGAATCTTTTCCCATATAAGGAGCAACCGTTACACTGTCAAAATTCAGATCTTCAAAAAAAGCTTTGGCATACATACTTGAAGTATTGCCAATATCACCACGTTTAGCATCTGCAATCGTGAATATTTCAGGAAAATTTTCGTTGATGTAATTAATTGTTTTTTGCAAAGACATCCATCCTTTTATACCATAAGCTTCAAAAAAAGCGGTGTTGGGTTTATATCCTACTGCCAGATCGTGCGTGGCATCAATAATCGCTTTATTAAATTCGAAAATAGGATCTTCGGTTTCTAATAAATGAGGTGGAATTTTGGTTAAATCCGGATCCAGCCCAACGCATAAAAATGATTTTTTAAGAAGAATTTGTTCGTGTAGTTGTTGTGTTGTCATTCTTGATTTTTTAGTTCTCTAATACATCAGAAATAGTTCTGTTTTTAGAAGTACGCAAAAATAAAAAAAGCCATTCAATTACGAATGGCTTTTTGTTTTTATATTCGGTTTAGGCTTATAAATTACCTAAATACACAATTTCTGTTCTTCTGTTCTCTGCTCTTCCGGCAGCAGTTTTATTAGATTTTACGGGTTTTGTAGCTCCATAACCTTTAGAAGTTAAATTTGCCGGATTTACTCCTTTTTCAATTAAAAGATCCATAATAACTTTAGCTCTGGCTTCAGATAATTTTTGGTTTGCTTTTGCATTTCCAACGTTATCTGTGTGTCCGTTAATCGCAAATTTAGCATTTGGATAGTTTTTTAAAATCTCTTTTATAGCGTCTAATCTTCCTGATGTTTCTCCTTTTCTGGCATCGTTTAAAGTAGCTTTACCTGTTGTAAAAAAGATTGATTTTGCCTCCATTTTCAATTGTTCCAATGTTGCTTTTGAAACTTTAGGACAACCTTTATTATCTGCAGGACCATAAATTAACGGGCAATCATCTATATTATCCGGAACTCCGTCTTTATCAGCGTCTAAAACCGGACAACCTTTATTTTCTGCTAAACCGGCAACTGTTGGACAGGTATCATCTTTATCCAAAATTCCGTCTCCGTCTGTATCTGGCCAGGGACAACCTTTGTTTTCTACCGGACCGGCAATTGCAGGACAAGCATCTACATTATCCAACAAGGTATCTCCATCAGAATCTTTCCATGGACAACCTTTATTTTCTACAGGACCAGCAACATTTGGACAGGCATCATCTTTATCAAAAACTTTATCTCCATCTGTATCCGGCCAAGGGCAACCTTTATTTTCTGCCGGACCAGCTACTTTTCTGCAAGCATCTTCTTTGTCGATAATTCCGTCTTCGTCTGTATCTTTAAATTTCTTTTCGTAAACCGGAATTTTTATCCCAAGATGAAAATCAGCAGCTTTTGATTCTTTCGAAACTAAATTTGTCAGGACAGAACCGGAACCAATAAAGAAAGCTCCCACTCGTAATCCTGAACCAACCTGCATTTTACTGTATTCCATATACGTTACAGGTACATAAAAACTAAACCATCTGCTTTCGTAACGAGGCGTTAAAGTTATACGATCTGCAATTCCGTAACCATTTAACTTATTAGCCGAAACCATATTGATATCGCCGTTAAGGTTCAGATAGAATTTTCTGTACATATTCCAGTCAACATCAGCGTGAAGTGCTGTAGGCAAATTGGTTTTCATTCCTTTAGTCGAAGATGTTTTGGTATAATGCTCGTTAAGGAAATCGTAGAAATTATCAGCATCATTAATCATTTCCTGTGTAATAACACCATTTACGTTATACGTATCCTGTCTTGCATTTTTGTAATTGATTGATCCTATATCAGTAACAGACAATCCAAAACGTACTTTATATTTATTTAAATCGCGAAAGTTATTATCCGCTTTTTTCGCTTTGCTTAAATCATATTTTTCATAATCAGGTCTCCATTCGTAAACAAGTCCCAGATCAAAACCAAACCCTCTTGCGCCTGAGTCAAATTCATAATCTTTCTTTGTCTCAAAATCCTGGCTGGTTCCAACCATAATTTGTCCGTTTGAAACAAGCGTTCCTTTATCCGGATTTACAGTATTTTCATTGTATTTAACATTTACATCATTTGCTTTAATGTATCCGTTTACACCACCCTGAAGGTATTTTGCAGTTAAACCTCCTTTAAGAAAATGCTGGTTTTGCTGGTACAAAACTGCGGCGTATGAAAGTCCAAGTTCAGCCCAGGTATTCGAAGCACCATTAGCATTTCCGGCATTAAAATTAAAATCGCTTGCTTTATCCAGTCCTTCTTTAACCTGATCTACAAGACTTCCGTTGATGTTTTTAAGGTTCGTAACAGATCTTGCTCTTGTAAACACCGCAATAGTATGTTTAGGGGCAATATTGAACATAAAAGACGGTCCCATGATATCAAAATTAACAATACCATTATTGTTATTTTTTGGCGTCATTACAGACTGACTGTCAAAATCATATCCTTTTTTATATGTATCGAACAAGTTCACGCCGTACAAATCATTCCCTGCTGTACCGCTAACAGAGAATAAATTAATATCGGTTTTAAAACGGGAATCAGCAATCGAAGCCGGGTTAAAAAGCACACTTTGAACTCCTGCATAATTATCATGAGTATATCCCAGATACGATTGGGCTCTGACTGAAAATGTAATAGCAATAAGTAGTAAACTGAGTAAAGTTTTTTTCATTTAAAATTTGGTTTTATTAGGTAAATTCGGCGGCAAAACTACACTTTTAGATTCATTTCTATGTTACGAAAACATTGAATTCATATAACATCTCAAACAAATTATGTAAGAAAAAGAGAGTGCTTATTTTTTATTTTTGATAAACAACGTTAAATCAAATCATTATGAGTCTGCATATAGGTATTACACCACAAAACTTAAAAAAAAGCGCTACGATATTAGCTACCATTTTATCCAACGAAATGACACTTTATGTAAAAACCAGAAAATTTCACTGGAATATTTCAGGAAACAGCTTTATGGAATTGCATAAATTATTTGAAGATCAGTATCGCATTTTAGAGGCGAATATTGATGAAGTTGCAGAACGCATTAGTCAGCTTGGCGAAAAAACAATTGGAACAATGAAGGAGTTTATCGAAAATTCAACACTTAAAGAATCTCCAAAAGAATATGCTTCGCAAAAACACATGCTCGAAGAACTTTTAGACAACCACGAACAAATGGCTACAGAATTGAGAGGATTTATTCCGGCTTTTGAAAATGAAAACCATGATATTGGTTCTGCAGATTTTGTAACGGGTTTGCTTCAGGAACACGAAAAAATGGCCTGGGTTTTAAGACGCTATCAGGTATAAAAAATAAAAAATGTGAATTATGAAACGCTTTACAAAATTCATATAACAAAGAACCTGCAAAGAATTTGCAATTTTACAATACTATTAATACATAAAAAATTACGATCATGAATACTACAGAAATAAAAGGAAACTGGAATGAATTGAAAGGGAAATTGAAACAGAAATATGCAACCCTGACAGATGATGATTTGATGTTTGCTGAAGGAAAAGAAGACGAAATGTACGGAAGACTTCAGCAAAAACTAGGAAAAACAAAAGAAGAATTTCATCAAATCCTATCAGATTTGTAAAACACTCTGGTTCAATCAGAAATAC
The DNA here is from genome assembly GCF_001602525.1 of Flavobacterium chilense. Taxonomy (GTDB): domain Bacteria; phylum Bacteroidota; class Bacteroidia; order Flavobacteriales; family Flavobacteriaceae; genus Flavobacterium; species Flavobacterium chilense. The sequence continues at coordinate 376,581 of NZ_LSYT01000005.1, forward strand.
CGTCTAGTACCACTTATTAGACGGTATTTTTTTGAGAATTTTATTTAAATAAATTAATGATCTGTATCGCTTAAGAGCATTAAACTCTATAACCAAAAATAAATTAATTATCTTTAACCAAATTTCTATAAAATGAAACTATTTATAAAGTTCGACATAAACACCATTTGCTCGCTTTTTTTAAAACATAACCTGGATCAGCATAATGTAAATTTTACGACTCTGGGGTTTGGCGAGATTGAGATTGATGACAATCTCGATGCTGAGGCACTCGAATCTTTAAAAAATAAACTGAGCCCGTGTGGTTTTGAAGTTGTTGAAAATCAGAAAAGTGTTTTAGTACAAAAAATAAAAGACGCTATTATTGAACTTGTTTTTATGGAAGACAGCAATAATTACAAAAGTTCTGTGTTTTTAGCCGAGAAACTAAACCATAGTTATGGTTATTTATCTAATGTTTTCTCAGAAGTAACTTATTCTTCTATAGAAAATTTTATCATTTTACAGAAAATTGAAAGAGCCAAACAATTAATTATTATTAATGAAATGAGCCTGACCGAAATTGCCTTTTTACTAAACTATTCGAGTGTTGCGCATTTGAGTACACAGTTTAAAAATACAACGGGAATTACGCCATCGGCATTTCAGAGAATAATTAAGAAACGTAGAGAGAATTTAAAATAAAACCCAAATACCACACTAAAATGCAAAAAAACGCATTATATATTTTACTGGCAGATGATGATGAAGATGATCGCCTTTTTTTTAAGGATGCTTTTGAAGAAATAAAAATTCAGACTAAAGTAGATTTTGTGCATGACGGAATGCAATTAATGGATCATTTGATGAATCCGGACAATAAATTGCCGGATATTTTGTTCCTGGATTTAAATATGCCTAAAAAAACAGGTAAGGAATGTTTAATCGAGATTAAAAAAACAGAGCATTTAAAGAATATTATTATTGCCATATATTCTACTTCATCTTCTGAAGAAGATATCGAAGATACCTTTATTCAGGGAGCGAATATTTATATTAAAAAGCCAAGCGATTTTAATACGCTTAAAAAAATAATAAATGAAGTTGTGACTGTAAACTGGCACTATCATACTTCGGGGTTAAATCGTGATAATTTCTTACTGCGACTAAAATAAGAGAATACCAATGAAATGGATACCAAATTTTAATTCTTCAAACTCTTTGAGAGTTATTTTTGTGATCGCAGTTTTCATTCTGTTATTTCTTTCCTCGATTTCATACAAACACAATCAGGAGCTCAACGAATCGAGTAAACTGGTCATGCACACGTACGAAATCAATATACAGTTAGAAAGATTAATGTCAGCGATTAAAGATGCCGAAACAGGGCAACGCGGTTATATTATAACCCGAAATGCCCGTTTTTTAACGCCCTATATTTACTCTCGCGATAAAGTAAATACGTCATTAATAACTTTAAAAAAACTAACTGCTGATAACCCAAAACAGCAGCAAAACCTTCAAAAGTTATTCAAGCTCATTATTCAGCGTTTTGTTTCTTTTGAAAATTGCTTAAAATACAGCGATCCCAAAACATATGATAAACGAAAACTCGACAATCATATGTTTGGCGGTCGAATTTTGATGGAAAACATTCGGTTTCAAGTAGATGAAATGAATGACATCGAGAAAAATTATCTCGCCAAAAGACTAAAAATTTATGCTGCAGAGATTTCTTTGAGTCCGCTGTTTTCTATTTCCTTATTTCTGGTTGCTTTATGTTTCATTTTATTGGCTTACAGACAAATAAGCCGCGATTTTGAGCGTCTAAAAATTTACAATAAAAAACTGCTTATTTCCAGCGGATTAATGGCAGAATCTGAAAGTATCGGGAAATTTAGTACCTGGCAATGGGATCTTGATTCGAACAAAATAGACTACTCAGACAATCAATATCGTTTATTGGGTTTTGAACCTAATGCCTTTGTTCCCGAAAAAGAAACTTTTCTGGAATTCGTTCATCCTGATGACAGACCAACTGTTGCCAAATCGATGGAAGGAATTGTAGAGAAAAAACAATTGCCATTTGTATACTACAAGATTACGCGTCCGGATTATGAAATCAGGTATTTTAAATCTACCGGAAAACTGTTAACAGATCAACAGGGAAGCAAAATATTACTCGGAATTAATTTTGATATTACTGATGAGCATCTGTTAAACATAGAACTTCAGGAACGTAACAGGGAACTTGAAAAAAGCAATAAAGAACTGGCTTCGTTTAACCATGTTGCAAGTCACGATTTACAGGAACCATTAAGAAAAATTCAGACTTTTATTTCAAGAGTTTCCGAGGCTGATAAAGCCGTAATGTCTCAAAGTGCCAGAGATTATCTTTCTAAAATTGAAATCTCAGCGAAAAGAATGCGTGTTTTAATTGATGATTTACTTTTATTTTCGAGAACAAACACGACCAAAAAGGAATTCATCAAATTAAGCTTAAACGATTTGCTTGAAAATGCAGAATCTGAACTGGCTGAAGTAATCGAAGAAAAGAAAGCAATGATCACGGTTTCAAAATTGCCAAAACTAGCCGTGATTCCGTATCAGATCGAACAGCTTTTTATTAACCTGATTGGAAATTCTTTAAAATACAGTCGAGAAGATGTTGCCCCTGAAATTAAGATCGAAAGCGAAAAAGTAAACTCAGGCGATTATCCTGATTTACTGGAATTGAACATCAAGAAATTCCATAAAATTACGTTTACGGATAACGGAATGGGATTTGATCCTCAGTTTAAGGAAACCATATTTGTTTTATTTCAGCGTTTGCATTCTAAAACAGATTATCCGGGAACTGGAATTGGACTCGCCATTTGCAAAAAAATTGTCGAAAACCATAAAGGTCATATTATTGCCGACAGTACTCCGGGCAAAGGATCTGTTTTTACTGTTTTTCTTCCGGATTAACAATTTTCAGCTGACGTTTTCAAATAAACAAAATACGAACACTCACTCAAAAAGAAACTATAGTCTTACTATAGTTTCTTTTTTTTTTGCAGCAAACTGAACTCAACAAACACCTGAAAACTAAAGGATAAGACCCTGAAATAAATCGATTATGGGAATTATATAAAGTTTCGTTTTTATGCTGTAAAGCAAAATGTTTGTTTCGTTAGCATCTTTGTAATGTAATACTTTATGAAGTAATAATGAAAGCAGCGCCCCTTATAAAAGCGACCATTTTTAGAACGATTTTTTTATTGATAATTATATTTTGTTTTTCATCATGCAAGAAAAGCAATCCGATAGAAAGCTCTTTAAAAAGTGAAACTTTTAGCAAAACAGAAAAAGAAGAAATAGAAGCCTTTTTTTTTATTGCCATGGCAAATGCGACCAAAACAATTATTTCGAAAAGTCAAATTGCACAACAAAAAAGTTCAGATTTTACGATACAGGAGTTGAGTAAAAAAATAGAAACTGATCAGAATCAATTGTTGCAGGATGTATCAAAAATGGCCAACAAAAAGCTCATTATTATTACAGAAATAAACGCAACTCACAAAAGAGATTTATACGATCTGATTGATGCCGGTAGTATCGACTTTAATAAAACGTATCTGGATTCGATGATCGCATCCTTAAAAGAACAAATAGGACTGTTTGAATCGATTTCTAAAGAAACAAATGACCAGACGATATTAAAGTTAGTATTAGAATATTTACCTGAACAATATCAGGTCTTGCGCGAAATGCAAAAGATCAAAAACGAAGTAAATTAAATGCCTATATATCTATTATTAACTAAATTATTTAACTATGAAAATGCAATCAAATTTTTTATGCGCCTTAACACTTTTTCTAACAGCTTCTTTTGGAATGCTACACGCTCAGGACAATAATGTAAATACCGAGTTTGGTGTAAAAGGAGGATTCAATATGTCAAATTTATATTCTGGCGATGCTGATGACAAAAATATATTATACGGATTTAATGCCGGTGTTTATGCCACATTACCTGTTTCAGATTTTATCGCCATTCAGCCGGAGATTTTGTTTACTACAAAAGGTTCAAAATTAGAATATGACAACGCTTTTGCCAGCGGAAATGCAAAATTTAAATTAAACTATATCGAAGTACCTTTATTAGTAAGAGTAAACGTTACCAAAAACTTTAACATTCATGCCGGTGGTTACGCATCGTATCTGGTAAGCTCTAAAGTTACAGGCGAAGGAGACGTTACTTTTGAACAGGAAATCGACAGAGACGATTTAAATAAGTTTGATGCCGGTATCGCAGCAGGTATTGGAGTCGATTTTAGCCCAATCAGTATTGGATTACGTTACAACTACGGATTAACTACTATTGGAAAAGAAAGAACAATTGCCGGAACCACTTATACATTTCCGGACTCAAAAAACAGCAATCTGACTTTATACCTTTCGTATAAGTTAAATTAAAAAACGAATTTATTAACCCCTTAATATAAAAACCATGTCTAATCTATTATATACCATCGCAGTAATTCTGGTGATTCTTTGGGCCCTTGGGTTCTTTGTTTACAGCTTAGGAAGCATCATTCACATACTACTGGTTATTGCTATAATCGCAATACTATTCAGACTTATTAAAGGTCGCGAAGTTTAAAAATCAAACATTATTAAATAATTATATTAATCACTAAATCAAATATTATGAAAACGAGTAACACCATTTTAGGAATTGTTGGAGCTGCAGCTGCAGGAGCATTATTAGGAGTTTTATTTGCACCGGATAAAGGATCAAATACAAGAAAAAAAATCAAAGATAAATCGAAAGATTACGGAGATAATATCAAAACAAAATTTGACGGTATTGTAAGCACAATCAGCTCAAACGGTAAAGAGATTCTTGAAGAAGGAAAAGCAAAATTCAATCAGGCAAAAGAAGACTTCAATACTCTTAAAGATGAAGCAAAAACTGTAAAATCGAACTACTAAAAAGTGAAATTTTTAAACCATAAATACCCTATATCATGGAATCAAATGCAACAACAAACGAGAACCTGAATCTTTATGAAAAAGCTGAGAATTATACTAAAACAAGTTTAGAATTACTTAAACTTAAAACAGTATCATCAGTAGCTGATGTTCTGTCAACGCTAACATCGAGAATAGCGGTTGGAGCTGTTGTTGCATTTTTTACCCTGTTCCTGAATATAGGGATTAGTTTATGGCTGGGAAAATTACTTGGAGAGTATTATTACGGTTTCTTTATCGTAGCCTTATTTTATCTTATTGTGGCAATTGTCATGCACACAATGCAGCATAAGATTATTAAAACACCTATTGGAAACATGATTATTTCCAGTATTCTAAAAGAAACTAAAAAAGATACTAACCCTGATTTAAATTAATCAATACTAAAAAAGACTGTTATGGAAACTATTTACACTTTTGATTCATTAGATCAGAAAATTAGGGAATTAGAAATTCGACAGGAGACAGAATGGTGCTCTATTAAAGACGAAATCGATGAAATCAAGGAGAATTTAAAACCCCTGAACCTCATCAAAAATACAGTCGAAGAAATCAATGAGACTGTAGGCTTTAAAAGCAACATGGCGCAATCTGCCATAAGTATCGGAATTGGCTATCTCGCAAAACGATTTGTAGTAGGCAAAAGTACTTCGATGTTCAAAGGCATTTTAGGATCTGTATTACAGCTTGCTGTCACGAATTTAGTTTCAAAAAAATCACATGAATCCTCGCATGAGGAATCGTATCAAAGAGAACCATCAAGAGAGTAATTGTCTAACTTAATTTAATATATTATGGAAAAGTTAAGCGAAATAGTATTAAAGAATGGAGTGTACATGTACTCAAATCTATATAAATGTTTTGAATTTACAAGAGTATTTCTAGGTATCTAACCCGCTTTATACGTTTTATAAACAAACGGTTAAACGGTTAATATCCTTCACTATATTTAAGGTTCAAAGGCGCTAAGTTACAAAGTGGCAAAGGTTTCTTTGCATGACTTAAACAAAGCATAGTCTGAACCAAAAAAAGAGACTGTTTCATATATGAGGCAGTCTCTTTTTCTATTAAAGGTGTAAAGCTACTAAGTTGTAAAAAAACAAAGGTTCTTTTATAAGCTTAGCATAAGGTTTAATTTGTTTTTCTCCAGGCTGTTGGTCGAATAAGTATAAGTATCTAAGTTAAAAAGACAATATAATAAACGAAAACAGCCTGTTTCACATAAGTGAAACAGGCTGTTTTTATAATTTGAGACCTCAAAAGATAAATTTTCTTTAAACATCCATAGAAACCTTTGTTCCTTAGAACCTCTGCCCCTTTGAACCTTTTTTAGAAAACTTCCGAAGCTTCTTTTAATTTCTCCATATTGTTTACCAATTGTAACTCGGCAACAATTTTCTGAATGTCACCATTCATGATATTTCCTAAATCGTAAAGCGTTAAACCAACACGGTGATCGGTTACACGACCCTGAGCATAGTTGTACGTACGAATTTTAGCCGAACGGTCACCAGAACTTACCTGCGATGTACGTTTTGTAGCATCTTCGGCCTCTTTCTTAGCCAATTCCTGTTCGTATAAACGAGAACGTAAAACGTTCAGTGCTTTATCTTTATTTTTATGCTGCGATTTCTGATCCTGACATTGCGCCACCAATCCCGTAGGAATGTGCGTTAAACGTACTGCAGATTTCGTTGTATTTACAGATTGTCCTCCAGGTCCAGATGAACAGAAGAAATCCACACGAACATCGTTCATATCAATTTGTACATCAAACTCTTCTGCTTCCGGTAAAACCATTACCGTTGCTGCCGATGTATGCACACGACCTTGCGTTTCTGTTTGCGGAACACGTTGTACACGGTGAACTCCGGCTTCAAACTTCAAAGTTCCGTAAACATCCTCTCCCGAAACCTCAAAAATAACCTCTTTAAATCCTCCCGATGTTCCTTCGTTCATATCTACAACAGATGTTCTCCAACCTTGCGATTCGCAGTATTTAGTGTACATTCTGAATAAATCTCCCGCAAAAATACTAGCTTCATCCCCACCCGTTCCGGCACGAATCTCCACCATTACATTTTTAGCATCTTCAGGATCTTTAGGAATCAACATAAATTTGATTTCCTCCTCCAGTCGCGGCAAGCGTTCTTTTGCTTCGTCTAGCTGCATCTTGGCCATTTCAACCATATCTGCATCGCTTCCGTCAGCAATAATTTCGTTTGCTTCGTCAATATTTGCTAAAACAAGAATGTATTCTTCTCTTTTTTCAACCAAAGCTTTTATGCTTTTATATTCCTGGTTGAGTTGCACATAACGTTTTTGATCAGCAATAACATCCGGCTGAATAATCAAATCCGAAATCTCATCAAAACGCTGCTTTACATATTGAAGTCTATCTAACATTTTCTAATTCCTTTTATTGGACTGCAAAATTACAAAAATTTTGTGGAAAATTCTATCATTAACTTTTTGAGTTTTTTAATGGTGAAATTTAGCATAATCAAGATGGTTTTTAGGAGCTGTTTCCTGCTATCCGCTATATCTTTTTAGGCAGTTCTTTTTCGTTTGAACTAGACATTTTCGTTTGCCTAAAAAGGATGTCGCTTCTATCATGGCTAGGGCTTTTGGCTTTCATAATTGTGTTTACGGTTTTCTGTATTGTATTTGAATACACAGCAATAACTTTAGGAAAACAAAAAATCAGGTATTTTTACTTAGTTGCATATTTATAATTTATGCGATGTTTGAATTATCAAATTAATTCAAATACAAATTAGACCAAACAAATCAGATTTCTAATAAACTATTTACGGTTTTCCGTAAGGAATGTATGTTTGGAAACTATAGTTTTGACAAAAAATAATTTATCTTTTTTAAGCTAGGTGTTTTCGTTTGTCTATTTATTAAAATTAAAAATTAGATTCTTTCATACAATTTAAAGAATTCGTACTAATGAAAAATAGCTACTATTATAGCATTATACTGAATAAATTATAAATAAAAAATAATATCAAAAAATAAAAAAATGTCTATCGCAACAATAATTGGAACTTTTGTCGGAGAAAAACTTAAACCTCTATTTGAAAATTTAGTAAATGAATTTGGAGACGAAATAAAACATATTATTAACAACAATATTTTAGAATATCAAATTGAAGAATATAGTAGAAACTTTAGTACAAAAACTTTACTTCATAGAGTTGAACCCAAAAAACTAACAGATTTTTATCAACCTCTATTTATTATATCTTGTGACAAAGCACATAAATTTACTCAAAAGCAAAATAACGAAAACAGAATCCCCACAGATTCTATAGAGAATCTATTTTTAAAAAAACAGTGTATAACTCTCATTGGAAATGCTGGTAGCGGAAAAAGTACAATAATTAAATATCTCTTTTTAAATTCGATCAGCACAAATTTCAAAATACCTATTAAAGTCGAATTAAGATACTTAAATGATTACAATGGTAATATCATTGAATTTATAAAAGAAAAAATATTTAAACTAAATGGATTAGCTACAAATGATCGCATAATTGAAAGAATGATGCACTCAGGTGATTTTGTCTTTTTTTTAGATGGCTACGATGAAATTTCGTCATCAAAAAAAGAAAAAATAACAAAAGATATTGATGATCTAGTCAAATTATATAATAAAAATAATTATCTTTTAACTTCAAGGCCATATACAGAAATTGAGTTACTCCCTCTTTTTCATAACTTTCAAGTTTGTGAACTATCCGATGAAGACATAAATCAATTCATAAAAAAACAAATCCCTTCTTCTGAAGAAGAATTATGTAAAAAAATAATTGAAGCAGTAAATAGTCAAGATAACTTATCCTATAAAAGTTTTTTAAGCAATCCTTTATTATTGTCAATGTTTATATTAACATTTCAATCTTATTCTAGCATACCACAAAAAAGAAGTGAATTTTACAGTCAAGTTTTTGATGCTTTATTTTCTGTACATGATAGTATGTCAAAACTTGCTTTTGTAAGAGAAAAACAAAGTGGTTTATCAAAAGAGCAGATAATTGAAGTATTAAAACTGTTTTCTTTTATCTCTTATTTCGATGAAAAATTTATTTTCAGTGGCCTATATTTAAATGAAAAATTTGATTTCATTAAGGAAAAGAAAAAAAAATTAGTTTTTGAAAATACAAAACTTATAAATGATTTACAGATCGCTATCAACATTTTAAATAAAGAAGGAACAGATTATACTTTTCCTCATCGATCACTTCAAGAATATTTTACTGCAATCTATATTTTTTCATTAAATGAAGAAAATAAAAAAACGGTTTATAGTAAAATAATAAATTCTTTAACAGCAAAAAATAGATTTTTACATTCTTCTAAAGATAATTTTTATTTACTGTTATCTGAACTTGACCCAATAAATGTAATAAAATATGCTTTAATCCCATATTTTGAAAATTTCATTAAAACAAAAAACATTAATAAATTTAAACACAAAACTATTGTTGACACATTTTTAACTCTCAATCAAGTATTTAATTCATTCGAATATATTTTAAAATGCGAAGATTTTAAAAATGCGAATGATATTTTTAATGAAAGGTTCGAATTTTATGGAAAAGAGATTAAAGATTCTCATTTAAAAGATGAACTACAACGTGAGAAAAAATTTGAAGAAAGATTAGAAAAGCTAGCCTACAATGATATAAAACCTTTCCTATTACAATATAAACCCAAACTCAAAATAATAAAAAATAGACTTGAAGAGTATTTGGTTAATGAAAATAATAGTGATAATGATATTGTTTCAGTAATATAAAAATATACTTTTCATACCCGCTCCACGAAGTCTTCAACTGAAACGCTACGCAAATGTCTCTGACTTTGCGTTTTTTTTGTTTCTTATAAATCGAAAAACTACTCAAAAGTCTCCCGACTTTTTACGAATTACTCTAAAAATAATTGATGCAAGATATTTAATTTAAAGTCAGAGACTTTGATACGTTTCTATTTTCAAAATTAACGATAGTAAAAAATGGCGCAAAGTCAGTTCCGAAAGCTTTCGGGATTGCGTAGCACCGAAAAAACAAATCAAATTAGTGTTCTAGGGAAACCTTACACAAATCATCCAACAACTCCATTTCATCTTCTGGCAATAACTGCAAGGCAATTTCTAGCAAAGTCATAACATTGACATTATTGTCTTTTGTAAAACTAGATAAACCGTTTGCATCAGGATTAAGCAAAATAATACTTGCTTTAAGCAAATCTGCAACCATGAGATTTAATTCATTATAGCCCGATACTTTCAAACTCACACTAAACGCATTATCAATACTATTCTCTGGCTTTAGTTTTTTGAATTTATTGATTCGATTCATTGATTCTAAAAATTCTGTGACTTGTTTTTTATGTTGTACTTCCATTTTACATAAGATTTAATTTACAATTCAAAACAAATATACAAAATATCAGTTGTAAACAATCGATTTTCAACAATCCTACTAAAACAATCTATTACTTGTAATTTCATTTCTATGAAAAGAGAAAGAAAAAGTGAAATTCCTGAGATTGTAAAAGAACTGGGAATGAAGATAAAAGATGTGATTAATAACAATGAGTTAAAACCAAGAGAGGTTGCTCATGATGCTGAAATGGATGTAGAAAATTTAAGAAAATATATTAAAGGTTCTCAGGAAATGAAAATAGGGACTTTATTTAAAATTGCACAAGCTTTAAAAATTCATCCAAGCGAATTAATTAAGGATTTGTAATTTAAGCTTTTACTACGCCCAAAAAATGAACCTCAAAATTGCATTTTAACCTGTACGAAGCTATTTGCGAAGATTTTTCACATACTGGCGTGAACGTTAGTATTAACACAAATAGACAATTCTATAAATAAAAACAATATGGAATTTAACACCGATATACTAAAAGTTGTATTTACTTCACTATTTACATTATTAGCAGTTATTATTGGAGGTATACTCTCTTATCACAATTCCTTTAAACTTTTTAAAAATCAAAAAAAATATGATAATAGGCGAATTTCGTATTCGCGTTTGCTAGCTTACAAATATATTTGGGCTCAATCAATAATTTTTCATCTAGGAACAAGATTCTCAGCAGAGTATTTCTATGCAAAATTTAATTTACTTTCCGACGAAAAAGATTTAGAGCAATCTAATAAAGAATTTGATAAAGCGGCTAACTTGATGAGAGATACTTCTATTTATCAAAAAGACATATTTGAAACAATTGGCTTAATTCAAACTTGCTACATAATTGATATCGAACTAGAGTTAGCTATAAATGAATTATTTGGAGCCGGAACAATTCAAATTCAACCATTTCCTAAAACACTTAAAAACCTTACTGAATTAAATCAATATCATGATGAAAACAGCCTAAAAATTCCAATGATGGCTGAAACCAATTATGTAGCTAAAATCGATAAGCTATTGATACTTTTAAAAGCGCAATTGGATTCTGAAAAGTAGTCTGCTTTACGACAATGAATTTAAATTATGCCGTGATGCATGGTTTGAAGGAAAAGAAGTTGTTGAAAAAGAATTAAGAAGAAGAAATATTAAAGATTTTGTTTGGCTAAACAAAATTGAAACGTTTGAGCAATATCGTTATTTACTTGAAATGTATCGTATAATAACAGGAGAATATGAATCAAATCCTTTGGCTATTTTACATCATCGAAGAAGTCAATTTGGAAAAGATTATCCAAATTGTAAAAAACCTTTTAGAACTCCCAGAGCAATTTACTGTGCAGGTTGTGGATATGGCTCAGAAAATTTGACTAAAATTTAAACTCATAATTAT
>NZ_LSYT01000006.1 GCF_001602525.1 Flavobacterium chilense
CAAAAGACTTTTAAACTTTAAGACTTGTGACTTTAGACTAAAAACCTTAAGGTGGTTATTGCGGCGGGGCTCACCTCTTCCCATCCCGAACAGAGTAGTTAAGCCCGCCTGCGCAGATGGTACTGCAGTTATGTGGGAGAGTATGTCGTCGCCTTTCTTTTTAAAACCCTATCCAAATTAAGATAGGGTTTTTTATTCTTACTTTTGCTTATTGAATAATGAGTAAAATAAGGTACCTTAGCTCAGATGGTAGAGCAATGGACTGAAAATCCATGTGTCCCTGGTTCGATCCCTGGAGGTACCACATAATGCTCGGATGGTGAAATTGGTAGACACGCTGGACTTAAAATCCAGTGAACAGCAATGTTCGTGCGGGTTCAAGTCCCGCTCTGAGTACTAAAAGCTTTAAGGAATTTATTTTCTTAAAGCTTTTTTTATATATAATATTTTTGAGTATTTATATTACTTGTTGTTTGAAATAGGTCTTTAGGACTTCCATTGAGATAATATTGAGTTTTAGGATTGAAAAACTCTGATTATGGTTGAGTTTTTATATAAATATTATAGAGAAAGATCTTGATAACCTAATTGCGTTAGGGATGGGAGCGGTATCCTTTTGTTTTTTCCTTTAAAAAACAAAAGATTAAGCGGACAGCCCGACCTGAAAGGAAACGCCCATAATAATCTCGTTAGTGACTATGGTTTTGTACGTCAGTTGATTATAAATTAGATTTTTTGACTATCAACGGCATTGATAAACTGGATTACGCCATTCATAAAGACTTTTTGATCATCCCACATGGCTAAATGACTGCCGTTTGGACAAAACAAATAACGTCCTTTTTTGACTAATTTGCTTTGTTCTTCCATTGCTTTTGGATCCATAGTATCGTATTTTGCACCAATCATTAATGTTGGAATTGTAATTTCATGTAGTCGGTTTTTGATATCCCATTTGGCTAATCTTCCACTGATACCAAATTCACTTGGACCTTGCATTAAGGTATAAATTTCTCCATTTACATGTTTGCTGGCACGATTTAATCCGTCTGGCCATTCTTTTAAGCGGCATAGATGTTCTTTGTAAAAGTTTGGAAGCAATAATTCCATATATCTTGGGTTTCCAAAATCTTTTTTGGCTTCTAAAGCTCTTATTTCAGCAAGAATTTCTGGCTTCATTTGTTTTGCCAAAACTTCATCAGCATATTTTCCGTATTCAGGAGCGCTGGCCATCATATTAGATACTAATAATCCTTTCATGTTTTGTTGATATTTCAGGGCATATTCCATTGCAAGAATGCCTCCCCAGGAATTTCCGAGAACATAAAAATTTTCTTTATCAGCATTAATTGCTTTTCGTACCTGCTCAACTTCATCAACAAATCTATCAATTGTCCATAAACTGCTGTCTTTCGGCTGGTCGCTGTAATAAGATCCTAGCTGGTCATATTCGTAAAACTCGAAACCTTCTCGTTGAAAAAATGTTTCAAAACATTCCATGTATTCGTGTGTCATTGCCGGGCCTCCGTGTAATAACAAGACTTTTACTTTTGCGTTATTGCCAAAACGTTTTGTCCAGACCTTAAATTCTCCTTTTGGTGTTTTTATAGGGATCATTTTTACCCCTGCTGATTCAGGATTTTCCTGATCGTAAGTAAAATAATTGGAAAGATTTGTATTATTTTCTTTTTTACAAGATGTCATAAGTAAAATAATTGTAAAAGTTAGGATATAACGCATGTGATTGGATTTTAATGGTTTAGACTAAGTTACAAATTAAAGGTTACGCATTTTAAAAACTTTAAAAGTTTCTTAAATAGATTTGATCGTGATTTTTCTTGAAGTAAATTAGTAGTACTATGCTTAAATAAATGAATTATGAAAAATAGAATATTTATAGCTGTAGTATTGTTGTTGTTAACAATTTCGGCAAGCGCACAGAAGAAAATCGAAGTTACTGAACTGCCAAAACCTGCACAGGAATTTTTGAAGAAACATTTTAACCACACTACAGTTGTAAGTGCTAAAAAAGATGCGGAACATGGTGAAAAAGGTTTTGAGGTTAAACTTAAGGACGGAACAGAAGTCGAATTTTGGAAAGAAGGATCTTATAGAGAAGTTGATGGGGGAAACAAACCAATTCCGACCGCTTTTATCCCGGATAATATTAAAGAATATGTGATTAAAAATCATCCAAACGAAAAAATAACACATATAGATTATGGACACAAAGATTTGGATGTTGATTTAACAAACAATATTGATTTAGAATTTACGAAAGACGGTAAAATTCTAAAGGATAAAAAAAAATAAAACATATTTTTTAACCAATTTTTGCAAAAGAACATCATGAGAGAAAATAGTTTATATTTACATTTCTATTTTTTATTTCATGGAAGAAAATAAACATGTAACGATTTACGATATTGCCGAGCGCTTAAACCTGGCAACGTCGACTATTTCACGCGCTTTAAAAGATCATCATACAATAAGTGATAAAACGATAAAGAAAGTGAAAAAAACTGCCGAAGAAATGGGTTTTGTACCCAACACTTTAGCAGCGGGTTTACGCGGAAATAAAACCAGAACTATTGGTGTTTTAATTCCAACCGTTACGCAACCATTTTTGTCCTCTTTAATCAGCGGAATCGAAATTACAGCTCAGAAATCTGACTATACAGTCATTATTATGCAGTCGCATGATTCTTATGAAGAAGAAGTAAATATGGCAAAGTCCTTATACAGCAATCGTGTAAGTGGTGTTATTTGTTCTCTGGCAATGGAAACAAGGGATACGGCGCATTTTCATCAGTTTTCGAATAATAATATTCCGTTGGTATTTGTGGATAGGGTTCCTAAAGATTATAACACTTTTAGAGTTGTAATCGACAATTATTCTGCAGGTTATAAAGCAACAAAACATCTTATTGAACAAGGTTGCATTCGTATTGCACATTTAACTGCCGGCTCTGAATTAGGAAATCTCTATAACGAAAGAAAAAGAGGCTATATAGAAGCCTTAAAGGATCATAATATTCCGGTAGAAGAAGAATTAATCATTAATTTGAATTCTGTTACCTACGAAGACGGAGTAAAAGCCAGCAATGCTTTATTTGATTTAAAACCTATGCCGGACGGATTATTCGCTCCCGGCGATATTCTGGCTGTAAGTGCTGTGCAAACGGCTAAAAAAAGAGGTATTAAAGTGCCGGAAGAATTTAAAGTAATTGGATTTAATAACGACCCGATTTCACAAATCATTGACCCTAATTTATCGACTATAACGCATCCTGCCGAAAAAATGGGAAAAGCAGCGGCCGAAATTATTATCAAAAATTTGAAATCGTCTAAAAATGATGATGCAAAAGAAATTACTTTTTTAAATACAGAAGTACTTGCCAGAGAGTCGTCTAGTAAAGAATAAATGAGAAAAAATGAATTGTCATTTATGGATACGATTACACTTCCCGATGAAATGAATTTGGAAAACACACAACTAGTGCATGTTGTGGATTATAGAAGTTCTAAAGATGTTTCTAAACAGCAAATAATTCTAAATCAGAACATAATCAGTTTTCTTATTGAAGGAACAAAAGAAGCTATTTTTGATAACGCAATATTGTCTATAGATTCTTCTAAGTTTTTAGTAATGAAATCAGGAAATTGTTTGATGACTGAAAAAAAGATTTCTGAAGATTCTAATTACAGAAGTGTGCTGCTATTTTTCTCTAATGAAATGGTTCATAATTTCATCAGAAAAATGGAATTTAAGGATTTTGAAGCACTAGATCCAAAATCTGTTTATGCTTTTGATTATGATGAATTTATAAAGCGATTTGTCTTTAGTTTAGTTGATATTTCTATACTTTCGGAAGATATTAAATTCAAGTTATTAGAAGTTAAGTTTGAAGAAATCATGCTTTATTTAGCCGAAAAATATGGAACCGAATTTTTATATTCCCTAACTATAAACAGTGATAATGCTACTCAAAAGTTTATTCAGGTAATTGAAAACAGCCACTTGAGTAAATTAACCTTAAAAGAACTGGCATTTTTATGCAATATGAGTGTTTCAACATTCAAAAGAGAATTTGAAAAACATTATGCTGAGTCTCCTATAAAATGGTTTCAAAATAAAAGACTGGAATTTGCACATTATTTACTACAGCAAGAACAAAAGAATCCATCAGAAATTTATTTTGAAGTAGGTTACGAAAACTTATCGAGTTTTACGCAGGCCTATAAATTAAAATATGGCGTCACACCAAAACAAAATCAGAAAAACTGGACTTTTAGCAATAGTTTTTGATCCTTTCTCTAAAGTTTCTTTGGCATCTCCGAGCCTAAATTTGCTTAAAATTTTAAAACAAAGTAAAATGAAAAAGCTAAATTTAATTTTGGTGTTGTCTTTAATTTTCACAACAACAATTTTTGCCCAAAAAACATTTACCCTAACCAGTAAAGATTTAGGAGGAGAAACTACCAAACTTCAGGAATTCAACGGATTTGGATGCTCAGGCGAAAATCAATCCCCAGAATTGTTATGGAAAAATGCTCCTGAAGGAACCAAAAGTTTTGCCATAACAATGTACGATCCTGATGCGCCAACAGGAAGCGGATTCTGGCATTGGGTAATCGTTGATATTCCTGCAAACGTAAATGAATTGGTGACTAATGCAGGAATTAAAAGCAATTTAATTCCAAAAGGAGCTATTCAAAGTGTTACAGATTATGGAATTAAAGGATTTGGAGGTCCTTGTCCACCGGAAGGCCACGGATTTCATCAATACATAATTACGGTTTATGCATTAAAAACGGATAAATTAGGAACGAATGAAAATACAAATCCAGCTGTAGTTGGTTTTAATCTTTGGAACCAAACCTTAGCCAAAGCAAGTATTGTAGCGTATTACAAACGATAAAAATCAGATTAAAAATATCGAAATTTCAGGATTTCAACTCTTGAATTCAACCCCGCTAAAGCAGGATAGTTTTTATAATTATCCTGCTTTTATTTGTTACAGAAATTTATTTTAAGAAAAAAAGAGAGCTAAAATTTTTTTCTTAAACAACAATCCTATATTTTTACACAACCGATTGCAATTGTTGTTTTGTTTAGAATAATACATTTTTTAAATTAAAATTTTATCAAATAGTATTGTTGAGATGTAAAACGTTGATGATGCAAAATGAAAGCTTTTTAAGAATAAACTAATAAGTAAATGATTTCAGTAAGATTTGTTTTCCTGTTTTTTTTAATTTCTTTTTTCGCTGTAGCGCAAAAGGATTATAAATTATGGCTTCAATATGGCAGTATAACAAATCCAGCAATTGCTTCAGAATATAAAAAAAATATTCAGGGAATTGTTTCTTTGGGAAATTCCAGAACTTCTGCAATTGCAGTAAAAGAATTAGAAAACGGAATTGCCGATATGCTGGAAAGCAAACCGGAAACTAAATCAACAATTAAAGGAGAAAACAATCTGATTATAGGTTCGCAAAATTCTTTAAATCCTGATTTAGAAAAAGCATTAAAAGCAGATTTTGATAAAATAAACAACGAAGGTTATATCATTAAATCTATCAGTTTTAAAAATAAAAAACAGCTTCTTATTACAGGAAAAAATGATGTTGCGGTTTTATATGGTGTTTTTAATTTTTTGAGGTTGATGCAGACCAATAAATCAATCAAAAACTTAAATATCGCCGATTCCCCAAAAATAAATATCCGAATCTTAAATCATTGGGATAATCTTGATAGAACTGTAGAACGGGGTTATGCAGGTTTCTCGTTATGGAACTGGCAGAAATTGCCTGATTTTATCGATCAAAGATATATAGATTATGCCAGAGCGAATGCGTCAATCGGAATCAACGGAACAGTTTTGACAAATGTAAATGCAAACGCTTTAATCCTGACGCCGCAATATTTAGAAAAAGTCGAAGCTTTAGCCAATGTTTTCAGGTCTTACGGAATAAAAGTCTACTTAACCGCAAGATTTTCAGCACCAATCGAAATAGGAAATTTAAAAACGGCCGATCCAAAAGATCCTGAAGTCATCAATTGGTGGAAAAATAAAGCAAAAGAAATCTATAAACGAATTCCAGATTTTGGCGGGTTTTTGGTAAAAGCCAATTCAGAAGGTCAGCCTGGTCCTCAAAATTATGGCAGGGATCATGTCGATGGTGCCAATATGCTGGCTGATGCAGTTGCTCCGTTTGGAGGCATAATTATGTGGAGAGCCTTTGTATATTCAGAACACGATGCAAATGATCGTGCAAAACAGGCTTATGCCGAATTTCAGTCCTATGATGGAAAATTTAAAGAAAACGTAATCGTTCAGGTTAAAAACGGAGCAATCGATTTTCAGCCGAGAGAACCTTTTCATCCTTTATTTGGAGCAATGCCGAAAACGCCTTTAATGATGGAATTTCAAATCACACAAGAATATTTAGGTTTCAGTACACATTTGGTTTTTCTACCTAAATTGTTTCAGGAAGTTTTAGAATCAGATACATATCAAAAAGGAAAAGGATCAACTGTTGCCAAAGTTGTTGATGGTACTTTATATGAAAATAAACTAACCGGAATTGCCGGCGTTGCCAATATTGGAAACGATTTAAACTGGACAGGTCATCCTTTTGCGCAAGCCAATTGGTATGGTTTCGGGAGACTGGCGTGGAATCCGTATTTAGATTCAGAAACTATTGCTGATGAATGGTTAAGATGTACATTTTCGAATGATGAAAATTTCATCGAACCTGTAAAAAATATCATGATAGAATCGCGTGAAGCCGTTGTCAATTATATGACACCACTTGGTTTGCATCATATTATGGATACTGGACATCATTACGGGCCGGGACCTTGGGTTTCTAATTTATCACGGCCAGAATGGAATCCGACGTATTATCATAAAGCAGATAAAAACGGAATTGGTTTCGATCGATCAAAATCGGGAACCAATGCGGTTTCACAATACGCACCAGAAGCAGCAAATCTTTTTGATAATGTAGAAACTTGTCCTGAAAAAGATTTATTGTGGTTCCATCATGTTTCATGGGATTATAAACTGAAAAATGGACAAACGCTTTGGAACGGACTTTCGCTTAAATATCAGGAAGGTGTCAATCAGGTTACATCAATGCAAAATGTTTGGGATCAGACAGAAAAATATGTTGACAGCGAACGTTTCAATGAAGTAAAAATGCTATTAGAAATTCAGTATAAAGAAGCAAAATGGTGGCGGGATGCCTGTTTGTTATATTTTCAACAGTTTTCAGGTAAAGAACTTCCTGACGGAGTTGAAAAACCAACACAGACATTAGAGTATTTCAAATCATTAAAATTCCCTTTTGCACCGGGAAATGGATAAATAAAAAATAAAATAAACACATAGAAACATAGATTTATATTTAACTCAAAAAAGATTAAAGAAAGAAACTAGTTTCTCACACATAGCTATGTGTATTAATGCAAGTGAAACGCCTTTGTAGACAAAGAAAGACTATGTTTCTATGTGTGTAAAAATAGTATAAAAAATATTTTAATAAATTATGAGCAAGAAAACGGCAATTGTAACCGGAGGAAATTCGGGTTTAGGTTTTGCAACAGCAAAAAAGCTTTGTGACAACGGAATCACAACCTACATCATCGGACGATCAAAAGAAAAAACAGAAGATGCCTGCAGAGAGATTGGAGAAAATGCTATTCCGGTAATTTTCGATTTAAATGATTTAAAAGGAATCCCTGTGATGATTGAAAATATTACAAAAAACAGTCGAATTGACATTTTGGTTAACAACGCCGGAATCAATATGAAGAAAGAATTTGCTGATGTAACCGATGAAGATTTCTTAACGATAATTCATACCAATCTTTTGAGTGTTTTTGCAGTAAGTCGAGAAGTGGTAAAAAATATGAAAGTAAACGGAGGCGGGAGCATTATCAATATTAGTTCGATGGCGTCGCAATACGGGATTCCAAAAGTAATTGCGTATTCGGCAAGTAAAGGTGCGATTGAATCGATGACACGTGCAATGGCAGTAGAATTGGCTTCTTCTGGCATTCGTGTAAACTGTATTGCTCCGGGATTTATCAAAACCAAAATGTCATCAACAGCCTTGGATAATGATCCGGAAAGAAAAAATAAAGTACTGGGAAGAACGCCAATGGGCTATTTAGGAGAACCGTCAGACATTGCAGATGCCGTTTATTATTTCGCTTTAAGCGAATCAAAATATACTACAGGTACAGTGTTGCCGGTTGATGGCGGGAATAGTATTGGGTTTTAATTGTAAAAAATGCCACAAAGGCGCTAAGGCGCAAAGCTTTATTTTGAAAAATTTTGAAGAGACAAACTTTGTGACTTAGCGCCTTCGTGGCATAAAAAAAAGAAGTATGATAAAAATGCAGCAAACCATGAGATGGTTCGGACCAAACGACAAGGTAAGTTTAATTGACATTAAACAGGCCGGAGCAACTGGAATTGTAACCGCTTTGCACCAAATTCCGGTTGGCGATGTCTGGACGATCGCTGCTATAAAAGAAAGACAGGAAATCATACGAAATTACGGATTGGAATGGACTGTGGTAGAAAGTCTTCCGGTTCATGAAGAAATCAAAAGAGCTTCGGGAAATTATCTGCAATACATTGAAAATTATAAAATTAGTTTACGTAATCTGGCAGAATGCGGAATTAAAATCATCACCTATAATTTCATGCCGATTCTGGACTGGGTGCGTACGAATCAT
The DNA here is from genome assembly GCF_001602525.1 of Flavobacterium chilense. GTDB lineage: Bacteria > Bacteroidota > Bacteroidia > Flavobacteriales > Flavobacteriaceae > Flavobacterium > Flavobacterium chilense. The sequence continues at coordinate 8,756 of NZ_LSYT01000006.1, forward strand.
AATTTTATTAACGAAGACGGGAGCAAAGCCTTGCTCTACAATCAGGATGCTTTTACTTATTTTGATGTTTTTCTTTTAAAAAGACCAAATTCAGAAAACGATTATTCAGATGCTGAAAAAGAAAAAGCTTTGCAGTTTGGAAATCAATTGTCTGAAGATGAAAAAGCATTGTTATTTAAAAATGTTTTGCTAGGATTGCCAGGAAGTACGATCAATTTTACGGCAGAACAGATTTTATCTTTATTAGACAATTATGCAAATATTGATAACGAAAAACTAAGAGAAAACCTGATTTATTTTTTATCAGAAGTTGCTCCGTTTGCAGAAGAAACAGGTTCGAAACTAGCCATTCATCCAGACGATCCGCCGTTTTCGGTTTTAGGACTCCCGAGAATTGTTTCCACAGAAGCGGATCTGAAAGCTATTTTCAGCGCTGTTCCGTCAACAGTCAACGGATTATGTTATTGCACTGGTTCGTTAAGTGCCGATGTAAAAAATAATCTGGAAAAAATTATAGACGATTTTGGAGATCGAATTCACTTTTTGCATCTTCGAAATACCATCCGCGAAAGCGAAACTATTTTCAGAGAATCAGAACATTTAAATGGTGATGCAAAAATGGAAATAATTGTAGAGAAATTATTGTTGTTAATGAATAAAACCAAAATAAGTCTTCCGATGCGCCCTGATCATGGTTTTCTTCATCGAGTTGATGAAGAAACAGAAACTTATCCGGGATATTCTCTGGTAGGAAGATTAAAAGGGCTTGCTGAGCTAAGGGGTTTAGAAATGGGAATTGCTTATAAGTTGAATTTGTAATATTCTTGAAGTAAGACGCCCTGTTTGTCATTTCGACGAAGGAGAAATCTCCACGAGAAACTCTACAAAGATTGGATTTTCGTTGCGGAGCTACTTACGAAGATTTCTCCTTCGTCGAAATGACAAGATTATGGATAATCATTGCGAATTTAGACCTGACAGGTTTTTAAAGCCTGTCAGGTCTCTGTTGAGGAAAAACTATGTTTATTTAAACAAGTGAAACGCCTTTTACAGACAAAGAAAAACTATGTCTCTATGTGTTTAAATTTTAAGCTGCTATGTAAGTTTTTACTGCTTTTTCTCATCGGATTAAGCACAAAGTCCTATGCCATAAATCCAGAGAAATATTTAGTCAATCAGGCTTCCTCCGAAAATTTCCCTTTGGTTTCAAAAGGAAAAACAGCTTCTGTTTTTGTCAGTAAGAATGATTTTCCAGGCGTTTTAAAAGTAGCAGGACATTTAGAAAATGACATTTTTCAGGTTTCGGATTTACATGCTAAACGAATCAATAAAATTGCAGAAGCTCAGGATTTTGTTGTTATTATAGGAACATTCGGAAAAAGTGAAATTATAGATCAATTAGTCAAAAAAGGAAAAATTGATGCAAACCAACTTCGTGGAAAATGGGAAAAATTTACCACACAAATTGTCGAAAATCCGTTTAAAGGAATCAAAAAAGCATTGGTAATTGCGGGTTCAGACAAAAGAGGAACGATTTACGGAATCTACGATTTGTCGAATCAAATTGGCGTTTCGCCTTGGTATTATTGGGCTGATGTTCCGGTAAAAAAACAATCAGAACTGCATGTTTTACCCGGAATTCATTCACAAGGAGAACCAAAGGTAAAATACAGAGGGATTTTTATAAACGACGAAGCTCCGGCTTTATCTGGCTGGGCATTTGAAAAATTTGGCGGATTTAATTCGAAATTCTACGATAAAGTTTTTGAATTGATATTGCGAATGAAAGGCAACTATTTATGGCCTGCAATGTGGGGCAGAATGTTTTATGTCGAAGATCCGCAGAACGCTGTTTTAGCAGATGAATACGGAATTGTGATGGGAACTTCGCATCACGAACCGTTAACAAGAGCACATGCTGAATGGGGAAAAGAAAAAGGGAAATGGGATTTTACTACCAATTCGGAAACCTTGATTAATTTCTGGAAAGACGGAATTAAAAGAATGGGGAATAAAGAAACCATTGTGACAATTGGAATGCGAGGCGACGGCGACGAACCAATGACGGAAGGAACTGCCATTGGACTTTTGGAAAATATCGTAAAAACACAAAGAAATATCATTCAGGAAGTTACTAAAAAACCAATTGAAGAAACGCCTCAAATGTGGGCGCTTTACAAAGAAGTTCAGGATTATTACGACAAAGGAATGATTGTTCCTGACGACGTAACGCTTTTATTATGTGATGACAATTGGGGAAATATCCGCAAATTGCCTGAACTCAATTCAAAACCAAGAAAAGGCGGTTATGGCATTTATTATCATTACGATTACGTAGGCGGACCAAGAAATTACAAATGGATCAATACCAATCAAATTGAGCGTACCTGGGAACAAATGGATTTAGCATATCAATACGGCGTTGATAAAATCTGGATTGTAAATGTGGGCGACATCAAACCAATGGAATTTCCGATTGAGTTTTTCTTAGATATGGCGTGGAATCCTGAAAAATTCAATGCCGGAAATGTACAAGATTATTATGTGAATTGGGCAAAAGAAAATTTTGGAAATCAATTTGCAGGCGAAATTGCGCAGATTTTAAAATTATACACTAAATACAATTCACGAAGAAAACCAGAATTGCTGGATGCTAAAACATACAGCGTAACAAATTATAACGAAGCAGATCTAGTTGTAGCAGATTATAAAAAATTGATTGAAAAAGCCAGTTCGATAAACGAAAAACTGCAGCCAGAATATAAAGATGCTTTTTATCAGCTGGTTTTGTTTCCTGTTTTGGCAAGCTCTAATTTAAATGAAATGTATGTTGCAACGGCTAAAAATCATTTGTATGCAGAGCAGGGAAATGCCATTGCAAATGTGTATGATGAAAAAGTAAAAACATTATTCGAAAAAGACAGTTTACTGACGAATTACTACCATACGAAATTGTTAAACGGAAAATGGAATCATATGATGTCGCAAACACATATTGGTTATGATAACTGGCAGCAACCGGAAAAAAATGTGATCCCAAAAACGAAAACAATCGAAATTTCAAACCAAACTAAAGCTGGAATTTCTACTGAGGATTTTTCAAAAGCTGAAACATTGATTAATAATAGAGATTTAGATCATGTTTGGGGTTTTGTTGAGAGCAATGGTTACATTTCAATAGAAAGTAAAAATTATTCAAAAGCACTAAATTCAGATGCAGTAAAATGGACTATAATTCCAAATCTTGGGAGGACAGAATCCGGAATAACTTTAAAACCTTCCAATATAAAATCTATTGAAATCTCAGAGCAATCTCCGAGGTTAGAATACGACGTTCATTTTTTTAGTAAAGGAAACGTAAAAGTATATGCTTATTTTTCGCCAACCTTAAATTTTACAATCCGTGACGGCTTGAAATACGGAATTGCTTTTGATAATGAAAAGCCTCAAATAATCAATTTTAATCAGGATGATTCAGAGAAAAACTGGGCTGAATCTGTTGCGGATAATATCAAAATAATAACATCATCGCATGCAATTGAAAAGACTGGGAATCATGTTTTAAAGTTTTACGGAATTGATTCGGCTTTAGTGCTTCAGAAGATTGTAATTGAAACGGAAGAGGGTAAAATTTTGAAGTCGTATTTAGGTCCGCCGGAGAGTTTTAGAAAAGAGTGATTAGTTCTGTTTGTCATTCTGAGGAACGAGGAATGACAAGATCATGGATAATCATTGCGGGTTTAGACCTGACAGGTCTTCGATGAGAAAAACTATGTTTGTTTAAACAAGCGAACGCCTTTATAAACAAAGAAAAACTATGTCTCTATGTGTTTAAAAAATAAAACTATTAACTATTAAACCAAAAATATATGAAATTTATTAAACCTTATTTAGTTGCCGTCACGACTTTGCTGGCTGTCAGCTGTACATCGCAGAAAGAAACAGCTTCATTAAAAGACGCTTATAAAAACGATTTTTACATTGGTACAGCTTTAAGTGCGGATCAAATTCAAGAAAAAGATAAAAAAGTCGACTCGTTGATTACAAAAGAATTTAATGCAATCACTCCGGAAAATATTATGAAATCGATGTACACACATCCGGAAAAAAATAAATATGATTTTGCTTTATCAGACAAGTTTGTGGCGTATGGTGAAAAGAATAAAATGTTCATTCATGGACATACTTTGATCTGGCACAGCCAATTAGCGCCCTGGATGGAAAAAATATCGGATAGTACTGAAATGAAAGCTTTTATGAAAGATCATATCACCACGATTGTTTCCAAATATAAAGGCAGAATCAATTCGTGGGATGTAGTAAACGAAGCTTTAAACGATGATGGAACATTGCGGGAATCTGTTTTCTTGAAAACGCTTGGCGAAAAATATCTTGTCGATGCTTTTAAACTGGCAGAAAAAGCCGACCCAAAAGCAGAGCTATATTATAACGATTATAATATAGAAGAACCAGCAAAAAGAGCTGGAGCGATTGCTTTAATCAAAAAAATAAAAGCAGCAGGAGGAAAGGTGGACGGAGTTGGTATCCAGGGACATTGGAGATTGCAAAGTCCATCGATAGAAGAAATTGAAAAAAGCATTTTAGAATATTCAGCATTAGGAATTAAAGTTGCTTTTACAGAGCTGGATATTACCGTGTTACCAAATCCGTGGGATTTAAAAGGCGCTGATGTAAATCAGAAATTTGAAGGAAATACTAAAATGAATCCATATCCTAAAACATTGCCAGATTCAGTTCAGATACAATTGGCAGAACGTTATGCATCGATTTTTAAACTATTTTTAAAACATAAAGACAAAATCAGCCGGGTAACATTTTGGGGAGTTTATGACGGGCAATCATGGTTAAATGACTGGCCTATAAAAGGAAGAACGAATTATCCGCTTCCATTTGATGCAGCTTTGAAACACAAACCAGCTTACGACAGTATTTTAAAGCTAAAGAAAAAGGAAGAATAACAGCTAAAAATCATTCTCAATCGAAATAATAGTAACAATCGGTTGTTTTTAAAAATATTATTGAAATAAAGTAAACTAAATTTGCATAATATGTTTTTTTGTATAATTTTACACAACCGATTGTTTTAAATAAAACTCAACACAATCCTGTCATTTCGAGTAACGAGAAATGAAAAAAAACTAACTAACCACAAACCACAAAATGAATAACATTTCACAAAAATTATCCATCAAAGAAAAAATTGGATACAGCTTAGGAGACTTGGCGGCCAATTTAGTTTTTCAAACTTTGATGACGTATCTGGCTTATTTCTATACTGATATTTACGGATTATCGCCAACAGATTCTTCTATTATCATGTTGGTTGTTGGCTTAGTTGCTGCCTTTATTTTTAATCCGATAATTGGTGTTTTAGCAGACAGAACCAGTACCAAATGGGGAAAATTCAGACCGTGGATTCTGGCAACCGCAATTCCGCTTGGAGTAGTGGCGTTATTGGCATTTTCAACTCCCGATTTCGCTTATAAAGGAAAAGTAATTTATGCTGTTGTAACCTATACTTTATTATTGCTTTTTTATGCAGGAAACAATCTGCCATATTCCGCTTTAAGCGGAGTTATAACAGGCGATATGTCCGAAAGAAACAGTATGTCATCCTATCGTTTTGTGGCGGTTATGTTTGCACAGTTTTTTGTTCAGGTATTTATGCTCGGCATTATAAAAAGTGCCGGAAACGGAGACAAAGCAATTGGAATAGAAAAAGTAATGACAGTTTTGGCTATTATTGGAACCATCATGCTTTTGATTACCTTTTTGACAACAAAAGAAAGAATCATTCCTAAGCCGGAACAAAAATCAAGTGTAAAAGAAGATTTAAGCGATTTAATCAAAAACAGACCCTGGATAATCATGCTATCGCTTACGACTTTGGTTTTTGTTACGCTGGCAATGAAAGGCGGTTCATATGTATATTATTTTGAAAATTATGTAGATAAAGAACAATTAGCCGTTTTTATCCAGCCTATTTTAGATACATTATCAAATATTGGGTTGAATCATTTTGGGAATGATCCTGTTTCAGCCGGATTTGGATTGTTTAATGCCGGAGGTATTATTTTTATGATTGTGGGGATTACATTATCTAAAAACCTGGCAGATAAATACGGAAAACGAAATGTATTCGGTTTGTTTTTATTCATTTCAACGCTGTTTATTATCGCTTTCTATTTCTATCCGCCTACGTCAATTGGTTTAATATTTTTCTCCCAAATTCTGCACGGATTTTTCTACGGAATCACAATTCCAATTCTTTGGGCAATGATTGCTGATGTTGCCGATTATTCAGAATGGCTTAACAATCGCCGCGCGACAGCTATTATTTTCTCTGCCATGATGGTAGGATTAAAAGCCGGATTAAGTATTGGAGGAGCTTTAACAACATTGTTTTTGGGGTATTTTCATTACGCGCCAAATTCTGCCGTACAAACTGAAACTGCAATTAACGGAATCAAATTACTGGTCAGTATTTTTCCTGCTATTCCATTTTTAATTGGAGCCGGATTGCTGTTTTTCTACAAAATCAATAAACAAATGGAAGTGCAGATCGAAACCGAGTTAAAAGAAAGAAGAACTTAATTATTTAAAACCAAGATAGTACTATGCCTGAAGATAGCATTGAACAAATTAATTTCGAGGAAATTAATGAACTGGCGATTTCAAAGCCTTTAGTTTCTCACATTTATACAGCCGATCCGTCGGCGCATGTATTCAATGGGAAGATTTACATTTATCCATCACACGACATAGATGCCGGAATTCCGTTTAACGATAACGGGGATCATTTTGGAATGGAAGATTATCACGTTTTTTCGATGGACAGCATTTCGTCAAAAGCAGTTGACAATGGAGTTGCATTGCATGTTGATGATGTTGCCTGGGCCGAAAAACAAATGTGGGCGCCAGATGCAGCGCATAAAAACGGAAAGTATTATTTGTACTTTCCGGCAAAACGTGCCAACGGAATTTTCCAGATTGGAGTAGCGATCAGCGATTCTCCCTCAGGACCTTTTACACCTCAAGCTGATGCCATAAAAGGAAGTTACAGTATTGATCCTGCTGTTTTTGAAGACGAAGACGGGAAACATTATATTTATTTTGGAGGTATTTGGGGTGGACAATTGCAGAAATACAGAAACAATATATATGATCCAAATACCGAAGAACCTTCTGGAAACGAACCCGCTTTAGGTCCAATTGTGGCTTTACTCCGTGACGATATGCTCGAATTTGCAGAAGATCCAAAAGAAATTAAAATCCTGGATGAAAACGGTCAAATGCTGTTGGCGGGAGATAACGACCGTCGATTTTTTGAAGCTTCCTGGGTTCATAAATACAACGGAAAATATTATTTCTCGTACTCAACAGGAGATACCCATTTTATTTGTTATGCAATTGGAGACAATCCTTATGGGCCATTTACGTATCAGGGAAGGATCTTAAATCCGGTTGTAGGCTGGACATCACATCATTCGATTTGTGAAGTCGAAGGCGAATGGTATTTGTTTTATCACGATTCGAGTTTATCAAAAGGTGTAACGCATTTAAGAAGTATGAAAGTAACCAAAATCGATTATCTCGAAGATGGTACAATCGTAACGATCGATCCTTACGGAATAAGAAGATTACTGGATTAAAAGTAGTTATCAATAAAAAAGAGATGTTTAAACCCAAAAGATTAGTTGTTAAATTAGTAAGCGCAGTCATTTTAATGAGTGCTTTTTCTTCGTGTAAAAAAATTTCACAAAAATCACAATCGGTTGTGTATTCTGATTACGCTGCTTTCGATTGGTTTGATTACCGAGGAAATGACGATGCTTACGTTAATTTATCTAAATCTGATGATGAATATCTAAATCCAATTTTGGCTGGATTTTATCCGGATCCTACAATCTGCAGGGCTGAGGATAAATTTTATCTCGTCAATTCTTCTTTTTGTTATTTTCCGGGATTGCCCATTTTTGAAAGTACTGATTTGGTCAATTGGAAACAAATAGGAAATATCATTAACCGTCGCGAACAGGCCGATTTTGGGAATTCCCGATTATCTGGCGGAATGTACGCACCAACGATTCGCTATCATAAAGGTATTTTTTATGTCATTTGTACCAATGTAAGCGGAGTCGGAAATTTTATTGTGACGGCTAAAAATCCGGCAGGACCCTGGTCAAATCCAATTAAACTTCCTGAAGTCAACGGAATCGATCCGGATATTTTCTTTGATGAAGACGGAAAAGTATATATTACGCATAACGGACCTCCGCCAAATAATGTTTCGCTTCACGATGGACATCGCGCCATTTATATGCTGGAATACGATTTCGAAAAACAAAAAACCACGACAACACCCAAATTGATTATTAATGGCGGAACCGATATGGCTACAAAACCGGTTTGGATTGAAGGCCCACATGTGTTTAAAAAAGCCGGATTTTATTATACGATTTGCGCTCAGGGCGGAACAGGATTTAATCATTCCGAAGTGGTTTTTAGAAGTAAAAATGTTTACGGTCCTTATGAAAGTTATGCCGAAAATCCCATTTTAACGCAGTCACATTTAGATCCTAATCGTAAAAATTTGGTTTCGACAACAGGTCATGCAGATTTTGTTGAATTGCCAAATGGCGATTGGTGGTCGGTATTTTTAGGTTGCCGACCTTATGAAGGCGATTTGTACAATACAGGAAGAGAAACGTTTATGATGCCTGTAGAATGGAAAAATGACTTGCCGGAAATTGTGGGAGGAAAAGAAGCAATTCCGATGAAAAATAAGCGTCCGAATCTCCCTCTTTCAAAAGAAAAAACAGAGCCCAATAACGGAAATTTTATCTGGCGTGATGATTTTAATTCGAATGAATTGGGCTTGAAATGGAATTTTATCAGAACACCTTCTGAAAAATGGTATGAACTGACGAACGGAAAATTGCTAATCAAACCGGGAAAAGAATCGATTCATACCGAGACCAATTTTTCTTTTATAGGAAGAAGACAACAGCATTTAAAATTTGAAACTTCAGTAAAATTTGAATTTAATCCGAAAGATAATTTGGAAGTTGCAGGTTTGACTGCTTTCCAGAATGAAAAACATTATTTACTGATTGGAAAGCGTTTGAATTCAAACGGAAAACAGGAAATTTTTGTTGAAAGAATGGCAGATAAAATCAATAATGGAAAATCTGAGATTATTTCTAAAAAAGAGCTTTCAGATTCTGATGTAGCAGTTTTTGTAAAGATTAAAGGAAATGGAAGATTGTACAGTTTTTATTTTAAAACAAAAGAAAAAGAAAAGTGGAATTTGTTAATTAAAGATGTTGATGGTTCTATTTTGAGTACAAAAGAAGCAGGAGGATTTGTAGGAACATATTTGGCGATGTATGCGTCGAGTGCTCATTTTGGGAAATAGTCCCAGAGGGACAGCATATTTATAGAAGATGTATTTCGCATATTTATAAAAGCCCCAGCGGGGCGATATATTATTTGTGACAAATGTGTCGCTCCGCTGGAGCTTTTAATCTGTGGGAATTGGAATTTTCTATAAATATTATGCTCTTCCAGAGCTAAATAGAAATGATAAAGATCACGGAAATGTTCTTTTGAAACCGTTTCGCGTGAGGGATAGCAGTGAAAAGCCCACAGCCGTGAGGAACGAGCAGGCGAGGACTTGTAACGGATAGCCCGACCCGCAGGGACACGCCCAATTAGAATAAACAACCAAAAAAATAACATAATTTATGTGAAAAATAATTTTTTATAACCGGGTTTTCGTTATTTTAGCATACCAGAACAGAACGGAACAGTATGCTAAACGAAGAACAGGAAAAATTTGTATTTACTATAAATCATGATAGTGATATTCCGAAATACCAGCAGTTGGTAAACGGAATTAATAATGCCATTGCAGAGAATATTTTACAAAAGGGGGATTTGCTTCCGTCAGTAAATAGTATTTGTAAAACGAATCAGTTATCGAGAGATACGGTTTTTAAAGCCTATACGATTTTAAAAGACCAAAAAACGATCGATTCTGTGCCTAATAAAGGATATTACGTTTCGGGTGAGACGAGAAAAGTGCTTTTGGTTTTAGACACTTTTAAGGCGTATAAAGAGGTTTTGTACCATTCGTTTGTCAATAATCTGCCGGATAATGTGATTACAGATGTGCAGTTTCATCATTATAATATTGATGTTTTTAAAACGATCATCAATAACGGAATCGGGAAGTATTACAAATATGTGGTTATGAATTTTGATCACAAGGAAATTGCTCCGGCATTGTCGGCGATTTCAAAAGATAAACTGCTTTTGATAGACTGGAATATTCAGGCAGATCAAAGTTATAATTATGTTTTTCAGGATTTTGGAAAAGCTTTTTATGAGTCTTTGACACAAGCGGTTGATTTGTTTAAAAAGTACAAAAAGATACAATTTGTGTATCCGGATTTTACAAATCACCCAAAAGAAACGGTTGATTTTTTTAAGAAATTCTGTGCTGATTTCGGTTTTGAATATGAGATTATTACAGACCCTAAAAAGTTCAATATCGAAAAAGGAATGGCTTATATCAGTGTAAGTGACAGGATTTTAGGGCACTTTTTGGAGCAGTGCAAAGAGAAAGATCTGGAACCTGGAAAAGACCTTGGGTTTTTATCGTATAACGAAACACCAATGAAGAAATTTATATATAAAGGGATTTCGGTTGTATCAACTGATTTTAAAGAACTAGGAACCAAAGCAGCGGCATTTATTACACACGACGAAGAAACGCAGTGTTATGTGCCAACAAATTTAATAATAAGAGAATCATTGTAAGTATGTATTATATTGGATATGATATTGGAAGTTCGTCTGTAAAGGCGGCTTTAGTAGAAGCAGAAACGGGCAAAAAAATAATTGTTTTGAATGAGCCTCAAAACGAAATGGAAATTTTATCGCTTCATCCGGATTGGGCAGAGCAGGATCCGGAGATTTGGTGGCAACACATTTGTACGGCAACTAAAAGAGCAATTCGCGAAGCTAATATTGATGCATCGAAAATTCAGGGAATTGGAATTTCATATCAAATGCACGGATTGGTGATTGTGGATGCAGCCGGAAATGCACTTCGAAATTCGATTATTTGGTGTGACAGCCGTGCGGTTGAAATTGGGAATACCGCTTTCGCCGAAATTGGAGAAGATAAATGTATGTCGCATTTATTGAATTCACCCGGAAATTTTACAGCTTCGAAACTAAAATGGGTAAAAGAAAACGAGCCTGAAGTCTACAATAAAATTGCTAAATACATGCTTCCGGGAGATTATATCGCTTTGAAATTAACAGGCGAAGTAACAACAACTAAAAATGGTTTGTCAGAAGGAATGCTTTGGGATTATAAAGAAAATAAAGTAGCCGACTGGCTTTTGGATTATTACGGAATTGACCAATCTTTGACGCCTAAAATCGTAGAAAATTTTACGAATCAGGGAGTTGTTACTGAAAAAGCTTCGGCAGAATGTGGTCTTCCAGCGGGAATCCCGATTGTGTACAGAGCAGGAGATCAGCCTAATAATGCCTTATCACTAAATGTTTTGAATCCGGGAGAAGTAGCAGCGACTGGCGGAACTTCTGGGGTGTTTTATGCCGTAAGCGAAATGTCGTCAGGAAAAAGCACTCGAGTAAACAATTTCGTTCACGTAAATTACGAATTAGAAACGCCGAGAATTGGGAAACTTTTAAATATAAACGGAGCAGGAATTCAGTACAGATGGCTTCGTAATAATATGGGCAACGAAAGTTATGAAGCCATGAATGAAAAAGCTTCAAATGTTGAGGTAGGATCAGAAGGTGTTGTCGTGATTCCGTTTGGAAATGGTGCTGAACGTATGTTCAATAATAAAAATATTGGGACACATTTTTTAAATCTCAACCTGAATATTCACAACAGTGCGCATTTGTTTAGAGCTTCTCTTGAAGGAATTGCGTTTTCGTTTGTGTACGGAATGGAATGTTTGAAAGAGGATAATGCGACGATTAATGTGATTAGAGCCGGAAATGATAATCTTTTCCGTTCGGAGATTTTCTCCAATACAGTGGCGACTTTAATTGGTCACGAAATTGAAATTTACAACACAACAGGAGCAGTTGGAGCGGCGAGAGCAGTTGGTTTAAAAGATGGTGATTACAGCAAGTTTGGAGCTAACGTAAGCGACAACGATCACGTAATGACGTTTTTACCGTTGCATAACGCAGCGCCTTACGAAACGGCTTATAAAAAATGGAAACAAGAATTAGAATTAATATTAACAACTAAATAAGATAAAATGATAGTTTTAGGAGATAAAGAATACTACAAAGGTATTGGTCAAATTAAATTTGAAGGAAAGGAATCTGATAATCCACTGGCATTTAAATATTACAATCCGGACCAGGTTGTGGCTGGAAAAACAATGCGTGAACACTTTAGATTTGCTATCGCGTATTGGCATACATTCTGCGGACAAGGTAGCGATCCATTCGGACCAGGAACACAACAATTTGCATGGGATCAGTCTTCAGATCCTTATCAGGCTGCAAAAGATAAGGCAGATGCTGCTTTTGAATTTATCAGCAAAATGGGATTCGATTATTTTTGTTTCCACGATTACGATTTAATTGCTGAAGGAGCAACTTTTGCAGAATCAGAAAAACGTCTGGCATTCATTACAGATTACTTAAAACAGAAAAAAACGGAGTCTGGAATTAAATTGCTTTGGGGAACTTCAAACTGTTTTTCAAACCCAAGATTCATGAACGGAGCCGCTACAAATCCTGATTTTAATGTAGTAGCAAGAGCTGGAGGACAAGTAAAATTAGCTCTTGACGCAACAATCGCTTTAGGTGGAGAAAACTACGTATTCTGGGGTGGCAGAGAAGGTTATATGTCTTTGCTAAACACAGATATGGGAAGAGAATTAGATCATATGGCGCAATTTCTTGCAATGTCAAGAGACTACGCAAGAGCACAAGGTTTTAAAGGAACTTTCTTTATCGAGCCAAAACCAATGGAACCATCAAAACACCAATACGATTTTGACTCGGCTACAGCAATTGGATTCTTGAAAAATTATGGTTTAGATAAAGATTTCAAAATTAATATTGAGGTAAACCACGCTACATTGGCACAGCACACTTTCCAACACGAATTGGAAGTGGCGGCAAAAGCAGGAATGTTAGGAAGTATCGATGCAAACAGAGGCGATTACCAAAATGGTTGGGATACAGACCAATTCCCAAATAACATTCAGGAAACTACCGAAGCCATGTTGGTTTTCTTAAAAGCCGGTGGATTGCAAGGCGGTGGAGTTAACTTTGATGCTAAAATCAGAAGAAATTCTACAGATCTGGAAGATGTTTTCTTAGCGCACATTGGCGGAGCAGATACCTTTGCCAGAGCATTATTGACTGCAGATAAAATCATTACTTCTTCTCCTTACGAGAAATTAAGAACAGAAAGATACAGCTCATTTGATTCCGGAAAAGGAAAAGAGTTTGCTGACGGAAAATTAAACCTGAAAGATCTTTATACTATCGCTCACGAAAATGGAGAATTAAACCTTCAAAGCGGTAAACAGGAATTGTTTGAAAACATCATCAACCAATATATTTAATTGGTTTAGATTTTAATATCAAACCTAACAGGTTTTCAAAACCTGTTAGGTTTCTACAAAAATATTTAGTGAGAGAAAAATCTAAAAAAAAAGTTTAAGTTTTAAACATGATAGCTATAAAACGTTATCAGTTTGATAAACTGTTTTTAGATAAAAACTTCGAAAATGTGTATTAAGATTATGGCTTTTTTGCATTAAAATTTCAGAAAAATAGATTGAAGGTTTAGTTACTATTTTTTGAAAATTGAAATGAATAAAAAGTCAGTTTGATGAAATAATAAGTGAGTATTTTTTATTGAAGGTTTTTTGAAGAGCAGAATCAATCGGAATGCACATTTTTTTTCTCGCTGGATGTTAAACGCACTGCTGTGCGTCTACTAAAAACAATTTTTGTCAAAGTTTAAAACTTTGACAAAGTTAATTACGCAAAGAAGTACACAATCTTGTCATTTCGAGGAACGAGAAATCCTCGCAAGAAACTCTATAAAGATTGGCGATCCTCAGTGTGGAGCTACTTACGAAGATTTCTCGTTCCTTGAAATGACAAAATGGAGAGGAATTCAAATCATTAAAAACTTTATGTTAGACGCACTACAGTGCATCTCTACAACCAACCTTAAACCAAAAAACTTATGAAATTTTTTATTGATACTGCTAATTTAGAAGACATTAGAGAGGCACAATCTCTTGGTGTTCTGGATGGCGTAACCACCAATCCGTCTTTAATGGCAAAAGAAGGTATTACAGGAAAAGAAAATATCCTGAAGCATTATCTTGACATTTGTAATATTGTTGACGGAGATGTTTCGGCTGAGGTAATTTCAACCGATTTTGACGGAATGATAAGAGAAGGAGAGGAGCTTGCTGCACTGCATCCGCAGATTGTGGTAAAATTACCCATGATTGGCGATGGTATAAAAGCCTGTAAATATTTTTCTTCTAAAGGAATCAAAACCAATGTTACTTTAGTGTTTTCTGCAGGACAAGCTTTGTTAGCAGCAAAAGCAGGCGCAACTTATGTTTCTCCGTTTTTAGGACGTTTAGATGATGTTTCGACAGACGGAATGCATCTTATTGCTGAAATAAGAGAAATCTATGATAATTACGATTATCAAACTCAGATATTATCAGCTTCGGTAAGGCATACGATGCATATTGTTAATTGTGCTAAAGTTGGATCAGACGTGATGACCGGACCACTTTCAGCAATTAAAGGATTATTAAAACATCCTTTAACAGATATTGGTTTGAAACAATTTGTTGAAGATGCAAAAAAGATGAACTTGTAATTTTTTAGGTCGGTTTAAGATTGATTTTTGTGTCGGTTTTAATGTAACAAATTACAATATTTTTTAATCCCCTTTCAATTCAATTTGGAGGGGATTTTTTTATTTTACAGGCAACCGATTGCTTGTTTTGATCTTTTTTTAAAGAGTTATAGCATTTACAGCTATATTGTTGTTGTTGAATGGTCTAAAAGGTTTTATTCTTACGTTTATTTGATAAATCATTCAATTTTTCGTATCATTTTTTGTAAATCAATTTTGATTAAAATGTGCTTTTGATCAAAAAAAATGAGTTTTGCCTTTTTTATGTTTTTTTTAAGGTTTTTGTATAAATTCTTTAATATCTCTAACGTTTTCGTAACTCTCATTGCTTATTTTGAATAATGTTTAATATTTTATAGGTATAAATATATATTACACTTTTTTTAAAGCAATTTTTTTAATAATTCGGAAAAAAAATTAACGCAACCGATTGTGTGTTGTTGTTTTTTATATATATTTGTTTTTATAAAGGCTTGTAAATCGTTCAGATTCAATGGTGAAAAAACAAGGGAAATAAGTCTCCAAAAACAAGAAACTAACTAAACCATACTATTAACTAATTAAACCAATTATTTATGACTAACTTTTTAATTACTAAAAGCAAATCGAAATACTTTAAAAATCTGGGTTATCTGATCTTGATGTTAGTATTCTCTGCTGCGGTAAATGCACAAATTACGGTATCAGGTATTGTAACTGATAGTAATGGACCAATACCAGGTGTGAATATTATCGTGAAAGGAACCAAGACAAGCACCGTTTCTAATTTTGACGGAACCTATACACTTCAATCTGTTCCTGCAAATAGTATTTTGGTCTTTAGCTTTATAGGATATAAACCACATGAGGTTTTAGTAAACAATAAAACAAAAATCGATGTTTTATTAGAAGAGAATTTAAACGACTTAAAAGAAGTTGTTGTTATTGGATATGGAACGTCAAAAAGAGCAGATTTAACAGGAGCTGTTTCAACTGTTACCAGTGCTGCCGTTACTCAATCTGTTGCTACTACTATAGATCAGGTTTTACAGGGGCGTGCAGCGGGCGTGCAAATACAGCAAAATAGTGGTATACCCGGAGGAAGTTCTTCTGTACGTATTAGGGGAATCAGTTCTATTACAGGTTCAAATGAACCGATTTATGTAATAGATGGTGTCATTATTGATGGAAATACAGGTTCATTAAATTCAAATCCGCTTGCAGGAATTAATCCAAATGATATTGCTTCGATTGATATTTTGAAAGATGCTTCTGCAACAGCAATCTATGGTTCAAGAGCTGCAAATGGTGTAATTATGGTGACTACCAAAACGGGTAAAAAAGGAGATCTGACCTTAAATTTTGACAGTTATGTAGGATGGCAGCAAATGCCAAAAGAATTACAGGTACTCAATCTTAGAGAATATGGTACGCTTAAAAATACGCGTGCAGATTTAGGAATTGTTCAGCGTGACAATACTTTTATCAGACCTGATTTGTTGGGTGAAGGAACAAACTGGCAGGACGAATTATTTCAAACAGCTTTAATTCAAAATTATAATTTATCAGCTTCTGGTGGTTCTGATAATACGACTTATGCATTAGGAATGTCTTATTTTGATCAGGAAGGTACTATAATTGGTTCTTCTTTTGATCGTATGACTCTTCGCGGAGTAATCGATTCACAGGTAAAGAAATGGATGAAAGTGGGAGTAAATATGAATGTGTATAAAACCAATCAGGTAACGACAGTAAATGATGACTCAGTAATTTTAACAGCGTTGAAACAAACTCCAAACGTGGCAGCGCGTAATGCCGACGGTACTTTTGATGGTCCGGATACAACAGAATTTGTTCAGACCAATCCATTAGGAATTGCTTTGCTGAAAGATAATCATTCTAAAAACTATGGAATTAGAGGAAGTGCTTATGCTGAAATTAGTTTTACAAAAGATTTAAAACTTAAAACTCAATATTCTCTGGATTATGGTTTTGGAAATAACTATACTTTTAATCCATCTTATACTTTTGGAGCACTGTCGAATGAAGTAAGAGAAGGGAGCAGAACAAAATCTACAAGCGAAAACTGGATTTGGAATAATTTACTGACTTATAATAAAGTATTTGGAAAACACAGTATTAATGCTATGTTGGGTCAGGAATTACAGGAACAAAACTGGGAAAACCTTTATGGTTACCGTTCAGGATATTTAACAAACGGAGCAACAGATTTAAATGCTGGAGATCCAACAACAGCAAGAAACTCAAACGCAAGTTCTACAAGAGCACTAAGTTCTTATTTTGCCAGAGCAGCATATTCATTTCATGATCGATATTTTGTAACAGGAACAATAAGAAGAGATGGATCTTCACAATTTGCTCAGGATAACAAATGGGATTGGTTTCCGGCAGCAGGTTTAGCATGGAAAATATCAAGTGAAGGATTTTTAAAAGACAATAAGACTATTAGTAATCTGAAATTACGCACAGGATGGGGAGTTACAGGTAACTCATCTGTACCCAATAATGCATATACATCTGTATATGGTACATCTGCAACAAACTGGGGAAGTGGACAGATTGCAACAAATACAGCTAATCCGGATCTGAAGTGGGAGAAAACGAATCAAACAAATATTGGTTTAGATCTTGGTCTTTTCAATAACAGAATTGAAGTTACAGCCGATATGTATTACAAAAAAACAGATGATTTATTATTAAGATTGTCACTTCCTGCTTATGTTGGCACAACAGGTCAGGGATCTACAGCTCCGCCTTATGCTAATATTGGATCTCTGGAAAACAAAGGTCTTGAGTTTACAATAAACACAATCAATATGCAGAGAGAAGATTTTCTTTGGAAATCTAATTTCAATATCTCTATGAATAGATTTAAAGTCCTGAAACTAAATTCAGAATCAGGAGTTTATGATCAGACTTTGCAGCAAGGCTCAGATGTAACAGTAGTTACCCGAAGTGCTGTTGGTCAGACATTAGGACAATTTTTTGGATATAAAGTTATTGGACGTTTTGAAAAAGCAACTGATTTTTATTATAAAGATGCAAATGGAACTATAAAACCAACAGCACTTCCTGAGGGAATGCAGATTGGAGAAAATGGGGTTTGGATTGGGGATTATATGTTTGAAGATGTAAATAAAGACGGCGTAATCAATGAAAAAGATGCGGGTTATATCGGAAACCCTAATCCGGATTTTACTTTTGGTTTTAACAATAGTTTTTCATTCAAAGGATTTGATGTGAGTATTTTATTTACAGGTTCTTATGGAAATGATGTTTTAAACTATCAAAGACGCTGGTTAGAAAATCCTCGCGAAAATACCAACTTACTAAAATCGGCTTTAGGATATGCACAATTAGAATTAATTGATCCTAATGGTCCAAACGATTACCGTAATGTTCAAATTGTAGGCGGAGATCCTTATATGCCAAGAATTGGAGCTTCATCAGCATCTTCTGCTTCTAACTATCGTTTGAGTAACAGATTTGTAGAAGACGGATCTTATGTGAGACTTAAAAATATTTCAATTGGTTATAATCTTCCTAAGAATTTATATTCTAAATACGGAATTTCAAACATCAAGGTATATTCAAATATGCAGAATGTCTTAACCTTTACAAAGTACAAAGGATATGATCCGGAAGTTGGTGCAATAAACCAAAATCAGCTTTTAAATGGCATTGATAACGGACGTTATCCTTCGCCAGTAACAACCACACTTGGAATAAATGTTAATTTCTAAAAACTGCACAATGAAAACAAAGAAAATATTTTATACAGCTTTAATTATGGCATTGCCATTTGTTTGGACAAGTTGCAGCGACATTTTAGACGTTCAGCCAAATGATGTAATTACCAAAGAAAATTTTTATAAGACAGAGTCTGATTTTCAGGCAGCCACAGGACCATTATACAATAAAGTATGGTTCGATTTTAATGATAAATTCTATTATGGATTAGGCGACGGACGTTCGGATAATTTATATGCACCCTATTCTGATTATGTTTACCCGTTTACAGACTTAACAGAAACTGGATTAACAGGACCATTAGTTTCGGCTTGGGCATCTTTATATAATGTGGTGCAGCAATCAAACAATGTTATTATCGGAATTTCCGGAAGCCCTTTAAGTGATGCTGTTAAAAATAAATATATTGCAGAAGCTCGTTTTATGCGAGGAACAGCATATTGGTATTTGACCTCATTATGGGGAGATGTAATCATTTCTACAGATCCCAGAGAATTGGTTAAAAATCCAATTGTAAACAAAAATCCAATGAAAGATGTTTACGAATTTGCGATGCGCGATTTAGAATATGCAGCAAAATACCTTCCGGAACAGGCAGGTCAGTCAGGACGTTTAACAAGATATGCTGCTTTTGGAATGTTATCCCGCGTTTACTTATCCTATTCAGGAGTTAGTGATAACCCAAACAGCGGAACCAGAAATCAGGAATACCTGGATTTAGCCAAAAAAGCCGCCGAAAAAGTAATCAATGCAGGACCTTACCGATTGATGGACAACTACGCTGATTTATTCAAAGTAGAAAATAATAACAATACCGAGTCGATGTTTGCATTACAATGGGTACCAAACGGAGATTACGGCGTAAACAATACACAACAGGCTTATTTTGCATTAGGATCTGATATTACAGGAGATGACGCTGCCTGGGGATACTGGACAAGAGCTTCGTACAATATTTTGCAGGAATATGAATCTAAAGATGCACGTCGTAAATCGACCTGGATGGGAGACGACGACTTTTATCCTGAAATAAACAAATCAAATGGAGGTTATACAGTTGACCACAGTAAAGATTTCTTAACCGTAAAAAAAGGAGTAGTAGGTTCTACAAAAGACAATCCTAAAACAACCCGTATGAACTCAGGTTTAAATACCTACATGTTACGTCTGGGTGAAATATATCTAAATTATGCCGAAGCAGCTTTAGGCAACAACGCAACTACTGCAGATGCATTAGCCATTTCCGGAGTAAATAAACTTCGCGTAAGAGCAGGACTTGATCCTAAAACAACCTTAACCTATGCCGATATTATTCACGAAAGAAGAGTAGAATTGTGTATGGAAGGTCAATATTGGTACGATTTAGTTCGCAGAGCCTATTACAAACAACAAGAAGTAATCAATTATGTAACAGCTCAAAACAGAGGAACCATCACACCAATTTTGTATGATACAGCAACAAATACAGTTTCTGTTGATGCCTCAAAAAGCAGTAGTCCACGTGCTATTGGTGTAATAGACGCAACTATTTTCGAATTGCCTTATCCGGAATCAGAACTGGTTCAAAACCCATTATTGAGAGAAAACCCGGTTCCGTATAAGTTTACAGAAGAAAGAATTAAAGACTTGTTCTAGAATTACAAAAACAATAAAACTAAAAGAAAGATTCATATGAAATATATTTTAAATAAAAAGTATTGGGCGCCCATCGCATGTTTAGTGATGATGGTTTTTAGTATGCTGTTTACTGCTTGTGATAATAACGATTCCAGTTCAAAAACAATAACCATAAGCAAAGTATTCTTAGAAGATGTAAACTCATCAGTTCCGGACAGAGAAGTAACTTTTGCCCGATTAGGACAAACGCTGCGAATAGAAGGTTCAGGATTTACAGGGTTAAGAAAAGTATATATAAACGGATATTCGACCTATTTTAATGTTGTTTTTGTAAGCGATAATTCAATGTTGATTAGTATTTCTGCAGACACACCAACAATCGATGCAGATCCTGCAGAGAGAAATACGATTCGATTTGTAAATGACAATACCGAAACGATATTTAAATTTGATATCCGTTCATCAAAACCGGTAATAGACAGAATTTCAAATACAATGCCTAATCCGGGAGAAACAATTACAGTTTCAGGTTCCGGTTTAACCGAAATAAGTAAAGTCGTTTTTCCGGGAAATGTTGAAGTAACAAGCGGCATCGTTTCTGATCCAGATGGTGATTTTTTTACTGTAAAAATGCCTAACGGAGTTTCGGATACCGGAGGTTCATTATTTGTTCAGGGTTCAAACGGAGGAGCTTATTCGCCAGCCTATTTCAACTTTAAAAAAGGAGTTTTACTCAATTTCGACGGACTAGGTCAACATGGATATTGGGGAACCGGAAACAGTATGATTCAGCCAGCAGATTTAGAATCAGCGGCTATAGGAACCGGAAATGTTTCTCAGGGAAAATATGTACCACATCGTCCGGCGAGAATTGCTTCTGTCGCACCAGCAACCAATAGAGTTACAGAAGTCTGGACAGCAGGGAACGGAGTAGATAACTGGAGAGCACAATTAACACCCTATATTCCGGCAAATACACCACTTGATAAAGTAGCATTTCAGTTTGATGTGCATGTTCCGGATGCCTGGAAAGATTCCGGATACTTAAAGATATGTATGGTTAATAACTTTAACGGAGGAGAATGGGCAGGAGCAGTTTACAATTACGTTCCATGGATTGTTGATGGAAAATCGGTGGCTTTTCAGACTACCGGATGGACAACAGTTACTATTCCGCTAAACAAATTCTACGTATGGTCAAAAGAAGCTTTTACTTTCGAAACCGTTCTGGCATTTCGTGAAGCAGCAACCTATCAAAACTTCGGGATTTATTTTGAAAATTCTGATGTGAAATTAAAAGATGTTCTGGGAACTGCAAGCGAAGTAGAATTTCCGTCAAAAGCAACATCAGTAAAAGTATACACAGACAACTGGAGAATTGTTTCACTAAATACACCGGTTTACAATGACTTTCCTTAATTAAAAAAGTAGCAAAATACGAGATTAAGAAAAGAGATGAATCGTGTAATTAAAAAAAATAACCAAAATGAAATATAAATATATATTCCCTATAATCGCTTCGTCATTAATGATGCTTTCATCATGCGACGACAACAAAATGGACTGGGAAAAAGATCCCGATCATGGTGCAGTAACAGGAGCAGAACTTCCTTTGGCATTAGTAGAAAAAATAAGCAGGTATCAACCCCTAAAAACTTACACTGATCTTGTTTTAGGAAACGGAATTGGAACAGATTTGTACATGAGTGATGCTGCCTACAGAAAAATAGTAAACGACAATTTTGATGAGGTAACGCCAGGTTATGCCATGAAACATGGTGCTATGGTCAATGCCAAAGGAGAAATCAACTTTACGACAATTGATGCCTTTATTGCCGAAACCAAAAAAGCAGGATTAAAAGTTTTTGGTCATACTTTAGTCTGGCATTCCAATCAAAATGCAAGTTACTTAAACGGTCTTATTGCCCCAACTGTAATTCCGGGTTCCAGCGGAACCAACACACTGGATGTAGCAGGTTTAAAAAGCGGAACCTTTGCCAACTGGTCCAGAAATAATCCCGGACAAGGAATTACTGTAATTGATAATGCAGGATTAACCGGTAGCTCAAAAGCAATTCAGTTAGTTTCTGGTGCAACATCTTCACAACCTTATAATTTGCAGTTAACATCACCAAATGTTTCAATCATAACAGGACATAAATATGAAGTTTCTTTTTACATTAAATCTGATGTAGCCGGTAAAGGACGTATTTCATTCAATGCTTCTTTAAACAATCAATATCCATACAAAGACTGGCTGAATACTGGAACCGGAACAGAAGCGTTTGCCACAACATCTTCTTGGCAGCAAGTTAAAATTACACTGGCTTCCGCCGATTTTAAAACAGGAAGCACCAATTTTCAGTTTAATTTAGATTTAGGGTATCTTCCAAACGTTACCTATCTTATTGATGTAAATACAATAGCTGTTGTCGATCTTGATGCCGCTTCAGGTGTCGTAAATTTAGTTTCGAATGGAACTTTTAATGCAGGTATTACAGGCTGGTCAAAAATGAATGGAGCTACAGATGCGTTAAGTCTTGCCACTCCTCCAAATGTTTATGAAGGAAATGGAGCCATGAAGGTCGTAAATGCAACCAGTGATGCTGCCAACCAGTGGAAAACACAAATTCAGACCGCCTTTACTTCGACCTTAACATCAGGAAAAGATTATACCATTTCGTATATGATCAAATCTGAAGCAACAGGTTCTGTAAGATGTTCAACAACAGGAACAACAGCACGTTATCAGGGAGATCAGGCAACATCTGCAACCTGGAAACTTATCGAATGGAAATTTACTGCAAATGGTACAGAAACCGGATTAAACTTTGATTTAGGAGGAACAGCAGGAACCTATTATATCGATAATGTAGTAGTAACAGACGGAGCAACATCTGGCGGAGCAACACCACCGGTTACCATAGAAAAAACCGATGCACAAAAAGCAAAACTAATTGGTGATGCCATGGAAGACTGGATTTCAAAAATGATGACACATTACAAAACAAGTGTTTTCTCCTGGGATGTTGTAAATGAGCCAATGAAAGAAGACGGAACATTAAGAAACGGAACCGAAGGAGATACAGCAACAGATTATTTTTCATGGATAAAATACCTCGGGAAAGACTATGCCGTAACAGCCTTTAAACTAGCCCGTAAGTACGGAAACACATCAGATAAATTATTTATCAATGATTATAATCTCGAATCAAGACTGGACAAATGCGATGGATTAATCAATTATGTAGCTTATATCGAAAGTCAGGGTGCAAAAGTAGACGGAATTGGAACCCAAATGCACATTGGTTTAACCACTGATAAAGATAAAATTGTTCAGATGTTTCAAAAATTGGCAGCATCAGGAAAACTGATTAAAATTTCTGAATTGGATATACGACTTGGAACTGCTACACCAACTGTGGCGCAACAGGCTTCTCAGGCAGAAATGTATCAATATGTAATCGATATGTACAAAAAATACATTCCGGCAGCACAACAATACGGAATCACGATTTGGGGAGTTTCAGACAGCGTAAAAGAACACGAATTCTGGCTTCCAAACGAATCACCAAACTTGTGGGATGCCAATTATGTTCGTAAACACGCCTACAAAGGAACTGCAGACGGACTTGCAGGAAAAGATGTGAGTAAAGACTTTTCAGGAGAACTGGTTAAGTAAGTTAGTGTAATTTTAATCCATAATATAAATCTGTAAAAGGGTTTGTATTATGGATTATTTGTTTTTTAATTTAAAAGAATTAAGAATGTTTCAGTTCCTTAAAAATATAACGGTAATACTATTTTTTATTTTGGTGCAGTCTGGATTTTCTCAGGAAAAAATACCGCACCTTCAAAAAAAAGGAAACAGGACACAACTAATCGTCAGCCAAAAACCTTTTATAATATTAGGAGGAGAATTAGGAAACTCTTCGGCAACAAGTATGGAAAGCATGGAGCCAATCTGGCAAAAGCTGACCGACATGAATCTCAACACCGTTTTAACGCCTGTTTATTGGGAATTAACAGAACCCGAAGAAGGTAAATTTGACTTTTCTTTAGTTGATGATTTAATGTTAAAAGCCAGAACAGAAAACCTGAAACTAATATTTCTTTGGTTTGGATCATGGAAAAATAGTATGTCAAGTCATGCACCGGCATGGGTAAAATTAAATCAGAAAAAATATCCAAGAGTTAAGGATGACAAGGGCAAAAGTCATGAAATACTAACACCTTTTAGCGAGAATAACCTACAGGCAGATCTAAATGCTTTTCAGAAATTAATGGCACATATAAAAGATTTCGATCAAAAAGAGCAGACCGTAATTATGGTTCAGGTCGAAAATGAAATCGGGATGTTGCCAACAGCCAGAGATTATCATCCGTTGGCAAACGAAGCTTTTCAAAAAGAAGTTCCAAAAGAATTCATACAGTATTTACAGAAAAACAAAGAAAAGCTCGTACCTGAATTTTTAGAAGTATGGAAAAAAAACGGGTTTAAAACCACCGGGAATTGGGAACAGATTTTTGGGAAAGGATTGCAGACCGATGAGATTTTTATGGCCTGGAATTTTGCGAAATTCACCAATAGAGTAGCCAAAGCAGGAAAAGAAAGTTACGACATTCCCATGTTTGTAAATGCAGCTCTGAATGCACCCGAAAAAAAGCCGGGAGAATATCCAAGTGCCGGACCATTGCCACATGTTATGGATGTCTGGAAAGCAGCCGGAACTGCGATCGATTTTCTTTCGCCGGATTTTTACAATCCGTCATTCAGGCACTGGAACGATTTATTTACCCGTCAGGGCGATCCGTTGTTTATACCTGAACATCGTTTTGATGCCGGCGCCCCATTTAAAGGTTTATACGCCATTGGACATTATGAAGCCATTGGTTTTTCGCCTTTTTCTATCGAATCTGTTGCTGATGGAAAAAAAGAGCCACTCGGAAAAATTTACGATTTAGTGCGACAATTAACGCCAACTATTGAAGCCAATAAAGGACAGGGCAAAATCGACGGTGTTTTATTAGACAAAGAAAATCAGACACAAATTATTCAGTTAGGCAATTATGAATTTACATTCAAACACGATTATACCTTAAATTGGTCAGACGGAGCAAAAGAAGAAATCTGGCCGATGTCAAGTGCCATAATTATCGAAACAGGAATTGATGAATTTTACATCGCCGGATCCGGAATTGTAGTAACTTTTAAGCCTTTAAAAAATAAAACATTAAATGCCGGAATTTTAAAAACTGATCAGGGAAAATTTGAAAATGGAAAATGGAGAACGATCAGACATTTTAACGGAGATCAAACCCATCAGGGCAGACATCTCAGAATTTCAGTTGGCGATTACGAAATTCAAAAAATAAAGTTATATAGTTATGAATAGGTTTTTTAGCCACGACTCGAGCGATAGCGAACAGGCGAAGCAATTCACGAATTTTTTTATTAAAATCTTTATCTACAGAGTAATCAAGTTACATAAATTAATTTGTGCAATTGAAGATAATTTAAACACAACGAAAGAATTAGAAAAATTCGTGAATTCGTAGCAAAAAAACATCTCAACAAGAAAGACCAAATAACATGAAAAACATAATAGTAGCATTTCTAATAACATTTAATATCAACGCTCAGATAAAACTTTCATGACTAATTTTTTAGCCACGAATTCACGAATTTTTTTATTAAAATTTTTGTCTACAGAGTAATCAAATTACATAAATTAATTTGTGCAATTGAAGATAATTTAAACACAACGAAAGAATTAGAAAAATTCGTGAATTCGTGGCAAAAAAACATCGCAACAAAAAATACCAAATAGCATGAAAAACATAATAGTAACATTTCTAATAACATTTAGTATCAACGCTCAGATAAAACTTTCATGACTAATTTTATAGCCACGAATTCACGAATTTTTTTATTAAAATTTTTGTCTACAGAGTAATCAAATTACATAAATTAATTTGTGCAATTGAAGATAATTAAAACACAACGAAAGAATTAGAAAAATTCGTGAATTCGTGGCAAAAAAACATCGCAACAAAAATACCCAATAGCATGAAAAACATAATAGTAGCATTTCTAATAACATTTAGTATCAACGCTCAGATAAAACTTCCACGATTAATAAGCGACGGAATGATTTTACAGCGTGACAGCAAAGTAAAAATTTGGGGTTGGGCTTCTGCCAAAGAAAAAATCGAATTAGATTTCAATCACAAAACATATAAAACCATTACAGCCGAAAACGGAAAATGGCAAATCGAACTTCCGTCCCAGAAAGCAGGAGGTCCTTATGAAATGACATTGAAAGCCAGCAATACAATTGTACTAAAAAATATTCTTTTTGGAGATGTCTGGGTATGTTCCGGACAATCGAATATGGAACTCCCGATGGATCGTTTAAAAGATAAATACAAAGAGGCAATTGCGAAAGCAGAAAACCCAAATATTAGACAGTTTTTAGTACCTGATGAATATTATTTTGGCCATGAAAAAGAAGATTTTACATCAGGAGAATGGATTTCGGCTAATCCAGTAAGCGTTTTACAATTTTCGGGAGTGGCATACTTTTTTGCTTTAGAAATCTACGAAAAATATAAAATCCCAATCGGATTAATCAATTCAGCATTAGGAGGTTCACCTGCCGAATCATGGATCAGTGCAGAAAACATTAAAAAATTCCCGGAATACGATCAGGAATATTTAAAATACAAAGACGGAACACTCGAAAAACAAATCGATGAAAACGACCGAAAAGTAAGTAATGCCTGGTATCAATTAGTCAACAAGACCGATGAAGGATTAAAAAACAACTGGTCAGATCCGGAATTAAACGATAGCAACTGGAAAACTATGCAGGTTCCCGGTTACTGGGCAGATAATGCATTAGGAAATGTAAATGGAGCAGTTTGGTTCAGAAAAGAATTTGTGTTGCCAAAAGCAAAAGAAACCAAAGCAAAACTAATTCTGGGCCGAATTGTAGATGCTGATTCTGTGTATGTAAACGGTC
Organism: Flavobacterium chilense; assembly: GCF_001602525.1. Taxonomy (GTDB): domain Bacteria; phylum Bacteroidota; class Bacteroidia; order Flavobacteriales; family Flavobacteriaceae; genus Flavobacterium; species Flavobacterium chilense. Next base: position 36,137 of record NZ_LSYT01000006.1, read on the forward strand.
ATTTTGTGGGTACAACTTCGTATATGTATCCGCCAAGAATTTACAGTTTTAATGCTGGTATTTTAAAAGAAGGCAGAAACGAAATTTCTGTTCGTGTGATCAACAATACCGGAAAAGGAGGTTTCGTTTTAGACAAACCTTACGAATTGGTTTTAGGCAAAGACACGCTCGATTTAAAAGGAATCTGGAAGTATGAGTTAGGAGCAAAAATGCAGCCTTTGCCAGGACAAATTTTTGTACGATGGAAACCCGTAGGATTGTACAATGCCATGATCGCGCCCTTAAAAAATTACAATATAAAAGGCGTATTGTGGTATCAGGGAGAATCGAGCACCAAAAAACCATCGGAATATCTTGCCTTGATGGAAACTTTAATTGCCAATTGGCGTGCACAATGGCAACAGGAAAAATTACCGTTTTTGTTTGTTCAGCTCACAAATTTCATGGATCCGAAAACCGAACCCGTCGAAAGCAACTGGGCGGCATTACGACAACAACAATTAAACACTTTAAAAGTTCCCAATACCGGAATGGCAGTAACGATAGATTTAGGAGAATGGAACGATATTCATCCTTTAAACAAATACGATGTAGGCAAAAGACTCGCTTTGCAAGCCAGAAAAATAGTGTATGGCGAGAAAAATTTAGTCGCTTCAGGTCCGCTTTTTAGCGTAATAGAGAAAAAAGAAAACAAACTGATCTTAAGTTTTACCTCTATTGGAACGGGTTTAAAATCAAAAAATAATACAACCTTAAAAGGTTTTGCCATTGCAGGAACCGATGGTAAATTTGTTTGGGCAAATGCCACAATCGAAGGTGATAAAGTAATCGTGTGGAGCGATACTATTTTAAACCCGACAAAAGTGAGATACGCATGGGCAGACAATCCCGTAGAAGCAAATTTGTACAATAAAGAAAATTTACCGGCTTCGCCTTTTGAAGCCAATCTGAATAAGAAAGAATAGTTGAGGTTTTCTTTTGGAATGATTTAATGAAAAAGCCAAAGTAAACATAAGGTTTTCTTTAGCTCTGAAAGAGCCTTAGCAATAGCATGGTGCATAGCACTATGAATAAAACCAATTGTTATTGTAACCCTGTAAGGGTAAAAGATTTTTGCCATTTCAATGATAGCCTGGTAAAAGATTTTGCCATTTCCCTAGCTCTGAAAGAGCCTTAGCAATAGCATGGTGCAAAGCACTATGAATAAAACCAATTGTTATTGTAACCCTGTAAGGGTGAAAGATTTAACCGTTTCAATGATAGCCCACGGTTTCAACCGTGGGATTTTTGTGGTGATAAGGTATTTTTAACCCTGTAAAGGTGAAAGATTTTGCCATTTCCCTAGCTCTGAAAGAGCCTCAGCAATAGCATGGTGCAAAGCACTATGAATAAAACCAATTGTTATTGTAACCCTTTAAGGGTAAAAGATTTAACCATTTCAATGATAGCCCACGGTTTCAACCGTGGGATCTTTATGGTGATAAGGTATTGCGATCCCAAGGTTGAAACCTTGGGCAATGTTTTTCTTATTGAAATCTAATCTTTTAATTTACTGACGTGTTGAGAATCCTCAAAAAGCATGCGGCTAACTTCGCTTAAAAACTCAAATTCATCCAGAGGAAACAACTGTAGAACAGTTTCTAAAATAAGCCCTACATTAATCGCTTGACTTTTGTTAGTATTTACAAGTTTGGGTGCATCTTCATCCAATGCCAGAATGCATAATTTGAGCATATCGGTAATAACACAACCCAACTCACAATAATTAACAAATTTAATTTGAGCCGTATTAGGTTCTGTTTTATCGTTATCAGACTTTAAGGTGTGGAAATATCGTGCAGTTAATTGTTTAAAATACTCTAAATTTTTAATTTCGGTTGTTTCCATAATAGTTCATTATTTTCTTGCATAGTTCGGTAAATTTGTACAAAAAAATAGGAACGTATATGACTGGACTTATATATCCCGATATTTTTGACTGTTGATAAAAATTAGTTAAGATGTTATAAAACAGCTTCTTTATGAGTAGTGCTAGATAAGCGTGATTTAATAAAAATTAAAAAAAAAGAAATTTAAGGAAGATTTGATTAATAAAATTTTAGGTAGACTAAAAATAAAATTATATTTAGACTAATATTTAAAAATAGGATAAGAATGAATCAGACTAAGCAAGATAAAAAGGGAAAAGCTAAAAAATTAAAAGCTAGTAGTAAGGAAATTAATAAGACGGTTAAATCTGAGTATTGTTTTTGTAATTGTACGGGATGTGGTTTTGATAGACATTGTGGCGGGGCATTCTGCTATTATAAAGTTCATTAGTGATTTAGTAGAAAACAAATTTTAGTCATTTTGAGATGACTAAAATTTGTTTTTTGGAAATGAAAATACAATATCCACTCTTGCTCTAAGAGTTATTAGATAATTTAAGATTGCTTAAAATATTTTAGAAAATGAATACGCAATCTCAGTATTCATTTATAGTTTTCAATTAGTTACAACTGTATTTGTAAGAATATTGTCGAATCATTTAAAATTCAGAGACATTAGGATAAAGTAATTTTTTAGACCTTATATCATCAAACCAAAATAGATACTTTTTGTGATCACTATCATACATACAAAAATAATTTGGCATTGGTATTTGATAATAATTACAGATCCAACTGGCTATTCCTAAAAATAAACCTTCTATTTGAAAGTTTAAAAAATCAAATTCAATATTATCTATTTCGATAATTTTAGTCTTTTTATCCGGAATACTATCAGATATCCACAAAAGACCGTTCTCTAAATAAATCGTATTCTCATGAATAAATTTGTTTTGCTCTGAAATGTTTAATTTCAAAAATAAAGAATCATTAATTTTAATAAGATTCGGTTCTGACTTCAAATCATCATCTTCTGTAGCATTGTTTATTTTTCCGGCAAATTCTATTAAAATTCCCCAACTACTTTTAAATAATCTAAAACAGGATTTGTGATTTTCCATAACCAAGTATTCTAAAATCAATCAAGATATAAGTTAATCAAAAAATGATTGTGACTTTTTTTGATATAAATCGCTTCGAGTTCATTTAGAAATTCTTCCAGATAATGAATAACTTCTTCATGTTTTATTTCAATTTCAACCGTATCCCTGCTATTAATACTATACATATCAAAAGAATCAAGCGGTAAATTATAATGTTCTAATAATAATTGGAAATCTTCCCAATTAAAATTATTCCGCATTTTTATATTATAAATTACTTCGTTCCAATTGAGGGCGGTCTCTTCCTTATTGGGAAAAATTACTTCGTTATCTCCATATTCCAAAAAAAACTCAACGATATTTGTAAATTCATATTCATTTGTTTTTTTGTTAATCTTCAAAGGTCCGTATGACGATACTAAATTGAGTCTTTCGTCTTTGTATGGATTAGAATATCCTTTGGGCTGATAAAAAACAAACGTAAAATCATCAAAATCTACAGTCCTGAATATTTCAGTATCATCTCCCAGAATCTCATTAATAAAATCTTCCATAACTAATTTTTATTTTTAATATATATTCAATATCAATAATACAGAAATTCTTTCTTAATACATGGCAATAGTATACCAACAAATATATTAGGTTTGATCATTACAAGCTCCATCGGAGCGTAATATTTATAGCAAAATTTCATATTCATGTTAAAGCTCCATCAAAACAGAATACAGATTATCAAAGCCTTTCAACGTTATAAAAATTAAATAAAACCAGCATATAAAATCTGTATAGAATGTTTTTTTGAGAGGTTGGATATTTAGGATATCATATTAAAACAAAGCTTCAGTTAGATATTCTGAATTATTTTATTATGTTTGTCGCAATATTCTTATTCAACATACAAAACAATTGTCAAGTTCAGATTCAAATACTGATATCACTTTAATAAATCGCCTTCGGTCTGGTGATGAAGCTGCCTTGACAGAATTATACCGTAAATTTTGGCAGCCTTTATTTATGGCTTCGTACAATGTTTTAAAAGATAAAGAATTATGCGAAGATGTTATTCAGGACATCTTTATGAATATTTGGCACAATCGCGAAAAACTGGAGATTCATACCTCTTTAAAAAGTTATTTGTATGCCTGTGTCCGTTATCAGGTTTTTAATCAGATCAAAAAGAACAAAGACAAAATTCGTGTTGAACTTTTTGAGGAATTAAATACACGTTTTCAAAATACCACACCCGAGACACAATTGATGCATGACGAATTGGTACAGCATATTAATATGGTTGTAAACAATCTTCCTGAAAAATGCCAGTTGGTCTATAAGCTAAGCCGGGAAGAACAGCTTAGTCATAAAGAAATAGCCGAACGCTTGAATATTTCTGCAAAAACAGTCGAAAATCACATTACCAAAGCACTTCAGACCATTCGTTTATCAATGGGAAGCAGTACCAGTATGGCAATGGTTTTATGGCTTTCAAAAAATCTTTTTAAGTAAGATTTACTTCTCTACACGCCTCGAATTAATAAAAAAACAGACCGTTATTCTTAGAATAACCTTGCTGTGTTTTTTCGTTTTTTACCCCTTCCAAAAATAAAAACAAAAAAAAGTGCCATCCCGACTAGGGGATAGTCGCCGTTTTTGACACTTACTTAAAACAAGCCCCAATTAATTTAAAAACAGAATGAAAAAAGACGAATTTTTGGCGTTGCTGCAGCGATATAATTCCGGCGATACCAATATTGAAGAGCATAAAAAATTACTGAATTATTACGAAAGTTTCCAGACAAACGCAGAATGGGATGAATCATTAGGTTCCAGAGAAGAAATAGAAAACCGAATGCTATTAAGAATTCGGGAGAGCCTGAAAGCCGAAGAAGTTAAAGAGATAACGCTTAAACCATTTTATTCCCGAACCATTTTTAAAATGGCAGCCGCAGCTTCTGTAGTGTTATTGATTTCTCTTGCAATGTTATTTAATACAAACAAAACAGTAAAAAGAAACATACCGGCACCTTTACCAGCAGTTGCCATTAAAACCATTCCGATAGGAAGCGACAAAGCAACCTTAACCCTGGAAGACGGGTCTGTGGTAGCGCTCGAAAAAGGAAAAGGCTATACCACCGGAAATGCTTCCAGCAATGGAGAAAAATTGGTTTATAACGTAAAAAGTAAGTCTAAGGCAATTGCAGATAATGTATTGACGATACCAAGAGGAGGACAGTTTTTTGTGCAGTTGGCAGACAGTACAAAAGTATGGTTAAACTCTGAATCGCAATTAAAATATCCGGTTGCTTTTACGGATGGACAGACAAGACAGGTAGAATTAATTTACGGAGAAGCCTATTTTGAAGTATCACCAAGTACCAGACATAAGGGCGCAAAATTTAAAGTCAAAACCCAAATGCAGAATGTTGAGGTTATAGGAACAGAGTTTAATATAAAAGCTTATCGAGACGAAAATGCAATTTATACCACCCTTGTAAAAGGAAAAGTAGCCATAGACAATACCAAAGCAAAAGAAAGCCTGAAACCAAGCGAACAATCTGTGATCAGGAAAAACAATACAGATATTCTCATTGCTAAAGTCGATGTATACAATGAGGTATCATGGCGAAAAGGACTTTTTGTATTTAAAGGAATGCCATTAAAAGAGATTGCAAAAGTATTGTCAAGATGGTATGATACAGATATTGTTTTTGCCAGTCCCGAATTAGGAAATGTAAAATTTAACGGAGTTTTAAGCAAAAACCAAAAACTCGAAGAAATATTAACCACGATCAGGAACAGTAATTTTATTAATGCCTATGAAATAAAAGACAAGACCATAACCATCAAATAAAAAAGGAAAAGGGAATAAAGTTTAGACCTCTCACCGTACTGCACTTTATCCCTTTCTGATGCCAGCCAATTAATTCTAAAAATTAACCAACCAACATGTAAATCTATGAAATTTAAACTAACCGACGTTCTTTTCTATTTTAGAAAAAGACTAATTATTACCATTATGAGAACTTTTATCTTCTTGTTTTGTACCACAATTTTTGGTTTTTCGCCCTCCAGCGTTTTTTCTCAAAACTCAAAAATTGTAATTCCGGCTGATAAAACAGTCACTGTAGATGAAGTTTTTGACATTATCAAACAGCAGACGAACTACACGTTTATTTATCAGGAAGACTTATTTAAAAAATTGCCCAAAGTACAACTGAAAAAGGGAACAATCCGAATAACCGAATTATTAAAATCAAGCTTTCCTGCAAAAGACTTCGATTTTCGTTTTACACCCAATAATACCATTGTGATTAATGAGGTCAAAGAAGTCGAAACACCAGAAAATCCACAACAGTCAACCTGGATAGAAGTTAAGGGTGTCGTAACCAATCAAAAAAAAGAGCCTTTGCCCGGAGTAAATATAAAAGCCAACGGTACAAATACATCTACCCAAACAGATTTTGATGGCAAATACACTATTACAGCACCAAGTGAGGGAACACTTTTTTTTAGCTACGTAGGACATAAAATAGAAATGATTCCGGTAAACAACAGGAAAGTAATTAATGTATCGTTGCAGGAAGAAACCAAAGAATTAGGTGGTGTTGTTATAAACACCGGAGTTACGGTACGTAAAAAAGAATTAATTACAGGAGCAGTAACCACTTTTAGAGGGGATGAGTTAAGACAGGTTTCGACTCAAAATATAGTACAGGCTTTAAAATCTTTAGATCCGTCTTTTATTGTAGTCAATAATAATTTGGTGGGTTCCAACCCAAATGTATTGCCAACAATAGAGGTTAGAGGCCAGACCAGTTTAGGTGCTAATCAGGTCGAAAGCCAGTTTAAAGACGACCCTAACCAGCCTTTGTTTATTCTGGACGGTTTTCCTACTACTTTACAACAAGTAGTGGATTTAGATATTAACAGAATTGCCAATATTACATTATTAAAAGATGCCGCTTCAACCGCATTGTACGGAGCACGCTCTGCCAATGGAGTAGTAGTTATTGAAACGAACAAACCAACTCAGGGAAAATTACAGGTTTCATATGTATACAATTCTGCTTTTGAAGTCGCAGATTTAAGTGTGTACAACTTAATGAATGCAGAACAAAAATTAGAGTTCGAAAGACTTTCCGGAGCTTATGATCAAGGTATAAATATAGGCCTTGGAACACAGTATAAATGGGATCAGCTTTACAATAAAAGACTGGCAGATGTAAAGAGAGGAGTAAACACCTATTGGTTAAAAGAGCCTATCCAAATGGGAATCACTTCCGGACATAGTTTAAATTTGGGTGGAGGAAGCGAAGAGTTTCGATTTAATATTGCCGGAAATTACAAATCCCTGACGGGTGCCATGAAAGGGTCAGAGCATAATACCTGGGGCTATAATGCCGGACTAGTGTACAAAAAAAATAAGTTAAGCTTCAGTAATACTTTTTTTGTTTCGGGTGGGACCAATCAGGAATCACCTTATGGTTCCTTTGAAACCTGGGCAAAAACAAGCCCGTATTATCCAAAATACAATGAAAATGGCGATATCACCCGTTATTTAGATGGAACTTCCTTGCCAAGGTTAGCAACATCTACTGATGTCGGTAATCAGGCGCCAAATCCGCTTTACAATGTTTTTTTGCCTAGTTATAATAAAGGGAACAATTTTAATTTTACCAATAACTTTGCTTTAAATTATGATGTAAGTCCTCATATCAAAACCACCGGAGCGATATCCATTTCTAAAATTGACAGAAATAATACTGTTTTTGTTTCTCCGGATGATACTCAATTTGTTAATAACATTTTTACAGAAAAAGGAACCTATACCAGACAAGAAGCCAGAACAGACAAATGGAATGCCAATATTGGCGGTACTTATTCGAATGTGTTTAATAAGGTTCATTCTTTCAATTATACCCTTAGAGCTTCTGCTCTTGAAACCCGAAACAATTCCTATACTTCTGCTTTACGAGGGTTCCCAACCGGCGTTCAGGGAAATCCGGCATTTGCGTTTGGTTATGAACCTTACGCAAAACCCACTATTTATACAGAGTTAACCAGAAATATAGATTTAACCAACCAAATCAATTATGCTTACGACAGACGATTTTTGTTCGATTTTACCCAAACAATAGCGGGTGCTACCAACTTTGGAACCAACAAAAAATATTCACCGTACTGGGGCGTAGGTTTTGGATGGAATTTGAACAACGAGTTCAAAATGAACGAAGATATTGTAAACATATTAAAAGTACGTGCTAATATTGGTCAAACCGGAAACCAGAATTTAGTAGGATATGCTTCTTATGATGTTTATAACTATAACACCTATACGAATGTTTTTGGGCCAGGATTAAATATTTTACAAGTTGCCAATCCTAATCTCGAAGCACAAAGAACCAGAGATCTATCGATCGGGTTAGATCTGGCGATGTTCAAAAATAAATTAACAGCGACTATTGGTGCTTACAGACGTAAAACTTCTCCACAAATTGTAGAGATAGATCTGGCATCTTCTACAGGTATTGCAGACTATCCTTTAAATGTAGGTTATCTGACTACTGAAGGTTTAGAGCTTAAAATGAATTACAATTTTGTTTTTGATGCAAAAAGAAATTTTATCTGGGGTCTTGGCGTAATGGCTTCCTCAAACAGTAATAAATTAGGAGGTTTTAATAATGCTTTATCCTCTTTAAACGATGCAGCACAAAAAGAAGGAAGTTTAACCCGATATTACGACGGAGCCAGTACGAACGACCTTTGGGCAGTACCATCATTAGGGATTGATCCGGCAACCGGACAGGAAATTTTCTTAAAGAAAAACGGGCAGACTACTTTTATCTATGATAAAAAAGATGAAGTGGTGATGGGGAATTCAAGAGAAAAATTAACGGGTGTTGTTTCTACCAATTTAACTTATAAAGGATTTAGTTTTGGTCTTTTTGTTCGTTATAGTTTTGGTGCTGACAGGTTTAATACGGCTTTATATGATAAAGTCGAAAATATTTCTGGTAAAAGCGGTAGTACTTCTGCAGGTTATATTTTTGATAATCAGGATGTAAGGGCGCTTATAGACCGCTGGACTACTCCGGGGCAAATGGCAGAATTTAAAGCTATTAGCTTAACTAGTTCCACGCCAATATCTTCCCGCTTTATTCAAAAAGACAATTATATATCAGGAGAATCGGTTCGTTTAGGATACCGGTTAACAGACAGGGAATGGCTAAAAAGAAATGGATTAACAGGGTTGGGAATCAATGTTTTGGCGAACGAATTCTTCCGTATTTCTTCCATAAAAGCAGAACGAGGTATCGATTATCCTTTTGCAAGAACCTATTCTCTTAGTTTAAACCTATCAATTTAATATCGCAATCATGAAACAACATTTTTATAAAATAACATTCGTTTTGCTGTTGTCCCTTATGGCAATAAGCTGCAGCGACTTTTTAGATGTGGTACCACAGGATAAAATCCTGGAAAGTCAAACCTATAGTAGTGAAGCCGGGATTCAAAATATACATAACGGACTATATCTTCAGCTGGCAGACAATAGGCTTTATGGACAGCAGCTTACTATGGATGCCCTAGATATTTTAGGGCAGCAATATGAGATGCCTTCACCGTACATTAAAAATAAAATGGCAACTTATACTTATAGTGATCCAGTAGTAAAACCAATTTTCTCTGATATTTGGGGAAAAGCATTTACTACTGTTTTATCCTGTAATAAGTTTTTAGAAAATATTGATAAATATTCTGGTGTTATTTCCAAAGAAAAAGCAGATGAGTTAAAAGGCGAGGCAATTGCCATTCGTGCCCTGCTGCATTTTGATATGCTGCGTTTATACGGACCCATTTATAAAGTAGCTCCTGCAAATCCTTCCATTCCGTATTATGATGCAGTCTCAACCGGAAATAATCCGCTTTTGCCGGCAAATGCGGTCATTCCAAAAATAGTAGCTGATCTCGATGCTTCACTTGCCCTTTTAAAAAACGATCCTGTTCTTACTTCAGGAAAATATGATGCTTCAACAGCATTTGATGCCAACCCGTATTATTCGGCAAACAGAGGGCAACGAATGAATTATCTGGCGGTAAAATGCTTAAAAGCACGTGTACTTTTATACGCCGGAGATAAAACGGGTGCTTCAACGGTGGCAAAAGAGGTTATCGATTTTACAAAAGCAACTACCTTTTTTCCATGGACTTCTCAGACAGCAGCCACAAATTCGACTAATCCGGATCGTACTTTTTCATCAGAGAATTTCTTCTCGATAAGCGATCTTTCTTTATATACCAAACAAAAACTGTTATTTGATGCGAGTTTGGATATGACTAAGATTTATGCTCCTCTATTAAACCGTATTACGGCTGTTTTTGAATCAAATGACAATGATTATAGAAATTTACCCACCTGGAAAGTTCCAATTACTGGAGGAATAACCAAGAAAACTTTTTTTAAATATGAAGATGTAACAGACAAAACTAAAAACTTTCGTTTCCAGATTCCAATGTTTAAACTTTCAGAAATGTATCTAATTGCAGCAGAAACTGCAGCAGTTCCGGCTGATGGCATTGCTTTTTTGAATACGTTACGTTTCAATAGGGGCTTAACGAATTTAGCAGCTACAGCAGTAGTGGCTACAGAAGTAACCAAAGAATATAAAAAAGAGTTTATAGGCGAAGGACAGTTGTTTTTTTATTACAAAAGAACCAATACAACAGCAATCCCTAACGGTTCTGCTACATCAGGAAACATTGCCATGGGACCGGTTCAATATGTGGTGCCACTGCCGGACTCTGAAATTAATTTTCAATAATTTAATACAGTAAAAAGATGAAAAAAATATTGATTTTAAGCATTGTTCTTTTATCCTTTTTAGGAGTTACATCGTGCAGTCAGGAAGAAATAAAAACATATAGTGGTACTGATAATGTTTATTTTTCGCCGGCAGTTTTTCCTTATGTGATGAATGGAAATTATAGCATTACGACTGATAGTACCGGAGTTAGTTTTGGTTTTGACAATGCTGCCATTGACAAAAAGACCTATCTGATCCCCATACGGGTTCAGGGGAAATTAAGTGATATAGACAGAAAAGTAAAAGTTACTGTAGATCCTTCGAGCACAGCTATTGAAGGGACTGATTTTTCTTTACCCAAAAATATCATGATACGTGCCGGGAAAGCAGTAGATACTATTGCAGTGACGCTTTACAGAACATCAGCTTTAAAGCTTAAAAGAGTAACTATGGTATTAAATCTGGAAGAAAATGAATTTTTTACTACAAAAATGCAGAGTACCGTTACCAATGTTTTAACGAATAAAACAATGAGTTATACTCGTTTTAAATTGTCTTTTGATGATCAATTAAATACTCCCAAAGGCTGGTATGTGTATTTTACCGGACCATTTACGGCTAAAAAGTTTTTATTGATGTGTGATTTACTGCACCTGGATCCAGTCATGTTCGATGCCCCTTTTGGCTCTCCGGGCATAGGATCAGCGGACTATCTATATTATAACACTTTTATGAAAAGATATTTAGCAGATCAAAAAGCATCGGGCAATACCATTTATGAAGATGATGGAACAGAAATGGTTTTCCCTTAAAACTAAAAATCATTTTATTTTAATTTAAAAACCAAAATTACTATGTTAAAAAATATAAAGACAAAAATAGTATTGCTTACGCTGCTTTTGTTAATTGTGAGCTGTGCAGATGATCTGGGTAATTATAATTATACAGCCATAAATGAACTTAAGGTAACGGGTATAGAAAAAAAATATACCGTTTACAACGGAGACCATTTTAAAATAACCCCGAATTTAAACCCAACGAAGGATGATGGAACTGATCCTAATCGTTACACCTATCAATGGATAGCATATGATCGCACTAAAGCTTCTACAGAAGCAAAAACAGTGCTTGCAAAAACAAAAGACCTTGATATTGATGTAAAACTGGCACCAACAGAATATGCAATCTATTATTTTATTAAGGACAACGTTACCGGAGTAACCTGGCAGCAGGAAATATTTACGTTAACTGTAGTATCCTCTATTTATGAAGGCTGGCTGGTATTGGGTGATGTGGATGGAAAAGCCAGACTGGATATGGTTTCGATACTCCCAAATGTTACGGAACCGCGTATCATAACAGATGTGTTAGCAAAAACAGGCTCAGATTTGAAATTAAGCGGTAAAGCAGTAAGCGTAAATTGTTCTAAAAACCCAATATCAAGCCCATTGCTGTATGGGATTTATGTGACAGCTTCAGAATCCGGAACATCCAGGATTGATCCGGATTCGTTTGCATGGACGCTCTCTCAAAATATTGCGTACGAAATACTGGATAACAGTTTTCCAAGCAATTTTGGGGTCGATTTTATGAAAACATATAACATTTTAGATGAAAACCTTATTTACAGTAAAGGAAATATCTATTATTACAATAGAATTCAGCTAATTCGATATTCTTTACCACAGAATAAAGTCGATACAGAAACCAAGACTTTTTATGCTGCCCCTTTTATTGCTGAAAATCAATTATCATTTGGATCTCCGGTATTTTACGATCAGAATGGCCGTCGTTTTTTACGTTATGGCTGTGTTAGCAGCACTTGTTCAAAAATGCCGGATGCTGTTGGTACAGGAGCTGTATTAGACTGGAACAATACCAACAGTGATTTGGTTTATATGACTACATCAAATTTCAATGGAATGGAAAATTTTGCAGTGCTGAAAGATATAACTACAGGTAAATATAATCTGCTTCGATTTAATAAAGGTTTTGTTCAAACCTATTACAAAGCAATTCTAAATGCTCCTGATTTTGATAAGGCAAAACTTTTTGCTGTAAGCCCTGATGCGGGATATTTATTCTACACAGTAGGTAATAAAGTGTATGAATATGACAGTGGAACACAATCAGCAAAACTGATGCTGGATAAAGGTACGGATGAAATTACCTATATCGGTTTTCATTCTACTGCAAAATCATTTGCTAATAAATTGGTTGTAGGGAGTTATGGCTCAGAGGATAAGTTAGAGTTATACACCGTTCCACCGGTAAATGGGGACCTGATTTTAACAAACTCATATTCCGGTTTATCTAAAATCGTTAGTGTAGCGTATAGAGCGCGATAATTAATAGCATAGAAAAGACGAATGAATTTTGATTATTCATTCGTCTTTAAAACAGAAAATAATTAGAAACAAACAAAACAATACAATGAAAAAACAAAGTGTATATGTCATTTTAGCAATTTTCCTGATGACCCAATTAGGATTTGCTGCAACTGCAGCAGATTATGCTTTAATTAGTGGAACTATTTCGATTCCTGAAGTCTCAATTAAAGAAATTACAATATATAAGGCTGAAGATGGAAAACCTGTAGTGGCAGCCACTACAAAAACAAGTGCTTCAGGCGAGTTTGGTTTTATGCTGCCCATTACAACGCCGGGGTTTTATTATATAGATTACGGACAGTATAAAAAAAGAGGGCAATTGCTTCGGTTTTATTTAGAGCCTAAACTGGATATCAGCCTTGCTATTACAGAAAAAAAATATGTTTTATCAGGTAAAAATATCGGGCAAAATGCCTTAGTTCAAAAAGCAAATGAAATTTATAATGATTTTGCCGCTTTTAATGCGTTGGGTAAAAATATAACTTATAAAGATTTTTACCCTTTTATTGATGGTGGTCTGGCAAAAGCTGAAACGTTTAAAAAAACGATTAACACAAAAGACCAGACTTTTAATAAATTATTAAAACTAGCCGTTACAACCGATGTTCAAGATCAGAGTTATGTGTTTTTTATGATGCCCAGATCAGTACATCCCGAAAAAGACAACCGCCCCGCAGTAATGCAACAATGGAAAACGGATATCAAATTTACAGATCCGGATCTTTTAAAATTGGCGAATGGCGTTGGATTTATGAGTGATTATTTTATGTATATGAGAATGTTTGGAGATAAAGAAACAGATCGTTTAGAGTATCTTCCGGAAGCCATTACAGGAATTTCTGATCCAGCCTTAAAAGATGCTTATCTTCGTGATGGTATTGAAAGATCTGGTTTTAGAACTGAAGAATACGAAAAAGTTGCCCCAAAAATAAGACCCTATTTAATCTCTGAGGCTAGCAAAGCTTTTTTGGTAGAATATGAAAAAAAGCTGCATAAAAATGTAGGTCAGAAAGGTTTTGAATTTACCTATAAAGACGTTAATGATAAAGCGGTTTCATTCTCAGATTTTAAAGGGAAATATATCTATGTCGATTTATGGGCAACCTGGTGTGGTCCATGCAAGCATGAAATTCCGCATATGAAAAAACTGGAAGAAGATTATCATACTAAAAATATTGTTTTTATAAGTTTGTCTTTAGATAAAATGAAAGACCTTCAGAAGTGGAAAGATTTTGTAAAAACAGAAGACCTAAAAGGCATTCAGTTAATGGCAGACAAAGATTTTGAGTCAGACATTGCTAAAAATTATGATGTAAGATCAATTCCTCGATTTTTATTGTTTGATAAAGAAGGAAAAATTATAAATACAGACGCCATGCGTCCTTCTGAGCCTGAATTAAGAGAAGAATTAGATAAATTATTAAAAGTATAATTATAGACTAATATGTTTTATAAACAAAAATCATTACTCGCTTTTTTACTTCTAATTGCAAATGTTTTTTTAATCCAGGCGCAAAGTTTCAGGGCAAATGATCCAATTGCTGTCAACCAAACCATAAAAAAGGGTGTTTTGCCCAATGGTATGACCTATTACATTTATCCAACAACCGTCAATAAAAACACGGCGAGTTATTATATTATTCAAAATGTAGGTTCCATTTTAGAAAACGACCAGCAAAAAGGACTGGCGCATTTTCTGGAACATATGGCGTTTAACGGAACCAAAAATTTTGAAGGAAAAGGGATCCTGAATACCATGCAGAAACAGGGAGCCGTTTTTGGAAAAAACATTAATGCCTATACCAGTTTTGATGAAACGGTATACAATATGGATAATATCCCGTCAAAAGACAGCGGTGTTATCGATACCTGTTTGTTGGTTTTACATGACTGGTCTAATTTTTTGTCTTTGACCAATGAAGAAATTGATGCAGAACGTGGTGTTATTACAGAAGAATGGAGAACCAGACAAGATGCAAGACAACGAATTTCAAATCAGCAGATGCCTTTTATTTTCAACAATACGCCATATGCCGAACGTGTACCTATTGGAGACATGGATATTGTGAAAAACTTTAAATACCAGGCGTTAAAAGATTTTTACAAAGATTGGTACCGTCCGGACTTACAGGCAATCGCCATAGTTGGAGATATCAATGCTGCCGAAATTGAAACAAAAATCAAAAAGCTTTTTGCAGATATTCCCGCACCTAAAAATCCGAAGAAACGTTTTGAAGTTGCCATTCCAGACAACAATACTGCTACTTTTAAGCTGGCTTTAGACAAAGAAATTTCGACTGCCAATATCAATTATATGATTCGTCATACAGCCGAAAAACCAACCGGAACTTTTGCAGATCTGGAAAAATCAACACAACGTGATGTTGCCTTTTCACTGATCAATAATCGTTTGTCTGAAATGGCACAAAAACAGGAATGTCCTTTTAAAGGCGCACAAACAGGGTATCAAAACCTTAGCCGTTTAAATGATGTTTTATTTATAGGTATTGCGCCAAAACCGGATAAACAACAAGAAGCTTTTAAAGCTGTAATGAACGAATGGGTTCGTGCCTGCAAATTTGGATTCTCAAAAGGAGAAATAGAAAGAGCAGTGGCTGAAAATATTTCAGGTTATGAAAATTATCTGGAAAAGATAAATGAGATACCACATAGAAGAATCATCTCAATGGTAAAAGACGATTACCTGAAACACGAAGTAATCAGTGATCCAAAAGCAGAGTTTGAAATGCTAAAAGCAATTTTGAACCATCTTGATACCAAAATACTTCAGGAGCAGTTAAATAAATTATACACACCTCAAAATCGTGTCGTAACCGTAACAGGAGTTGAGAATGAAAATAACCTGACCCAGGAACAGGCATTTGATATTATTAAAAAAGCAGAGAATGACAGCACTTTAGAGCCTTATGTAGATTCGTTTGCAGGGAAATCTCTTTTGGGCGATGTTGTGATAAAACCCGGCAAAATCGTATCAGAGAAAAAAGAAACAGAAATCGATGCCGTTACCTATGTATTAAGTAATGGTGTAAAAGTGCACTATAAATTTGCAGATAAAAACAAAAAAGAAGTTAAGCTAAGAGCCGAAAGCTATGGCGGAACATCATTGTATGAACCCAAAGATATTCCTTCTGTAAGCCGTACCACAACTCTGGCGATGATGTCAGGAATTGGTTCTTTGTCTGCTACAGACTTAGAAAAAGTAATGACAGGAAAAATCGCTGGTTGCGCTGTAGATATTGACAATTTTACCGAATCAGTTTCAGGATCTTCTAACATAAAAGATATTGAAAGCATGATACAGCTGGTTCACCTGCGTTTTGTACAACCACGATTTGATGCCGATATGTTTGCTTTGTTAAAACAACGATTAGAAAACGGGCTTAAAAACAAAGACAAAGACATTCGCTCTAAAATGGGGGACAGCTTAACCGTTGCAGTGTACGGAAAAGACAATCCTAAAATCAGAATGATGAATCAGCAATATATAGACGATTTGTCTTTTGATAAAATGAAATCAATTTATAAAGATCGTTTTTCAGACGTTTCAAATTTTGAATTCTATATTGTTGGAGATGTAACGCCGGATGTTTTAAAACCACTTTTAGAAAAATACATCGCCAGTATTGACGGTATCAAACGTCAGGAAAAATACAAAGACAATACGGTCGAATGGAAATCGAATAAAATCAGTAAAGATGTTTTCCTGAAAATGGAAACACCAAAAAGCTCCGTTCGAATCAGATTTCAGGATGGATATGCCTATTCGCAGAAAAACAGAATTCTGGCTTCCTTTTTTGGCGACATCCTGACTTTGAGATATACAGAAAGTTTACGTGAAAAAGAAGGCGGAACATACGGAGCCCAGGTAAACGCAAGTTTGGATAAACTGCCAAAACCTACAGTCTCACTTACTATAGCCTTTGACTGCGATGCCAATAGAGTAGAAGCGTTATTGCCTATTGTTTACGAGGAAATTGAAAATATCAAACAAGGAAAAATAGTAAAGGAAGATCTGGAGAAAACCAGAAAAAGCTATATAAAATCCAGAACCGACAGTAAAGATTTTAATAGTTATAGCATGAATATGATCTACAATTATTTTACAAATAATTTCAATATGGATGATCCTAAAAACTATACCGACATTGTCAATAAAATTACAGAAAAGGATATTCAGGATTTTGCCAATTCTTTCTTGTCAAAAGCCAAAACCTATAAAATAGTCTACAAACCTTTAAAGTAAATCTTTCTGATAAGTTTTATCTAAAGAGTTTGATTTATATCCCTATAGATTTATTATTTTGAGTTAGTATGCAAATGTAATCTCAATAGCGGATTATTTTGAGGGTTGTTTCTTGCTATTCAACCCTCTTTTTTTAAAAAAAATGACCATGAATAAAAACGTATTTTTAATAAGTCTCCTGTTGTTATTTTCAGCAATAGGACAAGCTCAGATATACAATCCGGTAAAGTGGAAAACCAGCGTGCAGAAAATTTCAGATACTGAATATGAACTGCAGGCAAAAGCCATTATAGAAAGCGGCTGGCATTTATACAGCCAGAATATTCCTGAGGGAGGACCAAATCCAACTAGTTTTACTTTCCCCAAAAGTACCGATTTTCAATTGGCAGGAAGTGTAAACGAAGAAAAAGGAAAAACAGTTAACGATGCTGTTTTTAAAATGCAGATCAGGTTTTTTGAAAAAGAAACGACTTTTAGACAACGCATTAAAACCACAGCAACAAAACCTTTTCAGATAAAAGCAGAAGTTGAATTTATGGTTTGCAACGATCAAAACTGTCTGCCTCCGGGCACTGATGAACTGGAGTTTAACGTAAATCCGACAGGAATAAAGGCAACAGATAAAGTAGCAGACAAAGGAACAGACAAAGTTTCAAAAGAAATACAGTCAAAAGATACCCTGCTTATAAACTCAAAAGAAGCACCTCTTGTTCAGAAACCTCCCAGAGATATTGAGCCGCCGGAAAAACAAGTGGTAAAAGAATCTAAAAAGACAGCGAAAAGCAATAAAAGCAGAAGTTTTTGGGCGATTTTTATCATTGCTTTTTTATCCGGATTTGCCGCTTTGCTAACACCTTGTGTTTTCCCGATGATCCCAATGACAGTAAGTTATTTTACCAAAAAAAGTAAAACCAAAGCAAAAGGAATCAGGAACGCCATGATATATGGTTTTTCGATCATCATCATTTATGTTTTACTGGGTTCGATTGTAACCGCTATTTTTGGTGCCGATTCCTTAAATGCACTTTCGACCAATGTTTGGTTCAACCTGATTTTCTTTGTCTTATTAGTTGTTTTTGCGTGCTCTTTCTTAGGTGCATTCGAAATTATGCTGCCCAACGCACTGGCAAACAAAGTAGATTCACAGGCAGACAGAGGCGGATTAATTGGGATTTTCTTTATGGCTTTGGCTTTAGCCATTGTCTCCTTTTCCTGTACAGGACCAATTGTTGGGACTTTATTAGTCGAAGCCGCTTCTAAAGGCGGAATTGCACCCATTATTGGAATGTTAGGATTTTCTACAGCTATTGCCTTACCGTTCTCTTTATTTGCCGCTTTTCCCGGTTGGTTGCATGCATTGCCCAAATCAGGCGGATGGCTCAATACCGTAAAAGTAGTTTTAGGCTTTTTAGAATTGGCTCTGGCGTTCAAATTTTTATCTAATGCCGATTTGGTGTTACAATTACACTGGCTGCAAAGAGAAGTTTTTCTTGTAATCTGGATTGCAGTTTTTGCAGTTTTGGCACTTTATCTATTCGGAAAAATTTCTTTGCCACATGATTCTCCTATAATTCATATTTCAGTAGGAAGATTAGCTTTTGGATTGCTGGTTCTAAGTTTTACAATCTATCTCATTCCCGGACTTTTTGGTGCACCGCTTAAACTCATCAGCGGATTCCCGCCGCCCATGCAGTACAGTGAATCACCCGACGGATTTGGCGCTTCAAAAAATTTAGCAGAAACAGTTACACCTTTACCGGAAGGAGCAGAATATGGCCCGCAAAATCTCATCAGTTTTCATGATTATGATAAAGGAATGGAATATGCGAAAAAAGCAGGAAAACCAGTTTTACTCGACTTTACAGGATATGCCTGTGTAAATTGCAGAAAAATGGAAGAGCTCGTTTGGTCAGATTCGAAAGTTTTAGGTGTTTTAAAAAACGAAGTAGTTTTGATCTCGCTTTATGTAGACGATAAAAAAGAATTGCCGGAAAACGAACAATACGTTTCAGAAACCACAGGAAAAAAAATTAAAACCATTGGAAATAAATGGAGCGATCTGCAAATTAAAACCTATAAGGCAAACGCACAGCCTTTTTATGTAATGGTAGATCATAAAAGCACCAATCTTATAGAACCATCTGCTTATAATCCTGATATTGAAAACTATTACAACTGGCTCAAAAACGGAATTTCTAATTTTAAATAATCTCCGGACATGAAAAACAGTTCTTTATATTTTATCTAAAAGCATCCGGTTAAATAAATAACGACATGTTTTTATCACAAAATTGTTATTTATTGATAAATCATGGTATTCTTCGTGTATTTTTGAAAGGTTGTTTTATTTTTACTAAAATTAAAGTTAATCTGTATAAAGAATTAAAATTATGAAATTATCAGTTATTACCGTTTTGTTGTTTGGATGTACCTGTTTAGCACAAAATAATACAGACACAAGTTTGTATATGAAGTCAGACAAAATTACGTACCTGACAGATATAGGTTCAGAATCAGGAGATTTATATAAAACAATCGGACATCATGGTCCTGCAATCGAAAACGAGTGGATGGCGTTAAGAATCTATTTTAGCGATAAAGTAGCCATCGATGTGTACTCGAAAGCAAAACCAGGTTTAGAATTAAAAAAAGCAAATTGGTACCCAACTCCGGAACAGCAAAAAGAAGGATGGGGAGCTGATTATTATAAAGTTGCCAATACGGTAGGTTTGGGAGGTGTAAAACTTTGGGACGGAGAAAAATTGGTTCCGTTAAACCCTGTCACAAATCGTTTGGCACGAGTAGGTAAAACAGATACCACTTCATGGATGGAAATGATTTCAAGAGGTGTTCCTTACAAAGGAAAAAAAGTAGATATCCTGGTTCGTGTAACAGTATTTTCAGGAAAAAGAGAGGCAAAAGTTGAGGCAGTTTCCTTAACTGGAGAAAAAGTACAGTTTGCAACAGGAATAAACTATTTCAAAGATTTTGAAACTAAAAAAGGAGCAAATTATATTGCTGTTTGGGGAAAACATCCTGAAGATGTAGCTGCCGAAATAGTTGCAATTGGTGCTGCCATTATATACAATCCTAAAGATTATGAAAAAAATACAGATGATGGAACACAGTATTTATTAATCTCAAAACCAACTAAAAATTTAGAGACTAAAATTATCTCATCAAGCGCAAGAGAAACAGAACTAAATACTTTAGAGAAACTGGAAGCGTTTATAAAATAATAGTATTAAAACCATAATACAGCTATTGCTACAAAAAAGGAGTTTGTTTTTTACATTCTCCTTTTTTTTATAAAAGTCTGTTGTAAACAAAAACAGCGTTTTAGTGTATCAGGAACAAGCATATCGCTGCTTGTAAATAAGTAAGAATTTGGGGATAGTAATACCGAATTTCGGGACGCACATTATTTTCAGGGTAGTCTTAACTTTGAGTAAATCAAAAATAGATTAGTTATGAGTTCTACTACTTCAAAATTCGATAAATTACTTAATGGTTCTCAGGAATATGGAAATGTGAACCACAAACCGGACTCTAGTAAAGAAGTTCAGATTAACACACCTGAAAAAACAATGCCTTTTTCAGACCAGATTGGAAACTACCAGCGAAACAAAGGTATTCCTTCAAAATCATACAAAGACAGTAAAATTTATATTGTAGGCAGCGGTATTGCAGGAATGGCAGCAGCTTATTATTTTATTCGTGATGGTCATGTTCCGGGCGAGAATATTATTTTTCTCGATCAATTGCACGTAGATGGCGGATCGCTTGATGGTGCCGGAAATACTACAGACGGTTATATTATTCGCGGCGGACGTGAAATGGATATGACCTACGAAAACCTTTGGGATATCTTTCAGGATATTCCGGCTTTAGAACTTCCTGAACCTTATAGTGTATTAGACGAATACCGTTTGGTAAATGATAATGACCCTAATTACTCCAAAGCGAGACTGATTCATAATAAAGGACAAATAAAAGATTTCAGTAAATTTGGACTGGAGAAAAAAGACCAGTTGGCGATTATAAAATTGTTACTGAAAAAGAAAGAAGATCTGGACGATTTAACCATCGAGGATTATTTCAGTAAATCCTTTTTAGAAAGTAATTTTTGGTTCTTTTGGCGTACCATGTTTGCTTTCGAAAACTGGCACAGTTTATTAGAATGTAAATTGTACATGCACCGTTTCCTTCACGCGATAGACGGAATGAAAGATCTTTCGTGTCTTGTTTTCCCAAAATACAACCAATACGATACCTTCATCACGCCACTTCGAAAATTCCTTCAGAGCAAAGGGGTACAAATCGACTTAAACACACTCGTTAAAGATTTGGATATTCACAGCAATACTGAAGGCAAAGTTGTAGAAGCCATAATTACCGAAAAAAATGGTAAAGAAGAAAGAATTCCGGTAGGCGAAAACAATTATGTAATTGCCACAACAGGTTCTATGACCGAAGATACCTTTTACGGAGACAATAAAAATGCTCCAATTATTGGTCTCGACAACAGCACCAGCGGACAAAGTGCCGGATGGAAACTATGGAAAAACCTGGCTGCCAAATCACCTGTTTTTGGTAAACCCGAAAAGTTCTGTGGCAACATTGCAAAATCTTCCTGGGAATCGGCTACACTTACCTGTAAACCTTCTGCCTTTGTAGAAAAAGTAAAAGAACTGTGTGTCAACGATCCTTATTCCGGAAAAACAGCAACAGGAGGAATAGTAACCATTAGCGATTCAAAATGGTTAATGAGTTTTACCTGTAACAGACAACCCCATTTTCCGGATCAGCCCGATGATATTTTAGTAATTTGGGTGTATGCCCTTTTTATGGACAAAGAAGGAGATTATATCAAAAAAACAATGCCACAATGTACCGGAAATGAGATTTTGGCTGAGTTAGCGTATCATTTAGGCATCATTGACCAATTAGACAATATCGTAGAAAATACCATTGTCAGAAGTTCGTTTATGCCATACATCACCTCTATGTTTATGCCAAGAGCAAAAGGCGATCGTCCGCAGGTAGTGCCGGAAGGCTGTACCAATTTAGGATTAGTAGGGCAATTTGTTGAAACCAATAATGATATCGTATTTACCATGGAAAGTTCTGTGCGAACAGCCAGAATAGCCGTTTACGACTTATTGAACCTGAACAAACAAGTACCCGATATTAATCCGTTGCAATATGATATTCGTCACTTGCTTAAAGCAGCACAATCCCTAAACGATTATGAGCCAATAGTAGGTGAGGGACTTTTAAGAAAATTTCTAAAAGGGACTTACTACGAACATCTGCTCGTTGAAAATGCAGATGACGAACACGAACATGAATCCTTTTTTAGTGAACAATTGAATAAATTAAAACACTGGATAGGAGGAATCAGGGATTAAAAATTAGAAAAGATTCATTTGCTCAGAGTATTATGATTCAAAAAAATGGCGTTAAGGCTTTTGCTTTAGCGCCATTTTTGCAGGAACTAAATCTAATTAATTCTTAAAAGGTCAGGTTTTATAAGGCATACTACAGGATAATTCCTTATTTTTATGCGTAAATTAGTTTTCCAAAACAATATTTAAGCAAGATTTATATAGGATGGATCAGCCTTACGATAAAATAAGAGATACATTGGCCTATTTTGAGGTTGATAGCAATTTACCCTATTACGTTTCTTCAGGCAAAAAGCAAATCGATTATCCACAAAAGCCTTTTCGGATGGATTATTATTCGCTGTGCATTTGTACCGAAGGAGATATTGTGATTGCTATTGACGGACAACAACATTATATCAAACAATTTACTTTATTCATTGCAAGGCCTGCAACTATTATCGCTTTTCAGAATATCAGTGAAGACTTTCGGGTGAAATTACTGTTTTTTGAAAAAGAGTTTCTGCTCAAATACCTGTCTGATCCTTTTATTATCGAAAGACTGGCTTTTTTTAAAGACAGATCATTTGAACTCATTCAGCTTAAAGAACAAGAAGCCAAAAAACTCATTAAATTAATGAAATACCTCGAAAGCAAAATTGAGGCAGATCTTAAATTTAAAGATGAAATTGTCCGGACCATAATATTCAACCTACTTTTAGAAACGGCTGAATTATTACCAAAAGAAACACCGGAAACAGTTTTAATAACCAATAATCCCAAAGACACCTATTTTCAGTTCCTTAATTTGGTTATGGAAAACATAACACAGCATAAAGGAGTAAATTATTATGCACAGAAATTACACATCTCCAACAAATACCTGATCGAGATTGTAAAAAAGGCAGCAGACAAAACACCACACGAAATTATCGATGCCCATTTGCTAAAAGAAGCAGTAGTGCTATTAGGAAATCCGGCAATCAATATAAGCGATATTGCCTATCGACTCCGCTTTAATTCCGTTTCTGCATTTGGACGTTTTTTTAAAAAACATTCCTCTGTTTCACCCACAGATTACCGCCGATTGCAACATCTCTGAAATCAGGGTTTTAAGCTCCTCTTTTGATTCAGTTTTACATTATTTTTTCGGGTCTAAAAAGCCGTTAAATTTCATCATTTTGCATTTTTTTTAGTTGAGGTAAATCTGTTTCAATTATTTTATTATTTTTACTAAATCGATTTAGAAAGTTTTACAACCTTAACTAACCACATGAAAAATATATTTTTTAGCTGTTTATTTATCTTTTCTATAATAGCTGTAAAAGCTCAGGAGCTGAAATCTCCGGATGGAAATTTAACAATGGCATTTCATTTAGATAATTCAGGAACTCCTATTTATACTTTAAATTTTAAACAAAAAGCCGTTATTCAGGAAAGTAAAATGGGCTTTATTATAAAGTCAGATATTGTACTGAATAAAGGTTTCAGGATTACCGATACTAAAACAGCTTCTGAAAATGCGACATGGAAACCGGTTTTAGGAGAACAAAAAGAAATCAGAAATCAATACAATGAATTAAAAGTCGCTTTAACGCAGGAAAAAAGTCAGCGAAAAGTAAATATCTGTTTCCGTTTGTTTAATGACGGATTGGGGTTTCGATATGAATTTCCTGTACAGGACAATTTACGCCATTTTATCATTCAGGAAGAAACCACTGAATTTAATCTGACCGGAGATCATAAAGTATTCTGGATTCCCGGAGATTATGATACCAACGAATACAGTTATACAACATCAAAAATATCAGAAATGCAGGCATTGGTTTATAATGCCACACATGTGCCGCTTGCCGCACAGTCAACCATTAAAAATCTGGCAACCCAAACGCCATTGATGATCAAAACAAACGATAATCTATACATCAACATTCACGAAGCAGCTTTAAAAAACTATCCGGCAATGTGTCTCAATGTAAATGATAAAACATTCTCGTTGAGCTCACATCTTGTTCCTGATGCCGTGGGCAACAAAGGATATATTCAAACCGGAAGTTTTACACCCTGGAGAACCATCGTAGTAAGCGACGATGCACGCAAAATATTAGCCTCAAAAATGATCTTAAACCTGAACGAGCCTTGCACTTTTGAAGACGTTTCCTGGATTAAACCCGTAAAATATATTGGGGTGTGGTGGGAATATTTTACAGGCGGAGGATCAACCTGGGCATACTCAGACAATCAGGATGTTGTAATTGGTAAAACCGATTTCTCTCAGTTAAAACCAAATAATACACACGGAGCCAATACTAAACATGTCAAAGAATATATCGATTTTGCCTCATCAAATGGTTTTGATGCTGTCCTGGTCGAAGGCTGGAACGAAGGCTGGGAAGACAATACCGCTTTTAAAAAAGAACACATTTATAGTTTTACCAAAGCATATCCTGATTTTAACGTAAAAGAATTAAGCGATTATGCCGCGAAGAAAAACGTAAAAATCATCATGCATCATGAAACCACATCATCAGTTTCTGAATATGAAAGACAGTTAAAAGATGCCTTAAACTTTATGACAGATAACAACTATAATGCTGTAAAAACAGGATATGTAGGTCCAATTATACCAAGAGGTGAACATCATGACGGACAACAAATGGTGAATCATTATACCTATGTTGCCACAGAAGCTGCCAAACATAAGATTATGGTAGATTCTCATGAAGCCGTCAGGCCAACAGGTTTACATCGAACATACCCAAACTGGTTTGCGCAGGAATCAGCTCGCGGAACGGAGTTTGAATCGATGGAAGGCATTCATCCTGATCACACCACCATATTACCGTTTACCCGCTTAATGGGTGGACCAATGGATTATACACCGGGAATTTTTCAGGGCGATTTATCGGTTTACGGATCTAAAAAGAATAAGTTAAGTACAACACTTGCAAAGCAACTGGCATTGTATGTTACGATGTACAGTCCGTTGCAAATGGCTGCCGATTTACCGGAAAATTATATAAAATTCAGCGATGCTTTTCAGTTTATAAAAGATGTTGCTTTAGATTGGGATGAAACCTATATTCTCGAAGCAGAACCGGGAGATTATATTACCATTGCCAGAAAAACCAAAGGCAAAGAAGAATGGTTTATAGGCGGAATCACAGACGAAAATCCGCGTATGGCGACAATTGATTTCAGTTTTCTGCCTGTTGGAAAAAACTATACAGCGACCATTTACGAAGACGGAAAAACAGCCGATTACAAAACCAATCCACAATCGTATAAGATTCGAAAAATAACCGTAACCAGCAAAACAAAACTAAAACAAAAACTGGCTTCGAGTGGCGGTGTGGCTATTTCAATACAATAAATATTGCCTGAAATGGCACACGAACGACACAGATTAAATACATAAATGCAGATTTCTTACTTGTAATAATCTGCGTGAAACAAAATCATTTTTAATTCTTTAAACTATTAATAATAACCAGAGGATGGAGATTTCTTTCGTACCTCAAAATGACATAAATAATGAGCACAAAAATTTACCCTTTACAATTTGAACCTATTTTAAAAGAAAGAATCTGGGGAGGCGAAAAACTGCAAACGGTTTTAAACAAACCAATCACCTCAAAAATTACAGGCGAAAGCTGGGAATTATCAACTGTAGAAGGAGATGTAAGTGTAGTAGCAAATGGCGAATTAAAAGGCAAATCATTAACCGAATTAATTAACGAATTACCCAACGAAATTTTAGGGACAGCAGTTTATAACCGTTTTGGAAAACAATTTCCTTTATTATTTAAATACTTAGATGCCCGCGAAGATCTTTCGATTCAGGTACATCCAAATGATAAACTGGCAAAAGAAAGACACAATTCTTTTGGTAAAACCGAAATGTGGTACGTAATGCAGGCAGATGAGGATGCCAGAATTATAGTAGGATTTAAAGAAGATTCCGGCAAAGAAGAGTATGTAGAAAACTTGAACAATAAAACGCTGACTTCTATTCTGGACGATATACAAGTAAAAGCCGGAGATGTTTTCTTTTTAGAAACAGGAACAGTTCATGCAATAGGAGCAGGACTTGTAGTAGCAGAAATTCAGCAAACATCTGATATTACCTATCGTTTATACGATTTTGACCGAAAAGATGCTCAGGGTAACACACGTGAACTGCATGTTGATTTAGCATTAGACGCTATCAATTACAATAAAGTCGATACTTACAAAAAATACGCGAAAGTTGAAAATGAATCCAATGTCATTGTCGATTGTCCTTATTTTACAACGAATTTTATTCCGTTAAACGGAGAAAAAAAAGCAACTAAAAATGGAGAATGTTTTACTGTTTTAATGTGTATTGACGGAGATTTTGCCATTGAAATTGAAAACGAGACCTATCAATACAAAAAAGGCGACACCATTTTGATTCCGGCAGCGATAAAAACATTCGCTTTAAGCGGAACAGCTTCAATTTTAGAAGTATTTATCCTGTAAAAATAAAAAGAGCCAAAAAAATCTAATTATAGCAAAACCTTTGTAAATACTGAGGATTGTTTGATTTATTAACTCAAAAAAAATGATTTGTTTAAAAATAAAGTTACAAAATCGTTTTAGTAACTATTTTTATATATATTTGTGAAATAATTAACATCAGCTTAATACAAAAATTAACTCTCTAAATGAAAAAGATAACCATCAAAGATATTGCTACAGAAGCTGAAGTATCGATATCAACAGTATCTTTTGTCATTAACGGAAAAGGAGAGAAAATGGGAATCAGTGCTGCTGTGATTAAAAAAGTGCAGGATGTAGCAGAGAAGCTCAATTACAGACCAAGCATGATCGCTACCAGTTTAAGAACCGGTAAAACAAGATCAATCGGGCTTATTGTAGAAGACATTTCCAATCAGTTCTTTTCTGATCTGGCAAGAGTTATCGAAGATGAAGCGAAGAATATAGATTACAGAGTTTTTTATTGCAGTACAGGAGATGATGATGAACGTTCTGAAGAGTTAATAAACAGTCTTTTACAGGCAAACGTAGATGGTTTTATTATTACACCGACTCAAAACCTGGAAGAGAAAATTGACCTTCTTTTAAAACTGAAAAAACCGGTCGTATTGGTCGATCGTTATTTTCCGGGACAAAGAGTAAGTCATGTTGTTATGGACAATTATGAGGCAGCTAATTCGGCTACTAAATTTCTGATCAGTAAAGGTTTCAAAAACATAGCAGTGGTCAACAACACCTCTGAAATGGTTCAGATGAAATTGCGTGAAGACGGTTACAGAGACGCCTTAAAAGAAGCAGGAATATACGATCAGTCACTTGTGCTTCATATGGAATATCATAGCAATGAAGAAGCAAGAATAGCTTCTATTGTAAATTTCGTAAAGAAAAATACGCAGATTGATGCTGTTTTATTTCTGACGAACTATATGGGACTTACAGGTCTTCAGGCATTTAAGGATATGGGAATTAAAATCCCGCAGGATATTGCAGTAATTAGTTTCGATGACCATGACAGTTTTAAATTGCATACACCAACAATAACAGTTATTGCACAGCCAATAGAAGATATTGCTATAAAATCGATACAATTGCTGATGAGTCAGATGACAGATATGGAAGCTTTTGATGTAGAAAAAAGCCTTAAAAAAGGCAGATTAATTGTTAGGGAATCTGTTTAGTGCTAAACACTATGCCGATTCAAAAAAAAGAAAAAACGATTCGTTTTTTTTTAACTGTTTTACTAAATCGTTTTAGTAAATTTTAGATCGAGCAGACTGATTTTCAGTTCTTTTTTTGATCGGGTTACTATATCGATTTCTTAAAATTTAAGAATGCTTACATGACTATTAAACCATAGTATTCAAAAGGTGGAGACCATAGAATACCATATTGAAACTGAGTTAGAATTTTTTATTAATTATTAAAACAAACAAGTTAAAAAAACAATCAAACAAAAATCAAAACTAATAACCAAAAAAAATGCTTATGAAAAGATTATTAGCAGTGTTAGGAATGGTGTTGTTTAGCAGCTTAAGTGCTGTGGCGCAAAACCGATTAATAACAGGCATAGTGAGCGATGCAGAAAACAAGGGAATTGTAGCTGCATCCATTGAGGTTCAGGGAAAACCATATAGCGCTATTACAGACGCCGAAGGACGATTTAAAATGAATGTTCCTGAAGGCAAAGTAACCCTGAATGTATCTTCTATAGGTTTTGCATCAAAATCAGTAGTAGTTCAGGAAAACGAAAGCAGAGTTTCTGTTGTATTGGCAGAAAATACACAAGAATTAAAAGATGTTGTGGTAACTTCATTTGGAGTTAAAAAACAAAAGAAAAGTTTAGGTTATGCCGTAGGAGAACTTAAAGGTGATGATATAACTAAAAACAAAGAAATTAACTTAGGAAATGCACTGCAGGGAAAAATTGCCGGAGTAAACGTTTCAGCACCGGTTACAGGACCATCAGGTTCAAGCCGTGTAGTTATTCGTGGAGCAACTTCAGCTTCCGGTTTAAATCAGCCATTATATGTAGTAGATGGAATCCCGATCGATAACAGTCAGCAAGGAAACGCAGGAATGTGGGGGGGAGCTGATAAAGGAGATGGTATGTCCTCTTTCAATCCGGATGATATCGCATCTATCTCAGTACTAAAAGGTAGTGCCGCTTCTGCTCTTTACGGGTACAGAGGATCAAACGGGGTTATCTTAATCACAACCAAAAAAGGAAAAAGCGGAACTGGAATTGGAGTAGACTTTAGTACAAATTCTACTTTCAACACACCGGCAAGCCTTTTACACTGGCAGGATCAATACGGAGCGGGAGCGCCTGTAAACGGAGTTGCTACAAGATTTAACAACTTGCAGGAACTTAGAGATTCTTACTATTTTGCATGGGGAGATAAATACGACGGAACCCCTTCTCTTTCTATCGACGGAAAAACAAGACCATACCAGGCTTACGGAAAAGACAACGTTGAAAACTTCTACAGAACCGGATATTCTTTTAGCAATACACTAGCGATTTCTGGCGGAAATGAATCAACAAACTTCAGATTATCTTTTGGAAATACTAAAGATGAGTCTATTTTACCGGGAACAAATTTTGGAAGAAACAATATTGCTTTGAGTTTAAACTCGGCAGTAAACAAAAAAATAAGCATAGAGAGCAACGCTCAGTACATTACAGAGAAAAGCCATAACAGACCTTATTTGAACGATTCACCTAGAAACCCTTCTTTTCCAACGACTTTTTTAACTCCTGGAACAGATATCAGATGGATTAGTAATGCATACGATGAAAATGGTGGTGAAGCAGATTATTTTGGAGCAAATGTTTACCATACAAATCCATATTTTGCAACGCAGCAACCTTTAAACGATGACCTTAGAAAACGTTTCATCGGATCTGCAAAAGTAAACTATAACATTACAGATAAAATTTATGCTAAAGGTGTTCTTGGTGTTGATGATATTAATTATGAATATACTGAAGTTGAACCAACCGGAATCAACTACAATCCTGGAGGATCTTATGAAAACAGAGTGGAAAACCGTTCAGAGTATAATGCTTCTGCTTATTTAGGATACAAAGGAGATTTGGCAAAAAATCTTTCTTTAGATGCTTTCATTGGAGGAAACCGTCAACACAACAGATACAGCGGAATCAAAATGAGAGGAAACAACTTTATTGTTCCATTCAAATATTTCTACGGAAATACACAACCGGACAAATCAGAGAAATTATTTTCAGAAAGCGAAGTAAACTCTCTTTTCTATTCTGCTGACTTAGGATACAAAGATTTCTTATATTTAAGTTTAACAGGTCGTGAAGATTGGTTCTCAACGCTTGATCCTTCAAACAACAGTACATTTTATCCATCTGTGAGTTCAAGTTTTATTTATTCTGAAGTTATCAAATTACCGGAATGGATTTCTTATGGTAAGTTCAGAGCAGGTTGGGGTAACGTAGGAGGTGCATTGCCGGATGCTTATGCTTTGGCATTGACTTATACTGCACCAGACGGACAAACAGATTCTCAGGGACAGCCAATTTTAGGAGTAAACGGAGAAACAGTTCCAAACAAAACTTTAAAACCGTATAATGTAAGTACTATCGAGTTTGGTTTCGAAAATACATTCTTCAACAACAGAGTAAGTACAGATTTGACTTTCTATTACAAGAAAACAACAAACGATATTACAGATGCTGATATTTCTCAGGCTTCAGGTTACAGAACTACAAAAATTAACGTAGGACAAATCCTGAACAAAGGGGTGGAGTTTGCTGTAAATGTAAAAGCAGTTAAAACACCAAGTTTCTCATGGAATGTTGGGTATAATTTTGCCTACAACAACAGTGAAGTATTAAACCTTTCTGATAAAATTACAACCAAAACATTAGAAGGAAACAGAGATTCAAGAGCTTCTGTAGTTTTAGAAAAAGGGCAGCCTTTTGGTGTAATCAAAGCTTATGATTATTTAAGAGATAAAGACGGAAACATTGTATTAGATACAAATGGTAAATTCATGAGAGGAGATTTAATCATTGCAGGACAAGGTGTTGCACCAACTTCAATGGGACTTTCAAATGACTTCTCTTATAAAAACTTTACACTTTCTGTTTTTGTAGATGCTAAATTTGGTGGAGAAATCTACTCAGCTACAAACCAGTTAGGAACTCGTTACGGATTATCAGAGCAAACACTTCCGGGTCGTGAAGGCGGAATTCAGGTATCAGGTAAAGATGTAAACGGAAACCCGGTAAACACAACAGTTTCTGCATACGATTACTGGAGAAGTTACAGTGATGTAACATCAAACTTTGTTTATGATGCTGATTTTGTGAAGTTAAGAGCGATTTCTTTTAGCTACAACTTCCCAAAAACATACCTTTCAAAAACACCATTCCAATCCATTAGTTTAGCATTTTCTGCTCATAATTTATGGACAATTTACGACAAAGTGCCAAATATTGATCCGGAGTCAAACTATTCTAATAGTAATGCTCAAGGTCTTGAAAGAGCTTCTATGCCTTTGACAAGAAACTACGGATTAACGCTTAATGTTAAATTCTAATAGTAAAAAAGATGAAAAATAAATATATAAAAATATTTTGTGTCGCAATTGTTGGTGCAATGACATTGGCTTCATGCGACAAAGGATTTGAGGAAATGAACACAAATCCAAATGCTTTGACAGATCCTGCTGTAAAATCAATGTTTACACTGGCTGAGATTTATGTTGACGGGCAGGATTTTTCTAACACCAGAGGAAATAACTTATACGCAGCACAAATTGTACAACAGTTTTCTTCATTAGGAGGACCAGGTTCAAAATATACTTATGCTTCTGAATATTCGGCAGCACTTTTTGGAGAAACTTACGGAAAAGGATTGAATCAGATTTTTCAGTTAATGTCTGTTTTAAAAGACACACCTGAAAATGCCAATACGATTCAGGCCCTAAGAATCATGAAAGTTTTTCTTTTTCAAAAACTAACAGATACCTATGGTGAAGTTCCTTATTTCGAAGCCGGAAAAGGATACAACGGAAATGTTTTTGCTCCAAAATATGATACTCAGGAAGCGATCTACAATGACCTTTTAAAAGAATTAGACGAAGCAGGTGATGCTTTAGATGCTAATAAAGCTTTTGTTGGAAATGCTGATTTATACTACCAGAGTAATGTAGCTAAATG
Organism: Flavobacterium chilense; assembly: GCF_001602525.1. Lineage (GTDB taxonomy): Bacteria > Bacteroidota > Bacteroidia > Flavobacteriales > Flavobacteriaceae > Flavobacterium > Flavobacterium chilense. Next base: position 68,672 of record NZ_LSYT01000006.1, read on the forward strand.
GAAAAAACTGGCGAACTCATTAATGTTGAGAGTAGCCATGCGTTTATCTAAAGTAAACCCAGCAAAAGCAAAACAATATGTAGAGAAAGCTGCTGCAAAAGGTGTTTTTACATCAAACGATGACAGTCTTGTTTTAAAACATGATTCAGGACCGGCGGGAGTTAAAACCAACCCAATAACTTCATCATGGGTTAGAAATGACCTTAATGGAGGTGAATCAAATATTAAATTCAGTAAAACGTATATCGATCAATTAAAAAACAATAACGATCCGCGTTTGAGAATTTATGCAAAACTGGAAGCTACAGGAGACAATTCTCCGGCAAGTCAGCAAGGTCTTGCAAATGATGCAAAAGAGTTTCCGGGCGGAGACAAAAAATTGTTTTCAGATCCTAATACTTCAACAGTATTACGTTTAGATGCACCAACCTTAATTATGTCTTATGCCGAAGTACAATTTATATTGGCAGAAGCAGCAGTAAAAGGATGGAATGTGGGCGGAACGGCACAAAAGTATTACGAAGACGGAGTAAAAGCAGCAATGGATATCTTAACCATTTTTGGAGACAAAGTACCTGCGGTTACTACAGCTGAATACAATACTTACATGACAGCACATCCGTTTAAAGCTACAGGAACAGATGCACAAAAAATTGAGCAGATTATCACGCAAAAATGGATCGTATTATTGTTTAATGGGTTTGAAGCATTCTCAGAATACAGAAGAACAGGATATCCTGTTTTAGTTCCTGTAAATGATCCAACCGGAGAAACAAAAGGAACAATTCCAAGAAGATTAATCTACGATCAGTCAGAGTTAATCACAAACGCTGCAAATTTCAAAGAAGCAATATCGCGCCAGGGGTTGGATTTAATGACAACCAGAATCTGGTGGGACAAACAATAGTTTAAATTTGGTTAGAGTTAGTTGAATTAAGCCGGGTAGGAATACCTGTACCTCCCGGCTTATTTTTTGTTTTTGTTTTGATTTTCATTACATTAGAAAAGTTTTATCAGCAGTTTATTCCCCGGATTTTAAAACCTTTTTTTTCGCAAATGACACCATAGCTTTTGCTGAAAAAGAAGAGATAATCTTCAAAAGAATATAAAAAATGATTGATACAGATTTTTTTAAGATCCTGAAAATCTACGATCAGAAACCTACAATCTACAAAACATGACGTAAATTGGACTTGGCAGCCGTAAAAAAGGAAATGATTTCAGGGATATTTTGTTAGTTACTTTTATTCTGATATAAAACCTAAAGAGAAGGAGAGTTGATTACCACCAGTTCTTCTTCTCAAACTGCCAAAAATTAAACTGCATACATAATAATTTAGCATACAATAAAAATGGGGTGTAAAAAAAGCTTCTATTGGATTTTAGGTATTCTTGCAAATTTTTCATTTGCGGTAAATGCCCAAAATATAGATTTGAAAACCGGATGGCAATATCGGGAAACAAAAACAACAAAATGGAATCCCGCTACCGTTCCCGGAGAAATTCATACTGATTTACTGAACAATAAAATAATACCGGATCCATTTTACAGAGACAATGAAAAAAAACTGGAATGGATCGAAAAGAAAGACTGGGAATATAAAACTACTTTTCAGGTAAGTCCTGCACTCTTAAAAAAGAAAAATACCGAATTGGTTTTTGATGGTTTAGATACCTATGCAACTGTTTACCTCAACAATAAACAAATTCTAAAAGCCGATAATATGTTCCGTCAATGGCGGGTTGATGTTAAAAAACTAATTAAATCCGGAAATAATGATTTAGTGATTGTTTTTAAGTCGGCACAAAATGTTGTGGATTCATTGGCAAAAAAAGATTTTCCGTTTGTAATTCCGGATAATCCAAGAGCGTATGTACGTAAAGCACAATATCATTTTGGATGGGACTGGGGACCAAAATTCACTACTTGCGGGATCTGGAAAACACCACGTTTAGAAGCTTACGACGAAAAAGCTCCGGAGAAACCTTATGTACTGGACCGCAAAATCGAATTGGTACAAGAGCCGGATAATCTGGGTAAAACATTCTATTTTAAAATTGATGGAAAACCCGTTTATATGAAAGGCGCTAATTATATTCCGTCAGATGCATTTTTGTCAAGAGTAACCAAAAAAGAATACGAAAAAGTAATTGGTATGGCGAAAGATGCCAACATGAATATGCTTCGTGTTTGGGGCGGAGGTATTTATGAAGACGATTATTTCTACGATTTATGTGATAAAAACGGAATCTACATCTGGCAGGACTTTATGTTTGCCGGGACAATGGTTCCGGGAGACGATGCCTTTTTTGATAACGTAAAAAAAGAAGTTCAGTATCAGGTAAAACGTTTACGCCATCATAAAAGTATTGTTTTGTGGTGTGGTAATAATGAAATCGATGAAGCTTTTAAAGATTGGGGATGGCAAAAAAGCATGAAAATGTCTAAGCAGGATTCGACCCGTTTATGGAAAGATTATGTTCGTTTGTTTCAGGATAGTATTCCAAAATGGGTAAAAGAAGTCGATACCAAACGTCCTTATATCAGTTCTTCTCCAATGTTTCACTGGTCAAGAAGTGCCAGCCTTACCAAAGGAGACAGCCATTATTGGGGAACCTGGTGGGGATTGGAAGATGTTGAAGCCGTTCAGAAAAAAACAGGACGTTTTGTAAGCGAATACGGAATGCAGGCCATGCCAACTTATTCATCGATCGAAAAATTTACATTGCCGGAAGACCGATATTTATATTCGGATATTTTACAGGCACACCAAAAAGCCGGAAAAGGATTTATGAAATTAGATTCGTATTTGAACCGCTATTTCATCGACTCGACCAAAATAAAGAAAATGAATGTGGAGGATTACAGTTACCTCACACAATGTTTACAGTATTATTCGCTTAAAAATATTATTGGTATTCACCGTTCAAAAGCGCCTTATAATATGGGAACTTTAGTCTGGCAGCTTAACGATTGCTGGCCAGTAGCAAGCTGGAGCGTAACCGATTATTATGATCGTCAGCCTAAAGCAGCCTGGTACGCGATGAAAGAAGCTTATCGTGATGATAAAACACCAGAAATAGATCTTACACGCCCAATAAATTTAAAACTGGAAGACCCAAAAATAACATGGGAATTAAAAGGAAATAAAGTAATTTTAAAAGCTTCCAAATTCGCGAAATATGTAAACGTTTCCATAAAAGGATACACCGGAAAATGGAACGACAATTATTTCGACCTGAAACCAGGAGAAGAAAAAACAATCACTTTTGAAGGTAAAATCGTAAAACCAGAGATAAAGGTTTATTCTTTATATGAGGTTTTAAATAAATATTAATTAAAAGTTATTGAGCTGTCAGGTTTCTTAGTCTCTAAGAAAAATTAGAGAAAAAAACGCAGAGCCTTAGCATCTCAGTACCTTAGAATCTAAAAAATATGTTTAGAAAATACAATAAAATAGCTTTTAGCGGTATTTTAGCTTTCAGTCTGTTTGTTGCTAATCCTGTAATTTCACAGGAAAAAAAGGCAAAACAAACCAGTTCAGATTATACTCAATATGTAAATCCGTTTATAGGTTCAGCAGGACATGGCCACGTATTTGTGGGCGCAAATGTTCCTTTTGGAGCAGTACAGTTAGGACCTGTAAATATTTTTGAAGGCTGGGATTGGTGCAGCGGTTACAATTATGCCAGCAACACCATTTTAGGATTCACCCATACACATTTGAGCGGAACAGGAATTGGAGACTTAAATGATATTCTTTTACTTCCGGTTACCGGAAAAGTGCCTTTGTTTAAAGGAACAAAAGAAGATATGGTAAACGGTTATGGTTCTTATTTCTCACACAATAACGAAGTAAGCAAACCGGGGTATTACAGTGTTTTATTGGATAAATACAAAATCAAAGCCGAATTAACAGCCAGCGAAAGAGTTGGTTTTCATAAATATACTTTTAACAGTACAGATGATAATCATGTTCTGGTAGACCTTGCTGATGGTATTGGCTGGGATAAACCCGTAAAAACATATATCAAAAAAATAAACGAAACGACACTTGTTGGATATCGTTTTTCAGCAGGCTGGGCAGCAGATCAGCGTATTTATTTTGCAATCGAATTTTCGGAACCCATTTCTAATCTGGCATTATACGATGATAAAGCTACTGTAAAAGGAATTGAAGGCGAAGGATTAAAAATGAAAGCCATTCTGGATTTTGCTACTAAAAACAAGCAGATTTTGGCAAAAGTTGGAATCTCTCCTGTAAGCTATGAAAATGCTGTTTTAAACATAAAAGTAGAAATTCCGAATTGGGACTTTGATCAAACTGTAAAAACCGCCACTTCAAAATGGAATAAGGAACTAAATAAAATCCAGATTAAAGCCAATGATAAAACAATGAAAGTTTTTTATACCGCTTTGTATCATACCATGTTTGCACCTTCAATTTTTAATGATGCCAACGGAGATTACAGAGGAACCGACAAAAAAGTGTATGAAAAAGCAGGTTTTACGAACTACACTACTTTTTCACTTTGGGATACTTATCGTGGTTTACATCCATTATACACTATTACACAAGCGGATAAAATTAATGATATCGTAAAGTCATTTTTAGCAATTTACGAACAGCAAGGCAGATTACCGGTTTGGCATTTAATGGGTAATGAAACCAATACCATGAACGGAAACCACTCCATTGCCGTTATTGTAGATGCTTATCTAAAAGGTTACAGAGGTTACGATACTGCACTGGCATACGAAGCCATCAAAAAAACAGCCATGCAAACGCGTGACGGAATGGATTATGTTCAAAAACTCGAATATATTCCTGCAGATAAAATGTTAGAATCAGTTGGAAACGCTTTAGAATATGCCATTGATGATTATTGTGTAGCGCAAATGGCAAAATCTTTAGGAAAAACAGAAGACTATAATTATTTTACCAAAAGAGCCAATTTGTACAAATTGTACTTCGATAAAGAAACCACTTTTATGAGAGGGAAATTGACAGATGGAAATTGGAGAACACCATTTAATCCGCTTTCATCTGCACATCGTAAAGACGATTATGTAGAAGGAAATGCATGGCAATACACCTGGTTAGTTCCTCAGGATCCTTACGGTTTAATTGAATTGTTTGGAAGTGAAGATAAATTTTTGGCCAAACTGGATGCTCTTTTTCTGCTAACAGATAAAGTAGAAGGAGAAGAAATTTCACCGGACATTAGTGGTTTGATCGGACAATATGCACAGGGAAATGAGCCTAATCATCATATTCCATATCTTTATGCATACGCTGGTCAGCCTTGGAAAACCGCCAAACTAATCCGTGAAATCGATGATAAATTCTACTCAACAAAACCGGACGGATTATGCGGAAATGAAGATTTAGGACAAATGTCGGCCTGGTATGTTTTGTCTTCCATGGGATTCTATTCGGTTAATCCTGCAAACGGAATTTATGTTTTAGGAAGTCCGTTAGTTAATGATGCCGTCATTCATCACAAAGAAGGCGTTTCATTTAAAATAAAAGCCATTGATAACAGCAATACGAACATCTATATTCAAAAAGCAGAATACAACGGAAAACCCTATACAAAATCATACATTACACAAGATATGATTGTAAAAGGTGGCGAACTAAAATTATTTATGGGAAGTAAACCATCGGCAACTTTTGGAGTAAAAAAAGCAGACAGACCGCTTTAATTTTAGATTTAAGAATATAGATTTTAGTCACAGTTTTCAGTTTTCAGATTACAGATTACAGATCACAGTTTTCAGATTACAGATCACAGTTTACAGATTACAGTTTACAGATCACAGTTTACAGATCACATTTTACAACACACAATTCACATAAAATGAAAATAAAGAGTTTAATTTTTTTAGGGGTAATGCAATGCTTTTTTGCGGCAAATGCACAAGTTAAAACTTTAGACCCTGTAGAATATGTAAATCCTTTAATGGGAACACAATCTTTGCATAGTCTTTCGAACGGAAATACCTATCCTGCAATTTGCAGACCATGGGGAATGAATTTCTGGACACCACAAACCGGAAAAATGGGCGATGGATGGGCCTATATTTATACTGCCGAAAAAATCAGAGGATTCAAACAAACCCATCAGCCTTCGCCATGGATGAACGATTACGGACAGTTCTCCATTATGCCGGTAACCGGTAAATTAGCCTTTACAGAAGAAGAAAGAGCAAGCTGGTTCAGCCATAAAGCCGAAGTTTCAAAACCCTATTATTACAGCGTTTACCTTGCCGATTATGATGTAACGACTGAAATCACAGCTACAGAAAGAGCGGCACATTTTCAGATTACATTTCCGGAAAACGAACAATCTTCTATTGTAATTGATGCTTTTGATAAAGGTTCGTATATCAAAATAATTCCATCAGAAAATAAAATTATAGGCTATACAACCCGCAACAGTGGCGGCGTTCCGGAGAATTTTAAAAACTATTTTATATTACAATTTGATAAGCCTTTTGCTACCAATTATACATGGCATGATAAAGTTTTAGAAAAAGACAAACTGGAATTAAAAGACAATCATGTAGGCGCAGTTGTTGGTTTTAAGACCAAAAAAGGAGAAATCGTAAACGTAAAAGTTTCTTCGTCATTTATCAGTCAGGAACAAGCTGAGTTGAATTTGAAAAACGAATTAGGAACAGCTTCATTTAATGAAACCGTAGCAGAATCTAAGCAAGAATGGAATAAAGTTTTAGGAAAACTAACTGCCGAAGGCGGAAGCGAAGAGCAGCTAAAAACATTCTATTCCTGTTTATACCGTACCGCTTGCTTTCCGCAAAAACAATACGAAGTAAATGCAAAAGGAGAGATAGTGCATTACAGCCCTTACAATGGTCAGACTTTACCGGGTTATATGTTTGCCGGAACAGGTTTTTGGGATACTTTCCGCGCCTTATATCCTTTGTTAAACTTAGTATATCCTTCGATCAATAAAGAAATGCAGGAAGGATTAATCAACGATTATAAAGAAGGTGGTTTCCTGCCGGAATGGTCAAGTCCCGGATTTAGAAACGTAATGGTGGGGAATAATTCGGCTTCAGTAGTTGCCGATGCTTACATCAAAGGATTACGAGGATATGATATCAACAAATTGTATGAAGCTTTATTGCACGGAGCCAACAACGAAGGACCATTAGATGCTGTGGGAAGAAAGGGAGTTTCATATTATAACACCTTAGGTTATGTACCATATGATGTAAAAATCAATGAAAATGCAGCCAGAACATTAGAATATGCTTATGATGATTTCACAATCTGGAAATTGGCAAAAGCTTTAAACCGTCCGAAAAAAGAAATCAGTTTATTCGAAAAACGAATGATGAACTATAAAAATCTTTATAATCCAGCCATCGGATTAATGAGCGGAAGAAACAAAGACGGAAGTTTTCCTAAAGATTTCAATCCGTTTAAATGGGGAGATGCTTTTACCGAAGGAAATGCGTGGCATTATAGCTGGAGTGTTTTTCATGATGTACAGGGTTTAATCGACCTAATGGGCGGAGAGAAAAAATTTACTGCTAAGCTGGATGCCGTTTTTACAATGCCACCAGTTTTTGATGACAGTTATTACGGAGCAGTTATTCATGAAATCCGCGAAATGCAAATCATGAATATGGGACAATATGCGCACGGAAATCAGCCAATTCAGCACATGATTTATTTGTACAACTATGCAGGAGAACCATGGAAAACGCAATATTGGTCAAGAGAAGTTATGAACCGTTTGTACAAACCAACTCCGGACGGATATTGCGGAGATGAGGATAACGGACAAACCTCAGCATGGTACGTTTTCTCAGCGATGGGATTCTACCCGGTTTGCCCGGGAACAGAAGAATATGTTTTGGGAGCACCATTATTTAAGAAATTAACTCTGGAATTAGAAAACGGAAAACAACTGGTGATTAAGGCACCAAACAATTCTGAAACCAATAAATATGTTCAGGAATTAAAATGGGATAATACCAATTACAGTAAAAACTTCATCAATCATTTTGATGCTTTAAAAGGTGGTGAATTAAACTTTGACATGAGCAGCAAACCTAATTTACAAAGAGGAACTTCGGCAAGTGCCTATCCATATTCTTATTCAACTTCAAAATAATACTATGCAGTCACGTAGAAAATTTATAAAAAATACAGGGATTTTTTCAGCAGGATTACTAGCGCTTCAAACCGATGTTTTCTCAATGAATTCAGATACTTTCAATTTTGCGTTAAAAGATTTTATTACCAAAAGGCCTCCTTTAGCCGAAAGAAAATTTACCAGTAAAGCTGTTGAAGCGGCAATCGTGAGAATCAAAAAACAAATCGCCAATCCGGAATTGGCATGGTTGTTCGAAAACTGTTTTCCAAACACTTTAGATACAACCGTAGATTTTGAAATCATTGATGGTAAACCAGATACCTATGTCATTACAGGCGATATCGATGCGATGTGGTTACGTGACAGTACAGCCCAGATATGGCCGTATATTCCGTTTGTAAAAGAAGATAAAAAACTGGCAGAACTGGTAAAAGGAGTAATCAACCGCCAAACCAAATGTATTTTATTGGATCCTTATGCAAATGCATTTTATAAAGATTTCAATCAGGTCAGCGAGTGGAAAAATGACATGACCAAAATGCAGCCCGGTATTCACGAACGTAAATGGGAAATAGACAGTTTGTGTTACCCAATACGATTGGCACATGGCTATTGGAGAGAAACAGGAGATATCAGTTTGTTCGACAGTAAGTGGAAAGAAGCGATGCTTTTGGTTTTACAAACCTTTAGAGAACAACAACGCTGGACAGATAAAGGACCATACAATTTTCAACGTGTAACAGCCTGGGCTACAGATGGAGTGCCTTTAAGCGGTTACGGATATCCGGTAAAACCATGCGGATTAATTGTTTCGACTTTCAGACCAAGTGATGACAGTACCTTATTCGGGTATTTAATTCCGAGTAATCTGTTTGCGATTGAAGTACTTGGATATCTTCAGGAAATTTTCTCTTTACCGGCATTAAAAGATGATAATTTAGTGGCTAAAGCCAAAGAATTACAAGGACAAGTTCAGAAAGGATTAGAAGAAAACGGAATCATTGATCATCCGAAATTCGGCAAAATCATTGCTTTTGAAGTAAACGGTTACGGAAGTTTCCATATGATGGATGATGCCAATGTTCCATCTTTATTATCATTACCTTATTTAGGCGCAATCGAACCTGATAATCAGTTGTATCTGAATACCAGAAAAGTAGTGCTTTCAGAAAACAATCCGTTTTTCTATAAAGGAAAAGCAGGCGAGGGCGTTGGCGGACCACATACCGGAACAGATACCATCTGGCCCATGAGTATTGTGTTAAGAGCCATTACCAGTGTCGATGAAAATGAAATAAAACATTGTATCAGCAATCTGATCAAAACAAACGCCGATACAGGATTTATGCACGAGTCCTTTCATAAAGACGATGTAAATAAATTTACCCGAAAATGGTTTGCCTGGGCGAATACATTATTTGGAGAAATGATTGTTCATACGAGCATTCATTATCCTCAAATTTTAAAAGACAAAAACATATAAAAAAGAAATATTTACCATTAAGAGATTAATAAAATAAAACTTTTAAAAATAGAGATAGAAAAATACTTACCATTAAGAAATTAAGAAAGATGAAGCAGTTAGACTTAATTCCTTAATGGTAAAAAAGAATCAAAACTAAATTTTCTTAATCTGTTAATGGTTCAATTCAAAAAAATAAAGAATGAATAAAGAATATGCCGTAGGAATAGATATTGGAGGGACACATATTACCACAGCTATTATAGATGTTAAAAACATGCAATTGATTGATCTTTCCTTGCATAAAGAATCTTTTGATTCTAATTTGCCTGTTGATCAGGTAATGTCTATCTGGGAAAAAGCAATTCAGACTTCAATTAAAAATTCGAAAGTAGAAAGCGTAATTGGGTTATCCGTTTGTATGCCGGGTCCGTTTGATTACGAAAATGGGATTTGCTGGATCAAAGACCAGTCTAAATATGAACATTTTTATGGATTAAATGTTCGTTATTTGTTTCAGGGAACACTTAATCTTTCCAGCGATTTTCCGATTTTTTTTGAAAACGATGCGGTTTGTTTTGGAAAAGGAGAAGTCTATAAAGATGCCGGTAATCTGTCCAAGAAAGTAATGGCAATTACACTTGGCACGGGACTAGGTGCTTGTTTTATAGACAAAGGAGTTTCTGTTGCTACCGGAGAATCTGTACCGGCAGACGGAGAAATCTACAACCTGACTTTTAAAGAAAGCATGGCCGAAGATTATGTTTCGGCACGAGGCCTTATAAATCGTTATAAAACATTAACCGGTAAAACGCTTAACAACGGATTGGAGCTTTTTAATTTGGCTAAGGCAGGTGATACAAATGCAATAAAAGCATTTAATGAAATGGGAAGTGATTTAGCCGAAATTGTAATTCCGTGGTTAAAAAAATTCAATGCCGATGGTTTTATTATTGGAGGTAAAATTGCCAATGCCAGCGAATTTTTTCTGGCAGATTTCAACAAAAAAGTAAAAGAAGCAGGAATTGAAATCGAGGTTTCAATTTCTAAAGATAATGAAGCCGCTGCTTTAATTGGAGCAGTAAGTCTGTTGTATACAGCGTAATTTTTATAAATTTACAAAACTTGTTTTTTTACCCTGTAAGTGATATAAGTTCCTATTGAAAAGACTGAGATTGTATGACTTTAAAAAGTCACAGAGCAGCTTTAATGTTCTTATATCCCTTATAGAATTTAATTTTTTAGTGTTACATGGTATAAACTTTATTTTAATATGGCAAATTCAAATCGTAGAAATTTCATAAAGACAGCTGCAATTGCTTCTGTGGCTGTAGCATTACAATCTTTCGATACAAAATCTGAAGAAGAAAAAGTATTGGTATCCAAAAAAGGAAAGAAACCCATCGTACTTTCTACCTGGCGATTTGGAATCCCGGCAAATGAAGCAGCCTGGGAAGTCTTAAAAAATAAAGGGACAGCTCTTGATGCTGTCGAAGCAGGAGTTAAAATTCCGGAAGGCGATCCAAAAGAAAGAAGCGTAGGCTACGGCGGACGTCCGGATAGAGATGGCCGTGTAACGTTAGACGCCTGTATCATGGATGAAAATGCCAATATAGGTTCAGTTGCCTGTTTAGAATATATAAAACATCCCATATCAGTTGCCAGAGCCGTAATGGAAAAAACACCCCATGTGATGCTGGTTGGCGATGGTGCTTTGCAATTTGCCGTATCCCAGGGTTTTAAAAAAGAAAACCTCTTAACAGAAGAATCCGAAAAAGAATGGAAAGAATGGCTAAAAGACAGTAAATACAAACCAATCGCCAATATCGAAAACCACGATACGATTGGAATGATTGCGCTGGATGCCAACGGAAATCTTTCCGGTGCCTGTACCACAAGCGGAATGGCATTTAAGATGCACGGACGTGTTGGAGATTCCCCAATTATTGGAGCTGGTTTATATGTTGATAATGAAATTGGAGCCGCAACTGCCACAGGACATGGCGAAGAAGTAATCCGTATTACAGGTTGTCATTTGGTAGTGGAACTAATGCGTCAGGGAAAATCACCTCAAAAAGCCTGCGAAGAAGCTGTGGCAAGAATTATAAAACTAACGAAGAACAGGAATAAAGATCTAAAAGATATTCAGGTAGGTTTTATTGCCCTGAATAAAGCAGGAGAATATGGTTCTTACTGTATTCAGACTGGTTTTAATTATGCTGTTTATGATGAAACCGGAAATAAATTAATCGATGCCGATTCTTTTTTAAAGTAAAATTATTAGTTGGTCCTTTACAGGGCTAATTGTTTTTGCGATGCGTAAAGATCTTTTTTGATCTTTGCGCATTTTTTTGTGCTGGAAATGGAAAAGCTTGATATTTAGCATTTTGCAAATACAAAAAGTGCTTTACTGAATAAGTTATAAATTGTTTTAAAATGTTGAAAAACAATTTATTGGGTATTTTTTTTAATAAATATTTAACTTTTTTGATTTTTTTATTCAGAAATTGATTATTTTTTCATTAATTAGCGCTGACAATATTATCAATTATTAATCAGGGACTTAAAGGTTCAGGAAATTTTTTGATAAAAAATTACCCTTTAAACGAAATAGATTTCGTTAAAATGTCTACCATTTTGTCTTTAAAATATGTAAAGATAAAAGTACTCCAAAAACAAAAAATACCACTTCATTGTTTACACTCATCTTTACTTTAACCAAAGTGAAGCAATCGCTATTGTTTGTTATATCTCTTAAATTATTTCTACTGGAGATAACCTTGAATGATAGTCGTGAAGAGTTAAATAAATTTTAGCCGGAAATTTGCATGCTGCAAAATCAAAAGTCTTGAAAAGAACAGATCTTTTTTCAGAAAATAGTTACAATGTAACCAATCTCAGAGCCACAATTATAAATCAAATTTTATGAAAAAACTTTACCTGTTTCTTTTTATTCTAATGTCGTTTTTCTCTTATCCTCAGGATATTCTTTGGGAAAAATCATATGGAGGAATACATGCCGATTATCTTTTTGATGCGCAGTCTACTGCTGATTATGGTTTTATTCTGACAGGAAGTTCCCTGTCTAATAAAACCGGTTTAAAAACTGAATCTGTAAAAGTGATTTAAAGTGTAAAATAAAATGAACATACCAAAAATAACTATGAAAAAAATAATACAATTTGCAATAATTTTATTTTTCTGGGGCATCACATATGGTCAACAACCATTCGACCCTTTAAAAGTTATTCCGTCATCACCTACTGCAGCATCACTAGGTGTTTATGGTAATAATCCTGTCAATTATTATAATGGGACTATTGGTTTAACGGTTCCATTATATGAAATAAAGATGGCAAATCAAAATATACCCATAAAACTGGATTATTTTTCTACTGGTGTAAAAGTTGCTGATAATGCTGGATGGGTTGGTTTAGGCTGGTCCTTATCTGCAGGAGGTGTAATAACCAAAACAGTTAAAGGGAGTGATGATTTATTTGGTACAGCTTCAACTCAAACCGGGTATTATGATGCAGATCCATTACCAAATAAGTTTGATGTTTTAACAAGTGACTTTTACTCTTTGAGTACTTATAACCAGGACTATCTGTATAATTTTGATCAGGGATCGATAGATACATAACCTGATAGTTTTAGTTATAATTTTGGCAACTATTCAGGAAGATTTGTACTAGACAAGAAAGTCAATGGTTCCTCTGTTTATATGGATCAGGAAAATAACCTAAAAATGCAGTACCTTCAACAATCTGACAAGTGGGTAGTTGTAGACGGACTGGGATACAGTTATTATTTTAATACTAGGGAACGTACTCAGGATTATTATAGAACTTTAGACGGAGGAGATATACCCAATGATTCTCAGATTGGTACTTTTGATAATTACGAAATTACCGGTAACCCGCTTATTACAAGTTCCTGGTATCTGGATTCGATTGTTGCTCCAAACGGAGAAGCGGTCAATTTTATTTATCAAACACAACTAAGGCAAAGTGTAAGTCTAACTTCTAAATCTGAAACTGAATATGATATGGAGCAAATGGATCTTGCACATGCTAGCACAGCTGTGACTCCATCGTTTGCGGGTGTTTATCATCGTTATAATGCATCAAAACAGGTGATTTTGGATGTTTACCTCAAACAAATCAATTTTTCGGGAGGCATAATCTTATTTAATACTACTGACAGGGATGATATTGAATATCTCGGAACACAAAAACCACAAAAACTATCTCAAATTGTTATAAAGGATCTAAATAATAACACAATAAAAAAATACAATTTTAATTATAGCTATTTTTTGTCTAATACTTCTTCAGCATTAAGCAATGATTATACCAACAAAAGAAGACTTAAATTAGATTCTGTTATAGAAACAGGAACTGATAATCAACAAAAGCCACCATATGCTTTTGATTATTATAATGCTGATGATCTTCCCTATAAATATACAAAGGCAATAGATCACTGGGGGTATTATAATAAGCAAACGAATAATAATACAATATTACCAGGTAAAGTGTTGCCTTCAATAGGTAAATCCTGGAAAGGAGCTGATCGAAGTGCAAATCAGACAGACACAGATATGATTAAAGGAATGCTTTCCTCAATAAAGTATCCCACTGGTGGGGCATCAAAATTTAATTATGAGTTAAATGAATATGGTAACTTAAAAGGAGATGATCAGTATGTTTTACAGCCACAATCGGTAATTGCTAGTTCTATGCTAGGAAAATATTCTGAGGCTTTTGATATTGCTGTGATTGATACTACAGTAGTGACATTAAAAGGCACTTTTAAAAAATCGGGAGATTTGATGTATATTGGAGATTATGCCCATTTCTACAAAAATGGAAACCTTGTTTACCAGTTTCAGGAAACTGCTTCACAGCCTTCAGGGCAATATTCAAATCCACAGACTTTGGATCTCATACTTTATCCAGGTCATTACACTATGGATATTATAAATATAGAAGGCATAACTTGTTCTATAAGTGCTAATTGGAATAAAAAAATGATTGTTGCACAGAAGAAAGGAGGTGGATTAAGAATCAGTAAAATTACTAATTACAGTAATAATCAAATAGTAGGCGTTAAAAAGTTTCTGTATAAAAATACAAATGGGAGCACGACAGGTAAACTTATTGCACCACCATTATATGATTTTCAGATATATGCAACTGAATACAATAGACATACTAATGATACACATCCGGGAGGACAAGCTGGCTCTGACGGTTCTATGGGGTATGTTAATTATATTTATCGGGTTCGCATGTCAAACTCAATTACTGTTCCAAGTCTTTTACAAAATTCAGGAATAGTTGGTTATGATAAAGTAACTGAACTTGACGGTGAAAATGGTGAAAATGGAAAAACCGAATATTATTATCATAACATTGAAGATCGGAAACCTTTTGCTCAAAATGTACCATATCTTCCGCTTATTCACGACCCAATGAATGGGAAAATGGATAAAGTTGTTTACTATACCGCTTTAGGAGATTCTATTAAAAAGATTGAATATCAATACACATTAAAGGGGACTAAATATCTAAAAGGATTAACAAAATTAATGGTCTATCCAGAAGCTATCAGACCAAATGGTAGCCCACATACTGTAGATATGAGTGGCTTAAGATTTTACAATATTCCATCATACTGGATAGTTCCATCATCAGAGACTGAAACTTCTTTTTACAAGAATCAAAATCCGATTACTGTTTTAAAAAAATCAAATTATGATAATTATACACATTTAAATCTCACCAGCTCTGAATTAACTTTAAGTGATGGAAATAAAAAAATAACTAAATATAGTTATGCACAGGATTCTGAAATGAGTAGTTTACCTTTTATATCTGAAATGGTAGCTAATAATATGATTAGTATACCGTTAAAAACCCAAACTTTTAATGAAAATACTAAGTTATCAGAAGAACTAACGGTTTATGATAAAAGTGCCGCAACGAGTAATTTATTACTTCCACGATATGTGTATGCCAATAAGGGAACAAATGACATAGATACAAGCCTCGATAAAAAAATCACCTTTGATCACAATGATACCAGAGGAAATGTTCAACAATATACTCCGGAAAAAGGAAGCCCGGTTTCAATCATTTGGGGGTATAATAAAACCCAGCCTATAGCCAAAATAGAAAATGCGACAAACACCCAGGTAGCAGTCGCCTTAGGTCTGTCAGATGTAAACAGCCTGGACGAAAATAATCTGGCAACCATAAACAACCTGCGAGATACTCTTCCTGACGCCATGGTAACCACCTATACCTACATCCCACTAGTAGGTGTAAGTACCATAACCGACCCCAAAGGAGATACCATTACCTATACCTATGATTCCTTTGGAAGACTGCAATTTGTAAAAGATAAAAACGGAAATATCCTCTCAGAAAACGAATACCATTACCAAACCAACTAATACCAAAATGAGAAAGAAAATAATACTTTGTATAGTACTTTTTGGGTGTACTCTTTTGGGATATACACAAAATAATAAAAGCTCAAATCAAACGACTACAGTCACAACCGTGTATGAGCCAGATCCATTTCCACCAACTGAACCCGGAGGTCCCGGGCTTCCTGCAGATCCTCTTGACCCTTTTCCTTCCGATCCAACTGGTCCTCTTGACCCAATTGTTCCTGCAGATCCCGGAAGTGGAAGTGGTTCTGGCAGTCCGGATCCGGTTGCAGCTCCTTCAGTATCTCTTAACTATATACTTACCACAACATACAAGAAACCCGTAACTGCTGCTTTAGACTCTCCATCCCTGGATCAGGCATCCCAAAACATAACTTATTTTGACGGACTGGGAAGACCCATTCAGCAAATTGCCTACAGACAATCTGCATCATCAAAAGATATTATAACCCATATCGAATATGATGGTTTTGGAAGACAGACAGAAGAATATTTACCTTTTAAGTCCGAAACGGCCAACATGACTTTTGATCCTGCAGGAAAAACAAATGTATTGTCGTATTACAGTAGCCCTAACCCGGTACTTAACGGCAATCCGGCACTAGAAGCAACAACGAACCCTTTTAGCAAAAAAGAATTAGAAGCTTCTCCGCTCAATCGTGTTTTAAAACAGGCAGCTGCAGGCAATGACTGGAAATCAGGATCAGGTCATGAGATCAAACTGGATTATCAGGCCAATGGCACAGATGAGGTAAAACTTTATATAGCCAATACCTCCTGGAACCCCACTTCAGGATTATATGATATTAGTTTTTCAGATTCCGGAAGTTATCCTGCCAATGAGCTCTATAAAAATATTACCTATGATGAAAACACGGCGGCTTCTCCTCTGGAAGCCAATGGTTCAACAGTAGAATTTAAGAACAAAGAAGGGCAGGTTGTTTTAAAAAGAACCTATGATGCACAAGTAAAACATGATACTTACTATGTATATGATATTTATGGAAACCTGACCTATGTAATACCACCAAAAGCGGTAGATCTTATAGGTTCAACAACAACCCTGCAGGCAGATCTGACCTCTACAGCTGTAGTAGCCTCTGGTACTACCTTAAATCTCATGGCAACCAATTCTATTCGATTACTACCAGGTTTTAATGCTCAGACCGGAAGCACTTTTGTTGCCAGTATCGACAACGGAAACCAGAGTGTTTTAGACAACTTATGTTATCAGTACAAATACGATCATCGTAACAGACTGGTAGAGAAAAAACTGCCGGGAAAACAATGGGAGTTTATTGTTTATGACAAACTGGACAGGGTAGTGGCAACAGGACCGGCTAATGCTCCTTTTTTAGACCTGAGTTCAGTAGGATGGATTATTACCAAATATGATGCTTTTAACCGTCCGGTATATACAGCCTGGGCTACAGCTTCGCCAGCCACAACAGAAGGAAGAAAAACTTTGCAGGCAGCACAAAACAGTACTTCACTTACCATTTTAAGCGAAAGCAAACAAACCAGCGGAAGTCTGGACCAGATTCCGGCTTATTACAGTAATGTGGTAGAACCAAAAGTATTTAAGCTCCTTACAGTAAATTATTATGATAATTATACCTTACCAGGTACACCATCTATTACAGTTCCTGTAAGTGTAGAAGGAGCTGCCGTACGTACCACAGCACAGATAAAAGGACTCACAGCTGCTTCCTGGACAAGAGTGCTTACCACCAGCACAGAAACACTAGGCGAAACCACGGCCACTTTTTATGATGATAAAGCAAGACCGGTTCGAACTTATACAGCAAACCATTTAGGCGGATATACCTATACCGATAGTAAACTGGACTTTTTAGGCAAACCCCAATATAGCATTACCCACCACAAAAGAACAAACGAAACAGAACTGGTAACCAAAGATACCTTTACTTACTCATTACAAGACCGTTTATTGACACAAACACACCAGATCAATGGCGGTAATATCGAAACAATTGCAGAGAATACCTATGATGAACTGGGGCAGCTTATTTCTAAAAAAGTAGGGAACAATACCCAAAATATCAATTATACCTATAATATCCGTGGGTGGATGACGGCAATCAACAATGTAAATGCGCTTACTCAGGACAGTGATCCTAAAGATTTGTTTGCTTTCCAGATCAACTACAATAATCCCACAACAGGAGGTACTGCATTATATAACGGAAATATAAGCCAGACCAATTGGAAAACTTCCAATTCAGAAAACACAATCAGAAGCTATAATTATAGTTATGATAAGCTCAACAGGCTTATAAATGCTGATTTTAGAAACAATACAACCACTGCTGAGAATTCAAGCTATTTTGAAAAGTTACAATACGACAAAAACGGTAACATTACTTTTCTGCACCGCTCAGGAGATGTCGTTTCGCAGGCAAATTTAGAGTGGATGGACTATATGACTTATTATTACGATGGAAACCAGTTAAGTAGAATAAAAGAAGACGGAAATAATTATTTTGGTTTTACCACCCAAATTGCCCCAGCAAACACAACAAACCAATATAGTTATGATGCTAATGGTAATATGACCAGCGACACTAATAAAAATATCACTTCTATTACTTACAATCACCTGAATCTGCCTACTCAAATTACCTTTGCTGCTACCGGTAATATTGTGTATATTTACAATGCTGCAGGACAAAAAGTACAGAAAATTGTTAATGAAACAGGAAAGCCAACAATCACAACAGATTATCTGGGAGGCTACCAGTACAACAACGGTACACTTAAATTTTTCCCAACAGCAGAGGGTTATATAGAACCTTCAGCAGGTTCTTATAAATATGTATATCAATACAAAGATCATTTGGGTAATGTTCGTTTGAGTTATGATAAAAACCTGGTAATTCAGGAGGAAAACAATTATTATCCGTTTGGATTAAAACAGGAAGGATACAATACGGTTAAAAACTCAACCAGTGATGCTTTAAAATACAAGTACAACGGCAAGGAGTTGCAAGATGAGCTAGGGCTTGCGATGTACGACTATGGAGCTAGGAATTATGACCCTGCTTTAGGTCGTTGGATGAATATAGACCCGCTGGCGGAGAAATCAAGACGTTACTCTCCGTATGTTTATGCGCTTAATAATCCTGTTTATTTTATTGATCCTGATGGTATGATGGCAGATGACTGGAAAACTGATGCTAATGGGAATATGATATTTGACCCTAATCTTACTAAAGAAAATGCTTCAACTCAATTAAATGACGGCGATTCGTATGTTGGGGCAACTTATACAGAAGATGTTTCAAATGATGCTGGAAATTATACTCTTAATTATAATGCAGATGGAAGTATTTCATCATCGGATAATTATACGAATCCCTCTAGTGATGGATTGAGAATTTTTGGTTATGGAGGAGATGCTGTAGGAGGTAGTGGAAATTTAGGAAACGATAGAGGTTCTGGATCGATTAATGCAGATACAACAGGCGGTGGAGTTGTAAGTAATCTACTTAATTCAGTTAATGTGTTAGCTGATTTATTTAATAGTTATCTAATGTCAAATCCAACAACAATGGGATTAGGAATGAAATTGAAGTATGGTAATTCTAATAACCAATCTACTCCTGAAGCTACTGCTACCCCTACTGAACCAGAAATATTTACGGGTCAAAGATATCATTATACAGCTCCAGATCCTGTAGGTGTAAGTAACTCTGTTCCTTTTGCTGGAAAGCCTATTGATACCACAGTTCCAATAGGAAATAAATCTATAATTAATGTATTAAACACAAGAGATTCAGTCCGATCAGCCAAAGAATCAAGAGAAAAAAATATAGAGCATAAAAGAAAATTTGGATATTAATATTATGTCAAAGAATAGAAATTTAGTCTTAATAATTGGATTTGCATTACAATCCATAATGTCTTCTTGTAAAAAAAATGAAGAAGTTCTTAACAAAGAAATTAAAAAGAAAATAGAATATAAAATAGAATTTCCGGATACTGTTTATGTAAATGATTTGTATAGTGGAGTTATTAATTACAAAAGTATATTAGATACTATTACAACAAGTTTTGATGATAAGAAAAAGAATCGATATGTTCTTTTTTATTTAACAATAGTAGATAAACCAGACCCTGATTACATTCATTTAAAAAAAGTTGCAAAGAAATTTGGAGCAGATAATAATAAGGAAATTTCTATTTATGATGTAAAATTTACCAAACCTGGCATTAATTATATTGACGGTATCATAAATGACTGTGTTATCATTGATACAGGTAAAAAAGACAAGAATGGTTCTCAACTTGTGAGGCTTATAGAAAATGAAGAGCGGATAACACGCAAAGTTATTGTGATAAATAGACAGACTAAATAAGGAAAAGAAAGTATAAGTATCAAGGTCAAGAACGTCAAGATGAGCTATCACTAAATTGGGACAGCTTCAAGTGGAGAAATTATGATTATACAATTGGCAGGTTTATGTGTGTTGATCCATTAGCTGAAAAGTATCCATATAACTCAACTTATGCTTTTCAGGAAAATAAAATGGGAATGGGTAGGGAGTTAGAAGGTTTAGAATTAGCCCCAAGAAATCCTACTGCTAGTTTTGGAGGGTGGATTTCTAGTAAATATAATTCTGCAGTGAGTTCTTTTCAAACAGGTACTTCAAATGTTATGCAAGCGATTTCAAGTGTTATTTCAAATGCTGAGATAAAGCCTGTAGATGGTTATCAAATTGGAGGTGTAACAGTTGGGAAAAATGGTATTGGAGGGACTCCGGGGTTATTTAACCCATCACCTGGAGTAACGTCTAGTGGTACTATTGATGGCGATTTTCTTCAAGGATTAGCAGTTGCTTATGCTCCAAATTTAGGTGGGTCAAAAGTCATGAACGGAGCAAATATTTTTTCAAATTTAGCACAGGATCCAACATTAAATAATGTTTTTGAGACCCTTTCGAATAATTCATCTGTTTCAAATACAAATAATACATCAAATAATGCTGAAGGGGAAAAAATTACAATGAAATTAGAAAACTATAGTGCTACAGGCACCGCTGGTTGGAATAAATCTACACTTTTTAGAGACCCGTCTCCCAATGACACAACAGTTAATAAATCACAAAAAAGCGTGATTGATAAAATGAATAAATTGAATCATATGAAAGCTGAACAAAATGTAAAATCTGAAAATCAAGAACTTCAAAAAAAGATTGATTATTATAAATAATAAACTTATGAATAGAGTATTAATTTTTATACTAATAGGCACATTATTTTCGTGTAAAAAAGAAAAAATAAGTCTAGTAAAAGAAATAAAGAAAAACAAAGAAGAAATATTTCTCATTTTTCCCGATACTGTTTATGTGAATGAGGGGTATGAGGGCAAAATAAACTATAAAAATCGTTTGGATACTATCACTACTAGTTTTGATGATGTAAAAAAAGCGCGATTTCTTTTCTATTCTTTTCTTCTAACAAATGAAAAGAATTATAATCTGAATTATTTAAAAACTGTGGTTAAAGATACATTTGTAGCTGAAAATAATAGGGTTATTCCATTATACAATATTAAGTTTACTAAATTAGGATTAAATTATTTTGATGGGATTATTACGGATCAAGTAATGATAGAAAATGGAGGTAAGCTAAAAGATGGAAAATTAGGGACTCGTATTATTACTGATGAGATTAGGCTTACGCGAGGAGTTTATGTTATTGAGCGACCAAAGAATAAAAAAAGGTAATATATCCCGTAGCTGGCGCGAGCATCTTGCTAGTGAACGTAAATGGCATCAATATACAAGTATAAGTAGAACGGCAAGGAGCTTCAAGACGAGCTAGGGTTTACGATGTAAGACTATGGAGCAAGAAATTATGACCCGGCTATGAATACAAGAGACTCTATTAAAGCAGTAAAAGAAACTGAAGCTAAAAATAAAATATGGCAAAAGAACCGTTTGCAGCGAAACTTACCTCTATTTGGGTTGGAGGTTTCTTTTTTTGGATCATAAAAGGATTTAAAGGAAAATTGACAGATCAATTTGCAAAAGAATATGAAAATAGAAATGTTTGGGTAGGTTATTTTATAACCTTAATAATAGCATGTGCAGTTTTTTATTTTTTAATAAAAAATGAAATTAATATTTAGCTAGCCCCGCTCCCGCACGAATTCTTTCATGTGGCGCAAAGATCATCGACAAAGAATATAAAAAATGTTTTTGGATCTGGCTTTACAAGTTCAATTATGTAACTTTAATCAGTTCCAGAGCCATTTAAATTAATAGTCTCCAATGAAACAGGTAGTAATAGCAGGGAACTACCTAATCCTGCGCAGGTGATCTGATTCATTGATAATAAAGTTCAAAGAACCCTCGAATTAGAAAGCATGTATAATAACCATTCAGTTAATCAAACAAGAAAATAAAAACATGAAAGGAAAGACATTAAAATTTATCTTAAATTATCTTCAGTCATATCTTTCCTGTGGGCTTATCAGTATGTTATTCTTAATTTATTTAGTGATAACAGACCCGTATTTTCATAAATTAGATTTTAAGTTAGATGAGTTTAAAACAAAAATTGAGTTGTATTTATTTTTAACTTTTAATATCCCTATAATTTTATCAATTGTTTTTGTGAGCTTTCAACTATTCAAAAAGTCATCAAATAATAACAAGATTATCATTGGAATATCTTCATTTTTAGGAATATTGACTTTTATAATGATTGATAAAATAATTATAAAAATATTTATTTATCCTGAGTATATTTTACTTGGGTTATCAGTTGGTTTGATATTATATTGTATAGCATTTATAATCACATATAGATTCAATAATTTAAAAAACAGATACCAAGCATAATTTTGTATGCTAAATAGAAAGAGAATCCTCAACAGCAAAAGGTTATTTAAAATATCCAAATGGTAATTGTTTTTATGTGTTTCAATACAATCATTTAGGAGACATACATTTTAGTTATATTAAAAATCCAATAACCCAAGTTCTTGAAATTGGTCGTTGAAAGTATAAAATAAAAAATAATAAAGAGATACAATGCAGAATATAGAAATAGGCATTTCAATGATAATTTTCGGTACTGGGGTCGTTATTTTTATGACAAAAAGACCACCTTCGTATCCGTTAACAAGTGTAAATTTTCAGGGGTATGCCGGAGGTATTGCTTTTATATTGTTAGGAGTAATATGCATATTGAAAGAATTACATTTATTATAAGAAAAATGATTAATCCCTTCACTTATTGAAGTCTTCGAATGAAAAGCTCTGCAAATACCTCTGACTTTGTATCGACAGAGAATACAAATAAAAAAGTGTGGTAATGTATCAGATGTGTTGATTAAATTAGACATATGATAAAATATAGAAAAACAAAATCTGGCAAAAGATACATTTGTTATAAAATAATAACCATAAAAATCTCTTCACTATAAACAAGTTATCATATAATTTCCTCAATCGATTTACATAAAATAGAAATCGCATTTTCCATTTCTTCTGTTTCTAAATGACCGAATCCTAAACGGGTTGCCGTTAGGTTTTTAGTTTGATAGAGCAGTGTTTTAGGCAGAAACAATCCATTGGAGGCACATTCTTTTTGTAATGTTATTAAGTTAAAGGTGTCGAGCCATTCAATCCAGACAGCTAGTCCTCGTGCGGGAGTTTTAAATTTAATTTTGGGACCCAGCTTTTCCTTTAATAACAAAACAAAATAATCCCTGCGTTCCTTATAGATCTTTTTGTTTTTTTTGGATAAGCGATGTACTTCGCCTTCGTTAATCCATTCTGTTAGAACCTGTTCTTTGATCACATCGATTCCTGGTTCTAAAATGTTTTGATATTTTTCTAATTCCTGAATAAATTCAGATGGTGCGCTCACAAAACCATAGCTGAATCCGGAAGGAAGCGATCTTCCAAAAGAGCCTATATAAACCACTTTTTGATTGGAGTCAAAAGCGGCTAGAGGTAAAATAGGATTGTTATCATAATGAAAGTCAAAATCATAATCATCCTCCAAAATAATAAATCCATATTGATGGGCCAGTTCCAATACTTCCATTCTTCTTTTAGCGCTCAAAGAAATCGTCGTGGGATAATGATAATTAGACGTAAGATACAGGATTCTGATCTCAGATTCTTCACAAATTTCTTTAAGAAGGTTCGTATCAATTCCGTCCTGATCCACCGGTATCGTAATAATCTGCGCTCCGGTATTGGTTAGTGTCATATTAGAAATATAATAACCCGGAGAAGCGACTACCACTTTGTCGCCCGGAGAAATAAGCGCTTTTGTAACGAGATACAAACTAATTTCATGGCTGTTGGTGGTAAGCAGGTTGGAGGTTGAAATACGTAAACCACGGGTGAGGTTCAAATAATTGGAAAAATGAGTTTTAAAATTTAAATGAGATTGTATCTGAATCTGCTCATAGGTTTTAGAACTTTTCTGTCTCTTTAATTTTGAAACATACAACCTTGCTAAAACCTCATTTTGTACCAGCCGTAAATCAGGTAAACCATCATTAAACTGATACGGAAGAGTACTTGTTTCTGTTGGATTTTCAAGAATGGCAGAACGATTAAAGGTAAAACCGGTATTCGTGTCTGATGAGGTTTGATTTTTTACTGTAATATATTCGGTTTTATTTTTTTGTTTATGCTGCGAAAGAATAAAAGTGCCCTTGTTAGGTAGTGTTTCAATCCAGCCTTGAGATTCCAGATCCTGAAAAGCTTTGATGAGCGTGTTTCTGTTTACAGACAAAAGCTTGCATAATATACGTGTACCCGGGAGTTTTGTTCCTTCCGGAAGAAATCCGGTTTGTATCGCTTTAATAAATTCAAAAACGATCTGAAGATAAAGCGCTGTGCTTTCTTCAGGCTTTAGCTGAATAAAACTTTTAAACGGAATTTGAACCGGACCACTCATAATTATAAAACTGGTATACTTGATTAGTACGGCAAGGTACTACTTTTGCAAAAATTTTAAACCAAAATGAAAAAAATCTATTTTGCAGTCTTAACCTTAATGGCTGTTAATACGTATGCTCAAACCAAAAGAGATACGATTATAGAAATTAATGAAGTAATTATTCATGAAAACCGCTTAAGCACTCCAATTTCTAAACAAAACCGAAATGTATACGTTATCAATAGTGAAACAATAAAAAAACTGCCAGGACGAACGCTTCAGGAAGTGCTGCAGTATGCAAACGGAGTAGATATCAGACAAAGAGGTCCGTTTGGCGGACAAGCCGATATTAGTGTTGATGGCGGAAGTTTTGAACAAACCGTTGTACTGCTAAACGGAGCAA
The DNA here is from genome assembly GCF_001602525.1 of Flavobacterium chilense. Lineage (GTDB taxonomy): Bacteria > Bacteroidota > Bacteroidia > Flavobacteriales > Flavobacteriaceae > Flavobacterium > Flavobacterium chilense. The sequence goes on from NZ_LSYT01000006.1 coordinate 94,061, forward strand.
AAATTATTGACTCACAAACCGCTCACAATATGCTAAATTTACCGCTTCCGGTTGAAGCGATTGAGAGAATCGAAGTTTTGCGCGGACCGGCCGCCAGAATATTTGGTATTAACAGCTTAACCGGAGCAATTAATATTATCACCAAAAAACCAACCGATTCTGGGTTTTTGGTAAGTACTTATGCCGGTTCTAATTTCGAAAAAGATACTCAGGATTCAGGCGATACATTTTACAATACCGGTATTCAGCTGGGAGCAGTTTTAGGCAAAGAGAAACAACAGCATTCTATTTTTGCATCGCACGATAAAAGCAACGGATATCGCTATAATACCGGATTCGAAAACAATAAAATATTGTATCAGGGAAATGTTCAGATCAATGATTCTAATGAAATTTTAGGGTCGTTTGGTTATGTCAACAACGGATTTGGGGCAAACGGTTTTTATGCAGCGCCCGGAGACAAAAACTCGACCGAAGTAGTACAAACTACCTTTGCCACCATTCAGTCCAAACATGCAATTACTGACAAATGGAAAATAATGCCAAGAGTGAGCTACAGGTACAATTATGATGATTATCGTTATTATGGCAACAGTAATTTAAATGCCGGAAGAAGCCAGCATTACACCAACTCGATTGCCGCAGAACTTAACTCTTCTATTAAAACAGAAAATGGCGAAATAGGTTTTGGTGCCGAATTCAGAAATGAGGATATTCATTCTTCCAATATTGGAGATCATGATCGCGAAAATGTGGGATTTTATGCAGAATACAGAACGAGTTTCTTCGAAAAGCTAAATGTAAATTTAGGGACTTACCTGAACTACAATTCGGATTATAAATGGCAGATTTATCCGGGTATTGATGCCAGTTATGAGCTTACAAACGAATTTAAGATTATTGGAAATATTGGTACCAGCCAAAGAATTCCTTCTTTTACAGATTTGTATTTAAATCAGCGTCCGGGAAATATCGGAAATCCTGATCTGGTTTCTGAAAATGCTTTGCAAAGCGAAATTGGGTTTAAATTCAGCCGAAAATCTTTAAATCTTAATGTGAATTATTTTTACAGAGAAATCAGTAATTATATAGACTGGACACGTATGGTGACTACTGTGCCTTGGCAAAGTCAGAACTATGGCGATTTAATTACCAATGGAATCAACATGCGTGGTACATACAAAATCGATCTGTCTGCTCTGTCTAAACTGAATTTTAACCTGGGGTATTCTTATTTAGATTCCAGATTTAAAGATACACGTCCGGAGCCTTTTTCTAAATATTTGATTTCTTCTTTAAAGCATCAAATAACCAATACGATAGATTTTCAGCGTAAAGATTTTTCAATTTTACTGGCAACCCGTTTTAACGAAAGAGTTACCGGAGCTTCTTACTGGATTAATGATTTGAGAGTAAGCCAGTCTGTTAAGAAATTTACATTTTTTATAGATGCCCAAAATATTTTTAATACTACTTATTTTGAGGTTGGAGCATTTCCGTTACCGGCAAGATGGTTTAGTGCAGGAGTAAAATTTGTGAGTTTTTAAATTATAAATGGTTAGTTATAAAGAGGGAAGATGTTTTTAAATATCTTCCCTTTTTTGTTAATCTAAAATTTCGTTTATGATTTTCATTTTATAATATCCAAATCCCTAAAAGCAGTTTTTGTAATGTCTTTTCTGCAATTCCCAAAATCAGATTGGTTAATTTTTCGGTTTTGTAAAAGACGTGTTGCAAAAAAATAAACCCCTTTTTTATTTTTCAAATAGCCAACCCACCAGCCCGTGTTGATTTCATTTTCTCGTGTCCAGCCCGTTTTGGAGTGAATGGTATAATCTTGATTTTGTTCGCTTATCATTACTTCTTTTACGATTTCGATATTTCGTTTAGAAAAAGGAAGTTTTTCTTCGTACAAATTTTTAAGAAATTCAACCTGATTGACTGGAGAGATTCCAAAAGCACCAAAATTCCAAAAGTCAGGATCTGTTTGCGAAAGATCCAGATTTCCGTAATGGCAAAGCGATAAGTATTTTTTGTAATTCTCCTTACCAATTTTCTTCGCCAGTTCTATAAATGCCCAGCCAGCCGAAACTTCAAAAGCTTCTTTTACGCTTATGTCATGATAAATATCAGGGCGATAATCATATTTGATAGTATCTGTACTTCCGGGCCATTTTACAATTTCATTTTCATTAGAAATTGTTTTGGTTTCTAAAGCAATAAGCAGATTAATGATTTTAAAGGTTGACGCCGGTAATGTTTCTTTTTTGACGCTAACAGTATCAGATAAAATCCATTTTTGATTTTGATTGTCATAAATGGCAATTGAACCTTCTGCATTGCAGTTGTCAAAATACTTTTTAAAATCAGAACGTATTTCAACTTTATCGGGAGTAAGGGCAATTGAATCTTTGGCTATTTTATTTCCTGAAGAACAAGAGAAAAAAAGCCCGATAGCTATAAACCCAAATGATACTAATTTCAATTTCATCCTGTAACTGTTTTTAACCCTAAAATTAAAAGAGACGATTTAACTAATCGCCTCTTTTGTTTATAAATCTAATTTTGAATTGTTTTAAACCAAAAAGGAGAAAAAAATACAAAACTATTACACTTTAAAAATCAATTTTCTTTTATATAAAATCCAAAGAATAAACGACCAGAAAACAGCATAAGACAGGGCATACGCCAATGAGGCATTCAAAGGATTTTCAAAGCAAGGTGCGATTTTAAATTTGTAAATTAATGTCTGAAGACCTATTTCTTCTCCGCCAATTTCAGGGTTTTGAACTTTAATCGAACTCAAAACTCTCGGAATTATTCCAGAAAAGTAAAATACAATCATAGGATTTACGCCCCAGATTAAAAAGAGTTTAGTCCATTTTTTATAGTGGGCAACATCAATGATATAATACAACAAAGTCAGACATATTGTAGCGATTCCGGCTGTATATAAAACATAAGAACTGGTCCAGAGTGATTTGTTAATAGGGAAAAATGTATTCCAGATTAAACCCAAAATCAATAAAACAATTCCTGAAATGGCAAGTTTCTTTATAATTTCAGTTTTTGCGACTGGCAGGTTTAGCAATTGACCAATATACATTCCGATAATTCCGGTACCTATTGCCGGCAAAGTACTCAAAATTCCTTCCGGATCCCAGGTTTTAGAAAAACTCCATAAATGCCCGTTTAAAACTGTATTATCTAACCATGCAGCTAGATTTGTTCCTTTTTCAAAATTGGCCGGGCCAAATCCCGGAACCGGAATAAAAGCCATGATAAGCCAATAACCGATTAAAAGAGAAGCTACAACTAAAAGCTGTGTTTTTAAACTGGTCTTTAAATATAAAAGAGAAGTAAAGAAATATACAATACCAATTCGTTGTAAAACACCAGGGATTCTTACGTCTTCAAAAGCTTCCAGTTTACTGTAGGCAAGAAATAGCAACAGGGCAAAAATGCCAAAAACAAGATAGGTTTTTACTTTTAAAGTAAAGTTCCCCAAAAGGGCATAAGCAACGGCAAAAGTGATCACCAACCTCAACAATAACAGAGGGATTCCTTCTAAATCAAATAAATGAATTCTGCTAAAATAGTTTAGAGACAATCCTAAACAGAAAATTCGCAAGGAGCGAACCAGGATTTTATTAAAAACGCCGGAATCAAAATGTTTTACCGGCATTGCAAAAGGTATTGCTGTTCCCATTATAAAAACAAAAAAGGGAAAAACTAAATCAGTAGGCGTACAGCCGTTCCATTCGGCGTGTTCTAACGGAGGATATATAGAATCCCAACTTCCTGGATTGTTGACTATGGTCATTAATAAAATAGTAAATCCTCTAAATACATCGAGCGAGGTTAAACGTTCTTTTGTCATTGGTTCGTTTTTTTGGTTTCGTTAATTATTTAAAACAGAAAGTTCTCATGAGGATTAGCCGGGGAAAGAAATTTTTCCCATTGATACTGATGGAATTCTCTTGCGTGGTCCAAAATCTAAAGTGCCACCGGAAACCGTTTCATTGGCTAAAATGGCAAAAAGTATGGCTTCTTTTGCATCTCCTGAGATTCCTAAAGAATCAGTATTGGCAAAAGTACAAGGCAGTAACTCTTTGAGCCAGCCCACTAATAACGGATTATGAGCGCCTCCTCCGGACATATAAACGGTAAAGTTTTCGGCAAGATATGCTGTGTTATTTATGGTCGTATGAATGGCTTCGGCTATGGTTTCGGCACTAAATCGGGTTAAGGTTGCCAGTAGATCTTCTATAGCAATATTTGCAGTGTTGCTTTTGGTTTGTGCCTGTCTGACATATTCAGGACTAAAAAGTTCCGGACCAGTTGTTTTCGGAAAAGGTTTTTGAAAGAATTCGTCTGCTTTTAAAGCTTTTAAAAGAGCAATATTTACTGTGCCTCGTTTGGCAATTTCGGCATCTTTATCATAGGCTTTATCAGGAAACGAAAGTCGGGTAAAAGCATCAATGAGGGTATTTCCTGTTCCGGTATCGGTCACAAAAACTTCTTCGGGATTATGGCTTGAAGGCAAATAAGTAAAATTAGCAATGCCGCCCATATTAAGCATAATACGATTTTCGCCCTTTTTACTAAAGATGAAATAATCTCCGTAAACGGCCAGCGGTGCTCCTTCGCCACCAGCGGCAAGGTGTTTTTGCCTGAAATCAGAGATTGTTATAATGCCTGTTTTTACAGCAATATGATCACCGTCGCCAATTTGTAAAGTAGCATTTGGAAATTTTTCCTGTTGGTGTAAAATCTTTGGTGCATGAAAAACAGTTTGCCCGTGCGAAGCCACCAGATCAACTGTGTTTGCCGGAATTTTCCAACGGTTCAGACAATCCAGAATAATATTCGCATGAAGAACTCCAATCCATTCATTCAGTAAAACGAGTTTCTGAAAATCAATAGTCTGCTTTGCAAAGACAGATCTGATTTCTGATTTTATTTCTTCAGAATAGTCAACGGTATCAAATTGTACTAATTGTACTTCAGTATCTTCGCCTGAACCTGAGATTTTGCATAAAGCCACATCCAGCCCGTCTAAAGAAGTACCGGACATTAATCCAATAATAGTTCGGGATGGTTTTTGGGCAATTTTATACAGTGATTCCAGATTTGCATTCATGATTTTGTTTTTAGTAAATAAAAATAGTATTTAATTTATTGAGCGTAATTATAGTAAACACATAGAAACATCGCTTTTCGGAATTAGAAAAAGTCATTTCGCCCGGCATACATTCACATAGCTATGTGAGAATAATGTATTATCTTATTTATATTCTACACATAAAAAAATAAAATCTATGTTCTTATGTGTTCAATAAATGATGATTTTTTACCTTTCTGTATCCCTTATTTTATAATGGCTTCCTGAATGATTTTCTGAATATCTTCACGAATTTTTCCTTTTGATAGTTTGTTTTCGTCGTTTACCACTTCAGGATACGTTCTATTGGATAAAAATACATAAACAATTTCTGTTTCAGGATCAACCCAGGCTATGTTTCCTGTAAATCCGGTATGACCAAAACTGGATTCAGAAACACAGCCGCAGGTTGGGCCGTCTTTACCAACTCTTTTATCAAAGCCTAAACCTCTCTGTACACCTTTGTCTTTGTAATAACAGGTATTAAAAGCATCAAATGTTTGTTCAGAAAAATAATGTTTGTTGCCGTAATTTCCTTTTTGTAAAAACAACTGCATCATTTTGGCTACATCCATTGCATTCGAAAAAATTCCTGCGTGACCGGCAACTCCGCCTTCCATAGCAGCTGCCATATCATGTACATAACCCTGAATAACCTGATGTCTGAAATAATTATCAATTTCAGTAGGAGCAATATTGTTTTTATCAAATCGGTTTAAAGGATTGTACAGCGTATTGTTCATACCCAACGTACTGTAAAAGTTTTGCTGACTTAGTTCTTCTAACTTTTTATTGGTTTTTCGCTCTAAATATTCTTTCAGGATGATAAAGGTAAAATCGCTGTATTTGTATTCTATTTTAGGAGAAACAGGACTATCTGCAATGATTTTCATGATGGTGTCGTGATAGTCATTTCTGATATAAAGATTTTCAGCCACTTTTGTCGAAAATTTAGCATCGGCAACCCTGCGATAATATTTTTCAGAAGGCTGGTTGTTACTATCAAGTGTCGCTTTGTAAAACGGAATCCATGCCTGAAGTCCTGCATAATGAGTCAGTAAATCCTTGAAGCTGATATTTTCTTTATTGGTTTTGGCAAAAAGCGGTACCATGTCTTTTAATTTGGTATCCAGAGTTACTTTATTTTTATCATACAATTGCATCACATTTGGTAATGTTGAAATCATTTTTGAAACGGATGCAACATCATATAAATCTGAATTGGTCACTTTTCTAAGATTTTCATAGGTTTGATACCCATATGATTTCTGAAAAATCACATTTCCTTTTCGGGCAACTAAAACCTGCATTCCGGGAGTCATTTTTCCGTCAATTGCTTTTTGGGCGATGGCATCGATTTTGGATAAGACAGCAGAACTCATACCTACATTTTCCGGACTCGTAAATCCCAGACGGTTTATTTTTTCTGTTGGCAATCCATCATTTACTTTGAAAGATTCATTGATAGATACAGGCAGTTTTCCTTTTGCCGGAACTGTTCCAAAAATTACTTCTGCTGAAACTACCTGACTGATATTAGAGTTTTGATAAGAAACGACTAGACCTTCAATATCATCAAAATTGGTAACAGGCAATAACGAATAAGGTTTGGCAAAAACATCCAGGATGACTTTGTTTTTTTCTGCAATTTTCTGCAACCAGAATAATTCAGATTCTGTAAAGTTTTGTTTGTCCCATGGTTTATTTACCTTGTGAAAACCAATAATAACGGTATCATAGTTTTTTAATTCCTGATTTAAGCTGTCAACATTTTTATTTGACACTTCGGTAACTTCAGTATATTTTTTTAATGTGGTTACAAAAGTGCTGTTTACATCATCTCCCAATTTGACATAGGCAATTTTCTGATCTAAGTTTTGAATAGGAAGTATTTCCTTTTCGTTTTTTAATACTGTAATCGCATTTTCATATAATTTATAATGCAGGGCATCATTTTGAGGCGGATTAAGATCATTGTAAATATTGGCAATTTGGATAGGTTTATATTTATTTAATCCTGCTTTGAATTTATAATGCAATATTTTCTTTACGGAATGTGCGAGACGTTCTTCTGTAATTACACCATCAGCATAAGCAGTTTCTAATTTTTGAAAAGCCAGAGGTACATTTTCAGGACCCAGGAAAATATCATTTCCGGCTAGAAGAACCGCTATTTCTAAATCTCCGGGACCTTTAAAGTCTGTAGCACCTTTCATGGCTAAACCATCCGTAAAAATTAAACCATCAAAACCTAACTCTTTTTGAAGCAGATTGGTTACAATGTTATAAGAAGCCGAAGAAGGATAATTTGATTGTGGTTCTAAACTCGGAATGCTAAGATGAGCCACCATTACAGATACTAAACCTTCGTCAAAAATTTGTTTATACGGATATAATTCGACCAGTTCAAGTCGGTCTTTAGAAAAGTCAATCAAAGGCAATGCTTTATGCGAATCGACAGAAGTATCGCCATGTCCCGGAAAATGTTTGCCGGTACTAAAAACACCCTGGCTTTGAACACCTTTCATTAAAGCAATAGCTCTGGCGCTTACATTAACTTTGTCTTCACCAAAAGAACGGTTGCCAATAATTGGGTTTTTAGGATTGGTATTGATGTCAAGAACGGGAGCAAAATTAAAATGGATTCCGATTCGTTTGTTTTCGTTGGCCATATTTCGTCCAACATTTTCAATTAAACTTAAATCCTGAATAGCGCCCAGCGTCATATTCCATGGATAAATGTAAGTGGAATCTAAACGCATTCCTAATCCCCATTCGCCGTCGATTGCTATGAATAGCGGAACTTTTGCTTTTGACTGATACAGATTGGTTAATTTTGCCTGACGAACCGGTGCGCCCTGAAAGAAAATTAAACCACCAACTTTATAATCCTCAATTAAGGTATTAACTTCTTTTGTATGTAGAGAATCTCTGTTAGAATAAGCTGAAATCATAAACAATTGGCCTATTTTTTCTCTCACGGTCATTTTGTTGTAAATGCTGTCAACCCATGCCGTTTCTCTGTCAGAATCTTTGAAAAAGGTTTTTTTCTCTGATTTGTCTTTAGGAACATAAACAACTGTATCTTTTAAAAGCGGATCTTTTTTGGTAGCAGTAACGGTGTTTTTTTTGGAAACACAATTGGTAATTAAAAATAGGAGTGCGGCGTATAGGCTGATTTTTATGAAGTGATTTTTCATAGTATAATTTTTGGAGGAAATAGATTTTGCTAATTACAACTCTTTGAGCGTAAACGTTTTTAACACATAGAAACAGAGCTCACAAAACTTTTATAAAACATTTCAATAATTTTATTACCTATATGTTATGTTGAAAAATTATGATTTTCTCAGGCTCTCTTTTGCTTTTAATTTTAGTCTGTGTTTCTATGTATTGAAAATAATTGTACCCAAAATATTATTTGTAGCAACTTGTTTTTTTGCTTTTACTGGTTTAAAAAGATATTTGTTCGCTGCTGCGTGAACTTGTCAGGTATAATCCTAAGTAGGTTATTAATCCGTTAAGCACTATTAATTCATTATCAAAAACATAACCTGAAAATAATACTTTCGAGTTTTCATTGATTAAATAGGTTAGGAACGGAGATAATAAACAGATCACCGGAACAAATTTATCATGTACATGTCTTGATTTCTGGAACAGTCCAAAAGCATATAATCCTAACAATGGACCATAAGTGTAAGATGCTACTTTAAAGATCATTCCAACAACAGAACTGTCATTGATTGTATTGAAAATAATGATGACAAAGAAAATCAATATCGAAAAACTAATGTGCACTAAATGTCTTGTTCTCACGGTATTTTTTCTGCTGTTTTCGGCTTTATCCATACCTAAAAAGTCAACACAAAAAGAAGTCGTTAAGGCGGTCAAAGCAGAGTCTGTGGTGGCAAAAGTAGCGGCGATAATTCCCAGTAAAAATACAATGGCAGGAATTACGGCTAAATGATTTAAGGCAATTTCAGGAAAAAGTAAATCGGTTCTGGGTTTGCCGGTGATTAAATCAGTTGGAATCGCAATTCCGTTTTTGTTGGCATACAGATAAAGTAATGCTCCAACACTTAAAAAGAAAATATTGATAACAACAAAGATTCCTGTAAAAGTGAACATGTTTTTTTGCGCTTCGCCGATGTTTTTACAGCTCAGGTTTTTTTGCATTAAATCCTGATCTAATCCTGTCATGGCAATGGTAACAAACATTCCGCCTATTATTTGTTTTACAAAATGGAATTTGCTTCCGAGAAAATCATCAAAGAAAAATATCTTAGAATAGTTACTGTTTTTTACTTCTTCAAAAGCACTAACAGCACTTAAATCCATACGATCACAGATAAAATAAATGGTAAGAAAAACAGATGTTACAAGGAAAAACGTTTGTAAAGTATCCGTTATAATAATGGTTTTTAATCCGCCTCTGTAGGTATAAGAAAAAATGAGGATCAACGAAATCAATACGGTAAAAGCAAACGGAATATGATAAAAATCAAATACGAAACGCTGCAATACAATTACTACCAGATAAAGTCTGAAAGCCGAGCTAACGGTTCTGCTGATCAGGAAAATAGAAGCAGCAGTTTTGTAACTGTAAAAACCCATTCTTTGTTCGATATAGCCATAAATAGAGGTCAGGTTCATACGATAATACAGCGGCAATAATAATTTGGTAATAACCAGAAAACCTAAGGCATTACCCAATACAAACTGAAAGTATTTGAATTGTTCACCACTTGCGGCACCTACTTCTCCCGGAACGGATATAAAGGTTACTCCGGAAAGTGCCGTTCCTATCATTCCAAAAGCAACTAAATACCATTTTGAGTTTTTATTGGCTGTAAAAAAAGCATCATTTCCGTCGTCTTTCCGACTCACTCTGTGTGAGATATAAAACAAGGTTCCGAAATAAACGATAATAAGAAGAAGTATTGTACTTGGTGTCATTTTATAGCTTTATGGTTTGGTTGTTATAAATGTAACCTTTTAGGTTGTAATTAATTTAAACACATAGCAACATCGTTTTGTAAACTTAAAAAAAGTGTTTTACTTTTTTAAAACAGAAAGCTCACTATGTGAAAGAAATATATATCTTTTTGGTATTCTTTTTCCACATAGAAAGCAATGTTTCTATGTGTTAAATTAAAAAATGTAAATCTGATCAAATCAATATAAATCTATAAAAGATTTGAATAGTTTGGTGATTAGATTTCCAGATTTTTATTTTCTGCCAGTAAAACTGCTCTTACGCTTTTGTGTTTCTTTAGTAATTCAGAGGCTAGTTTCTCTTCAATCTGAAGTTCTTCTACAATCATTTCAACACCTCTTTGTACTAATTTTTTATTAGAAAGCTGCATGTCGATCATTTTGTTACCATAGATTCTTCCCAATTTAATCATCACTGATGTTGAGATCATGTTTAAAACTAATTTTTGAGAAGTTCCGGCTTTCATTCGGGTACTTCCGGTAAGAAATTCAGGGCCAACAATTAATTCAATTGGATAATCGGCTTGTTTTGAAATCAGACTGGCACTATTGCAGGAAATACTTCCGGTAGTAATGTTGTTTTCTCTTGCTTTGTTCAGTCCGCCAATAACATACGGAGTGTTTCCTGAAGCAGCAATTCCGATCACCACATCTAAACTCGAAATTTCGTAAGCAGATAAATCTCTCCACGCCTGATCGATATCATCCTCGGCATTTTCTACTGCTTTTCTAATGGCAGAATCTCCACCGGCTATGATACCAATAATCCAGTTGTCCGGAACTCCAAAAGTAGGAGGGCACTCTGAAGCATCAAGAATTCCGATTCTTCCGGATGTTCCTGCTCCAATGTAAAATAATCTTCCGCCAAGTTTCATTTTAGAAACAATAATGTCGACTAATTTTTCAATGTTTGGAATTTGTTCCTGAACGATATCGGCTATTTTTTTATCTTCATTATTGATATTGGTAAGCAGCTCATTCGTACTCATTTTATCTAAGTTTGAATAAAGGGATTCTCTTTCTGTATCTGGATTAATATGTGACATTCTTTTGATTTTTTTTATATTTAATTTCTTTTTGTAAGCTTTGATATTTTAGTACAATAAGTATTTCATTCTCATTTTTTTAAAGGTTTCTAAATCCTTTTGCCAGCTTTTTCTAATTGTATCTTCAGAAACACCGTTTTCAATTTGTTCCTGTAATTTTTTTGTTCCTGCCAGTTTGGTAAAAAACGCATTGAAGAATTTTGTTTTATCGCTGGTATTCTGATACGCTTTAATAAGCCATTTTAATTCTAATTGGTTTAGTTTTGGATAAGCAGTAAGATCTTCGCCAAAACATTTTTTTCCGTTATAAAGCGGATCTTTGGCTCCAAAATTAGGTTTAGGTGTAAAGCTGAAACTTGTTTTTGTCAGATAAGGCGAACCATAAATCTGGAATTGTTTTTCTGTTCCGCGTCCCATACTCACATTAGTTCCTTCAAAAAGGCACAAACTTGCATACAGGTTGATCGCTTGATCGTTGGGTAAATTTGGAGATGGTTTTACCAATAAGCTATAATCCATTTTTCGGTTATAATCTACACAAGGAATAACGGTTAGTTTGCACTGAACAGCATCTTTTAGCCATTTTTCGCCATTGATCATTTGTGCATATTCTCCAATTGTCATTCCGTGAAGCAACGGAATAGGGTGCATGCCTACAAAACTTGTAAACTCTTTTTCTAAAAGAGGTCCGTCTACAATGCGGCCATTAGGATTTGGACGATCGAAAATAATCAGCGGAACATTGTTTTCTGCACAGGCTTCCATCACATAATGTAAAGAAGAAATATACGTATAGAATCGGGCACCAACATCCTGCAAATCAAAAATCATCACATCGATTCCGGCTAGTTGAGTTACTTTAGGTTTTTTATTATCTCCATAAAGTGAGATGATAGGTAAACCGGTTTTAGGGTCTTTTCCGTCAACAATATGTTCTCCGGCATCAGCAGTTCCTCTAAATCCGTGTTCAGGAGCGAAAATGGTTTGTACCGCAATTTTTTTCTCCAGTAAAAAATCTACCACATGTGTTTTGTTAGATAAAATTCCGGTTTGATTGGTAACAATCCCTACTTTTTTATCTTTTAAAAGCGGTAAGTATTTTTCGTAATTATCAGCTCCGGTTTTAATAACAGAAGTATTAGTTGCTGTAGTGTTGCTTTTTATAGGTGTAGAATATAATGTCGTGTAAAATAAAGAGAGTATAATAAGAACACTTTTTGTTATAAGTTTTATCATTTTAATTTACAGTTAAGAGTTAGAAGGCCAAAATTGACTAAATAAAGTTAAGTTATTATTTGATTACCTGATGTTTTTGATTGTTGATGTAGTAGTATAGAAAAGTTATCCGAGTTTTTCAGATGAAGGTTTTATTTCGTCAGTTTTGAGGACTATCTTTTGAAGTAAGTAAAAAAGATTTTAAAATACTACCTCCGAATCTGATTTCCGGAGGCAGCTTTTATTGTATAGGGGCAATTGAATTTTAAGATTACCAGCCTGGGTTTTGTTTTAATTCTACACCCTGAGCTTTGTATAAATCAATATCGTTTGTTGGGATATTCATTAAGTAGTGTTTAGGCTCAAAGTTTCTGGTACTTGCCGGATAAATTTTCACATATCCGTTAGCATCTACCTGTGTTTGTGTTCCAACAGGAGTTCCAATTCTGGCACCAAGATTTACATCCGGATTTTTAGTCGTATCTAAGTAATCTCCTTTTTTCCAACGGTAAATATCAGCTTGTCTTAAAGTTGTCCAGCTCATAAATTCGATCTGACGCTCACGACGAACTTCCCAGATTAAAGGATTTACAACACCCGAAATTTGTTCTAAAGATGAGGTTCTTCTTGGGTCATTAATTAATACGCCGCCAGCAGAAGCAGTAGTTCCGTCAGTAGTTAAAGGAGCAATTCCGGCACGTGCACGTACTTTATTGATTGAAATATCAAGGTCGTTATTAGTCGCGGTTCCTAATTCAGCACAAGCTTCGGCATAGTTTAAATATACTTCACTTAAAGTGAATAAAGGAGCATCAGTATAATTACGTCCGCCTGTTGTTACATCAGGACCTGTTGTTGCAGGATTGTTGTACAATTCAAATACATATCCTGACATCGAAACCAATGCAGCAGTTCCAAATGGTTTTCCTTTGTAACCGTAATTGGTTGTATTTACAGTTTGACCAAAACGCGGATCTCTGTTAGCAAAGTTTTTGGTAATATTATCATCACCTGTATATTGGCTGTTTCCTGTTTGTTGTATTGGTAAACCATTTTTAGTTACATAACTGTCAGCAGCCCATTTTGTTAAGCCATATTGTATTGTTGAGGTATTGGTATAATTTTGAAGAGAATGCATTAATACGTTTGTTAAATAACGTTTTGCCAATATCACCTCTGAATTACCAAGCAATTCAACTGAATTGTAAAGAGATTTCCACTCTGTGTTTAATTTATACGCAGGGTTGTTCATTATCGCTAACGAAGCTGTTTTTGCTTTGTTTAAAAAAGCACTTCCGTCCTGACCTAAATGATATTTTCTGTAAGTTCCTTCGTAGATACAAGCATTACTTAATGCTGCATAAGCGGTATATTTGTTTACAGTAACATTTTTATCATCAGTTACAAGCATTAGGTTTGCAGCTTCTTCTAAATCTGCAATTACTTTATCCATAATTTGGGCTCTTGGCATTGCCGGAGCATAAACTGCCGGATCACTTTGAGCTAAATATTTGTCTGTATAAGGTACATCTCCAAATTTTTGAACTAAGCGAAAGTAAGTATAAGCCCTAAAAAATTTAGCAACACCAATATAATGGTTCTTTTTTTCCTGTGGCATGCTCACAGTTGGTACTTTTTCAAGCATCAGATTACAACGACGAATAAGCGTATAATACTCATTCCATGAATAAGTGTTTGTAGTTGCCGCAGTAATTGGCATTTGATAAAAAGTAAAAGCTGATAAGTTATCATCTACTCTGTAATCGCTGCCATGATAATAGAAAAAAGAAAGCCCGATAGTGGTACCATTTCCATATCCGTAAAAAGTATCATAGTTAATCCATGAAAATGTTTTTACGTTATCTTCTGTTTGCCAAAAGTTGTCGTTTGTGAATTTATCTGCTGGATCGTCTGTTAAGTAGTCTGAACAACTAACGGCACTCATTGCTACTATAGTAGCAGCAAACATCAGTAGAAATTTAGATTTTATATTTGAATTTTTCATTTTAAAAGTTTTGAATTGTTAGTATTAGAAAGACAGCTCAACACCAAAAGACCATGTTTTAGTATAAGGATAAGCTCTTCCCCAGAAAACTTCAGTTTCGTCGATTTCAGGATCTACAGGAAGACGTTTGTCTGCCCAGGTTAATAAGTTTTCACCAGAAGCATATAATCTTACTTTTTCTAATCCGGCTTTTTTAACAATATCTGTTGGTAAAGAATATCCAATTGTAGCATTCTTTAAACGTAAATAAGCCATGTTTAGCAAATATCTTGTTGACGTAACAAAGTTGTTTTGTCCTGAAGTACCTGAACCAAAAGTATTGGCTTCGTTACCATAATAAGGATTTGGCCAGTAAGCACCTGTGTTTTGCGGAGTCCAGTAATCTGCCTGGTTCTCATACATTTGCTGAGGAGCACGATAGAAAGGTAAAACAGCATCAGATGCAGCCCAGTAATCACGTTTTGCAACTCCCTGAAAGAAAGCCGAAACATCAAATCCATGGTATTTTCCTCCTAATGTTACCCCGTATTTGTAGCGAGGAGTTGAGTTACCAATTTTTTTCAAATCGCCATGATCGTCAGCAGTTCCTGCTCCGCGTGATATAACACCATCCCCGTCAATATCTACATAATGTACATCTCCCGCTCCGTATTTGAAGTTACCACCCATTGTTTTAGAATAGTCAACGCCATTTACTGTTTTACCATTGTTGGTAATTACATCATCAGCCTGAAGAAGTCTGTCACTGGTTAAACCCCAGATCTGACCAATTTCATAACCATCATAATATGGATATGTAGTAGGAGTAACTAAAGCCAGTAATTTAGAAGTATTGTTCCATTTTGTAATTACAGATTTATAATCTGATAAAGCCACATCAACAAATACAGATGCTTTTTCACTTAATTGTTTATTAAAATTCAAGGAAAGTTCCCATCCTCTTGTTCTCATATTTCCTGAGTTGGTTTGGGCAGCATTTTGTCCAAATGAACCCGGAAGTGTAATACCAGGAGCAAGCATTCCTTTTGTATCACGCTGGTACCAGTCGAACGAAGCACCAAGCATATCAAATATTTTAACATCAATACCAACATCTTTAGTATATACCTTTTCCCATGTTAATGAAGGATCTACATTTGTTGGCAGAGCAGTAGAAGGAGGCAGAGTTGAACCACTATTTACCCATGAAGGATTTGTTGAATTTAATACAGATAAGAAAGCATTGTTTCCTACGTTTTGATTTCCAATTGATCCCATAGAAGCACGTAATTTAAGGTCACTTAACCAGGTACGTGTACCTTCCATGAATTTTTCGTTTACAATTTTATATCCTACAGAAGCAGAAGGGAAGAATCCCCATTGTTCTGTTGTAGGAAATTTTGATGAACCATCATAACGGGCATTTAATTCTAACAAATAAATTCCGTTATAATCATAGTTAACACGTCCAAAGAAACCTGCAATAGAATAAGTTGTTTCTGTCGGGTTTAAAGAAGTATTGGCTGATCCGGAAACAAATTGTTCACCTACAGCCAGATTAAATTCTGGTTTTGATTTGTCTAAAAGTGTATTTCTTCTGGCATAATTACGGGAGAAATTTTGCCACTCAGAGTTAAAACCTCCTAAGAATTTGAAATTATGTTTGTTAAACTGCTTTTTGTAGTTACCATAAATATTCACAACATTCGTAGTCGATTCTGATTTAGATTGTGCTACATAATCATTTCCGGCTTCAAGCGTTGCAGGCGTAGCTGTTTGAATTGTAGTAGCATCGTATGGCATAGCAGACCAGCTGTCCCAAGCCAGGAATTTACCACCATTTTGTTTTCTGTTATAAGACTCAGTTACGTTACTAACTTCGGCTATAATGTTTAAATCTTTTGTAATATCGGCAGTGAATTTAGCACTTAGCCTGTTATTACGTTTAGTGTTTTCGTTTCTGGATGCATTTGATAAGTATCCTCCGGCAGTACGGAAATTATATCCTCTGTAAGTTCCGAAATTCGGGAAATATTGTCCCCAACGAAGTGCATAACCAAAATAACCTCCATAACTGGTATCATCAGTACCAGAACCTCCATAATAGTTAAAAGGCTGATCATAAGAACTGTTAATTGTCATTACTTTGAAATCACCTGTAAGCCAATCAGCTAATTTTGTCGTGAAACCTAAGTTAACATTGGATCTTTTTCTTTGTTCCTGATTTACTCTCAGCATACCATCCTGATTCGTAAGGGCGAACGAAGCAAAGAATGAACTTTTTTCTCCAAGATTACCCTGAGCCGAAAGATTGTGAGTAGTTTGCAGCGCATTGCTGGCATATAATTCTTTATTAGCATCCCAAACTCTGTAGAAATAAGGAGTACCATTTTTAATTTCCCAATCCTCACCATAAACCATTTCATGACTGGTGCGGTTATTGGCATATTTTTCTTTCCAGTTTTTAATTCCGGCTAACAAAGTATTGTAGTTAGCACCAAAGATCTCAGGTACAGCACCATCAGTACGCGTTCCTGCCGCAACTAATCCCGGAATTTCTACTGTTGGATCTAAGAATTTTAAAGTAGAAATAGGATTAGTAAAAGCTGTATTGGCACTATAAGAGAATCGTACTTTTCCTTCTCCTGTTTTTCCTCCTTTAGTAGTAATAAGAACCACACCAAAAGCGGCACGAGCTCCATAAATAGAAGCAGAAGCAGCATCTTTAAGCACAGACATTGTCGCGATATCGTTTGGATTAATAAGAGATAAATCTGTTGGAACTCCGTCAACCAATATTAAAGGAGCGTCTGAACCATTAATAGTTCCGGCCCCACGTATATTAATAGTAGCGGCACGGTTAATATTTCCTGAGTTAAAACTAACGTTAACACCCGGTGTTGTACCCTGTAACGCCTTACTAACATCAGTTAAAGGTCGGCTGCCAATTGTTTTGGCTACATCGATTGAGGCAACAGCGCCGGTTAAGTTTGTTTTTTTCTGAGAAGCGAACCCTACGATTACTACTTCGTCTAGTTTTGAAGTGCTTTCTGCAAGGTTAACAGTAAGTTTTTGTTGTCCCTCAATTTTGATTGTCTGAGTTTCAAAACCCATGTAACTAAAAGTAAGGCTTCGCCCCGGTGCGATGCTAATGCTGAAATTTCCGTCAAAATCAGTCGTTGTACCATTTGAAGTTCCCTGAATAAGGACACTAACTCCAGGTATAGGAAACCCGTCTGCTTTGTTTTTGACTGTTCCAGTAATTGTTTTTGTTTGCCCAAATGTTGCCTGAATGAACAAAACCAACAATGAAATAAGGAATAATTTTTTCATGATTATTTGGTTTTTTTAATGGTTGTTGAGCAAATATATTTATTTATTGCATATAAATGCGGTATTTTGTATTTTTTTTCAAAATTTAACTAAAATAACGCAAAATAACGCATATTTTGTATGTGAAATCTTTCTGCTTTAGAATATTGAATATAAATACGCAAACTATTGCAGTTTCCTACAAATCCTCTGCTATCAATTGAAATATTTGATATATTTGTCCTGAATTTTAACTTTTTAAAAAAATGCTGAAAGCCGAAAGACATAAATACATCATGACTAAGCTTATTGAAGAACAGAAAGTTGTCACAATAGATTTAGCTTTGGCTCTGGATTTATCAGAAGATACAATTAGGAGAGATTTGAACGAACTCGACAGTAAGAAGCTGCTGGAAAAGGTTTATGGCGGAGCCATACAGGTAAAAGAAAAATCGGTCGACGTTTTTAATATTAATATATCTGCTGAAGAAGAAAAGAAAAAAATTGTAACCAAAGCATTGTCTTTATTACATGACGGACAGGTTATTATAATGAGTGGCGGAAGCACAAATTTGGTTTTCGCAAAATTAATTCCATCCGATTTAAAAGCCACAATTTATACTTATAGTTTACCAATAGCAATGCAATTATCCCAGCATCCAAATATTGATTTAATATTTATTGGTGGAAAAATGCAGAAAAACGCAATGGTAACAATTGGTATGGATGTGATTCAGGTTGTATCTAAAATTAAAGCCGATATTTGTTTTATAGGAGCCAGTAGTATTAATATAAAACAAGGCCTTACTGAGATTGGATACGAAATTTCAATTGTTAAAAAAGCAATGATAGAAGCATCTGACAGGGTTGTGTCGATGTTTTCTGCTAATAAATTAAATACTAAAATGCCGCACGTAGTCTGCGATTTAAATCAGTTGGATACCATTGTTACCAATTTAGATCCTGAAGACGCAAGCTTGGAAGAATATAGAAAATCCGGCGTTTTTATTCTTTAGATTGAGAATTTAATCAATCATGTTTGCGTTATTTTGCGTTATTTTAATTTTATTTTGTTAAATAACGCAAAATAATGTATCTGTTTTGTTTTTTGTATATATATTTGTTAAAACTAATTTTTAACTATAAAGATATATTATGAAAACCACTACTTCTTTGGTTTATGACATACCCGGAAAATTTGAAGAAACCCGATTTGAAAAAAATCATAATGTGATTTTTGAGAATTCTGCTCAGGCTTCAAAAAATGTCGCTCAGGAAATAGCTGAATTAATACGTTCCAAACAAGCCAACAACGAATCATGTGTGCTGGGTCTTGCCACAGGGTCTTCTCCAATAAAAGTATACGAAGAATTGGTTCGAATGCATAAAGAAGAAGATTTAAGCTTTAGCAATGTGATCACTTTTAATCTGGATGAATATTATCCAATGACCAAAGAGAGCCGCCAGAGCTATCACTATTTCATGCATCAGCATCTTTTTAATCATATTGATATTAAACCTGAAAACGTAAACATTCCTGACGGAACAATTGCTTTAGAGCAGTTGAACCAATACTGTATTGATTACGAAATGAAAATTAAACAAGCAGGCGGACTTGATTTTCAATTATTAGGAATTGGACGTACAGGTCACGTAGGTTTCAACGAACCTGGATCGCACATTAATTCAGGAACCCGAATCATTACACTGGATCATATTACAAGAGTAGATGCTTCATCAGATTTTAACGGAATAGATAATGTTCCTAAAAGAGCCATCACGATGGGAGTTTCAACCATTATGCGATCAAAAAGAATCGTATTAATGGCCTGGGGACAAAACAAAGCCGATATCATCAAAAGAACCATTCAGGGCGATGTAAGTTCTGAAGTTCCGGCAACCTTTTTACAAAATCATCCAAACGCAACTTTTGTTTTAGACCAATCAGCAGCCTCAGAATTAACCCGTTTTAAAACGCCTTGGCTGGTTGGAGAATGCATCTGGACACCAGAATTAAAAAGTAAAGCAATTGTTTGGCTTTGCCAGAAAACAAACCAGTCTATCTTAAAGCTAACAGACCGTGATTACAATAATAACGGAATGTCTGATTTATTGGCATTAGAAGGTTCGGCTTACGATTTGAATATTAATATGTTCAATATTCTACAACACACCATTACAGGTTGGCCAGGCGGAAAACCCAACACCGATGATTCACATCGTCCGGAAAGAGCCAATCCTGCCAAAAAACGAGTGATTCTTTTTAGTCCGCATCCCGATGATGATGTGATTTCGATGGGAGGAACTTTTTCAAAATTGATAAAACAAGGCCATGATGTACATGTTGTATATCAAACCTCCGGAAATATTGCCGTTACAGATGATGAAGCTTTAAAGTTTGCAGAAGTATGCAACGATTTCACAGGTGGAAATCTTCCAAACGATATCAACTTTAAATCCGTAATCGAATTTTTAAACAACAAATCAGAAAATCAGATTGATTCTCTGGAAGTACGAAAATTAAAAGGATTGATCCGAAGAAGAGAGTCTTATGCAGCAACGAGATACATCGGACTCAAAGATGAAAATACACACTTTTTAGACCTTCCGTTTTACGAAACAGGACAGGTTAAAAAGAATCCGTTGGGAGCTGAAGATATTGCCATTGTAAAAAATATTATAGCCAAAATAAAACCACATCAGGTATTTGCAGCAGGAGATCTTGCCGATCCGCACGGCACGCATGAAGTATGTCTGAACGCGATTTTTGCAGCCATGAAAGAACTCAAACATCAAAAATACATGGATGATTGCTGGTTGTGGTTATACAGAGGAGCATGGCACGAATGGGATATTCACGAAATTGATATGGCAGTGCCGCTTTCTCCGTCAGAAGTTTTATTAAAACGTCATGCCATTTTATACCACCAGTCTCAAAAAGACCGGGTGATGTTTCAGGGTAATGACTCCAGAGAATTCTGGGTTAGAGCCGAAGACCGTAACAAAAATACAGCCGTTTTGTACGATAAATTAGGATTAGCAGAATACGAAGCGATTGAAGCTTTTAAACGTTTTGATTATTAATTAGTATGCTTGGTATTCCAGAAAACCTGAAGGGTTTTTAAAACTCTTCAGGTTTAAAAATATACTATAAAAACGGACATTTCAAATTAACTACCCAAAGCAATACCACCAAATAATGCCTGATTTACTTCAATTACAACAATTATCTGATTCCTTAGAAGGAACTCTTTTTTATGACGAGCTTCATAAAAAACTGTATGCTACAGATGCTTCTGCGTATAGAATTATGCCACAAGCCGTTGCGATTCCTAAAACCGAAGACGATATTGTAAAAATCATACGTTTTGCTTCAGAAAATAATGTTTCAATAACACCCAGAACAGCAGGAACTTCTTTGGCGGGCCAGACTGTGGGTAACGGAATTATTGTAGACGTTTCGAAACATTTTACCAGGATTGTTGCTTTTGATGCACAAAAGAAAACCATTACTGTACAGCCCGGAGTAATTCGTGATGAACTGAATTTGTTTCTAAAACCACACGGACTATTTTTTAGCCCGACCACTTCAACCACAAATCGTTGTATGATTGGCGGTATGGTAGGAAATAATTCATCAGGCACAACTTCAATCCGCTATGGTGTTACCCGGGATAAAATTGTGGAGATAAAAGCGGTTTTGAGTGACGGAAGTATCGCGGTATTTAAAGATTTAACTTCTGAAGAATTTATTCAGAAGACCAAAGGCGATTCTTTAGAAAGTAAAATTTATAAAACGATCTACGAGGAACTTTCGAACAAAGAAAATCAGGAAGAAATTAAAAGGGAATTTCCAAAACCTGAAATCCACAGGCGAAATACAGGTTATGCGATTGATGCCTTATTAAAGTCAGAACTTTTTTCGGGAACAGAAGATACAATCAATTTAGGGAAATTACTTTGCGGAAGCGAAGGAACTCTTGCCTTTACAACCGAAATTACTTTGAAAGCAGATGATTTACCGCCAACAAATAATATTATGGTGGTGGCGCATTTTCATACTATTCAGGAAAGTTTAGAAGCGGTAGTTACAGCAATGAAACATCATTTGTACACTTGCGAAATGATGGATGATACAATTTTAGATTGTACCAAAACCAATAGGGAACAATCTAAAAACCGATTTTTTATTGTAGGAGAACCAAAAGCAGTGATTATGCTTGAAGTAGGATCGCACATCAGTATGGAAGATGCCGAATTACAAGCTGATGCTTTGATTAAAGAGCTTCAGGATAATAATTTTGGCTATGCACTGCCTAAAATTTACGGGGCTGATATTGATAAAGTAAATGAGGTTAGAAAAGCTGGCCTGGGGCTTTTAGGAAGTATAGTAGGCGATGATAAAGCAGCTGATTCGATTGAAGATACAGCAGTTGAACTGAGCGATCTTCCAAATTATATTGCTGATTTTTCTGCCATGATGGAAAGGCATGGACAAAGTACCATTTATTATGCACATGCCGGTGCCGGAGAATTGCATTTACGTCCGAAGATAAATTTAAAAACAAAAGAAGGATTACACCAGTTTAGAAATATATCCACAGAAGTAGCTCATTTGGTGAAAAAATACAGAGGTTCATTAAGCGGTGAACATGGCGACGGAATTTTAAGAGGAGAATTTTTGCCTTTTATGATTGGGGATAAAAATTATGAACTGCTTAAACGAATAAAAAAAGCATTTGATCCCAATACTATCTTGAATGTCGGGAAAATTGTAAATGCTTCTAAAATGGATGAAAATCTTCGTTTCGAAGCAGGAAGAGTTGAGCCGGATATAAAAACCATTCAGGATTTCTCTGATAGTTTGGGAATTTTGCGTGCTGCCGAAAAGTGCAACGGTTCAGGTGATTGTCGAAAAATGCCATCAGCAGGAGGTACCTTATGTCCGAGTTATCGTGCTACCCGAAATGAAAAAGATACTACTCGTGCCAGAGCCAATGCACTGAGAGAGTATCTGACGAATTCTGAAAAAGAAAATAAATTCGACCACGAAGAATTATATAAAGTATTTGAGTTATGTGTAAGCTGTAAAGCCTGTGCCAGCGAATGTCCAAGTAATGTAGATGTAGCGACTTTAAAAGCAGAATTTTTATACCAATATCAAAAAGCAAACGGATTTTCTGTTCGAAATAAAATATTTGCCTTTAATTCAAAATTGAATAAGTTTGGAAGCATTGCGCCATCCATGACTAATTTTATTGCCAACTTATCTTTGGTTAAAAAAAGTATGGGAATTGCCTCTAAAAGGCAAGTACCACTTTTGGCACCTAAAACTTTTAAAAAATGGTACGAAAAAAATAAAAAATCAGCAGAAACCAATTCTTTCAAAAACGGAAAAGTATATCTTTTTTGTGATGAGTTTACCAATTATTATGATGTTTCAGTGGGCATTGATGCGTATGAACTGCTGACAGCATTAGGTTACGAAGTCATTATTACTGATCATGAAGAAAGCGGTAGAGCTTTTCTGTCGAAAGGTTTTCTCGAAGAAGCACAAATTATTGCCAATAAAAATGTCAATATTTTCAAAGATTTAATTTCAGAAGGCAGGCCTTTAATCGGAATAGAACCATCGGCAATATTGACCTTTAGAGATGAATATATCCGATTGGCAAAAGACAAAGAAAGTGCCGAAAAACTGTCGAAAAATACGTTTACTATCGAAGAGTTTTTTAAAGCAGAAATTACAAAAGGAAAAATTCATTCCGGACAATTTTCGGATGTAGAGAAAACGATAAAGATTCACGGACATTGCCATCAAAAATCATTAAGTACTATTGAAGCTTCTTTTGCAATGCTGAATGTACCAAAAAACAGCAGTGTTACCATTTATAATTCAGGCTGCTGCGGAATGGCGGGTTCATTTGGGTATGAAAAAGAACATTACGAAATTAGTATGCAAATGGGTGAAGATACTTTGTTTCCAAAAATTCGTGCAACAGAATCGACAACAGCAATTGCTGCTGCGGGAACAAGCTGCCGTCATCAGATTTTTGACGGAACAAACAGAAAAGCAATGCATCCCGTAACGATTTTAAGAGATTGTTTGAAATAATTTTTCGAATTTTAATGAAACTTAATTTTCCTTTTACCATTAAGAAATTAAGCAATTTAAGTTTGATGAACTTAATCTCTTAATGGTTAAAAATAAGAAACTTATTTTGACACAATTACTAAAACAAGATTTTATGAAAAAAGCAATCTTTACTTTACTTCTGATATCCGTATTCTTTTCTGCAAAAGCGGCTAAAATTGATACCATTCAGGTTTTTAGTGCTTCGATGAACAAGAATATAAAAACCTGTGTAATTGTTCCTGATACTTATAAAAAAAGCAAGAGCAGATTTCCGGTTGTGTATCTGCTTCATGGATACAGCGGGAATTATGCGACCTGGATAAAAAGTTTCAAAGAAGTTGGTAAACAGGTTGATCAATATGGTTTTATAGCCATTGGTGTTGACGGAAATTATTCAAGCTGGTATTTTGACAGTCCAATAGATCCTGCCTTTAAATATGAAACTTACGTAATCAGCGAATTAGTTCCTTTTATAGATAAAAATTACAAAACAATTTCAAATCGTGACAGCAGAGCCATAACAGGTTTAAGTATGGGCGGACACGGAGCTTTGTATTTATCATTTAAACATCAGGATATATTTGGCGCTGCGGGAAGTATGAGTGGCGGAGTTGATTTTCGTCCGTTTCCTGAAAAATGGGATATTAAAAAGCGATTAGGTTCTATAACAGAGTTTCCTGAAAATTGGGATAAAAATACCGTTACCAATATGCTGGATTTAGTAAAAGACAATCACTTAAAACTGATTATAGATTGTGGTGTAGATGATTTTTTTATTGAAGTAAATCGCGAATTGAATAAAAAGATGCTGGCATTAAAAATAAATCACGATTATATTGAACGCCCTGGACAACATAATATAGAATACTGGGAAAATTCCTTGAAATTTCAATTACTGTTTTTTAATAATTTTTTCAAAGAGAAGATAAAATAGTTTATTGTGTGCGGCATTTTGTAAAAGAAACAGACTGCACATGAATTTTGTTTGGTTATCCTAACAGGCTTTGAAAACCTGTTAGGTTTTTTTAACCACAGATGAAAAGACTGAAATGATTTTTCAACACAAATGGCACAAATTACCACGACAGTTAAAATTTTCAATTACAACTAACTAACCAAAAATAGTACTTATGAAAAGCCTAAAAGTTTTACTTCTGATATTGCTGTTTCAAACGAAACTTTTCAGTCAGGAATCACCAAAAAGAGAAATGCGTGCTGCCTGGATCTCTACAGTAGATAATATCGACTGGCCATCAAAACCAGGATTATCAGACAAGCAGATGAAAGCTGAAATGATCACCATTTTAGATAATTTACGATCTAATAATCTGAACACGGTAATTTTTCAAATCCGACCAACAGCCGATGCATATTATAAATCGACAAAAGAGCCGGCATCACACTGGATAACCGGAACTCAGGGCGTAGCTCCGGGATTTGATCCGCTTCAAATGATGATCGACGAAGCAGGAAAAAGAGGAATGAATGTTCATGTTTGGCTGAATCCATATCGTGTACAAAAAGATACGACCAAAGAGGTATTGGCCAAAACCCATTTGTATTTTAAGAAACCGGAATTATTCCTGACATACGGAAAATCAAGATATTTTAATCCGGGTTACAAAGAGACCAGAGATTTTGTTGCGTCTGTAGTAGGCGAAATTGTCCGTAAATATGATATTCAGGCCGTTCACATGGACGATTATTTTTATCCATATAAAATCACCGGACAAGAATTTCCGGATGAAAAAGCATTTGCCAAAGAACCGCGTCAGTTTAAAGACAAAGACGATTGGAGAAGAGATAATGTCGATTTAATCATCAAACAAATACGAGATACTATTATTGCCAATAAACCGGAAGTAGAATTCGGAATCTCTCCTTTTGGTGTTTGGAGAAACATTGCCAAAGATTCAGAAGGTTCCAATACTGTTGCCGGAGCAACCAATTATGACGATTTGTATGCCAATATCTTGAAATGGCAAAAAGAAAACTGGATCGATTATGTAACACCGCAATTGTACTGGCACATAGGTTTTGACAGAGCTAATTTTGAGGTTTTGGCAAAATGGTGGGCAGCTCACAAATACGGAGCCAATGTTTATATAGGTCATGGCGATTATAAGATTTCGAATACGGCAAAAGAACCCGAATGGAGAAGTCCCGATCAAATTGTGAAACAGATTGAAATGATTCGTACAATGTCTCAAATAGATGGTTCAATGCATTTTACAGCCTCAACTTTTCTTAAAAAAGGAGATACACTGCGAAATGCTCTTATTCAAAAACAATACAAGTATATTGCCTTAACACCCGAAGCAAACAGAATTACCAGAATAAAACCACAACCGCCAACAAATGCCTTGATTGCTAAAAAAGGAGCCAGCGCACTGTTGACATGGAAAGCAGGATTAAGCGATAAAAAATATGTAATTTATAAATTTCCAAAAGGAAAAATAACCGATTTCTCTAATGCGGTTAATATTTATTACGTAACAACTGAGACAAAATTAGAAATTCAAAATGCTAATCTGGAAAATTATATTTATGCTATTTCTGCTTTAAGCCAGACTCAGACAGAAAGTATTCCAATAGAATTTACAACAAAATAAAAAGATAAAAGCCATGAGAAAAAGTATTTTGCTAATCGCCATATTTCTAAGTTCTTTAAATGTTATACAAGCGCAGAAACTGGATATAATTCCAAAACCCGTAAAAGTCGAACAAAAAGAAGGAGCATTTATTATTCCGTTATCGGTACAAATTATTGTAGACAAAAAAGCAGAAAAAAGTGCTGATTACATAAAAGCTTCTTTTTTGAAATATACCGGAATTGATCCAGTTGTTTCTATCGGAAACAAACATAAAAAAAACACCATTGCATTTTTAGTCGATGAAAAAATGAATCTTCCCAATGATGGTTATGAGTTGAACATCACCAAAAAGGGAATTCTGGTAAAAGGGAAATCTTCGAATGGAGTTTTAAACGGTCTGCAGACTTTATTACAAATTTGTTCTGCAAAAGATGTTAAGAAAGGAACGATTCCGTTTGTTAAAATAGAAGATTATCCTCGTTTTGAATGGCGCGGTATGATGCTCGATTGTTCCAGACAGTTTTTTGACAAACAAACCGTTAAAAATTATATCGACTGGCTGGCAGCGCATAAAATGAATGTTTTTCACTGGCATTTAACCGATGATAACGGTTGGAGAGCCGAAATTAAGTCAATGCCGGATTTAACTTTAAAAGGTGCGTGGAGAGGACCAGGAGAAGTTTTACTGCCATCTTACGGATCCGGAGACAAACGTTACGGTGGTTTTTATACGCAGGAAGATATGAAAGAAGTAGTGGCGTATGCATCGGCTCGTGGAATTTCTGTAATGCCGGAAATTGAAATTCCGGGACATTCGCGTGCAGTAACAGCTTCTTATCCAGAGGTGGGCTGTGCGATAACACAGGAACTTAAAAGTGTTCAGGGAGAAGTAAAAAACGTTTGGTGTGTGGGACGTGAAGAAAACTACCAGATTTTAGATTCGATCATTAGAGAAGTTTCGGGAATTTTCCCTTTTGAATATATTCATATAGCAGGAGACGAAGTCAATCGTGCTAACTGGGAGCATTGCCCAAAATGTCAGGCTCTGATGGCGAAAGAAGGATTTACAGATAGTTTTCAGCTTCAAAACTATTTCTTTAGAAGAGTTCAGGCAATTGTAGATAAATACCATAAAAAAACAGATGGATGGAACGAAATCTTAAAAGGCGGAGAAATAAATCCGAATACACTGATTTCTGCATGGCAGGGAATTAGCTATGGAATTGAATCGGCAAAAAAAGGATATCAAACGATTATGATGCCGGGACAATACACTTATTTTGATATGGCGCAGACAGAAAATGAACGCGGTCATCGTTGGGCAGCTATTACAGATACCAAAAGAGCCTATTCGTTTGAGCCAATTCCGGATAATGAGTTAACGCCGGAACAGCAAAAAAATATAAAAGGAGTTCAGGGGGCTTTGTGGAGCGAATATTTAGATCGCCCGGCAAGAATTATGGAATATCAAAGTTATCCGAGAATCAGTGCTTTATCTGAAATTGGATGGTCTAAAAAAGAAGATAAAAACTGGGATGATTTTTACGGAAGATTAACGCACAGTCATTTACAGCGCTTGGCGAATATGGGAATTGCTTTTAGGGATTTCCCGCCAACTGCAATTTATCAAAACGGAACGATTACGGTAACTCCGCCTTATGAAGGTGCTGTTGTACGTTATGATGCACAGGGAAATGAGCCTACAAGACAATCAGCTTTATATACAAAACCAATTCAGACAAAGGATTATGAACAGTATATGTTCCGTACATTCTTTAATGAAGATATAGCAAGTCCGACGTTAAAAGTAGAAAAACTGCCTGTTGCAAACTGGAATACTTCAAAAGCGGAAGTTTTGAATATTTCAGAGAATATTTCGGAACACGTCGATAAAATCGGTATTTGGTATTTAACTTTTAATCCAACTACAGACGGAAGTGCAAATGGTGTTGTAAGAGCAGTTTCTCTTTTTGAAAATGATAAAGTATTACAAACTTTCCCGGAAGAAAAAACGTTGAAATCAAAACCTCGTTTGCGATTTGTAATTGAGAATTACAACGAAAAAAATACGTATCGCTTAGATTTTACGGTTGAAAATAAAGAAGCTACAGCATCTTCTGCAAAAGTAAATTTCAATTGTTCGCCTTACTTAGAGCCGCAAGTAAAAGTGACGTCTTCGATGGCTGAAAATCCTAAATTCCCAATTTCGAATTTAGAAGATTATAATATCGAAACCTATTTGCGTACAGATGTTGCCTGTGCAAATGGTGACTGGATTTTATATACCTTTATGAATCCGGTTGTTTCGTCTAAAATTGATGTGCTGACAGGAATTCCGCATCATCCAAGATTTATCATTAATAACGGGTATGTAGAATACTCTTATAACGGAATTGATTTTATAAAAGGAGATGCTTTTGATTATGGAAATGCATCAATTTATCCAAAACAACCAGTAAAAGCAGTAAAGATTGTCATTACAGGAACAAACAACGAATCTCTTATGGCAGGACAGGACTTAAGAATTAATCCATAGAAATATGAAAAAGACAAAAGTTAGAATTATACTTGTTTTCCTGATTGTTTTTGGAATAAATGGGTATTCCCAGAAAAAATTAAAACAGTCTTTTGATGTAAAACGCAATGAAGTTTATATCGATTCGATGATGACTCATGCGCTCGAAAAAGGATTTTTTCCTGGAGCTCAGATTATAGTAGGAAACAAAGAGACTGTTTTGATTTCGAAAAATTATGGTTTTCACGATTACTCGAAAAAACAACCCGTAAAAGCAGATGATGTTTACGATTTGGCTTCGATGTCTAAAGTTTTGGGAGCAACTCTGGTGACAATGCGTTTGGTTGGAGAAGACAAAATAAAACTTACAGACAAATTGGGAGATCTAGTCTCTCTGTACAAAAATACACCAATTGCCGATTTAACACTTTTTGAATTATTAACGCATACTTCAGGATTAAAAGCCAGTATTACTTTTTACCAGGATCTGCTTTCGACACCAGATGGTTCGCCTTTGTTGAGTAATCAAAAATCGGCAGAATATCCGGAATGGTTTGATAATATGTATGTAAACAAGAATATTGTTTACGATGCCAATTATCTTTCTTTTAAGCCAAAAGAAAATTGGGTTCAGATTTATAAAAATATGTGGCTAAATCCGGAATTTTATAAAACAGTTTATGCTCAAATTGCTGCAGCAAATGTCAATCAACGCGGGAAATATGTATATAGTGATCTGAACTTAATTTTGGTAAAACAAATGATTGAAGCCAAAACAGGATTGAAATTAGATCAATTGGCAAAGCAAATTTATACGGAATTAGGAATCTCAAAAATTGGGTATAATCCCTTAAAATGGACTTCTGAACAAAATGTAATGCCAACTGAAGTTGATAAGCTTTTTAGAAAAGATACCGTTAAAGGATATGTTCACGATGAAGCAGCGGCGATTTTTGGCGGTGTTTCCGGTAATGCAGGTTTATTTGCCAATGCACAATCGATCTCCGTTATCTGCCAGATGTTGTTGAATAACGGAAAGTATCAGGGAAAACAAATTCTGAAACCAGAGGTGGTAAAAGAATTTACAAATTCACCTCTTACTAAAGAAGGAATTTACCGCGGACTTGGTTTTGATAAAAGAAAACCGGATGAGTTTTTTAAAGCAAATGATTTTGGACATACAGGTTTTACAGGAACTTTTTTCTTTATGAATCCGGATACAAACAGATTTCTAATTATTCTAACCAATCGCGTAAACCCAACGAGAACAAACAGGTTAATGTATAAAGATGATTTTAGTGCCAAAATTTGGAGACAAATCAATAAGTAAAAGTTTTTCCGCCACGAATTCACGAATTATTTAAAAAATAGATTGGCTAAAATTCGTGTGATTAATGATTATTTCACTTAAAGATTGTCAAATTGATTCGTGAATTCGTGGCGAAAAAAAGTAAATATTTACAATATGAAAAAAATAGTATTATGCATACTAATCACAGCAGTATCTTTTGCGCAGAAAATAAAAACAGGAGCGGAGAATTACACAGCATATTTGCCTTTAATAGAAGGTAAAAGTGTTGGCGTAGTAACCAATCAAACCGGAATTATCGATTCGAAAACCCATTTGGTTGATTTTCTAGCATCAAAAAACATCAAAATCAAAACTGTTTTTGCGCCAGAACATGGTTTTAGAGGAACAGCCGATGCAGGCGAACACGTTTCTGATGAAGTCGATGCCAAAACAGGTTTGTCTATAACTTCCCTTTATGGGAAAAATAATAAACCAACTCCAGAACAACTGAAAGGCATCGATATCATGATTTTTGATTTGCAGGATGTTGGGACACGATTATATACTTATGTTTCAACGATGCATAGAATTATGGAGGCTTGCGCCGAGAATAATGTTCCTCTGATTGTATTAGACCGTCCAAACCCTAATATTGCAATTGTCGACGGTCCGGTTTTGGATATTGCCTTTCAAAGCGGTATCGGGATGCATCCAACACCATTGCTTCACGGGATGACTCTGGGTGAAGAAGCCAAAATGATCAATGGTCAAAAATGGCTGAAAAACGGAATACAATGTAAGCTGACGGTTATTCCGTGTTTGAATTATAACAGAAAAATGAGTTATAGTTTACCGGTTCGGCCTTCTCCAAATTTACCAAACGATCAATCGGTTAATTTGTATGTGAGTTTATGCCTTTTTGAAGGAACAAATGTCAGTATGGGACGAGGGACAGAAAAACAATTCCAGATTTATGGTTCTCCTTTTTTGCCAAAAAACAGTTTTACCTTTACTCCAAAACCCAATTTTGGAGATAAAGACCCTTTATATAATGGAGTTGAATGTAACGGAGAGGATTTATCAGCTATTCCGAGAATTAATAAACTGGAGATTAAATGGCTGATCAAAGCGTATCAAACCACTTCAGATAAATCAAAATTTTTCGACAAAAGGAAATTTTCCATAAGAGCCGGAAGTGAAAAATTGCAGCAACAGATCGAAGCCGGGATTTCTGAAGAAGAAATAAGAAAAAGCTGGGTAGAAGGAATAGAGAACTTTAAAAAAATGAGAGCACAGTATTTGATTTATAAATAATGATAAGGCAGTAATTAATTAATTTGTTTTTGACTAAACCCCAGAATCATTATAATATATCTATTCAGAATAAGAGATAAAAAGAAAAACCCTCAACAATTGTTGAGGGTTTTTGGTTAAGTAGCAAATTTGAAAATACAAATACCTCTCATTACTTATTTGTTTAATATTATCGAAATCATACTATGATGATATAATTATCAAATTATAAAAAATATTGAATGTAAGTTTCATAACAATTAAAAAAACATACTTATTAATGTAGGGATTACTAATCCAGTTTTTATTGTGATTTTCAGAAACTATGTACAAATAAATGTTATACCGAAAAGTAGTTTTTAATCATAAAAAGTTTTTATATTAATCCTAAAGTTTTAGCTTTTTCAATTAAATCTTTATCACTTCCTTTTCCTTTTAAAAGCTGATCTTTTATGTTTGCTTTTCTTTTTTCTATAGCACTCATCGAAAGCGGAATGTAATCAGGAAGATTTACAGTCTTTACGCCTTCAGAAATTAAAATTAAAATTTGATTATCATGATTATCCCAGTTTATATTTCTCTTAAATAATTCTCTTTGCGATTCTATTATGGTAGCACTTCTGAATACTTCTCCATCAATAATATTTTTACAAATAATGGGAAACAATTCAAAATTGATATCACTTTTTGATATAAAGCCTTCGGGTTGTATTCCTTTTATAATTTTGTCTACAGTCAAAGGTTCGCTTCGCATTGTAAGAAGTACAATTTTACAATTCGTAAATTTTTCTCTTATTAAAAATGCCAAATCAATACCATTATTAATGTTTAATTCTTTGTAGGGTGGCATATTAATATCAAGTAGAGCAAAATCAATATTGATATTTTGCTTGAAGTGAAAAAATATTTTATTATAAGCATCTTCACAATTATGACTTTTTATAAATGTTGGCAGATTTTCTTGGAATTCAGTATCTGACAAAAGGTTAACATAACTATCCACAGTCATAGGATGGTCATCGACTATCAAAATATTAAGGTTCATAATTTATTGAATTCTATTTGAAACAAATCTAATAAATATTACGGACTTTCCGTACAATTTATAAAAATCATGTTTTTTTGACTTTAAAAGTGCAAAATGGATCTTAATTTTCATGAAAAACTCTAAAATATTATGGACTTTCCGTAATGTAGTTTTTAGTTTTTTACAGGAGCCCTTATGTGTTGATTAATAGGTTTTTATTAATTTTTATTTTTTGTAATGTAAGTGCAATATTACGGTTTTACCGTAAGTTTTAATTCTGGATTAGCTGTTTTTTTGCTTTAATAATAATCAAATAAAATTTTTATGAAAAGCATATTACGTATTACAGGATTACTTTCTATTGTGTTATTATCTGTTTCATGCTCAAATGATGACTATGAAATGCCGGAAGTTAAAAACAATAATTTAAAAATTATACCAAAAGACTTATTGAAAAAAGAAGTAAACGGAAGCGTAATTGATTCAACTACAATAAATACATACGATGATGGCGAACCAAACAACCCAAAACCACCAAGATCTTAGTTCCAAAAAGGGTTATGTGATTTATTTTTAAATTACATACCCTTACATGTTTCAAAATAGTATATTTGAAACTGTTAAAAAGCAATTCGACCTTGAAAACTCTTCCCAGAATTATAATTTGTTTGTTTCTATTATTTTCTTTTTTTTCATGTAAAAAAAATGAGGCTATCTTATATGACCAAATTCATATTGATAATCTGTCCGAAAATAAAAAGAAATATTATCTGGATTCAATAGTAGAGCTATTGAAAAGTAAAAAAAATGATTCTGTTGTTAGGAATCTCTATTTAAATATTGCCTCTGAATATTATTATCTCAATGATTCCAAAAAATCTTTAGCTGCAAGTTTTAAGGCTTTACAATTGTCTAAGCAGGTTAATGATAGTGTTAGAATGGCAAAAGCATTTTATTATGTTGGAGATTGTTATGAAAATTCCAAAAAAGATAGTTCCTATTTTTATTATCTAAAGGCTGAGAAGTTATATTATGCAATAGATGATTACGATAATGTAGCCAGAATGTTGTTTAATAAAGCTCATGTTTTATTTTATGATGGCAATTATGTCGAATGTGAAATTGAAGTTTCTAAGGCATTACAGTATTTAAAAAAATCCGGAAATCATCAATTATTATATTCTTGTTATACCTTAATGGGGAATTGCTTAGAAAAATCAATAAATTATATTGAAGCATTAAGGTATCATAATCTGGCATTGAGCGAGATAAAAAGAATGAAAATTAATGATACAATTAATAATTACAATGTTATTTCAATTATTAACATTTGTAATTTATATGATCTTCAGGGGCAATACTCAAAATCTATAAAAGAACTAGAAGGTCTTGTTACCGATGATTTAAAGAAAAAATGGCCAAGATTGTATGCTAATGTTTTAAGTAATTTGGCATACTCCAAAATGAAGAGCGGTGATTATAAAAATGTTGAATCAATGTTTGCTGAATCTCTAAAAATCGTTGACAGTATTGGAATTGAATCAGATGTCCTATATAAAAAGATTTATATAGGAGAATATTTTTTAACTCAGAAAGATACGATCAAATCAATTCAAAACCTTAAGGAGGTAAATCAGCTTGCAATTAAAATTAAAAGCAGTAATGAAATTTTAACTTCGTTAAAATTATTATCTGAAATAGATAAGAAGAATAGTTTAGCCTATACTAATGAGTATATTAAATTAAGCGATAGTATTAATTCTGTTCAAAAAAATGCTAACGATAAGTACGCAAGAATTGAATATGAAACTTCAAGAATTGAAGATGAAAATAAAATTTTGACAAAGAAAAACTTCTATATTTTAATCATTTCATTTGCTTTAGTTTTGCTATTGCTGATAATTCTTATATTAAGGTATTCTAAATATAAAAATAAAGAATTACAGTTTCTAAAGAAACAGAAGTTGGCTAATGAAGAGATTTATTTATTGTTATTGGAGCAACAGGAAAAAATAAATAATGCCAAAGAGAAAGAAAAGTCCAAAATAGCAAAAGAACTTCATGACGGAATAATGAACAGAATTTATGGTGTTCGAATGAATCTTGGTTTTTTTAATTCTAAATGTGAAAAAGAAATTATTGAAAAAAGAAAAACTTATATTTTTGAATTGCAGAATATTGAAAATGAGATAAGAACTATATCTCACGATTTGAGTTATAATAATTTTTTGGACGGAAACGATTTTAATACCTTGTTGTTAAGCTTAGTTGAAAATCAAAAAGAGATTAGCAATACACAGTTTAAATATTTTAATAACGAAGATATTGATTGGAAATCAATACAAAATATCTATAAGATAAATTTATACCGTATTATTCAGGAAGCCATTTTGAATATTAATAAATATGCAAATGCTAAAAACTGTGAAATAAGATTTGAGAAAGAAGGAAATCGTTCTTTAAAAATGATTATTGTTGATGATGGACAGGGTTTTGATGTAAAGATTCAAAAAAATGGAATAGGACTAAATAATATGAAAGAGAGGGCAGACCTTTTAAAGGGAGATTTTAAAGTTGAATCGAAAATTGGAGAGGGTACGAAAATTGAAATCATTTTTAAGCTTTAGATAATCTAAACGAATACATACCACTATAAACGATATTGAGAATCATTTCAATGTCGTTTTTTTTTATATTAATTTTTGAACTTAGTCAAGTGATCATTTCAAAGTGTTAACAGACTCAGGATTCTAATTCAAATAAAACGAATCAACTTCAGTGTGAGAGCATTACAGTGACATGTTTTAAATTATTTTCTTAATTAATAGTCTACATCGATTGCATTTAAACTTCCGTAATTATTATCTGAAAAGTCCGTAATTTTTAGATGACTACTGTTCCTAATTTAGCCTAAAATCAATAAGGACTAGGACAATTTTAAAATTGACATTTTGATGATTGAATCGATAGATTTTAGTTTAAAAGAAATCGAATTCTAATATCGTGAAATAAAAAAATAGTAGTGTAGTACGGTTGATTTTTAAATATAGTAAGCAGAAAAATAAAACTTTTTTGCGATCAAAAATAAAAAATCAGGTTTTATGAACAAAAGTATACTGCCAAATAAAAATAAGCTTACAGCTAAGTACTGGAAGAAAAAAACATTAAATAAAACAGAATTTAATGAGTTTGGTCAATTTCAGATAAACGTTGAAAATACCTTTATTGATGTAACAGAAATTAATTATTTTAATAAAATTACCACTAACAATATAGTAGCTCAATATACAGTTGTTAGTGCAATCTGTTCCTTTTTACTTAAGCGATTATTGACTGATTTTGATGGAAATTTTACTTCAAATTTTATGATAAATAATCCTTTGTTTTTTTCATTTTCGACAGATTTAAAAGTTTCATTTAAAGAATACCTTCAAAAGATCAAAAATGAAATTCTGGAAACACTGGAACATTCAGATTATGACACTACAGTAATTCGTGATTTAAGTCAACTTTCAAATTATAGTATCAGTTTTAATTCTAATGCGACTATAAAATGTAATGGTGTTTTACTGGATATAAAAATAAATGAACTTGGCAGCATTCAAATTAATTCTTTTTATGTCGAAGGTTTTGTAAAAAGTAATGTTATTGTTGATTTGGTAAATTATTTAAAGTCTTTTTTAATAAATCTTCAGGATTGTATCAATGTTAATTTATCAGAGTATCAATTGTTATCTGAGGAAGAAAAACGCAAAGTATTAGTAGATTTTAATACTACAGATATTGTATTTCCAGAGTATAAAACCATTGTTGATTTATTTGAAGATCAGGTTGTAAAAACTCCAAAAAATACAGCTATTATCTTTAAAAATAAAGAACTAAACTATTTAGAGTTAAATGAAAAAGCAAATCAGCTTGCAAATTATATCTCGACACATTATAAAGTAAATAAAGGAGATGTTATTGGAGTATTTTTACCAAAGTCTGATTTTGGAATAATCTCTCTATTGGCAATCTTAAAACTAGGAGCCATTTACTTGCCTATTGATATTAATTATCCTCTTGAAAGGATCAACTTTTTAATACAAGATAGTGGCTTAAATTTGTTAATTAACACTGAAACAAATACAATAAATGTTAATAATTGCGATATAATATCTATATCTTCCGTAGAATTAAAGAGATATAATTCGGAAAATATTAATACCGTTATTTTTCCTAAGGATTTAGCGTATATAATTTACACCTCTGGCTCTACAGGGCAGCCAAAAGGTGTAATGGTAGAGCATCAGAGCACAATCAATATGTTTCTGGATCAAATTCGAACTTTTGAAATTACAGCAAAAGACAATATAATATGGTTTGCTTCAGTTTCTTTCGATGCTTCTATTTCAGAAATTTTAATGACGTTAAACAGTGGTGCTACATTATGTGTTCCGACTGAAGATGAAATTAAAGATAAAGATCAATTTGTAGTCTTTTTAAAAGAAACTCAATCATCGGTTGTGACCTTTCCTCCAAGTTATTTAGGATTACTGTCCGAAGATGATATTTCAGGATTTAGATGTATAATAACTGCGGGCGAACCTGCTAATAAAGATACAGCAATACACATTACAGGACTTGGAATTGATTATTATAACGCTTACGGACCTACAGAATGTACAGTTTGTGTTTCTATTCATAAAGTAACTAAAGATGATTTTAATAAATCGATTATTCCTATTGGAAAACCAATTTCAAATACTAAAGTTTATATTTTAGATGAACAATTGCAACCATTATCGATTGGAGTCTCCGGAAAAATATACGTTTCAGGAGCAGGTTTGGCCAGAGGTTATCTTAATAAGCCGGAACTTACAAATGAAAAATTTGTTGTAAACCCATTTACAGATGGACAACAAATGTATGACACCGGAGATATTGGTTGCTGGTTACCAGACGGCACAATTGAATTTCAGGGAAGAAAAGACGAACAAGTAAAATTACGTGGATTTAGGATAGAACTTGGTGAAATTGAAAATACAATTCTGCAATATTCAAAGGATCTAAAACAAGTAGTTGTAGAAGTAAAAGAAAATAATCAGGAAAAAGTTCTGATTGCGTATCTGGTTTCCAATACAATCGTAGATAAATCAGACTTACGCAGTTTTTTACAAAGCAGATTACCGGATTATATGGTTCCGGGCTTTTATGTGCCGTTAGAAAAATTACCATTAACACCAAACGGAAAAATTGATAAGAAATCTTTGCCTGAGCTATCTGGTAGGGACATCATCAGAAAACAATATGTTGCTCCGCGTAATAAAGTAGAGGAAACTCTTGCCGAAATCTGGCATGAAGTTTTAAACATTGAAGCAATAGGAATTCATGATGATTTTTTCGAATTGGGCGGACACAGTTTGATTGTAGGTCAGGTGATCAACAGGATAAATCAACAGTTAGGAAAGACCATATCTTTTAAAACATTCTTTTCAAATGCTACTATCGAGAAAGTTACTATGCATTTAAAAGAGGGCAGCTATTTACCCATTTTAAAAGCACCAGAAGCTGCATCTTATCCTTTAACCGCTTCGCAAAACAGATTATGGATACTGAGCCAGTTAGAAGGTGGTTCGCTAGCTTATAATATGCCAGGTGCAGTATATCTTAAAGGTGGTTTTGATACTGGTAAATTTGAAGAATCATTTAAAATACTAATCAGCCGTCATGAAATTTTAAGAACCAATTTTAAAATCAATGATGAAGGAGAAGTTCGTCAATATGTACTACCTGCAAATAAGGTAAATTTTAAAATTTTAAATGAAGATTATAGTCTGATTGAAAATCAGGATGATGCAATTAGAAATTATTTATTAAAAAAAAATAAAGAAATTTTTGATTTAGAAAAAGACTCGCTTTTACGTGCTTCTTTAATCCATGTAAATAAAGAAGAATACGTTTTTTTCCTGTCACTTCATCATATCATTGGAGACGGTTGGACAATTGAATTGATAATAGCTGAAATTGTAAAAATATACAATACATTAAAACAAGGTAAAGTAGTTAATTCAGCAGCATTAAAAATTCAATATAAAGATTATGCTGTTTGGTTACAAAACGAATCATATTTAGAAGGTATTAAAAAATCGGAAGAATATTGGCTGAATCAATTTGCGGGTGAAATACCAGTTTTAGATATACCAGGCTTTAAAACACGTCCGTTAGTTCAGACTTACAATGGAAATACGATCACACACACTTTTGGAAAAGAGTTTTTAGACCAGTTAAAAAGCTTTTCGCAACAATACGATGTAACCTTATTTATGACCTTAATGTCTGGGGTTAATGCGTTGTTGCATCGATATACAGGCCAGCATGATATTATTGTAGGTACTCCAATAGCAGGAAGGGAACACCCGGATTTAGAGAACCAAATAGGATTGTTTTTAAATACACTTGTTATACGTACGCAGGTAAAAGAACAAAGCACTTTTTTAGATTTGATAGTAAATCAAAAAGAGAAATTATTAGAAGCTTATGATCATCAGAATTATCCTTTTGATTTATTGGTAAGCAAATTAAATCTGAAACGTGATACAAGTCGTTCTACTTTGTTTGATGTTTTGGTAGTTCTGCAAAATCAAACACAGTTAAAAAATATAAATACTGAGGAACTGTCAGATATAGAAATAAGCAATTTTAATTTTAATGATCAAACGGCTCAGGTCGATATCAGTTTTAGGTTTGTTGAAACAGATCTGTTACACCTTGCAATAGAATACAATACAGATATCTACGAAGGATATTTAATCGAAAAAATGTTTTCTCATTTTGAATGCCTTCTTGTTAAATCATTAGAGAACCCTTTAAGAGCTATTGAGCAAATTGATTTCCTGACTGAGAAAGAAAAACAGCAATTGCTATTTGATTTTAATAATACTGAAGTGCTTTATCCAAAAGGCAAAACAATAGTTGATTTGTTTGAAGAGCAAGTATCAAATACTCCGGACCATATTGCGGTAATATTTAATGAAACTACACTTACCTATCGTGAACTTAATGAACAATCGAATCAGTTAGCTGCTTATCTAATCGAAAATTATACAATTGAATCTAATGATCTGGTTGGTATTAAATTAGATCGAAGCGAGCGTATGATAATTTCTATTTTCGGGATTTTAAAATCCGGAGGAGCTTATGTACCAATCGATGTTAACTATCCACAGGAAAGAGTTGATTACATTGCAAAAGATGCCAGTCTTAAACTTTGTATTGACGAAAACGAATGGGTAAAATTCAAATTAAATCAGAATTCATATCCAACAACATCGATCCAGTTGAGTCAATTAGATCATTTGGCTTATTGTATTTATACTTCAGGATCTACAGGAAACCCAAAAGGAGTTTTAAATCATCATGCAGGTTTGTACAACAGATTATTATGGATGAAAGCATATTTGCAGGTAAACGATAAACAGGTTTTCCTTCAAAAAACACCTTATACTTTTGATGTTTCTGTTTGGGAATTAATTTTGCCATTTATTACTGGAAGTTCACTTATTGTGGCAAAACCGGATGGACATAAAGAGGTTTTATATTTACAGGAAGTAATTGACAAAGAGCAGGTTACAATTATTCATTTTGTGCCATCAATGTTAGGATCTTTCCTGGAAAATGTTGAAAAAGGAAAAGGCAGTTCATTACGTCATATCATATGTAGTGGAGAAGAATTAACGGTTAGTACAGCACAACGCTCTAAAGAAAGATTCTCAGGCGTTGCATTACACAACTTTTATGGCCCAACTGAAGCCGCAATTGATGTAACCGCTATAGATTTAAGTGAAGTTGAGGTAATTAGAGAAGGGGTAAGCATTGGTAAACCCATTGCAAACACAAAAATATATATTGTTAATGATTCGCTTGAACTACAGCCTTTTGGAGTACCTGGAGAATTATTAATATCCGGAATACAAGTAGCAAGAGGTTATTTAAACCTTTCGGAACTTACAGAAAATCGTTTTATAGCAGATCCATTTAGAAAAGGTTATCACGTTTATCGTACCGGTGATATTGCAAAATGGCAATCAGATGGCTCGATTCAGTATTTAGGACGAATTGATAATCAGGTAAAAATAAGAGGTAACAGAATTGAACTGGGCGAGGTTGAAAATGCTATTACAATGTTTAAAGCTGTTCAGCAAGTAGTTGTAGTAGCCAAAGAACTCAATTCAGAAAAAGTTTTGG
Organism: Flavobacterium chilense; assembly: GCF_001602525.1. Classification (GTDB taxonomy): domain Bacteria; phylum Bacteroidota; class Bacteroidia; order Flavobacteriales; family Flavobacteriaceae; genus Flavobacterium; species Flavobacterium chilense. Next base: position 134,862 of record NZ_LSYT01000006.1, read on the forward strand.
TTGCCTATATCGTTGCAGAGAATGTTTTGGATAAAACGGAACTTCGTAGTTTCCTTCAGGGCAGGCTGCCAGAGTTTATGGTTCCGGGTTTTTATATTCAATTGACGCAATTGCCTTTAAGCTCGAATGGAAAAATCGACCGAAAAAAACTTCCTGAAATCTCCTCTAAAGATATTGTTCGAAAAGTGTATGTTGCTCCGGTAAGCACTATCGAGAAAGAATTAGTTTCAATATGGCAAGATGTATTAGGACTGGAAAATATAGGTATTACCGATAATTTCTTTGAGCTTGGCGGACATAGTTTGATCATCGCACAAGTAATTAACAGAACCCAAAAGCAATTAGGCAGTACTGTAAATTACAAAGATTTCTTTAGTAATCCTACTATTTTAGGTTTAAGCAAAGCATTAGAAAGTAATCATTATGTTGCAATTCCGGCTATCCCAGAATCGACATCTTATCCTTTAACGCCTTCACAAAACAGGCTTTGGGTGCTGAGTCAGTTAGAAGGCGGTGAATTGGCTTACAATATGCCTGCTGCTGTTAAATTAAAAGGAGCTGTTGATGCCAATAAATTTCAGGAAGCATTTCTTAAATTAATTGCACGTCACGAAATATTGAGAACTTCTTTTAAAATTAATCATGAAGGAGAGATTTCTCAGTTTATTGTTCCGGCTGAACAGGTAAAATTTAAAATTGAAAATAAAGATTTTTTACTAAAAGTTGATAAAGAACAAATTCTTGAAGAGTATTTAAAAGAAGAGAATAATAAAATTTTTGATTTAGAACAAGCTCCATTAATCAGAGCTTCCATAATCAGGTTAGAAGACAATGAATTTTTATTTTTCTTATCGTTGCACCATATCATTGGTGACGGATGGTCCATAGAAGTTTTAATATCTGAGCTTATAAAAATTTATAATGCGCTAACACAAGCAAAAGAAATTAATCTGCCGGAACTAAAAATTCAGTATAAAGATTATGCAGTATGGTTACAGGAAAGTGCAGCGCAGGAAAATCATAAAATCGCAGAGCAATATTGGTTGAATCAGTTTCAGGGAGAATTACCAATACTGGATTTACCAAGTTTTAAACCACGTCCATTACTTCAAAACTATAATGGAAATAACATTACACATCAATATTCAAATGACTTTTTAGAAAAACTAAAAGCATTTTCGGTAGAACAGGATGTGACTTTATTTATGACTTTAATTACAGGTATAAATGCGTTGCTACATTTATATACAGGTCAGAATGATATTATAGTGGGAACTCCAATTGCAGGAAGAGAACACTCTGATTTAGAGAATCAAATAGGACTGTATTTAAATACCTTGGCAATTCGTACTATATTCAACGAAAATATTAGTTTTTCAGGGCTATTAAAAAAACAAAAAGAAACCCTGTTAGATGCTTATCAGCATCAAAGTTATCCGTTTGATGAATTGACAGAGAAATTAAATCTAAAAAGAGATAATAGTCGTTCTGCATTGTTTGATGTTTTGATTGTATTGCAAAATCAATCACAACTAAATAATGTAAGTAATGAAACATTATCAGATCTAGAAGTAAGCGATTACAAAATTTCTAGAAAATCATCTCAATTTGATATGAGTTTCACTTTTGTCGAAACAACAGGATTAGATTTAACGATTGAATATAATACAGATATCTACGATGCATATTTGATCGAAAGAATGTTTTCTCATTTTGAAAAATTACTAACTGAATCATTAGCCCAACCCGAATCAGTTATTCAAAAAACAACTTATCTAAAAGAAGAAGAAAAACAGCAATTGTTAGTTGACTTTAATAATACTACAGCCATTTATTCGCAAGAAAAAACAATTGTAGCTTTATTTGAAGAACAAATAGTTAAAAATCCGGATAATATTGCCGTTTTGTTTCAGGAGACAGAATTGACTTATACTGATTTAAATGAAAGAGCAAATCAGTTGGCGTATTATTTAAGAGAAAACTACGATATACAAGCGGATGACTTTGTTGGAATTAAATTAGAGAGAAGTGAGAAAATGATTATTAGCATTTTGGGAATATTAAAATCTGGTGCTGCCTACATTCCAATTGATATTAATTATCCACAAGAAAGAATAGATTATATTGAAGATGACAGCAATAGTAAATTAATTATTGATGTATCAGAATTCGAACGATTTAGTCAGGTTCAGGATAATTATTTGAAAAGTAATATTCAGAAAATCAATACTTCGAAGGATTTAGCCTATGTAATTTACACTTCAGGAACAACCGGAAATCCAAAAGGAGTAATGGTAGAAAATAGAAATGTAATTAATTTAATTACACATCAATCTGCCGCCTTTGGTATTACATCAACAGAAAACATATTACAATTCTCTAATATATCATTTGATGCTTCGGTAGAGCAAATATTTTTAGCCCTTTTAAACGGAGCTTTGTTAAGTATTCCGGATAACGACACGATTTTAAATGCTGAAAAGTTAGAAGCCTTTATTGATGTACAAAAGATTACTCATCTGCATACCGTTCCTTCCTTATTAGAAAATATTTCCCCTAAAAAATTCCCTTTTTTAAAGCGTGTAATTTCGGGAGGTGATATTTGCTCTTTGACGTTAGCCAATAGCTGGTGCGAGCATTGCAATTTTTATAATGAATACGGGCCAACTGAAACAACTGTAACCTCTATTGAATTATTGCACAATAAGGGTAAAGATTTTTCAATAGGCAGACCAATCTCGAATACGCAGGTTTATATCGTTAATGAATTATTACAACCAGTAGCAATAGGAGTTACCGGAAAAATATTTATAGGCGGAGACGGTATAACCAGAGGATACCTGAATAAACCGGAATTAACCAGAGACAAATTTATTTCAAATCCTTACAGAGAAGGTTCACTAATGTATGATACCGGAGATTTAGGTAAATGGCTGCCTGATGGCAATATTCAGTTTTCAGGCAGAAAAGATCAACAGGTAAAACTTCGCGGATATCGAATAGAATTAGGCGAAATAGAAACTGCTATAACACAATTTTCTAACGATTTGAAACAAGTGATTGTCGAACTAAAGGAAACAAAATCAGATAAATTTTTGATCTCTTATATAGTTTCAAATGAAGATATAGACATTCCTAAACTGAAACAATTTCTTCAGGAAAAACTTCCGAACTACATGATTCCTGGTTTTTATATCACGCTGGATCATTTTCCATTGACACCTAATGGAAAGATCGACAGAAAGGCTTTACCGGGAATATTGGACGAGAATGTAATTAAAAAGACATACATAGCGCCAAGAAATGAAACCGAGAAAAAGCTAGTCGAATTATGGCAACAGGTTTTAGAAGTGGAAAATATTGGAGTCTTAGATGATTTCTTCGAATTAGGCGGGCACAGCCTAAAAGCAATGAAATTAATTGGCCTTATTACCAATGAATTTGAAATAAAAATAGCGATAAACGATTTGTTCAAAAACATAATATTAGAAGAACAGGCAACTCTTATTGAAAATATTAATTCAATGTATGTTCATGATATTGAAAATGATGAAAGTGATGTTGAAACTGAAATTTTCTCTATTTGATTTAAAAAAAAGGAATAAGAAGAAGCAAAAGACTAAGGATAAATAAAATTCAATAAAGCAAATAGCACAATGCAAGCACTACTGAAAAAACTAAATAACTCTAATATAAAAATTGATTTAGTTGATGAAAAATTAGATATTCAGGCTCCCAAAGGAGTTATGACCGCAGACTTATTGAATGAGATTAAATTATACAAAAATGATTTAATCGAATTTATTTCTTCCTACAAGGCTAAAAAAGATAAACATCAATTTATACCACAAGTTCCTATACAGCATAGCTATGTTTTATCTTCTTCTCAACATAGATTATGGCTGTTAAGTCAACTTGAAAGTGCCAGTGTTGCTTATAATATGCCAAGTGTTTTTCAGTTAAAAGGAAATCTGGATATTTCTTCCTTAAAAAATGCATTTCAGTTGCTTATCGAACGTCATGAATCACTGCGTACGCTGTTTAAAGAAGAGTATGGAGAAGTGAGACAAATTATAGTACCTATTGAAGACATCAGGTTTCAATTAGAATATGAAGATATAAGCCATAATGCCAATTTGCCTGTAAAAGAAAAAGAAATCATTAAAAAAGAAATTGAATATTCATTTGATTTATCACAGGATTCTCTGCTTCATGCTAAATTAATTAAAACCACACAAGATACCTATACATTTGTATGTGTAATGCATCACATTATAAGCGATGGATGGTCAAATGAGGTTATGATCAGAGAGTTGTTTACATTGTATAATTCTGCTTTAAATGAAGATCCATTAAGTCCACTACACATTCAATATAAAGATTATGCTGCCTGGCAACAAAATCAATTGAATGAAGCTGATATGGAAAAACATAAAGCTTATTGGTTGAGTCAGTTTGAAAATGAACTTCCAAATTTAAATTTGCCAACATATCAAATTAGACCAGCAATAAAAACTTATAATGGAAAGTCAGAGAAAAAGTTATTCAGCGATATTCTTGTAAAAGATTTTAATGCATTGTGTCAATCTCAGGGGAGTACCCTTTTTATGGGATTACTGGCAATTGTAAAAGTACTGTTCTATAAGTATACTAACCAGAAAGACATAAGTATTGGCAGTCCCATAGCAGGTAGAGAGTATTTGGATTTACAAAATCAAATTGGATTTTATGCGAATACATTAGCTTTAAGAACCTGTTTTAAAGAAAAAGACAATTTTTCTGATTTGCTTGCTAACGTAAAAGAAGTTACGCTTAATGCTTACAAACATCAGGCGTATCCGTTTGATGAGCTGGTAGAGCAGTTACCACTGAAACGAGATATGAGCCGTAATCCATTATTTGATGTTATGATTACACTTCAAAATACGGATAATTTAAAAAGCGGTATATATCGTTTAGGTGAAATTGAGGTTCAAAACTATTACTTAGAAGAAGATACAATAAGTAAGTTTGATTTAAAATTTTCATTTATAGAATTAGATAAAGGATTAGATCTCATTATTACATATAATACAGATTTATATACTCAGGGTTTTATAGAAAGATTATTAGGTCATCTTGAAACATTATTGCAACAGGTGACAGAGCAACCCGAAAGAGCAATTAATTCACTAGATTATTTATCTACTGATGAAAAGCAGCAGTTACTATTTGATTTTAACAATACCACGGTTACCTACTCAGAAGATAAAACACTAATAGATCTATTTGAAGAGCAGGCAGAAAAAACGCCAGATAGTATTGCCGTAATTTTTGAAGATAAAGAGTTTACTTATAAAGAAATAAATGAACTATCGAATCAGCTTGCGGATTACTTAAAAGCGAATTATTCTATTTCTACTGATGATTTAATCGGGATTAAATTAGAGAGAAGCGAATTATTAATTGTTTCTATTCTGGGCGTATTAAAATCAGGTGCAGCCTATGTTCCTATTGATGCTGCTTATCCTCAGGAAAGAATAAATTATATTGAAAAAGACAGTAACTGTAAAATAGTAATTGACTCAGATGAATTTGAAAACTTTATTGGAATCCGTTCATTATATAAGAATATAAATCCTGTAAAGACTATAAAGTCAAGCGATTTAGTTTACGTGATTTATACTTCAGGTTCTACAGGTAATCCAAAAGGAGTAATGATTGAAAATACCAGTCTGGTAAATTATCTGTTACACCAAATAAATTTTTTAGAGATAAAGCCTAATGAACGAATTGCATTATTAGCATCTGTTTCATTTGATGCCTCTGTAGAACAAATATTTACAGCTTTACTAAGTTCGTCCGCTTTATGTATTATAAAAAAAGAAGATGTACTGGATGCTGAAAAATTAGAGAAAATAATAGAAAAATATGCTATTACTCATTTACATAGCGTTCCAAGCTTATTATTAAATTTAGATCTAAGTTCAGCTTCATCATTAAAAAGAATTATTTCGGCAGGTGAAAATTTCAAACCAGAATTAGCAGCTAAGTACATCGACAAATATAATTTGTATAATAAATATGGTCCTACAGAAACAACTATTTCATCTACAATTGGTCAGATCGTAAATAAAGATGAAATATCGATTGGAAAACCAATTTCAAATACACACATTTATATATTAAATGACGATTTAGTGCCTGTTTCGTTGGGTATAATTGGCGATATGTATATTTCCGGATCAGGATTATCAAGAGGATATTTTAATAATGCAGCACAAACCGAATCTAGTTTTGTTTCTAATCCTTTTCAGGAAGGATCAAAAATGTATAAAACCGGAGATTTAGGAAAATGGCTTCCGGATGGTTCTATTGTATTTGAAGGAAGAAAAGATTTTCAGGTAAAGATAAGAGGACACAGAATAGAATTAGGTGAAATCGAAAATGTTATTTTAGGATATACAACATCATTTAATCAGGTTGTTGTAGACGTAAGAGAAAAAAATTCTGAGAAAGTATTGGTTGCCTATTATAGTACTGATGGTATTATTGATAAATCAGAATTAAGAAGCTACCTGCAAAGTAAATTACCTGATTATATGGTGCCTGGTTACTATTTAGAATTAGATAGTATGCCATTGACTCCAAACGGAAAAATAGACCGCAAATCTTTACCGGGTATTTCTGGAGAAGATCTTATAAGACGTGAATATGTAGCTCCAAAGACAAATACAGAAGTTAAACTGGTTAAAATCTGGGAAGAAGTTTTAAATGTAGAAAAAGTTGGAATAACAGATAATTTTTTTGAATTAGGAGGGCATAGTTTAATTATTGTTCAAATTATCAATAAGACTTTTAAAGAGCTAGGAAAAAGTATTTCTTTTAAGGATTTCTTTGCTAATCCAACTATCAAAGGTTTAAGCAAAATAATGTATGAATCCAATTATGTAGCTATACCATTGGCACCACGATCAGATTCTTATATTGTGACTTCTTCTCAAAACAGATTATGGTTATTGAGTCAGTTGGAGGGAGGATCATTGGCATATAATATGCCAGTAGCCATAAAACTTAATGGAATTCTGAATGATGAAGTTTTTCAAAATGCTTTCAGATATTTAATAAATAAACACGAAATTCTTCGTACTTATTTTAAAATCAATGAAGGAGGATCATTGCGTCAATTCATTCTTTCGGAAAAAGAAGTTAATTTTAAAATCGATTTTTTCGATTATGAAGGCAAACAACCACAAGATATAGAGGATCTTATTATCTCATTAAACAATAAAGAGTTTAACCTTGAAGAAGCACCACTAGTTAGAGCAAGTTTATTAAAAATATCTGATACAGAACATATTTTCTTTTTCTCTCGTCATCATATCATAGGAGATGGCTGGTCATCTCAAATAATGACCTCAGAAATCATTAAAATCTACAATACATTAATCGAAGGAAAAGAAATACATTCATCTGCTCTAAAAATTCAGTACAAAGATTATGCAGTTTGGTTAAAAAACGAATACAATCTAGCATCCATTAAAAAATCAGAAGACTATTGGCTTGAGCAATTTTCAGGAGAAATTCCAGTGTTAGAATTGCCTGGATTCAAAACACGTCCATTGGTGAAAACTAATAACGGAACCCAGTTATCATATACTTATTCAGAAGATTTTTTAAACAAATTAAAGAATTTCTCCAAACAACAAAATGTCACTTTGTTTATGACTTTAATGGCCGGAATCAATACTTTATTGTATAGATATTCAGGACAGAAAGATATTATCATTGGTACACCATTAGCAGGTAGAGAACATCCGGATTTAGAGAACCAAATAGGGCTGTATCTCAATACCCTTGCAATCCGCACACAATTCAAAGAAGAAAATAGCTTTTTAGATTTGATTGCCGTACAAAAAGAAACACTATTAGAAGCATATCAATATCAAAATTATCCTTTCGACTCCTTAGTAGATAAACTAAGTTTAAAACGAGATACCAGTCGTTCTGTTTTGTTTGATGTAATGGTGGTACTTCAGAATCAGAATCAGCTAAAATCATTAAACAATAATGAATTCCTAAACGGATTAGAAATTGAGGAATATAGTTTTGAAAGAAGAACGGCCCAATTTGATATTAGTTTTCAATTTGTGGAGTCAGAGAGATTGTCGCTTTCAATCGAATATAACACAGATATTTACGATGCTTTTTTGATCAATCGAATATTTAAACACTTTGAACAATTATTAGAACAAGCTATTACTGCTCCTCTATTAGAACTAAGACATATTGATTATTTATCTTCTAATGAAAAATATCAAGTTGTATTTGACTTTAATGATACTGCAGCTTTTTATCCAAAAGATAAAACAATACTCGATTTATTTGAAGAGCAGGTAGTCATGACACCTAATAACATCGCAATTGTTTTTGATGGAAAAAAACTTATTTACGAAGACTTAAATGAAGAGACTAACCAGTTAGCAGAATATTTAAAAGAAAATTATGCAATTAGTCATAAGGATATAGTTGGAATCAGGCTCGATCGAAGTGCATCCCTTATTATTTCGATTTTGGGAGTATTAAAGGCAGGAGCTGCTTATGTACCTATTGATCCTACTTATCCACAGGATAGAATAGATTATATTGAAAAAGACAGTGCCAGTAAAGTCATCATTGATGAAGCATTATTCGAAGAATTTAAATTGGTTCAGTATAAATATTCGAAATCGAATGTAAAGAAAATCAATTCTCCCACTGATTTGGCGTATGTTATTTATACATCCGGAACGACAGGTCATCCTAAAGGAGTTCAGGTAGAACATCATAACTTAATTAATTTATGTTATTGGCATCGTACCGCATTTAAAGTTACTGGAGATAGCCGTGGAGCATTATTCTCCGGAGTTGGGTTTGATGCATCGGTTTGGGAAATTTTTCCATACCTGATTAGTGGAGCTTCTTTATACCCAATTGGTGAAGACGAGATACGACTGAATTTGCAAAAATTGGCTGATTTTTATAATACCAATGAAATTTCACATACCTATCTGCCTTCAGCCATTTGTAGTGATCTAACCAATTCCGGACTTGTAATAGAAAAAGTAAAATTTCTGGTTGGAGGAGAAGCTTTAAAAATAGACAAAGGTTCCGTATTAGAAATTTATAACAATTACGGACCTACAGAAAATACGGTTGTAAGTTCATTTTATAAAGTAAATCAGGATCATAAGGGAATCATCCCGATAGGAAAACCAATTTCGAATACCCAGATTTATATTTTGGACGATCAGCTACAAATTTTGCCTGTAGGTGTTACGGGTAAAATTTATGTATCAGGAGCAAGTGTTGCGCGTGGTTACCTAAATAACGAAGCGCTTACTGCCGAGAAGTTTATTACGAATCCTTTTGAAGAAGGAAAAAGAATGTATGATACAGGTGATTTAGGCCGCTGGCTTGTAGATGGAAATATTGAATTTTTAGGCAGAAAAGATCATCAGGTTAAAATAAGAGGCTACAGAATTGAACTTGGAGAGATCGAAAATACAATTTTAGAGTTCTCAAAAACATTAAAACAAGTTATTGTAGAAGCCAAAGAACTAAAATCAGAAAAAGTTTTGGTTGCTTATATCGTAACAGAAAAAGTTTTGGATAAAACAGCGCTTCGCAACTTTCTTCAGGGTAAGTTGCCGGATTATATGGTTCCCGGATTTTATATTCAATTGCCTGAATTTCCATTAACCTCTAACGGCAAGATCGACCGAAAGAAACTGCCTGAAATAGCATCAGAAGATAGTGTTCGCAAAGCGTATGTTGCTCCGGGAACCCTTATCGAGAAAGAATTAGTCTCTATTTGGCAGAATGTATTAGGGCTTGAAAACATTGGGATTACAGATAATTTCTTTGAACTGGGCGGACATAGTTTAATCATTTCTCAGGTAATCAACAGAGTGCAAAAGCAATTGGGCAGCTCTGTAAGTTATAAAGATTTCTTTGCGAATGCTACAATATCAGGACTAAGTAAAATATTAAACACCAGAACTTATGCATCAATTGCTAAAGCTCCGGAATCAGAATTTTATCCTTTAACAGGATCTCAAAACAGACTTTGGATTTTAAGCCAACTTGAAGGCGGATCTCTGGCGTATAATATGCCGGGTGCACTTCGCTTAAAAGGCGATGTTGATGTGGCTAAATTTCAAACTTCTTTTGAGTTGTTAATCGAACGTCATGAAATTTTAAGAACCAGTTTTAAAACGACTCCGTTAGGCGAAGTTAATCAATATATAATTCCGGCTTCGGTTGTAAATTTTAAGATCATTGAAAAAGATCTTAGTCTGATTACCAATCAGCAAGAATTTCTTGTTGATTATTTAGCGCAAAGCAACAATGAACCATTTGATCTGGAGCATGCACCTCTTTTAAGAGCCAGTATTATAAAATTAAAAGAAAAAGAATCTTTATTTTTCCTTACGCTGCACCACATCATTGGCGATGGATGGTCTATGGAAATTTTAATCTCAGAGGTTATAAAAATCTATAATGCCTTACTGGAAGAAAAAGCAGTTGAATTGCCACAATTAGAAATCCAGTATAAAGATTATGCAGTATGGAGAAATGAGGAGCAAAAAAAGGAAGAGGCTACAGAAAACTATTGGCTTAAACAATTTTCAGGAACTCTGCCAATTTTAGAATTGCCGGGTTCTAATGCGCGCCCTTTGGTTCAGACTTATAATGGAGCAAATATTACCCGCAGGTTTTCAAAAGAATTTTCAAGCAAACTTCAGTCTTTTTCAAAACAACAGGATGTTACTTTATTTATGACTTTAATGTCAGGAATAAATGCATTATTATACAGATATACAGGTCAGGATGATATTATAATTGGAACTCCAATAGCAGGAAGAGAACATCCGGATTTAGAGAACCAGATAGGCTTATATCTTAATACACTTGCGATTCGTACACGATTAAAAGAAGCAATTAGTTTTCATGATTTACTTGCCATTCAAAAAGAAACATTACTGAAAGCATACGAACATCAAAATTATTCTTTTGATTCTTTGGTTGGTAAGTTAAATTTAAAACGAGATATGAGCCGTTCGGCTTTGTTTGATGTCTTGATGGTTTTACAAAGTCAGGGGCAATTAAATAACCTGAATAATGGTACATTACTAAACCTTGAAGTAAGTCCGTACGTGATTGAAGGTTCAAATTCTAAATTTGATATTACCTATACTTTCACAGAAACAGATGTTTTATCGCTTTCAATCAATTACAATACAGATATCTATAATGGCGATGCAATCGAAAGAATGTTTGCTCATTTTGAGAATTTAGTGATAGAATCTATAAATCAACCTTTGCAGGCATTAGAAACTATAAATTATTTAACAGAGGCTGAAAAGCAACAATTATTAGTTGATTTTAACGATACAAAAGTTCTTCATTCACAAGATCAAACGCTGGTAGATTTATTTGAAGAACAAGCTGCTAAAACACCTGATAATACAGCAATTATTTTTGAAGATACAATACTTACCTATCAGCAGTTAAATGAAAAAGCAAATCAGTTGGCGGCTTATTTAAGAGCTAATTATAGTATTGAACCAGATGATTTAATTGCAATCAAATTAGAGCGAAATGAGTTTTTGCTGGTTAGTTTATTGGGAGTATTGAAATCCGGTGCGGCATATGTGCCAATCGATTCAAATTATCCTCAGCAACGAATTGATTATATCGAAAAAGACAGTAACAGCAAAGTTGTTATTGATCAAAATCTAGTAGAAAAATTCCTTGAAGTTCAGCACAATTACAGCACATCAAATTTAGATCAGATATCAAAACCAAACCATCTGGCTTATATTATTTATACGTCAGGAACCACAGGAAATCCAAAAGGAGTAATGGTGGAACATCACAATGCGGTTGAATTGATTCACTGGTCGATTAAGGAATTTAATGCTGATAAATTTGATATTGTTTATGCTGTTACCTCTCATTGTTTTGACTTGTCTGTGTATGAGTTTTTCTACACTCTTTCGACAGGTAAACAAATAAGAATGTTGAAGAACGCGCTGGAAATTAATCATTATCTGGAGCAGGATACTAATATATTATTAAATACGGTTCCGTCCGTTGTTCGAAAATTGATCGAAGACAAAGTTTCGCTGGATAATATCAAGGTACTAAACATGGCAGGAGAAATCCTTCCTACGGATATTATTGCCAAACTTCCTTTGGATAAAATCGAAGTTCGAAATCTGTACGGTCCATCTGAAGATACTACTTACAGCACGTCTTTTTTTATTACCAATAAAGAAGCCAGAACGATTTCTATTGGTCAGCCAATATCAAATACACAAGTATTAATTCTGGATCAAAATAATCAATTGGTTCCTGTTGGAGTTACAGGAAGAATATTTGTTTCCGGAGCAGGAGTAGCGAGGGGTTATTTGAATAAAGAAGAATTAACGCAGGAGAAGTTTGTGGTCAATCCTTTTCTCGAAGGAGAAAGAATGTACGACACAGGCGATTTAGGATATTGGTTATCAGATGGAAACATAGAATTTATAGGGAGAAAAGATCATCAGGTTAAAATAAGAGGTTACAGAATTGAACTGGGAGAGATTGAATCGGCTGTTTTAGGATTTTCAGATCAGGTGCAACAAGCAGTTTTAGAAGCTAAAGAATTTAATTCTCAAACAGTATTAGTTGCTTATTATGTAAGCGAAACCAAAATCGATAAGACAGATTTAAGAAGCTATTTGCAAAGTAAATTACCGGATTATATGTTGCCTGGTTATTTTTTAGAGTTGGATAAAATGCCATTGACTCCAAACGGCAAAATAGATCGTAAAGCATTACCGGGTATTTCAGGCGAAGATCTTATCAGACGTGAATATGTGGCTCCAGCAACGGCAATAGAAATTGGATTGGCTAAGATCTGGGAAGAAGTTTTAAATATTGAAAAAGTTGGAACAACAGATAATTTCTTCGAGTTAGGCGGACATAGTTTAGTGGTTGTTCAGGTTATCAACAAGACTTTTAAAGAACTGGGAAAAAGCATTTCGTTTAAGGACTTTTTTAATAATCCAACGATTCAAGGTTTAAGCAAAAAGGTAGTTGAATCAAATTATTTGGCAATTCCGCAAGCTCCGGAATCTTCAAGTTATCCGCTAACATCTTCACAAAACAGATTTTGGATATTAAACCAGTTCGAAGGAGCATCTTTAGCTTATAATATGCCTGTTGCGGTAAAATTTACCGGAGATCTGGATGTTTTAAAATTAGAGGAAGCTTTCAAGTTATTAATCTTCAGACATGAAATTTTAAGAACAGCTTTCGTTTCAACAGAAGGCGAAGAAGTTCGTCAGTTGATCACGCCAAAAGAGCATGTAAACTTCAAGATTAATTATAATGATTTTAGTTCGAAAAACGAAATCAAAGAAGCAGTTTCCAGCTATTTGGCAAACGAAAATGCTGTTGCGTTTGATTTAGAAAAAGGCGGATTAGTTAAAGGATCTTTACTGAAAATCCAGGAAAAAGAGCATGTTTTCTTTATGTCAATGCATCATATTGTTAGTGATGGATGGTCAATGGAATTGTTAATTAAGGAAATTGTAAGTGTCTATAATTCTTTAGTTAATGGTACAGAAATCAATTTACCGGAATTAAAAATTCAATACAAAGATTATGCAGTTTGGTTAAATAGTGATATTCAAAAACAAAAATATAACGCAGCAGAACAATATTGGATCAATCAATTTTCAGGAGAACTGCCAACATTAGAATTGCCAAGTTTTAATAAACGTCCATTAGTTAAAACGTTTAACGGAAATAGTATTACTCATCAATTTTCGAAAGAGTTTTTAGATCAGATAAAAACATTCTCAAAAGATAATGATGCTACTTTGTTTATGAGTTTATTGGCCGGAACAAAAAGTTTATTGTATAAATATACCAATCAGCGAGATATTATTATAGGAACGCCTATAGCCGGAAGAGAACATCCGGATCTTGAAAACCAGGTTGGATTATATCTTAATACACTGGCAATAAGAACTCAGATAGAAGAAAATGCTACTATTTTGCAAGTGTTAGAGAAAGAAAAACAAGCATTATTAGAAGCTTATCAATATCAGAACTATCCTTTTGATGATTTGGTTGGTAAATTAAATCTAAAAAGAAATAACAGTCGTTCAGCCTTATTTGATGTTATTGTCGTGTTGCAAAATCAGGGACAATTGCAAATAACAAATGAAGAAGAATTAACGGGTTTGCAGGTAGAAAATTATGTTTTTGAAAGCAAAACAGCGCAACTGGATATGAGTTTTATCTTCACAGAAAGTGAAGAGGGATTGTCTTTAACGATACAATACAACACGGACATTTATGATGCTTTTTTAATAGAAAGAATCTTCAGTCATTTTGAAAATCTCGTAAGCAATTCGATTGCCAATCCATCAGCGGTTTTAGACCAGACAGATTATTTGATTCCATCTGAGAAACAGCAATTATTATTTGATTTTAATGCTACTGAAGCTGCTTATCCAAAAGATAAAACAATTGTTGCATTATTTGAAGAACAGGTTGAAAAAACACCTGATAATACAGCGGTTGTTTTTGAAAACAAAGCATTTACGTATCAGGAATTAAATGAAATTTCGAACCAGCTTGCTCATTATTTAAGAGAAAACTATAGTATTCAGGCTGATGATTTGATAGGTATTAAATTAGAAAGAAGTGAAAACCTGATTGTTTCGATTTTAGGAATATTAAAATCCGGAGCAGCTTATGTGCCAATTGACCCAAGTTATCCACAAGATCGAATAGATTATATAGAGAAAGACAGCGCAAGTAAAGTTATTATTGATGAACAACTGTTAGAAAAATTCAGAAAAGTTCAGAACGATTATTCGAAACTTAATGTTGAGAAAATCAATTCTGCTACAGATTTGGCATATGTAATTTATACTTCAGGAACCACAGGTCATCCAAAAGGAGTAATGGTCGAACATCATAATTTAATTAATTTATGTTATTGGCATTGCACGGCGTTTAAAGTTGATAAAGATAGTCGTGGAGCGTTATTTTCAGGAGTTGGGTTTGATGCATCTGTTTGGGAGATTTTTCCTTATCTAATTAGTGGAGCATCTTTATATCCTATTGGAGAAGAGGAGATACGTTTAAATCTGCGAAAACTGGCTGATTTTTATAATGCTAAAGAGATATCACACAGTTATTTGCCATCAGCTATTTGCAGTGAATTAACCAGCTCCGGAATCGTTATAGATAATGTGAAGTTTTTGGTTGGAGGAGAAGCTTTAAAAATAGATAAAGGTTCACAATTAGATATTTATAATAATTACGGACCTACAGAAAATACCGTAGTGAGCACATTTTATAAAGTAAACCCGGATCATAACGGAATTATCCCAATAGGTAAACCGGTTTGTAATACTCAGGTTTATATTTTGGGAGATCAGTTGCAGGTTTTACCAATAGGAGTGAGTGGTAAGATTTACGTTTCTGGAGCCAGTGTAGCACGTGGTTATCTTAATAATGAAACACTTACGTCTGAGAAATTTATTGAAAATCCTTTTGTCAGCGGACAAAGAATGTATGATACAGGCGATTTAGGACGTTGGCTTACAGATGGAAATGTTGAATTTTTAGGAAGAAAAGACCATCAGGTTAAAATAAGAGGTTACAGAATTGAACTTGGAGAAATCGAAAACACGATTTTAAAATTTTCAACACCTTTAAAACAAGTTATAGTAGAGGCTAAAGAGCTAAACTCAGAAAAAGTTTTGGTGGCGTATATCGTCTCAGAAAATACATTGGATAAAAGTGCACTTCGCAATTTTCTTCAGGACACATTACCGGATTATATGGTCCCGGGATTTTTTGTCGAATTATCTCATTTTCCTTTAACCTCAAACGGTAAAATTGATCGAAAAGCTCTTCCTTCAATATCATCAGAAGATATCGTTCGTAAGGAATATGTTGTTCCTATAACAGTAATCGAGAAAGAAATAGTGGCGATATGGCAAAGTGTTTTAGGTTTAGAAAAAATTGGGGTTACTGATAATTTCTTTGAACTTGGAGGACATAGTTTAAAAGCCGGTTTATTGATAAATGAATACCGAAAAGCCTTTAATGTAAAAATTAAAGTTAATGATATATTCAAGTCAACAACCATTAAGTCCCATGTTAATTTACTGGAGTTAACTGATAAAATCGATCAGGATGAAATAGCTAAAATACCGGAAGGGGAAAGTTTTGCAGTTTCGGCAATACAAAAGAGAATTTGGATTGCGAGCCAATTCGAAAATGGATCAAAAGCATATCATATGCCTTCTTGTATTGAAGTAACGATTAATCCGGAAAATTTTAGAAAAGCTATACTTGCTACAATAGAACGTCATGAAATATTAAGAACCGTTTTTAAAGAAAGTATTGACGCCGAAATAAAACAATGGATTTTGCCTCTTGAAAAATTAAGGTTTGAGGTTGATTATAAAGATTATCGCAATATTGAAGACATTGAAAAAGGCATAAAAAACTTTATTGATACTGACAATGAAAAGCGTTTTGATCTTGAAAACGGGCCATTATTACGTGCCGCCCTGCTGCAAATAAGCGATACTAATTATGTATTTTATTATAACATACATCACATAATAGGCGATGGATGGTCAATGGAGGTTTTAAAAAATGATGTTTTAGCCTTTTATAAAGCGTATGAAAATGGAGGTAAAGCTGAACTTGAAGATTTAAAAATTCAACACAAAGATTATGTTGCCTGGATAGCGCAAAATAATGCTGGCAAAGAACAGGAATATTGGTTGAATAAATTTGAAAAAGAAGTGCCGCAACTTGATTTAATGGTATCAAAAGAACGTCCTAAAATTAAAACCTATAACGGAAACATTTTCTCTGGCGATATTACAGGAAATAATTTTGCGAAACTAGCAGAAACAGTCCAAAATACAGAGACTACATTCTATATGAATCTTTTAAGTCTTATTTATATTTTATTGTATAAATATTCCTATCAAAAAGATCTGGTAATTGGTAGTCCTATAGACGGCAGAGATCATCACAGTCTAAAAAATCAGATTGGATGTTTTGTAAATACGGTGCCATTTAGAGTTCTATTACAAAGTAAAGAGAACTATAATTCCCTTTTAGCAAGAGTTAAAAATACTGTTTTAGAAGGTTTAGAACATCAGTCTTTTCCTGTAGAATCTGTAATTGAAGCGCTTGAACTTCAAAGAGATTTGTCGAGAAGTCCATTGTTTGATGTGTCTGTGGTTATGATTCAAAATGCAGTAAGTCAAGATCATAATCCAACAAACGAACAAGGATATTCGAAACTACTGGAATCTTTTAAAAGTAAACTTGACCTGACTTTTTATTTTAAGGCTTATGAAAATAAAATTTCCTGCAATATTATTTACAACACAGATTTATTTGATGCTGATGTAATAGAAAAAATGTTCACCGAATTTTTAATACTGACAGATTTTGATTTGTCAAACGATTCGCTGACAATAGACGATTACATCGCGACAGCAAATACAAATGAAACACAAGAACAGGCTAGCTTTTTTGATGACATTAACGCAGCTATTGACGATAGTTTTTAAATAAAAATGATATCAAATAACGTATTTATGAGAAATAAATTAGGTATTATTTCTGGTATGGGTACCAGAGCCGGACTGCTTTTTTTAAACAAGCTTATGGATAAAACTGATGCAAAATGTGATCAGGATTTCCCGGAATTTATAGTTCATAACAATAGTCAGGTTCCGGACAGAACTCTTGCAATAGTATATAATGAAGAATCGCCCGAATATGAACTTAAGAGATCATTGGATATTCTTGAAAAATGTGAGGTTGATTACATTATTTCTACTTGTGTAACGTCTTATTATTTTTTAAATCAATTTGACGCTTCGGACAAGAGTAAACTATTAAACCCTATTGACTTAATTGCAAACCGATTATTAAAGGAATACAGCCACATTCAAAAAATAGGATTATTGGCAACAACAGGAACCATAAATTCTAAACTATTTCATGATAAGTTCCAGAGTCTGCCTTTTGAACTGATAACGCTAAATAAATACGATCAGGAAGAAAAGTTTATGAAATCAGTTTATATGGAAGGAGGATTTAAATCTTCTGATATTTCTGATTATGCCTATGATTTATTTAATGAAGCATTAGAAAGTCTTATTGATAACGATGTCCAGCTTATCATTGGCGGTTGTACCGAAGTTCAGATAGGGATTAAAAATGCCCATGTCAATATTCAGTTTCTGGATGTTATAGATGTTTTGGTAGATGAAGTTGTAGATATAATGAATCTTAAAAAAATAGAAATAGCACTATAATGAATAAAAAAGTTTTACATTATTTGTTTGAAAATATTGCAGAAAAAAAATCTGCTAATATTGCAGTTCGTACTGAAACGGAATCGGTATCTTATAGCGAATTAAATATTCAGGCTAATCGTTTAGCGCATCTTTTGAATCATTTTTCTATAAAGAAAAATGATATCACAACGGTTTTTCTAGATAACAGATTAGTTCAGTTAATTGCTGTACTTGGAATTTTTAAATCCGGATCAATTTATTTACCGCTGGATCAAAAATACAGTCAAAATTATTGGGAAGAACTTTATACGAAAATCAAGCCTAAAGCTTTACTGATTTCAAAAAGCAATTTTAATTCTTTTTTAGAATACGATGCTCTTTTCGAATATAACATTCCAACAATTATTGCTATCGATATCAATGATAAGCAATTGGTTTTTTCAGAATATAAAAAAATAGAAGATATTTATATTGAGAAAGAAATTGGTACAGAATTATCAATTTACAACAATGATATAGCCGTAGAAGGTGAAGATTCGAATTATATCTTTTTTACCTCAGGTTCAACCGGAAAACCCAAAGCAGTTTTGGGCAGTCATCAGAGTTTAAGCCATTTTATTCATTGGGAATCAAAAGAGCTTAATATTACTGAAAAAGTTATTGTAGGACAGTTAACATCTCTTTCTTTTGATGCTTCTTTAAGAGATATTTTTGTGGCTTTGATGAATGGAGGAACGATTTGTTTTCCATCAAAAGAAATAAAAGAAGATTCGGCTTTATTGTTACAATGGTTAAAAAACGAAAAAATAACATTGTTGCATACCATTCCTACAATGTTAAGATTGCTTTCGCCAATACATAATGCATTAGAAATTGCCGTTTCAAACGAGTTTCCGGAATTAGAGTATATATTGCTTGCAGGCGAAAAATTGTATGCAAAAGATATTGCAAACTGGAGAAAATTATACGGAAATAATACCACGATTATAAATCTTTATGGTGCTACTGAATCTACGCTGGTTAAATCATTTTACCGAATAGAAAATAATCCTGTTAGAAATTCTGAAGAGGTTTTGCCTGTTGGACAACCTATTTCTAACACTAGAATTTTGATCGTAAATGAAACAAATGAGTTGTGCCGAATTAACGAAAAAGGAGATATCTATATCAAAACGCCATTTTTGTCAAAAGGCTATTATAACGATGCAGCACTTACGGCAGAAAAATTTGTTCAAAACCCATTAAGCCAGGAAAAAGATATTGTCTATAAAACCGGAGATTATGGAAAATATGATCAGGATAGAAATGTAATCGTAATAGGCAGAGAAGACGGAATGGTTAAACTCAACGGTGTTCGAATTGATATGAATTCTATCGAAACCGTGATTTTAAAACTAAATGATATTCATACCGTAAAATGTATGATTTACAACAGTGATTCTATAAGCAGCAGTCTTGTATGTTTTTATGAATCAAATACCATATCTGAAAATGATTTAAGAGCGCATTGTTCTAAATATTTGTCTGTATATGAAATGCCTTCTATTATTTTTCGTCTTGCAGAATTTCCAATAAATGCCAACGGGAAAGTAGATACGGTAAGTCTTCAAAATAGTATAAAAAACAGACTTTCAGAAGGAAAATCAATTCAAAAAGAGCAGCCGGTTAATGCTGTCGAGGAAAAACTGATCAGCTTATGGCAGGAAATTCTGAACGTACAAAATATCGGAACCGAAGATCATTTTTTATCCCTAGGAGGTAATAGCATTAAGCAAATTTTATTGAGATCAAAAATCAGATTGGCTTTTAATGTTAATCTAGCAATCGAAGACCTGTTTTTATGTCCAACGGTTCGTTCTCAGGCGGCACATATTTTATCACTTCCGGTATTAGAATCGATTGTAGGGAAAAATGAAATAACGCCAATTTCTAAAAATGAAAATGGTTATGCTATTTCTAATGAGCAATTAAGAATCTGGCTTGCGTCTCAATTTGAAGATCATTCACGAGCAAACAATATGTCTTATACGTATCATGTTACTGGCGATTTTAAAGTTGAGCTTTACAAAAAAGCTTTACAGGAAATCATTAATAGATACGAAATTTTAAGAACAGGATTTGAAGTAAATGAAGCTGGAGAAGTGGTACAAAAAATTGTTGATGAGGTTAAAATTGATTTCATTTTTGACTATAAAATCGTTAACGAAAGCTTTAGCGAAAATGATGCAAAAGAGCATTTAAAAAGCTTTAGCGACACAGTATTCGATTTGAAAAAAGCACCTTTGCTACAGTTTCTTTTGATTAAAATTTCAGACAATAAATTTATTCTGTCCACATTAATGCATCATATAATTGGTGATTACACCTCTGATCAGGTTATTATAAGCGAGGTCATGAAATTATATAATGCTTATGAAAAGGGAAGTTCAATCGAGTTAAATCCAATAAAGGTTCAATACAAAGATTATGCTTATTGGATTAAAAACAGATTAGCAAATAATGAATTTTCATCGGAGAAAGACTTTTGGGAAAACTATTTAGAAAATGTCAAACAACAACCTAAATGGTACAAAAACTCAAATACGGAGAATTATGACGGGGCCCATTATTCAAAAGTGCTTTCTGCCAAATTTGCCGGAGAAATTAAAAAGTATTGCGCAGATAATAATTATAATCTAATGGGAATTATGACTGCTGCTTTAGGTGTTTTAATTCATAAGATAAGTGGTCAGAATGATGTAATAATTGGAGCCCCAATAAACCTTAGAAGTCATCCTAATTTAATAGGTCAGGTGGGATTATACCTGAATATGTCTCCATTTAGAGTAAAAATTAACGGACAGCATCAGGTAAAAGAAATCATTGACGAAACGATTAAAAATCAAATTAAAATTTTTGACAATTCATTTTACCCATTCGATTCTATTATCGAAGATTTTGATCTCAAAAACAATTTTAATCTGATGGAGAGAATTGATTTGTACGTCAATTTTATCAATCACGAAGACAAGGACGAAAGTAACGGTTTAGAAAACATAACATTTATTCCGCAAGACAAAACGGTAAAGAGAAGCAAATTTCCTATTTGTTTTTACATCAATAATGACAAGGACGGAATCTCTTATGTAATTGAATATCAAAAGAATGTATTCAGCGATTTAGAGATTTCAAAATTAGGAGAGCGTTTTTTACTGTGTCTGGAACAAGTCCTTGAAAATCAGGATAAAACAATAGACAAAATTAGTCTGGTCGATAAAAAATCAATCCCGTCATTCAGTCTGAAATAGTTTAAAACAAGAAGAGAAACCAAACAACTTAATAATAATTCAAATAAATCTTTTTTGATTTCATTTTAAAAATACAAATTAATGAGAGTACTTAATTCATATCATCAGCAAAGACTATGGTTTATAGATTATTTTGAAAAGAATGATTTATATGTTGGAGGACCTGTTTATCATAACATACCTTTCTTTTTAGAAATTGATAAAAATTTAGAGAGAGATCTTTTAAAAAATGCTTTTCTAAAATTAGTAGAAAACAACTCTATTTTAAGAACAAGACTATCTAAAGATGGTGGAGAAATTTTTCAGGAAATTTCAGAGACAAGCCTTTTAAACATAGATGCATTAGTAATAGAAAAAGAAAATCTAATAGAAAATGCAGAAGAATTGCGTCAGATTCCTTTTGATTTTGATACAGATTATTTGATTAAATGTTACTATGAAAACAAGCAGGATCATACTATTGTATATTTTGTAATTCATCATGCCATAATCGACAGAAAAAGTATCAAACTAATTGAGAATCAATTTTTGGCATTAATCAATAATGTAGATTCGGCTGATGAAAAAGGAATTCAGTTTTATAATTTCTCTAATTGGCAAAATGAATTAAGTGATGAAGATTTAGAGCCTTTATTATTTCATTGGAAATCAAAATTAAAAGATCTTCAGGTTTTATATTTCTCTACAGATAATGAGCGCGAGCAGGTTCATATTTATAAAGCCAATAAAATTAGTGCAGCAATCGATGCTGATAAAGTAAAATCATTTTGCTCAACAAGAAACATTAGTTCAAGAAGCTTATTTCTGGCGGCTTACAAAATGGCTTTTGCCCGCCTTACGGGATTGTCAGACATTGTTATAGGAACCTGGATGGATCTTCGTGGCGAGGAGTTAGAAAATGTGGTAGGTCCTGTAGAGAATCTTGTTGTTTTGCGTTCGTTTTTAGATCAGCAAAAAAACTTATTAGAATTATGCGCAACGGTTGATCAGGAATGGCAGGAAGCAGAAAATTTTAAAGCAATGCCTTTTGATAAACTGGTGTTAGAACTTAATCCTAAAAAGGATATGAGTAGAACCGCATTGTTTGATATTTTATATGTTTATGAATCTAAGGCAGAAGATACAAGTAAAGTAGAAGATTCTGCAATAAGCAATCAGGGATGGGGTAAATATGATTTTAATTTACTGGTAACAGAACAAGCAGATAAGTTTGATTTAGTTTTAACGTATAACGACTTATATTTTAATCAGGATACTGTTTATTCCCTTTTAGATTTAGTAAAAAGAATTGTAGAATCAGTAATAGAAAATGAAACTTCTTCTCTAAAAGATATTTCATTAGTCTCTGAAAAAGAATATAATAAACTGGTTAAAAGTCAGGATTTTACAAATGATTCTTCTGTTTCGATAGTACAATTATTTTCGGAACAAGTAAAAAAACATACCCAAAGAACTGGAGTTACATGGTCTTCAGGAAAAATGAATTATGAAGATTTGGATGTAAAATCAAATCAGTTTGCGAATTATCTAATTGATAGTTTCGGTATTAAAACAGAAGATAAAATAGCGATTATATTGCCTAAAAGCGATAGTTTAATTGTATCAATTCTAGGTGTACTTAAGGCAGGTGCGGCTTATGTGCCTATAGATCCAAGTTATCCTGAAGATCGTAAATCTTTTATGATTGAAGATGCAGATTGTAAGCTAATTGTTGATGCTGACTTTGTAAATTCTTTCTCAGCGTTGACAGAAAAATTAGAACAATCATTACCTGAAGTTACTATTACCGGAGATAATTTGGCGTATATCATTTATACTTCAGGTACTACAGGAAGACCAAAAGGAGTAATGATCGAACATGGCAATGTGATAAGTTTATTAAAATCATGCTTTTTAGAGTTTGAATTTTCTGAAGAAGATACATGGTCATTTTTCCATTCTTATTGCTTTGATTTTTCTATTTGGGAAATTTTCGGAGCGTTGTTAACTGGTGGTAATGTTTTGGTTTTAAGCAACGAAGAAGTTCGTAATCAGGAACTGGCTGCCAAATTAATGGCAGATCATAATGTAACGGTGTTTAGCCAGACACCATCAGCATTTTACAACTTTATTGCTTTAGATTATAAAGTTCCTTCTTTGCGTTATGTCGTTTTTGGAGGTGAAGCATTAAATCCTGCTAAACTAAAATTATGGAGAGAAAGTAACGCTGATGTCAGACTTATCAACATGTACGGAATCACTGAAACTACTGTACACGTTACTTATAAATTGCTAACAGACGAAAGTTTAGCATCTGCGTTAAGCAACATTGGTAAACCACTTGCTTTTGCCAATTGTTATGTACTAGATCAGCAACAAGCATTATTGCCTTATGGAAGACCGGGAGAATTATACGTGTCAGGACAAGGTGTTGCCAGAGGCTATTTGAACCGTCCGGAAATAAATGCTGAAAGATTTATTCCATGCCCATTTGATGAAAATGAAAAGATGTACAGAACAGGAGATTTAGCCCGATTTATGCCATCTGGAGAATTAGAATATCTGGGACGAATTGATGATCAGGTTAAAGTGCGTGGTTACAGAATAGAATTAGATGAAATTAAAAAGCAAATAGATTCATTTCAAAGCGTTGCGCAAAGTGCTATTACTTTGGTTTTAATGCCGGACGGAGATAAAAGTATTGCCTCTTATGTTGCTTTTAAAGACAATTCGACTATAAACGATTTAAAACTGCATTTGTCTGCGAAACTTCCGGAGTATATGATTCCGGCATTTATTATTCAAATGGATGAATTGCCTATTAATGCAAATGGTAAATTGGACAAAACTAAATTGCCGTCACCATTAGATAATCTAGCAAATAACGGACTGGAAGTGGTAGCTCCTTCGAATCAAATTGAAACTGATTTATTCGAAATTTGGAAAGCTTTGCTAAATACGAATGAATTTGGAATCAAACATAATTTTTTTGATTTAGGCGGACATAGTTTAAAAGCGACACGTCTTATAAGTGCCATTCATAAAAAATTTAATGTGCGTTTAGAGTTAAAGCAAATTTTTACTAATCCAACTCTGGAACAACAGGCTTTATTTATACAATCGTCACTAAAAAATAGTTTCGTTGAAATCACTAAAATCGATGAGAATGTTTCTTATGCCATTTCTGATGCACAAAGAAGGTTATGGATTTTAAGCCAATTTGGAGATGCTTCATTAGCTTATAATATGTCATCTGTAATGGAACTTGACGAAATTCAGGATCTGGAAAGTTTCAAAAAAGCGATTTACGCAACCGTAGAAAGACATGAGATTTTAAGAACCGTTTTTTGTCTGAATGAAAACGACTTGGTCAATCAGAAAATAGTTTCCTTAAATGAAATCAATTTTTCGATAAACGAAGAAGATTTTAGTTTCGATAATAATGCTAAGGATTTAGTTAGCGCTTACATCAAAAACGACAGACTTACACCATTTAATTTAGAAAATGGACCGTTACTAAGAACAAGTATTATTAAAACGGATTCAAATAAGTATATTTTTTATTATAACATGCACCATATCATAAGCGATGGATGGTCGATGAATATCATTAAAAGAGATATTTTAGATTACTATCAGTTTTATGCGCATGGTAAAGAAATTTCGTTACCTGAATTACGAATTCAATACAAAGATTATGCTGCATGGCAATTGCAACAATTTAGCGAAGAATCTTTTATAAAAGCAAAAGAATATTGGTTAAATAAACTGTCAGGAGATTTACCAACAATCGAATTGCCAACACAAAAAAGAAGACCAAATATTAAAACTTATAGCGGTAGAACGTTAAAAACTTTTTTAGCAAAAGATCAGGTTGGTAATTTGAAAAAATTTACCAGAGAACAAGATGGAACTCTATTTATAAGCTTGTTGGGAATCTGGAATGTTTTATTGTATAAATATACTCTTGAAAACGACATTATAATAGGAAGTCCGGTTGCGGGAAGAGATCACGTTGATTTAGAAAATCAGATTGGTTTTTTTGTAAATACTCTTGTTTTAAGAAATAAAATAGATTCAGGCGAAAGTTTCCAGACACTATACAACAAGATTAAGGAAAATACTTTGAAGGCGCTGGAAAATCAAATATATCCTTTTGACAGATTGGTTGAGGATTTGGATATTGCAAAAAATACCAGCAGAAATCCAGTATTTGATATTATGTTGATTTTACAGAATACAGGAGATAAATCTGAAGAATCTACACCAAAATATGAAAGTAAAACTATCGAAGAATTTGCTGAAGTAGTATCAAAATTTGATCTGGAAATAATATTTAAAGAAGTTGATGAAGATTTAATGCTTCAAATCAATTACAATACGGATATATATGATAATGATACCATAAAAGATCTGGTAATAAATTTTAAATTATTATTGACAGCGTTAATCAATAACTCAGAAATGAGTATTGGTAACATAGAATATCTTTCTGAAAATGAGCTTGAAAGATTATTAGCTTTTAATGACACCAAAATTGATTATCCAAAAGATAAAACAATCATCCAATTATTTGAAGAACAAGTTCAAAAGACACCGGATAATATTGCTTTGGTATTTGAAGATAAAAAATATAGCTATCAGGAACTAAATAAGTTTTCAAATCAGTTTGGGACTTATTTAAGAGAGGAATATGATATAAAAGCTGACGATCTAATTGGAATTAAATTAGAGAGAAGTGAAAAATTAATTGTGGCAATTCTGGGAATATTAAAATCAGGCGCCGCTTATGTACCTATTGATCCAAATTATCCACAGGACAGAATTGATTTTATTAAAAAAGATACTCAAAATAAAGTAGTTTTTGATGAGGAAGAATTTTCAAAATTTAATCTTCAAAGTGCAGAATATAGCGATGAGAATCTTAAAAACATCAATACTCCAACAGACCTTAGTTATGTAATCTATACTTCCGGAACAACCGGTAATCCTAAAGGGGTTATGGTAGAAAATAAAAGTGTAGTAAGATTGGTTAAGCCTTGTTCTTATTTTCCTTTAAGTATTGAAAACACACTTTTGAGTACCGGAGCAATATCTTTTGATGCTACTATTTTAGAATATTTTGGAACACTATTAAATGGGGCCAAATTAGTTCTTGCGTCTCAGGATAATTTATTACAAATCGATAAGCTGAAACAAATCATTAAGACAAACGAAGTCGATAATTTTTGGATGACAGCGTCATGGTTTAGTTTTGTAGTAGATAGTGATATAGAAGTATTCAGGAATGTAAAACAGATAATTGTAGGTGGAGATGTTGTCTCTCCGCATCATGTTAAAAAACTATATAATTCTTTTCCTGATACAAAAATTACAAATGGATACGGGCCAACAGAAAACACTACTTTTTCTCTGACTTATGCTATTACTAATTCAGATTATACAACAATTCCGTTAGGGAAACCAATTCCAAATAGTACCGTTTATATTTTAGATGAAGCATTGCATCTTGTACCTGCGGGAGTTACAGGAAAGATTTATGTATCTGGAGACGGACTTGCGCGTGGATATTTGAACCGCGATGATCTTACATCTGAAAAGTTTATGGATAATCCTTTTGAAAAAGGACTCCGTATGTATGATACAGGCGATTTAGGAAGATGGCTTCCGGATGGAAATATAGAATTTTTAGGAAGAAAAGATCATCAGGTAAAAATTCGTGGTTTCCGTATAGAGCTTGGCGAGATAGAAACAATTTTACTTCAAAATTCAAAAGCTTTAAAACAAGCAGTTGTAGTTACAAAAGGAACCGATGAAGATAAGGTTCTGGTTGCTTACTATGTGTCTGAGGATAAAATTGATAAAAAAGAACTTCAAGCTAATCTAAGCAAAGTATTGCCGGATTATATGCTGCCTGCTTATTACGTTCAGCTGGATGTTATTCCATTGACATCTAATGGAAAAACAGATTATAAATTATTACCTGTTGTAAGTGATATTGATCTGATTAAAGAAGAATATATTGCTCCAAGAACCAAAGAAGAAGCACTTTTGGTAACTATTTGGTCAGATGTTTTAAAGCGCGATCAGATTAGTGTAAAAGATAGTTTTTATAATCTGGGAGGAGATTCTATTAAATCTATTCAGGTAGTTTCGAGAATAAAACAACAGGGATATACCTTAAAAGTGGCACAGATTTTAAGAAATCCTATTGTTGAGGATTTGGCAAAATTAATAGAAGCAGATGTTGTTGTTATAAGTCAGGCTGAGGTAAAAGGAATGGTTGATTTAACGCCAATCCAACAGTTTTTCTTTGAAAGCGAACAAATCCCAAATAAAAATCATTACAATCAGTCTGTTATCTTAAGAAGCAAACAAGAGATTGATGCTTCTGTTTTAGAACAATCGATAGTTCAGCTGGTTTTGCACCATGATGCTTTACGAATGGTATATAAAAAGGATAATGATTCCTGGACTCAGTATAATGACGATGCATCAGGTAAACATTATAAGATTAATTTTTATGACTTACGATCTGATTCAAAGGAACTTGAGTTAGAAGCATTACGCAGCATTGGTGATAATTTGCAATCCGGATTTAATATTGGCTCAGGAATCTTGTTTCATATTGGCCACTTCAGAATGTCAGACGGAGATCGTCTTGCACTGATTGTTCATCACCTTGTAATTGATGGTGTTTCGTGGCGTATTTTGTTTGAAGATTTATCTAATTTATATGAATCTTTCCAAACGAATACAGCGGTTAAACTGCCTTTAAAAACAGATTCGTTTCAGCGTTGGGCTTCAGTTCAGAAAGAATATGCCAAAAGCCAAAAAATGCAATCAGAGAGATTGTATTGGGATGAGGTTTCAAAAGAAGCAATCGCTTTATTGCCTTCAGATTATCAAGACAGAGAAAAATTGTCGACTATAGATAAGTCTTCTTATTTTATTCTTAACGAATCATTGACAGAGAAATTTCAGACACAAGCACATCAGGTTTACAACACAGAGATCAATGATGTATTGCTTACCGGTTTGGGATTGGCAATTCGTGAAGTTTTTGGAGTAGAGAAAAGTGTTTTGAAAATGGAAGGCCACGGACGTGAGGAAATCATTGATGGTATCGATATTGGAAGAACCGTTGGATGGTTTACAAGTGTCTATCCTTTTGTGTTGGATTTGTCATCATCAAAAGGTCATGAACTAATTGGAGTAAAAGAATCTTTACGCAGAGTTCCAAACAAAGGAGTTGGATATGGAATTCTTAATTACTTAGACAAACGTTTTGAAAATGAATTGCTTCCAAGTATTCAGTTTAATTATTTAGGAGATTTTGGAACGAATGCCGGTACAAATAAAAAAGGAGAATCTTTATTTGAATTTTCATCAGAAAATATAGGTTTATCATCAGATGTATCAAATAGCACAAGCGAAGTATTATTAGATGTTTCCGGAATGATGGTTTCAGATCAGCTTAATATGTCTATTCGTTATTCAGCCAATGTTTTTAGTGAAGAAACAATTGCAAAACTGATAACTGCTTACGAAAATCAGTTAATAAATCTGATTGAATCATTATCAGAAATAAAGGAAAATCGCTTAACGCCATCTGATTTAACATACAATAAGTTAAGTTATTCTGATCTGACAGAACTTAATAGAGACAATAATATTGAGGATATTTATGAGCTTTCGCCATTACAGCAAGGGTTGTATTACTACTGGTTGGTAGACAATTCAAGTCATATGTATTTTGAGCAAATTTCATATAAGCTGCATTTTAGCAATTTAAATGTTGATGCTGTAAAACAAGCTTATGATGAGTTGGTGAACAGGTATGCAATTTTACGAACTAGTTTTACTAATGATTACAGTGGTGTACCTTTGCAGATTGTACACAAAACAGTTTCCAGCAATTTTAGTTATGAATCTGCTCTTGATGTCGAGAATATAGATAACTATTTGCAAGACATAAAAGAAAAAGATAAAGCAGTAGGATTTGATTTTGAAAAACCAACTCAGATGCGTTTGAAAGTATTAGAGTTAGGAAATGGAGATTATGAATTTATCTGGAGCAGCCACCATATTTTAATGGATGGATGGTGTCTGAGTATTTTGATCAACGATTTTTACAGAATGTTAATGGCCATAACCAACGGTCAGGTAATACAATTGCCGGAACCGGTTAAATATTCTACTTACATCGATTGGTTGTCAAAAATCAATAAAGACGCATCATTATCCTATTGGAAAAACTACCTAGACGGGTTAACATCAAATACTGAAATACCTTTTAAAAAGAAAAAAGGAGAAACTAAGAGTGAGACATCCAATAAAGAAATTATTCATATTGAAGGTTCTGTATTTGAAAATGTAAAAAACCTATGCGGTGAGTTGGGGATCACAGCAAATACATTTATTCAGGGAGTTTGGGGATACTTACTTTCGAGATATAATAATACACAGGATGTAGTTTTTGGTTCTGTAGTATCAGGAAGACCAGGAGAATTACCCGGAATAGAAAATATGGTTGGTTTGTTTATTAATACAATACCGGTAAGGGTAAAATACGAAACAACAGATACTGTAAAAACATTCCTGAAAAGATTGCATTTAGAAACATTAGATGCGACGGCTCATCATTACATCAATTTGTCAGAAGTACAGTCACAAAGTTCTTTAGGAATGGACCTGATTAATAGTTTAATGATTTTTGAGAACTTTCTGGTGCAAGATGCTATCGAAGATGAGATTGACATATTATACGGTCAAAAGGAAGAAAAAATTACTGTTGAAGGAATAAATGTTTTTGAGCAGACAAATTATGATTTTAATGTAACAGTAATGCCTTATGAATCAGAATTAAAAGTAGAATTTAAATACGATTCAAGCACTTTTGATTCGGAATTAATACTGAATCTGATATCACATTTTTCAAATATCACAGAGCAGTTTAGTTCAAGAGAAGAATTGTCATTAGATCAAATTGAATATTTACCGCTATCAGAGAAATCTAAATTATTAAATGATTTTAATACTACTACAGTAGAATTTGATCGTGAGAAAACACTAATTGAAATATTCGAAGAACAAGTAATAAAAACACCTGATAGTGTAGCTGTTATTTTCGAAGATAAACAATTTACTTATAATCAAATAAACGAAGAAGCCAACAGGTTGGGAATGTATCTGAGAGAAAAGTATACGATCCAGCCGGATGATTTAATCGCAATAAAATTAGATAAGAGCGAGAGAGTTACAATTGCTGTATTAGGAATTTTAAAATCAGGAGGAGCTTATGTGCCAATTGATGTTAATTATCCTGAGGAAAGAATCCAGTATATGGAAAATGACTCAAAAAGCAAAGTCGTTATTGATGAAGATGAATTTGCAGCTTTTTATAGCGTAAAAGAGCAGTATTCAGTTTCTAATCCTGAAAAGAACAGTGCGTCTGATAATCTGGCTTATATTATTTATACCTCCGGAACAACCGGTAATCCTAAAGGGGTTATGGTAGAAAATAGAAATCTGGTTTCGAGAATGAGTTATTACAAATTATTCTTTACGTTATCAGAATCAGATGCTACTTTATTCTTTAGATCTTACTGTTTTGACGGAGCAATTGAAGAATATTTGATTCCGCTTCTTACAGGAGGAAAAAGTGTAATAGCACATAAAGATTTTTATAATAATATAAATGAAAATTTAATAGAATTGGTGAATAAGCATAGTGTTACAAAAGTAAATATGCCGCCATCATTACTAAATGATCTATTATCTAATCCTGATTACAGCGAAAAATTCTGTAATCTTAAATCCTTAAAACATGTTGTTTCCGGAGGAGATGTATTAAACATTCGTCATTTGAAAAAGGCCAAAATGAATGCACGTTTTTATAATGCATATGGTCCAACAGAAAACACAATTGATTCAACAAACTGGATAATTGATGTTAATTACGAAAGTAAAGAAAGTATTATAGGTAAACCTATTCTTAATTCTAAAGTTTATATACTTGATGATAATGGTTCTCAATTATTGCCAATAGGAGTTTCCGGAAAGATTTATGTTTCAGGTGGGGGAGTTGCACGCGGATATCTGAACCGTGCTGATCTTACAGACGAAAAGTTTATGGAGAATCCTTTTGAAGAAGGACTTAGAATGTATGATACAGGCGATTTAGGAAGATGGCTTCCGGATGGAAACATAGAATTTTTAGGAAGAAAAGATCATCAGGTAAAAATTCGCGGTTTCCGAATAGAGCTTGGCGAGATAGAAACAATTTTATTGCAAACTTCAAAAGCTTTAAAACAGGCAGTCGTGGTTACAAAAGGAACTGACGATGATAGAGTTCTGGTTGCATACTATGTATCTGATGATAAAATTGATAAAAAAGAGCTGCAAAGCAATCTTAGCAAAGTATTGCCGGATTATATGTTGCCTTCTTATTATGTTCAGCTGGATGCTATTCCGTTGACATCAATAGGAAAAATAGATCGTAAAGCTTTACCGGAAGTTGCAGATAATGATTTAATCAAAGAAAGTTACATTGCACCAAGAACCAAAGAAGAAGCACTTTTGGTAACTATTTGGTCAGATGTTTTAAAGCGCGATCAGATTAGTGTAAAAGATAGTTTTTATAATCTGGGAGGAGATTCTATTAAATCTATTCAGGTAGTTTCGAGAATAAAACAACAGGGATATACTTTAAAAGTAGCACAGATTTTGCAAAATCCTATTGTCGAAGATTTGGCAAAATTATTAAAAACTGATGTTGCAATTATAAGTCAGGCTGAGGTAAAAGGAATGGTCGAATTAACGCCAATCCAGCAGTTTTTCTTCGAAAGCGAACAAATCCCTAATAAAAACCATTACAATCAATCTGTTATCTTAAGAAGCAGACAAGAGATTGATCCTTCTGTTTTAGAACAATCGATAGCTCAGTTGGTTTTACATCACGATGCTTTACGAATGGTATACAAACAAGATAATGATTCCTGGACTCAGTATAATAATGATGCATCAGAGAAACATTATAAAATTGATTTTTATGACTTACGATCTGATTCAAAAGAGCTTGAATTAGAAACATTGCGCAGCATTGGAGAGAATTTACAATCGGGATTCAATATTGAGTCAGGAGTTTTATTTCATATTGGTCACTTTAGAATGTCAGATGGAGATCGTCTTGCGCTAATTGTTCATCACCTTGTAATTGATGGTGTTTCATGGCGTATTTTGTTTGAAGATTTATCTAATCTGTATCAGTCTTATCAAACAAAAGCACCAGTTAAACTGCCATTAAAAACAGATTCGTTTCAGCGTTGGGCTTCAGCTCAGAAAGAATTTGCCAAAAGCGAAAAAATGCAATCAGAGCGATTGTATTGGGATGAGGTTTCAAAAGAAACAATCGCTTTATTACCGGCAGATTATGCGGGCAGAGAAAAATTGTCGACTATAGATAAGTCTTCTTATTTTATTCTTGATGAATCGTTGACAGAAAAACTTCAGACTCAAGTACATCATGTTTACAGCACAGAAATTAATGATGTATTGCTTACCGGTTTGGGATTGGCACTTCGTGAAGTTTTTGGAGTAGAGAAAAGTGTTTTGAAAATGGAAGGACACGGACGTGAGGAAATCATTGATGGTATCGATATTGGAAGAACTGTTGGATGGTTTACAAGTGTTTATCCTTTTGTATTGGATATATCATCGTCAAAAGGCGATGAGTTAATTGGAGTAAAAGAATCTTTACGCAGAGTTCCAAACAAAGGAGTTGGATATGGTATTCTGAAATATTTAGACAAACGTTTTGCAAATGAATTGCTTCCAAGTATTCAGTTTAATTATTTAGGAGATTTTGGCACTAATGCCGGTACAAATAAAAAAGGAGAATCTTTATTTGAATTTTCATCAGAAAATATAGGTTTATCATCAGATGTATCAAATAGCCAAAGCGAGGTATTGCTTGATGTTTCCGGAATGATGGTTTCAGATCAGCTTAATATGTCTATTCGTTATTCAGGAAATATTTTTAGTGAAGAAACAATCGCAAAACTGATAACTGCTTACGAAAATCAGTTAATAAATCTGATTGAATCATTATCAGAAATAAAGGAAAATCGCTTAACACCATCTGATTTAACGTATAATAAATTAAGTTATTCTGACCTGATCGAGCTTAATAAAGACAATAATATTGAGGATATTTACGAGCTTTCGCCATTACAGCAAGGTTTGTACTACTATTGGCTGGTAGACAATTCAAGTCATATGTATTTTAATCAGACAGCTTATAGATTAAACTCTAACGATTTAAACATTAATGCTGTAAAACAAGCTTATGATGAGTTGGTGAACAGGTATGCAATTTTACGAACGAGTTTTACCAATGATTACAGTGGTGTTCCTTTACAGATCGTACATAAAACGGTTTCCAGTAATTTTAGTTACGAATCTGCTCTTGATTTCCAGAATATAGATAACTATCTGCAAGACATAAAAGAAAAAGATAAAGCCAGAGGATTTAATTTTGAAAAACCAACTCAGATACGTTTGAAAGTATTGGAGTTAGGAAATGGAGATTATGAATTTATCTGGAGCAGCCACCATATCTTAATGGATGGATGGTGTCTGAGTATTTTGATCAACGATTTCTATAAAATATTAATGGCTTTAAATAATGGTAAAAAGATACAATTACCAGCGGCTGATAAATATTCAACTTACATCGATTGGTTATCAAAAATCAATAAAGACGCATCATTGTCCTATTGGAAAAACTATTTAGATGGGCTAACATCAATTACAGATGTTCCTTTTAAAAAGAAGAAAAAATTAACTAACAATGCAATTTTTAAAAGTGAGATCCTTCAGATAGAAGGTTCTGTATTCGACAATATCAAAAAGGTATGCAGTGACCTTGGCATAACACCTAATACATTTATACAAGGAGTTTGGGGGTATCTGCTTTCCAGATATAACAATACGCAAGATGTAGTTTTTGGTTCTGTAGTATCAGGAAGACCAGGAGAATTACAAGGAGTAGAGAATATGGTAGGTTTGTTTATTAATACAATACCGGTAAGGGTAAAATATGAAACAACAGATACTGTAAAAACATTCCTGAAAAGATTACATCTTGAAATGTTAGAAAGTGCACCTCATCATTACATCAATTTGTCAGAAGTTCAGTCTCAAAGCTCATTAGGAATGGGATTGATAAACAATCTTATGGCATTTATGAATTATTTAGTTCAAGATGCTGTTGAAGATGAAAATGAAAAAGATTTTAATGAGAAAGGACAAAAAATAACATTAGAAGCAATTAAAGGTACTGAGCAAAATAATTATGATTTTAATATTAATATCATACCTGTAAACTCAGGATATAAAGTTGAATTTAAATATGACTCTAATGCCCTTGAATCTGAATTGATATTGAATTTGATATCACATTTTTCAAATATCGTAGAACAATTTAGCTTAAGAGAAGGATTGTCATTAGATAAAATGGAATATTTGACACCATCTGAAAAGATAAAATTGTTGGAAGATTTTAAAGGAAGTGATTTAGCATTACCAATAGAAAATACTTTTATTAGTTTATTCGAAGATCAGGTTGCTAAAACTCCAGATGCTGTGGCAGTGACTTTTGATGGAAAGAAATTTACTTATACAGAACTTGATCATCTTTCTACTCAGTTAGCTTTTAGTTTAAGACAAGACTATGGCATCTTAAAGGGAGATATGATTGGAATTCAGTTAAATAGAAGTGAATGGTGTATTGTTTCTATTTTAGGGATTTTAAAATCAGGAGCAGTCTATATTCCTATAGATCCTGAATTACCAAGTAATCGTAAATCTTTTATAGTTGAAGATACAGACTTGAAATTATTAATAACAGAGACCTCTTTTATTTTTGATTTAGATTTTTATGGAGGTAATATTTTATCCATAGATGTTGAATTTGATCCGTCTGAAGAGTTTCCTGAAAGTGAGAAAGTAGATTTATCATTAAATGATTTAGCATATATTATTTACACATCCGGATCTACTGGTCAGCCTAAAGGAGTTATGATTGAACATAGTTCGTTGACAAATTATGTTACTTGGGCAAAAGAACAATATTTAAAAGAAGATTTGATCAATACAAGCTTTGGATTATTTACTTCGTTATCATTTGATTTAACGATTACCAGTTTGTTCCTTCCTTTAATAAGCGGTGGAACCTTAAAGATCTTAAATTCAGCAGATCAGGTTCCTAATTTATTAGAGCAATATCTATCAGATGAAATTTCTTGTATCAAGTTAACACCTGCACATATTGGAATATTAGGTGGTTTAAATCTGAAATCAGATAAAATTGAAGTAGCAATAGTTGGAGGAGAAGAACTACGTAAAGAGCATATAGAAATCTTGCAAAAAATAAACCCTGCTATTCGTATCTATAACGAATATGGCCCTACAGAGGCTACAGTTGGATGTATGATTTATGAAGTTACGTCTGGTGAAGAAGCAATTCTTATAGGCCGCCCAATTAGAAATACTTCGATTTATATAGTAAACGAATTTAATGATCTGCAACCAGAAGGAGTTACTGGAGAAATTTGCATTGGAGGCTCAGGTTTAGCTAGAGGTTATTTGAATCGCCCTGATCTGACAACAGATAAATTTGTCGAAAACCCATTTAAAAAAGGTGAAAAGATCTATAAAACTGGCGATTTGGCGCTATGGATGACTGACGGAACAATTGATTATAAAGGCAGAATAGATGATCAGGTAAAAGTGAGAGGGTATCGTATAGAACTAGGAGATATTGAGACAAACCTTAAACAATATTCAGAAGCTATAGAACAAGCTTTAGTAATCATTAAAGAAGTAAATAATGAGAAAACTGTAATTGCTTATTTCGTTTCATCTTCAGAAATTGATAAATCTGAATTGAGAAGCTATCTGTTAAAAAATCTTCCGGAATATATGGTTCCAACTTTTTATATCGAAGTAGAAACAATACCATTAACATCAAATGGTAAGGTCGACAAAAAAGCATTACCAAGTGTTACAGGGGAAGATCTGATTAAAAAAGAGTATGTTGCTCCAAGAAATGAAGTTGAAGAAAAACTTACAAAAGTAGTTGCTTCTATTTTAGATTGCAAAGAGAATGAAATTGGAATAAATGATAGTCTTTTTGATCTAGGAATGAACTCCTTAAAGCTAATTAATATGGTTAATTTGATTAAAGCAGAATTAAAAGTAGTTATTAATATTTCTATGCTTTTTGAGTTTCCAAATATTAGCGAATTATCTACAGAAATTTATGAATTAATAAACAATATCGATGAAGATGATAAATTGTCTAAAAAGGATGAAGAAGAAGATTTATTAGAACAATTCGACGACTTTTTGGAACAAATTATAGATTAATTAAAGTTAAAACTATTATGAACAGAGAATCAATAAAAAGAGATATTGCTATTATAGGTATTTCATGCAAGTTTTCAAATTCTGAAAATCCAAGTGAATTTTGGAAGAACTTAAAAGAAGGTAATGAAATGATACAATTTTACTCTGATGAGGAACTTTTAGGGTTTGGAGTAGATAAAAATACTATCAATAATCCTAATTATGTAAAGAGAAAAACATCAATAGAAAATTCAGATAGTTTTGACTATCCATTTTTCTCCTATACAAAAGATGAAGCTAATCTGATGGATCCCCAAATTAGATTACTCCATGAACAAGTTTGGTCAGCATTAGAAGATGCTGGCTATAATGTTACAACTTATACCGAAAAAGTAGGTATGTATATGACTGCCGAAGATAATTTTAACTGGATAGCACACAGTATAATAAGTAAGAATAAAAATGTTGATCCTTTTTATTTATCACTTATTAATAATAAAAATTTTATAAGTAGTTTAATATCTTATAATTTAAACTTAAAAGGGCCTAGTATGGTTGTAGATACAGCTTGTTCAAGCTCATTGACAACTGTACATCTTGCCAGTAGAAGTTTATTATTAAGAGAGTGCTCAATTGCCATTGCAGGAGGTGTTAACTTAAATACAAGAAGAACCAAAGGTCATTTTTATCAAGAAGGCATGATTGGTTCAAAAGATGGTTACTGCCGTGCTTTTGACAGCGAATCTACAGGAACTACAGGAGCTGAAGGTACAGGTGTTGTAGTATTAAAAAGATTAGAAGAAGCAATTAAAGACCGCGATAATATTTATGCAGTTATTAGATCGTCTGCTGTAAATAATGATGGTAAAAGAAAAGTAGGATTCACTGCTCCAAGTGTAAAAGGACAGGCTGAGTGTATCAGGATGGCACATAAAATGGCAAATGTTCCTTATAATACAATATCATACATAGAAGCACATGGAACGGGAACAAAGCTGGGAGATCCTATAGAGATTGAAGCCCTAAATCAGGCTTTTAATTATGATACCTCGCATAGTTGTGCAGTTGGATCGCTTAAGGCAAACATTGGACATTTAGGAAATGCTGCCGGAATTGGCGGATTAATAAAAACAACCTTATCGTTAAAAAACAGAATAATTCCGCCCCTTTTGCATTACAAAAAGCCAAATCCTGAAATAAATTTTGATGGTGGACCATTTTTTGCTAACCCTGAATTAAAGAAATGGGAGTCTGATAATTCTTTGCCGCTTAGAGCAGGTGTGAGTAGTTTTGGAATTGGAGGGACTAATGTTCATGCAATTTTAGAGGAATTTAAAAAAGCTGAACCTAACAATCACTCCAGGCCATATCAATTGATTTCTTATTCAGCAAAAAGTCAAAATGCTGTATCAAATTATACTACAAAATTGAAAAAATTTGTGACAAATGAAGTTTTTCAACTAGCAGATTTAGCTTATACATTAAAAGTTGGAAGAACTGATTTTTTATATAAAAATTTTACAGTTGCAAAAGACAAAGACGAATTATTGTCAAACCTAGAGAATAAAAAAGAGCAGTTTTTGATAGAAAAGGAAAAACGAGATCTCGTTTTTATGTTTTCAGGTCAGGGAACCCAATATTATAAAATGGCGGAAGATTTATATAAATATGAATCTGATTTTAAATTTTATATGGATCAGGGATTCAAAATATTATTTGATATTACAGGACAAGACTATTCAGAAATCATTGGCTATAAGCCAAATAATATTTTAGATCCTAATCTTATTAACGAAACTCAGTATACCCAGCCTATTCTTTTTTTAGTAGAATATGCCTTAGCTTCAGTTTTACTAAAATGGGGTATAAAGCCAAAGAATATGATTGGTCATAGTTTAGGAGAATATGCAGCAGCTTGTATTGCAGAAGTATTCTCGTTAGAAGATGCTTTAAAATTAATTGTAAAAAGATCACAATTAATGAGCGAAGTTGAAAAAGGAAGTATGGCAGCCATTGATGCACCTATTGACGAAATAATTGAATTCTTAAATAATAATCTTTCGATAGCCGCAATAAATTCTGAATCTTCATGTGTAGTTTCTGGAAATAAAAAAGATATTGAAGATTTTACTCAAACTTTATCTTTAAATGAAATTTCATTTTCAGTACTAAAAACATCACATGCATTTCATTCTAATATGATGGATTCTATTTTAGAGAAATATGAAAAGGAATTTAAGCATATTAAATTATCAAATCCTAAAATGCCTTTTATCTCTAATCTAACAGGTAAACAAATCTTAGATGAAGAAGCAACATCTTCAAAATATTGGATTAGGCATTTAAGAGAAACTGTTAATTTTAA
This sequence comes from Flavobacterium chilense, assembly GCF_001602525.1. Classification (GTDB taxonomy): domain Bacteria; phylum Bacteroidota; class Bacteroidia; order Flavobacteriales; family Flavobacteriaceae; genus Flavobacterium; species Flavobacterium chilense. The sequence continues at coordinate 174,272 of NZ_LSYT01000006.1, forward strand.
GGATGGAATTGATTTCATTCTTCAAAAGTCAAATGCTATTTTTATCGAAATTGGTCCCGGAAAAACATTGCTAACATTGAGCAAACAGAATCAAAGGTACTCAAACAAAAACGTTGCAATAGAACTCGTAAGACGCTTTAATGAATCTATAGATGACAATCAAAAATTTACCAATGCAATAGGTCAAATTTGGAATCAGGGAATAAAAGTTGATTGGAATGAGTATTATTCATTAGAAGAAAGATATAGAATTTCAGCACCCACTTATTGTTTTGATAATTTTAAACTTGATTTTATAGTTGAACCTTTTTCGAAATTAGCCTCAAATGAAAATTCAAATGATATAAAACCATTTAATGAGTGGTTCTATATACCTAACTGGAAGAAATGTTTTTTGAGCAAAAATAAAGAGAACAAAGAACAACAACAGTATTTGATTTTTTCTGATGGGAAACCTTTGATAACAGCTTTAATAAAGCAATTAAGAACTGAAGGAAATAAAATTATAGAGGTTAAAAATGCAAGTACTTTTGAGATTATCAGCGACCAATTAATTACTGTTAATCCGTTTAATGACGATGATTATTTAGAATTATTTAAACAATTTACTGCCAATAACATTCAGATTGATCAAATAATATTCAATTGGAGTTTTGAAAATACAGATCAAAAAACGTTACAGTCTGTGTTTTCTATTTTTAATAATATATGTAGTTCGCTGATTGATTATTCTCCTGGACGTAGTAAAAAAATAACTTTATTAACTAATCTGAATCATGAGATTTTAGGAGATGAAGAAAGTAATGTGACGATGGCTGCTTCAATGAAACAATTGTATGTTTTCGCACAAGAAAACCCAAATATTTTTAGCTGTAGCATAGATGTTAGTCAGGATAAAGATGATGTAGGCTTAGTCTTTAAAGTTATTGATGATTTAAAATATAATTATTCAGATACCACAATCGCCTTTAGAAATCAAAATAGATGGGTAGAGTTTTATGAAAACTTTAATCTTATTGAAAAAGATAATAGTTCATATTTAAAAGAAAACAAAACCTATTTGATTACAGGAGGTTTAGGAAAAGTAGGAAAAGCATTAGCCCTGCATTTGTGTGATACATATCACTCAAAAGTAATATTAACCGGGAGAACAATAATTCCTTCTGAAGAATTTTGGGATACTGTTTTAGCAGATAAAGAGGCAAATCCTAAATTAATTAATGCTATCGAAGATTTAAAAGTGTTAAAGGAGAAAAACAGACCTGTTTTTTACTACAGTGGAGATGTCTCTGACTTTAATTCTTTTAGTCGTGTTATAGAAAACATAGAAGAAACACATGGAAATATCTCTGGAATTATTCATGCTGCGGGCAATATAGATAATGCAACTTTTAAACCTGTAGAGAATTTAAATAGTGATATTGTTTTACAACAGTTTTTGCCAAAAGTTCAGGGCACAATTAATCTTGACATTATTTTTAAAAATAAGCCTTTAGATTTTGTTTGGGTTACTTCTAGTTTAGCTTCTGTTTTAGGAGGATTAACATTTGGGGCGTATTCTGTTGCCAACGCATTTATTGATTCATTTATTAATAATAAAAGGAAAGAGCTCCAAAATTGGTTTTGCATTAATTTAGATGGACTTGTGGAAGACAGGATAAATCATCAAAAATTAATTGAAGTATTCGAAAATACTTTTTCTATAGGCAATAATCCACAAGTTATATTGTCTGTAAAAGATCCTAATTCATTTAAATTAAGAAATGATCTGGATATTAAACCAGAAGATTTATCTGACAATGATAGGGTAATAGATCGTAATTCGTTAAGTGTAGAATATTTTGAGCCGGAAACCCTAATTGAAGAAGAACTATGCACAATGGTTCAATCCTTTTTTGGATATAAAAAAATAGGGGTGTTAGATAATTTTTTCGAAATAGGTGGTGATTCGCTTAAAGCTATGACTATGATAAAACGAATAAATAAATTATTTGGCATTGAAATAAGCATTCAGGATTTTTATTCAAATCCTAGTATTCGTGAATTATCAAACGAAATTGAATTGGCGATCAAAATAGTCAATCTACAAGAAAAAATTGAAGGAGAAAATTCTATAATTATTTGATTTCATATTTATAGATTAATTTTTGCTTTTCCTATTAAAAGTGAAGTAAATAAAATTAGACCATTTCTGAGGTGTAGAAACCTCGAAGTGGTTTTTTTATTTTATAACGACGACTTTAGACAGGGGGTATATAAAATTTTTATATGATGCTAATAAAAAAAGCAGAATAAAAACTGTATTCAAATCTATTACTAAGGAAGGTTTTAAAGGCAATTTTAAAGACCGTAATTATTATTTGAAAAGCCCGTAATTTTTTTCTTTAAGTCAGTGCTAATTTCGCCATAGAGATATTGTCTTTCAATCTGAAAATGAACATGTAGCTATATGTGTTTTTATAAGATTAAAGCAAAAAAAAGTAATAGATACTGATTGTATTTATTAATAGTGAGCCTAAAGATAAGTTTCCATAGTAGTTGAATTTAATTGTAAAATTTAAATAAAATACAATCAGAATGTTTGATTTAGTTAAAGAATTAGAGGATAAGAGTATCAAGGTGTCATTGAAAAATAATAATCTTCAAATCAATTTTGATGGAGAGATAGATGATGAATTACTTAATAAGTTAAAAGCAAATAAAGAAAAGTTAATCAACTTTCTTACTAAGCATTCCAATGCAGATAAGGGGATTAAAAGTATGGGATTACAACAAAGTTACCCCATTTCTCATGCTCAGAAAAGACTATGGATTCAAAGTCAGATCGAAGAAAATTCTAAAGCATATCATATATGCAATCAGGTAGAATTAAGTGGAGATTATGATATTCATATTCTGGAAACTGCTGTACTTAATGTTGTCAAGCGTCACGAAATACTGAGAACCGTTTTTAAATTAAATGATGAGGGAGAAATAAGACAATGGATATTAAGTGATGAAGATTTAAAGCTTAAAATAGATCACATAGATTTTAGAGAAGAAAAAGACGGCTATAAAAAAGTATCAAAGTATATTCAGGACGATAATGATATAGTGTTTGATCTTGAGAACGGACCTTTGCTAAGAATAGCATTTTTAAGACTAACAAACGACCAATATGTTTTTTACTACAACATGCATCATATCATTACTGATGGTTGGTCATTAAACATATTAGAGAGAGATTTATTTGCATATTATGAGTCTGTCAAATCAGGAGTAAAATGTACTCTGGAAGATTTACCAATACAATATAAAGATTATGCATCGTGGCAGTTGTCAGCAATAGAAACAGGAACTTACAATCAGCATAAAGATTTTTGGACTACGCAACTTTCAGGCGATTTACCAAGACTGGATTTACCAAGCCTTAAAACCAGACCTAAAGTTATGACTTATAATGGTCATGTTTTAAAAACGTATTTATCTCCTGAGCAAACGACTAAACTTAAAGATTTTAGCAAGCAAAATGGTGGAAGTTTGTTCATGACACTCTTATCCGTTTTAAAAATTCTTTTAAACAAATATACTTCGCAACAAGATATAATACTGGGTACGGCTGTTGCCGGAAGAGAAGATTCAGATTTAGAGAATCAGATTGGTTTTTATGTTAATACATTGACATTGCGTACTATGGTAAATCCGGAAGATAGCTATGCCGCTTTTTTTGAAAATGTAAAAAAATCAACTTTAGATGCTTTTTCGCATCAAATATATCCTTTTGATATTTTAATTAGTGATTTGAATTTGGTCTGGGATGTAAGTAGAAATTCTCTTTTTGATATTATGGTTACCTTTCATAATATAATTGATGGAAAAAATGCTTTAGGAATAGACAAGAATAGCTTTAATACAGTTATAGATTCAGGTATAAGAAAATCTAACTTTGATTTGGATTTTGAATTCCAGGAAGTTGGAAATTCTTTAATGTTTATTACAACTTATAATGAAGATGTGTATGAATATGAAATGATCGAACAGTTGATTCATCATTTCAAGCGTATAATTAATGAAGTATTAGAATACCCTGATAAAGCAATAAAGGATATCGATTATTTATCTGTCGAAGAAAAAAAGCAATTGTTGTTTGATTTTAATGACACATCAATAGCTTATCCTAAACACAAAACCATAATAGATTTATTTGAAGAACAAGTTGCAAATACACCTAATGTTGTTGCAGTAGTTTTCGAAAATAAAGAACTTACTTATAAGCAACTTAACGAGCAGGCAAATCAGCTAGGACATTATTTAAGAAAAAACTATAATATTCAACCAGATGATCTAATAAGTATAAAACAGGAACGTAGCGATAAAATGCTTATTTCCATTTTAGGAATATTAAAATCAGGTGCAGCATATGTGCCAATAGATCCTGCTTATCCTAAAGAAAGAATAGAATATATAGAACAAAACAGCAACAGTAAGCTAGTTCTTGATGAAAAGGAATTTGAATCATTTTTTAGCCAGAAAAAAGAATATTCGTTGCTAAATCCTGAAAAAAAGAATACTTCGGATAATTTAGCCTATGTTATTTATACTTCAGGATCAACAGGAAATCCTAAAGGAGTAATGATTGAACATAAAAGTGTTGTCAACTTTTTATTCGGCATGACTAAATCAATAAATTTAGACGACGACGATAAATTATTAGCCATAACATCTATTTCTTTTGATATCTCTGTATTAGAGCTTTTTTGGACTTTGACAAATGGTACTACTATAAGAATAAATAAAAATCATGCTATTGGTGATTTTGACAGATTTGTAGAATCAAGTACAAAAAATCTTGATTTCAGTATATTTTATTTCTCTAATGATAATGACAATGTACAAAATAAGTATGGCTTAGTAAAAGAAACGGTTCAATATGCAGACGAAAACGGTTATACTGCTGTTTGGTTTCCAGAAAGACATTTTCATGAATTTGGAGGTATTTTTCCTAACCCTTCATTGCTTGGTGCTGCTTTTGCCAACTCTACAAAAAATATTGAAATTAGATCGGGAAGTGTTGTTTTACCATTGCATGACGTAGTAAGAGTAGCTGAAGAATGGTCTGTTGTTGATAATTTATCAAATGGGAGAGTGGCTTTATCTATAGCTTCAGGGTGGCATCCCGATGACTTTATCTTTAAACCTGAAAATTATCTTGAAAAACAGAAGATAATGTACAATCAGATCGATGAATTAAAGAAAATCTGGAAAGGAGGTAAATTTAAAAGAAAAAATGGTTTAAATGAAGAGGTTGAATTACAAATATATCCAAAACCAATAAATCCGGATCTTAAAATTTATATCACTTCAGGAGGAAACGCTGAAACTTTTAGAAGTGCAGGTAAAATTGGTGCAAATATATTGACACATCTTTTAGGGCAGGAAGTAAGCGAGCTAAAAAAGAATATTGCTATATACAAGCAAAGTTTACTAGAAAACGGATTTTCTGTAGATGAAGCAAAAATTTCATTAATGATTCACACATTTATTGGTAATGATATTAATGAAGTAGAAAAAATTGTAAAAACCCCTTTTAAACAATATCTAAAAACAAGTGCCGGGCTTATTAAAAATATAGCGAAGGATTTAGATAAAGAGATATTGGGTGAGCAGGATATAGAAACTATATTAGATATTGCTTTTGAAAGATATTGGAAAACTACAGCTCTTTTAGGAACAGAAGAGTCTTGTATGGGACTGCTTAATGAAATTTATAATATTGGTGTAACTGAAGTAGCTTGTTTAATTGATTTTGGAATCAATGAAAATATCATTATAGAAAACCTTAAAAACCTTACCAGACTAAAATCTTATTTTACAAAGAATAAGAATGAAAATGCAAAAAGCAGTTTTAGTTCTATCCAGATAACACCATCATATCTTGAAGCTTTGCTTGATGATACTAATTCTGCAGAATTTATAAAGTCACTTAAAAACATTATAGTTGGCGGAGAAAATTTTACTACTGATTTATTGAACAAAATCAGATTAAAATCTAATGCAGCTATATATAATATGTATGGACCTACCGAAACAACTATTTGGTCAACGTTTCAAAAGGTTAGCGAAAATATAAAACTGAACATTGGAAAACCAATTCAAAACACTCAGGTATATATATTAGATGATCATAAAAGATTATGTCCTTTAGGTGTAAAAGGAGAACTTTATATTGGTGGAGACGGATTGTCAAGAGGATATTACAAACAAGAAGAATTAACAAATGATAAGTTTATAACATTAGACTTTATTGACAAAAATAAAAAGTTTTACAGAACTGGCGATGTCGCAAAATGGCTGCCAAACGGAACTTTAGACTTTTTAGGAAGAAATGACAGCCAAATTAAATTAAACGGATTTAGAATTGAATTGGGAGAAATAGAACAAATTATCTCAAATCAGGATTTAATTAGTCAGTCAGTTGTAGTTGTCAAAGAAAAAGGAAATGATAAGTTTATGGTTGCCTATTTTGTTTCAAAAAACAATATAGATAAAAAAGTTTTGCAAGATAATTTAAGCAAAGTTTTACCAGATTACATGCTTCCCCGTTACTATGTGCAATTAGATTCGATTCCGTTAACTCCTAACGGAAAAGCAGATAGAAAAGCATTACCTGCAGTTGATGATAAAGACCTGATTAAAGATCTGTATGTTGCACCAAGAACAAAAGAAGAAGAGCTTATCGTAGCTGTTTGGTCTGAAGTGTTGAGGTATGATAAGATAAGTGTAAAGGATAGTTTTTATAATCTGGGAGGAGATTCTATTAAATCTATTCGTATAGTTTCTTTATTAAAACAAAGAGGATATACTGTAAAAGTAGAGCAGGTTTTACGAAATCCAATTGTAGAAGATCTGGCAAAATTGGTAGAAAATAATACTGTTATTATTGATCAGTCAGAAGTAATAGGCGCAGTAGAGTTAACACCAATTCAATATTACTTCTTTGAAAGTGAAGTGTTATCTAATAAAAATCATCACAATCAATCTTTACTTCTAAAAAGTAAATCATTAATAGATCCAACTATATTAAACAATTCGATAGCAGCATTAGTGGCACATCATGATGCATTGCGCATGGTTTACAAATTCGAAAATGGTATCTGGTCGCAATATAATGATGATACATCCGGAATGCATTATAAAATTAATTTTTATGATTTAAGAAATGAATCTGATGAGTTGGCTTCATTAGACAGAATTGGAGATGAATTACAATCCAGTTTTGATATTAGTTCAGGAGTTCTTTTTCATATAGGTCACTTTAGAATGTCAGATGGAGACCGTTTGGGATTAATTATTCATCATCTTGTTGTTGATGGAGTTTCATGGCGCATTTTACTGGAAGATTTTTCTAATATCTATCAATCTTTAGAAAAAGGCAGTGTTCATAAATTGCCATTAAAAACAAATTCATACAAGGATTGGGCAGCATCTTTAAAAGAGTACGCAAAGAGTAAAAAAATGCAATTGGAAAGATTGTATTGGGAGCAGGTTTCCAAAGAAGAAATAAAGCTATTGCCAATTGATAATACATCTGTTGATAATGTTTCTATAAAAGATAAAACCAGTCATTTAACTTTAGATCCATCTTTAACACAGAAATTATTAACCCAAATACATGATGTTTACAAAACAGAGATTAATGATTTACTATTAACCGGCTTGGCACTAGCTATCAAAGAGACTTTTGGAACAAACAAGAGTATCATTAAAATGGAAGGTCATGGGCGTGAAGAAATAATTGATGGTATTGATATTGGTAATACAATAGGTTGGTTTACTAGCGTTTATCCATTTGTTTTAGATATTTCAGATTCAAATGGACATGAACTTGTCGTGGTTAAAGAAGCTTTACGCAAAATACCAAACAAAGGAATTGGTTATGGAATATTAAATTATTTGGACAAAAGATTTTTAAACAAACTAAAACCAAGTATTGAATTTAATTATCTAGGAGATTTTGGAGATAGTGTTGGAGGAAATAAAGAAGAATCTTTGTTTGGATTTTCATCAGAAAGAATTGGATCACCAACGAACAAACAAACAGAAGAGTTGCTATATGTTTCAGGAATGATTGTTTCAGGTGAATTAAGAATGTCAATACAATATTCGACACTTTTATTTAATGAGATTACTATTGAAAAACTAATAACATCTTATAAACAAAAGCTAATAAGTTTAGTAGTTGAATTATCTGAAGTAAAACATAATCAGTTAACACCATCTGATTTAACGTATAAAAACATATCATATAAGGAATTATTAGAAATTGATGTTGATAAAAACGTTCAGGACATTTACGAATTATCTCCGTTGCAACAAGGTTTCTATTATTATTGGTTAGTTGACAAATCCAGCCATACCTATTTTAATCAGGCAACATACAGATTATATTCTGAGCATTTTGATATAAAAAAAATAGAAGAAGCCTATACTTATTTAATTGACAGACATGCAGTTCTTAGAACTAGTTTTGTAAACAATTACAGTACAGTTCCGCTGCAAATAGTTCATGAAAAAGGAACTATTAATTTTAGTTACGAAAAAATTGATGATAATTCATCCATTGATGATTGTTTACTATCTATAAAAGAAAAAGATAAATCAATAGGGTTCGATTTTGCGAAACCTACTCAAATGCGTTTAAAAATAGTAGACTTAAGCAAAGGATACTATGAATTTATCTGGAGTTATCATCATATATTAATGGACGGATGGTGCTTGAATATTCTAATAAATGATTTTAACAGTATTGTAACTTCTATTGTTAAAAATGAAACAATTGCATTGCCGGAACCGGCAAAATATTCAGAATATTTAAAATGGTTATCCAAACTGGATAAAACATTGTCTGCAGATTATTGGAAACAATATTTAAGCGATTTTGATACCGTTAGTGATATTCCGTTTAAGAATAAAAAGCAAAAAACTGCCCAATTTAAAATTGGATATGAATCATGTAAAATAGAAGGAGAATTATATGAAAATGTGATAAAAATATGTCAGCAAATACAAATAACACCTAATATATTTATGCAGGGTGTTTGGGGATATTTACTTTCAAGATATAATAACACCCAGGATATCGTTTTTGGATCTGTTGTTTCCGGTCGTCCTGCTGAGTTATCAGAGGCAGAAAGAATGATTGGTCTTTTTATCAATACAATACCGGTACGTGTAAAGTATACAAATGATGACACACCGCTATCAATGCTGAAAAAAATGCATTTAGAAGCGATTGAAAGCACTCCGCATCATTATTTGAACCTGTCAGATGTACAAGCACAAAGTATATTGGGAACTGAATTAATTAAGACTTTGTTTGTTTATGAAAATTATTTCGTTGAAGAAAATAAAGATGTAAATGCGGATATAAGCCCAGAGAGACAAAAAAATTCAATAGAATTATTTGAACAGACTAATTATGATTTTAACGTAATCATTGTTCCTTCATCTTCATCATTAAAAATTGATTTTCAGTATGATTTAGATTTATTCGATTTAGGTTTCATAAAAAATCTGGTGAGCCACTTTTTTAATATCGTAAACGAATTTGCTGTTAAGACTAATAACAATCTTAATAAAATGGAGTATTTAACTCCAGCAGAAAAACAAAAATTATTATTTGATTTTAATAACACAGATATAGTTTATCCAAAAGATAAAACAGTTGTTGATTTATTTAACGAGCAAGTTATTAAAACTCCGGATAATATTGCCGTTGTATTTAATGAAACGAAACTTACCTATTGTGAACTAAATGACCAATCGAACCAATTAGCAGCCTATTTAATCGAAAATCATGGCATTGAATCTAATGATCTGGTTGGTATTAAGTTAGAAAGAAGTGAGCGTATGATCGTTGCCATTTTCGGAATCCTGAAATCCGGTGGTGCTTATGTGCCAATAGATGCTAATTATCCGCAAGACAGGATCGATTATATCGCGAAAGATGCCAATCTTAAGCTTTGTATTGATGAGAATGAATTGGATAAATTCAAATTAAATCAAGATTCTTATGCAAAAACGACAATTCAATTAAGTAATTTAAATGATTTGGCTTATTGTATCTATACTTCAGGATCTACAGGAAAACCCAAAGGAGTTCTAAATCATCATGCTGGTTTATACAATAGATTAGTTTGGATGAAAGCATACTTAGATGTAGAGGATAAAGAAGTTTTTCTTCAAAAAACGCCTTATACATTTGATGTTTCAGTATGGGAATTGATTCTGCCTTTTATTACAGGAAGTTCTCTTGTTATAGCAAAACCGGAAGGACATAAAGATGTGATTTATCTACAGGAAGTAATCGATAAGGAACAAGTTACAATCATTCATTTTGTACCGTCAATGTTGGGTTCTTTTCTAGAAAATGTTGAAAAAGAAAAAGGCAATTCGTTGTTGCACATTGTTTGTAGTGGTGAAGAATTGACCGTTGTTACAGCACAGCAGTGTAAAGAAAGATTTTTAGCTGCACAATTGCACAATTTGTATGGCCCAACCGAAGCTGCAATTGATGTAACAGCTATAAATTTAACTCAGGTCGAAGTATCAAAAGAAGGCGTAAGTATTGGTAAACCAATAGCAAACACAAAAATATATGTTGTTGATAATGCATTAGAATTACAAGCCTTTGGTGTGCCGGGAGAATTAGTAATATCCGGTATACAAGTTGCCAGAGGTTATTTAAACCTTCCAGAACTTACAGAAGATCGTTTTATTGCAGATCCGTTTAGAGAAGGTTATCATGTTTATCGTACAGGTGATGTTGCTCAATGGCAGCCAGATGGTTCGATTGCGTACTTAGGGAGAATTGATAATCAGGTAAAAATAAGAGGTAACAGGATTGAATTGGGTGAGGTTGAAAATGCAATTACAGCCTTCAAAAATGTTCAGCAAGTAGTTGTCATGGCCAAAGAGTTAAACTCAGAAAAAGTTCTGGTTGCTTATGTAGTTTCAAATGATGTCCTTGATAAAACAGAGCTTCGTAAATTTCTTCAGGACAGATTACCAGATTATATGATACCTGGATTTTATATTCAGTTGACTGAGTTGCCATTAAGCTCTAATGGGAAAATTGATCGAAAGGCTCTCCCAGACGTATCAGGAAATGATATTACAAGAAAAGAATATGTGTCAGCCCGAAATGAGATCGAAGCAAAATTGGTTTTAATCTGGCAGGAAGTACTTGGATTAGAAAATATTAGTATTACAGATAACTTTTTTGACTTAGGTGGTAACAGCTTAAAATTCATTAGACTGAGTAATAGTATAGAACGCACTTTTAATAAACAATTACTTTTCTCAGAACTTTACAAAAAACCAATTTTAGCCGATCAGGCCAGAATGATTGAGAATAATCAATTTGATTCAGGAATTAATAAAATCAGCAAAGTCGAAGCGGCATCAGATTATTCTATTACAAAAGCTCAGGAACGAATATGGTTAGCCTCAATTGATAAAAATGGTTCTGTTGCACACAATATTGCTTTTACTTATAAAATAGAAGGAGAAGTAATTATAGATAAATTACAGGAAGCTTACAACTTAGTTCTTAATCGTCACGAAATACTTAGAACGGCTGTTTTTATGGATCAGAATAATCAATTGCGCCAATTACCATTAAGTCTGGATGAAATAAATTTTCAAATTGAGATAATAGATTTAAAATCAGAAAGTACAACTGAAACTGATCCAAAAGTTAAAACAATTGTAGAAAATGCAACTCAGAAATATTTAGAAATATCTAAAGGAAAAGTTTTAAATGCTACTCTGATTTTACTATCGGAAACTAAAGTTATTCTACATCAGGTTCTTCATCATATTGCGGGAGATGAATGGTCATTGGTAGTTTTGATAAATGATTTATTAGCGGCTTATTCAGATTTAACATCCGGATCAAAATCTGATGTTTTAGCACCATTAAAAATTCAGTATAAAGATTATGCTGCCTGGGAATCAAATTTATTAGAAACAGATGAAAATTTAAAAGCATTCTGGAAAAAACAATTTTTTAAACCTCTTCTAAACTTAGAATTACCAGTTGATTATCATAAAAGCAATTATGGCACAGAAGGAAACCATTATCTTTTAAATATTGACAAGGACCAAAGTGCATTTTTAAAGAGTATAAAAGAGAAAAAGCAAATTTCAAATTCAGTACTTTTTACAAGTTTGATCTATATTTTGTTTTATAAATACACTGGTAATAAAGACTTTTTAATAGGCTTTATTTTTACACAGAGAGAAGGTCATATGCTGGATGATCAGATAGGTCCGTATATCAATATACTGCCTGTAAGATTGGACTATGGTACAGAATTGTCTTTTACTAAATTACTGGAAGAATCAAAAAATCATATTCTGGATGTAATCAGTTACGGAAAACTCCCGACAGAATCTATCAGAGAAAACATTCATCCTAAATCTTCAGATAAAATCCAGATAGTTTTAAACATCATGAATAATGTTGATGTTCCTCTTCCGGGACATGAAGAAAATAAAGAGCTCACTTTTACATCTGTAACATCAGGATATAAGAGCAGTAAGTTTCCAATCTCGATATATGTTTACGAGTCAGAAACAACATTTAGTGTCAATTTCGAATACAAAACTGAAATGTTTAAATCTTCTAAGATTAAACAATTAGGAGATTTATTTAAAAAAATATTACAAGAAGCATTGCACAATTCTGAAAAAAGCATAGGTGAAATGGAATTGTCTAGTGATCTGAATTTACCAACTATAAATAAATTAAAAAGATAAGGGAATATGAATTCACAAATTTTTCCAGCCTCATATCATCAGGAAAGGCTTTGGTTTATAGATAATTTTGAAAATGGAGTACTGTATGAAGCCGCACCGGTGTACCATAATGTTCCTTTGATCTTAAAAATTGATAAAAAATTAGAGGAAGATTTAGTAAAGAAAAGTCTTTTTATATTGCATGAAAGACATGAATCTTTAAGGACTAAAATCTTAGTAGAAAATGATGAAATAGTTCAATCTGTTGAAAAAGAAGCTCATGTATATTTCAAAATACATGATAAACGTAGTATTACCAATGACGAAAAACAGATTTCAGATTTTTATCATGGTTTAATTAATGAACCCTTTTCAATCGATGGTCAAAATCTATTTAAAGTTGATTTAATTGAATTAGCAGATGATTTAAATACATTAATATTTGTTGCACATCATATTATTTGTGATAGAAAATCAATGTTCATTATTCTTGAAGAATTTATTTCTATTTACAATTCATTATTACTTGATACTTCAGTAAATCTACCGGAATTATCAGTTCAATACGCTGATTATGCAAATTGGCAAAAAGAATTTTCTGAAGATACTATTGAAAAATTAATGATTTTTTGGCGTGAAAAATTAAGTTTTATTGAACCTTTAATTTTTCATACTGATGAGGTTAGAGACCCTATTCATATTTATGAAGCTGGTGTAATTACCCAAAAACTTCCAGAAAATATATCTAACGATATTAAGCAATTTGATGAAAACGAATATTATGTTTTTCTAACTGCATTTGAAGTATTAATGCATAAATATTCAGGACAAAGTAAAGTTGTTATCGGAACTATTTTCGAGAATAGGGAAATAGAAGATTTAAAAAGTGTCGTAGGGCCCATTTCAAATCTGATAGTGCTAAATAATGAGGTTTCTAAAAATGAAACATTTCAAGATACTATTTCGTTAAATAAATCTGTTCATCAACATTCATTAAATTTTGCTGTTTTACCATTTGATAAATTAGTAACAGAACTCAAGCCTGAAAAGGATATGAGTAGAACGGCTTTATTTGATGTACTGTTTCATTATGAAGATCATTCAAATGATAATTATAAAATTGGACAAACAAAACCTGAAATAATTGAAACAAATTTAGGATTAGGTAAATATGACTTCAATTTATTAATAACCAAACAGCAATCAGGTTATTTTATGCATTTTACATACAATAAACTGTATTATAATGTAGAAACAGCACAAAGAATTATAAATCATTATAGTAACTTATTATCAAACAATAATGTTTCTGGTTTATTGGTTTCTGATCTGCAATATGTTACAAAATTAGAAAAAGAGGAATCTCAGGCATTACTGGATAAAACAAATGTAAACTGGCCAAAAGAGGATACAATAGTCAAATTATTTGAAGAGCAAGCGCATCTGCATGCTTCTAAAACAGCTGTTATAGTCGAAAACAAGGAATACTTATATCAGGAATTAAATGATTTGTCTAACCAGTTTTCTGATTTTCTTATAAAAAACTACGATGTAAAACCTCAGGATTATGTTGCTCTTTTATTGCCAAGAAACGAAAAACAAATCATTGCTATATTGGCAATTTTAAAGTCTGGAGCTGTATATGTGCCTATTGATAAGGAATATCCCGAAGAGAGAGTACAATATATCCTGGATGATTGTTTGGCAAAAGTATGTATAGATGATAAAATATTTTTAGAATTTTTAGAATCGAAACAAGTATATTCTGTCAGCAATTCAAATCTTATTATTTCTCCCCAGGATTTAGCTTATGTTATTTATACCTCAGGATCTACCGGTAAGCCTAAAGGGGTAATGATAGAGCATAGAAATGTTGTTCGATTGTTTATTAATGATTCACCTCTTTTTGATTTTTCTGAAAACGATGTCTGGACAATGTTTCATTCTTATTGTTTTGATTTTTCGGTATGGGAAATTTACGGAGCATTGCTATTTGGAGGGTCATTAGTAGTAATTCCAAAAAATATAGCTATTGATGCCAATGCATTTTTAGATGTTTTAGTAACAAAAGGAGTTACTGTTTTAAGTCAGACACCATCGGCTTTTTATAATTTACTAACGATAAAACCATGGGAATCTGTAGATAAGTTAGCTTTAAGATATGTAGTTTTTGGGGGTGAGGCACTTCGCCCTGTTAAGTTAGCAGATTGGTATAAATTTTATCCGGATGTGAAACTAATTAACATGTATGGAATTACCGAAACAACTGTGCATGTTACTTATAAAGAAATTACCCAACAAGAAGTTTTATCAGATGTCTGTAACATTGGTATTCCAATCCCAACACTTTCTTGTTATATTTTAGATGAAGAAAGACGTATACTTCCTAAATTAATTCCTGGCGAATTGTGGGTTGGTGGTGAAGGTCTGGCAAGAGGATATCTTGGCAAACAGGAATTGACAGAAGAGAGATTTATATTAAACCCGTTTGGAGAAGGAAAACTTTATTCCTCTGGAGATATTGTTAGATTATTGTCTAATAATGAGATGGAATATATTGGCAGAAAGGACAATCAGGTTAAGATAAGAGGATTTAGAATAGAATTAGGTGAAATAGAAAAAGCACTTCTTAAGAATGAAGAAATTGAAGAAGCTGTTGTTATTGTAAGGGGAAACCAATATGGTGAAAATGAATTAATAGCTTATTTTTCATCAGAAAATAAACAGAATATAACCGTATTATCTTCTTTCCTGAAGTCAGTATTGCCACATTTTATGCTGCCGTCTTATTATGTACAGGTTGATCATTTTAGATTAAATAACAATGGTAAAATTGATAAATCTGTTTTGCCAGTAGTTGAAAATAATCATTTAAATAGCGGTGTTGAATATGTAGCACCAGGAAATCCTATTGAAGCAAGTCTTGTAGAAATTTGGCAAGAAGTTTTGTTGGTAGATAAAGTAGGTATAAATGATAATTTTTTTGAACTAGGAGGGAACAGCTTATTGGCTTTCCAGGTATTTAACAGGATTAGTAAAAAATTAGGAAAAAGTGTTCCGCTAAAAGTATTTTTTGAGAACCCGGTAATTTCAGATTTAAGTGGTCATTTGAAAGAATTGTTATATGTAACAATTCCAAATGTAGAACTAGCAGAATCATATCCCGTAACAACCTCTCAACATAGATTTTGGGTTTTAAGCCAGCTTGATGGAGCTTCATTGGCTTATAATATGCCAGAAGCAATTACTTTAAACGGAAAGATTGACGCTGAAAAATTTCAGGAATCATTTCAGATTTTAATTGACAGGTATGAAATTTTAAGAACTTATTTTAAAGCTAATGAAGAAGGAGAAGTTCGACAATATATTGTTCCGGCTGATTTAATAGATTTTAAGATTGATGAAAAAGATTTTAGAGGAGTAGCAGATCAGGATAAAGCAATTTCTAACTTCATGCAGGCTAAAAGTAAAGAGGTGTTTGACTTAGACAAAGCTCCTTTACTCAAAGTTTCAATGATTTGTGTAGATGATGATCGTTATATTTTCTTTTTGTCTATTCATCATATTATTGGAGATGGATTGTCAATGAAAATATTGGTGTCAGAGATTATAGAAATTTACGATGCATTGATTCAGGGGAAAACTATAAACTTGCCAGAATTAAAAATTCAATACAAAGATTATGCTGTCTGGCTAAACGGAGAAGTAAAAACAAATCAAATGCAAATAGCTGCAAAATATTGGTTTGATCAGTTTTCCGGAGAGTTACCAGTATTAGAATTGCCAAGTTTTAAAACGCGACCTACAGTCCAGACTTATAATGGAAAAAATATTTCGTATAAATTTCCTAAACACTTTTTAGAAAATCTACAGGCATTTTCAAAAAAACACGATGCTACGTTATTTATGACATTAATGGCTGGAGTAAAAGTACTGTTGCATAAATATTCTAGTCAAACAGATTTAATAAGCGGCACATCAATTGCCGGAAGGGCACATCCGGATTTAGAAAATCAAATTGGATTATTTTTAAACCTCTTGGCTATAAGAACTCAAATAGTAAAAGAAGAAAGCTTTGTAACACTTCTGGAGAGAGAAAAACAAACATTGCTGCAAGCTTATGAACATCAGTCTTATTCATTTGATGAACTTGTAGATAAGTTAAACCTTAAAAGAAGCAGAAACAGATCAGCATTGTTTGATGTCATGATAGATTTGCAAAGTCAAAATCAGGCAAATGATTCTGAAGCCAAAGAATCATTAAAAGATTTTACAGCAAAAGGATATGGTTTAGAAGTAAAAACTTCAAAATTTGATATTGAATTTGCCTTTGTCGAAACTGGAGATGCTTTAGCGTTAAATATTCGTTTTAATACAGATATTTATGATGAAGCTCAAATGACAGCAATGTTTTTGCATTTAGAAAATGTTTTTGAGCAAATAGCAAACAGTCCGGATATTCTTATTCAAAACATTGATTATTTAAGTTCTCTTGAGAAATCACGTCTTCTGGATGAATTTAACGATACCAAAGTAGATCTTGGAGAAGAAAAAACAGTTTTGGAATTGTTTAAAGATCAGGTTTTAAAAACACCTGATGCTGCTGCCGTTGTTTTTGGCTCAAAACGATTTACTTATCAGGATCTTGATACGATATCAAGTCAACTATCAAAAAGTTTAAAGAACGAATACGGAATCGAAAAAGGTGATCGTGTCGGAATTCAGTTGCATCGAAGTGAGTGGCCTGTTATTGCAATTCTTGCAGTATTAAAAACAGGAGGAGTTTATGTTCCTATCGATTCTGAACTTCCTGCAAACCGCAAAGCTTACATAGCCGAAGATACTGACCTTAAATTATTGATAACGGAAACTTCTTTTATCCTTGAACTGGATTTTTATCAGGGCAATGTCCTTTCGATCGATGTAGAGTTTGAAGCTTCTGCAGATCTTGTAAGTATTGACAATCCTGATGTAACCTTTGATGATCTTGCCTATATCATTTATACCTCAGGATCAACCGGCCAGCCAAAAGGAGTTATGGTAGGTTATGGTTCCTTATCCAACTATTTGTTATGGGCAAAAAATTATTATCTGCATGAAAACCTTTTAAATACCAATTTTGGTCTCTTTACGTCATTATCATTTGATTTAACCATAACGAGTTTGTTTTTGCCTCTTATAAGCGGCGGGACTCTTGAAATAAACCAGGGAGAACAGGTTGTGGATTTGTTACAGAGTTATTTAGCAAGTGATATATCCTGCATCAAATTAACACCATCTCATATTAGTGTTTTGGGAAATCTTGATATTAGTTCCGCAAATCTGGAAGTCGCAGTAGTGGGAGGAGAAGAGCTTCGTAGGGAACACATTGAGATCCTGCATCGCATAAACCCGTCAATTCGAATCTATAATGAATATGGACCAACGGAAACCACTGTGGGCTGTACTGTTCATGAAGTATCGTTGAGTGATGATAAAATTCTTATTGGTAAACCAATCTGGAATACTTCGATCTACATTCTGGATGAATTTAAAAATTTACAGACAGAAGGAGTTGTAGGAGAAATCTATATTGGAGGATCCGGATTAGCACACGGTTATTTTAATCGTGCAGATTTAACGGCAGATAAGTTTATATTGAATCCATTTAAAGCAGGCGAAAAAATATATAAAACAGGAGATCTGGGCAAATGGCTGCCAGATGGTACAATTGAATATAAAGGCAGAATCGATGATCAGGTAAAAATTCGTGGATATCGCATAGAACTTGGTGAGATTGAACGAAATATTTCTTTAGTAAAAGGAATTAATCAATCTGTAGTAACAGTAACAGAAAATGAATCAGATAAAGCACTGGTTGCTTATTTTGTAGCAGAAAACAAAATAGACAAAAAAATCATACAGGATGAACTTAGCAAGATTTTACCTGATTATATGGTTCCCGGCTATTATGTGCAGATTAAAGAAATGCCACTAACATCAAATGGAAAAATAAATCGTAATAAGCTACCAGAAGTAAGTGACGCTGACTTAATCAAAGAAGAATATATTGCACCACGAACTAAAGAAGAAGAGCTTTTGGTAAATGTATGGTCAGAAATATTAAAACGTGACCAACTTAGTGTTAAAGACAGTTTTTATAATCTTGGAGGTGATTCGATAAAATCTATCCAGGTAATATCAAGAATCAAACAAAAAGGATATACTCTAAAAGTAGAACAAATTTTACGAAATCCTATTTTAGAAGATTTAGCAAAGCTGGTCGAGTCAAATACAGTTTTTGTAGACCAGTCGGAAGTAAAAGGCCCAGTTCTACTGACTCCAATTCAGCAATATTTTTTTGAAAGCAATTTAATTCCTAACAAAAATCATTACAATCAATCCGTAGTACTAAAATGTAATATTGAGCTGGATTCTGATAATCTGGAACAAACAATAGCCACATTAGTACGTCATCATGATGCCTTACGTATGGTATATGACCCAGTTACTTATAATTGTGAACAATATAACGAAGACAGCTTAGAGAATCATTATAAAATTATTTTTAAAGATTTACGCGGAGCAGCTGTTGAGTCAGAAGAATTAGAAAAAGAAGGAGATAAACTTCAATCTGATTTTGATATTACTTCTGGTATACTCTTTCATGTTGGACACTTTAAAATGTCAGATGGAGATCGTCTTGTTCTTGTTGTGCATCATCTTGTGATTGACGGAGTTTCATGGCGTATAATTTTTGAAGATCTTTCAAATTTATATACTTCCTATCAGGCCAAAAATACAATATCTCTGCCTCAAAAAACAGATTCATTTCAACGTTGGGCTATTGGTCTTAAGGGATATGCCATAAGCGAAAAGATGAAGAAAGAGAGGGATTATTGGGAGAACTTGACAAAAGAAACAATTACACCCTTTAATACAGATTTTACTTTAGAGAATGTAATGTTAAAAGCAGATAGTTCAATTTCATTAAATCTTGATGCTGAGATTACGCAAAAACTACAAACCAACGTACATCATGTCTACAAGACTGAGATTAATGACGTATTGCTTACTGGGCTGGCTTTAGCACTACGAGAAGTTTTTGGGGTAGAAAAAAGTGTCTTAAAAATGGAAGGGCACGGACGTGAGGAAATAATTGATGGAGTCGATATTGGAAGAACAGTAGGTTGGTTTACCAGTGTTTATCCTTTTGTTCTTGACGTTTCTAACGCTGAAAATTTTGAAATTGTAAAAGTAAAAGAGTCTCTTCGCAATGTTCCTGATAAAGGAGTAGGATATGGGATTTTAAATTATTTAGACAAACGTTTTGCAAACGAATTAGTTTCGACAATTCAATTTAATTATTTAGGAGATTTTGGAGAAAATGTAGGAATAGAAAAGGAAGCATCATTATTTGATTTTTCTTCAGAAAAAATCGGACGTACTTCAGCTGTTGTTAATGAACAAAGTGATGTGTTACTGGATATTTCAGGTATGATGGTTTCTGGAAAACTAGGGATGTCTATACGTTATTCTTCTGATGCTTTTAATCAGGAAACAATACAAAAATTAGCGAATGCATATAAGAATCAGCTGATTATACTTATAGAAAAACTTTCAGAGGAAAAAAACAAATATTTAACTCCATCTGATCTTACCTATAATGGTTTGGATTACAATGAATTATCTGTGCTAAATTTTAATGGAAATATTGAAGATATATATACACTTTCTCCATTACAGCAAGGTTTATATTATCATTGGCTTGTTGATCACCTGAATCCAATGTATTTTGAACAGATTACATACAGATTACATTTTGAAGATCTTGATATCGAAGCAGTAAGACAAGCTTATAATCAGCTAGTAGATAGATATGCTGTTTTAAGAACCAGCTTTACCAATGATTATGGAATCCCGCTACAGATAGTCCATAAAAGTGTTTCTAGTAATTTTAGTTATATAACTCTTAACTATTTAGAGGATATAGAAAACCAGTTACATGTAATTAAGGAAGAAGACAAAGCAGAAGGTTTTAATTTCGAAAATCCTACACAAATGCGCCTTAAAGTTATAGAATTAGGAAATAATAGTTACGAATTTATCTGGAGTAGTCACCATATTTTAATGGATGGCTGGTGCATTAGTATATTGATCAACGATTTTTATAGAATGCTTATGGCTATTATCAATAATTATAAGTTGACTTTACCAGAGCCTGTTAAATATTCAACTTATATTAATTGGTTATCAAAAATAAATAAAGAAGAATCTTTAGAATATTGGAAGAATTATTTAAAAGGTATTGAATCAGTAACAGAAGTCCCATTTAAAAAAGTAAAAGAAAAGCAGCAAGTCAGTAATTTCAAAAAAGAGTTTTTACATGTAGAAGGCACTACTTTTGAGGATATTCGTGAGTTATGCAGTGAAATAGGTATTACTCACAATACATTTATTCAGGGAGCATGGGGTTATCTTCTTTCCCGATATAATAATACCAGTGATGTTGTTTTTGGGTCTGTAGTATCAGGTAGACCAGGAGAACTTTCAGGTGTAGAGAATATGGTTGGCTTATTTATAAATACTATTCCTGTAAGAATTAGATATTCTGAAAATGAAACCCCAAAAGAATTCTTAAAGAGATTGCATCTGGAAGTATTAGACAGTAATGCGCACCATTATCTTAATTTATCCGAAGTACAATCTCAAAGTAATCTTGGCATGGAACTAGTCAAGAATCTAATGATATTTGAAAATTATCTCGTTCAGGATGCGATTGAAGATGAAGTGCAGTCATTGTATGGTGATCAACATCAGAAAATCACAATCGAAGGAGTAAATGTTTTTGAACAAACAAATTATGATTTTAATATTATTATATCTCCATCTTCATCGTCTTTAATACTTGATTTTAATTATGATTCAGAAGTATTTGATTCAGCACTTATAAAGAATCTGGTAATTCATTTTTCAGGCGTAATTCAAGATTTTGTTGCAAAAGATATACAATTATTAAGCCAAATTGATTATTTATCAAAAGCAGAACATAATGAGCTTTTATTTGATTTTAATAATACAAAAATTAAATACCCTCAACATAAAACCGTAGTTGATTTATTTGAAGATCAGGTGAATAATTATTCCACTAAAACAGCAATTAATGATGGAATTACAGCATATACATATGCTGAGCTTTCGACTTTTTCAGGGCAGATATCTGCATTTTTAGATGCCACTTACGGTCAAAACGATAAATCACCAATTGCAGTTTTATTAGACAGATCATCTGATATGGTGGCAGTTTTGTTAGGAATTCTAAAATCAGGCAGATCATATATTCCGTTTGATCCAACTTTCCCTAAAGAGAGATTAAATTATATTGTAGAAAATAGCCAGGCTCAAATTATCATAACAGAAAAAGAACATGTTATACTTTGCGATGATAAAGTAAAAGTTTTAAAAATAGAATCTCTTTTAGAGGAGTTTTCTAAATATAAAGGGAATTCATCATCAAAAGCAAATCCAGCTGAAACGGCTTACATTATATATACTTCAGGATCCACAGGAAATCCCAAAGGGGTAGAAATAGGGCATAAATCATTAATTAATTTTTTAACAAGCATTCAGCAAAAACCAAAAATTACCTCAGAAGACACTTTATTTTCTGTAACTACCTATTCATTTGATATTTCAATTTTAGAATTTTTTGCCCCATTAATTTCTGGAGCTACATTATTTGTTGCAACTCAGGATTTATTATCAGATCCGTATTTGATTATTCAAAAAATTGAAGAAACAAATGCAACAATCATTCAGGCAACACCAAGTTTTTATCAAATGTTGTTTAATGCAGAATGGAACGGGAATAAAAAATTAAAAGTACTATGTGGAGGAGATTTGTTAAGTGAAGCACTTGCTGAAAAGTTACTGGTTAGTACTTCCTCTGTTTGGAATATGTACGGACCTACTGAAACAACGATTTGGTCAAGTTGTAAAAAAATAGAAGTTCCTGCTGATGCTTCTAATATTGGAATCCCAATAAATAATACACAATTTTATATTCTTGATAAATTTAATAAACTCTTGCCAAAAGGTATACCAGGCAACATTTATATAGGTGGTGCAGGATTGGCTAAAAGTTATTACAAAAATGAAGAACTAACAAAAAGTAAGTTCATAGCAAATCCATTTATAGAGGGTCACGATATTTATGATGTAGGCGATTTAGGATATTGGTTGCCGGATGGCAGCATAAAATTTCTTGGAAGAAAAGATAATCAGGTAAAAATAAGAGGATTTAGGATAGAATTAGGTGAAATCGAAACGATCTTACTCCAAAATAACACTGATATCAAACAGGCAATTGTCGATGTAAGACAAACAGGTAATGAAAAAATATTAGTTGCTTATTTTATTTCAGAAAATGAAATAAATAAAAAATCTTTACAGAAAAGTTTAAGTAAGATCTTACCAGATTATATGCTTCCGGGATATTACGTTCAATTAGATGTGATTCCATTAACAGATAATGGAAAAGTGGATCGTAAACGTTTACCTGGAGTAGATGGAAAAGATTTAATAAAAGAGGCTTACATAGCACCAAAAAATAAAGAAGAAGAAATGTTAATTACCATATGGTCAGAAGTCTTAAAACAAGAAAAAATAAGCATAAAAGATAACTTTTACAATTTAGGAGGAGATTCTATTAAATCAATACAAGTTGTTTCTCGCTTAAAACAAAAGGGATATTCAATAAAAATGGACACTTTTATTAAACAGCCTGTTATAGAAAAATTAGCAAAATTGATTGAAGCTAAAGAAGTTGCTCATATTGAATTAAGTAATGAAAACACAAATATTTTCGAAAATAAGAAATGGAATTATGATGATGTGATTGAATTATCACCAAATCAAAAACGCTTTTTTAAATCTAAATATTCATCTGTGATAATAAATTTTGAGATGTCATCTTTTAGAGAAGATAAATTTCAGGATCAATTTAGAATTTTTCTTTCAAATTTTCCAACTCTTACAGTAGAGTATAAAAAAGACAATGATAAAGTATTTCAGTATTATGTCTCTTCGGATAATGTAAAATTTAAGCTATTTATAAGTGATAAAATTGAACTAAGCTCTTCAAAAAGTAAAGAAAATGCAACAGAGTTTTTGCTAGGTAAATTTGATTTAATTGGCGGAGAACTAATCAAAATTTTGATACTGAAAAAAGATAAAAATAATAACAACAATGTAAGTGTTGTAATGGCATTACACCATTCATTGGCAGATAACTATACGTCAAAAATCATAAAAAGGGAATTAACTAACTTTTTTGAAGGTAAACAACAAGAAACAAATTATTACCATCCGTTCAGTTTTATAGCCTATCAGGAAAACTTTTTGAATTCACTGTCAGCAATAGAAGAAAGAAACTATTGGACAACAAAATTAGAGAAAGTAAAATTATCAGATAAGGATGAAATACAAAGAAATGAAAAGTTAGATTTTGTAATTCAGGAAACAATTATATACGGAGAAAATTTTAATCATATTCAAAAGTTTTCGTCACATAACAATATTCCTGTGAGTTCGTTATTCAATGCTTTTTTCGAAATGTTACTTTCTCATCTTGAAATAAAAGATAAAGAACTTTATAGAGTTTTAGTCGATTGTCGAGAGCAGGAAATTAAAAATTTCGATGTAGCAAAAATACTAGGAGTTATAGATAATATCATTCCTTTATCTTATATAGATTCTGAATTTAATCTGGACGGAATAAAAAAATGTTATTCTAATTATCTTGAGGCGAGACTTCATCAAAGAATACCATATGAGATAATACGTGAAGATTTACTAAAAACATCTAAAAAAGATTTAGATCAAAGCATATTAGGAAACTTCAATTTTCTTATAGAACAAGACCATATTAGTCTGAACGATACGACAATTCAATCTAAGGAATATGTTGATAAAATCTGCGATTTTGAAGGCATAAATTTAACATGCATTTTACATGAAAATGCTATCGAAATTAAATTGGTTTGCCTTAAAGAAATATATGACGCTAAGACTGATCACATATTGCTGCATAATAGTATCAAAAAAATGATGCGGTTAATTAATGAATAGACTTATGCTGTTCTTATTACCATATTTCATAAATAAATAGTTAAGCTTTTAATAAAATACATATTAGCAAAAAATATGTACAATCTAAATCAAATTAAAAACGTGAATAAATTAATCCTATTAATAACTTTAGTTCCATTTTTTTGTTTTTCACAAATAAAAATAAGCGGAAAAGTAGCAAGCAAATCAGAATCTATTCCTTTTGCAAATGTAATCGTAACTGACCAGTCTAATAAAATTGTACAAGGTGTAGTAACGGATGAGACGGGGCATTTTGAATTTAAAATTCAGAAAGGTATTTACAACTTAGCTGTAAATCATATGAATTTTGAGAGTTATAGTAAAGAGATAACAACAGAAAAAGAACAAATTTTGGATGATATCGTTTTAAACGAAAAATCCAATACTTTAAATACTGTAGTTGTTAATAATACACCAAAAAAAAGGATTACGAGAACTATAGATCGTATGATAGTTAACGTTGAAGATAATCCTAGTGCAATGGGAGGAACTGCAATCGATGCTCTTAAAACATTGCCAGGATTGGTGTTAAAGAACGATGAAATAGTAATGTTGGGTAAAAGTAATGTGAGGATAATGGTAGATGGAAGAATGATACAATTATCAGGAGATGATTTAAAAAGTTTTTTAAATTCAATATCAGCAAATGATATTAAGGAAATCGAAATTATAACTACACCACCAGCTAAATATGAAGCAGAGGGCAATAGTGGTATAGTTAATATTGTATACAAGAGAGGTAAGAATAATTCCTGGAATAATGGCACCTATTTTTCGTATACACAGGCAAAATTAGGAAAGGAATCTTTAAGAAATACTTTTAGTTATCAAAAAGATAAAATAAGTTTACTCTTTAGTCTTGGATATGAAAGAGGTAACGAATATACAAGAGAAGAAACCGAAATATTTTATACAGATCAGCCTAATAAACTATCCAGTGATCAGGATGCTAAAATCAAAGATTTTTCGACACGTTTTTTACTTGATTATAAAATAAATCCAAAAACTAAAATAGGAGTGCAATATCTTGGAGGCTTTAAAGATAAAGACTCTGATGATACTTTTAATACTTCGATTTTTAATAATAGCGGAGACATCGATTCTTATTTAAAAGGTAAAGGAGTTACAAATACTACCAATAGAAATAATTCCCTAAATACACACTTGGAAAGTCAATGGATAAATTCAGGTAAGATGTTTATTGATTTAGACTTTTTAGATTATACTAAAAGGCAAAATAGTAATATAGTTTCGGGAAGATATAATTCAGCAGAAGAATTTGTCGAAACAAATTTCGCGAACTTAGGTAATTCTGATCAAAGAATAGTAAACTATAGTCTAAAAGCAGATTTTGAGCATCCTCTTTCATTTTTTAAATTATCTTATGGACTTAAGTTTAGTAATAGTAATACAGAATATGACTTAAACAATTATAATGCAATAACTGGAGAGCCGGTATTTAACCCGGATCAGTCTAATCAATTTGAGTTTGGCGAAAACATTCAGTCGGCTTATGTTAATGTATCAAAAAAGTTTAATGATAAATGGGAAACTCAAATTGGACTTCGATCAGAGAATACACAAACAAGAGGCGAATCTGACCAATTAGATTTACTGAACAGAAATGAGTATTTAAAGTTTTTTCCAACATTTTATCTTACTTATCACAAAAATGAAAATAATACTTTTATGCTTAGCTATAATAAAAGGTTAAGCAGACCAAGTTATTTTCAGTTAAATCCATCGAGATATTATATAAGCAGCCAGTTATCTTATATGGGGAATCCATATTTGACACCATCTTATAATAACGGGATTGATTTTACACACGTTTACAAGAATAATTTATCGACTAAAGTGTCTTTCAACGTTAGAACAGATTCTTATAATCTTATTTTTGATGTAAATGATACTACAAAAGAGCAAATATCTACTTATAAGAACTATTATACAAATTATAGATATTCATTATCTGAAAGTTATCAGATTAAATATGCTTCCTGGCTAAAATCTGAAAACTCATTATTTTTAATGTATTCAAAATCAAAAAAAACAGATAATACCGTCGATGCAGTTTTGGTTGATGGATGTGTATTGGCTTTATCTATAAATAATTTCATCACATTCAATGAATCAAAATCAATTGTTGGTGAAGTCGATTTTTCATACAATACGCCATATAATGATAATATTTATCATTCTTCTCAGGCAAGTTCATTAGATCTGGCAGTGACATTCAAATCAATTTTAAAAGATCTTAATCTTACCGCCGGATTTTATGATGTTTTTAATACTAGTCGAAGTAAGATATTTTCAGAAGTTAACGGAATAAAACAAAACTTCATTAATTATCCCAGTAACAGATATTTTAGACTATCACTAGCTTATAATTTTGGAAATAAAAAGATTTCTACCAAGGAAAGAAATTTTGGAAATGAAGACGAAAGACGTAGAAGTAATTAATTTAAGATTTACACCCAATGAATAATACGATGAAATATCAATTATTTCTACTTCATTTTGCAGGAGGTAGTACATATTCTTTTGATTTTATAAAAAAACATATCAATTCAGACATTGAATTTATTCCGCTTGAATTGCCAGGCAGAGGAAAAAGATGTAATGAAAAATTGTTAAAAACTAAAAGAGAAACCATATTAGATTACTTCAATCAAATAAAGGCATTAAGAAATGATAAACCGTATATTATTTATGGTCATAGTATGGGTGCTACATTAGGATTATCTGTTGTAGAAAAAATGGAAAACAGTAATGATGCGCCATCAGCCTTAATAGTTTCTGGAAATCCAGGTCCCGGAGTATATAAAGAGGATAAAACCATTAGATATTTATTAGACGATATCGAATTTAAAATTGTATTGAAAGAATTAGGTGGAATTCCTGACGAAGTTCTCGACAATGATGAATTATATGAGTTTTTTAGTCCAATAATCAGAGCCGACTTTGAGACACTTGAAAATGATAATTTTTCAGAAAAAGGTATTGTTATTAATACTCCGCTCTATGCTATGATGGGCGATGAAGAAGAAACAAGTGACAGGATTGAAAATTGGAAAAATTTTACCAATGATGATTTTCAATATAAAATTTTAAAAGGAAACCATTTTTTTATTTATGAACACACTGCAGAATTGGTAAAGGTATTTGAACATTATTCTGATAATCTAATTGTTAAATAATTTATTATGATCAAACTAAAACTTAAAGAATTACTATATATAGTTTTCTACGCACTTTCTAATACGATTCTAAGCTTTGGAATTATATATATAATCAATAGTACTGTTTCTGGAAAAGTTGAATTCCAGAATGATTATATGGGAATCGTTTTCGTTGCTACTGTGGTTTATACTTATTTATTAAATATAAATTTTCAAAAATGGCTCAATAAGCTTACTTATGATATACTATATAAAAATGAAGAGTTAATTTTTTATAAAATATTGAAAGCTCCATTGCTAACCTTAGAAAGATTAGGTTCACAAAGATTCTACACCACTATTGAAGATTTAAGGGTTTTTTCGTCTTTTCCGGAAGTCGTAACACATACTTTCAATTCTTTATTAATGCTGATACTATGTTTGGTGTATCTCTTTACATTATCTGTTCCTTCAGCGATTATAGTTGTTGTTTTAATAATTGTAGTAGCATTTATTTACTTTTTTGTAATTAATAAAATGGCACCCTTAGTAGATAAATTAAGAAAATATAACGAATCATATTTTAAATATGTAGAAGATGTAATAAAAGGATTTAAGGGCTTGAAATTAAGCTCTCACAGAAGCGATAATCTGATGAATAAATTTCTGGCGCCAAATAGAAGATTGGCAAAAGATCTGGATTTCAATGTTAATTTCGTTTTTCTATCCATCAATTTAATTAGTCAGTATGGGTTGTACTTAATCATTGGTACTATTCTTTTTCTCCTGCCTGTATTTGATCTTTTAAAGCGAGAAGATGTTATTACTTATGTCATGATTTTAATGTTTATTTCAGGACCAATTAATAATTTAATCAATATGCAAAGAGTTTATACCAGACTATTTGTAGGTAAAAACAGAATTAGAAAATTCTTAAATGATTTTGATATAAGTGCTGAAGATCTTATAGAAACGGACAATAAAACTAATGAAGAAATTGATTTTAATGAACTTGAATTTGAAAATATCCATTTTAACTATCAAAATAACTCTTTAGAGAATTCATTTAGCTTAGGACCTGTTAATCTATCTGTACAAAAAGGAGAAACGATATTTGTTATTGGCGGAAACGGAAGTGGAAAAAGTACATTTATTAATATTCTAA
The DNA here is from genome assembly GCF_001602525.1 of Flavobacterium chilense. GTDB lineage: Bacteria > Bacteroidota > Bacteroidia > Flavobacteriales > Flavobacteriaceae > Flavobacterium > Flavobacterium chilense. The sequence continues at coordinate 203,507 of NZ_LSYT01000006.1, forward strand.
CTGGTTTGTATAAACCCTCAGTAGGGAAAATAATTTTAGATAATCAAATCGCAGACAAAGATAATCCTGTTCAAAACTTAATTTCTGCAGTTTTTACGGATAATTATATTTACTCTAATAACTACGACAATTACTCTCTTGAGAATAATAAAAGATATCAGGAATTGTTAGAAGTGATGGAACTGGATAAGATCATCCTGGACGATAAAGAAGACTCAGCAAGAAGAAACTTTTCTAAAGGACAAAGTAAAAGAATGTCTTTGATTTTTGCTCTTCTTGAAAACAAACCAATTTTAGTACTCGATGAGTGGGCTGCAGATCAGGATCCCCATTTTAGAAAGTATTTCTACGAAAATTTGTTACCTAAACTTAAAAACGAAGGAAAAACAATTATTGCAGTAACTCATGATGATGCTTACTTTAAGCATGCTGACAGAATAATTAAATTTGATTACGGACAAATTGTAAAAGATTTTAATGTAAAAGAAGAATCGCTAAACAGCGAGAGTTTATGGTACACTGAAATTAATAATTAGCCAGTGTTTCTATTGAGCAAAATTTCTAACCTTATAGCTCTATTATTATGAAACTAACCTTACCGCAACAAGATATCTATTTTGAGCAATTATTATATCCTAATGAACCTATCTATAATATTGGGGCAAAAATTGAAATTAAAGGACATATCAATATTGATGCATTTCAAAAAGCATATCATGAGCTTATTAACCAACATGATGCTTACAGAACAAGACTGATTAAAGATCAGGAAAATATACGATTAAAAATAATTGAGAATCATGATTCTCAATTAGGTCTTGTAGATTTTTCTGATAGTGAAACAGCTTATGAAACAGCTAATTTGTATATGCAGGAAGAATTCTCTAAACCCTTTAATTTATTTGGAGAAAGTCTTTTGCACGTTTTTACTTTAGTAAAAGTAAACGACGGATTTTATTATTTGTTTTCGGTCTATCACCATATCATTACAGATGGTTGGGGAACATCACTAATGTTTCAGCGTCTGGTCCAAAACTATAACGAGATCTTTGAATTTGGGACCGTACAAACAGAATATTCTTTTACTTATAAAGATTTTATAGAAGATGACGCGTTATATACCAACTCAGAATCTTTCATGGAGAATAAAGTATATTGGAAAGACAGGTTTAAAGTCCTGCCAGAAAATTTATTCGATAAAATAGAAGATTCAGGGCGAGCCAATAAAAGCAGCCGAAAAGTACTAATTATTAAAAGAGAGATTTATAATCAATTAAATCAATTGGCTGATAGTTACAATTGTACAACCTTTCATTTGATACTCGCTTTGATGTATACTTATTTTGGAAGAAAACATCAAAACAATGATTTTGCAATTGGTTTACCGGTTTTAAACAGAAGTAAATCAAAATACAAAAAAACCGTTGGACTCTTCATGGGAATTTCTCCTTTAAGAATGAATCTTGATTTTAATGCAACAGTCGAACAGTTGACAAAAGATCTAAAAAACCAATTGCGAAACGATTATCGCCATCAAAGATTTCCTTTAGGTAAACTTATTCAGGAACTTCAATTGTTTCAGGAAAAAGAAAGATTATTTAATATCACACTTTCTTATGAAAAACAGAATTATTCTAATGATTTTCAAAATACAGTTACAGAGGTAATTCCATTAAGTCATCAGTCAGAGCGAGTGGCTTTAGCATTATACATAAGAGAATTTGATGAATCTAAAGATGTGAAAATTGATTTTGACTATAATCTGAATTATTTTAATAATTCGGGAATAACCACTATTGTCAATCATTTCGAAACCTTGATTCATGATGTTATAAAAAGCCCTGAAAAAAAACTAAGAGAATTAAATTATTTATCTGAAGAAGAGTTAAATCATATACTTATAAATCTTAATAATACAGAAGTAATTTATCCAAAAGAAAAAACAGTAATTAATTTGTTTCAGGATCAGGTACTTAAAACTCCCGGAAAAGAAGCATTAAAAGATGAGACCAGATCTTATTCGTATGCTGAGCTTGATACTTTGTCTAGCCAGATAGCAGAACAGCTTATTACAATTTATGGCAAAAAAGACCGATCTCCAATAGCAGTTCTATTAGAAAGATCTGCAAATTTGGTAGTTGTTTTATTAGGAATATTAAAAGCTGGAAGACCATATATTCCATTGGATCCTGCATTTCCAAAAGATAGATTGCGTTATATAATCGAGAACAGTCAAAGCAAAGTACTTTTTACCCAAAAAGATTATGATCTGGATAATCTGGAGGAAGTAGCAGTATTGGAATTAGAAAATATTCTGGAAAAAATAGATGATTTTAAAGGCGTTATCGCTAAAACCATTTCACCCGAAGATACGGCCTATATCATCTATACATCTGGTTCTACAGGAAATCCTAAAGGGGTTGAAATAGGACATCAATCACTGGTTAATTTCCTGATAAGTATTCAGGAATCTCCCGGAGTAAATGCAAATGACCTGTTTTTTTCGGTAACAACCTATTCATTTGATATTTCAATATTAGAGTTTTTTGTACCACTAATATCAGGCGCTATTTTATATGTAGCCGATAAAAATGTTTTAGCAGATCCTGGTTTAACTATTAAAAAAATAGAAGAAATAAAACCTACCATAATTCAGGCTACACCAAGTTTTTACCAAATGCTTTTTAACGCCGATTGGCAAGGAGATAAAGGATTAAAAATATTGTGTGGAGGTGATTTATTAAGTGAAACATTAGCGGATAATCTAATTAATAAAAGCTTAGAAGTCTGGAATATGTATGGACCAACAGAAACTACAATATGGTCGAGCATAAAAAAACTAGAATCCCCCCAAGATGCTTCTAACATTGGAAAACCAATACACAATACCCAATTTTATATTCTGGATCAATATTTAAATCCAATGCCACTAAAAACCGTCGGAGCAATTTATATAGCAGGAGATGGTCTGGCAAAAGGGTATTATAAAAATGAAGCGCTGACAAAGGAAAAGTTTATCAATAATCCTCTTGCCCCAGGGACCTTATTATACGAAACAGGTGATTTGGGAAAATGGAATGAAAAGGATGAAATAGACTTTTTAGGACGTAATGATAATCAATTTAAAATTAGAGGATATAGAATTGAACTGGGAGATATAGAAACTCAGTTAAATCAGATCTCAGGGATAAAAGCTGCCATTGTTATTGCAAAAAAAGAAGACAATCAGGAAGCTTTTCTCGTAGCGTATGTTTTAAAAAATGAGGAAGAAATTGATCTTGCAGAGATTATGATTCATTTGCAAATGAACTTGCCTTTTTATATGATACCAAATGTAATTGTCCCGTTAGAAGAATTTCCATTAACTCCAAATCAAAAAATTGACAGAAAGAATTTAGTGCAAAGGAGTATCATACGCACCAAAGGTGATTTTAAAAATGCTGATTCTAAAATTGAAAAGGCACTTTTAAAATATTGGAAAGAAGTTTTAAACAGAGAAGATATTAGTGTAAATGATAACTTTTTTGCTCTTGGCGGTCATTCTTTAAATGCAGTTAGATTAACGGGATTAATAGCGAAACATTTGTTATTTGAAATTACACTCAAAACAATTTTTGATTATCCTACAATTGAATTATTGGCAGAATATCTGGAAAGCTTAACACCAACTCAAACAGTGGTTATTCCATTGCAGGATCATAAAGAATTTTATGAGTTAACACCAACACAATATAACATTTGGCTGGCATCTCAGGACGAAAATAGTTCGATCGCGTACAACATGTTTATGGCATATAAAATAGACGGAAGCATTGATATAGATAAACTTGAAAAAGCGATAAATAAAATCGTAAGCAAATACGAAATCTTAAGAACGAATTTTATAGAAATAAATGGAGTCCCTTATCAAAAAACGAATTTGCATAATCCTGTTCAAGTGCCTGTTCCTGTGATAGAAGTGCAAAAAGAAGAAACTGATAAAATAATATATCAATTAAATAATACCGCATTTAATTTTCAGAAAGATTCTTTGATTAGAGCGTATTTGCTTCAGGAAACAGATCAGACTATACTATTGTTCTGTACACATCACATTATAATGGATGGCTTGTCTCTGGAAATTTTCGTGAATGAATTTATTAAAAATTATAATGAAAGCAGTTTTCTAGTAGCATTGCCGGATGAAGATCAATTGGCATTTCAATTCAAAGATTATTCAGAGTGGTTTAATAAAACAATACATCTGAATAAAGCTAAAAATGAATCTTTTTGGAATGGATATCTTCAAAATTATTTACCTAAAGATACATTTTACAAAGATTTTAATCCAAAACAAAACCCGCAAAAAGCTTCAGGATATTCATTTGAAATTACACCTGAAGTCACTTTGGCTTTAAAAGATCTGGCGATTCAGGAAAAAATTACTTTTTATGGAGTGTTAATATCGGCTTTGAATGTTTTGATCTACAAAGAATCTAACCACACAGATATTTGCATTGGAACAGTAAATTCAGGAAGAAATATTTCAGGATTGACCAACCAAATCGGAATGTTTGTTAAGACTGTTATTTTAAGAACACAAATTTCGGCAGATATTGCATTTACAGATTTATTAAAGGAAATACAAAATAATCTGTTACAGATAGATGATTATCAAGATATACCGTTTGATAAAATTCCTAAATCAATTTTTGATGTCTTATTCGTATATCAAAATCCTGAATTTACTTTTGATGAAATTACGCTGATAGATAATTTAAAACTAACATCTTATCCGGTTGAAAGTAAGTTTAGCCGAATGCCGATTGTCTTTAATTTATTTGAAAGTGAAAATAAACTCAAAGGAAACATCGATTATAATCCTGATTTTTTTGAAGAAGAAACTATTGAATCTATTGTAGAAAAGTACGCTAAAATTCTAACAGAAATAATAGAAAATGCAACTGCAAAAGTAGATTCAATTGACGCCAGATCTGAAACTGAAAAAAACACTGCTTTTGATTTTGAATTTAATTTTTAAAATAGAATTGCCGTGATACATTTATACTATACATATCTGTCTAAGGAAAATCATGAAAAACTATTGCAAAATAGTTTAGCAAAATTTCCAAGTGATTTTCAGGATAGAATTAAAAAATTTCGAAGATGGCAAGATGCACAATTTTCACTTCTGGGAAGAGTAATGCTTTTTAAAGGAATTGAAGAAGTAAAAAAGCAAAATTGCGATACCAGCGAAATAAAATACACCATGTACAATAAACCTTATTTTGAAGATAGTTTGGTTCAGTTTAATATTTCGCATTCAGGGGAAATAGTGGTTTGTGCATTAAGTGATGAGCATCAAATGGGAATTGATATTGAAGCTATAACGAATATTGAACTTCAGGACTTTAAATCTCAAATGACAGAAAAGGAGTGGAGGACTGTTAATGATTCCAATGATAAAAGAGAAACTTTTTTTAATTACTGGACACAAAAAGAAGCTGTCATAAAAGCCCATGGTCATGGATTATCAGTGCCATTAAAATCCTTTGAAATCCGGGATAATACAACCCAAATTAACGATCAGGTTTTTTATTTAAAAGAAGTCAATATCGACAAAAACTATAAATGTTATATCTCATCTAAAATAAATATGAAAGAGGTAATTGTAAAAAAATATAACACAATAAGTAATTTAATTTAAAATGGAAAATATAAAACGATTATTTTTATTACTATGCATCTTACCAGGATGTTTGTTTGCTCAAACAAGTAATTTAAAATTAGAAAAAGCAACTTCTTTTTTTCCGGATAATAAAAAAATCAACAATGAATGGATTGAGTGGAACTATTTAATAGTTCCTGAAAACTGGGAAAAGCCAAATGGCAAAACAATTAAAATTGCAGTTGCAATACTAAAAGGTACAGAAAGTAATGCAGCATCAAATCCAATTGTATATATAGAAGGCGGTCCGGGTGCAGGAGGAATAAAAGGAATCGCAGGATGGTTTAGCCATCCGCTAAGAAAAAAAAGTGATATTGTTTTGATTGACGTAAGAGGAACTGGTTTTTCATCTCCTAAATTCTGCCCCGACTTAGGAAAAACTTTTTTAGAAATATTAGCCAAAAATCAGAATAAAAAACAAGATGAACAGCAAAAAGCAGTAGCTGCAATGCTTTGCAAAGAAGATTTAATTAATAGAAATATTGATATAAATGCTTATGATAGTAAAGCAATTGCAAAAGATTTAAATGCTTTAAAAAGTCTCTTAAAGTATGAAAACTGGAATGTTTATGCTATTTCTTTCGGAACTTATACCGCTCAGGTATATGCAAATGATTTTCCTCAAGATATAAAATCATTAATTTTAGACTCATCAATTTCAGATATTTCGCAGTATTATAATCTTAATACTAAAAATTATATGAGTAGTCTTGAAAGAGTTTTTAAAGATTGCGAAAACAATCCGGATTGCAATAAACGATATCCAAATTTAGAAGCCACATATTATGCAACAATAGTAAAATTAGAAAAGAATCCAATTACCGTTAAGACGGATAAAAAAATAATTCCCTCAGGAAATTTTACTTATAATGCCGAAGATTTTAAAGTCGCTATTCAACAATGTCTGTATCAGAAAAAATTAATACCAGTATTACCTTTATTAATTACTCAATTTAACACTGGAAACAAAAGTGCTTTGAGTGCACTGGTAAGTTCATTTTCTGGAGCTTTAAGTCTTGATTATGGAGCTTATTATTGTGTAAGCTGCAATGAAGCAATCCCTTTTAATTCAGTTTCTGAGTTTGATAAAAATGCTGGTAAGTATCCTAAGTTAAAAGGAGGATTATCTTTTTACAGATCTGATTTCCTTGTTTGCGATAAATGGAATTCAGGGATTATTAAAAAAGATAAGGTTGCTAATGATTTATCAAATTTATCTGCATTATCAGTTCCGGTTTTAGTTTTTTCAGGAAAATTTGATCCAATTACGCCAATAGAAAACGGTAAAGTGACCGTCAAAAAATTTAAAAAAGCATTTTTAGTTGAAGCTCCTGTATCTGGTCACGGCTCTAGTTTTTCGAGTTTAGGAGCAAAAATTGCAAATGAATTTATAAGTGCCCCGAATAAGACCCCTGATGTTCATGATTTTCAGTCCAACCCTAAAGTAGATTTTATTACTGATGTAAAAATAAATGGCGGAATCTCTAAATTCGCAACTAGCCTGAATGAATTTAAAATTTTATTTTTTGCGCCATTAATCATTGCAGTTGTTATTCTTGTTATTTCGATAATTAGTTTTCTATTTTATTTGATAAAAAGAAAAGAAGATAATAATGCCAATAAACAAATCAAGATATTGGTTATCGTAACCGCTATAATAGGACTTTTTACTATTACAGGATTAATCACAGCAGTATTTGAAACGGCTCAAAGAAATTTTTATATACTGGCTTTTGGAGTTGCTAATAAGTTTAATTATCTGTTTATTCTTCAATGGATTTTTATTGGATTTATAATACTTTCAGGACTGTACTTTATTTTAAGAATTAGATCTATTTCAAATCCAAGTGTGGTTGCAACAGTATTATTTTCACTTGTTTTAGTAGGCGTTTATTTTGAATATTGGGGCTTTTTATTATAAACATTTCGAGTGTGTTTATACTTAATTGCTCATAAAAAACTCCATTATTTTTAATGGAGTTTTTTATGCTTAGAAATATTCATTATTTGTTTCTTAATATTATTTCTTTAGTAACTTGTTTAAAACAGTTTTACCATTTTCGCTGTGAGGATCTAATTCAAGTGACTTTTGATACATTTTAATAGCATCATCTTTTTTACCACATTGCAGTAAAGCTTCATCATAACTATCATAAATATTCGCACTCTTTAGGAAAAGTAAAGTTGCGATATGAAATGTTTCTAGATAATTAGCACTTTTTCTGACTTCTCAGGAATTGATCCCCTAATCGATTAAAATCTCTTTTGGTGACTTCATATGAGCTTGGATTTTTTAATATTCTTCAATCAATTGATTTGTTTTTTCTTTATTTCCACTTTCTAGTAAACTGACTTAAATCCTTGAAAGATTTTGCTCAAGAACATTATAAGGTTTGTTGTCTAGTATTTGAAAAACGGTATTTGAGATGTTTATAACTGGACTATATCCTATATTTGATAAAAGTGTCATGGTTTGTTTTTTTATTAAATTATGAATCTAAATAAGAAGAAAGTCCGGTGATAGATTCATCATGGAAAACTATTTTCCCGTTACTTTTATCAGTAAACATTGCCCATTCAAAATCATGACTTATTTCTTTTCCTTCTAAAATATAAGTGACTTTTTCCATCGTTAAGTGTTGTCGCCATTAACGCTTGCTCTAGTTCTTTCTTATTATAATTACAAGCGGTTTTATAAATTTTACCACGGAATTGTTTTAATGCTTGTCTGCTTTTTAAGATGGCTTTCATATTTAAGGAACTGCTCCAGTTTCAAGATAAACGAACTTGATATTTCGAATGTCTGCTTGCTATTAATGAATTAATTACTTTTGGTGAAGTTTAAAAATAGGTCTTTTGCCCTTTTGCATTTCTGTAGTGAAGCTGGTGTACGCTCTCCGGAATTAACTCTTTTGGGTTTTGAGGTAGAAATTTGTTTTTAACATGGGATCTAATTTTAAAATTAATAATCAAAGTGAATTAAAAATTTTAAGAGAGCCCACTGATAGATAGTAGGGAATGTCTAGAGAATTCTTTTTTAGTGTGCCTAATTTCAGAAAAAATATCTGAAATTTTTAGGTACACCGATAGGTAAGCTATTCTTGACTATAATATGTGTTTTTTGAAAAGTTCTAAAAAACGAAAAAGCCTTTAAATACAAGTATTTAAAGGCTTTTGATTTTTAAAATTTCTTTCGAAACTCTATCTGGCGGAGAAAGAGGCTCCGCCACCTGTATCGAAAGCACCAGTAAACACTGAGTGTTATGTTATGTAAAAAAAGCAGGGCACTAATAGGGCACTCTTAAAATTCTTGGGTTTACTAACCTCAGTAAATGTAGGAAAAAAAATCGAGAAGTAGCTGGGAAATTTCGAAAAATGGGATTCGATGATGTCTTTATCAGCTGTTAATCATTTCGATTGCCTTCTAGAATATTAGAGTTATTATTTGTTACGAACATTCTGTAAATTGCTGTTTCGAGATATTTCTTTTATAAGATTTAAAATTAGCTCCTAAGAAAAGTGAATTCTTTTTTATAGTCTGAATGTATATCCGATTGCGAAAAAATTTGCTACTTGTAATTTCTTTACAGTTAAATTCTCTATTTTATCTTTGTGACCGGGCTGGAAGTCTATACCTGCAGCAAGTCTGTCAACATATCCGACTATGCCACCATAATCAAGTGTTAAGCTATGTTTTCTTCCAATTGATAATCCAAATCCACCCAATAATCGCGGCTGGGGATTTTCGTTTATTGATAGTCCAGGACCAATATTGAAATGAACTCCTATCCAGTCTTGATGCACCTTCAATCCTCCTCTTAGAAAAACTGCAATGCCAAGTTCTCTGTCGAGGTCGTCCTGTTTTATAACCTGATAATTGGCAACGCTGTCAATGGTAGTGGTTTGAACGTTATATCGGCTTTGTGTCATATTTGAATAATAAAAGGAAGTGCCTATTGACCAATAATCTTTTGAAAACAGTGGGAAAGTAAAGCTCATATTTTCTGATTGTACGCCGATTGTACTGTCTCTAGGAGTAAATGCAATATTTACCGTTGCACGCTCTTTGGAGAATTGTATAGGTAAAGAAATGAATTTTTGGTCTTTTCCATTTAGATATAAAACTGATGTTATTAATTTGGTCACGTTATCTGCAGAGATTGAATCTAGTAACTCCTGACTTTTCGTTGTCAGCAGCTTGGCTGATTCTCCAAGTACTTCGGTTTTTATTTTATACTCTGGATTTTTTTCTAAAAACTTTTTTGTTACTGGATCTTCGATAAATCTTTTATAGTCCGAATTCAAATTTGCAATTTTAGTTTGTTGGGTGGTTATATCTTTTCGGAGTGCAGTAAATCTCACTAGTGCTGCTACGCCATCATATTGAGCAGTTTTTGGAGCAGTTGAAAGCTGGTCAATGCGTTGTTTGTAAATTTCCAGTCTTAGGTCTTCATATTTAGCGGCTAGAGATTGAAGTTCTTTTTTTAATTCTTCAGCTGTATTTAAATGAATATTTAATTCTTTTGCAGTTGTGTTATTTTTAGCACTTACTATATCAGTAATTCGCTTTCCATTTACTGTTTTTTCAACTGCAACTTTTGCTTCTGTGTCAATTGGTGCAGCGGCTCCGCCTAAAGAATTAAAACCACTCAGGTCAATATCTGCGAAAGTAGGCATTTTAAGCGCACTACTTATTAGTGTGTCTTTTGAATTGACAATTATAGAATATAAGTTAGGATTTATACTGGTAATATGGATTCTATAAAAATCCCCCTGTTTTATTTTATTTGGCAGAGTTGGAGAGTCTCTGGTACTAAAATCGAACTTAACTTCTTTTTCCTGAGAAATTGCGTATTGACAGCTAATTAGAAATAAAAAACAGATTAAAAGTTTTGCTTTCATAATTTATGGTTTTATAGTTTTTTTACATGGTATTCTTTGTCCTTTGGAATTATAACAGCACTTTTCAGACCAATCGCAAGGTGTTATTTGGTATAACTTTCGAACAATCTCTATATCTACTTCTGACAGAAAAAAATTTCCAGCAACTGGGCAGCATTTATTCTCAGTTAATGAATCTGGAATTTCGTAATGCATGATTGATGTAGAATCATATTTCAGACTGTTAAGGGTGGCTTTATCGTAGCGGAAAAAAATATTGGAGTCGACTTTTTCTTCTTTCCAAGGCGGGTTCTGTGTAATCTTGTAATATTCATATACTTTTTCTTTATCCCATCTAATATTAAATCCGGGTAATTGATGCTCATGCACTAGTCCCAGTACGTGTCCAAATTCATGTAAGATTAACTGTCTGATTTTTTTTTCAGGTTCGTGTTCATTAACCCAGCCTAATTTCATTGTGGGCTGTTCCTTGGGGATATTTTTGGCATCTCTTCCTATAGCGGATTCAGATCCTCCAGGTTCGAACGAGATGCGAATATCTCCTGAGACGCTACTTTGGGGCGAAATGAAGTTAAAGCGGATGTTCGGAATTTTATCAGGATCATGTTCGGAGGCTACCTCCCATTCTTTGGCATAAAGTTTTACTTTGTTGATCTGAAAAGACGTACCGTTCATAAATTTTACTTCAAGTCTCAAAGGCAGTCCGACAGGAACATCCCATTTAAATTCCTCTGAAGCGGCTGTTTGAACTCGCTCTATATATAAGGTACCGCCTTTTTTTTTCTTTTGTTCTTTGCCAGAACGTATTTCGGTACAAAACTTAAGGCGCTTTAGACCTTCAATCTGATTTTGTCTATAATGCCACCACAAAGCAAGTAGGAGCAATAAAAAAAAGGTCAATAAAATAATCCAAAGGTTTTTTTTCATAGTTGTAAATTAATTTTGTAACAATAATCTACATTATTTATCTCCTGTTTCCGATGCTTTATAGTTGCTGTTTCTGAATTATTTTTTTAATATGAACATTTATTTCTTAAACATCTTTTAACAAAGTACTGAACATTATAGTTAGACAAATTTCGATATTAAAATAATTAAAAAATAGAGTATAAATACTTGATTTTTAGTTATTTGATTTTTTTTTAGTTTATCAGATTGCAATTAAGTATTGCTAATGAAAAATAGGAAGAATCCATCTCGTAAAGGATTTATGACATCAAAGAACCAAAGGACTTCTTTTTTGTAACCAAGAATTTCTGCACTGATTTTTAAGGGCTGATTAAAATAGTAAAGGATTTTTGAGATTAATCACCTTTAAAAAATTAGTTTATGATCACAAATGCTTTTTATATTTTCAATTAAAACAGGAAGTTTGATTTGAAACCTGTACTGGCAAAATCATACTAACTAATCTAAATTAAGACGCTATGGATGAAAATATTGATACGCTTTTAGGGCAAAATTATAAAATCGATGAGGGACAGCCACCTGTATCGAATGCACCATAAAACATTGAGTGTTATGTTTATTCAAAAAAGAAGGGCATCAATAGGAAACTCTGAAGTTCTTTGGGTTTTAATACCTCTAAAATGTAGAGAAAAAAATCGAAAAATAGGCGGTAAATTTTGAAAAAAATCATTTGTTTTGCCGGTTTCAGCTGTTTAACAATTCATTTTCTTCAGTCTCTTCAAAGTCTTCAAATTCGGGTACAACATTTGTGCTGGCTTGAAAATATTTGTCATTCCCCCATGATGAAATGATCCATGTTGTTAATTCGTTACGTCTTATTTTGCAATTTTCGACATTCCAAATATCAAATTCAGCTATTTTTCTTTCTTGACGGATATCAGAATTTGAATAGCAATATCCTAACCCTGCTGTTCCTTTTTTTCTTTCGAATTCAAAATTACTGTATCTCGAATTATCTTTTGTCAGTACCAAATTTGAGATGTCATGCATATATTGTTGACGATCAGATTCAGACCAGGTTTTTAGCCAATTGGAATTAACATCAGGCTTTTGTGGTAGAATATGTTCTATAGTAGAATCCGTTAAATCTTGCCAGTTTAGTTTTGGTTTGTTCTTGTCTTTTAAGAGGTAAAGTTCATATTCAAATAAAGTATATTTTAATAATTTCTTCCATTGATACCACGAAAAGAAATCTTTGGTTAGTGATTTTCTGAAGCTATTTTCATTGGAATACCAATTTATAGCTCCATATATCCAGTCTGTTACAGAATTTAAATGATGTTTAGAAGAATAAATATCGTCTGCCCAGCGATAAAAACTTGAAATCCCTGAATTACTTCTTTTACCTTCCCATAAAAAAACTCTGTAAGAAAATGTTTCAATTGCTTTTAGAAAATTATAGTACGAAAGGTCGTCGACTTCATTATTTTCATGTTTTATTCTAGCTGCTATCATAACTGGTAGAAAATTTGCGATATTTCCACTATTTCTAATCTTGGATAACAGAGCAAATTCTTTATCGATGTTAGATATACTGCGTGGCTTTGTAATAGCAGAATAATGTTTTGAAATTAGTGCAAGTCCATCTGCAAAAGACTTCAGAAAAAGCTTTACATTTTCTTTACTTTTTATTGAAAAATCACGTAAGGGGATTACTTCGTCAGATTTAAAACCGGTATATCCAAGCCAACTTTTAGGTGTGTGGTTAATTAATAACGTCCATGAAACTCGTAGGCACTGCGTTTCATTGCCATTACACTTTGCTATATTAACGTAAACTTCTTTCCATGTTTTATTAATTGTTTTTGTTAGATCTTCTTTTTCTGAATTTTCCGGTACATTTCGGTATATCCAGTACATGAGGTAGTTTTTAAGTAATTCCATTGAAGACAAATCCTTACCTCGGGAGTTCATTAATTCAAATGTCATTCCGATTTCACTTTCAACCTCTATAGGATAGTATGAAAAATTTAGTTTTCTTGTTATTGCATCAAATAAATCTTTCAAGTATTCTACACCATTTTCCTTACGTAATTGAAGTTGTTCGTGAATATGTTCTTTTAAAAAAAGATAGGCACTAAGAATTCGTTTCTGATGAATGGAATTTGCATCAATGTTGGTACTTCCTTTTGAAATGAGATCAAAATAAAAATCTTCCGTTTCGTTATTAAGTCGTAGTTTACTTTTACTGCCTGAATACAAATAAAAAGGAGTTTCATCTTTATAATCTTGTTGTCCTTTATTGACAAGTTCCTTTATAATTATTGACAAAAATAAACTGCAGGTGGTTAGCCTTTGCTGTCCATCAACCACATCTACTATTTCCGGCCTCTTAACTCCATAGTTGCATGTAGGCTTATGTGGTGCTTGGTATATCACGATAGTTCCGGTATAGTGATTTATAATTTTATCGTCTATTAGTGCATCAATGTCCTGTACAAACTCTTTCCATTGTTTTTCTTCCCATGCATAACCTCTCTGATAATCGGGTATTTGAAAAATTTTGCCTTCTAAAATGTTTGATAATGTTTTTTTTTCCATGTAATTATATGTAAATTCTTGTTTGATTAACTTTGTTCAAAGTTTTAAAATAGAAAAAGTAAGACTATAAGAATTTGATTTGTATTTTATTTTTGTGACCTGACTCATTTTTTGTCATTTTGAAATAATCTCTGGCAAATATTTGGATACAATGTCTTTTGTAAGTTTAGAAAGTGGTCTTTTATTAAAATCTAATTCATTGATATAATTATTAAAATAAAATTTATAGAAATCTGCTTTTGATGAATTAAGTGCTTCTATAAATTTGAATATGGACTGAGCGTAAAACGGACTTTTTTCATCTAATTTCTCATATATCTCCCCAACAATATCGGTATGTGCCTGATATATCTCCTGAAGTTTAAAAATTTTAACACTACCTTCCTTATCAGTAGGTTTTATGCCCTGAAGCTGCCGTTTCTTTTTTGCAGTAGTGCTTGGTTTTATATTTAGAGATATTTCAAAATTTGACGGATGGCTTTTGTCCTTGTGGAGCCCTTTAAACGAAAAATCGAAATATGCATCCTTACCAAAGCCATCCATATAGGGATGTAAATATTTGTCTAAATCAAATTCAGTTTTACCTTTGAGGTAATAATTGCAATTACTGCAAGAGGGTATTAAATTATAGAAAGAAACTGCAAGCGCAGGATGTTTAGCCTTTGCAAAAAAATGATCAAAACTGGGACGAATAATTTTTCTGTTTTTATTTTCTATAATCGTTGAGATATATGACCTGTTGCAATATGGACAAACATTTACCTGTAGGGCTTCGGCTAATTGATAGGCATTATAGTACTTAGTCTCTGCTTTATTACAAAATGTATCATAGTCAAAAATATTTTCAAACAGTTTCCTGATATTTTCCAGACTATCCCATGATGGAATAATTTTTTTTTCTTGATTTTTAAGTTTATCCGGCTCAGAGAGAATAATGCTTTTCAGGGTATCTCCTTTTTTTAATAAAGAAAACAAATCAATATAATTTTGTGTATTAGCAATATAAATTTTTTTAATTTTTGCTGACTGGGTTAAATTACTATAGTGTGCTTTCTTTGTTAAATCAGAAGGGTCAATAAATAAGAGTTTAAGGAGTGCAGTTTTTTTCTTTAATCCAATATTAGTGACCTGTTTACTCAACTCTTTAACCTGAATGCTTCCGTTAATAACCTGAAATGCTAAAGAATAGAAATCAATTCTGTCAGTGACTAATTTATGAATGCCAGTATAAAAATCATCTTTTATGTCTTCTAAATCATTATGCTGGATCTTTATCATTTCTTATTGATCTTAAATAGTTTGTTTCTCTTTCTCTTTCGGATATTAGAAGGTCAATATCAGATGTCTCCATTCCTTTTGCTATTTTTTCAAATAATTTAGCACGGATAAATGGCTCGCCAATAATATTAATTAAGGGCTTAAACCCTTCATATTCGGCATGCGTATATTTCTCTTGTTTGAAAATCTCCTTGATTAATAAATCTATTTTATACTGTGCAAAATCCCCCATTAAACCATCGCTAATAAAAAAGGCATCTGTAAATAGCGAATGTATATTAGCCCCAAAAGTTGCATTATGTTTATTTAAGGTCTCGATTTGATTGTTTTTTTTTGACTCAGATTTTGTTAGAAAATTTATGCATTGCTTAGGTAAATCTGAAACAACAAAAGGGGAATGGCTTGTTAGGATAAGCTGTACTTTAATTTTATTTTCTGGAGTTTGATTGACATATTTTTCAAGGAAATCGATCCATATTTTTAAAAATTTCCTTTGCCATAAGGGGTGGAAACCAATTTCAAATTCATCTATCAAAATAATAAATTGTTTTACTTTTTTGTATATGAGATTATTTAGTTCATACGATATAAATCTGGAAAAGATTTTTAAAAATTGTTTTTCCCCTGTACTTAGCCCTCTAATATCCAAATCAAAAATTGTAGTTGGAGTATACTTTACTTTAGATTCTTTGTCAAAATTTTTGATAGTACTATTCAGGGCATCCAAATCCGGAAGTTTTGACAAGTCAAATCTTTCGCGTTTATAGTCCCATATTTTTAGTTTCCTAATTTTATTCTCAAAACTATCAAGTGCTTCCAGATCTAATTTTCCAGTAAAATTCTCGGCAAAAGAGGATCTTTTAAAATATGATCTTATTTGATGTGTATATGAATTTTTATTATTAAAATTCTTCATTACATCTTGTATGAGTTCCATAAATGGAGTCAATTTATTATTTTCACTTAACTCTCCCATTGTCTGCATGATCTGCTCGCGAATATGTCGAAGCAATAAGTAATAATAAAGGTGTTTTCTTAATTTTCCGTTAACTGATGATGGATTGTAATCATAAAATTTTTTCCTGAAGTAACCTCCCAAGCCATTTAATTTTATTTCTTTAAAGAAAAGCTGATCCTGTTCGGATATTGTATGCTCTTTTTCGATTAACAATACAAATAAATCTATAAGTGGGCTAAAGGCCATTTCATCATAGGTTGTAAAGAAAGTAGTATCAATATCGTTGAAAAGCATATTGATTGCTAAATTATCTATGGAAAAGGGAATAAACTGCTTAAATTTACTGTGCAATAAATCTAAGTTTCGTTGAGATTCCCCGGATCTATAGGTTAAAATTGGATTCTCGCCTGAATAGACTGCCTTATCAGACTTGTATTTATTTTGATCGTCTGTCATCAAAGATATATCTGAAATATCTACATAGTAACCATTTTCGTATTCTTCTGAAAGACTAAAGAGTGATTGATAGACCCTTGTTGTATTCTCTAAATTAATTTCGCCTGCAAAGTTTATTATAATGGTATCATTAATGTAATTGCCCAGAATTTGTAGTCCTAATGCATGATGTTTATCGTCTGAATCATTTTCTGTATTGAAATTTCCCTGATTATTTTTATATTTATTTATCAGATCAGCTCTACCAACGATAGGTAATTTTTTTCCGATCCATTTTGGGTTAAGTTTTATCTTGACATCTGATTTATTTATTATACAATCGTCGATAATAATAAATCCTGCAAGTGAAGTAGAATGTGATAAAAAACTAGCTATGAAATGTAGTGCAGTTGATTTTCCGGCTCCGTTAGAACCAACAAGTGCTGTAATACCTGAAATTGTGTCGTTTTCAATATGAAAAAAATCAACTGGAATTTCGTTTTTTATTTCTTTAGTAATTACTCCTGTTTTTTCATCAAAAGAATAACAAGCATTAGGATTAAAATTAAATCCCTTATTTTTTAAAACACCATAGTCTTCTATCCAAATATATTCTAGCTGCATCTGAAATTATTTTTTCCTAGATATAATAATTCGCTTTTTGCTTATATGAATATTTTGGAAGTTTAAAATAAGTAACGATTTTTTTAGCTGCTTTTTTAATAATGAAATTAGCTTCTAAATTCCAAACATACCATTAATTTGGCATTTTATCAATGTTTATTAGTAAGTATTTTTTGAAGTTTTTAAATGTTTTTGTTCCATATTATTGATTGAATTAATATAATTTATTAAATCATTTTATGGCTCTTTCGCATTTAAAGTTAAATTTCACCTTTTTAAATTCTCCAATTAATGAATACAAAAGGTCATTGTTATCAAAAGTCTATTATTCTGCTGGCAGCATATTTCAAGCTTAGGTCTACTTTAAGTTATCGAGATGTTGAAGAGATAATGAAAATGCAATAGTTTTCTAAGTCTGTATAATACTTTTTGTGTAAAATTTAAACTTATAGCAGTTTGAAATTAATATTTTTAACTTAATGGTGTGCACTTAATAATCCATTTTTTAATCTTTTAAAATTTTTTCTTTATGTAGCCTGGAGGTCTACTTTTAAATAAGATATTTTTTACTCCTGAAACTTGTTCTTTGTCCAAAGATTCAACAGGTAAGCTAACGACTTGACTTGAAAATAATCCCTGCCCTTTATGACGATATACAATTCTTTTAAAAGAATCTTTTGCGGGGCTAAAAGCTATCGAATCCCCAAATTCACCTGTGTTACAAATAATTACATTACAATAAACTAATCTGGCAATTGCTTCTGCTAGAAAATAATATGAGTCTGTATCCTTGTTGTGCGAAATAATTATTAAATGATGAATACGACCTTTATACACTACAAATCTTTCAATATCAAAAAAATCTGAGCATATTGCTACGCCGATATTTCCAAATTCTCCTGCGTTCATAATATATATTTCAGGTAGGGGGACTAAAGTAAAATCCTTTTGGAAGATTTGCTCTTCTTCACTAGAATAAAAAGTTTTTCCAAAATAAAAATGAGAACATGCTCTTGATGGAACCAACGAAGGCCAATTACTTGGTATAATGACTGTCGCTCTATTATACATTTTATCGTCATCTAAATAAAAATCAAGACCCGCAATAACAATGCATGATGAAGCATTTGCTAATCTTCTTAAATCTAATTCGTATCCATGAGGCACAGAAACTTCAGGGATAACGATGATGTGAGGTTTCTCATAGCCATTCATTAAATCTACAAAGCCTTTTTTTAATTCGGCCCAAACTTTCTCCTCACTTTCTTTAGACATTTGAAAAGTACCTGCAGGCCAAGCTATATTGCCTTCAACAACAGTTTGGATAAAGCCAATATTAATAAATTCTTTTAGCATATTATTTATTCTATATTTTCTATAGCAGATTCCCCTAGATAATCAGCTCTTTTTAATTGTATTAAACTTATTGGAGTTAGTTGACGGGGCTGTTGACTTGAAACTAATAGTTGTTGATTCTTAAGTTTTAAAAGAGCTTTGTCAACTAGAATTATAAAATCATCAATGATTTTTATAGGTGGCGGATCATAAGTTGTATCATCATCAAATTCAAAATCCAATCGGGGCAATCTCAAATTAAATTGAGTTTCAATATTTTTTTTTGAAAAACAAGAGCTAATAATGCTTCTCGTGTAGGTTGAAACGGCAACATCTCCTAATTTTGCATTTGCTAATCCTGTCCAGCCCTGTTGAAATCCAAGAGGATTCCATTTATTAGGGAGGTAAGTATTTTTTGCTAGCAATGAGACTAGTAAGTTTCCTAATGCATAAAACATAGCTTGATTTGGATCAATACTATCTTCAAAGAGAGGAATAAATCTATTCTCCATAATCAAATTTTCTTTTGATCTCATTGTAATTTTTCTAGTTTGCATTAAGTTAGAAAGTAGCTCCCAAGTTAATTTTCTCTCCATATCAAACCATTTTTTAGGTACGCGGAAATTGTGAGGATGAACAAATTTATAATATTCAAAATCTCCACCGCCTGACAATTCTTCACTCAAACTTTCTTGTTTTGACCTAATATCCTCCGCAACCTGTTTAACTATCTCCAAAGCTGTCCATTCACTAAGTCTAGGATCGAAAGTTATTCCATTTTCATCAATCTTATCTAGCTGAGATTGTTCAGAAGTCCATTTTATCCATTCAAAAAGAGTTAAGCTACTTTTTAATTTTTTATCTTTCCTTATTATTTTTGAGAATATGGGTAATTTCTTTGCTTGATTTAATTTTTGGCTTTTATAAATATCAAATAGAACAGCTTGGTTCGCATCAATGTCAAATTCAGTATTCTTTTCAATAAGCAAGAGAGATTTTAATGGTATATGAGTTGGATAAAGTAGTAATACATTAAAATCTATGGAATTTTTAAGCTGTAATTTGGAAACCATTTCATCCCATAAATAAGGCTTCTCTTCAAATTTTCTTCTAGGTAATTTATTAAATATCCACCATGACCAAATACCTAAATTATCTAAATCTTTATCGCCCTTCTCGATGCCCTTCAAATTAAATTTATAATTGATATTAATTTGTATTTTTTCAGATTCTCCTAAATACTTTTTATTTACTAGATCCTTAATTTTAATACATGCGTAAATGAATTGATGAAAAGAAACCATTTCATAAAATTTAAGCTTTTCATTGCTAAGTTTTATGAAGGAGTTAATTAATTTCTCGTTATACAAATTATGTAAAAAATTTATTGCCCTTTGCTTTTTTTTATGAGATGAATTAATACTATCTAATACCCTAACAGCTTCAAACAGTACATTAGTTAAAACTTGCAAAATTAAGGCATTAATAAATGTTAAAGAAAGATCATTAACTTCATCTCTATCTTTTAGTTTCTTTATTTCAGATAATAGTAATTTTGGGCTTCCTTCTCCAGATCTTAGAAAAAATTCAGCTAGCCTTCCCCATAATCTGACTTTATCATGATTGTCTTGTACGGCCTTTAATAACAATTTAATTGTGTGATTAGCTATTCTTTTCTCTTCATTTTTTAGTCGATCGTTTTCAGTTTTTAAAGCATTTTGATAATCAGTCCTTTCAATGTTTAATTTCGCAATTAAAATCTCAATTTCTATTTTATCTAATTTAGATTTATTGGTTTGGTAAATTTCCTGATCTTTTATACATATGTTTTTATGCAAACGATATTCTTCATTACTATCTACACTCATTTGAGGAATTAGTGATGTTAGCATTCTTGCAGCAAATGATACTCTTGTATCTTTTCTAAGTTCATGATCAGGGAATTCGGTAACTAACAAATGCTCAACGTCAGCTATCAAATTTTTTTCTTCATGAGGACTCAGTAAATTAAATGTTGTTCCTGCAATTGTAGATACTTTTGACAATGTCTTTGTCATTAATGGACTAGGGAAGTCGGGATCAAGGCTACAATGACTTTTTGCTTTCTCGTAATTTGAAAGCTGTTGATCATTATTGTCTTCAATAGATTTAAAATATTCCGCCAGAGATGCAGGTTCTGTTTTACTTGGATTAAAATTAGTCCCAATTTCGCTTTCGAGAATTATTTTCTCATATTTTTTTATCCAATCAACTAATCCGTCAAAGGATGTGGACAGGATAACATGATCATCGACGTATCTAAAATGCGCAATTGTTCTATTGATTTTAAGTTCTGCCTGTACTTGTTTGTCAACATGCAATAATGCAACATTTGCTAAAAACCCTGCAGTAAAAAGTCCTGTAGGTAAATTCTGGTAATTCAAATTGCCGGAATCGAGATTAATAATTTTTAATTCCTCCTCCGACCATCTATCAATATTCAGCTTAAAATCTAAAAGATTTGTAATCAAGTAATTCAAATCCTCACATCGAAGTTTTTCAGGCAGGAAAGTGGAAATATTTTTAATAATAATGCTATTATTAATGCTTGGGTAAAATTTCTCAAGATCCAATCCAGCCCAATATAACTTTTGAGTTTTTTTACCTGTCCAATATTCAAAATTTAAATAGTCTGATTTTAAAGGATGATTTGAAAGTTGATCATTAACTTCAATAACTTTTTTTTCGTTTTGATCTAAGTCTTCAATAAATGTATCTTCTTTAGTTAAGTATTTCGTTGTGATATTTATATGTCTGCGATATAAAGGCCAACTTTGCGACCATTTACGATAAGTATACTGTGTCGTATTTCTATAGAATCCAAATCTTAATATATCGTCGTAAAACATAGTGATATATAATCTGTTTCCATAACTCCAAAATGGCATTTTAGAATCTAAATACCTGCCAATGATATTTACCACAGCTAGCCAAATTACTTGATCTCTTACTGAAATCCAGAATGTTTGTCTAGTTCTCGGACCTTCCTCATTGCGCCCTTTTGGAAACGCAACGGGTTTTATAAATTCTAATTTATAAGAATTATCTAGAACATCTTGTCTTATTGACGCAAGTTCATTAGCTAAATTTGCCTCAAAAGCGGCAACTTCAATCTCATTGAACCATATATCGCCAGGTTTATAAAAGCTTTTCGCCTTTTCCCATGCCCAATATAAATTATTATGATCGATTATCTTTTTTACTAAAATACTCATTTAAATCTTTATAAGGTTTTGGAATTTTAATTAGCTGTACAGTTTTACCAATTGTGTCAAATGCAATTCTAAGATTTTTTAAAAATATTTCTCCCCCATTATCCATATCTGGAATTGCGCATATTTGGAAGTTGCTAAGTAAGTCTAAATATTCGTAATTAAAATTATTTGCTCCTAAAACACCAATAGCCTTAAGATTCAATCCAATAGCTGAAATAGTGTCAGGCACACCTTCACACAGATAAATCTTTTCTCCGTCACTTAAATGGGCTAAAATAGTAAGATTGTATAAAGAAGGCTTAACACCTAATAAATTTAAATATTTTGCTTCTGATGTTTTAAAATTTAATCTTCTAGCTTGAATATAAATTATACGATGGTTTAAATTCAAAAAAGGGAAGATAATAACATGATCCCACCATATAAATTTGGCGTTTCCTTGGGGGTCTTTCTTACATAGTCCACAATTTAATAGTGATTCAATACTCCAATTCTCCTTTAAATCCTCAAAAACTGAATGTGGGTAAGGAATATCTTTTATATTAAGTTCCTCTAAAATCTTATCTGAAAAATTTCGGGACTTACATAAATATTCTCGGCCTTTATCACTAAGTGTTAATTTACTTAAAAGATATTCATATATTTCAGAATTAGGAACGAATAAATTTTCTTCAGGAAGTTTCGCTACTTTTACTGGTTTTGTAAAAGATCTTTTTTGTAACGAACTATTATGGATTTGAAATTCTTGATAAAACCACCGTAAAGCTTCTTTAAATGAAATTTTCAAATAACTCTGAACAAGTCGTATTTGATCTCCCCCTTCATCACATCCAAAACAGTTAAATAACCCTTTTTTATCATCAAAATTTAAACTAGGATTTTTATCATGTCCAGTATAGCAAAGAGCCTTTTTTCCCTTTACTTCAATTCCAAGTCTTTGAGCGACTTCAAGAATTGATAATTCTTTTATTTTGGATATTATGTCATTCATTTAGTTTATTAAATAAACTGCAATGTAATTAAATTATGTAAGATTTACATTATTATCTGGTTGAAGTGTACTTTTTAGATTTTATCATCTGAAAGAGATCAGATTCGCTGATAAGTGACATGATTTTATATCCTAAATTTTTAAAAGTAAAGCTGTTTATAATATGCTTAGATATAATTTTCTGAATGTTTGATGCTAATAAAATCTTTACACACGGTTTTTAAATTAAGACTAAAAACCTTGATTAGATTTAAAAATATACTTCACATTTAAAAACATTTAATTAATTAAATTTTCTCAAATAAAAAAGCCTGATAATTAACTATCAGGCTTCATTCATTTAAATCTGTTTATGTCAGTTCTATAAATTCATAGAAAGAATTTTCAATAAAGATATATAAACTTTTGAAATCAAAAAACAGTATAAGTACGTATTGTGTATGAATTTTAAAATCATTTTCTTGGTACGGATTTCCGTAATAGAGTAATAATTTTTATTATGTTATTTGTAATTGAGCAACAATATTTATTTATGATTTTTTTTAAAACTATTATAAAATCAAATAATTAATACTTTAAAGCCGACAAAGAAGATTGCGTAAATCTCAAAAACTCTCGTGTAAATTTCACAAATAAAAAATATCCAGATTTAATCGGAGAAGTTTATTCCCATATTACTGACGTCTCTTAAGTATATTTCGCATCGAATGTTATTAGGAGAAAAGTTTAATTTTATTGACAATATAAATTATGAATTTAAAAGATCTTAAAGAACAAGTTTCCGTTGCTATTGACAATTTAAAAGATCACGGTAAATTTCCAAAGGAGAATAATCACTATGATTATAAGATGGAATTAAATTTTTTTGGAATAACAGATCCTACAGAAATTTTTATGAGAAACTTTGCCAAGGATATATTATCATTTGGCAATTCAAATGGAGGTATAATATTACTTGGTATAAAGGAAGATAAAATAAATGGGACTTTAGAAGATGTTGGTCTAGATATTAAAAATTTGAGTTTATTTGATAAACTTGATTTAAATGATATTTCTCAAAAGTTCCAAAAAATAGCAAAAAGTAATGTTGATATTGATTTACAATCTTTTCAATTGGGAACAAGAAAATATTATTACCTATTAATAGGGAAACAGAATCAAGTGATAATTCCAATTAATGACTTTCTCGATTATAAACTAAAAAAAGGTGACATTGTATATAGAGTTTCAAGTAATAATAAGATAGCGAACGAGACAACACAAGATTTTAACCATTTTCTTCAAATTAAATCAAATGAAAAAAGTAAGGAATTTATGGAGATTTGGTCCAAACTTCTACCAGAAATATTTGATATTAATCCTCGAGAAATTTTGATTATTAATCCTAAAAACAATACGGTTTATGGATTTAATGGTAAAGATAATGTATTGTCAAGTAGTGAAATTGAAATAGATAAATCTGAAGATGGAATATTTAATATTATTTTAAACGCTATATCGGCGGGTGATATTGGTAAGATTTCCGATGATGAAGGTAAGCCATTGTATAAAATTGTAGGAGAGGTCAAATCATTAACGCCGAGAGATTTTATTTCGTTATCTACATTGTGGACAGAATCATTAAGAATTGCAAAATATAAGTTTTCAAACTTTCAAATAAAATCAGTAGTGAAGTATTTAGATTGGGTGTACGATGAAAAATTTAAAGTTGAAAACCCGCCTGAGAACACAATTAACTTAAAATACAGTACATATATCTGGTTAGAAACTTTAGACACAATTAAAGATTCTCACAAGGTTGTTTTTTCTAAGGAGGCAATTAATATGGTTGTACAAGTTATTGATGATTCATCCTTACATAAAACTGTTTTCAAAAGAAACTTAGAACTAAAAAAATAAGAAAGTACGTAAATTAAAGAAAAGTTGCTGGCAATTGAAAAAAAACATACTTATAATAATGTATGATTTATATGGTTAAATTTTTCTATTTTTATTCGTTTTTATAATCTAACTTAAAATATTTATATGGGAGGGCAACATTCACTACGAGGTTATTTAGTACAATCCCTAATTACTGTAATTGATTCATTGGTTGACAAGGAATGGAGTTCAGTCACTTTAGAACCAAACAAAGAATCTGAAAAAGTCGATATTAAATGGTTATATTCTAATGGAGACAAAAAAGTAGCACAGGTAAAATCTTCTATCAATAACTTCAAATATTTTAAAGCCCAGCAATGGAGTACTGAACTAGAAAGTTCAACGATTGATGCAACTCATTATGAATTAATTTTAGTTGGACATCCTGACGAAAAATTAAGCAAAACCAAAATAATAGGGAAGGTTGTAATTGCACCATTTAAATCTCTAAATATGGATTCTCTTTTAGATGAAGCTTCAGTTAAAATAGATAAGTTTTATGAGCAGAAAGGGAAGTCAAAAATAATCGCCTCTGTACGAGAACTACTTGTTAAGGCTTTGATTCAGGAAATTAACTTTGGCGCAATTTCTGGAAAAGAAATTTTTCGCAATGAATTTGAAGATCTGCTTATTGATTGGATAACAAGTATTGAAAAGCAAATAGCTTCAAATCCATGGAGCTCATTTGCACCTCCATTTTTGAGTAGTAATATTCCAATTGGAAACAGAATTGTGGAAAATATCTTTGAGCTGGTAGGATGGAATAATTTTAACAAAAATGAGGTCGTCCAACTTTTCGACGACCATATTGGAGAAGAGATTGACTATAATTTGCCATATCGAGGTGAAATTGAAAGCGGTTTGATTGATAATACTGATGATTTTATTATGGTCGATGTTGAACACGATTTTAGTTATCCAGATGATCCAAAACAGATCATAAATGACAACATCGAAAAGATCACATTATTTAGTAAAAATTTTAAAGATCAAAATAAAATACCAGTAAAAAGGAATGAGCAAACTAAAATCTATAGTGTGTTATTTATGTTAAGCTCTGACAATAAAGAGCTTAAAGAGGACTTTATCTACGAATCCCATGAATATTTTAAACGCGAAAAACTTGAAGATTATATTCAATATTTAATGGTAGATAACGCTAGAGCAACGTTTTTGATCAGTTCAATTGTATCTGCCAAGAACTACAGAACCGAAATACCAGTAAAATTTTTGTACCCAATTACTGATCTAAACTCAAGTCCAGGAAAAATTGGCAAAAGAGGACTACAGTTACCACCTCAGTACATTAACTCTTCTGTGTTGCCAATAGTAAAAGAATCTCATGATAAGATAAGTATTCTTCTATATTGTGCGGATAATTTTGATCCAGACAGCCTTAAAAAACTCATCTGGTTAACTATAAGTTTGACTAGTGGATATGGTAATGAATATATAATATATTTTCCGGATTTTGATAATAACTTTGATAATGTAGTTAAAGACATTGTTCGCTCTTTTAATGATCCCGGATTAACTTCAAAATTAAAGGTTCAAAGGTTTGATCGAGTTGAATCAATGGCTATCAGTGATATAAAAGCTCATTCTTCAGTCTTAAATGATGAGGCTTATAATGAATCAGTTTTGCCCAATAAAGATTCTTCTAAAGTATTAAATAAAGCTTTTACAGAAATTTTGCCATATGGTGATATTTTAAAACCGTTCTTAAAGACGGATGCGATTTTATCTAATGATTTGAAAATTTTCTTATCCAAAAGAGGATTATTTATTAAAAGTGCGGATAAGAAAAAGTTGATTACTGTAATTAGTCCAATACTTTTTAGTCCCAGAGAGTTGGATGATTTCAAATCTATGATTGAAATTAAAGAAAAATCATCTAAGACATCACAAGAAATATTTAAATTAGCCTCTACAAAATCTTTAGAAGAAATAGTTAAAGCTTTTGCACCTGTAAATATAGAAGAAATCACTAAAAATCTTGATACAAAAATACTTAGTAGCCCCACATTTAAAAAAGATCCAGAGAAGTCCAATGAATATGTAATGGAAATTAAGACGGAGAAAAAAGACCCTACTAATTATTTAGCAGTTAACACTACATATGGTAAAATTACAATTTCATGTAAAATCGATAGTGGTAATTTATTTATTAATTCGGTCAAAACAACAACTACGGATGATAAATTAATAGCATCTAGGATAATTAAATCGAATAAGGCATCTCTACTAAATAAAAATATCATTGAAAATGACTCAATACAATTGTTATTTAGTAGGTTTGATAACAACAAGGATCGAGTAAATTTTTTATTAAGCTTTTCTAACATTGCAGATTCTGTTATTTTTTCGGAAGCTGAAATAAGAAAAATAAAGTATAAATTTGACAGAAATCAAGAGATTCCGGATAGTCTTAAAGATCGATCTGACCGTGATATAGTAACTTATTTAAATGGTAAAGACCTTGGGGGATTAGTGGATATCTCAGATGAAGAATTTAAAAAGCTTTTGTTGCTGGATGAAGTTGAAATCTTCTATAAGTACAATTGGCAAAATATAAAAAATGGAGGTTATTCAGTTAAATATAATTTCTCAAATTCTATTTATAATAAAAGTGGTGTTGATGGAAATTTTAGATCAGAACCATACTTGTTTTTATCTGATACAGTAAAAAAATTATCTAATATAGATAGATTAAAAAAGGAATTAGCGGATACAATAGACGATCTTAAAATAACGAAACTTAAAGAATATAACATATTATAATGGATTTTTCAAATAGTACAATATTAAAAGCAATAGTTCACGAAATAGGGAATAAATTTAGGGATGAAGGAATTCTTTATTCTGAGGCGGATCTCGATGTAGAAAATGATGATACGCAATTATTGTTTTCTAGGTATCTTTTGGGATCTTTTAAAGGAACTGAATTTTATAATTTTTTTCATTCGACTGATTTAGATATGAATGAAGTCTATTCGTATGTTAAAAATATTTTTAAAAATAATGAAGAATTTAAAGAACAGTCTAAAAAGATTTCGCTCCATCTTTATAATGAGTCAACCCATCCAAAAATAAATAAGGGAGAAATTTATATAGTATACTTTCAAGATTGTAGAATTGATGATGAATTAATTGATGCAGTCGGTTTGTTCAAATCTGAAACAAAAGAAATGTATCTAAAAGCCCAGAAAAAACATGCTAATTATGTTTTAGCTTCTGACAAAGGGATGAATGTAGATAAACTAGATAAAGGTTGTATAATTTTTAATACTGATGCAGATAGAGGATATAAGATTGCTTTAGTGAATAGTTCTCGCTCCGAAGATGCTCAATATTGGAAAGAAAAATTTTTGAATGTTGTACCTGTTCGTGACAACTATTACTCAACTAAAAATTATCTTTCTTTAGCTAAGTCTTTTGTAACTAGTCAATTAACGGATGAAACTGAAGTAAGTAAGGCTGAGAAGGCTGATTTGCTAAATAAATCAGTAGAATATTTTAAAAATAATAGCCAATTTGTAGAAGAGGAATTTACATCAACAGTTTTTCAGAATTCTAAGGTTGCCGATTCTTTTAAAGAATTCAAAGAGAGTCATGAGAAACAAGGAGAAATTCTACCAAAAGATTTTGAGATTTCTCCACAAGTTGTAAAAAAGCAGGCTAGAGCTTTTAAAAGTGTTATTAAACTTGATAAAAATTTTCATATTTATGTACACGGCAAACCTGATTTAATTCATAAAGGATTTGATGAAGAAAGTGGAAAACATTTTTATAAAGTGTTTTTTGATAGTGAAACATAATTAAGTATATAATTATTGTCGACATTTTAGCAATCAATCTTAATATTTAAATTAGATAATTTACTCTTTATAGTTTAATTATCTGATGATTATTCAATAATATTTTTTTTAAGGAAAAAGAGAAAAAAGAGAGCAGTTTAGGAAGGTAGGGCAGCCGCAAGTGAATTGCTATAAATCCCGAGGGGGTTAAGTATTTTTTCACCGCTTTATCGAAATTACATTTATGACTGAATAAAAAAGATAAAATGAATTGCCCAAAATTTATTCTCGTGATAGAAGAAATTTCTTAAACGCAACAATATCGGATTCGCTTATTGAATAATATGTTTTAGCAAAATCGGTTAGAGAAAATCCCATAGCTTCCAAAATTAAGATTAATGTTGTTGATTTAGCTACAGATTTAGCATTAAGAATGTTTGAAACAGTAGCTTTTCTAATATCTCCCTCATCGGAAATTTTTCCGTAACTTTTTACAATAATATCCACATCATTCTCATTATGAGGATAATTTTTATTGCTTTCTAATAACCTTCTCAGGCTAAGTGCAGTTTTTAATTTTATATTTTCTTCACTAATTTTTTTCACATTGCAATTAACCATATCTAAAATAAATAATCGGTACGCTTTGGCGTACCGATTATTTTTAATATATTTGATTTTGTAACTAGTCAAATAGTAACTTTTTTGTTAAATTTGCGATTCTTCAATAAAAAATTTGAAGCATTCGCTTTGAATCTCGTATAGGAAAACTGGCGTTTTTAAATTACCACGAGATGATAAGTGCAAATGCTCACGCCATAAAGGGCGTGGGCTCACTTATTTGTGGTAAAGGTACCGCCAGTACCTCCTATACAATAAGCTGAGTTCCGCGCCTCTTTTTTTTGGACATACCTCAACTTCTCAAAGCAGTCTCCTTAGATATTAAAGAAACGCAGCCTTTTTGTTTAACCTGTAAATAGTTTGAATATGATGTAGCTGTTAATTTATTATTTGTAATACCCGGCCTACTAGTTTTATTATTGTTGAATTAGTAAAAGCAAATGCCGGGTTATTACCCTATCGATTCTATATCTTGTAACATTGACAGGTTAGAAAATCATACCTTTTTTATTTTAAAATATTAAAATCATAAAACTTATGCCAATGAAATAATACTGTTATCATCTAAATTGAAAACTCAATATCAGTTTCAACAAAAATAAAAATGGCCCTCTATGACAGCGACCAAACTAATATAGAGGACCATAGTCAATCAAACCAACGTTTAACTAACCAATCCAATATTATGAATAATTTTTCATTTTACAAGGATAGGAAAGCTCTATATTGCCTAATTTTTATCTGGCTGTGTACGTCTTTCTTATCCTCTTTTGCCGCAAAGCCAAAAGGGCATTTCTATAACATTTTACAACAACATCAAATAGAGGGGGCTGTAAGTGACGGAAGTTCTCCCTTGCCGGGTGTTACAATAGCGGTAAAAAACAAATCAAATAATACTGTGATATCTGATTACAGTGGAAAGTTCTCTATTTCTACTGCTCCTTATGATACTTTAGTTGTTTCATTCATCGGATTTAAAACGGCTTTAATTCCTCTTGCGGGAAGGAAAAAAGTGGATATTTCGCTCCAGTATGATTCTACTACTCTTCAGGAAGTTCGTGTCAATACAGGCTATTATTCAGTTAAGGATAAAGAGCGTACTGGGAGCATTGCGAAAATTAAAGCAGGAGATTTCGACAAACAGCCTGTCAACAATCCATTAGCAGCAATGCAGGGACGTATGGCAGGGGTAAACATCACTCAAAACACAGGCGTGCCGGGTGGAGGCTTTAATATTCAGATCCGAGGTCTTAACAGTATACGGGGAGACGGCAATGATCCATTGTATATTGTAAACGGAGTTCCGTATTCTTCACAGTCATTAGGAGACCCGACTGTTTCGGCATCCGCTATTTCCGGTGTTACAAATCCGCTGAATAATTTAAATGTATCCGACATAGAAAGTATTGAGGTATTGAAAGATGCAGATGCAACAGCAATTTACGGTTCTCGTGGGGCAAATGGTGTGGTATTGATCACAACAAAAAAAGGAAGATCGGGAGAAACTCGTTTTAATTTAAATGCATTTACGACTGTCGGCAAAGTGGCAAGAAAAATGGATTTAATGCAGACCAACCAGTATCTGGCGATGCGTGCAGAAGCTTTTGCTAATGATGGTATCACTGAATATCCTGAAGGAGCTTACGATATTAACGGCACTTGGGATCAAAATCGCAATACGGATTGGCAGAAGGAATTAATTGGAGGCACATCATACATTCAAAGTATTCAAACATCCATTTCAGGCGGTAATAAAAATACACAATTCCTGTTAAGCGGAACTTATCACAAAGAAACAACTGTATTTCCAGGTGATTTTCATTATGGAAAGGGCTCAATAAACAGCAGCATTTCACACCAATCCGATGATAAACGCTTTAGCCTTAATTTTTCAGCCACCTATTCAGGGGATAAAAATGCACTGCCGGGCAGGGATTTAACCTCGCGGGCTTATACTCTTGCTCCAAACGCACCGGAGCTTTATAAAAGTGATGGCAGTCTGAATTGGGAAAACGGCACATTTATCAATCCATTGTCATTTCTAAATGGAACATATCTTACCACAAGCCAGAACCTTATTGCAAATGTAGTATTGTCTTATAATCTGCTTCCTGGTCTTCAGGTTAAGGCCAGCATGGGATATAACGATACCAGACTGTCCCAAAACGTAACCAGCCCACTAAGCATTTATAGCCCCTATGATACAAGTGAACATGAATCAACTCTATTTGTGTCTACCGGTACTGGCAGATCCTATATTTTCGAACCGCAGTTAAACTACCAAAAAGAATTGGGTGACATAGATCTAAATTTCTTGGTAGGCACAACATTCCAGAGCCAAAAAACGACGAAACTGGCACAATCTGCCTTTGGATTTGCAAGTGATGCCCTGCTTAACAGTTTGGCGGCGTCCAATACGGTGACTGTACTGAATCATGAGGTAACGCAGTACAATTACAATGCATTATTTGGCAGACTCAACATCAACTGGCAAAAAAAGTACATTGTGAACCTAACAGGTCGTCGCGATGGTTCAAGCCGTTTTGGCCCAGATAATCGTTTCGCTAATTTTGGCGCTCTTGGCGCAGCTTGGCTGTTCTCTAATGAAAATATATTCAAACAGAACAATTCTATAATTAGTTTTGGGAAGCTCCGCGGGAGTTATGGCATTACCGGCAATGATCAGATTGGAGATTACCAGTATCTGGATACCTATAAGGTTTCTCCTTATTTGTATGACGGGGTGGTAGGACTTTTACCGTCTCGTCTTTACAATCCTGATTTTGGCTGGGAGACAAACAAAAAACTTGAACTCGCATTGGAACTCGGATTCTTAAAGGATAATATTTTCCTTTCTGCTGCTTGGTTCCAAAATCGCTCATCCAATCAATTGGTCGGGGTGCCTCTTCCCGGGACGACAGGTTTTTCTTCTATCCAATCAAATTTTGATGCTACCGTGGAAAATACCGGTGTGGAACTGGAACTTCGCACGACCAATTTGAAGGGCAGGGATTTCTCATGGACAACTGCAGTAAACCTTACTGTACCAAAAAATAAACTGGTTTCTTTTCCAGGGCTTGAAAGTTCAACGTATGCAAACCAACTCGTAGTTGGTGAATCACTTTTTATCAAGAAAGTTTTTAATTACACTGGTATAGATCCTCAAACTGGGGACTACACTTTTCAGGATTTTAATGGCGACGGACAGATAACCTATCAAGACGATCGTCAGACAATCGTTGATACTTCTCCAAAATATTATGGAGGTCTAAGTAACCAGTTGACTTATAAAAATTGGTCTTTCGATTTTTTATTCCAGTTTGTAAAGCAGATCGGAAGGAATTATCTCTACACTTCAGCTCTGCCCGGATCCTTTGTAAATCAGCCTGTAGCTATGGGAAATCACTTCCCACAAGACGGCACGAGTGCAGTGTCGCAGCAGTACACCACTGGTCAGAATAGCACATTACTCGAAGGGCATTACAATTTGATTGACAGCAATGCAGCATTCAGTGATGCATCTTTTGTGAGACTAAAGAGTTTGACACTCATGTATGTAATACCATCAGCATGGTCAAAAACCTTTACAGGAAAGGTGTACTTACAGGGGCAAAACTTATTAACCCTCACTGATTTTCGCGGAGCTGATCCTGAAAATCAGTCTGCTTCGGCACTTCCACCATTGCGCCAGTTTACAATGGGCATTCAGCTTGGCTTTTAATTTAATCATCATCACATGAAAACAAGATTTAATATTATAAGAATAATTTTTGGAGCTGTATTTTTCAATCTTACAGCCTGCGAAGGCTTTACCGAAGTAGATACGCCGCAATCACAGCTGACGACCCCTGCTGTATTTGAAAATGTTAAAACCGCTGATGCGGCTATGGCTGACATTTATGCCCGTCTTCGTGAGGAAGGAATGGTTGCGGGCACGCTGAATGGACTGTCGAGTCTTTTATCAAACTACTCTGATGAAATGCAGTATACAGGTTCAAGTGTCGAAATTATGCAGTTCAATAACCATACAATTACGCCTTCAAACAGTTTAATAACAGGATTATGGAACAGCACTTACAGTGAAATCTATGCTGTGAATCTTATGCTGGAAGGACTGCAGAATTCAAAGTCATTAAAAGAGAATGAGAAGGCGCGATTATCTGGTGAAGCACTGTTTATCCGTGGATATCTTCATTTTTATCTGGTAAACCTCTTTGGTGATGTTCCCTACATAAAAACTACTGATTACAGCGCCAATAAAGCAGTCTCAAAAACAGCCCAGGAACAAGTGTGGCTCAATATTATAGATGACGTAACTGAAGCTGAAAAATTATTAACTGTTGAATATCCTTCCCAAGAAAGAGTCAGAGTAAACAAAGCAGCTGCCTCCGCTTTTCTATCAAGAATATACCTTTATCGTGAAGACTGGGGCAATGCAGCGGCCAAGGCGACAGCTGTAATTAATAATCCAAAGTACATATGGATTAATGATCTTTCAAAGGAATTTCTGCGCCAGTCCACTGCGACAATCTGGGCACTTCATCCAGGAACGGCCGGGCTTAATACTAAAGATGCACGTACCTTTATCTTTTCAAGCGGACCACCTTCCAAGCCGTCATTGTCTGCTTCATTTACAGCCAGTTTTGAATCTGGTGATCTGCGCCGTATTCAGTGGGTGCGCACCGTTTCAAATGCCACTGGCTCTTGGTATTCATCATACAAATACAAACAGCCTTTAGGCACTGCCTCTTCACAGGAATACACCATTTTGTTTCGATTAGCGGAACAATACCTGATTCGTGCAGAAGCCAATGCTCATCTGTCACATATATCTGATGCCAAGGCTGACTTAAATAAAATTCGCAGTCGTGCCGGTTTGGGGGATACAGCCGCAGATACGCAGACAGAATTATTGGACGCAATCGCAAAAGAGCGACGTTTTGAGCTTTTTACAGAACAGGGGCATCGATGGCTCGATCTGAAACGTACAGTAAAGGCAGCAACTGTGCTGAGTCCAATAAAACCGGGATGGAAAGACACACAGATGATCCTACCTCTTCCGCAATCAGAACTGCTGTTAAATCAGAATCTGCTGCCTCAAAATCCAGGTTATTAAAATGAGGACGTTTTTCAACAAAGCCGGATATTGGATAGCGCTGCTTTTTACAGCGTTATCCCTGTATGGACAAAAGCAAAAAAAGCTGGTAACTGCTGCTGACTATGCAAAATGGAGCTCCATACAAGCAGAGACATTATCCCCAGATGGCAGATGGATTTCTTATAATCTGCATTATGATTACGGCGTAGATACCTTGTTTGTACAGGATATAAAATCTGCTAAGCGACTGTCATTTCCTAAATGTTCTGATGCGCGTTTTAGCAGTGATGGCAGGTGGCTCACATTTTCAGATCCGGAAAAAGGATTAGTTTTGAATGACCTTATCACCGGTAATAAACAGTATTTCAAGGATGTGATTCGTCACGAATTCAATAGTGAAGAAAATTTCCTGGCTTTATTAAATAAGAATGGTTCATCTGATTACTTGACGATAATTGCGTTATCCACCTGCAAAAAATATAATTTCAATGATGTCATAGAGTTCATTATCAATAGTTCTGGCATTTTGGCTATAAGTACTGGTTATGAAGTGCGACTTTTAAAACCGAAAAATGGATTTATAGAAAAGACCATTGCACAGGATGAGGATGCAGGATTTAAAAAACTATTCTGGAGCAAGAGCGGTGAATTTCTTTCTTTTCTTCAGGAGATTAAAAACCCGCAGCAAACTGCCAAAAATCACAGAATATTCTATCATGATACAGCATCGGGGACAAATGCTATTCTTGACAGCAGGGAAACAGAAATATTGTCGATGGAGAATATAACCCCATATGGAGCAAGTTCTGCGCTGAGGTTTTCAGAAGACGGTAAAAGTATATTTTTCAGTTATATCAGCCCTGAACAGGAGCAAAAAACTACAGCTTATGAAATATGGGATTCTGCTACAGCGCTGGAATATACCCAGAACAAAATGTCTGGAGATCCTAATCGCTTACCAAAAACGGCTGTATGGACGCCTTTTAATGGTAAAATTTTGAAGATCGGAACAATCGAGAATCCACAAACAATCCTTACCGCTGATCGAAAACATGCATTGTGTTACAATTTGTTGAAATATGAACCGCAATACGAGTACTACGCTCCGGCTGACATGTATGTAAAAGATATCCAGACAGGAGCAGAGCATCTAATTTTAGAGAAGCAGTCAACAGCAGTTGGAATGATAGGAGGTTCTTCCACTGGAAATTTTATACATTATTTCTGCAATGGCAATTGGCAGGGTTTCGATATTGCTAAAATGCAGCATATTAATCTAACAGAAAATCTCCCAGTCTCTATGATTGATAGTATTCAAAATGATGCGGGTCCACCTGCGCCGTATGGCAGTCCGGGCTGGTCCTCTGATGATAAATATTTTATAGCGTATGATCAGTACGATATCTGGATGATTGAGGTCAGTTCAAGACAAGCCAGAAGAATTACCAATGGAAGAAAGCATAAGATTACCTATAGAATTTGTCTGGATCTATATCCCGTTATCAAAAAGCCTACTCAGGATGAATTTTTGATCAGAAAATTTGATTTTTCCTCGGGTTTGGTTTTGCAGGCTGTTGGCAGAGATGGATCCAGCGGCTATTATAAATGGAATACCGATGGCAGATTAGAAGAATTGGTGTTTGGGAATTCCGGAAACAGCAGGATGCAAAAAGCAAAGAATGCTGAACAGTACATCTACATCCAGCAGTCAGCTTCAAATGCCCCAAAATTAATGGCTGTTTCAGGAAAGCAGAAAAGCAAAGTACTCTTTCGATCCAATACTCATGCCCCTAAATTCAAATGGGGAACGGCTGAGATGATCGCTTACAGCGATAAAAAAGGCAAAAATCTTCAGGGGATTCTTTACAAACCTGCAGGGTACATAAAGGGAAAGAAATATCCGATGGTAGTTCATGTTTATGAAAGACAGTCCCAGGAAATTAATAATTATTCTATACCCACAGAATATGGGCCGATTGGCTTTACACCGTCAAGCTATTTTCTGGATGGTTATCTGGTGCTGTTGCCGGATATACATTATAAATTGGGAGAGCCTGGAAGGTCTGCCCTTAATTGTGTGCTTAGTGCGGTGGACATTGTAAAACAGATGGGAATTGTTCAGGAAAATCATATTGGAATTATCGGCCATTCCTTTGGAGGTTATGAGACTTCGTTTATCATTACCCAGACCGATGTTTTTGCTACAGCCGTCTGCGGTTCGGGACTTATGAACACTATAAGCAGCTATTTTGTGCATTCAGCTGGCATACCGCGTTCAAATGCATGGCGGTTTGAATCGCAGCAGGGGCGAATGCCATTTTCACCTTTTGAAAATTGGAAAGCTTACGAACGAGACGCGCCATTTCCAAATGCAGCGAATTGCAGAACACCGCTGCTGAGCTGGGCTGGGAAAAAAGATCCGACTATCTTCTGGACACAGTCTGCCGAATTTCATATGGCACTTCGAAGACTTGGAAAAAGGAATATTTTTATTCTTTATGAGAATGAGGCGCATACTATTGCCACCCCTGAACTTCAAAAAGACTTGACAATAAAAACTAGGAACTGGTTTGACTATTATCTGAAAGAACAAAAGGAGGCACTTACAAATGGCATCCCTTAAATCTATAATTACTAAAGCAGGAGATTAAAAACCTCCTGCTTTTTTAAAATTAGTTAATTGATTTTTCTGTATAATTCGACGTTACATTCAGTCGGACTGCTCATATTGAACAATTGCTGTCCTCCAGAACTAACTCTACAAACATTAGGATTTTGTATCGTGCTACATTGTACTGTTGTAACATCACAATCCTCTAAAGGGTTATGCCCATAAACATCTATCAGTTTTCCTTTTTCAGGAACAGCTGAAAATGCAAAGGCCCCAAATACAGCAAATGCGATTGCTGATATTGAAAGCGCCGGTCTTAAAACTTTATTATTCATAATATTAAAATTTAATGTTAACGGTCTACTCTTTTTCAGGTTTTCGACCTTCCCCTGGACTGTACAGTTTATTTTAAAAGCATAAATGCTGATCTTATCTTGATGGGTAAAAGGGCTTGTAATAGTTGGTTTTTAATTTTTCAACTGTGAGATGTCTTCCATTGAGCGAAACAATCCTGTCGTTTAAAACCACAAATTCATCCATTGTCCGACCCTCTAAATTGTATACATAAAAACTAAATGCATAAGTGTTTTCTTTTACATTATATACATCTATTATGGAAGCCTGTTTCCACATAATTTCAGGTTCGTATTTTCCAATGAGAGCTGCATTGACAAAAAGATAATTGCCGAAAGTTGCAGTGAGTTTATTCACTAGTTTAGGCTGTCTGGCCAGAGTCTTGATGTTTTTTGACTTAATGCTGGCTACCGAAACCTGTGCTCGCGAAGTCGTATCAATGGTATGCCCCGAAGTATGACTTCCAATCTTAGAGTCAATTATCAGAAATTCATTTCTATAGGCATACGTATAAATTATCTTATCCAGATGGGAATTATAAAGCAATGATCCGTCAGTATCAAATACACCGTCTACCTGTTTCTGCAGCAGCCCGCCGTTAAGTTTTAATGCTGTATTGTTATTAAAATTAAAAAGTCCCAGCGTATTGTTTTTTGTTTTAGAATCTATGGCCCTGATAACTGCTTTGTTATTATCAATTGGCTTTAGGATAGAAAAATATGCTTTTCCATACATCTTAAGCTCTGCTTTCCATGAGACAGTATCTCCAATAAAAATGCAGGGCACGCTCCCGTCGCTAAAATAAAAATAGGGGGTATTTACAACAAGACGCGGTACAGTATAAGGAAAATTATATTTTGGAAGATTGATATGAATTGTCTTTTTTTCAACAAGACTCGTATCAAAAATAGTCACTGCCAGCGGTTCAGCACGATTGCCTAAATAAATCTGTCCTTTGTCATAACCGGCAATATAATAGGCTGCGTGTGGAAGCAGGATTGTTTTTTTGCCAGTAGTCGGGTGTTTGGGAAATCTCCGTACAAAATTATTGCGGTGATGAATTATGTCTTCTGATAGTATAAAGAGCAAAGCAACAAGACCAATGCTAAATAATGTAGTCACAGAAAAGGCACTGGCCAGTGCAGCAGGTTTTGAAATAAGATGCACTTTTGGCACCATACCGGCCAGTATCAGAATACCTGCTGCGGCCAGGATCATGAAAACAAAATTAAAAATAAAATGCTCCTGCCATCCCATCTTTTCTAAAATTCCTCCACAGGAACATGGAACAAATGGGCTGTAATTTAAAATGATAAAAATGTATGCGGTAAAAATGGTCATTAAGCTGAATGCGGCCCACAGCGCCAAGAACCGCGTTGAAGAAAACAGCAGTAATCCAGCAATCAGCAGTTCTATAATTGGTACAACCCATGATACAATTCCTGCAAAGGAACTAACCAGCGGTGACTGTCCTAATTGAACCTGAAAATTTTCAAAGTCGAGCAATTTACTTATTGCCGCATACACAAATAACAGGATATATAGAAAGGAAATTACTTCTATAAAAATATACTTATGCTGTGGGCTAAATTTCATGGCGATGTAATTGAAAAATTATAATGTAAAATTCTGTAAATTAATTGGTTAAACTGTTGTCGATTTGGGATTACAACTTGTCAATAAAGAATTAAATTCATACTATAATCGACAATCTTTAAAATCTTCTCTTTAATGATCCTCATTTTATCAGTTTTAATAGGAGTAGAATGATATGAATTACTCCGACTGATTATTACGAAAAATGATCCAAAAATTTATCAAAAGCTATCAAATTTATACTCTTCTCAAATCTAAACGCAAATAAAAGGCTGGCAAATCCCAGACTAATTGCTGGAAAAAAAGTGCTTATTTATAATATTAGAAGCCTATGAATAGCTTTATTGAATATCAGATATTGAGAATCTGAAAGTATGTCCAGATTTTATAACTGAGTGAATAAAGAACTTATAAAAAAAGAAAGCCGGAAGATAAAACTATGGATATAACTAATAAACGCCGACTTCGGAGGTGTTTTCCAGCCCCCGGCAGGGCAAGTGGTTTTGAGCTGCGGAAAGTATTTCAAGCAGCTCAAAACACAACTTGCTATTTTCTCTCGAAAATATTATTGCAATAGTTTTAATTGAAAGGGCTTGATGCCCTTTTTAAATTTAGCAGGTATTTCATGCTTTATAATTAATTTTTAAAATCAACCTTTAAGGCTTAAAAAAAACATAATAGTATTGGCAGTTCTAACTTCAATCTTTTCTAGTAGATTCCAAATATCTTAAGTTTAGTTTTTCTCTGAATTGTAACTATATTGCTATGTACAATAAAATTTACATACTCATTTACAACTGCTCATACTTATTTGGTTATGTGCATAAGGCTAAAAGTATAGACAGATGTACAGCTATTTGTAAACCTGTGAGCAAATGAAGTTGTAGAACTGTACTGATGTAGATATGTATTTACAGTTTTACTCTTTTACATATTTATGCTTTTACGTAAAGACATAAATGCTCCTTTATGTAAATACGCAAATAAGCTTTCAGTTAAAGCCTTATCTACCTGTATAAAACCATACATATATTTCCAAAAGAAACAGAAAAACGGAAAAAAGAAAAAGAAAGCAATTTAAAAGGACGGGATGCAGACAGACCAAAAGGAAACGGAATAAGTCCCGAAGGGTGTTTTGTGCGCACGCGAGCAAAACATTATGCCGTAGTCTTTTGGTCAGGCTGATCCAGCACGTCCTACCTTGGTTTTCTTTTTATTGTTTCTTTGATTAAAAAAATAAAGTTACATGTAAAAATATCTATCCTTTCTTTTGAGACACATCAGGCCAAATGCTTCCAAAGATTTCCAAATCTAAGAGGAGTTACTGATAATAAAATATATTGGTTTTTATTTTTAAATAATAACTAGTACGTATAGGAATGGAAAACAAAAGTACAGCCAATCCCCGTAAAGGTGGCAGACATCCTAAAGATGACCCTGCTGTCCATCGCTATTCTATCAGTCTTACCGCTGAGGAAAATGCACGATTCCTGATTCTTTTTGAGAGCTCGGGCATGAATGTTATGGCACATTTTATTACAGCGTGTATTTTTCAAAAAGGGATCAAGACAGTTAAGATTGATAAAGCAACAATGGATTATTACATACTTCTAACTGCCTTATTCGGACAGTTTCGGGCTATTGGGGTTAATTACAATCAGGTTGTGAAGATTATGTACCGTAATTTTTCCGAAAAGAAAGCTCCCGTGTATCTCTACAAATTGGTAAATCAAACAATGGAATTTGCTCTTTTAGCTCAAAAGATAATACAGCTTACAGCGGAATTTGAAGAAAAACACCTAAAAAAATGATAGCAAAAATAGGAAGAGGAAGCAGTTTGTACGGAGCATTAGCCTATAATTATCAAAAACTTGAAAAAGAAAGTGCACAGGTTTTGTTTACCCAAAAGATAATCCAATCCCCTGATGGTAATTATTCCGTAGAACAGCTCTCCCGTTCTTTTGAATTACACTTATTGGCTAATCGTAAAACGGAGAAACCTGTACTTCATATCTCCTTGAACCCAGATCCGAAAGATAATGTAAGTAATACTGATTTTGAGAATATGGCACAAGACTATATGAGTCAGATGGGCTACGGAAATCAGCCTTTTGTCGTATTCAAACATACTGACATTGACCGTACGCATATCCATATCGTATCTGTCTGCGTGGATGCGGAGGGGAGGAAAATATCCGATAAATTTGAAAAAAGGCGCTCGATGGCTGTCTGCAGGACGCTGGAAAAACAATACGGTCTTATATCAGCTATAGAAAAAAAGCAAGAAGCGCACGACCAAATATTTAAGTCTGTTGATTTTAAGGCTGGCGATATAAAAAGCCAGATGGCTTCGATACTGCGACATCTGCCTAAATGTTACCAGTTCCAAACTTTTGGGGCGTATAATGCATTGCTTTCTCTTTTTAAGATTACTGCCCAGGAAGTGAAAGGCGAATATAATGGAATTCCAAAACTGGGATTGGTATATTTTGCGTTAAATGAAAAGGGAGAAAAAATAAGCATTCCCTTTAAGGCTTCGCTGTTTGGTAAAAGTGCAGGATTAGCACAGCTGCAATCCCACTATGAGCGAAGCAGGATAAATCTAAAAGATAGTCCGCCTAAACAATCAGTTAAAAGCAGGATCGAATCAGTAATGCAGTCTGTTTCTAACGAATCTGAATTTAAGAAAAAACTATTAGAACAGGGTATGAATTTCGTGATACGCCGAAATGCTGAAGGGCGTATCTATGGCATAACTTTTATCGACCACAAATCCCGCAGTGTTTGGAACGGATCAGAGCTTGGCAAAAACCACTCGGCCAATTCATTTAACGACTGGTGGAATAATAGTAGTAAACCAGAAAATCCCGTACATAAAAGCTGTGGTTCCGAAAAAGATGTTATTATGAAAACAGAAATAGACCAATCGCCTAACATGCCTGACTTTTTAAGAAAGGAAAATATATCCCATACTTATGAACAAAACAGTTTTGACGTATTGGGCGGTTTATTGCCACACGCACAGACAGAGGATTACGAGGAACAGGCATTTGACAATAGGATGAAACGAAAGGTTAAACGCAGAAGATTGTAGGTATAAATTTGCGTTTCCTTCTCATAAAAGAACAACCTGAACTCAATAAAAGAAAGGCTGCAAAAAAATCCTGTGATTTAGTATTTTAATCAGTCTGCGATCTTTTTTAATTTTTTATTTCAACAGATAACCTACCTTCAGGCATCACCTGAAAAACAAATTGGTATAAACGTTATGCCATTGAAAGACAAAGAAAGCAAACAATGACTATAGTCCGATTGACTTCAAAAAGCATTTTTATATTTGTCTTATAAATACATACGTAAGTTTTATAGGTGCAAATATTTCATGTATATAACAAGGAGTAAAATAAACGCAGCAGTGTATATTTTCATTTACAGGATGGTGACTAAATTTTAGAGACAATGAAAAGTGGTAAGCTAATAAAGTGCTTGAATGTTATATTAAAATTTGATGAAAGGCTCCGGTTAGTAGAACAGCTAATTAGTGTAAGTGACCGGGAAAACAAAATGCAATCCATTTCTTCAAATGAAAAATGTAAATCCTGTTATAACAAAATTGACTTTGCCCAGCTGTTTTATGTTTTGATGGATGAAGGTTTATTGTTTTTTGATACTGCAGACCAAAAAAATAATAGAAGCAAGTTTCAGTTTTTTCTCGAAAATAATTTCACATATGCCGGCGATGAGGGTGGGCAGTCGAAAATTAAGTCGATCAGCAGACAGTTCTCCGAATGTAAAGGCTATACCTATAAGGTAAAACAGATTAAATTTTTAGATGAATTTATTGCAGTAATGCAGGAGCGTAAGAGAAGGCTGGAGAGCTGGTAGAATGGAAAGTAGAAAAAACTAATAACTAAGTAAAAAACTCACCAATGATGAAGAAAGAAAAGTGGCAATCTTATGTAATGAAAGTGAAGGAGTTGATAGAGCCTGTGCTGGCAAAAATGGAAACAATTGATTCAAAAATCAGCCAGGGGAAAGTTTTGAGACCTGAATACTACAGAAATGAAGATTTAAAAAAGATATTTGGGCTGTCCAATAACACTATTATTAAATACAGACAGACCGGAATTCTGCCCTATACTAAGCTGGGAGACATTTTTTTATATGACAGCGGCAAGATCGATAAAATACTGAGAAGCAACCAATCATAACCCACCATTTATCCAGTTACCCAGATTTAAAAAGCAACACAAAATAGAGAGGGTAACCACAATGGTAACTGTTTTTCAAGCAGGGTTCGATTCCATTCCAAATGAAAAATCCTTTAAACACTGATGTTTAAAGGATTTTTATTTTTTAAAGTCACTTTTCGGACTTTATTTGGCGGAGGAAGAGGGATTCGAACCCCCGGACCTGTTACAGTCAACAGTTTTCAAGACTGCCGCATTCGACCGCTCTGCCATTCCTCCAGTAAGACGCAATCATTTTCTCATTGCGGGTGCAAAGATAGGATGTTTTTTCGATTGCAAAAATTTTTTTGATAATATTTATTCAGAAAATAGTAATAAATCCTAAAGCAAGTAAAACATTAGAGTGATCAAAAAGTGTGTCATATTGTTGATATAAAATTTAGGATAATAATTAAGAATAAAATTAAGTTTGTTAAACAAAAAATGTATCCTTGGTTTTTTAAAATATGTCAATTATAAGTTGATGAGTAAGAGATAACTCAGCGCTCCAGATTGCGTGTGGAACGGATATTTTTACGGTTTCAAAGATACTTGGGCATAGGAATTTCAAGACAACGC
Organism: Flavobacterium chilense; assembly: GCF_001602525.1. Lineage (GTDB taxonomy): Bacteria > Bacteroidota > Bacteroidia > Flavobacteriales > Flavobacteriaceae > Flavobacterium > Flavobacterium chilense. The sequence goes on from NZ_LSYT01000006.1 coordinate 247,306, forward strand.
AGATGTCCGCTAGAGTGATCGACCAGAAAAAGAGGGATGTAGCAAATCGGATTTTGCTGAAGTAGATTATGCTTTATTAGAAATAAGAAGGTTCGATTGTTGGCTATTCCTAAAAGAAAAGGCTGCCAAATGGCAGCCTTTCGTATACTTTGTAAAAACTAGGGATGAACTTCGACTGTACTCTTAACTGTTCTTTTTTTTGCAGTTTTTGACTGACCTGCTGCAGTTCCTTTTTTTAAAGTTTTTTTCTTCATCTTCGTCTCAATTTTTAAGGCTTTGTTATCGAAAATTTTTCCATTTGGCATTTCGATATCCACCGTTTTGTTATCTAAAGGTTCGTTATCTAAAGATTCGTTGTTAAATGTTTCATTAACTAACGTTTGATTATCTAATATTTGTTCTTCAAATATTATTTCTTCAAGTGATTCATCTTCAAATGACACGTGTTCAATTGTTTCGACATTTGCTGAAGCATCTGTCTGGTGCTGTTCTGTCGTTGCGATGATTTTATCGAAATGTTTAACAGATTCACAGTCATATCCTATTTCTAGGAGAAGGGAAGCTAAGAGTACAATAATTGTATGAACGTTCAAACCAGGTATTTGTCTGGTTCAATTTTATATTGCAAAAGTACGAAAAAGTTTTCATATTTGCAAATTGATTAACTGTTTGAAACAGCAGATTTTGAGGGTTAATGGGTTAAATGCTTGGTTATTATTGGTTTGAATCCAAAACGGAAACGGCAAATTATCAATTCTAAAATCATTTTATGGAAACACCGGCAGAAGCGTACAGGAACCTGCAGTTTGCGAGTGTGGGAGCGATGAAGAGCTGCACCTGCATCATCATGCTGGACAAGGCCAACTATAAAGCCCATGGAACAGGCGTATTTATTCAGATTCAGGAGCACTATTTCCTTGTATCGGCCGCCCATGTTATGGATAGGCACGGAGAGTTTTTCATTTTCCTGTCCCAGGAGTATGAAATAATCTATCCGGGAGGCGATACCTACATCAATCGGACAGAGAATCGCGAAAAGGATGAGCTGGATATTGCAGTCCTCCGATTGGACGACGACTGCCTGCCGCATATCAAGAGGTCCTACAGTTTTGTTCAGGCCGAGGATCTGGCCGTCAACCACATCTTCCAGCCTTGGGAATATTATTCATTTCTGGGGTTTCCCGCCAGCAAGGCAAAAGTCAAATATAAAACAGATATTTTCGGTATCACTATACTATTCCATTTCACAGCTCCCATCGGAGCCGAGTATTACGAAGAGTTTGGACGAAATCCTTACGTGAACGTTGTGGCGACGTATAATAGAAAACAGGTGTATGACGGCAGCAAAGGAACTTACGGCACGGGTCCGGACCTATACGGCATCAGTGGATGCGGCTTATGGTTCACCGATCCATCGGATCTAGCAGCTGGAATTATAAAACCTAAACTGACTGCGATAATGACCGATTGGTCCACTAAAAATAGAAATATAATAATTGGGACTCGCATTGATGTCGTCACGGCTATGATCAAGAAATTTCTGGATATTGATTTTCCGGATTCGAGCATTCTAAAGATACGTTAATTTAATACTCTTGTTGTTTCCTGCTCGAAGGGATTAAATTAGACTTCAGGAATGCCGAGACCATTGGAGATTTCAAGATGACTAATTATTCATCAGGACTATGGTAGGTCTCGAAGACTGTTCAGGAGAAACATGCTATTACGGAACTTTTAGCAGTCGAACTTTAACAATATTTCTTAATTACGAAAACCGCAGTAGAAATACTGCGGTTTTTTTATGTGTACTGCTTGCCATTACTGGGCAGCTACTGAAATATTTGCATTAGTTCAAAGCATGAAATTGGATGATAAAGTTAGGTTTATACGTGAATCAGATCAAATCCATAATTATAGTTGATTTTGCGTTTGCCTTTCTCGTTTTCTATCCAGGCTTTTTCTTGATGGCTAATGTCTTTAATTTGGCTAGCATTACATTTTGAAAATGTAGACGCAATCGTCTGTAGTGATTCTAATTCAATTTCATTAAATAAATCTTGATTAAATGATTTTGTTGGCGGTAAAACAAATTTCTCCCCAACGTACTCTCCAAAAGCCTCAATTTGAGTATCAACCATTCTTTTGTTTGTTATATAATCAAACAATCCATTAAATCGTACAGGAACAGGACCATAATTATGAGCCATGTATCTAGCCCCACTTATTGAATAGGCAGATTTTTTATAATTTAAAAAATCTGCATAAAACAAAAGTTTGTTCATTGTAGTTACAGTTGGCTGTAGCTTTTCAGAAAAATATACTACCATTTCAGAAAATTTCTGAATGTTGGGTTTTCTATATCCAGAAAAAACATTTGGCAGCATATTTTCAAACAGCATGCTTACGTATTTATTCTCATCTGAGCAAGCCTGTTCAATTTCTATTGCTGCATCTACTTTAGCAAGCACTTTGGCTTTTTCACCATCTTCCAGATCACTACTTCTAAGGACCAGATTTCTAAATATATTTGAGTCTTCTGATATTGTCTGAATTAAATTAGCATTAGCCATACTAGGAACTTCTCCCTTTTCATAATTTCTATAGCTGTTAGGTCCAAATCCTAATATTTGGGACATCCTATTTGCGGATAACCCATATTTTTTTCGGATGCTTATAATTTCATCTGCAAAAAGAATGTTATGTTTGGCTCGGTATTGATTGTAAACTTGATTTAGATTCATCTCATCTAATTCTGTTGTAGTAAACAGCTCATCGCTGTCTTCGCAATAATAACCTAAATGAAAATATTCAAACTCTTCTTTACGGAAAACCAGACGGCTTGTGCTGGCTCTCAAGGTCATTTCCTTGCCTGTAATTGGACTTTTCATAATTTTTCTATTTCTTGTTTAAACGGGAATTCCATAGGGTCCTCTGCCTTGTGAAATGAAATGCAAATGGCATTATTGGTGGCGCTTGATATGGTTAGTTTGATGTAAACTTCTTGTTTTTTAATAATTTTTCCAAAAACCCATAATTCCTTTCCATTAAATTGGGTTTCAGGTAGTGGTCCTTTGCAATAATCTTCAACTTCTAATTGAGCAATTATTTCTTTTCTGGAATTAGCGGTAATTCCTAAGTCTGCTAAATCCTGCACGCTGTTTTTGGGTCTATTGACAAAAAATATATCCCATGTCTTTATTATTTGTTTGAGTTCCTGTAAAAAAGACTTGACAATGGCTTTAGTAGACATAATTTTGATTTTACAAGTCGCAAAAATATCTATTAATATTTAAAAATACAACTTTATAGTTGATTATTAATAAATAAATAATAATTATGCCACTTTAAAGTTAGTTATTTTTATTGAATTTTCCAAATAAAAACATCAAATTTGAATAGTGAATTGTATAGCATAAAAATCTAATACAGTTTTGAACTTAAGCTTAAGGAGTACTGTTTTTACTAAGGTTTTGCTTTTTGCAAATGTACTGTGCGAAATAAATCGACTTGTGACTTCACTTAGACAACAGTCAATTGTGGATATATACAATTTGTTTTTGTAAAAAAAAACATTGAGAAGTAGAAAATAAAAACAGGAGCTTCAGACTCCGCAACATAAAGATAACTTGGTTAATTTCCTAAAAAAAGAAATATACATCCGATTCGAAGCTGAACTCCAAAGCCACTGATTTTGCAGACTTTTTATTTTGTCAAAAATCATTGTACCACGATTATCGCATGAAACTTATACAGGAGGAAAATTCTCCTTAACTTTTTATGTAAAAAAAGTATGAAGTCCAAGATTATATTTATTTTTTGATTGGAGGAAAATTGGGTTCCCTCACGTTAATTTCAAATCTTAAGAGTTGTTTGATAGGAAAAGGATATATTTTATTTAACTATTCTTAAAGTTGCGATGTAACTAGTTTTTATGGAGTCCTTTTCTTAAATACAAGATTACTGAAAGAAGGATACCAAAAAAGATTATTCCATGGGAAAATGATTTTTTGACAGCCATATAAGAGATTAATAATGCAGCAAATAATATTTCTCATTTCTTAATCAAGTGTAAAAGTAATTACACATATTTGCAATTTATTTTTTTTGGATGATTTTGCTAGAATAGTATTTTTTAAACCAATCGGGATATGATTTTTGATCAAGTTTATCCCATACTTTTTCCCCTTCTGCGTTTAATTTAAAATGCGCAAACATTGTCTGGTCGTGACCATTTTTAGAATTGTCAAAAAAATAACATTGATAACAATATTGTGCTGCTTCAAACAATAGATCCATAGATCGATAGTATCTTGATCTAATCTTTTGTTCATCCACGTCATGTCCTTTCTGAGCAACTCTAACCTCCTTGACGCGATAAACATTAATTTCAGGATCTTCGGTTGAAACAAAATATAAATATACTTTATATCCAGCTTCTTTCGCTTGTTTGATTATTTCGACTTTTCCCTGATGAGAAAATACCGTTTCAAATGAGAATTTTTTTTCTTCGGAGAGTAATTTTTTCCTCAGGTAATCTGCAATAATTTGCGCTATTCGTTCATAAGGATTATCCTCTTTTTCTAAAGCAGCCTCCTTTATAACAGTAAGCTTGTTTTTTTGTATGGATATACATTTTTCAAACCTGCTTTTGTCAAAATCATCGTTAATTAATCCTGAATCGAAAACGATTTGATAAAACTCATTTTCATCAAGTTTTATTTCATATTTTGAGAAACCGCATCCCTTTTTCAAAAGGTCTTTGGCAATATCATCCGCATTTATGTAAATGCCAAAATCTAATTTTACTCCCTCTTGAACATCTGTATTAATAATTTTCCTAATTATACTGCTTTTTCCAGATCCATTCGGACCAGCAAAAATCCTCAATCTCTTAGTCATCTAATCAAGAATAAGTTCTAAATCCTGGTTGTTGTTATCAAGTTCTTTCATTTTTTCAATTCTTCCATCAGAAAACTTTTTGACAACCCATCCATCATGGGCTTCTATAACATAACCATTTACTCGCATAGCAAATTTTGCGCCTTCTTGAAATGCACTTCTTGATTTTCGGGAAACCATTCTAGTGCTTATATATTTTATTTTTTTTGCTTTTCTCATAATGATGCAATTTACGCAAAAAAGATCATTGCCCAAAATTTAGTTGTTTTAAAAATTTGAAGGTGATATAAATTTTAGAATAGTCATATCGTACTTTTTCAAATAATAACAAATAAAACTAGTCAAAGTTTACTGGCCATAAATAAAATTTAGGAAATGATTTAATTAAAAACTAAACTTTTTGAAAGTGAAAAAAAGAAAATCACATACATTTGAAATTGCAATTTTCTGATCAGCATTTTTTGAGGGACTATTTTTGTCGAATCCCCAATCACAAATACCTTTGATCAAAATCCATTCTTTGGATTTATCTTGACAGCTTGATTGCAGTCCTGCGCCTTCCATCTCTCCGCCGATAGCTTCCGGAAAAATTTCTTTCAGCTTTTCTACAAACTTTTTAGAATCGGCTAAAGTCCCGCCTGATAAAATCTGTCCAAATTCCACTTCATGGGAGGAAAAGACCATCGCGGCATTATCAAAACGGTTAAGTAAGGTCGGACCTGCTGGAATTCTGTGTCCTCTTGCTATTGTAACTTCTTCGGAGATTTTCTGTGAATCATAATCCTGAAGTTCCCTAGATACCAGTATATCTCCGATTTTCTGTTTATCCTTTCGCAGACCAAACGCAATCCCGATCATAATGATGAAATCCGGGTTAAGGTGCGTTATGGAATTCATAATTGAAATTGCAGATCCACCACTCTTAGAAGATCCCATTTCTGTGAGTTTGATCATTGTTATATCGATGTTATTAATTATTCCATAGTGCCAGAAAGTCAAGGTGTCCTTTGTTGAGAATCTGGGTTCCAGACCTTCAGTTTCCATCCTTGTCTGAAATTCTGTCGTTTCAATTTTGGTTGTGGTAACGACCAAAACTTTTTTGGTTATTTGCGGCTGGCTATTAAGTTTTCCTTGATTCTTTACTTCAGGTTGGATTTTCAAAATGTGCTCATTAATATTGCTGATATAGAATTTCTTCTGCGACTGTGAGATGTTAGTTATAAGTCCTTTCTGTAATGGGAAAATTAAGTGCTCTAAGTTTTCAGATTTGATTTCTTGTTCAACATTGAAGTATTCGACACCTGTGAATTTGGTAAGAATTAGTGCCGGGATATTGAGTTTTGCCTCTTTGTAAAACTGAATTCCATTTGTTTTCTTGCAGCCTTCATCAAGCTGATAATCTAAAAGAACTCCAGTAAATTTATTAACCTGCAATTTTTCAAAGTAATCTTCAGCCTCCTCACAGACAAGTGTTTCTCCAGAAAATAATTTTCGAAAATTCTTTCTCAATAAATCATGTTCATCAATATTTCCAGGATAGATTTCAATATCATCATAATTTTCCATTAAGATATTATGCAGTACTTTGTAATCATCATAATTATCTTCAATAAGTAAAAGTTTTATCATATGTTTTTTGTATTAATTGGGATTTGAATTTCAAAATTTTCTCCGTCTAGCAATAAGATGCAGTTTTCACGATATAATATTTCGGAGATAGTGTTTATCAAGCTTATTCCTTTTTTCTCTTTACGATTATACATTGAATTTTCTAGCTGTGTTTTTGTCTTTTTGTTTTTTGATAGAAGATTATACAGGTTGTTTTTCACTGTTAGATAGGAACAGGTTTTACTGTTTTTTATGCTGATCTCTATTTTTAGTCTTCGATTGTTTTCAACATATGCATTATAGGATTTACGAATGTTGTAAAAAATTTCAAATATTAGTTCTCTATAGAAAAATTCATAAAGCTGAATTTCATAATCATCTTCGATCATAACGATAAGATCTACATTAGTGATATCTATTCTGCTATGATTGTTCAGCTCCATATTAAATATCAGCTTCGAATACAATGTTATCATTTTTTTAAACTCAACTCCATTTATTGTAGTTTCATATAAACGTAACTCATGTAATGTACGCTGAAGATTATTATCCTTAAGGAATTCAGCTATAAATTTCAGTAGTAAATGTTTATTAAGAATTAAAGTGCCTAGAACTTCAAACTTGTTCTGTAAATACTCGTCATCAATTTCTGTTACTGCTCTTTTATACTGATTTACATAGGTATCAAAGCTATGCGTTATAGCTTTATTAATAATAGTTTGGTTCTGTTGTTCAATATAGGCTCTAAGGCTGTCATTATTGAGTTGATTATTTATAAAATTTGTTAAGTCGTTTCTGAGTAGCAGCAACTGCCTTATCCTTTTGGGATCGAATCGTATAAATTTAGAATCTTCGGGCACTGTAATGTTATCATAGAAGCAAAGCACAGCAATAGGAACTGCTGCAAACTTTTTGCTTTTGTATTTTTTTATCTGCGTAATTCGCAGATAGTAATAATTCCGAAAGTTGGCATCTTCAATTTCAAACAAATTATTTACATTATCGTTGTTTAGGGTTTCATTTTCAATAAATACATATTTGCCATCAGTATTATAAGACAATTCGAAGGAAGAAAGCGATCTGTCACTTTTTTTTTCCTTTATGCCATTAAAAACATGATATAGAATACTTTTGGAATTTATATCAGATGTCTTAAGAAAGCTGCCTGAGCTAGTATAAAAATCTCCTACGATACTAACATCATCTTCTTTTGTTTTTTCTGAAGCTTTGTTTTTGTATTTTACAGCAAAAAACGCACCGCCGTTTTCAATATTCAAAATCCTACTGCAGTAGTTTAATATCGTCTCAATTTTTTGTTTTATTGTATTTGTACTGCTTCCATTATCCGATCTATCAGAAATAAGGGCAGATTTAAGTAATAGCATATTGGAAAATGATTCAAACATAGGAAGATCATTTGTGAAAGCTATTTGTTGAGGCGATTCTTTTTCAATTCTTGACAGCATTTTTGAGGTATATGCAAAGCTGTAATTTTGTGCAAAATCAAAAAGTTCTCCTTTAAAAATTGCTGTTTTGGTTATGCTCTTAAGATCATGTAGTGAAATTTTTAGATTGCTCTTTTTGAGGAATTTTTCTGAAGAGCTATTGAAAATGAATGTATTTTCAAGAACGAGCATCCTTAATAAGTTTATATACCCGGGATCATAATTGTTTTTTAGGTTTTTGCTGAATAATGCTATCTGTCTGTCGATGATAGCTTTTACATTTATGACTGTCTGTAAAGCTTTAGATTCATGGTCAATTATCAGTTCTTGCAAGAGACCAATATAATATACAATCAGCTGATGCTGATAAATGGGTTTTTGCTCGCCTTCAGAAAGTATATTTTTGGTAGCTGACTCCAATTTTTCATCAAACAATGAAGTGAGAGGGTGAGGGTCAGGAACAAGATTGTAATATTTAATTAATTTGTAGATCTTAATTCCTTCGAGAATTTTTTCAATTGCCGAAAGGATTTCAATGGAATAAATATAGTTCATCTTAAGCTTTGTACCTCTTTTGAGCAAAAACTTAAACTCATGGTATTGGCTGTAACGTGTTGGTTTTCCGTTTATCTTAGCTTGAAAAAAATCTTCAGGTATCACCTTGTCGAAGCTTAGTATATAATCTGCTAGTTTCTTAAGGTCAATCAACACCCACGAAAATGCAATCTGTCTGATATTCTTAAATTGTATAAATGGCTCGGAGCAGCAGATTTTGTAGAGACTATTTTTCAGTTCATATTTATATTCAGGATGGTCATAAAGAAAAGATTGGACCGCTTTTGATTGTTGAAGTTCTTCTATCAAATTATGCGCACTGTTTTTATCATTACTTTCAAAGATATTTGCTATAAATAGCTCCCTAACGTATTTACTAGAAGAGGAATCATAGCAGAAAATCTTATTGAATTCGTTCAATACTATAAACTGGAAGAAAGCTTTAGAAGTAGCATAACTCTCAAGGTTGTGAAATGTTTTAGATAGATCGACAGCTTTAAAGTCATTTTCTTTAATTTTAAAATGAATCCTCATTTCATCCAGTACCGATTTGTCCGAAAGGTCTTTAAATTTTTCAGTTAGTTTAATATACGGATAGGTTTTGCGATGTAAAATGGGCGCGACATTTATACTTGTAAAGCTATGAACCTTAAACTCTTCATTTTCATTGAGTTCGTAAAGCTTTTTATTGTTGTAAAAACCTGCTCGGTTAATAAGGGTGAAACAAAGATCAATTCCCAGAAGTTTTTTCTTTCCTGTAACGCTTTTTACGTAATAATTTATTTCCGAGAAAGTATTTGTGGTAAATAAAATGTCATCTACAAAAATTACATAGTCTGCAAGTTCCAGAATTCCCGAATAAAATGTCTTAAAATTATATAAATAGTCTTCTGATGGATTGTATTGTATAATTGTTGCCGTCTCGGAAAACAACATTTCATTGACCAAATTGACAAAACCTGAATTAGAACCTTTTGAGGGCGTGATCAGGACTATATTCTTTTCATTCAAAAAGTGATACTCATCTTTTTTTAAGCGAAGCCAGTTTTCGATTGAGTCTTTGTTTTTTTTGAGGAATATTCCAGCTCGTATATAATAAATAAAATTATTACCATGTTTAACAAAATGTTTTCTATATACGATAGGTTCCTTTGACGGTCCTGGTTTAAAAAGATGATAAGCGTTATCGTCCTTTTCTTTTAAAACTGCTTTTGGATAGTTAAATATTAGATTTGGCGTTACTGGATCTGTTTTGGTTTCAAACAGACATTTTTCATCTGCCTTAATCAAGGGATAACATAGTGAACATTCATTTATTTTCTGCCATTCTGTTGGTAGGCTGATGAAATATTTTTGATAGATTTTTTCTGCTGGGAAATCGAAATTTTTTATTTTTATCAGTTTTGAATCAACAGATACTTCTTCCCAACCGAATCCATGTTCGATGCTTTTCTCTGCGATAACCACGGAGTTTTCAAGATTTCTGTTTGTAATTATCAAACAGTTGATTATTGGATTGTGGAAAATAACGTCTACATTTTTAAATTGCACTTCACTAAGGATTTCCCGTACTTCATTTAGGATCTTAACTGATGTGGAGAAGGTTGTGCTGATTGGAAAAATGGATATAATGTTCTTTCCTATATTTTCTGGATTTTTAAGAAATAGGCTGTCTTTTGTAAATATTTCATGGTTGAAGCAGACTTGTTCCAAGCCTCGCAATTTAAGATAATCATTAAGCATTTTACGAACATTGCTTACAAGAAGCTCGCTATAGTTTTCGTAGCCGAGCAATGTAATTGTTTTTTCCTTTAACCCGGGTGAAGGAATTTTATTTATATCATCGATCAACTTTTCAAACTGCAGTACTACGTAGCGTGCTATTAAAAAAGCGAAACGATTGGTATAGAAGCTATTGTAGAAAAGCCTTTTAGTGTAGTAATAATCGGATATATGAAGATTAGAACCCAATTCAAAGTGTGAGTTTGTAATTTTATATCCGGTAATTTTTCGAAAGTATGCCTCTTTGTTAATTTTCATTTACTGTATCATTAATTTCGACATTCACTAAAGACCGCAAAGTTTCCTCAAACAATGTTTCTCCATTTTTGTTTCTTATTAAAAGTTCAAAATTTAGTAGTTTTTTGCTTGTTGAGAACATCTGACTGGTAATTATACTGTGATCAGCTGGACCATAAACGACTTGGTCACTAGTTAATTTGGATAGATTTTCGTGATAAACCCCAATCTCTTCATTTATTTTTCTAAAGAAAGAATATTCAGTTGAACAGAGCATGCTATTAAACCAAAAAATATCGCCATTAAAATTATCAATTGGTAGAAAGAATAAAACATACCTGTCAACCTGCCAAAAGCCGCTGCTAATATGGTTATCAAAAATTCGTAGAATGTTGATTATTTCCAGATATAAGTCAACATTAAAATTAAAAATAATAATATCTTTCTGGTAATCTGCAGCAAATTGCAGACTTGCTAGAAATCTTACCCAGTCACTGGAATTATTTAAAATTTCTCCTAATAACGATGCATCGATGAGTAAAATGTCATCCTTTAGTGCTAGTGCATTGCATTCTGATTTTAGAATTTCAATTTTTGAATATTTATCAAATCCGTCATAGATTCGATTAATGGAGAGATTTTTTAGTCTAGTACCATCTGCAAATTCGTGGAGTTCCCTATACACGGAAGACGATGATCCTGATTTGTCGTTTTCATCAGTTCCAGAGCTGGTTTCTCGTTCGAACATTTCTTTTAGAGGAATTATAAAATTATAACTTGTGCCAACTGCAAGAAAATTATGGTTGGGCTCATTAACTATACTCTGGTTATCTTTAAATAAAAAGAAACCTACCGTGTCATCGTTATCTATACTGTTTGATGCAAGGCTAACAAATGCATTTTTTTCGTAAAGTATAGTCTGTGAAAATATGAGAAGCCCTAATCTGGCTTTTGTTCTGTTTATCTGGTGCATTAATTTGATCGAATCGAAATTAAAAAGGTTGTTCAACATATAGTTGCCAATTTGATTAAGATCCTTTTTATAGGCATCAATTAGATCATCTTTAAATTCGCTATCACTACTTTGCAGATTATTTATTTCATGATCTAAAGTTGCGGAATAAGACTCTATTACGCTTTTAAGTCCAGAGTCAATAAGATTGATATCCATAAACTTATGTCTGTCCTCATATCTTTTGAGCCATTTTGGAGTAATGTTTTTTAACAAACTAATTTTTTCATGTGAATAAGATCTTGCGGTAAGCATCCCATATCCTGAATTGCGCTCGTATGCACTGTGCTCAATGATATTTTTTGCAAGTTCTTTCAAGCCATATGAAATATCTTTAACATAGTTTATGATGCGTATAAGATTATAGATATATACTTCAATGAATTTGGATTTAAGATATTTTTCAGATGTTTTATTGTTTAGATGACTTTTAGACTTCTTTATTTCATCGACTGATAAAAGACTTTCAATCTGAGTGTACATAGCGGAAATACTTGTAGGGATTTTAAATAATTCACTGTTTTGGATGATAAGTGAAAAAAAGTAGCATTCCACATCACTGAACTGAAAAACGCCATTACTTTGAAGTGTAGCTAATACTCCCTCACGGAATAATTTTGTATTTTGTTTGTCATGTTGAGTTTCAATTATAGTTTTACCAATTTGATAATCATTTTTTCTTCCTATTGTTAAATTAATGAAAAAGGGTAAGATAAATAACTCTGAAAGAGATTTGATAAGATACAGGCAACTTAACTGACGGGAAGACCAATTCTCAATTTTTCCAATCTTAAAAGAATACTGATCTTGAATGAACGAATGTACAGTTTCTTTCTGCTGTTCTATCAAGGATAGCTGTGATTTGTTTTCATCGATAAGGTTGGAAATTTCAGTACTGTAATCATTTAAAGCGGTTTTCTTTTCAAAAAGGTCAGTAAATGTTTCCTGGCAAATAAAAATAGGAGGTATATAGGATGAGGACTGTAAAATTTTCTCGCTGTTAAATACGGTACCTTTTTTAAGAATTTTAAAGATTTCTCGTTGGCAGCTAATTAATAGATGTGTACGATGTTGCGTAAGTTTGAACAAATATGCATTTGAAACTCCCGTTTCAACAAAATTTACAAAATCAATTTGTATATTCAGATTTGGAAAATCCTCTTTTATTAATACCAGATAAGATAAAAACATAAGGTCAAAATCTTCATCATCACTAAAGTTATTATTTAGAATATTGAATTTTAGTATTCTTGAAGCTACAGTAAAACCTGAACCTTTTTTGGCCTTTTCTTTTTGTAGAAGTTTATATTCCTTAACAAATTCTTCAATAAATGTCGCATCGATAGAAGCATTTACATTAATGATAATATCAGATGTAAATTTGTATTGGGAAACAAGATTTAATGACATAATAGCGATTGTGGCAAAGATTAATAATAAAAAAAATAATGGACTAACTCTGCTGTATATACAGGGAGAACAAAAGAGTATAGTAGTTTTTCTGCTAAATTTTTATTCAATGTTTAAAAATTTAATTAAAGATATATTAATTTCTAAAAATATCAATTTCCATAATACTTCTTTGTCTTTAAAATTTGTAAAGTTTTTTTTGACAGATACTTTATTTATTTTTTATTAAATATTAAAAACCTTAATTAATTGCTCAAATAATTCTTTTACGTTTACATTTCCAGCACCCATTTCTTTAAAAATTTGTTTATCTGGTAAATCTGTTTTTACAGTTTCAGCAAAATTTGCTATATCTGCTTTTACACTTATAGGAATTGTGAAATTATCTTCAGGTGTTAATAATAATAACAATCTGAATACATCCATTTTGTGCTTACGTAACTGTCTTTCATCAATCTTTTCTCCATTCTCTTTTCGGGTTTTATAATCTAGGAATGCTTTTGCTTTTAATCCTATTAAAGCCTCTGTATTGGCTAAATGGATGCCGTTATCTAATTGGCTGTGTTTGATTGTAAAATTGTAATAATCATTATCCATTAATATTGCTGAAAGGCTTGAAATTTCGGTATCTACTGGAATTGGCGTTAGATGTGCTTGTTCTTCTAAATCTAACAAATCTTGAATTCTTGAAAACAATTCAATTTGAAATGGAAATTCTTCTGCTTGAGGTTTTTGAAAACGATAGTATTTTCGGTCTTCTTCACTTTTTTCTTTTACTTCATAGTTTCCTTGTTTAATAAACTCCCAAAAGTGAGTTACAAATTCAGAATTTAAAGCTTCGATTACTAAAATGATATCGATGTCTTTTGTTGCTCTTGGTGTAAGTCCTACATTATTAATAACAATATCACAAGCGGTTCCGCCAATGATAATATAGTTGTCTGTGAATTCTTTAAAGTGTTCTCTGAAAATTTCTAAACCTCTTACCATATGTATTTTTCAATTATTTGCTCTAATGCCATATCTGTTCGTTCGTCAATAAATCCGTCTTTTAAACTTAAATATAAAGACAGTGGATCTACATTATTTTTCTTTGTTATTCCTTTTGTGATTAGTTCCGGATTGTATTTCCAAACTTCTAATGCAAAATTTCCACTTTCATTATTCAGATTAACTAACTTATTGTTTTTCTCTAACTCGTAAAATTGTTTTTTCTCTATAGCAAAATATTCTAATGCACTTGGATTCATATCCGTATATTCTTCTAGTGCAGTTGTATTAGATTTTAATAATCCTTTTGGCTTTTCATCAACATAAACAGTTTTCATAACTGGGTTAATTAATAATCGTTCACTATCCCCCCAAAGCTTTTGCAGGTCTTTTTCGAAAATAATATTCTTTTCTTTTGTTCCTTCAACTTTCACTATCGCTAATCTTCTCAGATTTTCTATTGCTTTAGTTATTCCCATTTGGGTGTATTGTAACTTTTCTGCTAGTTCTTTGAATGTATATTGGCTTAAGTTATCGTCTTTGTGTAAAATTTGATATAGTAAGATTAGCTGAGATGAAGGCAGTAACAAGAAAGATTTTTTAAACTCCTTTTCTTTCTCGTAATCTTGAATATCTATTAATAATTCTGTTAGATACATTTGCTTCCCAGGAATAATGAAACTGATTTTATGCTCTATTAGTCGTTTACGATTTAGTGCGGTTATAGTATCAGTAACTATAATTATTCTTTTTTCAAGCTTTTTTTGAATTTCTACTATTTGCTTTCTCAATTGGCTTGCATTGAGAGTATCTTCTTTATTAAGTTCCAATAAAATTAATTCGTGATGACTTAAAGTAGTGCTATAGAATTTAAAATTGCTCTTGAATATAAAAGGCAATTTATTTAATTGTTCATTTTGCAACTCCTTTATTTCGAGTTTTACGCCAAGTATTTGTTGGATATAGTCTTTTAATTTTTCCATAATAAACTAGAATAAACTAATAAAATTGATAATAAACCATTAAGGTTTATTGTGCAAATATAGGTTTATTATATTGAAAATTACTTTATTAACGAGTGATATAAACTGATTTTTGTATTAAAAAAATCAGTTTATATCAAAATAATAGCTTTATCATTAAATCCTGTATTTTCATTGTATTTAATATATCCTAGTTGATTGGTTATTAGCTTTGTATTTCCAATCTCAAAATCAGCAAGGTTGACGTGGTGGTGTCCGTAAATCCAATAATCAATATTACTATCTTCAATGAGTTTGTCTAATTCCGAAGCAAAAGCTTCGTTGATATTGCTATTGGCATATTTCTCAGGATAGTTAATAAATGTTGGCGCATGATGGGTTACAACAATTGTTTTTTTATTTGATTTTTCATTTAATGCGTTTTGTAAAAATTCTACACTTTTTTGGTGTAATAGATTGTAATCATCAACATTTAATAATCTATCAGTACAATTAATTACTTTAAAATCGGAAAGGCTTTGTTGAATTACCCAGCGCCTTGTTTCTGAAATATTTGACCAAAGGGTAGAAAAAATAATATTTACACCTAAAATTTCTTTCATACAGTTGTTTACTAAAATTATGTTCTCTCTGATTTGGATATCTAAAGAACCACTTTTTTCAGCAATGTTATAATAGTAATATTCATGATTTCCTGGTATCCAGAAAGTCATTTTGAAATTACTAGAAATATAATCGAAGAAATCTTGATGTTTATCAATTATAGCAAATGGAACTATATCTCCAGCTAAAATTAGAATATCGGCTTCTGGGTTTATAGGATTGTCAACTATGTGTTTTTTGTTCTCTGGGAACTCTAGATGAAGGTCTGAACAGTATTGGATTTTCATTTGCAAAATAGGTTTTATTTTTAATCAACAATAGTTAATTTATCAGAATCGCTTTTACAATTTAATATTGTTTTGAAATATAATACATATTGCATTGTTGTATTAGAATTAGTAAACATGGTCAATTAAATAAACTAAAAAAGGATATACATTTTTAGTATCCATTTCAATTGCGTCCGCACTGCGGACGCAATTGGAAATATATTACAAAACTTATGATATCTTTCAACTCGTTTTTTTGCTCCAAATGGATTGAAGTTCTTCAAGATTCTTCAAATTCAGAAGTCTTGTGGTAAGCGAATGTCACCTAAACTTGGATTTCAGTTTTTCCATGTCTTCCATAATATTAACATCCAAAACTTTTGCGTAATGCTGTGTCTGTTTGGTGTTCGTATGTCCCATCATCGCTGATACGTTTTCCAGCCTTACTCCATTCCCTAAAGTGACAGTGGTGGCAAAAGTATGTCTGGCAACATACCACGTAAGATGTTTATTAATGCCGCAGACATCAGCAATTTCCTTAAGATAGGCATTCATTTTCTGATTGGAAATTTTTGGAATAAGACCTTTCTGCTGGTTTTTATATTTAGAAATAATTTTATCAACAGTAGGCAGTACCGGAACATTGGCTCTAATGGCAGTTTTAGCCCTGCTGGTCATAATCCATAAATTTCCAGTAGAATCTGCGGATAAGTTTCTTTCGGTCAGTTCCAAGGCATCGACAGGGGCGTAGCCAGTATAGCAGCTAAAAAGAAATATATCCTTAACCTTTTCCAAACGCGGAGTTGAGAATATTTTATTCTCGATTGTATTCAGTTCCAGCTGGGTTAAGAAAACAGCATCTTTTACGCTTAGCCTTCCGTCATAAATGTTGAATGGGTTTTTTATGATCAAATCCATTTTAATGGCGTAATTGCAGGCAGTTTTATACATTTTCATATATTTTACCACCGAATTGTTTTTAATACCTGTCTGCTCTTTAAAACTGCTCTCATATTTAAGGTACTGTTCCAGTTTAAAGACAAACGAGCTTGATAGCTCAGATGCGTGCATATCTTCCTTTTTATAGTTACTATTGATGAAATCCAAAAGTAAATCTTTTGCTCTTTTATACTTCTGCAGTGAAGCGGGTGCGCGCTCTCCAGTATTTACTCTTTTGCAGAAGAATATGTTGTATGTATCCATAATCTCAATTATGGTCGGACCTTGAGGCTGGCCGATTTTGACTTTTCCTGTAAGTTCAGCTTTTAGCAATTCCAGATCAACGTCAGGGTCAATTCTGAAGAGTTCTGTAAACTTCTTTTCGGCGTTCAGCTGCATGAGATCAAGAGAGCTTTTGATTACCTTTTCTTTTTCTGCCTTCAGTGTATTTTTCAGATGGTTTGTCTGAATCCATCTTTCTTTCGAGATGAATTTTCCCGAGGCGATTGTAATTCTTTTGTTTTTATAGGAAAGTCTTAGAATAATAGAGGATTCTCCGTCTCGGTTAACCCTCTCGGATTTTAGCAAGAAAATTGTTTTTAACATGTTATCTAGTTTTAAAATTAATAATCAAATTGAATTAAAAATTTTAAGAGAGCCCATTGATACCAGGGAATTCCCGGGGAATTCTTTTTATTTTGGTCACCAATTTTGTAAAAAGTGACCCAAAAAAAAAGTGGGTACTCATTGGGTGACTACTTTTTGATAAAACATGTGCTTTTTGAAAAGTGTGTAAAAACGAAAAAGCCTTTAAACACTAGTGTTTAAAGGCTTTTGACTTTTAAAGTTTCTTTTGAAACTTCTACTGGCGGAGAAAGAGGGATTCGAACCCCCGGACCTGTTACAGTCAACAGTTTTCAAGACTGCCGCATTCGACCGCTCTGCCATTTCTCCAGTATGTCGCGATCATTTTGTGATTGCGAGTGCAAATATAGTGCGTTTTTTCGATTGTGAAAACTTTTTTTGCGCTTTTTTTAAGTTATTTTTCAAGTGTCTAATTATCAGTATTTCCGAAAAGAGGTTTTTGAAGAAATTATTCTAAATCGTCTAAAATAGGCACTGGTTTTTTGTTTTCATCAACAGCGACAAATGAAAAAGTTCCTGAAACAACAGTTTCGCGAAGTTCTGAATACATTTGTTCCATGAAAATATCAACGTGAATTTTACAACTCGTTCTTCCCACACTGATTACTTTTGCAACCAATTCGATTAAAGTTCCGGCTGGAATTGCTTTTTTGAAATCAATTTGACCAGTTGAGATCGTAACAACTTTCTTTCTACTGAATCGTGTAGCGCAAATAAAAGCGACTTCGTCCATAAGATGAAGTGCAGTTCCTCCAAATAAAGTGTCGTAATGATTTGTTGTACTCGGAAAAACAGCTTTAAAAATACGTGTCTCAGATTTTACAATTCTTTCTTCTATTGTTCCCATAATTTAATAGCTAACGTATTCAGTAATTTCTAATCCGTATCCAATCATACCAACACGTTTTGTTTGTTCTGTATTTGATACTAATCTAATTTTGGAGATATCCAGATCGTGTAAAATTTGAGCTCCAATTCCGTAATCTTTACTGTCAATAATTATTTTAGGTGCTTTTAAAGTTCCTTGCGACTGTAATGCTTTAAGTTCAGAAATTCTGTTTAATAAATTAACAGCTGTCATATCCTGATTGATAAAAATAACAGCGCCTTTACCGTTCTCGTTAATCACCTTAAACATATCGTCTAACTGTTGTTCGGCATTATTGGTTAAAGTGCCCAATAGGTCATTATTTACCTGTGAAGAGTGAATTCTCGTTAAGATTGGTTCTCCCAGATTCCATGTTCCTTTTGTTAAAGCAATATGTATTTGTTTATTTGTAGTTTGCTCGTAAGCTCTTAATCTAAAAGTACCAAAACGGGTTTCGATATCAAAATCTTCTTTTTTAACAATCAGGCTATCGTGCTGCATTCTGTAGGCAACCAAATCTTCAATCGAAACTAATTTTAAATTGAATTTCTTTGCCACTTTTACCAATTCAGGCAAACGTGACATTGTTCCGTCTTCGTTTAAAATTTCGCAAATCACACCAGCCGATTTAAATCCCGCCAATCTTGCAAAATCAATAGCAGCTTCTGTATGCCCGGTTCTTCTTAAAACACCACCTTGTTTAGCAATTAGAGGAAAAATGTGACCAGGACGTGCTAAATCATGTGGTTTTGTATTTGGGTCAACTAATGATTGTACCGTTTTAGATCTGTCAGCAGCTGAGATTCCTGTAGTAACTCCATTTCCTTTCAAATCTACAGAAACAGTAAAAGCAGTTTCCATATGATCTGTATTATTGGTAACCATGGCACGTAAATCAAGTTCTTTACAGCGGCTTTCTGTAAGTGGCGTACAGATTAATCCACGACCGTGAGTAGCCATAAAATTGATCATTTCCGGAGTAACTTTTTCGGCTGCAGCCAAAAAATCACCTTCGTTTTCACGATCTTCATCATCGACTACAATGATTACTTTACCTTGACGAATATCTTCTATAGCTTCTTCAATGGTATTCAGTTGTATTTTTGTTGTTGACATAATTATTGTTTGTTTTGAGCAGGAAAGAACCGCTCAGCAATTTTTTGAAATAGTTGTGATATGGGAGTTGTTATGGCATCAAAGTTTATTAATCCGTTATCGTTGGTAGCACGATAGGTTAATAGTACAGCCAATGGGGATAATATAAAAGAAGACATCCACGATCCCATAAACGGAGACATACCACCTTCTTGCGAAAGCCTTTTTCCAAAAGTATTGATAAAATGGAATGTAATAAAAATTAAAACGGCAAAAACAATAGGTAAGCCAAGTCCTCCTTTTCTAATAATAGCTCCTAATGGCGCTCCAATAAAAAACATTAAAAAGCAGGCAAAAGCAATTACGAATTTCTCGTATAAAGCAGTTAAATGTTTATTGATTTCACGTTGCTTGTCTTTTAAGTCTTTTTGAGTTGTTTCTATAGAATAGATGTTGCTGGTTACATTGCTGCTGGCCATTTTTAAAACATCTGATTTCTGTTTGTTAGTAGTATACAAAGACAAAAGATCATTAGGTAAAGGTTTTTTCTTTTTGTCTGTTTTTATTGGTATAGATGGTTTTTTGATACCTACACGCTGATTTATATTTTCTGAAAAAGAGATAATTTCGTTGTTCAGATTTTTATTTAAAGAATCTAATGTATAACGAAGTTCGTTCACATTAAGCATTGTATTGGTGCCGTTAATATTTTCTTTGTCTTCGTCAACTTTATTTAACTCAGACAAATCAATATTAATGATTTGCTTTTTGAATTCTCCCTTTATAAAAGGTAGTTTCGCACGATCTTCATATTTTTTTGGAGTAACATCCTGATAGTAATAACCATCATTCAAGACCAGTTTTAAAATGCTGGATTTTTCGTTACTCATTAATTTACCGGTTTTTGCCTTAATTACTGTTTTGTTTTCGCCAATATTATTAGGCTTTTCGTGAATTGTAACTCCGGTTAAATTGTTTCCGTTTTCACCTGATTTTTTATTGACTTTAATATTGTAAAAACCAACATCATTAAACTGACCTTCGGCAATTGCCATTGCAGGTTTTGCCTGTGCGATGTTTTTTCTGAAATTAATAAATTTATATTCAGCATACGGAATCACATTATTGGCAAACCAAAAGGCTACAATACTTAAAAAGAAAATAAAAATTACAAGACCACGCATTGCTCTTTGTAATGATATTCCGGATGATTTCATAGCGGCGAATTCGTAATTCTCAGCTAAATTTCCGAAAGTCATAATAGATGCTAATAAAACCGATAGTGGTAAAACTAAAGGGATTATTCGCGGCATTGAGAATAAAAGAAATTTTATAACCAACATCAGATCCAGATCTTTACCTGCAAGTTCAGAGATAAAGAGCCAGACAGTTTGTAGTATGAATATAAAAAAAAGGATTACGAATACCGTAGTAAACGTAATCAGAAATGTTTTTAGTAAGTATTTGTCTAAAATTTTCAACCTCGTAATTAATCTAATTTATTGATGTAGTATTTTGGATATTTGCTCGCTACAAAGGTAAATTGATTTTTTGATAAAGGCTGATTGGTTTTAAAAGAATTAACGGTTAAAGTAGTTTTTGTTCCGTTTTTTCCTGTTTCAATCAAATTGTAGATGTGTTTTGTCTGAACGTCAATGCCTAAAAGAATTTCTTTTCTTTGATCTTTAGCACTTGTTGGAGCTAATTTGATGTATTGAATTTTTCTTCCTTTAACATTTTGAACAATATCCATATTGTATTTGTAGCCGGAATTAAAGAATGTAAGCATTTTTGAAGGTGTAATAGCATTGTCATCCTTTTCGTTTACTTTAGAAACAGTAACTTCTTCGTCTTCCGGGTTAATTGTGTATGTTTTTTGTCCGTCGAATATTTTAGTAACACCCATAAAGTTCAATACATATTGATTTCCTTTCATGGTTACATTTCCTTTACTGTCCTGATTAATATTTTCTTTTGCGTTGTTCAGAGAATATTTAAAATCAATAACAATATTATCGTAGCTTTTTATTTTAGTAGTTACTTCGTTCAATAAATCTTTGGCTTTTTTATCCTGAGCCTGAATAGAAGTGAAGCTCAAAAGCAATACGATTGCCATTTGAAAGCACTTTTTAGTCATCTTAGTAATAGAATTGTTTTGGATTTCCTGAATTTTTTTCATGATGGGATTAATTTTGTTCATTATTAAAAAATTGATCAAGAGCACTTAAATCGGTGATGTTCACACTTCTTGCTTTACTGCCTTCAAACGGACCAACAATTCCGGCTGCTTCCAGCTGATCGATTAAACGACCGGCTCTGTTGTAGCCTAATTTTAGTTTTCTTTGCAATAACGAAGCAGAACCTTGTTGTGCGTTGACAATAATCTCAGCAGCTTCTCTAAATAAGGTGTCTCTTTCGGAAATATCCACATCAAGATTAATGCCAGTTTCCTCTCCAACAAACTCCGGAAGCAAATAAGCAGTAGAATATGCTTTTTGTGAACCAATAAAATCGGTAATCTTTTCAACTTCTGGTGTGTCGATAAAAGCACACTGAACACGAGTTACATCATTTCCATTTGTGTATAATAAATCTCCTCGTCCAATTAACTGATCTGCACCTTGTGTATCCAGAATAGTTCTTGAGTCAATTTTTGAAGTTACTCTAAAAGCAATTCTGGCAGGGAAATTGGCTTTGATTAAACCTGTAATAACGTTCACCGATGGTCTTTGTGTTGCAATAATTAAGTGAATACCAATCGCACGGGCTAACTGTGCCAGACGCGCAATAGGAATTTCGACCTCTTTTCCTGCGGTCATAATTAAATCTGCAAACTCATCGACTACCAAAACAATGTAAGGTAAAAAACGATGTCCGGCTTCAGGGTTTAATTTTCGGGATTTAAATTTCTCGTTATATTCTTTAATATTACGAACCATCGCATCTTTCAATAAAGAATAACGATTGTCCATTTCGGTACAAAGTGAATTTAAAGTATTCACAACTTTTGCATTATCTGTAATAATAGCATCTTCTGTATCCGGAAGTTTGGCTAAATAATGTCTTTCAATTTTATTAAAAAGAGTAAGCTCTACTTTTTTCGGGTCAACCAAAACAAATTTTACTTCTGCTGGATGTTTTTTGTATAAAAGTGAAGTCAGGACAGCATTTAATCCAACAGATTTTCCTTGTCCGGTAGCACCTGCCATTAGCAAGTGAGGCATTTTGGCAAGATCGACCACAAATGTTTCGTTCGAAATAGTTTTTCCTAAAGCAATTGGCAATTCCATTTCAGCTTCCTGAAATTTAGCTGATCCAATAACGCTTTTCATGGAAACCATAGTTGGGTTTTTGTTCGGAACCTCGATACCAATAGTTCCTTTTCCCGGAATTGGCGCAATAATACGAATTCCCAGTGCCGAAAGTGATAACGCAATGTCATCTTCTAAACTCTTAATTTTAGAAATTCTGATTCCTGCTTCAGGTACAATTTCGTATAAGGTTACCGATGGACCAACGGTTGCTTTAATCTGTGCAATTTCGATTTTATAGTTACGAAGTGTATCTACAATTTTGTTTTTGTTTTCTTCTAACTCTTCCTGATTGATCGTGATTCCTCCGGTCGAATATTCTTTTAATAAATCGATGGTTGGAAATTTATAATTGGATAAATCCAATGTAGGATCAAATAGTCCGAAATCCGCAACAAGGCGTGAAGCCAGATTTTCTTCGATAATATCTTCTTCTTCTGCTTTTTCGATAACAAATTCTTCTGTATGGTGTACAGGAGGAGTTATCGTTACCGGATTAATATCCATTTGAAGTGGTTTTAAAACCGGATTTAAATCAATTTCTGATGCATGATTGATTGTTGGTTTTAAAGCTTCTTTGTTGATCTCGAATTGGCTAACATCGGTTTTTAAGTGAATGTTGTCTAATTCCGGATCTTCTTCGATGGCAAATTCTTCTAAGTTATAAGCGCTTTCTGCCTGTTGTTGTGGTTTTAAAGTACCTAATTCTGATTTGAACTCTTTTTTGGTTGAATCAAAATAAGACTGGATTTTCTCAGGAGATAATTTGATTTTAAAAATCAAATAAATAATCACTCCGAAAAGTAAGGTAAGCAAAGTACCTGTTTTTCCGATATAATCCTGTAGAAATAAATTTAATTCATATCCGATTGTTCCGCCTAGTTCAGGAGCTGAAGTGGCAAAAAATCCAAATAAAACAGAAACAATAATAATGGCAAATAGGTCCCAAAACCAAATACTTTTGAGTTTTTTAGTAGACATTTCTAAAGCCAGAAACAGTCCGGTTAAGAAAAATAAACGGATTAATATAAATGAAGCAAGACCAAAACCTCTGTAAACAATAAGATCTGCGAGGTAAGCTCCAAATTTTCCGAGCCAGTTTTCAACTATTTCTGTACGATCGCCCAGTTGGCTTACAGCACTTTGATCTGTTTGCCATTGTCCGTTTACATAAAAAGAAATAAATGCAACTAACAATGCAACGGAAAAGAGTACCAAAAGGCAGCCCAAAACAAAACGTTGTTGCTTATTGGGTTGCCAGGATATTATATTCCTGGGTTTTGATTCGTTTTTTTTATCTACAGTTTCTTTTTTTGTTTTTGCCATTCTTGCGTTCCTTGCCTAGATGAATTTTGGAATATAAATTATTAAGCCGATTGCTATTGCTGTCATTGCAGCAAAAAATACTGCTCCTGCAGCAATATCTTTAATAAATCCGATACGTTTGCTGTAGTCAGGATGAATAAAATCAGCAATTTTTTCAACGGCTGTATTAAGTCCTTCAACAGCTAAAACCAAACCAATTGCTAAGGTTTGGCAAAGCCACTCGGTTTGTGTAATGTGAAAATAGAACCCGGCAATTGTCATGATAATTCCCAATGAGAATTGCACCATGATGCTGTGTTCTGTTCGAATAAGTTTTACAGCTCCATTAAAAGCATATGTCATGCTTTTTAAACGACCTGTAACAAAAGTATTGTCTTTTTGAAATTCCATTTATAGGTATTATAGTGCTGCTAAAGCTGCTTCGTAATTTGGTTCGTTTGCAATTTCTGCAACTTGTTCAGTGTGTGTGATTTTTCCGTTTTCGTCAACAACAATAATAGCTCTTGAGTGTAAACCTGCTAAAGGTCCGTCAACGATTTCTAAGCCATTTGTTTTACCAAAAGATCCTTCCTGAAAATCAGATAAGTTTACTACATTTTCTAAGCCTTCAGCTCCACAAAAACGTTTTTGAGCAAATGGTAAGTCTCTTGAAATACACAATACAGTTGTGTTTTCTAAATTGCTGGCACTTTCGTTGAATTTTCTAACAGAAGTAGCGCAAGTTCCTGTGTCGATACTTGGGAAAATATTTAAAACTAATTTTTTTCCGGCGAAGTTACTTAATGAAGCAACTGATAAATCGTTTTGTACTAATTTGAAATCAGCTAGTTGTGATCCAACTGTTGGTAACTCTCCTGATGTATGAACTGGATTTCCTCCTAATGTTATTGAAGCCATGATGTTTGTTTAAATTAATGAGGCTCAAAAGTAAGGATTAATATTTGAATCTAAAAGTATTTGTTATGGGTTTAAGTAGAGATTAAGGATGGTTTTTGGATAGCCACGAATTCACGAATTTGCAATTTATTTCTAATAATAACTTTTGTTTTGGCAGAATATTGTTCTTAATAGTTTTACTCTCAATTTTATCATTCCGGGGAACAGGAATCTCCGTTAGAGACTCGACAAAGATTGACAAAAAAGATTGTGAAGATTCCTGTTCCCCGGGATGACAGGATTGCGTGGAATAAGCTAATAAAAATATTTACTGCGACTAAAAACCGAAAACATCTATTGAAACCGATTGCCCGCGAGAGGGATGGGAGCTGGCTACCGAAGTAGCACGGACAGCCCGACAGCATTAGAGAAAGGGGCGAATACAGACAAAGTTGGTTAGCCCCTTTTTCTAATGGTGGCTCGCCCTGATGATTTTAGATTTATCGTAGTTGTTGATAAAAGAAAGAACAGATAAAATTAGAAACTAAAAAAAAACGCTCCCTTGGAATGAAAGCGTTTTTTGAGTCATGTTTTTTTGTTTTTCTTAGGAAAAGAGGCCGATTATTTATCGATTGAACCTAAAACACGTTTCATAAACGCGTTTAAAGCTTCTTTTTTATCTGTGCCCTGAACGACCATTTTATGAACTTCAAGTGCACCGTACATATTAGATATTAATTCGCCAATTACATCTAATTCTTCGTCTTTTAAAGACGGAATCTCAGTCATTGCTTCCAGAACTTCGATCGTTTCAATGATATAATCCTGATCGTTTTCTTCGATGAATTGGGTTAATTGCTTTATTACAGGTAATTTCATTTTTTTTGATTTTTAGATTGTTGGATGATTGGATTTTTAGATAAAGATTCGAAAAATCTAACAGTCTAAAAATCTAAAATCTGTTTATGCGATAGCGTTTACCAGATCAATTAAAACTTCTTGTTTGTTGGTTTGTGTTTCACCAACTAATTGCCCGTTTACGAAAGTTGCAAATGTTGGCAGGTTGCTCACATTAGCTAATTTTCTTGATTCAGGAGAATTTTCTGCATCAACCAAAACAAAAGTGATAGCTTCATTTTCTGTTGCTAGTTTTTTGAATTTTGGTTTCATAATACGGCAATTTCCACACCATGAAGCTGAATATTGTACTACTACTTTTTCGTTTTTAGCAACTAAATCTGCTAACGTATCTTCGTTTAAGTCGATTAACATTTGTTTATTTTTTAAGGTTCAAAGTTACAAAGGCTCAAAGGGACAAAGTTTTTGGAAACTTTGTATGAAAGTATTTTGCAAAACCAGATTGTTTTGTATTTTAACCTTTGTATGTGTTTAATTGAAAGGATTTTTTTTAAGTAACAAAAGTTCAGGGGCAAAGTCTTAGACTTTGTTTATTAGTAGCAAAAAAGCCTTTGCCACTTTGTACCTCTGAACCTTTGTACCTTTATAAAAATTAATTAGCGCTTAAGTATTCAGCAGTACTAACTCTGTCTGCAGACATAGCTTCTTTACCAGCTTCCCAGTTTGCAGGACAAACTTCACCTTTAGTCTGGATATGAGTATAAGCGTCAACCATTCTTAGGTATTCGTTTACGTTACGTCCTAATGGCATATCGTTTACACTTTCGTGGAAGATTTTTCCAGTTTCGTCAATAAGGTAAGTAGCTCTGTAAGTTACGTTTGAACCTTCGATGATTACTGAATCAGTGTCTTCGCTGTAGCTTGTAGATTCGATATCAAGAATACCTAAAATGTTAGCTAAGTTACGGTTTGTATCAGCTAAAATTGGGTAAGTAACACCTTCGATTCCACCATTGTTTTTTGGAGTATTTAACCAGGCAAAGTGAACTTCGTTTGTGTCACAAGAAGCACCAATTACGATAGTATTTCTTTTTTCAAATTCTGGTAATGCAGCTTGAAAGGCGTGTAATTCAGTTGGACATACAAAAGTGAAATCTTTTGGGTACCAAAACAATAATACTTTTTTGTTGTTGTTTACTGCTTCTTCAAAAATGTTGATTTTTAAGTTGTCACCCATTTCTGAGATAGCATCTACTGCAATACTTGGGAATTTTTTTCCTACTAAAGACATATTTTTCGTTTTACGTTAAAAATTTATTTCTGGTGCAAAAGTAGGACATAAGTACAGGTTCTTACAATAAGATGTGATTATAAAAATTTATAAGTTGATAAATTTTGATTATTTAATGTTTTAACTTATTGAATTTCAATGTTTACGGGTAAAATGCCTTTTGAACTATTTTTTTCTAAAAATTGAATTCCCGCAGTTTTTTGAAATTCTTCAAAATCCTGATATGCCTGAATCAATCCTGAAGCCTTTTTAAGATTTGGGATTACAGGTAAAACATACGGATTTCCGAAAACGTAAACAATGCATTTTTTGGTTTGAAGCAAATCAGAAAGCAATTCTAAAACTTCATTACCAATTTCGAAATTATTCATTGGTTTTGCTTTTGGAACAAATAATGAAATCAAAATTGTTTCGAAATTTTCTAATTCTTTTTGGATTGCTGTAATATCTGAAACCTCAGGGTTCTCAAAAGCAAATTCTGGTGATTCTAATTTTGAGCTTAAAGTTTTAAAGAAAGTGTTTTCGGTATTTTTATATAAACTTAGTTTGGCAAGTTTGTTTTTTTTCTGCGCTTCAAAAGCCAACTCTGAATTTGAATTATCAATAATAGTTGTAATTGCATTTTGAGCGATTTCAAGATTTAGTTCTGATGTTTTTTCGAAATCTAATTCGCCTGAAGCCGCAGTGTTTCCAGAAAGGATTCCAACTTTTTCTTTGGCTTTCATGATTCGGCTATAACTTTCGAATATACGGTCTGGTGATGCATTTTTAAAAATGGCTTCAATTCCTTCGGGAACATTTTCGGCAAAGCATAAAACATCGTTTCCGGCATTGAAAGCTTCCCATTCCAGTTGGCCTTTTGTTTCATACAATTTAGAAACGCTGTGCATGTTTAAGGCATCAGAAATTACTAAGCCATCGTAACCTAATTTATCACGCAAAAGATCCTGAATAACTGCTTTTGATAAGGTTGCAGAAGTATCTTTCCCATCGTTTAAACTTGGCACGGCCAAATGTCCAATCATGATCGAATCGACATTGTTTTCAATTCCTTTGATAAACGGATACAATTCGTTCTCCATTAATTCTTCCAGCGTTTCGTTTAAAACCGGTAATCCTAAATGCGAATCGACATTAGTATTTCCGTGTCCGGGAAAGTGTTTCAGGCAGCCTAAAACGCCAACTTCTGACATTCCCTTTAGATATTCAATAGAAAAATCGGCAACTTTTTCTTTATTTTCACCAAAAGAACGATACCCAATTACAGGATTATTCGGGTTGTTGTTGATGTCTGCCAAAGGCGATAAATTATACTGAATTCCGGCAGCTTTAAGATCTAAACCAATTTGTTTTCCTACCTCGTAAACCAGATTGGATTTGTTTTCCGGTAAAGCGCCAAGTGTAATGGCGTATGGATATTGCGGTGTTTTTTCGATGCGCATTGCCAAACCCCATTCGGCATCAATACTAATTAAAAGTGGGGTAGAAGCTGCTTTCTGATAACGAACAATTAATGCTTTAATTTTTTCGTAGCTGTCATCATTAAAAACAACTTTTTTCTTGCTTTCGTAATTGGTTGCAGCGCTGGCACGACTATGAAAAAAGGTCAGTCCGCCAATATTGTGTTCTTTGATTAAACGTTCAGTTTCCTGAATATTTTCTTCGGTATCGTTAATAAAAACGGCAGGGAAAAAGAATTGTCCTATTCTTTGGCGTAATGCTTCGGCAGTAATTTTCATTATTATAAAGTCTTTTTCATACAGACACTATTATCCATTTTTTCGTAAGGCGGATAATTTGGAATGATGGTGTAATTTAATTTTTGGTATAAGTTGATGGCTTCCGGCTGATTTTTACCGGTTTCTAAAATGGTATAAGTATAACCTACTTCTTTTGCCCAGATTTCTAATGCTGCTAAAACAGCAGAGGCAATTCCTCTTTTTCTGTAATCAGGATGAACGTACATTCTTTTGATTTCGGTCTTGTCGCTTTCTTTTTCGCGGAAAGCACCACAACCAACAGGAATGTCATTTTCGTAATAAACAATAGTATGTTTTATTTTATCGGTTTTATTGAACTGATTGTAAAAAGCGTGATCGTCTCCATCTCTAATCGCTAAATCTTTATCTAATAAAGCAACCAGATTTATAAAATCGATATCGTCTGAATTGGTTCGTTTTATTGTAATCATATGTCAGTTTATGTTTTTTACTTAAGGAACATTTCCTGTAAACCAATCAAAACCTTCAATTTTTGTATATTCGGCAGGGATTGAATTTAGTTTTTTTATGTCTTTTATATTTTTGCTGTATGCTTTGTTTTTTGAAACAATTATTTTTCCGGTTTTTTTACCTTCTTTATTGGTATCATAATAAACGTATTCTAAAGTATCAACTGTCTCACCATTCCACTTATATTTATAGATTTCAGTTGCTCCAGGATGACCATATTGAATTCCTCTAATTATTTTCTCTTTAGGAGAAAAACTCGGATTAATAAATTCAAAACCTTTTGAGAATTCTTTTTTATCTTTTCTGAGCAAGTAAATGTCGCTAAATGCTTTTAAGCAGCATCCGGTTGCACCATACCAGTTTACAACAAAATCTTTTAAGCCATCTCCATTAATGTCTCTGATGGTGTCATTCGTATAAGTTAAAGCCCATTGCTGATGAGAGAGGACTTTTTTGAATGTATTTCCATCTTTCGAATAAATATCGATATATAGATCATCAGGTCCTAACCTTCGGATAATAAGATGGGAATTATTTTTTGAAAAATAGTGATCTATATTTATTTCAACCTGAATATCATATTCGTCATCAGGTCTGACTTTATATTTCTTTTCAAATTTGGTTTGGTTAATTTCCAGAGTGGCAATTCTCAAAGCATTAGATAAAACGGTATCCAATTTTAAGCTATCTATTTTTTCCTGTTTGTCAATTTCAGCTCTTTTCTCTAAACGTTTTTTTTCACTTTCCTCAAATGTTTTTGTAACAGGTTGTTTTTTATCCGGCAGTTTATTTTTCTTTTCATTAGTCTGTCCACAAGATAATAGTAACATCATAATGAATGTTGTTATGTAAACCTTTGCTTTCATCCTTTTGCCAGAGATTTTGAGATTGGTGTTTTATTTTAATTTTGCTTTCTTTTGTTTGGCTAATTGTTTTTTGGTTTCAATTGCTTTTTCTAATCTATTTTTAAAACGAAAAAGCTTTGGTAAGCCTTCGAGTCGGTCTTCGAGGGTTATTTCTTCATAAACAATAATGGCTTTTTCTAAAACCCTAATCTCATTATCGAGGTCGGTTTGGTTTTTGTAGATGGTTGCCAATCGGTCATAAGGATGATTTCCTTTAAAACCTTCACTAATATTTTCTTCGTATAACGCAATTGCTTTTTCAATTTCTCCTGCTTTTTCCAATTCAATTGCTTTCAGGTTTCGTTCAACCTGGATGTTTTCATTGATTTCCATGGGCGTTATATTATATAGCTGTTATTCTGTTTTTTTACCAAAATCTTTTGGGAAATCTAAAAATCTGGAAAGCACCAAACCTGGAATTGTTGCCAGTAATACCCAAATAAAGAAATTTTCGTAGCCTAAATATTTTTGTATAAAACCACTTAACATTCCCGGCAACATCATTCCTAATGCCATAAAACCTGTTGCAAGTGCATAATGTGCTGTTTTTGATTCTCCTTCGGCAACATGTATTAAATACATCATGAAACCTGTAAAGCCAAAGCCATACCCAAATTGTTCCAGAATTACAGTAATACAGGTATAAAGGTTAAGAGGTGAATTGATTTCGAAAAAATACAGGTTTAAATGCAGGTGAAAAATTTCCTGAGGCTGAAAATGGGCTAACCCAATAAAACCAAGAATAGGAAGATGCATGGCCAGAAACATAGGAAGCATCCATTTGGTAAGACCATGTTTGGAGATGGCAATACCACCTAAAATACCACCAATTGTTAAGGCAAAAATTCCTAAAGTTCCATAGATTATTCCAACGGCTTCAGTATCTAATCCCATTCCGCCCAGTTCTTTCCCGTCGAGTAAAAACGGACTTAACATTTTTAGTAATTGAGATTCACCAAGTCTGAAAACAAGGATAAAAGCTAAAATTAATCCGATTTGTTTTTTTTGGAAGAAACTGATGAATATAGTTCCAAAACTTTGATGATTGGCTTTATCTGTACTTTCGGATGCATTTATTTCGTTTTTTGGAGTAAAGATGAAATTGTAAACGGTAATAAATGTCATCAGTAAACCAACAAAAATCATGGTATACGACCAGGCTTTTGTATTGTCTCCGTATTTATGTTCAAGATAACCGGCAAACAAAACAATTAAACCATTTCCGGCAAGCATCGAAAGTCTGTAAAAAGTACTACGAATTCCCAAGAAGAAAGATTGTTGCTCTTTTGGTAAAACCAATAAATAAAATCCATCGCTGGCAATATCATTTGATGCCGAAGCAAAAGCAGCAACCCAAAAAATAGCCAGTGTCATCATGAAAAAGCCATTTGCAGGGATCGTAAATCCTACTAACAAAAAGGCAATCGAAATAAGCAATTGCATCGATAAAAACCATTTTCTTTTGGTTCCTGTAAGTTCAATAAACGGACTCCAAAGCGGTTTTATGACCCAAGGCAAGTATAATAAACTGGTATAAACGCCAATATCTTCGTTTGAAATTCCCAGATTTTTGTACATAATTACAGAAACTGAGATGATTACGGCATAAGGCAAACCGGATGCAAAATTAAGAAGCGGAATCCAAAACCAGGGTTTATTATTATCTGTTTTCATTAGGCTGTGCAGGTGAATAGATTTTAAATGTCTTTTTTAAGTCGATAGCAGTTGGGGTACTTTCGTTTGCAAAATAATCAATAAATGTTACAGCACAAGCTTTATACTGATTCATTTTTTCGACAGGAATTGAAAATAAAAATGTTCCTTCGTTTTCGCAAACGGTAATCTTATCTATAATTTTGGTTGCATCGTTAATGTCTATTTTCGAAGTACTTTCTCCGCCATAAACTACCATATAACGTACTTTTGTATTCAACGGCGCTTTTATGTTAAATGCATAATGAATACTGTCTTTTTGATATTCATTGACAACCGGAATATCGATAACAATATGTTTTAAATTAGGTACCGGAGCAGGAAGCGCAGGATATTTATATTGGTTTTCTTCTAAAAGACGTACCACATCAAAGTTTTTGTTCATGAACCATTTAGAACTAAAATAAGCACTTCCGCTTACTTTTTTAAAGCTTCTGGCAAAATCAACCTGAGTTGGAATTTCGGTAGCAAAGTTCCAGCTTTTGTCATTATCGCCTCTAATTTTATACGAAGCATGTCCTATATAAAGAGCGGTATTGTTAGAATTTTCAGACCACCATTTTACTAATTTTGAGTAAGAAGCTCTCGGGTTGTTCATACTCCAATACAATTGAGGCAAAATATAATCGATCCATTTTTGATCCATCCATAAAAGAGGATCAGCATACAAATCGTCATAATTAGATGTTGATTGCGTCTCAGAACCTTTAGGATCCATAGATTTATTACGCCAAACACCAAACGGACTGATTCCGAATTGTACCCAAGGTTTGCTGGCTTTTATAGTTGTTGAAATGGTATGCACAAAATTGCTCACATTGGCACGACGCCAATCCGAAAGGCTTAAACCTGAACCGTATTTTTTATACGATGCGGAGTCATTAAATACTTTTCCTGAAACAGTATAGGGATAAAAATAATCATCAAAATGTATCGCATCGATATCGTATTTGTCTACAACTTCTTTTACGACTTTGGTCAAATGTTCCTGAACTTCAGGCAACGCAGGATCATAATAGATTTTTCCGCCGTATTCGATCATCCATTCCGGATGCTTAAAAATGTCATGATTTGGACTCAACTGTTGTTTGTTTAAATCGAAAGTTGCACGATACGGATTTAGCCATGCATGAAATTCAAAACCTCTTTTGTGTGCTTCGTCAATCATCCATGCCAATGCATCGTAATACGGATTAGGCGCCTGACCTTCTTTTCCGGTTAAAAAGCGGGACCAGGGCGCAAATTCAGATGGATAAAAGGCGTCACCCACACTTCGAATCTGAACAATTACGGCATTGTAGTTTAGTTTTTTATAGGCATCTAAAATCTCCAGATAATCTGCTTTTTCTTTTTCAACGCCGTCTATAGCCGTTTTTGGCCAGTCGATGTTGACCACAGTAGCAATCCATACCCCTCTGAATTCGTTTTTAGGGTATACGGTTTTTTCCTGCGCATTGGAATTCCATCCAAAGAAAAATAAATATAGAATAGAGAAAAGTAGTTGCTGATTTTTATGCATTTCAATCTTTTTTAACAGAAACCAAAAATAGTTTTTTTAGCGGACTATAGTAAATAATTCAGAAATTATAATTTGAACGTTAATTTATAGTGATTTTGTATGATTAGAGGGAGTTTTTTTATTAGGTTTTGTGGATAGAAGCATGTGGTTAAAAGAGAAATAAGTCAAGTTGAGGGTTTTTTTGTGTTATTATATTTTGAGTAATAAAAAGGAATAGAGTAGTAGCGTATGAAATTTATAAACCAAAATTTAAAACATGTAAAATTTTAGTTGCTGATATTCCATGTTTGCTGATATATTGTAAATCAATTCTATATTTGCCTAAGGAATACTGTTAATTAAGATAAAACATGAAATCAACTTTAGCTTATCTGTCGCATTTTTTATATTGGGTTTGGTTTGTGTTTTATCTTTTTTACACTATTGAAGAAATTACAAAACTTAAAAGGATATTTGTAGGTGAAGGAAGATTTTTTATGGTCGTTTCAACGTTTCTTTTGTTTTTTGCAGGGTTAATTTTGTTTTTGTTTACCATTACTTATAAGATTCCAAATACTCTAAATAAATATTTTCAATCTGCTGCGCTTATTGTTGCTGCTATGTTGCTGATTTTTTTCTTTATTACTTTGAAAGGAAATAGTGCGTTAATTGTGCATTACTAAATTTTGATGAAATCTGCCTTAGAATGGAAGAGTTAAATGGTATTCCCGCCAGAACTTTGACTGACTTAAAAGATAAACTCTGGTACTTGAAATAAGATAATTATAATTCCTTTATTCATATTTTCTGTTCATAAGCAAGATACACGCGTTGATATACAGATCATAATAAATTAATTGAACAAAAAACCTCGATTTTGATCGAGGTTTTTTTGTAAAAAAATATTAGAAATTACTCCACAACCAAATAAGGACATAAAATCTCAGCTAATTCATTTAGCCAGTAAAAGCTGTTTTCTAAGTTGGTGATTTCGTTTTTAAGAGTTTCGTGTTCCCGCATAATTCCTAAAGCGAGGATAAAGTTGATATGCCTTATGGCTTTTGCCATACGTTCTGGCTCAATGGTTTGATTGAAAAAAGTCATTAGCCGAATTTCGGCTTCTTTTGAAAGGGTGTTTGTACTCATAACTTAACGTTTAGGAAATATAAAACCCGTGTAGCTAAAGGTGTCCTACGCCGTTAAGAGCGTTGCGGTTGTTTCCAATACCGCCACCATACCACACGGGCAAAAGTTTTTTCTGAGTTCATAATCTTAACGTTTAGGACTGCAAATATATCAAAAACGAAAGGATATATAGTAGGAAAAATAATATATAATGATTTATGTCTAAATAGATCTTTCAACAAATGATCTTTTGAAACCTAAAGCCCTAGCCCTGATAGAAGTGGAAATCCTTTTGTGGTGGGGTTCACCACAAAAGATTGAAACGGATAGCAGGAATAGCTTCTAAATAAAATTCAGGCTTTTTAGTTTTATTCTGAAAAAAGGATAGGAGGTTTTTTATGTGCTAACTCATTTTAAGTTTTCTTCAAAATATATTTTTTTGTTTTAGCATCGTTAAAACAGGTATCAATAAATGGACTTTTCCAGATATAGGTGCTATTTTTTAGAGTTAAAACACCAAAATCTTTAGTTTTTTCTAAAGCCCAACTATCAGTATTATTATAGCTTTTCTTAAAAGTTAATTTTAAAGTATTGTTGTTTTCAATAGCAGAAAGCTTATAAGAGTGATACAATTGATACCCTTCAGCTGAATATAGTACAGAATCTTTATTAATTACTATAGATAGGTAATGTGCATCTCTCCAATCTTCACTATCTTCATTTAGTGCGAATGAATAAGTTCCGTACCATTTTTTCGAAATAGTTTTTTTTGTAATACTGCTATTAGCCTTAGTATTAGTTATTTTTTCTCTTTCAGATTCTTTACAGCTTATAAATAATAAAAGAAAAATTAGAATAATATTCTTCAAAATCTTTGAAATGGGTTTTAAAGAAATTTGATGCTTTTGAGAGTATCCATCTGGGTATGGATTTGCTAAAAAGTAAATTCTGTCCAGTTTCATAGATTTACGGGTTTATAACTCAAATATATATTTTTAAATTCCAAATCTCAAATTTCGAAAAAGAAAACCTTTGAACCTTTGTCCCTCTGCAACTCTGAACCTAAAAAAAACTATTTTTGTATTTCAAAAGAAAGCAATAATGTCAATAGTTAAGGAGTTAGAACAATTAGCAACATCGTTAGAAGGAACACTTTTATACGATGATCTTCATAAAACGCTTTATTCGACCGATGCTTCGGTGTACAGAATCAGACCCAAAGCGGTTGCTGTGCCTAAAACAATAGAAGATATTAGTAAACTAATCCGGTTTGCAGCGCAGCATCATATCTCGATTACGCCAAGAACAGCTGGAACTTCTCTTGCAGGACAAACGGTTGGTGACGGAATTGTGGTCGATGTTTCGAAAAACTTTACTAAAATCCTGAATTTTGATCCGGTAAAAAAAACGGTTACGGTTCAACCAGGCGTGATTCGCGATGAACTGAATTTATTTCTGAAACCTCATGGCGTGTTTTTTGGTCCTAATACTTCGACCTCTAACCGTTGTATGATTGGCGGAATGGTGGGAAATAATTCTTCGGGAACAACTTCGATCAGGTATGGCGTTACACGCGATAAAATTGTTGAAATTAAAGGGATTTTGAGTGATGGTACTGAAGTGGTTTTTAAGGAATTGACTTCGGCAGAATTTATCGAAAAAACCAAAGGTGATACTTTAGAAAATAAAATATATAAAAGTATTTACGACGAACTTTCGGTAAAAGCAACGCAGGAAGAGATTGTAAAGGAGTTTCCGAAACCGGAAATTCACAGACGAAATACGGGTTATGCTGTTGATATTCTGTTAAAATCAGAATTGTTTGGCGGCACAGAACCCACAATTAACCTCGGGAAACTACTTTGCGGAAGCGAAGGAACTCTGGTTTTTACAACCGAAATTACGTTAAAAGTAGACGATTTACCGCCTGCTCATAACATTATGGTGGTGGCGCATTATCATAGTATTCAGGAATCGCTGGAATCTGTTGTAGTGGCAATGAAACATCATTTGTACACTTGCGAAATGATCGATGATACGATTTTAGATTGTACAAAAACAAATCGCGAGCAGTCTAAAAACAGATTTTTTTTGGTAGGTGAACCCAAAGCGATTATGATGTTTGAGGTCGCTTCGAATAATGCCGAAGATGCCGAAAATCAGGCAAATGCCCTGATGGCCGATTTAGAGAAAAATAACTTTGGTTATGCTCTTGTCAAGATTTACGGAGCCGATATTGAAAAAGTAAATGAACTTAGAAAAGCCGGTCTGGGGCTTTTAGGAAGTATTGTTGGAGACGATAAAGCAGCCGATTCTATCGAAGATACAGCAGTAGAATTGAGCGATTTACCAGCTTATATTGCAGAATTTTCGGCAATGATGCTGCGTCACGGACAGGAAGCGATTTATTATGCACATGCTGGTGCGGGGGAATTGCATTTACGTCCGGTTTTGAATTTGAAGAAAACATCAGACTTAAAATTATTTAGAACCATAGCAACCGATGTGGCGATTTTGGTTAAAAAATACAGAGGCTCTTTAAGCGGGGAACATGGTGACGGAATTGTGCGTGGAGAATTTATTCCGTTTATGATTGGCGAAACTAATTATGAATTGCTGAAACGAATCAAGTTGGCGTTTGATCCGAATTCGGTTTTGAATATCGGGAAGATTGTAAACGCTTTAAAGATGGATGAAAACCATCGTGTGGTTTCGGGTAGGGTAGAACCGGATATTAAAACGTTTCAGGATTTCTCAGACAGTTTAGGAATTTTGCGTGCTGCCGAAAAATGCAACGGATCCGGAGATTGTAGAAAATTACCATCGGCTGGAGGAGCGATGTGTCCGAGTTATCGTGCGACCAAAAATGAAAAAGAAACTACACGCGCCAGAGCTAATGCATTACGTGAATATCTGACGTATTCTGAAAAAGAAAATAAATTCGACCAGAAAGAACTATACGAAGTTTTTGAGTTGTGTGTGAGCTGTAAAGCCTGCGCAAGTGAATGTCCGAGTAATGTAGATGTGGCAACTTTAAAAGCTGAGTTTTTATATCAATACCAAAAAGCAAACGGATTCTCGACCCGAAACAAGATTTTTGCTCACAATGCAAAACTGAATAAAATGGGAAGTTTGTTTCCGTCGATCACTAATTTTATTTCGAATCAATCATTTGTCAAAAAGACAATGGGCATTGCGCCGGAAAGACAGGTTCCGCTTTTGGCGAAAAGGACTTTCAAGAAATGGTACGAAAATCATAAGCCACAAAATAATAATTTCCCAAACGGAAAAGTCTATTTGTTTAATGATGAATTCACGAATTATTATGATGTGAATATCGGGATTGATGCTTTTGAACTCTTAACCCAATTGGGTTATGAGGTTTTGATTGTAAATCACGAAGAAAGCGGAAGAACTTATTTGTCTAAAGGCTTTCTGGAAGAAGCAAAAAAAATAGCGGATATTAATATAAGCATCTTCAAAGATTTAGTTTCTGCAAATACGCCTTTAATTGGGATTGAGCCTTCGGCAATATTAACTTTTAGAGATGAATATTTACGCTTGGCGGATGATAAAGAAAGCGCAGAAAAAGTGGCGAAAAGCGCCTTTACAATCGAAGAATTCTTTAAAAGAGAAATCACCAATGGAAAAATAACACCAGATTCATTCTCAGAAGAAATTAAAGAAATTAAAATTCACGGACATTGTCATCAAAAATCGTTGAGTTCTGTTGAAGCAACTTTTGCCATGCTGAATTTGCCTAAAAATAATACGGTTACAATTTATAATTCAGGTTGTTGCGGAATGGCGGGTTCTTTTGGTTACGAAAAAGAACATTATCAGGTAAGCATGCAAATGGGAGAAGATACATTGTTTCCAAAAGTACGATCAACTGCCCAAAACGTAAAAATTGCCGCAGCAGGAACCAGCTGTCGTCATCAGATTTATGACGGAACAAGCAGAGAAGCACAACATCCG
The DNA here is from genome assembly GCF_001602525.1 of Flavobacterium chilense. Classification (GTDB taxonomy): domain Bacteria; phylum Bacteroidota; class Bacteroidia; order Flavobacteriales; family Flavobacteriaceae; genus Flavobacterium; species Flavobacterium chilense. Next base: position 285,758 of record NZ_LSYT01000006.1, read on the forward strand.
GTGAGTATTTTAAGAAGCTGTTTGCGTTAAGAAATAGCACGCAGATTCTACTGATTAAAGCAGGTTTAATTTTAGATTTAGTTTGTAAAGAATCTGCGCACATCAGCTTAAATCTTTTTAAATCTGCGTGAAAAATCATTTTAAATCTTTATCAACAAACAACGTAAACCGTAAAAAAAACTCAGCCTCATTATTCAGGAGAATAACAAGGCTGAGAAAGATGACACGTTTAGATTATTTGGCTCCCGGAGGACAATGCTCTCTAATGTATTTTGCAAAAGTATCTGCAAGGTGTTTTCTGGTTCCTTCTCCTTCGTATATGCTATGAGAACGATTTGGATAAACCATTAAATCAAACATCTTGTCATATTTGACCAATTCGTTGATTAAAACTTCGGCATTTTTATAGTGCACATTATCATCACCCGTTCCATGAATGTATAATAAATTGCCCTTTAGATTTTTTGCATGTGTAACCGGCGATGCTTTAGCATAAGCAGCTTCATTTTCGTCTGGTAAACCCATGTATCGTTCAGTATAAATATTGTCATAAAAGTGCTGATCAGTTACAGCTGCAATCGCAATCCCGGTTTTGTAAATTTCAGGAAACTGAAACATCAGATTTAAGGTAACTGCGCCACCGCCGCTCCATCCGTGTATGGCAACTCTGGCAGGATCAATAAAGTTCCATTTCAAAACTTCTTTAGCAGCCATAGCCTGATCGTGAGTGTTGATAATTCCGATGTTTTTGTAAATCGATTTTCTCCATTTTGTACCTTTCATTACCGGAGTTCCGCGATTATCCATTGCAATTCCTATATATCCTTCAGGAATTAAAGAAGCTACCAATGGATAAAAATAAGGCTCATCATTTGCTACAGCTGCCATAGGTTCTCCATAAACATAGAAAAACACAGGATATTTTTTAGTAGCGTCAAAATTCAAAGGTTTAGCCATAATTCCATCTATTTCTATTCCGTCGATGGTTGTCACTTTAAATTTTTCTAATGAATAATTGCGTTCTGGTGCCAAAAAAGAATCTGCTGCCGCAGGTAATATTTTTTTATGACCCGATAAAGCTACCAGACGTTTGTTGTAGTCGCGATTGATATTCGAATTGATGTGTTTGGCGTATTTGGCATCTGTAGAAAAACTATATTCATTTGTTCCTTCAAATTCTTTTGGAGTAACTCGTTTTGTTTTCCTGGTATTTAGATTTGTTTCGTACAAATAACGCTGTGTCGCATCGTTTGGACTGGCAATATAATAAACAGATTTAGTTTCCTGATTGTAAGCTTTGTAATAGGCGTCGAAATTTTCAGTTGTAATTAATTCTTTCTTTTTGCCATCGCTGCTAATCTTGTAAATATGCATCCAGCCATCAGCATCAGAACTCCACAAAAACGATTTTCCGTTATCTACAAATTGACACGGAAAAACATCATATTCTCCCGAAGAAATATCAAATACATCAATCCATGAATCTGACTTTTCCTGATAGATCAAGCTGGTTGTTCCTGATCTTGCATCGCAGTTATAGATAGAAGCTTGGTTTTGATTTCTGTTAAGCTGAATTACCATGATATTTTGATTGCTAATCCATTCCATTCGAACCAAATAATTATTGTCAGGTTCTCCGGGAATATTGAGCCAGTTTGTTTGTAAAGAGGCAATATCAATTACACCAATTTTTACTGATGAAGGTTTTTCTCCGGCTTTAGGATATTCCACCGGAACAGTAAAAGGATAAAGAGCATCAGTATTATTTATCATCAAATGAAATTTGGTTTTTGAAGCATCTACACGCCAGAACGAAATACTTTTTCCGTCAGGACTCCATCTAAAACCGTCACGTGCTGCGAGTTCTTCTTCGTAAACCCAGTCAAAAGTACCATTGATGATTTTATCAGTTCCATCTGTAGTTAAAGGAGTTATTTTTCCTGAGTTTAGATTTTCAAGATAAATATTATGCTGAGAAACATATGCTACATTTTCGTTATCATTAGAGAATTTAGCAAACATCAATGATGACTTTTCTAAGCTGGTTCCTAATTGTCTTCCTTTTCCGGTGTTTAGGTCAAAATACCAGTAATCTCCTTTGGTATTGGCTCTCCAGACTTTTTTAGAATTGGTAAAAACCAACACCTTTGTTTTGTTTGCATTCCAGACCAATTGTTCTATTTCTCCGGAAAAACCAGCTTTTTTTAATTGATCTTCCGTGAGAATAGTATTCTTTTGATTTAGTTTGTCAACATCATAAACGACAACATTGTTTTGAGCATTAACCCAAAAAGAATGGGAGTTTGGCAGCCAGTTTAACTGATTAATATCAATATTTTCCTGTGCCAAACTATTCAGACAGATAAATAATAATAGTAAAAAGAGTTTTTTCATTATAGGTATGATTTAAAAGTTATAATTGTGTTTGAGTTAAGTTTAAAGACATTCAGTAAATATCCAACAACATCATCGTCTTAAATTTTCGGCAATAAAATTTTGATAAAAATACTATAAGACAATATTGGTAATTTGTATTATGTTACGCTTAAATAATGCTAAGTTATCTTGTTTTGGATTAATATATTATTGTTTTGGTGTTTTTTTGATTTATAAAGTAGTAATTCATCATTTACACCTAATTGAAAAAAATCTTCATAGACGAATTTAGACATACAGTTGAATTAAAAAATGGATGCTGCTTTAATTTAACAGTTAAAATCTGTAGGTAAAAAAACTTTGCGAGTAAGTGTCTTTGCTGCAAAAAAAAGTCTCGTTAAAACAAAATCGTTTTATATATTTGAAATAAGGATAATTTTTGCATTATTTGCAAAATAAAAGCATAAAGTCCGAAAGAAATTAATTTTAAATTAGAAAATTCAATATGGCATTATCAGGTTTATTCCGAAAAAAAACGGTAGAAGATATTCTGAAACAAGTTGCAAAAAACGAGGCAGATGGTCATAATGCATTAGGAAAGCATTTAACGACCAGAGATTTAACTGCTTTTGGAATTGCAGCAATTGTTGGGGCCGGTATTTTTAGTACCATCGGAAAAGCCAGTGCAGATGGTGGTCCCGCTGTTATTTTCTTGTTTTTATTTACAGCTTTGGCCTGTAGTTTTGCTGCTTTTGCTTATGCTGAATTTGCCTCGATGGTTCCCGTTTCAGGAAGTGCATATACCTATTCGTATGTTGCTTTTGGAGAGCTTATTGCCTGGATCATTGGCTGGGCTTTAATCATGGAATATGCCGTAGGAAATATAACGGTTGCCATATCCTGGAGTGATTATTTTACAGGTTTGCTCCAAAGTGGCGGAATTCATCTCCCGCAATGGATTCAGATGGATTATCTAACTGCTTCAAACGGATTTAAAGATGCCACAGCTTTAATGCAGGGCGGAAAATCATTCGAAAATTTAAGTACAGCTTTACAATCAGCTTATACGGCCTGGACAACCGCACCTACAATTGGTTCTTTTCATTTTGTGGCTGATTTACCTGCTTTGTTTATTATTATCCTAATTACAGCCTTGGTTTACAGAGGAATGAAAGAATCCCGTAACGCCAGTAATTTAATGGTGGTGGTAAAACTTTGTATTGTTCTTTTGGTTATTGCAGTTGGAGTTTTTTATGTAGATGTTAATAATTGGAACCCATTTGCACCAAATGGAGTAAGTGGAGTTTTAAAAGGAGTATCCGCAGTTTTCTTTGCTTATATTGGTTTTGATGCTATTTCGACCACTGCCGAAGAATGTAAAAACCCACAACGTGATTTACCACGCGGAATGATGTGGGCCATTATTATTTGTACCCTTTTATATATCGCCATTGCCTTGGTCTTAACCGGAATGGTGCGCTATAACGAATTAAATGTTGGAGATCCTCTGGCGTTTGTTTTCGATAAATTACACCTAAAATGGATGTCAGGGATTATTGCAGTCAGTGCAGTAGTAGCAATGGCAAGTGTATTATTGGTTTTTCAGATGGGACAGCCTCGTATCTGGATGAGTATGAGCCGTGATGGTTTATTGCCAAAGAAATTTTCTACCGTTCATCCAAAATTCAAAACACCATCGTTTGCTACCATTGTAACCGGTTTTGTAGTAGCGGTTCCGGCTTTGTTTTTAAATTTAACAATGGTAACAGATTTATGCAGTATTGGAACTCTGTTTGCATTTGTTTTAGTTTGTGCCGGAGTTTTGGTTTTACAAAATAAGCCTGATATTCCAAGAGGAAAATTCAAAACACCTTATATCAATTCAAAATTCATTCTTCCGGTTTTAATGATTGCCGGATTGTACTACGCTTTTACGTTCAATAATAAAGCTACAATGGCTTTTATAAACAATGAACCGCAAATTTACGATGCAACTTCAATTGTAACTTCTTTAGATAAATCTGAATCTGAACAGGTATTCAACTATCTAAAAAGTATCGATATTCACAACAAAACTGCCGAAACCTCAGATTTAGAACATTTATTAGGACAATACCAGGATAATGAAACAAAATATGCCGAAGTAGTAAAAGGATTGCCAATCAGCGATTCAGATAAATACGAATCCGGTTTTAGCTTATTCAAACACAAAATCCCAATGTGGATTTTCTTATTCGTTTTAGTTGGATTAGCCGTTTGGGCATTTAGAAGAAACTTGTCTTTAATTCCGCTTTTAGGACTAATATGTTGTTTATACATGATGGCCGAATTAAGCGTATGGAACTGGATTTATTTTACCATCTGGTTACTAATCGGATTGTTGATTTACTTTACTTATAGTAGAAAAAACAGTAAGCTAAACTTTGTTGAGAAAATATAAGGTAAGCGTTTATAATACAAAAGCCGTTATGAAAATCGATCAGAACGGCTTTTTTTATTTGTTATATTTCACAGATTAAAAGTATTTTTTACGCAGATTAGGCATTATTGTCTTTAATAAAAATTGCCACAAATTCATGAATTAATTGTTTTAAAAATTCGTGAATTCGTGGCAAAAAATCTCCAAAAAACCTGTTTAATTCTGTAAAAGCTACAGGCTAAAAATTATAAAACGCCAAGCTCAATCATACAGGCTTTCATCATTTCGTAAGTACGGTCAATATCGTTATCCAAACCAATAGAGAATCGGATCAAACCATCAGTTAGTCCCATTTCATGTTGCTCTTCTAACGGAATCTCGCTCGAAGTCGAAGTTCCAGGTGCGCTGAACAACGTTTTGTAAAAACCTAAACTTACTGCCAGATAACCTAAATTTCTCGCCTGCATTAACTCCATTAATTCATTGGCTTTTGCCAAAGAACCCACATCAATTGTCATCATACCTCCAAAACCATATTCCGGATTAATCATCGTTTTGTACAATTCATGACTCGGATGACTTTTTAATCCCGGATAAACCGTTTTTAAACCGTCTTTTTCAAATTTATCAGCAAGAACATGAGCGTTATGACTGTGTTGTTTAATACGGATATGAAGCGTACGCAGATTTTTCATCACACTTGCAGATCGCAAACTATCCATTGTAGGCCCTAAAAGCATACTGGCGCCAGTATTTACATTTTTCAGCGAATTGATAAACTCTTTTGATGCACAAGTTACACCGCCAACCGTATCACTGCTTCCGTTAATATATTTCGTCAAACTGTGAATCACGATATCAGCACCTAATTTTGCAGGCGAAACAGATAATGGTGAAAACGTATTATCAACAACCAGTTTCAAATTGTGTTTTTTAGCAATTTGAGCTAAACCGGCAATATCAGCCACTTCTAATAAAGGATTACTAACTGTTTCACAGTATAAAACTTTCGTTTTTTCTGTAATTGCAGCTTCAACAACATCCAATTTTGTAATATCAACAAAGCTCGTTTCAATCCCAAATCTTGGTGTAAAGTTTTTTAAGAAAGCATAAGTTCCTCCATAAATAGTTCGGCTCGAAACAATGTGATCGCCCGCACCGCACAATTGCAAAAGAGTAGGCGTAATCGCTCCCATTCCCGAAGCTGAAACATTTGCTGTCTCCGTTCCTTCCATCGCTGCCAAAGCCTGATCCAGATATAAATTACTTGGCGACGAATGACGAGAATATAAATAACAGCCTTCCATATTTCCTTCAAAAGTATCAAACATCGTTTTAGCCGAAAGAAAAGTATAAGTCGAAGAATCAGAAATCGACGGATTCACACCGCCAAATTCACCAAAGTACTGCAAATCCTGAATTTTATCTGCTGGGTTAAAGTCTTTCATATGTTTATGGTTTGTTGTTTATTGTTTATCGTTTGTCATTGCTATTGAAATTGTCATTGAAATTGCTATCCTGAATGAAGTCGAAGGATTAGGAGCTATTTCCTGCTATCCGCTATATCTTTTGTGGCGAACCCCGCCACAAAAGGATGCCGCTTCTATCAGGGCTAGGGGACTCATTTTCAAAATAAATTCTATTCAAAATAAGATCTATTTAGAAAAAAAATCAACTGAAAAAGTTATAATTAGATTTTAAAACTATAAAAATGTATTTATTATGATTTTTAATCTAAATTTGATCTTTAAATCATAATTAAGTAGATTTTCTTTCTCTTCAAAAAGCGACCAACTATCAACCATAAACCATCAACTAAATATGACCTTAGACGACACCGATAAAAAACTCCTGGTTTTACTGCAAACCGATAGTAAAAAAACAACCAAAGAATTGTCTTTAAAACTCAATCTTTCGGTAACAGCGGTTTACGAACGCATCAAAAAGTTAGAGCGCGAAGGAATCATCAAAAACTATGTAGCTCTAGTCGATAAATCCAAAATCGACAAAGGATTCGTAGTTTTTTGCCATTTAAAACTCATTCAGCACACTAAAGAATTCCTGACCAAATTCGAAAGCGAAGTCATCAAACTAAACGAAGTTCTGGAATGCCATCACGTAAGCGGCGATTATGATTATATTTTGAAAGTATTAGTAAAAGATATGGAAGCGTACCGGGAATTTTTAGTAACCAAATTAACTTCGTTGCAACACATTGGAAGTACACAAAGTATGTTTATGATTAGTGAAGTGAAGAACTCAACGGTGATTTCTTTTTAAAAGGTTCAAAGGAGCAGAGAGGCAAAGGTTCAAAGGTTTTTTTCTTTGAGGCTTAGTCCCGATAGCCATCGGGATTGTGGTAAAAAGTTTTAACATAATTGAATCATTATAAATCTTAAATTTGAGTTTAAATAAAAGCAAAATGGAAACGAAAGAATTAAGACGTAAGCTTATAAAAGATTTTGGCAGATTCATTGAAGATGATTCAAAATTAGAGATTTTGGAAAGTGTTTTTGATGCTATAAATCATGACGAAAAAGATTCAATTGTTCCTGATTCGCATTATAATTTAGTTGCGGAAGAAAGAGAAAAATATCTGTCTGGAGAAATACAGGCAAGTTCGTGGGAAGAAACGGAACAACGCTTGAATGCTAAGTATGGTTTTTAAAATTAAAATTTTGCCATTAGCAGAAAAAGAAATTGAAGAATCTATTGAATTTTACGAAAGCAGAAGTACAGGTTTGGGAAAACAATTTCTAACTTATTTAAGATCTTATCTCAAAGTTTTAAAAACAAATCCCGAATTATTTGAAATTAAAAGACAACCGGGTTATAGAGAAATGACTTTGGTTAAATTTCCATTTGTTATCATTTATGAGATTATCGGAAATGAAATAATTATTTATTCAGTATTTCATACTTCAAGAAATCCTAAAAAGAAACCTTGATTTTAATTCGCAATATTTATTATAATTTTTAATGTAAAAATGGTCATGCAGGAATGGGAACCAATATCTTTAGATGAACTTTATATAGAGATTTTAAAAACAGAAAAAGATTTGAGCGAAGAATTGAAGAATTTCTGGAATTTAACTAAAATCTATCCAATAAAATGGAAAGAAAAAGAATTCGGAGAAATGGGAGGAGGGTTCTGGGTTGTCGCTATTTGTGGTTCTCAAGTAATATGGTATAATGATATTGAGGAAGGCTTTAATATTTCTACATATAAAATATTTGGAGAAATCGAAAAATATTGGTGTAATCAGGATGAACTTGTTTGGTCAATTACTAAGCTATATGAAATGATTAAATCGGCTCAGTATTTAATGAACGGATTTCGAGGTATTCAAGAAAGTCTGCAATAAGAAAGTAAATAAAAAACTTTGCGACTCTGCGTCTTTGCGAGATTGAAAAAAACAAAAAAACTTTGTGTCTTAGAGCCTTCGTGGGAGAAAACCTTCCTCCAAAATTTCCCATAAAAAACATTGAAAATTAAACTTTAAACAAAACTTTATTCCTTAATTTTGTATCGCTAAAAATAAAATAGACAAACTATGAGTTCATTTGACGTAGTCATTATAGGTTCAGGTCCTGGAGGATATGTATCAGCAATTCGTTGCGCACAATTAGGTTTTAAAACTGCAATTGTAGAAAAATATAATTCATTAGGCGGAACTTGCCTTAACGTAGGTTGTATTCCTTCAAAAGCATTATTATCTTCTTCTCATCATTATGCTGAAATTGCTCATTTTGCAGACCACGGAATCGAAGTTTCTGGCGATGTAAAAATCAATTTAGAGAAAATGATCGCGCGCAAACAAGCCGTTGTAGATCAAACCGTAGGTGGAATCAACTACTTAATGGATAAAAATAAAATTACTGTTTTCAATGGTTTAGGTTCTTTTGTAGACGCAACGCACATTGCAGTTGCAAAAGCTGACGGAACATCAGAAACTATCGAAGCAAAATATACTGTAATTGCTACAGGATCAAAACCATCCTCTTTGCCGTTCATCAAAATTGATAAAGAAAGAATCATCACTTCTACTGAAGCTTTAGCTTTAAAAGAAGTACCAAAACATTTAGTAATTATTGGTGGAGGAGTTATCGGAATCGAACTTGGACAAGTTTACCTTCGTTTAGGGGCTCAGGTTTCTGTAGTAGAATTCATGGACAGAATCATTCCTGGAATGGACGGTTCTCTTTCTAAAGAGTTAACTAAAGTATTGAAAAAACAAGGAATGAAATTCTACGTTTCTCACAAAGTAAAATCAGTAGAAAGAAACGGCGATGCTGTAGTGGTTCAGGCTGAAAATGCAAAAGGAGAAACAATCACTCTTGAAGGAGATTATTCATTAGTTTCTGTTGGTCGTCGTCCTTACACAGACGGATTAAACGCTGACAAAGCCGGAGTAAAAATCTCAGACAGAGGACAAGTTGAAGTAAACGACCATTTACAAACTAATGTTCCAAATATCTACGCTATTGGTGATGTTGTTCGTGGAGCAATGTTAGCACACAAAGCGGAAGAAGAAGGAACAATGGTTGCTGAAATTTTAGCTGGTCAAAAACCACATATCGATTATAATTTAATTCCTGGTGTAGTTTACACTTGGCCAGAAGTTGCCGCAGTTGGACAAACGGAAGAGCAATTGAAAGCTGCAGGTGTGAAATACAAATCTGGAAGTTTCCCATTCAAAGCGTTAGGACGTGCAAGAGCAAGTGCTGACTTAGATGGATTTGTGAAAATCCTTGCTGATGAAAAAACAGACGAAGTTTTAGGAGTTCACATGATTGGGGCACGTACAGCAGATTTAATTGCTGAAGCGGTTACTGCAATGGAATTCAAAGCGTCTGCTGAAGATATTTCAAGAATGAGCCACGCGCACCCAACTTTCGCGGAAGCGGTAAAAGAAGCAGCATTAGCAGCTACTGAAAACAGAGCAATACACGTATAAAATTTACGTAAAGCATATTTTAAAAAACACCAATCCTGAGATTTCAGGATTGGTGTTTTTTTATGGCGTCCTATGGGACATTTTTATTTTCATTTCTACTAACATTTAGTTCCTAACAGAGTTGGATAAGTGCAAATTTTATCTAACGATATTTATCCTTCTGAGATTATATATTGGCAGAAAAAATAGAATTCAACACCTTCTTTGTCCCATAGGGACTACATATTTATAGTTGATAAAAATATTTGTTCATTAGATAAATTATTAAAATCTAAAAGCTCCAGAGGAGCAAAATATTTATAACAAAGAATTACCGCAAAGATTCCAAGCTCTAGCGGAGCAAAATATTTATAGCAAAGAATTACCACAAAGATTCTAAGCTCCAGCGGAGCGAAATATTTATAGCAAAGTATTGCCGCAAAGATTCTAAGCTCCAGCGGAGCGAAATATATCGATTATAAACATGTCGTTCCGGAGCTTTACGTCGACTGCAATAAATTATGCAATAAATTATGCAATAAATTATGCAATAAATTATGCTATAAATTATGCTATAGATATTTTGCTTCTCCGAAGCTTTTTATAGGTAAGGTAAATTTTGTATAAAGGCAATTTTGATAAAATTTTTAATCGTTAGAAAATATAAAATCAAATAATAATTCTGTAAAATAGTTCTCATGATCTCATAATATCTTTACATACACAAAAGATACTATTATGAAAAGTAAATATATAGCTCCGGTTTTAGTTGGAGCAGGAGTAGCACTTGCGCTTTATTCCTGCGGTTCAACGATTCCTAAAAAAGCAGTTGCTGTCACTAATTTCGACAAAGCAAAATATTTAGGAAAATGGTATGAAATTGCCAGATTGGATTTTAAATATGAAAAAGGTTTAAACAATGTCACAGCCGAATATACTGCAAATGATGACGGAAGCATAAAAGTAGATAATAAAGGCTACGATACTAAAAAAGACAAGTGGAAGGAAAGTATTGGAAAAGCTAAATTTGTCAAAGCCGACAATATCGGAATGCTAAAAGTGTCCTTTTTTGGACCTTTTTATGCCGGATATAATGTAATTGCTGTCGAAGATAATTACAAATATGCACTTGTCGCCGGCGAAAGCTTAAAATACATGTGGATACTTTCCAGAGAAACTACAATTCCCGAAAGTATAAAAGCAAATTTCCTCATTAAAGCCAGAGAAATTGGATATGAAGTCTCAGATCTGGTTTGGGTAAAACACGATAAAGTAAATTAGTAAAGATTTTAAGGTTGAAATTTTTATTAAAAAGCAAACCCGATACTTTTTATGAGTATCGGGTTTGTCTATTTTGGTGTGAAAATAAATTATCTGGTAAAAACACTTTTATAATTATCCCAATATCTGTAAATCAAGAATAAATTGCCCAGAAATAGTAATGCTGCAATTGGCAAACCTTGAGGAGCTAAAAAATAATTGATAAACAAAATGTTTACCGTAATAGGTAAGATCAAAATATTAGCCAGTGTTACATATCGACCTGTTACAAAAGCAATTCCGCAAAGTAATTCTATTGATTTTGCTAAAGGCATTATATACGTCGAAGCCATTAAACCAACATTAAAAGCCTTGAAATTTCCTGTTGTTTCTGGTTCAGGTGCCAGGTGAAAAAAATAACTAATAGAGGCAAAAAGCAGTAAAAGGCCAATTAAAACTCGGACAATAATCGTAGCAATTTTCATAATACTTAGGATTTTAAATAGGTTAAAAAAGTATAATTATTTTTTTGGAAAAACGATATAATCTGAATCCTCAATTAAAATGGTATTGAATTTTGAAGCTTTCTATTGAGGATTTTACAATCTAATTAATCCTATTTTGGGATTAATACAATGCTATATCAAATATAACGAATTTTTTCTTATGAAATTGCTGCTTTATTAACACTTTTCCTATTTCTTAATGTATTTTTTATAAAGAAAAAATCCACCAAAACCAATCAGAATAAAAGGCCAAAGATTGATTAGAAATACAAAGATTCCTTCCAGAATATACCAGCCACTTTTTAGAGAATCCAGAATTTGAAGCCCCAAATTCGGCTTATAAGCATTGCTGTCTTTTTCGCTTGCCATGATTTCCTGTCTGATCGTTTCATTTTGGTACAGTTGCAAAGTAATAGTGCTAAAATTTACCTGATCCTGCAAGGACAAATTATCAATAGTATGATTGTCATTTGCTTCTTTTTGATTGGCAAGCGTATTTTCTGCCTCAATAACATCATTGATTTTTTTACCCTTAGTATCAATAGCTTTTTCTACTCTTTTTTCGGTTACAGAACTTCTTTTTTGTGAAAGCTGATTGGCTAACATTTTCAGCGAAACGTCATCGGCTTTAATTACCCTGAAATCAAGAAAATCAATTTGTTTGGCAATAGTTTTAATCACAGTATCAAGTTGAGTGTTAGGTACTCTGATAGTAATGTTGTTTTCGACTGTATATTTTGTAGTTTCAAGTGTGCTGTCCTGACTGATTTTGGTTTTTATCTGATCGTGAATATTGCTTTGTAAATTGGTATATGTAACAAAACCTCCAAACTTTTGAGTAGCATTTTCAATTGCATAAGTAGACTTGACGACATTTTTGACCTTAAATTTAATATCAGCAGTTCGAATAAATTTCTGTTTACTGTTTTTATCGACCACTGCTGCCGATGATGAAACAGCAGTACTGTCAGCTGTCATTTTGTAATCTGCGATATCTGCTGTCGAAGTAGAATCTGCTTTTTTGCAGGAAAATAGTAATGCGATGATTACCACAGAAGTCAATCCTAATTTTGCAATTGTTTTCATAAAGGTTATAAAATTTGATTAATAAATAATAGTTGGTCTGCTTATCAGACTGTTTTGTATACCACAGTTTAAACCGTAAAATTTCTATAGCGAACAATAAAAAGAACTTTATTATCGGTATAATTTGCAGCAATTTTTTTAAGAGTAATTTTTAAATCAAATAGCAGGAAAAGTTTTCATAATTAGTACTAATTCGATATACTAAAAAGTGTGCCAATAATTTTTGAGTATTATTTTATTGAAGGATTTTTTTTGTCGTAATTTTGAAATCTAAAATTTATTTATTTTTGAGAGTTTCTATTCATAAACATATTTCAAATCCAGAGCACTTTAAACAACAACTTTTAAGCTGGTCGCAACAATTTCGCGAAGTAGTTTTTTTAGATAGTAATTCCTATCCGCAAGAATATTCCAGTTTTGATTGTATGTTGGCTGTGGACGCTTTTACGTCTTTAAAAACCGATTTTCATAATGCTTTTGATGATTTAAAACAATATCAGCAAACCACAAAAGACTGGCTTGTAGGGTATTTATCGTATGATTTGAAAAATGATGTCGAGGATTTAAAATCGTCTAATTTTGATGGCTTAAATTTTCCGGATTTGTTTTTCTTTCAACCCAAAAAGTTATTCATTTTAAAAGAAAACCAACTTGAAATTCAATATTTATTGCTTTGTGATGATGAGGCAGAAGATGATTTTGAGGAAATTGTACAAAATGAAAATGAGTCTTTTGTTACACTGAGCAGAGTCGAAGTACAGCAGCGTATTTCGAAAGATTTATATGTTGAAAAAGTAGCAAAAATGCTGGATCACATCCATAAAGGCGATATGTATGAGGCTAATTTTTGTATGGAATTTTTTGCTGAAAATACAGTGATTAATCCATTGGAGAAATTTCAAAAACTAAACACAATTTCGCAAGCACCGTTTTCGGTTTTCTTTAAAAATCATAAACAATATTTGCTTTCGGCATCACCGGAACGATATCTGAAAAAAACAGGAGAGATTTTGATTTCACAACCCATAAAAGGAACTTCAAAACGATCTGCAGATCCTGTAGAAGACGAGAAATCAAAACAATTTCTGGCATCAGATGCAAAAGAACGTGCAGAGAATATCATGATCACAGATCTGGTTCGAAATGATTTATCGCATACAGCACAAAAAGGCTCTGTTGAAGTTGTTGAACTATGTCAGATTTACTCGTTTTTACAAGTGCATCAGATGATTTCAACCATAACATCAAAATTAGATCCTCAATATACACCAACAGATGTTTTAAAAACGACTTTCCCAATGGGAAGCATGACGGGAGCTCCGAAGATCTCAGTAATGAAAATCATCGAAAACCTCGAAGAAACCAAACGCGGTTTGTATAGCGGATCAATTGGTTATTTTACACCCGAAGGAGATTTTGATTTTAATGTTGTAATTAGAAGTATTTTGTACAATCAGGAAAATAAATACATTTCATTTTCTGTTGGAAGTGCCATTACATCACAATCTGTTCCGGAAAAAGAATATGAAGAATGTTTGTTGAAAGCAAAAGCAATGCACGAAGTTTTGCAATAATTTTTTCACCACAAATTGCATGAATGAGCACGAATTATTTTTATTTTATAATTCATTTTTTAATTAGTGACAAAAAGAATTAAAACGATTTTGTTTCACGCTGATTCTACAGATTAAAGCAGATTTGGTTGGATTTTATTAAATTTAATTTGCGTAAATCAGCTAAAATCTTTTTAAATCTGCGTGAAACTCATATAAAAGATTGGTACAAATCCTTTTAATCTGTGGCAAAAAAATAATAATTCGTGAATTCGTGGCGAATAAAAAAATAATATTCCGCTTAACATTTCATTTAAGAATAGATCGAATTTAATTTTTTACATTTATCGAATGTTTTTAAAATTTCAAAATCATATCACAACCAGATTTCCATTTCTGGTCAACAAGAAACTCTTTCTGGCTGTCAGCGGTGGAATAGATAGTATGGTTTTACTGCATTTGCTGAAGCAGTTACCTTATGAAATTGCTGTTTTGCACTGTAATTTCCAACTTCGCGGATTAGAAAGTTTTGGCGATCAGGAATTTATTCAAAATTATTGCAGTCAAAATAAAATTCCTTTTTTTACCACCCATTTTGATACAGAAGCTTTTGCTAAAGATTATAAACTATCGACTCAGGTTGCTGCCCGCGAATTGCGTTATAATTGGTTTTATGAGCTTTTAGATACAGAAAATTTCGATTATATCTTAACAGCACATCATGCCGATGATAATCTGGAAACTTTTATCATCAACTTAACGAGAGGAACCGGATTAGAAGGCTTAACCGGAATTCCGGAACAAAACGACCGAATCATTCGTCCGCTTTTGCCTTTTTCAAGAGATGAAATTCAGCAATATGCAAAAGAAAATAAAATCGAATGGCGGGAAGACAGCAGTAATGCTTCTAACAAATATCTTCGAAACAAGATTCGTCATGATTTAGTTCCTGTGCTTAAAGAAATCAATCCGAATTTTTTGAATGCTTTCCAGAAAACACAATCGTATTTACAGGAATCTCAGGAAATGGTCGAAGATGCTTCGATTATGATTTATCAGCAAGTGGCAAAAGAAGCAGGTGAGGATATTCATTTCGATTTAAATCAGCTTAAAAAATTACCCAATTATAAGTCATATCTGTATCAATGGTTAAATGAGTTTGGTTTTTTGGCCTGGAATGATGTTTATGATTTGGTCGACGGACAATCAGGAAAGCAGGTTTTTTCAAACGAATTTAGATTATTAAAAAACAGAGATACCTTAATTTTAAGTCCAATTTCTGAAATATCAGAAAAGGAAGAATTTGAAATTAATGAAAACGATAAAGTAGTTAATTTTCCCTTAAAATTAAAGCTTTGTCAAGTAGACGACATTACAATAGATTCAAATAAAGCTATATTTGTCGACGCTGAAAAAATCCAGTTTCCTTTGATTTTACGTAAATGGAAAGAGGGGGATGTTTTTCATCCTTTTGGAATGCACGGAAAGTCTAAAAAAGTGAGTAAGCTTTTTAAAGATGAAAAACTATCACTGATAGAAAAAGAAAAAACATGGATTTTGTGTTCAGATGACCAAATTGTATGGGTTGTTGGAATCAGACAGGATGAACGTTTTAAAATTAAAAATACCACAAATCGAATACTTAAAATAGAATTACAATCATGAACTTTAATCAATACCATCAAGCGATAATGTCAAAAAGTATCTGGAATAAAACCATTGTGTTTTTATTGTTTTTCCTGTTTGCTTTTGCAAAAGGAAATGCTCAGATTCTGGAGCCGGTAAAATGGACTTCTAAAATCGAAAAAAAATCGGGAAACAATGCTGTTTTAATTTTTGATGGAACAATTGAAAAAGACTGGCATATGTATTCGCAGTTTACGCCGGATGGCGGACCGCTTGCGCTGGAAATTACATTTAAAAATCAAAAAGGAAACTATAACTTAGTTGGAAAAGCCAAAGAAGGAAAAACCAGAACAGCCTTTAATGATGTCTTTGGTGTAAATGAAACTTTCTTTGAAGGTAAAGCACATATCGAACAGGAAATCACGATTATTAACCCAAACTTAAAAACGGTTGATGTTGACTTTGATTTTCAGGTTTGTAAAGAAGTATGTATCAATTCAAGTAAAAAATTCTCAATTGCAATTCCGTCAACTTTTAAAATGGATGCTGTTGATGCAGTAACGGAATCTAAATTAGACGAAACAAAAGTTGCCGTACCTGTTGATACAGCAAAAACAGCTGTAGAGGCTGCTAAAGTTGAAACTGCAAAAACAGAAGTTGCCGAAGCTCCTGCAAAAGAAGAAGTTCCTGTACAGGCTCCTGCAAGAAGTTTATGGTCAATCTTTTTTATTGCTTTTATCTCAGGATTTGCAGCCTTGTTAACGCCCTGTGTTTTCCCAATGATTCCAATGACAGTGAGTTTCTTTACAAAACAAAGTAAAAGCAGGGCAAAAGGAATTCGTAATGCTATAATTTACGGACTTTCAATTATTGCTATTTATGTTATTTTAGGATTAATAGTAACGAAAATATTTGGAGCCGATGCACTGAATGCTTTATCTACAGATGTTTGGTTTAATCTGATTTTCTTTGTAATCCTGATCATTTTTGCAACTTCATTTTTGGGGGCTTTCGAAATCATGTTACCTAATTCATGGGCAAACAAAGCAGATCAGCAAGCAGACAGAGGTGGAATAATTGGAATCTTGTTTATGGCTTTGGCTTTGGCAATTGTGTCGTTCTCTTGTACCGGACCAATTGTTGGAACGTTATTGGTTGAAGCAGCTTCAAATGGAGGAATTGCTCCAATTGTTGGAATGTTAGGATTCTCATCAGCTCTGGCTTTGCCGTTTATGTTGTTTGCAATGTTCCCGGGCTGGTTAAATTCATTACCAAAATCTGGCGGATGGCTGAATACGGTAAAAGTAGTTTTAGGATTTTTAGAATTGGCTCTGGCATTCAAATTTTTATCAAATGCAGATTTGGTTTTACAGTTACACTTTTTAGAAAGAGAAGTTTTTATCGCAATCTGGATTGCTATTTTTGCTGCTCTGACTTTGTATCTGTTCGGAAAAATTACCTTGCCACATGATAGTCCGTTGCATCATATCTCGGTAGGAAGATTGTATTTAGGATTACTGACACTTGTATTTACCGTATATTTAATTCCGGGACTTTGGGGAGCACCGCTAAAATTAATCAGTGCATTTCCGCCACCACCGCAATATAGTGAAAGTCCGTTTGGAGTAGGAGGTTCTGCAAATTCAAATGATAGTGCCGAATCTGTAAAAGGTTTACCCGCCGGAGCAGAATTAGGACCACATGGTATTATGGTTTTTCATGATTATGAAGACGGGTTAGCCTATGCAAAATCAATTAATAAACCTATTATGCTTGATTTTACAGGTTATGCTTGTGTGAATTGCCGAAAAATGGAAAACAATGTTTGGTCTGAACCAACTATATTACCGATACTAAAAAATGATGTTGTTTTGATTTCTCTTTATGTTGATGATAAACGTGAATTGCCTGCTGAAGAACAATTTGTAACAAAAGCCGGAGATAAAATCATTACAGTTGGTGATAAATGGACTGATTTTATGATCTCAAAATATAAAACGAATACACAGCCATTATATGTAATAACAGATTTAGAAGGAAAGAATTTAAATACTTCAAAACCAACAATTAGTTATGTAAATGCAGATGAATATCTAAATTGGCTGAAAGAAGGAATTGGGAATTTTAAATAGTTTCTTTTTTAGAATAAAGAGGATAGAACATAGAAAAGAAAGTTCTGTATTCTAAAATCTAAAATTATTACAGGTTGAAATTAATTCAAATAGAAATCCCTCTAAGTCTAAACTTAGAGGGATTTTTTATTAAGGCAAAAAGGGGGGAATTATTTCTTATAAAAATTCTCCGTGTTGAGAAATATCTAAACCTAGTTCTTCTTTCTCTTCTGTAACTCTTAGAGGTGTAATTTTATTGACAACAAAGAATAAAATATAAGAACCTACAAAAGCGAAGATTGAAACTACAACTAAAGCTGTTAATTGGTTTAGGAATAAAGTTGGAGTTCCAAAAATCAAGCCCTGATTATCTCCAACAGCCGGATTAATTGCTTTTGAGGCAAAAACACCTGTTAACAGCATTCCTACCATACCACCAACACCATGGCAGGCAAAAACGTCAAGAGCATCATCGATTTTTCCTTTAGGAAATTTGCTTACCACAATGTTACTTACAATGGCAGAAAAAGCTCCAATAAAAATGGCGTGAGGAATGCTTACAAAACCTGCGGCAGGAGTAATGGCAACAAGACCCACAACAGCTCCAATACAAGCACCAAGTGCAGATAATTTATGACCTATTATTTTATCAAGGAAAACCCATGCCATTGCAGCAGCTGCGGCAGCTACAGTAGTAGTTCCTAAAGCCTGAACTGCTAAACCGTTTGCTCCTAATGCAGAACCTGCGTTAAAACCAAACCATCCAAACCATAATAAACCAGTACCTAATAATACATAAGTAATTCTGGCAGGATTTACTTTTTGAATTTTTCTTTTTCCTAAGAACATCGCTCCGGCTAATGCAGCCCAGCCAGCACTCATATGTACTACCGTTCCGCCAGCGAAATCTAATACTCCCATTTTAAAGAAAACGCCATCAGGATGCCAGGTCATGTGTGCTAAAGGAGAATATATAAAAATGATAAATAAAACCATAAACAATAAATAAGCCCAGAAACGTACACGTTCTGCAAAAGCACCTGTGATTAAAGCAGGTGTAATGATGGCAAATTTAGCCTGAAATAATGCGAATAACATAAACGGAATTGTTGGGGCAAGACTCCATGCAGTGCTGGTTCCCACACCTTCGAAGAATAAATTAGCAGATGGATTTCCAATGATTCCTCCAATAGTAGGTCCAAAAGCTAATCCAAAAGCAACAACAACCCATAAGATAGTAACAATTACCATTGCCATAAAACTTTGCAGCATGGTGCTGATAACGTTTTTCTTACCTACCATTCCTCCGTAGAAAAATCCTAGTCCGGGTGTCATAAGCAATACAAATGCAGTTGCTACAATCATCCAGGCAGTGTCTCCTGTGTCAAACTTAACAGCTTCGGCCGGAATTGGATTATCAGACAGGATAAAGTTTGATATAAAGGTTAGTACCAAAATAGTGATAAGAATCACACTTAAAATAATTTTTCGCATAGTTATTTAGTTTTAAATTTTTCATAAAAGTATAAAATCAATTAATGCCCCTATAAAAAATAGAGTATAGTGTTTGATTTTTATCAATTTTAAAATTTAACCCCCTTAAATTTATATGTAATTGTTAAAAAGAACTTAAAATTTACAATTTGTTAATCCAAAAACTGAATTTTAAGCTATTTAAAGAGTTTGTTAACGAAAAAATGAAAGAATATTTCTAATTTTAAGAGTAATGATGTGTAAATGAGTAAAGACTGGATTAAAATGTTTAGAATTTTGAAATAAAAAAGGCATCAGATGAGTTTTTCAAATGATGCCTTTTGTGTAAAAAAAGTTTAATTACTTCTGGTTGTACTTTGCTTTGAATTTGTCATTCAGTTTTGTCTGGAAAGTCTCTAAATTAATTTTTCTGCCCTGAATAAAAGCAGTTGTCAATTTATTTGTTCTCATATCCAGCGCATCACCTTCAGAGATAAAAAGTGTTGCATCTTTCCCGGTCTCTAATGTTCCGCATAAAGCATCAATACCTAATAATTTTGCTGTATTTGAGGTGATTAACTGAACAGCTTTTTCTTTGTCTAAACCAAAAGCAGCACAGGTTCCTGCTAAAAACGGAAGGTTTCTTACGCTCATACGTTCATGATCTCCACTGTTTTCAAGTCCAACAACAATACCTTTATCCGTTAGGATTTTAGCCATTTTATAAGGAAGGTTTACATCCTCATCAGCACTTGTTGGCATATCATGAACACGTCTTAATAAAACGCCAACATTGTGTTTTTGTAACACATCAGCAGATTTATAAGCTTCGAAACCACCAACAATAACAATTTTATTTATTTGATTGTCTACCGCTAACTGAATAGCGTCTACAATTTGTTTTTCCTCATCTGCGTGTATGTACAGGGTTTGAGATCCGTCAAAAAGCCCTTTTGTGGCTTCCAGAACAATGTTTCTTTCTTTTGCTGTATCTTTATTGTAGGCTTTTGCGTTTACAAGAAAAGCGTTAATTTCTTCTACTTGTTTAGGATAATCTTTGTTTGCTTCGATTATTCCGGGTTCAAACCATGATCCTGACCTTTTAAAATTGGATGGGAAATTAAGATGAATTCCGTCATTTTCTTTTAAGATTGCATCTTTCCAGCTCCATGCATCCAGTTGTACAACTGAAGAAGTTCCTGAAATCCTGCCTCCTCTTGGAGTAATTTGAGCCATTAAAACCCCATTTGGACGAACGGTTTCTACTACTTTAGACTCTGAATTATAAGCAATAATACTTCTTACATTTGGATTAAAATCACCAATTTCTTCCTCGTCATCTGATGATTTTACAGCATCAATCTCTACCAAACCAAGAGTAGTGTTTGGCGCAATAAATCCAGGATAAACGTGTTTTCCGCTGGCATCGATTGTAGTGTCAAACGCACCGGCAGCAAGCCTGATGGTTGTCGCATCTGCAACAAGCGTAATTTTTCCGTCTTTAAAACCAATAGCACTATTTTGAATAACTGTTCCGTTTCCTAAATGGGCAGTAGCATTTAAAATCAAAACCGATTTGGTTTGTTTTTGAGCCGGTATTTGCTGTGCTTTTATTTGTACCGAAGCACAAACAGCGAGCAGTATTATATATATGTTTTTATGTATCATCTTATCTGTTTTTAATCTTTGAATTTTCTAACGCCTTAATTACTGTTCCATAGTATCACAGTGATATTCTTTTTTCTCTTTTCTTGTAGGCTGTTGTGTGTTCATTCCTTTGTTTTTTTCCTGTAACATTTGTCCAATCAGCAAACTTCTTTCTTTAGCAATAGCGTTTTGTTTTTCGGCATCTTTTTCGATATCAAAATACACTACACCATCAATAATAGTTTTTTCAGCTTTGGCATAAATAGACAAAGGATTTTCGCTCCAAAGCACTACATTCGCATCTTTACCTACTTTAAGAGATCCTACTTTATCATCAATATGTAATAATTTAGCAGGGTTAAGGGTTACAAATTTCCATGCATCTTCTTCAGAAATATTTCCGTATTTAACTGCTTTTGCAGCTTCCTGATTTAATCTTCTTGACATTTCGGCGTCATCAGAATTGTAAGCAACCACCAATCCTTCATTGTGCATAATTGGTCCGTTAAACGGAATAGCATCATTTACTTCAAATTTATAAGCCCACCAGTCAGAGAAAGTCGAAGCTCCAACGCCATGTTCTTTCATTTTATCGGCTACTTTATAACCTTCAAGAATGTGTGTAAAAGTATTTACTCTGAAATTGAATTTCTCTGCAACATTCATTAACATTAAAATCTCAGATTCTACATAAGAGTGACAAGTAATGAAACGCTCTTTGTTGATGATTTCAGCCAGGGTTTGTAATTCCAAATCCACTCTTGGTGCTTTTCCTTTTTTAGAAGCAGCGTTGAATTTTTTCCAGCTTTCGTCATATTCTTTGGCACGTTGAAAATAATCTGTGAAAACCTGTTCAACACCCATTCTCGTTTGGGGAAAACGTGTTGGATTATCAATTCCCCAATTGGCTTGTTTTACGTTTTCTCCCAAAGCAAATTTGATAAACTTAGGCTGGTTTTTGTATAACATTTCATCCGGAGAAGATCCCCATTTCCATTTTACAATCGCAGAACGTCCACCAATAGGATTAGCAGATCCGTGTAATAATTGAGAAATTGTTACACCTCCTGCAAGATCTCTGTAGATATTAATGTCTTCAGAGTTTACAACATCCTGAATTGTAACTTCGGCAGTAGAGTTATGACCGCTTTCGTTTACACCTCTTGAAATCGCAATATGTGAGTGTTCATCGATGATTCCGCTTGTAATATGTTTTCCTTTTGCATCAATAACAGTTGCAGATGCATCTGAAAGATTTTTACCTACAGCAGCAATTTTTCCGTTTTTAATTAAAACATCAGTTTCAGTTAAAACCCCTTCTTTTTCATTCGTCCAAACAGTAGCATTTTTAAATAATAAAGTTTGAGCCGTTAATTTTTTTGTATCACCAAAAGCAACGTTAGGGAAAGTTGTTGGAATAATAACATTTGGTTTATCTGCTTTAGCTGAATCTTTTACAGCTACAAATGCACTGGTTTTTAAGGCTGTCCATACCAATTCGTCTCCGTTTGATAACACGGCTTTACCGGATAAATTTCCAGGGTTTTCTATAAATCCTGTTAAGCGGCTATAGTTTGATTTGATGGTATCTGCAGGTTTAATTAAAAGTGAAATCCAGTTTTTAGAAACAGAAAAAGTATTTTTTAACTTTTTAGCATCAGCTGTTGTGATTTCAGATTTTGGAGCATCAACCGTTCCGTCAATTTTCCATTTATAAACATCTTTTCCAACAGTTAAGTCGTAATTACCACGAATATCTTTTGCATTTACATCATTCACTACATATTTTGTTCCCTGAACCCAGTTTTCGTATAAAACCGTTTTCTCGTCAAAAACTTCACCAGATGTAATGATAAAATTGGCATAACTGCCAGTTTTTAAACTTCCAACTTCATTGCTTTTTCCTAAAATAGCAGCCGGAATTGTAGTTAAAGCTTCTAAAGCTTTTGTTTTATCAAAACCATATTTGATGGCTTTCAGTAAATTAGGTTTAAAATCTTCGGTCTTTTTTAATTTATCAGTAGTCAAAGCAAAAACGATTCCGTTGTCTGAAAGCACTTTTAGGTTCGTTGGTGCCTGATTCCAGAAACGCATATCAGCCAATTCAATTTGATTGGACAAATACGGATTAGAAACATCATAAGCTTCAGGGAAACTTATCGGAATGATATATTTTGCATTTGTATTTTTGATTTCTTCGATTCTTTCGAACTCATTTCCGCTACCTTTTAAAACATAGCTTAAACCAAATTCTTTAGCGATTTTGGCAGCTCTTAAACTGTTTAATTTATCTTCGGTAGCAAAAATCTGAACTAATTTTTCATTGTTTGCCAAAGCCTCTAATGATAAATCTTTAGTTTCAGAATTTCCTTTTTTGTACCAGTCTAAATCCAGATACATTTGGCGTAACAAAGCCATCATACCCATCAAAGAGCTTGGATAAGCCTGATTTGTTAAAGCACTTCTTGTAAAAGCAAAGTGATTGGTTACTTTATTGGCGATAATTTGTTTGTTGTTTTCGGTATTATTCAGCGCTACTAAAATTCCCGTTCCCTGAGCAATTCCGTCAGGAATGTGTGTACCTACAACACCAAAACCTGCTTTAAGCAATTCTTCGGCTTTAGGCTGGTCGTATTTAAAAGTTTCATAAGTGTTTACTTCCGGGCGTACACTTTCGTTCCAGTAATAACCCACTCTTTTTGTGTCATACAATGGGTTACGATCACGTCCGCGAGTGATGTTGGCTTTTGGTTTTTCAACTCCAAAACTAGTGTAGATGTCAATAAATGAAGGATAAATAGTTTTTCCTGCAAGATCGACAGTGATACTGTTTTTAGGAATTGTAACATTGTTTCCAACAGCAACAACTTTTCCGTCCTGGATTAGTAAAGTTCCTTTTTCAATTTTTTGAGTTGGAGTTACGTAAATAGTGGCATTGGTAAAAACAGTGTAGTTCTTGCTTTTGTTCTGCACACTTTCATTAATTGGGAAATAATCTTGAGCATACGTTTTTGTTAAAAAAACACTCAAAAAGAGTAGTAGTAAGGCTTTTTTCATAGTTAATTTGCAATTTTGTTGCTAAAAATATGAAATATATGTTATGTAAGTTTTATTTTTCTGAATGTTTTTTCTTTATTTATATAAAATTTTAATTAAACCGTTGATAAGTAGGACTTCCACAGTATGATAAAAAAAAATAATACAATAAAATGGGGCATTATTGGTCTGGGAAATATTGCCGGTCAATTTGCCAATGATTTATTACTGACAGAAGATGCTGAATTAGTAGCAGTTGCTTCGCGAAATAAGGATAAAGCAACTGAATTTGCAAAAAAATACGATTGCGCTAAAACATATGATTCTTATGATGATTTGTTTGCAGATGATCAGGTTGCTATTGTATATATTGCAACACCGCATAATTCTCATGCTGATTTATCGATTAAAGCAATGCAAAGCGGTAAACATGTTTTATGCGAAAAGCCCATGGCATTATCGTATTCTGATGCTTTTCGTATGATTGAAGCTTCAAAAAAATATAAAGTCTTTTTTATGGAAGCCTTCTGGACGCGTTTCATACCCTCTGTTCAGGATGCTCTGGAAAAGATAAATCAGGGAATCATTGGCAATGTAAAATATGTAAAAGCCGATTTTGCCTTTACAGCAAATGAAAACGAGGGAGGAAGACTTTTTGATAAAAATCTGGGCGGTGGTGCTTTGTTTGATATTGGAGTATATCCGTTGTTTTTGTCTTATATTTTGCTTGGAATTCCGGAAGAAATCTTATCCAAATCGGTTAGTCATGAAAACGGAATCGATCTTCAGACTTCTATGGTATTGCAGTATAAATCGGCACAAGCAGTTTTGCATGCTTCGATAGTTTCAGAGTCTGATATGAAAGCGACCATAAGCGGAACAAAAGGAGTAATTGTACTTAATTCGCCATGGTTTGTCGCCAATGGATATTCTTTGCTGAAAGATGATCAGGAAACAACTTTTAGTTTTCCAACCTTAGGGAAAGGTTACACACATGAAGCTATAGAATGCCACAATTGTATCAGAAATCAACAAATTGAAAGTAAACTTTGGTCACATCAGAATAGTCTGGATTTAAGTAAAATTGTGAATGAAATTAAAAATCAAATTGGATTAGAATTTTAATGAATAAAGTTTAGAGTAAAAAAGTATAGTTTGTAATTCCTGTTCTCAAAAAGAGAAAACAAACTAATTCTGCCATTGATTCTGGAATTCCATTAAATTTGCAAATTAAGAGTGAGAGATTCAGAAAAGATCTTACTTAAAGAAAATATATTATTTGTAGCTTAAAATCTGTCTGAACCTGAGGCTATTTTTTTGCATAAAATTTATACACTTTCAGATGAAAAAGATATTTTAAAACCAATTCATCTTGAAAATAGTATTTTACTACAATTATTTAGAATCATGGAAAAAGCTATTGAAACATATTTGAATTCTTTAAGATCCTTTTGTCCGGAGCTGACAGATCAGGAGCTTGATCTATTTGTTTCAAAACTGACTTTCGTCGAATTAAAAAAGAAAGATTATTTTCTTAAAGCAGGTACCCTTCAGAACGCAATAGGATTTATTGCGAAAGGATTAGTTCGTTCTTCTTACATCGACTTTAACGGAACCGAAATAACAGTCGGGTTTTATGCAGAAGAAGATTATGCCACACATTATCCGGCATTTATTACTCAAAAGCCCAGCAATTATTCGATTCAATGTCTTGAACCAACCATTTTTGCGTGTCTTTCCTATGAAGATATTCAATGGATGTATCAACAATCTCCTAATATCGAAAGATATGGTCGTCTCGTTGCTGAAGAAATTTTAAAAAGACAGCAGGAACGAATCGAAAGTTTCATTTTTCAAACTGCAGAGGAACGATATCTTCATTTTATGAAGAATCATTCAGCATTATTCAACAGGATTTCTCTTTCCCATCTTTGCAGTTTTCTGGGTATTGAAAGACAATCTCTTACCCGTATTCGTCAAAAATTAGCGCATAAATAGTTTTTGACACATTTGTGTCAGGTTGCACTTCTTTTTCTTTGGCAATTTTGCAGTATAAAATTAATCACTGCAATGATTTGCATTTTAAAACAACTTAAAAATTAATAAAAGTTGAATTAAAATGTCTCTTGCTAAAAAAGAAAAAATCATGATACATCAAAAAAAATTGAGCTCAACATCAGCTCATTACAATTCAGAAAAAGGCTTTAAAATCCATCTTTTAGTTTTCTTATTGACAACACCAATTATTTGGTTAATCTGGTATTTAACAGACAGAACATACATCTGGCCGCTTTGGTCTACACCTGCCTGGATGACGGGAGTTATCTTTCATTGTCTTGGAGTATATTCTTTTAAAAATTCTAAAAACAAGAAATAATGGAAACTCAG
This sequence comes from Flavobacterium chilense, assembly GCF_001602525.1. GTDB lineage: Bacteria > Bacteroidota > Bacteroidia > Flavobacteriales > Flavobacteriaceae > Flavobacterium > Flavobacterium chilense. The sequence goes on from NZ_LSYT01000006.1 coordinate 312,176, forward strand.
GGAAAAACATTCAGACGTATTGTGACAGGTCACGATTCTGACGGTAAAGCAATTATCATAAATGATGCTCCTCCAGTAAATGCACATTTGGTAGGAGGACAAGGTGGACCAACATTTTTCGAGGTTTGGCATACAGTAGAAACTCCTGTTTTAATACATCCACAACCCGATGAAACCGATGAAGTCAATTTAATCCTGCCACCGCCTAAAAACGGAACAAGAATCAGGGTCATAGAATTTCCGCCTGAAGGTGACGAAATAAGAAATTTAACGGAAAAAGAAGCGGGCGAAAAATTCAAATTGATGGGAGACGAAAAGGCTTCAACTTCATCAGGAGGAGCTCCTCATCCATTGATGCACCGTACAGAAACTTTAGATTACGGGATTGTTCTGGAAGGAGAAATCACGATGATTCTGGATAAAGAAGAAACGACAATCCATTCCGGAGATATTGTAATTCAGACAGGAACAAATCATGCCTGGGCAAACAGATCAGGGAAAAATTGCCGAATGGCATTTGTACTGATTGACGGGCAGTTTACAAATAATTTTAATCTGAAAAACTAAATATTATGCGTTTAAAGCCACTACCTCCGGAAAATTTAAATTCAGAGTTACGCTTTGTGCATGACGAAATTTCAAATCTTATCACAAAAAGTCAGGGACAAGCATCCATGATTAATAGTGAAGGAGCTTTATTAGGGCCATTTCCGGCAATGCTGCACTTTCCACAATTTGGAATCCCGGCTTTGAGCTTTATCAGAACTCTTGACACATTTGCAACATTAGATAAAAAAGTTCGTGAAGTCGCAATTTTAACAGTCGGAAGCACCTTTGGAGCCCGATTTGAGTTGTATGTCTACGAAATTATGGCAGAAGCATTTGGCTTTTCTAAAAATATTGTGGCATCACTTTCGGCAGGGATTCGCCCGGAAGGATTGAGTGAACAGGAGTCTATCGCTTATGATATTGCATACACTTTGACTCATGGAAAAATTGTTTCCAATTCAGGATATAATCATGCAGTACATGTTTTAGGAAAAGAAGCCGTCGGAGAACTTTTTTTTCTAATTGGAAGTTACAGCTTTATCGCTATGATTTTAAATGGATTTGATGTTTCAGCTCCCGAAGTACACAATATGAAATAATCATTTAAAATCTATTACCAATTAGAAATGAGTATTTCAGTTAATTCGATTAAAAAAATAAAATAAATACCACTTAACTTCTTCGATTATAAAAAAGTAACCTATGAAAGCATTAGTAATTGGAGCTACAGGAGCCACGGGAAAAGACTTGATAAATGTATTATTAAACGATCCGGAATATACCGAAATTGTAGCTTTTGTACGGAAAACAAGTAATACGAATCATTTTAAATTAAAAGAAATTTTAACTGATTTTGAAAATTTAGAAAGCATAACTGAATTTATCAATGGAGATGTTTTGTTTTCATGTCTTGGTACAACTTCAAAAATGGCCGGATCGCAAGCAAATCAATGGCATATTGATTATGAAATCCCATTGAATTTTGCAAAAATTGCCAGAAAAAGGGATATTTTACGTACCGTACTTCTCTCAGCCTATGGCGCTTCAGTAAACAGCAAAGTCGTTTATTCTAAAATAAAGGGCAAACTGGAAGAAGATATCGAAAAGCTTTCCTTCAATCAGTATATTATTTTCAGACCGGCAAGTTTATTACGGAAAGAAACAGATCGCAGAGACGAACGTATTATTATTTCTGTTTTAAAAATGCTAAATAGTTTTGGTATATTGAAAAAATTCAGTCCTTTACCAACAGACATTCTTGCTGAAAAGCTCGCTAAATCTCCTAAAACCCTTCCAAATAGAAAGTGTATCGTAGAACTGGAAAATATTTTGGACTTCTAATTTTGTATTAAAAATCAAATTGAATTAAACCTTTCTTAATTCAATTTGATTATTTTTTTAGAGTAGACTTTTGCTATTTTTTAAATTAATAAAAATCACAATAGTAAAGCCATTCTCCGGTTTTTTTGTTTTTGGCAAAATAGAAATTGCCATTATCTATAATGTTTAAATGTGCTTTTTCATCAGAAGAAATCTGAAATACAAATTCAAAATCTTCTCCATAATCAATTCCTGACTGGCAATAACTTGCATATCCTCCAATTTTATGACCATAGCTGTTTTCAAAAAAATCGTAATAAGAGCCAATAGTGCCGGAGTCTTCCAGTTCAAGTATTTTGTCTGTGATTTCATCTGAAACTCCTGAAGCATCTTCCCAAACAGGAAAGTCTTCTTCGATTAATTGGGGTGATAATGGAAATGGTTTTATAAATGAGGTATTGTTCTCTAAATCTTTAATAACAATTTGATCTGTGTTCTTATATTCCCGTAAAACCCAATTATTTCCATTTGGAGTTAAATCCATTGGGAAATCCTCAGCAATAAATACAGTAATGATTTTGGTTTCCTGTAGAATTTCAGGAACAAAAGGCAGTTGATCAAAACACAACTGAAAGAGAGGAAGCATCTGGTTTCCGTTATTGTCTAAAGGAATTTCTTCATCTTGATGATATAAATATACTCTCCCAATCCAGCTTTCAGTAATAGAATTTTCCGGTTTGAATCCACCTGTGATAAATTCAGTTGCTTTTTTTGCAAGCTTGATTTTTATGTTTTGAATGTCCTCCATTGTCTAGTTTACTTATTATTAAAATCTTATAAAAGAGATAATTTTATAAAATGTTAAAGTAATAAAATATTTACAAAAATAATTTTTTTTTCTCACAAATTAGATACTTTTACTTTTCAATAAAGACCAAATATGTTAGTAAAAGTTTACGGAAGTGCCGTTTTTGGAGTGGAAGCAACGACTATTACAGTCGAAATGGCAATTATAGACTAGTTGGTATTAAAATAATCAAAATAGGATTTTGAAATGATAATCACGGTCGGGTCGATAATTTAATTACTAAGATGATTTGTATTAAAATATTAATACATTTGACTTTGATAAAAATAATGGATTTGTAAGACTAAAATTTTCTAAGATGATTAAAAAGACAACAGTATTATTAATGTTAATCATATGTTTTTATTCTTGTGGTAAACAAGAAAAAAGCAACATAACTACAGAACCAAAATATGAGTATGACCCGAATTCAGAACAATACTCAAAAAGTTCTTCCGATACTGTAGTTCAATATGAAAATACAAATGTTGAAAAAGTAGAACTTACACCTGATGAACAATTTGAAGTGTATCATTATATTTACTCAAATGGAATTGTTACTAAGGCAGAAGTGAATGTACTCTTTGTTGATGGTAAAAAAGATGAATTACAAATAATTATTGATACACCTGATGGTCAAAGTGTGGAAATTAACCTTGTTCATCCAGTAAGCTTAGGTATAATAAAAGGTATGGATAGCTACGTATACACCTCCACGTCTGACAATAATAAAGAAGTTAATGTGTACTTTCACAATGGACGTAAAATGATGGGTATGACCTTAGGTAATCAAAGTGTTGTTTTTATGAATACTCGAAATTATAAAGAGTAAAATCTGATTTTTGAATTTTAATACATACTAATATTGTTTCACTATGAATAATGAAGAAATAACACACGAGTTGCTACTTAAATTTAAAGGAATTAAAATGGGTGCTAAAATCCCTTTAGCAGAACAGATAAAAGATATTGTTGGTGACCCAAAGTTCGATACTACGGAAGCAATTCAATATATCGAAGATAGTGGTTACTTTGTTTTTTTAAACTCAAATGTAGTAACTTTAAGTGACGATGGATTTGAATATGCTAATAGAATGCACTAATGTTGAATTGTTAACTTTGAATTATAAATGAAATAACCATATATCGAAATTTCATATATGGTTATTTTGGTTTATGCTACCTTATGGTTGGGTACGAATCCATTTGTACTTAGTACTTTTTCATTTGTTACATTAGTATAATCACTCGCATCGTTAAAAAAATCCGTATGGTAAACATAATCATTCACATAGTTTGGTAGTGTTATGTTGTAGTTAAGTACATCCTCATACTCCATAATGATTGCATCGTGAAACCTATAGTTTTTGATTGGCAGTATACTAGAATAGTTATCTATTAGTTTCTTTTCGTTTCGGGTCATAACTTCATAGAATGAACCTTTAGGAACTTGTGCTGTTAACTTGCTTAATTCTTTTGACTTCATCTCTCCATAGCCAGCATCCAAATATATTTCGTACGCTTTAGTAAGTGTTAACTTATGATTGTTTAAGCAAGAGTTGTACATTTTCTTTGCTTCATTCCTTGTTATGTTTCGTTTGTTCATTAAGTTTTTATACACATCCATTGCGAGCCCTGTATTTAAAATGCTATCTACAATTTGCGGATTAGCACTAGTTAAGTCAACACTAAGATACTTAATCGGAACGATACATCTAAATGCACTTGGTAGCTGTGTTATTGAATGGTACTCTCTGTTTTTAACTTCTTTGACAACTTCATTCTTACCACCTGACCACAGGAATAACAAAGCGTGAACCATCTTTTTAACTAGGTGTTCTTTGGTGTTTGTATTGGTTAATGTTTCGCCACTATCTAACGTTTTGTATCTATTCTTAATCACATTATTTAGCCAAATTATTTCAGTATCATTAAGTACTACTTTTGCATCCTTTATTTGTTTAACTATATGGGTAGTTGTTGTACGTATGCGGTTCTTCTTGTCGGATGTATTTGCGTTATAAATGTCCTCATCATAAAAGTATTTATAGATTAGTATTTCGCGTTCAATGTTGGTCGGCAGTGTTCCTTTTTTGGCTTTATGCACCGCATACAACAAATACCATTCTTTGATTAACAACCAACTACCACTTAGCTTTTCATTGTATTTTTCTTGCTTATGTAGGCTTTCTGCTTTACGTTGTTGTACGTCCGTTAGTTGTTCATATAAGTATGTAGTAGGATGGTTAACTCTTAAAAACAAGTTGAAAGAACCATACAGTTCATTTGCCTTTAATCGCTTATTGTCTAGCATACTAACTAAATTAGTATCACTTTTTTTGATTAAGATGCTTGTTAAGTACTCAAGTGCTAGACTAGTCGTAAACGATGGATTGTCTTTGTATGTTAAGTTCTTTTTGATTGTTAGATAACTATACACCAAACTCTTTTCATCTAGTTGTAGTAGGTTTTTAATTCTTTCTTGAAATAGTGTCGTAGTGCTTTGTATAACGATGTCATTAACATAAGTATTGTCATATTCAACAACCTCAAAGTTGTTACTTTTAAGTGTCTTAACCATAAGACTTGGCGTGTACTGTACATAGTCATTCGCAACTTGGATTGCTTCGGCTCTACATTGAGAACGGTTAACGTATAAGGCGTTTAAACTGTAACCTGTATTTTGTTCTAAGTTCTCGGTTGCTTCGTTAATGCTCCTTTCCGCAATTGCTATTGCTTTGTTTACATCGTTAAGTGTAGTTACTATGTTAGGTTGATTTTTGAATGCTCTAGCGTTAATGTATAGTGCATTGTGAATGTTGGCACGTCCACGTCCGTACGCTTGCATCAGGTTGTTAATGTTAATCTTGTTTTGTGGCATTAGTTCCTCGCTAACAAATATCATACTGCAATCTACGTCGATGTCAAAACCCGCATAGTATGAACTACTAACTATCAGTACTTGTGTATCACTTGCAAAGTTAATACCATCTTGACCACGTTCGAATGGTGCTAGTTTTACCTTTAGTGTTTCGCCTGTTAAGTTATGTACTTTTAAATCCTTGAATGATTTATGATAACGACTATTGTTTGTGAACAACACAACCATACGACCCTGAGCCACCTCGTCATAGATAAATGGTTTTACATCGTTAATATCATATGAGTAGGCTAGTTTTTTCTTTGGTTGGTCGGCACGTTCAATCTTGTAAATGTCAATATTGATATTTTTAGGTATGTCAAATAGATTGTAGTTTGGTGTTGCAGTACTTAACTTAAATTTGGCTATCCATTCGTTGAATATGATTTCCATTAACTGACCTACACTATCTCGGAACGTTGCATCAGTTGTATAAACATGAAACTCATCTACAAATACATTGAAAGTGCGTAGCTTGTCATATAGTTCTTTGTTGGTGTTTCTTATTATACAAATCTGGTCGGGTGTGGTGTTAATGATTAAGTTGTTATTGTCTTCATTATCTAAATAATCGCCAACGTCTTTCCATTTGTCCTTTGAACTTGCATAAATGAATACTTGTCGGTCGCTAGTGTATTGTTTGCCCTCTTTGCCTTTAATCATTCCTACGTTTGGCGATATGATTAAGCAGTGCGATTCTGTGTAGTTAAGTAGTGCAGTTGTTCCACCAACACCCGTACTACCTTTTATTATGTATGTGTTTCTTTCGAAATTTGTTATTAACTCTTTAGCTGTTCCGCTTACATATTTTGAATTAAATTTAATTGTTTTAACATTCTCTAACACCTTTATATTTGGTATTTATGACTTAACTAACAATTTGACTTTTTAGAAAAAAGAAGTATATTTGTTAATAGGTAATTAAGTCTTTTGCTCATTGTTGTTAGCTACTACTAACAAGATTTAAAATCAGTAAATGAACATTATTTTATAGGTATCTCAAACCCAATATTGAAGAGTGTAACAAGTAGTTACGCTCTTTTTGTTTTTAGTTTAAAGCGATGTAATCAATGTAAACTTTCCTAATCCTACGCATCGCTAAACATCTTGTTTGCTTTATTCCGTTGTACTTATCACTACTTGTACTTGGTAGTTGGTGGACTGTATCTAACCAATAATCCTTGTACATTCTTAATGCGTTATTGTAGTCATAAAAGATGTTTAGAAATGCTAAGAATAGCATTGCATCTTTACGCTCCTGTAGTGTTAATGTTGTAGGTTCTACACTTAGACCCCATTTCTTTTTTGGTTCACTCATTTTGATTTTAAATTTTTTTCCTTTCGTTATATTACAATTATACTCACGATAGAAAAAAAATCAAGTGAATTCAATTTTTTTAACATAATTTAATATTTTTGTTACGTTCATAACATTTTGTTACGGTGTGTTGTAAGCGATTTTTGAGTCGTCTGTGAGGGCGATGTGATAATTTGACCTCAGCGTACGGATACTTAAAGCGTTGCTAAGTACTGTAATTGCTAGGTTATTCAAAAAATAATGATAACGTCCTGACGAGATGTGTATAAAGAAAAACTGTCAGGACGGCAACAAAAAAAGGAAAGGAGCAAGTACCAACTCGGCTATCGTTTGCTTTTCGTTAGCCCCCGCCCCCCTAGGTTAAGAATTTAAGTTTTGGTTGGTCGAGTTACCCGCTAGTTATATGTGTACATCGGGGGGGGGGGCGTATATGTACACTCGTATAGGTTCGGTAAAATTTCGGATAGATTTTGGCTGTTTATTGTTCCTTTTTGTTCTTCTCGGGATGTACATTTGCCTGTAAAAGCAATTGTTATTTTAAGAGAATCACGGTTAATAGTATTAAAAAAGTAGTTTATAATGGATGGTCGTACAAACAAAGTGTAGAAAATGCTTTCGAAATTCAAGATAGGTAAAATTGCTACTTAGTTGTTAATCAATAGTATCTAAAAACTTTTGTTAACTCTATAAAAGAAGAACAAGCACGTATAAAAAAAACAAAAGTCTAAATCCTATTTTTGTTTATTCAATTACATAGTTCATTTAAAAGTGTATGTATTTAGGGTGGTTGTAAAAATACAGTTCAACACCTAGTTAATCCATTATTTAATGTGTTATTTTTTGACCGCAAAAAAAGTATACTTTATTTGCATACATCATATTAATAATTTAGCTTTGCTCTGTTCAACAAAACAAGATACAATTATGCAATGTCGTTATATTAGAATCTCTAGCGGTACACAAAACACCATAAGACAAGAAAAGCAAAAATCTAATGAAAAGGTTTACATCGATGTTATTAGCGGTGCTGTTGCTTTTAATGAACGTCCGCAAGCTAGTGAACTAGTTAAGGATATTGAAGCGGGTTTAGTAACAACTTTGAATGTAGAAAGTATTGATAGAATTGGAAGAGATGCATATAATATACAAACGGTTATTAACTACCTAAATTCTAAAGGTGTTAATTTGAAAGTTGATAATCTTGGTATTGAATCATTTGTTAATGGTAAACCTAACCCAATATTTAAAATGATAACAGATGTACTAGCTAACGTTTCTGAATTAACTAGAAATAATATAAAGGAAGCTCAGGCACAAGGCATCAAAATTGCAGTGGCACAAGGTAAATTTAAAGGTCGTGTTAAAGGTTCGGGTGCTAGTGATAGTGAAGTGTTAGAAAAGTACAAAGTAGTTGTTAAAACACTTAATAATCATTCCGATTTATCTCTGAGGAAAGTAGCTAGCATAAGTAATGTTAGTTTGGCTACTGTACAAAAAGTTAAACGAATCTTAGATAATCAGTAATTAATTATCATACATAATTAATAAAAGCTACCACATGGTAGCCTTTATTGTTTAATGTCATTGTATTAGTTCTAAATATTTATAACCATTGCAACCAAAACAAATACCATTTAAGTAGTAATGGTATTCATCCATATAACCACTTCCATTACATTTAGGACATTTTGTTAGATTAAGTTGTTCTGTCATAGATTCATCACTATAAACGGGAATTTTATTTTTGTCGTGTGTATCTTGGTGGCAAGTACTGCAAAGTGTTATTAATGCATCGTCATTATATTGCCAAGCTCTACAGGTTTGTATATAGTATTTATGGTGAACGTGTAAAATTACAGGTTTATCGGCAGGTTTTAATTCGTATTCAAGATTCTCTGTGTATTCAGGAATTGGCAAACCTAATGCATTTGCAATACTTTCTATGGTTGGTAACAAATCATCATAAGCTTTTCGCATACTAATTTTCTGTTCCTTTTCTTCTTGTTCTGTACTTTCCCTGCAATGAATTCTATTTTTTACTATGGTTGGCACTTCAAGACAGTTAGTGCAAATATTGCTATCACGTTTCAGTATTGTTAAACGTTTTTTTTGCCATTCCAAAGAAGATAATTCATCTTCATACGTTATTTTTTCACCCAAATTTAATTTTTCTTCAACAATGAAATTGAATGGCTTTAAGTTCATATTTAAATTTTTAGCCTAGTTGCCTTTTAATAGTCTTTTGTCTTCATCAGTAAGTGTTCCATCCCTTAATTTATCAATTACAATATCCTTTCTTGAAAATAATTTATCAAGTTCGTCTTTCGTTACATTTGGCTTTAAGTATTTGTAATAGGTAGTTACGCCAAGTGTTTGTTTATTTTTAAACTCGTCATCAAATTTGATAATACTTCTAATTGGTTCTCCTTTCGCACCAATAATACTCTTACCGTCATCACTTAACTTGTATTTTGGTTTACCGTCTATCATTTCTTTTTCAACTATCTCACATTTTTCTTGTACAGTAAGTCTTTTTAGGTCGGTACTGTCAGTTTGTATAGCGTCTTGCTTGTACTTAACTCCATACTCTTTTTCAAAATCCTTAATGTATTCTTTGTGAGTAGCTTCTAGGTTTGCTTTCTCATCTTTGATTTTCTTTTCTAGTTCCTTGCGTGCTTCTTTTGCTTCCTCTTCATTTTCAATATCTGCAATATCTTGCTTTAATTTAGCTTCTGTATCTGCTATTAATTTAGCAATTCTTTTTTCCTTTGGTGTTAATGCCTTTGTAGTTTCAGTAGTTTCCATATCTTATTATTGTTTCTTTTTTTATTGTAATTTTAATAGAATATTTGAAAGTCTTAATTCTAAATCATTTAAAGTTTCTTCGTCATTATTTGGATTTGTCTTAGCAAGTTTTATTGTCATCAAACTAGAATTTATAGAATGACTTAAGTTATTGCTATCTACTTTTGATTCAAAATCTCTTTCAATTGATTCTACATTTTCTATTAATATCTCGATACTTTCTTTACTCATTTTATTTTATTTTTTGGTTATTTAACAAAGATTAATAATTATTTTCATTATTTCCAAATTATAAATCACATTCATTAATATATAATCGATTTTCTCTTGGTATGTTGTAGAACTTTAGTATAGGTATTAATCCCGTAGTATCTTTTGACTGTTCTACCAAATACTCAAACTCTTCTTTTATGTCTTGTATCTCGGTCGTGAGTATGTTGTTCTTATAGGTTGGGTCGTTGATAAGATGAAGTGCTGAAAGATATTTGTATGTTTTCTCATTTCGACCACCATACTTACGAACACCATTTGCAAATACAAATAATTTTAGTCTTTGATTGGTGTAAGGTACACCGTTAATCTTAATGGTTAGGTTTGCCAATATATAGCCGTTTCCTAAATCATTAATAACTATTCCTTGTACGAACTGTTTGAATATATTTTTTAACTCGTGTCGGTTGTGTTGTGCTTTGACTATCATATCTCTACTTGTTGCTTCGATATTGAAGTTTTGGATAGTTGTTGTCTTTGAAAAAATATCTTTCGTTAAAAGTCCAATTTTGTTCTTTATCAAATCAATCTGAGTTAATATATCATTTTCCAACTTTGTATATAAACTAAAATTTGGGTTTGCCGAAAGTGTCATAGTTGTTAAAAGGTTTTCAAGTTGTTTCTGTTTTGCAGTTAATTCCTTTTCCTCATTTTTAAGTAGCTGTTCATTTTGCTTTAGTTCTTTTTTAATTTGGTTTAACATTTCGTTTGGGTTCTCTAGCGTTTTTAATAATGCATCACTATTAAGGATTAAACTGTAAATAATGGTTTCGATTAAGCTAATGTTAATACTTCTATTTTTACATCTTTTTTTAAGACTTGAAGTGCATCGATAAACGGCATCGCCACCAAGTACATAACGCCCCATATAAACACGTCCGCAACACCCACAACGAATAAGGTCTTTAAGTAGATATTCGTGTTTGGTTAATATATTTCTTGTGTTCTTTGTTTTAAGTAATTCGTTACAAAAGTCAAACACCTCAACACTTACTATTGGTTCAACTTTTATTATTTCATCTTTATACTTTCGCTCACCTTTGTAAATTGGGTTAATTAATATTTGTCGTACTACTACATCAGTCCATTTGATTTCATTGCCCTCAATAGTTGGTATTGATTTATTGTAGTTATATACTTTGTTTGGGTTTCTTTTTGCGTGTGTGGTTGGCACTTGCATAGTATTAAGAGTTTGCGCTATTATACGTGTTCCGATTCCACTTTGATAACTTTCAAATATTTGTTCAATGATTAACCTTTCATCTCCATCAATAATAACATAACCGTTTGAATCGCTTGTATAACCGTATGGTTGTACGCTATTGGATGTTTTCCCTTCCCTTGCTCGCTTCATTTTACCGCTTGCCATCCTTGTTTTCATTTGTTCACTTTCCAAATCACTGAACTCCATTAGCACCTGTAATATGATGCTAACAATGATGTTTCTTTTCCCGCTGTTATCGATTGTAGCTTGTTTTATACTATCAATCCATAACGGTATGTTTAACTCGGTTAGCTTGTCAATTATCTCACGTGTATTTTTTGGATTCCGACCTACACGGCTTATCTCTGTACAGTAGATAATTTTGTATGTTTGCGGTTCATTTTCGACTGTGGTTAACAACCGAATCATTTCGGGACGTTCCTTTTGGTATCCGCTGACCATTTCCGCAAATACATCTATTTGCTCGTTAGTGTATCCGTGTTGTAAGGCGATTCTTGTAAGGTCTTGTATTTGCCTTTCATAAGATTGCTTACCGTCAGCAGTTGAAACCCTTGCGTATATTGCCACTTTGTCCATTTTGTACAGTTTTTAGAATATTGCAAATATATACCTACTAGTTTAAAATAACAAATGAGGTACATATGGATAAAGGTATTGGTTATCATTTAGTTGGATTGCCTGATAATGCGATAAAAGAAAGCAGTTACCGAATTGCTGCTGCATTAAAAAACAACGGATTAAGTTTACCCGGAAAAAAAATCACGATTAATATGGCTCCGGCTGATCTTCGCAAAGAAGGTTCTGCTTATGATCTCACTCTGGCAATGGGAATTTTAGTCGCTTCAGATCAGATTAAAGCGCCCAAAATCGAAGAATATATCATTATGGGAGAACTTTCGCTTGACGGAAGTTTGCAGCCTATTCGCGGTGCATTACCCATTGCAATAAAAGCAAAAGAAGAAGGTTACAAAGGATTTTTTCTTCCTGTTCAAAATGTAAAAGAAGCTGCTATTGTAACAGGATTAGACGTATATGGAGTTACAAATTTGCAGGAAGTAATTGAATTTTTTGCCGGAAAAGGAACACTTGAACCTACAGTTATTGATACCAGAGCCGAGTTTTATAAAACACTGGATTTTCCTGAATTTGATTTTTCAGATGTTAGAGGACAGGAAAGTATAAAACGTTGTATGGAAATTGCCGCTGCCGGAGGTCACAATATTATTCTGATTGGTCCGCCCGGAGCCGGAAAAACAATGCTGGCCAAACGTGTACCCAGTATTTTACCGCCTATGACTTTGCGTGAAGCCTTAGAAACGACTAAAATTCATAGTGTTGCCGGTAAACTGAAAGAAGTAGGATTAATGAATCAGCGTCCTTTTAGAAGTCCGCATCACACAATATCGAATGTGGCACTTGTAGGCGGAGGAAGTTATCCGCAGCCGGGCGAAATCTCGATGGCACATAATGGTGTTTTATTTCTGGACGAATTACCGGAGTTTAAACGAGATGTTCTCGAAGTAATGCGACAACCGCTGGAAGATCGTGAAGTAACCATTTCGCGTGCTAAATTTACGGTAACTTATCCTTCGTCGTTTATGCTGGTGGCAAGTATGAATCCAAGTCCGAGTGGTTTTTTTAACGACCCGAGCATGCCCAATACTTCATCACCACACGAAATGCAGCGTTATTTAAGCAAGATTTCAGGACCATTATTGGATAGAATTGATATTCATATTGAAGTAACGCCGGTTCCGTTTGAGAAATTAGCCGATGACCGAAAGGCAGAAAGCAGTGTAGAAATTCGTAAGAGAGTTACTGCTGCACGCGAGATTCAGACGAAACGATTTGAGAACATAGAAAATGTACACTATAATGCACAAATGAGCAGTAAATTAATCCGCGAATATTGTGTACTCGACGAACAATCCAAAGAACTGTTAAAAACGGCTATGGAGCGACTGAATCTTTCTGCACGTGCCTACGATCGAATTTTGAAAGTTGCCCGTACAATAGCAGATTTAGATGATGCACCAAGCGTAATTTCGCAACATATTGCAGAAGCTATTCAGTACAGAAGCCTGGATCGTGACGGCTGGTTAGGGTAATAATTCTAAATTTAATTAGTGACTCTAAGCTAATTTTTAAGCTCATTGAATCTGAAATATTAGTATATTGGAAAAATATATCACCCAAAATAATTTTGCACAAATAAAAATTTATGGACTTAAAGACATTAACAGAAAAAGTGGTAATGGTATCAGATCAGTATGAGAAAAACTGTAATATAAAAAGAGATGAGGATTGGTATATTTTAAAATTACATGAAGAGATAGGGGAGTTGACTCAAAATTATCTTTCCTACACACTTAGAGGACGAAACAGAAATCTAACGCAAGACGAATTAAAAAAGAATATGTCAAATGAACTGGCAGATGTTCTTGGGCAAATTTTATTGTTTGCGAATCATCATAACATTGATCTTGAAAAATCTATGGAAGATAAATGGTTTTCCTATTTAAAATCCCGATAATAATCGGGATTTTTTCTGTTAAGCTTATTCAAATTTTAGACTTGCATTTTTTGACATGAGATAAGAAGTAAGTTTTTTTATTTTACCCTTTTCCATTTCAAAAACATCACAAAATACGGCATCTAAAGTATTACCGTTTTTCATTTTTCCCTGTACAGTGCCTTCGGCAATTACAATATCGTCTTCTTCTACCAGTTTTATAATCTGGATTGTAGGACTTCCAACAAAATTGTCATTTTCGATTTCCTTGTCAAAAGCTTCTTTACCAATATGCTGATAAATCCCGGGCATTTCCCAAACAATATCATCAGTCAGGCAATCCAGGATTCTTTTATGATCACTTACCTGAAAAGCGTTCATATATTCGTATACGGTTTGTTTATTTGGTGTCATAATTATTTTTTAAGAATGATTACGAAATTTTTTGAGTTTTATAAATTTAAGAATTTAAATTATTTTTTAATCAAAATATTGATCTTTAGTTGATTAAATTTTTTGAAGTTGAAATTAAAAAATCAATTACAGATTTTTAGACACATTCCAAAAACTCATTTTTCGTCGTGTAACAAAACCTAATTTTTCATAGAGTTTTATAGCTCCCAAATTGCTTTCAACAACATGTAAAAACGGAGTTTTGTCCTGATCGAATATTCTGTTCACTACATGTGTAATCAATTGTTTGGCATAACCTTTTCCGGTATGGTCCGGATGAGTAATAATAGCACTTACTTCTGTATAATGATCCATTTTCATTCGTTCGCCTGTAATCGCAACTAACTGATTGTCCTTGAAAATTCCGAAATAATCTCCCAGTAATACGGTTTTGTTTTTAAAATATCCGGGCTGAACCAGATTAACAAGATTCAGTAATTCTTCATAATGCTGATCTGTTAGTTTTACAATCTCAGTTTCGATTTCCAGTCGAATTTTTTCATCAATAACCATTTGAAGACAAACTAATTCCTTAACTATTTTTAAGGAATCAGTTAATTCAGGTCTTTCACCAACAATAAAGAAATTTTCGGTTAATGCTGCATATTTAATTGTGGCTTCTTTAGTGGTTTCGGGATGTATAAAACCTCCAAATGGACCATAATCAGGATGGTAAAATAGAGTTCCGTTATAATCAACTGCAAATGCTTTATGAGTTTCTAACAACGAATTCCAAACCGGATTGTTTAATTTGTGTTCTTCTGTAATTTTCATTTCCAAATCTGTTGTGTGCTTTATTCCTTAATTGGGTAAAAGAATTTAAAAGAGTTTGCAGTTGCCGGATGCAAAATCGTACCGTGATTTTCAAGAGGGAAATAATCAAAATACACTTTTATGTTTTTGCTTTTGGTAGCTTTGATTTTTTCTGCAAGCAAATTAGCGTCTACTTCCATAACTCTCGGAATCTGTGTAGGTGTAAGTCCTTCTTTTCCAACGGCAATATAAATATCCGTTTGCTGACTGAAATTTTCCTGAAAAATTGCACTGTCAAGATTTAATATTGAGCCATTATTCCACCAGATACTTGGACTCACGATAACATATTTATTAAAAAGAGTTGGCTTTTTCAGTAGGATTTCAGTTTCTAATAATCCGCCTAAAGATTGTCCAATAATGGTTTTAGAATTTGTTGTTTTGTATTTTTTATCAATAAAGGGCTGTAATTCATTTTCGATAAAAGCGATAAACTTATCAGAATGCCCTGTTGTTGGAAATCTGGTTTTATCATTTTCAACAGTTGTTGGAAAGGTAAAATCTCTTCTTCGGTCTACAGTTGCAATTCCTACCACAATTGATTTCGGAACCTGATTGATCCATTCAAAACTATTAAATTGTACTAAACCTGCTATATGTATAAAATCTTCATTGGCAGAACCATCCAACAAATAAATTACAGGATATTTGGTTGCATCTTCGGCTTTATAGCCTTCAGGAAGGTAAATGTTCAGGATTCTTTTTTCGCCCAGTTCTTTCGATTGAATTTCATCGATAACACCCAGGACAAAAGGTTTTGTGGTTTCGGTCGATTTTGATTTATTAGTCTGGCTAAAAAGCAGAGCAGAAGTAAAAAGCAATAAACTAAGTGTGATAATTTTATTCATTTTTGGGTATTTAATAAGCTGTAAAGGCCTTTTTTATTGGGGTTAAACGAGGATTTATTTATAACGAAAATACGAATTAAATCTGAAAAAAAATCCCGCCTTATCTGAGGCGGGATGGTATAAATAAAATTGAAAAGATGTATTAGGCTCTTGAAGCAAAAACCTTGTCCAGACCTTCCAGAGCCATTGTAAATCCTTCTTTGAAGCCCATTTCTATTATTTTTTCTATATCGGCTAAATTATCATGTCTAATCGCAATATCAACAACCGTAAGATCTCCTTGTTCAGAGAAGCTTACATCCCAGTCAGAACGTGGAAAATCTTTATTTATATTTCCCTGACTGTCTGCAAAAGCGTCCAGGTATTTAAAATTTGATTTTGGAGTTATCGAAGTAAAATCAGCCAGAGCCCAGTGTTCTTCGCCTTCTGGTCCCACCATAGCATAAAGTCTTTGTCCGCCTTCTTTAAAATCCATGTTTTTTGTTTTAGATTTCCATGGAGCAGGAGCCCACCATTGATCCAGTATTTCAGCTTCTGTCCAGGCTGACCACACATGATCCAGCGAAGCATTAAATTCACGTTTTACATTTACAGTTTTGTTTTCCTTATCTACAGAAAAATTCATTAAAAGGTTAGATTTCATATTATTAGATTTTAGGTTTATTACTATTTGAATTTATTTATCGAATTGTATTTTATTTTCTTGCTTCAAAAATTTTATCGAGACTTTTCATCGTAACTGTAATTCCTTCTTTAAAGCCCATTTCAATTAATTTTTCTAACTCAGACAAGCTGTCTCGTTTAATTGCAATATCAACAAATGTCGAATTATCCTCTTCAGAGAAAGAGACACTCCAGTACGAACTTGCAAATTCTGAATTTGGATTCCCTTCTGAATCACAAAAAGTAGAAGCGTATTTAAAATTTGTTTTTGGAGAAATCGAAGTATAATCAAAAGAACTCCAGCGTTTTTCGCCTTCCAGACCAACCATAGCGTACAATCTTCGTCCGCCTTCCTTAAATTCCATACTTTTTGTCTGAGACTTAAATGGGGCAGGAGCCCACCATTGGTCTAATATTTCAGCTTCTGTCCAGGCTGACCAAACATCTGACAAAGAAGCATTAAACTCACGTTTTATGTTTACCGTTTTGTTTTCTTTATCAACAGTAAAATTCATTAAAAGATTAGATTCCATTTTCTTTAGATTTTAAATTCATTAATACTTGATCCAGTTGGCTGAAACGGCTTTCCCAAATTTTCTTGAATTGTTCAAGCCATTCGTCTACTTCTTTCATTTTTTCGATTTTGAGCTGATAGTAAATTTCTCTGCCCAATTTTTTTTCGTCCAGTAATTCACATTCATTTAAAATTTTAATGTGTTTAGAAACAGCTTGTCTGGTCGTATTAAATTGCTCAGCAATAACATTAGGCGTTAATGCATTGGTCGCAACCAAAACTAAAATTGCTCTTCGGGTCGGATCGGCAATTGCCTGAAAAATATCTCTTTTCATTTTTTTAAATATGAATTACGCAACTAATCAGTTGCAAATATACGCAACTTTTTGGTTGCGCAATAAATTTTTATGATTTTTTTTAACTTAAAAGAAAAAAGACGCATTTTAGGTGCGTCTTTTATAAATTGGATATGTATTATTTATGATGTTTGAATCAATAAAAGGAAAAATTAAATTTTTATAATTTTAAAAGTTTGTACAGCTTTGTTGACTGAAATTTTTGCGATATAGGTTCCTGGCACTACTTGTGACATATCAATTTGGTCGCTACTTGCATTTATATTTTTATTAATTATTTCCTGACCGAGAACATTGAATATTTTTATGTTTTCAATATTGTTTTGGTAATTTAAATTTAAAATATTTGTCACAGGATTTGGATAAACAGTAAGTTCTGCTAAGTTGAAAGTTGGTGTGCTTAAAGTTTTTGGTTTCCATGAAAATGTAGTACCCAATGTTGGTTTAATAGTTGACTGATTTGTAGAACAAGTATAACTAACACTTTTTCCAGCAACTGTAGAGTTCCAACTATTGTTTCCAGCGGTTGTTCTGATATTATAATCAGTACTATCAGTACCACCTAATCCAACTTGACAAGACGAACCAGAGTAAGTAAATTGCATGGATCCATAAACAACATCGACTATATTTGACGTTTCATGTAATATAATTTGAAAATCAAAACTAGAGTCAGTAGGTGAGTAGTATCTATAATTTTCCCATTGTACAACCAATGAACGATTAGGTGCGACTCCAATGGTTGCAATTCTTAAACTTGAATTCAAGGTTGGTATGTTTTGATTAATGACCCCGCTTAGATCAGCATGTAATCCAGCAATTCTGTTTCTTAAATAAGGAGGATTTGAAGTATAAGTAGATGATAAGATAGAATACAAGTGCGTGCTTGGAGTCGTTCCCATATCAACTGAAGGAGTAAGTGAACTTTGTCCAAATGAAATCCAACCGTTAGTTGAAACTCCTACTCTGTCAAAAACAATTCCGTTAAAAGTAAAATCAAAGCCTATAGGGAATCCTGGTCCGGTTTGTACTGAACCACCAAGAGCTGAACCTACAAAATAATAATCTTCATTTCTAGTAACTCCTAAAATAGTACCAGTTTTAATTGATGTATAAGTACCAACACTTTGAGAAAACTCATAAGAACTAACTTGTGCAGTAGTTTTAAAAAAAGAAAGAGCTAATAATAAGCTAAAAGTAATTTTTTTCATATATGTATTTGACTTAAATTTCAGTAAAAATAGAATTTTAAATTAAATTAAGAAGAATTAAATTACTTTTTTATCCAGGGCTTTTACTGTAAAATTATCCTCTAAATTTATTCCTGACAATAATGTCTTTAATTCGGGTTTTTAAATCTTCTCCTGTATCATAAACCATTTGTTCGTTGTTCGGAAACGGAACAGCGCGTTTATTAAAGTAGTTGGCATAACTGTCTTCGCAGGCATTTCTGTCTCCTTTATAAGTGGAGTAAATATTCTCAAAAATAAACTCGCTTGTTACCGGAAACGATTGTAATAACTGATTGGTTCTTACATCGACATAATCTACTTTTGCTGTAACCTGACAAGATTTAAATTGTCTGAATTCGTATATATTAGCACGTAGTGTTCTGTAATTATCAACTTTGATCTCTTTTCCTAAACTATCCTTAACGGGTCTTCCGCGGCTGTCTAATAATGTTTTTACACCATCTTTAACCTGTCTTTCCTTAATGAATTCTTTCTCTTTAATTTGTTCCGGCGAAATATTTATTTGTCTAAAATTGATTACCAGACTATAATCGTACGTTACATTTTTTTGTCTTGCACTATGATAAACCGTCCATTTATCATTTAAACCATAAGTTTTAAAATCCAGTAAATCATCCTGAAGCATTTTCGGAATCACCATATTGGTTTCGTTTGTTGCATAAACATCTACAAAATCAGTCCCTTTAAACTGTGCATCATCCATCAGTTTTTTGGTGTTTTTATATCCCGGATTGATACTTTCTAAATAGAAAAAGTCATCATAAGCCTTTCTAAAATCCATTTTATTATTAGATTTCAAAAGTGCCGAAGCATTTTCATATAAATATTTCGAAAGCGCATTTTTACTGCTCACGATTTGATCAGAGTAATTATCAAACAAAAAAGTGGCGTTTTTTCCCTGTTTCAATAAAGGCAACGGCAATAAAGGTCTTATTTTCTCCTGACGATTATTAAGTTGTAAATACGTATTGTAAATACGCTCAGCATTTGCCGGATTTGCCTCTTTCGACATCATTTCAAGATTACGCATATCCCTGTCTTTTGCCTTTGCAAAGGCTTCTTCAAGCAAATACACATAATCCTGTTTTCCTTTTGAGTCTTTTTTGGTTCGCAATGCTTCAACCGCACGATTTATGGCGCCGTCGTAATCACCATCGCTTAAAAGCGATTGAGTGGTTTTTACGCCACATGAAGAAAGTGCTAAAAATAATATTGAAAACAGTATAGTAATTTTTTTCATCCTAAAATGTCCATTGATTTTGAAGGTGTAAATATATTTCTTTTAATTTTCAACAACTATGCCTTTTTTTAATTTATTTTATGAAGCAGAAAAAACGGTTTTCATAACAACCTTCAGTCCCGCTTTCGCCTTTATCTCTCCATTTCATTACGAGGATACCGGCTCTATCGGGGCTAGGCCAGGCGATTATTATTCAGTAGCAGAAATATAATTATTATTCTCTTTCGGCAATTGCCAAACTCCCGTTTACACTTAAAATAATCACATTTTTGCTTTTAGGGTTCACTATAATATTGGCTTCATCTTCGTATAAAAACGAAATCCAGTATTTACAAATTAAACTCCATGTGGTTTCTATCCCTGAAGATTTGTTCCAGAAAAAGAAAACAATGTCTTCCGCTTTCCAGTTTGTCAAAGGTTTTACATTTTCTTCGAATGCTTCAATGGTATTATTGTTCCAGTCTTCTTGCCAATTGTATTCTTTTTTAATCTCATTTTTTATTTTCCAGTCTTTGAGATCATTTACAAGCATCAGGTGATGTTTGGTTTCAGAAACATATTCCGTCCAAAGTTGAGCACAATAGTAATCTGTTAAAGCTTTTATTTGAGGTTTATCAGCAACAGCCAGGACAGGATAACAATATTCTTTTCAAAATAATAGAATTTTTCCAGAGCTTCGTATTTATTTATACTCTTTTCCATTAAAAATTAGTTTTGAAGTTTCTTTTTTAATGGTTTCTTTAGAAACACAATCATCCTTTACAGGAGTGTTTACAGTTTTGACAATTTTAGTTTTGACTATAATATTATTAAAGTTATGGGTTTGAACCTTGTCCATATCAAAAGCCGAATTACTTTCTTGAAATTCTCCTGCACAATTGGTATCCCATTCTCCGCTGTAATTCGAAACGGTGTAGTTTTTAAGAACCTGTTTCAAAGAATTTTTATCTGTAATGTACAAGGATAAATTAGTTTCGCCAAAAGGATTGGGCTTACTGCTGCCATTATAATCGACCCTGATTCCAAAAGCTCTGGTCGTTTTATTAAGAATGTATAATCCGGTATCAATCGAAATGCCGCTTAACACAAAAGCATCAGATGTCCATGCGCCTGGTTCAACAGATTTACAAATTATTTTTCCTGTTGTATTGTTGATTACGACGATATAAGCATCTAATACAAAATAAGAATGTCCTTCATTATCCTGTTCATTGACCTGATATTTAGGAATCACCAAAACACTTTTATCTTTATCATATGGTAATACTTTTTGGGTAAAAAGTTCCATATTTACTTGGCTTTCTTTTAGCTTGAGCTGGCTTAAAACAGTGTTGAGCTGGTCATCATTTTGTGAAAACGAAATTTGAAAACACAATACTAAAGCAAAGAGATATTTTTTCATCGTTTTACATCTTCTATATTGATTAAATTGAATTTTTTGATTGCCGGATTAAATTCATAGTTCAAAGTATTTCCTTTAAAACAGCTTTTCGATTCTTCGAGTAAAGAATTTATAATGTGTAATTTTTTTGTGCCAATAAATTCGTATTCAAAACCAATGTAATTGTCTTTAAATGATTCTAGGCATTTCTCATCAGTTTCATCAATTATTAAAGTCGTTAAAAAGTGGTCAAAAACGTCTTTAAATGGTATATATGTTAACTGTCCGTTTAAGTACTCGAATGCCATAAACTGATTTCCATCACCAACGATATCATCAGTAAGTACAATATAATTATTGGGTTTTATTTTGTAGATCGACAAAATCCAGCTTCCGTCAACAACTCCAATCCTAATTGTGTTTGGTTGTATAAGTGCAATATTAGAAAAATGATCCCTTGACGGGAGTGTATAGTTGTTTTTTTGTATTTTCCGGACATATTCAATTCTGTCTGCTTTTTGCCATTCCCAGCTTGCCATTGAACTGTCTGGCAAAATGGTAAGAATGTCTAATAGGTTTTTATGCTCGAGATAATTAATTCTTAAAGTGTCCGGTTTTTCAATATCATCATTTTCTGTTTCAGCCTTTAAGGTATCTTGCAAGTTTTTATTAATGATATTAGGATCCGGTTTTTCTTCATTCTTTTTACAGGAAAATATAAGCAGAAAGGAAAGGGATAGTAGTAATTGTTTCATCTTTAGAGAATCATTAATTATTGTAAAAAGCTGTATTATGCTAATTGTCCCAATTTCCCATTGCGTTTTCGTTCCAAAGTTTTTGGGCAAAATCTTTGAAAACCTGAGGTGCTTTTTTAAAATTTTCATCAAATTTATACTCGCCTCCCATAAACTGTTTTTTGCCATTGTCATCAGTTCCAACCTGCACTTTATTTTCACCACGCATGGCAAATTTCTGATTTCCTTCATACATGATGATTTTTACATTTGACGGGTCAACACCACCTTGACAAGCAGTTTTGTACATTAACCAGGTTTCGGCAACTCCATTATGGTTTAAATCAGTGATCTGAAAAGTGTTTTTAATAAATGAAACGTCAAGATCAACTGGACAATCTGCAATAAAATCATAAACTTTCCAGATTTGTTTTGTCTCGTTTCCTGAAACTATATAATGATAGGCAAATAATTCGGCATCAGCACTATTGTCAAATTCATGTTTGAATTTTTTATTGATATGATATCCGGTTTCTGTTGTAATAACAATATTATCGCCTAAATTATCTTTCCAGCGAACAGCATTTTTTATAAAACCTTCGTATTTTATTGAACCTGGAAATTGTGTTGAATCTATCTTTTGAATCTTTAAAACAAAAGGTTTTTCATTGATTGCAGCCTCTTTTAGAGTAACGGTATTTTCTTCTTTTTTATCTTTTTTACAGCCCAAAAAGAAAACGATAGTAAGTAGTAGAATTGCAATGTTTTTCATGGTAAGTTATTTTGGCTTTAAAATGATGTGTTTTATGCTGCTAATAGTTTCCTGATCAGTACAATTTGTCCTAAGTGATAATAACTATGCTCAATCATCGCGTCAATATTTCTTCTGTAAGTTCCATATTTTTCATCAACAAAGACCTGATCTAATTTTTCTTCGGGCATTTGCTCAATAAAAAAGGTAAACTCTTCGGCGGAAGCCCAGAATTTAGTTAAAAAAGTATTCCATTCTTCCTGCGAATGAATAGGAGGAAAGTCGAAACTAAATTTGTCTTTTATATCGAGTGTACCGCCTTTAAAAACACTATTTATTCCGTTGATATAGTAATGAATGTGCTGTGCTAAAACCGAAATAGTATTTAAGTTTTTTACGGGAGTTGTGGCAATTTTCCAGTCTAAATTTTCCAGCTGATGTTTGTAATTGGTATTGGCAATCCAGGTTCCGTTTAAAATAGTTTCTTTAAAACGATTTGCAATTTCAAGAGTACTTTTCATAATCTAAATAGTTTTAAATTAAATTTGATAAATCTGTTTCTGCTCAATTCATTCCTGTTTTCTTCAGGTAAATGATTATTTTTTACATTAGAAAACTAAAGTATCAGGTGACTTTATTTAATTTCAGCCTTATAATAAGAATACAAGTTTTTGTTCTCAACTTCTTTATAACCCTTTATAAAGAAAACCTGATCGGTTTTCCAGATGATTTTTTCAATTTTAAAATTGTCTGATTCATAACTGGCAGCTTCAGTTAAATATTTTTTTGGATTTGTTTTATCGTTGATTTTCAAAACTCCAATTTGACAATTTTGACTTTCATAAACTGGGTTGTAATAATAAACAAAATATTTATTGTTTACGGACGGAATTGGCAGCATGACATTTCCGCCAACAAAAGGTAGAATATTGTATTGATAATCATTCGTATAATCTAATAAAAATAATTTTCCAAAGCCTAAATATTCTGAAGTTGAGCTATCTGCAATTGCAAACAACTTTAAATTTGTATAATAGCCTAATAACTCAGAAGCACTCCTATTTTCTTTGATCGCATAATTTTTATATTTTCTAAATTTATATTTTTTATGTTCAGTTTGAATAAAGAAAAAATCACCACTTTGCTCGGGTTCAATATTTTCTAAGTATTTTGTTGTTTTAAGTTGGTTAAACTCTGTTTCAGAAATAGAGTCAACAACTAATTTTGGAAGCTTTTCATATGTATAATAATAACCAATTGTTATTTCTTTGCTTGTATCCAAAACAGTTTCTCTTGATACAGAATCCTTATTTTTGATGTTAGAGTTCGTCTTGTTTTCTTTATTACAGGAAATTAAAATAAGAAATGCAAAAGGTAGAAAGATCCGCTTCATTGAAATTGATTTTAAAATGTATTTAGTTCAAAGAAAAATATTAATTAAGAAGTTTTTAAATTGCTTCTATGCAAATCTATTCCTGTTTTCTTCAGATAAATGATTATTTTTTACATTAGAAAACCAAAGTGTCCGGTGACTTTATTTAATTTCAGCCTTATAATAAGAATACAAGTTTTTGTTCTCAACTTCTTTATAACCCTTTATAAAGAAAACCTGATCAGTTTTCCAGATGATTTTTTCAATTTTAAAATTGTCTGATTTATAACTGGCAGCTTCAGTTAAATATTTTTTTGGATTTGTTTTATCATTGATTTTTAAAACTCCTATTTCACAATTTTGGCTTTCATAAACTGAGTTGTAATAATAAACAAGATATTTATTGTTTACTGATGGAATTGGCAATTCAACACTTCCGTCACCAAAAGAAGCAATATTATATTGATAATCATTAGTTGCATCTAATAAAAATAGTCCTCCAAAGCCCAGACTTTCTGAGGTAGAATTTTCTGTAACTGCAAACAATTTTAAGTTGGTATAATAACCCAATAACTCATAACCACTCCAGCTTTCTTCGCCACCATAATCTTTGTATTTTTTAAACTTGTGTTTTTTACGCTCAGTCTGGATATAGAAAAAATTGCCACTTTGTTCGGGATTAATTTTCTCTAGGTATTTTGTTGTTTTAAGTTGGTTAAACTCTGACTCAGAAATGGAGTCAACAATTAATTTTGGAAGCTTTTCATATTCTTCATAATCACCAAGACTTACTTTATTGGCTGTATCAGAAACAGTTTTTTTTACTAGCGAATCTTCAGTTTTTATTGCTGTTTCAGGTTTTATGTTAGAGTTCGTCTTATTTTCTTTATTACAGGATATTAAAATAAGAAAAACAAAAGGTAAAAAGATCTGCTTCATTGAAATTGATTTTAAAATGTATTTAATTAAAAGACTATTAATTAAGAAGTTTTTAAATTGCTTCTATGCAAATCTATTCCTGCTGAACCCATTCGTATTTTCCGTTTTTCAGGTAAATAATCCCGCCTCCGCAGCTTTCTTCGGCATGAATAAAGATTCCGTCATTTGGCAGTTTTATTTTGTCTTCTTCTTTTATCTCTTCATCGCCCATAATTTCACCATCATCATTTACATTGTTCCAGACAATTTCTCCTTTTGGTGCTTTTTCAAAAATTCCGGCCCAGTCAATTTCGTCAAAACCTTGTTGTAAAACAGTATTTCCCATTCCGAAATAATCTGTTTTTGCTCCGTTTCCAAAAATGATTCTTAAACCACTTTTGTTATTTTTTGTGCTTCGTACAATTTCAACGGTTTCATTTTTCCCGTCACCATCTAAATCGCAGATAATTTTGTTTGTTTTGTGTTTGGTTGAAATTACGATAGTGTCACTTTCTTTAATTTTGGTCTCTTGTTTTGGAGTAACTTCAACAGAATCTTTTGTGGTAACTTGTGGTGTTTCTGTTTTGATTTCTTTTTTGCAGGAAACTGCGATTACAGACAGTAAGATTAAAACTCTAATTTTCATATTTAATTATTTTGGCATTGAAATATTTAGAATGCGAATGTAAAAAAATACGTACAGAAATATAGATTTTTTTAATCTGTAAAAATGGGCTGTATTATGCGGAGTAGCATTTTAACTTGTTTTTCTAATCTTTACCTGATATGCAATCTCCCAAAATATAATCGAAAGTACAGCATTGGTAAATATGGCTGTTTTAACTAAATAAGGATCATAATCTGAAAGTAAACGTAAATTAGAAAACTGTACTGCTAAGAATAATGCTGAGGCAGCAATGACTATAGATAAAATGATGTTTAGTAATGGTTTCCATTTTAATCCTAAAAAGGAATAAATGAGATTTAAAACAGCAAAACCAACGCCTAAGGTGATATACGGATCAGTTTTTAAAATTTGACCCAAAGAGAGAATAAATGAAGTAGAAGTAAGGTATAAGAAGAATAATATTGAATAAAACAGAATTCGTGTTTGTGGTTTCATTGTTGCTTTTTTTGTAAAATTATTGAAATAGGAGCATTCAGAATAATTCAGGCATTAGTATTTACTTTTCTGAAGCTTTTTCAAAAGCAAAAGTATGCTTAAAAGGTGAATGCTAAATGAAGTTTTCCAATTTTATATCTGTCGCAAATACGTTTTTTAAAATTCTTCTTTTTATTCAAATTCAGGAAATTGAGTATTCGATCCAGTTTCTGTTTTATTCCGGCCAGTATAAAACATTGAATTTGTGCCCATCAGGATCAGAAAAACCAAAGAAATATCCTTTTCCATAATCCTGAGGTTCTGCAAAAATACTTCCGCCCGCTTTTTTAACAACAATTAACCATTGGTCTACCTCATCTTTGCTTTCGGCAGAAAGCGAAAATATAATTTCATTTCCAAGTTTTAAGTCTGTTGCTTCACCATTTACAGCCCATTTAAATCGCTCTTTTACAAAAAAATGGATGATAAAATTGGCATCTCCAAAAAGAAAACTTCTAAGCTCTTTGTTGGTATTGTGTCCGTTTGGTGTAAATCCTAAATCGCTGTAGAATTTGGTTGTTCGGTCTAAGTTTTCTACAGCTAAATTGGCCCATATTTTTTTCGTTTTCATAAGGTTCATTTTAAAAAATTAGAATTTAATTGTAGCCGTTAAAAAAATAGCATACCAGTAAATTTATGAATTTTATAAGTTATGAATAAGAAAAGAATTGTGTTTTTTGATTTTGTAAAGTGTTAAATAGCTTTTACTTAGAGTCAAAACAATAAAAAAGTTTTTCAAATAAGGGTTTGTTTTTATGGTAAAAGTGCTTCTATTTTAGTTTCTGATTTTTCCTTAATAGTGCTGTCCGGACGAAAACTCCAAATAATCAGAAACTTTCCTTTTGCAAGATATTCTTCGGGATGTTCATCAGTTGGCTGACCGTCTTTTCCCCATAACAATCCTTGCAGAAAACGATCACCTTTGAACGTGTGCTCAAACTCAAAATATAGTATAGAACCGCGATCTGTTTTACTTTTAAAACTCTGAATGGCTTTACTTTTTACAGTTCCCACAATATTACTGTAGGTTTCTATATCATTATAAAAAGTGCAGGCCTGAGGCGTAATACAAATATTACCGTCGCTTAAAATATAAGTTTTAGGAATTTCTTTGGGTTTTAGTTTTAAATCGGCTAGGGCTTGACTGAATAAATTTGTTGTGAATAGTAGGAATAGTGTTGATAGGGTAATTGTGAATTTCATTTGTTTTGGGTTTGATTTGGAATGATAAAAATAGGATTTTATTTCTCAAATGTTCTATAATTCTTTTGCCAATACCTTTCTATAAAACTCCATTTGTCTTCATTTTTAGGAATATTTTTGAGATAAGGAAGCTTTTGAATTAATTTCATAGCTTTTGGGCTAATTATTTTATAAACAGATATTGATTGGGGATTTTTTTCAACCTCAAAATCACAACCGTGCCCTAATATGTAACCGTAATTTATTAGCTTAAAGTTTTCAATTTTACTTAAATGACTTTCCCAGTTTAGGTCAGAGCAACCCGCTTTATTATATGAATAATAAAATGGAACTCCTTTAATTTTTTGGATATCAAGCTCACAGTCCTGAATAAGAATGAATTTTTGAAGTTCTTTATTATATAAGTAATTATCACATTGATTTGGAATGTTACTAACAAAATAAATACGAATATCATCATATCCATCTTCGTTAATATCTAAATATTCGATATCAAAATAGTAATCGGCAGGCTTTATGATTGTATCACCATTAATAGAGGTAAGACAATAAAAAGATTTATTTCTTGATTTTTGAATGTAATAATGCTTATTAATGGCTAAAGTATCGGTTAGAAAAATATCCGAATTTAATTGCCGATTTTCTTTTTTAATTTCAGAATTCTCTTTTTTGTTACTAAAATCAGTTTTGTTATTTGAATTGAAATTACAAGCAGTAGATAAAACAAATAATGCGAAAAGCAACAACTTCTTCATAGAAATATTGTGGTTAGTAGATTAGCATTTACAAAAAAAGCACAAATTAAAGAGATATTTGTGCTTTCATAAATTTTATATGTAAAGGAATTATTTTCCTTTTAGTAATTTTTCTAAATATTCTACTTTGTCTTTTTCAGCCTGAACCAAGCGTTCGTAAAGTTCTACAACTTTATCAAGTGGATTGAAATTACAAGAATTATTAGTTATGAAACTTCCCGTAACAGATTCATGAAAAGTATTAAAATAGTTAAATACATTTTCTTCTGAAAAATTTTCAATCGCTTCTACAGTAACGCCAAGTGCTTCGGCGATTTTTTCAAGCTTTTCTTTGTCAACTATTTCGCTTGTTTCAATACTGGAAATAGTTTGCTGGCTTAATCCAATTGCATACGCAAGGGCTTCCTGCTTCATACCTTTAAGTTCTCTGATTCGGCTGATGTTTCTGCCGATATGTTTTAGTTTTGATGTCGTGCTCATATTTCAAAGGTATTTAATTTTTTCATTATTTAAATGAAAATAAAATATGTTTTTTCTGATAGAATTGATTTTCGCTTTTCAAAGCTTTTATCTCTTTCGTTTACGTTTTTCGTTAATTGAAACCTGATTAGATGGAGTTAATTCCTTTAAACATTCCTGATAAATTTCTTCTCGCCATTTCTTGAAAAGATCAATTAAAAGAAAAAATAATTCTTCGGTTGGATTTTCTGACTGCATTTTTTTGAGCAAAGTTCCTATTGTAATATTATGTGATTTTCCGTAATGATTAATAACATAATTCTGCCGGGTTTCATCTTCTAAGAACATATCAGCATAATAATGTTTTAATACGACATGGTCGAGATTTAAGATCTCTAAAATTACAGTTTTAATTTCAGAGGGCATTTCGCATTCAAACTGTTTTTCGAATTTGTCTTGATTTTTTGTGTAAAAACTTATCTCAGCTTTGCATTCAAAAATGATATCAATATAAATTCCTAATCTTAATAATCTTTCGGACCATCCATCAAAATGATCGTATGAAAGAATATAATCTTCATGTAATTTGAAATTTCCTGTTGTAGAGTCTATTCTACGAATGTTAAGTACTTCAAAGTTCATTTAAGAGGTTTTGCAAAAGAATAAGGAAAGGTATTAAATAAATTTTAATTCGAGATTTTGTAGAGTTATTTGCGAAGATTTACTTCGTCTGTTCGCTATCGCTCGAGTCTCCTTTGTCGAAATGATAAACTGTGTCGATAAACTCTACGAAAACAAGCATTGTGGTTACTTTGAGCGGGCTTCGACTTCGCTCAGCCTGACAATCGGTTTCAAGAAAATCTATGAAGTCTAAAGTCTAAGAAGTCTAAAAGATCTAAAAAAAAAAATCCCGCTTCAATTAAGAAACAGGATTAAAGTGATATTCTCTTTTTTTCTATTGTTAAACCGTAGCAGCAACTTCTTGCGGTAACGGAATTTGGTTTTTAAGTAAATCTTCGAATGTTTCGTGTGCACGAATCAAGATTCCTTTTCCGTCTTTCCATAGGACTTCGGCTGGTTTGTATCTTGAATTGTAGTTGGATGACATAGAGAAACAATATGCTCCTGCGTTTCTGAAGGCTAAAATATCGCCTTCGGTAATTTCAGAGATTCTGCGGTTGTTGGCAAAAGTATCGGTTTCGCAAATGTATCCTACAACAGAGTAAAAACGCTCTTTTCCTTTTGGATTTGAGATGTTTTCGATATAATGTTGTGAACCGTAAAACATTGGACGGATTAAGTGGTTGAAACCACTGTCGATTCCGGCGAAAACTGTTGATGTTGTTTGTTTTACTACGTTTACTTTTGCTAAGAAGAAACCTGCTTCGCTCACAAGGAATTTTCCTGGTTCGAAAATCAAAGTTAAATCTCTGCCGTATTCTGAACAGAATGAATTGAATCTTTTAGATAATTTTTTACCTAATTCTTCGATGTCGGTTTCGATATCGTCTTTTTTGTAAGGCACTTTGAATCCGCTTCCGAAATCCAAGAATTGTAAATCTTTGAAATGTTTAGCAGTATCGAATAAGATTTCAGCTGCATACAAGAATACTTCGATATCTAAGATATCAGATCCTGTGTGCATGTGAATCCCTACAATGCTCATTTTTGTGTTCTCTACAATTCGTAAGATATGCGGAATCTGGTGAACAGAAATTCCGAATTTACTATCGATATGTCCAACAGAAATATTAGCATTTCCGCCCGCCATTACGTGTGGATTAATACGAATACATACCGGAATATGTGGATGTTTTGTTCCGAATTGCTCCAGAATAGATAAGTTATCAATATTGATTTGTACACCCATTGCGGCTACTTCTTCGATTTCTTCCAGAGAAACGCCGTTTGGTGTAAAGAAAATTTTGTCAGGGTCATAGCCAGCATGAAGTCCTAACTGAACTTCCTGAATTGATACAGTATCTAAACCAGACCCCATGTTCTTTAATAACTGTAGAATCGCAACGTTTGACAATGCCTTCATGGCGTAATTAACTCTTAAGTTTTCTACCTTAGAGAAAGCTTTAGTTAATCTGTTGTACTGAGATTGGATTTTTTCAGCATCGTAAACATACAATGGACTTCCAAATTGGTCTGCTAACTGCAGTAAATCTTTTGCTTGCATTTTTAAATCATTTTGAGCAAAGTTATTACACTTTTGAGTAACTGCAAATTAATTGTAGAAAAATAACAAATTGTAACAAATTGTTTGTTTTTAAACAAAAACTTGCTTGTTTTCGAATTTTGTAACGTTGTAGGAGGTTCAAAGAGGCAGAGGTGCAAAGATACAAAGGTTTTTTGCCACGAATTCACGAATTTAACTTATTCTTAAATGCTATTGAAATTGTTTTTTGCCACAGATTGCACAGATTAAATGGATTTCTTTTTTATTCTAATTTTTAAAAGAAGCCGAATGTTTGAATTTAGCCCCGATAGAAGCGATATCCTCTTAGTGGAACGGAGAGATGAGAGATGTAGCCGAAAGCGGGAACTATGTTTGTTAAAATGCTAATTGTGATGCTTCAAAATATTCTT
Organism: Flavobacterium chilense; assembly: GCF_001602525.1. Lineage (GTDB taxonomy): Bacteria > Bacteroidota > Bacteroidia > Flavobacteriales > Flavobacteriaceae > Flavobacterium > Flavobacterium chilense. The sequence goes on from NZ_LSYT01000006.1 coordinate 343,412, forward strand.
TTGCCACGAATAACACGAATTCCCACAAATTTTTATTTTCGCAAAATGCTAAAACATAGCCCGTGGTTTCAACCACGGGAAACGTTACGGATTTGAACGTAATCATATATTGCGTTCCCGTGGTTGAAACCACGGGCTATATTGAAATAGAAACCAGCCAGAAAAAAAAGAAATTAGAGTAATTCGTGAATTGCTTTACCTGTTCACTGTCGTTCGAGTTGTGGAAAAAAAAATATCGCAAAAAAACAAAACCCCTGAATATAAATTCAAGGGTTTATTAGTAGTTATGTTGTTTATCGGAATAAAGATTAAATAAAATGCTAAGAAAAAAAACTTAGAACCTTAGCATCTTAGTTTCTCAGAACCTTAAAATTAAAGACTCGGTAAATCTCCATTTCCTTTAGTAGGCAGGTTGGTAGAGCCCATTAAGAACAAATCTACCTCTCTTGCTGCTTCGCGACCTTCTGAAATAGCCCACACGATTAATGATTGTCCTCTTCGCATATCACCTGCAGTGAAAATGTGAGGAACATTTGTTTGATAATTAGTTGCTTTGTAATTGCTTCTAAAATCAGTTTCGATTCCTAATTGCTCGCTTAGTGTTTTCTCCGGACCTGTAAATCCTAAAGCCAATAAAGCTAAATCGCAAGGCCAGATTTTTTCTGATCCTTCTTTTTCGATTAATTCAGGACGCTGACCAGGAGTCATTTTCCATTGTACTTCAACTGTTTTTAATCCGGTTAATTCACCTTTATCATTAGAAATGAATTCTTTCGTATTGATTAACCAGTTTCTGTTACAGCCTTCTTCGTGAGAAGATGATGTTTTAAGCTGCAACGGCCAGAAAGGCCAAGGAGTTGTTTCACTTCTTCCAACTGGAGGTTTTGGTAAAATCTCAAAGTTAGTTACTGATTTTGCTCCGTGTCTGTTTGAAGTTCCAATACAGTCAGAACCTGTATCTCCACCACCAATAACGATAACGTCTTTACCAGTTGCTTTTACCTGATCCGGAATTGATTCTCCAAATAAAACTTTAGTTTGCTGTGTTAAGAAATCCATTGCCTGAACAACGCCTTTGCTTTCGATTCCTTTAGTTGGCAAGCTTCTTCTTTCAGTTGCTCCTCCGCATAAAACGATAGAATCGAATTGGTTTAATTCTTCTACACTAAAGTTAACTCCAACATTTACATTAGTTTTAAAAGTGATTCCTTCTGCTTCAAGGATAACAACTCGTCTGTCGATAATTTGTTTTTCTAATTTGAAATTAGGGATTCCGTAACGTAATAAACCTCCAATTGCGTTGTCTCTTTCAAAAACAGTAACCGTGTGTCCGGCTCTGTTTAATTGCTGAGCAGCTGCAAGACCTGCAGGTCCTGAACCAATAACGGCAACTGTTTTACCAGTTCTTGTTTTTGGTGCCTGTGGTTTAATCCATCCTTCGGCGAAACCTCTTTCTACAATGTTTTTTTCGATGTTTTCGATAGATACAGGATCTTTGATGATTCCTAATACACATGCTTTTTCGCATGGAGCAGGGCATAAGCGTCCTGTAAATTCCGGAAAGTTATTAGTAGATTGTAAAATCTCTAATGCACTCTGCCATTCTTCCTGATGTACCATGTCGTTGAAGTCCGGAATTAAATTCCCTAACGGACAACCACTGTGGCAAAAAGGAATACCACAATCCATACATCTTGAACCTTGTTCTTTTATTTTATCTTTTGCTAACGGAATAGTAAATTCGTTGTAGTTCGAAACACGTTCTGCTACTGCTACATTACTTTCGTCGGCTCTGTTATATTCTTTAAATCCGCCTATTTTACCCATGACTTTTTAATTAGATTTAGTTGTGAGATGTGAGAGGTAAGAAGCGAGTTGAAAACTCAAAACTTAGTACCTCAGAAACTTAGTACCTCAGAACCTTTTTTAATTAGCTATTAATTCTTCTATTTGTTTTTCTTCTGCAATTCGTTGTAATGCTTTTTTGTAATCAGTTGGCATTACTTTTACGAAGTGCTGTTGTTGGTTTTCCCAGTCTGCTAAAATTCTTTTTGCTAATGGACTGCTGGTATACAATGAATGATTTTTGATCAATCGTCTTAGTTTTGTAATGTCCTCTTCTTCCAACGGATCAAATGCAACCATTTCCATGTTACAAACTGTTGAGTCGAATTTTTTATTTGGATCGTAAACATAAGCTACACCACCGCTCATACCAGCCGCGAAGTTTCTTCCTGTTTTTCCTAAAACTACTACTGTACCACCGGTCATGTATTCGCATCCGTGATCTCCAATTCCTTCAACAACTGCTGTTGCTCCAGAATTTCTAACACAGAAACGCTCACCGGCCATTCCATTAATATAAGCCTCTCCGGTAATAGCTCCGTAAAGGGCAACGTTCCCGATAATGATATTGTCTTCAGGTTTGAAGGTTGCAGTAGGAGGTACTTTTACAATTAGTTTTCCTCCAGACAGCCCTTTTCCTAAATAATCATTACAGTTTCCGTGAATTTTAAATGACAATCCGTTTGTTGCAAAAGCACCAAAACTTTGTCCGGCAGAACCTTCAAAATCAACTAAAATAGTGTCATCAGGTAATCCTTGTGCGCCGTAGATTTTTGAGATTTCATTACTCAAAATCGCACCTACAGAACGGTCTGTATTTTTAATTTTAAAGGTTACTCTTGTTTTTTCTTTTCTGTAAATAGACGGAATCGCTTCTTTGATGATGTCAAAATCCAATACGTTTTCAAGTTGGTGATCTTGTGTAGTTGTATTGTGATTTGGCTCTGTTTTCGCTTTTTCCGGTTTGTATAGAATTGGTGATAAGTCTAAACCATTTGCTTTGTAATGTTTGATGGCTTTGTTCACATTTAATTTTTGTGACTGACCCACCATTTCTTTTAAGGTTCTGAAACCTAACTGCGCCATGATTTCTCTTAACTCCTCAGCAATAAAATACATGAAGTTGATTACGTGCTCCGGAGTTCCTTTGAAATTTTTTCTCAATTCAGGATCCTGAGTTGCAATACCAACAGGACAAGTATTTAAGTGACAAGCTCTCATCATGATACATCCGGAAGCTACAAGCGGAGCCGTTGCAAAACCAAATTCTTCAGCTCCTAATAAAGCAGCGATGGCAACGTCACGACCTGTTTTTAACTGTCCGTCACACTCTAAAACTACACGGCTTCTTAAATCGTTTAAGATCAAAGTTTGCTGCGCTTCAGCTAAACCAAGTTCCCACGGAATACCTGTGTGTTGTAAAGAAGTTAATGGTGCAGCTCCTGTTCCTCCGTCGTAACCAGAAATTAGGATCACGTCAGCTTTTGCTTTGGCAACACCGGCAGCGATGGTTCCAACTCCAACTTCAGAAACTAATTTTACGTTAACACGTGCTTCACGGTTTGCATTTTTCAAATCGTAAATCAACTGAGATAAATCTTCAATTGAGTAAATATCGTGGTGAGGAGGAGGCGAAATCAAACCTACATAAGGAGTAGAGTTTCTGGTTTCGGCAATCCAAGGCACCACTTTTTCTCCAGGTAATTGTCCACCTTCACCAGGTTTTGCTCCCTGAGCCATTTTAATCTGGATTTCTTTAGCGTTTGTCAAATAGTTGATCGAAACACCAAAACGTCCTGAGGCTACTTGTTTAATTGCACTGTTTCTGGAATCTCCGTTGATTTCTTTCTGGAAACGTCTTGGATCTTCTCCACCTTCTCCAGAATTACTTTTTCCGCCAATTCTGTTCATGGCAATCGCTAGGTTCTCGTGCGCTTCCTGACTGATAGAACCGTAAGACATAGCTCCGGTTTTGAATTTCTTTACAATTTCTGTCCAAGGTTCTACTTCATCAATAGAAATAGGGTCAAGATTGTTGAATTCAAATAAACCTCTAATGGTCATTAAGTTTGAGCTTTGCTCATTAACGGCATTTGAGTATTCTTTATAACTTTCAGGGCTGTTTAAACGAACTGCCTGTTGTAATTTAGAAATAGTGGTTGGGTTAAACATGTGTTTTTCACCGCCACGTCTCCATCTGTAAATACCTCCAATTTCAAGAGAAAGCAAACTTGCTACTTTTGAATTTGGGAAAGCTTTTTGGAAACGTTTTTTAACCTCTTTTTCAACTTCCATTAAACCAATTCCTTCGATTCTCGATGGTGTGTAAGGGAAATATTTAGAGGTAAATGTTTTGTTTAAACCTAAAATCTCGAAAATCTGGGCAGCTCTGTAAGAATGTAATGTAGAGATACCAATTTTGTTCATGATTTTAACGATACCTTTTGCAATCGCTTTGTTGTAATTTACAACGGCATAATCTGCTTTTACTCCGGTAATGAAACCTTGCGCTACCTGATCGTGAATGATTTCATTTACCATGTATGGATTGATAGCACTTGCACCGTATCCAAACAATAAAGCAAAATGATGCGGTTCACGTGGTTCAGCCGATTCGATTATGATTCCGAATTTAGAACGAACCTGTAAAATATTCAAAGAATGGTGAATATAAGAACAAGCCAATAACATTGGGATTGGAGCTAATTGTTCGCTAACCCCTCTGTCTGATAAGATGATAATATTGCATCCCTCAGAAACAGCTTTGTAAGTTGCCTGAACGCATTTTTCAAGCGCACGCTCTAAACCGTTAACTCCTTTTTCTATTTTATATAAAGTAGAAATTGTAGCTGATTTGAAATCGGCGTGATCAATGTTTCTGATTTTATCCAAATCCTCATTAGAAATAACCGGATTTTGGATTTTTAATTTTTTACATTGCTTAGATTCAATTTCAAAAATATTGAAATCGCCTCCAATAGCTAAACTGATATCAGTAATAATTTCTTCACGAATACCATCCAAAGGCGGGTTGGTAACCTGAGCAAACAATTGTTTGAAATAGTTGTACAATAACTGAGGCTGATCTGATAACACTGCCAATGGTGTATCGTTACCCATAGAACTAATGGCTTCAGCTCCCTGACCTCCCATTGGGTTGATGATTGTTTTTAAATCTTCAATCGTATAACCAAATAACTTTTGTCTGGTTACGAAATCTAATTTTTCAACCGGAGTAGGGTTATTAGTGTATGGAACTTTCGCTAATGGTAATAAGTTTTCGTCAATCCATTGCTGGTAAGGACGTTTTGTAACGATTGCTTTTTTAACTTCTTCGTCTTCAATAATACGACCTTCGTTCATATCAACCAGAAACATTTTTCCTGGCTCTAAACGACCGTGCTGAATTACATCTTCCGGATCGATATCTAATACACCAATCTCAGATGACATGATTACGAATCCGCTTTTCGTTAAAGTATAACGAGAAGGACGCAATCCGTTTCTGTCCAGTAAAGCTCCAATTACGTTACCATCTGTAAACGGAATAGAAGCCGGACCGTCCCAAGGCTCCATGATACAAGCGTTGAATTCGTAGAAGGCTCTTTTTTCAGGAGACATGGTCTGGTGTTTTTCCCAGGCTTCAGGAACAACCATCATCATTGCTTCCGGTAATGAACGACCTGTCATTAATAAAAGTTCTACTACCATATCCATAGAAGCAGAATCTGATTTTCCTTCTAAGATAATTGGGAATAGTTTTTTGATATCATCGCCAAAAACTTTGCTTTGCATAAGTTCTTCACGAGCACGCATACGGCTTACGTTTCCACGAAGTGTGTTGATCTCACCATTATGACACATGTATCTAAACGGTTGAGCTAAATCCCATGACGGGAATGTATTGGTAGAGAAACGCTGGTGCACTAACGCCAGACGAGTCACTAAATCGGGATCTTTTAAATCAATATAATAGCGGCTGATGTCTTCCGGCATCAACAGACCTTTATATATTATAGTAGTAGTCGATAAACTAGTAAAATAAAACATATGACTTTCTGAGGTTTTAGATCCTCTTACGGCATGTTCTGCAATTTTTCTAGCTGCAAAAAGTTTTGCATTAAATTCTTGTTCAGTTAAATCCTGACCGTTTTTGCTAACAAAAACCTGTTTAACTGTTGGTTCTTTTTCTGCGGCAATTTGCCCTAAATTTTCCACTTCAACAGGCACATCTCTCCAACCCAGGATCTTTAAATTTTGATCTTTAATGGTTGCTTCAAATGCATTCATACAAAAAGATACCTGGTTTTTGCTTTTTGGTAAAAAAACCATTCCTACTGCATACTCACGCGTTTCAGGGATTTCAAAGTCACATACTTTCTTAAAGAAATCATGAGGGATGTCAAACAAAATCCCTGCTCCGTCTCCAGTTCTTCCATCAGAACTAACGGCACCACGATGTTCCAATTTAATTAAGATGTCTAATGCTTTGTGAATAATATCATTTGACTTAATACCATTCAAATTACAAATAAATCCTGCACCACAATTGTCGTGTTCAAATTCAGGCAAATAAAGCCCTTGTTCTTTAACTTTCATTCTTGATATTTTTTCTACAAAAATAAAGATTTCGTTAAACATAATGTAGCGAAATTATATATTCGCTTTCATTTTTGTAGTAATATTAGAAAAAGGGTTCTTAATTGATAATAATATTATATTAACCATTGCGAATTGATAAATTGACAATCCGAACTAAAATATATTAAGAAAAATCGTCGAATGACTAGGAAAACCAGTGAATTTTTTGTTAAATATCAAACGTTTTAGTGGTTTTCAGTTAATATTAACAAATTGTTTAGTTAACTATTTCTTTGCATTGAAAAAGAATAAACGTTTTGGAGATATCTCAATCGTTTTTTAATTGAAAAAGATTTTACTATTAAGTTGAATTTTGCTACTTTTGTCGCACTTTTATTCTGAAATAAATTCAGAACCAGACAAATTCTATATTATGAACATACACGAATATCAAGGAAAAGAAATTTTAGCAAGTTACGGAGTACGCATTCAACGCGGAATTGTGGCTAACAATGCGGTTGAAGCTGTAGCTGCTGCAAAACAATTAACTGCCGAAACTGGTACAGGATGGCATGTAATAAAAGCACAAATTCACGCAGGTGGACGCGGAAAAGGTGGTGGAGTTAAGTTAGCGAAAAACTTGCAACAAGTTGAAGAAATTGCAGAACAAATTATCGGAATGCAATTGATTACTCCTCAGACTCCGGCTGAAGGTAAAAAAGTAAACAAAGTATTAGTAGCAGAAGATGTATACTATCCTGGTGAAAGTGAAACTTCTGAATTTTATGTTTCTGTTTTATTGAATAGAGCTACAGGACGCAATATGATTATGTATTCTACTGAAGGTGGAATGGATATTGAAGAAGTTGCTGAGCACACTCCACACTTAATCTTTACTGAAGAAGTTGATCCGTCTGTTGGATTACAAGGTTTCCAGGCTAGAAGAATTGCTTTCAATTTAGGTCTTTCTGGAAATGCTTTCAAAGAAATGGTTAAATTCATCGATTCATTATACAATGCTTACATTGGTTCTGATGCTTCTATGTTTGAAATCAACCCGGTTTTAAAAACTTCTGATAACAAAATCTTAGCTGTTGATGCTAAAGTTAACATCGACGATAACGCTTTATACAGACAACCTAAATATGCTGAAATGAGAGATATCCGTGAGGAGAATCCAATCGAAGTTGAAGCTAAAGAAGTTGGTCTAAACTATGTTGACCTTGACGGTACTGTAGGATGTATGGTAAACGGAGCTGGTCTTGCAATGGCAACTATGGACTTAATTAAATATGCTGGTTTTGAGCCTGCAAACTTCCTTGACGTAGGAGGAACTGCTGATGCAAAACGTGTTGAAACAGCTTTTAGAATTATCTTAAAAGATCCAAACGTAAAAGCTATCTTAATTAATATCTTTGGTGGTATCGTTCGTTGTGACCGTGTTGCTCAGGGTGTTGTTGATGCTTACAAAAACATGGGTGATGCTATCAATGTGCCAATTATCGTTCGTTTGCAAGGAACAAATGCTGAAATTGCAAAAGAATTAATTGACAATTCAGGTATGCCAATTTTATCAGCTGTTCAATTTCAAGAAGCTGCTGATCAAGTTAAAGCTGCATTATCTTAATAAATAATATTGTAGAGATGCACAGCAGTGCATCTTCTCTTTAATATATAAAAATCCCTTCGATTATTCGGAGGGATTTTTTTTGTGGTCAATTTAATAGTAGGAAGATTTAACCGCAAAGCACGCAAAGTTTTTTTACTCACAAGATTTTATATAAACGCAAAGTTCGCAAAGCTATTTGTTTAAAATAGCCACGAATTAACGAATTTTTATTCTCAAAGATTATAAAAAAATAATTCGTGAATTCGTGGCTAAAAAAACTTTGCGAACTTTGCGGTAAAAATTCGTGCAGTTTGAATCTTTTATTTCAAAACCGTCGCCAGTTCTACAATTTCAAAATCAGGGTTGTGTTCAACAAATTCTCTAATCATTGCGGTATGTCCGGCACCCAATAAAACCATTATTTTATTGTCTTTGCTTTCAGTTAATTTCTGAATTAAAGCATACATATAGAGATTTCTTCTGTACCATTCAGAAACTAAATAAGCGCCCACAAAATCGTTTGTTTTGCCACCTTTAGTAGCTGTTTGAAGATACCAGCCAAGATTCTCCTCATTAGATTTTTGGGTATTGATATCCAAAAGCAATTCTGTTAAAGAATATTTTGCAATTTTTTGATTCTGATCGTTTTCATATTTCTTCATAGTCTCTTCGTTTATTTTGATCAGGTCAAATTGATTGGCTGCTTTCATTCCGTTTACCAAACTGTCATAAGGAAAGTCAGCATGTTGATAGTCAATTCCGTATAATTTTTTATGACCTAATTTTTTAGCAGATCTTAAGGCTACTTGCACTATTTCATCAGCTTTTACACGAAATAAGCTGTCTGAATTTCTAGCATAGAATTTATCAAGTTTATCTTGTTTCTCATAATTCCATTCAACGAAAATTTTATCAGGACCGAACTTTTTAATTTTATTGGTAATGTTTTCCAACTCTTTCTGACTCTTATCAGACATAACATTAAATGTATTTGTTTTGGCTACATCCAGTCCCGGATTTTCAAAATGGAAAGTTCCAAGTAATAATATTTGTTTCTTTTTTGATTGTGCAGAAACAGTATTAAATGCGATTGCAAAAACTAATAATAAGGCGATTTTTTTCATGATGATTTGTTTTAAATTCAGGACAAATGTATCATGCTTTTCAGGGGAAATTTTAGTTTTTTGATGAACACCAAATTTCAAATCACTAACCACATGAAATTACTGTTGAAAAAATTCGTGTATCATTTTAGATCGTTCATCACAGAAAATAGCAGTTTTATATAAATATGGCATTGATATAAACACATAGTTGTATTTTTGAAATAACAACAACATTATTATGAAACCAAAAATTCCTTTTTACTATCATATTCTTCTTTTTCTGGGCTTATCAATTACCTTTTATTTGTGGGATATTGCAGTTAATAATAAAGGACTTAAATTCGTTTTTAGTAGCCTTTATTTTATGTTTAACACTAGTTTTGTGCTTTCTATTTTTGTTGTTTATCTTTTAAATTTTTATATTTTTTGTTACTGGTTTTTAAACAAAAAAAAAATTGTATTATACGTCTTAAGTATTCCGGTGTCTTTATTGATTTTTGCAGGAGTTCGCTATTTTTTTCAGGAAATAGTTATTTTCGAAATTACCGGAATTCATAATTATGCCGAGAAAAGTCGCGAAGTTGCATATTATATTCAGGATAACTTTTTCTTCGGATTGCCATCTATAGCTTTAAGTGTTATGAGTTATTTGTTTTGGCAATTTCAGGAATCCTACAAGCAAAATCAGGAATTGCTTTTAGAAAACAAAAAAGCCGAATTTCAAATGCTGAAAGCACAGGTAAGCCCGCATTTTTTATTTAATACACTGAATTCTTTTTACAGTCAGTTGATTTTAAAAGACGACGAAATGGCTTCAGATGTTTTGGTTCTTTCTGATTTGCTTCGTTATGTCATTACAGAAACAGATAAAGACGAAGCGATTCTTTCTAAAGAAATTCAGTTTATCCAAAACTATATTCATTTACAGAAAAAACGCTTTGAAGATCAGTTGTATCTTGATTTTTCTATTGAAGGAAATTATGATGATGGAAAAATTCTGTCTTCGGCATTGATTCATTTTGTTGAAAATGTATTTAAACACGGAAAACTAAATGATCCTGAAAAGATGGCTAAAATTTTAATTAGAATAAAAGATGATTTTCTGGAAATTTCAACATTCAATCATGTTGTTGAAGGCGAACATTATTCATCGACCGGGATTGGTTTTGACAACCTGACCAAAAGGCTGCAATATACCTATAAAGAGAAATTTGTACTCGAAAAAACAGCAGAAAACAATATCTTTAAAACCTATTTAAAAATACCACTAAAAAAATAACCAATGAGTTTTAAATGTATCATAGTTGATGACGAACCGCCAGCAACACGAATTTTAGAAAACTATATAGGAAAAGTTCATTTTCTTGAAAAAGTGGGCGTTTTTAATGATTCCTTAAAAGCTTTAGAATTTCTGAATACACAAACAGTTGATGTTATCTTTTTGGATATTCAGATGCCGCAGTTAACCGGTTTGCAGATTTCAAGGATTATTTCTAAAGATATAAAGGTAATTTTTACAACGGCTTATCCTGATTTTGCCCTGGAAGGATTTGAGTTAAATGCTATTGATTATTTGTTAAAACCAATTGCTTTTGAACGTTTTTATCAGGCGGTTTCTAAGCTGAATTCTGAGCCAAAAGCGGTTGTTTCAAATCAGAATAATGCACCCGACTTTTTGTTTATTAAAACGGATGGAAAGAATAAATTTCAGAAGATTTTTTTGAGTGATATTCTTTATGTCGAAAGTCTTCAGAACTATGTTTGTATTCATACTTCAAAACAACAAATCATCACACATTCTTCATTAAAAAGTATAAAAGAATCGCTGTCCGAAAATGAGTTTATTCAGATCCATAAATCGTATGTTGTTTCTCTAAAACATATCGAATCGACAGATAATTTTTCTGTTTTTACAAGTGGAAAAGAACTCCCGATTGGTGCAACTTTTAAAGATGCTTTCTTTGAAAAAATAGAAGAGAACAAAATTTAACTGCAAATTTATCTGTTCAAAATAATAGCCACGAATTCACGAATTTTTATTCTCAAAGATTATGAGAAATGATTCGTGAATTCGTGGCTAATAAAAACTTTATGAACTCTGTATAAATCTTTGCGGTTAAATCATTTCTTATTTTTCCCGTTTTTGAAAACTACTTTTTCTACAATAACTGGTTTTCCATTTCCTTTTGGAAATGATTTCTTTTTAGGTTTTCCAGCTGATGAACCTGACTTTGATGGACTTTGATCACCTCTTGCTTTTTCTGAATCCTTTGGACTTGCTTTAAATTCAGGTCTTTCTTTAGTATTTTCTTTCTTTGGAATCTCTGCTTTATGCTTGGCTAAAACATCGGTTGGATTTTTTGGATTTTCTTTTGTTCCTCTTAAATGAATCACTAATCCGTTTAGGAAGTTACGCAAAACCTGATCGCCACATTCCATATAATTTGGATGATCTTCGGCTCTGAAAAAAGCACCCAATTCTGATTTTGAAATTCTGAAATCTACCAATTCTAAAATTTCAACTATTTGGTCGTCACGCAACATCAAAGCCACGCGAAGTTTTTTAAGTATATCGTTATTTGTCATCGTTTATTTTTTACAAAGGTACGGTTTATTTTTTAGCCACGAATTCACGAATTATTTCTCATAATCTTTGAGAATAAAAATAATTTGTGAATTGCTTCGCCTGTTCGCTATCGCTCGGATTATGACTAATTTTTATTTAAAACGTCAACTAATTTATCCAAATCTTCTTTTAAATGATTGGCAGTAACCACAATTCGATTTAAAGGTTCGGCATCTTTGGTGTATTTGAAACTCGCAATAATAATCTTTTCCTGTTTTAGTTTTTCAACTAATTCATTGGATAATAAATAAATCAGAGGATAGCTTTTGTCAAATTTGACATTCCCATTTTTAATTAAAACCGAATCGATATAGCTCAAATTATCCAGTAATTTTTGATGTTGTGCTTTATAAATTGCTGCGGCATCAGAAAGCGTTTGTACAAAAGCCGGATTCATTCCTGCTGCACTGGTAAAAGTTTCAAGTTCTTTTATTGCTGCAATGAATTGAGAATCTGCAGCAATAACACCACCTGTTAATCCAAAAGCTTTGCCAAGAGACGAAACTAAAATTTTTCTTTTGATCGGAAATGAAATAGAAGAATAAATTCCAGAACCGTTTTTGCCTGTAATTCCTAACGAATGCGATTCATCAATCACTAATGTGATTTCTTTGCTCTTTGAAATTTTTTCTAAAAACGATAAATCGGCAGGTTTTGTTTCAAATGAAGGAACACCATCTGTAAGGATTGTTATTTTTTCAGTTTCAGAATTTAATAGGCGACTGTTTAAATTTCCGTTTAAGAATATTGGAAAACTATTTTCAGTTTGAATAGCATTATGCGTATCATTCAAATGAAAAAAACAATCAGTCTGTTTTTTCATTAAATCAATAACCAGTTTTCCAGCCAGCATTCCGGAGGAAACCGTAACGGTACTTTCTGAACCTATATGAGACGCTAAAAACTTTTCGCCCGCATCATAAGCCGTTAATTGAATATTAGCTGTTCTGGAACTACCATACGTTGTTCCCCAATTTAAAATGTTTTTTATAACCAATTCCTGAAAAACCTTATGGGTTGGTAAGCCTAAATAGGCAGTTCCGCCAAAATACAAATATTGTTCTTGGTCAATTTCAACAATGCGATCAGGGAATTTTTCTACTTTCATTTTATAGAAGTGTAACTCCGGTTCCGTTAAGTTCAGAATAGTTTACCACGCCGTTTTTTATAGTTACTCCGGTTGCAATATCTTCTGCCAGAAGCAATGCGCCATCCATATCTACATAATCAAGCTGAGGCAGTAAATGTGCTATTGCCGAGATGCCCACAGTCGATTCGGTCATACAGCCAACCATTGTTTTTAAACCTAATTTTTTAGCTTCTTCGATCATGCGTTTACCAGCAGTTAGACCGCCACATTTTACCAGCTTTACATTTACGCCATGAAAATGATTAAAACATCTGGCAACATCTTCTTCAACAATACAGCTTTCGTCTGCAATTACCGGAAGAACAGAATGTTTGAAGACTTCCTTATGTCCTTCCCAATTGTCTGCTTTCATAGGCTGTTCTAAAAATTCGACGCCCAGCTTTTTCAATTCAACTGCATTGTTGATCGTTTCGTCAACTCCCCAGCCACAATTAGCATCGATTCTAAAAACAGCATCGGTATGTTTTCTAAGTTCTTTTACAATGGCAATATCTTCTTTGGTTCCTAATTTAATCTTGTAAATAGGCCAGGGAAGTTCCTGCATTTTTGAAACCATTTTTTCTATAGAAGCAATTCCAATGGTATAATCGGTTAAAGGATTTTTCTCGGTTGTATAGTCCCACAATTCGTATAATTTTTTGCCTTTTTTGCGGGCATACAAATCATTATAAGCCAGATCTAAAGCACATAAAGCAAACATATCATCTTTTAGAAAGGGATGGATTTTTGCCCAGAAAACATCCGGAGTTTCATTGTCTGTTGCTTCGATGATTAGTCTTATTTTTTCCAAATCCTGCATCATCATTGGAACTGTTGTTTTGTAATACGGATTTGAAGTCGCTTCTCCATAACCCGAAAAACCATCACTTTGTAATTCGACAATCAAAGAAGGCTGAAAATCAATTGATTCTCTCGAAATGGTAAAAGTATGTTTTAGTTTTAGATTGTATTCTCTTAAAATTAGTTTCATTTTGTATTATTTTTGCTACATTTTTTATCAATAACCAAGCCAAAGAACTGCTTTTACAAAGCCGTCCCGCCATAATTTTTCGTTATGTTCTCCGTTTTTTACTATTTTAGATTTGGTAAGATGCAAACAATAACAGCGTTTTGTGTCTAGTAAACGTTCCATTTTGGTCATGTCTTTTACCATGTCATCACTTTCTTTATCTCCACATAAAAAGTAAATTTTGGTTTTGATTTTAGAAGTTTCTTCTGTTTTGGCGTAAATAGAATTGGAAAACCAAAAAGAAGGGGAAAAAACACCCGCTTTTCCAAAAACCTGAGGATATTTCAGGATGGCATAATAAGAAACCAATCCGCCAAGAGAACTTCCCATGATAATGGTATTTTTGGGTTTTGATTTGATTCTGTAATTTTTATCGATATACGGCTTTAAGGTATTTACAATAAAATCTAAGTAGTTATCAGCATTTCCGCCGCCATATTTTTCATTTTTATAAGGCGTTAATTCGTCTATACGTTTTTCGTTTCCGTGTTCGATTCCCACAACTATTACGGGCGCGCTTAAACTGTCCAGTTTTTCATCGACATTCCATTCTCCTGAATATGAGGTTTTGGCATCGAATAAATTCTGGGCATCGTGCATATAAATAACACTATATTTTTTGGCTGATGCCGAATAGTTTTTAGGAAGATAAATCCAGATTTTCTTAGTGGTTTTTAGTTGAGGTGCTTCAATCATAAATGTCGATACATTTTTTGAAGCTGTACTCTCCTGTGCATTTCCGGCAGAGCTGATTAATAGTATAAGAAAAAAGAAGAATCTCCTAATCATGAGTTCTTTTGTGTTTTAGATTTAAAAACAATATTTTAGCTAAAAATAATAAATTGATGAATACCGAAACAGAAAAGAGAAGTTTACTTTTAGAAATGATTGCTTTTTCTACTGTTGATGGGCATCTGCACAAAAGAGAATATGAGTTTTTGTGGCTGGTGGCTCAGGAACTCCGTATAGAATATGCCGTTTTTAAAGATTTATTTCATCAGGAAAGCATGCCTGTCAGGATAAAATCTGAATTTCAGCGTATTCAGCAATTTTACAGGCTGGCTTTGATTATGTATTGTGATGGTATTTTGCATGAAAAAGAAGCAAAAGCCATCCAGCAAATTGCAATAGAAATGGGATTAAATCCAAATGCGACTAAACGTGTTTTGGATTTAATGAAAAAAGCACCAAATGCTATTATTGACCCAAAAGTTTTATTGGGAGTTTTTCAGGAACAACACAATTAAGCTAATTGTTCCTGTAATTTTTTAATCTCATCACGCAATTTAGCAGCCTGGATAAAGTCTAATTCTTTTGCTGCTTTTTCCATCGATTTTCGTTTTTCACGAATCATTTTTTCTAAATCTGTTTTAGATAAATAAGCCGTTTCCGGTTCAGCAGCGACAGCTAATGTATGACCTAATTCATATTCGACCAATGGATTTTTAGTAAATGCACTGTCTATTTTTTTGTTTAAGGCCTGTGGTGTGAGTCCGTTTTCAGTATTAAAGTTGATTTGTTTTGTTCTTCGGTATGTGGTTTCGTCTATGGTTCTTTGCATACTTGCCGTAATTTTATCGGCATACATAATCGCTTTACCATTTAAATTTCTCGCAGCACGCCCAATAGTTTGTGTTAAAGATCTGTGGTTACGAAGAAAACCTTCTTTGTCAGCATCGAGAATTGCCACAAGCGATACTTCTGGTAAATCAAGTCCTTCACGAAGTAAGTTTACTCCAATAAGTACATCAAAAATACCTTTTCGCAAATCCTGCATAATTTCGATACGTTCTAAAGTATCTACTTCAGAATGTATGTAACGGCATCGAATGTTGACTTTTGTCAGATATTTTGCCAGTTCTTCGGCCATTCTTTTGGTTAAAGTAGTGACCAAAACTCTTTCGTCTAACTCGCAACGCACCTGAATTTCTTCAATTAAATCATCAATCTGATTTAAACTTGGACGTACTTCTATAACAGGATCCAGTAATCCGGTTGGACGAATAATCTGTTCTACATAAATACCATCTGATTTTTGTAATTCATAATCTGCCGGTGTTGCCGATACGTAAATAACCTGATTTTGCAAGGCTTCAAATTCTTCAAATTTCAAAGGTCGGTTGTCCATTGCAGCAGGTAAACGGAAACCGTATTCAACCAGATTTTCTTTACGGCTACGGTCGCCTCCATACATGGCATGAACCTGAGAAACGGTTACGTGACTTTCGTCTACAACCATCAAATAATCATTTGGAAAATAGTCTAATAAACAGAATGGTCTTGTCCCGGCTTCTCTGCCATCCAGATAACGGGAATAATTCTCAATTCCGGAACAGTAACCCAATTCGCGAATCATTTCTAAATCGAAATTGGTTCTTTCTTCCAGACGTTTGGCTTCTAAATGTTTGCCTATTTCTTTAAAATAATCGACTTGTTTGACTAAATCCTGCTGAATTTGCCAGATGGCACCTTGCAGAACTTCGGGCGAAGTCACAAACATATTAGCCGGATAAATAGTCAGTCTTTTAAATTTTTCAATGACTTGTGAGGTCTTAACATCAAATGATTCTATTTCTTCTATCTCATCACCAAAAAAGTGTATTCTGTAAGCATCATCGGCATAACTTGGATAGACTTCGACTGTGTCGCCTTTGATCCTGAAAGTTCCCGGATTAAAATCGGCTTCGGTTCTGGCGTATAAACTTTGTACCAGACTATGTAATAATTTAGTTCTCGAAATAACCTGATCCCGGGTAATTTCGATTACATTTTTTTGAAATTCAACAGGGTTTCCAATACCATATAAACAAGAAACAGAAGCAACAACCAATACATCACGACGTCCCGAAAGCAGGGAAGAAGTAGTGCTCAAACGCATTTTTTCAAGCTCTTCATTGATAGATAAATCTTTTTCGATGAAAACCCCTGTTACAGGCATAAAAGCTTCCGGCTGGTAATAATCGTAGTACGAAACGAAATATTCAACTGCATTATTAGGGAAAAACTGTTTGAACTCAGAATATAACTGGGCTGCCAGCGTTTTGTTATGTGCCAGAACCAAAGTAGGTCTTTGAACTTCCTGAATCACATTGGCAACAGTAAATGTTTTTCCGGATCCTGTTACTCCTAATAATGTCTGATATTTTTCTCCATCGACAATACCTTGTGAAAGTTTTTCGATTGCTTGTGGCTGATCACCTTTTGGACTATACTCTGAGGATACTTGAAAGTTCATTTTTGGACGATGAAAAAATTAGTTTTGTAAAGATACAAAGTTTGGATTCTATAAAAAAGCTAAAAAAAATAGCTACAAATTTGCGATGACTATTCTAAAAAGTAAATCATAGCTTCATTGACCGTTTTTGCCTGATCTATTGATAAAAAATGTCCTGCATCCTTTATCGTCTGGGTTTTGCTATTGATTAAATACTTTTGTGCCCTTTCTAAACTTTCATCAGAATTGATAACATCATGATCTCCTATTAAAACCAAAACAGGATTGGTAATAGTTTTTAATTCAGCATCTGAAAACGGATGCATTTTGAGCATGCTTGAATTCGATTTTGCATATTTATTGGCAAGGTAAAACTGCTTTTTGTAAACAGGACTGATTTTCTCCGGATGTGTAGAAAACGTTTTTAATGTTTTACCAAATTTTTTCTCACTTGGAAATAATTTCAGCATTAAGGCCGAAGTCGTTTTGCCCACTTTATCTATAAATTTGAAGGTTTGGGCAGGACTTAATAAAACTATTTTATCAATTGAATTTTGTTTTTGTGTGGCTAATAAAGTAGCAATCCATCCGCCGCGTGAAGCTCCTACAATATCAAACTTCTTTAATTTATAATGATCAAAAATTTCGTTGTATAAGATTACGATTTCGTCTGATGAAAGTGGTTTTGAAGTCAATGTTGATTTACTGGGTTCCATCATGAAATCTATGGCATAGATATGGTGATTTTTTGCCAGTGTTTTAATGTTTGGATACCACATGGTAGAGCTGGCATCCATTCCGTGAAGTAAAACCAGATCTTTTGCATTTTTTTGGCCTGCGATAACAACATGAGCGGTACCGTAGGTTGTTTTTATATTTTCTTCGGTATAGGGAATATCCCAAAGTTTTAAAGCCTGATCATAGGAATTAAGGTAGGTTTGTTTTTCGCTTTTGGTTTTGAAGATATAATCGTCAAATTTTTCTTTTTTGACAGAAGAGCAGCTTACAAATAAAAAAACAAGTGCTAATTTGAAAGGTAATTTTTTGATACTCATAAAATTCAATTTACTTTTAAAGGTACAGAAATTGGGTGCCGAAAATGTATTAGAATTTTATTTTAAAGTTTTCAGGGAAAAGCTGTATCGGTTGAATACTAAGCTTTTATAGAGATAATCAAAGAAGTCAGGTAACGATTTGGTAACGGTGCTTATTGCTTTGCTTTTCAACGTGTTTCCGTTAGCTCATAACAAATATACAAAAATTCACACATTGTTCATCACTCTATTATTTTTCCTGAAAATGTAAAAGAACTCATTGATATAAGTACTTTTACATTCTGCCTATATTTTAATATACTTTACAAATCTTCAATTATATCTGCTTTGTCTTCCTTGTTAACAGCTTGAACTAAATCTAAAACCATATCTAAAAAACCAGTACTCTTATAGAAATAATTAGGGTTTTCTTTTAATTTCTCTTCTACTTTATGAAAGCCATAATTAGCGTATTGTTCCATTGTGTCGATTAAATAATCTACAGCTTTTCGCTCCGTTATTTCTTCTTTTTCAAGGGCGATTAAATCCAAATCATCTGATTTTGCTAATAATGCTGTAAAAATATATTCTCTTAGTTTTGGATATGCTTTTCGGAATTTCTTAGAGTCTAAATTCCCCCAAAACTGAATAGGCTGTCCAAGTGTCTTTGTGTCGTCACTTAACTCTTTTCGTATGTTTGCATACAGCCCGATAAAAAAAGCATAAATATAAAGTTCATAACCTGCACCAAATATCTTTCCTTTACTTGACATTGACTCTACCGAACCTCCACCATATTCGGTAAATTGTCGTAAAAGTGTTTCTTCAAAACGAGTTTCAAACCGTGGGTTTCTTCTTGCCCACACATCATATAAACTATCTTTTGCCATAACTATTCTTTTATCAAAGTTATTTTAGTTTGAATTGTTGATAAATCTAAATTATTGAAAGGTCGTTGTTTTTCCATTCGATAAATCGTACAATTCTGAGCATCTATTTTGCTATTATCTAAAACTCCATTTTCTGTTAAAAAGCTTTTCGTGAATATTATACACTGTTTACTGATATTTGCAATAACTCCGAAAAAGTCACTTTCTTTTTGTGTGGAAAAGGAACTTGTAGGAGCATCAAAAATCAGAGGATAATCATTTTCTCTTTTTAATGCTGTTAAATCTGATACTGCAAATAAAACAGACATATACATTGTGGTTTTTAGAGCCTGATTTGGACTTGATATGAATGTATCATTTCTATCTTGCAAAGCTATTCTTGCAGTACCGTCGGGTGTTTTGATTATTCTGATTATTCCGTAAAAACCGTCAATGTTCAATCTTTCAAGATATTGATTAGCCTTATCTTCTAATAGCGTTAGAAAATCACGAGTATTTTTTTCTTTTGCGTTTTTAAAAGCATTTTTGACTTTATCTAACGCATTATGAATCTTACTATATGTAGCCGCTACAGAGTCTTTCGCTAAATTCTCATACTGTTCTTGATACTTTTCTAACTCTTTCTCCAATTCAACTTCTTCTTTTTCAAGAACTACAATTTGCTTTTCTGCTTGATTTTTATAATCCCACCAATTCTTGATGTTCTCATAAGCATTCTGTAATTGTTCTTCTGTCAATCCATCATTTTGAGCCAATAATTTCTTTTTGTTTTCTTCTTCTATATCAATGCTTTCTTGTATTTTATTTGCTTCAGACTTACGACCTTCATTAAATTCAATGTCATCCCTTATGGTGTTAATCAAACTATTTATATCCGATTGATTATATTCTAAATTATTACTTTTTTGTTCTAATTCCTTTAAAAAGTTGTTTGGAAAAAGAGGTTTTTCATCTTCTTTTTCTTGTGGTTGCTGACTTTTGATTAAATCATTCAATTTGTTGACCATAAAATCATAAGCATCAGTTCCTTCCTTTGCATCACGCCCACAAACCTTACAAAACTCATCCTTAATCATCTCTTGCATAGATATTTTGTCGGGAATGTTAGGAGATAAAGGAATAATCCCTTCGGCTATTTCTTTGGCTAACTCCTGTTTGCCTTTGAACTTATCTTCTTCACGCTCAAGCTTTCTCTTAACTTTGCTGAATGCGGAAACTTTTTGTTGGAATTCTTCAAAAATTGATGAATACCCACACAAAATCCACATATCGTCAAGGAGTCTTATCGAATAGTCTTCATTGATACGGTTTTCGATGTTATTTTTTTTATCTCTCAACGATTTTAACCGCTCATTTATAGCTTTTAATAGTTCGCTCGCTTCTTTACTGTTTTCAATTTCATTGAGCTTGGTTGAATAGTTTGTTGCGTTTTCTCTATTGCTTCTTAATCTCTGCCGTACATCACTTAAATTCTTTCTTGACAAATCTAATTTTGAACTTAATTCCCTTTCTTGCTGCGAATTCTGTTTATCTGATTTCATCGCTTTTTCAAACGCTTTTCGGGATTGATATTCAGCATAATCCGTAAAACCCTGATTATCATCTTCGCCTGTATAATATGGCTCGAATTGTCTGATATTTGAAAAAGTTTCTATTAAATAGTTCAAAGCATCCGGATTGTTGAAAACGTTCAAGTTTTCTTCTCCTTTGAAAAGGCAGTATTTACGGATAGCCACTTCAAAACAACGGTCTAACAATACACCTCCCTGAATTGGAGTACGTTCAGAACCTTCATTTTGATAACCTTTAAATTGAAAATCACTTGTTTTTATTTCATTATCAGCATTTTTGGTAAACACAAATGACTTTTCTACGATTTTTTCTCCATCGTGGTCAAAAGTCATAGAAACACGTAAGGTGTCATTTTCAAATTCCGGTAATTCAGCTATTTTCTTTTCTGAAATAAGACGTGAATCCAAGTTTTGTTTTGAAGTATCAAATAACCATTCCAATGCCTCGAAGAAAGTTGTTTTTCCATCTCCATTATCTCCGATGAAAATCATTAGTCCATCGTTGAATTTAATGGTATTTACTCCGTAATAACTTCTAAAATTTTCTATTGTGATTTCTTTGATAATCATAATATATTTTGATTTAGATAGTTAACAACTTCATTATAAGTTTCCTTAAAAACTCCTTTATCCGAATTTCCTCCTACTCCTAAAATAATTTTAGCAACTGCTGCAACTATGGGGTTTTCAGCATTTAAAGCATCTTGAATAGTTGGAAATTCATCTGGATTATATTCATAAAATGAACTTAATTTGTCGTCAGAAAGCACTAACTGCAACATTTTATCTTTATTATTCATTTTGATATAGGTTTAAATTATAGTAATTCATTGTGTCCAAAAGCACATTAATCGTATGAGAACTGTTTTCGGAAAGTAGAGCAAAATTGTTGACACGTTCTAATTCCTTTTTTAGCATACTTCTTTCCATTTTATAGCTTTCACTATTTGGATTTATTTCAGGAATAACAACCAAATCGTGGATATAGGCAAACTGTTTTTCCTGATGATTACGAAGTATTCTACCACGACGTTGTACAAACTGTCGGGGATTGCCGGTACTCGCACAGAAAATCGCTAATTCAGCACGTGGCACATCGACACCTTCGTCTAAACATTTCATTGAAGTAAGTACGTCAATTTCTCCATTAGCAAATTGTTCCAAAACGCACTCCTTATCATTTGTTCCTGAAATAAACTGCTTAATCGTTGTCCGTTTATCAATATCCCTTACTGTTTCTGTAAAAATATCAATTAAATGTACTGCATCATTATCATTTTCCGTTTCATCGTTTTCCGAAAAATTGTCTGTTTCAAAGTAATCATTGGGGTCATTACCTTCAGGAACATACACCAATGTATATTTTAAGTTGCCTTTCTTCTTGTATTGCTCTTTTAAAATATAGTAAAAAACAGATATTTTGTTAGATGCTTTATGTATAATCCGTTTCCTTGCTAATAATAAAGCGGTTAAAATCGGATTGTTACTAAAACTGTCGGATTCACTTTTATAGAATTTTGAAATTTTGAGTGATAATTCCATATAATCTCTCATTTCTGATTCTGTAAGAGAAACTAAATGTGGATAATAATAGTAACGACATAGTACACCATTATTTATAGCCTCCTCCATTGAATACTCGTAGGTGAATTCTTTTTCACTATTAAAAAATGAAAACAGCTTTTTGTTTCCTTCTTCATCAAATTGCCGTTCGGGTGTTGCTGAAAGACCAATTCTTCGCTTACAATTAACTTTAGGCAAGAGTTTTAGTAAAGAACCTGACCCCATATTATGGCATTCGTCCGCAATAAGTAAGGTCTTGGCAGGCAATTGATTTAGTTCAGAAAAAATGTTTTCTCTTGCAAAAGAAGCATACGTTGAAATCACAATATACGAAACTTGTTCAGTCGGAGAAAGTCGTTCTCGGGTCAAGATAGACGCAAAATCATTTTTCCAACGACTTTTTGAACAAACCTTTACAATGTTCGTAAAATTGAATTTTTTACATTCGTTTTCCCATTGATTAACCAATGTGATTGTGGGTACAAGAATCAATGCTTTATAATAACCTGTCTTTTTATAAACTTCGAGCAAGCAGTTCAATGAAGTAATAGTTTTCCCTGTACCTGTTGCCATTGCAAACAATCCTTGCTGGTTGTTGTTCTTCCAATTCCCAAATGCAATTTTCTGATACTCTCTCGGACCTTCAGCATACGGAAATTTTGGATTCTTTAGGTTTTTATCAATATCATCATAAAGCTTAACAATAGTTTGTTTTAGCTTGTTGTTTTTAATGAGGCTTCTTTTCTTTTCAAATAGCTGTTCTTCTTGGATAATTAACTCATCTATGTTTTTATTGCCAAATTTATCTTTGATTGCAACTTCTATTTCATTAGCTGACAAATAATGAACATCCTCATCTTGTTCAGAAAAGTAGCTATCAATGATTTTTAATTGTTTCTTGATGAGTTTATTTGACCGCTCATCTTCCCAATCTAAAAATGCTTCTAATTCTTCCAAATTTTCAGATAAACCGAATAAGGTAAAATTACAAGAAGCCTTATATCCCACTGAATTTTTTCCATCACTGAAAACTCCTGACTTATAATGAGCAATCCCTCTGTTGTTTTTTGGTTTGATTACTTTGATTTCAATTCGTTTTTCAGCAATTAAATATGCCAAACATTCAAAAAAGTGTGTATCGTATTCATCAAGTACTTTGCCAAGAGAAACTACATCTGATAAATCAAAAACCTTGTTCAGATTATCGGAACTTTGCCCTTTTTCAAAAGCTTCTTTGTCTTTTTCGGAAAGTAGATGATTGATGACCATTCGCATTTTTCCACCTTTACTGATGAATGTAGCAAAGCCAACAGAAAGCAAATTAATAGCTGCTGAACTAAAATAGCCCAACAACAAATGAAATTCAGAACTATTCGCTAAACCATCTAAATAAAATTGCAGAGGCTCGTTTTCCGTTCCGGTTTTATAATCCCTATCTATCGACCAATCACAATCTTTAAGCATATCCAAGCATCGTTTTAGTTAATTCAGAAATTGTTTTAACCACAGTTTTTATTTCTTCCGCTGTATTAAACTTTCCTAACGAAAAACGAATGGAAGCGAAAGCATCATCATCGCTAAATCCCATTGCTCTCAAAACGTGTGAGGGTTCAACAATTGCAGCCGTACAAGCCGAACCATTTGAAACGGCAATGTTTTTCATTCTACCTATCATTACATTGGCATCAAATCCCCTGAAACAAATATTGCTGACGTTATAAATTCTATTTTCTGTACTTCCATTCACGAATGTGTCAGGAATTTTGAGCAATTCGTTTTCTAACTCGTTTCGCAATGATACAATTCTTCCAACATCTTGTTTCATTTCTTGTTCTGCAATTTCACAAGCCTTGCCAAGTGCCACAATGCTCGGAACATTTAATGTCCCGCTTCGTAAACCGTTTTCGTGTCCACCTCCGTGTGTGTATGCAGGTAATTTAATCCCTTTTCTCACATACAAAGCCCCAATTCCTTTAGGTGCGTACATTTTATGTCCGCTTAGACATAGTATATCTATTCCCAAAGTATCTACATTAATCTCAATTTTCCCAACCGCTTGCGTTGCATCAGTC
Source organism: Flavobacterium chilense (assembly GCF_001602525.1). Taxonomy (GTDB): domain Bacteria; phylum Bacteroidota; class Bacteroidia; order Flavobacteriales; family Flavobacteriaceae; genus Flavobacterium; species Flavobacterium chilense. The sequence continues at coordinate 367,682 of NZ_LSYT01000006.1, forward strand.
ATAAACAAAGCATCAACTTCGTGGACAAGAGAAGCAATTTCTTTTATTGGTTGAATTACGCCTGTTTCGTTGTTTACAAACATTACGCAAACCAATATTGTATCTGAACGCAAAGATTTCTTTAATTCGTTCAAGTCAATCAAGCCGTTTTGTTGAACAGACAAATAGGTTACTTCGTAACCTCTTGTTTCAAGATATTTACAAGTATCAAGAACGGCTTTGTGTTCTGTTGAAACGGTAATAATGTGTTTACCTTCTTCGGAATAATTTTCAACAATACCTTTTAAAGCGATGTTGATTGCTTCTGTTGAACCGCTTGTAAAAATGATTTCTTTGTCGTCTGCACCGATTAAATCTGTAACTTGTGTTCTTGCAGATTTTACAGATTCATTTATGATTGTACCAAAATAATGGGTACTGCTTGGGTTGGCAAAGTTTTCTTTTAGAAATGGAAGCATCGCATCCAACACTCTTGGGTCTATTGGAGTGGTGGCGTTGTAATCGAGGTATGATATGTTATTCGCATTTAACATTATGCTGATATTCCATTGTGAACGAGATTCTTAATTGCTTAATAAATCGTTCCATTTGTAAATTTTATTTTCCTTTATAGCCTTTCGTGTGTTTGAAATTTTTTCAAGCAACGTCTCTGTATTTGATTTTTTCTCTAATTCAAAGACGGGATTAAAATTTTTCAGAATATTGTAGATGTCTTTGGTGGCTTTATTCGTTTCAAAAAATGAATACAATATCCCTACTCCTTCAAATTCAAGTTTGTCAAGACACTCAATTAATGTATTTAGTCTTTCAACAATTTCTCTTTTAGTTTTTCTAAAAGTTGCATTAACTTTATTCGTGAAAAACTCTTGGAGTTCTTTTTTTAATATGACGACTTCTGTTGCATATTGTGAATACAAACTACTTAAAGCTTTATCTAATTGTTTTTCATTAAAACTATCATCTAACCAATAGAGTAAAATGAGCAAATCAACAGAATCCTTTATTTGACCAATTTGTTGATAATCAAAAAATGCCGAAAATTGTTCTTTGGCAGGATAATCATCTGTATAAAAGAAAATCTTTTCAGAATTTATTCTACTTAAATACAGAGCATAGGCGGAAGAGTACAACTCGCCATTTAGTTTTTTAGTATGTTTAGTAGCGTTTTTAATCCTTTCAAAATAATCTGCACCTAAATCTTTTAGCAGGCTTTCATTGTCATTTTTTTTACCCTGAAAAACAGGCAATACTTGATTAATAGATTTTCGTTTTTCTTCTATCGTGTTTTTATCAGAATATTTTTGTTGATTCCCTTTGTCTAAAGGTAAAAACACATTCTTTTTCACTTCATCAAATACAACCGAATTCAATGTGAAATTTACTTTTTCTAATTTTTTTAGCAAAAAATCGCCTTCATCAATATGAATTAGGTTAATTATAGTACAAGCATCTAATAAACAACAAATATTACTCATACTACATTAATCTTTATGCCAAATAATATCTTGTTTATATTCCTCAAATGCTTGTTTGTTTATAGGGCACTTGTTGTCCATATCTGAAAATTCAAGCAATAGTGATAAAGATTCGTTGAATTGTCGAAGAGAAACGCTGCCTTGTTCTTGAATTAAACTATCTATAACATTTTCTTCAAATGGAAAATATGGATTGTCGTCACTTCCTTCTCTGAAAGCACTTATCAACTCTCGTAAATATTCCTTAAATATATCAGCATTTGGAAAGTCAAAACTAATTCTCTCTTTTATTCTTGACCTAACACTTTCATAAACATACTGTCCTAAATCTTCTACGGATATTAATGCTGATTGTGTCAAATTCAAAAACAACAATAAATTGTTTGGAACATTATCTAAAATTTCCCTAATGAAATTATTTGTTTTATCAATATTTGAATTGTTTAATACTGCAATATCTTCAAACTCATCAATCCAAATTATTACGCAGGAATACTTTTGTTTATCATATGTCAAACACGAAAACAATCCTGCTAAAATTGAGGTGTAATCTGTATCGTCTTTTAATGAACGTAAAATTCCATACGCATTTAGTGATTTTAAATCTGTGGCATTCATATTTCCATACAGATATTTTTTTATATCTAAATGCTGTATGTCAGAATTGAAAACAGCCTTTAAAACACTTTGGATATGAAGGTTTGAACCAATTGAATCAATATATGTATTTACATCTGCAACAATATCTGAAAAAGTATTTCTTAATTCTTCAATATTGAGTTTGTCAATTATAGAAATGTAAATGCTGTAAATTGGCTCTTTACCTTTTGGTAATGATATAACCGTTGAATAAGGAATAGCCTTACCTGCTTTATCTGCAAGCCCTTGCAAAATATCTTTCTTATTGAAAAATCTTGCAGCGTGGGTTTTACCACTTCCGTATTCCCCCCAATTCAAAACCAAGGTAGAATTAGGAATACGAATGCTCCTTTCAATTCGTTTCTCAAATTTTTCTTTTACTTCTTTAAAACCTGCCCAAACCAATTCAGCAGGATTGGTTGCAGGTGTTAAACGAAATGGGTTCGTTTTTAACTTGTATGTTTCCTTAAAATCTGCCATTTTATTTCTTATTTTGAATATAACCGTCTTGATATTGTTCTTGATATTTAAAGATGAACTTATCTTGTTCTTTTTCAGATAATTTACCTAAAATATACTGATACCCGACTTTTATACTGTCATTAAAGTATAATTGATATTTTGTATAATTTGCTGCTTGCGATGCTGTTACTCTATTCGGAGCTAAGGTCTTAAATAAATCAAAGCTATTCTCAATATGCCTATACATTTTTTTCAAAATTAAATTCTCATCTTTGGGATTTACCACCTCACTGTTATTGTAACAGTCGTCATATAAATGAACCATAAATCGGTCAAGAAAAGCATCTGATGAAATTATTTTATCAGTATTTATATCATTCCAAATACATAGATGTTGAAATAGTTTCAATCCAATTTCTGTAATTTTAAATTCATTATTTATCCCTGTGATAATCCTAAAATCCAACATCCAATTTAATCGAGGCATTATTATATGTTCTAAATATACCTCTGGTTTTTCCCATTTTTTTATTCTATTTAATACGGTTTCTATACCATTTAAAATCTTTCTATCTTCGTGAGAGTTTTCTTTTTTATAATTTTCTAAACGAGCTATCAGTTGATTTTTAAATACGTGAACCAAATGAGAATATGTTGTTTTTTCTTCGATATAAAGTAATTCTAAAAGATTGCTAAAATAGAAGTAGTCATTTCTTAAAATACATTCTAAAAAGAATATTCTGTCGAAGCCATTTAACTCAAAAACATTGCTTGAATCTGAAAATTCACTTTTTAAAACTTGATAAATCTTAAATGGTTTTCCAGAATAGTAAATGTTGTTTATTTTGTTTAAAAACTCTAAATCATTTGCTGTATCAATATATGGCTTGGCAGATATTCCCGTTTTTGTCTCGTTAATCAATCCTTTCTTAAACTGATTTTCTTCTAATAACTCTTTATACTTTAAACAATAATTCTCAAACTTTTTGTCAATTGACGTTGCAGGGACTTTCTTATTCTCGTTAAGGAATAGTGATAAAATTTTAAAATATCCCAAACGTCTAACTTTAGTGTTAGTAGATAGTACTGGAACTATCTTATTGTCTTTTATCAATTTGTTTTTACGAAAAAAGACGGTATAAAAATTTGGAACAGAAACTGTACTTATACTATTCTCAATAAGATGTTTTGCAAATTTAATATCCCACCAAAGTTCTTCAATAATCTGAATATTAAATAAATAACTCCCATACTTATCACACATTGCATCTCCAAAATCTATACTCGTATAATAGTCAAGTACAGCATCTTGCTGATGCGCCGTTATTATTTTAATGAACGAAAACATTTCATTGGTAATAGACCTGCCTTCTGTCAAATCTTCTCTCCATCCTAAATATTCGTGCCCTTTTATGGTAAGAGATGTAAACTCGTCTATCCTCCTTAAAAATTCGTCAATATCAGAAAAGTCACTTATAGTGTTGTAAGAATAATATTCATCATCAAGAGCATCATTATCTATGTCGTCATTTATGTCAAAAGAAAATGCAATGACGTAGTCACCGCCAAACTCGAATGATAATTCGTTTTGGTGAATCATTGCTTGCTGGCAATCATTTAAATAATATTCAAGTACCTCTCTCATTTATATAAAACAACTCGCACATCCAATTCCTTCTTCCTCGCCTAAAATATCAATAAGGTAAGGAGATTGGTTTTTAGATGCTTTTCGTTCCATTCTTTTTACATACTCTTCTTTAATTTGAGCCATCCTTTTGGGCTGAATTAACTCTGCTAAACTTTCGCCTTGTGCCCAAGTGTAACCGTCTTTTTCATATTCCATTGCTTTTTTGTAAAGCTCTGGATGTTGCTCGTACAACCAAACCCATTCTATTTTTTGTTGGTAAAAACAGAAATAACATCCGGAACGGCTTCTGGCATATTGTCCATTTTTACCATTTATTTCAAAATCAATCTTATTATAATAAGCAGGAACGCCTACACCGCTTTCCTTTAAAATTCTGAAAATATCATCTCGCACCAAAACATCATCGTTTTCGAGTAATGGAAATGTACTTTCGCTTGCCAGAGGATATTCGGTTGTTTTTAAAAACTCAAAAACCAAATGATTAAATCCTTTTATGTCAGTATCAAGTAAAGCATTTAACTTTTGTGCTTGAGTAAACGAAGTATTTATTTCCTTTGTAATGATTTGCAATGCTTTTTCCTGAAACCTTCCAAAATCTATGTTATTGGCATAAGTTTCAATCTTTTCTATATTTTGGTTAGACAAGGCTTTGGCAATCACGTCTTCACTCCATATATTTTTTCGGAATGGGAAAATAGATTGTATGTTTTTCTTGGTAGAAATATAACCCTCTCTCTCTTCATCTCCTCTAATACCTACATAAGAAACTACGGGGTCGGTTCCTACATATTTTTCAAACGGGTCAAGTTTCAGTTTTTTAGTACACCAACGAGAGTTTGAAGAAGGTAAGTAGCCTCCGTACATTTTTAAAAAATGGTCAAAAGGGTCTTCAGAACTGTTCTCTGCACCTTTCAAAATATTTATTTTGACCCCAAGATATACTTCAAGATTTCTGATGAGTTGATAGGTTTCCTCCAATTCTTTCCCTGTATCACTCGAATAAAACTCCAAATCCAACTCCGGATATTTAGTTTTGACATAAATAGCTAAAGCCGCACTATCCTTACCTCCCGAAATTCCTAAAACGTGTCTTATTTTACTCATTGCATAAGTTCTTTTAATAAGTTCAACACTGCCGCAATATTTGAAGTGTTATCTTTTCCAAGTTTAGTTTTCAATGCGATTTTTAACTCTTCTATTTCTTTGCTCTTACTTTTTGGTATTCTTACAACTTTAGGGTCTATCTTGCTAAAGAAAGAATCAATTTTAACCCCTATGACTTCTTCATTAGCCTCATCAATATCTGCTTTGGAGATATTGGTTAAGCTATCAAGTTCCAATATCATCGCTTTGAACTTCTCGTATAACAAAATCTCATCTTCATCGGTAAAGACTTCAAGTGTTCTTCCTGTAATTGCTTGTGCAATGGAATTGAGCCACGCTGTTTTATCTTCTAAAGCTGAATCAATACGTTGTACAAATGTCTTTTGATTAGCCAGTAACAAATGTTTTTTTAGCTTTTTAAAACGCTTTTGCAAATGTTCTTTATACTCTTCAAACTCTACGGGCTTTCCAACAATCTCATCGCAAATAAAATCTTCAAATCGTTTTACCAATTCATCGTAAGAAGTTCGCAATTCCCGAACTGCATTTTGAAGGTTTGTAGTATAGCTTTGTAATTTCGACTTATCTTGTTGCAAAGTAGTAAGCGATAATCCTAACGCACTCGGAAAAGCTTCAAAAAATGTTTCTTCAGGGTCTTTGCTCGTTGCTATTGCTTGACGGATTTTTAATGCAGACGGAGAAAGTCTTTTTGTTTGTTTGGAATATTCCTTTAGTTGTTTGTAAAAAACAATAAAAGGTTTTATAGTCTCTATAAAAGAACCATTATCAATTTTTTGTTCTACAGATTGATTTAAAAAAGTTCGGTAACTGTTAAAAATATCCAATTTTACACCCTCAATATCAAATGCTTTAATCGTATATTTTTCTGGGTATTTAGAGATTAGTTCAAGATTTTCATTGGACAAATAAGGAATATAACCTTCTTCATTGAAAACTGCAAAATCATCACGTTTCAAAAACAAAAAAGTTGGTATCCAAAAATCAATCAGACCTTGTTTTAATTTAAGCGGTCGTTTGCTTAATATTTCAACAAAATCAGAAACCTTTTTAGATTCAAATTTGGCATCTTCTATAAAGTCTTCAGAGACTTTCCACAGTTCATAAAATGATGAGGTTCTATCAATCGAAATAATATCCATAACGTTTTCCCGAATAGGAGAAATGCCGTTTTCTTTCAAAAGTGATAAATAGATGGTTTTTTCAGGCGGAAATTTAGCGTCCTCAAAACCTAAATTTTCCTTATCCCAATTAGTTGATAATGCTTTGAAATAATTCTTTTTAGCAGTATGAATTGAAGAAGAGATTTTATGTCTGTTTACCAATTCATTTTTAAAAATTGGCGTTGCACTATACACAATACTACAAACTTGTGAAAGCAGTTTGATGAAATCTTTTTTATTGGAAATTGTTTTTTCTTCTCCTTTGAAAAACCATTTTACATCTTTACTTCCTGTATAAATACTGTCTGTAATATAATGATTAAGTAGTCGGATTTGTGCATCAACAATATTTTCTAACTCTCTTTTAGCTACTTTATCGTCTTTATTTTCGTCAATTACCTTTTGAATTTTCTCAATTTCAAACAGCAGATTTTTTATTTCGGCTGAATTTTGGAAGAAACAATAGATAATAGCTTCTTTTTGATTTTTTGAAGCGTCCTGAATATCTGAATGTCTGATTTTACTATTGAAAATAAGATTTACAAAACCATCTATCTCCCCAACAGGAGTTTTCTTGATAGGATAGTCAGATATGACAAAATCAAAAAATCTTGGTGTTCCTGTTTCATAGGAATATAATTTGGCAGATACAGGAGAAAATTTAAAATATTTACCGAGTAAGGTGGTTATATCACTAACTTCTGAAATTCTATTTCCAGCCTCAATAATTGCTGTTTGAATATCTAAGTCCGTTCCTTCAAAAAGGATATAACGTTTACTATGAGAACGGAAACGGATAATGTTTTTTGCATCAAGATTTTTGATAAGTGTTTCACTATCCACAACACCACAGGCAATTTCAAGATAATTGCTCAAAAATTTCCCGTCTAAAATTGCTCCATTTGCCGAAAAAACATTCAGTATTCCGATTGTTTTTACGACTTTGATATAATCGTTAATAGATGTATCGAATGTTCGTTCTACATTTTCTATTGCGGAACGGATTGAACTCCAAGCCGAAAAATCAGGGTTGTATCTTGATGTAAGAAATGAATAAAAATTGAAATTCAGATAATCATAAACGCAACTTAAATTGTAAAATGGATTTTCCTGTTTATTGAATTTTGTCAACCCTGTGTTGTCGGTTGATTCAAGAAATGTGAATAAAGACCTTTCATTCTGTCCATAACGTTGCAATGCAAGCGTAAGCGTATTTGCTGCAAGAATATCAAGAGGATAAAGTTTTGTAACAATTTCATTCAGAAAATCTTGGTTGAAATCAAAAGCTTTTGTTTCAACAGCTAATTTCAAACATTTCTCAACTGCTGATTTATTAGGTTTAGCTGCAATGTTCTCTGCAACGTATTCCGAAGCCAAATACAAAAGCTGTTCTACAGGTTCGTTAAAAGTAATTTCTCTAAAACGACCTTTGACTTTTGTCCACTCTTGTTTTTGAGTACTATTCAACGAATAAGCATACGATTCAAAGCTTTGATGAACCGTAGTTATCAGTACGATATTATACTTCGGATTATTACAAAATTCAGCCAACTGTTGAATAAAATACAATTCATCTTCAGGATTGTGTTTGCTTGCATATTCCAAAAACTTTCCAAACTCATCTAAGAGTAAAAACAACATACCGTTGTCTTTTCCAAGTGAATGATAACGATTGAAAATTTCAGAAAGAATATTTTCGTGTTTATTTTTGTTTATGCTTACTTCAAAAATATCGGCAAACTGTTCTACGATAGAGGTATATGACCCAACAATTTTTACAAAATCAACTTTTGGGTTGGCAATGAAATTAGGTTCAAAATAACGTTTCTTGCCTTTGATACTTTGCTCAAGAGCTAAAAGAAATGAGGATTTTCCTGTTCCATATGTCCCGATAATATTAAACGAACGAATTCCTTTTTTAAAATCATTCACGATTTGACATACAACTTGCCCTGCATTGGGAGTTGGGATATAATTGAAATCCCTTTCTGTATCTCTAAGGATATTTACCGATGTAGTGAAATTATTTGCCATAATACTTGTCTAAAATTGAGTAAGCGTTAGGTTTATTTTTGAACTGCAATTCTTTGATTCCTGCGTGGTCTGTAAAAGTTATATCTTTATTTTCCTTCAAAATTCCAGAAATTTTATTGACTAATCCCGAACGGTTCAACGCAAAAACCGAACTCGGACTATTCGTGTCAAATTCCAAAGAATTTAAACTGATAGAGTTTCCGTAGTTTAGATTATCCAATATAGAGTACAGAACAATTGCTTCTGGTAAACTATCCCTTTCGTTGTTTTCGATTTGGTACTGTTCATCTTTTCCTTTTCCCACCTGGGTCAGCAAGCCTATCTCCGAAAGAATTCCTGAAAAACTATCTTCTATATCGTTACTGTCGTTGTCATTTTTATACATATTCACAAAAACTGAAAAATCTTTTGCTACTGTATTTTCATTAAAACTTAATTCAGAATTTGCTTCTTGAATTCGCTTTAAATAATTTAAAAAAGTTTCTTTGGTAAAAAAGAGTTTCTCCTTTCTAAACTCATTGAAAATAACACTGTAGATAGAGGCTAAACCTGTTTTTACAAGCTGATAATGTAATAACCATAAACTTGCTTCATCTTCTAAATAAGGGTCATAGCCTATTTCTTCATCAAATAACTTTGTCCCAAAGTCTGTTGGATTATCTTTATTGTCAATAATATTAAATGCTTTCATCCAATAACGGATAGCAGAAACCATATTTTTTCCGACACCAAGTTTTACAACTGCATCCTCGCTGTTGAATGATTGTCCTTCTTGAACAAAGTCATATCCCTTTTTTAGCCAAAGTTGACGGCACTGAAAAGAATCGTGACCGGAAAATGTAAACTTCAATATTTCTGAATTTGCTGCTATCATTATTGTTTAGAAAATAACATTTTATATGCTGTAAAAGTAATCAAAAATAATGTTAGAGACAATGTTAATGATCAAAATCAATTGTTTAAAATAGGTGTTTTTAAACACTTTTACAGATACATTTAAATAATAGAATGAAACGTTTGTTTGTAAGTTTAAAAGACTACATTTGTCTTGCTCAAAAATCTATAACACAATGGATTGAATATTTTTATATTTAATTAAGCCCAAAAACTTGTCTGAGCTTAGAGATTCTTTTCACAATCTCCGCCCTTTCTTCTTTTTCTTCATCCGATTAGCAAACTGTTCTTCTTCGTAATCCTCGCCCTGTGCTTGGGGCAAGAGGCTGAACAATCCCAAATCGGAACTCTGCGAATGCTCCTGTGAGATGAATTCAAAGAGGTTTTTTGTTGGCAAATTATCCAACGTATCTGTTTTGGAAACAGGATTGTTCTGTGTTTTCAGTTCGGGTTTGTTGCCGTTGTTCCACCAATCATTGAATACATTTGCAGACAGGTCTCTGTCTAACTGTGAGCCGTTCCAAATGCTTCGGCTTTCGTGGTCGATGAACGTGATACCGTAAATTCGTCCACTGTCGTTCCTGCGAATAATCGTATTGATACCTTGCTCTACAAGTTGCTTTTTAAAATCTGTTTCGCTGTTTGTGGTATGTATCGCCAATTCAATGGTATTCTTTAGGACAGACCTCGCAGGGTTGTTTTTCATTTTTTCTTTGGACAGCTCAAAATGTTTTTGAAGCTGTATTACTCCTGCATCTTTTCCGAAAAGTGATGCTTTGAACGGATTGCTTGTCTTATTGCCGTTTTCATCCAACGCTACATAGACTAATCCATTTACAGTTTGACCGTTCCGCTCTCCTTTGACTTCTTCCGCTGTGATATTGAAAAGGGAAAGTAACGCATTATAGCTTCCCATAGTAGAATAGCTATAATACTTTCGTAGATGCCGTACTACCGAAGCAATCTGACTTTTGATGTCGCCATTTTTATGATTTACAGGCTTAAAAATCTTATCGGCTTGTTTCTGTTCCTGTTCGGTGGCTTTGTTCAGGTTATATTTGCTTTCCAAATCCCGACAAATAGCCATTGAGCGAGGGTGGTCGTAATCATCGGGGATTTTCTTGCCGTCAATTCCCACGCAGGTCGAAACGATATGGATATGCGTTCGGTCAATATCCGTATGCTTGAAAACAATATAGGGCTGATTACCATACCCCATACGTTCCATATATTCCTGAGCCATATCCGTAAACTGCTCATCGCTGACCTTATCCGCAGGATCTGGGTTCAGCGATATATGCCGTACCGTTTTTTCTGTTTTGATATTGGCAGACAGATATGGTTCAAAGCATTTATTGAGATATTGGGTGGAGTACCTGCCGTCTATTGTATCGGGTATCTTGTTCAAGAGCAGAACGGTTCCGTTTTCCTTTTCCACTTTCTGCTGATTGTACAGAATCGCTCCATATATATTGCTTCCCTTTCCTATTTTTGCAATCATTTTTCTACTCTTTGTTTAGGTGTTTTTTCTCAAATTCTTCGGTAAGAATTAAAACCTTTAGCAATAATTCTTTCATTTCTTTGGTCTCCTTTTCCAATTTAAAGAGGTATGCAGATGCTTTTTGCTCCGAAAAATTGCGGTACAATATCTTCACAATCTGATTATAATTTGTTCCGATTGCTCGGAACTGACTAAAAAATCGGGTCAACTTTTCGTGATATTGTATTGCATCCATATCAATTTTAACGGTCTTTACTGTCTTCTGAAAGATGCAAGCCGTAATGAAATGTGCTTTTATGTTCATTCCCGATTGGTCAAAAAGGGCAAGAAACTTGGCATTTTCCTCTGCATTCAAGTTAATGGAATACCGATGTACGGCAGGGTCAATCTTCGGTTTTCTACCTGTTTTCCTAATTTGTTTACTGTTCTTTTCTTCCATAATAATCCATTTTTAATTTTAAACAAACGTGCGACTTCGGAGCCGTTTCCAGCCCCCTGCAAGGGCAAGTGCTTTTGAGGTGCCGAAATTCATTTCGAGTACCTCAAAAGATAACTTGCTCTGAACAGGGGTTCAGAAAAATCCGTTCTGCAAACGGATTGGAGTTAGCAGGGAAAACCCATAGCTTCCATTACAAATTTCGGTAAGACTATTTGAATAACAGCTATTTACAACAATGACAATGAACGCCAAATGATGCCACTGAATACCACCTTAAAGCAGATTGGGACTGCTTTTATTTCCTTTGTATATGGCTAGCTAGCTGATTGGTTATATCCTTAATGAAGTAACTAAACAGCATAAATCCCGACAGCAAATCTGCGTGATAGAATGCAGACGAATTGCAGATTTTTGAGTTAATGAACTAACCAATTAAGGATCTGCAGGTGCTTAGGTAGATAGGTAGTTACATAGATACAACAGTATATACAGCTGATTGCTTAGTTAACCACACAGCTAATTGGATATAATATTAAAAATGATAGATATGATACACGAAGAAAACAAAAATCAGCAACCCGAAAAAGAGGATTTCTCTATTGAAAATTTCATAACTGATGAAAATAAACAATCTTTCACGGAACAACAGGTAGTAACACATCGGGAAGATTTTGTCAAACCCAAAGTAGATGAGGAAGCTATTATGCGTGTAATGGCAGGCGAAGAACCTTCGGAAACTGAAACGGAAAACACAAAAACACCTGCGAGTAATACAAGAAGGATGATTTACAAGCCAAAGAAGCTGACCAAAGAGGACTACTGCGGACGGTTCTTCAAAATTCCCACGACAACGGCAAGCAGGGGGAAATCAGTGTATGTACGGCAGGAACACCACGAAACATTTAACAGGCTTACAAATATTATGGGAATCGACAAACTGACGATTTATGCGTATCTGGACAACATTATCGAATACCACTTTCAGGAGTTCGAGGAATTGATTAGGGAAATCTATAACGAGAAACACAAACCGTTGTTTTGATAACTATACGTGGTGGGTGGTACGTTTCTACCTCTTAAAATTATTTTCCAAAAGAAAAAAACAGAAAAAAAAGAAAGCCATTTTAACAAGGGGGACAGGCGGAAAAAAACCAAAAGGAAACGGAATAAGTCCCGAAGGGTGGCAGGGCACACAACAAACTCGGCGAAGCCACCATATTTGCCCTGCCATTATGCCGTAGTCTTTTGGTTGGGTGGTGCGGAGGCTGTCCGCCTTATCTTTGCTCCCTTTTTTATTCTTTTTTTAATCAATTCCAATCAAAGAAAGGGTACAAAAAACACGTAAGGGCTAAGGATAGGGTGTTTTTGGTATGCTTTCCTTTATCCGTACAAAACTCTTTAAATGTATAAGAGCTTTGCGAGGAAAATTTAAAGTGTTTTAAGGATTACTTTCTATTCATATCGTGCCAACATAAGCCAAATACTGCCACGTAATGCCAAATGAAAACAATACATTCCCTTGTGTTCTATATTGGGTACAAATTTTGAACCTATGGCACAAAAAGTAATACCTGACAAAGAGCAGAAAGAGAAAGAACAAATCAGAAAAAAAGAACATAGTCCTTTGATACAGGTTGATAAGCAGAGCGACCCGATTTCCAATTTCATCGCTAATTTAAAACGTCAGTTCAGGGAAGCAAAAGGCTTAATAGATTGGAACAGGCTGTTCGGGGGCAAGCGTGTTGAACAAAAAAACAACCTGCCGAACCTGAAAGTATAATAGGTGCGACAAAAATGGTGATGCATTCGGATTTCAAAAACGATGAAAAAAGTCAGAATGTACAAACTGATAAAAAGCCAGCTTTGAGAATGGATAATACTATAAAAAAGCAACAAGCTCTTCCGAAAAAGAACAACCCAAAATTGGGATTATAGTCGAGTATTTGGCAACTGCACGCCAAATACCGCCATTGACTACAACATTAGAATAACCTATGTCAATAGCTTTTATTTTCGAGGTTTAAATGATGCAGATATGGAAATAACAGTTTTAGACATTCAGATTTTAAAAGCATTGCATGGGGAAGTTAAGGAAGTTTCCAATTTGATAGCGGAAATGACTGCACCATACAAAGCATTGCAACAGGCAACGAAATGGCTCGACCAACAGGAAGTCTGCCAACTGCTCAATATCAGCAAAAGAACATTGCAGACGTACAGGGTTAAAGGCATTCTTGGGGCAACGCAAATCAATCGGAAGACGTATTTCAGGTTATCCGAAGTGGAATTACTTATGCAGGGAGAGCGACCATCAAAAAAGCAAAAGAAATGAAACAGATTGTAAATTCAAACGAGGATATGCTTGTTCTGCTCGAAGCTGTGGTAGGCATCAAAAATGAACTGCTGTATATCAGGGAATATTTCCACCCACTCTTAAAAGGGGAAATCTACCTTTCAGGCGAACAGGTTTGCGAGATGCTACACATTAGCAAACGGACGTTGCAACAGTACAGAGATGACGGACTGATACCTTTTATCAAACTCGAACGGAAAATCCTTTTCCGTGAAAGCGATATTGTAAAAGTATTGGAAGATAATTATCAGCGTTAGCCTATTGTTTGAAACTGTAACCGTATCGGTCAATTAAAGAAACAGCCCACTGACTTAAAGCGGTGGGCTGTGTTGTTTTATAAACGTGTAGATTAAATTCCAAGTTTGTCATGCATTGCTCGCCATTCTTTTCCAAATTCAATCATTTCTAATGCAGCTTTTCGTCTGTCTTCGGGCAGGCATTGTATGCAAGTTGGATACTGAATGCCTTTGTAATGTACTTTACAATTAGGGCATAACTCCATATTTTTTAAATCATAATTAGAAGCACATCTTCTACATGCGGTTATCGTGTCTTCAAATGAAAGATATTTTATGTCGTCAGTTAAGTAGAGTAAAAATGCTTCTTTTCCAATGATTTCTTCATTTTTGGTTTTAGCGTCTTCTCTTTGAAACCAATATTTTATATTTGATAAATTGTGGTTGTTTTTCCATTTGTCTTTTGATACAAAACATTTGTCTCGAACATCAAGAGCTTCTTCATCCGTATAAAAAATTGTGATTAGTTCTTCTAACGATTTATAAATTGGTTCATCAAACTCGTGTTTGCATACCGAACAACGATATTGCGGTAGTTTTCTCACTCTCTTGTTAGGACGGTTGTCTCCACAATTTAGGCATAAAGGAACAGCTATGTAATCATAGTTGTTTACAATATGTTTCTTAAATTCCGATTTATCAATGTCAGAATTAGTTTCTTTAAAAATTTGAGTGTATTTTATTGTTATCTCTCTTTCGTAGTCGGAATATTTCTTTGGATGAGAAAGATGCTGAATAGTTAAAGTGTCTACACTATCACATATTTCGCATTTTTCTTTAAGAATTTTAGCTCGTCTTTCCTTCCAGTCTTTTGTGTGCCAAGACCGTTGTCCTTCTTTGTAATCTTTCCAATACAGTTCCTTGGCAAGTTTTAATGAAATTTCTCCATTACTCAACTTTTCCCTTAATTCGATACGTTCGTTATATGTCAACATACTTTAACCATATTGATTTAATATATTCGAGTTACCATTCTTTTTTCTGCGTCAAAGTTCCATTGTACCTGCCACGCTCTACCGTCTATTTGGTCAAGCAAAATGAAGTTATATGTGTTTGTTGTTGGATAAAGAAAAAATCTACCATTCTTCTCTTCATCTTTAGTTACCCGTGAAATGTCAGATAGCGTAGTCTCAAATTGATTGTCTTTTAGGCTCCATTGGACTTGCCACATTTGTCCATTTCTCGTATTTAATTTGATAAAATTATACGTATTATTTGTAGCAAAGAGCCGATAGACAACAGTGCTATCCGTAGAAATATTTTGAGTAGGAGGTTGGGATGTGCTTTGAGCAAAAGTTAGCATTGTCGTTAATGCAAAAATCGATGTTAAAAAAAATATCTTCATTAATCTGTTGTTATCCGTGTTTATTTTGAATGTGTCGTTTATTATGTTGACCCGAAATTTGTTTATACCTCTCACAATATCTCGCCAATAGAACTAAATAGGTTGGTTTTACTCAACTAATGTGAGAGTTTAATTTTTATAAATAGCTAAAATACAAAAAAAGCCAATATCTAAATATTGACTTTTTTTAAATCGCTGTAAGTATTGATTTTAGAGTTGTGAAACAAAAGACTGTTCCAAACCTTTAAATTTATGTGATACTTTTTGCATATCTTTTCCAACTTTCTCGTTGAGTATCTTAGCGTAAATCTGTGTGGTAGCAATATTTTTATGCCCTAACATCTTGCTCAAACTTTCGAGCGGAACACCTTCGCTCAAAAACAGCGTGGCAAACGTATGACGTGCCAAGTGAAAGGTTACTTTCTTTTCTTTCAGGCAGTCAATCAGTTGTGATATTCTCTTTAGGCTGTCATTACAGACTGTATTTGAGGGTACAGGAAATACCTTTCCATCTTTTGAAAATCCTGCATATTTCTCGATAATCATTTTGGGAATGTCCAACAGCATCACATTTGAAGATGTAGCCGTTTTCTTTCTACGTACAATAATCCATTGATTGCCGTCAAAGAAATCTTGGATATTGCTGTTTTTAAGTCCTTTCATATCTGAATAAGAAAGTCCTGTAAAGCAACTGAAAACAAACAAATCTTTCACCAATTCATCTTTTTTTTTCTCGCAGTTGAATGTTACGAGCTGTTCCAATTCGTTCCGTAGCAGATAACCACGGTCTTTGTCCTTTTTGGTGTTCTTGTACTCGCTGAACGGGTTAAAGGCAAGATGTTTTCTGCTCATTGCCAATCGGCAAAGCGTGGTAAAGCCAATCATATACAGCCAGATGGTATTGTGTGTCAAACTTTGGTCATCACGCAGGTAGTAATCAAAATCCTGTACAAAATCAGGAGTAAGGTCGTTAAAAGACACATCGGAGTAACCGTATTTTGTAAGTGCAAAATTGCGAAGATGTCTTAATAGTGTTTTATACTTACTTCGTGTTCCATTTACCCGAAGTCCGCTATTGACCTTTTTCTCATAGTCGGATAAAAACTGTTCATAAAACTTGAAAAAGGTCATTTCTCCGCTTTCCATACCGAGGAAGGCATTTTTAAGTTTAGCACTGTTTACAGCCCCCTCGTTCTTCAGAATTTTGGAATAGCATTCCTCAATACCTGAACGGATTTTGTCAAGTTTGCTGTTTGTTTCTTGGGCTTCTCGGCTTTTACCTAAAACCCTGCCGTACTTCAAATCCCAATTTGTTGCGGAAATATCCAACTTGGCACTGAATGCAGATTGTTTGCCGTTTACGGTAATCCTGCACATAACCGTAACTTTCCCGTTCTTCTTCGGGGCGGTCTTTTTAAGGTAGAAAAGCACCTTAAACGTTGATTTTTTTGTCGTTTCCATACTCACAATTCTTAATGATAAAATTAAACCTATGTGAGCTACGGAACAATATGAAAAACTGTGCAGAAAGCTGAAATACAGTATTTTAAAACGATTGTTTCTAATATTTAAAAGTAACGTTTTAGTAACCTTACTTTTGCCAAACCTTGCTTTTTCCTGCTTTTTACCTCATTACCAAAAAATCACAAAACGGCTGTAAAGCCTTTATTTACAACCGTTTTGCCTGTTATTAATCTTTAATGTATTTTTACTGAAACTTTATTTTAAAGTATCATAATTATAATGTTTTACTTCTTTTTGCGGTTAAATGATATACTTGTACCAATGCTAAAATGGCGTTTGGAATAATAACGGGTAACAGCCATTGATGTACATCTTTATAATCTTTTAAGAAGATACCGTAAACTACAAAACAAATGCATCCAAACATATTAATAAACCGGATTGTTCGGAGATCTTTCAGTAAAAATCCGCCTACGATAAAAAATGATGCGAGATAACCAATATATTCTGCCATGACCTGATATTAAGTGCTTTAGGTAAATTTACCAAAAACAAATAATAAAATCAAGTTCAGCTTTGAAAATCAGTTATATGGATGTAAGATATGTTTTCTTGAAAAATCTAATCATAGATTTCTAGGGTTTCGACTTGTATGCCTAATTCTTAGAATGTGAATTTCTTTTGAAGTAACTTTATAAGTTATCCTGTAGCTATAAATTTCATAAGCACGATAATTTCCGTTATTAGAAATTTTCATTTCATCCAATTCGTAAATCTCCCAACTAGTACTTAGAATAGTAACAGAATTATAAATGTTGTCAATTACTTTGTTTGGAATGTTTTTGCTTTTTGTTTCTTTATATAAATAGAAGTAAATTTTTTCAAGCTGATTTTGAGCAGTTTTTGACCAAATTATTTCTTTTTCCATTGCTCAATTTTATCCTTAACTTGATTATGAGTATAAAAATTGTCGCTTTGAATATCCTCTTCGGCAACTTTTAAATCTTCATTATATTGTTCTAAATAATTTTTAGGAGAAGGTTTGCGACTATCTAAAATAGTTTTTAATGCTGATAAAAATGCATCATCATCAATTTTTTCAATTTCAGAAATTAAGCTATTTTTTAGTTCCAGAGTGTTCATAACATATAATTTAGTCTAAGTTACAAAACAAAAATTAATATTTAATATTTATTATTCTTAAAATCTCCAAGCTTTTTGTTGTGCTTCACTTAAAAAAGTCCAGGCTACAATTCTGCTGGTTTTCTGGCCTTGTGCCATATCAATTGTTCTGATGGAAGAGGCATTTACTTTATTCAGCGTTTTGTAAATGTTCGAAAGGTTTTCTTTTTTTGAAACCAGTGTAGTAAACCATAAACATTGCATAGCAAATTTTGCACTTTCGTAAATCATTTGGGTAACAAAACCAATTTCACCGCCATTACACCATAATTCGGCATTGTGTCCTCCAAAATTTAAGACAGGATTTAAGTTTTTCTTTTCCTTTGGATTGAGATTCGAAACTTTTCTGGAAGTGCTTTTGTTGGCTTCTTCTTCTGAAGCGTGAAAAGGCGGATTACACATGGTAAAGGTAAAACGATCCTCTGGTGTGATGATGTTTTTAAAAATAAAGCGGGATTCAGTTTGTTGCTGTAAACTTACAGCATCAATTAGTCCTGGATTTGCTTCAATAATTCTGCTGCAATTTTCTATTGCTTTTTGGTCGATATCAGTTCCTACGAAACTCCAGTCGTAAATTGCATGCCCTAAAATAGGATAGATGCAATTGGCACCTGTTCCGATATCTAATCCTAAAACTGAAGATCCTTGCGGAATAATTCCGTTGTTGGTTTCTGCCAGTAAATCGGCTAGATAATGAATATAATCTGTTCTTCCGGGAATGGGAGGACAAAGGTAATTTTTAGGAATATCCCAGTTTTGAATATCGTAATAGGTTTGTAATAGTGCTTTATTAAGCGCTTTTACTGCTAAAGGATTACTAAAGTCGATTGTTTCGATTCCGTGTACATTGATGGCAACATGTGCTTTTAGTTCAGGACAATTCGCAATAAGGAGATCGAAATCATAACGTGAACGGTGAAGGTTTCGAGGGTGTAAATTGTTTTTTTCGGAATTGTCTGTTGCTTTCATCTTGTAAATTTCCGTGCAAAGATAGTCATTCCTTTTGGAGGAAAAGGTAATTATGAAAACGATTGCCATAGCCCTGATGGAAGCGGCATCCTTTTTCCGGCTTATTTAGCCGGGAAAAGATATAGCGAACAGCAGGAAACAGCTCCTAATCCATACATTCCATGAGTAATAAATCGCCATCGGTATGGGTTATGGTCACAAGACCATCTTGCAGAACGGCATTGCTGCTGCCAGTTCGGTAACCAATGGTTAAGGTATCATTTTGCAACGGATATTGTAAGTTGGCAGACGAAATGCCATTAACGACACCAATTGGGATTAAGGAAATTGGTGTTCTTGCGGTATACCATTTCTCGAATTTATGAGGCAATAGGAATATTTTAGAATGATCGTCGAGAATGACAATTTTAAGCAAATTACGGTAACGAACGATATTGGTAAGGTTCGTTATGGTATGATCTGCACGTTTTCCTGTCGCCCAGACTACGTTTACAGCAGGAATTTTTCTGTCGATTAAATAATCAAAAGCTTTCTCTAAATCGGTTTTATCCTGATCCGGTGTGTGTACAATTTCGATTGGATATTGTGAAGTTTTGTAGATTTCAGGATCAAAACCACGGTCGAAATCACCTAAAAGAACATCGACTTTTATGCCTAATTCAATAACTCGTTCGATGGCAGAATCTAACACGATAACGAGTGGCGACCATTCGAGTAATTGCCCTAATAATTCGGGATTGCATGCTGCTCCGTTGGCAATAATTAAAGCGGGTTCCTGGTCGTCGCGTACAATATGGTGTGAAGACATTTAGTTTTTTGATTTGAAATGTGCTGCAAATGTACGAAAGGATACGATTTTAGAGGGTAGATTTTTTTTACCATTAAGATATTAAGTTTCATTTAGCAGGAAAACCTAACTTTCTTACGGTCTTAATGGTAAAAATAAAATTACTTTGTTTTGAAAGCGATGGCATCGACTTCGATTAGCATTCCGTTTATAGCTAATTTAGGTACTGGAATTAAGGTGCTTGCGGGGAATGGTTTGTTTTGCCATATTTTTCTAATTTCTTCATTCCATATTGTTAGTTTTTCGGGTGAATGATCTACAATCAGAATGGTTATTTTCATGATGTTTTCCGGTTTTAGATGGTAACTGTCCAGAACAGTAACAATGTTTTGTAAGGCAACCTGGGTCTGTTCTCTAAAACTGTTGCTTAAAGTATGATTTTTTCCTGAACCACCACTTTGTCCGGAGATATAGACTAATTCTCCTGGTGTAGAAACTGATGATGCATGACTAAAACCATATGGAGTTGGATCGAATAACGAGTCGGGATTTTTAAAGGTTTGTGCTTTTGAAGTAAAGGCGCAAAATGAAAAGAGAGTAAGCAGAAACTGTTTCATGTTGTAGAAATTTTGAATTAATTATCTGCAAAGTTTGCTTAATTCTAATTGCTGTGCCTTTACATATGTTGAGGGTTTAAAAAAGTTTAAGTCACAGTTTTTCAATTGGATTTATTGAAAAACTGTGACTTAAATTTAAAAATGGGAATATAAGATCGTATATCAGGATGCGATATCCAATAATCTTCGATGGTAATTAATTTGTCCTAAATGATAGGCCAAATGTGTCGAAAGATGTACTAAAAAGAAACCTGTTGTCATTTCTTTTTCGAATACAATTTGCGGATAAATAGCTTCTAAATCAGCATGGGTTAAACGATCAAGTGTGTCATTTACGATTATGATGGTTTCATCAATTTTAGACAGCAGTTCTGATTTTGGAATATTTTTTAATGAAAATTCTAAAGGACGATCCCTTATATAACCTGTTTTTCCAAGTTCGGCACCAATATAGGTGTTTATGTTTCCCATGAGATGAAGACAAAGATTTCCGCCGGAATTAGAGATGTTTTTATCAATTGCCCAAATCTGGTTCTCGTTTTGATAAGATTCGATTTCGACTTTTAACTTATTGAGATCCCGGTTGAAAAGCGATTTTAAGGTTTCGATTAGCATGATTCTAGATTTTATTTTTGATTGGAATCCAGATTTCTTCTTCAGAATCGGGATCTTCTTTTTTGTACTGATCACCCATTACAGCAAAATGTGGTCTTTCGTCTACTGTATATTGTGAATTGGGAAGCCATTCTACAAAAATAGAATGATAGGTTTTATGTCCTTCGCTTTGTGGTCCTTTGTGAACAAAAACCGCATATAATCCGGTTGGAATGATTAAAGTTTCCATTCCGGAAGGAATTTCATCAAAATGATAAACTTCGACTGCTGCCCATTTTTGAAAGATATTATTGGCATCAAAATTGTCGAAATAGTTAGCAGGAAAAACTTCAAGCGAGTATAAGTTAGAATCTACTACATTCTTGATTTCTTTGTGTTTTGGCATAAAGCCATTCCATAATTGAAATGTTTTATTTTCGATAAACGACATATCAATATGCTTTCCAATAAGCTTTTTCTCTGTCAAAGTCTCAATTCTCGCTTCCATCTTACTGATTATTGAATTTTATATTTTTTATAGTCTGTTTCGCTTAGTGAAAAATAACCTAAGGGGTAATTTGCCTTGTCATTTATATTAATGATGTTTCCTTTTACAGTTGCAGGCGGCGATTGAAAAGGCCCTCCAACATTGCTTCCGGCAATACTAACCAAAATACTCATGTAGTTGTAGTATTGTTTTGAAATTCCGTAATGTGTCATTTCGACCTCATCCCCAATTTTTAAATCGTCATCGTCTGATGAACTGAAATATTCGTTGCCCTGGAAGAATTTATCTTCGGTAACATAATAGGTTGAGGTAACTTTATTCGAATATACATATTTAAACAAATAAAAATTATCTGCATCAGCAGGATCATTAAAAAAAGCTTTGGTTTCAATATCTTTTCCTGTAAAACCTCCCTGATTATTTTGTTCAACACGTGTTATTGGCGCGACAGATTTCATTGTTTCGGTAGCATTGTAAGTGATTCCGTTGTTAATTACAGTCAGCGTGTAAACTTCGTTAATTACAGGTTTGAAGTTGTTGCAAACATATCGTCCGGTTTTTTGAACTTCGGTAAAATTGAATTGCTCATTTTGACTGTTTTTGATAAAAACAGTTGCTCCTGAAACAGTAGGAATTACATTTTGAAAATAACCGGTTGTGGTAGTTAATTTTATGGTTTGCTGTTTTCCTGTAGTTCCTTTTTGCCAGTTTATAGCGGCCTCTATGACTAATTTTGGAGGTGCGGTATCGAGATCTACATTTACAACTTCCTCACAACCTGTGAAGAAAATGGATGTAAAAAGTAGGATAAGTAAGCTTGCTTTTTTCATGATATATCTTTTGTTTTCTTTTACAGAAAGTGATTTAAAATTTAAAATTATAAGTTACAGCAGGCACAACTCCGAAAATTGAAGTTTGAACGGCTTCATTTGCGCCACTATCTACATTCTGACGGAAATTGATTGAGGCAGCATTTTGGCGATTGTACAAATTGTAAATGCTAAAAACCCATTCGGCTTTCCATTTTCTGTCCTTATTTTTTTTAGGAGTCAAAGTTGCCGAAACATCCAGGTGATGGTACGCAGGTAAACGGTTTTCATTTCGTAATCCGTAACTCGGAACGGTGATGCCTAAATATTCGTATTGCCCGTTTGGATAAGTAACCGGCTGACCTGATTGTAAAACAAAGTTGGCTCCAAAAGACCATTTATCATTTAAAGTATAGGCTGATGTTACCGCTAAATTATGTGTTTTGTCATAGGCAGAATTGTACCACTGACCATTATTAATTCCTATTTCGTCAGGAGTTCGTCCGGGAGTCTGCTGCTCAGATTTTGATAAAGTATAGGATATCCAGCCGTTAAATTTACCTTCGTTTTTCTTTAGCAGAAATTCGACACCATAAGATCGCATGCGTCCGTTTAAGATTACCTGCTCGATGGCATCATTGGCAATTAAATCAGCACCATCGATATAATCCAGTCTGTTTTTAATTTTTTTGTAATAGGTTTCAACTTCTACAGAATAAGCACCGTTTTGTATGTTTCTAAAATAACCTAAAGCTACCTGATCTGCAATTTGTGGTTTGATGTAATTGTCACTTGGCATCCAGACATCCAGCGGAGTAGGCGATGAGGTATTTGAAATCAATTGAAGATATTGTGCCATTCGGTTATAACTTGCTTTAATAGATTCATCATCATTTAATTGATAAGAAGCTGAAAATCGTGGTTCTAAATTGTTATAACTCTGTATTTCTTTGTTTTTGCCGAAATATTTAGTCGAAGTGGGAGTTGCTTTTTCATAAATCTGCATATCGGTATTAAAGATTACGGGATTGTTATTATCGTAATAATTAATAGTAGAAGCTCCTAAACGGTAAAATAAGCTGTAACGTAATCCGTAAGAAACAGTGAATTTTTTCGAAAGCTGATTTTCTGCTTCTACATAAACAGAAGGTTCAAAAGCGTATTTTTTGTCTAACTGATCGGGATTAATTCCTGACGATTCATTACTTGGTTTGATGGTTCCGGGATTAAACTCATAATAAATTCCGTTTAAGCCATAGTTTAATTTGAATTTATCTGAGATGTAATTTTTGAAATCGTATTTGATATTGTAATTTTTAATTCCTGAATCCCATTTGAAGCCTACAAAATCCAAGTCGAGACCATAGTAGTAATCACTGTAAATCAAAGATAAATTCGAAAATAACTTATCAGAATACAAGTGATTCCAACGCAGGTTTAAAGTAGAATTGCCATAAATATTCGAAAAACTTTTGTTTAACCTGAAAACATCACGACCAAAATAACCGGACATATACAGGCTGTTATTGTCATTTAGTTTATAACTTAATTTTGTGTTTAAATCATAAAAATAAGCTGAGTTGTTTTTTTGCTCTTCTGACAATTTTAAAAATAAATGAGCATAGGAAGCTCTTCCGCCAATTAAGAACGAGCCTTTGTCTTTTACCAAAGGACCTTCGAGAAGAATTCTGCTTGTAATAGATCCGATTCCGCCACTGGCGTGAAATTCTTTACTGTTTCCGTCTTTTTGATAGATGTCAAGAACAGAAGAAGCTCTTCCGCCATAACGTGCCGGAATTCCGCCTTTATACAATTTCAGGTCTTTTATGGCATCGGGATTAAAAACAGAAAAGAATCCAAATACGTGAGAAGAGTTAAATATAGTAGCTTCATCCAGCAAAATCAGGTTTTGATCGGCACCGCCACCACGTACATTGAATCCCGAAGCGCCTTCGCCTGCATTGGTAACGCCGGGAAGTAACAAGATTGATTTTAAAACATCGACTTCTCCCATTACAACAGGCATTTTTTTAATGGTGGCAATAGAAAGTTTATTGGCACTCATTTCAGGCGATTTAATATTTATTTTGCCTTTGTTGTCTGTAATTACAACTTCCTGAAGTTCTTCGCCACTTTCATTAATAGCAAAATTACTTTTGGTATTTTGTTTTAAAACGATTGTTTTTTGAAGGGTTTGATAACCAAGATAACTAATTTCTATTTGATGTTCACCTTTAGGAACTGTAATAGAATAAAAACCGTATTCGTTGGTAGTTGTTCCAATTTTCAGAGCCGGAATGTAAACATTTACCCCAATTAAGGTCTCATTGTTTTTAAAATCACTAATGGTGCCGCTGAGGGTAAATTTTTCCTGAGAAAAGGTATTTAATGCTGTTAAAAGGAGTATAAAAAAGAAGCCCGTTTTTTTTGTAATCATTGTCTTGATTTTGAAACACATAGTTAATAATTCTTACTAAATATTTTCGCAGAACGTTTGTTAAACATTAGTTAAGAAAAGCCTGATTTTGTTACAGGTTTACATGCTTGTTTTTTAATCTAAGTTTGATTTTTATTTTAAGATTATAAAAGGGATTTATTTTATGAACTAAATAGCACTAAATAGGCAGAGCCAGCTCCAGTGTATAGAAAGATTATTATAAATCTAAAAAAAGATATTCTTGATTTAATATAAAGGATTTTGTTTTATTGTTTTGAAATTCAATTAGTTATTATTGAAAAAGGGAAGGTTTGAAAATCCGGGATTTCAAATCCTAAAATTATTTTTTCTAACTAACGATGCTTTTTAAAAAGTTGTGGATTACTTGATGAGTCCAAAATTTTTACAATTGCTTTAAAAATACAGTAGGAGATACTCCAAAATACTCTTTGAATTTTGTTGAAAAATAGGATTGATTTTTAAAACTAAGCTGATCTGAAATCTGTGAAACGGTAAGTTGTTTTTTTTCAAGCATTTCTTTTGCCAATAATAATTTATTACTCATAAAAAATACATTTGGTGTTTCTCCTGTGATTTTTTTAAATAAAGTTTTGAATTTTGACTCAGACATATTTGCTTTTTTTGCCATATTTTGAATGTGAGGAAATTGTTCTTTAATATGTTCAATTAAAAACATTTGTATGTTAATTATACTTTCTAAGTCTGAATCGTTAACTGTTTGTAATATAATTCGTTTTGATGCTATTTTTTTTAAATAGTTTGACATCAAAAGGTGAGCAGTTCCAATCAGATTTAAGTTAAAAATCTCGTTACCTACAGTTAATTTTTTCAAATCCTCCAATAGATGAAAACTCTCGTTGCTCATTCTGTCAAACCGAATGATTGTATTTTTTGCAGGGTCAACTATTTTGTCAAGATTAGTGAATACAATATTATTATTTTTAGCATATTTTTCAATATTGCTCTTCTTTATAAATATACAAAGCGCAAATGTTTTACTGCCGGCTTTTACTTTATAATGTGATTCTAAACTTCCATCTATTGCGGCCAGGTTATATTGCCATCTGCCCATATCGAAAAAATAATCGTCTCCGGAAATCATAGCTTCGCCCTCAGTAAGATTGTAATATAAACCAACAAAATCTTTATTTATATTTTTTTGTATGAAATGCACATCTTTTTTATATTCAACATCAATGTATAATACAGTTATGCCCCTTTCATCGTTGTAAAAATATCTTGTTCCAGAGAGTATATCGTCTGGTCCAATAATGAAATTTCCTTCAACCTTACCTCCATATTGTTGTGCAAAATGTTCTACCCAACTTAAATCTGCACCATAAAAATGTTCAATCTTTTTCATGTAAGAAATATTTGTCATTAATAAAACCAGTAATAATTTTGAAAATAAAGGATAATAAAAATTTGTAGTAAAATTACGTCAAACTTAAAAATAACCTCTCTTTATTACTGAAAATAACTACAAATTTAATGCAATTACTACATAATTAATTCTTAAAAAAGCAAAAAAAATGTTATATGTTTTGGTTCTGTTTTAACTTATTATGCTTTGTGCTGTTGGAAAATAAAATGTATGTATTGTATGATCTAATAAAAATAGTATATGCTGCTGTTATAGGTTTCATGAAGGAGAAATATTCTGTAGAACATCTCTAATATAGTAGCTTACATTAAAGAGGGGGAAACATGTTGGTCGTAAGCTTCTAAAAAACAAAAAAAGGACAATTGTTTAAATTGTCCTTTTTTTTATTGAATGCAGTTTTGTAAAAAAGTTTTTTACTATTTTATTTTAGCAATAATAGTATTGAATGTTTCGCTTGGGCGCATTGCTTTACTTACTAACTCCGGAGTTGGCTGGTAATAACCGCCAAGAGTTTGAGGTTTTCCTTGTGCACCAATTAATTCAGCATCGATTTTAGCTTCGTTAGCTTCGAGTTCAGCAGCAATTGGAGTAAAGATCGCTTTTAATTCAGCATCTTTATTTTGAGCTGCCAAAGCCTGAGCCCAATAGAAAGCAAGGTAAAAATGAGAACCACGGTTATCAATTTGTCCTACTTTACGAGCCGGAGATTTATCGTTTGCAAGGAATTTATCATTAGCTTCATCTAAAGTTTCAGATAAAACAATTGCTTTAGAGTTGTTTAAAGTTTGTCCTAAATGTTCTAATGAAGCACCAAGAGCTAAAAACTCTCCTAATGAATCCCAACGTAAATATCCTTCTTCAGTAAATTGTTCAACGTGTTTAGGAGCAGAACCTCCTGCACCGGTTTCGAACAATCCGCCACCATTCATTAATGGAACGATAGATAACATTTTTGCTGATGTTCCTAATTCTAAAATAGGGAATAGATCTGTCAGGTAATCACGTAAAACGTTTCCTGTTACAGAAATAGTGTCTAAACCTTTGATGATTCTGTCTAAAGTAAATTCTGTAGCAGCAACCGGGTTTAAGATGCGAATATCTAAGTTTGTAGTATCGTAATCTTTAAGGTATTTTTGAACTTTTACAATTAGTTCTCTGTCATGCGCTCTGTTTTCGTCTAACCAGAAAACTGCTGGAGTGCTTGATAAACGAGCTCTGTTTACAGCTAGTTTAACCCAGTCCTGAATAGGAGCGTCTTTTGCCTGACACATTCTGAAAATGTCATTTGCTTCAACGTTTTGCTCCATTAAAACATTTCCGTTTGTATCTACAACACGAACAACACCGTCAGCTTTCATTTGGAAAGTTTTGTCGTGAGAACCGTATTCTTCTGCTTTTTGAGCCATTAATCCAACGTTTGGAACACTTCCCATTGTTTTTGGATCAAAAGCACCGTGTTTTTTACAGAAATCAATTGTTGCAGTATAAACTCCGGCATAAGAACGATCCGGAATAACTGCAATTGTATCTTGCGCTTTGCCTTCTTTGTTCCACATCTGACCAGAAGTACGGATCATTGCCGGCATAGAAGCATCAACAATAACATCTGAAGGAACGTGTAAGTTTGTAATTCCTTTATCAGAATTAACCATTGCAAGAGCCGGACCGTTTTCGATTGCTTTTGTAATGTCAGCTTCAACTTCAGCCTGCTCAGGTCTTCCTGCAATTTTTGCATAGATATCACCTAAACCGTTTCTGGTATCAATGTTTAATTCAGTAAATAAAGTTTCATATTTTTTGAAAAGATCTGCAAAATATACTTCAACGATAGCGCCAAAGATAATTGGATCTGAAACTTTCATCATAGTGGCTTTTAAGTGCACAGAAAGTAAAACTCCTTCTTTTTTGGCATCAGCAATAGCTTCAGCAACAAAACTTTTTAAAGCTTTTAAATGCATTACAGAGCTGTCGATTATTTCTCCGGCTTTTAGGGGAGTACTTGCTTTAAGAACAGTTGTTGTACCGTCTTTTGCAACGAATTCAATCTTTACATCATTAGCTTCTGCTACAGTAAGTGATTTTTCACTTCCGTAGAAATCACCGTTTGGCATTGAAGCTACCTTAGTTTTTGAGTCAGCAGACCATGCACCCATTGAGTGTGGATTTGCTTTTGCAAAGTTTTTAACTGCTCTTGGTGCTCTACGGTCAGAGTTACCTTCACGTAAAACAGGATTTACTGCAGAACCTAAAACTTTAGCGTATTTTGCTTTAATTTCTTTTTCAGCATCATTTTGAGGATCTTCCGGGTAATTCGGAATATTGTATCCGTGAGACTGCAATTCAGCAATTGCCGCTTTTAATTGCGGTACAGATGCTGAAATGTTTGGTAACTTGATGATGTTCGCTTCAGGCTGTGTTGCTAACTGACCTAATTCAGCCAAAGCATCTCCTGTTTTTTGAGCATCTGTAAGAACCTCAGGGAAATTTGATAAAATTCTGCCAGCCAAAGAGATATCTCTTGTTTCAATAGCAATACCAGCTGTAGAAGTAAAGGCCTGAACAATAGGTAAAAAAGAGTAAGTCGCTAACAATGGCGCCTCATCAGTTAAGGTGTAATAGATTTTTGAATTCTTTGTCATTTTTTTTTTTTTTTATAATCGTATCGTCAGGGAATGGCGATGTAAAAGATATAGTCGGCTCAGAATGAGCGGAGCAAATATAATAAAAACAGTCCGAAATCGGTGTAGTTTTATGGAGAAATACCGGAATTATCAGATTCTTATTTCGAAGTTATTTAATTGCTAAATCGATGATTTTGATATTAAAAAATTACAGTTTTGATATTGGCTAAAAATAAGGCATAAAAAAACTCGTTTCCAAATAAATGAAAACGAGTTTTTTTATTTACTAACGATTTGGTGTATTTGTTTTCTAAAAGTAGTTGTTTATCAACATGAGTTCTGACTTTTTTATCCAGAATGAATGTTCACGGCTAATTACGGTATTAGAATCTTGAAATAGTTTGCCATTTATCATTTCCTGAATTTATAATCCTGTAGGTTACTTTGTTACCAACACTAATAAAAGTATCTGTTTCGTCAACAGTACCACTTGCTCCTCCAAATGCGATCGTAACATCATTTGTTGAAGTGTCTACACGTTTAATAGTAAATTCTCTTCCGGTAACTACACCAGAAGGAACTGTAATGATTACATTATTTGAGGCTGCATCAACTAATATTACGTTATCTGTTGCAGGAGTTATAGTGTAGTTGCTTGTTTTTCGTATAATATTTCGCATTCCTGTAACACTCGAGTTAGATGTTGTTCTTAAAACACCTGTTGTCGGGTCAGCAACGATTAAATTATCTGCTTCAGAAACACTGGATTGAAGGCCTGAAAGGGCTAATGTATTGGTAGTACTTGTAGCTAATGTGGTTGGTTGTACCAAAGACCCGCCTAGTTGTACATTGCCGTTAGTAGCCGTTAATCCGTTATTGGCGGTAGCAAGTGAATTTGGATTAATTTGTACTTTTTCTCCATACATTGTTACCATTGTTTTTGTTTGTGCTGTCATAAATCCGCATTGAATTAATACAATTATGCACGCTAACTTTTTCATTTTTTTCATTTTTTTTATTTTTTGCACATGAAATGAATTACACTAGTTTTTATTTTTAATAAACGGTATAAGATATTTCGTTTTATTTCTCTGTATTTCTTTTGTGTTTTGAAATGGTTAAAAAAGAAACGGGGCAAAGGTATATTTGTTAACCAGGAAGGTTTGTCGGGAAACGACATAATTGTTTTGAATTAGGACATATTTAAATAATTGTACCTAAAATTAAAATTAAGTAGTTTTTTTAATGACTGATTTTCTTTTGAGTAAGAAATAATATGATATAAAAACCTGAATATTATTTTAGATTCTATTTTTAGAACCTGAGAGCGTTTTTATGAGATATAAAAAAATATAGCTTTTCCAGATTTAAATGGGAAAGAGCAAAAAAAAACTCGTTTCAAATGATATGAAACGAGTTTTTTATGACAAAAAGATAAATGATTATCTTCTTTTATCTTTAATCTTAGCTTTTTTACCAGTAAGTTCTCTGAAGTAGAAAATTCTAGCTCTACGAACTGCACCTTTTTTGTTCACTTCGATTTTTTGTAAAGCTGGTAAGTTTACCGGGAAGATACGCTCAACTCCAATAGCTCCAGACATTTTACGAATCGTGAAAGTTTCTGTGTTACCAGAACCTCTTCTTTGAATAACAACTCCTTTAAAGAACTGAGTTCTTGTTTTTTCACCCTCTTTAATTTCGTAGAAAACTGTGATAGTATCTCCAGCTCCAAATTCAGGGAAATCTTTTTTAGCAACGAATTCGTTTTGAACGAACTTTAATAAATCTGCCATGATAATTTTATATTATTGTTTATTTAGAGCAACATTCACGGATTTCGCCAGAGGTTGGTCTAATTCGGGTGCAAATGTAGAAAATAATTATGAATTATAAATTGTAAATTATAAAATATTTTAAGTTGTTGATAAATTGGTTGTTAAGCTGTTTTTTTTGTTTCAAGTTGCGGGTTTCAGGTTTTGTATTTAGCTGATAAAGATAAAATAGTATTATATTAGTTTTATTGTAGATACAAAAGAGAAGTTAATGGAGCGAAATTATTTAAAAGAATATATTGAATTTTCGAATGAATTTAGAAAATCAAATCATTCAAAAGATAGTACAGAAAAGATTTATAATCTGCTTTATGAATTAGAAAATGCCACTAGAGAAAAAGAAGATAATTTGGTGCTTTCAAACGTATATACCCTCTTAGGTTTTTACAGATCTGCTTATGAAGTTTTTAAAGAAATTGCTGATTTGAATAATAAAAAAGAGGTTTCTAAATTATATGTAATGGAGCAAAAGGCAAAATCGCATGAAAACAATTTTATTATTAAGGATATTAGAAAATACAGGGCAAAGAAAGAACAATTAAAACTGACTTTAAATGATTTCACTATCTCAGAAGAAGATCAGAACAAATTTGAAATTCCTCAAACCGACATCATAATATTCAATAAAGTTGTAAAAGACAGAATCTCTATTTATCTTTCAAATGCTGATATTGAAAAATATTCAGATACTGTTATCTCGCACATTAACTGGCTTTCAGATTGCAAAAATGAATTAATCGGGTTTTACAATCAAAACAATGAATTTACAGACGAAAAAGCCAATAACGACTGGTATGATACTTTAGAGGTTTACAGCATTAAAATAACAATCACCAATTCAGGGAACATTGATACTTTAGTTTCTGCAGGAGATGATTTTTTTCAGGATCATATTTTAGATGTTGAAATGACAAACAGAACGATTACTTCGATGAATTATGACGGGTAAGGTTTTAGTCTCAATTTACAGTGTTTACTTTTTATTGAATAGATTTATAACTGTAAACTGAGACTATAAATACCAAAACCTATTTTACTTAGGTTGTTGTTGGGTGACACAATGAATCATTCCTCCATTTGCATATAAATTGCGAACATCAATACCAATTACTTTTCTGGAAGGGTATAAACGCTGAATCAGTTGATTGGCTACATTATCATTAGGATCATTATAATTAGGAACCAAAACAACGGTATTTCCAATATAATAATTCACATAAGAACCTTTGTAACCCAGTTTTTTGCCATAAGTTGTTACAACATTATTTTTAGATAAAGGCAGTTTTAGAAAAGTATAAGCTTTAGCATTTTTGTCTTTTGCATGATACAATGTTGTAATGTCATTTTGCGGAACTTCCCAATACAATAAGTCATCTTCATTCATAGTCACAATTGTAGTTGGATTACCAAAACGGGCAAAACCATCGATATGCATATCTGTAATTTCTCGTCCTGCTTTACCATCAAGCCAGATAAAATGAGTTGTTCCTAAATACTTTTTAAAAATTGTCTCGGCTTGCGATTGCGTTATCGAAGGATTACGATTCGAATTTAGAATTGCACTTTTGGTTGCCATCAAAGTACCGTTTCCGTCTATTTCTACAGCGCCTCCCTCATTAATCATGACTGAATTTAAATCTATTTTATTTATTTTTTGATCTGCAGCAATTTGCGAAGGGATGGTATTACAGTTTATAAAATCGGCTTTTTTGCCCCAGCCATTAAAACCCCAATCCTGAATTACCAGTTGATTGTTTTTGTCTTTTGTATAAATAGGACCATTATCTCTTACCCAGACATCATCAGTTTTAAATATTTTAAAATCTATAGCAGACAGAGAAACTCCTGCAGTTTTTAATAAAGCTGTAATTCTGCTTTTTTCAGTATTATCATAAGCAATGATGTGCACTTTTTCACTTTCGATTAATGATTTGGTCATGGCAATCCAGGTCGCATCTAAATCATTTCTATAGTCAATACCGTATTGGTATTGATGAGGCCATTGCAGCCACGTTCCTTCATGTGGAGCAGACTCTTCGGGCATGGTATACATAATTTCAGCATTTTTTGATTCATCGGGTTTTGCTGTTGCTTCGTCTTGCTGACAAGAAGAAAATAAAGGAAATAGAAATAGGGGTAGAAATAACTTTTTCATCTTAGTTGTATATTAAGTTTAGCGTCATTTTACCGGTAGTCTGACAAGGCAAAGGTATTTCTAAACTGTAATTGCAAAGTTGTCCAAAAAGGACAATTTATATAAGAGGAATAAAAATTGCCGTTAGATAATTAGACTGATCACGACAGTTTTCATTATTTTTAATGTATTGTTCAATAACTGGCAAATGAGAGAACTCAATATCATGACTCAGAAACCATCCTCCAAAAATTTGCTGATAAGTATTTTCTAAAGTTTCATAACTTCCCTGATGAAAGAAACGGGCATACTTGCCGCCAAAAATCTTTTTCAGGGGAAGATTCTTAATGATGCCTTTAGTATATATACAAGCTTCATAAGTACATTTGGATTTTTCGGTAATCAAAATATCATCTGTTATAATACCAAAAAAATCAGTAATAGGTTCAGAAGATTCATTTTGTAATATGGTATCCCAAAGTTCTTCTATTTCCGGATTGATATAAGAGGTTTTGCAACTTGCATAATAAACTGCTATTTCCGGAATAAAAGCAATTTCAGGTTTTAAAACGCACGAAATAGTTTGTTGGGGAATATCATTCAATAAAAGTTCTTTTTGATTTCGGGCAACCGAAGGAGAACAATTAAAATGCTTTTTGAAGGTTTTCGAAAAAGACTGTACATCGGCAAAGCCTACTTCCAGAGCAATATCTGAAATTTGTTTGTTTGAATATAGTAGTTTTTTATAGCCGTTTTCTATTTTCAGACGCGTTTGATAAGCGCCAATAGTTTCGTTAAATAAAGAATAAAAAACACGTTGTAGATTTCTATACGAATAACTGGAAATATCTTCAAGAGAACCAATTGAAATAACCTGATTATAATGTTTCTCAATATGGTTCCGTGTATTGTAGATACGTTTTAAGTTAAAGTCATTCATTGCCATAGTTTTCAGAAAGCGGTAATGAGAAAATAATACCTTAAGAATTAATACTTACAACTACAGATCATGTAAAATGATTACTGATAAATGACTGTCAAACGTTTTTATTTTTCTTCCAGCAAATCAGGTCTTCGGTTTTTAGTATGTTCATACGCCATATCTTCACGCCATTTGTCAATTTTGGCAAAATGACCACTGGTTAAAACCTCCGGAACTTTCCATCCTTTATAATCGGCTGGTCTGGTATAGATAGGTCCGGAAAGTAAATTATCCTGAAAACTATCGGTCAAAGCTGATGTTTCGTCACTTAAAACCCCTGGAATTAATCGAATTAAAGCATCAGATAAAACCAAAGCACCTAATTCTCCTCCGGATAAAACATAATCACCAATCGAAATTTCTTTAGTAATAAAGTGATCTCGAACACGCTGATCTACACCCTTATAATGTCCGCATAAAATGATAATGTTTTCATACATCGACATCGTATTGGCCATTTTTTGATTTAGCGTTTCACCATCTGGCGACATATAAATAATTTCATCATATTCACGTTCGCTTTTCAAATGCGTAATGCAGGCATCAATGGGCTGTACAGTCATCACCATGCCGGCACCTCCGCCAAACGGATAGTCGTCGACACTTTTTTGTTTGTTGGTAGTATAATCACGCAAATTATGAAAATGTACTTCGACCAAACCTTTGTCTATGGCACGTTTCATAATCGAAGCCTCAAACGGACTCCTTAATAATTCAGGCAAAATCGTTATAATGTCAATTCGCATTTCTTTTCTTCAATAGTTCTAAGTGGCAAAGATACAAAGTTAATTTTTGAGAAGTTTACAGATTTAAAAAATGAAAACTTCAAATCGCAATGAAGATTTCTTTAATCGTTTAATATCATTTAGTTATGCTGAATTTGAATGAATTTTAAATTTACAATTTCTTAAAGAATTGAATACGTGGATATAAGATAAATGATAATTTATTTATTTAAATTTATAAGATTAATTTTATAATAATTATTTTTTTTATTCGGGATAATAATTTAAAATTGTAAGAATAATCTATAATTGAAATCATTATGAAAAAGAGAATACTTTTAGTAGTTGCCATTGTGGCTTTACAGGCGTGTTCAGGGACAAGGAATGTAAACGACAAATGGATTGGCGAATCAAAAAAAAATCTGATTAAGAGTTGGGGATCTCCGGTGCGTATCATAAAAAATAATGACGAAGAGGAAATTCTTGTTTACGCTGAACAAGTATATAAGAATACGGATAATAATAATAAAGATGCCGGAATGGCGGGATCAAGTTATTGGAATTATACCTACGTATACACAAATAAAGAGGGGAAAATTTATTCCTGTAAAACAGACAGACAACAGCGTACTCCGCAGGAAATTGTTGTAAAATAGATCGTTATCTTATTTTTTTATCTGGAGACTTATAAATTATTTATGGTAGTCTCTTGTCATTTTATTATATTTAGGTCATTTAAATCGATTTTAAATAACCTAAAAAGACTATGTATGAAAAAAAATATAGTAATTCTGATATTAGCTTTTTTAATCATTTCCTGTAACAATCAAAACCAATCAACATCTATGAATGCAACAAACAATGAAAAAGTAGTACAACAGTATTTTGAGCATTTTAATAAACACGATTGGAAAAAGATGTCGGAAATGTATACTGAAACAGCTGATTTTAAAGACCCATCTTTAGGAGCAGGTATTGTAATTCAAACGCGCAGGCAGATTGAAGAGAAGTATGCAGAACTCAATAAAACTTTTCCGGATTTGCATGATAAAGTTGTTCAAATCTATCCTTCTGGAGAAAAACATATTGTTGTAGAGTTTATATCAACCGGAACAGCTCCGGACAACTCAAAATTTGAATTGCCTATTTGTACCATTTTTACGATCGAGAATGGATTAATTACTAAAGATTTTACCTATTTCGATAATTTTGAGGAAGAAAAATAAAGGGTAAAACAACAAGAGAAAAAACGGTGATAAAAGAAATCACAAAAAAGTAAGTCAGGCAATTATAAAATTTTAAACCGAAGTTTTTTTTGAATATATTTATCAAAAAGTATATGAGAAAAATAACCGTCTTACTATTAGTATTATTTTGTTCCTGTAACAAAGAAAAAGCAAAAGAAACTACAAAAGAATCGTCAAAAGAGATTCCTATAGAAACGCCGTATTTTAAAGAAATTAAAAATAATGACGTTAAATTAGACGAACCGGTTTATGGAGAGTGGTTATTTTCTCATAAAGAAAAAGGACAAACTTTTGAACAATACTTTCTCTCTAAACATATTGTTCCAACCAAAGAGGCAAATATCATTTACTTACGACCAATTGGTACCTTTACTTCTTTGCAAAAGCAACAGATCAAATTAATGAATGAATATTTGGAAATTTTCTTTCAGTTAGAAACAAAAACTTTAGAACCTATTTCTAATAATATAGTCCCAAATTCTGCCAGAAGGATGGTTGATGATCACGAACAGTTATTGGCTGGTTATCTTTTAGATGATGTTTTAAAAAAGGAAGAACCATTAAACAGAATTGCTTTAATGGGAATTTCAGAACTGGATTTATATCCTAAACCAGAATGGAATTTTGTTTTTGGCTTAGCTTCTTATCGTGATAAAGTGGGTGTGAGTTCTATTTACAGATTACAGGATGGTAAATTAACTTCAGAAAACTTTAATTTGTGCCTATCGAGATTACTCAAAACAAGTTCGCACGAAATAGGGCATATGTTTGGTTTGTATCATTGTATTACAGCAGATTGTGTAATGAATGGAACCAATAGTTTGTCTGAAACTGATTCAAGTTCTATACGATTGTGTTCTGTTTGTCAAAGAAAATTGAATTCTTGTATTCAATACGACAACCAAAAGAGATTGACTGATTTAGAAAAATACTTTAAAAGAAATAACTTAACTGACGGACTTGACCTGATGAAAAAGGACATCGCCGTTATTCAATAAAAATGCAGGCACAAATAATAAAAATCTTAGCCATAACAGGAAGTACAAGAAAAAACTCCAGTAATTTTAAACTCCTAAAGTTTATTTCAGAACATATAAAAAGCGAATTTGAGGTTGAAATTTTTGAAGATTTGGATCAAATTCCACATTTTAACCCGGATTTAGATAATGAAAATCCACCGGAAAAGGTATTAGATTTCAGAAATAAAATTATAGAGGCAGATGGGGTTCTGATTTGTACACCTGAATATGTTTTTAGTTTACCCGGAAGTTTAAAAAATGCTTTAGAATGGTGTGTTTCGACAACTATTTTTTCAAATAAAAAAACGGGTTTGATAACTGCTTCGGCTTCCGGAGAAATGGCACAAGATCAGCTTTCATTAATAATGAAAACGCTCGAGGCCAGTTTTGATGAAAGTACACAACTTTTAATACAGGGAGTTCGCGGAAAAATCAATGAAGAGGGTAAAATGATAAACAAAGAAACTGCCATTGCACTTCAAAACTTTATACACCATTTTGAAAATCAATTCTTAGTCTCTTAAAATTTACTTTTGAAAATAGAAAATGATCACAAGAAGAAACTTTATCATAAACAGCACTCTGGCCACAACAGCAGTTTTGGCTTTGCCATCATTAGCATTTACTATGGATAAAAAAGAAATAGGCTTACAATTATATACCTTAAGAGAAGAACTTTCAAAAGATGTAAAATCGACTTTAAAACAAGTTGCAGCAGCCGGATTTACTACTGTCGAAACATACGGTTTCTCGATAAAAGATCAATTTTGGGGATTGACTCCCATTGAATTTAAAAAAATACTCGATGCTAACAAACTAAAAGCTATTAGCGGACATTATAATCTGGGAAGCTTTTTGTATGATGGAAATACAACAGAATTAATTGCAGCAATTGAAGCGGCAAAGATTCTAAAAAGTGAATTTTTGACCATTCCCTGGATAGACGAACCTTTTAGAAAAAGCATTCAGGATTATAAAAACATTGCTGTACGATTAAATGAAGCGGCAAAAATGTGTCAAAAAACAGGCTTAAAATTAGCCTATCACAATCATGATTTTGAATTTCAAAAACATGATGGAGTAACAGGTTATGAAATTCTGTTGAAGGAAACAGATAAAGATTTGGTTTATTTTGAATTAGATCTTTATTGGGTTGTTCGCTCAGGAAATGATCCTCTCAAATTATTTACAGCAAATCAGGACCGTTTTAAATTATGGCATGTAAAAGATATGGATAAAATAAATCCGGCTTTAAATACAGAAATTGGTTCAGGTTCTATTGATTTTAAAAACATTTTTGCCGCAGCAAAAAAAGCCGGTATGAAACATTTTTTTGTAGAGCAGGAAAATAATTATAAGCCCGATTTTTTTGAATCAGTCAAAACAAGTCATGACTTTATTTCTAAAAATCTCATCTGAAAATAAAGCCATTTAAAAATAGTATTTTTGTCAAAATCAATTTTAAAAGTTATGCAGAATATCGGAACAAGCAAAGAATTTATAAAAGGAGATGATATAGAGTGGGAAGTAGTAGGAGAAGGTATCAAACGCAAAATTCTGGCTTTTGATGATCGGGTGATGTTAGTAAACGTTTATTTTGAAAAAGGCGGAATTGGTGTTTTACATGAACACTATCACACACAGGTAACTTATGTGGCAAGCGGTAAATTTGATGTTACTATTAACGGAGTAACTGAAACCTTAAAAGAAGGCGATAGTTTTTATATTCCGCCACATGCAATTCATGGTGTTGTTTGCCTGGAAAGTGGTATGCTTACAGACGTTTTTGGCCCTGCAAGAGAAGATTTTCTTAAAAAATAAAAATTTCCAATAGCAATAATATCATTTTCAGAAATACCGGTCTAACCTAAAAAATTAAAAACTTTATAACTTTTTTAAAGTTTTGATTCAGATTAGATCGGTATTTTTGCAAAATGAATTTATCCAAAACGAATGTCTTATTTATGGCAGCTTGCACTGGACTTATAGTTGCAAATCTGTATTACTGCCAGCCTTTAATTGTTTTAATTGCCAACGAATTTAAAATTCCTGAAGCCAATGCAGGAACGATAACATATCTTACTCAGGCAGGATACGCGATCGGACTCTTTTTTATGGTTCCGTTAGGAGATAAAATAGAGCGAAAAAGGCAAATTTTAATGACCACTTTTGCATCAGTAATTGCATTAATCATTGCAGCTACAGCAAAAAGTTTCCTTATTTTACAAATAGCTTCTCTGCTTATTGGTATTACTTCGATTGTACCACAACTTATTTTACCACTCGCAGCTTCATTAAGTGCACCGGAACAACGCGGAAAAGTAGTAGGAACCATCATGAGCGGTTTGCTTGTTGGTATTTTGCTTTCGAGAACTTTAAGCGGATTTATTGGTCAGGTTTTAGGCTGGAGATCGATGTTTTATATCGCTGCCGGAATCTGTCTGTTAATCTTTTTTGTAATTCAGAATAAATTCCCGGTAAATAAACCTCAGTTTCAGGGAACTTACGGTCAGCTAATTCAGTCACTTTTTACACTTATAAAAACACAGCCGGTTTTACGTGAAGCAACCATGATCAATGTATTCAGTTTTGCACAATTTGGTGCTTTTTGGACTACTATGGTTTTATTGCTTTCAGGAGAACCATTTCATTTTAACAGTGCTACAATTGGTTTATTCGGAATTGTAGGTGCTTCAGGAGCTTTGGCAGCACCTTTAGTGGGTAAAATGGGAGACAAAGGAAATTCCAGAATAGCGGTAGGTTATGGTTGTTTATTAATCTTAATCAGCTTTTTGGTCTTTTATTTTTCAATCGAAAGTGTGATTGGAATTGCGATTGGAATCGTGTTTATCGACATAGGAATTCAGGGCGTTCATATCTCAAACCAAACAAGAGTTTATTCTTTATTGCCAGAAGCCAGAAACCGATTAAATACAGTATTTATGTCGTTTAGCTTTTTAGGAACAGCAGCCGGATCAGCATACGGATTATTGCTGTGGAAACTGGGCGGATGGCACGCTGTTACAATAGGTTGTATGGTATTATCATTACTATCATTAGCGGTTTACGGCCTTACTTATAAATCAAAGTCTAAAAAATAGAAAGCACAAATTGATATAAAATTAATTTGTAAATTTGCAATCAAATTAAAAATAACAACAATGGAAAACGGAATATACGCTAAATTTAACACTAGTAAAGGTTCGATTTTAGTAAAACTTACACATGATTTAACTCCGGGAACTGTAGGGAATTTTGTAGCTCTTGCAGAAGGAAATATGGAAAATAAAGTAAAACCTCAGGGAAATAAATTTTATGATGGATTAACATTCCATAGAGTTATTCCTGATTTTATGATCCAGGGAGGATGTCCTAAAGGAACCGGAACCGGAGATCCGGGTTATAAATTTGATGATGAATTTCACCCAAGTTTAAAACACGATCGTCCTGGAATTTTGTCTATGGCAAATTCAGGTCCCGGAAGTAATGGTTCTCAATTTTTTATTACACACGTTCCAACTCCTTGGTTAGACGGAAAACACAGTGTTTTTGGTCAGGTTGTAGAAGGTCAGGATGTTGTTGATGCTGTAGCTCAGGGTGATAATCTTGATTCTGTAGAAATTATCAGAGTTGGAGAAGAAGCTCAAAAATGGAATGCTATCGAGGCTTTCATTGGTTTAAAAGGTGCCCGTCTAAAACGTGAAGCAGCTTTAAAAGCAGAATCTGAAGCAAAAATGGAGCAATTAGCTGCTGGCTTTGATAAAACAGAAAGCGGTTTACGTTACAAAATGATCCAAAAAGGTGAAGGTAAAAGAGCTGAAGCCGGAAAAACTGTTTCTGTGCACTACGAAGGATCTTTAGAAAACGGAAAAGTTTTTGATTCATCTTACCCACGTAAAAAACCAATCGAATTTAAATTAGGAATTGGTCAGGTTATCGAAGGTTGGGACGAAGGTATCGCTTTATTACAAGTAGGTGACAAAGCTCGTTTTGTTATTCCTTCTGATTTAGGTTACGGACCATCAGGTGCAGGAGGAGTAATTCCGCCAAACGCAACTTTGATTTT
This sequence comes from Flavobacterium chilense, assembly GCF_001602525.1. GTDB lineage: Bacteria > Bacteroidota > Bacteroidia > Flavobacteriales > Flavobacteriaceae > Flavobacterium > Flavobacterium chilense. The sequence continues at coordinate 408,451 of NZ_LSYT01000006.1, forward strand.
TGATGTTGAATTAATGGATGTTAAATAAGACTTTTAGACTCTATTTAATATGGTTTTAAATAATAATCCTGTATGCTGCGGCATATGGGATTTTTTTATATTTACCTAAAAATAAAGGTAAAAACAATGAAATCAAAAATCTTAATTCTAACTGCTGTAACAGTACTTTTAGTTTCATGCGGAACTAAAAAAACTGCGTCGGCTACTACTCCGGCCACTCCGGCAGTTACTGAGGCTGCAAAACCTGCGGCATTAACGCCTGAACTGGCAGAAGGCAAAAACTTGTACGAAAACAGTTGTGGAAGATGTCATAAATTATATGACCCGAAGAAATATTCTCAGGAAGAGTGGAAACCAATTCTAACAAGAATGCAGAAGAAAGCGAAGTTGGATGATACACAAATGGCTTCAATATCAAATTATATAACTTCTCAATTGTAAGAGATTATAATTGCAGATTCATAAAAACTATTCAGTACATCGTATTGGATAGTTTTTTTATTTAAAACAGAACATAAAAAAACACCGTCACAAGTGAGGTGTTTAAAAAATTAAGAATTGCTTTCAGTGGTATTACTAACTGCAACTATTTTTAAAGTCTTTATTCCAGCTGGTAATTCCCAATCCACTACGTCATTTTCTTTAAAGCCAATAATAGCGACACTTAAAGGTGCGAGAATTGAAATTTTACCTTGTTTTACATCAGCAAATGAAGGTAAAACGATTTGAATTTTCATTTGTTTATTTGCTTTTACATCTTCGATCGTGACATGCGAATTGATTCTGATAACAGAACTATCCAGTTCACTTTCTTTACTGATAACCGCACGGTCTAATTCCTGAGAAAGCTGATTAGCTTCTTTGGCATTTGTTGAATTTTTACTTTTTAAGATCAGTTCTCTCAAAAACTGATAATCTGTTTTACAGAAGGTGGGTGTTGGTTTCATAACTATGTTTTATATTGTTTATAATTTACTATAATGGTATTTCTTCTTCTTAACAGGATGTAATGCAGGATTTTATCTATTGATAAAATAGCTTAAAATGGAATAAAAACGAATTAGCAAAAACAGAAATTTATCTGACAGAATATAAACTTGTCAAATAAATAAAATAAAAAAACCTGATGTAAATCCTCCGCCTGAAAGAAGAAATTGAAGTAGACGGAGGCCTAATGAATAAAGGCCTTACTATGCGAAATAAATACAGCCGTAAGCGGTTTTCTCCTTAAAGAAAACAACAACATAAAAACTGTAATTATACTTATAGTGCTCACAATGAGAATTGTTAATTTGATTGGCAAAGATAGGTAAACTTTTTTAAATGGCTAAAAAGTTTATTTCCATTTGATATTACACCCAATACTAGGCTTCTGGATTTCATTTAAACTTCGGTTGTAAATCAGTGCATCAATAGCACTTCGAAGATCACTTCCGCTTAAAGGAATTCCGTTTCCGGGTCTGGAATCATCAAGCTGACCACGGTAAAACAATTTGTTTTGGTTGTCAAATAAGTAAAAATCAGGTGTACAAGCTGCATCGTATGCTTTTGCCACTTCCTGACTTTCGTCGAATAAATACGGAAAATCTACTTTGTTTTTAAAAGCAAATTCCGTCATGAGTTCAGGAGCATCCTGAGGATATTTTTCAATATCGTTACTGGAAATAGCTATAACACCAATTCCCTGAACACGATAATCATTGGCAATCATCACAATTTCGCGAATAACATGAAGTACAAACGGACAATGGTTGCAAATAAACATAACCAATGTTCCTTTTGATCCTTTTAAATCCTCAAAAGAATACTCATTATTAGAATTCGTATCTTTTAATTTAAAATTTGGAGCAACAGTTCCAAGAGCTAACATATTTGAAGGAGTTCGTGCCATTTTTATCAGGAATTAATCCCTCAAAAATAAATTAAAATTCTGTAAAAAAAAGAGCACAAGAATAAAAATGTCCAAAAGAAATTTTCAAAAACTCTTTTGGACACTTTAGGATAGATTTACGAATTCAGAAAATTCAGTAAATCAGTATTTAATTTATCTTTATCTGTATAGAATAATCCGTGTGGTGCACCTTCGTAAACAATATATGTATTTTCGCGAATTGCTTTTGCCGCTTTTTTTGAAGTTAGTTCAATAGGAACAATTTTATCATCATCACCATGAATTATTAAGGTTGGAACTTTTATAAAATCTAATTCTTCTCTAAAATCAGTATAAGAAAAAGATTCAGCACATTTTAAAGTTGCACGGGGAGAAGCAAATGAACATAAAGTTCGGTAGTATTCTAATAACGGTGTGCTTAATGGTTTATTGATAATGTTGATTCCAAAGAACGTTTTTCCAAAATTATCCACAAAGCCAATTCTGTCCTCTTTAATCGCATTTGCTGTTGCTTCGCTTTTTTCTTTTGGATGTCCGTCAGGATTGTCATTCGTTTGTAATAAAAACGGAACTACAGACGATATTAAAGCTGCTTTTGTAACACCTTTTCCGCCATAACGACTAAAATAGCGAACCACTTCACCGCCGCCCATAGAGAAACCTACAAGTGTTGCGTCTTCTAGTTGAAGCTGATCGATAATCTCCTTTAAATCATCTGTTAGAGTGTCGTAATCATATCCGTCATAAGGCTGGGAAGATTTACCAAATCCGCGGCGATCATAAGCAATCACGCGATAATTATTCTGAACCAGAAAATCAATCTGATATTCCCACATTTCGTTAGAAAGCGGCCAGCCATGAATCAGAATTACAGGTTTCCCTTTTCCGTAATCCTTCACATAAAGTTTTACGTTTTTCGAAGTCTTGATGTATTTATCGGTATTTTGTTCGTGCAGATTAAAATCAAAATCTCTTTCAGTATAGTCGGTATTTAGAATCGTATTTTCCATTTTGTATCTTTTTTAGTGTTAGCTTAAAAACCTGATATGTAAATTTAGAATCAGAACTAAAAAAAACGGTTATAGAATTAGTAGTAATAATTACAAAATTAATAGGTTTGTAAATAAACAATTTTACAAATGGATTTAACCTGGAATGAATTTGAAAGAACCGATATGCGTGTCGGAACCATTATAGAAGTAAATGATTTTCCCGAAGCAAGAAAACCAGCATATCAGCTTACCGTAGATTTTGGTGCTGAAATTGGTATTCGAAAATCATCTGCACAAATTACAAAACGTTATCAAAAAGAAGATTTGATAAACCGACAAATTGTAGCAGTAGTAAATTTTCCCAAAAAACAAATTGGAAAATTTATGAGCGAATGTTTGGTTCTTGGAGCAGTAGGTGAGGAAGGAGATGTTATTTTATTAGCTCCGGATTTTAAAATACCTAATGGATTACGTATAGGTTAGTGTTCAGGTTTTTAGTGTTCAGTAATGATGATTAAACTTTAGTAAACTGAACACTAAAAACCTGAACACTGACTACTTTTTAATATTATCGATTAACTTCTGTAATATCAATTGTCCTTCTTCCCAGTATTTTAAATCAGAATCAGAATTGATGTGACCTTGTTGCCCTACGTTTACGAAATCACTTCCCCATTTTTCGGCAAAATATTTTTTTCGTTCAAAAGTAGCATAAGGATCATTTTCGCTTGCCACAACTATTGACGGAAAAGGCAATTGGTAAAGAGGCATTGGCGAAAAGTTTCTAATACAATCCGGCGTATGCTGAGGTGAATCTACATCAGCAGGCGCTACCAGTAAAGCGCCAACAATATTTTGATTATTATTTGTTTGTGCCCAATGTAATACTAATGAAACGGCTAAACTGTGCGCGACTAAAACCGTAGGTACATTTAGTTTAGAAACTTCTTCGTTGAGACGCTGAATCCATTCTTCGCGAACAGGTTCATCCCAGTTATCCTGAACTAAACGAATTGAATTGCTGAATTTTTTATGCCAAAAGGTTTGCCAGTGTTTATCTCCGGAATTTCCAAGTCCCGGTAAAATTAATAGTTGAGTTTCCATTTCAGGGAATTTATATTGAGGTTATTTTTTGGTTTGTATTTCTTTTGTAATTCGGTTTACCTCATTTACAAGCAGCGGAAAACCTGGTTCTGTCATGCCATGTCCGTAACCGTCGAGTTCAAAAAGTTTAGTTTGCTTGTGTCCGGCAACTTTCATCATTCTGGCGAGATAAGCGTTTTCTTCATAACGGCCTAACATTTCCAATTCGCGATCTCCGGTAATGAGTAAAAGTGGCGGAGCATCAGCACGAACATAATAAAGAGGTGCAAAAGTATCTATTACAGGTTGTGTGTCCGGAATACCGTTTTCTTTTCTAATTTGAAAATGAGTAATGCATTGTCCGCTAAACGGAATAAGTCCGGCAATGTTATTAGCATCAATACCTTCTTTTTGCAGCCATTTTTTATCAAGTCCAATCATCGAAGTTAAGTAACCTCCTGCTGAATGTCCAGAAACAAAAATTAAAGAAGTATCTCCGCCATAATTTGAAATATTATGAAATGCCCATGCAACAGCGGCTGCGGCATCTTCTATAGCTTTTGCGGCTTTTGCTTTTGGAGCTAATCTGTAATTGACCCCAATAATAGCAAAACCTTTATTTTTTAAGGCATCAGGAATTTCTTTATTTCCGCCTGTTAATCCTCCTCCATGAAACCAGACAATTGTAGCAAAATTTTTTATATTCTTTGGATAATAAATATCCAGAACACAACGTTCATTAATATAAGAATCGGATTTGTTGATCACGGAATTATAATACTGAATGTTGGATTTTGTTTCATAATCTGTTTTTTGTGAAAATGATAAATTTGCAATAAAGATGAAACTAAGTAAAACAATTAGTTTTTTCATTTTAAAAAAGTTGAGTTACTGTTGTTGAGTTTTAAAGAATTATTGTCTGAAATTTAAATCGATTGTCGACCAAAATACTAGAGTTTAAATATATAAAAAAAGTCCAAAATGCAGGACAAATTGGACTCGTACTTTTTTAAAAAGTTATAATAGGACTAAATATCGTCAAAATCAATATCTGTAAAGCTGGATCTTTGTCCTTCAGGTTTATCAGAACCGTATTCTTTTTTAAAATCTTTTTGATGTCTTTCAGAGATTACTTCTTCGCCTTTGTGGTTCAAAACGTATGAAGTCATTTCTTCTAGTATTTCTGCAAAAGCACTAAAATCTTCCTTGTACAGGTAAATTTTGTGTTTTTTAAAATGAAAAGAACCATCTTCTTCAGTAAATTTTTTACTTTCGGTAATCGTGATATAATAATCGTCAGCTTTCGTAGCTCTTACATCAAAGAAATAAGTTCTTCTTCCTGCTCGTAATACTTTAGAAAAAATCTCTTCTTTTTCTAACATGTCATTTTCTCTCATAATACGTTCTATCATTTTTGGAATTAATAGTACTCAAAAATCATAAAAAATTATCTATTACGCAACATTTAAAGTAATTCTTTTTCTGAAAGTTGTTTTAAATATAACGATGCGTAATAACCTTCCTGATTTATTAATTGATTATGAGAGCCTTGTTGGATTATTTTGCCATCTTCTAAAATGATTATTTTGTCGGCATTTTTAGCCGAAGAAACTCGATGACTGACAATGATTGTAGTTTTATCTTTACAAATTTGAAACAAATTATGTAAGATTGTTTCTTCAGTTTCTGTATCTACTGCTGACAAGCAATCATCAAAAAGTAAAATCGCCGGATTTTTAATAATAGCACGCGCAATAGATACACGCTGTTTTTGTCCGCCTGAAAGTGTAATTCCCCTTTCTCCTAAAACAGTATCGTATTGTTTGTTAAAAGCGATGATGTTATCATGAACAACGGCATTTTTTGCAGCTTCGATAACCTGTTCGTCAGTGGCATTTTGATTACCAAATTTGATATTGTTTTTTATAGTATCAGAGAATAAAAAAGCGTCCTGAGGCACAATTCCGATATTGTTTCTTAAGTCATTTAAGTTCAAAGTGCTTATTTCGTTCTGATCGATTGTGATTCTTCCTTCGGTAACATCATATAAACGTGAAATAAGAGACAAAATAGTAGATTTTCCTGAACCTGTTTTTCCTAAAATAGCCAATGTTTCTCCCTTTTTAACGGTAAAACTAATGTTTTTTAAAGCCTCGATATTTGTATCTTCATAGGTATAGCTTACGTTTTCGAAAGCAATAGAACCTTGTATGTCTGATGAATTTTCGTTTTTGTTTTTGATTTCAGGTTCGATTTTCAAAAATTCGTTTAAACGTTTCTGAGAAGCTTCTGCTTCCTGAACCATTGATGAAACCCATCCCAGCGAAGCTACCGGCCAGGTTAGCATATTTACATATAAAATAAACTCAGCAATTGTTCCGATATTCGGAATCGTTCCGTTGATATACATAACGCCTCCAAAATAGATAACCACTAAATTACTGATTCCGATTAGGGCAATCATCAAAGGACCAAACAGCGATTGAACTTTGGCTAAATCTAAGCTCTTTTTTTTGCTTTCATCGGCAAGAGCCACCATATTATTTTGATGTTGATTTTCTAACGAATAGGCTTTTATAACTCGAATTCCTGAAAATATTTCCTGCGAAAAACTGGAAACTTTTGATAAATACTGCTGAAAAGTAGTGCTTCGTTTGTTGATTTCAGAACTCAGTTTAAAAATGCAATAAGAAAGAATTGGCAATGGTAAAATAGTGTACAAAGTTAATAACGGTGAAACATTATACATATATATAATAACGATAGCAAAACGAATAAATGTATTAATCGTGTACATAACGGCAGGACCAACATACATACGAACTTTTGAAACATCCTCGCTGATACGATTCATTAAATCTCCGGTGCGATTTTGTTTGTAGAAGTTTTGAGAAAGTTTTTCGTATTGTTTAAAAACTTCATTTTTTAAATCAAATTCTATATGACGCGACATTACAATCAATGTCTGGCGCATTAAAAAAGTTAAGAACCCGGCAACAATTGTAGTAGCAATGATTAGCAATACGTTATGAATTAAATCTTTCCGATACGAATCGATAATAGTCTGAGAAGTTTGCTGAACTTGAGGAAGTTTATCAAACTTTTCGATAGCGTTTAGCGACTTACTGATAAGTTTTGGGGTAAACAGAGAGAATATTTGTGCGATTATGGTGATTAAAATACCTAGCGAAAAACTATATTTATACTTGATGAAATATTTGTTTAAATAGCTTAATTCTTTCATTTTTTTAAGAAATTCAGTATTGAAATGATTTGATTTTATGAATTATTCTTAAGTAAAAGTATAATAATATGAAATTTAATCAAAACAATTGTATTGTAAAATTGTTATTATAAAGATAAAAAATTAGCACATGTGTATTTTTTGTTTAAGTTTGAGAAGTCTTTTTGACGAATTCATAATTTTAACTCATAAAAATACTATAGCTATGGATGCAACTTTCGCAACTGGAAAGGAACTTCAAAAAATGGATCCTGTTTTTGGTCAACTATCTTTTGACGATCACGAACAAATTGTATTTTGCAATGACAAAGATACAGGTTTAAAAGCAATTATTGGTATTCATAATTCGGTTATGGGACCAGCTTTAGGAGGAACCAGAATGTGGAATTATAATACTGAATGGGAAGCATTAAATGATGTTTTGCGTCTTTCAAGAGGTATGACTTATAAATCTGCGATCACAGGATTAAATATTGGTGGAGGTAAAGCCGTAATTATTGGTGATGCTAAAACGCAAAAAACACCTGAATTGATGCGTAAGTTTGGAGAGTTTGTACACTCTTTAGGCGGAAGATATATCACAGCTGAAGATGTTGGAATGGAAACAAAAGACATGGACACTGTGAGAGATGTAACGCCTTATGTTACAGGAATCTCTGAAGAGAGAGGTGGTTCAGGAAATCCTTCTCCAATAACAGCTTACGGTGTTTATCTTGGAATGAAAGCTGCTGCAAAAAGCCAGTTTGGTACTGATGCTTTAGACGGTAAAAAAGTTTTGGTTCAGGGTATTGGTCACGTTGGTGAAGCTTTGGTTGAATATTTAACTAAAGAAGGTGCAATCGTAACCATCACTGATATTAACGAAGAAAAATTATATCAGGTAGCTACAAAATATAACGCAACAGTTTATACTGGCGAAGATTTGTATACTGCAGATGTTGATATTTATGCGCCATGTGCAATGGGAGCTATTATCAATGATGAGACTGTAAATAAAATTAAAGCTAAAGTAATTGCAGGTGCTGCAAACAACCAGTTAGCAGATGAAAATGTTCACGGAGCAAGATTACAGGAAAGAGGCATTTTATATGCACCGGATTTCCTTATCAACGCTGGTGGAATCATCAATGTTTATGCTGAATTAGAGCATTATGGTAAACCTGAAATCATGGCAAAAACTGAAAATATCTATAATACTACTTTAGAAATTATCGATTATGCTGTGAAAAACGGAATGACTACACATAAAGCTGCTCTTACAATTGCTCAAAATCGTATTGATTTGAGAAAAATTGAAAACAGTAAAAAATAATAAAAACAAAGTTTATTGTTGAGAGTCTCAGTCTCAGTCACCGTTTTAGGCATAACCTGAAACCGTGACTGAAAACTGGGACTTTTTTTAGATCTGAAAACAAATCATTTTCTTCGAAGTTTTTGCAATTAATGAAAACTACGACTGTATACTGTGACTTTTTATAGATTTAATTTTAATATCAGGATTGAAATTCCTAATTTTGCAGACTAATTTTTAAATGTTCTTACAAGGTGGTAAATAGAAGACACATACGCGTTAAAGTAATGCAATCCATTTATGCAATGCATCAAAGCGGTTCTGATAATCTGGAAAAAGAAGAGAAGTTTCTTTTTTATAGTATTGATAATATTCAGGACTTATATCTTATAATGCTTTCTTCATTAATTGAAATTTGCAAAAAAGAATCTGTTTTTTTACATCTATCAAGCAAAAAACATCTTGCAACTGCTGCAGAACGTAATCCAAACGAAAAATTTGTAAAAAACAAAATTTTTCAACTTCTTGCCGAGAGTAATTCACTTAGCATCGCTTTAGAAAATCGTAAAATCAACAACTGGAACCTGAATGATGATTATATCATTTTACTTTTAAATGATATTAAATCAAGCGAATTGTATGCAAAATACATGAGCAATTCAACCAATACTTTTGAGGAAGACAGACAATTTGTAATTGATTTGTTTGCTGATGTTATTGTTCCAAATGAAAAGTTGTATGAGTATCTGGAAGATGATAAATTAACCTGGGTTGATGATATTCCGGTTGTAAATACTCATATTATCAAACAATTAAAAGCAATTAAAACAGAAGATCCTGATGATTTCAGAGTGCCAAAATTGTATAAAGATGTAGAAGATAAAGATTTCGCAAAAGACTTGTTCAGAAGAACAGTACTAAACGAATCTGTTTTTGCAAAAGAATACGATGATAAAACACCAAATTGGGACAGCGAAAGGATTGCTGAAATTGATACCATTATTCTGAAAATGGCAATTTGCGAATTTTTGAAATTCCCATCAATTCCGGTAAAAGTAACACTAAATGAATATTTAGAAATTGCAAAAGAGTATTCTACACCAAAAAGCAGTATTTTTATCAACGGAATTTTAGATAATCTTGTAAAAGAGCTTACTGCCAACAAAAAGATGGTAAAAGTAGGAAGAGGATTAATGTAATTATAAATATCGCTCTGCGTGAAGGCAGAGAGCTAAAAACATAATATTAATAACAAAAATAAAAACTGAATACTATGCAAGATTTAATGAAATTTGCTCCTTATTTACTAATGTTTGTAGTGCTGTATTTCTTTATGATCAGACCACAACAAAAAAGAGCAAAAAACGAAAAAGAATTTGAAAGCGGCCTAAAAGTAGGTGACAAAATAATTACTAAAAGTGGTTTTCACGGTAAAATTGTAGAGCTTGCTGAAACAAGCGCTGTTATCGAAACGATGTCTGGAAAATTAAAAATTGAGCGTTCTGCAATTTCTATGGAAATGAGCGCTGCTTTGGCTAAAAAAGCATAATTTTTTAAATAGCAATATTAGAAAATCCCAAATTCCTAATGGAATTTAGGATTTTTTTTTTTTTTTGGTTATAACCTAATTCACTACAATCTTGTCATTCCGAGGAACGAGGAATCTTCGCAAGTAGCTCCGCAACGTAAATCTCCAATCTTTGTAGAGTTTCTGGTGGAGATTCCTCGTTCCTCGGAATGACAAACTTTACGGGTAAAATTTTGCTAGAACCGCAAAAAAAAACCTTTGTCAAAGTTTAAAACTTTGACAAAGGTCTCTAAGTGTATAAATTTTCTAAATTGAAATTTCTAAAATTTACCTGTATTTGTCATTCAATCCCACATTTGCTAAAATCATCGGAATTACTTTCTCTATTCTCGAAAGTTTAGTTTTTTCCTGTTTGGCAGTTTCAATATATTCCAGAAACTCATACTGCTTATAAGGGCTGAATTTTTGAAATGCTTCTGCCAAAGCCTGATTTTGATTTATTTCTTTTTGAAAAAGCTCAGAAACAATTGCTTCTTTTTTAGAAGGTTTAATTACTTTTCCTTGTTTTTCGTTTTCGATAGCTTCTGCAATGTAGGCTAAAACCTCTTTTTCATCTACTTCATCTTTTGACGTAAAGCGCCATTGGCGTAAAGATTTTGTTTTGTCTTCCTGAGCATTGATGAGTCTCTTTTTCTCATCTTTAAGAAAAACACCATTGAAAAACCAAATTGTAAAATAATCTTTAAAGCCTCCAATTCCGATAACATTTTTTTTATTGAAAACATAAACAGGACCACCCCATTTTATGGTTTCAACTAATTCGGTTTTGTCAATAATTGATTTTAGAAAGAGTAATTCTTCTTGCCAGTTATTGACTTTGTCCCAAGTATATTTTTTGTCAGAAGCCGGTTCCAATTTATCTTTTTCTTTTAGGTTTTTCAGGTACATCAAAAATACCAGGAATAGCAGTTAACTCAGCAATTTTTACAATTACATCAGTTGCTTTTTGAATACTTTCAGCAGGAACATATTCATATTTTCCGTGAAAGTTATGACCACCAGCAAATATATTCGGACAAGGTAATCCCATAAATGATAATTGCGATCCGTCAGTTCCGCCGCGAATTGGCTTTATGATAGGTTTGATATTTAATTCTTTCATTGCTTTCTCGGCAATATCAACAATATGTTTAACCGGAAGAACTTTTTCCTTCATATTGTAATATTGGTCTTTTACTTCTGCAATTACAATATCTTCACCAAATTGTTTTGCGAATTTTTTATTGATTTTTTTCGCAATTTTTACAATCAGGTCTTTACGTTTTTCGAATTTCTTTTTGTTATGATCGCGAATAATCAATTCTAAAACGGTTTCCTCGATACTTCCGTTTAAATGGTGTACATGAAAAAAGCCTTCGTAACCTTTAGTTTCCTGTGGAGTTTCGTCTTTTGGAAGTTCGTTGATAAAATCATTGGCTATTAACAAAGAATTGATCATTTTTCCCTTGGCATAACCAGGATGAACACTTTTTCCTTTAAAAGTAATTTTAGCTCCGGCAGCATTAAAATTTTCATATTCTAATTCACCAATCTGACTTCCGTCCATAGTATAAGCCCAGGCTGCACCAAATTTCTCTACATCAAAGTGATGAGCACCACGGCCAATTTCTTCATCAGGAGTAAAACCAATTCTGATTTTTCCGTGTTTAATTTCAGGATGCTGAATTAAATATTCCATAGCCGAAACAATTTCTGTAATCCCGGCCTTATCATCAGCTCCCAACAAAGTAGTTCCGTCAGTTGTGATTATGGTTTGTCCTTTATATTGTAATAAATCTTTAAAATAATTTGGAGATAAAACAATATTTTTCTCAGCGTTTAATACAATGTCTTTTCCGTCGTAATTTTCTACAATCTGAGGCTTAACATTTGCGCCGCTAAAATCAGGCGAAGTATCAAAGTGTGAAACAAAACCAATTGTAGGTACTTCGTGATCTACATTACTTGGCAGCGTTGCCATGATATATGCTTTGTCATCTATGGTAACATCTGATAAACCAATTGTTTTTAGTTCTTCCACTAATTTGTTGGCCAGATTCCATTGTTTTTCTGTACTTGGAGTTGTTTTCGAATTTGGATCTGATTCCGTATCAATTGTTACATAACTGATAAAACGATCTATGATATGTTGCATTTCTTTTAATTTTTAGCAAATATAAGTATTTTTTTTAGCAGATCTATTTTGTGGTTTTCTTATAAAAACAAATAAAAAAGACTCTGAAAACAGAGCCTTTATATTGATAATGATTTTTTAGTTTAAATACTTTTCACACATCTAAAACCAAGATGATTGGCAGCAGATCGTACTTCGCCTTTTCCGCGTGTTCCCACCATATATCGCGTACAATATTGATCTGTGCATAAAAAAGAACCGCCACGATGTACACGTTTTATTTGTGTTGGATCGTTAGGATCATTGTAAGCAGTTGGTCCTTGAGGGTTTCTGGCTGTTGTTCCGCTTTCGCTTAATGTTTTGTAATAGTCTACACTGTACCAGTCGCTTGTCCATTCCCATACATTTCCGGCCATATCGTATAATCCGTATCCATTTGGAGCATATTGAGCAGTAGGAGCGATGCCTTTAAAGCCGTCTTCTCCTGTGTCGCCATCTTTAATAGGAAAGTGTCCCTGATAGATATTTGCCTGAAATTTTCCATTAGGTTTTAGGGTATTTCCCCAGGCATATAAATTTCCTGTTTTGCCACCACGTGCCGCAAACTCCCATTCTGCTTCAGTAGGAAGTCTTTTTCCTGCCCATTTAGCATACGCAGCAGCATCTTCGTAAGTAATGTGTACTACAGGGTATTTTTCTTTGCCTTTTATAGAACTTTCAGGTCCAAGAGGATGCTTCCAGTCTGTTCCGCCAACGTAGGACCACCATTGTAAAAAATTATTCAGGTTTACTGCTGATGAAGTAGGAGTGAAAATTACAGAACCGGTGATTAAATCTTCTTCGGATGCAGTTGGAAATTCTTCTTTTGTTGGTTTTTGTTCTGCAACGGTAATATAACCGGTTGCTTTTACAAATTTCTCATATTCTTCATTGGTTACCTCGGTTTGATCCATATAATAACCATCAACATACACTCTGTGTACAGGAGCTGCATCTTTTGTAACTCCTTTTATACTGCATAAACTTTCATCCTCAACATTGCTTCCCATGGAAAATTCACCACCCGGAATCCAAACCATTCCTTTTGGTGTTTTGCCTGCAGGTTTATTTTTGTTTTCAATAGTAGGCTTAAAAACAGATTCTGCAGCGGTATCAGGAGTTTCTTTACAATCCATAGCTGCCATTGTATGTTTGGGTACAAGTAGTTTATTATAGCTGTAAGCAATAGTAATAATGAAGATTGTCAGGATGGCTAGAATCCAATATGTTTTGTTTTTCATTATGGTTAATTTTAGTCTGAATAGTGGTTGTTAATAGAATGGGGTAAAGTTAAAAAAATAACCTTATCAAACTCTATTTATTTGATAAGGTTAGTGTAGTTTATTTGTCTTCCTCAACAAGAACAACTTCGTATTTGTCTTTTCCGTCTACCTGAACAGGCTGATAGTAAGTTTCGCCGAATTTTACATATTTTACATCGCCAATAGTTACTTCTTCGCCGCCTTCAGGTAATTTATCGACTAAAGTTCCGGCTGTTGGTGCGACTACTTTATAATTACTTCCGTCTTTTTCATAATAAGTACCTCCGTAATAGTAATTGTTTACTGTTCCTGTATTTACCGTTTCAGCTCCGCTGGGGATATTGTTTATTGTTGCTCCAACCGGGGCAGGAACTGCTGTATAACCTCCGCTAGAAGACGTGTACCACACTCCCTGATCATAATGATATTTTTCATTTTCGACGCTAACTATAATTGCTGTGACGGCCAAAGTAGCTACGAAAAATCCCCACGGATGCCAAACAGGACCCCAATAATACGGTCTGTAAGGGCGAGGATAGTAAGGATGATAGCAATTGTATCTGTAACCGCCATATCTGTATGGAGGCCGGGCATAAACAATGGCTGTGTTTCGTCTTACTACAGTATTACGATTGTTGCGGACATTTATATTATTGTTGACATTGATGTTTACATTATTTCGGTTTCTGTTCACTGTATTGCCACTTATGTTAGTGTTTCGGTTACCGGAATTGTTTCTGTTTATAGTGTTAGAATTTCTGTTATTTGTACGATCACCAATATTTGAATTTGAACCGGCAGAAGGTCGGGTGGCTCTGTTAGGATTATTAACTCCTGCACCATTAGATCCGGGTCTTGTTGTGTTTGCCGGTCTCTTTATTCCTGCGCCATTCGATCCGGGTCTGGTTTGATTTGCTGGTCTTGCTTGTGCTGGTCGTGACTGGGCAGGTCTTGCTGTAGTGCCGCCTCTGTGTCCGCCATTTCCTCCACCATGACGTTGTGCAATACTATCAATTGAAATCAAAAAAAATGATCCCATTAAGCACATAAGTGCTGTTTTTCTAAGAGTTTTTTTTATGTTTTTCATTTTCAGTGTTTTAAGTCCATTAAAATTATGAAAAAAAATAAGAATATTTGTAAAAATCAAAAATCATTTTAATGCGTAACCTTCTCTTTTTCTTTAAATTAGGTTTAATGTGAAAATGAATTAAAAAGAAAATGTTTTTGCAGGAATATTTTGAAATGGTAGGAAGGATATTATGATTTAAATAGGAGTAACGCGTAAAATAAAAACAGTTTTGTATAAACTATAGTCACTTTCAAGTTTTATAATTAAATTTGCACTCGAAAAAACACACACAACACTCTTATGTATAAATTGATAATTCGTCCGATACTTTTTTGGTTTGATCCTGAAGAAGTGCATTACTTTACTTTTTCATTTGTAAAATTCATTTCAAAAATCCCAGGTGTTTCGGCAATTATAAGATCAGTTTATGAAGTAAAAGATACTCGCCTGGAGCGTGAAGTTTTCGGAATAAAATTTAAAAACCCGGTTGGACTTGCTGCAGGATTTGATAAAGATGCCAAATTGTACAAAGAGCTTTCTGATTTTGGTTTTGGTTTTATCGAAATCGGAACTGTAACTCCGGTTGGTCAGGAAGGAAACCCTAAAAAACGTTTGTTTCGTTTAAAGGAAGATCAGGCGATTATTAACCGTATGGGATTTAATAACGGAGGTGTTCTTGAAGCCGTAGAACGTTTGAAAAAGAATTCAGGAGTTTTGATTGGCGGAAATATTGGTAAAAATAAAGTTACGCCAAACGAAAATGCAGTAGACGATTATATTATTTGTTTTGATGCCTTGTTTGATCATGTAGATTATTTTGTGGTAAATGTGAGTTCTCCTAATACTCCTAATTTAAGAGCTTTACAGGATAAAGAGCCTTTAACAGCTTTGTTGCAGACACTACAAAACAGAAATATTGAAAAACAAAAAACAAGTACCCAAAAAGTAAAGCCAATTCTTTTAAAAATTGCTCCCGACCTTACAGATGAGCAATTATTAGATATTATTGATATTGTAAAAACGACACAAATTGCAGGTGTAATTGCTACTAATACTACTATTTCGAGAGAAGGTTTACAATCTGCCAATCAAACAGAAATGGGAGGTTTGTCCGGAAAACCATTAACCAAACGCTCTACAGAAGTAATTCGTTTTCTTTCGGAAAAAAGTAACAAAGCATTCCCTATTATTGGTGTAGGCGGAATACACTCTGCAGATGATGCGATCGAAAAACTAAATGCCGGAGCAAGTTTGGTACAATTGTATACTGGTTTTATTTATGAAGGTCCGGCTTTGATTAAAGCAATTAATAAAAAGGTTTTAAAGCAGTTGTAAGATCAACGCCTGAACGATTAATCCTGTAATAATTGCAGTTCCAAAACTTAATAAAGTACCAATCATCACATACTCGGTAAGCTTTCGGTCTTTGGCTTCCTTTAGATCTCCAAATCTAAAGATAGATTTTGCTGCCAATAAAAATCCAATTGCTTCAAAATGTCCTGTTAAGATAAAACAGAATACAAATAAGCGCTCTAATATACCAATATAATTTCCTGCTTTGCTTAGTGAATTATCCTGATTGCTATTTTGGCTTTCGGGATGCCAGATCGAAATGACAGTTTTGATAAAAATGGAGGTGGGTTTAGTCAATAATAAAAAACCTGTCAATAAAACCCAAAGCTGATTATCGAACCATGAAAAGTTGATCGCTTCGTCCTGATAAAGCAACACAACCAGAATTAAAACCAGAAGATGTGCTATTTGGTCGACAATAAACCAGGTACGTTTTGTTTTTTGTTTTTGGAAATGTAATTTAATTACATCAATGATACCATGTGTTACGGCAATTAAAGCAGCGTAAGGAATAAACCGAACCTCACCAACTAAAATCCCGGTAAGAATTCCATGCAAAAGAATATGAAGGTATAAATAAACACTTTTGTGCTTTTTGGTTTCTTTGTGAGCCACCCACGAATTTGGCTGCCATATAAAATCGCCTAGTAAATGTGCTAAAAGTAGTTTTATAAATAAAATCATAACGTTCTAAGTTGTTTTATTTGTGTTCTGAAATACCGATCTAAATTTAGTACCAAATCAAATTGGGCCCGTTTTTGTCTTCGGCTCACGGCAGCCTGATTGATGCCTAATTTTTGTCCCAATTCGTCTTGCGATAAAGCGGGGTTTTCTATTGCAAGCGCTACAAATTCAGCAGATTGTGCAAGCCAGTTGTCCATAAAAGTCAAAGCCAGCTGCAGCATCAAATTCATTTTTTCGTCTATATTTGTATCTCCCGTTCGCATTGCCAGTGTTAGTTTCTGTTTCTTTAAGGTCTCAAAAACTTCCCCTGAGTGCATAAATGCAGAACCATTGCTTTCTGATATTTTTTCAGCATTATGAGTTTTATCTCCAAAACCAATACTCATTCGGGCATCTAATTTTATAGCTTTTAAATGTGCCTTTATTAAAATAGCCGACAACAAAGCTTCTTCAGGATCTTTAATCTCGACCTGAAATTCATCACCTCTGTAGATCTCCCATTGTTCAGGAGTTTCTCCAAACGGAGAAAGTATTTTTTTTAAATCCTCCACCCAATGTTTTGATTTTTGCTGTCTGGAATCGATAATATCCCCTGTAATTACACTCGTCATGATATCAAATATAATTAAAAATAATAAAATTTATATTACAAATATAAGTAATAGTTTTTATTATTACGTTTTTTGGTAATACTTATGTTTATTACCTAATTTGGTAATGTTGTATGTTATTACCCTTTTTAGTAATACGACAGTTAAAAGAAAATTATAACTTTTATTTCTTTAAAAAAGGAACTAACTTAGCCATTACAAAAGAGTAAGCTTTGAATAAAGAAATCAAAATTATCGAATGTCCACGTGATGCTATGCAAGGCATCAAAACTTTTATTCCTACTAAAAACAAAGTTTCCTATATACAGGCTTTGCTTAGAGTAGGTTTTGATACGATTGATTTTGGAAGTTTTGTGTCTCCAAAAGCAATTCCGCAAATGCAGGATACAGCTGAGGTTTTGGCACAACTCGATTTATCGCAAACAACCAGTAAATTGTTAGCGATTATTGCTAATACACAAGGTGCGGCTAAGGCAGCAGAACACGAGCCAATTCAATATTTGGGATTTCCTTTTTCTATATCAGAGAACTTCCAGATGCGTAACACGCATAAAACAATTGCAGAATCATTGGTAACACTGGAAGAAATTCTGGAAATTGCTGAGAAAAAAAATAAAGAAGTAGTAACCTATCTTTCAATGGGATTCGGAAATCCATATGGAGATCCGTGGAATGTTGAAATTGTAGGGGAGTGGACAGAAAAATTAGCCGGAATGGGCGTAAAGATTTTATCGCTTTCAGATACAGTTGGTAGCTCAACACCGGAAGTGATCACGTATCTTTTTTCAAATTTAATCCCAAAATACCCTCAAATAGAATTTGGGGCACATTTACATACCACGCCAGACAGTTGGTTTGAGAAAATAGATGCAGCATCAAAAGCAGGTTGTACCCGTTTTGATGGTGCTATACAGGGATTTGGCGGATGCCCAATGGCAACAGACAAACTAACGGGAAATATGCCAACAGAAAAACTTATTTCTTATTTTACAGCCCATAAAAAAGTAACCGGTTTAAACTCTCTAAGTTTTGAAAGTGCTTATAATGAAGCATCAAAATTGTTTGGAAAATATCATTAGGAATAGTTTATCTTTACGTATCAAAGCATATAATAAGTGTTGACAAACAACGTTGTTTATTATTAAGACTAATAACTAAAGTCATGCTAGTAAAATTTATACAAAGAATTTCTAAGGTAGTGCTTTTGTCTACTTTATTTCTTTCCTGTTCAAGTGACCTTGATTTTAATCAGGTAAAAGATCTTAAATTAGAACCTGTTTTCGTAGCTAATCTGGCTTACTTTGATGTTCCGGCAACGCAATTGGCTAATAGTGGCGGAGGACAAGTTATATTCGATGAACAGGAATTTGATGCCTTCAAAGATAAATTTTTTAGAGACAACCTGAAAAAAGCCGAATTTGATTTTGAGATTAACAACACTATAATCAGGGCTTTTACTGTCGACATGGTGCTTTTGGATGCTTCGGGTAAGATTCTCGAAACCGATTCGTATCCAATTCCAGCCTATTCAGGAACTACAAATATTATCAAATATCCAACAGAAGTATTCGAAAACCAAAGATTAGATCTTCTGAAAAAAACAGTTAAAATTGCTTTTTTTGTCAGAATGGCGCCCGGTCCGGCATTAGATCAAAATAGTACTGGCAGTTTAAAATTTCGATCAGGTGGAACCGTATATATGGTAATCGAATGAGAAAAATATACGTAATTATAGCGTTGATAATTCAGTTCTCTTGTTTGGCTCAAAACAAAGAAGTCCTATATAATTTTACAGCAATCCCACAATCGTCAATGGTAAATCCAGGAGCCGATGTATCATATAAATTCTATTTTGGAGTTCCGGTTTTATCCGGAATTTCAGCCAATTTAGGTTCCAGCAGTTTTTCAGCCTATGATTTGTTTGCCAATAACGGAGTTGATTTTAATGATAAGCTTCGAAATGTTATTAATAATTCTTCAAACAAAGATAAAGCGCAGGCTAATCAGCAACTGGAAATATTTTCAGGAGGTTTTAGAGTAGGAGGAAAAGATAGTCAATCCTATATTTCGTTTGGAGCCTATCAGGAATTTGATTTTTTAATGTACGTTCCCAAAGATCCTGCGATACTAGCATTAGACGGAAATCGGGATTATATCGGAAAATCATTTAATCTTGCAGATCTGAGTCTTAGAGCCGAAGTGCTTTCAGTATTTCATGTTGGGTTTCATAAAAAACTAAATGAAAAACTGGTTCTTGGAGGTCGTGCCAAATTGTATTCCAGTGGTGCTAATGCCACCTCGACCAAAAATTCAGGATTTATTTATACAGGACAAATTGCCGGAACGCCCAATATCTATACACAAACCATATCTTCCAATTTAGAACTTCGAACTTCTGGAATTGCCACTTTTACAAAGGATGAATACGAAGGAAACATTGCAGGTGATATAGCCCATAATACTTTTTTTAACGGAAGCCTAGGTTTAGGATTCGACGCCGGACTTACCTATTATTTCAAAGAAAATCTTCAGTTTACAGCGAGTATCGTCGATTTAGGGTTTATAAGACATACCAAAGATATTGAGACTTTAACCTATAAAGGTACTTATAACTACAAAGGAGTAAATCCTAGTTTTGATCCTGTAAATGAACCAGAAAATGTCTTTGATGAATTTAACAAAGCCATTCCGCGAGACACATTATATAATAAATATACCACCTGGAGACCAACAAAATTCTACTCTTCAATTCAATATTCATTTGGAGAATCCCGTTCTGATGACGAATGTAATTGTAGAGGAAAAGTAACCCGAAAATATGTTAATGGGGTTGGCGCACAATTATTTGCTATGTCTATGCCAGTTGAACCTTTTGTGGCGTTAACGGCTTTTTACAGACGTAGTATCTTTGATAAATTAGACTTTAAAGCGACCTATACATACGATTCTTATTCTCATAAAAATATCGGTTTTGGACTTTCAGGAACACTCGGAAAATTAAATATGTACGCTCTTGTCAATAATGTCCTCGAATACAAAGACATTTCAAAAGCCAATAGTATGGCGTTTCAAATAGGGTTTAATTTTGTTTTCCAGAATTCTGAAGATTAGTTTTTTGCATATAAGTTCATTTGATTCTGTCAGTTCGAACAGAGTTGAGAATCTTTCAATATTATAATTATTTATTGAGGTAAAAGATAATTAAGAAGCTATTCCTGCTGTACATTACAAGCACTCGGGCAAAACAACTTTTTTTCTACGGCCTTAAAAGAGCTTCCGCTGGTCGCTTTTTAACCCCTGAAAAAAATGTTGTTTTGCCTTTCGTGGCTTTCCATTTCCATCAGGGCTAGGACTGTTTCATTTGCAGGAACTTTCCTGTAAACTTAAATTTATGAATAAGTTAGCATTCAAGTTTGCAATTTATTCACTATATTTGCACGCAATTCAACTAGAAATTGCACCATGATAGCACACAACTCCAAGATTATCGGCGAAGGTTTAACTTACGACGATGTATTATTAGTACCTAACTACTCGAATGTGCTTCCTCGCGAAGTGAGTATCAAATCAAAATTTTCAAGAAATATAACGCTAAACGTTCCAATAGTATCAGCTGCTATGGATACCGTTACCGAAAGCTCAATGGCAATTGCTATGGCTCAGGAAGGCGGAATTGGTGTTTTGCATAAAAACATGACAATCGAGCAACAAGCTGCGAAAGTTAGAAGAGTAAAACGTGCTGAATCAGGAATGATCATTGATCCGGTAACTTTACCAATGAATTCAACCATTGCAGATGCAAAAAATGCCATGAAAGAATTCGGAATTGGTGGTATTCCAATCGTTGACGAAAATAAAATCCTAAAAGGAATAGTTACCAATCGTGATTTGCGTTTCGAAAAAAACGGAGCAAGACCAATTGCTGAGGTAATGACAAGTACAAATTTAGTTACAGTTGCCGAAGGAACTTCATTAGAACAAGCCGAAGTAGTTTTACAAGGACACAAAATCGAAAAATTACCGGTAGTGAATGCTAACTACGAATTAGTTGGTTTAATTACCTTTAGAGATATTACAAAATTGACTCAAAAACCAATTGCCAACAAAGATGTTTTTGGTCGTTTAAGAGTTGCAGCAGCCATTGGAGTTACAGGTGATGCCGTTAAAAGAGCCGAAGCATTAGTTGCTGCTGGTGTAGATGCAATCATTATCGATACAGCTCACGGACATACTGAAGGTGTTGTAAACACATTAAAAGAAGTAAAATCAAAATTCCCTCAAATAGATGTAATTGTTGGAAACATTGCAACTCCGGAAGCTGCTAAATATTTAGTAGAAAATGGAGCTGATGGTGTAAAAGTTGGAATCGGACCTGGTTCTATCTGTACTACACGTATTGTTGCCGGTGTAGGTTTTCCTCAATTCTCAGCAGTTCTTGAAGTTGCTGCAGCTATCAAAGGAACTGGAGTTCCGGTAATTGCAGATGGTGGAATTCGTTATACAGGAGATATTCCTAAAGCAATCGCTGCAGGTGCTGATTGTGTAATGTTAGGTTCATTATTAGCCGGAACAAAAGAATCTCCGGGAGAAACTATTATTTTCGAAGGAAGAAAATTCAAATCATACCGCGGAATGGGTTCTGTTGAAGCAATGCAAACAGGTTCAAAAGACCGTTATTTCCAGGATGTTGAAGACGATGTTAAAAAACTAGTTCCGGAAGGAATTGTTGGACGTGTTCCGTACAAAGGAGAACTAAACGAAAGTATGCTTCAGTTTATTGGTGGTCTTCGTGCCGGAATGGGATACTGTGGTTCAAAAGATATTCCTACTTTACAGGAAACCGGACGTTTTGTTAGAATCACCTCAAGCGGAATTACAGAAAGTCATCCACATAATGTAACGATTACAAAAGAAGCTCCAAATTATTCCAGATAATTTTTAGTTTCAGTATATAAAATAAAAGGCATAAGAGTTTGATTCTTATGCCTTTTTTTGATTTTAATACCAGTTAATTACTCACCGCGGCTATTTAAAATTTGTTCAGTGGTAACATCAGAATGAAGTAATTTTTCCATTTTTGCTGTAGTTCGCTGTGCTTCCAAAGCATATCCAAACATTTTTTGCTCATAATCATCAATAGCATCCTGTAGTGTTTTAAAATCCCCATTAGTCAGATTCTCAGTTAAATGATAAGCATCGAGTAATCCCATATTAACACCTTCTCCGGCAAATGGAGGCATAAGATGCGCTGCATCACCAACCAGAGTAATATTTGAATGTTCTTTCCATGGCTTTTCTAGTGAAAATAACCTCAAAGGCAATCCTGAAAAATCAGTTGAGGCATTAAAGACAGATTTGTAATCTTCACCCCAATCCTTAAAGGTTTCATTAAGGAAAGCAATAATTGAAGCATCATCTTTAAAATCAAGATTGTTATTTAAAATCCAGTTTTTATCTGCAAAAAAAGACACTCCAAAATGTACCGATCCGTCACGTAAAGTATGGGTATAAAACATTTTTTGATCTCCCATTGCCATTACATTTCCATTGCCAAATTTGGGTTTAAATTCTGGATAATCCTGATCGGGATTTTCGATTTCACCCTGAATAATATAAGTGCCTGAAAGTTGAGGTTCTTCATCACTTACAAATTTTCTGGCGTTAGATCTCCCTCCATTTGCTACAATCACAAAATCTGAGGTTGCAGTTGTTCCATTTTTAAAGTCTAATCTATATTGGTCTCCATGTTTTTCGATATTAGTCAATTGACTGTCCCAAATAACCGTGTCTTCCTTAAGATTATCCAGCATTATCTTTCTTAAATCATTTCGATCGATTTCAGGTCTTGAATACGCATTTTCTTCATCAGGCATTTCATCAGAGGTAATATTTCCGTGCATATCGGCCATCTTTTCTCCGGTTGGTCTTGCATATTCATAGAACTCTTTCATTAAACCTGCTTTTTGAATCGCTTTTTGTCCGGAATCTGAATGAATGTCAAGTGTTCCTCCGGAAGTTCTGGCTTGTGCATTGATGTCTCTTTCATAAACTGTTACATCAGCACCATTTACCTGTAATATTCTTGCAGTTGTTAACCCAACTGGGCCACCGCCAATAATGGCTATTTTTTTATTTTTTATAAGTGAATTGTTCATTTGATTTCTTATTTGTTGATATTGTACTATTTGAAATTGTAGCTTAATTTTAATTTGCCTTTGATATTTAAATTTTTATCATGGCGTCAGTGCTTTTATAACCAGATTAAATGCTTCATTATTTATTTCAGGTGTAAAAGCAAAAGGCTTTCCTGACATTGATTTCCCTTCCCGATGAAGTTCTAAAAGAGAATAAAGCGAGCCGTAAGCAATGCTCCAGAATACTTCGAACGTAATTGGTACAAGTTCTTTTTTTTCGATAGCTTTTGTAATGAATTTTGTCATTTCAATCTTAAAATCGGTTGTGATTTCAGCTAAAATTGCTTCGCCGTAGGTAGAATGTTTTAAAAGTTCAAAACAAGTTGTTTCCAGAACAAAAGTGAGGGCATATTTAGATCGGTTTTCCCATTGCTTTCTTAAGCCTTCTGTGAAAGACATTTCGGATGAGAACCCAACTAACATTTCATTAAAGAAATTTTTGCCAATTTCAGTTCCAATTTTTCGAATTAGATCTTCTTTGTCCGAATAATAAATATAAAGAGTAGCAACAGAAACGCCACATTCTTTAGCCAGGCGGTTCATTCCAAAACCTTCGACACCTTGTGAAACCAGCATTTCTAATGCTTTTTGCTTTACAATTTCTTCTTTATTTACATCTCTTGTTCTCATAATTCTAATTAATCAGGGTACAAAGATATAAATAATAAATGAACGTTCGTTTATTAATGGATAAAAAAGTTTTAGAGATGCTAAGGTTCTGAAGTGCTAAGGTTTTTTTATACTTTTTGGACAAGCTTCAACTTTAGCTGGAGATGGGAAAAGAAGAAAAGAAGAAAAGAAGAAAAGAAAAAGGTCTTAGCCAAACTCAATAATTAAATTGATTAAAAGGTTTGTGTTTTAGCGTCTTTGCAGTATAAATCCATAAAAAAACTGCTGGTACAATTCGTGAAAATTGTACCAGCAGTTTCTTCTTTGGATAGCATTATTTTTTAAGGAGTCGCTGTTTGTTCAGCTTCTCTGACTTTTTGATTGTCTAATATCTTTTGTATAAAAGGTTTCGTTTGGGTGTCTATTTCTGTTTCTGAAATATCCAGGGCTTTTGGATCTTTTACCAATTCAAACCATGGTTTTGGACCGTCAAAATTATAGCTTCCAAAAACAATTACCGGAGTTCCTTTTACTTTTACGTTTTCCTTATCTTTCAAAATCCATTCATCAGCCCATTTGTAAAGATCTTTGGCATCATTTTCCTGTAGCCTTAAGCATGAATGTGAGGCTGGATATCCTGGTAATGCATATTCATGAAAACCAACGCCCAGTTTATTTTCAATATTAAAATTCCATTTTAAGTCCCATTCGTCGTTAAAAGTACTGGTAGTTTTTTCGGCTTTCCAGTTGGTAAAAAATAATCCGGTTGGTGTAGGATCTTTTTTTCTTCCCATATTGGTTGGGCCTGTATAAATTAATTCTCCATTTTCATAGGCAGCAAATGCTTGGGCAGGATAAGAGAAAATAATTACTTTAGATACTTCTTCTAAGGCTTTTACATGTGTTGGAAACGGAAGATAGTAAACAATATCACCAGTAAAATCAGCAGGAATTACAACTGAATCTAATTTAGCAAAATTCGCTTTATCAGTTCTGTTTATGGCATAAGCAATACGAAGCTTAGTGCTGTCAGATCCGTTTGTTTTAAGCCATTCTTTCGTTTTTTCAAAGTGATAGGCTACCGATTTTGGTTTGATATGCTCGATTACTTTTTTGGCTTTTACCTTCTCTTTTGTTTCTGTTGATTCATTTTTTTTGCATGAACCTAACAGAACTAAGATGAATAACAGGAGGATATTGGATGTGTAATATAACTTTTTCATAAATTGGTTTTTTTAGTATTGTAAAGTTATTTTAATTATCGCAAAAATGACTTACACAATTTTTTGAATTGTTTACTGGATTTTCATTTTAATTTGCCTCAATCAATTTTAAAGTATACTCAAATTGGGTATCTTTATTTTGCATGAAATCATCAAAAGTTTGTTTTACCTCATGATCAGGCATTACACCTCGTCCAAAAAGTTGTTTTGTTTTTTTAGGAACATCCTGTTCTAAGTTTACAATCGAAAATTGTGTTTTAATTTTTGTATTGGGCAGTTCATATTCGATAGGAGTATGACCATTGTGACCGTAATAGCCGCCCATTGTTTCTTCGCCAATAATTATAGCATTTGTTTTTCCTGCAACTAACGAGGCGAAAAGTGATCCTGCCGAAGCTACTCTTAGACTTATCAATAAGTAAACCTGACCTTTAAAATTGTTTTTATCTGGTTGTAATAAACGATTGAATTTTACATCCTGAGGATATGTTTTGCCTTTTAATATTGGATACTCTTCTTTTAACTCAGCTTCAAAATCATTTATTTCTTCGAGTTTTTTTGCAGCTTCAGTTTCTTCGAAGACAAAGTATTTAACAAACGGGATTTTTTGAAAATTAATATAAGCACTGGTATTTTCGCGATAGGTCTTTTGAGTTAAATAGGAGAAAGTTACGAGATCATTAGGGTCTGATCCGCCTCCATTATTTCTAACATCTACAATTAGATTTTTGATTTCAGGATGTACAGTAAGCATTTGAAAACAACTGTCGAGGTATTTTTTATACGCTATGTGTTCTTTGTCTTCTGCATTTCCTCCAATTGCGAAAGTATGGACAGCCAGTAAGGCTGTGTTTTGAGAAATAACCTTGAATGAATATTTGTTTTTGATCTTATTGTAGAATAAACTATCAGAAGGAAAAGAATGGCGTTTTTTGAAGTTTTCCTTTCTTTCGTCACTAGAAATACCGGTAATATTTTTAGAAAGTTTTTCAGTTTGGTAAGGAAGTGAGTATTGAACTAAAAAGGTTTCTTTAGGTCCATATTCCATTTCAAAATATCTTGAAAACGCAGCATTAATTCCAATCGATTTTCCTGATGTATTAAACCCATCTGTGGTGTAATATTTATAAAAGGAGCGTACGATTTTGTTGATGGAAATTCCGTTAATGCTATAAATTTGTGAGCCTAACGGAATTTCGTCATTTTTAAAATTGATGATTGTTTTGTTATCGATTAATTTTACCGGAAAAGGGAAAAAAACTTTTTCTGATGTATATCTGTTTTTATATGCATCAGGAATAGTGGTATTATTATGTACGCTGCCTTCGAAGTCAGTAATTTTCGTGATTATTTTATAGAAGCCTATTATGTCTTTAGGTTTCTTTAATTGTGTAAAAGCCCAGGAATATATGCTGTCGATTTGCTTTTTAGTCCGGTATTTGTAAATACCTGAATTTGCTTTTTCTCTAATTTGTCTAAAAGTGGTCAGGTCTTGTTTTAATTTTTCTGCGGTAAATTTTCCATTTTGAGAAAATAACAGAGCTGGTAAAAATAAAAAGAGTATTAGTTTTAATTTAAGCATTTGGAAGTTTTTTAAACCTAAAAATACTTAAAAATACTTTAAACCAATCCTTTTATTTTGGCGTGTTGTAATAATAAAATGGTTTTAGCATCTGTAATTTCTCCAGATTCAATCATGGCATAAGCTTCATCAAAAGTATATTCCAGAACTTCGATGTTTTCCTGTTCGGCATCTAATCCGCCACCGGCACTTACTTTCATTGTTTCATCATATTCTCCCACAAAAAGATAGAGGATTTCTGTAACAGAACCAGGAGACATATAGGTTTCTACAACTTTTTCTACTTTTTTTAATCGATAACCGGTTTCTTCTTCTGTTTCGCGAATAACAGCCTGTTCGGCATTGTCCTTATCTAAAAGTCCCGCACAAACCTCGATCATCATTCCGGTTTTATTTCCGTTCATATAAGTAGGTAAACGAAACTGACGTGTTAGGATTACTGTTTTTTTGATTGTATTATATAATAAAATACCTGCTCCGTTACCACGATCGTAAACTTCTCGAATCTGAATTTCAGGTTTGTCTTTTTGGTTTTTATAGCTAAAACTAACCTTGTTTAAAATATACCAATTGTCTGATAATAGTTTAGTTTCTTTTATTTCAATTTCTGGATTTTTCATTGGGAAAAAAGTTTTGTATAAAAAAACGCTCTGATTTTCAGAGCGTTTAAATGTATTATTTTGTTATTGTTTGTTTTCTGTCTGGTCCAACAGATACAATTTTAATTGGCACGCCAACTTCTTTTTCAATAAACTCAATATATTCTTTTAGCTCGACTGGCAATTGATCATAAGTAGTCAATCCTGTTAAGTCAGCTTGCCATCCTTTAAATTCCTGATAAACCGGAGTAACGTTTTCCGGTTCGATGTTGTAAGGAAAGTGAGAAATGTTTTGTCCTTTATAGTTATATTCTGTACAAACTTTCAAAGTTTCGAATCCTGAAAGAACGTCACCTTTCATCATCATTAACTGAGTAACTCCGTTTACCTGAACAGCATATTTTAAGGCAACAAGGTCTAACCATCCGCAACGTCTTTGTCTTCCTGTAACAGACCCAAATTCGTTTCCAACTCTTGCCATTGTAGCACCAACTTCGTCAAAAAGTTCAGTTGGAAAAGGTCCGCTACCTACACGTGTAACGTAAGCTTTAAAAATTCCGTATACTTCTTTGATTTTATTAGGAGCAATTCCTAAACCTGTACAAGCTCCTGCAGCAGTAGTATTTGATGAAGTTACAAACGGATAAGTTCCAAAATCAATATCTAATAAAGATCCCTGAGCTCCTTCGCATAAAATAGATTTACCTGCTTTTTGAGCCTGGTACATATATTCTTCACTGTCAATAAAATCTAATTTTTTTAATTCTTCGATAGCCTCAAAAAACTCTTTTTCAAGTTCAGCAAGGTTGTATTGAATCGCTACATCATAAAAAGCAATCATGGCTTCGTGTTTGTCTGCCAAAGCTCTGTAGCGTTCTTTGAAATCTTCTAATTCAATATCTCCAACGCGTAAACCATTTCTACCGGTTTTGTCCATATAAGTTGGACCAATTCCTTTAAGTGTAGAACCAATTTTTGCTTTACCTTTTGATGCTTCAGAAGCGGCATCTAACAAACGGTGAGTTGGTAAAATTAAGTGTGCTTTTCTTGAAATGATTAATTTCTTTTTGATATCCAGATTGAATTTCTCCAAACCTTCGATTTCTTTTTGAAAAACTACAGGATCGATTACAACACCATTACCGATGATATTTACTGAATCTTTATGAAAAATTCCTGAAGGGATTGTTCTAAGTACGTGTTTAATTCCGTCAAATTCTAGTGTATGTCCTGCGTTTGGTCCTCCTTGAAAACGTGCAATAATATCATAATTTGAGGTAAGAACGTCAACAATTTTTCCTTTACCTTCATCTCCCCATTGTAATCCTAGTAATAAATCTACGGTCATTCTGTTTTAATTTGCGTTGAGGCAAGCTGAGTTGCCCTACTGATTAATGTAGTTAATTTTCTTTTTTTTTATTTTTTGAATAATACCTTTCGGAACTATTGTTTTTGCTTTTTGTTTCCGTAGAAATACAAAGAATGATTCGTGATTTCGATATCAAATATTTCTTCGATTGTTTTTTTGATGGTTTGAATTCTTGGATCGCAAAATTCAATTACTTCACCAGAATCAGTCATGATAATATGATCATGCTGTTTATCAAAATATGATTTTTCGTAGTAAGCCTGATTTTGTCCAAATTGGTGTTTTCTAACCAATGCGCAGTCTAACAATAACTCAATCGTGTTGTATAATGTAGCTCTACTCACACGATAGTTTTTGTTTTTCATTTTGATATATAAATTTTCTATGTCAAAATGTTCTTCGCTATCGTAAATTTCCTGAAGTATAGCATAACGCTCAGGAGTTTTGCGATGCCCTTTTTGTTCAAGATACATTGTAAATACATTTTTTACAATTTCTTGATTCTTAGTGTTGTCAGTTGAAATGAGTGTCATATCCGGCAAAGATAATTTTTTATTTTTAATCAATAAAAGTTTCGGGTTTAAAGTTTAACGTTCTAATTTGTATTCAATCGCTAATAATCTATCAAATACGGGCATTAACAACGATAAATTTTAAAAAGTTCGAATGAACTTAATTAACATAATTATTTTTATTTATGAAAATACTAACATTTTTTATTTGGCTTTTGTCATGTACATATACCAGTTCCATTCCCAGGTTTTTCCATTGTCATCAGACATTGCCTGACTCCATACAGGATTATTTTCATCTCTGGCATCCCATCGAAATACCTGCAATACATTTTTGTCTTCAAAAATATCTTTAGAGAAAAAATGCCCAATCTTATTTTCAAAAGAACCAATCACAGGTTTATCCAGAACTCCGGTATTTGAATCTGACCAGTAAATGCTCCACAATTTTGTCGCGGGATTAAATAATCTCACGGTCATGCCTTCAAAAGGTTTTCCGTCAAAAGTGGCAAGAAAATTATCGATATTGCCAATTCCGTGCAAAATTTTATACATTTCCTGAGTAGATGGAAATTCAATCCATTCTGTACAGTTTGCAAGTCTTTGTTTTAATTTTTTATTTCGAATGTTAGATTTTCCCTGAAAAAAATCAAAATCATCTTTTGAAGAAGATTCAGAAGCGTTAATGATTAGTTCACCATTTTCATCAAAATTGATTTCAGGAATTTCTAAGTTTTCATTTTCCATAAATAATTATTTTAAACACATAGAAACATAGGTTTTATTTCTAAAAAAGAGGGCAAAAAGAAACTAGTTTCTAACACATAGCCTATGTTTGTTAATATAAGTGAAACGCCTTTATCGACAAAACAATCTATGTTTCTATGTGTTAAAATGTTTTTTTTAAACGCTTTGTTAGTAAATATTAAGTTCTATACTCTCTTGTAACTTTATCTACGCCATCTATTTTCTTGATTGCATTGATCATTTTTTTCAAAATGGTATTATTTTGTACAATTACGGCAACCTGACCATGAAAAATCCCGGCATCAGTACTTAACGAAATACTCTGGATATTTACGCTCATATTGTTCGAAATTACTCTCGTAAGTTGGTTGGTAAGTCCTAAAACATCCATTCCGGTAATGTTGATAATAGCTTTGAACTCTTCTTGCGACGAGTCAATCCATTTGGCACTCATAATACGATATGCATAATTTGATTGCATACCAATTGCGTTAGGACAGTCTTTTTTGTGAACTTTGATTCCTTCGTTTATCGTAACAAATCCAAAAACATCGTCTCCCGGAATTGGGTTGCAACATTGTGAAAGTTTATAATCGAGTTTGTCATGTTCAGTTCCAAAAACGAGCATGTCGTAATTGCTGCTGATAACAGGTTTATGAATGTCTTCGGCAGCTGTAGTATCTTTATTTCGTTTAATTTTATTTTTAAAGAAATTGATAAAGGTGTTGCTTTTTTGTGCCGCATAATCTTTTAATTGCTGATTTTCGATGGCACCGATTCCAACTCTGTAAAATAAATCTAAACTGGTTTTAAGTTTGAAGAAGTTAACCAACTCGTTGATAACTTGCTCGTTGATGGTTATTTTTAGGTGTTTAAGTTTTCGTGTCAGTAATTCTTTTCCTTCTTCGGCAATTTTTTTGGTGTTCTCGTTAAGAACGTTTTTGATTTTATTTTTTGCTCTCGAAGTGGTTACATATTCTAACCAGTTTACTGTTGGTTTTTGATTTGCCGAGGTAATAACTTCGACCTGATCACCACTTTTTAATTCGTGATTTAGCGGAACCAAACGTCCGTTTACACGGGTTCCTCTGGT
This sequence comes from Flavobacterium chilense, assembly GCF_001602525.1. Classification (GTDB taxonomy): domain Bacteria; phylum Bacteroidota; class Bacteroidia; order Flavobacteriales; family Flavobacteriaceae; genus Flavobacterium; species Flavobacterium chilense. The sequence goes on from NZ_LSYT01000006.1 coordinate 439,599, forward strand.
TTTGATTCCAATTTCGGAGTGAATGCTAAAAGCAAAATCAAGAGAAGTAGCGCCTTTTGGCAACGATTTGATTTCTCCTTTTGGTGTAAAGACAAAGATCTCTTTTGAATATAAATTCATTTTAAAATCTTCTACAAAATCAACGGCATTGGTTTCTTGATTTTCCAGGGCTTCACGTAGTAAATTCAACCAAACGTCTAAACCGCTTTCTTCTGTCGCTCCGTTTTTGTATTTGTAATGTGCCGCATACCCTTTCTCTGCAATTTCATCCATACGTTCGCTTCGAACCTGAACTTCAACCCAACGGCCTTTAGGTCCCATAACGGTGATGTGTAAAGCTTCGTAACCGGTTGATTTTGGAGATGAAATCCAGTCACGCAAACGACTCGGACTCGGTCTGTAATGATCTGTTACGATGGAATAGATTTTCCAGGCAACAAATTTTTCATCATGCGGATCTGATTTATAAACTATCCTTAAAGCGAACTTGTCATAAACTTCGTCAAAGCTTACATTTTGAGCACGCATTTTTCGACGAATCGAATAAATAGATTTCGGACGTCCTTTTATGATATAATCGATGCCTTCATTATCCAAAGATTTTTTCAAAACATCTGAAATGTCTTTGATGTAAGCATCCTGTTCTTCTTTGGTTTCTCTTATTTTGCTTACAATATCATTATAAACAGCAGGCTCTGTATATTTTAATCCTAAATCTTCAAGTTTGGTTTTAATGTTATAAAGTCCCAGGCGATGGGCGAGTGGGGCATAAATATAAAGCGTTTCTGAGGCAATTTTGGTTTGTTTGTATTCTGCCATCGAATCCATGGTTTGCATATTGTGCAAACGATCCGCCAGTTTAATCAAAATTACACGAACATCATCGTTCAGTGTCAGGATCATTTTTCTGAAATTTTCTGCCTGCATCGAAGCATTCAGATCTTTTTGAACTAATGAAATTTTAGTTAAACCTTCGACTAATTGCGCCACTTTTGGATTGAACAAGCGTTCAATATCTTCAACTGTTATTGGAGTATCTTCGACAACATCGTGCAATAATGCCGCAGCAATTGAGGTCGCTCCCAAACCAATTTCTGAGGCTACAATTTTTGCAACTGCAATAGGATGAAAGATATACGCTTCACCAGATTTACGTCTTTGTTCTTTATGAGCATCGACGGCAACATCAAATGCTTTTCGAATTAATTTTTTGTCGGCTGGGCTTAAAGTCTGATAACTGATTCGAAGTAATTCTTTATACTCTTGTGCAATTGCTTTGTTTTCTTTTTCAATATCTATTTCTATCATAACGGCATAGTTCAAGTACTAAAAATAGCAATTAGTTTGAACATACGCAAGGGAATGGAGTGTTGATTTTAGATTTTAGATTTCTGATTTTAGACGATAGATTTTGGCATGTCAAATGTAGTAGCATCGAGATTCTTTTGTGTTAAAAAGGACTTCGACTCCGCTCAGTCTGACACTGAGTAAAGATTTTGTTTCAGGTCCTTAAGCACTGTTTTTACATACAGTTTTAAACCTGAAACCTGAAACAAAATTATTCCTTAGAAAAATCCAAATCCTGAAAATCGTAACTAAAATCAGTTAATTGAGAAATTGGAAGCATTTTTAAGTGGAGTACTTTTCCGCTTTCATCATATTTGAAAAGTAAATGTGCATCAGCATGGAAAAAAGCATTATTCCATTTTACTACATAATTTCCATCTTTATAGAAAAAAACTTCACCAGCAAGTTGCGGAGAGCGTTTTGAGGCAAAATACAGTTTTCCTTTTTTATCGGTTATAGTAATTTCTCCAAACCAATTGTCTTTGTAAGTTCCTGTGATTTTAGAAAAATCAGTTTTTAACTTGTCTTTTTTGTTTTTTGCAACAGTTGCCCAAACTTCGTCTGTAACCTTATCTGCAGATTCTTCACTGGCTTTCATTCGGTTGCTGTAAACCGTTACATAATCTTCTGATTTAATGCCTAAGTAGCTGTCTTTTATGGTGTTGGTAATGGCGCTAAAAGCTGCCCCGGATTGTTGATTGGTTAAAACAATAATTCCTAAACCTAATTCAGGGATTAAAGTAGTTTGGGTTACATTTCCTTCTAAACCTCCTGTATGTGAAACTTGTTTGTATTCTTTTATATCAGCTAAAAACCAGCCTAAACCATATCCTGAAAAATGGGTATTATACGGAGCTCTGGTTTTTACCGGAATTATGGTTTGTAATTGCCACATTTCATCATGTTCTTTTTCTGAAAACAATTGTTTATTATCTCCGTATTTTCCGTTATTGATTTGTAGAATTGCCCATTTACTCAAATCATTTACACTTGAATAAATTCCGGCTGCACCGTCAAAAAGCTGGTTCTCGTAGCGTTTTATGGTTTTTAGTTTTCCATCAATTGGTACATGTGGCGTAATTACGTTTGTAGTATCTTTTAAACGTTTTACAGAAGCAACGCTATTGTTCATCTCCAAAGGTTTCATGATGCGTTCTTCTACAAAATCCGCCCAGGTTTTTCCGCTTACCACATGAACGATTTCACCGGCAATGATGTACATCAAATTGTCATAATCGTATTTGGTTCTAAAACTGGAAACGGGTTTTAGATATCTTAAATTATGAATAATATCCTGTGCTTTAAAATCACTTCCGTCAGGCCAGATCATCAAATCTCCGGCACCAAGTCCAAGTCCGCTTCTGTGGGTTAATAAGTCGCGAATGGTAAATTCACGGGTTACATAATCATCATACATTTTAAAATCCGGAAGATACTGAATCACTTTGTCATCCCATTTTATCTTTCCTTCATCAACCAGCATGGCAAGTGCGGCAGAGGTAAAAGCTTTACTGTTTGAAGCAATTCCAAAAAGGGTATTGGCATCAACTTTTTGCTGTGTCAATATTGATTTTACACCATAACCTTTTGCCAGAACTACTTTTCCGTCTTTTACGATTGCAACGGCAATTCCGGGAACATCAAAAGTTTTTATGGTGCGATTTATCAATTCATCTACTTCCTGATTGGTTATTTGTGCCGAAATGGTAAAACTAAATAATAATGCTAAAAGAGATAATTTGTAATTCATAATGTAACGTTTTTAGTTAAATCCTCTTTGACGCTTGGCTTCAAAAATTAAGATTGCCGCAGCAACAGAAACATTCATGCTGTCGATTTCGCCCTGCATCGGAATTATGATATTCTGAGTTGCAGCATCACGCCAGTCCTGTGTTAAACCTGTTGCTTCTGTACCTACAACAAGGGCTGTTGGAGTGGTAAAATCCTGTGTATGATAAGAAGTGGAATTTTGTAATGTAGCGCAGTAAAAATCAATCTTTTTTTCTTTTAAAAAAGCAATGATTTCTGCTGTTGTCCCTGTAGCAATTTGATTGGTAAACAAACAGCCCACACTAGAGCGTACTATGTTTGGATTGTATAAATCGCTTTTGGGATTTGCAATTAAAAAAGCGTCAACATTTGCAGCATCGGCAGTACGTAAAAGTGCTCCGATGTTTCCCGGTTTTTCCGGAGCTTCTGCGACAATAATTAACGGATTATCAGATAATTTTAAATCTGATAATGACATCGATTTGGTTTTGGCTACAGCCAAAATACCTTCGGTGGTATCGCGATAAGCTAGTTTCTGGTAAACTTCTTTGTTGATTTCAATTAACTGAACCGATGAATTTACCAATTTATGAATTTCGTTTTCAGTAACTAATTCCGGTAAAAATAAAACAGTTTCTATTTGATAACCGCCTTTTATGGCAAGTGAAATTTCGCGTAATCCTTCAATTAAAAATGTTCCGGTTTGTTTTCTTGCTTTTGCTTTTTCCTGTAGTAAAACAAGCGATTTTATAAACGGATTTTGTATTGAAGTAATTTGTTTCATTTTTCTTTGAAGGTACTGAGTTTCTAAGGTGCTAAGATACTGAGTTTTTTTGAAAAGGGGCAAAGATTCAAAGTGACAAATGTTTATAGCAAAAAAGATTGTCACGAATTTCACGAATTTTTTATCGCATTGACCTAGGACTAATTCGTGAAATTCGTGGCAAAAAACTATTTCTTAACTACTTCTGAGATTTCTTCTGCAACAGGATGATTTGTTGTAAAGGTATAACCCATAATTTTGGCTATGGTTTGGGCGATTTGTTTTTGATACAATTGCGAATCTGTTTTAATTTCGCCTTTTGCTGTAATTTCAGGTCCCATGGCAGCAAACCAAATTTGTGATGCTCCGGGAACATCTGCACCATGATCTGTCCATTGTGCTTTTGTTTTGTCACCGCGACCGTGGTCAACTGTAATAATAAGTGTCGTTTTATTTTTGTATTGCGGATCGTTTTGTACAAAGTCCCAGATTTCCTTAATCCATTTGTCTACCTGATTGGCAGCGTCAAGATACGATCTGTAATGTCCGGAATGTGCCCACTCATCTGTTTCTCCGTAAGCGACATAAAGTACTTTTGGTTTTTTGGTTTTTAATTCATCCAAAGCCTGATAATGTGTAAAGACATCCAGACATTCATCTTCATGAAAAGGCTTAAATGAATTATTTCGCATTTCGTTTAGTAATTTTTGAGTAGCGGTTGGTTTATTTCCTCCCACATTATCAAAGGCCGAAATTACCGGAAATCCACTTCTTTCCTCGTTTAAAATTCGATCAAAAGCATCCCAGGCTCCAAAAGCGGCCACTTTTCCTTTAAGTTTGGATTGTTGGTTTAAAAACTCCAAAACATTTACATTTGGATTTGCTTTATAACTATTAGAATTGACGGCAACATCAACATTTCCGGTCATAATTTCGCTATATCCGGGATAACTGAACCAATATGGATTTGCTACATCAACCTTGTTTCCAAGGTCGCGATTGCCATAGATTTGTCCTTTTGTAACAATTTCAGACCATAAAAAAGGCATGATTTTTTTACGGGATTCCTTGAAATCTGAACTGGAGTATTTTTTATAAATGTAAGTACTGTCGCCCTGATTGAATTTTTTGTCATTGGCAATTGCAGGATCCATTCCTTTAAAGATTTCCTGCCATCTAAAACCATCTGTGGTTACAATGATGATGTTTTCTGTCTTTTGTGCCTGAGACAAAAAGCTTATCAAAAAGAGTACAATTAAGAATAGTTTTTTCATTTTTTAGTTTTTTAAAATTAGAAACTTTAAAGGTATTTATAAAAATAACTGTAATTAAGTATTCAGTTTTAAGAAATAAATATTTTTTATTCTTCTTTCGCTTACTTAAAAGCGATATTCTGTAATTATTTTTTATTGATTTTTAAATATTTAATGGCTTCCTCTAATGCTTTGTCTGTATTTTTTAAGAAATCATCTAAAGTTGGGACAACTTCTATATCAGGTTTTATTCCGTAGCCCACAAATTCCCTTCCGTCCGGATAAGTATCTTTTTTGGTGCAGACTCTGGCATATCCGCCTCCGGGCAAATCAAATAAATAAGGCTGTCCTGTACTTCCATATGACTTTTCGCCTATTTTGATCATGTGTTTTTGATTATCGGCAAAAATTAAGAAATCTTCTGCAGCCGAAGCTGTATTATGACCGAGTAAAATTACTGTTGGAACTACAATTCTTTTAGCATTTAATTGAATTTTAGTCGGATTGTATTCAAAATCAAAATACAATTGGTCATGGTAAGATAAATATGCTTTTTTATTCCACGGAATGTTTATAGTATCCTTAGCATCAATAAATTTGCCCCATGCTTTATAAGCCGGGAGATGATCTCTAGTTCTTTGTCTTGATCCATAAAGAATTGTGTCGTTTGTAAGATATTGCAATATCTCGGTTCCAACATTTGTACTGCCACCTCCGTTACTGCGTAAATCAATTATTAGCGATTTTGCTTTGTATAATTCCGGAAGTTTTGTAACAAACAAACTATCAATTTTTTCATCACTAAATGAGTTTAATGAAAGATAAGCTGTCTCTTTATTTATCCATTTAAAATCTAAAAGCTGTTTTTTAATTTCGGGAGGGAAAACTTCTTTTTCTTCTGTTTTTTTATGCGTTAATGTCAGTTCAATAATCTTTTTATTGGGCTTTTTTATTTTAATTATAAAAGTTTCGCCTTCAAGACCTTTTAATAAATTTGAAGTGCTCCAGTCTTGCAACACATAATCGGTTGATGAGGAGATGTAAGGAGAAACGTTATCATCAATAAACTTTTGAGTTGGTTTTCCATTAACTTCAATGATTTCACTTCCAATCGGAATTTCGTCTTTTTTGCTAAGATTTGTTCGGACAATTACGGCTTTGCCTTCAATGTTTTTGGTGAAAAGTTTGTAGTCACCAAACATCACAGTCATTGGTTCGATACTTTTTGGAAAATAAACATTTGTATGACCGTCTTTTAATAAAGCACAAAATTTTTGAAGTTCCCGATAATATTCATAATCGTTATTTGTGTTCTGAACTGTAGTAATAAGTTCCTTGTATCGATTATCCCACATTGTTCTGTCGACTTTGTCAAGATAAATAAAATTGTAATTTACTTCCTGCCAGAATTTTGAAAGTCCGTAGACTTTATCGCTTGGGGTTAAAGTATTTGGAATTTGTCCAAAAAAAGTTACTGTAAAAAATAATAATGCGGCAATAAAGGTTTGTTTCATTTTTTTTGATTGATGATTAATGATTGATGATGATGGATGAAATAAAAGGTTTACAAAATTCCTCTTGCTTTGATCTCTAAATATTTATTGATGGCATCCAAAGTCAGATTTTCAGGTTGTGTTAAAACTGAATGAATTCCGTATTTTTTGAGTTCATTTGCGATTAAACGTTTTTCGAACATGAATTTTTCGGCAATGACTTTATCGTAAATTTCCTGAATGGTATCCGTTTTTTTGTTGATGATCGCGTTTAATTCTGTATTACTAAAAAATACAACGACTAATAAATGGCTTTTTGCAATTCCTTTTAAATAAGGCAACTGACGGTTTAAACCATCCATGGTCTCAAAATTAGTATATAATATAATCAAACTTCTCTGATTGATGTTTTTCTTGATATCGACATATAAACGACTGTAATCGCTTTCGAAAAAATCTGTTTTGATGTTGTATAATGTTTCAAGGATTTTTTGCATTTGTGAGGATCTTTTCTCTGCAAAAACACGGTTTTCAACCTTTTTAGAGAAAGAAAAAATTCCCGCTTTGTCTTGTTTTTTTAGAATTACATTGGATAAAACCAAAGTAGAATTGATTGCATAATCCAGTAAACTCAATCCTTCAAAGGGCATTTGCATGACACGGCCTTTATCAATTGCCATGTAAACAGATTGTGATTTTTCGTCCTGAAATTGATTGACCATCAATGCATTTCTCTTAGCAGTAGCTTTCCAGTTTAAAGTTCTGAGATCATCACCCTGAACATATTCTTTAATTTGCTCAAACTCCATGGTATGACCAATTCGGCGTATTTTTTTAATTCCGTATTGATATAAATTATTCGAAAAAGCCAATAAATCGTATTTTCTTAATTGAATGTACGACGGATAAGTTGGAACCATTTGATCTTTTGCAAAAACGAATCTTCTGGAAATTAGCTTTAAAGGCGAAGAAACATAAATATTCAGAGCACCAAAAAAGTATTCACCGCGTTCTGTTGGTCGTAAATCATAGCCAATTTCTTTTTGCTCAGATGCTTTAATAGTTTTTATAATCTTGAAATCACGCACCTGAAACTGAAACGGAATTTCGTCAATGATTTTCACCGAAATTTTAAAAGTATACTGGTTTTTTATGCTTATGGTTACTGGATTTAAATCTCCGTTTGAAAGCTTTTCGGGCGTATGTCGTTCAGCTTCAATTCCGGTTTTAGTGAGGTATAAAAGTAAAATATCAAGACCCAGAAAAGTGATTAATATTAAAACCAGAAACCAGACAGCGTTATATAAATTCGGAAAAATAAAAGCGCAAACAAATAATCCTATAATGCCCAGAAGCATATAGAAAAAGAAGTTATTGAGGTACAGACTTTTTATAAATTTCACGTTTTTATAATTTCAGATTTAAATTTATTTTCAGTTTTAAAATTGGGTATAGGATTTAAAATCAAAACCTTCTAAATAGGCTATTTTCCAGATTCCATTTTCCTTGACAGCTTTTACTTTGTATTTAAAATTGTCTTTTAAAGACCAGCTCCAGTTAAAAATTGCTTCGTTTTTGTCAATTTTAAGATTATTAATGGTCAATGTTTTCCAATAATCATCTGGATAATCCTGACAGTTGCACCAGGGATTTGAATCGTTTCCAAATGGGGGCAGGTCTCCAACAAGCCATTCCATTTTTTTATTTTTTAGATTGGTATCAATCGCCAAGGCAATTTTGTTGTAATTGTCCAGAAATTGCTGCGAAAAAAAGTTAGAATTTTTTAACTCGCTCAATTTTTTATTATGCGCTTTTAAATTTACGCCCACATATTGAGTTCCTTTTTTATTTTCTAAAGGATCAAAATCACTGACTAAATTTTTGGTTTCAATCCATTCATAGGTTTTCCTGATTAAGGTTTCCAGCTGTTGTTTATCGCTTGCAAAGTAAATTGACTTTGCAGACGCAAAACTTGTGTTTACCGGTTTAAAACCAGCAAGTAGAATCCAGATGAAGGACAGGAAAAATAATTTATAAAATTTCATGTAACAGAAGTTAATGTTTTGGTTTTGAAAGCAGAGACTGAATACTATCTTGGAATCTCTACAGTTTCAATAATTTGTTTGATGATTTCAGGACTTGCAATACCTTCCATTTCACGTTCAGGAGCAACAATTACACGATGCTGAAGTACCGGAATTGCGGCTTCCTTAATATCTTCAGGAGTAACAAAATCACGTCCGCGAATGGCTGCAAAACCTTTGGCAGCATTCAAAATGGCAATTGAGGCACGAGGCGAAGCTCCCAGATATAAAAAGGCGTTTTCGCGGGTATTGACTACAATTCTGGCAATGTATTCGAGTAAGTTTTGCTCGACTCTGATTTGTTTTACTAAAGCCTGATATTGTTTTATCTCTTCTGCTGAAAGAATGGTTTTTATAGCTTCTAATTTTCCATGGTCCTGCAATAAATGCTCTCTTTGGATAATTAAGATTTCTTCGTCCAGTTTTGGATAATCAATAGTGATTTTGAATAAAAAACGGTCTAATTGTGCTTCAGGCAAACGATAGGTTCCTTCTTGTTCGATTGGATTCTGGGTTGCAATTACCAAAAACGGTGTTTCAAGCTGATAGGCTGATCCGTCTATTGTAATTTGACGCTCTTCCATTACTTCAAAAAGTGCGGCTTGTGTTTTGGCTGGAGCACGGTTGATCTCGTCAATTAAAATTAAATTGGAAAAAATCGGGCCTTTTTTAAACTCAAACTCTGAGCTTTTCAGATTAAAAATAGAAGTTCCTAAAATGTCTGAAGGCATTAAATCCGGTGTGAACTGAATTCGGCTAAAGCCAATATTTAAGGTTTTAGACAACAATTTGGCCGTGATAGTTTTAGCAACTCCGGGAACTCCTTCAAGCAAAACATGGCCATTTGATAAAATAGCAACCAAAAGCTGATCGACCATTTTATGTTGTCCCACAATCACGGTTTCAAGCTCTTTTTTTATGGCAGTAACGTGATCTAAAAGCGGTGTTAAATTTATTCTGGTTTGAAAATTTACATTTTCATTTGTGATTTCGGTTTCTGTTGTATTGATATCGTCCATGTTTTGGTATGTTTTCTTTTGAATAATTTTGGTTTTCCTGTCATAGATTAAAATGATTTTAATCTATGCTTATATTTTTATCTAATGCAAAATCTTTTCTATGGCATTATTAATTCGGATTAGATCTTCTTCAAGACTGCCGTGATAGCTTTTTCGATGTTCGTTAATCAAAAATACAAGTTCCTGAATGTCGGTAATCTCTTTTCCTGTTTTATGATGTAATTTTTGAATGAAATGATCATCAAGTTTTGTGGTATCGATTAAATATTCTGTTCTTACTTTTTCTAAGAAGTAAATGATTTTTTTATCAATTATATTGCTGTGATCTCCTTCCTGATAATACAGGTTTCCAATGGTTTTGGTAAAATCGACCGTCAAATTGGATAATGGTTTTAATATCGGGACAATTCGTTGTTTTCGTTTGGCATTAAAAATAATAAAAATCAGCATTCCAATTAAAAAGAAATACCATGCCCATTTTAATCCGGGCTGACTTAAAATATAACGTAATGGTGACTCAGAAATAGTTTCGTTGTTTTGTCCTTTGGTATACCAAAAAACATCTTCTTTAGGTAAGTAAGACAAGAGACTTTCGGCATACTGGTAATTATTTCCTTTTAACAAATGGAAATTGGTAAAAGCCAGAGGATCTGTATGCAGATAAAAATAACCTTGTCTGTAAGGTACTTTTATAAAGTTGACATTTTTTTTGTTTGATTTTGTATTCTGATATCCTAAAACAGTGGTGTTTGCTGTATCAATTTTTGTGAAATAATCGCCAATGGTTTGCGGTAAATTATATTTTTTGTTTTTGAATTTCTTGTTTGCCAGCCATACCAATGTGCTGCCATTGCTTACAAAATCTGAATTAAGTTCAATTTTTAAGCTGTCTAATAAATATTTAGGAAAGGTTTTCATGCTTAAAAAAGCATTGTTTCCGTGCGATACAAAATAAAAAATCTCTTTAATGGACTGATCATCAATCGTATTTTTTTCAGAGATGTTTATGAAGTTACCTTTGATAGTATAATTTTCAACCAGTGTATCTTCATTATATTTTGAATCTAAATACTCATAAGGTGTAATGGTTGAAATTCGCTCTACTTTATGATGTTTAAAGAAACCATTAATTTCTTTGTCAAAAACATATAATCCATACGGAATCTTGTCGTTGACAGAAAATGTAGGACGCCAGTCAATAGGTTTTTGCTGATCGTTATCGGCTAATAAGATTATGGCCAGAATAAAAACCAGAACAGCAATATAAATTTTAAGTGTTTTACTCATTGCTAAAGGTTTTTATGGCATTCTTAAATCTGTTTTCGGCCTTTTTGAAAGTGGTTTCATCGATCTCAAATTCGCCATACCAAATGTAGTTGTACAAATAAGATAAATAAGTAAACTCTTCTTTATGTACAGGTCTTTGAAGTTCGTATAAATAATCTGAATTTGTTTTTTCGATATCCCATTCGATATAATGATTTTGTGCCATAACTTTCAACAGCCACAAATAATAATAACGAATAGCAACTCTTTTTTCTCCGGACTGGATGCTTTCTTTTATTAGTTTTTCAAAATCAAGAAGGTGAATGTTTTTCTCGATATCAGAATAATAGATGTTTTTTTTGCCTGAGTTTTTTCCAAAAATCCATTGTCCTTCTTTGTTGATTAATGCTTTTACAATGAGGTAAATAACAAAAATGATAATGAGTACGGCTAATGTTTTTAGCAGGATTGAAACAAAATTAATAGAACTTTCTGTGCTTTCGAAACTAAACCAATCTTTAAAAATACTGCCCAGCCATTCTAAAAAACGCTGCCATAAACCTTTTTCAGGAGCTTTGTACTCGTAAACAAAATCCGGATTGGTATATTTTTTTTTGAAATTTTTAGAGAAGGCTTTTACTCCTACGGTGGCTGAATCAACTTTTATGTCTTTCTCCGTATATTTTACAGTGGACATTTTAGGTGGTTCGGCTACAGCCAAAGAATCCTGAGCATGGGTAATACCAGAAAAGAAAATAAAAGATAAAATGATAACAATTCTATTCATTATCACTTCCAATTAATTCAATTTCACGATTCGAAGTTTTATCATCAGCTCCTAAACTATAATAGATAATGCCCTGGTTTACCATTAATGCATTATTAAAAATATAGCTCAATGCAAATATTAAAACAAAAATCAATGAAATAAAAGCGAGTAATACAGGAGAACCTTCAAATGGTTTTGTTGCAAAATCTGAAGTACTTACTGCGGATACAAAAAATATAAATATTCCGGCAAAATAAAAAACCATGGTTATGGATGCCTGTATCATTTGCATCATCATCATAACGATAAAAGTGGTAGCAATTGTATTCCAGAAATTTTGTCTTAACAATACATAAGCATGATTTATAGATTCGAAAAAGCCTTTATCTTCTGTTAAATAAGTATAAAAACTAAGGTTCATCCAGGTGAAAAAAGCTGGAATAGAAATTAGAATTAAGGGAATTCCAACAATAATAAAGCAAAGTAAAAACATTATGATAATCGCAATAAATAAAACCGGAACAACAATAAAGATCATCCCGATACAGAACTTTATGATCTTCCAGAGATTTTGTTTAAAACTGGTCATAATGTCTTCCAGCGTAAAATCGTTGGTGTTGTTTCTCTCTATCAGTTTTAAATATAAAATTGGATAGGCAGAATTAAATAAGGATAAAACCAATGCAACAAGTACAAAAATAACGATGCAGCCAATAACGATTGGATACTGGTTATCAAAATAAGACAAAACCTGATTTGGATCTGCAGTATTATTTTGGGATAGAAACTGGAAATTAACTCTTAAAAACCAATATACAAGAGCACCTGTAATAAGTAAGAAAGCTCCGTTTATGACAAAAAAAATCTTGAAAAAGTGTTTTCCAAAGGATTTGAAAAAGCCAAAAGTGTCTGATATATAGTCACCTAATTCTCGTTTTTTGTAAAGTTCGAACATTATAATGAAGTTGTTTTTTTGTGAACAATAAAAGGATAAACTAAATAATAAAATGAAATTATTCCTAAAGTAAATAAAATAATAAAACTGCTTAACCAATTAGGCATATCAATCGAATATCGTGTGATAAAGCCTTCAAGAAATCCTGCACTAATAGTAAAAGGAAATGTACTCAGAAAAATTTTAAAACTATTTTTAAAACCAATTTTAAAAGAATTCATTCTTGAAAATGTCTTAGGAAAAAGTATCGAAGCTCCTAAAATAAATCCGGCAGTAGTTTCAATTACAATAGCAAAAATCTCCATGGAACCGTGAATCCAGATTCCGCGAACACTTTTCCAGAAAACGCCCTGCTCATAAAAAAAGTATTGAAACGATCCCAGCATGATACAGTTTTGAAGAAAAATGTAAAAAGTACCAAGTCCGCCAAAAACGCCATAAATGTAACATCTTGCGCCTACATACAGATTGTTCATCGTAATACCAATAAAACTTCCCCAGTTACTTCCGGATCCGTAAACGGCCATTGGATTGCCTTTTTTAATATTTTCTAAGGTTTCGTTGACATAACCATCGCCCAAAATCAAGCGTACAAAACTCGAATCGTAACGCGCCGAAATTACCCCAATACCCACAGTGATAAAGAATAAAACAAAAGCATACATGAGATAACGTTTGTACTCGTACATCAGTAATGGAACTTCTGTTATAAAAAATTCTAAGAACTTATTTTTTTCGGTTCTTTTAGTTTTGTAAATCTTTTGATAAATCTGCGAAGCGAGATGATTTAAGTAAATTACTGTTTTACTTTTTGGATAATATGTTTGCGCATATGATAAGTCATTCATCATTTGAATGTACAAATTAGCTAACTCATCAGGATTTTTTTTAGCTTTACCAAAAATAGCTAGCTCAAATTCCAGCCATTTTTCTTTATTTTGTTTTATGAAGGCAACTTCTCTCATTGTAGGCTAAAGTATAAAATATGTCAGAATTATCTATTAATACAACACAAAATGTTAAAATAAATTTTATCACCGCTTCTGTAGGGGAGAGAATAGGTTCTTATTTTATTGATTTTGCTATAAAAATAGCCTATGTAATCGTGATTTGGCTTATCTTTTTTTATTGGCTGCATTTTGATAAATTATTCGCTAACATGGATGCATGGTCTTCCGGAGCAATTTTTTTGATGTTGTATTTTCCTTTTTTTATTTACACTCTTACTTTAGAAAGTATTTTTGAAGGTCAGACAATTGGCAAAAAATTACTCAAGATAAAAGTCGTTAAAATAGATGGATATCAGGCCGGTTTTGGAGATTATTTAATGCGCTGGTTTTTTAGACTGGTTGATGTTTCCATTCTTGGCGGAATTGTAGCTTTGGTAACGGTAATTTCGAGTCAGAAAGGACAGCGATTAGGAGATATGGTAGCAGGAACTGCTGTCATTACCTTAAGAAATAAAATAAATATTAGTCATACCATTCTCGAGGAAATTGGAGATTCATACGTGCCTACTTATCCCTTGGTAATTAAATTATCTGATAATGATATGCGAATCATCAAAGAAACATTTCAAAATGCACTTGCTAAAAATGATCATGAAATGATTCATAAACTGGTTGCGAAAATTGAAAGTGTTACGGGTATCAAAAATCAATCAGGAAATAATAATGATTTTTTAAGAGTAGTTTTAAAAGACTATAATTTTTATACGCAAAACATGTAAATAAAGTATCTTTATCTTTAATAAGTTAAATGTTAGCAATTTGTCTTTTTTATTTAAAAGATATACCTGAGAGTTAAGTTAAAAACGAATTACAAAAACAATTGGCATGAAGAAATTTATTACTGTATTACTACTATTGTTTATTTCTGCTTTTTCTTTCGCTCAAGGCGGAAAAAAACTGGATAAAATCATTAAAAGAGATTATCAGATTATTGAATGTACTATTGCTAAAATATCGGATAAAACGGTAGAATATTCTTTACCGGGCGAAACAGTTCAAATTTCACTTGATGTGTCCCAAATTGCTAAAATTGATTTTGCCAGCGGTCGTACACAAACTTTTGATGTTTCGATACCTAATTCTGCTCAAAACAATTCTGATCAGGAAATTACTTCTGGAGAAATGAAGCTTAATACCATTGCTGTTTTGCCGGTTTCTTATGTTAATTCTGAGAATCAGGACAGCTCTGAAGAAATGGCAAAGTTAGCTCAAAATGATCTTTATAATAAATTATTAGATAAATCTGAAAATATTTCTCCGTTAACAGTTCAGGATTTAAGAGTAACAAATAGTTTACTGCATAAGGCAGGAATTGATTATAAAAATATTGATGATACTCCAATTGAAGATCTTGAAAAAATACTGGGAGTTGATAATATTGTAGCAGTAAAAGTTTCTTATACAGTAGGTTCAGGTACAACTGCAACTACTTACAACAGCGGAAATGCAAAAGTAAGTGACAATAATAAAAAGGTTAAAACCAATGAGGTTTCGACAACCACTGCTAATACTCAAACTTATTATTACTATACTATTTATTTTGATATGTATAAAAATGGATCCAAAATATATTCTCATACACGTAAGCCTTTTTTAGCTGTAAAGGATAGTTGGTTAGATTCTGTTACTTATTTATTGAAAAGAAGCCCAATCTACGTTAAAAAATAATATTAAGATAAAGTCCGATTTTTATCTTTTAACCTTAGCATCTCTGTACCTTTGTACCTGTTAAAAATAAAAAAATGTTTCATTTATTAGATCTTATTGGTACAATGGCTTTCGCAATGTCCGGAGCCTTAACAGCCATGCATAAAAAGCTGGATCCGTTTGGAGTTTTTATTATTGCTTTTGTAACAGCAGTAGGTGGCGGAACGCTTCGTGATGTTTTGATTGGCAGAACGCCCGTAGGCTGGATGTTGGATTTGCAATATGTTTATGTGATTATTCTGGGTTTTGTATTGGCTATTCTTTTTAGAAAAAAGTTCGACAAGCTGAGAACTTCTTTATTCTTATTTGATACAATCGGGCTAGGCGTTTTTACTTTAATTGGCCTTGAAAAAGGCATTATGATTGGTTTACATCCTGTAATTTGTATTGCTTTAGGAACCATGACGGCTTGTTTTGGCGGAGTTACCCGAGACATTTTATGTACCGAAATCCCAACTATATTCAGAAGAGAAATTTATGCTACCATTTGTATTTTTGGCGGAATAGTATTTTTTGTACTTAAAAAACTCAATTTAGAAAATGATATTTTGTATTTAGTAACTTCAATTGTCATTATTACAGTTCGTCTCATGGCAGTAAAATTCAAATGGTATTTACCGGCATTTGAGCACAAAGTAAAATAAAGATGACCCAATATACTGTAAAAAGATACCACACAAAAGATCGTAAAATTTGGAATGATTTTATAAGACAGGCAAAAAATGCTACGTTTTTATTCCATCGTGATTTTATGGAATATCATGCAGATCGTTTTACAGATTTCTCGCTTTTAGTTTTCGAAGATCAAAAGCTTATAAGTGTTATACCTGCCAATAAGGTTGGAGAAATAATCTATTCGCATCAAGGGTTAACTTATGGAGGTTTAGTTTATAAAGAGCAAACAAAACAGGCAGCGGTTATAGAAATTTTTCAGGCAATATTATTTTTTTTGAAAGAAAATGATATTCAAAAATTACATTTAAAAACACTTCCTTCTATTTATCAACTAAAGCCTGCAGAAGAAATTTTGTATGCTTTATTTTTAACCGATGCAAAATTGGTACGTCGAGATTCACTTTCTGTAATCGATTTATCACAGGAAAATGTGATGTCAAAAATTAGAAAAAGAGGCTTTCAAAAAGGAGCTTCTAATCACTTAATTATAAAAGAAGAGACACATTTTGAGTCGTTTTGGAATGAAGTTTTAATCCCGAATCTGAATAAAAAACATCAGGCAAATCCGGTACACTCGGTAAAAGAGATACATTATTTAAAGACGCATTTTCCTCAAAACATTCATCAGTTTAACGTTTATTCAGAAGATAAAATTGTGGCAGGAACTACTGTTTTCGAAACGGATACAACAGCTCATTGTCAGTATATCTCAAAAAATGAAAATCAGGAAAATCTGGGAAGTTTAGATTATTTGTATCATTATCTGATCCAGGAACGATTTGCACAGAAAAGATTTTTTGATTTTGGAATCTCAAATGAAAATCAAGGGAGAAATCTTAATGAAGGATTATCGTATTGGAAAGAGAGTTTTGGGGCAAGTACCATAATTCATGATTTCTATGAATTAGAAACGGCTAATTATACCAAGTTAAATGATATTTTTGTGTAATAATTAAAAAAAGAAAATGATATCATTTCTGGATCTTAAAAAAATGAACATGTCCTATGAAACCGCTTTTCAGGAAAAATTGAAAGCTGTTTTAGAGAATGGCTGGTACATTTTAGGAAAAGAAGTGGAAACTTTTGAAAAAGCTTTTGCCGAATATTGTAAAACTGATTACTGTATTGGAGTAGGTAATGGTCTTGATGCATTGACCCTGATTTTTAAAGGATATATAGCATTAGGGAAGTTACAGAAAGGTGATGAAGTCATTGTTCCTGCAAATACTTATATTGCCAGTATTTTGGCTATTTTACAGGCAGATTTAATTCCGGTTTTGGTAGAACCAAGATTAGAAACCTACAATATCAATCCGGATTTAATTGAGGAGAAAATAACTCCAAAAACAAAAGCGATCTTAGCGGTTCATCTATACGGGCAATTGGCTGAAATGGACAAAATCACCCAAATTGCTAATCGTAATAGTCTATTAATAGTTGAAGATGCTGCACAATCGCATGGATCAGAAAGTAATCTGAAATCTAAAATCAACAATCTAAAATCAAGTGTTGCTTACAGCTTTTATCCCGGAAAAAACCTTGGAGCTTTAGGAGATGGCGGAGCAATTACTACAAATGATCCAGAGTTAGCAAAAGTGCTGGTTTCGCTCCGTAATTATGGTTCCGAAAAAAAATATCACAATGAACATATTGGAGTCAATTCGAGATTAGATGAAATTCAGGCCGCTTTTTTAAATATAAAATTACCTAATTTAGATGCTGATAATGATAAACGTCGCGCCATTGCAAAGCGTTATTTATCAGAAATAAAAAATGATAAAATAGCCCTTCCGTTTTGGGATTTTTCTAATAATCATGTTTTTCATCTGTTTGTTGTCCGAACTCAAAATCGGGATGATCTACAATCTTATTTATCGGATAATGGTATTCAGACAATGATTCATTATCCAGTTCCGCCACACAAACAAAAAGCACTTTCAAAATGGAATACTTTATCATTTCCTGTAACGGAAAAGATTCATAATGAAGTTTTGAGTTTACCTATAAGTCCTGTTTTGACTGAGGAAGAAGTTGGTTTTGTTGTTGAAGTTGTTAATAAGTATTAGTTTAAATTTTGTTGAAATATATTGAGAGCTATATATAAAGAATTGTTGTTACACAAGTTTTTGATAGCAGTCTATATTTTTGGCTCTATATTTGTTTCAGAAGTAATTTTAGTTAAAAAAAACTTAAAATTAATTTTATTTAATAGGGTTTAATTTTATATTTTCGCAAGAATTAATCTACAAAAAAAAACTATAATAAAATGAAACCATCTTTTACTCCTTTATTTTTGTCAATATTTATATTCATTTTTATCACTACAAATGCACAAATTAGTACTGGTGTAGGGGGAAATATATTTCCAAATACACCATCTTCAAATACAAATGTTGGTATTGGTATTACTAATCCAACATCAACATTAGAAGTTAATGGGGACATTAAAGGAAAGCAAGGCTTTTTTTTTAATTCTTTACCAGATGGGTCAATTTTTTCTTCTTGGCAAGACAGAAATGATAAGTGTTTAGTCTTTTCAGCTGGAGCTTTAGTTGGAAGTGGACCTGCATATTTGAATACAAGAATGATGCAATTTTTCGATTTTCCTCAATCAAATATTAATGCTAAACAAATGTTATATTTTACATTAGCGGATAGAAATGATAATAATCGACTAATATTTTATGCTACAACTGGAGGAAATTCCGTTTTCCAATTAACAGATAAATCACAATCAGAAGTTATGAAAATTGATGAAGATGGAAATGGTAATGTGTTTATGCATTTTCCTAAGCCTAATTCTAGGGTGGTTATTGGGAATTGGGGAAATTATCTGCCAGAACACAAATTTGTAGTTTCGGGTAGTGCAAAAATAGAAGGAAATATTTTAACCGATTCTAATATTGGCATAGGAACTTCAAATTTTATTGACGGCTCTACAACTTATAAATTATCAGTAAAAGGTAAAATAAGAGCTGAGGAAATAAAAGTTTATAATACTTGGGCAGATTATGTTTTTAGCAAAGATCACAAGTTGCCTACGCTGAAAGAAGTTGAAACATATATAGTTAAAAATGGTCATTTACCAAATGTACCTTCTGCTAAAGAAATTAAAGAAAATGGGTTAGAGCTTGGAGAAATGGTTAAAATTCAACAGGAAAAAATAGAAGAACTAACTCTTTATTTAATTCAACAAAATAAAGAAATGGATGAGTTAAAAGCTCAGATTAAAACTCTTTTAACTAAAAAATAATTCACTGAATATTTTTAAAAAAGATTTGTCCTAATAGTAAACTAAAAAAAATAAATAAGAAAAAATGATAAAAATTACGACAAAAGTATATTCAATATTTTGCTTTTTAATTGTATTAGTGGCTAACGCGCAAATTAGTACTGGTACAGGGGGAGGAGGAAATGTACTTTCTAATACGCCATCTTCAAATATCAATGTTGGTATAGGAACAACTAATCCCACAGCTAAATTGGAAGTAAATGGGGATGTTAAAGTGAAAAATATCATTTTTTCAGGAGAAAGTTTTCCCGATGGACAAACTTTTATTGATTTGAATGATCGAAATCTAAAATGTGGCGTTTTTCAAGCAGGTAGCTTTGTTAATGCTAATAGTAGAATGATGAAATTTCTTGATTTTCCAGCCTCAAATATTAATGCAAAATCTATGTTTTGGTTTGCTATCGATGACAGATCAGATAATCAGCGATTTAGATCTTATGCTCAGACAAGTGGTTATGGAGGTTTTGAGATAAATGATAGTAAGCAACGAAATGTGTTTAAAGTTTTAGAAGATACAACACCAGATGGTTGTAATTTCAGTCATGCCTCCCTTCCGAATGCTAACACAAAATTGATAATTGGTGCGAGTTATGAAAGCTTAACATCTGATGAAAATATAAAATACAAATTAATAATTAAGGCTGGAACTTGCGGTTCAACATTTCTAGATGGCTCCGGTAGTGCATTTATTGAAGGAAATACAGTATCAATGGGGAATATTGGCGTTGGTACTACAAATTTTATTGATGGTTCTACTACTTATAGACTATCAGTAAAAGGTAAAATAAGAGCTGAGGAAATAAAAGTTTATAATACTTGGGCTGATTATGTTTTCAGTAAAAATTATAAATTGCCTACGTTGAAAGAAGTTGAAACATATATAGCTAAAAATGGTCATTTACCCAATGTACCTTCTGCTAAAGAAATTACAGAAAAAGGTTTAGAGCTTGGAGAAATGACCAAAATTCAACAAGAAAAAATTGAAGAATTAACTCTTTATGTAATTCAGCAAAATAAAGAGAATGAGCAATTGCATAAAGATATTGAAGAACTAAAAGCACAGGTTAAAATCTTATTAGAGAAGAGATAAGAAGTTATTTTGTTAAAGATTTTTTGAGTTCGAAGTATGTTTTTCAATAAGATTTTAGTTTTGTTATTAAACTATCTATTAAAATTGTGGTATTTTTGAAAAAACTATAAAATGACTTTTTTAGATTTTGATCTTAATAATTATTTATTTGATGTTTTAGTTTTTATTATAGCTTTTACAGACGACTCCATTTTTTTAAGATTATTAAAAGTAGAACATCTTTTTGATAAGGATAAAAAATATTTTGATGATAATTATCCTGCTTTCTCATACAAACAAAAGATTTTCCTGAAATGGAATAATCTATTTTTTCTTATTTCGGATAAAACTCGTAATGAAGTTTTGAGGTTACCTATAAGTCCTGTTTTGACTGAGGAAGAAGTTAGTTTTATTGTTGAAATTCTAAATAGATATTAATTTTAATGGGACACAAAATGACAGAATTAAAATTAACTATTAAGAAATTTGTTCCTGAGAAAATATGGATTACACTTATTAAGTTTTATAATTTTACAAATTTGCGAGGAATGCATGATTTGTATCAAATCAAAAAAGCACCAAAAAAGCACCAAAAAGCACTTCAGATTGTCAGACAAAAAGAAAAAGTAAAAGTTGCCTTTTTTTTGATTCATGAATCTGTTTGGAAATACGATGTACTATTCGATTTAATGTTGCAACATCCCCGATTTGAACCTGTGATATTTGTTTGCCCGGCTGTAAATTTTGGTAAAGAAAATATGCTCTTTGAAATGAATAAATCCTATCATGCTTTTAAAAAGAAAGGATATGATGTTATAAAAACCTATAACAAAGAAACGGAAGAGTATTTTGATGTAAAAAAGGATTTTTCACCTGATATTGTTTTTTTTACAAATCCGTATGAAGGTTTACAGGATTATAGATATTATATAAAAAATTTTTCAAGTACTTTGACCTGTTATGTTCCTTATGCTGTTATGACAACAAATTATAATGCTTTTTATAACTTAAAATTTCATAATCTTGTCTGGCGAATTTTTTCAGAAACTCCTATTCATAAAAAGATAGCATTTGAAAAACAAAGAAATAAAGGGAATAATAACATTGTAACCGGATATCCGGGATTTGATCAGTTTTTAACTAATAGCGTACCAAATTATGAGGTTTGGAAAAATAAGAATTCAATCTTAAAAAAAGTAATATGGGCACCACATCATTCAATGCATGAACTAAATAAAGTATCTAATTTTTTAGAGTATTATGATATATTTCTGGAATTAGCTATAACTTATAAAGATCACTTACAAATAGCATTTAAGCCGCATCCATTATTAAGAATTAAATTAGAAAATGATCTAAATTGGGGTAAAGAAAAAACGGATAGCTATTATAAAGAATGGATAAATTTACAAAATGGTCAGTTTGAAAATTCGGATTATGCAGATCTGTTCTTAACATCAGATGCGCTTATTCATGATTGTGGCTCATTTATGGCAGAATATCTCATTACAGGGAAACCATCTCTTTTTATGATAAGAAATGAGGCAGTAATGAAAGAATGGAGTGAGTTTGGTAAAAAAGCTGTTGATGCGCATTATCAATCCAGAACAAAAGAAGAGTTAATTGATTTTATTGAAAATATAGTATTGAATGAAAATGACTGGATGAAAGAAAGACGAAATAATTTTGTTCATCAAAATTTAATACAAAAGAATAATTTAACTGCTTCGCAGAATATAATGGATTATTTAGAAAATCAGGTTTTTAAATAATTTTAGTCTTTTTATATTAAAAGAATTGTAAATGAATATAGCTGTCATTTTAGCTGGAGGTATTGGAATTAGATTAGAAAAAACATTGCCTAAGCAATTTTTTAAAGTTGCAGGGAAAATGGTTATAGAACATGCCGTTGATGCATTTGAGAAGAATCAATTCATTGATGAAATTGTTATCGTTATTAATAATCATTATCTTTTTATGGTAGAAGATATGATTATTAAAAATGAATGGAAGAAAGTTAAAAGAACTTTAATAGGAGGTAAAGAACGTTATCAGTCAAGTCTCATTGCGATTAATGCTTACCATGAATTAAAAGATGCTAATTTGATTTTTCACGATGCTGCACGACCTTTAATAAGCCAGCGAATTATTAATGATGTTGTAAAAGCTCTAAAACATTATAAAGCAGTTGATGTTGCTATAAATTCAGCAGATACAATTATTGAAGTTGAAAATGATATCATAACTGATATTCCTGAGAGAATAAAAATGCGGAGAGGACAAACTCCTCAGGGTTTTAGACAGGATATTATCGCTAAAGCATACGAGTTAGCATTAAAAGATGAAAATTTTAAAGCGACTGATGATTGTGGAGTGGTTAAAAAATACTTACCTGGAGAAGACATTTATGTAGTAAATGGAGAAGAGGTTAACATGAAATTAACTTATCCTGAAGATACTTATCTATTAGATAAATTATTTCAATTACGTTCTGTTGAAATTCAAGATATTGAGCTATCGATAAAAACTTTGTCGGATAAAGTTATGGTTGTTTTTGGAGGGGCTTATGGAATAGGAAAAAGCATTGTAGATTTAGGTAAGCAAAACGGAATTCGTGTTTATAGTTTTTCCAGAAGCGAAAATGATATTGATGTTTCTAATATAGATTCAGTTAAGAAAGCTTTAGAAAAGGTATTTAAGGTAGAACATAAAATCGATTTTATTATCAATACAGCTGGAATATTGTATAAAGAACCATTAGAGACAATGAAATATGATGATATTCTGAATTCAATAAGTGTTAATTATACCGGAATGGTTAATATTGCTCTTGCTTCATTACCTTATTTAAAAGAATCAAAAGGACATATTTTGTTTTTTGCTTCTAGTTCATATACCAGAGGTAGAGCATTTTATAGTATTTATTCTTCCAGTAAAGCAGCTACTGTTAATTTTGTGCAGGCAATTTCACAAGAATGGGAAACATTGAAAATTAAGGTAAATTGCATTAATCCAGAGCGTACACAAACACCAATGCGAGTAAAAAACTTTGGAAACGAACCTGAAAATACTTTATTAAAACCCGAAGTGGTCGCTTTAAGATGTATTCAGACTTTGTTATCAGATTATACAGGGCAAGTAATTGATGTACGACTTTAAAGTAAAAAATAAATGCAAGGTACTTCATTAAAAGGAATTGCAACAAAAGGAATTTTCTGGTCTGCGGTTGATAAATTTGCTGTTCAGATTGGACAATTTGTTGTAAGTATTATACTTGCAAGAATTTTGCTGCCAGAAGATTTTGGACTAATAGGAATGTTAGCCATCTTTATTGCCTTGTCACAAACTTTCATTGAAAGTGGTTTAGGAGTAGGTTTAATTCAGCGTCAAGACAGAATTGATACTGATTTTTCGACTGTATTTGTATTTAATTTAGCAGTAAGCAGTTTTTTTTATTTAGTGCTGTTTCTCTCGGCACCCTTAATATCTGTTTTTTTTAATCAGCCACAATTAACAAATCTGATACGAGTATTAAGCTTAAGTTTGTTTTTTAACGCTGCTGCAATAGTTCAGAAAACGAAATTGACAATTGCTGTCGATTTTAAATCTATTGCCAAAAGTAATGTAATGTCGGTATTTGTAGGCGGACTATTCGGCGTTGTTGCAGCGATAAATAACTATGGAGTTTGGTCACTGGTTATTCAAAGCCTTGTTGGAGCTTTTGTGTCATCAGTTTGTTTATGGTTTTTAAGTAGTTGGAATCCTTCGATATTATTTTCAAAAACATCTTTTGATTCATTGTTTAAATATGGATCAAAACTTTTAGTGGCAGGTTTGTATGCTCAGTTGTTAAATAATGTTTATAATATTTGTTTAGGTAAATTTTACCCAACAGCTTCGTTAGGCTATTATACAAGAGCAAAGAGTTTTGCCGATTTATCAGCTGGAACTATAGTTAGCATTCTACAACAGGCCACATTTCCTATTCTTACATCATTACAAAACGATAAAGTAAAATTAGTTTCAGTTTATAGTCGTATGATTAGAATGTCGGCATTTCTAATTATTCCAATCATGACCCTGATTGCTTTGCTGGCAAAACCTATTGTTATATTATTGTTTACAGAGAAATGGAGTTCTTTAATTCCACTCTTACAATGGATGGTTTTTGCACGTATATTTCTTCCTATGAGTGCAATCAATATGAATTTATTAAATGCAGTAGGTCGGTCAGATTTATTCTTAAAAGTAGATTTGTCTAAACTGCCTCTTACCATACTGGCATTGATAATCACAATACCATTAGGGTTAAAAGCAATTATAATTGGTCATGTTATTACATCTGCTCTATCATTTCTCATAAATGCATATTTACCAGGGAAATTTTATGGTTATGGTGCAATTGAGCAATTAAAAGATATGATTCCGGTTTTTATTGCTACAATAGGAATGACTATTCCTGTTTTTGTTACGTTGTTTTTTATTAACAATTTGGTAATTCAGTTGTTTCTAGGATGTATAATTGGAGGTGTTACTTATTTATCTATTTGCAGGGTATTAAAATTAGAGGAACTAGAAGAGGGCTGGAAATTGTTTTTGATTTTAAAAAGAAAGATTCTAAAAAATACAAAATAAATAGCAAAATTTTTTTAGAGTTGAGATCTAAGATTTAAGTAAATCTTAATACTTTTTAAAATTTGTTCTCCAAAATAACCAAATTCTCAAACCTATATTTTTGAATAATAATTTATAAGCCTTTACTTTTAACGTGTGTACTATTTCATGATGTACTCTTTTTTGAATAGAAAAATCTTCTATTCTTGTTAGATTTAGTCTAATAGTTTTTTTTAGAATTAAATAAGTTGATAAATTAATTTTTTTAAAAAAGGTTTTATGACTGTCATAGAAATTAGAAGTTAGAGAATTATCAGATAGTCTTTTTTTAATTAATATTTTATCTATATAGTTAAATTCGTATAAACGGGATGAACGTATCCAAAAATCTAAATCTTCATATGCCAGTGTTTCATCGTAACCATTTAAGGAATCATAAACTTTTTTTTTAGCCATTGAAGAAACAGAACAAATACTATTTCCACCAGATATGACACTCAAATAAATATCACCAATTGGTCTTTTTTCTATAGTTTTGAGATCATGATCAACTGGAAAGAAATAAGAATTAAATTTGCCATTTTCGTTAATCAATTCAGCATTTCCATAAACAACCCCTAGATTTTTAAAAGAGTTTTCTGTAAATTTTTTTATTTGTAATGAAATACAATTAGAAATTAAAATATCATCTGCAGCAAGATCTAATATGTAATCTCCTTTTGCTGATTTAAGAGCCTTGTTAAACGATTTAGTATTTCCTAAATTGGTTTCGTTAAAGATAAATTGAGCTTGAGGATAGTTTAAAAGCCATTTTTCAATTATTTTTTTAGAATTATCAGTACTGCAGTCATCTACAATTATTAATTCAATATTTGGATAGTCCTGATTGATAACCGAAAATAAACTCTCAATGACAAATTTTTCATGATTAAAACATAGACAGATAACTGTAACTAATAATTTATTTTGCATATTGTTTTTAAAGAGTTATATATTTGATACGAAAATAGCAAATCAATAATTATAGTGTCTAATAAAAAAACGTAAAATTTAAATAAGCTTATGAATATAATTATGATTGATTTTCCAAAAATTGAAAATGTATTAGGAAATATTGCAGTAATTGAAAATGGTACTGTTCCTTTTGAAATAAAAAGAATCTACTATTTATACGACATTCCAAGTTCTTCTAAAAGAGGGGGGCATTCTCATAAAAAGCTACAACAGATTTTAATTGCAATTTCAGGAAGTTTTGATGTGGTTTTAAAAGATGGTAAAACTGAAAAAATAGTCACTTTAAACAAACCGGATAAAGGCTTATTGATTAAAAGCAATATATGGCGTGAACTTGAAAATTTTTCATCAGGAGCAGTTTGTCTCGTTTTAGCTTCGGATGTTTTTGATGAGGGGGATTATTTACGAGATTATAATGATTTTTTGAAATCAAAAAAATGAAATTACTCTATATAACGCAAAGAGCAAATGAAGAAGGAGGAGTACAGAGAGTACTTTCAATAAAAACCAATTATTTAATCGAAAAATTTAATTATGAGGTTTGTATTATTACTCAAAATAGAGGAGATGAAAATCTTTTTTTTGAGTTTAATAAGCAAATTAAATTTTATGATATCTCATTAGAAAAAAATAAAATATTTAATCTGTTATTATACAAAAGAGAGCTGGAAGAATATATTAATACAATAAAACCAGACTGTATAATTGTTTGTGATTTTGCTCTAAAATCATTTTCGATTCCCATGCTAGTAAAGACAAATATACCTATAATTTTTGAGGCACACGGCTCTAGATTTAATGAATATAGAGAATCTCTTTTTTTAGGATTTTATAGTAAATTCAAGTATCAATTTAGAAATTATTGCGCTTCAAAATTCTCAATTTTTGTAGCATTATCGAATGAAAGTTTAGATGAATGGTCTGTTAAAAATGGATTTGTAATTTCTAACCCTTTATGGATGGAAACAAAATCCATTTCTGATTTGGAATCAAAAAAAATTATTGCGGTTGCAAGACATTCTTATGAAAAAGGAATTGACAGATTATTGCAAATTTGGAAATTAATTGTAGAAAAACATCCTGACTGGTTGTTGGAAATTTATGGTAAGCAAAACGACGACTTACAATTATTAAACTTAGTAAAAAAGTTAAAAATTGAAAAAAGTATCACTTTTTTAAACCCAGTTAAAGATATTCATCATAAATATAAAACTGCATCAATATTGGTAATGACTTCCAGAAATGAAGCACAACCAATGGTCTTAATTGAAGGTATGGCCTGCGGTTTACCTTCAGTAGCTTATGATTGTCCAGTTGGACCAAGAACAATTATACAAGATAATAAAAACGGATTTTTAATTGAAGATGGAGATAAAGATTCTTTTGTTGCAAAATTAACTCTTTTGATAGAGGATCGTAATTTGAGAATGAAAATGGGGGAGGAAGCAAAAAAAAGTGTTCAAAAATATAATATGGAATTGATAATGCAGCAATGGAAATCATTATTCGAATCTATTATAAAATATTAGTTTGAACTGCAATAATAACCTAACCGATAAATATCAAAAAGAAAAAGAGAGGGATTTTTACTTAATAATTGCTTTACAAGCAGAGGTTTAAAAACTTTGAAAACAAGGGCAGTTAATGTAATAAGATAGCATTTTTTTAGGATTTGAAAATAATGCGAAAGTCTTACATAATCCTGAGAAATTAAATTTGAATTAACCAGATTTTTTAAACCTAAAACAGATTCTTCAGATTTTTTTAAAAAAGTTTTGCTGTCTTCAATTCCTAAATGATAAACAGGGTTTTCAATATGAATAACTTCAATTTTACTTTTCATTAATTCATATGAAAATAAAGTATCTTCATGTCTGAGATTTGGAATTTTATCATTGAATTTTACCTTCGAAAAAACACTTTTTTTGATCAGGAAATTTAAAGTTAAAAACGAAATATAAGGATTTTTGGTTCGTTGTTCAGTAGTTAAAGCTTCGCGTTGTTTACCGTAAACCCAACGTAAAATCTGTTCTGGTTGAGGTTTTGAATTTTCATATAAAATACCTCCATATACTATTTTTTCGTTGTTGTTAATTTGTGAAAGGTATTCAGAAAGAAAATTTCCATGAACAGGGAATGTATCAGCATCCAGAAAAAGTAAATTCTCATAAGATGCTTTTTGAGCTAATAAATTTCGAATAGCACTTCTACCAATATTTTTGTCTAAAATAGTATATGAACTATTTTTGAATTGATTTATTTTTTGATTTTCCCGTAAAAATTTCTGAGAGCCATCATCCAAACAAATAATTTCAAACTCAATATTACATTTCAAAGATTGTCTATGTAAAGTTTCAACTAGCGGAAAAACATTATAATTATAAACCGGAATAAGGATCGAAAGCATTACAAGTTTTTTTATAATATATTTGTAAAGGAAATGTTTTTATTCTAAAAATCGTTACCAAATTAGAATTGATTCCAAATTTCTAAAAAATAAAGTATATACCAAAAACCAAAATGAATTTAAGATCTATTTATTATGCAATTTCTCCAAAATCAAGGTTTTTGGTTAGAAAGATATACTATTTTCCAGTTGATTTTTTAAATTATAGAAATAGATCTAAAAATAGACTTGTCCCTAATAAAGGGGATATTTTTATTGGAGGTGGTGATTTTGCTGAACAAGGAAAACATCTTTTTTCACTTTTAGAACAATATGCTTTTATAAAGCCAGAGCACGCTGTTTTGGATATAGGTTGTGGGATCGGGAGAGTTGCTGTTCCATTAACGCAATATCTGACAAGATCAGGAAAGTACGAAGGTTTTGATGTTGTCAAGAAAGGAATTAGTTGGTGTGAGGAACATATTGCAAAAGATTTTCCAAATTTTAAGTTTCAATACATACCATTAAATAATGATTTGTATCATTTAACGGATGAAAAAGCTGAAAATTTTAAGTTCCCTTACCCGGATAATTCATTTGATACTGTTTTTCTATTTTCGGTTTTTACTCATATGCAACCGCTTGAAGTGCAAAATTATTTCAATGAAATTTACAGAGTCCTAAAACCAAATGGGAAATGTCTTTCTACTTTTTTTCTGTACGATGATGAGATTGAAAGCGAAATTTCAAAAGAAAACAGATCGTTTCGTTTTCCTTTCAATAAAGAAAATTATAGATTGATGAATGAAAAAGTTCCTTC
The DNA here is from genome assembly GCF_001602525.1 of Flavobacterium chilense. GTDB lineage: Bacteria > Bacteroidota > Bacteroidia > Flavobacteriales > Flavobacteriaceae > Flavobacterium > Flavobacterium chilense. The sequence goes on from NZ_LSYT01000006.1 coordinate 468,905, forward strand.
GGCAAACATAGCTTTTCATGAAACTTATCTTAGTCAAATGATTCAAAGAAGCAAACTGACATTAAAAAATAAAATATACGGAAGCTGGGCCAATAGAGGAACTGGCAGTTTATTTGATTTTCAGGATATCTTAGTTTTTGAAAAAAATTAAAATAGAAATCTTTATACACTACGTTGCACCACTTCAAAAATTCTCTCATCTTCACATTTTAATGTTTTAGAAGGGAATTTCATCAATAAAGCATAATCGTGAGTAGCCATGATAATTGTTTTACCATTGGCATTGATTTTTTTCAGTACTTCTAATACCTCAGAACTTGTTTGCGGATCAAGGTTTCCGGTTGGCTCATCGGCAAGGATAAATTCAGGATCGTTTAATAAAGCTCTTGCAATGGCAACACGTTGTTGTTCACCACCGGAAAGCTGATGTGGCATTTTGTTTAAAAAATCTTTCATACCCACTTTGTCCAGAACTTCATCAATTTTATGTTCCATTGCTTCTTTTTCAGACCATCCGGTTGCTTTAAGAACAAAAAGCATATTGTCTTTTACTGAACGATCCGGAAGCAATTTGAAATCCTGAAATACAATTCCGATTTTACGTCTCAAAAACGGAATCTCATTTTCTTTAAGCGTAGCTAAATCAAATTCAACAATATGACCTTCACCTTCAGTTAAAGGTAAATCACCGTACAATGTTTTCATGAAACTACTTTTTCCGGAACCTGTTTTCCCAATTATATAGATAAATTCGCCATGCTGAACATCTAAATTAATATGAGATAAAATTTTTCTTCCTTCCTGATATATAGTTACTTCTTTAAGAGACAGTACGATTTGTGACATAATAAAATTGATTTGATTGGTAAAAGTAATAAGATAACGCTTGGATTCAAAATAAATTTGAATCATTTCTGTGAGAAATTTTTAAAAGTTGCCAGAGATTAAAAAGGATCACATTGATTTTTTATGTTTTTGCAAAAAAAATCTAAAATTACAATTTGGCCAAATATCTGAAATCTGACAGAATATAATGAAACTGATTTTTTATCTTAATAAAAGAATATAACCCGGAAAGTTTGAGAACCAATATTTTGGAGCCTAATATGCTGTTTAATAATACTCATTAAAATATTTGTTCATAATAAATTCAGGAAACGTTTCGTTATAAACGGTATAAAATGATACATTTGAATACTAAATATAATTAAAATGCGTAAACTTTCCTGGTTCTTTTTATTACCAATTATCCTTTTCTCGACCATAGTTTCGGCACAAAAATCAGCTATTTACACTTACGATTTAAAGGATTTTGACAAAGCACTGGCTTTATATAATGACAAACAATATGCTTCGGCACAACTTATTTTCGAACATGTAAAAAACAATGCAACGACCGAAGAAGTTCAGTCAGATTGTGCCTATTACATCGCCAATTGTGCCATTAGAACCAACAAAGCCAATGCAGATGCTTTGATGGAAAAATTCGTAAACGATTATCCAACAAGTACCAAGCAAAATCAGGCTTATATCGAAGTTGCCCAGTTTTTCTTTGAACAGGGAAATTATCCAAAAGCATTGCAATGGTTTGATAAAGTAGATGAAAGCTATATGAGCAAATCCGATTCGGATAAATTTAATTTCCAAAAAGGATACAGTTACTTCAATGCCAAAAAGAAAAAAGAAGCCGTAACTTATTTTAATAAAGTGGTAAATTCTCCAGAATTTGGTTCTCAGGCAAAGTATTATTTAGGATTTATGGCTTACGAAGGTGATGATTACAAAGAAGCAACCAAATATTTTGATGAGGTTTCGGGCGAAGAAAAATACAAGGAAAAGCTTTCGTACTATCAGGCTGATATGAATTTCAAACTTGGAAATTTCCAAAAAGCAATCGATTTGGGGCAAACAGCAATGGCTAAATCAAATGCGCTTGAAAAATCAGAACTAAATAAAATTATTGGAGAAAGCTATTTCAACTTAAAACAATACGGTAAAGCGATTCCGTTTTTAGAGCAATATGCCGGTAAAAAAGGAAAATGGAACAATACTGACTTTTATCAGCTAGGTTATGCGTATTACGAACAAAAAGACTTCGAAAAAGCAATTTCCCAATTTAATAAAATTATTGAAGGAAAAGATTTTGTAGCTCAAAATGCTTATTATCATTTAGGTTTAAGTTATTTAAATACAGGAAAAAAACAAGAAGCTTTGAATGCTTTTAAAAATGCTTCTGAAATGGATTTTAACGCACAGATTCAGGAAGATGCAGCTTTAAATTATGCCAAAGTAAGTTATGATATTGGTAACGCCTATCAAACTGTTCCCGGAGTTTTACTTGATTTCTTAAAAAAATACCCAAATAATTCAAGCCGTTCTGAAATAGAAAAGTTATTGGTTGATTCTTATATTTCAACCAAAAACTACAAAGAAGCACTTTCATTATTAGAAAAAAACAGATCGGCAGAAAACAAAGCAGCATACCAAAAAGTGCTTTTTTACAGAGGAGTTGAATTGTTCAACGAATCGAATTATACAGAAGCGGGAAAAATGTTTAAAAACGCTATAAGCGAACAAAAAACGCCTGAGTTTACAGCACGTGCTACTTTCTGGAAAGCCGAAACAGAATATGTTTCTGATGATTTCTCAAATGCATTATTGACCTACAAGCAATTTGCAGGATTAGCTGCTGCAAAAACAACTGATGAATATAAAAATATCAATTATAATATTGGGTACACTTATTTTAAATTGAAAGAATACGATCAGGCAGGAAATTCTTTTCAGGCGCAAATTGATAATTCGAAAGAAGATAAAGTGCGTTTAAACGATTCATATTTACGTTTGGGAGATTGTCGTTTTGTAAATGCAAAATATAGTGCGGCAAACGAAGCTTATGCTAAAGCAATTGAAGCAAAAGGTGTAGATGCTGATTACGCTCAGTTTCAAAAAGCAATTTCTTATGGTTTCATGTCTAAAAACGACAAGAAAGTAGACGAGTTGAATAATTTCCTTCAGATGTATAAAAAATCATCTTATCGTGATGATGCTTTGTATGAATTAGGAAATACATATGTAGCAGAGAAAAAGAACGATCAGGCAATTAAAACTTACGATCAGTTAATTTCTGAATATAAAAACGGGTCATTTACTTCGAAAGCAATTTTAAAACAAGGTTTGATCTATTACAATTCAGATCGTGATGATCAGGCACTAGTTAAATTTAAAAAGGTAGCGGCAGAATTTCCAAAAACTCCCGAAGCTTTAGAAGCAGTTTCTACTGCAAGATTAATTTATGTTGATTCAGGAAAAGTAGATGAATATGCAACCTGGGTTCGTACATTAGACTTCGTAGCGGTTACAGATGCAGAATTAGATAATGATACTTATGATGCAGCTTACAAACAATACAGTCAAAATAACAGCAAACAAGCCATTACTGGTTTTACAGGTTATATAAATAAATTTCCAAAAGGAATGCATGCACTTGAGGCTAATTTTTATCTGGCACAATTGTCTTATGCAGAAGGTTCAGAAACCAAATCAGTAGCAAATTACCAATATGTAACTGATCAGCCAAGAAATGAGTTTACAGAACAATCTTTAACCAGATTAGGGCAGATTTATTTGAAAGCAAAAGATTGCGATAAGTCGATTCCGGTTTTAACACGTTTAGAAAACGAAGCCGATTTTCCGCAGAACAAAAGTTTTGCACAGGCAAATTTGATGAAATGTTATTATGACAAAAAAGATTATGATAACTCAGTAATTTTTGCAGACAAAGTATTGCAGAACCCAAAAGCAGATGCAAATGTAAAAGCTGATGCCCAAATTATCGTGGCACGTGCAGCAATGCAAACCGGAGATGAAGATAAAGCCAAAGCGGCATACGCCAAATTATCTGCAACATCAAAAGGAGAATTAGCAGCAGAAGCCTTGTATTATGATGCTTATTTTAAAACAAAAGAAGGCAAATTTGATGCATCAAACGTTTCTGTTCAAAAGCTGGCTAAAAATTATTCGGCTTATAAATATTACGGAGCAAAAAGTTTGGTTCTAATGGCTAAAAACTTCTACGGATTAAAAGACAGTTATCAGGCAACTTATATTTTAGATAATGTAATCAACAATTTCACAGATTATCAGGATGTTGTAGAAGAAGCTAAAAAAGAGCTAAGTGCAATAAAATTAGAAGAATCTAAAACGAACTCCTCAATTACAAAATAGTTATAAGTTATAAGTAAGAAGTAAAATGCTTTTGCATTTTACTTCTCACAAAACACATTTTACAAAATATGAATTTACCTTTTTATATAGTTGATGTTTTTGCTGATAAAAAATATGCCGGAAATCAGTTGGCTGTTTTTTTAGAAGCACAAAATTTAAGTTCAGAAGAAATGCAGCAGATTGCGAGAGAGATAAACTTCGCAGAAAGCACATTTATAACAAAACTAGACAGAGAAAACAATAAGGCAGAAATTAGAATATTTACTCCGGCTCATGAAATGCAGTTTGCAGGACATCCAATAATTGGAACTTCGTGGGTTTTGATCAATAAAATATTTGATAATTCACCTGATGAAATTAAACTAGAGGTTCCAATTGGACCAATTCCAATTCATCAGTCAGAAGATTTAATCTGGTTAAAAGCAGCACAACCGAAATTCTGGGATATTTTTTCGAAAGAAGATTTTACAGTATTCAGTAATCTGAAAAAAGAAGATTTCGAAAACCAATTTCCAATTCAGGAAGTCACAACCGGAAGTGCATTTGTAATGGTTGGACTAAGTAACAAAAGAGCTTTAGAAAATCTGGTTTTAGACAAAGATAAAGCAGACGAATGGATGAAAAATAATTGTAAAACCGATCATAGAGGCCTATACTTTTATTATTTAGAAGGTTCAGAATTATTTAGCCGAATGTTGTGTATCGAATACAATCAATTGGTCGAAGATGCAGCAACAGGAAGCGCAAGTACATGTTTACAGGCCTTTCTTTTAAAATATCATTTACCACAATTTGAAATGATTAATTATCAGGGAGATTATATCAATCGTCCGTCCCAAATTTATTTTAAAGGAAAATTAACCGAAAATCAATTTGATATTAAAATAGGGGGAAAAGCTCAGTTTGTAGCAAAAGGAGAGTGGGAAGCTTAGTAATTAGAAAATTGAGAGAATTAAAAAATTAGATAATTGTGAAATGTAAAAAGTAAAATGTGAGATCTATATTGTGCATGCTTTTCACAACTTACATTTGACAGAAGACATTTTACAAAACAAAAGAAATATGAAAATTAATTGCCAGAATAAAATCATTATTTTACTACTATTGTTTGTGGTTCAGCTTTCGTTTTCGCAGAAGAAAAACGAAACAATAGGAACAGAAACCGTAAATGTTGTAAAACCCTATTCGCCAACAATTTCTGATGCGTTTAAAGTAAAAGAAACACCATCACTTGACGATACCGGAAATCAGCCCAAAGAAACCATAAAATATAGTATTTTATCAGTTCCTGTGGCTTCTACTTTTACACCTTCAAAAGGAAAAGCTGAAGGTGTGGAAAAATCAAAAAAAGAAAAATTGTTTAATAATTATGCTACTTTAGGAGTGGGAAATTATGGAACATTAAATGCTGAATTGTTCGTAAATCAGGATTTAGGAAACAATGATTATGTAGCAGGAATGTTTCGTCATCACTCTTCTCAGGGCGGAGTAAAAGGTGTAGAGTTAAACGATGAATTTTACGATACAGCATTCGATGTAGGTTATGGTGTAAACAATCGTGATATGGCGTGGAATGTTGGTTTAGGATATCAAAACCAACTTTACAACTGGTATGGTTTGCCTGCTGATTTTGGAGCAACTCTGGCAGGACAAACCCGTGATGATTTGATTAGAGGCATCAATCCAAATCATTCATACAACACTATTTCATTAGGAGGAAATATTGAATTCAACGAAGGGATTTTCAGTAAAATCTCAACTAAATTCACTCATTTTTCAGATAGTTTCTCCTCTTCAGAAAATCGTTTCTATGTAAAACCTTCTTTCAAAGTAGATGTAATGGGACAATCGATCAATACAAATATTATTGTAGACCATGTTAGCGGATCTTTCGAACATAATTATGAGCGAAATAATACACAGCCGTTAAAATACAGTTTGACTAATTTTGGAATTGAACCAAGTTTTGTGGTTCTTGAAAACGACTGGACATTAGAATTAGGAGCCGGATTATTTTATGGATTAGATTCAGAAAACAGCGGAAACAAATTTTATGTTTATCCAAAAATAAACGCATCTTATAAATTAGTAGGTGATTTAATGATTTTTTATACAGGAGCAAAAGGAGGTTTGGAGCAAAACTCATATGCTGATTTTGTAACAGTTAATCCTTTCTTGTCTCCAACACTAAATATGAGACCAACCAGTAATCAATATACTGTTTTTGCAGGTTTAAAAGGTAAACTGGCAAACAATATTAATTATAACCTGACAGGATCTTATCTAAACGAAAAAAATAAAGCATTATACGTAGCCAATAGTTATACAGAAGATTTCTCAAATCAGAATTATGCTTTTGGGAACTCTTTTGGAGTTGTTTATGATGATGTGAGAACATTTCGTTTCTATGGAGAATTAAAAGCTGATTTTTCAAGAAATGTTTCTTTTGGAATCAACGGGACATTTAACAGTTACAAAACAGATGGATTAGAAGCATGGAATTTACCTTCTATGAAACTGAGTTCTACTCTGGATGTAAATATTACAAAACAATGGTATGCCGGTTTAAATGTTTTCTTTGTAGGTGAACGTAAAGACTCACAAATGAATCCTGATTTAGGTCCGGAACTTAAAATTTATACTTTAAAAAGTTATTTTGATGCCAATGCACATTTAGGATACAAATACAATGAACGTTTAACCTGTTTCTTAAAATTAAATAATATTGGAAATCAAGCCTATGAAAAATGGCTGAATTATCCTGTACAAGGATTTCAGGTATTAGTAGGAGCTAATTATAAATTCGATTTTTAAGTTTTTTAACCGCGAAGCACGCTAAGATTTTACCTAAAGTTACGTTTATAAACACTAAGTCCGCAAAGCTGGTTTAATACACAGCTTTGCGGATTTTGCATTTTATAATTGGTGAAAATTTGTGTAATTCATGGTGAAAAAAATGGCGATCTTTGCATAAAACTTTACTTCCTTTGTGTTGAATCAGGTTTTATTATAAAAATAGTCAAGATGGAAATCAAACTCAGACAAGAAAATGAAAACGATCACAAAAAGGTTTTTCAATTAATCGAAAAGGCTTTTGAAAAAGAAGAATATAGCGATCACAAAGAGCAATTTCTGGTAGAAAGATTAAGAAAATCAGAAGCTTTTATTCCGGAGTTGTCAATTGTTGCAGAAATAGATAATGAGATTGTAGGGCATATTTTATTAACCAGGTTAGAGATCAAAAATAATACAACATCATTTCAGTCTTTAGCCCTGGCGCCTGTTTCAGTATTGCCGGAATTTCAGGGAAAAGGAATCGGGGCAAAACTAATTTTATACAGTCATAAAATTGCAAAAGAACTGGGTTATAAATCGATTATCCTATTAGGGCATCAGCATTATTATCCAAGATTTGGTTATGAGCTTTGTAAAAAATACAATATCGAAATGCCTTTTGATGTTCCTGCTGAAAATTGTATGGTTATTGAGCTTGTAAAAGATGGACTAAAAGATGTAAGTGGTAAAGTAATTTATCCAGATGCATTTTTGGAATAAAAATTTAGACAAAGAAAAAAAAACTTTGCACCTTTGCATCTCAAAACCTCAGTACTTCAAAAAAAATGACTTTCAAACAAAAAATACATTCACATTATTTACTAATGGTTCAGGACCGAATTGATGTTTTTAGAGACATGATTTCGGCTTTGACCGAAGATTCTAAAAACGATGCCAAAGGTTCTGCAGGAGATAAGCACGAAACAGCGCTGTCGATGATGCATATCGAACAGGAAAAGCTTACCAATAAACTAAAAGAATCGATTGCTCAAAAAGCAATTTTAGATAAAATTGACGCTTCAAAAACCACTGAAAATATCATTTCGGGAAGTTTAGTAAAAGCGAACGGAATCTATTTGTATGTAAGTGTTGCGCTTCCGAAAATAGCAATTGATGGCATCAACGTTATTGCGCTTTCACCACAATCTCCTTTGGGTTCTCATTTGATGGGGAATAAAGTAGGATTTCAGTTTGAGATTAATAAGACGCATTATACTGTTGAGAGTGTAGATTAATAAACTGAATTTATTGTTTAGTATTTTAAAGAAAATTATAATTGTATTTTATTGTTGTTTTAGCAATTTGGCAAGATTATGATTTAAATTCTTAATATCTGTATCTAAAACCGAAAAGAATTTTTTATCAAAATCTTCTACAGTTACAATCGCTTTTTTTGCAATTTCTTTTCCAATATCAGTAAGTACGACAATTTTTGCTCTGGTATCTGTAGCGTGTTCTTGTCTTTTAATGAACTTTTTTTGTTGTAAAGTTCTAAGCACTGTAGAAGTTGTCATTGGATCTATTTTTGTATGAGATGATAGTATTATTTGGGTTACTTCCTGTTTGTGAAGTGTAAGCCAGTGTATACTTGCCATAAGTACAAATTGCGAATGCGTTATATTGTATTGTTCTAAGGCTTTTTTGATCTCACGTTGCCAAAGATTAGTTACTTGCCACAACAAAAAACCAGAGCTGTCGTCTGGTTTTTCTACACTAAAAGTGTTATCTGTTGATTTAGTCATTTTAAAATTTTATTTTCGATTTGCGAGTATCGTTTCATCGCAAATCATTTTTGAAGTTATAAAGTTAAAATCATTTTCGTTGATTTCAAAAAAACCGTATCGAAATGGATAACCCCAATGTTTTTTGTCTGTAATAAATTCAAGATTTTCAATCATAGGAAGTATTGAAACTTCATTACATTTCAGGAATTCTATATTTCTTCTGAAAGGCTTGAATTGCTCTGTCATTTGAAAGGAATATACACGATCATCGCTTACTTTTCCTAGCGCAGTAAACATTTGATACTTTTCATTTTCCGTCATTTTTATTTTAGAAGAATATATTAGGATATAATCATCTTGTTTCATTCTTTTCAAAGGAGCTTCTTTTCCATGGCAAACTTGAATGAAGTTGCCATTAATTGCTAGTTGCGCATGTTCTTTTGAAATAGCGGCAATCCAATATCTACTCATTGCTGATTTTTTTTGCATTTTCAATTTGATTTGTAATGTCTGCTGCTAAATGGTCAACAATTCCTTTAGCAACTAATTTTACCCATAAAAATGATAAAATCCCTTTTACAGTCATTGTTACAGAAATTTTAAGCCCATCGCTTGTATCTTCATAAGTATGTTCTCCATACATTTTGGCAAGAGGAAAAACTGTTAAGTCAGTAAATTTTTTGTTTTCCATAACTTCAACTAGTTTTATTTTTACTTTAGGTCCTCCTTTTGGTTTAAGAAGAAAGTAATTACCAACTCTAAACTCTCCTAAAAGTTGAGAGTCTTCTACAGTATCATCCCATTTTTTCCAATTATTAATGTCTGTTGTCAGTTTCCAAATTTGCTCTTTGGTAATTTCTGTTGTAGTTACAGAATACGATCTTGTCCACATAATTTTTTTTAATTTTAATAAGTGCAAATATAGTAAGTGTACTTATTAAATTGATAATATTTGATATTTTTTTTTTAGACAAGTTTTAAAGCTGCTAAAAAAAAACTTTTATACACTCATTTTACTTTTTTTTAAATGAAAAAAAGTGTGTCACTTCAACCGAAGTGAGAAATTATACTAGAAACTCGAAAATGTTTGGAGATTTTCTGCAAGGAATTACTATTGTGATTTCTTTCCATAGAAATGATTAAGATTGAGCATAGGATAATTTTTGAACAGTATTTTTTCTTTTGTTTATGAATTTTTCATGGATATTTAAATATCTCAAGTTTTAATTCAAAGATTTGTTTAAAATCTTGTGTTTTACTCGTATTTCACCTCCGAAATTGAAAATTATAAGTTTCGGGCATTTTTTTATGCTAAAATTTTACATTTTATATGTAAAATTAAAATTATGATTTAAAATTATAACTGAAATTAGTATTTGTGTTTTTCAATTGTAACTATAAATGCATCTTTGCCCTATCAAAATGAAATTTAAAAATAAAAATATAAAATTATGTGTGGAATTGTATGTGCCTTTGATCTAAAACAAAAAGCCGAAACCTTAAGACCTCAAGTATTAGAAATGTCTAAAATCATTCGTCACCGTGGACCAGACTGGAGCGGAATTTACAGCAATGATAAAGCAATTCTGTCTCACGAACGTTTGGCAATTGTAGATCCGGCTTCAGGAAAACAACCTTTATTTACAGAAGATAAAAAACTGGTTCTGGCTGCAAATGGCGAAATTTACAACCACAGAGAATTGCGTAAACAATTTGAAGGAAAATATAACTTTCAGACTGAAAGTGATTGCGAAGTAATCCTGGCACTTTACAAAGAAAAAGGACCTCACTTTGTAGATGAAATGAACGGAATCTTCGGATTTGCCATTTATGATGTGGATAAAGATGAGTATTTTATTGCTCGTGATCATATGGGAATCATTCCGTTATACATTGGATGGGATCAGCATGGAACTTTTTATGTAGCATCAGAATTGAAAGCTTTAGAAGGATATTGCACAAAAATCGAATTATTTCCTCCGGGACATTATATGACCAGTAAAGACGGCGAATTTGTACAATGGTACAAAAGAGACTGGACAGAATATGATGCTGTAAAAGATAATGTAACAAGTATTCCGGAAATCAAAAAAGCATTAGAAGCAGCAGTTCACAGACAATTAATGAGTGATGTTCCTTACGGAGTTTTACTTTCCGGAGGTTTAGATTCTTCTATCACTTCGGCTGTAGCCAAAAAATTTGCACAAAAACGTATCGAGTCAGATGATACAACAGATGCCTGGTATCCGCAATTGCACTCGTTTTCAGTTGGTTTAGAAGGTTCTCCTGATTTAGCAGCGGCAAGAAAAGTAGCAGATCATATCGGAACAATTCACCACGAAATTAAATTTACCATTCAGGAAGGTTTAGATGCTGTTCGTGATGTAATTTATAACCTTGAAACCTATGATGTAACTACTGTTAGAGCTTCAACTCCAATGTGGTTAATGGCGAGAGTTATCAAGTCAATGGGAATCAAAATGGTGTTATCAGGTGAAGGAGCAGATGAGTTGTTTGGAGGATATTTATATTTTCACAAAGCGCCAAACGCCAGAGAATTTCACGAAGAAAACGTTCGTAAATTAGGAAAACTTCATATGTACGATTGTTTACGTGCTAACAAAAGTTTGGCTGCATGGGGAATCGAAGGACGTGTTCCGTTCTTAGACAAAGAATTTATGGATGTTGCGATGCGCATCAACCCGCAGGATAAAATGATCAACAAAGAACATCCTATGGAAAAATGGGTAGTTCGTAAAGCTTTTGAAGATATGTTGCCGGAAAGTGTTGCATGGAGACAAAAAGAACAATTTTCTGATGGAGTAGGATACAGCTGGATTGATACTTTGAAAGAAGTGGTAGCCAGAGAAGTTTCGGATGAACAATTGGCAAATGCAAGATTTAAATTCCCATTGCAGACTCCAACTTCAAAAGAAGAATATTACTATCGTTCTATCTTTGCAGAACATTTTCCAAGCGATGCAGCAGCCTTATGTGTACCTCAGGAAGCCAGCGTAGCTTGTAGTACAAAAATTGCTTTAGAATGGGATGAAGCTTTCAAAAACATGAACGATCCGTCAGGAAGAGCGGTGGCAAGTGTTCATGATGATGCTTACGCAAAAGCATAAATAAGAATTTTTAGAATTAGTATATATTATTTTCGAAAGACGTTCTCAATCCTGAGGACGTTTTTCTTGTCTTAAAATGTTAAAGTGTATTATTTCAGTTACTTAAATTAATTTGTCACCCATTCGTTTGAGTTTCTTTTTTATATTTGACATTTGATCAGAATAAAATCAGATCAGCAATATTTTAATGTCAGAATTGTAGGAAAGCAAAAAATAATATTTAGTTTTGTCTTCAATAGAAAATTTTAATGATTTTTTAATGTTGAACTTATTTTGGATTGGTGGAGAGGAGTAAAAAATAAAAAATAGGATAGTATGTCTGGATTATTAGCTGTTATTGGTAAAGGAAAAGACCCACAACTTGTTAAAGAACTTTCTGCAAGAATGTCTCATCGTGGTCCTGATGAAAGTGATTTGCACATTATGGAAAATGGCAGTATCATTTGCCATGAAAGTTTGTCGATTATCGATTTAAAATCAGGTAAACAACCTATTCAGGGAACCAATAAAGCCTGGATGGTACATGATGGTGAAATCTACAACTATCAGGAATTAAAAGATACCATTTTAAAAGAACATACCTTTAGAACAAAATCAGATTCTGAAGTCATAGTGCATTTATATGAAGAATTTGGTTATAAGTTTTGTAATATGCTCGATGGTGATTTTGCCTTTGTAATTATTGATGGTGATGATTATATAGTAGGAAGAGACCCAATAGGAGTAAAACCTTTGTATTACGGATTAGACGAAAGAGGAAGAATTTATTTTTCTTCTGAAATGAAATCTATTGCAGATCAATGCAAATCATTTTCGACTTTTCCTCCGGGACATTATTATACTGCAAAAACTGGTTTTGTAAAATATTATCAGCCAGAATGCGAAGATCATAAAAAAGCAGTTGAAAGCTTAGACTTAGGCTTAATTCGGGAGAGTTTGATTGAGGCGGTTCGCAAGCGTCTGCTTAGCAACGTTCCTTTAGGAACTATTTTATCTGGAGGTTTGGATACTTCTTTGGTTTCTTCGATTGCTTCAAAGCTTTTGAAGGAAAAAGGCAGAAAATTGCATACATTTTCTATCGGTTTAAATGCGGATGCACCAGATAATATGGCGGCAAGAAAGGCAGCGGCATTTTTAGGAACAGAGCATCATGAAATTCATTTTTCTTTAGAAGAAGGAGTTAAGGTTCTGGAAAAAGTGATTTATTATATAGAAACATACGATATTATTTCTGTTCGTTCTAGTGTTCCAATGTATTTACTGTCAAAAGCAATTGCAGATCAGGGAATAAAAGTTCTTCTTTCAGGTGAAGGTGCGGATGAAATTTTTGGCGGACATTTATATTTTAGAAATGCTCCATCGACAGAAGCATTTCAAGATGAGACTATAGAAAGAGTACAAAAGCTTTTTACTGCCGATTTGTTGCGTGTTGATAAAACAACAATGGCGCATGGTTTAGAAGCTAGGGTTCCGTTTTTAGATACTTCATTTTTAGATGTTGCCATCCGAATCAAACCAGAAGAAAAACAGCCAAAAACTTATGATGGTATTGAAAAATACATTTTAAGAAAAGCATTTGATACACCAGAAGATCCATATTTGCCAGCTGAGATTTTATGGCGTCAAAAAGAACAATTTTCTGATGGAGTTGGGTATAACTGGGTTGATGAATTAATTGAATACTGTGCTGCTCAGGTTTCAGATGAACAATTAGCAGGCGCAAGTGTAGAATTTCCATATAATTCACCAACAACAAAAGAAGCCTATTTGTACAGATCAATCTTTCATAAATATTATCCGCAGGTAAGTGCAGCGCAAACAGTTCGAAAATGGATCCCAAAATGGCAGGATAATCCTGATCCTAGCGGAAGAGCCAATTCTGCTCACGTAAAAGCAGCTGCTGAAATTTCAAAATCAGGAGTAACAGTTTAGAAACATCAAAAATAAATTCCAAAAACCAATTTGGAACCCAATAATAAAAAATCCGAAATGACATTTTAAATGTTGGTTTCGGATTTTTTATTATAAATACTTTTTTTAATTCACTCTGTTTTTGTTATTGAATTTTGCCTTTGTTTTTTGAATTTTAAAAGATTAGAATTTGCTGTTAAGAAAAATACTATATTTGATTTACCAATAATTAACTAACCTTTTTAAATATAATCTATGAGAAACTTATTGCTAAGTGGGATTTTGTATTGCTCACTTGTTTTGACGCCTTCAGTTTATGCACAAAAAAAGATTGAAACGCCCAAATACATTAAAAATATTGAAGGTGTAAAAGAATATTCTTTAAACAACGGACTAAAAGTACTCTTGATTCCAGATGCTTCACAAAGTAATATGATTGTAAATATTGTTTACAATGTAGGTTCCAGAAATGAAGGTTATGGTGAGAAAGGGATGGCGCATTTATTAGAGCATATGTTATTTAAAAGCACTAAAAACCTCGGTGATATAAAAAAAATGCTTTCAGATAAAGGTGGAAATGCCAACGGAACCACCTGGCTTGACCGTACCAATTATTTCGAAGTTTTTCCTTCAAGCGACGAGAATTTAAAATGGAGCATTGAGATGGAAGCTGACAGAATGATCAATGCTACGATTCTGCAAACCGATCTGGATAAAGAATTTTCTGTAGTAAGAAATGAGTTTGAAATAGGCGAAAATAACCCTGATGGAGTTTTGCAGGAAAGAATACTTTCTGCAGCTTATTTGTGGCATAATTACGGAAAAAGTACCATTGGGAGTAAAGAAGATATTGAACGTGTAAAAGCAAACAGATTAAGATTTTTTTATGAGAAATATTATCAGCCCGATAATTCGACCTTAATAATTGCAGGAAAATTTGATGATAAAAAAGCCTTGCAATATGTAGGGCAATATTTTGGTGCGATTTCAAAACCTAAACGAGTTTTAGATAAAACTTACACTATTGAGCCAGCTCAGGATGGTGAAAAATATATAGAGCTAAAAAGAGCAGGAGACAGTAAAAATGTTGGAGCCTTGTATCATACAGCGGCTTATGCAGATAAAGATTATGCTGCCATTGATGCCCTGGGTGAAATTTTAACTGCTGATCCGTCCGGATATTTGTATAAATCATTAGTAGAAACTCACAAAGTATCGAGTATTTACTATTGGCAGCCTACTACAAGAGATGCCAGTTTTGTATATTTTGGAGTAGCAGTTCCTAATGATAAAGATATTAAAGAAACAAAGGATATTGTAAGAGCAGAGTTAGACAAAATAGGAACGACTAAGTATACAGATGAAGATGTCAACAGAGCCAAAGCAAAGATTATTAAACAAATAGAAGGTGTAAAAAATAACACCATTTCGTTTGCTATCAATCTTACTGAAGTTATTGGAGCCGGAGATTACAGATTAGGCTTTTTGTATCGTGATGCTATCGAGAATCTGACTAAAGAAGATATACAAAGAGTTGCTGAAAAATATTTTAGAAGTAATAACAGAACAGTAGGAATATTTATTCCTTCTAAAGACGAGCAAAGAGTAAAATCTGTAGAATATACAGATGAAGAAGTGCTTGCGCTCACAAAAGATTACAAAGGAAAAGCCTTAGAAAAAGAAGCAGCAGCATTTGAAGCTTCGATCAAAAATTTAAAGCAAAATTTTGTCGAAGGAAAACTAAGCAACGGAGCAAAATACGGACTGATTAAAAAAGAAATAAAAGGCGGAAAAGTTCAGGCTAGTTTTAGGTTTCCGGTGAGTAATGAAAAAGACTTAACCGGAAAAACAGATGCCGGCGGTATTCTGGCTCAATTGCTTAAAACAGGTACTAAAACTAAAACCAAAGAACAGATTCAGGACAAATTAGATCAGCTAAAATCCAGCATTAACTTTAATTTTTCAAGACAAACTTTATCTGTAAATATTAGTACCTACAAAGAGAATTTTAAAGAAGTAATGGGGATTTTGGGAGACTTATTGGTGAATTCTACTTTTCCTGAAAATGAATTGGCAAAAACAATCAGTGAGTATAATACCTATCTGGAATCTAATCTTAATGATCCGCAGTCAGTTGCTTTTACAGAAATAGCAAGACAGACTGCAAAATATCCTAAAGAAAGTATTTTTTATACACCAACACTTCAGGAGCAAATTGATGCCTTTAAAAAGATTAAACAAACTGAAATAGTTGATTTCTATCAAAATATTTTAGGCGGAAATAACGGAGTTGGAAGTGTGGTAGGAGATCTGGATGCCAAATCAACAGTAGAAATCCTTGAAAATACTTTTGGCAAATGGAACTCTAAATCAAAATACGAACAGGCGCTGCCAACTTATTTTGAAACAAATAAATTAGATAAAGACATCATTACTCCGGACAAAGAAAATGCCGTTGCTTTAGGGCGAATAAGTTTTAAAATGGATAGAAATAGCCCTGATTATCCTGCATTTATTATGGCAAATGAAATATTAGGAAGCGGCGGATTTTTAAGTGCCAGAATCCCTATGAGACTTAGAGAAAAAGAAGGAATTAGTTACGGTGCAGGTTCGTATATTGATGTGCCAATTGTGAGTAATGTTGCTTCCTGGAGTTATTATGCTTTTTTAAATCCAACCAAGAAAAATGCTGTTGAAACTGCTACAAAAGAAGAAATAGCAAAAGCATTAAAAGATGGGTTTACAGCAGAAGAATTAAAATCAAATTTGGTAAGCTGGCAAAACGAAAGAAAAACAAGACTTGGTGTAGATGATACTTTAATGAATCTCACAAATACTTATTTGCAATACGGAATTCCGCTTGATGATTACGACACGCTGGAAAACAAAGTAAAAGCTTTAAAAGTAGAAGAAGTAAATACTGTTTTGAGAAAATACCTGAGTCTGGATAAAATGACCTCAATTTATGTAGGGGATTTTAATAAAAAACAATGAAAAGGGAAAAATCTAATTTAAAGATTTTAAATTCATTAAAACCGAAATGCATTTTATATGTCATTTCGGTTTTTTTATAGAGACGATAAAGTTTATAATTTCGAATTTCTCAAAATTGAAATTTGATATTATTTTATGTTATTCCTATTTTGGAATTTGGAATTTGAGAAAATTAGAATTTAAAGTTGGCTTTTAGATTTATTTTTTGATAATTTAAGCAATTGTGTTAATAACTTAAGTGCTTTAAGTCGTATTTTAACGGATATATAATTTGCGTTTTTATATATTTGCGTGTTAGACAATAATTACATTTTTTAGAATAAATTATATGAGCGAAGAAATCAAGAAGAACAATTATTCAGCAGATAGTATTCAGGCATTAGAAGGAATGGAGCACGTAAGAATGCGTCCGTCGATGTATATTGGAGATGTAGGAGTTCGAGGGCTGCATCATTTGGTTTATGAAGTTGTTGATAACTCTATTGATGAGGCCATGGGTGGACATTGTGATACAATTGGTGTTGCAATTAACGAAGATGGTTCAGTTACGGTTGAAGATAACGGACGTGGTATTCCGGTTGATTTACATAAAAAAGAAGGAGTTTCTGCACTTGAGGTAGTAATGACTAAAATTGGAGCCGGAGGTAAATTTGATAAAGATTCTTATAAAGTTTCCGGAGGTTTACACGGAGTAGGGGTTTCAGTTGTAAATGCCCTTTCTGTTCATATGAAATCAACTGTTTTTAGAGAAGGAAAAATCTATGAGCAGGAATATGAAAGAGGAAAATCATTATATCCGGTAAAACAAATTGGAGAAACAGATAAAAGAGGTACACGTCAGACATTTTACCCTGATAATACCATTTTTACCCAAACTACAGAGTTCTCCTATGATACTTTATCAGCCCGTATGCGTGAACTTTCGTTCCTAAACAAAGGAATCACGATCACATTTACAGATAAAAGAGAAGTGGATGAAAAAGGCGAATTTAGAAGCGAAGTGTTTCATTCTGATGAAGGTCTTAAAGAATACATTCGTTATTTAGACGGAAACCGTGAGCCAATTATTTCTCACGTAATCAGCATGGATCACGAAAAAGGTGAAATTCCGGTTGAGGTTGCCCTGATTTATAATACAAGTTATACAGAGAATATTTTCTCTTATGTAAATAATATCAACACACACGAAGGAGGAACGCATTTGCAAGGTTTTAGAAGTGGTTTAACAAGAACCCTTAAAAAATATGCCGATGCATCCGGAATGTTAGATAAATTAAAGTTCGAGATTGCAGGAGATGACTTCCGTGAAGGGTTAACGGCAATTATTTCTGTAAAAGTTGCAGAACCACAATTCGAAGGACAAACAAAAACAAAATTAGGAAACAGAGAAGTAGTTTCTCCGGTTTCTCAGGCTGTTGGAGAAATGTTAGAGAATTATTTGGAAGAAAATCCAAATGATGCCCGAATCATTATTCAAAAAGTTATTTTGGCTGCTCAGGCACGTCACGCGGCGAAAAAAGCGCGTGAAATGGTACAACGTAAAACCGTTATGGGCGGCGGCGGATTGCCAGGAAAACTTTCAGATTGTTCTGAGCAGGATCCGGCAAGATGTGAGGTTTACCTGGTCGAGGGAGATTCGGCAGGTGGAACTGCAAAACAAGGACGTGACCGTAATTTTCAGGCGATTTTACCGCTTCGTGGTAAGATTTTGAACGTAGAAAAAGCAATGCACCATAAGGTATTTGAAAACGAAGAGATTCGTAATATTTTTACCGCTTTGGGTGTAACTGTTGGAACTGCAGAAGACAGTAAAGCATTAAACCTTGAAAAACTAAGATATCATAAAGTAATCATCATGTGTGATGCCGATGTCGATGGTAGTCACATTTCTACCTTAATATTAACGTTCTTCTTCCGTTTCATGAAAGAGCTTATCGAAGAAGGTCACGTTTACATCGCAGCACCACCTTTATACTTAGTTAAAAAAGGACAAAAGAAAGAATATGCATGGAATGACGTTCAACGTGATCAGGCGAACGAAAGAATGGGAGGAAGTGCTGCTATTCAACGTTATAAAGGTCTTGGAGAGATGAATGCGGAGCAGTTGTGGGAAACTACAATGGATCCTAACTTCAGAACTTTACGTCAGGTAACTATTGAAAGTCTGGCAGAAGCCGACAGGGTTTTCTCAATGTTAATGGGAGATGAGGTTCCGCCACGTAGAGAGTTCATCGAGAAAAATGCAGTTTATGCAAATATCGATGCATAATAAAAATTAATATTTTCAATTCGTTTAATTGTTTAAATTTACTTAAACGATTAAACGAATTGTCGATTTATAAAACAAACAAATTAATTAATAACCGATAAAGTATAAAATATGAAAGTTACCATTGTAGGAGCAGGAAATGTTGGAGCTACATGTGCAGATGTTATTTCTTATAGAGGAATTGCCAGCGAAGTAGTATTGTTGGATATTAAAGAAGGTTTTGCCGAAGGGAAAGCGTTGGATATTATGCAATGCGCGACAAATACAGGGTTTAATACCAAAGTATCTGGCGTTACCAACGATTATTCTAAAACTGCCGGAAGTGATGTAGTGGTGATTACATCAGGAATTCCGAGAAAACCAGGAATGACACGCGAAGAATTAATTGGTATAAATGCAGGAATTGTAAAAACAGTTGCTGAAAATGTATTGAAATATTCTCCGGATACTATAATAGTGGTAGTTTCAAACCCAATGGATACGATGACTTATTTGGCTTTGAAATCCACAGGATTACCAAAAAACAGAATCATTGGTATGGGAGGCGCATTAGATAGTTCCCGTTTCAGAACTTATTTGTCTCTAGCACTGGATAAACCGGCAAATGATATTTCGGCAATGGTTATTGGAGGTCACGGTGATACTACTATGATTCCTTTAACACGTTTGGCTTCTTATAACGGAATTCCGGTAACAGAATTTCTTTCAGAAGAAGTATTGCAAAAAGTAGCTGCAGATACAATGGTTGGAGGAGCTACTCTTACAGGTTTATTAGGAACATCAGCCTGGTATGCGCCGGGAGCTTCTGTTGCTTTTTTAGTAGACAGTATTTTAAATGATCAGAAAAAAATGATTGCATGTTCTGTTTTTGTTGAAGGAGAATATGGTCAAAATGATATCTGTATAGGAGTACCATGTATAATTGGTAAAAACGGAGTTGAAGAAATTTTAGATATAAAATTAAACGATAACGAAAAAGCGTTATTTGCTAAAAGTGCAGATGCAGTTAGAAGCATGAACGAAGCGTTAAAATCGATTTTAGTATAACGATTTTCGAAAAAAAAGGAAAAGGCTGCACTTTTGCAGTCTTTTTTTTGAGATTAATTAATAAATAAATTGGTTAATCTTTTCGTTAATTATATATTTGCTCGGTTTAAAAAAAATGTTGTAATTCGTGATCTCGATTTTTTAGCTTTAAAAACTCATATCAGGGCTTATTTTATGGGACTTTAAAACAAAAACAAACTTTAAAACATAATTAATTTTTAGTAATAATGCAGAATAAAGGACTTATTAAATTTTTCGCAATTCTATTTGCATTGGTAAGTATTTACCAACTCTCTTTCACTTTTGTGGCAAATAATGTCAAAAGTGAAGCTAAAGCTTTTGCAGGAGATAATCCTGACAAAGAATTAAAATACTTGGATTCTATTGGTAAAGAAAAAGTGTTTAATCTTGGTTTTACGGATTTTACTTATAACGAAGTAAAAAACAAACAACTAAACAAAGGTCTTGACTTAGAAGGAGGAATCAACGTTATTCTTCAAATTTCTATTAAAGACGTGTTAAAAGGATTAGCTAACAATTCTAAAAATCCGGTATTTAATAAATCATTAGCAGATGCAAGTGCAAATTTAGAAGGAAACAAAACCTATTTAAATAAGTTTTTCGAAGCTTTTGAGGCAAATTCAAACGGAACTGTAAAATTAGCTTCTCCGGATATCTTTGCAAACAGAAGTTTACAAGGAGATGGTGGAATCGATTTTCAAATGTCTGATGCACAAGTTCAAAAAGTAATTAAAAGAAAAGTTGATGAGTCTGTTGAAAGTGCTTATAAAGTATTAAGAGAGCGTATCGATAAATTTGGTGTTACACAACCAAACATCCAAAAATTAGGAGAAACAGGAAGAATCTTAGTAGAGCTTCCAGGTGCTAAAGATGTTGACAGAATTAAAAAATTATTAGGTGGTAAAGCTCAATTGGAGTTTTGGGAAACTTTTAAAATTGAAGAAGTTGGAAACTTTTTAGTTGCAACTAACGAAGCTTTAAAAAAGACTGAAATCAAAAAAACAGAAACTAAAACTGTTGCTAAAGATTCATTAAACGCTTTATTAACTGATGCTAAAGATTCAGTTGATACTAAAAAAGGAAACAACCCATTATTTGACAAAATGTTAGGTCAGGGTGGTGGACCAGTTTTAGGTTATTTTGCTCCAAAAGATACTGCTGCTGTAAACGGGTATTTTAAAAGACCAGAAATCAGAATTTTATTGGGTGCTGACCAACACAATGCAAAATTTGTTTGGAGTAAACCAACTACTATAAAAGATACAAAAGGAAAAGAAATTGAAGCAGTAGAATTATACGCTTTAAAAGGTAACAGAGATAACGTACCAGCAATGAGCGGTGGTGTTGTTACAGATGCAAAAGATACTTTTGATCAATTAGGAAAACCAGCTGTTTCTATGCAAATGAACAGCCAGGGAGCTAAAGTTTGGGAAGAATTAACAGGAAGAGCATTTGCTCAAAAAAGTTATATTGCTATTGTTCTTGATAATATTGTTTACTCTGCTCCTGGAGTTACCAGCGGACCAATTGCCGGAGGAAGATCTGAAATTACAGGTTCTTTTGATGTAGCAGAAACTAAAGATTTAGCAAACATATTAAATGCAGGTAAATTACCGGCTTCTGCTGATATTATTCAATCAACTGTTGTAGGACCATCTTTAGGTCAGGCTGCAATTGATGCAGGTACAATTTCATCTGTATTAGGATTTTTATTAGTTTGTTTATGGATGGTATTTTATTATGGTAAAGCAGGTTGGTATGCTAACTTAGCCTTATTATTAAACTTACTTTTCTTATTTGGAATTATGGCAAGTTTTGGTTTTGTATTAACATTACCAGGTATTGCAGGTATCGTATTAACATTAGGTACAGCGGTAGATGCGAACATCATTATATATGAAAGAGCAAAAGAAGAATTACGTGAAGGAAAATCATTGTCAGAAGCTGTTTTAGCGTCTTACGGATGGCACGGAGCAATGCGTTCTATTATTGATGCAAACGTAACTCACGTTTTAACTGGGGCGATCTTATTTATTTTTGGAACAGGACCAATTAAAGGTTTTGCTTTAACATTACTTATTGGTATCGTAACTTCATTGTTTACTTCAATCTTTATTGCAAGAATCTTTATTGATAAAAACATTGCAGGAAAAGCAGATTTAACGTTCTCTACAAACATTACTAAAAACTGGTTTACTAATTTCCACTTTGACTTTATTAAAATCAAAAAATTCACTTACATCTTCTCTTCAATTGTAGTTATTGTAAGTTTAACTTCTATTTTCTTTGTTAATGGATTAGATGAAGGTGTTGATTTTGTTGGAGGAAGAACATTCCAGGTTAAATTTGAAAAACCAGTAGATGCTACTGTAATTTCAGATGAATTATCTGCTGCTTTTGGAACTCCGGTTGAAGCTAAAATTTTAGGTGATGACGATCAGTTGAAAATCACAACTAAATACAAAATCAAAGAAGACGGTGTAGCTGTTGATGAAGAAGTGAACCAAAAATTATACAAAGCATTAGAGAAATATTTCCCTAACGTTACTTATGATAAATTCACGAACACTTTCGACGGTAAAAAAGTTGGAGTTTTACAATCTTCTAAAGTTGGAGCTTCTATCTCTGAAGATATTAAAACAAACTCATACTGGGCAGTACTTGGTGCAATGGCGGCTATTTTCTTATACTTAATGGTTTCTTTCCGTAAATGGCAATATTCATTAGGAGCGATCGCAGCTGTAGCGCATGACGTTATCTTTGTATTAGGAATCTACTCTTTATGTTATAAATTCATGCCTTTCCACATGGAAATGGATCAGCACTTTATTGCTGCGATTCTTACCGTTATTGGTTACTCAATGAACGATACTGTAATTGTATTTGACAGAATCAGAGAGTTTATCATCGGAAACCGTAAAGGAAGTTTCGAAGATATCGTAAACGCTTCTATTAATACTACATTATCAAGAACGTTGAATACTTCATTAATGATGATCATTGTATTATTGACAATGTTTATCTTTGGTGGAGAGTCAATCAGAGGATTTATCTTTGCCATGTTAATTGGTATTGTTGTAGGTACTTACTCTTCATTATTTATCGCGACACCAGTATTGGTTGATTCGATTTCAAGTGATGAAAAACATACAATCGAAGACAAACACAACAAAGCATAATTGCAAGTTTGATGTAATAAAAAAAGATCCAGCGAAAGTTGGATCTTTTTTTTGTGCTATATTCTTGATAAGGAAAAAGTTATTTATGAAATGAAAAATACTATTGTTTTTAGTTTTTTAATCATATTTCATGCTGTGGTACAAAATGAAAAAATGATCTGCTGTAGATTTTAACTACGGTTTTGGAAGCGTATTCAATAATAATACATGTTTACCAGCTATTTTTATTAACTATGATGCTTATGTATTAACAAAATGAATTTAATACTTTAGTTTTTGCAGATGTTTTGACTCTTGGTTTTACAGGTAGAATAGATAAATTTAGGTTTGATATTTGACCAAGTATACGTCATGTTTCTAATGCGGGATTAAATAGTGAAAACGCGGGTTATAACATTAAAAATATAGAATTTGGTATTTTCGTATTGCTTGTAAATAAAAAGCCCAATATCGTCGTTAAGATATTGGGCTTTTTATGTTTTGAATACTATGTTTAAGAATCGGCTAAAGGGTTTCTTTGTGCTCTGATGATAAAGAAAAGCCCAATAATAATAAAAGGTATGCTTAACCATTGTCCTGTTGAGAAAACGCCTAATTCGTTCTCAAAACCACCCTGGCTTTCTTTTACAAATTCTACAATAAAACGTACTACGAATAAAAGAACAAGAAAAGCTCCAAATAATAAACCTGATTTAAGTCTTGCATTTGTTTTCCAGTATAGAAAGAATAAAATTGCAAAAACAAAAATATAAGCAATTCCTTCATATAGTTGGGTTGGATGTCTTGCCGGAACTTCTGCTAAAAGATTTGCAAATTTTGGATCAGTTGCAATGGCAGTATAAGCATCTTTTGGATTTGCAATCTGAGTTCTTTGTACTGCTTCGGCTTTACTAAACTGATCGTGCAAAAAACGAATTCCAAAGGCAGATTTAGTTTCTTGTCCGATAATTTCAGAATTGAAAAAGTTTCCGAGACGAACAAAAATAGCGCCACTGGCAACCGGAATTACGACACGGTCTAAGATCCATAACATCGGGCGTTTTAATATCTTTTTGCTGTAATAATACATCGCAACGATTATAGCAATTGCTGCGCCATGACTTGCTAATCCCTGAAAACCGGTAAATTCGAATTTAGGCTCAAAACGAACAGGTAAAAAGATTTCAAGTAAATGATTTCTAAAATATTCCCAATCGTAAAAAAAGACATGTCCTAAACGTGCTCCAATTAAAGTAGCCAGAACAGTCCATACAAACAAAGAATCTAATTTTTCAAGTGATTCGTTTTCACGTTCGAAAATCTTTTTCATTATAAACCAGCCTAATCCAAAAGCGATTACGAACATTAAACTGTAATAACGAATCATAAAAAATCCCAAATCGATTCCTTCAGAAGGATTCCAGACTACATTTAAGGAGTGTGACATATATTAAATTGTTTTTTGTTTAGTAAAAATAAATATTAAAAGCAGAGATCCTCATTATAAAAAGTTAATGTTTATGTGAACATTTCTTTTCGGGAACAGGATCGTAACCTGTTCTTCCCCACGGATGACAACTCAAAATTCGTTTCATTCCAAGATATCCGCCATAAAATAATCCATGAGTTTGTAAAGCCTGAATCATATAAGTCGAACATGTAGGTTCGAACCTGCAACTTGCCGGTGTAAACGGTGAAATTGCTGTTTGATAAAAGCGTACTAATAAAACAAATGGAGTAATTACTTTCATGATTTATTAGGAAATAAATAGATTAAATAGAGAAACTGGTACCTTCTTTTCCATCTTTTAACTGAATGCCTAAAGCAATCAACTGATCACGGATTTGATCAGAAAGAGCAAAGTTTTTATCAGCTCTCGCCTGATTTCTCATTCCAATAAGCATATTTACAACACCCTCTAATTTATCGTTGTTGCTATCAGCTCCTTTTTCATCACTCAAACCTAAAACATCAAAAACAAAAGCATTGATAGCAGTTGTAAATGATTTTAAGTCTTCGGCAGAAATAGTTTCTTTTCCTTCTTTTAATAAATTGATGTAACGAACAGCTTCAAATAATTGTGCAATTAAAATAGGCGTATTAAAATCGTCATTCATGGCATCATAGCACAATTGTTTCCAAGCATTAACATCAATAGAACTCGTTGTACTGGCTGAAATGCCCGGTAAGGCATCAACAGCTTCCATTAATCTTTTATATCCTTTTTCTGCAGCAACAATGGCATCATCAGAAAAATCTAAAATACTTCTGTAGTGCGCCTGTAACATGAAAAAACGAGTAACAGATGCAGAAAAAGCTTTACTTAGAATATTGTTGTCTCCGCTTAAAATTTCTCCCGGTAAAATATTATTTCCGGTCGATTTTGCCATTTTCTTTCCGTTTAACGTTAGCATATTGGCGTGCATCCAGTAATTTACCGGAGCCTGACCTGTGCATGCTTCGTTTTGTGCTATTTCGCATTCATGATGTGGGAATTTTAAATCCATTCCGCCACCATGAATATCAAAATGATTACCAAGATATTTGGTACTCATAGCTGTACATTCTAAATGCCAGCCCGGAAAACCATCACTCCATGGCGAAGGCCATCTCATAATATGTTCGGGTTCTGCTTTTTTCCAAAGAGCAAAATCCTGTGGGTTTCTTTTGTCTGACTGACCATCAAGATCACGGGTATTGGCAAGCATATCATCGATATTTCGGCCACTTAAAACCCCGTAATTGTTAGTCTCGTTATATTTTACAACATCAAAATAAACAGATCCGTTGGCTTCATAACCAATACCGGTATCGATAATTTTTTTGATAATCTCAATTTGCTCGATAATATGACCTGTAGCTGTTGGCTCAATACTTGGCGGTAAAAAGTTGAAAGCTTTTAGAATATCATGAAAGTCAACAGTGTAGCGTTGCACAACCTCCATAGGTTCCAATTGCTCCAAACGTGCCTTTTTGGCAATTTTATCTTCACCTTCATCAACATCATCTACAATATGACCAACATCAGTAATATTTCGAACATAGCGAACCTTGTAATCCAGATGTAAAAAGTACCTGAATATCACGTCAAAAGACATAAAAGTTCTCACATTTCCTAAGTGTACATTACTATAAACTGTAGGTCCGCAAACATACATTCCAACATTTCCTTCATGGATTGGTTTGAAATTTTCTTTTTCACCCGAAAGTGAATTGTATATTTTTAGGTGTTGAGATGTATATAAAGGCATATTATTATTGTTTAACCGTTTAATCGTTAATTTGTTTAATCGTTCTGAACGGATTTATTCTTGTGAAAGATAATATTTTTTTAGATTATTTATCTGATTACAAATTTTTTCAAGTTTTTCACGGCATTGAACGTATTCATTTTCGGAAATATACTTTAAATCTTTTGAAAGAATTAAATGATTTAATGTTTCCATTGCAGATGAATAAGAAATCGTTAAAAAATGAGCTTTGTCTTTGTTTGAATTTCTTGATGTTCCTTCTGCAATGTTTGTAGCAATTGAAGAAGAACTTCTTTTTATTTGAGAAGTCATCCCAAACAATTCGTTAGTAGGAAATGCAGCAGTTAATTTATAAATTTCCAAAATAAATATCCTTGCGTTTTGCCAAACTTCTAATTTTTCAAACGAAAAACGTACATTCTTTTTTTGTTTAATTGTTGATTTGTTTAATCATTTAATCGGGAATTAACACCTTATGATGAAGCGATTAAACAAATTAACGATTTACCGATTAAACTAAAATTGAGTATCTAATTTAATATAATCCAGAAATTCTCTTTTTGTTTGAGGATCTTTGAATTTTCCACCAAATTCAGATGTAACAGTACTGCTTTCGATGTCTTTGATTCCTCTTGAATTTACGCAAAGATGTTTGGCATCGATAACGCAGGCAACATCTTCAGTACCTAAAGCTTTTTGTAATTCCTGAACAATTTGCATCGTTAAACGCTCCTGAACCTGAGGTCTTTTTGCATAATATTCTACAATACGGTTCATCTTAGACAAACCAATAACTCTTCCGCTTGAAATATAAGCAACATGAGCACGCCCGATAATTGGTAATAAATGATGTTCGCAGGTAGAATAAACCGTAATGTTTTTTTCTACCAACATTTCTCCGTATTTGTAATTATTATCGAAAGTTGAAGCTTTTGGCTGTTTTGAAGGGTTAAGACCACCAAAAATCTCTTTTACAAACATTTTTGCTACTCGGTTTGGAGTACCTTTTATGCTGTCATCTGTCAAATCCATTCCAAGAGTCTGAAGAATGTTTTCAACATCTTTTTTTATTTTTTCTATTTTTTCGTCATCACTTAAGTCAAAAGCATCCTGTCTTACAGGGTTTTTCGCATTGCTGCTAAAATGATTGTCTCCTATTTCGTCTAAAAAATCTTCGTTATTTATCATTAAAAACTACTATTATAATGGGTATATCTTTTTAAGGCGGTAAAGATAATTAATAAAAAGCAAACCTTTTCTATCGTTTTTACTATTTAATTGTCTGTTTTTGGATATAATTTAAATTAAAACAAAACGATCATTTTTTTAAAATACAAAAGACAATAACATAGCGTGTTATTGTCTTTTAAAAGGTTGTGTTTTATTCTGTTTTTATTTTTTGTTGTAAACTAAAAGCGCTTCTTTTAAAATATTTACAGCCGTAATTAAATCTTTTTTGTTTAACACATACGCAATTCGAACCTGATTTAATCCCATTCCCGGAGTCGAATAAAATCCGGCAGCAGGAGCAACCATTACAGTTTCGTTGTTAAGATCGTAGCTTTCTAAAAGCCATTGAGCAAAATCATCAGCATTATCAATAGGCAATTGTGCAATACAGTAAAAAGCTCCTTTTGGTTTGGTAACCACAACGCCTTCAATTTTATTTAATTCTGTAATTAAAGTATCACGACGTTCTTTATATTCTGAAATTACTTCATCAAAATAGCTTTGCGGAGTATCAATAGCTGCTTCGCAGGCAATTTGTTCAATAGTTGGCGGGCTTAAACGCGCCTGGGCAAACTTCATAACTGTTGCTAATACATCCTTGTTTTTAGTGATCAAACAACCAATTCTGGCACCGCACATACTGTAACGTTTTGAAACAGAATCGACCATGATTACATTTTGTTGTACGTCTTCAAGATTCATTACAGAATAATGAACATCATCTCCATCGTACAAAAACTCACGGTATACCTCGTCAGCAATTAAATACAGATCGTGTTTTTTGATCAAACCTGCCAGCTGTTTAATTTCTGCTTCAGAATATAAATATCCGGTTGGATTACCCGGATTACATATTAAAATAGCTTTGGTTTTGGGTGTAATTAATTTCTCTACAGTATCAATGCTTGGTAAGGCAAAGGCACTTTCGATTGTCGAAATAACCGGAACTACAGTCGCACTCGTTGATGAGGCAAACGCATGATAATTAGCATAAAAAGGCTCCGGAATAATAATCTCATCTCCCGGATCTGTAATTGTGGCTAATGCAAACAACAAGGCTTCAGAGCCACCAGTAGTAACAATGATGTCTTCTGTGTTAACGTTTACATTTTGACGTTGGTAAAATTTAGCTAATTTTTTTCTATAACTTTCATATCCGGCTGACGGACTGTACTCTATAATACTCAAATCAATGTTTTTTACCGCCTCGATGGCCACTTCGGGTGTCTTGATATCCGGTTGACCAATGTTTAAGTGATACACTTTTTTTCCTTTTTGCTTTGCAGCATCTGCAAAAGGAGCAAGTTTACGTATCGGTGATTCGGGCATGTTTCTGCCTTTGTGAGAAATTGTTGGCATGAGTTTTAGTATTGAAGTGCAAATTTGCATTTTTTTTTCGAATTTAACGTAAACATTACGAGTACTTATTAAATTGTAACAATTATGAATATTTTTAGTAATTTTATCATAAAATATTGTCAATGAAAAAATATTTTATATTGTTTTTTGGGCTTTTAACAGCTTTTTCACTTAAAGCGCAAAGTGATTTTTTGATCGAACGTCATGCTTCGAAGGTCACAATTCCTTTTAAATTGATTAATAATCTTGTTTTTATTCCTATAAAAGTAAACGGGATAGAACTGAATTTTCTGTTAGATTCAGGAGTCGAAGAAACGATCTTGTTTAGTATGGAAGAAAAACAGGAAGTAAGTTTTAAAAATGTAGAAAAAATAAAACTGAGAGGCTTAGGAAGCGAAGAAGAAATTGAAGGACTAAAATCAACAAATAATATATTAGAAACCCATGGACTAAAGTCAAATAACCATTTGCTTTACATTATTTTAGATCAGAGTTTTAATTTGTCTTCGCACATTGGGATTCCGGTAAATGGTATTATTGGATATAAATTCTTTAAAAATAATTTAGTTGAGATCAATTATCAAAAAAAGAAAATTGTGGTTCATCAAAATAACGAAGAAGTACGTGCGAAACTGAGCAGAAAATTTAAAACAATTCCCATCACAGTTGAAAGATCTAAACCTTATATTTATGCAACAGCCGTTGTTGATACGGTTCCTATACCTGCAAAATTGCTAATTGATATTGGAAATAGTGATGCTTTCTGGATTTTTGAAAACAACAAAATAAAACTGCCTAAAAAGAATTTTCCTGATTTTCTTGGAAAAGGTTTCAGTGGTGATATAGAAGGTCATCGTGCTAAGATTGATAAGTTCTCTATTGACGAATTCAATTTTAAAAAACCAATTGTCTCTTTTCCGGATTCAAATTCGATTCGTAATGTAAAAATGGTTCCCGATCGTATAGGTTCAATTGGTGGTGAAGTCTTGAAGCGATTTACAGTTGTTTTAGATTATGCAGATGAAAAAATGTATCTTAAAAAGAATAACAAATTCTCAGAACCTTTTACATATAACAAAAGCGGAATCACGATTCAGCATAACGGACTGCAATGGGTACAGGAAACAGTACATCTGGAAACAGTAAAAGTTGCTACTTCTATAGAAGAAACAGGCTACAATGATAAAAAAGACGGTAATTTCAGGTATAAATTCTCTTTAAAACCAGTTTATGAAATTGTCAACATTCGTAAAAATTCAGCTGCAGATCGTTGCGGATTATTAAAAGGAGATATCATTGTAAGTATCAATAATACGGTTCCTTATAAATATTCGCTCCAACAAATCAATATGCTTTTAAAATCAGAAGAAGATATCTGGATCAATTTAGAAGTCGAAAGAAATAGTTTGATTTTGAAATTTAGATTCAAACTGGAAGATGAATTGTAGATCGTAATTACATAAAATTTTAAACAAAAAGGTGTATTATAATCAGTTAAATTTTAATTTGATTGAATTTTGTGAAAAAAGAGCTACTAAATTGTATTTTTTGTTTAGCCAATGTTATTATTTTATTATGTTTATATAAAAATAAGACTATATGGTTAAAAATTACGCTGTCTTCTTATATTTCGTATTGTTTTTGGTTGTTTTTTCCTCATTATCTTCGAAAGTTTATGGACAATGTGCGGGAAATGATGCACAAAAAGTAATTTGTGATATTCAGGATCCCATTTATCAGTCCATATCATTATTCTCATTGTTAGGTGGTAGTCCTGTACCCGGAGGAACCTGGACAGATGATAATAACGCCAGAGGATTAGATCGTGCTACAGGAATTTTAAACGGACAACTTATACGCAGTGGAGGTGTTTATCATTTTACTTACACAGCGCCTGCCGTCACTGGTTGTACAAATAATAAAGCGACAGTAACCATTACCATAGGGGCTTATGCCGGAGTGCCTGCTCCTTATGCTACAGAATGTAGTTCTAAAAACACATTTAACCTTTTTACTGCATTTAACAGTACAGTAATGGGGCCACATTCAAACGGAACCTGGACAAATAGTGCAGGGCAAATTGTAGGATCTTCTATTGCAATTACAGGCTTAAACGGGTCATTTGATTTTACCTATACAGTACCGGCGGTAGCTGCTTGTTCTCCCGTTTCTCCTTCATCAAAAGTTACAGTTACTATTTTTAGAGCACCGGAACCAGGAACGCCACAAGATTTAACATTATGCGGAACAACCGGACTGGCAGGTTATACAAATTTAGATCTCTTTACTTTACTTTCGGGAGAAGATAATGGCGGGGAGTGGTACGGAGCCGGATTAACAGCAACAACAGATCATATTGTTAATTTGAAGGAAGTATTTGATACTATGGGCCCCGGAGAATATATTTATACCTATACAGTGCGGTCTTATCCTGATAATAGAATCTGTCCCGATCAGAGCGCTCAAATAAAAATTACACTCGAAAAAAGACTTGATTTTACAGGTGCAAAGTTGGTAATCGATTCAGATATTTGCGAAAATGAAATCCCTACCGCAACATATTTGGCAACAATTACACAAGGTCCTGAAACTATCCCTGATGGAGAATATAAAGTGACTTTTAGTGTTTCCGGCCCCAATGGCGGATTAGAGACAATAAAAGCAAATTTTGTAAACGGTATAATAAGCTTTCCGGTTAAATCCTCTTATTTTAAACAAGTTGGCAAATTTACTATGAACATTATAAGTATAATTGCGACAGCCAGTAAAGAAGCATGTGTAAATGTTATTGATAATCTAAAAGATGATCTGAATGTTTATGCATTACCTCATTTAGACGGAGCTGCATTGACTGCAAGTCCCGTATGTCAGAATAAAAGTGCAACAGTTCAAATTTCAAATGCATCTCAATTGACTGACGGAAATTATAATATTGTTTATAACATAACCGGAGATAATTTCGCAACAGGGCAAACAGCCAATATTAATGCTTTGGGAGGTAATTTTAGTTTTATAATTCCGGCAAGTCTTAATGTAAAAAGCGGTGTTTCTATAATCACGATTATTAAAATTACCAATACAGTTACAGGTTGTACCAATGTTGCCAATACACAGGGAAATTTAATCATTAATCCTTTGCCAAATGCAGCAACTGTAAAAATTCAGGCAGATGATTTTTGCTTTAATGATCCCGTTACTGTTACTGTTTCAGGCTTGGGGAATCTGACTGATGCCACACTTTCATATACACTTTCAGGAGCAAACTCTTCAGCTTTGCAAACCGTTATTTTAACCGTTACCAATGGAAATGCCAGTTTTATAATTCCATCAGGTTTCCTTTTAAATATTGGTTCTGTGACCATTTCAGCTTCAAATTTGAAAAATAATACAACTGCCTGTGATACTAATTTAGTCAATGTAACAGATAACTTTGCAATCAATCCAATTCCGTTAGCACCAGTTGTTGCAAATCAGGAATTCTGTAAAGTTGATGGGGCAACAATTGTCAATTTAGTACCACACGGATCACAATACAAATGGTATAGTTCGTCTACAGCAACAACACCTCTTGCAGATACTTATCTTTTAAAATCAGAAAACCTATATATAAGAGAAACTTCTCCGGCTAGTTGCACATCAGCTCCAACGATGATTTCGGTTTTAATAAACGATACTCCTGCTCCGGTTTTAAATGCGGGAGGAGCAGATTTTTGCGGACTTAAAAACCCGAAGATTTCAGACTTGTCAAATGCAACTAATGTCGCTTCAACTGTTGCCTGGTATGATGCTCCAAACAATGGAAATTTATTAGCTTCAGGAACTTTGCTTACAGACAAAGCAACTTATTATGGATTCGATCTTTCGACAATAACAAATTGTATTTCTGAAAACCATTTAGAAGTTACAGTTTCCTTATTCGATTGTAATCCTGAAGAGTATGCCTTTTTTATTCCTGACGGATTTTCGCCAAACGGAGATGGAGTAAACGATACTTTCACCATTCCGGATATAGAATTTTTATACCCGGATTATACACTTGAAATATTCAACAGATATGGAAATATAATGTTTAAAGGAAATAGAAATAAACCCAATTGGGACGGAAGAAATTCTGAATCAGCCGGTTTTGGTGATGGTGTAGCGCCAAACGGAGTCTATTTTTATATTGTCAATTTTAATAAAGACAATAAAAAGGCGCAACAAGGGCGACTTTATCTAAATAGATAATTCCTTTATTATTTAATAAAATTTTCAAATGAAAAAAATAATACTTTTTATAAGTTTTCTCTTTTACATAACGTCAGTTTCTGCTCAGCAAGATCCGGAATACACTCATTATATGTACAATATGAGTGTAGTAAATCCGGCTTATGCCACAGGAGTTCCGGCGATGTTAAATCTTGGAGGATTGTACAGGACACAATGGGTTGGAGCCGTTGGAGCACCAAAAACATTTAGCTTTTTTGGTCATACAGCCGTGAGTGATAAAGTTGAAGTTGGCTTGTCATTAATCTCAGATGATATTGGAGATGGAGCTAAAAAAGAAAATAATTTTTATGCTGATTTTGCTTATGTCTTAAATTTAGGAGGAAAAAATAAATTGTCATTAGGATTAAAAGCAGGTTTTACATCATTGCAAACCAATTTTAATGGATTTGTTTTTCAGAGTGGTAATACTAGTACAGATTTGGCTTTCTCCGAAAATATAAACGTAACCAAACCCAATATTGGGGTAGGAGCCTATTATTTTAGAGATAACTTTTATGTAGGGTTATCGGCTCCAAATTTATTGAGTTCTAAACATATCGAAGAAAAATCCGGAATTAATGCCTACGGGTCTGAAGTCATTCATACTTTTTTAACAGCCGGATATGTTTTTCAGATCAATGATATGGTGAAGCTGAAACCGGCATTTATGTCAAAATTTGTAGCCGGAGCACCAATTTCTGTAGATGTTACAGCAAATGTTTTGTATAACAATAAGTTTGAATTGGGAGCAGCTTACAGAATAAACGATGCTGTAAGTGCTTTGGTCAATATAAATGTTACATCAACGCTTAGAGTGGGTTATGCTTACGATCATACACTCTCGAATATGGGGCAATTTAATTCAGGAACACACGAAATCATGCTCCTGTTTAATCTGGATTTATTAGGAAAAGGATATGATAAATCACCAAGATTCTTCTAAAATGAAAAATATGAAAAAACTACTCGTTATTATATTCGTATTTTCAATACAATTTATAAAAGCCCAGGATCTCGAATTGGCAAGAGCCAAGCGATTTTTTGACAAAACCTACTATAGTGAATCGATTGTTTTATATGAAAAACTGGTTCAGGAAAAACCTTCACAGGAAGTCATTAAAAATCTGGCCGATTCTTATTTTTATACCAATGACTTAATAAAAGCGCAACGTTATTACCGACTTTTAATTAAAAACTACAACGAAGGTTTAGATCGGAATTATTATTTTAGATATGCCCAAACTCTAAAAGCAACTAATAGTTATGAGGATGCAAATGTTGCTTTAAAAGAATATTATACAAAATCCGGGAATAATGAAGATGTAGTCAATTTTGAAAAAGAACTCAAAACATTAGAAAATGTTTCAGCAATCGGGAAACGATTTGAAATTAAAAATCTGGCTGTTAACACGCCTAATTCTGAATTTGGAGCAGTAAAATACAATGATAATCTGGTGTTTGCCGGAGTAAAACTAAAGCCCGGATTATTCGACAAAAAATTCAAATGGGACAATGAAACGTATTTGAATTTAGTTTCGATTCCATTAAAGAATATCAACTCAGCTGATTCGATTGTACATTATTTTTCTAAAGAATTAAAAACCGGAATGCACGAAGCAAATGCCGTTTTTACAAAAGATGGTAAAACAATTTACTTTACCCGTAACAATTCTAAAAAAGGAACCAGGAAAACAAACGACCAGAAAATCTCCAATCTTCAAATTTTTAAAGCAGAATTAGTTGACGGAAAATGGACAAATATCACATCACTTCCGTTTAACAGCCCAAATTATTCAACTGAACATCCGGCTTTGAGTGCCGATGAAAAAGTATTGTATTTTGCATCGGATATGCCGGGAACATTAGGTTCTTTTGATATTTATGCAGTAAACATTAATAAAGGAGCGTTTGATACCCCAAAAAATTTAGGTCCAATTGTAAATACCGATAAAAAAGAACAATTTCCTTTTGCGTCGACAGATGGTAAGCTTTATTTTTCTTCAGATGGACATTTAGGATATGGGTCACTTGACGTTTTTGTTTCAGAAATCAACGGCAATCAATATTCAAAGCCTGTAAACGTTGGTTTGCCTTTAAATTCAAATCTGGATGATTTTGCATTTAATATTGACTCAAATACCAAAGAAGGTTATTTTGCCTCAAATAGAGAAGGCGGAAAAGGGAGTGACGATATCTATCAATTCAAAGAAATCAAAGACCTTATAGTAGAAGACTGTAAACAATTTATTGCCGGAATTATTACCGATGTTGATACCAGACTGGCTTTAGAAAATGCAACTGTACTATTACAGGATTCAGAAGGAAAGACACTCAATACCATCATAACTTCTGTAGACGGAAAATTTAATTTTACAGTGGCCTGCGAAGCTTCTTATAAAGTCTCTGCGTTTAAGGAAAAATACACAAATGAATCTAAAACGCTGACTTTAAATAAAACCAGAGATGCTGTAAACGATGCATCTTTGGCATTAAAATCTTTGGATGCAATTAAACTCGAAGAAAAAGAAGCTGCAGAAAAGAAACGAAAACAGGAACTTATTATAGAAGAGGAAAATAAGAAAAAAGAAGTACTGGCAGCTATAGCATTAAAACAAAAACAGAAAAAAGCAAAAGAAGCCGCTATTGTTGCTGCCGAAGTCAAAAAAACGGAAAAAGTAAAACAGATTTTAGAACAGGAAAAAGATGTTGTAAAAGATAATAAAGACCGATTAATCATTAAAACAGATCCTATTTATTTTGATTACAACTTATGGTATATCCGAAAAGAATCTAAAGTTGTTTTAGGAAGAGTAGTTGAATTAATGAAGAAATATCCTGAAATGGTTATCGAAATAGGATCGCATACCGATTCTCGCGGAAATGAAAAATTTAATGAAAACCTGTCTCAAAAAAGAGCCAATTCGACCAGAGATTTTATCATAGAATCAGGAATTAATGCAAAAAGAGTTGCAGCAAAAGGATATGGAGAATCTGTACCTATTGTAAAATGTAAAACAGATGATGCCTGTTCTGAAGAAGAACATGAATTAAATAGAAGATCTGAATTTGTAATTAAGAACTTATAGGTTTGATTTTATGTATACTAAGAAACCTAATAGCTTTTTATTAAATGCCTTGGGTTTGATATAAAAAATATAAATTTAATAAGAGAAGCTTTTTTAGCTTCTTTTTTTTAACTTTATAGGTATAAATGACCTTTTAAAAATATCCAATTATGAGAAATCTAGTCTTATCGTGTACGCTTTTGGCCTGTATTGGACTTCAAAGCTGTAAAAATGAAGAAAAACAAAAAGAAGCAGAAGCGGCAAAAGCTGAAGCTGAAACAATTACAAGTGTTCAGTGTTATAAAGCGATATATGAAAAGGATACTATTGATTTAAAACTGAATACTTTAAAAAACGGGAAATTAAGCGGAAACATGATTATGAAAGTTGCACCTTCAACGGTAAGAACCGGAGAGATTACAGGTGAGTTTCATGGAGATACCTTATTTGCAGATTACACTTTTATTGAAGGAGCTGACAAAAATAAAACGTTCAAAAACCCAATGGCATTTCTAAAACGTGATAAACAGCTTATTTTAGGAAACGGAACCATGCAGACCACAATGGGAGTTACTTATATTGTAAAAGATAAACCTATCGATTTTGATCGTGTAAAATATAAATTTGACAGTGTTGAATGCACTGATAAGTAAAAATCAAAATTACAGCAATAAAAAAGCCGTTTCTAAGTAAAGAAACGGCTTTTGGTATTTTTATATTTTTGTTTTTTATAAAACTTCACCTTTAATTTTTAAGGCAACTCTCCCGTCAGGATAGTTTACAGCATTGGTTTCAACCGTAATGGTTTTACGAATAGGTCCTGAAACCATATTGTATTTTACATCAATTTTACCTTTTTTACCAGGCATAACTGCTGCTGCGGGTTTTGTAACAACTATTGAACTTACTGTCGATTCTGCAGCTGTAATTAAAAGAGGCGCATCTCCGGTGTTTGTAAATTCAAAGGAGCGAACTCCATTGTCACTTTTCGAAATTTTTCCATAATCAATAGTATTGTCTTGGGCTGCAAATTCAATTTTTGGGCCATTTTGTGCAAGACCTATTGTACTAAACAATACGATTGCAATAAAAGAGGCAACATTTTTCATTTTGAAATTATTTTTAAGTTGTAAGTAAATATACATTCTTTTAATTAACACACAAATTATTAATTCGCTTTTTATAGTGTACTTAATTATTTACTTTTGCTGTCAATAATAATTACAAAAATTGAACCAATTTTTCTGTTTAGTTGTTTAACCGTTAATTCGTTTAATCGATTGATCATTTGAAAAAGCAAAAATCAATTAAACAGTTAAACAAAAAAACGATTAAACAGTTAAACGAATAAACAACCTAGTAAATGACAATTCCAGCACAATTTGACGCTAAAACGATCGAGAATAAATGGTATGATTACTGGATGAAAAACAACTATTTTCATTCAGAACCGGATCATAGAACACCTTATACAATTGTAATTCCGCCGCCAAACGTCACTGGAGTCCTGCACATGGGGCATATGTTGAATAATACAATTCAGGATGTTTTAATTCGCAGAGCACGTCTTAAAGGTTTCAACGCTTGTTGGGTTCCGGGAACAGATCACGCTTCTATTGCTACCGAAGCAAAAGTAGTGGCAAAATTAAAAGCAGAAGGAATCAATAAAAACGATTTATCCCGCGAAGAATTCCTGGCTCATGCCTGGGAATGGACAGATAAATATGGTGGAACAATCCTGGAACAGCTTAAAAAATTAGGTGCTTCCTGCGATTGGGAAAGAACCAAATTTACTATGGATCCTGACATGTCAGCAGCTGTAATTCGTTCGTTTGTTGATTTATACAACAAAGGGTTAATTTACAGAGGATACCGAATGGTAAACTGGGATCCGGAAGCAAAAACAACTTTGTCTGACGAAGAAGTAATTTACGAAGAACAACAAGGAAAATTATTCTTCTTAAAATATAAAATCGAAGGAACTGAGGAATTTTTGACCATTGCCACAACTCGTCCTGAAACTATTTTTGGAGATACTGCGATCTGTATCAATCCAAACGATGAGCGTTTTACACATTTAAAAGGTAAAAAAGCGATTGTTCCTATTTGTGGAAGAGTGATTCCAATTATTGAAGATGAATATGTAGATGTAGAATTCGGAACCGGATGTTTAAAAGTTACTCCGGCTCACGATATGAATGACAAAACGTTAGGAGAGAAGCACAATCTTGAAATCGTTGATATTTTTAATGAAGATGCTACATTAAATAGTTTTGGATTACACTATCAGGGTAAAGATCGTTTTGTGGTTCGTACTGAAATCGCAAAAGAACTGGAAGAAATTGGAGCTTTGGCAAAAACCGAAATCCATTTAAATAAAGTAGGAACATCTGAAAGAACCAAAGCCGTAATCGAACCAAGATTATCAGATCAGTGGTTTTTGAAAATGGACGAATTGGTGAAGCCTGCAATCAAATCAGTTTTAGAAGACGGTGATATTAAATTACATCCAAAACGTTTTGAAAATACATACGCACATTGGTTAAACAACATTCGTGACTGGAATATTTCACGTCAGTTATGGTGGGGACACAGAATTCCGGCGTATTATTACGGAGACGGAGAAAAAGATTTTGTTGTAGCCGAAAATATCGAAGAGGCGCTAAAATTAGCACAAGAAAGAACATCTAACCATTCACTTACAGCATCTGACTTAAGACAGGATGTTGATGCGTTAGATACCTGGTTCTCTGCATGGTTATGGCCAATGTCTGTTTTTGATGGAATTATTAATCCTGAAAATGAAGATTTCAAATATTATTATCCAACAAATGACTTAGTTACAGGTCCGGATATTTTGTTTTTCTGGGTTGCGAGAATGATTATTGCAGGTTATGAATATACCGGAAAAAAACCATTTACCAATGTATATTTAACCGGTTTAGTTCGTGACAAACAGCGTCGTAAAATGTCTAAATCATTAGGGAACTCTCCTGATCCTTTAGACTTGATCGAAAAATTTGGTGCAGATGGTGTTCGTGTAGGATTGCTTTTAAGTGCTTCTGCAGGAAACGATATTATGTTTGATGAAGAATTATGCCTTCAGGGAAAAGGATTTACAAATAAAATATGGAATGCCTTTAAATTGATAAAAGGATGGGAAGTTTCTGAAACTATTCCACAACCTGAATCATCAAAAGTAGCCATTGAATGGTACGAGGCAAAATTGCAGCAAACCTTAGTTGATATCGAGGATAATTTCGAGAAATACAGAATTTCAGATTCTTTAATGGCAATTTACAAATTGGTTTGGGATGATTTCTGTTCATGGTTTTTAGAAATGATTAAACCGGCATACCAACAGCCAATTGATAAAGCAACGTTTGATAAAGCAATCGAAATGTTAGAAAGTAACCTGAAATTACTTCATCCGTTTATGCCTTTCTTAACGGAGGAAATCTGGCATTTAATTACTGACAGAACTGCCGAAGAAGCTTTGATTGTTTCAACGTGGCCGGAATTAAAACCATTTGATGCAAAATTAATAACTGATTTTGAAAATTCAATCGAAGTGATTTCAGGAATCAGAACCATTCGTAAAGACAAAAATATTCCGTTTAAAGACAGTATTGAACTGAAAGGTATTAATAGCGAAAACGTTTCTGTTTATTTTGATTCTATCATTACGAAGTTAGGAAACATTTCTGCTTTTGATTATGTTTCAGAAAAAGTAGAAGGAGCATTATCTTTCCGTGTAAAATCAAATGAATACTTCATTCCAATTACAGGAAATATTGATGTTGAGGCAGAAATCGCAAAATTAACCGCAGAGTTAGTATATACGCAAG
The DNA here is from genome assembly GCF_001602525.1 of Flavobacterium chilense. Taxonomy (GTDB): domain Bacteria; phylum Bacteroidota; class Bacteroidia; order Flavobacteriales; family Flavobacteriaceae; genus Flavobacterium; species Flavobacterium chilense. Next base: position 509,221 of record NZ_LSYT01000006.1, read on the forward strand.
GTTTCTTAAAATCTGTTCAGGCAAAATTATCAAATGAAAAATTTGTAGCCGGAGCACCTGAGAAAGTCCTGGCAAACGAAAAACAAAAAGAAGCTGATGCACTGGCAAAAATTGCTACAATTGAGCAAAGTTTAGCTGGTTTGAAATAAGCCCCCGTTTCTTTTGAACATAAAAATCCCAATACTATTTTTAGTATTGGGATTTTTTTTCAAAGCAATTTGAATACAGGGCAAAAAGAATGATTTTTTACAGATTCAAATTAAAGAATTGGTACTTCAGAAATTAGTTTTTAATAATTTTTCTGGTCGTTACAATTCCATTATCAGATATAAACTGAACAATATAAATTCCGGCAGCTTGTTTGGCGATATTCACATTAAATTCTTTCTGCTTATTTGTTTTTTCTTCAAAAACAATACCATTGTAAACACTCGAAATTTTTAAAGTTCCCTGTTGTTCATTGTTAATACTAATTTTAAAAATACCATTTGTAGGATTAGGATAAATAGTAAATACTCTGGAATCTTCGGCTTCTTTAAGGGCTATATCACCTTCTTTAGTTTGAGGTTTTCCTGCTTTTACAAGAGCAAAACGTTCACCGCCTTCTAATTCCCCTTTAAGAGCATCTTCCTGAATAAGATCTAAAGTAATTTGTTCTTCAGCAGGAAAATCTTTGGTTACTCTAAAATCAAATGTTATTCCAAAAGTCTCCCCAATTTCTATTGGTAAATTGGCAATTGATGCTTCTCTTGAAGAAATCAGAATTTTATTTTTATCGATAATTTTTACGTTTTTCAAACTTCCGTTAGCCTGTGCTTTTTCAAATAATTTTTCATCAAGAGTAGCTTCTATTGTTCCGCCCAATTCGAAGAAATTGTTTTTGAACTGTTCATTAAATCCTTTATCTACAAATCTGATGTTTACAGATTTAGATTTTATTCCTCTGATAAAAACAGCAGTTGGTGAAACAAAATCAGTTGTATTTAAATTATAAACACTTAGATTTTTCCAGGCAATATTATTATTGTTTTTAGTATTTACACCAATCCCAATATTGTTTACTTCATTAAACATAGGATCTCCCAGAGATTCAACTCGTGCGGCCAGACAAAAATGATGCTGATCATAAGTATAATCTGCCGGATTTGGCGGATACCACGGAATCATTACTATTGCGCTGCTTCCTGCAGTTATAGATGGAATGTTTGCCTCGCCAATATAATCACCATGAATTACTGGACCCACACTAAAATTTACAAAATTAGTTGGCCATGTTAATCCTGAAGAAGCTTTGGCAAAGTAAAGTTTTACTTTTGCAGCAGAATTGGTAGCTGTACCTCTGTTATAAACTCTGATATAAACTGCATTTGGTGAGCTGACTTTATATTCCGGATTTTCGTGTACAAGACCTCCATCAGTATTTTGTCTTACCCATATATCATCACTGATCCACATAGGTCCGGAATCCGGATTTGGTTCTGCTCCCGTATCGTATGGTCTGTCTTTGATGTAAAGATCAGCCAGTGGTGCCGTGATTCCGGTAACAATTACAGAATATTTTTGATTTCCGTTTACTAATGCTCCCTTGTGAGAAATGGTTACAGTGTAATTACCGGCAGCTCCTACGATTCTGATTCTTTCAAATGGATCTTTGGTATTATCACCCAAACCATTTGTAGTTGCTGTTAATAATCTGTACGGAAAATTAGTCCCTGCTGAATTGGTTACGCGTATGTCAAGGTCATTAACCAATCTTGAAGTACCAATATTAGGAGTGCTTCCGCTATAAGCTACACCAGCCGGATCTGTCCAGGAAATAGAAGCAATTAATGGATTTACACCATCAGATGTTACAGTAAAGCTGTAACTGCTTCCGTTGTTCAAGGTATTCTCGTCAATAATAGCAAGGGTTCCTTTTTTAGTAATGGTTTCAGCGGCAAATTTTGCATTTAGTAAGCCCCATCCAAATATAGCATCAGGTCCAACTGCTCCGGCATCATCAGAAGTATGCAAAGCCAGCCCTTTTAAGGTTGCAGCACGCATAAATCCTCCGGTTTTGTTTTTATAATGTTGCTGTAGCAAAAGGAGTGTTCCGGTAACATTTGGAGAAGCCATAGAAGTTCCCGTTGCGTTCCCGTAACTCGTATTGGTTAATGGAGTAGGTGTTGCTGTAAGTGTAGCAGTCGAGTAAACAGCAGTTCCGTTTCCTGTTAAGTCCGGTTTAATCCTCAAATCATCTGTAGGTCCCTGACTGCTGGAACTATTAATAGTAACACTTGTGAGTGCTCCTGTGCTGCTTATTACAGCATCATTGGCATTAGCAATAACAAGATTATTTTTTGCAGTAGCATATCCTGTAAGTTTATCATAAGTAGTAAAACCTCCTAACGGACTTGTATTTGCAGTATTGTCGTTACCATCATTACCGGCAGCTTTTACCATTAAATAATAAGGAGCATTGAACATTAGGTTATCCCAATCCCGTGCAACGGTTTCATAGGCTCCAAATCTCCATGCTGCCATGATAACTGCTCCGGAGGCGTTTCTTAATCCCCATCCGTAAGAGTGGTTAGATAGTAACATTCCGTTTGTTGCAGCTGTTGTAGCTTCAGATAAATCAAAATCCCAGTCATTGGTTTTTGCATTTGCCTGATAAGCCATTCCTTTTGCCTGAGCAACCAAACCTGCTGCAACAATAGTACCGGTAACGTGATTGGCATGCTGGCTGTTGTTGCTGGCTGGATTTATAGTAGTAACACCATCTAAGATTGAAACCCTTCCTCCGAACTCATTGTGAGTAGGCAGTGTGGCGCCACCATCCCAAACATAAGCAGTCATGGTTTGTCCGTTGAGTGTAAGACCTAAGCCTCCGCCGGAATTTAAATAATTGGCACGGGTTGATTTTGCTGCATCGGCATTTTCGGGAGTAAAATAAAGCGGATATTTTCCGTCTGCAGATACATCCATTAATTCACTTTGAGTACCATCTTTATTAATAAAAGATAAACTCCAGCCGTTTGCTCTGGCGAGACTTATAGCTCTTTCTTTGTTTTTTGCGGCTTCGGTTTTATATCGAACACTTAAAGATTCCAGTTCTGTAACATTAGAACCTGATCTAATGTTTTCGATATCATTTTGAGTTTGGGAATACATCATTCCACTTACACAAAAGAAAATAATTTTGTAGAGATTTTTCATATAGGTTTGATTTAAGGGGTAATTTTTTTACAAGACATTTTTTCATAAAAAAAAGGCGGACTTTTGTCGCTGATACTACCGTAAAATCCATACGGCAAATTGAATTTCATTTTCATAATTTTGAGTATTAAAAGGTTAATAAAAAATACTTCTGAAAAATTAATTTGATAATTTTATTTACAAACTGTCATGTTTTTGTATGAATTAACTTTAAATCGTAACAAAGCTCGTTAAAGTAAATGAAGTTGAATAGCGTATAAATACCTGATTTTTAATTGATTGGTGTTTTTTGGGATGAACGGGGTATTTGTGAGTAAGATTAAGCTAATATAGTGGTCAAGAAACAGTGCGGTGCCAAATAAAATAGCGTTTCGCAATGATGAAATGAGCTGATTATCAATCTGAAAAAGCCATAAAAAAACCGTATCAATTTACTGTTGAAACGGTTTCTTTTTTGAATTTAGCAGAATATTGTCTAATAATCGACTAGATATTTTGGGATATTTTAGACTAAGTTTATCTTACATTTTTAGTTCGGTTTAAAATCAAAAATAAAGGATAAGAAGCCAGTGTTATGATCACAATAATGATAAAACTTTTAGGATCACTATAAACAAACCCGATTAATAATGCAATTGAAGCCAAAATAGCAATAATAGTAGTCCATGGATACCAAACTGAACGGTATGATCTTGGCAAATCAGGTTCTTTGGTTCTTAATTTGAGTAAAGAACAATAGGCTAGTCCCCAAACGATAATAGAAGTAAAAGCTGCAAATGAAAACAAGACTTCAAATGAACCAATACAGATCAGAAACAAACTAAAGAAAGAAGAAACCAAAAGTGCTACAATTGGTGTTCCGCCTTTATTGACAGCTGTACCTTTTTCGATAAAGAAACCATCACGGCTTAATCCATACAAAATTCGTGGCGGAATCATCATAAAAGCATTCAGTATACTAATCAAAGAAAAAATCGAAATAACGGTAACGATGATCGCTCCGTTTTTACCAAAAATAATATTGGCAACGTCTGCTGCTGCCAGATTTGATTTGGCGATAGTTTCAATAGGTAAAACATGAAAAAAGGCGATATTGAGTAAAACGTAGATTGTCATTACAAGCAATACACCGCTGAACAATGATTTTGGAATGTTTTTACCCGGATCATCATTTTCTTCAGCAAAAAAGCAAACGCTATTCCACCCATTATAAGTCCCGATAATAAGCTGAAGTGATTTAAAAAATCCAAATAACAAACCAATCTGAAAGAAAGAATTATCTTTTGCAATTGGTTCAACTTCTACGCCCGAATACATAAAACAGGCTACAACCAGAGCTACAAAACAAACCACTTTTATAAAACTTGTAATTTGCTGTATGGCGCTTCCGTTTTTAACGCCACTTAAGTGTAATAAAACAAAGGCAATCAATAGCGAAATTGCCATTACAGTAGCATAACTTTTAAGAGAAGGGAATAAAATAGTGATGTACTCGCTAATTACAATACAGAAAAAAGCTGGGGGAATGGCATTGGTAATATAATCAAACCAACCCGAAAGAAATCCGGCATATTCTCCAAAAGCCCTTTTAATATAATTGTAAGATCCTCCGGCTTTAGGGAGCATTGTAGCTAATTCGGCATAGGAATTAGCACCAATTAAAACAAATAATCCGCCAAAAAGCCACGAAGCAATTACAAGCCATTGATTGTTTAACAAAGAGGCAATTGAGCCCGGTGTTCGTAAAATTCCAACTCCAATGGTTCCTCCAATTAATACGGCAATATTAAAACTTAGACCTAAGCTTTTTTGTAATTGATTTTTCCTGGAATCTGACATATTTGGATTTTTTATTTTGAGGATAAAGTATTTGCGGGACAAAAGTACTACAATTAGAACATTTTCTTTTGCGAAAACAAAAAACCTCATTTAGTAGTAAATGAGGTTTTTTATATTGATTTAAAAAGCCAAAACTTCTTCTGCTTTTCAAAAAATGAAAGTTGCAGAAAAAGCTTTGGTAATCTAAATCTAATTCAAATATTTTAGAACTTGTATCTTAAGCTTGTCAGGATTTGACGAGGTGCAATTGGATTCACACTATAATTTTCGTGAACAGTATAATTCAACTCGTTTGTAATGTTTGATAATTTACATAGAATTGAGATTTTTTTCCAAGTGTAACCAGCCGATACATCTATTGTTGTGTATCCCTCAAGTGGAATTTCTCTATCCCAGATTCCGTTTGGTTTAGTAGAATCGTATTGATTGTTCCAGCCTCCAGTTCTTTTTCCAATATAATTTCCAATTGCTCCAACAGAAACTCCTTTAAACAAGCCATCTTGCAAGGTATAAAAGAAACTTAAATTTGCGGTATTAGCCGGAGTTCTTGCTAAACGATCACCTTCTATAAAACTTCCGTTTAATCCAGATGTTTTTGTATAGCGCATATCATTATAACTGTAACCTGCAATAATGTTTAAACCTTCAATTGGTCTGGCCGTAACATCAATTTCTATACCTTTACTTTTAGTTTCTCCACTTAAAACTTTTACGTTAGTATCAACGTTTGGAGTTGTTCCGTCTGCTTTAAATTCAGCTGTTTGTGCTAAATTACTGTTCGTGATTTGATAAACAGTAAAGTTTGCACTAAAAAGTCCACTTAAGAAATCAGTCTTGATTCCTGCTTCATATTGGTCAATAATTGATGGAGCAATTGGTTTTAAATCTGCAGTTGTTCCTGTATTTGGAGTAAATGAACTTGAATAGCTACCAAACAAAGAGATTTGTTTTGTTGGTTGGTAAATTAATCCAAATTTTGGAGAAAAAGCATTATCCAGTTTTTTACTACCAACAACAGGTGTTGCTTTTTCAGGGCTCACAGTTTGAACTCCGTTCGTAAGTATTTCTTTGTAAGTTGTTACTTCAGCTTCTTGCCAGGACCAACGAACACCAGCTAAAACTTTGAATTTATCTGTAATAGAAATCAAGTCTTGAAAATAGGCACCAAAACGATTGGTTTCTGTTTTTGCGATTTGAGTCGCTCTTGCATCCGGAATATCGTTTCTTTGTGTCGAAGGATCGAAATCAAAAAGATAGATAGTATCATAAAGGTTCGGATCAAATTTACCATTTACTTTAACTTGTTTTTCGTTAAAAGCATAAGTATAAGCCGTTGCAAATGAATTTTCCCAATCTGCACCTGTAAAGATTTGATGTTTTACAGATCCGGTATTAAAATTTCCCTGAAGGCTTAATTGATCTCCCAGAATTTGCTCTAAGTTTTTTGCCTGAGTTAGTCCTCTATTCCAGTAACCAGGAATTGGATATGTTTTAATGTCATCTAAATTAGACAATTGAGCTGTTGATTTTTGTCCTCTGTTATAAGTCTGGTATGAACTATTAAAATTAAGTTTCCAGTTTTTATTGAAATCATGATTTAATAATACCGATGCGCTGGCAGATTTTGTATTACCATTAGACCAAAGAGAACCGTAAAAAGCATTACGTGGTAAATCAAGAATTTGTTTTCCTATAATTCCTGTACCAAAATCCGGAGTCCAGTCTGCAGTTAGATAATCTCCCTGAACTGTAATTTGTGTTTTAGGATTGACAATGAAAAGCAAGGAAGGGTTTACATATAAACGCTCATTTTTTACAACATCTCTAAAACTTTCAGAGTTTTCATAAGAACCGTTGATTCTAAAAGCAATAGACTTACTAAGAGGTCCGTAAAAATCAAAAGAAGGTTTGTAGAAAGAGTAACTTCCCATTTGCATCGAAATTTCGCCACCTTTTTTGAATGATGGTGTTTTAGTTACCAAATTTAATACACCACCCGGAGCAACATTTCCAAATAATAAAGCAGAACCACCTTTTAAAAATTCAACTTTTTCTAAACCTGAAACATCAGGGATAGAACCTGAATTATAACGAAAACCATTTTTAAACATATTGTTGGTACTCATATCGTATCCTCGGGAAAAGAAAGATTCCTGAGCTCCACCACGGGCAGAACCTACATAGACCCCATTGGCGTTTTTTATAACTTCGCTTAAACGAATAGCTTGTTGTTGCTCTATTACATCAGAACCAATAACTTGTATACTTTGAGGGTTATCCATTGGTTTTAATCCTGAACGAACCGCAGTTACTGGTTTTGGCTCTTTATTTTTAGTAACAATTACTTCATTAAGGATTTCTCCTTTTTTATTTTTTACAGTATCATTTGTAGTAGAAGTGTTTTCTGCAGCTGCATATTGCTGACTATAAGAAGTAAAGCTTAGAACAGATAAAGCAAATAGTAATTTATATTTCATGTGTTTTATTTAGATTGAATAAAAATAACTTTTTGCAAATATAAGGTCTAAAAAAGGCTTTGACAAAATTTATAAAGGTGTTTTATTGCTTAAATTTGTCTTAGTATTATCTTAAGATCATCTTAATATTTTGGATGTAGTGATTTTATTCTTTAAACAGAAGCATTTAAAAATGGCAGAGCAGTTGTGCGATGCTGCATACAATCTAAACGGATAAAAAAACCTTGCCCAAAAGAACAAGGTTTGTAATATGTAGTGAAAAAAGTTTTATTTAACTGAGATTAAATAAGTAGCCATTTTCCAGATTTCATCGTATTTTTTTCCGTTATGTTCACCGGCAGCTTTTTCAGTATAAGCAAATTCTACCATATAATTACCAGACCAGATTGGTGTAAATGAGATTTCTCCTTTATCATTACTCAACAATTCTTTTTCCCAGCCATTAGGAGCAATTACCTTTATTTTTTGTTTTTTAGCTTCTTTTGCTTCATACAAAGCACTTACGTTTATCGTTGCTTTTTGTTTGGCAATTGTTGCTTCTTTCGAAAATAAACTAATAACATTAGAATTTGCAGCGGCTTCATTTCCTTTTGCAGCATTACCAACAGTTACAGTTGCGCTTGAGTTGTAATCTAATTTCATCGTTCCGTATACATCTTTTACAATATGATGCATTACTACAGTATAAACTCCGTCTTCATCCGGTGTAAAAAAGGCCTGATATTTATTTTCTAAAGCTTTAGCAGTAAGTTTAGTTTCTTTTTTTGACGGACTAATTACGACTAATGAAAAATCTTTTAAATCAGAAAACCATTTGGAAGCAAGTGTAATGTCATTATCTGAATATTCTCCAAAGAAAACAGAAATTTCCTGTGCTTTTCCTTTTGTACCTGTTGCTTTGGTTTCAATCCAAAGGGCATGAGCAAATAATTGTGGACTTGCAACTAACATTAAAAGTAAAAACGCTATCGATTTTAAAGTTTTAGATTTCATAATATGACGTTTAAATTTATTAAGTATGATTATTTTCTACAAACTTAAATTTTATTTAGAATAATTAAAAATAAAATTCAAAAAAACAATCCAATAAAGTAAATTTCCGGCTTTTATTAAAAATCATAAAAAGGGTAGAAGTTACACTTCAAAAGGTTTAATTTTGCAGTCTGAAAATTGACTTCATGATTTTACCTTTCTTCAAAAAAATTCAAAATACACCCAGGGGATTCCGTATTGCTAATACAGTGTTTTTTTTCCTTTCCGGATTTGGATATTCTTCGTGGGTTTCGCGTATTCCGCATATACAGGCACAATTGCACTTGTCCGAAGCTCAGTTTGGAGCTGTTTTATTTGCCTTTCCAATTGGTTTAATGCTAACAATGCCTTTTACAGGAAAGTTATTAAACAAATACAGCAGTCGTTATATCATGCTGCTTGGTGCCATAATGTTTAATATTGTCTTGTCTTTGCCGGGTTTAGTTGCTTTTGTCTGGCAATTGGTCATTGTGCTTTTGATTTTTGGAGCTTCACGTAATATTTTCAATTTGTCTATTAATGCACAATCTTTAGAAGTTCAAAAATTATATCCACATTCTATTATAACCCGTTTTCATGCAGTTTGGAGTATAGCTGTTTTTTCGGGAGCAGGTTTGGGGTATGTAATGGTTACGCAACACATCGCACCATCGCATCATTTATTGGGAGTAAGTGTTTTTATGCTGGCGCTTACTGCTTGTTTTTATCCGTTGAGTATTCACAATGAACCTGTACCGGTTAAAAAGAAGTTTTTCTCTATGCCCGAAAAGAATCTGGTGAAGTTTGCCCTGATTTGTTTTGTTTCTATGGCTTGCGAAAACACAATGTACGACTGGAGCGGTATTTATTTTGAAAATATATTAAAAGCTTCTCCAAAACTAACCAGCGCAGCATTTGTATTTTTTGCCACAGCGGTAACTTTAGGACGTTTATTTGGAGATTATGGTGTAATGAAATTTGGCATGAAGCGAATCTTACTTTACAGTGGAATTTTAATCACAGTAGGATTCGGAATCTGTTTTGTGCTGCCATATGCATATCCTACAATCTTTGGCTATGTTTTAATCGGATTTGGGGTTTCCTGTGTAGTTCCGTTAGTGTTTAGCATTGCCGGAAGATCTTCAAAATTAAGCAGCGGTTCTGCTTTAACATCTATTTCTACTATTGGTTATCTTGGGTTTTTATTGGTTCCGCCAATGGTTGGTTTTATCTCTGAATATTTAAGTATGAAATGGGCGTTTTTGGTAATGGCGGTTTTAGGTATATTGATGATTTTAATGGTGAATAAGATCGGGGAGAATGAGTAAGTTTTTTTAAGGTGCTGAGGTTCTGAGATACTAAGATTTTGCAGTGAAGAAATTGATACAAAGTTTTAAATTTCGAGGGAACGGATTAGCTTTTAAATCATCTTTTAATCCTTTTACTAAGTTCTATAATCACTTAATATGTTTATTTAACTCTCTCACAAATTCAGAACTGTTTTCGACTATTTCTAAGATATAAAATTTTCCAGTTTTAGATAGGACTTTATAGCCTTGAGGAATTTTTGTAATTGAAAAAATCGAGTTTAATAAAATAGTCTGCGGTAATTTTCCATTTTCAGTAATGGTTAATTTTTCATTGTCAATTTCATATTCAGTGCTCATTCTATTTTTAAATTTTTTATCAAAATAGAACCATCCAATTGGGGCTAAAGCTATAATTCCAATAAAGAATATTGTTCGGTCTGTGGTTAAATAATTGAATTTTTGCGTCAAAGCATAAGTAGCTAACAAAATACCTCCTCCATAGTTTACAGACATAAAAATTCTGTTTTTATTTAATGCTTTTGCTTTATTTTCTGCTGTAATGCTGTACTTCATTTTTTATTTAATCACGATAATTTTTACTTGGTGAATTTGAATCTTTATTATTTTGAGGCATCAGTTTGAATAAAATCTGACGGATTCTAAAAAATTTGTATTTTAAATTTAGGATTATAATCAAATGATTATGAAATAATTCTGATAATAGAAAAATCATCTGTTGGTTTTAATCCAAATTCATTTTCTAATCTTTTTAGTTTAAAATCAAGCATGTCATCTTTTTCAGAACTTGTTTTATCAACGGTTAAAAACTGAATAACATTAATTTCTTCTTTTGATTTAGGAGCGGATAATTTTTCGAAAGTAAAAATTCCATCCGTTGCAATACTGATGTCTTCAAGTAAGTTGAATTTAATTTTTTGTTTCTGTGAATTATAAAAGGTTTCAAAATCTTCAGAAACATGAAAACCTAAATAATCAGGTTTATTGTCTTGTTCAAATTCGGTTATTTTTCCATTTATATTGACAAAACCATCTCCAATTGCTAATACAATGCCTTTTTGCTGATCTTTATCAAATAAAAGAATTATCAGGGTTGTTAATAATTCCTTTTCATCAATCATCAATTGGTTTTTAATGATTTTAAGTTCATTTAGCAAATCCTGTAAAATCAACTTTAGACTCTCTTCAGGAGAAAGAGGCTGATTGTTTTTCTCAATAAATTCTTTATACCCTTTTTCTAAGCAGATTTTTTTTAGAATTTTTCCCACTAACAAAGAAGCAAACTGACTTTCTAATGCTGTTGTACAACCATCCATTACAGCGCAAACAATATTGTTTTTTCCGTATTCACCGATGAATAAATGATCTTCACAATTATTTTGATGATAATCGCCAATTTGTAATGATGAATATATCCTCATCTAATTATTTCTGCTTGTTTTTGATATTGATGTACGAATTTATCTTTTGGATTAAATTTATTTCTTCGCCATAACAAACTTCTCAGAACTCACTTTTCCTTGTAAATTCCCTGAAATCTCAGCGGTCAAAGTATTATCAGCACCTTTTGTATAAGTGATTTTTTGAGGATAATCGTGTTTTGGATTTTCGAAAACCAATTGTTTATCAGATTCTGCAGTCGATTGAAAAGCAACTGGCTGATCATCATTCTGACCTTTTACAGTGGCAAAATAGGTTAAAGTTTCTCCTTTTTGTGCCAAAACTATGTTCTCAAAATGCAAAGTGTCTTTTCCTTTAATAAAATAAGAAGCGGCACTAAAAGTACTGTCGTTTAGTTTTATCCAGTTTTCAGAAAGAACACCATCTGGCGAAGTATTTTCCCAGTTTCCGATTAACCAGTCGGCAATTTTGATTTTATCTTTTTCAACAGATTCCTTTTTTTGACAAGAAACAACAGCTAAAACAAGGGCTAAAAGAGTAATTTTCTGAAACATATTTCTGAGTTTTGGTTTTAAATGGAAGCACTAAAGTATGAAAAAAAACTTAGCCACGAATCTCGCGAATTTTTGTGTCACGCAGATTTAAAAAGATTTAAGCTGATCTTCACAGATTTGTATCATTTAAAAATCAAAATTTAATCTGCTCAAATCTGCAGAATCTTCGTGAAATAAAAATTAAATACTTTCTTGTAAAATCAAATAAACCAGCTCTTTAGTTGGTTTTTGATCTTTTAGTTTGGTTCTGACTTCATCAAAAGTCACTTTAAAATCACAGCCAGATTTATATTCCCCACAGCCATAAGCGGTTTTTCCTTTTAAGATGGTTCCTTTTTTGCATTTTGGACAGGTTAAAACGTCTGAATCAGCTGTTGTAGCAGGTTTTGCTTTTGGAGCCGTTTTTTTGGATTCTAGTTTCAGTTTATAATTTTCCTCAAAACGAATTAAACCTTCAACAGTTCCTTCTTCGGTTTTAAAGCCTTTTATATTTACAGTCGATCCTTTTTGAAGCAATCGTAAATACTGACTTTCGGTGATTTTTTTATCCGAAAAAACATAAGGCAATACAAAGTCACAACCTGATTTATATTCGCTGCAACCAAAGGCTGATTTTCCTTTTATGAGGTTTCCTTTCTGGCATTTCGGACAGGTTTCTGCCAGAATTCCTGCGACTTTCTTTTTTTCTGCTTTTACAACTGGTTTCTGAATCGTTGCGGCATGCGATATATTGGCATGTTTGGTTTCGCTTCTTACTTCGGTAACCAAAGCTTCAACCATGCGTTTCATGTTTTTGATAAACGCTCCGGCAGTAAAAGTTCCTTTTTCAATATCTTTCAGCTGCTTTTCCCAGGAACCGGTAAGCTCTGCCGATTTGATCAATTCATTCTGAATCGTATCAATCAACTGAATTCCTGTTGGTGTTGGTAAAACCTGTTTTTTATTTCGAACAATATACTGACGCTTAAAAAGGGTTTCGATAATGTTCGCTCGTGTTGACGGACGACCAATTCCGTTTTCTTTCATCAGTTCCCGTAAATCCTCGTCATCTACTTGTTTACCTGCAGTTTCCATGGCACGCAGTAAAGTTGCCTCAGTAAACTGATTGGGTGGTTTGGTTTCTTTTTGCAGGAAAGAAGGCTCGTGCGGACCTTTTTCGCCTACAACAAAACTCGGCAGTAAATCTGCTTCTTTTTCTTTGGCGTTTGGGTCTTCAAATACGACACGAAATCCTTTTTTCAGGATTTCTTTTCCGGTGGCTTTAAAAGTTACATCAGCTGCTTTTCCAATTACGGTGGTATTGGCAACCAGACAATCATCATAAAATACTGCAATAAAACGTTTTACGATGATATCATAAACCTGTTGCTGGTTGTACTGTAAATTGATTTCTATTCCCGTTGGAATAATCGCATGGTGATCTGTAACTTTTTTATCGTTGAAAACTTTAGGCGATTTTTTTATTTTTTTGCCCAGAACTGGTTGCGTTAACTCGGCATAATGTGTTAGTTTTTGCAGAATTCCCGGTACTTTTGGATAAATATCGTTTGGTAAAAAAGTGGTGTCGACTCTGGGATAGGTAACTACTTTTTGTTCGTACAAAGTCTGAACGATTTTAAGTGTTTCATCTGCAGAAAAACCAAATTTGGTATTGCAATAAACCTGTAAACCTGTTAAATCAAATAGTTTGGGAGCATATTCGTTTCCGTTCTTTTTTTCGACAGAAACAATTTCGAACTCGCTTTCTTTGACTTTTTCGGCCAAAAGCTCACCATCTTCTTTTTTCAGAAAACGTCCTTCTTCATAACTAAAAAGGGTTTCTCTATATAAAGTTTGTAATTCCCAGTAGGGTTGAGGTTTAAAATTTTCTATTTCTTTCCAACGATCAACAACCATTGCCAATGTTGGGGTTTGTACACGTCCAATAGACAATACTTGTTTGTATCCGCCATGTTTTACGGTGTATAAACGTGTGGCATTCATACCCAATAACCAGTCGCCAATCGCTCTTGAAAATCCGGCGTAGAATAAATTATCGTAGTTTTCAGAAGGTTTTAGGTTTTCAAAGCCTTCTTTTATGGCTTCGGTTGTTAAGGACGAAATCCATAAACGCTGTACTTCGCCTTTATAATGGGCTTCGTTCATGACCCAACGCTGAATCAGTTCTCCTTCCTGCCCGGCATCCCCGCAGTTGATAACAACTTCGGCTTTGTCGAATAAACTTTTTACGATTTTAAATTGTTTTTGAATTCCTGAATTCTGTACCACTTTGGTTTCGAATTTTTCAGGAAGCATAGGCAGATTATTCAAATCCCAGCTTTTCCAGTGTGGTTTGTAATCGTTAGGTTCTTTTAAGGTACATAAATGCCCAAAAGTATAGGTTACAGCATAACCATTGCCTTCGTAATATCCGTCGTGTTTGGTATTGGCACCCAAAACAGATGCGATTTCACGTGCTACACTTGGTTTCTCAGCAATACAGACCTTCATTTTTCTCTTTCTTATTCGAAGGCGAAATTAAGAATTTAAAAAGTGGTATTGAAATTTAAAGGGGCAAAGTTGTAAAGTTACAAAGAGGCAAAGGCTTTTTGTTGCTTGCAGATTTAAAAGAGATTTGAGTAAATCTACAGAGTGTAATTTTAAAAAATCTAACAGAATCTGCTTAAAAAACTTTTGATGTTTTTAATGTTATTGAACATGAATAAAGTATAAAAACCACAAACAGAAGCTTGTGGTTTTTGTACTTATAAATTTTAGTTTTACTTTAAAAGTAAGCAACTTGTTATTTTTTTTGTCTCAATTTTAGATGCAAATTAGATTCTCTCAAGAATTCATTAACATGTTCTTGTTTGATTTGTTTTCTGTCTAACCCTTTCAGACTGCCTACATATCCTGTAAATACATGGCTTATATTAAGGGGAGAAATAACTCCTTTATGAGATGTATTATGGCAAAAGAAGCAATTAACAAGATCGTTAACTGAAGTTTTGTTTATTGTTGTTGGACTAAATCCTGCCTGAACATAGGTTTCCATCGTAATATTGTAAGCTGCAACAGAACCTCTGGTTAATTTTCCAGGGTTAGAATCTGAAAGATTATCAGCTAACGAATCTAATAATGCCGCCTGTGCCGGAGTACCATTGTATCCTGCAGTATTAATCCACAATGAGCCATTGTAAAAATAATTGTTCCAGATACCTTTCAGCTGTGTTTTAACGCTTTGATTAATCGTACGAATATTATTGAAGTTTTGTGAACCATTTTGACTCGTTTGCATATAAACCTGAACATTATGAGAACCTTTCATTACTTTTTCAACAGGCACGCCATATTTGTAAAGGGAAAATACATCTGTATAAATTCCGTTTTTTGTAGTTATATTTTTAACTGTTGCAGTACTGCTTTTATTAAAAAAAGGATAATTAAATGTACTGGTCACCGGTGCATCAGTTGTTGGCGTAGCTTTAGACCAATCGTAAGCAGGTGCAAGATTTTCATGTTCAAAAGTAGCCCATACAAATTCAGGATGATTTTGTACGACACCCACTACATGCATTCCCAAAAGTGCTATTCTTTTTTTTACTCCATTGATGACCCCCTGAGTTAA
The DNA here is from genome assembly GCF_001602525.1 of Flavobacterium chilense. Lineage (GTDB taxonomy): Bacteria > Bacteroidota > Bacteroidia > Flavobacteriales > Flavobacteriaceae > Flavobacterium > Flavobacterium chilense. The sequence continues at coordinate 524,636 of NZ_LSYT01000006.1, forward strand.
AAAATAAGAAGTAGGATTCTCGAGTGCACTAGCATCAATCCAGGAGGTTTTAAGTTCTAATGAGCCTACAGGAAAAGTTATACCTTTTATTTGGGCAGGGTCTTTTTTTGCTATTGGACCATATTTTAGCATGGTTGAATACATTAGGTTGTCCATGAAAATAGAATAATAAACTGTAGTAGATTTAGGAACACCTGATGTATATTTAGGGGTTTTTAAAATATCAGAGGTAGAACTTGCCTGAGCAGTATCTCTTAGAACAATTCCTTCACTTGGATCTAATCTTTTACCTTCCGCAGTCACCTGAATCAAATTGGAAATAAAAAATGGTTTTCCGTTTACCTCATTGGTTAACCAAAGAAATTTTTGCCAGGACCATTGGTGAAAGTCACAATTTGTTACTGTTGCATTGTTGGCAAAAACGCTTGTTGGTCCTTCATTTGGTGGAGGAGTCTGGCGATTGTTGTTTACCATTGTAAACCAGTTAGCCGGAGCTAAACACTCAGAAGGAGCAGCACTTTTGTTTACAGTTGTATAACCGTCTTTTTCTCCCTTTGCGTCCTTTTTACAGGCACAAAGTGAGATCAGTGCGAAAAAAAGGAATAATGTTTTTGTAGTTTTCATAATACGGGGCTTTAGTTAATTTTTGTAGTTGTTTCTTTTGAATACCTGAAAGTAAGTAATTAAGAAAATGACTACCAAAAAAATGTCATAAGTCCCCTATATTTAGGTACAAAGCCGATAAAAAGGTGTATTAGTAAAAAAGAGACGCTAAGGTTCTAAGGTACTAAGATGCTAAGTTTTTTGTTTTAGCACTGAACGTATTTATACCTTAAAAATATCAATTCTTTTCATCCAGAAAATTTCTGATTCTAAAAACTGAAGTTTTGTTTTTACCACTTTATCACTTTTGTCTCTTGGATTTTTGATTATGAATCTTGCAATAGATTTATTAAAATCTAAGGTATATTTTTCGTCAAAGTCTTCTTTTTTATTTGCCGAAAAAGTAATCATATTGTCTTTTGCACTCCATTTTCCTTTTCCGTATTTGTTGCCTTCCGGTGGATTTCCGCCTTGCATTTTTTGATACGAGTGAAATTCAAATGTTCCGTCCGGGTTTAAAGTTAATTTATATTCGATGATATGTTTTCCTTCTTCACCTAATGAACGGGTATAATCGCCGGCAAATGAAGCAGATTGTGCGGATAAAGTGAGGGTAAAAATTAAAAGTACTGCTTTGATTATTATCTTCATGGTTTGGTTTTTTGTTGGTTTGAAAATGGATTATCCTGTACTAGTATTGTATATGAAGTACTTCGAAATTTATTTTTGTAATTGGGCTTTTAAGACACTACTTTATTTTGTCATTTTTTCTATAATGATTAGCAAAAGAATAACTGAACATCAATACAATACCGCTAATGAAAGAATGATTCCAGTTTATGCCACTATCAGGTTCTTTTGTATAAGTAAAGTATATATTCACAATTAGAACTGGAATAAATGTTATTAAAAGAGCAATAAAGTTTCTCATGGTTTTTTGTTCGTTTGAAAATGGATTAGAAATTCTGCATCAAAACTAACAGGTTTAAAATCAAATTCCTTACGTAAAGCCGTAAGCCTTATTTTGAAAGTGATTATTACAATTTATATTATAAATGTTGGTTGTACATCCAGTTCTGTACAATCACTCAAAAGTTCATAACCTGAATTTGCAAATCCTGATCGTGTACCTTTTTTTTGCCGGAAAATAAACGTATCTTGCAACATAGAAATGTAATAATAATGGAAACTGCCAATTTTTATTTAGTAAATAGCTGTTTGATGTGCCTTATGTACACCTTATTATATTTGCATGATGATACTTTCTTAAAAAACTCAAAAGAGTTTATTACTTGTGCCCTGTCGCAACTCTAGACAGGGAATCCTTTGTTTATATAGTTCGTTTTTTTAACCTCAATTTTCATTCAGGATGTGATATCATTGAATCAGATAGAGCTACAAGATATTCAATGAAGAGTTGTATGTCATAATCTATGAAAAGTGAGCAAACAAGAAAGTTATGTCACAAAATATTATTTTAACCACAGGAACATACGATTTAATCAAAGATCACGTAAGAAGAAAAAAAGTAACCCCACAAGAAGAAGAATTACTGCTAAGCGAGTTAAAACACGCTACTCAGGTATTGAGAAAAAACCTGCCGGAAGATATTGTTTCTATAAACCGAAAAATAACTTATAAAGAGCACATCAATAACGAAGAAAAAACGATTCTGCTTGTTGGTCCCGAAAAAGTAAAAGTGAGCAAAAACAAAATTTCGGTTCTTTCTGATGAAGGAATTGCAATGGTAGGTTACAAAGTGGGAGATCTTATCGAATGGCCTGCTAAAAAAGGAAATCTGAAATTAGAAATTTTAAAAGTAGAAGCAGAGGCTTAACGTTTTATTGTTTTCGATTTAAGTATAGTAGCATCCCAAAAGCGTTTTCTTTTGGGATGTTTTTTTAAGGAAGAAATATAAATGGTATTAAAAACAAAAAAATAACAGGAGAATTGCTTCAAAAAGGACTCATTAAAAGATTAAAATAATTATATTCGTTCTTCCAAAAATGAACTATAACCAACTATAAATGAGTATGAAACAAGCGGGAACTATAAACGAAGTAATTCTGTTACTGGATGAAATAATAGAAAAATCAAAGATCGACCAAAGCAATATAGGTTTATTTGCGATTTTGTATCGTGAAGTTACTGTAAAGGTAAAAGAAGGCATTCAGGCTGGTTCTTTTCAAAATGGAGAGCGGATGGAAAAGCTGGATGTTATTTTTGCCAACAGATATTTGAAAGCCTATTATCAATATCAGGCCAAAGAAAAACCATCCGAATGTTGGGGATTTGCTTTTGAACAAGCCGAAAAGTTTTGGCCTATAGTGGTTCAGCATTTACTACTCGGAATCAATGCTCATATTAACCTTGACTTAGGAATAGCTTCTGCTCAGGTGAGTACAGTCGAAGACATAGCAGATTTAAAAGCCGATTTTGATAAAATAAATTTCATTCTCAGTAATTTGGTTGGCGGAGTCGAAAAATGCCTAATCAAAATCTGGCCAACATTGACGTGGATATTAAAATTTACAGGTAAAATAGATACTTTTTTTATTGATTTCAGTATGGAAACTGCAAGAAACGGTGCCTGGAAATTTGCCAATGAATTTGTTGCAGTTCCGGAAAATGAGAGAGAAGCCTGCACACAGCTAAGAGATAAAAGAATAACCGAAATTGCCCGATTGGTTTCAAACCCGGGATATTTTGTGAGCGCCGTTTTTAAATTCATTCGCCTATTCGAAAGAGGAACTGTCGCTCAAAAAATAATTGATATGCAGATAATGGAAGCAAAAAATATGGAATGTGTTGTGGCGTGATTTTAAAAGATAATACGACAAAAAAGCGTAAAGTATTATTTCCAGTCTAAAATAAAGTCAAACAAATTTTCGACAATTATTTTGAGCCAGTTTTTCTTTTTTTGTTGTGTTTTTGTCATGTTTAGTAGCATGTTATCCTTTGTAAACAATAATCCCTTTGCCGTTTTCGGTAGCTTTTTTAAATGCTGTAAAAATGATTTTTACGTGATTTAAAATATAATCCCAATTATTCGTTTTTGTAAAATATCCGGCATTGTATACATAAGGATCTTGCATTTTTGATTCATTATAAGCTTCATCAATTTGTTGCAAAGAAATTTGACTCATTACAATATTCTTTTTTACTACATCTATTGTCTTAATATAGCTCCAATCTGAATCTTTTAAGAATTGACCAAATAAATTGCTTAATACTTTTTCTTCAGAAGTATCATTCTCAACAATTAGAAAACTGGCAATATCCCAGGCTTTATCTAAATAGAAAAAATTCTCACCTTCATTATGAAACTTACCATCAGGATTAACATAATGCTCTAAAAAATAATTTTCTGATTCTTCAGGACTTTCTAAAAATTGATCTATAAATTCATCATCTATCAGATGAAGTCCGCATACGATTCCCATAAAATTGAGTTGAGATTATTGATTAGTAAGAGCGTTAGTCTCTTTTGAACCTTGTAAATATAAAAAAGCTATATGTTTTTTCGAAAAGAATCTTCTAAAGAAAACGAATAAAAAATGCGCAAAAGTTAGTAAAACCTTTTGCGCATTTTGATTATAGAGCTATTTTGTTAATACTGTAAGTTGAAGTTTAAAGCTTTCTAACTTTATTAAATAGAATATAGAAAACAGTAAAACCCAAGTAATAAAGGTCAATAATAAAGAAGTGAAATTGTAATCTATAAACGACGCATATTGGCAAAAGAAACCAAAAAACAGAAGTGATATAAAATTATACAAAAACGCATTTTTTAAACTCATTTTGAAACAGCCGGTTAGAAAATTCCAATTTTCAAGATGGTCAGAAATTATAATTTTTGAGGGATTAGATAAATCGATTACAACATTTTGAGAGAAATCTAGTGCTACAACGATAACCTGATTTTTTACCTGATATTTATAATGATTCTCGTCTAAGATTTTTGTGATTTTGTTTAGTTCCATCTTTATAATTGTTTTGGTTTTTTAAATTTTGTTTTTGATTCCTGAAATAAAATATATTTCGTCGTCTATTGGTACTTCATATGGAGGTAAAGCTTCATTAACAAATAGTGAGCAAACACCTCCTGCAATTATAGCCATAGGTCCACTATAGACAAACATTAAAGCTCCCATTGTGTCTGCAACAATTACTTTAGAACCGGGTTTACCAGTCGCTTTTTTGGTTGGAGTACTTTTGGAATTCCAATATTGATTTGAACTGTTTAAAACACTTTCAAATACGACCAAACTATTTTGCTCATCTATCGTTAGGGCATTGCCTTTTTTTGATAAAGAATTTGATTTAAAGTTTTCAATTTCAACCATGCATTGATTATATCCCATGTTGTTTTCTAGAATTTTTTCAACTAAGTCTCCTAATCTTCTCGATACTTTGCCAGAAGCATATAATTGCTCTTTATTTGAATTCCAGAATGTATCTATGTCAAATCTTTGAGGATCAATATTTTTGAATGCTATTTTTACATCATCGACATTTACATTTTTGAATTCTTCAGGATATTTTGTTTTTAGTTCAGTAGTCATTTCGTCAATAACTGAACCAGCTGTTTTTCCTGAAAGACTGTGGTATTTTTTGTAATACAGATCTAAAGCTTCGTTATGATAAAAACCATAATCTGTTAGTGGAATAGAACCTGTTTCTTGTAAAGAAGAATCTTGTTCTTTTGTGCAACCAACAAAAACTAAGTTTATTGAACACAGCAATAAATATAACAATTTTTTTAAATTTCTCATTTTCTTTTTTTTTTAATAATTAGTAATGTTTTTCAATTGTTAGGCCTATTTTTTCTAATTAGAATTCATTATAAGTCTTGTAAAATAAAAGGTTTGACGGATAATCGATTGTTTAAATCGAAATCTGTCTTACTGGAAATTGTAGATGAAATTTGTAATTTTTGGATTATCCATTAATACACCTGAAGTGGTATTGGTGTTAATTTTTAATGGAATTGTACGATTTTATTGTGAAAACCTTTATTTTTACAAAACAGTTACAAAGTAAGTAAAAGATTACGATGTGCAAAACTAATTCTACTTGTGTTTTACTAATAGATTTTGTTTTTTACGGAAATTTATTTTACTTTAAGAATTTTAAATATCTTTGATTAATGAGTACAACAGAAAAACCAAGACATATCGGAAGAAACATTAATCGTATTAGAGAACTAAAAGGCATGAAACAAGAAGCCTTAGCGTTTGCAATTGGCGTAAGCCAGCAAACAGTTTCTAATCTTGAAGCAAGTGAAACTATTGACGAAGAAAAACTAATTGAAATTGCAAAAGCGCTTGAAGTTACAGTTGAAGCAATTAAAAATTTTTCAGAAGAAAATGTGATTAATTACTTTAATACTTTTAATGAAGCTGTAAATAATGGCCATTTTGGGAATAATAACAATTGTACTTTTAATCCTCTTGATAAAGTCGTTGAACTTTATGAACGTTTAGTTCAAGCCGAAAAAGATAAAAATGAATATTTAGAGAAATTCCTGGGAGGAAAGTAATTTCTTTTTTGATATAAAAAGAAATGCGCAAAAGGTTTTGAAAAAGCTTTTGCGCATTTTTGGTTTTGTGAAAGAGGAGCGGGGCGCTTGAACTAGCGAGGGATAATCTTCAAAACCTTTGTTTTGTAGTTTTGAATTAAGTATTAAAAAAGAGCATTAACATCATTAAACCTCCCAAAAACAGAACCCCAATCATATGATTTCGATTACTGTTATCATCTTTTTTTTGGTTACTTCCGGCTGGTGACCAAAAACTTGAAAATGTTCTAAATTCATTATCGTTTAACAACGTTGTTAAATTGAAATAAAAAAATCGAACCGTAGCGCCCAAAAACTCAAGAATAATTCGACCACATATTATTTGTTCAAAATCCATTTTGAAATAGTATTACGTTTAATTATTAATCATAAGAGTTTAAATTTTTGTCATATTTTCTGAGCCATACCCACAACCTGCACAGTAAATTGCTCTGGGAGTTCTAAAAGGTTTTTTACAATTTGGACAATCTTTTCCAAATTGACTTCTTCGATGATGTAAAATAGCCAAAGGATTTGATTCATATTCTCCTGTTGTTATACGATACATTTCAAGTAAATAACGATATTTCTCAAACGTTTCAATTTTGTTTAACCAAACAAAATCTTTAATGCTTCTTCTTTTTAATTCTTTTTCAACAACTTCTTTTCCTTCAAACCATGCATCACGGCATAATTTAAATTCATTGTCGTCAAGCATTTTGACTTCTGTATCACAGCGCCAACAGAATTTTTCTTCAATCAGGTTAGATTTTTATTTTACGCATTTACTTGGCTCAACATAAAGAGACAGAAGTAAAACAGTGTGTTGTTTATCATAGATTATCAGTTGAACTATTTAAAACTAAAAGCTGTTAATTTAAAAAAAGCTTCTCTTTTATTGAGTTTACTTACGACTAATTTTTTAAAACCAACAACATTGTTTTTTTTGTCAAGTATGAATAAATAATAATGTCTATATAGGTAAGAAAACCTAGAGGGTCCGTAATCACCTGACGAAACAAATAGATATTTCTTTTTATTATACTTAACATTATAAAAATCCATTTGTGCATAATCTAACAACTCATCAATTTTATACACTTTCTTGTTAATTCTAAAAGAATCATTATACTTATGGTAAGTCTGATCTCTAATATATTCAATATTAAAAGAGCATTTAGCACAGCCATATATAAATAAGTTCTGCTCATTGTAAGATGTATATGTACAAAAATTGGTTTCAGGTATATTTTCAAAAATCAGTTTTGGGTTATTTTGAGAGAATAAAAATGTAAACTGCCAAATACAAGCAATTACAAAAACTGTTTTTATATACATTTTACATTTATTGTCCATTGTTTCCTGTTGCTATTTTAAATTTTTCTGAAACCTTCATAAAAGTAGTGCCGGATATTTTTCCTTTTGAATTTTTACCACTATAGGCTGCTGTACTTTCCCATTTATAATCCCATTTTCCTCTTAAAGTAGGTGCTTTCCCATTTTTATATGTAATATAATGTTCTCCTGGTACAGCATTATCTCCTAATTTGAATAAATCATGATCGCAATCTGTAAAAATTAAGCCCTCATGCCACTTCTCAAATTTACTTCCTATATCATTACCGGCCCAATGTGTACCATTATTCGAATAATCTCGACCTCTATTCAAAGCATTAATTGCTCCAGCAATTACTGTTTGCATAAAAGTATTATTCCTTTTGTCATCAATAGCTTTTTTAAATTTATCAAACATAGGATTGCCATCAGTTGCAGCATAGGCTAAAGATTTTTTACCTGTTAACTTTTTGTAATTGACCATTGTATTTGCAATAGCATATACTTCGTTTTTATTTTCAACCCCATTTCCAACTGAACTTTCTGCATAAGCTATTCCTGCAAATTTTATAAAATCGTTGTGAGTGATATTCACATCATTTTCTTTTAAAATTTTGGTGTTATTATACGTTACAAAATCTTCTCCATTCTTTTTTTGAGTAGATTTTCCATCGCAGACATAAACATCGTCTATACTTCCTTCAAAATCAGGGTCATTTATTTTTCCTTCAAAAGTTCCATCGTTATTATAAAAATGCCCGTTTATATAAATAATGCGTTCTTCCTCTTCCTCTGTGGGTACAAAATATAAAGGTTCGTTTGGAGGAATCCATGATACTTGCCAATCTTTTATAAAATCGTGAGGAGTTCCATAATTTTGAATTGCAGGCGAAATGGTCAAGACAACTTGCATGTTATTAGTTTCATCTACTTCATCTGTGTAAAATATTTCTGAAAATTGAACTAAAAAAGCATCATTAAATTTATATTTCCTTATCGGGATATCTTCTTGACCTTTACTATAAAAGTGAACTTCACCTTTTTCCATTCTTTCTATTTCGTTTTCAATATCTTTAGTCATATTATACCAAAAAATCTCGTCGCTTTCCTGCGACACAAAACTTAAGGTAATAAGTCCGCCATTGATATCGCTGGTTGGTGATCCTATAGCTGATGTATATCTGTAATAATTGGTAGTTATCCAGAGTAGTTCTCTTTCTTGTCCTAAAATAAATAGCTTGGCTGATGTCATATTTTCATCTTGGTTAGTTTAAGTTTTAATAAAACTATCCGGTAAAATATTTTTAAACAACTTCAATAAGTTATTTTTATATCAACATAAGACATTATTGCTGGGCAATCCCGAAAGTTTTCGGGACTGACTTTGTGCTAATTGGTCAGGAGACTTTTATCAAGCTTAGGAACTCTTCGCAGAGTGGAGAAATATAAAATCTCTGTTTCAGAATTGTAAAAATTATATCTCATTTTAATTGAATGGTTTTGAATTAAGTATTAAAAATGAGCATTAACATCATTAAACCTCCCAAAAACAGAACTCCAATCATATGATTTCGATTACTGTTATCATCTTTTTTTTGGTTACTTCCGGCTGGTGACCAAAAACTTGAAAATGTTCTAAATTCATTATCGTTTAACAACGTTGTTAAATTGAAATAAAAAAATCGAACCGTAGCTCCCAAAAACTCAAGAATAATTCGGCCACATATTATTTGTTCAAAATCCATTTTGAAATAGTATTACGTTTAATT
>NZ_LSYT01000007.1 GCF_001602525.1 Flavobacterium chilense
GTGACTTTAGACTAAAAACCTTAAGGTGGTTATTGCGGCGGGGCTCACCTCTTCCCATCCCGAACAGAGTAGTTAAGCCCGCCTGCGCAGATGGTACTGCAGTTATGTGGGAGAGTATGTCGTCGCCTTTCTTTTAAGAATCCTCATCATTTATTTGATGAGGATTTTTTCGTTTTACAATGGTTCCATTAAAAAAATCTACTCAAAAAAAATCAGGCTGTCTTAGCTACCCAGCAGGGTAACCTTTTACGACTGCTTAAATCTCCAGGGAAACCCATTCTGAAACTAATTTGTAAAAGATTTTGTAAAGAGCACATCAAGAAAAGTATAATGGTGTGAATTCTTCGAAAATATATTATGCTTTTTTCTGTGGTTTATATTGATTTGTGTTTTAATGCTTGTTTTCTTTGATTTTATAGTCTTTTGTTGCTCTTGCAACATCTGAAGTGAAATCAAAAGAATATGCTTTAGAATGTTTGTTTTTTTGCTTTGTGACTATAATGTTAATTAGTAGGTGCGATTGTAATTCAGACTTAAAATTATATTGATAAATTTGTTCAAGAATATCTATATTATGAGAGAGTTACTTGATGTAATTAATAGTTTTCAGGAGATCGATTTTGAAACTGAAAATGCGATAAGAAAATATTTTGTAGAGGAAAGTTTTAAAAAGAATGAATTCGTTGTTTTTGAAGGTAAAATATGTGACAAGATATATTTTATTAAATCAGGGGCTATAAGGAGATTTTGTCTCGAAAATGGAATAGAAGTTACCAGGTGGATTTATACTGATACTCAATTTGTAACATCATTGAGTAGTTTTTTTGAACAAAAACCTTCTTTTGAAAGTTTTGAGGCTTCTGAAGATACTGTTGTTTATTCGTTATCTCATAAAGATGAAATTTTTTTATTACAATATCCTTTATTTGTTAGTTTTCATATGAAACAGTTGCGTTTGTATCTTTCTGGAATTAATGAGTTTCATCATTTGTTCAGGGTAATGAATGCCAACGAGAAATACATGTTTTTGTTAAAATCATTTCCGGAAATTATTAAAAAATCTAAATTAAAGCATGTTGCGTCTCTTATAGGTGTAAGTCAGGAAATTTTAAGTCGAATCCGCGCTACAATTTTTTGATATTAGGTCAATAAAAAGGTTGTGCTTTTTTATAATATTTGTAGTTAATGAAATAACAAAATGTTGAATAAAAGTATAGTAGATCGTAAAGCAATTATTGGAGAGAATGTTCATATTGGAAATTTTACAACCATTGAGGATGATGTGGTGATTGGTGATAATACGTGGATTGGTAGTAATGTAAATGTTCTAAGGGGGACGAGTATTGAAGAAGGCTGTCAAATTCATTCAGGGGCTGTTTTGGGTGGCACTCCACAGGATTTAAAATATAATGGAGAAGAAACATTTTTGAAAATAGGTGCCAATACAATTATTCGCGAGTTTGTAACTATAAATAAAGGAACTTTATCTAAAGGAATAACAAGTATTGGTGAGAATAATCTAATTATGGCGAATGCGCATATTGGGCATGATTGTTCTATAGGGAATCATTGCGTTATTGGTTTTAATGTTGGAATGGCTGGTGAGGTAACTGTTGATGACTGGGCTATTATAAGTGGTTTGTCAGCAATACATCAGTTCTCTGTGATTGGTGAACATAGTATGGTTGGTGGAATGAGTCGTATCGTTAAAGATGTTCCGCCTTATATAGTTGCTGCTCGTGAGCCTCTTTCGTATGTTGGTTTAAATGTGGTTGGTTTAAGAAGAAGGGGTTTTGAATCTCGTAAAATAAATGAGTTAAAAGAGATCTATCGGATTATTTTTCAGGAAAACAGAAATATATCTTTTGCTTTAGAATTGATAGAAAATCAATTTGAAAAAAGTCCCGAGCGTGATGAAATATTAAGTTTTATAAAGCAATCTAAAAGAGGAATTGTAAAAGGTGGTCATTTGTGATTGTTTTGATGTGATATGTTCAGGTTTGTGGGCTAATTTATCGAGTGTGATTTTGTGATAAAAGAACTTGGTAAGAGAATAGGTAAAACTCCATTATTTCTAATGGAGTTTTTGCATTTATTTCTTTTTTCTCAATGAAATAATAGTTTGAAGAATGACTGAGGTCATCACGAAAAATAATCCCAAATAAAATGATTGACTCATTTCGTTGCCTTCATTAAAAAAAACAAATGCTAAAATAATGGCATAAATCGGTTCTAAGTTAAAGGTAAGATTGGTTGTGAAAGCGGGTATCTTTTTTAATGCTTCAGCAAATAAAACATACAAACCAACAGTGCAAAATAATGATAATGAAATCAGGTAATAAAAGTCGGTTGTACTTGGAAGGACAGTTTCTACAGGAAAGAAAATGAGATAAAAAGGCATAAAAAGTCCCAGGCAAATTGTGCCTCCTGCCATCTGGTAATAATTGATGACTTTGCTGTCATAGGATTTTACTAGTTTTTCATTATAAATGGTGTAAAGTGCTGCAAATGCTGACGAGAGGCATCCTAATAAAATTCCTGTATGGTAAGAACCGTCAAAATGGAAAATCAGACTAATACCTAATAGTGTTATTGCGCTAAATACCAGTTGAGAAAAAACAAGCTTAGTTTTATTGAGTAAAGGTTCGAAAATAGCAGTAAAAAAGCTAGTTAAGCAATAACAAACGACTCCTATCGAAATGTTAGAGTATTTTATACTGGCATAAAAAAATACCCAATGAATAGCTATGAAAATACCAATTTTACCAATATTTATTTTTTCTCTAATGTTAAGTTTTGTTATTACTTTAGTCAGCTTTATCAGAAAAAATAAGATAATGGCAGAAAAGAAGGTTCTGTACCAGACTAAAAGTCCTTCATTGAGAGAGATGAGTTTGCCGAAAATACCGGTAAAACCCGAAAGTATTACAGCTACGTGTAACTTTAGATATGAATTTTTCATGAAAAAGGTATGCTCGAAATCGAACAAGATTTAATTAATTACTAGTTAAATATGAAGTACACAGAAACAGTTGATGTTTTATCAACTTGTAACTTCATCTTATTTTAGAAAGAAATTAAACTCTTGGCGGAGGAAGGCAACCTTTTCTATTCATTTTTTTTTGATTTTTGATTTTTTCAAATTTATGAAAAATATTTTAAAGCTTGTTTGTTGAATTAGTTGTCTTATGCAGTTTTTTGTTGTGTATTTTGTGAAAGGGAAATATTTCTTTGATGGAAATTGATATAAGGATTTGAATCTGAATTTAAAACAATGTTAATTCAGATGAAATGTTTTTTGTATTAGCCGATGAAGAGCGTGTTGTTATTGTGTTTTATTTAGGGATTCTGACTTTTGTAATTTTGGAAGGGCGCCTTATAAAAGGCATAAAAAAAACTCCTTAATTTCTTAAGGAGTTTCTTGGTGGGCGATGAGGGGTTCGAACCCCCGACCCCCTCGGTGTAAACGAGGTGCTCTGAACCAGCTGAGCTAATCGCCCTATTTTACTAGGTTGCTATCGTTTGTGATTGCGAGTGCAAATATAAGCCACTTTTTCAGTTCTACAAAGAAAACGCGCTAAAAATTTAAAGTTTTTTTAAAGTTTTTTCTATCTCGTTGTAATTGAATTTATTATATAGCAAGATTTTTTAGCCTTTTTACAATAATTTCAAGTTCTGTTAGTTTAAAGGCAATTCAGCAACGACAAAAGTACTTCCGCCAACATAAATAAAATCGTTTTCCGTCGCATTTTGCTTCGCAGCAGCAAAAGCTTCCGCTACAGAATCGTATTTTTCTCCTAACAAATGATATTTTTTAGCAGCTTCTTTCAAAATTTCAGTAGCTAAACCTCTCGACGAATCAGGTCTGCAAAAATAATATTGTGCATTTTTAGGAAAAAGAGGTAAAATAGAATCGAGGTCTTTGTCGTTCACAACACCTAAAACAATATGTAATTTTTCAAAAGTTTCTTTCTGAATCTGATTCATCACAACTGCTAAACCGTGTTTGTTATGTGCAGTGTCGCAAACAATTTTCGGATTTACACCAAGTTGTTGCCATCTTCCTTGCAAGCCCGTATTTCTAACTACTTTCAATAAACCAGCTTTTAAGCTTTCATTCGAAGCCTTAAATTCATTTTGAGAATTCAAAACAGCGATTGTTTGCTGAACCGTTTTTTTATTATGAAATTGATAATCCCCAATTAAGTCCGACGGAAAAATTTCTGTAACTAAATCAGAAGCAAAATAAACAGGCGCTTTATTTTCTTTGGCTTTAGCCAAAAATACAGGCTGAGTTTCATTCGTATATTCACCAATAACAACCGGAACATTTGGTTTTATAATTCCCGCTTTTTCACCAGCAATTAGTGCCGGAGTATTTCCTAAAAACTGAGTATGATCTAAATCGATGTTCGTGATAACAGAAACTAATGGTGTAATAATATTGGTGGCATCTAATCTTCCGCCAAGTCCAACTTCGATAATAGCAATGTCAACTTTTTCTGCAGCAAAATAATCAAAAGCCAAACCTACAGACATTTCAAAGAAACTCATGTCATTGGCTTCAAAAAAAGCTTTATGTTTTGTGATAAACTGACATACAAAATCCTCTGAAATTTCTTTACCACTAATTTTAATTCGTTCTCTAAAATCTTTTAAGTGTGGTGAAGTGTACAATCCGACTTTATATCCTGCTTCCTGCAAAACCGAAGCCAACATATGCGAAGTAGATCCTTTGCCGTTTGTCCCCGCAACATGAATACATTTTAGCAGATTTTGAGGATTATCAAGATGTGCTGCCAATAATTTAATGTTGGTCAAATCTTCTTTATAAGCCGAAGCGCCTTGAAGCTGATACATTGGAAGTTGATTAAACATCCAGTTTGTGGTTTCCTGATAGTTCATAATTGGATAAAAGAGTTGTGGATTGAAATAATTTCCGTTTTTTTTAGTTTTATATTACAGCGAAAATTATCTTTATTGCAAATTTCAAATATTTTTTAGAATTAATTATTAAAAACCAGAATTAATATATGTTTAGTTTTATTCAATTACAGACAGATACCATTGCAAACGCCGCATCTAACGTAGTTATCGAAAAAATTGCCCCAAATACAGAAATCTCAGTTTTAGGATTTATCTTAAAAGGAGGATTTTTCCTGATTCCAATCGCCATTTTATTATTCTATACTTTTTATGTTATTATTGAACGCTATTTGTACATTAGCAAAGCTTCTAAAATTGACAGCAGACTAATGCAGGATGTTGGAGATAAATTAAATGCAGGTAATACCGAATTGGCAAGAACTATTGTAGAAAGAAGTAATACTGCTGCAGGAAATATTTTGAAAGAAGGTGTCCTGGTAATTGGAAGACCAATTGCTGAAATTGAATCAAATATGGATCGTGCTGCCGATATTGAGATTGGAGAAATGGAAAGACGTTTAGGCCATCTGGGGCTTATTGCCGGTATCGCGCCAACATTAGGTTTTATTGGAACAATTTCCGGAGTTATTAAGATTTTCTACAGCATCTCTGTTACGGAGAATATTAGTATTGGAAACATTTCCGGAGGTTTATACGAAAAAATGATTAGTTCCGGTTCAGGACTTATTGTTGGTATTATTGCCTATAGTGCTTATCACTTATTGAACGGAAAAATCGATGATTTTGCTTTAAAAATTCAGAAACAAATATTAGAATTTGTAAATATAATTCAAAGAGCATAAGATATGTCTATTAAGAGAAAAAGAAGATTTCATGCCGAAGTGGCGACTTCATCATTAAGTGATATTATGTTTTTCCTGTTGTTGTTTTTTCTTATTATCTCAACGCTTGCAAATCCAAATGTTATTAAAATGACTTTGCCAAAAGCGAAAGCGAATGAAAAAACAAACAAGCAATTAATTAGTTTATCCGTTACTGAAGATAAAAAATTCTATATTGACAAGGAACCAGTTGATTTTGAAAATCTGGAAACAAGTTTGATGTCTAAAATTGGAGCAGATAAAGAACAAACGGTAGTAGTCAGAATTCCGTTTAATTTGCAGGTACAGGACTTAGTTGATGTATTGCAAATAGGAGTGAAAAACAACTTGAAATTTGTCATCGCTACAAGTCCAAAGTAAGATTATCATCAGGGCGTGACCACAATAAAAAAATGGGCTAATCAGCATGACGTTGATTCGCCCATTTTTTTATTGTGGTCGGGCTATCCGCGCTACTTCGGTAGCCAGCTTCTATCCCTCACGCGTAAAAATAGAAAAAAGAGCATAGAAGAAAGATTAAAGAAAAAGTGGTCATAGAGTATATCATTTCGACGGAGAAGAAATCACACGTGAAACTCGATAAAGATTGGTGCTTTTAGTAACGGTTACCCGTGTGTCCTTCGACTTCACTCAGGATAACAAGTCAAACGATAAAACAATAAAAAAGGCTTTCTGAAAATTTTCAGAAAACCTTTTTTATTTGTGTAAATCTGTGCAATTCGTGTTTCTTAATCTAAACTAAAATTATAAATTATTTTTCCCACTTGTTTTGCCGGTGCATCAGCATCAGCATCCCATTTCGTATTCATTGCGGCAATTTTTGCCTGATCTAATAAACATCTTGCCGTATTTGTTGTTCCTTTTATTCCAGGAACTGCACTAATTGTTTTTCCGTTTTGGTCAACTGTAACTTCTACAACAACTTTTCCGGCTTCATCACAAGTGTATTTTGGTGCAGGTTTAGATAATGCTCTTCGATTTCCTAAGGAATAACCTGATCCGCCGCCAGAACCTCCGCCGCTGCCGGCTCCATAACCACTTCCCGTTCCAATTCCGTTTCCTGTACCATTGCCTCCACCGGTTCCACCACCAGAACCACCAGTGCCATAATATCCGTTAGAACTTAAACTTCCGTTTGCTTTTCCTTTATTTCCCGCTACTTTATCATCTCCATCACCACCTTTGTTAGATCCTTTTAAAATACTTGATAAAGCATCGTTTGTAGAATTTGAAACTTTTGGTTTTTCAGGAACAGGTTTTGTTTCTGGTTTTACAACAGGTACCGCTTTTTTAGGTTTTTCTTTTGTTGGAATAATTACGTCTTCGTCGTTAGTAGCTGTGTTTTCCTGTGTGATGATAGCTTCATCCGGAGTTGATTTTGCCGGAGCTTGTTTAACATTGTTTTTTACCTCCAGAACCTCACTTTTATAATTTGCCCCGGATCCTAAATCACTGTCTCCAAAGTTTACCGTTACGCCACCACCGCCACCGCCGCTTGCGAGAGCTGCATTGTTTTCCGGATTATAAGGAGGCCAAAAACGTATAAAAAATAGAAGCAATAATAAAACCGCATATATCGCTGTAGATATTAATAATGATTTCTTTTTATCTGAAGAATCCGTCGACGTCATTTTGATTCTGAGTTTTGTAATAGTATTTAATAAAAACGTTTAAAAGTAGTAAAAATTGTTTAGAATGAAAGCGCTGGGCTTAATTTAACCGCAGAGTTCGCAAAGCTTTTCTTTTTAATTTTTTCTTTGTGGCTCTGCAACTTTCCGAGAAATAAATTAGCGTGCTTTGCGGTTAAATAAAAAAACGAGCCAAATAATTAGCTCGTTTTAGAATAAAAGTATAAAGAAAATTATACTAATTGTTTCAATGCAATTTCAAAAGCAGTTGCACTAATATTTGTTTTTGACGAATTTAAAGCGTGAGCTTTTACAATCGCATTTTTTATAGTTTCTGATGTATCATTAAAGATAGCCTCATCTGTCATTTGAACTTTTTTCTCCATGAAATAAGCAAAAACTCTTGCCATTCCACAATTCGAAATAAAGTCAGGAATCAAACTTACTTTTCGATCTACTTCTTCCATAATAGAACCAAAGAAAATTTCCTTGTCAGCAAAAGGAACGTTTGCTCCGCAAGAGATTACTTCTAATCCGTTTGCAATTAAGCTGTCAATTTGAGCTTGTGTAACTAATCTTGATGCGGCGCAAGGTGTAAAAATTTCAGCACCAATAGTCCAGATCTTAGAATTGATTTCTTCAAACGGAATCATATTGTCGGCAACTAATTTGTTTCCGTCTTTGTTTAAAAACAGAGTTTTGATTTCTTCAAATGAAAAACCATCTTCCTTAATTAATCCGCCATCACGATCAATGATTCCAATTACTTTTGCACCCATTTCGGCTAAGTAAAAAGCAGCAGCAGAACCTACGTTTCCAAAACCTTGTACGATTGCTTTTTTACCTTTTATTTCTCCGCCATATGTTGCATAAAAATGACGAACTGCTTCTGCAACGCCATATCCGGTAATCATATCTGCAACAGTATATTTTCTGGTTACATCTGGTGAAAATTTAGGGTTTTCGATTACCTTAATAACGCCCTGACGTAATTGACCAATTCTGTTAATTTTATCAGCTTCCGTTGGTTTAAAATGTCCGTTAAAAACACCTTCCTGCGGATGCCATACTCCACATTCTTCTGTCATTGGGATTACTTCATGGATTTCATCAACATTCAAATCGCCTCCGGTACCATAATAGCTTTTTAATAAAGGCGAAACTGCTTTGTACCAACGCTGTAAAACACCTTTTTTACGAGGATCATTCGGGTCAAAATTGATTCCTGATTTTGCACCTCCAATTGCAGGTCCGGAAACAGAAAATTTAACTTCCATTGTTTTGGCCAAGGATAAAACTTCATTCATATCTAAGCCTTTTCTCATTCTTGTTCCTCCGCCCGCAGCTCCTCCGCGAAGTGAATTAATAACAGTCCAACCTTCAGCTTCTGTTTCAGAATCTTTCCAGTTAAAAACAATTTCAGGTGGTTTATTTTCAAATTGCTGTAATAAATCTTTCATTTTGTTGAGATATGTTTAGTTTGCGTAAAAGTATGAAATAGAATAATGCGAATAATGTATTTCATGTCAATTTTAACAAACAAAAAAAAGAAAGCCGAAAACGAACTCGTTTTCGGCTTTCGAATATGTGAATCATTTAAGATTATATTCCTAATAAATGTTTTTTCAGCGTTTCGTCAACTGGTTTGTTGGAAAGCCAGATACCAAATAATGCTTTTTTGAAATCAAATCCGGGAATTTTTCCTTTTAAAGTTTCATTTTTATAGACATTGATGGTTTGATCAAGTGGATTGTATGCCAGAATAAAAACATCTTTTTCAGTAATCGCATCACTTAAGAAAGTTTTAAATTCTTCTATTCTTGGTCGTAATTGTTCAAGATTGCTTCCGGCAGATTTTTCAAAACCGGTATTCATGGCCTTCGTTAATTTGTTTGAAGAAACCATTGAAGATGTAATTTCTATTCGAATTGCCATTTCTGTATCGCTGTCAATAATAAATTGCGGATCCTGACTTAACTGAGATAAGTATAATGCCTGGACATAAACTTCTAACCACATTTTTGATCTGCCACCAGCGCCATTAAGTTGCAAAGTCTTTCCCTGAAAATCAATTTTTCTTGGAACAGTAACGCCATTTACCTCTAATTGAGTCTGTGCAGAAACGGTCGAAAACTGTAAGCTAAAAAGGAGTGTAAATAAAAGTAAAATCTTTTTCATGTTCTGTCCATATTATAATTTTTAGGCAAAAATAATGTTAATTTATCAATTAAACCTCGTTATTAAACATGTTTTTTTATTCTTGATTTTGATTTTTTTTGTCGTATCCATTTAATAATCAAATTAGTAAGACTAGTTTTACGTGTATATACTCGTTTTAAGAATTGTTTAATCTTTTTTGATGTAGAATTTTACTAAAATGTTTAGAAATGCGCTATTTTAATCAACAATTTTATTCTTGAATTTTGCGGAAAATGTTGCAAAATTGATGTCAGTTACGCCAAATTTTAATAATATAACGAAAACGTTATCGTAATCATTGCTGATCTATTAATTTTGTATGCGCGCATTGTTAATTTGACATTTAAAAATTATCTTTGGAAGCCTTTTTACAGAAAAAAATCAATTCAAAAACAAAAAATTAACTATCACTAAACTGATTTTCCTGAAATGAGTTTAGAAAAACAATAAACATTTAGACTATGGATTTCAATCTTACCGAAGAACATTTAATGATTCAACAAGCTGCCAGAGATTTTGCTCAAAACGAATTGTTACCGGGCGTTATCGAACGTGACGAAAAGCAAATATTTCCAACTGAGCAAATAAAAAAAATGGGACAATTAGGTTTCATGGGTATGATGGTTGATCCTAAATACGGCGGAAGTGGCTTAGATGCTATTTCTTATGTTATTGCTATGGAAGAAATTTCAAAAGTTGATGCATCAGCTTCTGTAGTAATGTCTGTAAACAACTCATTAGTTTGTTGGGGACTACAGGAATTTGGAACCGAAGAACAAAAACAAAAATATTTACCTGGTCTGGCATCAGGCGAAATTCACGGAGCATTTTGCTTAAGTGAACCTGAAGCAGGAAGTGATGCAACTTCACAAAAAACTACAGCGATTGATATGGGCGACCATTATCTTGTAAACGGAACAAAAAACTGGATTACTAACGGAAACACAGCATCAGTTTATCTGGTAATTGCTCAAACTCATCCTGAATTGAAGCATAAAGGAATTAATGCTTTGATTATGACCAAAGATATGCCAGGTTTCTCTATTGGTCCAAAAGAGCAAAAAATGGGAATTCGTGGTTCAGATACACACTCTTTGATGTTTAGCGATGTAAAAGTTCCTAAAGAAAATAGAATTGGCGAAGATGGTTTCGGATTTAAATTTGCAATGAAAACACTTGCAGGTGGTCGTATCGGAATTGCTTCTCAGGCTTTAGGAATTGCTTCAGGAGCTTACGAACTGGCTTTAAAATATTCTAAAGAGCGTAAAGCTTTTGGAACAGAAATCTGTAATCATCAGGCTATTGCTTTTAAACTGGCAGATATGGCAGTTAATATTGAAGCGGCGCGTCATTTGTGTATGAAAGCAGCCTGGGATAAAGATCAGCATAAAAATTATGACGTGAGTGGTGCAATGGCAAAATTATTTGCTTCGCAAGTTGCAATGGATACTGCAGTTGAAGCTGTTCAGATTCACGGAGGAAACGGATACGTAAAAGAATATCATGTAGAGCGTTTGATGCGTGATGCAAAAATTACTCAGATCTATGAAGGTACTTCAGAGATTCAGAAAATTGTAATTTCAAGAGCTGTTATTGCGGGATAATTATACTTTTAAATATAATTTATTAAAAACCCTTTTAGACTGATTTGTCTAAAAGGGTTTTCTTTTTCTCCAAATGTCAAAATGTGAAAAAAAGTATCTACTAGATCTAAAGATTATTTAATCACAATTCTTAGTACTTTTTTTTAAATTCCTGAAAACTATAAATCATTAATTAACGTAAATTATAACAGGAGTAATACTAGTTTATTACACGTTTTAATTTTAAGTATCATATAGAAAAACTTATTTCAATATTAGAAACTCAAATAAAGAAAAAAGCCAACTCCATTTTATCGTATCCCTTGTCTAGAAATTAAACTTTAAAGAGAAATAAGTTTTTGATTTTAATCATCATCATTTTAATATGTTGCTTAAGATTACTTTGCTTAAATAAATCAATTATTTAATCTCTTAAATTAAACAGCCATGTTACTAAAATCAATACGTTACAGTTTAGATGAATTAATTTATCTGTTAGATCAGTTAACTGATAAAGAATATTCAGAAGTTCGCGATGCTTTAAATAATGCGACCATTGGCGAACACACCAGAACTATTATAGAAAAGTTTCAGTGCCTTGAAAATAGTTATGACTCAGGTATTTTGAATTATGATAAACGAGAGGTAAATGAACTAGTTCAAACAGAAACTAAATCGGCAAAAGAACAAATTACTGAGTTAAAAACAGGATTGAAAAGTGAAAACAAAATCATTTATTTAGAACAGGTAATTAATGGACTTGCGATCAGGATTCAAAGTAGTTACTACAGAGAATTACTTTATAATCTTGAATGTTGTAATCATCATCAGGCTTTAATAAAAGCGACTATTTCAAAATTAGGGAACACTTCGATGAATGCAAATTTTGAAATGGGACATTCTGCTATTAGAATATAGAAAACAATGTGCACAGTAAGTTATATTAATAATAACGGAGTTGTGGTGATTACTTCAAATCGGGATGAAAGAGTAATTCGGCCAGGCGCAATTTTGCCTAAAAGTTATTACCACAATAATAAAAATATTATGTATCCAAAAGACTCAAAAGCAGGAGGAACCTGGTTTGCAGTTGATGAATACGGAAATGTTTTAGTGCTTTTGAACGGTGGAATCGGAAAGCATGACCCAGTTTTTCCTTATAGAAAAAGCCGTGGATTAATTGCTTTGGATATTATCTCTGCTGATTCGGCAATAGAACTTTGGGAGCAAATTAATTTAGAAGACATCGAACCTTTTACGCTCATTTTGTATCAGAAATCAAAATTGTACGAGCTAATTTGGGATGGTTTTGTAAAAAGAACAACATCACTTAATGAGGCACAAAGTTATATTTGGTCATCTGTCACTTTGTATTCAAATGAAATTAGAAAAGAAAGAGCTTACTGGTTTGTGAATTTTTTAAGAAATACCGATGAAGTCTCAGCTTCTAAAATTTTTGATTTTCATCGTTATACAAAACCCTATGATTCTGAAAACGGTTTGATTATCAATAGAGAAAATACAATAAAAACCTTAAGTATAACTCAGACTGTCATAGAACAAAATAAAGGAACTATGCGGCATTATGATTTAGTTCATGCAAAAGATTTTTCGGCCTCTTTTATAAGTATTTAAAATAGGAGAAAGAATAAAATGTTTTTCTTTTGGTTTAAAATATATTTGCTTAACAGAAAGAGTATTACATAAAAAGAAACTTAAAATATTACTATATTGCATAAACTTTGACAAGCGTTCTTTAAGGAACGCTTTATGTTATTTTGTTTTTTTAAACAAATTATTTTAAAAGTATAAACTGTATGTTTTTCATTGTTTTAGAAATTATTCAAACAGTTATAGTGTATAAATATTTTAAATCATTTTCTTTAGAGATCTAAATCTTCATTTATGAAAAAACTTTACTTTCTGCTTCCTCTTGTTTTTTTGGCTTGTAAATCAAACCCGTCTGCGGGGGGTATAAACGAATCAAAATCTGTTTCTAAACCAATCGAAATTACTTATAAAGTAAAAGAGAATGAAGTTTCGAATTTTTTAAAATACCTTTCTTCAGATGAGTTAGAAGGTCGCGAAACCGGAACGAAAGGAATAGAAAAAGCAGCAGTATTTTTAGAAGATTTTTTTAAGAAGAATAATATAAAGCCATATTTTGCGACTTATAGAGATACGCTTACTAATTTTAAAGCGCCTGCTTTTAATATTGTAGGTGTTCTGGAAGGAACAGATCCGATTTTGAAAAAAGAATTTGTGGTTTTAAGTGCTCATTATGATCATATTGGAATTGAGAAAAAACAACAGCCTGATGTAATTTATAATGGAGCCAATGATGATGCGTCAGGAGTTACGGCTGTTGCTCAAATGGCTAAATATTTCAGCGAAACAAAATCGAACAAGCGAAGTATTCTGTTTGTATTTTTTGCAGGAGAAGAAAAAGGTTTGTTAGGATCTAAAAGTCTGGTTCAGAAACTTAAAAAACAAAACTTTAATCTGTACACACAATTAAATATCGAAATGATTGGTGTACCCATGAAACGTGATTATTTGGCTTATGTTACAGGTTTTGATAAATCGAATATGGCCGAAAAAATAAATGAATATACCGGAAAAAAAACAATCGGATTTTTACCAAAAGAAGCAGAATATAAATTGTTCTACAGATCTGACAATTATTCTTTTTACGATGTATTCAAGAAACCATGTCAGTCCATAAGTACTTTTGATTTTGAAAATTTTGAGTTTTATCACCATGTTTCAGATGAATTTAAAGTAATGGATATTCCACACATGACCTCTTTTATTCAGGAGTTTTTACCAGTTGTAACTAAAATCGCGACTACACCAACAGAAGAAATTACGATGAATAAATAATCTTTCGTTTTGTTGTATTTCCTTATTTTTGTGTTATGAAAAATATTATTGTTACCGGAACCAGTAGAGGAATTGGTTACGAACTGGCATTACAATTTGCTAATGCAGGCCATCAGGTTCTGGCCATTTCCAGAAAAATACCTCAAGCACTTTTAGAACATCAAAATGTGACTTGTCTTTCAGTTGACTTGTCTGATGAAGCTGCTTTAGCTCAGGTAGACCATTTTCTTTCTTCCAGCTGGAAAAAAGTTGATGCAGTAGTTCATAATGCAGGAGCTTTATTGTTGAAACCTTTTGCAGAAACTACTCAGGCAGATTTTGAAAGTATTTATAAAGTGAATGTTTTTGCAGTTGCAAATCTTACCAGAATTTGTTTGCCATATCTTCAAAAAGGGAGTCATGTTGTTACAATCAGTTCAATTGGTGGTGTAAGAGGAAGTCTTAAGTTTGCAGGATTAGCTGCATATAGCTCAAGCAAAGGAGCTGTAATTACTTTAACCGAATTATTGGCAGAAGAATATAAAGAGCAGGGTATTTTATTTAATGTTCTTGCTTTAGGTTCAGTTCAGACTGAAATGCTAAACGAAGCTTTCCCGGGATATCAGGCTCCAATTTCTGCCGAAGGAATGGCAACTTATATTTATGATTTTACTCTTAACGGAAATAAATACTTTAACGGAAAGGTTTTGGAAGTTTCTTCTACTAATCCGTAGTTAGTTATAAGTTATGAATTATGAGTGAAAGTGTTGTGAAAGTTAAAAGTTTTGAATTAGCTGTAAGAGGTGTTAATTTCTATAAATGGTTAGTTTTAGAAAAGAAAGAATTTACAATGAGTAAGCAATTTTTACGTTCTATTACTTCGGTGGGAGCAAATGTTCGCGAAGCAGTTAATGCTCAAAGTAAAGCTGATTTTATTCATAAATTATCAATTTCTCAAAAAGAATGTGATGAGTCTATGTATTGGTTAGAAATATTAAATGCAACAAATTACATTTCAACGGTTGAATTCGAATCCATACATCAACAATGTAGCGAAGTTTTAAAAATAATAAGAAGTATAATCATAACGTCAAAGAAAAATTCATAACCAATTTAACTCATACTTTATAATTCATAATTATTTTGAACGAAACTTTAGCTAAATATATACCAGAACATGCTGTAAGGCCTGTTTTTGAATTGATTGTAGCCAATCAGGTTCACCTTAAAATCGTAAATGAGCGTCAGACGCGACATGGCGATTACAGGAAAGGACCTGGTGGGAAACATGAAATTACGGTAAATGCCAGTTTAAATAAATATCGTTTTTTAATTACACTCATTCATGAAATTGCTCACCTGGTAGCATTTGAGAAATTTGGCAGAAATATAAAGCCACACGGAAATGAGTGGAAGTTTACTTTTCAGCGTTTAATGGTGCCTTATATCAGACCAGAAATTTTTCCAAATCATATTTTGCCTTTGCTGGCAAGACATTTTAAAAATCCTTCTGCGAGTAGCGATACAGACACTACATTGTCTTTGGCTTTAAAAGAATACGACAAAAGCAATGATAAGAATTATGTTTTCGAGATTCCGTATGGAAGCGTTTTTAGAATAAACAACGGAAAAATATTTAAGAAATTAGCAGTTAGAACCAAACGTTTCGAATGTATAGAAATAAGCTCCGGTAAAACTTATCTTTTTAATCCAAATGCGGAAGTAGAGTTAATAGATTAAAGTTTAAATATTTCAAAATAGAAAATTCCAAATTCCAATTTTATGTAAGATTGGGATTTGGAATTTTTTGTTGGAATTTGTCATAAGAAATTTAATATTAATTTTAAACGCAACTTACTCTACATTTGTAGAATTGCTATATCTTTGAAAAAATTAATTTTTTTATGGAAAGAATATTACTCAGCTTATTTTTTGTGTTGGTTTTCTCAAATTTTGTTTTAGGACAAGAGACTTCAAATTTGGAAAAAGAAGAAAAAACAAATCCTATAATCTACATTGAGGGTTTTGGAGGTCCAGCAGTTGTTAAAAATATTGGAATTGCCGGAGGTGCAGAATTAAATTATCAGACAGGAAAAAGCCTCTTTACTTTTAGATTCACAAATGCAGTTGGTTATGCCAGAGTTGAGGGCGATTATATTATAATTCCAAAGCGCTATAAAGGCGAAGATTTTAAAGAATATGCTTTATTGTATGGCAGACGATGGCTGAGTTCAAATCATTCATATAGTGTTTCTTTAGGGATAAGTCGCAACAACTTAGAAATAGCAACAAGAGATCTTGACGATAACCGTTTTCTGCGCGATGAAAATTATTATGGCGTGCCTTTTGAGGCAAATTATAAATGGTTTTACTCAAAAAAGAAACCAACACTTCTTTATTACATTCTAATACCTAGTGTTGGTGTTAAGTTTTATGGTAATATTGGGAAATATGCTTTTGTCGGCGTGGGAGTAACGTTTGGTTTTGGACTGAATAAAAAATACTAAATTAAATTCCAATATAAAAAATCCCAAATTCCAATTTTTACTAAGATTGGAATTTGGGATCTTTTAGATATGTAAACTAGGAGTTTTTTAAAACCCAATTATAGAGTTTTATAAACATTTGTTCCTGCTGTTGTTGAGAGGCTCCTTCGCCACCATGTCCTGCATTGGCTAAAATAAAAAAATCTGTATTTATCTCTTTTTCAATTAAAAGATTATGCATCAATTCAGATTGTTCAAGAGGTATAAATGTATCTTTTTCTCCATGGATAAAGAAAGTTGGTTTATAGTTATTTGAATAAAAAGGGCTGTATTTTTTATAAGATTCAGGTATGGTACCAGTCTCATTCCAATTAATGCCTGTCATAGAATTAATCATTTGAGGAATATTGTTATCAAATGATTGAAATTCATCTAGTTTTGTCGGGCCGCCATAAGATATTACCGCAGAAACCTGATTTAGAAAATCATATTTGTAAGCATATAACATGCTGAGATGTGCACCAGCACTAAAACCATATATTACAAAGCTATTTTTACGAATATTCCAGTTTTCTGAATTTTCAGTAATTTTTGTTAATGCAGAACCTATATCGTCCATCATGTCCTTGCAGGTTATGTCTTTATTGTTGGCTAATCTGTAATTTATATTCAGGACGTTAAATCCACTTTGTATAAAAAGCGTAGGATCAATATCGTTTTTATCTCCCTCTATCCATCCTCCGCCATGTATACAGATAAGCAACGGAGTGCTGGATGTTCTGCCTTTTTGTAAATAGATATCCATTTTTTGCAAAGAGTTCTTTCCATAAGAATAATTGAGCAATTTTACAGAGTCTGTTTTAGAAACCGCAGCTGTATCATCTGTGTCTTCTTTAGCACATGAAATTATAAAAACGGAGAATAGAGAAACGAGAATAAAGGTTCTGTAAAATTGACCGATGCATTTTTTTATTAAAACCCGGCTTTGAATCATAATAGTTTTTATATAACGTAAGCTGTAAAAGTATAAAAAATACTACAAAACAAAATTTATTTTTTGAAAGATTTTTCTTTTAATAAGAATGGGTTTTGCGCATAAATGAAAACGAAAACATAATAAATCTTTTGGTTTTTATAGGTTAGTATTATATTCTCTAGTTTTTAGAAGTAGAAATAAAGAATAAAAAATGATTGTAAAAGAATACATTGCTATTGTTTCCTGACCAATAAAAAAGGGATGTCAAAAAAATTGAAATCCCTTTTTTTATTTTTAAAACCCTTAAAGAATCTACTCCATGAGTTATCCTTTTAAATAAGCTTCTCTTACTTTTTTGAACAGGTTAGAAGAGTAAACAAATTTGACAATATCTTTGTTGTCTGTTCTAAAGATTTCTTCTTTAGTTCCTTGCCAGGCTTTTAGACCTTTTTTCAGGAAAACAATATTCTCGCCAATTTCCATTACAGAATTCATATCATGCGTATTAATTACAGTTGTGATATTGTATTCTTCGGTAATTTCTTTAATCAAATTATCAATCAAAGTAGACGTGTTTGGATCTAAACCTGAATTCGGTTCGTCACAAAATAAATATTTTGGATTATTTACAATAGCTCTTGCAATTGCAACACGTTTCTGCATTCCTCCTGAAATCTCTGATGGCAGTTTTTTATGTGCGTCAACTAGATTCACTCTTTCTAAAACAAAATCGACCCTTTCCTTAATTATTGCTTTATTTGAGTTGGTAAACATTTTTAATGGAAAAGCGACATTTTCTTCAACAGTCATAGAATCAAATAGTGCACTTCCCTGAAAAACCATTCCAATTTCAGTTCGTAGTTCTCTTTTTTCTTCTGGTGTTAAATCAGAATAAACTCTTCCGTCAAATTCAATAGTACCAGAATCTGGCGTGTGAATTCCTAACAGCGTTTTTAATAAAACCGTTTTTCCCGATCCACTTTGCCCAATAATCAAGTTGGTTTTTCCAGTTTCAAAAACGGTCGAAACACCTTTTAAAACTTTACTGTCACCAAATGATTTCTCTATGTTTTTTACTTCGATCATTATCCTAATAATAATTGAGTTAATATATAATTAAAAAGAATAATGCAAACAGAAGTCCATACAAACGATACTGTACTTGCTTTACCCACTTCTAATGCTCCACCTTTCATGTAATATCCGTGAAAAGATGGAATTGTTGCTAATAACATAGCGAAAATCAGGGTTTTAATAAAAGCGTATGTAATATGAAAAGGAATAAATTCCATTTGAGCACCCTGAATAAAGTCCTGACTTGTAGAGAATCCTCCGTATGCACAAGCAAGCCATCCGCCAAAAATTCCTAAAAACATACTAATTCCAATTACGAAAGGATACATTAATAAGGCTATTATTTTTGGAAAAACAAGATAGTTTAACGAATTAACCCCCATAACTTCTAAAGCATCAATTTGCTCTGTTACACGCATTGTTCCAATACTAGAAGTGATGTAAGATCCCATTTTTCCGGCCATAATTACCGAAATAAAAGTAGGGGCAAACTCCAGAATTACAGATTGACGTGTAGCAAAACCAATTAAATATTTTGGAATTAAAGGGTTTGTTAGATTTAGTGCAGTTTGAATCGCTACAACTCCTCCTATGAAAAAAGAGATAAAGCAAACAATACCAAGAGAGTCTATTATCAGATCATCGATTTCTTTGAAAATCAATTTTTTCATAACAGGCCATTTGGTCTGTTTATTAAAAATTTCTTTCAGCATTAAAAAATATCTTCCTATTTGAGATATATAACGAATTAACATCATAGTTTTTGAAATATTGGCTAAGGTAAAAAGAAGTTACGAGTTTTGGGTTATGAGACACAGTTTTTCGGTTTTTTTACCAATCAAATTAACTTTTGTTTCATTTTCTGAAAACGGTAATTTCTAATAAATTTAGCTTGTTCGGGGGTAACTAATAAAGGAGTTTTGGCTTTTTTTGCTTTCCAGAATCCTCTTATATAATCAAAAAACAACAAAGGCTTTTTTTTCATCATTGCCAGTTTGGCTGATGCGATTGCTGTAATCCAGAAACCGTATCCCAGAGTAAAAAAAGCTTCTCCTTGTTTATAACGTGCAGTCTTATTGTAATTTGCACCAGTTGGTTTTAAATGCTTTACATGTAAAGAAGAGTCTGTGACTATTTTCCAATCGTAATATTTACAAAGTAATTCGTCTACGGTATCCCAGCCCATAGCAGGTTTTAAACCGCCAATTTGCTGAAAAGTTGCTGCACGATATGCTTTTAGTGCACCGCGAATGTGATCTTTATCGGTTAGATTTTCTAAAATCCAGTCACCATTTTTTTCGATATAACAAAATCCGCCAGCCATTCCAATTTTTGGATCAGACTCAAAATGTTTGATGATGGTTTCAAAATAATTGGGAGGAAAAATTAAGTCTCCGTCGATCTTTACAATAATATCATAATTAGAATCCAGGGTTTCAAAACCTTTTTGAAATGCCTGAATCACTTTGCTTCCCGGTAAATGAATCGCATCTGAAGTTTTGTTTACAACAGAAATATATGGATTTTCTTTTGCGAAACTCAATACAACTTCTTCTGTCTTATCGGTCGAATTGTCGTTTACCACTACAACTTTTGATGGCAAAACAGTCTGAGAAACCAAAGACTGTAAAGTCAGGCCAATTAAATCTTGTTCGTTATGCGCGGGAATGACGATATAGTATTTCATTTTAAGAATTTTAGATTTTAGGTTTTAGATTCTAGATTGTTTGGAAGTCATCTAAAAATCAAAAATTTAAAATCGTTAATCTGCAATCTTAGTTCTTAACTTTTTCGGCAGCAACAATATAATATCTCGGGGTAAAATATCGTAATAAAGGTCTAAGTCCAAACTTTTTTACCGGATGTGTAAATTGTAAACGATCCGTTATTTTCCATCCTGTTTTTTCTAAAAGCCAGTCTAACTGCCAGTCTTCAAATTCATGATAATGTCTGTCCCACATATCTGTTTTAGAACGATATGCTGGTGAAAACCATAAACGTAACGGAATTGAAATTAACAATTTATCACATTTTACATTTTCTAAAATCGTATATGGATTTAATAAGTGTTCGAAAATTTCAAATGCTGTAAAAACAGTATAATCTTCTGTTTGTAAAGCCGTTTGATCGTTGTCTAAGTCTTCGCCTTTAGTGTTTTTTACCGTATAACCATTTTCTTCCATTATCTTAGAAAATGGATTTGGTACACCAAAATCAAAAATGGTTTCTGATGTGTTAACGTGCTTTTGTAAAAACTCTAAGGTAAGTTTGAATCTTTTATTCGGAAATGTTTTTTCGTACATTATATATGTTTTAAGCAACAAAGGCGCAAATATACAAAGTTATCTCCTTTCTTGTTTTTTTAATTGGAATGAAAATAGAAGTGTTTTTTTTGAAAAAAGTTTGGAATGAATTTCTCGCAAAGACGCGAAGTCGCAAAGTTTTGAAAAAAAATAACCATATAAGTGATGTAAGATATTTTAAGTTTTTTACTTAATTGAACTTATATCACTTTTATGGTTTAATAAACTTTGCGACTTCGCGTTTTTGCGAAATTATTTCACTCAAGATTGTATAAAAACTTTTTTAGTAGCGATAAACAAAAGCATTAATATTCATTCCGGCTCCAACCGAAGCAAAAATAACAACATCACCTTTGTTGATTTCGTGGTTTTCAATTTTTCCCTGAAGAATCAAATCATATAAAGTAGGTACGGTTGCAACACTGCTGTTTCCTAAATCATGAATACTCATTGGCATAATGTTTTTAGGAGCAGTTTTGTCATATAGTTTATAAAAACGTTCGATGATAGCTTCGTCCATTTTTTCGTTTGCCTGATGGATTAGGATTTTTTTGACTTCGTCAATGGCAATACCACTTTTATCCAAACAACTTTTCATAGCGCATGGTACGTTGCTTAACGCAAATTCGTAAATTTTACGTCCATACATTTTGATGTATTTAATATCGGGATCTAAATCAGGATTATATGATTTTCCAAAGTAAAGGAAATTAGCTTCTTCATTAGCATAAGTGGCGCTTTCATAAGAAAGTAAACCTGCATCATCTGTTGAAGCTTCCAGAATTGAAACTCCGGCTCCATCAGAATAAATCATAGAATCACGGTCATGATCGTCTACAACTCTTGATAAGGTCTCGGCTCCAATTACCATAACTCTTTTTGCCATTCCGGATTTGATGAAAGCATTCGCTTGTAAAACACCTTCGATCCATCCCGGACATCCAAAAAGAATATCATATGCTACACATTTTGGGTTTTTAATGCCTAATTTGTTTTTAACACGAGTAGCTAAACTTGGTAAAATATCCGTTTGATGTGTTCCAGTTTTTACGTCACCAAAGTTGTGAGCAAAAATAATGTAATCTAAAGTTTCGGCATCGATTCCTGCATTTGCAATTGCTTTTTGAGCTGCAAAAAAAGCCAGATCAGATGCTGTGTATTCCGGTTCAGCATAACGACGGTTTTGAATTCCGGTAATGCCTTTAAATTTTTTAATTACAACTTCATTCGGGTAACCAAAAGGAGTTCCATCTTCATTCAAAAAAATATGTTTGTCAAAGTCTGTATTTTTTACTTCTAAACCCGGGATATAACTCCCAATACCAATGATTTTTATTTTCATTTTTCCTTAATTATCCGATAAATTTATTGCTAAAGTATAAATAAAATCATGATAACTATCATAAAAAATACTATGCATGCATATAATTATGAAATAACAATTTTTTAGTTGATATATTGGTTATCTTCTAATGATTTTTTGATTTTTCCGAGATTTCAAACGTTTGAGATTGATTTAAGAGTTTGCTTTTATTTCGCTCATGTATTTTGAAATGTTATAAAAATAAATAAAACTAAAAGGAATGTTATAAAAAGAAAAAGTGTCTTCTTTTTAAAGTTTCAGGTTTCAGGTTTCACGTTATGTAGGAACCTGAAACCTGAAACCTGAAACAAAAATCAAAAAACAAACCCGACATGTTTTTAAAAACTTGTCGGGTTTTGTATGTATAGAAAAACTTATTTTTTAGTTTTCCATGTAAGCTTCAATAGGAGCACAGCTGCAAACTAAGTTTCTGTCACCATATGCATCATCTACACGACGAACAGATGGCCAGAATTTATTGTCAGCGATGTAATCTAACGGGTAAGCTGCTTTTTCTCTCGTATAAGGGAAATTCCAAGAATCTGTAGTTAACATTGCCAATGTGTGAGGTGCATTTTTCAATACATTGTTTTTATCATCAGCAGTTGCAGCTTCAATTTCTTTTCTGATTGAAATAAGTGCATCACAAAAACGATCTAATTCTGCTAAATCTTCAGATTCAGTAGGTTCGATCATTAAAGTTCCAGCAACCGGGAAAGAAACTGTAGGAGCGTGGAAACCGTAATCCATCAAACGTTTTGCGATATCACCCACTTCGATTCCGTTTTCTTTAAACGCACGGCAATCTAAAATCATTTCGTGAGCCGCTCTTCCGCATTCTCCGGTATAAAGAATTGGGTAGTGTCCTTCGAAACGCGCTTTCATGTAGTTAGCATTTAAAATCGCATGTTCTGTAGCACTTTTTAATCCTTCAGCCCCCATCATTGTGATGTAACCGTAAGAAATTAAACATACTAAAGCAGATCCGTAAGGTGCAGATGAAATAGCTGTGATAGCTTGTTCACCGCCTACTTTTAAGATTGGGTTTGTTGGTAAAAATGGAACCAGTTTTTCATTTACACAAATTGGTCCAACTCCAGGTCCACCACCACCGTGAGGAATAGCGAATGTTTTGTGTAAGTTTAAGTGACAAACGTCAGCACCAATTGTAGCAGGATTTGTTAATCCAACTTGCGCGTTCATGTTTGCACCATCCATATATACTAATCCGCCATTGTCGTGGATTAATTTCGTGATTTCAATAATTGAAGATTCGTAAACTCCGTGAGTAGAAGGATACGTTACCATTAAACAAGATAAATCATCTTTATGTTCAATCGCTTTTTCTCTTAAATCTTCTACATCAATATTTCCTTCCGGAGTCGTTTTAGTAACAATAATTTTCATTCCGGCCATAGCTGCAGAAGCAGGATTTGTTCCGTGAGCTGATGAAGGAATTAAACATACATTACGGTGACCTTCGTTTCTTGACAAATGATAAGCACGAATAGCCATTAAACCTGCATATTCTCCCTGCGCTCCAGAGTTAGGCTGTAATGTAGTTCCTGCAAATCCAGTAATTACATTTAATTGCTCTTCTAATTTTTTAAGCATCGTGATATAACCTTCAGCTTGTTCAACTGGTGCAAAAGGGTGAATGCTGTTCCAGTTTGGCATTGATAGAGGCAACATTTCTGAAGCTGCGTTTAATTTCATTGTACAAGAACCTAATGAAATCATCGAGTGATTCAACGATAAATCTTTGCGTTCTAATTTTTTGATGTAACGCATCAACTGACTTTCTGAATGATGATTGTTGAAAACATCATGTGTTAAGAAAGACGACGTTCTTTCTAATGAAGCTGGTAATTGACTAGTTTCAGTTAATTCAGAAACAGAAACAGTTTCTTTTCCTAAAGCTTCAGCAAAAATGGCAATAATTTGGTTGATGTCAGCAATCGAAGTTGTTTCGTTTAATGAAATCGAAACGGAGTCGGCATCTGGGTAGAAGAAGTTTACTTCGTTTTTCTCTGCAACTGCTTTTACTTTTTGAGCATCTGCTTTTACTAAAATAGTATCAAAGTAAGCTGTATTAGTTTGGAAAACTCCTAGTTTGTTTAAAGCTTCAGCAGTAGTAACCGCTGATGCATGAACTTTGTTTGCAATATATTGTAATCCTTTTGGTCCGTGATAAACCGCATACATTCCGGCCATAACCGCTAGTAAAACCTGAGCGGTACAAATGTTTGAAGTTGCTTTTTCACGTTTAATGTGTTGCTCACGAGTTCCTAAAGCCATACGTAAAGCACGGTTTCCGTTTACATCAATTGAAACTCCAATAATACGACCTGGCATAGATCGTTTGTATTCATCTTTAGTTGCAAAAAACGCAGCATGAGGACCACCATAACCCATTGGTACACCAAAACGCTGTGTAGTTCCAACCACTACTGCAGCTCCCATTTCTCCCGGAGAAGTTAAAGCAGCTAATGATAAAATATCAGCAGCAAAGGCAACTTTGATTTCGTTTTCTTTTGCTTTGGCAACAAAAGCACTGTAATCGTTTACTTGACCATATTTTCCCGGGTATTGTAAAATAGCTCCAAAGAATTCATTCGAAAAATCAAATGTTTCGTGGTTTCCAACAACTAATTCAATTCCAATTGGAGTCGAACGTGTCTGAAGTACAGATAAAGTCTGAGGTAAAATTTCTTCAGAAACGAAGAATTTATGTGTATTGTTTTTCTTTTGATCTCTTGTACGAACATCAAATAATAACGCCATAGCTTCTGCAGCAGCAGTTCCTTCATCCAATAAAGAAGCATTGGCAATTTCCATTCCTGTTAACTCGATAACAGTAGTCTGGAAATTTAAAATAGCTTCAAGACGACCTTGAGCAATTTCTGCCTGGTAAGGCGTGTAAGCAGTGTACCATCCCGGGTTTTCGAAGATATTTCTCTGAATTGGAGCCGGAACAATAGTGGGATGATAACCCAAACCAATATATGATTTGAATACTTTATTTTTCTTTCCTAATTGTTGAATATGATTTGCAAATTCATACTCTGTCATTGCAGGATCCAGGTTTAAAGGCGCTTTTAAACGAATATCGTCCGGAAGGGTTTCATAAACAAGTTGTTCAATAGATTCAACACCAATGGTTTGTAACATGTGTTGAAGATCTGTTTCTCTTGGACCAATGTGTCTTAAAGCAAAAGCATCTGTTTTCATTTGTAGTAGTCTAGTTTTTAAAGATCAAAAGTAATTTGCCGGGTGTTTTTATTTGAGTTAATCTCATGCTACACAAGGTTTATTACATTTTATAGTAAATGTGTTGTTTTTTTGTGGCGCAAAATTAAGTATTATTAATAATTTAATAGGTATTTTTAACTTCAATTTTTATCAATTTTATAACTAAAGAGTTGATTTGTTACCAATTGATTAGATTTGAGGGATGAAGCTTCTAAAACAAATTTTCGATTTTTATTTAAACAGCAGCATTCACGTGGCTTTATCATGTTATGCTTTGGTTAGGATAACGTTTTATTTTTTTCATATTCAATATGATGAGCCAATGGCTTTGTTTGTTTTTTTTGGAACAATTATAGGCTATAATTTTGTAAAATATGATGCTTTGGTTCGTGTTAAAAGAAAACCGGTTGGCAATCAGTTAAAAATTATTGCTGTACTAAGTTTTATTTCATTGTTTGCAGCAGGATATTATTTTTTTCAGTTAAAACGAATTACTCAAATTGTTTCGTTTGCCATATTTGCAGTTACGGCATTGTATACACTTCCGTTTTTTCCAAATCGTAAAAATGCCAGGAACTGGGCTGGCGTTAAAATTTATATTGTTGCACTTTGCTGGGTTGGGGCCACTTTGGTCCTGCCGTATATAAATGCCGAAATTCCGTTTACTGCTAACTTTTTTATCAAATGTATTCAGCGTTTTGTCCTGGTTTTTGTTTTGATTTTAGTTTTTGAGATTTTAGATTTGGCTAATGATGATCCGCATTTAAAAACAGTACCACAAACCATAGGTGTAAAACGAACAAAAATTTTAGGATTCTTGCTTTTAGTTCCGTTTTGGATCGTTGGTATTTTAACCTTTAGTATTCATGACCTCATTATAAATCTTATTATGGTTGTGATGTTGATGTTGTTTATATTATTTGCCAATCAGGAGCGCTCTAAGTATTATACTTCTTTTTGGGTAGAAAGTGTACCCATTTTCTGGTGGCTAATGATGGTGTTTTTCTAAATTTCTTTAATCTTCATAAGAAGTTTTTCTAAATATTTTTGATTTTTTTACTGAATATGTCTCTTGTTTTGTTTTTGTAAGGTGTTCATTTTTAAATATTTGTACTTTTTTTATTCCTTCATTATAGCATTTTTCTTTAAAAAATATATTTTAAGAATAATCTTATGACTCATTTTCTTTGTTTCATGACAAAGAATCGTTTTCCTGTAGCATTTTTTTGATGAAACTCAAATGTCTGATATAGTTTTGGTAGAGAAAAGAAGTAAAAGCTAGCTAAAATTATTTTCAGTATTTGTTTTTGGAATGTTTTTTAAAACTTTGATTTCGAGTTTTTTACATGACTTGAAAATACTTTTTATTGAAATGTTCTAAAAAAAGTAAATCAAAAAAGTGGAGCAGACCCCACTTAAAAAAACGAGGCGGATCTGAAAAGCCTTATGAGTAAGAAAACTAAACAAACAATGTCATGGAAAATAATCATAGTCAAGTATTGACTTCAACTCAGAAAGAAACAGGAGATGCATCGCTACCAAATTCTACCGCAGGATTATACAATACCCTTTGCGAAGCTTTGCATTTGAGTGACAAACAGTTTCAAATGATTCAGGGAGTTTTACCTGTTCAGACAGATGCATCCGGAGTGTATAATTTTGTTGATGGAATCCCACCAGTATCAGTTTCAACATTATACACCAGTAACCCAATTAATGGATTAAATGGTAATATGCAAATTGTTATTAGTGATGCAAAACCAAGTTTTTTAAGCAAACTGGCACAGGATAATTATGTTAATGAAAAATATTGGGTGGACGGGAATGTTGCCGTAGATCCAATTTATGCTCCAAATTTTGCAGATTTATACAATCAGGTAAATAATGGTTCATCAGCTAATATCATTTTTGATTCTGCAACTGCTGATACCAATATTGACTCTTCATGGGCCAAAAGTACAGGTTCTGCAGGAGTTGGTTTCTGGGGAACTTCTTCAAGCTCAGTTTCTACACAATTAAACCAAAAAGCATCTTCTTCCAGAATTACTGTAAATGTTACTATTGATAAGTACGCTTTTTTACAAGTACGTGCCGGTGGATGGTTTACTCAGGGCTTTTTTACAAACCAATACAAAGATCCTAATAAATGGCTTCAGGGACAGGCTGATTGGGATAGGGTTTTTGGACCTCAGGGTTCATGCCAAAATATCGCAAATCAAGTGCTTTTGGTAAACGGATATACAATCACTACTACTTCTTATGCTACTTATTCTGAATCAGAATATCAACAAATCGTAACCAGTAAAGATACAAATGTGTGGCCTTTTTATACTTCTCACTCTAGTTCTACTGTAACCCAAACTCACACACATGATTCAGAGGGATACATTACTACAACAATTACTTGTAAACCGGGAAGTTTGCAAATTTTAGGAATGGGAGTTATTCCAACTAAACTTGCTATCGAAGGGCCATCAGCTTCCAGATTAATCTAATTTTATTTAAAAAGTAAAACTATAGAGAGCACAGTTGATTCTGTGTTCTCTTTTTTTAATTGAACTTCAATTTTCAATTGTCTGAAATTGTAAAAAATAGATTTCGATATTTGATCAGGAAGTTCATTCGCAAACAGTTTTTACATTAATTTAATACTATCTAGTTATGATAAATATTTATGAAGAATTAATTATTAAAAAAATTGTATCGAGTCTTACTTTAGATTCTTCAAGTTTGAGATGGTTTCCTGTTGTTCCAATGCTTCCTTCAAATGATTGTGATTTGTTTAGTTTATTTGATATTGTACCTAATGATACATTTATTGCTAATACAAATGATCAGAGTCCTCTTTTTAGTACAACTTATGGTAAATTACTTGATGCTCAGGAAAAAACTTTTATAAGTGATCTGGCAAAAAAAAATTATGCAAATGAAAGCTATTGGTTAAACTGTAGTACAACCAAAAAGCCAATATTCAAACCAAATTCTGCCGAAATTACTACTGGATTATCAGGCGGATCGTCATTTGATTTTACTTTTGATTCCTCTAATTATCCAAGTCCGCCAAAAGAATTATTTCCATCTTATCCTAGTTTTTTGGTTTTTCAGCCTTTTTTAAATTTTAATGAAACGGCAGAGAATTCAAGATTTGTTTTCAAATTACACTTTGATAAGATCGCTCATATTTCTACACAATTAGGCGGGTGGTTTACTCAGGGCGCTTTTGTTAAAGCTTATCAGGATAAGAGCACCTGGAAAACAGGAAGTAATCTTGTAACCTGGGATGAGTTGTTTGGTACCAACGGAATTTTAAATTGGGTAACGAATGGTTTGTTAGTTGCCTCCGGGATGACTCTCGAAATTCAAATTTTTGGAAAGTATGATTTAAAAACTTTATTCTTTTTAAAAACCAATTTATTGACCTCTGTCTGGCCATTTTATTTGAGTCCGGAAAATACAACAAATAGTTTTGATATGTCTGAAGATGGCAATATTACAATTACAGTTACTACCTCAAAAACGCAGAAATTATTGCTGGCATTACAGGCTGAATCAATAAATGGTTTAATTACCTCAAACCATTAAAAAGGTCTTAGTACTCTTTAAATTTACCTCTATTCAAAAAAAATAACTGTAAAAAATCATTGTATAAAGAAAACCCGATGTATCAGCATCGGGTTTTTTATAAAAGGAAACCAAGTAATTACTTTGTTTTTTGTTCTGCCAACGCTTTATTTAAATCTGCTTTGGCTTCATCCAGTTTTTTTCTTTTCTTGTCAATTTTTTCTTTACTCTCCTGATTTTTAATTGCTTTATTTAAATCATCAGTTCTTTCTTTAAACTTTTGCTGTTTTTCTTTAACCTTTTTGTCAAGGTCAGTTGTAACTGTTTTTGTTGTACAATTTTTTTTGGTTTTCGCTATCGCTTCTTCAACCCCTTTTATTTGGTTTTGATTACCGGCTTTTTTTGCTGCAATTAATTTGGTGTTTAACTCGCATAATTTTCGTTCACAACCTTTTAAGTTTTTACAATTACTTTGCGCAAAACCTATGCAAACCATCATAAAAAATAATACAGTTAAAATTTTAGTCTTTATTGTCATAAGTTTGATTTTAAATTAAATACTGAGATTACTTATAAAAGTAAGAAATTTATTTAAGATTGTTTTTCTGAAACTTCTTTCAAAATTTTATTTCTTTCCAAGAGAAAATTTGTAAGGTGTTTTTCTAAAAATAAAATATCAAAAAGTTCCCCAAAAATTCCGAATGGCGTTTCATATTGCAATTTGTCTTTCATGATTGTAAAGCCGTTTTTTTCTTCAAAAACATGCTCATGTCTGAAAGATTTAAATTTGCCTCGTTCCATTTCATCCACAAAATAATCGTAGAAATTCATTGCTGTAATTCGGCTTTTGTGTGTGAGATAAAATCCGAAATGTTTACCACGCCAGGTTACCGTTTCGTTTAAATTAATCAAGCCAGAAGTTATTCCGGCAATAGCCACTTCACTAGTCTTACTCGCTGATTGTTGATGAATGTCTATGTCTCGTGAAACATCAAAGACGATTTGTTTTGATGCTTTTATTTTTGTGGTGAGATTTATTGTTGTCATAATTAGTTAGAATATTTTACTCCGCCGGAATAATACATAAGAATTTTTGACGGGTAAATTCAAGTCCCAGAGGGACGATATATTTGTAGAAATATGCAGTAAAAATTGTCGAGCCCCAGCAGGGTGAAATATTTATTAATTAGTACAAGATATTGCTATACCTATCCCTTATCATTTTTAAAATGCATTGTAAAAAAGAATGTTGCAATAATAGTTGAAAGTGAATACGAAATCGCAAGGTCAAACCACACAGTTCCATTTATAAGTGCTGTAGTTATAAAAACTCCGCTTATTACGAATATGATTAATATTGTTTTTTCATGAACTATTTTTATGTTTTTGTTTTTTAAAACAGTAGTAATGAAAATATATAAAAGATAAGTTGGTAAGGAGAGAAGTAATCCTATAATTACCATAAATGGATATAGTTGAAAAAAATCAGAAAAATTTCTTGAGCTCCAATTAGCACTATATCCATTTATTATTGAAAAGATGATTGTTCCCAACAATAATGTAAAAATCCAATGTCTTAAGAGAAAAATAGCATTCATTTTCTTAGTAAGTTTTTAAAAGCTTTATCAATATCCCCAAACTTAAATTCAAATCCATTATCCAAAAGTCTTTTCGGAATTACATTTCTGCTTTTCAAAACCAATTCAGTTTCTGTCCGAATGAAGAAAGATCCAATTTCAAGGAAAAATTGATTCAATGGAATTCCAAATGGAAAACCAACAGCTTTTCTAAGCTTTTTCATGAAATCTAGATTACTTATGGGCTTAGGAGAAACTACATTTATAACTCCGGTAATTTCTTTTTTGATGATAAGATCAACCGCATTCGCAAAATCTTCCTCGTGAATCCAGCTGATAAACTGATTTCCTTTTCCTTGTTTTCCTCCAAATCCTATTTTTGCCAAAGTCTTTAACGGAATTAAAGCGCCTCCATTTTTTCCTAAAACAATTGAAGTTCGCAAAGCTGTTTTTAAGGTATTTGGCGTTTGGGTTTTAAAGAATGCTTTTTCCCACGAAAGCGCCACATTTATAGAAAAATCATTTCCAATTTCACCCTCAGTTTCATCCATTTGTTTGTCTAATGAAAATCTATAAATTGTTGCTGTAGATGAATTCAGCCAATGTTTCGGCGGATTTTTACAATTTAGAACCGCTTTATTTAAAATTTTGGTACTTTCAATTCTGGACCATAAAATTTCTTTTTTGTTCTTTTTGGTATAACGGCAATCAACAGATTTTCCTGTGAGATTGATTAGAACGGTTGCGTTTTCTAATTCCTTTTCCCAGCCCGAAAAAGTTCGGGCATTCCAGTTTACATATTTAATTCCGTCAACGGATTGTGATTTTCCTCGTGTCAGAATTACAATTTCATCAAATTTATCTTTGAAATGATTAACTAAAACGTGTCCTAGAAAACCTGTTCCTGCTGCGATTATGAGTTTTTTCATTGGTGTAATTTCAAAGTCAATAATTCACGGATTTTTATTGTAAAGTAATTTTTTAAATTCGTGGCGAACATTATTTGTCAATTAAAAAATATTCTTTTTCTCGATATTAGGAAGTGCTTCATCAATTCTTCTAGCCAGTTCCGGAAGTTTAATCGTGGGAACTGCTGGGAATAAATGATGTTCTAAATGATAAAACATACTAAAAGTCATTTTGTTTTTCCAATTCCCTCGTTGCGTTCTGGCAAATTCTGGTGATTCTTCTGTGTCATGATGAACCGTCCAAACTGCAAAGAAAGCCATTAGAAATTCGGCGAAAACCA
Organism: Flavobacterium chilense; assembly: GCF_001602525.1. Lineage (GTDB taxonomy): Bacteria > Bacteroidota > Bacteroidia > Flavobacteriales > Flavobacteriaceae > Flavobacterium > Flavobacterium chilense. The sequence goes on from NZ_LSYT01000007.1 coordinate 31,882, forward strand.
TAATTATTATGTGATAAATCAAAAAATGAATTTGAAAATAAAAAATAAGGAATGTTACAATCGCAATAGAAACTAATTCTAAAATTACATTCTTGACATAATTTCTATTTCCTTTCTGTAAGGTAACTTTATGAATCAAAAACATATGAATTGGACCATAAAGTATAGCGCCGTACCAAGTCATACGAGCTGATTTTCCTTCATAATCTTCTTCAGACAAACAATATTTATGGTGACGAATATGATTGAATTTGACAGCATGAATTGAAACCATCAATAAAATACTGTTCGTATACAAAGTAAACCACGTTAAAAATTTATTTGTTCCTAATGAATTATGAAATCCATTATGAACTTGTCGTAATCCGGCTAAAAAGAAAAAAGCTGAAAAAGGCAGAGCAAATAAATAATATCCAAAATAAGCCAGCGTCATAGAAATTAAAAACCACGGAATGGTCAAATTGTTTTCAATCAGCATTTCTTTGAAAGTGAGATTTTTTAAATCTTTCCATTCTACCTTTTTGAGTATTTCCTGATGTGTCATTTTTTTATGATTTAGGTTTTTTTTTAAAACCCGACAGTCCCGAAGCCTCGTGATAAAACCTGTCGGGTTTCTGAATCAAATTAAGCTTTAAAAACTAATCTTTCTTCTCGTTGCGCTTCTTTAGCTTTTCTTTTTCCTCTAAAAAAGAAATATAAATTGAAGAACAACATGATGCCAAGATAAATAGAAAATCCTCCAATTTTATAACTTAATCTTTCAATTAATTCTTGATAACTGTCTTTGTTTAATTGCAGTTCCAAAATCATTAAGGCAAAACCAATATTTAAAAGATAGAATCCCGTTTCAAATAGTTTGTTGGTTGCTTCAGCGATTTCTTCTCGGCCTTTAAAAATGTCAAGCATAAATATTTTTCCGTTTTTGAAAAGTGTTTTAGAAACATAATAAGTTAAAAATAAAGCGACTGGTAAATAAATTCCGTAACCGATTAAGATTTTTGTAGTTTCCATAATATTTGAATTTTAGTTGTTATTTGATTAATTTTTGAATGTATTTGGTTATGATGAATATGTTGAGGTAATGTAATATCGAAATGATGAATACAATAATGGATGTTTTGATTCCGATGGTTTCTATCAATTGAGAAAACGAAACGATTTTTTGCCAGGAAATCAATGTCATGGCACAGTAACCAATGTTTAAAAGATAGTAAGCCAAAAGCAAAACCTGATTTATTTTTTGACAAATATCCGCGTGATTTGGGATTAAATCTGCAACGTAAATATTTCCGTTTTTATAGCAGATTTTTCCAACTTTTAGAATGATGAAAATCGTAATGCCGAGATATATAAAATATCCAATGATATTGAAATTCATGACTGTTTGGTTTATTGGTTTTTAATACATTTCTTCTAAGACTGGAATCAGCTCAATTTTTCTTTTGTTTTTAACCGTAATTTTTGATCCTTCAGCTAAGAAAACTGAAGTTGGTTTTTGAGTTTGAAGAAATCCAAAATCACGTCCATAATTTTTTTCGAAATCAATATCGATTTTATGGTTCAAAACTTCTAATTGTTCCCACCTTGGATGTGTCACCTCGTATTCAAAAGTTGTTGTTTCGTCTATTTTTGTATATCCAAAATAATGTTCTGTAATGAATTCAGCTTCAGAATCAATATCGATTTTATTTAAGCTATTTTTGGTTTCAATTTCAATTGTATTCCATTCTTTATCATTCTTCCATTGATAAATAAAAGTATTGCTGTTTTCGTTTTCAATGATTTCATGTCTCATTTTCTGGGTTTCATAATGTTCCTGATACAAAGTATTGGCAATAAAAGTGATGGCTTTTTTAGGAACAATTTCTTTGATGAAAACTACTCCGCGTTTCCATTCGCCGTTTTCAAAACGTTTTACATAGAATCTTAAATTAACCTCTTCAAAATTGATATGAAACGGAACTTTCAATCCTAGAACTTTGGTATTTTTAAACATAAAACCCACCAGGCTTACATAACATTTGTTGTTCCAGATATCTATTTCGGTTCCCGCAGGAACATATTTTTCTAAAACATCTCTATCAATCTGATAATTAAATAAGGCTAAATTTTTCCATTCTGCTTTTAAGAAATCCATGGTTATTGTTTTTAATTTTTTAAACTTTCAGAAAAAAATGAAAGTTTGAGTTAAATTTTTTTAGTTCAGTATTTTATTTCATCATTTTGATGACCAGTTTTCCCAACCAGTTATCATTAAACTCAGTCATTTTGTCTAACATATTATCAGCCTTTAAAACAAAATCGTATAATTTAGAAGTCTGATCTACAAAGTGTTTTTCTTCAGCAGAATCTTTTGCTTCAATTGTCGAAACTTCTTTTAAGATTTTAAGTGCAGGTTTAATTTCTCTTTTGCTTCTTTCTCTTGAAATTTTAACAGCTAATTCGTCCAGATCTTTTTCGGCAGTAAAAAATTCTCTGCGTTCTCCAACTTTAAATTCTTTGTAAACAATTCCCCAATCCATTAAAGCTCTTAGGTTCATGCTGGCATTACCACGGGAAATCTGTAATTCTTCCATAATATCTTCCATAGAAACAGCTTCGTTTGAGACCATTAATAATGCATGGATTTGTGCCATGGTTTTATTAATTCCCCATTGAGAGCCTAATGCTCCCCAGGTTTGTACAAACTTGTTTTTTGCTTCTTTGAATTCCATAAGTCAAATGTAATTAAAAGTTTTTAAACTTTCAAAAATAATTGAAAGTTATTTCTTTTTTTCTTCAGCAGGGGTTTTTACGTGTCGAATTATTTAGTGCTGTTCTTTAATTGTTTCATACCTAATTATGTCCATCTTATATCATTTTTTCTATTATGTCTACTTATCTGCTATAGTTTTGATGTAGAAATAACCCCAACTATTATTTAAAATGTTTTCTGAAATGTTTGAATAATAAAATGACAAATCAAGTAAGTGGAGCAGAACCCACTAAAAAAAACGAGGCGGTACCGAAAAGCCTTACGAGTAGGAAACCTAAATCACAAAGTTATGGCAGATTTATTAGCAGGTGCTTATTTAGCAAAAGGCACAATTGGAAATGTTGGAACACCAGGTGCTCCAATCGCAACATTTAGTTTAGTTGTTGTACCATCACAAAATTCTGTTTCTGGTACAGTAGTAATTACTCAGGCTGTAAATGGTCCTGATAGTCATATTGTAGTTCCTGTAAAAGGTAGAATTTATGCTACCGGTTTTGGAAATTTTACAAAAGTTGTTAGTCTTCAGGGAGAATATGTTCAGTCTTTCCCACCTCCTGCAATTGGTGCTTTTTTAGCTGAGTTTGATGCTCATTTAGCTATCGACAATGAATGGAACGGAACAGGTGGTTTCTCTTACTGGAGACACAATGTTGAAAATGTACCAGTAAAGGCAGCTAAAGAACTTAAAAGCGAATTAGTTTAAAAACTAAATTCTCTCTAAAGCAATTCTGATTTAAAAGGCTCGTCTTTACAGGCGGCCTTTTTTGTTAGATTTTTTTTCTGAGAAATACTTCAAATTTCGATTTAATCGACCTCAATTCAGTTTCCCAATAATTAACCATCAAAAACAAAATGAAAAGAAAACCTATAATTATTAGTTTATTAGTTGTTTTTATAATAGCAGCGACCTCAATATTTTTTTTGAATAAAGAAAAAATAATGGAAAAAGTTGGAGTTTCTTCCGGTTATGCTAAAAATACAACTGAATCTTGTAATTGTGAGGATAGCTGGTTTCCTCATACACAAACTCCCGCTCCAAAAGAAGGCGATGGAAGTCCGTTTGATTCTTCAAATACCACAAATTGTATTTTTCATCAATGGTCCTGGCAAAAATTTCTGTGGTTAACAAAACCTTTAGCAAACGGAAATCCTTTGTTCTTAGATTCTCTTACTGTAGTAAGTCCTGAAATGGCGCCTGTAAGTCCGCAATTAGGATTAAAGTTAGTATTAAGCTCCATCAATCAGGCTGGTCCTGAAGGTGTTTTGGTTTCTAATCCAAAAGTTGTTCCCGGAAAAAAAGCAGGAGATACAGTATTTTACTCTATTCATGTTAATAAGATATTATACGATAAAGCAATCCTGGCAGCAACTAAGATCAATAGCGGAGAAATTCTTCCGGATAATTTAGAAACTTTTCCTGTTGGTGCACTTGAATTAAAAGTGTCCTGGATTAGTACAACAGCTATTCCAAAAGAAAAAATTGCAGGTTATTTTGTTACCAAAGCCGCTGTTAAAAACAGTAAAGGACAATATGAGTCTAAATCTGTAGCATTATTAGGAATGCACGTTGTTGGGGTTGTAAAAAACCATCCTGAATTTATTTGGGCAACTTTTGAACATCAGGATATGGCACCGGTTTATAACTGGAAAGATAACTCTGTAGATTCTGCTACTGAAAAACTTTTTTATGAAAAAGGAAAAACTTCGGGATTAGGAGGAATCAACTATGATAACAATAAACCATTAGTGCCAAACAAAGCCTTTGTTTTGTATGAATATGGAGTGCCAAAGGTGTTAACGTCTAATGAATATATGAAAACAAGCCAGGCTGAACCTGCCAATTTTGATAACATAGATAACATCAATAAGTGTGTAGCTTCTAAACTAAAAGATGTTTTTAGAAATTATTTCTATAACGGATCGATTTGGTTAAACACTGACGGATTATCTCCTGTTCAACAGGCAAAAACCATTGTAAAAAGTAAAATATCAAGTGTTTTACCGGATTCATTAGCAAGAGGTTCTTCGAACTTGGCCAATATTACGATGGAAACTTATACGCAAACATTCAAAAAAGATGTACATGCAATCACTGCCGCTAATTTGGTAAACTGTTTTACGTGTCATCAGTCTAAAAACTTTGATACCATACGTAAAGGAAAATCGCCATTGTATTTAAGTCATGTTTTTGAATCTTATTTATTGGTAACGAAACCTAAGTTACAAAGCAATAAAAAGACTCTCGAAACAAACAATCGTATAGAAGAAACAAAAGCTTTAAAACTGAAACAGTTTGAACAGTTTGTGAAAGAGAACAAATAAAATGAACTATTCGTTTCTAATTCGAATGAATCCTATTTCGATAAAAAACAATCTGTCTTATTTTTTATAAAGGCTAAGACAATATTATAATTTCAAACAAATAACCCAAAAACAACTATTATGACCACATTTTCATCAAGCCCTAATTTTGCGAATGGCTTTCCTACGCCAGGACCGCAAGATCCAACACCTCAGAAAGTTTTGGATCACATATTTTTTCTTTCAGAAACAGATTGGAAAATTACAAGAGAACAAGAACATTTTGATTTTATTATAATTGGTAGTGGTTTTTGTTCTTTGGCTTTTGCCGAAAGAACTTTAGCTCAAAATCCAATGTCTAAAATTTTAATTGTAGAACGTGGACCTTTTTTCCTGCCAGAGCATTTTCAGAATTTACCTATTCCATATCAACATGTGCTGGGTGGATTATCAGAAACATTTCCGTGGACACTTTCGAGTAAAACGGCATTACAGCCACCGGGAAATATCCAGTTTCAACACGGAATGATTCCTTTTTTTGGAGGAAGAAGTATTATGTGGAGCGCCTGGTGCCCGAGACCAACTCAGGAAGAAATGCAATACTGGCCACAAGAAACCATAGATGCAGCAAAAGCGCATTTTAAATCGGCAGAAATTTTATTGAATGTAGTTCCTGCTGACAAAATTGACAGCGATTTAGATCCGTCAGTTTTAAAACACGTTGCATTGCAGCGTCCAGTTTATGGAGTCCTGCAAACAGAACTTCAGGAAATGCTGGCTTCTAATTTGGGCAAAGTAACTTCGGCAACGCGTAGTATGGCTGCACCATTGGCTGCTGGTTCAGGTGTACAGGAAGGTTTAGATTTTGCTAAATTTTCTACACCTTCAGTAATGTTGGATCTGGCTATCAAACAATCTGATTTAAGCAAAAAAGGACAAGGTAGTCCGTTAAAAATGGTTGCTAATTGTGTTGTGGAGCGCATTCATCAGCAAGATGGAGTGGCTACAGCTTTAGAAACTTCGAGAGGTGTTGTAAACGTTGGTGATGCTAAAGTAATTTTGGCTATGGGAACACTTCCTCCAACAACATTGATCTTAAATTCTTTTCCTCAGGTTAAAAAAGCCGGAGAACGTTTTACAGCACATTTTATCACTTCGATTGTGGCACGTATTCCACGCAAGGATTATGATTTTGCAAATCAGTTAAGTGAACTGGAACTTGCCGCAATTTATATGGCAGGAGTAAATTCAGAAAGCGGTATGCAGTATCATGTTCAGCTTTCGGTTTTATCAGATAAAGATCCGGTTAAAAATGCTCAAAAAGCAGCCCGCTATATGCCGGATGTTGTAGCTACAGCTTCTATGGCGCAACTTACAAGTTCTGAAGATTATTTGGTATTTGTATGTGCAGTTCTGGGAGAAATGGATTTTAGAAATCCGGATAATTACCTGCGTCCAAACGGACAATCTGATCCAACAACCAATGTGACACTTCAGGCAATAGCCAGTAAAACTGACTTGCAAACCTGGGATACTATGGATCACGGTACTTTTCAAATGCTGGAAGATGCACTGTCTCCAAAAGGAAGTACGGCTGTAGAATACTGGCATGGAAATCCAGATGAAGGTGTCTGGATGAGTGAACGTCCTCCTGTTAATCAACGCAGAGTGGGTGGATTAGTTCATGAAGGTTCCAGTCTTTGGATTGGAAAAGACGATGAGGGAGTTGTAGGACTTGATTATCGTCCAAACGGAGTAGAAAATGTATATGTTACCGGTGGTGCACTTTGGCCAGCAAGTGGTTCATGGAATCCAACAATGACAATGGTTGCTCTGGCTCAGGATTTGGCAGATAACCTGCATTATGAGTCTCATACCAAAATTAAAACCAGTTCTAATTCTTTTGTTTCAAATTAGTTCGTTATGGAAGATCAGGTATTAAGCGAATTACTCATAGATTTTAATAGTACACCATTAGATACAAAACCGCCAATGACAGTAGGTGATGTATTGGACAAAACAGATGGCGTTTATTTTTGTATAAAAAATCACGATTCGGTTTTTTTATGGGTAAATAAAAACTTTGCAGACTTAGTCGGGCAAAAACAGGAAGATATTATTGGTACAAGAGACAGTCGTGCCGCTCATGTCGCTCACGATCAGGAAGTGATGAGAAGCGGTGTTCCTTTACTGAATTTTTATGAAACAATTCAGGTTACTGAAGCTGACGGATCAATGGCCGATTTGGAAATTGTTACTCAAAAAGGACTTTTACGCAAAAAAGGCGGAAATGAAATCATAGGAATTACGGTTTGTTTTTCTAAACGATTTCCTGATGCGCATCGTGAAGCAGACCAATTGATTCAGAAGTTAAAGATGTTTCCAACCGGAATTGGCGGTTATTTGGCTCATGGTACAGAAAGCGATTTGACAATCTCAGAAGAAGCTTTGCCGAAACGATTTGTTGGTAGCAGAAAAGCATACTCTACTAATTATTTTCTTTTAAAAGAAGGTGAAGTGCTTAAAATGCATGCACTAAATCAGGATGAACAATGGTTTTTTCACCAGGGAAGTGCGATCAGGCTTCATATTTTTTCAGAAGAAGGGGAGTATAGTACTGTAACATTTGGAAGTGATCTCGATCAGGGACAATTCTTACAAGGAATTGCAGCTCACAATCATTGGTTTGGTGCTGAATTGTCAGGTCCGGATTATGCCTTAGCGAGTTGTAGTCTTGCACCTGCCTGGGATAAAAGAGACAGCTTTCTTCCAACTCCTGAACAAATTGAAACGCTTAAAAGAAAATTTCCGGAACAGCTGGAGATTATCAACAAACTTTTGTAGCAATACAATTGGCTTGTAAAATAATGTTGAAACTAAATGAAAACCGAGATAGTAATGTCTCGGTTTTCTATTTGTTATTTATCTTTTTAAAGTCCTGTTTTGAGGAAACTATAAAATTTTAAGAATAGTATAAAGCTTTTTTTTATGAATTATAAAGTTATGTTAATTCAGGAAATGAAATTTTGTATTAGATAATGGAAATTTATTTTTGTAAAAATCACTTTTTATGGAACTATATTACACCTTTTCAATACTCATAGTATTGGCTTCTTTCTTCGCCTATTTAAACCTAAGATTTTTAAAACTTCCCGGAACGATTGGAATAATGATTATTGCCATGTTAGTTTCAGTAGGAATTCGTCTTTTAGGAGATTCCTATTTTCCGGCTACTACAAAACATTTTTTTGAATTGATAAAAGAATTTGATTTCAACGAAATCTTAATGGGAGCAATGTTGAATTTTCTTTTGTTTGCAGGTGCACTACATGTAAATATGTCTGATCTTAAAGAACAAAAAGTTCCCATTATGATTTATTCTACAGTAAGTGTAGTATTATCGGCCTTAATCATTTCTGTACTGCTTTATAATATTGCCCCACTTTTAGGAATAAAAATTCCTTATATATTTTGTTTGGTTTTTGGAACCTTAATTTCTCCAACTGATCCCATCGTAGTATTGGGTGTTTTAAAAGAAGCTAAAGTTCCTAAAAGAATAGAAACCAAAATCGTTGGTGAATCATTATTTAATGATGGAGTAGCAGTTGTAATGTTTGCAGTTGTTTTAAAAATGGCAACTGATCCAACATTTGATTTAAGTTTTGGTTCTATAGCCTGGCTTTTTGCGAAAGAAGGAATAGGCGGACTTTTATTAGGAGCTGTTTTTGGATTTACAGCATCAAAGGTGATGAAGAAAATTGATGATTATAAAGTTTCAGTTTTAATCACACTTTCTATTGTAATGGGAGGATTTTTGATTGCTCAAAGTCTTCATGTTTCCAGTCCACTGGCAATGGTTGTTGCGGGACTGATCATTGGTAATTACGGAAAAAAAGTTGCCATGAGTGAAGTAACAAAAGACTATTTAGGGAAATTTTGGGAACTTGTTGATGAAATACTAAATGCTATTTTGTTCTTATTTATTGGCTTTGAATTGTTGTTGTTACCAGATTTGAATAAACAATTATTAACCGGTTTTGTCGCTATTTTTATAGTGTTATTCTCCAGAATTGCTTCTATAGTTTTACCCTGGAAATTCTTCGATATATTCAAGTTTTTCGGGATCAAATCTGCCTACAATAAAGGCTCTTTAATGGTGTTGGTATGGGGAGGAATTCGGGGAGGAGTTTCTATTGCGCTGGTACTTTCTATGCCTGAAGGAGAATATAAAAACCTGCTTCTGGAAGTAACCTATATTGTAGTGTTATTTTCAATCGTAGTACAGGGACTGACTGTTGGGAAATTAGCAAAAAGAGTTTTAGAGAAAGAGTAGAAGTAGAGTTAAGAACAAAGAAAATAGAGTTAAGAATAAAGAGAAAAGAGTTTCTGTCTTTTCAGTTATTTTACCAGAAAACGGGCTGTCTCAGAAATGATTCAGCCCGTTTTTTTAGATTGTCTCAGCGGAGCATAATATCTACAGGAAAAGGATTATGACTTGGTGCAAGCTCCGGAAGAGCGATATGATATATTTATTTTGATGTTTTCTATCTTTTATCTTCTTTAGAATAATTGGATTCTCCGTTAATATTAATTTCTCCGCCTAAAAAACGAGGTTCCCTATTTCTTAAAACATCTAAGAATGCTTTGAAAACAGAACCATATTCTCTAAAAGTTACATATTTATAACCCAAATATTCGCCCGAATTGGCAGAATATCCAACTGATTTAATTCCGAGTTTTTGCCCGATGTAAATAGCACGGTTCAAATGATATTCCTGAGAAATCAAAGTAGCTTTTTTAATTTTGAAAATATATTTAGCGCGATACATGGTCGAATAAGTGTCAAATCCGGCATAATCAATAAATATCTTTGTGGTGTCAACGCCGTGATTAAAACAGTAGTTTTTCATTACCGTTAATTCATCATATTCATCACGACCATTATCTCCCGAAAGTAAAATTTTATTGATTCGGTTTGCTTTGTACAATAAAATTCCGGCATCAAGACGGTCTTTTAAATATTTACTGGGTTGATCTCCATTAATTCCGGCACCAAAAATAATTCCGGCATCATTTTTTGGAAACTTTTTAAGTGAATAATAAATATGGGTTTTGGTTGTAGACTTAACATACCAATTTACAACAAGTATTGCTGCCAGTCCCACAATTGCAAGGTAAAGTAAGATTTTGAAATATTTTTTCACGGCTTATATTTGTAAGATTAAGATTTAAAACACGAAGATAGTTAAAGTAAAACCAAATAAAAAACCGAAGTATTTCTACCTCGGTTTCTAATATTCTAAGAAGTCTAAAAAAGTCTATAACAATCCCGCTCTTTTTAATAAAGCTTCCGGTTTTGGCTCCTGACCTCTGAAACGTTTGTACAAAATCATTGGGTGTTCTGTTCCTCCTTTTGAGAGTACATTGTCTTTGAATTTTGCTGCAACTTCAGGATTAAAGATTCCTTTTTCCTGAAAGTATTCAAAAGCATCGGCATCCAGAACCTCAGCCCATTTGTAGCTGTAATATCCGGATGAATAACCGCCCTGAAAAATATGAGAAAAAGCCGTACTCATTGCATTTTCTTTTACATCAGGATACAATTGCGTGTTGGCAAACTGTTCTGTTTCGAAAGCCTTTAGGTCTGAAATATTGGTTGGATCTTGTCCGTGCCATGCCATATCTAATAATCCGAAACTTAACTGACGCAAAGTAGCGATACCTTCCTGGAAACTCGCACTTTCTTTAATTTTCTGAACATATTCTATCGGGATAATTTCTCCGGTTTCATAATGATTCGCAAACAAAGCTAAAGCTTCCGGTTCGTAACACCAATTCTCCATAATCTGACTTGGTAATTCTACAAAATCCCAGAAAACAGAAGTTCCGGATAAACTAGGATAAACGGTGTTCGCCAGCATTCCATGTAAACCATGACCAAACTCATGGAATAAAGTAGTTACTTCATTAAAGGTCAATAAAGACGGTTTTGTTTCGGTTGGCTTGGTAAAATTACAAACATTCGAAATATGTGGTCTTTCGTTTACGCCGTCTTTTATAGATTGCGATTTGAATGAAGTCATCCAGGCACCGTTTCTTTTTCCTTTTCTCGGGAAGAAATCAGCGTAAAAAATCGAAACCAAATTGTTTTCAGCGTCTGTTACTTCGTAGGTCGAAACTTCTTCGTGGTATTTATCAATATCAAAAACTTCGGTAAAAGTTAATCCATATAATTTTTTGGCAACAGTAAAGGCGCCTTCTAAAACTTTCTCTAATTGAAAATAAGGTTTTAGTTTTTCATCATCTAAATTAAAAAGCTGTTGTTTTAATTTTTCAGAATAATAAGCACCATCCCATTTTTCTAATTCTTCGATTCCATCTAATTCTTTGGCGAAAGCGGTTAATTCAGCAAATTCTTTTTGAGCTGCCGGTTTAGCTTTTGCCAATAAATCATTTAAGAAAGAGAAAACGTTCTCCGGACTTTCTGCCATTCTTTCTTCCAGAACAAAATGAGCGTGTGTTTTATAACCTAACAAATTGGCTCTTTCAAAACGCAATTTGGCAATTTTTAATACATTTTCCTGATTGTCAAATTCGTTATTCTGAAATGCTTTTGCTCCAAAAGCGATTGCCATTTTTTTACGTAATTCACGATTGTCTGCATACGTCAGAAACGGAATATAACTTGGATGATCTAAAGTAAAAATCCACCCTTCTTTTTCCTGACTTTTAGCCAATAATCTTGCAGCTTCAATAGTTCCTTCCGGTAATCCGGCTAAATCTTTTTCATCTGTTAAATGCAATTCAAAAGCATTGGTTTCTGCCAGAACATTTTCGCCAAATTGTAAGCTTAACTTTGACAATTCCTTGTCAATTTCTCTTAACTGATCTTTTTTATCTTCTGGTAAATTCGCTCCGTTTCTTGAAAAGCTTTTGTATTTTTTATCTAAAAGCGTGGTTTGTTCCGGATTTAGGTTAAGAGTTTCTTTTTGATCGTAAACTGCTTTTATTTTAGCAAACAAAGCAGCGTTTAACGTAATGTCATTTCCAAATTCAGATAATAAAGGCGAAACTTCCTGAGCGATTTTCTGCATTTCATCATTGGTCTCTGCCGAATTCAAATTGAAGAAAATACTGGAAAGACGATCTAAAACATCGCCCGAAAAATCCATGGCAACAACAGTGTTTTCAAAAGTTGGCGCTTCCGGATTGTTTACAATAGCATCAATTTCGGCTTTAGCCAAAGCAATAGCTTCCTGAAAAGCAGGAAAATAATCTTCGATTTTAATTTGCGAAAAAGGTGCTGTATTATATTTGGTATTAAAATATTGTGTTAAGATGCTCATAGTGTTATTGTGTTACGCAAAGTTTCATTAAGAAGGCGCAGAGCTTCGCAAAGTTTAGAAAAAAAATGTTTAAATCATTCTTTGTGAATCTTTGTGTCTGTTTTGTGAATCTCTGTGAAATTAACTTATTTATTTAGACCTTCAGCCGCTTTATTAACCGCTGCTTTCAATTCTTCTTTATAAGAAATAATAGTGTCAAGCACTTTTTTATCGTGACTTCCGATGATTTGTGCTGCTAAGATTCCTGCATTTTTTGCTCCGTTTAAGGCAACTGTCGCTACAGGAACTCCGCCCGGCATTTGCAGAATCGATAATACCGAATCCCAGCCATCGATAGAATTACTTGATTTTACAGGAACTCCAATTACAGGAAGTGGAGACATTGAAGCTACCATTCCGGGTAAATGTGCAGCACCACCAGCTCCGGCAATAATAACCGAAATGCCGCGAGTATGTGCATTTTTGCTGAAATCAAATAATTTCTCCGGTGTTCTGTGCGCCGAAACGATATCGACTTCAACTTCTACATTAAATTGTTTTAATATGTCGATGGCATCCTGCATAACTGGCATGTCTGAGATGCTTCCCATTATAATGGCTACTTTGCTCATGTGTTTTTTGTTTCAGGTTTAAAGTTTAAAGTTTTGTTGTAACTGAAAACTGTTTTTATTTTGTTGGTTTATGATCTTAATTTAAGTAAAATTGTATAAATCAGAAATAAAAAGAAAAATATTAATGCTAAGGTACATATGACGAGAATTATAAATAAAATGAAACTTTTTATTCTTTCGCCCTTATATTCGTATTTGTTTGTGAATTTTTCAAAATGAATTTCAAACAAATTTGATTTGTCATCTAAACTAAGAAGATTCATTAATATTTCTACAAAATCCATTAAGACTAATAAATTGGTTTATTTGTTAACTGACCACTAAAATTACTGACCACTGATCACTTTAATAGTGTTCTTAACTTCCTCAGCAATTCGTCTTGCTTCGTTCATATTCTCGTTGACAATCGTAACGTGTCCCATTTTTCTAAAAGGGCGTGTTTGTTTTTTACCGTAAATATGCGGTGTAACGCCATTCCATCCTAAAATGGTTTCGATATTTTCGTAAACAACATCTCCGGAAAAACCTTCGGCACCTACCAAATTTACCATAATTCCGGCAACTTTGCTGTCTGTGTTTCCTAACGGAAGATCTAAAATAGCACGTAAATGATTTTCGAATTGTGAAGTATAACTTGCTTCGATAGAATAATGTCCTGAATTGTGCGGACGCGGTGCTACCTCGTTTACCAGAATTTCATCATCGTTGGTTTGGAACATTTCAACAGCCAAAAGTCCAACATGATTAAATTTCTCCGAAACATTCAAGGCAATTGCTCTTGCTTTTTCGGCTACTTTTTCATCGATTCTGGCAGGACAAATTACATATTCTACCTGATTGGCTTCCGGGTGAAATTCCATTTCGACAACCGGATAAGTTTTGATTTCTCCTGATGGATTTCTGCAAACAATTACAGCCAATTCATTTTTGAACGGAACCATAGTCTCTGCAATACATTCTACATTTGGTAAATCATCCATATCAGAAATCTGACGAATTACTTTTACGCCATTTCCGTCGTAACCAAATTCAGTACATTTCCATACAAACGGAATTGTGATTTCATTATTTCCAACTGATTTTTGTAAATGTGCCGGACTTTCAAAACGTAAATAGGCAGCTGTTGGAATATTACTTTCGATATAAAAATCTTTTTGGGTTCCTTTATTCTGAATTCCCTTTAAGGTTTTTGGAGAAGGATATACTTTTAAGCCTTCATTTTCAAGTTGTGTTAAAGCTTCAAGATTTACCAGTTCGATTTCAAAAGTCAGAACATCGACTTGCTTTCCAAAATTGTAAACGGTTTCATAATCCATCAAATCGCCCTGAAAGAATTTATTACAGGCAATTTTACTTGGAGCTTCATCGCTCGGATCTAAAACATAAGTTTGTATATCAAATTTTCGGGTGTCAGATAACAGCATTTTGCCCAATTGTCCTCCGCCTAATATTCCTAATTTAAAATCAGAAGAAAAATAATTCATTGTAGTTGTGTTTTTGCAAAGATACTTGATAAAATAGAAATGCCAATTTATTGTGTATTGAATTGCTGTTTTTTCATTTTAATAAGTCAAAAAAAACGATCCTTTAAAATGTTAAAATTTTTTAAAATATCTGGTTTGAAAATTTTGTTTAGTAGGTGTGAATTCCGTACGTTTGGCATCATTTTTAACCGCCGTTGATTTAATAAAGTACATGACCACAAACGATTGGGCAAAACATCTTGAAAAGTTTCTTTTTTTATTAAAAGATGACTTTTTTGAATTACCATATCTGGCCAATTCTCCTCAATTGATGTTAGACAGTCTTATCAAAACGCCCATAATTAAACATAATGCCTTAAAGCAAATTATTTCTTCTGATAATGCTTTTTGGAAAGGTAAAATGCGCTATCGAAAAATAGAAGATGGTTTCTGGATTTTAGAGACCAATATTGAACTTAAAGAAAATATTCTCGCCAAAGCAACTTATACTAAAGATCACTTAAAGGATTATTACATATTATCGTTTTCTGTTTTCGAATATAAATTTCCTTTTAAAGATGCTGATCCAATAACTTTACTAAGTACCTGTTGGACTTTTCATAAACCCGAAACTGAAGTAGCGACCTATTTTTATAAAGGTACGCAAGGCAAATTCTTTAATATAGCGATGAACAAAGAATGGGTTGATCAGAATATTAAATCGGGTAAATTTTGCGGGAAAGGTATATTAGAAAGTTTTTTTAATACCCAAAAAGGATTTTATACCTGGCTCGATATTGCCCCAAAGGCACATTTGATTTCTAAAAAAATATCAAAAATTCTGGAAGCTGAAGATGAAATACATCTTAATACTACGGAATTGCGTAAATCTTCTATGAAGTTAATTAAGGAATTTTTTACGCATTCGTTTCAGGACAGCCGTATTGCAGATAATATTTCGTTAAGCAACTTAGACTATTATCATGTTGCAAAAGCCGAGAAAATGATTTTGCACAATTTGCAGTCAGCATTTTTAGGTATTGATAAAATTGCCGATGAGGTAAATACTTCTCCAACAAAATTGAAAGCTAATTTTAAAATTGTATTTGGATTTTCAATGCTGCAATATCATAAGGAGAAAAATATGCTTCTTGCGAAACAATTGCTTCAAAATTCTGAAGTCGAAATTCAGATAATTTCGGCGATTACAGGTTATGAAAGTGCCAGTAAATTTACGGCAGCCTTTAAGAAAAGATTTGGCGAATTACCATCCGTTTTTAGAGGGAATTAAAATTAGAGTAACAATATATGAATGTAGGGAAATGGGTTAAATTTATAAAAGAGAATATAAATTTTTATAAGGACGGTTTTTTTGAATTACCGTATTTATCAAATTCTCCTGAAATTATTGTAAAAAGTATTGTCAATTCTCCATCAGTAAAACATGTTGTAGAAGAACAGGCAGTTTATAGAAATAATCCTTTTTCTAAAGGCGTTATGCGTTATCGTGAAATCGAAGACGGTTTTTGGATAATAGCTACCAGTATCACTTTTAAGAAGAATGTGATGCTTAAAGCGATTTACGATGAAGAATTTCCTAGCGATTTTTATACCCTTACATTTTCGGTTTTTGACAGCGAGGTAAAATTGCAGAATACATTTGCTGATAAAACACCTTTTTCCAGTAAATATTGGGGGTTTAAAAAACCGGGAACACCTGTTGGAGCTTATTTTTACAAAGGTTCTGTTTGCGAATTTTATTTGTATGCTTTTAGTAAAGACTGGGCAGAGCATAATTTTTCTTTTCATGCACTTCCGGAAGAAAATCATATTAAAAAGTTCCTGAATTCAGATAATGGTTTTATCACCTATCAGAATATCGTTCCAAATGCAGCAGAATTATCAAAAGAGATTTTGACTAATCTGGAAAATAATAAAAAAGATTTGTTTAGTAAGTCGATTTTAAAAACGCAGGCCTTTCAATTAGTCTCAACTTTTTTTAAGAATGCTTTTTTGGATCAGCGGGAAGGTAATTATTCTCCAATTGAAACTCCTGATTACAGAAAAATAGCAAAAGCTGAAAAACTACTCCTGGATACAATTACCGAACCTTTTTTGGGAGTAGAATTTATTGCAGACAAAGTAGGCATGTCTGCTACAAAACTCAAATTAACTTTTAAATCTGTTCATGGTATTTCGATGATGCAATACCATAAAGAAAAAAAACTGCTTCTTGCCATGCAGATGATTCAAAACACCGATTTGCAGATAAAAAATATTGCTTTGGCAACGGGATATAAAAGTTCCAGCAAGTTTACGGCAAATTTTAAAAAACGTTTTGGAAAAATGCCTTCGGAAATACGGTCTTAATCACTGTAAAATTCTTTCTTTTCAGGGCTTTACCAATCATAAACTGTATTTTTTTTGATGACTTTATCAACACCGTAGTTATACCTGTTTTTATTTTTATTTCATTGTTTTTCAGGTTTTTACATTTGCTCTTTCTTAAGTTTTAAACATGCTGTTTTGTTTAGCAAATTGTGCTGGTCGTTTCGGGCTATTGATGTGTCCGAATGGGCTATTCGACGATTTTATTTCAATATATTTTTGCGACTAAATAATCTAAACAAACCAGTATGAAATTAAAATTACTCTTTTTAGTGAGTGTCATATTTCTTTTTTGCAATATGATACACGCTCAAAATCCTCCTATTGTAAAAACAAAAAACATTACTGTCAAGCTGGATGCTGCCGGAAATGTTACAGTGAATGCTTTAGATGTGGATAACGGATCTACTGATAACACCGGAATCGCCAGTTATATGCTGACAACTTCTGATGCCGGTACTGTTTGCGCTACAGCAATTGAGGGCAATGACTTGAATATTACAGCTCCAACGGGTTCAATATTTACAACTGTAGATTTTGCAAGTTACGGAACACCAAACGGAAGTTGTGGCAGTTTTAGTCTCAGTTCCTGCCATTCGGCGAATAGTCAGTCAGTGGTTTCATCTTATTTGATAAATAAAAATTCAGCTACTATACCTGCTAATAATACTGTTTTTTTGGGTGATCCTTGTGGTAACATAGGGAAAAGGCTTTATGTAAGTGCTTCTTATGAACCAACTGCGGCAACCTTAAAACCTTCTTTAAGTTTTAATTGTTCAAACATTGGTGATAATACGGTCACTTTGGTTGTTACAGATACAGACGGAAATAAAAGTTATGCAACAGCGACAATTAAGGTTATAGATGATATTGCGCCAATTATAACGTGCCCTGCTAATATCTCTGTTAATAATGATGCAGGCAAATGTGGTGCGGTTGTTACTTTTGCTACGCCATCTTTTACTGATAATTGTGGCAGTAATGGATTACCGGTAGTACTTACGTTTACAAATGCTGGTGCATTAGAAAGGTTTGGACCAACTCAGGCACAATGTGATGGTGTTTATGGTGCGGGAGTTGTTACTATAAATACTCAGGGAATTCAGGAATGGAAAGTTCCTACTACAGGTAAATATTCAATACGTGCCTTAGGTGCTCAAGGAGGTTTAAATTCAGTAAATACGATAGCAAAACCAGGTTTAGGTGCAGACATGTATGGAGAGTTTAATCTTGTTGCCGGAGATGTCCTTAAAATTTTAGTGGGACAAACAGGTGGTGAGACAAATATAGCTTGTACAGCTGCATACCGAGCTTCAGGTGGTGGTGGTGGATCTTTTGTTACTACTAGTTCTAATGTTCCTTTAATTGTTGCCGGTGGTGGAAATGGAGTGGGATGGCAGTCATTCACTGCAAATGGTCCCGGAGCTAAAGTAACCAACACCGGAACCGGCGGTGGTACTAAAAAGGGACGTGCAGGTAGTGGCGGTGGTTTAGTAGGTAATGGTATATCTTACAGAGGGGCCGATTTTGGACTTTCTTTTATTAATGGTGGTGCTGGTGGTGATCGTTCTCAATGTTTTAGTGGTGTAGGAGGATTTGGAGGAGGATCAGGTTCTGAATATGAAGGTGGAGCCGGAGGCGGATATACAGGAGGGAATTCTGTTACAACAAATAGTTATAGTGATCCTAACCTTGATGATGGAGCAGGATCTTTTAATGCTGGTACAAATCAAACCAATATCGGGAATGCAAATTCCGGAATGGGTAAAGTAGTGATTACTTTATTATCATCTCCACTTGTGCCCTCTCAAACTGATGTTACAGGATTGACTTCGGGTTCTCTGTTTCCAGTAGGAACTACAACTTTAAAATATAAGATAACAGACAAAAGTGGTAATACTAGTACAGAATGTTCGTTTGACATTACTGTAACTGACAATCAAAAACCGGTAATTGTTTCAAATGGAAATAAAAATGTAAATGTTGATGCAGATGTTTGCGGTGCAAACGTAACAGTTTCAGCTACAGCAACAGATAATTGTACTGTTGGAACCCCAACCGGAGTGAGAAGTGATGCTAAATTACTTACGGATGTTTATCCTGTAGGAACAACAACAATTGCCTGGAACGTAACAGATGTTAATGGGAATAATGCTCTTGAAGTTATTCAAACTGTAATTGTAACAGACAATCAAAAACCAGTAATTGTTTCAAACGGAAATAAAAATATAAATGTTGACACAGATGTTTGTGGTGCCAACGTAACAGTTTCAGCATCTGCAACAGATAATTGTACCGTTGGAACCCCAACAGGAGTACGAAGTGATGCTAAATTACTTACTGATGTTTATCCTGTGGGAACAACAACAATCAACTGGAATGTAACAGATGTTAACGGAAATGATGCTGTTGAAGTTATTCAAACGGTAACCGTAACAGATAATCAAATTCCGGTGATTACTTCAAATGGTGATCAAAATGTAAATGTTGACACAGATGTTTGCGGTGCTAACGTAACCGTTTCGGCAACAGCTACAGACAATTGTACTGTTGGAACTCCAGCCGGAGTAAGAAGTGACGCCAAATTACTTACTGATGTTTATCCTGTAGGAACAACAACAATTGCCTGGAATGTAACAGATGTTAACGGAAATGATGCTGTCGAAGTTATTCAAACCGTAACGGTAACAGATAATCAAGTTCCGGTGATTACTTCAAATGGAGATCAAAATGTAAATGTTGACACAGATGTTTGTGGTGCCAACGTAACAGTTTCAGCATCTGCAACAGACAATTGTACTGTTGGAACTCCAGCCGGAGTAAGAAGTGATGCCAAATTACTTACTGATGTTTATCCTGTAGGAACAACAACAATTACCTGGAATGTAACAGATGTTAACGGGAACGATGCTGTTGAAGTTATTCAAACCATAATAGTAACAGATAATCAAATTCCGGTGATTACTTCAAATGGTGATCAAAATGTAAATATTGATACCAATCTTTGTGGAGCAAACGTAACGGTTTCGGCATCGGCAACAGATAATTGTTCAGTTGGAATTCCAACCGGAGTAAGAAGTGATGCCAAATTACTTACGGATTTGTATCCAGTAGGAACAACAACAATCAAATGGAATGTAAAAGATGTTAACGGAAATGATGCTGTCGAAGTAATTCAAACCATAACGGTAAGAGATAATCAAATTCCGGTAATTGTTTCAAACGGAAATAAAAATGTAAATGTTGATACCAATGTGTGTGGAGCAAATGTAACGGTTTTGGCTACGGCTACTGACAATTGTACCGTTGGAATCCCAACGGGAGTAAGAAGTGATGCCAAATTACTTACGGATGTTTACCCTGTAGGAACAACAACTATTAAGTGGAATGTACAAGATGGTAGTGGAAATAATGCTGTTGAAGTGGTTCAAACTGTAACGGTAACCGACAATCAAAAACCAGTAATCGTTTCTAACGGAAATAAAAATGTAAACGTTGATGCCAATCTTTGTGGAGCAAACGTAATCGTTTCGGCTACGGCTACAGACAATTGTACCGTTGGGACCCCAACAGGAGTACGAAGTGATGCTAAATTACTTACTGATGTATATCCTGTGGGAACAACAACAATCATCTGGAATGTAAAAGATGTTAACGGAAATGATGCAACTGCTATAACTCAAACGGTAAAAGTAACAGACAATACTTTGCCAACAGTTCGTACTAAAAACTTAACAGTTGCACTAGATGCAGCAGGAAATGCTTCAATAACAGCAAATCAAATCGATAATGGAAGTTCTGATGCGTGTGGAATAGCTTCTGTAACGGTGAGTCCAAATACTTTTAGCTGTAATAATGTTGGAGCTAATACCGTAACATTGACAGTAACAGATGTAAATGGAAATAAGTCTTCGGCTACGGCAACTGTAACAGTTCAGGACAATATTTTACCAGTTGCTAAAGCAAAAGATCTTACTGTTGAACTTGATGATGCAGGAAATGCTTCAATATCAGCAAATCAAATTAATAACGGAAGTTCAGATAATTGCGGTATTGCTGGCGTGACGCTTGATAAGCTTTCTTTTAATTGTACCAATGTTGGTGTAAATACAGTAATTCTAACGGTTAAAGATAAAGCTGGAAACACAGCTACAGCAACTGCAAAAGTTACAGTTGTAAATACTTTTGGAGATAATGACAAGGATGGAATTCCTGATAATTGTGATGACGATGATGACAATGACGGAATCTCAGATTCGCTGGACAATTGCCCAATTACCTTTAATCCATATCAGGAAGATCGTAACCATAATGGAATAGGGGATGCTTGTGATAAAGATCAGATAAATATCTCTGAAGCTTTTACTCCAAACGGAGATGGTATAAATGATACATGGGTTATTTCTAATATTGAGTATTATCCTGCTTCAACTGTTCGTGTATTCAATCGCTGGGGAACTGAAGTATTTGTTGCCAGAAATTATCAAAATGACTGGGATGGACATTACAAAGGAAATTCAGGTTCATTGCCAGAATCAAGTTCTTATTACTATCAACTTGATTTAGACGGAGATGGTAAAATTGACAGAGAAGGCTGGATATACATTAACAGGTAATTGAAAAAATAAAATTTTAGAAATGAAAATAATTAAAAATATATTGGCGGGAGCATTACTACTATTTAGTAGTATGCTTTTTGCCCAACAAGAAAGTCTTTTTACAACGTATCGTTATCACATGAATATTGTAAATCCTGCTTATGCAGGTGTAGATGGTGAAACTGTTTTAGCCACTACAATTCGTCAGCAATGGACAGGGATTAAGGATGCGCCAAAAACACAGGCAGTTTCATTTGGAACATCAGTAGGAAGTCATCTTGGACTTGGTGTTTCTATGGTATATGATAAAACCTTTGTAGAAAAACAAACTCAATTAGGTCTTGATGTATCGTATAAAGTTCAGGTGGGAGCCCTTACGGATTTGTATTTAGGAATAAAAGCCGGAGGAAATTTTTATAATGTAAACACTTCAGGTCTTGAAACCTACGTACCACAATCAGATCCTGCTTTGGCAACCATCAATCAGTTTAATCCCAATGTAGGTGTTGGAGCATTATTAAAAAATGATAAATTTTTTGTATCCCTTTCTGTGCCAAGAATATTGAATACTGAACGCGCAAGAAATAAGGATGGTTATACTGCTGTTGCTACAGACAGAGCCCATGTTTATTTAAGCAGTGGTTATGACTTTGATCTTGAAACGGCAACATCTTTAATTTTAAAACCGTCATTTATGATGCGTTATGTTAATGGTGCACCTCTTTCAGTAGATCTTAATCTGATGTTGCAAATCGAGAAATTTTTAGAAATAGGAGGAAGTTACAGAGTAGATAATGCTTATGCAGGAATACTGGGACTAAATATTAGCAACCGTATGACATTGGGTTATGCGTACGAAGTTAATACAGGCAAAGTAATAGCAAGTGCTAAAAACTCAAATGAATTCTTTCTTCGTTTTAAGTTTTAGAACTATAAGAACACAATCATCTGAACTGTGTTATTTTTTATTTTTTGAGTAGGAAAAAAGAGGGTATCTGTAGGTAGATACCCTCTTTTGATTTTATAATATTCTCTTTTGAAAATCACCAAAGTATTATTCTATCTTTTTAAGAACTTCTCTCGCAACCGCTTTATAAGCCGCTGAATGATTGCCGTAATCTTTATTCAGTATAATTTGTAGTTCAGGATGAATCCAGTCGTAATAATTTCCCAAAACATACAATGTTCTTATCGAATAAGCTTTTGTAGCTACTTTGATATCATTGATAAGCCAGTCGAAAGAAGCCTCAATGCAATCCTGCAGATTAGTTTCAGAAAGTGAAACGCCGTTTTCATTTTTCTTATAATGCGATTTGATTAAAAGCTGTACCACTTTTGCAATAGGCCTAATCGAGCTTTCGTCTTTGAGGACTTTTAAGTTTGCACAAAAAAAATTAAGATGAGGCTGAAGCCAGATCAATTCTTCGTAAGATACAAATTCTAAAATCCAGCAGGCTTTATGATTGTTTTTGTCTGATGGAGAGAAACAAATTGTAACCAATTCATCAAACAACGAAGGATTCTCTAAAACATCCTGAGCGACTTTAAGACGGTTTTCTCTGTACGCACTTACGTAATCGAGTTTTGTTTGTAATTCAGAATACATTTTTTGGGGTTTAATACACATCTAAAATAAATAATTTAGTGAAACAGTACCATAATAATTAACAGGGAGTCCGGGATAATAATATCGAGGAGTGGCATTGCCAACGGCAACTGCATTAGGTAAAATCAAAGAAGCATATTTTTCATTGGTAACATTGTTGATCCCAAAAGCTAAATTGGTATTTAAATTTGGGAGAATTTCAAAACCATATCCTGTTTTAAAGTTGAGAATAGTATACGAATGAGAATAAACAGTATTAGCATCATTGAGCGGAATTTTATCTGTAAACTGATAATCGGCAGAAAAATAAAGACCCAAGTTGGTGTTTAAACGAATTCCTGCATTTACTTTATTGGCAGGGACACCTGTTAGTTTATTCCCTGAATAATCATTTCCATTGTCAACAAAATTTTTAAATTCATATTTTCCTAAAGAAACGCTGATAAAGGAATTCAAAGTAAAAAAATGATGTATTGACCAATTGTGTTTGGCTGTAATTTCGATTCCTTCATGAAATGTTTTTCCGGCATTAATTCCTTCGTATTGATCGTCACCAATTCTTTTGGCTACCAATAAATCTTTTATTTCCATTCGATACACAGCAAATTCAGTATAGAGGCTTTTACTGAAAAAATAGAATTTTCCGCCCATTTCAAAATTATAACCACTTTCCGGTTTTATATCCGGATTAATGTTGCCGGTACTTGTGAGAGTTTCTTCAGTTGCAGGCAGTGAAAATCCGCGGCTAGCCGAAAAGTATAAAGTTTTTTCGGTATTAGGTTTGAAGAGAAAAGACAATTGTGGCGAAAAGATTCCGTTGTAACTGTACTTTTCAGTTGAGACTCTTTGAGGCAAAAAGTTAGTCAGTTCAAAATGCGTTTCATTATAATTTAGTCCCGCCTGAATTTCGAATTGATCAGAAAGCAAAGTTCTAATCTGCGAAAAAACATTGTAAAATTGTCTTTTCTGATCAGTTTCAGTAAGCAGCTTACCTTGCAAACTGCCTTGGCTGTTATTCGTTTTATATAAATTTTCGAAAGTATTTCCGTTATAATTGTCCGTAAAATATTCAATCCCAAAAATAAACTCGTTTTCGATTTTACTAATTTTAAAATTTCCTGAAAACTGCGTTCTTCCACCAGTGCCAAAAGTATATTGACGTAAAATATCAAATGGCCGGGGTTCATTACTATCCTTATAATTTATAAAAAATGAAGTCGAATTATTCAGATGATCATTAATTTTAAAATCATAAGCCAATCCTGCCAAAGTCGATTTGTATTCTTTAAATCCTTTAGATGCTACCCAGGTTGGAGCACCCAATTTCGGGTTATAATCAAACACATCTTTGCTGATAGAACTAGGAATATAAGCCTTTAGATAAGTATAATTAGAGAAATACGTTAGTTTGTGGTGCTTCTTTTTAAACAATTCTCCTGCTAGTGTGATACCTTCACGATTGTAGGAGCTGTTTGCCCGCCATCCATCGGTTTTAAGTTTATGATAGCTAATATTTAAACTTGAACTTTTCTCCGTTAAGCTATAATTCAGGCTATTTTTGAGCAACCCAAACGAACCAAAAACACTACTGATACTGGCATTTTCTCCCTGCGTTTTTGAAAGTTGAGGTGAAATTAAAATCGCACCACCCAAACCAGCTCCGTAAATACTCGAAAGCGGACCTTTGATCACTTCAACTTGTCCAATGTTTTCCAGGTCAATATCATCAATTACCGTTTCGCTGTTTCCGGAAGTCAGCGGAATACTGCCATAAAAAGCCCTGATTTTATTTGTTCCGTAAGGCGTTCTTGCGCCAATACCACGAATCGAAATTCGGCTTGTAGTAAAATTAGAAGACTGCATAAAAACTCCCGGAATCGTATTGATTACCGTGCTAATATCTGTGGCGTTATTTTGCAAAAGATCTTTTTTGGATAAAATTCCAATCGAAGCAGGTGTATTCTGCAATCGATTATTAACATGAAGCGAACTAATAACAACTTCGTCCAGTTTTTGTGTTTTTACAGAATCAATAGTTTTGCCTTCTTTTTCTTGTGCTTTGCTATTATGAAAAATGCAAAACACAAAAAAGAGAAAACAATATTTTTTTAAAATCATAAAAAGAGTTTGTTGAGCATAAAAAAATTAGCCACAAAGTGCGCAAAGTTTTATTTTCTTTGCGACTTTGCGAGATTAAAAAAACAAAGCTTAGCGTTCTTTGCAGTAAAAAATCATGTATTTAAAATTCCCATTAAAATTGGAATTTTGAAAAATTTGAAATTTACTTGTTCGCAGTAACCTTCCAAATCGTATTTCCACTGTCGTCATTCACCAAAAGCGATCCGTCTGGCGTAACCGTTACCGCTACAGGACGACCAAAAACTTCCGCTTTATCAGCATTTGAAACAAAACCGGTTAAAAAGTCTTCCGGTTTTCCTGAAGGTTTTCCGTTTGTAAAAGGAACAAAGACTACTTTATAACCTGATATCTTAGCACGATTCCAGGATCCGTGTTGTCCTACGAAAACCCCGTTTTTATATTTAGAAGGAAATGCATTTTTATTATAAAAAGCCAATCCTAATGAAGCTGTATGAGCACCAACCGGAACATCAGGAACAATTGCTTTTGCTACTAAATCTTTTCGTTCACCTTTCATTCTCGGATCAGGAATGTTTCCATAATAAGAATAAGGCCATCCATAAAAACCGTCTCTTTTTACACTTGTTACATAATCAGGAACAAGATCGTCACCCAATTCATCACGCTCGTTAACCGCAGTCCAAAGTTCCTTGTTTACAGGATTCCAGTCCATTCCAACAGGATTTCGGATACCAGCAGCATAAATTTTTTCGCCAGTTCCGTCAGGATTAACTTCTAATATAGCAGCACGGCGAACCTCTTTATCCATTCCGTTTTCACCCACATTACTTCCGGATCCCACAGAAACATAAATTTTTGTTCCCTCAGGATTCGAAATTATATTTCTCGTCCAGTGATTGTTATAACCTCCGGCAGGAAGTTCAAGAATCTTAGTTCCTTTAGTTTCTAATTTTAGCGGATTATTTTTATAAGGATATCGGTATAATCCGTCAGTATTAGCAATGTAGAAAAAGTCTTTTAGAACCAGCATTCCAAAAGGTTTGTTTAAGTCTTTTATAAAAACCTCGCGTGTTTCAAATTTGCCGTCTTTATCTTTATCGCGTAATACCGTAATTTGATTTTTACTCGTTCTTGTGCCACTTTCCACCACAAAAATATCATTGTTTGGTGCAATATAAGTCCAACGCGGATTTTCGAAACCATCTGCAAACTTCGTTACCGTAAAACCTTCCGGAGCTATAGGAGTTTTACCTTCCGGCCAGCCAATAACTTTACTGTTATTCGTTTTCGATTCAGTAGCATAGGGCGGTGGTAAAATAAGATCGCCAATGGCTGTTTTTACAATCGTGTTGGGTTGCTTAGCCAGAGCTTCTTTTTCCTCCTTTTTCACCTGTCCGTTACAGGCAGTTAATACGGCTAATAAAGATATTGAAAATAATTGTGTGGTATTTCTCATTATAATTCAGGGTTAAATATTTATAGAACAACAATTTAGTAAAATTACAAATGTTTTTAAGGAAATATTTGTAAATATTATGTGATATTTAACATTCTCAAAAAAAAGTATCTACAGTATATTTTGATACCAACAGTTTGGTTGTAATTCTGTATCTTTGCCCATTATTTTAAACATAAAAATAATGATACAACTTCACGATAAACAATTTGTTCCGTTTATTTCGGCTAAAGAAATTGATTTTGCTTTAACTAAAATAGTTGCACAGGTACAAGATGATTTTGGAGATGATACTCCAATTTTTATTGGCGTTTTAAATGGTGCATTTATGGTTGTTGCCGATTTTTTAAAAAAGTACAAAAGCCCTTGCGAAGTTTCATTTATCAAAATGGCATCTTATAAAGGAACCGAAACAACCAATACCGTAAAAGAATTAATTGGTATTAATCAGGATTTGTCCGGCAGAAGCGTTGTCATTATCGAAGATATTGTAGATACAGGAAATACAATCGAAGAGTTAAAGCACCTCTTTAAAGCGCAAAATGTAAAACATTTTAAAGTGGCTACATTATTCTTTAAACCGGAGGCTTATAAAAAAGATATTAAAATAGATTACATCGGAATCAGGATTCCAAATAAATTCATCGTGGGTTACGGATTAGATTACGATGGTTTAGGGAGAAATTTATCCGAAGTATACAAATTAGCAGAATAATAATAAACACACACAACTATATATTCATTTAAAACTTCTTATAAAAAACAGAAGTAACAACACTCACTCATATTATGATTAATATTGTTTTATTTGGAAAGCCGGGGGCAGGAAAAGGAACTCAGGCAGAATTTTTAAAAGAAAAATACAAATTAACACATCTTTCAACAGGAGATATTTTTCGTTTTAATTTAAAAAATGATACAGATTTAGGTAAAAAAGCAAGGATTTTTATGGACAATGGAGAGTTAGTTCCTTGCGAAGTTACCACAGCAATGTTAATTGATGAGGTAAATAAACATCCGGATACACAAGGATTTTTGTTCGATGGTTATCCAAGAACATTAGATCAGGCAATAGCGCTGGATAAATTTTTGCCAACAATTGGGTCAAGCGTTACTGCTACAATCGCATTAGAAGCTGATGACGAAATTTTGATAGCACGTTTATTAGAAAGAGGAAAAACAAGTGGCAGAGTTGATGATCAGGACGAAGAAAAAATTCGTGTAAGATATCAGGAATACAATGAAAAAACAGCTCCACTAATAGGATATTACAAAGAACAAAATAAGTTTCATGCCGTAAACGGTATCGGAACGATCGAAGAAATTACAGAGCGATTAACGTCAGTTATAGATAATTTGTAGAAGCTTTTTCCAGCTGCCGTTTCAAGTCCTCACTAAAAAAACTATTTTTCCACACCATAAAACGAGCTTCCGCTGGTCGCTGTTTTCTGGCAGGAAAAATTAGTTTTTTTAGCTCCGGGCTTTTCACTTTATCTGGGCTATAACACATTTAGGTTACAAATTACATTAACGAGACTATTATATAACGAATAAACCATACATTGGAAATACTAATAATATTTTTTCTAATACTATTAAACGGAGTTTTCTCTATGTCAGAGATCGCATTGATTTCAGCTAGAAAAAACAGACTTGAAACTGCCGCAAAAAAAGGAAATAAAAGTGCCAAAATTGCACTCGATTTAGCCAATTCGCCAAATAAGTTTTTATCAACAGTACAAATCGGAATTACCCTGATCGGGATTTTGACAGGTATTTATAGTGGTGATAAAATTACCATAGATGTAGAAACTTTCGTAAGCGGATTTGAAGTTTTAAAACCCTATGCACATTCAGTTGCAGTAGGAATTGTAGTAGTAGTTTTGACATTTTTCTCATTAGTTTTAGGAGAATTGCTTCCAAAACGAATCGGGTTAAATTATCCCGAATCGATTGCAAAAATGGTAGCAATGCCAATGAAGATTATTTCGATTATTACAGCACCTTTTATTTGGTTGCTAACCACTTCAACAGATTTTTTATTGAATATTTTTCAAATAAAACCAACTGCTGACGGAAAAGTAACCGAAGAAGAAATTAAGGCCATCATCAAAGAAGGTACAGAAGTTGGAGAAGTGCAGGAAATTGAACAGGATATCGTGGAACGCGTTTTTCATATTGGAGACAGAAAAGTAAGTTCTCTAATGACACATCGAAAATCAGTAGATATGTTGCCTTTCAATGCCGATAAAGCCAAGATAAAAGAATTAGTCTTAATGGATTTACATACTGTTTATCCGGTTTACAGAGACAATTACGATGATATTGTTGGGATCGTAACCCTGAAAAATATATTTGCAAACATCGAAAGTGATCATTTCGATTTAGGTGCAATCATGATAGATGCCCCGTATTTAATGGAGCAGACAACAGCTTATAAAGCATTAGAAAATTTCAAAAAAACAGGAATCCATTATGCTTTAGTTTCAGATGAATATGGCGTTTTTCAGGGAATAATTACCCTAAATGACATTCTGGAAGCTTTAGTTGGTGATGCATCTGATTTTTATAAAGATGAATTTCAGCTAATCGAAAGAGAAGATGGTTCATGGTTAGTTGACGGACATTATTCATTACACGATTTCTTAACTTATTTTGAGTTAGATGAACTGACAAATGATTACGAAGTAAATACCGTAAGCGGAATGATTATGACTGAGCTTTCTCATATTCCAAAAGAAGGAGAAAAATTAATCTGGCAAAAATTTGTCTTAGAAGTCATCGATATGGATGGTGTAAAGATTGATAAAGTGTTGGTAAAAGCACTTAAAGAGTAGAGAGAATTTGTTTCAGGTTTCAGGTTTCAGATTTCAGGTTAATTGCGTTAAGCAAACCTGAAACCTGAAACCTGGAACTTAGAACTACACATAAACAAAAAAAAATGACAGAAGGAAATTTTGTAGATTACGTTAAGATATATGTTTCTTCCGGAAAAGGAGGAAAAGGATCTACGCATTTACATAGAGAGAAATTTATTGAAAAAGGAGGCCCGGACGGAGGTGATGGTGGTCGAGGCGGACACGTATATTTGGTTGGTAATAAAGGACTTTGGACACTGTTTCATTTAAAGTTTGCCCGACATATTAAAGCGGGTCACGGTGGAGACGGAGGAGGAGACCGTAGTACAGGAGCTGACGGAGAAGATAAATTTATCGAAGTGCCTCTGGGAACTGTCGTAAAAGACAAAGAAACCGGAGAAACTTTATTCGAAATTACCGAAGATGGTGAAAAAAGAATTCTGTCAAAAGGTGGAAAAGGTGGTTTAGGAAACTGGCATTTTAGAAGCTCAACCAACCAAACACCAAGATACGCGCAACCAGGTTTACCGGGAGTAGAAATGGATGTGATCTTAGAACTTAAAGTCTTGGCAGATGTTGGATTGGTAGGATTTCCAAATGCTGGAAAATCGACTTTGTTGTCAGTGTTAACTTCAGCAAAACCAAAAATTGCCGATTATCCTTTTACAACCTTAAAACCAAATTTAGGAATTGTTGCTTACAGAGATTTTCAATCGTTTGTAATTGCTGATATTCCCGGAATTATTGAAGGAGCTGCAGAAGGAAAAGGTTTAGGACATTATTTCCTGCGTCATATTGAGCGTAACTCAACATTGTTGTTTTTAGTTCCGGTTGATACACCGGATATTAAAGCAGAATACGATATTCTGGTAAACGAGCTAACAAAGTACAATCCTGAAATGCTGGATAAAGAACGTTTGTTAGTAATCTCAAAATGCGATATGCTTGACGACGAACTGAAAGCAGAATTGAAAGCAGAGTTAGATGTCTCTTTCAAAGATGTTCCATATATGTTTATTTCATCAGTTGCCCAACAAGGTTTAACAGATTTAAAAGATAAACTTTGGAAAATGCTAAACGAGTAAAAAATAAGATTTAGATATTTAAAAGGCGTTCTGGAAACAGGACGCCTTTTTTTCTTTATAAAATGTTAAATTCGTAATAAATAGCTAAAATTATATTCGCATATTCAATTTAATTACTGTTTAAGATAATATAATTGTGAAAATGAGTTATATTCGCGTCACTTAAATAAAAAAACATGAAAAAAATAATTTTATTCTTGACTATGTGTCTGATGGCTTTTCCGGTAAGAGCTGATGAAGGAATGTGGTTCTTGATGTTTATCGAGAGATTGAACCATAGAGATATGGAAAAAATGGGCTTACAATTAACAGCCGAAGAAATTTACAGTATTAATCATCATAGTTTAAAAGATGCAATTGTACAATTTAACGGTGGTTGTACTGCAGAAATTGTTTCTAAAGACGGATTGGTTTTAACCAATCACCATTGTGGATATAATGCAATTGCTGAGCTATCTACAGCAGAACAAAATTATTTAAAAGATGGTTTTTGGGCAAAACAAAGAAGTGCCGAAATGAAACCAAAATCCTTATATGTTCGTTTCTTCGTTCGTATGGATGATGTTTCTAAAAGAATCTTATCAAAAGTAAACGATCAAATGACAGAAACTGAAAGAAACAAAATCATTCAGCAGGAAATCAATTTGATTGAAAAAGAAAATAGCGAAAACGGAAAATATACCGTTTCTGTTCGTCCTTTCTTTCAGGGAAATGAATATTACTATTTTGTTTACCAGGATTACACAGACGTTCGTTTAGTAGGAACGCCACCAGAAAGTGTTGGTAAATTTGGAGGAGATACAGACAACTGGGAGTGGCCACGTCAAACAGGAGATTTCTCAATGTTCAGAGTATATGCTGATAAAGACGGAAATCCTGCTGCTTATTCTAAAGACAACGTGCCTTTACAGCCTAAACATTACTTACCAGTAAGTATTAAAGGAGTTAAGGAAAATGACTTTGCTATGATTTTAGGTTATCCGGGAAGAACAAATCGTTGGATGCCGGCTGGCGGAATTGAGCAAAACATAAAATATGCTTATCCTGCATGGGTTGAAGGTGCTAAAACCGGAATGGACGTGATGAAAAAGTATATGGATAAAGATGCAACTGTTCGTTTACAATATGCATCTAAATATGCTTCAACAGCCAACTACTGGAAAAACCGTCAGGGTATGATTGATGCTTTAACAAAAGCAGGGACAGTAGATGTTAAAACAGCACAGGAAGATAAATTCTACGAATGGGCAACTAAACCTGCTAATAAAGAAAAGTACGAAAATGTAATTCCTACTATCAATGATTATTACAGAGAAACAAATTTAAAAGCGAGCCATGATAACTACTTAACGCAGCTTTTGCGTACTTCAGGTTATGCAACAGGACCAGCAAATTTAGGAAATGCATTAATTGCTTACTACAATGAAAATGATGCTAAAAGAGCAGAAATGCTTCCTAAAATTAATGCTATGATTGATAACATTTATGGCGAATTTTATGCACCGCTTGAAAAAGATGTGTTAACGGCGCAATTAAATTTGTATGCTGCCAAAGCTGCTGATTATGGTTTAGCTCCACAAGTTGCTAAAATGAAATCAGAGAACAATGGTGATTTTACTGCAGACGTAGCAAAGGCAACTGAAATAAGTTATTTTACGACTAAAGAGAAAGTATTGGCATTTATGGCCAATCCAAAACCATTAGCAATTGTACACGATCCTTTGTATATCATCTCTAATGATTTGATGACAAAATACCGTTCTAAATCTGATGATCAGGCAAAAGCAGATGATGGTTTTGCAACAGCTTACCGTAAATTGGTAGAAGGTTTAAGAGAATCAAAATTAAATGCGATTCAGTATCCTGATGCAAACTCTACATTGAGATTAACTTACGGAAAAGTTCGTGCTTTACCTGTAGATCCACGTAACGATGCTAAAATTAACAACTATACTACAATGGAAAGTATGGTGAAAAAGTACAAAGCAGGAGATCAGGAATTTGATTTGCCAAAACGTTTGCTGGAATTAAACAAAGCGAAAGACTACGGACAATATGCTGATAAAGCAGGTTATATGCCAGTAAATTTCTTAACAGATAATGACATTACAGGAGGAAACTCAGGTTCACCGGTTATTAACGGAAAAGGAGAATTAATAGGTATTGCTTTTGACGGAAACATCGAAGCTATGGCAGGAGATGTTATTTTTGATCCTAAATTACAAAGAACAATTAACGTAGATATTCGTTATGTGCTTTGGATTATTGACAAATACGCCGGAGCTAAAAACATTATTGATGAATTGACTATTGTAAAATAATTCAATTTGATATAAAAATAAAACCCGACAGGTTCTTAAACTTGTCGGGTTTTTTATTTTAAAAAGGTTTCAACTTTGCTTGGCTAGACAGAAATTAATTATGAAATTGATTGTCATCCTGAGCGAAGTCGAAGGCTCGCCAATTGGAACGGTGTCTTCGACTTCGCTCAGACTGACAAACTTCATCCAGTCTGAAAAAATTATTGAACTTTTACCCGAATCCCTTTTGTGTGACTTGAAAACTCCGGAGCGTACATACTTTGAATTGTTGTAATTCCGTTTGAGAATTCACCGCTGTTGTTTACTCTTATATCATATTCTATTACATACGTTCCTTTGTTGATAGTATCAAAAAAGAAATGTGTTGCAGCATCTTTTGTACTCATGTAATACCCTAAATGATCTTTATATTGATATTCTGAAATTACATTTACAGGTTCGAAACAAGAAGCTCTCATATCTTTTAAATGAACAAATTCCATGTCTTCCTTAGAAGTAATAATTAATCGTACGGTTACCAAATCTCCGGTTTTTAAAGAATTTTTAGAAGTGATTTTTTCTAATTGATCACCTTTTAAAGTGTTTTTCTTTAAATACAATTCTTTCGAAACAGATAAAACAGCACCTGAATTCGTTTTTATTTTATCTAAATCTTCAAAATACTGCCAGTAAACCCCTCCATAACCAGGAACTTTAGATTTGTTTTCAATTTTTATTGAAGCCATTTCTTTTTTTACTTCTTCGGCTTTCCAAGTCATTTTAATGTAACCCGTTTCGGCTTCTTTTTCATTATCTGCTAATTTCTTAGTTAGGATTTTCTCATTACCTATTTTAATAACAGTATTGTCTTTTACACTTAACCAATCCCTGCCTTGCATTAATAAAGCATAAATGGCTTCGGTGGTTGATTTTGTTGTGGGCCAGTTTTTGGTTTGTTTGTTTTTCAAAAGCCATACTTTCATTGCATCAACAGATTGAGTATCGTTTGTCACTTCGGCGAAAGCCTCAATTAATAAAGCCTGAGTTTCAATTGGTGCCTGATACCAATACCAGCCTGCTTTATTCGCAATCCAGTACATTCCCCAATCTTCATTATTTGAAGATGTTTCTTTTAAACTTTCAATTATTTTTTTTGCCGTTTCTTTTTCCCCAAAACGATTCAGCGTTATCGCTGCTAATCCTTTTTCGTAAAGAGAATACTGAAGCCAATCTTTTTTAGCCGTTTCCAAGTATAATTTTGAAGCTTTTTTTAATTCATCAGACATTGGATATTTCTCCAAATAAAAACTTCTGGTGTACAGATAATGCAAATCAGAATACGGATTGATCCAGATTAATTTGTCGGTTGCTTTTAAGTTTTTTGTTCTCGTTCTATAATATTCTAAAAAATTATTATCCAAATACGGAATTCCGGTTTTTGCAATTTGATCTATTTTATTTTCATTATCTTCAGATTTACTCAGCTTCGCCAAATGACCTAAACCGGCTAAAATATGTCTCGTAATATATTCACTTTCTGAATAGCCGTCAAACCATGGAAATCCGCCAGAAGCACTTTGTTTTCTTTTTAATTTTTCGAATGTAGCTTCCTGAGAATTTTTCATTTTTTCTAAATCAAATAAAAGCGCTAAATTCTTTTTCTTTTCTTCTTCAGATTGAGCATCATTGAGCCAAGGAGTTTCTGCAAGAATAAGCGATTTTAATTCCTCGTTTTCTTCTAACTTAGAAGTTGGTTTACCGCTTTTTTTACAAGTTTCAAAAACAGTTGCAATTTTTGGATTACTCGAAATGATTTCTGATGCCAAGGCATTTGCATAATATCGTGCAAAAGTCTGCTCGGCGCATTCATGTTCATATTCCATTAAATAAGGAAGCGACTGAATGGCGATCCAAGTTGGGTTTGAAGTATATTCAAGTGTAAACTGATGATTTCTTAAAGTCGAAGAATTATTGTTTTTTAAATTCTCAAACGTGTATTCTTTAGTCGAATTTTCACGGACCCAAAGCGGAATACTTTCGGTAACCAACATATTATTAGTCAAAACCGGAAGTATATTTTCTTCTCCATCAGAAAAATTGCCAGATTTTGCCACAATTTTATATTGTACACCTTGCAAACCTTCAGGAATCGCAATCGTCCAGTTTGCCGTTGTGTTTCCGTAACCCGGAATTGTAAAGTTTTTAATGTTTTTTAAGTTTAACATTTTGGCAT
This sequence comes from Flavobacterium chilense, assembly GCF_001602525.1. Lineage (GTDB taxonomy): Bacteria > Bacteroidota > Bacteroidia > Flavobacteriales > Flavobacteriaceae > Flavobacterium > Flavobacterium chilense. The sequence goes on from NZ_LSYT01000007.1 coordinate 66,982, forward strand.
CAATTGGTTCCATAGTCACGGCATCAAAAAACTGTAAACTTGCGATTCCGGTTTTTACTTCATTGGTGACATTTGAGATTTTCGCACTAATCACAATCGTATCTTTTTCTCTAAATAAACGAGGCAAATTAGGTAAAATCATTAATTCTTTTTGTGTGATAATGCTTTTCTCTAAATAACCAGAAACGGCATCTTTATTATGTGCCAATAAACGAAGTTTCCACGCTGTTAAAGCTTCAGGTGATGTGAAATTGAAACTTACATTTCCGTTGGAATCTGTTTTTAGATGTGGAAAAAAGAATGCTGTTTCGGAGAGATTTTTTCTAGTTTTTACCTGCGTCAACAATTCCATTGCTTTTTTTGTGGTGATAATAATAACACCGTTTGCACCTTTACTTCCATAAAGAGCTTTAGCTTTATCAGCGGTTAAAAAATCTATAGATAAAACATCTTCAGGAGTTATTTTGTTGAAATCACTTTCTGATAAGGTTTCTCCATCAATGATATATAATGTTGATGTATTTACGGCCATTGATGTTAGTCCGCTTACAATTTTTTTACCCGGAATAAATTTTATTTTATCTGTTTGATAATAATATTCAGGATTTTCAGTCGTTTCACTTGCGTGAGCAACAACAGGCTTTACGAATTTAACTTGACTAACTTTGATAGGAGATCTTTGAACAACATCACCTCCTTCAATCACCATAGCATTTACCGGTCCAGCTCCTACAGGTTCATCAACAGTTAAAACAGCGTCTGGATCTCCTTTAATAGTTACTTCTCCCACTTTCCCATCTTTAATTTCTAGTATAGTCATGCCAAGATCACCAAAATGACTATAATTGAAATTAAAACCAAACCAGTTTAATTGTGTTTCTTCATCCTCAAAATAAGTAGCACCAACATATTCATTTAGATTATTTACTTCCATATGGGTTTTGGCTAAACCTAAATCAGTTTTAAAATTAATGCTGTTGTAAGTGTTACGGTAAATATTCAAGTTCTGCCAATTTTTAATGCTGAATTGGTCTAAAGAACTGTCATACATAGAAGCTAAAACCTCGGCTTCGGTTTTTGTGTTAACACCATTTAATTTAAATGACCAGTTTTGCGGACTTCCGGGTTCAATCTTACTTCTAAAACTTTCAACAGTCCATTCTAATTTTGCTTCTGGCTCTTTAAGTGCTACATCAAGCATTTGTGTATAACTGGAATTTTCGAAAACACTTTCAAAACCTAATTTTATTTGGTTTTCAAATTCATCCTTTAACGGAATTTTAATTACAGTTTCATTGCTTTCTAAATGAAAAATATCTTCAAAGAAAGTACTGCTTTGGTAATTGCCACTCACAATAATATAAAGATCAGGAATAGGAGAGGTTACTTTTACTAGTACAAAGCCATCTTTCCTTGGGCCATCATTGACTTTTTTTACTGTTAATAAACTGCCTGCATAAAATTTTTCGGCACTTTGTTTAATTTGAAATATAGAGGAATTTTCGATAGGATTATTGAAACTATCTTTAGCTGAAAAGACCATTTTATAAGTTCCCGATTTATAGTTGGAAATGAAATCTAAGACAATTTTTTTGTCTTTTTGCGTGTCTACCTTTTTAGAGAATACTAAAACTTCTGCAATTTTATTTTCGTCTTCATTTTTATTGATTTCATAAGGAAATAGTTTTTCAAAATCTTCATCTGAAATACCCTTTATATCTGGCTGTTGAAAAATTCTGCGTTTAAATTTACTAGGAAAAGTACTTACTAAATATAATTTTACTTCGCCTTTGGCAGCCAAAAATTCTCCGTTCAGATTGGTACTTGATAATGTTATTTCGTTTTTGTCTTTAGTTTCTATAATTGAGGGAATAGATGCATTAAGAATCAAATCATGATAGCCGACTTTTACAATTGTCTGTGCAGTATGTGTTTCGCCATTTAGATCTGTAACCGTTGCTTCTATTTGATAATTGAAAACGGGCAATTCCTCTTTTCTATTGTTTTTTGAAGGAAGAGCTTTAAAGTCAATTGAAAATTTCCCTGAAGCATCCGTTTTTGTTTCTCCAACAACAAGAGTTTCTTTCTCTTCACGACCATAATAATTTCGATAATAACTGGTATATCGGGTTACATTGTATTTTACGATAGCATCAGAAATGGAGCTTCCGGCAAATGCTTTTGCGTTTCCTTTAATTTTAACCACTTGATTGAGTTTAAAAGACTCTTTCTTAGGTTCAAAAGTAACCTCAAATTTTGGACGTTTGTATTCCTCTACTCTAAAGGAAGTTCTCTGGTTATAAAAATCCACTTTATACCAAGGTAAGAGTTTAGACTCTTCGTTTGAAGAAATGTGAACTTTTTGCGCGACAATACTGAAATTTCCAGTCAGCCCATTTTTAGGAAGTACAAATTCTCCTGAAAACGAACCAAACTCGTTAGCAGTAACTTCCATTTTTTTTATGACTTGATTATTGACATCATAAACCGAGACTTCAAACCTCGCATTGGGCACGATACTGCTTTTATTTTTGTTTTTTTGAAAAGCAATACCTTTATAAAAAACAGTCTGACCAGGTCTGTAAATAGCACGATCTAAATAAAACTCTATTTTGCCATCTGTTCTGTTGTCAGGATTATATTCTGATACATGTTGTATGTAATAATTTCTCTCAACCATCAAAGAATCACCATCTTTTGAAAACTCAACAAACAAATTATTGTCTTCGTTTGTAGTTTTTGTAAAAAAAGCAATGCCTTTTGTGTTTGTCTCAGTTGTAACATTCTTAAATTTTACAATGGCGTTTTCAACTGGTTTACCGGTTTTTCGGTCTAGAACTTGATAACTTTCTGTATTTTTTTGTTCAGAAGCAAGCACCATCAAATTGGAAACCGACACGATATCACTTGCATAAGCTTTTTCTTCTTTTGAATCTGAATCGCTTTCTACATAAATCAAATAATGTCCAAGAGTTAGTTTTGGCAGTAAAACTTCTGTTGTATAATTAAAATAGTCTTTTTTGTTTAGGAGGTCATAATTTTGCGAAACAACTGGAGACCTTTTAGCAGTAATTAATTTAGACAGACTGTCTTGTTTTTCGCCTTTTTTAAATTCTTTTAATTCCGAAAGACTAATTTTAAAAAAGGAAATTTTAAAACGCTCTACATTTTGGTAATATATTAACGCTCTAGTATTTTTATTCGGATAAATATATTCTTCAAGTTCTAATGATAATGATTTGGAGAGAATCTGTGCTTTTTTTTCCAAAGCATCGCTTGCAGGATATGAGTTTTCATTGATTTTTACAATCTCATCAATCAGTGCAAGAGCTTTAATGTTGTTTTCTGGATAAGTTGTTTTGGATGCATTTTTCACGAGGATTGAAACCTGTTCCAATTTAATTTTCTGGATAAGTGGTTTCTCTTCGGCTTTCTTTTCAATCAAAGCGAGGTAAGTTTCGAAACGATCATCTAAGTTTAAAAATGTTTCCTGACAGAATTTAACTCGTTCAAACTGATTTTCTAAAGATGGATCATTTATTTCTTTCTGTTGGTATAAGAATAGAGTATTTTTTAGGTTTGTTTCAGTTATAAAATCGAGATTAAGTTGTATAAAAGCTTCAGAATTACCAAAAAACGATTCTGTGTAAGGGACAAATTCATTTTCTGAAATTTCCCAGCGTTCTATTTTAGAGGAAAAATAAGCAATATTCTCCTCTAATAAATAGTCAAATAAAGTCTGTTTTTTAAATTTTGAGTTTTTATGAAAGTAAAATAAAGCTTCATAATTGCTTAAAGGCGTACTTTTTAAGATTGATGCATTTTCTAATGTTTTTTTATAAAGTTCAGTAATTTCATCTTCAGAATAAAAATCAGTTTCAGAAGAATCTGAATCTTCCGTTGACGTATCTAAGGCAGAAGCAGTCGTGTCTACCGAAGTAGTTTCGTAATCTACTACTGAAGCGGCACTATCTACCATTATTTCGGTATCACCATAATCGCGGTAATGAATCAAAAATTTCGCATAAACCAGATTTAAAAGTGCTTTTGACGGGACGGAAACCCGGTTTATATCCCTTTTTAGATTGGCTAAAGTTTTGGTTTTAGCATTTTCATCCAAAGTATAAAGGTACTTTGAGGTATGAAAAAAGCATTTTATCATTTGTACTTCATCATTTTGAGTAACTGCTTTTTTGTAAATGCGATCTACAATTCTGTTGGCAGATCTAATTCTTCCGACGTTTTCAAGTGCCATGATTTTTTTCCATTCTTTGTCAAACTGCTGTGCGAAAACGGTGGTCGAAATCAATAAAAATAACAGTAAAATCTTTTTCATAAAGTAGCTTTTTATATCAGAGAGTGTTTTTGTGGCGTAAAGGTTGGTTTATATTAAAAATAATTTTCGTACAAATTACTAATTTATGTTTAAAAGTGAATAACATTCTATATTTCCTTATTTTTGAAACATGAAAAAACTACTCTTTCTTTTTTTATTTGTGCCCATTTGTATCTGGTCACAATCGAATTTTGAAAAAGGAGAAAAATTGTTTCAGGCAAAAAAATATGATGAAGCCGAAGTTGTTTTTGAAACAGTTCTAAAAGTAAATCCATTAGATGTAAAAACATTGGAATATCTGGGAGAAATTGAAGCACATCAAAAATCCTGGGTAAAAGGAGCTGAATATTTTAAGAAACTAAAAGAATTAAAGCCTACAGTAGCGGATTATTTTTTTAAATACGGAGGTTGCCTGGCAATGCGGGCAATGGAAGTAAATAAAATAAAAGCTTTTTCTATGGTTGGCGATATGAAAGAGGCATTTGAAAAAGCTATTGTTTTAAATCCAAAACATGTTCAGGCAAGATGGGCTTTGATAGAGATATATTTGCAATTGCCAGGAATTTTAGGAGGAAGTGAATCGAAAGCAATTGCGTATTCGAATGAATTAGCGCAATTTTCACCAGTAGACGGATATTTATCAAGAGGAAGAATCGAGGAGTATTTTAAGAGATATACTGCGGCTGAAAAAAATTACATAAAAGCAAATGAAATTGGTAAATCAAAAGTCACATTTCAAAAATTATATAATTTATATTTGAATAAATTAAAAGACCCTAAAAAAGCCAGGGAATTGAAACAAAAAGTTGAGTGATCATAATCAGAACTCAAATTAAATTCTAAACATTAATTAGAATTTAGAACTTAAAAATTAGAATCTTAAAATGAAAACACATTTCATCGCCATAGGCGGAAGTGCCATGCACAATTTAGCTTTAGCATTGCATAACAAAGGATATCAGGTTACAGGTAGTGATGATGCTATTTTTGAACCATCAAAATCAAGATTAGAAAAAAAAGGAATTTTACCAAAAGAAATGGGTTGGTTCCCTGAAAAAATTACTGCCGATATTGATGCTATAATTTTAGGAATGCATGCAAAAGCAGATAATCCTGAATTGTTGAAAGCACAGGAACTAGGGCTGAAAATCTACTCTTATCCGGAGTTTTTATACGAACAGTCTAAAAATAAAACGCGTGTTGTAATTGGTGGTTCTCACGGAAAAACAACTATTACTTCGATGATTTTGCATGTTATGCATTATCATAATATCGAAGTAGATTATATGGTAGGGGCACAGCTGGAAGGTTTTGATACCATGGTGCATCTTACTGAAGAAAATGATTTTATGGTTCTGGAAGGTGATGAATATTTGTCTTCACCTATCGACAGACGACCGAAATTTCATTTGTATCAGCCTAATATTGCTTTGATTTCCGGAATTGCGTGGGATCATATCAATGTATTCCCAACCTATGAAAATTATGTAGAGCAATTCGAAATTTTCATTGCGAAAATTACAAATGGAGGAATCTTGGTTTATAACGAAGATGATGCAGAAGTAAAACGAGTGGCAGAAGCAGCTACAAATCCAATTCGTAAACTGGCTTATACAACACCAAAATATACTGTGAGTGATGGTGTAACTTTACTGGGAACTCCGGAAGGCGATATGCCAATTGAAGTTTTTGGAGCGCATAATTTGAATAATTTGGCCGGTGCCAAATGGATTTGCCAAAACATGGGCGTAGATGAAGCTGATTTTTACGAAGCAATTGCAAGTTTTAAAGGTGCATCTAAGCGTTTAGAAAAAATTGCCGAAGGAAAAGGAAAAGTAGCCTATAAAGATTTTGCTCACTCACCAAGTAAAGTAGCAGCAACTACAAAAGCGGTTAAGGAGCAATATCCAAACCGAACTTTGGTAGCTTGTTTGGAACTACATACTTATAGTAGTTTAAACGCAGAATTCTTGAAAGAATATGAAGGAGCACTTGAATATGCTGATGTTGCAGTTGTATTTTACTCGCCGGATGCAGTAAAAATTAAACAATTAGAAGAAGTAACTTACGATCAGATTGCTAATTCTTTCAATAGAAAAGATTTAATTATCTATACAAATCCTGCTGAATTCAAAGAGTACCTTTTCAATTTAAACCTTGATAATTCAGCTTTATTATTAATGAGTTCAGGAAACTATGGCGGATTGAACTTTGATGAAGTAAAAGAATTGATTAATTAGAAAATGAATCAATTCAAAAAATAGATAATGTGCCAATTGCTATGCGTTGGCACTTTTTTTATAATTGTCTAATTATGTAATTTTCAAATTGGCACATTATCTAATTCAATTTCCAATATCGATAATGCCCTGTAATTTTGTATTCAAACAAACAATCCTGAAGAACCTGACCATTACCAACATTGTGTACAATTAGATTTCGTTTTCCGTCAGGAGATTTTCGGTTGGTAACAATGCCAATGTGTGGCAGTTTATCATTAATCATCCAGGTTACAAGTTCTCCGGTTTTATAGTCTTCTGGATTTTTCGTTACAGGAAGTTCTTCTCCTTTTCTTGCAAAAAAGACTTCTAAATTAGGAACCCTTCTGTGGTCAATATTAGTATCTGTTTTGATCATTCCCCATTTCTCTAAATTCGGATATGCCGAAAAATTTTCAATCATATCTTCGTGAACTTCTTTTTGTAAATCAACGCCTAATTTTCGATAAGAACGAATAATAACATCTGTGCAAACGCCTTTGTTTTTAGGAATATCCCCATCTGGATAAGGAATAGAAAAATAAGCAGGATCATAATCTACAGAAGGATCAATAATTGAAATTGCTGCATCTGATAATTTATCTGCAAAAGTTTTATTGTGAGTTGAAAGGTTTTCAGTAATAGAAATTTGATCTTGTTTTCGATTACAAGAACAAAAAACGATAATTATTGCTAAAATATAAGAAGTTCTCATCTGTTGTAATAAATTTAGATGTTTTCAAGATTCACATTTGCATTTAAAATTAATTAATTTAAAAATAGTAACTGCTGTTTGTGAGTGATTTTTCTTATTTTTTAATATATTAGCCTTTTAAGATTATGATAAAATGAATTCAAGAATAAAGGTTGTGAAAACAACAAGTGAAAACCCGGATTTTATATCCCTGATAAAAATATTTGACACTTTTTTATGGGATAGGTATCCTGAACTCAAAAAGGATTATTGGGGTAATAACCTGATAGAATTTAATGCAAATGTTGTTCTTATTTATTTAGATGAAAAAGCAGTTGCAAGTGGCTGTTTTAAAAAATATAATGAAAACACAGTCGAACTTAAACGAATGTTTGTTTCACCTGAAGCAAGAGGTTTGGGTCTGGCACAATTAGTAATTAAAGAGCTTGAAAAAGAAGCAAAAAATCAAGGTTTTCAAATCATGATTTTAGAAACTCTGTACAAACAAATTGAAGCAATAAGTTTATACCAAAAGGTAGGTTTTGAGATTATCGAAAACTACGAGCCTTATGTTGGGCTGTCGAATAGTATTTGTATGAGCAGATTCATTAATACAGTACAATAGATGGCAACTCATTCTTCAATTTCAAAATGGTCTGAAGAAGATCGTCCTCGTGAAAAATTAATGCTTAAGGGTAAAGAGGCTTTAAGCAATGCTGAATTAATTGCTATTTTAATTGGATCAGGAAGCAGAAATGAATCGGCAGTTGATCTAAGCAGGCGAATTTTGGCTAGTGCTGCTGATAACCTGAATTCTTTGTCAAAATTGACAATTACACAATTAATGAACTTTAGGGGAGTAGGTGAAGCCAAGGCAATAACAATTGTAGCTGCCTTAGAATTAGGTCGTCGCAGGAGGATTGAAAAAACAGTTGAATTGGTAAAAATTGTCTCAAGCAAAATGGTTTTCGAAATTATGCAGCCCATTATTGGCGAATTACCGCATGAAGAATTTTGGATGCTTTTTCTGAATAATTCTAATAAAGTGATTTCTAAATCTAAACTGAGTACAGGAGGTATAACAGGTACAATCGTTGATGTTCGTCTTGTTTTTAAATTAGCACTCGAAAGTAGCGCTACCAGTTTGATTTTGTGTCACAATCATCCTTCTGGAAATTTACGTCCCAGTGATGCTGACAAAGAAATTACAAAGAAATTAAAGGCAGCAGGAAATGTTCTAGATGTTAAAGTTTTAGATCATTTGATTATAACTGAAACAAAATATTATAGTTTTGTAGATGAAGGAATTTTTTAACTTATGAATACCACAATTACCGATGTCTTTTTTGACTTAGATCATACACTTTGGGATTTTGATAAAAACTCAGAAATGGCTTTTGACCGAATCTTTAAAAGCAAATTTCCCCAAATTAAAATAGAAGATTTTATACTTAAGTATGCTCCTATAAATCAGGAATGCTGGAAATTATATCAGCATGATAAAATTACGCATCAGGAACTGCGTTATAACAGATTGAAGCTTTCTTTTGATGCATTAAATCTGGAAGTGTCAGATAAGGATATTAATCAAATCGCAGAAGATTATATCGAGTTCCTGACAGATAACAATTATCTGTTTGATGGTGCAATCGAAGTTTTAGATTATTTAAAAACAAAATACAGATTGCATATCATTACAAATGGTTTTGCAAGTGTTCAGGACAAAAAAATTAATAACGCTGCACTTTCAGGTTATTTTGCTACAATCACAAATTCTGAACTGGCAGGTGTTAAAAAGCCAAATAGTATTATCTTTGATTATGCGATAAATAGTGCCAAAGCTTCAAAGGAGAATAGTATTATGATTGGAGATTGTCTTGATGCCGATGTGAATGGAGCATTAAATGCCGGTCTTGACGCTATTTTCTTTAACGATAAAAAGATTGAAGCACCTGAGAATATTAAACAAATAAACCATTTATTAGAACTTAAAAAATATTTATAATTATGAGAATTAAATTTTTGTTGATTGCCCTTCTTACATCAGTTATTGGATTTTCGCAAACTGTTAACGATTACAAAGCAGTTATTGTGCCTTTAAAATATGATTTTCTAAAAACAGAAAACCAATATAGAATGTCAACAATGACCAAGGCAAATTTAAATAAAGCAGGTTTTCAGGCTTTTTATGGTAATGAAGAACTTCCTGCAGGTTATGGAGATCGTTGTGATCTTTTATATGTTGATGTAAAAAAAGACAACGGTTTTTTAATTACAAAACTTTTTGTGGAATTTAAGGATTGTTACGGAAAAGTAATTTATACCTCGGAAATTGGAAAAAGTAAAGAGAAAGATTATGAAGTAGCTTATAGAGAATGTCTTGATTTAGCATTTGTTTCTATCAATGCTTTGCATTATAAATATAACGGAAATAGTGGAAGTACATCATCAAGAACCACAACTCCTGTAGCATCATCTGCTGTAATTGCTACAACAGCAGTTGTGGCAGCACCGGTTGCTGATATGAAAGATCCTAATCTGTTATATGCGCAGCCAACAGAAAACGGATATCAATTAATAGATAAAACTCCAAAAGTGGTTATGAAGTTGTTAAAAACATCTCGCCCTGATTCATTTATCGCAATAAAAGATGGTATTCAGGGATCTTTGAATGCAAAAGACAATCAATGGTTTTTTGAATACTATAAAAATGATCAATTAGTTTCTGAAAAAGTTTCAGTAAAATTCTAAAAATACAATAGGGCTTTAATAGCCATATTTATCTTTCCAACGGTTCTTTAAGAATTCGCGGTTGCTATTCTCTCTCGAATTGCTTCCCGGATTATAAAGAACCGTTTCTTTTATAGCATCAGGTAAAAACTCCTGTTCAGCAAAATTATTGGCATAATCATGCGAATATTTATAATCATCACCATAACCCAATTCCTTCATAAGCTTTGTTGGAGCATTTCTTAAATGAATTGGAACCGGTAAATCGCCAGTTTGTTTGACCAATTGCTGAGCGTTTCCAATTGCCATATACGAAGCATTGCTTTTAGGAGAAGTGGCCAAATAAATAGCGCATTGACTCAATATAATTCTGCTTTCAGGATAACCAATAGTAGTTACAGCCTGAAACGTATTATTTGCCATTATAAAAGCAGTCGGATTTGCATTTCCAATATCTTCACTGGATAGAATAAGCATTCTTCGGGCAATGAATTTTACATCTTCTCCACCTTCAATCATTCTGGCTAACCAATATACAGCTCCATTAGGGTCACTTCCGCGAATTGATTTTATAAAAGCCGAAACGATATCATAATGCTGTTCACCACTTTTGTCATACAAAACAGTATTTTGCTGAACCAGTTCGAAAACACGATCATTTGTAATGATTATTTCATCACCTGCAGATGCATTTATAACAAGTTCAAAAATATTCAATAACTTTCTTCCATCTCCACCAGAAAGTCGGAGCAAAGCCTCCGTTTCCTTTAGGGAAATATTTTTAGATGCCAGATAAGTATCTGTTTTCATGGCACGATGTAGTAAAGCCTCCAGATCTGCTTTTGTAAAAGCATTTAAAATATAAACCTGGCAACGTGACAATAATGCAGGAATAACTTCAAAACTAGGATTCTCTGTTGTTGCACCAACAAGCGTGATCCAGCCTTTTTCGACCGCAGCTAAAAGAGAATCTTGCTGAGATTTACTAAATCGGTGAATCTCATCTATAAATAAAATAGGATTTTTAGCAGTAAATAAGCCGCCACTTTGCTTGGCTTTCTCAATTACATCACGTATGTCTTTTACACCAGAATTTATGGCACTTAAAATATAAAAAGGACGTTTAGATTCCTGCGCAATAATTTGAGCTAAAGTTGTTTTTCCAGTTCCGGGGGGTCCCCAGAAAATTAAAGACGGAATAATTCCTTTCGAAATTTGTTGCGTCAACGAACCGTTTGGTCCAACCAAATGACTTTGACTAATGTAATCTTCTAATTTTTGTGGGCGAATTCGCTCGGCTAAAGGTGCTTCCATTTTGTAAAATTACTATTTTCAGTTCTAAATCTGTATGTTTAGGAGCTATTTCCTGCTGTCCGCTTTATCTTTTGTGGCGAACCCCGCCACAAAAGGATGCCGCTTTCATCAGGGCTAGTTGTATTCATAAGGATATTTTTTGCCTAGCTGACAAATTATCAGCAAATTAAAATTGGATAGTTTTTTGATGTTGCATTCAGAACTTATATATAAAAGCAATGAATGATAACCATTTTAAATTTTCGAATGCTGTAATTGGTCTTCCGGTTTTGTCTGTTCTTTTGTTGTGGATTATTTATTGGGTTCAGATTCGATTTGATTTTGATTTCTATGAATATGGAATTTATCCAAGAGAATTTTACGGTTTGAGAGGGGTTTTATTTAGCCCTTTCATTCATGAAAATTTAAGCCATCTGTATAATAATTCTATTCCTCTTTTGGTTTTGTTAGCGGCTTTGCAATTTTTTTATCCTAAGCAATCATTTTCGGTTATTGTATACGGAATTTTATTTTCGGGATTAATTACCTGGATTATAGGCCGCTCAAATTTTCATATTGGTGCCAGTGGATTAATTTATGTTTTAGTGAGTTTTATTTTCTTTAAAGGAATCCAAACACGGTATTACCGGTTAGTTGCTCTTTCTCTTTCCGTAATCCTGCTTTATGGTGGAATGATTTGGTATGTCTTTCCTGAGGTAGACAAAACTATTTCCTGGGAAGGGCATTTGGCTGGTTTTATTACTGGATTTGCAATGTCTTTAATGTACAAAACCCCTGAGTATGCAAAACCTATTGTATATGATTGGCAAAAGCCTGATTTTAAGCCTGAAGAAGATCCGTTTATGAAACATTTTGATGAAAACGGAAATTTTGTTAATACAGAAGTTCCTGAAGATACTCCAGATGATTTTTCGGGGTACTTTTACTCAAATATTCCAATTAATTATACTTTGACAAAAAAGGAATCAGACGAGAAAATATAAATCATAATACTCATTTAATTTTAAAGTCGTATTTTTGTTTGTATGACGTTTCTAATTAACGAGTTATGAGGAAAGTTGACTTAGTAATTATATTTTTTTTAGTTTTTGCTACATCGCGAGTATTTTCGCAATGTGACATTAAAAACAGGGTACTTGCAGATGGTACAATGATGTATTATTTTGCACCCGCCAATTTTTATAAGACAAAATCAAAATCATTAAAAATTAATATTGTTACAGATAAAGAGCATTTTTTTGTTACGCTTCAGCCCACACCATTTCCTGATAAGAAAGAAGGAAAGAAAATCAAAGACGATTTAATTATTCAACTCGCAAATAATAAAAAATATAAACTCACCCATTACGATACTCAATACAGACACAATGATTCTGTAATGCAGGTTCTTTATTTAATAGATCAGAAAGATGTTGAAGATTTCTCTAAGTTTGAAGCAGTGATTGCAGAAATTAATATGGAAGGTACAGAGTTTATACGCAATTATGATTTTAAATTACATAAAGATGCTATAGTAGAACAATTAAGATGTTTTTTGAAGAAAGATGACAAATAGTAGATTAGTCATCACTTTTTATAGTGTTGTTGTGATTTTGTAATTTCTTTTGAATGTTCCTGAACAGATTGTTGAATGTAACAGTTAATGAGGCTGCATTTACAATTTGATTTCCTTCATCTCTTGGCAAATATTCATTTGCATAGGTTAATTCTATTTGAATGTCATCAGTAAATAAATAGCCAGCACCAATGTTAAATCTATTCCGGTCAAAAAAACTAAGTCCTGTAACTTTTGTTTCAGATTTAAAAAATAGTTCGTCTGAAGCAATTGCATAAAAAACTCCTTCCCGAAGTACTTTGCTATTAATAGGTTGTAGATACTTTACTTGTTGACGATAACGGAGAACATTTTCGTAATCATCTTCTCCGTTTCTCATGTGTCTTAATTCTATTCGCATTCGGGTACTTAAAGTGTATCCAATTTTATGAAAATAGTATATGCCTTGTAATGCAAATCTCCATTCCGGTGATTTAAATTGACCAATTTCAGGTACATCTTTGTTGTCAATGTAGGAAACAAAAGAAGAAAGTTTCCACCTTGGTGTCAAATAATAATGTCCCCAGCCTCTAAAAGATTTTTGAGTATTCTGTTCAAAAATATTAGATGAAGTTGCAGTACTGCTATAAGATGAGCCAAGGTCTAATTCAGTTGACCATTTGTCATTTATTGTTGTTGTGAACTGAAATTCATTCCAAAATTGTCCATACGTAGTAGTTTGTCCGTAACTTAAATTTGTAATTAAGAAGATTACAAATAAGCAACAGGCTTTAAAAATGAATATATTATGAGTACATTTTAAAGACATTCATGATATATTTATTTGTCATCGCAATTGTACGATTAACTTCTTTGGCGAACAGTTTCGTATAAAAATGCTCCGCAGGCAACCGATACGTTCAAAGATCCAATTGATCCAAACATAGGCAACTTTGCTTTTTCATCCACAATTTTAAGTACAGAAGGGTTTATTCCTCTGTCTTCAGAACCCATGATAATAGCAACAGGTTCATTTAATGTGATATCGTAAATATTCTGATCTGTTTTCTCAGTTGCAGCGACAGTTTTAATTCCTGATCCCTGAAGGTAGAAAATGGCATCTTTAATATGTTCAACTTTGCAAATAGGTACATTGAAAACTGCTCCGGCAGAAGTTTTAACAGTGTCTCCATTTACTGGTGCAGAACCTGCTTTTTGAACAATGATTCCGTTTACACCTGTACATTCTGCAGTTCTGATGATGGCTCCAAAATTTCGAGCATCGGAGATTTGATCTAAAATTAAAAATAAAGGTTTAGAACCAGATTCGATTGTCGATTCAACTAAATGTTCCAGTTCAATAAAACCAATAGGAGAGATGGTTGCAACTGCTCCCTGATGATTATTTGGTGTTAATCGGTTTAATTTTTCTACAGGTACATAAGAGAAGTTAATGTTTGCGCGTTTCATCACCTTCATTAAGTCCTTCATTAACTCTCCGGAAATTTCTTTTTGTATAAATACTTTATCTACTTCTTTTCCTGCCTGAATAGCTTCTATAATGGCTCTAATTCCAAATATTTGATGTTCTTTTTCCATGAGGCAAATATAGGTATAATGTTTATATAAAAAAAAACCACTCTGAATGAACAGAGTGGTTTTTGGTATGCTTAATAGTTATTGTTAACTATTATTTATCCCACCATACATTTGTAGTAACATTACTTACTACAGTTGCATTTGGATTGTATTGTCTTTCGTCGGACGGAGTAGGTAGTCTAACAGGTATAGTTTTTGATTGAGAATTTTGATTCGGTATTAAAGCAGGGAATCCGGTTCTTCTAAAATCATTATATGGCTCCATCGTTAAGAATAGAGCAAGATATTTTTGTTGAATGATACTTGCAATATCAAATGTTGCTGTTGCTGCAGTTAAGAATGCTGGCGTAGCAGCTGTACCTGTTGTTTTTAGAACAGATGCAGCTACAGCTTGACTTAAAGCAGTTTGAACTCCTGGCTGATTTAATCTTGCTTTAGCTTCAGCTTCAATAAATTTAGCTTCAGCATAAGTTACTAAACCAGTACTAGATGATGAAGTGGCAAATGCGTTTCCAATATAAGAAGTGGAGATAGTCGTTTGATCTTCTGCTGCATTTCCTGTGTAGTTACCATTTGAATCTTTTGCAATAGAAAATGGTAATCTCGGGTCATTCGTATTCTGTAAATAATCTACAAAATATTTACCTACTTTTAAATAATCTTTACGAGTACCATTATTAAGAGCAAACCATTGATTCCATCCATTTGCAGTTCCAGGGAAATATGTATTAGCATCATCATCATTAGAAGCAATACCTGACAAAGTTACAAACTGTAAAGCTTTTTGAGCAGCATTAGTATCAACAGAAGTTAATCGTAATGCATATCTTGCTTTTAATACATAAGCAATTTTAATCCATTGTGCTGTGTTACCATTAAAGATAAAGTCATCAGTACCTGGTTTTGTAAGATTACTAGCTGCTGGCTTGTTTAGATTAGTAATCGCATTATCAAGTATTGTTTGCAATCTTTGGTAGATTTCCTCTTGTGTGTTGTATTTTGGTGCTTTGTTTCCAAGGTCAGCTTTAAAAGCATCATCATAAGGGACATCACCCCACATGTCTGTTGCGTATCCTAGGTTAATTGCAGTTATAATTTGACCTATTCCATTGTACCATGGATATTCAGCTCCAAAATCACGATTTAAGATATGGCCACTTACTAATGTTGTACCATAAATATTGTTCCACTCATTGTTTACATCTTGCTCAGTAATAATGTAACGTGAAACAGGGCCAAATTGACCAACGTCAGTACCAGATAAGTGTTGTGTAAAAATTGAAGCAGTTCTTATCACTCCACTTGTACTTGTAGAAAAGGTCGAAACTTCCATAGCTGCCACCAACAATGATGGTGTAGTGGTTATTGGAGAATTTGGATTTTCATTAAAGGTGTCTAATTCTGTCTGACAGCTGGATAGTAAGCTAATACTAAAAGCTGTAAGAATTATACTTTTTATATATTTTTTCATTTTCATTTATTTTTAGATTAAAAACTTACTCTTAGGCTCATTATGAATGATTTACTACCTGGATTGTTGAAATAATCTAATCCATTAATTCTCGATCCTGCACCAGTTAAACTAGTTTCAGGGTCCACGCCTTTGTAATTTGTGTTTAACCACAAGTTTCTTCCTGTTAATGATATTTGCGCGGCACTAAAGAATGGGAATTGTTTAACGTTGAAATCATAACTAATAGTGGCATCTCTTAATCTAACCCAGTTTACAGTTTCTACAGCTTCTTCTGCAGCACCTCCGTTATCACCAAGGAATTCTCTGTAATATTTTTGTGCTGGTATAGCAATGTCATTTTTAGTTCCATCTTCTTTTACACCATCAATAATGTATGTGTGCTCTCTGTCTGCTGATCTTTCAGAAAGACCGAAGTTGTCTAATCTAGCTAGTGTACCGTTATATACTTCTCCACCATGTCTGATGTCTATTAATGCTGACAAAGTAACTCTTTTGAAAGAGAATGTGTTTCTGATACCTCCTGTCCATTTTGGAGCAGAGTTTCCTAAATTACCAGTTTGTTCAGCAATTATTGGTAATCCATCACTACCGATTATTTTTTGCCCGTTTGCATCACGTTCCCATTTTGATCCATAAAAGCTTCCTAATGGTTGTCCTTTTACAGCAAAATATCCGATTGAAGCAAAAGCACTTTCTATAGAAATTGCATCTAAACCACCAGAAATGTCGGTTACTTTATTCTCGTTTTTAGCCCAGTTTAAGTTAATATTCCATTGAAATGGATTGCTTTTTTTGAAAATGTCATACCCAACTTCTAATTCGATACCTTTATTAACTAATTCTGCAGCATTTCTGTAATCAATACCAAAACCAGATGATTGAGGAAGCGGTACATTGATTAATAGGTCTTTAGATGTTTTGTAGTAAAGGTTAAGGTCTATTGCTAAACGATTTTCCAAAAATTTAGTACTTAGCCCAAGGTCATGTCCTAATACTCTTTCTGGTTTTAAATTTTGATTTCCTAATGTTCCAGATGGAGACATTCCGTTTACTCCATTATATGGGAAGCTTAATCCGTCAGTAAATCCGTCAGTCATAAATGGTTGAGCAAAAGTACTTATTGTTCTGTAAGCTGCAGGTGCAATACCTACTTCTCCATAACCGTAGCTTAATTTTGCAAAACTAGCCCAATCAAATGTATTTGATAAAATCCAAGACGCAGTTCCTGAAGGGAATATGGCGCTTCTTACATTGTTACCATAGGTAGATGACCATTCTTTACGAACAGTTCCAGCTAAAAAGATCTGATCTTTAATGTCGAACTCTAATTGTCCAAAAACAGCTCTTGACATTGTATTTTCTTCATAATTTGATGCATATAATTCAGTAGCGTTTCCTAAGTTATACACACCTCTAACTGCTAAATCTTTACCTCTAGAATATACACTTAAGTATTGAGTAGAACGTAAGTTAAGACCTGCTGTGTAATTTACTTTTAACCAATCAGTTCCTAATGGTAACAAACCAGAAGCAATAAAGTCGCCATAATAATCTTTGTTTGTGATACTGTTAAAAGCAACTTCACCAATTCCGCCTAAGCCATCTCCATTTGATGATATAGCGAAAATTTGTTTACGAGCATCTGAATAAGCATCTATACCCCCTTTTGCAGTTAAATTTAACCATGTAGCAGCATTATATGTTAAATACATGTTTCCTAAAGCACGATTAACGTCACTAGTAGCAGGGTTTTCATTTACAGTAAAATAAGGATTGTCATAAGAAGAAACATAATTTTTATTATCTCCAACTGGTGTTATGTAATTTCTTAAGTCATAATTAGTAGGAGAACGTAATAAACTCAACATTACACCTGCTACGTTACTACCGTTTTGGGCTAGAGTATTTGTTGTGTGTGTGTACTGTAAGCTACCTCCTGCTTTCCATTTTTCGCTAAGTCTTAAGTCTCCTACGAATCTAAGAGTGTTTCTCTTTAGTCCTGTTTCAGGGATCATACCTGTTTGAGTCACATTACCATAAGAAGCTCTAAAAGTTGCTTTATCATCTCCTCCGCTAATAGAAAGGTTATTTGTTAGTGTTATACCTTCTTGGAAGAAGTTTTTTTCATTATTGTAAGTTGGTAGTCCTAATGATGCTGCAGTAGGCCCCCAGCTTTGAGGTGCAGAAGGGTTAAATACGTTGTTTAATCCTTGAGCATATATTCTTTGTTTTGCAGGTAATTGACTTACTTTATCAATTCCTAATGAAGTAGTATAATCAATTCCTAAGCCTTTTCCGTTTTTACCTTTTTTGGTAGTATATATAATTACACCGTTACCAGCTCTTGCTCCATATAGGGCAGCTGCAGCAGGTCCTTTTAGTATAGTTACACTTTCTACATCATTAGGGTTAATATCTAATGCTCTGTTGGAGTTATTGATACCTGATAAGTTAGCATTAAAAGGGTTATCCCCTGCTGCAGTTTGATCAGTAGTATTATCAATAGGTACACCATCAACAACAATTAAAGGATCTGTTGTACCTGTAATTGTATTAGCTCCTCTAATGATAATTTTACTAGAAGCACCTGGAGTGCCACCAGAACCAATTACTTGTACACCAGCAGCTTTTCCTGCTAAGGCCTGAACAAGATTTTGCTCACCAGATTTTGTGATTTCATCTGAAGTTACTTTAGATACGGCATATCCAAGTTTTTTCTCGTCTTTTTTGATACCTAATGCAGTTACTACTACACCTTCAAGTTCTACTGAATCATCTTTTAATTTTACATTAAGAGAAGTTGAACTTGCAGCTACTTCCTGAGATTTCATCCCAATGTAGCTAAATACCAAAATTTGGCTTGATGATGCTTTGATAGAGAATTTACCATCAAAGTCTGTTTGCGTTCCTGTTTTAGTTCCTTTAACTAATACACTCACGCCCGGCAAAGGCATTCCTGTATTATCAGAAACTGTTCCAGAAACAGCTCTTTCTTGCGCGAAAGTAAGTTGCGCAACTAGTACTAATAAAAGCACTAAGAATCCATTGAACTTTAGTTTCATTTTTAAATATTTTGAATTAGTTTGACAAAAATCTTAATAATTTGTTAATCTACCTAATGTAAGAGGCTTTTTTTTTAGTTAAATTATGATTTTGTTATTGGATATTATTTTTTTATAGTTAAAAAAGTTAGATAAGTTGTAAATTCGTAATTTTTTAAAAGAAATATGATAATAATTAAATTTATTAAGAACGTATAAAATGTTAAATTTTAAGAAAGGACTGCTATGTTTTTTTATTTTATAAATTTTTTAACAAAAAAACCACCCTATTTTTAGGGTGGTTTAATGTTAAGTTATTGTTAGGAACTTTTTATTTGTCCCAGAATATTTTTGTGCTTAATTTATCGCCTCCTATTGAAGTTGAAGCGGCATTGTAATTTGTTGCATTTAATGTTTGTTCTCTAATAGGATATGCCATTCTTGATGGAACTTGTCCTCCGGCTGCTGCATCTGCGTTTGCAGGTGGTGTAAGTACTGGAAAGTTTAATCTTCTTGTTGATGTCCATCCTTCAAAACCTCGGTTAAACAATGCATACCATGCTTGTTCACCAACTTTTTGCTGCCATGTTCCTGTTGCTGTAGCATAAGCAACTTTAGGTTGAGCTAAATAAGTGTCTGCATCTGTAGAGCTTACTCCCCAATCTTCCATAGAGGCTTTGATTGCAGCTGTGTAATGTGACTCTATGGTACCACCTACTGCTACGCCTCTTCCAACAGCTTCTGCTAATAAAAACTGAACTTCTGCATAATCTAATAATGTTCCGCTAAAATCAGGTGCTTTAATTTTGTCACTTACGTGAGTGTATCTCGATTGGCTATTTTTCGAACCAACAATACCTCCTCTGTAACCTGTAATGGTTATCAGGTCACCAGTAACAGGGTCTGTATCCTTGTAAGTTGGTCTGAAATAAGGTGTTTTTCTTGGATCATTTAATGTAACTAATGCATCAACAAAAGGTTTTGCTACAACAAAATCATTTCTTCCGGAGAATACCATATCTACATAAAGTGGATTTGTATTTGGAAGGTTTGCCATATAAGGTAATTTAGCATTGTCAGCATTTGAAGTGAATGCACCTGCAGCAGCTGATACAATAGTTGCATCGGCAAGTGTAGATTCTGAACCTGATGCTTTTAGATTTACACCTAGTCTTAGTTTAATGCTATTAGCAAATTTAATCCAGGCATTTAAATCGTCTTTGTAAATTACTTCAGCATCTCCAAATCCCGGATGTGATGTGTCTATGTCTGCAATATCTTTATTAAGGCGAACAATCAAATCCTTATATATGTCTAATGCCTTGTCATATTTAGGAAGGTAGTTTCCAGATCCTTTTAAAGATTCAGTATAAGGTACATCTCCAAATGTATCTACTAATATTTGGTAAGTATAAACCATTAGAATGTCAATTTGAATCAATTGATTTTTTTTAGTAATGGTTTTTTGAGCGAATTCCGGATCTCCAGATGGGATTACGTCTTTCTCTAAAAAGCCTTTTGCTTGCGATAAATCTGCTAAAGCTCCGGCATAAAGTCTGTCCCAGTGATTGTCTGAGATTTTACGGGTAACCCAGTTGTAAGTTGATTCATCCAGATAAGTGGTTTCTGTCCATTGTTGGTTTACCAATCTAAAAATGTTTCTGTTTACATTGGTATTTACAAGTTGTTCTGTAAGTCCTTTTTCTGCATTTGTAAATAAAGTGCTTGCGGGTACTACAGAAGGATTTTTTACATCTACATTTAGGTCTGTTAGGCTGCTATCGTCACATGATACTGTGAGAAACATGATTCCTAAAGCATATATTAAATTTTTCATTTTTTTCTGTATTAAAATTTGAATGTTAAGTTAAATCCAATATCTCTTGTTGTTGGAAGAGATCCTACTGAATAACCTCTTGAGCTATTTCCTGAAGATAGTCCACTTTCTGGATCTGCGTAAGGTAGATTTTTACTGATTATCCATAAATTAGATCCTACAAGACTTGCGGATGCTGAGTTTAAAAATGTATTTTCGAACATTCTTTTAGGGAAGTTATAAGTAATAGATACTTCTCTTAATTTTACAAATGATGCATCATAAATAAATGCTTTGTTTGGGGCAGCTTGATATCCCATGCTGTTCGCAATAGAGCCTCCTTTTGTTTTTACTGTATTTGGAGTGCCATTAGGTGCAACACCTGGATTTAAAACACCATTTTCTCTAATGTCACCTACAGCAGTTTCTTTATAAAGCCCTGATGCTAAGCCGTAATACATGTCTAGTGAGAAAATATCTCCGCCTTTTTGAGTATCAATTAAGAAACCAAAAGTTAAATTTTTATAAGTAAATTTATTTCTAACACCACCAATCCAATCTGGAGTTATGTTTCCAATTGTATTACTTGAAGATGTAGTGATCATGTATTTTCCAGTAGCCTGATCGATAGTCGGTTGTCCGTTTGTGTAAACATAGTCAGTGCCTTTTAATGCTCCATAAGCTTCTCCAGGTGCTGCATTTACAGTAACACCTCCTTGGAAAGCTCCTAGTTGAAGGTTGTCTAATCCATTAGGTAAAGAGATAACTTTACTTCTGTTATTTGACCAGTTTACAATAATTTCCCAGCTAAAATCTTTTGTTCTGATTGGGGTTCCGTTTAGTTGAATTTCGAATCCTCTGTTTTCTATATTTCCGCCATTAACAAGTCCGTTAGTATAACCTGATCCTGAAGAAACGGCGGCTGCAACGATTTGATCAACTGAGTTTGTTTTGTAATAAGTGATGTCAAATCCTAAACGTCTGTCTAATAGACTTGTTTCTAAACCAACTTCGAATGATTTTGTTCTTTCAGGCTTAAGACCTGGGTTTTTATTAATGCTTCGGAATGGAAGTAATAATGAATTGGTATAAAGAGGTTGTCCCTGAAAGTTAGAAACTCTTGTATATGTGTTGTTGAGTTGTAATGCATCAGCATCATTTCCAACTTCTGCATAGTTAACTCTGAACTTTCCTAAATTTAACCAATTTGCTTTTACAACATTTGAAAACAAAAATGATCCGGAAACTGCAGGGTAGACATATGTGTTGTTATCGTCAGGTAATGTAGATGATACGTCTCTTCTTACGGATGCATCTATAAAGTAAGTATCTAAGTATCCAACAGAACCCTGAGCATAGATACCATTTACACCTGAAGAAATCTTAGCTTCTTTTGGAAATGGAAGGTCAAGACGAGAGTTAGATAAAGCATATATTCCAGGTA
Source organism: Flavobacterium chilense (assembly GCF_001602525.1). GTDB lineage: Bacteria > Bacteroidota > Bacteroidia > Flavobacteriales > Flavobacteriaceae > Flavobacterium > Flavobacterium chilense. The sequence continues at coordinate 89,222 of NZ_LSYT01000007.1, forward strand.
CTACTAAACCTCCAACAGTGGAAGATAGGACATTGTCTCTGTCGTTTCTTCTGATGTTAGTTCCAATTACTCCGTTTATGCTAATGTCTTCTCCAATTTTTTTATTGAAGTTTAACATTACATCATAGTTGATCTCCTGGAAATTAATGTCGTTTCTTTGGTAACCTGAAGATTCATCAACTGGTGAAAGTCCAAAACCTGAAGCAATAGAACCTATTGCTCTTCTTTCTTCCTGAAGTTGTTTGTAGGTGTCTAAAGAGACTCTTCCTAATACGCTTAACCAAGGTGCTATGTCATAATTAAGAGAGGCGTAGCTAAATAAACGTGTTCTGTCATCAGATGAATAATTTTGATAACGAGTGAAATATGGGTTGTCCCAGTATGCTGGCACTAAGCCTTCTGGAGATGTCGGATCTGCCCAGTTCCATGTTATGTTTTGTCCGCCTGAAGCAAAGTAAACATCTTTTTGAGCCTGAACATCTGTATTTGTTTCCCACCATTGTCTAAAGTTGCCCATAATGTTGTCATTATAACCAGTAGAGTTTCTTCCTACTGTGCTTTGTAATGTTACAGCAGCATAAGCATTAGCAGTTAATTTATCAGTAACTTTTTGACTGAATCTGGCACTTAACTGATTCTTTTTTAATTCACTATTTGGTAGAATGCCAGTTTGGTTCGTATTTACATATGTCATGGAAAGGCTAGATCTTTCTGTCGATTTTTCAAGAGATATGCTATTAACGAAGGTTTGTGAATCTTTGAAGAAAGTGATCGGACCATTTTTAGCAGCTGCCCATGGAGTAGCTTTTCCATAATTAGGAGAGTATGGTGTGAAAGCATCCCATTGGTAAACCAATCGGTTATCGAATGCATCCCCGTCTGATGCGTCATTTGAAGTGTCTACTGTGTCAGGAGTTCCTGTTCCTAAAAATGATGATCCAAAGCCATATCCTGAACCATATCTATCTTGGTATTTAGGAAAGGTTGATCTGTCTACGCTTCCGTTTGTGAAACCACTTGAGAAAGAAAATCCTATTTTATTATCATTTGATTTTCCTTTTTTAGTGGTTACCATTACTACTCCGTTTGCTGCACGCGACCCGTAAAGAGCTGTTGCAGCGGCTCCTTTAAGGATATTGATGCTTTCGATATCTTCCTGATTGATATCAGAAGCATTGTTACCATAATCGTAACCTCCGCCACCAACTTGTTGAGAAGTTGCATTTGAGTTTGAGTTGTCAATTGGTACACCATCAATTACCCAAAGTGCCTGGTTGTTTCCAGTAAGAGATTTGTTTCCTCTTATTACAACATTTGTTGATCCTCCAAAGTTGTTATTTCTTTGAACTTCTACACCTGCTGCTTTACCGGATAAAAGGTTGGCAACGTTAGTGCTACCAGCTCCGCCATTAACATCTTTGCCTGAAATTTGTTGGGAGGCATACCCCAGAGATTTTTTCTCTCTTTTAATCCCCATGGCTGTTGTAACTACAACACCTTCTAATTGTTGAGCATCTCCGGATAACTTAGTGTTAATCTGTGAAGAGCTTGCTGCAATCTCTTGCGACTTCATTCCGATATAACTAAATACCAGAATTTGACTTGTTGTTGCTTTGATAGAATACTTACCATCAAAATCAGTTTGTGTTCCGGTTTTTGTTCCTTTAATTAATACACTTACACCTGGTAGTGGCATACCTGCATCATCGGTAACAGTTCCCGAGACAGCTCTTTCTTGCGCATAGGTTAATTGCGCGAATAGTACTAGTAATAGTACTAAAAATCCATTGAACTTTGGTTTCATTTTCTCAATTATTTTGAATTAGTCCTACAATATTCATAATAATTTGTTAACAAACCTAATCTTATGTTAATGAATTTTAGATTTAAGTTAAAATTTAACATTATAACAGATATTTAGAATACTGTTATAAAATTTTATTTCGGATTTATTTATGCTGCCATTTGCGATAATTATTCGCAGAAGCCCATTGTTTGTTAGTAGTCCGAGTCCTACGCCTGCAGAAATTAAGTTGTTGAATTTTCTATTATTTTCTAAAGATGTCTGATCTTGATAAAATCCATAATCTATTATGCTATGGAGGTATAAATTTTTAGTAGTTAAATATCTGTATTCTGTCATAAGAATGTTAATATTGTTTCCTTGCAAACTATTTTCAGTAAAGCCTCTAATTGAATTTAATCCGCCAAAACGAAATAATTCATTCGAAATGTAATTTTTACTTTTTAAATATAGATTTTGTGAGTTGATGTAGATGAAGTTCTTTTTGTTCAATTCAAAATTGTATGAAAAATTTAAATTCATATATATCTGTTTGCTTGACTCAGCAGTGTTGGGATTATTATTAGTGTTTCTTTTTCCGTAGCCAATAATTAAATTGAGATAAGTTTTCTTTGGGAAAAGATTGTTAATAGGATCTAATATTTTGTATTCAATATTAGATGTAATATATGAGTTTTTGTAATCGCTAATAGTTGAATTATTGGTGTTTTGTATATCGCTAGATTCTGTTGATTGATATCCTAGGTATATTTTAGAATTATAGTTTAGATAATATCCTAAATCTATTGATGTTTTAGTATTTTGAAAAGTGCTGTCTTGTTTGAATATGTTTAATTGGGCTTTAACTCCTAAAGAAGATTGGAAAATGTATGGAATTTCGATTCTGGTATTAAAAGTTTTTTGTTGGTTTCCATCGCTTTTCCAATACAATGAGAATTGTTCACCAGCATGCAAAGTATTTAAAAGAGAGATGTCAAGGTATCCGTTAAGTGTTGTTTTTTTGTTTTCGCTATTAGAAAAACCAATATATCCGTCAAAAGTATTTGCTTTTCTTTTTTCAATATAGGTGTATATTTTTGTAGAATCGTTTGTGAATAATATCTCCGGATATTTTGTTTGAGTTACAAATTCAAAAGAATTTATATCATTATATAATTGTTTTATAACTTCTTGATTAAAAGTCTTTTTTAGGTATTTTTTGTTTAGTTGTTTTAGGTGGCCTTTTGGGAAAAAATCTTTTTTCTGATCATTTGTTTGATTCAGGACAATGGAATTAATAGTGCGTTTTTTTTCAGATTTCAGATTTAGATCTGCATAAATTATTAGATTCTTTCGATGGATATTTTCAAGTTTTAACTTGCTTAGAGCGAAACCTGCTTTTTCTGCGTCTGCTATTTTTTGATTTAAAAAAACTTCTATTTCTTGATATGGAATAACTATGGTATCGTTTTTAACTTTTGAAGGAAAAAAAAAGTCTGAATTTGTTCCTATATATATATGAATGCTTTTTATTTTGCTTTTTAATTCTATTGTTGAAATAAAAGTGCTGTCATTTATTTTTTGAGTTTCGTATATTTTGTTATCCAGATAGCCTCTTTTTGATAATTTTTCTGAAGTGCTTTTTACTTCATCAAATAATGATTTTATGTTGGAGTGATTGTTTGAATAATTCAGGGAATCAATAATTTGGCTTTCAGATTGATTTGATCCATTTATTTTTAAATGAAAATTTTGCGCATAACAGGAAAGGCTTATGCAAAAAAAGAAGAGATGTAAAAAAGCTTTCAATGGTAATTGTTTCATTTATTAAAAGTATTGCAAATATCAATTGTTTATATGTAAAAACATAAGCTTAAATAATGTTGTTGAAAATTAATGAATTAACGTTTGTATAGTGAAAAATATTTTATACATTTGCAACCCCGTAAAAAGCGGGAATTTAATATCATATTAATTTTTAGTATTAATTATGCCAACAATTCAACAATTAGTAAGAACAGGAAGAACTCAGATAACTAAGAAGAGTAAATCGGTTGCTTTAGATTCTTGTCCTCAAAGAAGAGGGGTTTGTACGCGTGTTTACACTACTACACCAAAAAAACCAAACTCTGCAATGCGTAAAGTTGCGCGTGTGCGTTTGACAAATGGTAATGAAGTGAATGCTTACATCCCTGGAGAAGGACACAATTTACAAGAGCACTCGATAGTATTAGTTAGAGGCGGAAGGGTAAAAGATTTACCAGGTGTTAGATATCATATCGTTCGTGGAGCGCTTGACACGTCAGGTGTTGCAGGAAGAACGCAAAGAAGATCTAAATACGGTGCTAAACGCCCAAAAGAAGCAAAAAAGTAATTTAAAAACTTTTAAGAAAAAGACATGAGAAAAAGAGCGGCAAAGAAAAGACCACTTTTACCAGATCCAAGGTTTAACGACCAATTAGTAACGCGTTTTGTGAATAACTTAATGTGGGATGGTAAGAAATCTACAGCTTTTAAAGTATTTTATGATGCAATTGATATCATTGAATCTAAAAAGCAAAATGATGAGAAAACTTCATTAGAGATCTGGAAAGATGCTTTAACAAACGTTATGCCTCACGTAGAAGTACGTAGCCGTAGAGTTGGTGGAGCTACATTTCAAATCCCAATGCAAATTCGTCCAGACAGAAAAATTTCTATGGCAATGAAGTGGTTAATACTTTATTCAAGAAGAAGAAATGAAAAATCTATGGCACAACGTTTAGCGTCAGAATGTTTAGCTGCTGCTAAAGAAGAAGGTGCTGCGGTTAAGAAAAGAATGGATACTCACAAAATGGCAGAAGCTAACAAAGCATTCTCTCATTTTAGATTTTAATTCGTAAGAAATGGCTAGAGATTTAAAATATACAAGAAATATCGGAATTGCTGCTCACATTGATGCTGGTAAAACAACAACGACTGAGCGTATTCTTTTTTATACTGGAAAGTCACATAAAATTGGTGAGGTGCACGATGGTGCTGCAACAATGGACTGGATGGCTCAAGAGCAGGAAAGAGGTATTACAATTACTTCTGCTGCTACAACTTGTACTTGGAATTTTCCAACTGAACAAGGTAAAGCTATTCCAACATCGTTACCGTACCACTTTAATATTATTGATACTCCTGGGCACGTTGACTTTACTGTAGAGGTAAACCGTTCTTTACGTGTACTTGATGGTTTGGTTTTCTTATTTAGTGCTGTTGATGGTGTTGAGCCACAGTCAGAAACTAACTGGAGACTTGCTGATCAATATAGAGTTCCTCGTATGGGATTCGTTAATAAAATGGACCGTCAAGGTGCTAACTTTTTAGGAGTATGCGGACAGGTTAAAGATATGTTGAAATCGAATGCGGTTGCAATTACTTTGCCTATTGGTGATGAAGCAGATTTTAAAGGTATTGTTGACTTAGTTAAAAATCAAGCTATTGTATGGCATGATGAAACTCAAGGAGCTACTTTTGATATCGTTGATATTCCTGCTGATATGGTAGATGAAGTTAGACAATATCGTTCTATTCTTATCGAAGAGATTGCTACTTACGACGAGAATCTTTTGGATAAATACATGGAAGATGAAAACTCTATTACAGAGGAAGAAATCAACAATGCATTAAGAGCTGCTACTATTGATATGGCAATTATCCCAATGCTTGCTGGTTCATCTTTCAAAAACAAAGGTGTTCAATTTATGTTGGATGCAGTTTGTAAGTATTTACCATCTCCATTGGATAAAGAAGGTATCGAAGGAATTCACCCTGATGATGCTGATTTATTAGAAGAAGATCAAACTAAAATCTTGCGTAAGCCAGATGTTAAGGAGCCATTCGCTGCTTTAGCATTTAAAATTGCTACTGACCCATTCGTAGGTCGTTTAGCTTTCTTCCGTGCTTACTCTGGGCGTTTAGATGCTGGTTCTTATGTTTTAAATACTCGTTCTGGTAACAAAGAAAGAATTTCTCGTATTTACCAAATGCACGCTAATAAGCAAAATCCAATCGAATTTATTGAGGCTGGAGATATTGGTGCTGCTGTTGGATTTAAAGATATTAAAACAGGAGATACTCTTTGTGATGAAAAGAATCCAATTATCTTGGAATCTATGAAATTCCCAGATCCTGTAATTGGTATTGCTATTGAGCCGAAAACAAAAGCTGACGTTGATAAAATGGGTATGGCTTTAGCTAAATTAGCTGAAGAAGATCCAACATTTACAGTTAGAACTGATGAGGCTTCTGGTCAAACTATTATTTCAGGTATGGGTGAGCTTCACTTAGATATCTTAGTAGATCGTATGAAACGTGAGTTTAAAGTTGAAGTGAACCAAGGTGAGCCTCAAGTTGAGTATAAAGAAGCGTTTACAAGATCTGCAACACATAGAGAGACTTACAAGAAACAATCTGGAGGTCGTGGTAAATTCGGTGATATCGTATTTACAATTGAGCCTGCTGATGAAGTTGATGGTAAAGTTCCGGTTGGATTACAATTTATCAATGCTGTAAAAGGTGGTAACGTTCCTAAAGAATATATCCCTGCTGTTGAAAAAGGATTTAGAGAAGCTATGAAAACGGGTCCATTAGCAGGATATGCTGTGGATAGTTTAAAAGTAACTTTAACTGATGGATCTTTCCACCCTGTGGATTCTGATGCATTATCTTTTGAGTTGGCTGCAAGAATGGGTTATAAAGAATCTGGACGTGCTGCTGGAGCTGTTATTCTTGAGCCAATCATGAAAATCGAAGTTATTACTCCAGAAGAAAATATGGGTGATATCGTAGGTGACTTGAACCGTCGTAGAGGTCAGGTTAATGATATGGGTGACAGAAATGGAGCTAAAACTATCAAGGCTGATGTGCCTTTATCAGAAATGTTTGGTTATGTAACAACATTAAGAACATTGTCTTCTGGTAGAGCAACTTCAACAATGGAGTTTTCTCACTATGCAGAGACGCCTTCTAATATTTCAGAAGCGGTAATTAAAAAAGCAAAAGGTAACGCTTAATTCTTAAGAAAATGAGTCAAAAAATCAGAATAAAACTAAAATCTTACGATCACATGTTGGTAGATAAATCTGCTGAAAAGATCGTAAAAACAGTAAAAACTACTGGGGCAGTTGTAACAGGTCCAATTCCGTTGCCAACTCACAAAAAACTTTTCACTGTATTACGTTCTCCGCACGTTAACAAAAAAGCGAGAGAGCAATTTGAAGTAATGTCATACAAGAGATTGATTGATATTTATTCATCTTCATCTAAAACTATTGATGCTTTAATGAAGCTTGAATTGCCAAGTGGAGTAGAAGTAGAGATAAAAGTATAATTTTTTTATATTTTTTTATATAAAAAGCGAGACAGAAATGTCTCGCTTTTTTTTGTTTTAGAAGGGCGATTTGGATTTGCTTATTTTTTAAATGTTTCATGATTTTTAGGGTCTTTTAAATTTGTGCAAAGCCCTATGTTTTAAGGCGGTGCGAAAGTTTTTTGTTTGAATTTTATTAAGTAATTGTTAAGTCTGAATTGTCTAAAGATTAAAAAAAATATTTCAAATTTTGAGATATGTAAAGTTGTTTTTGGTGTCATTTTGGAGCTTGGATTTTGATTATGAGCGATTTAATTTTTGTAACTGTTTGGTATATTCAATTTTAATATCTACTTTTGCACTCCCTGTTTGAAAATTTCTGTTATTTTCAAATTGAAGGGAATTTTAGTAATCAATAATTAATATTTATGTCTGGGTTAATTGGTAAAAAAATCGGCATGACTAGTATTTTCGACGAAAACGGGAAAAATATTCCTTGTACAGTAATCGAAGCTGGGCCGTGTGTTGTTACCCAAGTCAGAACCAAAGGTGTTGACGGGTACGAAGCGTTGCAACTTGGTTTCGATGACAAAAACGAGAAACATTCTACTAAAGCGGCTTTAGGTCACTTTAAAAAAGCTGGAACTGTTGCTAAGAAAAAAGTCGTTGAATTCCAAGATTTTGCAACTGAACAAAAATTAGGAGATCTTATTGATGTTTCTATTTTTGAAGAAGGAGAATTTGTAGATGTACAAGGTGTGTCTAAAGGTAAAGGTTTTCAGGGTGTTGTTAAGCGTCACGGTTTTGGTGGGGTTGGACAAGCTACTCATGGTCAACATAACCGTTTAAGAGCGCCAGGTTCTGTGGGAGCTTCTTCTTATCCATCTAGAGTATTCAAAGGAATGCGTATGGCTGGAAGAATGGGAGGAGATAATGTAAAAGTTCAAAACCTTAGAGTTTTAAAAGTAGTTGCTGAAAAGAACCTGCTTGTTGTTAAAGGGTGTATTCCTGGGCACAAAAACTCTTATGTAATCATTCAGAAGTAATGGAAGTAAAAGTATTAGATTTCAACGGAAAAGATACTGGTAGAAAAGTTCAACTTTCTGATTCAGTATTCGCAATTGAACCAAACAATCACGCTGTATATCTTGATGTTAGGCAATATCTTGCTAATCAAAGACAAGGTACTCATAAAGCTAAAGAAAGGGCTGAAGTAACCGGAAGTACACGTAAGATTAAAAAACAAAAAGGAACTGGTACAGCTCGTGCGGGAAGTATTAAGAATCCATTGTTTAAAGGTGGTGGAACAATTTTCGGACCAAGACCAAGAAGTTATTCATTTAAATTGAATAAAGGATTGAAAAGATTGGCAAGAAAATCAGCTTTCTCGATCAAAGCAAAAGAGTCGAATATTATCGTTCTTGAAGACTTTAATTTTGAAGCGCCAAACACTAAAAATTTCATTAACGTTTTGAAAGCTTTAGGGTTAGAAAATAAAAAATCTCTATTTGTGTTGGGAGAGTCAAATAAAAATGTATATTTGTCGTCACGCAATTTGAAGGCTTCTAATGTCGTAACTAGCTCAGAATTAAGCACTTACGCTATTTTAAACACTAACAATTTAGTGCTTTTAGAAGGTTCTTTGGAGTTAATCGAAGAAAATTTAAGTAAATAAATAGGAGTATGAGTATCATAATTAGACCTATAGTAACAGAAAAAGTAACCAAAGAAAGTGAAGTTCTAAACCGCTTCGGATTCGTTGTTGACAAAAAAGCAAACAAAGTTCAGATTAAGAAAGCTGTTGAAGCTGCTTATGGAGTAACTATCGTTTCAGTTAACACAATGAATGTGAGACCAGATAGATCTACTAAATACACTAAAAGTGGTTTAATCAGTGGAAAGACAAATGCAATCAAAAAAGCAATTGTTCAAGTACAAGAAGGAGAAACAATTGATTTTTACAACAATATCTAAGATAGAAAAATGTCAGTAAGAAAATTAAAACCTATTACCCCAGGTCAGCGATTTAGAGTTGTGAATGGTTATGACGCCATTACAACTGATAAGCCGGAACGCTCTTTGATAGCGCCGATAAAAAACTCTGGAGGTAGAAATAGTCAAGGAAAGATGACCATGCGTTATACGGGTGGTGGTCACAAGCAGAGATATCGTATTATTGATTTCAAAAGAACTAAAGACGGAATTCCGGCTACAGTGAAATCAATCGAATACGATCCAAATCGTACTGCATTTATCGCTTTATTAGCTTATGCTGATGGAGAGAAAACTTATGTAATTGCTCAAAACGGATTGAAAGTTGGTCAGAAATTAGTTTCTGGTCCAGAATCTCAACCTGAAATTGGTAATACATTACCTTTAAGCAGAATTCCTCTTGGAACTGTTATATCTTGTATTGAGTTACGTCCAGGACAAGGAGCAGTTATTGCTCGTTCAGCTGGAACTTTTGCTCAGTTAATGGCAAGAGACGGGAAATATGCAACAATTAAAATGCCATCTGGTGAGACAAGATTGATCTTGTTAACTTGTTCGGCTACAATTGGAGCTGTTTCTAATTCTGATCACCAATTAGTTGTATCTGGAAAAGCAGGTAGAACAAGATGGTTAGGAAGAAGACCTAGAACTAGACCAGTAGCGATGAACCCAGTTGATCACCCTATGGGAGGTGGTGAAGGACGTTCTTCTGGAGGGCACCCACGTTCAAGAAACGGATTGCCAGCTAAAGGTTACAGAACTCGTTCTAAGAAAAACCCGAGTAACAAGTATATCGTAGAACGTAGAAAGAAATAATAAGATATGGCACGTTCATTAAAAAAAGGACCTTTCGTTCATTATAAATTAGACAAGAAAGTTCAGGAAAACGTAGAAAGTGGTAAAAATGCAGTTGTTAAGACTTGGTCTAGAGCTTCAATGATTACTCCAGATTTCGTTGGACAAACTATCGCAGTTCATAACGGTCGTCAATTTGTACCAGTTTACGTAACAGAAAACATGGTAGGTCACAAATTAGGAGAGTTTTCACCAACTAGATCTTTTAGAGGTCATGCTGGAGCAAAAAATAAAGGTAAAAAATAAGAAGCAATGGGAGTTCGTAAAAGAGAAACAGCAGATGCGAGAAAAGAGGCTAATAAGTCTATTGCTTTCGCAAAATTGAATAACTGCCCTACTTCACCTAGAAAAATGCGCTTAGTAGCGGACTTGGTAAGAGGTCAGAAGGTAGAAAGAGCACTTAACATTTTAAGATTCAGTTCTAAAGAAGCTTCAAGAAAATTAGAAAAACTATTATTATCTGCAATCAACAACTGGGAGCAAAAAAATAGTGAAGGTAATTTAGAAGAAGCTGGATTATTTGTTAAAGAGATCAGAGTAGATGGTGGAATGATGTTAAAAAGACTTCGTCCAGCTCCACAAGGTCGTGCACACAGAATCAGAAAACGTTCTAATCACGTAACAATCGTGCTTGGAGCTATCAATAACACACAAAGCAATTCTTAAGCAGCATGGGACAAAAGACAAATCCAATTGGAAATAGACTTGGTATCATCAGAGGATGGGACTCAAACTGGTATGGTGGAAATGATTACGGTGATAAATTAGCCGAAGATCACAAAATCAGAAAGTATATCCATGCTCGTTTATCAAAAGCTAGTGTATCAAAAGTAATCATCGAGAGAACTTTGAAGCTTGTAACCGTTACTATCACTACTGCTAGACCTGGTATCATTATCGGAAAAGGTGGACAAGAGGTAGACAAGTTAAAAGAAGAACTTAAGAAAGTTACTGACAAAGAGGTTCAAATCAACATCTTTGAAATCAAAAGACCTGAGTTAGATGCTTATCTTGTGGCGACAAGCATCGCTCGTCAAATCGAAAGCCGTATTTCTTACAGACGTGCAATCAAAATGGCTATTGCTGCTTCTATGCGTATGAACGCTGAAGGTATCAAGGTTTTGATTTCTGGTCGTTTGAATGGTGCTGAGATGGCGCGTTCAGAAGGTTTCAAAGAAGGTAGAATTCCTCTATCAACTTTCAGAGCTGATATTGACTATGCTTTGGCTGAAGCTCACACTACTTACGGTAGAATGGGTATCAAAGTATGGATCATGAAAGGTGAGGTTTACGGAAAGAGAGATCTTTCTCCACTTGCAGGAATGGATAAAAAACAATCTGGAACTGGTGGTGGTAAAGGTGGAGATTCTCCAAGAGGAGATAGAAAACCTTTTAATAAAGGTGGTAAACCAGACGCTCGTAAAAGAAAGTAAATTTTTAAACTAAAGAAAAATGTTACAGCCTAAAAGAACAAAATACCGTAAGGTACAAAAAGGTAAGATGAAAGGTAACTCTCAAAGAGGGCATGAACTTTCTAATGGAATGTTTGGTATTAAATCTGTACATGAAGATGGAATGTTCTTAACTTCTCGTCAAATCGAAGCTGCGCGTATCGCTGCAACTCGTTACATGAAGAGAGAGGGACAATTATGGATTAAAATATTTCCAGACAAACCTATCACTAAGAAACCTCTTGAAGTACGTATGGGTAAAGGTAAAGGAGCAGTTGAGTATTGGGCTGCTGTTGTTAAACCAGGAAGAATTATGTTTGAAGTTGGAGGAGTTCCGTTATCAGTTGCAAAAGAGGCTTTACGTCTTGCAGCTCAGAAACTTCCAGTAAAAACTAAATTCGTCGTTGCTAGAGATTTCGAAGCATAATTTATATTTATTATGAAACAATCAGAAATAAAAGATCTTTCTGCAGCGGAGTTGCAAGAAAAGCTTAGTCAAACTAAGAAAGTATATGCTGACCTAAAAATGGCTCACGCTATTTCTCCAATTGCTAACCCACTTCAAATTAGAAGCGTTAGAAGAACAGTTGCAAGATTGGCTACAGAGTTAACTAAAAGAGAGTTACAATAATTGTATTCTGCTGAAAGATGGAAGAAAAAAGAAATTTAAGAAAAGAAAGAATAGGTGTTGTTACTTCAAATAAAATGGATAAGTCTATTGTTATTGCTGAAGTAAGAAAAGTAAAACACCCATTATACGGTAAGTTCGTGTTGAAAACTAAGAAATATGTTGCACACGACGAAACAAACGACTGTAACATTGGAGATACTGTAAGAATTAGCGAAACGCGTCCTTTAAGTAAAACAAAATGTTGGAGATTAGTTGAAATCTTAGAAAGAGCTAAATAATTATGGTACAACAGGAATCAAGACTAAAAGTAGCAGATAACACGGGAGCAAAAGAAGTTTTAACTATCCGTGTTTTAGGAGGTACCAAAAGAAGGTATGCCTCTGTTGGTGACAAGATTGTAGTATCTATTAAAGATGCAACTCCAAACGGTAACGTGAAAAAAGGAGCTGTTTCAACTGCAGTTGTTGTACGTACCAAAAAAGAAGTGAGAAGAGCTGATGGTTCTTATATCCGTTTCGATGACAATGCATGTGTTCTTTTGAACGCTGCAGGTGAAATGAGAGGGACTCGTGTTTTTGGTCCGGTAGCAAGAGAACTTCGTGAAAAACAATTCATGAAAATTGTATCATTAGCACCAGAAGTGCTTTAATTCGTTTTAAGATGATAAAGCTAAAAATAAAATCAGGAGATATCGTAAGAGTTATTGCAGGTGACCATAAAGGTGCTGAAGGTAAGGTTCTACGTGTTTACCGTGAGAAAAATAAAGCGATAGTTGAAGGTGTTAACCTGGTTTCAAAACATACAAAACCAAGTGCTAAAAACCCTCAAGGTGGTATCGTTAAGAAAGAAGCTTCTATTCAAATTTCTAACATTGCACTAATTGATCCTAAAACTAAGGAAACAACTAGAGTAGGTATTAGAGTAGAAGGAGATAAGAAAGTAAGATTTTCAAAAAAATCTAATCAAGTACTATAGTAATGGCATATACACCTAGACTAAAAGAAGAATATAAGAGTAGAGTAATCTCTGCTCTTAAAGAAGAGTTCGGATATACAAACGTAATGCAAGTTCCTAAACTTGAAAAAATCGTTTTGAGCCGTGGAGTTGGTGCAGCTGTATCTGATAAAAAACTTATTGATTATGCAGTTGATGAGTTAACAAAGATCACTGGACAAAAAGCAGTATCTACAATTTCAAAGAAAGACGTAGCGTCATTCAAATTGAGAAAAGGGATGCCTATTGGAGCAAAAGTTACTTTACGTGGTGAGAGAATGTATGAGTTTTTAGATAGACTTATTACTTCTGCTTTACCACGCGTTAGAGATTTTAGTGGTATTAAAGCTACTGGTTTTGACGGAAGAGGTAACTACAATCTTGGAGTTTTGGAGCAAATCATTTTCCCTGAAATTGATATTGACAAAGTAAACAAAATCTCAGGAATGGATATTACATTTGTTACTACTGCAAAAACAGACAAGGAAGCAAAGTCATTATTGGCTGAATTAGGATTACCTTTTAAAAAGAATTAAGACATGGCTAAAGAATCAATGAAAGCCCGTGAGGTGAAAAGAGAGAAAACGGTAGCTAAGTACGCTGAAAAAAGAAAAGCTTTATTAGAAGCTGGAGATTATGAAGGCTTACAAAAATTACCTAAAAATGCTTCGCCAGTTCGTTTACACAACCGTTGTAAATTAACAGGTAGACCAAGAGGTTATATTCGTCAATTTGGTATTTCACGTGTAACTTTCCGTGAGATGGCTAATAATGGATTAATTCCTGGAGTAAAAAAGGCATCTTGGTAATCTCGCAATAAGTTATTACTTTTGCAAACCAAAAAATAATTTTAATTGATTAAAGGTTCGGGAGACGGGTGTCTCCCGAAAACCATAATCGCAATCAAATACATATGTATACAGATCCTATTGCAGATTATTTGACTAGAGTTCGTAACGCTGTGGCTGCAAACCACAAAGTTGTAGAAATTCCAGCTTCTAATCTTAAAAAAGAAATAACTAAGATCTTATTTGATCAAGGTTATATCTTGAGTTACAAATTTGAAACGAACACCGTTCAGGGTTCAATCAAAATTGCTTTAAAGTATGATAAAGATACTAAAGAGCCTGTAATTAAAGATATCCAAAGAATTAGTAAACCTGGTTTACGTAAATATGCAGGTGCTGCCAAATTACCAAGAATCCTTAACGGATTAGGAATTGCAATTGTTTCAACTTCAAAAGGTCTTATGACTGGAAAACAAGCGAAACAATTAAATGTAGGTGGTGAAGTAATTTGTTACGTATACTAATTTTAAAGACTAAATAAGATGTCAAGAATAGGTAAAAGCCCAATTGTAATCCCTGCTGGTGTAACTGTAGAAGTTAAAGACGGTATTATTACAGTAAAAGGAAAAAAAGGTCAATTAACTCAGGAGTTTTCGGACGTAACTGTAAAAGTTGAAGGCGATCAAGTATCTGTAGAAAGATCGTCTGATCATAAAGACCAAAGAGCAAAACACGGATTATACAGATCATTAATCAATAATATGATTATTGGAGTATCTGAAGGTTTTACTAAAGAACTAGAATTAGTTGGAGTTGGTTACAGAGCTTCAAACCAAGGTCAAAAATTAGATTTAGCTCTTGGATATTCTCACAATATTGTTTTAGAAATTGCTCCGGAAGTAGCTTTAGAAACAATATCTGAAAAAGGTAAGAACCCTATCGTAAAATTAACATCATTTGATAAACAACTTTTAGGTCAGGTTGCTGCGAAAATCAGAGGTTTCCGTAAGCCAGAGCCATACAAAGGAAAAGGTGTTAAATTTGTGGGTGAAGTATTAAGAAGAAAAGCAGGTAAATCAGCTTAAAAAATAAGATTATGTCATTAACAAAATCTGATAGAAGACAGAGAATTAGATTCAGAATTAGAAAATCGATTAGTGGTACTGCTGCTAACCCAAGACTATCTGTATTTAGAAGTAATAAAGAAATTTACGCTCAACTTATTGATGATGTAAATGGAGTTACTATATTAGCTGCATCTTCAAGAGAAAAAGAAATAGGAAAAGGTACTAACGTTGAAATCGCTGCTGCTGTTGGAAAATTAGTTGCAGAGAAAGCGTTAAAAGCTGGGATCGAAACCATCACTTTTGACAGAGGTGGATATTTATATCACGGTCGTATTAAATCATTAGCAGAAGGCGCAAGAGCGGCTGGACTTAAATTCTAATATATTATGTCTAAATACAAAAATGTAGAATTGGTAAAACCAAGTGGTCTTGAACTTAAAGATCGTCTGGTAAGTGTTAATCGTGTTACTAAAGTTACAAAAGGAGGTAGAGCTTTCGGTTTTTCTGCTATTGTAGTTGTAGGTGATGAAAATGGAGTAGTTGGTCACGGATTAGGAAAATCTAAAGACGTTTCTGAAGCAATTGCGAAAGCAGTAGAAGATGCTAAGAAAAATTTAGTAAAAATTCCTTTGAATGGTCAATCAGTTCCTCACGAACAAAAAGGTAAATTTGGTGGTGCACGTGTATTCTTAATTCCTGCTTCTCATGGTACAGGAGTTATTGCTGGTGGAGCTGTTCGTTCAGTTCTTGAATCAGTGGGTATTCACGATGTATTGTCAAAATCTCAAGGATCATCAAATCCTCATAACGTAGTGAAAGCAACTTTTGATGCTTTATTACAAATGAGAAGCGCTCACACTGTTGCAAAACAAAGAGGTGTTTCTTTAGAAAAAGTTTTTAAAGGTTAATTCAAGGAAATTATGGCTAAATTATTAGTAAAACAAGTAAGAAGCAAAATCAACTGCCCTCTTTCTCAAAAAAGAGGTTTGGAAGCTTTAGGTCTACGTAAAATGGGACAAGTTGTAGAGCATGATTCAAATCCTGCAATCCTTGGGATGATAAACAAAGTTAAACACTTAGTTTCTGTTGAAGAAGCTAAATAACAAATACTGTTATGAATTTAAGTAACTTACAACCAGCTGAAGGGTCAACGCACAATCAAAATAAAAGATTAGGTAGAGGAGAAGGTTCTGGAAAAGGTGGTACTTCTGCAAGAGGTCACAAAGGAGCAAAGTCTCGTTCTGGTTATTCTAAAAAGATTGGTTTTGAAGGAGGGCAAATGCCACTTCAAAGACGTGTGCCTAAGTTTGGTTTCACAAACATCAATCGTAAAGAATACGAAGGTGTTAATTTAGATACGCTTCAATTATTAGTAGACAATGGTGTGATTACTGATTCTGTTTCTATGACAGATTTCGTAGCAAATCGTCTGGCTACCAAAAATGAAATCGTTAAGATTTTAGGTAGAGGAGAGTTGAAAGCAAAATTAAAAGTAACTGCCCACAAATTTACTGCTACTGCAAAAGCTGCTATTGAAGCTGCTGGTGGAGAAGCTGTAACTATATAACTTATCTACTAAGATGAAGAAATTTATTGAATCAATAAGTAATGTTTGGAAAATCGAAGAACTGAAAAACAGAATCCTAATTACATTAGGATTACTTTTAGTATATCGTTTTGGTGCACACGTAACGCTACCTGGAATTGACGCAACTCAATTAACAGGTTTAGCGGGACAAACTAAAAATGGTCTGGGATCTATTCTGGACATGTTTACAGGGGGTGCTTTCTCTAAAGCTTCAGTTTTTGCTTTAGGTATTATGCCTTATATTTCTGCATCTATTGTTGTTCAGTTAATGGGAATTGCTATTCCTTATTTGCAAAAACTTCAAAACGATGGAGAGAGTGGTAGAAAAAAGATTAATCAAATCACTCGTTGGTTGACTATAGCTATTACACTGGTTCAAGGTCCAACTTATATCTATAATTTATACAGAACATTGCCTGGTAGTGCATTCTTACTAGGCTTTAATTCTCCTGAATTTTTGTTCTCGTCTGTTATTATCTTAGTTACAGGTACAATTTTTGCTATGTGGCTTGGAGAAAAAATTACAGATAAAGGTATTGGAAATGGAATTTCATTATTGATTATGGTTGGTATTTTAGCAAGATTACCTCAGGCATTTATGCAGGAGTTCTCTTCTAGAGTTACCAATAACAATGGTGGTCCAATGTTATTAGTTATTGAAATTATTGTGTGGTTATTGGTAATCATTTCTTGTGTATTGCTTACAATGGCAGTACGTAGAATCCCGGTTCAATACGCTCGTCGTACAACAACCGGAGACTATGAGCAAGATTTAGCAGGTGGTAATAGACAATGGATTCCTCTTAAGCTTAATGCTTCAGGAGTTATGCCAATCATTTTTGCTCAGGCAATTATGTTTATCCCTGCAGCTGTAGCTGGATTGTCTAAATCAGATACATCACAATCTATCGTTGGAGCGTTTAGTAATATGTTCGGATTTTGGTATAACTTTGTATTTGCAACTTTAATTATTGTATTTACATTTTTCTATACTGCGATCACTGTGCCTACTAACAAAATGGCCGATGATTTAAAAAGAAGCGGTGGTTTTATTCCTGGCGTTCGTCCGGGAGCTGAAACTTCAGATTTCTTAGATAAAGTGATGTCTTTAATAACTTTCCCAGGATCTTTATTCCTTGCTTTGATTGCTGTGTTCCCAGCCATTGTTGTAAGTATTATGGATGTACAACAATCTTGGGCAATGTTTTTTGGAGGTACCTCATTAATAATTATGGTTGGAGTTGCAATAGATACTATTCAACAAATCAATTCATACTTGTTAAACAAACATTATGATGGTTTAATGAAGACTGGTAAAAATAGAAAAGCGGTAGCTTAATATATTTATGGCAAAACAATCAGCAATAGAACAAGACGGATCAATCATTGAAGCATTGTCAAATGCGATGTTCCGTGTAGAGTTAGAAAATGGACATATTGTAATTGCTCATATTTCTGGTAAAATGCGTATGCATTACATCAAGTTATTACCTGGTGATAAAGTGAAACTGGAAATGAGTCCTTACGATTTGTCAAAAGCAAGAATTACTTATCGATATTAAAGGATATTCACTATGAAAGTTAGAGCATCAGTAAAAAAGAGAAGTGCCGAGTGCATTATCGTGCGTAGAAAAGGGAGATTGTACGTAATAAACAAAAAGAATCCTAGATTTAAACAAAGACAAGGATAATTATGGCAAGAATAGCAGGGGTAGATATCCCAAAAAATAAAAGAGGTGTTATAGCACTAACCTATATCTTTGGATTAGGAAGAAGTAGAGCTATTGAGATTTTAGAGAAAGCTCAAGTTAGCCAAGATAAAAAAGTTCAAGATTGGAATGATGACGAGATCGGAGCAATTCGTGATGCAGTTTCATTTTACAAAATTGAAGGAGAATTACGTTCTGAAGTTTCTTTGAACATCAAACGTTTAATGGATATTGGTTGTTACAGAGGTATCCGTCATAGATCTGGTCTTCCGTTAAGAGGACAAAGAACTAAAAACAACTCTAGAACAAGAAAAGGTAAAAGAAAAACTGTTGCTAACAAGAAAAAAGCAACTAAATAATAAGTAATATGGCTAAAGCAACTGCAAAAAAACGTAAAGTTATCGTTGAATCAACGGGTGAAGCTCATATTTCTGCCACTTTCAACAATATTATCATTTCTTTGACTAATAAGAAAGGTGAAGTTATTTCTTGGTCTTCAGCTGGTAAAATGGGTTTCAGAGGTTCTAAAAAGAATACTCCGTACGCAGCTCAAATGGCAGCAGAAGATTGTAGTAAAGTAGCACTTGAGGCAGGACTTAAAAAAGTAAAAGTTTATGTAAAAGGACCAGGGAACGGACGTGAGTCTGCTATCCGTTCTATTCATAACGGTGGAATTGAAGTTACTGAAATTATCGATGTTACTCCAATGCCTCACAACGGATGTCGTCCTCCTAAAAGACGTAGAGTTTAATACTCAAAAATTTATAGTATAACCTAGATTGAAAATAGATTATCGAAGGATATGACCTGAATTCATAATCTCAATCTTAAACAATTTAAAATGGCAAGATATACTGGTCCTAGCACAAGAATCGCTCGTAAATTTGGCGAGGCAATCTTCGGAGATGATAAATCTTTCGAAAAAAGAAATTACCCACCTGGTCAACACGGGATGGCTAAAAAAAGAGGAAAAAAATCTGAGTATGCTGTTCAGTTAATGGAAAAGCAAAAAGCTAAATATTCTTATGGAATTTTAGAAAAACAATTCAGAAATTTATTCGAAAAAGCATCAGCAACTAAAGGAGTAACTGGTGAGGTTTTATTACAATTATGTGAAGCAAGATTAGATAATGTTGTTTTTAGAATGGGAATTGCTCCATCTAGAAGAGGTGCTCGTCAAATAGTATCTCACAGACACATTACTGTTAATGGTGAAGTTGTAAATATTCCTTCTTACCACCTTAAGCCTGGTGATAAAGTTGCAGTTCGTGAAAAATCTAAATCTTTAGAAGCTATCGAACGTTCTTTATCAAATTCAAGTCATGTTTATGAATGGATTACATGGAACAATGATCTTAAAGAAGGAACTTTTGTTTCTGTACCTGCAAGACTTCAAATTCCAGAAAACATTAAAGAACAATTAATCGTAGAGTTGTACAACAAATAATAATTGACTTAGTCGAAATTTATGGCAATATTTAATTTTCAAAAGCCCGATAAAGTTATCATGATCGATTCAACCGATTTTGAAGGTAAATTTGAATTTAGACCTTTAGAACCTGGTTACGGATTGACAGTTGGTAATGCACTTAGAAGAGTTTTGCTTTCAGCATTAGAAGGTTATGCAATTACATCTGTTCGTATCGAAGGTGTAGATCATGAGTTTTCTACTATTTCAGGTGTTGTTGAAGATGTTACCGAAATTATCCTTAATCTTAAACAAGTGCGTTTCAAGCGTCAGATTGAAGATATCGATAATGAAGCAGTTACAATTTCTGTTTCTGGTAAAGATCAGTTAACAGCAGGTGATTTTCAAAAATTTATTTCAGGTTTTCAAGTTTTGAATCCAGACCTTGTTATCTGTAATTTAGATTCTAAAATCAAATTGAACTTCGATTTAACAATCGAAAAAGGTAGAGGATACGTTCCTGCTGAAGAGAACAAAAAACAGAATGCTGCAATTGGAACAATTTTTACAGATTCTATTTTTACTCCGGTAAAAAATGTAAAATATGCAATTGAAAACTTCCGTGTAGAGCAAAAAACAGATTACGAAAAATTAGTTTTTGAAATTAAAACTGATGGTTCTATTAATCCAAAAGATGCTCTTACTGAGGCTGCTAAAGTTTTAATTCACCATTTCATGTTGTTTTCTGACGAAAGAATTACACTTGAGGCTGACGAAATTGCACAAACAGAATCGTATGATGAAGAGTCATTGCATATGAGACAATTGCTTAAAACTAAGCTTGTTGATATGGATTTATCTGTGAGAGCATTAAATTGCTTGAAAGCGGCTGAAGTTGATACACTTGGTGATTTAGTATCGTTCAATAAAAATGACCTAATGAAATTCCGTAATTTTGGTAAAAAATCTTTAACTGAACTTGACGAACTTGTTGCAGTTAAAAATTTAACTTTCGGAATGGACTTAGCTAAATACAAATTAGATAAAGAATAATTTACTTCATATTTTGCTCTCCATAGTGGATTGTAGCAAGATGAAGATAAAAAAAACACGTCATGAGACACGGAAAAAAATTCAACCACTTAAGCAGACAGACTGGACATAGAAAAGCTATGTTGGCTAATATGGCTTGTTCTCTTATTGAGCACAAACGTATTAACACTACTGTTGCTAAGGCTAAAGCGCTTAAACAATTTGTTGAGCCTTTAATCACAAAATCAAAAGAAGATACTACTCACAATCGTCGTATCGTGTTTGCTTACTTACGTAGTAAATATGCTGTAACTGACTTGTTCAGAGATGTAGCTGCTAAAGTTGGTGACCGTCCAGGTGGATACACTCGTATCATTAAAGTTGGAAATCGTTTGGGAGATAATGCTGATATGGCAATGATCGAACTTGTAGATTTCAATGAACTTTACAATGGAGGTAAAAAAGAAGTTAAAAAAGCAAAAAGCCGTCGTGGTGGTAAAGCAAAAAAAGCTGAGGAGACTGCTCCTGAAGCTCCGGCTGCTGAATCAGAATCGACTACTGAAGCTTCTGAATAATTATGAAAGTAATGATTCTATAGAAATCAAGGATAAACTAATTTTTAGTTTATCCTTTTTTTTTGATTTTTTTAAAAGTAGTAGATTTTAACTTTTTTGAATGTTCTGGTTTTATTTTTGGCTATGAAATTTTTAAAAAATCTTGGAAGCACTCTTTTAAAGAAGTAAATTTGCAAAATATCTAATTACAAATAAAACAAGTTTAGCTGGTTTTATAATACGGTTAACAATACAAATTAAATAATGAAATACACAACACGACAAAGCGCCATTTTATTACTAAGTGATGGGACTATTTTTCATGGTAAATCTATCGGAATCAGTGGTAAAACTTTTGGTGAAGTTTGTTTTAATACAGGAATGACCGGTTATCAGGAAATTTTTACAGATCCTTCTTATTTTGGACAAATCATGGTTGCTACCAATGCGCATATTGGTAATTATGGTGTAAATGATTTAGAGATTGAATCTGATAGCATCAAGATTGCTGGTTTGGTTTGTAAAAATTTTAGTTTTAATTTCTCAAGAGAAGGTGCTTCAGGAAGTTTAGAAGATTATTTTGCTAAGCAAAATTTAGTATGCATTTCTGATGTAGATACAAGAGCTTTGGTTAGTTATATTCGTGATAATGGAGCAATGAATGCTGTAATTTGTACGGATGGAACTTCGATTGAGGACTTGAAGAAAGAATTGGCTAATGTGCCAAATATGGAAGGTTTAGAGTTAGCATCGAAAGTATCAACTACTGAACCTTATTTTTTTGGTGATGAAACTGCTACTTATAAAGTTTCGGCTCTGGATCTTGGAATAAAGAAGAATATTTTGAGAAACCTGGCAAAGAGAGATTGTTATATTAAAGTGTTTCCATACAATTCCTCATACGAAGATTTAGCATCATTCAATCCAGATGGATATTTCTTATCAAATGGACCTGGTGATCCTGATCCGCTTTTTGGAGCAATTGAAGTAGCGAAGAATATTCTTGCGGATGATAAGCCTTTATTTGGAATCTGTTTAGGACACCAGGTAATTGCTTTAGCAAATGGAGTTCAGACATATAAAATGTTTAACGGGCACAGAGGAATTAATCATCCTGTAAAAAATGTTATTACTGGTAAAGGAGAAATAACATCTCAAAATCATGGTTTTGCTGTAAATAAAGAACAATTGGACAATCATCCTGATCTGGAAATTACACATTTGCATTTGAATGACGGAACTGTTGCTGGTATGCGAATGAAAAACAAGAATTGTTTTTCTGTACAATATCACCCGGAAGCGAGTCCTGGTCCGCATGATTCATCTTATTTGTTTGATCAGTTTGTGGCAAATATCAAAGAAGCTACCGCTAAAACGATGTAGTTAATAAATAAAGGTGTTTAATGTTTAAAATACGTTTTAAGTATTAAATATTTTTCTAATTTCGAAAAAAAATATATAATTTATTAATAAAAAACAAAAATAATGAGTATTATAATTAAAGTTCACGCAAGACAAATTCTTGATTCTAGAGGTAATCCTACTATTGAAGTTGATGTAGTAACTGAAAATGGAGTTTTAGGTAGAGCTGCTGTTCCGTCTGGAGCATCAACTGGAGAGCACGAAGCTGTTGAATTACGTGATGGAGGTAAAGCTTATCTTGGAAAAGGAGTTTTGAACGCAGTGAATAATGTAAATACTGTTATTGCTGAAGAACTAGTTGGAACTTCTGTTTTTGAACAAAATACTATTGATCAATTAATGATCGATTTAGATGGAACTCCAAATAAATCTAAATTAGGAGCTAATGCTATTTTAGGAGTTTCTTTGGCTGCTGCAAAAGCTGCTGCAAACGAACTTGGATTGCCTTTGTACAGATATGTAGGTGGAGTTTCTGCTAATACGCTACCTGTGCCAATGATGAATATCATCAACGGTGGTTCTCACTCTGATGCGCCTATTGCATTCCAGGAATTTATGATTTTCCCTGTAAAAGCAACTTCTTTTACACATGCTATGCAAATGGGAACTGAAATCTTTCACAGCCTGAAAAAAGTTTTACATGACAGAGGCTTAAGTACTGCTGTAGGTGATGAAGGAGGCTTTGCTCCAAATTTAGCCGGAGGTACGGAAGATGCTTTGGATACTATCAAACTTGCGGTTGAAAAAGCAGGATATACTTTCGGTGACGAAATTATGATCGCTCTTGACTGTGCTGCTTCAGAATTTTATGTAAACGGTAAATACGATTATACTAAATTTGAAGGTGAAACTGGAAAAATCAGAACATCTGAAGAGCAAGCTGATTATTTAGCTGAACTTGCTGCTAAATATCCAATTATTTCTATCGAAGATGGTATGTATGAAGATGATTGGGATGGATGGAAATATTTGACTGATAAAATTGGTAATAAAGTGCAATTAGTAGGAGATGATTTATTCGTTACGAATGTTGCTCGTTTATCTACTGGAATTGAAAAAGGAATTGCTAATTCAATTTTAGTAAAAGTAAATCAAATTGGTACCTTAACAGAAACTATTGCAGCTGTAAATATGGCTAAAAATGCTGGGTATACTTCAGTTATGTCTCACCGTTCCGGAGAAACAGAAGATAATACAATTGCAGACTTAGCCGTTGCTTTAAACTGTGGACAAATTAAAACAGGTTCTGCTTCACGTTCTGATCGTATGGCAAAATACAATCAGTTATTAAGAATTGAAGAAGAGTTAGGAAGTACTGCTTATTTCCCAGGATTAAACGCTTTCAAAATAAAATAATTGTAAGAGTTATATATCGATTTTAAACCATTCGTTTTTGCGAATGGTTTTTTTTTGGAGTTTTAACAAATTCATAGCAGGATTCTTTTTTTAATTAGTCTTAAATTCCTTAGATTTGATAAATTATTATTTTAAAGAATTATTTCCGATATATTATGTCAAAAATAGCTACATTAGAAGTAGATGGTCAAAAAATTGAACTTCCGGTTATTACGGGAAGCGAAAATGAATCA
The DNA here is from genome assembly GCF_001602525.1 of Flavobacterium chilense. GTDB lineage: Bacteria > Bacteroidota > Bacteroidia > Flavobacteriales > Flavobacteriaceae > Flavobacterium > Flavobacterium chilense. The sequence goes on from NZ_LSYT01000007.1 coordinate 113,422, forward strand.
GCTATCGATATTAACAAATTACGTGATTTAACAGGTATTATTACTTTAGACCCGGGTTATAAAAATTCTGGTTCTTGTAAGAGTGAAATCACTTTCTTAGACGGAGAATTAGGTATTTTGCGTTACAGAGGATATTCAATCGAAGATTTGGCTGAAAAAGCTAATTTTTTAGAAGTATCTTATCTTTTAATTTTTGGAGAACTACCAACAGCCCAAGAATTAGAGCAATTTGAAAATGGTATTAAAAAACATACTTTGGTAAACGAAGAAATGAAAAATATCATTGATGGTTTTCCAAAAACAGCTCATCCAATGGGTGTTTTATCTGCTTTAACAAGTGCTTTAACAGCATTCAATCCAAAAGCAGTAAATGTTGAGAATGAAAAAGAAATGTACGAAGCCATTTGTAAAACAATGGGTAAATTTCTTGTAATTGCAACATGGACTTATAGAAAAACTATGGGATATCCATTAAATTACTATGATAATACAACTGGTTATGTAGATAATTTTATGCAGTTAATGTTTAAATTACCTACAGGACCTTATGCTGCAAATCCTGTTGTTATTGATGCATTAGATAAATTATTTATTCTTCATGCTGATCATGAGCAAAATTGTTCTACTTCAACAGTGAGAATGGTAGGTTCGTCTCATGCAGGTTTATTTGCTTCTATTTCTGCGGGAGTTTCTGCACTTTGGGGACCTCTTCATGGAGGTGCAAATCAGGCTGTACTTGAAATGCTGGAAGAAATTAATAAAGATGGAGGAGATACTGATAAATTTTTAGCAAAAGCAAAAGATAAAAATGATCCTTTCCGTTTAATGGGATTTGGTCATAGAGTTTACAAAAACTTTGATCCAAGAGCCAGAATCATTAAAAAAGCAGCTAAAGAAGTATTGGATACTTTAGGTGTTGAAGATCCTATTTTAGAAATTGCTAAGAAATTAGAATCTGCTGCTTTAGAAGATGATTACTTTAAATCAAGAAACTTATATCCAAATGTAGATTTCTATTCTGGAATTATATACAGAGCGTTAGGAATTCCTACAGATATGTTTACGGTAATGTTTGCTATTGGAAGATTACCAGGCTGGATCGCACAATGGAAAGAAATGCGTGAAAATAAAGAACCAATTGGCAGACCAAGACAAATTTATACTGGACATCCGTTGAGAGACTTTAAGTCGAATAAATAAAAATATTTTAAAGCTTCACTTAACTGTGAAGCTTTTTTTATCTTTGGTCAAAATATAATAAAGTTATGTTGCAATTAAATATAAAGAACGAAACGTCAAGATTACGTGCTGTAGTTTTGGGTTCCGCTGTTCATAATGGGCCAACTCCATCTTTAGATGAAGCCTACGATCCTAAATCATTGGAACATATAAAAGCAGGGACATATCCTTTAGAAAAAGATATGATTGTAGAAATGGATGCTTTTAATGCTGTTTTTCAAAAATACGATGTAAAAGTTTATCGTCCGGAAATGATTGAAAATTACAATCAGATTTTTGCAAGAGATATTGGTTTTGTGATAGATGACACTTTTGTAAAATCAAATATCTTACCTGACAGAGAACGAGAATTAGATGCGATTCAATATGTAATCGATCAAATGGATCCGTTAAAAGTAGTTCGTCCACCTGAGGAAGTTCATATCGAAGGTGGTGATGTTATGCTTTGGAATGATCATATTTTCATTGGTACGTACAAGGGAAGCGATTATAAAGATTACATCACAGCAAGAACTAACATGCAGGGGGTAAACTATATAAAAGGATTATTCCCAAATAAAATTGTAAAAGAGTTTGATTTAGTTAAATCTAAATTAGAAGCCCGTGATAATGCTTTGCATTTGGATTGCTGTTTTCAGCCTGTTGGAAAAAACAAAGGGATTATCTATAAAAGAGGTTTTCGTGAAGAAGCAGATTATTTGTATTTAGTGAATCTTTTCGGAAAAGAAAATTTATTTCATATTGAAAGAGATGAAATGTACAATATGTTTTCGAATGTATTCTCAATAGATGAAAATGTTGTGGTTTCGGAAAAAAACTTTACCCGATTGAATAACTGGCTTCGTGCAAACGGATTTACCGTAGAAGAAATTCCGTATGCAGAAATTGCAAAACAAGAAGGCTTGTTGAGATGCTCAACTTTGCCATTAATTAGAGATTAAGAAAAATGTTTTTGAGTTCAGGTTTCAGGTTTCAAGTTTTTGCATAACGTGAAACCTGATACTTAAAACGTAAAACAAAAAATATAAAAAAATGAAACAGACAACAAACGCAATCGTAATGATTAGGCCAGTTGCTTTTAGAATGAATGAGCAGACTGCAGTTAATAATTATTACCAAAAGGTATTAGACGGATTATTGCCAAGTACTGTTAATGCAAAAGCACAGCAGGAATTTGATGTTTTTGTTGAAAAACTTAGAGCTGTTGGTGTAGATGTTACTGTAATTGAAGATACTTTAGAAACAGATACTCCGGATAGTATTTTTCCAAATAACTGGGTTTCATTTCATGAAAATGGAGATGTAGCATTATATCCAATGTTTGCAGAGAATCGTCGTCAGGAACGTCGTGAAGATATTCTGGATACTCTGGAAGAAAAAGGTTTTGAAATTTCTAATATAATGGATTATACATCTGCAGAAGATGATGGTTATTTTTTAGAGGGAACCGGAAGTTTGCTTTTGGATCGCGCTAACGCAAAAGCATATTGTGCTTTATCACCAAGAGCAGACGAAGAATTATTTATAGAATTTTGTGAAGATTTTGATTATGCACCGGTAATATTTGAAGCTTTTCAAACAGTTGACGGAGAACGAAAACTAATTTATCATACTAATGTTATGATGTGTTTGGGTGAAACTTTTGCAGTGATCTGTGCAGATTGTATAGATGATAAAAAAGAACGCAAAATGGTTCTTGAGAATCTGAAAGCTGATAAAAAAGAGGTTATACTGATAACTGAAGCACAGGTAAATAATTTTGCCGGAAATATGTTGGAAGTTAGAGGGACAAATGATAAAAAGTATGTTGTCATGAGTGCATCAGCTCATCAGAGTTTGACTCCAAAACAAATCGAACAATTAGAAAAACATGCTGAAATTCTAAGTTCAAGTCTGGATACAATAGAAGCTTGTGGAGGTGGAAGTGCAAGATGTATGATGGCAGAAGTGTTTTTACCAAGAAATTAAAAAGCAAATATATTGAGATATAAAAAAGGGATAAAACATAGTGTTTTATCCCTTTTTTAATTTGTTAAATATGAAATTATTACATCAAATTTCCTTTTACAATATTAATGATTGAACTTACTATATATTGTATTCCAATAGAAATGACGATAAATCCAACTATTCTTGAAATGGCTACAATTCCGGAAGCACCAAGTATTCTGGCTAGATAATGAGCGCTTTTAAGAATAACAAAAATAGCAACAGCGATGGCTAGAATAGCTAAACTGGATATGATGATTTCCTCCATTCCATGATGTTCCTGATAAAAAGCAATTAGCAAAGAAATAGATCCCGGCCCGGCTAACATCGGGATTGCTAATGGAGTTAGAGCAATGTCATTTCGTTGTTGCGCTTCGTTTTCTATTTTTTTGTTAATTCCACGCTTTTTATTGAATTTGCCAGAAAGTAATGAAAAGCCTGAATTTACAATTACTATTCCTCCTGCAATTCGTAAAGCATCTATGCTGATTCCAAAAAAAGTTAAAACATATTGACCTATAAAAAAAGAAACTAATAAAATAATGCCAACATTTATGGAGGTCCATAAAGAGATTCTGGAACGTTCTTTTTGAGAGTCATGCTGTGTTAATCCAACGAAAATTGGAACAGTTCCGATAGGGTTTAATACCGAAAAAAGAGCGGCAAATAGATAAATGAATAAATCCATATTGTTTTGGTTAGTGAGGTAAAAATAATCATTTTTTGATATCTGAGAGTAAATTCGTGTTAGGATATTTGTTTTTTAATGCTATTAATTCTAAATCAATTGCCTAAAAGAAGCTCGTTCTTTTTGATTACTTTTGTCATATATTTTAAAACAATGAAAAATAAAAAGACCTTAGTTCTTGGTGCTACAACAAAACCAGAGCGTTACGCTTTTAGAGCAATAAATATGTTAGTTGAAAAAGGACATTCTGTTTTGGCAATTGGTCAAAAAGCAGGTGAAGTTGCTGGCGTAAAAATTCATACTAAAGCAATTCCTGTAAAAAATATCGATACCGTTACATTGTATTTAAACCCTGCGCGCCAGAGAGATTATTATAATTATATTATCGAAGCCCAGCCTAAGAGGGTCGTTTTTAATCCCGGAACAGAAAATCCGGAATTATATCAATTGTTAGAATTGAATAATATTAAAGCAGAAGTTGCGTGTACTTTAGTTTTATTAGCAACGAATCAATATTAGTTTTTTTAGGAGCTTTTTCCAGATAGAAACGATATCCTTTTTCTGGCTAAAGGAGCCAGAAAAAGGATATCGTTTCTATCTGGGCTAAAAAGACTTTCAGTGTTTTAATATGTATTCTCGATAAATACCGAATTTAGTTATCCCCAAGTCTACTAAACAATTAAAAGTATTACTTTTGTCCCCATGGAATTTTCATCAAAATTAATAGAAAAAGCAGTTAACGAAATGTCGCAATTACCAGGAATTGGTAAGCGTACAGCATTGCGATTAGTGCTTCATTTATTAAAGCAACCCAAAGAGCAAACAAGCTTTCTGTCTCAGGCATTATTGAATATGCGTGAAGATATAAAATTTTGTGAAAGTTGCCATAATATTTCAGATACAAAGGTTTGTGAGATCTGTGCTAATTCGCTGCGAAATCATCAGACAATTTGTGTAGTGGAGGATATTCGTGATGTTATGGCTATTGAAAATACAGGTCAATATAAAGGAATTTATCATGTTCTTGGAGGTAAAATTTCACCAATTGAAGGAGTCGGACCAAGTCAGTTGAATATTTCAAGTTTAGTTGAAAAAGTAAAAGCGGGAAAAGTTGTCGAAATTATTTTTGCACTAAGTTCAACAATGGAAGGTGATACAACCAATTTTTATATCTATAAACAAATTGCAGAATCGAAAATTGTAATTTCTACCATTGCCAGAGGAATATCTGTGGGAGATGAATTAGAATATGCTGACGAAATTACACTGGGAAGAAGTATTTTGCATCGAATTCCATTCGAAAAAACTTTCAAAAACAATTAAATAAACCCAAATGACCTATAGATTTCCTGAAAATTAAAGGAAAAGCTATATTTGCGATAAATTTTAAATAATGACAAAAAACGGCTTTTATATCCTGCTATTAATTGGTACACTTTTTACATCATGTATTCCTGTAAAAGACTTAGTTTATTTACAAGATAAAAACAGTTCAGGAGAGCAAAATAATATTGCGGCAGTAGAATCAAAACCTTATAGATTACAGGTTAATGATGTTTTGAGTGTTGATATAAAGGCAATTGATCCTAAATTGGTGTCTATTTTTAATACATCGGAAGCTTCTTCAGGAGCAGGAAAATCTGAATCAGGTTTGTATTTTAATGGTTTTACAGTTGATGATCATGGAAATATCAGAATGCCAATTTTAGGAGAAATAAATGTTATAGGTTATACGTTAGAAGAAGTTCGTCTTATAATTGAAAAAAAATTACTCGAAGAGTATTTTAAAAGAGACGCTAATATTTTTGTTACTGTAAAACTGGCAGGTTTTAGATATACTATAAATGGAGAAGTGGGAAGTACAGGAACAAAAACACTGTTTCAGGAGCATGTAAATATTATGGAGGCTATTGCAAATGCAGGTGATATTACAATTACCGGAAATAGAAAAACTGTAACTGTAATACGTCAAACCCCAACAGGTGTACAAATGAATGATTTAGATCTGACTGATGTCAATGTGATGAAATCACCTTATTATTATTTACAGCCTAATGATTATATTTATGTAAAACCAGTTAAGCAAAAAACATGGGGAACAGGGAAAACAGGTATAGAATCTATTACTACAATTGTTACTTTGTTATCACTAGCCACAACAGTGTTCCTGTTGCTTAAAAACTAAAACCAAATTCAAAAGATGTTAGATATAAAGGATTTTTCCATTTTTGAAAATCATTCAAATTTTGATTTTAAAGGATTTTTGTTAAAAATTATTAGTTATTGGAAATGGTTTTTAGCTAGTTTGATTATTGCTTTTACAATTGCTTATCAGGTAAATATTCGTAAAGAGAAAATTTACGGTATGCAAACGATGATTTCTATTAAAGAAGAAAGTAATCCTTTTTTTACTTCAAATACGAGTTTAGTTTTTAACTGGGGCGGAGTTTCTGATCAGGTAAATGGCATTACAACTATTATACAGTCCAGATCGCATAATGAATTGGTTGTCGATAAACTACAGTATTATATTGATTATTTTGTTCAGGGAAAATACAATCTAGTTGATTCATACGGGTCAGTTCCTTTTTATGTAAATATTGATAAGAGTAAAGGGCAACTTGCAGGTAAATTAATTGGAATTAAGTTTTTAGGTCCAAATGAATATGAAATTCGTATTCCTTTTGAAAGTAATTCTGCATCGATAATTACCTATTCAAATAATACATACAGCAATACTGCTGTTCAACCTAAAGAATATGTGCAAAAATTTAAAGTTGGAGAGAAGGTTTCGCTGCCCTTTTTAAATTGGATAGTACAGATAAATGATAATCCTGGTCTTTATACAGGAAATGAATATTTTGTACAATTCAATGATTTTGACGGAACAGTTTCCAGATATAGGGGAGTTAATGTAAGCGGTGATGATAAAGGAGGTTCAATACTAACCTTAAGCATGCAAGGGACAAACAAAGCCAGAATGGTAGAGTATTTGAATGCAACAGTAAAAATGTTGATTAAAATTCAGCTGGACGGAAAAAATCAGTTTGCAACAAACACAATTAGATTTATTGATAGTACTCTTGTTGCAATGGAATCACAGTTAAAACAAACTGGTAGCGAACTTAAAACTTTTAGAAAAGATAAAAATATTTATGAAATCGAAGGTGGAGGTGCTAAGTTCACAGATAAGATAATGGACTTTGATGTTGAGAAAGATCAAGTTACAAGGAAATTAGCTTATTATAATTCTTTAAAATCATATTTAAACAATAGTGTTGATTATTCAAGGTTGCCAGCTCCTTCTGTTGCAGGGATTGATGATCCAAATGTTGTTGTAAACGTATCAAAACTTATTTCACTTTCTACACAAAGATCAGAAATGGCCTATGCAGTAAAAAGTGAAAAGATTTTTAAAGATTTTGATAATCAAATGCAGGCTGTAAAGAGTGTTTTACTTGAAAATATTGCGTCTGCAAAAAACTCTTTGATGACAGATCTGGCAATGGTGAATTCTAAAATTGGTCAGGCAGAAAGTACAGTAAAAAGACTTCCGGAAGAGCAACAAGAGTTGTTAAAAATCCAAAGAAAATATGATTTAAGTGACAATATATATACTGAATTCTTAAAGAAAAGAAATGAGGCTGAAATAGTAAAGGCTTCTAATTTATCAGATATTCATTTTATTGATCCTGCAAAAGATATTGGAGGAGGATTAATTGGTCCTAAAACTTCGGTAAACTATGTTTTGGCTTTGTTTGCGGGTATATTAGTTCCTTTGTTTTTTATATTTGGAATTTTCTTTGTTAATAATGCGATTCAAAATACAGAAGATATAAGTAAGCTTACTCAAATACCATTGATTGGTGTAATTGGTGTTAATAAAGATTCTTTAAATTTAGCTGTTTTTGATAAGCCAAAGTCGGCACTTTCTGAAGCTTTTAGAGCTATTCGTTCTTCGTTGCAGTTTTTGTATAAAAAACAACAGGTAAGTGGATCTAAGACTCTAATGATTACTTCATCTATAAGTGGTGAAGGAAAAACATTTTGTTCAATAAATATTGCTACAGTTTTTGCATTAAGTGAAAAGAAAACAGTTATTGTTGGTTTGGATTTAAGAAAACCAAGATTGTCAGATGAGTTTGGTTTAAAAAATCAAATAGGAGTTGTGAATTATTTAATTAAACAAAATAGTTTAGATGAAATTACAAATTCAACACAAATTCCAAATCTAGATGTCATACTTTCAGGGCCAATACCTCCAAATCCGTCTGAACTTATTTTAAGTGAGGCCATGAAAGAGTTGGTTTTAGAGTTAAAACAAAAATACGATTATATTGTTCTTGATACACCTCCAGTTGGATTGGTTTCTGATGCTTTAGAATTAGCTCAGTTTGCAGATGTAACCCTTTATATAGTAAGGCAAAATTATACTAAGAAGGACATGATTACATTGCTAAATACAAGAATAAAAAGAGGGGAGTTAAATAATGCCAGTATAGTTTTAAACGGTTATGAAAATAAAGCAAAATACGGTACAGCTTATGGATATGGGTATGGTTACGGAGCTTATGCAAACGGATATCATGAAGAAGAAGTTAAGTTAAGTTTTTGGAGAACTGTTTTGAATAAATTTATTAAAAAATAATTTAAAGCAAATGGACGTATCAACTCAATATAAAATTCTAATTACAGGAGGAGCAGGCTTTATAGGTTCAAATTTATCTGAATATTTCTTAGAATTGGGGCATAAGGTTGTTTGTCTGGATAATTTTTCGACCGGTCATCATCATAATTTAAAAGATTTTATTTCGAATCCTGATTTTAAATTAATTGAAGGAGACATTCGAAATATTGCAGATTGTATTTTAGCGGTTGAAGGTGTTGATTATGTTTTACATCAGGCTGCTTTAGGTTCAGTTCCAAGATCAATCAATGATCCAATTACTACTAATGATGTAAATGTTTCAGGTTTTTTAAACATGTTAGTTGCTTCACGCGATGCGAAAGTTGAAAGATTTATATATGCAGCTAGTTCCTCTACCTATGGAGACTCACAAGGGTTGCCAAAAGTTGAAGATATAATTGGTAAGCCATTGTCGCCATATGCAATAACAAAATATGTTAATGAATTATATGCTGAGATCTTTAGTAAAACGTATGGTTTAGAAACAATAGGACTGCGTTATTTTAATGTTTTTGGTAGAAAACAGGATCCTAATGGTGCTTATGCTGCAGTGATTCCAAAATTTGTTACGCAATTAATGAAACATGAAAGTCCTGTTATTAATGGTGATGGGAATTATTCCCGCGATTTTACTTATATTGATAATGTAATTCAAATGAATGCATTGGCTATAGAAACTCAAAATCCTGACGCAATTAATACAATTTATAATACGGCTTTTGGTGATCGTAATACATTAAATGATTTGGCTGGTTATTTGAAAGAATACTTAGCTGAGTTTGATCCAAAAATCTCAGATGTAGAAATTGTTTACGGAGCAAATCGGTTAGGAGATATTCCGCATTCATTAGCGAGTATAGAGAAAGCAAAAACAATGTTAGGCTATAATCCTAAATATTCTTTACAAGCAGGATTAAAAGAAGCTGTAAGTTGGTATTGGAATAATTTGAAATAGAATACGGATTAAGATAATAGTAAAATAAATGAAAATTACAAAAATTTGTTGCATTGGTGCAGGGTATGTTGGTGGTCCAACAATGGCAGTGATTGCTCAAAAATGTCCACATATTCAAGTCACTGTTGTTGATTTGAACGAACAAAGAATTAAAGATTGGAATGATCCAAATACTGATAATATTCCGATTTATGAGCCTGGGCTTTCTAGTATAGTTGCAGAAGCAAGAGGAAGGAATCTTTTCTTTTCTACGGAAGTTGAGAAAGCAATAGACGAGGCACAGGTAATCTTTATCTCGGTAAATACGCCAACTAAGACCTATGGAAAAGGAAAGGGGATGGCTGCTGACTTAAAATATATTGAGCTTTGTGCGAGACAAATAGCAAAAGTAGCAAAACAGAATAAAATTGTTGTTGAAAAATCAACCTTACCAGTAAGAACAGCTGAAGCTATTAAAAGTATTTTAGATAATACTGGGAATGGTGTGCAGTTTCAAATCTTATCAAACCCTGAATTTTTAGCAGAAGGAACTGCTGTTACAGATTTATTAAATCCAGACCGAATTCTAATAGGTGGTGATACTACTCCAGAAGGTCAAGATGCAATTAATGCCTTGGTTGATGTGTATGCAAATTGGGTTAGTAAGGATAAAATTCTAACTACAAATGTATGGTCTTCTGAATTGTCAAAATTAACGGCTAATGCATTTTTAGCACAACGTATTTCATCAATTAATGCTATGTCTGAATTATGTGAAAAAACAGGTGCTGATGTTAGTGAAGTTGCAAGAGCAATTGGAATGGATAGTAGAATAGGTTCTAAATTTCTAAAAGCATCAGTTGGTTTTGGAGGTTCATGTTTTCAGAAAGACATTTTAAATTTAGTATACATAGCGAAATCTTATGGGTTAAATGAAGTTGCAGATTATTGGGAGCAGGTTATTATAATGAATGATCATCAAAAAAGAAGATTCTCAAATAAGATTGTTCAAACATTGTACAATACGGTTGCTGATAAAAAAATCACATTTTTAGGTTGGGCCTTCAAAAAGGATACGAATGATACAAGAGAATCTGCTGCAATTTATGTAGCTGATGATTTAATTAATGAACAGGCAAAAATATCAGTTTATGATCCTAAAGTTTCAAAAAATAAAATGTTAAGTGATTTAGATTATTTAGAAACCAGATCTGGTCAGGAAAATAGTAAGGCTTTAAGTGTATTTGATGAAGCTTATGAAGCATGTAAGGGAGCACATGCTGTTGCTGTTTTGACTGAATGGGATGAATTTACGACTTATGATTGGAAAAAGATTTATGATTCAATGCATAAACCAGCGTTTATTTTCGACGGTAGAAATATATTGGATGCAAGAGAACTAGAAACAATTGGATTTATTTACAAAGGAATAGGTTCTTGATTGAAAATAATATTGGAATAAGATTAATGTGAAATGAATAAAAATGGAAGTTTTGAATGTTTTGTTTCAATATAAATAAAAATTATGAATTGGTATGTAGTTTATACAAAACCTAAATGGGAGAAAAAAGTTGCAGACAAACTGAGTCAAATAGGTATCGAATGTTACTGTCCATTAATTACTCAGATTAAACAATGGTCAGATAGAAAGAAAAAAGTTGAAGTCCCTCTTTTTAATTCTTATGTTTTTATTCAAATTGAAGACATTAATCGAAATTCTGTTTTTCAGATTCCAGGCGTTGTAAGATATTTGTTTTGGTTAGGAAAGCCTGCAATTGTAAGAAATGAAGAGATAAATGTCATTAAAAACAGTTTAAATGCTTCGAATATTGCTGATGTATCAGTAACAGAAATCCAGGTTGGCGATAGAATTAAATTAGAAACAGGAGCATTTAACAATCAAAGTGCAATAGTGCAAGAGGTATCTAAGACACATTATATTTTGGTATTAGAATCTTTAGGTTGTGTATTGAAAATAAAATATAAATAATTTCGTTTCTAAAAAGGGAAACGTATTAAATAGATAGAGAGTTTAATCATTTTTTAATGTTTTATACTCTCTTTTTTTTTGTAAATAAAATCTTTATTGATTGATTAAGAGAGTATTCTTTTTTTAATAAAGGTTTAATACGATTTCTTTTTAGTAATACGGGAAACCGTATTGATTAAGTAATGTGAATATGTTATATTTGCCGAAAATGATTTTAGGCATCTGAGGCAAAATTTTGTAACTCAGAATGGCGGAGCCGTGAATAATTATGACTAAACGAGATAAAAAAGATTACGAATTGAGCGAAAATATAAAAATTGCAGTAATAGGTTTAGGTTATGTTGGTTTGCCTTTGGCTAGATTATTTGCAACAAAATATTTAGTTAAAGGTTTTGATATAAATGAATCAAGAGTTAATTCGCTTAAGTCAGGTACAGATACAACTTTGGAAGTGGATGATTTAACTTTGCAAAAAGTTCTAATTGATGATTCTTTTAACTATCAAACTGGATTGTATTGTACTACTTCTTTAGATGACATAGCAGATTGTAATTATTTTATAATAACCGTTCCTACTCCGGTAGATAAAAATAATCGTCCAGATTTAACTCCATTATATAAATCGAGTGAATCAGTTGGTAGAATATTGAAAAAAGGAGATGTTGTAATTTATGAATCTACAGTTTATCCGGGTGTAACTGAAGAACAGTGCGTTCCAGTCTTGGAAAAGATATCAGGTTTAAAATTTAATAAAGATTTCTTTGCAGGATATTCACCAGAAAGAATAAACCCTGGAGATAAAGAACATACCGTTGAAAAAATCCTAAAAGTAACTTCAGGTTCAACGCCAGAAATAGGTTTAAAAGTTGATGCGTTGTATAAGTCGGTTATTACAGCAGGAACTCATTTAGCACCAAGCATAAAGGTTGCAGAAGCAGCTAAAGTTATAGAAAATTCTCAAAGAGATATTAATATTGCTTTTGTAAATGAGTTGGCTAAAATATTCAATTTAATGAATATAGATACTCAGGAAGTATTAGCAGCAGCAGCTACAAAATGGAATTTTCTTCCTTTCAAACCAGGATTGGTTGGAGGTCATTGTATAGGTGTAGATCCTTATTATTTAGCACAAAGGGCACAAGAATTTGGATATCATCCTGAAATAATTCTTGCTGGAAGAAGGCTGAATGATAGCATGGGAGAATATGTTGCTTCGCAAGTTGTTAAACTTATGATTAAAAAAGGAATTTCTGTCAATGGTGCCGAATTACTAATGCTTGGAATCACTTTTAAAGAAAATTGTCCTGATGTACGAAATACAAAAATTGTAGATGTAGTAAGGGCTTTAAAAGAATATGGGATTTTAGTAACAATATTTGATCCACTTGCTAATGCAGATGATGTAAAAAAAGAATATAATTTAATAACATTAAGCTCTATTCCAAATAATAAATTTGACGCGATAGTTCTGGGAGTTTCTCATACAGAGTTTTTGGAACTAGATTTTGCTAAATTGCAAAAATCAAAAAGCTTATTATATGATGTAAAAGGTATTTTAGGTACTATAGCGGATAATAGATTATAGTCATTAAGAAAATCTTTCTTTATTTAGAGAAAAATGGAAACAAATTCAATAGTACATGTAGTTTTAACCGGAGGAGTTGGCAGTAGATTATGGCCTCTTTCACGAAAAAGCCAACCAAAACAATATTTAGAGATATTTGAAAACAAGTCTTTGTTTGAAATGACAATTGAACGTAATAGTCATTTGGTGGACAAGGTAATGGTTGTTGGAAATGTTGATAATCATGATTTAAGTAAGAAAGTAATGGATAAAACTAATACGGCATACTTAAATATTGTAGAATCAACTCCAAGAAATACAGCAGCTGCGATTGCTTTTGCTGCGTTTGCATCTGATCCTGATGATATATTAATTGTAACACCATCAGATCATATTATTGATGAAATGGATAATTACAATAAAGCTATAGATGAAGCAATTTTGAAAGCAAAAGATGGCTTTATAATAACTTTTGGAATTATTCCAACCAAGCCAGAAACAGGTTATGGTTATATAGAATCAAAAGGAGATAAAGTGATTTCTTTTCGTGAAAAACCAAATAAAACTACTGCTAAAGACTTTATCTCTAGAGGTAATTTTTTATGGAATAGTGGAATGTTTTGTTTTAAAGCAGGAGTTCTTTTAGATGAATTAAAGCAATTTCAACCAGATGTGTTTGAAAAATCCAAAACTGTTTGGTATTCTAATAAAGAAGGTTTCTTGGATTTAGATTTATCATTAGAAATCCCATCCATAAGTATTGATTACGCTGTTATGGAACGTAGTAAAAAAATTAAGGTAGTCCCAGCTTCATTTTCGTGGTCAGATTTGGGATCATTTGAATCTGTTTATGATTATTTGGTGACTAAGGGGCATTCTGTTGATAAATGCGGAAACATGGTTATTGGAAGTGAAAAATATACCGCATTTTTAGGACTAAAAAATACTATTTTTGTTTCTACAGATACTGCAAATTTGATTTTGCAAAAAGAAAATTCACAAGACGTAAAAGATTTATATGGTGAATTAGAAAAGATAAATTCAGATTTATTAAATTAATTGAAATTTAAAATGAAAAAAATTCTTATAACTGGCGGTGCTGGTTTTATCGGGTCTCATGTCGTAAGGCGTTTTGTGAATAAGTATTCTGAATATCAGATTTTTAATTTAGATGCTTTGACATATGCGGGAAATTTAGAAAATATAAAGGACATCGAAAACCAATCTAATTATACTTTTATAAAAGGAGATATCGTTGATGAAATTTTTATAAATAAACTCTTCTCATTGCATAATTTTGATGGTATTTTACATTTAGCAGCAGAATCTCATGTTGATCGCTCGATTGAAGATCCATTAGCATTTGTTAAAACAAATGTTATTGGTACAATGAACTTGTTAAATGCAGCTAAGAATCAATGGAAAGAGAACTTTGACGGAAAACGATTTTATCATATAAGTACAGATGAAGTTTATGGCTCATTAGGTACTGAAGGATTATTTACAGAAACAACACCTTATGATCCAAATTCTCCTTATTCAGCTTCAAAGGCTAGTTCTGATCATTTTGTAAGAGCGTATGGAGAAACGTATGGTTTGCCATATGTTTTAACAAACTGTTCAAATAATTACGGTTCATATCATTTTCCTGAGAAATTAATTCCTCTTTTTATAAATAATATTATACACAATAAAGCTTTACCTGTTTATGGTGATGGTAACTATACCCGTGATTGGCTTTTTGTTGAAGATCATGCTATCGCTATAGATTTAGTTTTTCATGAAGGAAAAAACCACGAAACTTATAATATTGGTGGTTTTAATGAGTGGAAAAATATAGATTTGGTAAAGTTATTATGCCAAATTATGGATCAAAAATTAGGAAGGCCTGAAGGGACCTCTCAAGAGTTGATTACTTACGTAAAAGATAGACCGGGGCATGATTTACGTTATGCAATTGATGCTACCAAAATTAATGAAGAATTAGGATGGAAACCTTCCGTTACTTTCGAAAAAGGTTTAGAAAAAACAATCAATTGGTATCTTAACAATGAAGAATGGCTACAGAATGTAACCTCAGGTTCTTATAAAGATTACTATAAAAAACAATATTCGTAAAAGAGTAAGCAATTTTATTGAAGCCAAAAGGTTAATTTATAATTTAATATGAAAAATATATCATACGTTATTACAATACTTTTTATTTTATTATTGTCATTTAATGGAAATGCACAAGATATACTCAAATCTAAAGATCTTAGTACAATAAAGGTTGATTATTTATCAGATGACGATCTGGCTAAAATTAGCGCTCAATTAAAAAGTAATAATACTACAATCGATGGTGTAGAAGCAATGGCTTTGTCAAAGGGAATGACTCAAACGGAATTCAATAAACTTAAAATTAAACTTGCTGAATTTGATAAGAAAAATTCGAAAGGCGATGTAAAAGATAAAAACAATAAGACAAAAACAACGAATCAAGATTCTGAGTTTGGAAGAAAACAGGAAACAGTTCAAAATGATAAAGTAAAAGATTCAATAAATGCCTTAATCTTTGGTTCTGAGTTATTTGATAATCCTACATTAAACTTTGAACCTGATTTAAAATTGGCGACTCCAATGAATTATGTTTTAGGACCTGGGGATGAATTACAAATCAGTGTTTATGGAATTCAGGAGTATAATGCCAGTATTCCAGTAAGCGTTGAAGGAAAAATTACAATTGACTATGTTGGACAAATTGCCGTTTCAGGAATGTCAATTGAGACTGCCACACAAAAAATAAAAACAGCAATAGCTAAAGTATATAGTACAGTTAGATCGGGACAATCACAGGTTGCAGTAAGTTTAAGTCAAATACGAACTATAAAAATAACAATTGTTGGAGGTAAACAACCGGGTAATTATTCAATTTCTTCTTTAGCAACAGTTTATAATGCTCTACATTTGGCAGGAGGTCCAGGGAAAAATGGGAGTTATAGAAATATTGAATTAATTAGAAATAATAAGGTTTACAAAAATATAGACATTTATAGCTTTTTGGTAAAAGGAGATCAATCAGACAATGTTGGTTTAAAAGAAAACGATGTAATTCGAATTCCGGCTTATAGTCAAAGAGTCATTGCTGAAGGAGAAGTAAAACGTCCAGGAATTTTTGAAATGAAAAAAGGCGAAAAATTTTCAGATTTATTAAATTTTGCTTCAGGATTTAATGAATTTGCTTATACGGCTTCAGTAAAAGTATTACAAAAGACAGGGAAAGAATTTAAAGTACACGATATAAATGAAAGTGAATATAATACTTATTTACCACAATCGGGAGATGTATTTAAAATCACTAAAATATTAAATCGATTTGAAAATCGTATAAAAATTGAAGGAGCTGTGTTTAGACCAGATTATTATTCTTATAACGAAGGAATGAGAATTTCTGATTTGATTGTTAGAGCCGAAGGACTTAAAGAGGATGCTTATACAAAACGAGCCAGAATTATTCGTTTGAAAACAGATTTAAGTACTGAGATTGTAAATGTTGATTTGAGTGCTGCATTATCTGGAGATTTGGATGCAGATTTAAGGTTAAAAAGAGAAGATATTGTAACTGTATATTCTGTTCTGGATTTCAGAGAAGAATATAAGGTCACTATTGATGGTGAAGTGAAAAATCCTGGAGAGTATGAATATTTTGAGAATTTGACTTTAAATGATTTGGTGGTACAAGTTGGTGGCTTAACAGGTTCTGCTTCTAAAAGAGTAGAAATTGCCAGAATGATAAAATCAGATGTAATAGATGATGCAGATCCAAAACGTATTGAATTGGTTGAACTTGAAATTTCTGCAGATAATAATGAGCAAATTAAAAATTTTGTATTAAAACCTTTTGATGTAATTAATATTCGCAAGATGGCTGTTTATGAAAAGCCTGAAATGGTTAAAGTAAGTGGTGCTGTAACTTACCCAGGAAAATATGTTTTAGCGAACAAAAAAGAAACAGTTTATAATGTTGTAATGAGAGCTGGTGGATTAACATCTATTGCTAATTTAGATGGGATGAAGATAAAAAGACCAATAAAACAAGAACAAATTGAGCAATTAGAAACTGTTAATCTTAATCTGGATAAAAAGTCAACAGCAGAGGAAGAAGCATTGGGAGTAAAGAAAAAAGATACCCTTAATTCTAAGTTATCTAAAAAGCTGAGAGATGAACTAAAGTACGCTACTATTCCTGTTAACTGGGAAAAAATTGTAAAAGATAAAAGCCATTACTCAAATGTAACTTTGTTTCCTGGTGACGAAATTGAGGTTGCTGTTTATAATGAAGGAGTTAAAGTAACAGGAAATGTGTTGTTGACTTCTGAAATCCCATATAGAAGCGGAAAAGGATTTAAATATTACATAAATTCTGTTGGAGGGATTGATAGTAAAGGATGGAAGAGAAAAGCTTACATCATTTATCCTAATGGTAAAGCATCAGTAACCACATCATTTTTGTTTTTTAGATCTTATCCAACTGTGACTCCTGATTCTCAAATTGTAGTACCAGAAAAACCTCAGACGAAGAAAATGAGTGCTGGAGAATGGGCTGGTCTAGGAACTGCTTTTGCAAGTTTAGCGTTATTAATTGTTACTGCTTTTAAATAAATTATTTTAATGGATAATATATCTATTCATAACGATGAAATATCGTTAAAGGAATTAATTAATAAGGGAAAAGAATGGTATGGATATTTGCTTTCTAGATGGAAAATTATTCTTCTGATTGGTATAATTGGATCTGCTTCAGGGGTAACTTACTCAGTTTTAAAAGAACCAGTTTATACTGCCACATTATCTTTTGCATTAGAAGATGAAAAATCTGGAGGAGGTCTTGGAGGAGCTTTAGGGTTGGCAAGTTCTTTTGGTCTGGATTTAGGAGGTAGTGGTGGTGGAATTTTTACAGGATCTAATTTAACTGAGTTATTTAAGTCTAGATCGATGGTTGAGAAAACATTGCTTTCTCCAATAAATTTGAATGGAGAACAAATTTCTTTAGCAGAAATGTATGTAAGAAATAGTAAATGGAGAGAGAAATGGAACAAAGACCCTAAATTGAGTACAATTCAATTTTTACCAAATCAAAAGCATAAAAAATTTACTCGTGTACAAGATAGTATCATGGGGACAATATATTCTAATCTATCAAAATCTGGTTTATCTGTTGCTCAAAAAGATAAAAAAATTGCAATTATAAATATTGATGTTTCTTCAACAAATGAACTTTTTGCAAAATATTTTTGTGAAGCTTTAACTAAAGAGGTTGGAGAGTTCTATATTGAGACAAAAAGTAAAAAAGCAAGATTAAATATGGCGATTTTGGAACGCCAAGTTGACTCTATTCGAAGAGAATTAAATGGAGCAATAACAGGAGTTGCTGTTGCGAATGATAATACTTTTAATTTAAATCCTGCATTAAATGTTCGACGTGCTCCTTCAGCGCGAAGACAGGTAGATGTACAGGCAAATACAGCTATATTAACAGAACTAGTTAAGCAAAGTGAATTGGCTAAAGTAACATTGCGGAAAGAGACTCCTCTAATTCAAGTAATCGACAGACCTATATTACCTTTGGCAAAAGAAAGATTTGGGAAAATCAAAGGAATTCTATTAGGGGGGATTTTAGCTGTATTTTTTGCAACTTTATTTTTTATAGTCAGACGTATCATTAAACAAATTATTATTTAGTTTTAGTAAGAACATGCTTTGAGTAAAGAAATAGGTTTAAGAATAATTTGATTATCCTGCTTTGTTAGTAAAATTAACATAAGAAAAATCGACTAAGATTAACTAAACAGTGTATGATTGGTCTTTTTTTACGGTTGAGGTTCAAGTGGTAGATGATTAGTTTTTCGAATTCATATAGGTTGCATATAATGGAATATAGAAGTAGAGATTTGTGGGGAGGTTGGTTTATTAAGAAAAAATATTAATTTATATTGTGTTTTTGTACTTGTCTAGTAATAGTGCATTAGAGATGTAATAGATAAAAGGATCATTTGAAAAAAGAATGAAAAAAAATTTGATAATATTTGGAACTAGACCTGAGGCAATTAAAATGGCTCCGCTAGTTAAGGAATTTAAAAAACATGAATTGGTATTTGAAACTCGTTTATGTGTTACGGCACAACATCGTGAGATGTTAGATCAGGTTCTTGATTTTTTTGAGTTAAAACCCGATTATGATTTAAATTTGATGAAACCAAATCAAAATTTATATAAACTTACTTCTGATATTCTTTTAGGATTAAAACCTATATTGGAGGATTTTAAGCCCGATTTTGTTTATGTGCATGGAGACACGACAACTACTCTGGCTGCTAGTATAGCAGCTTTTTATTATGGTGCAAGAATCTGTCATATAGAAGCAGGTTTAAGAACACATAATTTGAAGTCCCCTTTTCCAGAAGAAATGAATAGACAGCTGACAGGTAGAATTGCTGATATTCATTTTGCTCCAACGATCACTTCGAAAGAAAATCTTTTAAAAGAAAATGTTGCTTTGGAGAGCATTTTAGTTACTGGTAATACAGTGATTGATGCTCTAGTTGATAGTTCTCAAAGAGTTGTTAATATTAATAATAATGAGATAGAATTATTAAAAGAAATAATTGATGTTGATAAAAAAATTATTTTGGTCACGGGACATCGCAGAGAAAATCATGGAGATGGATTTGAAAATATATGCGCTGCTCTAAAATATATTGCATTAAATAACGATGATGTACAAATAGTATATCCAGTTCATTTGAATCCAAATGTAAAAGGGCCTGTTTATGAAATATTAAGTGGAATCAGTAATATTAAATTAATAGAACCTTTGGCATATCCTGCATTTGTATGGTTAATGAATCAATCTTATTTAATTATTACTGATAGTGGAGGAGTTCAGGAGGAAGCTCCTAGTTTAGGTAAGCCAGTCTTGGTAATGAGAGATACTACTGAAAGGCCAGAAGCAGTTTCAGCAGGAACAGTGATATTAGTTGGAACTAATAAAGAATTAATAATAGAGACATGTAATGATTTATTAGCAAACGAGCGCATGTATCTAGAAATGGCTGAGTTACACAATCCTTATGGTGATGGAAAAGCATGTGAACGTATCGTTAATCATATTAAAAATTTATCTAAATAAATAAAATGAGCATACAAAAAGTAGTTACAATAGGATTAGGATATATTGGCCTACCTACTTCAGCTTTAATGGCTAACAATAATATATTTGTTCATGGTGTTGATGTTAATCAAAATATTGTCGATACTATAAATGCGGGTAAAATCCATATAGTTGAACCAAGTTTAGATGAGGCAGTAGCTTTTGCAGTAAAAAAGGGATTTTTAAAAGCAGCGACTCAACCTATTGTCGCTGATGTTTACTTAATTGTAGTTCCAACTCCTTTTAAGGCAAAAAATGAACCCGATATTTCTTTTGTTCAGGCTGCGACTAAAGCAATTATTCCGTTATTAAAGAAAGATGATTTGTATATCATTGAGTCTACTTCGCCAATAGGAACTACAGAAAAAATGATGAATTATATTTTTTCTCAAAGACCAGAATTAAAAGATGAGATTTTTGTTGCTTATTGTCCTGAACGTGTTTTACCAGGTAACGTTATGTATGAATTAGTACACAATGACCGTGTAATTGGTGGAGTTAATGAGAGATCAACACAAAAAGCGATAGATTTTTATAGTCAATTTGTAAAGGGAGAATTACACGCTACTAATGCTAGAACTGCAGAAATGTGTAAACTGACGGAGAATTCTTCTCGTGACGTACAAATTGCATTTGCAAATGAATTATCCTTAATTTGTGATAAAGCAGATATTAATGTTTGGGATCTAATTAAATTGGCAAACAAACATCCTAGAGTTAATATTTTACAACCTGGCTGTGGTGTTGGAGGACATTGTATCGCAGTTGATCCTTATTTTATCGTAGCTGATTATCCTATGGAATCCCAGATTATTGGAAAAGCGCGAGAAATTAATAACTATAAGTCATTTTGGTGTGCAGAAAAAGTGAAAACTGCGAAATTAGAATTTCAACTAAAAAAAGGAAGAAAGGCTAATGTAGCTATAATGGGGTTAGCATTTAAACCTGATATTGATGATTTGAGGGAGTCTCCGGCTAAATATATTGCACAAAAAGTTTTGCAGGATTCTCAGGATGAAGAATATTTTATTGTAGAACCTAATATCGAGAAACATAATGTTTTTAAATTAACAGATTATAAGGTAGCGATAGAAAAAGCAGATATAATTGTATTCCTAGTGTCCCATAAAGAATTTAAAGAAGTAAAAATTGATTCCGATAAAATTGTTTTAGATTTTTGTGGAGTTTTAAATTGAGTTTTATTAGAATTATTGATTTACTCCCTTTTATAGGGGGTTAAGATTTAATTTGTAAAAAGTTAGTCTAAATTGGGTTTTATGTATTTTAAAGATAAGTAAATCAAGGTTAGATTTTAATAAAAGATTGATAAGGTACTTATGTTAAAAACTAAATTGATTAAATCAGCTAAATGGAATGCTTTTGGAAGGATATTTAGTATGATAAGCGATTTTTCGTTTGGGATAGTATTGGCGAGAATTCTGACTCCAAATGATTTTGGGGTTGTTGCCGTACTTTCTGTTTTTATATCTTTCATCGGAATCTTTATAAATAGTGGTTTTAGTCAAGCTTTAGTTAGAGAAAAGAATGTAACACAAAAGGATTATAGTACGATCTTTTATTTCAACTTATTAATTGCTTTTTTGTTTTTTGCAATCACCTTTTATTCAGCACGATTTATAGCTCAGTTTTATAATAATCTTCAAATGGAGCATTATTTAAGGGTTCTTTCAATGAGTTTATTTATTAGTGCTTTAGTTATAGTTCAGGAAAGCATTTTGATTAAGAATATGGATTTTCAGAGAATTTCGATTATCTCTATAATTTCTTCTGTGTTTTCTGGGATTATTTCGATTGTTTTAGCTTACTATGATTTTGGTATTTGGAGTTTAATTGCAAAATCAATTGTAAGGGATCTAATAATTCTGCTACTTACGGCTTATTCTATTAGATGGTGGCCAAATTTAGTTTTTTCAGTTTCTTCTTTTAAAAAATACTTTCGATTTGGTGTTTACATGTTGGGGAGCTCATTGGTTTCGCAATTATATAACAATATTTTTAATTTAACGATTGGTAAAATATTTTCTCCGGCAACATTAGGGTATTATAATCGTGCTGAATTATTTAAAAATACTTTAAGTCAAAATATTGATGGAGTTATTTCAGGGGTAAGTTATCCGGCATTAGCATCATTACAAGATGACAAAATTAGATTTGTAAACTATTATAAGAATATTTTACAATTATCTTTTTATGTACTTTCAATATTAATGATTGGTTTAATGTTTAACGCCGAGGCACTCGTTAATGTTTTGTTAGGGAAAAAATGGTTGGGATCAATTGATATTTTACAGTATTTATGTTTTTTAGGAATTTTATTTCCAATTAATTCAATTACAGTGAATTCAATAAGTGTCACGGGTAGATCAGATATCTATTTTAGGTTTCAGTTATATTCTTTTTTTGGATGCTTAATTTCTTTAGGATTAGGCTCTGTTTTTGGAATTTTGCCCATGATTGGTTGTTTAATTTTTATATCATTTTTATGTTCAATTTGGATAGTAAAAATTTTTAATAGATTATTTGATTTTACTTTTTTGGAACTTTTCAAATCATTGAAGTTTAGTTTTATACAATTGATTTTATTAGGGAGCTGCTTTGCTATTATTAATATGTTTAAAATGGATTATGTACTTGGATTAATTTGTAATGCTTTTTTTGGTTTATTAATTGTTATATCGGTAGGAATTATTGGTAAAGGAAAAGAGTTCTTTTTTTTGTTAGATCAAATAAGTTTAAAAGTTATACAAAGATAATTACAGTTGTAAAATTGTAGATTTTTGATTGTATATGTGTAAAACAAATGAAATATTTATAATAATTTACTTTGCATCATATTTTTAATACTTGGAATTTTTAGAGTAATATGAAAAAAAAAATTATTATATCTGGAATTAATGGTTTTTTAGGGACTAAATTATTACAGACATTTAAAGCTGTTTATGATGTGTATGGTATTGCTAAACAAGAGAGCTGTATAGATGGTGTTAAAGTTTTTTCATCTAAAAATATAGATGAAATAGATTTTGAGCCAGATTATTTAATTTTATGCCATGCTGCAGTTTCTTCTGGGAATACTATAGAATCAAATGCCTTGTTGTATGAGATTAATGTTGGTTTAACAGAAAAAATAATCTTAAAATTTCAAATGACTAAAATTATTTATGTTTCATCAGCTTCTATTTATGATACGCAATCTGGTATTATTGGGATGAATACATTAAATAACCCGATAACAGAGTATGCAATATCAAAATTATGGGGTGAAAAAGTAGTGCTAAAAACGAATAATGCAGTAATTGTTAGATTATCATCTTTGTTTGGATCAGGAATGAAGGAAAATACTATCATACCAAATTATGTAAATCATGCTATAAAAAATAACAGTATACCAGTTTGGGGGAATGGTGGGCGTAAACAAAATTATATTTTTGTTGAAGATGTTTGCAACTTAATAGGTAGTGTTATGCAAAATTTTGACAAAGTTAGAAGCAAAATTTTATTAGCTGTTAATGATAGGGAATACACAAATTTAGAAGTTGCAAATATTGTAGCAAACGAAACTCAATCTTCGATTGAATTTGTAAATCAAGATAAATCAATATCATTGCAATATAATAATTTTGAAACTTGTAATTTATTAAGTTGGTCCGTGACAACTGATTTTAAAGAAGAAATTGTTAATTATATCAAATGGAAGAAAAAACAGTACTTGTAACAGGTATAGGAGGGAATGTTGGTCAAGGAATATTACGAAACATAAAGTCCTTAAATCTTAATATAAGATTAATAGGTGTGGATGTATCCAGTTTTACTCCCGGAAATCATTTGTGTGATAAAACTTATGTTGTTCCTTATTATTATGATGAGTCTTATATATCTATTATTTCTAAAATTATTGATTCTGAAAATGTAGCACTAGTGTTGCCATCCACAGATTATGAAGTTTATCATCTTTCAATGAATAGAGATAAACTTAATGCTTGCGTAGTTGCAAGCGATGTCATCACTGCAAAAACTTATTTAGATAAATATGAAACTTATTTGTATTTATCTAAACATAATATTCCTTTTTCAAAATCTTGGTTAGTTGGTGAGTACGATTTTTCGGAAAAAGATATCATAGCTAAGCCTAGAGAAGGAAGAGGTTCAAGAGGAATTTTGATTAATCCTGAAAACCCAAATAACCTTCCTGATGGCTATATGATCCAACCTCTTTCCAAAGGAAAGGAAATAACAACAGCAGTGTATGTTAATAAGAATCAAAAGCTTCATGGTCTTTTTACTATGGAACGAAAATTAACTAATGGTACCACTACTGAATCAAAAGTGATTTTTAAACATGATGATCGATTAAGAAAAATTGCTCAAAGTATGATTGATTTAGGAGGCTTAAAAGGAAGTTTTAATATTCAAAGTATAGTTACCGAACAGAATGAAATTATTCCTTTTGAAGTTAATTGTAGGATTTCTGGAACAAACTCGATTAGACATAATTTAGGTTTTCAAGACGTAAAATATGCAATTCAAGAATATTTGTTCGATAAAGAACCAGATACTCCTAAACCAATTGAAGGAATTGCAACCAGAATTCTTATGGATGTTATTTATCAAAATTGTTCTGATTTTGAATCATTAGATAGTAGTAATTATTTCCTTTTTTGATAAAAAATGATTAAATATATTTTTTTTGACGTAGCTGGTACTTTACTGGGAAAACCTAGCTTGTATATAATAATTCAAAATACTTTAAAAGATTTCGGATACCAAATTTCAATCGAAGAAATTAAGCAAAAACACAAATTATTATCCGAAGTTATACACTTTCCAGATAAAACAGATGAGAGTTTTTACTTAAAATTTAACACTGAGCTGTTATTTTTGTTAGGGATTATTCCAACAACAGCATTGTTAGACATGATTTTTAAAAATTGTACTTATTTGCCTTGGGAGAAATTTGAAGATACTAGTGTTTTATCTGAATTAATTGTTCCATTAGGAGTAATTTCAAATTTTAATATAACTTTAAAAGAAAAGTTGAATGGTTTTTTTGGCCCTGTTTTTAAAGATGTTTTTGTATCCGAAGAATTAGGCATTGCTAAGCCCAATATTGACTTTTATAAAAAGGCTTTAGATAAAATTTCATTAAGCCCTAGTGAAGTTTTATATGTAGGGGATTCGATTAAATTAGATCTAGAACCGGCAATACGATTAGGGATTAAAACCCTAATTGTTGATAGAGAAAATTTCTATCCAAATTTAAAAAATAGAATTTCAAGTTTAAAAGAAATAACAAATTCATTATAATGTCAAAAATATTGGCTATTGTTGGTTCAGGTGACTTAGGGCAACAAATTGCTCATTATGCTATTTCGGACAATCATTATGATAAAGTAGTGTTTTTTGATGATTTTACCGAAGAAAAAATAGTAAATGGGTTTCGTGTCTTAGGTAATTCAAATGATATAGAATCTGAGTTTGAACTAAACTCCTTCGATGAACTTATTATTGGAATAGGCTACAAACATTTAAGCATTAGAAAGCAATTATTTGACAGGTTTTTGAAAATTATTCCATTTGGTAAAATTGTTCATTCTACTTCTTGGATTGATTCAACAGCAAAAATTGGTGTTGGCTGTGTAATTTATCCCGCCTGTGTTATTGACGCTAATGCTTCTATTGGTAATAATACAATTCTTAATGTTTCATGTACAGTAGCGCATGATACTATTGTAAGCCAACATTGTTTTTTGTCACCGAGAGTTGCTCTGGCAGGATTTATTAAAATAGAAGAACTTTGTATAATCGGAATTAATAGTACTATAATTGACAATATAAATATAATTTCAGGAACTCAAATAGGAGGAGGTACAGTTGTAATTAAAGATTTGCAGAAAAAAGGCCTTTATATTGGAAATCCACATAGATTTATAAGATAATAAGATATAATAGATGATACCATTTAACAAACCCTATTTAACAGGGAAAGAAACGCATTATATTTATGATGCTGTAAATTCAGGAAAAATTTCTGGGAACGGAAAATATACTCAAAAATGCCAGGTTTTTTTTGAAAAAGAATATGGTTTTAAGAAAGCATTACTAACAACTTCTTGTACAGATGCATTAGAAATGTGTGCCATGCTTGCCAATATCAAAGAAGGTGATGAGATAATTGTGCCAAGTTTTACATTTGTATCTACTGCTATTGCATTTGTTCGACAAGGTGCTAAAATTGTGTTTGCTGACTCTTATGAGGATAATCCAAATATTGATGTTTCGAAAATTGAATCTCTAATCACCTCAAAAACCAAAGCGATAGTTCCTGTTCATTATGCTGGTGTAGCTTGTGATATGGATGTGATAATGGGACTGGCAGATAAATACAATTTACTAGTAATTGAAGATGCGGCACAAGCAATCGATAGTTATTATACAGGTAAAGATGGTGTTAAAAAAGCTCTAGGTTCTATTGGTCACATGGCAGCCTTTTCTTTTCATGAAACTAAAAATATTATTTCTGGTGAAGGGGGAATGTTGACGATTAATGACGATCGTTTTATCCATCGTGCTGAAATTATTTGGGAAAAAGGAACTAATAGAGCTGAGTTTTTTAGAGGAGAAGTGAATAAATATGGTTGGGTAGATACCGGGTCATCTTTTTTGCCGTCAGAAATAATTGCCGCTTTTCTTTGGGCTCAGATTGAGAATTTAAATGATATTCAAACTAAACGAAAAATAATTTGGCAATGTTATTATGACGAATTAAAAGAATTGAATTTAAAAGATATCAAATTACCTGTTGTTCCTGATTATGCGACGACAAATGGTCACATGTTTTATTTAACATGCATGAATGTTGAGCAACGAGATATAATAATTTCTAAATTAAAAGAAAGAGGTTTTTATACTGTTTTTCATTACATATCATTACATTCAAGTCCATATTATATAAAAGAACATGATGGTAGAGTTTTAAGTAACTCAGATAATTTTACAAGTTGTTTATTGCGTTTTCCTTTGTTCTATGAATTAGATTTGGTAAGTGTGAGTGAAATTGTGGGTGAGATTAAAAACTGTTAAATGGTTTTACATATAATAGACCCGGATAAATTTACAAAGCCATTAGCAAATTTTTTAATTGAAGACGAGAGATTTAAAAATCATTTTTTTTTATCTCCAAAAGATTCTGGTATAGTAGGAAGTAAACAGATAATAGATCTTAGATCTCCACTTTCCAAAAATTTATTTTACAACTTTAGGACTATGTTTTCTCAATGTTGTAAAGCGAGAAGAATAGTTTTACATGGTTTAGTTTTAGTTCATTTTTTTTTCTTTTTTCCATTTTTTTTTCATAAAATATCTTGGGTCATTTATGGTTATGAATTGGAAGTCATTAAAGCATCAACAGGATGGTATTCCCGAATGTTGAGATTTGTACTTAGTAGGGTTAATTGCCATATTTCACACGTGCATGAAGACTCAGAAGAAGCTAATAAATTACTGAAAAGTAAAGCTAAATTCATATACTCTCCCATGTATTTGAGTAACATAGTTGATATCACTTTTTTTAAAGCTGAAGATCTTTCAAAGAAAGATAGCATTAATGTTTTGGTAGGTAATTCAACGGATCCTACAAATGAACATATTTCTATATTCGATATGCTTGAAGGTGAAATTGAATTTATTAACAAAATTTTCTGCCCATTATCTTATGGTACTCATGATGAATATAGAGACAAAATTATTATTGAGGGAGCCAGAAGATTTGGAGATAAGTTTGTACCGCTTACCGAACTGATGACAATTGAAAAGTACATTGATTTTCTAAAAACTATTGATGTTGCAGTGTTTAACCATAATAGACAACAAGCAATGGGAAATACATTAACGTTACTTGGTTTAGGTAAGATTGTTTATATGAGATCAGGAACAAATTCGTTTGAATCTTTGACTAAAAGAGGATTTATAGTTTTTGATAATAAGCTAATTAAAGAATGTGGATTTAAAGTAAATAGGGAAGTTCTAACTAATAAGGCCACATTAGAAAATTATTATTCTATGTCAGTTTTAATTGATTCTTATATAAATCTATGAGGCGTTGTATTCCTTTCGAGTAAATAAGTAATGAAAAATATATTAATAATATGTAAAGATATTTATCCTTTACAAAATCCTAGATCTTTTAGAGCTACAGAGCTAATCAATGAACTTCATAAGAGAGGACACGATCTAATGGTTGTCTGTGCAATCAATAAAAATGATTTTTTAGTCTTTAAGGAAAAATACCCTGATATTAAAATAAAAAATTTAGGTGACGTTACGACAATATTAAGTCACACATTTTTTCAAAAAAATAGATTAGCATATAGGATATTTGACAAAATTTTATATTATTTTTTTCAGTATCCTTCAATAAAATTATTATTTAAAGTTAGGGCTTTTTTTAAAGATAATAAAGTAAAGTACGATTTGCTATTTACAATAGCAAATCCATTTTCTATTCATTGGGGAACTGCTCTAGCAAGGAATAAACGATTAGATTTTTTCCCTAAAGTGTGGATAGCAGATTGTGGTGATCCATTTATGGGGAATAAAATAACAAAACCACCTTTCTATTTTTCTATTTTAGAAAAATTATTTTGTAGAAAAGCAGATATAATAGCAATTCCAGTTGAAATAGCTAGAAAATCTTATTATAAAGAATTTCATGATAAAATTAAAATAATTCCGCAAGGATTTAATTTTTCTGATGTTACTCTAGAAAAATATGAAAGAAATTCAGTGCCAACTTTTATTTATGCAGGAGTCTTTTATAAAGGGAAAAGAGATCCACGCCCTTTTTTAGAATACTTATGTAATTTGAAAACTGATTTTAGATTTGTAATTTTTACTAGCAATGATTCTATGTTGAGTGATTATAAAACTAGATTGTATGAAAAATTAATAATTAAAAATTCTATACCAAGAGGTGAAGTTTTGAAAGAATTATCAAAAGCAGACTTTTTGGTTAATATAGAAAATGATACAAATAATCAAGTGCCAAGTAAATTAATTGATTATACGTTATCTAAAAGACCAATTGTATCCCTAAGAATGAATAATCATGATTTTGAAGATTTTTTGAGTTTCATGAATGGAGATTATACAAAGCAATTGATTATTGAAAACATAGAAGACTATAATATTGAGAGAGTAGTTGGTAAATTTCTTGAAGTTGGGAGTAATTACTAATGCATACTATTAAAAAATTTTCTGCAAATTCTATCAAGGAATTTTTTCTCCTTGTGACTTCTTTTTTTTTATGGCCATTTTCATCTTTAGTAATGTCTTTATTATTATATAAAAAGAAATGGTCTAGACATCTTTTTGTATTATTCTGCTTTTATTTTGGTTATACTTTTATAATTCCTGTAACTGGAGGTGATTCGGAGTTCTATAATTCGGTATTGTCTGATTATTTTAATAGCCAAATCTCATTTAAAAATTTTGTAGAAGGTTTATTTACAATTGAAACGCAACAAACAGATTTGTATCAGCCTATTGTAACTTGGATTGTATCTCGATTTACAGATAATTATCATGTATTATTTGCTGTTTTTGGTTTAGTTTTTGGAATTTTTTATTCGAAAATATTATGGTTCATCTTTGATCGAATAAATTATAAAATTTCTGGATTCGCAATTGTATTATTCTTAATGTTATTATTAATAAATCCAATTTGGAATATTAATGGTGTTCGTATGTGGACAGCATTAGAGGTATGTGTATATGGAGCGTTACTTTTCTTTTATAAAAATAAAAAGGGTGGTATATTTTATATGATTCTTTCAGTTGTTTTTCATATATCGTTTTTCATTCCTTTAGTATTTTTTGTGTTATATATGTTATTACCCAAAAGTAAAGGTAATTTTCTTTTTTATCTGTATGTTGGGAGTATATTATTGTCAAGTCTTCCCCTTAATTTTTTAAATGGAATTGCAGAGTATTTTCCTGATATAATAAGATTTAAGTTAGAATCTTATACTGATGATAACTTTGCTAGTAATGCCAAAGAAGATTTTGAAAGCTCTAGTTATTTTATACGACTTGCAATTTTTTCTTTGAATTTTTCAATGATTATTATTGTTTTTTTTGTACGATTTTATTTTATTAAAAAAGTCAAGGATGATTTTATAACTTTAAATTTTTTCAATTTCATAATATTTACATTGATTTGGACAAATATTTTTTCAATGGTTCCCTCTGGAGGAAGGTTTCTATCATTTTCATATATTATCTTAATGTCTTTTGTACTTATAAATTTAACAAAAATTAGATTAAATAATAAGTTTTTATATTTTAAAGCCTTAATTCTTCCATTATTTGGTGCCTTTTTTGTTTATAATTTTAGAAATTTTTTAGATTACCAGTGCTTTTCTCTTTTTTTTGGAAATATTTTGACTTTCAATTTATTTTCAGAACCGGAATCAATTATTCATTATTTAAAATGATGATAGTTACTTGTTAAATTGGATATCAAAACTTAAGATTTAGTTTATTTTAAAATGTTATTTTGCTTATTATATAAAAATGATAAATACTGTAGATAATTCTATAAAGAAAAATATATTAATTTCAGTATTAATGCCAACATATAATGTTGTTAGGTTTGTTGAGGAAGCGGTTAATAGTATTCTGAAACAAACTTATGTTAATTTCGAATTCATTATAGTTGATGATTTTTCTACTGATGGAACTTATGAAAAGCTTCTAGAGTTGGCTTCAAAAGATTTTCGAATTAAATTGTTTAGAAATGAAATGAATTCAGGGATAGTTGAGACACTAAATTTTGCTTTATCTAAAAGTAAAGGGGAATATATTGTTAGGATGGATGGTGATGATTTGTGTAGTCCCTTGAAACTAGAAAAGCAATTGGAATTTTTACTTAATAATGAAGATATTTCTCTTGTTGGGTGCGATGTTATTTGTATCGATGAAAATGATGCAGTTTTAAATAATGTGATAACTTCGCATACTGTAAAATGTACAAAGAAAATATTGAGCTACGTCTCACCTGTATTACATATCTGGATGTGCAAAAAAGAAATTTATATGATACTTAATGGATATCGGCAATTGGGAGGGTCAGAGGATTACGATTTTTTATTAAGAATGGATTCTTTAGGTTATAAATTTCTTAATATTCCTTTTTTTGGTTATTCTGTAAGATTAAGATCTGGTAATACTCAAACTACTAAAGGGTTGTACCAGAGAAAAATAGTTTATTACATACGGAGATTATATAAAGAAAGATTGGTTAAAAATTTTGATTCTTTCAATTTAGCTGATAGAGATAAAATAACAAAATCAAATCCAATTCTTGAGAAAATACATAAATTATCGATAAACTTCACCTATAAGGCTATACAAAGCAGAGGTGAAAAAAAATATGTTTTATTTCTGTTTTATTTATTATTTTCTTTAGTTTCTCCTTATCAAATACAATATTATTTCGAAAATTTTTTGGTTAAGATGTATTTAAAAAAGTATAACTGAGAGTTATGTAAAATTATTTACGATTAGTTGTTTATTATGTAGGATTTTATTTGTTGTTACTTTAATTCTATCAAAAATAGTAAATAGCAAATGATCAAGTTAAACCTTAGAATAATTTGTTTCTATAAACTTTATTTTTAATTGGTGAATATTAAATAATATATTAAACAGTCCTATATATAATATTTGTTTTTCTCAAGAATAAAAGAACAAATCAAGAAAAAATTAAAGATTTGGCCAAATAATCATTAGAAAGAGAACAGGGAGTATATAAATAGAGTTTGTGTTTTACTATCAATTACTTAAGAATTATTAAAACATTTTTGATGTTATTTTAATAGTTTAATCATACCTAATACATAATTTTTTACTTTTATGAAAATAGCTTTTTTTTTTAACAATTTATCCAATACTGGTACTAACATTGCTACACGAGATTTAATATATCAATTAAAAAAAACTCAAAGTTTGGAATGTATAGATGTATTCTTTTTTGATAAAGTTGAAAATGAATTGGAAATTACTGAGAGTAAAATTCAGATTAGTTTTTTTACGAGAGTTGACTTTTCAAAATACGATATTATTCACTCCAGTAATTTACGATCTGATTTTTACGTTTTTTTTAATAAATCTTTTTTTTCTCGAGAGAAAAGAATCAAGTACGTCACAAGTGTCCATAGTATCATACCTGAAGATTTATCTTTTACTTATAGTAATCTGGTGTCAAAATTAATTTCACCAATTTGGATTAAAGTAAAAAAAAATAATGATGCTATAGTAGTTTCTTCTGATTCTATGTACAATTATTACAAAGATTTGTTTGGAAATAAAAACTTAAGTATTATTGAATATGGCAGAAGTATAGAACCATTGGATAATTTTAAAATTCCAGAAACGGATATTGATTTAATTTTAAGCTTTAAGAAAAAGTATAAAGTTATAGGAACTGTTGGATCTTTAATTAAACGAAAAAATTATGAAGCTGTAATAAGTTTACTAAAAAAAGATGAAAATTATGGATGGATATGTTTAGGTCTAGGAGAAGAGCACGATAATTTATTAAAATTATTGAAAGAGAATGAATTTGAAGATAGAGTTCTTTTTTTAGGATTTAAAACGGATTCTAGACCATATTATGAATTCTTTAATTTGTTTTTTCATCCATCAAGAAGCGAAGGTTTTGCTCTTGTTATAATTGATGCAATGTCTCATAAAACCCCTATGTTACTTTCTAATTTAGAGGTATATAAATCTATAATTAAAGAGGATATGGCCTTTTATTTTGAATTAGATGACGAAGTTTCTTTATCTGATACTTTTGAAAAAATTCGACAAGGAGGGAGAGCTGTAGAAAAAGTTGTTGAAAAATCTTTTATGACCTATGAAGCCAAATTTTCTATAGAAAAATACGGAGAAAAACATCTTGTCATTTTTAATAGCCTTATCAGATGATTGTTAATCAAATTTTTTTGTTGTAAAATGTTATGCCTATTTAAGATGGTTAAAGAAACAGATGTAGTAAAATAAAATTTTAGAAAAATATAATGTACGATATAGTTTGTAGTTTAGTAATATATAAAAATGATAAAAAGCAACTTTTAGATGCTATTGATAGTTTTTTAAATACTGATTTGAAAGTTAAATTAGTTTTAATAGATAATTCACCCACTAAAGATTTAGAGAATATCAAAATTGATCCAAGAGTGGAATATATCTCTAATCCTTTGAATCCAGGATATGGATCATCTCATAATATAGGTATTAGAAAATACTCACAAAAAACAGATTTTCATCTCGTGTTGAATCCTGATATTTATTATTCAAAAGGTGTTATTGAGGATTTGATATCATTTATGAATAGTGACAAGAGTATTGGATTGTTGATGCCGAAAATTTTATACCCTAATGGTGAAATACAATATTTGGCAAAATTAATTCCTAGTCCTTTTGTTTTTTTTTCCAGGAGATTTTTGCCTTTTGAAGCAATAAAGAAAAAGATTTCTGATAAATTCGAATTACGGTTTAGTAACTACGACAAAGTTATGGAGGTGCCTTATTTGTCTGGATGTTTCATGCTTTTTAGAACCGAGGTATTGGAGCAAATAAATGGATTTGATGAGAACATTTTTATGCATATGGAGGATTTAGATATAACAAGAAGATGCTCTTCGGCAGGATTCAAAACGATTTTTTACCCTCATCAAATAGTTTATCATGATCATTTATATAAATCCTTTTTAACTATTGCAAACTTAAAAATGTATTTTAAATCAGCATTTTATTATTATAATAAATGGGGATGGATTTATGATAGAAATAGAATTTTGATTAATAAAAAAACAATTAAAAAAATAAAACAATAGACAATGATTATTGAGGAGACGAGTATTAAAGATCTAGTAATCATTAATCCAACAGTGTTTACAGACCAACGTGGTTATTTCTTTGAAGCTTATAATGAAGCTAAATTTCAGGAACATGGGATTATATATAAGTTCATTCAGGACAATCAATCGTTCTCTAAAAAAGGAGTGATACGAGGATTACATTTACAAATTAATGATTTTGCACAAGCTAAATTAGTGCGTGTGTTGCAAGGAGAGATTTTAGATGTTGCTATAGATTTACGTAAAAAATCTAAAACTTATGGACAGCATTTTAGTGTGATTTTGAGTGGTGAAAATAAAAAACAATTAATGGTTCCTCATGGGTTTGCTCATGGATTTTCTGTTCTGAGTGAAACGGCTTCGGTGATGTATAAAGTTGATCAGGTGTATCATAAAGAAAGTGAAAGAGGAATTCGGTATGATGATCCCATTTTGTCAATTGATTGGCAGATAAGTCCTAATGAAGTTACTATATCAGATAAAGATTTGATTTTACCAAGTTTTGAATCAATTGATTGGGAATTTTAAAAAGGTAACAGAAACAGGACTAAGAACAAAAGTTTATGCTGTTTTAATGATTATTCAGAGTGGGTAATAGAAAAAATAGACGGTTGTTAATGAACAAATAAAGTAGTCTGAATTTAAGATAGGATTAATCTCTAATTGATTGAATTTATCAAAATGATAAAGTGTTTTTTTCAGAGATAATATTACTTGATTATTAAGAGAGAAATATATAAGAGAAATAATTTATACATTTATCATATTTAAGACCCAAAACGTTATAGAGTTGTTGAATTTGATAATGATACAGAAGCAATTTCTTCTGAAGAAAAAATATTTGATTCAAAAAAATAATCAATCACATGATTTTAAGATTCGATTTTTGTAACAGTTTTATCCTTGAAATTAAAGGATTTATCTGTATCCTTTCTAATCAGATTATATAATATTTGTTAAATCTCTTAACTATAAAATTAAAATAATAAACCATAATACTTTTTTAGAAACTCAACATTGAACATGATTTATATTATATTTTTCTTTTTATTATTAGCCATTGAATTACTTTATTTTAAAATTGCAGATAGATATAATATTATTGATAAACCCAATAATCGCTCTTCGCATACTTTAATTACATTAAGAGGTGGAGGGATAATTTTTCCAATTGCAATCACTATAGCATTTTTTTTAGGATATGTTTCTCCAGCTCTTACATCAGCAGTGGTAATAGTTGCAGTAATAAGCTTTATTGATGACGTTAAGCCTTTAAGTCAATTGCCAAGAGTTTTATGCCATTGCTTTGCTCTTCTCATGATTTTTTATGATTTAGATTTGTTGCATGACTCAGTTTGGGTTTTATTGATTGTCTTTGTTTTAATAATTGGTTGGATAAATGCCTTTAATTTTATGGACGGAATCAATGGAATAACAGTCCTTTATGCATTTGTTGCCATTGTTTCATTTTCATATTTACCTAACAATAATTCTAACTTATCTGTATTAATTTCAATGGGCATTGCATGTATAGTTTTTGGAATATTTAATGTCAGAAAAAAGGCTAAATCTTTTGCAGGTGATGTTGGAAGTATTAGTATGGCTGTTTTCTTGGCATATTTCATGATAAAAACAATTTTAGAAACACAGCAAATTGGATATATATTGATGTTTTCAATATATGGTATTGATGCTTGTGTCACAATTGCTAACCGATTAATTAAAAAAGAAAATATATTTGAAGCTCACCGAACACATTTATACCAATATTTAGCAAACGAATTAGGGATTTCTCATGTTTTAGTCTCTCTGGTTTATGCTCTTACGCAATTAGGAATAAATATAATAGTGATTCTTTTAGCTTCTACTAATAAACTCTCTACTTTTATGATTGTAGGTATTTTAGTCTTAATAAGCACAATTTATTTGATAACCCGAATAATATTAATTCGATTTATTAACAAAAAGGCAATTAAATAATTTGTTTTTCTGAAGTAACTCTTGATTGTATATGAATAAAAAAAAAATTTGGCTTTCAGCCCCTCATATAAGTGGATATGAAAAGAAATATATTGATGAGGCTTTTGAGACTAATTGGATTTCTTCAGTTGGACCGAATTTAACTTTTTTTGAACAAAAACTTGAACAATATTTAGGAGAGTCAAAGCATGTAGCTGTATTAAATACTGGTACAGCAGCTATTCATTTAGGATTAATTCTTCTAGGAGTTATGGCAGGAGATGAAGTACTATGTCAAACAATGACATTTTCAGCTTCAGCGAATCCTATAATTTATCAAGGAGGTATTCCAGTTTTCATCGATAGCGAGCCTGAAACTTGGAATATATGCCCAAGGGCTTTAGAATTAGCGATTAAAGATAGGATTTCAAAGGGGAAAAAGCCTAAAGCAATAATTGCAGTTCATATTTACGGAATTCCTTATAAAATAAATGAAGTTCGAGCTATTGCTGATCAATATCAGATTCCAATTCTTGAAGACAGTGCTGAGGCTCTTGGGAGTAGTTATAAAGGACAAAAATGTGGTACTTTTGGAGATATTAGTATTATTTCTTTTAATGGAAGTAAAATAATTACAACTTCTGGAGGTGGAGCTATTGTAACAAAATCAAAGGTATTAAAAGATAAGGCTATTTTTCTTGCTACTCAGTCTAAAGAAAGTGTACATTATTATCAACATAATGAAATTGGATATAATTATAGAATGAGTAATGTTAGTGCTGCAATAGGTAGGGGACAACTTCAAGTATTGGATGATTATGTTCATTTAAGAAGGAAAATGCATGATTTTTATAACGATTTATTTCAAGAAATAAATGGGGTTTATGTTTTTAAAGTTCTTAATAATGATTATTTTTCTAATTATTGGTTAACAACTATTTTGGTTAATCCTAATGAAACAGGAGGTATAACAAACAAGCAAATTAAATTAGAATTAGATAAAGAAGATATTGAATGTAGATTACTGTGGAAGCCTTTGCATATGCAGCCTATCTTTAAAGAATATCCATATTATGGGACTAATATTAGTGAAAAACTTTTTGAGAACGGACTTTGTTTGCCTTCTAGCTCTAATCTTAATGATTTTGATAAAGAACGCATTAAACAGGCTATATTTAATTTGTTTGGATAATTTTTTCGTTAGATTTTTTTAATCTTTAATTTAAAGATGATCATTGGAATATATTATTTCTTTCTCAGAGGTTTTTAATTATAATTTTTAAAATTCTAATTCTTTCGTAAACTAGTACTCCAAAAATTATATAGGATTATTTATTTAATGCTTCAATAACCAGAATAAATATTAAAAATGATAAAATATGTTTATTATTGCAGCTATAGCTT
Source organism: Flavobacterium chilense (assembly GCF_001602525.1). Taxonomy (GTDB): domain Bacteria; phylum Bacteroidota; class Bacteroidia; order Flavobacteriales; family Flavobacteriaceae; genus Flavobacterium; species Flavobacterium chilense. Next base: position 151,011 of record NZ_LSYT01000007.1, read on the forward strand.
ATGCTTTTTCAATCTTTATTGATGTTTCTGTTTATCATTTTAAATATTACATAAAAGACAGTAAGAATGTTCGACATCTACTATCGTTAATAAATATTTTTCAATATTGTTCTCGTGGATTTATTTTAATTTTTATTCCAATAATGGCTTATGTTACGGAGTCTGTCAAAGATAAAAATGAGGTCTGGGGTATTACTATATTAGCTCATTTTTTAGTTATTTTATTTTTGTTACCACTCTATTCGCATAGATTCACATCTTTTTTTGCTTTAAAAGTTATTGTAGTTTTAAACCGTTTTTTTGGTAGGTCCAAACCTTTTACACTTGAAAAAATAGAAAAACAATCCAGAATAAAAATGATATCATTTTCAGGAGATTGGGTTTTGTTTTCCATTAATTATATAGCAGGTTTTTTATTCTCTATTAGCATAACTTTCTTATATTATATTAATTTTTCATATCCTCAAAAGGCTTTAATGTTAAGTTCGTTGACACAGGTTATAAATATGTTTGGGTCAATATTATTAATACTTCTTATTGATCCTAAAATAATGGGCGCAATTGATGATGGTCAAGGATATAAAGAAATAAAAATATTAACTACAAGTAGGATTTTGGCTCATATTACTTTAGTCCTAATTCTCTTTTATATCCGATAATATTGATTTTTAGTACTTTATTTTTAACATTTTTGTTTTATTATTTTGCATGTCTTACATGTTCAAATTCAAAGAGAAATAAGCTATTTGTCTTATGTTTTGTTTTAAGCTCTATTGCTTTAAGATTAATGATACCTATCAGTTTAAATAATGATTATTTACTATATTATAACTTTCAAATTTTTCACAAACCTAATGGCTTTCTTTCTTTTCTGTTAAACGAACCTTATTTGTATTCAATATATTCAGTTTGTAATTTTTTTTCAGATTCAAAGGAAAATGTTTTTTTAGGTATGTATTGGTTTAATTGGTTGGTTTCAAGTGCATTTTTTGTTTGGTTGATAAAAAAAATAGATGTAGAAGCTTGGAAAAAAATGATTTTGTTTGTTTGTTATTATTTTATATTGACTTTTGTCCTTCTAAGAAATGGACCAGCCTATATTCTATTTGCATTGTATTTTTATTATAGTTTTAGAAACAAAAAATTTAATTGGATTTTAATTACTCCATTCATGCATATAAGTTGTTGTTTATTGCTAGTTACTTTTTTTCATAAATCTAAATATTACTTTAATTTATTAGTATTTGTTTTTTTATTTGTATTCTTACTTTATTTTTTTATAAGCCCTTTTTTATTACACATAGGAGCTTTTGAATCAATATTAACCAAAATAAGTTTTTATTTAAAAGGTATTTCTGATATAGGTATAATGCATAGAATATTTTTTATATTTATTTCTTTTTTTATTATTACAGGTTTTGTATTTTATAAGAAAAAGATGCTCCATCCCATTTTGATAACAACGATTTTTATATATCTGGTAAGTTATTATATAAATCCAATTGTTGCTTTTCGATTTTCACTATATGTTATTTTTGCATTATTACTTTATCCTTTTAATTCTGTTATCAATGATAAAAAGTTGAGATTAATTAATTTATTAACTATTTTTCTTTTTCCTATTTTTGTTTTTGGAATGCTAAAAACACACGAAACAGAAATATTTATAAAAACTCTTTTCATTTTATAGTTTTTTAATTAACAATTAAAAAATTATAAAAATACTGTTTGTAAAAAATCCATAATATCTTACTCTCAATAGAAAATGATAAAGATAGTTATCGCTTGTAGATCTTGTTTTTGTTTTTTTGTTATGTATGGTATCAGTAATTTATAGATATAATAAATTTTATAATATAAGACATGAAGAATGAAATTAAATTTTAACGATTCATTTTTAAATATTTATTGGAGAATCAATTTAAGAGTAATTGTAGTTTCCCAAAAATATCAGACTCTTTCTTTTTTTGAAAATTGTAACAGCTTATTTTAATGAAAAAAATTCTTGTAACAGGGGCAAATGGACAATTAGGATCTGAATTAGGACATTTATCCATAAATTATCCAAAATATGAATGGATTTTTGCAGATAGAAATAAAATTAGCTTAGATGATTTAGAATTGCTTAAAACTCAATTAAACGAGATTCGACCTGATGTCGTTTTAAATTGTGGAGCCTACACAGCAGTTGACAAAGCTGAAACAGAAAAAGAACTAGCTTTTAGAATTAACCATCTAGCGGTAGAGTTAATTGCAAAATATACCTTAGAAAATAAAGTAAAATTAATACATATTTCAACAGATTATGTTTTTGATGGAACTTCATCTATTGCCCTAGATGAAAAAGCAGAAACAAAACCAATAAATATATATGGAGAAAGTAAAAGAGCAGGTGAAATTGCTTGTTTAAGAGAAAACCCTAATTCAATTATTATTAGAACTTCTTGGGTTTATAGTAAATTCGGTAATAACTTTGTAAAGACGATGCAACGAATTATGCAGGAAAGAGAGTCAATTAGTGTCGTAAATGACCAAATTGGATCCCCTACTTATGCTGCAGATCTTGCTCAAGCGATGATTGTAATTTTAGAATCATCAAAATGGACTCCAGGAATTTATAATTATTCAAATGAAGGTGAAATAAGTTGGTGGGAGTTTGCGTTGACAATAAAAGAACTGGGAGGATACCATTGTAATGTTGAAGGAATTTCATCAGTATCTTATCCAACTCCTGCAAAACGTCCAGGATTTTCATTATTAGATAAGAAAAAAATCAAAGAAATTTATAATTTGGACATCCCAAACTATAAAGAGAGTTTAAAAAAAATGTTTATATAAAAAAGATGATTTAAGATTTAAATTGAGATTTTAAGAAAAAGTATAAATCTGAAAGTATAAATTGAGAATCTAAAATTAAAAAGTACATGAAAGGAATTATATTAGCTGGAGGCTCTGGCACAAGATTGCACCCATTGACATTGGCAATGAGTAAGCAAATGATGCCAGTGTATGATAAACCAATGATTTATTATCCATTGTCAACCTTAATGATGGCAGGAATAAGTGAGATTTTAATTATTTCTACTCCACATGATTTACCAAATTTCAGGAAATTATTGGGAGATGGTTCTAATTTAGGATGTCAATTTAGTTATGAAGAGCAAGCTCTTCCAAATGGATTAGCTCAGGCTTTTGTAATTGGAGAAGAATTTATAGGAAAAGATGATGTAGCTTTAATTTTGGGAGATAATATCTTCTTCGGGTCTAACATGCAAGAACTCTTAAAATCAAATACAAAACCTGTAGGGGGTGTTGTGTTTGCATATCATGTTTCAGATCCTGAACGTTATGGAGTTGTTGAGTTTGATCAAGATTTTAAAGCAATTTCTATTGAGGAAAAACCAGAAGAACCAAAATCTAATTACGCAGTTCCTGGTTTGTATTTTTATGATAACTCTGTAGTAGAAATAGCAAAGAATATCCAACCAAGTGCGCGTGGAGAATATGAAATTACAGATGTAAATAAAGTTTATCTTGAGAAAAAGCAATTAAAGGTAGGGATTTTGAGTAGAGGAACTGCTTGGTTAGATACAGGAACTTTCAATAGTTTAATGCAAGCCGGACAATTTGTTCAGGTTCTTGAAGAAAGACAAGGCTTAAAAGTGGGATGTATTGAAGAAATTGCTTGGAGACAAGGGTTTATTAATGACGCTCAATTAGAAGAACTTGCATTGCCTTTAGTGAAGTCTGGTTATGGAACATATTTAATAGAATTTTTAAAACAAAAGAAAAAGGGAGTCACAATTTAATTTAGGGTATATTAATAATATTTTAAACCTTTAATTTGTATTTTTGTAAGTCATATAAAGTTTACAAAATTAAACTTAACCAAATTGGATACAGATAAACAAACCAAAATAGCTTCTTTGTTGCACAACTCTTTTTCACCAAGGAACTTGAAAGCAAGTATAAATAATCTTAGTTATCTACCTAGGTGGATAATTGTGGCTATTGATGTAATGGTTCTGATTTTTTCATTTACTTTTACCTATATGTTGTTTGAAGGAACAGCATTAGGATATATTATCACATCACATCAATTTTATTTTGTTGGGAGTTTATTAGTAGTAAATATATTTTTCTTCTGGCTTTTTAGAACTTATTCAGGAATTATTAGACACTCATCTTATATTGATGCGATAAAATTACTGTTTTCTCAAATGTCAGTTTTGGTGTTTTTTCTTTTTTTTAATTTAGTTTTTGAGTTGTATACAGGTCATAAAGCTTTTTTAAATACAGCACTTTTTATCAATTTAGTATTATCGTTTTGTGGTTTGTTTTTGTATCGCGTTATTGTAAAACAAACTTTTGAACTATACTTTTCAGAGAAAACAAATTCTAAATTAATCAGAACCGTAATTTATGGAACAGATGCGAATGCTATTTCAGTAGCGAATGCATTGAAATTCGAAACTCCTTCACGATTTAAAATAGTAGGGTTCGTAGATAAAAATAATCAGAATGCGTCTAAAAGAATGTTAGATTTGCCAATTTTGATTTTAAGAAAAAAACTACCAGCTTTAATGCGTTCTGTTGCTGCAGAAGGTGTTATTATAGCAGACAAAAGTTTATCTAAAGAAGAACAATTAATTATTGTTGATCAATGTTTAGAGTTTAACTATAGAGTATATACTGTTCCTCTAATTTCAGATTGGGAAAATCAAAAAGAGATTTCTCAAAAAGTAAAAAACATTCAAATTGAAGATTTATTAGAAAGAAAGCCAATAGTTCTTGATAGTAAGTCAATTTCTAAGCAGTTAAAAGATAAAACTGTTCTTATTACAGGAGCAGCAGGATCAATAGGAAGTGAAATAGTAAGACAGGTTCTTGGATTTAATCCAAAGATGGTTATCATTCTTGATCATGCCGAAACACCTCTTCATAATTTGTGTCTGGAAACTCTAACTTTAGGTTCACAGGCAAAGATTACAGCTGTTATCGCGGATGTGAGAAGTAAAAAAGCTTTAGAAAAAGTTTTCAAAAATTATAATCCGCATGTTGTTTTTCATGCTGCAGCTTACAAACATGTGCCTTTGATGGAAGAAAATCCATCACAAGCCATTCAAACTAACATTAAAGGAACTAAAAACTTAGCTGATTTATCATGCAAATATCATGTCAAGAAATTTGTTATGGTATCAACAGATAAAGCGGTTAATCCTAGCAATGTAATGGGAGCTAGTAAACGAATAGCAGAAAAATATGTTCAATCTTTATTTTTGAAAAATCAAAAAGAGAATAATAATGGAGGCGTTACTAAGTTTATTACAACCCGTTTTGGTAATGTTTTAGGATCAAATGGATCAGTAGTTCCGTTGTTTACAAAACAAATTGCTGAAGGCGGTCCAGTTACCATAACGCATCAGGATATTATTCGTTATTTTATGACCATTCCAGAAGCCTGTCAATTAGTTTTAGAAGCTGGCGCAATGGGTAACGGAGGCGAGATCTATATTTTCGACATGGGTAAACCTGTAAAGATTATTGATTTAGCTAAAAAAATGATTAAACTTGCAGGTTTTATTCCGGACAAGGAAATTAAAATTAAAATTGTTGGCCTACGTCCTGGAGAAAAATTGTATGAAGAATTATTAAATGATACTTCAAAAACATTACCAACTTATCATAATAAAATTATGATTGCTCAGGAAATACAAGATGAATATGAAAATTTGCATATTGAAATTGATGAACTTATTGGAATAGCAGATTTTTATGACAATGAAGATATTGTGGCCAAAATGAAAAAAATAGTACCAGAATTTAAAAGTATGAATTCTACTTTTGAAGTTTTAGATAAGTAGTTTCTTATGATAAATTGAAATTTATTTCAAAATAGTAATTAAAGGTGTTTTTATAAAACGCCTTTTTGTTTTTTATAGATTTTTTAAACGAATAAAAATCTTGTTAATTAAAAGGTATTGTAAATACTTAATAAATAATAATCTTAAAACATTTTTGCAACTTAGCTGTAATAAAATATAAAATGAACAACAATAGCCCCAATGATTGGTTGTTTGAAATAACCCCTAAAAATAAATTTTTCACATTAAATCTTAAAGAGGTTTGGCAGTATAGAGATTTATTATTTCTTTTTGTAAAGCGAGATGTAATTACAGTTTATAAACAAACTGTATTAGGTCCGCTTTGGTACTTAATTCAGCCTTTATTTACTTCTGTTACTTTTACAATAATTTTTAATAATGTTGCAGGTATTAACACCGGGACAGTTCCTCCGTTTTTATTTAATTTAGCAGGAATAACCGTTTGGAATTATTTTACAGCTTGTTTAACAGGAACATCAGATACATTTAAGGCAAATGCAGCAATATTTGGGAAAGTCTATTTTCCCAGAATTATTACTCCTCTTTCTGTTGTAATTTCCAATCTTGTTAAATTCGGAATTCAATTTTTAATTTTTATCGGATTTTATATTTTCTATTATTTTCAAGGAGCAGATTTGAGCTTAAATAGTTTAGCTTTATTGTTTCCTATTTTGATTATTATAATGGGAGTTTTAGGTTTAGGATTAGGTATGCTTATTTCTGCAATGGTAACTAAATATCGTGATTTTAGCCACCTAATAGGTTTTGGAATACAATTGCTGATGTACTTATCAGCAGTAATGTATCCAATGGAATTAATTAAAGATAAACTACCAAGTTATGGATGGCTTGTCGAATATAATCCATTGGCGTATATAATAGAAACGGCCCGTTATATGCTTTTAAACGTTGGAGAAGTTTCAATTTTAGGATTGTCATATACTTTTGTTGTCACTATTACAGTGTTTTTTATCGGACTTTTAGTTTTTAATAAAACCGAAAAGAGTTTTATAGATACTGTTTAGAAAATAAATACTTAAAATATTAAAATTCATCTAATTTACCCTTTCTACTATTACAACAACAATTGGAAAAAGATACAATATTAAAAGCTGAAAATATTTCTAAACAATATCGTTTAGGAGAGGTGGGTACAGGAACCCTGAGTCATGACATCAATCGTTGGTGGCATAAGATTAGAGGGAAAGAGGATCCCTATCTAAAAATAGGTGAAACAAATGATCGCTCAACCAAAGGTAATTCAGATTATGTTTGGGCTTTACAAGATATTAATTTTGAAGTCGAACGAGGAGAAGTTTTGGGGATTATTGGTAAAAATGGAGCAGGAAAATCTACCCTCTTAAAAATACTTTCAAAAGTAACAGCTCCCACCACAGGAAGCATAAAATCTCGTGGTCGTATAGCTTCATTATTAGAAGTTGGTACAGGATTTAATGGGGAAATGACCGGAAGAGAAAATATTTTCTTAAATGGCGCTATTTTGGGAATGACCAAAAAAGAAATTATTTCAAAATTGGATGAAATTATTGAATTCTCAGGTTGTGAACGATATATTGATACACCCGTTAAGAGATATAGTTCAGGAATGACTGTACGTTTAGCTTTTGCCGTAGCAGCTTTTCTAGAACCTGAAATATTAGTTGTAGATGAGGTTCTGGCAGTTGGAGATGCCGAATTTCAGAAAAAAGCTATTGGAAAAATGCAGGATATCTCTAAAGGGGAAGGGAGAACCGTTTTATTTGTGAGTCATAATATGGCTGCTGTTAAGAGTTTGTGTACCAGAGGGATTGTGCTCGAAAATGGTAAAATTAAATTTAATGGGGATATCGATGAAGCACTAGATATTTATTCAAGCAATGATAATTCTACAGGACATACTGTTATTTTTAATTCAGATACAAAGCGAATCGGTAGTAGAAACATAGAATTTATTTCTGCAGAGATTAGAGATCAGAGCAATTCATTAAATCATGAGTTTTCTATCGGAGATGATTTAAAAATTAAATTCAGATTGCAAAACAACGCTAACGAATCAAAATCTGAAATAGGAATCCAAATAAGATCTTCAGACGAAATGCCTATATTTCATATCATGGGAAGAGATTCAAATTTTGAGTTAATTCATATAGAAAAGCAAGAAGAGTATGTCGTTACTATAAAAGACATAAGACTTTTTCCTGGTATGTATACAATAAGTTTTACAAGTAATACGACCACTGGACATCAGATATTTGATAGTATTGAAAATGCACTGTCTTTTCAAATTATCGATGGAGGTAAATATACTATAAGAAGTTTGCCAAGAGCAGCTGGTCTTTTCTTTTTAAATCCAGAATGGAAAAAAATTGTAGGCAATGAAGATCGTTAAACTAACATTTAATTACGATTGGCCTCTTTTTAGGCAAACTCCAAATTTCTCTCAAGTTTGGGGAGGCTATAAGTTTGTTATTGATGATACTATAAAAGAATGTGATTTTTGGATTGTATATACTGATTATAAAATAAAAACGGAAATTGTAAAATGTGATCCTGAGAATGTAATTTTTATTCCGGGAGAATGTTATAATACAAGCCCTAAGTTCACTCAAAAATTCTTAGATCAATTTGGTACAATTATTACCGTACAAAAAGAGATAAAACATAAAAATGTTATTTATTCACATAATGCAAATCCTTGGTTCATAGGGAAATCTTTTGATGAATTAAAATCTTTAGAAACGCCAAATAAAACAAAATTAATTTCGGTTATTTCTTCTAACAAAGCCTTTACAGAAGGACACAGAAAAAGAGTCGACTTTGTTAAGAAACTTAAGGAATATTTTGGAGATCAGCTAGATGTTTATGGTAGAGGTATTACAGATTTTGAAGATAAATGGGATGTTTTGGCAAATTATAAATATTCAATAGCAATAGAAAATGATTATTGTGACGATTGGGTTACCGAAAAATTCTTTGATTGCTTGTATACCCATACTTTACCATTTTATTATGGCTGCCCTAATTTAGAAAGTATAGTTAATAAAGAATCTTTTATCCGAATTAATATAGACGATTTTGAATCAAGTGTAAAAATAATTGAGGATGCAATAGAGCAAGATGAATTTGAAAAAAGATTAGAACTACTTAAAAAAGAATCAATTGAAAGCCTTCATAGAGATAATCTTTTTCCTTTTTTGATTAAAATATTAGAAAAGAAGAGTATACTTTCAAAAAAAGATGTTGTAAAAATTAGATCTGAATTTGAGATAAATAAAAGGAGTGTTTTGATTCGATTCTTAAGCAAAGTAAAAAGGGTTTTAGTAAGATGAAGAAAGTATTAAAGCGTATTTATAGAGCTGTTAATCGCAGGTTTGCTAAAAGAGAGAATTTGTTAGCCAACCCCAATCAGGGTAAATTTCATAATGTCGAAATTATGTCTTCGGTAATATTAAGTGGTGAAAATGAAATTGGGGAATATACTTATATTGGATTTAATAGTATAATAACCAAATCAAAAATCGGAAGATACTGCTCTATTGCTGGTAATGTTAGTATTGGTATAGGAGAACATAAAATAAACAGAGTTTCTACAAGTAGCATTTTTTATAAAAATGCTTGGAAAACACTAACTGAAAAAGAATGTGTAATTGGAAATGATGTCTGGATTGGTACCAATTCAGTTATAAGAAGAGGTGTTACTATAGGAGATGGCGCAGTAATTGGTGCAAATTCATTTGTAAACAAAGATGTAAAACCCTTTGAAGTTGTAGCGGGAGCTCCTGCAAAATTTATTAAAATGAGATTCACGGATTTAATAATAGAGAGCATTCGGGAATCTGATTGGTGGTCTAAAGATTTAAATGAAGCCAGAACGATAATAGAAAAATTAGAGCTAACAAGATTATTTGAGCAAGATGATAAATAAAAACGCCAAAATTTATATTACAGGTCATACAGGAATGTTGGGTAGTATAACTTTAGATTTTTTTAAAGAAAACGGATATTCTAACATAATAACATCTACACACAAAACTTTAGATTTAATCAATCAACAAGAAGTCGATGTTTTTTTTGAAAAAGAAAAACCAGAATATGTAATTCATATTGCAGCAAAGGTTGGTGGTATAAAGGCTAATATTGATAATCCGGCAATTTTTTTGTACGATAATTTAATGATGCAGTCTAATATTATAAATTCGGCATATAAATACAAAGTGAAAAAGTTTGTGTTCATTGCAAGTTCTTGCATATATCCTGCTAATTCTCCACAACCTATGAAAGAAGAATATCTTTTAGATGGAAAGCTGGAGCCAACAAACGAAGGATATGCAATTGCAAAAATTGCGGGAATTAAATTATTAGAAAGTTATAATAAGCAATATGGTTTTAATGGAATTAGTTTAATTCCGAGTAATCTATATGGGCCAAACGATACATTTGATCTTAATCATGCACATGTTTTGTCATCATTAGTAAAGAGGTTTGTAGATGCAAAAAATGGGAATGCTTCCTCAATTACTTTGTGGGGAACCGGAATTGCACGAAGAGAGTTTTTACATGTAGAGGATTTTTCTAAGGCAATTTTATACTTTTTCGAAAATTATAATTCTCCGGATTTCATTAATATAGGCCCCGGAACTGATATTAGTATAAAAGAATTAGCTGTCTTAATCTCTTCAAAAGTAGAATACTCGGGAGAAATTTTGTGGGATGATACTAAACCAAACGGAATGATTCAAAAATGTATGGACGTTTCAAATATGATAAAAGAAGGTTTTAAGCCTGTTAAATCTTTAGAAATAGGTATAGAAGAGGTAATAGAAAGCTATAAAAAATTGAAATGATTAATAATGCCCTAAAATTAACCTCAAATACCAATAAATATTCTTTCATTGAAGGACTAAGAGGTTTTGCTATTTTATTAGTGTTTGGTGTTCATTTTTTTGGAAAATTTCAAAAGAAAGATTACTATCTAAGTCAGGATTCTGTTTTTAAGCCAATTATTAAATTTTTGCATTCCGGTCATATTGGCGTAGATTGCTTTTTTTTAATTAGTTCATTTTTAATTTACAAATCTTTAACTAATGATGATAATAAAATATCTTTTATACAATTTATGGGTAAAAGATATTCTCGATTATTGCCTGTGGTTATTTTTATTTTAATTATCCCTTTTATAATTTATAATGGATTTAATATAAAAATTATTTTAGACAATATTTTTTTTTTAAATATTTTTAATTCAAGTTCAAGTATTGTAATTGTCACATGGTCATTGGTTTACGAAATGTATTTTTATATTTTAGCAGGGATATTATATATTATACTTCCAAATAAAATTACCACAAGTGCTCTGTTTTTATTATTAATATTTATATCAATCCTCTTCATTCATTTTTTTATTGATCAGCATATAATAGAAGAACCTATTAGATTTTTAGGTTTCTTTTTTGGCATTCTTTTGGCAAAATATCATACAAAAATCAATGAATCTAAGTTTCTACTAAAATACAAAGAATTGATTGTTATCATAGGTTTTTTTATCATCTTTTTTCAAATGTATGGTTGGCTAAACTTTAATTGGGTAACATCTGTTACAACAAGCAAACTCTATAGCGCATTATTTTATATAACAGTTCAAGTTGGTTTTTTCTTGATAATTCTTGGTAATTTAATAAAAGAAAATAGACTGGAGTTTTTGTTAGTTAACAGCTTTATGCAATTATTAGGAATGGTTAGTTATTCTTTTTATATTATTCATTGCTTTGTAATTACAAAACTAAATCTTACTCCAAAATTGATGATGTATTTAAATACATCTAGTTTTATGTCAATGATTTTAGAATATATAATATCATTTTCTTTTGCCGTTTTATTGTCAATTTATATTTATGAATACTTAGAAAAACCATATTTTAATAAAATTAAAAAATGAAAATACCCTTAATGCGAAAAGCATTTCTTAAAGAAGAACAAACTAAAAAAGCCTTGGCTGATTTCATTCTTAATGCTGACAGATTAAGTATGGATATTGAGTGCAAAAAATTCGAAGATAAATTTGCGCAATACCAAAAGTGCAAACATGCGATATTATTTAACAGTGGTGGTAGCGCAAATTTAGCAATGTTACAAGCCTTAAAAAATTTAGGAAAGCTCAAAGACGGTGACAAAGTAGCCTTTTCAGCATTAACCTGGTCAACTAATACAATGCCAATTATTCAGTTAGGAATGGTTCCTGTTGCACTCGATTGCGAACCGGATACATTGAATACTATGTCGCATCATCTTCTGGAAAGATTGAAAACCACAGATTTACAGGCTTTGTTTATAACAAATATTCTTGGTTTTACAGGAGATATAGACATTATAAAAGAAATTTGTAATGAAAGAAATATTATTTTAATAGAAGACAATTGCGAATCATTAGGTACTGAACTTCCAGAGGGAACTGCTGGTAATTTTGGAATTGGTGGAAGCTTTTCTTTTTTTGTTGCCCATCATATGTCAACTATAGAAGGAGGAATGGTTTGTACAAGTGATGATGATTTTGCCGAAATGCTTAGAATTGTAAGGGCAAATGGTTGGGATAGAAATCTTACTGCTGAACAACAAGAAAAATGGAGAGGAAAATTTGATATTAAGTCAGAATTTCAAGCAAAATATACTTTCTATGATCTGGGATATAACTTTAGACCTACTGAAATTACAGGCTTTCTGGGGCAATATCAAATGCAATTTTTAGAAGAAAATATCAGTAAAAGAGAGCAAAATTATTTGCGTATAGAAAATATTATAAAAGACAATTCAGATTTTGTATATCTAAAGCATAATCATATAAACAGATTGTCTACGTTCGCTTTTCCATTTGTTTGTAAAACGCCGGAACTAAGACAATATTATCTGGATAAATTTACAGAGGCTGGAGTCGAAATTAGACCCATGATAGCAGGAAATATGCAAGAGCAGCCTTTTTATAAAAAATATGTAAACGAATTATATGATATGCCTGGAGCAGATATGATGCATGCAAATGGATTTTATTGCGGAAATTATCCTGAACTTCTTGAGGAAGATTTATTAATTATTGAAAATTTATTAAAAAAATAAATGATCGTAGTTCAGTTAATAGGCGGCTTGGGAAATCAGTTGTTTCAATATGCAGCAGCTAAAGTTTTGGCATTAGAAACAAAGCAAAAGTTCTTTATCGATGTATCGCAATTTGAGAGCTATAAGCTGCATAACTATGCATTAAATCATTTTAATGTTATTTCTAAAACCTATAAAAAGCCCAATAGATATTTAAGGAAAATAAAAAGCTTTTATCAAAAATACACTTTTTATAAAGAAAAAGATTTTGGATATAACCCTGATCTGATTAATCTAAAAGGAGATATTATATTTCTGGAAGGTTATTTTCAGTCAGAGAAATATTTTATAAAGTACGAAAAAGAAATTCGGGAAGATTTTGAATTACGTACATCATTAAAAAAAGATACTAAAGCAGCAATTGCAAAAATTGAATCTGTAAATTCTGTTTCAATACATATTCGAAGAGGGGATTATTTAAATAATTCGTTGCACAATACAAGCAAAGATGAATATTATAAAAAAGCTTTAGAGATAATTCAAAGTAAGATTAGTAATCCTGTTTTTTTTGTTTTTTCGGATGATATGGATTGGGTAAAAGCAAATTTCTCAACAAAACAAGAAACTATATTTATTGATTTTAATGATGCTTCAACAAATTTTGAAGATTTAAAATTAATGGCATCTTGCAAACACAACATTATAGCTAATAGCAGTTTTAGCTGGTGGGGGGCATGGCTTAATACAAATCCTGATAAAACTGTAATTGCCCCAAAACTTTGGTTTAATGACGATTCAATAAATACTAATGACATAATCCCAACAAGTTGGGTAAAAATATAAAAAATGAAAAAAGCATTAATAACCGGAGTTACTGGTCAGGATGGAGCTTATTTAGCAGAATTTTTATTAGAGAAAGGTTATGAGGTTCATGGAGTAAAAAGAAGAGCTTCATCATTTAATACACAACGTATTGATCATTTGTTCAGGGACCTTCATGAAGAAAATGTTCGGTTTATTCTTCATTATGGTGATTTGTCTGATGCTACCAACCTAATAAGAATAATTCAGGAAGTTCAGCCTGATGAAATCTATAATTTAGGAGCAATGTCTCATGTAAAAGTTAGTTTTGATACTCCTGAATATGTTGCAAATGTTGACGGCTTAGGAGCCATGAGATTATTAGAGGCCGTAAGAATTTTAGGGCTTGCCGAAAAAACCAGAATTTATCAGGCTTCAACTTCAGAGTTATATGGTTTAGTGCAGGAAGTGCCACAAAACGAAAAAACGCCATTTTACCCTCGTTCACCCTATGGTGTCGCAAAAATTTATGCGTATTGGATAACCGTAAATTATCGTGAGGCTTATAATATGTTTGCTTGCAACGGAATCTTGTTTAACCATGAATCACCTCTGAGAGGAGAAACATTTGTTACCCGAAAAATCACTATGGCTACTGCAAAAATTGCTTTAGGCTTGCAGGATACATTATATATAGGAAACTTAAATTCGCAACGAGACTGGGGACACGCAAAAGATTATATCGAAGCGATGTGGCTAATTTTGCAACAAGACAAGCCTGAAGATTTTGTTATTTCTACTGGTAAGACGACTCGTGTAAGAGAATTTGTGAGAATGGCATTTTTAGAGTGTGGCATTGAACTGGAATTTGTGGGCAAAAATGAAAATGAAGTAGGCAAAGTCAAATCTTGTTCAAATCCAAAATATCAGATTGAGATAGGAAAGGAAGTGGTAAAAGTAGATCCTACTTATTACAGACCTACAGAAGTAGATTTACTGATAGGTGATTCTACAAAGGCAAGAACAGTTTTAGGATGGAAACCAAAATTTAATTTAGATGATATCGTAAAACAAATGATTGCAGCAGATATAGAATTATTTGAAAAAGAAATAAGATAATGTCTTCAAACCCCAAAATAACGGTTCTAATGCCTGTCTACAATTGCGAACTTTACATAGAGGAAGCCATAGATAGTATTTTGAATCAGACCTTTTCAGATTTCGAGTTTATAATAATTGATGATGCTTCTTCAGATTCAACAGTATCAATTATAAAAAACTATAATGATCCGAGAATACAATTAATAGAGAAACCACAAAATTCAGGTTACACTAATAGTTTAAATTATGGATTAAGTATTGCAAAAGGAGAATATATAGCAAGAATGGATGGCGATGATATAAGCTTGCCGAATCGTTTTGTAAAACAAGTTGCTTTTTTAGATAAAAATCCTGAAACAGTACTTATTGGTACATTCTTTAAGATAATTGACAAAGATAAAATTATCACTGTTCCTGAATATCATGACGATATAAAATTAGCAATGCTTAAGGATTGTTGTATTGGGCATCCAACAGTAATGATGAGGAAAAGCTGTCTGGATAAATTTGCTTTAATTTACGATATAAGAAAAGAACCTGCAGAAGATTATGATCTCTGGACAAGATTATTAGCCGTAGGAAAGCTGTACAATTTGCAGGAAGTTTTGCTTAATTATCGTATTCACAATTCACAAGTTTCTCACAAAAGAAATGAGCAACAAATAAGTACTGCGCTTGAGATTAAAGTTAATTTATTGACTAATCTCAATTTTGAAAAAAATGATAAAACACAAGATTTTTTAAAGAAGATAATATCACGAAGAGAATTTGTCTCTTTTAAAGAAATAAATCAGTTCGAAGATTTAAAAAGCAAATTACTTTTAGCTAATCAAACTTCTTTTTTTGAGAAAGCAGGTTTTGAAAAATATCTGTTAGAGATTCAGAACAATTTATTTAAAGACTATTTTTTACAAAAAGAAAATTATTCTCCAATAGTTTATCTCCAATATTTAAAAATTAAAAAAAGATCATCAATTAAATTAAAATTATTAGATGAATTCAAGCTATTTGTAAAATCAATAATTTTCTACAATAAAAAATGAAAAATCCAATAGTTTCTATAATAGTTCCATGCTATAATCAGGCTCAGTATTTAAATGAGGCTTTGCAATCTGTTTTAGAGCAAATATATGAAAATTGGGAATGTATTATCATAAATGATGGAAGTACTGATAATGCAGAAGAGATAGCAAAAAAATGGATTTTACAGGATGTAAGATTTAAATACTATTATCAGGAAAACACAGGAGTTAGTAGCGCAAGAAATCTAGGTGTTAAAAATAGTGTTGGAGAATTTATTCTGCCACTGGATGGAGATGATAAAATTGCTAAAGATTACATACAACAAGCTATAGTGGCATTTGAAAATGATGAATCATTAAAACTTGTTTATTGTAAAGCAGAAAAATTTGGAGACGAAACCGGAAACTGGAATCTAATACCATTTTCGCTTAAAGAATTGGCATTAGATAATATGATTTTTTGCTCTGCGGTATATCGAAAAAAAGATTGGGAGTTAATAGGAGGGTATGATAATAATATGCTTGAAGGTCTTGAAGACTGGGAATTTTGGATATCACTTCTAAAGAATGGAGGGAATGTAGTATGTTTAAATACAATTGGATTTTATTACAGAATAAAATTAGTATCAAGACAAAAAAATGTAGATGGTACTATAAAAGATAAGTTATTCAACTATTTAAGTATAAAACATGTCGATTTTTTTGTAGAACATTTGGGATCTTTTGGAGCATTAAATCACAATTTACAAAAAGAAAGAGAAGCATTTTCCAGAAAACTAAAAAGTGAAAAATTTGTGTTTGATTTGTTCTGCAAAACTTTTTTCGGATTTACAATTTTCGGAAAAATAAATAAGAAATAAATGCTAGCAATTGTAATCCCATATTATAAATTAATTTTTTTTGAGGAAACACTAAAATCACTATCAGCTCAAACAGATAAAAGATTTAGAGTTTATATAGGAAACGATGCCAGTCCCGAAGATCCCTCTTTGCTTTTGGAGGAGTATAAAGATAAAATTGATTTCGTTTACCAGTTATTTGAAGAAAATTTAGGAGGAGCATCACTAGCAAAACATTGGGAGCGCTGTATTGCCCTTGTTAAAGACGAAGACTGGATAATGATTTTGGGAGATGATGATGTTTTAGAGAATAATGTTGTAGAATCCTGGTATAAGCACTACAATATTTTTAATACAAAATCGAATTTGGTAAGATTTGCTTCAAAATCTTTTAACATGAATTTGAACGGAAGAATAAGTGATTCATTTATTAATCCTGAATGGGAAAAAGCATCAGATTCTTATTTTAGAAGATTCAAAGGGCTTACCAGAAGCTCTTTGTCCGAATACGCGTTTTCAAAAACAGTTTTTAAAAAATACGGTTTTTTTGATTTTCCTTTAGCTTGGCATAGTGATGACGCAGCATGGTTATTTTTTTCAGATGATAAGCTTATTTATTCAATAAATGAGAGTAATTTATTAATCAGATATTCTAGTTCATCAATATCCGGGAAACAGAATAATCAAAAATTAAAAGATATTGCAAGTGAAAAATTTTATTCACAATGTATCACTAAAAAAATTGAATTATTCAATAAGTCTCAACAATTAGATCTGATATTAGAATATGAAATTGCAATAAAAAAGAATAGAAAATTAAGATTAGCTGAATGGCGTTATTTACTTCTTTTTTATCTTTCATCAATGCAAATCAATGCCTTTTTTAAATGTCTAAGAAGATTTTGTTTGAGTTTCAAATCGTAATGAATTTAATGAGTAATATAAAACTATAGATCAAATGAAAATACTTTTTGTATCTATGCCGTCTATTCATGTTATTCGTTGGATCGAAAATCTAAAAGAGAAAGGTCATGAACTTTATTGGTTTGATGTTTTGGACCGGGGACCGTTAGAGAATTTGGATTATGTTCATCAATTCGTAAATTGGAAAAAAAGAAAATATCGATACATAAAAGGAGAATATTTTTTGAGAAAAAAGATGCCTTTAGTTTATGATAAAATAATTCCTTATTTAGAAGTTTCAGCCAATGAAGGTTTGGAGAAGATTATACAAGAAATTAAACCGGATGTTGTTCATAGTTTTGAATTGCATTACTGCTCTTATCCTATATTGAAAACAATGAATAAAAACCCTGATATTAAATGGATTTATTCTTGTTGGGGGAGCGATATTTTTAGACATCAGGTTTTTGAAAATGACATTCAGAAAATTAAATCTGTTTTAGCTAGAGTTAATTTTTTAATAACAGATTGTGAAAGAGATCATCATTTAGCAAAAAAATATAATTTTAACGGAATTTTTCTGGGAGTTGTTCCTGGAGGTGGCGGATACAATATAAAAGATATTGAAACCAGGTTTCAGGATATTGAAACCAGAAAACTAATCTTGATAAAAGGGAATCATAATGAAACAGGAAGAGCGCTCTATACCTTAAAAGCCATAGAAAGAATAATTGATCAATTAGATAATTTTCATATTTATGTTTTTTCTGCCGGAGAGAAAGTCAAAGAATTTATTAAATCCGATTTAAAACTGAAGGGAAAAATCAAGATAGTAGAAAAAATAAATCAATCAGAGCTTCATAATTATTTTGGAAAAGCATTTCTTTATGTTGGAAATAATTTTTCAGACGGTATGCCAAATTCATTATTAGAATCTTTATTACTTGGGGCAATTCCTTTGCAATCAAATCCCGGTAATGCCACAAAAGAACTTATTGGAGAAAAATATTTTGGAGAAATAATCAATGATCCTGAAAACTCAGATGAAATCGCTGAAAAAATATTAAACCTTATCCATAACAAAGATAATAATGTTCAATTTGCCAAAATTAATCATCTCAAAGCCATTGAAGATTACAACTATGAAAAAATAAGAGATTCAATATATAATCTATATAGCACAGTTGCAATACATGAATAAGCCTTTAGTTTCGATTATTATACCTACTTATAATCGGGCCAATTTAATTGGTGAAACACTCGATTGCCTGATTAGACAAACTTATTCTAATTGGGAGTGCATTATAATTGATGATAACTCATCTGATAAAACAGAAGAGATAATAAAATTTTATCAAGAAAATGATAATAGATTTAAACTGATCTTAAAGTCAAAAGATGATAAAAAAGGAGCAAGTGTTTCCAGAAATATTGGATTGAAAATAGCAAAAGGCGATTATATTCAGTTTCTTGATTCAGATGATATACTAGCTGTAAATAAATTGGAAGTCCAAATTCAGTTATTGTCAAATGAAGCAAAATTTGTTATTTCAACATGTAAATGGGGAAGATTTGATCAAATTAACGAGCCTTTTAATTTGAATGAAAATAATCCCGATTATAGAAATTTTGATACAGCAAAAGAATATTTTGATTTAATAGGTTTACATGGAGGCTTTTTTCCATCGCATAGTTTTTTAATAAATAAAGAACTAATAATACCTTCAGGTTACTGGAATGAAAGCTTAACTATGAACGATGATGGAGAGTTTTTTTTTAGAATATTATTGAATTGCAGTAAAATAATATTTGCCAGTAATACGTATGTTTTATATAGAAATAATATATCTGGTGAGAATTTAAGTTTGCTAAAAACACAAGAAAAAGCAAATAGCCTTGTTAATAGCTGGAAAATAATTGAATCATTGTATTATACAAAGTACAGCGATTCAGATTCGGCTTTTTTAGATAAAAAAAAGCAAAGTATATATTTTGGGATAAAAAGAGAATTTCCTAAAGTTATTACAGAGAATAAAATGTTTTTTAAACGACAGATTAAAAATGATACCGTTTTTCTAAAATTAGTAAAACTAAAGAAAAAAGTTATTCATAAACTGAAAATTATATTTAAACAATAAAGATGCGAGTAGGATTTAATCCACTTAAAGATGAACCACAAAAAGATTCTGAATTTATTCATCAGATAATAATTCCTGTTTATATACCTAATCAGGAAGGTTACTTTAAAGATAGTTTTGCAATTTTAAAACTTTGCCTCAAATCGTTATTTGCTACAGTTCATAAAAAAACGTTCATTACTATTGTTAATAATGGAAGCGATATAATTATAAAAGATTATTTAGATCTTCTTTTAAAGCAAAACAAAATACACGAACTAATTCATACTGATAATATAGGAAAGCTTAATGCCATACTTAAGGGCTTAGCAGGTAATAACATAAAGCTGGTTACAATTTCAGATTCAGATGTATTGTTTTTACCCAATTGGCAATCTGAAACAGTAAAAGTTTTTACTAATATTCCTAAAGCTGGAGTGGTGGGCATTGTACCACAGTTTAAAATGTATGAGCAAAATTGCGGTAATGCTATTTGGGATAACTTATTTAATAAAAAATTAAAGTTTATTTCCGTAAAAAATAAAGAAGCCTTAATTAGGTTTTATGACAGTCTGGGTTGGAAAAGAAATTATAATCAGGATTATTTAGAATATAATTTGGGTTTAGAAATTAACTCAGACTTAAAGGTATTAATTGGTTCAGGACATTTTGTAGCCAGTTATAAGAAAGATATTTTTGATGAAATAACAAGTTATATAGGCTTTAAGATGGGAGGGACCAGTGAAGGTTATTTAGATAAATTACCTCTAAAAAAAGATTACTGGAGAGTAACAACCCAAGATAATTATGCTTACCATTTAGGAAATACTTTAGAAGATTGGATGTCCGTTCCGCTTGTTTCCAGTTCTGAAACAATTCAGTCCGGATTTAATAAAAACATAAAATTAAATCCGGTTATATATTTTATAAAAAACAGAGTATTTGTAAAATTTATTTCAATCAAATGGATGAAAAAGATATTCTTGCGATATAAAAAGTTACCACAACATATGATTAGAAATTATTAAGTAATGCACATTCAGAAAAAGTTTTCTATTCTCATTACAACTAAAAATCGAAAAGATGATTTGAGTTTTACATTGCATAAAATTCAGCATTTATTGGATAGAGAAGATGTATCCTGTATTATTTGTGATGATGGCTCGACAGACGGAACCCACTTATTTATTGAAAAGAATTATCCGGAAATTCGATTAATTCGTAATAAAAAAAGTGAAGGATTGATTTATAGCAGGAACAGAATGATGGATTTAGTTACTACAGATTTTGCCATCTCTATCGATGATGATTTACATTTTGTGACTAACAATCCTTTAGAAATTATAGAGAAAGCTTTTGATGAAAATCCTAATGTAGCACTGTTTAGTTTTAGGATTTACTGGAATTTAGAAGAACCAAAAATAACGAGCTGTAATGACGTTTTACATCAAATGAAAAGTTTTGCTGGTGGAGCTAATGTTTGGCGAATGTCAGCCTGGAGAGATGTTCCTGATTATCCCTCTTGGTTTGTTTTTTATGGTGAAGAAGATTTTGCTTCTTTTCAATTATTTAAAAAACAATGGAAGATTTACTATCTGCCGAATGTTTTAGTAAATCATAGAGTGGATTTAAAATCCAGAAAAAATAATACCGATTATAGTTTACGTTTGCAACGGTCATTACGTTCTGGCTGGTATTTATATTTTTTGTTTTATCCTTTTAAAACCATTCCTAAAAAAATAACATATTCTGTTTGGATGCAACTTAAATTAAGAGTTTTCAAAGGAGACTTTAAAGCTTTGAAAGCGCTATTTTTGGCGACAATAGATTTAATTTTTGCATTTCCTAAAATAATTAGAAATAGTAATAGACTATCAGCAAAAGAATATAAAATTTATCAGGAACTAGAAGATACAAAATTGTATTGGAAGCCATAAAAACAATATTGTTATAATTTTTTAAATATTAAAAATGAAAACTATCGCTATTATTCCAGCACGTGGAGGTTCTAAAAGATTGCCTCAGAAAAATATTAAACTGGTTGGAGGAATCCCTTTGTTAGCACACAGTATTATTTATGCTAAAGTAAATAGTGATATCATTGATGAAATTTATGTTTCGACAGATGACGAGGACATAAAAAAAATAGCTTTAGAATACGGGGCAAAAGTAATAGACAGGCCAGCAGATCTTTCTGGAGATCATGAGCCAACAGTTTCAGCATTAAAGCATGTTTTACAAAATATTGATGATGAAGTAGAAAATGTTGTTTTACTTCAGCCTACAAATCCTATTCGTCCAGAAAGTTTGCTGAAGGAAACATTTCATGTTTATCAAAGCGAAAACTATGATAGTTTATTTACAGTTTCAAGAAATTACAAAAAATTCGGAAAAATAACAGATCAAAAGTTCATTCCTTACAATTACAAAATTGGTCAAAGAAGTCAGGATATGGAACCGCTTTATTTTGAAAACGGGTTATTATATATTGCAAAAGCTGCTTTAATTCTGGACGACATAGTTATTTCAGAAAATGCATTTCCTTTCAAAATAGATCATATTTTTGCCAGCGTAGATATTGATACGCAAGAAGATTTTGATTATGCCAAATTTTTATACCACAAACATATAAAACCCTAATTAACAAACGAATTTATGAAACCCTATATAGAAATTGCAGGACGAAGAATTGGACAAGATTTTCCTCCTTTAGTTATTGCAGAAATCGGAATTAATCACGAAGGTTCTTTACAAGTTGCAAAAGAAATGGTCGACGCTGCAAAACGAGCAGGCGCTGAGGTAGTAAAACATCAAACTCATATTGTTGAGGATGAAATGAGCGGAGCTGCCAAAAAAGTGATTCCAGGTAATGCAGATGTTTCTATTTATGAAATTATGGAACGTTGCTCTTTGAATGAAGCTGATGAGCTAGAACTTAAAAACTATGTTGAAAGCAAAGGCATGATTTTTATTTCAACTCCATTTTCACGTGCAGCAGCAGAAAGATTAAAAAAGTTTGATATACCTGCATATAAAATTGGTTCCGGAGAATGCAATAATTATCCGTTATTAGAGCATATAGCTTCTTTTGGCAAACCAGTAATTTTAAGTACAGGAATGAATACAATTGAAAGTATTACAAAAGCAGTAGCTATTTTTGATAAACATAATATTCCTGCTGCACTTTTACATACCACAAATCTATATCCAACACCAATTCATTTAGTACGTTTTGGTGCCATGACAGAATTGCATGAAGCTTTTCCGGATAAAGTATTTGGTTTAAGTGACCATACCTTAAATAATAATGCCTGTCTAGGGGCAGTAGCTTTGGGAGCTAGTATTCTCGAAAGACATTTCACAGATCACATGCAACGAACAGGTCCGGATATCGTTTGTAGTATGGATGAGAGAGCGTGTCAGGAATTAATTGTTTCGAGTGCCGAAATTGCACTGATGCGTGGTGGTACAAAAAAACCTGCAGAAGAAGAACAAGTAACTATAGATTTTGCATTTGCTACCGTTTGTGCAATAGCACCAATCAAAAAAGGAGATAAATTATCTAAAGAAAATATTTGGGTAAAAAGACCAGGAACAGGTAAAATACTAGCAGAACATTTTAATGATTTAATAGGCAAAACAGCCTCAAGGGACATTAACAATGACGAACAATTAAATTGGGAGGATATAAACTAGTTTTTAAATACAATACCACTTACTTTTTTAACCCTAATTTTTTACTTTGAAGCAAAATATCAGATTAAGAGAACTTGATTTTTTAAGAGGGATTGCGATTATTTTAGTGTTAATACGTCATCAGCATATAACAGACTGGACAACAAAAATGGGCTGGATAGGAGTTGACTTATTTTTTGTTTTAAGCGGATTTCTTGTTTCAGGACTATTATTCAAAGAGTATCTAAAGTTTGGAAACATAAAGCCAGGTTTGTTTTTAATACGAAGAGGATTTAAAATCTACCCTATATATTATTTAACCTATTTTTTATACTTAACACCTAAAATTATAAAACATCAATTTGAATGGAAAGGCCTCTTATCAGACTTATTTTTCATTCAGAATTATGTTTATGCCTGGGGTTATGCTTATATACCTAGTTGGTCTTTAGCTGTCGAAGAACATTTTTATTTTGGTTTTGCCTTATTACTCTGGTTGGTCATTAAATATGCCTGGATTAGTTTAAAACCAAATCAAACAAGTAAAATAGATAAGTTTGAGGTTGTGATCTTTCTAATGATGCTTTTGTCATTAAGTTTAAGAATTGTCAGTAATGTTTATTTTCCTGAAAATGGAGATAAAAATTTCACAATGTCTCATTTAAGAATGGATTCACTATTTGCCGGAGTTTTTGTTTCATACTTGTACTATTATAAAAAAGAAAAGCTAACACGTTTTTTCGAGTCAAATAGAACAATATTGATCATAATTTCATTCTTAGCTCTTTCATTTACACCATTTATAGATTTCGAAGAATCATTTTTTGTAAGAACATTTGGCTATTCACTTCTTTATATAGCATTTAGTATTATACTTGTGTTTTTTCTTGTAAGTAAAGAAATAAATAAAAGACTTGATAACCTATTCTCAACCAGAATAGTGAATGTTGTTAGTAAGATCGGATTTTCATCCTACAGTATTTATATCATTCATGGTTTTGTTAATTTTTTATTCGGATTAGTAAATAATTTTGTTTTAAATAAATTCTTTAATCAGATTTCTATATTCTTACTTACATGCATCATAAGTATTTTGTCAGGAATTTTTATGACGCTTAATATAGAAAAGTACTTTTTAAATTACAGGGATAAATATTTTCCCAGTCGAATAAACTGATCATAAACAAATGAAAAAAATTCTATTTCTTACAGGTACCCGCGCTGATTTTGGAAAGATAAAATCATTAATTTCAATTTTAGAACAACAGTCTGAATTTGAGGTTTTTGTATTCGTAACCGGAATGCACCTGCAAGAACAATACGGCTATACTTTGATAGAAATAGAACGCTGTAATTTTAAAAATGTTTTTACTTTCGAAAACCATACACATGAAACAACAATGGACTTAACTCTTGCAAAAACCATTGAAGGATTATCAGGTTATTGCAAAACCATTAGTCCGGATATGATAGTTGTTCATGGAGACAGAGTCGAAACATTAGCTGGCGGAATTGTAGGTTCTTTAAACAACATTCTGGTAGCACATATAGAAGGAGGTGAAGTTTCTGGGACTGTTGATGAATTAATTCGTCATAGTGTTAGTAAATTAAGTCATATTCATTTTGTTTCAAACAAACAGGCAGCAAAAAGATTAATACAGATGGGCGAAATTAAAGAATCTGTTTTTACAATTGGTTCTCCGGATCTTGATATTATGTTCTCTGACCAGTTACCAGATTTAGTAACTGTAAAAAACTATTATAAGATTGATTTTGAAAGCTATGCAATCGTAATGTTTCATCCTGTAACTACAGAAATTAAAGAAATGCAAAAATATGCCCAGGATTTCGTAGCATCTTTATTGCAGGATACTCATAATTATGTTGTTATTTTTCCTAACAATGATTTAGGAAGTCAATTTATTATTGAAGCGTATAAAAAATTAAAAGAAAATCAGAGATTCAGGATTTTTCCATCGCTACGTTTCGAATACTTTTTAACCTTATTAAAAAATAGTCAGTTTATTATTGGCAATAGCAGTGCTGGAATTAGAGAAGCTCCATATTATGGAATTCCAATTATAAATATCGGAACCCGCCAGCAAAATAGAGCAGTTCATGCAGATATAATCAATACAGATTATTCTGAACAGGGCATAAAAGAAGCACTTTCGGTTATTGATTCACATAAAGTTCGAAATGTAGAGGATGATTTTGGAAAAGGAAATAGTAATGTATTATTTCTTGAATGTCTTCAAAAAGCAGATATTTGGCAATTGAACCACCAAAAACAATTTAGAGATTTATCTAATTAATGAAATCGAAACTTAAAAGGATATATTATAAGTTCAATAAATTTAAAAACTGGTTACTGTCAGGTAAGCCAGTTTTAGTTGCTATGTATCATAGAACTAGTAATGAAGTTAGAAATGAGTTGCAATACTTAACTGTTGATCTTGCTAGTTTTGAAAAACAGCTTTGTTATTTTAAGGAGAATTATCAAATTCTCAGATTATCTGATGATTGGAGCTCATTAAAAAAAACAGGAATAGTCATTACGTTTGATGATGGGTATGCAGATAATTTATTAAATGCTTTACCCATATTAGAGAAATACCAAATACCAGCTACAATTTTTGTAACTACTTTAAATATAAATACTAAAAAAGAGTTTTGGTGGGATCGTTTTGTATTTGATTATACCTATTGTGACCATTTTTTTTATTTTCCTGATGTAAAAGAAAAAGTATCAAAATATACACATTCGTTTAATGATATTAACAAGCTTCTCGATAAGCTATCAAACGAGGAAAAGG
Source organism: Flavobacterium chilense (assembly GCF_001602525.1). Taxonomy (GTDB): domain Bacteria; phylum Bacteroidota; class Bacteroidia; order Flavobacteriales; family Flavobacteriaceae; genus Flavobacterium; species Flavobacterium chilense. The sequence goes on from NZ_LSYT01000007.1 coordinate 177,256, forward strand.
AAATTTGGTTTTTAAATTTTGAAAGTTTAAATAAAATCCCGTTTCGCGATAGTGAAGATTTTAGATCATTAAGTAATGACGAACTTAAACGCTTGTCTGATCATCCATTAATAGATATTGGTATTCATACTCATAACCATTATGCTCTTAAAAACTTAAGCTATGAGGAACAGAAAAAAGAGTTACATTTTTCAATTGAAAAATTAGACAAATTGATTACAAAATCAGTGAAATATTTAGCATTACCACATGGTTCTTACAACGAGAGCACGCTTAGAGTGATAGAAGAGTCAGATTGTTTAGGAATGCTGTTAGCTAATAATGATTATTCCAATCATAAAAATAAATTAGGTAAAAAGATAAATCGAATTTTGATTCCTAATATTAAGGATAAAGAATTGATAAAATATATGAATAGATTTAATTTTAAAATATGGTAGATAATAAGTCTAATATAGCCATACTCTCTACTGTTATAAATTTTGATTTATATCATAAAAGTTCTCGCTTCTTTCCAAAAGATGTTCAGAAATATGTGATCGATGGGAGAAATGGAATGCATGGTTTAAAAAGCATTTTCTACATGATGAAAATGCTGAAAAATAAAAATATTGAATGGCTGATCATGGCAGATGAAGATGTTTTGTTTCAGGATTCCAAGACCGTCTTTGATATTATAAGTAAAATGCAATCCGAAAATTATACAGTATGTGGCGTGCGGGATGGTGGAATGATTTCACACAGAACATTTAATCCATATACAATTAATACTTTTTTTTCGATTCTAAATTTTAAAGAACTTAAGAAAATCTGGAATAAAAATGAAATTATAAAAAGTAATTATATTTTAGATCAGGAGTTCAACGATGACTTAACAAATCTAAAATGGAACTTTGATGTAAAAAGTCTTTATGAACCCTATTATTGCTTTTATCTTTGGTTAAGAAGGAAAAATAAAAAATTTCTTTTTCTGGATGCGCAAATGAATGAAGATCAAATTGCAAATTCGATTACTTATGATAGTAAAATATTCTTGCACCATACTTGGTTTGCCAGAGCATATGGTAAAAATGATGAACAAACCAAAAGAATAAACGTGTTGTTTGATTTGTTGAATTCTAAAGAAAATAAAACTTCTGAACCTGTAATATTTAAGGATAAAACATTTTTCTTTATTGAAAAAATAAAAAAAACATACCGTAGAATAATAATTCGATTCAGGAATTAGAAAATAACAAGAAGAGGAATTAAAAACGTATTGATTTCAGGAATTTTATTTTAGGCAAACATGCTTACAGTTAGTAATTATCATTATATCAGATTAGATTTTAAAACTAAATATTCCAGTATATTTGGCTTGACTCCAAGTGAATTTAAGCAACAGTTAATATTGCTGAAAAATCAAGGGAATTTTGTTCATCCAAATGATCTGATTTTAGATTTAAATGCAGTACTTCAATCAAAAGATAACAATTTACTCATTACTTTTGATGATGGTTTAAAAGAGCAATTTGATCTGGCTTTGCCTATTTTAGATGAACTTAACATTCCTGCAGTTTTCTTTGTAAATTCAATTAATTCTGAAGAAAAAAAAGTAACAACCGTTCATAAAATTCATCTGTTAAGATCAATTATTTCATCTTCAGAATTTTTAGATAAGTTTATTGATGTGCCTTTTTCCCAGACAGAAACACAGAATGCCCGGAACATTTATAGATATGACGATGAAAAAAGTGCTGTTTTAAAATATATATTAAATTTTAAATTAGATTTTAAACAACAGGAACAAATCGTTAATACGTTATTTAATCTTTATTTTGAAGAATCTGTAATTTTAGAATCGCTTTATATGACAGAGCAAAATTTAAAAGAACTAGCAAATAAAGGATATTTAGGTAGTCATACACATAGTCATTATCCATTAGGATTATTAGATAGTGAAACTATAAAAAAAGAACTTAAAAAAACAAAAACGTATTTAGACACATTAACCCATTCAAATATAAAAATAGTTTCTTATCCGTATGGAACTCCTGAAGTTTGCACAGATCAGGTAGCAGATTTAACCCAAAAAGCAGGTTATGAAATAGGTTTTACAACAAAAAGAGGTATTAATACTTTACAAGAAAATCCTTTGTTACTAAACAGATTTGATTGTAATGATTTGATAGGAGGAAAAAATTATAATAAAATATGATCACCAGAGAAGCAACAATAGAAGATTGGAAAATCTTACACTCATTTTTCAAAATAATTTACAGAGAAAATCATCCGTTACATACCAAAGAATTTTGGGAATGGCAGTTTGGAAATAAAGAATACGGACGTTCTTTTATTTGTTTAAATGAAAAAGAGGAAGTTGTAGGGCATGTTGGAGCTAATTTTGGAGGTGGACTGGCTTGGATAATTAATGTATATCTTAATGAAGAGTGCAGAGGAAAAGGCATTTTAGGGAAACTATATGAATTAGCCCGAAATTATTATCCGCTTGCGGCAACAGCGGCAAATGAAGCAGGCTTAGGGCTGTATAAAAACATGCGCTGGATCAGGTATTATGATTTAGTTCGCTATGTAAAAATAAACCCTAATCTTGTTGAAACTGGTTTTGAGGCAGTTTGTAAAAAAGTAGAAGTAAAAGTAGATCACTTAATAGAAAAAGATACACATTATTTTCAACAACCTTCTATAAAAGGGATTATTTTGGAAGATGGTTCGAGGGCAGTAAGTCAGGAAAATGTTGGAGGATTAAGAATTACAGATATTGAAAACCTCGAAAAATTAGAAGCACAAGCCTGGCAATTAGGATATTTATGGATAGATTATATAACATCCTGGAATGATCTAAAAACAAAAGATTTAGAGAAAAACGGCTGGACTTTAGATTACAAAAGTACCGTGCCATGGAGGTTAAATCCTATCGAAGAAAAGTATTTTTGCGATATAACATTTCTCTCAGAGAAACCTTTGGATAACGAATTTGTGGTACATAGATCTTATTCGGATCATGGTAGAATAGGAAGTTTAAAATAAAAACGGATGAAGAATTTAGGAGTTGTCATAACTGATGGGGTTGGGTTTCGTAATTATATATTGAGCGACTTTATTCAGGAAGCCAAAGCAAATTTTAATGAGGTAATCATTTTTTCATGTTTGCCAAAAACAGTTTATAAGGATTTTGATTTAAATTGTAAGATTATAGAATTAGAAGTTTTTGAAGAATCCTTCTATACCTGGTTTTTTAGAAAAGCGAAAGAGGTTACCCATTTGCAATTGCACGCAAAAGGCAATTTTGGTATTGCAGATAATTTAAATATTACCAAATCAAAAGCCAGAAATCCAAGAGGTTATGCAACGCGTTTTATTCATCATTATTCCAAAGTATTTCATTCTGAAAATGGGATACTTCAATACAATAAATGGCAACAGCAAACCTTTAAATCTAATACAATTACAAAACAATATATAGAACTGCTAAAAGAAAATAATATTTCGTTATTATTTTTTACGCATCAGCGTCCACCGTTTATAGCACCACTTATATATGCTGCCGAAAAATTAAAAATTAAAACATCAGCTTTTATTTTTAGTTGGGATAATCTTGCATCAAAAGGAAGAATGGCAGGTAACTTTGATTTTTATCTTGTTTGGAGCAATTTGATGAAACAGGAATTATTAACTTTTTATCAATCCATCAAAGAAAATCAGGTCAATGTTGTTGGAACACCACAATTTGAACCTTATGTTTTAAATAAATATGGTTATGATAAAGAAACGTTTCATAAACGATTTAAAATAGACAATAACAAACCCATCATCTTTTTTACATGCAATGATGCAAGCAGTGAGAACGATCCCATTTATTTAGAAATATTAGCAGAATTTATAGCACAACAAAAACTTGTGAAAGAGGTCAATCTTATCGTGAGAACATCTCCTGCAGAAGAACCTACAAGATTCAAAAATAACATTGAAAAATATCCTTTTATAATTTGGAATTTTCCAGATTGGAATATTAGCAGAGAAGGACATCAGGAAGCATGGACACAAAGAGTTCCATCTGTAGCCGATCTAAACGATTTAAAATCTTTGTTGCAACATTGCGACTTGTCTATTAATGTTTTGTCAACCATAACGTTAGATGCTTTTATTTTTGATAAACAAGTGATAAATCCTGTTTTCGGTAGTGAAACAAACGGATGGTTTGATGATCAAAAGTTTCTAAAATACGAGCATTTGTCCAAACTAGTAGATTCAGATTCGACTGATATTGTAAAAAATGAAGAAGAATATCTTGAGGCAATAAACAGAGTTCTGAATCATATTGACCTTAAAAAAGAAAAACGTGCAAAATTTATAGAACTTCAAATTGGAGGATCATTGCAGGGTACAAGCAAAAGAATAGCCCAAACTTTGTTGAAATGGGCATAAATAACAGCAAAATAGCAGTTCTGTGTAATTATAAATTACTTCCTGAAAGAGTAGGAGGAATGGATTATTTTTTCTGGGATTTTGATAAGAAATGTAAAGAAAACAACATTGAGATCGATTGGTTTTTTCCTAATTTATCAACTCATGGTAATTATTCAAATTTAGCTATTTATAGTAGTAAAGAAGAAAGCCTGGAAAATAATTTTCTTTCTTTTTACAAAGAACATAAACCAGAATATACTCATGTCATTACTCATTTTGTAGAATTATGCACTTCCTTTTTTTATAATTTAAAGAAAATTTCAGATGCTGAGGTAATTGCTGTAGATCATAACCCAAGACCTTTAAATGGATATTCATTAAAAAAGAAAGTAAATAAAAGACTTAAAGGGCTTCTATTCTCAAGATATATTGATGTTTTTGTTGGAGTATCAAATTATACGGTAAATGAAATTTTAAATGATTTTGGAACTCATTTAAAAACAAAAACAATAACTATTTATAACGGAGTTATTATAGATTCAATTTTAATAAGAGAAAACAGGGCTAATATTTCCCCCGTTTTTTTAGTTGCCTCTCATCTCAGAGAATCTAAAGGAATTCAGGATTTAATTGAAGCAGTATTCCTTCTTCCTGCTGAAATAAAAAATGAGATTAAAATAGCGGTATATGGTGAAGGACCTTATGAGCAGCATTTATTAGAAAAAATTAAAAAAAGAAATGTACAGGATTGTTTCATTTTTATGGGAAGTAAACCTAATTTAAATGAGATTTTTTCGCAGTATGATTACATGTTACAGCCTACACATATGGAATGTTTTAGTCTATCTATTCTGGAAAGTCTTGCTGCAAATGTTCCTGTAATTACTACTAATGTAGGAGGAAATACTGAAGCAATAACCTCAGGAGAAAACGGATATATTTTTGAAGCCAAAAATGTAAAAGCACTTTCAGTAATTCTTGAAGATATTTATTTAGGACGCAAAAAGATATCAGTTAATACAAGAGAATTAATTGCTAATTCCTTTTCTTTGCCGAAAATGGTTGAAAACCATTTTGAATTACTCAAAAACAAAATGGATTAAAAGTTTAAATCACTCTAAATAAAAATATGTTTTTTAATTCCTTAGCATTTGCTATTTTTTTGCCAATAGTTTTTTTTCTGTATTGGTTTGTATTCAATAAAACAAAAAGTACTCAAAACGCTTTATTAATTATCGCAAGCTACTATTTTTACTCTTGTTGGGATTGGAGATTTTTATTCCTACTCGTTTTTTCAACTTTTTTGGATTATTATACCGGGATTCAAATTGAAAAAGGAAAATCAGAACAAAGTCGAAAATTTTGGTTTTGGCTTAGTATATCAGTTAATTTAGGTTTCCTAGGGATTTTTAAATATTATAACTTTTTTGCAGCATCTTTCTCTGAATTACTAAACTCAGCAGGATTCAAAGCAAGTCCGATATTATTAAATGTCATTCTCCCTGTTGGAATTTCATTTTATACTTTTCATGGCTTGTCCTATGTCATTGATATTTATTATAAACGTATAAAGGCCGAATACAACTTTGTTGATTATTCATTATTTGTGAGTTATTTTCCACTATTGGTTGCTGGTCCAATAGAAAGAGCTACACATTTATTGCCTCAGGTAAAAGTAAAAAGAGAGTTTAATTTTCAAACTGCCAAAGAAGGTGTTTATCAAATTATTTGGGGATTAATTAAAAAAGTAGTCATTGCAGATACATGTGCTACATATGCCAATGCTATTTTTGATAATTATTCTTCAATGAATTCATTGTCACTTATTTTAGGTGCAATATATTTTGCTTTTCAAATTTATGGTGATTTTTCAGGATACTCAGACATTGCATTGGGAGTTTCAAAATTGTTTGGATTAGATTTGCTTAGAAACTTCAACTATCCATATTTCTCTCGGGATATTGCAGAATTTTGGCGACGTTGGCATATTTCACTTTCTTCATGGTTTCGTGATTACTTGTATATTCCCTTAGGAGGAAGCAAAGGAGGACTCTGGATGAAAATCAGAAATACGTTTATCATCTTTATAGTAAGCGGTTTTTGGCATGGTGCTAACTGGACTTATATAGCATGGGGATTCATAAATGCCATGTACTTTTTGCCATTACTTTTGTCAAATAGCAATAGAAATAATATAGACGATATTAAACTGAGTTTTAATCTTGATTCTATAAAAATAATATTTAATATTCTTTTTACATTTTTTATTACTTGCGTAGCCTGGGTTTTTTTTAGAGCTAAAACAATTACTGATGCTATATCTTATTTAAAACGCGTAATTTTTAATGGAGATTTTAATTCTCAATACCTTGATAATGAACGTTACAACTATGAGTTGTTACTTATGATAGGTTTGTTTGTCTGGGTTGAGTGGAAAAACAGAACAAAAGTAGAACCTTTATCAGGTAAAAGAAGCATGCTGAGGGTTATTTTAGCCATAGGAGCTATACTGGCTTTTGGGACTTATTCAGATTATAAAGAATTTATATATTTTCAATTTTAATGAAACGATTTTTAATTTATACAGCTAAAATTTTAATAGCAGTAGTTTTGATTGCTGTCATATTGGATGGTTTGTATACCACTATTTTTTTGCATTCTAAAAACAGAGGAAAAATAGAAACTGTATTTAATTCTGAAGCCAGCAAATATGATGTGGTAATTTTAGGCTCTTCGAGAGCTAATAACCATTTTGTTTCTCAGATGTTTGAAGATAAAGGGTTAAAAACATTTAATTATGGTATGAGTGGCGGACATTTATTTGAAGCATCATTATTGCTAAAACTTATGATTGAAAGAAAATATGAAATAAAAAATGTAATTCTGGAGGCAGATCTAAACCTTTCTAATGATCACGAAGCAGAAGGTATTGCAGCAAAGTTTTTACCTTACATACACAATTCAAAAATTATAGAGAAGCATTTTTCAACTCAGGATAATTTTAAAGAGTTGTATTATATTCCTTTTTACAGGTATATTAAATATGATTCTAAAATTGGTTCCAGAGAAACTTTTTTTACAGGAATCCATAAAAAAACAAATGCTTTAGATAACTTAGGGTATTATCCGCTTGGATTTAAAAAAAATGCCAATATGAAAGGAGATCTTACCAATCTTAATCCTTTAGTAAACAATAAATATTATGAAGAAATTAAAAATATTTGTAAACTAAATAATATTAGGTTTATTCCTGTAATGACTCCTGTTTGTGAAAACGAAATAGGTATGAATTATTTTGATAAAGTTAAAAAAGCATATCCGGAAATCCTTAATTATGAGAATGTAGTAATTGAGAATAAGTATTTTTCCTCTTGCGGACATATGAATGATAAAGGCGCAAGAATTTTTACAGCTAAAATATTAAAAGATTTTTTCAATAAATAAATGATGAAAATAGCTTTCCTAACACCGGAATATCCCCACCTTAACACCGGAAACTCAGGAGGATTGGGAACAAGTATTAAAAATTTAGCAATTGGACTTTTAGAAAAAGGTGTTTCAGTTCGTATTCTTGTATATGGTCAGCAAAAAGAGGAGATTTTTATGGATAATGGCATCATTATTCAGCAAATAAAAAATAAAAAATTAAAAGGATTATCATGGTTTCTAACCAGAAAAAAAATAGAAAAAGTAATTAATCAATTATATTCTGCAAAAGAGATCGACTTGGTAGAAGCACCAGACTGGACAGGTATTACTTCTTTTATTCAACCTAAAAAATGTCCAGTTATAATACGATTACATGGTTCTGACACCTATTTTTGTAATTTAGATAATCGTCCGGTAAAATGGATAAATAAATTTCACGAAAAAAGAGCTTTAAAAAAAGCAAATGCGCTCTTATCTGTAAGTCAATTTACAGCAGATACTACAAACAGGGTTTTTGGTTTGGATAAAAATTTTAAAATCATTCCCAATCTTGTTGATATAAAACTATTTGAACCTTCAAATAATCTTACTCAAGTAGATAAAAATATATTTTATTTTGGGAGTTTGATTAGAAAAAAAGGACTTTTAGAATTACCTCTAATTTTTAATGAGGTAGTAGAGAGAAGCCCGGAAGCAAAACTCATTTTAGTTGGCAAAGATGTTCCGGATATTATCTCAGGCAATTCTTCAACCTGGCAAATGATGCAGGATCTTTTTTCAGAAAAGGCCAGATCAAATGTTTCTTATTCAGGGAGTGTGCCTTATTCTGAAATTAAGACAAAAATTGAGCAGACAGCAGTTTGTGTATTTCCATCTTTTGCAGAAGCTTTTCCGGTTTCCTGGCTTGAAGCTATGGCTATGGAAAAAGCTATAGTAGCGTCTGATATTGGTTGGGCTGGTGAAGTGATTATTGATGGTGAAAGCGGTTTTTTAGTTCACCCAAAAAATCATAGTTTATTTGCAGTCAAAATTCTTCAGCTCCTGGATAATTCAGCACAAGCAATAGAAATAGGAAAAAAGGCAAGAAGTAGAGCTGAACAGTTTTTTGGTACAGATAAGATAACAAATGACAATATTAATTTTTATAAAAAAGTAATAAAACCAGAATAAAGAAATGAAACTGAATGAGTTTATAACAGCTAGTGGAGAGACTATTTTTTACAATGGGCAACCTGATTTAGAAAAACTGGAAGTTTTGTGTTCTGGTGCAGGAGATATTTGGCATAGTTCATTCGAGCAAGGTTATAAAAATGCATTTCCGGAATTGGTTTATCAAACAGCTACCTTTTTTTGGTACATAAATGATTTCGATAATCTGAATGAATGTGTAAGTTGGAGAATTAATTCAAATTCATTTGCAATTCGTAAATCTGTTTGGGAAGCTTTAGGAGGATTTGATTCTGAATATCAAAATCATCAAATTCAGGCGTTAGATTTTGGATATAATGCTTTACGAAATTCTGCTGCAATACCACTTTATATAAAAGGTTTATTTGCAGATAATATAAAAGAGAAAATTAATATAACAGAAAAAGACAGATACATTTTTTTTAGAAAAAATTTCAAAAAAGAACATTCATTATTTATGCTTTACAGGGAAGGTTTCTGGAAGTGGAAAGAATGGAATGCTTTTTTTTATGCAGGGAAACATTTTAAGAGAAATCTGGAGAAACCAATAGTTAAGCCTCGTGATTTAATCCAAATCGAAGGAAAACTATCTATTAGTTATATCATTCCAACAATGATGCGCCAGGATTTTACCTTACAATTGTTAGAAGATTTAAGAGTACAGAGCTATCCCGTTTCACAAGTAGTTGTAGTAGATGCAACTCCTACAGAGCTTAGAAATGAAAAGTTGTATTATGAAAAACAATTTCCTTTTGAGTTAATTGTCAAATGGCAACAAACAAAAGGAAGCTGTAGAGCGCGTAATGAAGCTATAGAATTATGTACAGGTGAATATATTGTTTTTGGAGATGATGATATTCGTGTTCAGCCCAATTTTATTGAAGATCATATCAGATTATTACAAACCTACAAGGTAAATGCTTGTAATGGTTTAGATATTAGAGCAGATAATGAGCAGCAAGAACTAACAGATTTAGAAGTTAAACTTGAAAAATTAGGAGATCAGAGATGGAAAACTGGTGCAGCCTTAACTTTTAGTAATGCCAATTCTTGTGTAAAAACAGAATATGTTCGAAAATTAACAGGTAATGATGTTAACTTTGATGGAGGCTATGGTGAAGATACTGATTTTGGAATGTCGTTAGCTAAACTAGGACAGGTTGTTCTTTTAAATCCTTTTTCTCCAAATTTACATTTAAAACCACCTGCAGGAGGATACAGGTTTTGGGGTAATCAGGCTAAAATTATAGGAAACAAGAGAAAAATACAACCTTGGGAACTAGATACTCCGGTAAAAATGATTCGCCCTGTACCTAGCCCAACAATTATGTATGGTATTGTAAAACATTTTACATCTCAGCAAGTACTTGAATATAAATATAAATATTTTTTTCTATATCTCTTTAAAGGTTCAAAAAAAGGTCTTTTGTATCGATTTTTTCAATTACCTTACAAAAATATGCAATTCAAAAAATCTTTATTTTATGCAAGAAGATTAATTGAATTAGGGGTTCGACATAAATAAATTAGCGTAATTATCTCTTATAAAATATTAATTAATTTGTAATAAATTTTGATACAATCTATAACTTTTATAAAGCCGCTGGAAAACTATACACTTCCCTATGATCATCAATCACATAAGGTTGTTATTGATTTAGCGAATATTAATCTTTCAAGCTGCGATTCTTTTGATATAAAAATTATCTTCTCAGAAGAGATAGTGCAATTTAGAGATCATGATTACAAATGGGTAAATTGCAAGGAGAATAAAATTGCAAATGAGTATAGTCCAAAAATTATAAAGCTTCAAAATAACCAAATTATTCAGGCTAATTTAACAACTGGAATTTGGGAAATAGATTCAGATGCCCCAACAATTTTGCTTTGGAGATTTAATCCTGAATTTGCTGCTCCTCTAACAGATTATTTGGGAGACGACAATAAAAAAAACATTTCACAAGCCAAACAAAAGTTTAATTTTATTGAAAACCCTGCATTATTGTTGCCTAAAAATGAAGGGATTGAGTTTAGTCGGTCAAAAAAACCTTTTACAGCAGTTGCTTGTTTTACAGATCATTGCGATTTTGATACGGCTGAAAATTTAACGATTCAAAGGAGTTTTTTTAAAGAACATGGTATAAAAATTACTAAAGGTTTCTTTTTGAATCATTTTTCAAAAAGACAAGATAATGCCTCTTTTCAAAATCAAAAGGATGAACTTTTAAATTGGGTAAACGATGGACACGAATTATGTTACCATTCATTGTCGCAATCCCTCAAATCAGATTTCGAAAGTTTTGAGGATTTTAGACAATTTATGCCTCCTTTAAATAACATTCAGGTTTGGATTGATCATGGATTTCAACCTTATAATTTTTCACTTTTAAAGAAAAATGACATAGAAGAATATGATTTTGAAAATATATTAATTGATAAGAATATCACGACACTTTGGAATTATATTGATTCAGGAACGGCAACTACGGGTGTAATAAATCAGTTTAATAAGAAACATTTTACATTGTCAAGCTTTTTAAATGGAAATAAAAGCCTTGGATTCTTAAAGAAAATCCAACTCATGATCAAAAATATTATTTTTCATTACTATAATGAAGAAGATATGATTTTGAAATATAAAAATACAGCGTCAAATTTTAAAAAGTTATTTTTCCAGAAAAATATAAAATCAATTTTTCCATTAATAAAAGATTTTTTAACGCTTGGAACTTCTATTTTTTCGATTTTATTTTTTTGGAACAGTACGAAGAATAGACCTTATAAATTAGCTAAATACTCACCAATAGTATTTAAACATATTATAGCAAATGAAGAGGTTTATATTTTTCAAACTTTAGAAATGCTAGATTTTGAGAAATCATTATCTCAAAAAAACATAATAAATTTAATGAATGAAAAAGGTGTTTTTATTGCCCATACATATTTTTCGGTTCCATTAGAATATCATAGCGGAAAACTATTTTCAACCTCAGTAACAATAAATGAAAATGTAGTCAAAAACTTTAAGTTTCTTGCAAGCAAAATTTTAAATGAAGAAATTTGGAACCCAACTCTTACAGAACTGATTAACTATTGGTCTGGTTTTGAAAAAGTACTCTTAGATATTGATAATAATGGTATTGTGTTTGAGAAAATTAATTCTGGTCTAATATTTAGAAATATTAGTTAATGGACATATTTTTTACTAAAGACATCAAATGGCTTGAGAAATGGGATGAATTTGTCTTCTTGAATGATAGAGGTAGTCATTTAATATTTTCTGATTGGTTGCAATCCTATGAATCTTATGGTTTTGATTTTGAAATAGGAATATGCTTAGATAATGGAAAAATCATTGGTGGTTTTGGAGCTATAATAGCCAAAGTGTTTTTTTTTAAGTTTTATATTTTACCACATGGTCCAATATTTTTAGACAATTTTGAAAATAATCTTTCCTTTTTACTTAAGGAAATTCGGTTACGAGCAAAAGAGATAAACTGTTGTTATTTACAGTATAGCTTACCTTTCTCAGAAAACAATAATATTAAATCATATACATATGATTTAAATCTGAAAAAAGAAATAGGTATTTTAGAGAAGAAAGGAAGTTTGTTTAAATATATTTATAGTTCTTATGGAATCAATTGGCTGAATTTTGATCAAGCTGAAACTTCAGATGAATTATTAAAGAGATTTACGGTTCAAACTAGACGAAATATTAATTTAGCTTATAGAAAAAAAATTGAAATAGCATATCCTGTAACTGAAGAAGATTGTAAAATAGCATATAATTTAATAGAAAAAAATGCTAAATCTGGTAATTATTCAGTTCGTGCATTCAAAGATTTTAGGAAAACAATTCTAAGTTTAATAGACAAAAAACGAGCATTTTTATTGACTATTAGTGTAAATAATGAAATAAAAGGTGCTGCTTTTGTTGTTAATTGCGGTAATTATCTATCCTATATTTCAGGTGGAACAAATAAAGATGAATTAGGATCAAACGTTGGCTATGCTATACATTGGGAGCTTATAAAAAAATCATACGACCTTGGCTATAAAGGGTATAATATTTCTATGGGAGGGTCATTAGGTGTTCAAAATTTTAAATCAAAATTTTTAGCTAAATCAATTTCCTTTGAAGATCCTCACTATTATTTGATATTGAAGCCAATATACTTTAAAACATATCTATTTGTTGAGAAATATTTTAAACCTTATAAATCGCAGATCTCTAAAATTCTCTCATTTTTAATGAAAAGAAAAAAATGAAGTATTTAAAAAAATATTTTAAAATTGTTTTGATAGATATTTTAGTCTATCAAATTTCAAGACCAGTTCTTTTTGAAAACCTGATTTCATTTACAATAGAAGAAGAAAAAATTTCAAACAATAAAATAAGATATTATATAAAAGAAAATGATAAAATTATACATAATAGTTATGTTTTTAAATCATTACATATTTTGAAATTGATTGATAAAAAAGGACCGGCAATAGGAGATTGCTTTACAATTGATCAATACAGGGGGCAATCAATTTATCCTTTTGTTATTAATAAAATAGCAAACGAAATTATTGAGAATGGGAAACCTGAGGTTTTTATATTAGTTAACAGTAATAATAAAAATTCAATTCGGGGCATTGAAAAGGCTGGTTATTCTTTGCATTCAAAGATTGTTGCAAAACGATTTTTATTTTTTTATTTCAATAAAAAAATTATAAAATTTAATTCATGAAATTTTCCTTAATAATTTGTACTTATATGCGTCCAAAGCCTTTGCTGGAGTTACTGCAATCGGTTAAGACACAAACAGTATATCCTGATGAAATTTTAATTATTGACGGTTCTGTAAATAATGAATCAGAAATTATTTTAAGTCAAAATTCATTCGAAAATTTGAAGTATTTTTTAGTTGATGATCAAGATCGAGGACTTACCAAACAAAGAAATTTCGGAATTAATAAAGTCACTCAAGATATTGATATTGTTTGTTTTTTAGATGATGATACGATTTTAGAATCAGATTATTTTGAAAATTTGTTGAAAACCTATATTGTGTTTCCTGAAGCTTTAGGTGTAGGAGGTTATATTTCTAATGAAGTAAAATGGGAAAAATCAACAGAAAATTATATCCCCCAAATTAATGAGTTCTATTTTGATGGATGGAAACGTAAAGATGGAAGTAGATTCATTTTACGAAAAAAACTTCATTTAGACAGTAATTATCCTCCCGGTTTTTCTCCTTTATTTTCACATGGCAGAAGTGTGGGTTTTTTGCCACCAAGTGGTAAAATATATGAAGTTGAGCAATTAATGGGAGGTGTTTCTTCATTTAAAAAATCAGTTTTTGAAAAGCTTTCTTTTTCAATTTATTTTGAGGGTTACGGTTTATATGAAGATGCTGATTTTACATTAAGAGTCGCAAAGATTGGTAAATTGTATGTAAATACAGCCGCAAAATTAGATCATTTTCATGCAGAAACAGGAAGACCCAATCAGTATTATTATGGAAAAATGGTAGTTAGAAATGGCTGGTATGTTTGGAGAATTAAAAATCCCAATCCTAATTTTAAAGATCGTCTAAAATGGAATCTGATTACGTGCTTATTGACTTTAATACGATCAACAAATATTTTAACTGCACAAAATAAAAAAGCAGCTTTTACTGAAACCTTAGGGAGAAGTATTGGTTTTTTAAGCCTGATAATTAATAAACCAAAAATTAAATAATGAAGTTTGCGATAATAACTCATGTACAGCATATAGAGTCTGCCAATCAATATTTTGGTTATGCACCTTATGTTCGTGAAATGAATATTTGGTTTAAATATGTCGATGAAGTAATTATTGTAGCACCATTAAAAAGTGACAACTTAACTAAAATAGATGTTGCATATAAACATGGTAACATTGATTTTATAAAAGTTCCCGATTTTAGCTTTAATAGTTTTAATGCCAGATTAAAGGCATTTTTTAAATTTCCAATAATTTTCAGGAGTGTATTTTATGCTATGAAAAATTCAGATCATATTCATTTACGTTGTCCGGGAAATATGGGTATGATAGCTTGTCTTGTTCAAATTTTATTTCCCAATAAGCCTAAAACAGCTAAGTATGCGGGTAATTGGGATCCTAAAAGTAAGCAGCCTTATACCTATAAAGTTCAAAAGTGGATTCTAAAAAATAGTTTTTTGACCCGTAACATCGATGTTTTGGTTTATGGCGATTGGAATAATCAATCTAAAAATATTAAACCTTTTTTTACAGCTACTTATTCAGAACCTGAAAAAGAAATTGTTGAAAAACCAAGTCTTAGTAATACAATAGAATTTATTTTTGTTGGAAGTTTAGTTTCGGGTAAAAATCCAATTTATGCTATAAAATTAGCTAAAGCATTAATAGAAAATAAATATAAAGTAAACCTAAATATTTATGGAGAAGGGACCGAACGATTTGAGTTAGAAAATTATATTAAAGCAAATGGCTTAGAAAATTTAGTTGTTTTACATGGAAATCAAAACAATGATATACTCAAAAAAGCTTATCAAAAAAGTCATTTTGTTATTCTGCCTTCAAAAAGCGAAGGATGGCCAAAGGCTATTGCAGAAGGGATGTTTTGGGGATGTGTGCCCATTGCAAGTAAAGTTTCTTGCGTGCCTTTTATGTTAGATTATGGTAATAGAGGTGTTTTGTTAGATATGGATTTAGAAAAAGATGTAAATCAAATAGACCAAATAATCAAAGACGAAAAAAGTTTTTTTGCAAAAAGTAGTTTAGCTGTAAAATGGTCACAGAACTATACAACGGATTTTTTTGAAGCCGAGATTAAAAAGCTATTATTAAAATGAGAGTTGTACAAATAATAGATTCTTTAGAAGCTGGAGGTGCAGAACGTATGGCAGTAAACTATGCTAATGCACTGTCAAAGAATATTGAATTTTCAGGTTTAATTGTTTCCCGAAAAGAAGGTTTATTAGTAAATCAGATTGATAATAAAGTTTCATATTTGTTTTTAAAGAAAAGGAAAAAAATAGATCTTCAAGCCATTTTTACCTTACGTAAATATATAAAGGAGAACAAAATCGATGTAATTCATGCTCACAGTTCTTCTTTTTTTATTTCAATTTTAGTTAAATCGATCTCACCCAATATTAAAGTTATTTGGCACGATCATTATGGTATTTCACAAGATTTATCTTCTCGAAAGAGTGTAGTGTTAAAGTTAAGTTCTTTTTTCTTTACAGGAATTATTTCTGTAAATTCAGCTTTAAAAGATTGGGCAATTTCTTATTTATGGTGTCCAAATACTGTTTATTTCCCTAATTTCATAGTGAATACCATTTCTAATGAAAAACAAATATTAAACGGACTTGAAGGTAAGAGGATTATTTGTGTAGCTAATTTACGTCCGCAAAAAAATCACGAATTATTAATTAATGCGGCTAATTTGCTAAAAGATAAATATCCCGATTGGACATTTCATTTGTTCGGAAAAGACTTTGAAGATTCTTATTCTAAAGTTTTGAAGCAAAAAGTCAATGATTTAAACCTTAAGGAAACTGTTTTCTTTTATGGAACAACTAATAATGTTGGATCTGCATTACAGCAATGTCAAATAGCTGTTTTACCGTCACTTTCTGAGGGGCTTCCATTGGCTGTTTTAGAGTACGGTTTATATAAATTGCCTGTGATTGCAACAAACGTAGGTGAAATTTTAAAAGTCATTACTTCTGAAAAAGAAGGATTAATTGTAGAATCTAATAATTTGGATGAACTGCTCACTGCTATTGAAAGACTTATCTTGTCTGAAAAGTGCAGAGATAGAATGGCTTTTGAATTACACAATAAAGTCCAGTTAAATTTTAGTGAAACAGCAATTATAAGAGAGTATATTTTATGGTTGGAATCTTTGCTTACTTTTGCTGCAGGAAAACAATAAATAAAAGATGAAAAAAAGAAAAACACCTTATAACTTCCTGCTTTTAATCCATGCAGTAATTGCTGTAGTGGTTTTTGCAGTTCCTTTTTTGTCTAAAATATATGCTATTCTAATTCCTGTAGTTGGTTTTTTTATTGTTTATAGAACCAAGAACAAAAAAAATGAAGTGCTATTAGTGGCGGCATATTTAGTTGGTGTTGAGGTTCTTTTAAGAATGACGGGAGGGAATTTTAATAATGAGTTTGTTAAGGTAAATGTAATTTTTTTCATGCTATTAGGTATGATTTATAGTAACTTCTCCACTAGTGGATTTGTTTATTGGTTCTTTCTTATTTTATTAATTCCGGGTATTTTAATTACATCTACTGTTTTTAATCCTTCAATTGATATTAAAAAATCATTAGTTTTCAATTTATCTGGTCCGGTTTGTTTGGCCATATCTTCGATATACATGTTTAAAAGAAGAATTTTGTTTACTGATTTACAAAATGTATTAGTTGTAATGGGATTGCCAATAGTTAGTACCACAATTTATTTATTTTTATACAATCCGAGTGTGAGGGATGTAGTAACAGGAACCCAATCTAATTTTGAAACCTCAGGGGGATTTGGCCCTAATCAGGTTTCAACAATTTTGGGCTTAGGGATGTTTGTTTTTTTTACACAATTAATATTATTCTCAAAATCAAAAAAGGCAATTATTTTAAATGGAATTTTACTAGTATTTATTACTTACAGGGGTATTGTAACTTTTTCCAGAGGAGGTATTATTACAGCAGTTGCTATGATTGTATTTTTATTGTTTCTGTTATATGTTTATTCAAATGACAAAGGCAAAAAAAAGTTTGTTGTAGTTTTTTTTCTGACAGGTTTAATAGCCGCCGGTGTTTGGAGTTATTCTTCTTTTCAAACTAAAGGTTTGATAGAAAAACGTTATGCAAATAAAGATGCAGCAGGAAGAACAAAAAAAGATCGTTTAGGTGGTAGAGAAGAGATTATGAATGAAGAACTAAGCGTTTTTATTGATAATCCAATATTAGGTATAGGAGCAGGAATGGGTAAAGAAGTTCGAAAAGAAACTTTTGGAGCTGAAGTTGCTTCACATAACGAAATTACACGTATGCTAAGTGAGCATGGTTTGTTTGGTGTTTTTGGACTTTTGATACTTGCTATAACTCCTTTTGTAGTTTATGTTAATAACAGGCAGCATTTGTATTTTCTATCATTCTTTGTCTTTTGGCTTTTAACGATTAATCATGCCGCAATGCGTACTGCAGCTCCTGCTTTTGTGTATGCATTGTCACTTCTTTTTGTTCAGGTTAAAATTCCTGAAAAAGTAGAAAATTCCGTAGAATGAAATCTATTTTTTTATAATACATTTGCCTCAAGTTTAAGCCCCTAACAAACTGATTAAATGTCTCAAAACTTTAAAATGCATTTCGAAATTTCGGAAAGGAGAATACTACTTCTTGTTTTTGATGCTATTTTTATTTTATCTGCCTTATATCTGTTAAGTTTAATATTTGATTACCATTATTTCGTTTTTGATAGTAGTAATTCTTTAAGTATTATTCTATTGCTTATTTACATTTATGTTTTTGGAGTAATATTCGAAATGTATAATTTGCAGGTTGCCAGTAATCAGTTGCAAATTATTCAAAGTGTGGTGTTTACGGCTACTTCTTCAGCTTTAGCTTATTTATTTACACCTGTTTTATCTCCAGAGCTGCCTAAGCAAAGATTAATTATATTGATATTTTATTCTACAATATTAATTACGTTATTGCTATGGCGATTGTTTTATGTATATTTCCTGGCTTCTCACAGATTTTCGCAAAATGTAGTTTTAATATGTGATGAGAATGAAGTCGAAGAATTAGTTTCAGGACTTGAAAGTGTTGATCCTCATTATAAAATTATTGGTTTTGTAAATTCAGATTCAGTTTCAGATGAAGATTCTAATATTCACTATGTAAAGGAAATTAAGAAGAACAATTTAGAAAGCTTCGTGCTTAAAAATCAGGTTTCAGAAATTGTTATAGCTTCTCAAAAAACAGACGGAATTACACCAGATCTCTATCAGCAATTACTCCACTTGTTAGAATCCGGAAATGTCATTCGTGAATATACACAAGTATACGAAAGTAAAACGCAACGTATTCCGGTACATTACATCTCAAGAGATTTCTATCGGTTTTTTCCTTTTAGCAGAAGTAATAATAATAAATTGTATTTGTTCCTTGTACGCTTTCTGGAACTTCTGTTTTCTTTTTCCGGATTGGTAATTTGTGTTCTTTTTATTCCTTTTATTTTTGTTGGAAATCTATTAGCAAACAAAGGTTCTTTGTTTTATACACAGGAACGGGTAGGTAAAAACGGAATTGTATTTAAGATTTATAAATTTAGAACTATGGTAAAAAACTCGGAATCTAACGGAGTTGTTTTTGCAACTTCAAATGATGTTAGAGTTACTCCGTTTGGTAAAATGATGCGTAAATCAAGAATTGATGAATTGCCTCAGTTTTTTAATGTTTTAAGAGGAGATATGGCTGTTATTGGACCAAGACCTGAAAGACCATTTTTTGTTGATGAAATAGCTCAAATCATGCCTTTTTATGAAACCCGACACGTTATAAAACCAGGACTTACAGGATGGGCACAAGTTAATTACTCGTATGGAGAATCTATTGAAGAAAGCCTCGTAAAACTACAATATGATTTATACTACATCAAACACAGAAGCATTTTTCTGGATTTAAGTATTACGTTTAAAACCATTACGACAGTTTTATTCTATCGCGGACAATAATTTAAATAATAATCGGAATACGTTTTTTATTTCGAATAGCGACTCTTACTAAAACAAATCCGCTTGTGATGATCATTGGTAAAACGATCCAAAAGTGTGCTTTGTTGATTAGGAAAATAGTGTAAACGATCAGGAAAAGCAAATGTAAAACGGCAGATCGATACGTCCATCTTTTATTTTTGAGAGCAGAAAAAAGAAGCAGAATCAATAAAAGCGGGCTAAACAATAATATATTGTAATTCATTGCCAATTCCTGGTGAAGTGAATAAAATCCAATAGAGATAAAAAAGACTCCCATTAAAGATAAAATCAAAAGGTAGATTTTATCGACTATTTTATTGTGCACTAAAACAACAAAGAGCAGAATAAAAAGATAGGTATATACATTATTCCACCATGAAGTTGGGGTTTCTTTTTCAAAACTAAGCAATGTTTTACTCTTGGTTACTAAAGGATGATTTTGATAAGTGGTTTTCTCTAAACTGTTTTTTAAATCAAAAGGCAAAAATATTCTCGTTCCCAATTGATCGACTTTTGTTCCAAAGATGATACTTGTTCCTAATTGATCATAAAAATGACCATCAAAATAAGGAAATAAAATGGAACGATATGTTTTGTCTGTATCTTCTTTTTTTGTTATTACATTTCCGTTTAAAGTTTTATTGATAATATCAACAACCATAGAAGTACAGTTTTTATCAATAAATTTATAGGTGTAATAACGATCTTCAGAAAGTAAAGTAGTGTTTAAATTGTCAAAAAGTTTTTGCTTTATCTCTTGAGGAATAATCAGTTCTTGTTCATAAACGCTCCTTTTTTCATTTGTGTAATCCGTTATAAAATCGAAAAAAGAATGAGCAACCACAAAATACTGTAAATCTCCTTTCGCAAATTTTGCCACGAAATTTGGAGTCGAAAAATCAAAGGCTCCATAATTGTATACAACATCAATATTATTTACAGGATCAGCAACTCTTATTGCAGTATGACCAAAGTAAGAATAAGTTTCATTGCCCAGTCCGCAAGTAATAACACTTATTTTAGCATCTTTCGATAAAGGAACATTTTGGCTAAAACCAATAAAACTTAGTAATAATAGTAAACTAAAAAGTGTTTTTTTTAAAATGACATTTTTCATGATTTAAAATTTTAAGAAGTTTAATGATGGTAAAAAATTATCTAAAGATACCTAAATCTACTTTCAGAGAAAAAATATTCGAATACAAAGCCGCACTTTGATTTCCTAAATCAGTCAAAGCATAATCAATCTGAATCCCTTTATATTTAAAGCCTAAACCAATGTTAGGTTGAAAATTAAGCTTCTCAGTATTGTCCAGTTGAGTTACATTTTGGAAATTTCCTGCTCCGGCTCTTAAAAAAACAAGATCAGTATAACCAAATTCAAATCCAATTGCAGGATCAACACTTACTACCTTAGAGGATATAATATCGTTAGTTCGCTCAAATCTCATATTCAAATTGGTAGCAACTAAAAGACTGTAGTCATAATGAAAGTCAAATCTTTTAGAAACTCCTAACTGTGCTTTTGGCAATGTAATTTCAGTACTTTCCGGCAGTTCATTATTCTCGCCCGGAATTGCATTGGCAATCTTTGCATATTCCTCTTCGTCGATATTCCATACATTATAAGTCGTCGTAATATCACGAAGCATTAATCCAAATTTCCAGTCATTACGTTCAAACTGCAATCCAACATCAAAACCAAAACCCCACGAATTGGCAAATTTTCCAATAATTCGTCTGATTACTTTTGCATTTACACCATATTGAAATCCGTCAACAGGTAATTTTCGGGCATAAGAAAAAGTAAAACCATAATCAGCAGTCGAAAACAATCTGATTCTGTTGTAGTCAATATTTCCCTGATTATCGATCAATTGTGTAGTGTCCATAATGTCATCCACACCAAAACGAATCATAGAAATTCCCCAGGCACTTCTGTCATCAATGGGGCTTGCATATCCTATATAATCGTATTGTGCAATATTAGCAAAGTAATTAGCATGCATTAACGAAATTTGATGATCTTCAAGATTGGTCAAACCAGCCGGATTCCAATAAACAGAATTTACATCATTGGTAGAAGCAGTTACTGCACTCGACATTCCCAGCGCAGCAGCATCCACACCAATATTCATAAATTCATTCGAATATTTTCGAACGGTTTGTGCATATTGTAATGTGCAACTCCAACATAATAAAAGCACTAAAGTTTTCTTCAAAGGATATTTTTTAGCAAACCGGAGCTTGTTTTAATTTTTACCAAAAATATAATATTTTACTCAGGAAATTTATCCCTTTTGATAAATATTGCCAAAGTCCGTATTTCAAATCAAAAACTCTTATCGAAACACCTTTTAGATACCGTTATTTATGCTAAATTTGTTCCTTACCATTATCAAATTATATACAAGATGAATATTAAAAAGCACATTCCTAATTTAATTACACTAATCAATTTATTTTGTGGTTGTATCGCCATTGTTTTTATTTCAGAAGCCAATTATGAAATGGCTTTTTATATGGTTTGCTTAGGGATTTTCTTTGATTTTTTTGATGGTTTTTTTGCCAGATTATTTAAAGTTTCTAGTCCGCTTGGATTGCAGTTAGATTCTTTGGCAGATATGGTTACTAGTGGAGTTGCACCAGGTTATGTTATGTATACTATGTTTGCTAATAGTGCACATGAATTAGGAACAAACCCGGCTATTCCGTTTTTAGGATTTATTATCACATTAGGATCTTGCTACCGATTGGCAAATTTTAATATCGATACACGTCAGACCGATTCGTTTATAGGTTTGCCAACTCCGGCAAATGCACTGTTTATCTTAAGTTTACCTTTGGTTTTGAAATTTTCAGATTCATTACTGATCCTGGAAATATTAACAAATCAATGGGTTTTGCTGGCAATTACCTTGTGCAGTGCTTATATTTTGAATGCTGAAATTCCATTATTTTCTTTAAAAATTAAAAAGTTTAATTTAAAAGATAATGCGTTACAAATAGTATTTTTAGTACTGTCATTTGTTTTGCTTTTAGTGTTTCAATTTGGTGCAGTTCCTTTAATTATCATATTCTATGTTTTACTGTCAATAGTAAACAATATGTTTTTGAAAAAGTAGTTTTATTCGAATGGCAAGAAAAACGACCCGACGGACTTCATATTCCCGAAAACCTCAACCAGGCCGATCTTTTTTTAGCAGAGTAATTCGTTTTTTCGTATTCTCTTTCTTAGCGTTCCTTTTCGCTGTTACAATCTATCATTATCGTGATGGGTTGGCATATTATCTTGGTTTTAAATCTAATAAAGTTTTAGATGAAGATGAGGTTGATAAACATCTTTCTGATGTTCGAAATATTCGGGTTTTAGAAAATCATAAAGGAAAAGTAATCGGAATTGACGTTTCTGAATTTCAGGGAAAAGTTGATTGGGATGAGGTAGAGATTTTAGACGAAAAATATCCCGTAAAATTTGTTTTTGTTCGTGCAACAGCCGGAAATGACAGAGTAGACAGGCAGTTTAAGCGTAATTGGGATGGTGCAAAAGAAAATAAAATCATGAGAGGTGCTTATCATTATTATCGACCTAACGAAAATTCAATCGAACAGGCTAATCTTTTTATAAAAACAGTGAAACTGCAAAAAGGTGATTTACCGCCGGTTTTAGATATAGAAAGATTGCCCAAAAATCAGCCTTTGGATAGTTTAAAAAAAGGATTAAAGCGCTGGTTGAATAAAGTAGAAAAACACTATCAGGTTCGTCCGATAATTTATACAGGCGAACGATATTATGATGATTTTTTAAAAGAAGAATTTGGAGAATATTTGTTCTGGATTGCCAATTATAATTTCTATAGAGAGAAAATTGAAGACGATTGGCTTTTTTGGCAATTTACAGAAAAAGCAACTTTGCCGGGAATCAAACATCGTGTTGATGTAAACATCTATAATGGAGATTTAGAGCAATTACAGTTTATTACGGTTGAGTAATTTATTTGTAAAATGTAAAAGTGAAATGTGAGATAAAAAAATGGTAAAAAGTAATTTGCATTTCACTTTTTACCATTCACATATAACTTTTATAACTTTATTAAAATTCTAATTTCTTTTTACGAAGTTCAAAGTTTTGTCCAAGATAAACACGACGAACCATTTCATCCTCCACTAAATCTTCCGGAATTCCGGCTTTTAAGATTCCACCTTCAAACATTAAGTACGTTTTGTCAGTAATGGCCAGCGTTTCCTGTACGTTGTGATCGGTAATTAAAATTCCGATGTTCTTATTTTTTAATTGTGCTACAATTCTCTGGATGTCTTCAACTGCAACCGGGTCAACTCCGGCAAAAGGTTCGTCCAATAAGATAAATTTTGGATCTGTTGCCAAAGCACGTGCAATTTCAGTACGACGACGTTCTCCTCCTGAAAGTAAATCTCCTCTGTTAGTACGAATATGTTCTAAGCTGAATTCTTCGATCAGACTTTCCATTTTTGCAATTTGTGCTTCTTTCGATAATTTTGTTAGTTGCAAAACACTCAGGATATTGTCTTCGATACTTAATTTTCTAAATACAGAAGCTTCCTGTGCCAAATAACCAATTCCTTGTTGAGCACGTTTGTACATTGGATAATCGGTAATATTCAAATCATCAAGATAGATGTTTCCTGAATTTGGTTTTACCAATCCTACAATCATATAAAACGAAGTTGTTTTTCCTGCACCATTTGGTCCTAAAAGCCCAACAATTTCCCCTTGATTTACTTCAACAGAAATTCCTTTTACAACACTGCGTCCTTTGTAGGTTTTGATTAAATTATCGGCTCTTAGCTTCATTTTTTTTAATTAGATAATTAGATAATTTGAAAATTAGATAATTGACAAACTAGCTGAGATTTAATTTTATAATTGATTTGAAAGGCAAAATAAATGTAAAATAATCAATCCGATAAATCAATTAACAAATTATTGCGTTTTCAAAATTTAGAATTTGTACTTCAAAAATTAAATAATTAGCGTGTTTCAAAAGAAATTATCTAATTATTAAATTGGCACATTTTCTAATTATTTACCTTGTTCTTCAAGAGCTTCCCAGAATTCGTAAGCTCTTCGTAAATGAGGAATTACGATTGTTCCGCCAACCAAAGTGGCGATTCCCATTGCTTCCATCATTTCTTCTTTTGTAACACCTTCTTTATGGCTGGTTTCTAAGTGATATTTTACACAATCATCACAACGTAAAACGGCAGAAGCTACTAAGCCCAAAAGTTCTTTTGTTTTTACATCAAGAGTTCCTGGTGCATAAGCATTCGTGTCAAGGTTAAAAATTCGCTTAACAATTTTGTTGTTGTCAGCGAGTAGTTTTTCGTTCATTTTAGAACGATAGTCATTAAATTCTTGTATGATATCAGACATTTTCTTTCAATTTATTTCTGTAAACAATTTTCGAAATCAGGATACTCACTTCGTAAATAATCAACATTGGTATAGCTACAATGGTTTGACTTACTACGTCTGGAGGAGTAACGATAGCAGCAATAATTAAAATAATTACTACGGCATATTTCCAATATTTTCTTAAGAAAGAAGGGGTAACTAATCCTAACTTAGTTAAGAAATAAATGGCAATTGGCAATTCAAAAAATATGGCACTTCCCAGGATACTTGTTTTTACCATTCCCATATAAGACTCAAGTGTAAATTGATTTTTTACAACATCACTTACAGAGAAAGTAGCAACGAAGTTTACCGACATCGGAATTACAACATAGTAGCCAAATAGAACGCCTAAGAAGAAAAGCAACGACGAAACAAAAATGAATACTTTTGCATTTTTACGTTCTTTCTCATATAAAGCAGGGCTGATAAATTTCCATATTTCCCATAATATATAAGGAAAACTTAAAATGAAACCTGCCAGAAGACACATCCATACAAAAATATTTACCTGGCCTTCCATTTCAGTATTCTGAATAATGAAATTGAGCTCAGTGATACAAATGCTGTCTGCAAAACCCAATTGATGTGATAGATCGCAAAACCATACATAAGTAAAAAAAGTAGGCCGTATTGGACCTAAAATAATCTGATCAAATAAATAATCACTTATGAAATAAGTAACAAATGCCATAATGCATATTGCAATTGTACTTCTAACTAATAACCATCTTAATTCTTCAAGATGGTCTAAAAATGACATCTCGCCAAGGTTTTTCTTTGCCATTATACGATTCCTTCTTTTAAAATGTCATGTAAATGTAATACGCCTTTGTATTCTCCATTGTCTGCGACAATCAATTGTGTTATTGAAAAATCTTCTAAAATATTCAAGGCATCAACTGCCATAGTTTCTGAAGATACTAATTTAGGATTTTTTGACATAATATCCTTTGCTGTTAAATCTGCAATAGAATCTCTGTCGTTTAGCATTCGTCTAATGTCTCCATCTGTAATAATGCCTACTATTTTATCATTTTCGATTACTGCTGTAACACCCAGTCTTTTTTCAGAAATCTCAAAGATTGCTTTTTTAATGGATGTGTCAGGAGTAACCATTGGTTTCAATGAATTTTCGATCATGTCTTTTACGCGAAGCAATAGTTTTTTGCCCAAAGCACCTCCGGGATGATATACGGCAAAATCTTCAGGTTTAAAATCTCGCATTTCCATCAAACAAACCGCCAGGGCATCACCCATAACAAGTTGTGCAGTGGTGCTGTTTGTAGGTGCAAGATTTATAGGGCAGGCTTCCATTTCAACTGTTGTATTTAAAACATAGTCAGAGCCTTTTGCCAAAGAAGAAGTTATATTGCCGGTAATAGCAATTAAAATGTTTCCGAAACGTTTTAATAACGGAACCAAAACTTTTATTTCTGGGCTGTTTCCGCTTTTTGAAATACAAATTACAATATCCTCATTTTGTATCATTCCCAGGTCACCATGAATAGCTTCAGAAGCATGCAGGAACATTGACGGAGTGCCTGTAGAATTAAAAGTAGCAACCATTTTTTGGGCAATAATGGCGCTTTTTCCGATGCCTGTAACGATCAATCGGCCTTTGGTTTCGTAAATACGTTGGGTTGCTTCGTAGAAATTTTCGTCCAGAAAATCAATTAGTTTTGTAATTGCTTCACTTTCAGAGAGTATTGTTTTTTTGGCGATCGCCAATATATTTTCTTTTGTGATCAAAACAGAATATTTAAAATTTGTATGTATAAAAGAAAGTTGTATCTTTATGTGTTGCAAATTTATACAAAAATATCCATTTAAATAAAGAATGAATTCAAACGAAATTGAAATACACAAAGAATTAAAGAAGTATTTCGGCTTTAGCCAATTTAAGGGTTTGCAGGAGCAAGTCATTACAAGTATTTTAAACAAAAAGAATACTTTTGTAATCATGCCTACCGGCGGTGGAAAGTCTCTTTGTTATCAATTACCTGCCTTAATTCAGGAAGGAACCGCGATTGTCGTTTCTCCGTTGATAGCTTTGATGAAAAACCAGGTTGATGCAATTCGGAGTCTTTCGTCAGAAAACGGAATTGCTCATGTACTGAATTCCTCTCTTACCAAAACAGAAATAGCACAAGTAAAAAAAGACATTACCTCAGGTCTCACGAAACTTTTGTATGTGGCTCCAGAGTCTTTAACCAAAGAAGAATATGTGGCATTTTTACAAAGTGTGCCTATTTCATTTGTCGCTATTGATGAAGCGCATTGTATTTCAGAATGGGGACACGATTTTAGACCTGAATATCGAAACCTGAAAAATATAATAAAGCAATTAGGTCAGGTTCCAATTATTGGACTTACCGCAACTGCAACGCCAAAAGTTCAGGAAGATATTCTTAAAAATCTGGATATGTCTGATGCCAATACTTTTAAAGCATCATTCAACAGACCGAACTTGTACTACGAAGTTCGCACAAAAACTAAAAATATAGAATCGGATATTATTCGGTTTATTAAACAACATAAAGGCAAATCCGGTATTATTTACTGTTTGAGCCGTAAAAAAGTAGAATCGATTTCTGAAGTTCTACAAGTTAACGGAATCAGTGCCGTTCCTTATCATGCAGGTTTAGATGCCAAAACAAGAGCGAAACATCAGGATATGTTTTTGATGGAAGATGTAGATGTTGTAGTTGCAACAATTGCTTTTGGAATGGGAATCGACAAACCGGATGTTCGTTTTGTAATACATCACGATATTCCAAAATCATTAGAAAGCTATTATCAGGAAACCGGTCGTGCCGGTCGTGATGGCGGAGAAGGACATTGTTTGGCATACTACTCCTATAAAGATGTAGAAAAACTGGAGAAATTCATGTCTGGCAAACCAGTAGCCGAACAAGAGATTGGTTTTGCATTGTTGCAGGAAGTTGTGGCTTACGCCGAAACCTCAATGTCACGTAGAAAATTCCTGTTACACTATTTTGGTGAAGAATTTGACAGCGAAACTGGCGAAGGTGCAGATATGGATGATAATGTTCGTAATCCTAAACATAAAGTAGAAGCTAAAGAGCAGGTAGTTAAACTGCTTGAAATTGTTCGCGATACCAAACATATTTACAAATCAAAAGAAATTGTGTTTACTTTAATAGGTCGTGTAAATGCTGTAATCAAAGCACATAAAACAGATACGCAATCCTTTTTTGGATCAGGCTCTGATCATGATGAAAAATATTGGATGGCTTTGCTGCGACAAGTCTTGGTAAGCGGCTATTTGTCAAAAGATATCGAAACCTACGGCGTAATAAAAATTACTAAAGAAGGTCTGGATTTTATCAAAAAACCGGTTTCGTTTATGATGTCTGAAGATCATGAATACAGTGAAGCCGATGATGAAGCAATTGTAACTGCAGGAAAATCATCAGGAACTGCTGATGAAGTTTTGATGGGAATGTTGCGCGAACTGCGTAAAAAAGTAGCTAAGAAATTAGGAGTTCCGCCATTTGTTGTTTTTCAGGATCCTTCACTTGAAGATATGGCATTAAAATATCCAATTTCATTGACTGAATTATATAATATTCATGGAGTTGGCGAAGGAAAAGCCAAAAAATATGGAGGAGAATTTGTAGCCTTAATTAGTCGTTATGTTGAAGATAATGATATCATTCGACCAGATGATTTAGTAGTAAAATCTACAGGTGTAAATTCAGCCAATAAATTATACATCATTCAGAACATCGACAGAAAATTGCCTTTAAGTGATATTGCTTCTGCAAAAGGATTGACGATGGATGCCCTGATCAAAGAGATGGAGCAAATTGTATATTCAGGAACCAAATTAAACATTAAATACTGGGTTGATGATATGCTTGATGATGATCAGCAAGAAGAAATTCACGATTATTTCATGGAATCAGAATCAGACAAAATCGAAGATGCCCTTAAAGAATTTGATGGCGATTACGATATTGATGAATTGCGTTTAATGCGTATTAAATTTATTAGTGAAGTAGCTAATTAATTATAAGTTAAATGTGAGATGTTAAATGTATTTTTTGATACAGACATCTCACATTTTTCATTTCACATCTTACTCAGAATAAACTTCCCCACGATGCGGTTTTAAAGTGTCTCTCACCTGAATCATATTCTCATCCGTGACAACCATAAATGCTGTTGCATGCATATCGTTTATAATTTTAAATCCTGTAATATTTAAAGGTAGCTTTTCAATTGCTATAAATTCTTTCAGATGAATTTCGTGATGTTCAGCTGTTTTTGCAGAAGCAGGTCCGCGAAAATCCCAAATCAGTTTTATTTTTCTTGACATTGTTTTTAAGGTGCAAAGGTTCAGAGATGCAAAGGTACAAAGTCTGTTTGGAAAATAGGTACTGAGATTCTGAGATGCTAAGGTTCTAAGTTTTTTTTTCTGTAGAGACATACTGTAGTGTGTCTAACTATTGTTAAAAGAAAATCTTTTAATCTAAATAAATCAAGTTTGCTAAAAAATAATTATGCAATCTGCCTAGACTTGTGCTAATCTGCGTGCAAATTTTACGCTAGAGATAAAATCTCATTTTAAAATGTTATTTTTGCGTCTTCTTTTCATAGAAAGAAAAGCTAATAAATAAGATACAATGCCAAGAGAACTTTTACTTCAGGTAACGCCAGAAATAGCTGCGAACGAATTGCTGCTAAAAGACTATTTGTCTAAACAAATAAAAGTTTCTCCTGTAGAAATTCAGCACATCTCAATTTTAAAACGTTCAATTGATGCACGTCAGAAAGCTATAAAAATCAACCTGAAAGTTCTTATATATTTAAAAGGAGAGCCTTTTCAGGAAACTAAAATTGAGCTTCCTAATTATAAAGATGTTTCATCAGCTCAGGAAGTAATTGTAGTTGGGGCAGGACCAGCCGGACTTTTTGCCGCTTTACAATTAATCGAATTAGGCTTAAAGCCAATTGTACTCGAACGTGGAAAAGATGTTCGTGGCCGCCGACGTGATTTGAAAGCAATAAATGTAGAGCATATTGTAAATGAAGATTCGAATTATTGTTTTGGAGAAGGAGGCGCAGGAACTTATTCTGATGGTAAATTGTATACACGTTCTAAAAAACGTGGTGATGTAACCCGCATTTTAGAGCTTTTAGTAGCATTTGGTGCTTCAGACGATATTTTGGTCGAAGCGCATCCGCATATTGGAACAAATAAATTGCCTAAAATTATCGAAGACATCCGAAATAAAATTATAGAATTTGGTGGTCAGGTTTTGTTTGATACCAGGGTTACAGATATTTTAGTAAAAAATAATGAAGTTGAAGGTATAGTAACTCAAAACGAAGATAAGATTCTTGCTAATAAATTGATATTAGCAACCGGACATTCGGCGCGAGATATTTTTGAATTATTAGATAAAAAGAAAATTTTTATTGAGGCAAAACCTTTTGCTTTAGGAGTTCGTGCAGAACATTCGCAGCAGTTAATCGATAGTATTCAGTACAGTTGTGATTATCGTGGCGAACATTTACCGCCAGCTCCCTATTCGATTGTAAAACAGGTTAACGGCCGTGGTATGTATTCTTTTTGTATGTGCCCGGGTGGTGTAATTGCGCCTTGTGCAACAAGTCCGGGCGAGGTGGTTACAAATGGCTGGTCGCCATCTAAACGTGATCAGGCAACGGCAAACTCAGGAATTGTTATCGAACTGAAACTGGAAGATTTTAAACCATTTGCAAAATTTGGGGCTTTGGCCGGAATGGAATTCCAAAAAAGTATCGAACAAAAAGCATGGTATTTGGCTGGACAAACCCAAAAAGTTCCGGCACAACGAATGGTTGATTTTACACAAAATAAAGTTTCTGCTGATATTCCGAAAACCTCTTATGTTCCCGGAACAACTTCGGTTGAAATGGGACAGGTTTTTCCGGGATTTTTATCGCAGATTCTGCGTGAAGGTTTTAAAGAATTCGGAAAATCAATGCGTGGTTATTTGACCAATGAAGCTATTTTGCATGCACCGGAAAGCCGAACGTCATCGCCAGTGAGAATTCCCAGAGATGCTCAGACTTTACAGCATTTGCAAATAAAAGGATTGTATCCTTGTGGAGAAGGAGCCGGATATGCAGGAGGAATTATTTCTGCAGCAATTGATGGTGAAAAATGTGCTTTGATGATTGCTGAATCTTTGAAGTAGTTTGTTCATTGGTTTGTCATAAAAATAGCACTATATTTGAAGTTTTGGTTATAATATTATTTCGGAATTTCAAATATGACACTACAAGATATTGAAACAAAATATGGATTTCAATTCCCCGCTTTATACAAACAACTAGATGCTGATGGCATGCTAAATGTTGGGGAATATGGGCCTGATTGGTATACTTTTGTTTACCCAACATTAAAAGATAATCCACCGTTGCTTTTGCATTCTTATGATTTTGAATTACTGAATTTAAAATCAGTTGATGAAGAAATAGCTTATATTACTGGTTCTGATGATTATCGAAACATAGATAAAGAATTTAAGTTTATTCCGTTTGCAAAAAGTGGAGGAGGAGATGACTATTGCTTTTTTCTAAATGGAGGAGATGATGCGAATATACCAATAGTTTATGTTTACCATGATGCAAATGAAGTGGATTATCTGGCAAAGAATCTTCAGGATTTTATTTTTAAAATGCTGTTAACCGATATGTCAAATCAGGATATTTATAACGAGGTTTCTGATGAAGAGTTTCGAAATGATATTGAATCAGTATTTAAATCTCATCATAAGTACTTAACAGAGGAACAAAATCGTCTTTTGAGACATATGTTAAAACGGGAGATTATCGATTATGAAATTGTTTTTCCTAACATGAAAGAGCCTGCACGAGGATTATTGACTGATATTGAACTGAAAAACCTCCTGAATAATATAATTCCTTTTGAAAACATGGATCAGAGTTTTAAATATTCGAGCGAATGGTAATAAAGGAAACTTTAAAATAATTTCTAAAATAAGATTGCAATGGGCTTCTTTTCTATTTTTTTTGGCAGAAACAATGATCCAAAATCAATAATTTCTTTTGATGTTATAGATTCAATTTACGGATGCTTATATCATGAGTCAAATAGTATTGAATTTAAAATGAAAGGGATTCATGATTCTGTATCGGTTAATTTATATTCATTTCCGTATTCGCTGGATCATGAAGATGGAAGAGCAGAAATCAAGAAAGCAGGTTTTGATAATGCCTATGAAGTTCTAAATGAAGTTTATAAAAAAAACGATATTGGAGTTCTTTCTGATGAAATTATACAGCAGGGTTTAGAGTATGATTTTATACATATTCAGTTTTATTCAGAACCAAGCCCTGAAGCAAAAAAATATCTTAAGCATGTTCTGAATAATTTTATCATTTTCTTTTGCTGTACCAATAGTTTAGAAACAAATGATTTTAAAATTTTATATTCCGGCAGTTATTTTTTAGACTATACAGAAGGTTTGCTGGGAGCTGAACAGCTGGATGTAAATAAGCCTAAAAACGAAACTCAGGAAATTGGGGTTAAAGATTTTAAATTGGTTTTGCAGGCAATTTGTCAGTATTTAAATATCGAAATTCCGGAAAGTGTAGAGCTTCCTTCGCAGGAAAATTTATTGCCGGAAGATGTCGAAGTTACTCAGGAAATTTTTGAGGAGTTTATTGGGTTGGTTTCAAGAGGAAATGTTGAAGAAAAAGAACTTAAAAAACAATCTAAAAAGCTTTTGAAAAATTTAAAAAAAGAATCAAAAGACTATCACAATATAGTTGATGGGCATTGGGAATTTTTTGAAAGTATTAATTGTTGGAACAGTGACTGGAAATTTGATCCCGAAGACGCAGAGTATTTTATCTCTGAAATGATTGGTGAAGATCTTAATTTCGAATATCCGGAAGAAACTTACAGTCATGATTTGTTTCCTTATATACAATCGGCTTTAGAAAAACGTGATCTTGAACTAATGAGTTATGATACACATGGAGATAATTATTTGTTTTTTGTCGCCAATAAAAATGATGTTGGCAGAATTTTAGAATTGTCTGAGTTAACAAAAATTGAAGTTGATCAGTTGTAAACTAAACTTAGTTGTAATTTGTCTTTTTTGAGAAAAAGGTATAAAAAATGATTGTTTTTTTTGCGTGAGGGATAGGAGCAGTCCGCCGCAGCGGAGCGGATAGCCCGACAGCAATATAAAAAGGAGGCGACTAAGCGATTTGCATAGTCGCCTCCTTTTTATATTGGTGGCACGCCCAAATTATTATTTATGGAATTAAAATGATTTTTCCGGTACTTTTTCGGCTTTCAAGATAATCGTGCGCCAGTTTTCCTTCGGATAATTTAAAGGATGTTGGTTCTGAAAGTGTAATCTTTCCTTCGATTATCCAATTAAATAACTGACTGGATCTTTTGATTCGTTCTTCTTTTGAATTTAAATAGCTCCATAGATCTCCACCGGTTAGGGTTTTAGAAGTGTCCATTAGCATTCTTGGATTTACAGGTTCAGGATCTCCGCCAGCCATCCCGAAGAAAACCACCTGACCACATTCTTTGGTAACCTCAAAACTAGTGGTTAAGGTGCTTCCAATGCTATCGTAAACGACATCTACGCCTTTTGGAATTGTTTTTAATACCTCAGATTTCCAATCGTCATTATATAGAAAAACATGATCTGCACCTTTTTCGATAGCGACTTTTGCTTTGTCTGAAGATGAGGTTAAGCCAATGACATTTGCGCCTAATGATTTACTGATTTGTGTTAGAATCTGACCTACTCCTCCGGCAACAGCATGTATTAGAACCGTTTCTCCCGGAGTTGTTTTATGGCTGTCAGTGGCTAGATATTGTGCTGTTAAACCTTGTAATAAGATTGCAGCAGCGGTTTCAAAAGAAATGGCTTCAGGTAAAGGAAGCACATGATTAATGTTTACAGCAACCAATTCGGCATTAGCAAAAGGAATATCAGCAAAAGCTACACGATCTCCAATTTTATATTCGGGATGATTATTGGCATCCACAACAATTCCGGCACCTTCATATCCGGCAATAAAAGGCGGATTTCCTTTTAAATGATAGTTTCCTTTTCGTCTGTAAACATCGGCAAAGTTTAATCCGATTGCTTTCATTTCGACCAAAATCTCATCGCTTTTTAATTCAGGATTCGGAATTTCGATATATTCTAAAACATCAGAATTTCCGAATGTAGAGAAGGTAAGTGCTTTCATTTTTTAATTAAATTATGGAATACAAAGTACGTGAAAATTCATTTTTTACAGCCACAGATTCAAAAAGATTAAATAGATTTTATGAATCGATGGTTTGAAATAATTAGATTTTAGGGAATTTCATTTCGTTGAATGTGCTTTTTTGCGAGGCTAGTTTTTCAATATCCTGCCATTTTCTTGGAGACTCAGCAGAAAGATTTTCGTATGAATCTTTTGTAATTGCGAGATCATCTTCGATACGAACACCTATATTCCACCATTTTTTGTCGCACTTACTATTTGCCGGAATGTAGATTCCGGGTTCAACAGTGAGGATCATATTTTCTTTTAGATTGCTCATGTAATTTCCTTTATCATGAACATCTAAGCCAAGAAAATGGGAACAGGCATGAGGATAGTAAAGTCTCACATCTTTAGGATCTGTAATAATTCCTAATTTGATCAATCCGTTTGTGATTATTTCTTTTGCTTTTTGATTCAGGTTCTGAATTGGAGTTCCGGGTTTGCAAATTTTGAAAACTTCTTCCTGAGCATCATAAACAAGTTGATAAATGGCTTTTTGCTCTTCGGTAAATTTTCCGTTTGCCGGAATTGTTCTTGTAACATCGGCAGAATAACCATGATATTCAGATCCAACATCCATTAACAATAACTGATTGTCAATTTTTGTAGCGTTGTTTTCTCCATAATGTAAAATACATCCGTTTGCTCCGGCGCCTACAATTGGCGGATAACCTTCGCCCTCGGCACCATAATGTCTGTGAATATAAGCGTGGATTCCGTCAGCTTCATTTTCGCTCATGTCCGGACCAACAGCTTTCATTACTTCATTGTGTGCAATGCAGGAAAGTTTAACAGTTTTACGCATTAAATCCATTTCTTCAGGTGTTTTAATTTCCCGAAGCGTGTTGGTGATGGAGGTAAAAAGATCTGTTGAGTTTTCGTTTTCTTTGATAATTCCGAATTTCGATTTAAAAGTTTCCAATAAGCCATAAAGATCAAATCCGCTTTTATCATTGCCGATATCTGTTGGGATTTTATCGTAAATTAACTTGTCAAATTTTTTAAAATCAATAGAGAAATCTTTAAAATCTTTTCCGTTATAAACGTTGGTAAAGCCTAATTTAGATTTTGCACCTTCGGTTCCTAAGCGTCTTCCGGTCCATGTTTCTTTGCTGGCATTTCTTTCTCTGACAAATAGAACTTCATTGTATTTGTCGTTTCCCTGAGTTTCTTTAAAAATTAATAAAACAGCATCCGGTTCTTTGTAACCTGTTAGATAATACAGATCCGGGTTTTGATGGTAATTGTAATTAATGTCTTTTGAGAAAACTCTTTCGGGATAAGAAAAAATAACAGCTACCGAATTGGCAGGCATTAGATTTCTGAAAGCCTCACGTCGTCCTTTATGAAACTCTTTTGAAAGATAATCTGTTGGTAAATTTTCCTGAGACTGAATCTGAGAAAATGTAATGAATAATGCAAATAGTGAAAAGAATTGCTTCATTTTATGGTTTTTAAAGTTAGTTTGCTTTTGCAAATTACAAAAAATATAAATTGTTATTACAGAAAAATACGACATAAAAAAACCGTCTATTTTCATAGACGGCAACTAATATTAACCAAGATAAAGTACTGTTATTTCTTTTTGAGTTTGTCTTTAAAGACTTTTTCAAATTTTTCTATTTTAGGCTGAATGACCATTTTACAATACGGTTGATTTTTATTGTTGGCATAATAATTCTGGTGATAATCTTCGGCTTTATAGAAAGCTTTAAAAGGTTCTACTTTTGTGACAATCGGACTGCTGTATACTTTTGCTTTGTTTAGTTCTGAAATAATACTTTCGGCAGCATTTTTTTGCTCCGCATTTTTATAAAAAATAACAGAACGGTATTGGGTTCCAACATCTGCACCTTGTCGGTTTAATGTTGTTGGATCGTGAACGGTAAAGAAAACCTTAAAGATTTCGTTTATATCGGTTACATTTTTATCATAAGTAATCTGAACAACTTCGGCATGACCGGTTGTCCCGGTACAAACTTCTTCATAAGTAGGATTGGCAACTTTTCCTCCTGAAAAACCTGATACAACAGATTTTACTCCGTCTAAATTTTCATAAACGGCTTCAACACACCAATAACAGCCTCCGCCAAGTGTAATGGTTTCTAAGTTCGGGGCGCTTTTTGTTTTATTATTTTGTGCAAACCCATTTAAGGAAAGTGCAAACAGTGCAATCAAAACTATATTTTTCATATCTGTATTATTTATGATCAGGAACAAAATCAAGGGCAATCGAATTCATGCAATAGCGTTTTCCGGTTGGTGCAGGACCATCATCAAACAAATGGCCTAAATGTCCGCCGCAACGACCGCAAAGGGCTTCGATACGCTCCATTCCAAGAGAATTATCATTTTTATAAACCACGCTGTTTTTATTGTCTTGTTCAAAAAAGCTTGGCCATCCGCAACTGCTGGCAAATTTAGCACCAGAGCGAAAAAGTTTATTACCGCATGAAGCACAATAATAAGTTCCTTTTTCGTCCGTATTCCAGTATTTTCCGGTAAAAGGTCTTTCAGTATCTGCATTTCGCATTACGTCGTAAACATCTTCTGGTAGTACTTTTTTCCATTCGGCATTACTTACATGAAGTTTAGTGGTATCTGTATTTGAATAATAAGGATTGCCTGGTTTACTTATTTTATTTTCCATAGCTACAGTTTTGGTATTTTGTTTTTTTGCATTTTGCCCGCATGCCTGCAAAATAAAGAGCGGAATTAAAAAGCAAAGGCTGAAGATTTGAGTTTTTGTTTTCATTGTTTTTGAGTGCTTTAATTCTGTGATTTCAAAGATACAACGAGATTTCACCCTGAAATGACGTGTACCTGACAATTGAGATTTTTTTAAGTATGTTTTAACGTTTTATTATTTACGTAAAACAAAGAGATTTAGTTTTTAAGGCTTGTTTTTAAAGGTTTTTTTAAGTTAAATTATTTGTATTTGGCTGCTAGTCAGTTTTTTGTAAAACCAGGTGCTCGTTAAACTTTTCACAATCTCCTATAAGATTTTCAAGCCATTTCTTTTTTCGTATTTTTGTTTGATCAATAAGCCTTATGATAGAAGAAAACGTAATACTAGTAAATCAAAATGATGAGCAGATTGGCTTAATGCCAAAATTAGAAGCACATGAAAAGGCCGTTTTGCACCGTGCTTTTTCGGTTTTTATTTTAAATGATAAAAATGAAATTATGCTGCAGCAACGTGCTCATCAAAAATACCACTCACCTTTACTCTGGACAAACACATGTTGTAGTCATCAACGCGAAGGTGAAACAAATATAGAAGCCGGAAGCCGAAGATTGTTTGAAGAAATGGGTTTTAAAACAGAATTGAAAGAGCTTTTTCATTTTATTTATAAAGCGCCTTTTGATAATGGTTTAACAGAGCATGAACTCGATCATGTTATGATTGGTTATTATAATGATGAACCAGCCATAAATCCGGAAGAAGTAGAAGCCTGGAAATGGATGAGTATTGAAAATGTAAAAGCCGATATAGCAAAACAGCCTGAAATTTATACCGTATGGTTTAAAATAATTTTTGATGAATTTGATCACTATTTAGAAGATCATAAGCTTTAACCCAAGACTAACCAACCCAATAATGAAAGTAACCATATCAAGAAAAGCACATTTTAATGCTGCACATCGATTGCACAGAAAAGATTGGACATTTGAAAAAAACGATGCTGTTTTTGGAAAATGCAATAACCCCAATTTTCATGGTCATAATTATGGTTTAACAGTAAGTGTTACAGGAAAAATTGACCCGGAAACTGGTTTTGTTTTAGATGTGAAAGTATTAGCGGATATTATACGAGATGAAGTAGAAATACCGTTTGATCACAAAAACCTGAATCTGGATGTTCCGGAATTTCAGGATTTGAATCCAACTGCTGAAAATATTGCCGTTGTGATATGGAATAAAATTAAAAAAAGAATTCAGCCTGATTTTGACTTAGAAATCGTTCTGAATGAAACGGACCGCAATTTTGTAACTTATAAAGGAGAAGAATAAATGTCATTAAAAATAGGAGATATAGTTCCGAATTTTACTGCAAAAGATAGTCATGGAGAAGTTTTTGAAAGCCAAAGTGTTTTGGGACGAAAACCTCTGGTGATTTATTTTTACCCAAAAGATAATACACCGGGCTGCACTACTGAAGCCTGTAGTTTTAGAGATCAATATGAAGATTTTAAGGATTTAGGCGCTGAGGTTATTGGTATAAGCAGCGATAGTGTAAAATCACATCATAAATTTGCCAGCAAACACCAATTGCCTTTTATACTTTTGTCTGATCAGGATAAAAAGTTACGACACCTTTTTGGGGTTCGTAATAATTTATTTGGTCTTTTACCGGGAAGAGTAACATATGTTATCGATAAAAATGGTGTTGTTATTTTAATTTTTGACAGTATGAATGCCGGAAAGCATATTCCCAAAGCACTCGAAACAGTCAAAGAATTAATGTTATAGAAAAAATCAAAATTAATATAGGTATTAGCCTAAAAAACGTATTTATGAAGCCACAATTATATCCTTTACAATTTGAACCTATTCTGAAAGACAGAATTTGGGGAGGAGAAAAACTAAAGACGATTCTTAATAAACCCATTACTTCAAAAATTACTGGCGAAAGTTGGGAGCTATCTACTGTTGAAGGCGATGTAAGTGTGGTGTCAAACGGAATTTTGAAAGGAAAATCATTAATGGATCTTATTGATGAAAAACCAAACGAAATTTTAGGTACAAAAGTTTATTCCCGATTCGGGAAACAATTTCCGTTACTTTTTAAATATCTGGACGCACGTGAAGATCTTTCGATTCAGGTACATCCAAATGATAAATTAGCCAAAGAACGTCATAACTCGTTTGGTAAAACCGAAATGTGGTATGTAATGCAAGCCGATCCTGATTCCAGAATTATTGTTGGTTTTAAAGAAAATTCCAGTAAAGAGGAATATTTAAAGCATTTGCACGATAAAACATTAGTTTCAATTTTAGATGATGTAAAAGCAAAAGCAGGTGATGTTTTCTTTTTAGAAACAGGAACTGTTCATGCCATTGGAGCGGGTTTAGTAGTAGCTGAAATTCAGCAAACTTCTGATATTACCTATCGTTTGTATGACTTTGACAGAAAAGATGCTCAGGGAAACACCAGAGAACTTCATGTAGATTTGGCTCTGGATGCCATAAATTACAATAAGGTTGACACGCAAAAGAAATACGAATCAAAAGCGAATACATCAAATGTTGTAGTTGATTGTCCTTATTTTACAACCAATTTTATTCCGTTAGAAGATAAGGCAGAGGTTTCTAAATCAGGAGAGACTTTTACTGTTTACATGTGTATTGAAGGAAGTTTTGAAATCGAATATGATGGTTTTAAGCAAACCTATATAAAAGGAGATACCGTTTTGGTTCCTGCTGAGATAAATACATTTATTTTGAATGGAAAAGCTTCAATTTTAGAAATTTACATTTCATAGCACTTAATATAAAGATTATGTGTACTTTTGCAGACGCAAATTAAAATTATAATAAAAATGGCAAACGTTAAGAATTTAAAGAAAGACATCAATTTTGTATTAGGAGATATTATTGAGGCAGTTTACTTGTTTGAGATGTCAACAACAGGAAATCCTACTCCGGAAACGAATGCTTTAGTAGATGAAGCGATCACTGCTTTTGATACTTTGATCACAAAAGTGAATGCTAAGAACGTTGAAAATAAAAAAGCACACTTCAAACAAATCAATGTTGAGTTGGAAGAAACTGCTAATCAATTGATTGCTAAAATCAACGAATTGTAAGCAAAAAAAGTATAAAAAAAGGGCAAATTTATTTTGGTAAAAACGAAAAACCGCTTTATATTTGCACCCGTAATGAGGCCGATGTAGCTCAGCTGGCTAGAGCAGCTGATTTGTAATCAGCAGGTCGTGGGTTCGAGTCCCTCTATCGGCTCAAACAAAAACCATCACAGAAATGTGGTGGTTTTTTTAATAATAAAGAGAGGTGTGAAATTTTTTTTGGAATTATAAAAAACAATTTTATCTTTGCACCCGGAAAATAGGCCGATGTAGCTCAGCTGGCTAGAGCAGCTGATTTGTAATCAGCAGGTCGTGGGTTCGAGTCCCTCTATCGGCTCAACGAAAAACCATCACATTGTGATGGTTTTTTTTGCTCTAAACTGAAAAGTTATGAATTCTAAAGGTAGATTTATTTAAGGTAAAAATGTAAGTATAATTTTCTTATGTTTGTTACTTAACCAAAACATAATAAACCATGGAAGAAACTTCAGTTTTTGAAAAATTTGAGTTGCAGCTCGACCAAACTGCAAAAGACTTTTTAAAAGAAACCGCAAAATGGGCTTATTTCTTGTCTATTTTAGGTTTTGTTGGTATTGGATTAATGGTTCTGCTTGCTGTTTTTGCAGGATCTATTTTTGGGGCAATGGGAGCTATGCCTGGTATGAGAGGAATGGGAGGAGGATCCTTTGGGGCTCTTATTGGTGTATTCTATTTCTTTATTGCAGCCCTTTATTTTTTTCCAGTATATTACTTGAATAAATTTGCTACAAATGCAAAGAAAGCTTTCAGGGAAAATGATACAGAAGCATTAACGACTTCTTTAGGATATCTTAAATCACATTATAAATTTGTTGGTATTTTGATGCTTTCGATATTGGTATTGTATGCACTGATCTTTGTGCTGGGGATTTTCGGAGCCTTATTAGGAAGATAATGCTGTTTCAGATAAAATGTCTTTAAATCTCAAATTCGATTTGTAATATTGGTTGTAAAACGGTTTGTAGTTAAAGAATTCGATCTGGAATTTATATAAAAAAAACGTCCTGAATTTTCAGGACGTTTTTTATGAGTTTAAGAATTATTTTTGTTGTTCTTTTTTAATATCAGCAACATATTTGGTTAGCTTTTTTCCGTATAAAGAGTTGGCTACTTTTGGAGTCATTGATTTTTGAATCGTGTCCAAAAATTTGACATTAATATCGTAAATCTCTGCTAAAGCAATATAAGGCGCTATTTCGTGATCTTTGTGGTTAAGAGCAAAGTTGGTAGCGTACAAATATTTTCTTTTGATGTTGGATTCTTCTTTTGCATTAATACTGTCAATAGCTTTTTGATCTTGTCTTTTGATTGCTTTAAATTTTGGTTCAACAAAAGAAAGGCTCTCATCATTAAAACGGGAATTTATTTTCTTGTACTCATCATACAATTCCTGATTTTTAGATCCTGTAATTTTAGCGTCAAAAATAAAATTATCTAAACTGGTGTTAATAGTAAGATTTCCAGGCTCTGCAAAAAACATAATATTGTTATCTTTTGAGTTTGTTACGCCACGATCCAGAAATAAATAAAGCATCTCCGGAGATTCTAATTTAATATCTCTTTCGAAAGAAGAGTTTCCATCGATTTTGATACTGTCTATTGCAACAAGTGAGGTATCAACAACTCTTTGAATATATAAAGTCCCATTTTTTAAGCCTTTTATGTTTCCTGTAAGGTGTAAATTATCGGTTGATTCTTTTTTGCTACAAGATGCCAGTAATGCAAGTGTAACAAAGGCAATAATTGATTTTTTCATTGGTTTTTTAGATTTTGGTGCAAAATAAAGAAAATAGTTTGAATGTGATGAGGTTTGTAAAAAAAATAAATCCCAATCTAATTTCTAAATTGGGATTTGTTATTTTTATAAGAATTAGGGTGTTACATTACCAGGTTGTATGTAGATCCGTTTTCGTGTGTGTAAGTGTATTTGCTATCGCAATCATTATTTCCATAATCAACAACCCCATTTAGTAGACCGCCCTGAACTTTTAATTTTCCTTTCGAAATAAATTCGCAGGAATATTTTTTAATCAAAGATTCCTGAACTGTTAATGTCAAAGTTCCGCCGTTTGAATCCGCTATAGTATGGGTTCCTTCTGTCATTTCGTAAACATTGTCGTCCAGAACAAAAGGAGTGTCAACGCCTGCAGTTTGTTTTACAGTCCAGCTTCCGGAACTAAGGTAAACCCTTCCAACTAAATCAGTAAATTTTCCTCCGGTAACTTTTCTGCTCCATTGAGGTACTGTAGCGACAGTTGTTGTATTGGTGTATTCAATAGTACCTGCCAGTTTTATTCCGTTGATCGAATAGTCGATTCTTTCAATTGTCATTTTGCTTCCTGTTGTAGTTATAGGACCGGAAAGTGTAATTTTTAATTTTCCTTTTCTGGTGATTAAGTTATCGGTACAGCCGGTGGTTCCGTAATCTACAGTAAATACTTTTGGATAAGATGTTGTGCTTTCCTGAACTACTGTAATAGTGGCGCAAATTCCGGGTGTAGTTTCTGTTGATTTGGTTGTTGCGGCACTTTTTGTTGAAACAATTAATCCGGTTTTAATGTCCATTTCATTGGTGGCGTCAATAGCAATTGAAGCTCCTACCGATGAAACATCAGCCTGCTTGCTGCTGTCGTCGTTGCTTGAGCATGAAACGTAGGTTAGTCCTGTTGCACAAATTGTTAGAAGTAAAAAAAGACTCTTTTTCATAGTAGTTTGGGGTTTAAGGTTAGATTAATAAGGCATTCAAATGTAATAAAAAAAACGAATTGTAATAAAAAAATCCTGTAAGCAGAGCCTACAGGATTTTATAACGTATATATGAATCAAAAAATTATTTGATCATCTCAAAACTTCTTTTAACAAAAGCAGTTAAAGCTTCTCCTTTTAATAGGTTTTGCGATAATTTTGCTAAGTCTAAAGCCTGTTTTACCAAATGTTCCTGATGTGTTTTGTCTTCAGTATTCAGGATGTTTGTTGCCAGATCAGAGTTGGTGTTTACAACCAGGTTGTACATCTCTGGCATATTGCCCATTCCGAACATTCCGCCGCCGCCAGACTGGCTCATTTCTTTCATTCTACGCATAAATTCAGGTTGCGTAATGATAAATGGAGCTGCCTGACTATCCATTGCTTCCAGTTGTACGCTGTAAGCTTTAGGGATATAAGCTTCTAATGAAGTTTTTAAAGTTGCTTTTTCTTCATCAGACAATTTTGAAATTGTGTTTTCGTCTTTTTTGATTAAGTTATCAATATGATCAGAATCTACACGAACAAAAGTTACATCTTTATTGTCGTTTTCGATTTTTTGAATCAAATGCGAAATAATCGGAGAATCTAAAAGCAATACTTCGTATCCTTTTTCTTTTGCTGTTTCAATATAAGAGTGTTGTGCTTCTTTGTTTCCAGCATATAGAACTACAAGTTTACCATCTTTATCAGTTTGGTTTTCTTTTAGTTTTTCTTTTAATTCCTCTAAAGTAAAGTAAGTATTGTCTACAGTAGGATATAAAACAAATGCGCCTGCTTTTTCGTAGAATTTATCTTCAGAAAGCATTCCGTATTCTAAAACAATTTTAATGTCGTTCCATTTTTCTTCAAAATCAGCACGGTTTTCATTAAATAAAGCTTTTAGTTTATCCGCAACTTTACGTGTGATGTAGTTTGAAATTTTCTTAACTGCACCATCAGCTTGTAATCCTGAACGGGAAACGTTCAACGGGATATCCGGTGAATCAATTACACCTTTTAACATCGTCAAAAATTCAGGTACAATTCCTTCTACATTATCAGTAACATAAACCTGGTTTTGGTACAACTGAATTTTATCTTTCTGAATTTGCATATCCGTACCTAATTTAGGGAAATATAAAATTCCTGTCAGGTTAAACGGATAATCTACGTTTAAGTGAATATTGAATAACGGATCTTCAAATTGCATAGGATACAGCTCTCTGTAGAAGTTTTTGTAATCTTCTTCAGATAATTCAGATGGTTGTTTTGTCCATGCCGGATTTGGGTTGTTGATGATATTGTCAACTTCGATTGTTTCGTTTACGTAATCTTCAGGAGCATCTTCCGGTTTTGGAAGTGTTTCTGTTCTTGTTCCGAATTTAATCGGAATAGGCATGAATTTGTTGTACTTGCTTAATAATCCGCTGATTTTTGAATCTTCTAAAAATTCAAGTGAGTCCTCAGCAATATGCAGGATGATTTCTGTACCACGTGAAGTTTTGTCAGCCGGCTCTAAAGTGAACTCCGGGCTTCCGTCGCATGTCCAGTGTGCAGCTGGCTCATCTTTGTATGATTTAGTAATGATTTCTACTTTTTCAGCAACCATAAATGCAGAGTAGAATCCAAGACCAAAATGACCAATAATTCCCGAATCTTTAGCAGAATCTTTGTATTTATCCAAGAATTCTTCAGCTCCGGAAAAAGCAACCTGATTGATGTATTTTTCTACTTCATCAGCTGTCATTCCTAACCCCTGGTCAATAATGTGGATTTTTTTT
This sequence comes from Flavobacterium chilense, assembly GCF_001602525.1. Lineage (GTDB taxonomy): Bacteria > Bacteroidota > Bacteroidia > Flavobacteriales > Flavobacteriaceae > Flavobacterium > Flavobacterium chilense. Next base: position 222,172 of record NZ_LSYT01000007.1, read on the forward strand.
CCTTCTTTGTCAACTTTGATTTCGATAACCGGATTGCCGTATTCTACTTTAGCTTCGCCAATACTAATAAGGTGTTTTAGTTTTAAAGTGGCGTCTGTTCCATTTGAAACCAGCTCACGTAAAAAGATTTCGTGATCGCTGTACAAGAACTTTTTGATTAAGGGAAAGATGTTTTCAACCGAAACATTAATTTTACCTGTTGTCATATTTTTTTTATTTTTTGAGTTTAAAGTGATGATTTTCATTTCTTCAAATAGAATACCAATGTTTTTTTGGGTGACAAAATGGCGCAAGTGTTAATCTTGAAAGAAAATAATCGGATTTTACAACAGAAGATATTCCAATGAATTGTATCTTTGTGGTATAATAATTGTTAAATCTGTAAGTAATTAACTTAAAAATGTACAAAATGAAGAAAATTATTTTCATTTGCATGATCGCCACGATGTTATTCGCGTGTAAATCAGCTTCGTCTACAACTGCTTCAACTGAAGGCACTACACTATCGACTAAACTTGACAGACCTACTCAAGTAGCTATTAAAGGAAATTGGGTATTAACCAACGTATCTTATCCTGGTTCAGAATATATCAAAGTAAATTCTTTTGATCTTGCTGATTCTAAATGTTTTATTGGCAGTACCTGGAACTTTATTTCAAACAATAATAAAGGTTCAATGGCTTTAAATGCACCAAGCTGTACTGGTTTTAATTCGCCAATTGTTTGGAGTATCAACAATCAGGGAATGTTTGTTCTAAAAATTCTTGATGCTGGTATAAAAGCAAAAAAAGTGAGAGATGGTTACTTACTAAAAGTAGCTGGTTTAACTGATAATTCTTTTCAGTTAATTGACAATATCAATGTTGGTGGACAAGTTAAAGACGTTACTTACCAATTTCAAAGAGCCAATTAAAATTAAAAACAGATAATATGAAAAAGATAAAAGTATTAGGTTTGAGTAGTTTACTTGTAATAGCTAGTTTTTTTACAAGTTGCGATTCAGTTAAAAATGCAAATAATACACAAAAAGGAGCCGGAATTGGAGTAGTTGCCGGTGGGATAATTGGTGGTATTTTAGGAAATAATTTAGGACATGGCGGAAACGCTGCTTTGGGTGCTGCTATTGGTGCTGCTGTTGGTGGTGGAACTGGTGCTCTTATTGGAAACAAAATGGATAAACAAGCACGTGAAATTGATCAGGCTTTACCAGGTGCATCTGTAGAAAGAGTAGGTGAAGGAATTCACTTAACATTAAACGAAAATGCTGTTCGTTTTGATACTAATAAATCAACTCTTACTGCTCAGGCTAAAACTAATTTAGATAAATTGGTCCCTGTATTTAATGAATACGGAGATACTGATATTCAGATTTTTGGTTATACTGATAATACAGGTAAACCAGAATATAACTTAACGCTTTCAGGACAAAGAGCAGCTTCTGTGCAGGCTTATTTAGTTTCAAAAGGATTAAAATCAAGCCGTTTTAAAACTTCAGGTTTAGGTATTGTAGATCCAATTGCAACAAATGATACTCCGGAAGGAAGAGCTCAAAACCGTCGTGTAGAGTTTTCTATTACAGCAAACGACAAAATGGTAAACGATGCTAAAGCTCAGGCTGGAAAATAGTTTTCAAACGCAATAAAATTTCTTAAAAGCTGTTTCATAATTGAAGCAGCTTTTTTTTGACTTTAGAAATTAAACATTGTAAATTTGGACTTTCAAATATAACCCATGCTCGACATTCAGAATATTTCTTTTTCGTACACCGAAAACCCTGTTATAAAAAACGTTTCTTTTACCATAAATAAAGGCGAAAATATTGCTATTATTGGAGAAAGCGGCTGTGGAAAAAGTACGCTTCTTAAACTTATATACGGTTTATATGATTTAAATGAAGGCAAGATTTTTTATAATGATAAGCCTATTTTAGGTCCTAAATATAATTTGATTCCTGGAATGCCATTTATGAAGTATCTGGCTCAGGATTTTGACCTTTCTCCGTTTGAAACGGTGGCAGAAAACGTTGGAAAATTTCTCTCAAACGGTTTTGCCAATATGAAAAAACTAAGAGTTCAGGAATTACTAGAAATGGTAGAAATGGAATCATTCTCTAATGTAAAGGCTAAATTTTTAAGTGGAGGACAGCAACAAAGAGTCGCTTTGGTGAGAGTTTTGGCTCTGGAACCGGAAGTAATTTTGTTAGATGAACCTTTTAGTCAAATTGATGCTTTTCGTAAAAATGCTTTACGTAGAAACTTATTTCGATATCTGAAACAAAAAGGAATTACCTGTATTATTGCAACACACGACAGTACAGATGCTTTGTCATTTGCAGATGAAGCCATTGTAATGCGAAACGGAGAGATTATTGTAAAAGATAATCCAATTAAAATATATGAAGATCCAGAAACTAAATACGTAGCTTCGTTATTTGGTGAAGTAAATGAAATTCCAACTCATTTATTACTGCCATATGAGGATGAGACGCATAAAACTTTAGTTTATCCGCATCAGTTTAAAATGGTAGCCGAATCTAATTTACCCGTAAAAATTAGAAGAACTTATTTTAGGGGAAATCATTATTTAATCGAAACCGTTTATAAAAGGCAACTTGTTTTCTTTGAAAGCGAAATAGATTTGCCACTTGAACAGGAAATATTTTTAGGTTTAAATTATCTGTAAAACAAAATAAAACCCGACAGCTTTTTAAAACTGTCGGGTTTGTTATTTATAGAAAGAAAAGAAGTTTAGTTTTTTAAGTACTTTTCTAAAAACTGATCTTGTTCCCAAAGTAAGTGTAAAATGTTTTCTTTGGCTACATAACTATGTGCTTCTTTAGGTAAAATCACCATTCTTGTAGTGGCTCCTAAACCTTTTAAAGCTTGGTAATAACGTTCTGTTTGTAATGTAAAAGTTCCAGGATTATTATCTGCTTCACCATGAACTAGTAATAATGGTGTTTTCATTTTATCAGCATTCATAAAAGGAGACATTGCGGTGTAAACCTCAGGAACTTCCCAGTAATTACGTTGCTCGCTTTGGAAACCAAATGGAGTTAAAGTTCTGTTGTAAGCACCACTTCTGGCAATTCCGCAAGCAAACAAGTTAGAATGTGTTAATAAATTAGCGGTCATAAAAGCTCCGTAAGAATGTCCTCCAACTGCTACTTTTTTACGGTTAATATAGCCTAAAGCATCAACAGCATCAATAGCAGCTTCTGCATTTGCTACTAATTGAGGTATAAAGTTATCGTTAGGTTCTGTGGTTCCTTCACCAATAATAGGGAAAGCAGCATCGTCAAGAACAACATATCCTTTAGTTACCCAATATACAAATGATCCGTAATAAGGAAATGTAAATTCGTTTGAGTTTTGAGTAGATTGCCCGGCACTGTTTTTATCTTTGTATTCTGCAGGATAAGCCCAGATTAATAAAGGCAGTTTTTCTTTCTTTACTTTGTCATAACCGGCAGGTAAATATAAAGTTCCTGAAAGTTCAACACCATCTTTACGTTTGTATTTAATCACCTCTTTACTCACATTCTTGATGCTTTCAAATGGATTTTTGAAAGAGGTAATTGGTGTTAGACTATTTTGCTTTTTAATGTTTCTGAAATAATAGTTCGGATATTCGCTTTTAGATTGTATCTGAACTAAAACTTTACCAGATTTAAAATCTTCTATCTCTAATAAGTCTTCTTTTTTATCCTTGTAAGTTGAAGTATAAATACGTTTTGCTTTTAAGGTTTTTAAATTGAACTCGTCAATAAAAGGAAATTGACCTTCTTTAGTATATCCGTCTCCAATTCGGAAAGCATTATCTTTTTCGATAGCCAGAACATATTTGTTGTATTCGTTCTTTTTTGTTTCAAAAACTCCCGGATCAGAATAAACATCCTGCTGGTTTCTGTCAGTAATTATTTTTGGTTGCTCCGCTGGATTAGAAGGATTAATCAAATACGTTTTGGTATTACGGGTATCGTACCACTCATCTGTAAGGAAAGCAATATTATCATTCCCCCAAATAATGTCGTTGTAACGTTGAGGTACTTTTACTAATGATGTAGCATTATTGGTAAAAGGGGCATCCCAAAGAAAAACTTCGTCTCTAAAATCAACTTTGTTAGCAGGATCTCCCTCATCTAGAGCGACTACATAAGATAATGTTGCCGGTTTGTCATTTCTCCAGGTCATTTCTCTCTTTCCTTTACGAACTGCCATAAAACCTTTTGGCATTACTTCATTCAAAGGAACTTCGTTCACCGTTTTGATTTCTTTTCCTCTTGCATCATAAACAATTGTTCTGGATGGAAATCTGTTTAATGGAACTACGTATGAAAATGGTTTTTGAATAGTAGTGATCATGATAAAGTTACCGTCTGGCGAAATTCTTTCTCCGGCATACATAGCCGCTTCTTTAAACAAAGTTGCATTTCCGTTAAGGTTAACTTTATACAATTCTGAAGTCATAATGTTTTCAAAATTGATTTCGTCATTTTGGTTTTTCAACATATCAGGATATGTTCTGTTTTGCGATTTTGCTCCCGAAGTGCTTGAAATAATTGGTCCGGTTGGTAAATCTTTTTTAGAATCCAGTAAAGGTTTTCTGTTTTTTGGAAGCATTTTTACCAAAACCGTTTCGTTGTCTGAAAACCAGCTAAACGGATTACCAAGATTAGCATTTACAGTTGCCTCAGTAAGTTTTGTTGCTTTTGCAGTTGCTACATCAATAACCCAAAGTTCTACCCCTGAATTTGTAGTGTGAGAAAATAAAATTTTCTTGTCGTTTGGCGACCATGAAATATTACTTATTTTAGGATTGTCTGGTAAACCCGCAACCTGTACTTCTTCTTTACCGCTAATTTTTCTTAATTTAAGATTAATAGTGTAAGTTACCGTACTTGAAATGTTTGTTACCGGATTGATTCTCAAACCTCCTAAACGAAGTTCTTCCTGGTTAAGGTCATCAAGAGTTTTGTATGTACTCCTGTATAATAATAACATATTCTCTTTTTTAGTATCCATAGATACTGTGGGAGCTCTTTCATAATCAGCTAAATCTAAAATAGATTTAGAGGGTTTTTGATAGGTTAAATTTTCCTGAGCAAAGGCAAAAAAGCCAATGTTTAAGAATAAGAATAGTGTAACCTTTAATTTCATAATTTGAATTTTATGGGTTTAAAAATGGTATTGATAAATGTTTGACTAAGATAGTTTAGTTTCGTTACATTTAATATGTTCTTTTTTATACTTTTTCATTGTTTTGATGCAAAAACTGTTTTTTCTAAAAGCAAACAGCTTTAATTAGATATATAATTAAAGTATATTAAATTGCTAATAACGAAAAAAATAGTAATTTGTACGCTTATGTTTTAAAGTATACTTAAATTTGCAATCCAATTTTTTAACAAATAATAAAAGAATATGTATCATTCAAAAATAGCGGGCTTAGGATATTATGTTCCTTCAAATGTTGTGACCAACGATGATTTGTCTAAGATTATGGAGACCAATGACGAATGGATTCAGGAAAGAACAGGAATTCAGGAAAGAAGACACATCATTCGTGGCGAAGATACCACAACTTCGATGGGAGTAAAAGCGGCTAAAATTGCAATAGAACGTTCAGGCGTAGCCAAAGAAGATATTGATTTTGTAGTTTTTGCAACGTTAAGTCCGGATTACTATTTTCCAGGACCTGGTGTTTTAGTACAGCGTGATTTAGGATTACGAACTGTTGGAGCATTAGATGTTAGAAATCAATGTTCAGGTTTTGTTTATGCTATTTCTGTAGCCGATCAATATATTAAAACCGGAATGTATAAAAATATTTTGGTGATTGGTTCAGAGGTACATTCAACCGGATTAGATATGACAACCCGCGGACGTGGAGTTTCGGTAATTTTTGGAGATGGGGCAGGAGCAGCAGTTTTGAGCCGCGAGGAAGATTTGACTAAAGGAATTTTATCAACTCACTTACATTCAGAAGGACAGCACGCCGAAGAATTAGCTCTACAGGCACCGGGAATGGGTGCACGTTGGGTAACGGATATTATTGCTGATAATGATCCTAATGATGAAAGTTATTACCCATACATGAACGGACAGTTTGTATTTAAAAATGCTGTAGTTCGTTTTGCTGAGGTAATCAATGAAGGACTGGAAGCAAATGGTTTACAGGTTTCAGATATTGACATGTTGATTCCGCATCAGGCAAATTTGAGAATTTCACAGTTCATTCAGAATAAATTCAAATTAACAGATGATCAGGTTCATAATAATATTCAGAAATACGGAAACACAACTGCAGCGTCTATTCCGATTGCTTTGACTGAAGCCTGGGAACAAGGAAAAATCAAATCTGGAGATACAGTTGTTTTGGCTGCTTTTGGTAGTGGATTTACCTGGGCGAGTGCTATTATCAAATGGTAAATTAATTCATCTTGCATTATATTTTAAAACCTGCTCTTTTTTAGAGCAGGTTTTTTTTATATGTAATTTTTGGTGTAAACTAAGTTTGGTTTAACTACCAGACCTTCGACTTAGCTTAAAAATGATAAATTTAGGATATCCATCTTCTTTGTTCTGTTTGTCAGGCTGAGCGGAGTCGAAGCCAGATTCCAATTGGCAAATTCTTCAATAAATATATTTAATCAGTTATGAATAATTTTCTTATTTGAATTCAATTGTCAGGCTGAGTGGAGTCGAAGTCCTCATTTTTATAATTGTTTTTAATTTCATCAGTAATGAATAATTAAGTTTAAAAAGAATATTTTTCTTACTTTTATTTTAAATGGTTTAAATTTTAGGATAAAATGAAAAGATATTATGTTTATATATTAAAGTGTTCTGATAATAGTTATTACACTGGATTTACAAATGATATAACAAGAAGAATAAATGAGCATAATTTTGGTTTAAACAAGGAAAGTTACACTTACGATAAGAGACCACTTGAACTCGTTTTCTGTACTGAATTTAATGATGTTAATCAGGCGATATTATTCGAGAAACAAATAAAGGGATGGAGCCGAAAAAAGAAAGAAGTTATTATAAATGATAAATGGGAAGATTTGAAAAAACTTTCAGCATGTTTAAACGAAACAAGCCATAAAAATTTGAATAAAAAAGAACTTTAGTAGTAAATTAGCCTTCGACTCCGCTCAGGATGACACTTATGTTCTAAGATGATTTAAAAGTAGCGATTTAGCGATTGTCAGTCTGAGCGGAGTCGAAGACCCGTTTCAATTAGAAAACTTACAATTTCACTCTTAGTGGTACTCAGAACGAAGGTATACTTAATAATAGCAATTGTCAGTCTGAGCGAAGTCGAAGACCTTTTTTTAATAAAATCAAAATGAAAAAAAATCAACTGGAAATAGCCTGTTTCAATTTTGAGTCAGCTATAATTGCACAGGAAAGTGGTGCAGACAGAATAGAATTATGTGAAAATATGCAATTGGGCGGTACAACGCCAAATGCAGTTTTGGCTGTAAGAGTTCGCGAAAAGTTATCTATTAAAATGCATGTAATTATACGCCCTCGCGGGGGAGATTTTGTTTATTCGGATGAAGATTTTGTCGAAATGAAACAAGATATAAAACACTTTAAAAAATTGGGAGTTGATGGTTTCGTCTTTGGAATTTTAAACTCCGATAAAAGTGTCAATAAAAAACAAAATCAGGAATTAGTAAGTTTAGCCAGTCCGCTTTCCTGCACTTTTCATCGGGCGTTTGATGAGGTTAAAGAAATTGAAACGGGTTTAGAAGATGTAATTGATTGTGGTTTCAAAACAATTTTAACGTCCGGACGAGGAAAAAATGTCGAAGAAGGAATTACAGATTTAGAGTTAATCCAAAAACTGGCACAAGACCGAATTGAAATTATGCCTGGTGGCGGATTACGATCTTCAAATATTAAATTACTACAGGAAAAATTAACTCCAACTTTTTTTCATTCATCAGCCATTACAGATAATACTGAAACAGCAAATCCGGAAGAAATAAAAGAATTACGCAATTTTTTATAAGCTGGTATCTACAATAAAAAAAGCCTGGAGTTGGCAAACTCCAGGCTTTTCTTTTCTACAAGAACTATTAAAATCTACTAATAAAAGCGGGATTAAAACATTCCGCCACCACCTTTATTAGTGTTGTCTTCTCTTTGTTTACGTTGTAGGTTTTTGATTTTCGCACCACCAAAGTTATACGTTAATCCTAAATAAACCGTTTGACTTTCCCATTTAAATTGTCCTGCCTGAGGATAAGGATACATGGTATCGAAAGCATATTTCATTGTGTTGAAAACATCATTAAAACGTACGCTAATATTCATTTTGTTGTTCAATAATGTATAACGTGAACCTATGTCCATTTTGTACATTTCATGACTGTTATTTTGAAGTCCGTCAACAGCACCTCTGTAAAATCCGAAAGCTAAAAAGCTTAAACGTTTGTTTACTTTAAAGTTTGAGTTCATACGTCCATTAATAGCTGCAACAGTAATTTTTCTTTCAATTGGGCTGCTCACGTTGGTTGCAGGATCAAACAAGAACACAACTCCTTGTTGATTGATACTTGAGAAGTCAATAGATGGAGAAATATCCCACCATTTAGTAATTTTATAATTAAATGATGCTTCAAAACCATAAGCAGTATTGTGATCATAGTTTGTAAAAGTCATAATTTGCTTTTCACCGCTTGGATCTGATTCATCAGGATATAAAATTCTACTAATCTGGTCATTGATGCTTCTTACGAAAACACCCGCAGTAAAACTTCCTTTTTCTAAAGTTTTAGTATAATTTACTTCAACAGAGTTTGTAAACTGAGGTCTTAATTCAGGATTTCCTAAAGAAGTTACTAATGGAGTAGAAAACTCACGAATAGGTTTTGTCTGCTCTAAACTTGGACGGTCTACACGACGGCTGTAGCTAAATTGCAAAGTGTTTTTCTCATTCAGGTTATAAGTTAAATAAGCCGAAGGATAAAGAGTGATATAATCATCATCAAATTTAGTTGCACCATGATTCAAGTTAGCCGCTACTTTATAACTTTCAAAACGAGCACCTAACTGGTAGCTGAATTTTTTATATTTCTGACCAAATGTTACATAAGCAGAGTAAATATTTGTGTCATAAGTATAATTAGAAACTGGAGTTGCCGCAAGCGGATTTCCGGTAATATAATCATTGTCTGTTTTAGTAATTCTGGCTTCAGCACCGGCTTCAAGAGTCGTTTTTTCGTTCAAAGGATTTACATAATCCACATTTATAGTGCTTAATTTGCGTGTTCCTTTTATGTAATCATCATAAATAACACTATTTGAAGTATTGTCAAGATGAGTTGTTTTAGTGTCGAAAGAAGCATTATTAGTTTCTTTGTTATCACTGTAGTTTGCTTCAAAGTCTAAAGTATGGCCTTCTTTTTTAAAGATATGCTTGTAGGCTAAATTATAAGTCCCAACCTGATCAGGTCCCCAGTATTTTGATTTCTGAAAAATGTTAGAAGTATTAGAACCTGCAACATTTGTATAATCAATATTAGTATCTACAAAACCTTTACCGTTTGATTTGTTTTGATTGGTGTAAATAGACAATGTATTATGATCGTTGATTAAGTAATCCATTCCAATTTTGTACAAATAAGAATCATTATCATTTACAACATTAATTTTCTGAACAATATCCTGATCGGCTCTTTTGATGAATCCGTCATTATAATAAGTTCCAAAGTTTTGTCCCACATTACCAAAGAAGTTTACTTTTCCTGTTTTGTAATTCAAATCCAGAGATTGATTGTATTTGGCTGTTTGTCCAAAAGTAATTCCACCACTGTAGCTTCCGTTAAAACCAGTATTTGCATTTTTATGCAAAATAATATTGATAATTCCTGACATTCCTTCCGGATTGTATTTTGCACTTGGATTTGTAATCAACTCGATTTTTTTGATAGAAGTTGATGGAATCTGTTTTAGCAATTGAGCAGGATCAATATTCGAAGGTCTTCCGTCAATTAATACACGAACATTGTCGTTTCCACGAAGTGAAAGTTTTCCGTCCTGATCCACATTAACAGAAGGAATATTGTTCATAATATCAGATGCAGAAGCACCTGCTGTAGTTAAATCTTTACCAACAGTAACTACTTTTCGGTCAATTTTTTGTTCAATTGTAGAACGCTCGCTAACAATATTTACGCCTTTTAATTGTGTTGCTTCTTCTTCAAGAGCAACATTAACAGTGGCTGTTTTTTTGTTTTCGCTTAAAATTAAAGAACCAATATGTTTTCTAAAACCAATATACTGAATCTCGATTGTATAACTTTTTAAAGCTAAATTTTTGATGCTAAAGTCTCCATTATCATCTGTATTAACACCTGAAACTACTTTACCGTTCTCTTTGATTGAAACTGTTGCATAAGAAATAGGCGCGTTATTCGACTTTTCAGTAATTTTCCCGGATACTGTTCCCGAGTTCTGAGCTTGTGCTGTTGCGATTACCCCCAGTAATGCGAACAGAAAGAATTTTAATTTCATAATTTTGGTAGTGATTGTTTTGATTTGATTGATGATGATGATTTTTTGTTTTTTGTTTGAATTTTTGCCTTCAAACTAAATTGAAGTCCCTATTAAGACTCTTGTGACAGTGATATGTTACAGAAAAAACTAAAAAAAAATATAATTTTTTAAAGAGACTCTGTTTATGAATAGATTAGCAGTTTAATTTTTTGATAATTTTAACAATTGAAATGAAGTGCTTTTTGAGAAATTCTAAGCGTTTTGTTGTATTTTATATGTTTTTCATTTTCTGTAATTGATGAATAAGCAGTATCTTTGCTCACTTTAAAAATAAGTTTACATGTCATTATCACAAATTCTTACTCCTTCTATACAAAAAGCAATACAAGCATTATTTGATGTTACTGTTGATAAAATCGAATTTCAAACTACCAGAAAAGAGTTTGAAGGCGATATTACAATGGTCATTTTTCCTTTATTGAAAGTGATTAAAAGTAATCCTGCCGAATTAGGAAATAAAATCGGAGATTATTTAACAGAAAATGTTTCTGAAGTAGCACGCTTTAATGTAGTTTCAGGATTTTTGAATATTGTAATTGCAGATAGTTATTATCTGAATTTCTTTAATGAAATAAAAGACAATACCCAATTTGGTTACGTAATCCCAAACCCGGCAGATAAAGCAATTATGGTCGAATATTCTTCGCCAAATACCAATAAACCTTTACACTTAGGTCATGTTCGTAACAATTTGTTAGGATATTCTGTGGCTGAAATTATTAAAGCATCTGGTAAAAAAGTATATAAAACTCAAATTATCAACGATCGTGGAATTCATATTTGCAAATCGATGCTGGCCTGGCAGAAATTTGGCAATGGAGAAACACCTCAAACTTCCGGTTTAAAGGGAGATAAATTAGTTGGGAAATACTATGTTGAGTTTGATAAAGCCTATAAAGCAGAAATTAACCAACTCATAGAAACGGGTAAAACTGAAGAAGAAGCTAAAAAACAGTCTCCAATTATTATTGAAGCGCAGGAAATGCTTCAAAAATGGGAGTCCGGAGACGAAGCAGTTATCTCACTTTGGAAAATGATGAACCAATGGGTTTATGATGGTTTTGCTACTACCTACACCAATCTTGGAGTTAATTTTGATAAATATTACTACGAAAGTAATACCTATTTATTAGGAAAAGATGTTGTTCAGGTAGGTCTTGACAGAGGAGTTTTTGAAAAAGATCCAGATGGTTCCGTTTGGATTGACTTGACAGATGAAGGTCTGGATCGTAAAATTGTATTGCGTTCTGACGGAACTGCTGTATATATGACTCAGGATATCGGAACCGCAATTCAGCGTGTTAAAGATATGCCGGATGTAGGTGGAATGGTATACACTGTGGGTAACGAACAGGATTATCATTTTAAAGTTTTATTTCTGATTCTTAAAAAATTAGGTTTTGACTGGGCTTCAAGCCTGTATCATTTATCATACGGAATGGTTGATTTACCTTCCGGAAAAATGAAAAGCCGTGAAGGAACTGTTGTTGATGCTGATGATTTGATGCAGGATATGACTGATACAGCAAAACAAATTTCTGAAGATCTGGGTAAATTAGACAGTTATTCAACAGAGGAGAAAGCCAAATTGTATAAAACAATTGGTCTTGGAGCTTTAAAATATTACATTTTAAAAGTAGATCCTAAAAAACGTATTTTGTTTAATCCGGAAGAATCAGTTGATTTTGCTGGAAACACAGGTCCGTTTATTCAATATACATATGCAAGAATTCAATCAATTATCCGTAAAGCCGACTTTGATTTTTCTACAAAAACAAATATTGAAGAACTTCACGAAAAAGAAAAAGAATTGGTAAAACAAATCGAGCTTTTTCCGGAAGTAATTCAAAATGCAGCGCAAAATCACAGTCCGGCGCTAATAGCAAATTATACGTATGATTTGGTTAAAGAGTATAATTCGTTTTATCAATCTGTACATATATTAGGAGAAGTAGATTTAACTAAAAAGATATTCAGGGTCCAGCTTTCGCAAAAAGTAGCCGAGGTTATCAAAGCAGCCTTTAATTTACTGGGGATTGAAGTTCCTGAGCGAATGTAAAAGAGAACATTAAATATAAAAAAGCCGATAGTATTTACTATCGGCTTTTTTGTTGCATCATTGCTTGTAAAGATTTTCTGTATGTTAAAAAAAGATTTTTTGTAGGATATTACATGTTTGTGTGTTACTTTGCAGCACTTATTAAAAGTGACCACTACACTCAGGTTTTTAAAGCAAATTTTCCTCACAATTTGTAAACTCAAGACGAAACACCTTTATTTTAATTATCATAGTTAAGAAGAATATGTAAAATATTTCTCTTTTGCTTTTCTGTAATTATAATTTTAAGCATTCTCCTTATATTTATTTTTATCTATTTTGAATTAGTAAGCTATTTAGTAAAAAAATAATAAGGATACTAACCGTCTAAATTCATTTTTTAGGCGGTTTTTTTATTTTAATTATGAAAAAAAATTGTGTTTCTATTAAGAGTTTTTGCTTGTAAACTTCATGAAAAAAACTCATTGCGTATTTTTTAATAAAACATAGCTATTTAAGTCAATCCTTCTGCTTGTATTCGTGTTTTTTGTTTTTTTCTTCCTTTTTTACCATTATTTAACATTTAAAATGCTTTTTTATTCATTAATATAGTAAAAATAGTACTTTTTTAAAAGTTAAATTATATAAAAATCTTGTTAAAAAATATTTAAATTTATAAGTTGCACCCCATAACCAAAATAAAACAAAAAATGAAACAAAAATTAAAAGGATTAGTTATGCTTTTTTTTGTTCTTGGAATGCAATTGACATTTGCACAAGGCAAAAAAATTACGGGTATGGTTTCTGGTGCTTTAGGACCTATTCCGGGTGTGAATGTGTCTGTTAAAGGAACAACTAATGGTGTACAAACTGATTTTGATGGAAAATATTCTATCAATGCGAAAGAAGGAGATGTATTGGTTTTTTCTTATGTTGGTATGCAGAACTCTGTAGTTAAAATAGGAAGCTCAAATACAGTAAATGTATCGATGCAGGATGGTGTAAATTTGAATGAAGTTGTTGTAGTCGGTTATGGTACTACTACAAATAAATCATTTACAGGAACATTTAAGCAAGTTAAGGCAGATGTTTTAGAACGCAAAAATGTAACAAATGTATCTCAGGCGTTAGCAGGAGAAATTGCCGGAGTTCGAGTAATCAATACTTCTGGGCAACCTGGGACAGATGCAACCATTCGTATACGCGGAATAGGAACGGTAAATGCTAGTGCAAATCCATTGTATGTGGTAGACGGAGTTCCGTTTAGTGGTAACATTAGTTCAATTAATTTTTCTGATATAGAATCTACTACTGTTTTAAAAGACGCTTCAGCTACAGCTATTTATGGCTCTAGAGGTGCAAATGGAGTAATTATTATCAATACAAAATCTGGAAAATCTGGAAAATCTTATATTCAGGTAGAAACAAAAATAGGTAATAATATTTCATTAATTCCAAGGTATAGCGTTATTAAATCAGCAGATGAATACATAGCATTAGGATGGGAAGGTTTGTACAATCAAGGTGTTATAACTAAGAAAGCTGACCCTGTTGCATATGCAAATCAAAATTTATTCAATGCAAGTGTTGGTGTAAATCCAGCTTATAATTCCTGGAATGTTGCTAATGGAGGTGAATTAATTGATCCTGTTACCAGAGCAGTTAGACCAGGAGTAACAAAAAAATATACTCCTGAAAACTGGGAAGATTATGCTTTTCAACCTTCTCTGAGATCAGAAACGAATCTAACAATGGGAGGTGGTGAAGGAAAAACAAATTATTACTCCTCTATTGGATATCTTGATGATAAAGGATACTCAATTAATTCTGATTTTAAGCGTTTGTCAACTCGTTTAAATGTTAATCATCAAATTAGAAGTTGGTTAAAAGGATCTGTGAATATGGGGTATTCTTATTCTAAATCAAATAACAATGGACAAACATCTGATTCAAATAGTGTATTTTGGTTTGTTGATAATATGGCACCAATTTATCCGCTTTTCCAAAGAGATGCCAATGGTAATATCTTACAAGATCCAATTTATGGTGGTGGATTATATGATTATGGACAAAATAGAAGATTTGGTTCTTTGACTAATTCTATTTCTGATGCGTATAAAACTGTTGACAGAACAGGTCGTCATGAGCTTAATATTAATGTCTCTTTTGATTTGCAATTTACAAAAGGTTTAAATTTAGAAACCAGAGTAGGTTCTCAATATTTTAATTCATCTCGTGATTTGAAAATGGATTCGTTTTATGGTTCTTCTGCCCAACAGAATGGAAGTCTTTTTAAAACTAAAAATGAAAGATTGTCTTATAATATTTTAAATCTATTACGTTTTAAAAAAGATTTTGGTTCTCATTCCGTTGAAGCTTTGGTAGCTCATGAAAGTAATAAATTTAGCCAGGCTTATATGGATGGAAGTGGTTACAATTTATTTGATCCTAATGGCTTAGAATTAAATAATGCAGTGGTATCTTCACCATCTTCTTCTTATACATATGGATTTTCTTTAGAAAGTTATTTCAGTCAGCTAAATTATAATTATAAAAATACTTATTTTATATCAGGTACAGTTAGACGTGATGGTAGTTCTAAATTTATAAATAATAAATGGGGAACGTTTGGATCAGTTGGGGCTTCATGGGTAGTTTCAAATGAATCATTTATGAAAAATCAGAAAGTATTCAGCTCATTAAAACTAAAAACAAGTTATGGTATCACAGGAGAACAAGGTGTAACCGATTCAAATGGTAATTTAGATTATTATCCAGGTGTTGATAAATACTCTATTAATAACTTAAACAATGATGTTTCGCTAGCATTTTTAACAAAAGGAAACCCGGATTTAACTTGGGAAAAATCAAAACAATTTCAGGTTGGTGTTGAATTTAGTTTAGGGAATTATATAGATGCTACAATAGATTATTATTCAAAGCATACCTCTAATTTACTTTTTGACCGAAGAGTTGGTCCGTCTTTAGGATATGCAATTATGAAAGTTAATGATGGTCAATTGTTAAATAGAGGTTTAGAGTTTGATGTTACTGCCCATTTATTAAAAGGGAAAAACTATTTTGTTGATTTTAGTGTAAATGGAGAATTACCGAAAAATGAAATGCTAAAAATGCCAATAGATCCGGCTACAGGACAAGAAAAGATTATTGATATTGCAACTATTTATGGAAGAGCAGATGGACATTCTTTATATGACTTCTATGTGCCGGAATATGTAGGAGTAGATCCTCAAACGGGAGTAGCTCAATGGAAAGCATATTATTATGATGCAAATGGTAATGGGCAATTAGATGGGACAGAAACTTATATTAAATCTTTATATGAGTGGCAAAAACAGAATCCTGATAAAGTTGGCAATATTGTAGAGACTACTACCACTACTTATGCTAATGCAGCAAATAAATTTATTGGTAAATCTTCTATTCCTAAAGTTAGGGGAGCATTTACTTTGAGTACAAAATATAAAGCTTTTAGTTTAAGTACACAGTTCTTGTATAGTTTAGGAGGTTATGCTTATGACTCAGCTTATCAATCTCTAATGCATAATGGTTATATCGGTTCTAATAACTGGAGTACAGACATTAGAAATAGATGGCAAAATCCTGGAGATATTACTGATGTACCTCGTATATCAAATACATCTGATATTAGTGCTAATGGAACTTCTTCACGTTTTGTTACAAAAGCGAATTACTTGTCCTTAAATAATATTAGACTTGGATATTCACTTCCAAAAGAATTTCTTCATACTATTAGTATGAATTCGTTGGACATCTATGCCTCAGGTGATAATTTAATGTTGTTTTCTGCCAGAAAAGGATTTAATCCTGCAGGTGCTCTTTCAGGACAATCAAGTACTTATACTTATGCCCCAATGTCAACTATTTCATTAGGAGTTAAAGCTAATTTTTAATTATAAAATGCAAAAAAATGAAAAATTTAAATTTAATATTAGGGGCAATAACTGTATTTACATTTTTTGGATGTAGCAGCGATTTCCTTGACAGCCAACCAACAGAGGTAGTCACAAATAGTAAAATAGCAGAGATAGTAAAAATAAAACCAGAAGCATTAAATGCAATTCTATCAGGAATTTATACTACAATGTATACTCCAGGAATGGGAGGGACTACCAGTCACGATGATTTTGGACAAAAAGGGTTTGATATTTATACAGATATGTTATGTTCTGATATGGTTTTAGCAGGAACCAATTATGGTTATTATACTGCAATTGTGAGATATCAATCAACAGTAAACTTTACAGATACTAATAATTACAAGCCGTGGAGGTATTACTATCGAGTAATTTTTTCAGCAAATCAAATTATTGAAGCGTTTGGAGGAAATGATATTGTACCTGATAATGAAGAAGGAAAACATATAATGGGACAGGCTAAAGCATTAAGAGCCTATGCTTATTTTTACTTAGCACAATTATTTCAAAAAGAGTATAATGCCGATGAATTAATACTTCCAATTTATACTGATACAAAAGCTCCTAACCAGCCAAAAAGTGCTGCTTCAAAAGTTTATGACTTAATTATTAAAGATTTGACAGATTCTATTAGTTTGTTAGAAACATATAATAGAGATAATAAAAGCAGTATCAACAAGCCGGTAGCTCAGGGATTATTAGCTTATGCTTATGGGGCGCAAGGGAATTATGCAAAAGTTAGAGATATTACATCTGATATTATTGCTCAAAATCAGTTTCCTCTAACTACAGAAAGTCAATTAGTTGCAAAATTAGATGCTACTGGTAAACTTGCCAATCCAGAATCTGGATTTAATAATGTTAATACACCAAGTTGGATGTGGGGAGTTGATTTAACTACTGCAACAGACTTGGATTTGATATCATGGTGGGGACAAATTGATTATTATACCTATAGTTATGCTTATGCAGGAGATCCTAAAACTATGGATAGCGGATTACAAAGTAAGATTACATCAACAGATATTAGAAAAGGACAATTCAATTCTACTGGTAGACCTTTAGGTAAATTTTTTGATACAAATAGAGTGCCAGGTGGGCAAAGAATTATTACTACAGATTATGTATATATGAGGATAGAAGAAATGTATCTTTTGAATGCTGAAGCTAAAGCAATGCTTGGTGATGATTTAGGAGCGAAGACTATTTTAAAGCAATTGTTTGCAATTAGAAAAGTAGATCCTGCGTATTTAGATGCTTTATCTGGAGTTGCACTTCAAAAAGAAATTTATCTACAAACAAGAATAGAGTTTTGGGGTGAAGGGAAAAGTTACTTAGCAATGAAACGTAATAAGGCTACCACAACAAGAGGTGCTAATCACCTGTTCATGGCTGGGGAAAGCTTTCAGTATAATGATCCTAGATTGACATTTGTAATTCCTCAAGCTGAGGTTTTAAATAATCTAGTTTTATAAATAATAAATTACAGGTTGATTATTAATACAAAATGAGTAGATAAACCGTCTGAAATTAATTTTCAGACGGTTTTTTTTATGACTTAAAATATTTAGATATAAAAAAATTATTAAATCTGGTCTCTCAATAATAAAAATGTTCATAGTATATATTAAAACCTAAAAAAGCCGATAGTTTCTAAAACTATCGGCTTTTTATAACTAACACAAATATTTTTATTTTACAAACTTGTCAATAATAGCATCTGATTCTGCTTTAGTAGCGGTTGGTTTTAAGTCAAACAATAAAGAGTAAAGTGCTTTTCTGTCTACTTTAGCTTCTAAGTTTAAGTCTTTATGTCTGTCAAATAACGTTTGCCATTTATCACGAACGTTTTTCCAAAGTACATTGTTTTCTTTCCACCATTTTTGAGCAGCAAGACATTTAATATCCGGAACTTTAGTGTAAACGTCAAATCCTTTTTCTTGTGCTAACAAAACATCTTTTCCACTGTCATCACGAACCAATTTGTCATTGTCCTGCTCATGATTCCATCCTGTAGCTGTAATTTTATGAATGTTTCTTCTTTTTAAAACATTGTAGTCATTACGAATAGTTTGTTCTCTTCTTGGTAATGGTGCATCAGCAACATTTGCCCAGTAATCTTGCCCGTCAACATGTACCCAGGTTGATGATCCTTCGTATCTAGGACTATCGTCTACCTGATATACTTTTTGAGTCCACTGACCTTTAACCGCTTTTTTGTCTAATTTTTTATATTTCCAGGAAGTTCCTTTATCAAATGAATACAAGTCAGTGTTTTCGTATAACCAGTCTTGTCTCCAGTGTTTGATGATCATGTCGTCACTTACGATTAATAAGTGCTGCATTACAATTTTATTAGGAGTGTCTTCTAAAAGTTCAACCCATTCTAAAGCAGATTCATGTTTAGTTGGAGATGCTTTATAGGTAAGAGAATCTTTAGGGTATTTAAAAGTTTCTGTAAAATTAAATTTCACTTCGTAACAACCACACATTGATTTGATTGATTTAATGTCTTGTTGTTTTTTGTCCTGACTGAATCCAAGGCTACAAGTCAAAGCCATAATGGCTGAAAAATAGAGGCTTTTTGTAATCATAACTTATTGTTTTGTTTTAATATTTTCGCAAATATATGTATTTTATTTAGAACAAATAAAAATAGTTTATATATTTGCGGCGTTATTAAGATTGAATAAAAATAATGAAAATACAATTTACCTTTTTTACAGCAGTTCTTTTATGTCAAATGTCTTTTGCGCAACAAAAAGATACTACCGCTGTAAATAAACTTTCTGAAGTTGTTGTGACTGGACAATTAGAACCACAATCGATCAAAAAATCGGTTTTTAATGTTCGTGTAATTACAAAAGAAAACATTAAGCAGCTGGCAGCAAATAATCTGGCAGATGTTTTAAATCAGTATTTAAATATTAGTGTGACCTCTAATGGTGACGATGGACGATCAAAGGTGTCAATGTTTGGATTAGATGCACAGTATTTTAAAATCTTGGTTGATAATATACCATTAGTTAGTGATACTGGAATGGGAACTAATGTTGATTTAACGCAGGTCAATCTTGACGATGTAGAGCGTATCGAGATTATTGAAGGATCAATGGGAGTTACGCATGGAGCAAATGCTGTAACTGGTATTTTAAACATTATTACTAAAAAAGGAGGCGGTTACAAATGGCAAATAAATGCTACTGCTCAGGAAGAAACAGTTGGGAAAGAATATGCACTGTTTGATAAAGGACGCCATATTCAATCTGCTAAAATAGCATATAATTTTAATGAAAACTGGTTTGTTAACATAGGAGGAAATCGCAACGCAATGGCTGGTTTTTATGATAACAGACAAGGAAAAGATTACGACAAAAACGATGGACTTAGAGGGTATACACAACTTCCGAAAGAGCAATTGGTAGGAAATGCCATTGTTGGGTATCAAAAAGATGCTTTTAGGATTTTTTATAAATTTGATTATTATGGTGAAGATGTTCATTATTACAATCCACTTGTAAATATTCAAGATAATTATCCATTTGCTGACACCTATTTTTCGAGAGATAAAAGATATATTACCAATCGTTATTATCATCATTTAAACGCTAGTGGAAATCTTTTCTCGAAATTAAAGTATAATGTTTCAATTTCTGAACAGAAACAAGAGCGTGATTTAGAGAATTTTGTTTATCAAATGGATACAAAACAAGAGGTAGATAACAAAAGAGAAACATATCAATCCAAAGAGGTGTTTTATTCAACAGGTACGCTTAGCAATTTCTTTGATAATAAAAAGGTAGACTTTCAGCTTGGGTATGAAATTACAAATGAGAATGGTTTTTACGATTCTTCAGTAGGAGCTTTTAGAGATGATAACCAGCAAGGTGTAGATATTAGGAAGAGATTAGAGAATTATGATATTTATTCGGTTGCTGAAATTGGAGTAAGTGATAAGTTTTCTATTCGTCCGGGGCTTCGATTTTCATTTCAAAGTGCTTTTAATAATCAATATGCAAGTTCTTTAGGATTAAGATATCTTTTTGATAAAGGGCTAGAGGCAAGAGCTTCTTTGGGTAAATCTTATCGTACTCCAAACTTTGATGAGTTGTATACTTATTTTGTTGATTCTAATCATAATATGCAGGGAAATCCGGACTTGATTCCAGAAACAAGTACTTCTTATGAAGTTAGTTTTAAGAGAGCCTGTACTTTTGATTCTGGTGCTCAAATCTCTAACAACTTAGCTGTTACGTATTTGGATGTTGATGATAGGATTGACTTGGTTACAACTCAGGTAAATCCTTTACATTATAAATATGTTAATATCAACAGGTATAAAATGTGGAACATTTCGACAGTAGAACAATATACATATAAAAATTGGAATGTAATGTTAGGAGCTGCTGTAGTAGGGATTTCGAGAAGACTTGATCTGGCGGCTGAAAACTTAGTGTCTGATGATAAATTTTTCTATTCGTTTAGGCTAAATTCAAGTATTTCTTATAGTATTCCTAAATGGAATACTTTGTTAGCAGTGTTCTATAAATACAATGGACAACAACAACAATATGTTGCGGGAACCGGTACGGATGGAAAAGCAGGTTTCTTTTTAAGTGAATTACAACCTTACAGCTGGATGGATGCTTCTATTCGTAAAGCATTCTTTAAAAATCAATTTGAAGTTACAATCGGAGCCCGAAATCTGTTCAATGTTACCAACCTACAGTCTATTCAAAATGGAGGCGGAAGTGGAGCACATGGAGGTGGAGCTAGTACTGATATGATGCTAGGATATGGCCGATCTTACTTTTTAAAACTTTCGTATAATCTAAATTTTAATTAATAAATCAATAACATGAAAAAGAACTTTATTTTAATACTATCTTTTGTATTGCTTGCCCTTGGGGCTTGTAGTAGCGATGATGAAGTGGCTCAGGCTAATGCAGTGGCTTTTGCTTCAACATCGTTAAATTTATCTGCAGAAAGTACTCCGATCGAAATTAAATTTGCGTCTCCGACTACAGCTGCAGGAACTTTAACTTTAACTTATACTGAAACTGCGGTAGCAAATGGTACAGATTACAGCACTACACCTGCGGTTGCTGCAAATAAAGTTATTGTACCTTTTGAGAAAAATGTATCGAGTGTGTCATTTACTTTTAAGAAATTGAAAGAAGCTATCGAAGGAGAGGTAAAAAATGTGGTTTTTACTATTAGCAATGTATCTATTAATTCAGTAATTTCTGAGAATAAATCAATTCAGGTAAATTTTAATGAGACAGCTTCTTTAGGGAATGCATTAGCTCCGGCAGTTGGAGGACCAACAGAGCCAAATCAGGTTTTTGTTGACTTGAGCAGTGGAAAAATGACTGCTGTGCCTAGAGTTTCATGGGATTTAGGATTCTACTCTGGAACAGATTTTAGAGTAATTATAAACCATACTGTAAGAATGTCTGCTAAACAAACAACAAGTGTAAATATTGATGAGGTTCAGGCACAAGATGATACTATGCTCGTTAATGGTAATGGAAGTACTACTCAAGTTGATGATCCTGCTGGAGATATTACTAAAACAGCTATTGCAGCAATCTCTGCAACAGATTCAGATAATAAAGTATATGTAATCAATATGGGAAGTAATCCTGGAACAACTAATCCTGCAGTTGGATCTGAGGGTACAGGAACAGGGCCTTCAAGAGGATGGAAAAAAGTTAGAATTTTAAGAAGTGGTAATGATTATAAAGTTCAGTATGCTGATATTGCAGCTACAACTCACGAAGAAATCATTGTTTCAAAAAATGCAGCGTATAACTTTACTTTCTTAAGTTTATTAAATAAGAAAACAGTTAGTGTTGAACCACAAAAAACACAATGGGACATTAGTTTCACAAGTTTTACTAATACAACTTCAATGGGAGCCGGTTTAGTTCCTTATAATTTTGCAGATTTTGTTTTAAATAATGTTAAAGGTGGCGCTAAAACTTATCAAGTGCTTACAACAGCTTTTACATATGATGCTTTTACATTGGCAAATGTTGACAATACTAAATTTACAGATGATCAAAGAAATATTGGTTCAAACTGGAGAGGAACTGTATCAGGAACAGATGCAAATGGTAATCCAGTTTCTGGATTTGCGGCAAGATCAGATCGTTTCTTTGTGGTTAAAGATCCTGCAGGAAATGTTTATAAAGTTAGATTTACAGCAGGTGTTAATGCTGCAGGTGAAAGAGGTAACCCTACTTTTCAATATGCTATCTTGAAATAATCTTTAAAATGAAATCTATAATAAATAACAATATTTTGCACTGATTTTATAATAATACAGCTTTTACGCTAATAAATTTAGCTATAAATGGTTTTGGTTTAAACTTTGAAAACCATTACAATATAATTAAGCGGTATTAGAATCCAGTTAATCATTAGCTTTGTTTTTTTATTTTTTTTTTGATAAAGAGGTTAGATTTTTCTAACCTCTTTTTTTGTTTTATTTTATTGTTAAAAATAATTTATAAACTAATGTTTAATTCTATCTTTGCGCATTACTTTTTTATAAGGAATTAATAGGAATTTTGAATGAAATTTTTTGCGGTCCTTTTTTCAAATTTATAATTACTAGTGAATACAAAATCATATTTCTTTCAGTCTTTTGCAATTGTCGCATTGGCATTCATAGCTTTCATTGGATTTAAACAAATCTTACCTGATAAAATTTTTCCGGATAGTAAAGTAGATTCTAAAAACGTACTGATTGACAGTTTGCTTTTAGAGTCTGTAGCAAATGATTCCTTATCGCTGGAAGATGACAGTCTTAGCGAAGACGAAAAAAGAGAAGCAAGGGAGAGAATCGTTTTTGATGCCTCAGAAGGAATCGAATTTCCATCTGAAACTTTCGATAACTATAAAGGATATCAATATCTGATTAATTTTTATGAAAAATTATATCAGCTGGAAAAAAATCCACAATCTAAAGTAAGGATTGCTTATTATGGCGACTCTATGACAGATGGGGATTTAATTGTACAGGATGTGAGATCTAATTATCAGGAACGTTTTGGTGGTAATGGTGTTGGTTTTGTGCCTATAACTTCAGAGTCTGCCGCATCGAGAGGTTCGGTTAAGTCAACTTACTCTAAAAACTGGAAAACCTTATCGTATTTAAATATCAAAAATCCAATAAGCCCTTTTGGAGTAAACGGTCATGTGTTTTTTGCAAATGATAAAGCAAATACAACCTGGGTTCAATACGAAGCAGGACTTAATAAATATGCCACAACTTTAGATAATCCTACATTATATTATGGTAAATCATCTAAAAAAGGAAATGTGAATTTTGTTATTGGAAAAGATACATTGAGAAAAAGCCTTGTTCCGGGTAACTTAGTCAATGCTTTAAAAGTAACTTCAGGAAGTGTAAAAGCATTCAAAGCTAATTTTATACATGCAGATTCAATTCCAATCTATGGCTTTAATTTTGATAACGGAATTGGAGTTCATGTTGATAATTTCTCGCAAAGAGGAAATTCAGGATTGCCAATCTCAATGTTTAATGCCAATGTAATGCAGGGATTCAATAATAGCCTGAAATACGATTTGGTTATTTTACATTACGGAACCAACGTTTTAAATTACGGAACCAAAAATTATTCCTGGTACCAAAAAGGAATGACAAAAGTGGTGAACAAAATTAGAGAATCTTTTCCGGGAGTTTCTGTCTTAATTATTTCGACAGCAGATAAATCAACAAAATATGATTTAGAAATGAAAACCGATTCTGCTGTAGTTCCATTAATGAAAGCGCAAAAAAGATATGCATTGGAAACCGAATCAGGGTTTGTAAATTTATATACTTTAATGGGCGGTGACGGATCAATGGTAAAATGGGTAGATGAGTCTCCGGCAAAAGCCAATAAAGATTATACACACTTTAACCAGCGTGGTGCAAAAGCCATTGGTAAATTGTTATACGATCAGTTAAACAAAGGATACGAACAATACAAAGTATTACGAGAAAATAGAGGGACTGGGGTAAACAGACCAGGAACAGTCAAAAAATCAAATACAGATTCTGTTTCTGTAAAAAAAGATAGTGTAAATGAATAGACTTATTATTTTCTTTTGTTGTCTTTTTTTCTCCACCAATGGTGAGACAGAAAAGGCAGATTCAACTCCAATAATTAAAAATATGGTTCACAAAGTCGATACAACAGCGGTAGATTCTTTTTCGGAGGATAGAATCTATAATGCGGAAGTTTTAAAGGATGTTTTTAAGAAGTTGAAGGAAAATGAAAGCAACAATAACAAAAAGATAAATATTGTACATGTTGGGGATTCGCATATTCAGAGCGATTTGATGACCAATGAAATTAGAAAGAACTTACAGCAAAAGTTTGGAAACGGCGGACGTGGTTTTGTTTTTCCATATCAGCTGGCTAAAACAAATGGTTCTTATAACGAACGCTTTTATTCGAACAGAGCCTGGGAAAGTTATCGAAATATACATCCCTTTAAAAATCTACCGATTGGTTTAAGCGGAATTGCACTCTGGAGAGATAACGATGGTTTTGCAATCGAATTGCATATTAAAGATGCTGCTTATAAATTCAATTCTATTTATATCATTACCCCGCAGAATCAAAATATGTTCAATTTGGCGATCTCGTCCCAAACCAAAACAATTCAGTCTACAGAGCGAAAAATCATAACACATAAGATTAAAAAAGGAGAAGCTATTTCGACCATTGCCGATAAATACAATATTTCAATTGCCGATATTAAAAAAGTCAATCACCTCAAGTCAAATAATATTCGTGCAGGAAGAACATTAAAGATCTTAACAAACGAAACAAGACCTAAGAATATTACCAGTTCAGAGTTTGTTCCTTTAGATTTAGAATCAGATTCGTTCTCACATTCTTATCATTCAGATAAAGCTTTAGATAAAATCTTTCTGGTTCCAAATAAAAACTCCGAGAAGTATGAACTTAACGGCCTTTTTCTGGAAAAAGATGCTCCGGGAGTTATTTACAGCAGTATTGGAGTAAACGGAGCAAAATTTTCAGATTACAATAAATACCCATTATTTTTTGATCAGTTTAAAGCCCTGCATGCTGATTTACTCGTTTTGTCATTAGGAACAAACGAAAGTTACGATCATATGGATGCTGTTGCTTATATAAAAGAACTACGTGAATTTATAAAAAAGATAAAAGAGCAAAACAGCAATGTAGCCATACTTGTTATGACACCGCCTCCCTCTTTGCTTAAAGCCAGAAAACCTAATATTTACATTCACGAATATGCAAAAAGTATTATAGAGGCAGCAAAAACAGATGGTTTTGCAGTTTGGGATTTATATGATGAATTTGGAGGAATGGACGGAATCCGAAATCTAAAAGCAACAGGATTAATTGGTCCTGATTGGGTTCACTATTCTAAAAAAGGATACGAAAAGCAAGGAAACTTGTTTATAGAGGCATTTTTAAAAGCATATGATAATTTTAAATTAAAAAATTAAGTTGATTACAATTGATAGCATAAATAATTGGTTTGTTCAAAATTTTGGTGCAGTTACATTAGAACAGGCTAAAGGGTGGTTTATATATAATCCGGACGAAAAACTATTATTTAATACCGGATTATTCTTAGGGTTATTTCTCGTTTTTTATTTTGTGTATGCCTTTTTACGCAAAACATTTTATTTAAGATTAACGTACGTTATTCTCTTCTCACTTTTCTTTTATTATAAGTCAAGCGGAATCTACTTTTTACTGCTATTGCTTTCCTCTGTCGTCGATTATGGACTGAGTCAGGTAATTTACAGAGAAGCAAAAGACAGTCGAAAGAAAATTTATCTTGTAATAAGTGTAATCCTGAATCTGGGATTATTAGGTTATTTCAAATACATGAACTTTATGATTGTTACCTTCAATGATATGTTTCATGGTAATTATCAGCTTCATGATATTTTTCTTCCTGTCGGAATTTCATTTTATACCTTCCAGTCGATGAGTTATATTATTGAAATTTATCGTGAAGAAATTAAGCCAACAAAAAATTACATCGAATATTTATTTTTCGTTTCATTTTTCCCGCAATTAGTTGCCGGACCAATTGTAAGAGCAAAGGATTTCCTGCCACAGATTTATCAAAAACTAAATCTGACCAAGCAGGATGTAAACAATGCTTTGTTTTTAATTATAGGTGGATTAATCAAGAAAACCGTAATCTCAAATTACATTTCGATAAACTTTGTAGACCGTGTTTTTGATACACCGATGAATTACACATCGTTTGAAAACTTAATGGCGTCTTATGGATATGCTATTCAAATTTATTGCGATTTTTCCGGATACTCAGATATGGCAATCGGAATTGCGCTATTATTAGGTTTTAAATTGCCGGCCAACTTTAGAACACCATACAAATCAACATCAATTACAGATTTCTGGAGAAGATGGCACATTTCGCTGTCCACCTGGTTAAAAGATTTCTTGTATATCTCTATTGGAGGAAACAGAGAAGGAACATTCGCAGGATTTTTATTTCCTAGTTTATTTTTCTTTGGATTGTTGCTTTGGGGAATTTCAAATATAAACGAGAGCTTTGTTCCGTTAGCAATAGCAATTGGGGCAATCGTAGTATTTTGCTTGACATTTTTACTTTCAAAGAAAAGAAACCAGACACTGGTAACCAATTTCAATTTGTTTACCACAATGCTACTGGGAGGATTATGGCATGGAGCCGGGGCACAATTTATTGTTTGGGGAGCATTACACGGTTTGGCATTAGCTATTCATAAAATTTTCATGGAATTTTTCCCATCCAAAAAAGAAGGTAAAAGTTCAGGTTTACTTTGGAAATTCATATCAATCGTAATTACGTTTCATTTTGTAGTTTTCTGTTGGATCTTTTTCCGTGCCAGAGATTTTGAAACAGCCTTACAAGTGATTAATAATATAGGTCAGTTAACTTTTGAGCCAGAACATTGGCAGGCAATTGTTATAGGGTATAAAAATGTATTTTTATTAATGCTTTTTGGATACGTTTGGCATTTCTTACCGGAAGTAATCACTTCAAAAATGAAATTTGTTTTTGATAAAACACCTTTAATAGGAAAAGCAATTATTCTGGGCTTTGTATACTGGATTGTATATGCAACAGCAGTTGCTGGTTCGCAGCCGTTTATTTACTTCCAGTTTTAATTTTAAGGTTCATAGCCACAAAGGCACAAAGGCGCAAAGGTTTTTATTCTTTGCGCTTTTTTTTGCTCTAACTGGATTAGACAGATTATTTATTAAGAATGAAAAAAATCAGCCTAATCTGCTAAATCTGCGAGAAACAAAACTCGGCAGTTTAGCAAGAAAAAAACAAAATAAACTTTGTGCCTTAGTGTCTTTGTGGCAAAATTGCGTATAAATAAAAATTGCCTGAAATATCTAATTAGATTATCTTTGCACTTCAAATAAAGAAAATAGTATGTTTGATAATTTAAGTGATAAGTTAGATAAAGCGTTCCATATATTAAAAGGACACGGTAAAATTACAGAAGTAAACGTTGCCGATACCTTAAAAGAAGTTCGTCGTGCCTTACTTGATGCCGATGTTAACTTTAAAATTGCTAAAGATTTTACAACCAAAGTAAAAGAAAAAGCAATTGGTCAGGACGTTTTAACAACGCTTCAGCCAGGACAATTATTGGTGAAGCTGGTAAAAGATGAGCTGACAGAATTAATGGGAGGTGATGTTGCCGGAATTAACCTTTCCGGAAATCCAAGCGTTATATTAATGTCCGGACTTCAGGGTTCTGGTAAAACTACTTTCTCAGGAAAATTAGCCAACTTCTTAAAAACGAAGAAAAATAAAAAGCCACTTCTTGTAGCGTGTGATATCTACCGTCCTGCGGCGATTAATCAGCTTCATGTTGTTGGAGATCAAATAGGTGTTGAGGTTTACTCAGAACCAGAAAATAAAAATCCTGTAGAGATTGCTCAAAACGCAATCAAACATGCAAAAGCAAACGGATTTAATGTAGTTATCGTCGATACTGCAGGTCGTTTGGCAGTAGATCAGGAAATGATGGATGAAATTGCGCGTGTTCACAAAGCAATTCAGCCTCAGGAAACATTATTCGTTGTCGATTCGATGACAGGACAAGATGCTGTAAATACAGCAAAAGCTTTCAACGATATCTTAAACTTTGATGGAGTTATCTTAACGAAATTAGATGGTGATACACGTGGTGGAGCTGCAATTTCGATTAAATCGGTTGTAAACAAACCAATCAAATTTGTAGGTACAGGCGAGAAGATGGAAGCAATTGATGTTTTTTATCCAGATCGTATGGCAGAGCGTATCTTAGGTATGGGAGACGTTGTGTCGCTTGTAGAAAGAGCTCAGGAACAATTTGATGAAGAAGAAGCCAGAAAACTTCAAAAGAAAATCGCTAAAAACGAATTTGGTTTTGATGATTTCCTAACGCAGATTCAGCAAGTAAAGAAAATGGGTAATATGAAAGACCTGGTTGGAATGATACCTGGAGCTTCAAAAGCCATGAAAGATGTAGAAATCGAAGATGATGCTTTCAAACATATCGAAGCCATCATTCATTCCATGACGCCAATCGAAAGAAGCAAACCTGCCATTATCGACGTAAAAAGAAAAGCCAGAATTGCAAAAGGTTCCGGAACCAAAGTCGAGCAGGTAAATCAGTTAATGAAGCAGTTTGACCAAATGAGCAAGATGATGAAAATGATGCAGGGTCCGGGCGGAAAAAATCTGATGAAAATGATGGGAGGCATGAAAGGAATGCCAGGCGGAATGCCGAGATAAAATAAAAGTTTAAGGTTTAAAGTTTCAAGTTATAAGCTGGAATTTTAGACCTTAAATTTTATAATTAAATTAATAAAAGAGAAGATTAGCTTCTCACTTCTAACTTAGAACATTTAACTTTTAGAAAACAATGCAACTACTAGACGGTAAAAAAACATCTAACGACATTAAAAACGAAATTGCAGCCGAAGTTCAATCCATAAAAGCAGCCGGAGGAAAAGTACCTCACTTAGCAGCGGTTTTAGTGGGTAACAATGGAGCAAGTTTAACTTATGTAGGAAGTAAAGTAAAATCATGTCAGGAAATCGGATTTGATTCTACTTTAGTAAGTCTGCCGGAAACCATTACCGAAGAGGATTTACTTGCCAAAATAAAAGAGTTAAACGAAGATGATAATCTGGACGGGTATATCGTTCAGTTGCCATTACCAAAACATATCGATGAGCAAAAAATCTTATTAGCAATCGATCCTGATAAAGATGTCGATGGTTTTCACCCAACTAACTTTGGTAGAATGGCTTTAGAAATGGAAAGTTTCATTCCTGCAACACCATTCGGAATTATGGAGCTGTTGGAGCGTTATAAAGTTGAAACTGCCGGAAAACATACCGTTGTAATTGGAAGAAGTCATATTGTAGGCCGACCAATGAGTATTTTAATGAGCCGTAAAGGAAATCCGGGAGACTCGACAGTTACCTTAACTCACAGCCGAACTAAAAACTTAGCAGAGTTTACTAAAAATGCCGATATTATCATCACAGCTTTAGGAGTTCCGGAATTTCTAAAAGCAGATATGGTAAAAGATGGAGTAACGGTTATTGACGTTGGAATTACACGTGTAGATGATGCATCAAACGCAAAAGGATATGTAATCAAAGGTGATGTTGATTTTGATGAGGTGAGCAAAAAAGCATCTTTTATTACACCAGTTCCCGGTGGAGTAGGACCAATGACAATTGCAATGCTATTAAAAAATACTCTTTTAGCGCGCAAAATGAGAAGTGCAAAAAATAAATAATTTTATTTTAAAAATACATTAAAGCCTATTCGTAAGAATAGGCTTTTCTTGTTTTATACATTGGGCGTGACCTTATTTACAAAAAGGCGCTCCAATCTGGTCGTTTATTGTGCGCCTTTTTGTAAATAAGGTCGGGCTATCCAGGCTACTTCGGTAGCTTCTTCCTATCCCTCACGCAGCTTTCAGGACCTTTTGTTCTTGAGGTTTTTCAGAGTCTAATTACTCTGATTTCCAGCATCTGTAAAATAAAAGTCAATTTTTATTTGTCAAGTCAAAATAAATAATAACTTTGTACTGCAAAGTACTTTAATTATGAATCAAAAGCACCAAGAAGATTTAGCACATATTCGTTCCATGATGGAGCGTTCTTCCAGATTTATATCGTTAAGCGGACTTTCAGGAGTTTTTGCGGGACTTTCGGCTCTTATTGGAGGATTATATGTTTACCAGTTGTTTAAAGCAAACGGTATGGATTATTTAAAAGATGATCACAGGTTGTATTCGGCTAATTTAGTTTCAGAATTATTTTGGATCGGTATTGTGATCATGAGTTGTGCGTTTGCATTCGGAATCTTTTTCACCATTAGAAAAAGCCGAAAATATAATTTGCCAATCTGGACTTCGGCTACAAAAAAAATGCTGTTCAATTTAGCAGTTCCTTTAGTAACAGGAGGAATATTTTGTCTGGCTTTAATGTATCATGGTTATTTTGGTCTGGTTGCACCATCTACTTTAATATTTTACGGACTGGCCGTTATAAATGCTGAAAAATATACTTTTTCAGATATAAAATATTTAGGATTTTCGGAGCTTTTATTAGGATGTATTGCGCTCTTTTATATTGGATATGGTTTGATATTCTGGATCTTAGGATTTGGTATACTGCATATTTTATATGGATTAGTGATGTTCAAAAAATACAAATAATCCAATGGGAATCATTGATAAATTAAATAAAGATTTTGAAAGCCGTGTCAGATTGGGTATAATGTCCGTTCTGATGGTTAACGACTGGGTAGATTTTACCGAGATGAAAAATCTTTTAAACATCACCGATGGTAATTTAGCAAGTCATTCCTCTGCATTAGAAAAATCAGAATATATCGAAGTTAAGAAAGAATTTGTTGGTAAAAAGCCCAAAACATCTTATCAGGTAACACCGCTTGGCCGCGCGGCGTTCAAAGAACACCTTTCTTATCTCGAAAAATTGATGAAATCCTAAGATCTATATTTTTTTGTCTAATAACTTTGAAATACAAAGTACTTTTAATTTAATAAAAATGAAAAAACATCAAATTATTTTAGCTTGTACAGTACTGTTTACAGTGCTTTTTTACAATCAGTCTCCCGGGGTTAATCTGGGTATTTTTGGCGTGATATTAACGCTGTTTGTTAGCTATTTTTTTCAGGAAAAATTTGTCGACAGATCGCATTTGGTTCTGGTAGTAACTTCTATTTTATCTTGTTTTGCTTTTGCATGGTACGGAGATGCCGCTTCGTTTTTTGCTTTAGCTTTATCAATCCTGTTTTTACAGTTTAAAACTCAGGATGGCGAACTTAAAATCATACAGGTTTTTCCGTTGATATTCTTAAACATATTTACCTCATTTGGACGTGTTTTTATGTTGAGTCAATGGCTTCCGGAACGAAAAATCCATAATGATTTTGCAAAAAAACTGGTGGCCTTTGTCGTTATTCCGGTATTGTTTTTAGGATTGTTTTTTATCGTTTATTCTTTTGGTAGCGATCATTTCTCATCATTATTTACAGATTATACGCTGGATATTGATATTTTCCAGCTCATACTCATAAGCGTACTTGGATTTTATATTTCATTTAGTTTCTGGAATTACTGGGTGCCGGAAGTTTGTTACGAATTCAATCCAAAATTAAATAACGAATTCACCAATATTAGCGAAGTAAAAAGTCAAAGTACATTTTCATTTTTAGATCTTAACTTTGAAAGAAAAAGTGGAGAAATCACCTTGTTTCTGTTGAATATTATGCTTTTGGTTTTTATTGGAACATATAATTACGAACAGTTTTTTGAAGTGATCAAAAAAACAAATTTAAGCGCAGACACACACGAACGTGTAAATGCTGTGATTTTTTCTATTCTGATGGCAGTTGGTGTAATCTTATTTTATTTTAAAGGCGGATTTAATTTTGACGAAAAATCAACAGTATTAAAAAGACTGGCTAAAATCTGGATCACCTTAAATATTGTTTTGATCGTTAGTGCTATCATCAAAAACTCAGAATATGTTTCTTTCTTTGGTTTAACCTATAAACGTTTAGGCGTGTATGCTTTTTTGATTTTGGCGATTATTGGCTTGATTTACTCTTTTCTAAAAATTACAAAGAAAAAAACAAATGCGTACTTAGTGAATCAAATGGTTTGGTATTTCTATGGAACAGTTTTAATGTGCAGTTTTGTGAATTGGGGAAATCTGATCACAGTTTATAATATCTCTGTTAATAAAGGGGTTGAACCAAAATTCTTAAGTAGCTTAAACTTCAATGAAGACGCACGTCGAGAGTATTTTGATAAGAATAATCTATTTGGAGGGCAGGATGAAATTAATAGAAATATTTTGATTGAAAACTACCAAAATTCGACTTTTCTTTCAAAAGCTTTGTATTATGAATTTTTGAAAAGTAAATAGGAACACAAGAAAAAATCCCATCTGTACAAACAGATGGGATTCTTTATATTAATAATCACCTTTTTTCTTAAATCTGGGATCGTGTTTGGAAATAAAAGTTGTTCTTCTGTTTGAAGGTTTATTTGGAGTTTCAACTTTTGGTAAACTCGCTTCTTCTGTTTTGCTTGAAGGTTCAATCAATTCGTTTAATTCTTTGATCTCATCATCAGTTAAATCGCGGTAACGACCAACCGGAACATCCAAAGAAATATTAATGATCCTAATACGTTTCAATGCCGTTACATCATAACCTAAGTATTCGGTCATTCTACGGATCTGACGGTTTAAACCCTGCGTTAAAATAATCTTGAAAGTGTATTTACTAATTTGCTCTACTTTGCATTTTCGGGTAACCGTATCCAAAATCGGAACACCATTTCCCATTCGTTGTATAAAGCGATCTGTAATAGGTTTGTTTACCGTAACCGTATATTCTTTTTCGTGATTGTTTCTGGCACGTAAAATCTTATTTACAATGTCACCATCATTTGTCATAAAAATTAATCCTTCACTCGCTTTATCCAGTCTTCCAATAGGGAAAATACGTTTAGGGTAATTAATATAATCTACAATATTGTTTCGTACTTCAAGATTAGTTGTACATTCAATTCCAACAGGTTTATTGAATGCCAGATACACCATTTTTTCGTGCTTTTCCACGATTAACTTTCCATCTATGCGCACTTCATCATCTGGTGAAACTTTAGTTCCCATTTCCGGCACAGCACCATTTATTGTTACGCGTCCTTCTTCAATCAATTTATCGGCTTCACGACGAGAACAATAGCCCGTTTCTCCAATAAATTTATTCAGACGTTTTAAATTATCTTCCATAGTGCAAAAGTAGGCAAAATTTAGATTTGTTAGATCTTTAGATTGTTAGACTTCTTAGATTTTTGGAAAACTAAAAAAATTAGAACCTTATCAACTCAGAGCGTCAGAACCTCAAAAATAACCTTTGTGCCTTTGAGTCTCTGCAACTTTGAACCTTAATTATGAAATTCTGAACTATCCTGAGGAGTCTCTTTACGATCAAACATTCCGTAATCACGAACAACAGTAGCGATTCTTAAATGATAATCCTTAAAAACTTCATTACGACCTTTTGCTTGTGCATGTCGGTGCATTTCAAGATTTCTCCATTTCCGGATGCTTTCTTCATCTTTCCAAAAAGACAACGATAAAACCTTTTCAGGATTAGTAAAACTCTGAAAACGTTCGATCGATATAAATCCTTCTATATGATCTAATTCAGGTCGCAAACTTGCAGCGATATCTAAATACTCTTCTTTTTTTCCTTCATTAGGAATAACTTCAAAAATTACAGCTATCATAGTTTAGTTTTTATTGTAATGAAATCCAGATTGTTTTTGGTAATCTGGCATTAATTATTGGTTCGTATTCAATTGTGTCTTCTAAAAGTACAACTGTTTTATAGTGGTCAAATAAAAACCACAAAGCTTCTGTGGTTAAATCAATTGAAAAATATTTCGCCAGGCACATATGTTCGCCAATTCCAAAAGTTAGATTTTCATTATTGTTGTTTCTTTCAATATCAAAGTTAATTGGATTTTTAAACTTTTCAGCATCACGGTTTGCTGATGCAAGTACAACTAATATAGGATCATCTTTTTTAATAAGGTTTTCGCCGATGATTATATCTTCAGTCGCTATTCTCCTTGTATTGTGAATTGGAGGATCAAATCTGATGGTCTCAATAACCGATTTTTCTATTTCGGATTTGTTTGAAAAAGTTTTATTTTTTAGAATCTGCAGTAACGAATTGCTAAGAATTCCTCTTCCGGCATCAAAACTCTGAATCAGCAATCCAATCATATTGCTAATGCATATTATTTTGATTGTGTCAGGCGAAAGATGTTCAGATCTCGAAATTTTTGCGATTAAAGGTTCATAGAAACTTAAAGCAGAAAGTCGTTTTTCTACAATTGAAAAGATTTCTGCTGAAACTTCATTTATAGATTTTATTTGCTCTTCGGTTTTCTGCGGAAGCATTATTTTAACCAAAGATTCAATTTTGTTTGAAATAAAATCGCAATCCTTTTCTTCAAAACCAAAACTCTTTAAAACAACTAAAACAGGCAATTTTTTGCCAACCGAATTTACCCAATTGATTTTATTAGCACTTAAATCATTTTCTATTAATTGAGAAATGATTTTATAGCTTTCGACAGATTTCATGTTTGAAAATAAAAACATCGCGATTTCTCTTGAAATTTCATGCTGAATTCCATTTGATAATCGGGTTAGATTGTTTAAAATCTCTAAAGCATGCTTGTTCAGTTTTTGTTCATTGTCAGGATTTACAACTGGAATCCTAACATTGGGGTTTTTTAAAATCGAAACACAATCTTCATAAGAATATATTGCCCATATTTTATTCATTTCATCCCAATAAACGGGATTTCGCTCTAACATGGTTTTATATATCGAATAAGGATCGCTAGTTTCTGACTGAAGAAATAAAGTAGTAAACATATAAACTTATTTTCTTTCAAAGTTATTTAACTTTACAAAGCAATACTTCATTCTGCACTTAACTATGAATATCTGGATGGAAGATCAATTTATAAAAACAGCAACTTTAATTGGAGATCCTACACGTGCATCAATTTTGTGGACATTGTTGGATGGGCGGGCTTTTACAGCAACAGAACTGGCTGTAGCAGCCAATACGTCTCCCCAAAATATAAGTATGCATCTGGGAAAACTTCTTGATGCCAATTTACTTTGTGTAGAAAAACAAGGACGTCATAAATATTACAGGTTTTCGAATAAAGAAGTTGCGTATGCGCTTGAAGGAATGGCTAATCTTGTTCCTAAAACAAAAGTTTCTTCGGGTAATGAAACTGAAAATTACCCGCCAATAAAATTCTGCAGAACCTGTTATGATCATCTGGCAGGAAAAATTGGCGTTGCTTTAGCCGATAGTTTATTGGATCAAAAAATAATTGTTCGAACAAACCATGTTTTCGAAATTAGTTCAGAAGGAGAAAAATGGTTTTCTGATTTTGGAATTAACTTAGAAGAAGCTCAAAAACAAAAACGAATATTTTTAAAGCCATGTCTCGACTGGAGCGAAAGAAGAAATCATATTGCAGGCTCAGTTGGAGCTCTATTGCTGAATAAAATGCTGGAAGAAGACTGGATTAGAAGAACCGCAAATTCCAGAGCAATTATTATTACCGGAAAAGGAGAGAAGGAGTTGTTGAAGTATTTTAAAATAGTAGTTTAGATTTGCTTAAACTTTTTGATTTGACATAAAGTTTGTCATTCCTCTTCCTCGGAATGACAATATCGTGGTCACTTATCTAAAACTTGGAAAAAACTTAGCGTCTTAGTGACTTAGCGGCTCAGAACCTTCCGAAAACAAAAACTCAATCACCTTATCATACAATTCATCATCATGCATTCCGTGCCCCAAGCCATTAGTTTCAATAAACTGGCTGTTTTTCCAGTTACTTGCTATTTTTTTTCCTTCTTCAAAAGCGACGATCTTATCTGAAGTATCATGAGCAATAAAACCAGGAATATTAAATTCTGAAGCAAATTTTTGTCCCGAGAAGTCTTCCAGTTTAAAGTTGAAACGATGAATAAATTTACTTTCTAAAAGTGAAAGCATTTTAGTATTCAGGCTTAACATCGAAATGTAATTGTCAATTAACGTCTTCAAATCTGAAGGAGCTCCCAGAATAACCATTTTGTTGATACTGGTATTCGGGAACAAATACTGATGATAAACACAAGCCGCACCACCAATAGAATGACCAATTATAATAGTTGGCTGGTATTTTTCGACCGCTTTATTTATGAATTCAGCATATAATGGTACATTGAATTCTTTACCACTGCTTTGTCCGTGAGCCGGAGCATCAATAGCAATAATCGTGCTTCCTGATTTTTGAAGATGTGGTAAGGTTTTTTTCCAGCGCGAAGCATTGCTTTCCCAACCGTGAACCAGAAGAATTTTGGTTTCGTTTCCTTTCCATACATACGTTTGAAAATGATGTTCGTTATGATGAAACATTTCTGTTTCGGTATTACGTAAAACTTTTGGCAGTGTATCTTTTTGTAATCTCCCAATACGAGGCTGACTAAAGAGCGCATAAGAAAGTTCAACTGCCTTTTGCGGACGCACATAACTCAAAAAATTAATATATGACCCAACCGATTTTAATGTAATAAAACGAATTCCTTTTTTAATTCCCAAAACTTAAATTTTTTATAAAGGTAAAAAATGTTTTGCCACAGATTAAAATGATTTTTACAGATTAGTAAAAAGTTTCGCCACGAATTTCAAGAATTAATTAGGGGGAATTCGTGAAATTCGTGAAATTCGTGGCGAAAAAATAATGGCAAAAAAAAGTCCCGATTTAATCGGGACCTTGTTATTTAGAATTTTGAGAACAATTGTTCCATTTTTTCTTTTTCTTCATCTGCTAAAGCAGTATCAACTAAAATTCTTCCAGAGTGCTCATCAGTAATGATTTTCTTTCTTGAAGCAATTTCAACCTGAGTTTGTGGCGGAATTGTAAAGAAAGATCCTGCAGAAGCTCCTCTTTCGATAGAAACTACAGCTAAACCGTTACGAACACTGCTTCTGATTCTGTTGTAAGCAGCTAATAATCTGTCTTCGATTTGTGAAGCAAACTCAGCAGATTTCTCAGATAAGAAGATTTCTTCTTTTTGAGTTTCAGCCATGATAGCATCCAATTCAGATTTTTTATGTTTTAAGTGCGAACTTTTAGCGTCAAGTTTTTCTTTTAAATTAGAAATAACTTCTTTTTTATGTTCGATAGAAGCTTTCATTTCTTTGATTTGCTTTTCAGCCAATTGAATTTCTAATTCCTGAAATTCAACCTCTTTAGTCAAAGAATTAAATTCTCTGTTATTGCGAACTGATTCTTGTTGTTTTGTGTATTTTTTGATAACCTCTTTGTGCTCATCAATCGCATTTTTTTTCGATTTGATAAGATCTTCAATAACCTCAAGTTCACTTTTCAGTTTCTCTGAACGCGTGCTTAAACCTGCAACTTCATCTTCTAGATCTTCCACTTCTAAAGGAAGTTCACCTCTCACGTTTCTGATTTCGTCAATTCTAGAGTCAATAAGCTGTAAATCGTATATTGCTCTTAACTTGTCCTCAACACTTAATTCTTTCGTATTCGCCATATTCTATAAGTACTTAACTGGATTTGTATTTTCTTCTGATAAAATGATGGCAAAATTAAGGATTTTTTTTCGAAGAAAATCAACAATATAGTTTTTTGTATAGCGTTCGCTCTCAAAATGACCAATATCCGCTAAAAGAAGTCGGTTTTCTGCTTCATAAAACTGATGGTATTTTAAATCTGCTGTCAAAAAAGCATCAGCACCAGCCTGAATTGCATTTTTTATGGCAAAACTTCCGGATCCGCCTAAAACAGCAACTTTCTTGATTTTTTTTCCTGTAAAGGCTGAATGGCGAATGCCGTTTGCAATCATTTTATCTTTTACAAAAAACAGAAAATCTTTTTCGTCCATTTCTGTTTCAAATTCGCCGATCATTCCCAAACCAATATTTTGGTGTGCATTTTTTAAATCATAAATTTCATAAGCCACTTCTTCATAAATATGATTTGAGAACAATGCTTTTAGAATTTTAGATTGTAAATGTTTTTCAAAAATAACTTCAATTTTGATTTCGGTTCCGGTATGTAATTTTCCTTTTTCGCCAATTACAGGATTACTGTTTTCATTGCCCTGAAAAGTAAAAAAACCTTCCGTATTAAAACTGCAATTGTCATAATTGCCAATTGTTCCTGCGCCAGTCTGAAACATTGCATTTCGGACTTTTTCGGCATTATCAGGAGTAGTGTAAGTAACTAATTTTTGAATAAAACCCTGTTTCGGGACCAGAACGTTAGTATTCGTTAAACCTAAAGCATCGCAAAATATTTTGTTAACACCAGCCGAATGATTGTCCAGTGCAGTGTGAACGGCATAAATGGCAATATCATTTTTGATTGCTTTCAGGATGGCGCGTTCGACATAATTTTTGCCTGTAATTTTTTTAATTCCGGAAAATAAAATAGGATGAAAACATACTACCAAATTACAGTCTTTGCTAATGGCTTCGTCGATTACATTTTCTAAGGCATCATGACAAACCAAAACTCCCGTACTTTCCGTTTCAGTATCACCCACTAAAAGTCCAACATTGTCAAAATCTTCGGCGTAAGCCAAAGGTGCCATTTCTTCGAGAACTGCTATTATTTCTTTGATTTTCATTATTGCTTTTTTGTTTCAGGTTTTATGTTTTATTTGCTTCAGGTTTCATGCTGTTGGAGAAAACTTGAAACGAATTCATAAAACAAATTAACGAAAAAAATTATACTTTCGTAAAATGAACGTACTTCAAGAAATACTTTTCTGTTTGTTATTTTGTACAGATTCATTATCAAATTTCAGGGTTTATCTTGCTTATGGAGTTAAGTTTGAGACGTATTTAATTCCATTAGATTAATATTTCAGCATTAAATTATGGCTAAAAATAAAAAAATAAATGTTCAGGGAATTGATGTTGTTTTGTATGAAGATCATAAAGAAGACTTTATTTCTCTTACAGATATTGCCAGACATCGAGATAGTGAACGTAGTGATTATATTTTACAAAACTGGATGAGAAATCGTAGCACAGTTGAATTTATTGGACTGTGGGAAAAATTTAATAATCCCAATTTTAATTCCATCGAATTCGATGGAATTAAAAATATGACTGGGTCTAATAGTTTCTCGTTAACGCCAAAAAGATGGATCGAAACGACAAATGCTATTGGTATAATTTCGAAAACAGGTCGTTATGGTGGTACATTTGCACATAAAGATATTGCTTTTGAATTTGCGACCTGGTTAAGTGCTGAATTTAAGTTTTATTTGATAAAAGAATTTCAACGTTTAAAAGAAGATGAAAGCGATGCTAAAAACCTCGAATGGAATCTACAAAGAACAATTTCCAAGATTAATTACAAAATACATACAGATGCTATAAAAGAGAATTTAATTCCGATGAGTTTAACTATAAATCAAAAGAATTTTATTTATGCGGATGAGGCTGATCTGTTAAATGTTGCTTTGTTTGGTAAAACAGCCAAACAATGGCGTGATCAAAATCTTGATAAAAAAGGAAATATTAGAGATGTTGCTTCAATTGAACAATTAGTTGTTTTATCAAATCTTGAAAGTATAAATGCAATGTTTATACAACAAGAAATTACGCAGCAGGAGAGATTATTGAAATTGAATGAAATTGCTATTAATCAAATGAAGTCTTTAATTAATTCTGATGTAACGAATAAATTGAAATAAAAAATAATGAACGTACTTCGAAAAATACTTTTCCCATTTGCTATTCTATACGGATTCATTACCAGTATCCGTAATTATTTTTTTGATAAAGGAATCCTGAAATCGACTTCATTTGATATTCCGGTTATTGCGGTTGGAAATCTAAGTGTTGGCGGAACCGGAAAAACACCTCAAATTGAATATTTGATTCGGTTATTGTCTGATAAGTATAAAATTGCAACGCTTAGCCGTGGATATAAAAGAAAGTCAGAAGGATTTGTTTTAGCCAGCGCAGAATCAAATGCTGAAATCCTGGGAGATGAACCTTTTCAGTTTTATCAAAAATTTCCCGGTATTCAGGTTGCTGTTGATGCAAACAGAACAAACGGAATTATTCAATTGCTTTCGCAGAATGAAAAGCCACAGATCATTTTATTGGATGATGCTTATCAACACCGAAAAGTAAAAGCAGGGTTTTATATTTTATTAAGCTCATATGATGATTTATATGCAGATGATTTTATGCTGCCAACCGGAAATTTACGTGAGAGCAGGAGCGGAGCCAACAGAGCTAAAATTGTCATTGTAACAAAATGCCCAAAAAATTTATCTGATAAAGAGCAGGAAGAAATCAGACTAAAATTAAAGCTTACCTGTTCGCAGCAAATCTATTTTACATTTATCGATTATGATGATTTTATTTATGGTGAAAATCAAAAAATAGCGGTGAATGAAATTAAATCTGAAACGAAATTACTTTTGGCAGGAATTGCAAAGCCAACACCATTTTTTGATTATTTAAAAAATGAAAATGATGAATGTCTGACTTTTCCGGACCATCATAATTTTTCTGAAACTGATTTATACTCGATTCAGAATAAAGCCGAAAACAAAAAAATCATAACAACAGAAAAAGATTACGTTCGATTAAAAGATTCTAAGCTGGTATCGCAATTGTATTATTTACCAATTAAAAGCACTTTCATCAAACATCAGCAAAATTTTGATGCTACTATTTTAGATTACGTTAAAGAGAATTTGGATTCTTAAATATTTCAGGTTCCAAAAAATCAGTCAAAAAATTTCGCAATAATGCTATAGAATTCGTCCGGAACAAATGGTTTTGTAATTACATCATTCATTCCAAAAGAAAGCAGCATATCTCTGTTTTCGTCAAGCGAAATTGCCGTCAAAGCAATAATTGGAGTAGTTTTGTCAAACTCCCGAATTAATTTGGTCGCAGTTGTTCCGTTAATTCCGGGTAAATGAACATCCATTAACACCATGTCAAAACGTTTTACTTTCAGGAGTTCAACAGCATCTTCGCCATTATCGATGATTTCACACGAAATTGCTTTGTTTTCAAGCATTTTACGGGTAATCATCTGATTGATTTTGTTGTCCTCAATCAACAAGATAGATTTGTGTTTTAACTGCTTATCGTTGTAAGGTTTTGTTTCTTCTGCCACTTCCAGAGGTTCTTTGTTAATCTTAAAATTTAATTTGAAGGTAAAAGTAGATCCTTTGCCTACTTCACTTTTTAGTTTTATTTCGCCACCCAAAAGCTCGATTAGCTTTTTAACGATTGTAAGTCCTAAACCAGTTCCTCCGTATTTTCGATTTACTTCTATCGATCCTTGTGAGAAACTTTCAAAAACCGTTTGTAATTTGTCCTCCGGGATACCAATTCCGGTATCCACAATTTCAAAATATATTGTTGCAGTATCTTCTTCCTCGGCGTATAGTTTTGCAATAACATTCACATTTCCGTTTTGAGTGAATTTTAAAGCGTTGTTGATTAGGTTTAATATGATTTGAGATATTTTAGTTGGATCACCAATTAAATTATTCGGGATCGCTTCGTCTATTTCAAGATTAAAATAGTTTTTATTGGCAGTAGCCAGCTCTTTTAATGAACTTTGGATATTGAATAGTAATTCTTTTAGGTTGAAACTAATATTTTCTACTTCGACCTTTGTAGAGTCTATCTTATTTATTTCCAGGATTTCATTAATAAAAGTAGTAAGATAGTTTCCGGAGAACTTCAAAGATTCTAAATATTTTAATTGTGTTTTTTTAGGATTGTCTTCCAGAAGTAAATGTGTAATTCCGTTAATCGCATTAAGCGGAGTCCGGAGTTCATGACTTACAGTCGATAAAAATTCAGATCTTGCTTTTGAGGCTTTTTCGGCCTTATTTTTAGCCAGAATAAGTTCTTTATTTTTTTCTCTTAAAAGTAAATTATTCTGATTTCGGATGATATTGTTTTTATACAAAGCTAAACTCAAAAGCGATAAAATCGAAATAAGGGCAATGGCTAAAATACTCACCAATTTAGAGTAACGATAGGTTTTTAACTGGATTTTTTCTTCGCTTTCGCGTTTAATCGTATTACTTAAAGACTCATTTTTCTTGAATTTTTCAAACTCATTTTGATCCAGTTTTGAATTTTTTAATTTTAGAATATAATTTTCTAACTGATAGTGTTCGTCTAAATACGAATAAGCAAGATCAAAATCTCTATTCTGTTTGTAATACTGACTTATGGCTAAGACAATTTTTGATTTTTGAACCAGATTATTGCTTTTGGCATTATAATCTAGCGCATTATCA
Source organism: Flavobacterium chilense (assembly GCF_001602525.1). GTDB lineage: Bacteria > Bacteroidota > Bacteroidia > Flavobacteriales > Flavobacteriaceae > Flavobacterium > Flavobacterium chilense. Next base: position 265,260 of record NZ_LSYT01000007.1, read on the forward strand.
AAATAAATCATTGTCGAATCATTTCTTTTGAGCTGGGTTTCAATCAAACCAAGCTGATAGTAAGAATCTGCTTTAGTCTTTAGAATGAATGGGTTGTCTGGTTTTTTTGTTATTTTACGAAAAAGCTCTGATGCCAATGATAAATCTTTGTTTGCCTTAAAAGCTATGGCTTTTTTGTAATTTAAGACCTGAGCATGATCAGCAATTTTTAATTCATCTAAAAGAGCTGTGGCTTTTTTGTAGTAAATGTCGGCAGTGTCATAATTGCCCTTTGCAGTATTGGTTACGCCAATATAATGTAACGCCAGAGCTTTGGTACAGGTTGGTTTTACCTTGTCAAACAAAGAAACACTTTTATGAAAATTTTTAAGTGCTTCTTCGTAGTTTTTTTGGTTGTAGTAAATTTTACCAAGCTTAAAAGTTTGATTGGCTAAATTCTCTTCCTGGTGATTGGTTTCGCAAAAATCAATTGATTTTTTGGTGTAGAAAAGTGCCTGATTGTATTTTTTATTATTAAGATTTGTATCTACGAGTTTGTTATAATAGAAAACACTATCTGTACTCTTTTTAGTCTGAGAGTACAAAAACGAATTAAGAAAACAAAAAACAATAATAAAGTGGTATTTCATGTATGGCAATGCTTTTACAATGAATCTTATGTTTTTCTTATACGCAAAATCAAATCGATTAACCTTGATGAATAGCCAATTTCGTTATCGTACCAACCCACAACTTTTACCATTTTGTCAATGACAGAAGTTAATTGTGCATCAAACAAACACGAATGTGTATTACCAATTACATCAACAGAAACGATAGGATCTTCTGTATAATCTAATATTCCTTTTAAATTTGTTTTTGAGGCTTCTTGAAATGCTTTATTTATTTCTTCAATCGTAACAGCACGTTTTACATTAAACGTGATATCTGTCAATGAACCATCAGGAACAGGAACTCTAATTCCGCAACCCCCGATTTTTTCATGCAATTTAGGAAAAATTTTTGTTAATGCCTTAGCTGCACCTGTAGTTGTTGGAACAATTGACTGACTTGCGCCTCGCGCGCGGCGTAAATCCTTATGTGGCTGGTCGTGAAGACTTTGGTCTGTAGTGTAAGAATGTATCGTTGTAATATAGGCCTGTTCAATTCCGCATAATTCTTCGATGATTTTTATCATCGGAGCTGCATTATTTGTGGTACAACTTGCATTGGAGACTATGTTCTCATTTCCGTCCAGAATATTTTCATTTACTCCTAAAACTACTGTTTTGATGGTATCAACTTCTGAAGGCGCAGAAAGGATTACTTTTTTAGCTCCCGCTTCGATATGCGCATTCAGTTCTTCATGCGTTTTATATTTTCCGGTTGATTCTATTACAAAATCAATATTGTGGCTTTTCCAGTCTAAATTTGAAATGCTTTTTTCATGAAAAAACAAATAATGATTATCATCGACAATAATTCCTTTTTCGTCATGACTAACTTTAAAAGGCAAAACTCCGTGAATGCTGTCGTATTTTATCAAATGCGACATAGTTTTGTTATCAGCAATGTCATTGATTGCAACGACTTCAATTTCAGGATGGTTTAGAAGTAAACGAAATAAATTTCTACCAATTCTTCCAAAACCGTTAATGGCAATTCTAGTTTTCAAACTTTCTGTGTATTCGGTTAATGGTCTGTTTGTTCAATTGATTTTTCTCAATCAAACAAACAGACGATTAGGTTTTTTATAAAATATGTTTTTGTGCTTTGTATGAAGAACGCACTAATGGTCCGCTTTCAACATGACGGAAACCTAATTCAAGACCAAATTTTTCGTATTTGGCAAATTGATCAGGCGTTATAAATTCTTTTACAGGTAAATGTTTTTTACTTGGCTGAAGATATTGGCCAATAGTAACAACATCAACATTTGCATTGCGTAAATCTGTCATGGTCTGGAAAACTTCTTCTTCAGTTTCTCCAAGGCCTAACATGATTCCGGATTTTGTTCTGTTGATTCCTTTTTCTTTCAGGTAACGTAAAACTTCTAAACTACGATCGTATTTAGCCTGAATACGAACTTCACGGGTCAAACGGCGAACCGTTTCAACATTGTGAGATACAACTTCAGGATTTGCTTCTACAATACGATCCAGATTTCTTTCGATTCCCTGAAAATCAGGAATTAAAGTTTCAAGAGTAGTATTTGGGTTCATTCGGCGTATTGCCTTTACGGTTTCAATCCAGATAATAGATCCGCCGTCTTTCAGGTCGTCTCTGTCCACACTTGTAATTACAGCATGTTTAATATTCATTATTTTTATCGAACGCGCTACTTTTTCAGGTTCGTCCCAGTCTACTGTTTCGGGTCTGCCGGTTTTTACACCACAAAATCCGCAGGAACGTGTACAAACGTTTCCTAAAATCATAAAAGTTGCGGTACCTTCTCCCCAGCATTCTCCCATATTTGGGCAGCTTCCTGAGGTGCAGATTGTGTTTAAGCTGTATTTGTCGACTAAACCACGAAGTTCAGTATATTTTTGTCCAATAGGAAGTTTAACTTTTAACCATTTAGGTTTTGCAGGCGGTATATTTTCAATGACTGTTTCCATATATCAAAATTCAAAGTACAAAGATACGGAATGTAGTTTATTTGATGATTTGTTTAAGATTTAATTTGGTAGAAGGATTTAGGTAGTTTTAACAAACTGTTTTTTATAATTGTTTTGTGCGGATGTTAAAATCTTGTCTTTTAAATAGCAATAGAGATCTAATAAATAGTTTTTGTTTGATAAATTATGCCAGATGAATAATTTGCTGTAGCAGGTTGATTTTTACTCATTTAAAAATTATACCTTTAATTGTTAAAAAAATAACTTTAAAGGAATAAAAATGAAATTTGATTTGTAGTACATTTGATGTTAAATTGTAATAGTATAAAACATGAAAAAGAAATTTATTGTATTGGGAGTTTTGTTTGCCACTTTTGGTTTTACTAGAATGAATGCCCAAATTAATTTTGGCGAAAAAGCGATGGGAGCCGTTCAAAAAGGAATTAGTGGTTTTACTTTTAGTAATGCTGATGCAGCTGCATTGTCTAAAGCTGCGGTTGATAAAATGGATACTGAGCATGAAGTAGCAACAGCAACAGATCCTTACACTTTACGTCTAAACAGAGTTTTTGGAAAACATACAGCTGGCGAAGGTTATACTTTAAACTATAAAGTATATAAATTAAAAGAAGTCAATGCATTTGCAACTGCTGACGGAAGTGTGCGTGTATATTCCGGATTAATGGATATTATGGATGATAACGAGTTACTTGCCGTTATTGGGCACGAAATTGGTCACGTTGCCAATCACGATTCGCAAGATGCAATCAAAGCTGCTTACAGAAAAGAAGCTTTGATAGATGGAGCTGCCTCACAATCGGCAACAATTGCGAGTGTTACGGATAGTCAGTTAGGAAAAATTGGTAGTGCAATAATAGACAGCAAGTTTAGCCGTAAGCAAGAATCAGAAGCAGATTTGTTCTCGTACAATTTTTTAAAGAAAAACGGATACAACGTAAATGCTGAAGAATCTGCCTTTAGGATCCTGGCAAAAATGAGTGAAGGAGCAGAATCTTCTTTTATTGATCAAATGATGAGTTCGCATCCGGATTCTAAGAAAAGAGCTGATGATGCAAAAGCAAGAGCAGAAAAAGATGGTTTGTATAAGCCTTATGTGCAACAAAAAATTGTAAACACTGCACCAGTAACAACTAAGAAAGCTACAACGACTAAAAAAACAACTACAAAAAAGAAATAGTAGTTTTGAATTTAAATAAAAAACGGCAGATTGTAAAATCTGCCGTTTTTGTATTATATAATTAACCTAAAACATGATGTGCTAAAACCTTTTGCACTTCGTAAACGTTTACAGATTTATTAAATTGTTTTACAATACTTGGATTTAATTCGCTTGAAACCCAGATTTTTAATTCGGCATCAAGATCAAATGTTCCGGCAGTTTCTACACTAAAACGAGTAATGTTTTTGTAAACAATTGATTTGTATTCTGTTTTGCTGCCTGTTATTCCCTGTACATCAACTAAAATTAATCTTTTGTTGGTAAAAATAAAAGTATCACGGATTAGTTTAAAACCCATTTCAATTTCTTCTCTGTCAGTTAAAAGCTGTCCGTATTTTTTAAGTAAATCTTCCTGGCTAACTGTACCTGCATTACCCATAAGGGCCGAAAATATTCCCATTTCTTAGTTTTTTATTTGATTGATTTAAATTCCGTCTAAGGAGCAGCAAAAGTAATTGATTTTGTTAAATTTTTAGACTTGCTTTAAATTTAATTAAAAGAGGACTTATCAGTAATGAAATCATAAAAGCTGAAATTACTGTTACAATAGTATTTCCCAAATTGAGATATTTTAGATAACCTAAAAATCTTAGAATGGAGATTGTAAAAGTCAGGATTACAACCATTATCCAGTATTGCTTATGAATAGCTGACGGCTGTGTTGTATTTTTTGGAAGTGCAAAAAAGGATGCAATGATGATAATAGCACCAATTGCAGTACTTAAATGCTGAGCCAGTTTCCAGAACGGAATTTCGTTGCCTAAAACCGTAATGCAGTTTTTTAATTCGGTAATGTGTGTTGTAAAATAACCCTGCTGATGTGTAAAACCATCCCAAAATAAATGTGAAAGAATTCCGATTAATGCTGAAATTACTATAGCCACCCAGTTCTCCTTAAAATAATGATTCCAGTTGAATGAAGTGAAAATGAATACTCTTGATTTTATGAAGCTAGGCGAATTAAAGAATAAATCATTTCGGACCACATTATGAAAAAGAAAAGAAAGTAAAAGAACTAAAAGTAAATCAAACCAAAAAACGCCATAAAGAGTATGGCTGTAATTACTTTGAACTTTCATTCGGATAAAATATTCGAAATCAGGAGCCATACTGCCAATAATAAGACTAGTAAGAGAAAACCATTTTTTATGAAAATATCTGAAAGGCAGTATTATTGCCGGATGAGAAAAGGTAAATGGCATTTAAGTATATTAATTTGATGGTTCTTATTTAATGAAAAGTAAAAGTAGTTAAATAAAAACATACAGGTTTAACGATTAAGAGATTAAGAAAAATCAAGTATGACCTTAACTTTCTTAATCTCTCAATGATTTAATTTTTTTATAAAAAAAAGCAGAACCTGAGTTCTGCTTTTCTATTGTTATTATTCAGCTTCCGTTTTTATTGTTATTGGAAGATTATATGCAGTTCGTACCGCTTTTCCGTTTAATACTCCCGGAATCCATTTTGTTTTTAATGATTTTAAAACTCTGATAGCTTCTTTTCCAATTCCGTAACCAGGATCATTTTTTACCATGATGTCTGTAATTGAACCGTCTCTTTCGATTACAAAAGAAACATAAACTCGTAATGTTTTTTCAGCGTCCAATTCCGGTCTGTTGAAATTGTTTCCAACATACGTATAGAATTTAGCCATACCTCCAGGGAATTCCGGTAATTTATCAAGCGCATTTACTGGAAGAACAGTGGTTCCCGGATCAGTAACTTCTGTAACTACAGTATTGGTAGTACCATTTCCAGGTATCGGATTTTCTCCAATTCCATTTCCCGGAGTAGCATTTTCAATAACAGTAGTATTTTGTGCATTAGTTGCAATGTTGTCTACTGCCTGTTCAGTGGTCACTACAACAGGATGCGATAATTGACTCAAATCTGTTGCCGGAGTTGCTGCTGCAGCTTGCTGTTGTGGTATAACCGGTGCTGGCTGTTCAGGTTGTACCGGAATAGGAGTAAGATCTACAGGAGTTAATGGTACACTAAGAACAGGGTCAGTCTCAATAACTGAATCAGACTTAAGTTTGTTAATCAGCATCGATACGCTTCCCAAAGTTGCCAGTAATAGCAAGCCCACAAATAGTGCGGTGATAGTTGTTTTGGAATTCTCCTGGCGTAATTGATACGCTCCGTACTCTTTGTTTTTGTTTTCGAAAACAAGATTGGTCCAGCTTGTTTCGTAGATACTTGATTTAGACATGATTTATGGATTTTAAGGTTAAGTAACATTAAATCATAAGCAGTAAGGTTTTGGTTTTAGCTAACAACGCAAGTGTTGTTGTTTTAGTGTGTGAATAATTTATTTTTTTAAGAATAAATACATGGATACTTTATTCTTTACTTAAAGATAATAAATTATCTATTACGTTCGATAATTTCTGCTAATAATTTTTTAGCGCGAAGTAATTTTACTTTAACGTTGCTTAACGGCTCGTCTATTTTTAAGGCTATTTCCTGGTAAGTCATTTCCTGAAAGTAACGCAACTGGATTACTTCCTGATAATGTGGTTTTAATTCTTTAATGCAGAGAAGTAAGCGCGAAAGGTTTTGCTCTTTAATTAATGCATCTTCTGCAGATGGGGTAGTGTCAGCAATATTATAAGCCTGCTGATCTTCGGCATCAGTAATTTCTATAAAAAGACTGGTTTTCTTTTTACGTAATAAATCAATGTAAACATTTTTTGCAATAGCAATTAGCCAGGTGTTGAATTGAAATTCAGGATTGTAACTGGCAATTTTATCAAAAGCTTTAGAGAAAGTTTCGATGGTAATATCTTCGGCAATCGTTTCGTTTTCAGTACGCTTTAGCATAAAGCCGTACACTTCATTCCAAAAATAATCTAATAAAAAAGTAAAGGCGATCTGATCGCCTTTTTTAGCTTTTTCTATTTTAGAATTTATTTCCAATATACAGGTTTTGAAAAGATATTAGTTATAAAGATATTAATTTGTGTCAATATAAGCACGATTTCGACAACAGGAAACCAAATTTTAAGGTCATTTTCTTTCAATTTACCAGCTGAGAACCCAACAACAATCCAGGCAACTGTGTAACGGGTTGCCAAAATAGCCAATACAGCAATCCATTGAAACTGGAAAGCCAGCAGGATGGTAACGGATATAAAGAAAAATAACTGTGATATGAAGAAAAGCCCTAACTGCATTTTGTCAAAAAACTTATAGTATTGTGCAGTAGAGATATGTCTTCTTTTTTGGGTAAACCATTCTCTGTATGTTTCTTTTGGTTTCGAATAAGTAAAACTTTCCGGTGTATAAGAAATAGTAGTATTGTTTTTATTGGCTGCCTGATTGATAAATAAATCATCATCACCAGATCGAACCTGAATATGTTCTATAAAACCATTTACATTAAAAAACTCTTCTTTTTTATAAGCCAAATTTCGTCCAACACCCATATATGGAAGTCCTAATTTAGCCCATGAAAAATATTGTACTGCTGTTAAAACGGTTTCAAAACGAATGATCTTATTCAGGAAAGAACGCTCTATTTTCTCGTAACCACCATAACCTAAAACAATTGTTTTGTTCATAGTAAATTGAGAGGTCATGGCAGTAATCCATTGTTTTGAAGTTGGATAACAATCAGCATCTGTAAATAATAAATACTCTTTTTTTGAAGCTTTGATTCCTAATGTCAGAGCGTATTTTTTATTACCCCAAAAAGCTTCGTTATTTTGAACTTTTACCAGACGAATGTTTGAGTATTGTTTTTCAAATTCTTCAAAAGCTTCTAAGGTTTCGTCGCTTGAAGCATCATCAATTAAAACTATTTCAAAGTCAGGATAATCTTGCTCTGCTAATAACGGAATGAATTTTTTTACGTTCTCTTCTTCGTTTTTAGCGCAAACAATCACGGAAACAGGTAGTTTTTTTTGTGTAATTTCTTGTGGTTTAGCAAAAGCAAACTTTCCAAAAATTCCTAAATAGTAGAAAACCTGGATAAAAACAATAGCAATAAAAAAGTAAAATAAAGTTATAAGCATCTGTTTTAATGTCTTTTAATTTTTGAATCTTGCGAGTGCAAATGTACTTATGAATTCCTAGATTTCAATGGCTAAACCCTATTTACTTTCGGCATTTTGACATTTCTTTTGCAACAGCAATAGCCTGAGGGTTTTCGCTTTTTTCTAATTCCGAAATTATGTTTTTATAATTGTGATCATCCCTGTTTTGTGATAGTTTTTTGGTTGCCTGAATCTCGTCGATTTCAATCTCAAAACCAAAAATTCCTCTTGCTTCACGCATTGTTTTTGCAGATAGATTTTCAACACGCACAGGGTTCTCTGAATTAACCTCGTATTTGTCAACTAGTTTTTTTAGCTGTTCTATGGAAGTTGCTTCATCGACAATTTTTATTCGGCCATAAACATGTACGGCTATATAATTCCAGGTTGGTACATTCTCATGATCATACCAGGAAGATGAAATATAGCTATGCGGACCTGTAAAAACAGCCAAAACCTGATCGTTTTCGGCAAAACCTTCTGCTTGCGGATTTAGTTTTGAAAGATGTCCCTGCAAAATTTCTTTTCCGTCAGTATTCACTTCCAGTTCGATAGGAATATGTGTAGCACATAATTTTCCGTGAGTTTGATTGATTAGAATACCAAAACTATTTTCTTTCAAAAAAGTTCTGATTTCTTCAGGGTTTTCGTTTTTGTATAAATTGGGTGTGTACATTTTTTTCTTTTTTAGGTTCAAAGGCTAAAAACTCTAAATCACATTCACTTCTGCTTCTATATGAATGCCGAATTTTTCAAAAACCGTTTTTTGAACTTCTTTTGAAACGGCTAAAATTTCCTGTCCGGTTGCATTTCCGTAGTTTACCAAAACCAGAGCCTGATTTTTGTGAACTCCGGCATCGCCAAAACGTTTTCCTTTAAAACCAGCCTGCTCAATTAGCCAGCCTGCAGGGACTTTTACTTCAGTTTCAGAAACTTCGTAATATTTCATTTCAGGAAACTTCTGGTGAATTTTTTCGAAATCAGATTTCAGTAAAATCGGATTTTTAAAGAAGCTTCCGCTGTTTCCTAATTCTTTAGGGTCCGGAAGTTTACTTTGTCTGATCGCGATTACAGCATTACTCACATCTTTTAGGGTTGGAGTAATTACATTATTTTTTGCCAGTTCAGCTGTAATATCTCCGTAAGAAGTGTTAATTTTATGATTGCGTTTAGTCAGTTTATAAATTACCGAGGTTATAATATATTGGTCTTTAACCTCATTTTTAAAGATGCTTTCGCGGTAACCAAAATTACAGTCGGTATTTAAAAATGTTTTTATTTCCTGAGTTTCGATATTTATCGCATCACAAGAAACAAAAGTGTCTTTAATTTCAGTTCCGTATGCTCCAATATTCTGAACCGGAGTGGTTCCTACATTTCCGGGAATCAGGGACATGTTTTCTAAACCGCCAAAATTGTTTTCGATTGTCCAAAGAACAAAATCATGCCAGGTTTCGCCAGCCTGACTTTCTACCCATACAAAATCATCGTCTTCTTTGATGATTTTTTTGCCTTTTAAATCAATATGAATGACCAAAGCGTCGATGTCTTTTGTTAAAAGCATATTGCTGCCTCCGCCTAAAATAAATTTTTTCTCGTTTTTGTTTGCTGTCAGGATGGTTTTTAATTCTTCAACTGAATGAACAGCAACAAATTGTTTTGCTTTGGCTTCGATGCCAAAAGTATTATAGTTTTTTAAAGAAAAATTGGATTGGATTTCCATAAATAAAAGGCTTTTTTGAGTTCCGAAACTTCGGAAAAATTCTGAGTTCAAAAGTAACGATTATAATTTATTTGAATAGATTTTCTGTAAAAAGACTTTTGGCGAAATTTTACTTTATAGCTTCAATAAATTGTTGCATTTCTTTCATTGTTCCAATCGTAATTCTGGTCCATTTTCCGTTTTCCTCATAAATTTTCGTTCCCATTATATTGTGATCTTCCAATTGTTTAAAGAAATCTTTTTTATAGTTCTCCAGAGAAAAATAAATGAAGTTGGAATAAGAAGGAATGCAGGTCAGGTTTAGTTTTGTAAGTTGTTCAATCGTGTATTTTTTTGCTTCTTCATTTAAAGTAGATACTTGCTGAATAAATTTCTGATCATTTAAGGAAGCAATCGCTGCAGCTGTTGATACTGCGCTTACAGATAAATTAGGAGATGATTTTAAAGTACTGAGCTCGTCAATTGTTGATGAAGCAGCAACCGCATAACCCATACGTGCGCCGGCTAAACCATACATTTTTGAAAAAGTTTTAGTGATAATTAGATTTTTATTTTCAATGACGAGATTGCTTAGTGATTGTTCTTTTGTAAAATCAATGTAAGCTTCGTCAATAAAAACAAGTGCTTTTTTGGAGGCTTCTTTTATAAAAGAAACTAATTTTTCTCTTTCACAGATGGTTCCGGTGGGATTGTTTGGATTGCAGATGTAGATCATTTTAGTCTCAGAATCAATTGCGGCCAACATAGCGGTTAAATCATGTTTTTTATCCTTAGTGAGAGGAACTGTGATTTTTTTTAAGCCCAGTTTTTCAGAGGGAAACGTCCAGTAATTATAGGTAGTTTCGGCAAGTATAAAATTACCTTTTTTTAATGCAGTGTATTGAAGTACCAAGTCTAAAATTTCAGTTGAACCGGCTCCTAATAAAATATTATTATCTGATACATTATTCTTTTGGGCGATAAGAGAGATTAATTCTGATGAAAGATTCCAACCATATCGGTTGCTGGTGCTTATGCTTTTTTCCATTGCAATGCGTGCTAATGGAGAAGGCCCATACGGGTTTTCATTCGACCGTAATAGAATAGGAGATTTGTCTAAAACCGAAAATATTTCCTTTTCAGATGGCGGATTTGCAAATGTTTCCCATTGACAAAAGCCTAATCCTACTGCGCCTAAACTTACTTGTTTGAGCCAACTTCTTCTGTTATTCATATTTCTTTCAGATTAAATTAAATAATTCCGTGAAATGATATGTCGTTGAAGTTGAAGAAAAGTTACGATATGGTTTTTTGTAGAGTGATAAAAATGCTTTTATTCTATATGATGACCTGCTTCAATAAAGAAATGTTTTAATAAATCGTAAGTGACAAAATCGCCATTTATCTGATTGAACATTCTGGTTTCCATGTGTTGACAGCTAAGGCAAATATTTAGGGTTTCTAAAATCTCGCCATTTTTGTTATAAAAAACTAATGCATCCCGATATATGGGAGCGCACATCCAATCTGGGATATTTTGGATTTTGGTTTTCAAGATGTTTTGCAAATCAATTCCTTGCTGATCTGTAGATTTGAAAGTGTTTGTTTTTTTGGCTGAAGGGTGAAATTCTCCTTTTTCATTGCGTATATATTGTGTATAACCTACAAGGTTTTCCAGTTCAATAAATCGTATTTCCTGAAGATCACTCAGGTCATTTTTTCGAAATTTTCTTTGTTTCAATTGCTCATATTCGCGTTTATTTGATGAATTATTTTCTTCATATTGTTCTCCGCGCTGTAATGAATAAGTTTCAACATAATCAAAAGAGAGTTCAGAAATAAAATCTATTGAAGATTTATACACATATTGAGACATGGTTGTGTTTTTTAATTCGAATCCAGCAATTCATGATACTTATCCGCAATAATTTTCATGTTGATGTTGTAGTTTGCATTTTCTTCTACAAATTTTTGATTTTGAAGAATGGCCTGATTACGGGATTCTGGATTTTCAAAAGACCAGATCAATTCTTTAGCAAGCATCTCGATATTATCAATTTTGATCAATTGTCCGTTTTCACGATGTTTAATCCAGCTTTGATTTCCCGGAATATCTGAAACTATAGGATAACAATTGCATGCCATCGCCTCAAATAAAGAAGCCGAAACACCTTCGGTAATAGGCATGCTGATATAAATATTCGATTGTTGTAATAATTTTGGAAGTGCAGTATTTGGAATTCTGCCTGTAAAAACTACTTTATTTTCGATTTGTAATGTTGTGGCTAAATCTTTTAAAAATTGCAATCGGGTTCCGTCGCCAACAATAGTTAAAGAAAAATCAATTCCTTTTTGATGTAAAATAGCAAAAGCTTTTAAGATCGAGTCGTGGCGATATTCGGGTTGTAAAGAACGTGTTACAATGGCTTCGATTTTGTTGGAGTTATTGATCGAAGGTGAAAAAACAGACAAATCAATTCCTTTAGGAATTACCAGAACTTTATTCATATCAACGCCAATTGCTTTCATCGAAATGGTCATAACCGGACCCCAGGCATGAATTAAATCGGCTTTTTTGAAAGCGTGTTTCTGGATTATTTTCTTAAAAGGCAATAATAGAGAACCTTCCGGCCATAAATCAGTTCGGCCTTGTTGTGCAATGGCAACAGGATGCAATCCTGAAATCGCCGCAAGAAATCCATAACTGGTCGTTCTTTCGGCAATGATCATATCGGGTTTTTGTTGTTTGATTGTTTTTCGAATCGAAACAGGAGAAAATACATATTCTAAAATACGTTTGAATCTGTTAAGTTTAGAATTGTTTGGTGTTTGAAGTTCCCAGGTGCAAATTTCAAAATCGCCAAATTCTTTCAAACCATTCATCCAGGTTATGGCGTCAGCGCGATAAGATTCTCCAAGAAAAAGTATTTTTCTTTTCATTATTATTTTTTTTTGCCCCGAATTCACGAATTTTTATCGTTTAGCTTTGACAAAGTTTTGAACTTTGTCAAAGCTTTTGAATTGAGTAATTCGTGGCCAACTTTTTTTAAAATTCTTCTTCTGTTTCTAAAGCGCGATTAATGAATTCGTTTAATGGTTTTAAGGCGATAAGTTTTTGGCTCATTTTAGTAACAAAATCTTTTTGATTGACTTCGGCAATGTCATATTTTTGAGTTGCCGTAAAGCTTTTTAATTTTAAAAACTCAATGGCAGGATGCTCTTTTTCGTAGCCTCTAGGCGGGTTTTTAAGCGAATTGTTTTCGTTTACATCTAAACTTCCAAATTCTTTTTTAAAGTTTTTATCTGCTAAAATCGCTTCTAAGTCATCATAGAAAAAAGCAATTTCTTTGCGTACTTTTTTTAAATCATCTGCTTCAGGCGAATAAAATCCTCCCGCAATAAAACTGGCACCTTTTTCTATATGTACATAATATCCGGCACGGTTTAAACCTTTTGTTCCGCCCGAAAGCCAAATGCCAAGATGCGCTTTATAAGGAGATTTGTCTTTAGAGAACCGAATGTCACGATTAATCCTGAAGGTGCAATTTTTAACCTCCAATAATTCTAATGACGCATCAAGCGGTTTCATTACATCCAGAAAATCACTTACCAACTGGTGATAATCTTTCTTGAAAATCTCATATCGTTTTTTATTGTCCTGAAACCAGTCTCTGTTGTTGTTCTTTTTTAAATCGTCTAAAAATTGCAATGATTCTTTCGTTAGCATATTCTTTTATTTTATTGCAGTTGTTTTTTTAAATCTGTTTCACTGATGAAACCTGTAGTTTGCCATTTGATGGTTTTGTTCTCGTATATCATAATAGCTGGAAGCTCATTGATTTTCATTTGTGTTGCCAAAGTTTTGTTTTTGTCAACATCAATGCGAACAATTACGACTTTATCAGCCATTTCTTTTTGCATTTTTAAAATGAAAGGTTCCATTTGTTTACATGGACCACACCATTCTGCATAAAAATCAACCAAAACCTTTTTGTCTGTATTTAATAAGGCGTTGAAATCATTTGTAGTCATTCCAACTTGGGCTGTAGTCGGTTTTCCAAATCCTTCTTCATTCCAGTTCAGGAATCCGCCTTCGAGTTCATAAACAGTAGTAAAGCCTAATTCGGTTAGTTTATTCGCCGCTTTTTTGCTTCTTCCACCACTTAGACAATAAACAAAAACAGGTTTAGATTTGTTGAATGATGTTGCTTTTTCTGCAAAATCATCACTGTTCCAGTTTATATTTTTAGCATTGTCGATATGTTCAGTTTCAAACTCTTCCGGAGTTCGAACATCTAAAATTTGTGGATTTGGTGTTGTTTTGATTTTTTCTGCAAATTCTTTTGGAGGAATAGATTCAAAAGAACCGGATTTTTTATCGTTACAGGAAATTAGTACAACGGAAACTATTAGGAATAAAATTTTAGAAAACTTCATAAGACTGAATTTTAAAATATAGAATTGCTAAAGTAATGATTTTTCAATTTTTGAGTTCATAATAGAAAGTGAAAAAAACTAGTTAGCCACGAATTGCACGAATTAGCACGGATTTTTATTTAGTACGCACATTTTTGTCATTCTGAGGAACGAGAAATATCCGTAAGCAGCTCGACAAAGATAATTAGTGAAATTCGTGGCAAAAAAATTACCCTAAATTAAACATCTTATAAGTCTGATGCGTCGATTTTACAATTGCTTCTGTTCGTTCCGGGTGTGTATCTGAAATAAAAAGCTGCCCAAAAGTTTCGCTGTTTACCATTTCGACAATTTTAGCTACACGGCTTTCGTCCAGTTTGTCAAAAATGTCATCAAAAAGCAATAAGGGTTTTACACCGCTTTGTTTTTTTAAAAACTCGAACTGAGCCAGTTTCAAAGCAATCAAAAATGATTTCTGCTGTCCTTGCGATCCGAATTTCTTTATGGGATGCGAATCAATTTCAAAAGATAAGTCGTCTTTATGGATGCCAACACTGGTGTATTGCAGCGCACGGTCTTTATTGATGTTTTCCTGCAAAAGTGTCAATAAATCTTTTTCGAACAAATGACTTTCGTAAACCAATTGTACCGTTTCTTCAGATCCGGTTATCGTTTGGTGATGTACATTAAATATAGGTATAAATTGTTTCAGGAAATCTTTTCGTTTTTCAAAAATCGATTGTCCAAAACTATTTAACTGTTCATTATATATAGATAAGGTGTCGTTATCAAAAGTATGGTTTAATGCAAAATACTTCAGTAAAGCATTTCGCTGTACAATTACTTTTTGATACTGAATAAGCTGATGTAAATAAGTCGAATCTAACTGCGAAATCACACTGTCCATAAACTTACGGCGTGTTTCGCTTCCTTCTACAATTAAATCACGATCAGCAGGTGAAATGATGACTAACGGAATAAAACCAATATGATCTGAGAATTTATCATAAGCTTTACCGTTTCGTTTCAGGATCTTTTTTTGACCTTTTTTTAAACTGCAGACAATTTGTTCCGTCCGGTCGTTTTTTTCTAACTCGGCATCAATCACAAAAAACTCTTCCCCATGTTTGATGTTTTGTACCGCCAAAGGATTAAAGTAGCTTTTTCCGTAGGCCAAATGATAAATTGCATCAAGTACATTGGTTTTACCAATTCCGTTTTTACCCACAAAACAATTGATCTTGTGGTCAAAATCAAAACTGATTTCGGAGAAATTTTTATAATTGAATAAAGAAATTTTGTTTAAATACATTTTTCGGAAACTCTAATGGTAAAATCTGATCATTTCAATTAGACTTTTAGTAAGCAAGTAAGCTGGTTTTGCGACAGATGAAAAGAATTAAAAAAAGATTTTTTCCTGCTGTTTGTAAAATTTGCTTCAATTTACTGCTAAAATGCTGGTTTTAGCTTAAGAAAGTTTGATTTGAAAGTATCAAAAATTTGAGGGTGCAAATTATCGAAAATTATCGATATATTAGGCTTTTGGGGTGTTTCAAGATGAATTATTTTAGGACTGAGGCGAAAGGAGTTACCGTTATTGAAAATATTTTTTTTAAAATAGTGATAAAATTGATTTTTTTTACCTCAGTTTCAATAAAAATTTTATTTTTGCCGTTCACTAAATTAATTTTAAATGGCTACTTACAATAAAAGAGGATATAAAGCACCAAAAGAAAAAGAAGTTAAAGAAGTAAATGAAGAACAACAGGTAATTATTGATGAAAAAGACAGCACAACAGCTGGTGTTTTTTCTAAATTAGATGAAACTGCTTCAAGAACTGAGGATTGGGTTGCTAAAAATCAAAAAATCATTATTGGTTTAGTAGCTGGTATTGCAGTTGCTACTATTGGATATTTGGGTTACCAAAAATTTATCGAAGCTCCTAAACAGGACGAAGCTGCAAGCGAAATGTTTGTTGCTCAGCAAAACTTTGAAAAAGCGACAAATGGTGTAGCAAGTGATTCATTGTACAAATTAGCGTTGAATGGTTCTGAAGGTAAATTTGGGTTCATTAAAATTGCTGAAGAGTATTCTGGAACTGATGCAGGAAAATTGGCAAACTATTATGCTGGTATTGCTTCTTTGAATATTGGAAAATATGATGATGCAATTAAGTATCTTGGTAACTTTAAATCAAAAGAAGCTATTGTAAATGCTTTGGCAATTGGTGCAATTGGAGACGCTTATTCTCAAAAGAACCAACAAAAAGAAGCTTTAGATTATTACGTAAAAGCTGCTGAATCTAATAAAAACGATTTTACAACACCTCGTTTCTTATTAAAAGCAGGTAAAACAGCTTTGGCTTTAGGTCAAAAAGAAGATGCTCTAAAGTATTTAACAGACATTAAAGACAACTACGATGCAACTCCAGAGGCTGCTGCTGTTGATGTATTGATAGGATTAGCACAATAATATTATTGAAGAGTTCAGATTTTAGATTTTAGATTCGTATTTTAGCAATCTGAAATTATTCTAAAATCTTAAATAGTACAGATGGCTACCGAAAATAAAAATTTATCAGAATACGATAAAAACACGATCCCAAATGCGAAAGACTTTCGATTTGGGATTGTTGTTTCTGAGTGGAATGAAACTATAACTGAGGGACTTTACAATGGAGCTTTTGATGCTTTGGTTGATTGTGATGTTCCGGCTCAGCAAATTATCCGTTGGAATGTTCCGGGGAGTTTTGAGTTGATTTATGGTGCAAAAAAAATGCTGCAAACACAAAACGTAGATGCAGTGATCGTAATTGGTTGTGTAATTCAGGGAGAAACCAAACATTTTGATTTTGTGTGCGAAGGTGTTACACAAGGAATCAAAGATTTGAATGTTCAGACTGATGTTCCGGTTATTTTTTGTGTTTTAACAGATAATAACATGCAACAGTCTATCGACAGAAGTGGAGGAGTTCATGGAAACAAAGGAACTGAAGCAGCAATTGCAGCAATAAAAATGGCGTATATTCGTCAGCAGGCTTCAATATCACATCCGTTTAATCAGCCTTTATTGTCTTCAGGAGCAATCCAAATTGAAGAAACTCCAATTACAATAGAAAAAGAATAAAAACACATTTGTTTTAAAAATGCTAAAACCTATACTGTGTAATAATGGTATAGGTTTTTTGTTTTTTTTATGATACCACTTATTCTAAAAGCCAAGAGAAATTTATTAAATTTGTGCTTCTTGGTTTGAAAACTTTAAACCTTAACCTTTAAATTATTTTTTCTTAATGTCCAGTATTATTCAATTACTTCCTGATCATGTTGCTAACCAGATTGCTGCCGGAGAGGTGGTTCAAAGACCTGCTTCAGTTGTAAAAGAACTGCTGGAGAATGCTGTTGATGCTAAGGCAACTGACATTAAGCTAATTATTAAAGATGCCGGAAAATCATTGGTTCAGGTGATTGATAATGGTGTAGGGATGACGGTGACTGATGCACGTTTGTGTTTTGAACGTCATGCTACTTCAAAAATACGTCTTGCCGAAGATTTGTTTTCATTGAGTACAAAAGGATTTCGTGGTGAAGCACTGGCTTCTATTGCGGCAATTGCACATATGGAAATGAAAACCAAGCAGGATCAGGAAGAGCTTGGAACTCACATCGTCATTGAAGGCAGTAAATTTGTATCGCAGGAAGCGGCAGTTTTACCAAAAGGAACTTCGTTCGCAGTTAAGAACTTGTTTTTTAATATTCCGGCGCGTCGAAACTTCTTAAAATCAGATACAGTTGAGTTTCGTCATGTGATGGATGAGTTTCAGCGTGTAGCTTTGGCGCATCCTAATATTCATTTTACTTTTTATCATAACGGAAGTGAATTGTACAATTTGCCTGCTGCCGGATATCGTCAGCGTGTTGTGGGGATTTTTTCCGGTAAAACCAATGAAAAACTAGTTCCGGTTAATGAAGATACTGAGATTATAAATGTACAGGGATTTGTTTGTAAGCCTGAGTTTGCGAAAAAAAGCAGGGGAGAACAGTTCTTTTTTGTAAACGATCGTTTTATTAAAAGCGGTTATTTGCATCATGCTGTAATGGCGGCTTATGACGGACTTTTGAAAGACGGTTCGCAGCCAAGTTACTTTTTGTATTTGCAAGTTCCGCCCAATACTATAGATATTAATATCCATCCCACAAAAACAGAAATTAAATTTGATGATGAACAAGCATTGTATGCTATTTTAAGAGCATCGATCAAACATAGTTTAGGGCAATTTAATGTGTCGCCGGTTCTTGATTTTGATCGGGATGCTAATTTAGATACACCATATCATTATAAAGATTTGGAAGCAGAAACGCCAACAATACAGGTTGATGGGACTTTTAATCCGTTTACAGATGATAAAACCAATCAGCATTATTCTAAAACAAGTTCAGGATACAAATCGGGATCAGGTTCAGCTTTTAGTTCTGGTTCAGGATCTGGTTCAGGTTCAGGGTCGTCGTATTCAGGATATAATAAAAGAGTAGAGCCTACTGCAACCTGGGAAAGTTTATATGTAGGTTTAGAAACGGATACGATTGAGAGTTCGCCTTTTACATTCGAAAATGAAGAAGTAACTTCGTCTTTGTTTAATGATAATGAAATCGAGCAGGCAAGTCAGGGAACGTATCAGATTCATAAAAAATACATTGTTTCGCCTATAAAATCAGGAATGGTAATTGTTGATCAGCAAAGAGCACATCAACGTATTTTGTATGAGCAGTTTTTGCTGAATATGACGGTAAATCAGGCTTCAAGCCAGCAATTGTTATTCCCTTTAAATTTGTTTTATTCTTCTGGAGAAATGCAGTTAATTGAGGAATTAAAACCGTCTTTAGAAACAACAGGTTTTGTTTTTGAAGATGCTCAGACAGATCACATTGTGATTTCCGGAATTCCGGTAAATATTACAGAAAGTGAAGTCTCTCTTGTTATTGAACAATTACTGAGCGATTTGCAGGACGGAATTCCGGCAAGCAGCTACAGTCAAAATGATACAATTGCCAAATCAATGGCTAAAAGTTTAGCGGTTAAAACGGGATCTTATTTAACCGAAAAAGAGCAGGATAACATCGTAAATGGTTTGTTTGCTTGTAAAGATCCTAATATTTCACCTTTTCAAAAACCTACTTTCATCACCATGCGTGTTGAAGATATAGATAAAAAGTTTGCCTTATGATGAAAATAACTCCTGTTGTAAAACAATTACTGATAATCAACATTATTTTTTTTATTGGTGCTCAGTTAGTGCCGGTTTCTTACGAATATCTTGCTTTGTTCTTTCCGGAAAATCCTGGTTTCAAAGTTTGGCAGCCCATCACGCATATGTTCATGCATGGCGGAGTAGCTCATATTGCATTTAATATGTTTGCTTTGTATTCTTTTGGTTCAACTCTGGAGCATTTTTGGGGCGGAAAGAAATTCTTGTTTTTTTATATTTCCTGTGGATTAGGAGCTGCATTAGTGAATTTTGCAGTGAATTATTATTTCTATCAGGACGCATTAAATACTTTGATAGCCAACGGATTTAATAAAGTGCAGATTTTGCAATTGTTAGACGAAGGAAAAATAGATACAAGATGGCAGCAAATCTTGTCGGTTTCAGATTTTAAACATTTTACCGAGGCTTATATGGGAACTGTTGTGGGAGCTTCAGGAGCGATCTATGGTTTGCTGGTAGCTTTTACTTTTATGTTTCCTAATGCTGAATTGGCTCTTATGTTTATTCCAATTCCAATCAAAGCAAAATATTTTGTTCCGGTTTATATGCTTTTATATGATGGTTTTTTCGGAATCTTAGGAAATTCATTCATGGGTATAGGAGACGGAGTGGCGCATTATGCGCATATTGGAGGGGCACTTTTTGGATTTTTAATCATGTGGTACTGGAAAAAGAATCAATTTAATAAGAATCGTTGGAATTAATTTTTAATTTTAATATCGAAAATAAAAACCAAAAGAAACTTTATGAATATTCTGGACGATTTAAAACTACAATATAGGTTAGGAGGTATTGCAATGCGGGTAATTTACTGGAACATTGCCTGTTTCCTGATTTCTTTAGTGTTCTTTTATAATTTTAGTAATGCCCAGTTTGTTTTTCCAAATTGGATTGCGTTGTCGTCAGATCCTGAAGTGTTTATGTTTAAGCCGTGGACATTTTTAACCTATGCATTTTTTCATTATGGATTTTTGCATTTGTTGTTCAATATGATGGTTTTAAATTTTGCCAGTAATTTGTTTTTAACCTTTTTTACTCAAAAACAATATCTTGGATTGTACATTTTAGGTGCTATTTTCTCGGGCGTTGTTTTTGCATTGAGTTTTTATTTTTTAAATATATCGGCGCCAATTGTTGGAGCTTCGGCTGCAATTATGGCAATATTGGTTGGTGTTACTACATATCAGCCCTTAATGAATGTGCGTTTGCTGCTTATTGGAAATGTAAAACTCTGGCATATTACAGCTGTTATTCTGGTTTTAGATTTAATGCAGTTTCGCTTAGATAATACCGGAGGGCATATTTCGCATCTGGCCGGAGCTTTATTTGGGTTTGTTTTTATCAAATTGCTTCAAAATGGTACTGACCTGAGTAAAATTGTTTCCCGAACATTAGACTTTTTTGCTAACCTATTTAGAAAATCCCCATCGACCCCTTTCACAAAAGTTCATAAGAATTACAAAAAACCTACAGAAAAAGTTACATCAAGAATTGTTACGAAAGACAAAACGCAACAACAAATAGATGAGATCTTAGATAAAATTAGCCAGTCTGGTTATGATTGTCTGACAAAAGAAGAAAAAGAGTTTTTATTTAGAGCTGGAAAATAATCCTTTTAGCCATATAATATGAAAAACCTTTCGTGGTTTAATAAGATAATGTTCTTTTTGAATATAGTACTGACTGTAGTAACTTTTAGTATTTATATTTTACCTTTTCTGGCACCAAAGAGTTTTCCGCTTTTGTCGGTATTAACGCTCTTTATGCCGGCTTTTTTTGTTATGAATGGTCTGTTCTTCGTTTATTGGGCAATTCAGTTTAAAAAGCGCCTTATTTTGTCTGGTTTGGTATTGCTGATGGGAATTACGTTTATCAGTAAGTTTTATAAGTTCTCTGCAAAAGAATATGTTCCTGATGAAAAAGACTTTTCTGTAATGAGTTACAATGTTCGTCTTTTTAATGTCTTTAAGTGGCTGGATCGTGATGATATTCCGTCAAATATTAAAGCTTTTATCGATGAAAAAGATCCGGATATTTTATGTATTCAGGAATATTCCAATTCAGCACATCTTGATTTAAAAGTGTATCCGTATCGTTACATATTTATTGATGGAAAAAAGATAAAAACCGGACAGGCTATATTTTCCAAGTTTCCTATTTTGTATGAAGGAAATATCATTTTTCCAAACTCTGATAACAATGTTATTTATGCTGATATTAAACGCGGAAAAGACATTATCAGGGTGTATAACATGCATTTACAATCTATTAAAATATCACCTGATGTAAGTGATATTTCAGATAATATTGATCATGTAAATCAGGAAAAGTCGCAGCTAATTTATACCCGAATAAGTAAAGGATTCAGGCAGCAGCAGGAACAGGCTGAAATTTTCAAAGAAAATATAAAACAATGTAAAAATCCAATTATTATTTGTGGAGACATGAATAATAGTCCTTTTTCATATGTTTACCGAAACATAAAAGGAAAACTGAAAGATGCTTTTGAAGAAGCAGGAGAAGGTTTTGGGGCAACTTACAAGTTCCGTTATTATCCTGCCCGAATTGATTATATTTTTACTGACAGCAAAATGAAGGTAAAACAATTTGAAAGCTTCCCTGATTTCGAAAACTCAGATCACTATCCTATTATGACAAGACTTTCGCTGGAATAGTCCTAAATAAGTTTCTGTGTCTTTAAGTAATCCATTGCAAATTTGCCTTCGTTAAAAAGTAAATCCAAAACGCTGAGATTGTTTATAAAACCGTGTTTGTCATCAAAAACCTGGGTGTATTTTTCAAAAGAATTTAAGTCTTTTTTTCCATTTGCCAACATTCTGAAATCAGAGATGTTTTCTACTTCATGAAAATATTCTGTTGTTTTACTGAACTCTAATTTCATTCGTAAACACTTTGTTACGATGTCTAAAACTTCAAAATTTAAATCGATAAGGAATTTGTGCTGTTTTTCGAAAACAGGTCGGATATCATCTTCAAAAAACTCAAAAAAAGGCGAGCTTCTGTAGCCGGCTTCCAATGATTTAAAATGTTGTTTCTGCCAGTCAAATTCATTTTCGATTAAAACATCTTTTGTTTTTTGATGTGCAGATTTGGAATGTTTTACCGGGATATTTAATAATTGAATTCCGTTTGGACTATAGATATAGGTACGGTTTCTGTTAGTCTGTTTCTGGAAATTATCTTCCATTTCAAAAGTAATATTTTCAGATTGAGCCATAACTGCAAAGTGGCTAATTGACGGAAAATAGGTAGGAAGTAACAGGGAATTCATGATTATATGGTTTTGTGTTAAACGTTTCAGGTTTCATGTTTCAGGTTCTTTACGAATCTGAAACATGAAACCTGAAACAAAAATAACTTTTTTTTTATTATGCTTTCTTTTCTTTTCTTTTTCTCCAGAAATATTCACCAACAAAATAAGCGGCAAGAACAAATAAGAAATATTTAAAGTAAGATTGTGGTTGTCCTTCTCCGTCAACAGTCGTGAAAACTCTGTCCCAACGTACTTTATTGATTCCTTTTCCGTTTGTGTCCCAGCTCATCCAGATAAAAACTGGTTTTCCTACAATGTGGTTTTCCGGTACATAACCCCAATAACGGCTATCTTCTGAGTTGTGACGATTGTCTCCCATCATCCAGTAGTAGTTTTGTTTAAAGGTGTATGTATTGGCTTCTTTACCGTTTATGATAAATTTAGAGCCTTTTAGTTCTAAAGTGTTTCCTTCGTAATTGGTAATGATTTCCTTGTAAAATGGTAAAGATTCATTGTTTAATGCCACTGTCTTTCCGGCTTCAGGAATGTAAATCGGACCAAAATTGTCCTGATTCCATTTGTTGATGTGAGGAAAAATTGCATTATCGTTTCCTTTATCAATCTCTCTTTTTACAGCCGTAATCCCCGGAGTGTTTTTCAGACGTTCTGCGCTGGCTTCTGTTAAAGCTCTAAAGTATATAGTATCTCTTCTGTCCGGATTTTTAAGATAAGCACCATCCGTAATATCTAATTCTCTCATTAAAGATTCGATATCTAAAGGGGTTTTTCCATCTAAGGCTACTGAATAAGAATATTGAGGTTTTGCTCTTTCCGGCAGAACTAATTTCTTTCCGTTAATAAAAACAAATCCGTCTCTAATTGATAAACTGTCACCAGGGATACCAACACATCTTTTTACATAATTCGACTTTTTGTCGATAGGTTTTATTACTCCCGGTCTTCCTTTTGGTTCGTAGAAATAATGTACAGTGTCGACAGGCCAGTTGAAAACAACAATATCAGTTCTTTTTATTTTTTCTAAAGCAGGCAGTCTGAAATAAGGTAATTGTGGCCAGCTTAAGTATGATTTTCTTTTTAAAAACGGAATTGTATCATGTACCATTGGTAATGCTACGGTTGTCATAGGGACTCTAGGGCCGTAATTTACTTTACTTACAAATAAAAAGTCACCAATTAATAATGATTTTTCTAAAGATGAAGTAGGGATGGTGTATGGTTGTACGATATACGTGTGTACTAATGTCGCAACGATAATAGCAAAAAGTAAGGAGCTAATAGTATCACCGGTTTTATTTTGTGGCGTTAAACTTCTGTTGGCATTGTACTCTAATTTTTGAGTATAGTTAACATAGTAAATGTAAAATCCAAAGGTAAAAATTCCTAATAATGTGTCCAAGGTTGACTTTTTGCCAAATGTTCTTAAGGTTTCTACCCAAATAACCGGAAACATAATCAGGTTAATAATCGGAATGAAAAGTAATAAAGTCCACCAGGTTGGACGATTGATTATTTTCATTAAAATGATAGAATTATAAACCGGAATTGCAGCTTCCCAGGGTTTTCTTCCGGCTGCCTGATATAATTTCCAGGTTCCAAGAAAATGAATAACTTGTACTGCTAAGAAAAATACGAACCAAAGATATAGTGTCATAGATATTGTATTTAAAGTTTCATACTTAAGGTTTTAGCCTTAAAATTTCAATCTGTTTATTTTAGGTTTAAAACATCTTTCATACTGTAAATTCCCGTTTTTCCGGCAAGCCATTCAGCAGCAATTACAGCTCCAAGTGCAAAACCTTCACGGTTGTGTGCAGTGTGTTTTAATTCGATACTATCAACAACTGAGTCATAAGTTACGGTGTGAGTTCCCGGAACATCTCCAATTCTTTTTGCTTCAATATGAATTTCGTTGTTTTTAGCCTGATCCAGAGTCCAATTGATATAATTACTGTTTTCAATAACACCTTTTGCCAAAGAAATTGCTGTTCCGCTTGGAGCATCTAATTTTTGAGTATGATGTATTTCTTCCATTGTCACTTTGTATGAGTCCAGTTGTGACATGATTTTGGCTAAATATTCATTTAGTTCAAAGAAGATATTAACTCCTAAACTAAAATTTGAACTTGATATAAAAGCACCTTGCTTTTCGTTGCAAAGCGCAACCATTTCATCAAAATGTTCTAACCATCCTGTTGTTCCTGAAACTACCGGGATGTTGTTGTTAAAACAACTTGAAATGTTACTTACTGCTGCGGTTGGAACGCTAAAGTCGATTGCAACATCAGCTGTTGAAAGCCCGTCATACGTATTGAATTCGTCTTTCTTTAAAACAATTTCATGACCTCTTTCTAAAGCAATTCGTTCAATTACTTTACCCATTTTTCCGTATCCTAAAAGCGCAATTTTCATTATGATATGTATTTGTGAATTTTAAATAGCAATAACTATTTAAAAACGATAATTAAAGGTTAGTCCAACGTTTGGTTTAAATGTTACATCAGCAGGATAAATTTCCGGACGCATTGATAATCTTTCATTTACGTTGAATTGAAGCAAAGCAGCATCAACATTGGCGTCGATAATGTTTAGAACATAAAAACCGACTACAAATAAGGCTGATAAATCTCTGTTTCGCTGATAGAATTTCTGACCTGCAATAAGTCTGCTTTCATCTAAAAACTTGTAGTTATCATCGTTATAGCCTTCAAGTCTGCGTTTGTAGGCATCACGATAATCGTGGTATTTTTTATTGTTATCGATGTAAAAGTATAAACTTGTACCGATAGCTCCGTAAACTAACGGAATTTTCCAGTATTTTTTGTTGTATGCCTGACCTAAACCGGGTAGAATTGCCGAGTAAAAGGCGGCTTTTGCTGGTGTAAGCGGGTCTATTTCTTCTAGTTTGCCCATGTCTTTAACAACCAAAACCGTGTCTTTTTTTGCCTGAGCAAAAAGAGAAACGGTTCCTATGAGAAAGAACAATAAACTTATGGGGACAATTTTATTCACTATCCGTTTATTAATTTTATAATTCTGTTAAAGTCAGCTTCAGAACTAAACGGAATTGTAATTTTTCCTTTTCCGTTTCCAGCG
Source organism: Flavobacterium chilense (assembly GCF_001602525.1). Lineage (GTDB taxonomy): Bacteria > Bacteroidota > Bacteroidia > Flavobacteriales > Flavobacteriaceae > Flavobacterium > Flavobacterium chilense. The sequence goes on from NZ_LSYT01000007.1 coordinate 290,910, forward strand.
ACTTTTATGTCAACTTTTGAACCAAAATAGTCATTGAAAGTATTTTTTTGAGTTTCTCTGACTACAAATGAAGATTCTGGTTTAGGTTTTCCTTCTGCCTTTGGCTGAAGACCTTCGTGATAATTTTTTACCAAAGCTTCTGTTTCACGAACAGAAAGATTCTGACTTACAATTTTTTGATAGATATCAGTCTGGACATCTAAATCTTCGATATTGATAATTGCACGACCATGTCCCATACTAATAAAACCATCGCGAATACCGGTTTGAATGATTGGATCCAGTTTTAAAAGACGTAAATAATTGGCAATTGTAGAACGTTTTTTTCCAACGCGCTCGCTCATTTGTTCTTGTGTTAATTGAATTTCATCAATTAAACGCTGATACGAAAGTGCAATCTCGATTGGATCTAAGTCATGACGCTGGATATTTTCAACCAATGCCATTACCAATGATTCGTTATCATTAGCAATACGAATGTAAGCAGGAACATGAGTTAAACCAACTAAAGTCGAAGCACGCAAACGACGCTCTCCGGAAATTAACTGGTATTTATTAAAATCTAATTTTCGAACAGTAATAGGTTGAATTACACCAAGTTCTTTAATAGAAGTGGCTAATTCGCGTAACGATTCTTCATTAAAATTGCTTCTAGGCTGAAACGGATTTATTTCGATAGCACTTATTTCAAGCTCAATGATGTTTCCAACAACTTTGTCAGCGTTTTTGTCTTCTACTGATGTAATGTCGTTTTCCGGATCTTTTAATAATGCTGATAATCCTCTTCCTAAGGCTTGTTTTTTAATTGCTTTTGTCATAAAACTATTTGCTGTTTTTCTTTATAATTTCCTGAGCTAAATGAATGTAATTAACTGCTCCTTTGCTTGTTGCGTCATAATTAATGATGCTTTCACCAAAACTAGGTGCTTCGCTTAATTTTACATTTCGCTGAATAACAGTGTCAAAAACCATATCGTTAAAGTGTTTTTGAACCTCTTCTACAACCTGATTTGATAAACGTAATCTGGAATCGTACATCGTAAGTAACAATCCTTCGATATCAAGATCCGGGTTGTGAATTTTTTGAATACTTTTTATGGTGTTCAATAGTTTTCCTAATCCTTCAAGTGCAAAATATTCGCACTGAATAGGAATTACTACTGAGTCAGCCGCTGTTAAAGCATTCAGGGTTAACAAGCCCAGAGATGGTGCGCAGTCGATAATGATGAAATCATATTCTTCTTTTGCCTGTTCTAATGCTTTTTTAAGCATGTACTCACGGTTTTCTTTGTCAACCAATTCAATTTCGATGGCAACAAGGTCAATGTGAGCAGGGATCACGTCAACGTTTGGAGCTGTACATTTTAAAATGGCTTCTTTTGGCGTTACAGTATGCTCAAGAATTTGATAAGTTCCAACTTCTACAGATTCTACGTCAATTCCAAGGCCAGATGTAGCATTGGCTTGAGGATCAGCGTCGATCAATAATACTTTTTTTTCTAAAACACCTAATGAGGCCGCAAGATTTACTGATGTAGTAGTCTTTCCAACGCCTCCTTTTTGATTAGCAATAGCAATGATTTTGCCCATTTATTTTCTGAATTTTGAACCGTAAAAATACAATTATTTATGGTTTCTGAAAATCTATTTTGTTAACATTTAAGAAACTTCGGTTAATCGTTGTATGGTGCGTGTTTTTCCGAATTTAATTTACGTTATCGTAAGAAATAGTAACGAAATATTGAGCTGTTTTATTTTTAATGGTACTGAAAAAAGAGCCAAATTGTCTTTTAGAGAGTAAAAAACAATTAATTGTTTAAAAGGTTTTTTATTTTTATTCTTTCTTTTTTAAGTCTTTTACTAAACTCGTTGTAAAAAATAAAATTGTGGCGCCTCCTAACAAAATGCAAAACCACATAAACCAGGATTGTTCCCAGAATTCTTTATGCTCTATTAGATCTTTTACTGTTGCTTTTTGATGAATAGCATAAACTGATGTCTGCGGTAAATTAGAAGCAATATTATTTTTAAAACTTGAAAGATCGTATTCAGGTGCATTCGCAGATTTATTGCCCGTTTTGATACTATAGTTTTCGCCCGCGTTCAAATCGGCAATAATTGAAATCGGGTTTTGGCTGTATTTTATGTTTGAAATAGTTAACGGCTGATTGTCCTGATTTTCAATTTTGATGAAAAATTCTTTTTCGAATATTTCAGGAATAGTAAAGTTGTTTTGGGTATTTGAGTTTAGTTCAAACGAGACAATTTCTTCATCCAATAATTGTGATTTTCTTTTAGTGATTCGTTTTACTTGTTTGAATACTATTGTTTTACGATTGTAATAAGTAGGTTTCGAAATCTCAAACGAAATCTGATTGATGACTTGTGGTGTATCAAAAAGAATATGAATCTGGGTTTCTTTTTCTGAAGGGATTTCTGTTGTCGTTGTTCTTTTTGGAACAATTTCCTGTAGCTTGTTTTTTTGAAATTTAGTATTGAAATTTCCTGCTTTTAGTACATTGACAGGAAGTGTTTTTTGATCGTCAAAATCAATTTTTAAATAATGATACGTATTGAGAGGAAATGAAATTGTTTTTACAACACTTGTTTCTGATGAACTGCTTAGGTCATATAATATTTGGGCATTAGAAATTCCAAACCATTCTTTTTGATCATTGCTTCCGGAAACTGAATATTTTTTTTCTGCATCAGAATTTGCAATAAACAGCGAAAGTTGTTTGCTGCTTTCGTTTAACGGAACAGCAATAATAATCGAAGTACTCTTTTTGGGAGAAACTGTTTTAGAAACGATTTCGTATTCTTCAAAAGTATTTGAAGAGACATTTTTATTGCTTTGAATAAAATACGGAATCTCATTTCCTTTAGAATCAAATATTCTAATATCGCTTAAATCCTGTTTCGAATAAGAGCGTATAGAAGGAGATAATACAATTTCGTGTAAGCCATTTTGTGATACTTCTTTTATTTTTCCGGTAGTTTGATATTGGCCAAACGAAAGGTTTATAAAAAAGAGTAATGCGATAAATTTATTTAGTTTCATTGGTTTCCTGAGGCTTGTTTTCGTCAATTACTAAGACTTTGATTTTTTGATATACAAAAGAAATAACCAAAATTAAGATTCCTAAAAGAATAAACGAAATGATTTTTCCGGTTTCAGAAATATTGCTGATGTCGTACAGAAATAACTTTAAAATAGTTAATCCCAGTAGAGACAAGGCTATGATTCTTAAAGACTTTTGTTGTTTTTTGATTCCGATGATTAGAAACACAAAAGCAAGTATTCCCCAAAGAACCGGTAAACCCGTTTTGATGATTTTGATTCTTGCCAGTTCAATAAAATCATCTGCTATAAATTGACGTAAGTAAGGCAAGTCGTTTTTGTAATTCGCATACATCGCGCTGGTTTGTATGTCATGAGGCGTGACTGTTGAATTCATTAAAACAAGACCGTGCAGCATAACTTCTGAGCTGGCAATGTATATAATAAAAAATGCAGCAATCCACATAAAGTAATGACTTTTGAAAAAAGAGAAATTAACTTTTTTATAGATATGGAACATTTGATAGCCGAGATAAATTGTAATCAGCAATGAAATATAATGAAAGTAAAAAGCAATTGATTTTCCGTTTCCGGTTGCGATAATGTCTTTGTGTTCTAAAAATTGATAGTTTGAGAACCAGAATGCAAACAAAACAATATTGCAAATAGCTATTAATAATGCACCCTGATATCCTGTTGCTGTTTTTTGTTTTATTAAGAAAGAAGAAAGTATGGCAGTAAACAGTAAATGATATACAATTGGCAGTGCAATTGAGCTGTAGAGATTTTCGATATAATGATTCGATTGATAAATGACTTCGAATAAACCGGTAAAATAAGCAATAATAATTCCTACTGTTGAAATGATTGTTTTGTAGGTTTCAGGATTAAAACTGATGTCGAAAATAGTTGAATTTTCGGTTTCATTTTTAAGCAAATAGAAAATTGCAAATAAAGAGGCTATGGCAAAAACACCTGTTATAAATATTGGATTTATAACAATATGTAAAGGAATGTCGCCATCATAATACTTTTTCCAGTCCATAATAAGACTAAAAATCATTAAAATATGAACAATTACAGCCCCAAATCGATAACTTGTTATTTTTGATTTTTGAGAAAGCCATAACAGTAAAACGGCTTCTGCTGCCCAAAACAATGTAATATAGTTTCCTTCAAACTGAATTGGAATTGCCAATGTTATAAAGGTTAGTGTAAGACCAATAAGTAAATAAGCGGCTTTTTCATCAAGCTCGAATTTCTTGTAAAGAAACCAGGCATAAATTAAATTTAAGAAGGCAAGGGCCGTTGTAAACAAACCTTTTAATTCAGGATGATAATTTGATAAAATTGTCATTCCGGCAGCATAGAATAAAAAGGTATTACTCGCAAGAATGGTAAGCTGGGTTTTTGAAAATTCTCCTTTTGATCTGATATTGTGAATGATGTTCATTAGTATAAAGATAAAGTAGAAAATAAAACCAAAAATAAAGGCTCCGGAATAGTGCGGTTTGTCTGAACTTAAATCTCTGGACAGCCATGCAGCATATAAAAGTACTGTGAAAGCATAAGCAAGAATGTTAACCAGGTTCCATTTTTTATAATAGGCTATAGCTAAAATTCCAATGTTTAAAATAATAATATAAGTAAAGAGTACAATATAATTTCCTTCGCCGGTACTTACCATAAACGGAACGGCAAAACCTCCAATTAAGGAGAGAACAGCTAATTCGATTCGATTATAGGATAAAGATATTAAAGCACTAAAAACCGTTATGACGACCATTATGCTAAAAGCAACTGTTTGGTTGAACAAATGGTAATCATGAAAAGCGATTCCAATCGTGAAATAAAAAATAGCAATGGCTCCTGCTACAATAACCGAGCTAAAGGCGGCATAGTTTTTACGCAGTTTATGAGCGACTCCCATTACTAATGCTCCGCATAAAATGCCAATACCAACACGTGCAGGTTCGTTGATCCAGTCTTTGTCGATGGCATATTTTACAAAATAGCTTATTCCTAAAACCAGAATCAAAACTCCAATTTTGTTGATTAAGTTTTCTCCAATGAATTTTTCTAAATCCGGATTTTTCTCTTTGAAGTTTTCCCAGAATGTTTTTTGTGGTTCAGCAGGAACGACAGGCCTTGGAGTTGGTTTTGGCTCTGCAGGTCCGGATTCGACAGGTTTAGGTGAATTGTCAATATTAGCAGACAATGCAATTTTCTCCAGCTGGGCATCTGAAATCTTTTCTTCGATAATTTCAGGTTTAACCGGTTCAGGAGTGTTTTCAGTGGATTGTTCCGGAGTTATCCTGAATTCTTCTTTTTTAACAACAGGAATAGGTGCAACCGGAATAGTTTCAGCAGGTTTTTCTGTTGTTTTTAGGAGATCTAGTTTCTTACTCAGCTTCTGAATGTCGTTTTCAAGATGGTCAAAACGGCCTTTTATGGTGTTCAGTATGTAAATTAAGAAACAAAATAACGCAACTAAAAGAAAGCTTTCCATGATAGAAATAAGTATAATGTTAAGATTGGTAAATATAATAACATTTTAATACGGTAAGTTTTTTTTGCATAAAAAGTAATAAAGAACCATGAAAAAAAAGTCTTTATATATTCAGAAAAAAACTTCTAGTGGAAGATATTAAAAACAGTATTAAAAATTATGATATTGCGAATTATCAGTTGATGCTATGCAGGTGTTAAATGACTTGTGATAATTCAGTTTAAAGAAGAAGACTTTTTTAATAGCCTGTTCTTAATATGAAGCATAAATTAGTAAATATTAGTTTTTGAAACAAAGATGTGCTTCCAAATTGATAATGTTAGGATTACATAATGAGAGTTGGTGTACAGATACTTATTAAATTTTGGAACATCTTATAAAACAAAGGAGTTATTGACTTCTTTGAAAGTTGATAACTCCTTGTTTTTTATTCAATTATTAAGCCTATTGAATAATGAGCTTTTCTGTTTTATTAAAATCCGGACTGCTAAGCTTTACAAAGTAAATACCTTTAGCATAATGCTTCAGTTCGGTAGTGAAGGAATTAGTACCACTTGTAGCGATTCCTTCATACAAGGTTTGTATTTTTTTACCAGAGATGTCCAGTAGCTCTATAGTTACCTTTCCTTCTGTTATCAAATCCAGATCTATATTAAGGTTATTATTTGCAGGGTTGGGATACAATTCTAATTTATTACTGATAACTATATCTGGTGCTTTTTTACTGCTGATGAATTGAAACTTACCGCCTGGGAAACAGCTGTAAACTGGCCAAATAGTCTTACTTACACTACGGCCTAAGCCATCAGTTACGACTACTTTATAAGCTCTGGAATTGAAACCCGAGGTAGATGCAGGTACATAGGTGTCAATAGTTGGAGTAGAACCCACAAGCTGCCATATTCCTGTGGTGTAATTGGCAGCATACCATTTATAAGTATACTTTCCGAATCCACATTTGGCTGTAGCTGTAGCTGTACCCTGTGTTATACATTGTAAAATTGGGGAACTGGTTACATCCACTTTCAAGACCAAGGCGAGGTCAGGATAAAAATCTGCGACATAGTTGATCATATCGCTGACCTTAGCAGCATTATTATTAAAAGGCGCTCCGGTAGGCTGCCCCAAAAGATTTACATTTGGGTTGGAGAAGTACTGGATTCTGTCATAATCAAAATAGCCATTCGTTTGTGTCATTATTGTCCTCTTATAATGATGGTTACTTTGTGTACCAACATCAAAGGTGTAGCCATGTGCTGTACCTGGATCATCGTCATCGTCATGTCTGGCTCCATACAAATGTCCTATTTCGTGTGTAAAAGTATAGCGCCAATTGGTAGCATCAATTACATCTACAATAGCATATGCATCTTCTTTTGTACCACCAATGGCCTTAGCATATCCTGCGAAATTCCCATACAAATCCCCTGTAAGGAGTACTACCAACTCAGCCTTATGTAAATTTCGGAGGTTTTGAACATATGTATTAGAAGCTAAGAGATTTGTATCGTATGCTATTTCTCCAGATTCAGAGAATTCGGTTAAAGGTAAAACAGCCTTTAATGTGATGTTGTAATTTATGCCACTGTTAGAAAAAGTCTGGTTCACTTGTGCAACGGCTAGATTGGCGAGGGCATTTATAGCTAATCCATCTGGTACAGAATTAAGTGCGTCTTGGGTATAAAGAACTAATACTTTGGTTTTTATCTGGTCGCATTCAGCAGGTATTGGAATCTGTTGCATACTCGGTACACTATTTCGTATAGTGCCACAGGTACTATTAATAAGTTTTTCCGATTTTGGATTAAGCTCAGCAATTACCTGTAAACCTTCGCTCAGGTCGTAAAGCTCATAGCCATGATTGTCTATTGTGAAGCTACCAGCAAAAACGCCCTTATGGTTAACAAGCGTCATTTCACCGAAAGAACATGTTTTATATTTAGTAGGGTCCTGTAAGCTTTGACCTCGCCATGTGTAAGTGTCTAAAACGATATCTTTTTCATTGATTTCTGTTCCGGTACTGTCTGCATAAGTAGCAATATAGCTAATTTCTGAACAGGGTAGGAATGGGAGTTTTAGAACAATATTGTTGCTTTGGGTAGCAGTAGGTATTTGAGTAACTTCGACCAGATTGAGGCTTTGGTAAATTTTACGAGCTTCAAGCAAATTGTAATTTTTTGTTTGTCTTTCTGTAAGATCATTTTTGGTTTTACTCGACAGTCTCATTATTTGAGTTTGAGCAAAAAGAACGGGTGCATAAATGCACAACATTAGTAATAACAAATAGCGGTAATTTTTTTTCATGTTACAATGTGATAAGATTTCCTCACAAGCAATAGTGCGGGCAGAGGGTTGCTCCCTATTTCAACATTGTTTTTGGAGTAAAATCTTCTTTTTGAGATTTTTCTGTCATAAACAGAAAATCGTTCAATATTCAAATGTAGGATTTTTTTTAGAAAAATAACACTTTATGTAAAATTTTATGATTCTAATGATTTAAGATGCTACTTCTGGTGCAGTAATTAAAGTAGATGGAGGTGTTTTTTTTTGAAGTTAAAAATTTAAAAATAAAGTCATATATCGTAAAAATGGATATATTTTGAAGGATTAAATAAAAATTTAGAACTTAGAAAATTGAAAAAAAACGAAAGAACTACCAGTATAGAAAAACAATAATTTATCATTTTGGAACCAATGACTAATTTTTGGGCTTTAGTTTAAAGCAAAAAAAAAGTCTTTTCAGAAATGAAAAGACTTTTGTCGGGGTGGCAGGATTCGAACCTGCGGCCTCCTGCTCCCAAAGCAGGCGCGATAACCGGGCTACGCTACACCCCGAAGATGTATTTGTTGTACTGCCCGTAAGCGGATGCAAATATAGTAATAAATTTGTTTTACAAAAGAAAAAACTCAAAATAAATAAAACTTATTTTGAGATAGTTATTTCGGATTTATTTTCGGTGTTATTTTTTATAATAAAGTTTACATTTGCAACTCTTAAAACTATATACATTATGTCAGATACAATCGAAAAAATTAAATGCCTAATTATTGGTTCCGGACCAGCAGGTTACACTGCTGCTATTTATGCAGCCAGAGCTAATATGAATCCAGTTTTATATCAGGGAATGCAGCCAGGTGGACAATTGACTACGACTAATGAAGTAGAAAATTTCCCGGGTTATGTTGATGGAGTTACAGGGCCGGAAATGATGATTCAGTTGCAAGAACAAGCAAAACGCTTTGGAGCAGATATTCGTGATGGTTGGGCTACAAAGGTTGATTTTTCAGGAGATATTCATAAAGTTTGGATTAATGATACTATCGAATTGCACTGTGAAACCGTTATTATTTCTACAGGAGCATCAGCAAAATATTTAGGATTACCTTCAGAGCAACATTATTTACAAATGGGCGGCGGAGTTTCTGCTTGTGCAGTTTGTGATGGTTTTTTCTACCGTAATCAGGAGGTTGTAATTGTTGGAGCAGGAGATTCTGCCTGTGAAGAAGCACATTACTTATCTAAACTTTGTAAAAAAGTAACGATGCTGGTAAGAAGCGAAAAATTCAGAGCTTCTAAAATTATGGAAGAACGCGTTCGTAAAACTGAAAACATCGAAATTTTAATGAACCACGATACTGTTGAAGTGGTTGGAGATAATCAGGTAGTTCACGCTATTAAAGCTTTAAACAAAACTACTGGTGAAGTTATTGAAATTCCTGCAACAGGATTTTTCGTAGCAATTGGTCACAAACCAAATACTGATATCTTCAAAGATTACCTTACACTTGATGAAACAGGTTATATTGTAAATACTCCGGGAACATCTAACACAAACGTTCAGGGTGTTTTTGTAGCGGGAGATGCTGCAGATCATGTTTACCGTCAGGCAATTACTGCTGCCGGAACAGGATGTATGGCTGCATTGGATGCTGAGCGCTATTTAGCATCTAAAGAGTAATTTTAGTTTCAGATTGGAGTAAAGATTTTACCGCAAAGAGCGCAAAGATTTTTCCCAACATTCGATGAGAAAATAAAAAGTTCGCAAAGCTGATTTAATACTTAGCTTTGCGAACTTTGTTTTTTTATAAAATATAGAAAATAAAACTTTGTGTTCTTTGCGGTAGAAATTAGTCCGACTTAATATTGGAAAGTATATTTTCTATTTATGGAATTTTAAGAAGCTAATGAAGCTTATTTTATCTTCTTAAACAATTTAGCTTCTTCAGAAAAACGGGTGAGTGTTATGGCAGGGCTTCCAAAAAGAGAAAGTTCAGCTTTGTCTCCAAGTGCTATCGAAATGGTTGTGTCAGCAAGAACAGTCCCTACGGCATAATTTTCAACGGTAACGTTAGCCTCTTTCAGTGTGAATTTTGTTCCAGTAAAAACAGAATTGTTATCTAATCGGATGGTTGCTTTTTCTGCAATACCTTCAATAGCAGCTGTTGCTTTTTGGTATAAATCGCATTTGAATTTTATTGCAGAAACTAATGTTTTAATAGATGCGTTCTTGCTTAATTGTAAATTCGCTTCTTCAGATTTTAAATTCAATTCGGTTCTTGACTTGTCATCAGCAAATAAGCTGAACTTTTTAGAATTTACGTTTAGAAATAACTTTGAATAATCAAAACTATTAAATGTAATGTCATCTAACTGAAGTTCCTGAATGGCATAAACAGCAGCATCGTTTTTGGCAATGACCGATTTTAATGTTTTGGTATAGGTAACACGAACAATTAATTTTTTGAAAATGGTACTTTCTTTTGAGGTATATAAACGTAATACTCTTTCTCTTAAATCCATTGCGACAATATCATGTAAATTATCATCGGCTTCAATTTTGATTTCGTTTTTTTCACCTCTTTCCAGATAAACTTCCAGATTGTCATCGGCTTCGATGCCATCAAATTCGCCTACTTCTTTTACAGAAGTTGTTACGACTTTAGATCCTTTTATTTTTTCTCTCCTTTGTGCAAAGGTTAATGTAGTAACTAATAATAAGAGGAGCAGGGCTGTATTTTTTTTCATTAAATTTAAATTTGATTTTCACAAATATAAAAAAATCATCCACTTTCGATGAATGATTTTTTTATATTTAACAGATAAATATGGTTTATCCCTGGCTTACGCTTCCTCCTGAATTAGCCGTTTTCTCGACTGTTTTAGGTGTTGTGTCATAATTAATACTTCCTCCGCTGCTTGCATTGGCTTTTAAGCTTACAATTGGATGAACCTCAACATTTGCTCCACTTGAAGCATCTGCCTGAACATCGTTTACAAACAGTCTTTTGGCATTGATCGTAGAACCGCTTGATGCTGACGTTCTGACTTTTAAAGCTTTTCCTTCTACTGATACTGAGCTTGCACTATTAGTATCACAGGAAACAGTGTCAAATTCGATGTTAAGACCTACTGTTGCAGCGCTTGAAGTTTCAATATCAAGATTTTCACCCTGAAGAGTTCCTTTGTTTGATACAGAAGCAGCACTTGAAGCTTCTAATCTGTCAATTTTAGGCATCTTTACGGTTACTTTTTTCTTTGTAACACTAAGAGAATTGTGTTTAGATTTAATAATCAAAGTACCATTTTCAACTTTAGTAATAATGTCTTTTTGAATGTTATCATCTGTTTCAACCACAATTTGAGTAGAATCAGATTGTTCGATTACTAAATCGATCGCATTGCTTATGGATATTTTGGTAAAATCTCCCTGAACAATTCTTTTTTCAGTTGTAACGTTTCCGCTTCCTTCAATTGTATTCACATTAAAGTTACATGAAGCAAATAGTAATGCGGTTATAGTGGCAAGAATAAATTTCGTAATATGAATGATTATTTTTATCATGGCTTAGTTAATTTTAATTATAACTCCGTTTTTGTCAGTGGTTAATCTTCCGTTGGTTTTTTTTCCGTTTAAAATTTCTTTTCCATTAATTTTAACCGAAACTTCGTTTACAGTATCGTTGTCAACACTGTTTTCTTCGTCTACATCGTTAAAGTCATTCTCTTCAGATGGGCAATTCAGGCATTTAGTTTTTGAACCTTCTACCTTGTAAATGTAATCACCACTGAAGTGCAGGTTGAAAAAATCATTTTCAGATTGATCATAATCTTGTACAGAAGCGTCTGGTTTAAAAAGTTGTCCTTCTGGTAAGTATAAATATATGTCAACTTCCTGACCTCTAAATTTGTTTTTTACATCTGTAAGATAGTAATTATCCAAAATTAAGTGATTTCCTTTAATTTGAAATTTGTAATTGATTTTCTCTGCTCTTTGTTTTGCAGATATAAACGAATTTCCTCTTGCACTTTTTTCGATCTGAATATATGGAGCAGCTTCATCAGTGTGTAAAACATGCAAACGAACATCATTTGAATAGATTAACTGATTGTTTGCTGAATCCTGCACGAATTCAAATTCTCTGTAGTGATTTAAATCTTTTGCGTAATAATCATTGTATCTGAATTTCACGAATAAAGTATCTTTTGTACTAATGTTAAGCGCTTTTTTCTCTACTGTTTTATTATCGTATGAAATTTCAGTTGCTTGTTTGATTCCGATGCTGATAGCAATAGCTACTGCAATAATCCAAATGGCTAACAAAGTGTATTTTACAATATTCCCGATAGATTTTAAATTTGGAGATAACAATTTGAACCCTAAAAGTGTCAAAAAGAAAAACGGAATTCCAACGGCAAAGAACATTAACAATCCAAATGACCAGATTGGGTAATCTGTAAAGTTTCCGGCTTCAATGAAGTTTTGCCAGGGAAAGTCAACAAAAACGTTTGTTCCCAAAGTAAAAACCCCAATCAATAAAGCGATTAAAACGCTTAGACCTGACATGATCAGGATAACTCCTAAAAATTTAGCGAAGATTTTAAAAACCGTCATCACAAAGTCTCCAAATGAACTACTTATTCTCTCAGCTCCCGACTTTACCTGGTTTCCCATTTTGTCATAATCTGCATTTTTGAATTTGTCAGATAATGATTCAATTTCTTCACGAACTTTTTTTTCAATGTTCGAAATCGTCACCGGTTCACCTGTCATTTCCAGTTTTTCTGATGTTGTAACCGCTTCCGGAGTTACAATCCAAAGAACAAAATAAGCTAAGATACCAGTTCCAAAACCTGCAAAAACAAATATTAAGAATACAATTTTAATCCATACAGCATCAATTCCAAAATAGTGTCCCAAACCGGTTGCTACACCACCAATCATACCTTTTTCTTTGTCTCGGTACAATTTTTTATGTTTTCTGTTGCTGTAATCATTAAAAGACTGATTTGTTTTTTCTTCGTCTTCAAGGATATAATCTTCAGGTTGTCCCATCACTGTAATCACCTCTTCAACTTCTTTCAGTCCTACAACATGTTTATCACTTTTTTGTTTCTCTATTAATAATTCAGAAACACGCATTTCGATATCTTTAATGATTTCATCTTGTCCGGATGAGTTGTTAAGTGATCGTTTTATAGCGTCAAAATAGCGTGTCAATTTTAAATATGCATCTTCATCGATGTGAAAAACCATACCGCCTAAGTTAATATTTACTGTTTTGTTCATGACTTATTGATTTTGATTGGTGATTAGTTTTACGGCGTCTGAAAGTTCTGTCCAGGTTCCGCTAAGTTCGTTTAAAAATGTTTGTCCTATTTCGGTTAATCCATAATATTTTCGTGGTGGTCCAGATGTCGATTCTTCCCAACGATAATTAAGTAAACCGTCGTTTTTCAGCCTAGTTAGTAATGGATAAACTGTTCCTTCAACAACTAGTAATTTCGCATTTTTTAAAGTGTCTAATATTTCAGATGTATATGCGTCTTTTTCTTTTAATACGGATAAGATGCAAAACTCAAGAACACCTTTGCGCATCTGTGCTTTTGTGTTTTCAATGTTCATAATTTCATTTTGTTTTTTTTAGATTGAACAATTCGTTTTTTGATTGATGATTTTGATTGATGATTGATTGCGAAACGATTTTTGTTGATTGCTTGTAAAGTTTCGACTATAACTTTTAATTTTTTATGTCACACTGAACAAAGTCAGGTGCTTCATAAATATTGATTACTTTATAAAAGGAATCGTTATTGGATATTTATATAATTCTCCGTTTGAAGCTTTTATCGAAGCATAAATCACTAAAAAGAATTCAACAAATTTTAATAATCCAAAAAGTAAAACTGCTGTTGCTCCAATACTTAAAATTCCAATGTTTCCGTCGATGTTTAGATTTCTGATGATTAAATCTTCATCGTTAAAAACAGTATTGATTGGAAGGTTCTTTAAAAGTACAAATGCAAAAATCGGAATGGCAATTAAAGCTAAAACTAAAGTGTAAAGCAAAAGACTTAACTGAAAATTCAATGTTTGCTTTCCGTGGTGATTTACAAATTCTGATTTGTCTTTGTAACTCGTCCAGATTAATATTGGGAAAATATAATTCCCAAACGGAATGATGTACTGACTTAAAGTACTTAAATGTGTGAACGTTGCAATGTTCTTTTCTGATGTGGTTTCCATGATGAGTGGTGTTGTTGTTTCCATGATTAAAAGTATATAGTATTTTCTTATGCAAATATATGTCTAAAAGACAGTATCTTGTTTTGCATAGTACCAAATATTAACAAAATATTAACAATTATAAAATTTAAATTAGAGCTATAATGTATTGGAAATCATTCGGAAGTCCTGTTTTTATTGACGGTTTAGGAAAGTAATTCCAATTTATTGTGCGTGCATAGTTTTTTTGTATTTTTACATAAAAAAATAAATACCATGGCAATATCAGTTTCAAAACTCAACAAATTTGTGTTATTCAAATTACCATCGGCATACATTTGTGGTGTGCGTGTAAAGGCAATCGACGAAGATAGATGCGTGGTAAGTGTAAAACACAGATGGATCAATCAAAACCCTTTTAACTCGATGTACTTTGCGGTTCAGGCAATGGCGGCAGAGTTAACAACAGGAGCATTAGTGATTTCTCAAATTCAACAAAGCGGAAAAAAGATCTCAATGTTGGTCGCTAACAATAAAGGAAACTTTACCAAGAAAGCTACCGGAAGAATAACATTCGTTTGTAACGACGGACATTTAATCGCCGAAGCTATTCAAAGAACAATCGCAACAGGTGAGGGGCAAACTTTCTGGATGAAATCTATAGGAACGAATGAAGAAGGAGTTCAGGTTTCAGAAATGGATTTTGAATGGAGTGTAAGAATTAAATAGTTTTAAAGTTTTTGCCACGAATTTCACAGATTAAAATGATTACTCGACGAAAAGCTTTGACAAAGTTTTTTCGCCACGAATTTCACGAATTGACACTAATCTAAAATGAAAATATAAATGCGTAATTCAATTTGCACAAATAATTCGTGCTAATTCGTGAAATTCGTGGCGAAAAAAAAACATAAAAAAGGCTTCGAATATATTCGAAGCCTTTTTGGTAAAAGATACATTGCGATTATTTTTTAGCGCAACATTTTTTGTCTTTTTTGTCAGCTGTTTTTTTGCAGCAAGATTCTTTTTTAGCTTTATCTTTTTTAGGAGCTGGTGTTGTGTCTTGTGCTTGTAATCCAATTGTGAATAAAGCGATCGCTAAAACAGTAAATAATTTTTTCATTTTTTGTTTAATTTAATTGTTAGTACTTTTCTTTTTTTTGATTGAAGATTTGATTCAAATATAATACGATTTAGTTTTAGAAATTGTCAACGATAAGTTAATGTCTATCGAAGAAATATTAAATTTTAAAACAAACTCTCTTTAACCTTTCCCTGAAACAATTCTGTTGTTAATCTTTGTAAATAATACCGAATTAAGCAATCCAGCCATCTTCTATTTTATCAACGACCCATTTATCATTTACTTTTTTAATATAGATTAGATATCCATATCCGCACAAACCACCACATTCAATTCCTGCGGTGAGAACGCCATATTTTTTTTCATCATCAAATTGAATTCTGCTTAGAAGAACTATTCCTGGTACCGAATAGCAACATTCATTATAAAATTTCCTATCATTTCCACGTGGTATTTTGGAAACATATTTAAGATGAAAAGCAGTATAAGCGTCCAATTTTTTTCTGTCTAGTTTATATTCAAGCGTATCCGCAACATTGTCTTTCGATATTACAGCATCTTTAAAATGTTCCTGAAGTTCTTTAGAATGGTCCCTTATAATCACTTCATCAAAGAAAACAAGATCAACAGGGAATTTCTTTTGTTTAGATTCGGCTAGTTCTTTATTGAATCGTTTTTTTGATTCATTTCGTCTGTTCAATTTATATTCCGATGGATCGACTCCCGAAGGCGCAGGTGGAACATAAGTCGGTATAGCATTTACCCAAACCGAATCAATAAGAGCTGGATAAACCTCATAAAATACCTCTTTTTCCAATTGTAAATCTTTCTCTTTATTGTTACAACTAGCCATTAAAGTGAAAAACAATAACAACATCGCAGTTTTAAAAAGGTTTTTTAAGCTGGAAAAATTCCATTTAGACTTTTTAGTTTTATTTAATTCTTCATGTGGATAATTATAAACTCCTATGCCGTCATCGTATATTTTCGGGTTACAATTAAAAGATTCCAGAAATACAATAAGTCCATTTATTCCTCCGTAAGGATATGAATATGCATCGTATAGAAGTATACCTTTATTATGACTCGTCTCTTTCAAATCAATATATTCTATTTCATAATTTATGGATAATAATTCAATGAGGGAATAGAAATGCCAACTTAGCTCCGTTTCTTCAGCTGTTTTAAAATTTGGTTTTAAATCCGAATCTAAGAATGTGAATTTTTCTAAGGAATATTTCGGAAATGTTTCAAACCAAAATTTATCATCTCTTCTAATAGAATTGTTTTTAGAATCTTTTAAAACTTCGAATGTGTCTTTTAAATCTTTAAAGTTTCCTTCATTTGTAAAATCGAATTCTATGTAACAATACTGATTCTCCATATTTAGCTTATTGAAAAGTTGTAATTTTTATTTTAATAAAGATTGAGTTGAACTTTTATCAAGCTAAGATATAATTTATTCGCCGCTAAAATCTGTTTTATAAACACACTTTCTAAATGAACTTAAATCACTCATATGGTTAAAAAAAAAACTATTAATAATTCAGATTCAATCCAAAGCCAACTCCCATATCACTATCATAATGGGTTGTGATTCCAAAGTTTCGGCCAGCGATATATTTTAGACCCGCCATATATTCTTTATCTGTATTCCACATCAAATTCATTCGTAAACGTCTCGAAAGCGGAATATCTTTTCGCTCAAACTGAACCCTTACATTTCCATCGGTGTAAACCTCAACCTGAGCTTTTACAAGCATTGGCAACGTATATTCGATACCCGCACTAAAAACGGAACGATTGTCTTTGGTATTCTTTTGCCCGAACATATTTTGTTCCTGCTCGTCCATTCCCATTCTTCTGTAACGCCAATCGAAACCTATAAAAGGCATAAACCATTGCATTTTACCAATATATCGACCAATATGTGTTTCGGTTTCATAACCATGTTCATTGTTATAACCCAATCTCCATTCCGTTCCAATGCTCCAGCGCGTGTTGCTGAACATTGCTTCACCGTCATTTCCGTTTGATGCAAAATCATTTTCCGCCATAAAATGAAACATTCGATCGTCCATTTTTAGCATTTTGTACGCCATTTTAGGATCATGAATCAACGGATTTGGAGCTGAATTTTCATAAGTAAAGATGCGTCCCATTCCCGCCATCATGTGATATAAGATATGACAGTGAAAAAACCAATCGCCATCGGCATTTGCCTGAAACTCGATTGTATCGGTTTCCATTGGCATAATATCAATTACATTTTTTAACGGAGAATAATCACCATGTTCATTCAAAATTCTGAAATCGTGTCCGTGTAAATGCATTGGGTGGCGCATCATCGATCCGTTATACAATACAATACGTACGTTTTCGCCTTTTTTGATTAAGATTTTATCCGTTTCAGAAATTACTTTATTGTCTAAACTCCAAACATAACGGTTCATATTTCCTGATAATTCAAAACGTAATTCTTTTACCGGAGCATCTTTTGGTAAAGTTGTCACGGTTGGAGATTTCAGCATTCCGTAATTCAAAGTCGTAATCTCGGCAGTTTCTGTAGAATCGCTCGACATTTTCATATCGTCCATTTTCATGCCTTCCATATTATGCATCGAATGATCTTCGGTTTTTGTTGATTCGTCTTCGCCCGAAATTTCAGGATACATTACAGCATTCATGTCCATTTTGTTCAGAGACATTCTCATACCCATATCGTTCATTTCGCCGTTCATCTTCATCATATCATTCATCATTTTCATGCCTTCAAAATATTTTAATTTCGGAAGATGGGAAACAGGCTGTTTGACGCCGTCTCCTAAAAACAATGAAGCTGATCCGGTTCTATCTTCGGCTGTAGCCAAAAAAGCAAAGGATTTGTTGTCTTCAGGAATCGTCACGACAATATCATAAGTCTCAGAAACTGCAATAATCAATCGGTCCACTTCTACAGGTTCAACATCGTTTCCGTCGCTGGCCACAACCGTTATTTTTCCGCCGCCATAAGTCAGCCAGAAATAACTCGAAGCGCCTCCGTTTGCAATTCGCAATCTGACTTTATCGCCTGTTTTAAATTGAGAAAGCTGATCTTCATTTTTTCCGTTAATTAAAAACTTCTCATAATAAACATCACTTACATCCATGGCATTCATACGTTTCCATTCGTTGGTGACTTTGGTCGAAAATTGTCCTTTTTGAATTGCTTCGGCATAACTTTGAGTGGTTCCTTTTTTTATAGCAAACCAATCATTAGCATTATGCAGCATTCGTTGTACATTTTCCGGTTTAAGATCTGTCCATTCGCTTAAAATAACCGGAACTGTTGGTAAATCGTCAATCCCTTTTCTAAAAGTAGAGTCGTCTTTCTTCTTATTAATAATAAAAAGTCCGTACAAACCAATTTGTTCCTGTAATCCCGAATGACTGTGATACCAATAGGTTCCGTTCTGGATAATTGGGAACGTATATTTATGGGTTGTTCCTGGTTTAATGGGCATTTGCGTTAAATAAGGAACACCGTCTTCTTTATTCGGAAGAAATAATCCGTGCCAGTGCATGGCTGTATCTTCGTTTTTTAATTCGTTATGAACATAAATTTCGGCAATATCACCTTCGGTAAAAGTGAGTGTTGGCATCGGAATTTTTCCGTTTACCGTAAGAGCCCGTTTTTCTTTTCCTGAAAAATTGACAATCGTGTCCCGAACGTATAAATCGTAACGAACCACTTTTTGTGCTTGTGTACTAAAAGCAATCAAAAAGACAATAAGAATAGTATATAATTTCATCTTGATTTTTTAAAGGTTTAGATTTCGCAATCGTAAGGCATTTACAATTACCGAAACCGAACTTAGGCTCATTGCCAGCGCGGCTAACATTGGCGAAAGCAAAATTCCGAATACAGGATATAAAATTCCTGCTGCAATTGGAACTCCTAAAACATTGTAGATAAAAGCGAAAAATAAATTCTGTTTGATATTTTTCATAACCGAAAAACTTAATTTTTTAGCTTTTACAATTCCGTTTAAGTCACCTTTTACGAGTGTTATTTTAGCACTTTCGATGGCAACATCAGTTCCGGTTCCCATTGCGATTCCAATATTTGCCTGTGCTAAAGCCGGAGCATCGTTGATTCCGTCACCCGCCATGGCAACAATTTTACCTTCAGCTTGCAAACGCTGGATTTCTTTCAGTTTATCTTCCGGAAGGCAATCGGCTTTAAACGAACTTAAATGTAAACGATCTGCAACAGCTTTGGCAGTATTGCCATTATCTCCCGTCATCATAATTACTTCTACACCCTGATCGATTAATTCTTTGATCGCTTTGGCGCTATTTTCTTTGATGGCATCTGTAATCGTTACATATCCTGAAACGGTATTGTCTACAGCAATATAGGAGACAGTTTTACCCAGATTTTGTTCGGCAATAATTTTGTTTTCGATATCATCTGAAATCGAAGTACCGACCTGATCCATTAGTTTTTTATTTCCTAAAGCTACTTTTACATTACTGACTGTTCCTGTAACTCCTTTTCCGGCAACGGCTTCAAAGTCCGGAACATCCAGAATCGTTTGACTTTTAGCTTTGGCAAAATTTACTACGGCTTGCGCCAAAGGATGCTCGCTGTGCTGATTGAGTGAAGCGATTTTTTGCAATAAATCATCTTCATTATTATGAATGGCGTAGATTTTTTCGACAGATGGTTTTCCTTCGGTAATCGTTCCGGTTTTATCTGTTATTAAAACATCTATTTTACTCATGTTTTCGAGTGCTTCGGCATTTTTTATCAATATACCAGCTTGTGCTCCTTTACCCACGCCCACCATTACAGACATTGGGGTTGCTAATCCTAATGCACAAGGACAGGCAATAATCAAAACAGCAATAGCATTAATTAATCCGTAGATATAAGCCGGTTCCGGACCAAATTTTGCCCAGACAAAAAAGGTAATAATAGCAATAATGACCACCGTTGGAACAAAATATTTTGCTACACGATCGGCTAATTTTTGAATTGGCGCTCTCGAACGACTTGCATCATTTACCATTTGTATAATTTGAGAAAGCAAGGTTTCAGATCCCACTTTTTCTGCAATCATGACAAATGATTTAGTTCCGTTTATAGTTCCCGCAATTACAGCGTCGCCCACTTTTTTATCCACCGGAATTGGTTCTCCGGTAATCATAGCTTCGTCAATACTGCTTTTTCCGGTTGTAATTTTTCCGTCAACCGGAATTTTTTCTCCTGGTTTTACACGAAGTAAATCTCCTTTTTTAATGTTGTGAATCGAAATTACCTTATCATTTCCGTTTTCTACCAAAGTGGCTTCGGTGGGAGCCAGTTTCAATAAAGCTTTTATGGCTCCGTTTGTTTGTCCGTGCGCTTTGGCTTCTAATAATTGTCCTAATAAAACCAAAGTTATAATTACGGTTGCCGCTTCAAAATAAAGATGAATGGTTCCGTGATGTGATTTAAATTCTGAAGGAAAAATATCGGGAAAGAACATGCCGCCAATACTAAACAAAAAGGCAACTCCGGTTCCAATTCCAATAAGCGTAAACATGTTTAAATTCCAGGTAATAATGGATTTGTAAGCACGAACAAAAAACATCCAGCCTGCGTAAAAAAGTACGGGAATAGAGAATAAGAACTGAACCCAGTTCCAGCTTTCTATAGACATTATGTTATAAAGCGGATTATTAGGAATCATTTCTGACATTGAAATAATAAAGATGGGAAGTGTGAATAGTATCGCAATCTTCATTTTCTTTAATAAATCTGTATAGGTTTTGTTCTCTTCAGTTTCAGAAGCCTGCATTGGAACTAAATCCATACCACAAATCGGGCAGTCGCCGGGTTCGTTCGAAACAACTTCCGGATGCATTGGGCAAGTAAATTGAGTTGTGTTTATAGCAACTTCCGGAACTAAATCCATACCGCAAACGGGACAATCTCCAGGTTTGTTATAGGTTTTGTCGCCTTCGCAGTGCATTGGGCAATAATAAACTCCGGTTGTATTATGGTGATGAGTTACAGTTGCTGTTTTTTTGTGATGATGTCCTTCGTGATTGTCTTTCTTCTGACCTGAACAACATGATTTAACGGAAGCTTCTGGAGTATTTTTAGATGAGGTCATCTCAATAGTATATTTTCCGGCTTCGGTTAAAACTTCCTGAAATTTTTCGGTAGGAACATGTTTTTCCATTGTTATAGTCGCCAATGGAGGATTTAGCGTTACTTCTGCCTGAATTCCTTCAACTGTATTTAAAGTTTTTTCGACTTTTTTACGACAGCCATCACACGACATTCCTGAAATTATATATTGATGAGTCATTGTTTTATCTTTTATTAGTTATTACAATGCAAATTTCCGAAGTAACGTTTACTTCGGTTTGTATAATTTTGAGAATGATTTGTAATATTTATGAAAAGAGATTTAACTGCAAAGCGCACAAAGGTTTTTTTGATCTCGTTTTATAGTAATCTCGCAAAGGCGCAAAGGCGCAAAGCTTTTTTTTAAACCTTGCGAAAAAAAACATAGCCCAGGGTTTTAACCTTGGGATGCATATTGTAATGAATTCGTTGCGTTCCAATGGTTGAAACCATTGGCTATGTTTATCATTTTTGTGAACCTTACGTAAACCTTTGCTCCCGATAGCTATCAGGATTGCGTTAAAAAAAATTACAAATTCTCTATTTGAATGCGTTTTTTGTCTTTCAGCTGTTTGAAATAAGTAGGCGTGAAACCTGTAATTTTCTTGAACTGATTGCTTAAATGTGCCACATTGCTATAGTTTAACATGTCGGCAATTTCACTTAACGAAAGTTCATTGTAAATCAACAGCTCTTTTACTTTTTCGATTTTCTGGCTGATAAAATATTTTTCGATGGTAGTATTTTCAATTTCCGAGAACAGATTACTCAATGTACTGTAATCCTGGTTGAGGTTTTCTACTAAATAATCAGATAAATTGACTTTGAGTTCGTTGTTTTTGTGATGAACCAAATCGACAATAAGATTTTTGATTTTTTCAATGGTCTTACTCTTTTTATCATCGATAAAATCGAAACCTAAGGCTTGCAGATTTTTCAGTAGAATTTCTTTTTGAGAATCAGCAATATCATGTTGCAGTTCGACTTCGCCTAATTCAACAGAAATAGTCTGAAGTCCGAGTTTTTCAAACTCAGACTTCACAACCATTTTA
Source organism: Flavobacterium chilense (assembly GCF_001602525.1). Classification (GTDB taxonomy): domain Bacteria; phylum Bacteroidota; class Bacteroidia; order Flavobacteriales; family Flavobacteriaceae; genus Flavobacterium; species Flavobacterium chilense. Next base: position 313,280 of record NZ_LSYT01000007.1, read on the forward strand.
CAGCGACCGCACACCATGTTTTTGATGTAGAGCGTCATATTTATTTGATGGTTTCTACCACGTTTCCGCAAGTTAACATTGAAGAACCATAATACGGATTCTTAACTGCTTTTTCTTTGCTTAACCAGTCTGCATCAGCCATTGGGCAATATTGTTTGTAAACAACTTCAGTTGATTTCGAAACTTTAATCAGCTCATAAGTATTTTTTGAAAGCGATTTGAAAGTTTCACGTTGTTTTTTAAGATCTGAAGTAGTCGAAATACTTTTGGCATCAGCAGTTAATTTTTTTACCACTTTCATCCAGGCAGTATGCTCATTGGTTTTTAGTTTATCCATTTTTACAGCAGTAATTGCCGTTAATAGATCCTGTGCTTTTGCCGAAGTTAATTTGGCATCGCTTTTTATTAAAGCGTCTTTTACAGTAAAGTAAGCATCGTAAACCGTTTGTAACTGACTTGAATCAGTAGTTTCTGCGATTGTTGCTGTTTGATTTGTATTTGCCTGAGTAAAATTTGCAGAGAATAATAATAATGTAATTACTATTGCTATAGTTGCTATTGAATTTTTCATTGTATGTGATTTTTTGATAGAGAATTTATATTTTCTCTAAAGTTAAATAATTTTAATTTTTCTTTGCGAGCTTAGCGTAAATCTTAATGTGTTTTACGGTTAAACCCGACCCAATTATGGCTGTCAGAAATACAATTATTTTATTTTTGGAGGTAACCAGATAGAAGTAAAACCGTCAGAAAGACCAGCGGTTTTGTGATATGAAATAGATTTCTCAAGAGAGAAATTAAATAAGTTGTTATTGAATTCAAATTCATTTACAGCAATCATGCTAAATGCCAAAGCCGTTGGTGTACAACCGGAATGATCACATTTTCCGCTGCAGCCATGCTGATCTTTTTTTGTACCATGGTTTTTCGCACAACAATCTTTTTGGCAGGAATCTGAAGTTTCTTTTTTGGAAGTTACTCTTTTTTCACAAGAAGATTTCTCAGAAGACTTTCCACATGCATAACCTGCATTTGACATCAAAAAGAAGCCCAGAGTTAAAAAGAAGAATAATATGTGGATTTTTTTTGTCAATTAAAATGTCTTTGAGGTACAAATTTAGAGATTTTTTTTAACCGTTACTATTTATTTAAGATTTCAAATGTTATGTTTTTTTAAAATCTGTTGGTTTCATGTTTTTTCTCTTCTTGAAATAATTGGATAAATGGCTTTCATCTGTAAAACCAAATTCATAAGCAATTTGCTTGATAGGCAATTGATTGTTGTGAATTCGCTTTTCGATTAAAGTTGTTCTTAGGTTATGGATGTAATCGCGATAACTAATAGAAAATGTTCTTTTGAAATAAGCACTAAAATAAGTTTCGGCGATGTTAAAATGATTTGCGATTACCTTTATCTGAACCAATTTTGGCTGATAAATATTCTGATGAATATAAGAAGTGATTTGTTCATTATCTATAGAATTTCCCTTAACGACAAGATTCATACCACGCATGGTTTCTTTGATCAGTCCAAAAATCGAAAGAATCTGATAGAATACAATAGGTGAGGTAGAAACATCGGTTTTACAGTTGTAAGCAGCAATGTTTTCGATCGTGTTTTTTAATATTGTTTTGCAGGGATCATCTAATTTAAGAACTCTTTCTTTCAATGTTTTGTCACGCATAAAACTTTCCGGAGTATGAATTAAAAATTCATCACAAGTAAGGTTCTGTTTCGAATTAAAATAGTTGTCAGTAAACTTAATATAAAAAAAACGGGTGCTTTTTTTTATATCAAAATAATGTTCATCTTCTGGCGAAATAACAAATAAGTCTCCTGTTTTATAAGGTAATAAGTTGTTGTTCAGATGGTGAATTCCGTTTCCTTTTTTGATGTAAATAATTTCATAATAGGTATGAGTATGTGGAGGAAGATGAAATTTCTCGTCTTCAAATTCATCAATAACCAGTGTTTTGAATTGATTTAATTTTGGCATAACGTAAATTTACAATTTTATATCACAAATGTACAATTTTTTTTAAATCTAACGGTGTTAAATTTGCACCATAGAAAATCTATTCCTTTCTAGTAAAAACAAATGAAAAAAAGTCTTATTGCACTCTCATTAGGAGGTTTAACTATCGGTATTACCGAGTTTGTTATGATGGGTTTGTTGCCAGATATTGCCTCAGATATGAAAGTTTCGATTCCGGTTGCCGGATATTTAATTTCAGCTTATGCACTTGGTGTTGTTATAGGAGCTCCTTTATTAGTTATAATTGGGAGAAACTTTCCACCAAAAAAAATGCTTTTGATTCTTGCCTTAATGTTAACCTTATTTAATGCGCTTTCGATTATAGCACCTACCTATAATTTTTTATTCGCTTCAAGATTTCTTTCCGGTTTACCGCATGGAGCCTTTTTTGGAGTAGGAGCGGTAGTTGCCAGTCGTTTGGCTGATAAAGGCAAAGAAGCACAGGCTATAGCGATTATGTTTTCCGGTTTAACGCTGGCGAATTTAATAGGTGTGCCAATTGGTACCTATATTGGGCATCATTTTGTATGGCGCTATACTTTTGTATTAATTGCTGTTGTGGGGTTGCTTACCTTTTTGTTTATCTCTTTATGGATGCCAAATCTGGAGAAAAGCGGCAATGTAAATATGAAAACACAACTACAGTTCTTTAAGAAAACTGAGGCCTGGCTGATCATCGGAATTACTGCTATTGGTTTTGGAGGATTGTTTGCCTGGATAAGTTATATTGCTCCTTTATTAATTAATGTTTCTAAATTTTCAGCCGAAGATGTTTCTTCTATCTTAATTCTGGCTGGTTTAGGTATGGTTGTGGGGAATTTCTTTGGAGGAAAACTAGCTGATAAATATTCACCGGCACCTACTGTACTGGCTTTGCTTTTTGTAATGTCGATTGATTTAATTTTGGTTTATCTGTTTTCTTCTAATCAGTATGTTTCCTTGTTTTTGACATTTTTAACCGGAGCAATTTCATTTTCTGTTATTGCGCCCATTCAGATGCTAATGATTAAAACGGCCAAAGATGCAGAGATGATTGCTTCGGCAGCTCTTCAGGGAAGTTTTAATATTGGTAATGCGTTAGGGGCATTTTTAGGTGGATTGCCTTTAAGTGCCGGTTATAGCTATGCTTCTCCAAATCTTATTGGTCTTGGAATGGCGGTAATTGGAATGATTATTACTTTTATTTTAATGCAAAAACACAAAAGTAATTTGCAACTTCAACGCGCTTAATGTTTTAAGAATTACCTAATACAATACATCACCCTTTTACTATAGATAGTTTAAGGGTTTTTTTATGCTCTGTAGTGAGCTTTTTTTGTTTTTAAGTTCAATTCTGGCATATTGTATTTACTATTAGTAAGAATATAGTGTCATTAAATTTGAAATAGTTTTTCTAATTGTTTTGGTCTCTATAAAATTAACAGCTTATTTAGGAGAAATTTCCATAAGTAAAGCTGTTTTAAATGTTAAAAACACACTTAATAATATTGTAATTTCTTTTATTGTAATCGATTGTTTTTTTTGTAAAATCGCAACAAATCATGAAATAATAAAAATATATTTAATATTTATATGGTTGATAAATTACAGATGTCATATAAAAAAGCAACTTTATTTTTGATATTTTATTTTTATTATGAAATTTTTATGAATTTTAATTTTTTATCTAAAAAAAATATTTATGTTTGTGTAATCGATTACAACTTTTAAAAAGCATCTTGAAATATTGCTAATTTGACTTGTATATAAAGAAATGAGAAATCCTTTTTAAACAGAACAAATTGACCTTATAATTATTTTTGGAAAAGTTTTAGCCGAAAAAATAACCACAAAAAACCACTTAAAACAATTAATAACTTAAACAATCAACCATGAATTTTAAAGATTTATTTAACAAAGGAGCAAATTGTTGCTTTGCAGTTGTTTTCTTAATGTGTTTACTGATGAGCAATCAAATGAATGCCCAGGCAGTAACACTTGAAGGAACAGTAAAAGATGCTGCAGGACTAACTTTACCTGGCGTTAATATATTAGAAAAAGGAACAAAAAATGGTGCTTCTACAGATTTTGACGGACGCTATAAAATAAAACTTAGCAACCCTAAAGCAGTGTTAACTTTCTCCTTTATTGGTTTTAAAACGAAAGAAGTAGGTACTGAAGGCAAAACTAAAATTGATGTTATTTTAACTGAAGATTCTAACAGCTTAAATGAAGTTGTTGTAATTGGATACGGAACATCAAAAAAGTCTGATTTAACGGGTGCAGTCTCTACTATTTCTGGTAACGATTTGAAGAAGGTTCCAGTAGCAAATGTTGCTGAAGCGCTAACAGGCCGAATTGCAGGTGTACAGGTAACATCATCAGAGGGTTCTCCGGATGCAGATATAAGAATTAGAGTTCGTGGAGGTGGTTCCCTTACTCAGGACGCATCGCCTTTAATTATTGTGGATGGATTTCCAATAAACAATATGAATGATATTTCTTCATCTGATATCGAGTCGATGACTGTTTTAAAAGATGCTGCTTCAACTGCAATATATGGATCACGTGGTGCAAATGGGGTAATTCTTATTACAACAAAAAGCGGGAAAGACGGGAAAATTGCGGTAAATTTTAATATGTTCTATGGTATGAAAAAGATGGTTAACGAAATTGATGTTTTGTCGCCTGAAGATTATACGAAATGGCAATACGAATATGCTTTGCTTTCACAAAGCGGAACAAAAGTAGCTTCTGATCCGTCTTCATATACTAAGTATTTTGGAAACTGGCAAGATCACGATATGTATAAAGGTTTAAAAGGAAATGATTGGCAAAAACAAATCTTCGGACGCACGGGAGAGGTACAAAGCCGTGATTTAGGAATTAGAGGAGGAACTGATAAGCTTAATTATAACTTTAATTACGCTCATTACGATGAAAAAGCGATTATGATAGGTTCAAATTACAAAAGAAATAACCTGGCGTTAGCTTTAAAAAGTAAAATAACCGATAAGATTGATGTTGGCTTTACAGTACGTTATTCAGATACTGAGATTGATGGTGGAGGGGTAAATGAACAAAATGAGAAATCTTCATCAGATTCACGTATGCGCACTATTGTTGGTTATGCGCCACTTCCGGTTGCAGGTTTAACCTCAGATGATGTATCCGGAGACGGTTCAGATGTATTGGTAAATCCTTTAAGATCTATTTATGATAATAATCGTCAACAGTTTCGTAAAAACTTTAATATGCTGGGAAGTTTTGGATGGGAGCTTGTAGATAACTTAAAATTAAAAGTAGATTTAGGTCTTGACAATTTTAATACATTAGATTATCGTTTTTATGGGCGAAGTACTTATTATGTAGCTAATGCTCCAGTTGGTCCGTTACAGGGTATGCCAGCAATGATTATGTCAGATGGTAAAGAGAAACGTTTTAGAAATGCTAATACACTGAATTATGATTTCAAAAAAATAATGGGTGAAAACCATCATTTGACTGCTCTTTTAGGACAAGAAAATATTACATATACTACCAATACTGTAACCAGTACTATTCATGGATATCCTACGTTTTTTGATTTTGAGAAAGCCAAAAATCTAACAACACAAGGAACACCGCAATCTATAGATAATTATTATAGCCCGGATGACAGATTATTGTCGTTTTTCGGACGTGCAAATTATGACTACAAAAACCGTTACATCTTATCGGCTACATTTCGTGCAGACGGTTCAAGTAAATTTCTAGAACAAAATCGTTGGGGATATTTCCCTGCTTTTGCAGCGGGATGGAAAATTTCGGAAGAGCGTTTTCTAAAAAGCAAAACCTGGATAGATCTTCTAAAAGTAAGAGCTAGTTATGGTGAGGCAGGAAATAATAATATACCTGTTGGGCAGCAAGTTCAAATTTTTCAATCTACACCAACAACCTGGATTAATGGAGTTACTAGTATTTGGGCACCTTCAAAAACAATGCCTAATCCTGATTTAAAATGGGAAACAACAGTAACTCAGAATATTGGTTTGGATTTTGGATTTTTCAAAAATCGTTTAAGTGGTAATTTTGATGTCTATAAAAATATTACGAGCGATTTATTAATTAATTTCCCTGTTCCAGGTTCCGGATATGATTATCAATACCGTAATATGGGAGAAACACAAAATACAGGTTTCGAGGCTACTATAAATGTAGTTGCTATTGAAAAAGCCAAATACGGACTGAATTTTTCATTCAATATGGCAGTAAACAAAAATCGTATTAACTCATTAGGCATTATGAATAATTTTGGACAAGCTACAGGCTGGGCATCTTCACAAATTGGAGATGATTATCTAATAGCGCTTAATTCTTCGTTAGGTTCTATGTACGGCTATAAAAATGATGGAAGATATGAAGTTTCTGACTTTGATTATGTTGGTGGAAAATATGTTTTAAAAAGCGGAGTGGTTAGTACTGCTACTACTTTAGTTGGAGACGGAAGCTCTCTTAAACCCGGAGACATGAAACTGAAAGATGTTAATGGAGATGGAAAAGTAGACCTAAACGACAAAACAGTTATTGGTAATTATAATCCTAAAAGTTCAGGTGGTTTTGTTATCAACGGAAATGCTTATGGATTTGATTTAATGGCTGCTTTTAACTGGAGTATCGGAAATGATATATACAATGCAGATAAAGTTGAATTCTCTACAGCCAATGCTTCAGGGCAGTACAAAAATTTAAATTCTACTATGGCCGATGGAAAGAGATGGACGAATTTGGATCCTGTTTCAGGTCAATTAGTAACAGATCCTGTGGCATTAGCAAGTCTTAATGCTAATACTACAATGTGGTCCCCATATATGAGAACTGCTATATTTACTGATTGGGCAGTTGAAGATGCATCGTTCTTAAGATTAAATACTTTAACATTAGGGTACACAGCCCCTCAAATGTTTACATCAAAACTTGGAGTTTCTAAATTAAGATTCTATCTGACAGCAAGCAATGTTTTTGTTTGGACTAAGTACTCAGGTTCTGATCCGGAAGTTTCAACAAGAAGAAAAAATCCGCTTACACCTGGGGTTGATTCAAGTCCTTATCCAAGAAGCAGACAAATGGTTTTTGGGATGAATCTTAATTTCTAATTTTAAATTATTACAAAATGAAACATAAAATAATAATAGCAGGATTGATTATTTCTGGTTTATTCAGTTCTTGTCAACAATTTGAAGATGACTATTTAGATACTCCTGCACAATCAACATTAGATGCATCTTTGATTTTTTCTACAGCGGGACTTGCAAAAGGAGCTATTGACGGAATAAAAGTACCATTTGCAGAGACTAACTCTTACAGAGGGCGTTTTTTACCATATTATGGATTAAATACAGATGTAGAATGGTATAATACTTCACAAACAGCAGGAGATAAGTCAGATTTGTGTGTTTATGATGCAAAACCAAGTAATACAGAGATGAATACGACTAATAATGCTTATTCAATGATGTTCTCAGGTATTGAACGTGCTAATATTTGCATCCAAGGTTTACGCCAGTACGGAAAACCTTTACCAGGAACAGAAATGGGACAATTGTTAGGAGAAGCTTTAACTTTAAGAGCAATTTACTATGCTGATTTAATTAAAGCATGGGGTGATGTTCCGGCTCGTTTTGAACCTATTAGCAGTGAAACTTTATATTTGGCTAAATCAAGTAGAGATATTCTTTATAAACAATTAATTGCAGATTTAGGAGAAGCATCAACACTGGTTGCATGGCCTAACGAAACAGCCTATACAAGTACTGTAGAGCACGTAAATAAAGCTTTTGTAAAAGCATTTAGAGCACGTTTGGCTTTGGCAGCAAGTGGTTTCCAACAATACCCTGACGGAGTAAGAAGAAGTACTGATCCGGAACTTTCAGTTGCCAATATGTATGCATTGGCATTAAGAGAATCCCGTGAAGTAATTCAAAGTGGTTCTGCTCGTTTAGAATCTACTTTTGAGGGATTATGGAGAAAATACAATGAAGAAAACACTACTGCCGGAGGAGAATCTCTTTGGGAACTTCCTTTTGCAGATGGACGCGGTAGAATGTTGTTTACTTTTGCTGTAAAACACACAGCGGCCAGTGATCAGTTTCAGGCTAATGGAGCTAATCGTGGAGGTGTAGCAGGTCCATTACCATTTGTTTTTTACGATTATGACCAGGCTGATGCGCGTAGAGATGTTACTTGTGTACCTTACAAATATGGTGCAGCAGTTAATAATATTGCGAAGCAAGAGTTAAATACTTTAGATACCTGGTATTTTGGTAAATATCGTTACGAATGGATGAAACGTTATGTGACTTCTACCAATGATGATGGAGTAAATAAAATATACATGCGTTATGCTGAAGTGCTTCTTATTGCTGCCGAAACGGCTAACGAATTAGAAGGTCCTGGTGCAGCTGCGCCTTATTTAAAAGAAATTCGCAGAAGAGCATTTCCTGCTGCTCAGACTGTAAAGGTGGATAATTATGTAAATGCTTTGACTAGTAAAGAAGCGATGTTCAATGCTCTTGTTGAAGAAAATAAATTTGAATTTACCGGAGAAATGGAACGTAAACAAAACTTAATTCGTTGGAATTTGCTGAAAGCAAAATTAGATCAGGCAAAACAAAAAATGACAAATTTATCTGCTCGTACTGGTGAATATGCTGATGTACCGGCAACTTTGTACTATAAGTATAAATCAGATAATGTAAGTTTAGATATCTACGGATTAAATAGAGGAGAAACAATAAATCCCGGAGTAACATATTCATCAGCTACCTGGACATGGACTGGAACAGCTGCAGATGCTAAGATAAATTCATTATATAAAGCAGGCGTTAATCCTGATAACAGACAATTCTGGCCAATATGGCAAGTGTTTCTTGATGGAAGCAATGGTCAATTGAAGAACGATTACGGTTATTAAGATCTTAGAAAAAATTAATAAAGTTATTATGATGAAAACAAGATATATACTAAAAGGATTAATAGCCACATTGGTACTTACACTAGCAGTTTCAAGCTGTGAAAGCTATAATGAGGGATTATTAGATGGGATAGGAAATACAAGAGAATTTTCTCCAATCGCCCTTACAGCAAAAGTAAGAAACCAAACATTTGTTGAGCTAAACTGGACAGTAAACCCAGAAGCAGATCATTATACAGTAGAGTTTAGCGCAGATGATCCAGACTTTAAAGTGATCTATAAAACAGTACAAGTTACAGGATCCCAATTGCCATTAAGTGTTCAGCTTGAAGGCGAAACTACTTATTCAATAAGAGTAAAGGCAATCACAACCGGATTAGAAGATTCAAAATGGTCATTGGCAACAGCAACAACACTTTCTGAGCAGCTTTTCTTTCCTGTTCAGGCTGCAGATATTGATGCTAAACAAGTTATTTTGAGATGGACGCCAAATAGTACCGTAACACAAATTACTCTTATGCCGGGTAATGTTACTCATACAATAACAGCAGCCGAAAAAACGGCAGGTGTTGCAACGATAACAGGTCTTACAAGTGAAACGGCTTATACAGCTACTTTGTTAAATGGTGCTAAAAAGAGAGGTGTAGTAACATTTACTACTGGAATTGATATTGGTACCGGTATTTTGGTTAAGGCAACAGATGATTTAATGCAGAAAATTGCAGATGCAGCATCAGGAGCTATATTAGTTTTAGAACCTGGAGATTATACAGCTGATAATCAAACTGGAGCAATTACTTTGAATAAGCCAATTACATTAAGAGGGTTACGTCCTGCTAATACGCCAAAACTTCATGTGAATTTTGTATTGGGTACCGGATCGGGTAATGTGAGTTTGATAGATTTAGATCTAAAAGGAGATAAAGGAGCTGCCGGAGCTGCAGTTTCAGTTATTAAATACAATGATAATAGTGTTACCTATGGTACATTATCAATAAGTGGTTGTAATATACATGATTATGGAGTTTCATTAATTAGTGCAAACTTAGCTGCTGCTAAAATTACTTCAATAATTGTTGACAATACTGTTCTTACAAATATATTGACAGTTGGAGGAGAGTTTATTGACGTAAGAGGTTCTCAGGTAGCACAGCTTACACTTAAGAACAGTACTTTCAACAATTGTACATCTTCAACTGCAGCAGCAAGACATTTTATCCGTATGGATGCGGGACTTACAGGTTTAACTTCAAATGTGTTAATTGATAGTTGTACTATATTGAATCCAAATATGCTTGCTGCTACTACAAATTCAATTTTGTATACACGTTTTGTTACTACTGTAATAGTTGTTCGTAATACATTGTTTGCCAATACACCGGCACCATATACAAGAGAAGCAGCAACTCCAAATCCTACATTTACAAATAATAATTATTTTAATTCACCAAATTTAAATGCAAATCCTGTTCCGCTTGCGAATAACAGGCCAGATACATCCGGAACTACTTTAGATCCACAGTTTGTAAATGCAGCAGGAGGGAATTTTACAATTAAAAATCAAACTTTAATTGATAGAAGCGTTGGAGATCCGCGTTGGAGACAATAATTGTATAGTAATTTTAATTTTAAAAGGGATGCATTCAATTTTGCATCCCTTTTATTTTAAAGCTAAAAATACTTTTGAAATAAATGAAATTACTCAATATCCAAATCAAATTTTTCAAGCAAACCAGCAAGGGCAGCGTGAGAAACTCTAGTTCTTTTAATTTTGTTTTCGGATGGATCGAAAGCATAATTTCTGGAAGAACGAAAATCTGTTTTTTCTAAAATACATTCCTGAAAAGTAGCATTCGCCAGATCACAATTTTTAAAAGTTGCCAATGACAAATCAGTGTTTGAGAAATCAACATCTTTCAGAGAACAATCTATAAAGTTTGTTTTCTTTAATTTTTTATAGATAAAAGTCGAATAATCCAGAAGACAATCCTGGAAATTCATTGAAAACAAAAAGCTGTTACTCGAGCTAAAATCCAATCCCATTAATTTACAGCTGATAAATTTGATATTTTTTAATCCCGTATTTTTAAGAACAGCTAACGAAAGATTACAGTTTTTAAATGTAGAATCTAAAAAGTCATTGTAACTCAAATCACTTTTAGAAAAATTACAATTGATGAATTCGCAATTAACAAATTCAGTATTGGCTAAACTTTGATCTGAATAATCAACAGTGTCAAAAGTCCTGTTTTGATATAATTTTGGTTCCATATTATTTTATGAAGAGATTGAAAGATGAAGAAATTAAGTTGACTTTTATTCTAATTCAGTACATTCAAATATGCCATTGTGCAGCACTAAATGGGTTATGTCAAGTTCGCTGTCAACTCTTAGAATATTATCACAGTCTTCAAGATCAAAATTCCATGCAGAATTGGGGAGTAATTCGTGAAGTAAGGTTGAAGCCGACTCAAATTTTGATTGGCTGTCAACAGAAGTTTTAAAAACATAAATCATAATTTGCATTTTTTTGAAAAGGCAAATTTCTGAAAAAGGTATGACTACTTAATAGGATTCAATAATCAATGCTTAGGACTTATCAATCATTTTTCGATATTGAACAGGTGTAATTCCTTCATGTTTTTTAAAAAACCGACTAAAATAAGACTGATCTTCATGACCCACCTGCACTGCGATTTCACTTACAGAAAGTGTAGTCTGAAAGAGTAAATATTTGGCTTCTAATAATATGGTTTCATCAATCCATTTTGCAGCAGATTTCCCTGTAACACTTTTTACACATTTGTTTAAATGATTTGGTGTTACATTAAGAATCGAAGCATAGTACTGAACAAGATTATGTGTTTTTATATTCTCATGAATAAGTTCTTTAAACTTAGTGGTAATAACTTCAGCTGCCGAAATACTTTTAGAACTTTTTACCGAGTTTTTGTTCATTTCATAAAACAGTGTAATGAGATACGATTGCACGATATTCAGATTTGCACTTGAAGTTTCAGAATATTCTTTTTGAAGCCGATTCAAAATGGCTGTAATGTTAGGAACATCTTTGTCAGCTAAAGTGATTTTTGGATTGCCGGAAATTTTCATAAAATCAAATTCATTAATCATTTCCCGGCTTCCGTATTTTCTAATTAAAATATCGGGATGAAATTGACATATGTAGCCTTTATGTATATTATTAACATTCTCAAGAGAGAAAATCTGTCCGGCTGGTACTACAATAATTTCATTGTCTGTAGTTGTGTATTCCTGATATCCCAGCTTCATAATATGCTGCCCCGAAGAAATAAAAATTAAGGTATGGCAGGAATGTTTACAAGGCGGAACCGGATATTGCATCTGCATTACTTCATCTATTTCAAGACAGAAAAAATGATCCGAATTTGATTTGAAAAGCAAATGAATAGGGTTATCCTCTCCCAGAAATTTCTCCCGAAATCCTGTTGGACCATAGGTTTTTATTTTTTCAGATATCTTTGTTTTCATCCTTAATAATAGAGTCTAAAATCAAGTAATTTACAAAGAGCATAGTGTTTTTGATATAATTCTTCGACTACTTCTGTAATGTCATCATTTTCCTGGTACAAACTAAAAAAAGCCTTGTCAATGGTACTGCAACTGGCGATCTTATTGTAAGTTGATCCGTAGCCAGAAATAGCTCTGGCGCCAGTAATGTCAAGGAAATACTGAGCTTCTTCATCGTTTAGATCAAGTACTTTTAAATTGGCAAAATGAATAATTTTACCTTTCATTTTTCCCTCAAAAAGCTCGGCAATTTCTTCAAGACTATAATAATAATCGTGAAGACAAATATTATTAGGTTCGCCGGGCATCACTAAATAAATGATTTCATAATCTTTAAAATTATGATCTTCATAAAGTAGTACATTAAGGCTTTCTTCGAGGCCTTCAATCGTATCGCAGGTTTTGTGAATACTGGTAATACCTTGATTAATTGCAATTTCTTCTAAGTTTTTTACTACCTGAGTTGTTGTAGCATTGTCTACGTCCGGAACGCCTTCGAGGCAGAAGATGAATTTTTCGTAATCCATATCGCTATATTTTCTGATTGCAGATAAGTCTTTGGTTTTTCCTTTTTCACAAAAGTATTTTTTATTGTGGAAAAACGGTCATGCAGAAAGTTTTTTAACGCATTTTTGACATTGAAGAAATATTTTGATGTAGATGTAAAACAAAATAATCCCTTTTTAGAAGACTAAAAAGGGATTAAATATAAGTTGTTGTTTATTTATTTCTGAAATTCTCGACTCGTTTCGAATATAAATTACTTCCAAAAATAATGGCACCCATTACAAATGGAACAAAATGAGAAATTTGGCAAAATAACTCCTTTCCTGTTTTTAATCCTTCATTTGCTGTATCGTAGATTCCGATTCCGATAAAGAAAAGCGAAATGGCAAATAGGCAAAACTGGATTTTTATAATTGATCTTCATCTCTAAACTTTTCTTGTAAAAAGAAGTAAAAAGATAGATATAAAGTCAGATTGGATGATTAAGTATGAATTGTGCTATTCAATTTGAAACCAAATTTTTTTCCACCATTTTGATTTTTCATTTTGTAAAGTTTCGGCGTAATTAATTACGTTTGATTTTCTTTTATGACCACATGCAGCACAAAATGAAGCTTTAGAAGTTCTGTAAGGTTTAGAACAGTTTTCACATGGAGGACCGTACAAATCGATTCTATGGTGCATTATAGCATTTGGATTTGTTAATTTAACACCTGTTAATTCATAATAGTAATCAAGAAGCTCTTTAAAACGTTGAGTTCTGGTCATATTACATTTTCCTTTTTCGAAACCGCTGCGATAGAGTTTAGATGCTGTTAGATATTCTTCTGTATTTAACATCGGAACTTCCATCTTGCAACGCCAACACCAAAGATTTTTCATGGTTTGTTTTTTAATAGTTAAATATACAATGTTCTCGTTTTTGTGATATTTTTCTTTTTGTTTTGCTAAATTCAATTTTTTTAATGAGAATAGTTTACGGTTTTTCTCATTTTGGAACAAAAATCGTTTTTTTTAACAGTTCGAACACTACGTATAATTACCTGTTTTGAATTTGAATTTAGATTGAAAACGAAAAAGGAAGAGTTTGTTAAATTTATTTGCAGTTTTAAATGATGGCTTAGAGATAGCTAAAAACAAGTTTTTTAATGTTTTTTCAATTATTTTAAATCAGACTTTATATTTTTGCATCCGTAAATTTATGATGGTAAAAGAGTTATGTTAGTGAAATTTACTATTTAAGTACACTTAAACTCATGACGCTAGATAATTGGCCCAAACACATCCAGAAATATCTTTTCCTTCTAAAAGATGGTTTTTTTCAGTTGCCCTATTTGTTTAATTCCCCTAAAGTAATGCTGGATAGTTTACTGAAACTGCCAGGCATGAATCATACATCTTTAAAGCAATTCTTTTCCTTAAGTACTCCGCTTTGCAAGGCAAAAATGTATTATCGGGAAATCGAAGACGGTTTCTGGCTTTTGGCTATGTATATGAATGTTAAAGAAAACATAGTAACAAGATCTTATTATGATAAGAATAAACCAAGCGAATATTATCTATTAACTTTTTCAGTGTTCGAGTATAAATTCCCATTGAAAGATGATCAAGAAATAACCCTTTTAAGTACTTGCTGGACTTTTAGTAAGCCAAACACAGAAATATCAAGTTATTTTTATAAAGGAACAACTGGCAGGTTTTTTAGCTTTGCCATTACAAAAGACTGGGCTTCTAAAAACTTTACATCTAAAAAATTCAGGGAAAGTAAAGCCATAAAAAAATTCTTAGATGGGAATAAAGGGTCTTATACCTGGCTGGATATTGCTCCCAAAGCTCATGAATTAGGATCAGAATTATCTAAATTTATAGAAAATGCTACAGTAGTTGAATCAGACAAACCGGCTTTAAAGAAAAAATCAATGAAACTGATTACAGAGTTTTTTAATAATTCTTTTGATGATAGCCGTATAATAGACAATGTTTCTCTAAGTAATTTAGATTACCATAACGTTGCAAAAGCAGAAAAAATAATCTTACATAATTTACATCTTCCATTTGTTGGTATTGAAGCTATAGCTAAAGAAGTCAATACATCTCCCACAAAATTAAAGTCTAATTTTAAAACTGTTTTTGGGTTTTCGATGCTGCAATATCATAAAGAAAAGAATATGATGCTGGCAAAACAATTAATTGAAAATTCGAATATTCATATTCAGAATATTGCTGTTTTAACTGGCTATGATTCAGCGGGTAGATTTGCAGCAAGCTTTAAAAAACGATTTGGGAAACTGCCTTCTGAAGTGCGTTTTTAATTCGTTTTAAAATAGTTTTTCCAAAAAGAATGCTTGTTGATCTTCATTTTTGGGAAGTGCTGTTTTTTATGTGTTAATTTTAACATATTGATTATTAGTGCTTTAAAAAATATGGTATAAACTCAAAAATAATTCTTTTCTTTCAAAAAAGCACATTTTACCATTGCCTTTAAAAATGTCCGAATTGACTATTCACAACTTCTTTTTTCGTTTACATTTGGTAGCGAAACAAATCCATATCCAGATATAAAAGGAATCGCATTCCAGTAATGGCGGTGCTTTTATAGCTTCATTATCAAATAATAAATTATTTTATGGCAGCTTTTTTTGATTTGTCATTAAACTTAAAAGTAATTATTTCGATTAACTAATTTTTATGTTTTCTACTTGTGCGATCCATAATTTTATAAAACATATAGTTCTAATACTATTGTTGTATTCTTCAGGTTTATGGTCGCAGGAAGTTAGCCCTTCAATTCAAGAGCTTCGAAATAACTTAAATCGTTTAAATAATGAGACCAAACTGGATAGTATTGGTTACTTAATTGAAAAACAATTAGACAAGAATGATTTGAGTGGTTTTGAACTTCAGCTTGTTCTTTTTTTTCAGGGAAATTATTACAATCAAATAGGAAGAACCTCTGATGCCATAATGGCTTTACAAAAATCTATTATCCAAAAAGTAGAAGGAAAAGAGGCGGACAGGATATATTATAAAAGCCTGTATATTTTATCAGACCTGAATTTTACCAAAAAAGAATATAAAAAAGCATTTTACTACGCGAGTTTATGTAAAGACAAAATTCCGGTGACCCAAAACAGAGCCAATGAGTATATGGGGCTGCATTTAATTATCGGATACTACTACTATATCAATTACGATCACAAAAAAAGTATGCAGGAATTTTTGCTGGCTGAGCAAGCTGCAAAAAAATATGATCCTTGTAAACTCTCAGAAGTCTATGTAAAAACGGCCCGTATTTACAGTAGAAAAGACCAACTTGACAAAGCTAAGAAAGCCATTACCGAAAGTGCCAGAATAGCTGATAGTTGTGATGCCCTGGAAAATAAGATTAACGCTATGCGAACTTTAAGGGAAATACTTGTTGAGCATGGTGAATTTGAAGCCGCTCATAAAACATTTGAAAGACTTGACAGGTTAGTAGGGCTGGAAGATACTAAAAGAAGAAATATCAGAATAGATTCCTTTGAAGTGGCCAATAGAATTAAGCTAAAAGATCAACAGAATATTACTCTGAAAAGAATTAATGAGTCAACAGAAATAAAATTACAAAAACAGAAAATTGCTCTTATTGCCGCCTTAATTGGGATTACTTTATTAATCATTTTGTTGTATTCTATTTTTGTTTTAACGAGAAAACAACGTGAAACGAATGAAACACTCAAATTACAAAAAGAGCAAATTGAAAATAAAAATAGTGAATTAAAGCGCCTTAATTTACTACATCAAAAAATCTTTACAGTAATTTCTCATGACTTTAAAGAGCCTATTACAACACTAAAAGTCTTGTTAGATAAAGAAGAAATTGCCAATAACGAAAGTAAAGTGGTATCTTCTTACATAAAGGCAATAAGCCAACAGCTGGAGCAATCTGATACCATGCTTACAAGTTTACTTGAATGGGCAAGAGCGGAGTTAATTACTACAATTTCGAACACCAGTGAAATCAAGTTGTTTGATTTTATTACTGCAGCCCGCAGGGAATTATCGCACCAGTTAAAAGCTAAAAATATTCAAATCGATAACAGAATTTCAAAAGAGACTATTATCATTTTTAATCCAACAGTCCTGAGCATTGTACTTCGAAATATAATTAATAATGCGATTAAATTTAGTTATGAAAATAGTTCCATTATTATAGAGTATGAAAATAATGAAATCATAATAAAGGATTTTGGAAAGGGAATCGAACAAAAGAAAATAGACAAGCTTTTCAGGAAAAGTATAAATCCGGGAGTGGGTACCAATTTCGAATCGGGGTTTGGTATAGGACTATATTTATGTCAGGAATTAATGCTGAAAAATGGTGGTACCCTTGATGTTTTTAACAATGAACCTCAGGGATGCGTCTTTAAAATTATCTTACCCACATAGGGAAAACCGCTATTTATTTACCAGTTTTTTTATCGCTAATTTGTAACATGATACACATTGCCTTTTTTGAAGACCAGCCCATCGTGTGCGCCGGTCTGAACAGTTTTTTTTCAAATCAAAAAGATTTAGAAGTGCTTTTTTATGCCACAAACAAATTGGATTTGTATGCTAAAATTGAAAAACACTCGGGATTAGATTTGATTATTGTTGACTTAATTGCAAACGACGTAGAAGGACTGGAGGTTTATAAATACCTTCAGAAAAACCATCCTAGTTTGAACGTTATTGCTTTTACCTCACTCTCCAGTCCAATTTTGGTCGAAAACTTATTGGCTATGGGCGTAAAAGGTTATGTAAACAAAAATCAGGATATCGAAGAACTTTTAGAAGCCATCAGATTAGTTTGGGATGGCGGTATTTATTTACCAGATGATTATTCATTTTTAGCAAAAGAGAACAGAGTCGGAACAGCCATTACGCTCACAGCAAAAGAGCTTACGATCATGCAATTCATTATTAAAGAATTTACCACTGCAGATATTGCTAAAGAACTGAAACTTTCAGTGAATACAGTAGAAAATCACAGAAAAAATATTTTTAACAAACTCGATGTCAGTAATGTTGCCGGGATGGTTCGTGAGGCATCAAAACTAGGATATGTTAGTTAATAAAAAATAATATGGATTGAAATTATAATCTGATTTCAATCCATGCAATATCAGGGGATAAATGAATATCTCCGGAGCTTATTTTACAGAATTTTAATTATTTATTATATGGGGAACTTTACTTATTTAAAAAAATTAATGACAAATAAAAAATGGCCAGGAAGGATATTTCTGGTCTGCTTTATATTGTTATTATGTACTAATGAAAGTTTTGCACAAAAAGATGGTGCATTAAGAGTATCTACTTCAAATACAGTACTAAACAGATATACAAGAGTTACGACTGATGTATTGGCAGGTACAAACACAGTAACAGTAACTAATATTGCTGAATTAAATCGCGACGGAATCGCGTATTTGCCTTCAGGATATGTTACAAATACGGGTGTATTTGCTAATAATGCGCTAAGTACAGGAGATTTAATAATGTTATATCAGGCACAAGGAGCTATTACAAATGTTACCAATACAATGAATTATGGGGCGGTAACGAATTATAATGGAGCAGGTTCCTATGAATTGGCCTATGTAAAAAGTGTTAGCGGTAATGTTATTACTTTGAACTGTAATACACGTTTATCTTATTATGCGGCGAGATATGTTCAGGTTATTCGTATTCCGCAATATACAACGTTAACAGTAGACGCAGGTAGAAGTGTAGTAGCAATTCCCTGGGGAGCGCCAACTTTTGGGTCTGCAGATCCTTCAGATTTAGCACTTAGAAGAGGAGGTTTTGTTGGAGTTTTGGCTAATAGTATTGTGAATAATGGTTCTATAAATGCCAACGAAGCTGGTTTTAGAGGAGGTACAATCGAAAACAATACCTCTGCAGCAGGAGCGACTTTTTACACCGATTTTAGAACTACAGATCCTGCTTTATCAGCTGAGAAAGGTGAAAGTATAGCAGGCTACAGAACAGATTATGATGTTACAGGAGGACGATACGGTCGAGGTGCAGCTGCCAATGGCGGAGGTGGTGGAAATGCCCACAATGCCGGAGGAGGTGGAGGTGCCAATGGAGGTATTGCTGCCAATTGGTTTAGAGGTGCTGGTGTAATGAATGATTTCGGTTCTTGCGTAGCACCAGGTGCCTGGGCTTTAGATCCTAATTATAAAGCCAATGGAAATGCATTGACAAACTCTTCTGGAGGAGGAAGCGGAGGATATACTTATTCTTCAGCTAATTTAGATGCGTGTACAGTAGGACCTTCTTATCCAAAAGATTTTATCTCAACAGGTGTTCCGGCAGCAGATGTTTTAAACGCAACCTGGGGCGGAGATGATAGAGATGCAATGGGAGGATTAGGAGGAAGGCCGTTATCATCAACCGGCATGCAAAGCCAAATATTTTTTGGTGGAGGTGGAGGAGCCGGAGATAGAAATAATAATGCTAACGCAGATGGAGGAGATGGAGGAGGGATAGTTTTCCTTGTAGTAACAAATAATATCAGCGGAACAGGAGCTATTCAGGCTAATGGGCAAAATGGATTTAATACAGTTGCTGGACACAATGATGCACCCGGAGGTGGAGGAGGTGGAGGAACTGTTTTAATTCAGGCAACTTCACTGGCAAATACTATAAATGCAAATGGGGGTAATGGAGGTAATCAGCTAATTACCGGAGCTGAGGCAGAAGGCCCTGGCGGAGGTGGAGGTGGAGGTGTAATCTCTGTTAAAGCTACAACCGATACATCAACTAAAACGATTATCGGAGGTGTAAACGGAACAACTAGTTCTACATCAGTTACTGAATTTAAAGCTAATGGAGCAACTAGTGGAAATGTCGGATCTATTGTAGCTATTGCAGTTAACCTGAATTCATCGGTTTGTCAGACAGATTTACAAGTTGGTAAAGTTGTTGATAATGCTAATCCGAATGTTGGAGATAATGTTGTTTTTACAATTACAGCTAAAAATAATGGATCAAATGCGGCAACAGGAGTAACAGTTACAGATGCACTTCCTGCAGGTTATACTTTTGTAAGTGCTTCAACACTTTCAGGAACCTGGACTGCCCCAACCTGGACTATTGGTAATCTGGCGAATGCTGCGACTGCAATATTAACTATTACAGCAAAAGTAAATGCGACTGGACCTTATTTAAATACAGCTACAATAACAAGTGATTTATACGATCCAACTTCTGGAAATGATTCATCATCTGTTACGCCAACAGTAAATATCCCTCCAACAGCCAATAATGTAACCAATGCAAGTATCGCATCAACAGCCGGAGCAACCACAATCAGTACTTTATCTGCAACAGATACAGACGGAACGATTGCAAGCTACACCGTAGTGAGTTTACCAACTCACGGAACTTTAGCTTTAGGTGGTGTAGCGGTAACAGCCGGTCAGGTTTTAACCCCGACTCAGGCAGCCAACCTAACGTATGCTCCAAGTGGAACCTTTACAGGAAACGATACCTTTACTTTTACAGCTACCGATAATAGCGGAGCAGTAGATGC
>NZ_LSYT01000008.1 GCF_001602525.1 Flavobacterium chilense
TATCCAAACCAAACATCAGGTACAACTGTAACTACCGTTGGAAATGTAACCACAAACGATACGTTAAACGGACAAATCGTAACTTCAGCCAATACAAACGTTACCCCAAAAACAACAGGACCTTTAAGTGTTGATGCAAATGGCGAATTAACTTTAGCAGCCAATACACCATCAGGAACTTACACCATTGATTATACAATTTGTGAAGAAGGAACTACATCAAACTATTCAACTGCGACAGCAACCGTTGTAGTTGGAAGTGGAGTATTGAATGCAATAACAATAACAACGCCCCCTATAAACGGAAGTATTGGAGGTACTACAATATCATTAATTGATAATGCTACTTTGAATGGAAATCCTGTAATTGTAAAAAACAATCCGGGAGGAGTTATTTTAACAAACGTAAATGTTCCAAAAGGATTAGCCCTAAATCAGGATGGTTCAGTGACAGTTAGTCCGGGTACTCCAATAGGAATTTATGAAGTAGAATATAGACTCTGTGAATATCTAAATCCATCAAACGGTATTACTGTAAAAAGTTATGTTCCGGTAACAGGAGCAATTCTGGAGGCGAACAATGATAATGCAGGAACTATAAATAGTACAAAAGGAGAGCATTCAACAACAAATATATTTAATAATGATAAGCTAAACGGATCTGCACTGAATCCTGCAGATGTTATTTTAAGTACTGCAGTTGCTAATCCTAATTTGATTTTAAAAGCAGATGGAACAATCGAAGTAAAATCGGGAACACCTTCTGGTAATTATCAACTGACTTACCAAATTTGTGAAGTTTTAAATCCGGGGAATTGTAGCCAGGCAGTAGTAAAAATTGCAGTAGTAAATATTGAAGATCCTACGCCGCCGGTAACTCCAATGGCAAAAATTGTATTAACCAATGATCAGGGAGTAAGTGTTGATGGTATAAACGGTTCACTTGAATTTATAAATGTTTTAGATAATGATTTATTAAACGGATTACCAATTAATCCTGCGGATATTATAATTGCAAATACACCAAAAAGTCCTTATTTCGAATTTAATGCCGATGGAACTGTAAATGTAAAACCAAACACACCGGGAGGAAATTACGTTTTGACCTATCAGGTTTGTGAAAAAGCATATCCATCAAATTGTAATACTGCAACATTAACTGTTTTTGTTGAAGTTCCGTCTATTGCAATAATCAAAACAGCAGTTTCTAATGATGAAAATGGTAACGGATTTGCAAATGCAGGAGAAACAATTACCTATAAGTTTAAGGTAACCAATACAGGTAATGTTCCTTTAAAAGGAGTTATGGTTTCAGATCCTTTACCGGGAGTTGTAGTTTCAGGACAACCAATTGATTTGAATGTAAACGAATCTGACGAGCATAGTTTTATCGCCACTTATAAAATTACACAAAATGATATTAATAAAGGAAGTGTAAGCAATCAGGCAAGTGTAAAAGGAACCAGCTTAAGAGGTGTTATGGTTGAAGATATGTCGGATGATGAAAGTAATACCGAAGATAAGCCAACAGTTTTACCTTTAACTGGTTGTGTGATCAAAGTCTACAATGCATTCTCTCCAAACGGAGACAATAAAAACAGTAGATTTTATATTCAGGGCTTAGAATGTTATCCGGATAATACAGTAGAAATATACAACCGTTGGGGAGTTTTAGTCTACGATATTGACAAGTATAATAACGAAGATCGCGCCTTTAAAGGATTCTCTGAAGGACGTACAACCATAAAACAATCTGATGGATTACCGGTAGGAACCTATTTCTACATTTTAAAATACAAAGACAGCGAGTCAAATCCGCATGAACTTTCAGGTTATTTATATATCAGTAAATAAAAAAATTAGCGACCTGGCCTTAATATCAGGTCGCTTTCTAAAACTTTTTAAATGAAAAAGATAATTTTAATATTTATGTTTTTTTCGGTGGTGTGTTCCGCTCAACAAGATTCTCAATTCACACAATACATGTACAATACCATTACGATAAACCCTGCATATGCAGGTTCCCGAGGAGTATTAAGTGTATTTGGATTGTATCGTACACAATGGGTAGGACTTGATGGTGCACCTAAAACCAGTACCTTTTCTGTAAATACACCATTAAATAATAGTAATCTCGGCTTAGGAGTTTCTTTAGTAAATGATAAGATTGGTCCAACTAATGAAAACACTTTGTCTACAGATTTATCTTATACTGTTCCAACTTCTGAAACATTTAAACTTTCGTTTGGAATAAAAGCCACAGCAAATCTTTTTAACCTTGATGTAAGTAAATTAAGTTTTGAAAATCAGGACGATCCACAGTTTCAAAATTTAAATAATAGGATTACACCAAACGTAGGAGCCGGTGTGTATTGGCATTCAGACAGAGCTTATTTAGGGTTATCGGTACCTAATTTTATAGAAACTAATCGCTATAATGATGACGATACTGCTATTTTCAAAGACAAAATAAACTATTATTTTATGGCAGGTTATGTATTTAATCTGGATCATTTACAATATGTTAAATTCAAACCGGCAATCCTGACAAAAATGGTTCAGGGAGTACCTTTACAGGTTGATGTTTCGGGAAATTTTATGTTTAATGATAAATTTGTATTAGGATTAGCCTACCGTTGGAGTGCATCTGTAAGTGCAATGGCTGGATTTCAGGTAACAGATGGTCTATATGTAGGATATGGTTATGATCATGAAACCACCAATTTAAGAAGATACAATTCAGGATCTCACGAGATCTTCCTTCGTTTTGAATTTTTTAATAACTATAATAGAATTACATCACCAAGATTTTTTTAAAACCGCCTCATGAAAACCAAAAACCTACACTATTCCATTTTATTTTTATTATTTTTTTTAAATACAATTGCCCAGACTACAACGATCAGTCATGCTAATGATCAGTACGAAAAATTCGCTTATGCAGATGCTATAAAACTCTACGAAACAGAAGCCAATAAAGGTTACAAAGACGAGAAAATGTTTCAGCGTTTAGGTAACTCCTATTATTTTAACGGAGAATTAGTTAAAGCCCTAAAATGGTATGATGAACTGTTTGCAATGAATGATCAGCAGGAACCTGAATATCTATACAGATATGCACAATGCCTTAAATCCGGAGGAAATTATACTAAAGCAGATGCAATTCTGGAAAAATTCAATCAAAAAGTTGCGACAGACAAAAGAGGTATTTTGTTTGAAAACAACAGAAATTACTTAGAAGAAATAAAATTTAATTCTGGCCGGTTCGAAATTGCTGATGCTGGAATCAATTCTAATTATTCAGATTACGGAAGTACTATTTTCGAAAACAAATTAGTTTTTACCTCTGCAAGAGATACGGGAAGAATTATGAGGAAAAATTTTAAATGGACCAATAAATCTTTTACCAATCTGTACACTGCAGAATTAATGTCTGATGGAAGCGTTGGAAATCCGAAACGTTTTCAGAAAAAAGTAAACACAAAATTCAATGAGTCAACTCCCGTTTTTACAAAAGACGGAAGAACCATGTATTTTACCCGAAACAATTTTCTAGACGGGAAAAGGGGAAGAGATCAACACAAAACCACTTTATTAAAATTATACAAAGCCAGTTTTATTGATGGCGAATGGAAAAATATCGAAGAACTTCCGTTCAATAGCGATCAGTATAGTGTTGCGCATCCTGCATTAAGTACAGACGAAAAAACATTGTACTTTGCATCAGATATGCCAGGGACTCTTGGGCAATCAGACTTGTTTAAGGTTGCTATAAATAATGACGGAACTTTTGGAAAACCTGAAAATTTAGGAACTTCGGTTAATACCGAAGGAAGAGAAACTTTTCCATTTATCTCCGGAGACAATGAACTTTATTTCGCAACAGATGGAAGACCCGGATTAGGCGGACTGGATGTTTTTGTGACCAAAATAAATAATGATGGTACTTTTGATGAAGTACAGAATATTGGAGAGCCAATAAACAGTAAAAAAGATGATTTTGCGTTTATCATAAACAGCAAAAACAGAAATGGATTTTTCTCTTCAAATAGAGATAATGGTCAGGGATTAGACGATGTTTATCGATTTACAGAAACCCGAAGATTAATCTGCGAACAGGAACTAACAGGCACAGTTACAGATTCAGAAACAAGCGAAGTTCTCTCAAATGTAACTTTAATTTTGTTTGATGAAAACAGACAAAATGCACAGCAGGTTGTTACGGATCAAAATGGAAATTATGTTTTCTCAAAAGTAAAATGTGGTAAAAAATACTTTATAAAAACCTCAAAAAGCGGTTATGAGATAAAGGAAATTCCGCTTGCAATCAAAAAGGAAAACGGAAGAACAACCCTGCCGGTTTCATTAGAAAAAATACCTTTACCATTAGTTGCTAAAACAGTAATGATTAAAACAGTATCGGTAAAATCTGTAACAATGAAACCTATTGCTGTTGGAACAGATTTAGCAAAAGTATTGCATATTCCGATGAACTTTTTTGATTTAGGAAAAGCAACCATCAGAAAATCATCAGAACCGCAATTGAATAAAATTGTAGAGGTATTGAAACAATATCCAACCTTAACATTAGACATTCGTTCACATACAGACAGCCGACAATCAGCTTCAAATAATATGATTTTGTCAGAGAAACGAGCGCAATCAACCAAAAACTGGTTAGTAAGCAAAGGAGTCGATAGCAATCGATTAACAGCAAAAGGATACGGAGAAACAGAATTGGTAAATAAATGTGCCGATGGTGTTAAGTGTACAGAACAACAACACCAACAAAACAGACGAAGCGAGTTTATAATTGTAAGTCTGTAATTTAATTAAGTAAAAAGGCTTTCTGGAAATATATTTCAGAAAGCCTTTTTTAATATTTTAAAGCGGAAATATGTCGCTCCTATGGAGCTTTGAAAATTGGGATTCATGTCTGGTTATAAATATTTTGCTCCGCTGGAGCGAGTCCAAAGTCCCATAGGGACGTAATATAGAAACAAATTGAAATAAGAAGAAAAGCCCAGCGAGGTGAAATATTTATTATTTAGCAATAAAATTAGAATCTGTAATAAGCATATTGCTGATTTCACTTAAAAATTCAAATTCATCAGTAGGAAACATTTCTAATACCATTTCTAAAACAAGTGCCACATTAATAGGTGAAGTTTTGTTTGTAGTAGAAATTTTATGAGCTTCCTGATCGAGTGCTACAATACATAGTTTTATGGTTTCGGTAATAAAACAACCAAGTTCGCAATAATTTGCCACTTTAATTTGAACCGTGTGATTTCCTTTTTTGCCAGTAGACGGATTTAAAGTGTTTAAATAGCGACCAGCTAATTTTGTTAGATATTCTAAATTTTTAATTTCACTTGTTTCCATAAATGATTTTTTTAGTCAAAAATCAAATGTACGAAAAACTTTAAATAACATACTATAGTATGTTAAAAAGAATAAATAGAAAACGCAAATTGTCTGAAATTAAAAAAAGGTGGATAAGTCAGAAGAATTAAAGCGTCTAGGTACTCGAATTAAAGAGCTTAGAAGTACCAAAGGATTATCACAAGCTAAATTAGGATTATTGATACTTAAAGATCAGCAATCTATTCATAAAGTTGAAGCTGGTGAATTTAATCCTACATATCTTTATCTACTTGAATTAGCTAAAGGTTTGGAAATTTCAGTAAAAGAACTACTTGATTTTGAATAATTCAACGAGATTCAGAAATATAAGAAACACTATGAAAGCCCTTTTCTAATTTGAAAAGGGTTTTTTATTTAAGCTATGTCAATAAACATTAATGGTTTTAATTTTACTGACTTATCCACCTTTTTTTAATTTCAGACAATTTTACGTTTTCTATTTATTATTTACAATATACCACAATATTTAATTTAGGTTTTTTCTTACTTAAAAATAACATAGATTTGCAATCATATTTTTTCGAAATCTTAAAAATGTGCTGAAGGCACAATAGAACCAGCGTAGTGCATCGCACTACGAATTAGATTAAGAAGGAACATTGCCCTGAAAGGGCAAAAGCAAATAAGCTCAGTAATTAAAAAAGAATAATATGTCGCAGTCACTATCTAAAGTATATGTTCATTTGACCTTTAGTACAAAAGGGCGTTATCCATTTATTGATCAGAATATACAAGAGCGACTATGGCAATATCTTGGTGGAATTTGTAAAGGATTAGAATGTAATCCAATTCAAATAGGAGGATATAAAGATCATGTTCATATACTATGTTTATTATCTAAAAAGATTACCCAAATGAAATTGGTAGAAGAGGTAAAAAAGCAATCTTCAAAATGGATAAAAACCATAGATGACAATTACGCAAAATTTTATTGGCAAGATGGTTACGGAATATTTTCTGTTAATCCCTCAGAAATAGAAATAGTAGTGCAATACATAAAAAATCAGGAAGAGCATCATAAAAAACGAACATTCAAAGAAGAGTTAGTGGCATTCTTAAACAAATACAATGTAACCTATGATGAGCGGTTTCTTTGGGATTAGGCTTTCGCCCTTTCAGGGCTGAAAAACGATTATCTCTTATTCATTCATAGTGCTTCGCACCATGCTATTGCTAAAGCTCTTTCAGAGCAAATCTTGAACACGGGTAGTATGGATTTTTAATAACATTTTGATGTTCAAAAATGGACTCAAAACCCAAAAGTATTAGCAAAATGTATAGTGCTATTCTGTTACTAAGTCTCTTCCAGAGCAAATCAGGAATACGGATAGTACAGATTTTTAATAGCACTTTTTTTATGTTTAAAAATAGACTCAACCCCCAAAAGTATTAACAGACTGTTTTGCACTAAGCTATTGCTAAGGCTCTTTCAGAGCAAATCTTGAACACGGGTAGTATGGATTTTTAATAACATTTTAATGTTCAAAAATGGACTCAAAACCCAAAAGTATTAGCAAAATGTATAGTGCTATTCTGTTACTAAGTCTATTTCAGAGCAAATCAGGAATACGGATAGTACGGATTTTTAATAGCACTTTTTTTATGTTTAAAAATAGACTCAAAACCCAAAAGTATTAGCAAAATGTATGGTACTATTCTGTTACTAAGTCTCTTCCAGAGCAAATCTTGAATACGGATAGTACGGATTTATTAGCATTTTTAATCTTTAAAATGGACTCAACCCCAAAAGTATTAACAGACTGTTTTGCACTAAGCTATTGCTAAGTCTATTTCAGAGCAAATCTTGAATATCGATAGTGTGGATTTCAAATCATAATTTTTCTAGATCTTTAAAATGGGCTGAAAGCCTAAAAGCAATAGCATAGTGCATCGCACTATGAAATAAATTAAGATCAAATATCGCCCTGAAAGGGCAAAAGCAAATAAGAAACAATATGAAAAAAATCCCTCCTGATATAATGACGATTTATTTTTGAATAATCAGTAAATGATAAAAACACTATATTTTTCGTAAAAAAGTCTTAAAATTCATTCATTTTTTTGAACTAATATTTTAAAAATATAAAGTATTAGTTATTATCTTTAAAATGAATGTGTTAAGTTTTAAAAAATCGATTTCGTTGTTGTGTGTGTGCAATGTTTTTTTAACTTTATAGATCTAAAATTTTTCAGATATGACTGTAAATCAAATATTAAACGCAAAAGGGAAAAATGTTTATTCAGTTCTTTCGACAACAACGGTTTATGAAGCCTTAAAAGTGATGGGAGAAAAAAACATAGGAGCTATTCTTGTTATTGACGGTACCGATTTAAAAGGAATATTGTCTGAAAGGGATTATGCCCGAAAAATTGTTTTGAAAGACAAATCATCAAAAGAAACATTTGTTCATGAAATTATGGAAAGCAGCGTTTTCTCTGTAAAACTTTCCAATAATATTGAAGATTGTATGGAACTAATGAGTACTAAAAGAATCAGACACTTACCTGTTCTGGAAGACGGAATTGTGGTAGGAATAATTTCGATTAGTGATGTCGTTAAAGCCATTATTGAAATTCAAAAAGACACCATAAATCACTTAAACTCTTATATTTCTCAATAAAAGAAATTCAAAAAATTAACCTCATAAAATAGTCCATATCACAAAGGACTATTTTTTTTGTGACTCTTAAAATTGTTATTTTAAGAAAAGAAAGCTGTAAAAAGATGTCATTTTAAGCCAAGACTTATATCTTTGTAAGCTAGAATAAAAGCTAAAATAAATGAGCAAAGAGAGTAAAAGAAGAGAAGCGTTACTGTATCACTCAGAACCAACTCCAGGAAAAATTCAGGTAGTTCCAACAAAAAAATATGCAACCCAAAGAGATCTGTCTTTGGCTTATTCGCCAGGTGTAGCTGAGCCTTGTTTAGAAATTGCAGCAAACGTAGATGACGTTTACAAATATACAGCAAAAGGAAATTTAGTTGCCGTAATCTCAAACGGTACAGCTGTTTTAGGACTTGGGGATATTGGCCCGGAAGCTTCTAAACCAGTAATGGAAGGAAAAGGTTTGTTATTTAAAATATTCTCAGACATTGATGTTTTTGATATTGAAATCGGAACCAAAGATGTAGAAGAATTTATTCAGACCGTTAAAAATATTGCCCCAACTTTTGGAGGAATAAATCTTGAAGATATTAAAGCACCGGAATCTTTCGAAATCGAAAGAAGACTGGTAGAAGAATTAGATATTCCTGTAATGCACGACGATCAGCATGGTACAGCAATCATCTCTTCAGCGGCTTTAATCAATGCACTGGAATTAGCAGGTAAAAAAGCAGAAGATGTAAAAGTAGTAGTTTCCGGAGCAGGATCTGCTGCGATAGCCTGTACAGATTTATATGTACTATTAGGCGTAAAAGTAGAGAATATTTTAATGTTTAATAGTAAAGGACTTTTAACAAAAGACAATCCTTCATTATCAGAATTGCAGTTGAAATATGCTGTAAACGGTCCTAAAATCGACTTAGCAGAAGCTGTAAATGGAGCAGATGTTTTCATCGGATTATCTTCGGGAGATATCCTGTCTCCAGAAATGTTATTGACAATGAAAGAGAATCCGATTGTTTTTGCCATGGCAAATCCAAACCCGGAAATCGATTATAATTTAGCTGTTGAAACCCGAAAAGACGTTATTATGGCTACGGGACGTTCAGATTTTCCTAATCAGGTAAATAATGTTTTGGGTTTCCCTTATATCTTTAGAGGAGCACTAGACGTACGAGCTACAAAAATTAACGAAGAAATGAAAATGGCTGCTGTAAAAGCCCTAGCCATTTTAGCAAAAGAACCAGTTCCGGAGCAGGTAAACGTAGCTTACGGAGCAACAAAATTAGGTTTTGGACAAGAATATATCATTCCTAAACCATTTGATCCTAGATTGATTACCGTTGTAGCGCCAGCAGTTGCAAAAGCGGCAATGGAATCAGGAGTAGCAAAAAATCCTATTACAGACTGGGCAGCTTATGAAGATGTACTTCGTGAGCGTTTAGGAAACGATAATAAAATGGTGCGTTTGATTACCAATCGTGCTAAAATGGATCCAAAACGAATTGTTTTTGCAGAAGCAGATCAGTTAAACGTATTAAAAGCAGCGCAAATTGTTCATGAAGATGGTATTGGTTTTCCAATTTTATTAGGAAACAAAGATGTTATCTTAGAATTAAAAGCCGAGTTAGGTTTTGATGCAGAGCTTGAAATCATTGATCCTAAAACAAATGAAGAAGAAGCAAGACGTAACAGATTTGCTAATTCATACTGGGAAACAAGAGAAAGAAGAGGAGTTTCTTTGCTTGATGCTCAGAAATTTATGCGCGAAAGAAACTATTTTGCGGCAATGATGGTTAACGAAGGCGAAGCAGATGCTTTGGTAACAGGTCATACCAGAAGTTATCCAAGTGTAGTAAAACCAATGTTACAATTAATCGATAAAGCACCCGGAGCTTCACTTGTTGCAACAGCAAACATGATGTTAACTTCTCGTGGACCAATGTTTTTATCAGATACAGCAATTAATATCAATCCATCTTCAGAAGATTTGATAAATATTGCAATTATGACAGCAAAAACAGCAAAAATGTTTGGTGTTGAACCGGTTATTGCAATGGTTTCATTTTCAAACTTTGGTTCGTCAAGTAGTCCAAGTGCCTCAAAAGTAAGAGAAGCAGTAGCTTACTTGCATAAAAATCATCCGGACTTAATTGTTGATGGAGAAATTCAGGCAGATTTTGCACTGAACCAGGAAATGCTTGCTGAGAAATTTCCTTTCTCTAAATTAGCAGGTAAAAAAGTAAACACATTAATTTTCCCGAACTTAGAATCAGCGAATATTACTTATAAATTATTAAAAGAATTATATAAAGTAAATTCTATTGGACCTATCATGATGGGAATGGGTAAACCTGTTCACATTTTCCAATTAGGAGCAAGCGTTGAAGAAATGGTTAATATGGCTGCAATTGCAGTAATTGACGCTCAGGAAAAAGAAAATAAAAAGAATAAATTAGCTAAATAGTAAAGACAATAAGGATCAAATAATATTGTCGTATTTTTATTGCATTTTTGTTATATTTGACCCTAATAAATTATACTATGATAGCACACTTGCAGGGGAAATTGGTTGAAAAGAATCCAACAGAAGTCGTAATTGACTGTGGCGGAGTTGGTTATCAGGTGAATATATCCTTACATACCTTTTCATTAATTCCCAATGCTGAAAATATAAAACTGTATACGCATCTTCAAATCAAAGAAGATGCGCATACTTTATTTGGTTTTGCAGAAAAATCAGAACGAGAAATATTTAGAATGTTATTATCTGTTTCGGGTATTGGAGCAAATATTGCCAGAACAATGTTATCTTCCATAGAACCAAGACAAATTATTAACGCCATTGCATCTGGAGATGTTGGAGTGATACAATCCATTAAAGGAATTGGAAACAAAACAGCACAACGAGTAATACTCGATTTAAAAGAAAAAGTGTTAAAATTGTATGATTTGGATGAAGTTTCTGTAGTTCAAAACAATACAAATCGAGATGAAGCGTTATCTGCTTTGGAAGTTTTAGGTTTTGTTAGAAAAACTTCAGAGAAAGTAGTAGAGAAAATCGTAAAAGAAGATCCGGAAGCTACTGTAGAAAACATTATCAAGAAAGCCTTAAAGAGCCTATAAACTCACCTATATAAACGAATTGTATGCGTAAAATTTGTATTTTTTTACTGTTTTTATTATGCGGTAATGTTTTGCGTGCGCAAGTAAATCCAGCAGTTCAAGATACAACCAAGACACAGTTCTCTGTTGGGAAAGTAGAATTACAAAATCCACCAAGCATACTTTCCGCTTATAGATACGATCCTATTACAGATCGTTATATTTACACCAGTTCAGTAGATGGTTTCAACATCAATTATCCTATTGTATTAACTCCTAAAGAGTACGAAGACTTAGTTTTGAAAGAATCCAGAAGAGATTATTTCAGAAAAAAAGCAGATGCTATTGATGGTAAAAAAGCAGGAAGCGAAGCTGCCAAAAAAAATCTATTACCGCGATATTATATCAATTCAGGATTTTTTGAAAGTATCTTTGGTAGTAATACAATCGATGTAAAGCCCACAGGATCAGTAGAGATGGATTTGGGTGTTCGTTACACCAAACAAGATAATCCTTCTTTTTCGCCAAGAAACAGATCAAGCCTTACTTTTGATTTTGACCAGCGTATCAGTATGAGTTTAATGGGGAAAATAGGAACCAGATTAGAGGTAAATGCAAATTATGATACCCAGTCTACCTTTGCTTTTCAGAACCTTTTCAAACTGGCTTATACACCTTCAGAAGATGATATCGTTCAGAAAGTAGAAGTTGGTAACGTTAGTATGCCATTAAATAGTACCCTTATTCGTGGTGCTCAGAGTTTGTTTGGAGTAAAAACAGTTTTGCAATTTGGTAAGACAACAGTTACAGGAGTTTTCTCAGAACAAAAGTCACAAACCAAGAGTATAGTTGCAGAAGGTGGGGGAACCGTTCAGAACTTTGATTTGTATGCTTTAGACTATGATAACGACAGGCATTTCTTCCTTTCGCAATACTTTAGAAACAAATACGATGCATCTTTAAAAAATTATCCACTTATCGATAGCCGTGTTCAGGTAACAAGATTAGAAGTTTGGGTAACCAATAAACAAAACCGTGTAAGCACAAACAATAATAACTTAAGAAACATTATTGCGCTTCAGGATTTAGGTGAAGGGAAAATCTCAGGTGTTCCGGATAATCAGGTTGTAGTAATCAGCTCTCCGGCAGGATTTTTTAATAATCCGGTTGATAGCCCTACAGACAATAATAATAATAAGTACGATCCGGCAACAATTGGTAAGGCAGGATCTTATTTAAATTCAAATATTAGAGAAATTGTAACTGCAAAAACAGGATTCAATAACGCTAATACAAGTGAAGGAACAGATTATTCAGTACTTGAAAACGCCAGAAAATTAACCACAAACGAATATACATTCAATGCACAATTAGGATATATCTCATTGCAACAACGTTTAGCAAATGATGAGATCTTAGCAGTAGCTTTTGAATATACAGTTGGAGGAAAAGTGTATCAGGTTGGAGAATTTGGTAGTGATGGAGTTGATGCAACTGTAGTTACCGGAAACAACAATGCCAATCAGGCGATTATTACACAAAGTTTAGTGTTAAAAATGCTGAAAAGCAATTTGACAAACGTTCAGAATCCGGTTTGGAACCTGATGATGAAAAACGTTTATCAAATACCACAGGCTTATCAAATCAAGCAAGACGATTTTAGATTAAACATACTTTATACAGATCCTTCACCAATAAATTATATTTCTCCGGTTCCGGGAACATCCTTTCCGCCAAACCCAACTGCAGATAATAAAGTCGATCAGACTCCATTATTAAATGTTTTTAACTTAGACCGATTAAACTACAATAATGATCCGCAGGCAGGAGGAGATGGTTTCTTTGATTACATTCCGGGAGTAACCGTAGATGTTCAAAACGGACGAATTATTTTTACCACAAAAGAACCTTTTGGAGAACTTTTGTTTAAAAAATTACAAAATACAGGTTCAGGAGAAAACTATGATGATCCAAACACATACAATGCCAATCAACAAAAATATGTGTTTAGAAACATGTATAGAAATACACAATCCGGAGCTTTGCAGGATAGTGATAAAAATAAATTCTTATTAAGGGGAAAATATAAATCATCAGGAAGTAATGGTATTCCAATTGGAGCATTTAACGTTCCTCAGGGATCTGTTGTTGTAATGGCAGCAGGACGAAGACTGGTAGAAGGTATTGATTATAGTGTCGATTATCAATTGGGAAGAGTTCAGATCCTGGATCCGTCACTTCAGGCATCCAATACACCAATTGAAGTTTCATTAGAAAATAACTCTATTTTCGGACAGCAAACCCGAAGATTTATGGGATTCAATATCGAACATAAAATTTCGGATAAGTTTGTTATTGGAGGAACCTATTTAAAAATGACAGAAAAACCATTTACTCAAAAATCGAGTTATGGACAAGAATCAGTAAACAACACTATCTTTGGATTTAATGGAAATTACTCTACAGAAGTTCCTTTCTTTACCAGATTAGTAAATAAATTACCAAACATCGATACAGATGTTCCGTCAAACCTTTCGATACGTGGAGAAGTTGCATTCTTAAAGCCAGATGCTCCAAAAGCAAGTGATTTTGAAGGCGAAGCCACAATTTATGTAGATGATTTCGAAGGATCACAATCTACAATTGATATGAGATCTGCTTATGCTTGGAGTTTAGCTTCAACACCATTCGTAAACTCCATTAATGACAATACATTTAATGCCAATTCAAATACATTAGAATATGGTTTTAAACGTGCAAAACTATCATGGTAC
Organism: Flavobacterium chilense; assembly: GCF_001602525.1. Lineage (GTDB taxonomy): Bacteria > Bacteroidota > Bacteroidia > Flavobacteriales > Flavobacteriaceae > Flavobacterium > Flavobacterium chilense. Next base: position 13,913 of record NZ_LSYT01000008.1, read on the forward strand.
ACCATTGATCCAATTTTTTATGCCTCGAAACCATCAGGTATTTCAAATGATGATTTGTCATTAAATACAACCAGAAGAGTCTATAGTAAAGAGCTTTATCCAAATACAGATATTGCACAGGGACAAATTCAGGTAATTAATACATTAGATTTAACCTATTATCCTTCAGACAGAGGACCATACAACAACAATCCAAACTTTAGTGCAAGTGCAGCAAGCTCTAATTTTGGAGGAATTATGCGTGCTTTAAACTCAACCAATTTTGAGCAGGGAAATGTAGAGTACATACAATTTTGGGTTTTAGATCCTTATGTAGGAACCGGAGAAGCGCCAACAAATAATACAGGAAAAATATATTTCAACTTAGGTGAAATATCTGAGGATGTCTTAAAAGACGGAAGAAAACAATATGAAAACGGATTAGGTCCAGGGCAGATTATGGTAAGTCCGCAACCACTTTGGGGAGACGTTCCGGCATCACAATCTCTAATCTATGCTTTTGATACCAATGCTGATAATCGTAGAAATCAGGACGTTGGTTTGGATGGTTTACCAAGTTCAAGAGAAGGTTCAGTGTATACTAATTATGCAGGAGAAGCTGACCCTGCTGCAGATGATTATACATATTATCTAAATACAGACGGAGGTGTTTTAGAGCGCTATAAAAATTATAATGGTACAGAAGGGAACTCTGCTGTAAGTATCGACGATCCTAATCGTGGTTCGACAACATTGCCGGATGTAGAGGATATTAACCGTGACAATACCATGAGTACCATTAATGCTTATTATGAATATAGCATTGATGTAAAACCAGGAATGCAGGTAGGACAAAATTACATTACAGATATTCGTGAAGTAAGCAATGTCGAGTTGCCAAACGGTTCAACAACAACAGCAAGATGGATTCAGTTTAAAATTCCGGTTGCTCAGCCTCAAAATACTATTGGAAACATTACAGATTTTAGATCAATCAGATTCATGAGAATGTTCATGACCGGATTTAATAATCAAATGACGGTACGTTTTGGAGCATTAGATTTAGTAAGAGGAGAATGGAGAAGATATACAGGTTCGCTCGATGCTAATGATCCAACTCCTAATGATGACGGAACTGAGTTTGATGTTTCGGCTGTAAACATTCAGGAAAACAGTACAAAGTGTCCGGTAAACTATGTAGTGCCACCAGGAGTTCGAAGAGAGCAGTTATATAATAATAATACTATTATCAACCAAAACGAACAAGCTTTAGCGTTACGAGTTGGCGGATCAGGTTTGCAATATCAGGATTCAAGAGGAGTGTTTAAAAGTGTAAGTGTAGATATGCGTCAGTATAAAAAACTGAAAATGTTTTTACACGCAGAATCCCTGCCTAATGAAAATACATTATTAGACGACGAAATGATTGGTTTTATTCGTTTTGGTAATGATTATACACAAAACTTCTATCAGGTTGAGGTTCCGTTAAAAGTAACCAGAACAGGAGGGTCTTGTACCATAAGTCCGGATCAGGTTTGGCTTGAGGAAAACAACATCGATCTGGCACTTGAATTATTAACCCGAATGAAAATTCAGGCGATGAATATTGATATCAATTCAAGCAAAAGAGATATCAATGGAATTTATTATCCCGATGATGATTTAAGTGTAAGCGGAGGCGACGGAGACAGTAAATTAAGATTAGGGATAAAAGGAAATCCAAATTTTGGTTTGGTCCGAAACTTAATGGTTGGGGTAAAAAGCAGGGCTGATCATAAAGATATAAAAGGGGAAGTTTGGTTTAACGAACTTCGACTGGCAGATTTAGAGAACAAAGGCGGTATGGCGGCAATATTAAATATTGATACCAATATGGCTGATTTCGCAACAGTATCTGCAACAGGTAAAAAAAGTACAATTGGTTTCGGATCTCTGGAGCAAGGAGCAAACGAAAGAAGTCGTGAAGATATTCAACAGTATAATATTGTTACAAATCTTAATTTAGGAAAATTACTGCCTCATAAATGGGGAATCAATTTACCGTTTAATTATGCAATTGGAGAAGAAGTGATTACTCCGGAATATGATCCGTTTAATCAGGATATAAAACTGAATCAGTTGATAAGCGAAACTACTGATCCGGCAGAAAAAGACAATATCAGAACCCGTGCAGTTGATTATACAAAACGAAGAAGCATCAACTTTATTGGAGTAAGAAAAGACAGAGCGCCAGAGCAAAAACCACATGTTTATGATGTCGAAAATTTAACATTCTCACAATCATACAATCAGGTAGAACGCCATGATTATGAAGTAGAAAGCTATGTAGATGAGCAGTCAAATACAGCTGTAAACTATGCCTATACTTTCCAGCCAAAAGAAATCGTTCCGTTTAAGCAAACCAAATTCATGAAGAAAAGTGAGTATTGGAAGCTGCTAAGCGATTTTAATTTTAATTACTTACCATCTAATATTTCTTTCAATACTAATATTTTAAGACAAAGTAATCGTCAGCAATACAGACAGGTTGATATACAAGGAATAGGTCTTGATCCTTTGTACAGAAGAAATTTTGCATTCAATTATCAATACGGTTTTGGATTTAATTTGACAAAATCACTAAAATTAAACTATACAGCTGCATCTAATAATATAGTTCGAAACTTTTTAAATGATGACAATTCGCCAAAAGAAGATTTTAATATCTGGGACGACTATTTTGATATCGGAACACCAAATCAGCACGTACAGCAATTAGTGTTGAATTATGATATTCCGATCAATAAAATACCGGTTCTGGCTTTTGTAAAAGCATCTTATTCTTATACGGCAGATTACAGCTGGCAGCGTTCTTCGACAGCGTTCTCTCAGTTTGTAGATGCTAACGGACTTCAGTGGGATTTAGGAAATACGATTCAGAATGCAAATTCAAATACACTTACAACAACTTTCAATATGAATACGTTGTATAAGTATTTAGGTTTAACACCGGGGGCAAAACAAGCTTCAAAACCTAAACAGGCAGCACCGCCAAAACCAGGGGAGAAGATTGTAAATACAGCTAAACCGGCTACAAGCAGCAGTCCGTTTTATGATGGTTTGATGGGTATTTTGACCAGTGTGAAAAATATTCAGGTAAACTATACTAAAAATAGCGGAACAGTTTTACCGGGATTTACGCAAGGAGTTGGTTTCTTTGGGACATCTAAACCAAGTCTGGGATTTGTTTTTGGAAGTCAGGACGATATCCGTTACGAAGCAGCAAAAAGAGGCTGGTTAACGAATTATCAGGATTTCAACCAAAACTTTACTCAGGTTACAAATAAGCTTTTGAAAATTACGGCCAATGTCGATTTATTGCCGGATTTAAAAGTCGATTTGGCAATGGATCGTTCTTATTCTGAAAATTCATCAGAACAATACAATGTAGTCAATGGAGATTATATTGCACAATCGCCATATACTTACGGGATGTTTTCTATTTCGACAGTGTTAATTAAAACAGCATTCTCTACAAGTAGTGAAACACAATCAGCAGCATTTGATGATTTTAGAAATAATCGTTTAATCATTGCAGATCGTCTGGCAGCAGATCATTATGGAGCAGGAGCTGCTATACCAAGATATGGAGATGCAAATAATCCAATTCCGGCCGAAACAGATCCAAACTATAAAGTATATGTTGCAAATCAAGGATATCCAATAGGATTTACAAAAAGTAATCAGGCGGTTTTATTACCGGCATTTTTAGCGGCATATACCGGAAGTAATGCTTCGGGTAGTTCAACAGATATTTTTAGAAGTTTCCCAATTCCAAACTGGAGTATAAAATACAACGGCTTGATGCGTTACAAATATTTTAAAGACAGATTTAAGCGTTTTTCATTACAGCATAATTACAGAGCGTCTTATACTATAAACCAGTTCCGATCTAATTTTGATTATATCGAAAAACCGGACGGGCAGGATGTAAACACCAATTTCTTTAATAAAACCATCATGTCAAACGTCAATCTGGTAGAGCAGTTTAGTCCGCTTGTCCGTGTCGATTTTGAGTTAAAAAGTTCTTTACGTTTGCTTACCGAAGTCAAAAAAGACAGAGCATTGTCGATGAGTTTCGATAATAATTTATTGACAGAAGTAAAAGGTATGGAGTACGTTGTAGGTTTAGGATATCGTTTTAAAGATGTTATCTTCTCATCCAGACTTGCTGATAATCCTACAGGAATCATCAAAAGTGATATTAACATCAAAGCCGATTTCTCTTTTAGAAATAACCAAACATTAGTACGTTATCTGGATTATGATAATAACCAGTTGGCGGCAGGACAAAATATCTGGTCGCTTAAACTTACTGCAGATTATGCTTTCAGTAAAAACCTGACGGCTATATTCTATTACGATCATTCGTTCTCTAAAGCAGTAATTTCGACATCATTTCCTTTAACTAACATTAGATCAGGATTCACACTTAGATATAATTTTGGAAATTAATTTCTCGTTTCTAAACGGGATTTTATTAGAAGATTATTACATTTGTGACTGAATTATTAAATTATCAATTTTCAAACACAACTATTATGAGCATACCAGCAAATTTAAAGTACACAAAAGATCACGAATGGGTTAGCATCGAAGGAGATGTTGCAACTGTAGGAATTACTCATTTTGCACAAAAAGAGTTAGGGGATATCGTGTATGTTGAAGTAGAGACTTTAGATCAGACACTTGATAAAGATGAGGTTTTTGGAACTGTAGAAGCTGTAAAAACAGTATCTGATTTGTTCTTGCCTTTAACCGGAGAAATTATTGCTTTTAATGAAGAACTTGAAAGTGCGCCGGAAACAGTTAACTCTGATCCTTATGGAGCTGGATGGATGATTAAAATAAAAATTGCAGATGCATCAGAAATAGATTCTTTATTATCTGATGAAGCATATAAAGAACTTATCGGTGCCTAAACAACTGCTCTTAATCTGGGCAATTATTTGTTCAGGAATCATTACTTATTTTTGTCTTACAGATTCAAGTAATATTCCTGCTGTGAATTTTCCAAGTATAGACAAGATTGTTCATTTTTGTTTTCATTTTGGATTCACGATTTCCTGGATTTTGTTTTTCAAAAAAGAGCTTAAAGGAAAAGCACCAGATGATTTTAAAGCCTATTTTATTTCCTTTATATTCTCTGTTTTTTTTGGAATTACGATCGAAATTCTTCAAAGTGTTCTGACTACTACAAGAACAGCAGATGTAACGGATGTTTTGGCAAATGCAATTGGAGCTTTGATTGGAGTTTTTACAGCAATAGCCTTCAAGGAACAAATTGACAGAATATAAAAATATAATGAACCCACTTCGGTGGGTTTTTTGTTGTCCAAAAATCAAGTATCAAAAAGAATATTATTTTCTGAATTTAAAATGTATTTTTGTCCCAATTCTGCAAACTTCCAGAAATCATGAATGTTAAGCAATATTTAGATTCGACCTACTTAAAAACTGCCTCTCAAGCCGGACTTTCAGAAGCAGAAAATACGCTTGTGGTTAAAAGCGCAATTGCTGAGGCAATTCATGAAAGTTTTAAGTTAATAATGATTCGTCCTGAATATGTGACTTTGGCCAAAGAGATGATCTTAAAAGCAAATTCGACTTTGCATGTTGGTACTGTAATAGATTTTCCTGAAGGTACATCAGATTTAGAATCAAAACTTAAAGAGGCAAACAAAGCAATAGAAGATGGAGCAGATGATCTGGATTTTGTTTGTAACTATCAGGCATTTAAAGACGGTGATCTTGCTTTAGTGAAACAGGAAATTCTGGTAGGAACGCAAATAGGTCTTGCAAACAATAAAGTTGTAAAATGGATTATTGAAGTTGCTGCCTTAAATGACAAGCAAATAATTCAGCTTTCGGCTTTGATCAAGAATATTGTAATATCAAATTTTAAAGAAGAAAATTATGCTTCGGTCTTTGTGAAATCATCAACCGGGTTTTATAAAACCGAAAATGATTTACCAAACGGAGCGACTATACCTACTATTATAATGATGCTAGAAAATGCATCACCTTTGCCTGTAAAAGCTGCCGGCGGAGTTCGTTCTTACGAAGACGCTGTAAAAATGATTCGTTTAGGAGTTAAACGCATCGGAACTTCTGCTGCAAAAGAAATTGCAAACGGAGAAAATACCACAAATCAATATTAAATGAAAATTTACGTGAATAAGATTTTTCTATCTCTTACTTTAACATTATCAGCCCTATTTGCCTTCTCTCAGGATAACAAATCTTCGATTAAGCCTGGCTTTACTGCAGAACAATTTCCTGTTTTTCCAAATTGCGAAAATCTGCAATCTAAAAAACTGGAAGATTGTTTTTATAAAGAAGTACAGGATTTCGTATTTCAGAATTTTGAAGTACCTCAAAATTTAAAACAAACGAATTACAAAGGTGAAGTAAAAGTGCTTTTTGAAGTAGATGCAAATGGTGAGTTTAAAGTGATTTATGTAAATGCAGTAAATGATGAGTTATCTGTAGAAGCTAAAAGAGTTTTTGGAAAATTCCCTAAAATAAAACCATCAACTTATAACGGAAAACCAACATATTCAAAATATACCATCTCGATAGATATACCATTAAAAAGCGCTGATCAAATAGCATCTGAAGCTTTGGCTGCAGCTCAGATTTTAAAACCTGTCGAAAAACCAATGACAGAACTGGATAGTATTGTTTATAAAAAATATAACAATCCGGAGTTCGAAAGTCATTTGAATATTCCGTTTTCTCATAGTTACTATGCTCAGTTTGATGGAGCAATGAATCAGGTTGGGACTAATAATCATACAGCTTCAAAACCATATACTTATGCCGAAGTTTCTAAATATTATAACTTAAAAGCCGTAAATCAGTCACTCCAAAAAAACACCTCGACCTGGTTAGGCAGAAAATTCTGGAATGAAAATCTGGTTCAGATTCAGGGAGAAGATTATTGGCTGGCATTAAATCCTATTCTGGATTTGCAAATGGGTAAAGCTTCAGATCTTAAAGATTCTTATACTTATGTAAATACCCGTGCATTAAATTTTAGAGGAGGTTTAGGAAAGCATATTAACTTTACGACCACAGTTTTTGAAAGTCAGGGACGATTTGCAGGGTATTATAATGCTTATGCAGAAACCTTAAAACCATCAGGAGGAAATCCGGCAATTATTCCGGGAATGGGAATCGCGAAACGATTTAAAACAGATGCCTATGATTTTCCTTTAGCGGAAGCTAATATTACATATGCTCCGGGTAAAATTTTTGATTTTCAATTAGGTTACGGAAGAAATTTTATTGGAGATGGTTATCGTTCCTTATTGGAAAGTGATGGAGCAAGTCCGTATCCGTATTTTAAAATCAATACGACTTTCTGGAAAATTAAATATACCAATACCTATATGTGGCTTAAAGATGTTCGTCCTGAGGTTACGGTAGATAAAACATATGCTACAAAATTTATGGCGAATCATTACTTAAGCTGGAATGTTTCGAATAAACTGAATTTAGGATTTTTTGAATCGGTAGTCTGGACAGATACCAACAACAGAGGTTTTGATATTAATTTTGTTAACCCGATTATTTTTTATAGATCAGTAGAGTTTTCATCATCATCCAGAAGCGGTAATGCACTTTTAGGAATGTCTGGTAAGTATAAATGGAATAATAATGTGAATTTATATGCTCAGTTCTTGCTGGATGAATTTTCAGTTGGAGATATGGCAAGCGGAGAAAAGAGCTGGAAAAATAAATTTGGATACCAATTAGGCGCGAAATATTTCAATGCTTTTGAGGTTAAAGATTTATTATTGCAATTAGAATACAATCATGTGCGTCCTTATGTGTATTCGCACAGTGCTGTAATAACGAATTATGGTCATAACAACCAAAGTATCGGGCACCAATGGGGAGGGAATTTTGAAGAATTTGTGGCGATCGGACGTTATCATAAAGGCCGTTATTTTGCCGATGCTAAATTTACAATTGGAAAAAGAGGTTTAGACTTTGATACTGCAGAAGATAGTTATAACTATGGAGGTAATATTTATAAAAGTTACGAAGTAAACCGTCCATATGATAAAGGTGTAAAAGTGGGGCAGGGAAATAAAACCAATGTTTTTATTGCTGATGTGCAGGCGGGTTACCTAATAAATCCAATGACCAACCTGAAATTTTTTGGAAGTTTCCTTTACAGAAATTTTGATCCAATGCAAAATACAGCTACAACTTTTAAGCAAAGTACAACCTGGTTTACTGTCGGATTGCGTTCAGATATCTTTAATTGGTACTTTGATTACTAGAATATTTAATAAGATTTTTCGAAATAATTGTGTTAAAGATTTGCAAGTCCTTATTTTGTAAAGGTTTTATTGAAAAAAAATCTAATTTTATAGGTCAGTATTCTACAATCTAATTTGTACATTTGCACCACTCAAAAAAACATACAAACAATTACTGTATTGAACGCTACTAAAAATACATTTTCAATAAAATCAATATTTACAGATTTCAAGGAGATTACTAAAGCTGGTTTAGCAATCAGTGTATTGTTTTCTTCAATTGCAGGATATTTATTAGGAGTCAATGCTGCGCATCCTTTTAAATGGAGTGTGTTGGCGGTTTTGGCAATAGGTGGATATTGTATGGTTGGAGCTTCAAATGCCTTTAATCAGGTGATCGAAAAAGATATTGATTCTTTGATGGACCGAACCAAAAATCGTCCGGTTCCTTCAGGACGTATGTCACCAAAAATGGCTTTGTTTGTTGCAAGTTTGCTTACGATTATTGGAGTTACATTGTTGTACACCATTAATGCAAAGTCAGCAATGTTTGCCGCAATTTCAATATTCTTATACACGAGTATTTATACTCCTTTAAAAACAGTAACTTCTTTATCCGTATTTGTGGGAGCTTTTCCGGGAGCAATTCCGTTTATGTTGGGCTGGGTTGCTGCAACAGGAGAATTTGGCATCGAAGCAGGAACATTGTTTTTAATTCAGTTTTTCTGGCAATTCCCTCATTTTTGGGCTATTGGATGGTTCTTATATGAAGATTATGAGAAAGCAGGAATCTTTATGTTGCCAACAGGAAAAAAAGATAAAGGAACCGCTTTGCAGGTGATTTTATATACAATTTGGCTTATTATAGCATCGTTACTACCAGTTCTGGGATATACAGGACAGTTGTTTATTACGCCAATTGCTGCTATTATAGTGTTTTTGTTAGGTTTGTGGATGTTGTTTTATGCAGTGAAATTATATCAACTGCGAACAGCAAAAGCAGCAAGAACCCTGATGCTGGTGAGTGTTTCATATATTTCGCTCCTTCAAATCGTATTTATAGTTGATAAATTTTTAAGATAGTTATGGAAATGACAATGACAACAGGTGAGGAACAAGTAAGGAAGTCAAAATCGGCAAAGCTGATTTTACTATTCGCAATGGTTAGTATGACCATGATGTTTGCAGGACTTACAAGTGCATTCGTAGTAAGTAAATCAAGAGCCGACTGGTTGAAGAATTTTGAATTGCCAAGCGCATTTTATTATAGTACGGCTGTTATTATAGGGTGCAGTGTTACTTTTTACCTGGCTAAAAAAGCAATTCAAAAAGATAACAGAAGCGCTACTACAGCATTACTTTTAGGAACTTTAGCATTAGGAATTCTGTTTGTGGTTTTACAATTTGCCGGTTTTGGGCAAATCGTAAAAAGTGGTTATTATTTTACTGGAGAAGGTAGTTCAATTACTACAACTTTTCTTTATGTAGTAACCGTTACACACTTATTACACTTGGCTGGAGGATTAATTTCACTTTTAATTATAATTTATAATCATTTTAAACAAAAATACAATTCGACTCAAACTCTTGGTATAGAACTAGGTGCGATGTATTGGCATTTTTTAGATTTATTGTGGGTATATTTATTTTTATTTTTATATTTCTTTAAATAAGAAAAAAACGTAAATTTGGGAACTTTTTAACGAATATCTTTTATGGAAGCGACAGTTACTACTGCAAATAACGACGAAAAAACTTGGGGAGGCGGAGATATCCAGCCATTAGGAGCAAGTTATGGTAAAATGATGATGTGGTTTTTCATCGTATCAGATGCCTTAACATTTTCTGGATTTCTAGCTGCTTATGGTTTTTCTAGATTTAAATTTATTGAAACCTGGCCTTTGGCTGATGAAGTGTTTACTCACTTCCCATTTATGCATGGTGTTGCGGCTCCAATGTATTATGTAGCCTTAATGACTTTTATTTTGATTTTCTCATCTGTAACAATGGTTTTGGCTGTTGATGCAGGTCACCAATTGAAAAAAACAAAGGTTGCAATTTATATGTTCTTAACTATTATTGGAGGTTTAATTTTCGTGGGTTCTCAGGCTTGGGAGTGGAAAAACTTCATTAAAGGTGAGTACGGTGCAGTTGAAACAGTTGGAGGAAGTTTATTGCAGTTTGTTGATAAAGATGGAAAAAGAGTTGCTCTTGAAGAGTTTGCTGTGAAATTGCCAAATCAACCGGAAGAACTTACAAGATCAAAAGCTAAATGGTTTATGGAAAGTGCTGAAACAGTACCTACATATTCAGTAGCTGATATTCAGGCTGGTTTTAAAGCACATCCTGAGTTATTAATCAGAACTGAGCACCTTACAGCTGAAAAGAAAAAAACAGTTTTGACAAGAGCAGAATCTGAAGCTCGTTTAAGTCAGGCAAAATATGTAGTAGAAGGAGCGAACTTGACAAGAAACGAGTACGGAAGTAAATTATTTGCTGATTTCTTTTTCTTCATTACAGGATTCCACGGATTCCACGTATTCTCAGGAGTTATCATCAATATCATTATTTTCTTTAATGTATTGTTAGGGACTTACGAAAAAAGAAGAAGCTACGAAATGGTAGAGAAAGTTGGTTTATACTGGCACTTCGTTGACTTAGTTTGGGTATTTGTATTTACAGTTTTCTACTTAGTTTAATTTTAGATTTTAATTATTATGTCACACGAGCACGTATCAAATACAAAAAGAATCTGGTTTGTTTTTGCTTTATTATCAGTAGTAACTACAGTAGAAGTTATTCTTGGAATTTACAAGCCTGGAGTTTTAGAGTTTAATCATTTTGTAGGGTTGAATTTATTGAACTGGATATTTTATATCCTTACAATATTCAAAGCTTATTATATAGTATGGGCATTTATGCACATGGAAGGTGAAAAAAGCAGCCTTAGATGGTCTGTTGTTTCACCAGTTATTTTCCTAGTTTTATATTTATTGTTTATTCTATTGACAGAAGGACATTATATTTATGGGGTTTTTAAAGATTCTACTATTAAATGGAATTTTTAACATGATATTAATTCGAAAAGAAGCTCCGTTTTGCGGAGCTTTTTTTATTTTTGTACCTCATTAACCTCCGGTCAATAAAATGAAAAAAAATATAGTTCTCTTTGTACTTTTTGTTTTGCCCATTGTAGCCTATTTGTTCTTTGCTTCTGGTGTAAATAGCTTTACTAAACTTCCTGTAATAACACCAAAAGTTGCTGATCTGGGCGATTGGAAATCTCTTAAAGGAGAAAAAGTGACTTTGAATGATAAAATCACTATTCTTGGTTTTTCAGGTTCCGAAATATTAAAAAACAGAGGTAACTTCTTTAATCTAAACGAAAAAATTTATCAGCGTTATAATGGTTTTAAAGATCTGCAGTTTGTTGTAGTTTGTCCTTTAGGAACTGAAAATGATGCGCAGAAAATAATAGAATCCTTAGGAGCTTTTACAGATGTTTCAGGTTGGCATTTTGTGTTTGCTTCTCCAGAAGCTATTAAAGTGTTTTACGATCAGTTGCATTTAAAAGGTAAACTAGATCAGAATCTTGGAACTCCAAATGTTTATATCGTCGATAAAGAAAGAAACCTAAGAGGTCGTAAAGATAAAGATGAATACAAGGAAGGATACAATACTTTTCATCCTTCAGAGCTAAGCAATGAAATGCTGGATGATTTTAAAATCATTTTATACGAATATCGTGCTGCTCTAAAAAAGAACCACAACGCTACAAAAGAACTTTAATTGTTATATCATGTTTAAAAATAAATCATATATCGGAATTTCGTTTATAATTCTAATCTTCGGAATTTATGCTGTTCCAAAAATAGTAGACAGAGTTACAAATGGTGAAGTAGTCAAAGGAAATCGTTTGGATAATGTTGGATTAAAAACGTCAAAATCTGACGGGAAACTAATGAAAATTGGTCCTGCTCCAAAATTTGAACTAACCAATCAGGATAATGCTAAAATTTCAAACGAAACCTATAAAGGAAAGGTATATGTTTTGGAATTCTTTTTTACTACTTGCCCTTCTATTTGCCCAAAAATGAATTTGAGCATGCTGGAAATTGAAAAAACTTTTTTCGGAAATCCTAATTTTGGTATTGTTTCGATCACGATAGATCCTGTTCATGATACACCAAAAGTATTAAAGGATCATGCTAAATTATTGGGCGTAAAATCATCAACATGGAATTTCTTAACCGGAGATAGAGCTACTATTATGGATTTGTCTAATAAAGGATTCAATTTGTACGCCGGAGAAAATTCTAAAGTAAGCGGAGGTTTTGAGCATTCAGGATTATTTGCTTTAATAGATAAAGATGGAAATATCCGTTGCAGAAAAGATGAATTTGGAAACCCAAATATCTATTATGACGGGCTTGACAAAAAAGGCGTAAGAGAAATTCAGGAAGATATTAAAATATTATTAGCAGAATAAAAATGGAAGATCATTCATTAGAAAAAAAATACAGTAAACTTATTGTTGCAGTTTCAATTGTTATCCCGGTTGTTGTAGCAATCTTATTCGGGGTCAAATTAAAAGATTTCGGAATCAATGTAGAGCCACTTTCGTTTTTGCCTCCAATTTATGCAACAACAAATGGCATTACGGCTATTGTTTTAATTTGGGCAGTAATTGCTATTAAAAACGGAAAACAAAAACTCCACGAACGTTTAATGACCTTTGCAATTGCTCTTTCGGTTGCCTTTTTGGTGATGTACGTAGCATACCATATGACCGCTGATTCTACGAAATTTGGTGGTGAAGGTATTATTCGCTATGTATACTTTTTTATTTTAGTAACACACATTTTATTATCTATTGCGATTATTCCTTTAGTACTAATTACTTATGTCAGAGCTTTGGCAAAACGTTTTGACCGACATAGAAAAATTGCTAAAATAACTTTTCCACTTTGGTTGTATGTTGCGGTTACAGGTGTTGTAGTTTACTTAATGATTTCTCCTTATTATGCTTAAAATGGAAAATAGAATAAAGAATAAAGAAAAAATAAAAGCAAATAGAAGCGTACTGGTGAATTTTTTCTCAACGAAATTCTTCTATGTTCTTTTCTCTATTTTCTTTTCTCTGGAAGCCAGCGCTCAATGCGCTATGTGCCGTGCTGCTCTTTCCGGAGACTCAAATGTAAAGAAAGCAGAAGCAGTAAATAACGGAATCGTTTATTTGATGGTGATTCCGTATTTGTTGGTTGCTGTAATTGGATATTTAATTTATAGAATGTATCAGTCTAAAAAGAAAAAAGCAGAATAATTATTATTCTGCTTTTTTTTATGTTTTACTTCAATCCATCAACGGAAACATTCACTGTTCCGTTTATTTTTATAAAAGCAATTATAGCTTGATTGGTTAGCTGAATTTTATCGAATTGAATGTCTTCCATCTTTCCGTTTACAAAAACACCAGGCATTGGAGAATAATTTTTAAGATATGCTGCCATGCTTTTTTTGCCCTCCTCTAAGTTAGGCTGAATAGAATAACGACAGCTTTCCTCCATTTTTCTTAAAATATAACCCTGACCCAGCCAGCTTGCAGTTCGCATGAGTTTGCTTTTTGTGTCTAAAACATAATCTAATTTATCAAAATAGATTTCCTTGATCTGTGGATTATATTGTGGAAATCCGTTTAAATAAAGAGTCCCGTTGATAGATCCTAAAACATCAAGTGCAATAACCATTTTGCCATTTTTATGCCAGATAGAAACATTTTTTACTGTTACCTTCTTGCTTCCGGATCCAAATTCCTGTCCGGCAAAATTCTTAGTCATGATTTTTGAAGCATCAATATAAGTTGAAATAGCAGCGATATTTGCAGAAATTTGATTTGGAATTTTAGTAACAGGTTTTAATACAATTTTATTGGCATTAAATTTAGATTCCGGTTGTTTCCCTACAATAGTTTCCATATTGCATTTCATTCCCATGTCTAATAAAAACGAATCATTTTTGAGCTTTGCATTTGTAGAATAAATCTCAACAGGAACAATTCTTAGCCAGCTTTCATAAGTATCACTCATTTGAAAAGGGGTACATATTTTTTCTAAAGCCGAAAGAACGTTTGGTTTAAAATCCATTGATTTTTCGATTGCCTCATCAATTTTCTTTTCAATTTTAGACTTAAAAATAGAAATCGCAGGGTTTACTAAATAAGTAATTGGCATGCTTTTGCCAAAAACTAACATTGTTGGACTTTCGTTCCAGTCTAACGATTTGAATTCGGTTTTGGTGCTTAGCTTCCAATTCGTCAGTGCCACTTCACTGGATAATGTGATAACACCATTTAGATTAAACTCTCTGGTGTCGTAAAGTTCAACGCCTAATTTTTTTGTTCCAATTCTGTATTTGATCGTCGCTTTTAATGGCAGGATTGTTTTTATTTTTTTATCCGGACTATTTGGATCATTTTGAATTTTTATGGGAGCCTGTTTCCAGATTTTCATTTCGATGTCATCATCATCAATATTATTGTCTTCATAAATTAATCCGTTAAGCAATGCGTTGGTTTGATTTTCTATATCAGCAAGTTTTACTGTAATAGGTAAATTGATGAAAGAAGGATTTGCGTCATAAACTAACGGACTTGCGTCATCTGGTTCCGGTTTTAACGTTTCTAATTTTTGAGATGTAGAGCAGCTAATTAGCGTCGCAAGTAGCGCAAATAAAGAGATTTTGGATAAAAACTTCATCATTAAGATTTTTTTGAGTGCAACAAAATTAAGAAAACAATTATATTATCTTAAAAAAGTGTAACAATTGATAAACAATTGAGTCTTATTCAGAAACAAAACGGAAGTATTAACGTTTTCTTATAATAAATCACTTAATAAAAATGTTATTATTGTTTTAAAATTTAACAATACCATGATCGAAATCAAAGATTTGCATAAGTCCTATAAAATGGGAAGTTCACAGTTACATGTGTTAAAAGGGATTAATTTTAATATCGAAGAAGGCGAGTTGGTTGCAATTATGGGATCATCCGGATCTGGTAAATCAACGCTTTTAAATATTTTAGGAATTCTGGATGAAGCTGATTCTGGTAGTTATATTTTAGACAAAACACCCATTAAAAATTTAAACGAAACAATAGCTTCAAAATACCGAAATAAATTTTTGGGATTTGTGTTTCAGTCATTCAATTTAATCAATTATAAAACAGCACTGGATAATGTTGCGATGCCTTTGTATTATCAGGGTATTAAGAGAAAAGAACGTTATGATATTGCGATGAAATATCTGGAGAAAGTAGGTTTAGGCTCGCATTCTCACCACTTGCCAAATGAGCTTTCCGGAGGTCAAAAACAACGTGTTGCTATTGCGAGAGCCTTAGCGTCAAATCCAAAAGTTTTACTGGCAGATGAGCCAACAGGAGCATTGGATACAAAAACTTCTTATGAAGTTATGGAACTTATTCAGGGAATTAACGATGAAGGTAAAACCATTTTGATCGTTACACACGAACCTGATATTGCTGCAATGTGCAAAAGAAATGTAGTCCTGAAAGACGGATTAATTATCGATGATAAAAAGGTAGAACAAGTTAGAGCTTCATCTTATGTTTAATATTGAGCGTTGGCAGGAAATATTTGAGGCCATCTCTAAAAACCGGTTAAGGACATTCCTGACTGGAATTTCTGTGGCATCCGGAATTTTTATTTTAGTGATTTTACTTGGTGCAGGTAAAGGGCTTCAAAACGGAATCGAAAAACAATTTGAGCGCGATGCCGCGGGTCTTATTGAAGTTTGGTCGGGTACAACAGCAAAACAGTACAAAGGATTAAATCCAGGAAGACAAATTCAGTTCAGAAATAGTGATTATTCACAATCCGTTCAGAAATTTGGAGACAAACTGGATTTACGCGCTGCAACATATAATTTCTGGGGAGGTGCATTTTCTTATGGAAAAGAATCCGGAAGTTATCAATACAGAGGTGTAGATCCTGATTATGGTGCTGTAGAGAATATTGTAATTGTTCAGGGACGTTTCATAAATAGTAATGATTTAGCTAATAATGAAAAAGTGGCAACGATTGGAATGAAAATCAAAACGGATCTGTTTAAAGATAAAGATCCTTTGGGGAAAGAAATTTCGATTAATAATGTCAATTTTAAAGTAGTAGGAGTTTTTACAGATCCGGGAGGAGAACGAGAAGAAGCCAGAGCTTATCTGCCTAAAACAACAGTGCAAAGAGCTTATGGCGGAGGAGATAAAATAAGTAATTTGTTTTTTACCTTAAAAAAGACAAAAGATTATGACGAAGCACTAGCACAATCCGAAAAATTCACACAGGATTTAAAAGCTTTATTAAGAAGTAAAAATGTCGTAGCGCCTGATGATGATAGCGGAATCAATGCTTATAATTCTGTAAAAGATGCGAAACAATTCTATGATCTGAACCTTTATATCAGATTGTTTTTCTGGTGGGTAGGAATCTGTACAATTATTGCCGGAGTAGTGGGAGTAAGTAATATCATGCTTATTATAGTGAAAGAAAGAACTAAAGAGATCGGAATCAGAAAAGCACTTGGTGCATCACCATTTTCTATTATTTCGATGATTCTTCATGAATCTATTTTTATTACTACGATTGCCGGTTTTGTTGGTTTATTGGCTAGTTTGTTATTATTAGAATTCGTTGGACCAATGGTGCAAAGTGAATATTTCAGAAATCCTCAGGTTGATTTTAGTGTGGCTTTGACCACCTTGGTTTTGCTTGTATTTGCCGGTGCTTTGGCAGGATTTTTTCCAGCATACAGAGCCGCCAAAATTAAACCTATTGTAGCACTTAGAGATGAATAATTATGTTTAGTAAAGATAATTGGGATGAGATTTTACAGGCTTTAACAGCCAATGTTTTTAGAACAATTCTAACTGCATTTGGAGTGTTTTGGGGGATATTTATTTTAGTCATATTACTTGCCGCCGGAAAAGGTTTAGAGAATGGCGTAAAAAAAGGTTTTGACGGAATTGCGACTAATACCATGTTTATGTGGAGTCAGACAACATCAAAAGCTTATAAAGGATTGCCAAAAACCCGTCGTTATGATTTTAGAAATAGTGACGTTACAGCTTTAAAGGCTGCATTGCCAGACCTGTTGTATGTGTCGCCAAGAAACCAGTTAGGAGATTTTAACGGATCTAATAATGTGGTTCGTGGTACAAAAACAGCAGCATTTACAATTTATGGAGATTATCCCGAGCTGATTAAACAGCAGCCTATGGATATTATTCAGGGAAGATTTGTAAATCAGAAGGATATTGATGGGAAAAGAAAAGTTTGTGTAATTGGAAAAGGTGTTATTACCGAGCTTTATGGAAAAGAAGAAGAAGCTATAGGAACTTATATTAAAATTAATGGTATCAATTTCATGGTTGTCGGGGTTTATAAATCCAAGCAACAAGGAGGAAATGCAGAACAGGAGCAAAAGAATATATTTATACCTTTTACTACTTTTCAACAAGCCTTTAATTTTGGGGATAAAGTAGGATGGATGGCGCTTACTGCAAAAGATGAAACTTCGATAACAGATCTGAAACCAAAAATTTTAGAACTTATTAAAGCACTTCATTCTGTAAATCCTAAAGATGACAGGGCAGTTGGAAATTTTGATTTGTATGAACAATTCAATAAAGTTCAAAGTTTATTTAATATTTTGCAGGTTATTGCTTACTTTGTCGGAAGCTTAGTTTTAATTTCAGGAGTAATTGGTATTTCGAATATCATGCTTATTGTAGTTAAAGAACGTACCAAAGAAATTGGAATTCGAAGAGCCTTAGGAGCTACTCCGGCAGCAATTCGTGGACAGATTTTGACAGAGTCTATATTCTTAACCATTATTTCGGGAATGTTTGGTATTGCTGTTGCAACCGGAATTATAGCATTACTGAATATGGCGCTGGATTCGATGCCACCAGGAAATGATACTATGTTTGCAAGTCCAAGTGTAGATTTAGGAGTTGTATTTGTAGCCTTAATAATATTAGTAGGATCTGGTTTGCTGGCAGGATTAATTCCCGCTCAAACCGCAATTAATGTAAAGCCTATAGATGCTTTACGAACAGAATAAATTATCAATCAAAATATAATCGATTAAACCAAAAAACAAAATGAAAAAAGGAGTAACCGTAACCATTTTAATCTTTATTGCTATAGTTTTTTTTGGCGCACTTTACTATTTGTATGCTAAGAATCAAGAATCTCCAATTGTCTTTAAAACGGAAAAAGCAGAGATTAAAACAATCGTAAAAAACACAATTGCTACTGGTAACATTCAGCCTGATGAAGAAGTCCTCATCAAACCAAATATTTCAGGTATTATTGAAGAAGTGTATATCAAAGCAGGAGAGAAAATCAAAGCAGGAGATATGATTGCTAAAATTAGAGTGGTGGCAAACGTATCGAATGTGAGCAGTACTCAGAATCAGGTACAGACAGCAAAAATTGCTTTAGATAATCAGGAGAAAATTTATCAAAGACAAAAAACTTTATTTGATAAAGATGTAATTTCTGCAAATGATTTTGATGCAGCCCAATTAGCATATAAACAGGCAAAACAAAATTATCTGGCAGCAAAACAAAGTCTTGATATTGTAAAAACCGGAACAACGACTTCATTAGGAAATTATGCCAATACCTTAATTCGCTCAACAGTAAACGGAATGGTGTTGGCTGTTCCTGTAAAAGTTGGGAATCAGGTTATTGAAAGTAATAATTTTAATGAAGGAACTACAATTGCAAGTGTAGCAGATGTTGGAAGAATGATTTTTATTGGAAAAATAGATGAATCTGAAGTAGGGAAAATTAAAGAAAAAATGCCAATTGAAATTACAGTTGGAGCTATCGAAAATAAAAAATTCGATGCATTTTTAACAGATATAGCGCCAAAAGGTGTTGTAGAAAACGGAGCAATTCAGTTTGAAATAAAAGCCAGATTAGAAAATAAAGATGCTACCTTTATCAGAGCCGGTTTAAGCGCGAATGCTTCTATTATTCTTGAAAAAGCAGATAAAGTTCTGGCAATTAAAGAATCATTGGTTCAGTTTGATAAAAACACACAAAAACCATACGTAGAAGTTGAAACAGCTCCTCAGAAATTTCAAAGAAGAGATCTTGTTTTAGGAGTAAGCGACGGAATTTATGTGCATGTTAAAAGCGGTGTTAAAGCCACTGATAAAATTAAGATCTGGAACCAGGGATTAATAACCGAAGGAGAGAAAAAATAATTTGAAACTATAAAAGGTTTTTGAGGTTTAAAAAATGTTAAATTTGCATAGCTTTTTCTGCTGTGCTTTCATTCAAAATATATGAAAATAAATAAATATAATAGTCTTGTTTTAGCCCTTTTATTTGGGGTTGGTTTGTCAGCTCAGGGACAATCAAAAAAATGGACATTAGAAGAGTGCGTACGATATGCTTTAGATAATAATATCAAAGTAAAACTATCAGAACTTGATGTAAAAAGTGCTGATATTGATAAAAAAGGGGCATTTGGAAGTTATCTTCCATCGGTAAATGGAAATGCCTCGCACTCCTGGAATATTGGTTTGAACGTAAACCCGGTTACGAATATTGCAACAACACAAACCACTCAATATTCTTCATTGGGTGTAAATGCTGGAGTTGATATCTATAAAGGTCTTCAAAACCAAAATGCTTACAGGAGAGCTAAACTTTCTATAATTGCATCACAATATCAACTTTTAAAAATGCAGGAAGATATTTCGCTGAATGTAGCTAATGCATTTTTAGAAATCCTTTTTAATAAAGAGAATTTAAAAGTTAAAAAAGAACAATTGTCTATCGATCAAAAACGATTGGCACGTTCAGAAGAAATGGTCAGTGCCGGAACAATCCCCCGTGGAGATTTATATGACCTGAAGGCTACTGCAGCAACAGATCAGCAGGCTATTATTGTTGCTGAAAATAGTTTGTTAATTTCTAAACTGAGTCTTGCTCAGCTTTTACAATTAAAAGAATTTACAGATTTTGATGTAGTAGATGATACCAATGCAAAAGATGAAAATAACATCATGGCGCAAAACCCGGTAGATATTTACAATAAAGCCAAAGAAATAAGAACTGAATTAAAACTGGCTCAGACCAATCTTGAGATTGCAGAAAAAAATGTTGCTATTGCAAGAGGAGCTTATCAGCCTACACTTAGAGGGTTTTACGCATTTAGTACAAGTGCGAGTTATAGCGACAGACTTGTAGGAACTGATGGTAGCGGAAATCCTATCTATGCAGCACCACATTCAGTTTTAGATCAGTTTAGTGACAATAAAGGACACAATTTTGGTTTTCAATTGAATGTTCCAATTTTTAACGGATTTTCAGCCAGAAATAATGTAGAGCGTAATAAAGTAACTTTAGAGAAATCTAAAATAGATTTAGAACAAAAAAGTTTAGATTTGCAACGTAACGTTTATACTGCTTTTACAGATGCAAAAGGAGCGCTAAATGCTCACGAATCATCGACAGTAACTTTAGAGGCAAGACAACAGGCTTACAATTATGCTAAAGAAAAGTATGATGTAGGTTTGATGAATTCATTTGATTTTACACAAGCACAGACATTGTTAACCAATGCACAGTCAGATGTTATCAGAACAAAATACGATTACATGTTTAAAATAAAAATACTTGAATTCTACTTTGGAATTCCAATTGTCCCAATTATTACAAAATAATTCATTATGTCAAAAAAAACAGTTTATTTCTTATTAGGTGGTGCATTAGTTATTATTGTAGCGTTGATTAGTCTTTCGAAAGCAGGAGTTGTAGGAAATAAGGATGAAGGAAAAGAAGTAGAGATTTCAAAAGTATTAGCTTCAACAATTGTTGAAACTGTTTCGGCAACAGGTAAAATCCAACCGGAAATAGAGGTAAAACTTTCCTCAATGGTTTCGGGAGAGATTATTGCCCTGAATGTAAAAGAAGGACAAGTTGTTAAAAAAGGAGATCTATTGGTTAAGATCAACCCTGATTTGTATACTTCAGGATTAGAACGTTCAGTAGCCAATTTATCAGGAACAAAAGCCAGTTTAACACAATCTGAGGCAAGTTATAAAGAAGCTAAAGCAAGTTACGAACGTAACAAAACATTATATGATAAAGGTGTAATTTCTAAATCTGACTGGGATAAGGCGATTTCGACTTATGAAGTAGCAAAAGCAACCAGACAAAGTTCTTACTATAATGTTCAAAGTGCTACGGCATCTGTAACTGAAGCCAAAGATAATTTAGGACGTACCTTAATTTATGCCCCTGCTGACGGAACAATTTCTGTTTTAAATGTTGAATTGGGTGAACGTGTTTTAGGAACACAACAAATGGCCGGAACGGAGCTTTTAAGAGTAGCTAACCTGAACAACATGGAAGTTGAAGTAGATGTAAACGAAAATGACATTGTTAAAGTAAAAATTGGTGATGAAGCCAATGTTGAAGTAGATGCTTATTTAAAAAAGAAATTTAAAGGTGTCGTAACTAGTATTTCTAACTCAGCAAGTACAACATTAACTTCAGATCAGGTAACTAATTTTAAAGTTAAAGTTCGCATCCTGAAAGAATCATATCAGGACTTATTAGAAGGACAACCAAGTTCTTATTCTCCATTTAGACCGGGAATGACAGCGACAGTGGATATTATTACAAGAACTAAAAATAATGTTCTGGCAGTGCCAATTAGTTCTGTAGTAGTAAAATCAGATACAACTGCTGTAAAAGATTTTAAAGTAGAAGATCCTAAAGAAGATAAGAAAGCAGCTCCGAAAAGTGATAAAAAATTCGAATGTGTTTTTGTAAAAGTAGGAGATAAAGCCAAGATCAGGATCATTAAAACAGGAATTCAGGATGATACTAATATCGAAGTGACATCAGGATTAAAAACGGGTGATGTTGTTATTACAGGGCCTTATACGACTGTTTCTAAAGACTTAAACTCAGGAGATAAAGTAAAACTTAAGAAAGCAGATTCTGCTAAGAAATAAATAAAATATCTCTAAAGATATTATCACTCAGAGCAAAGTCGAAGACTTGATAGAGATTCGACTTTGCTTGGAGTTACATAATAATTAATTTTAAAAAATAAACACATTGTCTTTTATTCTCAATATCGAAACAGCGACCAAAAATTGTTCAGTCTCAATTGCTAAAAATGGAGAAACTATTTTGTGTAAAGAAATCGCTGAAGAAGGGTATTCGCATGCCGAAAAACTACATGTTTTTATTGAAGAAGTTATTGCAGAATCAGGAATTTCAGTTCAGGATTTAGTTGCAGTAGCAGTAAGTCAGGGTCCGGGATCTTATACTGGTTTACGAATTGGTGTTTCTGCTGCAAAAGGATTGTGTTTTGCATTAAACATTCCGTTAATTGCTGTTGATACATTGCAAACTCTGGCTTCTCAGGCTCAGGTTTCAGATGGTAAAATTATTCCAATGCTGGATGCACGACGAATGGAAGTGTACAGCGAAATTTTTAATGCCAGCTTAGAAGTAGAAAGAGCAATTCAGGCAGAAATAATTACCGAAGAATCTTTTACAGGCTATACAGAAACAATCTATTTTGTTGGTGATTGTGCAGAGAAGTGCAAGCCGATTTTAACAAAAGAAAATTTTGTCTTTTTAGAAGAAATCAAATACCCTTCAGCATCTGCAATGAGCAAGATTAGCTATGATAAATACCAAAAAAGCGACACGGTAGATGTCGCTTATTTTGAACCTTATTATTTAAAAGATTTTATGATGGCACCTCCATCAAAAAAACAATAAAACTATTTATTTTTTATTTCAGCATTAAGAGATTAAGTATAAAACTCTTAATGCTGAAATCAATTATTCTCTTTTGTTTTAGTAACGTTTTTCAATCCTTGTAAAAAAAACTTCATTTATTTTTGAAGTGTAAACGGCTGAACAGAGATACCTGCTTCGTCTAAAGCTGTTTTACAATTTTCTAAAGTTTCAGAGAAAACAGCCCCGTAATTAGCATTTTTTGCCCATGGACGTACTGCAAAATCTACAGAACTTGCCGATAGGTTTTTTACGAAAACTTCTGGTGCCGGTTTTTTAAGTACTTTAGGATTCTTGTTTAGAACCTCTAGCAAAACATCTTTTGCCTTCTTGATATCAGAGTCATAAGAAACCGAAAATGTCAGGTCGGCCCTTCTTTCTCCCTGCATAGAGTAATTGATAATTGTTCCGTTCGATAAAGCTCCGTTTGGTACAAAAACCGTTTGGTTGTTTCCTGTAAGCATTTTGGTTACAAAAATCTGAATTTCTAATACAGTTGCAATCACTCCTTGTGCCTCGATCGTATCACCCACTTTAAAAGGTTTAAAAACGATAATAAGCATTCCTCCGGCAAAGTTAGAAAGCGAGCCTTGTAATGACAAACCAACTGCAAGTCCCATTGCTCCTAAAATGGCAACAAATGATGAAGTTTCGATACCGAGTTTGGAGATAAAAGTAACAAACAATAAAATTCGGAGTGCCCATATTAAGATATCCGAAAGGAATTTTGTCAAGGTAGGATCCAGGTTTCTCTGAACCATTACTTTGGTAATAATTCTGTTTATTAATCGGATGGCATAGATACCAACAAATAAGATAATAAAGGCAGAGACTAATTTGGGAGCATAATCAACCAATACGTCAATAAATTTAGTAATGTAACTGCTAAGTTGTTCCGGACTCATGTTCATGTTTTTTGAATAAAAAAAACCTTCTCAATGAGAAGGTATATTGGTAGTGCAAATATAAATATTTCTTTGGATAAGAAAAAGAGTTCTTATTCCTTATCAGTTGCTGTATCGTTGATTTCATCTATGGCTGTTTCTGCTTTTTCGCTGGTATCAGCAGTATGCGAAACAACTGTTTGTGTAGCTTCAGAAGCATCTGTCGTTTTTTCTTTTACCGTATCAATTACATCACTGATCGAATCCGATGCTTTTTCGACATATTCGCTTACAATGTCTTTAGCCTTGGTTGCATATTCTGCAGCACTATCTAGTATAGGCTCTGAAGCTTCTTTTGCTTTTGCAATAGTTTCTTCTGCAAATGTTTCGGCTTTTTCAATGTAAGGAGCTGCTGCTTCTTTGGCTTCTTCAAGCTTAATTTCGGCTTGAGTTGCCAAATCTGATGTTGTGTCTTTGGCTTTGCCAAATAAATTTGAAAAAAATGATGATAATCCCATAGGTATAATATTGATTGGTTTAGAATACAATATTAACCATTTTTATTGCATTTATTTGGTTTAATTGTTTGAAAATTAAGTAAATATGCTTTTAATAAAAAAGCGCCTCATTTAAGGCGCTTTTTATTTTTTATCGAATAAAAATTTATGCATTTAAAGCTTCTACTTTAATAGCTTCGTCATTTAGCATGCTTTTTAGCATATTTTCGATTCCGCTTTTTAAGGTAAAAGTAGATGAAGGACATCCGCTGCAAGCTCCTTGTAGAATAACTTTTACAGTTTTGTCATCTTCATTATATGAATCAAAAGCAATATTCCCACCGTCAGCAGCTACTGCAGGTTTTACATATTCTTCTAAGATATTAATGATTTGTTGTGAAGTAACGTCCAGTTTGTCAAAAGCTTCATCTTTAGTAATATCGTTTTTAGTAGTCACTTCAATCAGGCTTTCATCCAGAACGGTTCCTCCGTTTTCGATAAATTGTTTGATAAACGTTCTTAATTCCAAGGTGATTTCCTGCCAGTCGTTGATTTCGTACTTAGTAACAGAAATGTAATTTTCGTCAATAAAAACCTCTTTTACATAAGGAAATTTGAATAATTCCTGTGCCAACGGAGAAGAAGCCGTTTGATCAATGTTTTTGTATTCAACAGCATTACGGGTTAACATTCTGCTTACAACAAATTTTAAAGCAGCAGGATTAGGAGTTGTTTCTCCATAAACTGTAATAGGTTGCTTTTTAGCCTGGTTTTCATCAGCTTTTACAATAACTCCACCTTTGTCTACAAAGGCTGCAATTTGATCTGCTACATCCTCTTTTACATCATTCCAGTCTACAATGCTGTATCTTTCGATTGCGATAAAGTTTCCTGAAATATAAACTGTTTTTACAAACGGAAGGTAAAATAATTGCTGTGCTAAAGGTGATGCTTGTGCTTCATCTATATTTTTGAACTCAAAGTTTTGATTTTGAGTAATGAAATCTTCAAATTCGAATTTTAATATGGTAGGATTTTGAGTTTCTTTTATGGTGATTTTTGTCATGATTTGTAATTTTTCACAAATTTAGTAAAGTTATTTTCTACTAATACCTATATTTGGTTTTTTAATAAAATAATTAAGACTCTTTTCAAATAAATCGTATTAAATTATTAAGAGTGTAAAATATATTTAAACAAAATTGCCTTTATGAAATTTAGAATCAAGGTTTTATTTCTTTTCTTAATCGTTTCGTTTTATTCTTACTCGCAAGAGGGAATTCCGGTTTACTCCGATTATTTATCAGATAATTATTACTTGATTCACCCTTCTATGGCAGGTGCGGCAAATTGCGCAAAAATAAGACTGACAGCCAGAAAACAATGGTTTGGTCAGGAAGATGCACCAACACTTCAGACTTTAAGTTTTAATGGCAGAATTGGAGAACGATCCGGTGCCGGAATTATTGTTTTTAATGATAAAAACGGATATCATTCCCAAAAAGGTGTAAAGGTTACTTATGCACATCATATCATGTTTTCCAGAGACGAATTAGATTTAAATCAGCTTTCATTTGGTATGAGTGGTGGTATAATTCAAAGTCAGTTAGACGAGACAAAATTTGGCGGAACTTTTGATCCAATCGTTTTTGGTTCTATTCAAAAAGACTCTTATTTTAATGTTGATGTTGGAGCTTCATATAATTATCTTGATTTTTATGCTCACGCTACAGTTCAGGGATTACTTGAAACCAGAAGGCAATTATATACAGAATACGAAAGCGACAATTTAAGAAAGTTTCTTTTTAGTGCCGGATATGTTTTTGGAAAGCGTAATAATGTTACCTGGGAACCTTCGATATTATTTCAGGTATTTGATAAGACAAAAGAGAAATCTATAGATTTGAATTTAAAAGCCTATAAAAACGTAGATTTTGGCAGTATCTGGGCAGCATTATCATACAGAAGAAGTTTTGATGGTACACAATACAGCACAACAAGTGGAGTAGCGGCTCAAAAACTGCAATATATTACACCTATTATTGGTATTAATTACAATAATTTTATGTTTGCTTATACGTATTCGCAAGTTACTGGCGATGTGAAATTTGATACAGGCGGATACCATCAGATTACTCTTGGAATTAATTTATTTTGTAAAAAGGAACGTTACGACTGTAATTGTCCTGCAATTAACTAAAACTTTATTATGCTGATTAAATCTGTAAACGGAAAAACACCTTTGATTCCAGAGGATTGTTATGTTGCTGAAAATGCTACAATTGTAGGTGATGTTGTTTTTGGTGATTCCTGCAGCGTTTGGTTTAATGCTGTTATACGTGGCGATGTGAACTTCATTTCAATAGGAAACAAAGTAAATATACAAGATGGCGCGATTATTCATTGTACCTATCAAAAACATCCTACGATTATTGGAAACAATGTATCAATAGGACATAATGCAATTGTTCACGGCTGTACGATTCACGACAATGTATTGATAGGAATGGGCGCTATTGTAATGGACAATTGTGTGGTAGAAAGTAATTCTATTATTGCAGCAGGCGCTGTGGTCACTCAAAATACGGTAGTGGCTTCGGGTACTATTTATGCAGGTGTTCCGGCAAAAAAAGTAAAAGATATTGATCAGTCTGATTTTGCAGGTGAAATTGAACGTATTTCGAACAATTATGTAATGTATTCGGGTTGGTTTAAAAACGAAGAATAATTATAAATTGATTCTTTCGAAGAAAGCATTTTTATAACTTTCACTAATTGGAATTCTTTTATCGCTAATCAAAACTTTATTTTTTTGTATTGATTTTACATGTTTTATATTGATAATATAAGACCTGTGAATTCGCGAAAACCCTTTGCTTGAAAGTAAATTTTCAAGTTTTATTAAACTAATCAGCGTCAGTGTAAACTTATTGTCGGTAGTGTAAATCTTTACATAATCTTTTAAGCCTTCTATAAAAAGAATATCTGAAAAATTCATTTTTACATTTTCATATTCGGCTCTGACAAACATAAAATCCTGCTCTAATTCTGGTGCAGTTGTACTTTCAGAAATAGCCTGAATTGCTGCAGCCGGATTTAAAATTTGTTGTGCTCTGACAACTGATTTTAAAAAACGATGAAACGGAATTGGTTTTACCAGATAATCTACAGCTCCAAGATTAAAACCTTCTACAGCATAATCGGAATAAGCAGTTGTAAAAATTACCAAGGGCTTTTTTTCAATCGTATTTAAAAAATCAATTCCCGAGAAATGTGGCATCTGGATGTCCAGAAAAATCAAATCAACACTATTTTGATTGATAAAAGAAACGGCATCAATTGCATTGTTAAAAGTACTCACTAATTCGAGTGAATCTACTTTTCGAACAAAATCTTCCAGCAACTCAACTGCTAAAGGTTCATCGTCTATAATTACACATTTCATTTGTTGGAAATTAAGTTTAAAAAAGTTTTAGGGTCAAAAGTAGTTTTAAACCAGTAATTTAAGTTTTAAAATTATCATAAAATACTGATAAGATAAAAACTATCCGTTTACAGTAATGGTTTTGCTTAGGGTGTAACCATCTGTTAAATTGCCTGTTAGGGTGGCTAATTCATCAGCCAGACTATCTGAAAAAACATTGTCTTTGGTGTTCGAAGTGTCGGCCTGACCGTGAGCGGCATAGTTTGCACTCGAATATACTGTACTCGAAACATTCTCCGGAAAAGCAATTTGAGTGACCAGTAATGACGATCCGCTATTGCTTAAAACTTCGACATGAACATGTGGTGCCCTGCCTTGATACCAACCCGGGAATATGGAAATAAAAGATACTTCGCCTTTGGTATTAGTAGTTTGTCTTCCTCTTAAAAAATGCACCGAAGTATAATCGGTTTGCTGCATAGAAGTTCCGCCATATTCAGAATAATTGCCGTCTTTGTCGCAATGCCAGACATCAACTAATACGCCGGCTAATGGAGCGCAATTATTATTTTTATTTTCAATGACTAAATTTATAAGCAAAGCAATTCCAACACGGTCAGATTTTATGTTTTCTAAAACCAGCTGGCTTGGTGTTTTAATAGGAAAGGGGCCTTTTGTTTCCGATGGAGAAATTGTACAGCTCCCATCTCCGGAAGCAGCCGTATCTGTATGATCATTGTCATTTTTAGAACAAGATTCTAACAATTGAGAAGCTGTTGCCAGTGAAGCAATTCCTAAAAAACCATTTCGGATGAATCTTTTTCTGTCCATAATTAATTAAGTTTAATGTATTGCAGTTTGAATCTTGTCTAATTCGAGATTCAGGTGCACACGATAATATTGATTGTCTTGTGTTATAGTAAGCTGGTGCGCATTTGGATAAAGCAAATCAAGTCGGTTTTGAATGTTTACCAATCCAATTCCTGAATTTTCAGGGTCTTTTACATAATTTTCAATCGTATTTTCTATCCAGAAATCAAGACTGTTATCCAGTATAAAAACCTTGATTTTTACGTGAGCAGCACCTTTGTAATCTGTTCCGTATTTGAATGCATTTTCGACAAATGAAATCAGTAATAGCGGTTCAATATGTTTGTTTTTGGTGTCGCCATGTACATTGATCACAATGTCTTCGATATTGTTAAGTCTGAGCTTTTGCAGCTCGATATAATTCTGAATGTAATTGATTTCTTTTTCTAAAGCCACCGTTTTATTATCGGTTTCATACAGCATATACCGCATTAACTCTGATAATGTTACGATGGCATCAGGAACCAAATCAGATTTTTTATGAGCCAGAGAGTAAATACTATTTAAGGAATTAAATAAAAAATGCGGATTGGTTTGTTTTCGCAAATAGATTAATTCAGTATTTGTTCGATGAGTCTCAGCAATTAGTTTGTTTTGTTGGTTGTTATAAAATTCTGTAAGCGTTCTGATAATTGCGCTAATCGTAATAATTAAAATATAAAAGAAAGACGGTCCAATTTTAAAAAATAAAGGTTGTCTCGTTGCCATTACGCCTCTAATATTCGTTCTCTTGTAGATTAATTTAAGATCTTCAGGAGGAATCATTCTGGGTCTGATATGCTTGAATTCCGGGATAAAATAATTAATCCTGATAATCATAAAAATGGCAATTAAAACCAGAACAAATACAAAATAGAGCCAGTATTTTTTCTGTAAAAGCAAAGCAGGTACCAAATAAAAATAATTCAGATAAAACAAAATAATTCCCGTGAACCATTGTGCATAAAAATCATTATTGATCTTAAACGGACTTTCATAAAACTGAATTAATGAAGTCAGAATAAAGAAGATCCATATCATGCAATGGAATAAAATTTTATTTGAGTTTGTATTTCTGATGGTATCTATTTTCATTTATAATTTTATTTTTAATAAAATTAAATCATTTTTGGTTACCGTTGGCGATATGTTTTTGTTGAGTTTGTTTACAACTAAATTGCCCACTTTTAATGCATCTTTTTCTGTCGAAAAACTTTTGGCAGCACTTATTGCCGGAATAATGGATTGCTTAATTATAATTTTATTCTTATAAGTAATGGTGTATCCCCAGCCAAAAGCTGTTTTAAAAGATTCTGTTTTTAAAGGTTCACTTTTTGCGCAGGCAATAAATTGTATAACCAATAAAGCAAGTAATAAACTCTTCTGGATTTTACCCCAGAAGAATTGTCTTTTGATATTAATTGTCATTGTCGTTTTGTTCTTCTAATGGTTTAAACTCCCACGCATCATCAAAGTAAGTAGAGCCTACTCTTCCAAGCATATAAAAACCTCTGTTGTTGATCGCAAAACCAACTGCATCTGTTCTTGTTGCTCCTTCCATTGGTGTTTTTTCAGCCCATAAATCAGTAGTCGGGTTGTACTCCCAAATTGTTTTTATGCTTTCACCACCCACAACATATCCTAATCCGTTCATAGAAAAACTAGAGGCATTTGATCGAACAATAGCATAATCATCATTGTAAGATTCATCATCATCAGTATCTTTATCAATGTCACGTTTTCTGGTCCAGACACCAGTAGCAGGATCAAATTCCCAGAAATCTTCCTGATAAACCCCATTGTTAATTCCTGTTACCAGATAAGCTTTATCAGCAATTACAAAAACAGTCGCATTACGTCTTTTGTTTCCGCTAAATCCGTTTACAATAGTCCATGTATTTGTCTGATCGTCATATTGATAAAAGTCTTTCAGGTAATTTCCGTCATAACCCGTTCCAAAAAAGGCTTTTCCGGCTGCCTGAAAACCTACGGCCGCATAGCGCCCTGTTCCGGCAAAATCAGCTTTTTGAGTCCAGGTATTGCTGGTAGGATCGTACTGGTAAAAATCTTTTAATTTGTTAGTTCCGTCATAACCAAGACCAATATATCCTTTTCCGTTAAGGGTAAAACTTGATGCAGAGCTTCTTCCTGCTCCGGTAAAATCTGCTTTTTGCTCCCAATAATCACCATTAGAATCGTATACCCATAAATCTTTCAAATAAACGTCTCCGGTATAACCTGTAGCAACATAGGCAAAATTCCCAATAACAAAACTGGTAGCACTAGATCTTGCAGGACCATCAAATGCTGATTTCTTAACCCAGTTTCCCATTAAATCATCATCGTCATTGTCGTTACTACAACCTGCAAAAAAAAGACCTGAAAAGAGTGCCGCGAATAATATTCCTTTTTTAAAATTATTCATAGTGTATTAAATTTATTTATTGTTTGTATTTGATGCCAATGCCTAAAATATATCCGTTGCCGGTATTAAAATCATACACCTTATGATTTTGATCGTCAATGATGTTGTATTTCTTATCAAAATCATATCCGGCTTTAAAATTCAAAAACCAGTTTTTATCTACATTTCTTTCATACTCAAATGCTGAGGACATTTGTGATAAAGTAACTTTAGACGCATTATTATCCAGATTATGCGCATCTATATGATAATAATTTCCATTAAAGCGATTTGTCAGACTAAACTGGTTTCGAATATTATTTGAATATGAAATTTTCGAATTCGGATAGCCAATTAATAAATTACTTTCATTGCTGATTTTGTAATTTAAGGACAGAGTAGGCAGGAACTTCGGATTTCCCATAATAGTCGTTCTGGCTACTCCAATGTTTATTGTTGTTTTCGAGTTTAATTGCTGATTAACTTCAAAACTTCCCAAAAGCGAGAGATCGTTAATATTTAAATTGCTTTGAAAATTTGCCGTAGGAATAATCGAAAAATTCAGATTTGTTGTGTTTGAAAGCTCGTGTGAAATTTCAAATCTATTTTGGATCTGATTAAACCGATTCAGGTTCATTGCTTCTTCATTACTATCTAATTCATAATCTACCTGTAAATTCGAATACTCTAATGTGTTTGTTAGCTTGTTTCTGGAGCTTATTTTTTTATTAAACGATATTCCAATACTACTTTCCGTAAAATCAATTTTATCAGTAGGTTCTGTTTTTAAATTCATATAGGCAGAAAAACTTTCCTGAGCTTTCATGCTATAGAATGAAATCAAAAAAAACGAACCAATTACTAACCTTATTTTCATTACTTATTTATTGGTTCAAAAGTAGGCGCCTAATGGTTTAAAAAAAAAGAAGATATATGTATGACACTTTTTGATAGACTAATTAGCCTTTTTTATTGCCGAATGAAATATTTGTTGGGATTAATCTGTTGTAGATGGTTTTTTACTGTTTATAGGGCAAAAACAGGCTACTGTATATGTTATAGTGTAGTGCAGGAGAGTGCATTTTATATTTGTTCAAAAAATTTGATTATGCATAAGTTTATATTGATGTTGCTTTTTGCCATGACGGTACTTTCATGCGGAACAGATTCTGATGCAGGTGAGTTTGTTGTTGGATCTGATTATTTGGCGATAAATAATAAAGTGGTTTTAATTGATACGGTAACGGTAGATATGTCTACTATAAATTTTGATTCGCTTGTTACATCTAATCAAAGCCGAATTTTAATTGGAAATTATGATGATCCAATTTATGGAAAAGTAAAATCGAACAGTTATTTTCAACTGTCTTCAGATTCGTATGCTTTAATAAATAACGGTTCTGATACCGAAGCGACCAATTATGTTTTTGATTCTATTTCGATGATTCTGAAATATGATAATTACTATTACGGAGATACTACAAAAGTGCAAACATTCGATATTCATCGATTGACTCAGAAAGTAAAACCTAATACAGACGATAAAAATTTCTACAATAATTCGGCTTTAAGTTACGATACAGAAAGCCTTGGAACTATTTCATATAAGCCAAGACCTGTCGAAAAAGATTCTATTAATATTAAAATGAGCAGTGCTTTTGGATCTGCATTATTTCAGAAATTAAAGAAGCGGGAAATTACAGATTTTGATAGTTTTAATGAATATTTGAAAGGACTTGTTCTTGTTCCTTCGACTTCAAACTCGGCAAGTGTTACCGGATTTCATGTCGCAACAAGTAAGGTCCGGCTGTATTACTCCAAATACCAGTCAGATACACAGGAAACTCCATATATAATAGATTTTACTATTGCAGATGCTACCAAGCAGTTTAATGCCGTTTCGTTAGACAGAACAGGAACTATTATTCAGAATCTGCCCGTCTCGAGCAGCAAGCTATCCAGTTTGTTAACCAATCATCAGGGGTTTATTCAGTCTGGTACAGGAGTCGCCTGTCGAATTGATTTTCCTAATATCAAACAGTTAAAATATCTTTCAGATAAAGGCGCTATTGTGGATGCTCAGTTATTGCTTAAACCAGTAAATAATACTTACTCCAAGCAATATCCTTTGGCAGATTCATTAAAGATTTATGTAGCTGATAATTTAAACCGAATAAGTAGCTCACTGGTTAATTCTGCTGGGACAGCTGTTTTTGGAATTCTCAATAAAAAGAGCGACGAATTTAATGAGAATGTTGGTTATCAGATTGGGATAGGCAATTTTCTGCAAAAAGAAATGCTCAAAGCATCTGATTCCAGATCTTCTCTGATTCTTACTTTACCCGCAATTTCTAAATCTGTTAACCGGATTGTTCTGGGAGATCAAAAACATTTAGACAATAAAATTCAGCTTAAAATTTATTATATCACTTATTAAATGAAAAGTAAAATAGCTTATTTAAGTTGCTTCATCCTGATGTCGCTGACTTCATTTTCTCAAAGTATTTCCAGTTCACCTTATTCATTGTATGGAGTAGGGAGTTTGTATGATTCTGATTTCGGAGAAATTCCTTCAATTGGTTCTTCAGGAATGGCTTTACCGTCAAGTTCATTCATTAATAATTTGAATCCGGCATCATTGGCGTATATTCCTCAAAACCATTTTATGTTTGACATTGGCGGAAAAGCATTGGTAACTACTTATCAAAACAGCTCAAAAAGTGAGAGTCGTAATAATTTTCAATTTTCACATCTGGCTTTTGCATTTCCGGTTACTAAAAATTCAGGTTTTAGTGTTGCTTTGCGACCTTATTCAAGTGCAACTTTTAGAATTGCCAATTTAAAATTGCCTATTGCCAACAGTCAGGATTATTACTATTTAACTGCTGCTGGTTCTGGAGGGTTGAATAATTTTGATTTATCATACGGATACAAATTTGGAAAGAGATTATCTTTAGGAGCTTCTGCTGCAGTATTGTTTGGCAGTACAAGCGATGACAGAAGTTTTTTAATTTTAAATACAATTACAAGTATTCAGAAAAAAACAACTTATAGTGGTGTACGTGCCACATTGGGAGCGCAATACAAAATCGATTCTACCTTTACTATTGCGACAACGTTTAAACTGCCAACCCAAATTAATGCATCAAAAGTACAAACGGTTCAATCTGTTGCAGATGATGTGGTGACTACTGTAGAGTCAAATGTAAAGTCAAAAACAGATAATTATTATATGCCATTAGAAATGGGCTTTGGAATAAGTAAACGTTTTAAGAATAACTTAAATATGACGCTGGATTATGAAAAAAGTTTATGGAGAAATACAAGTCAATCAGAATTATATGGTGATTTTGTAAATCAGGACCGATATGCACTTGGTTTTACTTATAAGACGACAAAAAATGTTAGAAAATATTGGGACAGGGTTCAGTATGCTGCAGGTGCAAATTTTGATACTGGTTATCTGGAAGTCGACGGAAAGAGAGTAAATAATGCTGCAGTTACTTTTGGGCTTTCATTACCAATTGAAAACACTTATTCAGCATTAAATATTTCTTATTCATATGGACAAAGAGGGATGATCTCAGATAATTTAATCAAAGAAAATTATCATAAGATCTCGCTCAATTTATCTTTGGATGGTATTTGGTTCGTCAAGCGAAAAATTGAATAGTACTTTAAAAGTCTTTTTCTATTACCGGATATTTATAATCTAATATAGATTTTAAAACTTCAGGATTGGAATTCACATAAAATACAGGTTCACTTTTTGGCTTGTCTGTAAAACCAACTTTCTCACGCAATATATTTTGAGTTTGTCTGGCAACGGCTTCTCCTGAGTCAATAATTTTTATATGCTCCGGTAAGATCTTTTTGATCTGTGGAATTAAGTATGGATAATGACTACAGCCCAAAACAAGATAATCAATATTGGCATCAATCATAGGTTGCAAATAGGATTCGAGTAATTGAGTCATTTCAGGCGAATTTAAGTTTCCATCTTCGATGAGCTGAACAAGTCCATGACCTACTTGTTCAATTATCGTAGTGTTTTGAAACATTTCCGCCGTTTTGTTAAACAACTCACTATTTAGAGTTCCTTTTGTTGCTAAAATACCTATAACCTGTGTTTTTGAATTGTTTGCTGCCGGTTTAATGGCGGGTTCAATCCCAATAAAAGGAATGTCGTAATCTGCACGAAGTTCGCGAATAGCATTTGTTGTTGCCGTATTACATGCTACTACTATAAGTTTACAGTTTTGTTCCAGTAAAAAGTCAACATTTTTTTTACTCAAAGCAACAATCTCTTCTTTGGTTCTTTGACCATAGGGAGCGTTTTTGCTGTCAGCCAGATAAATAGTTTTTTCGTTTGGGAGCAGTTCATGAATGGCGCTCCAAATGGAAGTTCCTCCAATACCGGAATCAAAAACGCCTATAGGATTATTATTCGTCATAGTACAAATTTAGTGTTTTTTGAAATAAATCTATATTTCAATTTAAAGGAAATCTGTCAATATTCTGGTTTTTTAACCTTAAATTATGGTAAAAAAAAACTGTCCAGACTTTTAGAAAGTCTGAACAGTTTTAATTGTGAAGAATCCGTTTCTTAGAATCCTAAATCTTTTTTTACATCAGCAGTAATGTTTGGACCATCAGCTAATAAAAGAGTAGAACCATCTAATACATATTGGAAACCTTTAGCTTTTCCAACTTTTTGGATAGAAGCTCTTACTTTTTCCATTAATGGTTTTACGATGTCAGTTTCTTTTTGTTGCAATTCTTTTTGAGCGTTGTCTCTGTAGTCAACAATTCTTTTTTGCATGTCCTGAACTTCTTTAGAACGTTCTCCGTTCACAGCGTCAGTTACAGTTGCAGCTTCACCTTCGTACTTTTTGATTTTTACTTGATATTCGTCAACCATTTTTTTGTATTCTGCATCATATGTACCACTTAACTTTTGTAGTTGATTTTGAGCATCTAGCATTGCAGGCATTTTCGACATAATCTCGCTAACATCAACATGAGCTACCTTAGCTTGTGCATTGATTGTGTTACTTGCTCCTAAAACTAGTATTGCAGCAATTAGTAAAGTTTTGATTTGTTTCATCATTTTTAAAAATATTAATTAATTATTGGTCGTATTTGATTTTTGTGCTTCGGCTTCTTTAGCTTTTTTAGCCGCTTCTCGTTCTTCTAAAATTTTCTTTCTTCTTTCTTCTAATTCTTTTTTACGTTGCTCGTAAAGCTTTTGTCTTTCTGCCGCTTTATCAACTACTGGTTCAGTAGTCGCTGTTCCGTCAGTTCCGGTGGCAGCAGGCTTAGCTGTCGCGTCAGTTCCTGTGGTGGCAGGTTTAGCTGTTGCATCCGTTTTTGTTGCATCTGTTTTAGCTGGTTCAGAAACCGTGCCATTTTTTTTAGCTTCTCTTTCGGCTGCAATTGCTTTTCTTCTGTCTTCGTATTCTTTTTTCTTGGCTTCCTGCTCAAGTCTTCTGTCTTCGATTAACTTTTCTCTGGCTGCCCTTTTCTCGTCTAATGCTTTTTGTCGATCCGCCATTGCCGGATTTTCATCAATTGCATTTTCAAGTTTTTCTTTAGCTTCCTGATCTTTTAACTGTTTTTTATTTAACTGCTCTCGTTTATCAGTTCGGTTTAAAATACGAATCACCTGATCACTAATGTCAAATTTTTTATTGCTAAAAAGCATGGTTAAATCTGATGATTTATCAAAAATAAAATCATAGTTTTTAGCTTCGGCAATATCTTGTACAGCTGTAAAAACCTGATCTTGTATTGGCTTTGCTAATCCTGCTTTCTGATGCATTAAATTACCATCAGAACCAAATTGTTTTTGCTGATAATCCAGCATTTCAGTTTCCAGGAATTTAATTTCAGTTTCTCTTTCGTCAATAAGTTCCTTAGTCAGCAAAGCTCTTTCTGCTTTAAGGTTCTCTTTTATTTTAGCAATTTCAATTTTTTTAGTTTCTATTTCCTGTTTCCACTTTTGGGCTTTTAGCTCTAATTGAGCTTTTGCCTCTTTGTAATCAGAAACATTTTCCAGAATATATTCCATGTCAATGTATCCAATCCTTGTTGTTCGGGTTTGCGCCTGATTTGTATTTACTACAATCAAGACTAAAAATAAAAATAAAAATTGTTTTCTCATAACATTGGTTTATTTCGAAATGTTTAAACAAATGTATTAAAATTTTTACTAAAACTGTTGCCCAATAATAAAGTGAATTTCTTTACCGTGTGCTTTAGTTTCTCCTGGCTGAGGATCGAAACCGTAACCCCAGTCAATACCTAATAATCCAAATGCCGGCATGAAAACACGTAAACCAACACCAGCAGAACGATTTAAATCAAACGGGTTGTAATCTTTAAAGGTTGGATATGAAGATCCGGCCTCTAAGAATGCCAATGCATAAATCGATGCAGATGCTTTTAATGTAATTGGATAACGTAACTCCATAGAGAACTTGTTGTAAATAGTTGCTCCAATTTGTTGTCCACTTGCATTTACAGGTGTTAACGAGTTGTTTTCGTAACCTCTTAACTGAATTGTTTCTCTACCATCCATAGAGTAATTCGCCATTCCGTCTCCTCCTAAATAGAAACGTTCAAACGGTACTACACCTCTAGACTGATCGTATGCTCCAAGGAAACCAAACTCAGTTAATGTTCTAAGAACTAATTTTCCATATAGTTTAGTATACCAGTCTGCTTTAAATTTTACTTTATAGTATTCTAACCAGTTATATTTCTTTTGATCTACTTTCCCCTGATCAGTGTCTGCGCTTGCATAATCAGATCCAACACTCACCATACCAGATGTTCCGTTTATGGTTTCTGTTTTTACATAATCACCCGTGTTAAGCGGTTTACCATCTATACCAGATGTAGGTGTTCCTGTGTATTGAGACTTATATTCTTTTTGATTTTGTAAATCACCATAATTAATCCCATTAAATAATGAATAAGGAGGAGTAACTTTTGCTGAGATACTAAAGTCAGAACCATACGTTGGGAAGATTGGGTTAACCCCTTTATTACTTCTTGAAAGTCCAATAGTATATGCTAAGTTTCTTGACGCTCCGTTACCAAAAGTAAATAATCCTGTATAATAATTATTTAAATCATAATGCTGGTAACTTAAAGATTGAGATAAAACAAAATAATCATCAGGTACAGTAAGTCTTTTTGCTAAACCAACTTGTAAAGTCAGGATGTTGAAACTTTTGCTCTTGTCTACTGTTCTTGTAACATAATTGTTTAAGAACTGTTTACTATACGATATAGAGGAACTAAATTGTACTGGTTTTTTTCCTCCAAACCACGGCTCTGAGAATGATAAACTATAGGTTTGGAAATAGGTACTTCCTTGTAAACGAAGTGCTACCTTTTGTCCGTCTCCCATTGGTAATGGTTTGTAAGATTCTTTATTGAAAAGATTTCTTGCAGAGAAGTTGTTAAACGAAAGACCTAAAGTTCCAATGAAACCTCCACCGCCATAACCTCCCTGAAGTTCGACCTGGCTTGATCCTTTTTCTACAACATGGTACTCAATATCTACAGTTCCTGCTCCTGCATCAACATTTTTGAATTTTGGATCGATTGCTTCAGGATCGAAGAATCCTAATTGACCAATTTCACGAATAGTTCTTACCAACTGCTCTTTACTGTATTTTTCTCCTGGTTTAGTTCTAAGCTCGCGATAAATAACATGATCGTTTGTTTTATCGTTTCCTACAACAGATATTTTGTTGAAATAAGCGATAGGTCCCTCAGTAACTCTAATTTCGAAGTCGATAGTATCGTTTACGGTTTTTACCTCTACAGCATTGATGTTAGAAAATAAATAACCATTGTTTTGGTATAAGTTTGTAATATCTTCTGCGTCAGGTTTGGATTTATCTGCAATTCGTTTTTCTAGTAAAACCCCATTATAAGTTTCTCCTTTTTTGATTCCCAGATAACGATTTAAAAGTTGATCAGAATAAACAGTATTTCCTAAGAACTTAATATTTCCGAAGTAATATTTGTTTCCTTCTTCCATTTTAATCTTGATCGCAAGCATATTCTTGTCTTTGTTGTACTTAACAGAGTCATAAATAATACGTGCATCACGATACCCTTTTTCTTTATAGGCAGCAACGACTTTTTCTAAGTCGGTTTTGTATTTTTCAGGGATAAATTTAGATGATTTTAAGATACGTAATACATTTTTTTGTTTGGTATCTTTCATTGCAGCTCTTAATTGATTTCCGGTAAGTTGCTTGTTACCAATGAAATCGATACTGCTAATTTTTACTTTGTCTCCTTTGTCTATCCGAACAAGCATATTTACCTGATGTCCGTTAATAGTATCTGGAGTATTTGTGATGGTAACTTTTGTGTTATAGAAACCTTCTTTTTTGTATTTATTTTCGATATAATTTTTAGTTGTCGTAATTAAGTTTTCGTTGACAATTTTATTCTTGGTCAAATTGTTGTCCTTAATTAATCCTTCTACTTTACTTTTCTTAATACCAACAAACTTTACCTCATTTAATTTAGGTAGTTCGACAATGTCTAAATCCAGGTATATACTGTCGTTTTCGACTTTATTTACATAAAATGCAATTTCATCGAATAAACCAAGTTTACCTAATTTTTTGATAGCGCCACTAATCTCTTCACCGGGAACAGTTATTTCCTGTCCTTTTTGAAGACCGGAAAAAGTAACAACAGTTTGTTCATTGAAGCTTATTTTACCAACAACAGAAACTTTAGCAAGAATATATTTTTTTCCCTGATCAAAAGGAACTCTTTCTTGTGCTTTTATTTGTGAAAAACTACCCAAAAGAAGAAGGGTAAAGACTATTTGTATTCTTTTTTGTAACACTAAAAAATTATTTAATTTGTTCACTGGTTTTTCCAAATCTACGTTCTCTTTTTTGATAACTAATAATAGCCTCATATAAATCTTGATCTTTAAAGTCTGGCCACAAGACATTAGTAAAATATAATTCTGCATAGGCTATTTGCCACAACAAAAAATTACTTATTCTATGTTCTCCACTTGTTCGTATTAATAAATCTACGTCAGGTAAATTTTGCGTGTAAAGATGCTCATTTATAATTGAATCGTCAATACTGTCTATTGAAATTATATTATTTTTAACTTTATCACTGATGATTTTTACGGCATTTACCAATTCTTCTCTTGATCCGTAACTTAAAGCAAGAGTTAAGGTTAATCGCGTATTGTTTTTTGTCTTTTCGATTACATCTAAAAGCTCTTTTTGAGCTGATTTTGGTAATTTCTCAAGATTTCCAATTGCATTAAGTCTGATATTGTTTTCTTGTAAGGTAACAAGTTCTTTTTTTAATGAATTGATCAAAATTTTCATTAATGCTTCGACCTCTAATTTCGGACGATTCCAGTTTTCTGTTGAAAAAGCATACAGGGTTAGATACTCAATGCCAAGTTTAGCACAGGTTGTTATTGTTTTTTTTACAGATTTTGTTCCGTTTTCGTGACCAAATGCCCTTAAAAAACCTTGTTGTTTTGCCCAACGACCGTTTCCGTCCATAATAATGGCCAGATGTTTGGGTAAGTTTGTTTGATCTATAGAGTCTATTAAATTCATGTTATTATTCTGCGCAATAGCAAGGTTTTTGTCCAAAGGTATATGTTAATGTGATACCGGAAAAGACATACCAATCATTATTATTTAAATTTCCAAACTTGAATATGTTTGTGTTTTTTGTGTTGGGGTTACTTGAGTCGATATCATCTGTAAAAGTGTATCGGGCTCCAACTTCTGCACCTATAACAAAATGCGGTGTTACATTTGATTTTATACCTAATATAATAGGTATACCAAACGAATTTGAGTTTTTTGAATACGTTACATTTGGGGAAGTCTTGTAACGATACAGCTGATCATAAAGAAAGAAGTTTAATCCTGAATATATATAAGGAGTAACTTTAGTATGATAATCGTGCAGATTGAAGTCGAAAAAATTGAATTCCAGTCCGGCAGAAAGTTCTTTTACTCTGTTTTCGAAACTATAACCTCTCTGGTTTCTTCCTGTTTCTTTTGAATCAAGATCATTGCCTGTTATGGTCGATTGTGTGTAGGAGAAACGATATGCATGTCTTGGACTTTTATTCCATTTATACAAAACTCCAAATGCTAATTTTTCCGGCGAGATATAAGTGGTGTTTCCTACATCACCTACAAAGTTGCTTCCACCAAGAAAAACACCAATCTCATTGATTTGAGCATTTAGTGTGATAAAGGGGAAAAAACATAACAATAAATTAAAAATTTTCTTCATTTAATTCAAAATTGCGTGCAAATATAATAATTATCAATACGAATCAACGTTCCTTTAGTTAAATGTGCTTTTTTTTCAATTTACATTATGATTTTGAGACATTTAATAATGATTCGCTACATGCAGAACGGGAAAAAGTGCTATTATCGTATAGTGGTGACTTAGAAAAGAGCTTAATTTCTCTTGTCTTCTCCCCAAAGCAATTTGTTTCTTAGTGTTTTTAAGAAAGTTTCGCCCGGAATTTCAACCATTTTTATTTTATAGTCTGTTTTTTTGATCTTTAGAACTGATTCATTTTTTACAGAAGAAATTCTTGAATCAAGTGCAACCAGATATTGATCTTCTCTGCCTGAAACACGTAATGTAATTTCGGTATCATCAGGAATAACAAGTGGTCTGGCAGTTAAATTATGTGGGGCAATAGGGGTAATAACTAAACTTTTAACATCGGGAGTTAATATAGGTCCGCCACAACTTAATGAATAACCCGTAGAACCTGTTGGCGTAGAAATGATTAAGCCGTCTGCCCAATAAGAATTTAAATATTCATTGTTCAGGTAAGTTTCGACAGTAATCATCGAAGTAGTGTCTTTTCTGCTTACTGTTACTTCGTTCATTGCAAAATTAAGTTCTTCAAATGCTTCATTTTTAGGTTCACAGCTTAATCCTAATAAAGTTCTTTCTGAAGAAGTGTAGTTTTGATCAATTACATATTGCAATAAAATGTCGATGTTTTCTTTTTGAACTTTGGCAAGAAAACCCAATCGGCCGGCATTTATACCTAAAAGCGGTAAGCCTGAGTTGCGTACTAATGCTGCAGCTCTTAGCATTGTTCCGTCTCCTCCAATACTAATCAGCATTTCGAAGCTATCGTCTAAAATAGTACTCGATGAAAAAGTTTTATATTCTTTTTTAACGAGCTGTTTTTCGTAAAGCATTTCCAGAAAATTTTCTTCAATTACCATTTCTACATTATTGGAATTGAAAAACGTGAAAATGTCTTTTATTATAGGCTCGGTACTGTTTTGATAATATTGTCCGTAAATGGCTATTTTCATTTTATTTAAATTAGATAATTTGTCAATGTGTCAATTAGATAATTTGCAAATATGAAAATTACCTAATAAACTAATTTTCTCATTGCCGCATTAAAAAATTATATATTAAGGTACTTGTCTAAGTAATCTGAACGTTCTTTCAGGCTGTTTATGTAGGCATCTTCCTGATGTTCTGATATAATTTCGTAATTATATCGTCTAAACGTCTGGATGATTTCGTTCATAGGACCAACACCAATTTTTACCGTAATCTGAACGTTTTCTAAATCTGCTTCAGAAATAAAACACCCCAGAATTTTACCATTATTGCTTTCTACAATTTGGGTAACCTGTCCCATAGAATAATCCAGTAGACCTTTTTGAACAATAATGATTCCGCCTTGTTCTTTTAAAAATGGAGTTTCCTGAAAAAATTTCATGATATCTTCCATTTCATAATAGCCTATATAGGTATTATTTTCGTCAAGAACCGGAATTACATTCGTATGATTTTTAGCAAAGACTTCGAGAACATCCAGCCATATCATAGATTTTCTGGCAAAAAAGCGTTCCAGTGTATATTTGTAATCAATTGCTTTTTTGTCAGTGTCAAAAGTTTCAACATCGTCAGAAGCAATACTTCCAATGAAAATCCCGTTTTCCAGAACCGGAAAATGCGAAAAATTCAAATCAGCAAAAAAGTCCTGAACCGATGCTATCGTTTCCTGACTATCAATCGCTCTGAAATCATTGGTGATATAGTTTGTAATTTCTGTCATAAATCAATTGAGGATATTTCAGTGCAAAATAATCAAAAAATAGCAAAAACTGCTACGTTTTACTTTGTATTTTTGTCGTAACAAATATAGTGTTACTAGAATTAATTATCTATTTATATGACAAAGTTAAGTGTAAATATCAATAAAATTGCAACCCTGCGCAATGCTCGTGGCGGAAATGTTCCTGATTTATTAAAAGTAGCTGCCGATATTCAGCGTTTTGGAGGTCAGGGAATCACCATTCATCCTCGTCCGGATGAGCGCCATATTCGTTATCAGGATGCACGTGATTTAAAAGCAATTGTTACTACAGAATATAATATTGAAGGAAATCCGCAGCATAATTTTATCGATTTGGTTTTAGAGTGCAAACCAGATCAGGTTACATTGGTTCCGGATGCCATTGGCGCTATTACATCTTCTGCGGGCTGGGACACCATAAAAAATCAGGAATATTTAACCGAAGTTATTCGGGAGTTTCAGCGTAACGGAATCCGAACTTCTATTTTTGTTGATCCTGTTTTAGATATCATCGAAGGAGCAAAAAAAACAGGAACCGACAGAATTGAATTGTATACTGAGGCTTTTGCACATCAATATGATTTAGGGAATAAAAACGGAATTGATCCTTATGTAAAAGCTGCAGAATTGGCAAACGAATTAGGCTTAGGAATTAATGCAGGACACGATTTGAGTCTGGATAATATTCAATTCTTTAAACAAAACATTCCGGGATTATTAGAAGTTTCAATTGGGCATGCACTAATTTCAGAAGCAATTTATCTTGGTTTGGATAATGTGGTGAATATGTATTTAAATAAATTGAAGTAAGATTAAAATTAAAACAATTATAACCTGATGTAATTGGGTTATAATTGTTTATTTTCGCACTTTTCTTATTAAAATTACGTGTCGAAATTAACTATTATCTTCTTTTTATTCTGTTTCTCTAACATTTTTGCGCAATCAAATATAAAGATAGCCGGAAATGTAAAGTCTTCTGAGAACCAAAATCTTGCTGGTGCAAATGTCTTTTTGCAAATAAACAAGAAACAGTTTCATGCTGTTACAGATACTTTAGGGAATTTTTCAGAAAATATTACTTCTGGCGATGTCACCATTAAAGTTAATCACGTAGATTTTGCATCAAAAACGATTTATTGTAAGGTTATAAATGATACCCTGATTTCTATTGTTTTAGAAAAAGATATTTCGCTCTTAAAAGAAGTAATCATTTCTAATGACAAAAAAAACGCAATTAAAACATTATCCGGAGGAAAACTTTCTTTTAATCTTAAAGAGTTAAACTCAGTTCCAACACTTTTGGGGACTACAGATATTATAAAACTTTTGCAATTGACACCAGGAGTGCAGAATTCCGGAGATGCAAATGGTTATTTATATGTTCGTGGTGGTGATCCTGGCCATAATGCTATCTTGTATAATGAA
Organism: Flavobacterium chilense; assembly: GCF_001602525.1. GTDB lineage: Bacteria > Bacteroidota > Bacteroidia > Flavobacteriales > Flavobacteriaceae > Flavobacterium > Flavobacterium chilense. The sequence goes on from NZ_LSYT01000008.1 coordinate 58,711, forward strand.
ACGCCAATTTATGGAATGTCACATTTGCTTGGGATTTTTCCTTTTTACAATACAGATCATATTAAGGATGTAGAATTTGATAAATCAAGTTCAAATCCTAAATACGGCGGGCGATTAAGTTCGACGACACTTTTAAGTACGAATAAAAAAATACCACAAGAATTCTCTATTATGGGAAATGCAGGTATTTTAGCTTCGCAAATGACCTTGGCAGTTCCTCTTAATGATAAAACAGGATTCTATGTTTCGGGACGAAAAACCTATATTGATGAAGTTGTTGGGCCAATATTAAAATCAGGTTCCAGGAATGATGTTCAGGATATGAAATATGGTTTTTCTGATGCGAATCTTACCTTTTTGTCCCAAATTTCGAAAAACAATTTATTCTCGTTAAATGCTTTCTTCAGCGGTGATGCATTAAAAATAAAAGATGAAAATCTGGCTTTGAAAACAAATTTGAAATGGAATAATTTCACTATTGCACCATCTTTAGTTACCTTAATTTCTCCTAAAATCAGCATGTCGAATTCACTATATTTTAGTCAATACTCGAATGAGCTGAATATGGAGCAGGCAACAATTCAATTTAGAGTTTCTTCCTATGTAAGAGATTTTGGTTTTACAAATGCAGTAAAATTCTCAATTAAAAACGTTCCATTTGAATCAGGATTGCAATATGTTTATCACAATTTACAGCCGCAAAAGGTTAATGTAGAAAACCTGACTACTGTTGATAATTATTCACAAAAAACGATGAAAGCTAATGAAGCAGCAATTTTTGTAAGTGCTAGTCCTAAATTGTTTGAAAATGTAACTGCTAATTTGGGGCTTCGAATTAATTATTATAAGTCCGGAGCTGATTCGTATTTACATTTTCAGCCTCGTGCTGTAGTGAATTATTTTGCAAATGAGAAATATTCATTTTATGCTTCTTATAACAGGCAATATCAATATTTAAGTTTAATTACAACTTCAAGTGTTGGTATACCAACTGACTTTTGGATTGCCAGTTCTGACGGAATAAAACCGCAATTGTCAGATGAATTTTCTATTGGTTCAGATCAAAAGATTACCAGAAATTTTTCTTCTTCTTTTGGTGGATTTTATCGTTCGATGAAAAATTTACTTGAATATCCATACGGAATCACTCAGTTTAATGAAACTACAACCTTAAAAAATGATTTATATGCTGGAAAAGGAAAAGCATACGGATTTGAAATGATGCTGAAAAAAAGTAACGGAAAATTTACAGGCTGGCTGAGTTATACTTTAAGCTGGGCTGATCGAAATTTTGATGAATTAAATAACGGAAAAACTTATTTTGCAAAATACGACAGACGTCACAATTTATCTGTAGTTGGAATGTATGATTTAAATTCAAAATGGAATTTTGGAGTAACTCAAATATTTGGTTCCGGAAACCGGTTTACAATGCCAACATCCTGGTACTTTATAAATAACAATCCGGTCAAAGAATATTCAGGATATAATAATGCACAAATGCCAAATTATATTAGAACCGATCTTTCGGCAAATTACTACTTTATAAAAACTTCAAAAAAAGAAAGTGCTTTGAACTTTTCTGTTTATAATGCATTCAATATTTCAAATCCTATTTATGTGGTTTTAGATGTTAAGGTAAACGAAAACAAAGACAAAGTAGTAGTGACTCAGCAAAAGAAAGTGCTGTATCGAATTCTTCCTTCTGTTAGCTGGAGATTTAAATTTTAAGAAAAATGAAAAAATATCTGCTGTATCTTTTTAGTTTATTTGTCATTAGTTGCTCTAATGACAATTTTAGCGAACAAAAAAGTCTTGAATCTAAAATAGTAGTTGAGGGCTGGATTGAAGAAGGTGATTTTGCTAATGTTCTGTTATCGAGTAGTATTCCGGTTACAGATGTTATTGATTCTACAAATGTTTTAAATCATGTGATCAGATCTGCAAAAATTACAATTTCTGATGGTCAGAATTCGGAAGTTTTAAGAGTAAAAAATGATAAAAACAGAGTGCCGCCTTTTGTGTATTTTGGATCAACTCTAAAGGGAGAAGCAGGAAAAGAATATAAACTTAAAGTTGAATACTTAGATCGCGTAATTGGAGCCGTGACCTCGATTCCTAAATCAGTCCAATTAAAAAGTGCCGAATATATAAAGAAAAATGCAGCAGATACAACGGGATATGTTTTTGTTAAATTTGATGACCCGGTAAATGAAAAAAACTACTACCAGATTGCGACAAAAATTGAGGGAGAAGAACCAATTTTTGTTCCTTCGTTTTATGGTAATTTAGATGATAAAAATTTCGAAAGTTCTTCTGTTTCTGTACAGATCAATAGAGGTGTTTTATTATTCCCTAAAACAAAATTTAAACCTTATTTTACTGATGGAAATTTGATTCATGTAAAGTTGCGGACTCAAAACAAAGATGCATTAGACTTTTGGAACAGTTGGCAAAATGAAATTGTAAACAGTAAAAACCCTATCTATCCATCAAATACAAGTTTGAAATCGAATATAAAAGGCGGAATAGGTATTTGGGCGGGCTATGGACAAAGCACCTTAACTGTTAAAACGCCTCCTAAAAGAGAAAAGCCGATTTGAAATACTTCAAATCGGCTTTAAGTTGTATTTTAAAAGCTATTATTTGTTAAAAGCTTTAATAAAGTCTTCGAATTTATCTTGGAACTTTTCAAATCCTTTAGAGAAATAAGCGCTCATTTCAACTTCAGTGTTGTCATTGAATTTTAAGTAGTATACTTCGTTGTAATATACTCTTGTAAATACTTCCCCTTTATCGTCATACCATGCCCAATATTTGTTGTTTGCATCCCAGATTGGTAAGTTAAATACATCCCAACTTGAAGATTCTTCTTTTTCTGAATGTTCAACAATTTCAGCAATTTTGGTACCATCTTTTTTAGAGACTAAAGTAAGTTTAAAGTTTTTATTGAAATTAGATACTTCCCCTTCACTGTATTTTTTGTTGTAAGCATTTGCAGCTGTATAGTAGGCTTTGTAATCGCTTTTAGGGTCAGAGTAGCTAGGGTAATTAGGATAAACTAAGCTTTTTTCTAACGTAACTTCATCTGCTGCAGAAGTAGCTAAATCCATATTTGCAACAATTACAAAATTATCCATTAATTTAAACAATCCATTTGCTTTTCCTCTGTATTGGATAAGTTCTTTATTATCTAATAACTTGTCAATTTCAGCATTACTTCCGCCATTAAAATCGATTAAAGTTTTTCCGTTATAAGTAAGAGCTGCTTTTGCACTGTTGTCTGTAGCTTTTAGACTGCTCATTTCCCAGGTATATCCATCATTTAATGTTAATTTAAATGCAGATTCAGTAGGGATTTCTTTTCCGTTAGAATATTTTGCAGTTTGAGTAAATGTTGCTGCCTGTGCATTGTCAATTGTTAAAACTGCATCTGATGAAGTTGGAAGAAAAATCCAGTCATTTACATCTACAGTTTGGTTGCCATTATATGCATAGCTATCATGGTACTTAACTTTTATGTCAGAAGAAACGCTTTTTGATGAAAAAACAGCATTATTTGCTGTCTGAGATTTTTTAGCTGGAAAAACAAATTTTAATTCCGTAGTTGAAGCTGTTTTAACCCAGGTGCTATTTGCGTTGTTCCAGGTATATATACCATAAACACCAGAAATATTTAAAATATCCTCTACCTGATTATCATTTTTACCATTAAAAATATCAATTTGACTAACGTTTAACAATCGGGATAAATTTTCTAATGCTTCAATTGCGCCAGAACTTTTAGTCTTATCCAATTGAACAAGCATTTCATTAGCCTCGGCTTCTAATTTAGTTTTTTGCTGGGCAGGAGTAAGACTTGAATAAGGTTGTTTTAGTAAAGCGGCAATTTGTTCTTCAATAGTTTGTTCTGTTTCTGGTTTGTCATTGCTGTCATCACTAGAACATGAAACCATAAGTTGTGAAGCAACCAATGATAGCAAAATGAATTTTTTAATCATGATTTGTGTTTAAATTAAATGAAATTGTTGTTTTATTTTGGGGCGCAAGGTAGTTTTATAAAGTTTTTAAACATTACGGGAAACCGTAAAAATGTAAACTTTTTTCTGTTAAACTTTTTTAGGAAAAGATTTTGACAGAACATATTCTCTTACAGATTAATAGATAAGTTTTTTTAAATTTGCGATACAATTTTAAAAAAGAAAACGAGAATGTTATACTCAAAAATAGAAGGCGAAGGAAAACCATTTATCATCATGCATGGATTTTTGGGGATGTCTGACAACTGGAAAACATTAGCAGGGCAGTATGTAGAAGCCGGATTTCAGGTTCATATTTTAGATTTGCGCAATCACGGCCGCAGTTTTCATTCAGACAAATGGAGTTATGAAGCGATGGTACAAGACGTTTTCGAATATTGCCAAGCCAATCAATTAAGCAAAATAGATATTTTAGGACATTCAATGGGCGGAAAAGTAGCAATGCTTTTTGCAACTACACATCCTGAAATTGTAGATAAACTGATTGTAGCAGATATTGGGCCGAGATTTTACAAACAACATCATCAGGATATTTTAGCAGGTTTAAATGCAGTAGATTTTTCGGTAAAACCAAGTCGAAATGATGTTGAAGCTGTCGTTGCACAATATGTTCCTGATTTTGGAACACGTCAGTTTCTGTTGAAAAACCTATATTGGAAAGAACCGGGACAATTGGCTTTTAGATTTAATCTCGAAGTTTTCAATAATAATCTCGATGCCATTGGAAAAGCTTTGCCTGATGGTTTGGTTTTCGAAAAAGAAACCTTATTTATTAGAGGAGGCGCATCAGGTTATATTGCAGATGCAGATTTTGATGAAATACGTCAGCATTTTCCAAAAGCTAAGTTCGAAACCATTCCAAATGCAGGACATTGGCTTCATGCCGAAAACCCTAAAATGTTTTTTGAAATCACAACAGAGTTCCTGAAAGAATAATTTTTTTGAAGTAAATTTTATTACTTTTATTAAAACTTTAAATCAAAAAATATGAAACTATTACTTAGACTCCTTGTTACTGCTGCCTTGGTGTTGTTAATTGCTAACTTTTTGCCGGGGGTACATGTTGCAAGTTTTGGTACAGCAATAATTGTAGCAATTGTTTTAGGATTATTGAATCTGTTTATAAAACCAATATTAGTTATCCTAACGCTACCGGTTACGTTTATTACGCTAGGTTTGTTTTTACTGGTTATTAATGCAGTCATTATTTTGTTGTGTACTAATATTGTGGGAGGTTTTGCAGTCGATTCCTTCTGGACCGCATTGTTCTTTAGTATTATATTGTCTATTCTTCAGTCTGTTACTTACAGGATACTGGGAGACGATAAATAAAATAAATATAGAAAACGTGTTTAAAACATCTTCAAATACAATAAATTAAAAACTTGGTTGGGTTGCAAAAATTTTATAATTTTGCAACCCAATTTTATTATGTAAATTAAAGAAGAAGATGGATATCAAAAGAGTAGCAATAGACGCTGTGAATGAAACAATTGTAATGACAGTTGTTCACATGGATTATAAAGGTCAGGTAGCAAAAAGAATCAACGAAAAAATGCCTTTGGCGCAAGTAAAAGGATTTAGAAAAGGACAAGTTCCTAAAGATCTTGTTGAAAAACAATACGGAAAAAGCGTAAAACAAGAAGAGGTTAAAAAAGTAGTTGATTTGGCTTTGGAGCGTTATATTCAGTCTGAAAGATTAAATCTTTTAGGAACTCCACTTCCAAAAGTAAACGAAGATTTTAACTGGGATGCTGAAGAACTTACTTTCGAATACGAAATTGGTTTAGTACCAAACTTCGAAATTGATTTAGAAGCAAAAAACAATATCGTAAAATATATTGTTACTGCTGATGATAAATTAATCGACGGACAAGTAGAGCGTATCCAAAAACAATTCGGAAAAGCAATTCCTCAGGATAAAGTTGAAGCTGATTCAGATTTAACCGGAACTTTCTCAAACGAAGAAAAAGGAATCAATAATACGACTACAATCTCTGTTTCTACATTCAACAAAAAAGCAGGGGATAAATTCATCGGTAAAAAAGTAGGTGATGTAGTTACAGTAAGCACAAAAGGTTTATTCGAAGATGATCACCAATTAATGGATTACCTAAAAGTATCTCATGATGATGTTCATGGTTTAGATATCGAAGTAAACTTTACAATCAGCGCCATCAATGGAGCTGAATTAGCTGAATTAAACCAGGAGTTATTCGATAAACTTTTTGGTGAAGGAAAAGTAGCTTCTCTTGAAGATTTAAAATCTAAAATCAAAGAAGATGCTGAGGCTCAATTCGCGCAACAAGCAGATCAAAAATTATTATTAGATGTTCAGGATTTCCTAATCGAAAATACAAAATTTGATTTACCGGCTGAATTCCTTAAAAAATGGTTGCAAACTGTTGGAGAGAAAAAACTTTCTGCAGAAGAAGCTGAAGTTGAATACGCAAGATCTGAAAAAGGTTTACGTTTTCAATTGATCGAAGGAAAAGCTATGGCTCAAAGTAATATTCAAATTAACTTTGAAGATTTGAAAACTTTCACTTCAAAAGCGATCAAACAACAAATGGCTCAATTTGGACAAACAAACCCAACTGATGAAGAAGTTCAGGGAATTGTGGCTAGAGTTTTGTCTAACCAGGAAGAAGTGAAAAGACTTTCTGAGCAAGTTGTAGCAGAGAAATTGTTAGAGTTGTTCAAAGAAAAAGCAAATCCAACAACTAAAGAAGTAACTTACGAAGAATTTATTGCTGCATCTTACGGAGAATAAATTTTAGTCTGAAAGTCGAAAGTTGTAAAGTCAAAAGTTAAGAAGCAGACTTCATTAACTTGATTTTAAAAATTAAGATTTTATTACAGAAACTGAAAGATAAAAATAATTATATTTGAACGTCAATGGAAGTTTTTCTTCTATTGACGTTCTTTTTTTTGTTTCAGGTTTCAGTTGGTGAACGTTTCTTAGTTTTAAAAAAAAACTTAGAATCTTAGTAGCTTAGAACCTTAGGATCTTAAAAAAGAAGACAAATTGACATCCTTTAGAAAGAGGTACAACCTTTGATGAAGAATACATACAAATAAACGTAAAACTTAGAACACTTAAAATATGAACTACGGTAAAGAATTCAAAAAGTTTGCTACAAAGCACCAAGGCGTAAATGCTATGTACTATGACAAAATCATAGCAGCAATGAATCCAACTAATATGACTCCATATATTATCGAAGAGCGTCAGTTGAATATTTCTCAATTAGACGTTTTTTCAAGATTAATGATGGACAGAATCATCTTTTTAGGAACAGGTATCGACGATCAGATCGCTAACATTGTTCAGGCACAATTACTTTTCTTAGAAAGTGCAGATGCATCAAAAGATATTCAGATTTACTTAAATTCTCCTGGAGGAAGTGTTTATGCAGGATTAGGAATTTATGACACGATGCAATACATCAAACCAGATGTAGCGACAATTTGTACAGGAATGGCAGCTTCTATGGGAGCAGTTTTATTATGTGCAGGAGCAGCAGGAAAACGCTCGGCTCTGCCACATTCAAGAGTTATGATTCACCAGCCATCAGGAGGAGCACAAGGTGTTGCAACAGATATGGAAATCAACTTACGCGAAATGTTGAAACTTAAAGACGAATTATACCACATCATTTCGCAACATTCAGGACAAACTTTTGATAAAGTGCATAAAGACAGTGAACGTGATTACTGGATGATTGCAGACGAAGCAAAAGAATACGGAATGATTGATGAAGTATTGAGAAGAAGCTAATTTTTTTTTTTAAGATTCGAAGTTGTAAAGGACTAAGGTTCTAAAATTAACTTGAAACTTGAAACAAAATTAAACTCGAAACAAAAAATAAAAAGTTAATAACTTACTAAGTTTTTGAGGTTTTAATGAAAAATCTCAGAAACTTAGTAACTTTGCAGCTTAGCAACTAAATAAAGAATGGCAAAAGTAGTATTAGAATGTTCGTTTTGTGGAAGAAAAAAGCCAGAAACTAATTTATTAATTGCGGGTATTAATGCACATATTTGTGATAAGTGTATTGAACAAGCACACGGAATTGTATTAGAAGAATTAAAATCAAGCGGAAGCGCAAAACTTGTTGGTGATTTAATTTTAAAGAAACCTAAAGAAATCAGAGCTTTTTTAGATCAGTATGTTATTGGTCAGGACCAAACTAAAAAAGTAATGTCAGTTGCAGTTTACAATCACTACAAACGTTTAATGCAACAGCAATTAGACGACGAAGTAGAGATTGAAAAAAGTAACATCATTATGGTGGGACAAACCGGAACCGGAAAAACATTGGTAGCAAAAACAATTGCAAAAATGTTAGACGTTCCTTTAGCAATCGTAGATGCAACAGTACTTACAGAAGCTGGTTATGTAGGAGAAGATGTTGAAAGTATTTTAACTCGTTTACTACAGGCCGCTGATTATGATGTAACCAAAGCCGAAAGAGGAATTGTGTTTATTGATGAGATAGATAAAATTGCCCGTAAGAGCGATAATCCATCCATAACACGTGACGTTTCCGGTGAAGGAGTACAACAAGCTTTATTGAAATTACTGGAAGGAACAGTGGTAAACGTACCGCCAAAAGGAGGACGTAAACATCCGGACCAGAAATTTGTTGAAGTAAATACTCAAAACATCCTGTTTATTGCAGGAGGAGCTTTTGATGGCGTTGAACGTATTATTTCTAAACGTTTAAACCGTCAGGCAGTGGGGTATTCGACATCAAAAAATGCAGATAATATTGACAAAGACAATTTGTTGCAATACATCATTCCAAAAGATATTAAAGACTTTGGTCTGATTCCTGAAATCATTGGTCGTTTGCCGGTTCTAACACACATGGATCCTTTAGACAGAGAAACATTACGTGCAATTTTGACACAACCTAAAAATGCATTGGTAAAACAATACCAAAAATTATTTTTAATGGATGATGTTGAATTTACCATAACAGACGAAGCATTAGATTTTATTGTTGACAAAGCATTAGAATACAAATTAGGAGCTCGTGGATTACGTTCGTTATGTGAAGCTATCTTAACAGATGCCATGTACGAATTGCCAAGTTCTGATGATAAAGTTTTGACAATCGATAAAGATTATGCGAAACACACCTTGAATAAAAATTTATTGAAGCGAATGGAAATTGCTTCTTAAATACAGATATTACTTTGTTGAAGTTTTCAATTTAGACAAAGTTTAATTTTAAACCTGTTCATTTATTTGAACAGGTTTTTTTATGCTTTTTATTTTAATAAAATATTTTTTATAAATTTTTTCTTATATATTTGGTTTTTGTTTTTTTAATACAGATTATGAAAATAAAAATATATACCCAAAGACAAATCCTGTACTAATTAAATTATTGATACTGTTTATTGCGTTTGTTGTTTATTTCCTGTCTTTCGCAAAGTATATAAGTTAAAATTGTAAACGATTTTATAAAAGAACAGACAGGTTTAAAAGATTACTACAATATAGTTTTAAAAGAGGCGGCACTCTTGTATGCATGTTTTAAAATACTACGAAAAAGCACATCAGCATAGAAACATTAGTTTAGCAACTTATTTGGTAAGAATTAAATCCAATGAGTGTGATTATTAGATTCAATTGAAATATTCAGGTTTCTGGTTATAGTCTGCTTGATTTTCATGAGGTTATTTTTAAATAAATTCTTTCAATTAAATATTTTTTTATAATTTATTTCTTATATATTTTAATTTAATTATTTAAGGAAAATAGATTATGAAAAGGAAAATCAAAAGCCATGTAAAAGTAATAATGCTACTTTGTATTGCATTATTGATGTTTAATTGCCAAAATGAAGAAAATTCATCAAATGAAGTACAGAGTAAAATTCACACAGTAGCTATTGATGAAGCAAAAAACTTTCTGACACGTTCAAAAACTAATTCTTTTGGAAAATCAGCAAACAATATATTAGAGAACCTTGAACTCGATAAAATTTCACAGGAAGAGATTAATGGTAGCAATCAGCAGCTAACTGTAATTCCTTTAGCAACAAATAACAATCTTCGAAATGATAGGGTATTGCTGTTGAAAGTTGATAACGAAATCAAGGGTGTGGTTTTTACTATGTATCCTGATGAAGATTCTGTTAAAGGAAGTTTTTCCGGAGAGCTGTTTTCTTACTCTTTAGATGGTAAGTTTATTAGTGGGTTTAGAGCAAAAGATGGAATTATTGTAAGTTATTTTGTTGAAAATAATACTGTAAAAACTACTGCCACGAGTGCTAAAGCTATTCCATTAAACGAGGTTATAGTTCAAAACAATTATCGACAGGTATATGCATTAGATATGTTTGGATATTCCAGCATATTTGGCAATGATATTTATGGTGGTGATAGCTATGGAGGAACTGATTACTATTCTTGGGACGTGGGTGACGGAGGATATGGTATTACAACACCAACATCTGATGCAATTGCAATTGCAATACAAAAACAAATCTACACTGATAAGTTGCCGCCTTGCCTAAAAAAAATATTAGATGATTTAATAAATATAAATGCCGGTCCGGGAAATATTATAAATAAGTTTTCGGGAAACGATCCATCATATAATTATAATTGGACTATGGAAACTGGAAGTAATAAATTTGGAGTTTCTGGTAATACGATGTCAACATATAATGCAATAACAGGTATGACAACTACTTTTGATATTAAACAATTTCCGAATGCTACTGAACTCTCTTGGGCCAAAACGATGCTTCATGAAGCTATACATGCTTATTTAATAACTTATTATATTCGTAATGAACCAGGTTTTCAAGCTGAATATCCTGTATTATTTGATAAGTATATGGATGCAAAATTATGGAATTCGACTCATCATGATGAAATTGCACAAAGTCTTAGGCAATCAATAGCCAATGCTTTAGAAAGTTATGGAATAAGTAAAGGATATAATTTAAATAAACAATTCTATGAAGATATGGCTTGGGGTGGTCTTGAAAATACAGAGGCGTTTAAAAAGTTATCTTTAACAGATCAAAGAAGAATATCAAGCACATTAGGTATCGAATTAAATGGAGAAGATTTCTTAGGGAATAAAAAGCCACAAAAAGGTAAAAAAACAGGTTGCTAATTATTTTCATTAAAGAATAATGAATATCTACAATTTATTGTTAAATTACTGATAAATATTGTCATTATGAAAAAATATAAATTAATAATACTTGTTTGCTTGATTATTTTAGTAGGATGTTCTTCCTTAAAAAATAAATTGCCAACTAGTAACAAAGGAAGATATACAGTAATGCTTGGTAAGTATAAATCAAAAAGTGAAAACCAGACTGTTACTCTAGGAGAACAAGTTTTTGATGTAGTAACTATTCGGGGACATGTTTTTGATGTAAAAACAGGGAAACCATTAAGTAATGCAACAGTAATCGAAGGTTGTTTTAAATTTCAAACGACATCCGAAGGAGAATACTCATTTAAAACCAGAAACCTGAAAGATAACTCTTTTTATATGGAAGCCATTGTTTATCCTTATCGGCCAGTTGATACGGATATTATCAATATCTACAATAGGAAAGAAGTAATAATTGATTTCTACTTAGCTATTGACGACAGGCCTATGTTTGATTGTACTACTGGTTGGTCCCATGATCAAATGCAGAAAGAACTCAATAACTTAAAATAATTTTTTTCTTTAAGAAAAGCCTCCCGAATTTAGGGGGCTTTTTGTCTAAAATTATCAATATGAAGAAATATAAATTTATACTTGCAACTACTTGCATGTTTATTTTAGCTGGATGTTTTTCTGCAATTGGTCAGTTGCTTCCAACTAACAATAAAGGAGGATATAAAGTAATTTTAGGTGAACATGAACAAAAGACTGAAGACGAAAGCGTTACCATTCGAGGTCATGTTTATGATGTTAAAACTGGCAAAGCATTAAGTGATGTAATATTGCTTACAGGTTGTTTCAAATTTCAGACAACATCTGATGGAGAGTATTCCTTTAGAACCAGAAATTTAAAAGGCGATGCTTTTTTTATGATGGCAGTTGTTTATCCTTATCGTACAGTTGAAACAGATTATGTAGATATCTATAATAGAAAAGAAGTAATAATTGATTTCTATTTAGCTTTGGATGAAAGACCTTTGCTTGAATGTGCAGGAGGTGGGGCACATGAGCGAATGCAAAGAGAGCTTAATAACTTAAAATAGTCATCTCCTTTACATGAAAAAAAGTAAATCTACTTTACTGATAATTATTTGTATATCTATTATGAGTAGTTGTTCTTCTTTTAGAAGGAAGTTAGGAACCAATAACAAAGGACGATATATAGTAACAGTAGGTAAAAATCGATCAAAAGGCGAAAATGAGACTTTCAATTTCCGTGGACAAGTTTTTGATGTAGTTACTATACGAGGCCATGTTTTTGACTTGAAAACACGCAAGCCATTACGTTATGCAGTAGCAACAGCAGGTTGTTTTAAATTTATAACTACTGACAATGGAGAATATTCTTTTAAAACTAGAAATATTGAAGGAAAGTCTTTTCAAATGGACTTAGCCGCTATGTACTATCATACAATTGAGACGGATTTTATCGATATCTATAATAAAAAGGAAATTATTATTGATTTCTATTTAGCAGAAGATAGCAGATCTTTTCCTGACTGTGTTCAAGGTGAAACACATGAACAGATGCAGAAAGAACTCAATAATTTAAAATAGGTTTTTTAAAATGAAGAAATATAAATTTATACTTGTAACTACTTGCTTGTTTATTTTAGCTGGGTGTTCTTCTTTTAAAAGAAAGTTTCCAACTTACAACAAAGGAGCATATACGGTTACTTTGGGGCAATATGAATCAAAAAGCGAGGATGATATGGTAACCATACGAGGGCATGTTTTTGATATGAAAACAGGTAAATCACTACATTATGCAGTTGCGAGCGCAGGTTGTTTTAAATTTCTTACTACTGATGAAGGAGAGTACTCATTTAAAACAAGAAATCTGAAAACAAATTTTTCTACATGGAGTTGTCTGCTTTTCCCTATCATACAGTTGAGACGGATTTCATTGATATCTATAACAGAAAGGAAATAATAATTGATTTTTATTTAGAAGAAGACGTTAGACCTATGTTTGATTGTATAGAAGGTGGAGCACATGACAGAATGCAGAAGGAACTCAATAACTTAAAATAAATTATTATCTATGTTAAGCAATATATATTCTTGCTGAATTGACATTTAAAAAAAACATTATGATAGAAGATGTTTTGACAAATTTTGTATATCTATATTATCCTAAGAATGTATGTCCTTGGGATGAAAGAGATAAATATTTGAAAACTGTAGAATATAATAGATTAAGAAAAATTATTGATTATTTTGATTCCGAAGAAAATCTCAGAATTCGGGATAATATTAAAAAGGAATTTGAGAATGATATAGTTCTCAAAGAATTTCAAGATTTTTCGACATTAGATGGCTGTGAAGACAGATGTTTTACATTTTTTTTGAATATTTTTGAAAATGGTGAATTACTTTCAATTTCGTTGCATATTAGTCTTTTATTACCTTATTATGTAATAAGAAGAGGATGGCATCACGCTGAACTTTGGTTTACAAAAGAAAAGATCGAGGAACTAGAAACTCAAAATTTAGATAGTAGAAAGATGGATGATATAATTTTAGATATTGAGAAAATTGTTGAAGAAAAACTGCTATATCAAAAATTCCCACAAACTTTAATGAATACCATTATAAGTGATATTGGTTTTCAAGATATCTATATAGGTCATTTTAAAATGTATAATGGTTTTTTTAATAACCAAAATATATGAAAATACTCAATAGAAATTATTTGATTTTTGGAGCAATCTGTACTTTATTGTTTGTCTATTTTTACTTTGTGCAATATTTTTTCACTATTAATTTTTATGACACTTATTATGTTATAAGTTATTTTTATTTGGTGTTGCCAATGTTTATCATTGGTACGCTCTTTTATCTAAAACAAATTTTAGCTGAGAAATTAAAAGAAAGAATAATGCAATCTCCGAATAGATATTATTCAAAAGGCTTATTGTATTTTTTAGAACCAAATTTATATTTAAAATTAAATACTTTAACTAGAAATTACTTAATATTTGTAGTAATATGTTTGTTTTTGCTTATTTATTTATATATAATGGATTGTTTTTATTTCGCCTATTTTAACGGTTCATTTCAATTTATTAAATATTACTATTTTGTTTTACCTTTTTTAATAATTGGTAGTATTTATTACGGGATTAAGGTTTCTCGCATTAAGGGTAAAAAGATAGAAAAATAACTGATGTAGGAGCTTCCAAGTTCTGATGATAAAGTTTTGACAATTGATAAAGATTATGCGAAACACACCTTGAATAAAAATTTATTGAAGCGAATGGAAATAGCTTCTTAAATACTGATATCACTTTGTTGAAGTTTTCAATTTTGACAAGGTTTAATTTTAAACCTGTTCATTTATTTGAACAGGTTTTTTTATGCTTTTTATTTTTCAAAGATCTTTTTCTTCTAAAAATAAAAGTTCTGATGTAGCCCTGATCGAAACGGCATCCTTTTGCTGTGGGGTTCACAGCAAAAGATATAGTGTAGAGCAGGACAAATCGTTATTGTGAAAACAAAAATGACTGCTTCTAAAAAAACTACTGTACCCTAAATTTTTCCCGATACTCAATAGGTTTCATGCCAACCATTTTATAGAATACTTTTCTAAAAGCTTTTGGATCGTTATAACCGGTTTTCTCAATAATTTCAGAAATCGAAAGCTGAGTTTGTTCCAGATATTTTTTAGAACTTTCTACCCTGATATTTTGTAAATACTCAATTGGCGGAATCCCAGTTACCTGCTTAAATCTGCGTGTCATGTTTCTGGCACTTGTTGGAATATCTTTGGTGATTTCTTCCAGTTTTTCGATACTATGATACTGACTTTCGATTTTTTGCTGCAACATCGCTACCAAAGTGTCATTATGCAGGTGATTGGGCCTGAAAGTGCTAAAATAACTTTGCTTATATCTGTTTAGGTCAATCGAGAAAATTTTGGCAATCTGAACTGCGATTTCGTTTCCGCAATATTTCTGAATCAATAAAATTAACAAATGAAATGTTGAGGTAGAACCGCCACTTGTATACAAACTGCCATCGGCTGTTAAGGTTTCTTCGGGTTTTAATTTCACCATCGGAAAAGCCTTTGTAAAAGCACTACAGGCATCGACATGTGTTGTAGCCAGTTTTTCGTTTAATAAACCTGAAGCCGCAAACAAAAAAGCGCCTGTACAAAAACTGGCTAATTCAGCTCCCGCCTGATGTTGTTTTTTTAACCACGGAATAAAATTTTTATTCTTGGCTATCATTGCGCTCATATCATCAGTGGTAAAGGCAGGAATTAAAATCAGATCTAAAATTTCAACAGAATCCTGAATCGAATTAATAGGATAACCAAATTCTCGTTCCTGATTGATTTGCTCAGCCGATTGAAAAACCATTATATCAAAATATTTGTCACCTTTAGAGAGTTTATTAGCTGTTTCAAAAACCTCTAAAATGGCAGCTATACTTAATAATTTATAATCATGCGGTATAATTAAACCTACTTTCTTGCTCATGGTATTATTTGTTTTTAGAAAAATGGTGGTATACAAAAATAAGTATTTTGTCTTAAATGCCCCTAAAAATGACTTTTAATGTATCTCAAAGCTAATTGTAATATTTTAAATTTGCTTTAAATAATTTGTAATTTTATATAAAAACCAAAGCTAATTTTAAGAAAAATATAATGATAACAGTTCAAAACACCATTAATGCTTCTGTAGACAGAGTGTGGGAAATCTGGACAATTCCGAAACACATTCAAAACTGGAATTATGCTTATGATAACTGGCATACACCTTATGCAGAAAATGATTTGAAAGTTGGCGGTAAATTCAAATACACCATGGCAACTAAAGATAAAAGCATGCAATTTGATTTTGAAGGATTATACACTAAAGTAGAAAAATATTCAATTATCGAATACAAACTTACAGATGGCAGAACCGGGAGTGTGCATTTTGAAAATAATGGCGATCAGGTAAAAATTACTGAGGTCTTTGAACCAGAAGCAGGAAATCCTGAAAGTATGCAAAAAGAATGGTGCCAGAACGTAATTGATCATTTTAAAGCATATGTCGAAAGCCTTTAGCTTTTTGAACCGAAGAAAATAACCCAATTTATAAAGTATAATTTTTAAATAATATAAAATGATAACAATACAAAGTACAATTAATGCCTCAATAGATAAAGTTTGGGAATTCTGGACATTGTCAGAACATATTACAAAATGGAGTTTTGCCTCTCCGGAATGGCACACGCCTTATGCAGAAAATGATTTAAGAGAAGGCGGAAAATTTTCATCGACGATGGCGGCAAAAGATGGCAGTATGAGTTTTGATTTTGGAGGTGAATATACTCTGGTAGAAAAAAACAAAGCAATTCAATATGTTTTGGGAGATGGCAGAAAAGTCGAAATTAGTTTTACTGAAACTCCAAACGGAATAGAAATAATCGAAAGTTTTGATCCGGAAACTCAAAATCCGGAAGAAATGCAACGCGGCGGTTGGCAGGCGATTTTAGATAATTTTAAAAGTTATGTAGAGAATAATTAGTTTTTTAAGATTCAGATGTAAAGTAAAAAAACTTAGCAACTAAGCGACTGAGCAGTTTAGCGTCTTAAAAAGAAATGTCTAACGAAAAACATCAAAAAATGACAAAGCAAATATGGCTGAATTTGCCAGTAAAAGAGGTGGCAAAATCTAAAGCTTTTTTCTCGAAAATTGGTTTCTCTTTTAATGAAGAACATGATACACCAAGTTCAACCTGTATGGTTGTAGGTGAAGGAAATTTTGTAGTAATGCTTTTTGAAGAATCACTTTTTGAAGGTTTTTCGCAAAACAAAATTACGGATACTAAAGCAAGTTCTGAAATTCTGATCTCGATCGATGCAGAAAGCAAAGACGAAGTAGACACACTGGCAAAGAAAGTACAGGAAGCCGGTGGTAATGTTTTTGCCCCGCCTGCAGAAAGCCAGGGCTGGATGTACGGCTGCGGTTTTGCAGATTTAGACGGTCATCGCTGGAATGTACTTTTTATGGATTTTAGTAAATTATCATAATATGGAAACGTTAGAATTTAAAATCCGAATAAAAGCATCGGCAAAAAAGATCTGGTCAGTTTTGTGGGACGACGAAACCTATAAAAAATGGACAGGAGTTTTTTGTGAAGGCTCATACACGATAACCGATTGGAATCAAGGTGACAAAGTACATTTTATGTCTCCTAACGGAGAAGGAATGTATAGCGTTATTGAAACGAAAATTCCAAATGAATATATGGCTTTTAAACATTTAGGTGAAATTAAAGACTTTAAAGAAGTACCTATTAATGAAGAAACAAAAAAATGGAGCGGCGCAATGGAAACGTATCGCTTAACTCCGGATGATGAATTTGTAGATTTAGTCGCTCGGGTTGATACAGTAGAAAAGTATGTCGATTATTTTAAGGAAGTTTTTCCTAAAGGATTAGAAGTCGTAAAAGAACTGTCAGAAAACAAATAATTTAAACAAAAGTCAAAAAAAAATAACAAACAAAAAAACAAAAATCATGGCAACATCAGTAAACCCTTATTTAATTTTTAATGGAAATTGTGAAGAAGCATTTCTGTTTTACAAATCAGTTTTTGGAGGTGAATTTCCGTATATCGGAAAATTTAAAGACATGCCGGCAGACGAAAATGGCAGCTGCCCTGAAGTGTCAGAAAAAGATGCAAATCGTATTATGCATGTTTCATTACCAATTGGAAATACCATTTTAATGGGAAGTGACAGTAACACACAATCTGGCGATGTAGCATTTGGAGGAAACTTTTCGGTTTCAATTAATGTGGAAAGTACAACAGAAGCAGATCGAATTTTTAACGGACTTTCGGCAGACGGAACTGTGTATATGCCAATGGATAAGACTTTCTGGGGCGCTTATTTCGGAATGTTCAAAGATAAATTCGGTGTTAGCTGGATGGTTAATTTTGATGAGTCAGAGCCTAAAAAATAACTCATGAAATAATCCGCCACGAATTCACGAATTTTAACCGCTTAATCTGTGAATTCGTGGCGAAAAAAAAGATATTAGATTTTTTTTATTATTCTTTTTGGCAATCTGCTACAGCTAAAAAGTTATGTAATTTTAATAGCGGAACATAATTGTTAAATTACTTGAAAAAGCACATTATTATGTGCTTTTTCTTTTCAAAAAAACAAAGATTATTCTTTTTTATCATCAGGAGATTGCCGATTTTTGTCGCTTTCAAAATCAACACAGATAAAATGGCAACAGAGGATAAAGAAATTATTTTATTAAAAGTTTCAGGACATGATAAACCAGGAGTAACTGCCGGTTTAACAGCAGTATTAGCAGCGTATGATGCTATTATTCTGGATATTGGACAAGCCGATATTCATGATACGCTTTCTTTAGGAATTTTGTTCGAGATCGAAGCAGGTTCTACCTCTGGACCGGTTTTGAAAGACTTACTGTTTAAAGCTTATGAATTGGAAGTTAAGGTAAAATTCATTCCAATTTCTGTTGAAGATTACGAAAAGTGGGTAAAAACACAATCCAAGCAGCGTTATATCATTAACATTTTGGGAGAAAAACTTGCCGCTTCACAATTGGCAGCTGTAGCAAAACTTTTATCTGATCAAAATTTAAATATCGTTTCTATAATAAGATTAACAGGTAGAACTTCTGTGGTCGAAAAAGAAGAATATCCAAGATCATGTATACAATTATCATTAACCGGAGACATTGTAGATAAGATTGGTATGACAGCAAGTTTCATGGAAATCTCAAGAACCTTAAACGTCGATATTTCGTTTCAGGAAGATAATATTTACAGAAGAAACCGCCGTTTGGTTTGCTTCGATATGGACTCAACTTTAATCCAAACCGAAGTTATTGACGAATTGGCAGAACTAAATGGAGTAGGAGAACAGGTTCGTGCTATTACAGAATCTGCAATGAATGGCGAAATTGATTTCAACGAAAGTTTCAAACAGCGTATGGCATTGCTGGAAGGTTTAAGTGAAGATGTTCTGCAAAATGTTGCCAAAAACTTACCTATCACAAAAGGGGCACATCGTTTAATGAAAGCCCTAAAATATTACGGTTATAAAACGGCTATTCTTTCCGGAGGATTCACTTATTTTGGAGACTATCTTCAAAAAGAACTCGGAATCGATTATGTTCACGCCAATCAGTTAGAAATAAAAGACGGAAAACTTACAGGTAAATATTTAGGAGATATCGTTGACGGACAAAAGAAAGCAGAATATCTAAAGGCTATTGCCGAAAAAGAAGGAATTCACATCAACCAAACCATTGCAGTTGGAGATGGTGCAAATGATTTACCAATGCTAAATTTAGCCGGTTTAGGAATCGCTTTTCATGCCAAACCAAAAGTAAAAGAAAACGCCTCAACCTCAATTTCCAGTTTAGGACTTGACGGGGTTTTATATCTTCTGGGATATCATGACCGATATATCGACATGATGTAGAAAAGGGCTTCGACTCTGTTCAGCCTGATAAAAACAACTGTCACCCTGAGCGAAGTCGAAGGCTAATTATCTCAAATGATTTTGTAACACTTTAGTCTAAAAATAAAATACAAGCCTTAGTTTTCTAATAAAAGCTAAGGTTTTTTTATGGGCATGTCCCTCCGGGTCGGGCTATCCGTTTCAATCTTTTGTGCCGAACCCCGGCACAAAAGGATTTCCACTTCTATCCCTCATGCGATTTAGTGGAATTTTCTGTTTTTCATTTTTATAGTTTATTTCAAAGAAATAATAATTATTTGTAATGAGTAATCTTTAAGACTTTTGCATTCCTCCCGTCAATTATAATTAAAAACGTTCCGCCTTGTTCTCCCCACATTAAGGTTCCGTTAATAACATAATAATTGTCAATTAAATGTATTTCATAAGGTTTTTGGTCTTCAATTTGATCTTCTCCATAAATACCAAAAAGAATAGGTTCTGCAATTTTGATTGCAGTTTCATTGTTCTTAATCAGTAATTTTTTGTTGTCAACAACATTGTCTTGACTAGGATCTCCTTTAAGAGCATCTTTTAATTCAAATTCTGCGTTATCTCCTCCTGGTTTTGCATGAGAACAGCAATTGAAAATAAGAATTAAAACAAGTACAATTAAAACCTTAAGCTGATTTTTTCTTTTAGACAAAATTTTGTTAATCAAAATAACTAGATATAAATTAACACATCTCCTTCAACTGCTCCAAATAATCTCTTTGATTCGAAAGTCTTGGAATCTTGTGTTGTCCGCCTAATTTATCACGTTCCTTTAACCAGTCATAAAATAAATTTTCACGAGCGACATTAATCACCAAAGGATTTAAAGTCATATTGTTGTAACGTTTCGCTTCGTAATCAGAATTTAAAGTTTGTAAGGTTTCATCCAGCACTTTCTGGAAAAGACCAACATCAGCTGGTTTTTTCTTAAATTCAATCATCCATTCGTGAGCCCCTTTTTCTTTGTCCTGCATAAAAATTGGGGCAACCGTATAATCAATCACTTCGGTTTGAGTAACCTGACAGGCTTTAGCAATTGCCTGATCTGTGTTTTCGACCATTAATTCCTCACCAAAAACATTAATATGGTGTTTGGTTCTTCCCGTAACCCTGATTCGGTATGGATTTAAAGAAGTAAAACGAACTGTGTCTCCAATCAGATAACGCCATAGCCCGGAATTTGTAGTAATTACAATTGCGTAGTTTTTGTTTAGCTCTACATCAGCCAGACGAACCACTTTTTGATTTGGGCTTCCAAAAGTATCCATCGAAATAAATTCATAGAAAATTCCGTAATCCAGCATCAGTAATAAATCGCTTGAATTGTTCAGATCCTGAATTGCAAAAAAGCCTTCGGAGGCATTGTATATTTCGTAATATTTAAAATCTTTACTCGGTAAGATTTTCTTGTATTGTTCTTTATAAGGAGAAAAACTTACGCCACCATGAAAGTAAACTTCCAGATTAGGCCAGATTTCCAACAAATTTTCTTTGCCTGTATTTTCTAAAACCTTATTCATTAAAACCAGCATCCAGGACGGAACTCCGGCAAAGCTCGTTACATTTTCATTTTTGGTTTCGTTTATAATAGCGGCAATTTTAGTTTCCCATTCGCTCATTAACGAAGTTTTACTACTTGGAGTGCTGCTAAATTCAGCCCAAATAGGCATATTTTCAATTAATATAGCTGATAAATCACCAAAGAAAGTATTGTTGTTTTCGTAAATCTGAGAACTTCCGCCTAAACGAAGGCTTTTGCCCAAAAACAATTCAGAATCCTCGTTGTTGTTCAGATACAAACAAAGTAAATCTTTACTGCCTTTATAATGACAATCTTCCAGAGCCTCATTACTTACCGGAATAAATTTACTTTTAGCATTTGTAGTTCCGCTCGATTTGGCAAACCATTTTATAGGAGTTTCCCAAAACACATTTTGCTCGCCTTGTCGTGTACGTTCAATTAAAGGCTGAAGCTCTTCATAAGTTGCAATTGGAACCCTTTCAGTAAAAGTCTGATACGAATGTATCGATTCAAAATCATATTGTTTTCCGATAATCGTATTTTCAGACGCCATCAATAAATTGTGCAACAGTTCTTCCTGAACTTCATTTGGATATTTTAAAAAAAGTTCGATTTGATGTATCCTTTGTTTTAGGACCCAGGAAGCAAAAGAGTTGATTATTGATAAGGGCATGGATGAATTTTGATTTTAGATTACTTATTTTAGTCTCTCTGATTATCGGGAGCTGATTTTTCGCTTGATGCGAAAATCAGGAAATTTAAAATTTGAATATCAACAGACAAATATTAACTTTGTCGTTGTATCAAAAATAGTGTTTTTTTGTAAAAAAAGACATTCTATTTGTACTAAAAATTCTGCTTCAATAGAATTTGGAGTCAAAATTCAGAACTCTGCAAAACAATCTAAAATCTAAATCAGTTCCTGCCAGTTTCAGGACCAAAATCTAAAATTCTAATGACATATCAAGGAGTACTTACCAAAATGCAAACTGAGCTGGGAAATCCAATTCAGTATTATTTGGTTTTCGAAGACAGTTTTCTAAACATGAATCAGTTATTGAATAAAGAGATTGAGATTAATTTTACAGGTTTTGAATGTCTGAATTGTCATAAAAAGAAAAAAATATACCGTCAGGGTTTTTGCTATGAGTGTTTTTATTCCAGTCCGGCTGTTGGCGACTGGATTATGAGACCTGAATTAAGTACTGCACATTTAGGTATTGCAGATCGTGATTTAGAGTACGAGCAAAAAGTACAATTGCAGCCTCATATCGTATATCTTGCATTGGCAAGTGAAGTAAAAGTAGGGGTTACCCGCAAAACTCAGGTGCCAACCCGCTGGATCGATCAGGGCGCTACACAGGCAATTGCTATTGTTGAGGTTCCAAACCGATATTTGGCCGGTATTACAGAGGTTGCCTTAAAAGATCATTATACAGATAAAACAAACTGGAGAAAAATGCTCCAGAATACAAATGGAAGTTTTGATTTACTGACTGAAAAAGCCAAAGTTGAAAGTTTAATTCCTGCTGAGGTACAAGAGTATTTTTACAATCAGAAAAATGATTTGTATGAACTAAATTATCCGGTTTTAAGTTATCCTGCTAAAATAACAAGTTTAAACTTAGACAAGACTCCATCCTTTCAGGGAAAGCTTACCGGGATTAAAGGACAGTACTTAATTTTCGAAAACGGAACCGTTTTTAACATTCGAGGTTCAGAAGGTTATGTAGTCACAATAAACATCTAGAGATATGGCGTAGTTGTCGATGTTTTTTGGCTAACTATCTATTATATTGTTATTTAAATAATAATTTATTGTAATTTTATATCACTTTCCAAAGCAAAAAAGTGTGAATATTAATACATTTCGTTACAATTTTGTAACAAATGCTTATTGAAAGAATTTAATTTTAAAAATTAAAAGACCCTAGATTTGAATCTTATTCATTTCAGGATTATTCTAAAAATTAAATTAAGATTTTATAATTCGTAAATTATTTAATAGATGAGTGTTTTAAGCAAAATAAACGACTACAGGCGTGGTATAATGCGCAACCTGACTAAGAACATTGGGAAACCCAAAATGGAAGATGATTTTATTTTGGTGGATAAAACCGAAATAAAAAGAGTGCTGATTTGCAGACCCAATGGAAGATTAGGTAACCTTTTACTGATTACACCTCTTGTTCAGGAAGTTGCGGAAACGTTTCCAAATTGTAAAATCGATTTGTTTGTAAAAGGTACTCTGGCACCCATTATTTTTGAAAATTACAATGTTGTCGATAAAACAATTCATTTGCCTAAAAAACCTTTTAAAAATTTACTTGAATATTTAAAGGTTTGGATTTCAATAAAAAAAGAGCCATATGATATGGCGATCAATGTAGATCAAAATTCCTCTTCAGGCAGATTAGCAGTACGGTTCTCAAATGCTAAATACAAATTTTACGGAGATTCAAATGAGGAACAGTCACAGCAAAAAAGTGATTACGATCATATAGCAAAATATCCCGTTTATAACTTCCGAAACTACTTAACCAAATTAAGATTAACGAAAAGCAATAAAATTGTAGCACCTATTGATCTTAAATTATCTTCAGCTGAAATTACCAACGGTAAAAAACTTTTAAACGACCTTGGCGACAGCGATAAAAAAACAATCTGTATTTTTACCTATGCAACCGGAGCAAAATGCCTTTCAGAAGAGTGGTGGGAGCGTTTTTATACGCAACTTACAGCAGAATATAAAAATTATAATATTATCGAAATTTTACCTGTAGAGAATGTTTCGCAAATTGGTTTTAAAGCACCAAGTTTTTATAGTAAGGATATTCGTGAAATAGGATCTGTTATTGCTAATGCTGATTTGTTTATTGGTGCTGATAGCGGTATTATGCATTTGGCTAGTGCTGTGCAAACTCCAACCATAGGATTATTTTCGGTTTCAAACCTTAAAAAATATGAGCCGTATGACAATTCCAGTGTTGGTATTGATGTGACTTTATATACTAAGAAAGAATATATAAAAACAATAAATTCGATTTTGAATAATGGCCGATTAAATATTTATTCAAGAGCAATATAAAATAAAATAAAGAGTAAAAAAAGAGAGGGATTCGTCACAACGAATCCCTCTCTTTTTGTTTTAGTTTTTCTTTTTGAATAAACCATTTATTAAGTCACTTGCTTTTTTAGTAACTTCCTGAGTCTTTTGTTCTTTTTCAGTTTTTGCTGCTTGTGTAGTGTCTTTTGCTTTGGTGTTTTTGTTGATTAAATCGCTAAGAGCAGAAGCGCCTTTTTGGGTCAGCTTTTCTTTTTGCTGATTAGCAACCTGAGTTGCTAAACTCGTAACAGCAGTTTTCATATCCGTAGATATTTTTGGATTCGAAAAGTTACCAGTAATCATAGCATTAATTGGAATGTTTTCCAGTTTTGCTGCATCTGCAGGAGACATTTTTGCAAGAAACGCATTGGCCTCATTGCCTAAATATTTAGCCGGAACATCTAATTTTAAGTTGTAATTCATGGTTTGATCAAAACCATGAGTTCCGCCAACAGTAATTTTAATATCCTGATATTTAATATCAAATGGTTTTACATTTACCTTACCGTTTTCAAACGTCAAAGCTGCTTTAATATCATTTAAATTCACCTTATTCATATCAATGAATTTAATGTTTGAAGTTAAAGCGTTTAAAACTGTTGAGTTTTTAGCATTTACAGTAGTAGAAAGCAATTGACCAATTAAATCTCCCGAAATAGATTTTAAATCCGGAGTAAGTTCTTTAGCATCCAGATTTCCGTTTAATTTGATAGTAGAATTTAATTTACCATTGATAATTCCCGCAATAGGCGCAATTTTTTTCATCATGTCCAATTGCGTAAAAGTTTGTGAGATATCAACCTGATTGAAACCTAAATCCATATCAAAAGTTGGAACTTTTGCTTTTGTAGAAACCGTTCCTGTTAAGCCAATAGTTCCGCCAAAAATAGAAGTTTTAAAGTTTTCTAAAGTCGCTTTTTCATCTTTTACAATTAGTTTTCCGGAAACATCTTTTAGTTTTAAATTGTCATACAAAACCGTTGTTGCTTTTGCATTTAAAGTACAGTTTAAAAAAGCAGGAATCTTCATTGCTTCAGCAGGTTTTGCTGGTGTTGATTTAGTTTCTCCTTCTTTTGTAGTTCCGGTTTTAGCAGGTTCTCCGGCGGTCATAAAATCATCAACAGCCAACTGATTTGAACTCATGTTGAAATTTCCTCTTAGCTCTTGTTTTTTAAACATAAAGCCATAAAAATTCTCCAAAACTCCATTAATGCTTAAATCACTTTTTCCGGTTGTAGCATCAAACTTTTTCAGGTTGATTGTACTTGGGTTAAATTCAACCAAAGCCGTGCTAATGTTCATCGACTTATTGTTTTCATCAGTATACTTAAATCCTGATAAACTCATAGTTCCGGCATTTTTAATGTTTTGATATTGGCTTTTTTCTACAGATGCCATATCAAATTGTGTTGTAACATCGGCCTTTAAAATACCTGCAAGCGGTTTGTCCATTTTAATTGGATATGCTTTCGAAAGGTTCGCTAAATTGATAGTTCCTTTTAAAGCCGCATCTACAAACGGATTGACTGTAATGTTTTTAATATTTGCTTTGGCATTAAAAACATCCTGATCAATTCTAAACGACAGTTTATCCAAGTTAACATAAGTATCATTTAAAATTCCGGTTTCATTGATAATCTTAGTATCGATTACAATATTCTGAACTGATTTTGGCAGATTAGGATATTGAAAAGAAGCATTGTTTGATGCAATCTCAACATTAAATTTAGGAACAGTTGTGTCAGTAAGTTCCCCTTTAGCAAAACCTTTTACTGTAAAATCTCCTGTAGTTTTCACTCCGTCTAAACTAGAAGCATAAGCTGAAGGTATTAAACCTAAGAAGTTGGTGAAAGATGAAGTTGGTGTTTTAAACTTCAAGTCGTAAATCTGTTTTTTTTCAGCCATTTGAATAAATCCGTCAAATTCTAATGGCAATTGGTTGATTAAAGCTTTGTTTTCTTTAAACGTATATTTACTTTGTTCCAAATCAATTCCTAAAACAGCATCCAAAGTTAATTTTACATTTTTCATGTAATTCATCTTATCCATATCCAAAGAGACTTTGGCAGTAGATTTTGTAGTCAGATCTAATTTTGAATTGGTAAAATCACCTGTTCCTTCATGATTTAAACTATCGATGACCATTTTTATTTTAGAACCCTGATCGATGTATCTAAAAGTGAAGTTTTCGATTTTATAGTTTTGAATTTTTAAAGAAAGCGGTTTGCTTTTATCGTCTTTCTCTGTTTCTTTTTTGTCTTTTAGAGCAATATCAAAGTTACCAACACCATCTTTATTGAAGATAATATTAATTAAACCATTTGTAGAACTTATTCCCTGAATATTTAAAGGTTCTTCTTTTCCTTTGAAAAGCTCTTTAATGCTCATTTTCAAATTTAATTCGCCCAACGAAACCAAAGTATCCCCTTCAAAAGGAGCTTTATTGATGATGACTAATTTTTCGATACCAACCGTAGCATTCGGAAAGTTTTTAAACAAACTTAAATCAGCATCGGTAAAACTTACTTTAGCATCAACACTTTTGTTAATTGCTTCTGCGATCTTAGCCTTTATTTGATCCTTAAAGAAATACGGAATGGCGAATAATGCAGCTACAATTACCACGAGAACAATGGCTGTAATTTTTAAAATTTTCTTTAACATATAAATAGAGTTGAGGGTTTAAATTGATAATTGATTCGTGCAAAAATAACTTTTTTTGATTGAGTTCGCAGATAAAGTTTTTGTAAAATATAAGAAATATCCTTAATTGTGTTAAAAATAAAAATCCGTCTGAATAAAGTTCAAACGGATTTTTAATGCTTTTATGATTTCAGTTATTTTTTAATGAAAGAAATAATCTTATTAGTCATAACTTCTGAGATGGGCAGATTCTCATTATTATAACTTGCCATATTAGCCTGAACATCACCATCAATAATTTTCATCACATGATTCATCTTATCAACGATCAAAAGTTCGGCATTTTTGTTAGCCTGAGATAATAGTTCGGCATCTTTAACTGTTACCTGCAAATCATTGTTTCCCTGAACAACCAAAACAGGAACAGTTAGTTTTTTAATTTCTGTTTGAGGATTATATTTAAACCAGGAAATCAGGTAAGGCTGAATACTTGGTCTAAAAAGAGAATTAAGCATAGGATCAACCTTTTTTACATTATTTCCGCCTTTTAAACTATCAATTATAGGAAAAGTCAAATCTTCTAATTGTTTATTTGCTTTAGATGCAATTTGAGTTTTAATCAGCTTGTCAGCAGATTCTCCTGAGCCTGCAATAGAAATAAACTTATCTGCTTTCGCTCCGGCAATCATTCCAATTAGCGAACCTTCACTATGTCCGATAACAATAACTTTCGAGAAGCGTTTGTCCTGTTTTAATAAATTAATCCAGCTTTTTACATCCTCAGTATAATTTTCAAAAACCAGGCTGGATTCAGCTACAGCTGCGGCTTTACTTTCTCCAATTCCTCTTTTGTCATATCGTAATGATGCAATTCCGTTTTTCGCCAGAGCTTCTGCCAGCAATTTTAAAGAATTGTTTTTCATCATCGCATTATTACCGTCACGGTCTGTTGGTCCGGAACCGGAAATGATCAGTGCTACCGGAAATTTTGTTCCTGTAGCAGGTGTGGTAAGTGTACCAAATATTTCAACCACATTAATCTTCAGAACCAATGGAGACTCTTTAAAAGTGCTTTCAGTTTTGGTTTGAGCATGCAGCATACTCAAAAAGAAAACAGCAATAAGAGCAAATAACTTTTTCATTTTGTAGTGGAATTATTTAATGTTTAATCCAAACGGAAGCATTGCCTGAACTCCTTTTTGTTTTTGAAGTCTTTTTACCTGCTCAATAAGCATATAGTTTTCTTCGCCAATTTCTTCTTTAATAAAAGCTTCCTTAGATTGTGCAAAAGGCAAATTAGAAAGGAGATCATTAAGTGTTTTCTCGTATTCAGGGTAGTTTTGCGTACTGTAAGTTTTTATTTTGGCAATTCTTGCGGCTTCTGCAATAGCATCATTTAATCCGCCAATTTTATCCACCAAACCAATTTTTACAGCTTCAGTTCCGGACCACACTCTTCCTTGTGCAATAGCATCTACCTGGGCAAAAGTCATTTTTCGGCCTTCAGCCACATGAGTTACAAAAGTGTTGTAAATATGCTCAACTCCTTCTAAGGTAAAGGCTTTAAACTTCTCATCAACTGGCACAAACGGACTATAATTTGCTGAGTTTTCGTGTGTTTTTACCTGTTCAGTATTAATTCCTAATTTATTTGCTAATGGACTAAAGTTGGGTAAGATTCCAAAAACACCAATAGAACCTGTAATTGTATTGTTTTCTGCAAAAATCGTGTTGGCGTTACAAGCGATATAATATCCTCCTGAAGCGGCATAATTTCCCATAGAAACTACAACGGGTTTTACTTTTTTAGTAATTTCAATTTCTCTCCAGATTAAATCTGATGTCAGAGCACTTCCGCCCGGACTGTCAATTCTAAGTACAATTGCTTTTACATCATCATTTTTGCGCGCTTCCTGCAAAGAACGGCGCATAGAGCCTTCGCCAATTACAGTAACATCGCCTTCTCCGCTTTGTATTTCGCCCTGAGCGTAAATAATAGCAATTTGATCTGTAGCAGTATTTGTTAGAGCTGTTGTAATATTATTTTGAGTATAATCTAAAATCGAAATTTTGTTGTAGTCATCATCACCGGTTACTTTTAGTGCTTTTTTAATAGCATCATGATACACATCTTCGTATGCTACGATATCAACCAGATGTTGTGCTTTTGCCATTTCGGGAGTTCGTGCCAATAAGCCGTTTGCAATCTCATTTAATTTAGGAAGAGGAATGTTTCTGCTTTTAGAAATGTCGGTAGAAACAGTAGTCCAGATCGAGTTCAAAAGAGCGGTTACCTGTTCTCTGTTAGCATCACTCATTTTGTTTTCTAAAAATGGTTCAACAGCACTTTTATATTTTCCGTGACGAATCACTTCCATATGAATACCTGTTTTATCCTGAAAATCTTTAAAGAACATTACTTCAGACGAAAGTCCTTTAAAATCTAAATCTCCCGCAGGATTCAAATAAATGGTATTGGCTACAGAGTTTAAATAATATTCTTTTTGCGAATATGTATTGGCATATGCCCAAACAAATTTTCCTGATTTTTTAAAGCTTTCAAGTGCATTTCTCAAATCTTTATATTGTGCCAGTCCTAAAGAAGATTCATCATTTAAAATCGAGATTCCTTTAATTTTATCATCTTTTTTTGCTGCTTCGATCGCATTGATAACATCGGTTAAACCAATTTCTTTTTTATCAGAGAAAACAGTTATCCACGGATCTTTATATTTTCCTGCATAATCATTTTTAATTTGTTTTAGATTTAATTCTATAACCGAATCGCTTTTGACTGAAACACTGTCATCTCCGCCAAAAATTGCCCCAATAAGAATTACTCCAAAAAAGAAGAGCATAATAAATACAAAAATACCAATAACTGTGGCAATTACATTTCCTAAAAACTTCATAAGTATATTTTTTTAATAAGTATCAAAAAAGATTGATTTGTTACAAATGTAATCTAAAAACAAATTATTTCTAATATACGAATTACTGAAATAGTTGTAGTTTATACATTTTTAAACCTATAATTAAAGATAGTATATTTTGTAAGATAAATATTGTTTTAAACTTGAATATTTTATATTTGATAAATTAAATTTTTGCATTATGAAAGAAAAAATATTCTTTATTAACCTTTTCTTTTTCTTTGGTTTTTATGCTGTAGCTCAGAAAGTACAAACTCAAAAAGTAATTGTCGATAAATTGACCAGATTACCTCTGGAAAACGTGAATGTATATAATCAGAAGGATAATTCGCTGACGAATAAAGAAGGTGTTTTTTCTTTTATTTCTGATCAGAATGAGCTAAATTTTAGCCTCATTGGATATGAAGATCTTAAAGTGAATTTTGAGCAAATTAAGAACCTTGATACTATTTATTTACAAAACAAGATGATTGAACTTGACGAGGTTGTTGTTGGTAATGAAGTTTCAATACTTAAAAAGGTATATAGTAAGATGAAAGAAAACTATATTTTACAGCCTTACAATGAGAATTTTTTTTTAAGGTGTACTTTAAAACGAAATGATGAATTGGCAAGACTACAGGATATTTATGGTAAGGTGTCCAGAAAAAGTATTTTTAAGACAAAAACTCAGCCAGATAATAAATGCGAGGTTGAGGTTTTGAATATGAGAAAAGTTGGGATTACAGATAAAGACGATTTTGTATATTTTCAATTTCAAAGTTTTGAGAAATTATTTGATTTGAATGTTTTAATTTATATAGAAATTGATGATTTTGAGCTTACTCAGGAAAAAAATGTGGCAAGCGGTTATTTAAAAATTAGTTTTATTAAAAAAGAAGCTAATATGATGGGACAAAAAACAAGCGGCTATTTTATTATCAATAAAGAGGATTATGCTATTGTAGAAACATATTTTGATTTTTATAATGATGCAAATAAGGTACCATATCAAAAAAAGAGCAAGGTTGACTATCGAACAACCAGTTTTAAAACAACATCAAATTATAAAAAAAATAAAACCACTAATAAGTATTATTTGAGTAATGCAAATTCTGATGTTAAAGTTGAGCTAATTGGAAATGAAAAACTAGGAAAAGTCAATTATGATTATTCAGCCCAATATCTTGTAACAAATAGTTTTATTTCAGAAAAAGCAAACTCCAATTTATCAATGAATAAAGATATTTTTAAAGTGAAATATCCATATTCAGAGCAATTCTGGAAAAACCAAAATCAGTTGCTACTGACAAGTGATCTAAGTCAGTTTTTAAAGCGGGTTTTAGATAACAAAGACAATAAGAAAGAGTTTGATATAGTTGGTAACTTCTGATTCTTGAATCAAATAATGTAGTTAATTCTAAAATAGTTTTAGTTAATTTGCATTAATTATGAAGTCACAGCATCAAATCGTATTATCTATAGGGAGTAATCAGGGAAACAGGTTAGAAAATATCCAGAATTGTATTGATCTGATACATCAGGAAGTTGGAACTGTTATCAGGGTTTCCAGATTATATGAAACTCCCGCCTGGGGATTTGAAAGTGATGCTTTCTATAATTGTGCTTTGATTTTACATACTGCTTCATCAGCACAAAAAGTACTCAGTCAGGTCCTGAAAGTCGAAAAACAATTAGGACGAATCCGTTCAGAACAACAAGGTTATCAATCCCGAATTATCGATATTGATCTGATTACTTTTGATGACGAAATAATTAATTCAGAAAAATTACAGATTCCGCATCCGTTAATGCAAAACAGAAATTTTGTTTTGTTGCCTGTGCAGGATTTAAAATTAGACTGGAAACACCCTGTTTTTCAAAAATCAATTTCAGAGTTAATCGCAAGTTCTCCGGATGACAGCGTTTGTACCATAGTTCAGGATTTAAGAAATCCGTTGTTGGAAATTCCGCTGGAAAAATTTAATTATATTGCTTTTGAAGGAAATATTGGGGCAGGAAAAACAACTCTGGTACACAAAATTGCAGAAGATTTTAATGCTAAAACCGTTTTAGAACGTTTTGCCGATAATCCGTTTTTACCCAAATTTTACAAAGATCAAAACCGATATGCTTTTCCTTTAGAAATGTCATTTCTGGCAGATCGTTATCAGCAATTGTCGGATGACCTGGCACAGTTTGATTTATTTAAAGATTTCATTGTAGCCGATTATCATATTTTTAAATCGCTGATTTTTGCTAAAATTACACTGGCAGAAGATGAATATCGTTTGTATAGAAATCTTTTTGATATTATATACAAAGAAATGCCAAAACCGGATTTGTATGTTTACCTGTATCAGAATACAGAACGATTACTACAAAACATCAAGAAACGCGGACGTAATTATGAACAAAATATTGAAGCAGCATATTTGGATAAAATCAATAATGGCTATTTGGAATACATAAAATCCCAAACCGATTTGAATGTGCTGATCATTGATGTTTCTGATCGTGATTTTGTAAA
Source organism: Flavobacterium chilense (assembly GCF_001602525.1). Taxonomy (GTDB): domain Bacteria; phylum Bacteroidota; class Bacteroidia; order Flavobacteriales; family Flavobacteriaceae; genus Flavobacterium; species Flavobacterium chilense. The sequence goes on from NZ_LSYT01000008.1 coordinate 91,151, forward strand.
AAAACACGAAGATTACCTCTATATTTTAAATGAAATTCAGAAGAAGATAGGTTAATTTGTCAATTAGAAAATGTTTCAATTAGAAAGTGTTTTTTTAATTATCTCATTTTCTAATTATTTTATCTCTTCAATGAAAAATGACCTCTTAAAACAGGTTTTGTATTGTCTATTTTTAAGGCGTACCAATAATCTGAAGCTGGTAAAGGAGTTTTTTCAAAAGTACCGTCCCAGCTCATTTTAGAAGCATTTAATTGTGCAATTAATTTTCCGTAACGATCAAAAATGGTGACTTCTGCCTGAGGATAATTTTCCATACCTGTAACTTCCCATAAGTCATTATATGAATCATTGTTAGGAGTAAAAAATGCAGGAAAAACAAGTACAACAAAAGTTTGGGTAGTTTCTCCACAACCACTTTTTTCTCTCGCATAAGCAGTTCGTAAACCACCCGGAACATCATAAAAAACATTAGAATCCTGATAATTTGTTCCGTCTACAGAATATTCAAAATAATCAGCCTCTTTTTTAAGGTAAATTACAGCCCTTGTTCCGTTTACATCAATCCTGTCAATCTGCGGAACCTGATGTTCATCAACCTTAATTGTTTTTCGGCTCGTGCAATTTTCCGGAGCAGGGCTCGTAACATCTACAGTGTACGTGCCGCCAGCAGCAACATCAATAGTTGGACTTGTAGCGCCTGTATTCCATAAATAAGTCATTCCTGAAATTCCTGCATCCAGCGTTATTTTTTGAAATTGGCACAGAATCAAGGTTTCATCTGTAACCGCAGGAGGTGTATAAATCACAATATTTACAGGAGTACGATTAGTATTGACACAGCCATTGTTTGATGCTTCGGCATAGTAAGTTGTATTAGTAGAAATTGCCGGCGTAGTAAAACTATTTCCTGTATAAACGCTTGTTCCGCCTGTAGCAGTTGTGTACCAATTAATATTTCCAATATTTGAACTTGCTTTAATAGTAACAGATCCTGATCCGCAATTCGTATAAGTAGCCTGATTTGCAACCGGAGTCGTTGGGGTTGTATAGACAGTTGCAGTAACTAATTTTCGATTTGACGTACAGCTTGCATCAATATAATAGTTTGTGGTAGCGTTTATTACCGGAGTGGTGTAGGTATTGCCTGTTGTAAGTAAATTTCCTCCAACAGCAGCATCATACCAGTTTATTGTTGCGCCGCTAGTGGCAGTAGCAGTAAATGTAAAAGTTCCTGAATCACAAACCGCAGCAGGATTTGCTCCGGGTGTTGCTACCGGAATAGTGATTTTGGTACTTGCCGCAATTTCTAAAGGAGCTTCTCCCGGCATTCCTCCATATTCAACAACATAACCTTTAGGCTGATAAGCATCTCCGGGAGTTAATGATCCGGTATTGGACAAATCATTCCAGGAGCCTTTTATGCCAACTCCGGGTTGTGTAATATGTGCATAATCTTCATCACCCTGATTGTTTGGTTCTCCATTATTCCAGAAAGCATAATTGGGTGTAGAGCCATTAGCGGCTCCGTTCCAGAAAACCGTTCCGGCTTCTGGTCCTGTAACCCATTTCCAGACACCTTCAGTTTCAGCATCACTCCCGCCGATCCATCCGGTTCCAGAGGCTTGTTCCCCAATTAATTTAGCTTCATCAGCAGATAAAATTGTAGCGAGATAACCTTTTAATCCATAATAAGTTCTGGCTTCAGCGGCAGCTTTTGCTGCGGTCCAGGTGATTCCAATGCTTGGAACAAATAAATAATAATGTTGAGTAGAAGGCAGATAATTGGCCTGACCTATGGTAATCGAAAAAGTTTTGGTGCCAGAAGCTGTAGCCGAAGAATTAGAAAATACGACATCTTTTATGGCAGCTTCCAGATCAGCATACAAAACATCTGCTCCGGTCGGATTGTATAATTTTAGTTTACCTGCGGTTGCATCCCAGCTTGTGGTAATTGAGGGATGAGCCGCTGCATTTGAAAGCTCTAGTTTATCTAAACCACTGGAATAACCTGAGGAAATCTGAATATAACCAGCTTCGGTTCCCGGTTCAAGAGGATCATGTGTAATGGTAATAGTATTTACAATATTGATAACATTTTGAGGGCAATATAATTGATCTCCGGTTGCTTTTATTACCGGAGGAAGAGTTGTACTTGCATTACATTTATTAGAATATATAGTAGCAACATCTTTATTAGATGACCAGTTAGAGTCAGAGTACGCTTTGTTGTCAACTTGTATACAACTAAGTTTCGAATTCGATTTCAAATCTAATTGTGAGATATTGGTGTTGGCTCCATTTTTTAAATTCAAACTCGTTAATTGATTATTGTTGCAATAAAAAACTGCTAAAACCGTATTTTTAGAAACATCTAAATCTTCTAACTGATTATTGTTGACCATAATATGAGTCAAAGCAATGTTTTTTGACAAATCGATATCAGCTAGCTTATTATTGTTGCAATGAATGACTACTAAAGCAGAATTTTTAGAAACATCAAGATTTGTTAATTGATTATTATCGATAGTAAAACTTTGTAAAATGGTATTTTGAGTAATGTCCAGAGTTGATAATTGATTAGCATCACAATATAATCCATTCAGATACTTGTTTTTAGTAACATCTAAACCTGTTAGTTTATTGGTTCCGCAAGACAGCATCTTTAAGTTTAGGTTTTTAGTGAGGTCTAAACTCGATATTTGATTGTTTTCACAATTTAAATGATTTAAACTAACATTTTTAGAGGTGTCTAAGCCGGAAAGTTTATTTGAACTGCAATTTAAATCGTTGATTGTATTGTTTTTAGAAATGTCTAAAGTGGCTAATTGATTTCCGGAGCAGGACAAGCTGGTTAGAAGTAGATTATTAGAAATGTCTAAATCCAATAATAAGTTATTGTCTAAATTTAAGAAATTTAAAGAGATATTTTTACTTAAATCGATAGTTGTTAGCTTGTTGTTTTTAGAAGAAAAAAACGTTAAAGCTGTATTTTTAGAAATAGTAATACTGGTAAGTTTGTTATTATCAATGAATATTGTTTTTAAATAAATATTCTTTGAAAGATCAAGTTGTACTAAATCATTAAAACTACAAATTAAAGAAGTAAGGTATAAATTGTTAGAGAGGTCTAAAGTGCTGATGTGGTTTCTTTTGACCGGATCATTATTGATAGCTCCAATGTTTAATTGCTCTAGTTTTAGAAAAGCTTCAATCCCGGTTAAATCTGAAATTTCTCTGGATGAAATGTCTAATGCGATTACATCTTTTATTTGTGCAGTTGAAACTTTGCCATCAATAGCCCCACTATCGATTCCTAAATCAATTAAAGCTTTTTCAAAGTTTGGATCAGGAATTGGTGTAAATTGGGCATAACCTAAAAAACCAACTAAAAATAAAAATAAAGTAATTCTGTTTTTCATAAGCATCTATTTCTAATTCTCTTTCGTAAATGTACTTAAGAGAATTGTAAAATAAATGTTGCTAATTAGTTATTTTGTTTGAAAAAGTATTACTTTTTGTAGATTATAAATTCCAATGCATTTTTTTAAACAAATCCCAAACTACAATTCCGGCACTCACAGAAATGTTTAGAGAATGTTTTGTTCCCAGTTGAGGGATCTCAATACAACCATTACAAATGGCAACCGCTTCCTGAGAAACGCCATAGACTTCATTGCCAAAAATAAGAGCATATTTCTGGTTTGGTTCTACTTTAAAATCCTGAAGAAAAACAGCACTTTCGACTTGTTCAATAGCCATGGTCAGTACGTTTTCTTTTTTAAGATTTTCAATAACTTCCAATACATTTTCATGATGTTCCCAGGTTACAGTTTCTGTTGCACCAAGAGCTGTTTTGTGAATTTCTTTATTGGGCGGTGTTGCTGTAATACCGCATAAAATTATTTTTTCTATCAAAAAAGCATCTGCTGTTCTAAAAACAGAGCCAATATTGTGTAAACTGCGAATGTCATCCAAAACTAAAATTAGAGGAGTTTTGTCTGATTTTTTAAAATCTTCAATCGATTTTCTGTCTAGTTCACTATTTTCAAGTTTTCTCATATAAGTTGCATTCAGGTCATAAAAAAAGCTTCCAAAGATAAGGAAGCTTTTTCTATTATTTTATTTTGTTTTTCAGATTAGCTTTTAACCGGATCTGGTAAAACAGTACCTTTAATGGTAAGTACTTTTGTTGGTTGTCCTTCTGCGTTAGAAGTAACAGTTACAGTTTTTGTAAAAGCACCAACTCTGTCAGTAGCATATTTTACACCAATAATACCTTTAGCACCAGGAGCGATTGGCTCTTTTGGAGTTGTTGGTACAGTACAACCACAAGATCCTTGTGTGTTAGTAATGATTAATGGTTTTGTTCCGTTATTTACAAAAACAAATTCACGTTTTCCATCAGCATTGTGAGCGATAGTACCGTAATCAATAGTTTCTGTTTCAAAAGCCATTCCGGCTCCTTCAACTTTAGCAACTTTAGCTGTTACTTTTTTAGCCTGGGCGTTAGAAGCAGTAATTCCAACTACAGCTAACATAGCGAATAAAATTATTTTTTTCATCTTCGAATCTTTATTTTAATTTATGAACAAATCTATATAAAATTCTTATATCTCAACATAAAAATTTCTTAAAATATTTTAATTTTTGAAGGCCTTCGATATGCCGCCAAAATATTATAAATTCGCTGTCTTAATTTTTCATTTAAAATACAATAATTTGGCAGCTAAAGAAAAAGTGGTGAAAGAAACACCCTTAATGAAACAGTACAACGAGATCAAGAGAAAATATCCTGATGCATGTCTGCTTTTCAGAGTAGGAGATTTTTATGAAACCTTTGGAGAAGACGCCATTAGAGCTTCTAAAATTCTGGGAATTACCTTAACTAAGAGAGGTGCGGGATCTGATACCGAAACAGCTTTAGCAGGGTTTCCACATCATTCTGTCAATACGTATTTGCCAAAATTGGTTAAAGCAGGACTTCGTGTGGCAATTTGTGATCAGCTTGAAGATCCAAAAATGACCAAAACAATTGTAAAGCGTGGAGTTACAGAACTTGTAACGCCGGGAGTTTCTTTAAATGATGAGGTTTTACAATCTAAAACAAACAACTTTTTAGCATCTGTTTATTTTACCAGTAAGAGTATCGGAATTTCATTTTTGGATGTTTCGACTGGAGAGTTTTTAACGGCTCAGGGAAATGCAGAATATATAGATAAATTATTGCAGAATTTTAATCCAAGTGAAGTTCTGGTTCCAAAACATAATAAAGGAGATTTTAAAGCTGCTTTTGGAGAAGATTTTCATAGTTTTTATTTAGAAGACTGGATTTATAAAGAAGATTATGCTTTGGAAACCTTGACCAAGCATTTTCAAACCAATTCGTTAAAAGGATTTGGAATTGAGGAGTTAAAAGAAGGTATTATTGCTTCCGGAGCTATTTTGTATTATTTATCAGAAACACAACATAATCGTGTTCAGCATATCACCGCAATTCAGCGTATTGCCGAAGATGCGTATGTCTGGATGGATCGTTTTACAATTAGGAACCTGGAATTATATCATAGTTATAATCCAAATGCAGTCACACTTTTAGATGTTATAGACAGAACGCTTTCGCCAATGGGTGGACGTTTGCTTAAACGATGGCTGGCATTGCCTTTAAAAGACGGTAATAAAATAAAACAACGACACGATGTAGTTTCGTATTTAAAATCAAATACAGAAGTTTTACAGAGTATTCAATATCAAATCAAGCAAATTTCAGATTTAGAACGTTTGATTTCTAAAATCGCAGCCGGGAAAGTTTCACCGCGCGAAATCGTATATTTAAAAGAATCTCTGGATGCTATTATTCCAATAAAAAACCTGGCACTCGAAAGTCCGCAGGAAGCAGTAAAAATTATTGGAGATAGTTTGCATGGCTGCGATTTATTAAGAGAAAAAATCAAAACAACCTTAAATCAGGATGCTCCTGTTGCTATTGCAAAAGGAAATGCTATTGCAAAAGGAATTAGTGAAGAACTGGATGATTTAAGGGCTATTTCTACATCAGGAAAAGAATACCTGGAAGGAATTGAAAAAAGAGAATCCGAAAGAACCGGAATTTCTTCTTTAAAAATCTCATTCAATAATGTTTTTGGTTACTATATCGAAGTTAGAAATACACATAAAGATAAAGTACCTGCAGAATGGATTCGTAAGCAAACGCTTGTAAGTGCGGAACGTTATATTACAGAAGAATTAAAAGAATACGAAACCAAAATTTTAGGTGCCGAAGAAAAAATTCATAAAATTGAATCAGAGCTTTTCGAGCAATTAATTGCCTGGATTGCAACCTATATCAAGCCGGTTCAGATGAATGCCAATTTAGTGGCACAACTGGATTGTTTATGCTCTTTTACTCAATTGGCTATAGAGAACCAATATGTATGCCCTGTAATTGATGAAACCTTTGAGCTGGAGATTAAAAACGGAAGACATCCTGTAATCGAAAAACAATTGCCGGTTGGAACTCCTTATATTGCAAATGATGTTTATCTGGACAGAGATACGCAACAGATTATCATGATTACCGGTCCTAACATGTCTGGTAAGTCTGCTATTTTAAGACAAACGGCTCTGATTGTGCTATTGGCTCAAATGGGAAGTTTTGTTCCGGCAGACAGTGTTAGAATGGGAATTATAGATAAAATATTTACCAGAGTAGGAGCGTCGGATAATATTTCGATGGGAGAGTCTACGTTTATGGTAGAAATGAATGAAACAGCCTCTATTCTGAATAATATTTCAGATCGCAGTTTAGTGCTTTTGGATGAGATTGGTAGAGGAACGAGTACGTATGACGGAATTTCGATAGCGTGGGCTATTGCTGAATTTTTGCACGAACATCCGGGAAGAGCTAAAACTTTGTTCGCAACGCATTATCATGAACTGAATGAAATGACAGAATCACTTCCTAGGATTCAAAACTACAATGTTGCGGTAAAAGAGTTAAAAGATACTGTTCTTTTTGTTAGAAAGCTTGTAAAAGGCGGAAGTGCACATAGTTTTGGAATTCACGTGGCAAAAATGGCGGGAATGCCTCAAATCGTGATCTTAAAAGCGCAAAAGCTGTTGAAGAAATTAGAGAAAAATCATTCCAGTGATGCTTTAAATGGTATTAAAGAGGCGAGTGATGAAATGCAAATGAGTTTCTTTAATTTGGATGATCCTTTGCTGGAAGAAATAAAAGAAGAGATCATGAGTCTTGATATAAATGCAATAACTCCTGTCGAAGCACTGATGAAACTTAATGAGATTAAAAGGATGTTGGTGAAGAAATAAAATTTCATATTTAAGGTTTAGGTTATCAGAATGTTATGAAATAAGTCGATTTTTTTTTCGAAAAACGCTTGTGTAATTGAATAAATGTCCTAAATTTGCACTCGCAATACAGAACAAATCAGGTGTTGTAGTTCTTAACTAGAATTTGAAATGCGAAAATAGCTCAGTTGGTAGAGCGCGACCTTGCCAAGGTCGAGGTCGCGGGTTCGAGCCCCGTTTTTCGCTCGAAACCATACAATGCTCGGATGGTGAAATTGGTAGACACGCTGGACTTAAAATCCAGTGAACAGCAATGTTCGTGCGGGTTCAAGTCCCGCTCTGAGTACTAAAGCCTCTTCTTTTGAAGAGGCTTTTTTTATTGTGTAAACTCAATGGTTTGAAATTAATTTGTAAAGAATTGATTTTAAAAGAATCTGGGATTTTGAAAATCTAAAATCAGCAATCAATAATCTAAAATTTAAAATAAAAATATGGGTGCTTTTGTAATTAGCAAGCGGTTTAATGATGAGTATAAGTTTGTGTTTACATCGAGAAAAGGGAAGGTTATTTTTACGAGTTTAAGTTATGAGCTGAGGTTTGAGTGTGAAGAAGATATTGAGAAATTTAAAAAGACAATTGAACTTGCCAGGTTTTTGAAATTTAAAGGTTCTGGAGGGAAGTATTTTTTTAAATTGATGCTTGGTGATGTTCATTTTGCAACAAGTCGAAAATACACTACAGAATTGCTTCTTCAGAAGGGGATTAAAGAGATTGTGACTTATGCTTCAAGATCGGAGATTTTGGACTTCTCGTCGAGTGAATCAATTTTTGATGATGAAGTGGTTTTGGAGGAAGAAGAGGTGGATTGATTTGGGGTTTTGGCTTGTGGTAATAAAAAAAAGAGTTCACTGTGAGTGAGCTCTTTTTTTATTGTGAATACCTGAATTTTAAAATTTAGGTATAAAAAAACCATCTCAAGGATGGTTTTAAAAATTTTAGAACTTAGGTTCTAATTATTTTTTTACTTCTTTAGCAGCATCTTCTACTTTTGCAGCAGCAGAGTCAACTTTAGCAGCAGCAGAATCAACAGTTGCAGCAGCAGAATCAACTACAGTAGCAGCAGAATCAACAGCAACAGCAGTAGAATCTACAGTTTCAGTAGCTGCAGCGTCAGCTTTTTTACAAGATACAACAGTTAAAACAGCAACAACAGCTAAACTTAAAAATACTTTTTTCATCTTACTTTATTATAAAAGGTTAATTATTAATTCGTGGCAAAGATATAAATTTTTTAATATGTAAAATATTTTTTCACTTTTTTTTTAAAATATTTTCCTTGCTCACGATTATCTTATTTATCAAAGAATATGCCAAATTACTAAATAAATGTTATATTGTTTTATTTTTTGTGTAAATTATTTTTTGTTGAATATTCAGCAAGAGAATTGTGTGTTTTGTTTTATTCGTTACAGTTTGTTTTGTTTTTGAATGCTTATTTAACAAACTGATAAACTTAAAGTTGGTTGTTTTTAGCTTTTTTGGAACTGATAACGTCATTAAAAGACTCTTGTTGGTCGAAGTTTGTTAGATGATATTCATAATGGTATCAGTTGCACCTTTGTTATTCTGTATATAAGATTTACAAATCTGACTTTTTTCTTCCAGAAAATTCTTGTCTGTAAGTAAATGGTCAAAATTTTGCTTCAAATCACCGCTATGAGAAATTACAATACACCCTCCTAATTGAACTAATTGTGTTGCTTCTGCAAAATTCGAATAATTTGGACCAATTACAATCGGAACTCCAAATGTAGCCGGTTCAAGAATATTATGAATTCCGGGATTTCCAAATCCGCCACCTACATAAGCAATCGTTCCGTAGCTGTATATTTTAGTTAAAAGGCCAATAGTGTCAATTATAAAAACATTATAATTAGATACATCTTTGTTTTCTTTTTCAGAGAACAAAACGGTTGGTTTTGTAATTTGTGTTTTAAGACTGGCTATTTGGTCTGGTTTGATGTTGTGTGGTGCAATAATAAATTTCACATTTTCATCTGCCTGGTTTATATATTCGGCAATTAAAATTTCATCTTTGGGCCATGAACTTCCAACGACAATAGTTTGTTGGTTGTTTTTGAATTTTTCAATAAAATCTAAAGTGTTATCTCTCTCCAGAATAGCATTCACACGATCAAAGCGGGTATCACCGGAAACGATCACATTTTGAAATCCTATTGCTTCAATTTTTTGTTTTGAACTTTCATTTTGTACAAAGAAATAAGTAAAAGCTTTTAATGCTCTTCTGTAAAAACCTCCATACCATTTAAAAAACATTTGGTTGTCTCTGAAAATTCCTGAAATTAAATAAGTTGGAGTTTTGCTTTTTTCTAATTCCTTTAAGTAATTCAGCCAAAATTCATATTTGATAAAAAAAGCCAATTCTGGATGAATCAGTTTTAAAAATCTTTTGGCGTTGCTTTTTGTGTCTAAAGGCAGGTAAACTGTAACATCTGCAACGGTGTTGTTTTTTCGGACTTCATATCCTGAAGGAGAAAAAAAGGTAACAATAATTTTGTGTGAAGGATATTTTTCTTTGATTTTTTCAATTACAGGAAGTCCCTGTTCGTATTCGCCTAAAGATGCAGAGTGAAACCAAATGGTTTTGTCTTCTGGTTTTATTTTTTCTTCTAAAATGGTAAAAACATTTTTTCGGCCTTCGACGAAAAGCTTAATTTTCGGACTAAATAAGGCTATAATTTTAAGAAAAAATCCTGCGATGTAAATGGCTGCATTATATAAAAAAAGCATGTGTAATTTTTTGTGGCTAAATTACATTTCTTTCGACTATTTTCATTGGTTTGAAGGTATTAAATAACTATTTTTGTTGCTTCTTTTAGAGATTCTGTTTAAAAATCAGGTCTTTTTTTAAATAAATATTCAAAATGAAAAAAATACAAATGGTTGACTTAAAAAGTCAATACGAAAAAATAAAAACTACTGTTGATGCTTCAATTCAAGAAGTTTTAGATACTAATACTTATATAAACGGACCTTTGGTTCATCAATTTCAAAAAAATCTTGAAGATTACTTAGGAGCAAAACACGTAATTCCGTGTGCAAATGGAACTGATGCGCTTCAGATTGCTATGATGGGATTGGATTTAAAACCAGGCGACGAAGTTATTACTGCCGATTTTACTTTTGCAGCTACTGTTGAGGTTATTGCATTATTGCAACTAACTCCGGTTTTGGTTGATGTTGATATGATAAATATGAATATCGATATCGAGGCTGTTAAAAAAGCAATCACACCTAAAACAAAAGCAATTGTTCCGGTACACTTATTTGGACGTGCTGCGAATATGGATGCGATTATGGAAATTGCAACCGAGCATAACTTATACGTAATCGAAGATAATGCACAGGCTATTGGTGCAGATTATGTTTCGAAATCCGGTGCAAAAACTAAAGTTGGTACAATTGGTCATGTTGCAGCAACTTCATTTTTCCCATCTAAAAACCTAGGTTGTTATGGAGATGGAGGAGCAATCTTTACAAACGATGATAAATTAGCTCACATCATCCGCGGAATCGTAAATCACGGAATGTACGAGCGTTATCATCATGATGTTGTGGGAGTAAATTCACGTTTAGATAGTATTCAGGCAGGAGTTTTAAATGCAAAATTGCCTTTGCTGGATGAATATAATAAAGCACGTCGTTTAGCAGCAACAAAGTACAACGCAGCTTTTGCCGGAAATGCACATATTATTACACCTGATTTTGATACAAACGAAAATGATCACGTTTTTCATCAATATGTATTGAGAATTATCGATGCTGATAGAAATGCTTTGATGCAGCATTTGTTGGATAAAGCGATTCCATGTGCAATTTATTATCCGATTCCGTTGCATTCTCAAAAAGCATATTTAGATCCTCGTTATAAAGAAGAGCAATTTCCTGTTACCAATCAATTAGTACAGGAAGTAATTGCTTTGCCAATGCATACTGAGCTTGACGACGAACAAATTAAATTTATTACAGATTCTGTGTTAGAATTTTTGAATAAATAAAAAAAGCTTAAACTAAACAATACAACAAAAAAACAACCACAAAAAATGAAAGTATTAGTAACAGGAGGATTAGGATTTATTGGTTCTCACACTGTAGCCGAATTGCAAAATGAAGGCTTTGAAGTGGTGATAATTGATAATCTTTCCAATTCTTCAGAAGATGTTTTAAAAGGAATTACAGCCATTACAGGAAAAACACCTTTATTTGAAAAAATTGATTTAAGAGAAAAAAGTGTCGTTCAGGACTTCTTTAAAAAACATACTGATGTTACTGGGGTGATTCATTTTGCTGCTTCAAAAGCGGTTGGCGAAAGTGTCGAAAATCCGTTGTTGTATTATGAAAACAACATCAGTACTTTAGTTTATTTGTTGCAGGAATTACAGCAAAAACCTGAGGCTAGTTTTATTTTTAGTTCGTCTTGTACAGTTTACGGTCAAGCCGAAAAAATGCCAATTACAGAAGATGCTCCGGTTCAAACGGCAATGTCTCCTTATGGAAATACAAAGCAGATAGGGGAAGAGATCATTACTGATACCGCTAAAGTAACCAGTATTAATGCTATTTTATTACGTTATTTTAATCCGGTTGGGGCACATTCTTCAAATGAAATTGGCGAATTGCCATTGGGAGTTCCTCAAAATTTGGTTCCTTTTATTACACAAACCGGAGTAGGATTGCGTAAGGAATTATCAGTTTTTGGAGATGATTACCCAACACCAGACGGAACAGCAATTCGTGATTATATTCATGTTGTCGATTTAGCGAAAGCACACGTAATTGCGTTACAGCGTTTGTTGAATAAAAAGAATTTAGCAAAAGTAGAAACTTTCAATTTAGGAACAGGTAAAGGAAGTTCTGTTTTGGAAGTAATTAATAGTTTCGAAAAAGTAAGCGAGAAAAAATTACCATACGTAATTAAGCCTCGTCGTGAAGGTGATATTACAGAAGCTTATGCAAATACAGATAAGGCAAATAATGTCTTAGGATGGAAGGCTGAATTAAGTTTAGACGAAGCAATGGCAAGCGCCTGGAAATGGGAACAAAAAGTGAGGAATAAATAGTTTTTTAAATAAAATTATAAATTTTGAGATCCCAAATTATAGTAGTATAGTTTGGGATTTTTTTAGCGTATTAATTATCATGAAACAAAGTTTAGATTATAAATTAATATTTGCCTTAGCGGCTGTTGGAATTATTTGGGGAACTACCTTTTTGGGAATTCGTGTTGCGGTTGAGACTATTCCGCCCTGGTTTGTAACTTCAATTCGTCAGGGACTGGCGGGATTGGTTATGATGATTATTTTATTGTTCAAAAAAGAATTAAAATGGATTGGGTGGGAGAATTTAAAATACCAGCTTGTTCCTTCTATTTTGATGATTGTAATTGCAAATGGTTTTACAACTGTTGCTGAGCAGACTGTACCAAGCGGACTGGCTTCGGTAATCAGTGCTATGTCTCCTATACTTATTTTTTTGGGCAGTATTTTGTTTAAATTACAAAAACCAAGTTTAAAAGGGTTTATTGGAGTTATAATAGGATTTTCGGGAGTCGTTTTTATATTTAAAGACGGACTAGGATCTTTTTTAGATGCCGATTACAGAATCGGAATGATGTTTATGGGATTTGCGATTACGGCTTGGGCTGGTGGAACAATTTATACCAAACTTCATGGGAATAAATCTAAAAATATCGTTCTTAATTTATTTTACCAGTTTACCATGGCTTCGTGCATTCAGATTGTTTTGGCATTTATTTTTTCGCCTACTATTGATGTAAATTTATGGAGTTCTAAAAGTATTTTAGCAGCATTATATTTGTCGATTTTTGGATCTGTAATTGCTTTTTTTAGCTATAATTATGCTTTGAAACACGTTACGCCGGTTCAGGTTTCTATTTTAGCGTATATCAACACCGTAATTGCGGTATTTTTTGGCTGGCTGATTTTGGATGAAAAAATTACCATTGATTTTATAATTGCAACAATCTTGATCATTTTGGGAGTTTTTATTATTAATTACAAAAAGAAGGAAAAGAAAATTTTATAAATTTTGATTCATTTTATTTTGTAAATTTGTAAGATTAAAATGTAGGAATAATGAGTTTGGATAAAGAAAATAAAAAAAACAAGGTTGAAGAGCCAAGAGTAGAATATGAAGTTCAAAAACCAAAATTTAAAGGTATAGATCGTGAAACTTTTGATTTTGATACAGAATTTGCAAAAGGATTAACCCTTGAGGAAGCAAAAGCTGAAGCAAAAAGAAGAATTAGGGAATGGTGGGGGAAGTAGAGGTTGTTTTTACGCCATTAGTAATTAGTTGTCTTGATGATTTGGTTTTAATTTTATATAAAAAAGAATACTTCGGTTTTATAGAATCAGCTGAAGAATATGTCGATGCTATTTATGATGCTGTTCCAGAAAGAATAAAAAAAATTCCTCATAAAAAAACTCCAAAATCTCTTAAGTACTTAGGTTCAGAATATGTTTTTTATAAAACCAATGCTAGAACTACTTGGTATATCTTTTTTGAGAAAAGAAATCAAAATTATCTGATTACGGGTATTTTAAATAATCACAATGAAGAAGTAAAAGAGTTATAAAAGTAAAATCCTCATAAACAATCTGTTCATGAGGATTTTTTTATGTGTATAGTTTTTAACTGAAAACTGTGAATACTAATTAAGCATTCGCAGTAACCGCTTCTTTGTCAATTTTATTAATCAAACCAGCTAACACTTTTCCTGGACCAACTTCAGTAAACAAAGTAGCGCCGTCAGCGATCATTTGTTGTACAGATTGCGTCCATTTTACAGGAGCAGTCAATTGAATGATTAAATTCTTTTTGATTTCATTAGCATCAGAAACCGCATTTGCTGTTACGTTTTGGTAAACCGGACAAATAGGAGTAGAGAATGTAGTTGCTTCGATTGCTGCAGCCAATTCTTCTCTTGCAGGTTCCATCATTGGCGAGTGAAATGCACCTCCAACAGGTAAAATTAAAGCACGTTTTGCTCCTGCAGCTTTCATAGCTTCGCAAGCTTTTTCAACTGCTGAAGTTTCTCCAGAAATTACCAATTGTCCAGGACAGTTGTAATTTGCTGCAACAACGATTCCGTCAATAGAAGCGCAAACTTCTTCCACAATATTGTCAGCTAAACCTAAAACAGCAGCCATTGTAGACGGCGTGATTTCGCATGCTTTTTGCATTGCCAAAGCACGTTGAGAAACTAATTTTAAACCATCTTCAAAAGATAAAGTTCCGTTAGCAACCAAGGCAGAGAATTCACCTAAAGAATGTCCTGCAACCATTTCTGGTTTAAAATCATCGCCCAAAGTTTTAGCTAAAATAACCGAGTGTAAAAATACTGCAGGCTGTGTAACTTTAGTTTCTTTTAGTTTTTCGGCAGTACCTTCAAACATGATATCTGTAATTCTAAAGCCTAGAATTTCATTGGCTTTTTCGAATAATTCTTTGGCTAAAGCCGAGTTTTCATATAAGTCTTTGCCCATTCCTGTAAACTGTGCGCCCTGACCTGGAAATACGTATGCTTTCATTTGTCTAATTTGTTTTTTATTTTTTTTGGAATTGAAAATTAGCTTCAATTGAAAGGCAAAAATAGTATTTTTTTATTTCGTATAATCCTTAAACATGTAAATCCATGCTAATCTTGAAAATCTAAGATTGAAAGAGGTAAGCAGAGTAATGACAACAGCAATGATTGGAATAATCCTTAAATCGAAATTTTTCTCAAAGAAAAACTGAGCAATACAATAGGTTGTAATTCCCTGAGCAACTGTTAATCCGTAGTTTACATACATGGCTCCAAAGAAATAACCAGGTTCTTTTTGAAACTTGTAATTGCAGTGACTGCAGTATTCATTCATTTTTGGAAGACCAAAAGTCAAAAAAATATTTTTGTCTGTAAATACTTTTCCTTTATGACAAATAGGACATTCATTGCTTAAAATATGAGTTAATGCACTTGACATGATCTTGTTGTTTTTTATTTATACAAAGGTAATTCAGCATTGCATAAAAGTCTTTTTAGTATCTTCGCTACTTATAGCACAATAAAGACATATTTTATGAAATTGCCCTATTCTGTTGATCTTATCGAAGAGAAATGTGATCAGGTGATTCTCATATATGACCAATAAAAAATAAATTCTACATATATGAAAAAATACCCAATTTATAGTGTTCAGAATTTTAGCTGTAATGATATTCATCGTGATTTTTACGTCAATACTTTTACGGAGCATCTAAAAAATCACAGTTTTGTCGAAGAACCACATCGTCATGATTCCTATTTAATGGTGTTTTTTACGAAAGGTTCAGGACAACATGAAGTCGATTTTGATCAGTTTGAAATTAAAAGAGGAAGTTTGTTTGTGCTGCAGCCCGGGCAAATGCATCATTGGAGTTTATCTGAAGATGTCAAAGGTTTTGTAATTATCTTTTCGCAGGAGTTATATAATTTGTATTTCGGACAAAAAAATATCAACGAGTATAATTTTTATCATTCTATTCATAATCGGCCGGAAATGGTTTTTGAGGAAAAAGAAATCTCTAAAATTCTGCCTTATTTTGATTTACTGATTCAGGAAAACAATCAAAATAATCGATATCAGCTGGATAAAATGCTAAATTTATTAGATTCAATTCATATCGAAATTGCCCGTAAGTACAGCGAAACCTATTCGCATCAAACGCATTCGTACAACATTAAAATCAACAAGTTTGAATCGCTTTTAGAAGAATATTTCAGGACCGAAAAACTGCCGTCATTTTACGCAGAAAAGCTAAACATTACGTTGAAGCATTTAAACAGAATCTGCAATGAAATTCTACAAAAAACCGCCACAGAAGTTATCACAGACCGTGTAATCCTCGAAATCAAAAGAATGTTGATCGATAAACAATTAGCTGTAAACGAAGTAGCATTTAAAGTAGGTTACGAAGATTACTCGTATTTCTCCCGATTCTTTAAAAAACAAACGGGATTATCGCCAACAGAATTTCGAAATGCAAAGTAAAAAAAGGGCTTCGACTCCGCTCAGCCTGACAATCGTATACTTAGAGATTTAGTATGTCAGGCTGAGCGGAGTCGAAGCCCCGTTCCTAAAAGCAAAAAAAAAGCCTGCACTCCTGAGAAAAGGTGCAGGCTTCTTAACCAACCAAATTAAAACCTAATATAAGTATTAAGCTTGTTTTACAAATTGCAATTCAATGTTTAATTTTACTTCTTCTCCAACTAAAACACCGCCAGTTTCAAGAGCTGAGTTCCAGTTTAACCCCCAATCTTTACGATTAATTTTTCCTTCTATGCTTAAACCTACTTTTGTATTTCCCCAAGGATCAGTCATGGTTCCGCTAAATTCTACAGGGAATTTTACAGTTTTAGAAATGCCTTTAATATCTAAATCACCAGTTAATTCATATTCTCCATCATTTACTTTTTTGAAAGATGAAGCTTTGAAAGACAATTTTGGATGATTTTCAGCATCAAAAAAATCTCCGCTTCTTAAATGTCCGTCTCTGTCTGCGTTTGCAGTGTCGATAGAAGCTACATCTCCTGAAAATTCGATAGCTGCATTTTCGAAGTTGTCTCCGTCTGTAGTAATTGTAGCGTCATAAGTTCCAAATTTTCCTGAAACATTTGTAAACATCATGTGTTTTACTTTAAAACCAATTTCTGAATGTGTTGGGTCAATTGACCATTTTGTAGTTGCCATAATTTTTATTTTTAAATAATTAATTTCATTTTGATAGGACAAAGTTACGTTGACAGTTGTCCTGAAGCACTTAACCTAGATTAAGAAATGAAAAATGTGATAACTTTTTGATTATCACATTTTTTTGTTGTTTTTATTTTGTCACCCTGAGTGAAGTCTAAGGGTTATTTTTTAGCGTTCATATAAAATGTCAATGCTCCTGAAGGACATTTATTAACAGTCGAAATTATCTTTTCAGTTGTGGATTTTTCCGGAGTAATCCACGGTTTTTCTTTTGGACGAAAAACATCCGGATTATTTTTTACACAATTGGCAGAATGTATGCATTTTCCGGATTGCCAAACAATCGTTACTTCGCCGTTTGTATATTCTTTAGTAAGGTTATTTGGATTCATGATTGAAAATTTTAAATGGTTAGTTTTGAGTGAATTAAAAACCTATTTTCATTATAAAAATACGTTTTCTTTTTGAGTTTTGATAAAATTTGGGCAAAAAAGAAACGATAATAAGCTGAAAACCAGCTTAAATATCGTTTCAGGAAAAAATATTAATTGTAATCTTTGAATTAATAGTTCATCGGAATGTCCATCAATAAAAATTCAGCATCTGTGTTTGCTTTAATGTTTAAAGTGTCAGTTCCTGAAATTCCAACCGCATCACGAGTGTTTAATTCCTGACCGTTGATGGTTACATTTCCTTTTAAAACGAAAGCATAAACTCCGTTTCCTTCTTTTTTAATTTTGTATTCAGTAGTTACGCCAGAATCGAAATTTCCCATTTGAAACCAAGCATCTTGGTGAATCCAAACTCCTTCGTCATCAGCATTTGGAGATAAAACCTGTGCCAGTTTATTATGTCTGTCAGCAACATTTAAAGTAATTTGCTGGTAACGAGGTTCTACATTTCTTTTGTTGGGAAACAACCAGATTTGCAACAATTTAGTTTGCTGATCAGCATTTGGGTTAAACTCACTATGCTGAACACCAGTTCCTGCACTCATCACCTGAATATCACCATGTTTAATGATTTCAGTATTCCCCATACTGTCTTTATGTGCTAAATCTCCTTCAAGAGGAATCGTAATGATTTCCATGTTATCGTGAGGATGTGTTCCAAAACCCATTCCGCCTGCAATTGTATCATCGTTTAAAACACGAAGCGCTCCAAACTGAATTCTATCCGGATTGTACCAGCTCGCAAAACTAAAGCTATGATAAGCGTTTAACCATCCGTGATTTGCGTTTCCTCTTGTTTCTGCTTTGTGCAATACTATATTTTCCATGATGTTATATGTTTTGTTATTTTTATAGTACAAAGATACCGCCAAGGTCAAAGAAAAGCACTTAATGTAGATTAAGTTCTTTAAGGCACTGAGTTTTGAGATTCTAAGGGGCTAAGGGGCTAAGGATTTAGTTGCAAAGGCTCAAAGCTACAGAGGTTCAAAGGTTTTAAAAGAGGTTCTGAGTTGCTAAGATTCTAAGCTACTAAGTTTTGTTTTATACAAACTAACCATGCAGTTTGTCATCCTGAGCGAAGTCGAAGGATCTTCGTAAGTAGCTCTACAAAGTTTGACGATATTGCATAAAGAGTTTCTCGCGGAGATCTCTCCTTCGTCGAGATGACAAAATCACGAAAAAATCTAAGAAGTCTAAAATCTAAGAAGTCTAAGTATCTAACTATATTGACTTATAAACTGCTGCACGACCGCATCCGTATTCTCATGACGTTTCTTTCTTTCCAAAACAATTGGAGGCGCAGCTCTTTCCAGACAATCTTGTACAGCACAAGTCTCGCAGGTTACGCCGACAATTCTTTTAACTAAAGGTTTTCCTTCAATGAATTTGAATTTCTTTTTCATCGTTGGATTTATCAAGATGCCGACAGAAATACTTCTAATATAATTTTCGGCAAAAGGATCTTTTGTTGCCGATGAAAAAACCAAATATTCGTTTCCGCTATTCGCATAGCTTGAAATTTGAGCATCAAAAAAATGAGATTTATTTTGTTTGATGGCTTCGTCTATTGTTTTAACCGAAACCCATCTTCGACAATAATGTTCGTTGGTTTCGTTGGCATGAGGTTCCTGCTGATGTGTGATATGTAATTCTTTATTAATTTGATAAACATCAGAATTCACTCGGTGAGATAATCTTAAAAAGAATAAGTTTTTCAGTTGAAAATCTTTTGGTAATAAATTGGTTAATCGCTGGTAAAAAGATTCCGGCGAAACTTTGAAACTTTCTATTAATGCTACAAATGCTTCCGGTTTTGGATTTTCATTTTCCAAAAAAGAATTGATTTTATCGACGACTAATTTTCTTGGTAATAATAAAGCACCGGCAAAATAAGAAGCATAAAAATTATGCAGAACCTGATCGAAATTTTCAAACTTAATCCAGCTGAAAGTCAATAAACGATCTGATATTTTTAAATAATTATAAGCAATTTCTTTGGCTAAGATAAAAGCTTTCTGCGGAGCGTCAAGTTCAGTAGAAAGCAATAATGTCTTGCTTTTCGGGACATAAATAGAACGCAGATCGCCCAAAGCTTCCTGATCTGTAAAAGCAATTTCTTTGATATTGTATTCGTATTCTTCTTTTAAAATTGCCTGTAATTCTTCAATGCTGATTTTAGAATCTAAATTAATCTGGAACGACTTCGAAAACGCAATTACTTTTTCTTCTAAATCTTCAAAATAATTACTGTGCGCTTCCTGATACGAACGCAAAGCAGCTAAAAAGAAACTTTCGCGGCTTAAATTGTAATGCTGTGCAATTTCGATGATGGTACTAATAAACGCATTGACTTTTGCCGGAGCATTCGCAATTATATCAATCAAATCAGCTTCCTGAATTCCAAAAAGTTCCAGCGGAATCTCTTTTAAAATTCCGGATTTTAAAATTTCACCAATCGGAGCGAGGTTATTATCGAGTTTTAAAGATACCATTTGGTCGTAAGTCACGTCCAAATGTTCACATAAAAGTAAAATCTTATCTGTTTTTGGATATTTTTTTCCCTTTTCAATCTCATTTAAATACGATTTTGAAAGATTGGTCAGTTTAGCCAAGCCAAAAAGTGATAAATTTTTTTGAGTACGAACTTGTCTCAATTTTAGCCCGAAGATCAGCTTTATATAGTCTTTTTCGATATCCATGAACCAAATATAACCATTATAAAAATAATCGCCAAAAAATTATTTTTAATATTTAGCGAACGTTCGCTTGTTTTGTAAAAAACTTTTTTCTAATATTGTGGTGTAGAAAATATTAGTTATCAGTTTGTTATGGTTTTGTGTTTTAAAAAATATAGAAACGATTCAATTGCTGCTAATGAAAATTAAAAACCACAGCTATGAAAAACCAATTAGAAATTACCGAAACGGCGATGGAATTTTTAGCCGAAAAGAAGCTTCGTTATCCAAAAATCTGGACAGAAGAAGCCATTGTTTTTATCACTGAATTGCATAGAAAATTCGAATCACAACGAAAACTATTGCTTTTACGGCGCGAGCAAAAACAAGTCACTTTTGATCAGGGAATCATGCCGGTTTTTATTCCAGAAACTAAAAGTGTAAGAGAAGGCAATTGGACAGCTGGTGAAATTCCGAAAGATTTATTAGACAGAAGAGTCGAGATTACTGGTCCGGTTGATCGCAAAATGATTATCAACGCTTTGAATTCAGGAGCCAAAACTTTTATGGCCGATTTTGAAGACAGCACTTCACCAACCTGGCAAAATCTTATGGATGGTCAAGTAAATCTAATTGATGCGGTTAACAAAACAATTACATATACTGATTTGGTGAAGCAAAAATCCTATCATTTAAATGAAAAAACCGCAACATTAATTGTACGCCCAAGAGGTTTGCATTTGCCGGAAAAGCATGTTTTAGTAGAAGGTAATGAAGTTTCAGGTTCTTTGGTAGATTTTGGTTTATATGTTTTTCATAATCATAAACGACTTTTAGAAAACAATTCTGGGCCGTATTTCTACATTCCAAAATTAGAGCATTATCTGGAAGCGCGCTGGTGGAATACTGTAATTGATTTTACCGAGGATTATTTGAAGTTGAAAAGAGGAACGATAAAAGTGACGGTTTTAATTGAAACCATAACGGCAAGTTTTCAGCTGGATGAAATTATTTACGAATTGAAAGAACATATCGTTGGTTTGAACTGCGGACGCTGGGATTATATTTTTTCTTACATCAAAAAATTTAGAAAAAATCCAAAATTCATTGTTCCGGATCGCGATCAGGTAACTATGACTTCGCCTTTTATGAATGCGTATTCGAATTTAGTTATTCAGAGATGTCATAAACGCAGAATTCATGCCATTGGCGGGATGGCAGCACAGATTCCGATTCGAAATAATGAAGAAGCTAATGCAGTCGCTTTTGCAAAAGTAAAAACCGATAAAGAACGTGAAGTTAAAAATGGACATGACGGAACTTGGGTAGCGCATCCGGATTTAGTTGCAATTGCAAAAGAGATTTTTGATAAAGGAATGCCAACTCCAAATCAGATTCATATAAAAAGAGAACATCGAAAAATTACAGAAGCTGATTTGATTGAACCACCAATTGGACCGATAACTGAAAATGGTGTTCGCAAAAATATCAACGTTGGAGTTCTATATCTGGCTTCATGGCTAAACGGACAAGGTGCAGCAGCATTGCATAATTTGATGGAAGATGCAGCAACAGCCGAAATTTCGAGATCACAATTGTGGCAGTGGCTTCAAAATAAAGTGATTTTAGATAATGGACGAAAATTAGATTTGGCTTATTATCATGAATTGGCTTTAGATGAATTCAGGAAAATCAAAGACGAATTAGGCGAAGAAAATTATGAAAAACAGCAATTTCCACTAGCTGAAAAAATGCTGGAAAGATTGGTGGTAAATCTAAATTTCGTTGATTTTCTAACGATTCCGTGTTACAAATATTTATAAAGAATACGTTGAGTTTATTTTAAACACATAGAAACATAGGTTTGAAAGTGTGAATAAAAAGAGTTTAAAAAAAATCTAGATTTTCACACATAGCTATGTTTGTTTAAACGAATGAAATGCCTTTAACCACAAAGAAATTCTATGTTCCTATGTGTTTAAAAGCTCAACATAAGAATAAAACTTTACTAACCAACTTAACTATATTATTTATGAAAACAACAGAAGACAGAATTCAGGAATTGATTAACGATTGGATCACGAACCCGAGATGGAAAGGTGTGGAACGTCCTTACACTGCGAGTGAAGTAGTTACACTTCAGGGTTCCTATCATATTGAGCATTCTATTGCCAAAATGGGAGCGCAAAAATTATGGAGAAAGTTAAAAAGTCAGGATTATGTTGCGGGTTTGGGAGCGTTAACTGGAAATCAGGCGATTCAGGAAGTCGATGCGGGTTTAGAAGCGATTTATTTAAGCGGATGGCAGGTTGCTGCTGATGCAAATTTGGCGGGAGAAATGTACCCAGACCAATCGCTTTATCCGGTAAACAGCGTTCCGATGGTGGTAAAAAAGATCAACAACGCTTTATTGCGTGCCGATCAGATTCAGACTGTAAATAAAATTGAAGATAAAAAAGATTATTTAGTTCCGATTGTGGCTGATGCCGAAGCTGGTTTTGGGGGAAACCTAAATGCTTTTGAATTAATGAAATCAATGATCGAAGCAGGAGCTTCCGGAGTTCATTTTGAAGATCAGCTAAGTTCTGCTAAAAAATGCGGACACTTGGGCGGAAAGGTTTTGGTGCCAACTCAGGAAGCGATCAATAAATTAATTGCAGCACGTTTAGCTGCAGATGTTATGGGCGTTTCAACATTAATTGTTGCGAGAACAGATGCTGATGCAGCTAATTTATTAACAAGCGATGCCGATCCAAGAGACAGGAAGTTTTTAACTGGTGAAAAAACGGCCGAAGGTTTCTTTTATGTAAATAACGGAATCGAGCAGGGAATTGCAAGAGGTTTGAGCTATGCGCCTTATGCCGATTTAATTTGGATGGAAACCAGTAATCCGGATTTAGAATTTGCGAGAAAGTTTGCAACAGCCATGAAAAAAGAATTCCCGGATAAAATGCTGGCTTATAATTGTTCTCCGTCTTTCAATTGGGCTGCGAAATTAACCGTTGCCGAAATGGAAACGTTTAGAGAAGATTTAGCAGCAATGGGTTATAAATTCCAATTCATTACTTTGGCAGGATTCCATGCTTTAAACACAAGTATGTTCGAATTGTCAAGAGCATATAAAGAGCGTGGTATGGCAGGATATTCTGAATTACAGGAACGTGAATTCGCTTTACAGAAAAACGGATTCAGAGCGGTAAAACATCAGGCTTTTGTAGGGACTTCTTATTTTGATGCCGTTCAAAATACGGTAATGTTAGGAAAATCAGCAATAACCGCGATGAAACATTCTACGGAGGTTGAGCAATTTTAATTTTTTTCCGCCACGAATTCACGAATTTTTATTCTCAAAGATTATAAAAAATAATTCGTGAATTCGTGGCGGAAAATCTTATTTCTTTAAAAGTCGAGCTTTCATTTTACTAAAGAATTCAGGCGTAACGCCAATAAAAGAAGCGATTTGTTTTTGAGGAACTTTGTGAACTAATGTTCCGTATTTTTTACAGAATTTATCGAATCGTTCTTCAGCAGGTAAGCTTAAATTATCCATTAATCTTTGTTGATTGGCAACTAAAGAGTTTTCAATTAAAATTCTAAAAAAGCGTTCCAGTTTTGGAATCTCAAGAAACAGTTGTTCCTGATTTTCTTTGGATAAAGAAACAACTTCTGCATCTTCCAGAACTTCAATAAAAAGCTGTCCCGGTTTTTGCGAAAAATAGCTGTACATGTCGCTCATCCACCAGCCTTCGCAGGCAAATGAAAGAACATGCTCCACAATATTGTCGTTGATATTAAAACTTCTTAAAATTCCGGAGTTTACAAAATACGAATGTTTACAAACTTCTCCCGCGCTTAACAAAATAGTTTTTGCCTTATAAGTATGTGTTTCTGTTTTAGATAGAAAAAGGGCTTGCTCTTCGGGTGTTAATGAAACATGTTTGGCAATATTTTCAAGAATTAATGCCATTATTTTTCTTTTAACAAAGTGAATGAAGTGGCTTTAAAACGATTGTTTTCTATTTTTCCGGTAACAGAAGCTTTACGGATTTTATTGCAAAAGCCATCTTCTGCATGAGCATCACCATGTTGATCAATGGTTGTTCCGTCAACAAAATAAGCTTTTCCGTCTATGCGAACTGCTAAATCACAACTCTTGCCTTTCATACCAAATTGACATTCCCCACAAGCGGTTTCTACAATTTGAGGTTTTTCGGTTGTTTTTTTGTCTTGTGCTTGTGTTGCGATTCCGGCAAATAGGAATAAAATAAATATTGCTTTTTTCATTATTAAGAGTTTACAGTTATTAATTTCGCCGTTTCTTTGGCGCGTTCAGTTACATTTTCTATTGGAGTTGCTAATGAATCATTGCTTAAAACAACTCCCATTCGACGATACGGTCTTGAAGTTGGTTTTCCAAAAATTCTGAAGTCAGTTTTTGGTAAAGCGGCTACTTTTTCGATTCCGTTGAAAGTTGGGTTTGCAGAATCTTCCGATGCTAAAATTACAGCACTTGCTCCGGCTTTTTCTAAAGTAATTTCGAAAATTGGCAAACTTAAAATCGCTCTTAAGTGTAATTCGAATTCGTTAAAATTCTGCGTTCCGGCCAAAGTTACCATTCCGGTATCATGCGGGCGCGGAGAAAGTTCAGAAAAATAAACACCTTCTTTTGTTAGGAAAAATTCAACGCCAAAAAGTCCAGCTCCGCCAAGTGCTTCGGTGATTTTTTCGGCCATATCCTGTGCTTCGTACAAATCAGCTTCCGAAACTTGTGCCGGCTGCCAGCTTTCCTGATAGTCACCTCGTTCTTGTCTGTGACCAATTGGCGCGCAAAACAAAGTTGGATTGTTATTTTGAGTAATTGTTAAAAGCGTAATTTCCGAATCAAAATTGACAAAAGCTTCTACAATAACTTCGATAACATCGCCACGAGATCCTGCAACGGCATATTGCCATGCTTTTTCGATATCACTTTCTGTTTTGACTGTTGATTGCCCTTTTCCAGATGAAGACATTAATGGTTTTACAACACACGGAATTCCAACTTCCTGAACGGCTTTTTGAAGTTCTTCAGCTGAAGTTGCGTATTGATATTTTGCGGTTCTTAGCCCAAGTTCTTTTGAAGCTAAATCACGAATGGCTTTACGGTTCATGGTGAAGTTTGCCGCTTTCGCTGATGGAACAACGGTGATTCCTTGTTTTTCGTAATCGTAAAAACGTTCGGTGCGAATGGCTTCTATTTCAGGAACGATAAAATCGGGTTGGTGTTTGGCTACGATTCTGTCAAGTGCTTCGCCGTCTAGCATATTGATAACCTCAAAACCATGTGCTACTTGCATTGCCGGTGCATTTTCGTAACTGTCAACTGCAATTATGGTTTGTCCGATTCGTTGTGCAGCGATGACAAATTCTTTGCCTAATTCGCCTGAACCCAGAAGTAGTATTTTCATTTTGGAGTGTTGTATTGTTTGAGTAGTAAAAGTAGCGAAAAAGCTTTTTTTAACCGCAAAGTTCGCAAAGATTTACGCTAAGAGCGCTAAGTTTTTGTTTTAAGTTAGAAGAAAGGTGTGTAAAGTGTTTCACGCAGATTTTGCAGATCGAGCAGATTTAATTTAATAACTAACCTAAGTTTTAGATAAAGTAACCACACAGTTTGTCATTTCGAGGAACGAGAAATCTCCACGAGTAACTCTACAAAGATTGGCTTATTGGAACGGAGTTACTTGCGAAGATTTCTCGTTCCTCGAAATGACAAGATTGAGGAAATAGAATGGGTAAAAAAAGAAAAGGTTCGCAAAGATTTTAAATTAATCTTTGCGAACCTTTGTGTGTTTCTTTGTGAATCTTTGCGGTAAAATCAATGAAAATGATCTTCTTCAATCTCAAATTCAGCATCTTTTTCCCAGATTTCCATTTCGCAGGGTTTACAGTTGAATTTTAGTTTGTATTCCAATTCTCCCTGTTTTAATACTAATGGCTCTTTTACCTTAACACCAACGATGTCTTTTTGGTGAATCGGGCATTTTTTTAATTCGTATTTGATGCAATATTTGGTTGTCATTACACGAGATTTTCCTGGATCCCATTGTAATTCGAATGCTTTTTCGATTTCGGTAACACCGTGACGTTCGTAGAATTTACGAGCGGTTTTGTTTGAAACATTGTACATGAAATCCAATTTAGTTTCAGGATACGGATGTGACGTTTTTACTAATTGGTGTTCTTCGCGTTTGTAATTTGCCAAACGAATTTCTGATAATTGCTCGTAAACTGTTCTTCTCATTTCGTTGATTCTCGAAATTGGAAGGAACCAGTTTTGAGAAAACATAATGTTGATTTCGTCAGCGCTGTAAGGCGTAAAACCTGTTTTTGCCAATTGAACTTTAATGTTTTCTTCGATTGATTCGCCAGTTTTTGTCTGCTCTTTTGAGTGCTCTAAAATAACGGTGCTTACATTTCCATCTTCGTCGGTTGCGATTAATTCAAAACCGTTTTCATTTTCAGTAAGTAATAAAGTCGTTCCGATTTTTCGGATGGCGCTGTCTTCTCTTTCTACAATTTTGATAAAAGCGATATCATTGTTTCGGTAAATGAAAGTTCCGTCTTTGATTTCTTTTAAAACATTTGGATATACTTTTCCGTTCTCTGCTTTGTTTACATAGATTCCGTCAGCTTCATTATTTTCGTTGATGAAGCAAAGTCCGTCACCGTTGTTTAGTAATTCACCGTTTTCGATTTCGTAAGCGTTTCCAACAGTTCGGATTAATTTTCCAATATATTGACCTTTTGATTTTGGGCTTTCCCAAGAACCAATCGAGCTGTGTCTTTCGTTTACGAAATAATCGGTATAACCACGATTGAAAGTTCTATTTAAAGTAGAATCAAAAGTATAGGTGCATTTTCCTGAAGATGCTTTGATGTATTTATCGCTTTCTTCTAAATAACTGTCTAATTTTTGACGTAAATAAGAAACGTTATTTTTAACGTAAGCAACGTCTTTTAATCTTCCTTCGATTTTAAATGAAACGATTCCCGCTTCAATTAAATTCGGAATCTGATCTGAAACATCTAAATCTTTAATCGAAAGTAAGTGACTGTTTCTGATTAAAGTATCTCCATTTCCGTCGATTAAGTTATAAGGTAAACGACAGTTTTGTGCACAAGAACCACGGTTAGCGCTGCGTTCTCCGTTTGCCACACTCATATAGCAGTTCCCACTGAAGGATACACATAAAGCTCCGGTTACAAAAAACTCTAACTCAACATCAGCTTCGTCGTAAATCGTTTTAATTTGATGCAGGTTTAATTCGCGTGCTAAAACGACACGTTTGATACCAGCGTCTTTTAAGAATTTAATTTTATCTGCATCACGATTATTAGCTTGTGTGCTGGCGTGAAGTACGATAGGAGGCAAGTCCATTTCCATAATCGCCATATCCTGAATGATCAATGCATCGACACCAATATCGTATAATTCCCAAATCATAGCGCGACACGTTTCTAATTCGTTGTCGTATAAAATGGTATTCATAACCACAAAAACCTGTGCGTTAAATAAGTGCGCGTATTTAACTAGTTCAGCAACATCTTCGATTGAGTTGTTGGCATTAGAACGTGCTCCAAATTGTGGTGCACCAATATATACTGCATCGGCACCACTGTTTATGGCTGCGATTCCTCCAATTAAATCTCTAGCAGGAGCTAATATTTCGATTTTCTTCTTCATTTTTAAGACTTTAACCTTTTGTGGTATTCACGGAAAAAAGTTTGCAAAGTTCTTATAAATATTTCGAGTTTACTAATGCTGAAGTGATTTTTTTGAAATTGTTAACGGATTTAAATCTATTGCTAGAAAATGAATCATTTCTTCGGGACATAATGAAGAAGAGCTGTAAGCTCAAAACATATTGTAGGGAGCGGATTTTAATCCGCTCATGATGTCGATATATGAAAAATAAAAAAAACTGCTCAGTTATTTAAACTAAGCAGTTTTTCTAAAATAAAAAGCTTCAATAATTGTTAATTCGTTTTCATTTTAATTTGTGATAAAGTATTTTGAATACTGTTTAATTGCTTTGAAACAATAAAAATCTGATTATGTTCCAGATTATTATCTTCGAGTGCTTTTTTGTATTTTTCAACAGCAGCTTCTTCACCAGTTACACAAGCATTTATGATGGCTTGTGTATCGCCACCGGTAAAAGATGATTTGATGTCGATCCAGGTACGGTGTAAAGCTCCTAATGGCCCTCCGCCTGAGGTGTCTGTCGATTTTCCAAGTTTATTGATTTCGTCTTGTAATTCTACAATAAATAAAGCTCTTTCGCGCGCATATTCCAGAAAATCAGCTTTCATTGACAGGTTTTCTATATGTTCGGCAGCGTTTGTATATCCTAGTTTTCCGTCTTCAAGAATTGAAATTAATCCTTCTAAAGTTTTAACGGTTTCCTGTGTGGTTACATCTGTATGTGTCATGATTAATAGTTTTTAAATTAATACATTACAAAGTTGGCAACTTTTAAAGCGTTATGTTTTACAGGATTACGGTTGTTGTTTTACAATATTGTAGAATGGGAATTTTGAAAGAAAGAAAAGGGTTTCATGCAGATTTGGCAGCTTGAAGCCGATTTTCTTTTGAAAAATGAACGGTCTAATTTACCGTTTTGCGTGAGGGATAGTAGTGAAAAGCCCACAGCCTGACGAAGGAAGTGCGAGGACTTGTAGCGGATAGCCCGACCCGGAGGGACACGCCCAAAATAATACATAAAAAAACAGCTTAAAGTATAAAAGTGATGAAACTTTTGAACCTTAAGCTGTTTTAGTAAAACTTAGAATATTATGATGCAGCCAAAGCTTCTTTGATTCTGCGTAATGCTTCTTTTAAAATATCGTCGCTTGTTGCATAAGAGAAACGAATACAATTTGGATTTCCAAAAGCGTCTCCGGTTACAGTTGCAACATTTGCTTCGGCCAAAAGATACATCGAAACATCGTTTGCATCTTTAATTTCATGACCTCTTAAAGTTTTTCCGAAGAAAGAAGATACGTCTGGGAAAACATAAAATGCTCCTTCCGGAACGTTGATTTTTATGCCCGGAATTTCTTTTAATAGTCCAACTACTAAATCTCTGCGTGTGTGGAAAGCCTGAACCATGTGGTTTAATACACTTGGATCTGCGTCTACAGCTGTAATTGTTGCTCTTTGTGCTACTGAATTTGCTCCTGAAGTTACTTGTCCCTGAATTTTTGTACACGCTTTTGCGATAAATTCCGGTGCTCCAATATATCCAATTCTGTATCCTGTCATGGCAAATGCTTTTGCAACTCCGTTTACGGTAATTGTTTTTTCTAACATTCCCGGAATTGAACCGATACTGCAGAAAGTTCCTGAGAAATTAATGTGCTCATAAATTTCGTCAGCAACTACGTAAATATTTGGGTGTTTTTCTAAAACTTTTGCAAGTGCTGTTAATTCTTCTCTGCTGTAAACAGATCCTGAAGGATTACATGGAGAAGAGAACCACATCATTTTTGTTTTTGGTGTGATAGCAGCTTCTAATTGTTCTGGAGTGATTTTAAAATCGGTTTCAACAGAAGTTGGAACTTCAACAGGAACTCCACCAGAAAGTTTTACGATTTCAAAATAAGAAACCCAGTATGGTGCCGGTAAAATAACTTCGTCACCATCGTTTAACATTACTTGTGCAATGTTGTATAAAGATTGTTTTGCTCCTGTAGAAACTACGATTTGAGTTGGTTTGTACTCTAATCCGTTATCTCTTTTGAATTTTCTGCAGATTGCTTCTCTCAATTCCAAATAACCTTCTACCGGAGAATATGTACTATAGTTTTCATCGACTGCTTTTTTTACAGCTTCTTTAATAAAGTCAGGGGTATTAAAATCTGGTTCGCCTAAACTTAAACTGATAATGTCTTTTCCTTGTGCTTTTAATTCGCGAGCTAAAGCAGCCATTGCTAAAGTTTGTGATGTCGCCAGGTTGTTGATTCTGTCTGAAAGAATATGATTCATTATAAAATTTTTGAATGTCCTTAATTTCAACTTTAATTAAGGAAGGTTAATTATTAATAGATTTTTTTGTGTTATGCTAGTTCCGGTTTCATACCAAGATCCTTCAAATGTTTGTAATGTGCCAAAACAGCTCCTCTCATGGTTCTGAATTCGTGATAAGGCAAATTACATTCAATTGCGGTTTGTTTTACAATTTCGGCAATTTTTCCGTAGTGGATATGACTGATATTTGGAAAAATATGATGTTCAATCTGATGATTTAATCCGCCTGTAAACCAGTTGATAATTTTGTTTTTTGGAGCAAAATTAGCAGTTGTGTATAACTGATGAATTGCCCATGTGTTTTCCATTTCTCCATCTTCATTAGGAGTTGGGTTTGAAGTTTCTTCTACAACATGTGCTAATTGAAATACGATACTTAAGATTAATCCTGCGGTGTAGTGCATTACAAAAAATCCAATCACAACTTTCCACCATGTTACACCCAAGATCATTGGTAAAGCGATCCAGATTAAAATGTAAATTATTTTTGTGATGACTAATACAGTCCATAGTTTAGTTGGACTTTGTGGTGCTCCGTATGATAATTTTCTTTTGATATAGTCTCTCATTTGCTTAAAATCAGTTGTTAAAGCCCAATTAAAAGTCAAAAGTCCGTATAAGAAAAACGAATAGTAATGTTGAAATTTATGAAAACGACGCCATTCTGCACTTTGTGTAAAGCGAATAATTCTTCCGGCATCAAGATCTTCGTCATGACCATGAATATTGGTATAAGTATGGTGAAGTACATTGTGTTGTACCTGCCAGTTGTGTACATTTCCGGCGAGAACATAAATACTTCCTCCCATAATTTTATTGATCCAGGATTTAGAAGAGTAAGAACCATGGTTACCATCGTGCATTACGTTCATTCCAATTCCGGCCATACCCACACCCATAAGAATGTTTAAAAGCAATTGAGCCCAAAACGGCATATCAAGGGTTAATATTAAAAAGTACGGAGTCAGGAAAACAGCAAAAAGAATAATAGCTTTTAGGTGCAGTTTCCAGTTTCCGGTTTTCTGAATATTATTCTCCTTGAAGTAATTGTTTACTCGTGAGTTAAGTGTTCTGAAGAACTTCAGATTATCTTGCTTAGCAAATGTAGGAGCAGTGTTATTCATAATTATTTTAAATAGGTTTCAAAGGTAATTATTATAAATTTTCAATTTGCAAAATTGAGTTAAATATTTCGATCGTAAAGTAGTACTTTTGTTAAAAAATTAAAGCAATGGATGAGATATTGAAATATTTTCCTGATTTGACCGATCTTCAAATCGAACAATTTCAAAAATTAGACTTTTTATACCACGATTGGAATGAGAAAATCAATGTTATTTCCAGGAAAGATATTGATTCGTTATATACAAAACACATTTTACATTCATTAGGAATTGCTAAAATCATGAAGTTTGAACCTGGAACAACAGTTTTGGATGTTGGAACAGGAGGTGGTTTCCCGGGGATTCCATTGGCAATTCTTTTTCCTGAAACCCGTTTTTATCTGATTGATGTTATTGCCAAAAAAATAAAAGTGGTTCAGGGTGTTGTGGATGCCTTAGAATTAAAGAATGTAAAAGCAGAGCAAAAACGTGCTGAACTGGTAAAAGGAGATTTTGATTTTATTGTAAGTCGTGCCGTAACCAATATGCCTGATTTTGTTTCCTGGATAAAAGATAAAATCAAAAAACAAAACAAGCATACTTTGCAAAACGGAATTCTCTATCTGAAAGGTGGTGATTTGACCGAGGAATTAAAAGATTTTCCAAAAGCAACTTTATACGATTTAACAGAAATTTTTGAAGATGAATTTTTTGAAACTAAAAAAGTGGTTCATCTTCCTTTAAAATTTAAGGCATAAATTAACAGTAGCCTAAAGCAAATAACCCGACAATGTTACTTTTTGAAGTACTGTTGTCGGGTTTTTTAATGAAAGAATGAATTATAATTAAGATGCTTTTTGTGTAAGGTGCAAAAACGGGTTTGCTTTAGGATCTAAATTTTCAATGAAATCATGTATCGCATTTTTGGATGCTTCAATTGTAAACTGAAAGTCAGAGTCGAAGAAAAAGTCACGACAGATCACAGGTTCATTTGATGAATCATAACGCGCTTCATCTGTTTCGTCCAGATTTGCATTATTATAAGGACAAGGGTATAAACGATTTAATTGGGTAATAATGTTTTGGAACCATTTATCAAAAACCTTTTTCTTTGCTGTAATATGACGCGCCAGTACCACCAGACCCGTAAGTTCATTTTGCAAATAATAAGATCCTTTTCTATATCTCAGATCTATCATTCTAACATTCATTAGCGCAATCCATAATGGTCCGTTTATGTGGCCTGAGGCTGGAATTTCTAAATCAAGGTCAAATAATAAAGGATCTGTTTGTTCCGGATTTTCGATCGAACACCAAAGTGCTTCAATGCGTTTTTCTGTATCGTTTACATTCGTTGTGTATCCTGTAAATCTCCAGTATATCCATTCTAATAGTGCTGCTGTAAGTCCAATCGAGGCTTTGTGGTTAATGCCTGCCAATAGCATTTCTAATTCTTCATTTCCTTCTAAAGGATCTAAGATTTGATTTATTTTTTTTCTGGTCCATTTAAAGTTAATTGGATGTCCAATGTTTCTTGAATCTAAAATGATTTGTGGTACATTTTTTAAACTTTTCATAATTATTTATTGTTAGTATTTGTGTCTCTTTTAAACTTTTTGTTCAAAAATTTGAGGTGTTATTTTAAAAAGGCAAATTTATACGGAGACTTATTTTTTTTACGTCACAATACGTTTTTTAAGTAACAAAATAAGCTATTTTTAAGAGGTATATGATTGATAATTAATATAATAAGTAAATTACTACAAATATTGTTTTGGTAAAACCTACACTCAACAGAAGTTCTTTTATTGGGGATTTGACTTTTGTTAGAGATAAGTTACAAGCTTTAAATCTAATAGAATTACGAATAAATTTCATTCATCATCGATTATGGCTCTTTCATGTACTTTTATTTGTGCAGTCTGTAGTAGAGAAATACCTTTACTACAGTACTAATATCTTTTACTTTGAAAATAACTAAAACAATATCGACTTATTGGAAAATTCAGCTTCTAGGATGGATTACAGCTTCTTTGTATTGGGGATTTCAGGCTTTTTTCACTGGTAATTTTATCTGGAAAATTGGTATTACAGATCTAATACTTGACGTCTTGATTGGTATTGGACTTACGCATCTTTACCGGAATTTTGCCTTAAAAAAAGGATGGAATAAACTAAATCTAAAAAAACTAATTCCAAAAATAGTAATTGGTGTTTTAATACTTTCTCTGTTATATACAGTTTTAATTGCCGGTAAATTATATCTGGTTCGTCTCTTTGTTTTAAAGAGCAATCCTTTACCGTTTATAGTGTTTTTTAAATCGGTGCAATTGCAAATATTTATCACAGGAACCAGATTGATGTCTATTTGGATATTGGCTTACCATCTTTATCACTATTCAAGACTTGAATTGCAAACAGTAAAAGAAAATGCCCGATTGTCGATTATACTAAAAGAAGCTCAGCTCAATAATCTGAGTGCGCAGCTTAATCCGCATTTCTTTTTTAATTCTTTAAATAATATAAAATTTTTGGTATTGGAAAATCCGCATTCAGCCAGAAGAGCAATTGATCTTTTGTCTGAGTTGTTACGGAATTCTTTAAACAGTAATATTGAAAAATTAATTCCCTTAAGTGACGAAATTAATCTGGTTAAGGATTATCTCGAATTAGAAAAAATACGTTTTGAAGAACGGTTGCAAATTAAAATTGAAACAAATGAAGAAAAATTGGCTCATTTAATTCTGCCTTTTAGCATTCAGTCATTAGTTGAAAATGCCATAAAGCATGGAATTGAAAAAAGAAAAAGCGGTGGGTTTATTGCTGTAGAAGTGAAAACCGAAAGCAATTTTATGAAAATTACGGTTCAGAATTCAGGCAAACTAAACAAAGAGATTAAAGATTCGGGTATTGGATTAAATAATCTGAAAGAGCGATTGTTCTTGCAATATAACGGAAATGCCTTTTTTGAAATTAAAGAAATGGATAATGAAACGGTTTTGGCAACGATTTTAATACCATCAAAATGAAAAAGATAAAAGTTATAATAGTAGATGACGAACGTTTATCCAGAGAAGAACTCAAACAGGCTTTAAAGTCTTATGAAGATTTTGTTCTTATCGGCGAAGCTGAAAATGCTGATAAAGCCAAGGATTTAATCGAAACGAAAATGCCTAATTTGATTTTTTTAGATATTCAGATGCCGGAAAAATCAGGATTCGATTTATTAGAATCTTTAGATCATGTGCCGTCGGTACTTTTTATTACTGCTTATGATCAATATGCTGTGCAGGCATTTGAAGTAAATGCTTTAGATTATTTAATGAAACCTATAAGAGAAGAACGCTTCTCGAAAGCAATCGAAAAAATAAGAAATACTTTAGGTTCGAAATCTCCTGTAAATGATTCGACAAAACAAGACCAAAGAATTTTTATTAAAGATGGAGAGAAAAGATTCTTTATCCCGCTAGATGAGATTTATTTGATTGAATCACAGGAAAATTACACCAGACTTTTTTTTCAGGACAAAAAAGCGTTACAAAGACGATCTCTTCGTCAATGGGAAGAAATACTGGATGAAAATATCTTTTTTAGAATAAACAGAACCGAAATTGTAAACATTAAATATATTCAGGACCTGCACAAAACAATTGATGGTGGACTGGAAATAAAACTAAAAACCGGAGAATTACTAAAGGTGTCAAAACGGCAATCGGTAAAATTTAAAAATAGTAACGGAATTTAAACAGAACGATTATATGAAAACGACCTTGAATTTTATATTTCTTATTTTATTAATAGCAAATGCATTCTCGCAGCAGACAAGCAAAACAAAAGCAGAGGATTTAAAAAGTGTGTACAATGTTCAGGATAGTGTGATGATTAAAACACGAGATGGTGCTTTTATATCGGCAATCGTAGTGCGAAAAAAAGGAGTTTCTATTCCAAAACCGGTTATACTTCAATTTACTATTTACGTTTCAGATCAGGGAAGAGATATTAAATCCTTAAAAGCAGCCGCAGATAATGATTATGTTGGTGTGATTGCATATACAAGAGGAAAGCGTTTTAGTCCCGGCGAAATACTTCCATACGAAAATGAAGGCAATGATGCTTATGATGTCATCGACTGGATCAGTAAACAAGAATGGTGCGATGGAAGAGTAGGCATGTATGGCGGAAGTTATAATGGATTTACACAATGGGCAGCCTGCAAAAAGATGCACCCCGCACTTAAAACAATAGTTCCGTATGTTGCCAACAGACCCGGAATGGGTTTGCCCATGGAAAATAATGTATTTATAAACCCTAATTACGAATGGTCGTTTTTTGTTGGAAACAATAAATATCTGGATACTGTTGCAGGAAATGACAGACAGCGTTTTAGAAAAATGCAATTTAAATGGTGGCAAAGCGGAGTGGCTTATAAAAAACTGGACAGCATTGATGGCAGTCCGAACAGGCTTTTTCAACGATGGATCCAACATCCTTCTTTTGATGAATATTGGCAAAAAATGGCGCCATACCAAAAAGATTTTGCTCATATAAATATTCCTGTTCTTGCAATTGACGGCTATTACAACGATTCTCAAAATTCAAGTTTGTATTATTTAAGAGAGCTTCATAAATATAATCCCAAAGCTGATTCTTATTTAATTATAGGACCATACAGCCATTTTGGTGCGCAAAAAGGAGGAACAGCTGTGCTAAATGGTTATAAAGTCGATGCAGATGCTTTGATTAATACAAATAAAATAACCTATGAATGGTTTGATTATATTTTTAAAAATAAACCCAAACCGGAAATTTTAAAAGACAGGATTAATTATCAGGTAATGGGAGCTAATGAATGGAGAAGTGCTCCGTCTCTCGAAAAAATGAACAACGGCTTTCTAACATTTTATCTGAGCAATACTAAATCAGGTAATTTTTATTCATTGAATAACAAGAAACCTGCTAAAAAAGGATATTTGCCTCAAGAGGTTGATTTTGCTGACAGAGTAAACAGTAATAATTATTATTACCCGGATCCCATCATAAATGAACAAGTTGATACAACAAACGGATATGTTTTTATCAGTGATCCAATAAAAGAACCTTTATTAGTAAATGGTTCATTTTTGGGAGAAATCAAAGCCAGTATCAATAAAAAAGATATGGATATTGGAGTGACTTTGTATGAAGTAATGCCTGACGGAACTTATTTTCATTTGGCTTATTTCATTGGCCGTGCCAGTTATTCGAAAGATATTACCAAAAGAAATCTGTTGAAACCAAATACTATTGAATCAATTCCTTTTTCGAACACACATTTAATAAGTAAACAATTAAGCAAAGGAAGCAGATTGCTCATCACATTAAATGTAAATAAAAATCCGTTTTCAGAATTAAATTACGGAACCGGAAAAATAGTCACTGAAGAAAGTATAAAAGATGCCAAAGAACCATTAAGAATAAAATGGTACAATGATAGTTTTGTAAAAATTCCAATTTTGAAATAACAGAAAAAACAAAAGCCGAATCTTAATGAAAAGATTCGGCTTTTTTATAGATATGGTTTCTAACTTGAAATCTGAAACATTTTTAAACTTGAAACTAAAAATTAACCTAAGAAAGGATATCTGTAATCTTCAGGAGTTACAAAAGTTTCTTTAATAGTTCTTGGGGAAGCCCAACGTAATAAGTTCAATGCAGAACCTGCTTTGTCATTAGTTCCAGAAGCTCTTGCTCCACCAAATGGTTGCATTCCTACAACGGCTCCAGTTGGTTTGTCGTTGATATAGAAGTTACCTGCAGCGTTTTGCAATTTAGTAGTAGCTACTTCAATAGCATAACGATCCTGGCTGAAAACTGCTCCTGTCAAAGCATACTCAGAAGTAGTATCAACTAATTCTAAAGTTTCTTCCCATTTAGCATCTTCGTAAACATAAATCGTGATAACTGGTCCAAATAACTCAGTTTCCATTGTAGTATATTTTGGGTTTGTCGTTACAATAACCGTTGGTTCGATAAAGTATCCAACAGATTTGTCATAATTTCCTCCAACGATAATTTCAGCATCAGCATCTTTTTTAGCCTGGTCGATATAACTAGCTAATTTATCAAAAGAACCTTCGTGAATAACTGCAGTAATAAAGTTTCCAAAATCTTCCGGAGAACCCATTTTCATAGATTTTACATCAGCGATTAATTGCTCTTTTACAGCTGGCCATAAACTTTGTGGGATATAAGCTCTAGATGCAGCAGAACATTTTTGTCCCTGGAATTCAAATGCTCCACGAGTAATTCCTGTAACTACTTGTTTTACGTTTGCGCTTGGGTGAGCGATGATAAAATCTTTACCTCCAGTTTCACCAACGATTCTTGGGTAAGTTTTGTAATTGTGGATGTTTGCTCCAATTTTAGCCCAGATATCTTTAAATACATGAGTTGATCCTGTAAAGTGAACACCTGCAAAATCACGGCTTGCTAAAACAGTATCTGTAATCATTAAAGCATCTCCAAAAACTACATTGATAACTCCGTCAGGAACTCCGGCTTCTTTGAAAACATCAAGAATAATTTTTGTAGAAAATACCTGGCTGTCGCTTGGTTTCCAAACCACAACGTTACCCATCATAGCAGCACTTGCAGGCAAGTTTGCAGCAATAGCAGTAAAGTTAAAAGGAGTAATTGCGTAAACAAAACCTTCAAGAGGTCTGTACTCTAAACGGTTCCAAACAGTAGAATCTGATTTTGGCTGATCGTTGTAGATTTGAGTCATAAACTCAACATTGTAACGTAAAAAGTCAATTAATTCACAAGAAGCATCAATTTCTGCCTGGTGAATATTTTTAGACTGACCAATCATTGTAGCCGCATTGATACGAGCTCTGTATGGTCCTGCGATAAGTTCAGCAGCTTTTAAGAAAATAGCAGCACGTTGTTCCCATGCCATATTTGCCCATGCTTTTCTTGATTCAAGAGCATTTGCAATCGCTTTTTCGATATGTTGTTTTTCAGCTAAATGATATTTTCCAACAATGTGTTTGTGATCATGAGGAGCTGTAATATTTCTAGTGTTTCCAGTTCTGATTTCTTCACTTCCAATGTGTAAAGGAACATCGATTTGAGAGTTCCACATTGTAGTATAAGCTGCCTGAACAGCTGCCTTTTCTGGTGAGTTAGGTGCATACCCTTTTACAGGTTCGTTTACCGCTTTTGGTACATGAAAGAATCCTTTTAGCATGTTATTTAAATTAGATAATTAGACAATTTACAGGTTAGAAGATTTGATTTGTTACGAATAATCTAACGTTGCACAAAAGTACAAAGGATAAATTAATAATTTGATAAAATTATGATTAAGATAACTATAAAAATTATAGTTTTTAAACGCTATTTTAGTTCAATGCAAAAGGAGCGCACATTCTAAAAGTAGGAACAATTACTTTGAATGTTTTGGTAGTAGTGAAATTAATCATGTTAAAGTAGCCCTTCATGGCACCATAAGGAGATGATAGCAAACAACCGGAACTGTAAGTGTGATTTTCTCCCGGTTTTAGAACTGGTTTTTTACCAATAACACCTTCACCATCGACAACTTCTATATCATTCAAAGAGTCAAAAATGTCCCAGTGACGTGAAGTTAATTGTACAGAATCTTTGCTGTGATTTTCGATTGTAACTACATAACTAAAAGCAAAGTGAATCTTGTAGTTTTTGAAGTAAGTACCTTCAAAACTAGTTAAAACAGATATTTTAATGCCTCTTGTAATCTGAGAAACCATACTAAAGTAGTATATATGTGTGCGTTATACGGGCAAATCTACAAAAAAAAATGATTGAAACTAAAACCTTAACAATGTTTTAATTTATGATGTTTATTGAGTTTGCGTTTCCTTTTCCGATAACTCTCTGGTAACGATCTGTACTTTCTTTATAATAAACCAGTATGGTGTATTCATTTTCAGTTTGATAAAAGTTTCCGTCTATGGCATTTTCATAATCGATAACCCCTTTTTTATCGGCAATCGTATATTGAAAATTCGTAAAACCCTGTTTAATCATAACCGCTTTTTCAAAAACACCTTTATCTGTATTATAATCCATTTTGTATTCTGGCGACAAGCTGTAATTGTTAAACATACCAGTAACATAAATGTCTTTGTTTGATGATCTGAAAGTAGGAGCAGATAAACTAAAATAAACCCAGGCATAATCAGCTTCGATTTCGTTGTTGGAAGCATTGATGTTTTTAACGACAAAA
Source organism: Flavobacterium chilense (assembly GCF_001602525.1). Lineage (GTDB taxonomy): Bacteria > Bacteroidota > Bacteroidia > Flavobacteriales > Flavobacteriaceae > Flavobacterium > Flavobacterium chilense. The sequence continues at coordinate 130,821 of NZ_LSYT01000008.1, forward strand.
TTTCCGTTTACGTCCTGATTATTGGTGTAAATTTGATTGGCTCTTGCCCGGTTTGTAAACAAATAAGCGTTGTAAATATCGTTATTTGCACCAACTCTTCCTACATTGTTACTTGCGGCACGAATGTCTTTGTTTTCAAAATATAAAAACTCATTTCCAGCCCAAAATTGTGTTTCTGCATCATATTTATAAATCAGCTGATTCCCAATCGTATATTGTGCAGGAACATTTTTAATGCTGGTATTAAAGTTGCCATTTTGCAGCAAAAGAACTTTTACATTTTGTAGCGGAGTCTGAAAAACAATGTCGTTTGAAATAATTGAAAAATCCAGATTTTGTTTGTAATCAATATTGCTGAGGTTACGGCTGCGTTTTACCTGAGCGGCTACAGTACAATGATTTTCGTATAAAATGAATTTTCTGGAAAAAACAACTTCCTTGTCTTCATTGAGGATTTTCAGAATATAATTTCCTGAAATTCGTAACTGAGTCGTAAACTGATTAGGAAATGCAAGCCTGTAATGCGAGTAAATTTGCAGGGTGTTAAACGAATTTGAATAATCCGTAATTCTTTGATTGTCAAAACCGCGTAAATAATCTGTTTTCGGAATATCGGTTGGTTTCCAGTTATAATCACAATGTGTGATTTCAAAATAATAATTGGCTTCATTGCCAAATAAATCATCAAACTGAAGTTCAAATGTGTCGCCCAATTCAAATATCGGAACAACATTACCGCCATTTTGAACGAAAGAAACAGTTTTAATATTATACGGAGGATCTATTTCGGTTTGTACTTCCTGGGCTGTCGCCGAAGCAAAAATGAAAATCAGCAGAAGATTCTGAAACAAAAATTTTGACATCATATTACATTGTAAGATTGTAAATATAACAATTTATATAATGTAATACGATGCCTACTTAATGGGTTTTGATAACAATTTGTTAAGAGCTCAGAATATATTCTAAATTCACTTCGAGCTCATCGTTGATATAGCTTTCTTCTAAAAGTGAATCTGATAATAGTTTTTTGTTCTCCTGGAGGTTGATTATTTTTTCTTCTACCGTATTTTTAGAAATAAATCGAACAACATTCACTTTGTTTAACTGTCCAATTCGATGCGCTCTTCCCACACCCTGTTTTTCTGCAAAAGGATTCCACCACGGATCAAGGAATAAGACATAAGACGCTTTAGTAATATTTAAACCAACACCTCCTGCTTTCAATGAAATGAAAAACAACAATGGTTCTTCTTTTTCCTGAAATAATTTTACCTGTTGTTCTCTTTTACTTGCAGGTGTGTCTCCTGTAATTTCGCAATATTGGATTTTGTTTTGCTTGCACCAGTCTGTATAGAATCCAAGATTTGTGACAAATGAACTGAAAATAATAACCTTTTGTTTTTCATGGACTAAAGTTTCCAGATAATTAGTTACTGCAATATATTTTCCAGAATCAATTTCTGATTCCTGATCTATCATTTTAGGATGATTACTTAACTGTCTTAACTTCATCAGCGTATTAATAATACTGATTTTATCTGTTCCGGAACCATCTGTTTTGAGTAAAAAATTACGCGCTTTTGATTTTTCTTTTTCATACAGTTTTTCCTGTTCAGGATCCATGTCGCAATAATAAATCTGTTCTGATAATGCCGGTAAATCCTTTAAAACCTGTTCTTTGGTTCGTCGCAAAATATAAGGCTGAACAAGATTTTTTAGTTCCAATAAGCTATCCTCATCCTGTCTTTTTTCAATAGGAGTTTTAAAATTATCCATGAAAAACTTATAATTCCCCAGAATATCAGGATTTATAAACTGCATCTGCGACCATAAATCGTCCAGTGAGTTTTCAATTGGCGTACCACTTAATGCAATTTTATGCGCTGTACTAATCTTGTTTATTGCTTTAAAAATCTTAGAATCTTTGTTTTTAATGTATTGACTTTCATCTAAAATTAAATAGCGAAAATCATATTTTTCTAAAATAGAAATATCCCTATGGATGATGCTGTAACTCGTAAAAATTAAATCAGTTGTGGCTAATCTGCTTACTAATTGTTTTCGGTCGTTACCCACATATTGCATTTTTGAAAAATGTGGTGTGAATTTCCCCGCTTCATTAAACCAGTTAAAAACCAATGAAGAAGGCAAAACAATCAAAGCTTTAAGTGGTTCTCTTTCGATAGTTGTTTCGTTTGCAAACAAATCAAAATTGGTAGTTTTGGTAGTAAACCCTAATTGTTCCTGTACGGCAACCAAAACAGCCAAAGTCTGCAGTGTTTTTCCAAGTCCCATATCATCAGCGAGACAAGCCCCTAAATTCGAATTGAAATGACCTAAAAGCCATTGTACACCTTCAATTTGATACGGTCTTAAAGTTGCTTTCAGTAATTCAGAAGCTTTGTATTCAGCTTTGTAAGTTACATCGTCTTTAATTTCCGGAATGGCATCCAGAGCAGTAAAATTGCTTTTACGTAAAAGGAGATTTCCGTTTTCTGTTTTAGCTAATTTTGCCAGCGAACTGTATTTGCTAAACCATTCCAGCGGAATAAGAAAATAATTTCCGTCAGGCAATTGAAAAAGTCTTTCTTTACTTTTTATGTTTGGAATGATTTCGCTGAAATTAATTTTATACGTTCCAATCGTAATGATGATTTTGATATCAAACCAATCTCCGGTAGTTTCTTTTGAAGCTAAAACAGTATGGTTTTCTGTAATGATTTCTTTGCTTTCGGCTTTCAGATTTTCAATTGTAAATCCTGAATTTTCCAGTTCTTCTTTATGATCAATAATAAATTGAATATTGATATAAGGATCTGGATTCTCAGCTTCTGAAGTTAATCCGTAGAATTCATTTTTAATTATGCTTAAACCAAGTTTTGCCAATTTATTGGTATAAAAAACCTCATCCGGACTTCGTTTAAACTGAATTATTTTAGGTTGATTGGCAATGCTGAAATCAACAAACGAATGTGTTTTTTTTGTTTTAGAAGCATCAAAAGAATATCCGTCATAATCAAAATAAAGATTAAGATAATAACAGTTTTTGAAAAAATCATGAACGGGCTGAATCGTGCAGGAAATAATTTTATCACGATTTTCTACTTCAAAGCCATTTGCTTTAATATCGATTTTTTTTGCTATTTCAGGAATGAAACTTTTGAAATAATCATCAACTAATTTTGATGGGATTTCAATTGATTTTTTCTTTAAAAAAGGGGTTAATTTTTTGGCGTTAAGTTCTTTTAATTGTCCTAATTTTTTATTGATAATCAACCAGCCCGGTTCATCCAAAAGAATATCGGCTTTGCTGTCCATTGGCGAAAAAGCAGTTTCGTTTTCTTTTAAAGAAAGGGTATAAGTAATTCCTTCAGCATGTTTGTCAAACTGAATCTGCGGTTCAAAATAAAGCGGACTTACATCAACTTTGGAGCGATAAAAATCTTTTTCTGGTCCAATGTTAAGAGATAACGGAAATTGTTCTTTTATAATTAAATCATAAAAGGAACCCAAATGAAATTTTAAGTGCTGACGAATCGCAAAATCAATTTTTGAATCTTTCTGCAAATCCGCAATAGTTTTAGCCGATTTGATTTTGGCACTGAACTTTTTAAAAATAAATTCAGGTTTTAAAGATTCGCAGGCAGTCAGTATTTTTTTTGAATTAGAATCTAAATTATCAAAAAGAATTCCAAAGCTTTGCATTACGCCGGGACTTGCTTTTTTGTCTAAATATTTGATCTCATCAGTGTTTTCAACAATATAGGCCGTTGGAAGAAAAGTATTCAGGTTTTTTTCTAAACTGATGTCAAAGCAAAATTGAAATGATTTTGTAGGTTCCAAGATTTAGGGATTTGGTTAGGCTTGTATTTTGGGAATAGGGCAAAAAAAGAAAGAGTTTTCAAATTATTTCTATTTTGAAAACTCTTTTTAAATGAACTTATATCACTTATATGGTGAAAAATTAGTTTTCCGGTTTAAAACAAAGTGGAATAATCTCGCCTTTTGCCAGGCAATATTTTTCAACCAGTTCCGGTGCAATTTTATTGGTATAATCTTCTTCGATTACAATAAAACCAATACTTCTTAATTTGTCAAAGTAATCACGGCCATAAATACGAACGTGATCGTACTGACCAAATATTTTTGCACGTTCTTTTTGATCTGTAATCGAATCATCTGCAAAAGTAACTTCACGGTTTAAATCCTGCGGAATTTGAAGAATCGCCATTCCGCCCGGTTTCAAAACGCGGAATAATTCCTGCATCGCTTTTGTATCGTCAGGAATATGTTCTAAAACGTGATTGCATAAAATCACATCATATTCGTTGTCTTTAAAAGGTAAATTACAAATGTCTGCTTTTACATCTGCCAAAGGCGAAAATAAATCAGTTGTTGTGTAATCAAGGTTTTTTTGTTTGCGGAATAGCTTATAAAAAGCCTGCTCCGGAGCAAAATGCAATACTTTTTTGGGTGCTGTAAAAAAATCAGTCTGATCGTTTAAATACAGCCAAAGCAAGCGATGTCTTTCTAACGAAAGTGTACTTGGCGAAAGCACATTGTTGCGTTGTTTTCCGTATCCGTAAGGTAAAAATGATTTAAAGCTTTTACCATCGATAGGATCTGTAAATTTATCTCCTCTTAATGAGAAAGCTAAAATGGGACGTGCCACATAACTTAAACGAATTAACAATGGACGCGGTATTGTATTTAAGACTAGTTTGAATAGTTTTTTCATGGAGAGCTGTTTCGCAGAGTTACACAAAGTTGGCACAGAGCTTCACAAAGTGTTTATAAATCTTTTTATGTTGTTTTTTAAAATTTTTGAATCAAAATTAATTAATAGTCCTAATGGATAGTTTCCTAGCTTTAAATATGTAAGTATTTGCGCAAAATGTACATCTGTAAAAGCTTCGACAGTTTTTAATTCAATGACAATTTTATTTTCAATTAACAAATCTATTCTATATCCGTGATCTAATTTTATGTCCTTGTATATTATGGGTAAAGCTTTTTGTTTTTCAACACTTAAACCAGAATTCATAATTTCATAATACAAACACTCCTGATAAGCAGATTCTAATAAGCCGGGACCTAATTGTTTGTGAACTTCGATTGCTAAACCAATAATTTTATATGAAATAGTATCTAGTTCTTCTTGAGAGATTAAATTTTCAGCATACATTTTAAAAGGCGTATAAATAACTTTGTAAATCTTGGCGTATATCTTTGTGAATCTCTGCGGAATAATTATAATACTAGCGGCACTTTTCTAAATTCGTCCTCTTCGTTACTTTCGATTCCTAAAGCTTTATAGATGTATTGAAAAGTCGATAATAATTCTGGCTTACCATCAATTAATGCTACATCATGTTCGAAATGCGCACTGGCTTTTCCGTCTGCTGTGGTAATAGTCCAGCCGTCTTTATGTTGTTTGATGTTTCTTGTTCCAAGGTTAATCATGGGTTCAATAGCTACGACCATTCCTTCAACAAAAAGTTTTCCGCGGCCACGTTTTCCGTAGTTTGGCATTTCCGGTTCTTCGTGCATTTTTTGCCCTAAACCATGTCCAACCAATTCACGAACTACTCCGTAACCGTGAGATTCAGTATATTTTTGAATCGCATTTCCAACATCTTCTACACGATTTCCGGCTCTAAATTCTCTAATTCCAACATAAAGAGATTCTTTAGTTACTTTTAAAAGTTTTTTAACTTCAGGAGCAACTTCTCCAATTTCGAAACTATAAGCATGATCGCCATGATATCCGTTTTTAAATGCACCACAATCTACAGATATTACATCTCCGCTTTGCAAAGGCGTATTATTTGGGATTCCGTGTACAACCTGAGAGTTCGGGCTCATACAAAGTGAATTCGGGAAATCATACAATCCAAGGAAACTAGGAACTGCACCATGATCACGAATGAATTCTTCGGCTAGTTTGTCCAGATATAATGTAGTAACTCCTTCTTTAATTTCAGAAGCAATCATTCCTAATGTTTTAGATACGATCAAAGCACTTTCGCGCATTAATTCGATTTCCTCTCTATTTTTTGGGATAATCATATTTTTCAGATTTTCAGTTCGCAAAAGTACAATTTTTAATTAAAATTTTTCGAGTTATTTTTTGCCACGAATCCACGAATTAGACAAATTAAATTTGAATGTTGATTTCGCAAATTTTCTTTATTTCAAATTTATAAACACTGTTTTTTTAATAAAATTCGTGAATTCGTGGCTATTTAAAGATAAAGAATAAAGAACGATCTCGTAAAAAAGCCCTAAATTAGTAGTATAAACGATTGAAATTATGAAAACTACTATAGATCAGGATATATCCAAAGTAAAAGCTTTACGAAAAATGAAGCAAAATGCTTTGGCACTTTTAGGAATTGCAGTGTTACTTTTTGTCATTGCAATTTATTTTAAAATTCCAATGTTACAGGCTTTTAGTGAAGCGGCAATGGTAGGCGGAATTGCCGACTGGTTTGCTGTTGTAGCCTTATTTCGTCATCCGTTGGGAATTCCGATTTGGCACACAGCGATTATCCCGACAAAAAAGAATGAAATTGGAGAGAATCTGGGAAATTTTGTTTCGGAGGAATTTCTGAATCGGGATAAATTAGAAATTAAACTCGAAGAATTCAATTTTGCCACAAAAGCTTCAGATTGGCTTTCGCAGGAAGAAAATGCAGATAAAGTAGCTAATGTGGTTGCCGTAAATATTATTCCGGGAATTTTAAAGACTATTAAAGACGAAGATATAAAGAGATTTATTCAGGTTCAGTTTGCTGCAAAACTGGAAGGAATAAATTTTGGGAATTGGGTAGCATTAGCTCTGGAGCCTTTACAGAAAGGAAATGTAAAAGATCAGCTTTTAACGAATTTACTTGAAGTGATGAGTGCAGAATTGACCAATAATAAAGAGCTGATCCGAAAAAAAGTAAAAGCCTCAACACCTTTTCTGAGTTTTGGTCTTGCCGATAAAAGCATAACAGAAGGTGTTTTTAACGGATTGCAGGATTTTTTGAATGAAGCCAAAAATCCGGAAAGTGCTGTGAGAATTAAAATTGACGAATACGTTTATAATTTCCTCGAAAAAGTAAAAAACTCTGAAGAAATGAGAATTAAAATCAACAATATGATTTTAAATTTTGTGGGTAAAAAAGAAGTTCAGGATTATATAAACGGAATTTGGGATGAAATAAAATTATCAATCACAAATGATTTGGAAAAAGGGGATGAGTCTTCGATTAAAAACAATATCGCAAGTTTGATTCAGGGTTTCGGAAACGGAATTAAAGAAGATACAATTATGATCGATAAGATCAATAATTTTATTAAAAATGACTTATTATCCATTCTTCTGAATAATAAAAAAGTGATTGGAGATTTGATTTCGTCAACCGTAAAAAGCTGGGACGGCAAAGAGGTTTCAGAAAAACTGGAACTTGAAATTGGAAAAGATCTCCAATACATTCGTATCAACGGAACTTTGGTTGGCGGACTTATTGGTCTGGTAATTTATGGAGTTGAGTGGCTTTGTCATTTTGTTTTTTAACCATATAAGTGATATGAGTAATTATAAGGCAGTATTTATTTACTGAAATAAATCATGTAAGAAGTATATAATCGAATCAAGATTTTTTAAGTTTTACATTTTACTATAAAATAGTTCTCGCAAAGGCGCAGAGTCGGAAAGTTTATTTTCCTTTACTATTCTGCTACGCCTTTGCGAGATTTTTTTAAGTTCTATTTAAATGAACTTATATCACTTATATGGTTAATAAATTAATCAGGATTTGCCATGATTTTGAAAAGTTCTGAGTTCGAAATATAGAAACGGTTTTCTAATGCAATAGAAGCTAGTTTGGCGCTCACTAAATTATTCTCACGAGTGTTGATCAAAAATAAAGAGCTTTCTCCAAAAGAAAACAAACGTTCTTCAGAAGTGAGCATCGTCATATTATTTTCTACCAAATCTTTCGCCAGCTTTTTTTGTTTCACCAGTGAATTGATTTCTATTTTTTGTGCACTTATTTTATTCGTCAATTGTGTCTTTTCGAGAGCCAGTGCAAATTGACTTTCCTGAAGTTTGTATTTCGCCAGTTTCAAGCTTCCGCGTTCTTTTCTAAGAAACAGCGGAAAATAAAATTCTAAGCCTACTTTATAATCCTGAAAACGATAATTATCAATATAACTCGGTTCTGCCAGATAGGAGTATCCTACATTGATCTTAGGCAGTAACATGTTTTGTTTAAGGTCTTTTTCTACATTTAGAATCTCTATTTTATTTTGCAGTGCATTTAGTTTTGGATGTGTTTCCAGGCTAAAATCACCTTGTAATAAATCGTTTGTTTTTAAAGTTTCCTGTAAGGTATTTTCAAGAGCTGCCTCAGGAACCAATTCATCTGAAAGTTCTAACGGAATGTTGTTGTCAAGCCACATAAAATTGGATAATTCCAGTTTTGCTTTGGCTAATTTTAATTTAGAATCTTCAAGGCTTAAAGCTCTGTTTTTTACAATAATTCCCGCTTCAATACTATCTATCGCCGGTTTGTCGCCCTGAGTAATTAAAGATTTAATTCCTTCTAAACGTACTTCGGCATTGTGGTTGTACGTTTCGTAAAGCTTCATTTCTTCAAAATTCTTCTTCCAGTTAAAATAAGCAACAGATGCATCATACAAAATGCTTACTGCCTGAAGCTTTCTTTCCGCCTGACTTAATTTGATCTGAATTTTTGCTTTTCGAACATCGGCCATTCTTTGGTTAATGAATAATCCCTGACCAATAGGAACGCTGATTCCAAACGAGGTTAATCCCTGATTTGGCGTTGTATTTTCAGGATTTAGATAAACACCTTCATTGTTGTCAAATCCTGCTTTTAATTCGATTCCGTACCAGGTTGGGATTTTAAAACTGCTGTTTAGAATAGAATAATATTCTTTGTCTTTGAATTTCTTCTGACTAAAGTCGACTTCTATTTTTGGATCAAAACCACCTCTTGCCATCATCAGATTGGCTTGTGCTTTGCTTATTTCTAAATTGGCGTTTTTAACCAAAGGATGGTATTTTTTTACATATCCAAGAAACTCATTATAAGTAAGTTCTTTAGAAATGGTTTCCTGACCAAAAGCGGTAAAGCCCAAAAACAGAAAAGCTATAAGTATCCGTTTCATTATTTTTTCTCTTTAGTTACTTTTTCACCCGTTTTGTAATAATTAGGAGGAAATCCGTTTAAGGTTCTCCAGATCTCAAACCAGATTGGTACAGTGTCCAGTAAAGCAATAGTTTGAGCGCCGGAACCAATACTCAGTTGTTTTGGCCAGTGTGCTTCTTTAGGATCAGGAGCTATCAGGATTCTGTATTTTCCGTTTGTGCTTATAAAATTTTCTATCGCAACTACTTTTCCTCCAAAGGTTCCGTATGACATATCAGGCCAGCCGGCAAATACAATTGTTGGCCAACCGTCAAACCAAACACGAACTTCTGCTCCTTTTCTGATCAAAGGCAAATCTATTGGGTTTACATAAGTTTCTACAGCAATATCGTACTGAGACGGCATTATGGTAGCAATTGGCGTTCCTTCTTTTATCGTTTCGCCCAAACCTGCCTGCAAAGCTCTGTTGATGTAGCCATTTTGTGCTGCTTTGATATAATACATACCATTTCTTAAACTGTAGTTGGTATATTGGTTTTCTAATTTGCTAACCTGAGCTTCTGTGTCAAATTTATTGCTAAGAGTAGTAAACTGATCACTTTTTGCTTTGGCTACTTTTTCAGAATACTCAGCCGAAATTCGGTTAATCTCAACTTTTGCATTGATGTATTCGTTTTTACTGGTCAGGTATTTGTTTTCCTGTGTGATAATTTTGGCATCAACATCTTGTAGTTTTAAACGTTTCTCTTCGACATCAGTAAGAGGTTTCAAACCTTCTTTGTTTAATTGAACCGAACGATTGTATTGCGTGTTGGCAATTCGCAATTGTGTTTTTGCTGCAACAAGGTCAATACTATCACTTTTTATTTTTAAAAGCGATTGTCTTACTTTGTTTTTTGCCTGTTCGAGTTTTAGTCTTTTTTCGTTTTCTATAGCCTGAATCTGACTTGAAAGTGTCTGAACTTTTTCGTCATACGATTCCAGAGAGTTTTTCTTGGCATCAACCTGATTTTTGGTGTTTGCAACCAAATTTGGGTCCATGTAATCCTCTTTTATTTCAGAAATAAATAAAATAGTATCGCCTTTTTTTACAAAATCACCTTCCTGTACATACCATTTTTCTATTCGGCCAGAAATTACACTCTGTATCGATTGGGGTCTTTGGTTCGGTTTTAAGGTAGTTACGGATCCTGATCCCGAAACATTTTGTGTCCACGGCAGGAAAAGTGCAATTATCCCTAAAATTGATGTGCCTATTATGATTTTATTTAAAATTTTATAATGCGGTCTGTTGCTCAGATTTCTTACAGTCTCGTATTGATCAAGTGACTGTAATTTGGTTTTATTGTCAGAGATATTTAACATGGCTTATTGTTTTTTTTGATCAAGTAAAATAATACCGTTTTGCATTGTTATTTGTCGTGTCGATTTTGTTTTCCAATGCGGATTTTTAGAGGAAACAATAACAGTCCAGTTGTTTTTATCCGAAGAGATAAAATCAATGATTTCATTGGCAACACTTTCATCCATTGTATCTGTTGGGTCTTCATAAAAAAGAATCTTTGGCTTATGAATAATACTTCTGGCTAACAGGATTTTTTGTGCATTAGAAGATGATAATTGTCGTCCTTCAGGATAAATATGAGTATCTAAACCTTTTGGTAATAATTTTATAAAAGAACTGAGCTGTACTCCGTCAAGAGCCCATTTTAGATCTTCAGAACTTATGCTTGGATCATTAAAGGTAATGTTCTCAATAATGGTTCCTTCAAAAGGAGTTTCGTTATGAATGATAGTACCAATTTGTGCCCGATATTGTTTGATGTCTATTTTCTTGAAAGTATCATCATTGATGTAAAAAGCACCTGAACTTTGTTTTAATAAACCGGATAATAACCTGATAAGAGTTGTTTTTCCTGAACCGTTTTCGCCATCGATTACGATTTTTTCTCCCTGCTCAATTTTAACAGTAATAGAATCTAGTGCGTTGGTTGGTGAATCCGGGAACTTAAATTTTAAATTTTCAGTTTCCAATGTGATATTTGCGTAGCTATTATCGCTATTAGATTCTGTGTTTTCTTCTAATTCTAAATCAGTTACCTGTCCTATTTTTTCAACAGAAGTTAAAACATCATAAAAACTTTCCAGTCCAAGAATAATCTTTTCGACAGAAGTAATGACTAATAAAATGATGATTTCTGCGGCAACAAACTGCCCAATATTCATTTCCTGACTCAATACCAAATATCCTCCAATAGACAATAAACTCGCAGTTATAATCACTTTAAAAACAATAAGCTGTGTAAATTGTTTTTGGATAACCTTAAAATGTTTTTCTCTGTAATTGATATAATTGGTTACGATTGAATTGTTTTTCTGAAGTGCAAAATCGTAGTTTAAGGCATTTCTGAAACTAAAATTATTTCGTGCCATTTCCTGTAGCCAGCCCGCAACTTTATATTTGAATTTGGATTCTTTTAAACTTGTTTCTAATCCTGATTTATATGAAAACCTAAAAATAAAGTATAAAAGCAGAAATAATAAAAAACCAAATACAATAAAATAAGGATGATACAAGGACAACAAAATAAGTCCAAAAACAATCTGGAGCAAAGCAGCCGAAAAATCTGTTAATAATTTTGAAGTTCCTTTCTGGATGGTTAGAGTATCGAAAAAACGATTCGTTAATTCCGGCGGATAAGTGCCATACAATTCCTCCGATTTTATTTTGGGTAAACGCGCTGCAAACTCAAACGAAGCACGAACAAATATTTTTTGCTGCAGGTTTTCTGTAATTCGCAATTGCATCAACGATAAAATTCCAACCAGAGCAACGCCGGCAACAACCAGTATAATAAGTACGATCCAGGATGCGCTAACTCTTCCGGATTGTATAAAGGCAATAATGGCCTGAATTCCTAACGGAAGCGATAAACTGATTAATCCGGCAAAAATAGCGTAGAAAAAGATTTGGTAAATATCTTTTTTGTCTAGTGCGAGTAAATTGTAAAATCGTTTTAAAGGTGTCATATTTCTTCTTTTATAATTAGCGTAAAACGTTTTCTGCAAGGTTTAGATAAAATTGGGTAGTGGTAACACTTTCATTGCAATCTGTAATCGTTTTTAGATGATCTGTTAGAAAATGCTGATGCAAGCTTCCTTCAACAATGGTTGAAACTAATGATTTGGCAAATGGGTAATCCGGATTTACTTCTTTTACAATAGCCACAATACGATTGATAAGTCTTTTGTAGATTAAAAAAAAGCCTTCTTTGTTTTCCTGGTCGACTTCTTTGGTATGAAGTGTTTTGGTGAATTCGGCAATTATTATTTTGTTTAAAATTGCTTCATTAATATGATCGGTAAAGAGGTCGTCACTTACTTTTTCGGTAACAATTGTAATGGCTTTTTTTAGCTTTTCTTTCTTATCAATGATGTTAGCGGTATTAAAGACTAGTTTGTATTCGATCCAGCTCCAGTACCATGAAGATAAATATACTAATAATTTATGCTTGTTTTCGAAATAACGGTAAATAGAACTCTCGTTTGATCCTATTTTTTCTCCCAGTTTTTTAAAGGTGAAATTATCAAAACCAATATCGTCTATAAGAAGAATACTTTGTTCTACTATTTTTTTTCCCAATGCAGATGTTTCAGGATCTTTTACGTAGATCTTTTCGTTTACCTGCATCTTTATGTTTGATAGTATAATTTCCATAAGAATTATTTTAAATGCAAATATAATAGTATTACTATCAATATAGAAATTTTAACTCTTATTTAAACAAAAAAAAGCTGCTCTGGTAATAGAGCAGCTTTTTAAAGTCATATTAAAAAAGATTTACAACAATGAATGACAAGTCATTGCATTTGGTTGCTGAACTCCCATTAATTCTAAAATAGTAGGAGCGATATCACCTAAAACACCATCGTGAATACTTTTAAGATCTTTATCTACTAAAATAATCGGCACCGGGTTTGTTGTGTGCGCAGTATTTGGGCTTCCGTCAGGATTAATCATGGTTTCACAATTTCCGTGATCGGCAATTACAATTGTAGTATAATCGTTTGCAAGAGCTGCTTCGATAACTTGTTTTACGCAAGCATCAACGGCCTCACATGCTTTTATTGCAGCACTCATAATTCCTGTATGTCCAACCATATCTCCGTTAGCAAAATTCAAACAAACAAAATCAACTTCGCCTTTGTTTAATTCCGGAACAAGAGCTGCTGTAAGTTCGTAAGCGCTCATTTCTGGCTGTAAATCATAAGTGGCTACTTTTGGGGAATTTCTCAAAATACGTGATTCGCCTTCAAATGGGGTTTCTCTTCCACCTGAAAAGAAAAATGTTACGTGTGGATATTTTTCCGTTTCAGCAATACGAATTTGCTTTTTATCTGCTTTTTCTAAAACCTCACCAAGAGTTTCGTTAATGTTGTCTTTGTTGTAAACAACTTTTACGTTTTGGTAAGTTTCATCATAATTTGTCAGAGTTACATAATACAAGTTTAACTTGTGCATGTTTTGCTCGTGAAAATCGTGTTGCGAAAGCGCTTCTGTAAGTTCACGTCCTCTGTCTGTTCTGAAATTAAAGAAGATTACCACATCACCTTCAACAATTGTAGCTAATGGTTTTTCGTTTTCATCCACCATCACGATAGGCTCAATAAACTCATCAGTAACATTATGGGCATAACTGTCAAGAACACTGGCAACGGCATTTTTTGACGGAGTACCAATGGCATTTACAACTAAATCATAAGCCAGTTTTACGCGTTCCCAACGTTTGTCACGGTCCATTGCATAATAACGACCAATGATCGAAGCAATTTTTACCGGTGTATCTTTAATGTGATCTTCTAAGTCATGAATATATTTTGCTCCGGATTTCGGGTCAACATCACGGCCATCTGTAAAGGCGTGAACATAAACCTGATCTAAGCCGTACTCCTGAGATGCGTCGATTAATCCGCGTAAATGAGAAGTGTGAGAGTGAACTCCACCATCAGACACTAATCCTAAAAAGTGAACTTTTTTATTGTTTTCTTTAGCATAAGTAAAAGCATCAACCAGCACTTGTTCTTTGGCAAGTGTTTTGTGTGCTACGGCAAGATTTATTTTGGCTAAATCCTGGTATACAATTCTTCCGGCACCCAGATTCATGTGACCTACTTCACTGTTTCCCATCTGACCTTCAGGTAAACCCACGTTTAATCCGTCAGTTCTAAGTTGTGCATTTGGGTAATTTTTGTAAAGACTGTTTATAAAAGGAACATTTGCGTTGTCTATTGCAGAAACTTTAGGGTCAGGAGATTTTCCCCAACCGTCTAAAATCATAAGGATTACTTTTTTGTTCATCATTTTTGTTTTTTACAAAGATAAGTCATTTCTAAAATAGGCAGGAAAAGCAATGATACATTTATGTTTAATAAAATGAAGCGTATTAAAAAATATTGATTTTGTTGAAGAACACTAAATTTTTTAAAATTAATTCACGCCAGACTCTTTTTCTGAGCTTATTTTTGATGGTGTTGTAGCTGATAAAATATTTTAGACTTACAGAAAAGATAGGATTTAAAGCTTCATTATGAGCTAAACCCGGTACATTGTTTTTAAAGTTGATAACTCAAAATTAGAAGTATCATTTCTTTGTAAAACCGGAAGTTCAAAGAATTGAGCCTGAAAAACTATTTTTTTATTTGATTCTATATGAAAAAGTAAGGATAAAAGAATTCAATACTTAAAATAAAAAACTGTTTTTTACGCTAATAGTTACAGCTTTACGATTTAAAAGCAGTATTTGTTTATGTTTTTTTTAAGAATTTCAGTAAAACGTTGAGGTTTTTTGCAGAAGTAAATCTCTTACAGAAATAATATTTTTATGTTAATTATGTTAAAATTTAAGCAAAAAACGCCTGATTTCCAGGCCTGTATTTTGGAGGCTATCAAATTTTTATATTTTTGCCCTACCCAAATTTAATTATTAACCTAAAGAAATTCAATGATTTACAAAATTTATCCGCTGCTTGTGTTTTTGTTATTATCTTTTGGTAAAGATTCAAAAAACACCTCCGAATTAAAGAATGCAACAACAAAGACTTTCGCAAAAGTTGAAAAAACACTTACTGTTGATGCAAAAATTGCAAACATTTATGAAGCATTAAAATTGAACGCAAACAATTTTAATATTCCTGAACTTAGAACTTTTTCTGAGGCATTAAAAGGTTTTTATCTTTTAAAAGAAAGAGGTATAATTCAGAAAAACATTCTAACGTTAATTGATTTTAGTCTGTCATCAAATACCAAACGTTTATGGGTAATTGATATGACTACGAATACCATTTTATTTAACTCTCTCGTTGCTCACGGAAGAAACACCGGCGAAGAATTTGCATCGGCATTTTCAAACACCAATTCATCTTTTAAAAGTAGTTTGGGCTTTTATGCAACAGGCGAAATCTATCAGGGAAAACATGGTGCTTCTTTACGTTTAGACGGTTTAGAAAGAGGTTATAATGACAATGCCCGCGAAAGAGGAGTTGTTATGCATGGAGCCGATTATGTTTCGGAATCTTTTATCAGAGAGCACAAAAGATTAGGCAGAAGCCAGGGATGTCCTGCATTGCCGGTTGAATTGACTGCTGAGATAATCGAAACGATTAAAGACAAATCATGTTTGTATATCTACCATCCGTCAAGAACTTTTATGATGGAGGAGAAGCTAATTTCTTAATTTAGCATACAAATCTGAATCAAGATTATAAATATCAGCTCTGAAAATGAGCTGATTTTTTTTGCTCCATGCTGTCCAGTACCATTGGTATAAAGCATATTTCTTGGTGATTTTAATGCTGGTTGTTTTCTTAGAAGCAATCAGAGTGTCGATTTTGTCTTTGGACCATCTTTCAGAATCATCTAAAATATGTTCTGCTAATTCCAACGGATTTTCTACACGAACACATCCTGAACTTAAAGAGCGATTACTTCTCCCAAAATAATTACGGTGATTTGTGTCATGTAAATACACACTGTGATGATTTGGGAACAAAATTTTCATCAATCCTAATGAATTATTGTACCCCGGACTTTGTACATAACGGTAATTTCCCGGTTTGTTTTCGTTCCAGGCATTAGGTTCTACCACATTTCCTGAAGTATCATAAATTGTAATGTTCTTGTTGGCAAGATAGTTTCGGTTTCGTTTCATGGCCGGAACAACATCCTCTTTTAATATGGTTGGAGGAACTGTCCATGTTGGGTTAAAAACAACTGTTTTTAGTACAGAGGTAATAATAGGAGTTTTTCTTTTACTAGTTCCAACGACAATATTTCGCACCAAAGTTGTATCCTGACTTTCGACTACGTTTAAGCTGTAATCCGGAATATTGATGATGAAATAATTTTCGGCTAATTCCGTAGTGTACCATCTCCAACGCTCTAAGTTGGCGATAATTTGTTGTTTTCTTCTTTCTTTCGAATAATTTAATGCGCTTATCGTTCCCGGACCAATCACGCCATCATTGGCTAAACCATGTCTTTCCTGAAATTTTTTAACAGACTCAAATGTTTTTTCATCGTAAATTTTGGTCAGACTGTCTTTTCCGGACATGTCTTTCCAGAATAAAAGTCTTTTTTTGATGTTGACTAAAGCAGGATTGGTATCACGCAGTGTAATTTTGCTTAATGATTCGATTTTTGATAATTCAGAATCATCCGGAAATTCATCAATAATTTCAAGCGCTTTTAATAACTGCTTATACGTTTGTGATTTTGACTGAACATTTTCTACAATACTGTCTAATTTGTTTTTATTAAAAGCTTTGATCAGTATATTATTAACATCAAACGTCTTTTCTTCTAAATCCCAATCCGGATATAATTTCTTAGGGTCCAGTTTTCCTTTATATAAGTGACTTAGATATTTTTCGAAGTTGTAGGTTAATAAGATGTCGTAAGTTGCCAACTCAGAATCGGTCAGAGTACCAATTTTGCTTTCGAACTTTTTAAGTTGTGAAGCTTTATAATCTTCAGGATCTAAACCAAGATCTTCTGCTTTTTCCAGTTGCGACAAAACATAAGTTCTCTTTTTGAGATTTCCCCAAACGGTTTTGTTTTCTGATGAGTTATAAAACTGCTTTAATGTTTCGCTTTTAAATGTGCCTATAAGTGCAGTGTCAATTTCTACTTTTCTTTCGTCAGTAAGTATGATTGCCGGGGCAGTTTTTTTCACCGCCGGAATTATTTTAGGAGTTTCTTTTTTACAGGCAATAAAAATGCATATTACTAAAGAAAAGTAAAGTTTGTTCATTCTATAATTTTTTAAACATTAAATAATGTTCGCCAACGTCTTTAATGTCAAAAGGCTCACCCTGGGGTTGGTAATCCATTTTTTTGTAAAAACCTACAGCAGCGGTTCTGGCGTTGAACCAAATCAAATCAACTTTGTTAGCATTGCAGTAGGTTTCACAATGTTTAACTAAAGCTTCTCCAAATCCTTTTTTCTGATGGGTTTCTAAAACTGCCATCCCACGAATCTGAGCTTGATTTTGCTCGGCAAATATAGGATTGATTTTATCGTATAACGAAATAATTCCTGTTAAATTTTCATCACTAAATAAACCAAAGTGATGCGTGCTTTCTAAATCGTCTCCTTCAAAGATACAACTTTCTACAGGTTTGCCTTTTCTTAAAACAGGTTGGCGAACAGCATAAGTTTCTTTTGAGTGTATTTCTGTAATAATATTCATAATTTTGGAAAAATAATTGATTTTATAACTTTTTAATTTTAAATAGGTTATAAATAATTGTTGATTTTTATTGATTTTTTTTGCGAAAAAGCTTGTTTTGAACTTAACTTTCTTTTTATATTTGCACCACCAATGCGAAAGTAGCTCAGTTGGTAGAGCTCCAGCCTTCCAAGCTGGTTGTCGCGAGTTCGAGCCTCGTCTTTCGCTCTAAAAAAACCGGAATTTAATCGTTTCGGTTTTTTATAAAAATAAATAATTTTTGATTTTTATTTTGTTTAAAAGAATTAATTATTTATATTTGCACCCTGTTAATGCGAAAGTAGCTCAGTTGGTAGAGCTCCAGCCTTCCAAGCTGGTTGTCGCGAGTTCGAGCCTCGTCTTTCGCTCTTCAAAAGCCTCAAACATTGTTTGAGGCTTTTTTGTATTTGTATTTTTTGAACCATATAAGTAATACAAGAAAGGGTGAGTTTCTTTTTTGTCAAGTTCTTTTTAAATGAACTTATATTACTTATATGGCTGAAATTTATTTCAGATTGCTTAAATCGCTTTCCGTTTCTAATTCTACGGGATTTTCATTTTGTAAAAATAAACGAGCAGATAAATTTCCTTTTAAGGTAATTGTATCGCCTTTTACTTCAAGCCAGCTTCCTTCTCTTAAACCTAAAACCGGAATTGCATTAAACGCGTGAAATTCTTTAATTCTTGTTTCGCGGGTTTCACCCATATGTTTAGATTGTAAATCCGGATCTAAATAATGAGGGTTTAAGTTAAACGGAATCAATCCTAGCGTTTGAAAACTTGGCGGATAAATAATAGGCATATCGTTGGTGGTTTGCATAGACAGACCGCAAATGTTGCTTCCTGCGCTGGTTCCTAAATAAGGAGTTCCGTTTTTTACTGTTTCTGAAAGTAGCTGCATAATGTTGTGTTTGTACAGCTGCGTTACCAGTAAAAAAGTATTTCCTCCACCAGTAAAGATACCTTCGGCATTTTTGATGGCATTTTTAGGGTTTTCAAATTCATGAATGCCTTTTACTGAAATATGGATAGAAGAAAAAGCGTCTGAAACCTTTTTGGTGTATTCGTCATGCGAAATCCCGCCCGGGCGTGCAAACGGTATAAATAAAATGCTTTTGCAATTTTTAAAATGAGATTGTAAAGTAGGTAGTAAATACTCTAAATAGCTGCCTTCGTGGAGTGTAGAAGTGCTGGCAATAATAATGCTTTTCATAAAAATTAAACTCAGATTGTTCATGCTAAAGATATTAAAAACTCTCATTTTGCATATGATAAATTGGGTTTAATTAACATATTTTTACCAAGTCCTTAATACTAAATTTGGAATACATTAAGATATTTTTACAGCTTTAAGGAAATCTCTAAATTTTTGTCATTTTGATTCACAAAGTTATATGTTTTTTAATGGTTGTTCTGGGACAGGCTGTATGGTCTCAGGGTCAGGAAAGGACTGTTTTGAACGGACGTGTGACTTCAAACGTTTCCGGTTTGGAAGGTGTTTATGTGATCAATGCGCAAACCGAAGTTATGACTACAACCAATGAATCGGGGAGTTTTTCGATTGCTGCAAAAGCAGGTGATGAGTTGGTTTTTTCATCTATACAATTTAAGGAAAACAGAATCTTATTGGCTCCTGAAAATTTTACCGATATTAATTTTACTGTAAAATTGGGCATGGTGGTGCATCAGTTACAGGAAGTTGTGGTAAAGAATTATAATAGTGGAATTAATGCTGTTTCTCTTGGAATTATTCCAAGCGGACAAAAGTCATATACAGAAGCCGAACGAAAATTACATACAGCAACAGCGTTAGATCCAACAGCAAGTGCAGGTTTAATGGCTGGAGGATCAATCTCTGCAGATCCTTTGCTGAATTTTTTCTCCGGACGCACAGCAATGCTTAAAAAAGAAGTTGCGGTAGAGAAAAAGGAGTTTTTTATGAAACTGCTGGAAAGTATGTTTTCTATAGATCATTTTGTGAACAGGTTGCAAATTCCTTTAGAATACGTAAAAGGATTTGAATATTATGCGGTGGATAATGATAAATTCACAGTAATTTTGAACTCGAAAAATAAAACTTCAACAGAATTTTTGTTAGGAGAATTAGCTGTTAAATACAAAGAAATAATTGCAAGTGAGAATAAATAATATCGCCTACATAGTCCTTTTGTTTTTGTTTGTTCAGGTTGGTTTTGCCCAGAAAGTGGTTTCGAAAGAAATTTCGGGACAAATATTTGAGCAGTCCACTTCGGTTGAAGGGGTAAATATTATTAATAATACCACTCAGGTTGCAACAGTTTCAGATGTAAACGGAATGTTTTCTATTGTAGCTAAAGAAGGTGATGTTCTGGTTTTTTCGGCAGTTAATCTCGAAGCACTTAAACGCAGGATTACGGCAGATGATATGAATGCAACTTCGCTTCAGATTAAAATGACCGCAAAAGAGGTAGAGTTGAAAGAAGTTATCGTAAATGAAAATGCCAATATTACAGCAGAAAATTTAGGTGTAATTCCATATGGGCAAAAAAAATATACGCCTGCAGAACGAAAAGTATATACAGCAACATCAACCTCTGTAGATAAGTTACTTAATAAAATTTCCGGACGGACCGCTATGCTGAAAAAAGAGGTAAATGTGGAGAAAAAAGAGATGCTTTTTGCAAAAATGGAATACCTTTTTGAAGAGAATTATTATACTGACAGATTGAAAATTCCGGCAGAGGATATTAAAGGATTTCAGTTATATTGTGTGGATGATGCTGAATTTGCTGTATCTTTGAATACTAAAAACAAAACAATGAGTATGTTTTTAATAACCGATTTAGCAAGGAAATATCTAATAATTCTCGAAAATGAAAAATAAACTAGGAATACTCGTTGTGTGCTTATTTTGTCAAATTATACTTGGGCAAAATGGAAGGAAACCTTTACATGGTCAGGCAGTTAATAATACTCTGGCAATCGAAAGTGGTTACGTAATGAATGTAAATGCAAACGTCAGAACCTTTATTGGAACAAATGGATTGTTTGATATTATGGCAAAACCTAAAGACACTTTATTGTTTACAGGGTTGGCATTTCAGTCAAAAAAGATTGTTTTAACAGAGAAAGATTGTGCACAAGTTCTTTTTGCAGTATCTCTAACTTTGGTAAGTAATGAGTTAAAAGAAGTTTTAGTTCATAAAGACCTAAAAGTGAAAGCGCTTGGAGGTAATTCGCAAAAAATTGTAGATATGCAGTTTGAAGATGATAAACAGTCTACAGCTAAAAATACGGCAATGTATTCTGATCAGACGATCAAATACGGAACTGATTTTGTGAGGATTTTTAAAGATGTTAAAAAACTTCTTTCTAAAAATGATGAAGTAAAAGAAGAGACAATATCTGATATGGCTTTTATAGAATATTCAAGAGCAAATTTTCAACCTGATTTTTTTACCAAAACGTTAGCTTTAAAAGACGATGAAATTGAATTGTTTTTGATGTATTGCTCAAATGATCCAGAATCAAAAAGACATCTTGATCCTGATCAGAAATTTGAACTGATGGATTTTTTAATTACTAAAAATAAAGAATTCAAAAAATCGAATGTTGCCGGGAAATGAAAAATAGATTAATCTATCCTTTACTCGGGATATTGTTTTTGTCCGTTTCTGCTTTTACATTCCATAAATTTTACATGGGTATTTTTCAGGTTAATTATGCGGCTGAGAAAAAGATGATTCAAATTACTTCCCGCATTTTTATTGATGATTTAAATAATGGAATGGAGAAAAAGTATCACAAAAAAACATTTGTTGGTACGGATAAAGAAACAGAAGCAGATGTAGAGCTTCTGAAAAAATATCTTTCAGAAAATTTCACTATAAAAATAAACGGTCAGTTTAAACCTATTACTTTTTTATCTAAAGAAGTTGAGGCTGGAGATGTTTTGGTTTGTTATTCCCGAATAAAAGACATTGATAAATTTAAAACAATCGAAATCTCTAATACTATTTTGGTTGATTGGAATGCTGAACAGCAAAATATTACACATATCTCAGCATTTGGGACAAAAAAGAGTGTGCTTTTTACAGAATCTTCAAGGAAAGAATTGTTAAAATATTAGAGAATGTGTAAAAATGTTGTTTTAATTGTTATTTTCACACCCTGACAAAAATTACCATCAAACTTTTATGAAAAAACTTTCATTATTATTAATTTTTCCTGCAATGTTAATTGCTCAGGAAAAAACAGTTGCTCCTAGACAACAAGGGAAATACGATACTAACAAATTCAGTCAAATGTATGATTTGTTAGCGACCCCTAATATGTTTCGTACAGCTTCTGGAGCTCCGGGACCAGCATACTACCAACAACAGGCAGATTATAAAATTGATATTGAGTTAGACGATAAAAATTCAAAAATTAATGGTTCTGAAGTTATTACGTACTCTAACAACTCTCCGGATAGCTTAGAATATTTATGGATTCAGTTAGATCAGAATCAGGCAAAAGCTAAAACTCAGACTTCTTTGGCCGAAAGTGAAAAAATCAATCAGGTTTTACCACTTGAAGGTTTTTCAAGTAAATACCTGAAAAAAGATTTAGAACGCGGATTTAATATTGAGCAGGTAAAAGACATCAAAGGAAATCCAATGTCATATACCATCAATGAAACGATGATGCGTATTAATTTAGCAACTCCGTTAAAACCGGGAGAGAAAATCTCATTGGCGATAAAATGGTGGTACAACATTAATAATTACAGAAAAGAAGGCGGACGTTCCGGTTATGAATTGTTCGAAAAGGACGGAAATAAATTATATGTAATTGCTCAGTTCTATCCAAGAATGGCAGTTTATAATGATGTTGAAGGCTGGCAAAATATGCAGTTCTGGGGAAGTGGGGAATTTGCACTTCCGTTTGGAAATTTTGATGTTAATATTACTGTTCCTGCAGATCACGTAATTGATGCAACAGGAGAATTGACCAACAGAAGTGAAGTTTTTACACCAGAACAGGTAAAACGTTACGAGCAAGCTCAAAAATCATTTGATAAACCAGTTGTTATTGTAACACAAGCTGAAGCAGAAGCTGCAGAAAAAGGTTTTTCTGATAAGAAAAAAACATGGAGATTTAGTGCAAAAAATGTTCGTGATTTCGGAATTGCTTCGTCAAGAAAGTTTATCTACGATGCAATGGCCGTGAAAATAGGAAACAGAGTAGTGATGGCAGAATCTGTTTATCCAAAAGAAGCAAATCCGCTTTGGGGAGAAACATCGACAATGGTTGTAGCGCATACTCTAAAAAGCTATTCATCACATACATTCGATTATCCTTATCCAAAAGCAGTTTCAGTTTCTGCAGAAGATCAGGGAATGGAATATCCAATGATTTGCTGGAATTTTGGTCGTCCGGATGAAAATGGAGTAACGAGTAAAGAAGTTAAAAACGGAATGATTGGGGTTGTGATTCACGAAGTAGGACACACTTTCTTCCCGATGATTGTGAACTCTGATGAACGCCAATGGACCTGGATGGACGAAGGCTTGAATTCCTTTTTAGAATATTTGGCAGAACAGGAATTAGATCCGAATTTCCCTTCAAGACGTGGACCTGCAAAAAATATTGTTCCGTATATGAGTGGAGATCAAAAGTTTTTAGAGCCTATTATGTCTAACTCTGAAACCATTCATCAATTTGGGAATAATGCTTACGGAAAACCGGCTACAGGACTTAATATTTTAAGAGAAGTAGTAATGGGAAGAGAATTGTTTGATTATGCTTTTAAAACATACGCAAACAGATGGAAATTCAAACATCCAACCCCTGAAGATTTCTTTAGAACTATGGAAGATGCTTCGGCAGTAGATTTAGACTGGTTTTTCAGAGGATGGTTTTACTCAACAGATTTTGTAGACATTGGAATCAAAGATGTAAAACAATACTATGTTTCTGAAACTCCAACGGCAGATCTTAAAGATGTGAAAGTGAAAAAAGGACGCTTTGGATTTGAAAAAGGACCATTTGTCTATTTGGTAGCAGGAGATAATGCAGAAGTAAGTGCTTCAAACAAAAAAGCGTTAAAAGTAGAAGATGTAAAATCTTTGGCTGATTATGTAAGTCAAACATTTACAGCAGATGAAAAAGCAAGTTTGAAATCGCCTAAATATTTCTATGAAGTAGAATTTAATAAACCAGGCGGAATGATTATGCCAATTTTGGTTGAGATTACTTACGAAGATGGTACAAAAGACAATTATCAGTATCCGGCACAAATCTGGAGAAAAAATAATGATACAGCCAAAAAAGTATATGCTACTGAAAAAGCAATCAAAAAGATTCAAATTGATCCAAAACTAATGACGGCTGATATTGATGTAACCAATAATAGCTGGCCAAAAGTAGAAGAAAAATCAAAATTTGATTAAAGATAAATTGAAAAGACTCTGAAAGGAGTCTTTTTTTTTAAGTAAATTTTAAAACTGTCAGCTACAAAATTTAATATCTTTGTGGCACACAAAAATAAAAGATATGTTTGGTATAGGAGGAGGTGAATTAGTTTTTATACTGTTTATAGTACTAATGCTTTTTGGTTCAGACAAAGTGCCGGAAATTGCCCGTACAATGGGTAAAGCAATGGCACAATTGAAAAACGCAACAAATGATATTAAAAGTGAAATTCAAAAAGGGGCAGAGGCCAACGGTCTTGATACAAAATCCCTTACTGATATAACAGGTAATATCAATGCTCAGATCAACGATGCAAAATCTAATTTATTAGGTGATACTACCAATCTTTCCGGTAATTTACTGGGAGATACTAAAACAGAAATAGATAAAGTAAAAGAAGATATAGAGTCAATCTCAGGACCTGTAAAACGCCAATTATAAATATGCTTGAAAAAATACAAGAATTAGATTCCAGTTTACTGATATATCTAAACGGTTTAGGTTCTGAAAAATATGATAAATTATGGCTTATTATCACCCAGCAATTGTATTGGACGCCATTTTTTTTATTGCTTTTTTATCTAATTTATAAAAAGCTTGGAGGTAAGCAAATCTTATATTTGCTGCTTTTTATAGCAGTTTTAATTACTTTTACAGATCAGGTAACCAATCTGTTCAAATACACTTTTCAGCGTTTACGACCATGTAATAATCCGGATATCAATACCATTATTCGTGTCGTGCAAACCAGAAAATCCTATAGTTTTTTCTCAGGTCACGCAGCCAATACAATGGCAGTAGCAACGTTTTTATATCTTATTTTAAAACGTCATTTTAAATATTTAGGCTTCATATTTCTATGGCCTTTAATCTTTGCTTACAGCCGAATTTATTTGGGATTACATTATCCTGGAGATATTTTGACAGGATATTTCTTTGGAGCACTTTTTGGATTCTTATTGTATTTCGTTTATCGAAAACTAAAACCACAGTATTTTCCGGGGTAATTTTTTTAGTTGCTGAGGGTTTTAAATTACTAACATTATAAGTTTTTAAGAACATTATATAAGTCAATATAAAAGGCTTTGACCAAATACACACTGGTATTTTGGTTAAAGCCTTTTTTTAAAGAGAAAAATCTCAAGAAATTAATTAAGGATTGTTTTTTCGCTCCATTCCAAACCATTTGGAAGTTGTTGTTGGCTAAATTCAATGTGAATAACTCTTCTGCGTTCGTTGTTTGTCGTTTTGTTTGATGCATGAAATAATAAAGGTTTCATAATCATGATACCACCTTTGTCGACTTCACAGATTGTTTCTTTTTCTTTATTAAAATCCAGATTTTCAATCCTCAAAATTCCTTTTGAGTGTGAATTATTGATAACTTTTAAAGCACCATTATCTTTTGTTGTTTTGTCGATATGAATCCTGATCGTGAAATTATTCTCTAAAACCTCTTTTGGTGGCTGAACAGCAAACTGATTTTGTTTTACAGTCCAGTTTTCAAAATTTTCTACTTCAATCTTTTTGTTTACAGAAATAGTGAGATCCTGATGATAAGCTACAAACCAATTTGATTTTTCAGGTTTATCAAAATAAATAGATTTGGTAATAAAATACCCTTTCCCAAAAATATCTTCAATAATACTTTTTAGATTTTGGTTAAAAATAAAATCTAGAGTCTCCGGTATTTCTTTATGAAATTGTCTAATCGCAAATAAATCCTGAGATTTTCTAAAAGTAGGATTGTCGGTTTTGTTTTCAGTACTGTTTTTGATCAGCGAAATCAGTTTTTCAACTTCATTTTCAGTATAAACATTGTTTATTATTGAAAACCCCTCGTTATCTATCTGGTTTGAATAATTCATCTCAATAGGTTATAATATGAAAAGAGAAAACTTAGTGCTTTAATATCTTAAAACTATAAAACCCTGCTAACGGTTAATCCATCGCGAATTGGCAATAAAACAGTTTCTACTCTAGGATCGTTTTTTAAAAGCAAATTGTATTCTAAAAGCACTTTTGTACTTACATCATTTGGATGAACCGGTTCCAGGATTTTTCCGCTCCATAAAACATTGTCAGATAATATAATTCCGCCTTTATTCATTTTCGGAACAATCATTTCCCAATAATTAAGGTAATTCTCTTTATCTGCATCAATAAAAACCAGATCAAATTTCAGATCTAATGTTGGGATAATGTCTACAGCTTCACCTAAATGCTGAAAAATTTGTTTTCCCCAAGGCGAAGCATCAAAATATTTTCTTTGAAAATCAACCAGTTCTTCTTTAATATCAATAGTATGCAATTGTCCGTTTTCCTGCATGCCTTCGCACAAACATAAAGCAGCGTAACCAGTGTAAGTACCAATTTCAAGAATATTTACCGGACGTATCAGTTTAGAAAGCATACTTAAAACACGACCCTGAAAATGTCCGCTAAGCATTCGGGGTAAAAGTATTTTCTGGTACGTTTCTTTGTTTAGTTTGGCTAATAATTCCGGTTCGTTTTCAGAATGTTGCTCGATATAATCTTCTAATTCCTGTGATATAAAATGCATCTTGTAGTAGTTCTAATTTAAAGCAAAAATACAAAAATATCAGTGTACTATTTTGCATAAAAAAAACCATTCGTTTAAGCGAATGGTTTTAGTCTCATTACATAAAGAAACTATTTCTTTAAAGCGTCTTTAACTTCTTTAGCCGTTTTTACAGTTCCGTCTTTTGCAGCTTTTGCAGCATTTTCTACTTTTTCAGCGCCTTTTTTAGTGGCATCTTTTACATCAGTAGCTGTTTTCTTTGCAGCAGTTTCAACATCGTCAGCTGCCTTTTTAGTGGCATCTTTTACATCTTGAGCAGCATTTTCTGTTTTGCTTACAGCACTGTCTTTAACTTCTTTAATATCTGTAGTCAATGAGTCAACTTTGTTTCCAAGAGTTAATTCCTCGTCTGTAGGTTTTGGCTCTTTCTTTTCGCATGATTGAACAGCAAATGCTAACAACGCAACAACAGCTAAGCTTAAAATTTGTTTTTTCATAATAAAATGTCTTTTTAGGTTATAAAATTTAAAGGTCATAAAGTAGAATAATAAAAATACAAATTTTAAAATGATTGCGCGCTTTGTAAGATTACTTTTCTTTTGAGAGCAAGACAATTCTTGTGCCAAATTTTATTTTTTTTTGAACCTATCAGTATTTTTTTAACACTATTATGTTTCGTTTTATTGGAGTTAAAACCTGTTTTACTGTTATTGTGCTGTTTTTCGGGGTATTAAGCTTATTTTTTAGTGATGATTAGAGCTTATTTGATAACTAAAATATTATCATTTTTAGAGTAATCATTCAGCGTAATGTTGAAAATCATAGTTAGATCTTTTCCGGCTCTAACAACCCCAAGTGCAGCTGTTGGAGGAGACATTCCAAAATCGGCAAAAGTAATCTGATTAGATCCTTTTAGAGTAAAAGTACCATTACTGGCTGATACGTTTACCTGAGTTCTGTAATCTTTACTAACTCCTGCAATGGTATAAGTTCCGGTTAAATTCCAGGTAGTTTCGTTTAGTTTGTTTGCAGATTTTAAAACATATTTAATGTTTTTGTATGTTTTGGTATCCATCGTTTCATAAGCCACATTGTCCATACTTGTTTTACTGCTTTTTATACTTTCTGCTAATAATGTGATAGTTAAACTGTTTATATCAATTAGTTTAGAATCTGTAACACTTAAATTAGCAATGCAGCTTCCTTCTGTAGATTTCATAACCCAGTCGTGTACATTTGATGTTCCTGCAACTTCAAAAGTTCCTTTTGACATTGTATAATTTCTTTGTGCATTTGTCGGTAATGACATTGTTATAAAAACCACTGTCAATAAAATTGATTTAATTGTTTCCATTTTGATTAGGTATTGTGGGGTTAATCATTTGAATAAGGAAGTTTTGTAATCTGATCTGTTTTAGAATTAAAAGCTTGCCTTATTTCTTAGGTCAAATTTATTGTGAACTCATAAGAAAGAAGATGATAAAAATCATAGTTGAGGATTTATTAAATTCCTATAATTATTTATTGCGATTTTAAGCTAAGTTCTAAAGAAAAGTGATTGGCTCTTAAAATAGAAATCGAAGATTCATGAGGCGCTAAGCTTCAGGATATCGTCAGGAATTTTAAGGAAAAAATCAGTAACTTTGCCGCATGCAAATTGAGAAAAAAGACATACGAGCCTTATCAAAAGATCAGTTGCGGGATTTTTTTGTCGCAAATAATGACAAAGCATTTCGTGGTAATCAAGTCTATGAATGGTTGTGGAGCAAAGGAGCACACAGTTTTGAGGATATGACAAATGTTGCAAAAGCAACACGTTCTATGCTCGAAGAAAATTTTGTTATCAATCATATTAAGGTTGATACCATGCAGCGCAGCAGCGACGGAACAGTAAAAAATGCTGTCCGGTTACATGACGGATTGGTGGTAGAATCAGTTTTGATTCCAACCGAAACCAGAACAACAGCATGTGTTTCGAGTCAGGTTGGCTGTAGTTTAGATTGTAATTTCTGCGCTACTGCAAGATTAAAACGAATGCGAAATCTGGAGCCGGGAGAAATTTACGATCAGATTCTGGCTATTGATAAAGAAAGTCGTTTGTATTACAATCATCCGCTTTCGAATATTGTTTTTATGGGAATGGGAGAGCCTTTAATGAATTACAATAATGTCATTAAAGCAATCGATATGATTACATCTCCGGAAGGTTTAGGAATGTCGCCAAAACGTATTATGCTTTCGACATCCGGAATTCCGAAAATGATAAAAAAAATGGCCGATGATGATGTGAAATTCAAATTGGCAGTTTCCCTGCATTCTGCTATAGATGAAACCCGTGCTAAGATTATGCCGTTCAGCAAGAATTTTCCCTTAAAAGACTTACGTGAAGCATTAGAATACTGGTATAGAAAAACCAAAAGCAAAATCTCCTACGAATATGTGGTTTGGAAAGGAATTAATGATGATAAGGCTTCAGTTGATGCCTTGGTGAAATTCTGTAAATATGTACCATGTAAAATAAATCTAATCGAATACAATCCAATCGATGACGGAGAATTTCAGCAAGCTTCAGAAGAATCTATTTTAGCTTATATAAAAGCGTTAGAGAATATTGGAGTAGTATGTAAAGTACGTCGCAGCCGCGGAAAAGATATTGACGCCGCTTGTGGACAATTGGCGAACAAAGAAGGATAGAGTTTTAATTTAAGGATAAATAAAAAGCATTAAAAACAAGAGCTATTCTTGTTCTTAATGCTTTTTTTGGGCAAAAAGGATTTTACTTTTTTAAGTTAATTTCTTCTGTAATATCATTTTTGGTTATTTTGGCAAGCGAATCGCAATCTCCGCTTCCATAATCGATAACTGCAGCAGCTCCGTTTTTAGTAATAGAAACAACTCCCTTTACAGGAAAAGGACTTTTGCAGGATGCTTTAAATTCGAGCGGAGTTGTAATTTCAACAGAAAAAGTATCTCCGTTAGGAAAAGTAGTTGATCCGCTTCCGGTCACCAAAGAAGCGTTGTCTTCCCAATTAAACCAGGTATCATAGCCTTCAACCATTTCTTTTACCAAAGAACCTTTTCGTTTATAAACCTTTCCATCATCAAAAGTAACCGTCATATCAATTGTTCCCGTCAAAACAGGATGAGCTGTAGCAAATAAACTAGTTGCTTTTATGGTTCTTACAATGCTTTTACTTCCCTGTAGTTTTTTACCATTATGATAAAAACCGTCAAAAGTATAACTGATAGTTTGTGTAGCAGCGGCAAAATCATTGGCAAAAGAAAGTACCATTTTACCTTTTACTACATTTCCGTTGCCTAAAGTACATCCTTCAGTGCCAAAATCAATAGTTTTTGTCCAGGTATTATTTGTTAGAGTAGTTGTTATAATGGCGCAGGTAGGTAAAAAACTTTTTACAGGACCTGCGGGTTTACCAGTGCTATTTTGTTGTACGTTAAATTGATCCTCCGCAATATCCGTTACATCTTCTATTGAGGCATCGATTTTGGCATTGGTAATAATTTCATCGTTCGAAATAGATGCAGACGATCCGTTATTTGTTTTCTCATCAGAATTACAGCTAACGAAAAATGATAAAGCAGTCAATGCTCCAATAAATAAAAATTTTGTTTTCATAATAATGAGTTTAATTAGGTTTTACTTTTAATTAATGAATTCAAATCAGGCTTTATTTATATTATGTATTTGGTGAGATTTCTTAATTATTGCATAAATTGTTGATATACTAACGTAAAATAGACAACGTTTTTTTATTTAAAATAGTATATTTGGGATCGAAATGAATATTACTTCTCAAATAAAACAGCCGATCTTTAACGAGATGGAACTTTTTGAAAAAAAGTTCCATGAATCGATGACCTCAAAGGTGGCTTTGCTAAATCGAATTACCTATTATATCGTAAACAGAAAAGGAAAACAAATGCGTCCGATGTTTGTTTTTTTAACTGCAAAAATGGTTTCAGAAGGTACTGTAAACGAGAGAACCTATCGTGGAGCATCAGTAATAGAATTAATTCATACCGCAACTTTGGTACATGACGATGTGGTTGATGACAGTAATCGCCGCCGTGGATTTTTCTCTATCAATGCCCTTTGGAAAAATAAGATTGCCGTTTTAGTGGGAGATTATTTATTGTCAAAAGGTTTATTGCTTTCGATAGACAATGGCGATTTTGATTTACTCCGAATCATTTCTGTTGCTGTTCGAGAAATGAGCGAAGGTGAATTACTTCAGATAGAAAAAGCCCGAAGACTTGATATTACAGAAGATGTTTATTACGAAATTATCCGAAAAAAGACCGCTACACTTATTGCGGCTTGTTGTGCTCTTGGTGCAAAATCGGTAATTGAAGATGATATTCAGGTAGAAAACATGCGTAAGTTTGGTGAATTAATCGGGATGGCTTTTCAAATTAAAGATGACTTGTTTGATTATAGCGAAGAAGCCATTGGTAAACCAACCGGAATTGATATTAAAGAGCAAAAAATGACTTTGCCTCTAATTCATGTTTTAAATACCTGTACTCCGCAAGAAAAAAAGTGGTTGATAAACTCCATCAAAAACCACAACAAAGACAAAAAACGCGTAAAAGAAGTTATTGCCTTTGTAAAAAATAATAATGGTTTGGCTTACGCCGAAAATAAAATGGTGCAATTTCAACAGGAAGCGCTTTCTCTTTTAAATAATTACCCGGATTCTGATTTCAAAGCAGCACTTACTTTAATGGTAAACTACGTTATTGAAAGAAAGAAATAAATTTTTTAATTAGATAATTAGAAAATTTGTTGATTAAATAATTGGTTTACTTTGTTGTAAATCAGTTGTGTATTTCTGTTTGTTTGGAATTTTTAATTTTTTTATTGAAATTTTCCATACTCTATGCAACCATTTCAAATCGATACTCGTCTATGCTAATAGAAGTCTGTTGCTAAACCAAAAACCAAACGCTTATTAATGAAAATTATTCATTTACATCAGGAAGAAACTGAAATTATAAAGTTGGCTGTCGAAAATAACCGACAAGCTCAACAGCAAATTTACAGTAGGTTTTCTTCAAAAATGCTAAGTGTTTGCCGACAATATATAAAAGACATTCAATTAGCAGAAGATGTAATGATCACAGCTTTTATGAAAGTGTTTACCAATCTGGACAAATTTGAAAATAAAGGAAGTTTTGAAGGCTGGATTCGCCGAATCATGGTAAACGAATGTATCTCTTATTTAAGAGTTCAGAAAAAAGTAAAATTTGCCGATGATGAGATTTATACAGAAGAAAGTTTTAATGCCATAGATAGTCAGTTTTCGATAGATCAGATTCAGTTTCTGATAGATGCTTTGCCGGACGGATATAAAATGGTTTTTAATTTATATGCTATCGAAGGGTATAAACATAATGAGATTGCAAAGATGCTGGGAATTAATGAAGGAACATCGAAATCGCAATTATCGCACGCTAGAAAAATGCTGCAAACACAAATTAATATTCTAAAAAAACAAGATAATGGAACCGAATAATTTTGAAAAGGATTTCCGTGAAAAACTAAATCAACGCCAAATTGAACCAAGCGACAAAGCCTGGGATCGATTAGACGCTATGTTGAGTGTTGTCGAAAAGAAAAAACCGAAAAAGAACAGAAAATGGCTTTATATAGCAGCAAGTATCGTAGGTTTTCTTTTGGTTGGAACTTTCTTCTTTAATCAAAAGAAAGATATTCACACAACACCCAAAAACACAGTTGTTATAGAGGAAAACACGAAGAAAGATTCAGTTATAAAACCCACTTTAAATAATACTGTGCCAGTTAAAACCGAAGTAGCAGTTTCTGAAAAAACGCCAACAGAGCATGCTGTAAAAGAAGAAAAAAGTCTTAACCCAAAATTAAATAGAACCATAAAAAATGAACCAAAACAAATAGCGGAGTCTTCAGTCATCATCAAAAACAATCAGGAAAAAAAATCAATCAACAAACCATTAGTTACAGAGCCTTCAAAAAAAGAAACAGTAGATCAGTTATTAGAAACAGCCGAAAAATCTGTTGTTGCTGAAAACACGGTTAAATCAAAATCAAAGTTAAAAGTCAATGCAAACGATTTGCTTAATCAGGTCGATGGCGAATTAGAACTTTCATTTAGGGAAAAAGTAATTACAAAAGTCAATAAAAATTATCAAACCGTAAAAGTAGCTTTAGCAAACCGAAATCAGCAAGAATAAAGAATAAAGAATAAAGAATAAAGAATAAAGAATAAAGAATAAAGAATAAAGAATAAAGAATAAAGAATAAAGAATAAAGAATAAAGAATTTACCAATTATCATTCACAATTCACAACTTACAATTCACCATTAAAAATCATCAATCAACAATCAATTTTAAAAAATCAATCATGAAGAATTTTACCATTTATCTCGTAATCTTAGTCTTTTTATTTGTTAGTAAAGTACTGGGACAGGAAACATTCGAGTCAAGAGCAAAACAAATTGCCAATAAAATAGAAAAGGTTACAAAAGAAGAAAAAGCAGCTTTAAAAGAAGAAGTCGAAGCCGTAAACGTTCAATTGTCTGAAGGGAAAATTACTCAGGAACAAGCAGACAAACGTAAAAAAGAATTAGCAGAAGCCAGAGCGATTATCATTGAAGAAAAAGTCACATTGGCACAAAATGAATTGAATGATTTAGTGCAGCAAAAAGTCGACGGAAAAATCAAAGAACAGGATTCAATAAAGAAAGGAAAGATTGTTATCTACTGGGATAAAAATGACAAGAATAAAAAAAGCAGGGATTCAATTCGCGGCGAGAGAAGAACAACATCTCAGTTTGTATTTGCAATGGGGTTAAATAATATGATGGCCGATGGGAAACTTCAGGATTCTAATTACAGTTTTATAGGATCACATTTTTATGAATGGGGTTTTACATACAATTCAAGATTAATGAAAAACGACAATTTGCTACATGCTAAATACGGACTTTCGTTAATGTACAACAACATTCGTCCTACAAATAACCGAAACTTTGTAGTAAACGGTGATCAGACAGTGTTACAGACCAATGCCATTAATTTGGATGAATCACGTTTTAGAAATGTTTATATCGTGGCTCCGGTACATTTAGAATTCGATTTTTCAAGACCAAAAGTAAGCAACGGAAAAACATATTTCAGAACACATCAAAGTTTCCGTTTCGGAATTGGGGGCTATGCCGGAATCAACGTAAAATCGAAACAGATTTTAAAATACGATCAGGACGATTTAGATTATAAAACAACCATAAAAGGCGATTATAATGTAAATAACTTTATCTATGGTGTAAGTTCTTATATAGGTTATAAAGCGTGGAGTTTGTATGCAAAATATGATTTAAACCCGTTGTTTAAGAATAATTTAGTGAAAGAAAACAATATATCATTAGGATTAAGACTTGATTTGAATTAAAATGCAGTTGAGTTAGTTAGTAGAAAAAGTGCTTCGTAAGAGGCACTTTTTTTATTTGAAAACCTCAGATTTGAGGATGGATTTGCGTACTTTTACAGACTTCAAATTTTTTAAATATTTTACGTTTTGATTTCACAAAATACAATTGATTCTGTTTTTGAAACCGCTCGCGTTGAGGAGGTTATTGGGGATTTTGTCAATTTAAAACGCGCCGGAAGTAACTTCAAAGGGTTAAGTCCTTTTTCAGATGAGCGTTCTCCGTCGTTTATGGTCTCGCCTGCAAAAGGAATCTGGAAAGATTTTAGTACAGGAAAAGGAGGTAACTCTGTCAAATTCCTGATGGAGCACTCACAGTTTACTTATCCCGAAGCGATTCGATATCTGGCAAGAAAATATAATATTGAGATTGAAGAAACCGAACAAACAGATGCTGAAAAAGCCATGACAGATGTTCGTGAAAGTATGTATCTGGTTTCGGAATTTGCTAAAGATTACTTTCATAAAATACTTTTAAATTCAGAAGAAGGAAAAGCAATTGGACTTTCGTATTTTAAAGAAAGAGGTTTTACAAACGAAACGATTAAAAAGTTTAGTTTAGGATATTCTCCGGAAACCTGGGACGCACTTACTAAAGAAGCTCTGGGTAAAGGTTATAAATTAGAATTTCTGGAAAGTACCGGTTTAACCATTGCCAGAGAAGATCGTCCTTTTGACCGTTTCAAAGGTCGTGTTATGTTTCCTATAGAAAGCATGTCCGGACGTGTTTTAGGTTTTGGAGGACGTATTTTAACCAATGATAAAAAAGCGGCAAAATATTTAAACTCTCCGGAAAGTGATATTTACCATAAAAGTAAAGTCCTCTACGGGATTTTTCAGGCCAAACAATCCATAGCCAAGCAAAATAATTGTTATTTGGTTGAAGGATATACAGATGTAATTCAGTTTCATCAGGCAGGAATTGAGAATGTTGTAGCTTCGTCAGGTACGGCTTTAACGCCTGATCAGATTCGTTTGATAAATCGTCTGACCAGAAATATTACAGTGCTTTTTGATGGAGACGCTGCAGGATTACGTGCCTCTGTTCGAGGAATCGATTTAATTCTGGAAGAAGGAATGAATGTGAGAGTTTGTGCTTTTCCTGATGGAGAAGACCCGGACAGTTTTGCAAGAAAAAATTCTCATGATGATCTGGTTGCTTATCTGGAGCAAAACAGTAAAGACTTTATACAGTTTAAAGCATCACTTTTGATGAAAGATGCGAAAAACGACCCTATAAAAAAAGCTGATCTGATTCGGGATATGGTTGTAAGTATTTCTAAAATTCCGGATCGTATTCAGCGTGAAGTGTATGTTCAGGAATGTGCCAGAATTATGGATATTTCGGAGCAGGTTTTGGTAAGTACACTGGCGCAGCTGATTCAAAAAGATATTGCAGAAGTTAATAAAAAACAAAAGCAGGAACAGAAGCCTTTTGAAGTTTTTAGAAACCAAAAACCAAAAAATGTTACTTTTTCAGGAGGTGATCCCGAAGATCCAAGAACTGGGCCACCAGACGATTATTATCCGGGAGGAGAACCGGGATATCCGGAAGAACCCACAGAAAAAGTGGATATTCTGGACGGTTTCGAAAGAAAAATTATTGAGATATTATTATTATACGGAAGTGTAGAAGAGGACTTTGAAGATGTTTTCCTGAAGGCAGATGAAGAAGGGAATATTAAAGAAGTCTCTGAAAAACGAAAATACAAAGTTTACGAAAAAGTGTATTTAAGTTTGCAGGAAGATGAAGTAGAGCTTTCTAATACTTTATTTCAAAATATATTTACAGGATTAATTGATTTTTACAATCAAAATCAAACTTTTAGCTTAGATAAATATTTGATGCATCTGGATCCTGATTTTGCACAGGAAGTGACGAATATTTTAATGGAAGATGAAAAATTAACCATTCACAACTGGGAAGGACAAAATATTTTTCCGAAACATAAAAGTGAAACGATCGAACAAAATGTTTCAGATACTATATTCTCGATGCGTTGGTTTCTAGTTTCAAAAATTATTCAGGAATTGAAAGACTCGCTTATGGCGGATCCAAAAGAAGATAATTCAGAATTATTATCAATGGTAGTAGATTATTCAAAACTCTTGAATAATTTCTCAAAAAGGCTCGGAAGGGTAGTAGTTCCTTATCATGGCGGATAAAAATCAAAAAGCTCTATATTGATTAAAATATAGAGCTTTTTTTATGGTTGATGATCTGCCGGAGCAAATCAGGATACCATTGAATTAAATAATTTCTAAAGTCTTAGCCTTATTTACTAAGTCAACTAAATTAGTAACATTTAATTTAGTCAATAATCTTAATTTGTAAGTACTGATCGTTTTCTCGTTCAGATTTAAGATTTTAGAAATCTCATTGTTTTTCTTACCATCACTTAAGTAACGTAAAACCTCAATTTCGCGATTTGAAAGTTTTCTGTACAAACGTTCGCTTTTGCTTTGTTTAGCAATAAGGGCCATGTTTTTACGCACAGTTTCGTTGATGATAATTTTTCCTTCTTGTACTTTAATAATAGAAAGACCTAAAGTTTCAAGTTTTTCTGTTTTGTGTACATACCCGGAAACTCCTGCTTTAATCGCGTTCGGCGCGTACATTTGTTCAGCGAGGTCACTAAAAATTACAATTTTTGTTTTTGGGAAATTTTTCAGGATCGATTTCACCTCAAAGATACTTGAAAGACCTTCTAGCTCTAAATCCAGAATTAGAATGTCGATCTCCTTCGTTTGAAGAATATCTCTAACCATTGAAAAATTGCCTACGTTGGCAACAATTGAAATTTGGTCGTGGTCTTTAAAATAAGACTTTACGCCAAAGTGAGTCACAGGATGATTGTCTGCAAGACATACTTTAATCATAATTTTACCTTTTTTAGAATTGTTCATGTTTTTGGAACTGTAAAATTAATAAATAAATTCTGTAATTAATTGCGGACAAATGTTAAAAAAATTATTTTAACGTTTTTGGGATCTCACAAACGGGTATTGGGTCCATTTTATGCTTGTTGTTGGTGTTTAAACGTTTATAAATTTCAAAGACAGATTTTTCTCTCCCATTAAAGTCAGATGCCGTATTTCCTGACTCCGCGGCCAACATTGCCCATTCGAGTTCATCATAACTTGCTCCCAGTTGATCCTCATCAGTACGATTGTCACCAAATAATCCATCAGTTGGAGCAGCTGTTAAAATTGATTCCGGAATTGTTAAAAATTGTCCAAGAGCATAAACATCAGACTTCATTAAGTCAGCAATTGGACTTAAATCGACCCCGCCGTCTCCATATTTGGTGTAAAAACCTACTCCAAAATCTTCTACCTTATTCCCAGTCCCTGCAACTAATAAGCCGTGAATTCCAGCTAAATAGTATAAAGATGTCATTCTGAGGCGTGCACGGGTGTTTGCCAATGATAAATTAACTTTTGTTGAATCTTTTGATGTTGGCACGGCGCTCTTAAATGCTTCAAAAGTGTCAGTTAAATCAGTTTCTACACTTAAAACATTCGGAAAACGTTTCTTTAATTGTTCAATATGTTCTCTTCCTCTTGAAACTTGATTTTCGGCCTGGTGAATTGGCATTTCAACACATAAAACAGTTAAACCGGTTTGTGCACATAATGTAGAAGTAACAGCAGAATCAACTCCGCCTGAAATTCCAATTACAAAACCGTTTGCTTTTGCATTGTTAGCATAATTTTTTAGCCACTCCACAATATGAGTGTTTACTTTTTCTGTCTGAATAGTACTTTTTTTAGCCATAATAATTCAAGTTTTAAGATACAGGGATGTATATTTGCACAAATATTTTTAAGCGTATGTAAGCTTAAATTAGTGCAACACAAATCTAATTAAAATAAAATGAAAATTTATCGCTTTGTAGTGGTTCTGTGCTTGTTTTTTTTGTCTTGTGATCAAAAAACTAAGGTCGAAAAAGCAGTCGAAGAAATCCCTGTTGATATTAAAGTAGAACGTTTTGATAAGGTGTTTTTTGAAACCAAACCAGAGGATTTGGCCAAGATAAAAAAACAATATCCATTCTTTTTTCCGGCAGGTACTAATGATGATGTCTGGCTGAAAAGAATGCAGGAACCTATCTGGAGAGAAGTATATGCTGAAGTTCAAAAAAAGTACGGCAATTTTGAACCAGTTCGTCAGGAATTCAATACCCTTTTTCAGCATGTTAAATATTATTTTCCAAAAACCAAAACGCCTAAAGTGATTACGCTTATAGGAGAAATGGATTATAATGCCAAGGCAATTTATGCAGACAGTCTGGTTATTGTATCGTTAGAATTGTACTTGGGAAAAGATCATAAGTTTTATGAATTTCCAAATTACCTGAAACAGAATTTTGAAGAAAAACAAATCATGCCGGATGTGGTTTCCAGTTTTACTTATAGAAATATTCCTGTTTCTCCGGATAAAAACCTGGTTTCTCAGATGGTTTTTGCAGGAAAACAATTGTATGCCAAAGATCTTCTTTTGCCAGCCTATACTGATGCTGAAAAAATAGGGTATACTTCGGAGCAAATAAAATGGTGCGAGGAGAATGAAGCATATATGTGGCGTTTCTTTATCGAAAACGAAATGCTGTATAGCGAAGATCCTAAGTTAACAACCCGTTTTATGACACCGGCTCCTTTCTCTAAATTTTATTTAGAAATAGATAATGATACGCCGGGCAGAGTTGGAGCCTGGATTGGCTGGCAGATGGTACGATCGTATATGAAAAATAATAACGTAACTTTGCCGGAATTATTAAAAACAGATGCAAAGGTAATCTTTGAAAAATCAAAATATAAACCTAAGAAATAATGTCAAATACAATAAACTCAGAAATTAAATTCAATATAGAATTAGATGAAAACCGTGTTCCTGAAAAATTAACATGGAGCGCTCAGGATGGTGGTGTACAGGCCGAAGAAGCAAAAGCAATTATGTTGTCGATTTGGGATAGTAAAGCTCAGGAAACAATGCGTATTGATTTGTGGACAAAAGATATGCCGGTAGATGAGATGAAGATTTTCTTTCACCAAACTTTAGTGGCAATGTCAGATACTTTTAAACGTGCAACAGATGATGAAAAAATGTCTGATACTATGAAAGATTTCTGTGATTACTTTGCGGAGAAACTAGAGCTAACGAAGTAAAAGAATTTTAAAATAAAAAATCCCAAATTCCAGTTGTAAGGCTTGGAATTTGGGATTTTTTATGAGTTTTATTTTGAGAATTTAAAATTCACTATTGTTTTTAAAAACTTCCTGATTTACTTCATCAATATAATTCAGGACTTCTTCTTTTCCGGTTGATTCTGTTGATGAGGTTACAAAATACTGAGGCATTTCTTCCCAGTTGTTGGCAAACATTTGTTTTTTATATGCAGCAATATGTGAGTCAATTTTTGTTTTACTAATCTTATCTGCTTTAGTAAAAATAATACAAAACGGAATCTCGCTTTCTCCCATATACGACATAAATTCAATGTCTATATTTTGGGCCTCATGGCGAATATCAATCAAAACAAAAGCACAAACCAGTTGCTCTCTGGTTTCAAAATAATCTGTGATAAATTGCTGGAAAACCGATTTTGTTTTTTTAGAAACTTTGGCATAACCATAACCCGGTAAATCGACCAAAAACCAATTGTTGTTAATCTTGAAATGATTAATTAATTGTGTTTTTCCCGGTCTTCCTGAAGTTTTGGCCAGATTTTTATGATTGGTAAGCATGTTAATCAAAGACGACTTACCTACGTTTGATCTTCCGATAAAAGCATATTCTGGCAAAAGATCTTTTGGACATTTTGAAACTTCAGAATTGCTAATAATGAATTCGGCAGTAGTAATTTTCATGTTTTTTGGTTTTAAAACCTCCTTAAAATCGAAAGTTAAGTGCTATAAATTCTTTTTAATGAGCCATTCTTCAAGAATCGTGTTGAATTCCTGAGGATGTTCCATCATAGCAGCATGTCCACATTTGTCTATCCAATACAAAGTTGAATTAGGCAATAATTTATCAAATTCTTCAGCAACATTTGGAGGAGTTACGGCGTCATTTTTACCCCAAATGATACAGGTTTCTACTGTCATTTTAGGTAAATCTTTGGCCATATTATGACGAATTGCACTCTTGGCAATCGTTAAAGTTTTGATCAGTTTGATGCGGTCATTGGCAGTTGCATAGACTTCATCTATTAATTCAGGGGTAGCAATTTTTGGATCATAAAATACATCTTCAGCTTTCTTTTTGATGTATTCGTAATCGCCTCTTCTTGGGTAGCTGTCTCCCATAGAGCTTTCGTAAAGACCTGAGCTTCCTGTAATTACAAGTCCGGCTACTTTTTCTGGATACAATTTAGTATGATACAATGCGATGTGTCCTCCTAATGAATTTCCTAGTAAAATAACCTTATCAAAACCTTTGAAAGTAATGAAATCTTTAACGTATTTAGCGAAACTTTTTACGTTCGTTTTTAAAATGCTTTGGGTGTATATTGGCAAATCCGGAATAACAACTTTATATCCTTTCGTTGGGAAATATTGTGCTACACCATCAAAGTTACTAAGCCCTCCCATTAAGCCATGTAAAATAACGATAGGAGTTCCTTCTCCAGCTTCATAATAGCTGTATTTGCCTTCTTTTTTATAGTGTTTGTCCATTTAATTTAATGCCAATTTCAATTGGGACAAATATAGGGTTTAATAAATAAAAATGAATTTTTGCTACCGTTTTTTAACTACATAATTTTAGTAGAATTTATAACTGGCTAAAAATCAGCTTTAATGGCTGTTTTTGCTGTGTTTCTAAAATGTTAAGAAATCTGCATTATAATTAATTTTTTAAGAAATATAGTGCATATTTTTT
Organism: Flavobacterium chilense; assembly: GCF_001602525.1. Taxonomy (GTDB): domain Bacteria; phylum Bacteroidota; class Bacteroidia; order Flavobacteriales; family Flavobacteriaceae; genus Flavobacterium; species Flavobacterium chilense. The sequence continues at coordinate 172,102 of NZ_LSYT01000008.1, forward strand.
TTGATCTCTAATCGTTATTGTCTTTTGACTAAAAATTAGCTAAAGTATTGATTGGGTATGAATTAGATTAAGTGGTAGTAAAGTGGTTAAACTTATTAACAAAGTGGTATATTGTGGTAAAATGTGGTATTTTTTTTTATATTTTTGCTGTATAACATATTAAGGTATTTTTCTTGAACACAATTGTTGGAACATATGAGTGTAAGGTCGATGCTAAAGGGAGGTTAATGATGCCTGCGCCTTTAAAAAAGCAATTGGCTTCCTCTCTTCAGAACGGATTCGTTTTGAAGCGCTCAGTTTTTCAGCCTTGTTTAGAGTTGTATCCAATGGAAGAGTGGGACTTGATGATGCAAAAAATCAACAAGCTGAATCGATTTGTAAAAAAGAACAATGATTTCATTCGAAGATTTACTGCTGGTGTAAAAGTGGTAGAAATTGATGCATTAGGAAGATTGTTGGTTCCAAAGGATTTGGTTGCTTTTTCAAGTATTTCTAAAGATGTGGTTTTTTCATCTGCGGTTAATATTGTGGAGATTTGGGATAAAGATTTATATGAAAAATCAATTAGCGGCGAAGATATGGATTTTGCGGATCTGGCCGAAGAAGTAATGGGAAATATTAATGACGACGACAATGGAATATCATAATCCGGTTTTGCTTCATCCTACAGTTGATGGTTTAAATATTAAACCAGACGGCATTTATGTAGATGTTACGTTTGGTGGCGGTGGTCATTCAAAAGAAATTCTGAAACGATTAGGGCCAAACGGAAAACTGTTTGCTTTTGATCAGGACGAAGATGCGCTGGCAAATGCCTTGCCGGATGAAAGGTTTACCTTAATTAATGAGAATTTTAGATTTATAAAAAGATTTCTTCGTTTTCATGGTGTAAAAAGTGTTGACGGGATTTTGGCAGATTTAGGAGTTTCTTCCCATCAGTTTGATGTTCCGGAAAGAGGTTTTTCAACCCGATTCGACGCCGGACTGGATATGCGGATGAGTCAGAAAAATGATTTAAATGCTTATCGGGTGGTTAACGAATATGAAGAACAGGATTTACGTCGTGTTTTTTTTGATTATGGGGAGTTGAAGAATGCGCCGGTTTTAGCAAGAACAATTGTAGAAGCAAGAGAACATTATCCAATCAAAACGACAGATGAGCTGAAAGATGTTTTGGCAAAATATTTACCGGAAAGAGTTAAAAACAAAATATTGGCTCAGATCTATCAGGCGATTCGTATCGAGGTAAATCAGGAAATGGATGTTTTAAAAGAGTTTATTGAACAGTCTTTAGAAATTTTAAAACCAGGGGGAAGATTTTCGGTAATATCATACCATTCTTTAGAAGACAGACTGGTAAAAAGATTTATTAAAAACGGAATGTTTGAAGGAGAGCCCGAACGTGATTTTTATGGAAACTTTTCAGTTCCTTATAAAACCATCGGAAAATTAATTGTTCCTGATGATGCTGAGATCAAAATCAACAACAGGGCAAGAAGCGCAAAATTAAGAATTGCAGAGAAGATATAATATATAGGTAGGAAAAAATGAAAAGTGGAGTATTTGGAATATTAAAAGCAAGATTCTTGATCAATGATGATGCAGTAAAAAACTGGAGATTCATTGTTTTTATAATCCTGCTTGCGATTCTGATGATTGCAAATACACAGCGATACGAGCAAAAGGTTTTTGAAATTGCAAAGCTGAATAATGAAGTGAAAGAATTGAGATCAGAATTTGTAGATCGACGTTCAGAATTAATGAAATTGAAGATGGAGTCAACTATATCGGATAAAATGCTTGAAAAACAAATATTTCCGTCAACAGTTCCTCCTGTGAAAATAGAAGTTCAAAAAGAAGAAGAAAAAAGTTTCTTTAAAAGAATATGGCAGTAGACGATAAAAATATATCCTACAGAATTTACCTCGTAGCAGTTTTCATCTTTGTGATGGCAATTGCTATTGTTGTTAAGTTAACCAATATTCAATGGGTTGAAGGAGATCATTACAGAAAACTGGCAAAACAGCGTACCGTTAGAAATTTTGTAATTCCGGCAAACAAAGGAAACATCTATTCTGCTGACGGAAGTTTACTGGCAACCTCAATTCCTAATTATGAAATTAGATTTGATGCCAAAGCGCCAAAAACAGAAACTTTTGAAAAATATGTAAAGTCATTATCAGATTCTCTGGCAACGGTTTTGGATAAATCAGGAAGTTATTTCGAAAAGGAATTAAGAAAAGCAAGGGCGAATAAAAACCGTTACTATTTGATTGCCCGTAATCTGAGTTATACAGAGTATGTAAAAATAAAAGGATTTCCTTTGTTCAATCTGGGAGCTTTTAAAGGCGGAATAATCATTGAGCAGGAAACAGTTAGAAAACATCCGATAGGAAAAATTGCAGAAAGAACAATAGGTTATGATCGTATAGATCCGGCAACCGGAGTTGAAGTAGGTAAAGGAATTGAATGGGCTTTTAAAAAATACCTGAACGGAAAAGACGGTAAAATTCTAAAACAAAAAATTGCAAAAGGACAATGGAAGCCTATACGCGATGTCAATGAAGTTGATCCGCTGGATGGTTTTGATGTGATTTCTACAATAGATGTTTTTATTCAGGATATTGCGCACCATGCTTTATTGAAGCAATTAGAAGATTATCAGGCAGATCACGGTTGTGTAGTGGTTATGGAGACAGAAACGGGTCATGTAAAAGCAATTTCGAATTTAGGAAGAGCAGAAGATGGTTCATATTATGAAACTACGAATTATGCAATTGCTGAATCTCACGAGCCGGGATCTACTTTTAAATTGGTCGATTTAATGGCTATTTTAGAAGATAAAGTGGCAGATACAAGTACTGTTTATGACAGTCATGGTGGAGAAGTGAGGTATTACGGACGTGCAGTTCGTGATTCGCACAGAGGTGGTTACGGGAAAATTTCATTAGCACGTGGTTTTGAACTTTCATCAAATACAGTAATGGTTCAGGCAGTTTATGATAATTACAAAAGCAATCCGTCAAAATTTGTAAATCACATTAATAGCTATGGATTAAATAAGACATTAGGATTGCATTTTCAAGGAGAAGGAAGACCGTATATTCCACAACCCGGAGACAAACATTGGTCAGGAGTTTCATTGCCCTGGATGGCTTTTGGTTACGGAGTTTCGGTGACACCAATGCAAACGCTGGCTTTTTACAATTCAGTTGCCAATAATGGTGTAATGGTAAAACCACAATTTGTTTCTGAAATTAAAGAGTGGAACAAAACCATCAAGAAGTTCGATGTCGAGGTTTTAAATCCGAAAGTATGTTCAGAGGAAACAATAAAAAAAATAAAAGCAGTATTGCTTAATGTGGTTAAAAAAGGAACAGGATCTAAGTTGTATTCGAAAGATTTTTCGATGGCTGGTAAAACAGGAACAGCACAGGTAAATTATGGTGGTAAAGAAGGGAAATCGGCATTGTATTATGCATCTTCTTTTGTGGGATATTTTCCGGCAGATCATCCAAAATATTCTTGTATTGTAGTAGTACATAAGCCCAATACATCTAAAAATAATTATTACGGAGCAGATGTTGCGGGGCCGGTTTTTAAACGAATTGCCCAAAAAATATTTACAGATGCACCATCCACAAATAAGATTAAAAAACTGGATTCCAAAATTCCAAAACAAGACAGCAGTTATGATAAATATACTGCCGAAGCAAATAAAAAACTAAATCAGATTCCTGATTTAAAAGGAATGCCTGGAATGGATGCCATCGCTTTGCTGGAGAACTTAGGTTTAAAAGTAAAAGTAAACGGAGTAGGAAAAGTAAAAAAACAGTCTTTACAGGCTGGAGAAAGTATTAGTAAAAACGCAATCATAGTATTAGAATTATCGTGAAAATACTGAAAGACATATTATATAAAGTAGCTATTGAGTCTGTAACAGGTTCGACAGAAATCGATATACATAAAATTGATTTTGATTCAAGAAAAATTGAAGAAAAAGATGTTTTTGTTGCCATTCGCGGTTCGCTTTCTGATGGTCATGATTATATAGAAAAAGCAATTCAATTGGGTGCTGTTGCAGTTATTTGCGATACATTACCGGAGAATGTTGAAAAAGGAATTACTTATATTCAGGTAAAAGATACGAATACAGCATTGGCTTTTATGGCGGCTAATTATTTTGGAAATCCTTCTGAAAAATTAAAATTAGTTGGCGTAACCGGAACAAACGGAAAAACAACAATTGCATCATTATTATTTCAATTGCTTGAGAAAGCACGTTTTAAAGTTGGTTTATTGTCAACTGTAAAAATAATGGTAGATCAGATAGAATATAAAGCAACACATACAACTCCGGATTCCATTACCATAAATCATTATCTGAATGAAATGGTTGAAAATGGTGTTACACATTGCTTTATGGAAGTGAGTTCACACGGAATTCATCAAAAACGAACTGAAGCTTTGCATTTTGTAGGCGGAATTTTTACAAACCTTTCGCACGATCATTTAGATTATCATCCAACATTTGCAGAATACAGAGATGTAAAAAAGTCATTTTTTGATTCGTTGCCTAAAACAGCTTTCGCATTATCAAACATTGATGATAAAAATGGAACTGTGATGTTACAAAATACAGTTGCGAGAAAATTGACATATGCTTTAAAATCTTACGCTGATTTCAGAGCACAAATTTTAGAGAGTCAATTATCAGGATTATTGTTAAAAGTAAATGATAATGAAGTTTGGGTAAAACTAATCGGAACTTTTAATGCTTACAACGTTTTGGCTATTTATGGAACTGCTGTAGAGTTAGGGATGGATAGTCTAGAAGCGTTGCGTTTACTGTCTGATTTAGAGAGTGTTTCAGGTCGTTTTCAATATATCGTTTCAGAGGGAAGCATTACGGCAATTGTAGATTATGCACACACGCCGGATGCATTAGATAATGTTTTGAAAACGATTAATGATATCCGTACTAAAAACGAGCAATTGATTACAGTTGTGGGTTGTGGAGGAAACAGAGATAAAACAAAAAGACCTGTAATGGCTAAAATTGCAACAGATCTAAGTGATAAAGCAATTTTAACATCTGACAACCCAAGAAACGAAGATCCTGAAGTGATTTTGGACGAAATGGAAAAAGGTGTTGAAGGTCATAATTATAAAAAAGTACTGAGAATTACAGATAGAAAACAAGCAATAAAAACAGCTTGTCAGCTAGCTCAGCCAAACGATATTATCCTAATTGCCGGAAAAGGACATGAGACCTATCAGGAAATAAATGGAGTTCGTCATCATTTTGATGATATGGAAACAGTAAAAGAAATTTTAGATCAGCTAAAAAAATAATTAATAATTTTTAAGTTCAAATACCACTGAAATGATTGGAATTTGGAATTTCAAAATTGGAATTTAAAAAATAACGGAATATGCTATACTATTTATTTGAGTATTTAGACAAAACACTTGATATACCGGGAACAGGAGTGTTTCAGTATATCACATTCAGATCGGCGTTGGCCTTTATGCTTTCGTTGCTTTTATCAACAATTTACGGAAAAAGGATAATAAACTTTTTGCGTAAGCAGCAAGTTGGTGAAACCGTTCGTGAATTAGGTCTTGCAGGTCAAAATGAAAAAGCAGGAACTCCAACAATGGGTGGACTGATTATTATTTTTGCAACGCTGGTGCCGGTTTTGTTATTTGCCCGTTTACATAATATTTATATCGTATTGCTTATTGTTACAACACTTTGGATGGGGACAATTGGTTTTGTAGATGATTATATTAAAATATTCAAAAAAGACAAACAAGGGCTTAAAGGAATTTTTAAAGTTATCGGACAAGTTGGTCTGGGAATTATAGTTGGAGCAGTTCTTTATTTTAACCCTGCTGTAACAGTGAGAACAGATACTGGAAGAACAGATATATATAGAGCAGCAAGCAATAATACAACTGTTGTTTTGCCGGCACCGGTTGAAGAAAAATCAACGGCAACAACAATTCCTTTCGTAAAAAATAATGAATTTGATTATGCTGAAGTTTTATCATTTTTAGGAGATGGATATGAAAAATGGGCTTGGTTAGTCTTTATTCCAGTTGTGATCTTTATTATCACAGCAGTTTCAAACGGAGCAAATTTAACTGACGGAATCGACGGACTTGCGGCCGGAACATCGGCAATATCGGTCCTCGCGCTCGGTATATTTACGTTTCTTTCAGGAAATATCATATTCTCTAATTATTTGAATATTATGTATATCCCCAATTCGGGAGAAATGACCGTTTTTATATCTGCTTTTGTGGGAGCTTTGATTGGGTTTCTGTGGTACAACTCTTTTCCTGCTTCTGTTTTTATGGGAGATACAGGAAGTTTAACTATAGGTGGAATTATTGCGGTTTTGGCAATTGCAGTTCGTAAAGAAATATTGATCGTTTTGTTCTGCGGTATTTTCCTTGCAGAAAGTGCATCAGTAATCATTCAGGTGGCTTACTTTAAATATACAAAAAGACGTTTTGGCGAAGGCCGAAGAATTTTCCTGATGTCACCATTGCATCATCATTATCAAAAGAAAGGGTATCATGAAAGTAAAATTGTAACCCGATTCTGGATTGTTGCAATCATGTTGGCTATATTATCAATCATTACTTTAAAACTAAGATAGTTTCAATTAAAGATTGAGAATTAAAAATTAAAATATTACACGTTCTTAAAAAAAATGAAAGAAAATCTTATTCAGAGTAAATCATTTGATTTTGCGGTTAGAATTGTCAATTTATATAAGTATTTGACAGAAACCAAAAAAGAATTTGTTCTGAGTAAACAAGTTTTAAGGTCAGGAACTTCGATAGGAGCAAATGTTGAAGAATCAATTGGCGGGCGTTCTGATAAGGAGTTTTTATTTAAACTTGAGATTTCATATAAAGAAGCAAGAGAAACCATTTATTGGTTGAAATTATTAAAAGCAACTGATTATATCTCTACAAGTAAGTTTGACAGCATTTATGATGAAGCAGGTGAAATTTGTAGAATATTAGCGAAAATTATAATAACCCTAAAAGGAAAATAGGAATTCAATTAAAAACCCAGAGTGTTTTTTAATTTTTAATTCTCAATTTTTAATTATCAAGTGTATGAGATTAGTTGTTTTAGGAGGAGGAGAAAGTGGCGTAGGTACCGCTATCCTCGGAAAGAAAAAAGGATACGATGTATTTGTATCTGATTTTGGAAAGATAAAAGAGAGTTACAAAGAGGTTCTTATTATTAATAAAATTGCCTGGGAAGAAGAACAGCATACCGAAGACCTGATTTTGAATGCCGATGTGGTAATGAAAAGTCCGGGAATTCCAGAGAAATCTCCCATTGTACAAAAGCTGATTGGAGCAGGAATAAAAGTAATTTCGGAAATAGAATTTGCCAAACCTTTCACAGAAGCACTAACAATTGGTATTACAGGTAGTAATGGTAAAACAACTACAACAATGCTAACACACCACCTGTTAAAATCAGCAGGATTGAATGTGGGATTAGGAGGGAATATCGGAAAAAGTTTTGCCTGGCAGGTTGCTGAAAATAAATACGATGCATATGTTTTAGAGCTTAGTAGTTTTCAGTTGGACGGAATCATAGAATACAGACCTGATATAGCTATTATAACCAATATTAGTCCGGATCATTTAGACCGATATGAATATAAATATCAAAAATATATTGATTCAAAGTTTAGAATAACAATGAATCAGACCGAAAGCGATTATCTTATTTATGATGCAGACGATGAGGCAAGCGCAGAATGGTTAAAAAATAACACAACAAAAGCAAAATTAATTCCTTTTTCATTGACGAAAAAGTTTGATGAAGGGGCTTCTATAAATAACAACAAAATGGAAATAAAGATCAACCAAGAAGAGTTTACAATGGAAACAGAATACATTGCGTTAGAAGGAAAACATAATATGAAAAACGCAATGGCAGCAAGCTCTGTAGCGAAATTGATGCAAATTAGAAATGCAACAATACGCGAAAGTTTATCAAATTTTCAAGGTGTTGAACACCGTTTAGAAAAAGTACTGAAAATTCAGAATGTACAATATATCAACGATTCAAAAGCAACAAATGTAAACGCTACTTTCTTCGCTTTGGATAGTATGAATGTTCCAACAGTATGGATTGTTGGAGGTGTTGACAAAGGAAATGATTACAATGAACTAATGTCATTAGTTCGTGAAAAAGTAAAAGCCATTATCTGTCTTGGAGTTGATAATCATAAAATTATTAATGCTTTTGGAAATGTTGTTGATATTATGGTCGAAGTAAACAACATGAACGATGCTGTAAAAACAGCACAACGTTTAACAGAAAAAGGTGATGCGGTTTTACTATCTCCTGCCTGCGCAAGTTTCGATTTGTTCGAAAACTACGAAGACAGAGGAAAGCAGTTTAAGCAAGCGGTACACAACTTGTAAAAAAGTTTCATGTTTCAGGTTTCAAGTTCGACACCTGAAACGTGAAACCCGAAACAAAAGAAACTTGAAACAAAACAACAATGAAGGAGTTAGTTAACAAACTAAAAGGAGATAGAGTAATATGGTCATTCGTGGCTTTATTGGCGTTGTTTTCGTTTATGCCTGTTTTTAGTGCGAGTAGTAATTTGGCATACATTGGTCACGGAACCGGAAATACATTAGGGTATTTAGTGAAACATTTGGCTCACGTTTGTATTGGTTTCCTGATTATTTATTGGGTGCACCGGGTGCCATATCATTATTTTAGAGCGATTTCAAAAATAGCATTACCAATTGTGTGGTTTTTATTGCTCTATACTTTGTTGAAAGGAACAGTAATTGCCGGAGCAAATGCAAGTCGTTGGATTCAGGTGCCTTTTATTGGTATTACGTTTCAAACATCGACTTTGGCGGCTAGTATATTGTTCATATTTGTTGCAAGATATTTATCTAAAACCAAAGAAGAAAACGAACCGTTTCAGGTCTCATTAATACAGCTTTGGCTGCCGGTATTTATAACACTGGCGCTTATTTTGCCAGCAAACTTTTCGACTACAGCGTTGATTTTTTCAATGGTAATTATGTTGACGTTTATTGGTAAATATCCATTAAAGTATATTGGATTTATTATAGGATCAGGAATAGCAATGTTAGCGTTCTTTCTTTTAGTGGCAAAAGCATTTCCGGAATCAAGGTTCTTTAGCAGGGTTGGAACATGGGGAAGTCGTATAGAGAACTTTACCACAGACAAACCGGATGAAGATGATTACCAGATTGAAAAAGCGAAAATTGCAATTGCATCAGGAAGATTAGGAGGTTTAGGACCGGGAAAAAGTGTTCAGAAAAACTTTTTACCACAATCCTCTTCTGATTTTATTTATGCCATTATTGTAGAAGAATACGGTTTAGTTGGAGGAGTAGCAATATTGGTTTTATACCTCTTGCTATTGTTCAGATTTGTGATAGCCTCGCATAAAGCTAATACATTATTTGGGAAGTTAGTCGTCGTTGGGCTCGGATTTCCGATGATATTTCAGGCAATGATCAATATGGCTGTTGCTGTCGAATTGTTGCCGGTAACAGGACAAACACTTCCGCTGATTAGTAGTGGGGGTAGTTCGATTTGGATGACTTGTTTCTCTCTTGGGATTATTATTAGCGTGACTAAAAAAGAAGAAGAAATTGCCGAAGAGCAGGAAGAAAAAGAAAGACGAAGAGAAGCATTGCAGCGATTAATAGATAAAGAGCTAGCAGAAGAAGATTTGCCCGCAGACGAAGTATATGAAGAAGAAGGGATGTATTCTATAGAGGATAATTCCAGAAATCCAATGAATGCAGTATTAAATAAATAAGAAGGTTGAAAAACAGTATAGTTTTTAAAGCGTTATAACTTTTAAAAATATGACAAAGTATAAATTCATACTAAGTGGTGGTGGAACGGGAGGACATATTTATCCTGCAATTGCGATTGCAAACGAATTAAAATTACAATTCCCTGATGCAGAATTTCTTTTTGTAGGTGCCAAAGATAAAATGGAAATGCAAAAAGTGCCTCAGGCAGGTTACGAAATAAAAGGTCTTTGGATTGCCGGTTTACAAAGAAAACTGACTTTACAAAATATGATGTTTCCGTTAAAACTGGCAACAAGTTTGCTAGAGTCAAGACGAATCATCAAGCAATTTAAGCCAAACGTGGTAATAGGAACAGGTGGTTTTGCCAGCGGACCTTTATTGCAGGCAGCAGGAGGAGCGGGAATTCCAACTGTAGTTCAGGAACAAAATTCATTTCCGGGAATTACAAATAAGTTATTGAGTAAAAAGGCTAGTGTGATTTGTGTAGCCTATGAAAATCTCGAACGATTTTTTCCAAAAGAAAAGATTGTTTTAACCGGAAATCCGGTTCGTCAGGATTTAATAGATATAGATAGCAAGCGGGATGAAGCGATTGCATTTTATGGTTTAGATCCTAATAAAAAAACACTGTTGGTTCTTGGTGGGAGTTTAGGTGCCAGAAGAGTGAACCAGTTAATCGAAAAAGAACTGCAAAATATAGTGTCACAAGATGTACAGGTGATCTGGCAATGCGGAAAATTATATTTTGAAGATTATAAAAAGCACAATCAGCAAAATGTTAGAGTAGTTGATTTTATTGAAAGAATGGATTTTGTTTACGCTGCAGCAGATATGATTATTTCACGGGCAGGTGCATCGTCAGTTTCGGAATTATGTATTGTAGGGAAACCAGTAATTTTTATTCCGTCACCAAATGTTGCCGAAGACCATCAGACGAAAAATGCTCAGGCTATTGTAGATGAAAAAGGAGCTATTTTATTGAGAGAATCAGAATTAGACAGTCAGTTTAGTATTGTTTTTGAAGCTTTGTTAAAAGACGAAGGAAAACAAAAGCAATTGAGTGCAAACATAAAAAAACTGGCCATGCCAAATGCGACCAAAGACATTGTAAGTCAGATCGTAAAGTTGTTATAATGTAATTTTTAGTTAAAATTATACAACATCAGATAAAAAAGAGAACACTATTTTAGGCATTTTTGATCCCTAAAACAGTAAAAAATATAAAGGTTTGGTTATTAGCTTTTTAATAAATTTAAAGAACTGTAACGGGCTCAAAAACAAATAGAAATGAATTTAGATCAAATACAAAACGTTTATTTTATTGGTATTGGAGGTATCGGAATGAGTGCCCTGGCCCGCTATTTTAAAAACATAGGGAAACAGGTTTCTGGTTACGATAAAACACCATCAATGCTAACAAGTGAGTTGATTGAAAGCGGTATTGATATTCATTTTGAAGATAATATTAGTTTAATTCCGGGTGATTATTATGTAGAGAATACATTAGTCATTTTTACTCCTGCGGTTCCTGCGTCACATTCAGAGTGGAATTATTTTATTGAAAGACAATACGTAATTAAAAAGCGTGCCGAAGTTTTAGGAATTATAACGCAGGGGACTTTTAGTTTTGCAGTAGCAGGAACACATGGAAAAACAACAACATCAAGTATTCTAGGACATATTTTGTATGAAAGTGGAGCTGATGTTACTGCATTTGTGGGTGGAATTGTAGAAAACTATAATTCGAATCTGATTGGAAACGGAAAAACTGTAACTGTTGTAGAAGCAGATGAATTTGATCGCTCATTTTTGCATTTGCATCCCAATATTGCCTGTGTTACCTCTATGGATGCCGATCATTTGGATATCTATGGAACAAGTGATGCAATTGAAGCTTCGTTTGTAGAATTTGCATCGAAAGTAGAAGATAAAAATCATCTTTTTGTAACAAAAGAATTGCCACTTGAAGGGGTGCAATGTGCTATCAATGAAGATGCTGTATATAAAGCGTTCAATGTTCGCATAGAAGACGGAAGTTATGTTTTTGATGTGCAGACGCCATCAGAAATTATGAAGGACCTGCATTTTGGATTGCCTGGAAGACACAATCTTATGAATGGATTAATGGCTATTGCTATGGCGAAAACTTTCGGCACCCCGACCGGGTCTATTGCAAAAGCCATTGCTTCATTCAACGGAATCAGAAGACGTTTTTCATATCAGATTAAGTCAGATAAGTTAGTTTATATTGATGATTATGCACATCATCCAACAGAAATAAATGCAGTACATCAGGCAGTTAGAGAATTGTACCCGGGACGTAAGGTACTGGCAATTTTTCAGCCGCATTTGTTCAGCAGAACACGGGATTTTGCAGATGGTTTTGCCGAAAGTTTATCTCAGTTTGATGAAGTTTTTTTAATGGATATTTACCCGGCACGTGAGTTACCGATGGAAGGAATTACATCAGAGTGGCTGTTAGGTAAAATGACAAACCCGAACAGGAAAATTGTTGCAAAAAATGATTTATTAGCGGAAATCAAAGCCAGTGATGCGCCAATAATTGTAACAATAGGAGCTGGTGATATTGGTGAAATGGTACCATCAATCAAAAAAATGCTAAATGAAAATATTTAATTGGATAAATATTCGATTAGTGCTCATTTTAGGGCTTGTAATTTTTTTATATTCTTTCGCCCAACATCGAAACGGAGATAGAAAACTGAAAAAATCTATGGTCGTTTTTGTAGGGGAAAATACGCTTTTTGTGAAGCCGGAAACGGTTAATAAATTGTTGATAGAAAATAAAAGAGACGCTTCCAGTATTAGAAAAGATGAGTTAGATTTGAATAAGATAGAGAAAACCCTCGATACGCAAGACATGATTGAAAAGTCAGACGTTTTTGTAAGTATCGATGGCGTTCTAAAAGCAGTAGTAAAACAGAAGACACCAATAGCGCGAGTTTATGATGGTGATCGCTCTTTTTATATTGACTATGAGGGAAATAAAATGCCTTTGTCAGACAATTTTACTGCACGGGTTCCGCTTGTTTCAGGGACAATAAATGAAAAAAATAACGAAGATTTAGCTGCTTTATTTCGCACAATTTACGACGATGCGTTTTTGAGAAAAAACATCATTGCGATACAAATTATGCCTAATGGCAGCCTAAAAATGTTTAATAGAAATTATAATTACTTCATTGATTTTGGCAGAACGATGAATGTTGATAAGAAATTTAGAAACTATAAAGCGTTTTTTCAAAAAGCTGTTTTAGATAGTACGTTATATAAATACAATAAAATTGACCTTAGGTTTACGGAACAAGTAGTTTGCACAAAATAATAGAAAATGGAAAAAGATAACATTGCAGTAGGTCTAGATATTGGAACGACAAAAATTGTTGCCATGATCGGCAAGAAGAATGAGTATGGTAAGTTGGAAATTTTGGGTATTGGAAAATCCAAAAGTTTGGGAGTTGCACGAGGAGTGGTAAACAACATTACGCAAACAATTCAATCGATTCAGCAAGCAATACTTGAGGCAGAAAATAATTCAGGTTATAAAATTAAAGATGTCGTTGTTGGAATCGCAGGACAACACATCAGAAGTATACAGCATACAGATTACATCAGCCGTAATAATCCTGAGGAAGTAATTGGTGAAAAAGATATTCAGCTTTTAATTGATCAGGTAAATAAACTGGCCATGTTACCGGGTGAAGAAATTATTCACGTTTTGCCACAGGAATTTAAAATCGACGGGCAATCTGAAATTAAAGAGCCAATCGGAATGTACGGCGGAAGATTAGAATCTAGTTTTCACGTTGTAGTTGGGCAGGCTTCATCCATCAGAAATGTTGGAAGATGTATTCAGAGTTCAGGAATCGAATTGTCAGGATTAACATTAGAGCCTTTAGCTTCTGCAGATGCAGTTTTAAGTCAGGAAGAAAAAGAAGCTGGAGTTGCATTGATCGATATTGGAGGCGGAACAACAGACTTAGCCATTTTTAAAGATGGAATTATTCGTCATACAGCAGTTATTCCTTTTGGAGGAAATGTAATTACAGATGATATTAAAGAAGGCTGTTCGATTATCGAAAAACAAGCAGAGCTTTTAAAAATAAAATTCGGATCAGCCTGGCCGGGAGAAAATAAAGACAACGAGATTGTTTCTATCCCTGGTTTAAGAGGAAGAGAGCCAAAAGAGATTTCATTAAAAAATCTTTCTAAAATTATTCACGCCCGTGTGGTGGAAATTGTAGAACAGGTTTTTGCTGAAATTAAAGCTTACGGACACGAAGATCCTCGTAAAAAATTAATTGCCGGAATCGTTCTTACAGGTGGTGGGGCTCAGCTAAAACACATTAAACAATTAGTAGAGTACATTACAGGTATGGATACCAGAATTGGATATCCAAACGAGCATTTAGCAGGAAATTCAAGCGAAGAAATTTCAAGCCCGTTATTTGCAACTGCTGTTGGATTAGTAATGAACAGTATCGAAAATAGCACACAAAGTGCTGTAAGAATGGAAATTGTAAATGAACAGCCAAAAGTAGTATACAGAAATGTTCCGGTTCAGCCACAGCAACCGGTACAACAGCGATACGAAGTTGAAGAAAACTACGTTGAAAGAGTAGAAACTGTTGAAGAAACAAGAGAAGTTAGAAATAATAACTCTAAAGAAGAATCTACCGAAACAAAAATAAGAAGATCATTTTTTGACCGATATGTCGATAAAATCAAAGATTTTTTAGACAACGCAGAATAAGATAATAAGAGAAAAGGAATTACTATTGGCCCCAAGTCAAGAAGTAAAAAATGTATTAAATAAGAATTTCAAAAACCAAAAAGATGATGAGCAACTCAGAATTTGGAAGCATTTCATTTGATTTACCAAAAAACCAATCAAATGTAATCAAAGTAATAGGTGTAGGTGGAGGAGGTAGTAATGCTATCAACCATATGTTTAAACAAGGTATTAAAGGCGTTGATTTTATCGTTTGTAATACTGACTCACAGGCACTGCAGAACAGTTCGGTACCTAACAAAATTCAGTTAGGGGTTAATTTAACAGAAGGTCTTGGAGCAGGAGCAAATCCTGATGTAGGACAACAATCTGCTATTGAAAGTATTGCCGATATCGAGAAAATGTTAGATCGTGGTACCAAAATGGTATTCATTACAGCTGGTATGGGTGGTGGAACCGGTACTGGTGCAGCTCCGGTAATTGCGCAATTGGCAAAAGAAAGAGAGATCTTAACTGTTGGTATCGTAACAATCCCTTTTCAGTTTGAAGGAAAGGTACGTCAGGAGCAGGCGCTTTTAGGAATCGAAAAATTGCGTAAGCAGGTAGATTCGTTAATTGTAATCAATAATAATAAGTTAAGAGAAGTATACGGAAATCTTGGTTTTAAAGCAGGATTCTCTAAAGCGGACGAAGTTTTGGCAACAGCCTCAAGAGGTATTGCTGAAGTTATTACGCACCACTATACTCAAAATATCGATTTACGTGATGCTAAAACTGTTTTGTCAAACAGTGGAACAGCAATCATGGGATCTTCTGTTGCCGCAGGTGAAAACAGAGCCAAAGACGCTATCATTTCGGCATTAGATTCTCCATTGTTAAATGACAACAAAATTACAGGAGCCAAAAACGTATTGTTGCTTATCGTTTCTGGATCAAATGAAATTACATTGGATGAAATTGGAGAAATCAATGATCACATTCAGGCAGAAGCAGGTTACAATGCCAATATTATCATGGGAGTTGGTGAAGACGAAACTCTTGGTGAGGCAATTGCCGTAACTATTATTGCGACTGGTTTTGATGTTGAACAACAAAATGAAATTGTTAATACAGAACCTAAAAAAATCATTCATACATTAGAAGATGAACAAAGAAGCGTTCATAATCTAACCAATAAACCAGTTACATCTTTTGATCTTACAATTGATACGCCTACAGCAAAATCAGAAGAAAAGATTGTTTTTGATTTAATGGAAGATGAAGATACATTTACTCCAACAGCACATATACCAACTCCTGTTGCTCCAACGATGAATCAGGAAGAATTGGTTGTAATGTCTGAGTTTATTAAAAACCTGGATGTAACTTTTGAGATTGTTTCGCCAATTACAGATATCGATTTTACGATTTCGACTCCGGAAGTGCAAACTTTTCAGGATGTAAAACCTGTTCAGCAAAGAACTTTTGAAAGAGAAGAACAAACTACTTTTTCATTTGACTTACCGCTTTTCAGATCAGAGCCAGAAGTTAAAAAAGAACCAGTTGCAGAGCAGGAAAATAAAATTTTGTTCGAACTAACGAATGAGACCCGTAATATAAAAGTAAATGATCCAGTACAATTTGTACCGGTTACTGAACTTTCAGACAAAGGAATCATCAAATATTCGTTAGAAGAATACATGGAGGTTGAAAATGATCTGATGGCATCAAAACCTGTTGAAAAAGTGGTAGAAGAAGTAATTCCGGCGGAATTAAATATCACCATGAAACCAAAAGTTGATTTTGCCAGCGAAGCTACTTTCACAACTACTTCAGAAGTTTCTCCGATGGAATTGACAATTGAGGAAACTTTACGCCTAAGAGCAGAAGAAAGAAGAAAAAAATTAAAAGAATTTAATTATAAATTCCATAATAATGTTTCAAGAATTGATGAGCTTGAAAAAGAGCCGGCTTACAAAAGATTAGGAATCGATTTGTCAAACTCTCAGTCAGGTAACACCAATTCAAGAATTTCAGTTGGGACAGACAGCAATAATGATTTACAATTGCGTTCAAATAATTCATTTTTGCACGACAACGTAGATTAATCTTGTGATCTTAATAATTTAAGATGACCCGAAAATTGGATTTAATTTTCGGGTTATTTTTTTTATCTTCGCACAGAATTTAGAAATTTGACTTTTAAAATAGTATTTTAAAGACAATCTTGTCACCCTGAGCGAAGTCGAAGGACTTCTCATTGGAAAGGGCTTCGACTTCGCTCAGCCTGACAACTTAAAAATACTAAATAAAAACAATTAATAGGCATTTGCTTATTTTAAATAAAAAATAAAAGATGAGTTTACAAGCAAAAATCATGGATGAAATAAAAACCGCCATGAAAGCAAAAGATACTGTAGCGTTAGAAGCATTAAGAGCAATTAAATCTGAATTGTTATTAGCCTCTACAGCTTCAGGATCTAAAGAAGATTTAAAAGAAGACGAAGAGATTAAATTACTTCAAAGATTAGTTAAAACCCGTAAAGAAAGCGCAAGAATCTTTACAGAGCAAAACCGTCCTGATTTAGCAGAACCGGAATTAGCTCAGGTTGCTGTAATTGAGAAGTTTTTACCGGCACAATTAAGTGAAGAAGAAGTAGAGGCTGTAATTGCAAAAATTATTGCTGAAACAGGCGCTTCAGGAATCGCTTCAATGGGTAAAGTTATGGGATTAGCATCTGCACAATTAGGCGGAACTGCTGAAGGAAAAACCATTTCTACAATTGTGAAAAAATTATTATCATAAATAAATTTTAGAGTTCAGAACTTAGATCGCTAATCGAAATTCTGAACTCTAAAATCATAAATCAACTGACCGCGTAGTTCAACTGGATAGAATATCAGATTTCGGCTCTGAGGGTTGGGGGTTCGAACCCCTCCGCGGTCACTATAAATTTTAAAGCCTGAGAATTATATTCTCAGGCTTTTTTATGCAATTAGATTTGTTTTATCATTTTTGATATGCACTAAAATCAGCTTCAAAACTTGTGAAATAATAAAATGAAATAACGATTAAACAAATTAAAATTACAAATAAATCTTGTTTTAGGAATTTAAATATAGTTGATATTAATAATCCAAAGGTTATAATCAATCCTTTTTGAGCATACGGTGCAAAAATCTCAAGACCTATAATTTTAGGAATTAAAGGGTTTTGAAAATTAAATTTTGTTGAATAGTAAATTGCAAAAACGAATAACAAGTGAAAAATTAAAATTAACAAAAAAGCATTTGCCATTTTTTCAAAACCTATTTTCTTATTTATTTCGATTAATTTTTTTAGCATTTTTTTTCTTTTTTCGATTAGATATTTAATCACTAGTAGTTAATAATGTTCTTTACTCCTAAGGATTTTAAATCTAAATCAGTTTCAAAAAAAGGATTTTTAGCTTTTTTCAATAATTCTTCTCTTACATTCGTTACTGAAATAAATCCCCAATTATTTTTAATTGCAATAGCTGTAAAGGTCAGGAAATCCTGAAAATAATCTTCAGATTCGGGATTTTTTGCAAATAGATTGTCTTTGTCTAGCCATAGTAGTTGTAATTCTTCATTGGTTATCCAATTAATTATTCCTTCTCCCCCATAAGAGTAAACGCATCCAGTCTCTGTATGCATTATTTGTGAAATAATTTGTTCTGAAACTGATTTTGGCTTGGCATCAACAGCTCCTGAAAAAATGCGGCGTCCTAAAATCAAATGTGGATTAAAGCTGGCACATTCAGAGAATAATAGTAGTGGTAAAGTATCATTGAGGTCTGCAAATGCGTAAGTGTTTTTTAATATAAATTCTTTTTCATCTTGATTTAACTGATGTCGGAATTTTGAATATTCTTCATTAGGCTGTTTCTTTCTATTGAAAATGGAAGATAGTTCTTCATGTCGTTTAAAATCTTTATCTAAGTGTTGACAAAAATCTAGCATTGCTTTTATTCTTGCATCGCTATTATTATTGTCGAATAAAATGTGCTTCCATAAATCAGATTTAAAATATTTTTTTAATAAATGGCCTTCATTAGATAAGTCAGATGCTATGTTAGCATAAAAGTATTTATCATCGAAAAAATGTAAAGTATTCCAATCACTCATTTTTAAGTAGGTTTTTTTAAAACAAAAACCTATTTCATTACGAAATAGGTGTTTTTATGTCTGTTTATGATCAGTTTTATTATTTCCCAGAATTTCTCTTTCGGCTTTTGATTAGAACGGAAATTGATAATGAAAGCACAATGATATAAAGAATTGCCAGTGCAGGTTTCTCAAATTTCAGGGTTTCAAAGTCAAATTGCTTGTACAATGCCGATACTAAAATAATGGCCACTATGCTAAAAGTAAATACGGGCACTTTTTGATTTTCCATGTTGTTTAAAGATTTCTGGATTTAATTTCTTTATTCATCAAACTTAAATTGATCAGTAAAGGAACAAAAGTCATAGGTAATGTAAAAACCGGAATAAGTGTTGCGATCGAAACATTCTTAACTCCTTTTGAACTAAAAATATAAATTACAACAGCGATAGCCAGTATAAAAATAATTCCGAAGCCAATCGAAACTCCTTTCAATAAATCCCTCTTTTTTATTAATTTTTCAGTTGTTAATTCCTGGTAAATACTTTTCTTCATCTGGATTGGTTAGTTTGTTTATAGTGGTTATAAAAATGACGCCAATCATCCTAATTTTAGAATGTGTTGTGCCATAAGTTAATTTGTCTTTAAACGAATATATAAAATAATAAGGAATTATTTTATGGATTGATTTTTAAAATTCTCGTTTAGGATTTCTTTAATTGTTCTTAAAGCTGTTGTAGAAGTCTCCCGAATAATAATTTTATTTTTTTTGTTTTTGATTAAATCTGTAAACAAATTGTCTTCGGTATTAATGTCGACAATTGTTCCTCCATATTTTAAGGTTGTTTCAGCAATTGTCATTGGTAAATTTGTGGCACCCGAAGTTCCAACAATAAACAGTATACCTGAATTTTTGGCTATTTTAAGAGAACTAAAGATCTTGTTTGTCTTCTCGTTATAACGTTCATCAAACCAAAGAATATTTGGCCGCATCCAGCCACCGCACTCTTTACATTTTAATAGATCAATATCTTTAGCAGTCAGATCTTCGTCTATATCTTTTCCTTCAATTTCAGCAGGAAGTGATTCGATTTCCTTACAGCCATTAGAGCACTTAATTTCTCTGTTATTTCCGTGTATTTCATAAATTCTGTTACTTCTGGAACGACGATGTAAATTGTCTATGTTCTGAGTTATTAAATGAAATCTATCCTGTAAAAGATTTTCAATTTCCACTATTTCTCGATGACTCTGATTAGGCTGGGCATTTTCAAACATCTTTTTTCTGAAAAGAGAGTATTGCCAAACCTCTTCGGGATTTTCTTTAAAATATGTAAAAGTTCCAAATTCTTCCGGTTTGTGAAATTTAGTTCCCTTTATCCATATACCGTCTATTCCTCTGTAAGTGGGTATTCCGCTTTCGGCCGAAATTCCGGCTCCGGTTAGAAATGTGAATAAATTTCGATTGTTTTTATGGTAAACGTGCTTTATTATTTCTGTAAGTTGTTCTTTCATATCTATAATGCTAAAATTGATTGGCTGCAGTTTATTTTAGCAATTAAAAAGCTTACTAAGCCAGTTGAAATTTATGTTGGGGGAGTTGTCATCAGATTAAGCGAATATAAGAAATGTTTTTATCGCAATAATTGATGAATGCAAAGTTTAAAATTAACAGATGAAGTATGGTAATTGAACCAAGTGTTTTATGCTTTAATGTAATAACCAGATGTTATTTTTCAATTCTTTTTTCGGTATCTACCAGATTATTTTCCTGATATAATTTTTGCCCAATTTTGCCCTGATCGCCCAAAGCGCGTCCTTTTATAAGCCACGCGATTCCGAATGCAAAAAGCGAAAGGGATTCAAAAACCAAAGTCGAATAAGAAAACCATTCTAATTTTGCAGCAATAGGAACCATTACAACGAAAACCAAAATTGAGTATCCGCAAATTCTGTAAATATTATTTTCATTCAGCATACTCTTAGAAATAGCGGTTTTGTTTTTCTGACCAATGGTAAAAACATTAATCGCCAATAAAGCTAATATCAGGAAAAAGAGTGCCGCAAAACCATAATGAAGATATCCGGGCCATTTTTGGACAGATGGAATCAACGTATAAATTTTAGCTTTGAAATCATCCGGATTCGTTGGGAACAAAACAACTCCTATGGCCATGATTCCGGCAATATTAGTTAATACATTATCATTCTTTAAGATCGAAGCATTTCCATAACCTTTATAACAAATTAAAAACAAACCTACTGCACACAAAGTTCCGGTAAAAACTTCCCTAAGATTAGTGTAATAATAATCACTGATCGAATACTGTACAGAAGTTTCAAAAAAAGAAATCAAAGACAAACCCACTAAAAGTATAGGAAGACTTATACCTAAATAACCAATAGCACGTCTGATTCTTCTGTAAGTAAAGATATCGTAAGTTTCTAATGTAACCTCATTGTTTGAATCTGTCTTCATGATACATACTGTTGATTAACAATGAATAAAGATAGGATTATTGTTTTACTCCAATAGCTGTTCTGTAAAATTCATAACCATTTTCGGTTCGGTTGGGTAAATATTTTTCACGGTATTGATCTGCACCTAAATCTTCAATTAATTTAATATCAAATTGATTGAGATAATTGGATAATTCGTCTGGTGTAAAACCAAATGTCCATTGTTCTTCAAGCTCATTAAGATCTTTTAGTAACTTTTCGCCACCTAAAAATGATTTTGGGTTTTCGAGAATGTCTTTGTGTACATAAGTAAAAATAACATGAGAACCTTTTGCAAATTTTGAGATAAAAGAAAATGTACTTTTTACAGCGGCTGCAGTTAAATAGTTGGTAACACCTTCCCAGATTACAGCGGTAGGCAAGCTAAAATCTATCTTGTGCTGAGTTGCTAACTGATCAAGATCCTGTTTGTTGAAATCGATTTGAAGGAACTGAATATTATCAGGAATTTTTCCAAGACGATTTTTATAGGTTTGAATTTTAAAATTTGAAGTATTGGGATGATCAATTTCGATTACCGGAACAGATCGTAGAAAATCAAGACGAAGTCCTCTCGTATCAAATCCGGCGCCTAAAATAATTACTTGTTTTACTCCACTTGAAATTGCTTTATGAAGCAATTCGTCAATATATTTTGTTCGGGCAATTCCTGAAGAAAAAGCGCCCGGAACCTTTTGTTGAATGGTATTCTCGATATATTTCCTAACAAATGTATATCGCGAAAGGCGGGTGGCAATTCTCAGTTTAGCATCCAGAAAATGTATCGCATAAGGATCAGAAAACAATCGGTCTTTTGCCTGTAATCTTGTCTCTAAGGCTCGGAATAAAGCCATATATTGGGCAGTTCTGCTGGTTTTATCTGCTTTCATGATAATCTTATTTCTTCGAAAACAAATTCTCAACCACCCAGGCCGGACCAATTAATAAAAACTGAAGATCTTTTAAGAATGAAGGTTTCTTGCCTTCTATATTATGTCCGTAGAATTGTCCAATCCAGGCAATAACAAAAACACCAATAGAAAATATCCATAACGGGAAAAGTTGAGCAATATAATAGTTAACAACAAGACAAATGGCTGAGAAAATAGCGATTTTAACCGCCATGGCAACAGACAACCGAATGTAGAAAACTAACACAAAAAGCAAAACAATAAAAGCCCAATTTTCGATAATAGGGAGGTTTAGTTTTAAAGTATTGGCAATAATACCACTCGGAATACTCATTAATAAACCGACTATGGAAAAGTAAATTGCCGGAACACAAATGTAATGTATAGCCTTATTTCTTGGGTTTTGGTGACTTACGGCATATTCTGCAAACCATTGTTCTAATGTTCTCATCTTTTTGGTTTTAAGGTTAGTTAGCGTAAATCTAATAAAATTTCTTTTAGCTTTTACCGTGTTGTATTTTCATTATTTCATTTACAATAGCAACAGCTTTCTCAAAAGTTATTCCTTTTTCCTGATCGATCGTTAAAGGATGGTTTTCTTCGATCATTTTTATCTCAGGAATTAATCCCATGCCTTGCTCAACCGCAACTGTTTTTATTGATAAAGTTTCACCATAAGCAGGTACGCGAGTCTGCAGCCAGCCAAAATAAGGTTCCTGATTTATTCTGTTCGGATCTTCCCATAAATCTATCCGCAGGTAGAAATTTTCTTCACTTACAGAAGTCCAGACATTAAATACTAAATCTTCAGGATAATCAGTTATTGGAATTGTTAATCTGCCACGATGAAAAAAATATTTCTCATCAATAACACATAAACTCTCATCGAGCTGAATTCTGTTTTCTCTTTCTTCGGGTGGAATTGCAAAATAATATTCAGGAACTCCTGAGCCAAAACATAAAGGCATTTGTTCATAAACCTGTCCGCAGCAAGCACATTTGTAAGTAGAGTTTTCAGGATGTTTTTCTAAAGTATTAAATGATTTCAAGAGATGTTATATAAAAGTCAAAATTAATATAGAAGTAAAAATCAGAATCAGGCTAAAAGTAATTTAACCCAATTGAGATGTAAAGGTACTATTTTACCTCAATTAATTTTAGGGCTTTATTTTTTAATTTAGAGTATAAACTCAATAAATTGAGAGTATGTCCTATTTTGATATTCTTATAACTTTCTGAGGCAATAGGATATACTTGTCTTTTTTATTTTTGAAGAATTAAAATAATCTTTTTAAATGTCAGATTATGAAGCCAGAAGAAATAGAAAAAGCTTTGCCAATGTCAGTATATATAGTGTTGGGAAACAGAGAATATGATACAAACGCAGCCATCAGAAAAGTTGAACCTTATGATTATTATAAGTTAAATGGTTATGCCCAAACCAAAAAAGAAAAGATTGCTTTGATTTTTGGTTCGTTGATCATCCTTACAGTATTTACTTCATTTATAGCACTTATCGTAATGACTGTTCTATTTTAGAAAATAGTTTTAAACCTGAGCTTGATTATACTCAAAAACATTATCCCATAATTCATCAATTTTGATGAGCGCTTTGTTTAGCGGAATAACGTTCCATTTACCGTTTGTTTCCATACCAAGTCCAATACTTTCCAGTTTCAGTAAAGCATCCTGAACATCAAAATCAAGATGAGTATGAAGTTTTGTAGCAAACCAGGATTCAATTTGGGCATCAAGCTCGTCTGCCGTTAACGGATTTTCGCTTTTATATAAAAAAGTATAGGCCAAAATAGTTTCTTTAAGAACTTCTTCTTCAGAGGAATTTAAGAGTGAATAAAAAGCACCGCTGTTGTTTCCGAGGTTTTTAAAGTACAAACTGTCCGAAAGGATTTTAGAATATTTGATCTTTTTATTGGCAAAGTTGCTGTATTGGCGAAACAAGTACAATGACAGTACACCAAGCGCAATTAAGCCCTGATTTAAAGACGCTTTACTGTTTAGTAAATCAATAGCTTCTCCGGACTGATATGCTGCATACATACCAATCAGAGCCGGAATCACCGTTGTACTC
Organism: Flavobacterium chilense; assembly: GCF_001602525.1. GTDB lineage: Bacteria > Bacteroidota > Bacteroidia > Flavobacteriales > Flavobacteriaceae > Flavobacterium > Flavobacterium chilense. Next base: position 196,325 of record NZ_LSYT01000008.1, read on the forward strand.
AATAACGAAATTCCGCCACCAATTCCCGGAACCCAAAAGAATAATTTGTCTCTCGTAGACATTCTCGGGATTGCATTTGGAAATATTGTTTCGAGATCGTTTTTAGGAACACGCTTAAAAATTTTTAAGGCTACAGATCCGGGCTCAATAGGCATTTTGCCTAATTTGACTTTGTTTTCTTTAATGTAATCGGCTTCGCTGTAATGCAAATAAATCAGAACACGATCGTAATATTCGATCTCAATTTCTTTTTTCCAGAAAATGTATTTTTTGATTTTCTCTTTGGCTTTGTGGTGCCCGCGAACATACAATTCGTAGTCTTTAAAAGCATTAAAATCGATAGAAAGATCTAAACCAATTAAATCAGATTCAGTGAAAGCTTTGTCTAAAGTTTCCTGATCAATACGAGAATAATTTCCTTGCTCTAAAACCGTAAGTAAGGTTTCTTTAAAAACCGAAAAATCGCTTTTGCCAATAAAACTCCTGCGTTCTTTCTCGCTTAAATCAGGATCAAATAAAGCATAGTTCTGTTTGAGACTGCGGTTGAGATTAAAAGCTTCGTAATGAAAATAATGTTCAACAATATCAAATAGCTTTTTAAAATCATCGACTTTTTCTGAATTTTGTGCAAAAGAACTTAATTGTTGCTCGAGTAAGAATTCCTTATTGAAGGGAATATAATGTTCTCGGATCATAACGATTTGGGCTTTAATTTTTTGTGGTGTTTACAGGCAAATAATTGCAAAGGCCCAAAGGTACAAATTAATTCATTTGCAGATTATGAATAAGAGAGGTTCTAAAAACCTTTATTGTAAAACAAAAAATGGGATTTTAATCATTTTATAGATTAAAATCCCACTTAATTGGTTCCAAAAAAAATGTAGCATCATTAACAATTTTCCATGCGGAAAACTAAATTCTAAAGTAAAAAATTATTCACGGCAATAATACTACTATTAAAAGTTCTGGCACCCCGTATTTATACCTGTTTTTCTTTTCAGATTCTAAAATACAAAGGTTCTGAGAGGTTTTGTTTTTATTATTCTTGATAAAGTATAAGGTTAATTTCGTTCTGCTTTTTTTAGTTCGATTATTTTTTCGATATAACTAATGAGGTTTTTTCTTTCGACAGAAAATGGAGCTGATTCGTCTTCTGTGCTCAGATATAAATCGGCGATACTTTGGGCATCCATGTTTTGGGTAATGTAGTGATGCTCGGCATATTTGATTAGGTTGTCTACAAAAAGTTCATGTAGTCTGGTTTTCTCTAACATTTCAGGATCACCATTTTTTATTTTTTCCATTTCAGATTCTGGTAGATCAAATGTTAAGTAGACATTGTTTACTGCTACTTTGGCTAACGTTTCTTCAGTAACTTTTCCTGTAGCATTGCAATACGCACATGGACCCGGTGTCCATTTTAATTGATTGTTTAGGCGTATTATATCTTCCCAGTCAACAAATTTTTTCCCAAGGCATCTGGGGCATTCTATCTTTGATTTTCCGAATAGAAATTTAAAAAAACTCATTTTTTCTACAATTATTTATAAAGATTAGTGGCTTTGCGAAGATAATTATTTATGTAAGAAAAATCATTTTTAAGAGTCTTTTTTTGGGATGAAATTTAAGAGAAATAGATTTTATGTTTGTCAGGAAGATACACAGACATGAAGTTTTGAGTTTTTTGTTTAAAGAGTCGTATCTTACTCCTACAGTTTATTTTTGAAAAACCTTATATACTTTCAGCCATATAAAGACCACAATCGAAAAAATAAACATACCTATATTGAGTTTGATATACAGAATTTGATCTAAAAAAATCCAATTGTCCTGAATTGATTCTTCATGTTCATTGGCGATGTAACCTATTTTCTTTTGTTTATTTACCCAGGCATAATAGTGAAAGATAGATTCGTTTAATGGATCCTGAATGGGTTCAACAATAATATCATTTTCGATAAGGGCACTTCCGTCAGGTAGATTCAGATCAAAAGTGGTTTTATAGTTGTCGAATGTTTTAGACAAACCATACGTAAGATATCTTGGGTTTTTCGATCCTACTCTTCTATTATAAGTAGAATCAATTAAAACATATTCTTTGGAGTATTCTTTTGGGTTTTGAAACATTTCCTGATTCTTAAAATAAAAAGTCAGCGTTTGTCCGGCTAATGCGATGGCGACAACGAATACAAAAGAAGCTAAGAAAAATGAAAATGCTTTTAATCCGTCCATTAATGATTGGTTTAAGTTTTGGGGTTTGATTTGAACGGCTTAAAAATAACCAAATTTGTTTAGGAGAGTTAAGAATATGGAGAACTTATGCAAAATAAAAATGATCAAAGTTTTCACTTTTCATAATTTGGCTTTTTAATTTATACTTATTCAAAGAGCTAGACTTTTCTTTTTATAATAGTATTAAAATTCTAAAATAAACATCCCGCAAAATTGCAATCATAAATGGTTCAGAATCTGCTCTGAAAGAGCATTAGCAATAACATGGTGTGAAGCGCCATGAATAAACCAATTATTGTTTTAGCCCTGAAATGGCGAAAGCCTAATCTCAAAGTAAAGTTTTATTATAGGTTGTGTATTTGCTTTTGCCCTTTCAGGGCGATATTCATCATTAATTTATTTCGTAGTGCATTGCACTACGCTATTGCTTTTGGGCTTTCAGCCTTTTTTAAGGGTCACACTAATCTAACTAATAGCGGTTATCGTAATAAAATAAGTACTCTTGGGGCATTGTATCTTTATATTTAGCAGACATTTTGTTTGATCAAAATGATATAAAGTCCAAATTATTAAGTTGATCCTTCTAAAATTATCTAATTACCAAATTGTTTAGTAAAATCTGATACTTCCTTCCCACAGGAATAACTTCTGCATTAGACATGGTAAGCGATTTAAATGTTACAGCTGTAATTTCCCGGGTGTTTACAATATAAGAGCGATGAACTTGCAGGAAGTTTGTATGGTCAATTTCTGTAGCAATGCTCGAGAGAGAGCCATAAATAATAATAGGTGTTTTTAGTTTTTTGCTGTACAATTTCATGTAATTGCCCAGACTTTCGATGTAGAGAATATCGCTTAAGGGCGTGTCAAACATTTGACCGTTGGCACGATATGAGAATGTTTTTTCGATTGCAGCGTTTTCTCTTTTGACATTATTCCCTGAGAAATAAATCTTGGCTTTTTCGATTGCTTTCGAGAATTTTTCGAACGAAATAGGTTTGAGTAAATAATCTATAGCATCATTTTGGAAAGCCGAAAGTGCAAAATCAGAGTAGGCAGTGGTAACAATAGTAAGCGGTCTTTTAGGTTGTAATTCCATCAATTCGACACCGGAAATTACAGGCATATTAATATCCAGAAAAATAATATCGTAAGTGTTTTCGTTGAGCATTTTTACGGCTTCCATACCACTAAAAGCACTTCCGGAATGCTCCAGATCGTCAAACTTCGAAATATGCGATGCCAAAGCTTTGTGCGCCGGCGATTCATCATCTATGATAAGACAGCGGTAGGTAAGTGCCATATTTTTAATTTTACGATAAAAGTATTTTTTTCTTTTTTACAGCTCAGTTCATGTCGTAAACCGTAGACTTCAAGACGCCTTTTTAGATTTTCGATTCCAATTCCCGTGCTCGAAAGCCGCGAACCAGATTCCAGATAGTTATTCTTTACAGCAAAAGTCAGTTGGTTGTGTTTTACTTTTACATATAAAATAACAAAAGGTTTAGCAGTTTCGGCAGAGAATTTAACGGCATTTTCTACCAAAGGTAAAAAGAATAAAGGCGGAATATCGATATTGTCAAAATCGCCTTCAAAATGCTGTGTAACATCCAGACGTTCGTTCTGGAACGTATAATATTCGATGTATTTTTTGATAAAAGCAATTTCTTCTTCCAGTAAAACATAATCTTTTTTTGTGGCTTCAATCTGGTAGCGCAGCATGTCTGAAAGATTCAGAATTCTGTCCGGCAATTTATCTGGATCAGACAATGATTCTCCGTACAAATTATTCATCGCATTCAATAAAAAATGCGGATTAAGCTGTTGTTTTAAAAATGAAAGCTCTGATTTGAAATTTATAATATCCTTATCTGTATCCATGATTTTTTTAGTGATCACGACATGAATAAAATAAAAAAATGTTCCATTAATAATAAGCGATAAGATTTGGAGCGTTTTAAAATTTCCCAGGCCAACCAACGGGAAAAACCAATTCATAAAAAAGTAGAAAGAAGTCCAATAGATTATAAAAAGAGCTGTAAACAGTTTAAACTTTTTTCTAAATAAGAAAGGCTTGATTATAAAAAGATTAAAGATCGTAACCCAGATAATACAAGGGAAATATCCAACAGCAACTTTGCTCATAATATAAGGCCAATCGTGACCGTCGAGCTTTATCTCGTCATAGACACAAGCCAAAATAACAGCAATAAGAAAGGTGTGTACAATGAGGTTTCGCAGAAAAAAGTTCTGATAAATTTTAAGAATTTTCATAACGGCAAAATTAGGCTAATATTATAGTTTATAGTATGTTGTAAGGCATAAATTATACGAACGCCGTTGGTATAAATGATACGCCATTGGTATAATTCTGCTGTTATGATAAGAACCTGCCCATTACATTTGCCTCAGATTTTAATCTTCCAAAAACAAATTTTAATATCCGGGTTTATGAAAACAAAAATCATTTATGTCTTATTTATATGTGCATCTATAAAAACAATGGCTCAGGAAAAAGATGCTCCAATAAAAACGGTGGTAAAAGAGGTAACAGATAAATTTCCGACAACGAGAATTTTAGATGTACAATACGAACAATTAGGCCCGTCTAATTTTGACTCGAAGCTTTTTGGTAATCGTTTTGAAAGAGGCAGAATCGAAAGCCATAACCGATTGAAAGCCTCAGTCAATTTGCCTTTTTTTGCTTCACAATCCAAACGTTTTGTCCTGACAAGTTCGCTGCGTTACAAATACGAAACGTATGAGTTTGGAGATATTTACAATGTAAATTCAGATGTGCCTTACACAAGAGAAAACAAAGAAATTCATTTTTTTGCTGCAGCTTTAAGCGCCACTTATATGTCAACGCTTTTTCATAAACCGATTATTTACAATGCAACGGCAACTGTCGACGGAAATCAGGATAATGTACAACGTGTTAAAGGTTTTGTTACGGCAAATATTGTCCTGAAAAGAACTGCCAGTACTACGATTACCATTGGAGCTTTGGCGATGCTTGATCCTTCATCTATTATCCCCATTACACCACTTTTTACCTACAATCATAAATTTGAAAATTCGAAATGGGATGTCGATTTTATTTTACCACAACGACTTTTGTTTAGAAGGGAATTACTGGAAAACGGACGTTTAGGGTTAGGAACCGAACTGAACTCGGAGAATTTTTATCTTAATTTAAATAATACCCAGCTAAAAGGAGTTTACGAACTGAATCAGTTAGAGCTAAAATCAGGAATTACTTACGAATATCGTTTTGCACCCAAAATAATCGGATTATTTAAGGCAGGTGTTAGTAATGTTTTGAGTATGCGTGTAACAGAAAGGGGTGAACGAACGTCTAAGTATATTTATGATCAAAAGGAAGATGCTCAGGGGTATTTTAGAATTGGGATTTCGTATAATCCGTTTTAGCATAGTATTGACTTAGTAGTATTGTAATAAAAATTAAAAATCATGGTTGAAGTTTTTAAAACAAACGTTGAAAAAGAAACGGATACAAATTATATTATTGCCGTAATTAAAAGAGAGTTTCCAACGTATCAGATTAATTTTGATTTAGAGGATTGTGATAAAATTTTGCGTGTTGAAGGTGCTAATCTGCAATCGAATCAAATTATTGAATATGTAAATTGTCTCGGATATTCCTGTAATATACTGGAATAATACCAGAGAAATCAGTTGTTGTTAATTTTATAAAACAGGTATAAATACGCAACTTTATATACTGTTTTATAAATAATTTTGTGAGAATATTTTTTCTGAAGAATACTTATTGAGTTATGATAAATTTCATCCTTACACTTTTTATTTTACTGCTGGAACAGTTTGTTTAGAATTACAGTTTAAAATTCTATTTTCTTTAAAGCTTTCTCAGATACGAAAAGGTTAATGCTCTTTTTGGGCATTATTTTCTACCTTTGCCACTTATGAAAAAAGCGTTTCAACTCTTCGATTTTACACAAAAAGTAAATTACAAAAACGAAATTTTAGCCGGTTTAACGGTTGCCATGACAATGATTCCGGAATCGTTATCATTTGCTATTCTGGCTGGATTTCCGCCGTTGGTAGGTTTGTACGCTGCTTTTATAGCAGGTTTGGTTACAGCGATTTTTGGCGGAAGACCCGGAATGATTTCCGGCGGAGCAGGTGCAACAGTTATTGTTTTAATTGCTTTGATGAAATCGCACGGAATCGAATATGTTTTTGCAGCTGTCGCACTTGGCGGTGTTGTGCAAATTTGCATCGGACTTTTTAAACTCGGTAAATTTATTCGGTTAGTACCACAACCTGTTATGTTTGGTTTTGTAAACGGTTTGGCGGTAGTTATTTTTATGTCGCAATTAGAACAGTTTAAAACCGTTGTAAATGGCAAAACGGCCTGGTTGCAGGGAACACCTTTGTATATTATGTTAGGTTTGGTTGCACTGACGATTAGTATTGTTTTGCTTTTTCCGAAAATTACAAAGACAGTTCCGGCATCATTGGTTGCGATTATGGTGGTGTTTGCAGTTGTACTTATTTTTAATATCGAAACCAAAACGGTTCAGGATATTGCCTCAGTTCAGGGCGGATTTCCTCCTTTTCATATCCCTAATATTCCACTTTCTTTCGAAACTCTTAAAGTAATATTTCCGTATTCTGTAATTGTGGCGGCAGTTGGCCTGACTGAAGGATTGTTAACTCTGAATCTTGTTGACGAGATTACAGGAACGCGTGGAAACAGTAATCGGGAATGTATTGCTCAGGGAAGCTCAAATATCTTAAATGGTTTCTTTTTTGGGATGGGAGGCTGTCCCATGATTGCCCAGACTTTAGTAAATCTTTCAGCAGGATCAAGAGCCAGACTTTCGGGAATTATTGCCTCTTTGACTATTTTAATGATTATACTTTTTGGAGCGCCTGTAATTGGTAAGTTACCAATGGCAGCTTTGGTTGGCGTCATGATGATGGTAGCCATTACAACCTTTGAATGGGCAAGTTTCAGAATCATCAATAAAATGCCCAAACATGATATTTTTGTTGGAATTTTAGTAGCTCTTGTTACCATTGTATTGCACAATCTGGCTTTGGCTGTTTTGATTGGAGTGATTATTTCGGCTTTGGTTTTTGCTTGGGAAAGTGCCAAACGCATTCGCGCACGACATTTTACAGATGAAAAAGGGATTAAACATTATGAAATTTACGGACCTTTATTCTTTGGGTCAATAGCCGCTTTTATAGAAAAATTTGATGTTCAGAACGATCCTGATCATGTGATTATAGATTTTAAAGAAAGCCGTATAGCCGATATGTCAGCAATTGAAGCACTGAATAATTTAACGAAGAAATACAATCAGTTAAATAAAGTAATTGAACTCGAACATCTAAGCCCGGATTGTATCACATTACTTAAAAATGCCCAGGCAGTAATCAAAGTAAATGTAATTGAAGATCCTACTTATAAAGTGGTTAGTTAATTAGAAAACAATCAAATTTCAATCAATCATTCATTAAAGATTTGTAACGGGTATTTTTCTAATTTCGGATATTAGTTTTCCATCTTCAGAAAAGCCTTCAAGTAATACCTGAATTTCCTTTTGATTGTTTTTTGGAAATTTTAATTGAAATCCTGATTGTTCATTTGTAATTAAATCAGAAGTCCAGTTTAAAGTTCCAAAATAGTCCAATTCGCTTTGAGTGTCGAAACTGGCATTTTTAAAATGTATGTTTTGAGTGAAACCTTTTGTTACCGTAATCAGACTGTATTTTGGAGTGAAATAATCTTTTTTTACTCCTTGTTTCATGAAAATTTTAATAGTTCCGTTGCCCGAAGCGCTTACATCAGAATTGCCGGTCTGATCAATATAAATTTCATCTACACTGTCTAAAGTAAGATTGAGTAACTGATTAAAATCAAAAACCGGGATGTTGTCGATGTAGACATTAGGAGAGGTTGCCGAATCGCCAAGATAAGAACTCCTGCCGTTTCGGATATAGGCATTGTTGTCGTTTGGGTTTACGCCTGTTACATAGCCATTTGTGGATAAAAAGTTTAAAACAGTTCGGTAGTTACCATCCTTTATTTTGAAGGCTCTCGCGCTCGAACTCATATCGTCTTTGTGAACAAGGATTTCTTTTTTATAATCGTTTTTTATAGTTACATCATTCAGTTCTACAATCGGATTTTTTTCGGTTGTTTTAAATTTGAAAACATTTTCAGTCTTTTGAGGTGCGGGACAATTTACTTTTTCAATTGATGGTCCCAAAATAAAACGGGATTCATCTCTGGAAACCCTTGCTTCTATTTTGGTAAGCACAGCTGTATTTTTTTCATTGACCATTTGCAGGGCAAGTACTGTAGAATCCTGAGCAAAAAAGTGCTCAAACTTAAAAGCATTATCTGAATCGATAGTGGCTTGTTCGAATAAATTATTTTTTAAAGAAATAAGATCAATTTTGTTTTTGACATTCGATTTGGCTTCTTTTTGAACTCTTCCGCTTACGGTAACGCCTTTTTCAAATGCATAATTGATTTTTTGAGGATCAGATTTTATATTTTCCCACAAGAACTTGCTTTTATTCTGGTTGAGCATTAAAAGCTCCATATCCTGTTTACGGTTTTTGTTGTCAGGATTATAATAATCATAATTGTCTGTTTCAGGCTGTTCTAAATATGCATTGAGGTAAAAAGTGCCTTGCAAAGATCTTTTTTGATTGATACATAAGGTGTTTTCAGGAAGTACACTAATACTCAATCGGGCTTTGTTAAGTTCTGTTTTTCCAGATAATGAAATACTGTCTCCTGTTGTAGTTTTGGCTTCTAATGTTGTTAAAGAAATTGTGTTATTGTCAATATAAACCAATCGCTCTGTTAATTCGTTGAGGTTTTCGTCAAGCAAACGGATAATATTAACTCCGGGTGACAAATATTTTTTGTCAAAAAAACAAGCCTGTTCCGTTTTTTTGTCGTTAAAAGTAATTTCCTGCTTCATAAAAGTTCCGTCTTGCTGAATAAGCAGCGTAAACTTTTTATTCTGATAGGATTCGATACCTTTCTCATTTGTTTTTACTACAACCAACAGTTTATCCTGTGTTAGATTGTTGTTGTAACTCAGTATAATTCCTGTTTCCAGTATTTTATCGAGAGGTTTGGAAATTTTTAATGGGGCACTATCTATTTTTAAAGTATATTTTTCGTTTTTGTTGGCCTTTATATAAAAAACACCATTTCCCATTTTGTTGGTATGAAAGTGAGCTACTTCGTTAGATTTAGAGTCCAGAACAATTCCGTCTTTGATTTCGATTCCCTTTCTATTGCAATCTTTTATTTTGACTCCAATCATATTAAGCATATCATCGACTATAGAACCGCTTTCAGGAAACAGAGTGATTTCTGCAGTTTTCCAGTTTGGCTCATTGGTTTCAGGCTGATAACCATCTTTTTTATCAATAATTTTAATGGTCTGATTGAAAGAATCATCTTCTTTAAAATTATTCATCCAGTTGGTGTAAAAATGAAAATGGTACCTACCGGATTTGAATTTTTCATTTAGATGAATCCCGCCTGAAAAAGTACCAAATTCAGCAAAAAGAAGTTGTTTCTGAATGATTTGCTGCTGATCATCATAAACGACTAATTCGACATTTGTCGTACTAAGATTGGGTTCATTCTTGTTTTTGCTAAATACATAGCCTTTAAAAGCAACATCTTCGTTGTTGATATAAATGTCTTTGTTAAATTGTACATGGATATTTTCTCTGTCGTAATGAAAATAGGTTTCGATGTAATTTTTTATTTTTTCTGTATTGTTGGGAGTTTGAGCGAAGGCCTGGAAGCAAAAAAGAAAGCTGAAAAACTTTAAGATTGATTTCATACAAAACAAAGATTTAAGGCATTTAAAAATACCTCATAAATTTAATTGCATTCTTTATCCATAAGAGTTAAAATACTCATAATGTTTATGTTTGAAATCGATTACAATTTCAGAAAAAAGTTACTTTTATAACTTTTTTAAATTAGAAAATGAGATAATGTAGCAATGCAACTAAATTATCTCATTTTTTGATTGTCATATTATTTCATTAATTCAATTATTTCAGCATTGATTTTACTTCGCTGAACTTGCCATCTACTTCATCGATTTTTAAATCTAAAATATGGGCAATTAAAGGATAAATCGAAACGTTTTGAAATGTTTTTACTGTTTTATCGACTTTAAAAACAGGGCCTTTTGCGTAAAAAATAGCATGCATATCTTTCTCATTGTTGTCATAACCATGAGTTCCGCCTTTTATGTTCTGACTTTCTTTAGCAACTAAACTATATCCTTTGTCTGCTTCAATAACAAAATCATGTACTCTTGGGTTAGTACCATAATGCAATCTTTTAGGGACTTCACTTGATTTCCAGAACTTAATATGCGGTACTTTTTTTAAAGCTTTTGCAATCGAATCCTGATAGCCCGGTTTTGCCTGAAGACTCATAATAGGATTGATTACATCTTTATAGCCAAGCCATTCGGGTTTTAGGTAATCCAGAACAGCTACTTTTTTATCATTGCTGATATCTGCCATTCCGTGATCTGAAACGATGATTAAATTGATTTGTTTTCCAATAGGTAACTGATTTAATCTGGCAGATAATTCTCCCATAATAGAATCCATTTTAATGACCATTTTTTTGTTTTCTGGAGAAAGCGGGCCAAAATTATGTCCGGTATGATCTGGTTCATCAAAATATAAAGTAACCAAATGCGGACGTTGTTTTTCAGGAAGCTGCAACCATTTTAAAACGGTATCAATTCTGGTTTCGTATGGAATTTTATTATCGTAATTTTTATAATAACCCGGTCTCCTTTGATCCAGATCTGATCCTGGCCAGAAGAAAGAAGCTGTTTTTACGCCTTGTTGTTCGGCTACATTCCAAATTGGGTTTCCGCCATAAAAACGTGAATCATTTTTTGCATTCGATGATAAGGAAAAGGATTCATTTAGTTGCGCATCATAAAAAACATTATTGATAATACCATGATGATCTGGATAAAGTCCTGTTACAATAGCATAATGATTTGGAAAAGTTTTACTGGGATAAGAAGGTTTCATAGATTTTGCATGAACCCCTTCTTTTGCGATTTCTTTTAAGTTAGGAAGATTAAATTGTTTTTGATAATCCCAACGAAAGCCATCCATAGAAACTAAAACAACATAATTGTCTTTGCTGGAAGATTGGGCATTTAAAATAAAAGAAAGGGAAAGAAAAACTAAAGACAGGAGAGTAGTAAAATGCTTTTTCATTTTTTAAATTTATTATAACGACAAAGGTAGAGATAACAGATTTTTTAAAGAAAAAGAGAATGTTAAATAAAAAGTTCGCCACGAATTCACGAATTATTTTTTAAAATCTTTGAGGTTATCGTTATCGACAAATTACGCAGATTAAAAGATTATAATCTGTGTAATCTTTTTAATCTGTGGTAAATAAATAAACACACAGATTTGAAAAAATAATCCGTGAATTGCTTCGCCAGTTGCTATCGCTCGAGTCGTGGCGAACAAAACAAAAAAAAACGCCAGATTAATATCCGGCGTTTTTAAGTTTTAAGAAAAGAACGATTACATCATTCCTGGCATTCCGCCTCCCATTGGCATTCCGCCTCCGGCATTTTCTTCTTTAATATCGATTAATGCACATTCTGTAGTTAAGATCATTCCAGAAACTGAAGCAGCATTTTCTAATGCTACACGAGTTACTTTTTTAGGATCGATAATTCCAGCTTTAAGCATGTCTACATATTCATCAGTTTTAGCATTGTAACCAAAATCACCAGAACCTTCAGCTACTTTTGCTACCACTACAGAACCTTCAAGACCTGCATTTTCAACAATAGTTCTTAATGGAGACTCAACAGCACGAGATACAATCTGGATTCCAGTTGCTTCATCAGCGTTGTCAGCTTTAAGTTCTGCTAATGCAGCTTTTGCTCTTAATAAGGCAACACCACCTCCGGCAACAATTCCTTCTTCAACAGCAGCACGTGTAGCGTGTAAAGCATCGTCAACTCTGTCTTTTTTCTCTTTCATTTCAACTTCAGATGCAGCACCAACATAAAGAACTGCAACACCACCAGCTAATTTAGCTAAACGCTCTTGCAATTTTTCTTTATCATAATCAGATGTTGTAGTTTCCATCTGACCTTTAATTTGGTTTACACGGTTTTTGATGATATCAGCTTCACCAGCACCACTTACGATAGTTGTATTGTCTTTATCGATAGAAACTCTTTTTGCGTTTCCTAACATTTCGATAGTTGTATTCTCAAGAGTATAACCTCTTTCTTCAGAGATTACAGTTCCGCCAGTTAAGATTGCGATATCTTCTAACATTGCTTTTCTTCTGTCTCCAAAACCTGGAGCTTTTACAGCAGCAATTTTAAGTGCACCTCTTAATTTGTTTACTACTAAAGTTGAAAGAGCTTCTCCGTCAACATCTTCAGCAATAATTAATAATGGTTTTCCTGATTGAGCAACTGGCTCTAAAACAGGTAGTAATTCTTTTAAAGAAGATACTTTTTTGTCGTATAATAAGATGTATGGAGAGTCTAATTCAACTTCCATTTTCTCTGGGTTTGTTACGAAATAAGGAGAAAGGTATCCTCTGTCAAACTGCATTCCTTCAACAACATCAACGAAAGTATCAGTTCCTTTAGCTTCTTCAACAGTAATAACTCCTTCTTTACCCACTTTTGCGAAAGCAGTAGCGATTAATTCACCAATAACTTCATCATTATTTGCAGAGATAGAAGCAATTTGTTTAATTTTGTCAGAATCACTTCCAACAACTTTAGCTTGTTTTGCTAAGTCAGCAACGATAGCTTCAACTGCTTTATCGATACCACGTTTTAAGTCCATTGGATTTGCACCTGCAGCAACATTTTTAAGACCTTCTTTTACGATTGCCTGAGCTAAAACTGTAGCAGTTGTAGTTCCGTCACCTGCTAAATCATTTGTTTTAGAAGCAACTTCTTTTACCATTTGCGCACCCATATTTTCTAATGGGTCTTTTAATTCGATTTCTTTTGCAACCGAAACTCCATCTTTGGTAACTGTTGGTCCACCAAATGATTTTCCAATAATTACGTTACGACCTTTTGGTCCAAGAGTTACTTTTACAGCATTTGCTAATGCATCAACACCACGTTTTAATCCGTCACGTGCTTCAATATCAAATTTTATATCTTTTGCCATTTTTTTAAATTTTGTTTAATGTTTTGTTTGTTTCAAGTTGCTGTGTACTTAATTTGTGATACTCAGCGCTTAATACTTTTTTAGATAATTGCGAGGATATCATCCTCACGCATGATCAAATAATCAGTTCCTTCAAGTTTTAATTCAGTTCCGGCGTATTTACCATAAAGAACAGTATCACCAACTTTTACGGTCATAGTATGATCTTTAGAGCCATTTCCTACTGCAACTACAGTTCCTTTTTGTGGTTTTTCTTTGGCAGTATCCGGAATAAAAATACCTGAGGCAGTTTTAGTTTCAGCTGCAACAGGTTCGATAAGTACGCGATCTGAAAGCGGTTTAATGTTTAAGGCCATGATTTTATATTATTATAGTTATACGTTTTATTAATGCTCTAGTAACTTTCAGAAATTGTGCCATGCTCTTAAAACTGACATTATTTCTTAAAAAAAATGCCAGCTTTGACAGGCTGGCATTTCATATCGATATTCAATTTATTATTTTGCTGCAGGTGCTGCCGGAGCAGGAGTTTGTTGTGCCGGAGTAGCTGGCGTTGTTGCAGGTGCTTCCGTTTTTTCAATGATTTTAGATCCTGTATCGTTTAATGATCCTGTAAAGCTTAAGCTTGAAAGCAAGATTAAAGCAATCAAAATAGTAGCTAATGTCCAGGTACTTTTGTCTAAAAAGTCTGTTGTTTTTTGTACTCCGCCTAACATTTGAGTTCCGCTAATTGTAGACGATAATCCGCCTCCTTTAGGGTTTTGAACCATGATTACTACGATCAATAGAAAACAAACTATTGTGATTAAAACTAAAAAAATTGAAAATGTGCTCATTGCTTAATTATTATTGTTATTTTGTTGTAAAATCTTTATATCCGAAATGCGGTCTGCAAAGAAACTAATTTTTTCTGGATATTTCAAAATTAATATTTCATATGCTTGTATTGCTTTTGTATATTTTTTTTGTTCTAAATATACCCGCGCCAAAGTCTCTGTCATTAAATAAGAATTCTCTTCGCTATTTGCGTCCAATTGTACTGCAGGAGTGATCGCAGTTTGCTTTATTGGTGAGATCTTTGGGTTTGTTTCAATAAATTTATCAATCAGTTCTGCCTTTTTTCTTTTCTCCTCTTCAATTTTTTCAGTCTCAATTGCTATTTTGACTGTTTCTTCGATTTGGTTTAAATTCGAAACTTCATCTTTTCGGTCAATAGGCTCAGTTCTTGATAATTGCAGCCATTCCTGAAAAGAATGCTTTTCGTTCACAGAAAAATCAAGTGGTTTTCCTATTTCCAGATTTTCTTCAGCAGTTTTTACAATTTGCGGAACCTCAGTTTCTTTGGGTTCTTCTTTGGCTTTTGGTTCTTCAAAAACTACTTTTGTTGCTTCTTTAATAGAAATGAATACCGATTCTTCAATCGGCTCAACTCGTACTTCTGGAATTTCATCATCGACTATTTCTTCAAAAAATGTAGGCATTGTTTCTTTAATAGAAGCTATAATAGGTTGTTGTTCAGGAATTGGGTCAGTTTTAGGAACGTCAATTTTTGATGGTTCTTCGAATGTAAGGTTTGACGCTTCTTTGATAGTATCTAAAATAGATTGCTCA
Source organism: Flavobacterium chilense (assembly GCF_001602525.1). Taxonomy (GTDB): domain Bacteria; phylum Bacteroidota; class Bacteroidia; order Flavobacteriales; family Flavobacteriaceae; genus Flavobacterium; species Flavobacterium chilense. The sequence goes on from NZ_LSYT01000008.1 coordinate 211,412, forward strand.
ATAATTGAATTCTCATCTGTTTTTGCAGGTTCTTCAAAAGTAGTTGGTGTTACTTCTTTAAATGTATCCAGGATAGATTGCTCAGTAAAAGTTTCAATTTTAGGTTCTTCTGTTTCTGCAGGTTCCTCAAAAGTTGTTGGTATTACTTCTTTAAAGGTGTCTAAAATAGATTCCTCAGTAACAATTTCAATTTTAGGTTCTTCTGTTTTTACAGGTTCCTCAAAAGTTGGTGTAGTGACTTCTTTAAAAGAATCTAAAATGGATTCTTCATGAATTAACTCAATTGGTTTGTCTATTGTTTTAACCGGTTCTTCAAAAGTTACATTTGTTGCTTCTCTTATAGAATTGAGAATAGATTGTTCGATAGGGTCAATTTTAACTTCAGCTGCTTTTTTGATTTCTTCAAATGAAACGACCTCACTGTCATAAACTTTAATTTCTAAAAGTTCTTTTAGTTTCTGATCGTAATATTCACTTTGGATTGAAGTAAAAGTTTCTGAGGTTATAAAGTCAAATAAAACAGCACGGTCAGTAGTATGAGCGGCTGTAACTTTTAGTGCATAATTATACTTAAAGCTATTTTGATTGTAAAGTCCTTTTAATCGCAATGCTCTCGCACTTTGAAAATATGGAAATTCATTCAAAACACTTCCTAATGCATCCGCCTGCTTTTCTGAAATAGCATCGGGTTTGTTCATTAAGTAGGTATAATCAGTTACATTCATTATTTAATTTTTAATCGTTTTTTTATGTTTAATCGTTTATTTGTCTAATCGATTAAATTAGTAATTACCATTTAGCTAATGACTCATTAAATATGTCCTGTGTAATTCTCTCAAAAATTGTCTGAATTGCAGGGCCTAAAATAGCACTTGTTGGTAAAGAAGCTCCCGGGAAATCATAATAAAATTCGAAAGATTTTTCAAAATCATCTGTTTCTTTCTTTCTATTCATGAATCTGACATTTACACGAATAGTTAAACGGTTTTGAGCAGCTTGTTGGTCAGCAGTAGCTGTCATTGGAGTGATTCTGTAATCTGTAATTTCTCCTTCGTAAACCAAATCACCACTATTACTCACTAAATTTAAATTGGTTTGATTCATGATCAAATCCTGCAAAGCCAGTGTAAATTGTCTGTCAATTCCAGGTTCAATTAAATCAGCATTGTTCTGAAAAAAGTTAACCTGAAAAGTTTTAGCATCAATTTTTCCTGTTGATCCTGTAAAGTTATAAAATCCGCAACTGCTAAATGTTGTGGCAATCAACAAGACAAGAATATATTTTAAGTTTTTCATTTTTTATTTTAAGAATTGCTTTGCCAGTTTGCTGATGCTTTTGTCAAAGATATTTATTTTCGATTAGAAATATTTTGTTAGAGTGTTTTTTGCAGCAAAATTATAAGTCGAATTGTTTAATTTTTCGGTATAAAGTTCGCTCAGAAATACCCAGCTCATCTGCTGCGGCTTTTCGTTTTCCTTTGTTTTTTTCTAATGACTTTTTAATCATTTCGATTTCTTTTTGTTCTAAACGTAAAACCTCTTCTTCTTCAATAGTTTCGGCAAACAGGTAATTGTCGTCCTGCATCTGATAACTCTCTTCGCGGGCAGTTGGGGTCATAACGGCTGTTCTTGGTTCTTCTTCAAAGTCAATTTCGCTGTCATTTTCCTGTGATCCGTATATTTTCTGAATTAAATTAGGATTAATGTCCTGCACTTTTGATGTGCCGTTTTTCATCAACTCCAAAGTAAGTTTCTTTAAATCATTCAAATCGCTTTTCATATCAAAAAGCACTTTGTACAAAATATCTCTTTCGGTACTAAAATCGCTTTCTTTCTTCTTGTCACTGATTACTGAAGGTAAATTGGTTCCTTCGGCTGGCAGGTAAGATTGTAAGGTAGCTAATGTGATATCACGATTGGTTTCTAAAACTGAAATCTGCTCGGCAACATTTCGAAGCTGACGAATATTTCCGCTCCATCTGAACTTTTGTAAAAGTTGTATAGCATCGTCATCTAATCTCAACGGCGGCATTTTATATTTGTGTGCAAAGTCAGCTACAAATTTCCGGAACAATAAATGAATGTCTTCGTTTCTTTCGCGTAAAGGCGGTAGCGTAATTTCAACAGTACTCAAACGATAATACAAATCTTCACGGAATTTTCCTTTTTCAATTGCATTGAATAAGTTCACATTTGTTGCTGCAACTATACGAACATTGGTTTTTTGAACCTGAGAAGAACCTACTTTTATGAATTCACCATTTTCAAGTACACGAAGTAATCTTACCTGAGTTGTTAAAGGCAATTCTCCAACTTCGTCCAGAAAGATTGTTCCGCCGTCTGCCACTTCAAAATAACCTTCACGAGTGCTCGTTGCACCGGTAAAAGCGCCTTTTTCGTGCCCGAAAAGTTCACTGTCTATCGTTCCTTCCGGAATAGCACCACAGTTTACGGCAATATATTTACCATGCTTTCTGTGTGAAAGCGAATGTATAATTCGTGGAATATTTTCTTTACCAACACCACTTTCCCCAGTCACCATTACCGAAATATCAGTAGGAGCAACCTGAATGGCTTTTTCGATAGCGCGATTTAATTTAGGATCATTTCCAATTATCTCAAATCGTTGTTTTATTGCTTGAACTGTTTCCATGTAGTTTTTTGTTTCAAGTTTTTGTTTGTTTCAGGTTTCAAGTGTCTCATTGAAAACTGAAATTTAACTTTTAACCCAGTGCTTATATTTTTTGTTTTAGGTTTCAAATTTCAAGTTGCAAATAGAACCTGAAACAAAAAAAACTTGAAACCTGAAACAAATATTTTTAATTCATTTCAGAATACCCAACAGCTTCACCTTTTAAGGTTCCGCTGGTGCAACTTGTAATTTTTACGTTTACAAAATCACCAATTTTATAATTCTCTTTAGGGAAAACAACTGTAATACTTTGCGAGTTTCTTCCTGAGAATTCTTCTTTTGATTTTTTAGAAACTTTTTCGACTAAAACTTCTACAACCTGTCCAACGAATTCTTCACTTCTAAACCAGGCATGTTTTTGTTGTAAGTCAACAATTTCCTGTAATCTTCTGGCTTTGGTTTCTTCCGGAACATCATCTTCCATTTTTCTTCCTGCCAAAGTTCCCGGACGTTCAGAATACGAATACATATAACCAAAATTATATTTTACATATTCCATCAAACTCATTGTATCCTGATGATCCTGTTCTGTTTCTGTTGGGAAACCGGCAATCATATCCTGCGAAATCGAAGCATTAGGAATAATAGCTCTAATCTTGTCAATCAAAGTCATATATTCTTCACGAGTATGCAAACGATTCATTTCTTTCAGTATTCTGTTACTTCCGGATTGAACCGGTAAGTGAATGTGTTTACAGATATTTGGATGTTTTGCGATAACATGCAAAACGCTTTCGTGCATATCCTGCGGATTTGAAGTCGAAAATCGAATACGCATTTTAGGAAAACCAACTGCAACCATTTCCAGTAATTGATCAAAATCAACAGCAGTTGCTTTTTGCATTTCAGAAGCATTTACGAAATCCTTCTTTAAACCGCCTCCATACCAAAGGTAACTGTCAACGTTTTGACCCAGAAGTGTAATTTCTTTAAAACCTTTATCCCACAAATCCTGAATTTCGGACATGATACTTTGGGGTTCACGACTGCGCTCACGTCCGCGTGTAAAAGGTACTACGCAAAACGTGCACATATTATCACAACCACGCGTAATCGAAACCAAAGCTGTAATTCCGTTACTCATTAAACGAACAGGCGAAATGTCTCCGTATGTTTCTTCTTTTGATAAAATTACATTAATAGCATCCCGGCCTTCTTCTACTTCTGCCAGTAAATTAGGCAAATCTTTGTAAGCATCCGGACCTACAACAAGATCAACTATTTTTTCCTCTTCCAGAAACTGACTTTTTAAACGCTCTGCCATACAGCCCAAAACGCCCACTTTCATTTTTGGATTAATACGCTTTACAGCATTATATTTTTCCAGACGTTTACGAATTGTTTGTTCTGCCTTATCCCGAATAGAGCAGGTATTTACCAAAACCAAATCGGCATCTTCAAGAGTTTGTGTAGTATTAAATCCGTTTTCAGATAAGATGGAAGCTACGATTTCACTGTCCGAAAAATTCATCGCACAACCGTAACTTTCTATAAAAAGTTTCTTAGTATTCTCAGGTTTGTTTTCTAAAACAAGACTTTCACCTTGTTTGCTTTCCTCAATAATCTTTTCCATTGTAAAATTTCAAAGTGCAAAGATAACGTAATTGCCGACAAGATGACAAGATGGCAGAAAATAATTTTAGATTTCAGTGTTTAAATTTTCAATTGAAAAAGGAATGCGTTTTTTGATGATACACTATCTCTAAACGATCTGAAATAAAAAGTATAGTGATGTTATCAGGGCACTAATACTGTTATAAAAAAGAACATTTGATGGTCATAAACCTTTAAAAGTTATACCTATATATATAATAGGTGGGATTACAGATAAATCTGTAATTTTAAGAAACATAATATTAAAATACTTCAAAAATGATTTCACAAGGCTGATATTTAAAAAAAATAAATACTTTTGTTGCAGAAAAATAGAGCAATGGCAAAGAATTTAGTAATAGTGGAGTCACCTGCAAAGGCGAAAACGATAGAGAAATTTCTAGGAAGTGATTTTCAGGTAGAGTCAAGTTACGGACACATAGCAGACTTACCATCAAAGGAAATAGGGGTAGATGTAGAGAATGGTTTTAAACCTAAATACGAAGTTTCTTCAGATAAAAAAGCCTTGGTAAGTAAGCTGAAAACACTATCTAAGAATGCCGAAACGGTTTGGTTAGCAAGCGATGAGGACCGCGAGGGAGAAGCTATTTCATGGCATCTTGCGGAAGAACTAAAACTGGATACTAAAAAAACAAAGCGAATTGTTTTTCACGAAATTACAAAGTCTGCGATTCTTAAAGCAATCGAAAATCCAAGAGAAATTGATTATAATTTAGTAAATGCCCAACAAGCGCGTCGTGTTTTAGATCGTTTAGTGGGGTACGAATTATCTCCGGTTTTATGGAGAAAAATTAAAGGTGGTTTATCTGCGGGTCGCGTACAATCAGTTTCGGTTCGTTTGATTGTAGAAAGAGAACGCGAAATTCAAAACTTTACTGCAGTTGCAACTTATTCTATAGTAGCAGAATTTGTAAATGAAGCAGGAAAAGCTTTTAAGGCTAAATTGCCAAAAAACTTTAATACTAAAAAAGAAGCCGAAGATTTTTTAAATAAAAATATCGGATCACAATATAAGGTAGCGGATTTAGAAACTAAACCTACCAAAAAATCACCAACAGCACCTTTTACAACTTCTACTTTGCAGCAAGAAGCAGCAAGAAAATTGTATTTGCCTGTTGGAATTACGATGCAGCTTGCTCAACGTTTATACGAAGCGGGACTTATTACCTATATGAGAACGGATAGTGTAAACCTTTCTAAAGATGCTATGGATGCTGCTGAAGCTGAAATCATAAAATCATACGGAAAAGAATTTTCTAAACCTCGATCTTTTGCCAACAAAAGCAAAGGAGCGCAAGAAGCACACGAGGCAATTCGTCCTACAGACATGTCACGTCACACTGTAAATATAGATCGTGATCAGGCTCGTTTATATGATTTGATCTGGAAAAGAACGTTGGCATCTCAAATGAGTGATGCACAGTTAGAAAGAACAAACGTAAAAATCGAAGCACACAATCATGATGAGATTTTTACAGCTTCAGGAGAAGTATTGCTTTTTGAAGGTTTCTTAAAAGTATACTTAGAGGGACATGATGATGACGAAGAGGAACAAGAAGGAATGTTACCTGCTTTGAAAGTAAACGAAAAACTAGCTAACAATTATATTACAGCTACAGAAAGATATTCAAGACCGCCGGCAAGATATACAGAGGCTTCGTTGGTGAAAAAATTAGAAGAATTAGGAATTGGACGTCCATCGACTTATGCGCCAACTATTTCTACCATCATCAACAGAAATTATGTTGAAAAAGGAACTCTTGAAGGTCAGGAACGTAATTATACACAACTTACATTACAAAATAGTAAAGTAGGTGAGAAAGTCTTAAAAGAAAATACAGGTTCAGATAAAGGAAAATTAGTGCCAACAGATATCGGAACAATCGTGACTGATTTCTTGGTAAAGAATTTCGGAAATATTCTGGATTATAATTTTACTGCAAAAGTAGAGCAGGATTTTGATGAAATTGCCGAAGGAAATATCGACTGGGCAATCATGATGCAGGAATTCTACAATAAGTTTCATCCAAATGTAAAAGAGGTTGAAGCTAATGCAGAACGTGAAAGCGGAGAAAGAATCCTGGGGAAAGATGCTGACGGAAGACAAGTTTCTGTTCGTTTAGGGAAATTTGGTCCAATGGCGCAAATTGGAGAAGCTGATGATGAAGATAAGAAGTTTGCCAGCTTAATGGCAGATCAGAATATTGGAAACATTACACTTGAAGAAGCATTAAACTTGTTTTTATTGCCTAAGAGTTTAGGAGAGTATAAAGGTGAAGAAGTAGAAGTGAATAATGGTCGTTACGGTCCATATGTACGTCACGGAAGCGTATTTATTTCTTTGCCAAGAGGTGAGGATCCTTTGGGAGTTTCAAAAGAAAGAGCTCAGGAGTTAATTGACGAAAAAGCACTTGCTGATGCACCAATTGCAATATACAAAGGAGAAGCGGTTCAAAAAGGTGTGGGACGTTTTGGTCCTTTCATTAAGTGGAACGGTCTTTTTGTGAATGTAAGTAAAAAATACAATTTTGATAATTTATCACAGGCTGATGTTGAAGAATTGATTGAAGATAAACTACAAAAAAACATTGACAAAGTTCTTCACAATTGGGAAGAAGAAGGAATTTTAGTTGAAAAGGCACGTTGGGGACGTTCGGTAATTACAAAAGGTAAAATCAAAATTGAATTAAGTAAAGATGTTGATGCTACAAAATTAACATTGGCCGAAGTTCAGGAAATGATTGCCAAGAAAACGCCGGCAAAAAAGACTCCTGCTAAAAAAGCAACAACCGCAAAGAAAGCTCCGGCTAAAAAAACAGCTGCTAAAAAGAAATAAAAAATGGAATTTGATTTTCTAGAACCGGTTAATGAAGGAATTTTAAAATTCATTAGCTCGTTGTCTTCACAAGAATTGGGTAGCAAAATCGTTTTGCATACACAAGATCAGTTTCCTGATATTAGTAAAATTACAATTGCAATCGTTGGTGTTTTAGAAGACCGTCGCAATAGCAATGTGATTAATGATGTTAATCTAAATGCAGTTCGTAAGAAATTGTATAGTATGTTTCCCGGAAACTGGGATGCATCTATCGCAGACTTAGGAAATATCCTTGCAGGAGACTCTGTAGAGGATACATACTTTGCATTAAGAAAAGTAACTTCTGCTTTAATTAAAAATAAAGTCATTCCTATAGTCCTGGGAGGTTCTCAGGATTTGACCTATGCTTTATATCGTGCTTATGACGATTTGGAGCAAATGGTAAACATGGTTGCGGTAGATAATAAATTTGATTTTGGTAAAGAAAATGAGACAGTTTCTGCTAATTCTTACCTGACTAAAATCATTATCGACGAACCAAATAATCTCTTTAATTATTGTAACATAGGGTATCAAACCTATTATAATTCACAGGAAGAAATTGATCTGATCGAGAAATTGTTTTTTGATGCTTATCGTTTAGGTGAAATTTCTAATAATATCGCATTGGCAGAACCAGTTTTCAGAGATGCTGATTTAGTGAGTATCGATTTAAATTCGGTAAAATCATCAGAGTCAGGTAATATGGTCTCTTTTGAGCCAAATGGTTTCAATGGAAAAGAAATCTGTTCATTAGCCAGATATGCCGGGATTAGTGATAAAGTTTCCTGTTTTGGAGTTTTTAATCATAACAGTACCATTCCGGAATCAGTTATTATTGCACAGATTATCTGGTATTTTATAGAAGGATTTCATTATCGTTCAAAAGAATATCCATTTGGTAGTAGAGCAACGTATTTAAAATATATTGTTCCATTAGAAGATGAAGAACTTGTTTTTTATAAAAGTGATAAAACAGATCGTTGGTGGATTGAAATTCCGTTTGAATCGAACGGTCACAATAAACTAAAAAGAAATACGTTATTACCGTGTTCTTATGATGAATATCTGAGCGCCTGTAACCAGGAATTGCCAGAACGATGGTGGAAAGCACAGCGAAAAAATGCTTTGTAAAGGAAATTTTTAGCGAAAATCACAATTTTTTAAAGTTTCTCAAAATTAGTTAAGAAATATTAGTAAGAAAATAAATATAAAGTTTAAAAATTAACGTTTTACGTCGATTTTTTTAATCAGTTTGTCGATGAAATATTTTTTTTTTATTTTATTTAACATTATTTTTGAACGGTAAAATAAATTTCGCAACTAGTATTGTTTTTTAGATAAATAATAAATACGTTTACGGACTTATAATAATGAATAGATAATCCCAAATTTATATGAAGAAGTTTATTGCATTTGCAGCAATGTTAACACTAGTAATTGGCTGTGGTAAGTCAGGAGACAAAGGTGAGTTGGTCGGTGTTACAGGAGGGAAATGGCATCCTGAAAAGCCTTATGGAATGACATTGGTTCCGGGTGGATCTTTTATTATGGGTAAATCAGATGCTGATTTAGCTAATGTAGAAGATGCTCCTACTAAAACAGTAACAGTTCGTTCATTTTATATGGATGAAACTGAGATTACAAACAGTGAATATCGCCAGTTTGTGGAGTGGGTAAAAGACTCTACAATGAGAGTTCGTCTTGCTATTTTAGCTGATGAAACTGGTCAAAAAAGTACTGGTGACAAAGGCAAAAAAGGCGGTAGCATCGCAGATTATGCATTTAATGACTCAGAGCCGGATAAAATGACAGCTTATGATAAGTATATGTATGATAACTACTATAGTGTAGGGACAAAAGATGATCCGTATGCTGGTAGAAAATTAAACAAAAAAGTAAAGTTAATTAAAGATACAAAAGCTTACCCGGATGAGTATTATGCTGAGGTAATGGATTCTATGTATTTGCCAATTGAAGAATCATACAATGGTTTAAGAACAATTGATGTAAATAAATTAAAATTCCGTTACTCATGGATGGATATTCAGGCTGCTGCAAAAGCTAAGGTAGGAAAAAGAAAAGACTTCGTTAAAACAGAACAAGTTAATGTTTATCCTGATACAACAGTTTGGATTAAAGATTTTGCCTATTCATATAATGAGCCAATGCACAATGATTATTTCTGGCACAAAGCTTATGGAGATTATCCTGTAGTAGGTGTAACCTGGAAACAAGCTAAGGCATTCTGTGCTTGGAGAACATTAAATAAAAACAGCTATATCAAGTCTAAGAAAAAAGGACGTGATTTAGTAAACGCATTCAGATTACCAACAGAGGCAGAATGGGAGTATGCTGCAAGAGGAGGTCTGGAATCAGCTACTTACCCTTGGGGAGGTCCTTATACTAAAAGTGACAGAGGTTGTTTCTTAGCAAACTTTAAACCAAGTAGAGGAGATTATGCTGCTGATGAGGCTTTGTATACAGTTGAAGCTAAGTCTTATGAAGTAAATGGTTACGGATTATACAATATGGCAGGAAACGTTTCAGAGTGGACAGATTCAGCTTATAATCCAAATGCTTATGAGTATGTTTCTACAATGAACCCTAGCGTAATTGACGGAAACAATCAAAGAAAAGTAGTTCGTGGAGGATCTTGGAAAGATGTTGCTTACTTCCTACAAGTAAGTACTCGTGACCACGAATATGCAGATTCTGCAAGAAGTTATATTGGTTTCAGAACTGTTCAGGATTACATGGGAACTCAATCAACAGGAAGCAATAAAAAAAGAAGTAAATAATTAAAATCAATTCATAACCAAATCAAATCTATTTAAAATTAAAACCTAAAAAAAAGTATTATGGCATTATTAAGTAAAAAAGCAATGAATTTCGCTTATGGTATGGGAGCGGCAGTAGTAATCGTTGGAGCTTTATTCAAAATTACTCACTTTGAAATTGGACCATTAACAGGAACTGTGATGTTATCAGTTGGATTGGTGACTGAGGCGTTAATCTTTGCACTTTCTGCTTTTGAACCAGTTGAAGATGAATTAGACTGGACTCTTGTTTACCCTGAACTAGCTAATGGTCAAGCTAGAAAAAAAGCTGATAAAGTTGAAACTACAACTGATGCCCAAGGTTTGTTGTCTCAAAAATTAGACGCTATGTTGAAAGAAGCTAAAATTGACGGTGAATTAATGTCAAGCTTAGGAAATTCTATCAAAAACTTCGAAGGAGCTGCTAAAGCTATTTCTCCAACAGTAGATTCTATTGCAGGACAAAAGAAATATGCTGAAGAAATGTCTATGGCTGCTGCACAAATGGAATCATTAAACAGTTTATACAAAGTACAATTAGAAAGTGCTTCAAGAAACGCACAAGCAAACAGTGAAATCGCTGAAAATGCTTCAAAATTAAAAGAACAAATGCAATCAATGACTGCTAACATCGCTTCTTTAAACAGCGTTTACGGTGGTATGCTTTCTGCAATGAGTAACAAAGGATAATTAGTTTTTAACTATTATATTAAATTTATTAATAAAGACTAATTAGAAAAAATGGCAGGAGGAAAATTAACCCCTAGACAGAAGATGATTAACCTGATGTATCTGGTTTTCATCGCAATGTTGGCAATGAACGTATCAAAAGAAGTTATTTCGGCTTTTGGTTTGATGAATGAAAAATTTGAAGCTGCGAATACAACTTCAGAAACAACAAACGAAGGTTTATTAACATCTTTAGATCAAAAAGCTGCTGAGGCAAAAGGAGAATTTGCTATTGCTGCAGTTACAGCTCATAAAGTTGAAGCAATCTCAAAAGAATTTTATACTTACATTGGAACTTTAAAAGCTCAGGCTGTAAAAGGATTTGAAATTGATAAAGAAACTGGAAAAATGCCTTATGAGTCTATGGACAGAGGTGATAATATCGATGACTGGTTTACAGGCGATGGTTACACTGCAAAAGGTAATGCTATTATAGCAGCAATCCAAAAGTATAAAACAGATTTAAAAGCTGCCTTAGGAACTGATAAAAAATATGCTAACATTATAGCAGAAGTTGAAAAGAAATTTGATGTTTCTGATGTAAAAAACAAAGAAGGTATAAAAGAAAAATACTTAGCTTACCACTTCAAAGGTTTTCCTGCAATTGCATCAGCTGCAAAACTTTCAGCTTGGCAAAATGACGTTCAGAAAACTGAATCTGATGTTTACAATAGTGCTTTAGGAAAAGCTGCTGTAGCTGCTGCTTCTTACAGTAACTACCAGGCAATCGTAGTTCTTGACAAAAATGCTTATTTCCAGGGAGAAAAAGTAACAGGTAAAGTAGTTTTAGGTCGTTATGATGAAAACACAAAACCTACATCATTCCAAGGACCTGGACAAATTGTTAACGGACAAGCGGTTATCTCTTTAACTGCTGGTGGTGTTGGTGAACAAAATATTAATGGACAATTTACTTTCCTTGAGGATGGAAAAAACATTCCACTTAAATTTAAAGGAACTTACGTTGTAGTACCAAGACCAAACTCTGCTACTATTTCTGCTGATAAAATGAATGTAGTGTACAGAGGTGTTGTTAACCCTATTTCTGTATCATTCGCTGGTGTTGCTGATAACAAAGTTGTTGCAAGTGCTCCGGGATTATCTTCAGCTGGTAAACCAGGAAAATATAACATGAGCCCGGGTTCAGGTACAGAAGCTACAATTTCTGTTACAGGAACTTTACCAAACGGAGATAAAGTTACAGATAAGAAAACATTTAGAATTAAAGGTATTCCTGGTCCAACAGGAACAATTAGAGGAGAAATGGGTGTTGTTAAAGGACCTAGATCTAACTTAGAAATTGCTACTATTGGAGCTAAATTACTTGACTTCGATTTTGAAGTTGGTTTAGATGTTGTTGGATTTAATATGAAAATTGCTGGACAGCCTACAGTTGTTGTTACTGGTAATAAATTAAATGCACAATGCAAACAAGTACTTTCAAGAGCAGGTAAAGGAGATCAGGTTACTATTTCTGAAATTAAAACTAAACTTGTTGGAGCTGGTAGTTACTTATTACCAAGAACCGCTCCGGTAATTTACGAAATACAATAATAAAGTAGGTAAACCTACATTCAATATCTTATAATGATATCATGATGAAAGTAAGACATTTTTTAATAGCTATTGTTTCTATCGCTGGAGGTTTTTCTTCTTATGCGCAATCTAATTTGCTAAATGCGAAAACACCTGCTCAGATAGGACTTAAAACTCCTGCGCAACTTATCTCAGATAATGATAAGCCCTTAGCTTATGGTTATGTAGACGATAGAGATATCTTGATGGGAAAAACTACTTGGGAAATCATTGATTTAAATGAAAAAATCAACTTTCCAATGTATTTTCCGGTAGATACGGCTAATATTGGTTCTGACAGACGTTCACTTTATGACGTTTTGACGAAAGCTGTTAAAAACGGCAAAATAACTGAAGTTTACAGCGACAGTTATTTCAATACTAAAAAATCTTTGAAAGACATTCAAGGTGCATTATCTCGTATTGATACAACAGATGCTGGTAGAGAGTTAATTAACCAATATCCGGATGACTATAAATCACGTGTAGTGAAGAAAAAAGTAGTTACTGGGACGGGTAAAAATAAGAAAGTTTCTTATGTTGAGGAAACTGTTGGACCAACAAGAACGGTTCCTGCTGAGTATATCCTGAAACAAGATTTAACTTCGGCTGATGTTACACAATATAAAATAAAAGGATACTGGTATTTTGACAAACGTCAAAGTGAACTAAAATATCGTTTACTTGGTCTTTGTCCTGTAACTCCGGATGTTTACACAATGAATAGTGACGAGAAAGATTATATTGAGTTATTCTGGGTTTTCTTCCCTAATGCAAGAGAAGCATTACATGAAGCAAAAGCTTTTAACGACAATAACTCTGCACTTCCAATTTCATTCGATCAGATCTTAAATTCAAGACGTTTTAATGCAGTTGTTTATAAAGAAGAAAACTTGTACGGAGATCGTGAGATTAAAGATTACATGAAAGACAACGCACAAAACCAATTGTTAGAATCTGAAAGAGTAAAAGAGAAGATTCGTAACTTCGAACAAGATATGTGGAACTACTAAGTATCTAAATTACATTATAAAAAAAACTCTTATAGCTTATGCTTTAAGAGTTTTTTCTTTTATATGGATGTTATTAACTCAATGCTTTTGCACTGCGGGTTTTAATTAAACTTGCTTTTAATTTATTTTTCTTCTCATGTAAGAAAAATAACAATTTTCTATGTAAATTTACGTTATGATATCTAAATGATGAGATTATGATGCAATTGAGAAGATTTTTAGTAGTTATTGTTTTTATTATAGGAGGTGTTTCATGTTATGCACAGCCTAATTTACTTAATGCCAAAACGGCTGCCCAAATTGGGCTGAAGTCTCCGGGAAGGGAGATTTCTGATAATGATAAGCCTCTGGCTTATGGTTATGTAGATGATCGTGATATTCTGATGGGAAAAACTACATGGGAGATTATTGATCTAAATGAAAAGATTAACTTTCCGTTGTATTATCCGGTTGATACGGCTAATATTGGAAAAGACAGGCGCTCGCTTTACGATGTTTTGACTAAAGCTATAAAACAGGGAAAAATAACAGAAGTATATGCGGACAGTTATTTTAATACTAAAAAGTCAATGAAAGATATTCAGGGTGGATTATCCAGAATTGATACTACTGATGCCGGTAGAGAACTTATTAATCAATACCCTGATGATTACAGGACGCATGTTGTAAAGAAGAAAGTAGTAACTGGTACAGGCAAAAATAAAAAAGTTACCTATGTAGATCAAACTGTTGGACCTACAAGAACTGTTCCGGCAGAATATATTTTAAAGCAAGATCTTACTGCTGCCGATGTTACACAATATAAAATAAAAGGCTACTGGTATTTTGATAAACGTCAAGGGGAATTAAAGTATCGCTTATTGGGAATTTGCCCCGTAACGCCGGATGTTTATACCATGAATAGTGACGAAAAGGATTATATTGAATTGTTTTGGGTTTTCTTTCCCAATGCACGGGAGGTTTTAAATCAGGCAAAGGCTTTTAACGACAGCAATTCGGCAATGCCTTTTTCATTCGATCAGGTTTTAAATTCAAGACGTTTCAACGCGATAATTTATAAAGAAGAAAACATGTATGGTGATCGTGAAATTAAGGCTTACATGAAAGATAACGCACAAAACCAATTATTAGAATCTGAAAGGGTAAAAGAGAAGATTCGTAACTTCGAAGAAGATATGTGGAACTACTAAGTTTCTAAATTACATTTTAAGCAAAACTCTTACTACCTTTGTAATAAGAGTTTTTTTATTTTACCTATCATACAACAATGCTTGATTATTTAATTGTCGGATCCGGATTAGCCGGAATTTCATTTGCTGAAATTGCCCTTAAAAACAATAAATCTATTTTAGTAATAGACAACAAATCCCAAAATTCTTCAAGAATAGCCGGAGGTTTGTATAATCCTGTTATCCTAAAAAGATTTAGTGAGGTTTGGAATGCGCAAGAACAACTGGTTTTGATGAATGAATTCTACAATCAGATAGAAGCTAAATTACAAACGAAGTTTAATTTTAAACTGCCTATTTTAAGAAAATTCTTTTCAATAGAAGAACAAAATAATTGGTTTGCGGCTTCGGATAAGAAAAATTTAGCTCCGTTTTTAGCTACAAAATTAATCTCCAAAAAATATAATAGCATAGATTCTCCATATGATTATGGAGAAGTTTTGCACACAGGTTATGTTGATACAGCTTTATTGCTGGATCATTATAAGCAATACCTTCTGGATAATGATTGGTTAGTAGAAGAATCTTTTGATAGCAGTTTAATTGAATTTTTTGATTTCGGAATTCAATATAAAAATATCAAAGCACGTCACATTATTTTTGCAGAAGGCTTTGGCCTACATAAAAATCCTTTCTTTAATTATTTGCCTTTAGATGGTACAAAAGGAGAGTTATTTATCATAAAAGCTCCTGATCTTGATATTGATGTTATCGTGAATACAAGTGTTTTCATATTGCCATTAGGTGATAATTTGTTCAAGGTAGGAGCAACCTATAATTGGCAGGATAAAA
Source organism: Flavobacterium chilense (assembly GCF_001602525.1). Lineage (GTDB taxonomy): Bacteria > Bacteroidota > Bacteroidia > Flavobacteriales > Flavobacteriaceae > Flavobacterium > Flavobacterium chilense. Next base: position 226,732 of record NZ_LSYT01000008.1, read on the forward strand.
CAGACTTGCCAACCGAAGAAGGAAAGCAGGAACTGTTAGAGCGTATAAAAGAAATTATAACCTGTGATTTCGAAATTGTAAAACATTTTGCAGGAGTTCGGCCAACAGTAAAAGACAGAAGGCCTTTATTAGGAACTCATTATGAACGCAAATCACTTCATATTCTTAATGGTTTAGGAACACGTGGTGTGATGCTTGGTCCTGCAATGGCTCAGGAATTATTTGATTTTATAGAAAAAGAAACGCCTTTAAGTCCTGAGGTGAATATTCAAAGGTTTCATAAAAAGTATCTAAAAAGTATCTAAAAAGTATTATTTCTGACCGGCATTAGGATCATAAGAAACAAACATATTGATATATAAATTTCTTGATAGTCGTAAAACAAAAGGAAATAACAGGATTAACGTAATGACTATTGCGATAAACGATTGTTCTATACTTGCTCCAAAAAAGACAAACGACACAATAAAGGCTGCAATTCCAACAGCAACATTTAATCCGTAACTTACATACATTGCACCATAAAAGAAAGAAGGTTCAATTTGATACTTTAGTCCGCAATGACTGCAGTTTTCATTCATTTTTAGCACTTTTGTCAAATGAAGCGGATTTTGGTCTGAATACATGCTTTCTTTTTGACATCTTGGGCAGCTTCCTGTAAAAATACTATTTAGTTTAGATCCTTTTTTGAACATTATGATGAGTATTATTTAATATCGTATCGAAGATTTTTTTCTTTTTTGGGTAACAATTTCTTTTTGTATTAATGAAATTGTTGGTTATAAATCTTACAAAGCAGATGAGATACAAATATACTTATTTGTTGTAACTCTAATTCGAAAAAGCATTAGAGTTTTTGTTTTTCTTGTATTTTTTTTGCCTGAAATCATCAATTTGTTAATAAATATTTCTGCTTTTACGGAAACCCTCATTTTTACTTAGTTTGCTTTTTTGTATCATTGTATAATTTAAAATTTTATAAGAATTATTATAATGGCAATAAATTTACAAAAAGGACAAAAAATTGATATTGGATTGTCCAAAATTTCTGTAGGCTTAGGCTGGGATCCTAATGAAGGAACCGGGCATGAATTTGATTTGGATGCTTCTGCTATAATGATAAATGGTGACCGTAAACTTTTGGGAGAAAATTACTTTGTTTTTTACAACAATTTAACGTCTCCTGATGGTGCATTAGAACATACCGGAGATGACCCGACCGGAGGGAATAGTGATGGAGACGATGATGAGGCTATAAAAGTAGATTTAAGTAAGATTGATGCCAACGTAAAAGAAATTCTTTTTGTGGTTACTATTGAAGATTTTGAAAGGAGAAGACAAAATTTTGGTCAGGTTAGAAACTCTTATATTAGAATTGTTGATGATGCCAACGGTCAGGAAATTGCTAAATATGAACTAGATGAAGATTTTTCAGTAGAAACAGGTGTTGAGTTTGGAAGATTGTACAAACGCAATGATCAATGGAGATTTGAAGCTTCCGGGATTGGATATAAAGCTGATTTAGGGTTCTTTCTTGAAAAATATTATTCAGGAGAAATAATAAAGTAAAACCAACTGAATTAAAGTTGTACTATTATACACATTCGAAACAATAATGTTTCAGTATTTAAAAGCATATTTTGGAATTAAATTACAAAAATCACAACCATTTTTCTTTTGATCTATGGTTAACATTAATAAGATCCAATCCGGAATTTAAACGAAAGAGGAATCTATTGTTTAAAGATTTTTTTGAAATAAACGCATCTATTGAAAAGGTAACTGAGGTAGTACGATATTATGATGTTTTGTGCAATAATATTAACGAAAAAACAGGATTAAATTTAAGCACATACGAGATTTATTACCTAATTTTAGGTGCCCTCGAAGTAAATTTAGAATCAAACGGTTTAGAAAGATTAGCCGCGTTTTATGATGAGACAGAAGCTTTATTTTTTAATAATAAACCCGAATTGATTTTCCCGGATATTAAACTTCAGTTTGAAGAGATAGTAGCAGAAGGAAAATCAATTAATATATTGAGCAATACCGGATTCATCAAAGGAAAAAGTTTAAGAAAGCTGATCTCCTATTATGAATTGACAGATTTTATTTCCTTTCAGATTTATTCTGACGAAGTAGGATTTTCAAAACCAAATAAAGAAATTTTTCAGCTGGTTTTTGATCAGGTAAAAGAATCAAAAAAAATACCAAAAAACGAAGTACTGCATATTGGAGATAATAGTATTGCAGATTATAACGGCGCAATCAATTTTGGATTTGAAGCGCATCTATTAAAAAATTAAAAGTGAATAAAAGTTACAGCCTACATAAAATTATCGATAAAGATAATTGTCCATTCAAAGAAAAAGAATACAGCCGATTTAAGTTTGGAGATAAATTCTATGCAGAACAATTTGCTAAAGATTTATTTGCCGGTTTTGTAGGTCAGTTTAGAGAATTACTTCTTTCAGACGAGGAAATTGTTATTTTACCAAGTCCGTATTTGTCAATACCAACAGCTTCGAACTTTTTGTGTTATTACTTCAAAAAAGAATTAAACAGCTTTTTATTTAAAAACGGTAAAAAGGCAAGTATTGAATCAAAAATCTATAGAAACCAGACCTATGTTACAGATTATGGCAATTTAGATTTTAATGAAAGAGTAAATCTAATATCAAATGATACCTATTATATTGACCGTAATTTTATTAATGATAAACTCTGCATTTTTGTAGACGATATCAAAATAACAGGCAGTCATGAACATACGGTAAACAAGATATTGGATCAGTATAATGTAAAAGGAGACTTTATTTTTGTTTATTTCGCTGAGCTTGCAAATAAAGAGATCCATCCTAAAATTGAAAACCACTATAATTATTTTGATATTAAAAATGTTGAAGATATTATCTCAGTAATCAATAGTGAACATTTTCAATACAATACCAGAATAGTAAAATTCATTTTAAGTTTGAATGAAGAGGAGTTTGGTTTTTTAGTGAATAATATTTCTACCAAAAAAAGTGATGAGTTATTTCATCTGGCGATAAGCAATAATTATCATCAGATTTTAGAATATAAAACAAACATTAATGTAATAAAAATAGATTAAAACTATGGCTATCAACTTACAAAAAGGACAACGCGAAAATATAAACGCACCAAAATTTACAATTGGTTTAGGATGGGATACAAACAATAGCACAACAGGATCAAGTTTTGACCTTGATGCATCTGTTTTTATATTAGGGGACAACAAAAAGATCTTATCTGATGCTCATTTTGTTTTTTATAATAACCTTAAATCTCCAGATGAAGCAGTTATTCATACAGGTGATAACTTAACTGGAGACGGAGACGGAGATGATGAGCAAGTAAAAATTGACCTGACTAAAATAAACCCGGCTGTAAAAGAAATTTGCATTGTAGTAACCATTCATGATGCTGTAAGCAGAAAGCAAAATTTTGGACAAGTTAGAAACTCGTTTATCAGAATTGTAGATGACAGCAATAATACAGAAATGGTTAAATACGAATTAGAAGAAGATTTCTCTATTGAAACAGCTGTTGAATTTGGAAGAATTTACAATAAAGACGGTCAATGGAAGTTTGAAGCAATGGGCGTTGGAATGAAAGGCGGATTAGAAGATTATTTAAATAAATACAACTAAAAAACATGGCAATTAATTTAGAAAAAGGACAACGTATAAATCTTGAAAAAAGTAACGGAACCAAATTACAAAATATTTGTGTAGGTGTAAATTGGGGAGCTATTGAGAAAAAAGGTTTTTTTGGAACAAAAAAAGAAGCAGTAGACTTAGATGCGAGTTGTGCGATTTATGATGAGAAAAAAAATCATATTGATTCTGTAAACTTCAGAAAATTAATTTCAAACGATCGCGCTGTTAAACATAGCGGAGACGATTTAACAGGAGATTTAAATGGTGATGACGGTTTAGATAATGAAGTGATCACTTTAGATTTTTCGCAATTAACACCGGCAGCAAACCATGTTGCATTTTTTATAAATAGTTTCAGAGGACAGGATTTTAAAGATATTCCTTTTGCATCTATTCGTATTTACGAAGGAACACCAACGAGAGTTAGTCAGGAATTTGCACGTTTTGATATTGCAAACGATGCAACTTTTGCTGGAAACGTTTCTATGGTTTTAGGAGTATTTTATAAAAGAAATGACGAATGGAAATTTAGCGCAGTTGGGGTTCCAACGAGTGATAAAAAGTTAGAGCAGACTATCGTTACAATTCAACAAAATCATCTATAAACTAAAATGGAAGAAAATCAATTAGTTACTCAGGAAAATACCGCTTTGATTGACAAAGATGGTAATGTGAATTTAACTTCAATCTCAGAAGCTGAAGTAAATAGTTTTAAATCGATTTCAAATCAGTTAAACGAAAATGATGCGAATTCGATTCTGAATTATGGAGCCGAAATTCAAAATTCTATCGCCAAACAAAGTGATACTTTCTTAACTAATGTTAGAACCTATAATTCTGGTGAAGTAGGAACTTTGATTAATGATTTGTTGACAGAATTAAATTATGTTGATGTTGATCAATTGGATCAGGGACCTTTTAAACGCTTTTTGTCAAAAATTCCATTACTAAATAAATTAGTAGTCGATGTCAAAAAGTTATTCCAGCAATATGATAAGATCACGGTTAATATTGATAAAATCAGTAATAAAGTAAAAGCCGGAATGATCAATTCTGTAAAAGATAACAGTGCACTTCAAACCATGTTTGACGGAAATGTTGGTCTTATAAAAGAAATGGAAAAACACATTATTGCAGGTCAGATTCGATTTAAAGAATTAAACGAAGAACTTGCTGTAATGGAAGGAAATCCAGCTCAATATCAGGATTATCAGATTTCAGACAAAAGAAACTTCATTAATCGTCTGGACAAACGTCTGGCCGATATGAAAATTGTTCGTTTCATTATGTTGCAGTCTTTAGCGCAAATACGTGTGGTACAAAATAACAACACATCAATTGCAGAGAAAGCACAGTCAATCCTGACTACAACAATGCCAGTTTGGAAAAACCAGCTTACGCTTGCTGTAGCACTTCAAAGACAAAAACAAAATATTGAAGTTCAAAGAAGAGTGTCTGAAACTACCAATACCATTTTGCAGAAAAATGCTGAAATGTTAAAACAAAATAGTATTGAAGTAGCCAAAGAAAATGAAAATACAGTCGTTTCATTAGAAACATTAAAAATGACTACCAAATCATTAATAGATACTTTAACCGAAGTAAAACAAATTCACGAACAAGGCACAGAAACCCGCAGACAGCTTGATGCTGGATTACAAAGCCTTGAAGTAGAATTGAAAAAAGGGGTTATAAGCTAAAAAGAATAAGGAATTAACGGAATGCAGCAAGAGGAAGAGGAAAGGTACGTTCAAATAATAAAAGACAGTAACAGAAAGCTTGTGGTTTTAAAATTGTTGTCCAATTTTTTTAACCACAAGGATTTTGTTGGCGTTTTGGTAAGAACAAAAGTAATTCATTCTCTTTTTCAAAAGAACCAGACATTAGATATTAATAAATTAGAATTGTTTCATATTCAGTTTACAAATAGTCTGATTGATTTGTTTCAGAAAATAAAAAAATCTAAAGAACAGCAGTATACGCTCATTTCAGATGAAATATATATTAACAGTGATATAATTTCGAAACTGAATTCTGAAATTGAAGACGAAAAATTCTCTGATCAGACAAAAGAGCATGCTCAAAAAATGTCAAAAAAAATTGAAGAGCTTTATCAGATTTTTGCATCAGATAATAATAGTTTTTTTGACTGGCATGATGTTATCGCTTTTTCAGACGGAATAAAATCAGAATATTACAGAGAGATTACTATTGATCAATATGAAAAACTGACTTTTGGAGATAAAAAAAAATATGAAAATAAGTATGTTACGTTCGAAAAAAAGCTTTTAGGCCGTCTTAACATACTCAATTTTAAGATTAAATTTTTATGCGGTCTGGTCTGTAATAATGAGATCATTGAAGTCTATGAATTTAGAGATTCTAACGATAAGTTCATTTTTATTGGAAATGAAAAATCTTTTTCTTTCATCGAAAAAGACATCGAAAAAGAGGTAGATCTTTCAAAAAATAATTCGGCTAAAGAAGAAATTATAGCACAATTGAAAGATAAAAACACTTTGTTAGAATTAGAATTAAGCACAATTAAAACCTCTCTTCCAGAAAGTGTACAAGAGGTTTTAAAAGATTATTTGAATAAAATATCATCCGTAGACTTTTTAGAAGATTTACAAAATGTCGACGAGCAAACGAATATTTTAAAAACAATGTTGAATATTAATATAAAGTAAAAGGATAAATAAAATGGCAATTAATTTAGAAAAAGGTCAAAGACAAAGTATTGATGCACCAAAATTTACTGTAGGACTTGGTTGGGACAGTAATTCGAGTAATACAGGTTCAGATTTTGATTTAGACGCGTCAGTTTTTTTGGTTGGAGCAAATGGCAAAATTCCAAATGACAACCATTTCGTTTATTACAATAACCTAAAATCGCCTGATGGAGCAGTAACTCATACCGGAGACAACTTAACAGGTGCCGGGGACGGAGACGATGAAAAAATACAAATTGATTTATCTACAATATCTCCGGATGTTCATGAAATTTCGTTTGTTGTAACGATTCATCATGCTGATACAAAAAGACAAAACTTTGGACAAATAAGAAATTCATATATCAGAATCCTGGATCAGACTAATACAGAATTGGTTAAGTATGAACTAGATGAAGATTTTTCTATTGAAACTGCTGTTGAGTTTGGAAGAATTTACAAAAGAAACAATGAATGGAAGTTTGAAGCGGTTGGTATAGGAATGAAAGGCGGTTTACAGGATTATTTAAATAAATATAATTAATTAAAATACTATTAACTATGGCAATTAACTTAACCAAAGGGCAAAAAATTGATTTAAGAAAAACAAGTGGTGAAACATTAGTTAATTTCTGTGTTGGTGTAAACTGGGGAGCAATTGAAACTAAAGGTTTTTTAGGATTATCAAAAAATGTAACAGAAATCGACCTGGATTTGAGCTGTGTATTAATTGATGATCAAAACAAACTTTGTGACCATTTGTATTCTCCTTTATACAGAGCAGAAGTATTACAGCAATTTGGTCTTCCAAAAGGCAAATTATTAAGTGTAGACGGCGCTCTTAAACACACAGGTGATGACCTTGCAGGAGATACCGGAGGAGATGATGGTCTGGATAATGAAATTATCACTGTTGACCTTTCTAAAGTTGATGCTAAAGTAAATCAGATATTTTTCTTTTTAAATAATGCGGGAAAAGAAGATTTCTCCCAAATTCCATATGCAAAAATCAGGATGTACGAAGGTACTCCAACAAAAGTAGTTTCAGAATTCGCTTCCTATAATGTTTCTGCAGATCGTCAGTATGTAAACAAACGTTCCATTATCATGGGGAAATTGTACAAACGCAATGGCGAATGGAAATTCAGTGCTATTGGTGACCCAACAGATGATACATTCTTAGGACAAACTATTCATAAAATCGTTCAGTCTTACTTATAATAGAAATAAAAAAGTATTTTCTTAACTTATAATATCTCCGCCATCATTGGAACAAAACACTAAAGTCAAAGTTTCCGGGGCGGAGTTTGTTTAAGAAAGCTTACCCTCATTATATTTCTTATTGATAAGTTATATCCGATTCTTGTAAATTTCCAGGATTAGTTTTTAAGATTTAAATAATTTACATCCTTAAATCATCTAAAGTACTATGAGAAGACTACCCGTATATTTTTTGTTAGATACATCCGGTTCTATGTATGGAGAACCCATTCAGGCTTTGAATAATGCTTTAAGCGGAATGATTAATACATTGCGTTCAGATGCTCAGGCTTTAGATTCACTCTGGATTAGTATTATAACCTATGATCGCGAAGTAAAAGAAATTGTTCCGTTAACAGAACTGGTTCACTTTCAACTGCCCGAAATTACATGCCCTCAAAGCGGTCCCACTAATACAGGTGCAGGATTAGATTTTGTGATTCAAAAAGTAAATAAAGAAGTTATAAAAGGTTCAGCTACCCAAAAAGGAGACTGGAAACCTTTGCTCTTTATTTTTACTGATGGAAAACCTTCTGATATTCAGTTATACAGAGAAAAAACCAGAGAAATACGAAATATGGGTTTTGGAGCTGTTGTAGGATGTGCAGCCGGACATATGGCAAATGATGATATTTTAAAAGAATTGACAGATAATGTAGTGCATCTGGCATCAGCAGATAGTTCTACACTGAAACAATTTTTTAAATGGGTTTCTGAAACAATTGAGCAGGGCAATAAAAGTCAGGGAACAGGAGAACGGGTAGAGCTGCCTCCGCCACCAAGTGAAATAATCGTGGTGATTTAATACTGAAAAGCTTAATTGAAAAACAGTTACGGAGCAAAATCTGAAAGAGTAAGAGTTTTTTGTCCGTATTTTAATTACAACCATTTTTTCCATATCCAATTTCCTAAAAACGATTATAAAACCTTTTCAGGTAAGAGCAGGTTTAGCAGTTTGCAGATTGTATTTCTAATTATTTTTTTAATGCTATTAAATTTCCATTAAAATGAGAAGATTACCCATATATTTTCTAATTGATATTTCGGAGTCAATGGTTGGAGAACCTATTCAGCAGGTTGAAGAAGGATTGTCGACTATTATTCAGGCCTTAAAAACAGATCCACATGCACTTGAAACCGTTTTTGTTTCGATTATTGTGTTTGCCGGACAACCAAAAACATTGGTTCCGTTACAGGAAATAGTGAGTTTTTATCCTCCAAAATTTCCAATCGGAAGCGGTACATCATTAAGCAAAGGCTTAGGGCATTTAATGTATGAATTAAGAACTAATATCGTTAAAACTACCTATGAGGTAAAAGGCGACTGGAAACCTATAGTTTTCCTTTTTACTGATGGAGTTCCAACTGATGATACCCGTGCAGCGATAAACGAATGGAAACAAAACTGGCAGAGAACCGCCAATTTAATTGCGATTTCTTTTGGCAATGAAACCGATACAAAAATACTAGGCGAGCTAACTGAAAACGTCCTTCATTTTAAAAATACAAATGTACAGTCGTACAAAGAGTTTTTTAAATGGGTAACAGATTCTATTAAAACAAGCAGTATAAGTGTCGAAAACAATTCGAGTGGCTTTGAACTGGCAAAACTAGGCGGAGAAACCCTTTCAAAAATAGATTTAACCAAAGAAACACCAAATCGTCAGTATGTCGATGACAATTTTGTGGTTTTGAACGGAAAATGCCAGAATACAAAAAGGCCGTATTTAATGAAATACCGCAAAACCCTTGCAGAATCTATTTATGCGGGAATCGAATTATCATCCAAAAGTTACAAGCTGGTTGGGGCGTATCAGGTTGATAATTCCTATTTTGAACTCGCAGATACAGGAAGTTTCAATACTAAAGTAAACACAGAAGAGCTTATAGGAGGTCCACATTGTCCGTGTTGTGGTAATCAAATTGCATTTGCAGTTTGTGTATGTGATAAAATACATTGCATTGGAGATGAAGATATCAGTACCTGTCCATGGTGTAACAATCAGGGAAGTTATGGTTACGGCGAAGGCGGATTTGATGTAAACAGAACACAGGGATAATTCATGGAAGAGACTAAAAGATATATTCAGTCTTTTTTATCACAAAAGAAAATTGACATTTCTTCACGAAAAACAGCTCTTTTTGAAGAATTTGTATCCAGTGAAAAAAATGTAAATGCAGTAAAAATAATTCAGGAAAACCAAAAAATGATTATGCAGGACTGGATATTGAAAAACAGAATTGATGATATTTTGAATCAGGCGGTATTGATACCCAATGCTACTGTAAACAAAAAATATCAGGCAAAAATTGATTTCAATGTTTTGGGCTGGAATGATTTTATTTCTTTTGAGGTTAAAGGTTTAGATAATACAGGTCTTGAATTTAATCAGGAAAATGAATTAATAGGAATTCCGGAAATAAGCGGCGATTTAAAAATAAAGATATGGTTTAAGGTTAAAGGCGAAGCAGAAGATTCGGTTTTAAATGAAAAAACAATAACACTTATTATAAATCCTGATCCAAAATTGTTGTGGAAAAACCTTGTAAGCAATCAGGAAGATCTTTTTTGGAAACCAGATAATGAAATTGTTACAGCTAAATTTTTAGATAAAAATATAGTAATAGCTTCAAAAAGAGGAAGAAGCCATGCCAATGTTGGTTCTTTTAGAGAAGATGATTTTGCATTTAAAAACTTTAAAGAAACTGGCTGGAGTATTCTTGCAGTTTCGGATGGTGCAGGTTCGGCCAAATTATCAAGAAAAGGATCAGATTTAGCCTGTAACTCGGTTATTCAATATTTTGAAGAAAATTTAAATGCACAAAATTTAAAAGAATTTGATCAGGTTTTGGCCGACCATCATAATAAAGTAAGTGATGAAACATCAGAAAAAATAAATCAGTTTGTTTATCAAAATCTCTCAAAAGCAGCTCATTTTGCGCATCAGAAAATAGAAGATTTTGCAATTAAAAATGAAGCGGATCTGAAAGATCTTCATGCAACTTTAATTTTTGCCCTGGTTAAAAAATATGATTTTGGATATTCCATTCTAACATTCGGAATTGGCGATTGCCCAATAGGATTATTAAATAAAGATCTTACCGAAATTAAATTAATGAACTGGCTGGATGTTGGTGATTTTGGTGGCGGAACACGTTTTATTACCATGCCTGAAATTTTTCAAAATGATAATTTTCCAACACGATTTGGTTTTAAATTAATGGATGATTTCTCTTTTTTAATGTTAATGACAGACGGAATTTATGATCCTAAATTTGTCGTGGAAGCCAATTTGGAAAAAATCGAAAAATGGAACGGATTTCTTGAAGATTTAAAAGGGAAAAATGAAGATAGAATCAAAGTTGATTTTGATCCCGAAAACACTCAAATTGCACAGCAGCTTTCAGCATGGATGGATTTTTGGAGTCCTGGAAACCATGATGACAGAACGCTGGCAATAATTTATTAAGATATGAATACGATTACTGTAAAATCGATCAATGACACAGCCCAAACCTATCAGTTTGTGGATAACGGAGAGCCTATGCGCGGAGGTGTCAAGGATGTTTATTTTAGTCCGGACAAAAAGTATGTTGTCGCTATCTTCAGGGACAAATTAGATGCTAACCAAAAAGAAAGATTACAGAGAATAACCAATAAATATCTGGTACAAATTCAAAACGGAGATGCGGGAGATTATTACCTTAACGAAGTATACAGATGGCCTAGGGACGTTATTGAATATAATGGCTTAACAGGAATTATTGTGCCCATTTACGATTCAAAGTTTTTCTTTAAAAAAGGATATGAAACCAGTGATTTAATTCAGGGAAAAGAAAAAAACGGAAAATGGTTTGCGGGACCCAAATTTAGAAATTCGCATTTTCCGCTTCGTGTAGCCAAATCAGAATTGGGTGATTGGCTGAGTTATTTTCAGGTTTGTGTTAATTTAACCCGTGGTGTAAAAAAGATGCATGCAATGGGATTGGCACATTCTGATTTATCATACAATAATGTTCTAATAGATCCAATCAATAAATCAGCCTGTATGATTGATTTGGACGGACTTGTAGTTCCGGGATTATTTCCGGCAGAAGTAATTGGAACGGCTGAATTTATAGCTCCGGAAGTACTTTCTACTAAACATCTGAATAAAACAGATCCAAACAGGAAATTACCAAGCAGATTGACTGATTTGCATGCGTTACCGGTTTTGATCTACATGTTTTTACTGCACAGACATCCCTTAAAAGGAGGAAAGGTACATGACCTCGATACCGAAAAAGATGATTTATTGTCGATGGGCGAAAAAGCAATGTTTATAGAGCATCCAACAGACGAAACAAACAGACCCAAACTCAATCAGGTTTCAAAATGGGATTTGCCCTGGGCAGATATTACCAAATTGCCTTATGCAATTACAGGTCCATATTTAAAAACCTTATTCGATAAAGTTTTTATAGACGGATTGCACAATCCGATGCAAAGACCAAATGCCGAAGAATGGGAAATTGCGTTGCTAAAAACAACAGATTTAATGCAGCAATGCCATAACACTTCATGCGAACAAAAATGGTATGTGTTTGATAATACCAATACACCAAGATGCCCGTTTTGTAATACGGCTCACAAAGGCACACTTCCGGTTTTAGATCTCTATTATCAGTTTCAGGAAAGCGTCTGGAAACCCGAAAATCACAGATTAATGGTTTATAACAATCAATATTTGTTTCAATGGCATGTTAATCGTAATATTGCGCGAAATGAAAAGCTTACGACAGAACAAAAAGTACCTGTAGGGTATTTTACTTTCTATAATGATAAATGGGTATTTGTCAATCAAAAGCTGACATCATTAAAAGATGTTACTGAGGATAAAGAAATTCCTATCGGGACAATGCTGGAGCTTACAGACGGTAAAAAGATATTGCTTTCTAAAGAAGAAGGCGGCAGAGTTATAGTCGTTACAATGGCCAATAAATAATTTAAAATCTAACTTAATTAATATTTAAAAATGAATCAACACCCAATTTTTTCAGAACATCCAGGTTTAATACTAGTATTTGCGGTTGCAGTAGTAATCATGCTGTTGTTAGATTTAGGAATTTTCAACAAGAAAAGTCATGTCGTGACTAATAAAGAAGCTGTGACCTGGTCATTAGTGTGGATAAGTTTGGCAATGATTTTTAGTGGTTTGATCTATTACTTTGCAGGTGCTGCCAAATTTTATGAATTTCAATCGGCGTACTGGATCGAAAAAGCACTTTCTGTAGATAATCTTTTTGTATTTATATTAGTTTTTAAATTCTTTGATGTAGCAAACCAAAACAAACACAAAGTTTTATTTTGGGGTATTATAGGAGCTTTGGTCCTAAGAGCTATTTTTATATTCTCAGGAGCATTCTTAATTGAATTAACTTATCTAAACAAACTGTTGAGTCTTGTTGGAGTAGAAGGATTCAAATACGACATTAACCTAATCATGACAGCCTTTGGATTGTTCTTAGTTTATGCAGGAATTAAATCATGGTCTGCAGGTGACGAAGATGATGACGAAGATTATAACAATACAAGAGGAGCCAGATTAATCAGAAAGTTTTTCAGTGTTTCTGATAAATACGATGGTGATAAATTCTTTACAATCGAAAACGGAAAAAAATTAGCAACACCACTTTTAGTTGTTGTAGCAGTAATCGAGTTTACAGATTTATTGTTTGCAGTAGATTCTATTCCGGCAATTTTTGCGATTTCAAACGATCCGTTTATCCTTTACACTTCTAATATTTTTGCTATTTTAGGATTAAGAGCATTATTCTTCTTATTGGATAATTTCATTCACCTATTCAGTAAATTACAATACGGATTGGCGATTATCCTTTCGTTTATTGGTGTTAAAATGATTATTGCTCCGTTTTATCATATCGAATCAATTTATTCATTGATCGTTATTGGAGGAATCTTAGTGATATCAGTACTATGGTCAATTTTATTACCAGAGCCAAAAGAAACAGAAGAGGCATAAGAAATAAAATAATCGAATTACTAAAACGGGTAGAAGTCTAAGAGATTTCTATCCGTTTTTTTATGAATATTGATATTGGAATAACAGCGTTTAAAGATTTAAAAAGAGTTCTTATAACAAAAAAGCCTTGTAACATTTGTTTTTAAAACGACAGTCCAAACTTCAATTAATTGTCATACTTTTGCACTTTCAAAAAGTAAAGTAAATAAAATACTTAAAAGCTTTACTGCCTTGTAATAATAGTCAAGAAATTATGCTTAATATACACAATCTTTCGGTTTCTTTTGGAGGAACATATTTATTTGAAGAAGTTACTTTTCGTTTAGGCGCCGGCGACCGCGTAGGTCTTGTTGGTAAAAACGGAGCAGGTAAATCGACAATGCTTAAAATGTTAGCAAGAGATTTTGCGCCAGATTCAGGAGTTATTTCTCAGGAAAAAGATATCCGAATGGGGTTTTTACGTCAGGATATTGATTTTGAACGCGGAAGAACAGTATTAGAAGAAGCTTATGAAGCCTTTACTGAAATTAAAGTTGTAGAAAAAAAACTGGAAGAAATCAATCATCAATTGGTGACCAGAACCGATTATGAAAGTGAAGAATATGGTCAGATTATTGAAGATTTATCTGATTACACGCATCGTTTTGAACTTCTTGGAGGTTACAATTATGTAGGAGATACAGAGAAAATTCTTTTAGGATTAGGTTTCAAAAGAGAAGTTTTTAATAACCAAACCGAAACATTTTCTGGAGGTTGGAGAATGCGTATCGAACTGGCTAAATTATTATTGCAATCTAATGATGTATTGCTTCTGGATGAGCCAACCAATCACCTGGATATTGAAAGTATTATTTGGCTGGAAAATTTCCTTCGTAATTATCCCGGAGTTGTCGTAATTGTTTCGCACGATAAAATGTTTTTAGATAACGTTACCAATCGTACAATCGAAATCTCTTTAGGAAAAGCATACGATTTTAACAAGCCATACTCTCAATATTTAGAACTTCGTCATGAAATTCGCGAAAAGCAATTGGCAACTCAAAAAAATCAGGCGAAGAAAATTGAAGAAACAGAAAAACTAATCGAGAAATTCCGTGCAAAAGCTTCCAAAGCTTCGATGGCACAATCTCTGATTAAAAAACTGGATAAAGTAGAACGAATCGAAGTAGACGAAGATGATAACTCAGTAATGAATATTTCGTTTCCTGTTTCAAAAGAACCGGGAAAAGTGGTAATCGAAGCAGAGCATGTAACCAAAGCTTATGGAGATAAAGTAATCTTAAAAGACATTGATTTATTGGTAGAACGCGGAAGTAAAATTGCTTTTGTGGGACAAAATGGACAGGGAAAATCTACTTTTATAAAAGCAATTGTAAACGAATTTGAATACCAGGGAAATATCAAATTAGGACACAACGTACAATTGGGGTATTTTGCCCAAAATCAGGCAGAATATCTGGATGGTGAAATCACCTTATTACAGACTATGGAAGATGCGGCAACAGACACCAACCGTTCGAAAGTTCGTGATATGCTGGGATCCTTTTTGTTCCGTGGCGACGATGTTGAGAAAAAAGTAAAAGTACTTTCAGGAGGTGAGCGTAACCGTTTGGCGCTTTGTAAATTGTTATTACAGCCCATAAACGTATTGCTGATGGATGAGCCTACGAACCACTTAGACATTAAATCTAAGAACGTTCTAAAAGCGGCATTGCAAAAATTTGGAGGGACTTTATTATTGGTTTCTCACGACAGGGATTTCCTGCAGGGAATGTCGAACATTGTCTACGAATTCAAAGATCAGAAAATCAGAGAATATCTGGGTGATATCAACTTTTTCTTAGAGCAGCGTAATCTCGAAAACATGCGTGAAGTAGAGAAAAAAGATGTTGTAAAAACTGCCGCACCAAAAGAAAACAACAAAACATCTTACGAAGATCAGAAAAAAGGGAAAGCGCTTCAAAATCGTTTGAGTAAAGTCGAAAGTCAAATCAAACAATTAGAAAAAGACATTCAGCATGACGATAAGATGTTGGCTTCAAACTATGATAAACACATCGAAGATGCCTCATTTTTTACCGCATACAACAAAAAGAAACAAGACTTAGATCAATTGCTTCTGGACTGGGAAATTGTTCAGGAAGAAATTGATAATTTCAATGCTTAATATTTGATTCAGGAGCTAATCCGGCTTTCCGTTTCAAGTCCTCACAAAAAAAATTGCATTTCCAATGTTGCAAAAAGAGCTTCTTTCAGTCGCTTTTTTTCAACAGGAAATGCAATTTTTTTTGCTCCGGGCTTTTCTCTGCAATCCGGGCTAAAGGAGTTTCCGTTTTTTGTTTCAGGTTCTTAATTATTGCATTAAACCTGAAACACTACTTAATAATTCCAATAGATTTTGAGTGCATAATAGCTTCGCTGCTTTCTTTATAATAGCAAACAGAAACCTCTAAACTTTCCAGGTTTCTCAGGATTGTTTCAGTGCTTTCTTTTTTATATTTCCCGGTTTGCCTAATGTAAACCGCTTTTACAGTTACAGGGAATATTTTGCAGATTCGCTCATACAAAACAGGATCATGCTGCGAATCGTCTCCCAATAGCACATATTTAAGATTAGGATAAAACTCTAAAACATGTTTTATTTTATCAAATTTATGATCGTGATTTCCACGTCCGCTCATAAAAAAATCAGTGATGCCCCTTTTAATATCCTTCAATAAAATAACGGCTCTGGGCAAATGATGAATTTTGGTAAACTTTACAATAAACCGGTACAAATTCCATTCGCTACTCGAAACATAAAAAAAAGCATTCTCTTCCTCTTTATTATTTCGTCCTGCAGAACTCAATGCCTGATAATGTGGTACAACATCTTTAAAAACCTTACGGTCATTGACGTTTTTAAATAAAAGAATATATATTTTTCTAAAGAAATTCTGAGTATGCGAAATCAAAAAAGTATCATCAATATCAGATATAATTCCAAGTTTTCCCTTATGAGGCCTTATAAAACTAGCTTTAGAAGTAATCGTTTCATTTTTGTATTTAATACTTACTTCGTATTCCATCCATCCAAAATGTGTTTCCTTTTCGAGTGGAATACAAAAATTAAAATAACCGTCATCTAAGGTCTTAGTGTGAATTTCCTGATGACCACATTTTAGATAAATGTCAAAATTTTTAAGTGTTTTTATTCTAAACTGATTAATGATCGAAGTAGCATTTTTAAAATTTTTCTTCTGAAAATCATAATCATACGTTCTTCTGAAAACATGTCCCATTACAATTAATTCTTCTTCATTGGCATAACCCCGATATAATTGTAAGATTGGTTTCATTAATTGCGTATATTTATAGATGGATGCTGTAAATTAATTATTTTAATTGACTTTAAAAATAAAATTTTGAAAAAGAATATCATATTTGTTGTAAATCCTATTTCAGGAGATCTGGATAAATCAGATCTAATCGATGCTGTACAGGAGTTTGCAACCACAAACAATCTTGCATTAGAAGTTTACGAAACTACAGGCAAAAGCGATCAAAAAGCCATACAATCATTGTATAATCAATATCAGCCGGAACGTATTATAGTTGCAGGCGGAGACGGAACCATAAAAATGGTGGCCGAAGCAATGGAAGAATTTGATGTTATAATAGGTGTTTTGCCTGCGGGCTCTGCAAACGGTTTATCTGTAGACCTAAACTTACCCACAACAATCGAAGAGAACCTAAAAATAGCCTTTCTGAACCATTATATCGAAATGGACATGATTTGTATTAACGGTAAAAAAAGTATTCATTTAAGCGATATTGGTGTAAATGCTAATTTGGTAAAGAACTATGAAGAAAGCAATTTACGTGGCTTCTGGGGATATGCATTGCAGGCTTTTTCGGCTTTAAAAGAATCTGAAGAACCTTTTGTAGCCACTATTTCGGCCAACAATGAAACCGTTGAACATACTGCCAGAATGATTGTTATTGCGAATTCTCAAAAGTACGGAACAGGTGTTATCATTAATCCGCATGGCGTAATGAATGATGGAAAGTTTGAACTGGTGATTTTAAAAAGTTTAGATTTATTATTACTCGGAAAAATTATTACCGGCAATATGCCAATTGATTCTGATGATATTGTGATTATTTCAACAGACAAAGCAACAATAAAAACAGATTATCCTGTGAATTTTCAAATTGATGGAGAATATTGTGGAGCTCAAAGCTCATTAGAAATACACATTTTACATAAACAGATGAAAATTGCTGTTCCCTAAAATGTAGCCCTGGAAGGGCTTAATATTTATAGACAACAATAGAGCATAGCTCCAGTGGAGCGATATTAGTTTTAATTATTTTGATAGGGTCGTTATTTAAACGGATTACGTTCCTGCCAGTCTGTTTTTGGTTCCAGATAATTAAAGAAACGGGCAATATTATGATTAATCAAAGCATTACTGTGTGTAATTAAACCGTACATCTTTACAGGTTTTGCACCTACAGAACTTTTGATTTCAAGGGCAGTTCTGGCAAATACAATTTCTCTAAATCCCTGATTAATTGAATAAGCAATCATATCGTACAACATGTTTAGATACAACATTTTCTCGCGTTGAATTGTTTCGTCGTAACCTAAAAAATAAGTGTCCATTATATCTCCGTTTTTAATCAGAGTATTAAAGCCAATTAGCTTTTCGTCTAAAAAATAACCGTAAAAAAGAAAGTCATCTTTCATGATTTCTTTAAAGAAACTAAAATGATTTCTGGCTAGAAAAAAAGTGTTAAAGGGAGCATTTTTAGCCACATGAAAATATAATTCATAAATTACATCTTCGTACTGTTTAATGTCAGACAAAGACATCTTTTGTTTTACGATTCCATCAGCTTTTTTTCGTGCACGCTTGTATTGATCGCGATATTTTTTTGATAAAGCATCAATATAATCCTGTTCTGTTTTCCACTTTTCATTGATTTCAAAAATCATATTGGGTTGGGTCGAGAACGTATAATTGTTTTTAAATTCAGCCTGCAAAGGCTCAATTTCTTTTGCTGTAAAATCCTTGATGCTCGTAATATGAACTTTTTTCCCGCTAGCTTTCAGATCTTTTTTAAGCTGATTAATCGCTTTATGAAGAGTTTTTATCGCTTTTGATTCTTTTACTTTTTCATCAAAAACAAAGGCGTTTTGTCCTGTAAGCATATTGTTGCCAACAAACAGTACATGTGACGCAAAGTTTTTAAATGCAAAATTTCTAACAGAAGTTTTTAAGCACTGATCACGCTCACCAAAAGATTCCAGTTTCTCGGCAAATAAAAATTGTGTTAAAACAATTCCAATTAGTTTTTCTTCACGAAAAATTCCAATAAAATGACAAATCATATTTACCGGACAGGAATTTTCCAGTACTTCGAGGTATTCACGTGTCAAAAAAATGTTATTTACAGCAAGCGAATTCCATTCGAAAGGAAGTAATGATGCGCTGTTGTAAATTTGAAAAGAGTATGTTGTAGTCAAAAGTGTGAGCTAATTTTTTCAAAATTAGATAATATTTGCAATAACTTACTTTCTTTAAGTTATTATTAAGAAAAACCCGTTTGAGTTTGCATTTCAAACGGGTTTTAATATTTATAATTTATGCAAATGCACAGATAATACCGCCCATTAAAGCAAGTGTAAGCATCCAGAATCCGGCATGAACAAAAATATATTTCCATGATTTTCTTTCAAACAAGCCATTAATACCAATAACCGGAAAGGCAAAAAATAAACCCGACATGAAACCATGCAAAGCGCCATGTTTAAAAGTTCGGTAAGCCGTTCCGTAATCAGCCATAAAAGCATGGAAAGATGGTTTTGCACTTTCGACGAGCAGCGGACCGCCAACCATTCCCAGAGCTCCGGATTGATGAATGGTAAGAGATGCTAAAGTCATCGCAATCATAACAGCAAAAAGATAGGTAAACCCAAATATCTTGAGCATGTTGCCTTTTCTGAGTTCTTCCTGTGTGAAATTATTTTCTTTCATCCAGATCGTTCCAAAAACTTTTGGATGATACCAGACAAAGCCCACGATCAATGTTACAATCGCAGCAACAAGGAATGTAAAATAGTTAATTTGCATAATATTAGGTTTTTATAATTAGTTGTCTCAAAATTAATCAAAAAAGAACAATACTGTACGTATTATTAAAAAGTAGTAAAAGTATTATGTTTTAAATATTTATTAACACTTTGTCGACACAAGGAGTATTTTATCGGGTAATTATCTAATTTTAGCAACAGAAAACGCAGCTACTGAATTTTTATGAAAAGCCTTATAACTCTTTTTTTAGCACTTGTTTTTTCTCTCAATATTTTTGCAGATACTGTTTCAGATCAGGAGAAAAATACGCTAATAAAACTTAACCATGCGACCAATGGATTGCAATGGAAAATAAAATGGGACTTATCACAATCAGTAATCACCTGGTATGGTGTCGAAATTGAAAATGGTAAAGTAGTCGGGCTCAATTTGGCAGATAATAATTTACAGGGAGAGTTACCAACTGATTTTTTTGGTCTGATTCATTTAGTGAAGCTGGATTTGCATAAAAATAAACTTGAAGGTCAATTAAGAAATACACTTTGTACTTTTAAAGAGCTTCAGTTTTTAGATATTTCATCTAATAAAATATCTGGCGAATTGCCTTCAGAAATAAACAAATTAAATAAGCTTGAAGTACTTTCGTTATTTAATAATAAAATTGACGGGCATTTGCCTAACGCAATTTATAAGATTAAAACGCTGCGCATTTTACTCTTAAACAACAATCAATTATCGGGTAATTTGAGCAAAGAAATACTACATCTTAATGCTTTGCAAAACCTGAGTTTGTTTGATAATGATTTAGAAGGAGAAATTCCGAATGAGCTGGAAAAGCTTAATCATTTGTCTGAACTTAATCTTTCGTATAATAAATTTAGAGGAAGTGTTTCCGGAGACTTAATCTTACTGGACGCTTTAAATATGACTATGCTGGATGAAAACGGAAATCCGTTTTTATTAGAAAATAATACAGAAAAAGAAACTACAATTGTTACCCCAAATTAATCGTGCTTATGAATGAATTTTACAATCGTTGAAAAAAATTGATTAAATATATTTAGTTAATTGTTTAAAAACCGTAATTCGTTACGGTTTTTTTACGCCCTGATTTTTTGTTTATCATCAGAAAAAAATAATATTTAATTTAGATTGTATTTTTTAAGAATTTGCTTTTTTTTCATAACTTTAATTCATCAATTTGCAGTATCAAATTGCATTAAAAATATTCTAACCTTTTTAATAATAAAATTATGGTAGTACAGTATCAAGGTGAACAACACGGAAAATCGACAACATTTACAATAAGAATTATAGGGAACAATTTGTCTAAAAGTAGTTCTAATTATCAAATAGATTTATTGGTTGGCGATAAACAGCTTCCCACTTTTACAACCTCAATTCATCAGAGTTTATCGAATTGCCTTAAGGAGATTTATTTGTTTAGAAAACACAACGGAATCCAGTTCAATGAGTCTTCAGAGAAGATAACTTCGTTGTTTGTTCCTTATGATAAGGTTTTATACAATTACAACAAAGGCGCTTTGTTTATGGCTTAAATTAGCCGTTTTAATAAATTAGAAGACCGTTCGATTGAACGGTCTTTTTTTTGTGGCTAAAATTTTCAAAACTAAAAACTAAATAAAGTTCAATTTTCTGAGTTTTCTTTTCTTGTTCAATATATGACTAAGTATTCCAATACTATGGGAATCTTAAGATTATGAACAACAAAGAATATTTTTGTTAATATTAATTTTCCAAAACATAATAAATACTAAAAATATATATTATTATTGTAGTATTCTTACAAAAATAAAATGGGCTAACTTATAATATAATGATTAAACAATCCCCAAAAATCTAATGTATTATATTTCAGTTTGATAACAGAAAAATAGCCCTATTGATCCACTCTTTTTTTTAAATTTATTTATCAAATCCATATCGATATGAAATTAATTATACGCTCTTTTTTATTTATTCTATTCCTGATATTAAACTCTGTCTCAGTAACAGCTCAGACCGAAGACGGGAATAAATCTTATATTCCTAATATTACGGTAACAACACCTCAGGCGGCTGCTTTGAGTAAAGCTGGTGAAATTCCGATAGATATTTCTACCGGAAGAATTAACTATACTATTCCAGTCTTTGAAATTAAAGAAGGCTCTTTTACAATGCCAATTAATTTATCTTATAATTATTCTGGTTTATTGTTAGATGAATCACCGGGATATGGCGGACTAGGTTGGAATTTTAATATAGGAGGCTCTATTCAGCATACCGTTAATGGGTTAAACGATGAAGGCCACGAATATGATAAAGGAACGATTGATGCCTATGTTAAACGTATTCCTCCATACAACAATTCCTCTTCTGTAGAAACGTTTACACTTTTAAAACGTATTGCTGATGGTATAACAGATGGAGAGCCTGATAAATATAGTGTTAATGTGGGAGATTTAAATTGCAGCTTTTATTTGGATAAAGACAATAATCCTGTTTTTTTAAAAAACGAAAACTATAAAGTTACCGGAAACTCGACAGTTGGTTTTACATTAACTGATGATAAAGGAATCAAATATATTTTTAATATTCCTCTTGATGCTTCCAAAATTACAGCAGATAATAGTGTTGATTACAAATCCTCTTTTTTATTAACAGAGATTAATTTTCCGGGAACTACTAACAAAATTTTATTTCAATATGGTGCACCTGCTAGTTATAATGACTTTAATTTGAGTCAAACACTAATGAAAAATACCAACTCATTAGGTAATGTTCAAAGTTATACGCTTGGCAATAATAAAACTTATACTGCTTTAACAGTACGAAAGCTCACTAAAATAATTACCAATAATTACAGTATTGAGTTACAGTATAATAATAACCCTACTGAACCTGCGCTTGGGGTCATTAGCAGTCTAAAAGTAATTGATAATGCTGCCAATATTGTTAAAAACTATGATTTTACTTTTTCGACATGGGTTGGACGCAGAATTAATTTACTAAATGTTAAGTACAATAACGAGGTTATAAATCAAATGGAATATGATCTTAGCCTGCCATATCCGGTAATGTCAGCAGAAATCGATTATGTACAAAAAGATTTATGGGGATATTACAACCCTAATGCCAGAGCTGCTAATCCGGTTGGTCTTACGAATCCGTATGATAATCCTAGTATAAAACCAAATCTGGCGACCACAAAAATAGGTGCCCTAAAAAAAATAACATATCAAACCAAGGGATATTCACTAATTGACTATGAGCCTAATAAAGTTTATATGGCAGCTGGGGGTTATAATTTTCCTTATGACTCAGATGGTGCAATAACGAACCCTTCTGTGATAGCCAGTACATCTGCATCTGATGGAATAACAGTAGAGAAAACTTTTGTTATCACTAAAGTTCCTGCAGAAGTAACGATTTCTTATCGTTTGGGCAATGAGACAAGTATGACACAAAATTATGATCAGAGAGATACTAAAGTACTATTGGTTAAAGATGGAGACAGTGACTCTAATGCTCTTTTTAGTGCTCAGCAGCAATGGCTCAAAGAGCTTACCTGGATTCCGCAAAAAACAAGTTTTACATCAGGAACCCCTTCGCCAAAAGTTACTATTACAGTGCCGGGAACCTATCGTATAAAAGCAATGTCAAGTGCAGGATCTACAGCCTGGATTTCTGCAAATTACCTGCAAACCGAAGAGAATTTTAATCAAACCGTGGGGGGAATACGAGTGCAGCAAGTAAAAAATTGCGATTTCAATGGGCAATGTATTACGACTACTTACAATTATACTCAGGATGCTAAAAGCACCGGAATAATGCTGCAAAAACCGGAATTCTATTCTGGTTACTTAACAAAATATGGAAGCTGTAACGGATACGGAAGAATGGATTATTATAATTATACGAGTATATACCCTTTGTCTAATTTTAGAGGAAGCCCTGTATTATACAAAACAGTTGAAAAAATAGATTCTGACGGGAGTACGCTGGTTAATGGTAAAACTGTATTTACGTATTATGGTAGTCAGGTTCAAAACTCTTTATTAGATGAAGAATCATATTTTACGACAGGCTTATTAGATACCAAAACAGTAAAAGATAATGCAAACACTACCTTGACCTTTCAGAGCAACAGTTATCAGGGAGGAGAAGTTCGTACTACACCCAGATTTGTGTATGCCGTACAGGCTAAGCCCCTTATTGACAAATCAGCCTGTTTTTGGACAGATATTTTATTTAATACAATAAACTATAAGCACGAATCAAAAAACTATGCATTAGAAAAACAAGAAGAGACTAATTATTACGCAGGAAAAGAACTACTGCAAAGAACGATTAGTACTTATAATTTAGATACGGGTAATCTTAAAGGTCAGTCTAAAACCAATTCAGCTAATGAAACTATAGAAACGAAAAATTATTACGCACAAGATCCGGAAATGGCAAGCCAGCCAATGATAAATGATTTAATTGCTACAAACATAACAGGGGTACCACTGCTTACCCAGTCTTATAAGGCCGGAACCAAGATCTCAGAACAGTTAACAAATTATGATCAAGGTACAGCCACCAGTAATTTACTGGTTCCGCAGGCTATTTATGCTGCTAAATTTCCAAATACATTTCCTAACCTGGCAAATATTGGGAAACTAGAGAGAAAAATCAGTCTGGACCAATATGATGACAAAGGCAATATTGTGCAATATACATTAGAAAACGGAGCGCCAGTATCATTTATTTGGGGATATTATAAAAGTCAGCCTATTGCTAAAATTGAAAATGCAACTTACAGTCAGGTGTCCTCCTATGTTGCAAACCTTCAGGGGCTGTCTAACACAGGTACAGAAACAGATCTAATAAATGCTTTAAACGCATTAAGAAGTTCTTTGCCAAATGCTATGATTACGACCTACACTCATATACCGTTAATAGGAGTAAGTACCATAACAGATCCTAAAGGAGATCAAATAACTTATATTTATGATAGTCTGGGAAGATTGCGATTTGTAAAAGATGCACAAGGCAAATTACTTTCAGAAAACCAATACCACTATAAAAACTAATACAACGATGAAAAATATTTTAAAACATATTACGCTATTATTGGTTTTTATCACTGGTAATGTAATAGCCCAGGCCCCTGCAACTATTGTTAAAGGAAGTATAGATACCCCTTATATTGTAACAGGAAACGAAAGCCTTGTTGCTACTCAACAAATCATATTACAGCCCAATACCATTATACAGGCGGGTAGTACCTTTGCAGCCAAAATAAGCTCAGATGCTTATATTCCGTTTACTTTTAGTGACGAAAATTACGTGTTTAGCAGAACGTTTCAGGCACCGCTAAATAATATTAATGAGATTTCAAATAATAAAGATGTTATCGAATCGATTAGTTATTTTGACGGATTGGGCAGACTGATGCAAAAAATAGCCATTAAGGCATCTCCGGATAAACAGGACATTGTCACTCATGTGTGTTATGACGGTCTTGGCAGACAAGATAAAGACTATCTCCCGTATAAGGCTGTCACAGGAAGTATTGCTTCTTACAGAACTGGTGCTGCTGTTAGCACAAACAATTATTATAGTACCAATTATGCTGCTGATATAAACAGTGCAAACCCTAATCCGTTTTCTGAGAAAAAATTTGAAAACTCCCCACTAAACAGGATTTTATTACAAACAGCACCCGGGAGTGCCTGGGCTCTAAATTCTGGCCATGAAATAAAATCAGATTATCAGACAAATCTCAACAGTGATGCTGTAAAATTGTACACTATTGCTGTTCAGCTTGATGCAAATGGAGTTTTTATGCCTACAATCCCAAGCACAAATGGCAATTATGGAGAAGGGCAGTTATTTAAAAATATAACCAAAAATGAAAACTGGACTGCCGGAAACAATAATACTACAGAAGAGTTTAAAGATAAAGAAGGGCGAATCATCCTTAAAAAAACATATGGAGTTTCGATGGTAAATAATGCTCCGGTTAATACTTCTCATGAAACGTATTATATTTATGATATTTATGGCAACCTAACTTATGTTTTACCGCCAAAGGCTGATGGTGTGATTAATGACGGAGTACTAAACGATTTATGTTATCGCTATCGCTATGATGAACGAAACAGGCTTATAGAAAAAAAACTGCCAGGTAAAGAATGGGAATATATTGTTTATGATAAATTAGACCGACCAGTATTAACCCAGGATGCTAATCTAAGAGCAGCAAACAAATGGATTTTTACCAAATATGATGCCTTTAACAGGCTCGTATATACCGGAGAATATGTAAATAACTCAGAAACTACAAGAGCCCTTGTTCAGGGACTGGCAAATACCAGTACTACTTTGTTCGAAACAAGACAAGCAACTTCTGTAGCAACTCTTACTCCGCCTGTAAATTATTCTAACGATGCCTTTCCTAAAACCGGAATCGATTTGTTTACTATCAATTATTATGATGATTACAGTAATATAGATCTGGATGGAGGAATTGTAACAGACTCTTATGGTGTTGCTCCTGCTAATGCCAAAGGGCTGGCGACATGTACTAAGGTTCGTATTTTAGGTACTACAAACTGGACCACTAATGTGAGTTATTACGATGCTAAAGGCAGAATTATTTCTACTTATAGTAAAAATAATTTTTTAGCGAGCACAACTACAGCAAAGAACCAGCTTGATTTTGCCGGCAAGGTTTTAGAAACCACCACTACGCATAAAAAAGGAACAGATCCCTTAATAACCATTGTAGATGTGAATTCGTATGATCATACAGGTCGTTTACTAACGCAAAAACAAACAATTAATAATCAGGTACAAGAAACAATAGCAAGCAATACATACGATAATTTAGGGCAATTGATAGCCAAAGGAGTGGGTGGAAAAACAACACAGTCCCGTTTACAAAATATCGATTATGGGTATAATATTCGAGGCTGGCTCAAAAATATTAACAATATAAATACCTTAGGTACTAATTTATTTGCTTTTCAGATCAATTATAATGCTCCTGCTGCAGGAACGGCATTGTATAACGGTAATATCAGTCAGACCTTTTGGAGAAGTGCCAATACTGATAACAGTTTAAAAAATTACACCTATAGTTATGATGATTTAAACAGATTAACACTGGCTACAGATGGTTCTGTAAATAATGCCGGAAGATATAATGAATCTTTAAGTTATGACAAAAACGGAAACATTACCAATTTGGTACGACTGGGGCACAGAGATCCAAATGCGACTCAGTTTGGTTATATGGATATCCTGACTTATAGTTATACAGGAAACAAACTTGATAAAGTAAATGATTCTTCAGGTAGTACCGAAGGTTTTAAAGATGGAGCAAACCTGCCGGTTGAGTACTCGTATGATTTTAACGGAAACATGAAAACGGATGCCAACAAGGGGATAACCGCTATTAGTTACAACCATTTAAACCTTCCAACCTCTGTAAGCATAGGGGGCGGTACGATTAATTATGTGTATGATGCTGCCGGAGTAAAACAGCGTAAAACAGTAAGCACCGGAAGCAGTACAGACTATGCAGGATCATTTATATATGAAAACAATGTTTTAAAACAATTTTCGCAACCAGAAGGTTATGTTGTTTATAATGCCGGAATTTATAATTATATTTATCAGTATAAAGATCATTTAGGCAATATTCGATTAAGTTATCAGGATAAAGACAATGATGGTACTGTAAACAATAGCGAAATTGTTCAGGAAAACAATTATTATGCTTTTGGATTATTGCAAAAAGGCTATAATACAGCTATCAATGGTATAGATAATAAGTATAAGTACAATGGAAAGGAATTGCAAGACGAGTTAGGGCTTGGGATGTATGATTATGGTGCACGACTTTATGATCCGTCAAGAGCAGGATGGACGACAATAGATCCTTTAGCGGAAAAAATGAGAAGATGGTCGCCTTATAACTATACTTTCGATAATCCAATGAGATTTACTGACCCAGATGGAATGGGGCCAAGTGACATTATTGTTTTATCAATGGGTCAGAGTAAAGAAATTGCAAGGGTAAAAGCGGCAGGTCCAGATACTTATGTTAAAGTTAGTGAAGCAGCTTTTAATAAAGCGAGTTCAAGTTTTTCAAATGAAAATAAAGATTATAATACAATGTTGTCTATAAATTCTTTGCGAAGTCAAGAAAGATCATCTGACAGTGCAGACTTAATTTCAGAGCAAACGGGAAATAGTATAAGTATTACGGGTTCTATGAGAGAAGGAAACAATAAAATTGGTGATGTTACTGTAACAACTCAAGTTGATTTTGATAATGGAAGTAGTATGGCACTTGATTCATTTTCTGGTGTTGCTGGTGGTTTTGGTAATGGGGCACCAGAAAATGGCAACTATACAGTAAGTAATTTTCGCGATAGAAGCCCTGGTAACGGGGATTACAATAAAGGAATGAATAGTGATGGTGTGGGATTTAGTTTTAACTTAAATCCTCAATTTAGTACTAATAGAAGTGATTTGAGAATTCACCCAGACGGAAACAACGAAGGAACTTTAGGTTGTATTGGACTAAGTGGCAATTCTTCCCAGCTTAGTGCTTTTAGTGCTGCTGTACAAGGCTTTTTACAAAACAGCAAATCGATTCCGGCAACAGTAAACATCACAAATAATCCTAATAATAATGGAAGAAATGGAACCAAAATACCTAATGTCAATGAATAATAAAATGATAATAATAGCAAGCCTATTTTCACTTTTAACTTTAGGATGCAAAGATAAAAGTGAGTTACAGACAACTATAACCAAACCTGCTAAAGTAAATATTAACGCAATAATAGCTTCCCAGGCAGATTCGGCTAAATTGACTAAAAATGCAAAAGTCGAGATTGAGTTGAAAGAAGTTAGCCCTGATTCAACAATAAATAATCTTTTGTTTTTGGAAAATAGTGAATCTTTAAAACGATTTTATTCAAAAGATAAAATGATTTCTACAATTGAGAAATTAAGAGAAAGTCCGATTGCTGTTTTTAGCAATAATGATAAGTCACAATACTTATTGGCTTATCATTATGAAGGTAATCCTAAAGATCAATTTAGTTGCTTCGAAATTGGGTACTTTGAAAATGATAAAAAATTGATGCAAAATCTTAATTATAGCATTGATAATAAGATTTTTGAAACAGAATCAAAAATAGGCCTAGGTATCTCTTTAGAAAAATTGATTAAAATAAAAGGTGATAGTTATGTAACTAAGCAGGATAAAGATCAATTAATTATTACGTATCGGATAGATAATTATGATAAATCATCATTCTTGAAAAGGTATAATATGCCAGGATATTTTATGGAATTTACATTAAAAGATAACATGGTGATAAAAATATTGTTTGGATTTGATTATCCTTAATCAAAATTTATTTTAAAATGCAGAGGATGGGTAATTACTCATCCTTTTTTATTTAAACTCATTGACTTAAAATCTAAAATATGTGGCAATTTGATCCAGAAATATGGGGAACAGTTTCTGATTGGCTTATGGTTGCAGTTACGACTTTGACTGCGTATTATCTTTACAAAACGCTAAAATCTCAAAAAGAAGTACAAATTACTCAAAACAGACTTTTTGAAATTGAAAGTGTGAGATTTCGGGAAAGTATAAAACCTGATTTAAAATATAAAATATCTGAAAATATAATTACACCTCAAGAAAAGGAAAACAGTAGGATTTACAGTATTGAAGTTACTAATGAGTCTTTAATACAGCACTTGAAATTTCTGTTGATCATAGTGAAATGGAAGGCGTTAACCGAGTTGCATGGGCACCACAGAAGCAAAATCATTTGAAAAAGGATGATGGAATCTATCTTCTTCACTTTTTAATAGAAAATTTCGGAAGTCATCATTACATAATTTTTAGTATCTCATATAAAGATGTTTCTGGAACAAAGTATAAACAGGGTGTATTATTAAGAATAGACAGCTATGGCGATGAAATAAATCCATACCTTCCAGAAGTTCTAAATTAACAAAAAGAAGCTATTAGTTCAAGGTTTATATTGTCACTTTTGCCGTACACCGTTTAATTTTCCATCTTCAAATTCTATTTCTAAATCTGACATATATTCATTTTTTAATTTATAACCCCACGTTTCGTAATTAATATTGGCTAATTCATTTAAATCAACCTGATCTGGTTTTCCAACTAGTAATTGTACCGAATCTTTAGACATACCTGTATGTAATGTTACATTGCCTTTCCTTTCCTGCCTTTTACCTCTACATATTGAACCTGAATTTCATTTTTCGAATAAGTAGAACTACTACCACGGCTGATTGCAAAAAGAACAAAAAATGTTACTAATATTCCAGCTGCAAATCCGCCAATAAAAATTAAGAGATTCTTCATATCTGTATTATTTTAAATTAAGACTTTTAATATTGTCAAAATTCATGTCTTTTCTCATATTCAACTAGCAATCTGTGTTTGATGGAATCCAGTTTAGCCTTTTCTATGCGCCACTTGCCGAGATATCGCTTGTTGTTCTTGTCGTAATCGTGCTGCAATTCACCGGGAAGATCAGCTTTGAATATATCAAGATCCCTAAAAATACGTATCAGAGGTGTAATTTCTGTATCACTTTGAGATTTCCATTTACGAGCAATTTCTACAAGTTTATCAGCATAATCTTTTAAATAATAAATGAAGGTCTCTTTAAATATTGCTCGTCTTTACGGTCTGATAAAAAGCTTTTGATTTCTGATGAAGGATTGAATTCCTTTTCCATACTTATCTATGTAATGTTATGATAACAAAGCTAGTGAATAAGTTTTAATATTTTTACGATGTAAACCTATCATTCAATTGATAGGTTTTTTTATTTTCCAGAAGCTAGGATTTTAATTACATTACATCTACTTTCGTGGTGCAAAAAGTTCTTTGAATCGTCAATAATATCTGTGGTGATATTATTCAGGTGTGCCTGAGCCAGGTTCGCAGGGGCGTATAAGTATAAGTACAACGGCAAAGAGCTTCAAGACGAGCTAAACCTGAATGTTTACGACTATGGAGCAAGAAATTATGATCCTGCACTTGGGCGTTGGATGAATGTTGATCCAAAAGCAGAAACATCAAGACGTTTTTCTCCATTTGCATATGCTCTTAATAATTCAGTCTATTTTATTGACCCAAATGGAATGCAGGCAGATGATTGGGTTAGCTATGTAGGTCACGATGGGCAACAGCGGGTAGTGTATGATGAAGCAGTGCATTCAAGAGCAGATGCTGAAGCGAAATATCAAAATGTTACAGATTCTTTTAAAAGCGGTTCTATTACAGGTACAGCTCCTGATGGAAATAGTGGTTATTCATATCAACTTAATGAAAATGGTTCTGTGACAGATTTAGGTGCAGGTGGAATAAATATAGAAAAAGGGTTTGCAACTCCTCAAGGGACATATGTTGGAGAAAATAAAAGTACTCTTTCACAATTATCGTCTGTTGCATCAAATTCCGGCAGTGTGGCAGTAGTTGCAGGAAGTTTAATGGTTCTTACAGGTGTCGGGGCACTATTGGGAGCAAGCTTAATAGCATATGGTGGTTATGTTTCAACTGCTGGAACTGTAATGGATTTAGCGAATGATGCTAATAATGGAAATTTAACAGCAGAGAAAGTTGCAACAAAGGTTGCAGTGGTTGCCATTCCTGAGGTTGGAGGTGCTGCTTTCAAAGCTTTAGGAGCGCCAACAGCTGGAGCTCTTCTTAATCTACAAACAATAGCTGTTGATAAATCTTTTGATATGATGAGAGATACAAAAACAGGTCAATCTAAAAAATAATTAATTATGAACGATTACATTTTTCTAATCTTATTAGTGTTGTTATTAGCTTTATACCTTTTCTTTTTTAGAGAAAAATTAATAATGTGGGAAAATAGAAGTTCCATTGAAAAATCTTATTCTAATAGGCTTACAATAATTCTAGTAGCAGGGATTCTATTATTTTTATATAAAATTTTAAAATCTTAATTATTGTATTTGAAAACAGAAAATAAAGTCCCGTGTTGGTGTGAACATTTTGCTCGTGAACGCAAAGGGTAGTGTTTCAAAGTAGTGTTAGAAGATTTTAAATTTATAACGTGTTGAAATAGAGTGAATTTCAGTAAAAAAAATATTTTAAAGATGAGCAGTAATGCTCATCTTAGATCTTTATGATCATGGAGCAAGGAATTATGATCCTGCATTGGGTCGTTGGATGAATATTGACTCGCTGGTAGAAAAAATGAGAAGACATTAGCAAATTTACAGGAATGTCTGTACAGGAAGCTAGAGCTGAGTTTAATCATAATTATTATCATTATGAGGATATAATGTCCGGGGGAGAAACTTTTTATAATTCAGAAAAACATGTCTCTTCAGGAGAATATGGAACAGATAAAGATTTTGGTCATGCGGTAGCTTTTGCTGGTATAGTCACTTTGCCAGCAATGGTGACAACCGGTATTGTTGGGGCGGCATTTGGTGTTCCAACGGTCGGTTCTGCTACATTAGGCGTAGGCACCAATGTTGTAGCACAAGGCATAGCTAATATTGGAACTGATAACAGTTTAGGTAACATTAATACAATCGAGGCAGTAGCATCAGCAGTACCAGGTATAGGTCCTGCTATAATAGGTGGAACTTTTAGTTTACCTGTTGGTAATGTTTTACAAGGAAATTTTACTCCTTCAACTCCTAGTAATTTTAATCAAGGTGCTCTTCAAATAGGAGGGGCAATATTAGCTAATCGTTTTGGTCAAAAAATTGATACCAGTCCTATTTTGAGTAGTGAAACGAAAGGGGGTAGGAAATGTTTATGGAAATATAGCAAAAACCACTGTTACTACAGTTGTTGATACAGCTCCACTTCCAGCGGATGATAAAAGATAGAAAATGAAAAAAAATATAAGTAAATTAATCGCTATCGTTATTGTTGTAGGAATTGTTTTTCTTTTTGTTAAAGGTTATTTATATAAAAAAGAGATTAGAGAAAATAGAAAAAAAACTGTTTGTAAATTTACATTTTGTAAAATAGCACCAAAAACCACAACAAGTTTTTTTAAATATATAGTGAATAATAAAAGATATAGAAATAGTTATGGACAATGTCCTGATAGTTGTGATATGAAAATAAATAAATTTTTCATATTATATTATTCCTCAAAAGACCCTAATAAGATAGAAGTTGATTTGTCAAAGCAAATCACAGATACAACAGCTATTTTGAATGCGGGATTTTCTAAAGAAGAATTGTAATGGTTTCTTAATTAAACTAAAAAATATGAAAAAAATATTACTGCTTGTAATTTTCTTGTGTATTCAAAATGGATTTTCCCAGAATTCAATCCCAGAAAATGATATTCAAAAAAAGACATATAATAATGAAGAAGTTCAAGTAAAAACTAGATTTCCAGATGGAGAGAAAAAGTTTAATGAATTTGTAGTGGAAAACTTAAAAAAAAAAATTTCATAAAGATTTTCCAAATGCTGTTTTAGTAAGTTTTATTATTGGAATTGAAGGGTCGATAAGTGATATTGAGATTATTAGTGGAGCGAGTAATGTCACTGCAAAGAAAATAAAAAAAATCTTGAAAACTTCGCCTAAGTGGTTACCTGGCGAACATGAAGGTTATCATGTAAAAACAAAAGTATTAGTTACCTTAAAATTACAGCCATAATTGTTTTTGAATAGGAATGGAGAATTTAGACTAATGCTCAAGATAGGTAATGTGTTAATAGTGAAGTTTTGTTTTTCGAAGATAAAAAAATATTGATAATCATTATTAATTCTTTTCAATAATGTTGTGGTTGATATTTTCAATATTCTTGCCGTGCTTCTTATCCCTAATCCCTCTTTGGTTAATTGAATAATACTTTGGTTAGTGTTTTTTTGTATGCCTTATATTTATAGTCAGACTGCTGTCTTTTTTTACACAAACTGCATTTGTAACGTTGATTTCCGTTTAGTTGAAATCCATTCTTTATACATTTACCATTACAAAAATTACATTTTTTATCATGACCTAATTTGAAACACTAAGGTAAGACAAAAGCATTTTAAGGCTTATTAAAAGTCAAAAAACGAGAGAGACGACCAATAGAATAGATCGTCTCTCAAATATCTAAAACATTATAATTATAGATTCTTTTTCAATTAATTATATTGCTATTCTGCAAAAACACCTAATCTGAAACATTACCCATCATTACCTATTCATTTAAATCCTCCGATTTTGTTTTTGTATATTCTTCAAGTTTAGAAATTATTTCATCTTTAAATCTTTTTTGAATTCTTATTTTTTCTTCTTCATTGAAATCTTCTTCTTTTAACCATTTTTTTTTATCAATTATAAAAACTGAACGAATAGCAATATCAACATGAGTTGTGTCCCTAAATGTTTCGTCATCACCTACAAAGGATACATAATAAAATTCTTTAGGATTTTTGTCAAAATAAAAAGTATAAGCTTCTAAAAAATCATACCCACTTTTTTTCCAATTATTAAATTTTTCTAACTCATTTGGAACTTTATATTCTGAATGATTTACATATAAATTGTTAATTGCTTCGTTTAACTCATTTTTTGACGTGAAAAATTTAATAGTATCAAATCCACCTAACGTGCCATCACATGCTGTTAAAATATAAAAAACTATAAAAATTGAAATTATTCTTTTGTTTAATACCATAAATATGTTTATTAAATTAATATCCTAATGAGTTTCCTGTTGCAACAGTATCGTATATTTCTGCCCAGATTGTTTTAGGAGTTGCTGCTGCGGCTAATCCATATCCCAAAATATTCGCTCTAAGTCTTGTTTTTAAGTCAGGAGAAATTTGCGCAATAGTTAGTTCTTGTCCCACAAATCGCCAATCAGCATTAATAGCTCTTTTATCTCCAAGTAATCCACTCGCTCCTTGTATTTTTGATTTATCATATGCCATATCATGAAAACAGAAGGGTTTTAAAAAACAAAGAAACCTCGCTGATGGCAAGGTTTCTTCTTTTTATATCCTTTGTCGATGCTCTTTGCGCCACACGAAAGGATTCGTGCGGGAGCGGGGGTGAGAGCATATTTTACAATAATATTGCTGTTTATTATTTTTTGTTCTCCCATTTTTAATAACCTTTTGCTCTTTACATTTTGGACAATTCATTACCATCACTAACTTTGGAACACCATATCGCATTTTTACTCATTTTAGCTCATTTAAGGCAATATTAAAACAAAAAAGATGAGCATTACTGCTCATCTTTAAATTATTTATTTCTAAAATTTGTTCAATTTCAAAAGGTTAGAATTTCAAAATCTCATATCACTAACTTTGAAACACTACCTAAATGTTTGATGCTATAATTAACCACCAACACATCTGATACATTACCAAAAAGATGAACAAACATGCTCATCTTTCAAATGACTTGATTAATAATCTACGGTTAAATTATTAACATAGTAAGAACCTAAATAATCGTCAAATGTTATTCCGAAACCACTCTTGAAAAGAAAATAGGCTACACATAAATTATTATCACCAACTAATTTATTATTTATTAGGTATCTATTTTTATCTGCACTTTCATAAGCGTATTTAAGTAAAAAATCTTTTCTAGCTAATACTTTATAATCATTTTCTATTTTCTTATCTATATTAAAACAAACATGGTCAGATGAATATACTATCATTGATTTTTTTTGATTTAAAATATCATTAAAAAAGTCATCATACTTTCCAACTATATTACTTTTTTTAAATTCATCAAAAATCTCAAATGATTCAAGCAAACATATTTGTCCTTCATTATTTTTACAGAACAACATATATTGGTTTTCTTTTAGTCCATTTTTTTTCTGCTTTATTGAATAGGTTGTATAGTAATTAATCTCTTTTTCTCTCGAACAAGAAGTTAATATTGTTAATGTAAATAAAATTCTAATTAAGATTAAACGGTAAGCCCCCATATGTTGTTCTTTTAGGTAAATGAATTAAACTTCTAGCTCTATTTTCAAAATCCACAGCTCGTTTTTCTGATGGTGATTTTTCAGCTTTTTTTCCAACTGAATCAGCATTTTGCCCTCTGTCAAAATCATAAACATGGCTAATTTCATGAGCAACAGTTGTAAAATCAGAATCTGGCACTCCTTCTTGATTAAAAAAGTTTTCTTTTGATTCTTTGGAAAAATCAAAAGTAGTCATAGTATCTACACCTTTTCCGTTTTTAACATCTTCGTAAGCTTCAGCATTCTTCACACTTCCTTCTCCATAAAAATATGGAGTAACATTATTTTCATTTGCACCTGGTGTTCCTTCTTGTATTAAATGTGTCTGCTTATGATTATTTTCTAATGTTGAAAGTTTTTCTTTTAATACATTATCATTTGATTTTTCAATTTTCCTAAAAGCTGATAAAACTGTATATAATGCTGGATTACTTTCTTTACCTGGGGCATATCTTGCTCCTTTTCCGTTATTATGATAAAAATTCCCATTACTATATTTTAATCGTTCCTTTTCTGAACCGTCTTTATTTCGAGTAACAAAAATAATATCTGAAGGAGCCATACCGTCAGGGTCAACAAATCTCATAGGGTTATTAAAAGCATAATTATAAGGACTAAACCTTCTCATTTTCTCTGCCAGTGGGTCAATGTTCATCCAGCGACCAAGTGCAGGGTCATAGTTACGTGCTCCGTAGTCGTAGAAGTTAAGCCCCAGCTCGTCTTGGAGCTCTTTTCCGTTGAATTTATACTTATAAGGTTCTGCAAACCTTTTCTATATAAAATAGTCCCTTGCAAAAAATTTCAATATAAAGAACGTCCGGTTACATTTTTCAATAATACGAAAGTAGATTTTGTTTAATTATTTTCCTAATAAAAATATAGTCTAATTTATCCCACAAAAAAAGCCCTCATTTCTGAAGGCTTTAATTTTAAATGGTTTTAATTTATTTAATAAGCATAAATATCGTCAAGGTCATGAATGACAAACTCTGGTTTATATGCTTTATCTATAGGATTGTCAAAAAGTAAAAATGCTGGAATATTTAAGGGCCTTACATATTCCAATTCTTGCGAACTTTTTAAATGCACTTCTCTAATTTCCATCAATAATCTGCCTAATGCATTTTTTCCTTTTAATTCATCTTTATTAACTGGCATTGCACCCCAAGTACTATCTTTAGTTGAGAATTCAACTATTGTGTTATCTCCTGTGCTCAAAAGTAAATCAGAGAATTTGTCAAAATTTTGAATAAGTTTTATTTGTAAGCACCAACGCATTACGTCAAATTTTACAGTTTCCCAGTCTTGTCTAGTAAATTGGTTATACTTTCGACTGATCTCTTTAGCATCCATTGGATTAGTTTGAGAAATAATTTCTTCTTGGATCATCGGAAACAAAGGAAATCTGCAAGCTTGATATAAAATTTCTGAATTAGCTATGTTGGTCTCATTCACAAATAAAGAATAACCCGGAGCCATATTCGAAAGACCTCCAAATTTGCCAGTAGTTTTACTAAAAGTAATTACTTCATTTTTGTTGTATGTTCTTTCACTAATTTTCATAATACAAAGTAAAACAATTTTATAATACTAACCTCTATTTGTAACTGGAAATAACGGAATCCAATCATGACCGCTTACTCCCCACCAAAATACTAAAGGGCTATTATTGGGAATATTTCTCCATGTAAAAAAATGCGTTCCTAGACCAAAAGTTTTATAACTTGGATTTATTAATCCTAACGGTCTTATGTTAGGTTTTATTTCACTTTGAATCATTTCTATAATTGATATCCCTTTTTGAAGTAAAATATTTTCGTAACGAACTCTATTTTCAGCAGATGTAAAAAATCTTTCTGAAGCAGGTAAATTAGGCTTTCTATAAGCATAATCCTCATACTTTTCGGCTATTAAATTTGCTAAGTATGATTTCACATTTGTCGGTTGTTCATCCGTTGGAAAAGCAACGTTCAACGATTGGTTATTTAATTTAGCATGATTTTGAATCTGATAATTTGAGAACCATAGAATTTTCCTGTCAATTTTATCCTCAAAGGTTTTCATCAATCTATACTTTTGGAAAGACTGTCCCCAATTATGTAAACCAAATAAATTTATAGATAATCGATAATTATCTTTTAAAACATTTTCAACATTACTTACATTTTCAGAGTTTGTCGCCCCTAACCATTGTACTAGATGATTTCCGATTGTACTCCCAGATGCTAAAATATCATCAAAATAAACAAAATTTACTTTTGGATACGTTTTATATTGTAAATATGACTCTCCATATTTTTCATTCAAGAGCGTTTCTAATATATTTAATATTGCAGGTTGACTTTTATGAGGCAATTGTAAATCCAAAAATTCTGTATCAATCAAAAACTGGGATATACCTGGATACTTAAATTCCTTAATTAATGTCTCAATATGTGAATCTATAAGTTTTTTTGCTTTCTCTTTTGAAACATATACTTGAGGAATTATATGGCTAACTTCATTAAGTATAAATTCAGCATCTTCTCCGAATTGATTTACCCAATTAATAATATGATCGCTATCTAAAAAAACACCATCGTCGTTTCTATAATCTTTAATAGTTTCTAATAATTTATCTGCAATTGCTTTCATTAATTTATATCAAGTTTAACGATGCGACCTCCTTATTCTTTATGGGAAGATATTCATCTTTATTGTTTCTGGTTTTTCCAAAAATAATAAAATTAAATCATAGAAAAATACCATTTTATAATCTCCTTTTACTGAGAATTATATATTCTATATCAGAATTTTCATTGTCAATTAAGATATTTCTTGACTTCAAACTGAAACAGTTCTGGTTGATTAATTAAATATAGATCAAAATTATTTTGATTTGTAACAAAGAGATTTCCATTTCTATCAAAATCCAAATTTATTATCTGATTATCAATATCTAATTTAGTAATTATGTTTACGCTTAAACCAAATCTTGCTAGTCTTATTATCTTTGTATTAACTGTACCATATATGTATAAATAATAATATTCTTCTGTGATAATTTCAAACTCATGAAGAAAAGCAATCAAGCTATTTAGTTTAAAACTAACAAAGTCTTCCTCTATTTTTAGTTTAGCAATTGCGATATTTGCCAAAATATTTTCAGCTTTTCGTAAGTCAATATAAACTTTACTTTCGTAGTGTTTATTTTCATATACTTTTTTTGATTGGCGAGGTTCTTCCCCATAAGATGTACCAATATATAAATAGGGATCTTCAGTTTTGGCCTTTATTTTGAAATAATCTATTGTGCTATTTATACGCTCATTTAGATGCTGTTTTTGAGTTATTTCAAGAAAATTATTATAAAATTTTCGAGCACTTTCATTTTTTAATCGTTCTAATTCATAATCCTTTATATTTAACTCATTATCATTTATAAAAATCTCATTAACAATGTTTACAATTTTATGCTCTTTGTTAAATTGATAATTTGACATATTTTTTATAATTAATTCAGTTGCTGCTTCTAAATCTTTAAAAAACATGTCAATTGAGTTTTCAATCAAATACTTCTTTACTTTTTCTTTTTGGTTTTTTGGAGACTCCAAAACAAATTCAGAAAACTGAATTAAACTTTCATCTTCAATCTTGTGCTTCTCTTTTCTTTTATCTTTCTCTTCCTTTGTACCTGAAAACTCCAATTTATCAATATCATAGTTTTCAATTAGCGGGTTTTTAATAATGTCTTTGAAACTATACTCTCGTAATGATTTTACAGAAGTTTTAATACTATATTTACCTTGAAAATCTATATGATTTAAAAAATGTATTTTTGAAATTAAGCCTGCTAAATCCTTTTTATCTTTACTAAAAACTTCGTTCAATCGATTTGCTCTACCTACTAAATTAATTAAATCTTTAACCTTTAGATGTTCATTTTTATTTCCTGTTCCATTTGTAGTAATAAATATTGTATCAATGGGTAAATTTACACCTTCTAATATAACACTGTTCGCTACTATATATTTAATTTCAGCCACTTCTTTGAATTTTTGTTCCAAATATTCCTTTATAATATTT
Organism: Flavobacterium chilense; assembly: GCF_001602525.1. GTDB lineage: Bacteria > Bacteroidota > Bacteroidia > Flavobacteriales > Flavobacteriaceae > Flavobacterium > Flavobacterium chilense. The sequence goes on from NZ_LSYT01000008.1 coordinate 266,604, forward strand.
GGAATTTTTGCGTGGATGTAAATAACTCCTTTTTTAATGTAATCAATAACATAAAATGACTTGTGGACTTCTTTCTGTAAAGTTTGAATAATCTTTTCAATATTTTTGTTTTCTGATAGGTCATAACTAATCTTTTTAGAAATATTTTCAGCTAACTTTTCAACTTTAATAGGTCTTGAATGAAAAATAAAATTTTTTATATTTGAATTATTAACTATGTAACTAAAATAATCTGTGTCTTTGTTTAAATTAAATTCCGTATCAGTAAATTTATCATAGAAATAACTTTTATTATTGTCGAAAAGATATAGTTCAAAGCTTTTAAAATCATGTTGAATTCTTCTTGTAAAAATTTCGCCCTGCTTTGTTTGTTTTACTCTTAAGTTATTTTCTTTCTCAACTAATGGTGACAAATAAACTATTTTTTGATTATAATTTCTTTTAAAATTAAGTTGTATTAATCTAGTTAAAATATAACTTCTTGAATCTCTATCTAATAATTTATGAGCTTCATCAACAAATAATACTTCGTAATTCGCTTTCAAATTTTTATTAAGAATTCTAGTTGCTCGTTCTTGAGTTAATATACCAATAAATTTATCTTCATTATTATACATCTCATCATGTAAAACTAATTTGTAATTTAATTTTAAAGCTTTAATATCCTTATATGTTTGCACTAATAAAGATTTGGATGGAACAATAATGGCAATTCTAGAGTAATTACTTGTTTTAATAAACTCCTTAATTAAGGAACTTTTCCCATAAGAAGTTGGAGCTATATAAGCAATTTCAGTAGATGTACTTCCAATAATTAAATTTCGTGATATATTTTGTTCGAGTGATTCTATATATTGATCAGGTGATAAAAACTTCTTTTTAAATGATATATATGCTAATGCATCTAAAATTCTATTTTTATTATCAACTTTGTATAAATGTCGTTTTTGATGTGTTATAAAATCTATAATTGGATAAAAACCAATTTGCAAACTAATATCATATAAAGGCTTATAATCATTATTTTTTATTGCGTATTTTAAAATTATATAAAAACCAATTTTAAAAAAACCTTTTAACCTTTTATCTTGATTATAATTCTTAAAAAACAATAATGCACAGGTGAGTAAATATTCTTTTTCTTTATCAGTTAAATCTTCCTCTAAACACAATTTTTTAAACACATTTTTAAAAAATGGATCTGAATCATTGCCTAATTTTTTCAACTCTTTTAAATCATCCATGCCTTTTATTCGTTAATGAATTTTAAAAAATCATCCGCGCTTTTTTTATTTACACATAATACATTAATATTTTTAGCGTGATATCTTTTTAATAACCCTTCCAATTTTGTTTTTAAGAGATCTGAATCTATAACCGACCATTTATCTCCCAAATATATAGTCGAGCAAGGTATTACATTGAACTTTTGAACTTGAATTTTTTTACCTTCTATGAATAGATTTTTAAGTCTTTTGATATCTTTTAGTAATGTATCATTTTTCTTTTCAGTATGTAAAAAATGATTTTTTGCATTTTCCCAAGGATTATTTTCGTTATCTATTATTGAGGTTTTTTCAATTTTATTTTTGATATCTCTATAGGCTTCGCCTACTTTGTTATTATGATTAGTTTCAGTCGTCGGCATTGCGCATTTACTTTCAACTAGCCACATTGAATTTTCAAGTTCATATAAACCGTCAAAACCTTTTTTCGGTGCTTTAATTTCTTCAAGATTTTTTAAAACACTATAATGACTAAATCCTTGATATCTTAAATATAAGTGGCAAATAAATTCTGCAACAAATGCTAATTTTTTTTCTTCATCTTTTTGCTTGTCTTTAAAAAAACTTTGCATTTGTTTTTTTACAAATTTCAGGTCATCATCACTTAAATCACCATCCCAAATTTTCACAATCTCATCTTTAATTAATGCAATTAATTTGTCCGAATAATTTTCAATGTTTAAAAAATTAATTATAATTCGATTTGATAATTTTATTTGAGTCTGGTTAAACAATTTTCAGTGATTTATTAATTATATATTGAACTTTACTTATAAGCCATAAATAACTTATAATTAGTTGTTTTTCTTGTGAAAATACTCCAAATATTTATATCTAGAACAATACAACTCTTTTTTTTATTACGAATATTCAACATTTTTCAATAAGCTCTTCTAAAATAAGTGCAATAAAAAAATGGTATTTATGAGATATTCATTTATTAAATAAAAGTAAATATTTTCTTTATTTAAACTTTACGGTTTTCCGTATTTACAATTTATCTATTCTAAATCATTTGTATTCTATCATATACTAGGGAAATACCGATTAATCAACTCCCTCTGTTGCGAACTATTGACTTTTATATACTTTTCAGTAGTTCCTGGCCACCTATGCCCGGCGAGTTCCTGTGCTTTTTCCAAAGAGATCTTTTTCTCATTGAGCCAGTTACAGATCACGCTCATGCGGATAGTCTGCGGATTGAGTTTTCTATCCGGAAACAATGCCCTGAGCGGATCAATCATTCCATGAATACCACCTACTGTAATAGGTTTGCCTAGTTTGGTAATAATGAGCTTTTCAGTTTTACATCGGAGCATTTCCACACGTGTTTGGTTAATATAATTAGAAAACAAAATCATCTGCTTGGATACTAATTCCAGCGTTCGCTTATTGAGCATATTGGAAGCTTTTATATAAATAGTTCCATTCTCTAAATCAATATCCTTTACCGTAAGCTTTATAATGTCATCGCTGGTGAGTCCCTGATAAATTAGAAGAGACAGCAATACATTATTTCTGATATCTAAATGCTTATAACGGTTTTCCCTTTCCAAGAGCAGTTGTAATTCCGAGCTACTGAACAGATCCTGCACCTGTATTGCCTGATTGCTGTTCACTTTAATATTCAGGCGTTTGCATGGATGGTCGGTTCTGTAACCGCTCATAACCAAATAATCATAATATTTTTTGATAGCTGATAAAATCACAACCCGATATTTACTATTAGGCTGCTTTAAGCTAATTTCATCCATATACTTTACAATATTCTCGTATTTATATCGCTTGGCTTTGGGGTTTAATTTTAAAAAATGGTTAATGGCAAACAAATAACTTGACACCGTTTGCTTACTATAATTTTGGAGCAGGAATTGCTCCAGTGTTTGTTTTGTCATAACAATTATTTAAAAGGTTACTATTGGTTTTCGTTTCTTGTTTTTGATGGCATATATATAGGTTGTATTGATATCGGAATGCCCGAGGAAACTGCGTATAAAATCAATACCTGCATTATTCTCCGTCAGATGATACGCAATACTGTGACGCAGGCAATGCAGGGTAATATCCTTTTGAATCAGTTCGTACTTTTGGGTTTGCTCAATCATCTTTTTAAGTATCTCATTCAGGTTTTCGCCAGTAGCTCGTTTACCTTTACTATTGATAAAAAATGCCTCTTCCATTTGGCTTTTCCCAACAAGCTTTTGATTGCGCTCTTCCAGTATGTATTTTTTGAGGTATTTCATAACGGTATCGCTCATTGGGACTTCGCGTCTTTTGCTTCCTTTTCCGCTTCTGACAATGAGCATTCCGCTGTTTAACTGTATATCTCTTAAATCCAGCGCATTTATTTCTGATCGGCGAAGCCCGCAGCCATAGGCTACAGACAGTAAAGCCTTTTCCATTTGATTTTCACAGTTTTGATAAACGACTTTAATTTCTTCCACGCTCAGGATATTTCGGGGATTTTGAATACCTCCACTATAAGCAGGGATATAATAACCATTTTCAATTTCCTTGTTTTCCATTAGGTTCACAAGGAACAATCCCTGAACAAAAAGATGAAATTTGATGCTTTGCTGTGATAGTGTTCCTTCACCCCGTAGCTTTGGTCTTGCAATGAGATACTCATAATATTTTAAGCTTTCTTTGGTTGTCACATCTTTAATTTTAGTGATTCCTATTTCTTCCAGCCATGTGAGAAATTCCGTCAATGTGTTTTGATACATGCGCCCTTTTCCCGATTTGTAATTCCGGACTTTTACAAAGCTGTCAAAGCTCTTGGCAAGCTTTTGAAAATCTTTGGTTTGTATGGTCTTTTTCATTGTTTTTAGTATTCTTAAATGATAATGTTTTTAAGTGGTCGCTTGCGCACTGCCTGGAACACGGAACACCACTATCGTATGGGCAGTGTTTACTGGGACTGTGGTGTTCCGTTGGCGTTCCGGGGTGTTCCATTTTTATTTTTTTAAAACGCTTCTAGTTGTTTGTGCAGATCTTTCTTTATTCTGTCTTTTAGTTTTTCCATATTGTCCCAGTGGACAATCCCGTATTTAAAGCCTCTGTTTACAGAACCCTCAATTGCCTGAATGTATTCGAGTTCCTGTAACAGCTGCATATATCTAAATGCTGATGTCTTACTGATATTAAGCTTATGGCGAATCTCTCTAATGGTAAAACGGTGTATTGAGCCATTTTTTTGGCTCTTTACATAGCCTTTGAGGTTTTCAAAAAACTGCCTTGTGCTTTTATCAAGTTCATCCACTTTGATGATGATGGAATTAAAGAATATATCCACGGCAAATTTTATATCCTCTTTGGTGGCAATCAATCTGCCTTGTGCATCGGTTTTTCGCTGATATTGGTGTAGGATGGCAATCTGTGAAACAAAGTTTTGGAATTGGCTGTTGAGCCTTCTGAGCATCTTGGCTTCAAGGGGAAGCATGAGTTTGTCCGCAAAAGGATTCACGACTTCGTAGGATTTCAGAACACGCATGGTATTTCGAAGCAACTGTGTTGCCTGCTGCTCATTTTCATTATTGCTTTTCCCTGCAATTTTCCTGTTCTGAATCTCAATAATTCGCATCGTCTGCGCCTGGCTTTCATCCACACCTAAAATGACCGAACGGCTCATATTATCATAATATACTTCTGCTTTGGTGGTTGTGGTTAGACTGGCAAAGTGCGCCTGTACCTGTTTCATCCTACCCCTGTTATTACCAAAGATATCTTTGACCACAGTAGAACTGGTTAAAAATTTGGCGGACTGCATTTCCCGAAAAGCATACTGCGCCTCTTCATCCAACCCGTCAAAATCCTGAATCACGATCAGTTTATTAATAAGCTCCTTATCCTTATAATGGTATAATGATTTACTGGTAATGCGGGTCATGTTCATTACATCTTCCTGTGGCATGCACTGGGCAATTCCATTTATAAGATGACTTTTTCCCTCACCGCTAGAACCCTGTACAAGACCGTGCATAAGGTATGGCATTTTATAGCTTGAAGCCAGTACAAAAAGCAGTAGCCTGTTTTCTTCTTCCCCGACAATACCGTTTTGTTCCAAAAGTGTATTGATATTTTCTAATAGATTGGGTTTGGAGAGAAAAGCGATAGCTTTTTCATGTGCCTGTGGTGTAAGTTCTTTTTCGGAATACTTATCCGTTACTGGGTTGATCTCCGCCTCAAAAAGTAAATCCCTATGCTGTTCCAAAAGATCTGTCAGCTGTACCAAATCCGTTTCCAGTTCCTGATAATCAAAACCTTGTTTTTCGGATAGCTCAGTACACTGGTTCTGTACATTTGAAAAGTCAAATAAGTCTACTTTCAACCGGTGTTTCTTTTGGGTGTCCGTCTCTACAATTTGGAGTGAAATCCTCAGATTTCCCAAGTCCATCGGTAGATTACCTACGACATAAAATGTTCCAGTAGTTCCCTTATAACTAATTTTATAATCGTTGTGTACCTGCAAGGCGACTCCTGATTTTTCAGTTTCTGCATTTTTAAAAAGCTTCAGTATTCCGTCCGTTCCATAATTGACCCAAATGTCATTGAGACTGTGTCCTTCTGGCAATTCCACCATTGACAAGGGCACATCGGGTTTTAGCTGCTGCATTTGTAATCTGATCTTTTCCATAGTTTTACCGCTTTATGATTATTATTGCTTCTAATTCATGTAATGCTTTGATAGCTTGTTGATGTTGTGGCAATAATTCTCCGTCATGTAGTGCTATAACCGCCTCTCTTTGGTTAAGTGCCTTGCTTTGAAGAAGGGTGGCACAATCAATAACTGATCCCACGATAAATAATCGTTTGGTCAGAGGATGCGGATAGGCAGGATAAATGCCTTTATCATTTAGGAATTCTTCTTTTGGTGAGTCAAGGTCAAACCGCAGGGCAAAAAAATTGACAATCACATTATCTTTGTCCAGCAGTGGAAAAATAAGACCATAACGTCCGAAAACAGTATAGGAGGTCATATCTGTATCCCATCTAATCGGAGCATAACTTTTGGTAAGAAGTCCCAAGCTTTCAAAGTTATCTTTTACCTCTTGCGGCTTACGGTGGTGGAACTGCCCGGAGTTAAAGCCAATCCTAAGCTGGGAATAATCCAACCCGATACCCTTGAGGTATGCATTGGGCTTTAGGGCTTTGACACTTCGGATTCCTGTTTCAAATGAGCGGAAAAGGCTTTCTAAATTTTCCATAAATATTTAATGGTTTTCCATTATTTTCAGGCCGTAAGGTGACCCGTAGCCGTTACAGGACTGTGTTGTTTTAGGGAAAGGAGAATGGGAATACTTTGGATAAAACCTTTGATTAATACAAATAGTAATTGCCTAATACAAGGGAAATCATTTTTCTTTCTTCACCAGCCCGCTAAAAATAAAAAGCCATTTTGGATGGTCTTTTTTCAATCCGTTTATTTGTCTTCTAACAAATATAAAAATGCATCTTTGAAGTGATCCCGACAGTGATATTGTTGGCGTAGTTTGTCTATTAATGGCGTAATGTATAAGACAATATGTTTTTAGAAGGGAAATACAATTCAATAAAACTTGAAGACAGCTATTTAGCAAAATTAAAATGCACAGGAGCAACAATTTTTATTAATCCATGAGTAAAACGAATTGAGAGGCGGAGACCTTATGGGATAAATTAAATATTTGCGGTAGAACATAAATGAAAAATTGTATTTTTGTAATGACCGGCAAGTAAAAAAAACGCACAGATGTATCATATCCTTTTTTTATATACGATACATTGAAAATCATGTTTTTTACATTGCATAGATTATCATAACTAACGATTACCTTTGAATTTATGAGTACGACAACAAAATCAAATCATATAGGACGCAAAATCAGCCGTATCCGTGAACTACGCGATATTAAGCAAGATGCGTTGGCACAGGCACTGGGAACCACCCAACAGGCAATATCTATTATGGAAAACAGTGAGACAATTGATGAAGAAAAACTAATTGAAGTGGCAAAGGCTCTGGGGGTTAGTACTGAGGCTATAAAGAATTTTTCTGAGGAAGGTGTTATTAATTATTTTAATACATTTAATGATCAGAGTTCTGGGTTTAATACAAATTGTACATTTAATCCTTTAGATAAATTGATCGAGGCATACGAAGAAAACAGAAAGCTTTATGAGCGTTTGTTAGAAGCGGAAAGGAGAAAATAACCCTCTTAAGCTTATTAAATAGTGATGATTATAATAAACATACCTATTAAATTATCCTCTTCTATAAATAATTCTACCGTTTAATAATTTCTATCATTTCTGATGCTATTTTTTAAGGTAGTTTGTTTCGAATTCACCTGTAAGCTGTATCATCTTTTGGGACAAAACGGCTAATTCTATTGTTTCTTTTTCCAGCTTGTATAAAGAGGCTGCGGCTTTCTTTTCGGAAAAATTGCGATACAATAGCTTAACAACTTGATTGTAATTAACGCCAATAGCCCTGAACTGACCGTATAATGTAGTCAGTCGCATATAATAATCCATTGTAGCCTTGTCTATTTTTATTGTTTTAATAGTTTTTTGAAAGATACAAGCAGTTATAAAATGTGCCATTACATTCATTCCTGATTGTTCAAACAAGGAAAGAAATCGGGCATTTTCTTCAGCGTTCAAGCTAATGGAATATCGAAAAACGGCAGGATCCTTCTTTAGATGCCTTCCGCCTTTTTTTTGACGAGAGCTATTACAGTTTTCTTCCATACTTAAATCAATTCGTATAATAGATACAAATTTACTTCCTGGTCTTCTTCAGGTAGCATTCGTAGAACCCAAAGGAAATGTTTGGCTTTTAGTGTCCGCATAGAGAACACCCATTAGCGCGACAAGCATTATAAGTTATAGAATTTTATGGCTTTATTTGACAGGATTGTATAAGGTTATGAACGGATTGGTTTTATGTTTTTCTAAAACAATAAAAGAGAAATAATAAAAAGAAAACGAAGGTAGGTCGGGTTGTTTGGCTAACCAAAAGACTACGGCATAATGTCTTGCTCGCATACTCGCAATCCACCCTTACGGGACTTATTCCGTTTCCTTTTGGCCTGCCCACAACCCGTTCTGTAGAATTGCTTTCTTTTTCTTTTTTCCGGTTTTTCTATTTTCTTTTGGAATAATATATTTTTCTGGGTGTTTGTACAGATTTAATTATACCTGTGCAATTGCTCTTAAAAATTTACTTTTATACAGTAGTGCATATCTATTTAACTACAGGCTTGCAGATTAGCATACAAGAAAACATGCAAGCGTGCATATATGAATACATGCAAACGTAAAAGCATGAAAGCATGAAAGCATACAAGCATGAAAGCGTAAAAGCATGAATGCATGAATGCATGAATACGTAAATACATAGGTACATAAATACGCAAGCTACCATTCCAGCAATCTATAATATCACCGAAATACATCTATTTAATCTCCATCTCATCTACAATAGAAATCCTTTCAGTCTTAAAGGACATCGGCGGGCAGCCTTCATGGCTGCCGAAATTTATTCCCGCTCTTAATTATCGAAGCGAATTCCGATAATTCCTACCCTTAAGATTGGTTTCAATAACATTATTTCTACCAATCCAAAAGAAAAAAGGGTGTAAACCCTTTTAATTAAAAAATGTATTTGCAAAAATATTACCACGAAGGTAATGGCAAGTTGTGTTCTGAGCTGCTTGAAATAATTTCCGCAGCTCAAAACCACTTGCCCTTGCAGGGGGCTGAAAAAAACTCCAAAGTCGTTTTTTAATTAATTATGTGACCATTTTAAATGGTGTAAAATGGATCGTTTTTTACAAATTTTGGATCGTTTTTCGTAACAATCCTTCAAAAACATTGACTTAATTTAGCGCTATAAAACATTTACAATTTGATAATTAGTTATTCATAGATTACATAAATCAGGATATTTTGATAGGCGAATATGTCATTATCCCCAATAAGTTACACGTTATTTTTTTCAGTATGTTGACATATTCCAGCCTTTTTAGGTCTCACTTTTTGGCGAAAATGATAAAAATGTCTGAAAATGATATAAGTTGGCGGGATTTTAGCAACTGGACTTCAAAAGGGTTGAACTAATTTAGCACTTACAAAACACTAACAATCTGACTGTTAAACAACGCTTAAACCATCTAGGTTGTATACAAGTATCGTAATTAGTAATTATGATCTATTGAGGGGTTAAAAAGAGAGACACGAAAACAGGAGTGTTTTTTTTAAACACTATAATCAATATAATCTGACGGCTTTATATTTTGCTATTTATATGTGCAGCCATAAGCGGAATATTTGATTTTGAAAATTTTGTTATTCAACTAAAGTCATAGCTGGCAGTTGCTGTCCGTTTTTGGCATACGATTATCCCGAATTGACAAGAGTTAATTATTTATTTTATACAATTTTACATCACAAATTTTCAATTACATTACAATGAAATTTAACCTACGATATAAGTATATTTTTATAGAAGTAATCTCCTTCCTATATGTAGTGCTATTTGTATATGCGGCGGTAAGTAAATTGCTTGACTTTGAGAACTTCCGCGTACAATTGGGGCAGTCCCCTTTATTAAGTGCTTTTGCAGGAGTAATTACATGGATTGTACCTGCGCTTGAATTATTCATTGCATTGCTTATCGTTTCAAAAAGATGGAGGATTATTGGTCTTTTTGGTGCGCTGGGTCTAATGATTATGTTTACCGCATACATTTTCATTATTTTAAATTACAGCTCCTTTGTCCCTTGTTCCTGTGGAGGGATTCTTGAAAAGCTAGGATGGACAGAACATCTTTTTTTTAATTTAGTTTTCATAATGCTGGCGGCAGCAGGTATCCTGCTATTGGCCGTAGGGGCGCCTAAAGTGCGCCTAATTTCAAAGCCTGCTGTACTCGCCAGTGCCTTTTCGTTAACTGTGCTTTTTAGTATTGGCATTGTTGCCTTGCTATTTATGTTATCAGAAGACATAATTCACCATCGAAATAATTTTGTCCGCCGTTTTCCCGGAAATGCTGTAAAAGTTAATGATATCGATCTAAAGTTTAGTTCCTATTATTTTGCCGGAGCTTCAAAAGACAAGATATACCTAGGCAGTCATACTGCGCCATTATTAGTGACAATGCTCGATACAGCCTTACAGAACAAAAATGAATTTAAGATTCACCCCAATAGGACAGATTTTTTATTTCAGTCTGTCCAAATCCGAGTTTCACCTCCGAATTTTTATCTTATTGACGGATATGTTCCTGTTATTTTTAAAGGAAATATAAACAACTGGAAGGGCTATGTAAAATGGAACGGGTCTACAACTTTTTCCCATTACCAGCTCATGGATTCGCTCACATTGGCATTCCGCTCCAACAGTAATATAAATGGGGAAAGTGTATTGGGGTCTCTTCATTTTGGCAGCAAACCAAAAACACGTTTCAATACAAGCCTATTACAGAAACAGATTGATGGAATTTTTGATGTCGATGGAACCTTGCATTATGACCAAGACACTCAAAAGCTGGTCTACATTTATCTCTATCGTAATGAGTTTATCGTAGCGGACAAGACGCTTAATTTAATCTATCGTGGCAAGACCATCGACACCATTAGTAAAGCCCAAATTAAAGTAACTACTGTGGCAAGCCAGCAGGAAATGAAATTTTCAGCACCTCCTTTAATTGTCAATAAAACAAGCGCCGTTTATAAAAATTTATTGTTTGTCAATTCAGCACTGTTGGGAAAATATGAACCTGCTGAAATGTGGAAGGATGCCAGTGTAATTGATATATATGACCTTAATACCAATTCCTATCAGGGTAGCTTTTACATCTACCATATTAAAAATGATAAGCTAAAAAACTTCTTTATTCTCAATGACAATTTTTATGGATTTATAGGACCGTATTTGGTTCATTATACATTAAGCAAGAAACTCACAAACTCGTATCAAAAATAAAACTGAAATCACTCTATGAAAATATACAGCGCTGTGTCAGGGAAAAGATCGAAAACCTGTGAAAGAGTAGATCGCTAACATTAAAATTATAAATCATGAAAACAAATTTTGCGAAACAGGTTTTACCTGTTGCAGTATTTGCTCTTGCGATAGCAGGCGCTTATACAACCCATGCCATGAATGTGCGTTCTAAAGCAGCAGCGCCAATTCGTGGGTACATTAAATTGAACGCTGAAGCAACCTCTTGTGAGGAGCATGATATGTGTTCAACAACCAATAATGGAACCATCTGTAGAGTTGGTTTACTGCCAACTGGTGCGCAATTATTTGGTAAAAATTCGGCTAACGAATGTAAGGTTCCGGTTTATAAACCTTGATTCCATTGCTCGTAGAAATGGCAATGCAGTTCCTTATGGGAACTGCATTGTTTTTTTATGATTGGCTGTCATATTTTTTTAAAACCATTGTGGCTTTTTTTCTCCTTTTAAATAATAATCAAACCACTGTTCAATTTTTTGGGTTAAATCTTGCTGATGTTTTTCTTCTATTAGTACATGCTCTTCTCCGGGATAAATCAGCATCGTATTTATCTTTCCGAGCCGTCTGAGCGCCAAATAAAACTCAATACTCTGATAATAATGCACATGGTAATCCTGCTTGCCAGCCCATGACAACAGAGGTGTGCTTACTTTGTCGGCATGATATATGGGAGAATTTTGCAGGTATCCTGTATAGTCTTCATACAGAGATTTGCCTATTCTTAATTGACCGAATTCATAGTGCCAAAAATTAGGCTTTTGCATATCCGATACATACAGATAACCACTTACATAATCGGTAATGGCTGCGCCCGCCACTGCGGCTTTAAACATGTTAGTTTGTGTGATTATGTAATCCGTTTCATATCCGCCATAAGAATGACCAGTAAGACCTACTCGAGTACTGTCAATGGATGATTCACTGGCAATGACTTTTCTGGTAGCGGAAACAACACAATCTACTGCCGAAGATCCCGGATTTCCAATTTCATAAACAATATCGGGTAAAAACACGAAATATCCTCTTGAAGTAAAATTGGCAATATTAAATCCTGTTGAGTTGTTTTTGGATGGATTCACATAGTTATACAATTCTTTGGATTGCTTTTCGTACACATGCACCACCATAGGATATTTTGTAGTAGCATGATAATTTGCCGGATAGAATAAAACGCCATTTAAAGCCGAGCCATTGGAGTTGGTATAGGCAATCAGCTTGGAGCTTCCCCAATTGTATTTAAAATGCTGCGGGTTACTTTGAAACAGTACTTTTTCTTTTGAATTTCGATTTTCTTTAAATAGTAACTTCGGGGGTGAATTAAAGTTTTCCTCAACATAAACGTAAGCTTCGCTCTTTACAGAGGTTATAAACTGGCTGGTGTGCATTTTCTTGTCCAATAGGGGCTGTAAACCATTTTTCTTATCCCAAAGGCAATATCCTGTATGGTCCAGTGCTTCGGTTTTGATTACTAACCTGTCAGTGGGGCCAAACTGACCTTTATAAGTACCATCATAATTCATTTTATTGGAGTCTTCCTTAGATTGAGAAACAATCCTATAGGTAGTTTTATTTTCGCATCCCCTAGTCAATCGTAAAGCAGTTGAATCGTCACTGGCAAGGCTCCAGATATCATACTTGTCATAAACAAAAAGTGTTTTATCTCCTACTATCCATCCCGGATTACCAAAAGGGCTTGCTTCTTCAGGATAGTCTGACTCATTATCTGAAAAAAATACTCCAAGTTCTTTGGTGAGATTCTTATGCAGTCCCGTCAGTATATCATAAACCCACCAATGGTTGCTTTTAAAATAAACCACATACTTTCCCCCAGGAGACACAGAAGTCCACTGGGAATTTCCGGACTGATTTTGAAGCACTAATTTCCGCTTTCCCGTTTCCAGTTCCGAAATATAAAAATCCAAATTGCCATCATAATTTGCCTGCGGTTCATATTGCTGTGGATTGTAAAGCAAAGCCTGTTTTTGGTCTCCGCTTAACATCAGATGCGGGAGTTCATTGTTAGTAATACAGCTAAACCTATTTTGCCGGGGCCACCATACCGCTACTTTGGCTATTTTATCCCAGCCGTCAATCTGGACTTTTGATGGATAAATAAATTTATCTGCCGTACTCCAAATTTGAACCTGAGTAATATCGGGTGGTATAATAGTCTTCTGTAATCCGAAAAATATTCTTTGTCCATCCTTAGCAATCTGTAGATTGGCAAAAGACGAGGAAATAATTTGCGTGTCTATTGGAAAATCTTCTTGTAAAGCAGGATTGAAAATGGATAATTCATGTTCCGAAATTTTGTAATAACCGACGCAGGTACGAGCTGTTTTATTGTCCAGAGGCTGCTCTAAAAAAGCAATGGAATTTCCATTTTCCTGCCAAACGATATCGGAATATTCAACCGCATTGATACTACTGGCTATTACACTTGTTGTCTTATCGCGTAGATTCATGATGGCAATTGTTGTTGCATTCCCGGACATTGTAGTATATACTATTGCACTGGTCTTTTGATTGTACCAGTAGTTACCAATATCATTTAAAATGATAGATTTATCAGACCCTAAAACTTTTATTAGTAACCGCTTTTTCCCGGCATCACTTTTTTTCAAGATGATTATTTCATAAGGCTCCGTACTTAAATCATACTTGATTACCCCTTGTAGAGTTTCTTGTTTGGAAGTATGCAAGTTGACAATTTTTAGTTCTTGCTTTGAACTCATCATACAAAACCAATTATCACCGATAAATTCTCCTTTGCTTGCTCCGGGAAAACTAAAGGTTTTTGTTTCTTTAGTGTTTTTAACAAATAAGGTGTCGCTGCCACTTTTATACGAAACAGAAAAACTCACCCATTTTGCGTTTTCGGATAGTTTCTCGGCTTTGAGATAACTCCATAACTGGTAATCGGCAGCCGTAAGCTGTTTTTTATTATTGTTTTGAGCAAAACCAAAAAATGAGATTAGTAAAGCGATGAGCACTATATAAAAAACTGGCACTCTCTTTATGAGAGTACCAGTTTTCCTGTTATATTTTATATTATTAGGTCTCATTTTAGTAGCCCGGATTTTGAGGATTAAGATTCGGATTCAATGTAAGTTCTGATTCAGGCAGTGGTAACAATCTGTCTGTAGTATTCCATCCTACTTTTACAGATGATAATGCATCATCCAAATGATTCGTTCTTTTCAGGTCGAAAAAGCGGTGTCCCAATTCTGTGAAAAATTCCACTCTTCTCTCATGTAATATGGCGCTCAGTATATCTTGCTGGCTCACGGCAGTCGTTCCCGAAAGTCCGGCTGTGTTTCTGATTTTATCCAAATCTTCTTTAGCCCCTATAAGGTCACCTTGCTGTGCGCGGGCTTCGCTGCGGATCAGGTATTGCTCTGCCAAACGAAACACTATGGAATACTCTAATGAACTCGGAGTATTTGATTTCTGTTTGTACTTATTGGAATGATACCAAGTGTCTGTTCCGTTTGTAATGGCATGAGTCCAATGATCCTTTCGCTGGTCACCCGATTCAAATTCGCTTATAAGTTCAGCACTTAAAGCAACAAGTGACGGCGGTGGTGCGGTAAAGATGAATGTTTCGCCTTCGCGAGTATTCTGCCCACCCGCTCTAGGCATAAACTGCCAAATCGTTGTGGTACTTTCTTTGAGAAATATAGCGTCCAGATTGGTCTCCCAAGTGTACATCCCCGTGTTGTTTAGGGTATAAGAAGCCGCATTTGTTGCTTCTGCCCACATACCTTTGTAAAGATAAACCCTCGCCAATAAGGCCATCGCTACGGATTTATTCGGACGCACGCGGTCACTGGAAATATAATCTTCCGGTAATAATGAAACGGCCAGTTCCAGATCACTTATAATATGGGAATACAGCTCAGCAGAAGGCATTCTGTGCGCCACTTTATTCTGCTGATAGTCTGTTGTGATAATATAAGGAACATCCCCATATAGATTGACAAGGTAAAAATGCAGTAGTGATCGTACAAACAAAGCCTCTCCAGTAAGCTGGTTTTTATCCGAAACAGCTAGCGCCGTAGAAGCATGCACTCCTTCAATAATGGCATTGGCTGCATAAATCTGGTTATAGCTGCTGCTCCACCAGTTAAAGACCTCCGAATTGGAAGCAAGGAGTGTATTGTTGTAAAAGTTTCGGGTTGTGCCGGAAATATCGCCGTAATACACAAGCTCATCTGCATAGTTTCCCATTTGATTGGAGATTCCTGTAACACTCCCACTTAAAATACCCTCGTCGCGCATTTTAGCATAAATGCTTACCATCGCTGCATTGGCAGTAGCTCTGTCCTGAAAAACGGTGCTTGCTGTTAGTTGTGAGGACGGAAGGTCAACCTCAACAAAATTATCACAGCCACCCAGAAGTATCATACAGGACACAAGTAATCCTGTTAGAAGCCTGTGGTTTACTATTTTGATTTTATAGTTTTGGATAAAACGTAAAAATGATTTCTTTTTCATAATGTTTAAATTAAGAAGTTAAAAAGTAAGCTGAAGCCCGGTTGTAAATACCTTTAAAGGTGGAAGGCTTGTTGTGAATCTGGATTCGGGATCAGCACCCTTATAGGAAGTGATCGTGAAAAGATTCTGTCCCTGAAATACCAGTCGGCATTTTACTCCTTTAAGCCACTGCTCAGGGATAGTATAAGACAATGATAAATTTTTAAGCCGTATGTAAGAGGCATCCGTTATCATGGCATCACTGGCATAAAACTTGTAAAATGCATTCATAGCTTCACTATTTACCCCTGTGGTGTACTGTTGATAGGTGGCCGTATCTCCGGGGTTTTGCCAGTGGTTCATGACCTGCACAGGCTGATTGGCCATAGCGCCGGGTAGTCCAGTACTATATGATCCGTTATAGTTCAGCTGATTGACAAACTGAAAAAGAAAATCCAATTGCCAGTTTTTGTAGGTAATGGTATTTTGAAACCCACCGAAATATTTTGGATTCAAATCACGGATAGCCTGCTTATCCTGTGGTGATGTAATTAAACCGTCTTTATTGAAATCCTCAAATTGGTAAATTCCTGTTGTGGGATCTATTCCCGTATAGTGGTATAATTTCTTAATGTTTAAAGGCTGACCAATTACATACTGATTCTCATAAGTTGATCCTTTCAGATCAGGAAAAGACAACAGTTTATTGCGGGCGATTGTCAAATTAAAACTGCTTGTCCAGTTAAAGGATTCTTTTTGAAAGTTTACTGTTCTAAGGGTAAGCTCAATCCCTCTGTTTTGTACTGTGGCATCTAAATTTGCCTGTATGGAATTAAATCCGGTTGTCGCAGGAAGAGGAATACCAACCAATTGGTTGGAAGAACGGTTGCTGTACCAGCCCGCCGTTAGAAATATACGGTCTTTTAAAAAACCTATTTCCAATGCCAGTTCGAATTTTTTATTGGTTTCCCAACCGAAATTAGGATTAAACAAACGTGTCGGTTCCAGACCATTTATACCTCCATAATTGTTTCCCGAAGAACCATAGGTATCTAAAAACTGGTAGTCACCAATCTGGTCATTTCCGGTGGTACCATAACTGGCTCTTAATTTTCCAAAACTTAAGAAACCAAGATTCTCTTTTACGAATCTTTCATTTGAAAACAGCCATGCACTTCCAATCGCTCCAAAAGTCGCAAACTGCCTTCCGGGGCCGAACCTACTTGAACCGTCCCTGCGTCCGGTAAGATTTACGATGTACCGTTCATTCCAGGAAAAATTAACCCTCCCGAAAAAAGCCTGATATTTATAGACCGATTCACTATCCACCAAATCAAACACATGAAAGGCTGAAGAAAGATTATAAATCAAGCTGTTGCTGCTAAATCCGTTGGCTTCCTGTACCAATTGGTTTGCTGTCTGCTGTTGAAATGTACTTCCAATAAGGATTTCGGTTTTTCCTTTGCCAAATTTTTTAGACCATGAAATTTGGGGTTCGATAATCCATGATTTTCTGGTCGTGTTATTGACATAGATAGAGGAGTATTCACTGCCTAATCCATAAGCAGGATCATACATGGTGGATGGCTGAGTCCGACTGTCATCAAAACGCGTATCGGTAAAACCAAAACTCGCTTTAGCAATTAAATTGGGCAGGATGTTATAAGATAAGAGGCTATTGGCAAAAAGGTCATTGGATCTTGAAGTGTATTTCCCTTCCAGATTGCTCATGGGATTATTCCAAGTGCTGTTTTCCCAATTTAAATTTCCCTCTTCATCATATAATGCGGGTGCGTTGGGTGGTAGAAGAATAACTTGTTGGGTTATATCAATCCCTGGCTGGTTATTTTCCTGAGCAGTGTAGCCCATAGAAAAATTGATATGGAATTTTTTATTTTCGGATTCATGGTTCAGATTTGCATGCAGGTTTCCTTTGCGGTAATTGTAGTTGCCAGGGAAAACTGTGGTTTCCTTATGAAAATTACCGTTGATAAGAAATTGCGTTTGGGAAGAGCCTCCAGATATGGAAGCTTGCACATCATTAATTTCTGAAGTTCCTCCAATGAGCACTTTTTGCCAATCTGTATAGCGGTTCTGATCCCATGTTCCATTGACATCATAATCGGTTGGACCGTAAGGAATACCATCATTGATAAAAGCTTCCCTGCGCATTTGCAGGTACTGCTGTGTATTCATAAGTTCCATAAGGCGAGTCACAGAGCCAAATCCACCCGATACATTTGCAGAAAATTTTGTTTCGCCTTCCTTGCCTTTTTTAGTGGTTATAAGTACCACTCCGTTTGCTCCCCTTGAACCGTAAATGGCGGTTGCATCGGCATCTTTTAGAACTTCAATACTTTCTATATCTGCTGGATTGATACTGCTTAAAGGACTTGTCGGTCCGGGGAGCACAATCCCTGTCAGATCAGAACCTACGGCATCCGAGGAGTAAGGAATACCATCAATAATATATAACGGCCTGTTCCCATCAGAGCGTAAACTATTCTGTCCCCTGATTTGTATATCGAAACCGCCTCCGGCAACACCTGTATTTTGAGTAATATTAACACCCGCCATTCGTCCCTGCATAGCTGCAAGCACATTGGTGACAGGCTGTTTTTCGATATCTTTTGAACTGATTTTTGAAATGCTTCCGGTGCGTTCACTGTTCTTTACAGAATAGTAACCGGCATTGATCTTAACTTCCAGCAGAGAGGTCGCATCTTCCCGCATTTGCACATTAATTATTTTGCGATCCCCAACAAGAATTGTTACAGTCTTAAAACCAAGGTAAGTAAAAATCAGGGTGTCGCTATGAGATACATTTATGGCAAATTTGCCATCGAAATCCGAAAAGACCGTTTTTTGTTGGCCTTTGACTGTAATACTGACTCCGGGAAGGGGATTTGTACCATCAGTCACTGTACCCGTGACTTGAGATTGTTGTTGTGAAACGGAAAACCGTAAGGGATTCCGTGCTAAGGCTGGCGTACAAAAGAGGTAAAACCCGAAAATAAACGGATACCAAAGTGCGGCCAACCCTTTATTTAATGAAAAAGTTTTCATAATATTGGGTTAGTTTTAATGAGACGTTAGTTTTATTAGCTTTGGTCCTCTATACTAGTTTGTCGACGGGTTAGAGGGCCTTTTTTTATGTGATATCCATTGGGAAGCATGTAGACATCACTACAAAATTTGCCAGTTTTATAGCCTGCAACTGTAAAATGACTAACTCAAAATGAAAAATAGGACAGTACAGGCATTAAATAGTGGCTTTAATCTTTTTTACTTCATAAGCATGTAGGTTTATTGGTTAGATTATAACTAATTACGAGACTATTAAATAGTGAAGTGCGCTAAGAATAAAAGCTGAAGGAATTTAAAAGCCAAAAAAAGAGGCGCGGAACTCAGCTTATTGCATCAGAGGTACTGGTATACCATGCGCGCGAATAAGTGAGCCCACACCCTTTAAGGCGTGAGCATCTACACTTATCATCCCGCGCGTTTAAAAATTACCAGTTTTCTGATGCGGGTTCAAAGCGAATGCTTCAAATATTTTTTATGAAGAGTCGCAAAAATACATTACAAATTGTAATGATAAAACAAATATAGTAAAAATATGTTTCGTGGGCGAAATCACCCACACTATTTTTTTTAAATCATCAGAAATTGCTTTATTAAATATTTACTATGAGTAACAGTCTAATAAAAGTAGAATTTCAAAAATCATTTGGAAACCAAGTAGAAAAGTTTCGAGTAAAGCAAAATTTGAGCTATAGACAATTGGCCCAACGTTGTGATCTTGATCATAGCACAATAAGTAAAATTGAGAAAGGCGAAGTCAATATACAATTGTCATCAATTATTCAATTATCTAAAGGTTTAAAAGTGTCACCAAAGGATTTATTTAACTTTGATTTTGATTTAGATAAAGAATAGTTATACTAGATAATTTAAAGTACCACAAAAAATAAGATGCTAAAAGCATCTTATTTTATTATGCGGAAAACCGTAATACATAATTGTAAGTATTTTGTATGTTTGATATAGTGCAATATAAAGGGTCTCCTTACTACAATGTGTACTGACAAACCAACTAATTGAAATCTTTATCAATGGACGAGAAAATAGTAAACGACTTTCATCAAAAGATGACAGATGAGCGGCTTAACAATCACCATGCTCATGAACCTGAATTAAAAAGGATATATCGAGAAATCATATCTGCTATGTCTGCTGACTATTCAGAATATACTAAGCATGTACCAAAATTTTTGTCAAGCTTGGAAGCTAACAATCCGCACTCAATTTCTTACTCATTATTACATTTCTTTGAATTATATGAGCAGTTATTGAACACAAAGCAATTCAGTCCCTTCGACTTAGCTATAATGGATTATGAAGCGGATAAAAAAACAATTGCAAAAGTGAAACCAATTTTTGAAGCATCTCTTTCAAAGAATAATAAGCATAGATTGTCTGAAGAAAATTTTGACATCTCAACATTAACTGCTGTAGATAAAAAAGAAATGTCGGCACTTATCATTCATAAACTTCAAAATGATTCCAAACAATTGAATTGGACCCGTGAAATGGTAGATGGTACCATGATGCAGTTAACTTTTTTACGTCAAATATTGGGTTCACTTCATAATATTGAATTATTATACCATGCGGTCGGATTGTTTATTGACAGGTTGACATCTTCGGAGTACTATCAGGCTGGACGAGATATTGCAGAAGAGATAATAATTTCATCCTACAAAGATGGTATGCCTGAACTAGGATATTTTAATTCATTTCGCTTATACTCAAATGTTGGCAGTATACACGCTGCCTTATTATATGCCAACCTTAGTATCACAAGCATACTGAATAAGCCCGCTCCATATTCCGAAAAGTATATAAAGGAAATCATTTGGCAGGGAATTAAATTTTTCAGAAATGTAAAACTTTATCCATGGGCAGCAAAGATATACAGGGAAATCCCTGTTGAGTTAATTTATACTGGCCATGAAAGAAGATCTCTTGATCACAGTTACTTCACGTTATTACTAATGATGTTGGAGCCATCTCTACCGCCAAAGTTGCTAGACTATATGCATAAAGAGAGGGAGAAAATAATTAGTGGCGGAATAAATGAAGCATTACCTTGGCTTTTGACACTGTACAATGTAAGAAGGCTTTATCCTAATGCTGATTTCGGCGTAACTGGTTTTGGCTTCTTTCTTAGCATTTTTGAATTAATTGTTCCTTCTGAGACAATTAAAAAATATAAAGATATTATTGAAGGAGTTTCCGAAGAGCTTAAAAAGCATCTCAAGGAATCGCTGGTTAAGCTAAATGAAACTAGAAACACCACTGACTTTGTATATGATAATGAAATTGCAATCAGGATTTCAAATCGCTTGATTGAATATAGTAAAAAAAATCAAGATGCACCGGCATTTCTTTTGTCAATGATGTTAAAGTCAGACTATAGTATCTTATTCAAACAAAAAGAATCGAAAAAACTTGCTCCACTAATACTGCCTGAAATAAACGTTGATAGTTTAGAATCACTTTATGAGAATAAGGATTCCTTTTTGCAAGCGTTTCCAGTCAACATAAGCAAATCAATGAACTGGCTTGGTTTTTCAGAAGGTAAATTATACCAGCTTCAGCTGTTCAATAATGAATACAAATTTTCTTCTTTATATGATTGGAATCATGATGAATATAAAGAATTACTTAACAGCAATTTTTTCGTTGATCTTAGCTTCGATGATACAATAAAAGATAAAGGTGGTGTAAGACAGATTTCACCAGAAGAGTTTGATGAGGAAGAAAAAAATATGGCAAAAAAACTAAGTATAGGCAAAATTCAAGTTGATGAACATGCCGAAGAAGTTTATATAGTGAAGGACATGGAACTATCTAGCTATCCTCACAATCTATTACTGAATGAAAAGGGTGATTTTATAGCGAAGAATATTCCAATAACAAATGTACTTTCAACTGAATGGTTACTTCAAACGAATGGTTTTCAGCCATTACCGGCAGATTTCAGTAAGTCTATTTGGATTCCAATTGAAAGTGGCGATTATCCTCTAAGCTATTTGTTCAGTAATATTGAAAAAACTTTGCAAGACAATTCGTTTAAAGTGTTTAAAGAAGTTGAACTCACCGAACCTCTTTCATCCGATATTAATATTGTTTGCTCCCATGGCGCTAAAGATATTTCGGAAACTCAAATAGTGTTCCAAGAAAACACTGCTACCTATGATCTTAATTCTGTTATAGGAAAAGGTAAAATTCTAATTTTTTTTGTGTGTTATTCAGGATCAATGAAAACAGAATTTTTTAGAAACAATATTACCTCAATGGTTAAGAGATTTATTGCGCAGGGGTATGAGTCTGTTATTGCTCCTTATTGGGCTTTGGATGTTACGATTCCAAGATACTGGTTGCCTGAATTTTTAGAATCCCTTGATAGAGGTCTAACCACATCTCAAGCAATGTTTAATGCTAACAGAAAAGTATATGCTCAATATCCTACTCCAGCAGCTTGGGGTTGTTTGCACTTATATGGAAATCCAAATCTTAAGATTAAAGAGTCTTGATAATATCCAATACCTCCCTTCCATATCTAAATAAAACAGAAAAATGCTACTTTTAAAGTACAGCTTTCGTAGAAAGTTACAAAAAAATCCAAATTAATAGAAATGGCTAATAAAAAATGAACGAAAAGATTAAAGAGTTTAGTTTAAATGCAATAGCACCTTTACTAAACGTTTCAGAAAAAGGAGCAACGCAGATTTACCAATTTGACATTGATTGTTTTGAGATGAAAGATTACAACTATGTAAATGTTTTAAAAGAAAGTGATTTTTCACATATTTTTGATGTGGTTACAAAAATCGCTGGACCTTGTGTATACTATTTTGAAATTTTATCGGGTCATACTCCCGAAGAAATAGTAAATAGAGTAACTGAATACAAATTGACCCAAAATTCAAAAGCCGTACCTGCTATCAAAAAGAATTTTCCACATAGTAGAATTCTCTATGTTGGCAAAGTCAAAAAAGGAATTTGGGGAAGACTAGTTCAGCACTTAGGCTATTATAAAGTTCAGGGAACACAAGGACTCCAACTTTTCTATTGGACAAAAGGAACAAATGTTTCTTTGAGAATGAATATATTTGAATTTGAGCACGAAATGGCTGACTATATGGGAGTTTTAGAGCATAAGCTCGCAAAAGAATTGAAACCAATTTTGGGAAAACATAATTAATTATATTTTTCAATCTAGAGAGATGAAACAACCCAAAATCTATTTTGATAAAGAAACTTATACTTCAGTTCTTTCACAATCAATTTTGGAAGCATATTGGCAAAATATTGCAGGAAAATTTACATTAAGTATAGATGAAATCAGTAAGAGATTTGAATTGAACTCAAAAGAAATAACAGCTATTGTTTCTAGTACCAAGTCTCATATTGATTTTGGTATTTGTAATGCTTGTGGTGAAATGAACTTTACTTGTGTAGAAAATAGAACAAAAGCCAAACACATTTTCGAAAATTTCTATTACTATTTTTTTTGTTTTGAATGTAGGAAGAAGGTAGATAAATTTTGCAAAAACCTTAATGATTCAGAAACCAAAATTGTATGGATGAGATTGAGTTTTAAATATCAATTGTGGAAAGAATTAGATATAGATGAAATGAATTTTCTTAAAGCAATTTATTATTTAAAATCTTGGAATCGAATATATCATGAAGTTATTAAATTAGACTTAGATTA
This sequence comes from Flavobacterium chilense, assembly GCF_001602525.1. Classification (GTDB taxonomy): domain Bacteria; phylum Bacteroidota; class Bacteroidia; order Flavobacteriales; family Flavobacteriaceae; genus Flavobacterium; species Flavobacterium chilense. The sequence continues at coordinate 290,157 of NZ_LSYT01000008.1, forward strand.
TAGCTTTAAAGTTCTTTTCAAGCTTGATAAGATGCATTTGATTTATTACAACAAAGATCAATTAACAGGACAAGTTAAAATTAAAATTATGGAAGACTTACAAAGCCTCATTACGAATAAAAATATATAATTATTTCTGATAACTTATCAAAAACAAATTCAATGACTAGTAAAATAACAAACCAATAGTTCAGTAATATCATGAGTAACAATTCCAATTTAAATAATGTCTATATTTGAATATCAATTTACTATCCGAGATTATTAAATCGTGAAGTATATAACATAAAAAACATTAACTTATGAGGCCATTAATTTTAGATTACTCCGTTGAAAGAGTTGGTGAATATAAAGCCATTTTTCAATATGATGATTTACTTTCGTTGAATGTTATCCGTACTAAAACTGAGAAAATACCTTTCATAGATTTTCATAATGAAGATATTAATTTAAGCACAACAACAAAAGTTTTAAATGAATCAAATATCGAGAATGATGGTTATAATATATCATTATTTGAAATGTCAACCAAAACTAGAGTTAGGCAAGAAGCAGATGACGACCCAATCTCATTACTAGAATTAACAACAAAAACATTAGTAAAGCAGGAAAGTGATGATTAAAATCTTATTAATAACTAACAAAACTGATGTTACAACTGATTTTGTGGTTAGAAGATTGACAGAACAAAATATAAACTTTTACAGGCTTAATACAGAAGACCTTCTTACAAAAAACAAATTAAGTTTCAATTTTCAAAAAAATGAGTTTATATTATATGATAAAGAAATTGATTTAAAAATTGATTTATTGAAAGTTAAATCGGTCTATTATAGAAGACCAATACTGCCTAGTTTTCCAAGCGATGAATTGACATCTGGAGAGCAAACTTTTATACTAAATGAAATCACTTATTGGATTGAAGGGTTGTACAAAATATTGAGAAATGCATTTTGGATTAGCCCTGTATTCTCGATAAGAGAAGCTGAATCAAAAATATTTCAGCTGCAAATTGCCAAGGAGTTAGGATTTAAAGTGCCAGATAGTTTAATTACTAATGATGTAGATACTGCAAGAAAGTTCATAGGATTATCTCCAAAAATAATTAAACCAATCAAAACAGGCTTGATTGACGATAAAGTTAAAAGCAAGGTGATTTTCACCTCAGTTTTTAACAATAGCGATCAAATTGAAAGGATAGAATCATGTCCCTCATATTTCCAGGACTTCATCGACAAAGCGACTGATATTAGAGTAACAGTTGTCGGTGAAAAAGTTTTCCCAGCTTCTATTCTTTCACAGGAATTTGAAGAAACTAAAGTCGATTGGAGAAATGGTGAGAATTTAAAATTAACATATGAAAAAATTAATTTGCCAAAAAAAATTGAGGAATTATGTGTAAAATTAACTAAAAAGTTAGGTCTTAATTTTGGCGCAATTGATTTTGTAAAAGATAAAAATGATGAATTTGTCTTTTTAGAAATTAATCCTAATGGGCAATGGGCATGGATTGAAAGACAATTAGATTATAATATATCTCAAGAAATATGTAATCAGCTTATTAAAGAATTATGAAACAACTCAGAGAATTTTTTTGGCCTCTATTGGAAAAAGCTAATCCTAAAACTTTAAAAGAATATTCGGTAGATAATATTAATGTTAGTGAAGAAAATATAGATAAGGTTTTAGATCTTTGCCAAAAAACATACGATTCGGAACTGAGTAGAGGTTCTTCTGTTGAAACAAAATCGTCTTTATTTATTGGGACATTAAGTGTCGTTACATCAGTGGTGTTAGCAGTAACTACAACATTAGTCAACAAAAATAATTTTAGTTTGGCTTTATTATCAATTGTAATTTTATTATTTGTTCTCATTGTTTATATGGTGCGAACGATTTGGTTTTCAATTAAAGTTTTAGAAAGAAGAAGTTTTCATACTATACATCATAATGATTATCTTTTTAGTGAAGGAAAACTTGAATTTAGTAAAAAACTAATTGTTCAATTAATAAATAAAACTAATCGAAATACTACTACCATAAATTCAAAAGTAAATAATATGACAATGGCTCAGGAGTATTTCAAAAGAGCGATAGTCGTTTTACTTCTATATTCTGTGTTACTATTATTATTTTTTGTGAAAAGTTTTTTACCTGATTTAAATTTAATACTTTCAAAAATAATCGTAGTTATAAATTCAATTTATTTGAGTTCTGGTTTAATCTGCTTATTCTCAATTTTGTTTTTAATATCTTTAGTATTTAATTTAATCTTGTGTAAAAAATTAAAAAAAAGAAAACTTTTGAGAAAAACTAAAATCTTAAAAACTTCTTGACTCCATTCAAAGCACATTAAAAAGAAAATATTTTTATGTCTGAAATCATTAATAAACATTTTCTAGAAGAATATGATTTGGGAACTATCAGGACTAAATCAAACTTTTTACTTCATTCGGGAAGTTTAGAAGAAATGGATCGACAAATCATCTCTTACATTGATGTAATCGGTGGACTTAGTATCCTTGATTCGGACAGTAATACAAATAGTATAACTGAATACAGGCCCGGACGGCAAATACTAAATGTTATCGCTAGTTGGGGAAATGATATCGTAAATCCTTATATCCGGGGATTTTTGTTTGACATCCTTCAATGTAATAAAATAAACAAATTCGCTAATGCCAAATCAGCAATTGAAGCATATTTGAAAATTTGTGAGGTGCGCGAAAATTTAAGTGAGAAAAGGGATTATTATATAAGACTTATTAATATTCTTAAAGGATTAGGCAAGGGTAATAGGACACTTATCCCTATTTATTTTGAGGTCATTAAACATGATATACTTAAAGCAGAAATATTAAAGGAATGCTATTCTATTATAGAACTCGTCAAGGAAATGACTGCTCTAAATCTTGAACCAATCCAATATGAACCTTTTATTCTTAAAATAGAGAACAATATTGGAACTTTCCTTGAAAAGTCGGAATTCAAACATTACCGTGAATGTCATCAGGTACTTGCAATACTGAAAAAAGAAAATTTGATTTTTCATCGTACAGAAATCGCACGTGGATATATTATGGAGGCAGATGATTTTGATCTCCTAGAAAATGCTTCCCAACATATGATCGCTGAACTTTACAAAAAAGGGCTTAGGATTTTTAAGCTCTTAAATATAAAAAATAAGGAAACGAAACTACTGGCTAATAAATTACTTGAAATACAGAAAAAAGCCGCAGCTCAGCTCATCGGCATGGTTATAAGCCAGCCAGCTTCCATAGACGCAGAAACAATTGAGCTTCCTGGCTTTGATAATATTTATCAGGCTGTTTATTGGCTGATTGGACTTGATCTTCCCTCAAGATCAGAATCTATTGAAGAGTTTGAAAAAAGCAAAAACAAATTTATGCATTTGCAATTTCTCAGTGCGGATATGACAAACTCACAGGGAAACACAATTGGCATTAGTGAGGATAGTGAAAAGCTTTTATATAGAGATGCTTCCATGAGAAGAGAAATTATTTGTAAAATGATTTTAAAACCTTTTTATAACAAGTTTTGTGACAATTTTGCTATTTCTGAGACTGAAGTATATGAATTGGTTTCAGGTAGCATATTCATTTCAACAGAACAACTTCCTCTATACGTGCACGGACTTTACAATGGTTTTTGTGGAAATTTTGCCATAGCTGTCCATTTGCTAATTCCGCAAATAGAAGCCGGATTAAGATTTATTTTAAAAAACAATGGGGTTGTAACTACCAAATATTTGGATGAAGTGCAGACTGAAAACGGTCTCACATCTTCCCTAAATAATTTAAAGGGCATTCTCCATGAAGATTTATTATTTGATCTTGAAGGATTATTAAATGAGCCTTTTGGAGACAATTTGAGAAACGATCTGTCGCATGGATTAGTAGATATTTCAAAATTATATTCTGCCCCGGGATTTTATACTTGGTGGCTTGCATTAAAACTAAGTTTAGAGATCGAAAAATATATCGTAATCTCACAAAATACCAATGTATAAGTTTTTAACATTATGAAAAATATCTTTGTAATTGTTTAGTTCTGGTTTGTGGCTCTATTTACGCCCAACAGAAAAAAGATATTCTTAACCTCTTCAAGTATAAACTCCGCTGGTATCTAAACAATGTAAATGATTCCACAAAAGTAAAAGAAGATATTGAAGAGCAATTGAACAAACCAAGCCTAAACCTAAGCCTAAAATCAATTCTTATAATAGAATTTGTTTCCTGCATAAAAATATAAAACCACTCTGTAAAGAAGTGGTTTTATATTTTTATGTCTGATCCTGTCAACCTCTAAGTTGGATTAAATTACCTGCTGAATTTAAAAATATCAATTTTAATACAATTTATTTATTTGCCTTTTTGAGATAAATTTTTGGGAAATTCCTGTCAACAATTTTTAAATCTTTTCGAATTGTTTTAATAAGTTCCGTTAAATAAGTATCATGCAAATCATTTTCTTTCCCAACAGCTTCCTCTTCATAACGAATCATTTTCTTTACAACATCTTCACCAGCAATTAAAAGTAATTTATCTCTTGCAAAAACATACTTTTTTGTTGCTTCGTTATTATGATTTTCTCCGGCAAGCTGATGCAATGCCTCCATATAAGCAACATAATGTTCTTCTTTCAATTTCTTGGTTTGAAGAACTATACTGTTTTGATTTGCTAACAAAGCTCCAACGATTGATACTCCAATAGCTGTAATCGCACCTATAATTGAAATTATTAATTCTGTTGTCATAATCCTTTTTGTTTTATTGAGATTTTAAAACCACTTTATAAGTCATTTTGCTTGCTTTCCTCTAACAATTTCTCTATCATGTTTTTAAAGTCACTGTCTTTTTCTCTATTTGAATCAACATGAGAAAAATAATTTTGAGTATTGGGTGCCCAATCAAAATAAGTTCCCGCCTTTTTCGTAGCCATTTCATTTTGATGTTCCCTAGTTAAGTGTAGTTTTTGTTCAAATATTTTTTTAGGACTTTCATTAACCGTTTCAACATAAACTTTTAAAACATAATCACCTGAAAGAAACGAATAATCGTTGCCGTCTTTTGGTAATAAAAAATGATGATTACAGGCGATTCCACTTTTACTAATAAAAAGCCCACTACCTCGAACAAGTCCTTTGTCGTCGTAAACCCAAACATTAAAGTTTTGTACAGACTCGCCTCGTTGTAAACTGATAAACATATTTTGAATATATTGTCCTCTTTCAGAAGTGCTGTATAGTAAAGTTCGAATGAAAACTTTGTTATGTTTTTCACCCTTACCATCAGGTCCAAAATAAATAATAGTTGGACGGGTCATTTTTACAAATCCTTTTTTCATTCGAGTTAACCAAAAAGTTAATCCAGAAATCGCGAAGGCAGCTATTGAAATTATAATACTTATGTAATTGCTCATGTGTTGCTGTTTTTAATGACTTAAACTTTATTGTGTAATATATAACAATAAACCACAAACCACAGCAAACAATTACGTATTTACACTGAATTACCTTAAGGATTTTTTGCTTTTATGTTTCCACTCACAGCTCATCGGAGTAAACAAATTTGGTTCAAAATAAATTTTATTTATTATATCAAGTAATTTGTTAGATTTCAGCAAACCTCCACAATGTTCTGGCTCAGTTGCAATAGTAAAACCCTCTAATCTTTCAAAAACCCAATTAATCAAAGGCCGTTTAATTTCTAACATATTCACTATCTCTTTTTGTTTAAGATAAGTATATTTCTGTTCAAAATTTCCATTATTATATGGATTATTAACTGTAAAAAAATCTAAATCGATATCAAAGTATACGTTTTGTTCTGTAGATTTTAAAAGACAATCTTCAAGAGCTTCATAAGTTCTAAATTTTTTAATGGTATGTGTGTTTCCATACAAATCAATAAATATTTCATCTTCCCAATCTGATTCAAATTTACCTTGCCTACAATGGACATAAATATTTCCGACCAAATTGAGATATGCTGCACATAAAATGTGACCATCATTATTTCCTGCTAGTTTAGCCCAAGAAAAAAAAGCGACTTCTCCATCATTTTCAAGGTTTAAATTTTTCAGCCATTCCTTCTCAGTTTCACATGGAAAGCATAAATCTTGATGCCAATCTAAACTAAGTAAACATGGAGGAGTTTCAGATTTTAAATCTTTTTTCCATTTTGACCAATAAAAAAATGCATATCTATGTTCTTGAAAAACTGCAAGTTCAATAGATTTATTTGAATGTAATGGATGTGACAAGATTTCAACTAATGAACCAGGAGGTTTTATACCATGCTCATTTCTAAATTCAACTTTCATATTATTTCTTCTATTATAAAACTTGTGTTATCTGCGGTTATTTAGTGTTTTGTTATTCTGCATTTACCTTGTTCAACATCAGATTGTACTTTTTTGTACTTAATATTGTCAATTCTTTTTCCGTTTTGATACACTACATTTATTCGGTCATTTCGACCCAGCTTTCTGCTCGGACTGACTTTTGTTTCTTTTTTATAATTTTGAGGTGTGAAATTAAACAAAAGGTTTTTTGGCAACCCTTCTTCTTCGTTCCGAATCTGTTTTCCCTCTCCGACTTGTAACATTCTAAATATTTTAAAAGCTTTATTTGCTTTTTCCTCGTCATAGAGAATTTTTCCATTTTCAAAATCGAAAGCTTCTGTTCCAAATGAACCAATTATTTGGTCGGTTGTCACTTCCTCAGAAGTATGATCAAGGATATCATATTCATCAAGGATAAATCTTGTCTCAACACCAATCAAATTATATCTCTCTAATATGAGTTCATTCCTAATTGCTACATTCCATCCGTGTTTTTTTCTTTGTACACTTGGATACAATATTGCATCAAAGTTTAATTCAGAAACGACTGGATAAAACAGTTGGTCGGATGATATTTGACCGGTAAACAAATAATCTCTTGGTCTATCTCTTGAAATTCGAAGACTATAAATTTCTTCAAAAAACTCTTCAAGTAAATAATAAACTTCGTGAAGTTTACTCTTAATTTCTGGGTTTTTGGTTAATTCTTTCTTAACAATGAAAGAATTAACTTTTGTATTTGGTTTTAATTCAAAATGTGAAATAGTTATTACATCTCCATTTTGAGGTTTAGTTTCCCAATATGCACCAGCTTCTGAAGTAGCACAGTACAATACTTGCTGTTTAGGAATGTTGCATCTTCCAAAATTACAATAATCAATTGGTGGTGCTAATAATTGAGATATATCTGTTAAATAACTCAACTCTTTACCTTGAGCTTCCAGAATTCTATTGTTGTTTGAAATTCTGATAAGCCTTTTAGGTGGTTGGTCAGTATTAGAACCAACTTTTAGTGTAAAGAATTTTGAAATATCATTCCTCAAATTCTCAAATTCTTCGTCAGTTAAATCTTGAATCTTGCCAAATAAAGACCGATAATAATTCAACTTTTCAACTATTTTTTCGATAGGTTCTAAATCAGGTTCTCCTAAATTATCTTTGTTCTTTGTGATTTTCTCTATCATTATTATTTTTATAGTTTAATACCTATTACAAATTAAATAACCTTTCAATCAAGAAAGGACTAAAAAACAAATAACGCTAATAAATCCATCATTTCTTTACGGAAAACCATAACAAGAAAATGAATTCCATAGAATTACACAATACGTATTTATACTGTATTTTTATTCTGCATAAAACCACTAGACATAAAAAAACCTAGCACCAGATTCTATATCCAGTTGTTAGATTTCAAAATATTGCAATAAAGTTTTTGATGTTTAGACTTTGGTGAATTAAATTAAAAGTCATGTATATCTAACTCATTTCCGATAATTTTATCTAGTTTTATCATTTATATAAACTAGTTACCCGCTAGCATCAATCAGAATCCAAAAAATATGGCATCAGAGTTTGACTTAAATAAGGAAGAATTATACGAAATCCTAAATGCGAAAGGAATTAAGAATTTGTATCATGCCAATACAATTGCAACATCTATTACCTTTTTAAAACAAAAATCTCTTTTATCTAGAAAATATGTAGAAGATAATGGTCTAATACAGACTACCCAATATTCAGATGCTAAAGATAAAAGATTCAATATTTTAGACGATATATTTTTGGATGCAATGGACATACATTCTGAATTTAAAAGACCAAATAAATATGGGCCGTTTTTGTTTTCATTTAGCACTGAATTAATTAAATCTGATTTTGTAAAAACAATACGAATTACAAAAATGAATCCTGTGCATTGGAAATCAACTCAGTCGGAAAAAGATTGGTATTACTCAGATTTAAATGAATTTAATAATAATTATAAAAAAGGAAATAAATCTAAAGATGTTGGTTCAATGATAATTTTAAAAGATCTACATGGAAGATTTCCTTTACGCCCATTTTTAAATTATTTGATTCTTGACAATCCAAATCTGCTTGTTAATTACAAAAAGGAAAAAACATATTTAACAAACATTTTAACTGAAGAAATTTTAAAAGTAATTTCCGAAAATGAATTCCAAGATATTCCAAGAGAACTAAGACATCAACACAATGCATTAAATTGTAGTTGTTGGTTTAAATATAACTATTTTCACCTTAGAGATTTTGACGTATTAAAAAGACTTTTCCATCCAATTCCAAATGCATAAAAAACCAGCAGGTAACACACGTCTTGCCCAATTTGCAAATTTAACGGAATTACCGTTTTTTTCGTAATTTCGTTTAGCCGAAAATACTCTTCTTCGTAAGTTGCAAACTGCGCAAGACGCGGGAACGTTAGCAACAAGTTAAAAACAACATTATGAATATAATTGAAGATATAGCAGAAGAATTTTTAGAAGAATATTATACCGACTCTGGCAACAAAAGCTATTTTCTAAGCCAACTTAATATAGAATTGGCAAGACATAGAAAAGAAACAGATAAAATTCTATTCTTATCAACATCACGAGATTTGATTCAAGAAATGTATGATGAACATTTTCAAGATTGCAAAGAAAAAGAAAATTGTGACACTTTAAAATGGCACTTAAAATCAATTTTTTACATTACCAATTTACTTGAAGATTATTCTATTTCTAGTAGTAAAGAGAATTTGTTTACTAAATCAGAAAGAGATGTCTATTCTGAAAAACTTGATACGATAATAAGTGAAATTGAAACATTAAAGAAAGGCCACGAAGTAATTTATGATGGCATTTCAGAAGAAATTGAAGAACTAAAAAACCTGTTTTATTTAGGAAAGAAAAATTGGAAACAAATAATAGCAGGTAAGGCTATTGAAATGGCTGTAGGAGGTGTTGTTAGCGAAACAATTTCAAAAGATTTAATTCAACTTTCTGGTATTGCTGCACAGAATCTACTTAAATAAGCAGCTGCTAAAGGCGGTTTGGCGAGATTGCAAATTGTGTGGTAAATTTACGTTTACGTTATGCAAGAAATTTTATCTTTAACAGAAAATAATCAGTTCCGAAGCTCGCAACCTTATCAAACGCCGGAACGTTGGCAGTCATTGTAAACAAAAATTACACTAAAAAAATATCTATGGGAATATTTGACAAACTCTTTGGAGGAAAAAAAAATATAAAAGTTGAAAAACCTAAAATTACAAATTTTGTATCCTCAGATGAATTAATGGAGGAGGAAAAATTTTGGTCAATAATTAAAACAACAAAAGACAATTCAAAAGACAATTTTGAATTACAACAAGTAGCATTAGCAAATGAACTTCGCAAATTAACTCCTGACGAAATTATTTTATTTGGTAATCGATTTAGAAGTTATAGAGGTTTAGCTAACACTTGGGAGCTTTGGGGGGCAATTTATATTATTCACGGTGGATGCGGAGATGATAGTTTTAATGATTTTAGAGAATGGGTAATTGGACAGGGCAAAGACTTCTATAATAAAACAATTAAAAATCCAGAAACTCTTGTAGAAGTTGAAACCGAAAAAATTGAAGACTGTGATTGGGAAGGCTTAGGCTATGTTCCAGGAACAATTTTTGAAGAATTAACGGGACAAGAAATGCCTTATCCGTTTCAAGAAAACCATAATACGACTGGAAATGAATGGGAAGAAGATGGGAATGACTTGAAAAATTTGTTTCCTAAACTTTATGCTAAATATCCGGATAACATTTAACAGAGAAAACAACGATCACCAACAGGCTGTCGTGTGATTTTTTGAAATTTCTGCTATCATTCCGTGGCTTTAACCCGGTAGGAACTTTTATTACTTTGGTTTCGGTTAATACCAAAGTCAAATATACAAAAAGAACATTTATTAAGACTAAACTCCCACTTGCTTAAAACCCTTGTTAGTGGTCGTTATTTATTAAAAATTCCCTAATCCCAAATAATATTATCCACAACGGAACAATTTGAAATCCTACATTTTCGTACCATCTTCCACTCAATAGTGTTAACATGGAATAGCTTAAAAAAAATCCAAACAATATTGAAAATATACTTGAGTAAAAATGTGCTAATTTTAGAACTTTTGGATTCTGATTTGTTAACAGCAGCGAATATATCATTGAGAAAATAAATAACCCGAAAAATAAGGATATTGCTATTATAACAACTAAAGGGCGCGACTTAGTTTCTCCATAAATTGCGCAGGAAAATATAATAATGAAAAGGATTTTTGTGATTTGCCAAAAATAGAAGGACTTATCAAAAAACATTTTTAATTTTTCAAGCATTTATTTTAAGTTTTCTCTATTATACGTTTCGTATGGAATAATGGCCGCTATCGTTTCCAGGTTTTGCATCTGTTGCGGATTAAGGAAACCGAAACTTTCTGTTGACCCACTGCTTCAAAGATACAAAGCAAACTTTAAATTAAGGCCAAAACCCCAATAGCGTAAAAACTATGTTAGCGATAGTAATTATTTGTTTAAGATTTCTAGCATCGTTTTCGCTTTTATAAGCAAATCATCATAAGTGAGAACTGAAATAATTCCGTTAAATATTCTATTCCTTCTAATTAAACTTTCTTTATTCTTTTCTGTTAAATCAGAATTTCTTCCAATAATTACAAATGCTTTAGGACTAATAAAACCATTAATTTTAGAATTTGCGTAAGAATTGTTTTTTTCAATCCAATTTATCCAGTCAATTACTTGTTGTTCAGCATGAACCAATTCTTTAGTCGGATTACCTTGTTTTGTATATAATTTCAAATTACTTGATTCAATTTCAACAACGTCAATTACACCAGAGAATTGTTCTAAAGCATAATCAATTTCATATTCAGAACCTAGTCTATGTTTTGGAAGAATTTTAGAATATTCAATACCAAAAAGAATAGGGTTTTCTGTTAAAATTGATTGAAGTTCGTTCTCATTTCTATTGTTATTTATAAGAGCAATTTCTAATTTTGAAATTGCAACTTCTAAATAATTTAATGTTCTATATGCATTATTTAATTTTAAGAATTCTTCTTGTAGATTTTCTTTTAATAAAAGCACATCTAATGCAGACCAAAACTTTGTTAAATCTATATTTTTTAAATTATTTACTTTGAAATCGTTTATTTCTTTAGAGTTTGTTGCTTTTAATTTAACACTTCTACCTTCATTATCTGGTGCTGTAAATCCCGTTTCTAGAATGCTTTTATAATATTTAGATAATTCTTTTTCCATACTCGATGTGTTCGGATAAACAGGAACGTCAATTGCCAAAGCCAAAGCTAAAGTATCTTTAACATTGTCAAATACGTTTTCATTTTCATAACTTTCAAAGGTTATATCTAAAATGTGGTCGTATTTTAATTGAAATGTTTCTAAACAAAGTAAGGTAGAAATAACATGTATTTTTGGTGTGTTATTTTTTACATCAAATATTAATTCTTTGGCATTTTCAATTAAAGCAAAATTGCTATTTAATACATCTGAATTATAATTTATTGATTTTAAATAGTTTGCAATTATTTTGTTTTTTGTATCATCAATTAGTAGGTCAATTTTCTTTTTATTTTTCCAATTATCTAATCTTTTTTTCATTATGATTGGTATATATTGATGATGTGATTTTGCAAATATTTCACTGAAATTATTTATATTCTCCGAGTCTGCTATATTATTACCGTTAACGTTCCTGCGCTAGGCGAGGTTGCGAGGTTCGGAACCGAGTTTTTTCGGCTAAGATAAATTTCTTGCGAAACGTAAACGTGAACTTACCACTAAATTCGCAATTGCGTGAAATCGCTGTTGGCAGTAGTACTGTTTTAAATCTGTCTAAATTCTTGACTTCCCATTTTCGGTTTCTTCTTTGCGTGAATATTTGTATTTGGTGGGAAAAATTCGGTAAAATAGGTTTTACGTTGCTCATCTTGATATTCAATTACAAACTTTGTTTTCCGAATTTCGTCGTTAAAGTGATTTGATAGCTCGTTTAATGATTCCTGTGACGAAAAGTTTCTTCCAAAATTATATTCAGCTTTAATAATTTTTGATTTGTCTACAGTAAGTGAATCAAGTAAGTTTGTTTCATTTAGAAATTTTAAAGAATAATTTTTTTCGACGTAAACCTTAACATTATATGCATTCTGAGTCGAATTATTTCTGATTATTAAATTGTATTTGTACTCAAAATCATAGTGAAAAATGCCATTTTCTTGTGGTAAATAATGACCTTCCGCATTCTGTGGACTCAAGCCTGGCACCATCATCTGTGGTCCACGATTACTGCCAGTTCGTTTTAATTCTGCTTCCACATTTGGTCTTGTATTTTCTCCGAAGAATTTTATTGCTAAGAAACAAATTAAAGCAACTGTCGAAACTGATAACAGAATAATTGGTTCATAGTCCCAATTGTTTTTCATAGCCCAAATAAACCCGCCAATAATTCCAATTATGGACCCTAAGAAAGTGTTTGTGTCTTCTAAAATTTTTTTCATTATGTGTGCTAAGTATTACTGCCAACGTTGCAGTAGCTGTTGTGCGTTCGCTTTTTTATTTATAATATCGGTTTTCTCATTGATGTTTTTCCAAATGATTCTTTTCCAGTTCTATGACAATAATTTTCTTTGTAATCATAATTTGAAAAACTTTTCCAACTTTGGTAAGAATAATCACAAAATGGCATTTTTGGATTAAAAATAATTTTTTGTCCAGTTCTAATGCAAAAACCATTAGTTGGCTTCTCAATTTCTGTTCTCGTAGGAACATTTATTTCTTCAGAACCTAAAATAATTTCTTCTTTAAAATCTAAAATTGTTTTGATTGCATTTCGATTATTGTTTCCAAAACCAGAATAAAATTTATCGGTTGTATCAATTAAAATATCAGATTTCACATAGTTTTTCCCTAATATTACACTTAATAATTTCTTTTGGTAAACTGGTCTTTTTACAAATACTGCTTCGTTTTCTTCTGCAAGTTTCCAACAAGTTTCCCAAGCATCTTTTTCAGTTTTATTTGTTATTTTGTTTACAATATTTAGTTCAGAATATACCCCAAATTCAATATTGTTTTTGAATGAATAATCATAAAGATTTATAGAAGTTATAACTCCTTTTTTCTCATTTCCGTAATATTTTGCGTGTAAATTTGGAACATAAATAATGCTGATATTTAGGAATTTTTTGAAATATTCAAAATCATTTTTGCTTAAGCTTCGGCTGATATTATTTTCGTTTTTTCCAAAAACAATTAAAATATGGATTTTTGGATTATTCAAATGATTGTCAAATAACTTTTTGAAATAATCATCTAATTTTATAAATGGCGAAACAATTAAAAGTGTTTCTTTTGTTTCCCATATTATTTTAGAAATAGTTTCTTCGAGTTCTGAACCTGTAATAAATTTGCTCATTTTTATATTAAATCCTTTCTTTTTTCGTTAGGTTTTCTGTCTCTCGAAAGTGACGCACAACTAATTTATATCTATGACTTGATCATACAAATACGTCCAAAATAGTTAGCTATGTATTATCAGTATTGTATTTATTCTCAAATATATAATAATTAATTTCACAAATTACTAAATGGTTTAACTTACTTTAAACCATTTTATATTTATTTTTCAGGTTCAATAAAAAGTAGCTCTTTTTCAACTTCACGTCTTTTATAGTATTCTTTTCCGGATAGTGCAGAACTTTTACTTAATTTATTTACATGATTCGAGTATGAGACATAAAAGCCAAAAGCCACTTCATTACGGAGTGGCTTTTTATGATTTAATCTTAATTTTTTGAATTATGGTGCAGTAGTTTTACTACTAATTAATATCCATTTTTTTTGTTCGCACGAATATTCAAAAACAGTTGTTGTTCCTCCGCCATTTGCAAATTGATACTTGTTTTTACTACAAGTAACTTTAAAATCGATAATGGTAATTTTCAATTGATTGTTTTCTAAATTGGGTATTATTTTCCATACATCAATTCCTTCTTTTAATAATTTTTTATTTTTTTTATTGTAAATATCAATTTGTTTAAATTTAATGTCAATATCTTTTGATGTTGGCATTAAGTACGCTTGGTTATTATTGTCAATTAAATATATATTCTCAATGTGATGTTTATAATCAGCAATATAATTCTTCCAATTATCTGTTTCATTTTTTTTGTTTAACTCTCCCTGAAAGTCTCTATATGTTTCAATAGATTTAATAACAATTGTAGAATCAATTAATTTTTTATAATCATCTAATTTATTTTGTGAGTATAAATTATAATTTATCAAACTAAAGAGGATACAAAATCCAATAAACATTTTATTCATAAAACCTTTTTATTCATTTCTAAAAACAAAAACCTAGCATTGCTAGGTTTTATGTTATCTTTAAGACGCCTCCGGGACACTTGAACTAATACGAAGATTAATTTCCGTAATTAATTGATTACAATTTTTAAAATATAATGGAGACACGATCAATTTTTTGTCCTTTTCTAAATTAAGTATATAGCTGTAATACCCGGGAGTAATTTGACCGACCTCACATATATAAGAACCGTCAATAAATTCTTTATCTAAACTTTTGATAGATGTGTAAGGAATACTTTCTGTCTTTCGTGATAGAAAATAGATTTTTGTGATTGTTTTTTCTTCCGCGATGAGTTTATAAATAGAATTTAAGTTATAAAACAAAACTAAACATCCAAGTATTAAAAGAAAAATGACAGGAAAAAAAACGTCAGCATCTTTTTTATAATAAACCTTAACATCCACAAGCAAAACACCTAAACCAATACAAATAATTGGTATAAATACATTTCTCAAAAGGTAAAGCTTTTCAAATTTTGACACTACTATCATTTTTTATTTCAAATCCTCTTTCACATACAGCCCTTTGACATTTCTCGCAAAGAAAATATCGGGTAAAGGACCGTCCTTTTTTACATCCCATATTTTTTTGTTACCATTAATAGAATCAAGCATAATAAATCCTGAATTTAATCTAGTTTTATCTTCCATTTTTTGTGGAAGATTAAAATAATATTTTTTCCCAACTTTAATTTTTCTGTAGGACTTATTAATTACTAAACTATCATTTCCATATACAATAATCGCTTTATAATTGTTATGTTCTATGAATATTGCTCCTGCGTCAATTTTAACTACTTTATATTGACCCGAATAGTTTTGTGTTTGAAAAAACACTAAAATTAGTATCCAAAATTGTGTTATCATTTTATATTTAGTTATTTATTTTTTTTTAACAGGAACTTGATATAAAGGAAGGAAACTTCCATTTGGTTTAAATAAGCCCTGCCATAGTGTTCCATCTTTTCTTAGACCTCTATCGGGTTCACCGACTCTAACGTGTCTAGGGTCTAAAGCATCTGCCTTATTATGAGCCGCATCATAATTTTTATAACCATCTGTTCCTGGTATTGCTGGTCCAGAAGGAGTTTGAGTTTCCTGAGCTCTTTTTCCTTCTTGGTATCCTTCTAGAGTTTCGTGTAAAACACCTGTTCCTTCTGGAGTTCCTTCAAATTCATCTACTTTTTTTGCAAAATCTGGATTAACAGTTTGATTAGCAGTAGCAGTTCCGTCTGCGTTAACAGTGCTTCCATCAAAAGAACCTGAACTAGATAAATAATCACCACTACCATCAGTACTTTGATTACCTAATGTTGAATTTAAATTAACTGTTACGTTTTTATCTGTGGTCGCCGCTTTTAATTCTTTATCTGCTTTAGTTTTTGCTTCACCTGTTGCAGTTACTTTTCCTTTATCATTCATTGTCAATGTTAGACTTGTCGATTTTTGTAGTTGTGCAAGAGTTTTGTCAGCTCCTGGTCCCTTAATTATAACATCACTTGGGGACATCCCATCAGGGTCTGTAAATCTCATCGGATTATCAAAACAATAATTATATGGACTATGTCTTCTCATTTTCTCCGCTAAAGGGTCAATATTACTCCAACCTGCTCTCGCAGGGTCATAAAGTCTCGAGCCATAGTCATACATCCCAAGTCCCAGCTCGTCCTGCAGCTCTTTTCCATTAAACTTATACTTTAAGGCATCACTAGTTGAATTTTTAACCGTATT
>NZ_LSYT01000009.1 GCF_001602525.1 Flavobacterium chilense
TGGTAAAGTCAAAAGACTTTTAAACTTTAAGACTTGTGACTTTAGACTAAAAACCTTAAGGTGGTTATTGCGGCGGGGCTCACCTCTTCCCATCCCGAACAGAGTAGTTAAGCCCGCCTGCGCAGATGGTACTGCAGTTATGTGGGAGAGTATGTCGTCGCCTTTCTTTTAAGAATCCTCATCATTTATTTGATGAGGATTTTTTTTGTTTTAAAATGATTTCATTAAAAAATCTACTCAAAAAAACTCAGGCTGTGTTAGGAATCCAGGAAATATCCTTTTTACGACTACTTAAATCTCCAGGGAAACCTATTCTAAAACTAATTTGCAAAAGATTTAGTAAAGAGTATAACACAGAAGGAAACTCTAAAAATAAATTCCTGTGTAATTTTCTGTAACAATTTCTGTTAAATTATAATCATTTCTCGGTTTTAAATTATGGTGAGTTAGTCTATCTAAATGTGAATCTGTATTTTTGTATTAAATATTATAATTTTAAGTATGAAAAAAAGTATTGTATTGTTGACATTGTTTGTTATCTCAAATTTAAGTGCTCAGCAGCGCCCTAAGTTGGTAGTAGGTATTGTGGTAGATCAGATGAAAATGGAATATTTATATCGGTTTTCAGATGATTTTTCGCCTAACGGATTCAAGAGATTAATGAATAATGGATATACTTTTCAGAATATGCATTATAATTATATGCCAACTTATACAGCTCCAGGGCATGCTTCGATTTACACGGGTACTACACCTGCAACACACGGAATTGTTGGGAATGAATGGTTTAGCAGAACACTTGGAAAAGAAATGTATTGCACTGATGATGCCGGCGTGAAAACAGTTGGAGATGGTACAGCAGAAGAAGGAGCAATGTCGCCTAAAAATTTACAAAGCACTACTATTACTGATGAAGTAAGAATGGCTACTAATTTTGCCGGAAAAGTTATAGGTTTAAGTCTTAAAGATCGTGGTGCAATTTTGCCAGCAGGTCATTTCGCAAATTGGGCTTTTTGGTATAGCAAAACCGGGGCTTTTATTTCTAGTACTTTTTATGGAGATAAATTACCGGAATGGGTTACTCAGTTTAATAATGAGAAACATTATATGCCATACATTAATAAAGGTTGGGACTTGTATAAACCAGTTTCTACATATAATGAAAGTTTACCGGATAATAATCCATATGAGGGCAAACTATACGGAAGCGCTGCACCTGTTTTCCCTTACGATTTAAAGAAGATGTATGAGAAAAATGACGCAGGAATTCTAAGAGCTACTCCTTATGGGAATGATTTATTAGCTGAATTTGCAATGAAAGCTATTGAGAAAGAAGAACTAGGAAAAGATAATATTACAGATTTCCTAACAGTTAGTTTCTCTTCTACAGATTATGTGGGGCATTTATTAGGACCTCGTTCAATGGAACTTCAGGATACTTATTTAAGATTAGATCAAACTATTGCTGACTTTTTAAATTATTTGGATAAAACTGTTGGGAAAGATAATTATCTACTTTTTTTAACTGCGGATCATGCTGGAGCAGAAAATGTAATTTATTTGAAAGATAGAAAATATAATGTTGATAATTATCCATCAAAAGATGTTAAGAAAAGTTTACAGGATTTCTCTACAAAGACGTTTGGTGTTGATTTAATCCAGAATTATTCAAACTTTAATGTTTTCTTCAATAAACAAATTATAAAAGATAAGAGCTTAGATTTAGTAAAAGTGAAACAAGCTTTCAAAGACTTTTTAATTTCTCAGCCACAAGTTAAAAAAGTATATACTGAGGAGGAAATTTTGGCTAATTCCGGAAATGATTATTATTTAAATTTTGTAGCCAAAGGTTATGATGTAACTCAGAATGGTGATTTAGTAATTATAGACAAACCTGGTGATATAGAATATTCTACTACAGGTACATCACACGGTACGCCTTATAGTTATGATACTCATGTACCCGCTATTTTTTACGGATGGCATATTAAAAAAGGAGAGTCTTATGATAAAAAAGCGATCACTGAAATTGCTCCAACAATAGCACAAAAGATTAAAGTTACTTTCCCTAATGGAACTGAAGCAAAAGTTCTGCAAGAAGTTTTAGACGAAAAGTAATTCATCAAAATAGAATAAATAGAAAAGCCTGTCATAATTTTTATGACAGGCTTTTTGTTATAGTAAAAAAAAAGACTTTTCAATTAAGAAAAGCCTTTTGATAGTGTTTTAGTAAGCACTTATTTTAATGTTAACACTATGCGTTTGCTAACACTAATTCTTCATTGAAAGGAAGATTCCAAGCTTCAGCAACTCCTTTGTAAAGGATTTTTCCGTTAGCAATGTTTAATCCTTTTTTCAATTCTTCATTTTCATTACAAGCTTTTTCCCATCCTTTGTTAGCTAATTGTACAGCATATGGTAAAGTAGCATTAGTCAAAGCTAAAGTTGATGTATAAGGAACTGCACCTGGCATATTTGCTACACAATAGTGTACGATATCATCAATGATAAAAGTTGGGTTTTCGTGAGTTGTAGGAGTACAAGTTTCAATACATCCACCTTGGTCAACTGCAACGTCAACAACAACAGTTCCCGGACGCATTAATTTAAGCATATCACGTGTAATTAAGTGAGGTGCTTTTGCTCCTGGAATTAAAACTGCTCCAACAATTAAATCAGCATCTTTAATTGCTCTTGTAATATTATAATGATTAGACATTTCTGTATTTACATTTGCTGGCATGATATCATCTAATTGACGTAAACGTGGCAAGCTTAAATCCATAATAGTTACCTGAGCTCCTAAACCAGCAGCCATTTTTGCAGCCTGAGTTCCTACGATTCCTCCACCTAATACTAATACTTTAGCTGGCGGAACACCTGGAACACCACCTAAAAGAATTCCTCTTCCTTTTAATGGTTTTTCAAGATATTTTGCTCCTTGTTGGATAGCCATACGACCTGCAACTTCTGACATTGGAACTAATAAAGGTAAACTACGGTCTGTTTTTTCAACTGTTTCATAAGCTAAACATACAGCACCTTTTTCAAGCATTGCGTGAGTTAATGGCTCTGATGAAGCAAAGTGGAAATAAGTAAATAACAATTGATCTTTTTTGATTAATGGATATTCAGATGCAATTGGTTCTTTTACTTTAATGATCATTTCTGCAATTGCATAAACTTCTTCAATAGTTGGTAAAACTACAGCACCAGCTTGTGCATATTCTTCATCTGCGAAACCACTTCCTAAACCGGCAGTAGCTTGTACGTATACTGTATGACCATGTTTTTTCATTTCAGAAACACCTGCAGGAGTTAATGCCACACGGTTTTCATTGTTTTTTATTTCCTTTGGAACACCTATTATCATTTTGTTGTTGTTTTTTTGTTTTTATTAAATTGTTATACAAAACTACAGATAGCGAATATATTATGGATTAAGCGCTGATAAATAAGAAAATATTATTTTATTTAATACTTTTACAGAAAAATATTCTTTTTCAAGGCAATTAAGATTCTTAAAAGAGAAAAAATGACTAAGTTTTAGTAATCACAGAAAACGTTTTCGTTATGGCTTTAGATGAAATTGACAAAAAAATCTTACGACTTTTGCAGGAAAATGCGCACTATACATTAAAGGATATTGCAAATAAAATAAACCTCTCTTTAACGCCTGTTCATGATCGGGTGAAACGGCTTGAAAAGGAAGGTGTTATTGAGAAGTATGTATCGATTTTGAACAAGAAAAAACTGGGAAATAATTTAACGGTTTATTGTCAGGTTACCTTAACAAAACAGACTTATGATACGTCTGAAGGATTCAATCAGTCAATATTGAATTTGCCTGAAGTTGTAGAATGTAATTATGTTTCGGGTAATTTTGATTATATGCTTAAAATTATCATTCCGGACATGGAAAGTTATCATCATTTTCATCAGAAAAAATTATCGGTATTACCCGAAGTGTCTTTAATAAATACTGTTTTTGTAATTTCTGAAGTAAAGAGTACAACAGTTTTGCCTATTTAAAACAATAAAACCACCAGGAAATCCTGATGGTTTTAAAACATTGGTTAGTGTGTTTTGGTTTTATATTAATAATAAGTAAAACGTCTTACTTTAGCAATATATTTTGCGAGACGAATTACTTGATGACTATATCCGTATTCATTATCATACCAAATATAAAGTACAATATTTTTCCCGTCTTTAGATACAATGGTCGCATTACTATCATAGATCGAAGGGGCTGATGTGCCTACAATATCAGATGAAACCAGTTCATTGTTCAGGGAATATTTTATTTGCTCTACCAGTTCGCCTTCAAGAGCATATTTTTTCATGATTTTGTTGATAGCAGCCAGAGAAGTTACTTTTTTAACTTCTAAATTTAATACCACCAAAGATCCATTTGGTACAGGAACTCTAATAGCATTTGAAGTTAGTTTACCTTCTAATGATGGCAATGCTTTTGCAACAGCACTTCCGGCGCCTGTTTCAGTAATAACCATGTTTAAAGCAGCAGCTCTTCCACGACGGTACTTTCTATGCATATTGTCAACCAGATTTTGATCGTTTGTATAGGCATGAATTGTTTCTAAATGACCTTTTACAACGCCTAAAGTATCTTCGATAGCTTTTAAAACCGGTGTTATGGCATTTGTAGTACATGATGCAGCAGAAAAAATATCTACTTCATCGGGATTATATTCGTTATGATTTACCCCATGAACAATATTTGGGATTCCTTTTCCGGGTGCCGTGAGCAGAACTTTGCTTACACCTTTTGAGGTTAAATGTCTTTTTAAAGCTTCCTCGGTTGTAAAAGCGCCTGTATTATCTATTACCAATGAATCATTAATTCCGTATTGTGTATAGTCGATTTCTTCAGGAGCATTTGCTGCGATAACATGAACAGTTGTTCCGTTTATGATTAGTGCATTGTTTTTTGGATCGGCAATTACAGATCCTTGAAAATCTCCGTGAATTGAATCATATCGCAGTAAAGAAGCTCGTTTCTCTAAAGTAGATGCATCATTTTTGTCACGGGTTACAATTGCTCTTAAGCGTAATTGATTTCCTTTTCCAGTTTTAGACATTAATTCTCTCGCTAATAAACGTCCAATTCTTCCAAAACCATATAACACTACATCTTTTGGCTGAATTTCTTCTGAGGATTTTGCTTTTTTCAATTTGTCAATTACAAAATATCGTGCATCCGGATATTTCTCATCTTCCAGACGATATTCGTAAGTCAGTTTTCCAAGATCTATTTTAGCAGGCGGAAGATCGAGTGATAAAACAACTTTTGCGATTTCAACCGAATCAAAAATAGTGATTGGCTTGCCTACAAATTCACCGGCATATTGGTGTAAATTGATAATATCGCTGACATTTTTATCTAATAATTGGTTCTTAAATAAAACCATTTCGATAGACTTGTCATACCATAAATCGCTTATGACTTTAATTAATTCGACACCAGCTCTTCTTCGGTCGACTTGTAATGATACCTCTTTTTGGTACAAAGATTTTTTACTCATAATTGATTAAATTGAAAAAATAAATAAACAGATATTTTTAAATTTTGCGCAAAAGTACCCATTTCAATCGATTTCGTAAACTGTTTTATGATTTATTTTTGAAACTCGTACAAAAAAAACATTTTCATTATATGAAATAAAAAGAGCGTTCCTGAGAACAAAACTTAAACTCTTTTTTTGATAAGAAAATAAAAAAGCCACCTTATTTCTAAGATGGCTAATTTTTAAGTTTTCGGTTTTAATAAACAGTTTTCATTTATTTAAGACCGAAAAATTGTCATTATAAATTAGGGTTAGTTTTAGATAATAATTCTAAGAATTTCTCCATTTTTATTGATCATTTCAAGTCGTACACTTTGTCCTTCATCTTTTTTGTTTAAAAGCTTAGAAACAGTTTCAATATTAGTTGCTTTTACATTATCAATACTAAGGATTATGTTGCCTTGCAATTCACTTTGATATTGCATCAAATTCTCATTGTTGATATTTTTGATTTTTACTCCGTAATCAATTCTGAATTTCTTTTTATCAACAGCATCAATATTCTCTAATTCGATTCCTTTAAATTCAGTGCTGTAAAATTCATTTTTGCTTAAAGTTACTGGAACAGTTTTCGTTTTACCATCCTTAATATAGGTTACTTTAACAACATCATTTGGTCGTTTAGTATTAATGTAACCCGAAAGATCTGCATACGTTGCAATATTCTGGTCATCAAGTTTTACAATAATATCTCCTTTTCCAAGTCCGGCTTTTTCGGCTCCTGAGTTTTTAGAAACTTTACTAATATAAAATCCTTGCGTTTCAGTAACGCCTAATTCTTTTGAAGCAGTACTGTTTAATTCTCCACCTTCTACACCCAAAATTCCTCTTTGAACATTTCCAAATTCCATAATGTCCTCGATAATTTTTCGGGCAATATTAGAAGGAACAGCAAAAGAATATCCAACATAAGAACCGGTCATAGATGAAATCATGGTATTAATACCAATTAATTCTCCTCTTGTATTAACCAATGCACCACCACTATTTCCCGGATTTACGGCAGCATCAGTCTGAATAAAAGACTGAATTCCGTTTGTGTCCAGATTTCTGGCTTTCGCCGAAACAATTCCGGCAGTTACTGTTGATGTTAAATTATATGGGTTTCCAACTGCCAAAACCCACTCACCAATCTTAACAGAATCAGAATTGGCAAAAGCAGTATAAGGTAATTTTTCATCGGCATCGATTTTTAGTAAAGCGATATCCATTTTAGAATCAGTACCTATTAATTTTGCTTTATATGATTTTTTATTGTTTAATGTGATTTCAATCTCAGTAGCATCTTTAATTACGTGATTGTTGGTTACAATATATCCGTCTTCAGAAATTATAACTCCGGATCCCGTTCCAACCTGTTCCTGTTGCTGTTGGCCACCATAGCCATAGAAAAATTCCAGCATAGGATTAGTAACAGTTCGTCGCGAGACATTTTTTACGTGAACAACAGTGTGAATAGTTTTATCTGCAGCAGCTGTAAAATCGACTGTCTCAGCAGATAACGCTACATTTCTTCCAAATGAATTTGGGGCAAGGGTAACAACAGAATTTTCTCTACCAAAAAAAGAATGGTTGCTTTCGAATAATAACTTGTAAGCACCAAGGGTAGTAGCGCCACTTAGTAGTGAAACTAAAAATAAGGTTGAAAGTCTTTTCATGATTATAATTTATGTTTAAGTTATTTAATGTAAAAATAATTCAAAAAATTAACGAATAAAATGGTTTAACGCTCTTTAACATTGATTAACATTTCATTAATTATTTGTTCGTACTTTTGTAGTAATTAACGAAGAAAAAATGCAAATAGAATTTTATAAATATCAGGGAACCGGAAATGATTTTGTAATGATTGATAACCGTTTAGGTTTCTTTCCAAAGGACAATGTTAAATTAATTGAACGCTTATGTGACAGACGATTTGGCATTGGAGCTGATGGACTTATTTTGTTAGAAAATGATACCGAAACTGATTTTAGAATGGTGTATTATAATTCAGATGGAAATCAGAGTTCAATGTGTGGAAATGGCGGACGTTGTCTGGTCGCTTTTGCTAATCAGTTAGGAGTAATTGAAAACAAAACGACTTTTATAGCAACAGATGGTTTACATCATGCTTCAGTTGGAGATGATGCTATCGTTTCATTACAAATGATTGATGTTGATGAAGTTCAAAAAAAGGATTCCTATACATTTTTAAATACGGGTTCGCCACATCATGTTCAGATTGTTGATGATCTGGAACACTATAAAGTAAAAGAAAATGGAGCTGCCATTCGTTACGGAGCATTATATGGAGAAAAAGGAAGTAATGTCAATTTTGTAAAAAAAGTAGATGACAGTACTTTTTCATTACGTACCTACGAAAGAGGTGTAGAAGATGAAACCCTGGCGTGCGGAACCGGAGCAACAGCTGTAGCAATTGCAATGAATGCTATTGGACAAACAGATAAAACCTCAATTAACTTAAACGTTGAAGGAGGAAAATTAGTCGTTTCTTTTGATAAATCAGGAGATCATTTTACAAATGTTTTTTTGACCGGACCAGCCAAATTTGTTTTTAAAGGAACAATAGAAATCTAAAATCAGCAATCTAAAATTTCAAAATGATAACACTCAAAGGGGATACGATTTATCTTCGTGCTTTAGAACCTAATGATTTAGAGTTTGTATATGCCATGGAGAATGATGAGAATATTTGGGAGGTTAGTAATACACAAACACCTTATAGTAGATTTTTGATTCGGCAATATCTCGAAAACGCACAACAGGATATTTATGAAGCAAAACAATTGCGATTAGCAATTTGCCAGGATGAAGATTTTCCGGCTATCGGATTAATTGATTTATTTGAATTTGATCCCAAAAACAACAGGGCAGGAGTTGGTATTGTAATTCAAAAAGACGAGATGCGAGGGCAAAATATTGGCTCTGAGGCATTAGAATTACTTATAAACTATTCTTTTTTAAATTTAAATCTTCATCAGCTTTATGCAAATATTAGTACAAATAATGAAGCAAGTATAGCTCTTTTTACTAAATTTGGTTTTGAGAAAATAGGAATTAAAAAAGATTGGATTTTACTTCGTAACCACTATTATGATGAAGCTATTTTTCAATTAATCAATAAAAACATTTAAACTTATAATTTTGAAATTAAAAAAAATCATTACAATAACTGCTGTTGCCGTAATCTCTGTTTTAATGATCTACGGATTTATTTTAATTAATAAAATATTCAGTGCCAATACCAAATTCGAAGAAAAAGAATTGTACGTATATGTTCCAACAGGCGCTAATTATACTGATGTCAAAAAAATATTAGAACCTTACATCAAGAATTTTGACAATTTTGAAATGGTGGCAAGCAAAAGAAATTATCCTGAAAATGTAAAATCAGGTCGTTTTTTGCTTAAAAAAGACATGAATAATATCGATTTGGTTCGTGCTATGCGCTCAAATGTTCCCGTAAAATTGGCTTTTAATAATCAGGAACGTTTAGAGAATTTTGCAGGAAGAGTAGGTTCAGAAATAGAAGCGGATAGTTTATCATTAATGAAAGCATTCAAAGATCCTGCTTTTCTGGAAGCAAATGGTTTTAATGAAGAGAATGTGTTTGCCATGTTTATTCCAAATACCTATGAAATTTATTGGAATACTTCTGCAGAGAAGTTTCGCGATAAAATGATCAAGGAATATCATAATTTCTGGACACCTGAAAGAATTGAAAAAGCCAAAAAACAAGGTTTAACTCCGGTTCAGGCTACTATTTTAGCATCTATTGTTCATAAAGAGTCAGTAAAAAAGGACGAGCGTCCGCGTATTGCCGGAGTATATTTAAATCGTCTGCGTTTAGAAATGCCATTACAGGCAGATCCAACCGTTATTTATGCCTTAAAATTAAGAGACAATAATTTTGATCAGGTTATAAAAAGAGTATTCTATAACGATTTGGTAATGAAATCTCCATATAATACATATGTGAATATTGGACTTCCTCCGGGACCAATCGCGATGCCGGATATTACTGCACTTGAGGCAGTTTTAAATCCGGAGAAAAACGATTACATTTATTTTTGTGCCAGTGTTGACCGTTTCGGATACCATGAATTTGCTTCGACTTTAGCAGAACATAATGTAAACGCAAAAAAATATTCAGACTGGATTGCCAGCCAGGGCGTAACAAGATAACTTTTCTATTCTAAAAGCAGAATAAAAAACTAAAAACCGCAGCAAAATTAGCTGCGGTTTTTTTATTTTCCCGATCGTTTAATTTAATGCCATAATTTGTAAAAATGATTAGAAGAGAAACAACTATTAAATTCTAAAATGAATTGTATTTTTTAAAGTCTTAAAATTGATTTTTTTTTTTAAAATTTTTAAGAATACGTTTTTTGAAAATGAACATGAAATGAAATCTAATTTTAGTTTTTTCTTCTAAAAATTATCTGAATCTTTTAAAATTGAAATTTAAAATCGTGTATAAAATTAAAAATATGTGTAGGTTTTATCTTCTTATTTTAACATATTTGATAAAAAAATGATAAAAGTGACTTTTTTTTTGTTTGTTTTTTTAGACTTTTAAAGCAAAATAGAGACTGAGGTTAAGCGCTGGAATACTGCATGAGTAAAGGGCTAAAGCAGGATTTTGAAATTCTTACAAACTTGTAAAGTGTTGATTTATAGCATTGTTTTGTATTTGTTATCTTTGCACCGTAGAAATTTCAAAAAGGTGACAGCGTTTTGAAGAAAAACAATTTATGATAAAGAAGTGGTATTTTTATGCGAGTTTGATCGTTATTATTACATTTTTAAGTTTGGGTTTTAAACCCTTTAATCTGGAAACCAAACCTTGGTTTTTAATAGAAAAAACAGATGGATCCGAATACTTATTTCCATCGCAAAAAGAGGATGATTATCCTGAATTAAAAAAAGTAAATGTCATATTTACAGAAAAGCGCCTTATAAGCTTCAAAGAAGCGGTTGCTTTTAAAGAGTCTCAAGGAAAATACCGATTGGTAAATTCACTTGGTTATATGGGAAAATATCAATTTGGCCCTCAAGCCTTACGATCGGTTGGTATTCATAATGACAAAGCCTTTTTAAAAGATCCTGCCTTACAAGAAAAAGCATTTGTTGCTTTATTATCCAAAAATAAATGGATTTTACGCAATGAAATCGAAAGGTATGAAGGAAAAATTATCAATGGTGTTCAAATTACCGAATCGGGTATTTTAGCTGCTGCACATCTTGGAGGAGCTGGTTCAGTCAAAAACTTTTTCAAAAACAATGGAAGTAGACATTTTAGAGATGCCTATGGAACTTCATTAAAAAGTTACATGAGAGATTTTGGTGGTTATGATTTATCACATATTGAAGCAGATAATAATGCTACAATAGAAGATTAAAGAGTGACAAAGCATAAAAAAATCCCGATTTATTCGGGATTTTTTTATGCTTTTTAATCAATGAGGATTTCTAAAATTTTGATAGCCGCTTCGCTGATTTTGGTTCCGGGACCAAATACGGCTACTGCTCCGGCATCAAATAGAAACTGATAATCCTGAGCCGGAATTACACCGCCAACAATTACCATAATATCTTCTCGTCCGTGTTTTTTTAGTTCTTCAATAACTTGTGGAACTAATGTTTTATGACCTGCAGCCAATGATGAAACACCTAGTATATGTACATCATTCTCTACCGCTTGTTTTGCTGCTTCGGCAGGAGTTTGGAAAAGTGGACCAATGTCAACATCAAAGCCAACATCAGCATAACCTGTTGCTACTACTTTTGCGCCACGATCATGTCCGTCTTGTCCCATTTTGGCAATCATAATCCTCGGACGTCTTCCTTCCTGTTTAGCAAAAACATCTGCCAGTTGTTTTGCTTTCTCAAAATACTCGTCATTTTTTATTGCTGCACTATACACACCGCTAAAGGATTTAATTTGTGCTTTGAATCTGCCAAAGATACTTTCAAGAGCATCACTTATCTCGCCTAAAGTAGCCCTGTTTCGGGCAGCCTCAACGGCAATTTCTAATAAGTTTCCCTGACCGGTTTTAGCACAAAGAATTAATTTTTCGAGTGATTGATTTACTTTATCAGTATCTCTGTTTGCTTTTATAGATTGAAGTCTTTCAATTTGTTGCTTACGGACCATTTGGTTATCCACATCCAAAATATGCAACGGATCTTCTTTTTCTAACCTAAATTGATTTACACCCACAATAATATCCTGACCACTATCAATTCGGGCTTGTTTTCGGGCTGCAGCTTCCTCAATTCTTAGTTTAGGGATTCCTGCTTCGATAGCTTTTGTCATTCCGCCTAATTCTTCCACCTCTTCAATTAGTTTCCAGGTGTTTTCCAGAATTTCATTGGTCAGACTCTCAACATAATAACTACCAGCCCATGGATCTACTGTTTTTGTGATTTTAGTTTCTTCCTGTAAAAATATCTGTGTGTTACGGGCAATTCTAGCCGAAAAATCAGTTGGTAAAGCAATAGCTTCATCAAGTGCATTGGTGTGTAAAGACTGAGTTCCGCCAAAAGCAGCTGCAGTGGCTTCAATACACGTTCTGGCTACATTGTTAAAAGGATCTTGCTCTGTTAAACTCCAACCACTAGTCTGGCAATGCGTTCTTAATGCTAAAGATTTATCACTTTTTGGATTAAACTGCTGAATTAGTTTTGCCCAAATCATTCGACCGGCTCTCATTTTGGCAATTTCCATGAAATGGTTCATTCCAATGGCCCAAAAGAAAGAAAGGCGAGGAGCAAATTCATCAATTGTCATTCCGGTTGATAATCCGGTTCTGATATATTCTAAACCATCTGCTAATGTGTAAGCCAATTCAATATCTGCGGTTGCTCCCGCTTCCTGCATATGATATCCTGAAATAGAAATAGAATTGAATTTGGGCATTTTTTTGCTCGTAAATTCAAATATATCTGCAATGATTTTCATCGAAGGTGTTGGTGGATAAATATAGGTATTACGCACCATAAACTCTTTTAAAATGTCATTTTGAATGGTTCCTGATAATTTTCCTAAAGCTACTCCTTGTTCTTCGGCAGCAACTATATAAAATGCCATAATAGGTAAAACAGCTCCATTCATAGTCATGGATACTGACATTTCATCCAACGGGATCTGATTAAACAATACTTTCATGTCTTCGACAGAATCGATCGCAACTCCGGCTTTTCCAACATCGCCAACCACTCTTTCGTGATCAGAATCATAACCACGATGTGTAGGCAAGTCAAAAGCAATAGAAAGTCCTTTTTGTCCGGCAGCTAAATTTCTTCTGTAAAAAGCATTACTTTCTTCGGCAGTTGAGAATCCGGCATATTGACGAATGGTCCACGGACGTCTTACGTACATTGTAGCGTATGGTCCGCGAAGATTTGGTGCAAATCCTGCTCCAAAATCCAGAAACTCTAAATCCTCTATGTCTTTTTCAGAATAGTTTTTTTTAAGCTCAATCCCTTCAGCTGTAGTGAAGTTTTGAGTTGTAGAATTTGAGTGATGAGTTTGTTTGCCTGACTCATGACTTTTAACTTCTAAATTTATATGTTTTAGGTCTTTTCTTATCATAGAAGTACTCATTTGAGTAGATTATATTTAATTACTTAGAAAAAAGTTATTCAAGTTCCAGTCGTTCTTGTTCCAGTTTTTCAGCAAGTCTTTTTTCTATTATGGGTGTAATTAATGTTTTTCTCGGTTTTATTTTCACAAACGGAAACAATTCGAGGTCATGTTTCATTTTGTCTTCTTTATTAGGGTATTTATTTGTCCCTAATAATACTTCTTTTTTAGAATCGAATAATTCTTGTTCTTTTGCGGCACTTTCCTGAATTTTCTTTTTGATTATTCCATCGTTTAAAAGCTTCAGGAAACCACCATTAGCTTCAATATCTTTGAATAAATTTAAACTTTTTTCTGCCAGTTGCATGGTCAGACTTTCGATATAATAACTTCCATCTGAAGGATTGTTGACTTTGTCAAAATAACTTTCATGTTTTAAAATCAATAATTGATTTCGTGCAATTCTGTCGCCAAATTCATTGTCTTTATGATATAAGGAATCATAAGGTAAATTTGCAACAGCATCAGCGCCTCCTAAAATGGCCGACATACATTCTGTAGTAGTACGCAGCATATTAACATTATAATCGTAAATCGTTTTATTACGTTTAGTAGGTGTTACTAAAAAATGACAGGTTATGTCCGGATTATATTCAGCGGCAATTATTTTAAAAAGCATTCGTAAAGCACGAAGTTTTGCAATTTCAAAGAAATAATTTGTTCCAACTGAAATTTGAAAAACAATTGGTTTTGTAATAGATGGTAAACGGTTCAGATACTCATTTGCGTGCGCTAAACTATAAGCAATTTGCTGCGTAATGTTAGCACCTGCATTTTGGTATAATCCTAAATCAACGCTTAATAATGGAAGGTTGGTTGTGGCTTTTGAAATGTTTTCTAGCGTTTCAAAATTATTTTTATCAGAGGTTGTAAACCAGTTTCCTTCTTTTGCGAAATAACCAATAGGATCAATATTGCAATAAAAAACGGCTTTTTTCCGGATAGAAATTGTGTCCAGTAATTTTACGAAATCGATTGAAATAAAAGTCAAATTAAAGTAAACGATTCTGTTTTCTAAAGGAAGTTTTTCTAATAATTTTTGAATATCAGTTTTTTCGTTCTGAATAGTAAAACGCAAACTTTCAGCACCTCTTTCAATAGTGTTAATTGCTCTTTGAATCGATTTATCGATATCGTGTACAAAAATGTTTTGGCAAATTTTAAAGTTTGAAACCTCTGTTTTTACAGTTGCAGCTTTTGAAAATTCATCTCTGTGATAAAATGGTTTAACCTGAATATCTTCCGGAGAATTCCAAATTACAGTTTCGTTATAATCAGCTCCATCTAATTCAAACTGAATTTTTTGTTTCCATTGTTTGGATGAAATTGGACTAAAATTGTCGAATAGGTTAGTAGCCATTGGGTATTTTTTCTGGTTATTCTTTATCTTGAATGGTGTCTCCTTCAAATTGAATGATGTAAATATCTTCGCTGTCTTTTTTCATAAAGTACTTTTCGCGGGCATATTTTTCTATTTGTTCAGGATTTTTGAGCTGCTTGATTTGCTCTTCGTCTTTTTTGATCTCTTTTTGGAAATATTTTTTATTATCCTGCAACTCATTGATTTGATGGTCTAAAAAACGGTGATCAAAATAAGAATAATTGTCTAAAAATAACATCCAGACCACAAAAAAAAGCAATACCCAAACATACTTATTGCTCAGGAATTTAAACCATCGTTTGTCTTTATATGGATTTGTCATTCTCTTAGTTTTAGTTTAATCCGTTATTTTTTAAATTTTATAGTTTCAACTATCGATAATAATTCATTGAATTGCTTTTGCATTGATGAATTATCCTTGCTGTCAAATTTTAAATCAAGATCATGAATTTTTTCATTTCTTTCAATGAATAATCTCCCTTTTTTTATAGTGTCGATCTCAGTATTATTTGAGTAATCATATTGATATAAAAAATAGGAATATTTTCGGTTTTTAATTACAGTATCTTTTAATGGGACAACAATCTCATAATTTTTGTTATTCCCCTGAGAAAAAAACTTGTTTTGTTTTCTGATCTCTTTCAAAATAACTTTTTTATAATCTTTGTTGTCCTTATTTTCAATTATGCTGTTACTAATAGTAACTCCTTTTCTTTCCCTGAAATTTTTCTTATTTGAGTAAAAAGAAAAGGAATAAATGTCTGAGTCTCCTTTTGAAATTAATTGACGATCAGGAAATTTGGTCAAATTATATTCTCCCAGATTAATAGAATCAATTATAAACTCATTAGGTACAGTAAGACTAAAATATTTATTACTGAAGGATTTATATCTTGTGCATCCCAATACAAAAAGTAATAAAATGTAAAAAATAAATCGTTTCATTGTTTTGCAACAGATTTTTCTTAAATGTAACTAGAAATATGAGTTAAATTTACAATAAATATTATGAAATACGTTGATTAATTACTGCACGAACAACATCAATTGCTACCGTGTTGTATTTGTCATTTGGAATAATAATGTCTGCAAAAGCTTTTGATGGTTCTATAAATTGCTCATGCATAGGTTTTAATGTGTTTTGATAACGTGTTAAAACCTCATCAATATCACGTCCGCGTTCAGAAATATCTCTTTTTAAACGACGAATTAATCTTTCGTCAGAATCAGCATGAACATATATTTTAATGTCAAAAAGTTCGCGTAATTCCGGATTCGTTAAAATTAAGATTCCTTCCACAATCATTACCTTTCTTGGGTGTGTTGATACCGTATCGTCAGTTCTGTTATGTTGTATAAACGAATAAACCGGCTGATCTATTGTTTCGCCTGCTTTTAAAGCCTTAAGATGCTTTACCAATAATTCAAAATCAATGGCACGCGGATGATCGAAATTTATTAATGCTCTTTCGTCAAAAGACAAATTGGTTGTTTCTTTATAATACGAATCCTGAGAAATTACCCCAACTTCAGTATCCGGCAATTCGTTCATGATTTGATGTACTACTGTAGTTTTTCCACTTCCTGTTCCTCCTGCAAGTCCAATAATGAGCATAAAATTTGATGTTATATATTTGTTCGGCAAAAATAATAATTTAACTGAATTGTGTAAGCATATTAACGTATTTAAACCAGATAAGTGATAGAAGTAAATTTAAGCAAACAGATGTTTAAGCAATTCATTACTTCGTTGAAATTATATTACTTATATGGCAAAAACATAAAAAAATCCCGAAAGCAGTACTTTCGGGATTTCGCGCAATCAGTATAGTTTTAATAAAATATTCTGAATTTAGTAAGCACGTAAAATTATTTATTCTTTTTAGCTTTTATCATCATTTCCAGCTGATCCCAAAGCTCTTCCGGGATTGCTTCCAGTAAGTTGAATTGTCCGGCACCTTTTAGCCATTCGCCACCATCAATAGTAATCACATCACCATTTACATAAGCTGAAAAATCAGAAACTAAATAAGCCGCAAGATTGGCTAATTCCTGATGATCACCTACACGTTTTAAAGGAACTTTTTTTGCCATGTCGAACTTTTCAGAAAGATCTCCCGGTAATAATCTGTCCCAGGCTCCTTTTGTCGGGAATGGTCCCGGAGCGATGGCATTAGAACGAATTCCGTATTTTGCCCATTCTACAGCAAGACTACGTGTCATGGCCAAAACTCCTGCTTTTGCAGTTGCGCTTGGTACCACATAAGCAGATCCTGTCCAGGCATAAGTAGTTACAATATTTAAAATAGTAGCTGATGTTTGTTTGCTGTCGATCCAGTGTTTTCCAAAAGCCAGAGTACAGTTTTTAGAACCTTTTAATACGATATCTATAACAGTATCAAATGCATTGGCAGATAAACGTTCTGTAGGAGAAATGAAATTTCCGGCAGCATTGTTTAATAAAACATCAACTTTGCCAAAAGTTTTTAAAACTTCCTGAAGCATGTTTTCTACTTCTTCATAATGACGAACGTCACATTGAAGCGGTAAACATTTGCCTCCTGTTTCTGTTTCAAGTTCTGTAGCAGTGTTTTTTAGCTTTTCTAAATCTCTTGAAGTAATAGCTACCTGAGCACCTAATTCTAAGAAATATTTAGTCATTGCTTTTCCTAAACCACTTCCGCCGCCTGTAACGACAATGACCTTACCTTTTAAAGCGTCATCTCTCAACATTTTATCTGTATAGCTCATATTTTTCTCTTTTTTATTACAATATTAATTAAATAAATAGGATGCACGCATAATAATGTTATAAAATTTTAATAAACTTTATATATCACATAATTTTTTTGTTGCTGATTCTAAAGTAAAATTGTCTTTTGCAAAACAAAAACGAATTAATCTTTGGTCTTTATGATCAGAATAAAAAGTAGAAATTGGAATCGCGGCAACGCCATGATCTATAATGAGTTTTTTACAAAAAGTAACATCGTCATCGTTTGAAATATTGGCATAAGAAGCCACCTGAAAGTAAGTTCCCTCACAAGGTTTTAATTCGAATGAACTGTTTTGAAGTAGTTTTTGAAAGTAATCTCGTTTTTCCTGATAGAATTTTCCTAAAAGATTGACATCTACAACATCTAAATATTCGCTTATGGCAGCTTGAGAAATACTGTTAACGCTGAAAACCAGAAACTGATGTACTTTTTTAATTTCTTTCATCAAATGTTCAGGAGCAACGGTATAACCAATTTTCCAGCCTGTAATATGAAATGATTTTCCGAAAGAAGAAACCATTATGCAACGGTTTAAAAGGAAATCTTTGGTATGAGCCGAAATATGTTTTTCTTCGAAAGTAATATATTCATAGACTTCATCTGATAAAACGAGAATGTCAGGAAATTTAGAAAGTAATTTTTCTAATTGAAGAAAATCAGATTCCGTTAAAATTTTTCCTGTTGGATTATGCGGATTGTTTATGATTATCATCTTGGTTTTTGATGAACATGCTTTTTCAATCGTTTCCCAATTTGGAGTATAATCATCATTTAGGGCAACACGAACTGGTTTTGCATTGCATAATAAAACAGGAGATTCGTATGAATCATAACTCGGATCCAGAATAATAACTTCGTCCCCGGTTTTTACCAAAGCTAAAATCGTAGTGAAAATTCCTTGAGTTGCGCCTGCAGTAACCAAAATCTCTGTTTCGGGAAGAATAGTTCTGTTGTATGAACTCTGAACCAGTTTTGCAATTTGATTCATCAAAGGCGGGAAACCTGCCATTGGTGTATATTGATGTACGTTTTCTTTGGATAATCTCGCAATAATATCAGTTAATCTTTCGTCTACAGGAAAGTTCGGAAATCCTTGTGAAAGATTTATCGCATTATGTTCAGCTGCCATTTTAGACATTACTGTGAAAATGCTGGTGGTTACGTTTGGAAGTTTACTCATCATAATATACATCTATTGGTATTGTTAAATTATAGCGAACTCTTACAGGTGCTTGATTATGTATTCCAGGGATCCATTTTGGGCATTTTGTCAGAACACGAATTGCTTCCTTTCCTGTCCCGTAACCTTCATCTTTGGTGAATTTTATATCACTAAGCTTGCCGTCTTTTTCAACTATAAAATTAACATCGACTGTTCCTTTTACCTGAAGTTCTTCTTCGGGATATTTAGTGTTTTGCCTAAGGAATTTTTGAAGTTTTTTTATTCCTCCTGGAAAATCAGGTTTTACATCTATCGAGTCAATATTGTAGATTGTGTTGTCTTCCTTGATTTGAATTTCACTATCGTCTGTGCTGGTATTTATTTCTGAAACAGCCTTTTTATCTTCATTAGTGGTAGTGACATTTTGTTCTGTATTCGGGTTTTTTGATACTTTTTTAGTATCAGGAGAAGAAATACATTGAGTGAAACAAACTGCAATTAAAATTGGATAAAATATTTTTTTCATAAATGATGTTTTTTACATTTTATGAATAATAAAAATCGTTGGTCTGTTATGTAAATCAACTTTTAATTTTTTCCAATCTGCAACACGCATTGTTTTAATGAATTCTGTTGGTAGAGTAATATCAGTTGCAATACAAAGGTGAGTCGAAGGATTTACAATTTGCAAAATATCTTCAACCAATTTATTGTTTCTGTATGGAGTTTCTATAAAAATCTGAGATTGATTTTTATCCTGAGATAATTTCTCAAAATGTTTTAATGCCGATTTTTTCTCATCTTTATCAATGGGTAAATATCCGTTGAAGGTAAAGCTTTGTCCATTCATTCCGGAAGCCATCATCGCTAATAAGATAGAAGAAGGTCCAACTAATGGTATTACCTGAATACCTTTTTCATGTGCCAGTTTTACAATTACAGCGCCAGGATCAGCAACTCCGGGACAACCCGCTTCGCTCATTAAGCCAACATTTTTGCCTTCTAATAATGGTTTGATAAAGTCAAGATGTTCGCTTGGTTCAGTACGTTTGTTTAAGGTAAAAAGTATTAGTTCTGATTGTTTTTTCTCAGGAGAAACTGCTTTTATAGATTTTCTGGCTGTTTTTTCATTTTCAACAATATAATAATCTATAAAATCAATACTTCTTTTTACAGTTTGTGGTAAAACGTCCATTGGATCGCTTTCGCCCATTGTTGTTGGAATTAGATATAATTTTCCTGGAAGTTTCATTTTGTGATATTTTATAGTTTAAAAACAAAAATGTATCTCAATTATTGAATCCAATAACTGAAATACAAGCTAAATTATGAATGCTTTTTGATGAGTTTTTGAGCAATGATTTCGGCAACTTCATCTAACATTTCGTATACATTATCAAAACCGTTTGCTGCTCCAAAATAAGGATCCGGTACATCTACATTTTCACCGGGAAATAATTCATTTAGAATAAGGGAAACTTTGTTTTTATGCTCCTGAGTTTTGGCCAGCTGAATTACGTCGCGATAATTAGAATTATCCATAACGTAGATGTAATCAAAATCGTCGAAATCAGAAGTTTTAAATTGTCTGCCTTTTTGATTATCAATGCTTAAGCCGTTTTTTCGGGCAACTGCAATTGAACGTTTGTCAGGTGCATGACCTACATGCCATGATCCGGTTCCGGCAGAATCAATGCTAAATTTATCCTGAGGTAATTTTGATGCTAAAATGCCTTCGGCTAAAGGTGACCTGCAAATGTTACCTAAACAAACCATTAAAATTTTTACTGGCATGATTCGCGTTTATAGCGTTAGTTTTTTGTTGATGTCTTCGACAAATTTTTTGAATTGTTTGTCTGTAGAAACTAAATTGTCAACGGTTTTACAAGCATGTAATACGGTAGCGTGATCGCGGTCTCCAATTTGTGAACCAATGTTTGCCAAAGAAGCTTTAGTAAATTTCTTTGCAAAAAACATAGCCAATTGTCTTGCCTGAACAACGTGCCTTTTTCTGGTTTTAGACTGAAGTGTTTCAATATCCAACTGAAAATAATCGGATACAATTTTTTGAATATAATCGATAGAGATTTCTCTCTTAACGTTTTTAACAAATTTCTCTACAACGCTTTTTGCCAGTTCAATTGTAACCTCTTTTTTATTGAAAGAAGATTGAGCAATTAATGAGATGATAGCACCTTCAAGTTCTCTAACATTAGATTTAATGTTGCGGGCAACGTATTCAATAATATCTTCTGGCATTTCAACACCATCACGATATAGGATATTTTTTAAGATCGAAATTCTGGTTTCGTAATCTGGCTGGTGTAACTCTGCAGATAATCCCCATTTAAAACGGGATAACAAACGTTGCTCGATATCCTGCATATCAACAGGAGCTTTGTCTGAAGTTAGAATTACCTGTTTACCGTTTTGGTGCAAGTAGTTGAAAATGTGGAAAAATACGTCCTGAGTTCCTGATTTTCCAGATAAAAACTGAACATCATCAATAATCAAAACGTCGATTAATTGGTAAAAGTGAATGAAATCGTTACGATTGTTCTTTTTAACCGAATCAATATATTGTTGTGTGAAAATCTCGGCAGAAATATATAAAACCGTCTTTTCAGGGTATTTATCTTTAACTTCTACACCTATAGCGTGTGCTAAGTGTGTTTTTCCTAAACCAACTCCACCAAAAATCAACAACGGATTAAATGATGTTCCTCCTGGTTTATTGGCAACAGCCATACCGGCAGAACGGGCTAAACGGTTTGAATCTCCTTCTAAGAAATTATCAAAACTGTAGTTAGGGTTTAACTGTGATTCGATTTTTAAATTTCTGATTCCCGGAATTACAAACGGATTTTTTAGTTCAGGATTTAGGTTTTTAAACGGAGCATCAACCTCTTGAGGTTTCATTGGTACTCTGTTCGAACTTGGTAATTGCTCAGTAAATGGTTGTTTATTGCCATAAGTGTTCTCCATTTTAATTTTATAGAGTAACTTTGCATTTTTTCCCAGTTCTTTGGTAAGTGCAACTTTCAATAATTTAACGTAGTGTTCTTCTAACCATTCGTAGAAAAATTTACTAGGTACTTGAATGTATAACGCGTTGTCGGTTAGCTCAACTGATTTGATTGGTTCAAACCAAGTTTTGTATGCCTGGTCTTGAATATTGTCTTTTATAAAGGACAAACAGTTTTCCCATACCGATTGAGCAGTTTTAGTCATAGATTCAAATAAATTTTTATATTATTGATAAAGATTCTCCTAATAAAAAAGGAGCAATTTTATTCCGTATTTCGGGATAACAAATATGTGAACAAATTTCTTTAAAAAAAAATATTTTAGGCTCAAATTTTATAAAAAAAAGTTGTAAGTGAACTTTTAAAAGTTAAATTTTTTTAATACATAATTAATGAAAAATCATCAAACTCAAGTACGCGTTCGTTACTCAGAAACGGATCAAATGGGAGTTGTTTATCACGGAAATTACGTTCCTTATTTTGAGATAGGACGCGTTGAATGGCTTAGAAATAAAGGGGTTTCGTATAAAAGCATGGAAGAAAGCGGTATTGGATTGCCTATTGTTTCTATGCAAATAAATTATAAAAAATCTGCTCGTTACGATGAGCTTCTTACAATTCATACTACTTTCAAAAGTCAATCCTCAGTGAAGATCGAATTTGACTGCGCGATTTATAACGAGGCGAATGAGTTATTAACAACTGCAGTGTTTATTTTAGTATTTGTATCGTTAAAAACAGGTCGACCAACTGCACCTCCGGATTATATTTTAGAATTATTTAAAACACTGGTATAATTGTTAAAATGCGACAGGTTTTAATGTCAATTTATATAATTTTAATGTCGATTTCAAACATTAAATCAAAAATGTCGAATATTAATTCGGCATTTTTTTTTCGTGTTTTGGTCTTTATTATACCAACCGGAAGACCAGAATCCTCGTTAATCTGCATTTCCTGAGAAATAATTTCGAGTTTTTTTTCTTTAATAACGCGCATCACTTTGTTCATGTTTTTATAATCAAAAGAGATTAAAAAGTGAACATCGATTGTTTTTTCGATGATTTCACAAATTTCAAGCGTCATTTGTGCTGTTGTTTTATAAGCAGTGATTAATCCGCCAACACCTAATTTAATTCCGCCAAAAATCCGAACCACAACAACCAGAACGTTTGTTATGCCAAAAGATTGTATTTGTCCATAAATAGGGGCTCCGGCAGTATTGCTTGGTTCGCCGTCATCATTGGCGCGATAGGATATTTTTGGAGCTGTTCCTAATTGATAGGCGTAACAATAGTGAACGGCATGAGGATGTTGTTTTTTTAAGTTTTCTATAATAGGTTTTACCTCGTCTTCACTTTCTATAGGAAATGCGTAGCCAAAGAATTTACTTCCTTTTTCTTTAAAAAGGACTTCTTCAGATTCAAAAGCAATGGTTTGGTAAGTATCGTTGTATTCCAAAAGTATTGTTTAAAGTAATTTTTTTTCAAATAAGTCTACTACATCTTCCTGGCCTACTTGTAAGTTCCATACATGAAAACCTAAAGCTGCAGCAGAATCTGTGTTTTCTTTTTTATCATCTACAAACAAAGTACGTTTTGGAGATAATTCATGTTTATTAATTAGGTATTGAAAAACTTCTGTATTTGGTTTTCGCATTCCAATCTCAAAAGAAAAATAAACTTTTTCAAAGCATTGGTAAAAATCGCTGTAAAACGAAATACCGGTTTTGTTTTCGAAAGTTTCAATATGAATAGAGTCTGTGTTGCTTAATAAAAACAAGCGATATTTTTTTGAAAGCATTTGCAGGAACTCTAATCGGTACAAAGGGAAATCGGCTAAAATTGCATTCCATGCTTCCAGGATCTCTTCGATAGAAGCATTTGGGATTTCTTTTTGAAAACCAGTCAAAAAATCATCATGCGAAATATCTCCGGTTTCAAACAAAAGGTTCAGGCGGTCCAATGCTGGACTCCATTCTTTAAGACCTAATTTCTGTAGTCCTGAAATGGTAGCTTGTTTGTCTAAATTGATAAAAATATCTCCAAAGTCAAAAATTATAGTATCAATCATGATTTCTAATATTAATTAATTCGTCGCTTTGAATGTAAGTTCTGGTTACGTTTTTCTTTTGAATTATCGGAGCTTGTATTCCTTTTTTGAAAATAGTTTTACCAACAAAAATTCGGGCTTCATCCCAAAGATTTTG
This sequence comes from Flavobacterium chilense, assembly GCF_001602525.1. Taxonomy (GTDB): domain Bacteria; phylum Bacteroidota; class Bacteroidia; order Flavobacteriales; family Flavobacteriaceae; genus Flavobacterium; species Flavobacterium chilense. The sequence goes on from NZ_LSYT01000009.1 coordinate 23,795, forward strand.
ATCAATAAAAGTTTGTAAAGTTTGTAATCCGCCTTCAATAATGACTGATTGAATTTGATTTTGATACAAAACAGTCAAAATTTGCGGAATTATATTTTGTTTAAAATCAATTACTTCAAAGATAGTGTTTTCTGTCGAAATAGCAGTTTCAGATTTTGTAAATACAATCGTTTTTACACTGTTGTCAAAAATAAAACTGTCTTTAGAAATACGGTTATTCTGATCTAAAACAACTCTTACAGGATTGGTTCCTGACCAGTCTCTGGTATTCAGTTTTGGATTATCATCGATAACAGTTTGTGTGCCTGCTAAAATGGCTTGTTCTTCGCTTCGCCATTTATGCACCAATTGTCTCGAATAGGTATTGGTAATCCAAACAGGTTTTCGTTCCTGATTAGACTCCTTTTCAGGAGCTAAAAAACCGTCCTGGCTTTCGGCCCATTTAAGGATAATATAAGGTCGCTTTTTTTGATGAAAAGTAAAAAAGCGTTTATTAAGTTCATTACATTCTTTTTCTAAAACACCTACAATTACATTTGCACCAGCTGCAATTAGTTTCTTAATGCCGTTTCCTGCTACTTTTTCATTGGGATCTACAGTTCCAACCACTACATTTGGAATTTCATTCGCTATAATAAGATCACAGCAGGGAGGTGTTTTTCCAAAATGACTGCAAGGTTCCAGGCTAACATAAATAGTAGCTTTTTTTAAAAGCGATTTATCTTTTACAGATCTTACTGCATTTACTTCGGCATGAGGTTCTCCTGCCTTTTTGTGCCACCCTTCGCCAATAATTTTACCTTCATAAATAATTACACTTCCTACCATTGGATTTGGATAAGTTGTTCCAAAACCGTTTTGCGCAAGTTCAATGCATCGTCTGATATATTTTTCATGTGTATTCACCCTGCAAAAGTAATTATTTTTGAGTTTTCTGTCGAAAGTTCTCAGAAATGTTATGAAACAATCCAAATAGTTATAAAACTATCGAAAAAGTATTTTTATTTTTGTGAGGATATAATGAAATTAGAATATGAAAAACTGGACTATCAGAAAAATTGAAAAAGATGATAATGGAGCGGTTGCTCAATTAATACGATCGGTTTTTGATGAAATGGAAATCCCAAAAGTAGGTACGGCATACGAAGATCCGTATTTAGATTTTATGTTTGAAGAATACAACAAGCCCAAAGCTGCTTATTTTGTGGTTGAAGCTGATCATAAAATTGTAGGTTGTTGCGGAATTGCTCCTTTAGAAAACGGAGATCCGGAAATTTGCGAATTGCAAAAAATGTATTTCTTGCCTGAAACGCGTGGTTTAGGAATTGGAAGCGAAATGATGAAAATATGTCTGGATAAAGCCAGAGATTTTGGATTTGTGAAATGCTATATAGAAACGATGCCTTTTATGCATTCTGCTCAAAAATTATACAAAAAATCAGGATTCGAATATTTAGATGCCCCATTAGGAAATACCGGGCACAGTTCTTGTCCGGTTTGGATGCTAAAAGTTTTATAAGCTTATGAAAAAAATTATTCTTGGAATTGTTTTGGTTTCAGTTTTATGTTCTTGTAACAAAACTCAGGAAAAGAAAACAGATAAAAAAGCAGATATTGTCAAGCAGTCTTCTGCAAAAGATTCGGTTTCTGTTAATGAGAAAACTTCTGATGAAGAGTTTAAAAATGACTTTGATATTCTGTTGCCAAGAAGTTACAGGAGTTATGAAGGTAAAAATCCCGCTTTAGAATTAACTGAAAACTGGATGGCTTTGTATGAAGAAAACGGATCTTATTATTTAGGAAAAGCCGGTTTTAAAATTGATAAAGGATTTGATGATTGTTCAGGAGATTCATTAGTGTCAATTCTTCCCATTAATAAAACCATTATTTATCTGGACAATACGGATTTGAAAACCGGAAAAATAAAATCTTTAAAAATAAGTAAAGATAAAATCTGGCCTAAAGAAAAAATAACATTAAACTTTAACAATATCGATTATGTTTTAAGGGGCGAAGGAAAAGTTCTTTCTGAAGAAAAAGTTTATACAGATGGAGATAAACAGGAAGTTTACAAGAAAGTAGAACATTATAAGCTTTATCTAAAATCAGGAAATTCTAAAGAAGAACTGCTTTTAACAGAAGAAGCGTTTAACGATACATTTGTAGTATTGCTCTTTGCAGGAGATATTGATGGAGACGGAAAGCTGGATTTTGTATTTGGTGCCAATAGAGATTATGAAGAAGAACGTGTAATCTTGTTTCTTTCGTCAAAAGCTAAAAATGGAGATGTCATAAAAAAAGTTTCAGAAATAGCAGTTCAGTTTGATTGCTAATCAAATCTTTTTCTAATAAGAGATATAAAAAAAATGAAAATTAAACAATATCGTACTCAGTTTATTAAAGAATTGTCACCTTTTTACGATGCGTACGAAGCGGAGAGTTTTTTCTATTTAATTTTAGAAGACAAGCATCAATTGCGGCAAATTGATCTGGCATTAAATCATGAATTAGCTTTTTCAGAAAGTGATTTTGTTTTGTGGGATTCATTATTGGCCCAACTAAAAAAAGAAGTTCCCATTCAATACCTGTTAGGCAAAACTAATTTTTACGGATTGGATTTTGAGGTAAACGAAAACGTTTTGATTCCGAGGCCTGAAACAGAAGAGCTGGTTGAATGGATTATAAAGGAAAACTCCAAGCTCGGAGGTTCTAAAAAAATAAAGATTTTAGACATTGGTACAGGAAGTGGCTGTATTGCAATTTCATTGGCTAAAAATCTTCCAAATGCACAGGTATATGCTTTAGATGTTTCTAAAAAGGCATTAGAAACAGCCAAAAGAAATGCTGTAAACAATAGAGTTGATGTTACTTTTTTATTGTTGAATATACTGGAAGAAGACGCATTAAAATCTGATTTTGATATTATCGTTTCAAATCCGCCTTATGTACGGAATTTAGAAAAAGAAGAAATCAAAAAGAATGTTTTAGATTATGAACCGCATTTGGCACTTTTTGTAGAAGACAACGATGCTTTGGTTTTTTATAGAAAAATAGCAACATTGGCGCAGAAAAATCTCCTGGAGAACGGACAGTTGTATTTTGAAATCAATCAATACTTAGGGAGGGAAATGAATGATTTGTTAGAGCAAATGGATTTTAAGGATATTGAATTGCGAAAAGATATTTACGACAATGACCGTATGATGAAAGGGATTGTTTAGTTTTTAGTCGCAATCTTTCTTCTGATAGCAAGACTGCGACTAAAAATTCAATAATTATTCATAACGTAAAGCTTCAATAGGATCTAACTTAGATGCTTTTATTGCCGGATACAAACCAGAAACAATGGCAACCGCAAAACTGGTTCCAAAAGCAGCAAAAATGGCCATCCACGGAATCACAAAAGCAAATTTCATAGCTGCAGCAAAAGCAAAACCTACCAGGATTCCCAATACAATTCCAACCAATCCACCAATTTGACCAATCAGTAAAGTTTCGATAAAAAACTGGACAGAAATGGTAACTTTTGTTGCACCCAGGGCTTTTCTTACTCCAATTTCGCGAGTACGTTCTGTAACCGATACAATCATAATATTCATTAAGGCGATCGAAGATCCTAAAATTGTGATGATAGAAATAATCCAGGAAGCCCAGCCTAGATATTTTGTAATTCCCAGAATTCTGTTAATCAAATCGTCGCTTCGGCCAATCCCAAAATTATTATCACGAACCGGACTTAATTTTCGAACACGTCGCATGGTGCTTGTTGCATTGTCTATGGCTTCGTCCAGAAGTTCTTTTTTAGAAACCATTACACTAATGGTATAGTTGATATTTGGAGCCGTAAATAAAGAACGTGCTACTTGTATTGGAATCAAAACACGTAAATCCTGACTATGACCAAAAGTGGATCCTTTTTCTTTTAAAACCCCAATGACTTTAAAACGTGCGCCACGAATCGAAATCACTTTGTCAATCGGATTTACATCTTTTAGTAAGCCTTTTTCAAAATCAGATCCTACAATGCAGGAATAGGTGTTGTTATCAATGTCAAATTGATTAAAAGAACGCCCGGAAGTAGTTTCTAAACCGGAATTATTAATAAAATGTTCATCGACACCTGTAATGGTAATTTCCGGATCTGTTTTGGCGTCTAAATATTTAACTTCGGCCTTTGATGTTGCTGTAAACGAAAGAGAAGTTTCGGTAAAAGGATATTTGTATTTGTTTTTAAAAGCAACAGCTTCCGGATACGAAATGATTGGATTAATTACTTCACGTTCATTTCCGCCACGATTTTTAAGCGTGTTTTCGTATTGATTGATATTGAAAGTGTTGGCTCCCATAGAAGCAAAATTGGTCGAAACCGTATTTTCAAGAGCGGTTACAACAGTTAGAATTCCAACCAAAGCCGTAATTCCGATCGCGATAATTACTACAGTAAGAATGGTTCGCAATAATTGTGTTTTGATAGAACCAAAAGCAATTCGGATATTTTCTTTAAATAATTTTAGCATCATGACCAATTTGTCACGAAAATACGTTTTTTGTTACAAGTTTGTTTTCGAAGAGCTATTATTTATTTTAAAAAATAAGATATTTGCAGACGAATAGAATGAAGAGAAATCTAATATTCTAAATAAATTATAATTCAAAAAGGTTTTTAAATATAAGATTTCAGTAAAAAGAAGTCTAATAATATAAAATCTAAAATCTAATAATCTAAAAGAATGGCTTCAAAACCGAGCATACCAAAAGGAACAAGAGATTTTTCGCCTGCAGAGGTGTCAAAACGTCAATATATCATTCAGACTATAAAAAGTAATTTCGAGAAATTTGGTTTTCAGCCAATCGAAACACCTTCATTTGAGAATTCAGATACCTTAATGGGGAAATATGGAGAAGAAGGAGATCGTTTGATTTTTAAAATATTGAACTCGGGTAACTTTTTCTTTGATAAAAATAATAAAATTGAAATACCGGAATCTATCGAGGCGCTTCAGGTTAATTCTGCTGAAACAATTGATTTGAGTCAGAGAATTGAACTGAATAAATTTACCGGAAAAATTTCAGAAAAAGCTTTACGTTACGATTTAACCGTTCCGTTTGCGAGATACGTAGTACAACATCAAAACGAAATCGAGTTTCCTTTTAAAAGATACCAGATCCAGCCGGTTTGGAGAGCAGATCGTCCGCAAAAAAGTCGTTACAGAGAATTTTTTCAATGTGATGCCGATGTGGTGGGTTCAAAATCATTATGGCAGGAAGTAGAATTAGTGCAATTATACGATACAGTTTTTACTTCTCTGGGTTTAGAAGGTGTTACCATTAAAATCAATAACAGAAAGATATTATCAGGAATTGCAGAAGTAATTGGCGCTTCGGATAAATTGATTGATTTTACGGTTGCCTTAGATAAGCTGGATAAAATAGGAGAAGATGGCGTTAAGAAAGAAATGATCGAAAAAGGTATTTCTGAAGATGCGTTGGTAAAAGTTCAGCCGCTTTTTAGTTTCTCCGGAACATTTTCAGATAAAATCAGTCAGCTTTCAGATTTGTTGGCAGAATCTGAAGAAGGAATGAAAGGAGTAGAGGAACTTAAATTTATTTGTGACAATGTGGCAACTTTAGGCTTGTCAACAGCAATATTGGATCTGGATGTGACACTGGCTCGTGGATTAAATTATTATACAGGAGCTATTTTTGAAGTAGCAGCGCCTAAAACCGTTTCGATAGGTTCTATTGGCGGTGGCGGAAGATACGACGATTTGACGGGTATTTTTGGTTTAAAAAATATGAGTGGTGTTGGAATTTCTTTTGGTTTAGATCGTATTTATGATGTATTAGAAGAATTAAAATTGTTTCCTGATACTGTTGCAGCGACTTCAAAAGCTTTATTTATCAATTATGGAGATAAAGAAGCTTTGTATGCATCACAAGCCATTCAGCAATTAAGAAGAGAAAATATAAAAGTAGAGTTATATCCTGATAATGTAAAAGTAGGAAAACAATTTCAGTATGCAGATAAGCGTATGATTCCGTTTGCAGTAATTGCAGGAGATCAGGAAATTGCTTCAAAGACTTATTCGCTTAAAAATCTGGTTTCAGGAGAGCAAATCGCAGTAGATTTCGAAGGTTTGAAAAATGCTTTGTTGGGCTAACTTTTTGAAGTGGAAGTTTTGCCCAAAGATTGCACAGTTTTAAAAGATTTTTCTATTTCAGGCAGATTAGGCAGATTAAATTTGATTTTTATATTGAAGAAATCGGCTTTAATCTGCCTGAATCTTTTTAAATCTGCGTGAAATATTAAAAAATACTTTACGAGGCTAACTGTCTGGAATAAAAGTTTTTGCTTCAAGTTCCCCGAATTTAAAGGGGTTTCTTTTAAAATCTCTGCATGAAATAGTTGTCAGAGAAGAAAAAAAACTTTTAATTTGCCGACCTTAAGTTACGGGCGTAGTTCAAGGGTAGAATAGCGGTCTCCAAAACCGTTGATGGGGGTTCGAATCCCTCCGCCCGTGCAAAAAAAATATTTTTTACCATAAAGTACGCAAGGATTTTTATCTAAGAATATTTTCAAAAGCACAAAGTTCGCAAAGCTATAGTAATACAAAGCTTTGCGAACTTTGTCTTTTTATAAAGCTTAAGAGTAAAAAACTTTGCGTTCTTTGTATTAATTTTTTTGCTGTTCAGGTTTTGTCATTAATGCATTAAAGATGATTAAAGCATAAAAAAAAAGCTTCGTCTCTATAAGGCGAAGCTTTTTTTAATATAAGGTAAATTTGAATTAATAATTATTTTGAGGCCGGAGCCAACCCTTAAATTCAATTTTGGTGGTAATGATTTATGTTTTACGCTATCAAAGATAAAATAAACTAAAACGTAATAGTCTTAAAATTATACTAAATTTTAAAAGGTTACTTTTGCTTTTTAAACAGCTCAGTTTTAATAAAGTGACAATTTGACATTTTATAAGATTTGGCAGTACTTTTGCAATCCAATAGAAAGAATAAAAAAATGAAGTTTAAGAATATTTTTAAAAATAAAAGTAATATGACTACGGAAAATACAGAATTCGATCAGGAATTAGATGATGTAACGTTAGAAAACAATGCCAACGGTGAGCAGTTAATTGTTGAAGAATTAAGTGTTGAAGAGCAATTGGCTCAAGACTTGGCAAAAGAAAAAGATAAGTTTTTGAGATTATTTGCTGAATTTGAAAATTACAAAAAAAGAACTTCAAAAGAGCGTATCGATTTGTTTAAAACAGCCAACCAAGAAGTTTTGTTAGCCATGCTTCCTGTTTTGGATGATTTTGACAGAGCGATTGTAGAAATCAACAAATCTGAAGATGAAAATTTAACTAAAGGAGTGGAGTTAATCCATGAAAAGTTAAAAAGTACTTTAACCGCAAAAGGTTTAGAGCAAGTTGAAGTAAGAGCAGGTGATGCTTTTAATGCTGATTTTGCTGAGGCAATTACTCAAATTCCGGCTCCGTCTGAGAAATTAAAAGGGAAAATTGTTGATGTTATTGAAAAAGGCTACAAATTAGGAGACAAAATTATTCGTTTCCCTAAAGTGGTTATCGGAAACTAAAAAATGCAAACATAAATTTCAAGTGCATTTTTTGGATTTTGGAATTTTTAAGATTTGGACTCGAGCGCTAGTGAACTGGCGAAGCAATTTAACCTCATTATGAAAAAAGATTTTTACGAAATACTAGGCATTTCAAAGAATGCTGATGCTGCCGAAATAAAAAAAGCTTACCGCAAAAGTGCGCTTAAATATCACCCGGATAAAAATCCAGGCGACAAAGAGGCAGAAGAAAACTTTAAACTTGCAGCAGAAGCTTATGAAGTTTTAAGTGATCCGAACAAAAAAGCGAAATACGATCAATACGGACATCAGGCATTTGACGGTTCCGGCGGATTTGGCGGCGGTCATGGTGGTATGAATATGGATGATATTTTCAGCCAGTTTGGTGACATTTTTGGTGGCGGATTTGGCGGTTTCGGTGGAGGCGGTGGCGGAGGCCCTCGTCGTTCTAAAGGAAGCAATCTTCGAATTAAAGTAAAATTAACTTTAGAAGAAATTGCAAATGGTGTTGAGAAAAAAGTAAAAGTAAAACGTAAAGTTCAGGCTAAAGGCGTAACCTATAAAACTTGTACCACTTGTAATGGTCAGGGTCAGGTAATGCGTGTAACCAATACCATTTTAGGAAGAATGCAATCTGCATCTACATGCCCTACTTGTGGTGGTTCTGGTCAGATTTTAGATAAAAAACCTTCTGAGGCAGATGCTCAGGGAATGGTGGTAGAAGATGAAACAGTTTCTATCAAAATCCCGGCTGGTGTAGTAGATGGTATGCAGTTAAAAGTTTCTAACAAAGGAAACGATGCACCTGGAAATAGTATTCCAGGAGATTTAATTGTAGCAATTGAAGAATTAGAACACGAATTTTTGAAACGTGAAGGTGAAAACATCCATTATGATTTATACATCAGTTTCCCTGAAGCAGTATTAGGATCATCAAAAGATATTGAAGCTATTAACGGAAAAGTTCGTATCAAACTGGAAGAAGGAATTCAATCCGGAAAAATATTAAGATTAAAAGGAAAAGGTATTCCAAGTATAAACGGTTACGGAAGTGGAGATTTGCTGGTTCACGTAAACGTATGGACACCAAAAACACTGAACAAAGAGCAAAAACAATTTTTTGAAAATGCATTAAATGATGAGCACTTTGTTCCAAGTCCTGAAAAATCAGAAAAATCATTTTTTGAGAAAGTAAAAGATATGTTTTCATAAGCCGGACTTTTTCTAAAAAGAACAAATAAATTTCAAAACCCATTCTAATATAAATTTAGAATGGGTTTTTTGCGTAATTGTATCAAGATTCGCTTCGAATTATTTACTTTTACAGGCGCGTGGCCACAATGGTCAAACCAACGCAGAAAATTCTAAAAATAGCATGAGCAACTTACTAGAAGTACATAAAGTCGTAAAACAATACGGTGATTATGTAGCGCTTAACGAAGTTTCATTAAATGTGCCAAAAGGTAGTATTTATGGATTATTAGGTCCAAATGGAGCAGGAAAAACTTCCCTTATCAGAATTATAAATCAAATTACATTACCGGATAGCGGAGAAGTAATTTTGGATGGAGAAAAACTACAGCCCAAACATGTGCAGACTATTGGCTATCTTCCGGAAGAAAGAGGTTTGTACAGTTCGATGAAAGTAGGTGAACAATGTTTGTATCTGGCACAAATGAAAGGACTTTCTAAAACCGAAGCCAAAAAACAATTAGATTACTGGTTTGATCGTTTAGGAATACAAGGCTGGTGGAATAAAAAAATCCAGGAACTTTCTAAAGGAATGGCGCAAAAAATTCAGTTTGTAGTTTGTGTGCTGCACAAACCGAAATTACTGATTCTAGATGAGCCTTTCTCCGGATTTGACCCAGTAAATGCCAATATTATCAAAGACGAAATTTTAGCGCTGAAAGAACAAGGATCAACGATTATTTTCTCGACACACAGAATGGAAAGTGTAGAGGAACTTTGCGAAAATATTGCTTTAATTCACCAATCAAATAAATTAATAGAAGGAAAACTTGTTGATGTAAAACGTCAGTTTAGAACCAACAGTTTTGAGGTTGGAATCCTGACCAGTAATGTTGAAGGGTTAATGTACGACATTACACAAAAATTTACCGTTTCGCCGGCAAATTTTAAATCTTTAAACGATGATTTGAAATTAGAAATACAAATTGGAAATGCAACTTCAAATGAGTTATTGCATATTTTGACACAAAGAGGACAGGTTACCCACTTTGTTGAAAAAATTCCAAGTGTAAACGATATTTTTATTCAAACAGTAACAGGATAGATCTTTAGATCGTTAGACTTCTTGGATTTTTAGATTAAACTGGAAATCAAAAAAATCTAACAATCTAAGAAGTTTAAAAATCTAACAATCTAAAATAAATGAGTATAATTTCATTAATTATAAAAAGAGAATTTATTGCAAAAGTCCGCAATAAGTCTTTCGTTGTCATGACCTTTTTGAGTCCGCTATTGTTTGTGGCAATTGCAGGATTTATTGGTTATCTGAGTTCAATGAAAGCCGAAACAAAACGAATTGCAATTCATGATGAAACGGGTTTATTTGCTAATGACTTTTTAAAGCAGAATAAAAAAGATAGCGAATACAAATTTCTGAACCTTTCTGAAATAGAGGTAAAATCGTTGAAAGACAGTATTACCAAAGAAAATTTCAGCGGTTTAATTGTTATTCCAAAAACAAATGACTTCAGGGATCTGGAGAAAAAAATTGAATTTATTTCTAATAGCAGTCCAAGTATTTCTTTTATAGAAAAAACACAACGTGTTATAGCAGAAAAAATCACCAAAATAAATTTAGAAAAAGCCAGGCTGGATACTCTGGCAATTAAAAAAGCGCAGGCAACTGTAAATATTCATTTGGTTAAAGCTTCGGGAGAAGAAAGCTTAAAAGGATTAAATGAAATAAAAATTGGAATTGGAGGTGCATTTGGTTATCTGATTATGATGTTTATTATCATTTATGGAAACATGGTGATGAGAAGTGTGATCGAAGAAAAAACAAACCGAATCATCGAAATCATTATCTCATCAGTAAAACCATTTCAGTTAATGATTGGTAAAATTGTTGGGACATCACTGGCGGGAATTCTGCAATTTATGATCTGGGCAATTATTGGTCTCGGATTAATGTTTGCAGCATCAGCATTTTTTGGTGTAAATGTTGGGCCAACAGCCAGAATTTCACCAGAATTAATGCAATCGGCACAACATGAACTTTCAGGTTCTGCGCAAATGTATATTGCTGAGTTATGGAACTTGCCAATTGCGAGTATTATAATTGGTTTTGTGGTTTATTTTATTGGCGGATATTTCCTGTACAGTTCATTCTATGCCGCAATTGGAGCAGCGGTTGATAATCAAACCGACTCGCAACAATTTTTGCTGCCTATTATTATGCCGCTTATTTTAAGCGTTTATATTGGGTTCTTTACCGTTGTCAATGATCCTCACGGAACTATTGCAGTTGTATTTTCCATGATTCCGCTTACATCGCCAATTGTAATGTTAATGCGTATTCCGTTTGGAGTGCCATGGTGGCAAATCGCGATTTCGGTATCATTATTGTTTGCAACCTTTTTCCTTGTGGTTTGGTTTGCTGCCAAAATTTATCGTGTAGGTATTTTAATGTACGGAAAAAAACCAACTTGGAAAGAATTATATAGATGGCTTAAATATTAATTTGTATAGAGGCAAAGGTTCAGAGTTACAAAGATTCAAAGGTTTTTTTAATGTTTGTAGCTTAGAATAAACTACTTTAAGACTATACAAATAGCATGAAAATATATTACTAATAACAGGTTAAAAGGTGTTATTGTGACAAAGATTTTGAACTTTGTACCTCTGAACCTTTGCAACTTTGAACCTTAAGAAAAGAATGAGTAAAATACTAATTGTAGAAGACGAAGCAGCGATCAGAAGAGTTTTGGTAAAAATTTTATCAGAAGAAAATGATACGTATCAGGTTGATGAAGCTGAAGATGGAGTTGTCGGGCTTGAAAAAATAAAAAACAACGATTACGATTTGGTTTTGTGCGATATCAAAATGCCAAAAATGGACGGTGTTGAGGTTTTGGAAGAGGCAAAAAAAATAAAGCCCGAAATTCCGATGGTCATGATTTCCGGTCACGGTGATATGGAAACGGCTATTCATACTATGCGATTAGGAGCTTTTGATTATATCTCAAAACCACCAGATTTAAATCGTTTATTAAATACAGTTCGTAATGCTTTGGATAAAAAACAACTGGTAGTTGAGAATAAAATCTTAAAGAAAAAAGTTAGCAAAAACTACGAAATGGTAGGAGAAAGCGAAGCCATCAATCATATTAAAGTAATGATTGATAAAGTTGCTCAAACCGAAGCCAGAGTTTTAATTACTGGACCAAACGGAACCGGAAAAGAATTAGTAGCACATCAGTTACATGAAAAAAGTGAACGTTCTAATTTTCCTTTAATCGAAGTAAACTGTGCTGCAATTCCAAGTGAACTAATCGAAAGTGAATTGTTTGGTCACGTAAAAGGTGCTTTTACCTCGGCAGTGAAAGATCGTGCCGGAAAGTTTGAAGCTGCTGACAAAGGGACCATTTTTCTTGATGAAATTGGAGACATGAGCCTTTCGGCGCAAGCCAAAGTGTTGCGTGCTTTGCAGGAAAGTATGATTACAAGAGTAGGTGCCGAAAAAGATATTAAAGTTGATGTTCGTGTTGTGGCTGCAACCAACAAAGACTTAAAAACAGAAATTGCCGAAGGTCGTTTTCGTGAAGATTTATACCATCGTTTGGCTGTAATTTTAATTAAAGTTCCGCCATTAAATGAAAGACGTGATGATATTCCGGCTTTGATTACACATTTTACCGAAAAAATAGCTTCAGAACAAGGAAATGCTGTAAAAGTGTTTTCACCTCAGGCTATAAAATTATTGCAGGAATACGATTGGACAGGAAATATTCGTGAACTTCGAAATGTAGTCGAAAGATTGATTATTCTGGGAGGAAACGAAATTTCAGAAACCGATGTGAAGATGTTTGCAAGCAAGTAAACTTTGCGCAATAGACTTTAAGCGTTAAGCTTTAGGCTATTAAACAGAATAAATAATTTTTGCTCCAGGCTTATTGCCTAAAGCTTAAAGCATAAAAAGATGAAATTAAAAAAAATAAACGAAAAGTTACAGGACGCTTTAATTGAGAATGGATTAACGGAAGCAAATGTATTACAACAGGAAACTTTCTCGACCATAAAAAGTGGTGCAGACTGTATTATTATTTCTCCGGAAGGAAGCGGAAAATCAACTACCATTGTGCTGAATGTAATTCAGCAATTGGCAGGTCAAACCGAAGAATCACCCCGAGCTTTGATTTTTGTTGAAGACAAAACAAAAGTTTTAGAGATGGAAGCACTTTTCGAAAAATACGGAAAATATACCAATCTGGAAGTTTACGGTGTTCATGACAAAGGCGATATGGACTATGATAAAAACTATGTTTCAACAGGAATTGATGTTTTAATTGGTACGCCAAACAAACTAAGCGATATGTTTACAACAGCGGGTTACAATGTAAACCGTTTAAAAATGTTTATAATCGATGATGCAGATCCTATTTTGAAATTGCGTCATGAAACTAAAATCATGCGTATCTCCAACAGTATTGCTAAAACACAACGTATTATTTTTGCTGAAACTTTGACAGAACGTATCGAAATCCTGGCAGATAAAATGATGCTTGAGCCTTATTTATTCGATATGGATGAAGAAGGAGAAGAAGAGCTTGATGAAGAAGACGACGAAATTCAGGAAGAAGAATAAATAATTAGTTCCGGATTATAGTTTGAGTTCTTAAAGTTGACCAAAACTATGACTGTAACCTGAAACGAAATTATAATTTGTTTATGGAAATATTGAAAACGCTTAAATTTTTGACAATCGTGCTTTTGGCTTTTTTTGTTGTTATTTATGTAATTGTTGTTTTCTACGTTTATTTCAATCAGGTTGGAATGGTTTTTCAGGGAGCAAAACTTCCTGAAGATTATAAATTTGAATATCATCAAAAGTTTGAAGAAGTAAACATTAAATCATTTGATGGTGTGAAACTGAATGGTTTGCTGTTTAAAGCAGAAAATTCAAAAGGATTAGTATTTTATCTCCACGGAAATGCGGGAACACTGGAAACCTGGGGAAAAATAGCGGGAATTTATACTCGCTTAGGATATGATATCTTTATTTTAGATTACAGAAGTTTTGGGAAAAGTGAAGGTGAGATCGAAAATGAAGAACAGTTAAATAAAGATGTTTCAATTGTTTATAAAGCATTTACTAAAAAATATCCTGAAAATAAAATCATTATAGCAGGTTATTCTATTGGTTCAGGGCTTGCCACTATTTTAGCATCCAAAAATAAACCGAAAGCATTAATACTGCAATCGCCGTATTATAGTTTTACAGCATTATCGAGCAGCAAAGTGCCGTTTTTTCCAAATTTCATGAAAAAATTCAGTTTGGAAACCTATGAATATCTGCCCAAAATAAAGGCTCCGGTTTATATCTTTCACGGAATGAAAGATCAATTAATTCCTTATGAAAATTCGGTTCGGTTAAAACAACTCTTAAAAGAGAATGCTCATTTTTATCCGTTGAAAGATCAGGATCATATTGGAATGAACGAAAACAATGATTTTCAGAATGAGTTAAAAAAAATATTACAGTAAAAATTAAATAATAATAAAAATAGAATGTCATGGGATTAATGAAGGTGTACTCAGGAAGCGAAGTTTTAGCAATTGCTTTACAGGAAAGATTAGAAGAAGCCGGAGTAGAAACGGTAAAAAAAGATAACATTCAATCGGCGAGATTAGGTGGTTTTGGAGGTTCAGATTTAGCTGTTGAAGTATTTATTCAGGAAACTGATTTTGCAAAGGCAAATCCGGTTATTGAAAATTTCAGAATGAGTATCTAAATGCAGTAAATCGTTGCAGTTTGCCGTCGTAGTTATTAAGTAATACTATGACAAACTGTAGCTGAAAACTAAAAAAAACATGCCATACAAAATGTTAGTGCTCGACATGGATGATACCTTGTTGACAGACGATCATAAAATTTCAGATTTAAATAAAAAAATGCTTCTTGAAGCGCAGGCAAAAGGAGTTCATGTAGTTTTGGCTTCGGGCAGGCCAACATCAGCAATGACAGCCTATGCCAAAGAATTGAAACTCGACTTGTACGATTCTTATATTATTTCGTTCAATGGTGCAGTAATCAGTACTGTAAAAGATGATTTAGTGTTGTTTGAACAATCTTTAACACCAGAACAAATTCATGATCTGTATGATTATAGTGTTAAAAAGAAAACACATATTATCACTTATCTGGATGGAGAAATTGTAAGCGAAACAGATTCAGAATATATCGAAATCGAGAAAGAAATTACGGGATTGCAACACCATAAAGTACCGGATTTTAAAGCTGCAGTTCAAAAACCGGCAGTAAAATGTATTTTGTTGGCAGAACCAACTTATTTAAAAGAATTAGAGCAGGACTTAAAAGAGGCAATGCCACATTTAAGTATTGCAATGTCGAAACCATTTTTTCTGGAAGCTGCCCAAAACGGAATCGATAAAGCTGCCAGTTTGAAACTTTTAGCCGAAAAGCTAAATATTCATCAAAGCGAAATTATTGCCGTAGGAAATGCAGGAAATGATTTAACTATGATTGAATATGCCGGATTGGGAGTTTGGGTTGATAATGTAACACCAGAATTGCGTGATAAGGCAAATGTAATTGTAGCGTCTAATAATGATGATGGAGTTGCTGAAGTTGTACAGCGTTATATTTTAAATTAATATTCTATGAAAGATCCAATTGAAACAGAACGTTTGCTTTTAAGAGAATTACTTCCTTCTGATGCAGAAGGTATGTTCGAATTGGATTCTAATCCCAAAGTACATCTTTTTTTGGGCAACAAACCTGTAAAACATATCGACGAAAGTCATGCTTATATTAAGTTTGTTCAACAGCAATATAAAGATTTTGGAACTGGACGCTGGGCAGTTATCTTAAAAGAAACAAATGAATTTCTAGGCTGGTCCGGTATAAAGTTTATTACTGATGAAATTAATAATCATAAAGATTTTTATGAAATAGGATATCGTTTCATCGAAAAACACTGGGGAAAAGGATATGCTACCGAAGCCGGAAAAGCTTTTGTAGATTATGCTTTTAATGTGATGAAGGTAGAGGCATTGTACGCTTATGCAGATGCCGGAAATGAAGATTCCAGAAAAATTTTAGAAAAGCTGGGTTTGCGTTACGTTAATTCTTTTCAGTATGAAGAAGAATTAGAAGTTTGGTACGAATTAAAGAATCCAAACCTGTAAAACCCTAAGAAATGCGTTCCAAATCTTAGTAAACTCAACTCATTCAAGATTTACAAAGATTTGGAAAACAACTCGAAGTTTCTAGTATAATGAAATAATAGAAATTATTTTTTAGCTACAGAAACAAAATATTTATTTCCGTCACCCATTGTCAATTTTACACGTTCGTCGCAAAGATCGATAGCAAAATTAGCGCTTTCGTAACAAGTGCAGGTTGTGTTTTTGTCTTTAGACATTTCAGTTTTACAATTGTTGTTTTTGAAAGTCGATAATTGTGGCGTATACAAACTCACCAAATCAGTAGAAGCTGTAACCAGAGAAATGATACTTGCTGAATTATTATTAGTAATTCTGTATACAATTCTGTCAGTATAGTTTACCTCGTTAACTGTTACTTTACGAATATAAGTGTAAGCTGTAGAGCCTTCACCCGGTTCTTTAACTTCAAATTTAAATCCAACCGCACGAATTGCAATATCAAATTGAGATTGAGAGTTTAAGCTCGCCCAAGTTGTCAATGTACTAATAGATGGAAATGGATTAGCAGCCGGTGCAGCAGTTTGCGCCTGAGAGCTAAAAAAGGTTAAGAACATTAAGCAGATTGTGGGTAAAAATGCTTTCATATGGAGTTTTAATTTTTAATTTTTGCCTACTCTTTCTGGTTTTCGGCATTCCCATTTTTTATAATAACAAAACAACAACATAACGAGGGAAAATCAAAATTGTTATGTGGTATTTATCATTTAAATAATATAATTTTTAAATATGATTTTTTGACGAAGTGAAATTACTTCGAAAAAAGGTCTTAACAAAGTTAAATGTAAGAAAAATTGAATTTAAAGCTAAAAAAAATGCACTTAATCGGTGATATTTGTATTTAATCGATGATTTTGTCGTTTAATTCTTATTGAAATCGCACTTTATTTTTTACAGATAAAAATTATTCATTGCCTGTTTGGTTAATTTTTTTGTTTTTTAGAATTGGATGAAATACAGGTTTCATGCAAAATATTGATATGTAGTGTATTATTGATTTTATTTTAAAGAATATTGTATGTAAATTTGCAAACTCTTTAAAAGAGATGTAAATATAATATCTTACTACTTAAAACGTAGTTTATTCCCATGGAAAATAGAAAAAAAGTTGCTTTTTATACGCTTGGCTGCAAACTGAATTTTTCAGAGACTTCTACAATTGCGCGAAACTTTAATGATGAAGGTTTTGATCGTGTCGATTTTGAAGAAGTTGCCGATATATATGTTATCAATACCTGTTCGGTTACAGAAAATGCAGATAAGCAGTTTAAGCAGGTGGTAAAAAAAGCAATGAAACTTAATGATAAAGCTTTTGTGGCTGCAGTAGGTTGTTATGCACAATTAAAACCTGAAGAATTAGCAGCTGTTGATGGTGTTGATTTGGTTTTGGGAGCAACAGAAAAATTTAAAATTACTGATTATATTAATGATTTAAGCAAAAACGATATGGGTGAAGTTCACTCCTGCGAAATTGCCGAAGCTGATTTTTATGTTGGTAGTTATTCTATCGGAGACCGTACCCGTGCTTTTTTGAAAGTTCAGGATGGCTGCGATTATAAATGTACCTATTGTACAATTCCGTTAGCAAGAGGAATTTCGAGAAGTGATGCTTTAGAAAACGTATTGCAAAACGCCAAAGAAATTTCGGCTCAGAACATTAAAGAAATTGTTTTAACCGGAGTGAACATTGGAGATTACGGAAAAGGAGAATTTGGAAATAAAAAACACGAACATACATTTCTGGATTTAGTTCAGGCTTTAGATACAGTAGATGGAATTGAGCGTTTGCGAATTTCATCAATTGAACCTAATTTATTGCGAAATGAAACGATTGAGTTTGTTTCTAAAAGCAGAACTTTTGTGCCTCATTTTCATATTCCGTTGCAATCCGGAAGTAATGATATTTTAAAATTAATGAAACGTCGTTATTTACGTGAAGTTTATACAGAACGAGTAAATAAAATTCGGGAAGTAATGCCACATGCTTGTATTGGTGTTGATGTAATTGTTGGATTTCCGGGTGAAACCGATGAGCACTTTTTAGAAACGTATCATTTCCTGAACGAAATGGATATTTCGTATTTGCATGTTTTCACTTATTCTGAAAGAGATAATACAGAGGCAGCCAATATGCCAGGCGTAGTTCCGGCAAGTGTAAGAGCAAAACGCAGCAAAATGTTACGCGGATTATCAGTAAAGAAACGTCGTGCTTTTTACGAAAGCCAATTAGGCTCAAACAGAACAGTTTTGTTTGAAGGAGAAAATAAAGAAGGATACATTCATGGTTTTACTGAAAACTACGTAAAAGTAAAAACACCATGGAACCCTGAATTAGTCAATACACTGCAAGAAATAAATCTGACTAAAATTGATGAAGACGGAAGTGTTCGTTTAGAGTTTATCAATAAATTAGCAGAAGCATAAAACATAAAGACAGAAAAGCCCTTTATTAAAAGGGCTTTTCTGTTTTAAATAAAATTTTACTTCTGATCCCAATAAATTACCAGTTTCAAAGAATTTATATATTGGCATCAAACTCAATTATCCTTTGTTTTAGATGACAGTATTATTTTAAATCAATTTTTTTTCTAACTAATTTTAAATTTTCATCGTTAGGATCTGTTTCCATTTTAAAAACAGTTTTATTTTCAATAAAAATTCGTTTTTGCAAGTCTTCTGGCGTAACCGTATCACAACCAGTTGAAATTAAAAATGGTTCTATAATTTGTTTCCAGTTTGAATCTTTTAAAGAATAAGTAGTCATAGAATATGTACATCCATTCATTGGAGCCTGAAAAACTGAAAATTCATCTTTTCCATCATTATTTAAATCTCCTTCATTAATTAATTGAGCATCACAACAACCAATAATAATTGGTTTTAGTAATGAATTACTAAAAGAAATTGTGTATTCGTCTGGAGTTCCGTCTTCTATCGGATTTCCTTTTCCTTCCTTTGTTTTTGTAACTGTGGCTAATTCATTTTTTCCATCACCATCAAAATCACCTTCAATTTTTTCACCAACCAAAAGTTTAGATGTTTTTTCTGACTGCGGCGTTTTTGTTGGAACTGGCAAGGAAACAGAATCTTTTTTTGAAATTTCGGGATTTTTATTCTCGGATTTGCTTTTTTGAGAGCAGGAAGCCAAGAGAAATAATACGGATAAAATGATAGGTTTGTACATGTTTTTACTTTTTATTTTCCAGAATAACCAGTTTCAAAGAATTAATATAATCGGTATCAAATTCAATTACTCTGATTTTTTCCGGATTGAAACTTAATCCACCACCAAACTGACCTTTTGTATCAAGGAAATCAATAGTTAATTCCTCATCAGTTAATGCAATCAGTTTGCCCAGATAAGCTGATTTTGCCGATTTTTTGGCAATCTGAAATATCTCATACTTATTGGTAATATAATTTATGATCGAAGACAAATCCCTTATCGGAATAATATCTTCGGCATTTGTTTTTAAACCTTTCAGGCGAATTACTTTTTCTGTAAAAGCTAAATCATGATCTCTGTGAACGGCTTCGATATTTTTGTTCTTCAGAATTACAAAACCATCCAGAATAAAATCCACCGGATTATTTCGTAGTAAAATCCATTCATCAGAATAGTCAATAAGAAACCCTGTAAAAAGTTCTTTCTTATCGGTAAATTCTATGGCAATTAATTGTCTTAAATATTGTTCCATCATAATTGTTTTTTTAAAATGCCAATATTTAAATTCCAAATTCCAATTGCTTTGCAAAATAGAATTTGGAACTTTTAAAAATTGAGATTTAAAATTTTAAGGATTAGTAGACCAAATGCTGCTGTTTTTGATAAATACTCTTCGGTTTAATTTTAACTGTGCAATAATTAAATCTGCCATATCTTCAGACTGCATTACTTTTTCCGGATTTCCGTCAGTTAAGTTTAAGTCTTTTGCCATGTCAGTAGCCACAGTACTTGGTGTTAAAGCCGTAACACGAATATTGTGTTTTCTCATTTCCTGCATCAAAGAATCGGTTAAACCTAAAACCGCAAATTTTGAGGCACTGTAAGCACTTGTTAGTGCATTTCCGTTTAATCCTGCAGTTGATGAAATATTGATAATATCTCCGGTTTGTCTTTCGATCATATTTGGAATAACGGCACGAGTAGTGTAATATGTTCCCATTAAATTTACCTGAATAATTCTTTCCCAGGCTTCAGGCTCTAATTCTAAGAATTTTCCAAAAGAAGCAATTCCGGCGCTATTGATTAAAATATCGATACTTTTAAATTCGGCAATAGCTTTTTCTACAGCAGAATTTATAGAGTTGATATCAGAAACGTCAGCAGACAAAGCCAAAGTTTTTACACCAAATTTTGCAGTTTCTTCTGCCAGTTGATCAATATCACTTTTAGTTCTGGAAACTAAAATAAGGTTTACACCTTCTTTTGCCAATGCAATGGCAACGGCTTTTCCAATTCCTTTTCCGGCACCTGTAATAAGTGCATTTTTATTTTTTAAGTCGGTCATGATTGTGTTTTTAGAAATGCAGAAAGCATCATTTTAAGTCTTACAAAAATAAAGCTTTTGTAAACTAAAATGATGCTTTGAGGTATTTTCTTAATCTAAGTTTAACAACTTTTTTATTCTTTTAGAACCATATCAATACACATGACAGCGGCAAGAATTAATTGTCTTAACGGACTATCTTCTGCTACAGTTTCTTCTATTTGAAGTACATAATTGTCTGCACTTGTAAAAAACTCTTTGCCTATTCCTGCCCATTTTTTGTTTACCTGTGCCAGCTGTTTGTTCTCGTAAGTAAATTTAAAATCCCATCCTGTCCATTTTCCCTGAAGCATTGCAATTGGTTTTTCGTTTTTATCCAGAATTTCAAATTTTCCTCCAATAGATAAAAGCTTTTGTTTGAATGTTCCTATCAAACGGTCTTTTTCATCAAATACCTCAACTGTCGAACGAAGCCAGGCAATGCCACGTTTTACAGAAATTAATTTTTCGCCGGAAGCGGTTGTAATTTCAATATTAAAAGGCGTCATTCTTTTATAATCTGTAAAACGCATCACTTTGGTAAAAAAGCCCAGATTGTTTTCTCTGCAATTCATTATAATCTGATTGTTTTCAGGACTATAAATGTCATAATTGTTAGCGGCTTTAAACATTCCAATATGTTCTTTTACAAGAAATAAATTCTGATTTAAAATGGGATTCATGAAATTGGGTTGATATTGATTTATAAATATTTAGACTGAATACGTTTTGAACGATTTTCAAACGGATGTCAAATGTAAATAAATATTGGTTAATAATCGAATTTTGAAGTTTCAATCAGTCGAATAAATTCTGCTTTATAACCTTCGGCATCATTTGAAGCACCTTGTTTCGCCAGTTTCAAAATAGCATCAGAAGATTTATCTTCAATAAACTTAGAATCCCTTAATTTCAATCCAAACCAGGCGACAGCAGTGCTAAATTTAAAATCATCAGAAGCATTTTCTAAAGGAATAGATTTGTTGTCTATAGTTTCTACCATTTCGATGCTTTTGTTGCCATCCGGTTTTTTATAACGGAATTTTATAGTAGCCAATTCATTGGTGTATTTATTACTGTTTTCTTTGACTTTTGTATATTTTAAATCATCTGGCTGTTGACCAAGATAATCACTTTTAACTCCCGTGGGAATAATTTCATATAAAGCCGTAACAGTATGATTGCTTCCTAATTCTCCTGCGTCTATGGCATCATTTTTAAAATCTTCAGGACGCAGTTTTCTGTTTTCATATCCAATTAATCGGTATGCCTGAATTTGCTCAGGATTAAATTCGATTTGTATTTTTACATCTTTGGCAATTGCAAACATAGAACCTTTAAATTCTTTTCCTAAAAAACGATTTGCTTCCTGAATGTTATCGATATAGGCGTAATTTCCATTTCCTTTATCTGCTAAGGTTTCCATTTTGCTGTCTTTATAATTTCCCATTCCATACCCCAGACAAGTCAGGAAAACTCCCGTTTTTCTTTTTTGTTCAATTAATTTTTCCATATCTGAGTCAGAAGTATCACCTACATTAAAATCACCATCAGTGGCAAGAATAACTCTGTTGTTTCCGTTTTTGATAAAATTTTCGGCAGCAATTTTATAAGCCAGTTCAATTCCGGCTCCTCCGGCTGTGCTTCCTCCGGCATCTAATTTTTCTAAAGCTTCATTGATTGTTTTTTTATCATTTCCGGAAGTTGGGGGAAGAACTAAACCGGCTGCTCCGGCATACACTACAATTGCTACTTTATCTTTTTCGCGTAATTCATTTACTAAAATTTTCAGGGATTGTTTCAGCAAGGGTAATTTATTAATATCGCTCATAGAACCAGAAACATCGATTAAGAATACGAGATTAGAAGCCGGTAAATTTTCTGTTGGAATGTTTTTTCCCTGTAAACCAATCTTAAGTATTTTGTTTTTAGAATTCCATGGAGAATCGCTTAGTTGAGTATTGATCGAAAACGGATTTCCGTCTTTTGGCTGTGGATAAGTGTATTTGAAAAAATTAACCATTTCTTCTACACGTACCGCATCTTTTGGAACTTGCTGACCGTTGTTTAAAAAACGTCTCACATTTGTATAAGAAGCATTGTCTACATCTATAGAAAATGTAGAAAGCGGTGCTGTTTTTGGACTTTCGAAAACATTTTCTACCAAAGTATTATAATCTTCCTGATTTGGTTCAACAGGCTGAACAGGGCTTGCATTTTTCAGGATTGTATTAAGTTCTTTCTCTGTAAGATTTTTATACATTCCGTTTTTGGTGTCGATAACCACAACTCCGTTTGAGGCTCTGCTTCCATAAATAGAAGTGGCTGTTGAGTCTTTTAAAACTTTTACCTCCTGAATATCATTTGGATTAATTTTAGCAAATTGTTTTGCTTTTACAGGAATTCCGTCAATGATATACAAAGGTTCATTTTTAGCAGAAATGGATTCAGTTCCTCTTATCGCTACAGCTGGACTTGGAGCTGCAAGATATCTACTGTTATTTTGAACTTGTACACCGGCAACTCTACCCCGAACCTTTGTTGCAGCACTAGTTTTTATTTGTTTTTTCGAAATTCCATAACCTACAACCACAACTTCTTGTAATTGAGGACTGTTATCCGTCATGATGATATTGATTACACTTGATTCTTTAACCGTAACACTTTCATTATTCATCCCGATAAAGCTAAAAACTAAAACATCTCCGGTTTGCGCCTTGATGGAATATTTTCCGTCAAAATCTGTTTGTGTTGATTTGTTTGATTTTTGAATCGTAATGCTAACGCCCGGAAGAGCCTGATGAGTTTGGTCTGTAACGGTTCCGGTAATTGTTTTTTCCTGTGCCATGGTTACGAAACATATAAGCATAGCAATGGCTGATGAAATAAGTTTTAGACTTTTCATGATAATAAGTTTTAAATTAAAAATTTGTTTTTTAGCTATTTTTTAGGAGCCGGTTTTCCTGTTTTAGTAGTAATAATGACAACACCTTTTTTGCCTTTTTCGCCATATTTTGAGGTAGCTTCTAAATCCTGAAGTACAGTAATGGTTTTAATTTCCTGTTTGTTTAAAGGGGCATACGGACTTGTTGGATTGGTGCCAAATAAATCATTTTCAGAGTAATAAATGCCGTCAATAATATACAATGGCGCATCCAGTACAACTAATGAATCTACATTTTCTGGTTGTAAATTAGGAAGTTCTGCCTGCATCATTTTATCTCTTTTCTCATCATTACTATGAGAAATAGGGTTTCCGTTTAAAACAATAAGAGGAGCACTTTTTTTAGCCATTGGCGCATGTTGATCTGCATAAGCAACTTTTGCTGATTCTCTTCCTGTTTGGTATGAACCATAATTTTGAAGGGCTTTATCTTTTAAGATGCTGTTTTCTTCTTCAACAGCATATGAAGGTTGTACTGACACTGGAGCAGTAATTTCGGCAGCAATTTTTGCGGGAGGAACAGAAAAGGCTTGTGCCGGAATAAGAGAGTCTTTCGCCTGGTTCAGGGCCACATTTTGTTGCTGTTGTATTTGTCTGTTTAGAATTTTGACAGCTTCAGTTTTTGAAACAATTACTGTGTCTGAAGAAACAACGGGATTATTTTTTTCTGTTTCAGCGTTCTGAATGTTTTCTTTCGAGTCTTTATTCACCACAACTTTAGGATCAGAAGTTGTTTTGTCTGATTTTAGAAATTGTGATCCTATCGAAATCAGTAATAAAAGAGAAGCTGCAATGGCAATTTTTTTCCATAACGAAATTGCTTTTTTATCTTCTTTTTTATCGAGTTTTTCTTCAACACGAGACCAGACTTTATCCATTCCCGGAAAATCTTTCGATTCCGAATGGTGTGCGGCTTCTTTAAATTTATTAAATATTTTATCCTGATTGTCCATGACTATTTTGCTTTTTGGTAATACAATTTATTTACTAAATCCTTTAGCTTGGTTTTAGCGGCATTCAATTGTGATTTTGATGTGCCTTCAGAAATGCTCAGCATGTCGGCTATTTCTTTGTGTGCAAAACCTTCGATAACAAAAAGGTTAAAAACAGTTTTACAGCCTTCCGGAATATGGTTTAGTAAATTGAGTAAATCTTCTTCTTCTAATGCATTGATTTCATCAGTAAAAGGTTGCGAAAGCAATTTGACATCATCAAGATACATGTTAAAATTGGTGTTTTTCTTGATGGTTGCCAAACAATGGTTAACCGTTATTTTTCGAGCCCATGCCTCAAAAGCTAAAACTTCTTTGAGTTGTTCCAGTTTTGTAAATATGGTATAGAAAGCGTCAGCCATAGCTTCTTCAATTTCTTCTTCCTTCTTTAAGTAGCGTTTGCAAAGGCGATACAGCTTTGGAGCCATATACTCATAAACCTGACGCTGAGCATCACGGTTCATTTTTTTGCAGTTAGAAATTAGCGTTTCGTTTATCACAATTGTTGTCTTTATACTAAAGAGGGGCAAAAAGAAAAAAAGGTTGGGACGAGTATGAAATTTTTTTTAAGGTTAAAAGTTGCAAAGTTGCAAAGGTTCAAAGCTTCTGAGGTTTTATTGCACATATATAATAATGTATCTCTTTCAGAAACTTCATTGAACTAATCTTTGTGTATCTCTGTGTAGTCTTTGTGAATCTTTGTGTTATAGTTTTACCACAAAGATTCACAAAGACAACGCAAAGTCTCGCAAAGAATTACTTAACGGGCAGTGTCAATTTAAAAATCTTTGTTTCGAGAATGTCCGTATCATTATCTTCGCAAAGCAAAAATTCAATTTTGTTGTTTTCTTTTTTATAGAAAGTTAAACCTTCAAATTTATTGGTTGAGGTTATTTTTTGCGTAAAATCGATTTTCATGGTTTTCAGATCTATTCGTCCAATAAAGCTTCCCAGAATTTCGCCATCGTCATAAGTTGATTTGGTATCTTCGGCGGTGGAAAGGAAATAGATTTTGTCTTCGACTAAAATAGCATCGGTAAAACTGGAGCGAACTCCTTTTATTTTTGGAAGTTTATAATTGGTCGCAACCAGGGCAAATTCTTCTCCCAGACTTTTGGCATGAATGGTAAAAATGGTGTTTTTGTTTGAAACTCCATTTCCGCGATTGAACAAATACCAGTTTTCTCCATCGAAAATAGAACCTTCGAGATTAAAATCTTCGGGTTTTATTTCGCCAAAACTTTGCATTAAACCATACAAATCAACCAGATTGTTTTTTTGTAAAACGGTTTTAGATTTAAGATCAAACTCGATCATTTTATTTCGGTTTTCGGTAGAACCGGAACCAAAAACATACAAAGTATCATTATGATTGGTCAGGGATTCAAAATCCGGTTTTAGGTTTTTGGGTATATTTTGTGTTGGATTGTCAATTAAAGCATGTTGGTTTAATTGCTGATTCTGCATGTTATATTCGTATAAAAATCCGCTGTTATCACTAATAATATAAAGTGAATTGTTATTGAAAAATAATCCTGATGCTGATCCGATTCCGATGATTTGAAATAATATTTCTAAGGTGAATTTTTCCATGAATGTTGCTTTAAAGTCTTTTTATTATCGTGACTTTATCTTTTTAAATGAATTGTTTTTTTCTGCTTCTGAAGTTATCCTTTCGAGAATGTCTATAATTTTTTTACTTTTTAGGCTATTGTTACTTTTATAGTTGATATTTATCAACCCATCGCTTTCTTTTTGTAAATCAAATATATCGAATAATTTTTCTGTTTTATTTCCATTTATTATCATACTTAATTTCTGCAATGTCGAATTCCCGATGCCGATAGTGTATTTTGATTTTTTAGGGCTTATATATTGGAAATACTTTACTTTCTCTTTGTCGATAACTGCTTTATTCGAAAAATATATTTCCCAAAAAGAAGTGTCTTCGGCTGTTAATATAGTATACTCGTGGCAATAATTAATTTTTGTTACAAAAAAAAGGCCTTCTTTTTTCCAAAAAACATATACAGGAGGATTGACTAAATCATCAAAACAGGTTTCTTTTTCATCTGAGGAAGGTTCTACAATAATTATCGGACGTTCGGGAGTAATTTTTTTATAAAGGATCAGAGTATCGATTTTTTGAGTTGCAATAAAATCAGAAACTAATTCATCAATATTCGCTTTTGGATGAGTTTGTGAATTGCCCGTAAAAGTTAAGAACAAAAAAAATAAAAGGAATGTATGTCGTGGCATTATACTGTTTTTTAATTTTTATAAGTTCTTTTGAAAAACCAATGACCAGCCCTGATAGTAATGAAAATGCTTTGAAAAGAAATTGTATTTTTTCCTGACAAAACAAAGCGACCAGCGGAAGCTCTTGTTATGGCTTTGGAAAAAAGCAATTTATTGAAAAAGTATTGCAATGAATAGCAGGAATATGCTTCGTAAAATTAGTATATTTACTATTATAAAAATTCAGAAATTATGAAATCTATTGATCCAAATGATTTTAAAGTTACAGATAAAATAAAATTATCAAAGATTCCGACTTTACTAAATGTAAAAGCAGATGATGACGAAAAAGAAGAGAAACTCGATAAAGTTCAGGCAAAATTGAGCGATTTGCAGGATGTGATGTATGCACACAACAAATATGCGGTTTTGATTTGCCTGCAAGGAATGGATACTTCGGGAAAAGACAGTCTGATTAAGGAAGTTTTTAAAGAGTTTAATCCGCGTGGAGTAGTAGTGCATAGTTTTAAAACGCCCAATTCGAGTGAATTAGAACATGATTATTTGTGGAGACATTATATTGCATTGCCGGAAAAAGGAAAGTTTGCAATTTTTAACCGTACGCATTATGAAAACGTTTTGGTAACACGGGTGCATCCTGAATTTATTTTGGCGGAGAACTTACCGGGAATCAATTCGGTTGACGATATTACACCAAAATTCTGGAAGAAAAGAATTGAACAAATCAATAACTTTGAAAGCCATATTGCAGAAAACGGAACGATTGTCATGAAGTTTTTTCTGCATTTGAGCAAAGAAGAACAACGTCAGCGTTTATTACGCCGTTTGGAAGAAGAAAAACACAATTGGAAATTTTCGCCCAACGATTTAAAAGAGCGCGGATATTGGGATCAATATCAGGAATATTATGAAGAGGCAATAAATAAAACATCAACAGAACATGCGCCATGGTATGTGATTCCTGCAGATGATAAAGAAATGGCACGTTATATTGTAGCCAAAATTATCTGGGAAGAAATGCAAAAACATACAGATATTAAAGAGCCGGAGCTTGATGATAAAATAAAAGCCAATTTTGAGGCTTATAAAGAACAGTTAAATAAAGAGTCTTAAAGTAAGGCTCTTTTTTTTGTTTGAATGTTATTGTAAGTTTATGAGTATTTTGTATTACTAATTTAATGTTAATTTTTTTCTGAATAATTTCGTATTTGTGTTACATCTCTTGTTTTTTTGATAATATCAAAGTGATTTTAAGTTAAAGAGTAGGGATTTACTTTGTAAAAAAAATAAAACCAATTTTTAACTCATGAAACGAATTATTCTACCCCTAATCATGTTAGGTTCGTTGATTACATCTTGTAATAACGATTCAAAAGACGAAGCAGAACCAACAAGTGTTGTATTGAAAGACCAATCAGTAACACCAAGCTTAGTAAAAGCACAAGCAGGTTTTGAGAGTTTGAAAATCTATTCTCTTTTTAGTTCAGATGATGTTTTTGCAGATAGTCCGAAATTTGTTTTTGGAGGTTCTGCTGATGGTTCAGGTTTACTAAAAAACACTGACGGAACTTTTACTTTTCTGGTAAACAACGAAGACAACTTTGCGGTTTCAAGAATTACACTGGACAAAACATTTAAACCTACAAAAGGAGAGTATTTACTAAACTCAAGCGGAGGAACCTGGAGATTGTGTGGTGCTACAATGGCAACACAGGCAGAACATGGTTTTGGACCGGTTTATTTAACTTGTGGAGAATCTGGCGAAGAGTCCCGTACTCATGCATTAGATCCTTACGGAAGTGCAGGAACAGCATCAGTATCTAAAGAGCTGGCAGGTTTTGGTCGTTTAAGTGCAGAGAATGCTTTGCCATTACGTTCTACGGCTTACAAAGGAAAAACTGTTGTAGTAATTGGTGATGATGACTCAGGAACTTACGGAGGACAGGTGTTTATGTATGTATCGAATACTGTGGGTGATTTAACCGGAGGTTCTTTGTATATGCTAAAAAGAAATGACGATAACCAAAGAGAAAAAGATATGGAAGTTAGTAAAACATATCCGGTTTCTTTTGTAAAAATTGACAATCATACTACTTTAACTGGTGCTCAAATCAATGCGTCTGTAAATACTCTTAAAGCGATTAAATTTGGTCGTGTAGAAGATTTAGATTACCGTAAAGGTGGCGATAATGCAGATCGCGAATTGTATTTTAACGTAACAGGACAAGATATCACAGGAACAAATGCAGATGCTTCAAGAACAAAATATGGTAGAGTGTACAGATTAAACCTTGATGCTGCTGACCCGTTAAAAGGAACTCTTGAAGTAATTCTTGATGGAGATAACCGTTCTGGAATTGCGGGTAAATTTCAAAATCCGGATAACATTTGTGTAACTAAAAACTATGTTTATGTTCAGGAAGATGCTAACGGATATGGTGACGAAACACACGATGCTTATATCTACCAATACAATATTGCAACAAAAGACTTAAAAGTTGTTTTAGAATTAGATCACCGTCGTACTCAGGCAGATGCTGCAAAATACAACGTAGGTAAATTATCAAAATTTGGTGATTGGGAATATGGTGCTTTGATCGATGTATCTGATCAGGTTGGTATTCCGGATACTTTTATGTTAAGCATACAGCCACATACCTGGACTGGAGAAAGATATAAAAGCCCTGATGGTGGTACAAACCGCCCTAAAGAAGAACAGGCAAGTCAAATCGTAGTAATTAAAGGTTTGGCGAGATAAACCTTTAAGTCATTACAAAACAGTTATCCACTATTTCAATTTGAGGTAGTGGTTTCTGTTTTTCTAAATATTCCTCTTTTTAATCGTAACTACATCATGAAAAAAATATATTGTTTGTTGTTTCTGTTGGCATTACTGGGCTGTCAGAAAAAAAACAAACATCAGGAAATAAATGAATTGTTTAAGGCTGATATTACTTTACTAATTGAAAAAGTAGCCAAACTGAAATATTCTGTACAATCAGATTCTGCCGAAGCCCAAATTCAGCGACAATTTCTGGAAGCACATCAGGGATATAAAAAGGTCGAAATGATAAGTGAGTATTATTCGCCTGCAGTTTCTAAATCGATCAACGGACCTGCCATACCTGAGTTTGAAGAAAACGATAATATAACGGTTCAGCCCGAAGGATTCCAGGTTATTGAAGAATTGGTTTTTCCGAAATATGATAAAAAAAATAAAAAAGAACTCCTTCAGGAATTAGGTGTTTTATCAGCAAATTTAATTCGGTTAGAAAAAGTTTCAAATTCGAATGAACTAACTGATGCACATGTTTTTGATGCCATGAGATTAGAAGTCTACAGAATTATTACGCTGGGAATTACAGGTTTTGATTCTCCGGTTGTTCTGAACTCACTTCCTGAAGCCTTGGTATCTTTAGAAACCATCGAAAAATACTATAATGTTTATCTCGAAAATAAAACGGTTTCAAATTCAAAAGAAACACTTCAGATTTTAGAAAAAGGAAAAAAGTATTTAAAAACGAATACCAATTTTAATGCTTTTGATCGGGCGTATTTCATCAAAGAAATTTTAAATCCGTTGAGTAAAGGACTTTTTAAAACGCAAACCGAATTAGGAATTCCGTTAATGAAAGAACAACGCGGTTTAAAAGTAACAGCAGAAACATTATTTGATAAGGATGCTTTTGATCCCGAAGCATTTTCCGGTTTTCCCGATTATCAAACAACATCCGAAAAAATTGCTTTAGGAAAAAAGTTATTCAATGATCCGGTTTTATCAGGAAACAATACACGTTCCTGTGCTTCTTGCCATCATGCGGAGAAAGCTTTTACTGATGGATTGGAAAGAGCAGTTGCATTAGACGGAAAATCAATGATTCAGCGTAATACACCAACTTTAACGAATATTGCTTTTCAGCGTGTGTTTTTTGCAGATTCGCGGGTAAGCTATCTTGAAGATCAGGCTGTCGCAGTTATTAAAAATGAAAACGAAATGCACGGATCTCTCGAGAAATCGGCTTTGGCTATTCAGAAAAACCAGGACTATGTAAAAGAGTTCAAAAAAGCATTTCCTAAAGGAGCAATAAACGAATTTGAAATCAAAAATGCTCTGGCGTCTTACATTCGCTCGTTAAGTCATTATGATGCTAAGTTTGATGGTTATATGCAAAATAAAACCGCCTTTACTGCAGATGAAAAAGCCGGATTTAATTTGTTTGCAGGAAAAGCCAAATGTGCAACCTGCCATTTTATTCCGCTTACAAACGGAACGGTTCCGCCAAATTTCGACAGATCTGAAAGTGAGATTTTAGGAACTCCCAATAAAAATAAAAAACTCGATGGAGATTTGGGCAAGTTTATTATAACACAAGCCGCGATTCATAAAAACTCTTTTAAAACACCAACCATCAGAAATATAGAGTTAACAGCGCCATACATGCATAATGGTGTTTATAAAACGCTGGAAGAAGTAATTGATTTTTATGATCAGGGCGGAGGATTAGGTTTAGGATTCGATGTCCCAAACCAAACTTTACCAGAAGACAAACTGAACTTATCTGATAAAGAGAAAAAACAATTGATCGCTTTTATGAGGACTCTGACGGATAGTAAATATTTAGAGAATAGAGAATAGAGAATAGAGAAAAGAAGTTAGCCACGAATTTCACAGATTTTCACAAATTATTTCGTGAAGATTTGTAAAATTCGTGGCTAAAAAATGTTGTATTATTCCATTGGTCAAAACAAAAATGTAGTTCATCAAACTAATTTTAATAGCGTTTGAGGTTTGTGCTCCTTTGCATCAAATTAATAAAAACTATTATCATGAACATGTACAAATTACTATTGTTGCTTACCGTTTTTTTATTGGGATTAATTACTTCTAAAGTAAATGCACAATCCGCATTTCCAATTCATATTGGTATAAAAGGCGGATCTAATTATTCTGAATTACCGGTTTCGGATGGTTTTAATTCAAAATATGCTGTAGGCTATTTCGGTGGCGTTATGGCACGATTTGATTATAAAAGATTCTATATTCAAAATGAAATCCTGTATAGCGAGAAGTCTTCAGAAATTGAAAAAACAACTACAGCCGGAACTAAAAATGCAAAATGGAGAAGTATCGAAATGCCTTTGGTTATAGGTTATAAAGTAGTTGATCTAGCTGCTCTCAATGTTCGGGTTTTTGGAGGCGGGGTTTACTCGTATATTTTAGATGAAAATTTCTCGTCGCTGAACCAGTTAAAAAATGCTTATACCAAATTCGATAAATTTAATATTGGTTATCAGGTTGGAGCAGGAGTTGAGGTTTGGAAATTTACGATTGACTTAACTTATCAGGGCGGATTAAATAATGTGAGTAAAGATTTTAATTCTAAACCCAATTCGTTTAATGTTGGGGTAGGCTATTTTTTCTTATAACATTACATTTTATCGTTTCACCTTATATACAGCAAAGAATCTTTTTGGTTCTTTGCTGTTCCTTTAAAAAATATAGGGTTAATTTTGAATATAAATTTTCTTATAAACTATTGTGATGGTTACAAATTATAAAAATAGGCATTGGATATTTTTAGTCTTTTTTTGGAGTTTATTAGATATGACAATCTGGGCACAGATGATCGAAGATTACGATTTTTTAACAGCTACGATTCAGGCTGTTTTAGTTTTGTTTTGTTCTGCCGTTTTAGCTCACATTTTAAGTGATGTTATACTGCCCAAAGCCCTAAAGCAAAATAAAATGAACTGGTTTGCGGTACAAAGCGTTATTGTTGTACTGCTTTTGGCATTTTGCCTGTCATTGATTTATATCGTTTTTTCAGATTCGGCTATGAGAAACAAAGCCTATCCTGAAGAAGCAGATGTGGATTCTCTTCATTTTTTGTGGTCACGATTTTACGGCAATGTTCCATCAGCGATTTTAATTTGCGGTACTGCCTGCGGACTTCGATTCTATCAGGAGCATAATGTCATCGAAAGAAATCATGCGCAATTACAGCAAGTACATCTTGAAGCGCAAATTAAGATTTTGCAGGATCAGATTAATCCGCATTTGATGTTTAATATACTGAATCATATTCATATTCTAATGCAGAGTAATGTTCAATTGGCTTCAGTTTTATTGGTTCAGTTTTCAGATATTTTGAGATATCAATTGTACGAATGCAATAAAGAATATGTACCATTACACCTTGAAATAAAATACCTCAAAGATTTAATTGCCGTTGAAGAAACCCGCTGGGGAAATGAACTGGAAGTAAAAAGCAAATGGAATATCGAAGACGGACAACTTCAGATCGTACCGTTGCTTTTGGTACCGCTGATCGAAAATGCCTTTAAACATGTTTCCCGACTTCCAAATCAAAAAGGATATGTGCATTTATCATGTAAGCAGGAAAACAAACAATTGAAGTTTAAAATAGAAAACTCATACACAGAACAATATAAAATTCCATCTAAAAGTCAGGGATTAGGGCTTGAAAATGTAAAGAAAAGACTGGCGATTCAGTATCCTGAAAAACATCAGCTGACTATAGAAAAAACAGATTCAGATTTTACAGTTACAGTGATTTTGGATTTAAAATGATTTTTTAGACACGAATAGCACGAATTTTAATCTGTTGCTTAGTGACCTTTGTGGTTAAATTTTTAACCACAGATTATAAGGGGCAAAAGGATTTTAAAAGAAAAAAATCGAAAAATCTGTATGAAACTTTTTCAAACACTGAGAACCAAACTTTAAACAAAAACACGAATATGAATATGAATATGAATATGAAATGCCTTGTTATCGACGATGAACCTATTGCAAGAAACGGAATCGTAGATTTTGTCTCTAAAATTGATTTTATAGAGGTTATTGGTACTTGTGCTTCGGCATTAGAAGCGACTTCGTACGTTCAGGAAAAACAAGTTGATTTATTATTTTTGGATATCAATATGCCTTACCTCTCCGGATTAGAATTTCTGGAATCTTTAGATAATCCGCCTTTGGTTATTTTTACGACAGCCTATTCTGAACATGCTTTAGACGGATATCGTTTGCAGGTAGTTGATTATTTACTGAAACCTATTACGTTTCAAAGATTTTATCAGGCTTGTTTAAAAGCAAAACAATGGCATCAAATGATACAATCTCCAAAACAAAATCAATTAGATCCATATTTATATGTGCGTCAGGAAGAAGGATTTCAGAAAATTTCCTGGGTAGATATTTTATATATTGAAGGAATGCAGAATTACGCTAAACTTCATTTTAAAGATAAAGTTATAGTGATTCATCAAACCATGATTTCATTAGAAGAAACACTTCCAGCAGAAATTTTCTTCAGAATTCATAAATCCTTTCTGGTCAATATTACCCATATCGATTCTGTTTCCGGGGGACGATTGTTTGTAAAAGGACAAGAACTACCTATTTCAAGAACACGCCGTGAGGCATTATTGAAAGAGGTAGTCTATAAAAACTTATTAAGCAGATAGCTCTAGAATTTCCATTTTAGAGCTATTGCTCCATAAAAAGTTGTGGTAAATCTTGGATCTGCCATTTCTTTTTCTTTAAAAATATCTTTGATTTTTCGATTAGTAGTCGAGAAACTGCGAAGTAAAGTAGTTCCGGCAGTAGGCTCTAATGTCCAGTGTTCGCCAAACTTAAGCTGAGGTCTTAAACCTGCGATAATTTGCTGGTAACCCAATAACATTGACTTGTTTCTGACTTTAGTTTCGGCTGTCATACCACTTAATTCTACAACCGCCTTTAAGTCAAAAGTATCAGACATTCTGTAACCTAGTTCTAAACCTTCAGGAAAAGTAACTTTAAAATGTAAAGCTCCTTTAGATTCCCAATTAAAGTAAATTCCCGGAAGCACCATTGGCACACCAAAACTATTTGTTAAAACAGGTCCTACACCCAAAGCCAGATTAGGATTGAATTGTTTAATAAAAAGAACACCACCCTGAATCAGCACATCATCTTTGTTAATTTCGACCATATCTGTATAAACGCCAACAGAAGCCATAACTAATAACGACCAGGACGAAGAGATCGAACGCAAATGTTTAACGCCAACTTGTGCATTTAGAAGTTCATTAGGAAATCCGCCTTGAAAATCTACAGGGAGAGACTCAATTTCATAATTTTTGTTTTCCATTCTGGCATAACTTCCATTTAGAAAAACGGACCAAAGCCTGGGATGATTGTATTTGTCCATTTCTATAGAAAGCGGAACTTCAAAAGCAATCTGAGCTCTCTTGAAATTGCTTTCGGCGTTAGTTTTGGTACTGTCCATTGGTCGGACATATTTAGAAAAAGGGACATAATCGACTTTGAATTCACCTGAAATTCCGGATTGTGATCTGGCAGCAATAGTAACCAGTAAAAAAAGAAAAAGCTGTGGGAGATAAAGATTTTTTTTGCTCATGATTTAATTAATTTTTCTGCGAATTACCGCGTTCTAAATCAATCTTAAAAAATCATTTGACTAATGGTACTTCTGTTTTGACCAATGGTATAAAAAAACAAAACCCGACAATTTCTAAAAAGTCTGCAGGGATTGTAATATCAAGGATTTCTATTTTTATAAAAACAGAAATAGTATTTAATATGCTGAAGTGTATGTTTTTTTGATGAATTAAAAATAATTAATTATAAAGCTTTTCTTATATTTAAAGCAAAATTATAAGCACTGTAAAACTAAATATATGAATACAAGCTCATTTGAATTTAGAATAAAAAACGATTTAACATCTTCAGAATATACGAATCTATTTGGAGATCCATTTTGGGGAGAGGCAGGAAGTTTAAAAGCAAGAACTCTATATTTGCAATTAAGTGGAAAAGAAAAGGCTTTAATGCTTAAAGCAAATTACATTAAAATGATTGAAAAAGCGAGAGAACGAAATTTTAATATGGCGGCAGATAATCTACAATGGTGGCTGGATGGTACGGGGTCTACAAAGAATATCGATTTTAACTGGTTAAGAAAACAAAGGGAAGTTATTGCTGCTGAAAATGTAAATATTGAACGTTTTGAAAAAGATGAGGACTCTAAATTTGGACTTTTTCTGTTAACTCTGGTAGAAGAAAAAGCGAAGCATTTTTCAACCTATTATGACAAACTAGTAAGAGCAGGGATTTTTGGAGAATTATATTATGCGAGCGGTAATAGTACATTAAGTTCAAAATGCAGTTTTAAAATTACAAAAAAGAATAATAATTATATTCTGTCTGGTGAAATAATTCATTCCTGGAATGATAGATATGATTGGCATAAAGGAGCATCTGCTTATATTTATGGTTTTGGAAATATTGGAGATTCAGACGCTTTGTTAGTTGAGAAATATTGTGGTGCAAAACCATTTGAGATGAGAAGTGAATGGAAACAAAATTTTAATAAAACCTTTCAGTTTAACTCTGCAAGAGATTTAAGCCTAAAATTAAAGTAGAAAAATGAAAAAGAAAGTATGTATAGGAGGAATAGTTCTAATTCTTTTGTTAGCCTCTTATTTTTATTGGCAAAACAGGTATGTTAAACTTCGTCCTGTAATTTTGGTACAAGAAAATTATACCCGCCAATTAATATTTTTTGACAATGATCTTTACAAATTTGCAGAACCAAATGAAGTTTCTCCAAATTATTATAAGAGTATAAGGTGGGTTCTAACTCGTTCAGGCCAGCCTTATATTGAAGAAAACGGAATTATTTATGTTCGTAATCATTATTTGAATGACATGAATCTTATGTGGAATTACACCATGAAAGCGACTTCCCCAAAGTTTTTTAAACAAGAAAAAGAGACGGACAGTATTAATCTTATTTACGAAAAGGAATATGTAGATTCGCAGAAAAAGATAATAGATGCCTATCTAAGTGCACTAAAAAAAGATTCGATTAAATAAACTATTTTTTATAAATTTTATGAATTTTAAATAAAAAATGAAAAACAGATATATTAAGAATTAACTAACTTTTAATGTTTCAATGATAGTATAAAAAAACAAAACCCGACAGACTATGCGTTCTGTCGGGCTCATACCAAAAACAAAAAAATAAAATAAACCCTCTTTTTCTATAAGTCAAAACCATAGGCTAAACGTAAAGCCACCTGATTGGTTTTGAATTTGTTGTAGTCCTCATAACGGACACTAATGTCAATGTATTTGTTGGCGTATCCAATTCCCGGCGCCCATAAAAAAGTAGTGTCGTCATAACCGTTTGTAACAGCAAAACCAGCACCTACTTCACCTAAAACATAAAATTGATCTTCCCAGATAAAAGCTTTAAAACCTGCTTTTGCCGGAATAAAACCTAGATCTTTTACATCAACTCCATTTTGATTTTTCATAAACAGGTTTGTAAAACCTGTAGTTAAGGTCAACGATGTTTTTTTAGACAAATCATATTGTAAACGAACATCTCCACCAAGTGACCATCTGTAATCATTGTCAGTTGGTATTCCACCATTAAGACCAAAGCCTAATCTGAAACCCTGGTTATAATTTTTTACTTCACTGTCTTGAGCGAAAGTTGTATTGGCGTATAAAAATGCGAAAGCAGCTAGGCATATCATTTGTAATTTTCTCATGACAATATTTTTGAATTATTAATATTGTAAAAGTAAAAGAGAGGCCTTTGGCACTTGTTATATAATTTTTAAAAATTGTTATATAATATTAGGGTTAGCCAAAAAACGACTTAATGTTTGCTTATGTTTTTAATAATATCAAAGAATCCAAAGCTTCTGATTATCTTTGCCGACTAAAAAGAATAACAGTGAATTTAAAGCAGTACACCAAAGAGTTTTCATATAATTTAAGATTAGCTTATCCTATTATATTAGGAATGGTTGGACATACCTTAATTGGTATTGTCGATAATATAATGGTAGGAAAATTAGGAAGTACTGAACTGGCAGCAGTTTCATTGGGAAACAGCATGATTTTTATCGCAATGTCACTTGGAATTGGTTTCTCTACAGCCATTACGCCCATTGTAGCCGAAGGTGATGCTGAGAAAAACGATTCTAAAATTCGTTCTGCTTTTCATCACGGATTGTTTTTGTGTATTATTTTAGGTTTAATGCTTTTCGGTATTATTGTCCTGGCAAAGCCTATAATGGAGTTACTGAAACAACCAGCCGATGTAATTAAACTGGCAAAACCCTATTTAGACTGGGTTGCTTTCTCACTGATTCCGTTAATTATGTACCAGGGATATAAACAATTTGCTGACGGAATGTCGATGACAAAATATTCGATGTATGCCATGATAATGGCCAATGTACTTCATGTGGGAATTAATTATGTCCTGATATACGGAATCTGGATTTTTCCAAAAATGGGAATTATCGGTGCAGCACTTGGAACCGTAATTTCAAGAATATTTCTGGTAATGTTCATGCACATTATGCTGTCACGAAGAAATGATTTAAAACGTTTTTTCAAAAATTTCAGCTTTGATGAGATCAAAAAAGAAACCATAAAAAAAATTATAAGTATAGGATTTCCATCAGCAATGCAAATGCTTTTTGAAGTGGTATTGTTTACAGCTTCAATCTGGCTTTGTGGTAATATTGGTAAAACCAGTCAGGCAGCCAATCAAATTGCGTTGAGTCTGGCTTCTCTGACTTTTATGTTTGCCATGGGATTAAGTGTAACTTCGATGATCCGCGTAAGCAATCAAAGAGGTTTACAGGATTATAAAAACTTAATTGTTGTAGCCCGTTCAATCTTTTTATTAGCCATTATCATCGAAACTGTTTTTGCCATTTTGTTTGTGGCTTTTCATAATTTTCTGCCGCATATCTTTCTGAATATGGAAAATAGCGGGCAGGTTCTGGACAATAGCGAAGTAATTGGTATTGCATCAAAATTGCTTTTAATAGCTGCAGTTTTTCAAATTTCTGACGGAATTCAGGTTGTTGTTCTGGGAGCTCTACGCGGATTGCAGGATGTAAAAGTACCAATGTATATTACGTTTGTTGCTTATTGGGTAATTGGTTTTCCAATCTCTTATTATTTAGCCGAATATACTGAGTTAAAGGCACAAGGTGTATGGATCGGACTCTTGGCAGGATTAACCTCTGCAGCTCTGTTATTATATATCCGCTTTCATTTCCTGACCAAAAAATTAATCAATAATTCATTTTCAAATAGTTAAATTTGAAAAAAATAAAATAAAGCAGCCACAGAGATGAAGTGGATTCGCACAGCTGATAAAACTTTTTAGTTCTTTTAGTCTGTGGCAAAAAAGTAAAAACAAAATTATAAATAAATAAAAATGGAATTACCTAAATTTTTACTCGGAGACAATACTGACTTCCCGGATGATATTTTTATCATTCACCTTGATTATCCAAGATTTATCATCAACCTAAAAGACGATGAGGTTGAATTTATGGAAGAAGCCGAAGATCTTGATGAAGCAGAACTGAATGCTGAAATGGAAGGTTTAATTATTTTGGCAAACGAATTTTACGATCGTGAAATTAATCGTTACGAAGAGTAGTCATTTTAAGTTTTTCACGTTCTAAATTTTTCAAATGAAGAAATTAAGTTTTTTAAAACCCATTTTTAATTTTATAGCAATTGGATTGCTAATTACTACTTTAAGCCGAATCTTTTTATTTTTTCTTTTTAAAGACAGAGTAGTAGAAACACCAAATTTCTGGTATATTTTTCCAATCGGACTTCGAATGGATTTGATATTATTGTGTTATATGTCTTTTCTGCCGGCAGTTTTAATTACTTTCCTGCCAAATAAATGGTTGAAGTTTACCAACAATTTTTTGGTTATTTATAGTTTTCTGTTCCTGTTTCTGATTCTTTTTGTAGAATTAGCAACACCGGATTTTGTAAAACAATACGATACACGTCCTAATAAAATATTCTTAGATTATTTAATTTATCCTAAAGAAGTAGTTGGAATGCTTTTAAAAAGTTATCTGACTTCTATCATCGTGACTTTTTTAATATTAGGTGTAGTTTTATATTTTGCCCTTAAAAAAGGAAAAAAATATTTTCATACAACAAGTGCCGAATACAAATTCAAATTAATACTTTTTCCATTAATAGCATTTTTATTGTTTTTTGGAGCACGTTCAAGTCTTACTTCAAAACGTCCAATCAATGCCAGTAACGCTGTTTTTTCAACAGATCAGTTAACCAATACTTTAGGGTTAAACTCATTTTATACAGTAGCATTCGCTGCCTATTCCATTAAAAA
Source organism: Flavobacterium chilense (assembly GCF_001602525.1). Lineage (GTDB taxonomy): Bacteria > Bacteroidota > Bacteroidia > Flavobacteriales > Flavobacteriaceae > Flavobacterium > Flavobacterium chilense. The sequence continues at coordinate 63,780 of NZ_LSYT01000009.1, forward strand.
TGAAGGGAACACCAAAATGTATGGTAAAATGGATGAAGCCGAAGCAATCGCCCGTGTTAAAAAATACATGATTGCCGGACCAAATGATTTTACCGATGCCAAAATTCCGTTTTTGCATGTAGAACAACCTGATACACTTTTGAAGAAACCTTACAATTTGGTAATTTTTCTGCAGGAAAGTTTAGGAGCTGAATATGTTGGAATTTTAGGAGGAAAACCATTAACACCAGAATTTGATAAATTATCGAAAGAAGGTTTATTGTTTACCAATTTATATTGTACCGGAACAAGAAGCGTTCGTGGAATTGAAGCGGTTGTAACCGGATTTTTGCCCTCTCCGTCAGAGAGTGTAGTAAAATTAGGAAACTCACAACAAGGATTTTTCACACTTGCCGAAGCTTTAAAACAAAAAGGTTATGAAACCAGTTTCATTTATGGCGGAATGGCAAATTTTGATAATATGGCTTCGTTTTTCAACGGAAACGGTTTTCAGGATATTGTAGATCAGGAAGATTTTGAATCAGATGGAAACAAATATGCTTTTAAAGGAACCTGGGGTTATTCTGATGAAGATTTGGTAACCAAAGCCAATAATTACTTTAAGGCAAAAGGCGATAAACCTTTCTTCTCTTTGATGTTCTCAACTTCAAATCATGAACCGTTTGAATATCCTGCGGGAAGAATCAAACCTTATGATGCAAAACCGGCAACTGTAAATAATGCCATGAAATATGCCGATTTTTCGATTGGAAAATTCTTCGAAATGGCAAAAAAAGAGCCTTATTTTAAAAATACCATTTTCATTGTAATCGCAGATCATAATACAAGAACTTACGGAAAGAATTTAGTGCCAATTAATAAATTCCATATTCCGGCTTTAATAATGGGACCAGGAGTTCCAAAAGGAGTTTCGTACAGTAAACTGGCTAGTCAGATAGATATTCCGCCAACCTTGTTAAGTTATTTAGGACTTCCGTTTGAAACCCCAATGGTAGGAAGAAATTTAAACAAACTAGATCCAAAAACACAAGGAAGATCGATCATGCAGTTTAATGATATCAATGCTTTCAGAGTAGAAAATCAGGTCGTAATTATGCAGCCTAATTTGAAACCGCTGCAATTCGAAATTAAAAACGATACAACATTAATTCCGGTCAAATTAAATGAAGAATTAGCAAAAGATGCTTTGGCGCACGTAATTACAGCAGGAAATTTATATAAAGAGAATAAGTATAAGCTTAGAGGTACAAAAAAATAATTTTCAGTTCATTTTAAAAAAAGCTGTTAAGTCTGAAATTTCAGACTTAACAGCTTTTTTGTTTTAAAAATATAGATTTATGCTGACAGTTTAAATTAGTAATAATGAAATAAATGTGATAATTCTGATTTTAAAAAAAAAAGACGGGTAACAAAAAATAATTCTAATTGATCTATAATAAACCAAAAGGCGTAACCTGAAAAGCCTGTGATAGAGTAGGGATCAATTAAATTTTATTTATTATGAAAAATTTACTACCAAAAAAATTAAAAAAATCTGAAGTGTTAAAAGTAATGTTAGTTTTTGTGTTTACAGTTTTTTTTATGAGCTGCAGCCAGGAACCTAGTGCAAATCAAAATGCTGAAGTATCACAAACAGATCAGCAAAATCCACCAAATACTAAAAGAATATATTATCAATATTCATTTATTGTTCGAAATTGGGGATCACATAATGTTGATTGTAGTCAACCAGAAGGTTTCTGTTATGATATTTATACTTTTAAATGGTACTACCTTAGTCTTTTTAAGCCAGATGCTACCGGAACACCAGTACGTATTGACAATGTAAAAGAAAAATTTGTTATGACAATTCAAAAAAGTGCTTTGACTCCGGAGCATCATAAAGATTTAGTAAGAAATGGAGTTTACGTAATACCTGAAGGCCAAATTTTAGCTCCGGAAATAGTTAAAGCTTTAAAGTTCAATTCAGATATTCTAATTCCCGGAAAATACCCTATTCAAGAAAGTGAAGAGGCTTATACAATTGCAATTGATGTAAAATAAAGCAAACTTTAAAATAGCTTTAGGGAATTAAAAGTTGTTTTTTATATTCATTCAATAAAAACTGAGCGGCTGCAAAAGGTGATATTTCATCATTTTGCACCGCCTTTTTTATTTGTGCCAATTGCCCAATAATCGCCGGCTGATTGTAAAAATTCAATTTGAGTTGTTCATTAATCGTTTCCATCATCCAGAAATGATTTTGATCTTTTCTGTTTTCATTAAAATAACCTGAAATATTGGTTTGTTCCAGATAAGCAGCAATAGTTTCCCAGATTTCTAAAATACCATCTTTTGTAATGGCACTGCAAGTGGTAACTTTTGGCTGCCAGTTTGATTTTTTGGGAGGGAATAAATGCAAAGCCCTGTTGAATTCCAGTTTCGCTTGATTGGCTTTTTTGATATTATCTCCATCTGCTTTGTTGATGACAATAGCATCTGCCATTTCCATAATACCACGTTTAATGCCCTGAAGCTCATCGCCGGCACCGGATATTTTGAGCAATAAAAAAAAATCAACCATACTATGAACCGCAGTTTCGCTTTGGCCAACACCAACAGTTTCGATAATAATAGTATCAAAACCAGCTGCTTCACATAAAATAATCGATTCGCGTGTTTTGCGGGCAACACCACCCAAAGTATCTCCGGAAGCACTAGGTCTGATAAAAGCATTTTCATCTTTTACCAATTCTTCCATACGCGTTTTGTCACCTAAAATACTTCCGTGCGAAAGAGAACTGCTTGGATCAACCGCCAGAACAGCAACCTTTTTGCCTAATTGAGTCAAAAAACTTCCAAAAGCTTCAATAAAAGTACTTTTTCCAACGCCGGGAACGCCTGTAATTCCTATTCGGATTGATTTATTGGCGTGAGGCAAACAGCCATTAATCACATCATTGGCTTTTGTAATATGTTCAGGATTTGTGCTTTCGACCAGAGTAATCGCACGACTCAAAGCCGTTCTGTTTCCGTTTAATATTCCACTAATCAATTCATCAGCAGAAGGTTGTTGTCTTCTGTTTATTTTAATTTGATTGATGGCAGAAATATTGGTGATTTCGGGAGGCGAAATTCCGGCTTTTTCTTGTAAACTGCTGGATTGTTTTTTTGAAGCTGACAAAATGTACTTTTTGGTACTGTAAAAGTACAGAAAACAAAAACAGTTTCAAAAAGACAATTAATCCTTTTGAAACTGTTTTGTGAATAGAACACTAATTCCACGAATTAGCACAAATTTTTATCTCTCGTTCGAAAAGACAAACTAAACAAAAATATCATTATGAAAACGAATGTCTAGCCCCGATAGAAGTGGAAATCCTTTTGTGCCGTGGTTCGGCACAAAAGATTGTAACGTATAGCGGGATTAGCTCCTGAAAAAAAAGATTTGTTTTTGCCATACAAATTGGCATAAGAAACAGATCTTGATTTTATCCTTAAAAGTTTAATTCGTGAAAATCTGTGAAATTAGTGTTTTAATAAGCCGCAGTAAAACGAACTTGGTGATGTTTTGCATTTTCTGCCTCTTCAGCGATAACAACTGCTAAATCTTCTACAGAAAGAATACTTCTTTGTTCGTCATTAAAAACCGGATGCTCTAATCCTAAACGATATTTTCCGGTTCTACCTGTTGTAATTCCCTGATGCATTTCGAAAGCCGGACTAAAAAACGCCCAATCCAATTCTTTTTCTTCTTTCAAAATATTTAAATAATCTCTTGCGGCAGTTGCACCAGCATGATATTCTTTTGGGAAATCAGGAGTATCTACTGCTTGTAAACCAGGGGCAACAAACAAACTTCCTGCACCACCAATAGTAATAAAACGTTTAACACCAGATTTTTTTACTGCTTCCTGAATCGCTTTAGATCCTGCAATAAAATCATCATAAATATTAGGGTTTGTCCAACCTGAATTATAAGCATTAATAACAACATCGTTTCCTTTTAAGATTTCTGCCAATGCTTCTACATTAAAAATGTCAGCACTTTTCCAGTTTACATTCGATGTGTCTTTTGGGTTTCTTGCAATAGCAGTAATGTCATGATTTCTGTTTGTTAATTCGTTTAAAATGGCTGAGCCAACAAATCCCGTTGCTCCAATAATTGCAATTTTCATAATATATAATTTTAATTAGTAATAAAAAATGTTACAGTTTTGTATAAAAAAATAGTTTTAGAATTGATTAGAAAAATCTTCCAATGAAATACCTTCTAATTGTAAACTAACTTTTTGATTCATATCAGCATATAAAGAACTTAGATTTTGATTGATTCTTTTACCAACCGGACAATCAGGATTAGGCTGATTTTTTGCATATCCTAGATTAATCGATTCAAAAGTCATCTCAAATATTTCTTTTAATGTAATTTTCGAAGGATCGACAGCCAGTTTTGTACCGCCATTTTTTCCTTCTTTACTTTCTACAATATGATTGGCTTTTAGATTGGCAATTTCTTTTCGGACCAAAACAGGATTCAGATTAATGCTTCCGGCAATATACTCAGATGATAAATAATCATTTGGGAATTTTGTCAGTAAAGTCAAAATGTGAATCGTTATGGCAAACTTACCTGAAATCATACTGTAATAAAATATGTTACAAATGTAGTGAGGATAGGGAGAATAAAAAAAGATTTTAACTAAAAATTAATTTTTTGGAAAAAGTGGGGCAGAAGCCCTAAAATAAAACATCTTAAAAACATACTTGTTTTTTATAAATGCTAGATTTGTATTTGATTAGTAACACTTTCAATTGATTACAATGAAATTTAAATTAGCACTTATCTTTTTCTATGGTTTGTTAACCTGTATCTATGCACAGAATCATGCACAATATGCAGATTCAATTCGTGTAGCAAGCGGTATACCGGAATTAAGTTATGCTGTAGTTACTGGCAATAAGACTTTAGAGATTAATACATCAGGATTACATTCGACCTATTTAACAGATCCTGCTACTTTAAACGATCGCTTTCATATTGGTTCAAATACAAAAGCAATGACGGCTTTTATGATTGCCAGATATGTTGAAAAAGGAAAATTAAAATGGAACACTAAATTTTTTGATATATTTCCGGATTTAAAAAAAACTTCAAAACCGGAATATTACGGCATAACACTTGAACAACTATTATCTCACCAAGCTTTAATTCAGCCTTTTCAGGGAGAAAATGATCCTGCGGTTCCAAATTTTACGGGAACACATCAGGAAAAAAGAAATCAGTTTGGGCAATTTGTATTAACATTAGATCCGGCTAAACCGGACTCAGAACATCAATATGTGTATTCAAATGCCGGATATACACTTGCTACCATGATGGTTGAAAAAGTGACCGGAACAAGTTGGGAAAAATTGATTGATAAAGTTTTTAATAAAGATTTGAAGCTGGATGTTCAATTGTCCTGGCCGGAAAATTTGAAAGTAAAAGATACCTGGGGACATTTTTTCGAAAATAATAAACTGAGTCCCGTTCCTTCAAACACAGATTATCATTTAGATTTTACAGAACCGGCCGGTGATATCAATATCAAACTGACAGATTATATCAAATTTATTCAGCTTAATATTAAGGGGCTTCAGGGACAGGATAATTATCTAAAAGCAAATACTTATACCTTTATTCATAAAGCAATCGAAGGTTATTCGTTAGGATGGTTTAATAGTTACGAAAACAATCAGGATTTTTCGACCCATTCCGGAACTGCGGGAACGTATTATACTATTGCCTCGATCGATCGAAAAAAATTTATTGGGTATATCATTTTTACAAATTCTTTTAATGAAGCAACTGTAAACGGAGTGAGATTGTTAATGAGAAAATTAAAGAAAGATTACGGAAAGTAAAATCTGTAATCATTTTAAATCCTGCATTTCAATAATAACTTATTTTTGATGCTTTTAGCGCCATGAACAACTTTATCCTTATATTTTTCTTTCTTGCCTTAGGTTTGATTTTGCAACGTATAAAGCAATTTCCAACACATATCTACAAGGTTCTAAACAAGATTGTGATTTATATTTGTCTTCCGGCAATCACTTTATACCATATTCCAAAAATAAAATGGAGTAATGAATTGCTGTTTCCCATATTGGCAGGCTGGATTGCTTTTTTACTGGCTTTTATCTTTTTTCATTTTTTAGGACGACGATTAGGCTGGTCAAACAAACTTATAGGTTGTTTGATTCTAACTGCCGGATTAAGCAATTCTTCTTTTTTGGGATATCCTATTATCGAAGCTTTATTTGGAAAAAAAGGTTTAGAAACGGCTATTTTGGTTGATCAGCCCGGAACTTTTGTTGTAGTTTCGACTTTGGGTGTTTTTGTTGCTGCTTTTTATTCAAAAGGAAGTCCTGATGGTTTTAGCATTTTCAAAAAAATAATCTTTTTTCCGCCCTTTATTACTTTTGTTGTAGCCTGTTTGCTGAATGTTTTTCAATACGATTTAGAGATCAATGTTCAATCGGTTTTACTGAAAGTTGGAAGTTTGGTTACGCCATTAGCTTTGCTGTCAGTAGGATTACAGCTTACTTTTGACCAAAGAAGCCAGCATTGGAAATTTCTGAGGCTTGGACTTTTCTTTAGGCTTATACTAACGCCTTTTGTTATTTTGATTTTATATGTTTTTATTTTTAATCAACATTCTGAGCCCATTAAAATAACTATTATGGAAACCGCTATGGCACCCATGATAACAGGTGCAATCTTAGCTTCGACTTATGGCTTAAAGCCAAAGTTAAGCAGTATGATGATTGGTTTTGGAATCCCAATTTCGTTTGTAACCCTTGCTATTTGGTATTTTGTGGTGAGCTTAATTTGAGTTTAAATAGTAATTCGATAGAAAATATAGAATTTTAACTTATTTTTAAAAAATCCATGTTTTCCTTATACCTTTTTTGACTAATTTTAGATGAACTAAAAAATATATTATTATGTCAACATTAAGATTAGGAGATATCGCTCCAGATTTTCATGCAGAAACAACCGAAGGACCAATCCAATTTCATGAATGGTTAGGAGATTCCTGGGGAGTTTTATTTTCGCATCCTGCAGATTTTACCCCTGTTTGTACCACTGAATTAGGAACAGTTGCTAATTATGTTCCGGAATTTAAAAAAAGAAATACAAAAGTAATTGCTTTGAGCGTTGATGGTCTTGAATCTCATAAAGAATGGATTAAAGATATTAACGAAACCCAAAATACAACAGTTAATTTCCCGATAATTGCTGATGAGGATAAAAAAATCGCAACGTTATACGATATGTTGCATCCAAATGCGAGTGAGAAATTTACAGTTCGTTCTGTTTTTGTGATTGGACCGGATAAAAAAATAAAACTGACTTTAACGTATCCTGCTTCAACCGGAAGAAATTTTGAAGAGTTGCTTCGTGTTATTGATAGTTTGCAATTAACAGCTAATTATAGTGTAGCAACTCCGGCCAACTGGAAAGACGGAGAAGATGTAGTGATTACGCCTGCTGTTCCGGATAGCGATATTCCGGCGAAATTTCCAAAAGGACACACTCCGATTAAACCTTATTTGAGAATGACTCCGCAGCCAAATAAATAAGATTCTAAGCGACTAAGTTTCTAAGATGCTAAGAGTTGATCTCTTAAAAAGCTTAGAAACTTAGCACTTTAGTAAGTTTACATAGGTATATTAACGCTCTTTTTGGTTAATTCGTTCATTCGTTTTTTGTCACCAACCACCCAGATAATATCATTTTTTTCCAGGATTATATGAGATTCCGGATTTAAAATACGATTACCGTTTCGTTCAATTCCCACAACAAGTCCGCCTGTTTTTTCTCTAAACTGACCAATCCTTTTTTGGACAAACTGTTCATTCGAAATCTCTAATTGACGCAATACGATTTCAGATTCATCTACGTTTTTCGCAGCTTCAACCTGATTTTGTAAATAATTGGTAAACTGCGTAATTTGCTCATCGGTACCAATAACACAAATTTCGTCACCCGGAAATAAACGTTCATTTTTGGTTGGAATCGAGATGGTAATTTCACCACGCCTGATAAAAGCAATATTGATTCCCATATTCTCTCTGATTCGTAATTCTTCTAAAGTTTTTCCAGCAAGATTAGATTCTTTTCCAATATCAAAAATAGACATGTGACCGTCCCAAGGCATTAAATTGGCATATCTTCGGTCGATTTTTTTGTTTTCGCGATCGTTTAGATTTTTTAAAAAGTGATTTTCGATTTTATGATATTGTTCGTTTAATTTTTTAGGGAATAATTGATACACTCCAATCGCAATGATTAAGGCAACAAAAGCCACTAAAGGAGAGAAGAAAATATTCAATAAGAAACCAACGAAAAATAATCCAAGGCTCATTCTAATTAAAATAAGCATTAAAATTGCACCACGGTATTTTCGTTCTTCCCATAATTCATCCACTTCTGCAACTTTTACACGTCGTAAGGAAAGTGCCCATAAAAACGGAGCAATGACAACCAAAGTAATCAGGGCAGCCAAAGTATTTCCAAAACGGGTATCAGCAACCAAAGGCGCTACAAATTTTGATGATAATAAAATAATAGCGGTAATAATAATAGTGTGCAATATGATTTGTGTGATAGAAGCACGAAGTACAATTTGCCAGGTGCTTACAGATTTTATCGCTTGTGCATTCACACTATAACGGTTGATGTTTTTAATCCATTTTTTAGGTAGTTTTTGTTCTAAATATCCGGAAAACGGATCAGAGTATTTGATTAAAAACGGAGTTGTAAATGTGGTGATTGCTGATACGGCAACAATTATGGGATATAAAAAATCGCTGGTTACTTTAAGTGTCATTCCAAGAGTGGCAATAATAAAAGAGAACTCACCAATTTGTGCCAAACTCATTCCGGTCTGAACAGATTGTTTTAAAGGCTGTCCGGATAATAATGCTCCGATGGAAGAACTAAATGCTTTTCCAAAAATAGTCAGCAATGTTATTAATGCAACAGGAAGTGCATAAGTAATCAACGTTTCCGGATTAATCAACATTCCGACAGATACAAAGAAAACAGCACCAAAGAGATCTTTTACCGGCTGAATCAAATGTTCTATTTTTTCTGCCTGAGTAGTTTCTGCAATAATAGATCCCATGATAAAAGCACCAAGGGCAGGTGAGAAGCCTACATTGGCAGCAAACATAACCATCATTAAACAAAGTGCCAATGAAATAATCAATAACATTTCATCTGTCAAAAGGTGTTTTGCTTTTTTTAGAATTGTTGGAATAATAAAGATTCCGCCTAAAAACCATATAATTAGAAAGAACACTAATTTTAAAACGGATTGCAATAAAGCTCCGCCCGAAACCTGATCGCTTACTGCAATTGTAGATAATAAAACCAGCATTAAGATGGCTACAATATCTTCAACAATTAAGGCACCAAATACAATTCCGGCAAACTTTTTTCCTTTAACACCGAGTTCATCAAAGGCACGAATAATAATAGTCGTAGACGAGATAGAAAGTGTAGCGCCAAGAAAAATACTGTCCATTTTGGCCCATCCCATCCATTGCCCGACACAATACCCAATGAGGGTCATAAAAAGGATTTGGGTTATGGCTGTTATAGAGGATGTTCCGCCCACTTTCATGAGTTTCTTGAAACTAAATTCGAGTCCTAAACTAAACAATAAAAAGATTACCCCAATTTCTGCCCAGACTTCAACACTTTTCATGTCTGTGATTGAAGGAAAAAAGTCAAAATGGTTTCCGGCTAAAAATCCTGCAATCAAATAACCTAAAACCAGAGGTTGTTTTAGTTTCTTAAATAATAAGACAGCAATTCCTGCCGTCATCAGGATTAAACCTAAGTCGCTAATGAGAGGTTGCAAGTGGTGTGTAGTTTCTGCAGCGGCGTTTAAGGCAATCATAAGGTGGTATTTTTTTGTTCAGGGGTTTATTTGTTTTTGTATTGCAGGTTTTATTTCAAATAGCTATTGTTTTGAGCAATAAGTTTTTTGAATGCAATTCAGGCTCATTTATTAACAAGATTTGTAAATAAAAAAAGCTATCGATAAAGATAGCTTTTTTTGATAAAATATTTTAGGTTTTCTTTAAATTCCCACGTAATTAGCAGGAGTTATTGCTAATAATTCGGCTCTGATTTCATCAGAAACCTCTAAAGTAGCAATGAAATTATGAATTGCTTTTTTATCGATTGCTTCATTGGTTCTGGTTAAACCTTTTAATGCTTCATATGGATTTGGATATGCTTCACGACGCAAAATAGTCTGAATAGCCTCAGCAACTACTGCCCAGTTTTTCTCTAAATCTTCAGCAAATTTACTTTCATTCAAAAGCAATTTGTTCAAACCTTTTAGAGATGCTTCAAAAGCAATAATAGTATGTCCCATTGGCACTCCAATATTACGTAAAACAGTACTGTCTGTTAAATCACGCTGTAATCTTGAAACCGGTAATTTAGCAGCTAAATGTTCAAAAATAGCATTCGCAATTCCTAAATTTCCTTCAGAGTTTTCAAAATCAATCGGGTTTACTTTATGTGGCATTGCAGAAGATCCAATTTCTCCGGCTTTGATTTTTTGTTTAAAATAATCCATCGAAACATACGTCCAGATATCACGATCTAAATCGATAATGATGGTATTGATTCTTTTTAAAGCATCAAAAAATGCCGCAAAATGATCATAATGTTCAATTTGAGTAGTTGGAAATGAGTGATGTAAACCTAAATCTGTTTCAACAAATTTATTCCCAAATTGTTTCCAGTCAATTTGTGGATATGCTACATGATGCGCGTTGTAGTTTCCTGTAGCTCCACCAAATTTTGCAGCAAAAGGAATATTAAACAACAAACGCATTTGCTCTTCTAAACGCTCTACGAAAACCAAAATTTCTTTACCCAAACGAGTAGGAGATGCAGGTTGTCCGTGCGTACGTGCCAACATTGGAATAGCTGCCCATTCGACACTTAATTCTTTCAATTTTGAAATTAAAGCAATTAAAGAAGGCATATAAACCTGCTCAAACGCTTCTTTTGTAGAAAGCGGAATCGCAGTATTGTTAATATCCTGAGACGTTAACCCAAAGTGAATAAACTCTTTGTACTGAGATAAACCTAATTTTTCAAAAGCATCTTTGATAAAGTATTCCACCGCTTTTACGTCGTGATTGGTTACTTTTTCCGTTTCTTTAATCCAAAGAGCATCTTCGGTAGAGAAATTTTTATAGATGTTACGTAAGCTGTCAAATAAATTTGAATCTACACCTTTAAGTTGTGGTAAAGGAACTTCGCACAAAGCAATAAAATATTCGACTTCAACTAATACACGGTATTTGATTAAAGCTTCTTCAGAGAAAAATGGTGCTAATGAAAGGGTTTTACTTCTATATCTTCCGTCAATTGGTGATATAGCATTCAGTTCGTTTAGAGTAGTCATTGTTATGTTGTTTTTTCGAAAGGTGCAAATATAAGCTATTGTTAAAACTTCTGAAAATTACCGAAGCGTTATTATGGTAGAAACTAATAAATTAAATTCTTGTTTTAAAAATTTTATCCCAGATCGTAAAATAAAAACCAAAATTATGGGATTCGTTTTTATGGTGATCAGCATGAAATTTCGTGGTTGAAATCCATTTGGTAATTTTGCTTTGGTACCAAAAATCAGGAAATAAATCTGTTTTTAAATGCCCGAAGATTCCATACGACAGGTTTAATATAAGATATATGATAATGCTGATGAAATTAAAATGCAATACCGTAATCGAAGTTAACCATATCAGGCCAAAGCCTAATGTTTCTATCGGATGAAGTACATACAGGCTGTAAACACTGGTTTCAACATGAGTATGATGCAGTTGGTGAATGGCATAAAACCATTTTAAATGATGCACCAGATAATGAAAACAAAACATAAAGAAATCCATTACCACAATCAACAGTAATGTATCTAACAGGATATTCAGGATTGAAGGTGTAAAATCTATTTTGATGATTCCAAACTCATACAATTTGTATCCTAAAAGTGTGATGAATGTATTGCAAATAAGAGTTGAAAAAATCCATTTCCGGTCTTTTTTGAGAAGTTTGGTGTTTTCATATTCTATTAATTTTCCTAATAGTACCGAAAGAAAAATTAGTATTGCATTTTCTGCCAGAAAGAAAATGAATAGTACCAATAGATTAAACTGCGATAATTGTTGTAACCAGCTTTCGAATATCATGAAATTTTTTCTGTTTCAAATAATCTGTCTCTTAATTCTGCCACACCTTCTGAAGCAACTTTTGCAATCACCCCGACTTTATTCTGAATATGCGGAATTGAAATTGGCTTTGGATCAATGTAAAAAACCGGAGTTGTACTGTAGGTATACGAAATCAGGCCTGCAGCGGGATATACCTGTAAAGAAGTTCCAATTACGGCAAAATAATCAGCATCTTCAGTAATTTCGATTGCACGTTCTAAAGCCGGGACATCTTCGCCAAACCAAACAATATGAGGTCGTAGCTGATGTCCGTTTTTATCCAGATCACCAGTAAATAAATCATCCTGCCAGTCCAGAATTAAATCTTTGTTTTGTGTACTTCTTGCTTTTAGTAATTCACCATGTAAATGAAGAATTTTTGTACTTCCGGCACGTTCGTGTAAATCATCAACATTTTGAGTAATAATATATACATCAAAATGCTGTTCCAGTTCGGCTAAAATATAATGTCCTAAATTAGGTTTTACCTCTTTGAGCTGTTGACGTCTTTTGTTGTAAAAGTCTAAAACCAATTCCTGATTTTTACGCCAGCCTTCGGGAGTGGCAACTTCCATTACATCATGACCTTCCCATAAACCATCACTGTCACGGAAAGTTTTAATTCCGCTTTCGGCACTAATTCCGGCGCCGGTCAATACAACAAGTTTCTTTTTCATGCTACTACAATTAAAAGATAAAAATAGTGATTTACAAATCTGATTTTATAAAAAAGCAGGACTTATTATGATTTAAATAATTTTTAATCATCAATAAAAGCGTAATTATACTTATTGTTAGAATCCTGCAAATTTTTTAATTTTAATGTGGAGTAAAATAAAAGGACTTTATAATGATTTTAATTCAGTTTACAGGATTATCAGGCTCAGGAAAAACGACCCTGGCAGAAAATGTTCGTTCTTTGTTAGTAGAGAATGGGTACAGAGCCGAAGTTGTTGACGGAGATGTGTATCGTGCAACTATTTGTAAAGATCTCGGATTTTCTAAAGAAGACCGTTGCGAGAACGTAAGACGGCTTTTTAAGGTGGGACAAAATTTTGTCGATTCTGATACTATAGTTTTAATGTCTGTGATCAATCCGTATGAGAATCTGAGAAACGAGATAAGAGAATATAAGTTTGTACGAACTGTATTTTTAGATTGTGCCCTTGATAATCTAATACAACGAGATCCAAAAGGGCTTTACAAAAAAGCATTGCTTCCGGATCATGATCATAATAAGATCAATAATTTTACGGGAATAAGCGATGTTTTCGAAACTCCGGTCAATACTGATCTAGTCCTGAAAACGGATTCTGAAACAGTTTCTTTTTCAACAAATAAATTATATCATTTCATAATCGACAATTTAACTCAGACAGTTTGATACATCTGGCTTGTAAACTAACTTAATTCTTTATATGGTATGAATCCTTCTTCCTGTAAACTTCCGGTTTCCTTTTCTATCGATAAATTGCATAAAGATTTAGTAATCTGCGAAAATGATTTATGGACACCTCATTTTAATACCAATAGATACGAAGGCAATTGGACCAGTATTTCTCTACGGTCACATTCTGGATTAACGACTGATATTTTATCGTTTCCGGACAAAGAATATACGAATACCAATTTGCTTGACCGCTGCCATTATTTTAAGGAAATTATGGATTGGTTTCAGTGTGACAAAGAAGCCGTAAGATTGCTCAGACTTGATCCGCAAAGCGAAATTAAAGAACATGTTGATAATGATACTTCTTACGAAGATGGTTTTTTTAGAATTCATGTACCCATTATAACAAACTCTGAAGTGTTTTTCTATGTAGATAAAAAACGCGTTCCTATGGAAATGGGTGAATGCTGGTATGCTAATTTTCAGCTTCCGCATAGTGTAGAAAACAGAAGCTACAAACCACGTATTCATCTTACGCTGGATTGTGTCAGAAACGATTGGTCTGATGAACTATTCAGTAAAATGGGATTTGATATCAATCTGACGACAAAACAAAATAATTATACAGATAAAGTAAAACAGCAAATTATTGCCGAACTTTCTCTTAATCCATCTGAAACAAGTGCTAAAATTATTGCAGATTTATTAGCCCAATAAAATATACATAATGAAAAATAACAATCATCCGCTTTTAAATTGGATTCCTTATAAACTAATAGAAAACGATCAGGAGGTTTATTTTGAATGGATTTATTTATCTGATAATGAATACGCCGAACCGTTTTTTGATGAAACAATAGCAATTTGTAAAAGTCATTCTTATAATTCAAGTAGATTTAAAATAGTAAGCACTGTAGAAAATCTTATTGATTGGTCTGTACAATTAGAGTCAGTCGAATTAAGATCGTTGGTTTTTCATGTATCACGATGTGGTTCTACCATGCTGAGTCAATCATTAGCAACAACATCAGAAAATATAATGATTTCTGAAGCACCTGTTATTGATCAGATTTTAAGAAGTGAACTTTTTACTGAAGATCAAAAAAGTGTTCTTTTAAAATCGACATTACAAATATTAGGTCAAAAACGATTTCTGGAGCAAAAGCATCTTATTATCAAACTAGATGCCTGGCATATTTTTAAAGCTTCGTACTTAAGATCACTTTTTCCTGAAATTCCGTTTGCACTGCTTTACAGAAATCCGACAGAGGTTTTAAAATCTCATCAAAAAATGGCAGGAATGCACATGGTTCCTAATCTGTTGCCTGCAGCAGTTTTTGGAATTTCGACAGAAGAAATTAATCAAATAAGCTTTTGGCAATATGGTGCATTGGTATTAGAAAAGTATTTCCAGGGATTTATTGATTTTTATGAGAGTGATAAAAATGTAGTAATCCTTAATTATAATGATGGTATGAATCAGGTTATAGAAAGATTTTTGTCTTTTATTGCTGCTGACTATTCCGGTAATGAACAGAATAAAATGTATGATCGCCTTAAAAGCCATTCAAAAGATAAAAATGCCGTTTTTACTGGTGATGTTTATAAAAACGAAGCTTTAGAAATAGATTTTACAAAGGTTAATAAGCTACACGAAAAGTTAAATAACAACCTGATTGAATATGTAGAAAGTTGAAAATTGGGATGATTTTTTCATTCTGTTTTATTTATGATGTATTTTTGCCTCAAAATAAAATATTAAAATGATTGATTTAGATTACCTCGCTTTCCTTGAAAACATATTGACAGACAACCGTAAAGAAAAATTTCTAAAAGTATTAGAAAACCGTACGAAACATTTTACTATTGCAGTCGAAGATGTTTTTCAGATGCATAATACAAGCGCAGTAATGCGCAGTTGTGAGGTTTTTGGAATTCAGGAACTTAATATTATTGAGCAGCGTTTTGGAAAAAGAATCGATAAAGAGATTGCTTTGGGGGCGCAAAAGTGGGTAGATATCAACAGATTTGATACCGTAGACGCCTGTATCTCATCTTTACGCAATAAAGGATATCAAATTATTGCAACTACACCACATGAAAACGATTGTATGATTCAGGATTTTGATATCACAAAACCAAGCGCCTTATTTTTTGGAACTGAAAAAGACGGACTTTCACCTGAAATCCTTGAAAAAGCAGATGGTTTCTTAAAAATACCAATGGTAGGCTTTACAGAAAGTTTAAATATTTCTGTTTCTGCAGCCATCATCATTCAAAACCTAACTAACAGATTGCGAAATTCAGACATAGACTGGCATTTGTCAGACGAAGAAATACTGGAGAAGCGTCTGGTTTGGGCTAAAAATTCAATTAAAGATATTAAGAGAATCGAAGCACGTTATTATCAGGAGAATCCTAAATAATATTCTTGCTACTGAACTTAAAAAGTCAGCCCCGAATTCACGAATATTTATTAAAATATTCGTGAATTCGGGGCTGAAAAATTAAAAATTACCTTCCAAACGAATCGTAATTGTCTTCGGCGTATTTTTCAAAACGTTTTAATAATACAATGTTTTCTTTTTCGACTGCGGTTAATTCATCGTTTACATTGTCTGAAACAGGAATATACCACTCCACACTATCAAAAAACTGACGAACTGTTTTGGTTTTAAATGTTAGTCCGTGTCTTGCAAAAATGGTATTTCTTAGAATCTCTAAATCAATTTTCTTTAAATTTTTTAAATCCGATTCTTTTAATTTTTTTGTAGATGAATTTATGGTCACAATACTTTCTGATGCTGCTCTGTATACAGTTTCCATATAGGTTTCGGTTCCTTTATCTGCTTCTGTGCCGTCTTCATTTTCTGAATCAGTTACTTGTTCCTCTTTTGGATTTTCATAATCGATATACATTCCTTCTTCCGGAAGCATCACATTAGGATCATATTTAAATTCTTTTTTAGTAAGTTCAAATTTTCTTTTGGTAACTTCTTTTTTTAGATTATTGGCAGTCCAGGTTCCAACTAAAAGGTTATCATTTTTTATTTCAAAATCAAAAACGCCATCATTTTTATCATCGCCCGGTTCTTTAAGTATAAAAAGAACCGTATTTCCTTTTGTGGTCATTGTACCTGTAAGTGGTCTGCTATTACCGGCAACAATACTTTGTCCAGTCACTTCAGTATCTGTAATTTTTTTAATAACAATATTGATCTTATTGATGTAATTTTCTTTTGCAGGTCTGCTGGTATCGCGTTCTAAAATAGTAAAATCACCAACGTATGAACCGTATAAATCTGTTCTAATTTCTTTTGGCAGATCTTCGGTACTGCTTTTTACGATTTTATTTTCTTTCGAATTACAGGAAAATAGCAGTATTGATACTAATAAACAAAAAAGGTGTTTCATTTTTTTAATTGATTATAGAGATAATATTCAGCGATTAATAAATTAGGAATCCAGCCCAGCCAGGCAATAATCTGATACAGATCCATTGGTGAAGGATGAAACAAATATACAAGAATGACTTTCCAGAAACGTAATGTGACAGCAGAAAAGGTTAGGGCAAAACTTCGCAACATAAATGCTTTGTGCTTTGTGATATTTTTGTTTTTTATCGCCGTAAAACCCTTGATAGTAAAGTAAAACCACAGAATCGACAATGTAACAAATGAGATTTTAGAGTAAAGTCCGCCATTGGCAAAAAGCCCAATAAACAATCCTGAAGGTGCACTTAAAAAAAGCACTGTCAGGACATAAAATTTCCCAATATTTCGATGTGCTACAGGATATTTTTTTAAAAGAACAGCACTGAACTGGAAGAATCCGGCGAGTAAAACAAAAATTGCCGAATAGACATGAATGTAAAAGAAAGTTATATAAAACGGAATTTCAGAAACTTCTGTCTGTTTGATTTGAAGAAAAGCAGCATCTTTTTTTAATGGAACATACTGCCACGTGAGCTGTAACATTAAAACAAAGAAATAACTAAAAAGGATGGTCCAGATTAATAGCAATGAAAACCGAATATTTTTTTTCAATCTTTTCTTGTAAAGGTTTTATTAGTTATCAAATATAGAAAATCCCCAATTACCAAAGCAATTGGGGATTAGTATTTTTTTTAGAGATTCTAAGAAGCTGAGGTTCTAAGGGACTAAGTTTTTTAATTATCTAACAACTAAAGATACCTTTGCAGCTTTGAACCTTTGTACCTCTGAACCTAAAAAGACTCAGAACCTTTTACAAAGTATAATTCAAATTAATACTCCATCTGTAATTGGCTTCCATGTTTCCATTTGACAAATTTTGACTAATAGGCAACATAGCGTTTACACCAACCGAAAATTTATCTTTTCCTGCTTCTATACCAAATTTTCCAAACAAAATATCTCCGGCTGTATTGGGTAAATCAAGATTGTGCTGTTTGTTAGTTTGATACATTTCGCCGGCTAAACCAGCTTGCGGAACAATCTGAACCGACTTTAAATCAAATAAGTAAAAAAATGTTCCGGCATAATTAAACTGATCTCCGTATTGGTAATTTTTACTGTTTTCTGTTTTAAAAATGTAATTTAAAGTTGTGTTTAATCCCAGATTTTTATGTTTGATCACATATTCAGTAACCAACGGAAAATCCCAGCTTCCGGTTCCTAACTGAAAACTCTGGTTGATTGTTCCCAGATTATTTGTCTCTTTAAACTTTCCTGTAGGTATTTTGACTCCACCTCCAATATTTAATTTATGAGACAAAAAAGTACTGTCTTTTTTAGTTTCATAAATAGTATAAAGTCCCATAATGGTGATATCTCCTAAACCTTCAATACTTTGAGTTCCGGCAGTAAGTTGTCGTTCATGAAAATGATATGGAACGAGGGTCGAAATCTGAACTTTCTCAGTAACAGGAATACGTGCCCAGGCCTGGATGGTATTAAAATTTTCATCAATCCATGGTGAATTGGCAAAAATCCCGTCACGACTGGTGTAGCTTTGTTTAAAGTATCTCAAACCCACAAAATTATTGTTCAGCATTGAGCTAAACCCCATACTTCCTCCACTAGCCGAACAACCACAAGCGTCACAGTCAAAATCTTCCATCATAGCCAGACGCTGAAAGGTAAAAACTGAAACACTATCTTTTACTGTGAAACTAAAGGCCGAAAAACCAGCCAAAAGGGCGAACATTACTATTATTTTTTTCATTTTTATTTTTTTTAGGAGCTAATCCCGCTTTCCGTTGCAAGCTTTTCTCAAAATCCCATTTTTCCATAAGTTTATTCAGCTTCCGCTGGTCGCTTAATAAACTCAGAAAAAATAAGGTCTTTTTTCAAAAAGGCTTTTCACTTCAATCGGGGCTAAGACTCCGGTTTTCATTATAATTTTATTTTTTGCTACCCCAGACAGCTATCGGGAGTGGCAAAAGTGTTAATATTCTGAAAAACGTTTATCCGTAAGATATTGTTGATCGGTTAACGTTTTCAGGAAAGCTATTATTTGTTTTTTGTCTGTTTCAGAAAGTGAAATTCCTAATTTTCCATTCTGTTTTAATATCGGATCTAAGGTTGCCGAATTTTCTATGCCACTTTCATAATGATCCAAAACACCTTCCAGAGTTCCAAATCTTCCATCGTGCATATAAGGTCCGGAAACTTCTACATTTCGTAAACTGGGTACTTTAAATTTATAATAATCACTTGCCAGTTCCGTCACTTTATAACGCCCAACATCATTTACCATTGGATTTACTGCTAAACCATTATTGCGAAATGAATTATCAGTTTGTAAATCTGTAGCATGACATGAAGCACATTTAGATTTAAATAAATCATATCCTGCCAATTCATCAGCAGTTAAAGTGCCACCGGTTTCATGGCGTCTGTATTTATCAAATCGGGAGTTTGATGAGGTTACCATAACCATAAATTGCGAAAGTGCTTTTAGCATGTTTTCGGTTGTAATCGCGCCATCGTCAAAAGCCTGTCCAAATAATTTTTGGTACTCTTTGTCGGCTTTCATCATTTTTAGAATAGCATTCAGATCGCCATTCATTTCGATAACGCTCTTAAGCGGAATAAGCGGCTGTAAGTCTAAATGATCTGCGGCTCCGTCGTACATAAATACGGTTTGATAAGCCAGATTTTGAATAGATGGTGTGTTTCTTGTTCCTTGTGCATTGTCTACACCATGGCTTACAGTGTGTCCGTGATGTGTAAATGCATTCGCCTGAATATGACAAAAACCGCAGGAAACGACTCCATCAGACGCTAAACGTCCGTCGTAAAACAGTTTTTTTCCCAGTTCAAATCCTTTTTCTGTTGGCGGATTCTGTGCTATGTTATACGCTAAAGCAGGAAAGTTTGACGGAACAGTAAATTCTAACGGGATATTTACATATTCGTCCTCCTGATTAGAGCAGCTCCACAACAACGGAATCATGAGCCATAGAAAATATTTTATTTTCTGCATGATTTCTTTGGTTTTTTAGAAGCACAAAAGTTCTTATCTAGCCCCGATGGGAGTGATATCCTTTTATGACAGGGTTTGGCATAAAAGATATAACGGACAGCGGGACAATATTTCTATTGAATGCTGACTTTTGTGCTCCTTAAAATAAATTTAGTCGTTGTGTACGTGATCTACTCTAAACATGCCGTTGATGTTTTGGGTAATTAACGGCAAATTAGCTCCGCCCATAATCATTGCGCCCATTCCGCCTGCATTGTTGTCAGAAAGTTTGATTTTGTTTGTTCCGTCTATGATTTTAGACAAATCAGTAATTAAGTGAACCTCAGGGGTAATAGTAGTACGTACCAAAGCTTTTGTAGGCATATCAAGTGTTACTTCGGTATAATTGTAATCGGTTCCGGTTTTCCCTGTATGAATCATGAAAGGTGTTGCAGTTGTAACTGTTGGAGATGTAAAAGTTCCTTCGAAAGCCAAAAATTTGTAACCTGCTGCCCACGACCACATCATGCCTGCTGCATCGGCTTTAGCCAGAAAATCTCCCTGACCTGAAGCGCCTAATTTCCATTGGTCTTCATCAACTCCAACTCCAAATTTTACTTTTACATAATCTCCTGCCGGAACGTCTGTAAGTTCAAATTCATGGCCGTCAGTTGATGCTTCATCAGCAATAAAATAGCTTTTACTTTTTGGATATGTAAAAGTAGTTCCGTCTGCTTTGGTTAAAACCACATTACTGATTATGTATTTTATGGTGCTTATCTTTAAAATTTCGTTGTTTGAGGTTTTGTTTCCCTGAGTATTTAAAATAAGATCGTTTGCTCCGTAAGCATTATCAAATTCCAGGATAATTTTTCCGTTTCCGGAAACTTCCTGATTATCGTCGTTAGAACATGAAGTCAGAGCAATAGAAAGTGCTACAATAGCAAGTGCTTTGTATAAAGTATTTTTCATTTTATGAATTTTATATAATTTGATTTTAAATTTAGACATGCGTAAACGCGTTTTCATTGATTTTGAAACAATGAAAATTGGATTTCAATTATGAAAATGAAATCTGATTTAAAAAATTATATAAAATAGGATGGAGGGCGAAAAGTAGCGATAGAAACTGCAATAGGCTTTTCGTTTAGAACTGCAAAAAGTTTTGCTTTAGACTGAATAGGTGCTACTAATTTAAATTCTGTTGTAAAGGTGTTTTGTATGTAAACAATCTCTGCTTTTTCTTTCAGGTTGTTTTGCATCTTTTTTTCGTTGTCGGCGTATTTTTTTAAACTTTTTTGAAGTTCACATCGACCGTTACACGTATTATAAACCAGCTTACGTTGTACACAAATGGTTCTTGTTATTTCGTCCTGATTTAATTTGAATGAAGTATAAACAAAGAAACTGCCAAATGATGGCACTAAAAGCATACAGGATAATATTATGATAAAAAATCTCTTCAAGACTTGTTTCGTTGTTTCGAATGCAAAAATACATTTTATTATTTTTAATCATGATGATTTTTGTCATTTAACATAAAAAAATCCCTAATTACAAAATGCAATTAGGGATTTTTGAAGTGATAAACGTAGCAGGTTTTTAAAACCTGTCAGGTTTAAATATAGGTTTAAAATTTAGAAATTATTCTTTCACAATAACCCAGGCTCCTGAAGCTAAAAGAGTTTCTGCTTTTTTGTACTTCATAGTTTCTGTTTTACCAGTAGCAACTTCCTGAATGGTAACATTGTCATTACGATTGATTTTTGGATTATCTCTCACAATGGTTTCTGTAACCTGACGTTGTTGCGTTTCTCCGGCTTCACGATTGATGTCTTCGCTGTTTACGATTTCGTCTTTGCTTAATTTGAAGTTTTCTTTTTGACGAACTTCAACTGCTTCCTGAATTTCAGGTACGTTTTGAGCTGGTAAATCACCTTTAAACAAGAATGAAATAACTTCTTTATTTACATTGTCCAGCATCGCTCTAAACAAGTTAAAAGCTTCTAGTTTGTAAATAAGCAATGGATCTTTTTGTTCGTGAACGGCTAATTGAACAGATTGTTTCAATTCGTCCATTTTACGTAAGTGTTTTTTCCAGGCTTCATCGACAATAGATAGTGTGATGTTTTTCTCGAAATCTGCAATTAACTGAGCTCCTTCGCTCTCGTATGCTTTTTTAAGATCTGTAACAACATTCAAAGTTTTGATTCCGTCAGTAAACGGAACTACAATTCTTTCAAAATGATTGTTTGGCTCTTCGTAAACTCCTCTAATGATCGGGAAAGCTTCTCTTGCGCTACGTTCTGTTTTTTCAGTGTAGAACGCTAAAGCTTCTTTGTATACTTTTCCTGTGATTTCAATATCAGATAATTTTACGAAATCAGCTTCTGCAATAGGAGAAGTGATAGAGAAATAACGAATCAAATCAAATTCAAATGCTTTGAAATCATTTGTTACTTTAGTATTACTTACGATTAATTCGCAGGTATCATAAAGCATATTCGCAATATCCAGTTTCAAACGCTCACCAAATAAAGCGTGACGACGACGTTTGTAAACTACTTCACGCTGAGAGTTCATAACGTCATCATATTCTAATAAACGTTTACGAACACCAAAGTTGTTTTCTTCTACTTTTTTCTGAGCACGTTCGATAGATTTGGTCATCATAGAATGCTGAATTACTTCACCTTCCTGTAATCCCATTCTGTCCATTACTTTAGCAACTCTTTCAGAACCAAATAAACGCATTAAGTTATCTTCAAGAGAAACATAGAATTGAGAACTACCAGGATCTCCCTGACGTCCGGAACGACCACGTAACTGTCTGTCGACACGACGTGAATCATGACGCTCTGTACCAACGATTGCTAAACCTCCGGCAGCTTTTACTTCTGGAGATAATTTAATATCGGTACCACGACCAGCCATGTTTGTTGCAATGGTTACAACTCCGGCTTTACCAGCTTCTTCTACGATTTGTGCCTCTTGCTTGTGCATTTTAGCATTCAATACGTTGTGTGTGATTCCTCTCATTTTAAGCATACGGCTTAATAATTCTGAAATCTCTACAGAAGTTGTTCCAATTAATACTGGTCTTCCTGCGTTTGATAACTCAGTAACGTCTTCAATAACAGCGTTGAATTTTTCACGTGTTGTTTTGTAGATATAATCTTCTTTATCGTGTCTTGCAATTGGACGGTTGGTTGGAATTTCAACCACATCCAGTTTGTAAATCTGCCATAACTCTCCGGCCTCTGTAACAGCTGTTCCGGTCATACCTCCTAATTTACTGTACATTCTAAAGTAGTTCTGTAATGTAACAGTAGCAAAAGTTTGAGTTGCAGCTTCGATTTTTACGTTTTCTTTAGCTTCAATCGCCTGGTGAAGACCGTCAGAATAACGACGACCATCCATGATACGACCTGTTTGCTCATCGACAATCATAATTTTGTTGTCCATGATCACATATTCTACGTCTTTTTCGAAAAGGGCGTATGCTTTTAAAAGCTGTGTAAGGGTGTGGATACGCTCGCTTTTTACTCCAAAATCCTGAAATAATCTTTCTTTGGCTTCTGCCTCAGCATCTTTATCCAGTTTTTGTTTTTCGATAGCAGCGATTTCTGTTCCGATGTCCGGTAAAACGAAGAAATCAGAATCAGTATCTCCAGATAAGTATTTGATACCGTTATCTGTTAATTCTACCTGATTGTTTTTTTCTTCAATCACAAAATACAAAGCTTCATCAACTTTATGCATTTCACGATTGTTATCCTGCATGTATTGATTTTCGGTTTTTTGAAGTAATTGTTTAATTCCTTCTTCACTCAAAAATTTAATTAATGCTTTATTTTTAGGTAAACTTCTGTATGCTCTTAACAATAAGAAACCACCTTCTTTAGTATTTCCTTCTTTGATTAATTTTTTAGCTTCGGCTAAGAAACCATTTGCTAATTGACGTTGTTGCGCAACTAAGTTTTCGATTTTTGGTTTCAACTCGTTAAATTCATGACGATCTCCCTGAGGAACCGGACCTGAAATAATAAGTGGTGTTCTGGCATCATCAATTAATACAGAATCGACCTCATCGACAATAGCATAATTGTGTTTTCTCTGCACTAAATCGCTAGGAGAGTGCGCCATGTTATCTCTTAAGTAGTCAAAACCAAATTCGTTATTGGTTCCGTAAGTGATATCAGCATCGTAAGCTTTTTTTCTTGCCTCAGTACTTGGCTGGTGATTGTCGATACAATCTACAGATAAACCGTGAAACTCGAACAATGGAGCTTTCCAGGTGCTATCACGTTTTGCCAGGTAGTCATTCACTGTTACTAAGTGAACACCGTTTCCGGTTAAAGCGTTTAAGTAAAGTGGTAATGTTGCAACCAAAGTTTTACCTTCTCCTGTTTGCATTTCGGCAACTTTACCTTCGTGCAAAACCATTCCTCCAATTAACTGAACATCATAGTGAATCATGTCCCAGGTAATGTCTTTTCCGGCAGCATTCCATTTGTTTGCCCAAACAGATTTTTCGCCGTCAATAGTAATATAAGGTTTTGTTGCAGAAAACTCACGGTCTTTTGGAGTTGCAGTAACTTCGATATGAGTATTTTCTTTGAAACGACGAGCCGTTTCTTTAACAACAGAAAAAGCTTCAGGAAGAATTTCCAACAAAGTTTTTTCTGAGATTTCGTATGCTTCTTTTTCAAGAGTATCGATAGCATCATAAAGATCTTCTCTTTTGTCGATGTCTTCAATGTTCTCTACTTCGGCTTTAAGCGAAGCGATTTTAGCGTCTTTATCAGCTCTGGCTTCTTTTATTCTTTCTTTAAAATATACGGTTCTGGCTCTTAACTCGTCGTGAGACAAAGCCATTAAGCTGGTTTCGAATGTTTTAATTTTATTTAAGTAGGGCTGTAAAGCTTTGACATCTTTCTGTGACTTATCACCTACAAAGACTTTAATAATACTGTTTATGAAACTCATGATTTATTGTATTTCTATTTTATGTAAATGTGTATTTGAACCAAAAAAAAAGCCTCGGTGATGAGACTTTTTCCTTTGGTTTATTTTTTAATATTCATCCTCATTCCAAAGATAATCTTCGTCTGTTGGATAATCAGGCCAAATTTCTTCCATTGATTCATATATCTCTCCTTCGTCTTCAATTGACTGAAGGTTTTCTACTACTTCTAATGGAGCACCAGCTCTAATAGCGTAGTCAATAAGTTCGTCTTTGTTAGCAGGCCATGGCGCATCACTTAAATAAGATGCTAATTCTAATGTCCAATACATCTGTTATCTGTTTAGTTTGTGCAAAAATAAATTTTTTACTGAAAAAGACAAGTAAAATTTGATTTATTTTAATAAAATTTAAGAACGTTCCCTTAATTGTATATTTTAGATGATTGATTTTAGATTTTTGAATACTTAAAATATGTGAATATCTGCAATCAAAAATCATTAATCTCCAATCAAAAATCCTATTTCCTCGGAATCCACTTTACTTCATCCGCTTTTAAGTCTGAGGACAACTTCCGTGCCAAGACAAAAAGGTAGTCAGAAAGTCGGTTTAAGTACATTATCGCTATTTCAGGAACATGTTCATTATGGCTTAAATGTACTGCCAAACGCTCTGCTCTGCGGCAAATGCAACGCGCTATATGACAATGTGACACGGTTGGATGCCCGCCCGGTAAAACAAAATGAGTCATTTGCGGAAGGCTTTCTTCCATTTTATCTATTTCGTTTTCTAATAATTCGATATCAGAATCGATTATTCCCAGGTTTTTTAAGCGAAGTTCACCGTTCTTTAAAACCTCTTTCTCCTGTGGTGTAGCCAAAATAGCACCAACGGTAAAAAGACGATCCTGAATTTCGATTAAAATAGTCTTGTAATGCGCATCGATTTCCTGATCGCGTATTAGTCCTATATAAGAGTTGAGTTCGTCGACAGTTCCATAACTGTCAATTCGTATATGATCTTTAGGAACACGGGTGCCTCCAAAAAGAGCGGTTGTTCCTTTATCTCCTGTTTTGGTATATACTTTCATTTTTTTTAAGATGCTAAGGTTCTGAGCTGCTAAGATTCTAAGATTTCTTTTTTTTGAGTAAAATTTAAAGCCTTTTAAGATGCTGAGTTTTTCCTTTTTCGATTAAACAATTAACCAAATAAACGATTAAACTATTTAGTTGTATCGCTTTCAATTAAACCATCACGCAAACGAATAACACGATGTGCATAAGCCGCAATATCTTCTTCGTGGGTTACCAGGATTACCGTATTTCCCTGTGCATGAATATCTCCAAAAAGCTTCATGATTTCTACAGAAGTTTTACTGTCCAGGTTTCCCGTTGGTTCATCGGCAAGAATAATCGAAGGTTTGTTGACCAAAGCACGGGCAATTGCCACACGCTGGCGTTGTCCTCCTGAAAGCTGATTGGGCTGGTGATCCATTCTGTCTGCAAGATTTACTTGTTTTAAAACCTCAACCGCTCTTGCATGGCGGTCTGATTTAGAATATCCTGCATAAATCATAGGCAGAGCCACATTGTCTAAAGCAGTAGTTCTGGGTAAAAGATTGAAAGTCTGAAATACAAATCCAATTTCTTTGTTCCGAATTCCCGCCAATTCATCATCTCTCATTTGGCTGACATCTTTTCCGTTTAAAACATATCGCCCTGAAGTTGGCGTATCCAGACAACCCAATAAATTCATTAAAGTTGATTTTCCAGATCCCGAAGGTCCCATTAAGGCAACGTATTCTCCTTTGTTGATTTCTAAATTAATTCCTTTTAAAACATAAACAATTTCGTTACCTAATACAAAATCTCGTTTGATGTCAGTTATTTTAATTAATGGATTTGCCATTTCTATTTACAATTTTGGATTTAAAAGTACAAAACACTTTTCAATAAAAGGTAAGTAGTATTAAATTGATTTATGTTACAAATTGAAGTTCTTAATTATTGATTTAAGTTTTAATATTTGTTTTTTTAATATTGAAATTTCTATTAAAAAATTGTTCTATAATTTTAGAATATTGTTGTATAATTTAAATGTTTTTTGTGTTTTATTGAATTATATTGTTTTTTATGTTTTAAAAGTGATAATTATGTAATATGTTACTTAGGTTTCTAACCTATATTTGTTATCTAATCTTTAACAATCAGAATTATGAAAAATATACAATTAATATCAGGAATTGCAATAATCGTATTAGGCTTTACATCGTGTAAAGATGAAAAACAAGAAAAAGCGAAGAAAACAATCGACTCTTATATAACCTACGTCGATTCTGTTAAAAATGTAAAAGCTGACGATTTGAAAGCAGATTGGAAAAACGTTGAAGCTGAGTATGACAGAAGAGCCGCAAATGCACAACTGGCACTTGCAGATCTTAAAGATAATGCTGCCGAAACGGAAAAGATAAATACAAGTAAAGTTAAGTACGAAGAGTTTAAAGATAAAATGACCACCGTTTTTGCCCCTCCGGCTCCAAGCCCACAACAACAATTAAGAAATTCCTTATTTGGTGAAGGAAAAATTGGCGAGGATATGAATTTTGATTGGGTAAACGCTAAAAATATTCATAGTGTGTACCAACAATTTGTTCATACCGTAGAGAATAACAAAGATAAATATTCCCGTGAAGACTGGGATAAAATTAAAATCATGTACGAAGCCCTTGACAGCCGAAAAAACACAGTTGAAAAAGAAGGACTTACGGCTGAGGATAATAGAAAAATTGCAGGTTTAAAAATAAAATTTGCGCCAATGTATACACTTAACAGAATGGGAGCTAAATCTGAAGAGAACAAAGAAGCTAAAAAATAATTGAGTAAATTGAATTAGTACTAAAAGACAATCAGAAATGGTTGTCTTTTTTTTGTTTAGAAAGAATATTTGATCTTGTATAAATTACTCTTCAAAGTTTTTTAAATTCTGTAAAAAGAGCTTCCAGATCGTATCCTGAAATCTGGTTTTGAAAAAGCCAAAATGGCCAATATCCTGAACACCAAAATCATTTGCTTTTAAATGTACCCGGGTTACCTGAGCGTTTTTAAATTTTGATGCAATCCAGTCTACCGCTGATACTGTAGCATAAAAATCATGATCAATACTGTAAGAAACAATTTTGCATTTTATTTTGTTATAACGCTCTTGTGTGTTTTTAATGACATCAAAATGATAGTTGGCTTTTTTACACCAATTTGCCCATTCTAATGCCATTCCTTTTGGTAAGTCTTCCATTCGGGTTAAATGACTGGAAGGTAAATAGTTGAAGATCCTCGTAAAAACAGGTATGATTACATACCACAAAAGCTGCATTTTTATTCTTGCAATTCCTTTCCAGTGCACCCAGCTGCCGGATTGTGAAACAACCATAATAATACCATCAAATAGATCATTAGAAGGAACTAAACCAATAAGCTGACCGCCAATGCTGTGGGTAATGATGAATAATTTGCTGTTTGTATTTTTACCTTTAACATATTTAACGACGGATTCAAAATCGTTTTCTGCCCAATTTGAGGCTGTTGTATTCAGTTTAGAAAGTGGTCCGGATTGCGATTCGCCAATTCCGCTGTAATCAAACGTGAAAACAGAGTAGTGCTGACTACAAAGAAACTTTGCAAAATGATTGTAGTAACTTTTTTTTACTCCGGTCGCAGAAGCAATAATAACACAATTAGCATTTGGAATGTCTGAAATGAATTCAGTTACTGCTATTTGATAGTGTAAAGGCGTATTGATTTTTATTGCATTCATAAAATTTGAAATAGTAACAAATGTAATAAAAATAGGATTTTATGTTTTTTATACCAAACCCGAAAAACAAAGTGTTCTTTTTCCTGCTCGTATTTAAAAAGCATAAATGCCGGGCTGGCACAAGGATTTTTCTCGTAGACCCTAAAATTATTTGCTAATCAATTGTTCAAGTCTCGTCATCATTTCATCTTTTTCTTTCAGCATACGCTCAAATAAAGCAATTTTTTCTTCATGAAGTTTTTTTATTTCTTCGATAGGATTGAAGTTGAATGTAGAATTAGGATTTCCAACGCAGGCATTATCTCCAAAAGTATTTGCAATCACATTTACTGCATTATCTTCATCAAAATTTTTAAAAGCTTCAACAGGAATTCTCAAAGAACTGGAGATTTGTTTAAGGAGATTATCTTCAATTATCTCTTTCTGTTCCAGTATAGAAATTTTCTTCTGGTTCCAGTCTTCTCCCAAATCATAAGCAAGTGCTTCCTGTTTGATGCCAAGCATTTCTCTGAAGCGTTTTACGTTTCTTCCCTGATGAATTTTCTGTTCCATAATGAGTGTCTTTTTTCTGAAAGTTCAAAGATAAAGTTATCTGTATTAAAAAGTTTGAATTTCAAAGATAAAAAAACATCTTATAAAACATCTTTTTTTGTCAGATATTATATCTAAATTTAGTATGGTTTGCCTTAATCCGTTTGCTTAAATATAAAGAGAAGGTCAGTAATTTTATGCTCTAATTACAAAGTGTTCTTTTTCCTGCTCGTATCTAAAAAACACGAATCCCCATTGAAAAGTATCGATAGTGACTTTTACTTTTGGATGTTTTTTTATGATTTCCCAGGCTTCTTCCATTTCTGGTGACCAATGAATATCATCAAAAATCCAGACAGAATCGTTGTTGATTGTTGGTAATAAAAGTTCAAAATAAGCTAAAGTTGCTTTTTTAGAATGATTACCATCAAAGTATATTAAATTGTAAGTTGCAGATTGCAGGTTTTCAGAAACTAAAAAAGATTCAAACTCTGAGATTACACTTTCAACGTTGTTTAAATTGAATTTTTGCAATTCTAATTGACATTGATTTCCTGTGTTTGGGCAACCTTCGAGCGTAATTACTTTGGCATTTGTATTGCCTAATGCCATGGCAGAAGTAGCCAGACCTAAAGAAGTTCCTATTTCTAAAATACAATCAGGTTTAAAATAATGAGTCACTCTAAACAACAGTTCAGCACGTTTTGGAGAAATTCCGGCTGTTTTTGCAATCTTCGAGATTTGTCTTTTGTTTGATTTAAAAACTTTCGAACCGGCACCAAAATCGATTACTTCGATAAAATCGTTATTTTCAATAAGTGATTTTCTGTAGTTCTTTAAAATCGAATATTCCGGTTTTGATTTTTTATCATAAAAACACTTTGTCAACAGATTAAAAACAAACGGAGAATGTACACCATGTTCGTTTTTGGAGTTCCAAAGAAATTTTAAATAGGATTGTATTTGAAATAGCATTTTTTGTTTTAGCCAATAAACTAGTTTTAAAACTGTTTTAGCTTTTATAATTATTTGTTTACCGATATTAGCTTAACATCAAAAATAAGTACTGAACCTGCCGGAATACTACTGTAAGTATAACTTCCGTATCCTAAATGTGCCGGAATTAATAAAATTCCACTTCCGCCTGTTTTAAAATAAGGAATTCCTTCTGTCCAGCCTTTAATTACCTGATTTAATCCAAAAGCAATTCCCTGGGCACTACTTTGGTCAAAAACTTTTCCACTTGTAAAATAACCTTTGTAAGCAACAGTTACATTTGAAGCTGCTGTTGGCTGCGCTCCGCTACCAGGTTCATTAATAACATAATAGAGTCCGGAATTGGTTTTTTGAGCAGTTAAATTATTTTTTGCAATATAATCAGTGATTTCTTTTTCGTTTTGGGCAGTATAATCAACTTCTACAGGTTGTTCCTCTTCTTTTTCATTACTTACACAAGATGTAAATAAAGTAAATACTAATAATGCTGATAAAAGGTATTTCATGTGGTATTTGTTTTTTGAGATTGTAAATATAAAAATATGATTTTAGTTTCAAAAGTTTAAAAACGGAACGAAAAATTATCCTTCAATTTTAGCAGATAGTTCAAACCAGCGTTCTTCCTTTTGATTTATTTTATTAATGATATTTTGCAGTTCATTTGCTTTTTTCTCAATATCAGCATCTGCTACTTTTCCATCAGAAAATAATTGTTCGATTTTAGTTTTCTCAATTTCTAAATCTTTGATTTCTCTTTCGATTTTCTGATATTCTTTTTGTTCGTTAAAAGTTAAGTTTCCGGTTGGATTGTTTTGTTTCCAGTCTTTTTTCTCCGCTTTATTTTCTTCTTTTTGAGCCACATCTGCACTGTCCTCATAAGCTCTGAAATCAGAATAGTTTCCAGGGAAATTTTCGATTTCGCCCTGTCCTCTGAAAACAAATAAGTGATCGACAATTTTATCCATGAAATAACGGTCGTGCGAAACAACTAATAAACATCCCGGATAATCTAAAAGAAAACTTTCAAGTACATTTAACGTTACAATATCTAAATCGTTTGTTGGCTCATCGAGAATTAAAAAGTTTGGGTTCTGAATTAAAACGGTACATAAATACAAACGTTTTAATTCTCCTCCGCTTAATTTTTCTACATAATCGTATTGTTTTTTAGCATCAAAAAGAAAACGCTCTAACAATTGCGAAGCCGAAATAATTTTTCCTTTTGTAAGCGGAATGTATTCACCGTATTCTTTAATAATATCAATTACACGCTGATTTGGTTTCGGGTTGATTCCGCTTTGCGTATAATAACCAATTTTAATTGTATCACCTTTTACAACACGGCCGCTGTCCGGCGGAATTGTTCCGGTAAGTAAATTTAAAAAAGTAGATTTTCCGGTTCCGTTTTTACCAATAATTCCAATTCTTTCGCCACGCTGAAAATCAAAACTGAAATTATCCAGAATAACCTTTTCCTTAAATTTTTTAGAAAGTTTATGAAGCTCAATAATTTTGCTTCCCATTCTTTCCATATTAATTTCAAGTTCGACCTTGTTTTCTTTACGTCGGCTTTGGGCTTTTTCTTTAATTAGATAGAAATCATCCTGACGGGATTTAGATTTGGTTGTTCTCGCTTTTGGCTGACGGCGCATCCATTCTAATTCTTTTACAAATAGATTTTTTGCTTTATCAATACTGGAGTTTTCAGAAGCAATTCGTTCTTCTTTTTTCTCTAAATAATACGAGTAATTACCTTTGTATTGGTACAGTTTACCATTGTCCAGTTCGATAATTTCATTACAAACACGCTCCAGAAAGAAACGGTCGTGTGTTACCATAAACAAGGTAATATTTTCTTTGGTAAAATAACTTTCAAGCCATTCGATCATTTCAAGATCTAAATGGTTGGTTGGCTCATCCAGGATCAATAAATCAGGGCGATTAATTAAGATGATAGCCAGAGAAAGACGTTTTTTTTGTCCTCCCGAAAGATTTTTTACTTTAAGTTTAAAATCTTCCAGTTTTAATTTAAATAAAATCTGTTTGTATTGCGTTTCAAAATCCCAGGCATTATGCTGATCCATTGCGTCGAAAGCTTTTTGATACGCTTCTTCGTCATTTGGGTTTTCAAGCGCTTTTTCGTAAGCTTCAATTACCTTTAAGGTTTCATTGTCTGAAGCAAAAATACTTTCTTCAATTGTAAGCTCATCCTGCAAATTATTGTCCTGTGAAAGAAACGCCATTCTGATTCCTTTTCTCAAAACCACTTGTCCGGTATCAGGCTCGTCTAAGCCATTGATAATGCTCATAATGGTGGTTTTTCCGGAACCATTTTTGGCAATAAAAGCGATTTTTTGGTCTTTGTTGATTCCAAAAGAGATATTGTCAAAAAGGACTCTTTCGCCAAATGACTTTGATATATTTTCTACAGATAAGTAATTCATGAAGATATTTCTAGCTGAAAATCAGCTTTTATTAATTAAGATTCTAAAAAAAGATTGCGCAAAGATAGCTTTTTGAATCAGAGAAAAAAAACGACTTTTTAAGTGGTAATATTCCTGATTTATTTTGAATTGAAAGATCAGTAAGGATGTAAATTAAAACCCGATTGTGATGTAACATTTTAAGAAAGGTGTCGACTTATCAAATTGTAAAATAGTTTGGTAATTAATCATTAAATTAAGAGTATGGAAGAAAATAATACTAATAAATTAGAAGATTTTAAAATAAATACTAAAATTAAACTTGCCGCATTATGGACTTCTGTCATGTTTTGCTATGTTTATGGAGATTACTTTTCTCTGTATGTTCCTAAAAAAGTAGAAGATTTTATAACTGGCGAAACATTGCTTGATTCTCCTGTGAAATTATTTCTTGCCGCAATCTTAATGGCAGTTCCGGCTTTAATGATTTTTGCATCTGTTGTTTTAAAACCAAACATAAACAGAGTACTGAATATTGTTTTTGGAATTTTTTATACCGCAATCATGTTATTAATTGCATTTACTTCAATTGCACCCTGGTGGAGTTTTTATGTATTTTTTGCATTATTAGAAAGTATTCTTACATCAGTAATATTTTGGACTGCACTTAAATGGCCAAAACAAATTTAAATTTTAAAAAGATATAAGAAAGATGGATCAAGAATCAAAATTATCGTTTAGAAATACAGGAAGAATTGCCGGGTTGCTATATTTAGTAGTCGTAATAACCGGAATTTTTAGTTTAGGATATGTTCCTTCAAAATTAATAGTCTGGAACAACGCTTCTGCAACTTTTGTCAATATTACAAACTCTGAGTTGCTTTTTAGACTTGGTGTTGTAAGTGGTTTAATCTGTTATATTTTCTTTTTGTTTCTGCCTTTGGTTTTGTATAAACTATTGAAACCCGTTCATAAAACATACGCTCTGTATATGGTAATTTTAGCAATTGTAAGTGTTCCGATTTCTTTTGCAAACATGCAGAATAAATTTGCAGTACTTTCTGTAATTAGTTCTGAAGGACAAGATAAAGATCTTGTAATGTTTTATCTCAATCAATATGATTATGGAAATTTAGTTGTTCAGATATTTTGGGGGCTTTGGCTTTTTCCGTTAGGATATTTAATTTTTAAGTCAGGAATAATTCCAAAATTTTTAGGAATATTATTAATGCTTGGCTGTTTAAGTTATTTAATAGATTTTTTTGGAGATACATTGTTTACTAATTATCCTAAACTTGGAATATCTTCTTATATAAGGCTTCCGGCAACTTTTGGCGAGATCGGAACCTGTTTATGGCTTCTAATAATGGGAGCTAAAAATAATTTAGATGCATTTTCTACAGAATAAGACAAACTTAATTATTTAGATTTGTGATCAAAATTGTTTTATGTATTCGATATTCAATGCGATAATTTGCGGTGCAGCATTTTTACTGACATTTATAATTTTTGTAAACCAAAATAAGGTTAATATAAAAGCCAATCGCTGGTTTGGATGTTTTATATTTTGCATTTTTTTGATCTTACTCGAAAATGTTATTATAGACAGCAAAATATTAAGCGAAACTGATATTTTGAATGAATTAATAAACATCTCCAGTTTTATTGTTGCTCCGGTATTTTATTTAAGTGTCTGCTATTATATTGAGCCTGTTCGAAAATGGAAAGCAATTGATTACCTGCATTTTAGTTTTGCTTTCTTAGTCTTTATTCTTCTTGTTATGTCCTGGGCAATAGATGATAACACTAAACCTGAAGATATAAGTCCTGAAATTGTACAAAAGACGATAGCAATATTTAATTTTATTTTCAGCTTATACGTTTTTATTTATTGTTTTCTGGCTTATAAAAAGATTATTAAGCATGAGAAAACAATTCGTCTTTTAAATTCTACTTCTGAAAATCTGGATTTAAAATGGCTAAAAAATATTATTGTCGGTGTTATTTTTATCACGATTTTTTGGATTTTTGATATTGTATTTCAAATATCCGAAGGAAACAAAACTTTTGATATTCTGACCAGTTTAATTTACTTTTTAAGTATTCTCTATATTACGTATTATTGGCAAAAACAAAAAGAAATTTTTCCTTATAGTTTAAAAGAGAAAGAAGAAATAGAAACTATTATTGTTGAAACCACTTTGCCGAAAGGAAAGCGAAAAGAATTGCTTACAGATGAGGAGTTACAGGAACAAAAAAGCAATTTATTGCAATTAATGGAAATCGAAAAACCTTTTTTAGACTTTGATTTAAGTTTGGTAAAACTGGCAGCTTCGATGAAAATTTCTACCCATATACTTTCGTATGTAATCAACAATGGATTTGATGAAAATTTTTATCAGTTTATAAATCGATACCGTATTGAAGAAGCCAAAAAACTAATGGCTGATCTTGAAACGAATCGATTAAGTTTATTGGGAATTGGATTTTCTGTAGGCTTTAATTCAAAAACGGTTTTTAATACTACATTTAAAAAAGTGACCGGACAAACTCCGTCAGAATATAAGAAACAAATAGGTTCTACTTTATAAATCCGAACGACCAGCCTTTGTTTTTAAGGGATTTTTGCTGAAAATTTTAATCTTATAAGAAATGAAATCAGCAAAAAACATTATTGCAAAAATTGGTCTAAGCTTATTCTTTACATTCGTTTCCTGCGATAAAGACAGTGATAAGAATACTGAAACTTTAAAAGAAACAAAAGTAGATGTTGGAACTCATAAATTGGCAGCCTATTCTATTATTCACAACTCAAAATATTTGGTAGTTTTTGAATCCGGACTCGGAGACGGACATGCTGTTTGGGACGAAAAAAAAATACCAATAAAACTAAACGCCAAGTTAGATGTCCTGACATATGACAGAGCCGGTTACGGAAATTCTGAAAAAGATTCAAAACCAAGAAACATAAATCAATTAAGAAGTGAACTGGAAACTGTGATTAATAATTTTTCAAACGGAAGAAAAGTTATTCTTATCGGACATTCGCTTGGCGGAATGATTATTAGAGATTATGCCGTTAAAAATCCTTCTAAAGTTGCCGGATTATTATTTATAGATCCATCGCACGAATACTATAATCAACTTTCACAAGATGAGGAGGATATGCTTTATAATGCTTGTAAGACCAATTATGGAGCAGATTCTGGTGCAGCACGCGAAGCCAGAGAATTAATAGAAGATTCTCAGTATATGGCAACACTTCCGCATTTGCCAAATATTCCTGTAATTGTAATTTCGAGCTTAAAAGTCGATGCATCTACTTCTGAATCAGACAAACAAAAATGGTTTAAAGCACATGAATTGTTAAAAGACGGAGTTACTGATTTTACACACATTACAACAACAAAATCGGGGCATTATATTATGAATGATGAACCTGATCTGGTAATTGGTAATTTTAATTTACTACTATCTAAATTGCCATAACCCAAAAGCATTCTATGTGTTTTCACGGGATTTGGCTGTTTGGTTAAAACTCGTGAAAACACATAGTAATTATTTTATTTATACGATTTCAGTTTATTGATGAATATGCGAATTCAATAAAAAACTTAAATCAAAACGATGAATCTGCTGCGGAACATTTATAACGGGTTTTCGAACCAGTGCTTCGTTGCTCAGATAATAATGTAAACCGTCAAAAGTGGCGATTCCTTCTATTTGATGAAAAGGAAGCTTAATGTTTATTCTTCGTTTGTTTCCCGATAAAAAATCAGCATTTTGGTAATCATATAAAAGATACAAAAAAGGTTTCCCTATTTTAGAATAACCGCATAAAACGATTCGTTTTTTAGATTCGACATAAGTTGCTCCTGTAACCAGACCTTTTACATCAAGTGTGTTTTTCAATTGTGCAACATGATTTCCGGCCAGATTAGGCAAAACATAAATACTCGTTTTAGATGATTTCCATTGTTTGGTAAACAAATAAATACTGTCTTTTAAAACTATAAAAGCTTCGCAATCAAAGTTAGTGCTGTTTGGTTTTTGAGCAGAAAAATCAGTTTGATCTGCATAGCGAAAAGAAATTGTTTCGATAACAGGTTTTCCTTCCAAAAATGACTTTTTTTCGATTTTTAGAATATTCAGATTCGTTCGGTTTCCGCTGTAATTATTCCCAAAATCACCAATATATAAATGAGTGTTGTCTTGCGAGATTTCTTCCCAATCATGATTGACAGCCTGATCTAAAATGATTTTTTTTCGAATTTTTCCCAATGAATCCAATCCGTAAATTGTTTGGTCATGGTCATCATTGTGTGTCCATAACAAATTATCAAACGCAATTAATCCTGAAGTTTCTTTGATAGAATCACTTAGTTTGACAGAATATTCAGTTTTTAATTTTACATTTTTATAAAAACAGCTTCCGTTGTTTACCGTAGCATTTGGATTATAATTTTTAGAAAGCGGATCTGTACATTCTGTAACCTGGGCATTAGCAGAAAATACAATCAGGCAAAAGAATAAAGTGTTTTTAATCATGGTCTGCAATATTAAATTTGCATAATATAAAAGTAAACTTTTAAAGAATAGATTCTAAATAGTATTGGAAAATATAATTAAAATACTACTTTGCAGTGCTAATTTAAAAGTTAGATTTTATTTTTAAGATTAAGCATAACCCCAATATGAAAATTTTACAAAGACTATCACATTACCGTTTTTCGCGCTATTTTAAACTTTTATTTGTTCTGGTAGATGTGTTGTTGTTAAATCTGGCAACAATCTTATCTGCACAAGTAGTATTTGGAAACTTAGATATGCTCTTGTCAAAAGAGGAAAAAACAGTTTCGTTATTAGCAATTATAATCTGGATAGTGTTATTGCTTCAAAATGATTCTAACCGAAGTATCAGGGTAGAACCTATCGAATCCATATTGGTCAGAACCATTCGAAAATTAGTAATTCATGCTGCTGTAATTTCAGTATTTGTGGTGTATTTAAAATATACTGATATTTCCAGGCTTCGGTTGCTTTCATTCTATTTGATTTTCTTTGGCTTATTAATGATTACCCGCTATTTGTCGATGAAACTTTTAAAATATATAAGAGCCGAAGGCTATAATTTTAAAACGTTTATTATTGTAGGAGCAAATCAATCCGGAGAAAAAATACGTAAAATACTCGCCAAAGATTTGACTTTTGGCTATAAATTTCTAGGCTTTTTTGATGAAAAAACAGATGCTTCTATTGTTAATCCTGATTCGGTTTTAGGAGGTTTTGGATCTATCCGAAAGTTTATTACCGAAAAAAAGGTAGATGAAATGTATGTAGCACTTCATATCGATAATATTGAGATTATTAATGAGCTTACGCTAATTTGTGAGCAAAACATGATACGCATTAAGTTTATTCCGGATTTTCAGTTGTACACCAAATCAAGTAAGGTCGAAGTGAATTTTTATGAAAATACCCCGGTACTAATGTTTCGTCCGGAACCTTTGGAATTTGCCGTAAACAGACTTGCGAAAAAGATGTTTGATATTTGCTTCTCCGGTTTAGTTATTTTGTTAATATTTCCGTGGTTGTTTCCCATTATAATGCTGATTATTAAATTAGAATCTTCCGGACCAGTTTTTTTCAGACAGGAAAGAGCCGGTCGCGATAAAAGATCATTTACTTGCCTAAAATTTAGAAGTATGTATATAAATGATCTGGCCAATCATAAAATTACAGAAAGAGGTGATAGCCGTATTACGAAGTTTGGCGCCTTTATTCGCAAAACAAGTATAGATGAGTTGCCGCAGTTTATAAATGTTTTTTGGGGAGATATGTCTATTGTAGGGCCAAGGCCGCATATGGTAAATGTTGTTAAAGAATACAGCGATTTGATTGATAATTATTTAGTACGTCAATATGCAAAACCCGGAATTACAGGCTGGGCACAAGTAAATGGTTTCCGTGGAGAAACAAAAGAACTCATTGACATGGAAAACCGTGTAGAATATGACATTTGGTATATCGAAAACTGGAGTTTACTTTTAGATATAAAAATTATTATAAGAACAGTCATCAATATTTTCAAAGGCGAAGAAAATGCGTATTAAGCAAATCGATTAGAATTTAAAAAACTGATTGTTTGCAATAACTTCCTTTAGATTAGCAACACTGCCTGTTTTTATCTTTTGGTCAAAAGCTTTAATATGATTGCTGTGATGAACATCTGTTCCTGTAAAGTCATACATTCCTTTTTTTAGAAGTTCATCTGCTATCTTAGCGATTTTTTCGCCATAATAACCCACAATAGCTAATAAGTTAAGCTGAAATAAACAGCCCGCTTTTTTTAGTTTTTCATATTCGTCAAAATCTTTGTGATAATATAGATAACGCTCCGGATGCGCCAAAACCGGAATGTATCCTGCTACTTGTAATTCAAACAAAGTTTTATATAAATACAGCGGAGGGTTTTGATATGATATTTCGACTAAAACATAGTTGTCTTTTAATGTCAGAAGTTTTTCATTTTTAAAATGATTTTCAAACCAGTCATCAATAAAGTATTCGGCAGCAGCCTGAAAAGGGATCTTTATATGATGTTCTTCCAGTAAAATTTTAGTATCGGAATGTTTGGCAATAATCGTTTCGGCTGAATTATTCCAGACATAATGGTTAATATGTGGAGTTGTAATAAATTGGGAAATGCCAAAATCCTGAAAAGCCTTTCCGAGTCTGATACTACTATTGCCATTTTTTGCCCCATCATCTATTCCGGGTAACAGATGCGAATGAATGTCGATATAATTCTCTGAAATTAGATCTTTTAAAACCGGTTTTGATTGTAAAAATGATAACATGAGGGCAAAAGTAAAGAAATAGACAGCATTATTATCACAAATAAAATGTAATAAATGTAACCTGACATTTTAGAATTATATTATATTTGAAATGCTGAAAACATAGAAATTTATGAAAATTAAAGAGAACTTATACAATCAAAGAATTATTTCTATTGATGCTTTGCGGGGAATTACCATTTTTGTTATGATTTTTGTAAATGAACTTGCCAGTATCAAAGAGGTGCCACAATGGATGAGACATATGCCTGCTGATGCTGATGCAATGACCTTTGTAGATGTAGTTTTTCCTGCTTTTTTATTTATTGTCGGAATGTCAGTTCCGTTTGCCTTTAATGCCAGATTAATTAAAGGAGATAGTGCTAAAACCATCTGGACACATACTTTAAAAAGAGCTTTGGCTTTAATAATCATAGGTGTTTTTATGGTCAATGCCGAATATGGTTATGACGCTTCAAAAATGATAATTCAACCTGTTTTCTGGGCACTTTTAGCATATGCAATGCCAATTCCGATCTGGAATAAATATGCCAAAGATTTTCCGGTCTGGTTAAAATACACACTTCAATATGGCGGAATGTTAGTATTAGTCGCGCTGTATTTTTTATATGTTCAGGAAGATACCGGAGAAATTGGAATAACGCCAAAATGGTGGGGAATTCTGGGGCTGATTGGTTGGGCTTACCTCTTTACAGTAGTTTACTATTGGATTGTATGCGGAAGATTAGCAGCCATGATTGTCTTTTTAGTAGTTTGTGTAGCAGCAAACGCAATCAATCTAACCGAAGGAGCTCCATTGCAGCATTTACCGTGGTTTAATTTTATTGCCGGACATTTAACACACGCAGCATTAGTGTCTGCCGGAGTAGTAATTTCACTATTGTTTTTTGACCGAAAAGTAGCAGCTAAGATCAATTGGCCGGTAGTTGTTTTTGCAATACTGTTTTTTGTAGCAGGATATTTATTAAGACCGTATTACGGAATTTCTAAAATAAAAGGAACCCCATCCTGGACCATGTTTTCGGCAACAATCTGTACCGTATTATTCTACTTTTTGTATTGGTTAATGGAAGTGAAAAAAATAACCAAATGGAGTAATTTCTTTATGCCTGCAGCGGCAAATCCTTTACTAATTTACATTTTACCCGGTGTAATTTATTATTTCTGCAAGGCATTTCATATTCATATTATTCCCGGGTATTTCAGAGTTGGAGTTCCGGGAATTATCTGGTCATTGATATTTTCGACAATTATGTTATTTGTCATGAAATTATGCAACAAGTATAAGATTCAGTTGCATTTGTAGTGAGAATTTAACCACAAAAAGCACTAAGATCTACGCAAAGTCCGCAAAGTTTTTCAAGTTGGATTTTAATAAGTGCAATCCACAACAAAAAACTTTGCGGTTAAATATTCTCATTACAACCTGAAACAAGTTTTTATCTCACACGTTTAAACGCAATCGGTCCGTTTCTTTTTTTATTGTCTGTAAAAGTTCCTTCCAGTTTATTGCCGTCTTCAGATAATGTTAGAGTATGTGTTCCTGCAGTTGCCCAGCCTTCAATGGGTAAAGTCACCTTTACGGTATAAACAATGGTATTTCCAGTTCTTTTTCCAGAACCGCTTTCTACAAACTTTTGTCCTTTCCATTCCAGATAATGCGAGAAAATAACTTTTCCGTTTTGTTCCGATATAATAGCAACCGCATTTTGAACTCCGGGATTTATATCTTCCCAAACCCCATTAATATCTGTTTTTGGCGTTGTAGATTTTTTTTGGCTGTAGCCGAAATTTGTAAATAATACAGTAACGAAAAGTAAAAACAAAAGTCTTGT
The DNA here is from genome assembly GCF_001602525.1 of Flavobacterium chilense. Classification (GTDB taxonomy): domain Bacteria; phylum Bacteroidota; class Bacteroidia; order Flavobacteriales; family Flavobacteriaceae; genus Flavobacterium; species Flavobacterium chilense. Next base: position 105,311 of record NZ_LSYT01000009.1, read on the forward strand.
GTTCATATTTTTATGATGGAATAATAACTGATTTTATTTCTAAAAAGGCTCCCGAAACAGGATTGTAATTCACAAAATTGAATTTGCAAAGATTATGAATGTTTAAAAGTTTACCATCTGGTAATCCGTCCTGTTTAAAATCAGACCACAGAATTTTAATCGTACTAAACTTTTTGGGCGAAGGGGCTAAATCTACTCTTGGATGTGAACCTCCGTGTACACAACCATTTCCTTCTTCATTTCCTTCACGGGCTTGTAATTTTATTAAATGCGATGATTTATAAGTAATACTTACGAATTTAGAACTATTCGATAAGTTTGTTGGTGCGCCATCATTCGAATTAGAATCAGTAATTAAAACATTCAGTTCAATTTCTCCAACAGGATTCTCTTTTGCGGTCACTTTAATAATTCCCTTTTCCTGACGAACCTGATTAATAGTTTCCTGATTCTCTATAGTCGGACCGGCAATATACCAGGTTGAGCTTTTGACCAGATTTTTGCCTGAATTTAAGCCTTTGTCAATCGGGGTAAAACCCAATAGAAAAATGCCAATCGTAAATAATAACAGTAAAAAAGAAGTTTGAATTAATGATTTATTCTTCATGAAAATGAAATTTTATTCCAAATCAAAAATATACTTTTTTGTAATCAGTTATAAGTTTCATCATTTTATTATTTCTAAAACTAACGTTCATTGTGAATTTATTTTAAATTTGTAAGATATTGTTCCTGAAAACTTTACGGTATGAAAAGACTAAAATCTATAATTGTTTTGTTTTTCTTTTTTTTAGTGCCATTTTGTTATGCACAAAATGACTCAGTTGTAAATAAAGAAAAAGACATTTTAGATGTTTTGTATAAACTTTTTCATAAAAATGATTCCGTTAGATTAAATCCTGATAAAAAGATTGCTTTTTCCTTACTTCCCGTACCAATAGATGCCAATAAAAATGCAGGATTAGTGGTTTCTTTTTTAACAACCTTTTATCTAGGAGACAGTAATACCACAAAAATGTCACAGGTTTCTTTTTCGCCTTATTTTAGTTTTACCAAACAATACGTTTTTCCTGTTCAAACCTATATTTATACAAAAGATAACAATTGGAATTTTATCGGAGATTATCGTTATATGATATATCCACAGCCTACTTATGGTTTAGGCGGACATAATACAGATCAAAAAATGTCAACGCTGGATTATCAGCAATGGCGTTTCTATCAATTTGCAACCCGTAGAGTAATTGGAGATTTTCGGCTGGGATTAGGATTGTTGTATGATAGTTATCAAAACATTTCGGAGGAATCATATATAGACGATGAAACTGATTATTCGAAATACATGAATGGGGATTTTTCAGATGAAAACTCTTTAGGAGTCGCGATTCAGGGATTATATGATTCCAGAAAAAATAATGTAAATCCCACTCAGGGCTTATATATAGAAGCAGATTACAGAATCAATACCAGTGGTGTAAATGGTGATAAATGGAAGTCGATTTATTTTGATGCCCGAAAATACTTTTCCATTAGTAAATACAAACACAGAGTTTTGGCTTCCAGAGCATTTTATTGGTCTACTTTTGGCGGAAAACCTCATTATCTTGATTTACCAAGTATTGGCTGGGATCGCGAAGGCAGAACAGGACGCGGTTTTACCAGAAACAGATTTAGAAGCAATGCTTTAATTTATTTTGAAACGGAGTATCGCACTGATATTACCAAAAATGGTTTTATTGGCGCTGTTTTTTTTACCAATATTTCCTCGGTTTCCAAATTAGATACTTATGATTTTAAGAAATGGAATCCCGCCATTGGAACCGGTTTGAGGATTAAGTGGAACAAGCAAAACAATAGCAATCTGGTCCTCGATTTTGGGCTTAGTAAAAACGATTGGTCATTACGACTAGGTTTGGCCGAAAATTTCTAACTTTCCCAAAAATCTATTCCTTTATTTTTCATGCAATTATCGGTAATTATTCTTAATTATAATGTACGTTACTTTCTGGAACAATGCGTTTTAAGTGTTCAGGAAGCTATTTTGGCACTTGATGCCGAAATTATTGTTGTCGATAACAATTCGTCAGACGAGAGCTGTCTGATGATGAAAAATAAATTCTCTAACGTAAAATTAATTGAGAATAAGACCAATTTTGGTTTTCCAAAAGGAAATAATATTGGAGTTGAACAAGCCACCGGAAAATATATCTGTATTTTAAATCCCGATACCATTGTTGCCGAAGATACCTTTGTAAAAGTTTTGGCTTTCGCCGAAAGGCAAATCAATTTAGGTATTATTGGCTGTAAATTAATTGACGGTACAGGAGATTTTTTGCCGGAAAGTAAACGCGGAATTCCAACACCCTGGGTAGCGTTTACAAAGATTTTTGGTTTGTACAAGATTTTTCCAAAATGGACTCTTTTCAATCAATATTATGCCCAGCATCTGAGGCAAAATGAAACAGGAAAAGTAGCAATTTTAGTAGGAGCTTTTATGCTCATGCAACGCGATTTGTATCTGGAAATTGAAGGTTTTGATGAAAAATGTTTTATGTATGCTGATGATATCGATTTGTCGTATCGTGTTTTACAGAAACAAAAAGCAAATTATTATTTTCATGAAACCACCGTTTTACATTATAAAGGCGAAAGCACTGTAAAAGATGAAAAGTACATGAAACGTTTTCAGGAAGCGATGAGTTTTTTCTATCAAAAGCATTTTAGAAAATCCTGGTTTTTTGAAATTTTCATTCAAATCGGTATTTGGTTTTTCTCTTTTGTAAAAATGTTTCAGGGAAAAACAAAGGCAAAACCATCGCCGGAAAGAGTCGTTTTTTACTCTTCAAATAAAAAAATGTCTGAAAAATTACCTTCTATTTTGAAAAATAAAGTCCTCTTTTGCGATTTCAAAAAAGAAAAAATGGTAAATTCGTGCCTGATTTTTAAGGGTAAAAAGGTTGAGATTATTTTGGATAATCAGTATGTTTCATTCAAAAAATGTATCAAAATCATAGAAACTCTTAAAGATAAGAACATTACTTTTAAGATTTTCCCTAAAAACACAAATTTTATTATTGGAAGCAATTCCCGAAATGACAGGGGGCAAATTATAAAAATTGAGTAAAAAATTATATTAAGTGTAATTTATATTTAAAATATTCAGTAATTTCGCAATCAGAAAATCAAAATCATCCTTTAGATTAACAATATGGCAAGATTTGAATTAAAGCTTCCTAAAATGGGAGAGAGTGTCGCTGAAGCAACTATTACTAACTGGTTGAAAGAAGTTGGAGACAAAATTGAAGCTGATGAAGCTGTACTGGAAATTGCGACTGATAAAGTTGATAGTGAAGTACCAAGCGAGGTATCAGGAATTTTAGTTGAACAATTGTTTGGTAAAGACGATTTGGTTCAGGTAGGACAAACTATTGCAATTATTGAAACTGAGGGTGATGCACCAGCTGCAAAAGCAACAGAAGAAGTTGCTGCTCCGGCAGAAGTTGCTGAAATTGAAAAAACAATCGAAACCGCTAAAGAAACTGTTGCGGCTCCACAGGATTTTTCAGGATCAGATAAATTCTTTTCTCCATTAGTAAAAAATATTGCCAAAGAAGAAGGTGTTTCTGTTGCCGAATTAGACAATATTGCAGGTTCAGGAAAAGATGGTCGTGTAACAAAAGAAGATATCTTAAAATATATTGAAAACCGTAAATTAGGTGTTGTTGAAACTCCAAAAGTTGCTGTAACTGCACCAAAAGTGGTAGAACCAGTAGTTCAGGCAGCTCCGGTTCAAAAAAGCCAGCAGGCAGTTCCGGTTTCTGTAAATGGAGGTGATGAAATTATCGAAATGGACAGAATGCGTAAACTGATTTCCGGATATATGACAGCTTCGGTACAAACATCAGCCCACGTTCAGTCTTTTATAGAAGTTGATGTAACCAACATTGTAAAATGGAGGGATAAAGTTAAAACCGCTTTTGAAAAAAGAGAAGGAGAGAAGCTGACTTTTACGCCAATTATGATGGAAGCAGTTGCAAAAGCGCTGAAAGATTTCCCTGGAATGAATATCTCAGTTGATGGTGATTATATCATCAAAAAGAAAAATATAAATTTAGGAATGGCTGCTGCTTTACCAAACGGAAACTTAATTGTTCCTGTAATTAAAAATGCAGATCAGCTAAACTTAGTTGGAATGGCAAAAGCGGTAAACGATTTAGGAAACCGTGCAAAAGCAGGAAAATTAAAACCGGACGATACACAAGGCGGAACTTATACAGTTACGAATGTGGGAACTTTTGGAAGTGTTTTTGGAACGCCAATTATCAATCAGCCCCAAGTTGGAATTTTAGCTCTTGGAGCTATTCGTAAAGTACCGGCAGTTATTGAAACTCCTGAAGGTGATTTTATCGGAATCCGTCAAAAAATGTTCTTGTCGCACTCTTATGATCACAGAGTTGTTGATGGAGCATTAGGAGGAAGTTTTGTAAAAAGAGTAGCAGAATATTTAGAAGCTTTTGATGTAGACAGAGATTTCTAATTCATGCTAAAAATAAATTCAGGCCCGGAAAATTTTAATGATTTTCCGGGCTTTTTCTTTTGTAAGAAAAGGTTAAGAAAACAAGTGAGAGCCTTCTTTTGGAGTGATTTTAAAAGTTAAAATCGTAAAATCGACTCAGTTTTTGGTTAAAAAAATCAAGAATAAAAGAGGAAATTCGGCTTTAAAAATTACATTTGTAATCTTATAAAAATTAAAAATGGAATTAAAACTCAACAAACCAATTTGCTTTTTTGATCTTGAAACAACCGGAATTGATATCGGAAAAGATCGAATTGTAGAAATTTCGATATTTAAAGTTTTTCCAAACGGAAATAAAGAAAGTAAGACCTGGTTGGTGAATCCTACCATTCCAATTCCGCCACAAACTACCGCTGTTCACGGTATTACTGATGAAAAAGTAGCAAATGAACCTACTTTTGCAGAACTGGCGCCTCAGGTTCATAATATGATTAAAGACAGTGATCTGGGCGGATTTAATTCAGATCGTTTTGATATTCCGTTATTGGCTGAAGAATTGCTTCGTGCCGGAGTTGATTTCGATATGAAAAATAAAGTTTCAGTTGATGTTCAGACTATTTTTCATAAAATGGAAGAACGTACTTTGAGTGCAGCCTTAAAATTCTATTGCGGAAAAAGTCTTGAAAATGCCCACTCGGCAGAAGCAGATACAATGGCGACTTATGAAATTTTAAAAGCACAATTGGATCGTTATCCGGAATTAGAAAATGATATGAAATCATTATCTGAATTTACGACCCGTAAAAAGATTGCTGATTTTGCCGGAATGATTGCTTTTGATCAGGACAATGAAGAGATTTTTACCTTTGGAAAACATAAAGGTGCCAAAGTAGAGAAAGTATTAGAAACAGAACCGGGATATTTTAGCTGGATTCAAAACGCTGATTTTCCCCTGTATACAAAAAAGGTTTTAACGGCAATTAAATTAAGAAAGTTAAATACAAAATAAGGTTCTGAGTCGCTAAGGTTCTAAGGTGCTAAGTTTTTTTTGCATAGTTTCTTAGAGTCTTTGTGGCTTAGCAACTTAGTAACTTATAAAGAAATGAAGATCATCTGTATCGGTAGAAATTATACCAATCATATTGAAGAGTTAAAAAACGAGCGACCAACAGAGCCTGTGGTTTTCATGAAACCTGATTCGGCAGTTTTATTAAAGCAGCATCCGTTTGTAATCCCCGAATTTTCTGAAGAAATTCATCACGAAATAGAAATAATTGTTAAAATCAATAAGGTAGGAAAGTATATTGAACCTAAGTTTGCTCATAAGTATTATGATGAAATAAGTGTAGGTATTGATTTTACTGCCAGAGATTTACAAGATAAATTAAAGTCAAAAGGATTGCCTTGGGAAAAAGCAAAAGCCTTTGACGGTTCTGCAGTTATTGGAGAGTTTTTACCAAAAACTGATTTTATTTCGATGGAGAATCTTACATTTGAGTTAACAAATAATTCTAAAACAGTTCAAAAAGGAAATACAAGTCTGATGCTTTGGAAAATTGATGAGCTTGTTTCATATGTATCACAATTTTTTACCCTGAAAATTGGAGATATTATATTTACGGGAACTCCCGAAGGTGTTGCGGCTGTAAAACCAAATGATGTTTTAGAAGGCTTTTTAGAAGATAAAAAATTATTCAGAATACAAGTAAAATAATGGCTTTAAAATACAACCTTTCAAAAGTGTATGCACTTTCAGACAATGATCCGGAATTTGTAAACGAGATTCTTAAATTATTTGTTACCGAAGTTCCTGAAGATTTAAAACAAATCAAAGAAGGAATTAAGAAAAAGGATCATAAATATGCTTATTCTTATGCACACAAAATAAAACCTACATTAGACTTAATGGGGTTAAATGTTGCTTTTGAGGAAATTCTGCAAGTCGAAGCCTGGACAAAGACAGAAGGGAAGAAAAAAGATATTATGGAAACTTTTAAGAGTATAAAAATACAAGTAAAAGAAGCGATTAAAGAGATCAAAAAAGATTTTGATTTGTAAAAAGCTTTGATAAATTTTCTAAAATCCTTTAAAATGAGCTGATAAAACAGATCATTTTGGAGGTTTTTTATTTCTTTTCTGGTTTAGTTTTCTTTAAGAATACTTTATTTTTTGATAAAGAATGTTTCTTCTTTGTTCCCAAATCTACTTACTATTCCTACTTTTGTAATAACTAATAAAATAGTATAACAGAAAAAAATATTGATATGAAAGCAGCTATTGTTACTATTGGAGATGAAATATTAATTGGTCAGATCGTAGATACAAACTCCAATTTTATAGCTAAAGAACTTGATCGGATTGGGGTTGAAGTTTATGAAATGATTTCAATAAGCGACGATAAAAAACATATTTTAGACACTTTTGCGCAATTACAAAACAAAGTTGATGTTGTAATTGTAACAGGTGGTTTAGGGCCAACAAAAGACGATGTTACTAAGAAAACTTTTTGCGAATATTTTGAAGATGAGTTAATTGTTGATGAAGTCGTTTTAGCGCATGTAACAGAATTGATTGAAGGTTTTTATAAAAGACCAATTTCTCAATTAAATAAAGATCAGGCTTTAGTTCCGTCAAAATGTACCATTTTGCATAATAAAATGGGAACCGCGCCAGGAATGTGGATGAAGAAAGAAAACACTGTATTTGTTTCGCTTCCGGGAGTTCCGTACGAGATGAAATATTTGGTCGAAGAGGAAATCATTCCAAAAATCATTCGCGAATACAAACGCCCGTATATCATTCATAAAACTGTCTTGACTTACGGTCAGGGCGAGAGCCTAGTTGCAGAACGTATAGAACACTGGGAAAATAACCTGCCGGATTTTATAAAACTGGCTTATTTACCAAATCCCGGACGAGTTCGTCTGCGTTTAACTGCCCGGGGAACAAATAAAGAAGAATTAGAAAAAGTAATAGAAGATAATATAAGTTCATTAGATGCTATAATTCATGATATTATAGTAGGCTATGAAGAAAATGAAACGATAGAATCTGTTGTTGGTAAAATTTTGACCAAACAAAACAAAACGATTTCAACCGCAGAAAGTTTTACGGGAGGAAAAATAGCTTCACTTTTGTCAGGTGTTCCCGGAGCTTCTGGTTATTTTAAAGGCAGTGTGGTTTCGTATGCAACAGAGGCGAAGGTTAATGTTCTCGGTGTCTCGCAAGATTTGGTTGATCAGTTTTCGGTAGTAAGTGCAGAGGTTGCTTCGGCTATGGCTTTGAACGTGAAAGAGATACTTAAAACAGACTATGCAATTGCCACAACCGGGAACGCCGGACCAACAAAAGGTGATTCAGATGCTGAAATTGGTGCTGTTTTTATAGCTTTGGCTACTCCAAACGGTGTAATTGTAGAAGAATTTAACTTTGGACAACCGCGTGAAAAAGTGATAGATAGAGCAACTATTAAGAGTTTGGAAATATTACAAAAAGAAATTTTAAAAATTGTGCAATAAATTTTTGCTACAATGGTTTATTTTTCTTTTCTTTGCACCCTGATTTTGAATAACGATAAAAGATAAGTATAATGTCAAGAGTTTGTGACCTTACAGGTAAAAGAGCGATGGTAGGAAATAACGTTTCTCACGCTATGAACAAAACTAAGAGAAAGTTTTCTGTAAACTTAGTTAAAAAGCGTTTTTATCTTCCAGAAGAAGATAGATGGATTACTCTTAGAGTAGCAGCATCTACGATAAAAACAATTAATAAAAATGGAATCACTGCTGTTTTGAAAAAAGCACAGTCAGAAGGATTTATCAAATAATCTTTTCCTAAATAAATATATAGCAAGATGGCAAAGAAAGGTAATAGAATCCAGGTAATTTTAGAATGTACTGAACACAAGACTTCTGGTGTTGCAGGAACTTCTAGATATATTACAACTAAGAACAAAAAAAATACTCCGGATAGATTAGAGATTAAAAAATTTAATCCAATCTTGAAACGCGTAACTGTTCACAAAGAAATTAAGTAATAATTAGAGATTTTTGTAAATCTCAAATGGTTTTGCCATTTCGAGTTTTATAAAAAACTTCAAATAACATTTGAATCATGGCAAAGAAAACCGTAGCATCGTTACAAACATCTTCTAAGAGATTATCAAAAGCCATCAAAATGGTAAAATCTCCTAAAACTGGTGCATATACATTCGTAGAATCTATTATGGCTCCTGAAGAGGTTGATGAATTCTTGAAAAAGAAATAATTACAATCACATTATATAGAAAAGCTACTTTCATTCGGAAGTAGCTTTTTTATTTTTTATATTTGTCTAAAATTTAGAGAAAAACAGCCGTTTTGTTCATCTTTAAATAATATTAAGATTGTTTAGATTGTAAAATCGCAATAATCTAAAAAACTAACAACCTATCAAAATGAGTTTTTTTAAAAAATTATTTTCTACTGATAAAAAAGAGACTTTAGACAAAGGTCTTGAAAAATCAAAAACTACTTTTTTCTCAAAGTTAAGCAAAGCCGTTGCCGGAAAATCTAAAGTTGACGATGATGTTCTGGATGATCTGGAAGAAATCCTTGTTGCTTCTGATGTTGGAGTAAATACAACCCTAAAGATAATTTCGAGAATTGAAAAGCGTGTTGCTGAAGACAAATATTTAGGAACAGACGAGCTGAATCAGATTCTTCGTGAAGAAATTGCAGCTTTATTGTCTGAAACCAATAGAGGAGAAGCGACCGAGTTTGAAGTTCCTGCAGCTAAAAAGCCATATGTTTTAATGGTTGTTGGAGTTAACGGGGTTGGAAAAACAACTACAATTGGTAAACTGGCTTATCAGTTTAAAAAAGCCGGATATAAAGTGGTTTTAGGAGCTGCAGATACTTTTCGTGCTGCTGCTATCGACCAGTTACAAGTTTGGGCAGATCGTGTAGATGTGCCTATTGTAAGACAAAATATGGGTAGTGACCCTGCATCTGTAGCTTTTGATACTTTGCAGTCAGCAGTAGCACAAAATGCCGATGTGGTAATTATTGATACTGCCGGACGTTTGCATAATAAAATCAATTTGATGAACGAACTTACTAAAGTGAAACGTGTCATGCAAAAGGTAGTAGCAGATGCGCCTCATGATGTGCTTTTAGTTTTAGACGGTTCTACAGGTCAAAATGCTTTTGAGCAGGCAAAACAATTTACTGCTGCAACCGAAGTAACTTCGTTGGCTGTAACAAAATTAGACGGAACTGCAAAAGGCGGGGTTGTGATTGGTATTTCAGATCAGTTTCAAATTCCCGTTAAATATATAGGTGTCGGCGAAGGAATCGAAGATTTACAGGTCTTTAATAAATATGAATTCGTAGATAGTTTCTTTAAATAATTGATTGATGAGTTTTTCTTCTTTTAAAAATATACCGCCTCTTGCTTTTTATTTTGGAAGCGTTATCTGTTTTGTTTTAGCGAATGTATTAAGAGACAAAACGTTGTCGTTTTATTATGTTTTATTAATTCTTGGGATACTCTTCTTTTTTATGGGAGTTCTAAGAAGATTAGGAACTAAACGATAATTCTTGTGAATTTCTGATTATGAAATACTATTTTCTGGTTTTTCTTTTTGTTATAATTTCTTGCACAAATAGAAACAATGAAAATGTCAATATTTTTCAAAAATCGAATCAAAAAGTAATTGTTATTCAGCCTTTGGGTAGCTTTAAAGCTGAAGAGGCTAAAAAAGTTTTTGTAGAAATTAAGACTATAAATCCAAATGTAGTTTTAAGATCTAATATTTCTTTTCCTGAAAATTCATTTTATAAACCTAGAAATAGATACCGTGCTGATAGTATTATTAAAAAACTTAAAAATACTATTGGTGAAGATTCTGTAATTGTTGGATTATCTCATTCTGATATTAGTACGACTAAAAATACAATTAAAGATTGGGGCGTTATGGGTTTGGGATATTGTCCGGGAAAAGCCTGTGTTGTTTCTGATTTTAGATTGCATGTCAAAAATAAAAATCAACAATTTTATAAATTAGTTTTACATGAACTTGGTCATACAGCGGGTTTGCCACATTGTGCAGTAAAGACTTGTTTAATGCGGGATGCAGAAGGAGGAAACCCACTGGATGAGGAAAAAGATTTTTGCAATAATTGTAAAAGCTTTTTAAAAGGCAAAGGCTGGCGGTTGCTATAAAATTTAATCTTTATTGATATAAAGCGCTAATTTTCTCCCATAACACTTTATCAAAATCAGACAAGGCTAAGTTAACATTGTCCGCTGCGTCTCCCATTCTGATAATTACCATGTTTTTACTCGGAACGACATATATTTTCTGGTCGTTTTTTCCTAAAGCCATAAACATATCATTTGGTGCAGTTGGAATTATACTTCCCTGAAATGTGAGTTGTGATTGTGGTAAATGATAAGAACTTTTACCGTTTAGCCACCATAAATAGCCGTATCCTAAATTGATGTTTTGTGAAGTTGTAGTGGCTTCATTAAAATAGGTTTCGTTAAGAATAACATTATTGTCCCATTTTCCTTTATTGAGCATTAGCAGTCCAAAACGTGCCATGTTTCTGGATGTGCTGGTGTAGACACTGTTAACGCCAAGTTGAACCCAGGTTCCGTTCATGCCAATTTTGTCTCTTAGTTTACTGTTAAAATAGTTCTCCCATGTTTGTCCGCTCGCTTTGGCAACAACATCTTGTAGTTTGACATATACATTGTGATATGCCCAGCGTGTTCCGGCATCTGCTTTATAAACTAAACTGGCAGGATCTACATCGTCTGTAGAATCGTCAAGTCCAGATGTCATGGTTAGGAGATTTTTGCAGGTGATAAGGTTTTCTTTTGCAAGTGTTTCGCTAGTCCAGCCTGTTCCAAGATATTTTGAGACCTTGTCATTTATATTTAGTAAATTTTCCTGTTGTGCGATTCCGGTTAAGGCAGAGGTTAATGTTTTTCCGGCACTTGCCCAATACCAGTTTGTTGAGGCTGTATGTCCGTTAAAATAATTTTCCATAACGATTCGGCCATTTACTAAGATAATAAACGATTTAGAGTGTTTAAGTTCTAAATAGTCCAAAAGTGGTTGAACGGCATTTTGATTCCATTTTAAATCAGTAATAGATTTTGTTTCCCAATTTGTTCCGGTTAACGGAGGAAAATACATGCTTTCCTGAGGAGTTGGAGCCGGATTTGGTTCAGATGAATCTTTGCTGCAGCTCATGAGTAAAAGAGCAGTCAGGATTGTGCAAATTGTTTTGGTCATGTTTATTGGTTTTGGTTTGGGGTTTGACCAAAAATATGCAAAATAGTTTAAAGTGTTTTGTGATTTTTTGTTTCTTATGATGATTATAAGTTTACCTTTGTAGTCCGAGAAAAATCTTTTGAAAACCGATGTCCCAGCCCTGATGGAAGCGGCATCCTTTTGTGCCGGTGTTCGGCACAAAAGATATAGCGGACAGCAGGTTTCAGCTCCTTATAAAAATTCAGGTACTTATGAAAAACACTTTTATGATTTTGGTTTTGTCGCTCTTGTTTGTGGGCTGCAAGCAGGAAATTAAACCGGCAGATATTGCAAAATTAAACGGATATTGGGAAATCGAAAAAGTAGTTTTTGATAAGGGTGAGGAGAAGGAGTACGGAATGAATGAAAGTTTTGATTTTTTTAAAATGAATGGCAATAAAGGAACACGTACGAAAGTAATGCCTCAACTTGACGGAACTTTTTTAACGGGAGATAACTTTGAAAATGTATCAGTTCGATTTAAAGACAAGAAAGCTTTTCTGGATTATAAAACTGAATATGCAAATTGGACGGAGGAATTAATTTCGATTTCTGATAAAGAATTTGTCGTAAAAAACAATCAGGATAAAGAGTATCATTATAAAAAAGCTGCACCTATAAATATTTTAAACGATGGCAAAAAGACTAAATAATGAAAGTACGATTGGTGCCGTTTTGCAACAAATTATTCAGGTGAATAAATTGCAGCCCGGAATGGATCAGATTGATGTAAAAGAGGCATGGAGACAACTGATGGGGAATGGTGTAAATACGTATACCAGAAACGTTATTTTGAAAGGAAGCACGCTTTATGTTGAACTTGGATCAGCAGTTTTAAGAGAGGAATTAAGTCACGGAAAATCTAAAATCGTTAAAATGATTAATGAAGAGCTTGGGCGTGAAGTTGTTAAAGATGTGGTTTTGCGATAAAATATTTTAAGATTTTTGAAATACGTTTTAATGTTAAAAAATAAATTAAGACTTCTGGTTTGGAAGTGTTTTTTTTATAATATATTTGAGCAGTAGGTTTTTTTTTATTAAAGATCTGCTTGAAAAATTAACATTTTAAACCAATTAAAAAACAATGAAAAAAGTATTACTCATTTTAACTGTATTATTTGCCTTAACGAGTTATTCACAAAAGAAAAAAGTTGCTGTTGTTTCGTTCTATACGGATAAAACAATTGATCTTTCGGAATTAGGATTAAATGGACTAGCTGCGATAGCTGATTTAGGAAATAATCCAAATTTTAATCTTTCTCCAATTTTAGAGAAATATCACAATGCATTTTTTAATGATTATGCTAAAAAATTTCCGTTTGATTTACTTCCTGAGACTGAAGTGACTCAGAAACCGGAATACATTGCTTTTACTCCTAAATTTGCAAGAGAAGGCGGAGAAAAAGGTACTATTATTAACTATCCCGGATATAAATATATTTATGAAGGAATGAATGGTTCTGCAAATGAAGTAGCGACCTCTACTATGTTTAAAGAAGTAGCCGATGGTGTTTTGTTTACAGAAATTCATTTTGCTGTAGTAAAAGGATTCGCTGTTGGCGGAACCGGAACAGTAAAAATGAAAGCTTATGCGAGAATCGCTTTGTACGATAAAACAGGAAAAAAAGTATTTGCTTTCTCTGAAGGAGCAAACTCTAAGAAAACTGGAACAATTGTAGGCGGAATTCCTGTTTTAAGTCTTGATAAAGTATTACCTATGTGCGAAAGTGCATTAGAAGAGCTTTTGAAAGATCTTGATGAAAAAATCGAGAAAATTGTTAAAAAGTCAGATAAACTTTAATCGACATTTGTTATAAACACAAAAAAAATCCATTCGCTTAGCGAATGGATTTTTTTATTTACAAAGTTCAGCAATCTAAAATCTGAACTCTAAATCATAAATTAAAACTGCTCTCTACCAGCAAAGTGAAATGCACCTTCGATAGCAGCATTTTCGTCGCTGTCAGAACCGTGAACTGCATTTTCTCCAATAGAAGTTGCGTATGCTTTACGAATAGTTCCTTCAGCAGCTTCAGCCGGGTTTGTAGCTCCAATTAAAGTTCTGAAATCTTCTACTGCGTTGTCTTTTTCTAAAATTGCAGCAACAATTGGTCCGCGTGACATAAATTCAACTAATTCTCCGTAGAAAGGTCTTTCTGCGTGAACTGCGTAAAATGCTTTAGCATCAGCTACAGTTAATTGAGTTAATTTTAATGAAACGATTTTAAAACCACCATTAGTGATCATTGCTAAGATATTTCCGATGTGTCCGTTTGCAACAGCATCTGGTTTAATCATTGTAAAAGTTCTATTTGTTGCCATTTTATATTTTATTAAATTTTGTGCAAAAGTATACTTTTTTTATGAATTGTTTTTAATTAATTCGTAATTAAAACATAGTAGAATGATGTTTTAGTCAAGAAAAGTTTTTTAAACCATATAAGTAATATAAGTTCATTTAAATACTGCGTGCAGAATATCTCCACAAAGCATAACGTATTTCTAAAATGAACTTATATTACTTATATGGTTAATAAATTTAAACTTTGAATATTAATTTGTTTTTATAGAATATCCATAAAATAAAAGTCCAGATACAAACATAAACAAGCGCTCCGGCTAATGAAGCAGTCATTGGGTTACTGAAAAATGGAGCGATCCAAAAACTGTACAGGTAATTTAATAAATTGATTTTTTCTGAGGTTTTATGCGGTTTTTGAAATTCGATCATGACTAAAGCCTGCGGAATAATCTGCGAGCTAAAGAATACAATCATAGGATTTACGCCCCAGATTAAGAATAGTTTGAATCCTTTTTTATAATGGGCAATGTCGATTATGTAGTATAAAACAGTAAGAAATACTGTAGCTAAGCCTGTAGTGTATAAAACATAGCTGCTTGTCCAGATTGATTTGTTTATTGGAAAAACAATATCCCAGATTAAGCCGAAAAAGATAAGTATCGTACCAATGATACCCATTTTTTGCGCTTTTAGGATTTTGATGGTATTGGCTTGTAAAAGCTGTCCGATTAATAAACCGATAATTCCGTTTACAATTGACGGTATAGTGCTTAAAATTCCTTCCGGATCCCAGGTTACGGTTCCGCGATACATATGTCCTTCTAATAAAATGCCGTCAAGCCAGGACGCAAGGTTCGTTCCTTTGTCAAGATTTGCCTCGCCAATTCCGGGAACGGGAATTAAAGTCATGATTGCCCAGTATCCTAAGAGTAAAACAATTCCGGTAATGATTTGAGTTCGCTGAGAGGTTTTTAGATATAAAAGTGAAACTACAAAATAGACAATTGCAATTCGTTGCAAAACGCCGGGAAGCCTTACATTGCTGTAAGCTTCGATGCCGCTGTAAGCCAGAAACAGATAGATAAACAGAATTGAAAATGCTAAAATGTTTTTGATTTTTGAACTGAAATTTCCCATTAAGGCATAACCTACAGCAATAGTAATGGCAAGTCTGCCAATTAAAAGCGGAATTCCTTCAAGTCCGAATAACTGGATTTTTCCAAAAAAGTTGAAAAATATCCCTAAACAGAGCATTCGTAAAGAGCGGACTAAAATTTTGTTGAATGTTGTGCCGTCATAAAACTTATCAGGCATCGCAAGCGGAACGGCGACTCCCATTATAAAAATAAAAAACGGAAATACTAAATCAGTTGGTGTGCAGCCGTGCCATTCGGCGTGTAATAATGGCGGGTAAACATGTCCCCAATCTCCGGGGTTGTTTACAATTGTCATTAATAAAATTGTTAGTCCACGAAAGACATCTAGCGAAATTAAGCGTTCTTTTACCATTGGTTTTGGGTAAATTGGTTAGTTAATAATTTTAAAAATCGCTATTTGGTTTGAAATAATAATTTGGAGAAGATAGGTGGTTATTTGGTTCTCAAAAATTATTATTTTATTTTTTTTTTAGCCACGAATTCACGAATTTTTATTTGATTAATTCGTGAATTTGTAACTTACTTTTATATTATTATGATGTTAAAATTCATTTCTAAAGGTTTCAGTTTTTGTAATAAAAGCGGCACTAACTGCTCGCCTTTTTCCAGATAAAATTCTGAAAAATTGCTTTGGCGTTCCTGCAGGCTGTTGTTTGGGAACAATTCGCATTGTAAATCGGTTATACGCTGCAATTGATCACTTAGTTTTCTTTTTTGCGCTTTTAATAAACGTTTTTCTAAATTTTCAAGACCTTTTGTCTGCTTCACTTCCTGGGCTTTTACAGCTCCTGAAAAAGATTTATCAGTTTGATTGGCTAATTCATAAAGATATTGAAATTGGGTTTTCAATATTTCTTTTTGAGGTGTTAAATCAATTGGAAATGCAGAAATTTTATGTGTAATCGTGTTTATTAAATTTTCTTGTTTCGTAAAAAGATCTGCCCAGCTTAATTGCAACTGATCTGCTTTTTTAGCTTGTTTTTCGGTTGCTAAAAGAACAGAGTTACGAACCAAAATCATTGGAAAAGTAATTTTTACAGCATCAAAAAAGGATTTTAATTCCAGCCAATAAGCAATTTCTCCGCCTCCGCCAATGTAGCATAAATTTGGAAGAATAATTTCCTGATAAAGCGGGCGCATAATAACATTTGGACTGAATTTTTCAGGATGATTTTCTAATTCAGAAAGAATTTGTTCTTTAGAAAATGAGATTTTTGTGTTGTTTACAAAGTACTTATCTTCTTCAAAAATGATTCTTTCACGGAGATTATCTTCTATATAAAATAAATTAATCTCACGCGGATTTACCTGAACCGTATATTCTTTTAATTGTTCAATCGTTTCCTGAACCGCTTTGTATGAAGTTTGTTTTTCCAGTTCTTCTTTTGCATACGGAATAAAAGCACGTTTTAAATCGGCATCGTCAGCATCTATGATAACTAAACCATAATTAGCAAATAAGCTGTTGGCTAAAAATCGGGTTGCATTCGCCAGATTATCGTGTTTTAAATAAGCATCTTCAAAAAGCTTTTTTAAAGTATTGGCATTCGTACTTGAACCTAATTCTAATGAATAGATCTCAAAAAACTCAGCTAAACCTTCTGTTGAAAGTCGGCCAACCGGACCGTTACTTTCTTTGTTCCATCTGAATTTTTTTCCTTTAAAATTAAAATAATTGATTTCTTCAAAATCATGATCTTCTGTCGCCATCCAATAAATTGGGACAAAATTGTATGACGGATATTTCGATTTTAATTCCTTAGTAAGATTAATGGTCGAAATGATTTTATATAAGAAATACAACGGTCCGCTAAATAAATTTAACTGATGTCCGGTTGTAACGGTAAAGGTATTTTCGAGTGCTAAAAGCTCAATGTTTTGTTTGGTTGAATCTGAGATTTCGATGCTTTGATACTGCCTTTTTAAAGAGGCAACCAAAGGAGTTCGGTTATTATTATCAAAGTTGTTTGCTTTTTCAGCAATTTGCTTTTCGAAATTTTCTAATGTTGGAAAATGGTTGTACAGCGGTTTTAATTCTGATTTTTGATCTAAATAATCTTGTATCAATTTAGAGAAATATCCAGAAGTTTGATAGCTGATACAGTCGGTAGGCATAATTTTAAATTTATTTTTGACAGTTGTAAATTTAATGAAAATATGTAGTTAAAAACGGTTTTAACGATTGCTTATGATTTGATTTTTATTTTTTGTTTTAAACGTCCTGTAATCAGGTTTTTAATTTTGATTGAATTGATGTTGTTTAAAATGTAAAACACATCAAATTTGTTAAAAATACAGAAGAGTTTTAAAACTAATTGCTCTAAGTGTGAAATATTAATAACGAAACTATATTTTTGTAACCAAAAAAAAGATATATCTATTTTACATGGAAACTAACCCGAAAAAGAAGAACTCATTAAAACATGTTCTTTTTGGTTCTTTGATTGGAACTACAATTGAATTTTTTGATTTTTATATTTATGCCAATGCAGCCGTGTTGGTTTTTCCGCAATTATTTTTTCCCGGTTCAGATTCGACGATGGCGACTCTGGAATCTTTAGCCACTTTTTCAATTGCATTTCTATCCCGTCCGTTAGGTTCAGCATTTTTTGGACATTATGGAGATAAGATCGGACGTAAATTTACTTTAGTTGCCGCTTTATTGACAATGGGAATTTCGACTGTGACGATTGGATTTTTGCCAAGTTATGCCAGTATTGGTGTTGCTGCTCCGTTATTATTAATGCTTTGTAGATTTGGACAAGGTGTTGGTTTAGGAGGCGAGTGGGGAGGAGCCGTTTTATTGGCTATAGAAAATGCACCGCCACACAAACGTGCCTGGTACGGAATGTTTCCTCAATTGGGTGCTCCAATTGGATTGTTACTTTCGGGCGGAACTTTTTTATTGTTAACCGATTCTATGAGCAATGAGGCTTTTATGGATTACGGCTGGAGAATTCCGTTTATTGCAAGTTCATTATTGGTTATCGTAGGGTTTTATATTAGAACAAAAATCACTGAAACGCCTTCTTTCGAAAACTCTAAAAAAGAACAGGAAGAAGTTAAAGTCCCTTTTTTGGAGCTTGTGAAATCGTATAAAAATCAACTGATTTTTGGAACGTTTGCTGCTATTACAACCTTTTTGGTTTTTTACCTGATGACGGTTTTTACATTAAGCTGGGCAACTTCAGATTTAGGAATTGTTAAAAGAGACGGATTATTAATACAGTTGTTTTCAGTATTGTTTTTCGCCATTTTTATTCCGGTTTCAGCAGTAGTTGCAGATAAAATTGGCCGTCGTAAAATGCTTATTGCTGCTACAGCAGCTATTGCAATTTTTGGATTTTTCTTTTCTTATTTTTTAAGTTCAGGAAACATTGTTTTGGTTACCACTTTTGCCTGTATCGGAATGGCTTTGATGGGATTCACTTATGGTCCGTTGGGAACTTTTTTATCCGAGTTGTTTCCAACAAATGTTCGTTATTCTGGTGCTTCTTTAACTTTTAATTTAGCAGGAATTCTTGGTGCTGCTTTTGCACCTATGATTGCCATTTGGCTGGCATCTAAATATAGTGTGAGTTATGTTGGTTTGTACTTAACAATAGCTGCATTTATTTCTTTAGTTTCACTTTTGGTGATTAGTAAAGACGAACATAAGTTTTAAATTAATTTCTATTGATATAAAAAAGCAGCAATTAAAAAATTGCTGTTTTTTTTTGTTTGTTTAAAAAGTATTTAGATATTTGTCTAAATATATAAATGTTTATGAATGATATTTTTAAAGCATTAAATGATGCCACACGAAGAGAGATTTTAGATCTTTTAAAAGAAAAAGATAGGTCTGCAGGCGAAATTGCTGATGCTTTTAATATTTCAAAACCAAGTATTTCTCATCATTTAGATATTCTAAAACGAGCAGATTTAATAACGTCTGAAAAAAACGGACAATTCATTATTTATTCCATAAATACCACCATAATGGAAGATGTCTTGCAATGGATACTAACCTTTAAACAATAATAAAAATGAATCTGGAATTAAAAAAAGAACTTCCTATTATTGGAATTGTTTTGACACCTTTTGTTTACTTAGCTTTAATCTGGAACAGCCTTCCGGAAACTGTTCCTATTCATTGGAATTCTAAAGGAGAAATAGACAGGTGGGGCAATAAACTTACCTTGATTCTAATGCTTTTTATGCTTCCCGTTTTAACTTACATCATAATGTCTGCTGTTGCGAAGATTGATCCTAAGAAAAAAATGTCATTGATGGGAGGGAAGTTGTATCAGCTTAAATTTATCATGGTTCTTTTTATGTCATTTTTAGCCTTGTTTATTATCTATAGTACTAAAAACCTGGCTTCTTCAAGTCCAAGTTTTGTTTTTACACTAGTGGGTGCTTTGTTTGTGATTTTAGGAAACTATTTCAAAGTGATACAACCCAATTATTTTATAGGAATAAAGACACCATGGACTTTAGAATATCCGGAGGTGTGGAAAACTACGCATGTTTTTGCCGGAAAACTTTGGTTCATTGCGGGTCTGGTTATCGTTTTAGGAAGCTTAATTTTTGAAAGCCCTGTTTTCTCTAAAGTATTTTTGGTAATTGTTTTGAGCATAGCAACTGCCCCTTTAGTTTATTCTTATTTAAAATATAAAAGTTTGAAAAAGAAAGGAGATATATAAAACAAATACATTATTGACGATGATAAAAGTGATATTTATTCTAATGACACTATTGGTGCATTATATTTGGGAGATTAAAAAGTAGTTCTATATCTAAATAAAAAGTTCGCAAAGATTTTATGCTTTTGCGAACTTTTTTATGTTGATGTTTATCGTTTCAGACTAAAATGTCCTCTAAATTCTTTTCCGTTAAAGCGGGTAGCAGTAAACCAATAATCTGAAGCTGGTAGATCTTTTCCGGTGTAGGTTCCGTCCCAGGAAGTGTTATAGGTTAGTTCTTTTATGAATTTTCCGTAACGGTCAAATATTTTAATTACTGAATTTGGTGCTAAATAAACAAAATCTATAGTCCAGGTATCATTATAACCATCATTGTTAGGTGTAAAGAATTTAGGAAACGGAATCTCGTCTACAAAATTAATGCAATCGCCAACTGTTGCTCCCAGTATACTTATGTCAACAGGAATTCTGTCACTTTCACAACTATTGATAGTTTGCGAAGCATAATAAGTAATTCCGTTTTCAAGAAGAGCCGATTCTGACAGAACAATAGCAGAAGAAGCACTTTCAAACCATTTTATATTTTGCCCCATAATATTGATGTTTTTTATGGAAGCATTTTTTTGAATACAAAATACCTGTGGTGAATCAGCAATTGGAATTTGAGTATCCTGAATTTTTACTGTTATAGCAAGTCGCGGACTTTCGCAGCTGTTTATTGTTTGGGTTGCATAGTAAACACGACTTTCCAGCAAAGTACTTTCTGTTAAAATGTTTCCATTTACTGCCGCATCATACCACTTAATTGCCGTTCCTGTTAGTTTTATATTTTCTAAAGTTGCAATTTCATCAATACAAAAATTCTGAATCTTAGAACCTGACGGGAATGCTGGAAAATTGGTAAACGGAATTATTACCGCTTTAGTAGGTTCAGAAATACAGCCATCTGAGTTTTTAACTTTAATATTATAATCGCCCGGAGTCAGGTATTCTGAGATTTGAGCTGTTGTCCATGTCAAACCATCATCAAAACTGTATTGGGAAGCCGTAGATGTTATCGTTACCTGCCCTTTTAAATTAGAGCAATCAGGCTGCGTAAGATTTATTGTTGGAGCATTAGGATAATCTAGAGGTGCGTTTATTTTAATTGAAACCACTTCGGATTCACATCCTGTAGCGTTTTGAACCTTAATCATATAATTTCCAATAGCTAAATTTCCGGAATCTGAGTTTGTGCTCCAGGTTTTTCCGTTATCAAAACTATATTTTGAAGCGATATTGGTAATTTTGATATTTCCGAAAGGATTGGTACAACTAATAGGTTGAGAAACTGTATAACTGGGTGTGGTTATAACATCTGAAAGAGGATTTATTGTAGCTTTAGCAGAAAGCGAAGGACAACCTGCAGTACTATTTTTAATTTTGATAAAATAAGTACCAGGAATTAGATCAGTCGCTTTAGAATTTGTTGTCCAGGTGAGACCATCATCAAAACTATATAAATTCGAAACCGTAGAAACTACAATATTACCTGTAGCCTGATTACAGCCAGTTGGATTTGTGACTACAACTTGTGGCGTTTCAGGAGTTACAGGTGCAGCTTGTATAGTTACAGGTGCCGCAAGAGAAATACAACCCGAATTATATTTAACCATCAAATTGTAGGTTCCGGCAGATAAATTAGATTTGGTATTAGATGTCCCAAACGTGATTCCATTATCAAAACTATAAAAATCGGCTGCAGTATCAATTGCAATTGATCCTGTATAAGTAGTGCTGCAATCGGGTTGAATTGCTTTAAAGTCAGGAGCCGGAAGTGCTGATAAAGATGAAATTGTAACAGGAGCAGCATCTGAAACACAACCCGCAGCATTTTTAATTTTTATGAAATAAGTACCCGGAGAAAGATCTGTTTTTGTATTAGAAAAAATATAGGTTAATCCGTTGTCATAGCTATAAGTTGCTGCAGTTGTTGTAATGGTAATTGAACCTTTTGATGAGCTGCAATTTGGCTGAGTTGTGGTAAAATTTGGAGCTGCAATCGTAGTACCAGAACTTAAGTTAACAACAGTTGTTGCTGATTCGCAACTATATGAGTTTGTTTTGATTTTAATAACATAAGTACCAGCCCCAACATTTATTTTCGTAGGACTTGTTGTCCAGCTGTTTCCATCATTGAAACTATAACTTATGGCTGATGTTGTTATAGTGATACTGCCATCAGTGGCACTACACGAAGAAGGTTGAACTATCTTTACAGCAGGTGCAGCAGGAATTGCCGGAGGAGTATTTATATAGGTATAACTGCTGTAAGAGGTACATCCCAAAGTATTTTTTATTAATACATTGTAAGAGCCACCAGCTAAATTTTTCTTTATAGGATTTGTGGTCCAGGTTATTCCTCCATCAAAACTATATTGATCTGCAGTAGAATTTACTATTATAGTCCCAGTAGGAATACTGCATGTGGGCTGGATAGTAGTTACATTTGGTGAAGATAGATAATACTTATTTATATAGAAATATTGGGATTGTGATTTACAACCCTTTGCATTTTTAATGAGTACATTATAAGACGAATTTGTTGGATTTAGTAAAATAGGATTTGTTGTCCAGGTATTTCCTCCGTCAAAACTATAATTGTCTGCAGGAGTAGTAACAGTAATGCTTCCTCCATTTCCACAGCTGGGTTGTACTACTTTTACATTTGGATTGGGAAGATAATAAGAATTGATGTAAATTGATAGGCCATTGGATTTACAACCTGTTGCATTTTTTATCATAATAGCATAATAACCGGAAGTAAGTCCTGAAAGGACCGGATTAGTTGTCCAGGTATTGCCATTGTCAAAGCTGTAAGAACTTGCTACTGTTGCAATGGTAATACTTCCGTTGACGCCACATGTTGGTTGGATTAATGTAAAATCGGGATTAGGTAAATAATATTGTTGTAGGCTCGTGTATGCACTGTAAGGGGAAGACGTGCATCCAGAAGCATTTTTAACTAATAAATAATAAGAGCTTGGACTTAGATTAGTAAATACAGGATTAGTACTCCAGGTTGTACCTCCATCTATACTGTATTGTGCTTCAGTTGAAGTAAAGGTTATGCTTCCTCCAACTCCACAAGCAGGTTGTGTTATTTTAAAAGTGGGAATTGGAAGGTAATAATCCTGAAGTGATACTGATACTGAGTTAGAAATACAACCTTGGGCATCTTTAATTCTTGGATAATAATATCCTGTTGAAAGATTTGAAAAAACAGGATTTGTAACCCAATTTATTCCGTCAAGACTATAAGAGCTGGCAGTAGTATTAATTTTAATACTGCCTTTTGTTCCACATCCTGGCTGAGTGATGGTTAATTTGGGCTGTGCCAACCTCGAGTCATCCATATAAATGGAAATGGAATTGGATGTACAATTGTCTTTTTTTATCATTAAGGAATAAGATCCCGGGCCTAAATTATTAAAAACATTACTTGTTTTCCAGTTGGTACCATAATCGATACTGTAATAATCTGCAGTAGTATTAAATGTAATATTGCCAATATTTCCACAACTTGGATTGGTAACTGTATAATCCGGTTCAGGAAGCTTTACGCTGTTAATTGAAACACCGACATTGTAAGAAACACATCCTAAATTGTTTTTTATAGCAATGTTGTAATAGCCATAAGAATTAAGATTTGATAAGGAAGGCGAAGTTCCCCACGTATATCCTCCATCAAAACTGTAGAAACTGGCAATTGTATTTATTGTAATGCTGCCCGGGGACGTACAAGTGGGCTGAACAACAGTATAATCGGGAATGTCTAAATTGGGATTGTTTAAATAAACACCACTTGGATAAGAAGTACAGCCAAGATTATTTTTTACAATTATTGTATAAGCACCGGGAGGCAATGATTTAGAATTGAGAGTGGTCCAGGTGGTACCATTGTCGAAACTGTAAAAATCGGATAATGAGTTAACAGTGATTTTTCCGTTTACGCCACAGCTTGGCTGTTCCAGACTAATAATTGGCGAACTCAGGTAAGGCTGAGATAAAGAAACATAATTGCCGGCGCTGATACATCCCGCACTGTTTTTTATTTTTATCTGATAGCTTCCAAAAGGTAGACTTTTAACATTATTGCTGGTCCAGGTTACTCCATTATCAAAACTATACGAATCTGCTACAGTAGTAATGGTAATGTTTCCATCGGTTCCGCAAAGAGGTTGTTCAGTTGTATACGAAGGGTATAAATCTTTAAAGTCATTTAAATAAGCATAGGTATAATAAGAAGTACAACCTAAAGCATTTTTAATTCCTATAGAATAGCTTCCGGCATTTAAATTGCTCATTTTGTTGTTTGTAACCCATGTGGCTCCTCCATCAAAAGTATAAAAATCCGAAAGAGTATTAATGGTAATACTTCCTTTTACAGTACAGGCAGGTAATTCAGTTGTAAAAGTTGGGGTTTCCAGTGTATTACTACTGATGAGTACATTGTTTGCCGACGAAATACAACCTTGTGAATCTTTGGTACGGATTTTATAATTTGCAGGTAAAAGATTGTTAGCAACAGAATTATTCACCCAAGTGACACCATCATCAAAACTATAATATGCAGCTGGAGTTGTAATTGTAATGCTGCCGGTGTCTCCACAAAATAGAGGATTGGTATAATTGTAATTTGGATATAAAGTAGAAGCGGCCGTGATAGTTACACTTTGAGAATAAGAAGTACATCCATTTACGGTCTTTATTTTTACTAAATAAGTACCAGGATATAAATTACTTTTTGTGTTACTTGTGCTCCAGGTTGCACCATCATCAAAACTATATTGCGATGCCGTTGAAGTTACTTTTATTGTTCCTGTTGTAGAAAAACAAGAGGGCTGTGTAATTTGTAAGCTGGGAGAAACTGCAGTTTGACTTGGTTCGATAGTAACACTCGCATCGCTGGTGCATCCAAAAGAATCTTTGACAGTAACAGAATAATCGCCTAATGAAGTTACTGTAATACTTTGTGTTGTTTCTCCGGTATTCCATAAATATGAAGCTCCTGAAGAAGAAGTTAATACAGTACTTCCAGAGCAAACATTTAGGATACCTGTAATATTTGCTGTAGGATTTCTTACTTCTAAATTGGCAGAAATTATTTTGTAGCAGGTAGCATCCCTGCTCACTCTAACAAAAATAGAAGCACTTGAACTTGGATAACTTGTAAAATTGGTGATAGGATTCAAATTGGATTCTGCTTCGTTGTAATTTTTAAAATAACTAAAACTTAAACCTGTAGTAGAAGGAACTACTAAAGAATTTAATGTAGACAAATCAAAATTTTCACTTCCGTCACGATTTGCATCACATTGAGATATTTTGGCAGTCGTTACATTAATAGTACAACTTGAAGAGCAATTCAAAAAAGAAATATCCCAGCCAGGATTTGCGTCAGGATCTATGGCAGAATCAAATGTGGTGCCTGCACAGGAAGTCCCGGAAATGTCATAATCTACTTGTACACCTACATTATAATTGGCATTGGTACTATTTGGAAAATCACTGGCTTTTAATGTAAAACAAAATCTTTTATTTGTCGTGTCTAAGCTTGAAGTAGTTGATGTACTATAAACAGAAACATTATTGTTGTTGTAAACATTTAAAGTGATTTTTTTTACTGATGCAGAAATTCCTCCGGAATTAGGAATAGTATAACTGCCACATACTGAAATTGGTAAACTAGGGCAGACTTTATTTAAAGGATCTAGTTCTATAGAACCTTGCATATTTTCATTGGAATGTAACATACATACATCATCAACATACATATACCCAAAATGCCCGCCCAATCCACATCTGGAAGCCATAAATTCAACGGTAAATTCTTCATAATTAGGAATAGATGAAATGTCCAATAATCCTGATTGCCAATTGGAAGTATATAAAGTAACATAACCAGAAGACTGACTTGGAACCTTGCTGAAAATGCAATTTTTTTCATCTCCGACCAAACAAAACTCACTGACAACTACCTTATTTTTATCTAAAATTCGTGCTTTTACAAAAGCCTGATTGTCAGTGTGACTATTGTCGTATACACTTTGTAATACAGCTTTGTAGTTAAATTTTAAGTAATTTTCATTATTTGTTTTAAACCTTTTGCCCTGAACAATAGAACCGTAAGTAGAGGAGTTTTCATAATTAATTTTAAGAGCATACTGATCAAATGCTTTAATGTCTCCTATATAAGGGTCAACCAAATTTGCAGAAACACCAGTTGCCATAATGTTCATATTATTAGGATTATAGCGATTGATATAGGAATCGGCAGTATTGCTAATCGAGCGGCATTGCGTTGGACCTGGAGGGTCACCTATTGTGCATAGAAAATTTTTAAGATAACTGTTTCCGTTTATAGTTTCATATTGCTCAAAACTTCCATTAGTACACATTTCTACTCCTTGAAGAGTAGCTGCAGTTTTTGAAGTCGAATTTCCATCTTTTGAACTCAAAATTACTTTTTTTAGATTCAGCATTTCTGCTTTCATCTCTTCCTCCCTAATTTTTAAAAATTGTTTTTGCTGTTCCAAATCTTGAATTAGATGACCATGTTTATCTTCTAATAATAAATTATTGGAAGAATTCGGATTAATTTCCTGCGCAAAAATACAAGCACATTTGATAAACAGGGTAAATAAGAGTAAAGTTCTAAGCTTCATTAATAAAAATTTTGTAGGCAAATATAGCTAAAAAACTAAGCTTTAAAATGTGAATTTTAAATAGTTTTTGTATGTTTTTACATAGTAAATAGTGGTTTGAAGCATTTCATAATTTTAACCTGATAATTGGGACTTATTTCTTTGTCAAACAATACTAAATAACCTGTATTTTTGCAAAAAATAATTCCCTTTGAAAACGAAGCTTTTTGTCATTACGCCACCTTTTACACAACTGAATACACCGTATCCGGCAACAGCATATATAAAAGGATTTCTGAATACCAAAAATATCGAATCAGTTCAGGCTGATTTGGGTATTGATGTTATTTTGGAACTGTTTTCAAAGAAAGGCTTGGTTGATTTGTTTCGTTATGCTGAAAATATTTTTGAAAATGTGTCTTCGCCAGCGGAGTCGGGGGATGAGGTTTCTGATAACTCAAAACGTATTTTTGCTTTACAGGACGAATACATCAAAACCATTGATCCTGTAATTCAGTTTTTACAGGGAAAAAATCCAACTTTGGCTTTACAAATTTGTCAGGAAGATTTTCTGCCGGAAGCTTCCCGTTTTGCACAGTTAGAAGAGCTCGATTGGGCTTTTGGAACCATGGGAACTCAGGATAAAGCAAAACATCTGGCAACTTTGTATCTGGAAGATATTTCGGATTTTATTGTAGAATGCGTCGATGAAAATTTTGGCTTTAGCCGATATGCGGAACGTTTAGGACGAAGTGCCAATTCTTTTGATGAATTATACGAGGCTTTACAACAAGAACCAACTTATATAGATGCGATTTTAATTTCTATTTTGAAAGCTAAAATCGAAACGGTTCAACCTACATTTTTTCTGATTTCGGTCCCTTTTCCGGGAAATTTATACAGCGCTTTTCGTTGTGCACAATGGGTTAAACAACATCATCCCGAAATTAAAATTTCGATGGGAGGAGGTTTTCCAAATACTGAATTGCGTTCGCTTTCTGATGCCCGTGTTTTTGAGTTCTTTGATTTTATTACGCTAGATGATGGCGAAGTACCAATTGAAGAACTTGTTGATAATTTGTCATCCCGAGCGGAGTCGAGGGACGAGCAGCGTTACAAACGAACCTTTCTTTTAGAAGAAGGAAAAGTAGTGTATAAAAACAATTCCTTAAAACACGATTACAAACAATCTCAGGTTGGAACGCCGGATTATTCAGACTTACCTTTGGATAAATACATCTCGGTAATCGAAATCGTAAATCCAATGCACAGAATGTGGAGTGACGGTCGTTGGAATAAACTCACAATGGCGCACGGTTGTTATTGGGGAAAATGCACTTTTTGCGATATTTCATTAGATTATATTAAAGTATATGAACCGGTTGCAGCCAATTTATTATGCGACCGAATGGAAGATATGATGCTGCAAACCGGACAAAATGGATTCCATTTTGTAGACGAAGCCGCTCCGCCAGCATTAATGCGTGCGCTGGCATTAGAAATTTTACGCCGAAAACTAGCCGTAACCTGGTGGACCAACATTCGTTTCGAAAAAAGTTTTTCTAAAGACTTATGTTTACTGCTAAAAGCTTCTGGTTGTATTGCCGTTTCCGGTGGATTGGAAGTAGCTTCAGACCGATTATTAAAATTAATTGACAAAGGAGTAACAGTCGAGCAAGTGGCAAGAGTAACCCGAAATTTTACTGAAGCCGGAATTATGGTTCATGCTTATTTAATGTACGGATATCCAACACAAACGATTCAGGAAACGGTTGATAGTCTCGAAATGGTACGTCAGTTATTTGAAGCGGGAATTCTGCAATCAGGATTCTGGCATCAGTTTGCAATGACAGCACACAGCCCGGTTGGATTATATCCGGAAAAATTTGGCGTGACCAAAAAAACAGAATTAATTGGAACTTTTGCCAATAATGATATTGATTACACGGATTCAACAGGAATCAATCATGATAAATTTAGTTTCGGATTAAAGAAATCCCTCTTTAATTTCATGCACGGAATTTGTTTTGATTACGAATTGCAGGATTGGTTTGATTTTAAAATTCCGAAAACAAAAATAGATCCCGATTTTATTTTTAATGCCCTTGACGAAGGAAATGATTTCAATACCAAACCAAATGCAAAAGTAGTCTGGTTAGGTGGGAAACCTTTTGCAGAGCACTTTACAAAATCTAAAAAAGGAAGATCCTGGGAAATGATGACTTTTACTTTTCACGATAAAAAAGAAAGTTTCAGCATTCAGACCAGTAAAGAGCAAGGCGAATGGCTTGTAGAGATCTTAACCAGGATTTCGATTTCAAACCCTAAGAATTATACTTTTCAGGAAGTCAAAACTGATTTTGAAACTACGCTGGAAGACTTTGAATTGTTCTGGTATTCAAAACCAATTCATACGTTACGGGAATTTGGTTTATTAGTTCTGTAAATCAATATTCTACACTTGTTCCGTCACTTGGAATAGCAACTTTATCCGAAAGATTATTTTGGGAAAGCGCCAGTCTTAGTTCAGATCTTGTTGTTGGGCAGTGGTTTAACGCTTCTAAATGGTTGGCAAAAACTTTGCCCGGAGCCAGTGCAGCAAACTTCAAAATGTCGTTCATTCGCATTAACAGCGGCTGACCAAAATCTAATCTTGCAGTTCCGCAGGCGACAACAGCAATTTCAGGTTTAAACTCAATGAGTACTTTTTGTACATGTTCTGTAAAAATGGTATCAGAACTTACATAAATCGACTTTTGATTGGGCAATTCAATATGAAAACCCATTACATTTCCCATCAGTTTTGCGATAAATCCGTAGCCGTGAACAGCCGGAATTCCGGTTATTTTTCCACCTAAAAAGTCCTGAGGTTCCCAATAATTCAAACTCTGAATAATATTTAGCCCTCTTTTTGTTAAGGCACTTTCATCTTTTGCATTACAAATTACCGGAATACTTTTTCGTCTTAAAAAAACTTCTCCGGCTTTATCAATATGGTCAGGATGCAAATGTGTGATCAGGCAAATGGTAACTCTGCTCAAAATATCCCTGCTGTTTTTAGGCAAAGCCACAAGCGGATTTCTTTTAGGCTTATATCTGAAAATAGTAAAAGGCGGAATCGTTTTTCTCTTTCCCAACATAGGATCGACCAATATAACATCGGTATCAGTTTCGATCACCAAAGTGGCGTTTCGTAAATGATGTAATTTCATATCGAAGGAATTTAGATATTAAAAATACAAAAGTTTTTAAAAGTAGTTTTACAGATTATTCTCTATTTTTAGCAGAATTGTTATTATTTAAAATAATGATTGTTGTATTTACACAATACTAAATCTAAACCCAATTCCGTGCAGGTTTTCGATAGAAATTCCCTTTTCGTTAATTAAAATTTTACGTAAGCGCGAAATAAAAACATCAAGGCTTCTTCCCATAAAATAATCATCTGTTCCCCAAAGTGACGTCAAAATCTGTTCCCTTTTTAAAACCGAATTTTTATTATCGAGAAATAATTTCAATAATTCGGCTTCACGCTGTGTCAGGCTAATTTTTTCACTATCATTAAAAAGAATAAAATTATTAATATCAAATTGATACTTGCCAATTTCATAAACCACTTTTTCTATTGGTGTATTTTTTTGAGAACGTTTCAGGAAAATCTCAATCTTAAGTAGTAATTCTTCAATGCTGAAAGGCTTTACCAAATAGTCATCGGCACCCAGACGCAAACCTTTTATACGATCTTCTTTTAATGTTTTAGCAGAAAGAAAAATAATCGGAATATCAATATTTGCTTTTCTAATCTCGGTTGCCAATTCAAAACCATCCATTTTGGGCATCATAATATCAAGAATACAAATGTCAAAATTTTCTTTTTTAAAGGTTTCCAGGCCCAGTTTTCCATCGCAGCAATGAATCACCTCATAGTTATTTTGTTCCAGATTATCTTTGGTCAAAAAGGCTAAGGTTTCATCGTCTTCGGTGTAAAGTATTTTGAATTGTTTCATTTTTTATAAGGAATTGACAAAGTTATAGTGATGCCTTTTTCGGTATTATTTTCGGCTTTTATTTTCCAGATATGCAAGTTGCAAATTTCTTTTACATAATACAAACCAAGTCCAAAACCATTTACTTCGTTGCTCTTTTCGTTTTGCGCACGATAGAATTTATCGAAAATAAAAGAAATATTTTTAGGAGAAACTCCAATTCCGTTATCAGTAAAAAACAGTTTTAAAGTATTATTTTCGACTGAAATCCGAATCGTAATTTCTGGTTTTTCAGTACAATATTTAACCGCATTATCCAGTAAATTATAGACTAAATTAGAAAAATGAAAAACATCAGTTTCGATTTGATATTCTGTCGAAAGTGTTTCGATTTTGATGCTTGCATCAGGATATTTTAACTGTATGTTTTCGATTGTTTCCTTGATAATCGGAACAAGTAAAATCATTTCTTTTTTTAATTCCAAAGGCGCATAATCTGATTTGGAAATATTCAAAATCTTCTCAATATGATGATTTAGCTTATTACTCTGATTGATAATAATATCAGTGTAAGTATGCAGTTTTTTATCTTCTTTAATCGGATTTTGCTCTATTAAATATTTCGAAGCAATTAAAATAGAAGATAAAGGCGTTTTGAACTCATGCGTCATATTGTTGATAAAATCACGCTGCAGTTCAGAATATTTCTTTTGCTGTAAAAGTGTAAAAATCGAATACACATAAATCAACAAAATAAAAATAAGCGCTATAGAAAGTACAAACCAAAAACGCATCGAACTGAATAAATAAGTAGTCTCGTTAGGAAAACGAACCGCAAAATAATATACGAGATTTTTATGCTTTGGGAAATACACTGTTTTTTTAGTATTTTCTTTTTCAGAAAACGAAATGTACTTACCGTAAACCATTTCATCACTCTGGCAATTGTACACTGCATATTCAAAGTCAGTGGTAATATTCATTTTTTTAAACTCGGATCTCAAATAGAATTCTAAAACATCCGGTTCAAAAGCATTTTGAATGTTTACAATATAATAGTCGTTAGAAATTTTCTGAACAGGATTCTGACAGGATGATTCGTGATCTTTTCCTTCATATAATTTTCTGGCCACTTCCAGTAAAGCAATATTAGCTTTCTGGCTCAGTTTTTTTTGCTCTAAAGTAAAAGCCTCTTTGGTCCAAAGCAATTGTGCCACCAATATACTTATAATGGCAACAAGACCCAGAAGGATAATACTATTCAGTTTATTTATTTTCAAGAAAGTGGTGTTTTAGAGTGTAATATTAATCAAAATTATAGTTAAAAAATCCCATTAACAAGTCGTTAACAAAGATTTGAAAGCGGTTAACAGCGACTTGAATTTGTCTGAATTATCTTTGTAATACAAAATTAGAACTATAAACCATTAAAAATAAATAACTATGAAAATGATTAAAATTTCGATGTTAGCCTTAGCTTTAAGCTTAATGTCTTTTTCAGCAATTGCACCAATAAAATCATTAACTGCTGAAACAAAAGTTGAAGCAACAGCAGCTTCTACAATTGTTTGGAAAGCAGAAACTGTTGATGTAGGTGAAATTCCACAAGGAACACCAAAAGCAATTGTTTACGAATTCAAAAATACAGGAAAAACGGCAGTTGTAATTACGAATGTTCAGGGATCTTGCGGATGTACAGCAACAGATTACACAAAAGAGCCAATTTTGCCTGGTAAATCTGCAAAAGTAACAGCAACTTACAACGCAGCAAATAAAGGAGGTTTTACAAAAACAGTTACTGTAACAACAAGTGCAGAAAGCACTCCAAAAGTTCTTACCTTAAAAGGAACAGTAATTTAAAAATAAAGGTTGGTTATAAAGTAGAGACTCCGGATATGTAATGTATCTGGAGTTTTTTTTATGCTTTTTAGTTCATTGAAATCAGTTTAAAATCCAGACGTTTTTTGACAATTATAAAGGCAATATTATTTTTTTTGTAAATGAATTGTTTTCACTAAAACTTTTCTATTTTTATTAAAAAAATAGCTATGAAAACCTTGTATCCGCTTGTTGCTGTTGTTCTTCTTTTTGCTGCTGTTTCCTGTAACAAGAAATCTGAAAACAACAACGAAGAGTCAAAAAAAACTTCTGAAAAAGTAGTTCCGGAACTTAAAATTTCAATTGACAGCTCAGGAATTTCTGCCTTTTATCAAACATATCCTAAACTAATTAAATTTCAGGCTGAGGTTTTGGCGCTTTACAAAAAAAATAAATCGACCCAATTGTGGCTTGATAACAAAGGAGTAGTAGAGTTTGGGAACACTTTATTCAATAAATACAAAGGACTGGATCAGGAAGGGTTGAAAGCTAATTTTCCATACAATGAAAAAATAGATCCTATTTTTGAGCATATAACCGAGAATAAATTATCACAGGCAGATACAGATTTGATGATTACGAATTTGTATTTCTATTATGTACAGAAAGTTTCCGGTGTAGACGAAAAAACGACTAAATCATTACAATGGCTTTTACCCCGAAAAAAGGTAAACTATCAGGTCTTTTCAGATTCTATTTATAAAAAAGCCACGATAAGCGACGATAAGAAAAGTAAAATGTTCAGTCAGTATTACAAACTTCGCGACGCATTACATCAATATAGAGAAATTGAAAAAAAAGGAGGCTGGAAAAACATTGAAACTCCGGAAGGTTTTAAAAGTTTTAAAGTAGGCGATTCTGTTCCTGCAATTGGACAAATTAGAGAAAGACTTTACATTACCGGAGATCTGAAAGAAAATAATAAAAGCAATATTTGTGATACAGTTTTGATAAAGGGAATAAAAAACTACGAATCGCATAACGGATTAACACCGAAAAATATTATTTTACCAGAACATATTGCCGAATTGAATATTCCGGTTTCAGACCGAATCAAAACCATTATTGCAAACATGGAACGCTGTCGATGGATTGATCCTGAACTCGAAAAAGGCAAAGAATATGTAGAAGTTAATATTCCGGAGTTTAGATTGTATCTTATTCGTAATGGACAAATCGCTTTTGTGTCGCCTGTTGTGGTAGGAAAGGCAATGACCCAAACGGTCATCTTTAGCGGAATGATGAGCAATATCGTTTTTAGTCCGTATTGGAATGTGCCTACCAGTATCATCAACAAAGAGATCAAACCCGGAATGGTAAAAAATAAAAACTATCTGGCCCAGAAAAATCTGGAATGGAACAATGGTGCTGTTCGTCAGTTACCGGGTAAAAATAACTCGCTTGGTTTGGTGAAGTTTTTATTTCCAAATTCAAATAATATCTATTTGCATGATACACCGGCAAAAAGTTTGTTTGAAAGAGAAAACAGAGCGTTTAGTCACGGTTGCGTACGCGTAGGAAAACCAAGAGAATTAGCAATTGAGCTTTTAAAACAAGATCCAAAATGGACTCCGGAACGAATTGATAAAGCTATGCATGCCGGAAAAGAAAGCTGGTATACCTTAAAAATAAAAATTCCGGTTTATATTGGCTATTTTACTGCCTGGGTAGATCGCGATGGAAATTTGAATTTTTATAAAGATGTGTATCAAAGAGACGAAAGCCTGATAAAACTGCTTACGGAAGAATAAAGAAAGGTTGGTCACGAATTGCACAAATTTTTTATTTATAAATGGTAAAAAAATTAATTCGGAAAAATTTGTGTACTTCCTGGCAGAAAAAATATTACGGCAGTACGTCAACACACTTATAAAAACGTTTGCTGTAATGTTCAGAATCTAAATCGCTAATGGTGACGCTTCCTGCTTTTCCGGAAGAAGCATGAATGAATTTTGAATGCATACCATTAGCCTCACAAATGATTCCAACATGACCAATATTCTTTTTATTTCGGTAACCGTAAAAAACTAAAACATCTCCCACTTTAAAATCTTCGGCTGACTTTGCAGTTCCTACATTTTTGAAACCACCAGAACTTCTCGGTAAACTAATATTAAAGTGTTTAAAAACATAATTAACAAAACCCGAACAGTCAAAACCCTTTTTAGGATCATTTCCGGCATATGAATAGGGCGTTCCCAGATATTGCTTCGAATATAAAATAACAGAATCCCGATCTATTCCAGCCTGAAGGTGTTCAACAGGATTAATGTTGGGTGTAATTTCCTTTTTCAGGGTAAACGAAGAGCATAAAATAGTTATGGCAAGTAGTATATAAAGAGGTAATTTCATTTTAAGAAGTAACGTAAGGTTTAATTTATAAAGATAGGCTCTTGTTTTTGAATATCAAAACAGAGTTGGGCATCAAAGCTCTAAAACGGAGTCCGGGCATTGAAAATAGAAGTTGCATTTTGGTGTTTTTTTATTGCTTTTTGACATTTTAGTATCTTTCTGTATATTCTATTTCAGATATATTTGTGAATCGCATTTATATTTTAACAAATAAATTATGTTTCTCAAAAAAATATCATTTTTAATTTTGTTATTGCTGATTTCGGTTGTTTCGACTTCACAAAACAAAACCAATACTTTTCTTTATCAGGGCCGGGTTGAAAAACTTGCAAACAATACTGTTGTCTTAATAGGAACGGCTTCTTCTGTATCTTTTAATTTTACAGGAAACAACTGTGCTGTTTCTCTGCAAAGTGTTGATTCTTATGAGCATCATAATTATGTTTCGTTGGTGCTGGACGGGAAATATATTGGAAAATTGCGAATTGAAAAAGGTGCTGCTCAATCTTTTCCCATAAAAACGACCTCAAATAAAAAAGTACACACACTTGAAATTTATAAAACTACAGAAGCCCATAGTGGCGGAATTTTATTTGCAGGAACCACAGCAAAATTAACTTCGATTACTTCAAAAAAGAAAAAGAAAATTGAATTTATTGGTGATTCGATTACTTGTGGAGCAGCTAGCGATCCGTCAGATGTTCCTTGTGATAAAGGAGAATATTTTGATCATCATAACGGATATTATGCTTACGGACCAGTACTTTCCAGAGCAATTGGAGTAGATTATCTGATGAGTTCCGTTTCCGGAATCGGAATGTACAGAAACTGGAACGATGAGAACAAAGACGAAGCTATAATGCCGGATGTGTACCAGAATTTGTATTTAACTAAAGATAGTTCCAAACCAAAATACGATTTTGCTTTTCAGCCTGATATTATCAGTATTGCTTTGGGAACCAATGATTTTTCCGGTGGAGATGGTAAAAAAGAACGTTTACCATTTAATCCTGAAAAATATGTTTCGAACTACATCGGCTTTATCAAAATGCTGTACCAACACAATCCGAAAGCACAAATTGTAATTACAAACAGTCCAATGGTAAAGGGACAGAATGCGATTGTTTTTGAAGATTGTTTAAATAAAGTAAAAGCCGCTTTCGCAAAGGATAAAACCCATAAAACGATCCTGATTTTTAAGTTTAAACCCATGACCCCAAAAGGTTGTTCCGGACATCCTGATGTGGCAGATCATAAAGTTCTGGCTGATGAATATGCGCCATTTTTAAAAAAGCTGTTAAATGAAAAATAATATATTTAAGTTTGTTTTCTTTCTGATGATTTCCGGTACTATGATGGCAAACGTTACGCTTCCGAATATTTTTGGCGACAATATGGTTTTACAACGCAACTCTGAAGTGAAAATTTGGGGTTGGGCAAATCCAAAAGAAGAAATCAAATTAGTGTCGGGCTGGAACAATCAGGAATATAAAGTTGTTGCCAATAATCAGGCGCAATGGGAACTTCATATCAAAACACCTGAAGCGGGAGGACCTTACACCATTTCGATAAAAGGATATAACGAAGTGGTACTCAAAAATATTCTGATTGGAGAAGTTTGGGTTTGTGGCGGACAATCTAACATGGAAATGTCTGTAAGCTGGGGAATCGATAATGGAGAGGAAGAAATGAAAAATGCAACAAATCCTAATATTCGATTTTTTACCGTTCCAAAATTAACAGCAACATCACCACAAAATAATCTATCAGGAAACTGGACAGAGTCGACTCCGGAAACCATGAAATACTTTAGCGCAATTGGTTACTTTTTTGCCAAACGCTTAAGAGAAGATTTAAAAAACGTTCCAATTGGGTTAATTTCGTCTAATTGGGGTGGTACTCCGGCTGAAATCTGGATGCCGGAAGAAGTCGTGCAAAATGATCCTGTTTTACTGGAAAATGCCAAAAAACTAAACGAACAGGAATATGGACCACGTCAGCCCGGACGTGCTTACAATGCCATGATTTATCCGTTTGCGGGATTTAAAATTGCAGGAACACTCTGGTATCAGGGCGAATCGAATGTAGGTTCACTGGTTTACGATAAAACGTTATCTGCTTTGATCACGTCCTGGAGAAAAGCCTGGAAAGATGATTTTCCTTTTTACTTTGTGCAAATTGCACCATACAAAACAGGCAGTAACAATTTCTCCAATGTTACCGTTAGAAATTCTCAACGAAAAGTGCTCAACGAAGTTCTAAAGACCGGAATGGTTGTGATTAGCGATGTTTCGGATACGATTGATATTCATCCCAAAAATAAGAAATCAGTTGGAATTCGTCTGGCAAATCTGGCTTTAGCCCATACTTATAAAACCAATACCAATCTGGTAAATAGCCCGCTTTTTTCGGCTTTAAATATTGATAAAAACAAAGCAATCGTTTCTTTTGATTATGCAGATGGTTTGTATTTTTCAGCTAAAAAATCAGATCAGTTTGAAATTGCCGGAGCCGATGGAATTTTCTTTCCTGCCGAAGCTTCCATAAAAAATAATCAGGTGATTTTAACCAGCAAAAAAGTGCCGTTACCACTAAAGGTTCGTTTTGCATGGGGAAATACAATACAGTCATATTTATTTAATAAAGCAAATTTACCCGCTTCCTGTTTTATTACGGAATAGAGGGATTTTAGATTTTTAAAGAAGAAAGAGTCAAAAAGAAAGATTTTTTTGCCCACGGTTTTCACTGATGGAACAGATTAATGTCGATTTTTTGTTTTCGCTTGTCAGACTGAGCGGAGTCGAAGCCCGCAAAGTGAGATACACAAAGTTTTGTCATTTCGACTGAAAGGAGAAATCACACTATAAACTCCTCACAAAATGTCGCCAATCTTTGTCGAATCCCGAGTACGATTTCTCCTTTCAGTCGAAATGACAAGATTGTGGCTATAAATCGAAAAAGGTTCTTTTGAAAACGATTTGCGTGAGGGATAGAAGTGGAAAGCCCACAGCCTGACGAAGGAAGTGCGAGGACTTGAAACGAATAGCCCGACCCGGAGGGACACGCCCATATTATGAAACTAACCGAACCACTTATGAAAAATAAAAAAATAATAACAATTGGGGTTTTTGCCCTGTTTACAGTTGGAAATATGAATGCACAGAAAAAACCATATCTGGATAAAAATAAAACTATTGAAGAACGAATCGATTTATTACTGCCTTTGATGACTCTGGAAGAAAAAGCAGGACAGATGAACCAATATAACGGATTTTGGGATGTTACGGGACCAGCTCCAAAAGGCGGAACAGCCGAATTAAAATACGAACATTTACGAAAAGGCTGGGTGGGATCGATGTTGACGGTTCGCGGTGTGAAAGAAGTTCGTGCAGTCCAGAAAATTGCAGTTGAAGAAACACGATTAGGGATTCCGTTGATTATTGGTTTTGATGTCATTCATGGTTATAAAACGTTAAGCCCGATTCCGCTGGCAGAAGCCGCAAGCTGGGATTTAGAAGCTATTAAAAAATCGGCGGCAATCGCAGCAGATGAAGCTTCGGCATCCGGAATTAACTGGACTTTTGGACCAAATGTAGATGTCGCAAATGATGCGCGCTGGGGACGTGTGATGGAAGGTGCAGGAGAAGATCCTTATCTGGGAAGTAAAATTGCCATTGCCAGAGTTCATGGTTTTCAGGGAGAAACCCTTGCCGATTTGGCTAAAGTAAATACGATTGCAGCCTGCGCCAAACACTTTGCTGCTTACGGTTATGTCGAGGCAGGATTAGAATATAATATAGTAGATATCAGCAATTCGAAATTATATAATTCGGTTTTACCACCTTTTGAAGCAACTGTGCAAGCGGGAGTTCGTACGTTTATGAATTCATTTAATACTTTGAACGGAATTCCGGCAACAGGAAATATATTTCTGCAAAGAGATATCCTGAAAGGAAAATGGAAGTTTGATGGTTTTGTAATTTCTGATTATGCTTCGATTCGGGAAATGATTGCTCATGGTTATGCCAAAGACGAAGCCGATGCGACTGCAAAAGCCGTAATTGCAGGTTCTGATATGGATATGGAATCGTATTTGTATGTGGCAAAATTGGTAGATTTAGTTAAGGAAGGAAAAGTAAAAGAATCCTTAGTGGATGATGCTGTTCGCAGAATTCTTCGTGTAAAATTTGAATTAGGTTTATTTGAAGATCCCTACAGATATTGCGATGAAAAACGAGAAAAAGCAGTTGTTGGCAGTAAAGCCAATAATGATGGCGTTCTGGATATGGCAAAAAAGTCAATTGTATTATTGAAGAATGATAAAAATTTGCTTCCGCTGAAAAAGTCAGGACAAAAAATTGCTTTGATTGGCGCTTTGGCAAACGATAAAAACAGTCCGCTTGGAAGCTGGAGAATTGCTGCAGATGATAATACAGCCGTTTCGGTTTTAGAAGGTATGCAACAGTATAAAGACAATCAGTTGGTTTTTGAAAAAGGTGCCGACTTACTTTCGCAAAAAGCTACATTTTTAACCGAAACTATTTTTAATACCACGGACAAAAGCGGATTTGAAGCCGCAAAAACAGCCGCAAAAAATGCTGATGTTGTGGTAATGGTTTTAGGAGAATACGGATTTCAAAGCGGCGAGGGCAGAAGCAGAACCGATCTTAATCTGCCGGGATTACAACAAGAATTATTAGAAGAAATTTATAAAGTAAACCCAAATGTAGTTTTAGTTTTAAATAATGGTCGTCCGTTGAGTATTCCCTGGGCTGCAGAACATGTTCCGGCTATAGTCGAAGCCTGGCAATTAGGAACTCAAACCGGAAATGCTGTGGCTCAGGTTTTATACGGAGATTATAACCCAAGTGGAAAATTGCCAATGTCATTTCCCAGAAATGTAGGTCAGGTTCCCATTTATTATAACAAATACAGTACAGGAAGACCTGTTGACAGTGATAAAAATGTTTTTTGGTCGCATTATATGGATGTAGAAAAAACACCTCAATTTCCGTTTGGTTTTGGATTAAGCTATACCAAATTTGATTATAAGGATTTAAAAATAAATAAAACTTCTTTCACAAAAGACGAAAATGTTCAGGTTAGTGTTGCTGTCACGAACTCAGGAAATTATGACGGAAAAGAAGTGGTACAATTGTATATTCATGATGAATATGCGAGCATTGTTCGTCCAATAAAAGAACTAAAAGGTTTTGAATTAGTAAGTTTGAAAAAGGGAGAAACAAAGACTGTAACGTTTACCTTAACCGATAAAGAACTTGGTTTTTACGATAACGAAGGAAATTATTTGGTAGAACCGGGAACTTTTAAAATCATGGTTGGAGGAAGTTCTGATAAAGGTTTGCAAAGTGGTTTTGAGATAAAAGAATAGTTTTTTTGCCACGAAGGCGCTAAGTTTTTTTTGCCACGAATTCACGAATTAATTGTTTAAAAATTCGTGAATTCGTGGTGATTTCTTTTTTAAATAAAAATATTTGTGTCTTAGCGCCTTCGTGGCAAAACTTAGTATTTTTTTCTACCTTTAAAAACTATTAAAACTTCAACCATTAAACTAAAATAATGAAATACAACAGATGCGGAAAAAGCGGGTTATTATTACCTGAAATTTCTTTAGGATTATGGCACAACTTCGGGTCGGTAGATAATTTTGATAACGCCGAAAGTATTGCCGTAGAAGCTTTTGATAAAGGAATTACCCATTTTGATTTAGCGAATAATTATGGCCCTGTTCCGGGTTCAGCAGAAACTAATTTTGGTAAAATCCTGTGGCATAATTTTCAGGGAAATTTACGCGACGAAATTGTAATTTCTACAAAAGCCGGTTATACCATGTGGGACGGACCTTATGGAGATTGGGGTTCACGCAAGTATTTGCTGTCAAGTTTAGATCAGAGTTTAAAGAGAATGAAAGTTGATTATGTAGATATTTTTTATTCGCATCGTCCAGATCCGGAAACGCCAATTGAAGAAACCATGATGGCATTAGATTATGCCGTAAGAAGCGGAAAAGCTTTGTATGTTGGAATCAGTAATTATTCGGCAGAACAAACCCGTGTTGCGGTTGATGTATTGAAACAATTAGGAACACCATGTTTGATTCATCAGGCTAAATATTCGATGTTAGAACGTTGGGTAGAAAATGGTTTACTAGATGTTCTGGAAGAAAAAGGAGTAGGGTGTATCGCATTTTCGCCTTTGGCACAAGGGCTTTTGACAGATAAATATCTTAACGGAATTCCGGAAAATTCCAGAGCGCATAATCCGAACGGACATTTGAAAGAAGATGAGGTTACGGCAGAACGCATTCAGAAATTAGTGCAGCTGAATGAAATTGCCCAGCATAGAAATCAGTCTTTGGCACAAATGGCTTTGGCATGGTTACAAAAAGACAAACGAATTACATCGGTTTTAATTGGTGCGAGTTCTGTGCGACAATTGAATAATAACATTGATTGTTTGCAAAGTCTGGAGTTTACGCCAGATGAACTGAATGCCATTGAAAAGATATTAGTGTAAAAAAATTTTTGTAAAACGTGAAAAATGATAGATAAAAAAACGGGCTAATTTTAGCCCGTTTTTTATTTTATAATCATGGCCAATCCGCCGCCACTGGCTAATCGATAGGTTCGTTTCGTTGTTGAATCAACTTCTGTAATTTCTCTTTTATAATCAACAGCAACTTTATTAGCATTTATTCCGTCTGAAAAAATTTCGGCTTTGAATTTTTTGTCTTTTCTAAATCTTGTGTTTATACGTGTAGAATATTGCATTATGATATTTAAATCCGACAAGTTTAAGAATCTTTTCTTTTTTTTGAATTTTTAGTTAAAGTTGTAGATGAATAAGTAGCATTTTGATTCTGGTTCAATATATTTATACGGTAATTCTTTAATTTAAATTATAATGAAAAAGAAAATATTATTTTTAATTTGTCTTATTTCAATAGCAGCACAAGGGCAGCAGGAAAACCAAAGCAAGATTGATAAACTTTCATTTTATTTTCAGGAAATTAAAAACAAAACATCAAAAGCATATAAGCTATGGAATGTTGATTTGTATGGAGGCATACTTTTAGTTGATACCAAAACTCGTGAGGTTTATAGTAATCAACCTGACCCAAAGAATGAGTTAAAACCACAAGGTAATATCTATGTTGGTAAACTACCTGAGAACATAAACGTTGCAAATACCTCTGTAAAATGGAATGATAAGATCTGGGCAATGATTATGCTGCCACTTCCTAAGGATGAATATGACAGGATTAATCTATTAGCACATGAACTTTTTCATAAGGAACAATCTTCTTTAGGATTTATCCAAAACAACAAAGAAAGTAATCATCTTGATTCTAAAGAAGGGAGAATTTATTTGCGTCTGGAATTAGAAGCCCTAAAAAAAGCTGTTATTGCTAATTCTCAAAAAGAACAAAAAAGACATTTGACAAATGCATTTGTTTTTCGAAAATATCGAAATTCTCTTTTTCCACAATCTGAAGTTATTGAAAATGATCTGGAACTCAATGAAGGAATTGCGGAGTATACAGGCTTTATGGTTAGTAATAGGGATAAAAAGCGAATTGCAGAGCATTTTATTACAACAACTGATGCTTTTTTAAAAAATCCAACTTTTGTGCGATCATTTGCCTATGTTACAATTCCAATGTATGGGTATTTACTTAGTGAAAAGGATCAGTATTGGAATCAGGAAGTTTCTTCTAAAACAAACTTGACAGACTTTTTTCTTCAGCACCTAAAAATCAAAACTCCAACTGATTTAAAAGCTGCCGTAGATAAAAATGCTAAAGAGTATAACGGAAGTTTGATTTCTAATGAAGAAGAAATAAGAGAGTCTATAATCAAGAAACAAATAGAGAATTATAAATTAAAATTAATTGATCAGCCACATTTAGTTATAAATTTTGAAAATATGAATGTCTCTTTTGATCCCAGAAATATTTTGCCAATTGAAGATAAAGGAACTGTTTATCCAAATATTAAAGTAAATGATAATTGGGGAATTCTTACTGTTGAAAATGGAGCTTTAATGAGTTCTAATTGGAATAAAATAAATGTAAGTGCTCCTACTAAGATTAGCGATCAGGAAGTCGAAGGAGATGGCTGGACAATAAAATTAAAAGAAAATTACATGGTCAAAAAGGATGAAAAAACAGGAAATTATATTCTTTTAAAAAAATAATATCTTAGGAAAACCTAACAGGTTTTTAAAACCTGTTAGGTTTCTGATTTCTTCAATTATTTTATAATCATCGCCAATCCGCCGCCACTGGCCAATCGATAGGTTCGTTTCGTTGTTGAATCAACCTCTGTAATTTCTCTTTTATAATCAACAGCAGCTTTATCAGCATTTATTCCGTCTGAGAAAATTTCGGCTTTAAATTTTTTGTCTTTTTCAAGAAATGAAAAATCAATCGTAATTTCTCTGGAATCCCAGTTGGTGATTGCTCCTAAATACCAAACATTTCCTTTTCTTCTGGCAATCGAAACGAATTTTCCAACTTCTCCGTTTAGTGAAACCGTTTCATCAAAAGTAGTGGGAACATTAGCTATAAAATCTGTGCTTTCCTGTTCCTTCATATAAGCTGTCGGACTGTCTGCCATCATTTGCAAAGGTGCTTCAAAAATAGTATAAAGCGCTAATTGATGACATCGCGTTCCCTGACTTACCGGATTGGAATGGCTTGGTTTGAATTCGCTTTTTGTAGCATTTCGCATGGCGCCCGGAGTATAATCCATTGGTCCTGCCATCATTCTGATAAACGGAATTGTACAGTCGTATAACGGAACATCATCATTCGGCGTCCATTTATTATTTTCTAATCCTTTTACACCTTCAAAATTCAGGATGTTCGGAAAAGTTCTCTGAATTCCGGTTGGCTTATACATGCCATGAAAGTCTAAAAGCAATTTATTATCAGCAGCTTTTTGTGCAATATCATAAACCGAATTTACCATTTTGGCATCGTCGCGATCTAAAAAATCGACTTTAAAACCTTTAATCCCCAAGTTGGCATAATTTTTTAAAATACCCGAAGTGTTTTTAGTCAAAGCCATCCAGGAACTCCATAAAATAATCCCGACATTTCTTTCTTTTCCGTAAGCGATTAAAGCTTCTAAATCTACATTTGGGTTATGTTTCATAATATCCTCTTCCAGACTCCAGCCTTCATCGAGAACCACATATTCAACTTTATTTTTAGAGGCAAAATCAATATAGTATTTATAGGTTTGAGTGTTGATTCCGGCTTTAAAATCGACATTGTAAATATTCCAGTCGTTCCACCAGTCCCAGGCTACTTTTCCGGGTTTTATCCATGAAATATCTTTTATTTTAGAAGGTTCAGCTAATTTCTGTACCATATCATTATTGGCTAAACCGGCATCATTTTCAGAGATCACGAGAATTCTCCACGGGAAAGTTCTCGTTCCTTTTGTTTGAACCAAATAATCCGCTCTTTCGGTAATTAATCGGTTGATGTTATTGAATCTGCCATTTTTTTCCTGTAAAGGGTATTTAGAAAATCGGGATTCAAAACCAGATTTTGAACTATTATTGGTAACAAATAAACCTGGATAATCTTCCAGGTTCGCTTCAAGAAAAACTGCTTTTTTATGGTTTTTATAATCAATTAAAAACGGAAGAAAAGCCAGCGTATCTTTAGCAAATTCACTTATTTTTTTGTTTTCGTAATGCGCTTCAAACGAAGAAATATAAGGATCTTTTGGGTTTCGTAAATCACGAACGTAAGGCATTAAAGTGCTGTAATCCTGATCAAAATTCAAAACCACCTCTTCAGATTTTACAGTAATATCTTTTTTCTTTTGGGTTCTAAAACGATATGCAACACCATCATCAAAAGCACGATATTCTATACTGAAATCATTTTTGAAATTCAAAATCAGCTGATTGTATTTGTTTTGAACCGATTTCTTTTTGTAAAAAGGGGAATCGAACGAGGTATCAATACTTTCTTTTTTTGAACTAAAAACTATAGCATGTTCTCCTAAAACGATATTTTGATCTAAAGT
Source organism: Flavobacterium chilense (assembly GCF_001602525.1). Lineage (GTDB taxonomy): Bacteria > Bacteroidota > Bacteroidia > Flavobacteriales > Flavobacteriaceae > Flavobacterium > Flavobacterium chilense. The sequence continues at coordinate 150,243 of NZ_LSYT01000009.1, forward strand.
CATTGACATTGCCGAAGGAGCCAGAATTAAATCTTTTTCGTGAGATACAGACCAGCTTATTTTGCCATTTACGGCAATTTTAACTTCAATTTTTCCATCAGGAGATTTTAAAACAAAATCCTGTTTCTTTTGCGCAAAAGAAAGATTCAAAAGTAAAAGACAAAGACCAGTAAATAGCTTTTTCATATTGTAGTTTTTTACCATGTAAGTGATATAAGTTCATTTAAAAATAATGTTCTTTTTTAACACATAGAAACATAGCTTACAAATCGCAGTAAAGATGTTTCACTCAAAATAAATCTCATATTACTATGTGGAAAAATCATTATTTTCTTTTCAGCATCTTTATAGATTTAAGTTTTTAAAATCTACTTCTATGTGTTTAGAAATTATAAGCAGCCTTTTTAAAACGAACTTATATCACTTATAGGATTTAATTTTTTTTCAGTTCTTTATTGTATTTTTTTACAATATCCAAAGTCGATTTGTCTGTAGAAAAAACAGAATTTAAGCCTTGTGGTTCCTGTGGCGGATCTGTGGTTAACGGATCGCCCGGATTCCATTTTCCATCTGTGTTAACCGCTTTGCCTTCTCCGCCAAATCCCCAGAAATTTGCTGCTTGTAATGGTCCGTTGCTTTTAACGCTTTCAGCTACTCTGCTAAAAATATAACGGTAAAAAATATCTCTGTTTGTTACAGCTGAGGTTGCCAGTAAATTTTCATTTTCTCTGGGTAAACCAAATTCTTCAATAATTATCGGACGTTTTAAATTATTCGCCACTTTAATATGATCGTCAATATATTTTCCGGCATTTTCCAGCGTTGTTGGTAATGTTTTTTCGGCATTATCTGCTTTAAACCAATTCCAGTTTTTCGGCCAGATATGCATGGTCAAATAATCGATATTCGGATTTCGATGTGTTCTCTCAAAAATTTCCATACTATCATTCGAACTATTTTTACCTTCAGAACCAGTCGAAATCAAGTGGTTTTTGTCGAGGCTTTTCATTAAATCAACAATATTATTGAGCCAAAGCGTAAATTTTGCCTCATTTTCCGGTGTAAAAGTTCGGGGCTCATTCCCAACCTGCCATGCCATAATCGTATTATCTTCTGTATATTTCTTTTTCGAATAGTTGTTGGTTCTGCCCATAATAAACTTCACATGGTTTTCTAAAGCTTTCATGCAAGGCTCACAACTATGAAATTGCTCGGTATACGACATAAATTGCGGCCAGGTATTGGGTGGAATTGCCGGAACCGGAATCGCGCCTTTGCCATTCCATTCTAAATATTGCGACATTCCGCCAGACCATTCCCAGTTATTCGTCAAATACAAAACGGCATACATGTTACGTTTGCTCATTTCGTTAATCAAAAAATCCAGTCCGTCCAGCAAATCTTCATTATACTTTCCCTGTTCGTATTGCAACGCCGGACGAACGGTAAAATCATATTTTCCGCCATCGCCACCCACCAGAATTCTTAAATTATCGATTCCGTTTTTCTGCAATAAATCAAGCTCTCTAAGCAATCTTTTTCGGTCACCCACTTTTTTAGAAGCCAGTAAACTTCCGTACCAATAGTTGGTTCCAATGTAAGCATATGGTTTATCGCCTTTGTAAAATTGCGTTCCTTTTACCGTAATTCTTTCCTGTGCCTGACAAGTTATTACAGCAAAAATCAAAGTACATACAAGAGTTATTAGAAATCTGTTTTTCATTATTTATTTTTTTAGGAGCTTAATCCTGCTATCCGTTTCAATCTTTTATTTTTTAAAGAAAAAAATAAAAGGATTTCCACTTCTATCAGGGCTAGGATAATTTGTTATTATAAGTCATTGCGAGGAACGAAGCAATTTCTCTTTGTATTTACTCACCAATGTGTTTCGTATTAATGCGGTTGCTTCGTTCCTGGCAATGATATGCTTTGTGTTATTTCGGCAATTCATACATCTTTGGTAATGAATTCAATAATGCCGATTTTGGTTTTGCAGTAAATGTTTTAAAATCAGCTGCATTCGAAACAGAACCATTTGGAACATAATATCCGTCTTTCGTATTATTCCAAAACATAACATAACTTACCTGAATGTCGTTTGATGTTAATGCGTTGTACAAATAATTCGAAAACCAGTCTGTTATTGGCATTTTTGCACTTGTTACCTGATAACCGGTTTCGGTCAAAGCAGTGATTTTTACTTTGGTTTTAGCCAGATCCGATATTATTTTTAGTTTAGCATTGGCTCTGCCCGAACCCGTTGTGCCTTGATTGTCAAAATCTCCATAATTATCCATTCCAAGGACATCAACATATTTGTCACCCGGATACCGGCTTAAATAATTGGTTTCTGTAGTATAGGAGTTGTCAGGAGAAAAGGCATATAAAATATTATGAACGCCTTTGGTATTTTTTAAATAATCAACCGTAAACTGATATCCTTGTTTGTATTCATCGGGAGTGCAAAAACTGGCGCCCCACCAAAACCAGCTTCCGTCAAATTCGTGGAAAGGCCTGAAAATTATCGGAATCAATTCTCCATTTGAACCTTTTAAGTTTAAGAGTACGCTGGCTATTTTATCGAGTTTTTTCTTGTACCATTCGTGATTTGCTCCGCCCGGTAAAATACTCCTGAAAGCCGTTGCTTTTTGATCTGAAGTCATGTCAGACGCATAAAACGAATCTTCTTTGTTTGGTTCCCTCAAATGCCATGAAAAAGTATTGATGATACCTTTTGCATAAGCGGTTTTTACATCGCTGATCGTTTTTTGCTCTTGCTGGTAAAACCAATTATCAGGTTGGTTGTTATTGTTTTTATCGGTAATAAATAAAAAATCAGAACCTAAAAGTGCAGGATCAAAACCTGTATTTTTTTTGATGTCAGCATCACCGCCATTATCCTGATAAAAACTATTAAAAGCGTCCTGTTGACCAATAGCAATTTTGGTTTGTGCCAGTCTTTTTAAATTGTAAAATAAAGCTACAGTTTCTTTGGTAGCATTGGCATCAACCATATAATTTGTCACATTTTTTGTCGTTAGAGGATCTCCTTGTACAGGCGGATCAACAATAATTACATTGCTGGTGTCTTTGTCTGATGAACAGTTTGTAAGTGCCAAAACGAACAGACTTATAAATGCTGTTTTTAGAAATGTAGTTTTCATTTTTGGTTACGTTTTAATTCGGTTAATAAGCTCCAGACAAGCACGTCCGTTATGGTACGGGCATTTCCAAAAACCTGCTTTGTCTTTTTTTATTGCCGTATAGTCCTGATTAATTCCCCAGTACCATTCGCCGTTTTGTTTGTCCAGAATGTAATTTTTTATAAAATCCCAGTTTTTCAAAACGATGTTTAGATAGTTTTCATCTTGAGTTAACTGATAGGCATTATAAAAACCAATTAAGGCTTCTGCCTGAACCCACCAATGTTTTTCGGCAACTAATTCATGCTTTTCAGGATCAAATTCGTACCATAAACCACCATCAGTATCTAATCCTTCCTGAGTTACTTCTGCCATCTGAATGGCGTGTTGGGTATAATGGGCAATCAACGTTTTATCTTCAGCTATTTCGGCACATTGTAATAAAAGCCAGGCAGCTTCGATGTCGTGTCCGTATGAGATTACATCTGGTTTTTCGATCCAGTTTTCATCAAAAAATAATCTTAAATGACCGGTTTTAGTATTAATGAAATGTTTTTCGATTGTTTCTAATAATTCAATAATGTCATTTTGAAGTTTTTTGTCTTTCCAGACTTTAAACAGATTTGCATAAGCCTCAACGATATGCAAATGCGTATTCATCGTTTTTTTTTCGTTGGCATCTTTATCGCTTAAACGCAAATCTTCAATAGGCAGCCAATCTCGTGTTAAGGCTTCAAAATAACCTTTGTTTACAGGGTCATAACTATGTTCCTGAATCTTTAAATATAAATTTTTGGCTATTTCCAAAGCTTTGTCTTCTTTAGAAACAGCATAATATTCAGTTAATCCGTAAATGGCAAACGCCAGGGCATAAATTTGATTCTTAGTATCTTTTGGTGTCTTATCCGCATTGATACTCCAAAATAAACCTCCAAATTCAGGATCATAAAAATGCTCCGAAAGAAACTCAAATGCTCTTTGTGCGGTCTTTTTATGATTCTCATTTTTAGTTACTTTATAAGCAGATGAAAAACTCCAAAGAATTCGGGCATTCAAAACAGAACCTTTTTCAGTATTGGCGATAATGTGCTCGTTAAAATCAATTTGCCCAATAAAACCGCCATTTTCTTTATCGATGGTATTTTTGGACCAGTATTTTAAAATGGAATCCAGTTCTGCAGATAGTTCTGTTTTGAGTTGCTTTAGTTTTGTAGACACGAGAATTATATGGTGTTGTTTTTTTCGATTTGACTGATAATAGTTTTTACTGAGCCTGCCGAAATAAAAGTATCTGCCGGAGTATTGATCACATAATCTATTAGTTTTTCTACAGAGGAAACGGCGACATGCATTCTGGTATCTGATGAAGCGTAGTAGATATATACAGTTCCGTCAGTATCCTCAATCCATCCGTTTGAAAAGAGAACATTCGATACATCGCCCACTCTTTCGATTCCTTCAGGCCCCATAAAATGTCCTGCCGGAACGTGTGTTACTTTGGCAATATCATTCAAATCGGTCATAAACATATAAAGTGTGTAACGTAAACCTGCAGCGGTATTACGAACACCGTGTGCCAGATGCAGCCAGCCTTTTGGAGTTTTAATAGGAGCAGGGCCAAGGCCATTTTTTAATTCATAAATAGTATGATACTGTTTGCCGAAAATAATTTTCTCGTCTTTTACAATAGGGTTTGTCATATCATCAACATATCCAAGACCAATTCCGCCACCGGCTCCAACATCAATAAAACCATCCTGCGGGCGTGTGTATAAAGCATATTTTCCGTTTACAAACTCAGGATGTAAAACCACATTACGTTGTTGACCTGTATTCGAAATTAAATCCGGTAATCTTTCCCAGTTTACTAAATCTTTAGAACGTACGATTCCAGCATTGGCTACTGCCGAACTGGTATCGCCTTTTGGAGCTTTTGGATCTTTTCTTTCGGTACAAAAAATTCCGTAAACCCAACCATCTTCATGATGGATTAAGCGCATATCATAAACATTTGTGTCCGGTTCCTGGGTTTGTGGAATCACGCAGGGTTTGTCCCAAAACTTAAAATTATCTACTCCGTTTGGGCTTTCGGCTATAGCAAAAAAAGATTTTCTGTCAATTCCTTCTACACGAACTGCGAGAAGGTATTTTTCGTTCCATTTCATGGCGCCGGCATTAAAAGCGGCATTCATCCCAATTCGTTCCTGTAAAAACGGATTGGTTTTTTCGTTCAGGTCAAAACGCCAGTTCAAAGGTACGTGAGCTGCTGTAACAACAGGATTTTTGTAGCGTTCGTATATCCCGTTTCCGGTATGATCCTGAGGAGCATTTTTTTGCTCGATCAGTATTTTATGTTCTTTTTCTAAGGCTACTTTTCTATCCTGAAATGTAGTTGAAGTGGCTATTGTTGTCATATAAATAGATTTCTGTATCTGTATTATTTTAATTGAGCTGATCTCTTTTTTCGTTTAAATCCTGTTCGATTATCTGAAGTTTTTCCTCAGATAATGGATAGAACAAAATAAAAGCGACTGATATTAAGGCTGCGATGGCAGGAAGTATACTTAACATTAACTGAATTCCGTTTTGTGCTGTGGCGGTTTGTTCAACATTTGCTTTGAAGCCATAATATCCCAAAAGCCATCCGGCTCCGGCGCCTCCAATGGTCCATCCAAATTTTTGCGACATTGAAGAGGCAGAGAAAACTAACCCTGTAGCTCTGCGGCCTTGTTTCCATTCTGAATAATCGGCACTATCAGCATACATCGACCAGATTAGAGGAAAAATGCAACCGGCACAAATACTGATTAGAACCTGAAAGCTCATAATGAGGAATACATCTTCTTTTCCGAACAAATAGAAAATCAAACTCAAAATTGCGGCAAGTGCCATAGCACCCAAAAAGGTTTTCTTTTTACCAATTTTATTCGCAATTGGGGTTGCCGCAATCACTCCGATGATGTTGGCTGCTTGTCCTAAAACCAAATAAATAGAGGTAGGTGTCATATGAAAACTGGTTCCGAAAAGGGAAAAATCAAAATTTACGCTACTGCTTACATAATATTTAAAATAATAAACAGCAGCTCCGTCACGAATAGAATTGAAAACCAAAGCACCAATTCCGGCACCCAATAAAATCCACCAGGGTTTGTTTTTTAACAAGTCTTTTAAATCTTCTTTTAGATTGTTTTTTTCATCAGAAATGGGTTTTACCCTTTCTTTGGTAAAGAAAAAACAGCCCCAGAAAAAAGCAGTTGTAATAACTCCAAATACGGCAATTGTTGTCAGCCAGCCCGTTTTAGAATTTAAGTTTCCGCCAAAATAATTGACTAAAGGTTCAATCAGCCAAAGCGCCAAAAGACTTCCGCCAAAAGCAAAAACCATTCTGTAAGAAGACAAAGTGGTTCTTTCTTTTCGGTCAGACGACATTACTCCTAAAAGCGAGGCATACGGAACGTTGATTAAAGAATAAATCATCATCATTAAAGAATAAGTTACATAGGCATATATGATTTTTCCTTTTTCATCAAAATCCGGTGTGTAAAAAGTCATAATGCCAATTACGGCAAAAGGCACGGCAACCCATAAAAGATACGGTCTGAATTTTCCCCATTTGCTTTTGGTTCTGTCGGCAATGATGCCTACAATCGGATCAAAACAGGAATCCCAGATTCGGGTAATCAAAAACATGGTTCCCACTACGGCAGGAGCTAACCCGAAAACATCGGTGTAGAAAAAGAGCAGATACATACTGAAAATTTTCCAAAACATGGATGAGGCAGCATCTCCAAGACCGTAACCTATTTTTTCTTTTAAATTAATTTTGTCGTGCATTAGGCTTTTTTTAAGGATTGTAATTTTAGATTTGGGCAATTATTTTAAGTCTCTATGTGTTGATTTTTTTTGCACGCAGATGACGCGGATTTAGGCGAATTTTTAATTCTCAATTTTTAATTTTACTAATGTCTTTTTCGAACAATGTTTTATCCAGTTTGTAATACTCTACAAAATCTTTTTCACTGATCTGACCGGGATATGGCGCGTAATAATGCATTTTTTGTTCTTTTTCCTGCCAGCCATGGTTTCTCCATAATAAAACATAAGAAATTTTATAATCACCAATGGCTTTGGATAAAGTACCTGTCCACCATTTTGGATCGGGAATTGCTTCGTATCCGGCTTCAGCAATGGCAATTAACTTATGTTTTTCAATGCCAATTTCATTTATGTTTTTTAGCTGATTTTGAACTTCTGCTATAAACTTTTTGCCTTCTTTATCATCGTTATTCTGATAGGAATCAAAACTTAAAATATCAGCAAAATCATCTCCGGGATAGTTAGCCAGAAAATCTTGTTTCGAGCTGAAACTACCTGTGTTGTAAATATAAATTAAATTATGAACTCCTTTTTTCTGCAGGTATTCAAAAGTGAATTTCCATGCGGTTTTAAATTCATCAGCAGTACAATTTCCTTTTCCCCACCAAAACCAGCCTCCGGTAAGTTCGTGATACGGTCTGAAGAGAACCGGAATATTTTTTCCTTTTTGATCTTTTAAGGATAAAAAGAAGGCTGCGGCTTTATCTAACCATGAAATAAATTTTTGATGGTTTTCTCCACCGGGCAATATGGTTTTTAAGGAATTTGGGGTATTGTCCCAAGCATTTTTTCCGGTTGCAGGATTGTCAAAATGCCAGCTTATGGTAGAGATTCCGCCTCTTTTATTGGCCTCCTGGATATAGTTTTTCATTTTGTCAAACGGAACACCATCAATATTAGTAAGGTCATTTTTTTCTAAACCGGCAATGTCCCAACCGTAAACAGCAGGATAATCACCCACAACCTCTTTTACATCACTGCGGCCGCTTTCATATTTCCATTTTACACCATAAGCAAGATCGTCCTGATGTCCAAATAGATATCCTTTTTGAGTTAATTGATTCAGTTTTTTATATAGAGAAACGGTTTCTGGTGTTGCTTTTTTATCTGCAAGTGACAAATTAGTATTAGTGATTGGGGGTTTGGCAGAACATGAAATTCCGGTAAGTGCTGCAATTATAAGTGCAATTATGTTTTTTTTCATTATAAATATACTTGTTTATCAGTGTACTACTTACTTTTTTTATAAAGGAAACAACAATCAAAACAGAGGTAGTTTTCTGATCGAAAATTTAATACTGTTTTTGGATTAAAATTATCAAAACTATAAAAACATATTACATTTAAAATGATTAATGTTTATTATGAATGTTGTTTTTGTAAAAATGATAATTCTATTTTTCAAAGATAATCGGATGTTTATATTGTAATTAATATTATTTTATCAATTATATATCATATTATTGCAATAAAAAAAACAAAATAATACTTCTTAAAATAGCTTTTAGAGATGAGCAGTACTAAAAATTTTTATAGAGAAATAGCTCCATTGTCAGCTGGTGATAGTTTTTTGGTTTTCGACAGGGTAAAAGACAGTTTTGATTTTCCGGTGCATTATCATCCGGAATTTGAGATAAATTTTATTTTAAACGGTAAAGGTGTTAAACGTGTTGTTGGTGATAATATTGAAGAAATTGACAATGTCGAATTGGTTTTGATAGGTCCAAATTTATATCACGGCTGGGAACTGAATAAGTGTACCAATAAAAAAATACACGAAATAACGATTCAGTTTCATAATGATTTATTTCATGAATCTTTGTTGGCAAGGCGTATTATGAATCCAATTCGGGATATGTTCAATCGTTCGATTCATGGAATTTTATTCTCCAAAAAAATTGCCGAAGAATTAACCCCAAGACTGGTAAGGCTTTCTAAATTAGATGGTATGGACTATTTTCTGGAAATTACTTCTTTATTATATGATTTGGCTAACTCCAGAAATCAGCGTTTGCTTTCGACTTATACAGTAGATTATGACACATTTGATGATTATGATAAAATGAAGTTGGTATATGAATATGTACAGAAACATTTTGCTGAAAAAATCACGCTTGAAGATGTTGCCAATGTTGCCAGTATGTCTATTATATCTTTTAATCGTTTTATTAAAAAACGAACCGGAAAAACGTTTGTCAATTATATAAATGATATTCGCATAGGGTATGCAGCTCGTTGGCTTGTCGAAAAAGATATGAGTGTTTCTGAAGTTGCTTTCAAATCCGGATTCAATAATATTGCAAACTTCAATCGTAGTTTTAAGGCTACAAAAAATTGTACTCCCAGTCAGTACAGAGAAGATTTTTCAGGATTAAAACGTATTCTATAGTGATACTTTTTTTGCACTAGCAAATATTATTTTTAACGAAATCGATTGCTTTTTGTCGGTTTCGTTATTTTTTATCTATTTTTTTAAGTCGTTTTGCAGGTGTTGTTTGAGGATATTGCAATTTTTCCATGCTTTTATTTTGATATGTGTTTTTTTAAAGTCGTATAGTAAAAATATTATCATTAAATGATATAATACTATCGATTTAATGTTTTCTTGTGTTATAGATTTGTTAAATAATTTAAGAAAATAATACCACTCTTGTTTATGACTTGAATTATGATAACGAATTTAAACTAACCAAACATTTATTATGAAAAAACTAATGACTAACTTCATTCATTGGAATGCTAACCACAAAGCGGTTCCTTTGATTTTATTTTTGTTACTGACGAGTAATTTTATTACGGCTCAGGTAAAAATATCAGGAACAGTATCAGATGAAAAAGGATTATCGATTCCGGGAGCAAATATTTCGGTTGTGGGACTAAAAACAACTGTTTCAACGGATTTTGATGGTAAATATACAATCGATGTTCCTGTAAATGCTACCCTGGTATTTTCGTTTATCGGATTCAATACGCAAAAAATCACAGTAAGTACCAATAAAACTATTAATGTAGTATTAAAAACAAATGCGGAAGATTTAAAAGATGTAGTTGTAATTGGTTACGGAACTCAAAAGAGAAAAGACATCAACAGTGCGATTTCGAGTATTAGTTCAAAAGATATTGAAAACTTAAAAGTAGTTTCTTTTGATCAGATGCTGCAGGGTAAAGCTGCGGGTGTTGTGGTGAGCAGTAATTCCGGAGAACCGGGAAGTAATGTTTCGGTAAAAATCAGAGGGGTTTCGTCTTTAACAGGTACAAACGAACCTTTATATGTAATTGATGGTGTGCCAATTTCCGGAGATGCGCGTAACTCTTCAACTTCAGGCAGAAATGCTTCGGGAAATTCTAACTTTTCTAATTCAGGAAATATTACTTTAAGCCCTTTGGCTCTTATTAATCCTAGTGATATTGAATCTATTGATATTCTGAAAGATGCTTCTGCAACTGCTATTTATGGCTCGCGTGGTGCTAACGGGGTTGTAATTGTGACTACAAAATCGGGTAAAAAAGGTACTGGTAAATTATCTTTCGAAAACTCTTATTCTATTAGCAATCTTCCTAAAAAATTACATTCTATGAATTTGCAGCAATATGCGGTTCATCAAAATGCTTTGGCAGATGTTTATGATCCTACTGCTAAACGCCCTGAGTTTGCACATCCGGAAATTTTAGGACAAGGAACTGACTGGCAGGACGCAATTTACGAAACGGGTATTATGACATCAAACCAATTGTCTTTTTCCGGTGGTAAAGAAGGGATAAACTACTATATATCTGGTGGCGTATTAAACCAGGAAGGTATTGTAATTGAGTCAGGATTTAAAAGATATAATTTTAGAACAAATGTTGATGCCAAAGTAAATAAATTCATCAAAGTAGGTGTTAATATTAGTGGGGCACTTACAGATGAAAAACTAACTTTGAACGGACAATTTAATGGAGTGGTTGCAACTTCATTATTAGCGACTCCGGATGTGGCTGTCAGAGAATTATCCGGAGCTTTTGCAGGACCGCCGGCAGGAGGAGCAACATCTTTTGTTAATCCGGTTGCGACTTCTTTATTGGGATCTAATACTTTGGTGAGAAAAAACTATTCAGGAAATTTCTATACACAAATCGATTTATTTAAGGGTTTAGAATATCGTTTTGAAGCAGGAGGATATATCTATGATAATTTAGGGCAACGATTTGATCCAATGTATTCATTAGGGAATGCCGTAAAAAGCTATGCCAATTTATATTACAATCCGTCAAGCGGAAACTCATGGAACTTAAAAAACATGCTTACCTATAGAAATACTATTGGCAAACATAATTTTACCATTTTAGCTGTACAAGAATCTAACAGAGCGCATTGGGAAGGTTATTCTATAACAGGTTATGGTTATAAAGATAATAACGATAAATCTCTTGCGGCTTCAGATCTTTCTAAAGCGGTTACGAGTGGGGTATATTCAGGAACGCAAACACTGGCGTCTTATTTAGGAAGGGTTGTTTATGATTATGCGGATAGGTATAGTGTTTCGGCTGCAGTGAGAACTGATGGATCTTCAAAATTTTTCGTTGGAAATAAATGGGGTGTTTTTAGTTCGGTAGGCGGTTCCTGGAAGCTTTCGAATGAGGCTTTTATGGAAAGCACAAAGAAATATGTAGATGGTATCAAATTAAGATTTGGCTGGGGACAAACAGGAAATAATCAGATTGGTAATAATTTGTACGATTCTAATTTACATTTGGTCAACAGTACAATGGGAACTTCTTATTTGCCTTCTAACACGCCAAACAAAGATTTGAAATGGGAAACTCAGGAACAGACCAATTTAGGTTTAGATTTCAATTTGTTTCAAAACAAGCTTACAGCATCGGTAGATTTATATAAAAAAGTGTCTAAAAACTTCCTGTATCAGGTTCCTTTACCCAACTTCCTTTCCGGTGGCGGAGATTATGAAGGTGGTGTGAATCCTCCTTATTTTAATCTGGGAAGCATGCAAAATAAAGGTATTGAGATTACACTTGGATATACCAATCAGTTTACAAAAGATTTTTCGTGGAATGCTAATGTAAACTTTACCAAATATGTAAACGAAGTTACCAATATGGCAGGACTGAATATTGTAAAAACAATGGGAACACTTGCTTATAATACGGTAACGGTTTCCAGAACTCAGGAAGGTTTACCAATAGGTTCTTTTATAGGGTATGAAGCGATCGGAATTTACAGAACTGATGCTGATCTGACGGCTTATGGTCATACTGATGCCTCTGGTAACAAAGTGGTTTTGAAAAACGGAACCAACTCATTATTGCCTAGTTTTCAAAAAGGAGATGTTATTTATAAAGATCAAAACAATGACGGTGTAATTGATTTAAAAGATATGGTGCCTATTGGAAATCCAAATCCAAAATTCACTTACGGATTCACCAATAACTTTAAATACAAAAATGTTGATTTATCTATTTTCGTTCAGGGAACTGCCGGAAATAAATTAATGAATTTAACCCGTGCATCTGGTACAATGAACAGCAACCTGGGAACAAATTATTTAGCAGAAGCTGCTGATTTTTATTCTGCATCAAACATAAATGCTTCCTTGCCAAGACCATCAACTTATGATGATATCAATAATGCGGTTTCGACCCGTTTTATTGAGAACGGATCTTATTTGAGAATTCAGAATGTAACCTTAGGATATTCTCTTCCTTTGGATATGATTTCAAAAATCAAATTATCAAGATTAAGACTTTATGCTTCGGGACAAAACCTGTTTACGTTTACAAAATATAAAGGATATGATCCGGAAGTAGGTTCTTTTAATCAGGATGCATTGTTGTCTGGTGTTGATAACGGACGTTACCCAACGCCGAGACAAATAACTTTTGGTTTTAATGTTGAATTTTAATACGAATTAATATGAAAAATATAATAAAAATTAACGGTGCTATTGCTATGGCGTTGCTATTGTTAATCTCATCGTCTTGTTCTCAGGATTTTTTAGATGTACCGGCAGAAGGAGCACCAACAGTAGGAAATTATTATGACTCAGATACAAAACTGGATAATGCGAGTAATGGTTTATATGGTATTGTATGGTTCAATATGAATAAATCAGCATTTTACGGTATTACCGATGTAATTTCAGGTAATATGTATGCCAGTCAATACAATGATTTTGGAAAATTTACCGATTTGAGTTATACCAATTCGCAAGCTTTTATTTCGGATGCCTGGAGATCATGTTTTGGTGCTATTGCCAATTCAAATGCTTATATCAGCAATTTACCTCAAAGTGTTGGTCCAAATGTTAGTAAAGAAGCTTTAAATAATGCTCTGGGAGAATCCCATTTTATCAGAGCGTTTTCTTATTTCTTTCTGGTAAGATTATGGGGAAATGTGCCAATTATTGAAAACAATGCAGATTATTCTAAAAACTTTGTTATTCCAAGTAATCCGGTTGAAGATGTTTATAAATTCATAGAAAATGATTTAAAGTTTGCGATCGCTAATTTACGAAGCAAAAACAGAGGTTCAGATTATGCTTCAAATGCACACGTGTCAAGCGGATCTGCTAAAGCCCTTTTGGCAAAAGTATATTTGTATGAAAAAAAATATGATCTGGCCAGAGCAATGGCTCAGGATGTAATTAATAGCGGTGAGTTTAAATTGCTGGGCGGAGAAGAGTTGCCTGCAAAATCGTTTGCTGACTTATGGCTTCAAAAAAATAATAATAATGAAGAGTCTATCTTCTCATGGCAATGGACAGGTGCAGGAACCTATTTTGAAGGTAATTTTTCAAACACATTATTTGCTCCGGAAAACAGATTGGTAGAAACAACTTATTCAGGTCAGATAGCACCATCTCAGGATTTAATTCATAATGTTTTCGAAAATGGAGATAAACGAAGAATAGAAACATTCATGCTGCCCGGAGATTATTACCCAAATTTAACTTATGCCAAAACGCTTGATGTAGATTCTCCATTAATCTTAGGATATACATTTGCTGTAGAAAATGAAGCGCAAAGCTCAGGAGCCGGATTGAAAAAGTATGTAATCGGAAAACAGAACTTACCTATAACAGGGCCATTCAATGCTCCGTTTAACGGAGAAAGCAGTATGAACAGTTATATGATGCGTTATGCTGAATTATTATTGATTCATGCCGAAGCGATTTTAGGTGGACAATCCGGAAGTACTACAGATGCTATGGCTTTAAAATCATTTAATGCAGTGCGTAAAAGAGCTGGCCTTTCTGCTAAAGCATCCATCTCTTTTGATGATATTTTCAAAGAAAGACGTGCAGAATTGGCTTGCGAAGGAGACTATTATTTTGATTTAGGACGTTTGCCTTTTGCAAAAGCAAAAGCAATATTAGAAGCGCAAAACAGAGGAGATAAAGTAACAGAAAAGCATATTTCGATTTCTGCAACAAACCTTTTATTACCTTATCCTGCAGATGATTTAATTAAAAATCCAAAATTGACAGAAGTAGCACCATATACTTTTAAATAATTTTTAAAAATACAAATATGAAAAATATAAAAATGGTTTCGTTAGCAGCATGTATGGCATGGATGTTAGCTTTAATGTTTTTTACTTCATGCTCCAATGATGATGCTTCTTCAGTATATACCGGAGCACCGGTTATAGAATCAGTATCACGCTCAGGTTATGATGCCGATGGTAAAATTTTACCGTCAACCCCTGTTACAATTGGAGATCCAAAAAATTACTATATCATTCATGGTAAAGGATTTTTGTCTACTCAAAAAGTTTATTTCAATGATTTTGATACTTATTTCAGACCTACTTTTGTAACAGATACAGATATTGTTGTATTAATTGATGAAAATACACCATATGCCAATGCTTCAAATCAGTTAAAAGTAGTAACAGCAGGAGGTACAGCGACTTTTGATTTTAAAGTTGCACCTCCGGTACCAACATTTAGCGGCTTTAATTTTATAAATTGTGCCGAAGGAGATGAGGTAACCATTAAAGGTAAATATTTTCTGGATCCTATTGTTACATTGGCAAAAACAGCTACAGAACCAGCCGTTCCGGTGACCATAATATCTTCGACCTTAGAACAAATTGTGGTAAAAATACCGGCAAATGCAAACTATAGAAATCTTGCTGTAACCAATATATCCGGTACAGCAACTTCACTTGAAGCTATAGGAACTGCATTATATGATGATAAATTGTACGGAATGGAATGGGGAGGACCATGGTCAGGCAAAGGTGTGAATTTTGATTTTGATGGAGATGCTTATCAGGGCAATAAATCATGGCAATGGACATTTAATGCCTGGGATGGAGGAAACTGGGGCTTTAACTATGATATGACACGATATAAAGCAATGCGAATTGCTGTTAAAGGATCAAAAAATGGTCAGGTTAATTTTAGTGTAAATGGAGGAGCAAACTATGTTATTCCGGTTACAACTACCTGGGTTTATATGGAAATTCCGTTAAGTAAATTAGGAAATCCTGCAAGTGTTACTATGCTTACATTTCAGGAATCAAATAATGACGGAGGTAATACTGTGTTGTTTGATGACATAGGATTTGTATTGAAATAGGTTATTCTGTTTTGAGTTTTGTTTGAAGTATTCCCTAATCCACTCAATTAGGGAATACTTTTTTAATATAATTAAATTGAATTTTTAAGAATGAAAAAAATCATTTTAGTAATTGTTTTAAGCATATCGGGTTTAGGTTTCAGTCAGGGAAATACACATACTCAGGCAGCCGGAAAATTTGAAGGACTTGCAATGACGCCGCCTATGGGCTGGAATTCATGGAATACTTTCGAAACTAATATTGATGAAAAATTAGTAAAAGAAACAGCAGATATCATGGTGTCATCAGGAATGGCAGCTGCAGGATACAATTATATTGTACTTGATGATGGCTGGATGACCAGAGAACGTGATGCAAACGGAGATCTGGTTCCTGATCCGGTTAAATTTCCTAACGGAATGAAAGCGGTGATTGATTATGTGCACAGCAAAGGCTTAAAATTTGGGCTTTACAATTGTGCCGGAACGCAAACTTGTGCCGGATATCCGGGAACTCGTGGTTATGAATATCAGGATGCTCGTTTTTATGCAAAACTGGGAATCGATTTTTTAAAATATGACTGGTGCAATACACAGGGAATTACTGCCAAAGAAGCCTATTCGACAATGAGCAACGCCCTGAAAACTGCCGGAAAACCAATTGTTTTTAGTCTTTGTGAATGGGGAGATAATCAACCATGGGAATGGGGAAAGCCAATTGGGAATCTTTGGCGAATTTCCGGAGATATTTATCCTTGTTTTGATTGTGAATTTAAACATGAACAAGGAAACTGGTCATCCTGGGGATTTATGAAAATTATAGAAATGCGCAAAGACATCCGTAAATATTCAGGTCCCGATCATTGGAATGATTTTGATATGATGGAAGTAGGTGACGGAATGACGAATACCGAAGACAAGGCACATTTTACCATGTGGTGTATGATGGCATCGCCGCTGATTGCCGGTAATGATTTCAGAAAAATGTCAAAAGAAACACTGGCGATTTTAACCAATGCAGCATTAATTGCCGTTAATCAGGATGAAATTGGGATTCAGGGATTTAAATATGCAGCAGAAGACGGATTAGAAGTTTGGGTAAAACCTTTATCAAATGGAAATTGGGCAATTACTTTTTTAAACAGAAGTGAAAGGATTAAAAAAATCAATTTCGATTGGAAAAAAAATACAATCAAAGATGTTGATTTTGGTTATTTGGCAGATTTTAATAGTACTGTTTTTAAGATAACAGATTTATGGAAAAATAAAGAAACAGGAAACACCAGGAAGAATTTTATTTCTGAACTTGCTCCTCATGATGTGATTGCATTAAAATTAACCCGCAAAACGGAATGATTATGAAAACGATAAGAAAACTTCTTATGCTTATCTTATTACTAATGTTTTTGGTGTCAAATGCTCAATTTGTAAAACGACATGGGCAGCTTAGTGTACAGGGAACTCAATTAGTTGATAAAGATAATAACCCAATTGTTTTACGAGGTATGAGTTTTGGCTGGCATAGTATGTGGCCGCGATTTTATAATGAAAAAGCAGTGAGTTGGCTAAAAAAGGATTTTAACTGCAATGTTGTTCGAGCTGCAATGGGAATTGAACTAGGGGAGATGTCGTATAATAAAGATCCTCAATTTTCGAAAGAGAAAATAGAAGCAGTTGTAAATGGCGCAATAAAATCAGATATCTATGTTATAATAGATTGGCACAGTCACAATATAAATTTAGAAGAAGCCAAAGAATTTTTTGCTGAGGTTTCTAAAAAGTATGCAAAATACCCCAATGTAATCTATGAGATATTTAATGAGCCTGATTACGAATCCTGGTCAGAGATTAAGGCTTACGCCGAAGAAGTCATAACGGTAATTAGAGAAAATGATCCAAACAATATTATTTTAGTAGGTTCCCCGCATTGGGATCAGGATGTTGATCGTCCGGCAGAAGATCCGATTAGAGGATTTGACAATATAATGTATACCATGCATTTTTACGCTGCAACGCACGGTAAAGATTTAAGAGACCGAACAGATGAAGCTATAAAAAGCGGTTTACCCATTTTTGTATCAGAATCTGCCGGTATGGAAGCTTCCGGCGATGGACCTTTAAATATAAAAGCCTGGCAGGAATATATAGATTGGATGGAATCCCGAAAATTAAGCTGGATTACCTGGTCTGTTTCAGATAAAGATGAAACGTGTTCGATACTTAAAAAAGCCGCAAAATCAGAGGGAAAATGGAAAGATGAAGACCTTAAAGAATCCGGTATTAAAGTTCGTGAGTTTCTAAGAAAATACAATACACAAAATTAGAATTAGTTGCGTTGTTGGCACATAAGCCTGTTCAGTTTTGAACAGGCTTTTTTTGTCTGTACTTAATCATAAACAGACTTATAAAAAAGAGAAGAGAGGAGTTCTAAGAGCCTGTTTTTGATCTTATTATTTTGTTTGTTTTTGTAAGAATTTTTTGTTCTTGGTTTTTAGTGTTTTTCTTTTCAATGATAATTTTGTGTTTAATGGTGTTTTTGTTTTAATTTTTAATAACCCCTATTTTTTATGGGGTATGATTTGTTTTAAAATATGTTTTTTGATTCTTTATATGTTTTTTTAATGGTGTTTTACAGTTAAAATATGTTTTTTGTGCTTTTTTGTCTTAAAATTGGTTGTTGAATTTTCAAAAATAATTCGGTATTAATATCATATCACGATTATTGTTATTCTAATTTTTGTAATCCGTAATTCTTGCCTTAAAACATCAAAAAAACACTTTTCAATTATTCTACTCATACAAAAGTTAATAAATTCGCTAATGAAAATGAAGATGTTTTAGAGGCAAAAATGAGGTTTTAAAAGTGACTTATAGTATTTCAATACATATATAAAAGATTAACTAACCAGAATCAATTAATAACTAAAAACCAATTAAACCATGAAAAAAGTAGTACACATTTTAGCCGCGATGTTAACGAGTTCTTTTGCTTTTGCCCAAGATGATACTGAGAGTTCAGTTTCGCCAGCAACAACTTGGGGAGGATCAGCAGACGCTTACTACAAGTATGATTTTTCAAAACAAATGAATGGATTGACGAGCTTTACCAACTCACAAGATTCGTTCGAACTGGGAATGGCTTCTATTCAGGCAGGGCACACATTCGGGAAAGCCTCTGTTTTTGTAGATTTAGGTTTCGGAAAAAGAGCAGGAGAATTTTCATATAATGAAACAACAGACAAGGATATTAATGCAAAATTTTTAATTAAACAATTGTTTTTTACCTATCAGATTACAGACAAGTTTAAAGTGGTGGCAGGAAGTTTCGGGACACATATAGGATATGAGGTATTAGATGCAATAGGGAATAAAAATTACAGCATGTCTTATGCATTTTCTTATGGGCCATTCTTTAATACCGGTGTAAAAGCTCAGTATACTTCAGGGAAGTTTACTGCTATGTTTGGGATCACAAATCCTACTGATTTTAAATCAGCTATGGATGCCGGTTCAAAACAAAAAACATACATCGCGCAATTAGGATATATTGGCGAAACCGGAAGTGCTTATTTAAATTTTACTTCAGGAAGCAGCAATCCTGCATCTGATGAGAATAAAACACAAATCGATTTTGTAGCGTCTAAAACAATTACAGATGCTTTTTCTTTAGGCTTTAATGCAACTTATGCTAAAACTAAAAACGATTTCGATAGTACTTTGGATGGAGACTGGTTTTCATTAGTAGGATATGCTAATTATGCTTTCAAGCCATCTTTGAGTTTGGCTTACAGAATGGAATATTTTGATGCTAAAGATGCTGCTGCAAGTTTAGGAACATTAACAGGATCAAATATTTTTGCAAATACTGTTTCATTAAATTATAAAGTCGGAAAATTGACTATAATTCCAGAGTTGAGATACGATGCCGCTTCAGAAGATATCTTTTTGGATAAAGATGCTGCGCCAACGGGAGGTTCGTTCTTCGGATTAATAGCTACAACATACTCTTTCTAGAGATAAAGATTGATATTTTTTTTTTTTTTTTTGGAGCTGTCGAAATACGCTAATGTTTCGGCAGCTTTTTTATTTGAACCTTAATTTTTTGTCTCAGATTAACGAATTATTTTCTCGTGAAGATTAAAAAAAACTTAAGTAGGTATTCATTATTAAATCTGAAGTTAAACCCATTTTAATCTGCGTAAGACAAAGACATTTTAGACTTTCTTAGATCTCTGCGGTTAATGTTTTAATTTGTGTAATTGTCACGTTCTCGTCATTTTCCTGTTATTTGCATCCTGAAACTTTTCTAAATAAAAAAAACGCATTTCTAAAGCTATAGAAACGCGTTTGATATTTTGTTTTGTAATGTTTTTTATTGAATTTGCTTTTTATAAATCGAATAAATAGTATCTATTGTTTTTCGATCTAGTACAGCAGTTGTATCTGTTTGGATGTAATGTAGTTTAAAAGCCTGAATTGCTGCCGAAAGATTTTTGGTATTGTAGCCAATAATTCTCAAAGCAGGTTCAATTTTAAAATCAAAAGGAGCTTCTTCTAAAACAGCATCCGGCCAAATTCCGAATCCTTTTTCGGCTAATGTTTTCCACGGAAATAATGCGCTTGGATCTTGTTTTCGACCAGGAGCAATATCTGCGTGACCCAATATATTCTGAGTAGGTATGTTATAGTCTTTCTTTAGTTTTGTCAATAAAGCCACCAAACTGCTAATCTGAGCTTCTGTAAAAGGTTTAAAACCATTATTGTCAAGTTCTATTCCAATAGAAGAAGAGTTTAAATCAGTATTTTTTCCCCAGGTTGATGCTCCTGCATGCCATGCTCTTAAATAATCATTTAGCATTTGCACCACTTTTCCGTTTTCAGAAATTACATAATGAGCACTTACTTGTGTTTTTGTCTTTGTAAATGTTTTTATGGTTTGCTGAATAGAATCCTGAGCAGTGTGGTGAATAATAATAAAACTTGGTTTTCTTAGGTTGAAATTTACAGTTCCAATCCATTCTGTATTTACACCATTTAATAAATAAGTAGATCCGGTTTTAGACAAAGTATCTTTTACGATACCCAATTGTGCAGCATAAGAAGTGTCAATAATTACAGGACTTACAGCCGGAATAGGCTGTGCTTCTTTGCTTGTAATTTGATTTTCTAAAGTTTTAAGCTGTTGGTCGTAAACTTTTTCCGTGTTTTTGTAAGGATTTGTAGAGCAAGAACTAATTATAATTGCCAGAATCAGATAACAAAAAAGTTTTTTTGCCATGGTTAGTTATATTTTAAAAAGAAAAAATTGAAGTAATTACTCCTGAATCTTTGTTGTTTCAGTGTCTTCTTTAACTTCTTTTACGTCCTTAGAATCTTTAGAGTCCTTTTTCTTTTTTGACTTAGAAGGTTTTTTAATTTCCTTAAAGTTTTCCATAAACGAAGTGTACTTAGTAACTTGATCTGGATTTAAAAAAGCAGTTATTTTTTTTGTAGTACTTTCTCTTAAAGCTTTTATTTGCTCAATTTTTTGATCCTGACTGCTGCCTTCGTTTTTCAATAAAATCCCTTGTTCTTTTAAGCTGTCTGCTAAAACGTTAGTAATTGCTATGGCTTGAAGTTCATCAAGATTTACCTCAGGTTTCATTTGTTCTACAATTTTTGCTGCAGTTTCTTCAACAGGAATTTCTTTAGGCTTGCTGGTGTTTCCCTGAGGACCTCCCATCATACTTCTGTCCATACCCATTCCGCCGCCACGTCCGTAGCCGCCGTTTCCGTAACCACCACCATAACCGCCGCCGCCATAACCATTGTTATATCCATTTCCGTATTGAGCCGAAACAGAATTAAAGCAGAATATGGTAAAAACCAAAAGAAATAAAGATTGTATAGGTTTCATAAAAGTCTTTTTATCTAAAATTGATAATTGTTTAGCGTAAATTTAAGCAGGTTCTCCGTATAAATCAAATTCTGTTGCCTCTATTATTCTTATATTAACAAATTCACCTGTTTTTACATAATGTTTAGAGGCATCAATTAATACTTCATTGTCAACATCAGGGCTATCAAACTCAGTTCTTCCCACAAAATGAGCACCTTCTTTTCTGTCAACGATACATTTGTAAACCTGTCCTACTTTTTCCTGATTTAAATCCCATGAGATTTGAGATTGTAATTCCATAATTTCGTTTGCTCTGGCTTGTTTTACATCATCCGGAACATTATCTTCAAGCAAATAAGCATGAGTATTTTCTTCATGAGAATAAGCAAAACATCCCATTCTGTCAAATTTCATTTCCTGAACAAAATCTTTCAAAATCTCAAAATCTTCCTGAGTTTCGCCAGGGTATCCAACAATTAAAGTAGTTCTGATCGCCATTCCTGGAACTGCAGCTCTAAAATCTTTCAATAACTGAGTTGTTTTAGCCTGAGTTGTTCCACGACGCATTGATTTCAAAATAGAATCAGAAATATGTTGCAACGGAATATCTATATAGTTACAAATTTTAGGCTCACGCTTCATTAATTCCAAAACATCCATCGGGAAACCGGTTGGGTAGGCATAATGCAAGCGAATCCATTCAATACCTTCAACTTTTGCTAATTCTTCCAAAAGTTCGGCAAGATTTCTTTTCTTATAAAGGTCAAGTCCATAGTAAGTTAAATCCTGAGCAATCAGGATTAATTCTTTAACCCCGTTTTTAGCTAAACCTTGTGCTTCTTTAACTAATTTTTCAATTGGTTGCGAAATGTGAGAACCTCTCATTAAAGGGATAGCGCAAAAACTGCAAGGTCTGTCGCAACCTTCGGCAATTTTTAAATAAGCATAATTTTTAGGAGTTGTAGTTAAACGTTCTCCTAATAATTCATGTTTGTAATCAGCGCCTAAAGCTTTTAATAACTGAGGCAATTCGGTAGTACCAAAATATTGATCTACGTTTGGAATCTCTTTTTCTAAATCAGGTCTGTAACGCTCAGATAAACATCCGGTAACAAAAACCTTATCCACTAATCCTTTGTCTTTTTTATCAGCATATTCCAAAATCATGTTTACCGACTCTGCTTTGGCATTGTCAATAAAGCCACAAGTGTTGATTACGATAATGTTTCCTTCTTCTTTGGCAGTAGCTTCATGAGTGACTTCTTTACCACTGGCACGAAGTTGTCCCATAAGCACTTCACTATCATATACATTTTTCGAACACCCAAGAGTGATTACGTTAATTTTGTTCTTTTTTAAAGACTTGGTTCTCATACTTTTATAAATTGGAGTGCAAAATTACACTTTTTTATTCAAACACCGCTTATTTCGGTTTCATTTAGCTGTTTTTTATGAAGCTATTCCTGCTCTCCACTATATCTTTTGTGGCGAACCCCGCCACAAAAGGATGCCGTTTCGATCAGGGCTAAAAAAAATCCGCCAAGTAATACCTGACGGAAATTTCAATTAATCTATTTAATTTTAATTACAATTCAAATAATAGGGTCAACGTAACATTGTTTAGTTTCGATGTTATGTTTGCTCCGTCAGTCAAACCTGTAGCAAAAAATCCCTGATTAGATTTTCTTTCTAAATAAGAATAAGCCAGGTCTAATTTAGTTGCTCCGAAATTATAGCCTAAACCTCCGGAATAACTATTTAAATCTCCAAGAGTAGTTCCGTTTTTATAAGGACTGCCTTCGTAGCGATAACCACCTCTTAGACTTAATTGTTTTATTTTATATTCAGCTCCAACTCTTAATTCTCCGGTATTAGTAAGTTGATTGCTAATGTCGTTGTTTACACCTCTAAAGCCAGCATCACTCGTTGGTTTAAACTTGGTATTTGCGTAGTCCTTAATAGCGTAATCAACACTAATTAAACCGGATTTGCCAAAAACATAAGCGGCACTAAAAGTGGTTTTTGCAGGAGTTTGTAAAGTATAAGAATCGTATACGTTTACAATGTTAGGATTAACATTTGCATAGTTTTCCGGTCCTCCGGCAGCTTGTGTAGTGGTATAAAGACTTTGTGAAA
The DNA here is from genome assembly GCF_001602525.1 of Flavobacterium chilense. Classification (GTDB taxonomy): domain Bacteria; phylum Bacteroidota; class Bacteroidia; order Flavobacteriales; family Flavobacteriaceae; genus Flavobacterium; species Flavobacterium chilense. The sequence goes on from NZ_LSYT01000009.1 coordinate 173,838, forward strand.
CTTCATCATAAAGTTCATACCAGGTATTTGATTCGTAAGCTAAACCAAGTCTGAATGCTTCTGTAACTTTAGCAATGGCTCCAAGTTGAAAAGAAAAACCATTTCCGTAAGTATACAATTCATTATTGAAACGTAAATTCGATATGGTTGCAGTAGGTTGTAGAGGATTGTTATTGTCTTCGTAAAAACTGCTGGAACGTCTAAAGTCAGTAATATGAACATTTAAGTTAGCTCCTAAGTAAATTCTGTCTTTATAAGATGTAGCAATATTGAAGCTTAATTTACTATTGTATCCTCTTGAATAAATGGCATTTTCCTGATAATAGTTACCACCTGCAGGAACGTTTGAAGTGTATTGTGTATTGTTGTTGGTGTCTGATATAGGATTGATTACAAAACCCTTATATCCAAAATAAGCCTGCTGCTCATTATAAAATTGACTTTTATAAGGAATTTGAGTTATATCTCCTAAAGGAATTCCATTGGCATAAGCCAGGAAATATTTGTCTATAGAGTTTGTTGGATTTGTTCCTGCTGAAAAAACATTGTTGTTAAAATTATTTGTGTTTTCATACGAGATCCCAAGTGCAATCTTTTTCCAGTTATTGTTTGGGTTATGATCTTTAAAAACAAATACTCCGCCAGCCTGATTCAGAATAAATGAGTTGTCTTTGTCGTTAGTCTGAGTTCCAAAATAGTTAGAATTGTTTTTAACATTTTGATTGCTAAGGCTTATTCCAACCTGATTGTTTGAAAATATGGCCGAACCCGCCGGATTGACAGTTATAGAGGATAGATCTCCTCCAACGGCTCCAAAAGCACCGCTCATAGCTCTAAATCTTGCAGTTCCGGTCAAATTGTCCTGTGCGTAACGCAAAGCGTCTGATACTTCTTGTGAATATGAGGCGCTAACAGTTAGTCCTGTAATAAGTAGGAAGAATATTTTTTTCATTTGGATAGTTTTTTAATATAATTTTTTGAAAGTATGGGGGAAGAAGTGATTATCTTCTTCCTCCGCCACCGCCACCGCCGTATGATCTTCCGCCACCGTCGCCACCGCCGCCGCTGTAGGATCTTCCACCGCCGCCACCGCCACTGTTCATTGAACGTGATGGGCTAGGAGAGTAAGTTCTTCCTGAGTTGCCATTATCGTAGCTTCTTGTTGTGGTGTTGCCTGATCTTCTGTTAGAATAGTCAAAGCTGTTGTTTTGTCCTTGACCTGCACTTCTTCTATTAGTGAAAGTTGGGCTGGAAGAATCGTATGTTCTTCCATTTGTATTGGAGCTTCTTCTAAAATCAGAATATCCACTTTGTCTATTGGTTGTGTAGTTTCTATTTGTGTTATAGCTTCTGTTTGAATCGTAGTTTCTGGTAGTGTAACTTCTGTTTGTTGTAAAACTGCCATTGGTATATCCTCTGTTGTAAGCGTAATTTCTTCCGCCATAGTAAGAAGCAGAGCCTCTTCTTCCGTAGTTATAAGCGTAGTTGTTGTATCGGTAACCAGGTCCCCAGTATCCAGGATAACCCCAGGTTGGATAACCCCAACCCCATCCGGCTCCCCAGTATCCGCCAGGATAACCCCAGTAGCCTCCGTAACCCCATCCGTATCCATAATAAGGATATCCAAAACCGTAACCTAATCCCCAGGACCAAGATGGGTCAGAATAAACATTTACAGAAACATCCGTATTGGCACTTCCCCATGCAGGGTAGGTGTTAACAGTTTGTGTGCTGTCGTTTACGGCGTAATTACCATAACTGTCTACATCAGTAAAAATTTCTGTAGGCTGATCGTCGTCTTGCAGCGATTTAAAATAGTCTCTATACTGATTGTTTGTGTTTGTGGTATTTGTCTGAGTGTATCTATGGGTTGAGTTACCGTATACGCCGTCATTATCATGATAGGAAGTATTTTGGTAAGAACCACATGATGCAAGTAGAAAACTCAATAATCCAATTAAGTAAAAATGACTTGAGTTTTGGCGGAGAGTAGCATAAGTTTTCATATCTGTGGTGTTTTTTATTGTTGCACATTACAAAAATAGTTAGTTTTGTCAAACTATTTAGTTAAAATTATTAAAACAAAATTTGTGCCAAACTATTCAATATGAGTAAGAACCTCACTACAAGATCAGAAGATTATTCGAAATGGTATAATGAACTGGTTGTTAAAGCAGATCTAGCTGAAAATTCAGGTGTAAGAGGATGTATGGTAATTAAGCCATACGGATATGCTATTTGGGAAAAAATGCAGGCTGAGTTAGATCGAATGTTTAAAGAAACGGGACATCAAAACGCATACTTTCCTTTATTCGTGCCTAAGAGCATGTTTGAGGCTGAAGAAAAAAATGCAGAAGGATTTGCAAAAGAATGTGCTATTGTGACACATTACAGATTAAAGAATGATCCGGATAAACCGGGGAAATTGATGGTTGATCCAAATGCAAAATTAGAAGAAGAACTTATTGTGCGTCCTACCAGTGAGGCTATTATCTGGTCTACATATAAAGGATGGGTGCAGTCTTATAGAGATTTACCTTTATTGATTAATCAATGGGCTAATGTGGTTCGTTGGGAAATGCGTACACGTTTGTTTTTGAGAACTGCGGAATTTTTGTGGCAGGAAGGACATACAGCACATGCTACAAAAGCAGAGGCGCTGGAAGAATCAGAGAAAATGATGAATGTTTATGCTGATTTTGCTGAGAACTTCATGGCTATTCCTGTGGTAAAAGGTTTTAAAACCGAAACGGAACGTTTTGCTGGAGCAGATGAAACATATTGTATTGAAGCTTTAATGCAGGACGGAAAAGCTCTGCAGGCGGGAACATCTCACTTTTTAGGACAAAATTTTGCTAAAGCCTTTGATGTGAAATTTGCTAATGCAGAAGGGAAACAGGAACATGTTTGGGGAACTTCCTGGGGAGTATCTACCCGTTTGATGGGGGCTTTGGTAATGACGCATTCTGATGATCAGGGATTGGTATTGCCACCAAATTTAGCGCCAATACAGGTTGTAATTGTTCCAATTCATAAAACAGATGAACAATTGGTACAAATCACAACCGCAGTTAATGAATTGACTGCTAAGTTGAGAAAACTTAAGATTTCTGTTAAATATGATGACAGAACAACTCAAAAACCAGGGTTTAAATTTGCTGAATGGGAATTAAAAGGTGTTCCTGTTAGAATTGCAGTTGGTCCAAAAGATTTGGAAAATGGAACTTTTGAGGTTGCCAGACGTGATACTTTGACAAAAGAAGTTGTTGCTGCTGACGGGATTGTAAATTATGTAAATGATTTATTAGAGCAGATTCAATCGGATTTATTTAATAAGGCATTAGATTATCGTAATACTCATATTACTGAAGTAAATAATTTTGAGGAGTTTAAGGAAATTTTAGAAGGTAAAGGAGGATTTATTTCGGCTCATTGGGACGGAACTGCGGAGACTGAAGAGAAGATAAAAGACCTGACAAAAGCGACCATTCGTTGCATACCTTTGGATGCTGTAGAAGAGGCGGGAAGCTGTGTGTTTACTGGTAATCCTTCATCAAAGCGAGTGCTTTTTGCGAAGGCGTATTAAAAAAAAATAAAAAAAATTGCATCAGCTATTGTGCAACTAAAAAATAGATGTATCTTTGCATCCGCATTAGAGAAACACATGGTCCGTTCGTCTATCGGTTAGGACGCCAGGTTTTCATCCTGGTAAGGGGGGTTCGATTCCCCCACGGACTACTTTTTTTTCTGCGAATTAAGTTATTTAACTTGATGTAATGGTCCGTTCGTCTATCGGTTAGGACGCCAGGTTTTCATCCTGGTAAGGGGGGTTCGATTCCCCCACGGACTACAATTTCAATTTCATCTAAATTGAAGAAAACTTAGAAGAAATTGGTCTGTTCGTCTAGGGGTTAGGACTCCAGGCTTTCGTCCTGGTAACAGGGGTTCGATTCCCTTACAGACTACAAAATTAGTTGTAAATAAGTTTTGTAAAATAAAAATTGGTGTCTCGGTTTTTGTTTTATTAGTTAAAACCAAAGTGATTGTTTTACAATTGTGGGAGGTTTTTCTTTTTTAACTAGTATTTATAATTATTATTACATCTAAAATTAAAACAAAATGGCAAATCATAAGTCAGCATTAAAAAGAATCAGAAGTAACGAAAAAAGAAGAGTTCTTAACAGATATCAACATAAAACTACTCGTAATGCAATTAAAGCATTAAGAATAGCTACTGATAAAGCTGATGCTACAGCAAAATTATCAACTGTAATTTCTATGATTGATAAATTAGCTAAAAAGAACATCATTCATGATAATAAAGCTTCTAACTTGAAGTCTAAATTAACTAAACATGTTGCTAAATTGTAATTAATTACAATTTCCTAAAATATACAAGAAAGTCCTCTATTAGAGGACTTTTTTTTGTTTGGATGTAATTGATTCAATAGATCAAAATTCAAATTTCAATATGATATCCAATAAATATGAGGTTTTAAAATTGGGATTTGAATTTGGTTTTTTTATAAAATATCGATCTTCTTTTTAAGATATTCCAGCATAGGCTGTGTGATTGGTTTAGAAAGAAAATCTATTATAATAGGGTATTTTTTTGCTTTGGCAAGATCTTCAGGGTCTATTGTTGAAGAGAGTACAATCACGCTTGTTGCGGTATTAAAATCAGCATAATCCGGAGAAGTAAAGTGGTCTAAAAATTCCCAGCCACTCATAACTGGCATGTTTAAATCGAGAAAAATCAATTCTGGTTTTTTGTTTACTTTGTTTTTGCTGTTTGTGTATTTTAAAGTATTAAAATGATGGAGTGCTTCTTCTCCATTTTGAGCTGTAATAATTTCTTTTGAAAAAGATGATTTTGAAATTACTTTTTTGCATAACATTAACGTGATAGGATCATCGTCAATGCATAGAATTTGCTCGAGCATGATGTGTTAATTTTTAAATGTTATTGTAAATGTAGTTCCTTTATTAACTTCGCTTTCGATACTAATTGTTCCTCCCATGGTTTCTACTTGTGATTTTACCAGATATAATCCCAGTCCTTTGCTGTCCGGGTAATTGTGAAATCTTTGGTATAGTCCAAAAACTTTATCACGGTTTCTTTCTAAATCAATCCCGATTCCGTTGTCTTTAAAGGTTAAAATGGCTTTATGATCTATTTGTTCTGCAATAATAGATATTTTTAATTTTCTATTTTCAGATTTGTATTTTATAGAGTTGGTGAGCAGATTAAGTAAAATGCTTTCTATGTATGCTTTATTGGTGTTTAGTAAAGGAACCTTGTCAAATTTTAATTTGATGATAGGTTTGTGTAATTCGATTTGAAAGGAAAGTTGGTTAAATACGTTCTCGAATACTTCTTGTAAAGAAACCTCTTCTTTTTGCATTGAAGGATTGTCTTTTATGATGATGACTTTTACTAAGTCATTTATGGTTTCATTTAGTAAATGCGTAGATTTGGTAAACCCGTTTAGGATTTCTTCCAGTTCCGGATTGTCGATCGGAATATCGTCAATAAGATTTAAAAGTCCGATTAAATTGGATAATGGTGCACGTAAGTTGTGCGAAGTGATATATGAGAATTGTTTTAAGTCTTTGTTGTTTTGTGTTAATTCGCGAATTAAATGCTCTTTTTCTGTTTCTAATTTCTTTTCGTCAGTAATGTCTCTTTGTATTGAAATCCAGTGGGTAATGACTCCTTCGCTGTTGAAGATTGGAATCATGGAAAATCTAACCCAATATTCCTCATTTTGTTTAGTGTAGGTTATAGTTTCGATCAGGCACTCTTCTTCATTTTTTATTGCTCTTAATAGTTTTTTAAGTTCTTCTGAGTCTGATTTTGGCCCTTTGAAAATATTTGGTGATTTTCCGATTATCTCATTTGACATATAACCTGACATTTGGGAGAATGCAGGATTAACATATACTATTTTTGGAATTCTACGATTTGCAGAATTGGCTTCTGTAATTAAAATAGAATCTTTAGATTGTGTGATTACCGTTTCTAAAAGTTTTAGACGTTGCTCTTCTTCTTTTTGTTTGGTAATGTCCTGAATGGCTCCAATCATTCTAATGGCTCTTCCGTTTTCGTCCTTTAATAAAAAACCACGGTCTAAAACATATTTATAGGTTCCGTTGGCACACCTGAAACGGTATTGATCCTGCCATTTTTCGGTTTTTTGCTCAATAAATGAATATAATTTAATAGACATTCTGATGCTGTCTTCGGGATGAATTTTGTCAAACCACCATTTTGAGGTCTTGCCTACTTCTGAAGGATTGTAGCCAAAAACACTTTCGATTCCTTTGTTCCAGTTTATGCTGTCTTCCTGAATTTTCCAGTCCCAAATTGTGTCGCTGGTTGCTTTTGCAACAATGTCATATTTTTCGTTAGATTCTTTAATTTCTTCGTTTGTCTCTTTTAATTTTTTGAAAACGGCTACGTTTCTTTTTTCGTTTTTAGAGAGTATGTATTTGAAAAATAGGGCAGTAGTGAAAATGAAAAAAATGTCTTTTAGAAAGAAAATAAAAAAATACTCGGTCTTTGAAAAGTGGGTAATAAGCAACTTGTGGCAAACAATTGCCACAAATAACGATATGATAATGTAAACCAGAGTAATTTGTAGAGTTTTGCTTTTCATTACTCAAATATAGTTAAATTAACTATAATTAAACAATAAGAAAAGTTCATTTTACACTTAAATTTACGTTCTCTTTAATGAACTAATTACTTGTCTATACGCAAACTATCACAGAAACGTTTTTTATATCAAAATAAAGTGTACCTTTGCACCCATTAAAAATCTCAGATGGAATCTATTAGAAATATTGCAATTATTGCCCACGTCGATCACGGTAAAACCACTTTGGTTGATAAAATTATGTATCACTGTCAATTATTTCGTGACAACGAAAATACAGGTGATTTAATTCTTGATAATAACGATTTAGAGCGTGAAAGAGGTATTACTATTACTTCTAAAAACGTATCAGTTCAATACAAAGGAACAAAAATCAATATTATCGACACTCCTGGTCACGCCGATTTTGGAGGTGAAGTAGAACGTGTATTGAACATGGCCGATGGTGTATGTTTGCTAGTGGATGCTTTTGAAGGGCCAATGCCACAAACGCGTTTTGTATTACAAAAAGCTATCGACTTAGGTCTTAAGCCATGTGTAGTTATCAATAAGGTAGATAAAGAAAACTGTACTCCTGAAGAAGTTCATGAAAAAGTTTTTGACTTAATGTTTGAATTAGGTGCTCAAGAATGGCAGTTGGATTTCCCAACCGTTTATGGTTCAGCTAAAAACAACTGGATGTCTGATCATTGGGAAAACGTAACTGATAATGTTGAGGCATTATTGGATATGGTTGTTGAAAATGTACCTGCTCCTAAAGTTTCTGAAGGAACACCACAAATGTTAATTACATCTTTAGATTTCTCTGCTTTTACAGGTCGTATTGCTATTGGTCGTCTTGAAAGAGGAGTTCTTAAAGAAGGAATGCCAATCTCATTAGTAAAAAGAGATGGTACTGTATCTAAATCTCGTATCAAAGAACTTCATACTTTTGAAGGGCTTGGTCGTAAAAAAGTAGAACAAGTTATTGCCGGAGATATTTGTGCAATCATTGGAGTTGAAGGTTTTGAAATTGGTGATACTATTGCTGATTTTGAAAATCCGGAAGGTCTAAAAACGATTGATATCGACGAACCTACTATGAGTATGTTGTTTACAATCAATGACTCTCCTTTCTTTGGTAAAGAGGGTAAATTTGTAACTTCTCGTCATATTAGAGAAAGATTAACAAAAGAATTAGAGAAAAACTTAGCAATGAAGTTAGGTGAAACTGATTCTGCAGATAAATTCATGGTTTTTGGTCGTGGAGTACTTCACTTATCTGTTCTTATTGAAACAATGAGAAGAGAAGGGTACGAGTTACAAATTGGTCAGCCACAAGTTATCATCAAAGAAATTGATGGTAAAAAATGTGAGCCAATTGAGGAATTAACAATCGATTTACCAGAATCACTTTCAGGTAGAGCAGTAGAGTTTGTTTCTTTCCGTAAAGGAGAAATGTTGAGTATGGAAACTAAGGGTGAGCGTATGATCATTAAATTTAATATTCCATCACGTGGAATTATTGGTTTAAGAAATCAATTGCTTACTGCTACAGCTGGTGAGGCTATTATGGCACACCGTTTTATTGGGTATGAGCCTTACAAAGGAGAAATTGCCGGACGTAACAAAGGTTCATTAATTTCTATGGAAAAAGGAAAAGCTATTCCTTATTCTATCGATAAATTACAAGATCGTGGTAAGTTTTTTGTTGAACCAAATGCTGAAATTTACGAAGGTCAGGTAATTGGTGAAAACTCTCGTGGTGATGATATGTGTGTAAACGTAACAAAAGAGAAAAAACAATCTAACGTTCGTTCTTCTGGAAATGATGATAAAGCCAGAATTATTCCACCAATTATTTTCTCTCTTGAAGAAGCTTTAGAATACATTCAAAAAGATGAATATGTAGAGGTTACTCCAAAATCTATTCGTTTAAGAAAGATTTACTTAACTGAAACAGATAGAAAAAGATTTAAAATCTAATTCGTTTTAAGTTTCAATATAAAAAATCCCAAATTCCAATTAAGGAGTTTGGGATTCTTTTTTGCTGTCTTTTTAAGTTTAGTGTTTGAGTTTTGATGAAGTTATCTTTTCAGGCTAAAATGACCTTTTGTTTCACGACCATCTTCCAGTTTCAAAGTATACCAATAGTCATCTGCGGGCATTGGACTGCCTGCATATGTTCCGTCCCATCCATTGCCTGATGTTGTAATTTGCTTGATTAGTTTGCCATATCGGTCAAAAATAAGAATTTTGCCTCCTGAATTAAAAGTATCATTTGCTCCCTGTATGTTCCAATAGTCATTATAACCATCATTATTGGGTGTGAAAAATTTAGGAATTCCGAGTACTGCTATAGTTTTGGAAATTGTTCCGCAACCATTTTTATCATGAATATAAAGCTCATGAATGCCGGAACGAACATTATCAAAGAAATTAGATTGCTGAAAAGGGCCATTAGACTCATCAATACTGTATTCATAATCTCCAGCACCGGAAACGTTTGCCTGAACAGTGTTGTAATCTGATAAGTCTGAGATAGAAACAGAATCCAGATGTGCAATATCTGAGGCAATTACAGAAATAGTCCGGGTTCTGCTGCAACTATTTTCGTCTTTAGTAAAGACTTCTACAGTGTATTTCCCTTCTTCATTTACATCTAAGGTTTCACTTGTCTCTCCGGGAATTACACTTCCGTCTTTTGACCAGATATAGGTGTAAGTATTTGGAGTGATATTACCTATAATTCCTGCATCGAGCTGTATAAAAAAAGAAGGTAAATTTGAGCATACTAATTTGTCTGCAATTTGATTTGTGTTGGTATCAATATCAGGTTTTGGATTTACTTTAAGACTTATATATGCTCCTAATCCAAAACAGGAATTGTCCAGATTGCTATCAACACGTACCCAAATTTCTTGCTGATTAGGTATTGTATTTCTGTAATTTGCAGGATTTGTAATGGCATTGGTTTCTGCGAAAGCATCAATTTCAGTAGCATAATATTTTATAGTATAATTTGCTCCAGAAGAAGGGAGCATGCCCTGAATATCGTTTGTTGCACTACTAAAATCAAAAGTTGCAATTCCGTCTTTGTCATTATTGTTGGTATCAATAAAATCGTCACAAACGCTAAATGATCTTTTAAAATTTGGATCAATTTGCGTTGTTGATACTATCAGATTCAATTGAGCGACAGAAAAACATCCATTTGAATTCTCTACTCTTGCCCAAATATTTTTATTGCTACTGCTTGAAAACGAAAGAGGATTTGAAATTAATACAGCAGGATCTTTTACGTTTGCTCCTGCCAAAGTAGTATAATAAGTAAATATTTCGCTGGTTGAATTGGCAGAAATAAAACTGTTTTTCTCGGTTACATTAAAATTAGAAATCCCATCAGTATCATCATCACATTGCACTAGTGTAATTGGAGAGTTTAAAACAGGTAAAGTAAAAAGACTTAGTTTTACAACGTTAGAAGAGATTAATCCGCAGGCATTGTTGTTTCGGTTTAATTGAACACGATACAGGTAACCATTCATTGCAATGTTTGCTTTTTGGATCGTTATAGATGCAGTATTTGTTCCTGAATAAGTTGTATTATTAGTCAATGTATTCCATGTCTTTCCGTTATCAGTAGAAAGCTGCCATTGAAAAGTATCAGCATCTGATGTGATGCTGAAAATCGCCTTTTGTGATTCACAAACTGCTTGATTTTCGGGTTGTTTAGTGGTTAAAATTGGCGCAGCAAAATGAATGTAATTCATGTTAGGAGTTGTATAGCCATCGGTTCCACTTGTCACCACTCCTCGGGGGGTTACAATAACAGGTATATTCCCTAACTGACCATCAAAATTTGGATCTGTAAATCCAGCTTCTATAACATCATTGCAACCGTCGTTGTCACTATCAATTTCCGTATGGTTTTTTATACCATCACCATCAGAATCTGAAACGGTATAGTTTAAGATACCACTATCAGGGCTTGTTTCTAAAGAATCTGCTAATCCATTAATCCCAAAAGCATTTCCATCAATAATTCCGTCTTTGTTAACATCCGGAGCATTACTTCCTGATTCTGTTAAATCATATATACCATCATTGTCACTGTCTAAGTCAAGATAGTTTGGAATACCATCATTATCCGTATCAATTGGTGGTGCAGAAGGCGTAAAAATATCGTCCATTCCATCCAGATTAGTGTCGGTGTTAGATAAGGCTATTGGTTTTAATTGCGATTCAATTATATCCGGTATGCCGTCATTGTCTGAGTCTAAGTCTAACTGATCAGGAATTCCGTCACCATCAGTATCTTTGGGTACACAAGTGGCGGTAAGTTTAAATGTTGATTTATTATCTGCAGTATCTAATAGATTTTTATGTGTGATTTTTAATGACTGAGTTTGATAAGACTGAAACTTAAATGTACCTGTTCCGGCAGGCAAAGGAACACTTCCGTTTAATCGGAAACGAATTTCGAAAGAAGAGAACTGCGTAACACCACTTTCGTAAATTCCGTCATAATTGGTGTCAATTAATAATTGATTATCGGGATTGAGAACCGTTATGGTCTTGTCAACATCTGAGTTGATTATGTACTCAGAATCTGAGTTTAATAAATCAGTTGTATTTGCAGTCGCAACATATTCTAATCTAAGATTTATTGGTTTTGCAAAATTCAGCGTATAGCTTACAGAAGAACTTTTTCCGGCTAAAACTTCAGTAACAAAACTGCCATCTGCATTTCCGGCAAAAGGAGCTATGGCGGGAGGTGTTGTATTAGTAATAGTACCTGAAAATGAATTGGAATAAGTTCCAACTGTTACTGTACCTGTATTTGGATTCGAGGTATTTATTGCCATATCTCCATAAGATTCCGTACAGTTTGTTATACCATCGTTATCATAATCAATGTCTATATTATCGTTTACTAAATCATTATCGAGATTAATTGGGCATAAGCTTACCGGAATCTTGTCTGAGAAAATATTAGTCAAACAGCCTGAAATACTTCCTCTTACCTGATAAAAACCTGGTTGGGTAGGAGTGTAATTATTTTTGGTTTCACCTGGAATGATTACATCGTCTTTATACCATTGAAAAGTATCATAAGATGATAAAGAATTGATCTTTAGTGATACATTTGGAATGCATGCTGAAGCTGTTAATGCGATTTTACCACTTACAATCTCCGGTTTTAGGTCAAAACCTGAATAATAACCGCCATAAGTTGCGGCTCCATTAGTTCCAAAATATGAAACATATACCTGTTTTGTTGATTTGATTGCTATATTTCCGGATAAAGCTTCCACGTTATAACGCACAAATGCTGTTGTTCCATCAATTGCAACGGGAGATGCCTTAATAGCGCTGTTATTTAATAAGACTGTAGCACCTGTTTCAGTCACAATGTTTAGAACTCCATTAAAAGTATTATTGCCAATAGATTGAATTTGAGGAATGTTGTCTACTGTATTTGGTGTAGCACAATTTATAGGCGGGACAAAAAATAAATTTTGGTTAGCAGGACTTTCGCTTCCTCCAATACTTTGATAAGCAAATACATTAGCAGATGTTTTTACGTATAAACTTCCATTATTAAACAGACTTCCATCTATAGCTATATATTCGCCAATATTGAGTGTTTTGTATGGAGTAGCAGAACCATTAAGAAAAATTTCAGTGTTATTATAATGTGCAACTAGCAAAACACGTTCTAATTCATCTGTTCCAAGACCTCTAATGAAAATGTATTCTTTTCCTGTTTTTTCTAATGAAACAATTTGATCAAAACCCACATCTCTTCCCACAGGGCTTAAAGTACCATTTTGAGCTTGCCCTAATAATATACTGTTGCTTCCTCCAAACGAACCAGAATTAACTACCACAGGTTTATCAGAGACAACCAATGCTCCAATCATTTTAGAACTATTGGATACACTTGTAATATTATTATAGTTTTTTAAAGCGAGAACATAACTTTCGTTTTTGTTTAGGGTTACCGTTATTGGCCCGGAAATAATAGTTCCATCTAAAAGCTGTGTTCCGTTTTGAATATCTGATAGGGTTACTTTAGTTCCGTTTTCTGTAGCCATGATCGAAGCAAAATTCAATAATGTTGTATCAAAAAGCGGGTTTAACATTGCTCCTAATCTAAAAGTAGTGCCCAGCGCGCTGTTTCCTTTAGATACTAATCCTCCGGCATGGTTATAGCCGCCTTGCTCGTTTCGGCCGGCATTGACTCTGGCGCTTACATAAATTAAGTCTTCAGCTTCAATAATATATCCGCGATTGGCTACAACTCCCAGACTATTCAGAGGTGTAAATAATTGTGTATTAAGACCTGTTCCAATATAATACCGATAAGGATTGGTGTTGTTTACAGTTCCTGTAATTACACTTCCGCCATTGGCAATGATTTTAAAATTGACATTGGCGACATTTGGAGTTGAGATGTACAGATACTGATCTTCGGCAAATCCGGCAACTGAAACTAATGGGGGGATATAATGTGTTTTGCTAAACTGCGAAAAACAATTTACTGTGCAAAACAGTAATAATATAAAATGTAATACTTTTTTCATTGGCTTGGTTAGTAGCTTTTTAATGAATTGAAACGCTCAAGCCAAAATAGGTTTTATTTTAGTTTTTTTTTGTAATAATAAGTTTTTTTTCTTCTTAAAGGAGAAAAATTGAATTTTGAACTCTAAAATTTATCGAAAAATAGCAATAGATATTTAGTGTTTGTGCTTTAAACAAACTATCTTTTTAAACTGAAATGACCTTTAATAATTTTGCCATCTACAAAGTTTATCGTAAACCAATAATCATCAGAAGGTAATTGCTGATTATTAAATAATCCGTTCCAGCCTGTACTGTTTTGATCCATTTGTTTTAATAATTTTCCGTAACGGTCAAAAATGAATACTTTAAAATCGGGCAAGTGATCAGCATTTTTTATAACCCATAAATCATTATATCCATCTCCATTTGGAGTAAAAAATCTAGGATAATCTGCAATATAAACCGAAAAAGAGTTAGATAATCCGCAACCATTTTTATCGAGAGCAATAGCAGTATAAATTCCCGGGTTTACACCATTAAATAAAGGTTCATCCTGATAAACAGTACCATCTAATGAAAATTCATAATTACCAACTCCTGTATATTTAATTAAAACCGAATTTTCATCGCCAGAGAAATCATTTATAACAGCATCTGTTATTACAGCAGGTTCTGATAAAATCACTTTATATTTTTTAGTTTTTTGGCAACCATTTGTATCCGTTACCAATACTGAATAATCACCGGGAGTATTGACTGTTATAGCATTATCTGTACTTCCTGCATCCCATAAATATTTATCATAACCAGAAGCTACACTTAAAATAATCTCATCATTTTTACACAAATATCTTGTTTCGTCTTCAAAATTTGGCGGATCAAAAGTGTTTACTTTTAATGTAATTGGGGTAATATCATAACAATCCGGTCCGTTTGTAGCTTTTACGTAAATAATCTGGTTAAACGGAGTTGTATTTTTAAAAATATTTGACAGAGGATTAGCATCATTAAGAGCATCATCACTACTTAGATAATAGCTAAAGGTCAGACTACCTGGTAAACCTGCAGCAACTTGTGGTGTAACTTGTGCACTTAGGTCAAATTGATATAAACCATCCTGAATATTATCTCCATCACAAGTAACAATGGGATTTTGATCCGGAATTACGGTATTTGAAATTTGCAATGTTACCTGGGCAATTTTAAAACATCCATATTGATTTTCGAGCCTGGCATAAACAAGCTGACCTGAGGTTTTGTTTGTGTATTTTTCAGGAGTTAAAATAGGATTTGTTTTTGCCTGAGCATCAGCCAATGATTCGTAGTAGCCTTTGTTTAAAATTGTCGTGACATTGTTTTTGATAAGATTATCTACTTTTGTTAAATTAAAAACAGAAATCCCGTCAGTATCGTTATCACATTGTAATATGGTAGTGTCAGTCGAGAGAATTTTAGGAGCATATTCAATTTTAATCATTCCAATAGCCACACAAGTGGTGCCTGCCAAAGTGGCTTCGACGCGATAATCTCCAGCTGATTGAACGGTATAACTGGATCCGGTTTCTAAAGGAATAATTTCAGTATAAGTATTAGAAGCATCCTTTTTTAACCATTTAAAAGTGTATTTTGTATTATCAAGATGAGTATCTAAAGTTATATTTTCTCCAAAACATGCGGGATTATTGGTTGCAATTGTTTTATCAGCTCCAAAATTAATTGTCGAAGTAAAACTTCCTGCTTCTATAAAAACAGCAGAATTATACTGTCCTGTTGGATCATCGGCAATAACAAGTTTTAAATGATAGGTTTTATTTGGTACCACATCAGTATGAGCGTTCATTACGACAGTTTGTCCGGCATAATTTATCGGACTTGTGCTATTGTTGTATCCATTAAAGAAATTCTCATTTGAAGCCTCACATCCTGCATAGGTGGTTCCGTTTGCAAAAACCGGATTAATTTTGGTATGAACGGTAGTAGAAGAAACCGGTGTTGTAGTATTGGGTAAAACGGCGAGATTTTTATAAGGATCAGTCGTATTGGCTTCTTTTATTAAAAAAGCAAATCCGTCAGAATACACACATGGGTAATAGGTTTGATATTCATTAGAAGCAAAAACATAATTAAAACTTATAGAATTTGTTAATGCTACGAAGTCAAATTCTAAAACCGTAGCCTGTCTGCTCACAGGATTGTTTAATGCTTTATTTAAGTCAGCATCACCCGGCCAGTTACTACTTGTATTGCCTATTGAGTTTGCCTGAATAAAAGGACCAGCTGCATATTTACTGGGAGATGTGCTCAATACAATCCCGTCAGAAAATGGAAAACTGCCGCCTCCTGAATTAAAATAAGCATAACTTTGTCCTGAGCTGCCAGGATTTCCGGATGCATTAACAGTCTCGATATTGATACACGAACTGTTTATTAAAATGTTTTTTACTAATTCTTCGGGTGTTTTTGTAGCATCTACAACAATATTCTGTGCTTTTAGTCCAAGTGAAAAAAAGCACATGAATACAGTAATTAAAGAGACTTTAAAATAATTCATAGTATCACAAATATACTACAAATCTCTTTTTTCTAATAGCTTGTAAGAAAAGTATATGAATAAAAATGTCCAGGCTAAAACGATTAGAATACTAAAAGGATGTACACCGTAATCTTTAACGTTTTGTACTCCCATTTGGTTACCAATGCTTTTTATAACTGATAATCTTGTAAAAGGTTCTACAATTAAGTTACTCATTGATTCTAATGGAAGAAACTGCGTAAAGTATTTATCGTTATCACTATTTGGAAAAATGGTAAATGCAAAAAGCAATTTTAAAAGCGACTCAATAAACAACCATACTAAAAGAAAACCTAAAGCAAAAGCAGAACGTTTTATTAAAATTCCTAAGAATAAACAGAAAGAGAAGAATCCAACCAATTTGACAAAGAAAGCTAAGAGATAACTTAATTCCGAAAAGATAATTCCAAATTCAGTATAAGATGAAAAGAATAATCCGAGAATTAAACTCATGACAAAAACAAAAATAGTAGAGCATAAAGAAAAAAGGACTACTGTTAAGAACTTGGATAAAATAAATTCTTTTTTGCTCAATCCATCAATTAGATTTTGTTTTAAAGTGCCATAACTGTACTCATTTGCCATCATAGAAACAATGACAATAGCGAGGAAAAATTTCAGCAAACTGGCAATATACGTGTTGAAATGCCAGATATAAGGAAAGTTAAAAATGCCCATTTCGGCAAAATGAATTTTAACCATTCCAAACTCAAATTTGATTGAAGCAATCAGGGCAATAAAAGAAAGTAAAATAAAATAAGTTAAGGTTAATATACGACTGGCTTTGTTTTTCCAGATTTTTTGTAATTCTATAGAGACAAGTCTTTTCATGGTTTAGCGATTTTTGGTTAATTCTAAAAATTGGGCTTCTAAACTGTTTTTACGTTTAACCAAATGGGTCAGTGTAATGTTTTTAGAAAATAAAAACTGATTTAGCTCTGATGCAGATAAATCAGATGTCAGATAAACCAAAATTTTTCCTTCTTCTTCCACCACTTTTTCAACAGCAGAATGCGAACTCAGAATGTTTTTTAGCGAAAGAACATCATCTGCCATCACTTCAAAAAAGCTGTGATTAGCAGACATTCCATCAACAGAACCTGAATATAAAATTTCACCTTTTCGTAAAACAATTACATGCGAACATACTTTTTCGACTTCATCCAATAAATGCGAAGCCAGTAAAATAGTAGTTCCCTGAGAAGCAATTTTTTTAATAATATCACGAATCTGGTGAATTCCCTGCGGATCTAAACCATTGGTTGGCTCATCTAAAATTAGAATTTCAGGGTCATTTAGTAAGGCCGAAGCAATTGCTAAACGCTGTTTCATACCTAAAGAAAAAGTACTGAATTTGCTGTCTTTTCTTTCGGTCAAACCTACTAAATCCAGTTTTTCATTGATTTTAGCATAGTTGATGCTTTTTATTTTGCAAACCAATTTCAGATTTTCTTCTGCAGTCATGTATGGATAAAAGTTGGGTCTTTCTATAATAGCGCCAACTTTTTTTAAGGCTTCGTGTGTTTGTATTTGTCCTCCAAACCAGCTGTAACTTCCGGATGTACGATTTACAACATTTAATACAATACCTAAAGTGGTCGATTTTCCACTTCCGTTTGGTCCTAAGATGCCATAAACACGGCCTTTTTGGATTTCAAAAGATACATTTTTCAACGCCTGAATGCGCCCGTATCTTTTGTGAAGATTTTCAATAGTAAGAATGGTTTCCAAATTCGTTCTGGTTTTAGTTTTTAGTATGACGATTCAACTTTAATATTGTTACGCTAAATTTTATTTAATGTAAATTTGTAATAAAGATATTCAAAAATGAGCGAACCTTTAATGGTTTTAAAAAAACCATCTTATCCTTTAATGCAATCTCTTTTAAGTTATTTAGAACGATACGAACGAATTTCGAAAGTATCTGTATTCTATGATGACTTATTGCGTTTTTCCGGTTCTGTCAATGTTTATGATAAAAATGAAACAGACACTTTATGGATTCGTGTGTATTACAGCGAATTTGAGAGATATGAAATTGATCTAAACCTGAAAAAAATATATTCACTTTTGCACTCTGATGGAAATAGTGAGATTATTCAGTTCCTGAATGTTGACGCAATTGACTATTGCACGTTTGGAAATTCAAAACCGTTTCGAATTAAAGTCCGAAATATTCTTAATGACAACTATGTTCATTTTTATATTAAAAAAGCAGATGCATCAAGAATTTACGGATTAGAATTAGAAGATATTCTCTCGCCGGATAAAATCAACTTTCTGGTTTATAAAGATACTTTGATCGAAGAGCATATTATCGGAATTCCGGGTGATGTTTTTATGGATACTTTACTCGATAAATGTACCGAAATGGAGAAAGCACAGATCGCCAAAGAGTTTGTTAAGTTTAACGAACGTTGTATGATCAGGCTTTTGGGAGACATGAGAGCCTATAATTATGTTATTGTTCCCATTCACGATTTTGATCAGGTAGTCTATAAAATTCGTCCAATCGATTTTGATCAGCAATGTTATGAAGGAAATTTTAAAGTATATCGTCCACAGTTTTTCAAAGAAAACTATCCGATGATTCAGCTTATAAAAGAGAAACTGGAAGAGCGCTCTATTATTCAGTATAAAGATGAAGAAAGAGCAATTTTGGCAAAACGTATACATTCTGCCGAAACCAGAGTTAAAAAGTTACTGAATATTATGTGCCACGATACAATTTCGACAGAGGAACATTTGAATCAGCTCAAAATGGAATTGTACCGATATACTAATGACATGAAATTTAAAAATGCCAGATCAATGGGACACATCATGCATGCCGCTTTCGAATTTATTACCCGTAATTTTAAAAATACTAATTTAGTTTAAAAAGGTTTTCAGCCTATAAGTTATATAAGTTCATTAAAATGAAACTTCTTACATGAGCTTAACTTACAGAATTGAAAAGAAAAAATATAATCTTATGAAAAAATCTTTTTTAGTAATCGTTTCTATAGTTCTATTAGCTTGTCAGCAGCAATCAAATGCCAATTTTAAAACGCTTTATTCGCTGCCGAAAAAATTAAAAGAAGTTTCAGGAATTACCTATTTCCCGGAAACCAATATGATCTATACTTTGGAAGACAGTGGAAATAAAAATGCAATTTATGCTTTAAACGCTAAAGGTAAAATTGCCAAAACTATTACCATTACAAATGCTACCAATGTGGATTGGGAAGATATTACAAAAGATAAAAATGAAAATATCTATATTGGAGATTTTGGAAATAATGATAATGAACGCAAGGATCTGTGTATTTATAAAATCGCCAAAAATCAATTGAATAAAGATCAGGCTGTTGCCGAATATAAAATCTCATTTTCATATCCGGAACAAACAGAATTTCCGCCAAAGAAAAAAGAACTGTTTTATGATGTAGAAAGTTTCTTTGAGCTGAATGGTTATTTTTATCTTTTTACGAAAAACCGCAGTAAAGGTTTTGACGGAACAGCGTTTATCTACAAAATTAAAAATGCAGCCGGTACTCAAAAAGCGGTTAGAATAGGAGAGTTTAAAACCTGTGATAATTACAATCATTGTGTTTTGACAAGTGCCACAATTAGCCCCGACGGAAAAAAAGTAGTACTGTTAAGTCACGATAAAATTGTTGTGTTTAAAGGCTATAAAGGAGATTTATTTCATAAAGGTTCACAAAGCGAAATAAGTCTGAATCATTTCTCACAAAAAGAAGCTATTGTTTTTAAAGACAATAATACTTTACTAATTGCAGACGAAAAGTCAAATAAAATAGGAGGAAACGTTTATGAGTTTGCTCTAAGTCGCTAAGAATTTAAAATACTGAGATGCTAAGAAAAGATTAGCCACGAATTCACAAATTATTTTTAAATTAAAATTCGTGAATTCGTGGCTAAAAAACTTAGAACCTTAGCACCTCAGTACCTTAGTATCTTAAAAAATTAAAAACTATAAGCCGCTCCAAAAATAACCCTTCCAACTTCGTCAGGAGATTTAAAATAAGAAATTCTGGCAGTTAGCACATTAATCGCATTTAGCCAAAGTCCGCCGCCGTAATCGTGATGCCATTTTTTAGAATCTTCTCCGTCAAGCCAGATTCTTCCGTAATCAAAACCACCAAGAATTCCATAAGTTAAAGGAGCAATAGTACGCTGGATTTTACCAAGGCTTAAACGTAAATCTGAGCTTTGAGAAAAATACGAATTACCTAAAAAACGCTCATTTCTAAAACCACGCAAATCAGTATCGCCACCCAGAGCAGCACCCTGATAAAACTGATAGTTATTGTTTAAGATTGTTTTACCTTTAAAGTAAGTCGCCAAAACCAATTTTCCATTGTGATCAATTTTATGCGTAAAACCTAATATACTTTCCAGTGTTGGAAAATTCTGTTTTGTCTCGTCTAAATTTGCAGTCCAGGTTCCCGCAATCATAAAATACATTCCTAAAGTTGGTTTTGCTGCAAAATCAGAATTTCTAAAAGAATATTTTAATTTTAAACCTCCAAAATTTTGAGTAGCAAAAACATCAGGATTTATAATATTGGGAATATTAATGAATCGGTTTTCAGTTTCCTCTACTGTCATCCTTTGAAAAATAGGTTGTAAACTAAACTCGCTTCCGTATCGTCCAACATGTCTGATAGCACCGGAAACATTAAATTTTCGAATACGAACACGATTATAATCCATACCAAATTCATCATCATTATTTTTAGTTTCATTTCCGTAACCAAAATAATTCATAGCAAAATTAGGAGTAGTATATTGCGATTCAACATCTATAACCCATTTACCCAATAAACCCGGAAAATGAGCGGCATAATTAAACTCTAAACCGCCTGTAGCAAAGTAATAAAAAGCATTTAAAACATGTCGCTGTGTATAAGGGTTTTGTTTAAAATTGTTTACAGTGTAATTTAAGTTAACACCAAGTTTTACACCATCATCCGGATTGTAACCAATATTTGGAAGGCCGGAAACCACATTATATTTTGGTTTTTCGTAATTGTATAAATTCACATCATAATCATCCGTGAGTTGTGTTTGTGTTTTTGAATCTAAGTTATACGTATTTTCCTTTGATTTAAAATCGTACACAATCACCTTTCTTCCGTTTTCGATATTATAAGTATCATTATTCTGACCACCAATTAAACGAATTTTAATTTTAGATCTCTGCTCTCCTTTCACCTCAAAAACATCATTATCATCCAAACCGTAAATCCACAAATTTCTGGTTTTTGCATCGCTTATATTTTTAGTATAAATCAATTCATCGCCTTCCTTTTTTATTCGGAAAACCTGAAGTTCAATGCCTTTTTTATGATTGTGATTCAGCACAAATTTGTCTTTTTTGTCTGTTCCGGCAATCATAATCGTTTTACTTAAAACATCAGAATAACGTATGGCATATTTTTGAAGTTCTCTTTTTCTGCTTTTTAACTTTCTTTTGATTTCTTCAATAGTTTGATCCTGAACTTCTTTAGGCAGACTTTTAAAAGCTGCATCAATATCACTGTCAGACAAATTTTCCTGAATAAATTTAGCCTGCTCAACCCAGTCTTTCTCTTCGGCAGTTTTTAAAAAGGCCAAATCCATTGGATAAGGTTCCCTGTTAAGCCATTTTACATTGTCGATTTTATCCTTAAAAGTACGCATATGTCGCAGCGCCGGAATATTCATTAAAATAGAAAGCAGCGTTCCGTCATATTTTACAAATGCCTGATCTCTGTCTCTCGGAATCGGTTTGTAAATGACCTTACCATCTTTTTTATATTCCGCCCAGCGCCATTGGTCACTATGTCTGTCCCAGTCGCCAATTAACATATCAAATAAACGTGCTTTGATATACTCTTTTTCGTCAACTACATATTTTTCATCCTTATGAAGATTCTTCATCATATCGTCCGTACCAATTATGTTGCCCGGATTTCCAAAGTTTTTACCATCAAGATGATTGTCTGCAGGTCTTTCTTCAACCATATATAACTGATCGCCAAAACTTGCATTAAACTCGCCCAAACCATTTTGTCTCGGGATATAATATAAAATCGGATTAGTATGAGCGATTCCTAATTTATCAGCCAGATTTCCAACTGCAAAAGGAGCATAAGGATGAGAGGTAGTGTAAAAATCAAACAAGAAGTTTTCGGCATACGTTTTTTCAAAATCATTTACAACATACTGATCTTTAAAAGCTACCGATTGCAAAAATACCGTTGCGCTTTTTTTCATGGCACGCATTACATATTCGCGGCCTTTAGGATCAGACATTCTTAAAGAAACAGACTGATGACCTCCGCCTTCGCGAATAGGTTTTAAACCGCCCATTAAGGTGTCTACAGTTGCTACTTTTACCTCGATTGGCATGCTGTAATATTTTCTGTAATGTTGCCCGAAAAGAAATTTATGAAACCAACTTTTATCCGTCATTTTTTCTGAATAGATAGAAGTTGTAATTTTTGATGGAAAGTTATTCGGAATATCCGCCGCCCAATTGATTTCTTTGGCTTTTATAATTTCACGTTCAAAAAGCAATTTTTCTTTATTGTTTTCATTTCCAAAAAAAGAAACTTTGGCATCACCGCTTTTAAACAAAGTCAGTGTAACATAACCATTCCCTCCATATGAAAAATCAAATGTATTTATAGCTCTGGCGGCTTCAGATTTTGATCCCGCACCACTGATAATCTGCTGAATATTTTCTTTACTTATATACTGCAAATTGTGATCGTGTCCGGAAACTACAATTACATTTTTCTGCTTTTGCAAAAGCGTCTTAATTCTTTTTGCATAAATGGTATACTGCTTATTTTGAAGATCCTGCGGACTCACACCAGATGTTTTTCGCAACAAATTAATAAAAGACCCAACTACCGGAAGTGGGATTTTTTTCTCTAAAGGAAATAACTGTTTTTCCAGAGAAAATTGTCCGCCATGTGTTCCATTGCTTAATAAGGGATGGTGAATGGCCAAAACCACCGTTTTTTCCTGATTTTTATTTAAGATACTTTCCAGTTCCTCAAAAAAATCTTCTCTGGTTTTAATGTCGCAATTATCATTTATTGTGGGATGATTGTCCCAGTCTTCCAGAAACCATTCGCTGTCAATTGTAACCAGAGTAGTGGTACTGTCAATTTTTACATCTTCGATCGCACAGGATTTTCTTGGCAGAAAAGCTTTTTTATCATTCAGGTTTTTAGTCACGAAGTCAGCCTGACGTTCAAGGCCTTTGATACCGCTGTACCAATCGTGATTTCCCGGAATAAAAATTGTTTTTCCTTTAAAACCTTTGGCTAATTTTAATTGATTTGTAAGTTTTGTTTCTGCCAAAGCAACATCTTCTGCATTTTTATCAGCAGGAAAACCTTTAGGATAAATATTATCACCCAGAAAAAGTAAGGTCGATTTTTTGTTCGCTTTTTTTAGCTTTTGGTGTAAAAGTTCGAGTGTTTGCTGTGCCTGTTCTTCATCGGCATTTCCGGCATCGCCAACAAGATAAAAAGTATGGGCAATTTTTATGGTGTCTGTTGCGTTTTGTGTTTCGTTGGCACTAACATTTTTTCCATATTGCGGCTTATGAGTAGCACAGGAATTGATGAGCAGTATAGTCGTTATTGCTAAGCAACAGTTTTTAATCTTGGCAATAAAATGATTATCCAAAAACAATTTCATAATTTAGTGGTATAAAAATATTCTTTATGAATCTAATAGAACAATCCGAGGATTTCGTCAGTAATTTACTCAAAGATAAACTTTCTAGTTTATATTCTTACCATAATTTTAACCATACTTTAACCGTAGTTACTGCGGTCAAAGAGCTGTGTAAAAAAGAAGAGGTAAGTGGCGATGATAAGCAGGCACTTTTGGTTGCAGCCTGGTTTCACGATACCGGATATGTTGAAGGTTATGAAAACCATGAAAAAACAAGCGTAAAAATTGCTGCTGATTTTTTAAGAAAAAAAGACCAGTCAGAAGAGTTTATTGCAGAAGTTTCGAATTTGATTTTGGCTACAGCCAAAGAATACGAGCCTAAAACGCATTTGGAAAAAATTATAAAAGATGCAGATTATGCACATTTGATGGGAACAGAATATGTTACAACCTGCGAATTACTGCGTCTTGAACTCAAAAATACCGGAATTGCTGCGTTTTCTAATGCCGAATGGACAAAAGAGAATCTGAATTTTTTATTGAACAAACATCGATTTTATACTGATTATGCTTTAAAAAAATGGCAGCCATTAAAAGAAAAAAACCTCCTTTTGATTCAGAAAAAAATCAACAAACAAGAATTGAAAGCTGCTGAAGCCATAGAAAAAGAAAATAAAAAGAACGAAAAAATCGAAAAACCGGATCGAGGTGTTGATACATTATTTCGTGTTACACTTGGAAATCACACTCGTTTAAGCGGAATTGCCGATAGTAAAGCGAATATTTTATTGTCTGTAAATGCTATTATTATTTCGATTGCATTGTCTTCGATTATTCCAAAACTCGACAGTCCAAAAAATGCACATTTGGTCATTCCAACTTTTATTATGCTAATGTCAAGCGTGATTACCATAATTTTTGCTATCCTTTCTACACGTCCAAAAGTTACTTCGGGAGTTTTTACAAGAGAAGATATTGAGAACAAAAAGATTAATTTATTGTTTTTTGGAAATTTCTATAAAATGCCTTTAGAAGAATACGATTGGGCCATGAACGAAATGATGAAAGACCGCGATTATCTGTATTCGAATATGATTAAAGATTTGTATTATCTGGGATTGGTTTTGCAGCGAAAATACAATTTACTACGAATAGCGTATAACTTTTTTATGGTGGGAATTATTATTACCGTAATTGCATTTGTTATAGCATTTAAATCGATTTAATCCCTATCTGTTGAAATACATTTAGTTTAAAAAAAAGCTCAACTTTTAGTTGAGCTCATCTAATAAATCCTGATAAGTTATTTTTTTAGCCGTTGGATTTCCGGTATTATTAATCACTTTTACGCGAATTGCTCTTAAGCCGGAAACACCCTGAAGATCTTCGACCTCAAATTGTTCAATCGATGGTTCAAGAACTTTCGTGTGCTGCAAATATTTTATGTATTTTAAATATTCTGCTTCTTCGCTGTTTTGCGAATAAACAATCGTAATTTTTTCTTTTTCGGTAATTCGTTCATTAGTTCCTTTAATGTTCGCTTTGTCGATTCGTTTTTTCACGACTTCGTATCTCGCATTATAAGTTCCGTCAACATCAAAGCGTTTTTCATCCATTCTGAAACGAATAGAAAGCGGGGAACTGAAAACCAAAATCAATGAAGTCACGTCCAATTCATACGGCAGTGATTCTTTTAGCTGATGATGTTCTAATTCCATTTCGCATAACGTTTGCAACTGCCATAAACGCAAGTTGTGCAGATACATAATATCAAATGGTTTAGTTGGCGAAATCGAAGCACCAATATATAAATTGTGCTCTACACCATCTGTTTTAAAACGCTCATAATAATGCGGATAGATTTGTTGTGCCTCAACTTGTTTTTTATCTAAAACCGAAGCAAGCCTTTTATTGATAATAGACATTGCATTGTCGAATTTCTTTCTTTCCTGATAAAACATGCCTGTTTTTTCATCAAGAGTTTCAAAGTACAATTCTTCCAGCTTTTGATTTTTAGCATTTTCTTTAGTGTTTTTTAATATCGGATGAATTTCTTCTTCGATATAACGCTGAATATGCTGTTCAGTATCTGCCTTTAATGGAAAATCTAATTCATTTCGAAGTGATTCCAGTTCAAATTTTCTCTGTTCTAAAAGAACCAGATTTGAATTGGGTTTCTGATTGTTAAAGATTTCCAATAAAGCCGAAAGCTGATTTTTTAAATCAATTTTTACCGTTTCATTTCGATGTTCAGATGAACTCTTAATATCGATTTGTCCGTATAACGGGAATACATTCTTAAAGACAATTTCTTTAAAAATATAATCTTTCGTATGATTGATATTCTGAAAATAGTTTTGAGATTCTTTTTTAAATTTCCAGTAAACACTTGGGTGAATCGTAGTATATTCCCGCTGAATAATAGCCTCAATCTGATGCTGCATATCTGTATTGTAG
This sequence comes from Flavobacterium chilense, assembly GCF_001602525.1. GTDB lineage: Bacteria > Bacteroidota > Bacteroidia > Flavobacteriales > Flavobacteriaceae > Flavobacterium > Flavobacterium chilense. The sequence continues at coordinate 199,758 of NZ_LSYT01000009.1, forward strand.
CGATCAATAGTGTCTGTTAAATAAGGTAAAATCAATTCGAGCTTTGTGGCATTTACGCTGTTTAGTTCTCGAGGATTTTCAGAAACCAATTCAACAACACCCAATAAATGTCCGTCTTTTATAACCGGAGCAAAAACACAGCTTTGAATACCTTGTTTTAATAAATGTTCACCCAGTCTTTTATTAGTAGATTCTTCGATGAATTTTTTGACATTCGAAATTACCAAAGGCTCTTTTTTGTCTAAAAGATTCTCAAAAGAACATCCAAAAAAAGCATTTTTACAATCAACTTCCTGATCAGATTTCAGTAAGAAACTCTGCAGCTGATTGTCAAACTTAACTGGTCTTATAAATTTTTCTTCTTCCGGATTGTAAATAATAAACCCCACTCTTAAATCAGAAATTTTAAAGATCGATTTAAAAATGTTTGTAATAATATCATCAGTTGCCACGGTTTTGGCATCCGGTTTCAGTAAATTACTTTTCAGATTTGAAATAGCACTTTCTATAGTGGCATCAAATAAAGAAACAATTCCAAAACCTTTTAAAATCCAGCTTCCTTTAGGGAATTTAGATTTCCAGAGTGTAATATCATTATAATTGTCAATCAATAAGTCAATATCTTCCTGAGTTAAATGCACGGCATTTTCAGTTGGAGTAATTTCCATAAAATCGGCATTATAAAGAATGCGATAATGTTTTTCTACGCCATCTTCATCCGGAATATCATAGAAAAAGGGTTTATTGAAATCTATTTTCTGATTGTAATAAATGGCGAGAATCAGACAGCAATTGTTGATATAAAACTGATGCTCATCAAAATCACGAATTTCCATATAGAATTCGTCTCCGGCATTTTTTAGTATTTTTTTAAAACGCTCTGTATAGTTAAAAGATAGATTCTGAAACGGAATTGTAATCGCTTTTATTTCGTTATTAGTCAATGCAGTAGGAAATAAGTCAGCTACTATATTTTTGATTAAAGCAGCATTGTTTTTAATAGTGCTGTAATCACTGATTCCGGTTCTGAATTCCGGATATGCTTCGACCTCTTTTAAAATAGCTTTGGCATAATTTGAGCGGTAATCTACATCAGATAAAGCAATTTCTTCAAATGACTCAATTAATTTATGAAAGGAGATTATCGTTTCGAAAGGACTTTCGTTGTGTAAAAGACGATCCATCTGTTTTTTGTTTTTAGATTACAAAATTAAGCATAAATTAAGAATCATTGACATTTTGTAATTTCTTTCGTTTATGGTTCAATAGATGAAATCCTTTATTAACAGGCGCTTTTTTGATGAAAATGTTATTTTAACTAAATATTAACATTAATAATAACGGAACGATCGTTCCGTTATTATATCTTTGTACCATAATAATTGAATAATCAATAACTTAAAAACAAATAAAATGAAAAATTTAGAAAACAAAGTAGCTATTGTAACAGGTGGAAACAGCGGAATTGGTTATGCAGCCGCAGCTGAATTAGCCGCAAAAGGAGCAAAAGTAATTGTAACAGGAAGAAACAAAGAAGCTTTGGCGAAAGCCGAAACGGAATTGAACGTTACCGGAATTGTTGCAGATCAATCAGACTTAAAATCAATTGATCATTTGGTAGAAGAAGTAAAAGCAAAATTTGGTAAAATTGATATCGTATTCTTAAATGCCGGAATTGCCTCTTTTTCTCCGATGGAATCTGCTCCGGAAGATCATTATGACAGTATTATGAATGTGAATACTAAAGGCGTTTATTTTACTGTTCAAAAATTACTGCCAATTTTAAATGACGGGGCTTCTATTATTTTTAATACTTCTATAAATGCTCATGTTGGAATGCCAAATTCAAGTGTTTATGCAGCAAGCAAAGCAGCAGTTTTATCTTTTAATAAAGTATTTGCAGTAGAATTAGCACCTAGAAAAATCAGGGTAAACGCTGTTTCTCCTGGTCCTGTTGAAACACCGCTTTATGGAAAATTAGGTTTACAAAAAGAAGAAGTTGAAGGATTTGGAACTGTTCTTGGTGAAAAGATCCTGTTGAAACGTTTTGCTCAATCTTCAGAAATTGCAAAAACAGTTGCGTTTTTAGCTTCAGATGATTCATCATTTATTACTGGAACCGAAATCGTGGTTGATGGCGGACTTACTGTAAACGCGGTTGTATAATTTTTTTGACTAATTCAGGAACGATTGTTCCGTTAAATTATTACCTTTGTTTAAAATTTAATTTTGATATCATGGCTAGAACGAAAGAATTTAATGAAGAGCAGGCTTTAGATAAAGCAATTGAAATTTTTTGGCATAAAGGTTACAACGGAACATCTGCTCAGGATTTGGTAACGCATTTAGGATTGAGCCGTTCGAGTTTGTATGATACTTTTGGTGATAAGCAAAAACTGTTTTCAAAATCTCTGTTGCGCTACCAAAAACAAGCGCAGGATGCAGTAAAAGATCTTTTGGAGAAATCTGAAAATGTCAAAAAAACATTGCATGATCTTTTTAAACAGGCTGTTATAGAAAGTTTGGAAGACAGAATTACAAAAGGCTGTTTTATGACCAATTCGTCAGTAGAACTGGCGATGCATGATGAAGAAATTGCAAAAATTGTAAAAGATAACAGTAAGACAATGGAAGAAGTTTTTACTAATGCAGTTAAGAAAGGGCAGGAAGCCGGTCATATTTCAAAACAGCAGGATGCAAGAGTTTTAGCCCGGTTTATTTTTAACAATTATTCCGGAATTAGGGTTTTGGCACGCACTGGAGAAAGAGATAAACAGGTTTATGATGATATTGTAAAAGCAGTATTCTCTATTTTATAGCAATGTGGAAACTATTCCAATAAAAAATGGCAATTACAAGATGTAACTGCCATTTTTTGTTTTAGTAAGTAAGTAATAGAAAATGAATGACTCTTAGCTTTTTTCTTCTTTATTGAAATACACTAAGTAGTAATACATTTGTTTTTCTTCATCCCAGCCTTTTTCAACAAATTTTTCTGCACTTTCAGGATTGATAAAATCCATTTTAATCTGAATGTGTGTGTCCAGATTAATTACGTTTTTAATCGATTTTCTGGCATCAGAAACTGCTGAGTTGGCAATTGGAAATGAGGTTACATCTTCGATGCTGTATTTTTCTCCTTTATCAACTTTATAGTTTTTAAATTCAGGAATTAAGTCAGGATTATCTAATACTTCATTTAAGAAATTTTGTTCTTCAAACTGATCGTTTTTAGCGAAATAATTCACAGATCTGTTCATGAACATTACTTCTTCTTTCTTGTCTTCTGCTGGTAAAACCACATCTTTTGCGAAGTTTTGGCAGAATTTTAAATATTTTTTAGTGATGAAGTTTTCATCTTCAAAAGCATCAACAGATAAAAAGTGCTCTAACCAATAACGGGCATCGTAACGGTTACTGTCTACAGTCAGGATTTTATATCCTTCTTCTTTTTTATAGTTAAAAATTAAGCATCCTTTATCCAGTTTACTCAGGTTGATTCCTTGTTGTAAAATCATTTCAAGGTTGCTGTCTTTTTCTTCAAATTGTAAAAAGTCAGCCTGTAACTCACTTTTAAAAATTCCAATAGCATCAACAACATTATTATCAATACTTAAGTTGGTCAGATACGTTACATAAACCTCTCCGTTTTTAATGTGCGGATGATTCGACTGCTCATATAAGTGTCTGGTGATTTTTTTTGAAATTTCCTGGGCATTCGCAGGATTATCAAAAAGCTCAGAAGCATATTTAAACATATCGTTGTAATCCAAGTCCACTTCGTGTGCAAACTGATAATAGTTTTCTTCTTTTTCTCTAAAAGGTTTAAAAAAGTACTCTTTTATCAGAGGCACAATTTCATCATTTAGATTAAATGGCTGTTCTGATAAAAAAATAGCTTCGTTTCTGCTTTTGTTTCCTACGCGGTGTATCGCAAGCGTCTCGATGTGGGTGTTGAATAAGTTGATCATTTTTTTTAGGTGCTGAGGTTCTAAGATGCTAAGATACTAAGGTTTAGTTTCTGTCTTTTATCTTTTTGATAAAAGAAACTAACATTCTTTCTACTTCGCGGCTGTCCTCATATAGGTTATTAAAATCGTCTTCTTTTAAATACGATATATTTTTTGCGATTTCTAATTGAGTCTGCATTTCAAATAAAGACCCAACAGAAATATTTAAAAAGCGTAAAAGATCTTTATCGCTTTCTCGTCCAAATCCTTCGGCAATATTGCTGGGAATAGAAACTGAACTACGTCTAATTTGTGAAGTTAATCCGAAAATTTCTTCTTTTGGAAAAGAGTTTGTTGAAAAATAAATCTTAGTTGTCAAGGTCATTGATTTCTGCCATATAAGCAGACTTCTAAAATTGCTCATGTTTAATATTTTTAATTTCGAAAACTAAAAATAAGAAAAAACTTTCAATATAAAAAACTTAGAACCTTAGTATCTCAGAACCTTAGCAACTTTAAAACTAATTCCAATTCTCCTCAAAACCGTAATCTTCAAAGCTGTCGTCGCCTTCAAACATATCCAGATCATCTTCATCCAGATCATCTTCAAATTCGCCGTAGATATCGTTGTGCATATCATCTGCTTCGAAGTTTTTTTCAAGAGCTTCGTCTGGCATTTCTCCATGAGAGAATAAAGTTTCCGGATAAATTGCTCCAACAGATTGCTCTTCGATAGCAGCAAGTTCAACTAAGAAAGTCCACATATTGATAAAATCGTAGACATAGATAATTTTAGTGTTTTCCTTGTCTAAGATCGAAGATAATGGATAATCGCCCATAGTTCTTTGCTCACCCGGAACATCACCAGTATCAAAAAGCGGAATTTCGTCTTCTTGGTTCCATGTTTCATCACAAGTATAAAACGAAGCTACTTCCATTCCGTCAAAACCAAAAGCGTTGAAGATGGCATTGTGTAAATCCTCAAGAGTATCGTCTTCAAGAATTGCAATGTCTCTAAAAATATCTTCTTCGGCGTCTAGAATTACTCTAAATTTATAAACCATAATCTTTGTTTTTATTGAGAGGTCAAAGGTAAAATATAAAAAATGAAATACGAATTGTGAATTACGATTTGTTGAAAAGATTTTAAGAAGAAAAAAATAAGCTTTAAAAATACGATTGTCATCCTGACCGAAGTCAAAGGCTGGCAAATTAAAATTGGGCTTCGACTTCGCTCAGCCTGATAAGCGAAACGTAAATGAAGACATTACTTCCCGGTTAATCGCTTTCGTATTTTATGATAATGTTTATGGTATGTACTGTGGCTTGGATAACTTCTGCTTGAGGTCATATTGTTAAAGATTAAAGCAGTTATAAGTAAAATAAGAACACCAATTAATACAGGCGAAATCACATACATATAGCCTAAACCTTTTATTTGCGCTGAACCTGTAACGGCAATAAGAGCAGTTGCGCCACCTGGCGGATGCAGTGTTTTGGTAATCTGCATGAAAATAATAGAAAGAGAAACAGCAAGAGGAGCAGAGATCCAGACAATATCCGGTACGAGCTTATTTACAGTAACACCTATAAAGGCCGAAATTAAATGACCTCCAACCAAATTTCTGGGCTGGGAAAACGGGCTTTGAATGATACCATAAATTAAAACACTCGAAGCTCCAAAAGAACCAATTAAATAAACAACATCGCTGCCTCTAAAATGGATGGATTCAAGATAAGAGAGAATTCCGATACCAACAAATGATCCTAGAAATGACCAAAAATGTTCTTTATAATTGATTAAGGTTTCTTTATAAAGAATATAACGTGTTTTGCGGTAACCTCTTTTTATTTTTTGAACAGGCATAAGTATTTTAATATTCGTTGTGGTATTTTATGCTGAATCGAATTTAATCAACAGCGGAAACATTTTCTATTTTGTTAAACTTGGGGAATAACTATATACAGTATAAGGATAAATTGTTTTGGCAGTATATTTTGAAATCAGGCATACTACAAGAATGGGTAAAAACAAGGTATAATCATTTGTTAAACCGCAGACTAAAAATATAGCCGTAAACGGAGCATGAATACTGGCACTCAGAACAGCTGCCATCCCAATAACCATAAAGTTAACCGGAATTACATGAACCTGAAAAAAGGTATTTAAAATGGATGCCAGTAATAATCCTAAAAATGCACCAATAAAAAGACTTGGAGCAAAAACACCACCGTCACCGCCTGAAGCTAAGGTTACAGAAGTTACAATTGGTTTCAGGATTAAAATTCCGATGAAAGTCAAAGCCAGTGTTATAGTTAAAGGAATTTCTGCCGAATTTCCAAAAATACCTTTTATGGCATGATAACCTTCTCCATACAATTGAGGGAAAATAAATAGTGAAATACTTAAAATGGCAGATCCAATTATGATTTTGTAATAATGCGTATCTATTTTTCCGAATTGTGATTTGAAAAACAATACACAACGTGTTAAGTAAACCGAGTTCATTCCGGCTAAAATTCCAAGAAGAATAAAATATGGAATTGCTTTTAAATGCCAGGTTGTAATAGAAACAGCAAACAAAGGTTCTTCTTTTAAAATTGAAAGCAAACCAAAAGCAATCGAAACCGCAATCACATTTGAAATAACAAAAGCACGGGTAACTTTTCGTGAAATAACTTCGAAAGCAAATAAAATTCCTGCAATCGGACTGCTAAAAAGGGCTGTAACTCCCGCAGCCACTCCCGCACATATTAGTTCCGTTTTATATTTACGAAAGACATTTTCTTTTTCATGAGCTACTGAACCAATGGTTGCTGTAGCTACAACAGTTGAAACTTCGATTCCTGTTGACCCACCAAAAACAACCGTAATTAATCCGTTTATAAAATGTGACGGAATTTTATAAGAAGGCAGGTTTTTTGATTTCGATTTTGTGCTTTCAAATACTTCTTTAATTCCTTTGTTTTCTTTTTTCTTAAAAAGATATTGTCTTAGAAAATAAATTACAGACAATCCGAAAACCGGAAAAATGATATAAAATAAAGGGTGAACCGAAACTTCATGAAAGAAGATTTCTTCGTAATACTCTGTAATTTTTTTTAGTGATATTCCTAAAAAGGCAGAAAGAAAGCCAATTAAAACAGAAACAATAACTAATTTTTGAAGGACAATGAATTGATGATTTTTTTTGATTTTCGCCGTTTTGTTCATCAGAAGTAAATTTGTAGTGCCGCATTGTTTTATGCGGATTACAAAATTAAGTATCAAATTCGGTTTTTTATAGGAAATCTTTAATTTAGTGTGTTAAAATCGATATAAACAAGAAAATTCGTTCAGTTGTGGTTTTCCCACAAAGGTGCGAAGACGCAAAGTTTTTTGTTCTCACAAATTTGACAGATTGAGCAGGTTTGATAAAAAAGGAAAAGAAATAATCTCCATAATCTGCCCAATCTGCGAGAGATAAATCTTTAAATCTTTTTAGGCAGTGTCTTAAAAAAAGCTTTGCGTCTTCGCGACTTTGCGAGATTAACCTTTTCCGTCTTATCTTTCATAAAACTCAATAGGCAATAAATCAGGATCAGCAATAAAGGTGAAACGTTTTTCGGTCGTTTCATCGATTCTGATAGGCTCTGATTCGATATTTTTTGTGTCTAAAAAAGCAATTGTTTCTTCTAAATTGATGACTTCAAATGCCAAATGACGCAGTCCAACAGCTTCAGGTCTGGAAGGTCTTTGCGGCGGATTGGGGAACGAAAACAATTCGACTACATAAATACCATTCAAAGCCAAATCTAATTTATAAGACTGACGCTCTTCACGGTAAATTTCTCTGATAATGGTTAAGCCCAAAACTTCTGTATAAAAAGCTTTTGATTTTTGATAATCAGAACATAAAATAGCAATATGATGAACTTTATTTAAGGTAAGCATTATGATTTAGATTCAGGTTCCTGATTTAATTTACGAATTACTTTTGCCGGATTTCCAACTGCCAGCGAGTTTTCCGGAATGTCTTTTGTTACCACAGATCCGGCTCCAATAACACAGCCTTTTCCAATGGTTACACCCGGACAGATAACAGAATTTCCACCAATCCAGCAGTCGTCTCCAATGGTAACCGGATAAGCATTTTCAAGTGATTTTCTTAGTTCTGCATCAAGCGGATGAGAGGCAGTATAAATCTGAACATTTGGAGCAATAAATACATTCGATCCAATATTTACAGGAGCACAATCCAGTACAACACAGTTTACATTAAAATAAACATTCTCACCACAAAAAATATTATAACCATAATCACAATGAAACGGAGGCTCAATGTAAAATCCTTTTCCTGTGTTTGGAATTAATTCTTTTAGAATTTCTTTTGCTTTTTTGGTTAAGCGATATTCTGTTACATTTAATCGGTGGAGTAGATTTTTTGCTCTTCGGCGATCTTTTACCAAAACCGGATCACCCGCAATATAATACTCACCACTGATCATTTTTTCTTTTTCTGTTTTCATATTAATGTATTACATTTTCTTCCTGGCAATTTTTTCATGAATTTTTGAAGTCTCCTGTAAAGCAGCGCTGGAATACCAGGGCGTTAATTCGGCTTCAAGTAGGTTGGCTTTTATAGCGGGATCTGTGGCAACGAGAGCTTTTGCTTCTTCGATTGTTTCTACATTAAAAATATAAATACCACGGTAATTTCGATCATTCTTCATAAAAGGTCCTGCAACAACCAGTTTTCCTTCTTGCGCCAATTTATTAATATTTGCCATATGACCTTCAAACAATTTTTTAGATTCTTCTTTTGAAGCAGTTGTATTTGTTCCTGATTTCAAAAGACAAAAAACATATTTCTTCATTCCATAATCATCGGCATGTAGCGACTTTGCCAGATTTTCATCAAATTTTGTTTCACTTTCCTGTGAGAATCCAAAGTTATATAGCAAAAGAGCTATAATTGAAAGTAGTATTTTTTTCATCTTAAAATCAGGTTAATTGTTATTGATCCAGCATTCTGTTTTTTATTAATTCCAGATTCTTAATAGCTCCTAAAGGAGCAATTTTAATGATTGGACTCCCTTCTGTTGTATAAAAATAGTAGGAAGTATTGGAGCCAATTATGTACACGTTTTCGGATTTTTCGTCACTGTAATTTAACTTGTAATCATAGTGTAATTTATTGTTTTTTATTTGGTTAGATGTCGATTTTCCGTCGGCAAGTCCATATCCTAAAAAAACAGAGATTAAAAAAGCACCAAGAGATTTTATTGAAGTTGTGTTATAATATTCCAATCTTTCGTTTTCTGATAACGCTTGCAATTCAGGATTGCTTTTTACACCAAAAATATTATGTATCCACTTTTTATTTTCGTTTCTGAGCAATATTTTAGGAAGATTATAATAAAAAACAAACAATATTAGTATCGTTAAAAAAAATACAGGATGCGAAGTAGCTGCCGCTATTGGACTAATTAAAATATCCATAATAGAGGAATATCTAATAATGTTTATTCCAATTTGATAATAGAATATGCTTTCTTTTGTTATCCCTAAAAGTATAAGAAAAAGGTATCCTAAAGGAAGTAAATTTTGTAATTTCTCTATGTTCTTCATTTCAACCGTTTAGAGAAGTTTTTTCAAAATTACAATTTGTCCCAAATGATAAACGTCGTGCTGAATGATTCCGTGAATATCTTCATAAAAATTATGATTGTTATTTTGATCTATTTTCTCGAAATCGGCATCATTAAAATCATTCAGACAGGCACTCCATAATTCTTGTGATTTTGCCAGATTTTGAAGTGATTGTTCCCAGGCAGCTTCAGATGAATCCAGAACCGGTACAAAATAATTATGATCCGGAGTGATAATTGTTTCGCCCTGAACACGTCTTAAAATATTCCTTCTCCATTGTATGAGATGATTGACAATTTCCCAAATGGTATTTAATTTTGGGTTTATTTTTCTGTAAGCCTGTTCTGCCGTTACATTCTCTAAGGTATGAGCCAAGGTAACTTCAAGCCACGGATTTCCATTGTAAATGGATTGATACAGATTAGAAACTCTTTTACTTTCTGACATATTCAATGATTTTGGAATTCAAAAGCTAATATACAAATAAAGTATTTTACAACTCATCCTCGAAATTCTACAATTGGGTTATTATATATTTTTTAACAGGAAATGTTAAAATACATTTGCTCCATCAAAAACCAATATCATGAAAACCAAGATTACTTTTATTTTATTACTACTAAGCACTTTTACTTTTGCCCAGAATGTCATTTCCGGAAAAGTTCTGGATCAAAAAGGAAAACCGGTTCCGGGAGCCAATATTTATATAGACGGAACTTACGATGGAGCTACAAGTTCTGAAACAGGAGACTTTTCTTTTGAAACATCTGAAACAGGAAACAAAACATTAGTAGTGAGTTTTTTACTTTATGAAACATTCAAAAAAGAAATTGATGTAACGAATTTTAAAGATCAGACTGTTAAACTAAGAGAAAATGTAAATGCGCTTGATGCGGTTGTAATTACTGCCGGAACATTAGAATCTGGTGATAAAGCAAGAGTTTCGGTTTTAAAACCTCTTGATATTGTAACCACTGCGGGTTCTGCAGGAAATATAATTGCTGCTTTGCAAACTTTACCGGGAACCCAAACTGTTGGTGAAGATGGACGTTTGTTTGTTCGTGGAGGTGAAGCCAGCGAAACACAGACTTTTGTTGATGGACTTCGTGTAGCACAACCTTACGGTGCTACTACGAATAATTTGCCAACACGAAGCAGATTCTCTCCTTTTTTGTTTAGCGGAATCTCTTTTTCTACCGGAGGTTATTCTGCTGAATATGGTGAAGCCTTATCAAGCGTTTTATTATTGAACACACAAGATGAAGCAGACCATAATAAAACAGATATTGGTTTAATGTCTGTAGGTTTAGGTGTTGGAAATACACAAAAATGGAAAAAAAGTTCGTTTAGTATCAATACGAATTATGTTAATCTGGCACCTTATCAGGCTTTGATTCCTCAAAATGTAGACTGGAATAATCCTTATCAGTCATTGGGGGGAGAAGCCGTTTATCGTTATCATTTTGAAAGAGGAATTTTTAAATTATACGCTGCTTTTGATGCGGAAAAATTTGACTTAAATCAGAAAAACGTAAATTTTGCAAATCCAATCAGAACAGATTTAGACAATAATAATTTTTATCTGAATGCGTCTTACAAAGGAGATTTTGGAACCGGCTGGCAACTTACCACAGGAATTAGTTACGGGTATAGCAAAAACAAACTTAAATACGACATTAATGACGTCGATAGTAACGAAAATGCAGCTCAGCTAAAATTTAAATTGAGAAAAAATATTTCTAACTATTTTAAATTATCGTTTGGAGCAGATTATTTTGCTACTAAATTCAATGAGAACTTTAATGATAATGTTTCGATAAAAGTTGCAAACGGTTACGACTCTAATATCGCGGCTCTTTATACAGAGGGAGATATTTTGTTCTCAAAAAATCTGGCAATGAAAGTAGGATTCAGACTTTCTAACAATAGTTTATTAGACGAAACTAAAATTGCACCAAGAGCTTCAATTGCCTACAAATTTTCAAAAACCAGCCAGCTTTCTTTTGCATATGGTGATTTCTCTCAAACTCCTGTTGTTGATTATATTAAGTATTCTAAATACCATCAGTTTGAAAGTGAAAAAGCAAGACATTATATTTTGAATTACCAGTTTACAAAACCGGGACAAATCTTTAGAGCAGATCTTTATTATAAAGATTACAGCAATTTGGTGGAGTATAATACAAGAGATATTCAATACAATTCAGTTTTCAACAACAACGGCTCAGGTTATGCAAAAGGATTAGAATTATATTGGAGAGACAGCAATTTGTATAAAAATTTAGAATATTGGATTTCATATTCTTATATCGATTCTGAAAGATTGTACAAGAATTATCCAACCATGGCAACTCCAAGTTTTATTGCCAACCATAGTTTATCTGTTGTAACTAAATATTTTATCACAGACTGGAGATCGCAAATTGGTTTCACAAACAGTTACAGCTCCGGACGTCCATATAATGACCCGAATCAGACACAATTTATGAACGGAAAAACAAAATCATACAACAATTTAAGCTTTAACTGGGCATATTTACTAACCACTCAAAAAATTCTGTATTTCTCTGTTTCAAATGTATTAGGAACTCAAAATGTTTTTGGATACGATTATGCCAGAGTACCGGATGCAAGCGGAGTTTACCAAAGACAAGCTGTTGTACCAACCGCAGACCGATTTTTCTTCGTAGGCTTCTTCTGGACAATCAGCCAGAATAAAAATGAGAATCAGTTGAAAAATTTATAGATACTAAGTTACTAAGGTTCTAAGATGCTAAGAAAAAAGCTTAGGACCTTAGCGACTCAGAATCTTAGAACCTTAAAAAAAACAATTCAGTCATCAAAATCAACAACTCAGTATTATTTAATTTTTAAAGCGTAAAAACTAATATACTTTTGAAATACAATAATAAGATGCTAAGGTTCTGAACAACAAGGAAAAAATAGATACTTAGCAACTTAAAACAAAAAGAGTTTTAATCATCAATAACAAAACTTAGAGATTTAGAATCTCAAAATTTTAGTAACTTAAAAAATTAACAACTTAAAAAACAAGAAATCATGACCAAGACTATTACAATGATTACATTATTTATTTGCAGTTTATTATCAGCACAAACGCAGTTTGAGCAAGGAATGGGAAAAGCTTTTGGGCTTTGGAAAGAAGGGAAAAATACTGAGGCTTCGGCATTGTTCGAAAGAATTGCAGCGGCAGACAAAACAAGTTATTTGCCAAATTATTATGTAGCCTTAATCAACACTACATCAGCATTTAGTGAAAAAGACAAAACAAAAATTGATTTGTTATTGACTAAAGCTCAGGATGCATTGGATATAGAATTAATAAAAGATCAGAATAACGCTGAACTTTATGCGATGCAGGCTTTAATTTATACGGCTTGGGTTGTGGCTGATCCAATGACTAACGGAATGAGATATTCAGCTAAAATAATGGAAACTTACGCAAAAGGTAAAGCAATAGATCCAAACAATCCAAGAATTGTTTTTGGTGAGGCTGATTACCAGATTGGTGGTGCAAAATGGACGGGTGCAGATACAAAACCATTATGTGCGCAAATTGATAAAGCTGTTGAACTTTTTGCTACTTTTAAACCAGCAACTCCTTTTTCGCCTAAATGGGGATTAGAAAGAGCTCTTGAAACGCAAAAAAACTGTAAAAAATAAAACTCTGATATAAGCTGTATAATATGGAAGACTATAGAAATTCATTTGCTGATTTAAAAAGTGGAACAATAATATGTTTCAAGATTTCTATGGTCTTTACAGTTATCTTTTCTGCTTTTCTAGGTGCCGATCTGACGATTCAAAATGTATTATTGACATTCTTTTTAAGTTGCCTTTATTCTTTCGGACTTGGTTTTGGAAACGGTTTCTTAAGTGTGCTTCTGGATCGCAAATGGGATTGGCTCGAGCAGACTAATTTGAGAGTCTATTACGGAATTTTAGTAACAGTTTTATATACCGTTCCGGCTGTTCTGGGAATCAATTATATCATTTTTGTAATGGTTCAGGGACTTCCGATAGAAAAGTTTTTTAGCGACAGAATGATTTGGAACCACGTTTTCTATATCATTTTATCTCTGGGAGTTTCAACTTTCCTGCAAGCCAGAAGCTTTATGGTAAAATGGAAACAAGCCTCAAAATTTGAAGTAACACAGCAAAAAATAATTGCAGGAACAGCAAATGCTAAATTCGAAAGTTTAAAAAATCAAATCGATCCACATTTTCTCTTTAATAGTTTAAATGTTTTAAGTTCTTTAATCGAAGAAAATCCGAATAATGCACAACGATTTACAACTTCTTTATCTAAAATTTACCGCTACGTTTTAGAACAAAAAGATAAAGAACTCGTTTCTGTTGAAGATGAATTATCGTTTGCTAAAACCTATATGAATTTGCTGAAAATGCGTTTCGAAAATAGTTTGTTTTACGAATTGCCAACAACAGATATAAACCCCGATGCAAAAGTAGTCCCGTTATCATTGCAGCTTTTACTCGAAAACACAGTAAAGCATAATGTGGTGAGTGAACAAAAACCATTGCATATCAGAATTTTTATTGAAGGAGATTATCTGGCAATACAAAACGATTTTCAGAAAAAAGAAGTTTTACAGGACAGACAAGGAGTTGGTTTACAAAACATTGTTAATCGTTATGCTATTGTAACCAACAGAAAAGTAGTGATCGAACAAAATGAGAAAAATTTCACGGTTAAAATTCCAATTTTAACGAAACAAGTTACAGTTATGGAAACAAGTGCAGAATATAGCGATGAAAATAAAGCTTATTTCAGAGCTAAAAAAAGAGTAGAAGAATTAAAAGGGTTTTATGGAAATGTAATTTCATATTGTTGTGTGATTCCATTCTTAATTTTTATAAATTTGAGGTATTCTCCTGGATTTCAGTGGTTTTGGTTTTCGGCTTTAGGCTGGGGATTTGGAGTTATAATGCATGCTTTTAAAGTTTTTGGTTATAGCTCAGATTGGGAAGAACGAAAAATAAGAGAGATTCTGGAAAGAGAAAAGCATCAAAAAAACTGGAAATAATCATATATGGAACCAAATTATACTGAAGCTGAACGTTATTATAAGGCACAGAAAAAGGTAAAAGAAATAAGAGAATTTTATGAACATTTGACGGTTTACCTTCTCGTAAATCCAATTGTGATAGTGGTGAATATTATGACTTCTCCGGGATATCTTTGGTTTATCTGGTGTTTGATGGGCTGGGGAATAGGATTGATTTTACACGGATTGACAGTTTTTAACCTTCCGCCATTTTTTGATAAAGACTGGGAAGAAAGGAAAATTAGAGAAATTTTAGAGAAAGAAGGTAAAAAAACAACCTGGGAGTAATCATGGAAAATAATTTTAATAATGGTTTGGAGGAATTTGAACTTCAAAAATTGGCAAGCAAAAAAGTAGTTAAACTGAAGGCTTTTTATTCGCATATGTTTGTCTACATTATAGGAGTGATCTTTTTTATATTGAAGGAATATTTCGGAGTTCCGTTTAATTTCTTTCCTTTAAAATATATCAATCTGTTTGTAATGACTATTTGGACGGTTTTCTTCTTAGTTTCTGCAATTGACATATTTGCATCATTCAGGATTTTTGGAGAAGAATGGGAAGAACGTAAAGTGAAAAGTATACTGGAGAAAAAAAGTAAAAAAACAAAATGGGAGTAATCATGGAAGTAAATTTGAATGAAGAGGACAAATATTATCTCGCAAAAAAAAGAGTGGAGGAGATAAAAGGGTTTTACGGAAATTTAACGGCATTTGTTGCTGTAAATGTGGTCCTGATTTTTATCAATCTATATACATCACCCAATCATTTATGGTTTTATTGGCCTTTGATGTGGTGGGGAGTTGGAGTAGTTTTTCATGGATTGAAAGTTTTTAAAGTATTTCCGGTTCTTGGAAAAGACTGGGAAGAAAAAAAAATCAAGGAATTGATGGAAAAAGAAAGACAAAGCAGAAATAAATGGCAATAATTTTAAATTAAAATAAAATGGGACGTTGTAGAACACGCATGTACGAAGAGTATGGACACGAATTTAAAAATGATGAAAGCTTTGAAATTGCTTATAGAAAAGTAAAAAAAATAAGAGGCTTTTATTCACATTTAAGAGTATATGTTATGGTGAATATTATCATCATTATATCCAGCCTTAATCGACCTTATGTAGTAGATGGTCATTTTGTAGTGAGAGGTTTTAATAATTGGGAAATTTATTCAACAGCATTTTATTGGGGAATAGCTTTACTGATTCATGCGTTTGTAGTTTTTGGACCAGATGTGTTTTTTAGCAGAGATTGGGAAGAAAAGAAAATCCAAAAATATATGGACAGGGATGCTGGAAATAAAAATAAATGGGAGTAATTTTAGACTGAAATTTTCAATTTTTGCAACATATTAAATGACCACATTAATTATAGAAGACGAAAAACCTGCAGCGAGATTATTACAGCGAAAACTCGAAAAACTGGATATTGCTGTAGAAACCATGCTGCATTCTGTAGAAGAATCAGTTCATTGGTTTAGTAATAATCAACATCCGGATTTAATTTTTCTGGATATTCAGCTATCAGATGGTTTATCGTTTGAAATTTTTGAAAAAATAGATATTCAGAGTGCTATTATTTTTACCACAGCTTATGATGAGTATGCATTAAAAGCATTCAAATTAAACAGTATCGATTATCTTTTAAAACCTATTGATGAAGATGATTTAGAAATAGCTGTTACAAAATTTAAAACCCGAATTCCTAAAGCAGATTCCGGCAATCAAAATCTTCAGGTTGATTTTGAGCAAATACGCCAGATGCTGTCAAATCCTTTCGAAAAGAATTATAAAAAGCGATTTACCGTTAAAATCGGGCAGCATCTCAAAGTGATCAATACAGATGAAATCGAATGTTTCTTTAGTGAGAACAAAGGAACTTATATTCATACTTTTGATAACCGAAATTATCTGATAGACTCGACTTTAGAAATTCTGGAACAGGAGCTGGATATGAAGGATTTCTTTCGCGTAAGCAGAAAGTACATTGTTCCGCTTACTGCAATAAAAGAAATTCAGGTATATACCAATTCTCGCTTAAAAGTAATTTTGCCTACTTATAAAGAAGATGAAGTAATTGTAAGCCGCGAAAAGGTTCAGGATTTTAAAACCTGGCTGGGGTAAAAAAAACTACTTAATTTAAATTTTAACAAATTAATCCGATTTGGGTTCGCCATAAAACATAAAAAAATCCTTCAACTGAAGGATTTTTTTATTGATAAAAGTTATTTTTTATTTGCTTAAACGGTGTAAAGTAAAAGTCATGGCACTCAAAAGGAAGAAAGCCATAATTTGATGAATTAATCCTAAAGCAAGAGGAACACTGTATAAAAGTGTAAAAACACCTAATGCAAACTGGATAAATACAAAAACAACCAAAGTTTTGACTCCGTTTTTTTGAGTTCTGCTAAGCGAAAATTTAGTGCTTTTATAATATAAGAACAATATAAAAGCAACAACAACATAAGCAAAAGTTCTGTGTACAAACTGAACACCGCTTTTTCCTTCGATTAAGTTTTTTACTAAAGTTGATTGCTCAATAAAAACAGAATCGTGGATAAATTGTCCGTCGCTCATTAATGGCCAGTGATTGTGAATTAATCCGGCATTTAAACCTGCCACAAAACCACCGTAAATAATTTGAATTAAAAGTGCCACAAGAGCAAAACGTGCTATATTACGAAGCGGAACAATTTTATTATAATTTCTTTCCGGATAAATTAAATCCAGTGCCACCCATAAGGTATAAGCAAAAGTGACAAAGGCGAAAGTAAGGTGTAATGAAAGTCTAAAGTGACTTACATCAGGATTGTCTATTAACCCGCTACGAACCATAAACCAACCCAGAAAACCCTGAAATGCTCCCATTGCCAAAAGAACAATACATTTTTTAATCGTTTCACGATCCAGTTTTTTTCTAATTAAGAAATAAACAAAAGGAACAAAGAAAACCAATCCGATGATTCTGCCAATAAAACGGTGAAACCATTCCCAGAAATAAATAAATTTATAATCTGCCAATTGAAAATCGTTGTGAATATTAATTTTTTGGTATTCAGGAAACTTCTTATACTCATCAAATGCGGCCTGCCATTTAGCATCGGTTAAAGGTGGAAATGTGTCGGTAACCAAATGCCAGTCGGTCATTGATAAACCTGAATTTGTCAGTCGGGTAATTCCTCCCACAACAACCATTAAAAATAATAAAACACAACCTGATAGTAACCAAATGATTACTGATTTATTTTCTTTTTTCATTTTATTAAATAATACTTATTTCTCTACTTTTTTTAAGCCTATTTTTTCGGCTCTTTTGATCACAAAATCATAAGCCGCCTGATATTCATTTGGAATATCACCTTCTAAAATAGCTTCTTTTACGGCTTCTTTTAAAACGCCAATTTCTCTTGAAGGTTTCAGATCGAATATTTCCATAATTTCTTCACCTGAAATTGGCGGCTGAAAATTACGAACATGATCGCGTTCTTCGACTTCAACAATTTTCTTGCGGACGATTTCGAAGTTTTTATGATATTTCTTGAATTTTGATGGATTTTTGGTTGTAATGTCAGCTTCGCATAATGTCATTAAATCCTCTACATCTTCGCCGGCATCAAAAACCAAACGACGAACTGCGCTGTCGGTTACAATATCCTGTGCCAGAACAATTGGACGGGAACTCATAATAACCATTTTTTGCACAAACTTCATTTTATGATTTAACGGCATATGCAGACGTTCGAATATCTTCTTGGCCATTTTTCCGCCTAAAAACTCATGTCCGTGAAAAGTCCAGCCTTGTTTCTTGTTGAAACGTTTTGTTGGTGCTTTTCCAATATCATGTAACAAAGCCGACCAACGTAACCAGACATCATCTGTGTTTGGACAAATATTGTCAACAACTTCCAGCGTATGGTAAAAATTGTTTTTATGAGTATGCCCTTCGATTTCCTCAACCTGATTCAGCGCTGTTAGTTCAGGTAAAATAATGTCTAAAAGTCCTGTTTGATATAAAAGTAAAAATCCGGTTGAAGGTTTTGGTGTAGAAAGAATTTTGTTTAACTCGTCTACAATTCTTTCTCCCGAAATGATTTTGATACGATCTGCGTTTTTTGTGATCGCATTTAGTGAGTTTTCTTCGATTTCAAAATTGAGCTGAGTTGCAAAACGAATGGCACGTAACATTCTCAAAGGATCATCAGAATAGGTAATATCCGGATCCAAAGGTGTTTTGATTGTTTTATTTTCTAAATCGGTTAAACCGTTAAACGGATCGAGAAGATCTCCAAAATTGTTTTGGTTTAAAGACAACGCCAATGCATTGATCGTAAAATCACGACGATTTTGATCATCCTGAAGTGTTCCGTTTTCTACAATAGGATTTCGGCTATCGAAATTATATGACTCTTTTCGTGCTCCGACAAATTCAATATCAGTATCTTCAAAACGCAACATAGCTGTTCCATAAGTTTTAAAAACCTGTACTTTGGGTTTGTTTGGGAGTAACTCAGAAACTTTAAGTGCTAATTCGATTCCGCTGCCAACTGCTACGACATCGATATCTTTTTTAGATCCTCTGTTTAAAAGTAAATCCCGTACAAAACCGCCAATAACATAGCTGTCAACGTTGAGTTCCTGAGAAGCTTTCGAAATGATATCGAAGATTTTATTTTCTAAAGCAGTTTTATAATTTGTTTGTATAGCCACGAATTCACTAATTTTTATAAAATAATACGTTTGTGTTCAAGTGAGACAGAATTAAAGTTTGCCAAAATTGCTAAATTCGTTTTTGAAACTTTTATATAATTAAGACATTGCGAAATATGTTTTGGATGTAAAAAATCGCTTGATTTTATTTCAAGTATAATTTTATCAAACAAAACAAAATCAGCATAAAATTTGTGATTTAATATTATGTCCTTATAATTAACCAAATATTCTTTTTCTCTTTCAAATGGAATATTTACTTTTTTAAATTCATATTCTAAAGCATCCTTGTACACAATTTCAGAAAAGCCTCCACCTAAGTTTCTATGAACATCAAATAAAATTCCCATTATCTGGTAGCTTTCCAGCTGATACAAAATTTTTGTCATGATCTAAATTTTTTTCCGCCACGAATTCACGAATTTTTCTAATTAATTTTAAAAAGTTAATTCGTGAATTCGTGGCTATTATTTAGAATACAACTTTCAATTTTTGTATTGAAAATGTTTTTGGAATTTTATGGTTGCAAATTTACAACATAGAAAATGCCTTTTATAATCTAGAGCTTATTTTTTTGAGTAAATTCACAATTTTTCAATTGAATTTTATGAAAATAAAAAATAGCAAAGTTGAATTAAGCGAATTTATTCGAAATTATATTCAAAGAATGAAAAATAATTCGTGGTTTTGACATAATCTAAATTTTCCGCCACGAATTCACGAATTAATCTAAATCATTTCGGATATATTAGAGTAATGAATTACACGAATTCATTCGAAATTATGCTCAAAGATTATAAAAAATAAATTCGTGAATTCGTGGCGAAAAAAACTATACCCTCATAAAACAAATCAATTACGATAATCAATTTTTAGAAATGCAATTTGTATTTTTGAGACATAGAAAAAAGCACACATGAAAATTGTTATATCTCCAGCGAAGTCATTAAATTTCGAAAAAGAATTACCAACTCCTGAATATACTGAGCCTTCATTCTTAAAAGAAGCAAGAGTGGTTCATAAAGTAGTTAAACAAAAAAAGCCATCTGAATTGTCTGAATTAATGTCGATTTCAGACAAACTAGCCGATTTGAACTGGAAACGAAATCAGGAATGGAAAACTCCTTTTACACCAGAAAATGCACGTCCGGCGATTTATACTTTTGACGGAGATGTTTATACAGGTTTAGATGCTTATACAATTCCGTTAGAAAAATTAGAAGTTCTACAGAATAAACTCAGAATTTTATCAGGATTGTATGGACTTTTAAAACCGCTTGATTTAATGCAGGCTTACCGTTTAGAAATGGGAACAAAAATGCCGGTTGGTGAATATAAAAATCTACATGAATTCTGGAAGCCTGTTGTTACAAAAGCCTTAAATAAAGAATTGACCAAAGGAGAGTTATTTGTAAATTTAGCGAGCAACGAATATTTTTCGGCAGTAGATGTCAAGGCTTTGAAAGTTCCTGTAATTACGCCCGACTTTAAAGATTACAAAGACGGAAAACTAAAAATGATTAGTTTTTTTGCTAAAAAAGCAAGAGGAATGATGGTACGTTATATCATCGACACCAATGCAGAAACTATTGATGACTTAAAAGGATTTAATTATGAAGGATATCAGTTTGATGCCAATCTTTCTAAAGGGAATCATTTAGTTTTTACAAGATAGTTTTTTTGAGGTGCTGAGGTTCTAAGAGACTAAGAAGCTAAGTTTTTTTTAACCGCAAAGTCGCAAGGTTTACGTAAAGTTCGCAAAGTTTTTATGACAAAGCTTTGCGAACTTTGCATTTTATCACATCTTAAGAATAAAATCTTTGCACACTTTGCGGTTAAATAAAATGCTTAAAAAAATAAACGCCGAATTCATCATTTAGAATTCGGCGTTTCTGCGTATTATAAATTTATTATTATTAATGCATTGCGTCTGCTGCACTAATCTTGTTCTTTCCTTTCTTAATAAAAAGGATAATAGGGATACAACATAAAAACATGATTCCTAAATACATGAAAATATCCATGTATGCCATTACGGTACTTTGTTTCATTACAGAATATTCTATGGCCTGATAGGCTTTTTTAAGCGCAACATCGGCAGAATACCCTTTAGACATAAAAGATCTTTGCATTCCTGCAATACGCTGCTGAACATCATATTTTGCAGGATCTAAATTGGTTAGCAAATTTACACGGTGTTCCTGACTCAAACGGGTAATAAAAGTGGTAATAATCGCAATACCAAATGAACCACCTAATTGTCTCATCATTCCGGTAAAAGCAGCTCCTTCACCAATGTGTTTTCCTTTTAATGTTGAAAGTGAAAGGGTTGTAATAGGTACAAATAGTAATCCTAAACCAATTCCTCTTAAAATCAAAGGCCAGTACATATGTTCTACACCGGTATCAGGAGTCATGCGGGTTTGCATCATAAAGGTAAAGAAGAAGAAAACTAAAAATCCTACTCCAACCATATATCCCTGCGGAACTCCTTTTTGAATCATATTACCAACAAAAGGCATCATGATGGCAGTTGTAATCGAACCCGGAATTAATAATAACCCGGCATCTGTTGCTGTCCATCCTAAAATAGATTGCGTGTAGATTGGGATAATTAAAGTTGATCCGTATAAACCGAAACCAAGAATAAAACACATTACAGTACCAATTCTTAAATTTCCGTCTTTTAAAACACTTAAATTTACAATTGGATGTTTGTATGTAAGCTCTCTCCAGATAAAAAGTACTAATCCTAAAACAGTAACAACACTTAGTGTTACAATTGTCGAATCGTTAAACCAGTCATCTTGTTGTCCGTGTTCCAGTACGAATTGCAGAGATCCAATAAAGGCGCTCAATAAAATAATTCCCCACCAGTCAACCTGATTTGCTTTTAATTTTTCACCGTATTTTGGACTTCTTACAAAAGTAAGCGCTAAAATAGTAGCGATAATTCCCAACGGAATATTAATGTAAAATATATAAGGCCACGAATAATTATCTACTAAATACCCTCCCAAAGGGGGACCCAAAGTTGGACCAACAATTACACCCATTCCGTAAATAGCCTGCGCCATACCACGTTTTGCTACGGGATAACTTTCGGTAATAATTGTTTGGGCTGTTACCAGTAAGGCACCTCCACCCATACCTTGTACAAATCTGAAAGCTACAAGTTCCCAGATATTTGTGGCGTTACCGCATAAAAAGGAGCAGACTGTAAATATTATGATAGAAGCCACAAAATAATTACGTCTTCCAAATTGTTGCGATAGCCAACTCGTCATCGGAATTACAATAACATTCGCGATTGCGTATGCTGTAATTACCCAAGCCACATCAGTCAAAGTAGCACCCAGGCTACCTCGCATGTCTGTTAGCGCTACGTTTACAATCGTAGTGTCTACAATTTCCAGCAATGCACAAAGTACTGCTGTTATCGTAATGACCACACGTCTGAAACCGTATTCTACTAAGTCGTCGTCTGCTTGTACTGCTGTCATTATATTATTTTAAATGTACATCTACATCAACATTCATCCCTGGTCTTAATAATTTTACTTTTTCTGGATCGTTAGATTCATCCAAGCTAATTTTTACAGGTAATCTTTGAATTGTTTTTACGAAGTTACCAGTAGCATTATCCGGTGGTAACAAAGAGAAACGAGATCCTGTAGCAGGAGAAAATGAAGTTACTGTACCTTTAAATTCGTAGTTTGGATAGGCATCTACTTTTAAGCTTACTTTTTGTCCCACAATCATTTTGTTTAATTGTGTTTCTTTAAAGTTAGCTACTACCCACGCTTCATTATTGTTGATGATGTAGAATAAAGATTGTCCCGGCTGAACCAATTGTCCCGGCTGAATATCAACTTTAGAAACCTGACCATCAATTGCAGCAGTTACAACAGTATAGCTAAGATTTAAATGTGCTACATCTAACATTGTTTTTGCTTTTTTGATGTTTGCAGAAGCTACTTCAGTTTGTTTGTCAGAAACTTTTGATTTCGATTGAATTACTGATTTTTGGTAAGAACTTGCTCTTTGTTGATCTTGTAAAACACGCACCTGGTTTTCAGCTTCTTCTTTTGCAGATAAAGCCTGTTCATATTGTTGTTTTGTAATGGTATGTGTTTTGTACAAATTATTATAACGGTTGTAATCGTTTGTAATTTGTCTTAATCTGATTTTTGCACTTTCAATAGAACCTGTTGCAGATTTCATTTGCGCATCAGAAACTGAGATGCTTGCGTTAGCACTTCCAATATCTGCTTTTGCAGCCTCGTATTGACCTTCAGCACCTAATAAGGCAGCATTTGCTTCGTCGATTTTTAACTGATAATCTCTTTTATCGATAGTAAAAAGAGTATCTCCTTTTTTTACAAAGTCATTATCTTTTACATACACTTTACTAATATATCCAGATACTCTTGGAATAATTGGATTCATTTTTTTCTCAATTTGAGCATCATCCGTTTCTTCATGAGCCTGAGAGTGCAGGTATTTTGTTATTCCGTAAGTTCCGCCCACTAAAACCAAAACGGTTAGTATAATGATGAATTTAGTATTTGTTTTTTTCTTTTCCATGAGAGCTAGCGATTATATTTTAGAAAGATTGAATGATTGTGATAATTGTCCTGATACTGAAAGTAATTCGTAATATTTTTGAATGATAGTTGCTTTAGACAAAGCCGTATTGATTTTGGCGCTTAAATGCTCCACATCAGCTTCAACCAAATCATTTGTGTCAGATAATCCGTTATCGAATTTATCCTTTACAAGGCGGTAGTTTTCAGATGCTTGCTGAAGTGCTTCGTCATAAACCACGCTTTGATTAATAGCAAGATCATAATCTTCAATAGATTTCTGAACTTCAACTTTTATACGATCTGTCATTACAGCCTCAGTATTTTTAACCTCTAATGCTTTGCTTTCTGCAGCTTTTACAGAGGCACTGTTTTTTAAAATTCCTGATAAATCGTAAGATAAACCAACACCAAAGTTCATGGCATATTTTACAGTAATAAAGTCTTTAAGATCCAAAGCCGTATAACCACCTAATAATGAAAGAGAAGGGTAGTAGCCCGATTTTGCAATTTTCACATTTGCTTCACTCGCTTTTTGTTGAAAACGAACTGCTTCTAAGTCTTTTCTATTCTCTAACGCTAACATATCTGATGTTGGAGCATTAGTTGTTTTGAGATTAAAAAAATCAGCTTCGTTAACCTGAAGTTTCGTTTCCGGAGCTAATTTTAGTAAAGTGGTAAGATAGAAATTGATGTTGTTTAAATTGTTATTAGCTTCATCAATAGATAATTGCGTTTTTGAAACTAACAATTGCGCTTTCAATAAATCATTTCTTGGGATAATACCATTTTTCTCTAATTCTGTAAAATCAGTAACACGCTGTTTCGCCTGTTTTTGATTTTCATTTAAAAGATCTAATGTTTTTTGTGCTTTGTATAAAGCAGTATAGTAAGTAATAACGCGTAAAGCAACATCTTCTTTTGTTTTTTCAGCATTAGAACTTTCAGCTTCATATAAATTGTCTGAAGCTTTAATGCTATTTTGAATTTTAAATCCTGCAAATATTGGTAAACTAAGATTTGCCATTCCAAGCATTGCCTGATCCGGAGATGGCATTGGATTAGCACTTGCCTGATCACCGTTATTGTGCATATCGATAGAAGCTTTTGTCAATCGTTGGTATTGTCCGGAAATTTTCAAGTTCGGATACTGATTGTTTCTTACTTCCTGTAATTCGTATTTTTTTGTGTTTACCTTAGTATTGGCAAGAGTAACTTCGTTACTTTTTTCCCAGGCCATTTTTACGGCTTCGTCTAAGGTTAAACTTGTTTTTTCTTGTGCTTCTATTGAAGATATTCCGATGAAGAATACTCCAAAGAGCATTAATTGACTAATTTTCATAAACAAGTAGCGCTTTTATAGTTTGTTGAATGTGCTTTGTAAGATCGTTTTTAATGTAATTGTTAAACATTTCTTCTGTTTTTAAATCAAATATTTCTTCGAAGAAAGAGCGATTCATATGAAAGTGAAAAAAGGTTCCAATAATTGTTGGTGTAATGAGCTGGATATTAATATCTGTTCTAAAAACTCCCTGAGATTGTCCTTGCCTGATAATGCTTTCAACTGATTTTAAATTTCCTTTTTTAAGCTCAGTAAAAGCCTGCAGACTTTTTTCTCTTTTTTTATTGTAAAGTTCAAAATGTAAAACCCTGTAAATCCCTTTGTTAAGGCAAATTCTGTTAATGTAAATTTCGATTAATTTATTGACTTTTTCAAGAGGTTCGATACTTTCTTGTAATAAATTTTCGAGTTGGAGTTTTAGATCAACAGTTTTGTGGAAAATCAGAGCTTCCAGAAGTCTTTCTTTTGAACCAAAATAATACGAAACCATGGCAATGTTGATTTTTGCCTCCTTGGAAATGTCCCGTATCGATGTACCTTCAAATCCTTTTTCAGAGAATAGCTTTTCAGCGACCTCAAGAATCTGAATTTTTTTATCGTTTAATTCGAAGTTTGACATGGTATTGTTTCTAATCGGGTACAAAATTAAACAAGCGTTTAAATTAAACAGTTGTTTAATTTTATTTTAACATAATATTAACATAAAACGGTGTAGTTGTTTTGGGAGGAATTTAGGTTTTTGAACCTGCTTTATAGAAATGAAAAAAGCCGAAGTATTGTTGTAAAAACAGTACTTCAGCTTTATTTTTTGTAATCTTGTTATTTAAACAAAAGAGAATTCTCTGCTACAAGATTGATAAGAGTTAAGACTTTATATTATGGCATAACCTGTAAATATTTTTTATTTGATAGAATGATAAATCAAATGTAATATTGCAGAAAGCTACCTAATCTCTCCAACAAATTCT
This sequence comes from Flavobacterium chilense, assembly GCF_001602525.1. Classification (GTDB taxonomy): domain Bacteria; phylum Bacteroidota; class Bacteroidia; order Flavobacteriales; family Flavobacteriaceae; genus Flavobacterium; species Flavobacterium chilense. Next base: position 226,028 of record NZ_LSYT01000009.1, read on the forward strand.
GTAATTTTTTCGCTGCCATTCTCACTCAAATGTTTAATAAAAGCACTTCCGATAATAGCTCCTTTAGCAAATTTTGTAGCCTGATTAAAAGTTTCTTTATTTGAAATTCCAAAGCCTACAATCTGTGGATTTTTCAGGTTCATGTTTGCAATTCTTTCAAAATAACTTTCCTGTACATTTCCAAAACCGGATTGAGAACCTGTAACACTTGCAGAACTCACCATATAAATAAACCCGTTTGAAACACTGTCGATAAAACGAATACGTTCTTCAGAAGTTTGTGGCGTAATTAAAAATACATTGATCAAACCATGTTTTTCAAAAATAGCTTTGTATTCGTCTGCATAAACATCAACAGGCAGATCCGGAATAATTAATCCGTCGATACCAATTTCGGCACATTTAGCACAAAAAGCTTCAACACCATATTGCAACATCGGATTAAAATACCCCATGATAATCAACGGAATTTTTACGCTTTCGCGGATGTTCTTTAACTGATCGAAAAGAATTTGAGTGGTCATTCCGTTATGAAGTGCCTGTGTAGAACTTTCCTGAATTGTTGGTCCATCAGCCAAAGGATCACTGAAAGGCAAACCAATTTCGATTAAGTCTACACCATTTTTCTCCAAATCCTGAATGATCTGAACGGTATCATTTAAATTAGGATATCCTGCAGAAAAATAAATAGAAAGTATCTTTTTATCTTCTTGTAATTTTTGAGTTATTCTGTTCATTATTTTTATTTTTATCCTAACACGTTTTCAAAACCTGTCTGGTATTTATTAAGTTTTATTTTTTGTCTCTCCCGATACTAGTCAGGATAAAAGATTTTACCGATTAGCGTAAATTTATTCACGCAGATTTAAATTAATTTAAGCTGATTCACACAGATTTTTTTTTAATTAAATCTGTTTTAATCTGTGACATTATTTTTTATAATCTTACTAATCCAATTATTATTTTGATTTTGGATCAATAATAGTCCTGAATCTGAGTCATTCATTTGTCCAATCAATTCTCCTTTGTTGTTCCAAAATGCACTTTGTCCTGCGGAAGGCGATCCCCAGGATTCACCACTAAAATTGGACATCAAAACATTCATTTTATACTTTTGAGCATAATTTTGTAAATCCCGATACGCATTCGGAATTCCGTTTGGTGAAAAGAAAATACTGGCGATATAAATAGCCGTTTCTTTTTTTGAAGCGTTTTCAGGATGCAACGGATTATCGATATCGGCACAAATCGCAAAAGAAATCTTCTGATTTTCAATTTCAACCATTGGATTATAATCGAAAGTAGACTGAAAAAACTCATCTTCGCCTTCGTGTAAAAATTGCTTTGTATATAGAGAAACGGAATTGTCCGGTGTAATAATAAATTGACCAATAAACAATTCTGATTCTATTTGAATAGGGGCTCCGGCAATAATAATGATATTATTTTCGACTGCCAGTTTCTTCAAATGTTCTAAACGGGAATCCTCTTTTTTGAAAACCAGCTTTTGTGCATCTTCTCTTTCATAACCCGTAATCGACATTTCAGGAAAAACAATTAATTGTGCTCCGTTTTGTACAGCGAATTCGATCAGATTATAATGATCGGATAAATTAGCCTCGATATTTCCCCGGATTGGTTTTGTTTGTGCTGCCGCTAGAATCATTTTAGGTTAAGTTATTTATTTTCTATATAAATCCAGGCTACGGTTCCGGACTTTAATGTGACCTGAACTCTTTTGTAAGCATTAGATTCGAATGTGTCGACTTTAGCTAAATCAGAAACTGAAATATTAAAAGCAACACCGTGTATAGGATCTGAAGAATCTGCGCTGGGTACAGCTACAACATAATCTGCCATTCCAAATTCTTCTTCAATTTGCAGGCTTTTTAGTTTATAACCCAACAGCTGGTCAGGAGTTCCAGACAGAACTTTATTAAAAAGCTGCATTTGAATTTGTTTCGATCTTAATGTTCCGTAAGAAAATAATTTTTCCATAATTGCTATTTTTCTCGTTGTTTGTTTTTTGCGTTAGGGATTACTTCACGTCACCTTATTTTTTAATGGAGTTCAGTGAACTTCGTTTGAGGCGGTATCTCCCGATTTAGAAAAACAAGGCTTTTTAGCCGTAGTTTTTGTTTATCGGGAATTTAGCCGAAAGCCCGACCGAAGGGAACGCCCAAATTACTCATTTTATAATTTAAAATAATCGATATAATTGTCTAAATCTTTATCTCCACGACCAGAAAGGCTTATTACTACAATATCAGTAGGCTTAAATTTTTTCTGATCTAAAACCGCAAAGGCGTGTGCACTTTCAATCGCCGGAATAATTCCTTCTAATTTAGTCAATTGTAAACCAGCATTCATCGCATCGTCATCTGTTACTGAGAAAAATTCTCCGCGTCCTGTTTGTGCCAAATGTGCATGCATTGGACCAACTCCCGGATAATCTAATCCTGCAGAAATAGAATACGGTTCTGTAATTTGTCCGTCTGGTGTTTGCATCAAAAGGGTTTTGCAACCGTGAATAACACCTACTTTTCCTAATTTGCTGGTTGCGGCGCTATGACCGCTATCAACACCTTTTCCTGCAGCTTCAACGGCAATAATTCCAACTTCAGGTTCGTGTAAAAAGTGATAATAGGTTCCTGCAGCATTACTTCCGCCACCAATACAAGCGACAACATAATCAGGATTTTCACGTCCTTCTTTTTCTTTTAACTGCCATTTAATTTCTTCAGAAATTACACTTTGAAAACGTGTTACCATATCCGGATAGGGATGTGGACCAATCGCAGATCCAATAATATAATGTGTGTCAACCGGATTATTAATCCAATCTCTAATTGCTTCGTTTGTAGCATCTTTCAAAGTTCTTGAACCCGAAAGTGCCGGACGAACCTCAGCACCTAACATCTTCATACGTGCTACGTTTGGTGCCTGACGGGCAATGTCGATTTCGCCCATATAAACGATACATTCCATTCCCATTAAAGCACAAACCGTTGCCGTTGCCACGCCGTGTTGACCCGCACCAGTTTCAGCAATAATTCGTTTTTTGCCTAAACGTCTGGCAACAAGGATTTGTCCGATTGTGTTGTTGACTTTATGTGCTCCGGTATGATTTAAGTCTTCTCTTTTTAAGTAGACTTTTGTATTGTATTTTTCAGATAAGCGTTTTGCAAAATAAAGCGGACTCGGGCGTCCAACATAATTTTTTAGCAATTGATCAAACTCGGCTTTAAAATCAGGTTCGCTGGTGATTTTTAAATAATTCTGGCGTAATTCTTCTACATTTGGATAGAGCATTTCAGGGATATAAGCCCCGCCAAATTCTCCGTAATATCCTTTTTCGTTAACGTTAAAATTCATTTTATTCCAATTTTAAAAGTTGGCAACATCAAATTTTCGTTTGAAATTGCTAAATAGATTTTTGTTTTTAAGCCCGGGTTCGATTTCAAATTTACTATTTATATCGACAGCATAAATAGGAAGATTTGTTTTTGAAATTTCTTCGATAGCTTTTAATTCATTGATTCCGATTCCGCCACTTAAAAAAAAGGGTTTATCAGATTTGTATTTTTTTAATATCGTCCAGTCAAAAGTGGTTCCGTTGCCACCCGGTAATTTTCCTTTAGTATCAAAAAGGAAAAAATCTGAAACCGATTCGAATGGTTTGATTACTTCAAAATCGAAATTTTCATCGGCAGAAAATACTTTTATGATTTCGACCTTTTTTGGAAGTTTGCTTTTTAGTTCTGATAAAAAATCAACAGACTCATTTCCGTGTAACTGAACTGCTTGTAAGTTGTGTTTTGTAACTTTCTCCAGAATTTCTTCCTGGCTTTGGTTTACAAAAACACCTACTTTTTTGATTGTTCCTATTAATTCCGGAATTACTCCGTTAAAATATCGCGTGGATTTTTCCCAGAAAATAAATCCCATATAATCGGGTAGGAGCGCTCCTACTTCGAGTATGTTTTCAGGATATTTCATGCCGCATATTTTGAGTTTCATTTTTTTAATGCTTTAAGCTTTAAGCTGTAGGCTTTAGGCTAAATTAGTAATGTTAAGAAGGCTTATTGCTTAAAGCCTAAAGCTGACTAATAAATTCTGTTGCGGCTTGTCCGGCGTTGTCTGTTTTCATGAAGTTTTCTCCAATTAAGAATCCGCTGTAACCGTAAGGTCTAAGTTCTGAAATGGCTTCGATGGATGAAATTCCGCTTTCTGAAACTTTTACGAAATCTTTTGGAATCTGAGAAGCCAGTTGTTTGCTGAAATCAAGACTTACTTCAAAAGTTTTTAGATTTCGATTGTTTACACCAATCATATCTAAACTTGGCATAATCGATTTTTCTAATTCTTCCTGATTGTGCACCTCCAATAAAACTTCTAATCCTAATTTCTTTGCAAATTCAGATAATGATTTGATTTCTTCGCGGGTTAAAACGGCTGCAATCAATAAAATCAAATCGGCACCAAAAGCTTTGGCTTCCAAAATCTGATATTCGTCGACAATAAATTCTTTTCGCAATAGCGGAATATTTACTGAAGCTCTTGCTAAAAGTAAATCGTCAAGAGAACCTCCAAAATATTTTCCGTCGGTTAAAACAGAAATTCCGCAAGCTCCTGCATTTTCGTAACCTTTTACTACTTCTTCAACCGTAAAACTATGATTGATAACTGATTTTGATGGTGAACGACGTTTGTGTTCTGCAATAATTCCGGTTGAACTTGTTTTTAGTTTTTGACTTAATGAAATCACTTCTCTATTAAAAAATACAGAACTTTCCAATTGCGAAACGGGAATGATTGATTTTTTGAGAACGACTTCCCGCTTTTTGTCAACTATTATTTTATCTAAAATATTCATGGTTTTGTTTGTTTCAGGTTTCAGGTTTTAAGTTTCAGGTTGCGTTCCAATAACTTGAAACCTGAAACAAAGAAAACCTGAAACTAAATTTTACTTACTTAATTCTTGTAATGTTTGCAATGCTTTTAATCCTTTTCCGGATAATAAGCTTTCTTTTGCTAATTCAAATCCTTCCAGCGGAGAACATTTTGTAACCGTTGCAATTGCCATTGCTGCATTAGCACAGACTACATTGTTTTGTGCCTCGTTTCCTTTTCCTGAAATAATATTGGTAAATATCTCTGCAGATTCTTCGATGGATTTTCCACCTTCGATTTCTGTTTGAGATAAAAGATGAACACCAAAATCTTCTGGTTTCAACATTCCTTCCATGTGTGATGTTATTGTTTTGGTTGGACCTGTTAAGGAGATTTCATCGTATCCGTCAAGCGAATGTAATATGGTGAAATTGATATCAGTATTTTGATATAAATAAGCATACATTCGGGCTAGTTCAAGATTGAAAACTCCAACCAGTTGATTCTGAGGGAATGATGGATTTACCATTGGTCCCAACATGTTAAAGAAGGTTTTTACCGCTAACTCTTTACGAATTGGTCCAACATTTTTCATCGCTGGATGAAATAGGGGAGCGTGTAAAACACAAATTCCGGCTTTTTCGATACATTTTTCTAAAAAAGCAGCGTCATTACTAAATTTGATTCCCATTTTTTCCATCACGTTGCTTGATCCGGAAATAGAAGATACTCCGTAATTTCCGTGTTTTGCTACCTTTATTCCGGCTCCGGCTGAAACGAACGATGCTAAAGTCGAAATATTGAAAGTGTCTTTCCCGTCACCACCCGTTCCGCATAAATCGATGGTGTTGTAAGCTGATAAATCAACACGAATACACAATTCTAACAAAGCTTCACGGAAACCCGAAAGTTCATCAATTGTAATGCTTCGCATCATGAATACAGTCAAAAATGCCGAAATCTGACTCGGATTGTATTGACCACTTGAAATATTAATCAGTACGTTTTTAGCTTCCTCTTTTGAAAGTACTTCGTGATTGATTAATTTATTTAATATATTTTTCATTCTGTTTGAGTCTTAAAGTCATAAAGTCGAAAGTCTTAAAGTCTTCTTGTTTTTGACGTTTATTTTTAAAATTGATTAATGTTTTTTAGTTTTAATAGGAAAGGCTAAGTTTTTAATATTTGACTTTATGACTTTCGACTTTAAAACTTTTAACTAACTTCTAATCCAATTCTCTAAAATCCTTTTTCCGTTTGGTGTCAAAACACTTTCCGGGTGAAACTGAACGCCTCTTACATCAAAAGTTTTATGTCTTAATGACATAATTTGCCCGTTTTCGTCTATCGAAGTAGCTTCAAGAACTTCCGGTAAATTACTGTCAACAACCCATGAGTGGTAACGCCCAACTTCGAACTCGTTTTCTAAGCCTTCAAACAAAATTTCATCGGTCACCACTTTTTTTACATTTGTTGCCACGCCGTGATATACTTTATCAAGGTTCGAAAGTGTTCCGCCAAAAACTTCCCCAATGGCTTGTTGTCCTAAACAAACACCAAGGATACTTTTTGTTGGTGCATATTTTTCGATTACTGCTTTTAATAAACCTGCTTCATCGGGAATTCCAGGTCCCGGAGAAAGTAATATTTTATCGAAAGAAGCGATTTCGTCAATTTCGAATTCGTCATTTCTATAAACGGTTACTTCGCAGTTTAAATCTTCCAGATAGTGTACTAAGTTGTAAGTGAAACTATCGTAATTGTCTATAACTAATATTTTTTTCATTGTGCTTTTTTGTTTCAGGTTTCAAGTTTCAGGTTTCAGGTTTCAATAACTTGAAACTTGAAACAAATAAAACTTGAAACTATTTTTTACTCTCGAACGTACTTCTCTGTAATAATGCGGTCGATTCCTAATTTTTCTACTTTTTCGATTCCTTTTTGAATTAAGGTGTCGTTTTTGATTGTTACTGTAAACTCAAATTTTCCATTTTCCCATTGACGATTATTGAAGTATTCCAGATTCTCGGTGTATGTACTGTCCTTTAAAGTATATTTTCCGCCTCCGCCAAAGAATACTGCATTTGTTGAATCTTTTCCATTATTTAAATCATGATTGAAAAAGGCAAAATGAGTATCATTTATAATTTTAATCATTTTTGTCTTTGGATTGAAAGTCGAAAACGTTGAATCTTTTTCGGTGGTTTCAGCTGATATAAGGCGCCAGGTTCCTTTAATAGGATTTTCTTTTTTTTCCGAATTACAAGACGTAATGGTAATGATTAAAACTAAAATTGAAATTGCTTTTTTCATGATTTATGCTTTTGTGGTTTTTATAGTTTATTTGTTAATTGTTTCAGATCTTACTAATCTTTGCCCCGACGGTTTCAACCGTCGGCTATGTTTATATAGATTATTTTTTAAACATTGCCCGAGGTTTCAACCTCGCGAGACGTATCTAAATTTTCTCCGCCATTTCAAGCGCTGTATTCAATGCCCTTAATTTGTTGTAGACTTCCTGCATTTCGCTTTCTTCATCAGAATTTGCTACGATTCCGGCTCCGGCCTGACAATGTAATTGATGATTTTTACTCAGGAAAGTTCGGATCATAATGGCGTGATTAAAATTGCCTTCGAAATCCATGAAACCTATTGCGCCACCGTAGAAATTACGATTTGTTTTTTCGTAATCTTCAATCAATTGCATCGCTCTGTGTTTTGGTGCTCCGCTTAAAGTTCCAGCCGGGAAAGTGTCGGCAACTACTTGCATAGTCGTAGCTTTTTCATGTAAATGTCCGGTAACTTTAGAAACCAAGTGAATCACATGCGAGAAAAACTGAACTTCTCTGTATTTTTCTACATTTACATCATGACCATTTCGGCTTAAATCATTTCTGGCTAAATCGACTAACATAACGTGCTCGCTGTTTTCTTTTTTATCTTCAGAAAGTTCTTTGGCTAAAAGCGCATCTCGCTCATCATTTCCGGTTCTTTTGAAAGTTCCTGCGATTGGGTGAATTTCGGCTTTTCTGTTTTTTACGATAATTTGAGCTTCGGGCGAAGACCCAAATATTTTGAAATCTCCATAATCAAAAAAGAATAGGTAAGGAGATGGATTAATGCTTCTTAAAGCACGATAAACGTTGAATTCATCTCCTTTAAATCCTTGTGTAAAACGACGTGATAACACCAATTGAAAAACGTCTCCGCGGAAACAGTGTTTTTTAGCCAGAGCTACATTGTGTTTAAATTCATCATCGGTTAAGTTAGAGAAGCCTTCACCTTCTTTGGTAAATTTGTATGAAGCAATATTTCTGGATTGTAATAGTTGTTCGATTTCGACAATATTATTTTTTCCGTCTACGCTGTGGCAAAAAATGTAAGCTTCATTTTTAAAGTGATTGATAGCGATGATGTTTTGATAAACAGCATAAAAAACATCCGGAATCAAAGTAGCAGTATCTTTTTTGGCAATCGAAACTTTTTCAAAATAACGAACAGCATCGTAAGAAATGTATCCAAACAAGCCATTATTAATAAACTTAAAATCATTTTTTTCTGATTGAAACTGGCTTGAAAATTCCTGGATTACTTCCGGAATATTAGTAGATGAATCAATTGAAATTTGTTCTGTTGTTCCGTCAGGGAAAGTTTTTGAAATCGTTTCGTTTTCGATTTTAATCGTTGCAATCGGATTGCAGCAAATATAAGAGAAGCTGTTGTCATTGCCATGATAATCACTACTTTCAAGTAATAAACTATTTGGAAATTTATCTCTGATTTTAAAATAAATACTTACCGGCGTAATTGTATCTGCCAGGATTTGTTTGTAATGTGTGTTGAGTATAAAAGGTTTCAAAGTATGTTGTTTTTTAGTTTTTTAATATATTTTTCTACTTAAGTTTCGGCCAAAAAAAAAGGCTTGTCGTGATGACAAGCCTTTTATATTTTATAGTTTTACAATACCATAGGAAGCTTTGTTCACGACGTTTGACGTAAATTCTTCCACCACCAAGTATTGTTCATTATTGTTTTCATATCTTATTTTGATGTGACAAATATATAAATGTAATTTGAATTAGAATACATAAATTTCAAAAAAAATCTTTTCTAAATTTTAAAATTTGTTAAATTTTAAACTCTAAATGTAATTTAAGTGCTTAATTTCCAATAGCAATAGTATTGTTTGCATTTACTCTAAAATCCGGATTTCCTTTGATGTTTGGAGTTGTAAACAGCTCTGTATTTTTAATTTTTGTGTATTCTAATCCGGATCCCGGGATATTATAATACGCCTGAATGGCTGTATTTCCACTTGCTGATTCACTTGTAATACCGCCATTACAATTGTTAACGGTTACATTCTTGAAAGTCATTTTTGAAAGGTTTGCTTCTCCGTTTCCAATGTTTCCTTCTAAAAGTACAAAAGGAGAGAAACCAGAAACAATACTATTGTTTAGATTAAAAAAGGTGTTTTCTCTAACATAAATAGATTCTCTTACAAGTCCCTGATTGTTCTCTTCTAAATTAACCAAAGTAATGTTGTTGGCATTGATTTTAGTCATTTTTTTGCTCATGTCTGTATTTTGAATTTTGTCATATGAGTCGACTTCAAAACATCTTGACCCTGAAATATCTGATGAAAATGGATGACGAATTGCAATACTGTTACTGATATTGATTTGAGCACCTTGTGTAAAATCAAAGTCATCATCTGTGGTTCTGTAGGAAACAAGGTTGCTCATGTTTAAATCTCCTCCATAACATTCAAAAGAGTCATCATTTGAGAAGCTGATCTGGATATTACTTAAAGTTGTTTTTCTGCCAATACCTGCTAGAGAAAGTCCGTTAAGTTCTTTATCAGAACTTAGTTTTCTACCGGCAAATTCTATTCTCACATATTTTAAAATACCTGAATTGTCTTCGGCATCTGTACCACCATAATGATTTAAACCTGGTTCCAGATTAAACGGAAGCGTATGAACTCCTCCAAGAGAGTTAATAGGTGCTTTTCCTAAAAGAATTATACCGCCCCAATCTCCTGGTTTTCTGTCTGATTTCTCTTTGTTCGAAGTAAAAATAATAGGATCTGTTTCTAAACCTTCGGCCATTATTTTTGAGCCATTTGCTACAACAAGTGTACCGCAGGTTTTATCGTCACCTCTTATTACAGTTCCAGGTTCGATAGTCAAAACAGCATTGTTTGTAACATAAACAATGCCAACTAATTGATAGATATTACGTTTAAATAATTTTGTGTCTTTGTCGATTGTTCCGGCAATTATGTTGGTAGCTTCACTGTATTCTGTATTGGCAGGTTTAAAATTGGTCCAGTTGTTCATCCAGTTGGTGTTACCAATAATTCCTTTTGTTTGTTGTTGGGCTTGTATGAATAGAGTGCTAAGAAGTGTAATAATGGCAATTTGTACTTTTGTTTTCATAACTATAATTTTGATTTCTAGTTTTGTTTTTTTAATTAGTCCAAAATTAGAAGCCGAATGTTAATCAAAGTCTTATATGTTATTACGAAAGTGTTATGCCAATATTAAGGATGTTATTTTTTTGAGAATATGTAAAAAGAAACCCCAATAGTTGTAGAACTATTGGGGTTTTTCTTATAGATTTAAATAAATGCTGTAAATCTTAAAATATTAGAATTTTAGCGCTACAGTTAATTCGAAATCATCATTGATAGTTTTGTCTCCTAAGTTTTCGAAGAAATTACCAGAGTTGTATTTGATATCGTATTTAGTTCTGTCAACTTTGAAAGCAGTTGTAGCAGTGTTTCCAGCTACAGTGATGTCAAAAGTTACTGGTTTAGTAATTCCTTTGATAGTTAAATCAGCAGTTACTGTGTAAACATCAGTTGCTTTAGCTCCAATAGTTTTGAAAACTAATTTTGCAGTTGGGAATTTGTCAGTTCCAAAGAAATCTGCAGATTTCAAGTGACCGTTTAATTTTCCTTGGTATTCTCCAGTTAAATCTGTAGCAGTTAATGAAGTCATATCAACAGTGAATGAACCACCAGTTAATTTTTTTCCTTTGAAAACTAAAGCTCCGTCTTTAAAGTTTACAGTTCCAGAGTGCTCTCCAGTTACTTTTTTACCTAACCATTTGATAGTAGATGCTTTTGCGTCGATTTTTTTAGTTTGTGCGTTTACTGAAACGCTCGCTACTGCTACGAATAATGCTAATGCAATTGTTTTTAAATTTTTCATGTTGTAAAATTGATTTTGGATTAATAATAATTATATAGTGATAAATAATTCTTCGTGAGATTTTCTAACTTTTTTGTAATGCTGAGTATCGTCTTCAGTATGTCTGTAACCAACAGTTGCAATAACTGAAGCGTTTAAACCTAATTTGTCGAAACCTAAGATTTCATTAAATGCAGCAGCATTAAATCCTTCCATTGGAGTTGCATCGATTTTTAATTCAGCTGCAGCCGCCAATAAAGTTCCTAAAGCAATATAAGTTTGTTTTGCTGTCCAGATGTTTTTCGCATCTTGAGATAAGTTAGCAATAGTACCTTTCATCATATCAGCAAATCCAGCCAAAGCATCAGCAGGAACACCTCTTGTTTCGCTAATATTTTTGATGTAAGCGTCTACAGATTCTGCTCCGGCATTTAAGTCGTTAGCAAAAATGAAAATTTGAGAAGCGTCAGTAATTTGAGTCTGACCATAAGCAGCAGCTTTTAATTGCTCTCTAATTTCAGGATTTTCTACGATAACAACTTTATAAGGTTGTAAACCGTATGAAGAAGCAGCTAATCTAACAGCTTCTTTTAAAGTATTTAAATCTGCATCAGATATTTTTTTTGCTGCATCAAACTTTTTTGTTGCATATCTCCAATTTAGATTGTCTAATAATGTGCTCATAAATATTAATTTTGTTGGGTTCGGTATTTTTCTAATAATTTATTTAATAATTCTAATTCTTCAGGACTTATATTCTCAGCAAATGCGCGTTCATGCTCATCTACCTTCGGGTCTAATTCTTTTAATACATCTAATCCCTTTTGAGTGATTAAAACTTCGATTTTACGTCTGTTGCCGGGACAAACATTTCGGGTAACAAAATCCTTTAGCAGCAATTTGTCTACCAATCGGGTTGTGTTGCTTGTTTTTGCCAGCATACGTTCCTGTATTACACACATATTAGCAGGATTTCCTTTTTGTCCTCTTAATATACGTAACACATTATATTGCTCTCCGGATAAATCATACGGTTTTATCAACTCGTTAAAATGATCCTGAATCACGTTTTGCGTGTACATGATATTCAGAATAACTTTTTTCGCATTATCCATCTTAACTGTACTTTTTATAACCTCTTCAATTGTCATAGTCGTAAGTGTATAATTTGTATATACAAATGTATATCTTTTAATAGTTGTATATACAAATGTGATGTTAATTTTTTGTTAATTGAAATGCAGTGAGATGAAATGTAAGCAAATATTAAGGTAAAAATACTATATTTTTGGATGTAAAATATTGATTAATTGATATTTAACGATTCTTTAAAATAGCGTTTAACTTCCTTAGAAAATCAAAGCTTTCATGAGGATATAGCAGAGATATATAGAACATATACCACTTTAAATAGTCATTTTTAAAGTAAATACGATAGAATTTAAGATGAAAACAAGTTTAAAATGCCTTGTAGTAAGTTTGTTTATTGAAATTCAGGCAAAAGAAATCCTTTGGCTATTTTTCTAAAATTTAAAATTTCTTTATGAACCCATGTTTCATTATGCCCCAGTTCTTTGGCAAGTAATCGGGCTACTTTTTCTGAAGACTGAATAGCAGCTCTGGCATCTAAGAACAATAACCGAACGCGTCTGGCTAGAATATCATCTACAGTTCTGGCCATTTCATGTCGAATTGCCCAAACGACTTCGGCCATTGTAAATTCATGATCAGGATGGACTTTTTCTTTTAATTCAGGATTAGTTTGTTGTAGTTTCAGTATTTCAGGAATATCTGAACCATAGATATATAAATGATTTTCTCTGTCTAAATTAGTAGTAGCTTTATTGCCATGAATAGCAAGATGTTCCGTAATGCAGGGTTTGTTAACAAGCTTACCGGTTTTAATCGCTTTGTTTATAATGTCCTCGGCAATTTTTCTGTAAGTTGTCCATTTTCCTCCTGTAATGGTAATTAAGCCGGTTTCTGAAACAATAATTTTATGGCTTCTGGAAACTTCTTTAGTGCTTTTTCCTTCTTCTTTAGGTGCAGCCAAAGGGCGTAAACCTGCAAAAACAGATAAAACATCAGCTCTGGCAGGTTTTTTGGCTAAAAAACGCTGAGCATTTTCCATTACAAATTCGACTTCACTTTCTAAAGCAACAGGTTCCAGACTATGTTTCTTTATTAAGGTATCGGTCGTACCAACCACAATTCGGTTATGCCAGGGTACAGCAAATAAAACACGTCCATCACTTGTTTTAGGAATCATTAAAGCATGATCTCCCGGTAAAAAAGATTTGTCAAACACAAGATGAATTCCCTGACTCGGAACAATATATTTTTTATAAACTCTATCGTTCAGTTTCATGATAGCATTTGTAAAAACTCCGGTAGCATTAATGACAACAGAACCTTTTAAAATATATTTATTACCCGTTTCATGATCTTGTACCTCAACACCAATAATCTGGTTTTTATCATCTTTTAATAAATGAACCACTTTCATGTAATTTAATAAGCAAGCTCCTTTTTCTACCGCTGTCTGAGCAATATTAATAGCCAAACGCGAGTCATCAAATTGTCCGTCATGATAAATAACACCACTTTTTAAACCATTTTCTTCTACATTTGGAAGCATTTCGATAGTTTTTTTCTTCGAAATATATTCTGAACGCCCCAAACTTAAACTGCCAGCCAATATATCATAGACTTTTAATCCGATAGTATAAAAAGAACCGCCCCACCAATTGTAGTTTGGAATCACAAAAGATTGATTTTTGACCAAGTGACCTGCATTTTTTGCCATAAGTCCTCGTTCTTTTAAGGCTTCTCTCACTAAATGAATGTCACCTTGTTCTAAATAGCGTACACCACCATGAACTAATTTTGTGCTTCTGCTTGAAGTTCCTTTTGCAAAATCAACGGCTTCGACTAAAATGGTTTTATATCCTCGACTTGCAGCATCAAGAGCAGTTCCTAAACCGCTTGCACCGCCACCTATTATAATTACATCCCATTTTTCGGTATTTTGTAATCTGAATAACTGTTCTGAATGGTTCATATAATCTACGGCTTTTATAGGACTTATTTGTTTTAAACAAACTTAACGAAACCAAATTAGATTTAGATGAAGAACTTTTAGCTTTGTTAAAATTTTCAATTAGAAAATATACTTTTCAAAATTATCAGAGCGTGCCACCATCCTGATAAGAGGGCAAAATTACTGTGCGCATATACGCCCTCTTATCAGGATGCTGTCGGGCTTTCGCTGCTACTTCGGTAGCTTAGCTCTATCCCTTACGCAGGCAAACCAAATAAAAACCCGACAGTCTTAAGGACCTGTCGGGTTTTTATAATCTTGAAATTCGATATTTAAATTAACTTTTTTTCGAATGCTTTTCGTGCTGATCCTCTAAAAAAGACTTCACCACAATATGTATATTTTAATCGGTCTAAAATTTTTAGCATTGGAGTATTGTCAAAGTTGGTATCTACCTTTATACTTTGAATGTTATTTTCGAGACTTAAGCCTTCGATGCTTTCAAATAGTTTTGTGGCAATGCCTTTTCCTTTTGCCAATTTTGAAACTGCTACACGATGTACAACAGTATAATCGCCATTGGTTAACCATTTGCCTTCGATATTTTCGTAAGCAGGTTCTTTGTCAAAAATAATAGCAGCATACGCCAGAATCGATTCGTTTTCTGTAAACACATAGCCATAGCCATTTTCAATGTCTTTTTCAATCGAAAGTTCATTTGGGTATCCGTCCTGCCATTGCGTGCTTCCGTCTTGTCGTCTTTGTTCAATAGCATCCTGGAGGATTTCCCATATAACAGGTATTTCAGAAATAGCTGCTTTTCTTAATAGTAGTTGTTCTGTTAAGCTCATTTTCTAGGTCTAAATAAAAGGAATTAGTGAGGCAGTTTATCTTTGATCAAACCATAAAACCAGGTTCCGGCAATGGCACTTAATAACGTAACAACAATTACGGTTGCACCAGTACCAATCTGAGCAAATAACGGACCCGGACATGCTCCTGTAATGGCCCAGCCAAAACCGAACATTAATCCGCCATAAATTTGTCCTTTGCTGAATGTTTTAGGCTGAATTTCTATTTTTTCGCCTTGTAGTGTTTTGATGTTGAATTTTTTAATGATAAAAACAGATACTACGCCAACAGTAACTGCACTACCAATTACACCATACATAAAGAAAGATTGCAGGTGAAACATTTCCTGAATACGAAACCAGCTAATGATTTCGGCTTTTACGAATACAATTCCAAAAAGAATTCCAACTACAAGATATTTTAAGTTTGAGAATCCTGAATCTTTAATTTGGCTTCCGTTGGTCCCTTCAGTGTCTGTATTTTTATTTTCTAAATTGCTCATTTTTGAAATTTTTAAAGTGAAAGAATATAAGGTAAAATCAAAAGAGACATTACAAAACCGCCAATCATAAAGCAGATTGTTGCCACCAGTGATGGCCATTGTAAGTTTGAAATTCCCATAATCGCATGTCCGCTTGTACATCCGCCAGCATAACGCGTTCCAAAACCAACTAAAAATCCG
The DNA here is from genome assembly GCF_001602525.1 of Flavobacterium chilense. GTDB lineage: Bacteria > Bacteroidota > Bacteroidia > Flavobacteriales > Flavobacteriaceae > Flavobacterium > Flavobacterium chilense. The sequence continues at coordinate 241,692 of NZ_LSYT01000009.1, forward strand.
CCAACTACAATCATGATGAATCCGCGAAGTGTTAATAAACTTTCCCAGGAGAAAAGCTGTGCCGGAACTAAACCTGAGTGATCTGTAATTCCGTAACCTGCCAATTGTGCTGAAAGTTCAGGAGTTATTTCAATGGGATTTGGATTAGACAAGAAAGAAGCAGCGATAACGCCACCAAGGAAAATTCCGAAAACAAAGAATAAATTCCAGCTTTCTTTTTTCCAGTCGTATTTAAAAAATGAAATATTCGCCGGAATACAAGCCGCACAAATATGTCGCAACGAAGAACTTATCCCGAAAGATTTATTTCCGATAATTAATAAAATAGGAACAGTTAATCCAATCAAAGGGCCTGAAACATACCAAGGCCAAGGTTCTTTAATAATTTCTAACATTTTTTTTAGATTCAAAGGTTCAAAGGGGCAGAGGTTCAAAGGCAAAAACTTTGTCGCTTTGCACCTTTGCATCTCTGTACCTTAAAAATTTATTTCAATACTTTACTTTGACAAACGAAATCAGATTTTGGAATTTCAGTTTTTGAGATCGCTCCAAAACCGCCTTCAATTTCACTAAAGTTTCTAAAACCGCGAGCCTGCAAAATCGAAGCTGCAATTATACTGCGATATCCACCGGCACAATGTAAGTAAAAATGCTCATTTGGCGCAATATCTTTTACCCAGTCATTGATAAAAGCCAGCGGTTTGTTATACGCATCGTCAATATGTTCTGCGCTGTATTCGGTTTCTTTACGAATATCGATTACTTTATCTTCTTTAGCTTTAAATTCGGTTGCGAATTGTTCTGCCGAAATTCGGTTTACCGTATCAATTTCAAAACCGGCTTTTTCCCAGGCTTCAAAACCACCTTCAAGGTGTCCGATAATAGAGTCAAAACCTACACGGCTTAAACGCGTTACAGTTTCTTCTTCAAGACCAACTTCGGTTACCAATATAATAGGTTGTTTTACATCGCCAATCAAAGTTCCTACCCAAGGAGCAAAATCACCATTGATTCCGATATTAATAGATTGCGGAATAAATCCTTTTGCAAAGTCACCACTTTTTCGGGTATCGAGGATTAATGCTTCGGTTTCTTCGGCAACAGCCTCAAAATCTTTTACATCAATCGCTTTCATTCCGTTATGTAAAACGGATTCAAAACTTTCGTAACCTTGTTTGTTCATGGCAACATTCATACTGAAATAGGCTGGAGGAGGCAATAATCCGTCAGTAACTTCGGTAATAAATTCCGCTTCGGTCATAGTCGCGCGCAAAGCATAGTTTGTTGCTTTTTGATTCCCAATAGTCGAAACAGTTTCTTTACTCATGTTTTTTCCACAGGCACTTCCGGCACCATGTGCTGGATAAACGATTACATCATCGGCCAGAGTCATAATTTTATCTCTCAATGAATGATATAAAATTCCGGCTAATTGATCCTGCGTCATTCCTGCTGCTTTTTGAGCAAGATCCGGACGACCAACATCTCCTATAAATAAAGTATCTCCGGAAAAAATAGCATGATCTTTTCCATTCTCGTCAATTAGTAAGTAAGTCGTGCTTTCCATGGTATGTCCCGGAGTATGCAACGCTTTAATTGTAATATTTCCAATTTTAAATTCTTGTCCGTCTTTGGCAGAAATGCAATCAAATTCGCAGGCTGCATTTGGTCCGTAAACTATAGGTGCCTGAGTTTCTTTGCTTAAATCGATATGACCTGAAACAAAATCAGCGTGAAAATGCGTTTCAAAAATATATTTCAGTTTCACCTCATCGCGTTCCAAACGATCTAAGTAAGGCTGGATCTCACGAAGCGGATCGATAATAGCAGCTTCTCCGTTTGAAGTAATATAGTATGCACCTTGCGCAAGACAGCCGGTGTAAATTTGTTCTATTTTCATGACATGTGTTGTAAAAATGATGGGTTACAAAGGTAACTTTGTTTTCTCTTAAAATAGGTGACTAATGTTACAGAAATTTGATTTTTGTGTAAAAAAAGGAATTTCACAGTATAAGTGATATAAGTTCATTTTAGCTCTACTAAAATTACGGATTGTTTTAAATGAACTTATACTACTTAATATGGTAGAAAAAATAAATCTACGTAATTTTACAACTAACAAAAATTATGGATATGGACACAGCAGATTTATTAAATCAGATCGCTTTTATAAAAGAAATTGACAAAGTAAAATACATTCAAAGAAAAACGAAGCTGTTTAATAGTGACCGAAATGAAAATGATGCGGAACATTCCTGGCATCTTGCACTAATGGCAATTGTTTTGGCAGAACATTCTAATGAGCCAATTGATGTATTGAAAGTGGTAAAAATGGTTTTGATACATGATATTGTAGAAATCGATGCCGGAGATATTTTTTTATACGACTCACAAAAAAATCATGATAATACCGATGAGGAACGACTGGCTGCCAACCGCATTTTTGGTTTGCTTCCGGAGAAACAGGCTGAAGATTTAATATTAGTTTGGGAAGAATTTGAAGCTGGAGAAACTAATGAAGCAAAGTTTGCCAGATCGATGGACAGGCTTGAACCTTTATTGCAAAACACATCTAATAATGGCGGAACATGGAAAGAGTTTGGTGTGAGTTATAATAAGGTTCACGAAAAAAAGAGTGTTATAAAAGAAGGTTCAACAACTTTGTGGAATTACGCTGAAGGATTAATAAATGAAAGTGTCGAAAAAGGAATTTTGAAAAAAGATTAAATTTAACCATATAAGTGATATAAGTACATTTTAGTTTTGCACATTTTATAACACCGAGTGAAGTCGAAGTCTTGTTAGCAGATTCAAAATTTAGACAAATGCTTTGCTCAGTATGAGAAATAAGAATCTAAAATAATATAAAAGTAAAAGAGACTTTTAACTTTCTATGATTGTAGAAAATGAAAATTTCTGCATTAACATATTTTACAATTTCTACTAAAGCTGAACTTATAATTTCTGATATCACTTATAGGACAGAAAAAAATAAATGTTTTAAAAACACTAAAAAGTTTAACAAATATCAGGCGATAAACTTTTTTTAAAGGCAGGAATTTCGGGTTTTAATGGGTAAATTTGTGGGACTTCATAAATAAAATACCGCTATGGAAGAAATGCTCTTTTATGACCGAATGCAATTTGCCTTCACCATTACCTTTCACTATCTCTTTCCGCAACTTACAATGGGTCTTTCGCTGATCATTGTTTACTTCAAATGGAAATACCTCAAAACAAAAAACGAACAATACAATCACGCGACTCATTTCTGGATGAAAATCTTCGCTCTGAATTTTGCAATGGGCGTTGTAACCGGAATTCCGATGGAGTTTCAGTTTGGAACCAACTGGGCAAAATTCTCTGAGTTAACCGGAGGAATTATTGGGCAAACTCTTGCTATGGAAGGCATGTTCTCCTTTTTCTTAGAATCATCCTTTCTGGGGATCTTTTTATTTGGAGAAAAACTCATTGGACATAAATGGCATTTTGTAACCGGATTATTAATTTGTCTGGGTTCCTGGGCAAGTGGTTATTTGATTATAGCTACACATTCCTGGATGCAAAATCCTGTAGGATATGAAATATTAGAAAACGGAAAATTTGTTCTCACGAATTTCAAAGCTTTGTTTCTTAATCCTTGGTTATGGCCTTCATATTTGCACAACCAGGCTGCATCTTTGGTTACCAGTTCTTTTGTGGTTTCCGGAATAGGGGCTTTTTATATTTTGAGTAAAAAGAATGTTTCTTTTGGAAGATTATTTCTTAAAACCGGAGTGGTCTTTGGATTGATTTCGAGTCTGATCGTGGCAGTTCCAACAGGAGATTTACTGGCTAAAAACGTTGTGAAATACCAACCCGTAACTTTTGCCGCAATGGAAGGGATTTTTCATACCGAAAAAGAAGGTTCCGAAATTGTTTTAATTGGACAACCCGATGTAAAAGATAAAAAGCTGGATAATAAAATCGCTGTTCCCAATATCCTGAGTTTCCTGACTTACGGAAGCTGGCATGAAGAAATTAAAGGTCTGGATCAGTTCGAAGAAGATCTTCATCCAACCAATATTTCGGGATTATATTACGCTTACCATATTATGGTAGGACTTGGTACCTTATTTATTGGTTTGATGGCTTTTGCTGTTTTTCAATTAATCCGAAAGAAATTATTCGAAACCAAATGGGTTTTATGGTCTTTGATGTTCATGATGCCATTTCCGTATATCGCTAATACTACAGGCTGGTATACGGCAGAATTAGGAAGACAACCCTGGCTGGTTTATAATTTATTACGAACTGCCGAAGGTGCTTCGCCAACCGTTTCATCCGGAAACACCTTATTTACTTTATTGGGTTTTATAGGATTGTATCTTTTACTAGGAATGTTGTTTTTGCTTTTGGTTGGAAAAATCATCAATAAAGGACCTCATAATGTTGAACTCAATTCAGAAAAAATATAGCTATGGAATTTTTTTGGTACGTTGTTTTAATGGGAATTCTGGCCGTTTATATTGTATTAGACGGTTACGATTTTGGAGCAGGAATTATTCATTTATTTCTGGCTAAAGAAGAAAAAGATAAAAAAGCAATTACAAGCGCAATTGGCCCGTTTTGGGATGCTAATGAAGTTTGGATTATTGCTGCCGGAGGTGTGTTGTTTTTTGCTTTTCCTACTTTGTATGCTTCATCTTTTAGCGGATTTTATTTGCCTTTAATCATGATTTTATGGCTGTTGATTTTCCGTGCAATTGGTTTAGAAATGCGTGGACAGGTACATCACCCAATGTGGGAATCGATTTGGGATAAAGCTTTTGGAATCGCCAGTTTGCTTTTGGCCTTGTTCTTCGGGATTGCTTTGGGAAATATCGTTCGCGGGGTTAATCTCGGAATGGTAACCAACGGTGTTTCGACACAGGAAGCTCATTTTTTCTTTTTGCCTTTATGGAATCCAACTTTTAGTCCGCAGGCAAATGAATTGGGGATTATTGATTGGTTTACGCTTTTTCTGGGTATTGTAAGTGTTGTCGCTTTAACGATTCACGGAGCCAATTGGATTATTTTTAAAACCAACTCGTCTTTGAATACAAAACTTAAAGATCTGGTTTTCAAACTCAATATTGTTTTATTGGTTCTGGTTATTATTTCGTTGCAAATCTGGCATTTTATTGAACCTCAGCCGTTTCATAATTTTATTGCAAATCCAATTCTTTGGTTTTTTCCTGTAATGACTTTTGTTGGAATTGTAGGTTTATTTAAAGTTCGTTCATATCAAAAAGACGGTATGGGATTTTTATTCTCGACTTTGTTTCTTGTTGGAGGATTTGCTTCGACAGCCGTTTCGATTTTTCCAAATGTTTTACCTTCGACTAATAATGTTAATCCGTCATTGACCATTTACAACACCGCCGCTCATGAATATGGATTAAATGCCGGATTAAGTTGGTTTTTTATTGCTTTGTTTTTGGTTATTGTTTACTTTATCATTCAGTATCGCGTTTTTAGCGGGAAAATGGATGAGGTTGGATATGGGGAACATTGATTGTTTTATAGCCACGAATTACACAAATTTTTACGAATTAATTATATGACTAGCCGCTGGTTTTAACCAGCGGTTTTTTTATTTGAAGCCTTAATGGTTTTAGCCAGAATGAGTATATTGGGTTAAAGAAGGCGGCAATTTTAATAGTATGAATTTGAAACAATAAGTGTTCAAAACGAGCTCTGAAAGAGCCTTAGAAATAGCATGGTGCGAAGCACTATGAATGAAAAACGATTGTTAGCTTAGGCCCTGTAAGGGCGAAAGCCTAACCATAAAGGAAATATTCACTATAGTTTATATGTTGTTTCTGGATTCTTAAAGATGTTTGTATTGTCATTTTGCTTTTGCCCTTTCAGGGCGATATTCATTGTTGATTTAATTCGTAGTGCGATGCACTACGCTATTGTTTTTGTGGCTTTCAGCCTAATTATTAAAGATTTTGAAAATTATATAGAGCTGTTGGTTTTAACCAGCATTTTTTTTATGGTGTAATAGATTTAGTCAAAACACTGGATGATCTTGTTTTGTGTAAACTGGACTATAACTGAGCTTTTACTTTATGATACTTTCGCTTTTTTAATTAAAATTTTAACTAATGGATTACAACATCAAAAAAGCAAGTATTGAAGATCTTAACGAAACAGCAGAACTTTTTAATCTATATCGCGTTTTTTACCGTCAGGAATCTGATGTCGAAAAAGGCAAAGCATTTCTGAAAGAACGATTACTAAACAATGAATCAGATATTTTTTTAGCAATTGTGAACAGAAAGGCTGTTGGGTTTGTGCAATTGTACAAATTATTTCATTATACCAAATTGCAAAAACAATGGCTGTTAAGTGATCTTTTTGTACATCCTGATTACCGTGGAAAAGGATTATCTGTAGCATTAATTGATCGTAGCAAACAATGGTGCATAGAAACAAATGCCTGTGGTTTAATGCTGGAAACAGAAAAAACAAATGACATAGGAAATCAGTTATATCCGCGTTGTGGATTTGAATATGACGGATTACATAACTATTATCATTGGTGGGCTAGTAAATAAATATCGTAAAACATAATTGATTTAATCCCACAGAAACTGATAGTTTTATCTTTGTCGAAGTTCAAAACTTCGACAAAGATTACTCTACAAATAAAAAGAACTAAATTAAAATTTTATAAAAAAATGTGTGAAACTGCCTTATAACAAAACTTCTTTTGTAATAATATAAAATCCCATTACGAGAACAAACCAGCCAAAAAGAGGTTTTAGTTTTGTGCCGTCGATTTTTTTAGAAAGCTGACTTCCAATTAACATTCCGAGAAGTGCCATTCCTGAAACGCCTAATAAAAAAGTATAATTTATGGGGGTTCCAATGTATAAATCGCCACCAAAACCTATTGAGGAATTAATTGTAATAATCAATAATGAAGTTCCAACGGCTTGTTTCATTGGTAAATTGGCAAAAAAGAGCAGGGCAGGAATAATTAAAAATCCTCCGCCGGCACCCAAAAAACCGGTTATAATTCCAACGGCAAAGCCTATTACACTTAATTGAATATAATTCGTTTCGGTTGCTTGTATTTCGGGTTTGTTTTTTTTGATCATGGATATTGCTGCCGTAATCATCAAAACAGAAAAGATAATCATAATCAGAAAATCTTTGGATACGGAATACGAAGCTATAGAAAATAGCGTAGAAGCAATTTGCGGAAAAATAACCTCACGAATAATCAAAATAGAAATTACAGAGGGAATCGCAAAATACAACGCCGATTTTAGTTTAAGATTTCCCATTTTGTAATGGCTGTAACTTCCGAACAAAGCAGTTAATCCTACAATAAATAAAGAATAAGACGTTGCTTGCTCCGGATTTACCTTAAATAAATACACCAAAATTGGAATAGTAAGTATCGATCCGCCACCGCCAATTAAGCCCAGTGAGATTCCAATAATGATTGAAGCAAAATACCCTAAATATTCCATTACAGTTGTTTTTGCAAAGGTGCTTCGTTAAAAAGAAATCTACAGTAACATTTATCACATAAGTATTATTAAACACGAATTTCACTAATTAAAACGAAGTTTTTTATTTTTCAACCGTTATGATAGTAAGATAATTAAGTTTAGTTCCTTGACTCTTAACTACTTTAATATCTTAATGATAAAATTGATTTGATATACAGTGAATTTGTGCTAATTAGTGAAATTTGTGCTTAGTAATTCAATCTGATTGCGGTTGAGTTTAACCAAACCTCTTTGTTCCATTTTTTTGAGTAATCTCGAAATTACTTCTCTTGAAGTATTTAATTCGGATGCAATTTCCTGATGCGATAAATTAACTTCAGAACAGCCACAAGCATCAGAATGTCTTTTTAGGTAAAATTCCAAACGCTCATCCATAGAACGAAAAGCGATGTTGTCAACAACTTCCAAAACTTCTTCAAAACGGCTTCTGTAAGTTTCGATTACAAATTCGTACCAGGTTCTGTGTTCCATCATCCATTTGTCCATCATTTGTAACGGAATCATCATGACAGTAACATCTTCGACTACTTTTGCCATGATCTGGCTTTTTTCGCTTTTGGCTGTACAAATCATCGAAATAGCACAGGCTTGTCCGGGTTGCAGGTAATACATTAAAAATTCACCTCCATCTTCGCCTTCACGATAGATTTTGATTTTTCCTTTGGTAATTAAAACGGTGTTTTTAATGTACTGCCCGGTTCGCATTAAAATGGTTCCGGCTTCAAAATCCTGAAGACTCCCATTTTCTTCAATGGTTGCAATAAGTTCACTGGAGAAATTAGGAAAGGTGGTTTTTAATGAATTTTGCATTTGAGAGATTTAAAATAGAAATAACTTTAACCATTAAGATATTAAGTTTCATTAAGCTTAATTTATCTTCGTTTCTTAATAGTTCAAAATAAAAAACTTCACTGTTTTTCTCTTGTTAGTTTTATGAAAAAGAGATTAAAACATATAATTTTATACAAAGATAGCAGATTGAAATGGTATAAATTGTGAGAAAACTATATTTAAGATGAATTTTGTGTAAATGAAAAAATCCTATTTTCCATCGAGTTTATAGAGTATATTTTTAAAAATAGTGAGTAAATTTGTCATTCACTGATTATAATCCTTTCTCTAAAACGTTTTCTGAGAATAATAATCGAAATCGCATTTGGTACGTTTTTAATTAATAGAAACGTCGTAATTTTACAAAAAACACACATTATGAATTTATCACAAGAAGATTGGGTTGCTCAACTTGCTGCTGACGAGAATGCAGTAATACTTGACGTAAGAACCGCAGACGAATTTAATGACGGCTATATCGAGAATGCTGTAAATATCGACATTAATAAAGGTCAGGGGTTTATTTATGAAATCGAAGAATTAGATAAAAACAAAAATTATTATGTGTATTGCCGTTCTGGAGCCAGAAGCGCAAAAGCATGTCAGATCATGAATGAATTAGGTATTAATAATGCCTATAACCTGCTTGGCGGAATCCTGGATTGGGAAGGTGAAACTGTAAATCCATAAGAAAGAAAAAGAGGCACGAAAAGCCTCTTTTTCTTTTTAAAATGCTATTAATAACCAAACTATAAATTACCAGATTATGAGTTTAATACCCGAAGAATTTCAGATTAAAAACCTTATAAATCAAGATACCTATCTTGTAAATGGCGAATTAAAACAATGGACAGGGCAAACCACACCTGTGTTTTCTACCATTTCATCTACAGAAAAATATACACCAACTTTATTAGGATCGATTCCGTTTATGGCAGAAAAAGAAGCTGCCGAAGTTGTTGAAGCTGCAAATGCGGCCTATAATAAAGGACAAGGTTTATGGCCAACCATGAAAGTGGTAGACCGTATAAAATGTATGGAGAACTTTGTTCGACAAATGAAAGAAACCCGCGAAGAAGTAGTGAAGCTTTTGATGTGGGAAATTGGGAAAAACCTTGGCGATTCGCAAAAAGAATTTGACAGAACAGTTGAATATATTTATGATACTATTGCCAGTTATAAAGAATTAAACGGACGCAGTTCGCATTTTGAAAAAGTACAGGGAGTGAACGCAATGATTCGTCGTGGACCTCTTGGAGTGGTTTTGTGTCTGGGGCCATACAACTATCCTTTAAATGAAACTTTCTCCTTACTGATTCCGGCTTTGATTATGGGAAATACTGTAATTTTTAAACCTGCAAAACATGGTGTTTTATGTATTTCGCCATTGTTGGAAGCATTTAGAAGCAGTTTCCCAAAAGGAGTTATTAATATTGTATACGGAAGAGGCCGCGAAGTAGCTTCTCCAATTATGAAATCCGGAAAAATTGATGTTTTGGCATTAATTGGAAACAGTAAATCGGCAATTGCCTTGCAGGATCAGCATCCAAATAAAAACAGACTGCGTTTGATTTTAGGTTTAGAAGCTAAAAATCCCGCGATTATTTTACCGGATGCAGACTTAGATCTGGCCATTCAGGAATGTATTACAGGAACTTTGTCTTTTAACGGACAACGTTGTACAGCCCTGAAAGTTTTATATATACATGAATCTATTGTAGAAGAATTCAACAAACGTTTTTCTGAAAAAGTAGACAGCTTAGGATTTGGAAATCCATGGGAAAAAGGTGCTTCACTAACACCACTTCCGGAATCAGAAAAACCAGCTTATATACAAGGATTAATTGATGACGCAACTGCTAAAGGAGCAAAGATATTAAACGAAAAAGGCGGAAAGCATACAGACAATTATATTTTCCCGGCCGTATTATATCCGGTAAATAAAAATATGCGTGTTTATCATGAAGAACAATTTGGACCTGTAGTGCCAATTATTGCTTTTAAAGATATTAACGAACCGCTTGATGATATGGCAGAGTCTAACTACGGACAACAGGTAAGTTTGTTTGGAAAAGATATTAAAACCCTGGCACCACTTATTGATGCTTTGGTAAATCTGGTTTGCAGAGTAAACCTAAACAGTTCTTGCCAAAGAGGTCCGGATGCATTTCCGTTTACAGGCCGTAAAGACTCTGCAGTAGGAACCTTAAGTATTCCTGATGCCTTACGTTCTTTCTCCATTCGTACGTTTGTAGCTTCAAAAGATATCGATTATAATAATGAAATTTTGCAGGAATTGCTCAACAGCAAAGAATCAAATTTTATTAATACCGATTATATTTTGTAGCGATCAGGGTTATATATTAATTGTAGATGCCGTCTTTTTTCTTTTGAAATCAGACGGTTTTTATTTTTTTAGAGGTTCTAAGGTTCTGAGCGACTAAGATTCTGGTTTTTTTGAAAGTAACGGAATAAATTTTTTAATCATTCTTGTAACAAAAAGTTAGAGAAATCCACTAATATTATAACAAATATTGAACAACCAAAACAGAACCACTTTATGAAAAAAAAATCGATACAATTTGTGCTTATAACATTTTTGTTTATAGCACAGAATAGCTTTTCTCAGGAACTTTATATGCCAAGAAATATAAAGGAAGCATACGCTAAAGGTACTCGCTCGACAGATGGAAAACCGGGGAAGAATTACTGGCAAAATCATGGAAAATATGCCATGGAAATTGCGGTAGACTCAAAAACAAAGCTGGTAAGTGGTACAGAAACTATTGTTTATGAAAATAATAGCAATGATACTTTAAGAAACCTTGTCATTAGGTTTGTAAATAATCTGCATAAACCGTCTGCACCAAGAAGCGGAAATGTAAGTGAAGATTTTTTGAGTGCCGGATTAACCATTACCTCATTAAAAATTAATGATGATGTTTACAAAGAAGATGCTAAAAACTGGGGAACGGTAGGAAATGTAAAAATGAACAAACCGCTTCTTCCGCATTCAAAAATTACAATTAACATTGATTGGAATTATCCTTTGTCTAAAGAGAGTGGAAGAGAAGGGCAAATCGATGAAACTACTTTTTTTGTAGCTTACAGTTATCCGCGTGTTTCAGTTTTTGATGATTATAATGGATGGGACAGATTGCCACATACAGATCGTCAGGAATTTTATAATGATTTTAATGACTATACTTTTTCAGTAAAAGCCCCTAAAAATTATGTTGTTTATGCAACAGGTGATTTACTAAATCCTGATGAAGTGCTGCAACCGGAATTTTCGGCACGTTTGAAAAAATCATATACAACAGATGAAATCCTGCATATCGCCAACGAAAAAGAATTGAAAGCCGGAATTGTGACCAAGCAAAACGAGTGGAATGTCTGGAAATTTGAAGCAAAGAATATTTCAGATGTATGTTTTGGATTAAGCGATCATTATTTGTGGGATGCCAGCAGCGTTTTGGTTGATAAAAAAACAAATCGTCGGGCAAGTGTTCAGGCGGCTTATGATATAAAAGGAACTGATTTTGTAAACTCAGTAAAAAACAATCAGTATGCATTAGATTTCTTTTCGAACAATTGGCCTGGAGTTCCGTATCCGTTTTCAAAAATGACCGCTTTTCAGGGTTTTGCTGACATGGAATATCCAATGATGTGTAACGATTCTCAAATGGGAGATCCTGTTTTTGCACAATTAGTTCAGGATCATGAAGTAGCTCATACGTATTTTCCTTTTTATATGGGAATCAACGAAACACGTTATGCTTTTATGGACGAAGGCTGGGCAACTACTTTTGAATATTTAATTGGAATTGCTGAACACGGAAAAGAAGCTGCTGATAAATTTTATAAAGATTTCAGAGTGAAAGGTTATATAAACGACAGGTCAACAGAAGAAGATCAGCCCATCATTTCGATGTCGACTCAGGTTTCGGGTGCGGGATATGGAAATAACTCATACGGAAAAGCATCTCTTTCTTATCTTGCTTTAAAAGATTTGCTTGGCGATGAATTGTTTAAAAAATCATTGCATGCTTATATGGACAACTGGAATGGTAAGCATCCAATTCCGTGGGATTATTTTAACTCGATCAATACAGCTTCAGGAAAAAATCTGAACTGGTTTTTTAATAACTGGTTTTTTACCAACAATTATATTGATCTCTCTATAAAAAGTGTTAGCAATAATACAGTTTCGTTAGAGAATCTGGGTGGTTTTGCAATTCCGTTTGATGTTATAATAACTTATGCGGATAATACAACCGAAACAGTTCATCAAACTCCGGCTGTGTGGCAAACCAATCAAAAAGATGCTGTAGTTGCCTTAAAGAATAAAAAACAAATTAAGCAGGTAAGAGTTGACGGAGGTATTTTTATGGATGCTACTCCGGGAAATAATACCTGGATGGCTAAATAATAAATCTATAAACCGTTTTTCCTGAAATAAGAAAGACGGTTTTTTTTAGGCGAAGTAATATATTCTTATTTGTAAGAGAAATAAATTAAAACCAATTATGATAAATAGCTACGAGAATATTTTTAGTAAGCAAGTAATGCTATTAAGCTTTTTTGTGTTGCTTACCAATTTTACATTTGCACAGGATAAAAACAAAATCGAGATAGGAACTATTGATAGTATTTCTTCTAAAATTTTAAATGATAAAAGAAAAATATGGATACACTTACCTAAAAGTGCACTAAACACAGGCTCTTCAAAACAAAAATATCCGGTTGTTTATTTGCTTGATGGCGATGGTCATTTTAGTTCGGTTGTTGGTATAATTGAAGAATTGAGTGAAGTAAACGGCAATACAAATTGCCCTGAAATGATCGTTGTGGGAATTACTAATACAAATCGAAACAGGGATTTAACTCCAACTCATTCTGATATTGATTTACCATTTGCACCCCAAAATATAAGCGAACAATCCGGTGGAGGAGAAAATTTCGCAGCGTTTCTGGAAAAAGAATTAATTCCGTATATCGATAGTAAATATCCAACAACACCTTATAAAACTTTAATTGGCCATTCTTTTGGAGGTTTAACGACCATAAATATCCTGACAAACCATACACATTTATTCAACTCGTATGTTGCAATCGATCCGAGTATGTGGTGGGATCATCAAAAATTTTTAGCCGAAACGATAAAGAAATTAACCAATAAAAATTTAGCAAATGTTTCTCTGTTTATGGGAGCTGCAAATACTATGGATGATACTATGAGTATTGTAAAAGTGAGAAAAGATACCAGCGTTTTTACAAAACATATTAGATCTATTCTCGATTTGAATGATTTTCTAAGTAAGAATAAAAAGAGCAATCTTAATTACGGATACAAATATTATAACGATGATAATCATGGGTCTGTGCCTTTGATTGCCTCTTATGATGCTATTCGTTTTATCTTTCAATTCAATCAGTTAAAACTGTCTATACAAGATCAGATTAATTTTAATAGAGCTGTTTTTACTAAAATCGAAAAGCATTTTGAGAACGTTTCAAAACATTTAGGATATACAGTACAAGTACCGGAAAATATGGTAAACGGTTATGGATATCAATCTCTTGGAAAAAAAGATATGGATCTGGCGGGTTATTTATTTAAACTTAATGTAACTAATTATCCTCAAAGTCCTAATGTGTATGATTCGCTTGGAGATTTTTATCAGGCGAGCGGAGATAAACAAAATGCTATTTTAAATTACGAAAAAGCACTTACCTTAGATAAAAACTTTGCCGAAACAAAACCGAAATTAGATAAGCTCTTAAATAAATAAAAATGTCTGGAGAAAAAGATTTACAACAATTACTTAAAAGCATGAAACCGGAACATATTGCCGGAGATTATGTTTTTTGTAAAGTGGAACGTTTAGAAAAAATAGATCTAAACAATATCGAAATGTTTTTTAAAGAAAAAGAAGCCATTACTCTGATTCTTAAAAAAGAAATTGCCGATACCTTAAAACTCGAATACTCAGTTTTAATGTCCTGGATAACGCTTACAGTGCATTCTTCGTTAGAAGCAATTGGATTAACGGCAGCCTTTTCGAAAGCACTTTCAGAAAGAGAAATTAGCTGTAATGTAGTAGCAGCTTATTATCACGACCATATTTTTGTAAATAAAAAAGATGTTAGCAAAGCAATAGAGATCCTAAACTCATTTTCAGGTTAAAACTTATTGATTTTCAGTCTTGTAAAATAACTACTATAAAAAAGAGAATCTAAAATTTTAGGTCCTCTTTTTTATTTACTAAAATTGTTTTCTGTTAGATATAAATAAATACGATAAACCGTAAAAAACTTTCAAATTAAAAAGCTAGGTTTGCAAAAAAATAAAAAACCTACTACAAAAATGAAAAATCCTCTACTTTTGATTGTTTTGTTGATTGTTTCTAAGGCAATTGCCCAAAATGATCAGAAAACTGCATTTCAAAAAAGTCGATATGAATTAGCTGTTTCCTATTATAAAAAAGCTGATTTTAAAAAAGCCCTTGATTTATTTCATATCGCATCCAGAATTAAACCCGAAACTGAAATTGGTAAAGAATCTATGCAGAAAATAGATACTTTGAAGAATGTTTTGAGAGAAGCTATTTTAACTCAGGCTTTAGGAACCTGGAAAATGATTGGAGATAAACCAGTTTGGGCTTTCAATCAAAAAGAAACCGGAAAAGAGAAAGAATCTGATGAATTTATAGCCATTACACCTAGTGAGATTTTGTTTTATGAAAAAAACAAAAAGACTCAGGAAAAGAAGATAATAAAAACCGAAAGCTTAGTTTATTATAATAAAGATGCGTCGGATTCTTTATATTCTGATATCATTCTGTCAGATGGAACCATCTGGAATTGTTCGATTAATGAAGATTCTGATCAGTTGCGTGTCATTAACGTTGGTAAGAAAACCGATAACGGAGTGGAGAAAATAGAAAGCAATAACATGGAGCTTTTTTATGTGAAAGTAAAATAAAGAAAAAAGGGAATCTAAAATAATCAGATTCCCTTTTTTTATGTCAAAATGTTATTATAAAAATTTCAGTCCTAAAGAAATATTAGAAACACCTGTTTTTATATTTCTCCCTGACGGATCAAGATCAGAAACTCCTGCAAGATATCGGTAATCTAAAGTCAGTTTCCATAAATCTACACCAACGCCGCCCAGAATACTACTGTTGTTTTTTTCGATAGCAATATAATTTAGATTATTATTGGCTTTTATATCTGAATAGTTTTTCCAGTTGTATCCGGCAAAAATTCGAACATTACCCAATTTCCCTAAAGGAACAATTTTAAAACCAATAAGTAAGGTAGCATCAGTTCCGGATAATTTATATTCAGTTTCCCCAATTCCCGTTTGAGAAACACTAAATTTTGACTGCGCATAACCAAATTCGCCCTGACAATAAAAAAGCAATAAATTTACTCTTGCAAATCCCGCAACACCTATGCCGGTTCCGGAACTTTTCGAACTAAAATCATCAGTAATAGGAGAAGTTATATTATAAGTAAACTGAGGTCCAAATTGTATCAATTGTGCAAAACCATTTACACTAATACATAATAATGCTGCTAAAATGAATTTTTTCATAAGTGGATTTGTTTTTAGATACTATAAAAATAAATATTATTAATCATAAACGAATGATTTATCTTATTTATTTTGAGTTATAATTTTGATAATGAGTTAAATATGTTTTTGTTTCTGTAAAAAAATGGAATTGTAAAATCATGTAAATTTGAAGCAGAAGAAAAAATACAATGAAAATTAAAGAAATTCAGGCTTCAGAAACCTGGCAAATCAGACATGAAGTCATGTGGACGGACCAGCCTTTTGCGTTCGTACAATTAGAAGAAGATAATGCAGGACTACATTTTGGTGTTTTTGAGGCGGAAAAACTGGTTTCGATAATCTCCTGTTTTATTATAAAAGATGAAATGCAGTTTAGAAAACTGGCAACTTTAGAAAACTATCAGGGAAAAGGAATCGCTTCAAAATTACTGGAGTATGTTTTAAAGCTCGCAAAAGACAAAAAAATAAATAAAGTTTGGTGCAACGCACGAGTAAATAAAACATCTTTTTATAAGAAATTCGGAATGACCGATACACAGAAAACCTTCGTAAAAGCAGGACAGGAATTTACCATAATGGAGGTTTTGTTATGAAAAAGAGTATGAATTTTATGGATTAAAATGTACAGAACTAAATAATTGCGATTTTGACTGTTTTATCTTAATTTAAGCTTATAGATTGGGATGATTCTAATATGAAGCCATTTTTTTGTGAATTTTTAGCAAAAAAGTACAATAAATTATAATAATTTGTGCCTATTAAAGCAATGAAAACGTTTTCGGTTTTATTAAATGTTAAAGCTTATAAAAAAATCTTTTTTTGTTTCGATACTTTGCTTACTTTCGCACCCAAATGAGAAAGTTAATAGTATTTTTAGTATTCATGAATTTGCTTCTGTTCGGCGGAGGACAATATCTTAATGCGGGTACTCCACAAAACTTTCATCAACATACTCTTGAGAAAAAACACCGTGTGAAATTTACGAATCAGGATCAGGGCAGCTCTATTATTGAAGATGCCGATGTAGATCTCGAGGAGGAATATCTTGGAAGTGATGATCTCGATGGAATTACGAATAAGTTTTTTGCAACAAACTACAGTTTACTTGACGATTGGTACCTTTCCTTTTCAAGCCAGACTATTGTAAATGATTATAATCGTTTAAAAATCTTCGTGCCATTTTTTGGCCAGTCAAATCCTATTTACATTACCCAACAGGTTTTAAGAATTTGATCTAACCATATACATCGGTTACCTAAGTTGTGATCCTGCATATCTTGTTGATGTATATTTTTTTTACCTCTTCTTATATGAAAGTTTAAGGGCTGACTAAGGCAGACTGATGCATTTTTCCATCTAAAGGAATCTCTGTATTCCAAGCATTCAATCGCTTAATTTCCAAACTAAATCATGAAAAGAATTATCTTGTTCACAGGCTTTATGGCTCTGGTGTGCCTTACTAGTTGTTCAACTAAAAAAGAAGAAAAAGAAGAAGCAGAAAAATTCACCGTTACAAATCCGGTTAGAATCGATACTTCATTTACAAAAGAGTATGTTTCGCAAATTAAATCTGTGCGAAATATTGAAATCCGTGCCCAGGAAAAAGGGTTTTTACAAAACATTTATGTTGACGAAGGTCAGTTTGTAAAAAAAGGGCAATTATTGTTTAGAATTATGCCAAACATGTATCAGTCTGAATTACTAAAAGCTGAGGCAGAACAAAAATCAGTAGAAATTGAATTACAAAATTCAAAATTATTAGCAGATAAAAATATCGTTTCTAAAAACGAATTAAGTGTAGCCCAGGCAAAATTGCAATCTGCAAAAGCTGAAGTGGCATTGGCAAAACTTCATTTATCATTCACAGAAATCAGAGCTCCGTTTGACGGAACAATTGACCGTATTCCATTAAAACTAGGAAGTTTAATTGATGAAGGTGAATTATTGACAAGCCTTTCAGACAACAGTCAAATGTTTGCTTATTTCAATGTTACTGAGCCAGAATATCTTCAATATGAAACTAATGTTAAAGACCGTGCTGATAATAAAGTAAATTTAGTTTTAGCTAATGGTGAAACATTTAAATATAAAGGAAATGTTGAGGTAATTGAAAGTGAATTTAACAATGAAACCGGAAATATCGCTTTTAGAGCAAGATTCCCAAATTCTGAAAAATTACTTAGAAACGGTGAAACAGGACAAATTCAAATGTTCCTGCCTCTTAAAAATGCTATTGTAATTCCTCAAAAAGCTACTTACGAAATTCAGGATAAAAAATATGTTTTTGTTGTAGATAAGAATAACAAAGTGACATCAAGAGAAATTACTATTACAGGTGAAGTACCTGATTTGTATGTAGTCAGAACTGGTCTAACTGAAAATGATAAAATCTTGCTTGAAGGAGTTCAAAAAGTAAAAGAAAACGACAAAATCAAATATGAATTCCAGGCACCTAAAGAAGTAATAAATCATTTGCGTACAAAAGCAGAATAGGTTTTTTGTTTTAAAAGTTTCAAGTTTCAGGTTTCAAGTTAAATGAAATGTGAAACGTGAGACACGGAACAATTTTAAACTTTCAATTAGTTTAATCATTAAAAAAAATAAAAATGTTTAATAAATTTATACAAAGACCTGTTCTGTCGATAGTAATATCGCTGATAATTGTCTTTTTAGGGATATTGTCGGTATTGAATTTGCCAATTACTCAGTTCCCTACCATTTCACCGCCAATTGTGAATGTGACCGCAGATTATCCTGGTTCAAATGGTGAGTTGATGATTAAAGCAGTTGTTATTCCTCTTGAAAGAGCCTTAAATGGTGTTCCGGGAATGAAATATATGGCTTCTGATGCAGGAAATGATGGTGAAACTACAATAAAAGTGGTGTTTAATTTAGGTACAGATCCTAATCAGGCAGCAATTAACGTTCAAAACCGTGTGGCTTCTGTAACCAATAAACTACCTCCGTTAGTAATTAGAGAAGGTATCAAAATTACACGAGAAGTACCAAGTATGTTGATGTACGTGAACCTTTACAGTACAGACAAAAATACTGATATGAAGTTCTTGTACAACTATGCTGATATCAATGTACTTTCTGAACTAAAAAGGGTAAATGGTATTGGATCGGGAGATATCTTAGGAACACGTGAATATGCGATGCGTATCTGGTTAAAACCAGATCGTATGCTGGCTTACAAAATATCTGCTGATGAGATCATGGATGCATTATCAAGTCAGAGTTTAGAGGCTTCGCCTGGAAAAACAGGAGAAAGTTCCGGTAAACGTTCTCAGGCATTTGAGTACGTACTGAAATATTCCGGACGTTTTACAACAAAAGAACAGTATGAGAATATTGTGGTAAAAGCAAGTCCTAATGGAGAACTTTTAAGACTTAAAGATGTTGCCAAAGTTGAATTTGGTAGCTCGATGTATGATATTTATTCGAACTTAAATGGAAGACCATCTGCAGCGATTGTATTAAAACAGTCTTTTGGAAGTAACGCAAATCAGGTTATTGAAGAGGTAAAGGCTAAACTGGAAAAAATCAAACAGAAATTTCCAAAAGGAATGGATTATGAAATCTCGTATGACGTTTCTAAATTCCTTGATGCTTCTATCGAAAAAGTAATCCATACGCTTGTTGAAGCATTTATCCTGGTAGGTTTAGTAGTTTTCCTTTTCTTAGGAGACTGGAGATCTACAGTAATCCCGGCAATTGCAGTACCAGTTTCGTTAGTTGGAACTTTCGTATTCATGACATTCTTCGATATTTCGTTGAACTTAATTACATTATTTGCTTTAGTATTGGCAATTGGAGTCGTCGTCGATGATGCGATTGTGGTTATTGAGGCTGTACACGCCAAGATGGAAGAGGAACACCTCTCACCACTTAAAGCAACTAAAAAGGCAATGCACGAGATTGCAGGAGCAATTATAGCGATTACATTCCTGATGGCAGCGGTATTTATTCCGGTTGCATTTATGTCAGGTCCGGTTGGAATTTTCTACAGACAGTTCTCTGTAACTATGGCAACAGCAATTATTCTTTCTGGTATTGTAGCTTTGACACTGACACCAGCACTTTGTGCAATGATGTTAAAAAATAATCACGGTGTAGCTAAAAAGCCAACTCCCGCAAATAGATTCATTGATGCTTTCAACAATAAGTTCAATTTAGCGCAAGGTAAATACCAAAATGTATTAGGTAAAATTGTCAACAGAAGAGTTGTAACTATTGTTGCACTTCTTGTTTTCTGTGCAGGAACATGGTTAATAAGCAGTACTGTTCCTTCAGGATTTATTCCTAATGAGGATCAGGGAATGTTCTATGCTGTTATTCAGACCCCTCCAGGTTCTTCTTTAGAGAGAACAAATAATATCGCTGAGAGAGTTCAAAAAATTGCTGAAACTATTGATGGAGTAAAATCAGTTTCTTCGTTGGCAGGTTATGAAATGTTATCTGAAGGTACAGGTTCAAACTCAGGGACTTGTTTAGTCAATCTTAAGGATTGGAGTGACAGAAAAGGTTCTGTTCTTGACATTATGAAGGAAATGGAGGAAAAATGTAAAGATATTGCTGGTGCAAATATCGAGTTTTTCCAACCGCCTGCAGTGCCTGGATATGGAGCTGCCGGTGGATTTGAGCTTCGTTTGTTAGATAAAACAGGTTCTGTAGATTACAAAAAAATGGAACAAGTAAATAATGATTTTGTTGCTGAATTGAACAGACAGCCGGAATTATCTAATGTATTTAGTTTCTATAGCTCTAGTTTTCCTCAATACATGATGAAAGTAGACAATGATTTGGCACAGCAAAAAGGTGTTTCTATTGAAAACGCGATGAATACTTTGTCAACTCTTGTAGGAAGTAACTATGAGATCAGTTTCATTAAATTTGGTATTAACTATAAAGTAATCGTTCAGGCTTCGCCGGAATACCGTTCTCAGCCAGATGATATCTTGAAATTGTATGTAAAAAATAGTCGTGATGAAATGGTGCCTTTTTCTGCTTTTATGAAATTAGAAAAAGTATACGGACTTTCAGAGATTACAAGACATAATATGTACACTTCTACTCAGATCAGTGGTTCTGCCGCTCCTGGTTATAGTTCTGGTACTGCGATTAAAACGATCCAGAAAATTGCTGCTGAAAAACTACCGAGAGGTTATGATATTGATTGGGCAGGTATTTCTGCCGATGAGGTGGCTCAGGGTAATCAGGCTATTTGGGTATTCTTGATCTGTTTAGGATTCGTTTACCTGGTATTAGCTGCTCAATATGAGAGTTTTATTTTACCATTGTCTGTAATTCTTTCTTTACCAGCAGGTATTTTTGGAGCTTTCCTTCTATTGAAATTAACAGGACTGGAAAATAACATTTATGCTCAGGTAGCAATGGTAATGCTTATTGGATTATTAGGTAAAAATGCTGTATTGATTGTAGAGTTTGCGATACAAAGACATGCGGCCGGATTAACTGTTTTACAAGCAGCAATGGAAGGTGCAAAAGCAAGGTTCCGCCCGATCCTGATGACTTCATTTGCATTTATTGCAGGATTATTACCTTTAACTTTTGCAACTGGTCCGGGTAAAATTGGTAACAGAACAATTGGTACCGCAGCTGCTGGAGGTATGCTTATCGGAACGATTTGCGGTGTATTCTTGATTCCGGGCTTGTATTTCATTTTTGCCAAAATTGCAGAGAAACATAAACTGGTAAAACATGAAGAAGAAAATCCATTAACAGAAGAAATTGATAACAATCATGTATAAATTCAAATCATATCAATATGGTATTGCATTAGGGATATGTCTTACGGTTGCAGGGTGTAAAGCCCCTGCGCCTGAGGCAGCAATAACCACAAGTGCACCGGTTCCTGAGTCGTTTGGTGCAACAGCTCAAACTCAGGACGCAAACAATAATACCTCAGCATTAGCCTGGAAAGATTACTTTAAAGATCAAAATCTTATTGATTTGATTGATATTGCCCTGAAAAACAATCAGGAGTTAAACATTACTTTGCAGGAAATCGAAATTGCAAAAAATGACATTCGTGTAAGAAAAGGACTTTTATTACCAACAGTTGGTGTTCGCGCCGGAGCAGGAGTAGAAAAAGTGGGTAGATATACCAGTCAAGGTGCCGGTGATGCTTCTACAGAAATCAAACCTGGAAAAGAAATGCCGGATCCACTTGGAGATTTTACAATCTCGGCTTATGCAAACTGGGAAGTAGATATCTGGAAAAAACTGCGTAATTCTAAAAAAGCAGCTTTAAACAGATATTTAGCAACAGTTGAAGGTAAAAATTTTGTGATTACAAACCTTATTGCTGAAGTTGCTGATTCATATTACGAATTAATGGCTTTAGACAATCAGCTGGATATTGTAAAACAAACCATCAAATTGCAGACTAATGCTTTAGAAATTGTAAAAGTTCAAAAGCAGGCTGCAAGAGCGACAGAACTAGGAGTTAAGAAGTTTGAGGCAGAAGTTTTAACTTCACAAAGCTTAGAGTTTGATATTTTACAGCAAATAAAAGAAGCCGAAAATAAAATCAACTTTTTATTGGGTAGATATCCACAGGAAATTAAAAGAACAAGCAATGAAAATTTCTTAAGTTTGTTGCCAGCGGCTGTAAATTCTGGAATTCCGTCTCAATTGTTAGCAAATCGTCCAGATGTAAAACAGGCAGAATTAGAATTAGTTGCTGCAAAATTAGATGTAAAAGTGGCTCGTGCTGAGTTTTATCCATCTTTGGATATTTCTGCTGCAGTAGGAGTAAACGCTTTCAAACCTTCTTACTTGTTTACTATGCCTGAATCTCTTTTATATTCATTGGCAGGAGATCTTGTTGCACCACTGATTAACAGAAATGCGATTAAAGCAGAATTTGCAAGTGCAAATGCAAGACAACTTGAGGCATTGTACAATTATGATCGTACGGTTTTGAATGCTTATTTAGAAGTTTCAAATCAGCTTTCTAAAATTGAAAACCTACAAAAAGGGTATGATTTAAAATCGAAACAAGTAGATGCATTAAATACTTCTATTGATGTTTCTAACGATTTGTTTAAATCAGCCAGAGTTGATTATTTCGAAGTTTTAATGACACAACGTGATGCATTAGAAGCGAAATTGGAATTGGTAGATACTAAAAAAGAACAATTGAATGCTGCAGTCCATGTTTATAGAGACTTAGGCGGCGGTTGGAAATAATATTGCTAATTAATTTGTAGAAAAAAGCCTTTTGAGATTACTCTCAAAAGGCTTTTTGTTTTTCGGATTATTCGAATTACTTGTGATATTCTTTTATGGAAATTAGTGCCTAGCCCTGATAGAAGTGGAAATCCTTTTGCTTTTTCTTTAAAAGCAAAAGATTGAAACGGATAGCAGGAAATAGCTCCTTATTAAAAAGTTTATAAAATCTAAATTCCTTTAGATTTAAACAATAGTAACACCAGTCTTTTTATACATTTTAAAAATGTCTTCCTCTGGTGAAATATTTGTTACGAGAACATTAATATCTTTAAGAGGACAAACAAAATAAGATTCGGCAGTGTCAATTTTTTCAGCAGAACCCAATGCGATAACAAAATTAGAGTTTTGAATCATATTCTTTTTAATTTGCGAATCGTCATATAAAATACCTGTAACACCTCTTTCATGATGAATGCTGCAAAGTCCTAAAATACAAATGTCGGCCCTGAAATTTCGAAAGAAATCTATGGTTTCGATACTGGCTGTGGTAAAAGAGGTTTTACACATTTTTCCACCTGCAAAAATGAGTTCAATATTAGGTAAATCTTCTACTAATGCTGCAACCGGAAAACTATTGGTAATAACTGTTATTTTTAAATCATAAGGAAAGCTGGCAACTAAAGCCAGCGAAGTTGTTCCGCCATCAATAAATACCACTTGTCCGTCTTTTAAGAAAGAAATTGCTTTTTCGGCAATAATTTTCTTGTTTTCAAGATCGTGTTTTTCTCGGTTTCTAAAGTGTAACGGAATTGGAGAAGGAGCTACTGCGCCACCCCTGACTGCTTTTAGTAGTCCCTGATCCGAAAGTTCTTTAACATCTCTTCTAATGGTGTCTTCGGACACATTTAGATATTCACTCAACTCCAATAGAGTAACCCTGTGTTCTTTTGATAAATATTCTAAAATTACTTTTTGACGTTCTTCCTTTTTCATTCGATGCAAATTTATATTGCAAAAATAAGTTAAAATTGCAATACTTTGCAATATTTGCGTAAATTTGTTGCAAAATAAATTTATAATGGAAAAGAAAACTATTGCCGTTGATATGGATGGCGTGCTGGCTGATATAGAAGCACAATTAATTGAACATTACAATGAGGCGCATGGAACAACTCTTTCTAAGGAAAGCATTCAGGGATTATCTGAAGAGGAAGCTTTTAAGGAAAGAGATCTGGTACGTGGCATTTTAAATAAAGATAATTTTTTCAGGTCATTGCCAGTAATGCCGGATGCAGTTGAAAGTTTACGCAGACTACAGGATAATTTTGAAATTTTTATTGTTTCTGCTGCAACAGAATTTCCGGTTTCACTTGCTGAAAAAGTAGATTGGCTTGGAGAACATTTTCCCTTTATCAAATGGGAGAATATTATTTTATGCGGAAGCAAAAGAATCATCAATACAGATTATATGATCGATGATCATTGTAAAAATCTGGATTATTGTATAGGGAAACCTATTATGTTTACAGCATTTCATAACGTAGATAAAACACATCATTTAAGAGTGAATAACTGGAAAGAAGTGGTTGCTGTTTTAGAAGAGACATTATAAGCTTAATAAGGTTATAATTGTATTGTTTTTTGAAGAAAAAGCCTTTCGGGAATAATCCTGAAAGGTTTTTATAATTTTATTCGTCAATGTTAAAGGATTTTACAATATAAAACTTTAATGGGTATTTATTTGGGTATGGATATTTTTACTTTAAACCCTTTATCAGGCTCTGTGTCAAAATCGATAGTTCCTTTAGCTGCCTGAATACGGTTTTCCATGTTTTGGAGCCCATTTTTTACCATCTTAGTTTTTTCACAGCCTTTTCCATTATCGATATAGTTTATTAAAATTGATTTTGGATCATTTTCAAACTTTATAATAACCAGATTTGCATCACTATGTTTTTTCATATTTACCATTAACTCCTGTAAGATTCTGCTAATGGTGATTTTTTTTATATCATCAATAATTTCCCAATTTGTATTTTCCAAATTAGTGATCATGATATTTCTTTCGTTGGTATTATAAGCCGAAAGCATTTGTTTGATACTATGGGTGAAATTTATTCCGGTATCAATTCGGTTATTTTCTCTTGAAATTCCTCTCACACGGGCGTATATATCATCTAATTTTTGAAGTAGATTTTCTTTGGTACTTTCTTTGGATAATGGTTGAGATTCAGCAAAGGCAATGACATGAAAAACATCGTTAGCCAGTTCGTCATGGATTTTTTTTGCAATTCGGGTTTCGGTATTGTACGAAGTTTTAAATTCTATAGCCTTGTTCTTGTTTTTGTAATATCGTATTAGAATCACGATTAAAATGACTAAAAAAACAAATGCAATTACAAATACAATTCGTAGATATTTTGCTTTTTGAAGTGATAAGAGATTTTCTGCTTTTTCTAAGCGAAGTTTTGCGTTTTCGTCTTTTTCTTTTTTCGCATCGTATTTAATTTTCGCATACTTATTTTTAAAGTTATTTCTAATCTTAATAATACTGTCGTTTAAAGTGAAATACCTTTGAACAAATTTGCTGTTTTGTGCGCTGTGATCATTTGAAATTAAAATTTGCAGTGCTTCTAATCGTTCATCAACACTATTTAGTTGTGTAGCTGCATTGTACGCAGCAAGGGCATTTTCATCTGATTTTTGAATGTCCTTTTTAGTGTAGTAATCAGCAAGGTGCAAATAACTTTCAATGCTTCCATAAGTATTGTTGAATTCTTTTCTTATTTGGAGCGCTTCATTCATTAAATAGAATCCTTTTTCATCCATTCCCTTCTTAAAATAAGCATAACCTAAGTTATCCAGAATTAGGGATTTTTTAGTTACATGAGTTTTCTCTTTTAATAATTTTTTGCTCAAGAGAGACTCTAACAGATAGATTGCCTTATTATATTTTTTTTGCAGGATATAAACAACTGCAATATTATTTAAAGGATCTAATTTTTCAATAGAATTTTCATATCCATTAACAGCTTCTTTATAATAAAGAATTGCATCATCATAAAGAGAAAGTTCCTTGTCTGCTATACCTAATTTAGTATTTATGGAAGCAGTATATTCACTATTTTTTCTAATATAAGGTAATGCTTCTGTCACAGTTTCTTTACTCCCATAATAGTCTCCGTTGACCTGCTGAATTGCTGCCATTTGGATAAGTATATACCCTACATTGGTACTATCTTTTAAAGTTTCATAAAGTGTTTTTGACTTGTTAAACTCATGAAAAGCGGTATTAAAGTTTTGTTTTTCGTAATTTTCAATTGCTTTGTTGCGTAAGCTAAGTGCCTCTTTTCGTATAGGTTCTGTATCAATACTGATAGTCTTTTTTTCTTGACAGGAAATAAGAAAAAGTAGTATAATAAAAGAAAAAAACGGGGACCGTAACATATAAATTTACTTTCCCCGAAAATAGTAATTAATTAGATACTAAAAATATATATTTAGTCATCAGTTGCTGGAGGCGTTGTTGCTCCACCATTGCCATCCCCTGGACCATCTGCATAAGTTGTTTTTAAAGGAGTAACCTTTTTCTCTGTTTCTTGTTTTTTCGGAGTTTCATATTCATCCGGAGTACAAGAACATATAGTAAGTATTAACGCAAAAGCGATAAAAAAGAATAGTTTTTTCATTTTGATTTAATTTAGAAATTAGACATGGGTATTGCTGTCCGGAATTGATCCGGGGCTTGTTTTTGGCAATACCAAATTGATTTTTTGGGAAGTAAACCGTGTAGAACTGTAAGACGTTATTTATACTTCCCGAATAAACTCGGTCTTACGGTTTTTTACACTGTTAATTTGAACTAGTTTTATATATTTGTTTTAGTCTGCAGACAAAACTTGAACTAATTTCTGATACAAAGGAAAGGCACTTTTAGAGCACTGTAGATAAGGGATTCCCGGAATTCCTGCGTTTTCCTGAGATTCCCATGAATTCCCAATAATATAAAAATGCAAAGCCTGTTTTTTTATTAATTGTTAATTATTCCTGAACAAATCTCTATAATAATAGATGCAATAAGTCAGACAAAAGTTGGCTGAACTGATTAAAAAAAAGCAGAAATAATATGTAACCGGAATAAAAATTGAATGTGCTGGTAAAAATTTGAATTGTAGAAGTCAAAAAATAAAAGCATAGTTTTTTTTTGGGTTAAAAATGAAAATAAAAGGGACAAAGAGGTTCCTAAAAAAAGCAAAATGAATAATACATTAGAAGAATATAAAAAAGCGATTAAAATTAAATACGAACTCGAAAAAGAGGGAGAACACTTTGATTATTTGTATAGCCCGTCCCGAGGAAAACTCCGCGATTTATGCTGGCTTATTTTCGAGAATAACCCAACTCAGGATGATTTAAATGTTTTTAAAAATTTATTGTGCTTAGATTTTGATCATACCAAAAAGAATAAGTTTAAGGAACAAAAAGATAAGTTCAGACCCATCGAAACCTTTTTTAAAGGAGAAACAGATCCATTGAATATTGATGCAATAAATCTTGCTGCAGTTATAGTCGATTTTCAACCGCGCCCTTTTAAAAAGTTTAATGAGAAGTGTAGAATTGAAGAAGCTAAGCAAATTGAAAGAGCCGAAAAAGACATGGCAGTTGTTGGAGTAGAAAATAAAATCATAGAAAAAGAGGGTTTTGTGGAACATGAAAATGAAGAGTCGAAAGAACATCCCGAAAAAAGAAATTCTCTATTTAATTTTGCAGCTATATTTTCTAAAAAAATAGCTCAAAGGATATATCCCAGAAAAATAATAACAATAGGAGTTGGAGCAGTCGCTTTGGTATCTTCTGCGCTTTTGTACTTTGTACAGAAAAAAGATTAGAAAAGTCAGTTTCTAAATGAAGTGGAGAAGCATTTTGCAAAATAAAATGCTTGAAGAGATAAAAAAAATAAATTTTTGAAAGATAATTGTGGCGTTTAAAAAGTTTGTTTTTAGGCATATATTTACTGTTGATTACACAATAAAGATAAGAAAAAAAACTCGATAAACCTAGTAAAATCAGGTAAAATAGCTGTTTTTTATTGTTTTTTTTGAGTTTTAATTTTTCATTTTGCCAGCAGTAAAATTTGATTTTTTGCATTAGCAGCATTGCTATAAAATTATCTATATTTATAAAAAATAATAGATTTTTAAATTTCTATTACGTATCCGTTTAAAAAATATCTTCTATGAAAAAGCTTTTAATACTAGTCATTATTTTATGCACTGTGGGCTGTAAAAAATACGTTGTCTCGTTTGAACAGCCAACTAACATGAAATTGGATAATTTAAAGCTGGAAGTTTTTCTAGATAAGGAGAAAGTTCAGGAAATTAATTTAAAAGTAACAGAAGGATTGCCTACTTACGAAACAGTAGGATTGTCAACATCTGGTGATGGAAAACACTTGCTTCAGGTTAAAGCAAAAGATACAACCTTTAGTTTTGATGTAAAATATCCTGAAGAAAAATATATCAGAATCGTAACTAACTTAAAAGCTAATGGAAAAATTCATGTTGGGATCTTAAAACAGAATTACAAATATAAGTCTTAATGATATCTGAGTTTAAATGAAAAAGTTCGCAAGGCTATTTATAAATAGCTTTGCGAACTTTTTATTAACTTATAGTTCTTACAGAAACTTAGCGAACTTAGCGAACTTAGCGGTAAAATGAGACAGCTACGATAAAAAATCTTTAAACCACAATCCTGAATTTTTAATGGTTCGTTGTTGTGTTTCGAAATCAACGTGAATTAACCCGAATCTGGCGTTGTAACCTTCAGCCCATTCAAAGTTGTCGGTAAGACTCCATACAAAATAACCTTCGACATTTAGACCGTCCTTTTTGGCTTTGAGAATCTGTTCTAAATGGTCCTGAATATAATGGGTACGCTTAATGTCGTATACTTTTCCGTTACTTAAAGTATCGGGAAATGCAGCACCATTTTCGGTTATGATGATTTTCCTGATGCCCTTATATTGATTAAATTTTTTGAGGACATGATATAAAGCTGGAGGATAAACTTCCCAGCCCATTTCGGTTGAAATTACGTTTCTTTTTTCGGCACTCACTAATTCGGCACCAATATAGGGTACCAACATGGCTGACTTTACTATTTCCCGGGTATAACATTGCAGACCTATAAAATCAAAATCAAAAGCCAGGTTGTTGAGATCGTCTTCTAAAATATAGTTGTTGAGCTTTTTTAGTACAGGCAGATCAGCCTGGGGATAACCCAATCCTAAAATAGGTTCTATAAAAGTTCTGTTTAGTAGAGTATCAACACGTTTTGCGGCTTCAATATCTTTTGAACTTTCAGTTGCCGGCTCAATATGTGTACAGGAAAAAGTAGTTCCTATGTTTGCTTCGGGTACTTGATTTCGAAGAATTTTTGCCCCTGCAACCGTTGCCAATGTAACATGGTGCATAGCTTTAAGATAATTAGTAATGCCTTTTCTGCCTGGAGCATGAATGCCAAGAAAATATCCTGCACCTGTAAAAACCGATGGTTCATTGATGACCATCCAGTTTTTGACGCGATCGCCAAAATGTTCGGCACAAACAGCAACATATTCCGAAAACCATGAAACAGATTCTCTGTTTGTCCATCCGCCTTTGGTTTCTAAAGCATGAGGAAGATCCCAATGATAAAGTGTAATCCAGGGCTCAATTCCGGAAGCTAGTAAAGAATCTATGATTTTGTTGTAATAATCAATTCCCGCCTGATTTACAGGGTGAACTCCTGTAGGCATAATTCGTGGCCAACTGATCGAAAACCTAAAATTCGGAATGTTTAGTTCGTTAATTAAGTCGATATCGGTTTGGTAGGAATTGTAGAAATCGCAGGCTGTTATGGCGTGATGTCCGTTTTTTATTTTTCCTTTTTGAGATGTGAAAACATCCCAGATAGAAAAACCTTTTCCGTCGGCATCATGTGCGCCTTCAATTTGGAAAGCAGCGGTTGAAACACCCCACAAGAAATTATCACCAAATTGGTCTTTATGCAAAAATGCGGTCTCAATTTTATTCATTCAAGTCAGTTTTTCCTTTATTTAATGGTAATTTATTAATGAAGGAAAGACGATTGCATAGCTCTTAAAAAAAGCCATTCTTTGAATGAAACTAGAAAATTTAGATGGAAGAATTTCATGACGTTTAGTTTTATTCAAATTAATAAAACAAATGTGAATTTATTGTAAAGTGATTATTATCAAATAATTAAATAAAAAATGGGAAGATCTTTAATCTTCCCATCCACATAATGTGAGGCCTAAGCCTTTTGCTTGTTTGATTGATGTTTTTACCGTTTCGCGACTACAAGATGATAATCCACGGCAGGTTTCCTTAAAATGATACTTTTTTGCACCAGTTGAACCACAAATATATACATTGGTTTCAGGAGGTCGAAATGAAGTTAAAAAAATAAGAAGTAAGAGTAAAGTGTATTTCATTTGATAGTTTCATTTGACAATTAAATGGTATTCGTTTCCTTGTTTGTCAAGGGCTTTTAGTTTTCCATGAGAAACCCATTCGGTA
This sequence comes from Flavobacterium chilense, assembly GCF_001602525.1. Lineage (GTDB taxonomy): Bacteria > Bacteroidota > Bacteroidia > Flavobacteriales > Flavobacteriaceae > Flavobacterium > Flavobacterium chilense. Next base: position 272,444 of record NZ_LSYT01000009.1, read on the forward strand.
TTGATTTCTATTTCGGCAAGGCTGTCAATTAAAATTCCGGCTCCGTATTTCCCCTGAACATTTATATTTCCAAAAACAGAATCACCCCTGATATTTATTCCTTTTACATCATAATTATATTCATAATGCCCGGGATTTCCGGTTCTGTATTCATATTTATAAGTTGTGTTTACATGATATGTTTTGGCTTCTTCCGGCGTAATGGTTTTTCGATCATCTGGTCCCACAACTTGTTTATAAAACGAATTGATCTCTAATGATGGAGGCGGAGCAGAAGCTTTTTCGCAAGAAAGAATAACAAGTAAGAGGAATAAGATTAGGTAGTTTTTTAGCATAGGCTTTTGGGATAAAATGCTTTAAGTGTAAAATATAAGTTTAAAGAATTGTAACAGAATTTCGATTGTTAAATCTAATTAGAAATAGTTTCTTTAAAATGCGTATTAATACTTGATTTAATATTATCAGCTTGGAAGATTAATTAGCCTGTCAGCGATTTCTTCTTTATTAATTATTTGTTGTGATGGAAGAATCATTTGTATTTCATTGTTTATGGGATTTTTAAAAACTTGAAAATTTCCTCTACAATTTTTATATCGAAATCGAAACGCCTTTAATCCTTCTAAAGTTCCCTCTTTTTGAGTGATTTCAAATACGTAATTAGAACAGGATTTCTTAAAAATACATTTTCTTCTTTGAGATGGAGGAATAAGTTTCCAATACAGTTTAATCGCATATAGCATTATATATTTCATTTTCTTTGAAAAACAATCATTTGCCTGTTTGTGGTATAACCTGGGCGTGCGCCAATTCCAAAGCATCCTGTTTCCTGATAAACATATGTTGAAACGCCTTCCAAACGCACATATTCCCAGTCTTGATTAGCGTATTGTTTTATTAAACTTTCGAGTTGTTCTGCTACATGATCAGAAGTTCCTTTTTTAGGATCGATCGAAGCAACGAATGGTACTACTTTGTATTCCATGATTTTTGATTTTAATTATTACTATTTTAAGGAAAGCGGTAAATAAAAATTTTGAAATGTTTTGTGTAAATGTTTTTATTGGTTTAATTTTTTAAAATAAAATCTTTAATAATTTTTTCCATATTTGATGGAAGATCAGCATTTTTAATTTCAAAATGGCTAATTTTCATTTCAGTAAACCATTTTGTCCAATATGCCTTAATTACTTTTTCTTCATAAGGATTATTATGATTCGGATTAATTCCTATTACTAAAACTTCAAGATTAGATGGCACATTATTTACTTTGATAAAACCAAAATCCTGATCGTGGAATTTTTTATCCCAGTCTTTAGTATTTAAACCATTTTTTCTGATAAGTTCAGGAGTTATATAAGTTGTTCGGTTATCTTCTTTCATTATAGTATTTTCATAAAACATATAACCATCTGTCATTATGATAAGTATATTTCGGTACTTATTTTCAATACATTGATCTTTTAATTTGCTATCAAAAAAACTCCATATATCTGATCCTGTATACTTATTGTCTTTTATAGCAGATTCATATATTTTTGATGTTTGTGAAGCGTAATCCTTATTTATAGAATTCAGTAAATCTTTTGAAGCATTATTTTTATCAATACTAATTCTTAAGTTTTTAGCAATTGTGTTAATTTCGGGATCCAGAGGTTCTGGATTAAAAAACAGTTGGATTTTATCATCAATTTGTCGTATTCTTTTTGATTTTAGATGTTGGGTAAAAGCTTCAGAAATAGATTTGATGTATCCTAAATCTCTTTGATAATACTCCATTGTTGGATTGGGATTTTTTTTAAGGCTAATTCTATCGGATAAATCAAGCAGTATGCTTATGTTATAATTTTCTGAAACAGGACTTTTTGTTGAAGTTTCTTTTTCTTCATTTTTTTCTTTATCAGATTCCTTTTTACATGAAAGAATAGAAATGAGAATCAGTAATGTTGCAATGATTGTTAGTTTTTTTTTCATAAGAATTAGTTTTTAGAATAAACTAAATGTTGAAAATCAGGATCAACCAGATTTAACTTACTTAAATGTTCTTCTGATGACATATCACAACTTTCTAGTAATTCGGTTTTTTCGGTATATGGTAAAGCTATTTCGGTATTAATAGCCTGAAACCATCCTTCTTTGTATTGATGATGATAATGCAGATATTCTTTTACAGGAAACACAAATCCATCTATTTTAGATTGAAGTTCTGATATTTTTCCAGTTATGGTCACTATTTGTTGTTTGAAATTATTGATTTTGTTAATATAATCTGCTTTTAATTTTTCGAGATCTATAAGATTTTCTTTTTTTCCTCTTATAAAAGCTCTGATTTTATCAATATTTTCGAATTCTTTCATAACAAAATCAAAAACAAGTCCCCAAATGATATACACAACAAAACCGGCAAAGATTATCATCCAAAATTCGGCTTCACCTAATGCAATATTTAAATTATAAGGAGAAGAATCAGTAGTTTTATTGAACTCATATATTTTTTTTTCAATTTGATAGGCTAAAAGTGCATCAAATAAAAATGTTGTGATAAACAAAGCAACCATCCTGAAGATATTCTTTATTCCTTTTCCTTTTTGCACCATATGAATGACATAACCTAATCCCATAAATACAAACGGAATTGTAATTACAAGAACGCCTTCCAGCCAGCTTGCCTGAAAAGAATTGGTCAATGCATTGGCATCAAAAATGGCAGCTGTTAAACTATCATTTGCAAACTCCTTGAAAAAAGCAGAATAAGATGCTGAAATATAAAATACTAAAACATAAAGTGTTATTGGAAGTAATAAAAATAAACCAATATAAAATTGAGCTTTTAAGCCTTTACCATCTTCAATTCCGTATTTGTCCGGATTACGTTTTACTTCAATAATTTCATTTTTTATATGATCGATTTCATCATTAAGATCCTGTTCTTTTTTTTCATATATACCAATTGCAGCCTCAGATTTTTTAAGTTCAGTTCTGTTTTTTTCCTGTTCTTCTTTATAAGGTTGTTTTAATCTGTCCTGCTCTAATTTTTGTTTTCGACATTGATCTTCAAAACTCATATATAAGTTTTGTAAACAAGCTTTTAAAACAATAGGTTTTCCCATTGCTTTTATTGATGCGGCAAATCCACTTTGATAATAAGTTATCCGTATTTGTTCGCGCTCATTTTCATTTTCTTCAAAAGTATCTGACTTTACGTTTTCTACTTTTTTCAAACTAAATAATTGTGTAAGTGATTTCATTAGTTATGAGTTTAGCTGGTTAATAATTTCTTCTTTTTTTATGTTTTTTTGAACACAGTCAATGAGATAACTGGAAAGATCATTAATGTTTTCGTCTAAAAAGTGGAACTTTCTACAGTACTTTTTTAGCATATTTTCTTCATCATCAGTAATTTTGCCATCTGCCCAAATAATTCTCGCAAAATCATATAAATATTCAATCTTGGTATTTAAATTTTCAGGAACAATCGATTCTGTATTTATTGGGCTTAAGAAAAGTTTATCAAGTTCTTCTCTGGGAATACCGCGTTCATCTGCAAAATGATATAACATTTGAAGTTCTAATATGTCAAACTGATCATCACATAATGCCATTTGATATAATCTTAAAAAATGGCTTTTTAATTCGAGTGTCATCATTGTTTTTTGAATTATTTTTTTGGTAAATTTTCACATGCGATTCCATTGCCGTCACCATCCAGTTTTTTGTAGCAGATTTTGTTACTATTGTAAACTGCTTGTGCTTCAGGCTGTGTTTTAAAATCACCACAAGTTTTAGTTGGACAATTTGAATTTGATGAATTACCTGTTGAACCTGAAGTATCTTTTACACTTGAAGTATCTGATGATTCTGAACAAGAAATAGCTAATCCAAATGTCATTGTTAGTAGTATTACTAGGAGGCATCCATTATTCTTATTTGAATAAGATCTCGATCGTGTATTGGTAAAATGCCCCTGAACATAAGTCCCGTTTTTTTTGTAGTATCCTTTTCTATATGCCATGATTGTTACTGTTTTATAATATAAATTAAAAATGTTATTGCTCCCGTGAATACAAATAGTAACATGCAGCCACTATTTTTTGCATTGTTAAAATTATTTTGATAATTAACTCCGGATATTCCTGTTCTGATTGATAATCTTTTGGAACTAATAGTTCCCCTGCTTGTTTTTAAACTTGGATAGATTCCGGATTTGCTAATGTTTAATCCAAGTCCTCCTCCAAGTTTAATTCTTTTTTGAAATCGAAATCCCATTGTTATTATAGATTAGGTGGTATGACAGGCATTGCAGCACGTTTTGCAACCATTCGATTTAGAATAAGTTTTTTTAGCCTCATCTACTGCAGGTTTGCAAGAAGAAAAACTGCCTAAGTATTTCTTGCTTATAATACTTTGAAAATAGTAACAATCACTAGTGTGAACTTCATGGTCTCCATTTGATTGTGCGGTATTGTTTACATAATAATCTTTCATAATTTTTTGTTTTGATTAATAGTTGAGTTTAATTTTAAAAAAAGACTTTTGACATCAGAAGTGAGGTCAAAAGCCTGGATGTTACTTTCTCTTTTTATAATGGTTGTTGGTACTTGAATTTTTGTACTTACCTCCTTTATGAGAACTTCCTTTTCCACTTTTGTAATGACCACTTTGGGCTTCAATACTTCCTCCCAGAACAAGGAAGAACAGACTAAATAAAACGACTAGTTTTTTCATGATTTTAAGTTTAAATTGAATTATAATTCAAACTTAGACCTATTTGGTACCGGTATTTTACGGAAATCCATAATCAGTAATTTTATTTACAGAAATAAAAAAAGCCCCCGAAGGAGCTTGAAAAGTTATAATTGAAGTTTACAGAATTTTAGATAATCCCCATGTCTTTTGTAATAGAAACTAAATGAACTGTATTATTGGCCTTGAAGAAATCTTTTAGTTTAGATAATCTTTTTTCCATAGCACTTTTACTATTAGGTTTAACATCTGAACTTTTGAAAATCTCGATAATCTCATCTTGTGAAGTTCCGTCAGATAGATATTTTAGAATTTTAATATCGATATCGTCTATTTCATAATTGCCTTTTTCCTGAAGCGCTGAAGCAACTTCTGGTGAAATAAATTTTTGATCAGAAACCGAAATTATTGTAATAGCTTTTTTAAGCTCTTCAATACTGTTCCTGCCTTTTAGGACAAAGGCATCAATTTCAGAATCGTTAAAAAGTGATTTTATACGGGCATTTTTATCTTCAATAGAGTAGGCTATGATTTTAATATCAGGCTGCAGTTCACGAACTTTTTGGATTAACTCGTCACCACTGCTAATTTTTACTTCACGATGGTCTTTTTTAAACGACAGATCACTAATTAATAAATCGTATGGTTCATTATCCTGAATGGCTTTTCTTATTTTTAGAAAAGCATCGTCACAATATTTTGCGTGCTGAAAATTGACAATTTCGAAATCACTCAAAGTTTGTTTTATGGCTAAATTGAATTCTTCAAAATCCTCGGCTATTATTACTTTCTTAAACATAGGCTTTTATTTAGGCATTGTTATTTTTACTTTAAAACCTTTATCAGGTTCGGTTTCAAAAGTAATAGTTCCTTTTGTGGCCAGAATACGGTTTTCCATATTTTGTAAACCATTTTTTATAATTTGTTCTTTTTCGCAACCTTTTCCATTATCTGTATAATCAATGAAAACTGTTTTTCCGTTGCTGTCAAACTTAACAACGACTAATGATGCCTGACTATGTTTTTTCATATTCACCATTAATTCTTGTAAAACTCTGTGAATTGTAACCTTTTTGATATTGTCTACTAATTCCCAATTTACTTTTTCGATATTATTAATAATGACGTTTGTATTCTCGTTATTATAAGTCGAAAGCATTTCTCTCAAATTAGTGGCATAATTTGCTGTAATATCAATGGTACTATTTTCTTGCGAAATTCTACGAACACGTGAATAAATATTGTCTAGCTTTTGAACCAATGTTTCTTTTGTGTTGTCAATAGCTAATGGCTGTGTTTGAGTAAATGTCATAGCATGAAAAACATCATTTGCCAGTTCATCATGAATGTCTTTGGCAATGCGGGTTTCAGTATCATAAGCAGTTTTTATTTTGTCGATTCGTCCTCTGTTTCTAAAATATCGTATTAAAATTAATATGACAATAATTAAAATTAGAACAACAAATCCTGCAACTACTTTTTGATATTTTTCTTCCTGAAGAGCCAATAAATTCTCTGTTTTTTCTAAACGTAGTTTTTGATTTTCATCCTTTTCTTTTTTAGAATCGTATTTAATTTTGGCAAATTTATTTTTAAAATTGTTTCTGATTTTAATGATACTGTCGTTTAAGACAATATATTTTTGGGCATATTCTGTGTTGCGAATATTAGAACTATTAGACATTAAAAAAGAGAGTGACTCTAACCTTTCATCAATACTATTCAACTTTGTAGCAATTTGATAAGCTGTTTGCGCATATTCATGAGATTTCTTATAATCAATTTTTGCATAATACTCAGCTAAATGTAAACAACTCTGAATACGACCATATGAATCATCTGTTTCATTTCTAATTTTGAAACCCTGAGTCATAAGCAGAAGCCCTTTGTCAATATCTCCTTTATTAAAATAAGCAAAGCCTAAATTATCTAAAACCCTGGCTTTTGTTCCTTTGAGTGAATTATTGTCTAATATTTTTTTATTTAAAATGGATTCTAAAATCTGAATTGACTTATCATATTTTTTTTGCTGAATATAAACAACAGCAATATTATTTAACGGAGATTGTTTGGAGATAGAATCGGTACAGTCTTTTATTGCTTCTTTATAGTAATAAACAGCATCATCGTAGAGTGCAAGTTCTTTATCGGCTATGCCAAAAAAATTATTAATGGCGGCACTGTAAACATCTTTTTTTGTAATATATGGTAAAGCTTCTGTTAATGTTTCCTTGCTTCCGTAATAATCGCCATTTATTTGCTGAATAGAAGCCATTTGAATGAGATTATAGACAATATTAGCACTGTCTTTCATGGCTTCAAAAGCTATTTTCGATTTATTGAAGTTATAGAATGCACTATTAAAATTTTTGCTTTCAAGGCTCGTTATTCCTTTTTCCCGAAACTCCAGAGCTTCTTTTTTAATAGATGAGGTATTGACAGGTTTAATGTTTTCTTCTTTACAGGAAAGGAGAAGAAGGAAGAATATAAAATAAAAATTCGGGGATCGTAGCATAATAGTTACTTTCCCCGAAATTAAATAAAATTTATATTAAAACTAATTTTATTTAGTCTTTAACTGGTGGTGGTGGTACTTTGATAGGATCATCATCCGGACCATCAGCATAGGATGGTTTTTCAGGAAGAGCTTCCTTTTTAAGTTCAGTTTTAGAATTGTTATCTGATGAAACTTCGTCAGCAGTACAAGAAATTACAGTCGTTGTTAATAGTGCAAAGGCACCCAAAATGAATATTTTTTTCATGATTTTATGAATTAAAAATTAGACATGGGTATTGCTGTCCGGAACTTTTCCGGATCTTGTTTTAGGCAATACCAAATGATTTTGGGAAGTGAAGTGCGTAGAACTATAAAATTTTATTTATACTTCCCGGATAAAGTCCGTTTTACGGTTTTCCGCACTTTTAGTAGAACTAGTTTTGTACTTTTGTTTTAGACCTGCAGTTCAAAGTATTAACTGATTCTGAGGCAAAGTAACAACGATTGTAAAGCTGAATTTATACGGAATTCCGGGAGATCCGAACTTTACGGAAACCCTTAAAGAATCCGATAAGAAAATCCTAAAAACCCTAAAAATCCGAATGTCTATGCGAAACATTACTCAAGAAAAAATTGAAAATGATTATAAAGACGCTATTAGAAATAAGTATGTCAGTCAAAAAGAAACAGAAAAATATTCTCATTATTTAAGCAATCCATCACAAGCTCTTTTAAGAGATTTATGCAGGGAAACTTTAAAGTCAGATCCAAGAACTGACGATCTTAATGTGTATAGAATTTTTTTCAAATTCGACTTTAATCCAAATGAAGAAAATACTTCTGTGCCGTACACAGATAAGTTTAGAAAAATTGGAGACTTATATAAAGAGGGAAAAAAAGCAACAAAAATTAATACTTTGGATTTAGCCGCAGTTTTAGTCGATTTTCAGCCAAGACCTTTTAAAAAATTTAAAGAAAAAGGGTTTGTTGAAATAGATAAAATAGAAGGGCCTTCTGACCCCAAAAGAAATCCTTATAAACCAGAAATATTTTTTGCGAAAATAGAAGATAAGCCAGTAGAGGAAAATGATACTGAAATTGAAGAAGTACATTTTGAAGAGCATGAATGCTCAGCAAATACTGAAAGTGTAATACAGGAAGAGGATTTAGTAAGAGAAGAAAGTTTAAGCAGGGAAGAAGATTTAGTACAGGAAGAAATTTTTAATACATCAGAAAGTTTCAATGAAGCTCAGAGTTTAATAATAAATGATTCACAAATTATGGCACAAAATAATTTTGATGTCAAAGCTATAGAGAGATCCATTAAAAGAATTTTAGAAAAATCAAAAACGAAGGTAATAATGGCAATAATTATTTTTTCTCTAAGTTTTGGGATTTACGCTACTTTCTTTAAAAAACAATGCATGCAATGGTCCGGAGATCATTATGAAGAAGTAAGTTGTGATTTAGAAATACAGGGATTTGGAACCTTTAATTCTCCCGAGCCTTATGATAATAGAGTTATAAATCTAAGAAGAATTGCGGTTTGCGATACAACAACTTTTTTTAGAAATGAAAAAGCTATTGTTTGGTATGCTAAAGTAGGAAACAACGCAGAATTTTTTAATACACATGGTACACATCCAGAAAATGGAAAAGCGTTAAGACCCATTACTCCGTATATTATTGATAAGTATGTAAAAAAGCATTAATCATAAAAAGATATTTTATAATAAAAAACTACTAAACCCAAAACCGGATTGTTTGATGCTACGTTGCTATGTTTCAAAATCAACATAAACGAATCCAAAACGTGCCTTGTAACCTTCTGCTCATTCCATTCGAAAAATGGGAAGAGAAACACTTTGCAGGAAATCTTCACCTAATTGATCTTTATACAAAAACGAGATCTCAATTTTGTTCAGCTATAAATATTTTACTTTTTAATTCTTCAAATTAATGGAAAAAAGGCTGCCTATCTCTTAAAAAAGTATTCTTCAAATGATTATCATAAATTTTAGATTATAGAATTTTATAACGATTCATTTTATTTAAATAATAAAATGAATATGGATCTATTTTTGTTAGGTGGTAAAACAAAAAGAATGAAAATATATAAACGCCCGCTCATTTGTAATAATTTTTTTATTTGAAATCGAAGCTCAATACAATATTGTAGGGCTTTTTTTTAAGTATTGGATGATGCTATATAAATTTTGTTGAAAACGCGAATATTGTAAAACAGTAAGACCCATTTTGTACTTCCCAAACATGCTATACCTTACGTCTTTCCTCATTTATTTATTAAACTAGTTTTGTACTTTTGATCATATTGATAAATCGAATAAGAATTAATTCTGAAGCAAACCAAGTTGCTACGAGCCTGTATTTATTAGGAAACCTGATCATTCTTGTAACATTTAAAAACTTTCCAAAAACATGAACAACTATTCTATCGAAGATTATAAAAAAGCTATTAAAGCAAAGTATGAGAGAGAGAAAGACAGCGATGGTTTATCTAGTCCTTCACAAGCAAATCTTAGAGATTTGTGTTGGGAAATATTTGAAAAAAAGAGGAGCGAGGATGACCTTATTGTTTTTAGTTCTTTTTTTGGTTTTCCATTTGATGTAACCAAAAAAAATGAGTTTAAAAAGTGTACAGATAAATTTAAACCCATTGGTACTTTTTTTAAAGGAAGGACAGATTTAAGTTCCAGAAGTGCTGTGAACCTGGCTGCTATTTTAGTGGATTTTGAACATAGACCTTTTTTAAAATTTAAAGAAAAAGGTTTTGTAGTTGAAGAATTGAAGAGGACAAACGCTGTAAATAATGAGTTTGTTGATACAGATGATGAAACCAGTCTGGAAGAGATCAGAAATGTTCTGGAACAATTCAAAAAAACTTCTTCATCTTCGAATCTTACCAGAAAAGTATTAAGTCAGTTTAGAAAGAGGATAAAAATTATATCGTTAGGTTTCGTTGTACTCTTTTGTGTGAGTTTTGCATTGACTGATAAGATCTTTGTTAAAAAGAAATGTATGCAGTGGACTGGTGATCATTATGAAATTGTGAATTGTAACCTGAAAACACAAGGTAACGGATTGGCTACCCATATAGAGTCATTTGATAAAAATGTGGTTAATCTTAAAAAGATTAATGTTTGTGATACAACAATTTGCTTTGATCAGGACGGATTGGCGACTGTTTGGTACGCGAAGACTGTAACCGGAATCGATTTTTTTAATGCAAATGGAAAACATCCTGAAAACGGCAGCCCATTAAAACCTGTAACGAATTATGTTTTAGATAAATATGTAAAAAAACAGCCGAAATTTAATGCAAGAATTTGAGTATATTCTTTTTGAATAATATTTTTTTTAAGATTTTGTACGAAATTATATAAATAAAAGTCAAAATTATAGAACAGTTCTGTAGGACTTGGAGTATAATTTAGCATAAAATAATTTTAAAGAAATCAAACATGAAAACTAAAAGAATATTATTCGGATTATTATTGAGCATTGGATTATTTGCAGGAGCATGTAGCAGCGATGACAACGAAGGAGAAACAATCATTCCATTACAAGGAAAATACAACCTAAGTCAAACCGGAACGATTATTAACGGACAGGAAGTATTAATCGATGCTCCACAAAATGCAAGCGGATGTAACAGGGATTATTTAGACTTAAGATTGAGTAATGCAGCAGTTATAGGGGATTACAATGGTTCTAATTGTGCCTTAACAGAAACTACAGGAACTTATGTAAGATCTCATAATGATTTAACGATTACAGTTGGTAATGTAAGTTCAACGAGTGACATTATGAATCTTACGAATAAGGAATTAAAAATAAAAGATAAAACTACGGGAGTTATTACTGTTTATACCAGATAATTATACCAAAGTAAATCGGTTATTTTTAACGGATTAAAAAAAAGCGGAAATGACTTAAAAATCATTTCCGCTTTTTTTATGCATTTGTATTTTGAAGCACCGGAATGTAAATATCAAAAGTGGCTCCTTTGTTTTGTTCGCCTTTTGCAGTGATAATTCCGTTATGGTTTTCTACAATTTTTTTAACGATTGCCAATCCAATTCCGGTTCCGGTATATTCCAGTTTTCCATGTAAACGCTGGAAGACTTCGAATATTTTTTTGCTGTACTGAGGTTCAAAACCTATACCATTGTCAGAAATACTGATATGGCAATAATCGATATCTTTAATTAAGGCTTCATTATCCAGATTTGCACCTTTTGTGATTTCGCTTTTAATTTTTATGATAGTAGGAACAGCCGGATTTGAGAATTTTAATGAATTGCTGGCAAGATTATACAATAATTGTCTAAACTGAAACGGAATAATACTTACTTCGCTGGTTTCATTACTTTCGATTACAGCTCCTTTTTGCTCCAGTTCTTCTTTCAGATCTTCTTTTACCTCATCAATGATTTTAGAAAGATTTACTTTTTCAAATATTCTTTCCTGAATGTTGGTTCTGGAATACGAAAGCAAATCATTAATAAGCGTTTGCATGCGTTTGGCAGCATTTTGCATACGCTGGAATTTATCCTTTCCGTAATCGGATAAATTTTCAGATTCTTTCTCTGTAATTTGGGTAGCAAAGGTTTGAATTTTTCGTAATGGTTCCTGTAAATCATGACTGGAAATATAGGCAAACGACTGAAGTTCTTTGTTCATTTGCTCTAATTCAACATTTTTAAATTCCAGTTCTTTAGTTCTTGCTGTTACTTGTTTTTCTAATTCCTGAGTAAATGCTTTTTCTGTCTGAATATCCGTAAATGCCCCAACCCATTTTATAATCTTGTTGTCTTTGTTTAAAACAGGTTCACCAATTACGGCATGCCATCTATAAGTGCCGTCTTTTCTTAAAACCCTTACATCTGTTTTGTAAACCTGACCTGTTGCCAGACTGTTGCTCCATATTTTATTGTTTTCCTCAAAATCATCCGGATGAATCATGGCTTTCCATTCGGCTTCACCAGCGGGGATCACACCTGTATATTCCAGCCATTTACCAGAGGTAAACAATGCATTTCCTTTTTCGTCTGTTTCCCAAATAAGTTGGGGGATACTTTCGGTCAGGGAACGGAATTTTTTTTCACTTTCTTCTATTTTTTTTCTGGTTTCTACTTTTTCGGTAACATCAATCAGCGTCATTTTAATTCCTGAAATGGTATCATCTAACTCCCGTTGAGGTGCATATTCAAAATCAATATACATTTTACGCTCAACAGTACCATCGTTTAAATACAGCAGTGATTCTGATTCTGAATGCAGGTTTCCGGTTGTGTAAACTTCGTTTAGTAATCGGGCATATTTTTGTTTTTTGAGTTCAGGAAATACATCCAATATGTTTTTACCCTGTACATCATGTTCTTCTTTTTTCCAGATATTTTTCAAAAGTGCCGCATTGACCATTTCGATTACCATGTCTTTTCCTTTAAGAATGGCTTTAGGAACCGGAGATTCCATAACAAGTTTTCGGAATCTTTTTTCGCTTGCTTCAAGCTCCTGCTGATGATTTTTTTCATCAGTTATATCGCGTACAGTACCTAATAATTTTTCAGGATTATTTTCGGAGTCATAAAAAACTTTTCCTTTGGCTTCGACCCAGTGAATTGATTTGTCATCCCATATCACTCTGGCTTCATAGTGTATATTTCCTAAAGCAATGGCTTCTTTAAAGGCTTTTTCACGTATATACAAATCGTCAGGATGAACATGACTCAACAATTGGGCGTGACTCAGTTTTTCCCAGTCTTTATGTCCGGTAACAATTTCCAGATAACGTTGAGAATATTGAAGGTCTTTTGTTTTTACTGCCAACTCCCAGGTACCTAATTCACTAGCTTCGACTATTATATTAAGTCTTTCTTCATTAAGCTCTGTTTTTTTTCTGGATTCGACTTTTTCAGTTACCTCAGTAACAGTAACGATGATACCCGAAATTTCTCCATTTTCTTCTTTTAAAGGATGATATAGAAAATCAAAATAAAAAGTTTCCTGTTTTCCGTATCGGTTAATAGGTACAGGCAATTCGTTTCCATGATAAGGAATGCCGGTAGTAAAAACAGTATCCAGAAGATCACTTACGGTTTCTCTTACTTCGGGCAATGACTCAAACAAAGGTTTGCCTACAAAATCTTTTTCCTCACGGGCAACGAGTTTTAGATAGGCTTCGTTGGCCATTTCGGCTACATGATTTGGACCACGTAAAATCGTGATCCCAACAGGAGCTTGTTTCACTGTATTTCGGAAACGTTTATCAGCTTCTTCGATTTTTTGTCTTGCTATAACCTGAGATGTGTTATCCAATACCCAAATGGCAACTTTAGTTACTTTTCCTTCTGTGTTTTTTAACGGGGCATAAACAAAAGTTACATATATTTTCTCTTCTTTTCCATGTCTGATGAGCATCATGTCTACTTCATTGGCATAAAAAGGAAGTCCGTCTTGTATTACTTTTTGCAGAGCAGCTTCGTAACAGGATTTTACTTCGGCGAAAGCCTCCCAATAATATTTTCCGGCTATTTGATCATAAGATTTTCCGGCAACTTCGAGAAAGCTGTCATTTACAATTTCACTGACCAAAGTTTCTGCATCTAATACACAAATACCAATTGGAGATTGCGAAACCATGCTTCGTAAATTTTGCTCGCTTTCTTCCAGTTTTTTATTGGCGAAGTTAAGATCTGTCAGGTCAACACCTGTATTCATGACGCCATAAACATTACCGTTTACATCATAAATAGGAGTTAGGCTATAATTGAAATAATACGTTCCTGATTTTCCGTCAACGTTTATATCCAGTGGTGTATTTTTGGTATGAAAAGATTTTCCTGTGGTGAGTACTTCGTTAATCTGTTCAAAAACCAATTGATTGTCGAGCTCCGGAACCACATCTTTAAATGATTTTCCGATAACATCATTGCCTTTTCCCCATATTTTAATAATAGAATCATTGGCGAGTTCAACAATCATTTCTTTTCCCACATACAAAGCAATCGGAAAAGGAGCATTTTCAACCAGTTCTCTCACTTTCTGCTCACCTTCTTCGACTTTCGAACGGGAAAGTACCTGATCTGTCACTTCGATGGCGATACCTACAACACCAGAAATAGTGCCGTCAGTTTCTTTTAGGGCTTCATAAGCAAAATTGATATAGGTGTCTTCTATTTTTCCATCACGTGGAAGCTGAACCAGTTGCTCATTGGCAATAAATTTTTCACCGGTATTGTAAACATTATCCAGAACCTCCTCAAGATATTGATTTCTGGTTTCGGGCAAGGCTTCAAAAATAGGTTTATTGATGACCTCATTTGCGCTTCTTCCCCATAACAGAATCATTTGATCGTTGGCGATTTCAACCATATGTTTCGGACCTCTAAAAACACACATGGCAACAGGAGCCTGCATTATGTTGTTTATAAACCGGTCGTTACTTTCTTTAAGTGCCTGATTTACTTTTTTCTTTTCTGTAGTTTCGATAACCGTAACCAAAACGCCGCCAACATCTCCGTTTTCTGTTTTAATAGGACTGTAGGAGAAATCGAAATAACATTCTTCTGTAAAACCATTTCTGTTTAGCGGAACCATAAAATCAGGAAAACTAACCGCTTTACCTTTCATTACATCATCAAACATAGGTCCTATCGTTTCCCAGATTTCTGCAAATGTTTCTCTTGAACTAATTCCTAAAGCTTCGGGATGTTTGGTTGAGCCAAGAATAGGACGAAAACCGTCATTATAAATCTGCGTATATTCTTTTCCCCATGCAATGTACATTCCAAACGGATTGTTGAGCATTACAGCAACCATGGTTTTCAAGCTTTGCGGCCATGTTTCGGGATTATCTAAAGCGGTTTTGCTCCAATCTTTAGCACGAACCAATTCGCCCATTTCGCCACCATCGGTTATAAAATAATTTTTATTATGTGTAAGGCTCATTCTAAAAACGAATTAGGGTTGAAGTATGAAATGTTCTCTTAGAGGCTGTTTAAAATTATTTTCGGATGCTATAATCAGTGCATTTTCGATTACCTTTTTTAATTTAGAAAATTCGCCGGGTTTCCGAATATAATAAGTAGCACCTTTTTTATACATTAAATCAACAATATCATTGTCCAGCGAAGTCGAAAAAATAATGACAGGAAGTGTATTCAGTTCTGCTTTTTCTTTTATTTCTGTCAGGCATTCAGAACCATTTTTTCGGGGCATATTAAGATCCAGAAAAAGAATATCGGGTAAATTTGACGAAAAATTATCGGCCAAAAAATCCATAAGCTGTACTCCGTCATTCACCGTTACAAGCGATACAGAAAGTGACAATTCGTCAAGAGCTTCTTTAAAAAAAGCGCAATCATCTTCATCGTCATCTGCCAGTAATAAATTGTAATGCTGCTTGTTCATTTTGAGTATTATAAGGTTTTTGTTTATTCGAAATTAAACTGTTTTTAAGTGTGATTTACGATCTAATTTCAGGCTTTATTTTTCTGTATTTTAAGATTGATATACCATTAAAATAGATTTGATTCTGCTAAGATAAGATTAATTGTATTACAAATAAACATGTATATTTTAATAAATTTAACGCTTTACTATCTAATTCTGTAATCGTTTTGTTTAAATGTTTCAATGTTGTAAATCAGACTATTGTGTCTTTAGTTGTTGATTCTGGAAATAATATCAAAAAAAATCCGTCAAAAATTAATCTGACGGATTTAAAACTAAAACCAGATAAGGTTTTTATGTTGATAAGGTTAAACCTTTGGCTTTGAAATTACTAAAAAGTACCTGACGTGCACTGCTAATAGTTTCTTCGGTACGGTAAATACTGCACCAGAATTTTATTTGCAATTTGAATTTCCCATCTGAAATTGCACTGTAATAAATCTGCGGAACTTTAGATGAATTAACCAAAGCCATACTTTCAAGAGATTCAATTATTAAGGTATTGATTTCTTCCGGCATGATTTCTCCTGTAACTTCTGCAGCAATTTCTACCAGTTTAAAGTTGTCTGTATAAGTCCAGTTGGTGATATTCTGAGATAATAAATTACCATTCGGAATAATAATTTCGGCACCATTTGGCGCATTGATTTTGGTGGTACGCAATCCCATCGATTTTACACGGCCAGATTCGTTACTAATATCAATCACGTCTCCAATTTGAATAGGTTTGTCAAAAATTAAAATAATACCCGAAACGAAATTATTAACCACATTCTGAAGTCCAAGTCCAACACCCACACCAAGAGCTCCTAGTAAAATACTCAATTTGTCTAAAGGCATTCCAGAAGCGGCAACGGCGAGCAGATAGCCACTAATTAAAACGACAAGTCTTGTGATAAGTAATTTAGAATGTTGTCTTTTATTGATGTTTTCTTCGTTTTCATCGTCAATTTCTCCAAAAAAGTAAGCTACATAATTTTGCAATAAATGCGCTACCCAGATAATGATAAAAAACAATACAATGTTTCCTAAGGTAAAAGTGATGCTTCCAATGGTATTGGGATGACTGAGTAATGAACCCAAACCGGCACGCAACGATTCCCAGATATTTAGGTTGGCTGCGATTACAATAATCCACATATAACTGATAACGATAATGAAAGGTTTTTTGAGTGTATCTGATAAGCTTTCATAATCAAAAATCTTTTCGATTCCGCGTTTAATTCGGGTTGTATAAATCTGTAAAAGAATAATTTCTAATACGATTTTTAAAAGCACGCTTAACGCCACAATTTGTGTAAGCGATATAAAAGCGGTTAAACTTAACATATTGGCAAGCGAAACTCTTCCAAAAAGGTTGTTGAGCAATGCCAGAACATTCAAACCAATAAAAATGATTTTCGCCCATTTGATGAATCCTTTGATATAAAGCTGGTCTTTTAAACTTTTAATTTGTACCAACCCATAACGGATTCCTAATATATTGATTATTATAAAAGCACAACGTTGTATAAAACCAACGACAATAAATAAATCTAGGAAACACAACACAAAAAATAACACTAAAAGCAGCACCCAGTTGCGCATTGAAGTTCCCGACCAGTCTTTTTTGAACAGAATGGTAAGCAACCCAAGAAGCACCAACTGAATGAGTTCGATAAACATTGCCGGAGCATATAAATTGCTGACAACGGCAATATTCAATCCAATAACTGCGACCGGAATAAGAACGCCACGATTTAAATATTTAAAATTAAACTGAGACAGATTATCCGCGTGTCCGTTGTTTTTTAGGTATTTTAAATTGCGTGAAATATACCAGCCCAATAATCCCATTAAGAGAACCAAAGAAATCAATCCGCCGGCTCTGTAACTCAAATAATAAGCAGCGACATTTTCTTCAATAATGATTTTTGCTTTAATGTTTTGTCCTACTATTTTTTTAGAAGTAGAATCACTGCTCCATAATGCCGGATATTCTTTTTTGAGCATACTAATTCCTGATTTTTCAAGTTTAGTATCTACTGTAATCAGGGCATTCGAAACCGCAATTTTTCTTTCAACAGTTAGTCGTTTATTGCTGTTTAAGATCTCCTGATTTTTAGTCATCAAGCTATCTGTACTCAGGTATCGGTTTTTAAGATTGGCGAATTCTTTTTTAAATTGTTTGCGGCGAATAGTATCTTTTATAAGAGCCATTAAAGTTTTGTCCTTGCGCAAGTCGATTACGCGACCTTTAATTTTTTCCAGCGTCTGGTTGCGTAAATTGATAGCTGTATTTTGTTCGTTAAGTTCCTGTTCAATCTCTTTCAGGACAATACGATACATTTGCTGGTTGCGCACATTGGGATTTGCACCTTTTAAACTTGCCAGAATAAGATCAAGTTTGCTTTGTGTTCGTTTGATGTCGCCAAATAAATGAAGGCTGTTTCCGTCAAATTCAGTGTCATTATGAGCCGATTCTAAAACTTCTCCGGCTTTTTCGATCGCGATTAAATAATCACTGTCTGTAGTGGTTTCTTCAAATAGTTTCGAACGATTTTCGGTTTTAGGAGGTGTGGTTTGAGAGTAGGTAAACGGTGCATAAAAAAAGACTGCGAATAAGGCCAGTAAGCCAATAAAATTTCTTTTCTGAATCATAATTTGAGGCAATGAATTTAAGTTTCAAATGTAATTTTTTTTGCCCTATTTATAATGAAGTATGTAATAAAGTTTGGTTAAATGAGATTTAGCAGCTTTGTAGAAAGTCTTAGTTTTTGTTTATTTATGAAACACATAGAAATATAAATTCAGAATGCTTAAAAAGGCATTTCACTTGATATGAATTCTTATAGATAAGCATTGTCAGGAAATGATCCGTTTCGATATAGCGTATAAACTATGTTAGAAAATCATGATTTTTATAATGATTTTTGAGAACAATTATAAAATCTATGTTTCTGTGTATTTGATAAAATGCACTCCTGATAATTTCCAAAGTTCTAAAAATATTATATTCGTACTCTTAAATACCACCAAACACAAAACAATTCGAAAATGGAAAATATTACTATAATTATCATGTTGCTATTTGGCGTTGCATTTCTGAGCCTTATCAGTAAGAAATATAATTTTCCCATTCCTATTGTACTGGTACTTTGCGGAGTGGTCATTAGTGTTATTCCCGGACTTCCGGTAATTGCCTTAAGCCCCGAAGTTGTTTTTATTGTTTTTTTGCCACCGCTTTTATATCATGCGGCGTGGTATACCAGCTGGTCAGATTTTAAGCAAACCATCCGTCCCATTACTTTGGCAGCTGTTGGTTTGGTACTTTTTACCACTGTTGCCGTGGCTATTGCAGCACATTGGTTAATTGATGATATCTCCTGGCCGTTAGCTTTTTTATTAGGTGCGATTGTTTCGCCACCTGATGCGGTTTCAGCTACTTCTATTACAAAAGGTTTGGGGTTACACCCGAGGTTAATTGCCATTCTCGAAGGCGAAAGTCTGGTCAATGATGCCAGTGGTCTGGTGGCGTACAAATATGCCTTGACCGCTATTACAGCCGGAAATTTTGTACTCTGGCAAGCGGGATTGAACTTTGTTGTGATGTCGGTTTTAGGAATCGCTATTGGTTTGGGCGTGGGATATGTTATGAGTTTTATTCATAAAAAGTTCGTGTGCGATGAGGTGATCGAAGCGACTTTAACTTTATTAACGCCTTTTGCTTCTTATCTACTTGCAGAACATTTTGAAGCTTCGGGAGTTTTGGCGGTTGTGGCAACAGGACTTTTTCTATCAGCAAGATCCGGAACGATTTTCACACACGAAAGCCGAATCATGACAGGAACGATTTGGAGTGTTTTAACGAATATTCTAAACGGATTAATCTTTATCTTAATCGGATTGCAGTTACGCCAAATTATGGAAGGAATTGGAGATTATTCCGGTTGGTCCTTGTTTGTTTGGGGTGCTTCGGTAAGTGTGGTCGTGATCCTGGTGCGTTTTTTATGGGTAATTCCGGCGACTTTGTTACCCAGAGTAATCAGTAAAAAAATCCGATTACAGGAAGAATTCGATTTTAGAAACATGGTCGTTTTCGGTTGGTCCGGAATGCGTGGTGTGGTGTCGATGGCGGCTGCTTTGGCGCTTCCGCTGATGATGAACGAAACGGAGAAATTCCCTTTACGAAACCTCATCATTTATCTGGTGTTTTGTGTGATTCTTTCTACTTTGGTGATTCAGGGGTTAACTTTGCCCTGGCTGATTAAGAAATTAAAAATTGAACGTTACTCGATTCTGGCCGAAGAATATGAGATCCGAAACATCATCGTGTCGCAAACCATTACCCATATCGAAGATAATTTCTCGTTACTCAACGACGACTTGCTCCATAACATCAAAAGCAAATACGAAGTAAAATTCAACCGACTCCAAAAAACGGAACTACCGGCCAATTTCTTCGGAAAAGGAAATCTAATAGGAGGTGAGATTTTCAACGACTTCACCAAACTCCAAATTGATCTTTTAAATGTTGAACGTAACAAACTCGAATCGATGCATAAATCGGGTTCTGTCAACGAAGAGATTTTCAGGAAGATTGAGAAAGAACTGGATTTGGAGGAGACGAGGTTGTGGATGGAGATGTATGAGGAGTAGGGTTTGATATTCGTTTCATAATGAATTGAATTATTTGCTGTAGCGAAAAGGGTCAGATTTTAGTTGAGAGAAGTATTTTGGCCTTCGTTTTAGACAATAAAAATTGACTTATGTATTTACAGTTTGTACTTTTGTCCACATGAATGATAACTTTATAAATGAATATTTTGGAATAGGAATTCAAAATGGTAAAACACCTGAAAACCTGGGAGTTTTGTGGCGATCTGCTCAAAATTTAGGGGCTACGTTTATATTTACCATAGGTAATCGATATGCTAAACAAGCTTGTGATACTCATGATGCAGTAAAAGCTATTCCTTATTTTCATTATGATACTTTTGAGGCCTTTTTCGAAAACTTACCTAAAGGAGCACGATTGGTTGGGGTTGAATTAGATGAAAAAGCTTCTGATTTAGAGGTTTTTGAACATCCAAGACGTTGTGTTTATTTACTTGGAGCAGAAGATCATGGCTTATCCAGAAAAGTAATGGCGAAATGCCATCATCTGGTAAAATTTAAATCAGAAAAAAGTTTAAATGTGGCTGTGGCAGGAACTATTATTATGTACGACAGAAATTTACCTAAACCTCGTTCTTAAAGCCTAAGATCTGATTCTAAAATAGAGATAAAAAACAACACTTTCGCCCAATTTTTTCTGAAAAGAAAATCTAATTAGAGGCGAAATCTTCAACGACTTCACCAAACTGCAAATTGATCTTTTCAATATTGATAGGAACATAGTAGAATCGATGTATAAATTCGGTTCTGTCAACGAAGAGATTTTCATGAAGATTGAGAAAGAACTGGATTTGGAGGAGACTAGGTTGTGGATGGAAATGTATGAGGTGTAGGGAGGATTAAGTAAAGCTTTTATAAGTTGAATTATTGTAATATATGCCTTGGCTAATATTTTAGATGTAATTTTTTTAAACCAAATTTGTTGAGATGCCATTGTACAGATTGGAATTGGTCTTGACAAAAACTTGCGATTTCCATTACACTACTGTTTACCAATTATTGGATGATACTCTTTTCTTAAAGAGCATTCTATATGAGGAACTATAAAGTCATAATTAAGCACATCGATTTCTAAAGTTGTCACTCTAAATTCTAAACCGTGCAAGTTAGTTCTATGTCGAAGTTTCATAGCATAAGTGTTTTTAGTTGGGCTCAAATTTATATGTTCTTTTATTCTGCTGTAGATGTCTTTGTTTTTTTAATGAACAAAAATAAGGATCGGATATAATCTCGATTCAATTCCGATCCTATCTAGTTTACTTTGTAATTCTATTTACTTATTAAATATTTCTATAATTTATTTGGATCCCAATGATTTATTGCAAAAGTTACAATTTCAATTTGACGATTTTTTATTTCTAATTCTGTCCAACTATTTTTTAATGGTTCTAATTTTTGTCTTTGAATTAAGACAGATTTTGTTTCTCTATTAGAAGGTAAATTATTACTGTCACTAGAATTTCGACCTCTAGTTGATAAAACAAGATTTCCTATGTTGTTCAAAAAGTTGTCTTTAAATTCCTGAGTGTATTCAATACCATCAGGTTTTTGAGGTGTCCAATGATCAATAGTGTTTTCTAATTTATGTTTTCCAAATAGATTTGCAAAATCTGAATATTTCATTGAAGGCTCTCGTTCGTTTTCTCTTAATTTGTTTTCATACTTCCAAAGTAGATATTTAGTAATTGACCAATAATGATATCCACCATTTAAACATCTGTGGAAGTCACCAGTAAAATTCCAATAGTCCTTAAATCCATTTTTTGCTTTATCTAGTAATTCGTTTTCTAGATTTTGTAAATTATTGTTATAATTTAAAGCGATGGAGTGTAAACGATTTGTTCTATAATTGCCAACAGTATAAGACATTTTGAAAAGGATTATTTCTAAAAATCTTAATGCTTTTTGAATTGAATCAATATCTTGGTGGAAATGAAAAAGTTTAAGTAATAATGGAAAACTATTATATTGATCAAGGTAAAGAATGTCTGCTAAAGTACTTTGACTATCTCTTGAATTTTGAATTTCAACAATAGAAGAAAAGCTCTTTTTTAAAGCAACGGAAAATTCTTTGATCCATTTAGTTTTATTATCTTGTTTTCTAATTATTTTTTTTACTCTTTCTAATGAGGTGTCATCATTAGAAACAAATGCTATGGTGTGATAGTTTAAAATTTGATCTTCATCTGCAATTTTTATTAATTCTAGTGATTGGTAAATAGTTTCAAATTCTTTTTCGATATAACTAATTTCATGATTTGGATTACGTTTTAAAATTGTACAATCTAAATACACATTAAACATTAAAAATGATTTTAATTTCTCTAATTCCGTTAAATCCTTACCTCTATCATTCTGAAAAGTAAATAATTGTGTGGCTTCCGATTTATCAAAAACTTTATCAGTTGTTATTTTAGCATTCTCAATTAAATTTTTCCATTTGATAATTTCTTCAATAGTTACATTTTTTTTGTTTAATTCAGATGAAAAATAGTCGAAAGCTTCTTTAATTTTTTTACGAGAACGAGTATCATCTTTATCGGGAATACCTGAAATTACTATATTCTGAAAAAAATTGTTATCGTAATCGACAGTTGAATATTTTTGCTCTTCATCAGAGTTTATTAAATAATCGTTATATATGTTTTGTGCTATTTTAAGATATTCTGGAATATCTTTCAATTTGTTATAAATACAGCTCAAAAAAATAACAACTGATGTTAAACGTTGTTGCCCATCAATAATCCAAAATTTATTTTCATTAGTTTCATCAGCTTCAAACAAAAAGTGACCTAAATGATATTGCTTGACAGTTTCTGGATGTTCTTTAATGTCTTTAAAAAATTGAGTTATATGCTTATCTTTTTCCCATGAATAGGCACGTTGATAATTTGGAACTGCAAATAAATTTTTGCGCACACTAAAAATATTACTTATGCTTGATTTATAATCCATTATTTTCTTTTTTTCTAAATATTACATTCTATAAATAAAATATTTGGGAACTCAATTTTTTTTCTGTCTAGAAAAAAAATATTCTTATCATTCAATGCAGAACTATTAAATGTAATGACTCCTAATTTATCTTTAAACTTTTTCAACTCTTTCCTCATTTTTATTTGGAAGAAAGACGGGGCAGTATTAAAAGCTTCACCATCAATTTGATTATCATTTTTGTCAACAATTGTTAAATCATTACCTGAGTGATTACTCATTTTAAGTTGAATACTTTTGATATCATGTTTTTCAAATAATACTTGAGCAGCTTTTAATAAAACTAAATCTGAGTAAATTCGATTGCTAATTTCAAAAAAAGTTAAATTTTGATAAGGTCCAAAATTTATTTTCTCTCTTTTCATCCAAAGCATTAAATTTAATATGTCAAGTTCTGGAATTATCAAATTGACATTATCTATGCTCTTATGATAAATAGTAGTCACTTCTCTTAATTCGTTCAAAGATAAAGGTTTATTGAAATGCTGATTAAGTAGGTATGTGCTTTCTTTCATCTTATTTTAATATATTCTAATTTTATTATCACTAACTAAATTTGAATCCTAGGCGAACTAGAAATTTATCATTTATTTTTTTAATTTTTATCTTTTGTAAGATTGAGAAACTTTAAATATAAATGGTCTTTCTTTAACAAAGATTATTTTTTTTAAATTAAGTGCTTTACGGAAAACCATACTTTCATAAAAATTAATTTTCAACAAGGATATTAATAATTTAAAGCAATTCAATACGTATTTATACCTGAGTTTTCAAAATCAATTAAAATTTTCTTTTAAAAACGAATGTTATAGCCCAGACAGAAGCGGCATCCTTTTTCTTGCTTCTTTAGCAAGGAAAAGATACAGTGGATGGCTGGAAATAGCTTCTGAAACCTTACCAAAAAAAATCTAAAACCCCAACAAAAACTGTATACTGTATCCTAAAAACGTATAAAAATTACACACATCAAAACAATTAAAAATACCTAAACTACTTAAGACCAGTAAAAATAGATAATGGCACAACGCTTGCAAAATGGGATAATGTAAAATCCTTTCCGATAAATGAAAATAGAGAAGTCGGAGGGAGGTAATTAGATAAAAGCCCATAGCAAGCAATCAAAAGTAGTGTCATATGAAAAGTGAAATCCTTACAACCGAACAATTTTATACATCAAATCCGGATCTTAATACCAAACAAGCCTTAAACAGTTCCATTTTTCATATTAGTAATGATAATGCAGCATCAAAAAAAGTAAGCGAGCGTACCAAAAGTAAGTTTGGGTTATTCGTTTTGGTGAGTACGTTTATCTTACTATTTATTGGATCGTATGCTGTATACCATTTACAAGCTGATTTCGATCAGTTTCAGATTGAACGACTGAACTCTTCCTGGGGATTGCCATTCCTGATCGTGGCGGGAGTATTATTTTTCTTTCAGACAGGAGTTTTTATTTATAATTTATACTTGTATTTTACATACAAACCCATCGAATCAGTTTCGGATGAAATGTTGCCAACAGTTACTGTAATTGTTCCTGCATACAACGAAGGAAAACTGGTTTGGGATACTTTATTGAGTCTGGCTGATAGTGATTTCCCTGCACATAAATTGGAAATATTAGCTGTTGATGACGGAAGTAAAGACGATACCTGGTATTGGATGCAACAAGCTAAAATAAAATTAGGAGATCGTTTGACAATTTTCCAACAACCTCAAAATGCAGGAAAACGTCACGCCCTGCACCGTGGATTCGAATTAGGAATGGGAGAAATTTTTGTAACGGTTGATAGTGACTCAATCGTGAAAAAAGATACGTTACGTAATTTAGTAAGTCCGTTTGTAGTCGATGAAAAATGTGGAGCAGTTGCCGGAAATGTTCATGTATTGAACAGTAAAAAAGCAATTTTACCAAAAATGCTGAATGTAAGTTTCGTCATGAGTTTTGAATTCATGCGTTCTGCAGAAAGTAAATTAGGTTCTGTACTTTGTACTCCGGGAGCAGCGGCAGCGTATCGTAAAACTTCGGTTTTTGCCTGTCTGGACGAATGGATCAATCAAACTTTTATGGGACAGCCGTCTGATATTGGAGAAGACCGTGCAATGACAAATATGATTTTGAAACAAGGACAACATGTATTGTTTCAGCGTAATGCTTATGTTTTGACCAACGTGCCGGAAGAATACACCGGATTATATAAAATGTTTATCAGATGGAGCAGAAGTAATGTGCGTGAGAACATCGCCATGGCAAAATATGTTTTTACTGATTTCAGAAAAGAATCTAAATTTGGTCCGAGACTTTTATGGCTTAATCAGTCGTTGAGAATTTTAATGGCGTATCCGTTTATGCTTTTTATGTTCTTTTTTATCGCGATACATCCGTTATTGTTTTTAAGTTCTACACTTTTGGGAATCTTAATCGTATCTAGTTTTCCGGTTTTATTTTATGCTAAAAGATACAATTTCGCCGATTCGCTTTGGGCGTATTCGTATAGTGTTTTTTATACTTTTAGTTTATTCTGGATTACACCTTATGCCATAGTTACCGCCAATAAAAGAGGTTGGTTGACACGTGGTTTAGCTTAAAGAAAAATTGTAATTAAAAATAGAAATTAGTTTGTTTTGAAAGCTCTTGTTCATTCTTGAACAGGAGTTTTTTTTATGGAGTAGTTTTTTAAACACATAGGAACATAGGCTTTGTATATTCAAAAAGGCATTTTTATTTTAAAGTCATATAGTTGTTGTATGTGAAAGAGATGTGTTTCTTTTTTTTCTATAAAACCTATGTTTTTATGTGTTTGTTTTTTAGAGCGGATTTTGTGGTAAGAGGACTTCGACTCCGCTCAGTCTGACAACTGTTTATGAAATGATATTGTGAGGACTTCGACTTCGTTCAGTCTGACAATTGTTTATGAAATGATAGGGTACGAGGACTTCGACTTCGTTCAGTCTGACAATTGATGATGAAATGATATGGTATGAGGACTTCGACTTCGTTTAGTCTGACAAATTCATAAAAAAAGCTCTAAAGTTTAACCTTTAGAGCTTTTGTGTTTCCTGATTTTACAGTTATTAAAAACTTAAAATCCTTATATAACTTATATGGTTTAAAAAAAATTAATCCTGTTCTGCAATCGTAGATTTGTTCAGTTTTAAAACCCGGATTTTTTTATTGGTGTTATCAGATAAAAACAAACGATCGTTTAGTTGTGCCACGCCAACAATACTTCCAAACGGATTTTGTCCTAAAACATCAGATGCATTTACACTTGCAGTAAAGTTACGGTTCATGAAGTCCGCTTTTGGGTAAAGACGTAAGTAATTTGTGCTTCCCAAATTTTCAGAGGTTACAGCCCAGTCTTTGGTAAAACTAACTGCAATAGGTTTTGCATCAAAAGTAGCTGTTACCGGAGTTATAGGCTCGGTAAGAGACTTTGCAGCATTGGCTTTGATACTGGCAATGTTGTAATACAAATAACTTTTAGCATCTCTTCCGGCAACGACTAAATTTCCGGCATCTACATCAAGTGAATAGACCTGATCGAAACCGTTTAAAGTATTCAGTTTGGCAATAGGTTTTAAATTCCAGTCACTCGTTTCGGTGATTTGTGTAGTTTCGAAAACTTTAATCGAAGTTTCTTTTTCTTTTACGAAAATTAATCCGTCTCTTACTACAACGCCAAAAACGTGTACAAAAGTTTGCCACCACTGACCGTTTCCAACGGTACTAATTCCGGCATTTGTAGCTTCATCAATTACAAAAAGTCTGGACTCACGGCTTCCAATATAAATTCGGCCATTATCAACAGCAACAGAAGTAATTTCGGTTAACGGAATTGTGGTTGTTCCCTTTTTATATTCGGTTATGGTTTTGATGTGCGCCAAAGTCACTGCGTTGAATACTTCGAGTACATTACCATTGGCTACATATAATTTTTCGTTGGCAATCGTGATTCCTTTAGGATCTAAAGTTCCGGTTCCGTTTCCAATCTGAGCAGCGGTTATTGATGCTTCATCTGTTGGATAGTAATAATTATATGTGGTAGGTTCTGCATTTGCCGAGTCTTTGCTGCAATTGGTAAACAGGCAAAGTAATAGTAATAAAAACGGTATTTTGTTCATGATAGATTTGTAGGTTAGTTCCATTTTCCTTCTCCTTTATACTTTAATAAAAATGGATTTTTAGGATTAATTTTAAAGACAGGTTTTTTGTAAGTACCTGTTAAATATCCGGTTTTTGAATATCCTTTTAAAATATCCGGATCTGTAAAAGGAAGATCATTTAAGGAAATCAGGTATTTATAAAAATCGGTTAACATTTCCTGCTGACCGCCACCTTCGCCACTATTGGCTAAATTACTACTATGGCTATAACCACTATGATGTGAATATTCGTGTGACCAAACCGACATTTCTCCAACCCAGTGTCCGGTTACATAACCGGATTCCCATTGCGAAGCTAATGCGCCACCGCCCCAGGCCGAACCTCCGCCAACCATAGCCATATTCAAAGTTCTACTGTCGATGTAGGTGTTGTAAGCCTGTTCAATTTGGGCTTTAGTCAAATAATCGTAAACTCCGTCTTTGTCGTCAGCGTTTCCATGCCAGTTTAAAGCACCATTTATAGCTGTTCCTGCAGTTGCTGCCTGTTCTTTTTTGTATCGGTCAAAATTCATAAAAGTATCGTAATACAAAGGATGACTTATCGCATACGAGAAGTTGATAATCATTGTAATCGCTTCTTTTGCCAAAACAGGATTCATTGGTAAAAATTTATTAGGATCATCAGCAGGATTATTAAGGTGGTACTGCGTACTAAACTGAACCAAACGAGCCGATTTAATTTTCTTGAATTTTGCAAATAAAGGATCTGAAGATTCTACCGAGAATTCGATTGCGCCTGAAGAGAAACCATCTATTTTATCAATCGTAACTGTTTTTCCGTTTTCTAACTGATAATCATGTTTTCCTTCTACCAAAGGAATTTGATGAAACGAACGGTGAAAAGCCGGAACTTTAGAAAACTCATAAATTAAAAATCGTTTGTCGTAGTTGGCTATTTTAGCGTACACTTTTACATCGTTGAGTCCAACCGGAGAATACAGAGAAACCTGTACCGAGTCTTTTCCTTTTTGGATGATTTGCATAGGCTGATTTACTCGAAACCAACGGTCTTTGTTGTCATACATTTTAGACGAGTTTTCGGTGTCTTCAAACATCGTCATCGGACGATTTCCAACGGGTAAATTTGTAGCATCAATAGCAGCCAAATAATTGGCTTTGTAACCGTCTCCTTTTGAGTCGTCATCGCTGCAACCCACGATCAGGCTTGCGATAAGCACATAGGGTAAAAAATGGGAAAGTTTTTTTTTCATAGGTATTTGTAGGTAAAATTTGGGGTTTATTTATGAAAACGCAAAACTATCAATATCATTATTAAAAACAAGGATACTGACAGAAAATTGCGATTTTAATTTATTTTTAAAGTAGGTTTTTTTAGCTTTTGTTACTGCTCAATTATTTGCTGGTTTTAGGTTTTTATTGAAAACGAAGGTAACAATGAATATGAGTTCAACCTTTCGAATTTGATTTAAAATGTTTTGATTTTGTATAAAAAGAACCCTGTTTCAAATGTTTCCTGATTCGTTTTTGTAATTATTTCAACACATAGAAACACAGGTTTTATTTGTAAAAGTGAATACTAAAGAAGATACATTTCTTCACAAAGTATGATGCTGTGTATTTTAAAATAGTGAAATGCCTTTTTTGAGTAAACGAAACTGATATTTCTATGTGTTTCATATAAATGCTTTGTATCTGGTCGAATAATTTTAGTAATCAAAACGTTTAAAAGCTTCGATTGCTTCGTATTCAGCCAAACCTAGTTCATCGTATAAGATGGCTGTGTTTTTATTACGGTCTTCGGCTCTCACCCAGAATTCTCTGGAGTCATTACCCTGAAACATCACCCGGTCTTTTTGAGACTGGTGGTATAA